>OY969770.1:0-5556121 GCA_963702915.1 Candidatus Acidiferrales bacterium
CTGAAGCTGTACGATGTGGACCGCGAACGGGCCACGCTGACGATCCGCCAGGGCAAGGGCAAGAAGGACCGCATGATCCCGATCGGCGAGCGGGCGCTGGCGTGGGTGGGAAAATATCTGCGGGAAGCGCGTCCGCTGCTGGCTGTCGAGCCGGATGACGGCACGCTTTTCTTAACGCAGTACGGAGAGCCGTTCAATCCCGACGCGCTCAGCAATCTGACGCGGGACTTGATCGCCGAGGCGAACCTGGGAAAATCCGGTTCCTGCCACACGTTCCGGCATACCATGGCGACGTTGATGCTCGAAGGCGGCGCGAATCTCCGCTACATCCAACAGATGCTCGGGCACGCGGAACTCTCCAGCACGGAAATTTACACGCATGTGGCGATCCGCAAGCTGCAAAAAATCCATGCGGCCACGCATCCCGGAGCCACGCTGGAGCGCAAAGCATCGGCTGCGACGAGCGAAAACACCGGCCCGGATGATGACGAGCAAAAGGCCGAGTTGCTGGCTGCGCTCGAAACGGAAGCCGAAGAAGAGGAGGAGTAGCGGATGTATAATCAGGTCATGGCTAAGGAAGTGATCCACATCTCGGAAGCGGAAGCGGCGAGCGACTTCGCTTCGCTCATGGCCCGCGTGCGCTCTGGTGCCGAGGTGGTCATCGAAGACAACGCCCGGCCCGTTGCCGTGGTGCGTCCCGCCGAACCTCATGTCCGGCTGCTATCAGAATCTCTTCGCCTTGCCAGAGAACATGGCTCGACGGCGGTCATGGATGCTGACTTCGCCAAAGATGTAGAGGCAGCTATCGAGAGCCACCGCGAACCGCTCGACCCGCCCGCATGGGACTGATCCTGGACTCCAGCGTAGTCATCGCTGCCGAACGGCGCGGGGAAAACGTCGAACGGCTGATCGAGCGCGTGGTCGCCGCGGCAGGGGACCAGGAAGCGGCACTCTCCGCAATCGGCCTGACGGAACTCATCCACGGACTCTATCGCGCGAAAACTCCTGCCTTGCGCCTCCACCGTCAATCGTTCCTCGATGAACTGCTGGCAGACATGACCGTGTACCCGTACACAAAAGAAACGGCGATGCTGGCCGGGAAACTCGACGGAGAGCAGCAGAGTAAGGGCGTAGTCATTCCGTTCGGAGACTTGCTCATCGGTGCGACCGCGTTGTCGCTCGGTTTTTCCGTGCTGACCGCAAATCTGCGCCACTTCCAGAAAATACCCGGTCTCTCGGTGATGCAACTCTAGCCACATCCGCTAGCGAATCTGTTCCGCGTGCAGTCTCCCGAAGTACAATCAGGGTATCGAATGCTGTACGCAACTAAAGAACAACCGCACGCTGGTGCCGTGTTCTTCGGCAGCGAAGATGTCTTTCCTCTAGCCGCCGATCTTGCTTCCCCAAAACACGCATCCGGCAACGACTGCCCAGTTAGCCGAAAACTCGCGTCAGGGGTTTTCGGAGGAAAAACGTTGCACTGTTTTGGTGCAACGGCTCCGCTAAGTGGAAACTGGCGTAGGGGATGGGAGAACTGTAGCGGAAAAAGTGTGGCAGGGTCAGCATTAGACGCGAACGGCAACACCACTTCTAAAACCGACTCCACCGGTACGACGAACTACACCTGGGACTTCGAGAATCGCCTGACCTTCGTCACGTTACCCGGTTCGGGCGGAACCGTGAGCTTCAAATACGATCCCTTCGGGAGAAGAATTTACAAATCCTTCAGTTCCGGCACTTCGATCTTCGCCTACGACCACGAGAACGTGATCGAGGAAACCAATGCGGCGGGCGCAGCCGTGGCTCGTTATGCAGGAACCCAATACACTGATGAGGCGCTAGCAATGTTGCGCTCCGGCACGACGAGCTACTACGAAGCGGATGGGCTGGACTCCGTCACTTCGCTGTCGAATGCGGCGGGAGCACTAGCGCAGACCTACACGTTCGACTCGTTCGGAAATCGAACTGCGTCCACTGGTTCGCTCACAAATTCGTTCCAGTTCACCGGACGCGAGTTCGATCCTGAAAGCAATCTCTACTACAACCGGGCGAGGTACTACGACCCGCAGGCTGGAAGGTTCATTTCGGAAGACCCTCTGGGCTTTGGTGGGAACGGAACCAACTTCTATGCGTATGCGGGCAACGATCCAATTGACAACGTGGACCCAAGCGGATGCGGCTTCATTAAGTGTGCGGAAGCCCTTGCAGAACTAGCAGACGCATTGAAGGACCTTGCGCAACGCGAGGCAGAGCACGCGGCGCATGGCGGGACAAAATGCGACCCGGGACAACACGACAAAGCAATCGAGCAAGCCAAGAACCGCGTTCGAAATGCCGTCGCTAAGGCTGCTAAGTGCATTTCGGCGGAAGATATGAAGAAAATATTGGACGGGCTCAAATCACTCGGCGACGATCTTAACGATATCGGAATCAAGATTTGGAACTGGCTAAACAACGATCCACGCCAGAACTGGCCCAGCATATATGGCCCGAGGCCCGTTCCTCTGCCCATCCCAATACCGATACCTGTGCCAGTGCCCGTTATTCCGTGATTCGGGTTTATCTGGAGTGGAGAATGGATCAAGTTAAACGCATAGAAGACCAAATCGTAGCGGGTTCCGAAGACTTCTTTGATGAACCGAACATCCGAGAGGATCTGCATGTAACAGTCCGCATCGCAGGGGACTTCTATAATTTCCTCGTGAAGTCGGGCGAGAACCCTCCCGCAAGAGAAGTCACATACGTAACGGACACGATCAGGTCTGGTATGGATGAGTTCTTCGCTCTCGCCTACATCTGCAAGGTCATCAACACTCCGCGAGATACCTGGGCTTTTGAGCCGCACGCACGCTGGGATTTTCCCGCGTTGCGAGAGAGGTTCCTACGCGGCTTCGAGCGCCTCGCCGAATCTCCCGACACGAAAGCCCCCCAGAGGCTTGCCTCGCTGCTTGCGCTGGTACACCTTGAGCTGGTGTTCTTGGCGCAGCATTTTCCCTCGGCGATCTTCGGGGATGTGTCCAACAATCCGCAGTCTGCCGCCGGTGGCTCTAGCAAAGTCAGCCACCGGTAGCATCGGGCCGCGCTGTCGCCCGTGCCTGCCTTCACTGAAACCCTACTTGCGGTTGCGGTCGTGAATCACAATGCCGAGGGCGATGCCGCCCACGATGAGCTGAGCGATGCTGACGAGCAATGTTGCGAGTTCCATAGAGGACGGCTCCTTGGCCGTCGCCTATGGGTTCGGTAGTCGAAAAACTGCCCCAAACATGCGATCCGTGGTCAGGTTGAGACCAGCGCCCTAGAGCGTCGGAGGGGAGCGGTGCTTCGCACCGGGTGACGGTATGACACGTCACCCCAAGTTGGGTGCTGCAGAGCGCCGAAAGTTCCCGTAGGGTAACCACAGAAAACGCACCAGATAGAAAAATCCGGGCGCTCTGGAGCGCCGGAAGTTCCTATAGGGGAACTTGTTGATTTTGCAGGCTTCCTGCTACGCTGCGCTGCGATCCGCAAGGAGGGGTTGGCATGGTGAAGCCGGTATTCCGCAGGAAATCCATCGGGACAAAAGTGAGCGAGGAAGAATACGCGCAGCTCGAAGCGCGGGCCGGAGGCCGCGCGGTGAGCGAATGGGTGCGCGAGGTGTTGCTGCGCGAACTGCACGGCGGGCAAGCGAGGCCTGCCGAACAAACGTTGCTGGCCGAGGTCCTGGCGCTGCGGACGATCCTGCTGAACCTGCACTTCACGGTGGCGAAGGGCGAGACAATCACGGCGGAAGAGATGCAGGCGATCATCGACCGGGCCGACGCCGGGAAAGCGAAGAAAGCGGCAGAGCGGCTGGCAGCGAAACCCAGCAGCTAAAGGGAAAAAACGAGTGCCCTGCCATGAGAGGCTGACGCCTCACGAACAGGAATTTTCAGACAGCGACGCCTGCGCCTTTTAAGAATCCATCGATGGTCTTGAGCAAGTGGTTCTGTTGGTGAAGTGGAAGACTGTCGATCCGCTCCATGCGGCGCAGCACCCTGCGGTTGGGCATTTTCGTGGAAACCTTTTTTGCCTTGGGATGCAGGAACTCATCCAGGCTCACATCCAGCGCCAGAGCAAACCGCACGGCCATCTCCGCCGAGAACAGCCGCCGATCCGTTTCGTAGGCCGAGACCAGAACCTGACCGATCCCAACCTTCTTTGCTAGCTCCCCTTGGGTATAGCCGCGCAGCTTCCTGAAGCGAGCCAGGCGTTCGCCGAGGGTCTCTCCGCCGAAGTCGAGCGGTGGTTTTTTGATCGTAGGTCTCTTCGACATGATGCGCGTAGTTTAATGGAGGCTATTTTTTCTACTTGACGTAAGTATACGTAGAGTATTATTTTACACAACAGTTTTAGAGGACCAAAATCCTCTTGACAGGGTTTTTAGGAAAAGGCCCAAAACGCGAAAAAGCGAGGTGCAACGAATGGCGCGCATCCCGGAGGAGGAGATCAAGCGGTTCAAACGAGAAGTCTCCATTGAGCGGCTGGCGGAAGCGCGGGGAGTGAAGCTGAAACGGTACGGCAAGGAACTCATGGGGTTGTGTCCGTTCCACGAGGACCGGAATCCGAGCCTGTGCATCGATCCGGTGCAAAACGTGTGGCACTGCAAGGGCGCGTGCGGCAAAGGTGGAAGCGTGATCGACTGGGTGATGTGCGCCGAAGGGGTGAGCTTTCGTCACGCCGTGGAACTGTTGAAGCGGGACTTTCTTCCTTTAGCCGCCAAACAGCCCGGACCGCCGCCGAAGGAATCCACGACGGTGAAGCTGCCGCCGCTGGCCGAGCATAGTCTCGACGACAAGAAGCTGTTGGAGCTGGTGGTGCGCCACTATCACGAGACGCTGAAGCAGACGCCGGAAGCGCAGCAGTATCTCATCAAGCGCGGTCTCGGCTCGGCGGAGATGATCGAGCAGTTCCAACTCGGCTTCGCCAACCGCACGCTGAACTATCGAGTCCCGGACAAGAACCGCAAGCAGGGTCAGGAGCAGCGGGGGCAACTGGAAAACCTGGGCATCTTGCGGAAGAGCGGACACGAACACTTCAACGGCTCGGTGGTCATCCCGGTTTTCAACCTGGAAGGCGAAGTGGTGGAGATGTACGGGCGGAAGATCACGCGTCTGACGGCGCTGCGCGAGGGAAGTGAAGCGCACACCTATCTGCGTGGCCCGATGCGCGGGGTGTGGAACGAACAGGCGCTCATCGCCTCAAAGGAAATCATCCTGTGTGAAGCGCTGATCGACGCGCTGACGTTCTGGTGCGCGGGTTATCGCCACGTGACCGCGAGCTACGGCGTGAACGGGTTCACGGACGATCACCGGGTCGCGTTCCAGAAGCACGGCACGAAGAGAATTTATATCGCATACGACCGCGACGACGCCGGCGAGCGAGCAGCGGGGAAACTGGCGGAAGAACTGATGGCGATGGGGATGGAGTGCTTCCGGGTGCAGTTCCCGAAAGGACTGGATGCGAACGACTTCGCGCTGAGAGTGACGCCGGCAACAAAGAGTCTGGGCATCTTGCTGGGCAAAGCGGCGTGGCTCGGCAAAGGCCAGCGGCCCACCGTCACGGTGAGCGAGCCGCAAACGGTCGAGGAAAAATCAGAAGCAGCGGCCAAAGAAAAAATCACCGAACCCGTCACAGCAGCCGCTCCTGTGGTCCCTTCGGAACAAGAAGGCCCGCGAGCACCAGCGGAAGGAAAAATCTCCGAGAGCATCGAGGCCAACACGAACGAGGAGAATGATCTTCCTTTAGCCGCCGAGCTACCCATCGCATCACTGCCGACCGGAACGGTCGTGCCGGTCCTGGATGTGCCGGTCGAAGTGAGCGGCGAGACGGTGTACGTCTCGCTGGGAGAGCGGCGCTATCGCATCCTGGGCCTGGCGAAGAACCTGGCTCCCGGTGTTCTGCGGGTGAACGTGATGGCCACGGCCACGAACGCGCGCGGGGAGACGCGCCTGCACGTGGACACGCTGGACTTGTACGCGGCGCGGCTGCGGGCGATCTTCGCCAAGCAAGCGGCAAAGGAACTGGGCCACAAGGAAGAGATCATCGAGCGCGAACTCTCCACGCTGGTCCTGAAACTCGAAGACCTGCAACACGAGTGGATGGAAAAGACGCTGAAGCCGCAGGAAGAAAAAATCGAGATGACGGCGGAGGAAAAATCCGCCGCACTCGAGTTCTTGCGCGATCCGCAGTTGCTCGAACGCATCCTCGCGGACTTCGAACGGTGCGGGGTGGTGGGAGAGGAAACGAACAAGCTGGTGAGTTATCTGGCGGTGGTGTCGCGGCTCTTGGAAGCGCCGTTGGCGGTGCTGGTGCAATCGAGTTCCGCCGCGGGCAAGAGCGCGATCATGGAAGCGGTACTGGCGATGCTGCCCGAAGAGCAGCGCGTGCAGTACTCGGCCATGACCGGACAATCTCTGTTCTACATGGGCGAGAGCGATCTCAAGCACAAGGTGCTGGCCATCGTGGAAGAAGAGGGAGCGTCGCGCGCGGCCTACGCGCTGAAACTGTTGCAGAGCGAAGGAGCGCTGAGTATCGCCAGCACTGGAAAAGATGCCGCGAGCGGCAGGCTCATCACGCATCAATATCGCGTGGAAGGTCCGGTGATGCTCTTCCTCACGACGACGGCGATAGACCTGGACGAAGAGCTACAGAATCGTTGTCTCGTGTTGGCCGTGGATGAGGGCCGCGCGCAGACGCAGGCGATCCACAAAAAACAGCGCGAAGCGCAAACCATCGAAGGGTTGCTGGCAAGACGGGAGCGCGAAGAAATCCTCCGCGTGCACCAGAACGCGCAGCGGCTTATCAAGCCGCTCTTCGTGGCCAATCCCTACGCGCCGGAGCTGACGTTCCTGGATAGCCAGACACGCACGCGGCGCGATCACATGAAATATCTGGCGCTCATTCGCTCCATTGCGCTCCTGCACCAGCATCAGCGGCAGAGGAAAACCGCCACGCACAACGGCCAGGCGCTCGAATACATCGAGGTGACGCTCGACGATATCGCCACGGCCAACCGGCTGGCACATGAAGTGCTGGGCCGCTCACTCGACGAGCTCCCGCCACAGACGCGGCGGTTGCTGTTGCTCGTGGACGAGATGGTGAGCGCGGAATGCGACCGGCAGAACATCGAGCGCACAGACTTTCGTTTTAGCCGCCGCGACGTGCGTCAGTACACCGGCTGGGGCGACACACAGTTGCGTGTGCATCTGAGGCGGCTGGAAGAACTCGAATATCTCCTGGTGCATCGCGGTGGACGCGGCCAGAGCTTCGTTTACGAACTGGTGTTCGAGCGCCAGGGCGACAGCGGCAAGCCCATGTTGCCCGGCCTGATCGAGATCGAAAAGCTCTCCGGTTGCGGCTACGACACAAAGAACGCGGGGCAAAACGGCCAGTTCGCGGGGTCAACGCGGCCCCAAAGCGGGGGGATAGCGGGGGGTGCGCGGGGTGAAGAATCGCCAGTGTTGGCGCGGCGGAATGGCGATTTTAGGCGAAATCAGGAAAACTTCACGACTCGGGACCCCCGAGAAAATCGCATCGTACGCGTAGCCGCGAAGGTGAAGTGATGGCCCGCATCGTCAAGCACAAGGCGCAGCCCGAGCCACACACGCCGCTCGGCCGGTTGATGGAAGAACATCTCGAATGGTTGCTGGTGAAAAACTACTCGGAAGACACCGCCGATCACGCACGCTGGTCCATCGGAGACTTCGTTCGCTGGGCCGAGCAGCGCGGCATCGAGCACCCGATGGAAGTCACACGCCCGATCCTCGAAAGTTATCAGCGCTATCTCTACTACTACCGGCAGAAAAACGGACAGCCGCTGACGTTCCGCACGCAACACTCGCGGCTGACGCCCATCTGCCGGTGGTTCCGCTGGCTGGTGCGCCACAATCACATCCTGTACAACCCGGCGAGCGATCTGGACCTGCCGCGCATGGAAAAGCGCATCCCGCGCACCATCTTTTCGGTGGAGGAGACCGAGCGCGTGCTGCAGGTGCCAGACATCCAGACGCCGGTGGGTCTGCGGGACCGCGCGATCCTGGAGACGTTCTACTCGACGGGCATCCGGCGCAAAGAACTGGTGCACCTGAAGCTGTACGATGTGGACCGCGAACGGGCCACGCTGACGATCCGCCAGGGCAAGGGCAAGAAGGACCGCATGATCCCGATCGGCGAGCGGGCGCTGGCGTGGGTGGGAAAATATCTGCGGGAAGCGCGTCCGCTGCTGGCTGTCGAGCCGGATGACGGCACGCTTTTCTTAACGCAGTACGGAGAGCCGTTCAATCCCGACGCGCTCAGCAATCTGACGCGGGACTTGATCGCCGAGGCGAACCTGGGAAAATCCGGTTCCTGCCACACGTTCCGGCATACCATGGCGACGTTGATGCTCGAAGGCGGCGCGAATCTCCGCTACATCCAACAGATGCTCGGGCACGCGGAACTCTCCAGCACGGAAATTTACACGCATGTGGCGATCCGCAAGCTGCAAAAAATCCATGCGGCCACGCATCCCGGAGCCACGCTGGAGCGCAAAGCATCGGCTGCGACGAGCGAAAACACCGGCCCGGATGATGACGAGCAAAAGGCCGAGTTGCTGGCTGCGCTCGAAACGGAAGCCGAAGAAGAGGAGGAGTAGCGGATGTATAATCAGGTCATGGCTAAGGAAGTGATCCACATCTCGGAAGCGGAAGCGGCGAGCGACTTCGCTTCGCTCATGGCCCGCGTGCGCTCTGGTGCCGAGGTGGTCATCGAAGACAACGCCCGGCCCGTTGCCGTGGTGCGTCCCGCCGAACCTCATGTCCGGCTGCTATCAGAATCTCTTCGCCTTGCCAGAGAACATGGCTCGACGGCGGTCATGGATGCTGACTTCGCCAAAGATGTAGAGGCAGCTATCGAGAGCCACCGCGAACCGCTCGACCCGCCCGCATGGGACTGATCCTGGACTCCAGCGTAGTCATCGCTGCCGAACGGCGCGGGGAAAACGTCGAACGGCTGATCGAGCGCGTGGTCGCCGCGGCAGGGGACCAGGAAGCGGCACTCTCCGCAATCGGCCTGACGGAACTCATCCACGGACTCTATCGCGCGAAAACTCCTGCCTTGCGCCTCCACCGTCAATCGTTCCTCGATGAACTGCTGGCAGACATGACCGTGTACCCGTACACAAAAGAAACGGCGATGCTGGCCGGGAAACTCGACGGAGAGCAGCAGAGTAAGGGCGTAGTCATTCCGTTCGGAGACTTGCTCATCGGTGCGACCGCGTTGTCGCTCGGTTTTTCCGTGCTGACCGCAAATCTGCGCCACTTCCAGAAAATACCCGGTCTCTCGGTGATGCAACTCTAGCCACATCCGCTAGCGAATCTGTTCCGCGTGCAGTCTCCCGAAGTACAATCAGGGTATCGAATGCTGTACGCAACTAAAGAACAACCGCACGCTGGTGCCGTGTTCTTCGGCAGCGAAGATGTCTTTCCTCTAGCCGCCGATCTTGCTTCCCCAAAACACGCATCCGGCAACGACTGCCCAGTTAGCCGAAAACTCGCGTCAGGGGTTTTCGGAGGAAAAACGTTGCACTGTTTTGGTGCAACGGCTCCGCTAAGTGGAAACTGGCGTAGGGGATGGGAGAACTGTAGCGGAAAAAGTGTGGCAGGGTCAGCATTAGACGCGAACGGCAATACCCTGAGCAAGAACGACTCCAATGGCATCACCGCGTATACGTGGGACTTCGAGAACCGGATGACCAGCGTGATCCTGCCCGGCAGCGGTGGCACGGTCAGTTTCAAATACGATCCCTTCGGCAGAAGAATCTACAAATCCTCGTCCAGCGGCACGAGCATCTACTCCTATGACGGTGGCGCCCTCGTCGAGGAGACCGACTCCAACGGTGCGGTTATGGCTCGTTATTCGCAAGGGTTTAACGTCGACGAGCCTCTCGCTATGCTGCGCGGCGGGACGACCAGCTACTACCAAGCGGATGGCCTGGGGTCGGTCACGTCACTGACGAACACGGCTGGGGTGGCGGCTCAGAACTACACTTACGACTCTTTCGGCGGCATCGTTGCCACAACGGGGTCGTTGACGAACGCGTTCCACTACACGGGGCGGGAGTTCGACCCGGAAACCAGCCTCTACTACTATCGCGCCAGATATTATGATCCCCAAATAGGACGGTTCATCTCCGAAGATCCGGTCCGGTTTAGAGGTGGGCGAAATTTCTACGCCTATGTGAGGAATAACCCTATTAATCTCACCGACCCAACGGGCCTGAAAGGTTGTGACAGCGACAGCTGCAAGAACGCACCGCCGATGACTTCTAACAATCCTGCTTGCGATAGTTACGGCACCGAGACATACGACGGCGTCAGTCTGCGATGTTTTTGCAAGTGCGCCGGGGATGGCCCTTGGGCACTTCAAGTACGGGGCTGCTTGGCATGTGAACACCAAAAGGGCACCGGTACGACCGAGGCCCACGCGAAGTGTTATGCGTGGGCGGGTTTGTACGACATGCCGTATGATCTCGTGAAAAACTGCCTCCAAAAGTGTTGCGTCGGAGCAGGCTGCAAAGTCTGGCGGCATTTGCCTTAGGCGAGGAGATGTTGGAATGTTGAATAGAATTCTCCTAGGTATAGGGTTCAGTTGGGTATTTTCGTTCACGCTCGGCTTGACGTTTGTGTTCTGCGCATTTGGAAAAGATGCACTCACGTTGCCGGCTGTCTTCCGGATGGCATTGAGTGTCAGCACATTAATTTCATTGCTATTCGCGCCGCTGGCGATATGGGCGGCAAAAACAGGCGCGAGGAATTTGTTCATATACGGCCCGATTCTCTGGCTGATATTGGCCGCTCACATCGTAATTGGGGTTAAACACCGCTTAGCCCTCACTCAGGCCAGCCTGTTTATCTTGAGCGTTGTCGGTCTAGTCGTTCTTGGGCTTATCCCCCGTCGCAAGTGTGATGGCGAATGAATGGAGCATTTTGCGGATCACCTACTTCCGGGGATCGAACGCGTATGAGCACTCCGCCTGGCATCATCGTTATAACTGGTGCATTTAGCTATACCGGAAAATACGCTACGCGGCTTCTGCTCAGTCGTGGATACAAAATCCGCACTCTGACCTACCACGTTGGGCGGGAGAATCCTTTCGGTGACGATGTTCAGGTCTTCCCTTACAATTTCGATCATCCCGACCAGCTCACCGATAGCCTTCGCGGTGCGTCAACGCTGATAAATACCTATTGGGTGCGCTTCCCTCACGGAACGTCCACCTTTGAGGCTGCGGTCCAAAACACTCGCACTTTGATCACTGCCGCAAAGAACGCCGGGGTCAGACGCATCGTTCATGTCAGCATCGCCAACCCATCACTTCAATCCCCGCTGGGCTACTACAGAGGAAAGGCTCAGATGGAGCAGGCTGTACTCGACTCAAATCTGTCTTACACCATCTTGCGGCCCACGGTCATCTTCGGCCTCGAAGATATCCTGATCAACAACATCGCGTGGTTCATCCGCCGTTTTCCTGTGTTCGGTATCCCCGGTGACGGCAGCTACCGTGTCCGTCCCATCTATGTCGAGGACATGGCGCAACTGATCGCGGATGCGGTAGACCAACAAGGGAACACAGTGCTCGACGCTGTTGGACCCGAAGCCTTCAGCTTCGAGGAGCTTGTACAACTCATTGCCGCGCAGGTAGGCCGCTCTGTTCGTCTTGTCCATCTGCCGATGCCCTTGGCGTATCTATCCACACTTGTGACCGGTTGGTTCGTTCGCGACGTTGTCCTCACCTGGGAAGAGTACAAGGGCCTCATGGCCAACCTGCTAGCCCCTGAGGGACCAGCCTCGGGGCAAACCCGCCTAAGCCAGTGGCTGGCGTCCAATCGAGAGCGTGTTGGCAGTCAGTACGCCTCAGAAGTGGCCCGCCACTTCTCGCCAAGTCGTTCTTGAGGCCGTCAGGGGGCCTGTTCTCGTCCGTTACCGCCGAGCGCCGGAGAGCGCCGGAGGAGCCATGCCTGCGGCATGGGGAGTGGGGGGGACACGTCACCCCAAAAAAGTTGGGAACAACTTTAGGAACAGAACCGTGCCGAACACCGTGCTAAACCGTGATGTGAGACGCAAGGAAATGCTTGAAGAGCCAACTACATAGCCTATCTGGATGCAACAGCGGGTTGCAGGTTCGAGTCCTGCCCGGTTCACCAGTTCTTTATCTAACCGTCAACCATGGGAACGTCCCGTCTGTCCCCGAATTTTGGGAAGAATTAGTCAGGGCTCAGAAATGGCTTGTTTTGGGACAGGGATACGCATGTCCCATCTTCTACGAGAGGGGTAAAAACAATGCATCGGGTGCTCCGGGTAACAACAGTCCTCCCTATGATTGTTCTCGCCTTTGCGGTCATTCAAGTGGCTGCGGATTCTCGACCAGTCCGACTCCGCGACCATTCAGACTGGTGGTCGATCCATAACGAGAATTTTCGGCCCACCGATGTGAAGGTTCAAAGCACGCAGATGGCTGCGGGGAATTTTCAAATTGCAGGCATCAGCTTAGCGAGGGAACAGTTCGACCAGATCGAGTCCAAGCTCGGCAGGGCCCAAATTGTTGACCGGGGCGATGCTTCCAGTGGTCGGCACCAAATCTGTTATGTCTCTGACGAGAATGCTGGGAAGGTTTACCTCATTTTTGAGGCTGGTGAGGAGACGTTGACCTTCTATCTGTTCCGCGGCGGATCTGATTGGAATGGAATCGGCTACTGTGCCAAGTCGCGCCAGATATCCACGACTCTAAGCACAAACTCAGGCTTGCGTCTAGGAATCAGCCGTAGCGAACTTGAAGGCATACTTGGCAAGCCCGACTTCATTGCAGGGGACAGGGTTGTCTACTCTCGAGAATTCAAACAGAAGACAACTAACGAGGAGTTTGAGAAACTTCGCCACGACTACCCAGAGAAGTTAAGTGAGAGGGCGGCGCACGAAAAATTCGATTTCTATTCGATTGAGATATACTTTGAGGCCCGATTCAAAAGTTCCCAAATGACATATCTGGCTGTTTCAAGATCAGTTCCTGCGGAGTGACCGCCGCAGCCTATCAATAAAATCGGAGCGGGTTCCGGCCTCATCGCTGAAGAGGTCATCTGCCCCTCTGCTCGGTTATCGGGCGCGCCAGGGTGCCTGTTTTTCAAGACGGCGGGTGGCGAATAGATTGAACGGGGAGACGAATTTGGGTGCCGCATCCTTTGCGCCTTTTGCAAAGGGTGCGGGTTTAGAGTCAATTTCATCGCGGGAAACCGGGGACAGACGGGACGTTTTCTGACATCTTGTCTCTGATGGCGGGTGGCGCATCCTTGAGACGTTGAGATGATCCCGGGTGGCCTACCCTTGCGATTTTGGTTTGCGCAAGGGTGGGCTCTTCGTCCTCTCTCTTACCTTTTCCCCTTCTCCTCTTCCTCTACGCCGCATCCATTTTCAGCAGTCCGTCTCCCGTCGCATAGTACCACCAACTGCTCCACGGCCAGTCGCGGGGATGCGCCACCGGTTTTTCTTTCACTGGGTTCGCGTGCATATAGTCCAGCTTTTCCCTTAGCTTTGCCCGCGTATAGACATTGAAATCGTAGTAGCGCCGCTGCCAGAAACGCCGCAACTTGGCTTCACCCTCGTTGAACGGCAACGCCAGTTGCCCCGCCCGTGCGCGTTTCTTCCCCCGCATCCGGCGTGACAATCGCTGTTTGAACACTTGAACCACTATTGCCGGAGCCACGCCGCGCGTTTCCCCGATCAACACATGCACATGCTGCGGCATGATCACGTAACCCACCAGCGCGAACTCGTATTTGTGCCGCACTTCTCCCAGAATCTGTACCGCAAGGTTTCGCGCCCGCACAGTGCCCAGCAGCGTCCGCCGCTGGTAGCAGCAGAATGTGATGAAGTGCAGATCTCCGCGCCCGGTCACGCGCCTCAGATTCTTGGGCATAAACGAAAGCGGAAGAGCCCACCCTTTGCACACAAAATGGGCCTATTTGTTGAGATGTGACACCTCGCCCGCTTCCGCTGTTCTTTCATCAGGTCATGCAATTTGAATTTTGATTTCCGGGGGACGCTGGCTTCGCTTCAAAGAGGGCTGACCCACGCGACGCGTGGTAGGATGAGGGTGCCCAGTCACCGCACAACAGACAACCCATTCATAACCATATCCGCCTTCGGGCGCACGTAAGATCACTGAGGAGGAACGATGAAGAAAACGATTCTGGGTATCAGCTTTGCTCTTGTACTTGCGGTTCCCCTTCTCGCGCAGGACAAAGAAACGGATCGCGTGGAGAACGCCGGGAAAGTACTAAAGGAAATACTGGACGCCCCCGACAGCATTCCCCAGGACATCCTGGACAAGGCGGACTGCGTGGTGATTTTGCCATCGGTCCTGAAATTTGCCATCGGATTCGGAGGCAGCTATGGACGCGGCGTCATGACGTGCCGCGGCGGCAAGTCGTTTAATGGCGCCTGGGGCGCGCCAACGATGATGGCGCTGGAAGGCGGCAGCGCCGGATTGCAACTGGGCGGGAATGCCACGGATTTCGTTCTGCTCTTGATGAGCCCGCGCTCCGCGACCAGCATTTTGAGCAGCAAGGTGAAGCTGGGCGGAGATGCCAGCGCAGCGGCCGGACCGGTGGGGCGCACGGCCTCGGCGGAAACGGATGTCACCATGCGCGCCGAGATACTTTCCTACTCGCGCGCGCGGGGACTATTTGCGGGCATTTCGCTGGAGGGTTCCACGCTTCGGCCCGATGATGGCGCCAACAAGCACCTCTACGGCAAGGAAATAAGCGCGTCAGCAATCGTATTCGATAAGGCCGTGCCGGTGCCGGCATGCGCACAGGGGCTGCTGGCGACGCTGCACAAGGCCTCTCCCGTATACAAGGGAGCCAAGTAAGCCCGCACAATTGCAAAACTACATTGCGATGGCCGGTCCTATGGACCGGCCATTTTTTTGTGCGCCGGCAAAACGGCCGAGGCTTTGCCGCCACCCATCCCTCAGCGAGAAGTGGTAACGCTACGCACCTCTGGGAGCACCTCAGCCGAGATTTCAGAAAAGGCTGGCCGGGTGGATTGGCACGGGGGCGCAGAATTAGGCTTGACATCCGGGAAAAGAGGAAGTAAAAAGGAAAGCAATCGTAAGTAGACGAAAGAAAGCGAAAGTCAGGAAAAAGCAAAAAGCCGAGGAAAATTTTTGGGGGTGTGTAATGAAACAGATGAGCAAACTGGGATGGTTGGGCGTTCTGGCGATGGTGGTGTTCGGCGGAATACTGGCGCCGGGGACGCGCGGGCAGTCGACTTATACCGCGCAGCTCAGTGGAGTCGTTACGGATTCGAGCGGCGCCGTAATTCCTGGGGCCAAGGTCATACTGACGGATGAAGCCACGAACATTTCCCAAAACATCGTGACCGACGGCCGCGGGATTTACGTATTTACCGGATTGCGGCCGACGACCTATTCGATTCGGGTGGAAGCGCCGAATCTGGCGTCGCAGCAGCGCAAGGGAGTGGTGTTGGCCGTGAACCAGCAAGCTACCTTGGATTTTACGCTGACCCCGGGAACGGTGTCGGAAACGATCACGGTGACGGAACAAGCGCCGATGCTGGACACCGGAAACGCAACGCTGGGGACGGACGTGACAAATGACTACATTAAGGACCTGCCGCTCATCAATCGCAGCATGTTCGGGCTGACCTTCTTGGCAGCGGGAGTCACGGAGGTGACGGGTTCCGGAATCCAGGATTCCTATCCTGCGGGGACGAATTTTGTGTCCAACGGGCAGAGGAACGCGACAGCAGAGATACGAATCGATGGAGCGCTGACGAGCGCGCCGGAACAAGGTGAAGGGGCGACGTCTAACGTTTACTATCAGCCGCTGGTAGACATGGTGCAGGAATTCAAAGTGGAGAACAACAGTTTCTCGGCGGAGTACGGGAACAACGGCGGAACAGTAGTGAACATGGTTCTGAAATCGGGGGGCAACGATTTTCACGGCAGCGGCTGGTGGTTCGGCCAGCGCTCGGCTCTAAACGCAAACGAGTTCTTCTCCAACGCCTACGGTAATCCAAAGCCGGAATACTCGCGCGACCAGTACGGATTTTCGCTGGGCGGTCCCATCCGTAAGCAGAAGACGTTCTTTTTTGTCGACTTCGAGAAGATCCGGCAGAGCTCGCCGGACATCGTTTCCGGCACGGTGCCGACGGACGCCATGAGGGCAGGCGATTTCTCCGAACTACTAAGCGGCTCGAATGCCCAGCAGATTTTCAATCCGTTCAACTGCGTTCTGAATGTCGCAGGCGATCCGACGCAAGGCTGCACTCGGACACCGGTGTCGGGGAATAACCTGTTAGCGGCGGGCTTGACGGATCCAGAGGGGCTGGCGTTGCTCAAACTGTTCCCGGAACCGAATGTGCCGGGAGCAGGGGACATTAACAATTTTCGGCAGACCGTGGTGGTAAATGCGCCGCAATATCAATTTGACGTGAAGATTGATCACCAGATCAACGACAAGCAGCGCCTTACAGCACGGTACAGCCGCTTATACAACTCGTATGACGCGCCATTCGTGGTGGGAGATTCGGGGCCGAATGACGGCTTCACGGAGACTACGAATGCGCAAAACGTGGGGCTGGAGTACACCTTTTCGTTGACGCCTACCACCATCTGGGTGACCCGCTTCGGACTTGACCGCGCCGCCAGCCCGGTGCGACCTGATATGACTCCTTCGACGGCGGAGGGTGGGGGCTTTCCCTCATATTTAGCGCAGGCGAACCTTGTGGATCGCATGCCGCAACTTCTTACCGATTCCACGAATAACGATCTTTCGATGTATACGCAATGCTGCACGTTTACGAATTTTGCACACTCGCTCTTTGCGTATTCGTCTTCGCTCTCGATGATACGGCGCGGCCACACCCTCAAGTTCGGATTCGAACAACGCCAGTTCTTGAACAATTTCTGGCAGCCGAATTGGCCGACGGGTTCGTTTTATTTTCCGCAGGGAATCACGGCACAATTTCCGGGCGACACCAATCTGGCCGACGGCAACTCCTTCGCAACCATGGCCATGGGCTGGGCCGATCCCAGCAGTTCCATCATTGTTCAGCCTTCCGTGGCCGACAAATCCTGGGAGACCGGATTCTACTTGCAGGATGACTGGAAACTAAGCGCCCGGCTGACCGTCAATCTGGGATTGCGCTATGAATGGAGCACTCCCTACACGGTGCGGTATAACCTCACGCAATTCAGCGATTTCACCGGCGACACGGGCATCGCCCTCAATCTGCCCGATGTGTCAAGCCCGCAGATAGGAGTAGCACCATCGTCACTCGCCACAGCGACAGAGTTGATGGGCACCACGCTATTTGCGAATCAGGGTGGCCTGGGACGAAGTGTGCCGACAGATCGTAACAATGTTGGGCCACGTTTGGGATTCGCTTACTCGTTGAATTCGAACACCGTGGTTCGTGGGGGCGCCGGCGTGTACTTCGGCATGAGCCCGGCGACGAACTTCCAGTATGTGGGCACGGCTTTTGGAGCGAGCGCGAGTGCCCAGTTCTCGCTGGATAGCAACATGACGAGAAATACATCCGTTACGCTGACGAATCCCTATCCGGCAGGAATCCCGGTCCCGCAGGGGGAAACCGCGGGAAAACTGGCTTTGTGGGGCTTTGACAACAGCAATAACCTGGGGACCGAAGAAGCACGAAACGCGGACATCTACCAATGGAACTTGGGGGTGCAGCACCTGTTTCCGTGGGAAATCACAATCGGGGTTGACTACTCGGCGAACCGAAGCACCCATCTACCATGGGGAGGCTACTCGAGTACGCGGAACCGGAATTTCATTTCTTCTGACCTGCTCGCCAATATCTCTGCTCAACTGCATGCCCAGGACCCAGTAACCGCACCGGACGGTGGCTGTGACGCAAACAGTTGCGTAACAACGTACCTGAACCAGTCGGTGACAAATCCCTTTGCGCCGCTTTTCCAACCCGGGCCGGAACAGATGTTTAACGCGCCTGCTTCGCTCTATTCCCAGAGCCAAGTTCCGCTCTATTACCTGCTGCGGCCGTTCCCGCAGTTTGCCGGCACGTTCCAGGGGCTGCCGAATTTTGGGGCCAACTCCTGGTACAACGCGATGCAGGTGCGCTTCCAGAAGCGTATGAACCATTACTTCAGCCTGGAGGGCAACTACACATTCTCGAAGGCGACGGACAATTCGTCCGTCGGAGCCAATGCGTTCGTGGGCAATCTGAATCTTGGAAACCCGCAGCAGAACGACATGCCACAGAACGAATATGCCCCCAGCGCAAATGACGCACCGCACCGTTTCGTTGTTGCCGCCATCTTCGATTTGCCAGTGGGCCGTGGACTGTGGCTTGGCCGGGATATGAACCGAATTATGGATGGATTCATTGGTGGTTGGTCCATTTCCACGCTGATCACAAAGCAATCCGGACAGCCATTGCCCGTTTCCATGGCGTCCCCGCGCTTGTTGGACGGCAACCAGCGGCCCGACGTGATCTGTTCGCAGCTCTCCAGTGGGTTTAACTATCATCAAGCGGCTTCCAACTGGCTCATTCAGCAATTCCAGTTAGCTGCGAATGGGACGTCTACCGTGAATCCCTACGCTACTTCCGTCCTAAATCCAAATTGCTTTGCTGACCCCGGCGACCAGGTTCCCGGTGACGCACCCCGTTATTTCTCCAGCATCCGCGCGGACGGGATTCACAACATGGATGCGACCCTCAGCAAGGAGTTCAAAGTCCATGAAGGAATGACGCTGCAACTGCGCGGCGAGTTCTTTAATTTCACCAACACGCCCCGGTTCGGATTTCCCAGCCTCGGTTGGTCGCCGGGTCAGCCCGGATTGGGCAACAGCACTTTCGGCCAAGTCACTTATACAGCGAATTCGCCCAGAACTGTCCAATTCGGCGTGCGCTTCCAATTCTAGAAAAAAGGCGGAACGCATGAGACGCCGCGAATTCCTGAAAGCGAGTGCGCTAGGCGCAGCTGCGGCCTACGTTCCGCCACACAATTTCGACAAATACGATTTCGGCGCGGGGCCGCCGATCAAGGACAGGCTCAACCAGGGGCCGTTTCCCGCGGATCTGTATCCGAGCTGGACCGTGGTGATGGCGGTGACGCCCTCCGATGAGCCGGTACCGAATTACGGAATGGGACTGATCACCTATCTCTGCGACGAAGTGGGGTTGCAGAGGAGCGGTGGGCAGAGCGTCGAAACCGCGCTGGAAGAATTGGTGAAATTCCCGCTGGGCACGAAGCTTTATCTGCGCGTGAATTGGAAGGATGTGCAGCCGCGGCCGGGACGCTTGCAACCAAACACCATCTGGAACACAGCGTTCGCGCTGGCGCGGCAGTATGGAAAGCGCATCGGATTCCGTGTGATGATCAGCAATCCCGATATTCCGGGGTATGCGCTGCCCGATTTTCTGCGGGAAAAGGTGCCCATGGTCAAGCTGGGCGCGTGGCAGAAACGGGAGCGGGAAGAGCCGCGATGCGACGATCCTGCTTTTCAGGCAGCCTTCCAAGAATTGATCGAACGCCTTTCGGAAGAATATGACGGACATTCCGACGTGGAGTTCGTGGATACGTGTATGTACGGGTTCTGGGGCGAAGGGCACACCTGGCCGCTGGAAAAGAATCCGTATCCCGATTACAGCACTGCAGAAAACACGTTCGTGAGGATGTTTGAGCACCAAACGGCGCGATGGAAGAAAACTCCACTGGTGACCAACACGCAGCCCGATTTCAGCAAGGTGGGGAACTCCGAACTCGTTGACCGGACGATTCGCAACGGAGGCTGGCTTCGTACGGACACCATTTTCATCGAGAACGAACAGATCGAAGCGCTGAGCAACCGTCCGCCTTGGACGGGAGCGGCAATCGAAGTGGGAATGTCGGACGGCTCACCCGCCAGCCTGCATGTGGACGAGGGTGTGACCTACACCGACAACGTGCTTTGTCACGCGAAGGACGTGGGCGCTTGTTATTTTTCGCTTTGGAATTGGCATCGCATCTCAGCCGGTGGATTGCAGCGGTACTACGAGGCTTATCCCAAGACACTCGATTCCTTGGCGAGGACCATCGGCTATCGCGTACGGCCGTCGTGGGTCTGGACGTATGAAGAGCGCGGCGAGCCAGGATTGATCGTTGGTTTCGTGAATGACGGAATCGCAGGCGTTCCGGGGGCGCTGCGTGTCAGCGTGGCAAACGAAGCGGGACAGGAACTCGCCGCCGGTTTCTTGGATGCGGGCTACCCGCTGCCAGGGCGAGTCCGGCAAGCGCTGTTTCCCCTGCCCAAAGGAACGGTGTGGCGCGGGTTGCGCTTGCGGGCGGAGATCGAAGTGAAAGGCCAGCGGCACAAGCTGCGCTGGGCGTGCCGGCAAAAACTGAATGAAGATGGCAGCCTGACTCTGCGGCCCACGCTGGGTCTGAATGTTTCCGATGAGACTGGCGGAGTGTAAACGTGAAAACGCAGAAGAATCCTGGGCGGAGATTGGCGCGGTTTGTGGGGCTGAGTGCATTGCTGCTGTTCTGGCTGCTGCCGAACAGCGGTTCGCGTACAAACCTCTTCGCACAGGAGGCCCAGCAGAACTGGACGCATTACGTTCGCATCGGGGCGTACGGCTTGGCGCGCAAGGATGCCGCATCGATTGTGGACGACGTGCAGAAGACGCACGTGTACGGGATCGAGGTGGATAACGACATACCGGGTCGCTACGAGAGCTTCCTGGTGCCCAGCGAAAAATTGCAAGCCATTCGTGAAGTGAGTGAAGCGGCGCACCGCGCGGGGAATAAAGCTTTCGTGTACATCGCAGGCACCGAGTGCATCACGGCGCATGCGGATAAATCCGCGCACTCGGTGATGAAAGATCATCCCGATTGGGTGCAGCGAAACATCAAGGGCGACCCCGCGGTATTCACTTCGGGTGCGGCGTTTTGGATCAGCCCGGGTGACGAAGACGTGTGGATCAGTCCCTACGCCAAGGAGTGGCGGAAGACGTACATGCAGCGGGTGGCGCAGATTGCCGCGACGGGAATTGACGGGATCTACGTGGACATTCCGTATTGGATGACCCATTTTGATGGTTGGGAAGATACCTGGGCGAGCTTTGACGATTCGACGGTGGCCGCGTTCAAGGAGAAGACCGGACTGGATGCCCGCCATGATTTGAAGTTGGGAGATTTTGGCGACGCGAATTTCCGCAAGTGGGTGGATTTCCGGATCACGACTCTGACCGATTTCATGGGGGAAATTCGCGAAACGGCGCGGCGCGTCAATCCCAATATCATGGTGATTCCGGAGATTTATCCGGGAATCGAGGAAGAAGCGACGCGGGTTGGCGCGGACGTTTACCAGATGTATGGCGTGGTGGATGCCATCGCACACGAATATGAATTTGGCAGCGGCGAGCACATGGCGGCGACGCGAACGCAACTGGATTGGTTTTTATACCAGGCGGGGATGCTGACGTTTCGCGCGTTTGCACAGGGTAAGGCAACCTGGATCCTGAATTACTCGTGGGACGGGCAGAAGGGAGTTGCCGCGCCGGACGAGATGAAAAATCTGGCGGCTTCCGAGGTGATGGCCGGAGCGAATTTCTGGGATGCTCGCGGGCACGTGATGTCCGGTTCGAATGATCCGCCCACGCGGACGGAGATTTTTCAGTGGATTGAAAAGCACGAGAAGGTGCTCTACTGGCCGCGATTGCCGATTCAACCCGTAGGCGTTTATTTTTCGCCCAAGAGCCGTGACTACGCCGCAAAAGAGTTTCTGCCGTCGTACCGAGGGATGCTGGTGCTGCTATTGCAGCGGCATCGCGAGTTTGCGGTGGTGACGCCACGGACGCTGAAGGATTTCCACGGGCGCGTGCTGGCGCTGCCGAACGTCAGTGTGCTGGACGAGGAAGAGAAGCGGGAGTTGGCTGCCTTTGTGAAGAAGGGAGGAAAACTCGTAGTGACGGGGGCGAACGCGACGGAATTGCGCGGCGATTCCCAAGTTATGGAGTTTTCCAGTTGCCCGGCGAAGGCATATTTGGAAGGGCTCGAAAAGGACTTTGCGGATGGAGCGTCGCGAGTCCCTTCTGCGTTGATGGATGTACTCGACGCAAAAGCAGATGTGCGGATCGCCGCGTCGCCCTATGTGGTGGCAAACATCGCGGCAGTGGACGGAAAGACCACCATCTATTTTGCGAACTTTGCAGGATTAGTGCCCAATAAAATTGGGGTCCCGGCCGCGGCGCAGGATGTAGAAGTGAGCGTGCCAGCAGGGAAGGGCGAGACGGCGACGTTTCTGCCGTTCCTTGGCGAGGAAAAGACGCTGAAGGGCAGGGTTTCCGGAAACCGCATGATTTTTGTTTTGCCGCCGATTGATCGGGGCGCGGTGATGCAGATCGAAACGGCACGATAGGAAGCGAGTGGGCCATTGAAAATTACGGAAGGGAAACGCAGAGGGCTGGAGCGCGTGGCAGACGCGAGAGGCGTGATTGCCGCGCTGGCGATTGACCAGCGCAGCGCACTGCGGAATTTGTTCGCGAAAGCAAAAGGCTTGGACGCTGACGCGGTGCCCGGCGACTGGCTGGTGCAATTCAAGGAAGCCGTGAGCCGCATTTTGACAGCCGAGGCAAGCGCGATTCTGCTGGATCCGGAGTATGGCCTGCCCGCGGCAAAACAACGTGCGAAGAACGCTGGGCTGCTCTTGGCGTACGAGAAGACGGGCTACGACAAAACCGTGCCAGGGCGATTGCCGAAGTTGCTGGAACACTGGTCCGTGCGCCGTCTGATCGAAGCGGGCGCGGATTGCGTGAAGATTCTCTTGTACTACGCGCCATCGAGTTCAGCGGAAATTAATGACGAGAAGCATGCCTGGGTGGAACGGATTGGAGCGGAGTGCGTTGCGGCGGACGTGCCGTTTTTTCTGGAGCTGGTGAGTTACGCGGAAGGCATGAACGAGAAGGGGCAGGAATTTGCCAGGTGCAAGCCGGAAGTGGTGACGGCGAGCGTGGGGGAGTTTTCCAAGCCGCGCTACGCGGTGGACGTTTTGAAAGTGGGCGTGCCGGTGAACATGGCGTTTGTGGAAGGCTCGCCTTCGACGACAGGGGAGATCTTGTACAGCCGCGAGCAAGCAAAGGCATACTTCCGCGAAGCTGCGGCGGCCGCGCGCGTGCCGTTCATCTATCTATCCGAGGGTGTGAGCAACGAAGCATTTGAAGATGCGCTGGAACTTGCCGGAGAGGCCGGGGCGAATTTTTCGGGCGTGCTGTGCGGCCGCGCTACATGGAAAGACGGAGTCGGCATTTTTGCGGATCACGGAATGAATGCATTGGAGAACTGGCTAAAAAGCGAAGGAATCCGCAACATCCAGCGCGTAAACGCAAAATTATCCGCGGCGCGGCCGTGGGCGGAATGCTACGCGAGGGAACAAGCCGCTACACTGTCCGGGGAAAAATCGTGACGACACATTTTCACACACCGGCGCAGCAAAACGATGCCAGCGGAAAGCTCTTCCGCATCGTGCAGGAAAACCACGGCGGAAAACATGTGGGCATCTATTCCATTTGCTCGGCAAATCGCTTTGTGCTGGAAGCAGGGATGGAGCAAGCCAAACGGGCCGACAGCCTGCTTTGCATCGAGTCGACCTCCAATCAGGTGAATCAATTCGGCGGCTACACCGGGCAGACACCCGCACAGTTCGCCGCGTTCGTGAAGGAAGTGGCCAAAGCAGAGAAGTTCCCGGAAGAAATGATTCTGCTGGGCGGCGACCATATTGGGCCGCACGTATGGCGTGCGGAAGAGACAGCAAACGCGATGGAGAAAGCGCGAGAATTGGTGCGAGATTACGTGCGCGCCGGATACACGAAAATTCACCTGGATGCGAGCATGCGTTGCGCCGATGATCCCGGAGACCCGCAACGGCCGCTAGCGGATGAATTGGTAAATGAACGCGCCGCGGAGTTGTGCAAAGCCGCCGAGGAAGCGCACAAGGAAATCAAAGCGGAATCGTCCGCGCCCCTCTATGTAATCGGAACGGAAGTCCCAATTCCCGGAGGCGAACAAGAGGGATCGCAAGCGCCAGAGGTGACGAGCACCGACGACCTGGCCCGAACACTGGCCACGGCGAAGCAGGCATTTTATTCGCGCGGTTTGGAAGAAGCGTGGGAACGGGTCATCGCGGTGGTGGTGCAGCCGGGCGTGGAATTTGGCGATGCGAATGTGTTTGCCTATGATGCGGCGAAGGCAAAGCCCCTGGCAGATTACGCTGCGCAAAAGTGGGATCGTGTTTATGAAGCACATTCCACGGATTACCAAACACGCGGCGCGCTTCACGAAATGGTGCGAGATCATTTCGCGATCTTGAAGGTGGGGCCGTGGCTGACATTTGCGTTTCGGGAGGCGGTGTTCGCGCTCGCAATAATGGAAGAGGAATGGCTGGGATCGAGAAGAGGCGTGACGCTATCAAAGGTGCGGGAAGAGTTGGAAGCGGCCATGGTCGAGAATCCCAGTCACTGGAAAAGCCATTATCACGGACGGGAAGCGGAGTTGAAATTCGCGCGCAAATACAGCTACAGCGATCGCTCGCGATACTATTGGCCCCAGTCGCGCGTGGCGTCTGCGCTGCTGACACTGCTGAACAATCTGACCGCGCAGCCCGCGCCAGTGCCTCTGGTGAGCCAATACCTGCCAAAACAGTGTGAAGCGATCCGCGAAGGGCGGCTGAAAAATCAACCGCGCGAGATGATCCGCGCGAAAATCCTGGAAGTTCTGGAGATTTATGCAAGCGCCTGTGGGGCCGGATCTTCGGCGAAGGACGAACCCACGCCGCTTGGAGTAGGAAAAGCTCATGCTCAGTGAAGAACGGCGGCGTGAAATTCTGGAGTTGCTGCAACACGATGGCCGGGTGCTGGTGCGCGACCTGTCCAAACGTTTTCGCACCTCGCTGATTACCATTCGCAAGGATCTGGAACACCTGCATCATCAAGGGCAACTGGAACGCACGCATGGCGGGGCGCTGCCTCTTAAGGTGGGCGCGCTAAACGACCAAACACTGCAGGAGAAGGAGCGCCTGCACCGGCGGGAGAAAACGCACATCGCCGCCGCCGCGGTGCGCATGATCCGGCAGGGGCAGGTGATCATCCTCGATTCCGGAACCACAACGACGGCGATTGCGCGCGCCTGCCGCCATTTCCGGAGCCTGACAATCATTACGAACGGCACGAATATCGCGGAGGAACTTGCCGGGACGTCCGTTGACGTGATTTTGACCGGCGGGATGCTGCGAAAGAATTCGTTTTCGTTGGTAGGACCTTTGGCGGAAGAGTCGCTGCGGAAATTGAGCGCTGACCTGCTGTTTCTTGCGGTGGACGGCTTTGATGTCAGTTATGGATTGACAACGCCGAACTTGCTGGAGTCGCGCGTAAACCGGGCCATGGCGGAAGCCGCGCGAAGAACAGTGGTGGTCTGCGATTCCAGCAAATTCGGAAAGCGCAGCCTTTCGCTCATCTTGCCGACGTCCGCGGTGCACGAAACGATCACCGACAAAGGCATTTCGAGGCACGATTTGAAAGCACTACGCGAGGCGGAAATTGACGTGACGTTGGTGTGAACGGTAAGTACTGGAACGCTCCGGGTAGATGGATGCGTCTGAAGCCCGAGAGTCGAGGAAGAAGCCGAATGAATACGAAACGAACAAATCTGCAACGGTCCGCGACCTTTGAAGAAATTCTGTCGGAGCCGGTGGTGTGGCAAAAGGCGCTCGCAGGATTGCGCGGGGATCCCACGATCGCCAGGATTGTAGAAGAATCGCGCAATCGCACGGAATGGCTCTTCATCGGGTGCGGCACGAGTTTTTATCTGGCGGAAGCCGCGGCGAATTCCTGGACGTTATTGACCGGGCAAAGAGCACGGGCGCTTCCCGGCTCGGAGCCGCTGCTTTTCCCGGAATTGGCGCTGGCGAAAGAGCCAAATCTCCAGGCGGTGGTCATTTCACGATCAGGGAAAACATCGGAGGCGCTGCGGGCCGCCAAGTTGTTCACCAACGAATTCCATGTGCCGACGATCGGGATTACCTGCGCAACGGATACGCCGCTCGAGGAACTCTGCGACGTGACGATCCGAATTACGACCGCGGATGAGAAGAGCACGGTGATGACGCGGTCGTTCACGTCCATGCTGCTGGCGCTGCAGCATCTGGCAGCGCGAACCGCGAAGGATGAAGGTTATTTGAGGTCGCTCGAGGAAATGGCCGCGCAGTTTGCGCCGCAAATCCAATCGATTGCGGAAAAAATACAGGGGTTCGTGGCGAAGCACTCTTTCGAGGACTACGTATTCCTGGGCCAGGGTCCGTTTCATGGGATCGCGCGCGAAGCTTCGTTGAAGGTGATGGAGATGTCTTGCTCCTACAGCCAGGTGTTCCACACGCTGGAATTTCGCCATGGGCCCAAGGCGATTGTGAGCGCAAACACCTGCTTGATGTTCTTCCTCAGCGAAAATGGCTATCAGGCGGAAGAAGAAGTGCTGGGCGAAATGGCGGAACTCGGCGGAGTGATTCTCACAATCTGTAACCGCGCGAGCGAACATGTGCGGCACAACAGCGATGTGGTATTCGAGCTGGGATTCGACGGGCCGGACGTGGCGCGGCTGGCGCCCTACGTGGTGCCGGCGCAGTTGCTGGGTTTTTTCACGGGCACGAAGAAAAATCTGGACCCGGACAATCCCAAGAACCTGACACGCGTCGTGATACTGGACTGAGCAAGACCAAGGAGAAAAGATTGTGGCCACTTTTGACGTGAGTGTTGTGGGTGAGTTGAATCTCGATCTGATTTTTTATGGGCTACCGGAGAAACTAGAACTTGAACGCGAACACCTGGCGAATGACCTGAGCATCACGCTGGGGAGCTCCTCGGCGATTTTCACGCACAATTTCACGCTGCTGGGAAACAAGGTTGGATTCAGCTCTACGATCGGCAGCGATCCATTGGGCGAAATCTGCTTGCAGAAGCTGGGGGAATGCGGCGTGGACCTGACGCACGTGCGCAAGCTCAAAGGAAAGACCACGGGGCTGACAGTGATCCTGCCGCAAAGAAAGCAGCGGTACATCCTGACGTATCCGGGAACCATGCACGAGATGAGCTTGAAGGATCTGGACCTGAGTTACGTTTTCAGCGCCAAGCACCTTCACGTCTCGTCTTACTTCCTGCACAAGGCACTGCGGCCGGAGATGATCGAGTTGTTTCGCCGGGCGAAGGAGGCCGGGCTGACGACTTCGCTGGACACGAACGATGATCCGGAAGGGCGCTGGTCCTCGGACGTCCTGTTGCTCCTGAAGTACGTGGACATACTCATGCCTAATGAAAACGAGGCGTGCAAGCTCGCACGTACCGACGACGTGAACCAGGCAGCGGAGACGTTGTCACAGAAAGTGCCGCTGGTCGTCATCAAGCGCGGTTCGCAAGGCGCCATCCTGCGCGAAGGCAAGATCAAGCTCTCCGCATTTCCGCCGGTGACGGACATGGTGGATGCCGTGGGAGCAGGAGACACATTCGATGCCGGGTTCATTCACCAGTTTATTCGCGGCGCCAAAATCGAAGATTGCCTGAAGTTCGCGAATATCATTGGGGCGCTTTCCATAACGCGCGCGGGCGGGACCGAAGCATTCCGCGACGCGAAACACCGGGAGAGTTTCATAAGCAAGCATTGGCCCGGGGGTACGGGAGCGGCGCCACGCAGTACGCGAATCTGAACCTATCGTGGGGCTCTTGTAAAGCAGGTCTGTTATTTTGCCGGTGCGGGAGGGACCGGCGTCACTTCCAGCAACAAGCTGTCCTGAATATCCACTTTGAGTTTAGCGGCAGGGCCCGTGACAGTTCCATAGTCTTTATTGTTGACGTAGTCCACGACTTTGTAAGTTTTGGCGGTTAGTCCACGCAATTCGACTTCACCTGACCACGAGGCCGCATCGGCGGTTTCCATCGCCGTTTTCGACGGCTTTTCCGGAGCATAAAAAGCGTAGTACATGCTCCCACCCTTCTCGATGGCGTAGGCTTCCGGCACATCGTAACCATAAACGTAGAGGTTACGGAATTCGCCTTGGGAAAGCATCTTCTCGTTGTAGAGGGCAATCCACTTTTTCCAGTGGGCATCTTTTTCTGGATTCAGATAGACGTTCTTAAACTTGGGTCCGTAATCGGGCCAGGTGAATTTCGTGCCGAGCACCCCACCGGTGCCAAGCGTGGCGGCAAAGTCTGAGCCAACGTCCTGCTCGTTGTCCGTATTGGCGCCGGTAAGACGCGTCAACTCGACGTGGTCGCCATAGATGGCGGCGCGCGGCCCGAGCAGCGCTTTATACATCTTGATGCGGCGGCGCACTTGCACAGAGCCAACGGGATCGGCGGTGACGGCCTGGTCCATGTAACGAAGCCAGGCGATGCTGGGTGGAGTGCCGCAGGGGCAACTCTGCGTGACGCTGTCCGGCTTCAAAGCGCGAGTGGTCTCGAAAATGGTTTTGTAGACTTCGCCCATGGCATAAACGGAATCGTTGGGAGATTTGTGATGGTGCTTGGGGTTGTAGCAGGGCGGCACGGAATAAATATTGTCGAGTTTGTGTCCATCGAAGCCCCAATCGCGGATGAATCGTTCGGTGAGCTGCTTGTAATAGGCTTGCACCTCGGGTAATGCGGGGCAGAGAGTCGCCAGATTTCTGGCCATTCGCGCGGGTTTTCCGGATTTATCAAGGACGAGCCAATCGGGGTGTTCCTTCAAAACGTCAGAGAAGATATATTTGCGGCCACCGTAACCGAAGTGGCCATCTTCGACGGCGAGGGGCAACCACCATAGTTGGACTTTCATGCCTTGCGCGTGGAAATCGCTGACCATTTTCTGGATCGCATCGCCGGGAAAAGCTTTTTGCGCGGGCTGCCAGTCGCCGTAGTTGCTGAACCAGCCGTCATCCAGAGTGGCCCAGTGGATGCCGAGTTCCTTCAACTTGGGAACGGTGTCCAGCATCTGCTTCGGAGTGACACCGAACTCATAGCCCCAGCCGCACCAACTCACCGCATAATTTTCGGCATTATTCGCCGGCTTGGCTAGGCCTTCGCGGTCGACCGCACTTGACCACATGCTGAGTGGCTCATAGAAATCGCCAGCGTAGACAGCCAGGAAAGTGCGAGGCGTGGCAAAGGTTTCACCAGGTTTGAGGGTGACGTTCGCGGGGAGACGCACGGAAGCACCAACGCGGCCATCCGGCGCGGTTTGCACGGGGATGGAGAGAACGAGCGGGAGCGTTTCCAGATGACCGATGGCTTCGCCAACGTTTTTCGTCCAGAAAGCCACAACAGGAACACCACCGCCGGCGCTGCCGAGGTCGCCGCGTACGGGGACAGGCGCCCCAAAGGGATTTTCCTGATTGAACTTGGCGGGCACGGCGAACATTTCGTCCTTGCCCCACCGCAAGCTGGAGCCGTGGAAGGACCACATCTCATGCGGAGCGGCAGCGGGATTTGTGAGCGCGGCGCTGAAGCGGTGCTGTTGAAGCGAAACATTTTCGAGAGATAGGTCATTTGGTCCGCCATTTTTGAAGGTGGCGGAGAGAAGCGCCAACTCGGGAAAATCATCATAGACCTCTAGCAGCAGCGTTTCCCGCAATCCCGTGCCGGGGCTAGCGCCTGGCACCTCGATCTTTTTTCCGCGCGAGCCAAGTTTCCCCTGCGCTTCACTGATTTTCGCTTTGGCCAGATCGAGAGTGAAATCGGAGAGTTGCTTGTGCGCGAGGGTGAGCACTTGTCCAGGTTGCGACCCGGGTTCATCGAGGGTCAGTGAGTTTCCGCCAGCGGTAAGAATTCCTTTTAGATAGCCATTGGGAGAGAGCACAAACGCCGCAAGAGGCGTGCGGACATCGATGGAATCCGGCGCCAGAGTTACGCTGATATTCGAGGCTTGGACTGCTGAAGTGGAAGACTCTGATTTCGCCGAAGGAGCTGGCTTTTTTTCGCACCCGGCAAGTTGTGCCAGGCCGATTCCCAAGAGCAAGAGTAGTGCAATGAACGCGCCGGATTTGGCGAAGCATAGCGGATTGGATCTAGTCTCGTGAAATAAAGTCATGGATTGGCGGCTCCCGTCCGGTGAAAGCCCTTAAATTGGGCGAACATCTTTTCCGCGTTCTTGTTGTAGACCTTTTCGAGGACGTTATCGGGAAGCTCCATGCCGTAGATTTCCCAGCGCCCTTGTCCTGGGTAGCCCGCGTAGTCGAAGTATTCATCGGCGGTTTCCAGCCAGCGGAAATAGTTGGCATACATGGCTTCTTCGGGCTCGCTGTCAGTGCCGAACATGATCCGATCCTGATAATCGATGAAAAACTTGCGAGCGCGGCGTGGCTGGCGGCCGAGTTCGGCTTCACGAGCGCCGAATTCCACAAGCATGTTGGGGTATTTATCCAGCCATGAGGAAACGGCATCGAGATTTTCGGGCCAGTTGGCGACGTGCAGAGCAATGAAAGTCGTATGAGGATGCTTCGAGAAGACGTGGTGCTGTTCGTCCAGCAGGGCTTGTTTGCTGGGGAATTTCGGGCCGTAGAAACTCCAGCTCGGATTAGACATCAACTCTTCGTAGCGCTCGTTGTACTTGTCCGTGGGAGTGAAGAAGGCTTCGGGATCGGTGGAGTGAATGGCCACGGGAATACCCAGGCGTCCGCACTCTTCCCAAACGGGATCCAGGCGGGGGTCGTCGATGGCGATGAGCTTGCCGGAATTGTCGCGCACGCCGAGGCCGAAGTCCTTGAGAATCTTCAATCCGCGGGCACCTCGACGCACGGCATCGTCGAGCTGCTGGACCATTTCCTGGCTGAAATTGGGATCGTTGATTTTGCTCCAATCCATCTGAGCGAAAACAATAAAGCGATCCGGATATGGCTTCACCATCTTATCGATGACGCCCTGGAGCTTTTCGCCCCACATACCGGTAAGGATGACGATCTTCTCCACATTGGTGGCGTCCATGCGGCGGACTAGCTCAGCAGGAGGAATATCCTCGCCGTGCACTCCACCGGCATCATTGACATGGTTGTGAACGTCAATCACGGGAAACTTGGCGTGGGGAACCTCGTGAACGGCACCGTGCAGCATGGAGTGCGGCTCGTAATCGTGCAGCAGCAAGGTCATGCGTTTGGCTGCATTCGGATCTTGCGAGTAGGTAATGTCTTGAGCCGGGAGAGGAGAGGAAAACACGGCGGCGAGCCCCAGCGTAAGAAGAAGGGGAAAAGCGGGATAGTCCCAGAAAGAACGGCAGCCGGATTCAACGGAAATATTCATCTTTTTCAGCCCTCGATGATGACGATGAGAAATGCGGTAAGGCAAAGCGTGCGCCAGAGATGCTCTAACGGCCACGAAAGCAGTCTATCTACAAACGAAAGAAAAAGGAACAAAAAGTAGAAAAAAGTAAGTGCGGACTCCGGGCGTTTCCCAGTCAGGCGGCAGCAAGAGTCTGAAGCAGCTTCTGAAGGCGGCATGCATGCCCCGGAAATAGAGACAAGGAGAGGAGGAAGAGGAAAGAGTCACGTGACATTCGTCACTGTAAGGCATGTTGGATATCACTGCGCTGCGAGGGGTGGTAGCATCTGATAGAAGATAATTGGACCTGAGTAGTCCATAACTCCTATGCAAATCACACGCGCCACCGATTATGCCGTTCGCGCCATGGTGCACTTGGCCAATTTGTCACCGGGCGACAAGATGCAACTGAATGAATTGATTGAGGCTACCGGCGTTCGTGGGAGCTTCCTCTCCAAAGTGGTGCAGCGGCTGGTTCATGCGGGGATGGTGACCTCGCATCGTGGAACCCGAGGTGGCTTCTCTCTGCGAGTGCCGAGCCAGGACGTGACGCTACTGGAGGTAGTGGAGGCGATTGAAGGGCCCACGCAATTGAATCTGTGCCTGGGAAGCGGCCAGACGTGTGAACGCAAGTCCTGGTGCGGTGTCCATCCCGTCTGGCAAAGAGCGCAAACGGCGCTGACGGGAGTGCTGTCGGGCGTGACTGTTGCGCAGCTTGCGGCGGATACCAAGGCCAGGAAGGCCGAACTGGAGTCGGCGATGGGGCAGCGGTAAGAGTTTACGCACGAACAATGCAGGACTGAATCCTCTAGAACAAGCTGGTTCCAAGTAAGGCATCTCTAGGATGCCAAGGTGCGCCGAACCATGCGCGGGCGCATTAGGGGGTCAGAGGCTGAAGCGAACTGCCGGTGAATCTGTAAAAGCTGTCCAAGTGACGGGTGTGCAGAAGCTTGTCTGCGAGCAGATCCGCGACGGAATCGATAACACGGAAAATGACGGGTTGGTCCAACCGTGTTTCCGGCAGGATGACGACCACAGCGTGAGTCGTGGAACCAGTATCCACATGAGAATACCAGAAGCACACGGAAACGCTGTCCGAAGCTGGGGATTGGCGCTCTTGTGGATAATCCAGGGGGCGGTCGGCGAGCAACAAATGGAAAGTGTCGCCATCCGATCGGGAGATCATGGGCATGGATTCGCAGAGGCGGCAGAGGAAACCCTGCTCGCCGTGATGCAGGCAATGCGGACAAAGATTAAAATTGCGATGAGTGACCCGATCAGCGATCACGTGGTCTTGCAGCATAGCGCAGCCCTTCCTATAACGGCGAACAGCCGTAATGCACCACGGGCTGAGGGGTAGTGCATTTCAGTGCAACTATAAGTCTCATATAATATATTAGTTAGAAAAGCAACTAAAAAATGATGGACTTAAAGTTTTAGGTATAGAACTGTCTCATTACCTCAGGGTCGGCAGAAGCCGAATGCAGGGCGGCTTCCACTTCGGCGCTGCTAAAGTGAAGTTCCTTAAGAATTTGCGCGGAATGTTCCCCGAGGAGCGGCGGTGGCAGGTGCTAGGACCGTGGACATGGCGGAAGAATATACTGGAAGACGGAGAGAAAGGGCGGGAGCAGAGAGGAAACGCATCCAAGAGGTTTCCTTGCCTGTTTCGCTATGATTTCAGACAATAGAAACCTAACAAGTACCTAACAATACGTGCAGAGCGGCCTGAGCGCCGCTGCGGACGGAGACTCACGGAAGATGGCCACTTCGGTATTGCATCCACCCAAACGATTCGTAGCCTACTTTTCCATGGAGATTGCCCTGGAAAATGCCATGCCCAGCTATAGCGGCGGCTTGGGCGTGCTGGCGGGCGATACGATCCGTGCGGCGGCGGACATCCGCTTGCCGATGGTGGCGGTCTCGCTGCTTTACCGCAAAGGCTATTTCCACCAGGTGTTGAGCGAAGACGGCTGGCAAACCGAAGAGCCGGTGGAATGGGACGTGGAGAAATTCCTGCAGGAAGAAGAACCGCACATCAGCGTGATGTTGGAGAACCGGCCCGTGGAATTGCGAGCCTGGCGGTACATGGTGAAAGGCGTGCGCGGGTTTGAGGTGCCCGTCTACTTCTTGGACGCGGACCTTCCATCCAATGACCCGCGGGACCGCGAACTTACTGGCAGGCTGTATGGCGGTGACCCGTATTACAGGTTATCGCAGGAAGTGCTTTTGGGGATTGGCGGAGTGCGCATGCTGCGCGCGCTGGGCCATACGGACCTGATGCGCTATCACATGAACGAGGGGCATGCCGCGCTGCTTACCTTGGAATTGCTGGAAGAAGAAACGAAGCGAGCCGGGCGCACGGCGATCACGGGCGAAGACATCGAACGCGTCCGCAACAAGTGCGTGTTCACGACGCACACGCCGGTGCCCGCTGGACACGACAAATTTCCCGCCGAATATCTTTCGCGGGCAGTGCCGGAACAGGTGCGCTACCTCGATGGGAAGGATGCTTCCACCGTAGAATTGATCAAGAGCATCCTGCAGACAGAACAGACTTATGCGGACTGGCAGGAAGCAGCCCGGCAGGGCGCTTCGGTAAACATGACGTACCTGGCGCTGAGCTTGAGCAATTATGTGAATGGCGTGGCGAAGCTGCACGGTGAAGTTTCCCGGAAAATGTTTCCGAACGTGCCCATCGAAGCGATCACGAATGGCGTGCACGCGGCAACGTGGACTTCTCCACCATTCCAGGACCTTTTTGACCGGTACATCCCTTCCTGGCGCGAGGACAATTACAGCCTGCGCGGGGCGTTGGGATTGCCGCCGGAGGAGGTTTGGACGGCGCATTTGCTTTCCAAACACGACTTGCTGGAAGCGATCCGCAAGAAGACGGGACTGAAGCTGGATCCCGATGCGTTCACGATCGGATTTGCGCGCCGCGCCACGGGCTATAAACGCGCGGACCTGATCCTGAGAGATTTGGACCGCTTGCGGCAGATCGCGAAAAATGTCGGTCCGTTTCAGATCGTGTACGCGGGAAAAGCGCACCCGCATGACGGCGGCGGCAAAGAAATCATCAAGAAAATCTTCAAGGCGAAGAAGGCGCTGAAGAAGGCCGTCACGATTGCGTTTCTGGACGACTACAATCTCGATTTGGGTTTGAAACTTACGTCTGGCGTGGATTTGTGGCTAAACACGCCGCAATACCCGCTGGAAGCTTCCGGCACAAGCGGGATGAAGGCGGCGGTGAACGGCGTGCCCAGCTTGAGCATTCTGGATGGCTGGTGGGTGGAGGGCTGCATCGAGGGTCTGACGGGGTGGTCGATTGGGGAACCTCGTCGCGGCGACCCCGGGCCGGAAACGCCAGTGGATAACGCGCTGGATGCGGAAAGCCTGTACTCGAAACTGGAGAGCGTGATCTTGCCGATGTTTATTGAGGACCGCAACCGCTACCTGGATGTGATGCGGCACTCGATCGCGATCAACGGATCATTTTTTAATACACAGCGCATGGTGCAGCAGTATATTACCGACGCTTACCTGCGCTAATTTACTGCCTCAGTTGTTTTTTGCATTTCTCTTTAGGAGGCCGGGTCTTCAGGGTCCGTGTGAATACCGGCGTTTTTCGTCAGGGCATGGCTTCAGCCATGCCGGAACCGTAGCTCTTTCAACCCGGCTTCAGCCGCTGAGGGCCCTTTTCTCGAGTTCTCACACAGACTCTTCAGCCCCGGCGTAAAGCCCGCGGAATGAATTGGGCTCGTAGACCCTGGGCTTCAGCCCGGGTCGCGAAGCGCCCCTGAAGCCTCTGAACTCCTGGATGTTATTTCCGGGCCGCCACGCTAGCGCGGTGGGCGCGGGCCACTTCCTCGGAACGCACATCCAATAACATTACTTTGCGCCGCAGAATGCTAAAGCCGGCCTTGCGGTAGAAGGTTTCGGCGGATTTGTTGTGGTGCTGCACCTGGAGTTCGATGGTGCGGATTCCACGCTCGCGGCAGAAATCCTCGATTTCGTACAGCGCCAGCGACCCGATGCCTTTGTTGCGGTAACGCTTGTCCACGTAGAGATCGGTGAGCATGGCTTCTATTCCGCCGTATTCCAGATCGAAATTGTACGTGACGATGGCGTAGCCCACGGGCTTCTTCTGGCTTTCCATCAGCCACGCCTTGCCCAGCGAAAGATTGCGCAGCAAGGTGTGCACGCCTTGCGCGAGGTCTTTGCGGTTGAAGGGAATTTTGTCGAAACGGTAGTAGGCGATGATGAACTTCAGGAGAGTGGAGTGATCTTTCGGGCTGCAAGGGCGGAAGGATACCAGCATACGGCCTCCCTTTGGGAAACGCGGTCACAACATTACTTATTATCCTACTGCAGGCACGGGCGCTGGGAAAAGGAGATGTGGGTATTTAGGCGTGAGGTAGTTTCCGATTGCGAGACATCGGAAAGTGACTCCCGCTTCCAGAACTGTAACCGCAGCGCACTCGGATGGTTTCCGGATATCCGCCTAAGAATCGCGTGTGGCTTCCCCATAGCTCCGTGCTAGATTGAAACGTTTAGTGAAAGGACCGGGCATGGTTCGCTGGCTGCGTGGGATCGCTTTGACCATATGCATGATGGTGGTCCTACTAGCTCTCGCAGGTGCGTCCTATCAGGCGATCGAGACACGCCTAGATGTGCGCCGTTTTCCTGAAACCGGCCAGTTAGTGGATGTGGGAGGCTACCGCCTCAAGCTTAATTGCACGGGGACTGGAAGCCCAACGGTCATCCTAGAATCTGGGTTCGGTGACGTGTCCATCGAATGGAGAACCGTTCAGTCCCAAATTGCGAAGTTCTCGCGAGTCTGTTCGTACGACCGCGCAGGCTATGGAGGAAGTGATCCGGGTCCAATGCCGCGTACCAGTCTTCGGATCGCGACAGAGCTACATGCCCTTCTTAAGAATGCCGGCGAAATGCCACCATATGTGCTTGTCGGTTCCTCCTTCGGCGGATACAACGTTCGCGTGTTTAATGGGCTATACCCGAACGACGTAACCGGAATTGTTTTAGCTGACGCCGTGCAAGAGGACCAGTATGAATTGCTCCCAAAAGCGTGGAGGGCGCTCAGCGCGGAGCAACTGGAGCACTGCGAGCGTCTGGCACGGTATTCCTTTTTTGTTGTCAACCTGGGGATTGGCCGCCTCATGCTTCGAGCGCAAGGCAGCAAAGGCAATGGTGAGTACTTGATCCTGCAGAAGAAGTACTTGAGAGCGAGAGCCAGCGAGCTTGAACAAATGCGGGTCAGCGCAGAACAAGCGCGAGCTGCTGACCACATCAGCGACAAGCCCCTCGTGGTACTAACAGCCGGGGAGAATACTGATGCGACGCTAAGGAGTGGTCTCAGCAGGCATGATTTCGAGGAATTTCAACACATTTGGGTGGACGATCTCCAAATGCGATTAGCGCATCTTTCCAGGGACGGCAGACGCACCATGGTAGCGGGAAGTGGTCATGACATTCCTTCGGATCGGCCTGACTCTATTGTGAACGCGGTACGTGAGCTTTGCACATCAGCGACAAGTCCACATTAGCTGCCATACAGACTGGCGAGGGCAGAACCCGATAGCTGCTAATATGTTCCCCCCACACGAACTACTACTGGACCGCTTGCAACAGGAAACTAGCTGCTTTGTTCAAATTCATTGCCGATTGGGGGTGGTTGACGGGCTACTCGGAGATAATCTACTTAGACGTGTGAGGCATTGACAGCAAACTGCCCCACTGGCGGGAGAAAGGCAGATTTCACCGGAGTTGGTTTTTGTAGAGGGCCATGCCTACGGCGGCGTCCATGCCGATTTTTTGGAGTGCGGTGATTTGGCGGGAGGTGGAGATGCCGCCGGCGGCGACGATGGGCAAGTGCGTGGAGCGGCGCAATTCGCGGAACCAGGCTAGATTCACGCCGCGCATGGTGCCTTCGCGGTCCACATCGGTGCAGAGAAAACCGGCGCAATACGGTTCGAGGGCGGCCATGACTTCGGCGGGAGCGAGCGAGAGAGATTTGCGCCAGCCGTGAATGACGATGCGTCCTTTGGCCGTGTCCAGTGCAATTAGAATATGTTTTTTGCCGATGCGGTTGGCGAGGCGTTTCAGGAAAGCAAGATTGGGGCGCTGCTGGCGGAACGCGGCGCTGCCGATGATGATTTGCTCGACGCCCAGGCCAATCAGCGATTCGGCGCGGCGCGTGGTCCGAATGCCGCCGCCTACGCGCAGCTTGACTTTGAATTTGCGGCGGGCTTCGTGGCAGAGTTGCTGGACCAGGCGATTATTGTGGCCTTTTCGCATGGCAGCATCTAGATCGATTACATGCAGCCACGCGTAATGGCCGAAGCGATTCAGCAGGCCGAGCACATCGGCGACGGCAAGTTCGCGTTTGCGCCCGTGGACGAGTTGCACGGCCTGGCCATCCTGCAAATCAATGCAGGGAATCAGCATGGCAGGCGCACCTCCACGCCGTTTTCCTTCAAATAGGATTTCAGCGCGCGGATGGATTGCACCTGATCGTGAAAGATCGAAGCGGCCAGAGCGGCGTCGGCGCTGCCTTCCTTGAAAATTTCCAGAAAATGTTGCGGGATTTTTGCGCCCCCGGAAGCAATCACGGGAACGCTGACGGCGCGGCTGATGGCGGCGGTCAGCGCAACGTCAAAGCCGGATTGCGTGCCGTCGCGGTCCATCGAGGTGAGAAGAATTTCGCCCGCGCCCAGTTCCACGCCGCGCAGCGCCCATTCCTCGGCGTCGAGCCCCGTGGCTGCCCGGCCGCCGCGAACGTGCACTGTCCATCGTTCGTTTTCACGGCGCGCGTCAATGGCCAGGACCACCGCTTGCGCGCCGAATTCACAGGAAAGTTCGCCGAGCAATTCGGGGCGCTGAACCGCGGCGGTGTTCACTGTGATTTTGTCCGCACCGGCGCGCACAACGGCACGCGCATCTGCCAGCGAACGGATGCCGCCGCCCGCAGAAAGCGGGATGGCGAGTTGCTCGGCGACGCGGCGAATGGTTTCGAGGAACGTGGGGTGATTGTCGCGCGAGGCGGCGATATCCAGGACCACCAATTCGTCGGCGCCCTCGGCGTTGTAGCGCGCGGCGAGTTCCACCGGATCTCCGGCATCGCGGAGGCCTTCGAAGTGCACGCCTTTCACCACGCGCGCGCCGTCGGTATCAAGGCAGGGAACGATGCGGTGGGCCAGGCTCATGCGGGCAACCTCAGGAAATTCTCCAGCAATTTCGCGCCGGAAGCCCCGCTTTTTTCGGGGTGAAATTGCACGCCGAAAATGTTGCGCTGTTCGATGACGGCCATGAAGGCGCGGCCGTGCTCGCAGACGGCGGTACTTTCAGGGCCGGAGGCGGGGGCGGCATAAGAATGCGCGAAATAAAAATAAGCTTCGGGCGAAATGCCATCGAGGAGGCGGCTACTCTTCGTGCGCTGCAATTGGTTCCAACCCATGTGCGGGAGTTTCACGCCCGCGGGGAGATGCGTCACACGCCCAGGCAACACGCCGAGGCCCGTCAGCGAGGGAGCTTCGTCGCTCAATTCGTAGAGCGCCTGCAAACCGAGGCAGATGCCGAGAAAGTTCGTGCCACGGGCGATGGCACGGAGCAAAGGCTGGCGCAATCCATACGCATCGAGAGCGGAGATGAGAGCGGCGCAATGGCCTACACCAGGCAGGATAAGGCGCTCCGCCGTGGCGATCGCTTCGGGCTGATTAGTGGTGAGAACCTGCGCGCCAAGGCGGTGCAGAGCGCGCTCCACGGAGGTGACATTTCCCGCTCCGTAATCGAGCAGCGTGACGTTCACAGAAGTTCCTTGGTGCTGGGCAAAACATTGCGCAAACGTTTATCGCGCGAAACCGCAAATCGCAATGCGCGGGCAAAGGCTTTAAATAAAGCTTCCACCTGATGATGGGAAGAACGGCCATAGAGCACGCGCAAATGGACATTGGCGCGCGCAGCGTGCGCAAATCCCTGGAAGAAATCCTCTACCAGTTCGGTTTGAAAATCGCCGACACGCTTTGCGGAGAATTTCGCCTTGATGACGCAAAAGCCTCGTCCGCCAAAGTCTATCGCCGCGGCCGCAAGGGTTTCATCCATGGGCATCAGGAAATATCCGGCGCGAAGAATGCCCTTCTTGCTGCCGAGCGCGGCGTTGACGGCTTCGCCGAGCGCAATGCCCACATCCTCGACGGTGTGATGCTGATCCATCTGCAAATCGCCTTTGGCGGTGAGGCGAAGATCGAAACCGCCGTGTCGCGTGACGAGGTCCAGCATGTGATCGAAGAAGGGAATGCCCGTGGAGATTTCGGCCCTTCCGCGGCCATCAAGATTCAGACGCAACACGATTTGCGTTTCCTTGGTGTTGCGGCGAATGGTGGAAGTTCTGGGCATAACTTATTCCTGGGAGTTGCGTCCGAGCAGGCGCAAAAGCTTCTTGAGTTCCGATTCGGTGCCGATGGTGATGCGGACGAAACCTGGGCCTAGATCATGGCTGCGTTCACGCACCAAAATGTTGTGTCGTTCGAGCTTGCGGAAAAACGCGGGACCCGCCTTGCCAAAGTCGGCGAGCAGAAAATTGGCGGAACTCGGATAGACGCGCACATTGCGTTTCTGCAGTTCGCGGGCAAACCACGTGCGCAGGCGTTTTACATTGCGGATGTAGCGGGCGATGGTCTTGCGTTCCTCCACAGCGGCCACGCCGGCAGCGAGCGCCGCGGCGTTCACCGGAAAAGGCGGCATGGCGCGGCGCACCAGCGATAGGGAATCGCGCTGGCCTATCACCGCGCCCAGGCGCAACCCGGCCATGCCTTCCGCCTTGGAAAACGTGCGGGCCACAAAAAGGTGAGGATAGTGGCGGATCCACGACACGGTACTTTCGGGAGAGAATTCTGCATAGGCTTCGTCCAAAACCACAACGGTATGCGTGGCGACGCGTAGGAGTTTGCGGATGGCTGCGGCTGGCACCAGCGTGCCAGTGGGATTATTGGGATTGGCTAGGAAAAACACGCAAGGTTTCTTCCGCAATGCGGCGACCGCCTGATCCAAAGGGAATTCCATGTTCGCGCCGTAACGCAAAACCTGCACGCGCGCACCGGCGATTTCTGCGTAGTAGCGGTACATCGGGAAGGTTGGTTCGCAGATCAGGACGCTGGTGCGCGGCTCCACGAACGTGTCGAAGAAAACGCGCAGGGCATCGTCGCCGCCGTTGGTAAGCAGCAGTTCCTCGGGATGGACGCGAAAGTAGCGCGCCAGCCTGCGCGTGGGGGCGGCGTATTCGGGATAAGTGGCAATCTGCTTGGCGGTGAGGCGGGCGAGTGCCTTTCGCGCCGCGGCGCTGCAACCGGTGGTGTTCTCGTTGAAGTCCAATCGAATTTTGTTGGCGCGGCCCTCGGCGGGCGCTTCGTAGGTGCGGCGGAGGAGAATCGCCTTGCGCACGGGAAGTTGCACCTTCATCGGCGCACCTCGACGGCATTAGCGTGCGCCAGAAGTCCTTCAGCTCTGGCCAGGACTTCCACATCGCTGGCAAGGCGGCGGAAACCGCGCGGGCCAATCGTTTGCACGCTGATGCACTTCACAAAATCAGCGGCAGACAAACCGCCGCGACGACGAGCCCATCCGCCCGTCGGCAAAACGTGATTGCTTCCGCTGGCGTAATCACCAAAGGCTTGGGCGCTGAGCGGACCGAGGAAAACGGTGCCCGCAGAGCGAAGCTTACTTAATTGCTTGCGGTCGTCGGAGGGCAAGCTGAGATGCTCCGGCGCAAAATGATTCACAAATTCACAAGCCGCGTTCCAGGAGGGGGCCAGGAAAATGGCTCCCGCGTTGCGAATGGAATGCTGCGCGGGATTATCGGCGGGCAATTCCTGCAACTGCGCCATCACTTCGCGCTGAACTCTTTGAGCGAAGCGCGAAGACGAGGTCACCAGATAGCTTCCGGCATCCGGAGCATGCTCAGCCTGCGCCAGCAAATCCGCGGCAATCCAGCCAGGATTTCCATGATTGGCCAGAACGACGGCCTCCGTGGGCCCCGCGGGCAAATCAATGGCGCAAGTGGCGCTGACGATTTGCTTCGCGGCGGTAACATAGCGATTGCCCGGGCCGAAGATTTTTTCGACAGGCGCGATCCGCTTTGTGCCATAAGCCAGCGCCGCAATCGCCTGAGCGCCGCCGACGCGGGCAAGCTGTGCAACGCCCAGCAAATCGGCAACGGCGATCAGTTCGTCATTCGGTCGCGGGCAAACCGCAATGATGTGCCGCACTCCGGCCACTTGCGCGGGCACCACGGTCATCACCAGTGTGGAAACCAGCGCGAAGCGTCCGCCGGGAATATAACACCCGATGGATTCCAGCGGACGAACGATCTGCGAGACGGTCACGCCAGCCTCGACCTGCAGCGACCATTCGCGCGGCATCTGTTTTTCCGCCACGCGGCGAACATTCTCCGCAGCGTGAGAAATGGCGCGAAGAAATCCGCGGCTGACGCGTTTTTTCGCCGCACCCATTTCGGCGTGAGAAATCCACAGTGAAGCGCGTTGCGATGCAGCCGGATCAAATTTGCGATTCCATTTGTCCAGCGCAGCGTCGCCGTGCAAGCGAACATCATCCACGATCTTCGCCGCAGCCTTCAGCGCAACGCGATCATCGCCTTCGCGCAAACGCATCAAATTGGCTTCGGTCTTCGCGGTGAGTTTTAGGATTCTCATCAGAGCACGATCTTGTTCAGGGGATATTCCACGATGCCCTGAGCCTTGGCGGCCTTGAGCTTCGGCAAAATCTGCCGCACCACCGCTTCTTCAATGATGGTATTCACGGCAACCCAATCGGAATCGCTCAAAGCGGAAATGGTGGGATTTTTCAGCGCCGGGAGCACGGCAAGTACCCCGGCGAGATCCACCTGCCTTACATTCAGCATCAAGCCGACGCGGGTCGCCGCGGCAATCGCGCCTTGCATCATGAGTACAACATTCTCCGCCTTTTCGCGTTTCGCCGGATCTTCCGCGGCTTTCCGGTTCATGATGAAGACAGTGGAGGATTCGAGGACGGTTTCCAGGATGCGCAAGCGATTAGCGCGCAACGATGAGCCCGTTTCGGTGACTTCCACAATGGCGTCGGCAAGTTGCGGAACTTTTACTTCCGTGGCGCCCCAGGAAAACTCCACACGCGCTTTCACGCCGTGGCGCGCCAGATATTCTTGCGTGATGTGCACAACTTCCGTAGCGATGGTTTTCCCCTCGAGGTCGCGCGGAGAGCGAATCGCCGAATCCTCCGGAACCGCCAGCACCCACTTCACGCGCGCGAGCCGCTGCTTGGCATAGACAAGTTCTGCCAGTTCCAGGACATCCGCGTTCGTTTCCACCACCCAATCGTGCCCCGTGATTCCGGCATCGAGCGCGCCCGATTCGACGTAGCGCGCCATCTCCTGCGCCCGCACCAGCAGGCAGTCAATTTCGGCATCATCAATGGCGGGCACGTAGCTGCGGGAACTCAGGGTAACTTTCCATCCAGCGCGCGCTAGAAGATCAACGGTGGCATCCTGCAAACTGCCTTTGGGTATGCCCAATTTCAAGACGCTCATTCCGCCCCCTTCTTGCCGTATACATCTTCAACCGCGAAAGCGCGTTCCGCAATGACGTGCGCTGTGCCGTCGGGTGCCAGTTCACGGAAAAAGCAGCTCCGATAGCCCTCGTGGCAAACGCCGGGCCCCACTGGATCGACGCGGATGAGAAGGGAATCGGCGTCGCAATCGAAAAGGAGCTGGCAAACGCGCAAGACGTGCCCGCTGGTTTCGCCCTTCTTCCAGAGGCGCTTGCGGGTACGGCTGTAGAAGTGCACCTCGCCGGTGCGCCGGGTGTGCTCCAGGGCTTCGGCATTTAGAAAACCGAGCATGAGCACCTCCCGGGTGGCGTGGTCCTGAATGACCGCGGGGATCAGACCGTCCAATTTTGCAAAATCAAATTCCACCAGAGCCTCCCAAAAAATGAAAAACCCGCTGGGGCGATTTGCGCCAGCGGGCCGATAAGAGCTTTTTGTTACGAAAGCGCTATGCAGACCACAGCGGGCGCGGCAAGAAGCCGTGATGATGATTGTGTCGGTGCGCCCGGGAAATCATTGCATGAAGAAAGTACACAATCGAGGAAGCCGGGGTCAAACCAAAATTTAATGGGACTGTATCGCAATTTTGGATACTAGCTGCGGGATACAATGCCCTGGGGGGTGCTGGAGCTGTAATTGACGGTCATGAGGAGATGCAGGGCCACGCCAAACCTGTCGTTGGGTAGCTTTTCGACGCGCACCACCTCGGCCACGTATTCGCAACTCATGGGGTCATGGGCCGAGCTAAAGGGAAAGGTAACAAAAACGCGCATTCCCTTGTAATAGCTGGAACGCCGAGTGTGGAAATAGATGCCTTCCTTGGAGGCGTTGATGCTGACGGGCGTATCCTCGAAGTGCACATCGCGAGGCTCGGACGGACGGACGCGCAGCGGCTTGGCGATTCTCGCACGCCGGCTGCGACGCTTCTCTGGGTACTGTTTTTCAGACACTTCAGCCATAGTAACGTCCTGAGGGCGGGTCAATTTCTATCATTGGGGGAGTGGGGTGAAACGTCAAGGCATTGCGGTGAATCTGATACTGACAGGACAATAACGAAGCGGTGCTTGGGGGGCTAAAATGGGCGAAAAATTGCGCAAATCAGATGCGGAATGGGAGAAGTCACTCACGCAGAACCAGTATTATGTAACGCGCCAAAAAGGGACGGAACCCCCTTTTACGGGGGAATATGAAGCTACCCAAACGCCCGGAACGTACAAATGCGTGTGCTGCGGGCAGCCTCTTTTCCGATCAGAGGCCAAATTCCATTCGGGTTGTGGCTGGCCCAGCTTTTTCGCACCCGCTGACGGCGAAGTGGTCGAAGAGGAAACCGACACCACCCATGGAATGGTTCGCACAGAGGTGAAGTGCAGCCAGTGCGATGCCCATTTGGGGCATGTGTTTGATGATGGCCCGAATCCGACTGGATTGCGCTACTGCATCAACTCGGTCGCCCTTAAGCTGGATAAAGACTAGCCAGGAGCGCGTCTAAACCGGCGCTTACCGTTTCCAGGCGCGGAGTTTCCCGATTGTATAAAGAAGACGATTACGCGGCGGGGCAGGAGCAGGCTGCCATCTCGGCGGCTGGATCCGACTGGCGCTCCCAAGCCGCGACCAATAGCACTTTGTGGCCGGTAGGATAGCGGAAAACATAATAGACGCTATCGTTGCCATCGAGTTCATAGAAACCGGGCCGGCGCGCATCGGGCCGCCCGGTAATCCCAGCGGTAAGCAACAGGCGGAGTTCCGCCAGTTGTTCCGGCGCGTGGCTCCGGAGGTCTTCCACAATGGGCGGTAGTTTGTGAATATTCGTCATTTGCTTATCCCTCATCCGCCGTAGCAGCATACTGTGACTCACAACCATTAAGACGTAAAAACTGGCGAAATGTTTCATAAAAACAACCGCCAGGGAAGAGGCGCCCAAGAAGCCGCTTATCCGGATACGCATTCTTTAGATGCAGGAAATGGGGCTTGTGGTAGGGGAATTCGACGCACGGGCACCTTCGAACGAAGTTCGCGCCCAAAATGGTTGCTGGAGTGTTAAAGGCAAGGACGATAGTACGAGATACGGTTGACCTGGAAGGGTCCACTTGGTCGCGTGGCAGGCCTGCCCGGCTGGCCAGTCCTCTTGAGTTAACCAATGAAGAGCGGGTTACTAGCTTGTATACTACTTGCGCGGAGGAGTTTTTCTTGCCATAGTGAGGGTTAGCATTTCTGCAACCCTGAGGATGTCCAAGTGGCTAAACAAGCATCCAAGCTCCCGAGAAAATCCGTTCGCGATGAAAAATCCGAGTTTGGCAAGGACAAGCGCCGCCGCCATCATCACTACCTGGTAACCGTGAATTACGCGGATGGCGAGACATTTGGCCGGGTATACACGGACAAGGACAAAGCAACGAGATTTGCGGAACGGCAGCGCCGCTCACCGGTGGTCAAGTCTGCCCGAGTAAGCCAGGTATCCTGACGGACGCTCATTAGCGGAAAATGCCTCTTGCCGGGACCTGGATTTTGGCGGGATGGCATGCTATAAAATTAGTAGTCGAGCGGCCTTAGTATAATGGTAGTACGGAACCTTGCCAAGGTTCAGGCGTGAGTTCGATTCTCATAGGCCGCTCCATTCCTTCCAACATTTACAGGCTTTCCCCCCTTAGCATGGAAACACAAAGTAGAAGCGCCACTACTGGTACAGTTCGGCGGTGGCGGGACCACCTCCCGCGACGAGAACCTGGCCGTTATTGAGTAACGTGGCGGTGGGATTTACGCGTGCGGTTCCCAGGCCACCGGTTGCGGTGAAGGTGCCCGTGGTCGGATCGAAGAGTTCTACCACCGCTAGCGCATTTCCAAAATTGGGATCTACTCCGCCCACCACAAGTACCGTGCCGTCCGGGAGCAAGGTTGCCGCATGTTCTGCGCGCGAAATTTCCATGGCGCCGGTCGGGGAGAAAGTGCCGGCTGTGGGATCGAACAACTCCGCGGTGGTGGTACCGGCGCCGCCGACGATCAACACTTTGCCGGTGTTCAGCAAAGTCGCGGTGTGGGTGTTGCGCGCGGCCTGCATGGCGCCGGTTGGAGAGAAAGTCCCGCTGGTTGGATCATAGAGCTCAGCCGTGGCAAGACTCCCAGATGTATTACTGGTCTCAAAAAATATGAGCCGCCCGCTACAAGGACTTTGCCGTTGCTTAGCAAAGTGGCCGTGTGGAAGTAGCGCGCGCTTTCCATGCTACCGGTTGAAGAGAAAGTCCCGCTGGCTGGGTCATACAGCTCTGCCGTCGCCAGGGTATTACCGGTGCCATCCATTCCACCTGTCACCAGCACCATCCCGTTGCTGAGTAACGTGGCAGTGTTGCCCCAGCGAGGCATTTGCATGCTTCCCGTTGCCGTGGAAGTGGCGCCAGTCGCGTCGAAGAGTTCCGCTGTCGCTGTGGCGTTCCCTTGAGTGCCTGTTCCTCCACCCACCAACAACACTCTGCCGTCGTTCAGCAGCGTAGCCGTGTGTTGCGACCGCGAGGTTTGCATGCTCCCGGTGGGCGCAAAAGTTCCGGCGGCTGGATCGTAGAGTTCCGCAGAAGCGAGTATCGCGTTTTCACCCTGTTGGCCCCCGGCAATGAGCACCTTCCCGCTACTCAGCAAAGTGGCCGTTTGAAATTCGCGGGCGGTTTCCATGCTGCCGGTCGCGACAAAACCATGCGCAAAAACTTGTATCGTGAAATCTTGTGGAGCGGAAGTTACGCCGGTTGAGTCTTGCACTGTGACCACGATAGGGAACGACCCGGTCTGTGTGGGAGTGCCGGAAAGTACCCCTTCATTGCTGAAGGCCAAGCCGGGAGGCAGCTCGCCAGTTTCGCTCCAATTCTGGTATGGCGAAATCCCCCCGGTAGCGGTAAAGGTGACACTATATGGCTGGTCAACTAATGCACCGGGGACCAGCAAAGGAGAAGGCCCGACGACTGGAGGCGGTGGGCTCACAATCGTGATGGTGTAGTTCATGCTGGTCTGGGCTGACGGTGAACCAGAATCGGTGACTGTCACGCTTACCTGGTAAGTGCCGGCCGCGGTTGGGGTGCCCGAAATCAAACCGTTAGCGAGATTCAAACCGGGCGGCAGGGTGGAGGGAGCTACGGGAGCCCAGCTCCACGTATCCGCGCCGGGCACGCCCCCCTTGGCCGTGAGCAGAAAATTGAAATAAGTTCTGCCATATTGGAGGCACTGCCCACTCGGTGTAAACAGGACACAGCTTCTGCGCGGTGAATACTCTTCCCCGACAGTCCCATTTGGCGGAGCCGCTGAAGTGATCGCAGGCGCGGCCGTTGCAGAAACCGCGATCGTACCCGAATTCCCTGTAATCGCAGGCGTAGCCGTGTCGGTAGCCGTGACGGTTTGGTTGCCGGCGGTCTCGAACGTCACCAAAAAACTCCCTAGTCCATTTTGTAGCGGCCCATTCGCTGGCAGGATGGCTTTGCCATCCGTACTGGTGATTTGGACCGTGCCGGTGTAGCCAGTGGACGGGTTATTTGACCCGTCCAGGGCCTGTACAATTATGACACTTAGAGAGCGAGTACCGGCACTACCCAACGCCTGGTTTGAGACGGCAAAATGAGTCGTCGCTGTGGCGGTGACCACATCGATGGCGCTCGACTTCCCAGTGAGGGATGCGGCGTCAGTCGCCGTTATGCTTTGGTTGCCGAGTGTATTGAACGTCGCAGAGAAATTCCCGGTTCCCATTGTCAACGTCGAGTTTGCAGGCAGCGTTGCTTGCCCATCGGTGCTGGTGAAGTGCACGGTCCCGGAGTAGCTAGTGAAGACGTTGTTCGAGGCATCGAGCGCGGTTACCGTAAAACTGACTTTCAAGCCGGTAGTCGCGAAGGCCGGCGCGCTGACGGAGAAATGAGTGGCTGTGGGAGGGGGAGGAGTCGTCGTCGAACTGCCGGAACCACAAGCATTACAGAGCAGGCCCAAGCCGCATATGATGAGTAAAAAGAACAAAGATTTTTTCATGATGCCTCCTCAAGACCGGCCTGTGCCCATTATCTTCAGCAGCGCGGACCGGGCGGACCGCTTCTGCTCATCGCCCTTTGTGGCGACCACCCTGTGCCAACTTGGAAAACCCCGCAATGCAAAGGGGGTCACAACGAGGTCATTTTGAGGTCACCAAAATATCTATTTTATTATCAGTGGATTACGCGTTCTGCAGCTCCGGTCCGGCTGCTCATTTTTCGAATTTGGAGCTAGTTTTGTGATTATCATCACCTGCCTAGCGGGTCTTCCGATGTGGTAGAATCCCGCAATTCCCGAGGTGCTGTTTGGGAAGGATTGAAACTTCTTGTCGAGTAGCTCGTTTCGAAGGCTTCGAGTTTGACCTTCGTGCCGGTGAACTCTGCCGCAACGGAGATAAGCCAGTCACTCTCGCCGAGCAACCGTTCCGAATCCTCGCCATGCTGCTGGAACACCCCGGTGACCTCGTCACGCGGGACGAAATTCGAGAAGCTCTCTGGCCGAGCGGGACCATCGTCGAATTCGAGCATAGTATCAGCGCGGCCATGAACCGCTTACGCCAGGTCCTGGGCGATTCCGCCGAGGCACCCCGTTACATTGAGACGCTCGCCCGCCGCGGCTACCGCTGGAGAGTCAAAGTGGAATGGGTGGAACGGCCTAGCCCGGCTGCGGAGCCCGCAAAGATCGGAGTCGGAGTAAACCCTCCTGGCCGCGGATTGCGGGAACCGGGCGAAAGTGAAACAGCACTTTTCATAGCCGGGGCAGGGCACCAGCCGCAGGCTGGCGCGCCAGCTGTGCAGATTTCACCCGCAAAGACCAGCGTCGTAACGCGCCGTCTGCTGATCGCTCTAGGAAGTTGCGTAGTCCTCACACTTGTCGCCGCTTTAGTGCGCCCCGTCGTTCCTCCACCGCGAGTCAAACGCGTCCGTCAGATGACCCACATTGGCACGGTGGTCCGGAACCAGAACCTTCTGGTCAGCGGCTCACGAATCTATTTCATGGTTGGTGAGAATGGCGAATTCAGAATTCGATATGTCTCTCTTGACGACGGTGCCGTCCTTCCAGTCGAAAAGCCGTTCGCCAAAATAGAGCTCTATGACATCTTCCCCTCCGGAAACGAATTGCTGGTTTCAGAAATGCAACAGGGATTTCCCCACGCGTCTTGGAAGCGCAGGCTTTGGAGATTGCCTCTGCCAGCCGGGACTCCCCGGCGCGTCGGAAACATATTCGCCGATGACGCCTCTTGGTCTCCGGATGGCCGCGCGATCGTTTTCGCCGATGAGAACACGCAAAGCCTCAACCTGGTGGATGCCGACGGCAACAATGTAAGAAAACTCGTCAGCCTCCCAGGAGTACCATTCAAGCCCAGCTGGTCACCTGATGGCAGGATCATTCGCGCTTCCGTGCTTGATGCAAAGGGGGGAGGAATCTCGCTCTGGCAATTGGATGCCTCCGGCCGCCGGGTTACCCGGTTGCTCTCCGGTTGGGGAAGTTCGAGCCGGGCCTGGGCCGGTCACTGGACCCCCGACGGACGCTATTTTCTGTTTACGGGATTGCAAGGTGGCATCAGAAATATCTGGGCGTTGCGCGACAAAACGGATCTCTTCCACAGAAACGGCACTCAACCGATGCAACTCACGAACGGACCTATTAGTTTTTATTTGCCCGTCGCCAGCGACAGTGGCACAACGATTTATGCCGTGGGAACCCAGCAGCATGGCCAGTTAATGCGCTATAACGCGGGTTCTGGTCAATACGAGCCGTACGCAAATGGTCTGTCCATCGATCGCGTGGCCTTTTCGCGGGACGGCAAATGGATGGCTTATGTGACGTATCCTGGAAGAGATCTGGTGAGGAGTCGCGTGGACGGCTCCGAGCAGTTGCAGCTTACGTTTGCGCCGATGCGCCCTTTGAATCCCCAGTGGTCGCCTGACGGATCCCAAATCGCCTTTGATGCGTCGCTTACTCTGGGTGAGGTTTCCAAAATTTATTTGGTTTCGGCCAACGGAGGTTCTCCCCGTTTGTTGGTGCCGGGCGCGGACGGAGAGCTAAGCCTCTCCGGTTGGTCTGCGGATGGGCAGTCTCTCTTATTTGCGAGCTCTGGCGAATCAGGTTCCGAGTGGGCGCTGTACTCTTTGGACCTGAGAAACGGAAAGGTCGCTGGGCTGCCGGGCACACCGGGTATCTGCGGTGGCCAGCTCTCTCCTGACGGCCGGTACTTCGCAGGTGCTTCCGCCACAACAGGAGGTTTGGTCTTGTACAATATGATGGATGATACAACACGGCAATTAACCGAATTGGGGGATTACCCGAGTTGGTCTTCCAACGGTAAATACGTTTACTATTCGACCGTGGATTATAGTGTTGCGGTGGGTCCGGAGAAGGCTGGAAACTACCGCGTCAAAGTGGCTGACGGCACCGTCGAACGTGTGGCCCCGGCGCCGGGTTTTCCCCTGACCGGAAATTGGGGATTTTGGAGCGGCTTGGCGCCAGATGGTTCCATATTGATGCTTCGAGAATTAGGGACGCGTGACATCTACGCCATGGACGCCGATCTTCCCTGATCCTTTTATCCATCACTGACTATTTTGAGCCTCATCGCGGTTCTGACGAGGGTTGCCAACCCGCTTTCCGCGTGGGAACAACTGAAGGAACGCTAGGCCTCTCCGCTCGCTCGAAGCACTACTGATTTCTCCCGAGTACCTTGCAAGTTGTCGGTGCGCGGAGAAGCGGAATTGTGCCCTGGAAGCGGGTCGCTAGACAGCAACAGGGAATTGCAGGATGATTTTAGGCGGATTTCAATAGAGAAAATTGGCTCCATGCGATTCTATTTACTGGAGCCATCGCACGGATAATCACGGAATTATGCCCCAATCCTCTCGCGGCCGAATTGTTACCGTCATGCTGCTACTTCTGACCGCGGCCCTGCCGGCACTTGCGCAGGATTCTCTGCGCACATTCCTGGTCCAGGGGTCCGAAGCTTTGCAAGCCGGCGACAACGCCGCTGCGGAGCGGGCCTTCCGCCATGCCCTCGAACTCCAGCCATCTTCCATCGAAATCCTGAATGATCTGGGGATCTCCCTGGCGCGTCAGGGTAAAACCACGGAAGCCATCGGTTTTTACGAGCGCGCGCTGAAGCTTAAGCCAAATGATCCACCCACGGAACGCAACCTGGCCGTGGCGTATTATCGGGCCCAGAAATACCAGCAAGCAGCGCCGCTGTTGCGGCACCTCACTGCTTCGGGCACGGCCGATTTCCAGCTCCTCGAGATGGCGGGTCTCACCGCGTTTGCGCTCGATCGCTATCCCGAATCCGCGGCGGACCTGGAGCGGGCCAGTCAATTGCAGCCTACAGACATCGCCACGCTGGACATGTTAGGCAAGGCTTACATGCGGGCGAAGGATTACAAGAGCGTCCCCAGTGTCTTTGAACGGATCATGCACATCAATCCAGATTCGGCTGCGGCGCACGTCATGATGGGCACGGCCTTCGACGAGATGTCCAGGGAAGAGGATGCGCGGAGCGAATTTGAGGCAGCGCGGGCAGCTGATCCGAAGTACCCGGGTGTGCACTCGGGGCTCGGCGTGATTGACTTAAAGACCGGCGATGAAGAGCACGCGGCCTCTGAATTTCGAGCCGAGCTGGCGATTTATCCCGCTGATGCGGTGTCCAATTGCCAGCTGGGTGAGATTCTGGCGAAGCAGGGCCAGCCCGCCGATGCCGTTGTATACCTGCGGGCCGCTCTGGCTGCCAATCCCAACTATAGGGAAGCGTTGTACGATCTGGGACAGACGGAGATAGCGCTGGGTCATCCGAAGGAAGCGGTGGCGCCCTTGCGCAAAGTGATCTCGCTCGACCCGGAATACTACAAAGCGCATTTCGTGCTGGGGACGGCGCTACGACAGCTCGGACGGGAAGAAGAGGGGTTACGCGAACAAAAGCTCTCGGGGGAATTGCAAAAGCGTGCGGATGAAGACACTGCAAAGAAAATAAACGACAAAGCAAACAATCATTAGTCGGCGGAATCAACAAGCGCTGCGAACTTTCGCAAACCTATCGCCTAGTTTGACGCGCCGGCGGAGGCCAGCGCTCGATAGGCGGCACCAAGAACCGGTGCATCTTCGTTGAGCATGACCGAGATAGGGATGCGGGAAAGGATTTCCGTCATCGGTCCCTTATTCGCAAAGGACTGGCAGAAGCTGCTCTCCTTCAGTTTAGGAAGAATCTTTACGGCAATGCCGCCGGCCAGAAAGACTCCGCCATAAGCGAGAACACGCAGGGCCAGATTTCCTGCTTCAGCACCAAACGCATCAATCCACCAATCGAGCACCTCAACGCACACGGGGCATTTGCCCTCGATGGCGTTGTGGGTAATTTCACTGGCGGATGCCCCTGCGGGCTCGCCAAACGTGGAATGGATCACCGTGGGATCGAGGAATTCATGCAATTTGCGGAAGCCGCGTCCGGAAAAGATATCCTCGCAGGATACGCGGGGAAGATTCTGCTTCAGGAAGAGCAGCAGGCGAGTTTCCCGCTCGTCGCGCGCAGCGAAATCCGCGGAGCCGCCCTCCGAAGGAGCCGGGCGATGGCCCTGGCCATCCCAATAGAGGACAGCTTCCCCGAGACCCGTTCCCGCGGCGATGACCGCTTTATTTCCTTGTGGGTCAGGAATGCCATGCTTCAATGGAAGGAAGTCACCAGGGGAAAGTTTTTCCAGGCCGCACGCTGTGGCGACAAGATCGTTCAACAGCACAACGTCCCTGGCGCGAAGATTCAGGGCGGCAGCAAGAGAGGCGGACTCCACGGTCCAAGGAAGATTAAAGGAGTACAGGCGCCCCTCAACCACGGTTCCCGGAACTCCAAAGCCTGCCGCACGAATGTGTGTGTGGGCCGGAGCCTGCTTGCGGAGATCTTCGCGGAAATGCAAAAGCACTTCTTCGAAGTTTGGGTAATCCGTAGTGGCATAGCGCTGCCTGGCGACCAGGCGAAGGTCCGCGCCATGTTCCTCAAATGCAACCATGCTGCATTTTGTTCCGCCAATGTCTCCCGCAACGATCATTGCTCCCCCGGTGACACTTCAGATTGAAAAGGGAATGGAAAGCAGGAAAAACGAGCCCCAGCGCAACCGTCCCCTCGTGACGAGGCTTGCGGCTTGGTGTCCTTGATCATAGCAATCCCGAGTGAAGGCCACAAACCCGTCAGCAAACTAGCGGAAGCGCCGGATAACCAGATTATGGCGGTCAGAACGGTACAAGCCGAGCACATACAGAATCACAACGCCTTTGGTCGAATAGATCACCTGGCGAATGCGCAGCAGCGGTTCGCGCTTCGGAACGCCAAGTAATTCCGAGGTGCGGGGGTCAGCGGCGGTAGCGTCTACTTCCTCGTCGGCGTAGCCCAGTTCGACGTTGTAGTCCTTCTCCAAAGTGGCGAACAACGATTCACGGTGCAGGGGAGCCGAAAGCAAACCGGAGAATTGCGCGGCGGAGAGGTAGCAAGTCTCCAGGGCGAAAGGTTCGCCGGCCACATGACGCAATCGTTCGATTTTGACCACCCGGCTATTTGGCGCAAGAGCCAGGCGCGCATTCACTTCATGCTCGTCGTTGATGGTCTTGGCAAGAATGATTTTCGAGCCTGGCGTCAGACTGCGGCTGCCCATTTGCTCGGTGTAGCTCATCAACTTATTAAAGTGGATTTTAGGCGCGGAAACAAAAGTGCCAACGCCGCGGCGGCGTTCGACGGCGCCTTGTTTCTCCAGCGAAGCGAGAGCGTGGCGCGCGGTCATCAGGCTGACCTCGTGAACTCTCGCCAATTCCCGCTCGGAAGGTACCGCGTCACCTGGGCGTAACTCCCCCGCCTCGATTATCTTGCGGATTTTGGCCTGGATCCGCTGATAGGCGGGGACTCCGTTTCGGCTCTTAACAGACATTCCGTCCCCCTCGACGCATCCCCGGCGTATTGCCAGCGCGTTGCGGCATTGCAATGACCCGTCTGGGGGAGGGGTGCACCCCCCGTCCCCTGCGATCTATAGCGATATAGAGCGCAAACAATTTTCTGCTATAGTGCGCAATTTCAAATCCTTTATAAAACAAGATTTTTCTCTTGACAAGCGAAATATCGTGCTATATAGCTATCCTCAACGCAGCACTATAGCTCATGGGGGTGGCTGGCTCTGCTCGGAAAATTGCCACAAAACGATTGGACGAATGCGCGGCTGGCGGCCTCGGTGAGTGCAAGTTTGTACGGCAGTTTCCTTCCCGTTCTGAGGGGGAATGGGAGTGGCAATGTTTTGGGAGTGCCACTTGGACCCACTGTTCGCAAGTGGAGCCACGTGGTTTTTTAGCGGCGTTGTACCCCACATTCACCCCGGAAAGATTCAGGCCGCGCACGTCGAGGTTCCGGGGAAGGCGGACGGTCTTTCGCCTATGAATGAGGTTCGCGGAGTCAGTACCTTGCGGCAGGCGCAGGGCAGGGCAATGAACAGCGATTTGGGGTTTGGGTCGGTTCGAACTTTTAACAAAGGAGTCTAAGGAAGCCTTATGAAGAAAACCTTATCGTGGGGACTGCTGCTTCTGGCAATCCTCGCGTTGGCATCTATCGGCCAGGCACAAGAGTTAAACACAACCATCAGTGGCGTCGTGAGCGATGCGTCCAACGCCGTGGTTCCTAACGCCACGGTGACCATCCACAACAATGCCACAAATTCCGATATTCGAACGGTGACGACGGGAAGCGGTGGCGAATACGCGGCCACCAACCTGCCGGCAGGCACCTATACGGTTACGGTGCAAGCCGCTGGGTTCCAGACGTGGACTTCAAAAAACGTGATAGTTAACGTTGCCGAAAAGCGCAGCCTGGACATACAACTATCCGTTGGCAAGGTTGCGGAAACCATTGAGGTATCTTCCAGCACCCAGCCAGTGGAAACAACTTCCGCGGAACAATCGCAGACCATCACCGGAACACAGGTCCGCGAGCTCGAGCTGAACAATCGCAACTTTCAAGAGCTGCTGGTCTTGCAGCCCGGCGTTGTCGCGAGTTGGGGCGATCAGCCTGGTTTCGGTATTAACAGCGGCAGTGGGGTGGCCGTAAACGGCGCGCGCAACACCGCCAATAACTGGACCGTGGATGGTGCCGACATCAACGACAGCGGTTCCAACGGCACCCTCTTGAACGTGCCCAGCATTGACGCGATCCAGGAGTTCACTCTCCAGAGAAGCAATTATGACGCTTCGTCCGGTCGCAGCGGCGGCGGGCAGATCATGGTCGCCACCAAGTCCGGTACCAGCGACTTTCATGGCAGCGTCTATGAATTTGTCCGCAACGATAAATTTAATGCGAACTCCTTCTTCAGTAACGCCACCGATACTCCGCGCTCCATTGAACGCTATAACGACTACGGCTTCACGGTAGGCGGGCCTATCTGGATCCCGAAGAAGACCTCAAAAAAGAATGCCAAGACCTTCTTCTTCTGGTCCGAGGAGTGGCGCAAGGTCAGCTCTCCGTCCAATGCTACGTTTACTGAGATCCCTTCGGCGGCCGAGTTGGGCGGAGCATTCACTGGGCTGGCCGGGAATCCTACGGCTTTCGTAAACAGTCTGCCGAATCCCGCCTGCGCTACCGTAACTCCGATTACCAGCGGAACCACTACTACCTATAACTTACAGCTAAATCTCGCCACGTCCGGTTGCTACAGCAAGAACGCGCAAGCGTACGTCAGCAACATTTTCAGCAAGTACCCAGCCAACCTCAACGGCACTGAGTACTATTATGCATATAGCCAACTGAATAACTTTCGCCAGGACATCATCCGCGTGGACGAAGTGATCAACGATAAGGTTCGTTTTTACGGTCGCTACATGCACGATGATGCTCCCGAGAATAATCCCTTGAGCGTCGGCTGGGACGGCTACACGAACTTTCCCGGCGTAGCTCCGAACTCCCTCGACGCACCCGGCAGGAACGTAGTCGGAAACCTCTCGTGGACGATTACCCCTCGGCTCACCAACGAGGTCGAATACGTCTACACCTGGGGCGGAATCAACATCTCTCAGACTGGGCTTCTCGACAGTACTGCTTTCACCAGCCAGCTAACAAACAACTGGGCGTTCACCGATCCGTATGGCCGCGGTCCGGGGCTCGTCATCGGGGGCACAGGTTTAGCTGCAGGCACCGGGTATGCGCCCTATTTTGAGCGCAACATTGACCAGAGTATCATTGACAACGTCTCCTACGTCGCCGGCCCACATGCGCTGCGCTTCGGCTTCGACGTGCAGGTCATGGAGAAGACGGAGAATGCCACCAGTGGATTTCCTGCCTTCTCCTTTTCAAACATTACCGATGCTGCACTCAACGTCGCCGTGCCCGGCCTCGCGCAGTTCCTGCTGGGGCAGAATGCAGGCTATTCGCAGGCGAACCACGACGTGGTCCCCGACCTGCACTACAAGAACATCGAATTCTACGTGCAGGACGACTGGAAGGTTACGCGCCGGCTAACGCTGAACCTTGGCTTGCGCTACAGCTACTTCCCAACGCCCTCGGATTCGCTGAACACGCTGGTCAATTTTGACCCGGCCGCGTTTACCGCAGCCAACGCCCCGCTGATCGATCCGAATACTGGGAACTTTGTAAATCCCACGTCCGCCCTCAACGCGGCAAATTACGCGAATGGTCTCATTTTCCCAACCGGTACGGAATGCAAGGCGGCGCAGGCCATCACTTCAACCGCAACTTGCTCGCCGTATGGCGCGACCATCAATCCGAATGGCAGTGGGAACATTGCCCCAAGGTTTGGATTGGCCTGGGATCCTTTCGGTAAGGGCAAGACTGCCGTCCGCGCTGGATATGGACTCTTCTATGACCGTGTGCTGAATGGTATGTTTGAACAGAATGCCTTTGGCGATCCTCCACTAGTACAATACACCAACGTTACGTTTGGTCCGTTCGACAGCATTCTTTCGGGTACTGCGGCTGGTGCGCCCGGCGGTCCGGCGGGGATTACCGCCAGCGGCTCTCCGCAGTGGCATACACCCTACTACACTGCCTTCAACATCTCGGTACAGCAGGAGATTCTGCCCAACACCAAGCTGGAAGTGGCTTACGTAGGCGGCTTGGGAACCCATCTGCTTGGCAATGTGGACTTGAACCAGCCCCTACTTGCTACGCGTGAGTCATCCGATGCCGCTAATGCGGCTACCGGTGACTACGTAAACATCAACGCGCTTCGCCCCTATGCTGGTTTCGGCAGGATTCAGTCGCGAGACCCTGAATTCACCAGCAACTACAACTCGTTGCAGATCACCCTGAATCGCCAGGTTGCCAGGGGCCTCAACATTGGCGTGGCTTACACCTGGTCCAAGTCCCTGACTACGAATACCGACGACCGCGGCCCCCAGGCCAACGACACGTACGATCTGAGGCTGGACTATGGTCCATCAGGCTACAATGTTCCGCAGAATCTTGTCTTCAACTACGTTTACGATCTGCCCTGGTATAAGGGACAGCAGGGGTTTGTGGGCCATGTGCTGGGCGGATGGGAGCTCTCCGGCATCACCACCATCCAGTCCGGACAGCCTATCACGATCTACCAGAATAACGATCCGTTCAACCTTACCAATGCCATCACCGGGAACGGCGATGGGGGATTTGGCGTGGGTGCAGCGCGTGCAGATCGGACCTCAACCCCGATCCTCTACACAAAAACAGTTAGCGCATGGTTCAACGCATCCGCTTTCATGGATGCCGTTGGCCACTTCGGGACCTCGACCGCTGGCCAACTCCTTGGACCGGGGCAACAGGTCTGGGACATCGGCTTCATCAAGAATACCAACATTTCGGAACGCTTCCGGCTGCAGTTCCGGGGCGAATTCTTCAACGCCTTCAACCACGCCAATTTCAACAGCGTGGACACCGACGTTGACGACGGTGCGCCGGCATTTGGCTCGTTGAACGGCACGCACCTTCCGCGCAACATCCAACTCGGCTTGAAGCTTTACTTCTAACCACCCCTAACCCAGGGGCACATCCCTTCGCGGATGTGCCCCTTTTTTATGATCCGTGACCGCTGATGACCAAGCAACTTCCCTGCCACTGAACCACTTTGCCGCGACTTGCTACAATCCATCTCATGAATAGCTCCTGGGAGGGCACGGCTTCACTTCTTACGGAAAAACGACCCCCCGTCATTCCGAACGGAGTCCGCGAAGTGAGGAATCCCTCTTTTCCTGGGTTTCTGCCGAAGAGAGCTTCCTCGCTGCGCTCGGAACGACAGTCCCAACCACTTCGTCCGCAGCCTCTTCAGCCATGCCGAAGAGCCCCGAAAATCCAGGGCTTTTAACCCCTGAGGTACACAGGCTGGTCGCGAGAAGCATTTATGAGATAAGTTATCTCTGTTGACATCTTCAAGAGACTTGTAACGGAGGGCTAAGATTTCCTTACCCTTGTCCAGCAAGCGCCGGAGGCGCGGCACAAGTTAGCCCAGGGCGCAAGCCCTGGGTCGGAAGGGCATAATATCGTCAAGCGCCGTAGGTGCGGCACTCCTGGAATTTCAATCTGTTTGCGAGGATGTCAACAGAGCCAGATAACTTGTAGTCACGCTCAACGCGCTGGGAAAGTCAGACTTAACTCTCGCTCCTCTGGTCTTTGGAAAATAAATTTCGCTCCGCCGCGGAAACTGGTTTGTTTCCTCCAGGGTTAGTGATAGTTTTTCTCCATGAAGTCAGGACGGAGCAAATTCCTATCATGAATAAACACAACCGTCGTATTTTTCTGCAAGCTTCCGCTGGCGCATTGGCAGTTGGCCTGAACCCTTTGAATCTTTCCGCCGTCAGCACTGATGCTGAAGTGGCCAAGTCTGGGCAAGCCGCAAAACCAGGGCAGAAGGCACCGGTCGTGCCCTCCAACGACGGCAAGAAGCCGTTGCGCCTCGGCCTGATCCTCGGTATCGGCAAGGATCCCAACGCCGCCATCGCCAAGGTCCACGATCTCGGTTTTCCCTCGTGCCAGGTCTATGTGGACGATTTCGAGATGGAGCAAGTCGGCCGCCTGCGGCAAGCCCTCGAAAAATACGCTATTGAAGCGACGTCGCTGGTCGTCGGTGGCCCCGGAAAAGAGATGTGGGATTTCTATCAAGGGCCATTGACCATTGGCCTGGTTCCGCGCGAGACGCGCGCGGCGCGCATCGCCCACATCAAGAAGGCTTCGGACTACGCCAAGCAGTGCGACATTCAGGCCGTTCAAACGCACTGCGGATTCATTCCTGAAAATCCCAACGACCCCGTTTATCAGGAAACGGTGAACGCGCTGCGCGAGGTGGCTGGCTACTGCAAGCGCAATGGCCAGAATTTCCGCTACGAAACTGGGCAGGAAACTCCTATCACCTTGGTGCGCGCCATGCAGGACGTTGGGCTGGACAATCAAGGCGTCAATTTCGATCTCGCCAATCTGATTCTTTATGGCAAGGCGAATCCCGTTGACGCCATCGAACTCCTCGGCCCCTATGTGCAGGGGATTCACGCCAAGGATGGTCTTTGGCCCACGAATCCCAAGGATCTCGGCGAGGAAGTTCCCATCGGGAAAGGAAAAGTGGATTTTCCCCGTATCATCGCTCGTCTGAAGGAACTGGACTATCGCGGCGCGGTCACCATTGAACGGGAGATTTCCGGCCCGCAACAAATGGAAGATGTGCGCGCCTCAAAAATTTATCTTGAGAAATTGATCGGCTAGAAGCCATCTCATAAACGGCTTCCGGGAGGGCACGGCTTCACCGTGCCGAAAAGTTTCGGAAATTTAGGGGTTTTAACCCCTGAGGTACACTTGCTCGTCGCTAGAAGTATTTATGAGATAACTTCCAGTGATCTGCGCAAAATCAGGAGGAAACATGCCAGGCGATTCCAAGCAACAAGCGAATAGTTCCGACAAGATGGACCGCCGGAAATTTATTGGGGCAGCGGCCGCCTCTGCGGGCATTATGTTCATCAATCCGTCTTTGGTGCGCGGCACGGCTGCCAACTCTGCCGTGCGCGTCGGCCTGCTGGGCTGCGGCGGACGAGGCACCGAGGATGCGACGAATCTCGTGGATACGGGCGGCGCTCGCGTTGTCGCCCTGGCCGACTTATTCCCCGACCAGCTCGCCACGGCGCGCGCGCAATTCGACAAAATCCAGCAGGCCAAAGGCTATTCCGCTCTGGATCCCACGCAACTCTTTGTTGGCCCCCAAGCCTACCAGCAAATCGCCGCCTCCAAGGAAGTGGATGCCATTGTAGTCGCCACGCCGCCTTACTATCACCTTAGCCATTTGGAAGCCGTGGTCGCCGCTGGCAAGCACGTTTATCTGGAGAAACCGGTGGCCGTTGATGTGCCCGGCGCCTTGCAAGTGATTGAAATTGGCAAGCGCGTCGAAGGAAAACTCAGCTTTGACGTGGGATTCCAGATTCGCGATTGTCCGCCATTCGTGGAACTCGTGCGCCGCATTCACGGCGGAGCGCTTGGCAAGATTGCCTGCGGCGAAGCTCACTATCTCACCGGCTACATCGACCGCCCGGCCTGGCCGAACGCTTCGCCCTCTGAACTCCGCCTGCGCAATTGGATTTATGACCGCGTTCTTTCCGGAGACATCATCGTCGAGCAGAACATCCACGTCATTGATATTTGCAACTGGATTCTGAAGGCCCACCCTTTGAAAGTTTCCGCGACCGGCGGACGCCTGGGCCGCCCCGCGGATGGCGACGTCTACGGAAATTACAACGTGCTCTTCCACTATCCCGACGGCGTTGACGTCACCTTCAGCTCCACGCAATTTGCCAAGGGCTGGTGGGATGTCACTGAGCGCTTCTTCGGCACCAAGGGAACCTCGCAGTCGCCCTACACCGGCCCGCTGGGCATTTGGGGCGATGAACCGTGGCAAGCGCCGCTCGTGCCCGACACCGATAAACCGGAAGGCCAGAAATTCTCGGCCACCGGGAATTTCCATTCCAATCTGGAATTCGCCGATGTGGAAAAGAAGAAAGCTTTCGTGGAAAGCATCGTGAGCGGGAACTATCACAATCAGGCCGCGAAGGGCGCTGAATCTGCGCTTTCCTGCATGATGGCGCGCTCGGCCGCTTACCAACAGCGCGAAGTCACCTGGGACGAACTAATGAAGTCCACCGAAGTTTGGGATCCCAAAATTGACCTGAACAAGCTGCGCTGAAGTTGCGTCGCTAGCCCTAGCTTTCTGCCCGCGAGGTGCAAACATGAGCCAAAGTTCACGCCGAGCGTTCCTTAAATCTTCCATGACGGCGGTCTGTGCGGCCGGGCTCGGTGGCGGGCTCGCCAAATCTCTCGCGAGTGCAGCCGGAAGCCCACTGCCGAGTGCGGCAAGACCCGCGCCGTTCCCCGCAACGCTTTCCCTCAAAAAGGGGCTGGTCTACGACATGCTGCCCAGCAAGCTTAGCCACGCCGACCGCTTCAAGATGGCGCGCGACACTGGCTTTGAGGTCGTGCAAGCGCCCACCACGCCCGATCCGCAAATCGCCGAGGAAATGAAGAACGCCGCAACTGCCGCGGGCATCCGCATCGACTCCGTGATGAACATGGATCACTGGGACTACCCGCTGTCATCGGCTGAACCGCAAGTTGTCGAGAAAAGTCTTGCTGGTATGCATACTTCTCTCCACAACGCCAAGCTCTGGGGTTCGGATGCGGTGTTGCTCGTGCCCGCCGTGGTGAATCCTCAAACGTCCTACCGCGATGCCTGGACGCGCTCGCAAAAAGAAATCCGCAAACTGGTCCCCCTTGCGGCGGAATTGAAAGTTGTGATTGCGCTCGAAGAAGTGTGGAACAAATTCTTGCTGAGTCCGCTGGAGATGGCCAGGTATATCGGGGAATTCCAAAGCCAGTGGATCAAGGCTTGGTTTGATGTAGGCAATGTAGTGCTTTACGGCTATCCACAGGACTGGATTCGCACCCTCGGCAAGGACATTGCCAAGGTTCACCTGAAAGATTTTAAGCGCAAGGAAGATGGTTACGCCTGGGTCAATCTCGGCGACGGCGACGTGGACTGGCCCGCGGTGCGCCAAGCCTTCATGGACATCGCTTACGCCGGCAGCGCCATCGCGGAACTCGAAGGCGGCGACGAGGCCTATTTACGTGACGTCAGCCGGCGCATCGACCGCCTGCTCCTCGGTCGCTAATCTCGCGAGTTATCCAATTTGCCGCGCGGTCAGCACACTAGCAGGCTTCGGAAAAACGATCACCCCGTCATTCCGAACGGAGTCCGCGGAGTGAGGGACGGTTTTGCATCGCACGTCTTTCGTGCGATGAATCCCTCTTTTCTTGGGATTCCGCCCAGGAGAGATTCTTCGCTTCGCTCAGAATGACGGTTCTAACCATTTTGCCGCAGCCTCCTAGGATTTCAACACCGTACACACCGTGGCGCAGATCGGTCCGCCGATATTAAAAGTGGCGGCCACGCGGGCGTTTTGCACCTGCAACGGCTTTGGAACCTTGCCCAGCAGTTGCCAGGCGCACCAGCCCAGCATGGCAACCCCGGTTGCGCCAATGGGATGGCCTTTCGCGATGAGTCCGCCGGAAGTGTTGATGCCGCACTCGCCATCCACCTTGGCTTTTCCTTCGACCCAATACTCCGCGCCTTTACCGTAGGCGGCTTTTCCCAAAACTTCCGTCCCCAGCGCGCCCATCACCGTGAAGCAATCGTGGATCTCCGCGACCTTCACATCGTCATGCGTAACACCGGCCATGCGGTATGCCTCGTTCATGGCCTTGATCGCCCCAGCGGGGCGCAACACATCGCGTCCTGCTTTTTTCAGAGGGTCGGTCGCCTGGGAGTATCCGGCAATCTCCACGCAATCCTGCTTAGCCACTCCGAGCTTCCTAAGCCCTTCCTCGGTCGCCAGAATCAGCGCGGCATAACCGTCGCTGATCTGGGAACAATCATAAGTTTTCAACGGCAGCCCTTCGACGATGTAGCGATTGATGCCGGCAATCTCCATCGCCTGGGCAACGGTAAGTTCCACTTTGCGCATTTGCGCGTACTCGTTGTGGCGCGCGTTGGCATACTCGATCACGGCGATGTGCGCCAGATCTTCCTCGGAAACGTGATGAACTTTCAGGTAGCACTCCATCACTTCCGCAAAAAGATGAGGGAAGATGTACACCTTGCCCTCACGTTCGTCCGGATGCGAGAAATAGCCCAGTGCCTGGCCGATAAGTTTGCCATCCATTTTCCCGTCGGCATCGCGCATCTTTTCGTAACCGATGGCGATGCCGATATCGCCCCACCCAATTTGCAATTTCTGAATGACGGAGATGACGGCCTGGCCACCGGAGGCACAGGCATTCTCTACGGACTCGATCGGCTTTCCCGCGAGTCCCGGAATATCGGCCACCAGGCCCGCGAGCAGGCCCTGTTGATTGAGGGAAATATTGCAGACGGCGCCCACGGAGCCCACATCGATCGCCGACGGCTCCACTTTGATCTCCGCGCAGGTCTCGGTAACCGCGCGGTGAAGAATCTCCGGCACCGTCATGCCCATAAGCTTTCCGAACTTCGATTGATGATAGGCGGCGATGTAGATGCGTTTCATAAAACACCTCTTACGATGTCTTGCGCCCCTCGGAAGCCGAATGGCTTCCAGGCACGCCAAGTTTTAGATGCCGCAAGTGCTCCTGAAGTGTGAGCTTCAGCACCTTACCATAATTGTTGCTGTGCAATGCTCCAACGAAGATGACCTTCTCATCTCCATCTCGTTTTGAGGGAGTGTCGCGGCGGCTTGGTCCGCGCGAACGCAGTTCTTCCGCGCCGGGATAGCACGAGCTGTTGGCGGGTTGCCGGGCCGCGCGCCGCTTTACTTCATCATGCGAATCACGCCGATGGCGATGGTCTTGCGCTGGCGCTCAGGGTATTTCAAGCGAGCCTTTTCCGCTTGCAGTTTCGTTTTGAAGGGCTTCGATAATGGCGTGAACTCGCCGGCGATGAATTTGAAGAGCAGCCACTGCTGGGTTATTTTGGGCATGCCAAGTTTATAGCAAGAGTTCCCTGTGTATTCCAAGTAGCTGCTCCGTCAATAACGGCAGCGGAATTGCCACGCACCTCTACCCCCTCGGCTAGTAGCCCTCTTGCAGCAGGGTGTCCCGCCTTACGACATTCCGTCCACCCTCATAGGTATGTATTCCGATGCAGAAAATCTGGGGTCCCAGATAAAGCTTGCGCACCACCTTGTACTTGCTGTGTTTCATCTGTTGCGCGAGCAATGCGGCTCCATAGATTTCCAAGCTTCCGAGCGGGATCATCCGGGACCAGGTTGGCCTCGGACCGAGAAACAGCCGGTCCAGCGGGTCGGATTCGGTCATTCCCGTGCTGATACATCGACGAGTCGTAATACCATCCATCGTTGCAGCGGCAGCGTGCACCGCGCCAAGCACGGTGACATCTTTGTCCAATTTCCACCACGGTTTGCGGACTGCCTGTTTCGGCGGCGAAGCGATGCCGACAACTTCAGAACTGACTCTGGGAAGGGGAACGTCCAGGAATTCTTGAGCCCTTGTGGCACCGGCTAAAGCCAGCGCGGCCATCCCCGCGGCAAGCAGTTTCATGATTTCTTACCTCGCTGGCAATCTCCCCGGAGATAAGCCATTTAGGAAGGGAACTCACAGTGTTGGCGGCCAAGACGCAGCTCTTTCCCGTGAGCCTTCGGCTGTGACCCGCCACACCCTGTCTATCGGCTGTATTCAGGCGCAGTTCAGCGCCTCAGGCATGTCTTCCACGAAGAGAATTCCAGAATGGAACATTTCGGGGGCGCGCGATCCGCTGGGCAAGTTACAACCTCTGCGGCCTCCCAATGCATTGGCAGGTGATCCCGATGGGAAAGCAGGACAAACCTATGAAGCGGGTGCCCCAGGTTCGATTTTTTACCTGGGTCTTGGGTTCCTCTGCTCTGTGACCTCTGTGTTCTTCCCTCTGTGAACTCTGTGTGACCGTCCCTCTTCCCTTCCCCCACCCGCCGCTCCTGTATCTTGCGGGATGGTATACTTACCACTTCCTTCCCTAGGAGAATTGCCATGCCACCAGAAAATGTCTCCCGCACACTTTCCACGCGAGACATAGCCGAGCGTGGAGAGGCGATTTACAAAAACAAATACCAGACTAATTTTGAAGCCAAGTACCTTGGCAAATTCGCCGCCATTAACGTACAAAATGAAGACGCGACCGTAGCAGATACGAGCGAAGAAGCGATCCGTCTGGCCTTGGAAAAAGAACCCGACGGCCTATTCCATTTGGTGAGGGTCGGTCACAAGGCAGCCTTTGAAGCTGGCAGGTACATGAGCAGTGTCGGTTAAAAGTGGTCCACCCGTGATTACCTCTCGCTTTAAGGGGGCGTCAGTCACCTAAAAGGTCATCCTCCTGCGCAGTTCAGTAAATGTATCTTGGACCCAAATCGCGTATTTGTTGGCCTCAAATCCATCCGCGCTCGTGGCCTGAATTACCGAATCCATTGCAACAATTAGATCGTACGTCTTCACCCTCTTTGCTGCCTGCGTTTGGAACTTGCTAGGCAAGACGCCTTCACTAGAGCTACCGAAAGGCCGCACGCTTAAATCACACCTAAAGAATCCGGGTCTCTCAATCCTCATTGTATAGACGGCAGAATCCCCTTTTACGTGTTCACTGAGAGTGATATTTGTTCCCTTGGGCATGCGTAGGGGAAAATTCTTTAGCATTGACTCTGTGCTGCTGTTCAGAAGTTGCCGTTTAGAAAGATCAGCAATCACATAATCTGTAGGCGAAGAAACAACATCTGGCGGAATGACCGATTTGTCTTGCAAAGGCGTTACCTTTCCACCGCCAAGCTCGATGCCGTAGCTCTCGCGTGTCATAGAGAAGACGGCCTCAAAGATATACATCAGAATCAGTTTCCCAAGAAACTTAGGTCGTCCTTCTTCGTTGAATAATTGGTCTTGTTGCAGCATTAGATAGCCAGATGTTTTGTTAGGAGCACGGTCAGTAATTGAAAATGTTAAGGCACGGTAGAACTTACTGTGAGTGTCCTCTGGATTCTCGTCCAGTGGGATTGGCATATTTCGGTTCGACGTATCAATTGGAATCAGTATTGTAAAGCCATCGTTCTTGGTTATTGTGGATGTCTCGGGACTAATCCTCAGCAAGAGAAGCCATGCACACAACCCCATTGCTAGCCCGACACTCAAGAATATTGGCAAAGACAATCGAGGTCTCCTTTTTACAAAGCCGGTAGCGCTTGGATATAGTTCCCAACTGACGTAGAGCATCGTTGCTATAAGAAACAATATTCCCAGCCCAGCGCTCAGGTAACCTAACAAGGCCAACCCCACGCCGAGCGGTCCGCATATATTGAGCAGAATTTTGAGCGAAAGTGGCAATTCGCGTGGTGGGGAGGGGGCCATGGGGAGTAATAATATCTTTATATTTGCCTGAAGTACACAATCCCGGCGGGTAGCGCACGCTTAACGCCCTGTGACAACTCCGGGTGGCCTACCCTTGCGGGTTGTGCAAGGGTGGGTCCGGTCCTCGCTCTCCTCCGGTACCAGTTTCGAAACTAGTACCCACTAAATAATAGTAGACAAACGGTAAATAACGTGCTATGCTCGCTCCGTTATGCTGAGGGGACGCGGCTCTTGTACCATTTCGGACCGCCCCACCCCCTCACCCGCCTTTGGAAATCCCCTAAGTCCAATCATTCCCGTACATCCGCGACATTCGCCCCTAAGTCCAATCATTCCCGTACATCCGCGACATTCGCCCGTAAGTCCAATTATTCCCGTACATACGCAAAAACAGGGGGGGTGGGGCCTCAAAGTTTCTTCGCATTCCCTTCGCTCTCGCCATTGTCCCTGTCCCTCTCTCCAACGCCGGGGATTCCAACCGGCTGCAGCAAGAGCGGACCGCCCCGCAACCACATCCGGGGCGCAAACAACGCGCCTCAGAAAGCGTCCCCTACACAAACTGTACTTCCGCTCTTACAAAACCTTCGTTTATCAGGGTATTTGTTGAATATGTCGGCGCGCCGACATTTTTAATCCTGCGCGCAAACAAAAAATCCCTAAAGGCGCCCGCCTCAGAAGGCGACCTCTACATAAACCTTAAACTTTTAACTTTTAACTTTGAACCGCCTTTCTCCCCTAACTCCAATTATTCCCGCACTCCCGCAAAACAGGGGGTGGGGGATATCCCATCCAATGCGTCTACAGATAACTCACTTGTACGTATTACCCTTTATCTACTTGCAACTAAGATACAAAATGTCGGCGCGCCGACATTTTCACACTCCATCGCAGACTCCGGCGAACGAGTTGAGCAGGAAGTTGTCGCGCAATGATATGATTCCCGCAGTTGGGTCCTTTACTTGATGATTGCCTGCCGCATTGCTGTCGGGAGCACCCGGCGGCCCAAACTCAATGCTGTTGCGGAAGCTGCTGCATCCTTCAAAGGATTGCTGGCGCCAGAGATGACCCTGGAGATTCAGGGCTACGAGGTGGAGAGCGGGGTGGGACATACGCCGTCTTCGCGGGAAGAGTTGATGCGCGGGGCGCGGCAAAGGGCGGAAGCTCTGGTGAAACGGCTGCGCGCCACGGATGAGGCCGCGGATTATTTTGTGGGGCTGGAAGGCGGGCTGGATGTGGCCGTGGAAAATAGCTCTCGCTGCGTCCTGCTGGAAAGCTGGGCGTACGTCACCGATGGGCAGCGCGGACATTTCGGATGCTCGGGCAGTATTGAAATGCCGGAAGCGCTGGCGGAAGACGTGTTAACGAACGGCACGGAACTTTCGGTGGCGATCGATAAGTTTGCGGGAGCGGTGGGGATCCGCGACGCGCAAGGGGCCTGGGGCGTGCTCTCGGGGAACTTGATCTCCAGGCAAGAGGCGTTTCGCGTGGCGGTGGTGGCGGCGTTTGCGCCGTTCTACAATTATAAGATGTATGGCAAGGCATTCGCGGCAGGGTCGTAAGGCCGTAATTCGTTTGCCGCTGGCCGGAGCACGAGGAGAAACGACTTGGACATTGTAAAGGGCAATATGGGTTGGATTGAAGTGGTGGTGGGGCCGATGTTCTCCGGAAAGAGCGAGGAACTGATACGGCGATTGCGGCGCGCGGAAATTGCCCGCCAGCGCGTGCAGATTTTCAAGCCGGCGATTGACTCGCGCTACGCGGCGAATGAGATTGTGTCCCACTCGGGTCTGGGCATCCCGTCGGACAATGTGAACAAGGCTTCGGAGATCTTGGAGAAATTGCAGCCGCGCACGGAAGTTGTAGGGATTGATGAGGCGCAATTCCTCGGCGATGAGCTGGTGGAAGTTTGCACCAAGCTGGCGAACCTCGGAAAGCGCGTCATTGTGGCGGGACTGGATACGGATTATCGCGGCCGCCCGTTTGAACCCATGCCGCGACTGCTGGCGGTGGCGGAAGAAATTACCAAGCTGCTGGCCATCTGCGTGCGTTGCGGGAATCCGGCGGTGCACACACAGCGGATGGTGGAAAGTGAAGAACTGATCGTCGTCGGCGCCAGCGATGCGTACGAGGCGCGCTGCCGCCGGTGTTTTGAGCCGAATCCGGCGCAAGCTCGGAAAGAGCCCGGGCCGATCGTGATGACGCGAAGCCGTGGCGCTGCAAACGGCGGGGCTTAGTGTAGACTCTTCGTATACGCAATCCATCTCATTAATTCAGGACACAACATGCGCATCGAATCGAAAGCTCCAACACGCGTTGACTTGGCCGGTGGCACGCTGGACATCTGGCCGTTGTACCTGTTCCATCCCGGCGCGGTCACGCTGAACGCGGCGATTTCGCGTTACGCGCATTGCGTGGTGGAAACGAATCCGGCGGGTGATGAAAGCATCAAGCTGGTCTCGCTGGATACGGACCGCTCCGAGAATTTTGCGTCGTTCGCAAAGCTGGCGGCCACGAAGCGCTACCGCTTGCCACTGCTGGCGGAGATTGTGAAGTTTTTCCGGCCTCCCGGAGGATTGACGTTGACGACCAACTCCGAAGCGCCTGCCGGCGCCGGAATTGGCGGATCGAGCGCAATGGCCGTGGCCATTTGCGCGGCGCTGGACCGCTACACGGGGGCGGGCCGCAGCAAGGTGGACTGGATCCACATCAGCCGCGACGCGGAAGCCATCGTCATTCACATTCCTACGGGCATGCAGGATCACTACCCGCCGGCCTTTGGCGGCGCCGCGGCAATTGAACTGATGCCCGGCGGCGAGCGGCGCATCGAGATTAACGTGAACCTGGATGAACTCGAGCGGCGACTGGTAGTGTGTTACACCGGCAAGCCGCGCAAATCGGCCATCAACAATTGGGGCGTATTCAAAGCGCACATTGATAACAAGAAGTCCGTGGTGAATAACCTGGAGCGCATTTCGCAAATCGCCCAGCAGATGCGCGCGGCGCTGGAAGCGGGCAACTGGGAGGAGACGGGGCGGCTGATGCACGACGAGTGGACCTTTCGCCGGCGCAACCTGCCCACGATTTCCACCCGGACCGTCGATCGCATCATTGAGAACTCCCGGAAGAAAGGCGCGCTGGCGGGGAAAGTGTGCGGAGCCGGGGGCGGCGGGTGCGTGGTGCTGTTGATCGAGCCGGATGCACGGGGCCGCGTGGAAACCGCGGTGATGGAGGCCGGCGGGGAACTGCTGCCGATGATGATTGACCGCCAAGGGGTCACGGTCGTCACGCAGTAATTTTTGCAAAGCGGCAGCTATTCAAGCGGCTTCCTGCATCATAAAATAGGGATTGCACACCCCGGCGGGTGGCACGATCCCTGGAACCATGCCTTACCTACTGGCCATTACGATTACTTTGCTTTTATTCGCGGATGCGGATGTGCCAACGATCACGTCCTTGCGCAACGAATCGCGTGCCGCCACGGAAAGTTTTCCGCCCAACGAATCCATTCCGCTATTCCCCGCGCTTGCCTGCTGCGCGGGGCAGGAACCTTCACAGAGCTCGCCCGCGACTGGGAAGAGAAGCTCTACATTGCAGGAAACGTCAAAGCTGGCGCTGATTCGCTACGTCTCCGGCGAGTTTGCCAAGGCGCGCAAGCCAGTTCCGGGCGGCAAAGAGGGTTTTATCTTTTACACCGACAAGCCCCTTAACCAGGATTTGCTGGATCACACAGTGGCGCGGCGCGGTGCCGCGGTGAACACCGGCGACAGCGTCCAGATCACTAACCTGGAGTTTAAAGAGCACACCATTGCGGTGGACCTGAATGGCGGCGGGCATCCCAAGAAGCATTGGCGCGACCACCTGCAGATTGGCATGGGCGGCGGCATGCCCATGCCTCCAACGCAAACGACTACGACGAGTACACAGGACCAGGGACCGCCGGGGTTTCAGCCTGGAATGGGCGGCACCATCTATTTACAGTTCCCGAAGGCGATACCGGATCTCACTCCCGACGAGTTGAAAGAGATTTTGAGGCCGTTCCTGGATTTCGCGAAAGTACGTTCCGCGGCGGTGCATTGGATTGATACGCTGCCGCCGGAAATGAAGAAAGCCATCACGGAGCGCCACGCGGTGCTGGGCATGGACCGCGAAGAAGTGGTGGCGGCCATGGGCAAGCCGGACCGCAAAGTGCGCGAGCGTGACGCGACTGGCAACGACACGGAGGATTGGATCTACGGGCATCCGCCAGACAAAACGATCTTCGTGAAGTTCACAGGCGAACGCGTCACCTCAATCAAGCAGTACCCGCAATAGTGCTTCCGATTTAGAAAAACACAAATGGCTCAAGGGCAAAGAAACCCTGCAGGGCATGATTTGGGGTTTGCGCAAGCAGGTTGGCGCGCCTAGTATCTTGGGATGCCAAAATCAGCGCAGCGGAAATTGCCGCCTGGGCCGGAATCGGGTTTCTTTGACGGGATACGAAGTCCGATCCGCCGCGACCCCTTGACGTTCATGACAGAGGTGGCGAAAACCTACGGCGACATTGTGGGCTTGCGCTTCCTAAACGTGCGTACGTACCTGCTGGTGCATCCGGAGCAAATTGAAGATGTGCTGGTAACGAACGCGCGGAAGTTCATCAAGGGGCGCGCGCTGCGGGCCAACAAGCACCTGTTTGGCGAAGGGCTGTTGACCAGCGAAGGCGATCTGTGGCTGCGTCAGCGCCGCTTGATGCAGCCGGCATTTCATCGTGCGCGAATCGCGGCGTACGCAGGAACCATGACCGGCTTTGCCGCGCGAATTGCCGAAGAATGGAAACCCGGGCAGCAAGTTGAGCTGCACCGCGAGATGATGCGGCTGACGCTGCTGGTGGTCGGCAAGACGCTGTTCAGCGCGGACGTGGAGCGGGATGTTCCGCAAGTGGGCAAGACGCTGGACGTGCTGCTGGAATACGCTTCCGACATTCGCCGGATGATCTTCTTTCCGAAATGGCTGCCCACCGCGCGGAATTTCCGGACGCGGCGCGCCATTGGGCAGTTGGACCAAATCATTTTCCGGATTATCCGGGAGCGCCGGGCTTTGGGCCAAGACACGGGCGATCTGCTTTCCATGCTGCTCAGCGCGCAGGATGAAGACGGCTCACGCATGAGCGACCAGCAACTCCGCGACGAAGTTGTCACTTTGTTTCTTGCCGGGCACGAAACGACTGCCAACGCTCTGGCTTGGACCTGGTGGCTGCTGGCGCAGCATCCCGAGGTAGAAGAAAAACTGCATGCGGAACTCGAGCATGTCCTGGGCGGACGATTGCCCACGATGGAGGATCTGCCGTGGCTCGTCTACACCGGCCACATTTTGACGGAATCGCTGCGGCTCTATCCGCCCGCTTGGGCTATGGCGCGGCTTGCCGTGGAAGACCACGAGATTCTGGGGTATCCCATTCCGAAAGGCACGGGAATCACCGTCAGCCAGTGGATTGTGCATCGCGATCCGCGCTGGTACGAAGCGCCCGCGGCATTCATTCCGGAACGCTGGGAAGGGAATTTGCAGAAGGAATTGCAGCGGATGGCCTACTTCCCATTTGGCGCGGGCTCGCGGCAGTGCATCGGCAATGCGTTCGCGCTGATGGAAGCAACGCTGGTGCTGGCCACAATCGCGCAACGATTCCGGTTCCGATTGGTCGAGGGGCACGCCGTAACGCCGTGGGCGTCACTCACATTGCGCCCGCGTGGCGGTGTGCAGGTGATCGTGGAGGAACGGAAGAATCAAACGGCGAGCTGAGGCGTTATTGGTGATTTGCGTCGCGGGTTGCTGAAAGGCAACCCAAGGCACAGGTAAAAAATCGAACCATTGCACCCGGCGCCCGGCAACTCGGCCTAACCCTCGATTCGAACGATCTGGCCGGGTCGAATGGCTGCAATGTGCGCCAGGCAAGAAGACGCATGTGGCAACTGGTCTTTCAAACGGTTCGACTTTACACGAAAAATGATTATTCCGATGTTTCGGTTTGCCAGGTTCTGCTGGTAGTTCGATGCCCTGGTCCACGGTGAGGAAGACGTCAAATTTGGCTGATTCCGCTGCCGCAAGTAGCTCGCCATTTTTCAGTCCTGCTAATCCAGCGTAGCGGGCAGTCTGGCAATCGTGACCGGCCAAAGAGTTCCGGAATCTTTCATCGATACACTCGTCGATTAGAATACGCATTTAGGGGCGTGCGAGTAACAGATGCTTCGCTTCTTCGAGCGCAGCGACGGCAGATTCACGAGAGACCGTAGGAAACCCCTGCAGAAAGTCCTCGAGTGTTTCCCCGCCTTCCAGGTAGTCAAAGAGCAATTGGACCGGCACTCGCGTTCCACGAAACACGGGAGTCCCGCCAAGAATCTCTCGATTTTTGATGATCACTTCCATTGCGAAATTGTACCACGCGAGAGACGTTGTTAGGAGGTCACAAGACAGATGGAAAGATGGGGCGAGTCCATGGCGAGTAGCGACATTACGCGGGACACAGGCCGAGCCGATGAGCTACTATGGTAGCTGGAAAAGAGCTTGGACGTGGAGTAAGCGGCAGAGCAAAGAAAACCAAACCCGCGAATCACGCTGCATTTTGGTACAGCACACCCGCAAGTAAGGCGCAGCGACAGGAATCAAGCCAACCAGTATGCCAGAATCCCTGGCAGGCTGGTTGTGACCCAGGACACTTCGGTTCGCGTTGACTTTCCCTTACACTATTCCTGGCGTTTTTCGTTCTATACATCGCGGCGTTCGCGCTCGATTGGTCGCCGCAGACTATCCCCCACCGGAGGAAGCATGGCAATTAAGGTTGGAATCAACGGCTTCGGCCGCATCGGTCGCAATATCATGCGCACAGCGCTGGATGACAAGGACATTCAGTTCGTAGCCGTGAACGACATCACGGATGCCAAGACCCTGGCGCACCTTCTGAAATATGACTCGGTCCTTGGAAACCTTCCACACAAGATTACACATACCGACGACACCATCAGCATAGAAGGCAAGAGCTTCAAAGTATTCAAGGTGAAGGACCCGGCGGAGCTTGACTGGGCCAGCGTGGGCGCGCAGATTGTGGTCGAGTCCACTGGCTTGTTCACCAAAGGTGCGGATGCACGGAAGCATATCCGCGGCCCGGTGAAGAAGGTCATCATTTCGGCGCCTGCCACGGATCCGGATGCCACGTTTGTGCTGGGTGTGAACGAGAAGACTTATGACCCGGCAAAACACCATGTGGTCTCGAACGCTTCGTGCACCACGAACTGCCTCGCGCCCGTCGCGAAGGTCCTGCACGACACGTTCAAGATCGTCACCGGCACGATGACCACCATTCACTCATACACCAACGACCAGCGGCTGCTGGATCTACCCCACAAGGATCTGCGCCGCGCGCGCGCCGCGGCCTTGAGCATGATTCCGAGCACGACGGGAGCGGCGAAGGCCCTGAAGCTGGTCATTCCAGAATTGGACGGCAAGTTGGACGGGTACTCGATGCGCGTGCCCACGCCGAACGTCAGCGTCGTCGACCTGACCGTGTTTGTGGAGAAGCCGGCAACGAAGGACAGCGTGAATGCGGCACTGAAAGCGGCGGCCGAAGGCCCGATGAAGGGAATCCTGGCATACACCGAGGAAGAACTGGTCTCTTGCGATTTCAAGGGCAATCCGAACTCGTCCATCGTGGATTCGGGCTATACGAAGGTTGTCGGCGACAAGTGCGTCAAGGTTCTGGCCTGGTACGACAACGAGTGGGCTTACTCCTGCCGTGTGCGCGACCTGGTCAAGCTGCTTGCTTCAAAGTTCTGAAGGTCAGATGATTGCCCTCGTCACCGGTAGCTTGGCAATTTTTGCTGCCGTGGTCGTCGGCGGGTGGCGTTATTTCTGCATTTACTCTGAAAATAGGGGCCTCCGCTCCCATGTTCCAATGGGGTGGTATTCACCGGGAACGCGCCTTGGTTCGTGGCTTGTCGTGTTCTTCGGATCGTTGTGGGCGGCCTACGCCTTCAGCTTGTTCGTGGGGGCCCTCACAAATGATTGGGCTGGTGGTGGCGTGTTCGTAGCCACACTCGGGCTGCGCTGGACACTTTCTGCCCTTACAGCTCGAGTATTCTTGGCGAAGGCCATTGCTGGAAAGTTCTGAATAACGAGGGAGTAAATTCTAATCATGAACAAACTTACGATTCAAGACCTCGATTTGCGCGGCAAGCGTGTATTTATTCGCGTGGATTTTAATGTGCCGTTGAAGGACGGCGTGATCACCGACGACACGCGCATCCGCGAAACCCTGCCGACGCTGAAGCTGGCGATCGAAAAGGGCGGGCGGCTGGTTCTGGCGTCCCACTTAGGAAGGCCGAAAGGCGGGCCGGAGCCTAAGTATTCGCTGAGGCCCGTGGCCAAAAAGCTGGAGGAATTGCTGGGCAAGCCCGTGGCGTTTTCTGGGGACTGCGTGGGCACGGAAGCAGAAGCGAAGAGCAAGGCTCTGAAGGATGGCGACGTGCTTCTGCTGGAGAATGTGCGCTTCCATCCCCAGGAAGAGAAGAACGATGAGGCGTTTTCAAAGCAACTCGCGGCGCTTTGCGACGGCGCGTTTATCCTGGATGCGTTTGGCTCGTCACACCGCGCGCACGCTTCCGTTGTGGGCATCACGAAATTCGTGAAGCAGGCGGCTGCAGGCCTGCTGATGGAAAAGGAACTCGCTTACCTTGGGAAGGCCATCAGCAATCCGACGCGCCCGTTCACCGCGATTCTGGGTGGGGCCAAGGTCAGCGACAAAATCGAAGTGGTCGAGAACCTGATGAAGATTGCCGATGCCATGCTGATCGGCGGCGGCATGGCCTACACCTTTTTAAAGGCGCAGGGTCTGCCCATCGGGAAATCGCTGTTGGAAGAAGACAAAATCGAGTTGGCGAAGAAAATCCTGGCGGACGCCAAGCAGAAGAACTTCAAGTTTCTGCTGCCCACCGACCATGTTATTGCGCCGGAATGCAAGCCCGACGCTCCCGTCAAAATCGTGGATGTTTCCGCGACGCCCCCGGATCAGATGGGTCTGGACATCGGCCCGAAAACCATCGCGGCTTACAAGGCGGAGATCGCGAAATCCAAAACCATCGTCTGGAACGGCCCGATGGGCGTGTTTGAAATACCCGCGTTCGCCAAGGGAACCCTGGAAATCGCCAAGGCCGTGGCCGCTGCCACTACCGCGGGCGCTACGTCCATTATTGGCGGAGGCGATTCCGTGGCCGCCGTGCACCAGTCTGGAGTAGCAAAACAGATTTCACACATTTCGACCGGAGGCGGCGCTTCGCTGGAATTTCTCGGCGGCCGCAAGCTGCCCGGCGTGGAGGCACTAACCAACAAATGAGCAACATAAAACGCCGCCGGGTGATTGCCGGCAACTGGAAGATGTACAAGAATCAGGAGGAGACACGCGCGTTTTTCGCGGCGTTTCTGCCGCTGGTGGCGGGAGTGAAGGATTGCGACATCGTGGTTGCGCCGCCCTTCACGAATATTCACGTGGCAGCGTATGCCACCAAGGGCAGCGAGATTGGTATTTCCGCACAGGATGTGTATTGGGAAAAGGAAGGCGCCTATACGGGCGAGATTTCCACGGGGATGCTGGTCGAGGCGGGGTGTCGCTACACGATCATCGGGCATTCCGAGCGGCGGCAGTTCTTCGGCGAGACCAACGAAACCGTATTTAAGAAGACGAAAGCTGCTCTAGCTGCTGGACTTACGCCTATCGTGTGCATTGGCGAAATGCTCGCCGACCGCGAAGCGGGAAACACCGAAAAGGTGGTGCAGGGCCAGTTCCTAGGCAGCGTCGGCGCGTTGACCCCCGAGGAATTCTCCCGTATTCTGGTAGCTTACGAACCGGTCTGGGCCATTGGCACGGGCCGTACGGCGACCCCGGAGATTGCTGCGGCGGTCCATAAGTTCGTTCGGCATTGTGCCGCGGAGAAGTTCTCGGCCAGCCACGCTGCCGCCTTGCGAATCCTGTATGGGGGAAGCGTCAAACCCGACAATATTAGGGGATTGATGGCGCAAGAGGAACTCGATGGCGCGCTGGTCGGCGGAGCGAGCCTGGACGCGAAATCGTTCGCAAGTCTGGTGAAGGACTGGCCGCGATAAGAGTTGACGCGGGGCCATTTTTGGGCAATCAGGGAATCCGCCTCGGCAGGCGAAATCGACGTTTAATGGATTGAGGTGTGTGGAATGCCATCTTGGATGAAGTGGACGATTGCATTGTTGATCGGTTTTGGAATCATCGCCGCGGGGTTTCGCTTGCCCTGGGGCGGCTGGATTCTGAAGCTGTTCTTTATACTGAACTGCCTGGTGCTGATCATCGTCGTGCTGCTGCAGAGCGGCAAGGCAGCGGACCTGGCCGGAGCGTTCGGCGGAGCAGGCAGCCAAACGGCCTTTGGCCCGCGCGGTGCTGCTTCCGTGCTTTCGCAGGCCACCACGTGGTGCGCGGTCATGTTCATGGTCTGCGCGTTGGCCATGGTGGTGCGCGTGGATCAGGGTGTGGAGCAGACGGGCACGTCGATCCTGCAGAAATATTCGAAGCCAGCGCCCAAGACGGCGACACCGGCGCCGGTAATCCCTGCGCCAACAACGCAGCAGCCAGCGGCCCCGCAATCCACCACGCCCCAATCCACAACGCCGCAGCAACAAACTCCGGCGCCACAACCCAAGAAGTAGTTTTTGGAGTGCGGCGGCTCGCCGCCGCTTTTGCGCTCAAAGTTATAGGCAATGCGGATCAATTCGCATAGAACCTAACGTGTCAAAAGCGGGAGCGCCCCACGAAAATGCTCAGGGTAAGCAAGCTCCCGCACTCCAAGAATAGCTCTGACCACTCGTGGCGTGCTTGCCGGTTTTGATTGGCGCGGCTACAATAAAGTCTCTTCCTCAGTGCGGTCGTGGCGGAACTGGCAGACGCACCAGCTTGAGGGGCTGGCGGTAGCAATACCGTGGTGGTTCGAATCCACTCGACCGCACCATTTCTTTTCCGGAACGCAATAAAACCAAAGAAAAGGCCATTGCTTCCCATCTGAATTTCTTCGTGCAACCGGCTTGGCACATCTGGTACGCTGCCACGCATGCGATATCAACTAATTTTTGTTTTCCTGCTGGTCCTGGCCGGTTCCGCGTTCGCTCAGGACTTTAAACCGGTTGCCGAGCGCCTTGCCGCGCAAAACGCCCTCTTCGACGAGCAGTACGAATCCGACCTGCGCAATTTCCCGGAGCGCGCCACGGCCTTTGGAGACTACCGCTACAACGACAAACTTGCCGAGTATTCACTCGCGGCCGTTGCTCAGCGCAATCAGACAAACCACGCTTTCTTCAGCCGGCTGCAGGCGATTCCCACGGCGGGTTTCTCCGACCAGGATCTTCTTTCCCACGACCTGCTGATTCGCGTTCTGCAGCAGCGCATTACCGACTTCGACCTGAAAGAATACGAAATGCCCGTGAACCAGCAGAATGGCATCCACACTTCACTGGCGGATTTGCCTCTGTCTGTTCCCTTGGACTCGGTGAAGCATTATGAAGATTACATTGCGCGGCTTCACCAGATTCCTCGCGCCCTTAGCCAGATCACGGAAGTTCTTCGCGCGGGTACGAAAGATAATCTGATGCCCGTGCGATTCTTGATGGAGAAACTGCCCAAGCAGTGTCAGGGCATCATTGACGCCGATCCCTTTCTGATGCCCACCAAGAAATATCCGGCCGACATTTCAGCGGAGGACCAGAAACGCCTGACGCAACAGATCACCGCCGCCATTGATGGCGATGTGATCCCCGCCTACAAGGCTTTCGCCGCTTTCCTAACCACGGAATATGCCCCGCGCGGGCGCACCACTCTTGCCATCACGTCTTTGCCGGACGGCGAGAAGCGCTACCAGAACGACATTTACGCGCGCACTTCCACGCACATGACACCCGACGAAATCCACCAGCTCGGTTTGCGCGAAATCGCGCGCATCCAGGAGGAGATGACGGCCATTGCGAAGAAGCAAGGCTTCGCGGATCTTGCCGCTTTCCGCGCGTCCCTCAAAACCGATCCGAAATACATACCCACTTCCGCGGACCAGATTCTTGACGACTTTCGTCGATACATCGCGCAGATGCAACCGAAGTTACCTGAACTTTTCACTCTCCTTCCCAAATCCCCGGTCACGGTCGAGGCTATTCCTGCCTTCCAGGCTGCGGCCGCGACGCATTATGTAACCGGAACTCCGGATGGCAAGCGGCCCGGCCGCGTCGTTGTGGCTACCTCGAATTTTGCCCAGCGCTCTCTGATCGACGACGAAGCAATCGCTTACCACGAGGGTATTCCGGGCCACCACATGCAGCTTTCCGTACAGCAGCAACTTACCGGCCTGCCCAAGTTTCGCCTCCACGGACTTGGTTTCAACGCCTACATCGAAGGCTGGGCGCTGTATGCAGAGCAGCTTGGGAAAGAGGTGGGCTTTTATCAGGATCCCGTTTCGGATTATGGCAGGCTTTCCTCAGAGCTTTTCCGTGCGGTCCGGCTGGTTGTGGACACGGGGATTCACGCGAAGGGCTGGACGCGCGATCAGGTGGTGGAATTCATGCGCCAGTCGGGAGCTGTCGATGAGCCAACGATTCAGTCCGAAACCGACCGCTACATCGCCTGGCCGGCGCAAGCCCTCAGCTACAAACTGGGTCAGCTCAAATTTCGTGAACTCCGCGAGCGCGCCCGGAAAGAATTGGGAGCCAAATTCGACATTCGCACTTTCCATGACGAGATGCTCAGTGGCGGAACCCTGCCCCTCGATATGCTCGAGGCCCGCACCGACAAATGGATCGCGCAACAGAAAGCAAACTGACGCGGCGGGAAACTTCAGAATGCGGCATATCCTTCCCGCTATCATCGCACCCTTGACAACTGCCAGCTGGCCTTCTGCAGCTATTTCCCCGGAGGTTCCATGAGCCACAAACCACGCACCTTTGCATCAGTTTGCGCGACTTTCTTCACTTTGCTTATCGGCGCCTTAACGTCTCTCGCGCAGACATCAGCGATTCCCGCGCAAAACTGGCCCGCGCCGCAGGAAGGCGACTTCACGGTCCGCGATTTCCATTTCCAATCCGGCGAGTCACTGCCCGAAGTGCGCCTCCACTACTACACCCTCGGCAAGCCCCTCAAGGACGCCACCGGTCACACCACCAACGCCGTGCTAATCCTCCACGGCACCGGCGGGAGTGGCAACAATTTTCTTCGCTCCATTTTTGCCGGAGTGCTCTTCGGTCCCGGCCAGCCTCTTGATGGCAACAAATATTTTCTGATTCTTCCCGACAATATCGGCCACGGCAAATCCAGTAAGCCCAGCGATGGCCTCCATGCTCGTTTCCCGCGCTACGAATACGCCGATATGATCGCGTTGCAGCACCAACTCGTCGAAAAGGGACTGGGCGTCAATCACCTTCGCCTGATTCTCGGCACTTCCATGGGCTGCATGCATTCCTGGCTTTGGGGCGAAACCTACGCCGATTTCATGGACGCGCTCATGCCGCTCGCCTGCTTACCCGTGCAGATTGCCGGACGCAATCGCATCTGGCGCAAGATGGTCATTGATGGCATCCGCCAGGACCCCGACTGGAAGAATGGCGACTATACCGTGGAGCCGCGCGCCGCGCTGCAAATCTCCGCCGATTTTCTGATCATCGCCGGCAGCGCTCCGTTGCACATGCAGGAGAATTTCCCCACGCGGGACGCAGCTGACAAATATCTTGCCGACACCATGGCGCGCATGACCGGCACTCTCGACGCCAACGATTTTCTTTACGCCGTCGATTCCTCGCGCAATTACGATCCCTCCGGCAAACTCGACACGATTCAGGCCCAGGTCATGTACATAAATTCCGCCGACGATTTCATCAACCCGCCCGAACTCGGCGTCGCCAAGCGTGAAATCCAGCGCGTGAAACACGGCAAGTTCGTCCTCCTGCCTGCCTCCGAACAAACCTTCGGCCATGGCACACACACGCATGCCTCTGTCTGGCAAACCTATCTAGAGCAACTGCTCGCCCAGTCGGCAATCGCAAACTAACGCTTCCGGGGATCATCACAACGCAGACCTGACGCCTAAATCGCTACCGTTCTGGCACGCATTCGCGATCCCATGGTTCTCTTTATATGCAATCCGCGTTACCATCGGACTCAATCCAGCTGTTCGGAGGCTTCCGTTGCCTGCCACTGATCTTCCTATCCACGATAATCAACCTGTTCGCAGCACAATGATGGATGGCATTTCCATCCGCAGCGATGTACTTTTCACGAACGACAAGGGGGAAGAAAAAGAGTCCGTTCAAAAGCGCACCGCGAAAATAGTGCAGAAGCTGTCCCCGGCCTTGCAGCGCCTCCTGCGGCCCGGGGAAATGGTGCTTTACGCCATGCGGGCGCGTAGCCCGCTGTCCCCCCTGGAGCAGTTAACAGCGGCCTGGTGGACGGCGTATTTGGCAGCCTGCGCGATCGTTGTCACCAACAAGCGCCTCCTGTTTTTTCCGGTCAAGAGTGACGGAAGCTGGAGGGAAAGCGTCCGCGCTGCGCACTGGGGCGATCTCGAAGGGGTTCTGGCAAAAGGTGTGCTTGTTCGCAGCGTCAGCTTCCAATTCAAAAATGGCAGCAAGGTCACATATACCAATTTTCGCCGTGAAGATGCGAAGAAGCTGGCCGCTATCGCCTCCGTTATGATACCCGCCGCATCCGGCGAGCAAACAGCAGCCCCGGGATTCGTGCAACTTTGCCCCGACTGTTGCGCCGACCTGACCGAGGGGCAATATTCCTGTCCAGGCTGTGGCCTGATTTTTAAGAATGAGAAAACAATGATCGTGCGCTCTATTTTTCTTCCCGGCGGTGGATATTTCTACACCGGGCATACTCTGATTGCGATTATTCCAGCGGTTATTGAGGCGTTCCTGGTGTTGGAGATCCTGTTGATCCTGTTCGCAGGAGTGGGCTCGGCCAAGGCTGGCCCAGACCTACTTTCCGGGCTGCTGGTTCTGGTGATCTTTTGGGGATTTGAGACGGCGGTTACAATTCTTCATTGCCGCCGATACGTTCGTGAGTTTATTCCGGAGAAGCGCGATCCTGCCCGAGCACCTCAGGCTGCCATCGCCAGAACGAGTGGCTGAGGGGCCCAAGTATTCATCCTTGCAGCCAAGTCGAAGTTGCGGTTAATTCAGTTATGCAACATCCGGTGCTAAATTTTGCAGAGGACGTTCAATGAAAAGGTTCAGGGTTGTGATGTTGACGATGATACTGGTTGCGAGCGCATGCCCGGCGAAGGCGCGGGAGTGGAAAACCGCGCGGATAGTGGATGCCTCGGAAACCGATGTTTCGGGAGAATTGCGTGGCAAACGAAACATAATGCACTACACGATTGAGACCGAGGATAAGGTTTATTTTGCTGACTATACCTATAAACCGGACCAGAAGCACAACAGCCACCCGCCGGACATTGCGGTGAATATAGTTACAGAGGTTGCCATCGAGGGCAGACACGTGTACATTCGCGACGCCAATGGTAAAGAAGTGAAGCTGCACATCGTTAAGAAGACTGCACAGAAGTAGTAGGCTGCAAATTCCAGCTCATATCAAAACGACAGTTAGCCTTGGTAGTGAGAAGTTGGGCGCGAAACTTCGGGCAGCACGGGGTCTTTTTCTTCTCGCCCTTCTATTTAATTGCGATTCACCAATAAGAGCATGGATTTGCCCTTTGGAGGTGTTACTTCCGAGTCGCACGATTGGCAGGGATGCTTGACGCTTGTCCAGGGCAAGGCTACGTTCAAAGGTGAGCAGGCCTATCTTCACATGGAACAAACGATGAATACTGATTCCACACCTCCGTTCCAAGGCGAACCGGATTATGGCGCCGCCGACATTCAGGCCAACCTGCGCAAACTCGAGCGGCGCGATCTGTGGGTCTGGGGCAACGCGGCCATCATCATTCTTAGCCTGACTGCGGCGGTCGTCACTCTTTCCGTGTCGTTCTACCTGAGAGGGGAAAAGACCATATTTGGATTGGATTTGAAGCTCGCGGTGCGCGCGCTGGTGGTGCTCGTCTTGGTTTTCACGTGCCAGATGATCTACCAGCATCTGCGGATGCGCAAAATCCAGCGAGCCCTGGCTGAGCAGCAAATCCAGGCGGAAGTCTTCCGGCGGCTGGCCATGTTCGATCCGTTGACAGGCCTGTATAACCGGCGATACGCCGAACAGCGCCTGCGCGCAGAGATCGCGAGGTCTGAGCGGCGGGGCTTGTCCATGCTCGTGGTGCTGGTGGACCTGAACGACTTCAAGCAAATTAACGATGAACATGGCCACCTGGCCGGCGATCATGTGCTTAAAGAATTTGCCAAGGGCTTAAATCGGTCCACGCGGGGATCTGACCTGGCGGCGCGCTGGGGCGGGGATGAGTTTATTCTTTTGCTGCTGGATTGCGAAGTGAGCCAGTTGTCGCTGGTCCTTGTGCGGCTGGAAGGATTGCGGGTCGAATTCCAGGGAAAGGCGCTGCCGATTACGTATTCCGTTGGCTGGAAGGCGTATGAGCCTGGCGATCAGTTCGACGAACTGATTGAAGAAGCCGACCGCAATCTGTATGCACATAAGGCAGCGGCGAAGACCCCGCGGCCGCCGGTGCCGACTCCCGCATAGTTTGGAAATCCTTCACAAATTCAGCAAATGAGAGGCGCAGCGGCGAGCCGCGCTTGGTCTTGCCCGTCGGTCTGCTATCATTTTGGTATGGCTCTGCAATTCTCGGAAATTGAAGTGCGCGTGCTCGGCGCGCTGGTGGAAAAAGAAATCACCACGCCGGAGTATTACCCGCTCTCGCTGAATGCCTTGCTGAACGCGTGCAACCAAAAATCCAATCGCGAACCGGTGATGACGCTCGATGAGGAAGCAGTGCGCCAGGCTCTGCGGTCGCTCTCCGATCAGGCGCTGGTGCGCTCTGCCAGCGGGGATTCGCGGGTGGCGAAATTCGAGCACCGCCTGAATGAGCTGTACAATTTCCACCGCCACGAAATCGCGGTTTTGTGCGTGCTCCTGTTGCGTGGGCCTCAGACGCCCGGCGAACTGCGCACGCGAAGCGAGCGGCTCTACCCCTTTGAGGACCTGGAAGCAGTGCACGCGGCATTGAACCTCTTGATGCGCCGCGAGCCGCCGATGGTGAAAATATTGCCGAGGCAGCCGGGCACGAAGGAATCGCGCTACATGCATTTGCTCTCCGGCGACGCCGCTCCGGCCCTTTCTCCAACAACAACGCGTGATGCCGCGGCGGATTCAGCAGAAGTTGTGGGGCTCCCCGCGCGAACTCTGGGATCAGCCGATGGCGAACGCCTGAAGGAACTTGAAGCCGAGGTTTCCGAACTAAGAAGGGAACTGGAAACTTTGCGCCAGCAATTCGCGAATTTCCAGAAGCAATTTCAGTAGGTTTACGCGCAGCGTAGACTAATCTTCGTTATCAATCTTCATGGTTTGCAGCGTGTTCGCAATCTGGTGCAGTTCCTCCGCGGAGACCGCATAGATTTCGATATGCAGCAGGGAGCCGCCTGCCTTCGTCTCCACAATGCCCAGGAAATAGTGAATCGCGCCGCCGATGGAGCGCTCAAAATCAGCTCTCAGGAATTTGTGGCCCGCGACCTCAAAGCTCACCAAAGAGGTAAGCAGTTTCGTCTGGCCGGCGTTGACCATTTTGTCCGTGATGGCGCGGAAGCGAGCTTCGTCGAGAGGATCCACGCTGGTCCGCTCGGCGCGGATAGAGATCGAGGACATCACGGGTTTTTCCGGCTCGCCGTCGCCGCGGCGCGAAGCATAGAAAAGAATCGCAGGCGGAATGATCTGGATGCTTTCCGAAGCCTGCGCTTGCTGCTTGAGCAGTTGGTCGCGCATGGACGCTTCAATATGCTGGTTAGCTGCCGCCAGGTCTTCAGGTTGCGCGGCAATCCAGCCCTCGGGGAATTCATAGCGAATGCCAAGCCTGGCGTTTTTGAAGATATTGGCGGCGGGCGCGGCCATCCTGGAATTCAGTGTCGACGCCATAGGAGCTGCAGCGGCATCGCTCACAGGAGTCGTGGCCTTTTCATTTGGCGTTAGAGATTTTGCCGTGTTCACCGCCGACGCGTGGTCAGCCGCCGCTACGCCGCTGGCATCTTCTGCCGCTGCCTTGGCCAGGACCGGATCGGACTCTCGTTTCAGCGCGTGATTGATGGCATCTTCCAGGTCGCCTTGCGTTTCCGGGCCCACGCCGGACTGCCGGAAGCGGATTACCCCGTCCTTATCCACAACAATAAACGTTGGGAATGAATCGATCTTGAAGGTCTGCTGAACTTCGCCAGAGCTATCCAGATATTCAGACCATTCCATGTGCTGAGCTTCCACGAAGTTTTTCCAGGCTTGCTCGTCGTCGTCGGAGCTAATGCTCACCAGTTGAAAGGCCTTCGCCCCATATTTTTTCTGCAGATTTTTCAGAATGGGAACAGATTCGCGGCAGGGTGGACACCAGGTGCCCCAGAAATCCAGCAAAGTTACTTTCCCACGCACGGAAGCGTTAGAGATGGCTTGATTCTCGCGCGTTGTGAACGAAAAACTGGGCAGAAAGGGCGTACGAGCGCGAATCGGGCTGGCGATCATGCGCCGCGCATCGGCGGCCATGGTGGCGTCGGTTTTCGGCAAGGCCAGCAGCGCATTCAACTCGGCAATGCCGTCGGCGTCGCGCTCCTGCTTCAAAAGAACAATGCCCAGGTTATAGTGCGCAATCGGCTGGGAGGGATCGAGCTGCACGGCAGCGCGCAACTCCGCCTCCGCTTCCTTCAATTTGTTGTTCGTGGGCCTCCCGGCCATCTGCGTGAGAAGGGTTGCGCGCAAGAGCCGCGCTTGCCACTGGAGTGATTTGTTGTCTCCGGCAGCCGCGATTGCTTTTTTCGCATCGCTGGCGGCATCCCAGAGCACGCCGGCCTTCTTCTCGATCAAGGCAATGTGGATGAGGGCCAGCGCGGAGGAGTGGTGAGAAAGTTTGTCTGCCTTCCAGTAGGATTTGAGCGCCTGCTCGTAATCCCGTTTGGACTGGTAGGCGTCGCCTTCGGCTATGGCCTGTGCCACCGGATCAGTGCTTTGTGCGGCGGGGGCAGGCCGCACCTGGGATGCGGCGAGCGCACAGAAAAACAGCAGTCCGGTCAAAAGAGTGCTGGTTCTCAGAGGTTTCATGATTCCTGCCCGTCTTGCCTGTATTAGGCGCAGGATACCACGTGACTAATTGCCCTGCCAGTGACCCGGATCACAGATTGCGAAAGACGCCATGGACCACCGCGGCGGGACCCCGGTGCATGTGCCCTTCGTCGATTTCGACTTCCAGTTCCTGCAATTCCAGAACTTCGGCACCGGCAAAATCTTTTCGCAAGATTTCATCATTGTAAAGGAGCCCCACTTGCTTCGGTCCTCCGGAGGAGTGGCGGAGTTGCGCGGGGGTGAAGGCTTCGATGATCAACAATCCCCCTGGTTTCAGGGCGCCGAGCATTTTCGCGTGAACCCGCGGGCGCACCTCCGGCGGGAGATGAAGGAAAATCGATGCGACAGCGTCAAACTCGCCCACCGGCCAAATCCAGGAGGAAAGTTCAGCCTGCTCGATGGACATCGTCAGGCTGGCTGCTTGCGCGGATTGGCGGGCACGTGCAACCCCCACCGGAGACAGATCCACTGTGCTGACCTTGAATCCCTGGCTGGCGAGCCAAATGCCGTTGCGTCCGTAACCGTCGCCGGGAACAAGAATCTTGCAAGCGGGAGAGAGCCGTAGAGATTGCGCGCGCAGGTAAGCGTTAGGCTGTTCGCCGTAAACAGGCTCCGCCTGGGTGAACCGTTCGTCCCACATTTTTTGTGGATTTGCCCACTTCTCGTTCGCCATTTTTCCGCGCCCCTTTCCATGATAATCCAGGAGGAGTGAGGGCGCGCACTGGCCGAAAGCCGACGCCCGACGGGTTGCAGAAGAGAGCCAGTACGGCGGCCACAAAGTGTCACAACCGAGCCAGCTTTCTTGCAATTTTCGGGGCAGGCGGTAAGATACGAATCTGGTTCAGAGCTCCGCGGGCGATCGGTTCCGCTTCGAAAATGGTTACTCACGACGACGGCGATAACGTGTCTGCGTCTCGCAGCGCAGGCTTCCTTTCCCGTGTGTTTTCCACCCACCACAAATCCATTGGTTTGCAATACCTGTGGCTGGCGCTGGCCAGCGTGCTGGTAGGTATGGTTCTCTCTGCCTTGTTGCGGGTGCACGCCACCTGGCCGGATCGCGCCATTCCTTTTCTTGCATCCATGGAAACCACGCCAGAGCGATTTGCAGCGATGCGCCTGCTGCACGGTTCGCTGATGGTCTTTTTTGTGCTGACGGCGGCCCCGCAACTTGGTTTTGGGAATTACTTCCTGCCGTTGCAGATTGGGGCGCGGGAGATGGCCTTTCCCCGGCTGAACCTGCTTTCGTTCTGGATGACCGTGGGCGCGCTACTGGGAATGACCGCCTCTTTTTTCCTGCGACTGGACAACGGGATTAACATGTGGCTTGCCAGCGCCGCGATTTTCTCGCTGGCGGCGTTATTCAGCGCACTGAACTTCGCCACTACGACCGTTCAGATGCGCACGAAGGGCATGAGCTTGCCGCGCATGCCCGTGACCGTGTGGGCCTGGTTTATCAACGCTATACTCAGCATGCTGATTTTCAGCATTCTGCTGGCGGGAAGCGCCGCGGTGCTGTCTGACCGGCTGCTGGGCTCGAATTTTTTCAGCACGGTTTCCTTTCTGGCGGTGCAGCCGCAGAATCTTGTCCGGCAAGGCAGCCTGCCCATCCTCTGGCAAAGGCTCTTCTGGTACTTCGCGCAAGCGGAAGTGTACGTGGCGATGCTGCCGTGCTTCGGAATTGTGACGCACCTGATCGCGACGTTCTCTCGCAAGCCGGTGTGGAAAGAACGCTTGGTGGTGCTGGCCTTGTGCGGCGTGGGTGTGGTGGGCTTTTGCGTTTGGGGCTATCACATGTTCGCGACGGGGTTGAATCCTTACGCGCCATTGGTCTTTTCCGTGCTTGCCTCATCCCTCGGGATTCCCGCGGCGTTTCTGCTGGCCAGTTGGTTGGGTACATTGTGGGACGGCCGCGTGCAGTTGAATACCGCGATGTTGTTCACGATCGGATTTATTTCGCTGTTTATTGCGGGCGGGCTATCTGGAATGTTTCTGGCGCGGCACGATCTGGCGCGCGCGGCGGTTAGCGAAGAGTTCGTCATCGGACACTTTCACCTGGTGATGGGCGTGGCCGCGACGTTCGCTATACTCGCGGCGCTGTTTTTCTGGTTCCCGAAAATGTTCGGCACGCGATTGAACGAAGGGCTCGGGAGAGTACACTTCTGGATGACGTTTGCCGGCGTGTACGCAATTTTCATGCCACTGCACTGGGTGGGATTGCTGACGCAGTCACATGCGCTAGGAGAGGCGCAGCGAGCCGCAATTGCCTCGGCGGGGGCATCGATTCGCACGTTCGTGACGCTGGCAACCGTTTGGACCGTTTCCGCGCAAATCCTTTTCGTCTGGAATTTCCTCTACAGCCTGCTGCGCCGCGCACGCACTGAAGAAAATAACCCCTGGCGGGCCACAACACTCGAATGGAGTATCGCCTCGCCGGCCCCAGCGGAAGACTTCGGTGACACGACACCCATCGTCTATCGTGGGGCTTACGAATTTCACGGCGAAGGCGGAGATGATTTTGTGCCGCAGCACCTCGCGCCCGAGTTGCCGGCTGAGCAGGCGCAATAACGAAGAGGAAGGAGAATCATGCCGGGCACAGTCGCAGGGCCTGACGTCGAAACCGTCATCGAGAAATTGAATGGCGGCAGCGGAGGCGGCGAGCCACCTGCCGGAGGAAATGGCGCCGGCGATGATGGAAAACGCGATCGCAAAGGGCCGCCTTCGCCTGCACGCTATTACACCGGAATTGCCATTGGCATTGTCTCCATCCTGATGTTTTTCATGGCGCTGGCCAGTGCGTTCCTGGTTCGCAAGGGAACGGGTGAATGGGTGCCCGTGCACATCCCGCGGCTCTTGTGGCTGAACACGGCCATTTTATTGGCGAGCAGCGCAACGCTGGAAATGGCGCGCAAACATCTGGCGCACTCTGATGTCAGCGGCTTCAAGAATCTTTGGCGGGTGACCACCGTTCTTGGTGTGCTCTTCCTTGTCGGACAAGTGGCAGCCTGGCGGATTTTGGCGGGGCAGGGAATTTACCTGGCGACGAATCCGGCTAGCAGTTTCTTCTACATCTTTACCGGAGCGCATGCATTGCACCTGGTAGGCGGTGTTTGCGCGTTGTTATATGTTGCGTGGCGAAAGCCGGATCAGGCGCACGTGAGCCTTGGCGTGCTCGCGGAAATCACTTCGTACTACTGGCATTTCATGGATGCGTTGTGGCTGTTCCTGCTGGCGCTGTTGTATTTGGGGAAGTGACGCTCGCTTTGCGGGAAAAGAACCCAAGAAACGACAAAACTAGTTTAGGCCTGGGCAATTGGGGCGCAGCTTGCTGCGCCCCTACACAGGTGTGCCACCATCAGAACATCAATTTCAACGCTACCTGCAGTTGGCGCGCGCTGGTGGTGCCATCGGGCCGCGTCAACGTGGAGAGTGACTCGCCAAAGGTGCTGCCATAGGCGATATCGTTGATCGGCTGGTCAAACTGCGTGTGGTTGAACAAATTGAAAGCTTCCAGGCGGAATTGCAGCTTCAACTTTTCGCTGATGCTCGTGGTCTTCAAAACCGCGGTGTCCACATTGACCAGGTTCGGCCCGTAGAACTGGTTTTTGCCCATGTTCGACTGGGTATCGAACGGCGTCGTCACAATGTTCGCCGGTCCGGTGAATGTTTTGTCCGTTCCGGGAGGCTGCGCGGTGGGTCCGGCAATCGTGCCGCGCGCCGGCAAGCCGGTGTGATTGCTGTCCTGCGACGAATCGTAAATATCGTAGGGATGCCCGGTTTGCGCCTGCACAATGCCGGTGACGGACCATCCTTCCAGCGCGCGGCCGGTAAATCCGCTGCTGAGATGCCCGCGCCCACGGCCAATGTTGGGTTCGTAAATGAAATTAACGACGCCACGGTGGCGAACGTCGTAATCGGAATTGCCGCGCTCTGCTTGCAGATCGAATGAGTTAAACGGAAAACTTCCGTTGCCCTTGGCGGGCGTGATGGGATCGGTCACGTTATCAATGGCGTGCGAAAAGGTGTAGGCGCCCTGAATCTGGAAGCCGCTTGAGAGGCGCTTCTGCAAATTGACCTGCATGCCATGGTAGATGGAGCTGCCGATAGATTTAATGAGCGCGGCGCCAGGATATCCGTAATAGACGAAAGCATTGTTATTGGCGGCGTCGTAGGGAAGATAGCCGTTTTCGGCTCCCGTCCAGAGATTATAGTATTGCAGCGTGCTGGTGGAGCAGCCGTAGGTATTTGCCGGGTTCGTTGGAGTACAGAGTTGCAAGAGTGAGGAAACCAAGCTTGGCTGGGGCGGATTGCCGTCGACGACGCGGTACAGGCGATCGCCTTTCACGCCAACGTAATTGACTTCAATGGTCAAGGTAGGCGTGATGGCGTGTTGAATGCCAAAGTTCCAATTCTGGCTGTAAGGCGTTTTGAAGTTCGGATCGATTAGCGTCGCGGCGAATTGCGCTCCTTCATCGAGCACCGGGGAAGTGCTGACCGTGGCTGGTGCGGGGATGTTTGGCAAAATGTCCGGCGATGCAATGGGGGGACTACTCTGCGCAAAGGGCGGGTTATCGCGGAGATTGCCCACCAGATTGCCGAAGATGCGGTCGTGATAAATGCCATAGGCGGCGCGTACGGAAGTTTTGCCCTTTTTGAAGGGATCCCAAGCCAATCCGACGCGTGGCTCGAAGTTGGTGAACTGATTCTTATATAGCATATTCCCGGTGCCGGGTCCGACGGTGGAAAACGTGAAGGACTGCGCGGCCGCGCTGGGATCGCCATACAGCGTGGAAAGATTGTTATTCGCTTCAAACGGGACGCCGAAATATTCCCAGCGCAGGCCATAGGTTGCGCTCAAGTTGGAAGCGATTTTCCAGGTGTCCTGCCCATAGGCGCCCCATTCGCGTTGACGGAGTCCCCGCGCATCTCCCGGGACGCGATTTCCCGCATGGTCGAAATACTCCGTCTGGTACTGACTGTCCGCATAGCCGAAGAGCAGGGAAGCGCCATTTTCCACGGCGGCGAGCGCGTCAGAGTTTGCGGGATCCAGCAGCGGCGAATTGGACGGCAGATTCAGAAACTCTGCGCCGGTATTGGTGTACGCCGAGAAGTCCAATTGAGCGCGCGTGTTGAAATTGTCGTACGAATTGGAATAAACGTCGCGAAATTCCACGCCCCATTTGAAGAGGTGATGGCCCTCCTGAAAGCTCATATTGTCGATGGTCTGATAGGTGCCGGTGAAGCGCGCCTGGCCGTCGGAATCGAACAGCGCCTGGCATCCAAAACCGGAGTAACTGAAGGGCATACTGTAATCGGCGCCCCGGCCGAAGGCATCCACGCGCCCGAGGCTGTCAAACGTGCTGAGGCCATTGCAACTGAAATTCACGTCATTGCGATTGGCGGCGAAGCGGATCTCGTTCACGAAGCGATCGCTGAGAGTTGACGTCAGTCCGATCACGCCATTCTGCGCGCGCTGGGAGAAACTCGTCGCGCCCAAGCCACCGGGAAGGAAATCGTTGTGAAAGCTGTTTGGATCGCCGGATTGATTGAAAGCATAGCGGCCCGTCAGAACATGCTTTTTGGTGAGAGTGTGGTCGACCTTGATGGTGAAAACGTCCGAGGTCAACCGCGAGGCGCTGGGATAAAACAATGTGCCGGAGAGTCCGGGAATCACATCCGGCCCGTTGGGCGTGTATTTCGTATACAGGGCCAGAATCTTCTGAGTAGTGGGGTCCAGTGAGTAGCCCGTTGCATTTTGGTTGCTGATGGGCGATTGCAGATCGATCTGCTGCCCCAGAACATTGAAATTTCCGGAAGCAAAATCGCTCGTAGGCACCGTGGTCTGGTTGGTCAGGGTCGTGACGAAGCGCTGCCCCTCGTAATTCGCGAACCAGAACGTGCGGTCCTTAATGATACGTCCGCCGGCGGAGCCTCCGAAGTCATTCCGCACATAGGGATTTTGCGGGCCAAGGGATGCGGGGTTGAAGTAATCGCGCGCGCCAAGCGCGTTGTAGCGCCCAAACCAGTACGCGTCGCCATGGAATTCATTGGTGCCGCTACGGGTGATTACCTCAACCAGCGCGCCATCGTTGCGTCCATACTCCGGCGCGAAGCTGTTGGTGATGACGCGGAACTCCTGCGTGGAGTCCGGATTCAGGCTGTTGATGCCGCTGGGAATTCCCGGCACATCCGTATCGTTGTTATCAGCGCCGTCCAGCACGAAATTATTATTGCGCTCGCTGGTGCCGTTGACGGAAAAGCCCGCGTTGCTGCTGTTGCTCTGGATCACTCCAGGGCTTAACAGAATCAGGGAATATGGATCGCGCGTGAGCAGGGGCAAATCCGTGATGCGCTTGGAATCCACCAGATTGCTGATCTGCGCGGTTTCCAGGTCAATCAGCGGAAGCTCCGAGGCTTTCACTTCAACCGTGGTGGCAGCGGCGGCGACTTTCAGGGTGGCTTCGAACGTGAATGCCTGATTCACGGTCAAAACCAGATCCGGGATGTAGATGGTTTGGAAGCCCGGCTTCTCGATGGTGATGGTATAGGGCCCTGGCGGAAGATTGGAGAAGCGAAACAGCCCGGCGTCGTTGGTGGCAGCGTCGCGAGACGCGCCTGTCTCCGTGTTCAGGATGGTGATACTCGCGCCGTTGACGACGGCGCCGCTGGCGTCAACGATCATTCCCCCCACGGTGGCTGTTTGCGCTCGGCTCGGAAGCGAACTCAGTAATCCCACGATCAAAACGAACACCAAACGCAAAGCGAGCGAATACCTTCTCATTCCTTATCCCCCCAAGTGGAGCGACACCCAGGTGCGCAGAGAATCATCCGCGGCTGGACGCTGCTTCTATGCTGTGTCCCTGAAAATGGACCACACCAGTCCATTATTCGTAGCGCGGAGTGTACCACCGACGGGGAAATGTATGGATGGAATGTTTGTGAGGGATGGAACATGCGAGTGCGTCACGGTGGCCAATGGGAGGCAACGGGCGTCACAGGCATAGGCCGCTGATAAGGGCCGTCTTAGAGGGGGGTAGTAAGGTTCCCAGGCTTTGGATTCTTGAAGGTGAGGATATAGGAAAGCATAGGTCGTCTGACCCGGTGTATTTTCAGGGTGCGCGACCTCTTACTAAGGCATTAGTTTTTATAGGGTTATGTTGTGGAAACATGCCCAATGTGATCCTTGCACTTGGAATTGTGCATGCATCACACTTATTCAGCGTTTTGCAACTGGGGGAATGTCGCCGTCCTGTCCGACAACCTCTTTTTTGCGCGTTCTTGCGAGTGGCCGATCAACCTATCTGACTGGAGGAATTCCAAAGATGAGATCGACTACGCTTTCCTTTTTGAATGGCTGTTCTAACCATGCGTCAGCGGCTCGCTCGGGTCGTTTCTTTCTGCTATTTGGAAAATGCCTGAGGATACTCGGCGTGTTGATGCTGGTGCTGTGCACATCCGGCGCTTGGGCCCAAGTGCCCACCGGCGCAATTGATGGGACCGTGGTGGACCCTCAGGGCCTACCTGTGGAGGGTGCCAACGTCACGCTGACGAACCAAGGTACGAACTATAAGTACACTTCCGTGACCGCTTCCTCAGGCGGTTACCAGTTCCTGCGCATTGACTATGGCGTTTATTCGGTCACGGTGACCAAGGAAGGCTTCCGTCTGGCCGTGGTAGAGAACATCAAATTGGACGCATCCACGACGTATTCCGTGCCACCGATCAAGCTGGAAGTTGGCGCGAAGACGGAATCGGTGGTTGTCGAGGGCGGCGCGGAAATCGTGAACACCACCAGCACGGAAGTGGGCGGCACGGTGGAAAAGAAACAGATTGACGATCTGCCGATCCTAAACCGGAATCCCCTGGCGCTTCTGGAGCTAGAGGCCGGTGTAAACCAGAACGGCATGACCGCTACCGTAATCGATGGCCAGCGCACCACGTACTCCAACCTGACGCTGGACGGGATCAATATTCAGGACAATTTCATCCGTGAGAATGACGTGGATTTTAGCCCGAACCTGCCCTTCAACAGCCAGGCGCAGGAATTCACGATCATCGACCAGAATGCTGACGTGGATAAGGGCGGTGGCGCCTCGCAAGTGAGCATGGTCACGCCAAAAGGGACGAACAAGTATCACGGTGAGGGATTCTGGTATTACCGAACGAATGACTGGGCAGCGAATAATTGGTTCAATGATGCGAGCGGTGTGCCGATTCCGACTCTCCTGCAAAACCAGGGTGGTGGCAACATTGGCGGCCCCATCAAGAAGGACAAACTGTTCTTTTATGCGTGGTACGAGCTCTTGAGGCTGAAGCAGCAATCACCAAACGACACCACGGTGTTGAGCCCGACGATTATTTCCGCGCTGACGAGCGCGAATCCCACCTTGCCCTTTACCTATCAGCCTGTCGATGAGACGACTGGGCTGCCATCGGGACCCACGGAGACCGTGAATTTGCTGACGGCCCTGAATACGGCGCGGGGCAATCCCAGCATCGATCCGGTGACGGGTGGGCAGGATGGCGCTCCGATCTTTACCGTGGACCCCACCATGCTTGCGCTGATCAAGAGAATGCCCGCGACATACAACAATACGCGCGTGGGAGACGGCGTGAATCTGCTTGGTTACCAGTTGAATGCGCGGAGTAACGAGGATCAGGATAACACCGGGATTCGCGTGGATTACAATCTCAACGCCAAGAATACCTTCAGTGGCACGTATGCCTGGAACCGTCAGGTGGTAGACCGGCCAGACATTGACACGTCTTTCGACCTCGTTCCGCTGGTTCAGAACAACGACCATATCAACTTCTCGTCCATGGCATGGCGCTGGAATCCGACCCCCACAATCACCAATGAATTCCGCTTTGGGTTCAATCTTGCGCCCGCCTACTTCACCACCAGCCAAGACTTCTCGTCCGGGTATACGATTGACAGCCTGGCGTTTACCAATCCCAATCCCAACTTCCTGCCCCAGGGTAGAAACACGCACACTTGGGCATGGTTGGACAACGCCAGTTGGGTCAAGGGCAATCACGTCATTAAATTCGGCGCCCAAATTCAGCGTGTCACGATTTTCACCACCGACTCCGCCGGGATCTATCCGGATCTCAACGTGGGATTCAGCTCCTTCAACCCCTTTGCGCCTTACTACACTGATTTTCCTGTTGGCACCGCAAACGCCTCCATCGCGACAAGTGATTTGAATAATGCCAGTGGCATTTTGGCCAGCGTCGCGGGAATTTTGAATGAAGTGTCGCAAACTCAGAATGTCACCAGTCAGAAATCCGGTTACGTGGCCGGAGCACCGGAAAACCGCAATTACCGCCAGAACACCTGGTCGCTCTATCTAGGCGATAATTGGAAGTTTACCAACAAGCTCACGCTCACTTATGGCGTGCGATGGGAATATTTTAGCCCGGTGGACGAAGCCAACGGTTTGGTGTTTCTCCCCGAGATTCCATCCGGCTCGACCATCAATCAACTTCTTCTTGGCAACGCCACTCTCGGTTTTGCCGGCGGGCCCAGCAGTCGCGGGCTTTACAATAAGGACTATTCCCAATTCGCTCCTAACGTCGGCATCGCTTGGGATCCCTTTGGCAATGGCAAAACCGCCGTTCGTGCCGGCTTCAGTCTGAACTACGTTAACGATGAATTCTTCACTGCTGCGAATAACGCAGCCGCCGGAAATACGGGTTTGCAGGTGAATCAGGAGAATGCGAATCTGGCGCCCCCAGCGGTTACCACTTCCCTCGCATATACGGGGCCGACAGTGGCTAATCCCCTTGGAGCGCAAAACGTGCCCGTGCCGCCGTTTTCGCCTAACCCCTCTTTCTTGGTTAACGCGACGAACGCTACCGATGAAGAGGGCTACATTGGCAGCTTGGCCGCCTACGGGATCAACCCGAACCTCAAGGCGCCCTACGTGGAGCAATGGAACCTCAGCATTCAGCGGGATATCGGCTGGAATACCTCCCTGACCGTGAGTTATCTCGGGAACCATGGTGTGGGTCTGTTTCGCGCAATTGACATCAACCAATTGAATCTCAACGCCTCGGGTTTTCTGGCCGACTTTAACCGGGCTCGCTCGAATGGTTTCCTCTCCCTCGCGGCCGGTCAAGGATTCAATCCCTACTACAACTCTGCTATCTCGGGCAGCCAGCAATTGACGGTCCTCACGCAATTGCCCAACATACCGCTGTTCTGCGGTCCCGGATGCCTGGACTATGCGCCTTTTACCAACCTCATTTACCAAGGTCAGCCCGGGGCGCTTGCCGCCGACCTTCAAGCCGACGAGTTTTTCTCGGGATTCGGCGTGCCCGGACCGACCACCAACATCCTGAACATCTTTCCGAATCCCTACATTATGGGAGCGGACTTGCTTACGAACGGTTCGTCTTCGGACTTCAACGCAGGCATTATCGAAGTCCGCCGCCGTTTCAGCAAAGGCCTCTACTTCCAGGCGAATTATACCTACAGTAAAGTGTTAACCGACTACAGTGGATCACAGACCCAATTTCAACCCTATCAGGACAATGCCCGGCCACGATTGGAATGGGGGCCCGCCCAGTTCAACTTGACGAATGCCTTCAAAGCCAACTTCACCTATGAAGTGCCCATCGGCAAGGGCCACAAGATGTTCTCGTCCGACAACAAGTTCCTCGGCCTGCTGGTAGATGGTTGGCAAACGGGTTCCGTGTTCACCTGGCAATCGGGTCCCCCGTTCTCCATCGACTCGCAATATGCAACCTTCAACCGCACCGGGTACCGCTCGGACAACAATACAGCTATCGCGACGATGAGTCGCGGCCAGATCGCCAACGATATTGGCACATATGTCCAGAACAATGGAGTCGTGTACCTGATCAACCCGAAGCTTATCAATCCAGACGGGACCGGTGCTCCGACGTCACCGCAATTGAGTTGCGCGCCGTCGGTCGCCGGAGGGTTCTGCAACCCACAGCCCGGTCAGGTCGGGAATCTATCCCTCTATGGCTTTAGCGGCCCTGCCTATTTTGATTGGGACCTTGCGGCCTCCAAAGATTTCAATTTGACGGAAAGGTTCAAGCTGACCTTCCGGACAGAAGCGTTTAACGTGCTGAATCATCCTGTATTTGGTCCTTCCACTGATGCGTATGGAAATACGGAGATGAACATCAACTCGACGACGTTTGGCCAAAGCACCAGCACGATTTCGTCACCGCGCATTTTGCAGATGTCGTTGCGCTTGAAGTTCTAACGCGCACGGCTCAATACGAAACACTTCACCGGGCACGCGCCGCTTCAATCGCATGCCCGGTTCTTTTGTGTATCTGGAACGCTGGGACAAGTGCAGGAAACTCAGGAGTCAGCGCAGGCGTGCCGGCGGGTCCGCGGAGGGCGGAAGTTGCGGTGAGGCGGCGGCCGTGTTGGCGGAACACTTTGCCGGGGCCGGTTGCGAAAGGCCCACACCGGTATTCCAATCGAGATGATTCTTGCCGCAGGCAGGGCAGTAGCTCTTGCTGGTGTCTTCGTCGCGCAGGCTGGCCAATTCGTAGCAGCCGCACACACAATCACAGTAGCCGGTTTCTGAAGCAGTTTTGATGGGAATCAGGGCCATGGGTCTCTCCAGCAAAAGAGTACATGAGGAACGCGCTGGAAGAAAGTGGGATGAGGCTTGCGTTTCAATGCAAGGAGCAGCAATCTTGCCAGGCACGCCCCATGGGCTAAAGCCCCTCGGTTTCCCGGGCTCTGCGGCACGGCTGAAGCCGTGCCCTCCCGAGAACTATTCTTGACGCGGTTTCTACAGGTTCTTCAGATGAGTGAGCCGGAAGGGCGACCCGAGATTCTCGCGTAGTTCCAGCCAGTGCTGCTCTGGAATGGACATGAAGACTTCCACAATCTGCGGGTCAAACTGGGTTCCCGCGCATCGCCGGATCTCTTCCCGCGCGTGAGACATGGGCAGAGCCTTGCGATATGGGCGGTCGCTGATCATGGCATCCAGAGCGTCGGCAACCGAGAAAATGCGCGCCCCCAGTGGAATCTGGTCGTGGCGCAAGCCCCGCGGATAGCCCGTGCCATCATAAAACTCCTGGTGCGCGAGGACGATCTCCGCAGCGTCGCGGAGAAACGGGATGCGCGTGAGCACGTTGAAGCCAATCTCGCAGTGCGTGCGCATGATGGTCTTTTCATCGTTGTCGAGCGGGCCGGGTTTGCGCAGGATGGAATCGGGAATGGCCATTTTGCCGATGTCGTGGAGAAACGCGGCGCGCGCCAACACGGCGAGGTAGGTACCTGGCACGGGAACGGCCTTGGCAATCGAAATCGTGAACGCGGTTACGCGCTGGCAATGGCCCTCGGTCTCCGCGTCCTTCAAGTCCAGCGCGCTACCCAAGGCTTCCAGGGTATCGTCGTAGGATTGCTCGAGCTGCTGGATGGCCATTTGCAGTTGCGCGGTCTGCTCATCCACTCTCTGCTGGAGGTTGATCTGGTAGTTGCGGTTTTCCAGCACCAGGCGCCGGTGCTGCAGCGCGCGGCCCACGCCCAGAAAGAGTTGATCTTTCTCAAAGGGCTTCAGAATGTAATCGTAGGCGCCGCGACGGATCGCTTCCAACGCGGTGGAGATATCGTGAATCGCCGTTACCATGATGACCGGAACTTCCGGGTCATGTTCGCGCATCCAGCTCAACAACCGGATGCCATCCATTTCCGGCATGATCATGTCGCTGAGCACGAGGTCCGGCGTTTCCTTGCGCACCACTTCCTGCGCCGCTCTCCCGTTGCTTACCGCAGTGCAGCGGTAGCCGCGGGATTCCAGCATGGTGGATACAACTTCTCGAATGGCCTCTTCGTCATCTACTACCAGAATGTTTTCGACGTCCACGGTGGTGTTTCCCCTAACCAGCATTATACGGGACGGCACACGCTTGTGTACGGAGCCTTGCCCAGTAAGAAAATAGCGTGTTAGCGTCAATTCAGGCGTGGTGTCTGTACTTCCGTTCAGGGCTCCCGCGGCACCACTTTCAAATTCTATACCCGCAAGACCTCATGGGGAGGGTCGGCCGTGGTGCCTATTCAAGGCCTCCAGGGAATTGCGTTCTTCGAAGCCACGGCGTGCCTCACCCTGCTGGTGTTGTTTGTTCATCTTCGTCGCGATAACTCCGCTACTTTTTACCGACTGTGGTTGCTCGGTTGGATCTGCCTGACGCTCTCTTCCTTCGGCGAACTCGCTTTGCTGTCGGGGAACAGCGCGCACCTCCGTGTCATCATTTCTGGCACCAGTGTTGCGGCGCTGATGTTTTTCCTGACCGCCATCGTGCAGTTCACCGTCAGCAGCCATCGCCCTTACTGGCCCGTCCTGTCCTTATCCGTGGTGTTGGCCCTGACGGCTTGCTATTACGAAAACAAAGTCACGCGCTTTGGCGAGATGCGTTGGGAAACGGCGATTCTGGAGAGCGCCATCTGTCTGGTGACGGGCTGGCTGCTTTGGCGCGCCTCGACTGCCTCCGCGGGCCACGGCACAAAACTCCTGGCGGGAGCTTTCACTTTGTTGGGTTTGAACAGCATCGATCGGCACACCTGGAGCCAGCAGGAGTGGTATCTGCTGCGCTTCGCCTTCGACCATTTCCTGAATGTCAGCCTGGGAATCGGAATGATCATGCTGCTCCTGGAAGCGGCGCGCGCGCGTTCCGAGGAAATCAGCAAGAAGATGCAGCAGTTCACCATGCTCACCGCTTCCAGCAGCCAGTCCGTTTCCCTTCCTGAATTGCTACAAAAAGTTATCTTGCAGATCACCACCAGCCTCAACACCAGTCACGGCATGCTGCGTCTGCTCGAAGGCAAGGGCGATGCCGCGGAATTTGTTGTCCGTGCCTCGGTTGGTTTCAGCGAAAGCTTTCTGAAGCAGTACGAGCGCATCGATCTGCATTCTCCCTGGGTTCAGGAAACGCTGCGCGAAAACTGCCGGATTTCGTTCTTCGAGGAAGAAAAAGACGTGCAGAGCCGCCGGAAAATGGCCGAAGCGGGGATCACCCAGCTTATTACCGTGCCGCTTCGAGGAAATGAGAGTCCGGTCGGGATACTGAACATCGGCGCGCAGCCCGGCAAGCGTTTTCACGAAGACGAGCTTGCCTACCTCGTAAACGTCGCCAATTTCCTAGGCACCACCGTCGAAAATGTAAGTCTCTTTGAGCAGGTCAAGACGGTTCAACAACAATGGGCGTACACCTTCGATTCCATCGGCGACCCCATTCTGGTTCATGACGGTTCCGGCCGCATCGTGCGCGGCAATGCGCGCCTGGCTAGTCTCCTTGGCAGGGAGAGTCAGGCGATGGTGGGGCGTTCCGTCAGCGACCTCTTCATCCCGCGGGCCAATGCGTTCAAGATGTGCCCTTATTGCGAGGGCGTGTCCGGTGAAGGCGATTTTCCGGATCCCTGGCTGCAAGGATACTTTCTGGCCTCCAACTCGACGTTTACGGATCCTTCGGGGCGCAAATTGGGAACCATCCATGCCCTGAAGGACATCACCGAACGAAAGAAAGCCGAGGAAAAGTACCGCACACTCGTGGCCAGCGTCCAGGAAGGCGTGTTCATCACCACGGCGCAGGGAAGATTCCTTGATTTCAACGATGCGCTGATGCGGATCACCGGCTACGACAACCGCGACGAGCTCATGCAAATGGATATTGCCCCGACCCTCTATGTAAACTCCGCGGAGCGCGAGCGGCTGAAAAAGATTCTGCAGGAGCACGGTTCCGTCAACGATTTTGAGTTTGAAATCCGCCGCAAGGATGGAGAGATCCGCGTCATCAGCGAGTCCTCCACGGCGGTGCGCGATGCCGCCGGCAACGTCACGGCCCATCAGGGATTCGTTCTGGACGTTACCGAGCGTCGCCGCGCCGAGCAGGAAATCCGCCGCCGTAATCGCGAGCTCGTAGTCCTTAACTCCATCGCGGAAACCCTGGTTTCTTCCCTGGACTTGAACGATTCCGTTCACCGCACGCTGCGGCAGATCCTGGAATTATTCTCGCTGGATGCGGCATCCCTGTATCTGTTTGATCGCGACGGCACCACTCTTCGCCGCCTTGCTTGCGTGGGACACCGCTCGGAGTTCGCTCGCGCTTTTCCCGCAGTGACCGTTCCGCCGGATCTGATGCAACAGATTCGCGCCGTCCATGCCACGTTTCTTTCCGCCAGCGGGCTGCCGCTGCCGCCGGTGGCGCGCGAAATGCAAAAAAAAGAGGGCATCGAATCCGCCTACCTCGTCACGCTGTGGTCAAAAGAAAAAATCATCGGAGCGCTGGCGGTAGGATGCCGGACGGTCCGCGAATTCTCTCCGGCGGATATCAGCCTGCTCATCGCGGTGGGCAGCCAGGTTGCCGGGGCCGTCGAGCGCAGCGTTTTGTATGAGGAAACACGCCTGGCTTACGAGAATCTCCGGCGCACCCAGGAACAATTAGTGCACAGCGAAAAACTGGCGGCTGTGGGGCAATTGATTTCCGGCGTGGCCCACGAATTGAACAACCCACTGACTGCCATTCTGGGTTACAGCCAGTTGCTCACCTCCAGTGGACAAGTGGGGCCGCAAGCCTTGGGTTACACCGAAAAACTATATAAGCAGGCGCAGCGCACGCACCGTATCGTGCAAAACCTCCTGAGCTTTTCGCGGCAGCACAAACCCGAGCGCGTGCCCGTGCTGGTGAATTCCATCCTCGAAGACACTCTAGCTCTCCGCGATTATGACTTGCGCATGAGCCAGATCCGCGTGCATCTTGAACTTGCGCCGGATCTCCCCCACGCGCCGGCGGATCCCCACCAATTGCAGCAAGTCTTCCTGAACCTCATCAATAACGCCGTTGACGCCATCCTGGAAAAAGGCGCGGAAGGCGACCTGTGGGTGAAATCAGGCGTGGAAGACCAGCAGCTCTTCATCGAGTTCACCGATAGCGGACCCGGCGTAAAAGACCCTTCGCGCGTTTTCGACCCCTTCTACACCACCAAGCCCGTCGGCAAGGGCACCGGCCTCGGCCTAAGCATTTGCTATGGCATCATCACCGAGCATGGCGGAACCGTCCAGGTGAAAAATGTGCCCCCGCAGGGCGCTTGTTTCCGCATCGAATTGCCGCTCTATCGTACGGAGCGTTCCCCCATTCCTGCCGAGGCGGAGAAGCCCGCCAATGCGCGCGGCGCACGCATTCTTATCGTGGATGCAGAAGAGTCGGTGCTCGAGAGCGTGGCCGGATTGTTGCGCTCCAGTGAATACCTGGTCGAAACCGCGAACTCGCTGGACGACGCCAGAAGACTTTTCGCACGCGCCGGATTTGATCTGGTTATCGCGGACTGGCAGTTGGCGGCTCAGGAGAATGGCGGGAAAACGCTGAATGTCCATGCCTTCGAAACGTCAGGCCTTGGTCCACGCATTTTGTGGATGAGTGCGGCGGTTCCGGACAAGGATGCAAAAGCCTTTCCTGCGGAGCCCGCCGCGGGCATTTTGCAGAAGCCCTTCCAGGCGATAGACTTGCTGGCCGCGGTGGACGCCAGGCTACTCCGGCCCGTCCCCACCCTCGTCCAGAGTTGATGAATAGCTCGAAGTCAGGGCGGCGCGTTCCCCGATGTGGTTGGTGGCCATCTCCAGGCGCAACGCCATCCCGCTGGAGATTTCAGAGAGGAACCCAAACGATTCTTGAGATTCCAGTCCCAGGCGCAGCTTCCAGCGCAGGTACCGGCAACCCACGGCGAAGCGTAGATTCAGCCTGAAGCGCTTGGCTTCGTCCATAGTGATCAACTCTGGAGCCATGGCCGCTATCACGCGGGACGCTTCCAGAAGCATTTCGAATTCCCGTTGCAGGTCTTCCAGATAGAGCAGAGCAATGCGCTTGCGTTCCGAGCGAATCTGATTGCGGAGCGGGGTGAATCCCCGTGGACCCAGAAACGCAGTGTCCTCAGGTTGCAAGACTTGGAGAATTTTGGGGAGGCGGGAGTAATGGTGCTCTTCGGACAGCACCGTCAATACCGCATCGGGCGAAAGCGCACGGCCTTCCATCGGCCTGCCGGCCCACAGCAACGCGGCCATCAGCAGCACAGCAAGCAGGATGAACAAAATGATCGTGAGGCTCATGGATGGTGGTCCTCCGAATGTGGCACGTGGTCGAGGCGTTCGTTCAATTGGCGAAGCCGGGCATTGAGTTCGGAAGAGAGCCTTCCGTACTCTTCTTTCGACACGACGGCGAACTCCCGTGCTGGGACCTTTTCCGGAGAGGCGTGAGCAGCTCCTATCCAGATCAGCAGACTGGCCAGAAATGTCAGCACACCGAGGAAATTCCAGAAGTTCAGGTAGTTTATGAGGTATTTTTCGAAGATGGAATCATTGATGACAGAGAAACAAGAGTAGAGACAAAGACCAATGCACAGGGAACGATCCAGCCGCCCCATGGACAGCCCGTAGTAACGCGCGAAGAGGAATAGCGCAACGATCACCGCGGCCACGGCTAGCCCGGCGCCGCGATTCAGATTCAACGGCAATTCACGCCAGTATTGTTTCGATAGCAACGCAGTGTAAATTAGTACACCCGCGACAATCGCCAGCAACATACGCCGGCCAAGCGCCCAGACACCGGGAAAAGGGCCGAGAACGTGGCGGATCACTTCTATAACAGCAGCAAACCGCACTAGCGTCACAGCAATCTCACTGAGATAGAAGATAAGCCAGGCTTTGTAGCTTTGAAATCCCCAGAAGCCGTAACTCGCCGCCACCAGGACGCTCTGCAGGATGACGCTCAGAATGTAGGCCGAAAAAAACGGGTGCGAACGAAAATGCCTTCGCCGCACCAGGTAAACGAGGAGGATCAATTCCGTCAGCGTGGTGAGGGCCCACTCCAGATTTCCCAAGCTGAGTGGTTCCGCCATTATGAAGAAAGGCTAGCATAACATAACTCGAAAGTAAATAGGATTGCTTTACCAGACTGTCATGCTAGCCATTCAGCCATTAGAACGCTCTTAGACTGCCCAGCTGCCTATAACGTTTGGCGGATTCTTGGGCGGAATGATCGGTGGAGGCGCAGGGACGCCATCCGCGACCAGGCTGGGCGGATTCTTGGGCGGAATGATCGGTGGAGGCGCAGGGACACCATCCGCGACGAGGCTGGGCGGATTCTTGGGCGGAATAATAGGCGGAGGTGCAGGGACGCCATCCGCGACAAGGCTGGGCGGATTCTTGGGCGGGATGATGGGTGGTGGCGCAGGTACACCATCCGCGACGAGACTGGGCGGATTCTTGGGCGGAATAATAGGCGGAGGCGCAGGCACACCATCCGCTTGGCTGACACCATTGTTCCAAGTGGGCAACATGCGGGAATTGTTGACCGGCACTACGATGGCCAGTAGGATTAGGCTTACCGAAAGTGCAACTGAAAGCGTTAGCAGGACTTTTTTCACGTGGCACGCTCCTTCGCAGGAAGGGTGCCAGCTCACGAAGTCGCTTGTTCAACGCGTGGGAAAAAGTTCCGCTGACAGAACACGGTTCCGAACAGGAAGACCTGGATGCTCGATCGACTTCAAATTCACCGCCAGATTCTCTATGACCTGACCGTTCATTACCTGGAACCCATGGCGGGGATGTACGAGCGATTGGCCTACGTCGCCAGTCTGCGCGATCCGGCGACCGGATTTTATTCTCACCCTCGATTGGCTGCGGTATTCGGCGAAGAGAGCGTCAATCGGGCTATCGCCAGTTGTCACGAGGAACTCTTTGAGCGTCTGCTGGAATCGTCGCTTTCGTCGCAGGAAGAAGACTTAGTCAGTTATCTGGACACTCTTCCCGGAGGAAAGGAAGCGCATGCAGGGGAGTGTTACGCGAAGGCCCAGGCCTGGATTCCCCCCCAGGCTCCCGAATACCTCAAGAAGCTCTTCTGTTCAAATCTGCGCGTATTGTGCGAACTGCTGCAGGAGAAGAAGCCCAAGGCTCGTTCAGATACGTGACCAGGCCCACCACCTGCCCTACCACTTCTGCTTCTTCCGGTGTGCGCCAGGATTCTGGCATGCAGTGCGACAACGTGTGTGGCTGCATAATCAGCACGGATTTCTCTTTCTGAAACCAACCACAGCGATATCCCCCGTGCAACTCAACGAAATAGAGCGGCCGGTCATACTCGCTCGACCATTGGTTGATCTCGATCTTCGTCACGGACGTATCCACCAGCACCAGGCTCCCTGGGCGCAAGATCGGCGCCATGCGGCGGTCCGATAGCCCTATATAGCCGTACCGGTAAGGCCCATTCGCGTAGGGCTCCAGTCCAGGGGTCAAACCAATCGCGGCAGGTAACCGGTGGAGCAGCGCGGTTGCTAAAGTGTTAAAGTTGGCCTCACGATTTGGAGCCGATGGCGAAAGGGGCAGCGACGCACTTAGATAGGTTTGTGGCGGAGGAAACGATGTCCCATCGTGAAACGTCTGTTGCAGCGGGGCCTCGTACCAACTGGCAATCTCCATGGGGTCGAGGTGATAGATAACGGCAAGAGAGTACAACTTGTGCAAGCTCGGCACGACATTGTGGTTTTCAATGTCGGCCAGCCGGCTGATATGCAGGATGAAATCCGGCCGGCCCCGCCTCGTCGCGATTTCCAAGGATGCGGACTCCACATCCCGATACGTGAGCCCCAGTCTTTCGCGTGTTTGGCGCAAGCGTAACCCAGGTGGAAGCATTCGTACCTCTCCAGGAACCGTAGAATTGGTATCCTATGATTGTCATCATAGCAACTAATCAAGTCGTTACGAATACAGAACTAACTAGACGCTGTGGAAAACTTCGCCATCGTTTCAATCCGGGCGCCCACGTTTCCCTTCGGACACTTGCTCCATCACCAGGTCTTGTCTCGAATCAATTCCCGTGAAAACCTGTTTCACATGAGGAACATTTCCTGTAAGCCTGTCCATTTGTGAGGTACTGTGCCCCGCACCGAATACCTTGTTCGCGATGTGATGAGCCAGCCGCCCATCACCGCGGACACATCCACTCTCCTGCTGGACGCGGCTCTCACGCTCCGCGCCAGCGCCATTCGCCATCTTCCGATTGTCGCTGATGGCAAATTGGCGGGGCTTCTAACGGATCGCGACATTCAGCGATGCGCGCCCTCCCGGCTGATTCCTATCGACGAGGAAAGCTATAACGCCGTGTTTGCCGACACCGCAGTCAATAGCGTCATGACCCACGACCCGCTGACGATTTCTCCGGATGCGCCCCTGGTGACAGCCATCGAATTGATGCAACAATCGCGCGTCGGCTGCTTGCCGGTCATTGAAAACGGGGCACTTGTCGGAATTCTGACGCGCAGCGACCTTGTGGATGCCTTGCAACGCATGCTCTCTGGGAATAGCCTCAACCGTTATATCGAGCCCGACTAATTGCCTACGCTGTCTCGCCGAAAACCGGGTCTACCGGGAATCTGCTATCCTGCAAAAGTATGACTTCCTTCAAGCGTCTCGCCAATCGATTTGCATTGCTGCTGCCCCTGGCCGGGCTTCTCCTGTTAACACTCCACCCGGCCCTCGCTCAGCAAGCTACGACCGCCCCACCCGCGGCCCCACCCGCAAAGAACAACCCCGAATTCCTGGCCATGGCAGACGAGGTTCTGCATGAGATGAGCGCCATCACCGGCTGGGAATTGAAGTCTCCTTTGAAGAAGTCCATTCGCTCCCGTGAAGAAATCCGCGCCTACGTTCTGCGCGAGATGGACGAGGAGAAGGATGCCAAGGAACGCTACGCCTCCAAGCGCAGCGCGGAGGCATTTGGCCTGATCCCGAGAGGCTTCGACCTGGATACCTTTATGGTGGACCTCCTGACCGAGCAGATTGCCGGCCTGTACGACCCAGAGGCCCACGAGTTCTATATCGCCGATTGGATTGCTCCCGATGACCAGCGCACCGTGATGTCCCACGAACTGACGCACGCGCTCCAGGACCAGCAGTTCCAGATCGAAGCATGGGTGAAGGCGGCGCGCCCAAACGACGACGCGGAGCTCGCGCGCGAATCGGTCCTGGAAGGCAGCGCCATGGCCGGCATGCTCGAATACATGCTCAAGGACAAAGGACTGAACCTCCGCGACCTTCCCGATATCGATCCTTCGGCATTCGTGGGCGACCTCAGCGATACACCGATGCTGAAAAAAGCGCCACAATTTATCAAGGATTCCTTGATGTTCCCTTACTTCAGCGGGCTCACGTTTTCCATGGCCGTTCTGAAAAAGGATGGCTGGCCGGGGTTTTCGGGCGTGTTTGCGCGGCCCCCCGCGAACACTCAGCAGATCCTCCACCCTGAACTTTATCGCAGCGGAAAATCCCCCGCGCCAATCAAGCTTGAACTTCCAAAGGGTCTGCCGGGCAATGAGTGGACTCTCCTTGAGGAAAACACTCTCGGTGAATTCGGCTTGAACGAAGTGCTGAAGCAATTCCTGGATGCAAACCGCGCGGAGAAACTGGCGGCATCCTGGGATGGCGATCTCTACGCGAACTATGAAAGCAAGGATGCCAAGCGGCTCCTGCTCTTCGTCCGGGTCCGCCTGGCCTCCACTGAAAACGCGGCGCGCTTCTTCGGCCAATACTCCGAGGCCCTGGAGAAAAAATACGCCGTGCGCACACACCTATTTCGCCGTCCGGATTTCTTCTCCTTCGATACGCCGGACGGTGGTGTGTTCCTACGTTGTTTCCAGAACGACTGCATCAGCGTGGAGGGCGGAGATCGCGCCCTAATTCTTCAGTGGAACAAGAATCTGGGCTGGGAGGCCATTCCGGAAGAGCCGCAAAAGCCGAAAGACTCCCCGGTAAAAGTGACTCAGCTGATTCCAGCGTCTACTTTTGGAGTGCGGCGGCTTGCCGCCGCTTTTACGCCGTAAGCCATTCCCAATCTGTGCCGTTCGCCATCGCCCGGTTTTCTAATTCACCCGGCGCAATGCCAGCAACGTCAAATCGTCTTTCTGTTTTGTTCCCCCGGCAAAGCTCTGCATCTCCGCCAGGCAAGCCGAAATCAAATCCTCCGGGCAGGAAGCGGCATGGCGTTTGGCGAGAGATTCTACGCGCTGCACTCCATACTCATCACCGGCGGCATTGAAAAGTTCCGTGAGACCGTCTGTATAGAGAAATAGTGTGTCGTTTGGCGCCAGCGTCAGCTCGCATACGGTGAAATTCGTGGTGCAGAACATCCCCAGCGGCACGCCCGTTGCTTCCCGCGCACAGACCCCGGATGCGGAAACGTGCAGCAATGGCAGGTGACCCGCGCTCACGTATTCCACCTTGCCATCCGGCCAGGCACGCCCCACCACCAAAGTGGCGTACTGCCCCGCGGTAGTGCTGTCGCAGAAGAGGCGGTTGGCAAGTCCCACAAGCTTTTGCAACGAGAGATGCTGGCCTGCCAGGGTGCGAAACGTCGCGTGGAGATGGCTCATCAGCATGGACGCCGCAACGCCCTTTCCAGCGACGTCTCCCAACAAAAACAGAAACGCGCCATCCGACTCGATCAAGTCGCAATAATCGCCGCTGACGAGGCCGGCGGGCTGATAGTGGTAGCGCGTTTGCCATCCGGCCACGGACCAGTTCTGTGGCGGCAGAAGGCCGCTTTGGATGCGCGCGGCGAGGGTAAGGTCGCGCTCGAGGGCGCGCTGTTCATCATTGGAAAGATGGTCGAGGCAGAATTGCAACAACGGATTGCACAGCAAGCGGTCCGCTTCGATCGTGCCGTGGCAGGTTTCGCAAATGCCGAATGTGCCTGCCTGCAAGCGGGAAAGGGCCGCATCCACGCTGTCCAGCAGGTTTTGCAGCGATTGGTCCGCGGCATTGGCGCGCGAGGCGGAAAGCAGATGCTCGCGGCGCAGTTGAAGTTCCCGTTGAAAATAAGATTGTTCGGTGGCAGCCATGGTGTCCTCTGCGATAGATTGACGTTTTGTTGCTGAAGATTCCATCCGGTTTGTGCCTCCAAATTCAAGAGTCTGGCAGAAGGAACGGAAAATCAACGAGCCTTTGTACTGGCGCCCGCAGTCGCGGCTTGCGCAAGGAGCGATGCTTGGGAACGCCTTGCGCGTGTTTGTATTCGATGCCGCAGACGCCTCAGCCGGCACAGCAGCTTTTCCTCGGCGCGCGCCGCCCGAGCCGCCACATATGGATCGCGGGAATGGGTGCGTTGGCGTTGAATCTTGGCAAGCGCCAGTTCCGCGAACTCCACCGCGCGCCCCAGGTCCCGCGCATTGCGCTCGTAGTAAATCGCCAGATGCTCGCAGGCGGTAGCGCCATCCAACGGGTGCTGCACCAATTCCAGCCAAAGCGACGCCGCTCGTTCCACGTCGCCGCGACGCCGGGCCATGATGGCCAGTTCGCGTGTTGCCATTGGACGGAATTCCGTGGGAAGTCCCGCGCCCAGCGCCTGAGAGCACATGGAGTGAGCGCGTTCCTGTTCACCGCGGCGGTTCAGATAGCGCGAAAGCCCAAACAGATCGAGCGAATCGGCGTCCTGGTGAGCGGCTTCCTGCTCGTCCAGCAGGGAATTGATCTTGCCATACAGCGCGGCCAACCCGCGAAGGTCCATCTGATTGTGCCTCACCACGCCTGTTAGCGGTCTCGCCGAGCCTCCGCGCAGATAGTCGAAATAAAACTGTGGAATCAGCGCCGAGGATACATCGTCTTCGCGGTGCCAGCCGAGCTTCGCGGCGTCCAACACGTGCCGCTCTAGCTCCACCAAGCGTACTGAACCGAGGCGCAATTTCCACAATGCCCGCGCCGGGTGCAGCAAATCGAGATGCGCGGCCAGCGTCGGCACACGAATCGCCCGCGTCATCGTGAAACGATTCTCTAGCAGCGGCCAATCGAACGATTTACCGTTGAACGTGACCAACACGGGGCGTTCCGCCAGGCGCGCCGCTAGTTCGTGCAGCAGCGAATGCTCCTCCGAAAAGTCGCGCAGGAAAAGTTGCTCCACCTGCAGGCCGCCCGCATCCCACCACGCCAGGCCCACAAGAAACGCGTAGGTGCCGGTGCCGCCGGCCAGTCCGGTGGTTTCCGTATCCAGAAAGAGCCACTTTTCGGGATTCTGCACTGCGGCTCGCGCGCGCCGCGAAACAGGCTCGTCGTTCGAGTAGCCTTTGTAGGGCCCGACCTTCTGAGGCGGGCCGTTCTTGGTTTTGTAGCGGCCGCTTTCCGAAGCGGGCGCCTTTGTAAGCAAATCCAAGGCTACAACTGAAGGCTCGGAAAACTCCGGTGTCGAAAACCAGTTTCGGATGGCCAGATGATCGCCATAGTGATTATGAGCAATCCCCCCGCCCAACAATTGGCTGATGGGATCGCACTCGTCCGGCGCACGCAATGCGGCGGGCGTCGGCGCGACTCCGCGCGCTGGCCGGAGCGCCGCCAACCGTGCGAACTTGTCTGTCGTGCTCACTCAAATACCTTTCGCATCATTCGGAGGAGGCTGTGCCTGTGACTTCCCAGTGCTGCACTTTTGGCTCGAATTCCAGAAGAAACTCGCGATCCTCGGGATAATACTTGGCCTGGTCCACCGGCGTGCCCGCGAATTCTTAAATCGCCGATAAAGAGTCCCACAGCGTGAAGGTGATAAAGTGCGCCACTTCTCCCTCGTCTCGCCGCAGAATGTATACAGCAAGATTCCCGGGGACGGCGCGGTAGTCCGGAATTGCCAGCCTGTTCGTCAAGGCGGTGTATGCGTCCGCCTTTGCGATTGATGTACGTCCGTGCCACATGCGAGCGATCATAGTGCGACCTCCTTGGCGCAAAATTTCATGCTGTCAACCGGTCCAGAATTGCCAGAGCCGCTTCTTTCGCCCGGGGCGCCAAATCTCCCGACGGTCCCACGCAGGAAGGGCAGCCTTGTTCGCAGGGACATGCGCGAATCAATTCGCGCGTTTTGTGAACCAGCAACTCGTGGGCGCGAAAGAGCGGCTCCGAAAAGCCGATGCCGCCGGGGTAGGCGTCGAAGAGATACAGATTCGGCTCGTAGAATTCTTTCTGCCCGCTCATCAAGGATTCTGAAGGGTCGGCGCTGAGATCCTTCGCTTCGCTCAGGATGACAGGTTCATCGGGGCCGGCTGCGGGCGGGCGTTCGCCAATGGCCGTGCCCAGGTCGCGCCCATCGCACATGAGCAGAAGCGTGGCCACGGATTCCAGCGCGTGCAGTAAGCCAAACATTCCCGATTGCCGTTCGCTGATCGTGTAAGGCAACGACTCGAGAAGCGGCCGCTCCAGAGTGATCCAGTAGGACGTTGTGTGCATCTCGTTTTCCGGCAATTCCAGTTGTCCCGCGCCCACATTCTCATTGGTGAAAAATTTGATCTTCTTGAAGCCAACCACCTGGGAGCGCACCAGCACGTCTCCATGCGACCACGAATGATTCACCCGTAGGGGTCCAGCATTGCTGGACCCCAAGTCCGCAAGATCGCCAGTATTTAAGTTTTCGCTGCTCCGTGCCGTCGCCGCAATTTCCAACACGCGCACCTGCGTATAGGGGATCGCGTCCGTGTAGTAATCCACCTCCACCTGCTTCACGTAGGCCTTGCGCTCCTTAAAATCCAGATGCTCCACGTGGTATTGCTGCCCGCCGTGAAGATAGATAGCCTTCTCATGCACGGTGGTTAGCGCGCTTGGAAAATCCACTTCGCCAATCACCAGCGGCTGGCCGGTAATATCAATGATCACGAAATTGTCGCTGGTGACGGAACGCAGGCTGATGGTGTCCGCGGGATAGGCTTCGTGCATCCAGTGGTAATTCTCTCCCGCCATGTGCAGGTAGCCCGCTTCCGCCAGCCGCGCGCAAAGATCGCGCAAGTCCACGTCGCCAAACTTTTCCTGCGTGTCGATGGGCAGTTCAAATGCCGCGCATTTCAGGTGATTGATCAGGATTTCCAGGTTGTCCGGCTGGATGAACGCGTGCTCCGGCGTGTTTCCGAAGAAATAATCTGGATGGCGCACGATAAACTGATCGAGCGGAGAAGACGAGGCCACCAATACCGCGCAACTGCTGCCGCTGCGCCGCCCCGCGCGTCCGGCTCGTTGCCAGGTGGCCGCAATCGTCCCCGGATAGCCCGCCATCACCACCGAATCGAGGGAACCCACATCAATTCCCAGCTCCATCGCCGAAGTGGTCACCACGCCGCGAATCCGCCCCTCGCGCAAGCCGCGCTCAATCCCCCGCCGCTCATTTGGCAGATACCCGCCGCGATAGCCGCGAATCGTTTCCGGCTTGCCCGGCAATTGCGGATTGGCCTGCTGCAGGTAAGTGAGAATAATTTCCGTGTGCAGCCGCGAATTGGCGAAGACCATCGTCTGCAAATCGTGTTTTAGGAATTCCTGCGAAACGCGCGAAGCTTCGTTGATGTAGCTTCGGCGTATGCCCAGCGCGCGATTTATCACTGGTGGGTTGTAGAAGACAAACGTCTTCTCCGCGGCGGGCGCGCCATTTTCCGCCAGTACTTCTACGCCGTCTTCGATCAAACGTGAAGCCAGCTCGCCGGGATTCGCAATCGTCGCCGAACAGCAGATAAATTGCGGCTCGCGCCCATAGAATTTCGCAATCCGCCGCAGCCGCCGCAACACATTGCACAGATGGCTCCCGAAAACGCCGCGGTAGTTGTGCAGTTCGTCCACAACGATGTAGCGCAGGTTTTCAAACAGCCGCGTCCAGCGCGTGTGGTGCGGCAGGATGCCTGTGTGCAACATGTCCGGATTCGTCAGGACGATGTGGCTCTTCTCACGGATGGATTTGCGCGCGTCGGTGGGCGTGTCGCCGTCATAGGTGAACACCCCAAAGCTGTTATCAAGCCGCTGGTTCAAATCGTAGAGTTCCGCAAGCTGGTCCTGCGCCAGCGCCTTCGTGGGGAAGAGGTACAGCGCGCGCGTGTCCGTGTCCGCCAGAATTTCGTTCAATATCGGCAGGTTGTAGCACAACGTCTTGCCGGAAGCTGTTGGCGTGACGATCACCACGTTCTTGCCGGCGTGGACCGCTTCCGCCGCCGCTGCCTGGTGAGTGTAAATCTTGCGTATACCTTTGGCGGTATAAGCGGCGCGCAACTCCGGGCAGATCCACTCTGGGAACTCCGCCCATTGCGCTTCTCGCGCAGGGTAATGCCGCACCGCGGTCAGAACTTCACCCGCACGGTCGCGAGCGGCAAAGGTATCGAGCACCTGGGTAACGCGGGTCAGCGCCGAGGAGCCCTGATCCGGCTCAAGGGAAGTGGCTTTGGCAGCGCGAACGGCGAGTGAGTCGTGCATCGAGGGCCTCTTCGGTTATTCGCCTTTTGTTCGCTAAGGCTAGCACGGCGCGCCCAACCCATCAACCTCAATTTTGCTCTGGGTGTGGAAAGGGCCGTAAATGGATGCGGCTTGCCCTGAGTTCGTTCGAAGGACGGCTCGTTTACTCTGCTTGCCCTCAACCCCCCGGCTGGCTCTATTGGCCCGGCGAAGCGCGATGTCCCGTCATCCTGTCAATCTGAATGCAATAGAGTATCGGAACAGGTCGAAGTTCCTCGCTGCGCGTTTGTGAAGACGCAATCGCCTCTCGCCACCAATTTGTTCTTTTCTCCAGCAGTGAATGAGCGTTGAACCGCCGGGCCGCATACTTCGGATTGTCCAGGAGTTCCTCGTAGCGGCCAAACACCAGGACGCTGGACCAATTATCCTCAGCAAGGACCTCGTCAGCTTCTACGCAGACGAGTGGATTGGTCCGCATCCATTCGATCTTTTGTCCAGCAGTCGAGAATCCGAAGAGAAAATTGGATTCGTAGGCAAAGTAGATGGGAACAACATAGGGCTGGCTATTGCTCGCACATCCCAGTCTGCCGAAGCCCAGTCGAATGAGCAGCTCAAGACACTCTTCCTGGTTCATCTCGCGAATTACCATTATCGTGCCCCCGATTCTCGTCTCCGTTAAGAAATAGTTCTGACTGGCCTCAGGCGCAGCATCCGCGCGTATTCATCAGGTCGCTGCATAGCTTGGGGATGCCATTCTCAGGCCGCGATTCGCATCATGGGAGGAATTATAGTCCAGTGGACGGTAAGCCGTCTGATCGGAAACTAGAAATCCATATCTGCAGGCATGCCGTTTATCAGGTAGTTGCAGCGCGCATCTCATCATTTCTCTTCTCTATTGGGCGGCGTTGGTGGCCAAGGCATCAATCACCGCTATGTTGGGCAACAAATCCGCCGGAAGATTATGGCGCTGCTGCAGGTAGGCCGGAGCGTTGTAGGAAATCCACACCTTTCCTGCGGTGTCCTCCGCGACCAGAATTTTCAGCGGCAGATCCAGCGCGACACTCGGTGAAGCCAGCATCAGCGGCGTGCCGCCCTTCGGATTGCCGAAGATCAGCAGTTTCGTATTGGGCATTTTCATTCCGGCGCGTTCCGCTTCACCGCTGTGATCCACGACGGCAAACAGCTTCACGTTTTTCGTTTGCAGCATTGTTTCCAGCTTCGCGACCGTTTCCGCCACCGAATGCTGGCTGGCGATGCGCACAATGCCATTTCCGGGGATTGCGGTCATAGAGGTCTCCTGGGGTGTGAACGAATTAAGCGCCGAAACATGGCGCGCGGAGACCAGATAATAACTCATCGCCAGCCCCAACAGCGCCAATATTATGGCAATGGTCGCGGCAAGCGTAGAGGGATTGCCGTATGATCGGTCGCCTTTCCTCATCATGGCGAGCAGGCGGAAGTACCGGACCAGCGACAACAAAAAAACCAGCACGCCCAGAAGAATCAATACCGTTCCAAACCACAGCGAAAGGCCATAGGAAGCGGTGTGCAAGTCCGGGCGCAAAAGATTAATTTGCTGGAGGAACAATCCAAATCTAGCCAGGACAAATCCTAACGCCATAAGCGCGAGGCCCGTGCGAATCCATGCCAGAAAAGTGCGCTCCGCCGCCAGGAAATCTCGTGGGCTGGCTTGAACTTGTTCCTGCGTTTCCATGGGGTTTCCTCCTTGGCAGGGTTGTTCCGGTACTCTGAGCTACCGACTTAGCAAAGCAGAAACCCGCACATTCGTCATTCCGAATGGAGTCCGCGAAGTGAGGTACGGTTTTGCATCGCACGATTTTTGTGCGATGAATCTCTCTTTCTCAGTTTATCAACCGAAGAGGGATTTCTCGCTTCGCTCGGAATGACAAGTTTAGTTTCGCAACGAATCTGCAACTTAGGACACAAGAGCCTTACGGCGCAATCTTCACCATGACCACGGCATGCGACGCCACTTTGGTTTTGAAGGTGCCCGTGAACGCGCCGAGGTCCTTGTGTTCCCAAAGATCGCGCACTTTGGCGGAGATGTGGTTGGGGTAGCCGATCTCCTCCCAACTCACGCTGATGGCGGCGTCCACTTGGCCGCGGTTCAGCAAGATCACTGCGCGGCTTCCATCGGCCAAAGGCTTTACCCAGACTTCCCGATCGCCATCCTTGCGGACGCGGTGCCCTTCACGGCCCAGCTTATCCTGGTTCACGGCGATGACTTCCGCATTTGTCAAAATCTCCTTGATTTCCGGAGTCATGGAGCGCACATCATTGCCGGCAATCAGCGGGGCAGCTAGCAAGGCCCAAAAACTGAAATGCGCGCGATATTCAGGCGTGGTCATACCGCCGTTGCCCACTTCCAGCATGTCCGGGTCGTTCCAGTGTCCCGGGCCGGCAAAAGCGTCCAAACCTACCTGTTTGTCGAGAATTTCGAGCATGCCGTACTGGCAGCAACCGCCGCCGGGCCAGGTGATTTTGGCGGACCACTTGTCGCCGATGTCGTCGGTGGTGCGCCACAAATTTCCGATGCCTTTGCCCCACAGCCACGGCTTGGCCGTGCCCCATTCGCACATGCTGAACACAATCGGCCTGCCCGTCGCAATCAGGGCCTTGCTCATCGTGGAGTATGCCTCTTCGGCGTTGCGCGTTTCGGTGTTGCACCAATCATATTTCAGGTAGTCCACGCCCCAGCGCGCATATTGCAGCGCATCCTGATACTCGTGCCCCTGGCTTCCGGGGCGGCCCGCGCAGGTTTTAGTGCCTGCATCCGAGTACAAACCGAATTTCAATCCTTTCGAGTGCACGTAATCCGCCAGCGCTTTCATCCCGGAAGGGAAGCCCTGCGGGTCCGCCACGATGAATCCGTTTTCATCGCGGCTGACCTGCCAGCAATCGTCAATCACCACGTATTGATAGCCGGCGTCCTTCATGCCGTTCGTGGCGATGGCATCGGCAACGGACTTGATCAAATCCTCGCTAACGTTGCAGGCGAACTTGTTCCAGCTATTCCAGCCCATCGGGGGCGTCTGCGCCAGTGAGTCACGTTGATTCTGCGCCAGAGACTGGCCTGCAAACAAAACGGCCATGAACGAAACGAGCAGGAACAGAACTAGTTTTTGCGTTGCCCCGCGCTTCCAATTGCCATTCATCTCTTTTCTCCTAAGGACTTTTCCATCAGGTAGAGAGCGAGCGCCTGGTTGGCCTGCGTCCACGCCAGCGGTGTGTGGCCACTCGCAACATAGCGCCCGTTTCGCGCGAAGTAAAGTGAGATGCGCATGGCCGTCCGTATCCGGTGATGGCGATCACACAGCATGTGACTCTCGCTGGCTTAAAATTAATACCATAGATATTAATACCTGTGACAAAATGGCTTCATAAGCGAGCTCGTGCGGAAATCGATTTCAGTGCCAGGTAAACAGCGCAAACTCCAACCATTCCCGGCCGCGAGAGCGGTCCACTGCGGCTGGCCTCTTCCGGGTCTCTTTCTATACCTGGTGGCTCTGTTCTGCCTCGCCTTCGCCACCCCCCTGCGGGCAGACACAATATCCGGAACGGTGACCGATCCTTCCGGCGCGGTCGTCGTTGGGGCGCGCATCGAAATCACCGGTGACAGCCTGGCGCAGCCCATCACGGTCACATCCGATGCATCCGGCAAGTTCAATGTGCCAAATCTCGCTCCCGGCAAATACTCCGTGCGCGTTACCAAGGCTGGCTTCGATGAACTTGTCATGCCGGTTGAACTTCATGGCGCTGCCGATCTCGCGCTCAAACTGACCATCACCGCGCCGCAGATCCAGGTCACCGTTTCCGAGAAAAGCCTGGCATATGCCAATTCCGACCCCATCTACCGCCAGCTTCGAGATCTTGGCCTCGGCGACTCATTTCACTGCGAAAATCTCAAGCTGAACCTGGACGTGGGATCGTTTGAGCTCAAATCCGGAACGTTTACCCTGCTGAACCCGATCAACGAATTCGTAACCGGTATTATTTTCACCGGCACGGGACACTTCACGCTGAAGCCAATCATCGAGTTCGACACGCGCGAGATGACCCGGCGCTCCGGAGGTCCGACCGCCGAAGAGGATTTCACGGAAGTGATCTTTCGTTTCAGCCCGGGCCAATACACGCAATTCGCCCGCGGGCTCGGCCAAAAAACGGCAACGCCTGCCGAAGCCGGCGCCGCTTTCCAGCAGTGGAAAGAAAGAGTGCGCCACCGCCACGAGGTTGCCGAGGGGTTCACGCAGGCGATTCTGGAGAACGAAACGATCGATAACGTGGACGCGGACATTCTTGCCGCCGTCTACAATCCGCAGCATCCCCCGTTCGTGAACGCGTACATGCGCGGCTCGCCGCATAAAGACCTGCGTTTTTTCCTGCGCACGCGGGTGGGCGCCGTTCCGCAACTGGATTCTCCCGAAGAAGTCGCGCTCATTAATTGCAACGGCGAGGGAATGGACGACGGCGTCTGGTACTCCGCGCACCTGAAGAGCGAACTGCAAGCGGGCAGCGCAAATTCGCTCGAGGACCGCCGGCTGTTTGCCACCCGGCGTTACAACATCGAAACCGCCATCGGCAAAAACGATCACCTCTCCGCTCGCGCTTCGATTACTTTCCAACCTTTGGTCCCGGGCGAACGCGTGCTGAAGTTTGGGCTGCTTCCCACGCTGCGAGTCACGCGGGTCACCGATCAGAACGGGCAAGACATCCACTTCATCCAGGAAAATAGGAAGCAAGACGGGTCGTTTTACGCGGTTCTCGATGAAGCCCCGGCGATGGGAAAGGAACATTCCATCGCCATCGAATACTCCGGCGACAAGGTTCTATTCGACGCCGGTGATGGAAGCTATTACGTGGGCGCGCGCGAATCGTGGTATCCAAACCTCAACGGCTTCGGCGAAAAGGCGCTCTACGATCTCACCTTCAAAGTTCCACATCAGAACGTGGTCATCAGCGTGGGCAAACTCGAGAAGGAATACAGCGAAGAGGGATTCGCCGCGTTCCACTGGGTTACACCCGTTCCGGTGGCCGTGGCGGGATTCAATTACGGGCGCTACAAGAAGATTGATTTCCCCGACCCCATCACGCACTACCAACTAGCCGGATATTATTTGGAACAGCTGCCCGACAGCCTGAGGCGGTTCCAAAACGGCGCCCTGGCTGCCATGGCCCCCATCGCGATGACCAAATACGCCCTCGACCAGGCGCGCGCGCAGATGCAACTTTGCACCATGTATTTTGGCAAGGGTCCTTACGAGAACATCTACATCACGGAACAGCCCAATTTCAATTTTGGGCAATCGTGGCCGAATCTGGTGTACTTGCCGATCTCCGCGTATATCGATTCCACGCAGCGGTATTTTTTGTTCGGCGGCATCAACTCGAGGTTTAGCGGTTTCGTGCAGGAGGTCACGCCCCACGAAGTGGCGCACCAGTGGTTTGGCCACGGCGTCAGTTGGGCTTCCTATCACGACCAGTGGCTCTCCGAAGGCTTTGCGGAGTTTGCGGCGGGATTGTTTCTGCAGCAAGCCGTGGGACCGAAGTGGGAGAACGACTATACGGAATTCTGGCAACGGCAGCACGACCGCGTTGTAGGGAAAAACAATTTCGGTGTTTCGCCAAACGATGCCGGGCCACTGTGGCTGGGACTCCGGCTAATCTCACCGCGCACAATGCAAGCGTATCAGGGCGTCACCTATTCCAAGGGCGCTTATGTGCTCTCGATGCTGCGGTCCATCATGCGCTCCGACCAAAACACCGGGGGGAACCGCGATCAGGCATTCATGGACATGATGCACGACTTCATGGACAGCCATCGCGACAAACCCGCCAGCACCGAATCGTTCAAGGCCATCGCCGAAAAACATATGACCAAGCAGATGGACCTGCAGCATAACGGGCGGCTCGATTGGTTTTTCCGGGAATGGGTGTATGACACGCAGGTGCCGCGCTACTCCCTGAAATATGAGGTGCAACCGGCCCAGGGCGGCGAGTTCAGAGTCCATACCGAGATCACGCAAAGTGAAGTGGATGACAGGTTTGCCATGATCGTTCCAATTTTTGCCAATTTTGGAAATGGCATGGTGCGGCTTGGCCAGGTGGCCATCGTTGGAAATTCCACGCGCAAGATCGACTTAATCCTCGATCGCCAGCCCAAGAAAGTCGTCCTCAACGCCTACAAAGAAATTCTGGAGCGCTAAGGGGGCGAAGCGCCGGCTACTTTTGCGAAACAGGGGGAGAAAAGGGACTGGAAGGAAGCGGGCGAATTGGCTACAAGTAATTTAAGGCTGGAACAGAGCGCTGCAGTATGCCTGGAGTCAGGAAATCTTCTGGAACCGTCAAGGAGGCACCATGAGAAAGACGCACATGCTGGTGGCAGCAGTGGTTCTGCTGGGAATTCCAGCCGCGGCCAAAGAGCCTCAGGCGGGCAAGATTGTTTCGGAGAGCTCGGTGGCCTGCGGGTCGCAGGTCAAGAACAAGAAAGAAACGACGCAACTGCTCTGCCAGGAATATGTGGTTCGGACGGAGTCGACGGAGTACCACGTCAGGCAAGAGAAGCATGCGGATCAGGAACTGATTCCCGTGAACAGCAGCATCGAGTTCACCCTGGACAAAGATAAGATGAAGTTCAAAGCAAACGGGAAGAAATATGAGTACCTCGTGGTTTCCGAAACGGCCGTGCCGGCGCCAAAGCCATGACCTAACCCGCAGCGATACTCCTGAAGGTGCGCGGCGACTGCTGGCCATCGTGCTGGAAATTTCCTCTTCCACGCTTAAACGTCTGCTCCCAGCTTCAATCCTACGGATCGTTCCATTAGATGCAGAGCCAGCGCCTGGTTCGCCTGCGTCCAGGCCAGCGGCGTGTGCGCGTTGGGCACATACTTCCCGCACTTCAAGTAATAGAGTTCGGGACACTCGCCCGCGGGGGTCAGTTGCCGCAGCGACCGGTTGAAGTAATAAACCTGCCGGCGAAAACTCTCCGCATCGGCAGGATCTTTCAAGAAGCGTCCGCCGTAAATGATGGAGAGTTGTGGATCGAAGATGCACCATTGCGCCTCGCAGTCCGGCTGCAGCAGCGCGTCGCGATAGGTCATACGCTCGCTGAAATCGCTGCTCATCTGGGACGGCGCAAACCATTGATCGTAATCCTGGCAAAAGTAGGAATCGCCCGCGTAACGCCGGATGCCGAATTCGCCCTTCAAACGCGCCTGCACCAGGTTGAGGATGGTGTCGTGGGCGGCTCGCTCGCGGACTACTCCCAATGGATGAATCAGAGACAACAATGCGGAATCGGCCAGGCGCTCCGGAGGCGCTTCAAACGGTAATGTGGAATTTAGGCGCGCGTGTCCCTTCTCGATCAGTTGGTCCAACCTCGCTGGCGTCTCTGGAATTTTGCTTTCGTCCTTGTGCAGGTAACTCCGCATCTCCTCAAGTCCCGCAACAACCGCTCCCACGCTGGAATTGCGAACCGCGCGGCCTTCCTCCCACGCTCCGCTATCCGCATCCTGCCAATACTCGATGGCTTCAAAGTAACGGGGAAACAGCTCGTAAATCTGCCAATCCTCGCGCGTCAACGGAAGCGCATCGGAGTTGGCAAGAACAAATCGCAGCCACAGCGCCTGGCCCAGCGCATCGTTCTGCGCGTGCGGCCACTTTTCCGGAAGCTCGCCGAGCGTTTGCGCCGTAAAGCGAACGTGCGGGCGCCGCTGCATATCATTCTTCAGCAGGCGTGAAGAATCGTTGATGATGGCCAGGAATCGCGGCCGTTGCGTCGCAAAGAATTGCGTCAGGCCATGCATGCAGGCAATGGCCGGGGCCAGTTCCCCGCGCAAACGAAACGAATTCGCCACCAGCACGTTATCCCGCACCCAGACGTTTTGATAACCCGTCCCGGTCTCCGCCGCGCTCGCCGCAAAAAGTCCGTGCGCTGCCTGCGAAATCCGATGTGTGCCGTGTGCCTCCAGCGTTTCCCGGATCTTCGCCAGGATTTCCGGCGTATATTCCTCGACAATCAAATATTCCAGAAGGCCGTCTTCGCGCATGGCCGCCACCTTCTTCCCAGTCCGTCACCAGGTATTCCTGTTGACAGGAAATTCTAGCGCACACTTGCCTCTCGCTCCTGCCCAACTTCAACATCGTCGCGCGACGCGAATATCGCAGAATCGGCGCCTTAACCGCAGCGCTCCGTGTGTCCAACTCGCAAATGCCGGGAACAAAACATCCCTCTACGGTGTCTGAAACAATGTTAGCGTTCCCGTCGTATCTTCAGGGCAGAGGCGCGCTGCTCGCGCTCGACCTTTGTGTGCCTCTCACCAGCCCGAGGAGCGCCGGGTTCATGAATAATGAAGTATCGGGGCCACGCGAATTGGATCGCCGCCGGGCGACGCGTTTTCCCTACCAGACTCACCTGGAGATCGAATGGGGTTCTGCGCGGCTGAAGGCCCGTACGCGGGACATCAGCGAGGGCGGAATGTTCATCGAATCCGAGGATGTGCTTTGGGTGGGTGCAGGATTCCGCGCGCGTTTTAGCGGTGATCGTCCGATGTGGCTGAACTGTTCGGTAAAGAGAGTGGAGCCCGGCCTTGGCATGGGCGTCACCGTTTCGCTGCCCGAAGAGCAGAGCCAGCGGCATTTCGAGGATCTGCTTGCAAAACTCGCGGCGGGCTCCTAACAGCCGCCGTATACTAAAGTTCATGACTCATTGCATGGATTGCGGCGCACCGCGCACTTCGGACCAATGTTCCGCTTGCGGATTGACCTCCGCCGCCGCCGAACTCGTATTCCGCCGCCGCTTGCTGCTCCAGACGGCCGTCTTTCTTACCGGTTCTCTCCTTTTTCCCTATGTCAGTCAGATTTACGCGCCGCTGGACCTCGATGCGATGCTGGTCTTCTTCGGGGTGGTTTTCTTCCTGGGCCTGGCCGTGGCGGTTTTTCTAGATCGCCGCGCACACGCGCACCAGGAGATCGAGGTCCTGAAGCATCTTTATACAGGGTTGTTACCGATTCCCTTCATTCTTGCCACCGTGCTTTTCCTTAACGGCAGGCTGGATTCGTCCAAGGACATTTCCTATCACCCCGCCACGGTGGTTGGCCGCTATCAAATGAAAGGTGTGGTGCGCGGCACAAGGCGGTTGTTTGTGCATTCCTGGCGGGAAGGGCGCCGCCTCGAGGAGCTGGCGGTAGATTCCGACGATTTCGACCGCTTCCGCGAGGGCGACAAAATTGTGGTGGCCACGGAGCCGGGAGCGCTGGGGATTCCGTGGTTCTACGGCGTCTACCGCCAGTAATTCCCAATACGCAAACGTATGCTCTCTTTTTCAACCGCCCCAAAAAAACTGTCATTCCGACCGGAGCGGCCCGATTTTATTCTTCGCGCCGGCGTTTGGCGCGTCGGGCCGCGCAGTGGAGGTACGGTTTTCCATCGCACGTTTTTCGTGCGATGAATCAGTCCCTGGCTCTTAATTTCATGCTCAGTAAATCGGGCGTCCGTTGATGTCAAACGGTAGCTGCAGTTCCAGAAAGTGGCCGTCCTTGCCGAGACGGAAGCGCAATCGTTGCATTCGCCCAATATTGCGGTCCGACCAATCGGGCGTGTTGATGGGATCATCGGGAAGATCGGAGAAGGACCAAATCACATTGTCGCCGGAAACAGTGACTTTCTGCGGATCCAGGTCATACACCTCTTCCTCCTCCACATCAATAAACAGGTAGCGTTTCCACAGGCGCACCAGCAGCAGGCCCTTCTTCTCGCAATGGTAGATGTTCCAGGAATACGGCGCAGAGTCATTGAAACGCAGAATCGCAAACGGCAGCGGCTTCCAGGTGAATTTCCGGGACGCTTCGTTTTGCGCGCCCGCGCAAAAGGCGAACGAAAGGCAAATGGCCAGGGCGGCGGCAAGACGCGCCCACCCGCGGGGAAGTATCCTCATCTCTGGAAGCCTCGTGTGGAGTGCACACAAAAGTGTACGACAAGAGACGAGGAGGTGGCGAATACACCCAGCCTTCGAGGCGCACAAACTACCTTGCAGCTCTGCAGAGCCGCGAGTGCGCTTGGTAAGTTTCTGACCCGGCAACGGCTTAATTACTGGGCAATACGACCTTGCGGAACGTTTCGCTCCAATTTCCGCTTAATGTTCCCGCCGTATACGTGCCCTTCAATTGCATGGGCACACCCGCGCCGCCCGCTCCGGCGGAACTCGGGAAAGTAACGTTGAAGGTGAAGCCTAGCCCCGGCAGCACGTTCGTGCATGGACCACCGGTGAAGGAAGTCATCGAGGCGCTGCCGAGCGTGCCACCGGTCAGTGTGCACGAACTCACTGTGACGTTGCCCTTGTTCACGAAATTGACGGTCACAATGTAGCTGCCCCCGGAACCCGTGGCGATGCTGTACGGATTTTGCGATGCCAGGCCAAACGAGACGAACGGCCCGGACGCAGTAACGGTGAAGCTTTCCGTCAACTGTGAGAAGAGGTTGGAATTGATGAAGAGCTGGTAAGTTCCCGCGGCGTAACCCTGCGTGGAAAGGTTGAGTTGGTATTGCGGTGGATTCGCGCTGCTGTTGTAAACGAAAGAAGCGGCAGCGCCAGTGGGATCAAGCGTGGGCTGCCTTACCCCGGAGCTGTTCAGCACACCGATGGAGACCACGTTGGGTGACACCAGGGCATTGCCTGTGTAGGAGCCGCTCTGTTGCAGCGTAAACGCCACAGGCAGTGCGGTGCCGGCTGCTGTTGAGGGATTGCCGAGCGGTGAGAGCACAGTTGCGGTGTATGGACTGGTCTGTGCCTTCGGGTAAGCCACCACGAAATCGTTGAACTTCTTCTGCGAACCTGAAATTCCAGGATCGACGCCTACCTGGTTGCCACCGGAGACGAAGTACTGCGTGATGTCGAAGACGAACTGGTGATTGATGTCGTAGGGCGGCGAATCCGGATCATCGTAGAGCCGTGGATTGCTGGCGTCGTAGAACGAAGACGGCGTGAAGGAAGTGTTGTTCCAGGCAATGAATTCGGTGATGCCTGGGGTGTAGTCGCCGTCGGGCGGAGTGTTGCTGACGCGATAGAACACGCAATTGCCGTTGGAGTAGGGCACGCACTGTGGCACCAGTGTGCCGCCCTTGCCATCCGAACCCAGATTGAAATAGGTGACGAAACGGCAGTTGAAGTTGGTGGCTTCGGTCTGGCCAGCGGGGCAGTCGCCGTTGGCGATTGAGAGCGGCACTTCAACTGAAGTGACGGTGAGTGTGAAACCAGTGCTGATGGCAGGCACAGTGAGTTTGAAGGAATGCGCGTTGGGATCGGTGCAGGGCACGGTGCCGGACGGACAGTTGAGCGAGGCGACATTGGAGACCGGCATCGGGCTCGCCTGGAACGTCAACGGGGTCACGATAGTCTTGGGCCACGTCGCCGGCGAACCGGAATTGGACGCGCTTCCCTGCGGCGAGCTGATCTGGAAGGAATCGCCCGCCACTTCATTCACATTGGAAGTGACGATGGACAAGTTGGCGTTGGCAAGATCGATGTACCACCCCGTGATATTGCCGCTGGCGTCGGTTGATACGTAATTAAAAGCGGCGATAGTGGCGCTGTTCTGGTCGAGAACATAGGGGCCAACATTGAAACTGAAGGATGTCGGCGTAATGGTGGCCAGGCTCAAATTAGGAGCGAGTGGCTGCGCCAGGGTGAACGACCCTGAAATGTTGCAGTCGGGCGGGCAAGCGGCGGAGCCGGTAAATGTAGTGAACGGATTTCCGGTGATGCTGTAGGTGGTGGAGGGGACGGTCGGAACGTCGACGCCAGTCCCGCTCAGCGTCACGCTCTGTTGCGAGCCGCTGACGTTGCCGTTATTGTCCGTAACGACCACGGAAGCGGAGCGTGCGCCAAGGTCCGTCGGCGCGAAACTGACGAAGATGCCGCAGGAGGTGTTAGGAGCGAGGCCGTCGCCACCGATGGGGCAATTCGTTGTCATCGGGAAATCGCCAGGATTCGTGCCCGTAACGGCGATGTTCGAAATTAGCAACGGTGCGGTGCCGCTACTGGAAACGTTGATGGCCATCTGCGCGCTCGTCGTGCTGACGACTTGATTGGGGAAGGTCAGGCTTGTCGGATTGATGGTGATGCCCGGAATGAGGAGCACCGACTGCGTAACGGTGAAGCTCTCCGTCAACTGTGGGAACAGGTTGGAATTGATGAAGAGCTGGTAGGTTCCCGCAGCGTAGCCCTGCGTGGATAGGTTGAGCTGATATTGCGGCGGAATCGCGCTGCTGTTGTAGACGAATGCAGCGGCGGCTCCAGTGGGATCAAACGTGGGTTGTCTCACCCCCGAACTGTTCACCACACCGATGGAAACGACGTTGGGCGCTACCAGCGCATTGCCGGTATAGGCACTATTCTGCTGCAACGTAAACGCCACCGGCACCGTAGCGCCAGTTGTCGCCGTGGGGTTACCGAGCGGTGAGAGCACAGTTGCGGTGTACGGACTGGTCTGCGCCTTCGGGTAAGCCACTACGAAATCGTTGAACTTCTTTTGCGAACCTGAAATTCCAGGATCGACGCCTACCTGGTTGCCACTCGAAACGAAGTACTGCGTGATGTCGAAGACGAACTGGTGATTGATGTCGTAGGGCGGCGAATCCGGATCATCGTAGAGCCGTGGATTGCTGGCGTTGTAAAAAGAAGAGGGCGTGAAGGAAGTGTTGTTCCAGGCGATGAATTCGCTGATGCCTGGAGTGTAATAGCTATCGGGCGGCGTGTTGCTGACGCGGTAGTACACGCAATTGCCGCTGGAGTAGGGGATGCACTGGGGCACCAGTGTGCCGCCGTTGCCATCCGAACCCAGATTGAAATAGGTCACGAAGCGGCAGTTGAAGTTGGTGGCTTCGGTTTGTCCAACGGGGCAGTCGCCGTTGGCTTGCGAGAGCGGCACTTCAAACGAAGTGACAGTCAGGGTGAAGGCAGTGCTGACGGCAGGCACGGTGAGTTTGAAGGAATGCGCGTTGGGATCGGTGCAGGGCAGGGTGCCGGAGGGGCAGTTAAGAACGGCGACATTAGAGACCGGCGTCGTGCTCGCCTGGAAGGTCAGCGGGGTCACCGTAGTTGTGGGCCAAGTGGCCGGCACACCGGCGTTGTACGCGCTGCCCTGCGGCGACACCTGCGTAAAAGTGTCGGCGGAGCCAGTGGGAAGATTGACGGTACTGAAGGAGGCAGCAGGGGTCGAGAGCGTAATGGACCAGGCAATGATGTTGCCGGAAGCGTCCGTGCTGATGTTGGCGAAGCCCCCTGAGGTGGTATTTTCCGGCGTAAACGTGGTGGTACCCACGTTAGCGGCGTAGTTGAGCGCTTTAACGGAGACGTTGGTGAGGTTCGGCGCGAGCGGTTGCGCCACGGTGAAGAATCCGTTGATGTTGCAATCGGGTGGGCAGGTGACCGCGCCGGTAAAAAAGGTGAACGGGTTTCCCGTGAAGTTGTACGTCGTGGAGGCGACCACGGGAACGTCAATCCCCGTGCCGGTCAGCGTAACGGTCTGTTGCGAGCCATTGACGTTGCCCTGATTGTCCGTAACGACCACGGAAGCGGAACGCGCGCCAAGGTCCGTCGGCGCGAAACTGATGAAGATGCCGCAAGAGGTACCAGTAGCGAGGCCCGCGCCACCAATGGGGCAATTCGTCGTCATCGGGAAATCGCCAGGATTCGTGCCCGTAACAACGATGCTGGAAATCACGAACGGGCCAGTCCCGTTGCTGCTGATAGTGATGGCCTGCGGTGGGCTGGTGGTGCTGACGGTCTGATTGCCGAATGTCAGCGACGTTGGCAGAACTGTGGCGGCAGAGGTCACCCCGGTACCGCTCAGCGGCGCACTTTGCTGGGAAGCGACCTCACCATTCGTGAAGTTGAACATCACCAGGGCCGTCAAGGTGTTGGCAGTCAAAGGCGTGAACGATACTTGAACATTACAGCCGGATCCCCCCACAGCCAAAGTTGCGGGCGGCAGTGGGCAACCGTTGGCCAAGGAAAACGAAGATGCATTTGGACCAGTCAGCCCAATGCTGGTCAAAGTTAGCGGAGCTGGTCCGGGATTCATCACGTTAATGGTTTGCGCGCCGCTGGTTAGGCCGAGCGGTTGCGGATTGAATATAAGGTTGGGCGGAGTCAGCGTAAGAACCGGAGCCTGGGAAGGAACCGGTGGGCTTGGGATAAGAATGCCAAAGGGCGTCGTCAAGGGAAGAGTGGCAGTGACGGTATTGGTGGAAGTCTGGATGATGGAAACTGTGCTTCCATTGGTATTCGCCACATAGGCGAGTGTTCCATCCGGCGTGATGGCAATGGACTCCGGAGTATTTCCCACGGCTACTGTTGCGATCACCGTGTTGCTCGAGGTGTCGATCACGGAAACGTTATTCGAGTTTAAGTTCGTAACGTAGACGCGTGTCCCGTCCGGCGTGATGGCCACGTCGAGCGGGAACACTCCCACGGTGATGTTGGCCACCGTGGTATTGCTGGGAAGCGAGATGACGCTTACCGTTCCTGGCGTTGTCGTTGAATAGAAGTTCTGGACAACATATCCAAAGGACCCGTTCGGAGTCAGGAAGGGCCCAAAGAGGCAGCAAGCCGTTGCGTCTCCCTCGGGCACGGACACCTGGAATGTCGAACTGACAGTATTCGTACTTGTATCAATCACCGCGATGGTGTTTCCCGTCCCCGTTACGTAAACCGATTTGCCGTCGGGAGTGACCGTGACGTCTCCTGCTGAAATCCCGGTGGGTATGGTTGCCACCACAGTGTTGGTGGGAACACTGAAGACGTTAACCGTTGTGTCTATCGCGTTGGCCACATATCCGTATTGGCCATTTGGAGTGATGGCGACTGCATTGGGCCCTTGGCCAACCGGAATCGTTGTCAGCAGCGTGTTGGAGCTTGTGTCCACCACGTTCACGAGATTGTCGTTGTAATCCGCGATGTACAGGCGGCTCTGATCCGGCGTAATCCCAAAGGGCTCACCGAAGCCGGTCAAAGGAATCGTGCCTACAACCGAGTTCGTGGTCGTGTCCAGCACGTCCAGGCAGCAGTTCGCGGAAACGACACTGCCGATATAGGCGTACGGATGGGAAGACGTAACCGCCAGTGTGGTCGAGCCAAAAACGTTGCCCAAGGTAGCCCCGATCATCGAGGCTCCCGCACCCACTCCTGTAGCCACACCGCTCGAATTAATGGTGGCCACCGACGCTGTGCCGGAACTCCAAGTGACCGTGCTCGTAAGGTTTTGTTCGCTTCCATCACTATAGATGCCAGTCGCAATGAACGGCAGGATTGCGCCCTTCACGACGGTTGGGTCCACCGGCGTAACCACAATGGACTCCAACGTCACAATGGTGGCAGGGTTGATCGTCAGGCTGAGGGCCTGCGTGGCAATGTGCCCACCGGCGTCCGTGACCTGCACGGTGAAGACATACGTGTTGGCAACGGTTGCCGTGCCGGAAAGCACACCCGCCGCAGAGAGGGGCGAAAAGCCTGGAGGCAGAGTGCCAGAAAGGTTCCAGCTATACGGGAGCGCGCCGCCAGCGGCTTGCAAGCCGAACGAGTACGAGACGCCCACTTGTCCCGGAGGCAGAGAGTGCGTCGTCACGACCAGGGTATTCGCGGGAACGATGCCATAGACTTCGCGAACGCGGTTGTTGTAGGTGTCCGCAATGTACAAGTTCCCCGCGAAATCGCCGCCGACGTCGGCAATAAAGGACAGCGAGGCGCTGGTGGCAGGACCGCCATCTCCGCCATAACCAATTGTTCCGTTTCCGGCGACCGTCTGAATCAGGCCGCTGGAGGCCACAACTTCGCGCACGCGCCCGTTGCCATAGTCGCCGAAGAAGATGTTGGCCTGTTGATCGACATATACCCCGTAAACATCGAATATCTCGGCCGTCGTAGCCAGAATGTTATCGCCGTTATAGCCGGGCGTTCCTGTGCCGGCGACGGTCTCAATGTTGCCGGAGGAGGCGACGATTTCGCGGATGCGGTAGTTGCCCAGATCAGAAAAGTAAATATTTCCAGAAGTGTCGCCGTAGATCCCGATCGGCAGATCGACTTCTGCCTGGGTCGCGGGGATGTTGTCTTCGTTGTAGCCGGCCACGCCGGTGCCTGCAATGCTTTGTATCAGGCCCGTCGAGGCGACGACCTCGCGCACACGCGAATTGCCATAATCCGTAAAGAAGATATTGCCCTTGGCATCCACATAGATGCCCCAGGGCTCAGTAAGGATCGCGTCGGCAGCGGGACAGTTGTCCCCAACACTGTCAGCCGGATTCGGGCAATCTGGGCCGCTCCCGGAGCCGCCACCCGCCACACTGGTGATGATCCCAGTTACGGCATCCACTCTTCGGATGAGGCCGAAGCCATAGTCGGTAAAGTAGATGTTGCCGTGGCCATCGACGAAATCGGTGAAAGGAAAGATCAAGGCTTGCGTCGCAAGGCACCCGTCTCCAAACTCATCTGTTTCTGCCGCGCAACCCGTGCCGGTCGTGCCGCTGCCCGCGACCGTCTGGATGATGTGTGTGGTAGCGTCCACTCTCCGAATGCGTTCATTCTCGAAGTCTGCGATGTAAATATCGCCAACAGGGTCCACGGACATGCCATAGGGAAAATAGAGTTCGGCATCGGTGGCGATTTGGCCGTCACCACTAAAACTGGGAGTCCCATTCCCAGCAATGGCCTGAATAACCTGGTTTGAGATGGCGACTTCCCGAACCGTGAATGTATCGAAATCGGCGATATAGACATTGAAGGAAGAGTCGACAAACACCGAAATTGGATCAGACAAGAAGGCTTGGGTCGCCGGGCAATTGTCGCCATAGGTGTCTGTCTGCCCCGCGCAGCCGGTACCGCCGCCCGCGATCGTCACAATCTCGTTCACGTCCGACTGGACGATAATCTCCCGTATCCGCTGATTGGCAGAGTCGGCGATGTAGACGTTGCCGAAGGAATCCAAAGAGAGGCCGCGAGGATAGTAAACTTCAGCGGAAGTTGGGACGCCACCATCACCGCTAGAGCCAGCGGTTCCTGTCCCCGCAATGGTCTGGATAACGCCGGTGGAACCATTCACTTCACGAACGCGGTTGTTGTAGGTGTCAGCGATGTAAATGTTGTTGTTGGAATCGGTGATAACGCCAGCGGGCTCGTCGAGTTGCGCGGAAGTACCTGGACAATTGTCTCCCACGCTGTCGGTGTTATTCGCGCAGACCGTCGTCGCGCCACCCGCTACTGTTTGTATCAGACCGGTGGCGGCGACAACCTCGCGAATGCGGCTGTAGCCGGAATCGGCGATGAAGATATTCGAGTTGGCGTCTACATAAACCTGGCTGGGATCGCTTAAGACTGCCGATGTCGCGGGGCAGCCATCGCCCAAGGAATCAGAAGGGGAAGCACAGAGGGCTGTCGCCCCGCCTGCAACCGTGGTGATGATGCCGGTTGAAGCTGTCACTTTACGAATCGAGTTGTAATCGTCATCAGCGATATACAGGTTCTGCTGGGAATCGAGAGCCAAACCCCCAACGTAGCCGAGTGTCGCACTGGTGGCCGGACCACCGTCCCCGCTATTAATGCCGAGCTCAAAAAAATAAGCTCCGTTGCCAGCAACGATAGTCAGAGTTCCGTTTGGCGCGATTTTGTATACCCTGCCGCCATCGATTGAAATTGATTCCACGCCCACATACACGTTTCCCGATGTGTCCTTGACAACGGCAGTGGGATCCCCCAAGCCGGCCTGCAGAGCCGGAACATTATTAGGTCCACCTCCAGCAACGCTGTTGATCGTGCCCAGCGCTTGCGCGGAAACGGAAGGGAGATAAGCCAGCAGGATTGCGATGAGTATGAGGATTTTCTTGAGCATGTTCGTTCCCCTCATTCCTGTGTCCGCAAGAGCGGGATGTTGATTAAAGTGCTTTTGCCGCCGCTAGGTTTCAGTGTTACCAAGAACTGTTGGTGCGGACCGGTATACCACCGCTGGAAGTCCTGTTTGGCCAGCAGGAACTGCAGAGAAACCTGCGCGGTGGAATGGGAATGCACCACGACATTGGTAGAGGCGCTCACTGTTTGGCCGGGAGCCGAAATGCTGCGCAAGCCCACCCTGGTGACCGTCAGACTGGTGGAGCCACCATTCACGAGATTGAGTTGCACGGTGATTCGTACCTGCGTCCCGAGATCGGTGTTCTCCATGATTTTGTAGGTGCCGACGACCATCGGTCCCGCTGAGGCGTGGGGACTCACCACTAAGAGGAGAGCAAAGAATATGAGGAGAGGGAGTGCGACGAAACGCAAACGCAAGTTCATGACGACGTCCTTTCGGTGCTACAAAACTCAAAGGCGACAAGGCTTGATTGTGTTGCGAGCCGGATGTCAAGAAAGCGGGCACACAGAAGCGGGGAGTTCCCACGCGGGATGCTGCGAGAATTTATAGCACAAGAACGACGAATGGACCTGTTTGTGTGAAGCTGGGCAACAAGCATGGCTCACCCGAAACGCGCTTACCGGGAGACCCGAAGACAATTGCAAGACGAGCATAGCTTCATGCTCTTCCCCAAGCAGAGGCCAACAGCACCGCGTATAAATGCGAGAGAGATTACCAAAGGAGAGGGGGCAGTCAAGTTAAAAGACGAGTTAGACCCCCATAGGAAAAAGATTGTCAGTACTGGTAGTCCTGAAGGCCTGCCTCTTTCTTCGCTCCTCGCTTTTTCGCACTCCGTTACTTATGCCCATCCAGCCGACGCCTTTCGCAGTTGTCCACCCACGTCGCTGCCGCAAGTTATCCCGCTTCGGGAACTCTATATAATGCAAGATGAACGGTGCGAGGTTCATCTTGACGAATCTTATGTTTCGCGTTGTAAGAAGGGTTTTTCCGCGATGCAGCGTAATTTCCCAAGCCATTGCGTTCAACCTCTTTCTTGCCTTTTTCCCAACACTCCTGTTGGCGGTGGCGTTTGCTTCCAGTTGGATTGGAGGTAAGACCGCTCTCCTCGATGCCATTCGCAATCTCACGGAATTTTTGCCGCCCGGCAGCCAGGGAATCGTCACGGACTTCCTGCAACGCGACAGTCCGGATTTGTGGAAGTTTGCCCTGATTGGCTGGGCGGGAACATTGCTAGGCGGTTCGCAGGTAATGACGCTGCTCATGGATGGAATCCACCTGATCTATGGCGACAAAGAGCGCATCAGTTATTTGCACCGCCAGCTTCGCGGGTTGCTGCTTCTCTTGATTACGATTGCGCCCATCCTTGTGGCGGGAATTCTCGGCGTGTTTGGCCGGCCGCTGAGGAGATGGTTGACAGTGCGCCTGGGCGCTACCGTGCCCATCCATGGCCTGTGGTTGGTATTTTTCCCGGCGGCGGCCATGGTCCTGGCGATGATGGCGCTGTCTTTTATTTATTGGGTCGCGCGTCCCAAAGAAGTTCGCTTGAGGAACGTGCTTCCGGGCGCCACGTTGGCAACGCTGCTGTGGTGGCTGGTGAACGTGATCTTTGGGGTTTATATGCGGCGCGTCCCATACAGTCTGGTTTATGGGGGATTGGCCGCCGTGATCGGCTTGCTCATCTGGATGCAAATCTCCGCGGTTATCGTGTTCCTGGGAGCTGCGTGGAATGCCGAGCAAGCCGTTGGAAGAGCGAGGTGAAGAGTGAGCCCAGTTGCACAGAAGGAATGCGAAACGTGAAACCCGTCGAGGTCGAGTGTTACGCGGGGTATCGCGCTGACGAGCGGCCGATACGGCTGCGGCTAGGGAAAGAAACGTTCCAAGTGATAGAAGTAGAGGATCGCTGGTACTCGCCCGGAGAGATCTTTTTCCGCGTGCTACTCGCCAACGGGGATCGTTACGTTCTGCGCCACGTGGAGGCTCAGGACACATGGAGCCTGGAAGGATTCCGCCGCGCCTCGCCTTGACGGTGCCGAAACGCTGAGGCGAGACGCACCGGGTCCGGTGAATTGGCCCTTTGACACGAAACAACGTGAGCGTATAGTCAAGGGGTCCCACCCTTAATCAGGCGGCCTGAAGGGTCTGCCACAGGCGATGCAGAAGTCGCGAGATGAGACAGGGAAAGCCATGAAGCCAAAAGTGACCCATCACATCGCGCTTCGCCACCCTTTCCGCCTCGCGATGCTCCTCGCGTTCCTGGCGGCAGTTACACTACTTCTTCACGCCCAAGACCCTGGGGCCGGGACAGGCCAGAGCCCTGCTCCAGCAGATAAAACTCCGGCCATTCCCACCGAAACGCAACCGCCCAAACCCCCTGCAGGCGCCAAGCAGGAAGTGTCCATGCAGGACACCGGAACCACTTTCAAACTGCGGGTGAACCTCGTCCAAGTGCGTGTGATCGTGCGGGATGACAGAGGTAAACCGGTTGGCAATTTGACTAGAGGTGATTTTCAGCTGTACGACAACGGGAAACTCCAGCCCATCTCCACGTTTGGCATTGAGACTTCCCAGTCCCGCCAGGAACGTGCAGACGCGGCCGCAAAAACTCAGTTGAACGAGGGGGAGACTCCTGCCGGAGGCACGGTGACGCTGCCGGAACGCTTCGTGGCCATGACGTTCGATGACGTGAACCTAAAAATGGAGGATGCCGTCACGGTGCGGCTGGCGGCGGCGAAGTTTATCGACGGCATCACCCCGGTCGACCGCGTGGGAATGTTTTCGACCTCTGGGCAGCTGAAACAGGATTTCACCAACGACAAAGAGGCCCTGAAGAGCACCCTCTTGAGGCTGACGCCACGCAACTTGTCTGGCAGCCACACCAACAGTTGCCCCGACGTTAGCTACTACATGGCCGATCAGATTTCAAACTTCCACGACAGCCAGGCTCTTTCGGTGGTCACGTATGAAACTTTGCAGTGCATGTTTGGCGGGAACACGCAGATGCTCAGCGCAGCCCAGGCGGCGGCGCAGGATGCGGTGAATCAAGAGCTGGCAATGGGAGCAGGCAACAACAATTTTACCTTCCGGCAATTGGATTCCGTGATCCGTCTCCTATCGGGAAAACCCGGCGAACGCGTTTTGCTTCTGGCATCACCGGGATTTATGCTCAGCGTGAGTTCGACGGATTACTCGGATGCCAACGACCTCGTCGAGCGCGCGAACCGCTGGAACATCGTGGTCAATACCCTGGACGCACGCGGCCTGTACACGCCGGATATGGGTGATATTTCGCAGCCTAGTACAGATACCGCTCTTACGGCGGGGCCGAAGAGCACCTACCGCATGGCGGAACAAACCGCTCAGGAATACGTCCTGACGGATTTAGCCTATGGAACAGGCGGGACGTTCTTTCATAATTCCAACGACCTCGAGGGCGGCCTGCAGCTTACCGGAGGCGTCCCGGAAGTTTCTTACGTGCTCGGTTTTTCGCCGCAGAATCAGAAGATGAATGGCGCGTATCACACCCTAAAGGTGAAATTGACGGGGAAACAGAAATATGCAATCCAGGCGCGCCGTGGCTACATGGCGCCAAGAAAACTCAGTAATCCGGAGGAAATGGCAAAACAGGAAATCCAGGATGCCGTTTTTTCCCAGGACGAAATTGACGACCTGCCGCTGAATTTCCAGACGCAGTATTTCAAGACGGACGCTTCAGGAGCCCGTCTCAGCGTGATTTCCCGCGTGGAACTGAAGAGTGTTCACTTCCGCAAAGCCGAGGGACGCAATCTGGACAATTTGACCGTGGCTACGGTCATCTTTGACGAAAACGGTAACTATGTTACCGGCGGCTCCAAAGTCGTCGAGATGCGCCTGCTGGATACAACCTATCAAAGGCTCAGCCGTTCCGGATTGACTGTGAAATCCAGCTTCGACGTAAAGCCCGGCAAGTACATGGTGCGGCAAGTGGTGCGGGATTCGGAAGGCGCGCAGATGGCCGCGCGCAACGGTACCGTGGTGATACCGAATTGACTCGCGGCCCGAAGGGGAAGTTGCCTGGTTTGTACCCTGAGCGACCTTGAATAGCGTCTATCCCAGTAACGGACCGCGAGCTCGGTATCTGCACAGTGCTGTACAGGAGGGGGACATGAGCTTCGACCCAAGAATCAAGACTGACAAGCTGTTTTTCGCAGTGGCCCTGCTGGCGCTGGCGGCTTGGCCCTTTGCCATCCGTGCTCAGGCGCCGGATGCCGCCAAACCTCCCACAACCGATCAGCAGCCTGTGGCAACTGGCACCGTGATCCGGACGGAGTCGCGCATCGTCCTGGTGGACGCGGTGGTGACGGACAAAAAAGGTACCTACATCACGGACATGAAGCAGCAGGATTTCAAAGTTTTTGAGGACAACAAGGAACAGAGCATCACCAGCTTTTCCTTTGGCTCGGACCCGACGGTGGAGGCCAAAGGGCAGCGGCACTACATGATTTTGTTCTTTGACAATTCTTCGATGGATCCCGCCGATCAAATCCAGGCGCGCAAGGCCGCCGGCCAGTTCATCGAAAAGAGCGCCGGGCCAGACCGTCTGATGGCCGTCGTGGATTTTGGCGGAACCCTGGCCGTCGAGCAAAACTTCACCGCGAACGCGAAGCTCCTGCAAGCAGCTGTGGCGGGAGTGCACACTTCCAGCGTCTCATCCAACGTCGCATCAAATGCAACGAGCACTCCGCAACTCCCCACGATGTCCTCGACGCCCTCGACGATGGGACTTCCGTCTTCCATGAACATCCCGTCCATGAGCAACGCCGAAGCCGATTTTGGCGCGCGCACCATGCTTCTGGCGATTCGCAGCTTGGCCAAGAACTTGCGCGGCGTCCCCGGCCGCAAAATGCTGGTTCTGTTTTCCGCGGGTTTTCCACTGGAGGACGCAGAGCGCATGTCCGAGCTGACGGCGACGATTGATGCCTGCAACAAGGCTAACGTGGCAGTGTACGCGCTCGATGTACGAGGATTGGTCGCTACGGTGCCTGGAGGAAGCGCGCGTATGCGGCAGCCCTCCCACGTTCAGAGTGCGCGCGCAGCTGCGCTGAGAGGCGGCACTCAAAGCCTCTGGCCGAGACTTGTGCTGGCCAGTTATCCCATGGCCGCAGCCATGGAGCCTCAAAGACCCGGCGGTGGTGGCGGGGGTGGAACTGGTGGGGGCGGAGGAACAGGTGGCGGCGGTGGTAAAGGCGGCGGGACTGGAGGCACGGGCGGTGGAACTGGTGGCACGGGCGGCGGTACCGGAGGTAAGGGTGGCGGTACCGGAGGGACCGGCGGTGGTACTGGCGGTAAAGGTGGCACGGGCAGCGGTACCGGAAGCGGCGGTGGGAAAGGTAGCAGTGGAGGGGGAAGTACGACGAATCCCGCCTACTCGAACTACTACAACAATCCGAATAATGCACCGCGGACAATTCTGCCTCCCCTGCCAAGCGCGGCGACCAATCAACAGATCCTAATGGCTCTGGCGCAAGGCACGGGCGGATTTGCGATTTACAACACCAACGATCTGCTGGCCGGGCTGGACCGCATCGCGCTGGAGGGCAACCAGTTCTATGTGCTCGGCTACGTGCCACAAGCAACGCCGGAGGGCAGTTGCCACGCCCTGAAGGTGAAGCTGAACCGCGGCGGATTGGAAGTGCGCTCGCGCAGCGGATACTGCAACACGCGGCCTGTGGATCCTCTAGATGGCAAGCCCATTGAAAAACAAATGGAGGCCCAGGCAGCGGGATCGCAACCCGGAGCTATCCATGGCACGATGCAGGCGCCTTACTTCTACACCGCCCCAAACATTGCCCGCGTGAATCTCACGATGCAGGTTCCCGGTGACTCGGTTGTGTTCAACAAGGACAAAGGGAAATACCATGCGGTCGTCAACGTGCTCGGGATCGCGTATAAGCCAGATGGGTCCGCTGGGGCGCGCTTCAACGATGTCCTCACTCTCGACTTCGACAAGGACGAGTGGAAGGAATTCACCAAGGCGCCCTATCGCTACACGAATCAATTCGATGCGTCCCCCGGAACTTACAAATTGACGGTGGTGCTGAGTTCCGGCGGCGATGCTTTTGGGAAATTTGAAACGCCCTTGCAAATCGATTCGTACGACGGGAGCAAATTCACATTGGGTGGAGTGGTACTGTCGAACAACGTACAACGCGTAACGGAGATTGCCACGGAAGTGGATGCCAACATGCTCGAGGACCGCACCCCGCTCATCGTCAAAGGAATGCAGGTGAATCCGGCGGCGGACTACCGCTTCAAAAAAACAGACAATGTGGTGCTCTACTCCGAACTCTACGAGCCCCTCCTCAAATCCGATAGTCCTCCGAAGGTGGCCGCGGGCTTCCGCATCTTTGACAAAGCCACGAACAAAGAAATGTTGTTCTCCGGAGCCCAGTCCATGGAGGGATTCATCCAGAAGGGCAATCCCGTGATCCCCTTCGGGCTGAAAGTCCAACTGAAAGATCTGCCCGTAGGGAACTACCGGTTGGTGCTGATGGGTGTGGACACGGCAAAGAACCAGGCAACTCCGCGCGAAGCGGACTTCGTCCTCAGCGACTAACTCCCCGGGGCTAATCTTAGGGAACACGGGCACTTGCAGCCGACAACTTTCCGTCACCAGACGGGTTAAGCTCAAGATGATGCTGCTGTCGGGCCATGCCATCCCCCCTCGCTCCGCCCGGCTTGCGCCTAAGCCGAAGCGCCGCGTTGCGCCCGAGTTCGTGCTCGAACTCAGATCACTTCTCGCCACGCTGCTCAGCGTGACTTGCATTTTTACACTTCTCATCGATCTGCCGGGCCTCGCAGCCAGCGCGCCTTCTAAGGATAAGAACTCCAAGCAAGATCCCGTTTTGAAGGGCCTCCCCATCACCGAATTGAGCGCCGATGAAGCGATTCTCCACGCGCTGAACCGGCTGGCCTATGGGCCGCGCCCCGGAGACATCGAGCGCGTGCGGCAGATGGGGCTGGCGAAGTGGATTGACACGCAACTCAATCCCAAAGCGCTGGATGACTCCGCGATGGAAGCGCGTCTGAGGACCTATCCCACTCTTCAAATGTCCTCTGCCGAATTGATCGCCGAATATCCTAATGCAAAGCAAGCTGCAAATCAGGCGGCCAAGCAAGCGAATATCTCCAAAGAAGATGCCACGCAGCAATCGCTGCAGAAGGACGCCGATGCCGGCGTGAGCGCGATGGTGCAGGATATGCAAGGGAACGGTTCTACAGCGAAGGGTGAAGCCACCGCTGGTGGGACCATGGACATGCCTTCCGCGGATACTCCTTCGCCGATGAAGTTGAATCCCGCCACGCCGGGCGCCGGAAGAAGAGATTCGCTGGGAATGGACCCCAATGCCGTGCCGCGGGCGATGGCCGACGACAGCAAGAGGCCAGCTCGCGTGGTCGAAGAGCTAGCCATGGCCAAAGTGACGCGCGCCATCTATAGCGAACGCCAGTTGCAGCAGGTGATGGACGATTTTTGGTTCAACCATTTCAACGTGTACGCGGGCAAAGGCGAGGATAAGTGGTACCTCACCTCGTACGAACGAGATGTGATACAGCCGCACGCGCTGGGCAAGTTCAAGGACCTGCTCACGGAAACCGCCAAGAGTCCCGCGATGCTCTTCTATCTGGATAATTTTCTTAGCGCCGATCCGCGCGCCGCGGAGCGCCAGGCTGCCCTGCGCGCCATGCGCCAACAAATGCGCCGCGGGCCTTATGCCGGTTGGCCGCCCCCTGGGCAGGCAGCGAACAAGAAAAAGCAGGAGCGCGGGCTCAACGAAAATTACGGGCGCGAATTGATGGAACTGCACACGCTGGGAGTGGATGGCGGGTACACGCAGCAGGACGTCACGGAAGTAGCGCGCTGCTTCACCGGCTGGACCATTGAAAAGCCGCGGGAGAATCCGCGTTTCAAGTTTGACGAGCGCGTGCACGATCCCGATCCGAAACACGTGTTGGGCAAAAAGATTCATGCGGGCGGTATGAAGGATGGCGAGCAGGTGATTGATCTGCTGGTGAAAAATCCCAACACGGCAAAGTTTATTTCCACGAAATTGGCGCGGCGATTTATTTCGGACACGCCGCCGCCGGCGCTGGTTGAACGCATGGCCAAGACTTTTCAGAAAAGCGGGGGGGACATCCGCGAAGTGATGCGCACAATGATTTACTCGCCGGAGTTCTGGTCGCGCGAAGCCTACCGCGCCAAAGTGAAAACGCCGTTTGAACTTGTGGTGTCGTCGGTGCGCGCGCTTGGCACGGATGTGGATACGCCGCTGCCGTTGGTGCGGTGGGTCGGGCGCATCGGTGAGCCTCTTTATCAATGCCAGCCGCCGACGGGCTATTCGGACAAGGCGGAAACCTGGGTGAACACGGGCGCGCTGCTGAATCGCCTGAATTTTTCGCTGGCGCTGGCGGGGAACAAAGTGCGCGGCTCGCGCAGCGATGTGACGGCGCTGCTGGGCAGCGATTCGAGCGGCGACGCCAAGGCCGCGCTCGATCGTGCAGTGGCTGTCTTCTTGGGTGGGCAAGTCGCCGCCGGAACCGTGGATACTTTGCAGAAGCAACTCGACAGCCCCCAAATTGTGCAGGCTAAACTGGACGACCCGGTCAAGCAAGTGGATTTGGGTGTGGTCACCGGCCTGGTGCTGGGCGCCCCGGAATTTCAGCGGCGGTAGTTTTGGAGTTCACATGAGCGACTACTGTTGCGAAGGCGTGCGGCCCACGAAATTCTCGCGACGCTATTTCATGAAGCAGGGCGGCATCGCTCTCGTCGGCCTGAGCACCGTTCCCGCCTTCTTGCAGCGCGCCATTGCCTCGACGCCTGGGGCAGGGAAGAAGCAACTCGTCGTGCTTTTCCAACGCGGCGCCGCCGATGGCCTGAACATTGTGGTGCCGTTCGCCGAACCCAACTATTACCGCATGCGCCCCGGCATCGCGATTCCCCAGCCGCGCCGCGGCGGAAACGACGCTGCCGTTGATCTCGACGGATTCTTCGGCCTGCACCCCAGCCTCGCGCCGCTCGCGCCACTTTTCCAGAAAAATCAGTTGGCCATTGTTCATGCGGCCGGTTCACCCGATCCCACGCGCTCGCACTTTGATGCGCAGGATTTCATGGAGTCGGGAACGCCTGGCGTGAAAGCCACCGAAGATGGCTGGTTGGACCGCGCGCTCGGGACCATGCCGGAAGAAAACGCTTCTCCGTTTCGCGCCGTGGCCATGGGCCCCAATTTACCGCGCATGCTACAGGGCAGCACCGGAGCAGTCGCAATTCCCGATTTGCGGCAGTTCAAGGTGCAGGCGCAATCACCAGCGATGGCAAGTGTGGCGCAGGGCGGCTTTGAGGCCATGTACGCGCAGACCGTGGACCATGCCTTGCACGGTACGGGCACGGAAACGTTTGAAGCCATCGACCTGCTACGCAAAATCGACATGAACAAGTTTCCCCCGGAAAACGGCGCGGATTATCCGAAGGGGCAAGTAGGACAGAAGTTGCAGCAGATTGCCGTGATGCTGAAAGCGGATATCGGCGTCGAAGTGCTGTTCGTGGATTGCGGCGGCTGGGACAACCACGTGAATGAAGGCGGCGCGCAGGGTCAGTTGTCCAACCTCTTGAAGGAGCTCGGGCAATCGTTGGCCGCGTTTCATCAGGACATGGGCGATCGCATGGGCGACATCGTCGTGGTCACGATGAGCGAATTTGGGCGTACCGCGAAAGAAAACGGCAATCACGGCACGGACCACGGCCACGCCAATTGCATGTTCGCCATGGGCGGTGATATCAAGGGCGGCCGCGTCTATGGCAGATGGCCCGGGCTCGAAGAGCATCAGTTAAATGAAGGCCGCGACTTGGCGCTAACGACGGACTTTCGCTCGGTGGTCGGCGAGATCCTATACAAACATCTCGGCGTCAATGATCTCGCGCCGGTATTCCCCGGATTCGACAACAACCCCCACAAATTCGTGGGCCTGATCAAGACATAGTCCTCTGCGTTGGCCAGGGATTTGGTATTGGGTCAGTTTGAGATTTCAGCTCAGTACTGTCGTAGTTTTATCATCGTAACTTCAGCTTCGGCTTTTCCTAGAGCACATAGTTGGAGGCACACATCCTCGTAGAGACTTCCGACAATTCCATGCGGTTGAAATGCCTGCGCAAGCTGGCGCTCCGTCGCAGGAGTTCCGTTTAAACCATCGTTGCTTCGGAAATGATAATAGCCCGCGATTCTCTCTATAGTCCAAATTCGGTTCACTATGTACGCTCCTTATAAGACGAAGGGCATTTCGACTAAAAGGTTTAGTGAACAAATGCCTCTGGAGCAAGTATCGCGTATGATACGTTTAAAGGAGCAGAAACATGGACTTATCCCGGAAAGTATCAGAGCTAGACACATTCGCGGCGGTAGCGGAAGAAAAAATCACCCACCTAGAAAACCGCCTGGCGGAAGCCGAACGAAAGATCAAAGAACTCGAAACAGAGCTAAAAAAGCTGAAAGCTAAGGCTTAATTTCAAACTGACCCAGTACCAAAGATTTAATCACGCCTGACAGCTCAACCACCTCGATGTCTTTTGGGCACTCGGGCCAATTGTGCCGCCAACAGACAATTGCATCGCAGCCACTTGTAGGGTGCCCGTGGTCGCGGAAATTCCTGCTCTCAAATTCAAATTCGATGTCCACCCGCTTCCAACGTCCCGGACCGAGCCGGCGCTTGGCCTCGCAATCGGGGAACCCCGTTTGCACAGCCTCGACCATGTAGCCCAGCTCCCTCGCAAGCATCCCAAACAGGAATATCACGCCCTGCTCGTTGACCGGCTCGTGTCGCAACCCGCGGAAGTCCATAGGGTCCCCATAGGTGGGGCGATCGCGTAACTGCGCGCGCTGTGCTCTGTTCGGCGGCGTCGCGGAACCCGAGTTTTGCTCCCCTGGGGCCTCTTCCGTTCGTTTGGAAACAGGCAGAAGCGCCACGACATCCGCCCATTCACGCTTGCCTTTGGCAAAATTGCGAAAGGCTTGCGGCACGGAGGACCAGCCGCCAAACCGTCTTTCCAGGGTGCGAGGCTCATGTTTTCCCTCGAGCAGATACCCGCGCCGCGAAGGCACCCCTCGCTTCCTCCGCACCGTATCGCCCCAGTCTTTCAGCAGGTCACTATCCTGGAGCTTTAGCCTGAGCCTGCGCGGTTTGAGGCCCGCCGCCCTGACGGCGTCATTCCATTTGGGAAAGATTTTCGCGACCGCATACTTCGTGATTTCTGCGCGCCCGAAGAATTCTGCGTGCGACGGCGCGCGTCCCATCTGCCTTGCCATCGCAGCGATGGAATCCAGAATGTCCTTTTTGCCTGGCATTGGTCCTGAGGAGCCCTGGCCGAAGCTGGGATGAGAGCGCATAGCCTGCCGGCCCAGAGGGGATGTTCTGTCGACGAAGTGAAGAGATGCCTCGAGGAAGTGAAGGGGCCGAGAGCAGGGGGGGCCCCCCAGAAAAGGAAAAAGCGGGAGAGGACTCCCGCTTGCCGAGGCACAATTTTATACAGTAGTAAGCTTATCAAAGAACAACGGTTATGTCAAGCAAAAAGTTTCCGAGGGAATCTTTATCCAGCTTCTGGCGGAAGTGCAATCTGAGTGTCGAGAGCGAGATGCCAGTAAGGCACAATCTCCATGCTCAGAGTTCGCGAATCCAGATGTTGCGGAAGCGCACCGGGTTCCCGTGATCCTGCAGTTCCACCGGTCCGCGAACGACGCCGGGCTTATAGGGCGGACGGGCGTGATGCGCGGTTGGACCCGTTAATGGCACATTGTCCTGAACCAGGACGCCGTTGTGGAATACAGTCACGCGCGCGGGACTGGTCAGCTTGTTGGCGGCGTCAAACTTCGGCGCGTGAAACACGATGTCGTATTCCTGCCACTGTCCCGGCGCCCGCGAAGCGTTCACCTGCGGCGGATATTGGCCATACATTGCGGCAGCTTGCCCGTCGGCGTAAGTTTTGTTGTTGTAGGAATCCAGCACCTGCACTTCATAAAGGCCCTGCAGGTACACGCCGCTGTTCCCGCGCTCCTGGCTTTCGCCCACCGGGGGAACCGGCTCGGTGAACTCCACGTGCAATTGGAAATCGCCGAACTCCTGCTTCGTATGGATGTCCCCGGTTCCCGCTGCAACTTCCGCGTAGCCACTTTGCACTTTCCACTTGGCCGCGCTCTTATCGGCGTGCTCCCACTTCGACAAATCCTTCCCGTCGAAGAGCACCATCGCGTCCGAAGGCGGACGCCCAGACATGTCCTGCGAACTGAACGTGCCCGGATCAATCACTGGCGGCACGGGACGGCTCATGTCATGAATCTGCCACTTCGTATCGACTTGCGACTGCGCCGGCACTGCCAACACGAGCAGCAACATGCCGCTGCCAAAAGCAAACAAAAGTTTTTTCATGGAAAGCACCTCGGTGAGTAACTTCAGGGATTGTAACACTTGCACTCCAAGAGAAGTGCGCCCCGATGGATTGGGGCGCCCTGTTGAATGCGACGGCGCTATTCCGCGGCGGAGCCGCGGATGCGCATGTTAAAGAACGAACGGTAAACGAAGATAAAGGAGACCAGGAAGAAGGCGGCCGCAAGAATATGCTCCAGCGTGCTGCCCTGATCCGCCGTCAGCTTTACCGCCAACTCGACAGCCAGCAAGCCGAACAGCGTGGTGAACTTGATCACCGGATTCAGCGCCACCGACGAAGTGTCCTTGAAGGGGTCGCCGACGGTGTCGCCAATTACGGTGGCGTCATGCAGCGGCGTGCCCTTCTGCTTCATCTCGACTTCCACGATTTTCTTGGCGTTATCCCAAGCGGCTCCCGCGTCCGCCATGAAGATGGCCTGGTACAGACCAAATATGGCGATGGAGATGAGGTAGCCGATAAAGAAAAACGGTTCGACAAAGGCGAAGGACAAGGTCGCGAAGAAGACCGCGATGAAGATGTTGAGCATGCCCTTCTGCGCGTACTGCGTACAAATTTCCACTACTTTCTTGGAGTCGGCCACACTGGCTTTCTCTGTACTGTCGAGCTTAATGTGGCGCTTGATGAATTCCACCGCGCGGTAAGCGCCCGTGGTCACGGCCTGCGTGGAAGCGCCGGTGAACCAGTAAATCATAGCGCCGCCGGTAATGAGGCCAAGAACGAAGGGAGCGTGGAGGAGAGAGAGGTTATTCACGCCCGACGTGAGGCCCTTGGTAAGTGCCATGATGATGGAGAAGATCATGGTGGTTGCACCGACGACCGCAGTGCCGATGAGTACGGGCTTCGCGGTGGCTTTGAAAGTGTTGCCCGCACCGTCGTTGGCTTCCAACAAGTGCTTAGCACGCTCGAAGTCCACGTCAATGTCGTAATCCTTCTTCAGTTCCTGCTTGATGTTGGGAATCTGCTCAATCTGCGAAAGTTCAAACACCGATTGCGCATTGTCTGTGACCGGGCCATAGGAATCGACCGCGATGGTGACAGGCCCCATGCCAAGGAACCCGAAAGCCACCAGCCCGAACGCGAACACCGCCGGGGCAAGCATGACATTGACGAGTCCCAGGTTGCTGATCAGGTAGCCGATGGACATGAGCATGAGGATCGCAAGGCCCAGGTAGTAGCAAGAGAAATTGCCAGCCACAAAACCGGAGAGGATGCCGAGGGATGCCCCGCCTTCCTGCGCGGAGGTAACCACTTCCTTGACGTGGCGCGATTCCGTGGAGGTGAAGACTTTCACTAATTCGGGGATGACCGCCCCGGCCAGCGTGCCGCAGGAGATAATCGTGGCCAGCTTCCACCATTGGCTGGAGTCGCCACCGAGTGACGGAATAATCAGCCGCGAAACTACGTAAGTGAAAGCGATGGAGACGATGGACGTGATCCAGACCAGCCACGTTAAGGGCGCCTCGAAATTCATTTCCGAAGCGTTGCCGTAGCGGGCTTTCTGAATGGCGTCATTGAGGAAGTAAGCGACGGCGCTGGCGATCAGCATAATCACGCGCATCACGAAGATCCACACCAGCAGTTGCACTTGAATCGTGGGATCTTTCACGGCGAGGAGGATGAAGGTGATCAGGGCGACGCCCGTCACACCATACGTTTCAAAACCATCGGCGGTGGGACCAACCGAATCGCCCGCGTTGTCGCCGGTGCAATCCGCGATCACACCAGGGTTGCGCGCGTCGTCTTCCTTGATCTTGAACACAATCTTCATCAGGTCGGAGCCGATATCGGCGATCTTGGTGAAAATGCCGCCGGCGATACGAAGCGCGGCCGCTCCCAACGACTCACCGATGGCGAAACCGATGAAACACGGCCCGGCGTAATCAGCCGGAATGAACAGCAGGATGATCAGCATCATCAGCAGTTCCACGCTGATCAGCATCATGCCCACGCTCATGCCGGATTCCAGGGGAATGTGATTAATGGGGTAGGGCTTGCCGCGCAGGCCCGCGAAGGCGGTGCGCGAATTGGCGAAGGTGTTCACACGAATGCCGAACCACGCCACGCTGTAGCTGCCGCCCATGCCGATCAGGCTGAACAGCAGGATAATCGGCAGCGTCACAGCGATGGATTTCCCTGGGACGGGCGACAATATCCCGAAATACAGCACGATCACGATGGCGATGAAGACCCACAGGAGAAGCAGGAATTTGCCCTGTGTGAGCAGGTACGTTTTGCAGGTCTCGTAAATCAGCTCGGAGACCTCGCGCATCGCTTTGTGCACCGGCAGGTTCTTCAGCTTCATGAAAATTCTCATGCCGAAGAACAGACCGAAGATGCAGATGAGGATGCCGAACAGCAGCAATGTATGGCCGTCAATACCGTTGAGAAACTTCACCGAGGACAGGTCGGGGAGCTTGAGACTTGCCTCACCCCCGGCTTCTGGCGCGGGATGGGCCAGCAAGCCGGGGGCGCTGAGGAGCAGCAGAGCCGAAGCGGCGAAAACACGATGCAACGTACGTCTGCCCATGGACCGGGCAGCATCCAGCAAGATTTGCATGAAGGATCCTCCAGAACATTCAGATCAATGCGGGGCGGTTCTTGCGGCCTGATGTTCGGCCGCGGCCCCTGCAATTGGAAAACCACACACCACTCCGGCCTGACGGGGAGCGTGGTGAACCAGAACCGGACTACATCCACCATCGTCAGGGGGAGCGCCTCACCCGTAATCGGGGAGACTCCCGCTTCACAGACAGGACGGGAACTTTTTTGCCGGCACACGCAAGACCTTCTGACCCGGAGCGGTCAGGACCACCTCGGCACCCCACTGTGTCTTGCGCCGCAGACAAGCGAAACGTTGATTTATAACATTTTGCCAATGGCCGGTCAAACCGTTTGAAGCGATGGAAATGGCCCTAAGTGGAGCACCAATGATAGTATGGCAAGTTAGCTCGACGATTGCAGTGACATATAACCCAGGCGATTACCCAGAATGAAGACTGAATTGACCGGCCCTGCTCACCAGACCACCCCAAAGACACAACTCCGGCATGATTGGAAGAAAGAGGAAATCGTCGCGATTTACAGGACACCTCTGCCCGAGTTGATTTTTCAGGCGCAAACCATCCATCGCCAATTCCATGCCGCCGATCGGGTCCAAAAATGCCAGTTAATCTCTATCAAGACGGGGGGTTGCCCGGAGGATTGCGCGTATTGTCCGCAAAGCGCGCATTACGATTCCGATGTCGAGCGCGAAGGACTGCTCGATCCTCACCATGTGGTAAGCGTGGCGCGCGAAGCCAAAGCAAAGGGCATCACGCGAATGTGCATGGGCGCGGCGTGGCGGGAAGCGCCTCATGGCCATGACTTCGAGAAAGTATTGGACATGGTGAGCGGCGTCTCTTCGCTGGGCCTGGAAGTTTGCTGCACGCTGGGAATGCTGACCAGCGAGCAGGCGGTGCGGCTCAAGGAAGCGGGGCTCACGGCTTACAATCACAATCTGGACACTTCGCCGGAATTTTATGGCTCGATTATCACCACTCGCGTGTACGATGAGCGCCTAAGGACCCTTGCAGCGGTTCGCAAGGCCGGAATCACCGTGTGTTGCGGCGGCATTCTGGGAATGGGTGAGAAGGAAAGCGACCGCGCCGGGCTGTTGCATCAATTGGCGACGCTCGACCCTCACCCGGAAAGTGTGCCTATTAACATGCTGGTTCGCGTCGAGGGCACGCCGCTGGCCAACGTGCCGCCTCTCGATCCCCTGGAAATGGTGCGCGCCATTGCTACCGCGCGCATCCTGATGCCGGCTTCTCGAGTACGCCTGGCCGCCGGGCGCAAACAGTTGTCTCCGGAAGCTGTGACGCTGTGTTTTCTTGCGGGCGCTAATTCGATTTTTGTCGGAGAAAAGTTGCTGACCACGCCAAACCCTGGAGTGGATGAGGATGAGCAGATGCTGCAGAGTTTGGGGATGAAGTCACTCGAGCCACATGCCGTCTAACGCCCTAACGACGTGGAAGGAACAACTGCGGAAGGAGTTGCGGAACCTTGATGACCGCAACCTACGCCGTACTTTGGCCGAAATTCGCGGCGTAAATCTGTGCTCCAACGATTATCTCGGTCTCGCCGAACATCCCAAGCTGCGCGAAGCCACGCTCCGCGCCGTGCAGAATGCGCAAAGGGTTGGCGGCACCGGCTCGCGCTTGCTATCCGGTCAAGCGGAAGAGTGGCGAGTCCTGGAGGCGGAGTTCGCAGGATTTGCCGGCACTGAGGAGGCGCTTTTCTTCGGCAGCGGCTATGCCGCGAACCTCGGCTTGCTCGCCGCGCTGGTCGGCAAGGATGATGTGGTTTATTCCGACGCTTTGAACCATGCCAGCTTGATTGACGGCATGCGCCTCTCCGGGGCTCGTAAAGTCATTTACCCGCACCTGAACCTGGAGGTCCTGGAAGACAGATTGCGCGAAGAAGCGGGCGCGCCCTGGCGGAAAATAATTATCACGGAAAGCGTCTTCAGCATGGATGGCGATATTGCGCCACTGAGGAAAATCGCCGAGTTGGCCGATAAATATGAAGCCGCGATCATTTTGGATGAAGCCCACGCCGTGGGAGTGATGGGTCCGGAGGGCCGCGGGATTGCCGCGGAAGCGGGCATCGTACCGTATTTGCTCGCCGTGGTGCATACTTGCGGGAAAGCCCTGGGATGCGCCGGCGCTTTTGTTTGCGGTCCTGCCGTACTGAAGGAGCACCTTATCAATCACGCGCGGACCTTCATTTTCAGCACGGCGCTACCACCCTATTTTTCCCAGCAGATTCACGCTGCCGTGCAGCTTGCGGCGGGGATGGAGACGGAGCGGCGGGAGTTGCAGAAGCGCGCGCAACACTTGCGGAGTGCCTTACGCGCGGAAGGATTCAATACCGCGGACAGCGCCAGCCAGATCGTGCCGGTGGTTTTCGGAGATGTGAATGACACGCTGGCCGCTGCCGAACATCTGCAGCACGAAGGATTTGCGGTGCGCGCGATCCGCCCACCCACGGTGCCGGAGGGCAAGGCGCGCCTGCGCCTGTCCCTGACTTCTCGCATCCCGCAACACGAATTGGATCGCCTGGTGAAATCCCTGGTGGCTTGGCGGGCGGATCGTCAGGTTCCCACAGCGGCGAGGCACGCATGAGGCGCCAATTCTTCATCACAGGAACGGATACCGGAGTGGGCAAGACGACGCTTTCCGCTCTGTTGTGCGCCGCGCTCGATGCCGTTTACTGGAAACCAATTCAGACGGGCACGCTGGAAGGTTCGGACCGCGTTACGGTGATGCGCCTGGCGGGAATCGGCACGGACCGCACCCTGGATGAAGTTTACAAATTTGTGCCGCCCGTTTCGCCGGACCTGGCCGCGCGCTGGGCCGGCGTGGAAATTGACCTGAACCGCATGAATCTTCCCGTGAGCCTGATGAATGACTGGCTTGTCGTGGAAGGCGCCGGGGGCGTACTTGTGCCCATCAACTCCAAGCAGTTCGTGCTGGATATGATGGTGAAATTCAAGCTGCCGGTGATTCTGGCGGCGCGCAGCGGTTTGGGCACCATCAATCACACGCTGCTTACGCTAGCGGCGCTCCACGCGGCCGAATTGCCGGTGCATGGCGTAGTGCTAATCGGCGATCAGAATCGCGAGAACCGCGACACCATCGAGAAGTTTGGCCATGTGCGCGTCATCGGCGAGATTCCCAAGCTCCCGAATCTTCACCGCACCGCGTTGATGCAGGTATTTCTGAACCATTTTGATCGGTCGGCTTTTGCCCAATGACAAGCCCAATCCGGATCTGGCACCCTTTTACGAATTCCCTCCTGGACCCTCCGCCGCTTCCCGTGGCCAACGCCGAGGGCGTCTATCTTCACCTCGCGGATGGAAGGCGGATACTGGACGCCATCTCCTCGTGGTGGGTCAACCTTCACGGCCACGCGCATCCCCGCATCAGTGATGCGATTGCCGAACAAGCGCACAAGCTGGAGCACGTGTTGCTGGCGGGCTTCACGCACGAACCCGCGGAAGAGCTCGCCATGCGCCTGCGCAAGTGGGTGCCCGCCGAACTCACGCACATGTTTTTCTCCGATGACGGTTCCACCGCCGTCGAAGTCGCCCTGAAACTTTCGGTGCAGCACTTCCAGAATCTCGAGCGCCCCGAAAAACACGAAATCGTTGCACTGGCCCACGGGTATCACGGCGATACCGCCGGGGCCATGTCCGTCAGCGATTCCTCGCCCTTCACAGCCCCTTTTGAATCCATGCGCTACCCCGTGCACCGCGTTTATTCGGCGTACTGCTACCGCTGCCCCGTGGGATTGAAGCGCGCCACCTGCCACATTGAATGCGTGCAAAAGCTGGAAGGGTTGCTGGCCGAACGTGGCGACAAGATCGCCGCTGTGATTGTGGAGCCGCTGCTGCAGGGCGCGGGCGGCATGATCGTGCATCCCGTCGAATTTCTTCAACAGATTCGCGCGCTCTGCACGAAGCATGATGTGTTTCTGATTGCCGATGAAGTGCTCACCGGTTTCGGCCGCACCGGAAAAATGTTTGCCTGCGATATTGCGAATGTCGTCCCTGACCTGATGTGCCTGTCGAAGGGACTGACGGGCGGGTACCTTGCCATGGGCGCGACGTTGTGCACGGATCGTGTGGAGTCCGCCTTCAGGAGCGAAAACCGTCTGCACACCTTCTATCACGGCCATTCCTATACGGGGAACGCGCTGGCCTGCGCCGCCGCGAATGCCAGTTTGCAGATTTTTGAAGACGAGCCCGTGTTCGACCGCATCGCTGCGATTACACGCGTGAATGCCGATCGTTTGAAATTTTTGCGCAGCATGCGCCAAGTTGCCGACACGCGTCACATCGGAACGATTGGCGCGCTGGAACTTCGCGCCGACGACCCCGGATACCTCTCTGCCATGCGTCCCAGACTCTATGACTTTTTCCTGCGGCGCGGCGTTTTGTTGCGGCCCCTCGGCAATGTGATTTACGTGCTCCCGCCTTATGGGATTGCCACGGAAGAGCTTCACCACGTCTACGACATCATCACGGAAGCCATCGAAGCGCTGCTTTAGCAGGTTGCTGAATAATGCGTTTCGCCGTCATTCCGAGCGAAGCGAGGAATCTCTCCTCAGTGGAAACCCAAGAAAAGAGGGATTCCTCACTTCGCAGACTCCGTTCGGAATGACGGGACGGTACTTTTTTCGCAAGCTGCCAGGCCAGTTCCGCAGTCTGCTACACTAAGTTGATTCGATCACGGAGGATCCATTCTTGACGGCGCCGTTGAGCGGATGGAAGCAAAAAATCGTCGTCTTCGCCGGGACTATCGGGGCGCCGGGCCTCTTTCTGATTTCCTTCCTCGATTCCTCCGTGCTGACGTTTCCCGTTATCAACGATCTCCTGCTTATTGAGCTCTCCATCCAGCATCCGCTGCGCATGCCGCTTTACGCCACGATGGCCGGGGTTGGTTCGGTGCTGGGTTGCCTATTGCTTTATTTCATCGCGAAAAAGGGCGGGGAAGCGCTATTTCGGAAAAAAGCAGGCAGCCACGCGCCCGCGGTAAAGCGTTGGGTGGAGAAAAATGGCTTTGGCGGGATGCTGCTTGCCGCGCTGCTTCCCCCGCCCACGCCCTTTAAGGTTTTTGTGTTTGCGGCAGGCGTCTTTGAAGTGCCTCTGGCGAGCTTTACTTCCGCCATCGCGTTGGCGCGTGCGATCCGCTACTTTGGCACCGGTTATCTGGCCATCCGCTACGGCAAGGATGCGCTGCCGTTTCTGGCGCAGCACAAACTGGGAGTTACCATCGCCGTGCTCGTGATTGCGTCGGCCAGTTACGCCGCGTCCCGCCTGGTCCTGCGCGAAAAACCGGCCCCCTCGGCTTAATCTGAATTCCGAAGTTGCCTAGCGATTTCTCCACTCCGGGACGGCAAAAAGCGCCGTCCCTCCGGTCGAAATGACAAGGTTATTGTTTGCTTTCTAAGAGGGACAGATCGTAACTTCGGCGAAGTTGGATGTCCACCAGAAAACCCTTTCAAGAGAAAAGAGATACACCATTTCGCGCGACCTCTTTTGGTGAGCCATTTCGGAATTCAGGCTTAACCAAAATTCTCAAGCCCGGGCCGTTTCGATTACCGCAAGTGCACTTCCCCCGCCCAGGCAAACTGTTCACTCACAATCTGCGCGCCAGAATCAAGCCAAATCCGCGCCACCACACGATGCCGCGTCTGTTGTTCCGCCACGTCGCGCAGGTCGCGAATCACCACCTCGTAGCCATTCTCGGTTTTGTCAACCAGGGCGCGAGGAATGCTTGCCGCGCTCAGGAACCTGCGGCCCACCGCCGACTGTTGCACTGCCGTCAGCACCGGAGATTCTTCCGGTTTGTGCAGGCACACGCCGGATTCCGGGTCGAAGCTATCTCCGGACATCACCGGTACCTCGATCAGGCAAAGGTACGACTGTGTTTCCACCACTCCGTGCCAGGTGAATAGCGAAAGCGTATCCGCAAATGTTTCGGCGCGCCGCGGCGATTCTCCGTGATAGGAGCGTGGTTCCAGCAGCGCCACGCTATTGAAGTGCAGCACTCCGCGCGCGCCAATGTAAATTCCCAGCAGCGCCAGCGCTACCAGCGCGCCATTGCGGCCCCGCGGCCTTTTGTCTTTGGCGCCGATTTCCAAACTCACTAAAAGGAAGAACTCCGGCACAACCACGGCGCCGAAAAGTATCAACAAAATCCACGGTTCAACCGGGGGGAGCCAGTCCAGGGCGTAGCGCGTGCCATGGAACGGCCACAGCAGCGCGATGCCGCCCGATTGGCAGAGATCGAAGATCACATGCGCAATGGCCGCGCAGGCGGTGGCTGCCAGGATGCTCTTCAAGGTTTCACGTCGTTGGCTGTCCAGCGCATGAGCAACCCATGCGGCGATGGCAATGATGACGGCTGTGCCTAAGAGGGAATGCGTAATCGTGCGGTGCCCCGCCAGGAAAGCCCCGGGCCCGAACCACACGGTGATCCAATCCACATCGGCAAGCGTGCCGGCAATCAGCATGCCCGCCAGGATCGGCCTTCCTCGGCTCGCAAAAAATCCGCGCGCCAGGGCCAGGGAAAGCAACGCATGGGTAATGAAGTCCACGGTCAGGATTCGTTTGTGGGACCGCCGCTGGTGGCCGGAGTGCCGCGCGGCACAAGCAGCTTCAACGCCCGCGGCACAATCGAAAATTCAACTGGAAGCCGTACGAATGGTTCGCCATCCAATTGCGCGTACACTGGGTTGGCATCCAGCGGTTCGCACAGCAGCGTGTCCGCTTTCCAGAAGTGTACATCTTCTTCCTTGCGCAGGTTGCCCATCCACAGCGTCGGCAGGTAGCTCAGGTAGCGCAAGCCGCTTTGTGTCGTCAGCGCCAGCACTTCAAACTCATCCCCGAACAGGTCTGCGTGATCGGTAAGCTTGAAGGGGCCGCCGAAGTTCTTCGTGCGCCCCACAATCACCAGTGTGCCCTCCACCTGACGGTCGCCCGCGCGTACGCGGAAGCGCGGAAAGGTGTAGCGCAGCACCTCACGCGCGCCCTGCCACCAATAGGCCAGTATGCCGACACGGGCTTTTAGGCCGAGGTCCACGGAGTAGACGATCATGCCGTCGGGCCCGGCGCCGGCAACGCTCAGGAAGAACCGTTTTTTCTCCGGCTGCTCCAGCGGCGTGGCCAGGCCCAGAGCGATTTCCCGCAGCTCGGCGCCGACCAATTGCTTCGCCGCGCGGGGAATATCCCACGGCAGTGCCAATTCCTTCGCCAGAATATTGGCGGTGCCCCCGGGCAGAAGCGCCAGGGGCACGCGATGACCATTGTTGAGTGTGGCCAAGCCGTTGACGACTTCATTGAGGGTGCCATCGCCGCCACAAGTGATGACCAGTTGCCGGCCTTCGCGCGCGGCCTGCTGCGCGATTTCCGTGGCGTGGCCGGGGGCGGTCGTTTCCGCCAGCTCGGCCTCAATGCCACCGGCGGATAGAATGCGCCGCGCCTGCTCGATCAGGCGCCGCCGCGCGTTACCGCCAGTACCGGCATTTGGATTGTGAATCAACAACGCGTTGTGGAACTGAGTTTCCATAGTCTCCCGGAGCAATAGCAGCCCATACATTCTATATAATAAGATGCATTTTGCAGCCTACGATCTACGAGGCACCGATGGCCAAGGCAGCCCCTTCCAATATCAAGAAAGAGCTCGAAGACCTGCGCGAGAAGCTGCGCTATCACGAGTATCGCTATCACGTGCTGGACGACCCGGAGATTTCGGACGCCGCCTACGACCGGCTGATGAACCGGCTGAAGGAGATCGAGGCGGCCTATCCCGAACTGGTCACGCCGGATTCGCCGTCGGTGCGTGTTGGTGGACCGCCGCGCGAAGGCTTTCAGACCGTGCGGCATGCGCGGCCGATGCTTAGCCTGGACAACGCGTTTTCCCACGATGCGCTGCGCGATTGGGACCGCCGCGTGCGCGAAACGAGCGGCCGCGAGGACATCGAGTACATCGCCGAGCACAAATTCGATGGCCTGAGCATTTCCCTGCAATATGAAGACGGCGTGCTGGTGCGGGGGGTTACTCGCGGCGACGGCACTACCGGCGAAGACGTTACGCCCAACGTGAAAACGGTGCGCTCCGTGCCCTTGCGCGTGGAAGAGGCGGCGTTGAAAAAGGCCAAACTGCCCGGCGATTTTGAGGTGCGCGGCGAAATCATGATGACCCGCGAATCGTTTGATGCACTGAACCGGCAGCAGGAGCAGACCGGCGGGAAAATTTTTGTGAATCCCCGGAACGCCGCCGCAGGTGCAATTCGCGTGCTCGACCCTACCATAACGGCACAGCGGCGCTTGGACTTCTTCGCCTATTACCTCTACGTTGACGGAAAAGTGCCGTTCGCCAAGCATTCGGACTCCCTGCAGACACTGAAGCAATTGAGGTTCCGCGCCAGCGACGATTGGAAATTGTGCGACGGCATCGAAAAGGTCGTGGAATACTGCGTTGCCTGGGACACCAAGCGGGAGAAGCTGGCTTACGAGATTGATGGCGTGGTGATCAAGGTGAACTCCACTTCGCTGCAGAATGAGCTGGGATTCACGGCCAAGGCTCCGCGCTGGGCCATCGCGTACAAATATCCCGCGCGCCAGGAAACCACCGTGGTGAACGACATCATCGTGCAGGTGGGGCGCACGGGAACGCTGACGCCGGTGGCGGTGCTGGAGCCGGTGCAGGTGGGAGGCGTCACTGTCAGCCGTTCCACGCTCCACAATATGGATGAGATTGACCGGCTGGGGTTGCAGATTGGCGACACCGTGCTGGTCGAACGCGCTGGTGAAGTGATTCCGCACGTCCTGAAAGTGGTGAAGGAAGGGAAGAATCGCAAGCCGTTTCGCATGCCGAAGGAGTGCCCCGTCTGCGGCAGCGCGATTCACAAGGCCGAAGGGGAAGTGGCGTATCGTTGCGTGAATGCCGCGTGTCCCGCGAAGCTGAAGGAATCGTTGCTGCACTTTGCCGGGCGCCACGCGATGAATATTGACGGGCTGGGCGAAAAGATCGTGGACCAGCTCGTGGAAAAGAAAATGGTCAAGGATGTAGCGGACCTTTACGCGCTGAAACAGGAGGAAGTGGCCAATCTGGAGCGCATGGCGGAAAAATCCGCGCAGAATCTGCTGGACGAAATCACCGCCAGCAAGAAGAATCCGCTCTCGCGCCTTATATTTGCACTGGGCATTCAGTTTGTAGGGGAGCGCACCGGGCAATTGCTGGCCGAGCATTTTTCTTCGCTCGAAGATTTCGCCGCCGCCAAAACCGAAGAACTCGAAAATGTCCCCGAAGTCGGCCCCAAAGTAGCCGCCAGCATCGTGGAGTTTTTCTCCGAACCCGCAAACCGCAATCTCATCAAGAAGCTATTCAAAGCTGGCGTCCATCCCACCGCCGAAAAGCGCGAGGTGAAAAGCCAGAAGCTTGCGGGGAAGTCGTTCGTCTTTACCGGCGGATTGGCCAATCGCAGCCGCGAAGAAGCTGGGGAACTTGTGTTGCAGAACGGCGGAAAAGTCTCCGGGTCTGTCAGCAAGAAGACCGATTACGTGGTGGTGGGGACCGACCCAGGCTCCAAGTACGACAAAGCCAAGGAATTGGGAGTGGCCATACTCACCGAATCTGAATTTGAGGGACTGCTCGGTTTAAAGTGAAATCACTGAATCGCTAATTTCAAGTAAGCCAGTACACCCCTCGATTTAATGGTAAGCTCCGCAATATCGCTCCCATTAAAATCTGGAGGGTTCCCTGCAGACTCTTGAATCCAGTCTAGAGGTCAGCCGCTCTCCGGAAAAGAGGCGAACCATGGGCGAGCAAGACGGACACCACCTGCGACGGGGCACCCAAGCCCTTCTCATCGCTGCGTTAATGCTCTTTCTGTTGCCAGCGTCCGCAGTTGCAGGAGAAATCAATGCCTGCAAGTATCTTGTGGTCACGGACTTTACGAGCGACCCCTACGGGCTTGCCAAGGAGCTGAGAACACAGGCCACTGCAAAAGGATTTGTCGTCGTCTCGGCGGTCGCTGATGTGTCGCAGGCCGATTTGTTGAAGACGTGCGTGATGGGTGGCAGTTGGTCGAGAGAGGTCTCCGGTGGACGACTTTCTATGCGGGTTGTCGACGCGAGTGGTGAGCTTGTGGCAGAGGCATCTGCCGGAGCGTCGCGGCTGGGAGTAACTGCAACCGTCCGCGCACTTGTCGGGAAGATTTACTCCCAGCTAGGATACACCGGTTTCGACGAAGATGTTTCCCGACAGAGGATTCAGCGGGAATATCCAGCGAGGCCGAAGCTGGCAATAACCGAAGAGGATATCAAGAAGGGCGAACTGCGGAGTCACGTGGAAGGAATCTGGAGCGACGCCCAAGATCAATATCGCTTGGGTATTGTACCCGCCCCGGGAGGAAGCGGCGCAGACTACGTTGCGGTTGTGCTTCGATCCAACTCGCTCCTTTGGCAGCCCAATGAGATTAAGGCTGAGATTCGCAGTACGGCATCCCCGGATATTTTCACTTGTACGTATTTCATGGCAAACAAGAAGCCAGCAGGCATGACTCTTACCCTTGACCACGATTCCGTGTTGCGTGGTTCGCTCGCTACCCCAAAAGGACCATTCGACCTACTGCTCATGCGTGTGTGGCCGGAAATCGGCAAAGAGGCTGCCAACGCAACGTCGGAGAAGGGCGGAGCTTCCGGGACTGGATTTCTAATAAGTCGGAGTGGTCTACTCGCCACTAACTGGCACGTTGTAGCCGACGCGAAGAACATCAGCGTCGCGTTCCCTGGTTGGAATGGTAGCGTCAGTGCTGAGGTCGTGATTCGGGATGTAGTGAATGATCTGGCGGTATTGCGCTTGACGGACCCTGCGAAGCTGACAGCCACCTGCACTGAACTTCCGTTCCAGTTGGTAACCTCAAGTGGCGTCAAGCTCGGAGAGCGGGTGTCCACGATTGGGTACCCTCTGACCTCTATGCTTGGCTCGAATCCAAAGTTCTCAGAAGGAGTGATATCAAGCAAAAGTGGTTGGCAGGATGACCCCCGCTCACTGCAAATCTCAGCTCAGGTGCAACCCGGATCAAGTGGTAGCCCGCTGTTTGATGCCGATGGAAACATCGTTGGTGTCGTAGTCGCCACCCTGGATGCAGCCAAGGTGTATCAGGCTGCGAGTGCTATTCCTCAGAATGTAAACTTTGCAATCAAGGCAGATTACTTGCTGAACCTCTTAGCCATGCTTCCGGGCGAGTCCCTCGCGGCTCGAACGACATCTTTTTCAGCCGATAAAGCAGCCCAGTGCGTGGCGATGATCCGAGCGTGGTAAGGACTCGAAAAGTTACAAAATGTTGGGAAGCACTATGGACCAGGGTACATTTCCTGTTCAAGGCGGATGCGCGCGCGGCAAGGATTCCCAGGGTATAATGAAACTGGCGGGTGAGCTGGACGATCGCTGGCTTGCCCTGAGCGCTGTGGTCGAAGGGGAAACCCTTCGGCGCCGCGCCTCAGGGTAAACGGGAGGAAAGTCCGGACACCACCTTGCGAATGCAGATGCCGGGCTAAAGCCCGGCCGCTACAGGAGCAGGGATTGGGCATCGCGCCTGGTAACGCCAGGGGACGTTTGTTGCGGGCTGGGTTAAAACCCGGCGCCTACATGCGTCACGGACAGTGCCACAGAGAATATACCGCCTGCGGAGCAGCCCGGTGATAGCCCGGAGGAAAACCTTCGGGACATCTTCAAGGTTGGCATCGCCGGTAAGGGTGAAAAGGTGGGGTAAGAGCCCACCGCCCCGGTGGCAACATCGGGGGCACGGCAAACCCCGCGAGGTGCAAGACCAAATAGGAGGGCAGAGCTGGCCCGGCTCGTTGAGCACTGTGCGCAAGCGCAGCGGCTCCTTTTCCAACGGCGCAAGCTGATGGGACTGACGAACCCTCGGGTAGGTCGCTCGATCCCGGTCGCGAGGCCGGGGCTAGAGGAATGATCGTCGCGGCGCACTGCTGCAAGGCAGGCGCCGCACAGAATCCGGCTTACAGGCTTATCCGCCATCTTCAATAATTTGCAGAGCCGGAAGTCATGGTCTGTTGCTGATGCGCACTCGTCCGGGCTCCACTACGGTAAAGGCATCTCGCAGCCGCGAGCCCATCTTGGAAACCGCTTCAATTACGGTCGCGGACTTGGCACGGCGCGCTTGGCTGGGAAACCTTACCAGGATTACCCCAGATGATGAACGGCCGCGTGCGAAAACCAATTCGCCGAAATCGCGGTCTTCTGTGATGAGTACCCGCTTCTCTTTCAAAGCACGCTCGAGCACTTGCTCATCGGTAGCACCCTTCGCGATTTCGGCGATGGCAATCACGTCGTGACCCGCTGCGCGCAACGCCAGGACCACCGGCCTGGCACAGCTTTCGTCGGCCACGAAGTTCATTGGTTAGGATTTGCTCGCGAGTGGCTCGTTTGGGAGCAGCACCACTTCCTCGTGCGCGACGCTTGCCGCGCCATAGGCCACCGCCGCCAGGATGTCTTCCGTTGTGAGGTGCGGGTAATCTTCCAGGAGTTCACCCTCGCTGGCGCCCTCGGCGAGTTTACGCAGAATCAGCTCGACGGTGATTCGCGTCCCTCGAATCACTGGTTTCCCCATCATAATGGCTGGGTCAATGTCGATTCGCTCGGTCGTCATTGCAATCCTCTTCACAAATCATATCGCCCTTGCGAAGGCTGTGCCATAAGTGTGACACAAAACCTGCCGAAGCTCGCAAAACTGGCTTCGTTGACAGCGTAGGCCTATTGGTCCTGCTCGGGTTGCAACCGGGTCAGCGCCGCTAACAATGACTTGACCCTCGCTGTTTCGGGGACTATCCTTCGAACTCCCCCCCGGTAAGCCATATATTTGCCCCATCAAAGGAGAAAATCATGTCTACAGCTCCGAAACCTCAAATGGAAGTTCAAGACCCCGTCAAAGTGGACCCGAAACATTACAATGTTGAAGTTGAAAATGAGAAGGTGCGCGTGCTCCGAGCGAACTACAAAGGGCACGAGAAGTCAGTGATGCACTCGCATCCCGACAGTGTCGCGATTTTTCAGAATGATGTCCATTGCAGGTTTACGTTCCCGGATGGCAAAACGGAAGAGCGCCGTTTCCACGCAGGCGAGACGCTCTATTCGCCCGCCGGAAGCCATTTGCCGGAGAACCTAAGCGGTCACCCGCTAGACGTAATCATCGTCGAACTGAAAGCGTAGTTCGATTGCGCTGCATCGCGGGGAGCCAATCAAGGCGTGACATGGCTCTGTTCGACGTCGGTTGGCGATCCAGCCACGATCCCTCCGCTACGGCCCGCTAACGGCGCGGGCCTCCGGTCGGGATGACAATATCTTACAGACTGTGGCGGTTGTGGGCGGCGTGGCGTTGGGGACGGGGAAATCATTGTCTCTGGGAGTAGGCAGCCGCTTTTCAGGATCGTCGGCTCGCCCGGTAGTTTTCAATAGCTCCAGGTCAGTCGTGGCGAACTGTGCCAAAAACTCATTTGCCGGCTGCTTGAGCCTTTGTGTCTGTCTTGACGTCGATTTTCCTCGGAAGAGCCGCGACGCTGATGGGCGCGATGATCTCCAGGATTCCGTCCTTTAGCTGTGCGGTAAGTTTATCGCCTTCGATTCCATCGGGGAGCGTCACGCTGCGCAGAAAACGTCCATAGGAATACTCTCGCTCCAGAAAATTCTTTCCACTTTTCTCATCTTCGCCCTTCTGTTCGCCGTCGAAGGTCAGACGGTTTCCCTGGAGATTGATATGGATATCCTCTGGCTTGACGCCCGGGAGAGGCATGGTCAAGTGAAACTCCTTATCCTCCGTGTCCACCCAGGTTTCAATCGGGGGAATGACGGCAACTAGCGTTTCCGATGACGCAGCATTGGAGCCAGGCGTGAAGAGGCGCTGGAATACGCGATCGAAATCCTGCTTGAGGTCATATAAACTGCCCAAACTGTGATCTTTGCTCGTTGTCAAATTTGCCATGGCGTTCTCCTTTTCCTGAATATCCTTTTGATTTGTGTTTGTACCTGATCAGCGTTATGACTTGTGTCTGCCCTGGCAATCTGGATGAGTGCATGGGCAGGTGGCATCCCGCTTCTCCCCCCTCGCGATTTCTTGATTTTTCTTTGGCCGGCGGGTCAATACACCTCTCCTTCGCGGAAGTCATGCTCGTTTAATTGACCATTCAAATTGGCTAAATCCGCCATTTTGAACAGGCTAAAGCAGCCCATAAAGGTATGGCAATCCGAAGGCCATCGTTAGATTCTTGAAAATGCTGGAGTTCGCGCTTCACAAGACCTCGATTTTTTCGCGGATTTGCGAACTTCGCGAAAAACAGCGCCTGACCCGCGTATACCGGGGATCATGGAGCCGTCGGCTGTTCTCTCGCAGCGACGTCCACACTTCCATAGATTGACTTGGTTGATGGTGAAACCTAAGATGGCGCGAGTCTTTGCCCATGATTGGCCGGACCATCTCGCACTATCGCATCATCGAGAAACTCGGCGGTGGTGGGATGGGTGTTGTCTATAAAGCGGAGGATACTCGGCTGGACCGCTTTGTTGCTCTCAAATTCCTGCCGGAAGACCTCGCGCATGATCCTCAAGCCCTGGAACGATTCCGCCGTGAGGCCAAAGCCTCATCTGCACTGAATCACCCCAATATTTGCACGATTTACGACATCGGCGAACAGGATGGCCAAGCGTTCATCGCCATGGAATTTCTGGAGGGCATGACGTTGAAGCACCGCATCAACGGGAAGCCCATGGATGCCGATGAATTGCTTCCGCTGGCGATTGAAATCGCCGATGCGCTGGACGCCGCGCATGCCAAAGGAATCGTCCATCGCGACATCAAGCCAGCCAACATTTTTGTAACGGGGCGCGGTCACGCCAAGATTTTGGATTTCGGGCTGGCAAAGCTGGTGCCCGCGGGCGGCGCCATGAATCTGTCGGCGATGCCGACTGCGAGCGAATCTGAACAACTCACCCGAGCTGGCACAACGATTGGCACCCTCACGTACATGTCACCCGAGCAGGTGCGGGGCGAAGAGCTGGATGCGCGCACGGACTTGTTTTCATTCGGCGTCGTGCTCTACGAGATGGTGACCGGGATCGTGGCTTTCCGTGGCGAGACCTCCGCGGTGATAACGGATGCGATACTGAATCGTAGCCCAGTTTCGCCCGTGCGGCTCAACCCTGACCTCGCGCCAAAACTGGAAGAAATCATCAACAAGGCGCTGGAGAAGGACCGCAAGCTGCGCTATCAAAGCGCCGCCGAGATCCGTACGGATTTGCAGCGCCTGAAGCGCGATTCCGATTCGGGTCGTGCGCCCGTCGCCGAACCTGCAACTGGAGCAAAGCCCGCACGGAAATCGATTCGATGGGGGGCGATCGCCGGCGGAACAATACTAGTCATTGGACTGGCCGTGGGCGGCTGGTTCACTTTCATCCATAAGGCATACGCGCTTACGGACAAGGACACGATCGTCCTGGCGGACTTTACGAACACAACCGGCGACGCGGTATTTGACGGTACGCTACGGCAGGGACTTTCCGTGCAGTTGGAACAATCGCCCTTCCTAAGCATTATCCCTGACCAGCAAATCCAGCAGACCTTAGTGATGATGGGCCAGCAACCTGATGCGAAACTGTCGCCGGAGATTGCGGGGGAACTCTGCCAGCGGACGGGCAGCGCCGCCGTTCTTGACGGTTCGATCGCGCAGATTGGCACGCCCTACCTGCTAACCCTCAAGGCGGTCAATTGCGTGAACGGGAAAACGCTGGCGAGCACGGAAGCTCAGGCAAGCGATAAGAGCCATGTGCTCGATGTTCTCGGAAAATCGGCCTTGCAGATGCGAAACAAACTGGGCGAGTCTCTAAGCACGGTGCGGAAATTCGATACGCCTCTCGAGGAAGCAACGACACCTTCGCTGGAGGCTCTGAAAGCCTTCAGTTCTGGATATATGGTTCAGCGCACAGCTGGGGACGCCGCATCGATCCCCTTTTATAAGCGTGCCATCGAACTGGACTCGAATTTTGCGATGGCCTACGCATCGTTGGGCATCGCGTTGGAAAGTGTCGGCGAATCCGGCATGGCTTCCGCCTACTCCCGAAAGGCATATGAGTTACGCGACCGAACGAGTGAGGCGGAGAGGTATTTCATCGCCAGTACTTTTCATAAGGAGGTCACCGGGAACATCAAAGCAGCCGAACAGTCCTGTCAGCTTTGGATTCAGTCTTATCCCCGGTCGGAGCAACCGCACGTTTACCTGTCTGGGGCAATCTACCCAGTAATTGGGGAATATGAGAAAGCGGTTAAAGAAGCCAAGGAAGCAATCCAACTGAGGCCGGACTATCCCATCTCGTACGCCTTCCTGATGTTCAACGACATTCCTTTGAATCGCCTTGATGAGGCAAAGGCTACTTATGAGCAAGCTCGCCAGCGCAAACTGCAAAACCCTTACTTCCACCTTGCCCAGTATCAGAGTGCCTTTTTGCAGAACGATGTTGCCAGAATGGCGCAGGAGGTAGCGCGGTCGGTGGGCACGCCGGGAGCGGAGGATACTTTGTTGGCGAACGAAGCCGATTCCGCTGCCTACACCGGGCGGCTGAGGACCGCCCGAGAGTTTTCCCGTCAGGCAGTAGATTCTGCCGAACGGGCTGGAAACAAGGAAGCGGCTGGGACCTACTCCGCCCTTTCCGCTCTCCGGGAGGCCCTGTTTGGCGACGCAGATGAAGCAAGACGGCGTGCCACCTTGGCAATGGGGCGCTCGACAGGCCGCGATGTGCAGTACGCCGCTGCGCTCGCGCTCGCGTATGCGGGGGACGACGGCCGAGCGCAAGGGCTGATCGACGATTTGGGCAAGAGGTTCCCGGAAGACACAATCGTGCAGGTCAATTACCTGCCAACCCTCCGCGCAAAGCTTGCGGTCACTCGGGGAAGTGCTTCTGAGGCCATTGAGGGTCTAAGAGCCGCCATTCAATATGAGCTAGGACAGACGACAACCAGTACTTACGGCTGGACGTCCCTGTATCCTGTCTATGTCCGCGGGGAAGCCTATCTTGCCTTGCATCAGGGCAGTGAGGCCACCGCCGAATTCCAGAAAATCCTCGACCATCGCGGAATTGTGCTCAACGAACCCATCGGGGCACTGGCGCATCTGGGCCTCGCCCGCGCCTACGCGATGCAAGGCGACACTGCCAAAGCCAAGGCTGCGTATCAAGATTTTCTGACGCTATGGAAAGACGCCGACCCCGACATTCCCATTCTCATTACTGCTGAAGCCGAATACGCGAGGCTGAACTGATTCAGGTGCTCAGATTTCTAACTCTGGTTTGATGCGGACTAAGTGTGGAGAGGCGCGCCAAGGCGAGGGGCTTGCTGATAGATTTCTTAGGGAGCGGGGAGCTTCCCGAATTGGGACTCGCAGCGGCGTGTGTTCCAGTTTGAATCTTCGCGATTGATTCAATTCAATTCCTTTTCGTGCGAACGCTTGCATCTTCGCGGAAATACAAGGCAAAACCGCGGGCTGCGGCAATCCGCGTGTTCCTGTGCATTGGAGAGGGAATTGCATTTGGTGCGGGCAGATTTCCTTTGTATGGAATTGCCACAGCATTGTTTGAAGGGGCCGCCAAGCATGGGAATGATTGCCGTCAAACCGCAAACGGAGACGCCAGCACAGATCGCGACCGCGCCCGTTCAACCTGCGCGCAGTGAATCGCGATGGATGATTTGGAACAGCCGCTCGGGCATTTCTGCGCTGGCGGATCCCGGAGCGATGGTGAGCGCGGGCATCGTGGTCAACGTGCTTCTGGCGCGGTGGCTGGCCGCGGAGCGGTACGCTGGCTTCGTTTTGGCATTTGGGCTGTTCCTGCTCTCCGCGGCCATGCACAACGTTTTGGTGCTGGAGCCGATGAGCGTTTTGGGGCCGTCCATGCATGCGGACAACGCAGCGGATTATTTTGAGGCGCAAATCTGGGTGCACTTGGCATTCAGTGCGGCGCTGGCCCTGCCGCTTCTGCTCGCAGGCGCACTGGCCGCTCTCTTTGCGCACAATAGTTATTTGGCGGGGGCGTTTTTTGGTGTGGGTCTTGTGCTGCCGTTTATCCTGATGCTGCGTTTCGCGCGGCGCCTGTGCAACATTTTGCAGCGTCCCGCTGTCGCGCTGGCCGGAAGCCTCTGCAATATTTGTTTGCTGCTAGCGGGAGTATTGGCTCTGCAGGTGCGGCACAAGCTGACGCCTTTGCATGTCTTCCTGGTGCTGGGATTCAGTTGCTTGTGCGCTTCTCTGCTGCTGTTCCATAAATTGCAGATTGGGCTGGATGAATCGCGCGAATGCAGCGTTTCCTGGAAAGCCACCGCCGCGGAGAATTGGCGTTATGGCCGGTCGCTAGTGGGAGGCGCGCTTGCTACCGCAACGCTGGGCCAAGCGACCATCGTGCTTGCTCCGTTGTTTCTGGGTCTTGCCGGCGCCGCGAAATTGTATGCCATGCAGATTCCCGCGCTGGTGATGCTGCAATGCGCCAGCGCCGCCGGGATGCTCCTGTTGCCGAGCTTTGCGCGCGAGTCGTTCCTGGGTAGCAGCAAGCATCTGCGGCAACTAGCGCAACGCATCAGCCTGACTCTCGCTGCATTTTCGCTAGTTGTGGCCGCAATTCTCTATTTCACAGCTGCGCCACTGGGGCGGCTGCTGTTCAACGGAAAATTCGCGGCGTCAGTGTGGCTCATGCCCTGGCTTCTGGCCATCCCGCTCGTGTCGGGTCTTGCCAGCGGCTATTCCATGGCGCTGAGAGCGCTGCGGCGGCCTGAATACAATATTCTGGCCACGCGTATTGCCGCGATCGTTTCCGTGCAAACCGCATTCCTGTTCATACCGCTCTGGGGACTCACCGGAGCGGCCGCCAGCCTGGCTTCCGGCTATGTGGCGCATGCCGCCGTGGTCTACGTGTGTTTCCGCCAAGCCGCCGCAAGCGAACGCTGCGAATTTGCGCCGCACTCTGCTGAAGACATTGCTCCGCTCGAACAGTTCAATAGCTAAACACTCTTAAAGTGCAGCTTGTCCTAAGCTTCAAAAGGGCGCCGCTTTTACGCAAAAACGTAAGCACCTCAACCCAGTGGTAAATACATCGCTTGGAATCGAGCACCGCCACGATTCAAAGGTAGCGCCGGCATCATGCCGGCTCGGCGAGTCGCCGCCAGGATGGCGGCGCTACAAGGCGACGGCGCGCCAGGAGCGAAGGGCGGGCAGCGCTTCCTCTTTGCTTCCTGGTCGCTGATATCTGATATCCGATAACTGATAACCACATGGTGCGGCGATCGTGCCGCCTGTGGCAGACTAGTGGCGCATGGCGACCCCCGATCAGCCCATCACCCGAGGCACCGCCGCATTCCGTTTTTCCGGTTTCCGCCTGTACCAGATTGCGCGATTCTGCATCGTGTTCTGCACGGAGATGCAATCCGTCGCCGTGGGCTGGCAAGTTTACGAAATCACGCGGCGGCCCCTGGACCTTGGTCTTACCGGGTTAGTGCAGTTCCTGCCGCCGATGTTTCTGTTTCTGGTTGCCGGGCATGTCACGGACCGCGTTGACCGCCGCAAACTGCTTACGGCGTGTTACGCGGGGTATGCCCTCTCGTCGCTTTTGTTACTGCTGGTCACGCTGCGCGCGGAAACGCTGCACAAAAGCGGGACGGTTGCGCCCATTTTCGCCATTCTCTTTTTAGTCGGCACCGTGCGCAGCTTCAGCATGCCTGCCAGCCGCGCCCTGCTTCCGCAGCTCGTCCCGGAGGAGCAATTCCAGAACGCGGTGGCGTGGAACTCCAGCATCTTTCAGTGCGCCACGATTCTCGGCCCGGCGATTGGGGGCTTGCTGTACGCGCTGTTTCGCGGGCCGGCCGCGGTTTATGCCACCGCGCTATCCGCGGGAGTGATCGCTATCCTCACCACACTGCGCATCCAGACGCAGAGCAAGCCGCGTCCGCGCGAACCCTTCAACGTGAAAACCGTTTTTGCGGGCTTCGATTACATCTGGACGCACAAGCTCATTTTGGGCTCGATTTCGCTGGACCTTTTTGCGGTGCTGCTGGGCGGAGCCGTGGCGCTGCTGCCTGTTTATGCGAAAGAAATTCTTCGCACGGGGCCGTGGGGGCTGGGGCTGCTGCGCAGCGCTCCTGGAATCGGAGCCGCCGTGATGGCGCTGTTGCTGGCTTACCAGCCGATCCGCAAGCGCGCGGGAGCGACGATGCTATGGTGCGTGGCGGGATTCGGGATTTTCACTGTAGTATTCGGTTTTTCGCGCAGCCTGCCGCTCTCTCTGCTTTCGTTGTTTTTTGTGGGGGCCGCGGACATGGTGAGCGTGGTGGTGCGCGGCGTGCTGATTCAGATCGAAACGCCCGACGAAATGCGCGGGCGCGTGAATGCCGTGGACATGATCTTCATCGGCGCGTCGAATGAATTGGGGGAGTTTGAGTCCGGGCTAGCGGCGCAATGGCTGGGAGCCGTGCCCGCAGTTGTGCTGGGAGGCATCGGCACGATTGCCGTTACGTTATTTTGGGCCTGGTTGTTTCCGGAGTTGCGGCGGGCGGACCGGTTGGTGCGCGAGCGCCGATGAGTGCGAGATACACGATATGGATTTTGAAGTGGTTTAGACCGTAAAAGCGGCGGCTAGCCGCCGCACTCCAAACTGCCTCGGCTGGATCTGAGGTTACTTCTTTGCCGGTGCGGCAGGAGCGGTCGGCGTTGGCGTCGCTGGAGTGGGTGCCACGGGAGGAAGCGTGTCTCCCGTCAGGAAATCCTTGACGGAGGGTGGCAGGCCGTCGGCGTGCTTCAAGAGGACGCTGACCTGCCACATCTGGCGGTCGCTCAGATGTTCCTTGAATCCCGGCATTCCCGTCATGCGGATGCCGCTTTCCACTTTGACGTACGTCTCCCAGGGCTCATCGTCGGTGACGCCGACGCCGCGGAACAACTGCGGCGGCTTGGGAAACATGCCGTCGGCAATCATGGTTTTCGGTTCGCCAGGCAGGCCGTGGCAAACAGCACACTGCTCCTTGTAGACTTTCGCGCCAGCCAGAAGATTCGGCTCGTCTTCCGCGACCTGCGGATTGGAATGCGGTTGCTTATCGAGGTAGGCGTGCAGCGCCGTTGCCGCGAATTTCCGCTCGAGCGGCATTTCCGGCGAGTTCGTCGCCACCGGCACGTAGCCGGAAGAAAAATAGAAATAGATGCCGGCCAAAACCATCACGATGCCCAGCACGATGCCCAGAATGACTCCCTTCAACATTGCGGTTCCCCTTGAAATCGATGTACTTGCAAATGAATTGAGACCCAGAGTGCTTCGCCCGCTAGTGTACGACGGCTGAAGGGAATGCGCACCGGCTTTTGCGAGCCAAGAGTGCACGACTGAGCGTCTGGCCGGGAATTTGGGGATCGCTAGCGCTGAGGAGAAGAGCTGCTAAGGTTTGGCTGGGCGTTTCAACGCCGAAAAGAGGATGCAAGACAGTAGCACGATGCAAAGCCAGGCGAACCAGTCCCCGAACCGGGAATAGAGCGTGCGATCGTGGCGGACCGGAATATTTCCGAGAAGAGTGACGAAGGGCGCCGAATTCGTGTCTTGCTCGGCGAGTACGCGGCCACGGTCGTCCGTCAGCGTAAGGATGCCTTGTTTTGGGGCACGCGCAATGCTGAAGCCGTCCTCGACTCCGCGTAGGATAGCCATGCGTCCATGGAGCCAGCCATCGGAGGAGAAATCCCATGCGGGAACCAGAAGCAGGGAGGTTTCGTCGTTCGCATATTGGCGGCTGAGCCGAGGGAAGTCCATATCCTTGCAGATCAAGACGCCCCATCGGCCGGAAGGCTGCACAAATTCCGTGCGCGCGGTGCCCACGGTGAGCCGGGATTCAAACCCCGGAACCATGTGGTGCTTGTGGTAAGTGGAGGGAGCGGTGAGCCCGGGAAAATAAATGCGTGCTTCGTTCCACCTTGACTTTCCCTCGATATCAACGACGCCGACGACGATGACGGCGCCAGTACGATTCGCCAAGGGTTGTAGGAGTGCATCGGTAGAGTCGCGGTACGAGTCCAGAAGCACGGCGATTTTCTCTGGCATCACGATGACCTGTGCGCCTTGCGCGGCGAGAGTCTCCGCCTGAGTGGAATAGTCGTTGAGCAGACGGAGTACGGAATCGCGATCTTCGGCGATGAGATTTGCGGGGAGATCCGAGGCAATCAGGCCGACACGAACCGAGGGGGCGAGAGGAAGGGATGAGTGGAGGCGCCAGTATCCAAATCCCAAAACTGCCGCGAGGAAAAGGCATACGGTAGCCGCGAGGGCGCGCGTCTGGCGCCAGCTCTCACGACCACTCAGCCCTACCGCAATCGTGGTGGGCAGCAAGAGGAGGCAGAAAGAGATTCCCCAGATTCCGGTTGCGGATGCAAGCTGCACAATCGGGAGAAAGTTCATTTGTGTGTAGGCGAGGCTGCCGAAGGAGCTGTGCGGCGAGAAGACCGAGAGCGCGTATTCCCAAACGACCCACAGGACAGGCAACGAGAGAGCGGCTAACCAGATGGCGCGGCGACGGAGAAGTCCGCGGAACAGCAGCACGGCGAAGGCGAAGATCAACGCTGGGGGAATCACAATGAACAGGCACACAGGGAGCGGAATGCGAATTAGATTGCGCATATAGTGCCACATGTTGAGTTCGCCGATGATAAAAGCCAGGAAGGTGACAGCAAAGGTGGCTCGCGAAGATAACCGCGAAGCAGCCAACAGGACTGGGAGGGGCGCCAGCCAGGTGACCCACCAGATGGGCTGCAGCCCGGTGCCGAGATAAAAGCCAGCCGAGGAAAAGAAAAAGGCAGCCACGGCGATGCTGATTTGGCGGAATAGATCAGGCTTTGAGTCCATGCAGGAATCTCCTCAGAGAACGTTGCAACAGCTTACGAAATTCTTTTTCGGACAGTGCGATGCGCCCGCCGCGATAGAGCATGACGTATCCATGGACGTGGGCCCATATTGCGAAGGCGACTTCCCAGACATCATCCTTCTTCAAAGCGCCTTCTTGCATGGCGGCGGCGACCGAGTCGGCGACTGGATTCAGAGTGGGAGAGCGGCGCGCGCGGAAATCCTTTGGGAACTGGCGAGCTCCGGGGCGCGGCTGCGAGAAAACATAATCAAAAACGCGAGGCTGGGCGAAGGCATAGTCAACGTAACCGGCTATGCCGGCGGCGAGACGGGCTTCGATAGTGCCGCGCAGTGGGTGGGCCTGCAGGTGGCCAAGCAGTTTTCCAAATTCGCGGTCGGTGATGGAGTTGAGGAGGGCCCGGCGATTGGGGAAGTGATGGTAGATGGCCATGGGGGTAATGCCAACGGCTAGTGCGACACGGCGCATGCTGACGGCTTCCGGGCCCTCGGCGCAGAGGATTTTGAGAGCGGCGCGGGCGACGCGATCCGCGGTATGTTCGTGTTTCATCTATACAGCGTATACTATACGGCGTATAGTCGCAATTGTTTTCCTTGGGAATCGACCGGGAGGACTTTGCGATGCTCTCTGAAGCCGAACTCAGGGGCGGATTTCGACGGGAGTGCCCAGCTGCACCAGGGGCCAGATTTCGTCGATCTCTTCGTTGGTTACGGCGATGCAGCCGTCGGTCCAATCCGTCAGGCGATGAGCGGCGCCGACCCAGCCGTACTTGGCGCCGAGGCCGTGGATTTCCACGTCGCCGCCGGGGCTGACACCGAGCTTGCGGGCATTTTCCCGGTCCTGCGCGTTGGGATAGGAAAGATGCAGAGCGCGGTGAAAGATGCTCGCGGGATTTTTCTGGTCAACGACGTAGAGTCCTTCAGGAGTTTTGTGGTCCCCCTGGCGCTGTTTGGCGCCCGCGGGTTGGCCGCCGAGCGCGACCTTGTAGGTTTTCAGCACGGTGTTCCCGCTCATCAGCGTCAGGGTGCGCTTGCTCTTTTCGATGAGAATGCGATCGGCTTGTTTAGGAGGTGCGGGAGTGGCGCGAGTTGCAAGGCCAGCGCCGAAAAAGAGAATGGCCGCGGTCAGCAAGCTAGCAGCGAATTGATCTGCACGCCTCAGCATCTGCATCCTTCTATCCACATAAGCATTGGGATGGTTGAGGCTAGGAACTGCCAATCAACCAGCCCGTGAGAAAGACGAGGACTCCTCCGACGATTACTTGAAACGCTGCTTGCAGGAAGGGCGTGTCCATATAGCGATGGCGGATGTAACTGATGACGCCGAGTTCGATGGCCACGATGACTAAAGCCACGCCGATGGCCAACCGAAAATTGGGAATGAGGAAGGGAAGCGTGTGGCCCAAGCCACCCGCAGTGGTCATCAAGCCGGTTACCGCGCCTCGAATCCATGGGGAGCCGCGCCCGGTGAGCGAGCCATCATCGGAGAGCGATTCGGCGAAGCCCATGGAAATGCCTGCGCCGAGGCTCGCGGCCATGCCGACAAGGAAGGCGTCCCAACTTTTTTGCGTGGCGAAGGCCGCGGCAAACAGCGGCGCGAGTGTAGAAACGGAGCCATCCATCAGTCCGGCCAAACCGGGTTGTACGAATTGCAGAACGAATAGCCGGTGATGCGATGCCTCCTCCTCGGATTTGGCGGTTTCCGTGAGGTGCTTCTCTTCGTATTCTCCAGCGGCACGCTGGTGCTTGCGCTCTTCATCGGCGAGCATGTTCAGCAGTTCGCGGGTGGATACATCAGAAGTCAAGCTGGCAGCGCGGGAATAGAAGCGGCTCGCTTCCATTTCCATCACTTCGGCTTGCCGGCGCGCGACCTTTACACCGAGTGGCTGCATCATCCAAACGGGACGGCGCTGCAGAAAGCCGCGGACGTCTTCGCGACGAATGGGCGGGAGGTGGTCGCCGAAGCGCTGTTTAAACAGGGCCAGAAGGCGATCGCGATGGCCGGTTTCTTCCGTGCGCATCTCCTCGAACATCTCCGCGGTAGCGGGATAGGATTCGCGCAGGGCATCGGCAAAGGCGCCGTAGATGCGGCCATCCTCCTCTTCGCTGGTAATGGCCAGGGCGAGGATTTCTTTCTCCGTCAAATCCTTAAATCGCTTGAGCATGGGTTCCTTCGTCAGGATAGAAAATTCAGGTAGAGAATGGCACAAAAACAGTGCAGAAGTCACGCGCGGGAAAGCTGCCAGCGAAGGAAAGGGGAAAGGGGATTTGCCGGAACGGTACTTTCGTACTACGATAGACGCTTGGTGGACTACCTTTTTCCGAGTACGGTTTCACTATAGGTTTTGTTCTTAAGCGGCTTTAACCTCTTGTCATCTCAGAAGTGTACAAGAAGAGGTGGAAAGTCATGGGGTCCCCGGTCGAGTTCAACATGAGAACAGGTTCCAACAATGGCGGGACACCCCCGCGGCCTTCGCAGACGGAACGGCGCGGCAGCCGGCGCTGCAAGATTACGCAACTGATGCACATTCGTCCGTCGGACCCGGAGAAGGAGCCGTTCGATGATATTCGCGGCTCCATGAGTGTGTCGCGCGGCGGTGTATTTTTCCATTCCAGCGAGGAGAAGTACGAGGTCGGGATGCGGCTGTTTGTGACCATGCCGTATGCGAAGGATCTCAGCTCAATGAGCCACGAGTATCTGGCGGAAGTGGTGCGCCGCGATCCCCTGCCCAACGGCCTCATCGGGGTCGGTTTCAAGATTTTGATGGAGATGGGACTGCAAGGCGGATACAGTTTCGGCCGCGCCCACCAACGGAAGTAGAGCTGCTAAGTAGAACGATTCAGGTAGCTATCGCCGGAAAATCAAGTGGAACAACGGCCCGGTCAACCCGAAACTGTTTCGCGAAATTCTGTTTGTCGGATTCCGTCGAATCCATCAGCAGCCGCGCATATAAAACGTTGCCGCGAAGAGAATCGCGTGCTTCCGCTGCTCTTCCATTGACCTCACCCAGTTTAAAGTTTTTTTTCAGCAGAGGAGGGAAGGCCAGTCTACCTGGAATCACACGCGATCGTCAGGCATCTGCGGTGCCATTACCCAGTTGTCCGGTTACCGCGTTGATCAGGAGTTAACCGGATTTTGGACGGCCGGCACAGAGATCCTGAGAAGCACTAAAGCTGTTATTGCGGGGGAAAGTGAACAACGAGGTCAGCGTCCACGGGAACGGGTTTTCCGTTGCACACGCCGGGGGAGAAAACCCATCCAGAGACGATTTTGACAGCCTGCCGCTCAAGGTCGGCTCTTCCGGCCGACAGCACCGCCGCTTCACGTACATGTCCATCTTCGCCGATCACGCCGTGCACGTGGACGTCATACCAGGGTCCGGCTCCTGCCGTGGCCGGTTGTGGCGCGGACTGAATGATGGGGCGCCGGTATTGCTGGCACGCTCCAAAGGTGGTGGGATGCGGCGGTGTTAGAGCGGCCCAGTCAATTGGGCCATCGATGACGCTGAACTTCTGCTCAATCTCCATGCGGAGCTTGCCGTTGATGTAGTGGCGAATGTGGGCCGGCAGCAAGATGCCCTCGAACAGGGAATATTCTGTGTTCTCAATGAGGTCTTCTCCCACGTTCCTACGTATGAGGGCGCCAAGTTCCTCATCGAGGCAGATTTCGTTGGACTGATGAGTTCTTCCGTTCTCGGTCTCGAATTGAATGCATTTGGCGTGGCGGCCAAAGAGCGTTGCCGATGTGATGGAATGGATGGTATCGGACTTATCGAATCGTCCAATAACAAGTGGGGTCAAGTTGGATACTTCCAAGGTTTCAGGTGGTGGCGCCTGGTAGGAGTTTTGCACGATTTTGTCAGGGAAATGAAGACTGATGGCGTGGTAATTGCCAAGAACTATTTCGTACCGCTCGATATCCCCAGAATATATGACGTCAAATGTGCCATCTTGGGTGGTTCCGTCCAGGCCGTAGGCGCGAAAAGTTACTTCCTGTTTGTAGTTCGGCATGACGTGGGCCGGACGGCTAACGGCATGGGCGCGCTCCAACAGTCGCACAGCTTCCACCCGAAGGGGCATGTCCTGCGCGCATAGGTGGAAGGTACACGCGAGCAGGAAGAGGGGGAGAAGCCGATGTGGACGGAAGAACGGTGGCATGGTCCCTCCTGGAGGCGGGAGAAGTGAGTGTACTCTAAAACAATGTAACTCGGTAGAGCTGGAAGGCCTATCGCGCTTACCGGACATCTTACTCCCAGCACTTCCTTTAGCTGCTTTTGCTTCCACGCCGAAACGAGTAGCGGGGAGCGGCGTTCGATCACCCTCGGAGCTTAAAGTCAGCGTAAAATGGTCTGAATAATCTTCGTATTTGGCCGTAAAGACAGGAAAGGCGGGAGGCTTGGGGCCACCCGCCCTTCCTGCGTTTGGGGGTTAGGGAAGATCGTGTTTCCGGTTTTTAGTCGTGGCCCATCGCTCCAAGGGTCTTATGCCGCAACATTCCGAAGTGCCGGTTCAGGGGATGCTTGCGTTCCAGGAACGAGAAAACCGGCGAGCGGCGGTTCGTAAGCTTGGCCATGGCGATGTTCAGGCGAATGTCGCGGCGGGCATATTTCATACCGGAGAGCAGGGCTTCGCGGGCGTCCTCCCTGCGGCCGGAGGCCAGGTAAACTTCAGCGAGATTGAGGTACAACTGCGCTTGATTGCGCTTCATGCGCACGGCGGTGTCGCACATGCGCTCGGCATCGGCCCACCTGCGTTCGGTGCGGGCCAGGGCCACACCGAGGTAGGACATGTAGTAAGGATTGTTTTTTTCGAGTTCCGCAGCGCGCTGGATGTGTTCCAGGGCTTTCGCGGAATAATTATCACGAAGAAGCGTGAGACCTGTCTTGAATTCGCGGAAGGCTTCCGTATCCATCATCGTACCACCTCGTCAGGAATCGAGGATCCCCCGGGAAGCCGCCACACCAGAAACGTTGCGAAGAGTACGCGGTATGCAATCGTGCGCAACATGCGCGTAGACGCCGCAGCCCGCTTCGAGGCAGAGCAAGAAAGCCGCACGAGCTGCTGGGCGGAAGGGAAATCGCGAAATTGCCTCTGGAGTTGGCATTCACCGGTCCTTTGCTACGTTACGGTGGGATGAGGGAGGAATCTACTGACCCGTGGGACAGTCGTGGTGCAAGGACTGAAAGTTCTAGAAAAACAAATCCCGGTCAAATGGGCGGAGAGCGGTTTACGTTTCGGTGGCGTGGCGTTCCCAATTGCGGCGCCACACTTTCCAATCTGCCAGCGTGGCCTTGAGCATGGCTTTGGCGGCTTTGTGCAGCCAACGATCCTTGCGCGCGGCCAGGTCGTGCTTGATGGCCGGGATAGCCTTTAGCGAGCCGAGGTGCATGTTCGCCGTTTCCCAGCCCATGGAATATAAGAGTCTGCCCTCATCGCGTTCGGCGGGGAGCGTATCGATTTCGATGTGGCAGCAATCCGGAGCCAGCCGGCGAACAATCCAGTTCCCGGCGAAGTGCACGTGGGGGTCGCGGATACGCACGGCACACTCCACGAGTTTGGGTGAGAGGATATCCGTGGAGTCCAGATGACGCGCCCAGATCCACGCGGAAGGCGTGAGCTGTTTGGCTTCGCGCGCGATGTGTGAGCCAAGCCAGGTGGCCAGAGCGACGATGCGGGGATGACCGAGGCTGCCAAGGCCGGCGATGCGGGACTTTAGCTCATAGGGTTCGTCGCGAAAGGGAAGCTTGGACTTGAGTAGTTTCGCGATCGTGGCGGGGAGAGTGCCCTTATAACGCGGCCAAGCCTGCAGCTTGTCCCAGAACCTGACGGGATCGCGAAGCTTATTGAGCGCCAGCAGACGCAGCCAACGGTGATGCTCGGCAAGAACGAAAGGCCCGCCGCCCTTGGCGATGGAATCGCGATAGCCCTGCTCGATGGCACGCGCGGCTTCCTTGCGGGTGAGAAAGAGATGCTCTTCGCTGATGGCCAGATAAGCGCTGGCGAGCAGGCGAACGAGGTCGACAGTGTAAGCGGCGGGCCAAGCTTCATCGAAATCGTTAACGCCCCAGATAAGGCGGCCCTCGAGATCGCGCCACGTGCCGAAATTCTCGACATGCAAATCGCCAACGGCGAGGACCTGGGGAGCGCGGGCAAGCTCGGGACACACGACGGGCCACAACTCCGCCCAGCGGTAGAAAGTGGCGCGAAGGAAGGGAAAAGCCGCGAGCGCCATGTTGCGGTGCTTCAGTGCAACGTCAGAGCGGATGAGTTTGACGTGGCGGGAGGCCCATTTCTCGAAATTGGAGGTGGCGTAGACGATGTCGGGAAGAGCGAGTTTGTTGGGGTTCATGAAGATGCGCGTCGGCGAGGCGCTGCGTTCCCTTTGCGCAGAGCAGTTTACTGCTAAGGGAGCGTTCTCACAAGAAAGGGCCCTGTAAGACGCATAAGGCGCCCGCCTCGGAAGGCGGCCGCTACAACGGCAAGGCGAACCCGAGAACCGACCCCGCGAGGCGGCGTCGGCAGGCACGGCTCACGAAGAACGGCACTTTTGTGGGATGGTTTACGCTGTAAAAGCGGCGGCAAGCTGTCGCACTCCAAAATGGACGAGGCGGACTAGGCGCGGGCGTGGGCTGCTGCGCCTAGAACACGCGATTCGTAAATGGGGAAGCGCCCAGCCAGTTCGGCTACTTGCTTGCGGACCTTCTGTTCCACTGTGGCGTCGCCGATGTGACTGAGGATTTCCGCGACCCACCCGCCAATCAGCTCCATTTCGGCCTCCTTCATGCCACGCGTGGTGACGGAAGGGCTGCCGAGGCGAATGCCTCCCGCTTTCATCGGGGGGAGTGGATCGAACGGAATCGAATTTTTGTTAACAGTAATGCCCGCGCGATCAAGGGCTTTCTCCGCGTCGCTTCCGGTAATGCCACGCGGATGGACCTCAATGAGGAAGAGGTGATTGTCGGTGCCGCCGGTGACGATGCGGAAGCCCTGCTTGGCAATGGAATTCGCCATGGCTTTGGCGTTGGCGGCCACTTGGCGTTGGTATTGCTGGAAGCTGGGCTCCATCGCTTCTTTCAAGCACACCGCTTTGGCAGCGATGCTGTGAACGAGCGGGCCACCCTGCGTGCCTGGGAATGTGAGTTTATCGAGTTCCTTGGCGAAACTGGATTTGCACAACACCAGGCCGCCGCGCGGGCCACGAAGGGTTTTATGCGTAGTGGTGGAAACGATGTCGGCGTGGGGCACCGGGCTGGGGTGCACGCCCGCGGCGACCAGCCCCGCGATGTGCGCCATGTCCACGAAGAAGAGCGCGTCCACGGCCTTGGCTACTTTCGACATGCGCTCGAAATCGATGATGCGCGAATACGCGCTGGCGCCCGCCACGATCATTTTGGGTTTATTTTCGTGCGCCAGTTTTTCGATTTCGTCGTAATCGATCTGTTCGGTGTCGCGGCGCACGTGATATTCGACAAATTTGTACATGCGGCCGGAAAAATTCAGCGGGTGGCCGTGCGTGAGATGGCCGCCATCCGCCAGCGCCATGCCCAGCACGGTATCGCCGGGACGTAGCGTGGCCATGTAGACGGCAATGTTGGCGGAAGTGCCGGAGTGCGCCTGGACGTTGGCATGATCGGCTTTGAAGAGTTCCTTGGCGCGATCGATGGCCAGTTGCTCGACCTTGTCGGCGAATTCGCAGCCGCCGTAGTAGCGCCTGCCGGGGTAGCCCTCGGCGTATTTGTTGGTGAAAATGGAGCCCATGGCGTCGAGGACGGCTTCGGACACGAGATTTTCGGAAGGGATGAGTTCGAGGCCGGTGGCCTGGCGGACTGCCTCTTCACGAAGGAGTTCGGAGATTTGTGGATCAACAGCGTCAAGCGGGCGCTGCATGCGAGTATTGGATTCGGTGGTCATGGCGGTCTCCTAAGAGCAGAGAAATACTTTAGCAGGTTGCGGCGGGATTGGGCCAGAGGAGCAAGGCAGGCGGTGGTGTCCTAATTTGAGCCGCTTACTCAAATTCGGGATGCTGCTAGGACTTTTTATCTCTGTAGCCTACGCCGTTGTGTTTATCAAGAAAACCCAATGCGCTTGGGAGGATGTGAAAGCCAAAATCGGCGTAACAACGCCTAGTCGGAATGAAAGGGTCTGCCCATTCAGCATACAACCGCACGCATACGTGTTTTTTGAGTTTTCGAACCAATGGCCAGTCTTGGTCGCTAATACCTTCGCGCAAGGGAATATTAATTTTATGAGGGGTGTCGGGGTACAGAACAGATACGACCTCGCATTCATGATGGTCCGCATAAGCCGTGAAATCTCCAGAAGTGTCGGGCAGAACCTCTATCCAACTTTCGTATATGTAGCCGGTAGCAGGCATCGGGCCCTTGTTAATTATTTTCAAAACAACCCTGGGGGTTTGAGGGTCCTCAGAAAGCGTTTTGCTTGGATGTTCACCAGCTTCAACGACGATTCTGGGACGCTGGGATTCGCTAAGGACGTGAGTTTGACTCGCAATAGCCTTCAGCGTGCGAATCGCCACCCATATTCCAGCGATGCCTGCGAAGAACAGCCCAATACTGGGCAAATTTTCAGGAGCAAACAGTCGAGAGAGATAGCTTTGAGGGTTATTTTTGGCCCGATTTTCCTCTTGGGCGGATGTCTGCTGATTTACTATGTTGATGTCACTGGGCGGTGTGGATGGCTGTGGTTTCGGTGCAGGCTGCTTCAATTCGCTGGTGTTAGTTGCATGGCTGCTGGGCTGGGCGCTTTTTTCCTGCCCGTATATTGGCAAGAGGATCGCGAGGACAAAAATGGCGAGGATACATTTCATACCCTGAATACTGTAATACAAATCAGGACACTATCGGACAGGAAACAAAATGTCATGGCGGGGAACTCGGAGCGCAGCGATTGTCCTCTACCCTCCCTCTATCCACCTTACACAGCCAACTTCATCATGTGGGCATTTTGAAGAAAAAATACAGGCCGAAGAAAAAGAAGATGAGGTCGGGAGACCACGCGGCGAGCAGGGGAGGGAGCTGGCCGATGCCTCCCATGGCTTCCATCAGGGCGGAGACGGCCCAATAGACGATGCCGATGCCAATGCCGAGGGCGATGCCGCCAATGGCGCCGCGGCTGCCCACAAGAAGAGCGAAAGGAATCGCCAGCATCATGCTGATGGGGGCGATCAGGGGATACGCGAGCTTCTTGTGCCATTGCACGGTGAGGTTGGAGACGTCGAATCCGGCGCGGTACAGTCCATCAATATAACGGCGCAGGTCGCGCCAGCTCATCTGAAATGCCTGAATGACCTCGCGGTTGAAGTAGGAAGGCGGCTCGACGAGTTCGGCGAGCGTAGTGACCTTGAAAGGTTCGTACTTGACGACCGCGCCATCGGCGAAATCGCGCACCCAGCCCGATTCCAGCACCCAAGTTTTCTCCGTATCGAGCCAACGAGCACGCGTGGCGAAGACGCGGCGCTTCATCTGGAAGGTGCTGGGATCCAATTCGATCACGCTGAGGCCACCAAAGAGGTTTTGCGTGGGGTCGAAGAGATCGTAGTTATACACCTTGCTGTTTTCGCCGAAGATCCAGCGCTGCGGGCGTGTGTAGGTTTGCACGGGGCGGCCCTTGATTTGGTTGCGCAGAGCCTCCTGACGCTGATTGGCATAGGGAAGATAAGTGTCGTCGAGGATGAGCAGAGCGGCAGCCAACAACACCCCGGACAGGAGGAGAGGTAAGGCGATGCGGTAAATGCTGATGCCGCTGGCTTTGAAGGCCACGATTTCATTGTTCTTGCTGAGCACGCCCAGAGTCACCAAAACGGCCACCAGTGCGCCCAGCGGGGAAAGCTGGTAGAGCAGATAGGGAATCAGGTAGCGGAAGTAATCGACAACAACAATAAAAGGAACGTGGTGGCGGGCGATATCATCAAGAAGCTCGAAGAAGGTGAAAGTCTCGAAGAGCAGAATGAACGCGCCCATAATGATGGCGAAATAGTAGAGAAACCGGCGGAGCACGTAGAGATCCAGGATGCTCGGAATGCTGGAAGAGGAAGGCAATGAGGTTTCGCCCCGCGCGGCGCCATTTTCCGAGCGAGTCACGGCGGCCTTCACTTTGGTCTTTCTGCGGCGCATCAGGCGCCAGAAGGCCGCCAGGCGCGGTCCGGCCATCAGACCGGGAGTTGAGCTGCTGTGATAGCGCTCCATGCGCGGCAGCAGGGCCAGCCCAACCAACGCGAGGACGACGTTTGCGACCCACATGCCGGCAGCGGGAGGGACCGCGCCTTGCCTGGCCAGGCCCGCGCCCACAATGAATAGCAGGTAATAAGAAGCAATCACCAGGACAGCGAGTAACGTGCCCGCCGCGCGTCCGCCGCGACGGGGCTGCGCGCCGAGTGGAACGGCGATCAAGGCAAACACAAAGCAAGCGACGGGAAAAGCGAAACGCTGGTGCAGTTCCACGCGGGCATCGCGCCAACCCTTGCCGTGATCATGCCAAAGATCCCGCACAGAGCGTTCGGGGTTACTGGGCTCCTGCTCTTTGGGCGGACCCATGCCACTAATCTCGATGGGCCAATCGCTGCGGCCGAAAGCAGTGACGCCGTAGTGGTCGGCTTCCGCGCGCGAAAATTCGTGCGTGGAACCGTCGTTGAGATGCAACTCCAACTTGCCGAGCTTTGGCTCCGGAATTACAATCGCACTTTCCGCGAGGGTGATGCGCGAACCACTTTCCGCTCCGGCTTCCGCCAGGAAAACGCCGTTCCACCGAGTGCCGCTGGGAGAAACATCGTTGACATAGAGGACCATCTGGGGGAAGCGCTCGTCGAAAACGCGCGGCTGCACTTGAAACGAAATTTGCGAGGTGATGAGGTTGGCTTCGATGGAACGGAAAGTGCGTAGGGCCAATGGCGCCAGCCACAGCGTCATGACCAGGGTGAGCGCCGCACCGATCACCGCCAGCACACCGACAGGCCAGAGGATGCGTTTGCGGCTGATGCCCAAAGCAGTGATGGCGATAATTTCGCTGTCCATGGACATGCGTCCAAGCCCCAGGAGCACGCCAATGAGTACGGCCATGGGGATCGTGAAGACGAGGATGTTGGGAATGATGCAGAGGAAGAGTAAGGCGATCTGGGAACCCGAGCCGGAGTGGCGAACGAACAGCTCCATCAGGCGCACAAGCTTCGGGACGAAAAGGACAAAGGTGAAGATCAGGAGCCCGAGGAGCGCGTGACGTATGACTTCACGAACAATGTAGCGGTCAAGGATGCGCATGACGCGAAGGCTGAGTGTAACATGGAGGCGTAGCCGGCGAGGGACCAGGGAGAGAAACCAGGGATGAATCGAGTGAACTTGGCGGTGCTATGGCACATGCACCAGCCGCAGTATCGAGATCCGGAGACGGGGCTGTATGTGCTGCCATGGACGCGCTTGCACGCGACGAAGGATTACTACGGGATGGTCAAGCAGTTGGAGGAGTTTCCTGGTTTTCAGGCCACGTTCAACATGGTGCCGTCGCTGTGCATGCAGTTGGAGGAGTATGCCAGTGGAACGTTTAACGAACCGTGGTTCGCGCTGGCGTTTAAGAAGACAGAAAACTTGACCCGGGATGACAAAAGCGAGCTGTTGGGACGCGCATTTCAAGTGAATCACGAGCGTTTAATGTCTCGCTGGCCTCGGTTCGTGGAACTGTTTGAATGGTCGCGGCCGGCGGGCGGGGCACAGGCTCTGATAACGTTCACGGCGCGTGACTGGCGGGATTTGCAGGTGCTTTCGCAACTGGCGTGGATGGAAGAGGAGTGGTTCAAGAAGGACCCCGTGGTGAGCCGGTTGGCGGATCGTGGCAAGGAGTTCACGGAAAAAGACAAAGAGGCGCTGAAAGCCAAACAGTTGGAATTGTTGACGCTGGTCCTCCCTGCATACCGGGAGGCGGCGGCGCGCGGGCAGATCGAAATCAGCACGACGCCTTACTATCATCCGATCCTGCCGCTGCTATGCGATTCGGACATCGCGCGGGTGGCCAACCCCAGCACGCCCATACCGCGGCGAGCGTTTAGGCGGCCCGAAGACGCGCGGGAACAGTTGCAGCGGGCCAAGGCCTATCACGAACGCGTGTTTGGGAAGAAGCCGGTGGGGCTGTGGCCCTCGGAAGGGTCTGTATCCGACCAGGCAATGGCGATTGCAGCGGAAGAAGGATTTCAATGGTTTGGCACGGATGAGGGCGTACTTGGACGCACACTGAATGTAGGGTTCTTCCGCGATTCATCTGGGATACCGGCGAATGCGGAAAAGCTCTACCAGCCGTGGCGCCTGCAGATGACCGGGGCGGGCATTACCGGACTTTTTCGCGACCACCATTTGTCTGACTTGATCGGTTTTGTGTATAGCCGCATGGACAGCAAAGCCGCGGCTGCGGATCTGCATGGAAGGCTGCGGCACATCGGGAATACCGTGAAGAGCCCCAATCCTTTGACCGTGTGCCTGTTCCTGGATGGGGAAAATGCCTGGGAGTATTACCCCGGGAATGGCCGGGAATTCCTGCGAGAGTTTTACCGCCGGATCAGCGATGACCAGGATTTCCGCGCTCTCACAGCTACGGAGACGATTGCCGCAGCGGGTAATATCCCTTCTACCGCGGGAATTTTCCCCGCTTCCTGGATCAATGCGAATTTTGACGTGTGGATTGGGCACCAGGAGGACGTGACGGCCTGGGATTTGCTATGGGACGCTCGGGAAGCCTATGCCGGCGCGCTGGATGGGCATATCAAAGGCCGCTCTGGCAGCGTGAGCGACATCGCGCTGGCGGAGGCGCAGGAGTCTTTGCTGGCCGCCGAGGGCAGCGACTGGTGCTGGTGGTACGGGCCGGAGCACAGCACGGCGAATGATGCGGAATTCGACGCGCTGTTTCGCAAGCATCTGACGGGAGTTTATCTGGCGCTCGACCAGGTGGCCCCGGAAGAATTGGCAAAGCCCATCAAGCGGCAGCCGGAGCGGGCTTACCAGCTTGCGCCTTCGACATTTCTCAACGTCAAAGTGGATGGACGCGATACCAGCTACTTTGAGTGGCTGGGAGCGGGCGTGTTTTCCCCGGAACGGCGCGGCGGGGCCATGCACGGGCGAACCTTTTACCTGAGGGAGTTGCGCTACGGGTTCGAGGAGGAGCGCTTTGTGGTGCGCGTGGACTGCTTCCCAGACCCGCTGGCGGAATTGGAAGACCCGGAATTCCGCATCACGATCGGAGCAGCGGAGGAAGTGGTGATCGTGGTGAATCTGGAACGCGGGCGAATGAAGGAATTCGCGGTGGAAAAGCAGCGGCTATGCCTGCTGAGCCCCGACAAAGTTGCCACCGTGGCGTTTGGGCGCACGCTGGAACTTGCGGTGCTCAGGGAGCAACTGGATTTGAAGGGCAAGACCAAGTTCCCGATCGGCGTGGCGCTGTGGCACGGCGGCTTGCCGATTGATGTTTTGCCCGCGGAAGGGTTCCTGGAAGTAAACCTGGGAGAAGAGAATTCAGCATGGCCGGTGGAGAGCGCGGACTGACAGGCATCGGCGGGATGCACGCGATAGTTCTTGCGTTTCTGGCGGAAGGCGTAGATGTTGAGTTGGTAAGGGCGAAAAGTGGAGGCGAGCACCCTGAAAAACGGGCCGCTACTGATTGGGCAACTTTCGCGGCGAAGTACGCGGGTACTATGGCGCGGGGCATGCTTTCCCTGAAAAAATGGAAGAGCGTGGGCTAGTGGCGGATGGGTGTTGCCACGTCCAGTGAGGCTACGGACGTGGGCCCGGCGGTAGCCCTGGCACAAGGAAAAACTCGAGTGGAATCCGCAGTCAACACGATCCCTACGGCGGAAGAGACTGTCGCGAAGCTGCAACCGCTGGCCAACGGGGCGACCCCGGTGGCTCTGGAAGTGGCGGTGAGCGTGACGGGGGCAAGGCCTGCGCCGTCTTCGGGGCAGCGCGATCTATTTTCCGAAGACACCTCGACGGTCCTGGTGTTTGAAAATGGCGCAGTGATCCGGCTAGCAGCGGCCGTCGTTACAGGACAATTGCTCTTTGTTACGGAGAAGAAGACCAATAGCGAAGTGGTGTGCCAAGTCGTACGGAAGCGCAGTTTCCGCCCGACAGAGTGTTACGTCGAATTGGAGTTCACGGAGCCAGCGCCGAAGTTTTGGGGCGTGGATTTGCCTGCCAAGTCGGACGCGCCAATGCACAAGGAAGCCGCGCAGATGGTGGAGTCCGCGGAAACGGCGGAAGCGGATGTGTCGCCGGAGGCTCCGGAAGTATCCGAACCGGAAGTCGAGAATCTGAAACACGAAGTGGACGCACTGCGGGATCAGATCCAGGCATTGCTGCAAGCCAAGGCCGAGGCGGCAAGGGTGGAAGCGGCGCGGGAAGAAGCCGCGAAAAGAGCGGAAGCAGCGGCTGTGGAAGTATCGCGCATTTCGTTGCCTGGTGCTGGACCAGCGGCGTCAACACCAGCGGACGCGAAAGTTCCGGAGGCCGGTGCTGGCACGACGGCACAGCCGGCCGCGAACGAGCCTGCTCCGCCAATGATTCGCATGGCGCTGCCGAAAGCGACGCTGGCGAAAGAGGGTGGCCCCAAAGACGCGGAAGAAATCGATCCGCTGGACTGCCTGTTGCCGAAGCCGGCGTTGGAATTCTCCGGTGCCCAGCATATTGGAAAAGTGGGAGTGCCGCAGTCGCTTTACGATATTTACAAGCCCGTGCGCGCTGGCATCGGGAAGTTTCCGCTGGCGGCGATTAGCACTCTGGTGCTGCTGATTTTCCTTGGTGGAGCGTGGCGTTTGAATTGGGTGCGCCTGCCGTGGCTGGGTAGTTATTCGGCGCACAAAGGGAAATCGCAAAATGTGGCTCTAGTGGACTCTAGCCAGTTGCAGACCGGAGTCACGCATGCTGCAGCGGCACCAACGGTTCCCTCAGCGGGCGCTGCCGCAGCTGCCGTAACAAAGAATGCAACCTCGGATGCGAAGACCATTGGGGCTAAGAGTTCCATTCGTCCTCAGAACAGTGCAACGGAGACCGCTGGCGCGCCAGGGAAAGCTGCAGCCCCTGCCGTGCCCAAAGTCGCAAAATCCACTTCGCCTACGAGTGCACCCACGGGTGCCAACGCCAAGGGTATTGCATCGGCTGCAGTTTCACGGCGTAATTTGGCGCCAAGTGTGACGCCTTCTGCGACTCCTCTGCCCGCGCCGCCAGAGCCCGCGGCAAGCGACGCAACCCTGGTGCCGCCTAAATTGATAAAATCCGTGGCGCCGGTATATCCGCCGCAGGCCATGCTGAATTACATCACGGGAGATGTGCGGGTGGACGTGGTGGTAGAGCCGGACGGAAAGATTGGCGCGATGAAGATACTGACGGGACCCGCGCCGCTGCGCCAGGCTGCCATGGACGCTTTGAAACAGTATGAATACGCGCCTGCCACGCAAGGCGGAAAAGCGGTGGCCGCACACGTCACCGCTACGGTGAAGTTCTGGTACAATCCGTGAGCGTGAAAGTCGAGGGCAAGTCTTTTGAAGTGTTCAGTTGTAAGTTTTCAGTTTTCAGTAAGACGCAAGAGGAACTGAAGACTAAGAACCAAGAACTCAAGACTTAGCACCAAAGCAACTCCGTTGACCTCCTCCTTTCAGTGTCCTTTCACATACGGATGTCATCCCGAATCCCCGCGGTTTTGGCGGGGTGAGGGACCTGCTTTTCGCGTCTGGACATCTATTTCTGAAGGATGTCAACAAAGCTGCTTCACAACTTAGGACTCAAAACTCAAAACTTAAAAGTTACTACAGCTGCTCTCAGAATAACTTCACCGCGATGCGTTGGGGGTGCGAGCCGACGGGAATCATCGTGAGGAGGGAATCGGTGCGTGTATGGAGCACGGCGAGATCGCCAGAACCTTCATTCACGACCAGGAGCATAGCGGGTTGGGCGCCCGGTTCGACGGGATCGAAGCGCATGGCGCCGGGAAGCGCGCCGACATTGACGGGGCGGCTAACGCGGCGATTGACGATGTCGAGCGGCACGATGCGGCCCGCGGCGCGATCCGCAACATACATTTCGCCGGCATCTTCGGTGATGATGCCGGAAAACGGCGCGGAGCCGAGCATCATGTAATCTCCCATCTCATGCGTCCAGGTGTTCAGGGCTTGCAGGCCGTGCGTATCCGGAGAGATCACGTACAATTCGCCGCCGTCGGGCTTCAGGATCATTTGCGTGGGGTTTCCCGCGAGCACGAGGTTGGTCAAAAGAACGCCCCGGCGGACGTCCACGACAGATAGGCGGCTCTGCGAGCGGCTCATCACAAAGGCCAGCGAACTATCCGGCAGGATACTGACCTCCTCTGGATCGGGAATCACGGGAACTTCAGCGCGCTGCTGGAGTGTTGCGGCGTCATGAATGCCCAGCGTGGCGGCGCGAGTATTCACCACCAAGAGAGTTTTATTGTCGGGCGTGATACGTACGCGGACGGGTTGCGCACCGGTCTTGCCGCGGCCGATGATGGCACGCGTGGCGCAATCGATGGCGATGATTTCGTTTGCGGCGGATGAAGTGGTGTAGGCGCGCTCGCCCTTCACGGAGAATTCCAGCGAAAAAGGAAGGGCGCCTACGAGTATACGTGAGGAGATTTGATTGCTGCGCGCATCCAAAACCCAGACGTAGCCTCCAGCGCTGCTTACTCCCCAGATTTCGGCCCGCCTGGGATGTTCGAGGATTTCGGCAAGTTCGGGGCCGGCATAGACTTTGGCAATGGCGCGCAGGCTGATGAGATCCACAACAGTGATGTTCCCGTCGTCCGTGCTGACGTAGGCATTCAGATGGAGGCCGGGGCGAAGAAAGGAGGGGCGGTGCTCCCGGAGCAAGAGGATCACGGCAAAGAGGAGCAGAATGGTCAAAAGGAAGTAGACACGGAAATTTCGGGGGCGGCTCATCGAATGCTTTGAATTTTACCCTATATTCCCTTTGAACGCGGAGATGTGGTTATTGGAGCAGATCCATTCGGGCGAAGATCGTTTGCAGGCGCGGATTGCAGACTGCGCGCACTCTCCTAAAGAGTTTGTCTCACAACGTCGCGAGCCTGCGAAATCAGTATACAATTGCGTTCGTCTGCAAGTTCAAAGAGAAAATTCCAATCTATTTCGTGGACGGAGAGGCCACAGGCTTATGAAAACGGATGAGGTTTCCAGGCGATCGTTTCTGAAACATCTTGGCGCAGCGGGCGCATTGGCGTACACGAGCAATGCGAAGGCCATGAGCGTCGGAGCGGCGACTCCGCGGGGGCAGGCTTCTGCCGAGAGCGACAGAGAAGCGGCTACGCGGGCAAAAAGAATGGCTTGGTGGCATGAGGCGAAGTTCGGCATGTTCATCCACTGGGGACTATACAGTGTGGTGGGGCAGCATGAATGGGCGCTGGAGGTGGAAGGGATTCCGATTCCGCAGTACGAGTTGCTGGCAAAACATTTTCAGCCGAAGCCCAACGCGGCACGCGAGTGGGCCAAGCTGGCGCGACGCGCGGGGCAGAAGTACATGGTGATGACCACGAAGCACCACGAAGGCTTCTGCCATTTCGATTCCAAGCTCACCGATTACTGCGCGCCGAAGCAGGGGCCGGGCCGCGACTTGGTTCGGGAATACGTGGAGGCGGCGCGGGCCGAGGGGCTCCGCGTGGGGTTCTACTATTCGCTGATGGACTGGCACCATCCGGATGGTGTGCGCTGCAAAACGGACGAGGCGGCGCGCAAACGTTTTGTTGAATACACGCACGGATTGATTCGCGAACTGATGACGAATTACGGAAAGATCGATGTGCTCTGGTATGACGTGGACTGGCCCTTGACTCCGGAACAGTGGGAATCCGAGCGCATGAACCGGATGGTATTCACGCTCCAGCCGGACATCATCGTGAATAACCGCAATGGGCTGGAAGGGGATTTCTCCACGCCGGAGCAGGAAATCACGGCGGCGGCTTCCGGGCGCGCATGGGAAACTTGCATGACCATGAACGATAGCTGGGGATTTAATCGCGGCGATGACGGCTGGAAGACTCCCAAAACGATTGTGAATAATCTGGCCACCTGCGCGCAAGGCGGCGGAAATTATCTTCTGAATATTGGCCCCAAGCCCGATGGATCCGTGCCGGAAGAATCGGTGGCGATCCTGGATAATGTTGGCAAGTGGCTGGAGACGAATGGCAAGTCCATCTACGGCACGGAGCGCGGCTCGTACAGTTGGAACTCCAATGCCAACTATTCGCGGCGTGGCAACACGTTGTATATCCATCAGCATTACTGGCCAGGGGACACTCCCGCCGCGCAGTGGCTGCCGTTTTTCCAGCCCCCCACCGTCGTGGCGATTGGTGGACTAAAGACAAAGGCGAAATCCGCGCGTCTTTTGAAAACAGGGCAGAATGTAATGATTGCGCAGGACGAGTTTTCTTTGCGGCTGACGGGGCTGCCGGAACAAGCACCCGACACTCCTTCGACGGTAATCGAGGTGGAATGCGAAGGGGAGCCGGTGATTGACCACGACGCTATTCGTTCGCAGTGGCCGCGGTATAAGGTGGGAATCAGCTAGCGTCCTGAGTCAGAAGTAGTCTGCACATACTGGCGCAATATGCCTGTCATTCCGAGGGTCCCGCGCTGCGCGGGCCCCGAGGAATCTGCTTTAGTTTTCAACGCGGCGCAAAAAGCAGATTCCTCGCTTCGCTCGGAATGACACGTTTATTTATTCAACTATTTTGCAACTCAGGACACTAGGGCAACCCAGGAGCACAGACAGGAGTGTCTGTGCCACATCAGTTCACTTGGCGGTGGACTACCCCGGCGATTTGGCGGACTTCGGCGAGCAATTCGGCGAATTCCTCGGGCAGGATGGATTGCATCCCGTCGGATAGGGCTTTTTCGGGCCGGTGGTGAACTTCGACCAATAAGCCATCCGCGCCCACGGCAACCGCGGCACGCGAGAGCGGCAGGACTTTGTGGCGCTTGCCGGTGCCATGGCTCGGGTCAACAAGAATGGGCAGGTGGCTGCGCTTCTTTACTGCGGGCACGACGGCCAGGTCCAAGGTATTGCGCGAAAAATCGGAGAAGGTGCGCACGCCGCGCTCGCAGAGCATCACCTGATAGTTGCCCTCGCTCAGGATATACTCCGCGGCCATGAGGAATTCGTCGAGTGTAGCGCTCATGCCGCGCTTCAGCAGAACGGGTTTTTTGGCGCGGCCGGCGCGTTTTAGCAAAGAAAAATTCTGCATGTTGCGCGCGCCGATCTGGATGACGTCGGCCCACTCCTCGACGAGGTCGAGGGATTCGTTATCAATCGCTTCGGTGACGATTCCAAAGCCGAAGTTCTCGCGAACCTTGGCCAGAATCTTCAGACCGGGAAGGCCGAGGCCTTGAAAACTATAGGGAGAAGTGCGCGGTTTGTAGGCACCGCCGCGGAACAGGTGCACGCCGGTGGGCTTCAGGCGCTCCGCGATCGCCAGGCATTGTTCTTCCGTTTCCACCGCGCATGGCCCGGCCACCATCGCTAGATGAGCGCCGCCCACGAAGACATCCCCCGATGGCGTGGGAATGCGCACAATGGTGGGCTCCTCCTTTACGTCCAGCGAAACCAATTTGTAGGGCTTGGTGACGGGAATGCACTCGATCACGCCGGGCATGGATTCGAGCACGCCGAGATCGATCGCGCCGCTGTTGCCGGTAATGCCGATGGCCGTGCGCCCCGAGCCGGGAATCGGATGAGCTTTTAGCCCAAGGGATTCGATGCGGTCGCAGACAGCGCGAACCTGTTCTTCGGTGGCATGAGACTGCATGACAACGAGCATGGGCGGGTTCCCTTAAGCAGAAATAGCGTGAAATTCCAGTGTACTGTACACGCGAGGGGCGAGCAAACGAAGCGCGAACGGGCGCTTGTTGGAGCGGCATTTCGCCTTCCCGGGATCGGTGACGAATCCGGCCTATTTCCGCTCGGCGGCTTCGATCTGGGAGATTTTTTCCACACGGCGCGCGTGGCGTCCGCCAGCGAACGTCGTGTTCAAGAAGGTCTGCACCATTTCGATCGCCTGCGCGCCACTGACCACTCTGCCGCCCATTGCAAGAACGTTGGCGTTGTTGTGCTCGCGCGCCAGGCGAGCGGTGTCCACATTGTGCGCCACCGCGGCGCGAATGCCGGGAACTTTATTTGCCGCGATGGACATACCCATGCCCGTGCCGCACACGGCGATGCCAAAGACATCGTGATGAGAGGCGACGTGGTCGCCGACCGCCTTGCCGTAATCCGGGTAGTCCACCGATTCTTCCGACCATGTTCCCAGGTCATCCACGGGATAGCCCGCCGTTTCCAGAAACTCCCGAATGGTCTCTTTGACGTGGTAACCGGCATGATCGGCGGCGAGGGCAATTCGCGGCTTTTCAGAGAGTTGAGGCATGGGAGCCTCCCGGGCCGGATTCTATCGGAGTGAACGCGTCACCGCAATGCGGGGTGGTGCGTCAAATATAAAGATAGGCGGCGAGCATCAGGGAAATGAATCGGAGCGATTAGAGATTTTGATAGTTACGCGCCTCCCCATTTTCCACGCTGCCGACCTATACTCTATGGGCCGTCCCGATACGGCAAATTCACTTCACTGGAGTGCACTATGTCAAACGTATACGCGGATAATTCTTTAAGCATTGGCCGAACCCCTCTGATCAAACTGAATCGAGTGACTGATGGCGCGAAAGCCACGGTGCTCGCCAAGATCGAGGGGAGAAATCCAGCGTACTCGGTGAAGTGTCGTATCGGGGCAGCAATGGTTTGGGACGCGGAAAAGCGTGGCGTCCTGAAACCCGGAATTGAAATTGTCGAGCCGACCAGCGGGAATACGGGCATTGCGCTGGCTTTCGTGGCCGCAGCACGCGGCTATGCCATTACGTTGACCATGCCGGAGACGATGTCGCTGGAAAGGCGGCGCGTGCTGGCCGCGTTTGGCGCGAAGCTGATCCTTACGCCCGGCCCGGAAGGCATGAAAGGCGCAATCAACAAGGCCACCGAGATTTACAACTCGGACAAGCAGCACTACTTTCTGCCGCAACAGTTTGACAATCCGGCCAACCCTGAGATCCACGAAAAGACCACCGGCCCGGAAATCTGGAACGACACGGACGGGAGCATCGATGTGTTTGTGAGCGGCGTGGGCACCGGGGGAACTCTCACCGGCGTTTCGCGTTACATCAAGAACACCAAGGGGAAGAAGATCCTCTCCGTGGCCGTGGAGCCAAATGTCAGCCCGGTGATCACGCAGACACGCGCGGGACAGCCGGTCGTGCCGGGACCGCATAAGATTCAGGGGATCGGTGCAGGATTTGTGCCCAAGAACCTGGACTTGTCTATGATTGACCGCATTGAACAAGTTACTAACGATGAGTCCGTGGAGATGGCGCGCCGCCTGGCGCGCGAAGAGGGCATCCTCTCCGGGATTTCGTGCGGGGCCGCAACTGCGGCGGCCGTGCGGCTTGCCAAGCTGCCGGAGTTCGCCGGCAAAACCATTGTGACCGTGCTGCCAGATAGCGGCGAACGCTACCTCTCCACCATTCTCTTCGAGGGGATTGGCTGAGGTACGCATTTACTGCTATGACGGAACGCCTCCGGTAAAGTGGCTCACAACTTGCCGAGTAGGGGCGCAGCATCCTGCGCCCCCACGTTCTTGGCGTGCATCCAACGCTATGGTTGGTTAGAAACGAAGGCAATCATGGATGAACTGAAATGCTTGGCTCGCGAATTTCGCGCGGCTCTCGAGGCACAACTGTCGGGTGATCCAACGGGGGAATATCGTCTGCCCTCAAAGGACGATGTTGCGAAATTTTGCCGCCGCTACCTCGATTCGCTTTTCCCGCTTCACCACGCCTCCGAAGAGACCCAGAGTCCACAGCTGGTGAATTTCGTGGAAGAACTCGACTTCCAGGTCGCGGAACAGATCGTCAGCGCCATTCGCTTTGACTGCAGTTGCCGAAGTAAGAAGACACCGACGAATCTGGCCCACACGGCGGAAGGAATTGTCGGCAAAATTCGCGAGAAACTTCCCAGGCTGGCGCAGCTTCAGGCCGCGGACCTGGAGGCGGCACTGAAGAATGATCCGGCGGCCAGCGGGCTGGAAGAGATTTTGCTGAGCTATCCGGGAGTGGAAGCCATCACGGTGCAGCGGCTGGCGCATGAGCTGTATGAATTAAAGGTACCGTACCTGCCGCGCATCATGACGGAAATCGCGCACAGCCGCACCGGAATTGATATTCATCCTGGCGCGGCGATTGACGAATCTTTTTTCATCGATCACGGGACCGGCGTGGTGATTGGTGAAACAGCAACTATCGGCAAGCACGTGACGCTCTATCATGGCGTCACTCTTGGCGCGTTTAATCCCACAAGCCAGCGCGATTCCGATGGCGGGTTGGTGCGAGGTTCGGCAAACAAACGTCATCCGGATATCGAAGAAGGCGTCACCATTTATCCGGGTGCGACGATTCTTGGCGGAGACACACGCATCGGGCACCACAGCATCATCGGCGGCAATGTTTGGCTGACGCACTCGATTGCGCCCTACAGCCGGGTGACGGTGAAGGACCCGGAGTTGCTGATTCGCAGCCACACGCGCGGCACGGACGAAGAGTGGTTCCTCGGCAGTTCGATCTAGCGCTCTCTGCGGGTGAGTAGCAATAATTCTGCATTAGATATATACATATAAAGTATAGTTGACAGGCAGATTGGCTGGCACGCTGGATTTTTGTGCGCTCCTAAGGTTAGTTATGTGGTATAAGAGTTATACCGGCATGCGGTTTCACTTTGACGCCCGGAAAGACCGGAAGCTTCGGGAGAATCGGGAACGCGGAGTAGGGTTTGAGGAAGCAGAAGAGATCTTCCGTCATTACTATTATCTGAGTTACCGGTGCGAAATCCCGGAACAATTATGTGCGACAGGCTGGGTACAAGGGAAACTCTATTCGCTGGTCTATGAAATCCGGACAGATGCGGACGGGGAGTACTATCATTTGGTGACACTCTGGAAAGCGACGAAGGAAGAAATAGCCCTCTATGAGGAAAGCGTTTAATAAAAAGAAACCGATTAGCGCTGAACAGATCGCCCGCATGGCGGATCGGGGGAAGGACATCAGCCGTTTTTTCACGGGTGGAAGAATGATGCCCCCCATCCAGCGCGTAAATGTGGATTTCACTGCAGAGATGTTGAAAGAACTCGATCAAGAGGCGGCGGGGCTGAATATTAGCCGCCAGGCCGTGATCAAGACGTTAGTGCGCGAAGGCCTTGATCGTCGCCTTCCGCTTCGAGCCTCTTCAGGAAAGGCGCCCTCGCGCGTTCGGGTTTCAAGCCGCCGGCGCAGGGCAAGCGGGGAATAGCAGGACGCTTCCCGCAAACTCACATACATTGAAATTCAATCTGACTCGCCGCGAAGGGAAGAGATAACTCGCAAGGTCCGGAGCTGCTGATTGTGAATCGTGTAACTACTGAAGGTTGGATCTGGGGCTCTTCGTTGACAGTGGCGGAGGGTGTCCGCTACGCTCGAATGCTTGGCGGATTACGCAGAAACGGACTGGGAGACGCATGGCCGAAGATAAGTTACCAACACGCGCGCAGGATTTTTCCGAGTGGTACAACCAACTGGTTTTGAAGGCGCAACTTGCCGACTACGCGCCGGTGCGCGGCTGCATGATTGTGCGTCCTTATGGCTGGGCCTTGTGGGAGAACATTCAGAGCGCGCTGGACCGCCGCTTCAAAGCCACCGGGCACCAGAATGTGGCCTTCCCGCTTCTTATTCCGAAAAGTTTCATTGAAAAGGAAAAGCACCACGTGGAGGGGTTTTCGCCGGAACTGGCCGTAGTCACGATTGGCGGCGGGGAAGAACTTGCTGAACCGCTCATCGTCCGCCCCACCTCGGAAACGATCATCGGGCACATGTGGTCCAAATGGATTCAGTCATACCGCGACCTTCCCGTCCTGATGAACCAATGGAACAGCGTGGTGCGCTGGGAACTCCGTACCAAACTATTTCTGCGCACGCTGGAGTTTTACTGGCAGGAAGGCCACACGGCACACGCCACGCGAGAAGAAGCGGTGGAAGAAACCAAACAGATGCTGGACGTGTACACGGATTTTGCCGTGAACGATGCGGCGATTCCGGTGATTCCGGGGGCGAAATCCGACGCGGAGAAGTTTGCCGGCGCCGAAGTTACCTATGCCATCGAAGCGCTGATGGGCGACGGCAAGGCACTGCAAGCGGGAACGTCGCACTTCCTGGGGCAGAACTTCGCACAAGCTTTTGATGTGAAGTATCTCGACCAGACGGGCCAACAGCAATTTTGCTGGACCACTTCCTGGGGGCTTTCGACCCGGTTCATCGGAGCCATCATCATGGTGCATGGCGACGATCAGGGACTGGTGATGCCGCCAAAGCTTGCGCCGACGCAGGTTGTAATCGTTCCTATCTTCAAGACCGACGAAGAGAAGGGCGCGGTGCTGCAAACCGCGAAGGAACTGAAGGCGCAGCTGATAAAGGCGAATCTGCGCGTTGCGCTTGATGAGCGCGAAGGCTTCAGCCCGGGCTGGAAGTTCAACGATTGGGAGATGCGTGGCGTGCCCGTGCGCGTGGAAGTCGGGCCGAAGGACGTGGCCAAACAAGCGGCGATGCTCGCGCGCCGCGACAAGCCGGGAAGAGAAGGGAAGTTCAGCGCGCCGCTTGCCGATCTGCCCTCCACTATTGAAAAACTGCTGGCGGATATTCATCAGTCGCTGTTTGACAAGGCACTGGCTTTCCGCCGCGCCAACACACATGAAGCGAAGAACTACGACGAGTTCAAGAAGGCCGTGGAGACCGGTTTTGCCTTTGCTTTCTGGTGTGGCAGCGCGGATTGCGAAGCCAGCATCAAAGAAGAGACACGCGCCACCATGCGGTGCATCCCCCTGGACCCCGACGCGGTCCTGGGAAACGGCACGGAAAGCGGCAGCGGCACCTGCGTTTACTGCGGCAAACCGGCCAAGCATCGGGCCATTTTTGCGCGCGCGTACTGATCTCCCTAAGTTGCGCTTGAAGCACACAAGCATGGCGGGATTCTCGACACCGCGCGGGCCGGGTGGTAGTTTGAATAAATAGCGGAATAAATCTTAGCCGCCCGTTGTAACCGGGGCGGCCCAATGGAGCGTTACTTCGTGAGCTTCGGACTACGATCCTCCCAGCGTTCCCAGCGCGGGGAGGGCAAACTAAAGGCACTCATTTATACGGCTATTCTGGTAGTCGCCGTGTTCGTGGCCTTCCGGCTGGTGCCGCTGTACGTCAACGAGTACCAACTACAGGACAAGATGAACGAGCAGGCGAAATTCGCGGTGGTAAATCGCTACACGGACGATCAGGTTCGCGACATGCTGTTCAAAGTGATCCAGGATTTAGATATCCCGGCGACGCGCGACGATATTAAAGTTGCCGCTACGAACCACGGCATTTCCATCAGCGTCACTTACACCGTTCCCGTGGATTTCATCGTCTATAAAAGCGATATCACCTTTTCTCCCGTGAGCGAAGGTTTGGACATAATGAAGTAAGCCCGCCGTCCGCACAACCGGGAACTCTCTTGACTTTCCTCCAGCCCGCGGATGAGTCACAATGAAAGTGTCCACCCTGAGGGAGTAAGCTATTGCAATTTCGCCTGCAAAAGGGATTTTGGACCTCCAGATTTGGTCTCGGACTCCTGGCGGTGGTGGCATTGTGTTTTCTGCTCACCGCCAGCGCCTTCACGTATTTCTACATTAAGTATTCCCGCATGATTGATGCGCGCCTGTCCGGGCGCGTGCTCCAGAACACCACGCAGATTTTTTCCGCTCCGGAACGCATCAGCGACGGCCAGCCCTGGAGCCTGGACGACCTGGTGATGTACATGCAACGCGTGGGCTACCGCGCGGATGACAGCGAGAATTCGCTGGGGCAATACACCGTGGAAGGGAATACGGTGACGATTCGTCCGTCGAAGCTGTCTTATTTCGGCGAGGGCAACGGCATCACAGTGCAGTTCGCTGGGAAGGTGGTCCGTTCCATACGGCCGCTTGCCGGTGGCGCGGACCTGGGCAGCGCGGAGCTTGAGCCGGAGCTCATCACGAATCTCTTCGATAGCGCGCGAGAGAAGAGGCGCCCAGTGCGTTACGAGGACTTGCCGCCGCTTCTGGTTCAGGCGATTCTTTCCGCCGAAGACAAGAGATTCTTTGAGCATCCCGGGTTCGATTTTATCCGTATCCTTGGCGCTGCCTGGGCGGACATTCGGCACAGCCAGCACCTACAGGGCGCCAGCACGATCACCATGCAGGTGGCGCGAACGTTCTTTCTTTCCACGGATCGCACGTGGCGCCGCAAGCTTGCGGAGGCCATGCTTTCCTTTGAACTGGAGCAGCGCTTTTCCAAAGAGCAGATTTTCGAGCTGTACGCGAACGAAGTGTACCTGGGCAACCGCGGCAGCTTTGGAATCCGCGGTTTTGCGGAAGCCAGCGAGGCGTATTTTGGAAAAGACCTCCGCCAGTTGACACTCGCGGAAGACTCCTTCCTTGCGGGCCTGATTCGCGCGCCCAATTATTATTCCGCTTCGGACCGGCACCCCGAACGGGCGGCGCAAGCGCGGGATCGCGTGCTGGGCCAGATGCTGGAGAACAAGTACATCAATGAAGCGGACGTGCAGGATGCAAAACGCGTGCCATTGAAGCTCGGACGCACGGCGATCGTGGGGAATGAAGCGCCGTATTTCGTGGACATGGTGAAGGACCATCTGTTGGACGAATACTCCGAGCAGGACCTGCTCAGTCAGAATTATCGGGTCTACACCACGCTGGATCCGCAGTTGCAGCGCGCCGCCGCCCTGGCGGTAGAAGCGGGCATGAAAAACGTGGATGCGCTGATTGCCAAAAAGTACGAGAAGACCAAAAAGCCGAAGAGCAAGAACGTCCCCAGCGAACCCATTCCGCAAGCGCAAGTGGCGCTTGTTGCGCTTGACCCGCGCACGGGAGAGATCAAGGCGTTGATCGGCGGGCGAGATTATGGACAGAGCCAGTTGAATCACGCGCTCGCTCACCGCCAGCCCGGATCGGTCTTCAAGCCATTTGTTTATGCTGCGGCATTCAATAATGCGATTGATGGCGCGCAACCGGTCGTTACGCCCGCCACCACCGTGGATGACGAGCCCACTGTGTTCGAGTTCGACGGCCAGGAATACACGCCTAACAATTATGGTGAGCGGTTCATGGGAAAAGTGACGGTGCGCCAGGCGCTCACGAACTCGCTGAACGTTGCCACCGTCAAGGTGGCGGAATTGGTGGGCTACGGCCGCGTGGTGCAGATTGCCAGGCAGATGGGGCTGCCGTCGAACATCCGGCCGACACCGGCGGTGGCACTGGGGGCTTACGAATTGACGCCGGTGGAAGTTGCAGGCGCGTACACAGCGTTCGCCACGATGGGGACTCGCGCCGAGCCACTCTTCCTAAGGAGCGTGGTGAGCTCGAACGGAACGGCGCTGGAGAAGTATTCCCCCGCCAACAAGTTGGTGCTTGATCCCAGGGTAACCTACCTGGTGGACAGCATTCTGCAGGACGTCTTGAACAAAGGAACTGGAGCCCAAGTCCGCGCCAGGGGGTTCAATTTGCCCGCGGCAGGAAAGACGGGCACTTCGCGTGACGGCTGGTTTGCCGGGTTCACCAACAATCTGCTTTGCGTGATCTGGATCGGCTTTGACGATAATCACGATTTCGGCTTCACGGGAGGTGCAACCGCCGCGCCCATCTGGGCAGACTTCATGATTCGCGCCACCGCCATGCCCGCTTATCGTGACGTGAGGGATTTTGAGAAGCCGGAAGGCGTGGAAACCGACGTCATTGATGCGGACACGCTGCAATTGGCCACTCCCAATTGTCCAGTAACGCGCGAAGAGGTGTACGTGACCGGCTCCGCGCCCACGCAATTTTGTGAAGTACATGGCGGTCATGGACCGGTCACCGCAACGGGCTCCTTCCTCTCGCATATTTTTGGAGGCGGTGCACCGAAGCCTCCGCAAGCCGCCGCCGATCCGAATGCGGTTCCAGGTCAACCGGCGACGCAAGGAGCGGCGGCAGGGGGCGCGCCAGCCACTGCCAACGCACAAGCACCCGAGAAGAAAAAAGGCCCCTTGCAGAAGATTTTTGGTATCTTTGGGGGTAAGAAGAAGAAAGATCCCGACAAACCTGATCGGGACAAAGGAGATTCGCCATGACGAAGTACTTCCTGGCGATTCCAGCTGTTGCTTTTCTGTTCAGCTTGTTTCTTTCGCCTACCCTTGCGCAGACTCCCCCCGGAGCTGCCCCTCCTCAAGCTTCCAGTGCCTCCACTCAATCGACGCAGAGCGCCCCCCTTTCCACGGAAGATTTGGCGAAATTGTATTTGGTTCGTAAAGAATACAAGGAAGCTGAAGATCTGTTCCGGAAGCTGACAGCGCAACAGCCTACGAACGCGGTTTACTGGAATGAGCTGGGAATATCGCTGCACAACCAGATGCAATTGGCGGCGGCGATAAAGTGCTATCAGAAATCGGGCGCGCTGAATACGCACTATGCAGATCCTATAAATAACATGGGGACGGTGTGGTACGAACGGAAGAAATATGCCAAGGCGATCCGGGCTTACAAACGGGCCATCGGGATAAAGGATGAGTACGCTCCTTTCTATCTGAACCTTGGCTATGCGTATTTTGGCGAAAGGAAGTACGAGGATTCGATCGCGGCGTTCCGCAAGGGACTGGAATATGATCCGGACGCGTTTGACGTGTCGAAAGCTCATTCGGGCACAGTCATCCAGGACCGTTCGTTGAGCGCCGACCGCGGGCTCTTCTATTTCCTGCTGGCAAAATCATTCGCGCAAGCGGGCAACGTGGACCGTTGCTTGATTTATCTGCGGAAATCCCGCGACGAAGGCTACAAGGATCTCCTCACCGCGAAATCCGATCCGGCGTTTGCAGGGGTACTGAAAAACCCGGAGATTCAGGAAGTGCTTGAGCCCAAGCCGCCCGAAAACGTTCAACCCTGATCCCCCGTTCCCAGGATTGGCAGCGTCCGCGAAGTGACGATTCTTTTGGGCCGCGCTTCTTTTGCCGCGCCTTGCCGCGAATTCCGGGCTAGAATACAAGACAGATGAAGACGCGCCGGTCACTATCCCGCAAGGCGTTCCGGCTGATCCTCGCCTCCCTGTTCTTTCTGTCGGCGAGCCGCATCGCTGCCCAACAGGCAAGTTCCGCATCGCAAAGCACCGCGCACGTGCTTCCGCAGGAAGGCATCTATCTCGTTTTCCCATTTGAGAATGCGGGCGCGGGGGCGCGACTCGATTGGCTGGGCGAAGGTTTGGAGGAATTAACCATCCAACGGCTCTCGGCCGCGGGCCAGCAAGTCTACTCGCATGGCGGGCGCGTCAGTGAATTAGACCTCTACGGTTTGCCCGCCTCCGCCCAAATCAGCCGCGCGACTATGCTCCACCTCGCCCAGGAAATGGATGCGGACTTCGTGGTGTATGGGAATTTCACGTCCGATGGAAAAACACTGACGGTGAATGCGCGCGTGCTTCGCGTGAGCCCGGCCGCGCTCCTGCCGGTGGTGCAGGAATCCGGGACATTGGAATCATTCATGGATTTGCACACGCGACTCGCGTGGCGGCTGGTCAAATCGTGCGATTCCAGATTTCCGCTTAGCTTGCCGGAGTTCACTTATCGGCAACGCCCCCTGCAACTAGCCGCGTTTGAACAGTACATTCGCGGGCTGCTCGCCAATGACGACGAAGTGCGGTTGCGCGATTTGAAGGAGGCGGCGCGGCTGGAGCCGGACTGGCCCGATTCCGCGTATGCATTGGGGAGAATCTATTTCGCCCGCAATGACTGCAATTCGGCGTTGCCGTGGTTCGCGAAAGTTCCCGCAGCGCACGAGCGAAGCGTGGAAGCGAAATTCTCCGTTGGCGTGTGCCATCTGCGCATGGGCCGGCCCGACAAGGCGGAGGAGGTGTTCGCATCGCTGCAGGAAGATTTGCGCCGCAACCTGGTGAGCGGTGCGGACCTGCCGGAAATTTTGAATAATCTCGCGCTGGCGCGCGCTCGCCAGGGCGACATCGCCGCGGCGCAGACCGCGCTCAGCCGCGCCGCCGACATTGATCCCGACGAGGACGCTTACCCCTTCAACCTCGGACTGCTGGCACTTCGCCAAAAGGACCTGGCCACAGCCGCGACGCAATTTCGCGAGGCCATGCACCGCGAACCCGACAATCCCGAAGATTTCGCTTTTCTGATCTACACGCTGGAAAAGGCCGGGAAGAAGTCCGAAGCGGCGGGTGAACGCGAAGCCGCTGCGGAGGCGCTGGGAACAGATACGCTGCCGGTGATAAAACTCGATACGAAGAAGGACGCGACATTCAAATACGAACGAGTCAGGCCGGAGTTGGATACTACTTCGTTGCGCCTGGAATTGCGTGGGCCGATCGCGGCGAATCCCGCTAACGGCGATGTTGCGCCATCCGGCGATTCAGCGGCGGCCCACCTGCGCGCCGGCCGCCAGAATCTTGCCGCGGGAAGCCTGGATGCGGCGGAGAAGGAATTTCGCGCCGCGCTGGCTGCCGAGCCCAATAATCCCGCCGCGCACACGGAACTCGCCGAAATGTACCGCCGAAGGGGTAAACTGGATGAGGCAGTTCAGGAACTGCAGGCGTCCCTGGCAGCACGGGATTCGGCGGCCGTGCGGACGACCTTGGCGCGAATTTATCTGGAGCAGAAAAAGCCGGAGCTGGCGCGCGCGGAAGTCGAGAAAGCCGTGAAGCTCGCGCCGAATTATCCGGGCGCAAAAGAATTACTGGAACACTTGCAAGCGAGCAAGCCCACGGGAGGCACAAAATGATCGCTCGTGGCGTTATGATCTTTGAAGGATTCGTGAATTTTATTTCTGGAAGCAACAGCAGGAGAAGCGCGGCGGGATTCGTCGGCGCGGCAGTTGCTGCAATTCTTGTGGCGTTGTTTCTGGCAGTGCCTGCAACTTCGGCCGCGGATGAACACGCCGCGCCGCTGGTGCTGGAGCTCAAACTCAATGACATGGTTGAGCCGATCCTCGCCACCTACATTGACGAGGGCATTGCCGACGCGGCCCGGCGCCATGCTTCGCTCGTGCTGATCATCATGGACACGCCTGGCGGACTCAGCGATTCCATGACGGAGATCATTCACAATATCCTGGAATCACCTGTACCCGTGGCCGTGTATGTGGCACCCTCGGGCGCGCGTGGCGCTTCAGCGGGATTTTTCATCCTGCTCTCTGCGGACGTGGCCGCCATGGCTCCCGGCACACGCACGGGCGCCTCCACTCCCATCCTGATGCCTGGTGGTTTTTCCGTTCCCATTGACGAAGTCTTGCGCAAGAAGATCAACAATGACGCCACGGCATTCCTGCGCAGCTTCACCGAAAAGCGCGGGCGCAATCCCAAACTTGCGGAAACCGCGGTGACCGATGCGCGCGCGTTCACCGAAAAAGAAGCACTCGACGGGCATATGATTGACCTGATTGCCAACAACCGCGAAGACCTCCTGAAGCAACTGAACGGCCGGGAGATTACGCGCTTTGACGGCCGGACACAGAAGCTATCGCTGGACGGCTACGCCATCCGGGATTTCGAGCTTTCGGGCCGCCAGAAATTTCTTTCGCGCATCGTGCAGCCAGACATTTTCTTTGTGCTGCTGATGGTTGGCGCCCTGGGGCTGTACACGGAATTCACGCATCCCGGCATGGTCGCGCCCGGCGTTATCGGGGGAATTTGCGCCATTCTCGCGCTTTACGCGATGCAGTTGCTGCCCGTAAATTTCGCCGGAGTTCTATTGATCTTGCTGGCGTTGGCGATGTTTGTCCTTGAAGCGAAGCTGGCGAGCCACGGAGTCTTGCTGGTAGGAGGAATTGTGTCCATGCTACTCGGAGCGATGTTTCTGATCCGTTCGCCCTTGACGCCCGGAGGCGTAAGCGTTGGCGTCGCTCTAGCGGTAACGATCCCGTTCGCGATTATTGTCGTATTTTTGATGCGGCTGGTGTTGCGTTCGCGACACTGGAAAGTCTCGACCGGCAAGGAGGAGTTGGTCGGTGAAGAAGGCATTGTCACCTCTGCGCTGAGCGCGGGCGGTGAGGGCATGGTGCGGATTCATGGCGAATTGTGGAGCGCGGGATCACCCGTGGCGATCGCCCAGGGCAAAACGGTGCGCGTGTTGCGCGTCGAGGGATTGAAATTGATTGTGGAACCGGTGGAAACGCCGGCCACCGCAAGCAGATAAAGTTCGTTCAAGTTGAGGAGGCTGGATATGTTTCAGTTCTTTGGACTGGGTGGGGCGATCGTCTTATTTGTATTTCTGATTTGGCTTTGGAATTCGCTATACATCATTAAGGAGTGGGAACGCGGCGTGGTGCTGCGTTTGGGGCGGCTCCTGCCCCATGCGAAGAGTGCGGGTATAAACCTGGTCTTCTGGCCCATTGAAACCTTGTATCGCATCAGCTTGCGCCTGGAAACACTAGATGTGCCGCCGCAAGACATCATTACGCGCGACAACGTATCGGTAAAGGTGAATGCCGTCTGCTATTTCCGCGTCGTCGACGCGAACCTCGCCATCTCTCAGGTCCAGAATTATCAGTACGCAACCTCGCAATTGGCGCAGACCACCCTGCGCAGCATTGTTGGGCAATTTGAGCTGGACGAAATCCTCTCGCAGCGCGACAAAGTAAACGCCAAACTGCAGATCATCCTGGACCAGGACACCGAGCCCTGGGGCATCAAAGTGGCCAAAGTCGAAGTCAAACAGGTGGACATCCCGGAACAGATGCAGCGCGCCATCGCCAAACAAGCCGAAGCCGAACGCGAGCGCCGCGCCAAGATCATTCACGCCGCAGGTGAATTTGAAGCTTCGCAAAAACTCGCGGATGCCGCCAAGGTTTTGGAGACGGAGCCCACCGCGATCCAGTTGCGCTACCTGCAGACCCTTACCGAGATAGGTGTCGAAAAGAACACAACGATTGTTTTCCCTCTGCCGATCGATATTATTAGTAAGTGGGCACAGGGGGGATCGTCGAAATAACGATGGCGTCTGGGGGAAAGCGCGGTGCGGGCGAGCGTGTGCTTGAAAGCAAGCACGTCATCGGGCTGTTTCTACTGATGCTGCTGTTTTCGGGTGTATTTTTCACGCTCGGCTACGTTATGGGACGTAACCAATATGACGGGCAGGTGCGCGCCGCAAGCACAGATTCGCGCGAGCCTGAGCCGGACGTTGCGCCGAAACCGGAACCCGCGCCGAAGCATGCCGCAGAGGCTTCGCCAACTCCCCGCGATAGCGATCCCGCAACCTCCAACAATAATTCGGATTGGGAATTTTATGGCAGCAACAAGCCTGCGAAGAGAGAGCCACACCTGGAACCGGTGCCCAATGCGCCCGCGGCTTCCCCGGCATCAAAAACCGTAAATGCAAAAGCTAGAGTCGAGCCGACGGCGCCCGCCCAGACGGCCCAGAAGACGAACAAGCCGGGAACCAACGGGCCGTTGATTCCGAATGGCGCGCTGATTTTGCAGGTGGCGGCGCTCACGCGACAGGACGACGCGCTCTCAATCGCCAGCAGTTTGCAGAAAAAACATTTTGCGGCCTACGTGCAGACACCGCAAAAAGATAAGTTCTACCGCGTGCAGGTCGGCCCTTTCAAAGATAAAAAGACCGCCGACACCGCGAAAAAGGGCCTGGAGAGTGAAGGCTTCAAGGCATTTTACGTAAACCGCTGATGTCTTCCCAGGCTTGGCATAACTACCTGCGACCGCATCGCTCGCCAGAAACTCCGGCTGCCGCGCGGCTGGTGCTGGCGATTCTGAGCGGCGCCATCCTTTCTTTTTCCTATCGTGGCACTGAGCCGAGTTTGTACTCCTGGGTGTGCCTGGCGATTTTGCTGGCCTGCATCCTGGGCGCGCGCGGCTGGGTCGCCTTCGCCTGCGGATACCTGCACGGGCTCGTTTTCACTCTCACATGCGTGCCGTGGATTGCGGATGTACTTTCGGTGCACGGCGGCGTGCCGGTGGCCGCAGGTTGGGGCGTGCTGGTGATCATCGCGTCGGTGTGGGGCATCATCGTCGGCCTGTTTGCGCTAGCAGTGCAACGAGTGTCAAGACGCAGCGTGACCCTGGCGCTTGTTGGCGCTCCTTTCTTCTGGATTTGCACCGAGGTTGCCCGTGCCTATCTGCCAGAGATCAGTTTTCCCTGGGCGCTGCTCGGTTATCCCGCAGCCGGAAATCCCGCGCTGGTGCAGTTGACGACGATCACCGGGATTTACGGCGTGTCGTTTTTGGTGGCGGCGTTCAACGCGCTTCTGGTGTGGAGCGATTTTGCTAGAACGCCTGCAGAAACCAGGCGCCGCTGGGGCGTCGTTGCGACCGCGGCAGTCGTGCTGCTTCTGGTGGCGTGGATTGGCCCGCGGTTTGTGCCCCGCGCCGAAGCGCATCACGTGGCGCGCGTTGTCCAACCGAATTTCCCGGAAGAGACAGAATATACCGGGGATTGGTATGCGGATCACAAGGCCGACATGCAGGAACTCGTGCAGCTCAGCTTGCGGCCATCGCCTTCTGGGCAGGCTCCCGATCTTTTAATCTGGCCGGAAGCACCCGCGCCATTTTCGTTCAGCGATCCCCACTTCGGGCCGTTTATCTCAAATGTGGCGCAGGAATTCCATCATCCGGTGGTGGTGGGCATCATCGAGTGGAAACCCGAGACGCAAATTGTGCGGGGAGTGCCGCGTAACACGTTCGCCCCTTATAACAGTGCCGCGATGTTGAACGAATTCGGGCAGCGCATCTTCTCCTACGACAAAATGCATCTTGTCCCGTTTGGCGAATATGAGCCGTTTCCCCTGATCCATGCCGTTGCCACGCGTGTTTCGGAGGAAGTGGGGGGATTCCGGAAGGGAAAGGAGAGAGCGGTCGGCAAATTCCCGAACGGCAATACATTCTCCGTGTTCATCTGCTACGAGGCGATTTATGCCGGAGAAGTGCGCGAGTTTGCGGCGCGTGGCGCGCAGTTGTTCATCAATATTTCCAACGATGGGTGGTTTGGCACATCACAAGCCGCGGAGCAGCACCTGCGCATGGCGCGCGTGCGCGCGGTGGAGAATCGCCGCTGGCTGGTGCGTGACACGAACAGCGGCATATCCGCTTCGGTGGATCCCTATGGCAACGTGACGCGTGTCATGAAACGCGACACCCGCGATTCCGCCGATCTTCCTTACGATTTCCGCACGGACAAGACACTCTATACCCGATGGGGCGACTGGTTCGCCTGGATGTGCGTCGTCGTTTCCGTTATTCTGGTGCTTCTGACATTGCGAAAGGCGAAGTGAGCCCCGCTGGCTGAGGGCTACGCGAAAACGGCATGATACTGGAAGATCTGCAGCATCAATATGAAGGATTGAAGCAACGCATCTCTCTTGTGCGGAGTTATCTTTGACGCGGAGCAGCACCGCGCGCGCCTGAAAGCCCTGGAACAGCGCATCGCCGCTCCCGATTTCTGGAACAATCAGGAAGAAGCGCAAAACGTCCTGCGCCAGCGCAAGCTTGCCGACGATCAAATCAATGCCGACGAAAAACTCGCCAAGATTGACGGCGACATCGAGACTTACATCGAGCTGGTGCAAGCGGAAAGCAACGCCGAACAGCGCGAGGAGTTGTTGAAGGAGTTGAGCCGCGAGCTGACTGCCGCGGATTCCTACATCGGCGAACTCGAAACGCAAACGCTGCTCTCCGGCGAAAACGATCACCTGAACGCCATCATGACCATCAAGCCCGGCGCCGGCGGCACGGAATCGCAGGACTGGGCCTCGATTCTGCTGCGCATGTATCTGCGCTGGGCGGAACGCAGGGGCTTCACTGCGAACCTGTTGGATGAAACGCCGGGCGAGGAAGCGGGCATCAAGAGCGCCACGATTCAGTTCACGGGCGAAAATGCGTACGGCCTGCTCGCGGGAGAAACCGGAGTGCACCGGTTGGTGCGTATTTCTCCGTTCGATCAGGCAGCGCGGCGGCACACTTCGTTTGCATCGGTGTTCGTCATTCCCGAAATTGACGACCGGATTGAAGTGAACATCAAGCCGGAAGACATCAAGCTCGATACGTTTCGTTCCGGCGGCAAGGGCGGGCAGAATGTCAACAAGGTGGAGACTGCGGTTCGCCTGACGCACATTCCCACGGGCGTCATTGTCGCCTGCCAGATGGGCCGCAGCCAGCACAAGAACCGCGAAATGGCCATGAAGATGTTGCGCTCCAAACTTTACGATTTGGAGGTGCAGAAGCGCCGCGACGAAACCGACCGGCTCGACGAATCCAAGCTGGATATTTCGTTCGGCAGCCAGATCCGCTCGTACGTGATGCAGCCTTACCGCATGATCAAGGACCATCGGACGAAATTTAGCGTTGGCGACGTGGATCGCGTGCTCGATGGCGACATTGACCCGTTTATCCGGTCGTACCTTATGGCAAAGCGGACCAAAGGCAAGTTGACGATCGAAGCTGACGATGATTTGGACGCTGCGTAGAGGGGGGTAAGTTCTAAGTTTTAGGATCAGACCCAAGATAGACCCAAGACCCAACCTCCAAATCCGAGGGTGGGGCACCCGACAGAAAGTTCACATTTTCTACAACTTCTTGAGTACCTTTGCATCCCGGCCGGAAAAGCGGGAGTCTGAGTTGTTATATGAATAGAGGGGCGATGCCGGGGACCTTATGAGCGGCGATTCCGTACCGATTGGACTAACGCTCTCGCGGTTTGCCACTCGCGCCAGTGAGGTCACCGCCCTGTATCGCGAACTTCGCGAACCATTGCTTCGGTATTTAATATGCCTCGGGTTGAGCAGCGACGAAGCCCAGGACGTGGTGCAAGATGTTTTTTTGAGCTTGCACCGGCATTTGAGCGGTAGCGGAGCGCAGGACAATATTCGCGGCTGGGTGTTTCGCGTTGCACATAATCAAGCCAGAAACCGCCAGGGCAGCTACTACCGGCGGTTCGGCGAGCCGCTCGATCCTGAACTGGATGCGAGGCGGGATGATGCGACGCCAGAGCGAGTGTTTCTGGAGAAAGAAAAGTTCCGCCGACTGGCTAAAGCAATTGGGATGCTAACGGATTCCGAGCGAGAATGCCTGCTATTGCGGGCGGCAGGATTGCGGTATCGCGAAATCAGCGAGGCTTTGGGGATTTCCACTTCCACTGTCGGAGATACGGTGGAACGAGCGATTCGGAAGTTAACGGAGCAATGCAATGTGTGATTTTTCGGGGAAACTTGTTGCCTGGATGGACCACGAGCTTGCGACAGATGAGATGGCAGAGGTCGAACGCCATTTCGCGGGATGTGCGGAATGCCGCAGGCAGCTTTCTGCCTATCAACAAGTAAGCAAGGGTTTCGATGTCTATTGCGACGCCATCGTGGCGAACAAAGTGCCGCGCAGATTGTCTCGCTGGGTGCCGGTGGTGGCTGGTGTGTCGGCCGCTGCCATCGCTGCCACTGTGATTGTGGCTCTCCTTATGCACACCCCCGTGGCGCCGCCCGTTCTGACTCCTTCCGTGAAGGTGGCCCCACCGGTTCTTGTGATTGAGACGACACCAGCGCCAGTGAAGGCGATTCATCGGCGGCACGCGCCCACGCCGACTCCGATTCAAACTGGGCAATGGCTGCCGGTTGAGCCTGCAATACAGATTGCCATTCCGGCGGAGTCCATGTTTCCGCCGGGAGCGCTTCCCGAGGGCGTGAATTTCACCGCGGACCTAAGCATTGCCGCGGATGGTTCGGCGCAGCAAATTCGGCTTCACCCGCGACTCATTTCATTTGAAAGGAAAACCAAGCAACCATGAAATACGCATTGGTGTTTATTCTCGCAGCTTCTTCTTGCGCATTTGCACAGGAGACGGTCAGGACAAATGTGCTGTACCAAAAGGCCGGCACCGGCATGGTGACGACAACGGTCGGCGCGTCGATGGGCACGCCGGTGCAGGGTGCGCCCTACTCGGCAACCATTACCAATGAATCAGTACAAACGCTGGCCGACGGCAATCGAATTGTGCAGAGCAGCACGGGAACTACCGCACGCGATTCGCAGGGCCGCACACGCCATGACGCAGCGTTGCCATCGATTGGCAACTTGTCAGCCGCTAACGCGCCGCACTTTGTTTTCATCATTGATCCGGTAACGCAGACCTCCTACACATTGAACTTGACTGATAAGACGGCACAAAAGATTTCCATGCCTCCCGGCGGAGGACAGGTTGCATCTGGTTCGGTAAGGAGCGGCGCGATGGCCGGTGCGGAAGGGTCCGCTGGGCCGGGTCCACAGAAAGTGTTTTTCATGCAAATGGGGAACGGAGACGCAAATGGCAATCCGCTGCCACCGCCGCCTGCCATTGCGATTGACCGAGGCATCGTGCCGGAAGAGCACTCTCAGGCGAACACAGAAGACCTTGGCACGCAGACTATGGAAGGGGTCATTGTGACGGGAGTGCGCACGACGCGCGTTATTCCGGCGGGGGAAATCGGAAATGAAAACCCGATTACGATTGTTACAGAGGTTTGGACTTCGCGTGACCTGAAGACGGTCGTTTACAGCAAACGGAGCGATCCGCGAATCGGCGAGCAGACGTTCAAGCTGACGAATATCATGCGAGCCGAGCCTGATCCTTCGCTTTTCACGGTGCCGGCGGATTTCAAGATTGTGGACGGCCCGCAGAATTTTATTTACCGAACACTTCCTTAGTTAATCGTTGCGTGGCGGAATCCTGCGGCCACACGCATACAATCAGGGGCCTACTCTTTACGAGTTTTGTCGAGAGTAGGCCCTTTTTGCGTTTTCGCGGTTAGCCTGCCGTCTGTGATGCGGAGGCTCACAACTTGTGTGGAACGAGCCGAACGCGTAAAACTGGATTCGGAGTGGCGATGGGCGAAGAGACGCAGCACTTGGTGCTGAAGGGCGAGAAAGGCGTGCCGGTTAAGGCGTGGGTTCGGGGTGTGCCTTTGGAGGAGCAGGCCAAGCAGCAGCTCCTGAATGTGGCGCAACTGCCGTTTGTGTTTAAGTGGGTGGCGGCAATGCCGGATGTGCACTGGGGGATTGGCGCGACGGTGGGCAGCGTGATTCCCACCAAGGGCGCGATCATTCCGGCGGCAGTGGGCGTGGACATTGGTTGCGGCATGATGGCGGTGCAGACGGATTTGAACGCGCGGGATCTGCCGGACAATCTTCACGCTATCCGCACCGCAATCGAGGAAGCTGTGCCGCACGGGCGCACGCATCATGGCGGCAAGGGCGACGTGGGCGCGTGGCAAGCCATTCCTGAGCGCAACCTGGGGGCGTGGTGCGCCAGCTTGAAGGATCGCTACGAAGAAATCCTCGCGAAGCATCCGAAACTGGATCGCGGCAACCACTCCAATCATTTGGGAACGCTCGGCACAGGCAATCACTTCATCGAGGTGTGCCTGGACGAAGCGGAAATCGTGTGGTTCATGCTGCACAGCGGTTCGCGCGGCGTGGGCAACCGCATGGGCAGCTACTTCATTGAGCTGGCGAAGAAAGATATGCAGAAATTCTATCTGAACTTGCCGGACAAGGATTTGGCATATTTCCCGGAGCACACCGAACATTTTGGGGATTACGTGGAAGCCGTGGAATGGGCGCAGGACTTTGCGCGCACCAACCGCGACCTGATGATGCAGCAAATCATTGACGCCGTGCGCGAATCCGGTGAGGTGCGGCCTTTCAAAGCGCATGTGCAAGCGATCAATTGCCACCACAACTATGTGGCTCGGGAGCGGCACTACGGGCAAAACGTGTTGGTGACGCGCAAGGGAGCGGTGCGCGCGCAGGTGGGTGACATGGGGATCATTCCGGGGAGCATGGGGACGAAGTCTTACATTGTGCGGGGGAAGGGCAATCCGGAGAGTTTCATGAGTTGCAGCCACGGAGCGGGGCGCGCAATGTCTCGGGGAGAGGCCAAACGGCGCTTCACCCTGGAAGATCACCTGCGCATGACCGAGGGCGTGGAGTGCCGCAAGGACGCCGACGTAATTGACGAGACACCCGCCGCGTACAAATCAATTGATGCGGTAATGGCGGCGCAGACGGACCTGGTGGAAGTGGTGCACACGCTGAGGCAGGTAGTGTGCGTGAAGGGCTGAAGCGCCGGGACTGCCACCATTCACTGCGAGAATTCACCGTTCGCTGCGTTGCTAAGCTGCCGAGAATCAGTGCGTTGATTCCGGCGCGGGGGGATGGTAGTCTTTTTAGCACGTCCGCGTCTCCGCAAGAAACGCGGGAAGTAGGGGTGTCCCGCCCCTCCTTGGCATGAAGACGAAAACACGAGGAGAGATGTTTTGAACGAATCCAAGAGGAATTTTCTGTTTACCTCCGAATCGGTGACGGAAGGTCACCCCGACAAAATTGCCGATCAAATTTCGGACGCGGTGCTCGACGAAGTGATGCGCCAGGACCCCAAGGGCCGCGTGGCGTGTGAAACGCTGGTGACGACGGGATTGGTAGTGGTTGCCGGAGAAATTACCACCACCGCGCATGTGGATTACGACGATCTTATTCGCAAGACCGTCGAGCAGGTGGGGTACGATAACGCGCTGTTCGGTTTTGACGCCAATACTTGCGCGGTCATGTGCACGATCAAGCGTCAGTCTCCGGACATCGCCATGGGCGTGGATACCGGGGGCGCCGGCGACCAGGGGCTGATGTTCGGCTTCGCCTGCGATGAAACTGAAGAGCTGATGCCCATGCCCATCCAGTTGGCCCACCGCTTGACGCAACGCCTCGCTGAAATCCGCAAGAGCAAGAAAGTTGACTTCCTCCGTCCTGATGGGAAATCCCAAGTGACCGTGGAGTATCGCGACGGCAAGCCCTTTCGCGTGGATTGCGTGGTGGTTTCCACGCAGCACAGCGATACGGTTCCCAACGAGGACCTGCGCCATGCCGTCATGGAATATGTCATCAGACCTATCATCCCCGCGCACATGCTCGACGCGAAAACCAAATACCACATCAACCCCACGGGACGATTTGTGATTGGCGGGCCGATGGGCGATGCGGGTCTGACCGGGCGCAAGATTATCGTGGATACGTATGGCGGATACAGCCGGCACGGTGGCGGAGCATTCTCCGGGAAGGACCCCTCGAAAGTGGATCGCTCGGCCTGCTACATGGCGCGCTACATCGCCAAGAATATCGTGGCCGCGGGTCTGGCCAGCCGCGCCGAAGTGCAATTGGCTTACGCCATCGGCGTCGCCGAGCCGGTTTCGGTCATGGTGGATACCTTTGGCACCGGCACGATTCCGGAAGAAAAAATCACCGCGATCGTTCGCGAGAATTTCTCGCTCACACCTAAAGCCATCATCGAGACGCTGGACCTTCGCAGGCCCATTTATAAGCAGACCGCGGCTTATGGGCATTTTGGCCGCACCGGCCCTGGCTTCACCTGGGAGCGCACCGATCGTGTCGACGCGCTGCGAAAGGCTGCAGGCCTGGGAGTAGTTGCCGAAGTCGCGGCACGGCGTTAATCGAAGTGGCCCGCACCACCGTCACGTGCAAGTCGCTGGCAAAGTTTCGCACTTATCAAAGGTATGTCCCACTAGTTGAGATGAAGTCCGAATACAGAAGAGCCCCTGGAACGCGAAAACTATCGATTGAGGAGTGTACGAATGGCAACGGCTGAACTGAAAAAAGGCGATGTGAAGGATATCGGGCTTGCCGACGCGGGCAAGCGCAAGATCGAATGGGCGGCGCAGCAGATGCCGGTGCTGGAGTCCATCCGCAAGCGATTCGCGAAAGAACAACCGCTGAAGGGGCTGCGAGTTTCCGCTTGTCTACACGTCACCAGCGAAACCGCAAACTTGATGATTGCGTTGCGGGATGCCGGCGCGGACATCGTGCTTTGCGCGTCGAACCCGCTATCGACGCAGGATGAAGTGGCGGCTTCGTTGAATCGCGATTTCCATATTCCTACGTATGCCATCAAGGGCGAGGATAACAACACTTACTACGAACATCTGAAGGCGGCGCTGGAGCACAAGCCGCAATTCACCATGGACGATGGCTGCGACCTGGTCACCATGCTGCTCACGAAGCGGCCGGACCTGGTGCCGAACGTGATTGGCGGCACCGAAGAGACGACTACCGGCGTAATCCGTTTGCGCGCCATGGCCAAGGACGGCACGCTGAAGTATCCGATTATCGCCGTGAACGACGCGATGACCAAGCATTTCTTTGACAATCGCTATGGTACCGGACAATCCACGCTCGATGGCGTGATTCGCGCGACGAATGTTTTGCTCGCGGGTTTGAAAGTTGTGATTGCGGGTTATGGCTGGTGCGGACGCGGCGCTGCCATGCGCGCCAAGGGGCTCGGTTCCGACGTCATCATTACGGAAATCGATCCCGTGAAGGGCATCGAAGCGGTGATGGACGGATTCCGCGTGATGCCGATGGCAGAGGCGGCCAAGCAGGGAGACATCTTCATTACTGTCACTGGGAATAAGAACGTAATCCGTCGCGAGCACTTTGAAGTGATGAAGAGCGGCGCGATCGTTTGCAATTCCGGCCACTTCAACGTGGAGATCGAGATACCTGCGCTGGAGGCGTTGTCCAAGGGCAAGAAGGAAGTGCGTCCGATGGTGGATGAATTCCTGATGAAGGATGGGCGCAAGATTTACCTGATCGCGGAAGGACGGCTTGTGAACCTGTCCGCTGCGGAAGGGCATCCGGCTTCGGTGATGGACATGAGCTTTGCGAACCAGGCGCTCTCCGCGGAATACCTGGTGAAGCATCACAAGGAAATGAAGCCGCAGGTGTACGTCGTGCCGGAGCACCTGGACCGCGAAATCGCCAAGCTGAAGCTGGATTCGCTGGGACATCAACTGGACAAGCTGACGCCCGAGCAGGAACAGTATCTCGCTTCGTGGCAGGAAGGCACCTGATCCGGCCAGGTTGCGCGCAAAGTCTGTGAACTCGAAGGGGCGCGGAAATCCTGCGCCTCTTCTCTTTGGCGCGTTGCTTGTTTGGTCATGACCCTTGCCCGTGTGCAAAATGCCTGCCGGTGTTCAAGCTACTCTCGTGCTGATGATACCCACTAACCGCAGTTGGCCCTCCTTTGCCGCATTTTCGTGCGGCTGCATGCTTCTACTCTGTGCATCCGCAGGCTCGGGGTGCAAGAAAGCCGAACCCGTAGCCGATAGCCCGAAGTCTCCAGCCTCCTCGGCGGCAACAGTTCAATCGGCTGCACCAATTGCACCCACGCCAACACCCGCCGCGAAACATAGCGAGGAGGTCAAAGCGCAGGAGAAACGCGAGAAGGAGGCGATCCGGGACGCGGATTTCGAGGAACTTATGACGGGCGTCCTGACAAAACAATTGGGGGGCGAGCAAGCGATGAAGGAAGCGTGCGAAGATTCACTGAGGCACGAACCTGTCGAGATTGAAAAGACGGTTTTCGGTGACCTGGACGGCGATGGCTATGAAGAGGCGGCAGTGACTGCCTTTTCTTGCCAAGTGGGACAAGCCGGGCCAGATCTCTTCGCCGTATTCAAGCAAGAGGCCTCCGGGAAAATCGTCGAACTCCCGCTGCAAGAAGCACAGGACGTACCGAAGTTCAAAGGTACGGATCTGCTTAATGATCTTCGCGGTCCTTGGACCATCCAAATCGACAAGGGGCAACTCATCGTGAAGTATCTGATCTGGGCGAAAGATGCGCCGAAATGCGGCGACGCCGACTGTACGAGAGACTTCGTCTACCATTGGGATGGACAAAAACTTGCCTTGACGGATATTCTGCAATCTCCCGTTGAATAGATTGAGCTTTCATTTTAGGAGCCGTTGGACATTCTCATGTGGGAGCATTGCGGACATTCCCTGGAGGTGGCGCGGCTGCGTGGCGCGGCGTATGCCGACGTGCGCGTGATGCATCACCGGCAACGCGACGTGACCACGAAAAATGGGCAGGTTGGGACGCTCGGACAGAGTGAATCGATTGGCCTGGGTATACGCGTGATTGCGCGAGGTGCGTGGGGATTTGCTTCTACGGATGTATTAACACGCGAGGGAGTTGCTGCCTGCGCCGCGCAGGCGGTGGCCATTGCGAAGGCTTCCGCGTTGGCAAAAAAGAAAGATGTGCAGTTGGCGCCCGAAAACACGTATGTGGATAGTTGGCAAAGCCCATTCCTAAAGGATCCGTTCGAGATTCCTCTGGAGACGCAATTGGCGCTGCTGTTGGCGGTGGATGAGGCCATGCGGCGCGTGAAGGGCGTGACGCTGACGGAAACGGACATGCAATTCCGCAAAGTGGACACGTGGTTCGCTTCCAGCGAAGGATCGAAGATTCACCAGCGCCGCGTGCTTTCGGGTTGTGGAATCGTCGCTACGTGTTTCCAGGGCGACGCCATTCAGAAGCGGTCGTATCCCAACAGTTTTGGCGGACAGTACATTCTGGGCGGCTACGAATTGATTGAGTCGCTGGATTTGTTGAAGCACGCGCCGCAGGTGGCCGAAGAAGCGGTGGCCTTGCACTCCGCCACGCAATGTCCGGAACGTACGGGCACGCTGATTCTCGGTGCCAGCCAGTTGGGATTGCAGATTCATGAATCCATCGGCCACCCAATTGAACTGGATCGCGTGCTGGGGGAAGAAGCGAATTTCGCGGGGACGAGTTTCCTGACACTCGATCAGTTGCATCATTTGCGTTACGCTTCGCCGATTGTCAATGTGGTCGCCGACGCGCGCATGGCGCATGGGCCTGGGTTGGGCACATTCGCGTATGACGATGAAGGCGTGCCAGCGCAGTGCATTGACGTCATCAAGGCGGGCGAGTTTTGCGGCTATCTTTCGAGCCGGGAAACCGCACATTTGATCGGCTTGCAGCGCTCCGGCGGCACCGTGCGCACCGAGGGCTGGAACCGCCTGCCCATGATCCGCATGACGAATGTCAGCATTCTTCCCGGGCCGTGGACACTGGAGAATCTCGTTGCGGATACCGAGGAGGGCATCCTGATGGAGACGAACCGCTCCTGGTCCATTGATGACCGGCGCTACCAATTCCAGTTCTCCACGGAAATCGCCTGGGAAATTCAAGGCGGAAAGAAAACGCGCATGCTGAAGAATCCCAGTTACAGCGGAATCACCACGGAATTCTGGAATTCGTGCGATGCCATCTGCAATGCCGATCACTGGCAGCTATGGGGCACGCCGAATTGCGGGAAGGGCCAACCGATGCAGACGATGGGCACGGGGCATGGGGCTTCACCAGCGCGTTTTCGTAATGTGAAGATTGGCACGGCGTTTTCCGAGGAGTGAGCGTAAAGCAAACGATGAGGGGAGCAGAGACAAAACGGGCGCAGGCGGGTGGCGAAACACTTCGCAGTGAGCGCGAATTGCGCGCCATTGCTGACAACGTGTTACGCCTGGCAAAGCTGCGCGGCGTGAAGGAAGCGGAAATACATGTGGAAGAGGTGGTCGACGCGCTCACGCGCTTCGCTAACAATGTGATTCATCAGAATGTGGCGGAGCACGGCTTGAGCGTGTCCATTCGCACGGTGGTGGATGGGCGAACGGCGCGGGTGACGACAAATCGTGTGGACGAAGACTCGTTGCGCGCCGCACTCGAGAATTCCCTGGCCATGGCCGCGAGCCAGCCGAAAGATCCGCAGTTGCTTCCGCTGCCGGGCAAGCAGAAATATCGCGCGCAACGGCGCTTTATTCCTGCGACGGCCGCCTTGACCGCTGAAGAGCGAGCGCGCGCCGTGAAACGGGCATGCGATTTGGCGGATCGGCGGGGACAGGTGGCGGCGGGAATTTTCCAAAGCGGACAGAGCCAGACTGTTTTGTGCAATTCACGTGGACTTTTCGCGTCTTACCGCCAGACGCAAGCGGAGTTTTCCGTGACCATGCAGCAGGGCGCGGCGACGAGCTGGGCGAAAGCGAATGCCGCGGATGTGCGCGCGATTGATCCGATGGCGCTGGCCAACAAAGCCAGCGAAAGGGCGGAGCGCGCTCAGAATCCCGTGGAACTTGCTCCCGGAAAATACACGGTGATCCTGGAGCCCGCCGCGGTCCTCGATCTTGTAGGTTTCCTCTTTTACGATTTTGCGGCGACGGCCGTGCAAGACAAGCGTTCCTGCTTTTCCGAGCGCCTGGGCAAAACGCTCTTCGGCAAGAACATCACCATCACGGACGACGTCTATCACGCGGAACAGTTGGGTCCACAATTTGACGGGGAAGGCGTGCCGCGGCAACGCGTGGTTTTGGTAGACAAAGGAGTGCTCCGCAATCTGGTGTATTCGCGGCGCTCGGCAAAGGCGGCGCATGTGAAGCCCACGGGCCACGGTTTCCCGCTGCCAAACGAATATGGGGAAGCGCCCCTGAACCTGGTGATTGCGGGAGGAAACTCTTCGGTGGAGGAGATGGTGCGCTCGACGGAAAGAGGGTTGCTCGTCACGCGGCTGTGGTACATCCGCGAGGTGGACCCCTATGAGAAGGTCATGACGGGCATGACGCGGGATGGATTGTTTCTGGTGGAGAGAGGCCAAATTGGCCGAGGGGTGCGGAATTTTCGATTCAATCAATCGATTTTAGAGATGCTTGCGAATGCGGAGCTGCTTGGCCCGTCGCACCGAGCCAGTGGGGAAGAATCCACTGAAATGGTCGTTCCGCCCATGAAAATCCGGGAATTTCAGTTCAGCGAAGTCACTAAGTTTTAAGGAATTAAGCAGGCCAGCGGGCGGCGGAATTCCGATACATCTCAGAAAAATTCTGCATTGTACATTCCGAAGCGCGGCGACTATTAGACTATTATGTATAGCCGCCGCGCGCAGTTGCCCAGACGGCGCCAGCCGAACTGGGGTCACCCCGACCATGACGCTTGTGGGACGGGTTTCATTGCGCGTTTGAGCGGTCCACCCACCCACGAAGTGCTCCAACAGGCATTGCAGGCGCTGGAACGCTTGTCGCACCGCGGCGGAGTTGATGCCGATGGGGCAAGCGGTGATGGCGCGGGCCTTCTGACCAGTCTGCCCGCGGCATTTTTTCGGGCGCGCGCGGCGGAGAACGATATCCATCTCGGTGAGTTGTTTGGCGTCGGGATGTTGTTCGTGCCTGCAACACGCGTGGCCGATGCGCGCGCGGCAATGGAAGATGCGATCGGGCGCGGGAAGGTGCGCCTGGCGGGATGGCGGCGCGTGCCCGTCAATGCGCATGCACTGGGCCAGCGCGCGTTTGAAAGCATGCCGGAGATCTGGCAATTCTTCATTGAGCCGATCCCGACGAAAACCGAAGTGGCCAATGCGGCCGCGAAATTCGAGCGCAGCCTGGCGTTGCTGAGGAAGCGCGCGGAGGCGTACCTGCCGGAGCGGTGCTACCTGTGCTCGCTCTCTTCGCGCACGGTGGTGTACAAGGGGTTGCTGACGCCCTGGCAGTTTCCCCAGTTCTACGAGGACCTGCGCAGCACGGAGTTTGCGGCGAAATTCGCCATTTTCCATCAGAGATATTCGACGAATACGCAGCCTTCCTGGCAACTCGCGCAACCTTTCCGTTACGTGGCGCACAACGGGGAAATCAACACGGTGGTGAGCAACCGCCGCTGGTTGCGCGCGAAAGAGCGCGAGATTCGCAAACACATTGGCGTGGGGAAATGGTTCCGCCTGCTCGAAGAGAACGTGAGCGACTCGGCGAGCTTTGACAACGCGCTGGAATTGAAATTGCTGGAAGGGAAGAGCGTGGAGTCGGCCATGCTTGAGTTGGTGCCGCCTGCATTTTTGCACGACCCATTTCTCTCATCGGAAGTGCGAAACGCGCTGGAAACGTTGTCGCACGAAGGCGCGCCGTGGGATGGTCCGGCGGCAATGGTGTTCAGCGATGGAAATTCAGTGGGTGTAAAGCTGGACCGCAACGGTTTGCGGCCGATGCGTTACACCGTAACGCATGACGGATTAGTGATCGCGGGTTCGGAAACGGGCCTGGTGGACCTGGAAGAATCGCGCGTCGCGGAGCGCCACCGCCTGGGGCCAGGCGAAATGATCCTGGCGAATCCGCAGGCGGGCGTGCTGCTGCGCTGGAGAGAGTTGTTGAAGAGCGTGACGTCGCAAGTTCCGCGCAAGGCGATGAGCCACACGCGCAGGCTGAAGCTTGAGGGGAAAGCGACGCATAGGCTTGTAGCGGAACCGAAGCGTGTTGCCGGCGCGTCGGGCTGGAGCGATGACCAGTACAGGATATTATTCAGGCCTCTGCTAAGCGGCAAGGAAGCCGATTGGAGCATGGGCGATGACGCACCGCCGGCGTTTCTATCCACACTCGCTCGGCCGCTGTGGGATTACTGCAAGCAGCGATTCGCCCAGGTAACGAATCCGCCGATTGATCCGCTGCGCGAAGCTCATGTGATGTCGCTGGAAGTGCCGCTGGGCCACGGGCAATATTTGCCGGGACCTATTTTGAGCGCGGGAGAGTTCGCGGCGTTCAGAGAGATGTTTGCGCCCGTGCAGACTTTGGATTTCAGCTTTCCTTCCACACAGGGAGTTCCGGGTGCGCGCCGATGTTTGACTCAGTGCCTATCTACCCCTCTGAGTAACGGCGAGCGCCCGGGGCTCCTCCTCCTTTCCGACCGCAACGTGGGACGCGATCGCGCGGCGTTGCCGGCGCTGCTGGCGCTTGCACGTGCGTGGAAAAATCTTGTGGCGCAGGGGCTAGCGGACGTACCCGTGGTTGTGGAAACCGCGCAGGTTTATGAAACGCACCATGCGGCAATGCTTCTTGCTGCTGGGGCCAGCGCGGTTGTGCCATATCTGGCGGAGGAATTTGCTGAACACGAGGAGGCGGGCGGATTCGAGAAAGTGCGCAAAGGAATGTACGGCGGATTGCGCAAAGTGCTTGCGCGCATGGGGATTTCCACGCTGGCGAGTTATCGGAACAGCCATCTGTTTGAAGTGCTGGGCCTGGATGAGGACATTTGCCGCGACTTTTTTGAAGATGCGGGATTTTATCCCGGCACGAAGACGCTGGATTTGCTATTGCAGGATTACTTGAAAATGCACGCGGCGGCTTATGGTGGCGCGACCGAGGATCTCGCGGACAACGGCCTGTACCGTTTTCGTAAAGGCGCCGAGTTGCATGCGAATTCGCCGGAGTTTATCCGCCGCATGCACGCGCACGTGAAGCAGCCGGATACGGAGCACTACACCGCGTTGGAAGATTTGCGCAAGTCGGCAGGCACGACGTTCCTGCGCGATTTGCTGGAGATGCTGCCCGAGCAGGCGGTGCCGCTAGAGGAAGTGGAATCGATGGAATCCATCCTCAAGCGATTCAGCACGCAGGCAATGTCGCTGGGTTCGTTAAGTCCCGAAGCGCACAAAACGCTTTCTCTTGCGATGAACCAATTGGGCGGGCGCAGCAATACCGGCGAGGGCGGCGAGGACTCGCATCTCTACGCTGTACCAGGCGCATCATGCAAGGTAAAGCAGGTGGCTTCAGCGCGCTTTGGCGTGACCAGCGAATACCTGGTGCGCGCCGAAGAGCTGGAAATCAAGATGGCGCAAGGCTCGAAGCCCGGCGAAGGCGGGCAGTTGCCCGCGAAAAAGGTGACGGAATACATCGCACGAATTCGCCATGCGACGCCCGGCACTCCCTTGATTTCGCCGCCACCGCATCACGATATTTATAGCATCGAAGACTTGGCACAGTTGATCCATGATTTGCGCGCGGTGAATCCGCAAGCGCGCATCGGCGTGAAGCTGGTATCGGGCACGGGCATCGGCGTGATTGCCGCAGGCGTGGCGAAGGCCGGAGCAAACGTAATCACCGTTAGCGGCCACAATGGTGGAACGGGCTCGTCGCCGCTAACTTCCATCAAAAATACCGGTCTGCCCTGGGAAATCGGCTTGCGCGAAACGCACGAAACACTGCTGCGTGCTGGATTGCGCTCGCGTGTGCTTTTGCGTGTGGATGGCGGCTTGCGCTTTGCCCGCGACATCCTGATCGGTGCGATTTTGGGCGCGGACGAATTTGGGTTCGGCACCGCGGCTCTGGTGGCGATCGGTTGCGTGATGGCACGGCAGTGTCACCTGAATACTTGCCCGGTGGGTATTGCCACGCAGGATGAAACGCTGCGCATGCGTTTTAACGGAAAGCCAGAAATGGTCGTTTCCTATTTCCGGGCGCTGGCGGAAGAAATTCGCAAACGCATGGCGGAACTGGGCGTACGCAATCTGACGGAATTGCGCGGCTGGTACGATCGGCTGGAAACGCAATCTGGGTTGGACGCGCTGCTGGTGATCCCCGCCGCCAAGCCCGCTCACGTGGTTGCGCAGCAGACGACCGTGCTGGACGCGGGAGTGCCCGAGCAGGAGATACTTCTGGAGACAGCGCATCTGGCTGGCGCTGCTCCGGCAGCGATACAGAATATGCACCGCAGCGTGGGCACGCATTTGAGCGGTGAACTGATGCGGTGGCGCTTAGACTCAAAGGAAATCGAGCCGATCACCCTGGAGTATCAGGGCTTCGCCGGACAGAGCTTCGGGGCGTTTCTCGCAGCGGGTGTGACGCTGAAGCTGCAAGGCGAGGCGAATGATTACGTGGGCAAAGGTCTTTCCGGCGGCACGGTAGTGATTGCGTCCGGGAAGAATGCTTCCAAGCGCGGCGACGTGCTAGCGGGCAATACGGTTTTGTACGGTGCGACTTCCGGGCAGCTTTTCATCGCGGGGCAGGCAGGCGAGCGTTTTGCGGTGCGCAATAGCGGGGCGGTGGCCGTTGTGGAAGGCGTGGGCCAGCACGGCTGCGAGTATATGACCGGCGGTGTCGTGGCGGTGTTAGGCCCGGCAGGATTGAATTTCGGTTCGGGGATGACCGGTGGCCTGGCTTATGTACTGCGCACCGAAGCGGAGCATATTCTCAACAACGAATTTGTCCAGCCTCATGAACTGGAACAAACGGAGGAGCGTTATCTGCGCGGATTGCTGGAAACCCATGTCGCACTCACGGGAAGCCCTCGCGCCTTCCGGTTGCTGGCGATCCCCTCACTTCCGCTCCTCCGAATCCAGCCTATTCATTTCCAGGGAACCTTGGACGGGGCGTGGAAGGCGGCTTCTCTGCGGGTGGGCGATTGGGTGCCCGATCCCGCAGCCAACTTTTTCGGCGCGCAATCCAGCCCGTCGCCGCAATATGCTTGAGCCCCCGGCACTCTTTACAATAAACTTACAATTAATTCGTTATACTCCTACGCGAGATTCCAACTATGGACTTTGACCAACTTACAACATTCGTTCAGGTAGCCAAGCTCAAGAGTTTTTCCAAGGCGGGTCAAAAAGTGTTTCGCTCGCAGTCCGCCGTCAGCGCGCAAATTCGGCAACTGGAGCAGGCGTATCACGCCAAGTTGCTGGACCGTTCCGCGAAATCAGTGGAGCTGACGCCGGCGGGCGTAGTGCTGTTCGAGTTCGCCGAACGATTGCTCCGGTTGCGCGATGAATCCATGCAGGTGGTGGCGGACCGCGGGAATGTTGTTCAGGGACCGGTGGCGTTTGGCGCGAACGAAGCGACCTGCTTATACCTTTTGCCGGACATTCTGGCGGAGTTTCAGCGGCGCTACCCTCTTGTGCAAATCAGCATCTATCGAAATTTCAGTCACAAAATACTGCAGCGGCTGGAGGATGGCTCGCTGGATTTGGGGATCGTGACCCTGCCGCTGAAATCGCCCAACCTGAAAGTGCATACGATCAATCGCGACCGGCTGCGGTTCATGGTCAGCGCGAAAAATCCGATGGCGCAACGCAGCCATGTAACGCTGGAAGAAATTGCCTCGGCGCCGTTGATTTTCCCGAAGACGGGCTACACGCGGCAGGTGCTGGACAAACTTTTCCGGCCGTATCGCTCGCGGCTGCGCATCAGCATGGAACTGCCCAGCATCGGCATGATTAAGACGTTCGTGGCCGCGGACGTGGGTATTTCGATCATCAGCGAGAGCTTCGCGCGCGACCAGGTGAAGAGCGGGGAAGTGAAGCTGCTGAATGTGGAAGGCTTCGACATGTACCGCGAACTTGCGCTCGTCTACCGCAGGGACCGCAGCCTGCCGCGCGCCGTGCAGGCGCTCATTGGTATGATCCGCGAAAACCGCAAGCCCGGCGACACTCCAAGCTAAACTGTGATTCTCTCCAGGCTTTTGGCAAGGAGAGGAAATAGAGTCCGGTGCCTGGACTGCAGCCCGTAACAGCGGCGGCGAGCCGCCGCACTCCAAATCAGGCTAGGGTAAACTGAAGCCCCGGCCTTCTAAAGAAAAGACCTTTTCCACGAGCCGCAAAGTCTTGCCTTTCCGCAGATGAATTACTTGGCGCTGAAATCGAGGCTGGAGATGGCGCGCGTGATTACGTTTTCCTGAATCTGAATGAGATCGGTGTCCGCGAAGGTCATGCCGAGCACGGTGAAAATCTCGCCGCTACGCGAGATGACCGCCAGCGTTCCGGACCAATCGTGCCCATCGGCCATGCCGCGATAGCGATATTCGATGGCGGGCTGGCCGCCCACGACCGTCTTGCGCTGCGAAATCAGGCGGTAGTTTTCATACACGTCCTGGAGGCGCTCTTCGACGGTTTTCGCTGAAGCGTCCAAGGGTGTTTTGGTCTTTTCGCGCGCCACGACGAGCAGGGTGGACTCGTTGGAGGTGCCCATGGCGACGATTGCGTTCGGCAGGGTTAGCCCGGCGCCTTCGATCAATTGCCAACTCGGGGCCTTGAAGAGGCGAAACCCGAATTCATGATTGATATATTCATTGCCAAGAATTTCCTCGCGAAGGGGCGGCGGCTCTTCTTTCGGCGGCTGAGGGGGTGGGGTGTTGCCGGCCAGCTCGGTCTTCGGCGCCGCGACCGGCGATTTGATCGCGGGCGGTGCGGCATCGGATTTGCTTGAGGAAACCGGGAGTTCGGGCCGCACGGCGAGATTTTTGATGAGCGGTTCGGAGGATTTTTCGTTGGCATTGGCAACGCTGGCTGCCGGATCGCTGCTCCGAGTCACGGCCGGCTCCGGCTTCGGAGCAGCTTCCTTCGCGGGTTTTGCGGCGGGCTTTTTCGGCTGGGCGGGCTCGGCGGGAGTGCCGGGAATAATCTCCGCGATCTTGTCTTTTTCGACGAGGACGTAGCCATAGTCGGTCTTGACTTTGAACATGTTGTCTTCGTAGCCCACGATCACGCCGTAGAGTTTCTTGCCATCTTTCAGGCGGATTTCGTCGGCGCGGCCCGACGCGGCGAGGACAGCCACGATGAATACCGCGAGCAGTGCTGCAAGGACCCGGAATTGGCTGGGAGCGCTCATGGGGAAAGTATGCGGCGGGCGAATGGGAGTCGCAACAGTTAGCCGGGCGGCGGTGTCCGGCGTGCTACCTCCGCGAGAATGGCGGCGATCCGGCGGACCAGGCGGTCGAGTTCGGCAAGGGCGGCGTCCAGACGGGCACGCACGGGGTCGGGCAAACGCGCGTGGTTCTGCTGCAGCGCCAGCGCTTCAGCAAGCATGCGCAGTTCCTTGCGATGCCGCGGGTTCAAGCGCTCCCAGAGGCGGCGCTTGCTGCTGCGGTTGCGGCCGAGCCAGGATTCGGCGGATTCGACCGAGCGGCCGGTTGAGGGCTCTGGTGGAGAGGCGAGATTGTTGGTTGGTGGGATCATTTGTGAGATATCAGGAAGCGGCGACCAGCGATCAGCGACCGGGAACCGCAGATGCGCCGCTTCGGGTTTTCTCCACTTGCTTCCTGATCGCTGATATCTGATCGCTGATATCCTTTCTGAACCTCCTTGATTGCTGCCACTCCACGAACCTCCGTTACACTCTCAATCGTTCCAATGATTCCGCCCTCACTTGCCCGCCTTCCTCGACGCGGCCAGTGACGCGCATGGCGCGTGTTTCGTAAACCAGCCCGCCGTATTTGTCATACGCTTCCGGGAAAAGAATCACCTCGTAGATGCCGCGCTGATCTTCCAGCGTGACAAACATCATGTTGCGGTAGTTTTTCGTGCCCACGTGGCGGAAAGTGACTACCCAGCCGCACAGCGTGACGCGTTTTCCGGTGCATTGCGGCAGCTCATCGCTCCAGATTTCACCGTTGCGCGGCAGGAAATCGAGCGGGTGGCCGCTGACGCACACTTCCAGAATCTCCCGTTCATAGCGCAGCTTCTGTTCCGGCGAGTAATCGTCGGTATGGATTTCGCGCAAGGCCATGGCGATGGAGTCATCGTGCTCCATCTCCGCGAAAAGTACGGGGGAGGCGTTGGAACCTATCTCATAACTGCTCTGCAATCCTGCCGCACCCACCTCAGGGGTTAAAACCCCTGAATTTCCGAGACTTTTCGGCACGGCTGAAGCCGTGCCCTCCCGAAAGCCAATTGTGAAATGGTTTCTAGAATCCGCACCCGGGTAGTGACCGGTCAAACCTGCAAAGTTGTTATTACGAGGGCGGTTTTTGTCCGAGGAAGCTGCTTTTTCTGTATCCGTTGAGGCGACTGAGGCGACGGCGTGAAGAGCCCGTGGCCCGTCCTGCCTATGCAGCCCCTTGGCTCGCAGAAGATTCCACTGCCACAACATGGCCGGGCGCGTCATGGCACAGACGCCGTCGAACGCGCCGCATTTGATGAGCGCTTCGATTTCATCGCGTTCCGCCGGGATGCGCGCCAGAAAATCCTCCAGCGAACGGAATGCGCCATGCTTTTCGCGGGAGCTCAGGATCGCCAGGATTGTTTCCACACGCAAGCCCTTCACCTGCATCAGGCCGACGCGCAACGCCGTTGCTTGTGTAGGGCCCGCCTTCTGCTTGCCCCCGTGGGGAGGCGGGCCGCTCTTGCCGCCTTCCTCGTTTGCCTCCGCGGTATATTCCATGCGCGAATGATTCACCGATGGCAGGAGTATGGTGATGCCCCAGCGCTTGGCCTCCTCGACGTACGCGGAGACGTGATAGAACCCTGCCCCGGCGCTGCACATGGCGGCAAGGAATTCCGCGGTGTGATGCGTTTTCAGGTAGGTCATGCGATAGGAGATGTCCGCATACGTGGCTGCGTGCGCTTTGCAGAAGCCGAAGCCCGCGAATTTTTCGACCATCATCCAGGTCTCTTCGCGCTCGGCTCCCTGCAAGCCCATCTGCTCCGCGGCTTTCAGGAATTTGCCGCGGAGGCGCTCGCGTTCGCGCTGGCCAGAAAATTTCGCCGCCGAACGCCGCACCAGGTCCGCCTCCGCCAGGGACATGCTGCCGACGGCTTGCGCGATCTGCATCACCTGTTCCTGGTAGATGCACACGCCCAGCGTGTCGCCTAGAATGCTCTTCAGCGATTCGTGCGCGTAGAGCACCGGCTCCTTCCCGCGCAGGCGCTTCAGGAAAAGTTCTTTCGAGCCGTATTCGGCAGCGCCGGGGCGGATCAGCGCCAGGGCCGCGGCCATTTCTTCAAGCGTGCGCGCCTTCATCGTCCGCAGCAGGCCGCGCATGCCAGGGGACTCAATCTGGAAGACGCCCATGGTGCGGCCTTCGGCGATGACCGCGCAGGTGGCGGGATCGTTTTCGGGGATGGCGGCGAAATCGATTGTTCGCGCCTTGGGGCAGGGGGTGACGCCGTCGGGCGCGATGGTGGAAGTGGAGGAGGTAAAGGAAGTAGAGGAAGTAGAGGAAGAGGAGGAGGCGGTGGTGGGATTGGAAATCGAAGAGAGATTCCTCGCTTCGCAGACTCCGCTCGGAATGACGGGAAGAAGTTGCGGCGGCGACGGCGGCTCGCCACTCGCCACTCGCCACTCGCCACTTTTTTCGATGTTGTCCAGCGCCAGCGACATCGTGGTGAGCCCGCGCTGGCCGAGCAGGTCCATCTTGATGAGGCCGAGGGCTTCGATGGCGTTCATATCGTATTGCGTGACGACGATGCCCTTGGCGGCGCGTTCCAGCGGCACCAGATGCGTCAGCGGGCGCGCGGAAATCACCGTGCCACAGGGATGGATACCCAGGTGGCGCGGCGCGTCGTCGAGCCGCAGGGCCACTTGCAGAATCGTTTTCCAGGGCTCGTCATTGATGGGCAGGTTGCGGCATTCCGGCAAATTTTTGATGGCGTCGAGGATTTCGCGCACGGGGCGGTGCGGCAATCGCTTGGTGAAGTGATTCACTTCGCCGGGAGGGATGCCGAACACTTTGGCGATTTCACGCACGGCCAGGCGCGCATGCATGGTGATGAAGCTGCCGATCATTGCTACGTGAGGGCCTTGCCGGCCCTCCGCCACATGTGCCGCACCCCAGCGCGCGTAGACGTAGTCGAGCAGCTCATCGCGGCGCGCGCCGCAAATATCAATATCAATGTCCGGGCAATCGCCGCGCTGCTCGTTCAGGAAACGCTCGAAATAGAGCCCCCAGCGCAGCGGGCAGACGCAGGAAATTCCCAGGCAGTAGGTGACCATCGAACTGGCCGCCGAGCCGCGCGCCACCGCGGGAATGCCGCGGCGATTGGCTTCTTCGACGATGTCCCAGACGAGCAGGAAATACGGCGCGAGTTTGAGTTTGTCGATGACTTCCAGTTCGTGCGTCAGGCGCGCAAGCACTTCGGGGCGCAATGGGCGATAGCGTTTGCGCGCGCCTTCAAAGCTGAGCTTCCACAAATAGGAGAAAGGCGACTCGCCCGGTGGCACGGGAAATTCCGGAAAGATGAGCTTGCCGAGTTCGAGTTGCAGGTTGCAGCGGTCGGCGATCTCCAGCGTGGCGCGCAGGAGTTGCGGGTGATCGGGAAACAAGCGCTGCATTTCGGCGGCAGGTTTGAACCAGGCTTCGCCGGTGGTGATTTCGGGCGGAGCAACGGTGGTCAGCAAGCTGCCCGTGCGGATGGCGTTGACGGCGCGGTGATGCAGATGTTCTTCGGGGCGCAGGAAGTGGACGTTGTTGGTGGCGGCGAGGGGGATATTTAGCGAACGGCCAAGCTGCTCGGCCTCCCGCAGGATGCGGCCATCGCCGGGAGAGAGATGCTGCACGGCGATGTAGAGGCGATCGGCGAAGATTTCCTTTAATCGCGCAAGCAGGGTGGTGTTGTGCGCGGGAGAAAGAGGGATTCCTCGCTCCGCAGACTCCGCTCGGAATGACGGGAAGGTGGATGGCTGGGACGCCGGGCACAGCGCCAGCACCCCGGCACTGTGCGCCGCCAATTCGTCCAGAGTGACGGCGCGGCTGGCATCATCGGCGAAAGTTTCCTGGCCGAGGCGCAACGCGCCAAGGTGCCGCAGCGTGGTCAACTGGCAAAGGTTGCTGTAGCCATCCGCATCCATAGCCAGCAGCACCAGCGGCACAACCACGGATTTGTCATCCCGCTTGCCCTGAGCGCAGTCGAAGGGAGCGGAGGGCCGATGGTTTTCATCGGCCCGCAGTCGAGGGATCTCTCTTCTACTTCTCGCCACTCGCCACTCGCCACTCGCCACTTCCCATTCCACATCGAGCACAATGCCGATAATCGGCTTCACCTTTGCCGCCCGCGCCGCCTGATAGAACGGAATCGCCGCGTACATCCCATTCGTATCCGTCAGCGCCACGGCGGGCATCTTCTGCTCGACCGCGGCCGCAATGATTTCCTCCGGAGGATTCACTCCCCGCAGGAACGAATAATGGCTGTGACACTGCAAATGCACGAACACGGGGCAACCTGTGGTCTTGCGTTTTTCGGCGGTAGGGAGGCAGGGAGGAAAAAATCTAACGAACTACACCAAAATCGGAGACAATTCGCCGCACATCCTTAAGCAAGACAAAGAGGTGCAAGGAGTCGGTAGGGGAAGGGATAAAGTCAAAATGTTCATAGAAGCGCCTCGCTTCCTCATTTTTTGCGTGCACGGCAAAGGCGCGTATACCGGCTATGTCCGCCGCCTGCAGCGTACGCAGCATTGCGTCTCGCAACAGCGCCTTGCCAACCCCTTGGCCTTGCCAGCGGCGATCAATGGCAAGCCGCGCGAGCAACATGATGGGCACAGGATGCTTTGCCAGGCCCTTCTTCAGGCGCTCGGGAGCATCCTCCAAAGTCACCTGGCCCACGGCCAACGTGTGATAACCGACAATGACTTCACCCACGATCCCCACGTAGGTTTGGGCGGCGCCTGCCTGTTGGTTCTGCCAGGCATAGCGTAAAAGATACCGGTTCAGCTCTTCGCGGCCACAATCAAATTCTTCGACCGGATGGTCACGTCGCAGTTTTTCGACGCGCCGGATTTCGCTCATTTTTGAGTGCCCGCGTCAAAGAATCCCGGCTCCTTCAAAAGGCGTTCCAAGCGGGGCAGCGGACGCGGAGGAGCATCCAGCGCCGCCAGGAATGCTTTCCATTGCGCCACATTCAGCCCAAAAGTACGCCGGTCCGCCAGAGCCTCATCGGCGCGTGCCAGTGCGCTTTCCAAAACAAACTCGCTTACGGAACGATTGGAAGCTGCCGCCGCGGCTCGTAACGCCGTTTTAGCCTTGCGCGTCAACCGGAGGTCAAGTTTTTCACTGCGGAGAGAACGGGATGGCATGGCCACTCCTTTGTTCTTAACGTTATCCGGCCTGCCCGACAATGTCAAGACAATCCGGCGATGCTTGGTATTGTATTGGCGCTCCACCTCCCTTCTCCTGCGGGCGAGCAGGAAGGAAAAAATCTAAGGAACTACACCAAAATCGGTAACGATTTGCCCAAGCCCACGGGACGATCCGTTGTCTTCGGCTGCTTCATTTCGGCATGCCGCTCTTTCACGATGTTGTCATTGCGGCCCAACAGGCAATGGCAGCCGGCAAAGTGCATGCCCAGAGCTTTCCAGAGGGCGCGATCTTCTTTACACAATGCAGGCGTAATGTTCGTTTTCAATTGACCCACGGCAAACCGGAACATCTCCACCTGTTTTGCGAAGGGCAACCGGTACTTGAATCCGGAAGGGTCTTTTTCTTCCGTTAAATAATCGAAAATGGAATCGTTCCGCCCGTTGGCCTTCGATGCGTTTCGCAAACCGTTATAGGATGTGGCGCGCAAAGAACCCAAAGTGACCATTTCCGGCGAGAGGGCATTAATCCTTCTGATGGCTTCGCCATAGCCCTTTTTCCAATTTGGATAGGGAATCATGGGGTCCAGCCGGAAGCGTATGGGCCAGCCGACCTTTTTCATCTTTTTTGCGGCGGCAAATCGCTCCGAAGGCAGCGGCGCGCCATGCTCCCATGTTGCGCCGACTTCTTCCGCATTGACCGACCAGGAAAAAACGACTTGCGGCGTCGGCTTCAGTTCCAGGGCATGCTGGATTTGCGTGGACTTGGTCAAGAAGATGAGCCGGTGCCGCTTTTGCGCCGCAAATAAGGGGATGATGTGATGCGTCAGCGCCTTACCGCTCGTTTTCTTGTAGGCCGAATCAAAAACGAGGCCATCCTGCAGTTCGCCCGCAATCATCATTTTGGGGATGGGGTCCGCGAGCCACTTTTTGATCTCATCAACCATGTCGCCCACGTTGGTGTAGACAAGGCCGTAGAGTTCGTCCGGCCGGAAGCGGAACCACGGCACCGTCTGCAAGAAGCAGTAAGCGCAGCGATAAGGGCACCCGCCCGCCACGACAAGTTGCCAGAACTTGTAGCAGACGATCTGCGTGTCCTCGCCCGGCCCGCCAAACTGACGGATGAAATTCGATCCTCTTTCGGCCAACTTCATTGAGCACCCCATTTGTGGAAAATATACTGAGCTATTTCTTGCGCAACTGGCTTATGAGATGCAAAGAAAAGGAAATAGAGGGGACCTCCTTGTTGATTCCGCATCAGAATTGGCTCTGGAACATACGAGAAACCAGCTTTATTTTTGAGACGAGCCATAAAACCACGTTTCAGGGTTTCGTTGCCTTTGATTTTAACAAGTACCGGCTCCTCAAAAAGTCGCTCTTGGAGAGTATAAGCAAGCTCTTTCCAGGAATCGTCACCCCATATTCGGGTCAGCTTTTCCCCTTGGTTTGGGTCTGACAACTCGATGGCCCTGCGAGCCGCATTTCGATTGATATCCATTAGTGGAAAGTTTAAATAAACATCCATGGTTTTGGACTGTCCGATTTTGGCAATCGTTGTCCATTCGATATCAACTCCATAGGGGTCAAGGATACACAAAGCGCGCTTGAAAGAGTCATATTGAAAATTGGGCAGGATTTCTTGGAGGACTTTCATATTCGCGTCGCCAGTGTAGAAATGAATCGCGCCGCGTTCGGGACGGTCAGCGGTCAGTTCCTTGAGCTTATCTATTTTTTGCGGGTCAATATCGATGAAATGATATTCAGTAAATTTATTTTGGATGTTAAGGGCATTTAGCGGAGATCCGATTATTAGTCTGTCATGATCGCTCTTTGAGACGAATTGGCCTCCGCCCGCAAACGCATCTATGTATGCATAGCCACGACACCATGGTTGTTCTTTGAGAATAGTTGTGTAGGCAGATGCATATTCTCGTATGATTTGCAGCTTGATTTCTGACCAGGTACCAATCGCCTCGAATTCTTCCATTATGCCGTTAGTTATATCATAGTTACAGTAACGAAGAACTATCGAGATAGGCACGGGGTGGAGAGGACGAGCCCGGTTGGTTTGGTGGCGTAGTGCTCGCGCAGCTCGAGGCCTTTGCCGTAGTAGACCGCGTTCCAGCCGTAGCGGCCGCGGACGCGGTCGACTTCGCGGTTGAGATACCAGCGGCGGTTGGCGTCGGTATCGAACAGTTCGTTCTGGCGGCGGTCGGCTTCGAGGTTCGTGACGCTGAGGCCGACGTGGCGAATGGCCACGCGGCGCGTGAAGAGTTTCGTGAAAAGGTCCCGAGCAGCGAGGAGCAGTTCGCGCTCGTCATTCGTGGGGCGCTCCAGGCGCAGGGTCTGGTGCGCGGAGAAATGGTCCACATAACGCAGGCGCACGCCCAGAGTGTGTGCCTGCTTGCCATATTCGCGGAGGGTCCCGCCGATGCGTTCGCTGAGGTATTCGAGCAAGCCGCCAAGGAATTCGGTGTCAATGGTGCCGCCTTCGATAGTGGTTTCGCGGGAAACGGATTTTGGAGTGGAGGGCAGCAGCACCTCGCGGCCATCGAGGCCGCGGGCGCGCTCCCAGATTTGCTGGCCCACGGCTTCGCCAAATGCGGCGATCAGCACGGGCTTGGGAATCAAGCGCAATTGGCCGATGGTGGCAACGCCGCGTTCGGCCAGGGCCGCGGCGTGGGTATGGCCGATGCCGTGGAGTTTTTCCACGGGGAGAGGAGCGAGGAAGAGTTCTTCTTCGCCGGGATTCACGATGCGGAAGCCGCGGGGGCGCTCCAGCCGAGAAGCGATCGAGGCCACCGCTTTGGTGCGCGCGGCGCCCACGGAAACGCTCAAGCCGGTTTTGCCGAGGATTTCCACTTGCAGGCGGCGCAGCATGGCTTCGTAATCGGGATAGAGGCGCTCGGTGCCGGCGAAGTCGAGATAGAAGTCGTCCAGCGCGGCGATTTCCACGGCGGGCGTGTAGGTTTCCAGGATGCGGCGAACGCGCTCGGCAAAATCGGCGTAGTGCTCGTACTGGCCGGGGACGACGATTGCTTTGGGGCAAAGGCGCAGCGCGTCGCGAAAGCTCATCGCGGTTTTCACGCCGCGGAATTTGGCTTCGTAGCTGGCGGAGGCCACCACGCCGCGGCCCACCAGCACGGGTTTGCCACGCAGCTTTGGGTTCAGCACCTGCTCGACGGAAGCGAAGAAGGCGTCCACATCCACGTGGACAATGTGCGGGGATTTTTCTGCTGCGCGCGTTTTGCCCAGCCCCAACCAGCGTGTGGGGAACCAGGAGCGCTTTTCTTTGCCAGCACTTGTTTCCGGTGAGGGCACGGCTTCAGCCCTGCCGTAATTATCGCCAACCAACGCGGGTTCGGCGTCGTCTTGCTCTTGTAGGGGCCGCCTTCCGAGGCGGGCCGTCTCTTCTTCTTTCCGAATCTCCCCACTCGCCACTCGTTTACCCAGAGCGATCTCCGCGAAGGGCCACTCGCCACTTTCTCTTTCGACACAAGCGTCCATGGCATCCCCTGGTCGGGAAAGGGAAGTTGCAGTATTTTCAACGGGTGGCCAACGGCTCGGGAGAGCCCGAAGGCAATGGAGCCGCGACCACCCGTTCCCGTTTCCTCTACCGGGAGCGACTATAGGCGAATAAAAAGCGAAAGTCAATAACTTTCTTCGCCTTTTCTGCGCCCCCCTCCTTTTTCCTCCTCCTTCCTGATTCCTCCTAACCGCTCACCTGTTCCCGCATCGAACCTTCCAGTGGCGCAGGTCATCGCCTGCGCCATAGTCCAACGCGAGCGAGGTCCATGCATCATGCAAAATCTGCAACCGGAACAAGGCACGCTGCTGCTGCAACTGGCGCTGCCGGTGCTGAAGAACGAACATAAGACGACGCGCCGGGTGATCGAAGCCATTCCTCTGGATAAGGGCGATTACCGCCCGGAGCCGCTGGCGAAGTCCGCGCTGGAACTCGCCTGGCACATTGCGGCGACCGAGCAGCGAATCTTCGGAGGCGTCGTGGCGGGCGTGTTTGACTTCATGCCGATTCACCGCCCGGAGACGGTGCGCAACTCGACGGAAGTCGCGCATTGGTTTGGCGAGTCGTTCGCAAAGAATTTCGAGCGGCTGAGCGGGTTGAAGGGAGAGCATCTGGTAAAGGTGCTGGATTTTCGCGGCGTGTTCCAAATGCCGGCGGTCCTGTTCATGGAGTTCGCGGTGAAGCATTCGGTGCACCATCGCGGGCAGCTTTCCACGTATCTGCGGCCGATGGGCAGCAAGGTTCCGGCGATCTATGGGGAGAGCTACGACTCGGCGGAAGCGAAGAAAAGCGCGCAAGCGTAAGAGAGTGCACAGTTTTTAGTTGATAGTTTACAGTTATCAGTTTTCGGAGAAGAAAGAGAACCCAAGACCCAGCCACAAACTACGAGGATGGGGCCCCCAGCACGGAACGATCATGATGGCGGCCCGGACGTTGTCAATGCCATCCTACGTTTCCTCAGCATCCGAGCTATGAAAACGAACTCGATGGCTCCAAGGGGAATCATTAGGAGCTTAGGAAATCCAAATCGTCGAGGTGACATCTCCTGAATCGCCGCGAACACAGCGATCATGTGTCCAGCGAAAATAATTGCAAGGTTTACCCAGAACGATTTCCGTCCCCACGCTGGCCGCAGTGCCAGGAGTACTGCCGTAAACAGAATGACTGTGTAGACGACTCCATCCTCCCAAAGCTGATTTAACCCGATCACCTCAGAGGCGACCACCGCACAGATTGTCAGCCCCAAAAAAATAACCCATTCTAGAATCGCGGAATTTTTTTGCCCGCTCATTCGTATCCTCGATCAATCATGACGAGTAGCCTGGCCGGCATTTTGTTGTTTGGCTTGGGCTCACGCATCGTTGGTTAAGATACTACTGCTAAACTTCAAGGCGAGGTAGAAGGGCACGAGGCACCGGACAGAGTGCGAGCCAAACGATTGTGGTGTGTTTGGGCCTAGTTTGCGGACCGCCCCGCAGCCCCATCCGGGGCGCAAGCAACGCGCCTCGGAAGGCGATCCCTACAAAGATCAACCCAAGAAAAAAGCCGCAAGACCCACAGAGAAAAGCCGCAGGGCCCGCCAGACAACGGCGGGCCTGGCAAAGAACGACCCAAGAGCACAGTCAGGAGTGACTGTGCCACAGGCGGAAGTTATTCCAGGACGGTTTCCGGTGTGGCCACGGTGGATTCGGGGGCCCAAGTGATGAGCAGGGGCATGAACTGGGTGACGGCGTCGGGATGATTGGGGAGGATGCGGACGGCGTAGCCGAAGAAGCCGCTTTTTGTAGTGTGCATGGAGGCGTGGAAGCGATAACTACCGTTGCCTTCGTTTTCAAACTTGTCCATGGGCGTGATTTCCGGATGGATGATTTCGCCGCTGGCATCCATGCGGCCGGTGAGGATCTGAACGGAGACATCTTCGGGAGTCAGCGAATCGAGGAAAACGCTGGCGGAGATTGTGATTTCGTTGTCGAGATTCACTTCCCCAACATCGTTGGAAACGCTCTTCACCGCGAGTCGCGGCCATGCGGCTTCCACGCGGGCGCGCCAGGCGGCTAGATTCTGGGCACGCGAAGAATTGTTGTCCTGCAATGCGCGATGGCGGCGATGCACGGACAGATAGTATCCATTGACGTATTGGATGACCATGCGGTGCATGTTGAATTCGGGGTTGAGGCGAATGATGGAAGCCTTCATGCGATCGATCCATTTGCGCGGTAAACCGTCGGAGCGGCGTTCGTAGAAGGCGGGCACGATTTCGCGCTCCAACAATTCATACAGGGCCTCGGCTTCAACTTGATCCTGATAAGCCTGATCCTGGTAGGATTCGCCCTTGCCGATGGCCCAGCCGACTTCGGCGCCGGTGTCGAGACCGATCTGCCAGGCTTCATCCCACCAACCGTCAAGTGTGCTGACGTTTAGAACGCCATTGGCCTGCGCTTTCATGCCGCTGGTGCCGCTGGCTTCCTGCGGGCGTAGCGGGGTATTCAGCCACACATCGCAGCCCTGCACCATGTAGCGGGCAATGGCCACGTCGTAGTCTTCCAGGAAAACAAGCCGGCGGCGAAATTCGGGGCGGGCGGCGAGGTCAACGATGGTCTTGATGAGTTCCTTGCCGTACTGATCGCGTGGATGAGCTTTGCCTGCATAGATGATTTGCACGGGGCGCTTCGCGTCATTCAGGATGCGCGCAAGGCGTTCGGGATCACGCAGTAGAAGCGTGGCGCGCTTGTAGGTGGCAAAGCGGCGTGCGAAGCCGATGGTAAGCGCGTCGGGAGAGAGCACTTCTTCGGCTTCATCAATAGCGGATTGCGAAGCGCCGCGATTCTTGAGTTGCGCCTGCAGACGGCGGCGGGCGAACGCGACAAGACGCTCGCGGCGACGTTCGTGGGTGCGCCAGAGTTCGCTGGCAGGAATGGATTCGGTGCGCTTCCAGAGTTCGCGGTCGGCAGGCTCGTGGCGCCACTTGGGCCCGAGGTAGCGATCGTAGAGCTGATTCATTTCCAGAGAGACCCAACTGCGAAAGTGCACGCCGTTGGTGACGTGGCCGATAGGGACTTCGGATTCGGGCAGACCGCGCCAGATGGAGTTCCACATGCGGCGGCTGACCTCGCCGTGGAGCTTGCTGACCGCATTGCTGAACGCGGCGAGGCGCAGCGCCAGAACGGTCATGCAGAAATCCTCGTTATCGTTGGCGGCGTCCTGGCGGCCGAGAGCGAGAAACTCGCGGCGACTAATGCCCAGGCGCGGATAAAGGGTTGAGAAGTAGTGATCCATGAGGCTGGCGGGAAAATAGTCATGGCCAGCGGGCACGGGCGTGTGCGTGGTGAAGACCAGGCTGGAAGAGGCCAGAACGCTGGCCTCGGCAAAGCTGAGATGTTGCGATTCCATCAGGGAGCGGATGCGTTCCAGGGCGAGAAAAGCGGAATGGCCTTCGTTCATGTGATACACGGTGGGGCGCAGGCCCAGTGCTTCGAGCGCGCGCACGCCGCCGATCCCGAGAAGGATTTCCTGCTTGATGCGCATATCCAATTCGCCGCCGTAAAGTTGCGCGGTGATGGAGCGGTGCTCGGGACGGTTCGAGGGGATGTTCGTATCGAGGAGATAGAGCTGAATGCGGCCGACGGCGGCGCGCCAAACGCGGGCGGTGACTTCCCCATCGGGAAGCGCCACGTGGACCTGGACGTTGGGTACGAATTCGATGGGCAGGACGTGAAAGTCGTTTTCCTCGAAGGCTTCCTGCTGCCAACCGGCGGCATTGAGGTACTGGCGAAAATAGCCTTCCTGATAAAGAAGACCAACACCGACGAGCGGGAGGCCGAGGTCGCTGGAGGCCTTGAGATGATCGCCAGCGAGAACGCCCAGTCCACCGGCAAAAATCTGAAGACACTCAGTGATGCCGAACTCGAGAGAGAAATAGGCGACGAGGAGGTCCTTATCCTCAGCGTGTTCGCGCTGATACCAGAAACCCTGCCCGGAGAGATAGGCGTCCAGGCCTTTGGAGACCCCGTGGAGATGGGCGAGGAGAGAATCATCGCGGGCGGCTGCTTCCAGGACAGATTGCTCGATGTTACCCAGCAGCTTGACAGGATTGTGGCCAGCCGTTTCCCAGAGGTCGCGATCGAAGCGGCGGAAAAGATCGATAGCGGCGTGGTTCCAGCTCCAGCTCAGGTTATAAGCGATTTGCAGAAGGGGCTTCAAGGCGTCCGGCAGGTAGGGGCGGACTTTGAACGTGGCGATGGGCTTCATGTTGATCCTTAAAGGGAGCGACGCGCGGGAGGCGCGGAAAAGTATGGATCGGGACACGTGGCCGGTAAAGGACGGACCACCGCTCCACGGTGACGACTGAACGAGGCCAGCTTACCTGCGCGAACGGGAGTTCGCAAGAGGCGCTTTAGAGGACGCGGAAGGCTTTGACGCATCGGACTGTTTGGCCTCGGCAGTTAATTCGCGTTCGGCCTGCAGCCAATCATCGAGTTCCGAGCCGGGCGTTGCACCGCGTTTGAGGAAAATCTCGTGGGCGCGGGCGGCGATCTGCTGCTCCGTGGGACGAAGTGCAGCGCGAGCGGCCTTCTCCGTTACTGGTGGATCCTGAAGAGTGGCGGTTTTGCTGGACATGTAATCCTCCTAAGTAAGCCGAAATGGCTCGGCCAGATGGTCACAAAAAAAGCAATGTAGCGGCGGAAGGGAGGATCGCCCGGGGGCATGACAACCGAACCGCAAACCCGCGGGCCAACCGCGGTACTTGTGCGGTCGCGAGTGGGGCTCTTCTTTTGAAGAGAAGAGGAAATGCGATGAAGACCGCTTCAGAGGGAGGATGGGGCAGAACAGAGGTGTTTGTCAACAGGATAATCATATAAAGGAATAGTAAGAGACATGCTCCGGAGTGAAACAGAGGCAAATTCGGATTGGAACACTCGCGAGAAGGGCCATAGAAAAAGATGTCAGAGTACGTCCCGTCTGTCCCCGGTTTTTCCCGTCTGTCCCCGGTTTTTCCCCGGTTTTTCCGGTTTTTTCAGGCCGGATTCAGAGTCGCGTTCTTTGCCGGTGAACTTGTTCCTAGTCGCGTCGTAGTTGTAGACGGAGGCGTCGTAGTTGCGCTTCACGGTTTGTTCGTCAGCTGATAGAGCCTGAAAGCTGCAAAATCAGCAATGAGGACCAGGGCCATCAACACCACATACAAGAGGTAAGGAGGCCTCACTTGGAGAGGGGCAGGGTGTAAGCTGGGAGCAAGCTGCCAGACCATGATGCCGGTTAGAACTAGACATGCAAGACCGATTAGGATCGCACTCAGCTTAAATGCTGCCCCGGTCAAGATCAATATCGATCCAACGATCATGGCTGCCGGTGGTATCAGCATTGCCCCATACTCGAAGATAACTACACGGGTAGAGACAGGTACCGTCAGGTCACTGAGAGAGATGTATGCCCACGCGATGGCCAGCGCCCACACGCAGCCGACGAGCAACATAAAAAGTGAGAGAAGTCGAATCATTGGGACTCCGGAGCCTGGCGGGTGGCCCGGATTGGGAGTTTCGATCGGTGTTGACATGGGAATCGTTGAGAGTATATCAGTTTAATAAGTCTCGCAGAAGTATGGAGACGCGGAGGGTGCCCCAGGTTCGGTTTGGGAACCTGGGTCTTGGGCTGGCATCTCTTTCTCTGGGGTTTGCGATGCCTTCTGGGCTCAAGCGGTACTATGGCAAGGCCGATCTGCACTTCATCACTTTCAGTTGTTACCGGCGGTTACCATTGTTGAAGACAGCGCGTGTGCGTGACCTCTTCGTACGGGAGCTGAGAAAAGTACGGGACGAGATGGGCTTTCGGCTGGTGGGTTACGTGGTGATGCCGGAGCATGTGCATCTGCTGATCAGCGAGCCGAAACGGGGAACGCCTTCCACCGCGCTGCACAAATTGAAACTGCAGGTGTCGCGCAAGATGCGCAGGCGGGGAAGGCGCGGCGCAGCGGAGCAGTTACGACTGCCGTTTGAAGAAGGGACCGAGCAGACGCGGGCGTTCTGGCAAGCGCGCTTTTATGATTTCAATGTGTACAGCAGAGGGAAGATGAAGGAGAAGCTGAATTACATGCACGCAAACCCAGTGATTCGGAAGCTGGTGAAGCATCCCGGTGAGTGGGAGTGGAGCAGTTGGTCGTTTTACGGGAAGGGCGAGCCGGGGTTGGTGAGCATTGACGTCGTGGATTGAAGGAGACTCGGCAACCCCAAGCTGAGGAGGAAGGAAAGGCGACCCCAAGACCCAGGTACCAAAAACCGGAACCTGGGGCACCCTCCGCGTTTCTATGCTTCCACGGAAATTGTTCAAACGATGTCCTCTGCGCGCCTCTCAAAACAAGAACTCCGCAGTGCTTGTCACGGGCCACCCGCCTGAGGATTACATCTTGCCAAGATGGGGTCGAGCAGTGCTCGACCCCTACAAAGACAAGTGCTGGTTAGCTGTGAAACAGGTTGCGGAAGGCCCAGAAAAGGAAGCCGGAGAGGGTCATGGCGGCGGGCAGGGTAAGGACCCAGGCTAGCAATAGGTTGCGCACCGTACTTATTTGAAGGCCAGAGTGATTGGCCATCATGGTGCCGGCGACGCCGGAAGATAAGACGTGCGTAGTACTGACGGGCAAGCCGAGTCCGTCAGCCGCGCCAATGGTGGCCATGGCGGTGATTTCCGCGGCGGCTCCTTGCGCGTAGGTGAGATGGTCCTTGCCGATTTTCTCGCCCACGGTCACCACGATGCGCTTCCAGCCGATCATGGTGCCGAGACCGAGCGCGAGGGCGACCGCGACTTTCACCCAAAGCGGAATGAAACGCGTGGCCTTGTCAATGTGGCCCTTATAGTTTTTCAGGACGGCCACGTCGGCGGCGGCAAATTGCGGCTTGCCAGATTTCTGCATCAGCCGAAGAGCTTCGCTGACCAGGTACATATCGTTGCGGAAGTTGCGGACGTGCTGGCGGGGAACCTTGGCGAGTTCCTTGAACTGGGCCATTTCCGTGCCGATATCGTTGACTAGAACGCGCAGGGCCAGCATGGTGCCGGGCTTGAATTCCTTGGTGCGGATGTAGTCCGTGACGTCGTCGCGGGGATCGCCCACGGCGGCCGACGGGGTCACGTATTTGTCCAAGGTGTCGGCGGCCTGACGGGATACGGCCACGAAGTCTTCGGATTGCCGTGGCGTGATGGCGTGGTTCAAAGCGTAGGTCGTTGGCACGGTGCCGATCAGGATCAACATGATTAAGCCCATCCCTTTTTGGCCGTCGTTGGAGCCGTGGAAGAAGCTGACGCCGGTGCAGGTAAGAATGAGCATTCCGCGAATCCAAAACGGGGGCGGCTCGGTGCCCTTGGGCGCTTCGTATAGGCGCTTATCCCTAATAACCGCCTTCATCAAAACGAACAATAGGTAAGCGAGAATAAAGCCGAAGATCGGGGAGAGAATGAGGGACTTGGCGATGTTGGCCGCTTGACCCCAATCCACTCCGCTGGTACCCGAAGTCGTTGACATCAGCTGATTCGCAATTCCCACGCCTATGATAGAGCCGATCAACGTGTGCGAACTGGAAGCAGGCAGGCCGAACGACCAGGTACCCAGGTTCCAGAGGATGGCGGCGACAAGAAGAGCGAAAACCATCGCGAAGCCCGCGCCGCTGCCAACCTGCAAGATCAACTCGACTGGCAACAGGGAAACGATGGCGAAGGCCACGGCTCCCGTGGACGTGACAACGCCGAAGAAATTCCAAAAGCCGGACCACACCACCGCAATATTGGGATCGAGCGAATGCGTATAAATGACCGTGGCAACCGCATTGGCGGTGTCATGAAAGCCGTTCACGAATTCAAACCCTAGAGCCACAAGGAGCGCAATGCCCAACAGTACGTAAGGCCAAGCCGAGCCCAACTCAACGTTTGCAAGGTCCTTGGAAATGCTATAGCCGATGAAGATCAATCCCGCGAGAAACACCAGGCCGAACATAAGTGTGCCAATGCGGCTGGGCCCTTTGTTGAGTTTTGCTGCAATTACCGTAGAAGTGGACGCTGCGGCCATTTGTGTCCTTCCCTGATCGGTGAATGTGCCCAATGGGGCGCCAGATGCGGCACTTGGTTATACGAAGGAATTGTTAATAGAGAATGAACAAATCAAAAGATGCGTCCGAGTTGGAAGAACCATTTCTGATGGCCGGTATCCCCGATGCTGCCGCCAATGAAGACGGGGCCCAATGAGGTCTCCGCGATGAAGCCGCCCACGACGTCACAGGAGAACTTGGGTATGGGAGAGGGATCGCCATACATTTTGCCAAACTCGCCCGCGCCGGAGAGATAGACCTGTTTGCCGACAAACGTCGGGAGCGTAAAGATTTTGTGGAGGTAGCCGCCGCGCGCAAAGAAATACTGATTGCCAAACAGTTCGTGGATGCCGTAGGCGCTCAGCTGGTTGGGACCCCCGAGGAAGAATGGCGGCGGCGAGCCCACATGCTGGAAGTCAAAGGTGGTGCCATCGCTTGTTGAGAGAAACAGGGAGCCCTTGGAAGAGACCGGCTGGAAACCATTTAGGGTAATTTGCAGAGTGGGGAAGCTTTGCGGGGCGCCCGGGTATTCGTTATAGAAATGGAAGAGGGACTGGATGTAGTAACCCCTGGTGGGAATGACGGGATCATTGGTGTGATCCAGGACATAGCTGGCGTGGAGAAAGGCGACGGCTCCGCTGGAAGAACTGAATTGGGGTGTGCCGAGGCGCAAGAAATCGTCGAAGTATCCGGCGCTGTAACCAACACGGAGTTCGCTGAAACGGTTGATGCTATAGCCCAGGTCCATTCCGGAGGTTGCCAGACCTTGACGATAATCGGCGAGCGGATCGTGCTTGTGGTAGATCAGAAAAGTGGTTGCTGTGGCGCTCAGGTTCGGCGCGAAGAACCAGCGGCTGAACGGAAGGAAGGGCCGGTAAAGCTCCGTGGTAATGCCGTAGGTATTGCCAAATTGCAGGTCAGTGCGCCATTCGGAGCGTTCCCCGGCGACGTCCATGAAGGTGAAGCGAGTGCCGAGGGTAAAGGTGACGTCATCCGGCTCCGAACCACCCACCGTAAAGGAAGGCTGCATGAGTGGAGGCGCGTAGGATTTTTCAACCACGCGGACTAGCAAACCGTCCTGGCCAAGTTCATGAACCATGCTGTAGGTGACGCTGTCGTAGCGCCCGAGTCCTGTCAAGCGCGTGAGGAAGGCATCGAGCTCGGGAGTGTGCACGGGTTTGCCCACAAGCGGGTGGAGGAAATTCTCGATGTGCTTGGCGTCGCGCGCATCAACGCCTTCGACACGCACAAACTGAGGCGTGCCGATAAAGGTCAGGCGGCGCGACTCTTTTTGCCGCTGATACTCCGCCCAGTCCGCGTCATTCAGCGCATAAGTTTTCAGAATCAGGGCCTTTTCCGCGGCCGCAGTGTAACCAACCTGAATGAGCGCATCCGCTTTCTGGTAATCCGTGGTTTCGTAATCCTCGACATGGGCGCGCACGATCAGGTCCGCCCCGGCCATGCCGCGAAGTTCCGTTTCGGCGATGACGAGTGACACGGAGCGCTGTAGCACGCTGACCGCCGACTGAATTTCTTTCGCGGGGGTCCTGGAAGTCTGAAGATGGATGGCGATAACCACGTCCGCGCCCATGTCGCGGACCACGTCGGTGGGAAGATTGTTGACCAGGCCGCCATCCACGAAGATTTGATTGCCATGGCGCACCGGAGCGAACACGCCGGGAATGGAAATGGTGGCGCGCAAAGCGTCGGAAAGCGGGCCATCGAGAAAGACGTAAGGCTTGCCAGAGACGAGTTCGGTGGCAACACAGCGAAAAGGAATGGGAAGAGCGTTGAAGGAAGGAATCGTGGAGTACGGCAGAGTTTCGCGGTCGATGAGGAGATTAATCTGTTCGCCGGTGTTGAGACCTGGCGGAAGCGTAGGGCCATTTTTCAGGCCGATCTGGATGGTGTTGGGGACATCGCGCGAGTCTTCCTTGCGGCGGAAAGACAAATCCTGATACGGAGTGCCACCGCCCAGGAGCAGGTCCCAATTGGTCGATTGCACGGTATGTTTCAGATCATCGGCAGATTGCCCTGTGGCATAGAGACCGCCCACGAGTCCGCCCATGCTGGTGCCGGCGAGGTAATCGATGGGGATGTGATGCTCCTCGAACCACTTCAACACGCCGATGTGCGCGAGGCCGAGCGCCCCGCCGCCCTCGAGAGCCACGCCGATGCGTGGGCGGGTTGCGGGAGCGGGCTGCGGCGTGGCTGAATTCTCCTGCGCGAGGCAAGTCGAGCAGAGAAGCAAGAACGAGGAGAGAAACGCAGGGACGCAAAAGTTTCGCATGAACGTACTCCATCGTGGGCTTGGCGGCGGCGAGTCCGAAAGCGCACTTAGTGTGTCGCAGCTTGCGGGGAGTGGCAAGGGTTACTCTCCGCCGTCATTCCGCTTGCCTGCCGCAGAAGGGAACGGAGTCCGCGCAGTGAGGTACGGTTTTGCATCGCACGTCTTTTGTGCGATGAATCTCTCTTGGGCCGGGTGCCCCAGGTTCGATTTTTTACCTGGGTCTTGGGGTCCTCTTCTCTGAAACTTATAACTAAAAACTCAAAACTAAAAACTTTCCCTGGTGCCCCAAGTTCGCCTCTTTACCTGGGTCTTGGGTTCTCTTTCTTGGTTTCCCGGGAACGCCATTCTCCCGAATGGCGTCCACCCGCCGCGCTCGAGGTTATCTTGCAACATAACCATAATTGCTTAATATATTAGCATCTCCTGGCGTGTTGATAGGTGCCCATACTTGCTCCGTCCAGCGAACTTTACATCCATCTGTGTGCGAAAGAAAATGCACCTGATAGCGATGTAACTGTTTTATAATGAGTTTGTTACACATAAATGGCCTGAAGAGAGATCATCAGCCTGCTTCCAAGCATCGCGCCTTGATCGCCGACTCCGTGATAATGATGGAGCCATTCTGATCATCATGCAACACGCCAATATATGCTAAATAGCTCTTGACCTCTAGCCCACTTTGCGACATTCTCTCCTCATGGCCTTTCCTCATGGCCCCTCCTAATGGCTAAGACCAAGACCAAGCCAGTTGGCAGGACTCCTCTTAAGCGACAGGCCTGTGAGGCTTGGCTAGAAAAGCAGCTCATCGGCCGCCCTTGGCCGGCTCGAAAAATCTTAGAGCTCGCATCTAAGCTCGGCTGGGGCTGGGCCACGGTTCGTCGAGCAAAACAGAACGTAGGTGTTCAAAGCTTTAAAAAGGGCAATGAGTGGTGGTGGCTGGATCCGAAGACCTGCACGCCAGCCCTCGCCTCAGCCAGAGTCGTTGTGAATCATCCCGCGGACAAAGTAGACAAAATATGGGACAAGGCTACTCCCACGGAGAGGATCGACCCGGTTGAACAGCCGAAGTTACCGCAAGCCTTAGCTACCTTACCTACGGGTGCTCCCCCGCCGCAGGTTTTTCAGAGTCCGCAGCGCGCCACGTACGATATCCCCCGTCCACAGAAACCGCTCGAGAGTAGAGCAGAAGTGTCACCGCGCCCTGTTCCGCCGAAAACTCCCGAACCAGTAGTGCATAAACCGATTGAACCTTTGAAGCCGCGAATTATCCACATCTGGGATAGCCAACTGCAAGAAGCACGCGACGCTCTTATCTCTGCCGCTCGTTTCGCCGATCTTTACACCATGCGGGCAGACATCTGGCTCCGTCAGGAACAATTGCGTGCCAAAGGACTGTCGAAAGAAGCAGCGGCGCTCAACGACCTTCTCCTCCGTGTCAACGAAGCTCTGGAAAACAAGAAAAGAGACGCAAACATAGAAGCCAACGAATGAAACCAAAGCCGACGCAGCGAACGCAGCGTTTCGCAGAAGAAAACAAGCCCAAGACCCAGGTACCCAAACCGAACCTGGGGCACCCTCCGCGTCTCTCTACTTCTGCAGAAGTTGCTGAACTGGTATACTCTCCATAACTCGCATGTTTGCACCAAACAACGCGTATCACCCGGGCCAACCGCCGGAAACTGCTGAACTGATATACTCTCCACGATTCGCATGTCAACACCAAGCCACACGCATCACCCGGGCCACCCGCCGGCAAGCGCGTCGCCATGCTTCCCTCGGGAGGAAATCCCATCTACTATGTCGAGGACATGCTCGGCTCTTCGCGGGTCGTCACCACCAACACGGGCGTGGTGTGCTATGACGCCGACTTCGTTCCCTTTGGCGGTGAGCGCGCCTACACCAACAGTTGCCCACAGAACTACAAATTCGAAGGCAAGGAACGGGACACCGAAACCGGCAACGACGACTTCGGCGCGCGCTATTACTCCAACCGCTTCGGCCGCTGGCTCAGCGCCGATTGGTCCAACGTCCCTGCCCCCGTCCCTTACGCCAACCTCACGAATCCACAGACTCTCAATCTGTACGCTATGGTCGGCGACGACCCTGAATCCTTCGCCGACCTCGACGGCCATGGAGGACCAGCGAATAGCGCCGCCTTGGTGACAGATTGCTCGGTCAAACAAACGGGGTCCGGGGGCTGCAGTCTAGAAGAGAAACATGCAGTTCAGACCGCCACTGCCGATACTCAGACTGATGCCGCAGCTGAACGCGAAAAGGCGCAAGAGCAGAGCATTGCGCAAACTGCACAGAACAAAGTAGGTTCCACGGATTACGAGCAGGCCAAAAGCAAGGACAACTATAAAGCTGGTACCAACAAATGTAATCAGTTGTGCGCCGATGTAGTCCAAGAGTCAGGAGCCTCAAGGCCAAAGGTGCCGCGTTCGGGTATTCTCGGCTGGTTGGGGTTCACCAGAGATCCTACGGCCAATGAATTAGCAAATCCTAACGTCCACATAGCAGGCTGGTCGTCCCCAATGGCCGTATCTTCGGCCAAACCAGGAGACATAATCGCTCAGGCTCACGGGGCCTGGGGACACGCTGGCGTAGTTGTAATGTGGAACGGGAAACTACAAACAGTTTCGGTGAATTCGACTACTAACCCCGCAGGAATAGTAACTCGGAATGACTGGGGATTCAGGCCTCGCGGCGGAAACGGTGAAGGCCCGAATGATCCTGCGCCTGTCGTAAGACGGTACATCGGGGGCGACCAATGATCGGACGGAATATGCGAATCTTGATTTTCCTCGTTGCCTTACTTTTTGCCTGCATCGGTGGATGGGCGCTGATGTATCCATCCTCCAGCGACCCGAAGAACATCAAGTACGTCCTCTGGAAGGTTGGGCTCTACAGGGTGAATCTTGAAGTGGCGACAACCGCGATGATCGGCGACCCTGGCCGGGACAAGCTCGTAGTGGGCAAGACGAAAGCGCAACTTCGAGATAGATTCGGCCCTCTCGTCTCAGTTGCGGAGGCTTCACCATACTTCAGAGGCTGTTATCAGAACTCGTCCTGGAAAGACAGGGACGTGCTGTTCATCGGACAGAGTCCGTGGATGGTGGTCTTTGATGGCGATAAGGCCACAAACCTGGTGCTGATTAAGGGGTGTTAGGTGGTGCCAACTCCGAACGGTGCCTACGGCACCGGGATGGGGTATGACACGTCACCCCAGAATGGGTGCTGCACAGCAACTTTGGTTGCTGTAGGGGAACCATCGGGAAATCAACGACTTACAAAATCTGCGGCGCTGTAGAGCGCCGCGCGGTTCCTATAGGGGAACTTGTTGAAAACAAAGCGCGGCGGATAAAGGAAAAAATAAACCAACGCTGATCGGTTCACTCGGAATCTTCCTCGTCCTTAGCCGGAAGAATCGCCGCGAGTTGGTCTTCGATATCTAGGCGGAACTGCGCGGCAATCCGCGCCAGGTGAACGCCGAAAGTTCCGCGCATCTCACCGAGAGCACTGTAAAACGTCCAGCTTGCCCAATGGCCGTGGTGGTCTGCGTAGCGAACCACATCGCGGCCATCCCTCGTACCAACGCGATCGAGAAACTTCCGGCAAGCCGCACGCATGGCGCGCAGGCTCGCGGAGAGTTCGGACTTGCCATCGAGCTTCCCCAGTTCGGCGGTCAGGAAATGCCGAATCTCCAACACGGACTGCACGCAGTGCGAAGGGACTTCCAAGGAGTCAGGACTGTAGAGAACGCGGCGATCTTCAAGGAAAGCAACCAAGCGACGAGCCGCCGATACTTCCATCTCAGGGCCTAAGAACCCGGGGACAGACGGGACGTTTTCCCGATCATTTGTCGAAGGTTAAGATTTTCTGGTCTTGGGCACACATGGAAGAGGCAGGGCGGCCTCCTTTTTTAACAGCCAAGTCACGATGAATTATTTGTTCTAGGGACTGGATGAATTGGGGAGTGCCCAAGGGACGGCCGGTGTGCGTGCAGCGACGGATGGCGGCCAACTCCGCCTCGGATTCGCCGGTGGCGAGATACTCCTGCCAGCCCTCAGTGGACCAACGCCTGCTAAACTTCTCCGTATCGAGACAAACATCAGCTTCGCCGCAACCGCAATGCGCCCGGGCGCTCGACCACGTCCACGACTTCGCGTCGGACACTAAACCGGCGCGGACAGGATTCAACTCCGTGTATCGCAAGGCGATCCATAGGTGGGAGTTGTCCAGAGGACAAGAATAAAAGCGCCCTTGCCAAACATGCCCGGAGGAACCATGCGCAGCATTCCAAAAAGAGGCGTAGCGTCCGTGCGTGTGCTTTAGGGCAAGGCCCAGGCTGTCCGCCGCGCACGGGACAACGACCAGATGCACATGGTTGGACATCAGGCAGTAGCCGAGCAGTGACAGGCGATAGAGTTCGATGTATCTTCGCAAGAGATCGAGGTACACATTGCGCTCGCCGTCGGAGACGAACAGGAATTGACGTGCGTTCCCGCGCTGGGTCACGTGGTGGGGAAGATTAACTGCTATGACACGGGCTAAACGAGCCATCAACAACAAAATATCAGAAAACGTCCCGTCTGTCCCCGGTTTTCCCAGGCGCAGAGGATTCCCACCGGCGGACGATCTCTGCCGCAAACTGTGAGCTGTCGGCTGTAGACTGTCCACTCGCTTCTCAAAAACATCCATTTTGCAGGGAATTAATCAAATATGTCGGCGCGCCGACATTTTTAATCACAAGCAGAAAATCGCAAAACCCGCCCACCTCAGAAGGTGGCCGCTACAAAAATTCGCAAAAGCGTCTTTCTTTGCTCCGTTACTCACCGCTCGCCACTAACCACCGCCACTCACCTGGCCTCGGGAACTTCCGCACCCAGATGAGGGAATTTACATCCAGACGGGCCAGGAGGACAGGTGCCGCATTGGCTGCTTTGAGGCGTGGATGGATTGCTGCAACTTCCGGATGGCGCTAGGGTTAAAGCAAAGAGGGCCTGGGAACGATGTGTGGCCGAGTGAAGTGAGGCGACACGCATGAGCACAACAAATGTACCGAATCCCGCACTCCGAGTCCCGCCTAAGACCAGCGTGCTGCGCTGGGTCTTTCGCATTTTCCGTTGGTCCACCTACCTGGCTGCTTTGATCACCTTGATTCTGGTGCTGCACAAAGAACCGGCGCCTCCGGTGGTGACGACGCCGCAGGCAGCGGCGAGCGCGGAAGAGAAATTCGCACAGGTACAAGAAACTGTGGCGCAGGGCCAGCCGGCGACGGTGCGCCTGGATGAGTCGGAACTCAATTCGTATTTAGCATCGCATCTGGATTTGAAGACGGATTCGCCAGCGGCTGCGACACCCGCGCCTGACGCCACGCCGGGAGGGTCAGGTGCGCCTACGTCAGAAGACGTAGAGAAAATGCGCTCGTCGGTGCGCGACGTGAAAGTGCAGATGGCGGACGATCGCGTAAAGGCGTACGTGGTGTTCGATGTGCACGGCAAGGATATGACGCTGGAGCTGGAAGGGAAGCTGGGCGCGACGAACGGCTACTTGCAATTTCAGCCGGTAAGCGGGCATATCGGTTCGCTGCCAATACCGCAATCGACGCTGGAAGGTGCGGTGCAGCGGCTGATGGATTCTCCCGAGAACCGCGAGAAGCTGCGCCTGCCGCCGGACATTTCCGATCTACACATTGAGAATGGCGAATTGGTGGCGACATACAAGTAATCCAGCCCGAATCAAGCCGTGGCAGGGGATGACGCCTTAGGAGTTGGCCCGGACGCAAACAAGAAGGGCGCCGGTGAAGGCGCCCTTCTTGCGAAGCTGAGAGGGCGATTATTTATTGCTGCGGCTGGCGCGATGCCGCCTGGGGACTGCCAGAATCTGGAGTCGGTGTTGTGGATGAACTTATGGCGGCCAGTTCGGATTGTTTGTATTTGGGCGCGCTGATATAACCGTGGACAAGATTCTTCTCAATGCGATTCACAACGATCTGAACAGGTTGTGCGCCGGTTTCGGTGTGAATCCAGATGGGCTCGTAGAGATTGACTTTCTTTTTGTTGAGCTCGTTGTCGTCCACAATCATGGCCAGGTCATAATTCTTGTGCTTGGTGTCCGCTTTACGAAGCGAGATGGTAAGCGGCCCGACGCGCTGAAACTGTTTGGACCTAGAAAGATCAAACTCAAAGTAGCTGCGCTCGCCGCGCTTCTCGAGCGCAACGAGTTCATCATGCGTCTTGGCGATTGAGCCATTGAGTTCATCGCGAGTGGAGCTGATGGAGCCTTCCAGATCGGCGCGATTCTTCGCCACCGCATCTTGCGTATCTTTCAATTCCTTTTCCTGAGCGTCCAATTCGGATTTGAGTTGCGCGTAGCGCTTATCGACAGGAGCCGCACGCCGCTTGGCGGCAACGTGTTTCTTTGCAGGAGCGGGCTTCGGCGTGGCGACGACAGCGGGAGTGGCAGCGGCCGGAGCCGGAGTTGGAGCGGTGGTGTCTTCATCGACGGGTGCAGGTTGCGCGCCGGCGGGCGCCGATGAAGCGGCAGGAGGTTGCGCGGTGGGCATCTGATTCAGCTTGGTTGTCAGGGTGCTGACTTGCGCCTGCAACTGGTCCATCGAAGCGGTGTTTGCCGCGGCTTGCTGTTTCATCTGTTCCGCCAGACTGTGCTGACGAGCGCCATAGTTCACCGCGTATCCGGCAACGGCCAGCAGGATGATGAGTGCAACGACTAACCAGTGTTTCGTGGTGCTTGGCACATCAGACTGCTTATCCTCGTTATTTTCGTGCAGATGCTGTTCCTCGTAAGGATCCATATTCAGTTCTCCCCCCTCAACTTTTTTATTCACACCTCAAGAAATTGGATCACGTACCGCAATCAGGCGCCGGAGAGCAGCTGGGGTGCTCAGGCAGGAACCTCTGCCATGCAGAATCGAGATGGACGCCTCTATTGGGGAAGGAGCAATTTCGCGACCAAGTTGTCGCAGGTGGAAAACCGCTAACCCTTGCCTGATCATGCGGTCTAGAGATGTATGAGTATCGACACTGGGTACTAGAACGGGGAAATTCTCCTTTATTGCACGAAGAATTTATCTGTTTCAATCTACGCCAACGCCCGTCGGTAGGCCTAGCCCTTCCGGCCGGTATACCTTCGGACACCGCTGCCCCTCCAAACAGTGCCCCCACACCCCCCCAGCTACTAAATTGGGAAGACCAGCGAGGAGTCAGGCCCGTGACTACCATACGCCAACGCATTCTGGTTTTAGCTGCGGCTGTCGCTTTTTTCAGCCCCGCCCTTCGATCTGAGCAGCCGCAAAAAGCCTCGCGCGCCACCCCAGAAGACCGCCTCAAGAAGCTCGAGGATCGCGCCGATGCCGCGGAAAAAGCCGCAAGCAACGCAGAGATGGAAAAGGACTACATCATGCGTATGCAGAAGCAGTACGAGTCTTACTACCAAAAAGCCTTCAACACGCAAATGTGGACACTGGCAATCTTGGGACTGCTTCTGACAGGCGTGTATGTCCTTGTTGCCAGATTCAGCCTGAAAATGATCGACGAACAGACAAAAACCGCTACGGCCGGAGCCACGGTTCAAATGCGCAACGAATACGCGCGGGCATTAGCCAAGGAAGTGCAGAAACTGTGGGATTCCAATGCGGCCGATGTCAAGAAGCTGAAGGAAACACTGACAGCACAGTTCGCGGAACTCGAGCAGAACCTCAAAAATCGATCCGATTTCCAAATGCAGTTTGTGCAGGCACTTGCCGAGAGCCTCGATGAGCACCAAGGCGATTCACTGCCCACATTCCGCAACGCTCTCAGGACCTACAAGTCCGGCAAACCCCGAAACCTCATCGAAGCAAAAATGGGCGCAACAACCGCACGGTCCATTTTTGAGTCACTTCGAAAAAAGCATGTGGAAAACTACGTGGACAAAGCACGAGAGGAGTTGGCAGATTCGCTCTACAACGGTCTCCAAGAAGAGCTTGCCTTAGCCGCACTGCAGAGTCCCTGGCTCACGCCCCTCATCAACGAAAGAAGTCCGGCTGTCCCAGAGCCCCCAGCGCCCCCAGCGCCCGAGCCGATCGCGAAGGAGCGCCCCGTAGCACCGATCCCTGTAAACGATCCCCCAAAGGCAGATTTACCGTTCGACGACTACTCAGACTCCTGCCGCCTGATAACCACCTGACATCGGGGCGCGCGTCCTTCCAGTCACCGTCGTAGCCTGAAATCCGAAGTTAAGGAGGGATTCCTCCGCTACGGGACGGCAAAGAGCGCCGTCCCTCCGGTAGGAATGACAAGTTTTGGGTATATGGCTGACTTTTGGAGGGCCGCGGATGCGGCCAATGACGACCCCGTTTGTACTGCTATGCGTGACAAGCGGATTTATAGTCAAATTGGAGCAAGCTGCGATTTTTAGTGGACGCCTTGCGGCGGCTGACAGCTTCGGACATTCTTGTGTAGAGTAGGTCCCAAATGAAATACATAATCTGCGCTGTTTTTTTACTTTTGGCCGGTAGTCAGATGAGTGGACAAAACACCGCGCCCCCTCCCACGTTTGACATCAACGCGGCCGAGCGGTTCGCCAATCTTGCGCTCGCTTGCGTCCACAAGGAATATCCCAACAAACTTGCGCACAGCCTGAACAGCGATGCAGATGTAGCGCCGCCGCGAAAGCTGACGCCCGCGTTCTACGGCTGCTACGACTGGCACTCGTCGGTGCACGGACACTGGTTGCTGGCACGGTTAGTCAGGACTTTCCCCAATGCTGGCTTCGCGGCGCCGGCACGCGAGGCTTTGCGGCAAAGCCTGACCGCAGAGAATATTGCACAAGAAGCCGCCTACGTGCGGGGTGAGGGACGCGCCAGCTTCGAGCGTCCTTATGGACTAGCATGGCTGCTTCAACTGGTGGCGGAACTGCACGAGTGGGACGATCCTGAGGCACACGATCTCGCGGCAAACTTGCATCCGCTGGAAGTGGCAGCCCTTGGACGGCTGAATGACTGGCTTCCCAAGCTCTCCTATCCGGTGCGCATCGGAGAGCATGCGCAGACCGCTTTCGCTCTGGGCTTAATGCTCGACTATGCGCGCGCTACTGGGAATGCGAAATTTGCGGGGCTGTTGGAATCGAAGGCCCGGCAGTTCTACCTTGCCGACAAACAATGTCCATTGGCGTACGAGCCCTCCGGCGAAGATTTCCTTTCGCCCTGTCTCGGGGAAGCAGATGTGATGCGGCGTGTGCTGCCGAGCGGCGAGTTTGCCGGCTGGCTGCGAAGTTTTCTGCCGCAGATTTCCGACGTGGAGAATGACGGTTGGTTACAGCCGGTGGTGTCGCCCGATCCAAGTGACCCGAAGTTGGCACATCTGGATGGGCTCAACCTCAGTCGCGCATGGATGTTGGAAGGAATCGCTGCCAGCCTTCCCAAAACCGATAAACGCCTGCCGGCCATTCTGTCGGCTGCCAGGGAGCACAGACGTGCCGGGCTTGCAGCGGTGACGGGAAAACACTACGAAGGTGGTCATTGGCTGGGAAGCTATGCAGTTTACCTTGTTACGAGGCGGGGCATTTCACAGAAAGGTGCTTTGGCGGCCTTCTCGTCCCCTAATTGACGCGAGAAAAATGAGTTTGTTGATTTCACTCGACGGGACAGCTTGCTCCTACCCGCTTTCGCGGTAAGCGCGCAAATTGGGTCTTGGGGCTACGAAGGCAGGTGAAAGTCAGTCTGCCGCCTTCGAGAGGTTAAGACGGCTCGTCCTGAATTGAATGCATAAGGCGTTCATGGTCACGCGGACCTTTGTCTTGTAGCAGTTAATCGACTGGCCAGCACCTCACGGGACCTTTGATAGTCTTGATGACCGGCTTCGGGAAAAGAGTAACCTCAACCGGATATGCGACCGCTGATTCCCAACGGGTCGAGATGCCTTTGTACCCGGTACACGTGGGCATTTCTGTGTTTTGCAACTCCAGTCTTTTTCTGACGCGTTCCCAACATGAGGATTTTTCTCTGTTGAGGTCACAACTCGCTTCAACGACACGGAGATACTTTAGAGAGAACTGTCCATTCTTCCCTTCGGAGACCCGCATGTGGTTGAAGGGAGAACTCGCCACCTTCCGGTTGAATATGCTCGTGTCATGGTAGGAGTCCTCAAAAACTTTGGTCCCCGTCTTCGAATCGTACACGACAAACGGCATTCCCGCATTCGTCCCGTCCGCCTCGCTAAAGAAAGCCAGTTTGCCTTTGGCCCCGATGAAATACCCCGACCACTCCGGGTATGTAATGACCTTTTCACCGGGGCCATGAGATAGGGCACACGGGGGTGGCGTTCGCCCCTCAACCGGAGCGATCGCCAGCCACTCCGAACCTTTTTGTCCCTCATCGTACTGTTTGACCATAAAAGTCGAATAGAAATAGCAAGACAACTCATTTCGCCTGTTACGCCTGGGGTCATAATAGGGTGACAGACCGCAGTCCACGACTTCGTTTTTCAATGGCGCGTTGAAAGAGTCCTCTGACTTAGCGGAACGGGGCGGTAATTCCTGAGCGGAATCAAGTAATCCGAGTCCGGCAAAGCAGGTAAGCAAGAGAACAGAATGTAGGACAAACCTCCGTCGAGCGGTACGCATGCTATCAGTTTAGTACAGATAAACATCCACTCGCTGCAAAGAAACGTGTTTCGCCGATTGCCCAGCGTGGTTCATGTGAATACCGGTTTGGAGGTCAGTAATCCAAAGGATCAGAAGAGGGAATGGGCCCCGCGCAAGAGTGCGCGATCGCTCGGCTTACCGGATAAGCGACCCACAAGCGTGGCCTGTTGCGAATGGGAAAGTGTTTGGGTGGCGGGGTATACTACGGCGCTTGCGATTAGGTGAGGGCTAGTGATGAGCGACGAAGCGAAAGACAAGGAACTGGGGATGGGGCGGGAGATTACGCGGCGTGATTTCCTGAATGGCGTGGCGATTGGGGCGGGGGTGACGCTGGTGGGCGGCGCGTTTGGCGCGGAGCAATTGCTGGCGGCTGGCGTGTTGGATGAGTACGCGCCGGAGAAGGCGGCGGACTACTATCCTCCGGCGAAGCAGGGGATACGCGGGAATCATGATGGATCGTTCAGCATCGCGCACCGCTTGCGGGATGGAGAGAGCGCGGACGGCTTGGGCGACGCGGTGAAGACTGGCGAAGTGTACGACCTGGTGGTTGTTGGTGGAGGGATTAGCGGGTTGGCAGCGGCTTACCGCTTCCGGCAGAAGGTCGGCAAGAGCGCGAAGATTCTGATCCTGGATAACCATGATGATTTTGGCGGGCACGCGAAGCGCAATGAGTTTCAGGCGGGCGGACGGATGGTGCTGAGTTATGGGGGAACGCAGTCCATCGAGAGTCCCAGAAAATACAGCGCGGAGGCTGCGGGCTTGTTGAAAGAGTTGGGCATCGAGACGCAGAAGTTTTTCAAGGCGTACGACACGAAGCTTTATACAAAGCTGGGCACGGCGGCGTTTTTCGACAAAGAAACGTTTGGCGAAGACCGGCTGGTTACGGGAATGAATACCACGCCGTGGGCGGAATTTCTGGCAAAGACGCCACTTTCGGAAGCGGCGCGCAAGGATGTTGCGAGGGTGTACACGGAGAACGTGGATTACCTGCCGGGACTGAGCCGCGAGCAGAAGATCGCCAAGCTGGAGAAGATCAGCTATGCAGAATACCTTACGAAACATTGCAAGCTGATTCCGGAGGCGCTGCCGTTATTCCAGACGTTTTCGCACGATTTGTTTTGCGTGGGGATTGAAGCCGTTCCCGCGATGGCGTGCTATGAAGCGGGCGACGATTATCAGTCGTTCACCTACCCCGGATTTGATGGACTGGGTTTCCCTGAGCATGAGAAGGAAGAACCCTACATATTCCATTTTCCCGACGGGAACGCTTCGGTGGCGCGGTTGCTGGTGCGCGCGCTGATTCCGGAAGCGATGCCGGGGAGCTCGATGGAGGATGTGGTGACGGCCAGGGCGGACTACAGCAAGCTGGACCGCGGAGAGAACGCGGTGCGGGTGCGGCTGAACAGCACCGTGGTCAGCGCGCAGCACGTGGGTGCGAAAGACGCGGCGAAGGAAGTGGCAGTGTCGTACATGCGCGGCGGGAAGCGGTACAGCGTGAAAGGGAAGTACTGCGTGCTGGCCTGCTACAACGGGATGATCCCTTATTTGTGCCCGGAATTGCCGGAGGCGCAGAAGGAGGCGCTGGCGTATTTGGTGAAGGCGCCGCTGGTGTACACGCACGTCGCGCTGCGGAATTGGACGCCGTTCGCAAGGCTGGGCGTGCACCAGATTGTGGCGCCGGCTAGTTATCACACTTATGTGGCGCTGGATTTTCCGGTGAGCCTGGGGAAATACGAATTTCCAAGCAAGCCGGAGGAGCCGGCGGTGCTGTTTATGCTGCGGACGCCGTGCAAGCCGGGGCTGCCGATGAGGGACCAGAATCGCGCGGGGCGGGCGGAGTTGCTGCAAACTCCCTTCGCGAAATTCGAGCGGAACATTCGCGAGCAATTGACGCGCATGCTGGGCGGGGCGGGGTTCGATTCAGCGAACGATATTCGGGGGATTACCGTGAATCGCTGGGCGCATGGGTATGCGTTCACGCCGAATGCGTTGTTTGACCCGGATTGGAAAGAGGGCGAGGAGCCTTGGGTGGTGGGACGAAAGACGTTTGGGCGGATTGCGATTGCGAATTCGGATGCGGGGGCCAGCGCTTATACGGATGTGGCGATTGATCAGGCGTTTCGGGCGGTGGGTGAGTTGCTGGCGGGGCGGGGATAGACGGCAGAGGGAAAATTGAAAAGCGAAATCAGAAAATAGAAAATGGAAAATAGAAAAGCGAGGAGGGAGATAGCTCCGGGGCCTGGACTCGAACCAGGATAACCAGCTCCAAAGGCTGGTGTCCTACCAATTAGACGACCCCGGAATTGTTGCAAGGACGCCAATTCCATGATGCCGTAAGCACGGTCCGAGGGTCAAATCGAGCACACACTGCATGTTTCACACAAAGTTTGAGGCATGAAACCTGCGCGCCGTCCACTTCGCGTTGGGGGGAACCAACCCGAATCGTGGCTGGCGGCAAGTTTCGGCACATCAGTGGGCACAACTAACTCGTGGGCCGCGTGATGGACATCAAAATCGGCAGGCTCGTTGCTCAAGTTACTGTATCGATCGGTGAACAATGCATTACATCTCTTATCACTGCGGATGCAATTCGCGAGATGCAGCTGAAACCAGGTCAGACAGTCACGGCCCTCATTAAATCCACGGAAGTCATGAAGATGCTGCGATGACGCATCGCCCCTGATTCGGGTTGTACCCCTATTGATCGCGGATTAAGACCTCAATCAAATCTTACTCAACGAAACCGAGATTGGCGATTAAACGAAGTTCGGCAAGAGTGTGCGCCTGGCCCGTACGAGGCGTGCGCCAAGCCAAGCATGCCGCAGGATGCATCAATCAAATCACATAAAAACGCATTGCTTTAATGTATCAATAAGGTTTAAAGTGACGCCCGACGTTAGCTTCCATTTCTAATTGATCCGGGGGTGACTACTTGAACCGTTGCTCGCAGATCCTCTTCCGGTACGGGAGGCGATGGAAAACTTTGACGCGCGCCGGCTACGTTCCAACGGCTGCCTCACTGCCGCTGGCCCAACCCTTCCTGCCGCTTTTGTGGCTTGTGATGGGGGCGTTCCCGGCGTGGGCCCAAACGGGAGGGAGCCTTTCCGGCGTGGTGACAGACCAAACTGGCGCAGGGCTTCCCGATGTCGCGGTGACAATCAAGAACGTCGACACAGGTGCAACGCGCACGATCGCAACCGACGGCGGGGGGCACTTTCAGGCGTCCGGCCTGCCTCCGGGACGCTTCGAGATTCGAGCGGCAAAACAAGGGTTCGCCGATGAAACGCGCGCGGGAATCAGCTTGGCGGTTGGCCAGGACGCCAGGGTCGACTTTAAGATGCAGCGGAGCACCCCCGACGCCTGCGCGAGCGGCCACGAGTTCGCCACCACCGATTGCACGCTGACCTGGCACGGCATCACGCTGTACGGTGCGTATGACGTCGGCGTCGGCTGGGTCAGCCACGGCTTACCGGAAAACGGCTATAACTATGAAGGCGCATCTCTGGTGAACCGCAACGGCTATGAACATCGATTCCTCGTCGCACCGAACAACCTGCAGCAGACGGGTCTGGGCATCAGGGGCAAGGAAGAGTTTCTACCTGGCTGGTCCGTTGTGTTCAACGCCTCCACGGGCATCAATCCGCAGTCCGGCTTGCTTGCCAACGCGTCAGCCACCCAGACCATCAACAACGGCCTTCCCAGGAGCAGCTATTCGTACGCCATCGACGGCGCGCGCGCGGGCCAACCCTTTAATGACGAAATCTATGGCGGAATATCGTCCGCGCAGTTCGGCACGCTGACCTTCGGTCGTCAGCGCTCTCTCGGCACCGATGCCATGCTCCGTTACGATCCGGCCGGCGGCAGCTATGCCTTTTCCTACATTGGGTATAACGGCACGATGGCCGGCGGCGGCGACACCGAGGACTCCCGTTGGGACGACGCCCTGAAGTATCGCCTCACTTATGGCCCGGTCCATTTCGGCGCGATGTATAAATTCGCCGATGGTTCCGGCGGTTGCTACTCGGCCTCCGCGGCCACCACTGGCTGGACTGCTACGTCCTGTACGCCGGAATCGGCACATAACAACGCTTATGGATTTGACCTCGGCGGAAACTACGGCAAGTTCTCCGCCGACGCCGTCTTCCAACACTACAACCAGGCGATCAGCGTACTGAACCCCTTGCTGGGGCCGCAGAGTCTGACGCAGCCCTATCAGTCGACCACCGACAGCATCAATACAATTCAGATCACCGGGCCCAATTTAATCGGCACGACCAACACCGTATATGGCATCGTGACCGACAACAACGCCATTATGGTCGCTGCCAAGTATCTGTGGGACCCGTTCAAGTTTTTTGCCGGCTACGAATACATCTGGCAGAATAACCCGTCGAACCCGTTGGGCGTTGGCGCCTCGGATCAGGGCGGCTATATCATGAGCGGCGTCGAAGACAACAATCTTGATTCAGAAAAGTTGGTGCAGATCTGGTGGACGGGTGTGAAGTACACCTACCGCAGCAAAACCGACTTCACTTTCGCCTGGTATCAGCAACGGCAGAACGACTTCCGTCAACCGCCGACCTGCTCGGCCACCGCCGGTTTCCGCAGTTCCTGCGCGGGCCCCCTCAACGAGGTATCGCTCTACGCGGATCATCACTTCACCAAACGTTTCGACGGTTTTGCTGGATTCGCGCATTCCTACGTGAGCGGCGGTCTGGCCATCGCCATTCCTCATGGCCCCGGCGTCCCCTATAACTACAACAACAACTTTGCTCCGACAATCGGTGGTCGTTTCACCTTCTGATTGCTTCCGCGGCAGGCTCAGAAGCGTAATCGTCCAGCCGCGCCAGCATGCCGGCTCTGCATCACCAGAGTCTGCACAGACCCTTTGTGCGAAACCAGTTCGCTCTGCTCCAGCGGCCTTAAGTCTCGGTTAACGCGCAAATCAGACGAGTCGGTTCCAGTACGGGATCTGGCATGCAGATGCCGCTGCAGCAAGATTGCGCAAAAAAGCGCAGTTTCGCTCTCTGCCATTTCCTATCCTGCAAACGTGTTGTTCCGCCGCACGGCGTAGGTCTATATTAGGTGGTGCAAACAGTTCGTGACAGAATTTTGGTGAGACCCGGAGAAGTGTGGTTGGTTCAAGCGACACATGGAGAGAGCTCGTTCTCGATGAGCCGGCAACGGAACCAACTTCCCCAATCGCTCCTCAGGCATTACACCTTCATCCGCAAGGTCTAACAGGTTTCCTTGCTATATAAAGCAGTCCCAGGAAGACAAGGATTGTCTTAAGAGGAGAGATCATCATGGCCAACGCTCGCAGCGCGAAGAAAATCGAACCACAGAAGCGATTGCGCGGGGCATTACCCAAGATCGGAATCCGTCCGGCGATTGACGGGCGAAGGAATGGCGTGCGCGAATCACTGGAAGGGCAGACCATGGGCATGGCCAAGGCGGCCGCTGATTTTCTGGAGAAGAATCTGCGCCACCCCAACGGCATGCCGGTGGAGTGCGTGATTGCCGACACTTGTATCGGAGGAGTGGCAGAAGCCGCCGAATGCGCGGACAAGTTTACGCATGCAGGGGTGGGAGTATCGTTAACCATCAGCCCTTGCTGGTGCTACGGGTCCGAAACGATGGACATGGATCCGCTGATTCCGAAAGCTGTCTGGGGTTTCAACGGCACGGAGCGTCCGGGCGCGGTGTACCTTGCCGCGGTGCTTGCGGGACACAATCAAAAAGGCTTGCCTGCGTTCGGCATTTATGGGCACGACGTTCAGGATTCAGACGACAAATCGATTCCTAAGGATGTGCAAGGGAAACTGCTGCAATTTGCCAAGGCGGGGCTGGCGGTCGCGGAGATGAAAGGGAAGTCGTACGCTTCGCTGGGCGCAGTGTCCATGGGAATCGCGGGATCCATGGTTGAGCCGAGCTTCTTCCAGAATTATCTGGGCATCCGTACCGAGTTTGTGGACATGTCCGAATTCGTTCGCCGGATCGAAGAAGGGATTTTCGATCCCGACGAGTTTCAGCGGGCGCTGAGCTGGACGAAGGAGAAGTGCAAAGAAGGCGCCGACATGAATCCGAAGAAGTTGCAAACGACGCGCGAGAAGAAGGATGCGGATTGGGAGACAGTGGTCAAGATGACGCTGATCGGCCGAGACCTGATGATCGGGAACCCCCGACTGGCGGAGATCGGATTCGGCGAAGAGGCAATGGGGCACAACGCCCTGGTGGCCGGATTCCAGGGGCAGCGGCAGTGGACGGATCACTTCCCGAATGGCGACTTCATGGAAGCGATACTGAATTCTTCGTTCGATTGGAACGGCATTCGCGAGCCTTTTGTGTTTGCCACAGAAAATGATTCCCTGAATGGCGCGACGATGCTATTCGGGCATTTGTTGACGGATACGGCGCAGATCTTTGCCGATGTGCGCACCTACTGGAGCCCAGAGTCAGTAAAGAGGGTGACAGGGAAGGCGTTGCGGGGAAAGGCGAGCCAGGGCATTTTGCATCTGATCAATTCCGGCGCAGCCACGCTGGATGCGACTGGGGAGATGACGAAGGACGGCGAACCCGCGATGAAGCCCTTTTGGGAGATTTCGCCGGATGAGGTTGAACGCTGCATGCGCGCAACGCGCTGGTGTCCAGCGATGTTGGAATACTTTCGAGGTGGAGGATATTCGTCGCAGTTCCTGACCAAGGGTGAAATGCCAGTCACGATGGCGCGCATCAATTTGATCGCCGGATTGGGGCCGGTGCTGCAGTTGGCGGAAGGCTACGCGGTTGATCTGCCAGAGGATGTGCACAAGATTCTCGATCTCCGCACCAATCCCACCTGGCCCACGACGTGGTTTGCGCCGATCCTCACGGGGAAAGGCCCGTTCCGGGATGTCTATTCCGTGATGAACAACTGGGGAGCCAATCACGGAGCCATCAGTTACGGGCACATTGGCGACAAGCTCATCACACTTGCGGCTATGCTCCGGATACCGGTGTGCATGCACAACGTGGCCGAGGAAAGGATTTTCCGGCCGAGCACTTGGACAGGATTCGGCACGTACGATCCTGAAGGCGGGGATTACCGGGCTTGCGCGAACTTCGGCCCACTCTACGGGAAGAGATAAGCGGCATAGGCAAACGTGGCAATCACGTAAATCAGGAAGGGGCGGGCGAGGGTGAATCCAAAAATTGAAAGTACTCCGGGAGCAAGTGATCCGTCTCCCAGCCATAAACTGTTTCCCGCAGGGCAGATCGTTCCTTTTATTCTTGTCACCGTGCTGTTTTTCCTTTGGGGAATTCCCAGCAGCATGAACGACGTCCTTATCAAGCAGTTTATGAAGTCCTTCGAGATTTCCCGCTTTGTTGCCAGTCTTATCCAGTCCGCCTTCTACATGGGCTATTTTCTTCTGGCGATTCCCGCGGCGCTGATTATGAAGCGCGCGGGCTACAAAGCGGGTTTCGTACTGGGCTTGCTGCTTCTCGCTGCGGGCTGTTTCTTGTTCTGGCCGGCGGCTTTGCACAGCAGCTATGCTTTTTTTCTTTTCGCGCTCTTTGTCATTGCCAGTGGTCTGTCTTTTCTAGAGACGGCGTCCAACCCCTTTATTGCGCAACTAGGCGATCCAGACAGTTCAGAGCGGCGGCTGAATTTTTCGCAGGCGTTTAATCCTCTGGGAGCGATCACGGCGGCTTTAATCGGGACGGTCTTCATCCTTTCCGGCGTTGAATTGAGTCCGCAGGAGATCGCGGCGCGCCAGACGGCGCACACATACCAGGCATATTTGCGCTTTGAGACATTGCGCGTGATTCGCCCCTATCTGGTGATCGGCGTCTTTGCCGTGATTTGGGCGGTGCTCATCATTCGGACGAAGTTTCCCGTGATCACCAGCGAAGACGAACAGGACCATAGCGAGCATGGCAGTTTTCGCCAACTGCTCAGCCAGCGGCATTTTATTCTGGCCGTCATTGCGCAGTTTTTATATGTGGGCGCGCAGGTGGGCACGTGGAGTTACTTGATCACCTACGTGCAGGATTACGGCCACATGCCGGAGAAGATTGCCGGATATATCCTTACTGGCTCGTTGGGAGCGTTTGGCGTGGGGCGTTTCGTTTCCACTTACGTGATGCGTTTCTTTTCGCCCAGCCGGCTGATGGGCGCTTATGCGGCCGCGAATGTGGTTCTGGTCGGGATCGGGGTTCTGCATCCGAGTTGGGTCGGCATCTGGTGTATCTTTCTGACTAGTTTCTTTATGTCGCTGATGTTCCCTACGATTTTTGCGCTGGGCTTGAAGGGGCTCGGCCCGAATACCAAGATCGGCGGCTCTTTCCTGGTCATGGCCATCATTGGGGGAGCAGTTCTCACTCCAATCATGGGATTGATTTCGGTGAGGTATCACAGTTTGGCGCTGGCTTATTCGGTGCCGCTGTTTGCGTACTTATTTATCTGCTTGTACTCGTTTTTTGGTTCGCAGAGAGCGGAAATGCCCAGAGTGGCCAGTGAAACCTAGAGATTAGTCAGTGCAGCGAAATTTTAGCCGGTTGATCGCCGTGTGATTTCGTGGCTGGAGGCAGACGATGAGAGCGAATGGATTGCGGAAGAATTTTTGGCGAGCATTTATATTTGTGGCCAGCCTGATTGTTTTGTTCCTTGTCCCCGTTCATGTTCTAGGACAAGACGCTTCCTCAAATACGAAGCCGACGAAATCGCAATCTCCGCAGGAGATGGATCAAGCCTGGCAGAAGGCCAGCTCCAAATATGATGGAGCGCGGAAAGCTCTTCTGGAGGGAGTCGAGCGGACGGTCAAGGCAGGGCCCTATCGCGCGGATTGGGAATCGCTGCGCCATTACGAAGCCCCGGATTGGTACAAGGACGCGAAGTTTGGCATCTTCATCCATTGGGGCGTCTATTCGGTCCCGGCCTTTGGCAGCGAATGGTATCCGCGGATGATGTATCAGGAGGGGTCCCCGGAATACAAACACCACATCGCTACGTACGGCCCGCCGGCGGCGTTCGGTTACAAGGATTTCATCCCGCGTTTTAAGGCCGAGCACTTCGATCCGCAGCAATGGGCGCAATTATTCAAAGATTCAGGAGCCAAGTACGTGGTTCCCGTTTTCGAGCATCATGATGGTTTCGCCATGTACGACAGCGGATTGTCCGATTGGACGGTGGTGAAGATGGGCCCGCGTCGCGATATGTATGGGGAACTCGCAAAAGCATTGCGCGAGAGAGGACTGCGCCTGGGTGCCTCCTCGCATCGCATTGAACACAATTTTTTCCTCGACGGTGGCCGTAAGATCGAATCGGATGTGAACGATCCCAAGTATCTTGCATTCTATGGTCCCGCGCACACCTGGTTGGAGGGGAAGACTTTGCTCCAGGATTGGACGTATTTGAGCAACGAATACCTGGATGATTGGCTGGCTCGCGGCGCAGAAATTGTGCAGAAGTACGAGCCGGACATTATGTATTTTGATTGGTGGATTGGGCAGCCGAATGCTCGAAGGCATGTTGCGGAGTTCGCCTCCTTCTACTACAACCACGCTGCAAATCAGGGCAAAGTGCCCGTGATCAACTACAAGGACAGCGCCATCGAGGAACACTCCGCGGTTCTGGATATCGAACGCGGCCAATTGTCTGGCATACGCCCGGTGTATTGGCAGACGGACACATCGATTAGCAACAAATCCTGGGGGTACATTGAAAACGACAGCTTTAAATCGGCAGAGACTATGGTCCACCAACTCATCGATATCGTCAGCAAGAATGGCAATCTTCTAATGAATGTGGGCCCGCGTGCGGATGGCACCATCCCCGAGCAAGTTCAGACGATTCTGCGCGACATCGGCTCCTGGCTGAAAGTGAACGGAGATGCGATTTACGGCACGCGCGCCTGGTCCAAGTACGGCGAAGGCCCCACAGCCATCATAGAAGGCTCGTTTCACGACACGGATGTGAAGCCCTATACACCGCAGGATTTTCGCTTCACCACGAAGGGCAATGCGCTGTATGCCATCGAGATGGCCTGGCCGGAATCGGGCGAGGCCGTGGTTCACACCTTGAACGAGGAGGCATTCTCCGGCCAGAAGATTGTCGCGATTTCACTTTTGGGCCAGGAAACTGCATTGAGCTACCAGCTCAAATCCGACGGCCTGCACATCATGGTGCCGCCACAAAATCCGGATAAGTATGCCTACTCGTTCAAAATCGAATTCCAAAAGCCCCCGGTATTGGAAGAGCCAGCTAAGCGATGAAGGCAAGAACGGGCAAACGGAATAAATGGAAGTGGATGCGTTGAAGACAACCAGGACCTGGGACTATCTAATCGTTACGGCTGCGAACGATCAGCAGGCCCAGGCGTACGACGTTCAGCTGCGAGAGCGTCAGAAAGCCGGAGAACTTCCGCAGGTTCGGCAGTGCCTTGTGATTCCCGATCTGGGGGGCAGACGCATCGGCAGCGGAGGAAGCACGCTGCATGCTCTAACTTGTGTGTTGCGTTGCGAGCGGCCTGATGTGGGCCCGGGAAGTTTCGAGGAGGCCGAGGCGATCCTGGCCGGTCTGCGGATTCTGATCGTTCATGCAGGCGGAGATTCCCGGCGCCTGCCGGCATATTCCCACTGCGGCAAGATGTTCGTTCCTATCCCAGCCCAGGGCGAGGTTGGTGCTGCTGCAACTCTGTTTGACCGGCTCGTGCCAACGTTTCTCATGATGCCAGAGGCGTGCCGGGGGCAAATCGTGGTGGCCTCTGGAGACGCGCTGATTCTGTTCGACCCTTCTGTTTTGAAGCTTGAGCGCCCAGGGATCACGGCGCTGGGATGCTTGGTTTCCTCAGAAGAGGCATCGCATCATGGCGTTTTTTGCGCGGATAAAAACGGCTCGGTGAGGCGGTACTTGCAGAAGCCATCGAAAGGCACGCTGGTGGAAGTGGGCGCGGTGAATGAGGAGGGAGAAGCCGTACTCGATCTGGGCGTGATGAGTATGGATGCGAGCGCGGCAGTTCAAATGATGCGCGCGTTTTTCGCAGCGGACTCTCACGGACACGACAAACCTGCGCTCGATTGGAAAGCGGAGGCACGCGACGCACTTTTTTTCAACGGTATCGATCTGTACCGGGAGATTTGTTGTGTGCTGGGGACAGAAACGACTTTCGACCAGTATATGGATGCGCTGCGTGCAAGCGGCTCAGCCCTTGATGGCGCGCTCCTCGCGAAGTGGTTCGATTTCCTGCGGCGTATCCCGCTAAATCTGGAAATATTGGCGCAGTGCAAATTCCTCCACTTCGGCACGACTCGGGAGTTGATTACGAGTGGAATGGCCTTGCTTGCCGAGGACTCAGGCAAACCAGCGCAAAGCTCGTTGATCCTGATTAACGATATCGGGAGTGATGTGACCGCGGATCACGCGTGGATTGAGAGCTGCCTTATTCGCGAGAGGTTGACCCTTGAAGGGTGGAATGCAGTTGTCGGGGTCGACGTAGTGGAACCTCTCGGGCTCCCAAAAGGGGCCTGCTTCGATTTGTCAGCGGGCGTCAATCGGGAGGGTGAAAGGGTCTGGTTTTTCCGATACTGCGGAATTGACGATACGTTCAAACATTCGATGGAGGAGGGAGCAACATTTTGCGGCCAGCCTCTTCAGAAGTGGCTGGAAGCCATTGGAGCGGAAGCTTCAGCGATTTGGCCAGCCGAGGTGCGGGAACACGAGCAGACTCTGTGGAGCGCTCGAGTCTTTCCGGCAATGAAGGAACACCAGGAATACCGTGAGTGGTTGTGGCTGCTGGATGTGGAGTCCGCGAGCCCGGAACAGAAAAGGAGATTCCTGACCGCGGACCGGTACAGTTGTGCGGAGGTGGCGATCAGGGTTGACCAGGCAGAGTTCTATGCGCGGCGTTCGAGGATGCAATCGAGGCAAGCGCAGCCATGCGATCGAGGGACGCCCGAGATCAGACTTGCACAATCGGCGCCAATGCTGAGCAACCCCATCGGAACGTTTCCTTATCGAATGGCACTGGCTGGCGGTTGGATTGACCAGCCTTTCGTATCCAAGTTCAACCCGGCGGCACCGGGCTCCATGGTTGTCGTCGGTTTGGAGCCCACATGCCGTTTCATGGACCGAGCCGGGATGGCAACCAGCACGCGAAGGATCGCCCTAGAACTTTGGAAAGCGGGCTTGCCCGACGGAGAGCCAATGAAATTGGTGCGGGAACTCTATGAGGCAGAGAACAAGGGAAAGGCAAATCCATCCGGCTCTCAGGACATGGCCGGGCTCTTACTTCCTGGGATCAACAGGCTTGACTACGATTTCCAAGTGGACGGTGGGTTGTTTCCTGCGCATGCGGAATCCTGCAATGACCCTGATGTCGTTCAATGGCTTGAGGAGGTTCTTCATCTGTTGCCGATCGCGCAGCGTCCGGATGGCTACAGTCCACTTGAGGAGCAACATCTGAACCCGGAGTGGGTGCGCCGTCTGGGCGAATCTGGAAAAGCGTGCTTCGACGCAGTCCTAGCGAAAGATAGGCAGAAGCTGGGCGCATCTCTGAACGAATGCATGAGGTGCTGGGAGGCGCTTCTACCGCACACCGTCGCGCATCCGCTCATCACAGTGGATCTGCGTGGATTGCTGGCTTGGTATCAAGAGCGGTATGCAGGCGCCATGTATTCGGGTTGTGGCGGCGGGTATTTGTTTGTAGTATCCGAAAGACCGGTCCCTGGCGCCTGCAAGGTGAAGGTCAGAATCACATCGGTGCACAAACCCAGCGGAAATGAGGCCGCGACGATTCAAGGGTCCGCAATCTCGCGCTAATTTCACCAGGGATAACGCGGGCTGCGCGTAGGCAATGGAGGGAATGCACCGTTTGAGGGCAGGAGTTTGGAAAAGCTCGTCCACGGCTTTTTGTCCGCGCGGACATTTCTGCTAGAGTTAGAAGGTTGAGCAGACGGGTGGAGAGGTGGCCGAGCGGTTTAAGGCGCACGCTTGGAAAGCGTGTGTAGGTTAACCCCTACCGTGGGTTCGAATCCCACCCTCTCCGCCAGAATATTCGCGCACCCCTTTACGAAGTTGGAACTACCCCGCCTGTGCTATTCTCTGAATAATTTTCGTGCAGCATTCCGCGATGCCAGGTTTCTTTTGCGAGCACATAGGCGGTGTGCTGCAGTGCGAAGTTCGATTATGCGGAGTGTTGACGGGCAAATTCGGCGTTCCTCGCGTACTCACAGCTTTAGGCTGCGAGCGATCGCGGGCGTTTTACTGGCCTTCTTTTTCCTGCCTTTTTTATTGCCGTTTTGCAATGTGAATTCGGAAGCTGCGTTGCCGGCTTGCTGCCGTCGCGATGGGAAACACCATTGCGCCATGTTCGCGCATACAGGGGCGCCCGGGATTATTGCGTCCACAGGGCCTATTGCGCGCGCTGCAACGCCAGATTGCCCCTATCGCTCGCGGTTGTTGATGCCGCTTGTTTGGCGGACGCTGTTCGTACATCGCGCACCGGTCTTTTCTATTCCTACTGCTTCGTCCGCGGCGCTGCGTGTCAGGACAATCCTTATCGCACAGCGTTGCGAGTTCGGCAGCCACCGCAAGCGCGGCCCTCCTTCTCTCCTCGTCTGAAAAACGTTCTTTACTCACAGGAGTGTGTCTTCTCCTTTTTTCTGCTGTCCCATCTTGTACAACTTTCGCTCACTTTTGAGGGGAAACTATGCGTTGCAATCTTTCTTATCTACTTGCGCTGGTGGTGTGCCTGCTCGGCTGGAGCGGCCCTGCGTGCTGTGAAGAAGTTCGTGGAGTTGTCACGGATCCCTCCGGCAGAAGCGTTGCCGGTGCGGTTGTGGCGCTGCGAGACTTTGTTACCGGCAAACAGTTCACAACACACAGCGGTGGCGATGGACGATATAGCGTCGAGTTGCCGGCCGGCAAATATCAGATGAATGTCGTTTCCTCAGGGTTCGAGCCATGGATAGAGGATGTGACTATTGAAGAGGGCAAATCGCAGAGCCTGGAGGTGAAACTCAAAATCGCGCCCCGCAGGGAATCAGTCACTGTTGCCAGCCAGGAGACTGAACTGCCACTGGCCGGCAGTGAGGAGGAAGTGGGCCAAACCGACAAAACGCGGCAAGGAAACTCGGCGGAACTTCTCGCAGATCTTGCGGGAGTCAGCTTACGCCAAAATGGCGAACTGGCTTCCGTCCCATTGCTGCACGGATTGGGAGACGAGCGCGTCAAACTCATCGTCAATGGGGCCACTGTCTCGAATGTCTGCGCGAATCATATGAATCCGCCGCTCAGCTACATCAATCCCTGGAACGTTGCGAATGCTCAAGTGATCGCGGGCATAACTCCCGTCAGCTTGGGTGGGGACAGTCTGGGCGGAACCGTGCGCGTCGATTCACCGGCACCTGCGTTTGCCGGCACGGATCAGGGTTGGCGTACCGGCGGAATTATCTCCAGCTTCTACCGCAGCAATGGCGACAATTACGGCCCGTCTCTCTTTGCCTGGGCCGACAACAACAAATACTCGGTCAGTTACGCGGGTTCCTGGTCCAATGGCGATGACTACACCGATGGCAGCGGGCACAAAGTGACGTCCACTTACGCTCAGTCCACCGACAGCGAGGTTACGGCCGCGCTCCGGGACTCCGGCAATCTATTCGTTTTCCAGGCTGGGCTGCACCACACTCCCTATCAGGGCTTCACCAACGCTCAAATGGACATGGTGAGAAACTACGCCGAGTCCCTCAATTTGCGCTATGGGAGGACGTTCAACTGGGGTTCCGTGGATGCACGCGTGTATTGGCAGGGTACCTGGCATTCTATGAATCTCGGGTACGACAAGTCCACTTTCGCGATGCCCATGTGGATGCCCATGAACACACATGGCAGAGACTTTGGGTATTCGGCGGGAACCGGAATTCCGCTCGGCGAGCACCAGAATCTGCGAGTAGGAACCGAATTCCACCGGTTCGTACTCGACGACAACTGGCCACCCGTTCCGGGAGCAGAACCCTATATGGGCCCGGATGCCTTTCAGAGCATCAACGACGGACGGCGTCTTCGTCTCGCTTGGTATGGCGAACTTGCCAGCAATTGGTCTCCGAAATGGAGCACGCTGCTGGGCATCCGCAATGACACGGTCTGGATGAATACGGGGCAAGTCAGCGGATACTCGGACATGTATTCGATGGATGCCGACGCCTTTAACGCCGTCTCTCATGCGCGAACCGACGTCAATCTGGATGCGACCGCGACGGCGCGCTACCAAGCAAACGAATCCATCGCAGTCGAGATCGGTTATGCCCGGAAGACACGCTCACCCAATTTGTACGAAAGGTATGCCTGGTCCACGAACTGGATGGCGAGCGGAATGATTGGCTGGTTCGGTGATGGCAACTACTACGTGGGCAATCTGAACCTCAAGCCCGAATTGGGCAACACCGCAAGCGCCACGGTCAGCTGGCAAGGCCATACCGGCAGACCGTGGTTGTTCAAGGTGACTCCCTATCTCACTTACATTCAGGACTACATTGACGTGGATACGCTCAGCACCACTACCTACGGCGAGAGCACGTTCGCGCAACTTCGTTTTGCTAACCATGACGCAAGAATCTACGGAGTCGATGGAACCGGCAAGGTCACGCTGTGGGACAGCACAAGGTTCGGCCAGGGTGAATTCACGGGCGTTCTGGGATATCTTCGCGGTGAGCGGCTGGATCAAGACACAGGTTTGTATCAGATGATGCCGCTGAACGCTCGCTTCGGATTCCAGGAGAGACTTAACGAATGGACCGTGGGAATCCAACTGCAGGCGGTGGATCGGAAATCCGATGTCGATCCGCGTCGCTACGAACAGCCCACGCCCGGCTATGCGCTTCTGGGTGCACATCTGGACTACCAGCACGGACGTGTTGCAGTTCTCGCTGGATGCGACAATCTTCTGAACAGATATTACGAGCTACCTCTTGGCGGTGTGAATTTTGACGACTTCATGGCAAGCGGTTGGATGAGCCAGATTAGACCACTGACCGGCCGAGGACGGTCCGTCTACATCGGGCTTTCTTTTCGCTATTGACCAGGCGGGAATTTGCGCTGCAGCAAAGAGCGAGTGACTCCGACAAGGCCATACCTGCGACGATTTGCCACATTCCCACCTACAGCACACTTCCTTACTCTTTCTCCCGTGGCCAAAGAGATGATCACTACCGTCAAGGTGATTCTGTCTCACTCTTCGAATCTTCGTGAAAGTGACCTCGAGGTTCGCGAAGTGACCGGTGGCCCCGTGCTACACAGGGCAGCGGCTTGGAACTCGTCGGAACCCTATCTCACCCTCCGACCTGAACCTGCGGCTTGCTGAACGTGAAGCTCGGCTTGCTCTACCGGAAATGGACGGCCAGCATCGTCGTGGACAATCTGCTGAACCGCTACTACTACGAGAGTTTTTCCTATTATCGCGACCCGTTTGCTTCCGGTGTGAAAATTCCAGAACCCGGGCGCAACTTGTTTGGGCAGTTGAAATACAACTTTTGAAGGCGCACACGCAGGGAAAGCAACCACTTCTGCGCGGCCCGCGTTCGAACAAATCGCCGGGCTATTGCCTGAGAACGGATTAGACCGCACAATAGAGGCTCTCGTTCCTCCACCGAGAGGGCTCATGTTCTTTCGCAGCATTGAGCAGGTTCGACGGTTTTTCCGCATCCTTGCCGGATTCACACTCCTTTTGATAGGTCTGGTGATGCTTTTCACACCGGGACCGGGCTGGTTGGTCATTTTTCTGGGGCTTACGCTGCTGGCGGCGGAATTTGTGTGGGCGCGGCGGTTGATGGACCGCATGAAGCACGAAGGAAACCGCTTGAAAGATACGGTATGGAGATTCAACAAAAACGAGCCGCCGAAGGATAGCGCGTCCGAGGAGAATCCATGAATCAGGAATGGAGGGGCAAGTGGGCGTTGGTGACGGGAGCGAGCTCGGGGATTGGCGTGGCACTGGCGAAGCAGTTGGCCGCGGAGGGCACGCACCTGGTGCTGACAGCGCGACGCCGGGACCGTCTGGAAGAACTTGCGGGCAAATTGCAGCAAAGCCATGGCATTCGCACGGAAGTGTTTGCCGCTGATCTGACGCGGCCGGAAGCACCACGGCAGATTTACGAATATACAAAAGAAAAGGGTATCGAGATCGACCTGCTGATCAACAATGCGGGCTTTGGGCAGTATGGGGAATTCACGGCGGTGGAAACGCAACGGCTGCTGGACATGGTGCAAGTGAACTGCGTGGCGGTGGTGCACCTGACGCGGTTGTATCTTGCGGATATGGTGGCGCGGCGGAGAGGCGATGTGTTGATTCTCGCTTCGACGGCGTCGTTTCAGGCGGTGCCGTATATTTCAACGTATGCGGCCACAAAGGCGTTCGATTTATTGCTTGCCGAGGGATTGGCGGAAGAGATGAAGCCTTACGGGATACGGGTTTGCGCGTTGTGCCCCGGCTCGACGCAATCGGAATTTCACGTGGTGGCGGGGCAGGCGGAGTTCGTGGCGAAACATGCGCACGAAACGGCAGAGAAAGTGGCACGGACAGGATTGCGCGCGTTAGCGGAGGGGAAGAGCTACGTGATTTCTGGCCTGGGCAATTACCTTGGCGCACAATCGCAACGGCTGGTGCCGCGGCGGGCGGTTACTCGGATAGCCGCGAAGATGTTCCGGCCGGAGAAGGCACCGGCGAAGTAAGTGGCGCGCGTAGGATTAGAAGCAGATTCATCGCTACGCTCTGAATGACAACTTTGTTGCGGTTTTAGGCCCGGGGATTTATGGCAAGGAACGATCTTGCCGCGATCCCTCGGCTTCGGTCTGCATAAAGCGCAGACCTGCGCTCGGGATGACAAAGTAGGGAACCTGCATACGGCGCAGACCTCCGCTCGGGATGACAAAGTAGGGGAGCACGCAAAAGGGCGTCGGCCTGCGGTCGGGACAACATGAGGGCTTTGCTATTACTTAAGAGCGCCCAGCCCTTCGAAGCTCAGGGCATGTGGGATGACATTGCGGTTTAGGCATTGCCTAGATGGGGTCCAGCAGTGCTGGACCCCTACCAAGAAATTGAATATAAAAGAGTTGGGTGGCGGCGCCATGGCGGGAACTTTTTTTCTGGGGGCGGGAATTAAGTAATGTAGGCCGGGCGTCGCACCAGGAGAGATGCACATCGAGGCACAGGAACGGGACGACGTATTGCTGCGCCGCTCGGCGAAGGGCGATGAAGAGGCCTTCGCGGAGTTGTATCGGCGGCACCAGGCTCCGCTTTATCGCTTTGCTTTGCGGATGTCAGGAAACGTTTGGGCCGCCGAGGAGATTGTGCAGGACGTTTTCATGACGCTGATACGGGATCCTAAGAAGTTCAATGCAGGGCGGGGCGCGTTGCGGTCGTACCTGTATGGCATCACGCGGAACCGCGTGATGAAACATCTGGAACGAGTGCCGCGCGAGTGGTTGCACGAAGAGATTGACGAGGATAATCCGACGCAGGCCGGATCGGGGTTTGACGTAATGACACCGGCAGAATGGGCGGAACTTCGCGAGCGCCGGGAGCAGGTTCGCGCGGCGGTATTGCAGTTGCCGGTGGAATTTCGCGAAGCCGTGGTGCTGTGCGGACTAGAAGAATTGAGTTACGAAGAGGCCGCGCGGCTTTTGGATTGTCCGGTGGGGACGATTCGTTCGCGGTTGCACCGCGGGCGGGCGCTCCTGCTGGCAAGTTTGGAAATGTTGCGGGACGCGCCGAGACGCGCGAGCGCGAGCCGATGAAAGATTGGCAGGAGAAGCGGCAATGACGTGCGAAGAATTTGAACTGGCGGGATTGGACCTGGAGACGTTGCGGGAAGACGATCCAGTGCATATCGCTGCACGGGAACATTTGCGTGTTTGCCCGCGCTGCGCGGCGTTGCATGAGAACTGGCAAACCTTGCAAGCGGATTTGCGCGCGGTGGGCGCCGAGACGCGAGACGCGGAAGCGCCCGCGCGAGTGGAGATGCGGCTGCGGCAGGAATACCGGACGCGGCACAAGACCGTGAAGGCGCGACGAGTGACTGTGTTTGCGGGTTGGTCCCTTGCGGCAGCCGCAGTGATTGTGGCGGCGGTGAGTTGGGTTAACTGGCGGAAGGAGACCCAGCATCGGCTTGTGCAGGAGGCGGCTGTGGGCATACAGAGGTCGGCGCCTGCTGGCAAATCCGAGCAGGGCGTGAACGTAAATGGGACAAGGCCGGCGGGACTGGAGCTTGGAGAGACGTTGGTAGCCTCGAACGACACGGGCGATTTCACACTTTTGCCTGGAAGTTTGCCGGGCACACTGGAGGACGCCACGGTTGTGCGAGTGCAGATGGAGCGAGGGGCGCTGGGTGCGCTGGGGTTGACAGTGAACGAGGAACGCGCTTCGGATTTGATACAGGTGGACTTGCTGGTGGGAGATGACGGGCAACCACAAGCGTTGCGCTTGGCGCAAAATGCAAACTGATTTGGCATGGCGGGAATACCAGAGGTTTAGGGAGAGCAGGAGCAGGAAAAATGAAAAGCAAATGGATGTTGGCATTGTTGAGCGGAATGCTTTTGGCAAGCGTGGGGTTGTTGCGTGCGCAGGAGCCAGCGGCAGATGCGCCGCCTCCTCCTGATGCGAAGGGACCCGGGGGAGGACCGGAAGGGCCGATGGGACCCCGGATGGAGATTCTGGGATTTGGCGAGATGCAGCCGGGCAAATTGGTGACGGGCGCGCCCTACAGCGGTTTAGCAGTCACGGAAACGCAGCAGACCCTGGCTGATGGCAACACCATAAATCGCAGGGTGCAAGCGAACGTGTTTCGCGACAGCCAGGGACGCACGCGGAGGGAAATTACCCTGACTGGCGTGGGGCCATTGTCCACGACGGGAACGTCGCGCACGTTTGTGATGATTCACGACCCGGTGGCTGGAACGGCCTTTGTGCTGCATCAAGATACGAAAGTGGCGGAGAAGATACGAGCGGGCCATGGCAAAGGCGGGCCCAAGGCCGGCACGAATCTGGAGGGGAAATTCGAGGCGCGGATGCAGGCGGAGATTGCGAATGGAACGCTGAAGAAGGAAGACCTGGGCGTGCAAACGATCAATGGAATAAGCGCGCAGGGAACACGGTTCACGAGAACAATCGCGGCGGGGCAGGCCGGAAACGCCAAGCCGATTGTGATCACGAATGAACGCTGGTATTCGCCGGAGCTGCAAATCGTGGTGAAGACGGTGAAGAGCGATCCGCGATTCGGCGTAACGACCTATACGGTGACGAACGTCGTGAGACAAGAACCGGCGGCGGCGTTGTTCACCGTGCCATCGGATTATGCGCTGAAGGCGGGTGGTGCTCGGGGACGCGGAAGGATGAATCGTAGTGGCGGGCCAGGAGCGGCCCCGGCCCCGGCGGACGTGCCGCCGCCGTCAAACGAGTAAACGATAGAGTTTTGCTGAAGAGCTTCTCTCCTGAAGACGGAACGCCCTTTCTGCTGTGGCCCCCTTCCCGGCAGAGAGGGCGCTACCGTTTTTGGGGAAAAGACAAGAAGTGTAAGAGTGCAAGAGTGAAAGCGTGAAAGCGTGATTCTTCACTTGTGGGTGGGGATCAGGGGTGCTGCAGGGCGGTATCCAGAAGTTCGACTACGTGCACTACGTTTTGGCCGGTTTTGTGGATTTCAGCGCCGGCGCGAAGTTGCAAGAGACAGCCGGGATTGGCGGTGACGATAGTGGCCGCGCCGGTGGCCTTAGCGTAGTTCATCTTTTCCTTCAGTAAATCCAGGGCGGCTTCGGTTTGCGTGACGTTGTAAACGCCGGCGGAGCCGCAGCAGATGTCCGAATAGGGCAATTCCACAAATTCGATGCCGGGGATGGCGCGGAGCAATTGGCGCGGGGCTTCGCGGATTTTTTGGCCGTGGAGGAGGTGGCAGGAGTCCTGATAGGTGACGCGCAAAGTGGTTTCCTTCATCGGTGCGACAAGGCCGAGAGTGGCGAGGAATTCGGTGATGTCGCGCATTTTATCGCGGAAGGCGAGGGCGGCGGCATATTCCGGCTCGTTGGGAGAGAAGAGGTGATCGTATTCCTTGAGCGTGGAGCCGCAACCCGCGGCGTTGGTGACGATGGCGTCAAATTGGGCGGCGGAGAACGCGGCGATGTTCTTGCGGGCAAGCTGGCGGGCCGATTCGCGAACTCCAGCATGAGCGGAAAGGGCACCGCAGCAGAATTGCTCGCTGGGGACGACGACTTCGCAGCCATTGGCGGTGAGCACGCGGATGGTGGCTTCATTGAGTTTTGTGAAAGTGACGTTGGCGATGCATCCCGCAAAAAAGGCGACTCGAGCGCGGCGGGTGCCTTGCGCAGGAAAAGTCTTGCCGAGTTCGGCGAAGAAGAAATGGTCGTCGATGGGGGGCAGGAATTTTTCGCGATCGGCGAGGCCGAGCAATTTCAGGACACCGGTGGCGCGTGCGAGCCATTGCAGGCCGGAGCGCTGATAGAAGCGGAGCAATCGGGCGGCCAGTGCAATGCGTTTGGGATGGGGAAGAAGGTGGTGGAAGATAAATGCGCGCGCGAATCGCGTGAAGAGCGGACGCTCATACTCAGTTTCAATGCGGGCGCGGGCGTACTCGACGAGTTTGCCGTATTCCACGCCGGAGGGGCAGGCGCTTTCACAGGAGCGGCAATCGAGGCATTTATCAATGTGGTCGACGAAACCTTCGGAAAGCGGCAATTCGCCGTTGCCCACCAGAATCATCTGGCGAATGCGGCCGCGGGGCGAATCGGCTTCGAGTTGCCAGAGGCGGTAAGTTGGACAGTTGTTTAGACACAGGCCGCAATGGACGCAGCGCGCGTAATCCTCGTAGACGGGAACCGAGCCAGGAATGGTCTGTGGCGTGGCCACGGCTCAGATTCCTCCCACAAAGCGGCCGGGGGCGAAAATATGCTGCGGGTCAAAAGAATCCTTGATGTGCTGCATCATGACAAAATCAACGGGCTTCGGTCCCCAGACATTCACGCGAGATTTGAGTTTGAGAGGCGAGTGGAGGAGTGTGGCGTAGCCGTTGGCAGCGACGGCTAGAGAAAAAACGCGCGCGGCAGCAGTCTCGAAAGAGCCTAAAGTGGATTCGTCATCGCTCTCCGCGAGCAATGCGAGATAGGTGATGCCGGCGGCGCGAACGAGCAGGGCGCTGTGCAGAGAAGATGCATGAACCACGCGAAGCAGGCTGGCGAGATCGCCGGATTTGCCCTGTGGCAAAACAATGCGGAAGAGAGCAACGGCAGGAGAAGCCCAGCGGAGCCAGTCTAAGGCTTCACGAAGGATGCCGCGCAGATGGGCGTCGGAAGCGGCGTCGAGGGGTTGTGTGCTCACTGCCGCGGCCTCGGTGGACAGTTTTTGGAGGTCGCGCGCGATGCGTTGAACGACGGCTTCGGATCCTTCACAGGAAGCGTAGACGCACCAATTGGCGGGATCGAGGGGGATAGTGAATTCGGGGTGCGTTTCGCGTAGAACCGCGGGGGCGAGGGCGAGCATCTCTGGGCTGAGCGTTTCCAGGTTGGTGAGAGGAAGGCCAGAATGTTCGACGGCGAATCGATAATCAGAAGCGCCTTCCAAAGTTGAGAAGCAAGCCAAATGGCCGCCGTAAGCGTGGGGTAGAGTGAAGGTGCGAAAGTTCAGGCGGGTGATGACAGCGAGAGTGCCGAGCGAGCCGACGAGCAATTTGTGCAAATCGTACCCGGTAACATTTTTGACGACGCGGCCGCCACTTTTGCAGAGCGCGCCTTTGCCGTCGACGAACTCCGCGCCAATCAGGAAATCGCGCGTCGTGCCGTATTGATTCCGCAGCATCGAATCGATGCCGGAAGCGACTGTGCCGCCGACGGTGGTTGTTTCATAGCACGGAACCGAGAGGGGAAGGAATTGGCCTTTTTCGGCGAGCACGTTCGCGAGTTGGCGGAGGGGCATGCCGGCATCTACGCTGAGCGTGAGATCGCCAGCATCGTAGTGCGCAATTTCATGGAGGCCGGTCAAGTCCAGCGCAATGTCGTAGCGCGCGGGTGGCATGCCTAAATCCAATTTGCTGCGGGAACCTGTAGGGATAACGGCGAGTTTTTCGGAAATGGCGAAGCGCACGACTTCGGCCACTTCTGGCGCGGAACCGGGATGAACGATGGCAGCGGGGGCCACGCCGTCCGCAGCGTACTCGAGCAATTCGGCTTTGGCGGCGACCACCCGATGCGCGCCGAGGAGACTTTCCAAGCGGGACGCGAAATTTGCCGTCGTGGTCATCCGTGTGCCGGGAGCGCGCCCGCTTGCTTGCGCACACGAATTTCGCCGCAGCCCTTGCTGAGGGGGAAGATTTTGCCGGGATTAAGCGACGAATCAGGGTTGAAGGCATCGTGCAGGCGGCGCATCAGGTCAAAATCGGCATCGCTGAAGAGCAGCGACATCAGCTCATTTTTTTCCATGCCAATGCCGTGCTCGCCGGTAAGCGCGCCGCCTAGTTCGACGCAATAGCGAATGATTTCGTGGGAAGCCGCGATGGCATTCTCAAATTGCTTGGCGTCGCGCGGGTCGTAAAGGACGATAGGGTGCAGGTTGCCGTCACCGGCATGAAAAATATTGCCGACGGAGAAACCGTACTTTTTGCCGATAAGAAGGATGTGCTGGAGAGCCTGCGGGAGCTTGGAGCGCGGGATGACGCCGTCGAGAACGTAATTGCTGGGCGCGAGGCGTCCCAGCGCGCCAAAGGCATTCTTGCGGCCCTTCCAGAGGAGATCGCGCTCGCTGTCGTCCCTGGCGATGCGCACTTCGCGGGCGTGATGCGTGCGGCAAACGTCTTCGACGGCGGCGGCTTGGGCGGCCACGGCTTCGCGTAAGCCTTCTACTTCGATGAGCAGAATGGCGGCGCTGTCGCGCGGAAAACCAGCGTGAATGTAATCCTCGATGGCGCAGAGGGTCCAACCGTCCACCATTTCGCAGGCAGCGGGAGTGATGCCACGCGCGGTGATTTCAGAAACCGTGCTGGAGGCGTCGTCAACGGCATCGAAAATGGCCAGGAGGGTTTTGACGGCTTCGGCCTTGCGGGTGAGCTTCACAGTGATTTCGGTGACGAGGGCCAGTGTGCCTTCGCTGCCCACAAAAAGGCCGCAAAGATCGTAGCCTGGGGCATCGCCATGCTTACTGCCGACGCGCACGATTTTGCCATCGGGAAGGACGAGTTCGAGTGCGGTGACATGGTTGACGGTGACGCCATATGCCAACGTATGCGGACCACCCGCATTTTCAGCGACGTTGCCGCCAATGGTGCAGGACTTCTGGCTGGAAGGATCGGGGGCGAAGTACAGGCCAGCGTGTTCGACAGCGCGGGTGATATCGAGATTCACGACGCCCGGCTGAACCACGGCGCGCGCATTCTCGAGATCGAGTTTGAGGATGCGATTCATCCGCGCGAACACCAGCATGATGCCGCCACCGCGCGCTAGCGCCCCGCCCGAAAGACCCGTCCCCGAGCCGCGGCCGACAATGGGAACGCTGTACTTCACCGCGAGCTTGACGATTCGGGAGACTTCTTCGGTGGTGTGAGGGAAGACGACGAGATCCGGCCGAGCCTTTTCGACCGAGCCGTCGTATTCGTAGAGGACAAGGTCCTCGATCTTATAGAGAACGTTGGAGGGACCGAGGAGGGAATTGAGTTCGCGGAGTAGCGGAGCGGTCATAAATCGTTTCGCAGGTACCTCCTTCCACTATAGTGAGACACGCGGCATTCTGGCAACGGGATAGTCCGGGATAGTCCGGGCACCGGGCGAGCTGTGTTAGTGTATTCTTCGGAAAATTAAGAGGGAGAGGAATGGCGAAAACCAGGGTCTACAGCTCACACGAGTTGTTTGAAGATGCACGCAAAATATTGGATACCTCCTGCGACGTGGAGTACTGGACGCAAACGGTACGTCCTCCACGCGAAGAGGTGTTGCGGCGGGTGAAGGACAAGGAAGGGCTGGTGTGCCTGCTGACGGAGAAAGTGAATGAGGAGTTGCTGCGCGCGGCGCCGAAGCTGCGCATCGTCGCAAACGTGGCCGTGGGCTACGACAATATTGATCTGGATGCCTGCACAAAACGCGGCGTGGTGGCCACCAACACTCCGGGCGTGTTGGATGAAACCACGGCGGATTTTGCATGGACGCTGCTGATGGCGGTGGCGCGGCGGCTGGGCGAAGGCGAACAACTTGCGCGCTCCGGCAGCTGGAAGGGCTGGAACCTGGACCAACTGTGCGGCGCGGACGTTTGGGGAAAGACTTTGGGAATCGTGGGATTTGGGCGGATCGGGCGAGCGGTGGCACGGCGAGCGCTGGGATTCGACATGAAAGTGGTCTATACGGATGCGGTGCGCGCGGCAGAAGAAGTGGAACGGCCGGTGAACGCCACGTTTGTGGATATGAATACTCTGCTGGCGGAAGCGGATTTCATCAGCCTTCACGTGCCGCTGCTTGCGGAGACGCGCGGGTTGTTTGACGCGCCGAAGTTTTACCGGATGAAGCGCACGGCGTTCCTGATCAACACTTCGCGCGGGCCGGTGGTGGACGAAGCGGCGTTGGTGGCGGCGCTGGAGAGCAAGAAAATTGCGGGGGCCGCGCTGGACGTATATGAGAACGAACCGTTCATTCATCCTGGCTTGAAACGGCCGAATGTGGTGTTGTCTCCGCACCTGGCTTCGGCGTCGCTGGAAACGCGGACCAAAATGGCGGTGATGGCGGCGAACAACGTGGTGGCGCTGTTCAAAGGTCAAATGCCACCGAACATGGTGAATCCTTCCGTGCTGAAGAAGCGCTAAGGCGACTGGCGGCGGTGTTATGGCAACAGGGAAAGAAATCGCGCGCCGGATCTTCCAGCAAACACTGGCGTCGATTGATATACCCCGCGTGATGGAAAGAAAGCTGACGCGCGATGGAACACGGCTGATCCTCCCGGAAGCGGTTGTTGACCTCTCGCAAATCGAGGAAATTTATGTGGTGGCGATTGGCAAGGCTGCCCATGCGATGGTGGACGGGCTGGAAGGCCTGCTGGCTAAGGGCACACGTGTTTCTGGAATTGTGGTGGCGCCGGTTGCGCCCGAGCGGCCCGTGCGGGGCATGGAGTATTTCGTTGGCGGGCATCCGGTTCCCAATGTGGATAGCTGGAAGTCCGCCGAAGCGATTTTGCGGCTGTTGGGAAGTTGCGATGAGCGGACGCTGGTGATTTTTCTTTTGTCGGGCGGAGGCTCGGCTTTGTGCGAATTGCCTCTTTATCGCCGGATGCAACTGGAGGATGTGCAGGCGGTGAATCGCGCGCTGGTGACGTGTGGGGCGTCGATTGAAGCGATGAACACGGTGCGAAAACATCTTTCAGCGGTGAAGGGTGGGCGAATGGCGATGGCTGCCGGGAGGGCGCAGAAGATTACGCTGGCGGTGACGGACGTGCCTGCGGGCAAGGAATCGGCGCTGGCGTCCGGGCCGACGCTGCCCGATCCGAGCACGATTCCGGATGTCGAGCGCATTGTGGCGGAATACGATTTGCGAAAGAGATTTCCAGAACGGCTGGTGCGGTGGATGGATGCGGGGAGAATGCCAGAGACGCCCAAGAGCGGAAACCCTGCGTTTACCAATGCGCACTTTGAGTTATTGCTGGGCATGGACGATTTGTTTCATGCCGCACACCACGCCGCGGAAGCTTGCGGCTACGCGACCTGCTGCGACAATTCGACCGACGATTGGCCGGTGGCGAAGGCGGCGGACGCCTTGCTACAGCAACTGGAGGAATGGCAGCGCGCGAACAACGGACAACGCGTGGCAATTATCGCGGATGGGGAATTGAGTTCACCGGTGACCGGAGATGGTGTGGGGGGAAGGAATTCCGCGTTTGTGCTGGACTTGGCGGGAAAGATTGCTGGCCGGGGCATCACGGTGTTGAGCGCAGGGACCGATGGAATTGATGGAAACAGTCCGGCGGCGGGAGCGGTGGCGGACGGGGAAACGATGGAGAGGGCCAAGGCGGCGGGACTGGATCGCGAGAAGGCGTTTCGCGAGAGCGATGCATTTACGTTTTTTGAGGTGTTGGGTGATGCGATTGTTACAGGACCGACCGGAAATAATTTGCGGGATTTGAGGATTTTGCTGGCGGAGGAGTAACGGAGGAGGCTTGGCATTTATCTTGGCCGAGGTCAGGCGGATAGATTCGTGAGAAGCCGGCTGGGGGTGCGGCAAAATCGTGCGGACATGGGGCGCAGCAGTGCTGCGCCCCTACGGGTGCTCGTGATTAATTTTTTGCTGGGGGAGGGGGCAAGCGGGTTTCGATGGATTTCAGGCGGTCGTTCATTTGCTCGAGCAATTGCTCGACGTGGCTAAGACGCTGATCCTCGGTGGGCTTGACGCTTCCTTCTTCATCGGCAGCTCCGTTTTCCCCCTCGTCCATACCACCGCGGCGCCCGCCTCTCGCCTTGGGGTTTTTCAGCCCTTCGATCTGGCGTTTAATCATGGGGGCCATTTCGATACTCAGGTCGTTGCTGTGAAGAAGCGCTTCGAGAGCGGGAATTGCGGAAGCATCGCCACGGGTCCCAAGCGCGAAGACCGCCGTTATGCGCAGCCGGTACTGCGGCGCGGAAAGATAGGCGGCAATTTGATTGGTGATTTCCTTGCTGTCTTTTTGGAGGTGGGCGAGGCTGCCGATGGCGGCCTCGCGAGAATCCATGTCCTTGCCGACGCCGGCCCAATCGCGGAGGAGCGGCACGGCCTTTTCGTCTCCAAGTGAGCCGAATCCGCGCAGAGCGGCATTGCGTAAGACGCCGTCGGGGGAATCGGCGTTCACCGCAGCGGTTAGGACTTCGTAGGCGTTGGGAGTTTTCATGCGACCGAGGGATTGCAGGGCAGTGGCGCGGGTGCGATAGGAGCTATCGTCACGAGCGATGGCTTCCATTTTTGACTTGATGGCGGCGTCATCCTTGAAGCTGGCGAGCGCGTCGACGATGTGGAAACGGATCCAGGGTTGCGTCACGGGTGAGAGTGAATCGAGTAACTGCCGGGAAGCCGCCGGGGTGTTGAGTTCACCGAGGGCTTGGGCTGCGGCAATGCGCACGCCATCCGTTTTATCAGAGCGCAGGGCATCGCCGAGCGCGGCGGCCGCTTCGTCGTCATTCTTGATTTTGCCGAGAGCGACGGCGGCATCCGCGCGGTCGGCCAGCTCGCTGGCGTTTTTCAATTGGTAGAGCAATTCCTTTTTGTCCTTCTTGAATTCGGCGGATTTTAGAATTTGAGTGCCCTTATCGAAGAGGACCATGAGCGGAGCGGTGTCGGAAGGCAGGGGAAAGGTTTCCGATTCCTTGGAGACGACAATGTTATAGAGCTTGGGGCCAGTCGCATTGGTGATTTCGACGTCCACCGGGAAGCGGAAGAGACCCACGCGGCCTTCCAGCTTCTGAGTTTGTTTGACGCTGAGCACGACCTGTTTTTTTGCTTCATCGTAAGTGTAGCCAAGGTCGAGCTTGGGGGCGCCTGCACCGTAGATCCACTGACTGAAGAACTGGTCCACGTTGACGCGCGTGGCTTCCTCGATAGCCTTGGTGAGATCCGCGGTGACGACATTCTTTCCGCGATTCACTTCAAGGTAGTGTTTTAGACCGGCGTAGAAGGCGTCATCGCCAAGCTGGTGGCGGAGCATGTAGAGGACCCAGCCGCCTTTGGCGTAGGCGTTGCCGTCGAATTCGCTGGAATCGTCAAAATCGTGACGGACGATGGATTTGGTGTAAAGTGGCCGTCTGGAAAACCAGTCGCGCGAAGCTTGCCACCGTTCATAGTCACCGGCATCTTTGCCGAAGTGCGCTTCGGCCCAGACAGACTCCATGTAGGTGGCGAAACCTTCATTCAGCCAGATGTTGCCCCAATCCTTGCAGGTGACCAGGTCTCCAAACCACTGGTGGGCTAGTTCGTGAGAAATGAGGGGATCTTCGTCTTGCGGATACTCGGGGATCAGTTTCGGATGGCGGAGCGAGGAGGCGGTGTTGGTGGTGGCGCTGGAGTTTTCCATGCCACCGGCGACGAAATCATCCACCATGGACTGCGCATATTTTTCCCAGGGATAGTCCACGCCAAGTTTTTTGCTAAAGAGATCGACCATCGCTGGAGTGCGGGCGTAGTTGATGGTGAGGCGGTCGCCGCGATCCTTGGGCGCGTAATAGGTGACGGGCATGTTGTGCCAAGTATCCTTCGCTTCGACAAATTCGCCGGCGACGACGGTGATGAGATAAGTGGAGCTGGGAAGCGATTCGCGCCACGTCCAGGTCTTCAGGCCGCTGCCCGCATCGGTAATGCTGATGAGTTTTCCATTGGAGACGGTGAGCCAACTGGCGGGAACGGTGAGAATTGTTTCGGTGGTGAGGCGATCATTCGGGTAGTCGTAAGTGGGGAGATAGTAGCGCGTGTCTTCCGATTCGCCTTGCGTCCAGACCTCTTTGGGGCGATTGGGATAATCCTTGTCGGGGAGAATGAAGTAGAGGCCCTTGGTGGGTTTGGCTTCGTACTTGATCTCGACGGTGAATTTTTCGCCGGGCTTTGCGGCTTTGGGAAGAGCGATGCGGAGTTTGTCGTCGGCGGTTTCAAACGTGGCGGCGGCTTTGTTCAGGGTGACGCTTTGGATCTGGAGGCCCGCGGAATCGAAGGTGATGCGCTGAGTATCGCGGAGAATGGTGAGCGTGTGGGTGACATCGCCGATAACTTTTTTCTGGTCCAGGTCAAAGCGTAGGGCGATGCGGGAGTGCTCGAGATCGTAGTCCTTGCTGCGAGCGAAAGGCTCATCGGCGCGGAGGAGAGGCGTTGCGCCAAGAAGAACGAGAGAAAAAGCGACTAGAGAAATGAAACGTGCCCGCGTGGACCTTCCGACTACGAAGCGATTCGACATTCAGAGTCTCCTTGCTTGATGAATCCGCCTAGAAATTTGGTCGACGAAAAAAGTTCCGCCGCTGCCCCGTTTGGCTCAGTCTTGCTTGCGCCCGGGTGGCGATGTTTGATTCTCCCGCGAGATTGAGACGGGCGTCAAATGAGGCTGGTGGATGGTGGAGGGCTGTTCTGATTCACGGCGCAAGAGCGCTTTATGTGTCACAGCGAAACTCCACCAATAATTCACACCATCCTTTTGTTTCAGGTTAATCTGTCGTGCAGAAACACGACGGACAAAAATGGAGACATCACTACACATCGCGGCCGCCGCACCGGACGACTATGAATGGTGCGCCCGCGTAATGGTTTCGACCCAGCCTTGGATCACACTGCGCCCCCGTCTGGAGGATTGCCGCGCGGCACTGGCACGTCCGGGCACTGAGCTTTTTGTTGCTCGGGATGAGAGTCGGCAAGTCGGATTCATTCTCCTTGCCCCTTACGGTCTGGCGGGTTCACCTTACATTGCTTCCATCGCGGTTGCGGGGGACGCGCGCGGGCAAGGTATTGGATCACAACTTCTGCGCTTTGCCGAGGAGCACTTTGCTGGCCGCGGACATATTTTTCTGCTCGTGTCATCGTTCAACGAACGCGCGCAAAAGCTCTATTGCCGGCACGGGTATGAGTTCGTTGGTGAACTTCACGAGTATGTCGTGCCGGGCCATTCGGAACTGATCTTCCACAAAAGGCTTCCATGAAAGTGTTCCTTGCGGCGGCACCCGCATCGGCGTCCACAACTAGGCGCCTCGTACTGCTGCTGATGGCGGTGAGTTCCGCGGGATATGTGTGCCGCGTGGCCGTGACCGTCGTGGCCCCCAACATGATGAAGGATTTCGGGCTGACCCAGGCGCAGATGGGGACGGTGTTCAGCGCATTCCTGGTGGGGTACACCTTATTTCAGATGCCATCGGGAGGGCTGGCAGACCGCATCAGTGCCCGCAAGATATTTCTGGTCCTGTGCGCAGGATGGACGCTGCTTACCGCCTTAACGGCACTGGTTGGATGGCGTGGAATCGGGCTGACCTTGATCATTCCGCAACTGTGGTTCATCCGCGCAATGTTTGGCGTGATTGCCGCGCCCACTTACCCCACATCCGGCAGAACCATTGCCATCACTGTGCCGCCGAGTTTGCAAGCGAGGGCAAACGGCCTGGTGCTGGCGAGCATAGGCCTGGGATCGGCGGTCACGCCGCTGCTGCTGGCTCCCCTCACCAGCCATTACGGCTGGCGCACGGCGTTAGGTGCGGCGGCTTTATTGAGTGCGGCTGCCGGCTTGCTGTGGTGGCGATTTGCGCCACGGCAATTTCATCTGCCCAGCAGCTCGAATGCAGGAGAATCAACTACGACGCCCGTTGAAAACGAATTGTCGAAAGACCCCGCCCAACCATTGCGCCTGCGAAGTTTCTGGTTCCTCTCCGCCAGCTACCTGCTGCAGGGCTATCTGGGATACATCTTTGTGTTCTGGTTCTACTTGTATTTAGTGCAAGTGCGTCACTTTGCGGTGCTCAAGGCTGCCAGCTTCACGGCGCTGCCCTGGGTAGCGACCATGTTCGCCATCCCGCTGGGCGGCGTTTGTTCCGACGCGGCTGTGATCCGCTGGGGCGCGAACTGGGGGCGTCGCATCGTGCCACTTGTGGCACTGTGTGTGGCAGCCATCTTCCTTGTGATTGGTGCTCGTACGCCGAGACCTCTGGTGGCCGTAGCTGCACTCACCATGTGCACGGTGCTGGTATTGTGCACCGAGGGCCCTTTCTGGGCCACGATGACGCAACTCTCCGGGGAGCGCAGCGGGATTGCGGGCGGCACGATGAACTTTGGCAGCAACCTTGGGGGCGTGGTTTCGCCCGCGCTGACGCCATGGCTGGCGGAGCGGATTGGGTGGGAGACAGCATTGTCGCTGACCGCAGGATTGGCGGTGGTGGCGGGATTGTTGTGGCTGGGCGTGCGCGTCGAGGCAAAGGGAGAATGAAACCGTGGGTCGTCGTGGAATCCCAAGAAAAGAGAGATTTCTCACTACGCGGACTCCGTTCGAAATGACGGGATGGGACTTTTTTCGCAGGCTGTGAAGCCGGGACCTCCCCATACCGATTTATGCAATGTCTTGGCTCTGTTGACATCCTCGCAAACAAATTGAAACTCCAGGAGTGCCGCACCTACGGCGCTTGACGTTTTTATGCCCTTCCGACCCAGGGCTTACGCCCTGGGCTAACTTGTGCCGCGCCTCCAGCGCTTACTGGACAAGAGAAAGGAAATCTTAGCCCTGCGAACAAGTTTCGTGAGGATGTCAGCAGGGCCGGATGTCTTCTAGTTTCCGGCTGGCTTGTGTTCCGTGATTCTGCCAATATCCGCCGCGCTGCCTCTCAGCAGATCACGTAGCACGGCAACTTCGGCCGTGATACCCGTCCGCAAGGCCGGCTCCGCTTCCGGCGCAAACAGGGGTGAATGGTTCGAGGGCAGCTCCTTGCCGGCGGCCTTCGCTTGCCTTAGCTTCTCCGGATCGGCCGCGCCCAGCCGGAAATAGAACGATGGAACGCCCTGCTCCACGAAGACAGAATAGTCTTCCGAGACGATTGACGGGGGCTGCACAAGTACGTTGCTTTTGCCCAGAGCGGTTTCCAATGTGTCTCCGAGATGGCGTGCAAGAATGGGATCGTTATAAACGGCGGAGGTGGATTCGTATTCTTCGATCAGCGGCATCTTCTCGGCGCCGCCGGCTTCGGCTTCGGCGTTGGCGATTCGCGTAATGGCGGCCAATAGATGCTTGCGAACCTCTGGCTTGTACGAGCGGACGGTCAGTCCCAGCTGGGCCTGATCAGAGATGATGTTGTTCTTTGTTCCCGCCTGGAAATATCCCACAGTGATGACCGCGACTTCGCCTGGATGAATTTCACGGGAAACGATGGTCTGTAGCCTGACGACAATGCTGGAGGCGATCACGATTGGATCCACGGTCGTATCTGGCCGGGCACCATGTCCACCTCTGCCGTATACGGTGATTCGCAACGAATCGGAATTGGCCCAGGTGTATCCCGGACTGATCCCGACCTGCCCCACGGGCATTTCGTTGGTGTCATGAAGCGCGACCCCAACATCCGGCTTGGGGAAGCGTGTGAACAGGCCGTCCTCGATCATTCTCTTTGCCCCAGAGATGGTTTCTTCGGCGGGCTGCGCAATCAGCATGAGCGTTCCGTGCCAGGTATCCTTCGTGCGTGCCATGATGGCCGCCGTTCCCCACCAGGACGCCATGTGCAAATCGTGTCCGCATGCGTGCATCACGGGGACATCGCGGCCGCTGTCATCTTTGGTCCGGACTTTGCTGGCGTAAGGCAGACCGGTCAGCTCCTCCACCGGAAGCGCATCAAGCTCCGTGCGCAGCATCACCGTCGGGCCAGAGCCGTTTTTCATAATGCCGACCACGCCAGTTCCTCCGACGTTTTCGGTGACTTCGTAGCCGAGCTGACGCAACCGTTGAGCAAGTAGAGCGGCCGTGCGCGTTTCGTGCGAGGAGAGCTCAGGATGCTGATGCAAATCCAGATACAGGGCATAGGCGTCAGGAAGGACAGACTCCATTTGGTCTTTGACCTGAGCGCTCTGCGCCGTTGCCAAAACAGGCATCAGCAAGGACACCAGTGCAATCCCCAGCAGCTTTTTCATCGCGTCTTCTCCTTGGATGCAGCGCACGATTCCGAATTGGACTGTGGAAATGTCCGTCAATATAGCTCTTTCTATTCTCAATCGCAATGCAGTGAACAATCACGCGTTCGCTTTTTGGGGCCGGGGGAAGGAAAGGAATTGCGCGGAGGGGCGCGGAGAACTAAGATGCGAGTTAACGCAGGATTCCGATGAAGGCATTCCAGAGACACAGGAGGTAAGCATGAGAAGCGCGCGATATCTTACTGGCCTGTTGTTGCTCCTTGCGATTTTCGCTCCCGCCAGCACGGCACAACTTGGCAAAACGATATTGATTCCCGCAGGTTCGGATGAAGATCACCAGCTTACGGCGATCAACGCGGCGCAAGACCCCGCGGAAAAACTGAAATTGCTTGAGGACTTTTCCAAGGCGCATGCGAATGATGAATTCCAGGTGGTCGCGGACGAACAGTTCGTCAATTTCTACCTGAACGCGAAGCAGTATGACAAGGTTTTCGAGTACGGCGACAAATTGTGGGCCGTTGACCCGGACAACTATGCCAACGGCGTGAACATGGTACGCGCCGGAAATGAAAAAGGAGACTTCGAGCGGGTGTTTGACTACGGCGAGAAGACGGCGGCAATCGTGCAGCGGTATAAGGCCTCGCCCGCGCCGGAAGGGACGGGGGCGGATGCGTGGGAGCTGCAGAAGGCGCAGAAGCTGGAGCAGTTGAAGGAAAACCAGGATTACGTGGAGCAATCGATGCTGAGTGCGGCGTACCAGCCGAAGGATGCGGTGAAAAAAGCGGATTTGCTGGTGCGCTATGCGAAAGATTTCCCGGATTCGCCGAATGCCGAGCAGGCGCTGAGTGTGGCGGCAGTGACGTACCAGCAAGCGCAGGGGCCCCAGAAAATGTTGGACCTGGCAAATGGCGTCCTGGCGAAAGACCCGAACAACGTGGGGATGCTGCTGCTTTTGGCGGATTACTACAGTGAGAAGGGAACGCAACTGGACAAAGCAGAAGAGTATGCGAAGAAGGTTTCGGCGATTTGCGATGCGACGAAAAAACCGGATAGCGTAAGCGATGACGACTGGAAAAAACAGAATGGGTTGAAAAAGGGGTTGGCGCTGAGCGCGCTGGGTCAAGTGAATTTGCAGAAGAAGGACAATCTGGGAGCGGTGAAGAATTTGAGCAGCGCAACGCCCCTGGTGAAGAGCGATCCGGGAAGTTATGCGAGGAATCAGTACCGGCTGGGGTTCGCCTACCTGAACCTGAAGAGGAACGCGGACGCGAAGCAGGCGTTTACGGATGCGGCTTCCGTGGACACGCCGTACAAGGGGCCGGCCCAGGAAAAGCTGAAAGAGCTAGGCGCTACAAGGGCTGGGGCAGGTAGAAAGACCACGTAGCAAGGCGGCGAATCCAAAAACACGAATGACGCATCAAAGGAACCTGATATTAGTGTGCAGCGACGAATCGAAGGGGGGCGTATGACAGAAATCGCGACATTTGGAGCGGGATGTTTCTGGGGAGTGGAGGCAGGGTTCCGGCGCGTGCCCGGAGTCATTGAGGCGGTATCGGGCTATAGCGGCGGGAACACAGAGAATCCGACATACAAGGATGTGTGCACCGATCAGACGGGGCATGCGGAAGTGGTGGAGGTGACGTTTGATCCCGCGAAGGTGAGCTACGAGCAGTTATTGGAAGCGTTCTGGAAGATGCACGATCCCACACAAGTGAACCGGCAAGGGCCGGATTTCGGGACGCAGTACCGGACGGCGATTTTCTACCACACGCCGGAGCAGCAGGCGAAGGCGCAGAAAGCCAAGGAAGCGCTGGAAGCGAGCGGGAAATTGCGGAGGCCGGTGGCCACGGAGATCACGGCGGCGGGACCCTTCTGGCGCGCGGAAGAGTACCATCAGAAGTATTTGGAGAAGAGAGGGCAGGAGAGTTGCCACATTTAGGGAGATGGAAGAATTCAGAGAGGCAAAGAAGCAACGAAGCAAAGAAACGAAGAGGCAGGGAAGCGAAGAGGAGAGGGGCGGCCCTCTCCTTTTTTGTTTGCCTTTGCACAGACGGATTTTGCCAGGATTTTGTTTTTGAGGCTTGAGGCGATACGCTAGCTCGCGTGGGGCGGTACGGAAACGCAAGGGAGACTGGACTTGAATATCAGGGTATATAAGGACAAGAAGCTGCTGGGGCGCGCGGCGGCGGAGCAGGCTGGGGATTCTCTGCGCAGAGCAATCCACGAGCGGGGGAGTGCGCGAATCGTTGCGGCGACCGGAGCTTCGCAATTTGAGTTTCTGAAAGCTTTGACGAGCCTGGAGAATGTGGATTGGCGGCGTGTGGAGATGTTTCATTTGGATGAGTACATCGGGGTGAGCGCAGAGCACCCGGCTAGTTTCCGTAGGTATCTGCAGGAACGATTGATTCGAGTGACTGGAATTGCACAATATCATTTGTTGGAAGGCGAGAAAGAGCCCCTCGAAGTGATTTCGCGAGTTGGAAAAGAACTGGCCGCTGCACCTGTGGATATTGCGTTCGTGGGCATTGGAGAAAACGGGCATCTGGCCTTCAATGACCCGCCGGCAGATTTTCAAACGGAGGCACCCTATCTGGTCGTAGACCTGGATGAAGCATGCCGGGCCCAGCAGGTGGGCGAGGGGTGGTTCGCGGAATTGGCAGAGGTTCCGCGGCGGGCCATCAGCATGTCCATTCGACAGATTCTGAAGGCGAAGGAGATCATTGCCTGCGTGCCGGATGCGCGCAAGGCACGGGCGGTGAAAGCCTGCGTGGAAGGAGAGATCAGTCCACTGGTGCCCGCTTCGATTTTGCGGCAGCACGCGAACGCTACGTTGTACCTCGATGAAGATTCCGCGGCTTTGCTGAGTAAGTGACAACGCAGAGAAACAAAGACGTCTGGAAATGGTTAGCGCGGGCACATTCCACCTGCGAAAAGGTGAGGACGTGTGACAGTGCGCAGACAGACGTGCAGGCTTGCCGAAGGAGTATTGGGATAGAATCCGAGTATCTTCGCAGAGGTGCTTCCAAATGAACCGAAACATAATGTGGTATGTAGCTGGAATTCTGTTTTTGGCATTGGTGTGGAGTGGGGCAGCAAGAGTGGCTGCGGCACAAGAAGTTGGATTGGCGCCAACACCGCCGATGGGCTGGAACAGTTGGGACGCGTACGGCGAGGGCGTGAAGGAAACGGATTTTCGGGCGACGGCGGATTGGGTGGCGAAAAACTTGAAGACATATGGCTGGGAATACATCGTGGTGGATTCCGGCTGGTATGTGCTGGATCATCGGGTAGGGAATAGCTCGGAGAAGGCGCAGTTCAGTATGGATGAATTCGGGCGGTACACACCGGCAACAAACACCATTCCTTCATCGGTGAATGGAGCGGGCTTCCTGCCACTAGCCGACTACCTGCATTCACAAGGGCTGAAATTCGGGCTACACCTGATGCGGGGCATCCCGCGGGAAGCAGTGGCGCGGAATTTACCGATCGCCGGATCGGAGTTTCATGCTAAGGACGCGGCGGACACGGGCGACGCATGCCCGTGGAACAGCTACAACTGGGGATTGGACACGAGCAAGCCGGCGGCCCAGGCGTACTACGATTCGCTGGCAATGCAATTAGCGGAATGGCATGTGGACCTGATTAAGGTGGATTGCATCTCGAGCCGCCCGTACAAAGGTGAAGAGATCCGGTTGATTCATGAGGCGCTGAAAAAGGTGAAGTGGCCGATCGTATTGAGCCTATCACCAGGCGCGGCGCCGTTGGACAAGGCCGAGGAGATGGCGAAGTACGCACAGATGTGGCGCATCTCCGACGATGAGTGGGACGTGTGGTATGGCAAAGAAGATTTTCCGCAGGGCGTGAACAATCAATTCGAGCGCGCGGAGAATTGGGCGAAGTTTTCGCGCCCGGGAAACTGGCCGGATGCGGACATGCTGGCGATTGGGCGGCTGGAACCTTCACCGGGATGGGGAGAGCCGCGGGCTTCGCGGTTGACGAAGGATGAGCAGAGGACGCTGTTCAGCCTGTGGTCCATGATGCGGTCGCCGCTGATTATCGGCGCAAACCTGACGCTTTGCGATGAATGGACGAAAAAGCTTTTGACGAACGCCGAGGTGATTGCGATCGATCAACACTCGAAGAATAACCACGCGGTGCTCACGACGGAGAAGGCGGCGGTGTGGGTGGCTCAACCGGAGAAGGGCGATGGATATTACGTGGCGGTGTTTAACCGGGGCGATGCGCCGCAGGAGATGCGGTATTCGTGGAAGGAATTGGGGATTGACGGAAAGAGCTATGCATTGCACGATTTGTGGGAGGGGAAGGATTTGGGGGACGCGGAAGGGATTCGCGTGACGTTGGCGCCGCATGCGGTGGTGGTTTATGCGGTGGGGGATGTGAAGAGGCCGTAGCACCCCAAGAAAAGATCACGATCATGGAAACGGATCGATTGTTGGCGCGATGGGGCGCAGCAGTGCTGCGCCCCTACTGAGTGGATGCGGGATCGTGGTCGAGGATTTCTTCCTTTGCGGCGTCCCAATAGAGTTTCTTGCCGGACCAGTAGGCCTGCGCGGCCATGATGCAGGCGACGGAATGGCCGAAGCCCGCATCAACAGTGGCGACAGGCTGCTTGCGGGAGCGGATGCTGGAGAACCAATTGGCCATGTGGCCGGTGGACATGTCATCGATGCCCATGGGCGGAACGCCCGTGTCATGGGGCAGCAGCAGATAACGCGATTTACGCTGCTTGTCGATATCGGCGTTGTCTTCGTGATTGCCGTTTTCGCTGATGACCTGGTAGCGCGGGCTGCCCTCATCGCCGACGTTTACGAGCGTGGCCTTCTTGCCCATGTAGCGGGAGGAACCCGGTGCATCGTTGCCGAAGCTGGTGGAGTAGCTGACGAGGAAGCCCTTGGGATATTCGAGCAGGGTGTGGAATGTGTCGGGATTTTCACGGCCATCGGGCCAGGCAAAAACGCCACCGTGAGAAACGACAGAGCGAGGCGCGTGCTCATCCGTGAACCAGTGGACCAGATCGATGGCGTGGCTCATCCACTGATCGGAGATGCCGCCGGAGAATTCCTTGTAAAGGCGAAATTCGCAATAGAGACGAGGGTCGAAGGGGCGCATGGGTTTGGTGAGGAGCCAGCGCTTCCAATCGGTATCGGCTTCGCGGAGCTTGGCGACTTCCGGGCGTCCGCGCCAGCGGGGGCCGTGATAATTCCAGACAATTTCGATTTTGGAGATGTCGCCGAGTTCACCGCTCTGGACCAGGGTGTGGGCGAGTTTCTGGTAAGGTTCGCTGCGATGCTGCGTGCCGACCTGGACGATGAGGTTGCGGGAACGCACGGCGTCGCGGGCGGCTTTGGCTTCCGCGAGGACGTTGCCCATGGGCTTTTCGATGTAAACGTCCTTGCCGGCTTCGGCAGCAAGTCGCAGGAGCGGCGAGTGGGAATGATCGGGAGTAGAGATGATAACGGCGTCGATGTCTTTCTGAGCGAGAATCTCTTCGGGAGTGGCGAAAGCGCGCGGGGCGCGGCCGTACTGTTCGGTGGCAACAGCACGCGCGGCTTCGCGATTGACGGACCAGAGGTCGCACACGGCGGTGAGTTCGACGTTGTGGTCCCGGTGCAGTTTGGCGGCGATTTCGGCCAGATCGTGGCCACGGCTGCCAATCCCGATATGCCCGAGAGAGATGCGGTCGTTGGCGCCGACAGCACGAGCATAGGAGAACGCGGGGCTGCTGAGAGCCGCGCTGGCAGCGAGAGCGGCGGATTTGTTGATGAATGTGCGGCGGTCGATGCGATCGTCGGAAGTGGTCATGGTGTATGTGCCTCCTGAATCAAGAAAATTCTTGTGCGGTGACGCGGACCCGCAAATCACGGATGCAGTGACAGCATAACTCAATCGAAGGAAGAAACGAATTGCGCCGAGGGCCGCGGGTATAGAGTAGAGGAGAACAAGAGAGGCAGCATGAGCGGAACGAAGAATTGGGGAAAGCGGCCGTGGAAGGTGGAGTTCCGGGCAACGCCGCGCGCGATGCCAACGGAGGTTGATATTGCCGTGGTGGGGGGCGGTTTCACGGGGTTGGCGGCGGCAGCATGGTTGAAGCATCTGGCGCCAGAAAAAAGTGTGGCGCTATTTGAAGCGGAGCAATTTGGCGCGGGCGCCAGCGGACACACCGGGGGAGTAGCACTTGCGGAAAGCGCGGCGGGAGAGCTACCGGGGCTGGGCGATGTGCTCGAGGGGTATCAAAGGATTTTGCAGGAGTTGGATGTGGATGGCGAAGTGTCGCTGCCAGGAGCGTACGAATTGGGAAGGGCTGAGCCGTTGGAAAACTCGCCGATCCGGTGGAGGGATTCAGGAGATCTTTGCGCGGTGGAGAAAGTGCCGGGCGGCACGATCAATCCGGGAAAGATGGTGAGCGGACTGGCGCGGGCGGCGGAGCGTGCAGGCGTGATGCCGTTCGAGGAATGTGGGGTGGAAGAGGCGCGGTTTTCGGGGCACGTGGAACTGGAGACGAAGAACGGCGTGGTGAAGGCAGGAAAAGTTCTGTTCGCGACGAATGCGTATGCACTGGAGATGACGGGGCTGCAAGGGAGGGCGGGAGCGGCATTCACGCTGGCCGTAGCGACGGAAGGTTTGACGAACGAACAACTGCGCGAGATTGGGCTGGCAGAGCAAAAACCATTTTATACCGTGGACCTGCCGTATCTGTGGGGGCGGCTGCTGGGGAAGAATCAGGTGATTTTCGGATGCGGGTTGGTGTTCCTGCAGGATTGGCGAGAACTGGGGGCGCTGGACATCGAGCATGGCGAGGCCGCACGGTTGTTTGCGCAGCTTGAGAAGCGCGTCCACGGTCTGCATCCAGCTCTGAAAGAAGTAGAGATCACAAACCGCTGGGGCGGGCCGATCTGCATGACGTGGGAATGGAAACCGGTGTTTGAGCGGCACCCGGAAAGCGAGAATGCGATTGTGCTGGGAGCCTACTCGGGCCATGGCGTGGCGCAATCGGTCTATCTGGGATGCTGGGCAGCGGAAGCGCTGCTGGGAGAGAAAGCGCTGCCAAATTGGAGATGATGAGGACCCGGAATCAACGGGTCATTAAGGGGAGGGTGCTTAGAAGAGCGGAGAGGCCATTCCAGCAGATTTGCACGCCGATGCAGACGAGAAGAAATGATGTGAGCCGCATGATGACAGTCATGGCGGTGGGGCCAAGAATTGCCGCAAGACGGTCCGAGAAGGCATAACAAAAATAGACGCTGATCGCGATAAGCAGACATCCGATGATGGCGCCAATGATGGAAAAGAGAATGCTTCTGCCGTGATGGGGTTCATTGGCGCCGAGCGTGATGGCCACGGAGAGGGAACCGGGGCCAACGGTTAGCGGAAGAGTCAAAGGATAGAAAGCTCGGCTGGAAAGATCCCGTGAATCCACTGATTGTTGGACATCGCCGCGAGTTTCATCGCTATCCTTTTGCGTAAGCATATGCCAACCCGCGGCTATGACCAACAAGCCGCCACCCACCTGGACCACGGGCAGCGAAATCCCAAAGAACGCGAGGATGTGCGTGCCAATAAAATAGGAACCCACGAGCAAGAGGAAACTGTTCATGGCGATCTTGCGGGAAAGGACTTTGCGCTGACTAGTGGAGTAATAGTGCGTGAGCGAGAGGAAAATGGGGGCGCCCCCGAGCGGATTGACGATCGGGAAGAGCGCGGAGACAACCAGGAAGATTGATTTGACGATAGGGAACATGATGTGACAGGGAAGCAGTATAGCCGACGAAGCGCGGAAATACGCAAGAATGCCTGCAACAAAGCCTGCGGAATTGACAGCACTCAGAGCAAAACATACGATTGATGAAAATTCGCAATCACACGAATGGGTTCGGAAACCTCGAAGGAGCAACCGGCCGTGAGCAAAACGCGCACGAAGAACGCAGCTAAGGAGCAGGAAGGGCACCGGGCGGGGGAATTACTGCGCGTATTGATTTCGCACGCACGCATCCAGAAGAAGGTGGGGGAGATGGCGCGGGAAATCCGGCGCGATTTTCCGAAGGACTCGCTGCATTTGATCGGGGTGCTGAAAGGATCGATCTTTTTTCTGGCGGACCTGGCACGGGAATTGGGCGGGGAAGTATCGTTCGATTTTCTGGGAGTGTCGAGTTACGGCAAGGGCACGGATTCGACGGGCGAGGTGAAACTGACGAAGGACCTCGACCTGAGCATCGAAGGACTCAGCGTGGTAGTGGTGGAGGATATCCTGGACACGGGGCTGACGCTGAAGTACCTGCTGAGATCATTTGAAGAGCGCAAGCCGAAGCACCTGCGGGTGGCGGTACTGCTGGACAAGTTGGAGCGCCGCATCGCTGATGTGAAAGCCGATTATACCGGGTTTGTGATCCCGAACGAGTTCGTGGTGGGCTACGGGCTGGACTATGACGAGCGCTACCGGAATTTGCCGGATGTATGCGTGCTACAGTTGGGATCGCGCGGGAAAACCTAGAACAAAGAGCTCCCACTTTTGCGCGCTGGGCAATGCCCAGACGCGCGAACGATTTGCACAGTATGAATGCCGCGCCACAGATGGGCCCGAGAAACGCCTGTTATAATTAGTAGATACATGGAAGCCACGGATCCCAAACAACAAGCTGCAGCAGGCACGGAAGCCCCAGAGGCATCCGCAGAAGTGCTGGCGACGTTCGCGGAAATCGGGGAAGAGGTGAACGCGTCGCTGGACCTGGAAGAGGTGCTGGCACGTACGGCTGCGCTTATCAAGCGGCACATTGACTATGAATTGTTCGGCGTGCTGCTGGTAGACGAGGAAGGCACCTACCTAAAGCACCGGTTCGCGATCGGCTACCCGCCGGGGCTGGCGGAAAATTTGCGCGTGCCCATCGGACAGGGGATTACAGGAACGGCGGCGGCGACGGGCCATCCGGTGCGAGTGAGCGACGTTTCGCAGGACCCGCGCTACATCAATGCGATTGACAGCGTGCGCTCCGAACTGGCGGTGCCGCTGATGTTTCGCGGGAAATGCGTGGGCGTGCTGGACATTCAAAGCCGGCATCTCGACTACTTCACGAAAGATCAGCAGCGCATCCTGTCGTTACTGGCGAGCCGGCTGGCAGTGGCTATCGAAAATGCGCGGTTATTCCAGAAAGTAAGCGCACAGGCGGAAACGCTACTGGTGCTGAATGAAGTGAGCCGGGAGATCAGCTCGATCCTGGACGTCCAGGAGTTATTGCGGCACGCGGCGGAACAAGTGAAGCGTGTGATTGATTATCAGATCTTGAGCATCATGCTGTACGACGAAGACCAGCACGTGTTCCGGCACCGCGTGGATGTGAAGCATGGGCAGAGAACACAAAGCAAGCTGAGCGTGGCGGCGAGCGAAGGGATAGTAGGCGCGGCGGCAACCTTGCGGGAACCGGTGCTGGTGCCGGATGTGACAAAGGACGAGCGCTACGTGATGGCGAATCCGGAAACGCGGTCGGAACTTGCCATTCCCATGATTCACAATGACAAGGTGATTGGCGTGCTCGATCTGGAAAGCCCGCAATTAAATTATTTTAACGCCGACCATGTGCAGACGCTTTCGATCCTGGCGTCGAACCTGGCGGTATCGCTGGAAAATGCGCGGTTGTATGAGCAGGTGGCGAAAGACGAAGCGCGGCTAGACCGTGACCTGCAAGCGGCGAAGAGGATTCAAGGCGCGCTGCTGCGGCCGGTGCCGACCGATGATTACGGGTTGGATGTCGCGGCGAGGTACGTTTCCGCGCGTGAAGTCTGCGGGGATTTGTACGAGTTTCTGCGCTACGGGCCGCAGCAATTGGGAATTGCGTTGGGAGACGTCAGCGGAAAGGGCACAGCGGCGGCATTGTACGGCGCGGTGGCCATTGGCATCATGCGCAGCCTGGCGCCGCAAAAGCTGCAGCCCGCGGAGATGTTACGGCAGATGAATCACCTGGTGGGCGAGCGGCGGATTGAAGGGCGATTCATGACGATATGCTTCGCAACCTGGCAGAAGGGCCGACAAAAGTTGCGCGTAGCGAACGCGGGGCAATCGCAACCCCTTTTGTATAAAGACGGGCGATGCGAACGCATTGAGCTGACGGGATTCCCACTGGGAATTTTCGAGGAGACGCAATACGACGAGTGGGGCGTGACGTTGAATCCCGGGGACATCCTGGTGTTTCACTCGGACGGCATTGCGGAAACGACGAACAGCGAAGGAAAGTTTTTCGGCACGACGCGCATAGTGCGTTTCATTGAGAAAAATCATGAAATGACCGCGGCGGAAATTGCCGACCAGATTCTGCAGGAAGTTGATCTCTTCACGCAGAACGCCCCTCTTTTTGATGACCGCACGCTGGTGGTTGCAAAGGTGAAATGAGCAATCCCGCACAGGCCCGGAAAAATCTGGAGTACGTGGACCCGGCGCGATTCACGCCGCATTTTGCGTGGAAAGGACGGGGGGCGGCGAAAGAGGTGTATTGCGAGGGCGTGAAGCTGGCGGAGATTGCCAGACGTTTCGGCACGCCAACCTATGTTTACAGCCGACGAGCTATTGGAGAGGCGTTTGACGAGTTGGAGAGCGGGCTGGGACACTTGGCGCACTTGCTTTGCTTTGCGGTAAAGGCCAACGGGAACTTGACGATTTTGAAGCTGCTGGCGCAACGAGGCAGCGGGTTTGACATTGTATCGGGCGGGGAGCTGGAATATTTGGGACTCATCGGAGTGCGCGGCGACCGCATCGTGTTTTCGGGTGTGGGAAAAACGCGTGAAGAAATTCGCGAGGCGCTGCGGTATAAGAGCAACCGAACCAGCGCGGCGGGGATTTTGCAATTCAACGTGGAGTCGGCGGCGGAGTTGGAAGTGCTGGCTGAGGAAGCGTCTCGACTTCGCGTTGTGCCCGGCGTTTCGATCCGGGTGAATCCTGATGTAAGGGCTGGGGGACACCCGCATATTTCGACGGGGCTTCACGAACATAAGTTTGGGGTGAGCTGGCACGAAGCGCGCGAGATGTATCTGGCGCATCGCGATGCGGAATTTTTCCGTTGGCAGGGAATCAGCGCGCACATTGGTTCACAGATTGTGGAACTTGCGCCGTTTCAGCAGGCATTGGAGCGGCTCGCGGGCTACCTGCTGGATTTGCGCAAGCAGGGCATCGCGCTGAAGTACCTGGATATTGGAGGCGGGCTGGGGGTGCGTTATACGCAGGAACGGCCTGCATCGCGGAAAGCTTACGCGCTGATGATTGCGGAAGTGGCGCGACGATTGGGAGTGGAATTACTGCTGGAGCCGGGACGGACGATCATTGCACCGGCGGGAGTGCTGCTTTCTCGCGTGATCTACACAAAAAGGAATTCGGGCAAATCCTTTGTGGTGATTGACGCGGCGATGAATGATTTGATCCGGCCGGTGCTGTATGACGCGCCGCACCTGGTGACGCGGGTGAGCGAGAAGAAACCGCAGAGTGGCGCGAAGGAACGGGTAGACGTGGTAGGGCCGGTGTGCGAGACAGGCGATTGTTTTTTGCAGGGGTGGCCTCTGGGAAAAGTCGAACCTGGAGATGTAGTGGCGTTGTGGGCCGCGGGGGCGTATGGAATGGTGCAGGCCTCAAATTACAATGGGCGCGCGCGGCCCGCGGAGGTGTTGGTAGACAGGAAGCGGGTGCGATTGATACGGCGGCGGGAAACGCAGGACGATGTGTTGCGGACAGATACGTTGTATTAGGGCGGATTCGGCCGCTACAAGAATAGACCGAAGAGCAACCCAAGAGCACAGTCTGGAGTGACTGTGCCGCAAGACGCGGCTCAGGCTTCGCCCCATTTTAGTTTGCTGCGAAGGATTTCAAAGTAGGTCTTGTTGGGTGGTTGGATGAGCTTCAGGCGTTCCGGGGCGCGGGTAATGCGCACGCGGTCGCCGGGTTGCATGGGAACGCCGGTTTGTCCGTCAAGGGTGAGAAAGACGGAGTCGGAGCCGGCGGAAATACGCAATTCGATCAGAGAAGTGTCGCGCACGACGACGGGGCGATCGCTGAGGGTGTGCGGGCAGATGGGCGTGATCAGAATGGATTCGACGGCAGGGTGAACGATGGGTCCACCTGCGGACATGGAATAGGCGGTGGAGCCCGTGGGGGTGGCGGCAATCAGGCCGTCAGCTCGATATCTGCAGACGAAACTCTCATCGATGTAAAGTTCCAGTTCGATCATGCGCGCGAGTGTACCCTTGTGAACGACGGCGTCATTCAAAACGCGCTGTTGTGACACAACCTGTCCGCAATTGACGCGCTCGACGAGCAGCAGCACGCGTTCATTAATTGTGGCGTGGCCCGCCAGAACATTTTCCAGAGCGGGATATAACTCGTCTACAGTGAAACTTGTAAGAAAACCGAGGCTGCCCATGTTGATGGGAAGCACAGGAACGGCGCGCGGCGCGGCTTCGCGTGCAGCGGCCAGCATTGTGCCATCACCGCCAAGGACGAGCAGGAGATCGGATTCTTCGGCGATCTGGTGGCGCGTGGTGCCCAACAGGCCATTCGTCAGGGAACTCGCGGTTTCCGCATCGTAAATTGTGGTCACGCCGCGTTCTTCGAGCCAGCGCAGAAGTCCGGGAATGACTTCGGCCAGGTTGGAACGCCGGGGCCGCGAAATGATGCCAATCGTCTTAAAAGGAGAGTTTGGCTGCATGGATTAAGGTGATTCTACAGTAGCCGATTTCACGGCGTGAAGGAAATACTCCTGATTTCCTTCCGTGCCGGGGAGGCGGCTGGGAGAGAGTTGCAAGCCGGTGAGGCCGAGAGATTCGGCGGAGCGGCGCACGCTGGCGACGGCTTTTTCATGCAGCTTGGCGTCGCGCACGATGCCGCCTTTGCCGACGTCAGCGCGTTCCAGTTCGAACTGCGGCTTAATGAGGATGATAAGGTCAGCACCGGGTTTGCAGCATGCAATGGCGCCAGGAAGAATCTTGGTCACGGAGATGAAGGAAACGTCGGCGACGACGAGGGCGACAGGCTCGGGAAGATCGCTGGGCGCAAGATCGCGGGCATTTTTCTTGATGAGGAGAACACGAGGATCTTCGCGCAATTTCCAAGCAATTTGATCCGTATTGACGTCCACGGCGTAGACACGCGCGGCGCTCTGTTGGAGCAGGCAATCAGTGAAGCCGCCGGTGGAGGAGCCCACATCGAGACAAACTCTTCCCAGCGGGCTGACGCGAAAATCTTCCAGTGCGCCCTCCAGCTTAAAACCACCCCGGCTGGCATATTTTTGCAAGCGGCTGCGGACTTCGAGGAGAGCGTCTGGTGCGACAGGCTGGCCGGCCTTTTCAGCGCGATTGGCGCCCACCGTGACCTCGCCCGCGAGGATCATGGCCTGGGCTTTCTGGCGGGATTCGGCCAGGCCACGCTCGACGAGAAGAAGGTCGAGGCGCTTGCGTGGGGCTTTAGGAGGCATTTCGTTTTCTGAAGGCGAAGGCGCAGCTGCAAAATTTAAAAAAAACTCAGGTGCGGCGAAGGACCAGGAATTCGGCGATGGAGCGAAGACGATCGGCACGGTCCCCGTAGGGCTGCAATTCCGCGATGGCTTTGGTAGCCAGTTCATTGGCGAATTCGTGGGAGCGCTGCAGCCCAAAGACCGCCGGGTAGGTTGCTTTTTGCTGGGCGATATCCTTGCCAGCGGTTTTGCCGAGCGCGGCGGAAGATTCCTCGACATCGAGGATGTCGTCGGTGACTTGAAAGGCCCAGCCGATGGTTTCACCAAAGCGGCGAAGGCGCACAACGTCTTCGGGCGGTGCGCCGGCGGAGATTGCACCGGAAGCGATGGAAGCGCGAATGAGCGCGGCGGTTTTCGAGCGGTGAATATATTCCAGAGTTTCGGGGCCGACATGCTGGCCTTCGGCCTCGAGATCGGCGACTTGACCCCCAACCATGCCATTAACCGTGCCCGCAGCGGTGGAGATTTCCGTAATCATGGCGACACGGCGGCCTGGCGGGGCCGGGGAAGCAGCAATCGTTTCAAAGGCCAATGTGAGGAGAGCGTCGCCGGCGAGGATGGCGGTGGCTTCACCAAATTTCTTGTGGCAAGTGGGTTTGCCGCGGCGCAGATCGTCGTTATCGAGCGCGGGCAGGTCATCGTGAATCAGGGAATAGGTGTGGATGAATTCGATGGCACAGCCGGGATAGAAGGCAGGAGAAACTTCAGGATCGAAGATACGGGCAGTTTCCAAGCAGAGGATCGGGCGGATGCGTTTGCCTCCGGCAAAAACGGAATAGCGCATGGCCTGATGGATGGAAGGCGGCTGAACGGACTCCGCGGGCATCAAGCGGTCCAGATGGTCGTCCACGGCGATGCGGTCTTCTTCAAAGAATTCGGGGAGTTTCATCGGAGTGAAAAGTTTCCAGTCATCGGAGCTGCGGGAGCGTTACGCGGTGCTCTCTCCTTCTGGCTCGAAGGGCTCTGCGGCAAGCTTGCCGTCGGCTTTCTTCAGCAGAATCTCTACGCGGCCCTCGGCTTCTTCCAATTGTTTCTGGCATTCGCGGGAAAGGCCAACGCCTTCCTCAAAAAGCTTCATAGCTTCGTCGAGAGAAAGCTGGGGACTTTCGAGCTTGCGCACAACTTCTTCGAGGCGCGCCAGGGAACGCTCAAAATCCGGCTTTTTGGGTGGTTCGGGCTTTTTGGGAATCGTTTGATTCACGGCGTTTCCTCAGGGAAATCCTACTTCTGGCAATGCAGACAGCAATATGTGGAACGTCCGCCCTGTTCGATGCGCTCGATCGCATGCCCGCAACGTCGGCAAGGCAATCCTTCGCGCTGGTAAGCCCGAAGGATTTTTTCGATTCCCTGGAACCACCACCGCGGGTCGCGAAAATCGGGCCCAGGATGCAAACAGCATTCTAAAGCACGGCGGAGAACGGACACAATCGCTTTATGGAGTTTGGCAGATTCTATGCGGTTGAGGGAATTCGCGGGGCGGCGCGGATTGAGGCGGGCGTGCCAGAGCGCTTCGGCGGAATAGATGTTGCCGATGCCTGCGATCCTGGATTGGTCCAGCAGGAATTCTTTTAAGGGACGGCGGGAAGAAGAGAGGCGCTCATGGAAAAAGGAAGGGGTGAATTGGTGAGACAACGCATCGGGGCCAAGGATACGCAGGGATGGGCAGGCTGCGAGCGATGGCCAGTAGTGCATGCGTCCAAAATGGCGCTGATCGGCAAAGCCCAACACTCCCTTATCGAGTTCCAGGGCCACATCCACGTGGACACCATCCACCGATTGATTGGCGCGGCGTAGAAGTTCGTTGGCGGTGCGAAACCAGATGAGCTGGCCATCGAGACGGAAGTGCAGTTCGAGCAATCCGCGATCAAGGGGGAGGAGGAGGTACTTGCCTTGGCGGGAGGCATCGAGGATGGCGCGGCCGCGAGCAATTTGCGATAGCCATGTGGGAGATTGCGGCTTCGTGGCGATGGGATGGAAGATGTGGACGCAACGGATGCGGCGGCCGCGAACGAGCGGGCGCAGGCTGCGCGTTACGGCTTCGACTTCGGGAAGTTCGGGCATGCGTGGCCTTGAGCGAAAAGCAGGTCCCTCGCTCCGCTCGGGATGACAACAGGTGTCGGGGTGACAACTGGTGTGGGGATGACAACGAATGTTCGAAGGACAACGAGTGACATTTTGAAGAATCTTTCAGGGTTTCAGGGTTAGGATGTGTTTCTTAGCCTTGGCTTCCGCAGTGTCGCTGAAGGGGCCGTAAATCGGTTTGCCTTCGGACCAGTAGTGAAACTGGTCGGTGTAATGTTCGCTGCCGGGCTGACCGGATTGTCCGGCGGGGATGAGGATGATGGAATGATCCCAGTCGGCAAGATTGGCTACAAAGCGTTCCGAGGGGCCATGGCTGCGGCTGGCGGCGCGCGGACTGAAAATCGTGCCTGCTTGCGGCCGGTCGCCAAGACTTAACATTTTTTTCAGGAAACCTTCGCGGCCGAGGGGATGAAGCATATCCAGATAATTGAAGCGCTTCCATTGCCAATCTTCGGGATCAAATTTGCCGGTACGCTTTTCCAGGCGGTCCACGGCGCGATCGGCCGCGGCACTCAGAAGTTCGTCATAATTCTTGAACTGGGAAGGCAGCCAACGCGCGGGGCGTTCCGTGAGTACGCGCTGGAGAAAAGCGATTCTGCGCCAATGGTAGAGCTCGGTGTCCTGGCCGAGATGGGGTTCAAGGATCAGATCGAGCGCTTGATACAGAGTGGAGTTCAGGAAAGTGACGACGACAGAATTGGGATCGGCGATGCCATTCCAATCCTTGGATTGCTCGATGAGCTTCTTCGAGCGCGGATCCTTCGGCGGCGCCACTTGCGCGGCGGCAACAAGCTGCTCCGCGAGAAAAGCGTGCGGAAGGCTGAAAGCATCGGTCTGGACCTTGAGCATATCCTCTGGGCGGAGGTCATGCTTGTCATGCAACAGGTCGTAGATGCGGGCGGTGCGGTAGGGCTCTTCCCAATCGTCAGTCAGGTAGGGTTTGTAGGCGGGGCCGACGACGCGCGCATTAGCGGTGACGATGAGGCCGCTTTCCGGATTGTAGCTACGCGGCAATTGGTCGAAAGGGATGTAGCCGGTCCACTCGTAATCGTCCGTGTCGCCCGGGACGGGCACTTCGCCGTGACCTTTTTTGCGGATGGGAACGCGAGCGGCCATGATGTAGCCGATGTTGCCCTTCACATCGGCATAAACAGCGTTCTGCCCCGGGCCCCACACGGACTTCATAATCTCCAGGAATTCGCGCCAGTTTTGAGCTTTGCCCAGCCACAAGTACGTGTTGGCTAAAGCGCCGGGTTCCAAAACCGTCCAGCGTATGGCGTAGCACTTGCCATCTTCCTGGTGAATCACGGGCCCATGGCGCGTGACGACCAGCCTGAGGTGTTCGTCGGGAGCGCCCTTCACGTGGATGACTTCGTCAAAAACGTCGGCCTTCTTCCATTGGCCGTTCACGCGATATTCGTCGGGATTCGCGGGATTGAAGGTTTCGAGGTAGAGATCCTGAACGCTGGCGCCATTGTTGGTGAAGCCCCAGGCAATGCGGTCGTTGTGTCCCACGACGACGAGAGGAGAACCGGGGAGGGCAAAGCCTTTGACGTTCCAGCCGGGCGCGGTATCGTGCACTTCGTACCAAATGGGCGGGAGCGTGAGTTCCAGGTGCATATCGTTGGCCAGAAGCGGCTTGCCGGTGGTAGTGTGCGCCCCGTTGACGACCCAATTGTTACTGCCTAGCGAAGCTCGGATATCGTGCTGTGATTCGAGCAGCCAGTCGTTCACCCCGGTGGCGAGAGCGGAGGTGAGATCGGGCTGGGCGACGGAATCGGGAAGAGCGGGGATTTCGCGGCCAGCCTTCAGTATGTCATCGCTATCCATTTCATCCTCATCCTCATCATCGTCGTCGGCGTCGCTTTGCGGGACATCGCGGCCATTTTCCTTGACGTTCGGGTCGCCCACGACGAAATGGTCCAAGGCGGCATCATCACGGTAAAGGTCTTTGGCGAGATCGGGGCCGATTTTTTCGGTGATTTTGGCGCGATCCAGCTTGTGCGGCCAGCTATAGGTGAGCGTGCGATACATGTAAGCGCCAATGACCAAAGAATCCGAAGCCTGCCAAGGCTGCGGCTCGTACTTGAGCAGAGTGAATTCCATGGGCAACTTGGTGGAATGCTGCTCGATGAAGTGATTGACACCCTGAGCGTAGGCTTCGAGGATACGGCGATGGTCGGGGTCCATCTGTTCCACTTCGCGCTGCGCGGTGCGACCAAAATTAAGGATGCGGAAGTCCTTGTCCGTTTTGAGCGTGACGGAGCCGAGGATTTCGGAGAGTTGGCCGCGAGCGGCGCGGCGCAGCAGGTCCATCTGCCACAGGCGATCCTGGGCCATGACGTAGCCCTGAGCTTCGGCAAGATCTTCGAGGGAAGAAGCGCGGATGTGAGGAACGCCCCAGTTGTCACGCTCGACAGAGACGCTGGCATGCAAGCCGGGAAGGCTGGCGGTGCCTTCCAATTGAGGAAGCGGGCGATAAACGAACCACCACAGCGTTGTGGCGAAGGCAATGACAATCGCAGCGAAGAGCCAAGAGAGAACGCGCCAGACGGTACGCAAGTCGAGTTTCACCTCAGAGCCAAGGGAACAAGTTTAGTGGAGGTAGGGGGAGCGTGCAATATGCTCAGGCGATTCGTGCAACGAGCATGTTTAGAGTTTGTTGAACTTCTTTCCTATCGTGGCATCTTATGAGAAGCTGGCGAAACCACTTTTTGAGCCTACAGGTCAGGCAGATTGAGGAGAAGTATGTCCGCAATTCTTCCACCTTGTAAGGCTGCACCTGAATTCACGCTGCACGTCACACCCGATCAAACACTTTCCCTGAGCGAATTGCGCGGAAGGCCCGTGATTCTGGCATTCTATCCGGCGGACTGGAGCCCGATCTGCGGAGACCAGATGGCGTTGTACAACGAAATCCTGCCGGAGTTTCAGAAATTCGGGGCAGAGTTGCTGGGCATTTCCGTGGACGGTGTATGGTGCCACGAAGCGTTTGCCAAGGACCGGCGGCTGCACTTTCCACTGATGGCTGATTTCGAGCCGAAAGGCGAGGTAGCGCGGGAATACGGGGCCTACCGGGAGAAAGAGGGCGTGTGCGAACGCGCTTTGTTCGTCATCGACAAAAATGGAAAGATCACGTGGAGCTACGTTTCGCCGATCGCAGTGAATCCGGGAGCGGACGGAATCCTGCAGGCTCTGGAAGATCTGCCGAAATAGGGAGGGGAAAATGGCTGCGCTGAAAGTTGCAGTGTCGGATTCGGATCACGCCCAAGGTCCGGCCAATGCGGAGATCACGCTGGTGGAATATGGCGATTACGAATGCCCGTACTGCGGGCGGGCTTATCCCATCGTAAAGCGGGTGCAAAAACATTTTGAGAAACGTCTGCGCTTTGTGTTTCGCAATTTTCCCCTGGGCGAGATGCACCCACACGCAGAGGGCGCCGCCGAGGCGGCCGAGTTTTGCGGCTCGCAAGGAAAATTCTGGGAGATGCACGACCTGCTCTATGAGAACCAGGAAAGCTTGACCGGCCCGCTGTATCTGGAACTTGCGCAGAAGATCGGCGTGGCGCCGGCGGCACTGCGAGCCTCTTTGGAAAAGCGGGAATTCCTGGCGCGTGTGAAAGCGGATTTTACTGGAGGGGTGCGCAGCGGAGTGAACGGTACTCCCACTTTTTTCATCAATGGCCAGCGGCATGATGGAGCGTTCGACTTCGAAGACCTGGTCGAAGCCATCGATGCGGCAGCGCCCGCGTAAAAGCGCCGACCTCGCAACACATGACCACGCCGTTCCCCCGGGCAGGATAGGTACTGCTACAATGCGGCTGAAGGAGCAGGGAAGAGAATGTTCCTGGTGCGGCTGATTGGCGTGTTCGTGCTGGTGGCGCTGAACGGATTTTTCGCGGCAACGGAATTTTCACTGGTGACGGTGCGGGTGTCGCGAGTGAGGCAGTTGGTGGCGCAAGGGGACGCGCGGGCGCGCATCGTCGAGCAATTGTTAGGCGACTTGCACCGAGTGGTTTCTGGCGTGCAAGTGGGCATCACCCTTAGCAGCCTGGGAATTGGCGCACTGGGCGAAATGACGTTTGCGAAGTTGCTGCAACAATTGATGCCGACGCAAGGCAGCGCGCGCATGCTGCTGCTGGTGCACGGCGTCGCATTGACTATCTCGTTCCTTTTCCTCAGCGCAATCCATGTGGTGTTTGGCGAGTTGGTGCCAAAGAGCATCAGCCTGGCGCGTGCCGGGCGCGTCGCATTGATGGTGGCGCGGCCGTTTCAGTGGTTCCTCAATACATTTCGCTGGGCGATTGATTTGTTGGACGGCATTTCAGGCGCGGTGGTGAAAGCACTCGGCGTGGCCGCGCCGGCGGGCCATGGAGTTGCGCATTCCACGGAGGAATTGCAGATACAGATTCAACAGGCGCGCGAACGGGGGCTGCTGGGGACCGGGGAAGAGAAGTTTATCCTGAGCGCGATTGACTTGAGCCAATTGCAGGTGCGGGAAATCATGGTGTCGCGGCCGGATATGCACACGTTGCCGGTGGAGGCCTCGCTGGAAGAGGTGATGCGCGTGTTCGCGACGACGCAGCGCTCGCGGATTCCCGTATATCGGGGCACGGAAGATCACGTGCTCGGATTTGTACACATCAAGGACATGATGTGGGTGTTGCTGGATCGCGAACGTCGTTTGGAGGAAAACCTGCCACCTCCTCCGCCGTTTGATTTGCGGCAGGTTCTGCGGGAAGTGCTGATTGTGCCGGAAACAAAGCCTGTCAGCGAGTTGCTGGTGGAATTGCGCGCGCGGCATGTAGGCATCGCCATGGTTGTGGATGAGTTTGGCAGCATCCTTGGGTTGGTGACGAAGGAAGACCTGCTGGAGCAGTTGGTCGGCGAGATACACGATGAATTCGATGTGGTAGAGCGGCCATTGACATTGGCCGATGGAGCAGTGGTCTTCGACGCGGCGTTGAATGTGCGCGACCTGGATTCGCAATATTACATCACTCTGCCGGAGGACCCGGCGTATGCGACCGTTGGTGGATTCGTGATGGACCAGCTTGGATTCATTCCACGGGGCGGAGAGAGTTTTGAGTTTGGCGGCTACCGCTTCTCCGTTGTGGAGATGGATGGGCGGCGCGTGGCACGAGTGAAAATCCAACGGCTGCGCCCGGCGCAACCCGTGCCGGCGAAGGAAACGAGCGGGGCGGCGGAGGCTACAAAAGCAAAAGCCGCAAAAAAGGAGCGATGAATCTTCCGGGCGAATGGCGCGCTACTTCCTACACCGTTTCCTGCTGACATTGCCTGCACTGTGGTTGGTGCTGACCATGGTGTTTCTGCTGATCCACATCGTGCCGGGAGATCCCGTGGAGCAGATGTTGGGGGAGGGTGCGGCCCCGGGGCAAGCTGCGGAATTGCGGCATACGCTGGGACTGGACCGGCCGCTGATCGTGCAGTACGGAAAATATTTGTGGCAGGTGGCGCACGGCGATTTTGGGCAATCGTTCAAATTTCAGGCGCCGGTGCGGCGCGTCATTTTCGAGCGGTACCCCGCTACATTGCAATTGGCGTTTCTGGCGTTGCTGGTGTGCATGGCGATTGCGATTCCCGCGGGAGTCATTGCGGCGCACCGGCGAGGGACAGTGACAGACAGGACCGTGGGCGTGCTTACCTTGTTCGGGCTGGCGGTGCCGAACTTGGCGCTGGGGCCGCTGCTCATCGCGCTGTTTTCGATTGAATTGGGTTGGTTGCCGGTTTCGGGTCGGGGCGGGGCATTGAACTACATCCTGCCGGCAGCGACGCTGGGCGCGGCGCTGGCGGCGATTCTGACGCGCATGGTGCGCGGCGCGATGCTGGAGGAACTTTCCAGCGATTACGTGCGAACGGCGCGCGCGAAGGGTTTGCGGACTTCCGTGGTGCTTGTGCGGCACGCGCTGCGCAACGCGCTGATTCCCATCACCACCATCATTGGCCTTCAGTTCGGGACGTTGCTGGCGGGGGCGATTGTCACGGAAACCATTTTTTCCTGGCCGGGGATTGGCCGCTTGACCGTCCAGGCGATTTCCGCGCGCGATTATCCGTTGCTGCAGGGGTGCATCCTGGTGATCGCGCTTTCGTATGTGCTGGTGAATTTGTTGACGGATTTTCTGTACTCGCTTATTGATCCGCGGGTGCGGCTGTCATGAAATTCGGCGAGCCATTGCGGGCCTTTCTGAGGCAGAGTTTGCTGGCGCGCGTCGGATTTTCGATTGCTTGCCTGCTGGTGGTGGTCGCGTTGCTGGCGCCATGGATTTCGCCTGCGCAGCCAGCAGCGCAGAATCTGGCGGTGCGGCTGCAAGGGCCGTCGCTCGGCCACTGGATGGGCACGGATGAATTGGGGCGCGACATTCTCACACGGATTCTGTACGGCGCGCGGGTGTCGCTGTTTGTTTCCATATGCGTGGTGTTGGGCTGCGGCTCGATTGGATTGACGCTTGGCATGCTGGCGGGGTACAGCGGCGGCGTGTTTGACCGAACCGTGAATCTGCTTCTGATCAACTCGTTTCTATCGTTTCCTGGCGTGTTGCTGGCGATTGCGTTCGCGGCATTTTTTGGTCCGGGGATTGGCAAGGTGATTCTGGCGCTGATCATCACGGGCTGGGCGGGGTACGCGAGGCTGGCGCGGGCGCAGGTGTTGAAGACCAAGGAATTGGAATTTGTCTTGGCTGCCAGGTCATTGGGCGCCTCACCACTGCGCATTATGACGCGGCATCTTTTGCCCAATATTATTCAGCCGGTGCTGGTGCAAGCCACCATCGGGATGGCCGGTGCGATTCTGGCAGAGGCGACACTGAGTTTTCTGGGATTGGGCGTGCTTGCGCCGATTCCCAGTTGGGGCGCGATGTTGAACGACGCGCGAAACCATTTATTTGATGCGCCGCACATGGTGGTTTTCCCGGCGCTGGCGGTGGTGCTGGCGGTGCTTGCGTTCAATTTGCTGGGAGATGCGTGGCGGGATTGGCTGGACCCGCGCACACGTTCACAGATGACGGCGATGGAATCGAGCCGGTAGGGTGAGTTTCTGGTAAAAAGGGAAGAGAAAAGCCGCAGGGCTCCCGCCAAAAGGCAGCGGGCTGGTGCGGACTCTCCCTGCGCTACAAGAATTGCGATTGCTTACATCTTGCCGAGATGGGGTCCAGCGTGCTGGACCCCTACTTGGCCGAAACCGAAAATACAAAATGAGGCTAGGTTTTGGTTAGCAGGACGGGGGTGCCGCGGTTTAAGCCCAGTGCGCGTGAGGCGCTGCCTTTGTTCACGCCAATTTCGACATATCCGCTGGAGCCGACGTAGGCGACGGCTTCGCCGGCAGCGCCGCTGGCAAACGTAGGCACAAACTTGGTGACGGGTTGCGTGCCAACCTGCAGCTTCACTGCGCCATTTTCCGACGCACTAGCGGGCAAATCTTCCGGACGGAAATTCGTCATCAGATTGCCGAAGGCGTCCACCTTCAGGACCACTCCCTTCAATAGGCCGTCCGCTTCCTTGGGCTTGGGCATGGCGAACTTCTTGAAGTCGGTGATTTCTTCGCCCATGCTGGCGGGCTGCCAATTCTTGGAGAGCCACGCGGCGACGGGGGCAAAAATGTCGCGGCCATGAAAGGTTTTGCTTACCGGCTGCAGAAAATAATGTTCGGACGTGATGTGACGGACGACAACGGGGTGCTCCTTTTCGTAGACGCCGGAGAGCACGCCATTATCGGGCGCGATGAAATACTGATTCTGGCCACTGACGAGGATGGGGCGGCGTTCCGTACCCACGCCAGGATCCACGATGACCACGTGGATGCTGCGAGGGGGGAAATAAGAATAGGCGGCGGCGATGGACAATGCGCCATCGAGCAGGTCAAAGGGAGCGACCTGGTGGGTGATATCGACGATCTGGGCGTCTGGATTGATTTTCAGGATTACGCCCTTGAGCACACCGACGAGATGGTCGTTGGTGCCGTAGTCGGTTGTCAGGGTGATGATTGGATTCGTCAAGAGTCGCTCCCTTTGGAGAAGTTCAAGCGCCTTTTGGGTACTGGAGTGGGGAGGCACCCCATCGTTAAGACGCTAACGGAGGACGAGACGGGATGCAAGGAAAGTGCTGGGAGACGCTGCAAAAGCGGCAATGGCGGGTTTTGCGACTCTCGTTGTAAGGCAGTTTCCGGCAGCGCGATTTATTGGGAATTGCCTGAGGTTGTTTAGGATATGAGGTGGTTCTAGGATTCGGTCGACACCGCTAGGCGAATCTAATCGGCTCACCTGAATGCAAAAAGAAACGCTGCTAAACTTAAAATGATTGCGGATAACACAATGTATCTTTGGGGTTTCTTGAAAGCCGCAAAGGGAAGGCTTAGACAGGCGATGACGAGCGGCCAAAACATTGCGTCATTGTTGGCGAAATCGTCGCTCCTAGGACCAGATATCGGAATGAGTAGGAGTAATGCCACTAAGGCAAGCGAGCACAGATAGAAACAGTGGCGCCAAAACCTCGAAAACCGCCTTGTGAACATTGAGGCAGCCAGCAGGAAAGCGGCACTCAAGACAGCCACGTAGCCGAGCAGGACAAGGAACGTCAGAAGTGTCACACGCATAACTTCGCTAAGTCGCAGTATAGATCAAACTAGGCTACTAGCGCACCCACTGGACCTCTAGCGTACCGTTCGCCACAACACGAACCTGATGCCTGAAATTCTCAACTATCTGAAAGTGGTTTGGTGGTGTAGGGCGGAGTTGCTTGCGTTCGGCGGGAGGGCATCGTACGATTTCGAGTTGGTGCTTCACGTATAATTTGTAACATTGACCACTGTCAAGCGGCGGGTTGGCGAAGGGTGTGTCGCGGCAGGGAATTCGGTCGAGAGAAGGTCTGAATGAAATCGGTCGTGGTGGTTGGAGCGCAGTGGGGCGATGAAGGAAAAGGGAAGGTGGTGGACTACCTGGCGGGCTCGTTCGATTACATCGCGCGGGTTGCCGGCGGTCACAACGCGGGACACACGGTCATCATTGGCAAAGAACGCCACGTGCTGCAGTTGATTCCATGCGGGATTCTGCGCCCGAAGCGGCACGCCGTCATCGGCCCGGGCGTGGTGATTGATCCGGCGGCGCTTGTGGGGGAGATTGAGGCGCTGGCGAAGGGCGGGATCAGCGTTGCCGGGCGGCTGCACATCAGCAATCGCGCGCATCTGATTTTCCCTTATCACCGCGAACTGGATAAGGCGGCGGAATCGGCGCGGGGCGCTAATAAAATTGGCACGACTTCACGAGGCATCGGGCCAGCGTATGAAGACAAGATGGCGCGGCGCGGACTGCGCATGGTGGATCTGCTGACGCCGGAACTGTTTCGCGAGAAGGCGGCCCGCGTTGTGGCGGAGAAAAATCGCATCGCCAAAGGGGCGTATGGCGCAGACATCGATTTTTCCAACGAAGTCGAAGAGACGCTGAAGCTGAGCGAAAAGATCAAGAGCTACATTTGCGATACCGCGGAATTGGTCAACCACGCGTTGGATGAGGGCAAGTCGGTGCTGTTTGAGGGTGCGCAGGGCACGATGTTGGACATTGATCATGGCACCTATCCGTTTGTCACGTCGTCCAGCGCGACCTCAGGCGGGGCAACGACGGGGATGGGCGTGCCTCCTACGAAAATCCGCAATGTTTTGGGCGTTTCCAAGGCGTACACCACGCGCGTTGGCGGCGGACCGTTTCCCACGGAGATGCCGGACCTGGAAGCGAAGGAAGTGCGCGAGCGCGGCAATGAGTTTGGCGCGGTGACGGGACGCCCGCGGCGCTGCGGCTGGCTGGACCTGGCGGAATTGCGTTACGCCAAGATGATTAATGGAATTGATACGCTGGTGATCACGAAGCTGGACGTGTTTGATACACAGCGCGAAATTCAAGTGGGCGTGGGCTACACCTACAAGGGTGCGGAGTTGAAAGAGATGCCCGCATCGGCGGAAGAATACGAACACGTAACGCCGGTATACAAAACGCTGCCCGGCTGGAGCGAGACGACCTACGGCGTAAAGGATGCGGCGAAACTGCCGAAGGCCGCGCTGGATTACTTGCGCTTTGTGTCCGACTTTCTGCAGGTAGAGATTGGGATGATTTCCACGGGGCCGGAACGCGACGCCACGATTGTCCAGCCCGGCACGCTGCTGGCGCGCTGGCTATAAACCTATTCTGAAAAAAATTGAGAGATTGAGGAAGGCAGTTCCAGGCTAGTCTGTGGGAGAACCAAAAGAGTCCCGCAGCGGCTGAAGCCGGGTTGGAAGTGCAGCAGTTACGGCATGGCTGAAGCCATGCCCTGACGAAGAACGTAGGGATTTGAGCGGAATTGAGGGTTGCTGATGCTGCGGTATGACGAAGCGCGGCAAATTGTGATGACCGAGGCGGGCAGACGGCCGCGTCCGGGAGCCACGATCAAGCTGGGCGTGGATGAGGCGCTGGGCCACGTGCTGGCAGAAGAGATTCGCGCTGACCGAGAATATCCGCCGTTTGACCGCTCCACACGCGATGGCTACGCGGTGCGGGCCAGCGAGGCGGCCGCGGGCGCGAAGCTGCGCTGCTCCGGTGAAGTGAAGGCCGGGGACAGCGTCACCATGCCGCTGGCAGGGGAGAGCTGCATGCAAATCATGACTGGCGCCGCGGTGCCGCCTGGCGCTGACGCCGTGGTCATGATCGAATTCACTTCACGCGATGGCGATGTGATTTCCTTCCAGCGGGATTCAGTGCGCGGGCAAAACATCGTGCCGCGTGGCAGCGAAGCGCATGAAGGCGATGCGGCTTTATACCCAGGCCATCGGCTTGGCTTTGCGGAATTGGCGATTGCGGCACAGGTTGGCGCGACGGCGCTGCTCTGTAACCGCAAGCCGCGCGTGGCGATTCTTTCTACGGGTGATGAGGTGGTGCCCATCGGCGAAACGCCCGGTCCATTTCACATTCGCAACAGCAATAGCGTCTCGCTGGCCGCGCAGGTGCGCCTTGTGGGAGGCGAGCCGGTGCTGCTGGGCAACGCATTGGACCGCAGCGATGACCTCGGCGAGAAAGTCGAGCAAGGCTTGCAGGAAGACGTGCTGGTGCTTTCGGGCGGGGTGTCGATGGGGAAGTACGATCTGGTTGAATCGGTGCTGCAGGCGATGGGAGCGGAGTTTTTCTTTGACGCGGTAGCCATTCGACCCGGGAAACCGGCGGTGTTTGCGCGGTGCCGGGATGCGTTTGTGTTTGGACTTCCGGGGAATCCTGTTTCCACGATGGTGACGTTTCTTCTTTTTGTGGCGCCAGCGCTTGATCTTTTGAGCGGTGCGGCGGCGCGGCCGCTGCCCTTGCTGGAAGCTACGTTGGCGGAAGCGCTGAAGGAAAAGCCGGGGCTGACGCATTTTCTGCCGGCTCGGGTTGAATGGAGTGGAGGATCGGCCGAAGTGCGGCCATTGCGCTGGCAGGGTTCGGGCGACATTGCGGCGCTGAGCCGGGCGAACTGCTTCCTGGTGGTGCCCGCTGACCGTCAGGACATTGCAGCGGGAGAGAAGGTTTCCGTTCTACCGCGCATGGACGTACTCTAGGATACTACCGAAGAGCACTGGATAGGTTTTCTGAGGGGCTAAAGCCCATTCGCTTCAGCGACTTTACGCCGGGGCTGAAGCCCCGGCCTCCTAAGGAAAGAAACCGTCACGGCAGCGCACTGAGGCCAAGGAAGACGATTCTCGGATGACCTGGGGCGAATGGCAAAACTCTCCCACTACGGCAAAGGCGGCGAAGTGCGCATGGTGGACGTCTCCGCCAAATCTGTGACAACGCGCACGGCGGTGGCATACGCCTTTGTGCGCATGGCGCCCGGCGTGGTGCGCGCGGTGCGACGTTTGAAGAATCCCAAGGGCGATCCGCTGGAAGTGGCACGCATCGCGGGAATCGCCGCGGCAAAACGGACGGCGGAGTGGATACCTCTTTGTCATCCCCTGCCCCTCACGCACATTGCTGTGACCCCACGGCTATGCAAAGATGGAGTGGAAATTCATTCCCGTGTAAGGGCGACGGCGCAGACGGGCGTGGAGATGGAAGCGCTGGTCGCCGCCACCTGTGCGGCCCTCACGGTTTACGACATGTGTAAAGCTCTCGATAAAGGAATAGAAATCGCGCACGTCCACCTGCTGGAAAAGACAGGCGGGAAAAGTGGAGACTACCGGCGCGCGCAAGGGAAGAAAGCGCGGAGAGGGCGCCAATGACCGCAGCCCCCGGCAAAACGGTAAGGCTGCTGCTGGCGGAAGACAATCCGCTGATACGCGACCTGATTTCCAAAGCGCTTGATGCCTATTGTGAAGTGATGATCGCGGCCGACGGCGCTGATGCGCTGCTGAAGGTGATTGATGAACCACCCGACGTGATTTTGTGCGATTACAAAATGTCTGGTCTGGATGGCCGGCAGCTTTTTGAGAAGTTGCGCGGCCGGGAAGCCACGCGGCACATCCCATTTCTCTTCATGGCCAGCCGTGCGGACATCGAGGAACGCTTGCGCCCGCTGGTGGACGGGGTGGAAGACTTCATCGCCAAGCCATTTCTGGTTAAAGACCTGGTACGCTCCACGAAAAAAGTGGTGGACCGGCTGCATCTGGAAAAACTGCAGAAAACCGCGAAGCGCCCCGGCGTGATTCAGGGCCGCCTGGAAGAAATGAGCATGACGGACCTGATGCAATCGTTGGAGATGGGGCAGAAGTCCTGCCGCCTGGTGGTGCGTAAGGGCGATGAGCGCGCGGAGCTGTATTTTACGGCAGGGCAGTGCCGCGACGCGAAAATCGGCACGATTCAGGGTGATGATGCAGTGTTCAAAGTCATTCTGTGGACCGCGGGCGAATTCGAGATTGACTTCAACGCCGCGAATGCATCAACCGCGACGACCACTACGCGCAGCACCACGGGACTTCTGATGGAAGCGATGCGCTTGCTGGACGAGGCCAATCGCGATACCGTCGGAAGCAATTGATCCTGCCATGCGTGTTGCTATCCTGACTATCAGCGATTCTGTTGCGCGCGGTGAACGCGTGGACCTATCCGGGCCGGCGCTGGTGCAGCGTTGCCGGGAACTCGGATGGGAAGTCAATGCGTCCCTGCAGTGCTCGGACGACCCGGGAAACGTGCGGAGCCAATTGCGAGAACTTGCGGATTCGCGGCACGTTGACCTGATTTTGACCACGGGTGGAACAGGGCTGGGGCCGCGCGACAATACCCCGGAAGCTACGCTGGAAATTGCCGAGCACAACATTCCGGGGCTGGCCGAGGAGATTCGCCGCAAGGGCGCGGAGAAAACGCCGACGGCGCTATTGTCACGAGGCGTGGTTGTGTCGCGACACCGTACGCTGATTCTGAATTTGCCAGGCAGCCCGAAAGGCGCGGTGGAATCGCTGGATGCGGTTGCACACCTGTTGCCTCATGCCCTGGAAGTGTTGCACGGCGCGCGCCACGATTAGCGCGCGGACGCCTCAGTAATCTCTACCACATTTCGAGGATCGGCTGGAACTCCAAGCTTGAGGTCTCCTGCTTGATTCGCTTGTTGACGGTTTTCGCCGCGTCCATAACAATGATGGCATCATGGCTACGAAACTTGCAGACAAAAATCTGGCGGTATTGGGTACCGGTAAGCTCGGCGGCATCTTGTTGCGCGCCTATCTCAAGCAAGGCCTTTTCTCGCCAAAGCGCGTGAATATTACCGTGCGCCACGAAGAGAAAGCGGCGGCACTTGCGAAGGAACTTGGCGTTACCGCTAGCACGGACAATCGCAAAGCTGCGCACGAAGCGGATATCGTGTTGTTGGCGGTGAAGCCGCAGGTGGTAGGCGACGTCCTGAAGGAAATTGCGCCGGAATTGGGGAAGGACACGCTGATCATATCGGTGGCAGCTTCCGTGCCGACTTCGTACATTGAACAGCGCGCGGGCGCCAAGGTTCCGGTGGTGAGGGCCATGCCGAATACCTGCTCTACCGTAGGCTGCGGCATGACCGGGATTTGCCGGGGCGCGCACGCCTCCGCCGAGCACCTGGAAATTGCGAAGGCCATGTTTAACGCCGTGGGGCGCACGGTGGTGGTCGACGAGAAGAATATGGATGCGGTCACCGGCCTTTCCGCCAGCGGGCCCGCATTCATCTACATTATTCTGGAATCGCTAGCCGAAGCAGGTGTGAAGGTGGGACTGCCACGTGATATCGCCACACTGCTGGCTTCGCAGACGATGAAAGGCGCGGCGAGCGTGGTACTGGAAACCGGCGATCACCCGGCACTGCTGAAGGATGCGGTGACGACTCCGGCCGGGTGCACGATTGACGGGATACTCGAGCTGGAGGAAGGGAAGCTGCGCGTGACGTTAATTAAGGCGGTGGTGAAGGCGACGCAGCGCGCAGGGGAGCTGCTGTTCGAGAAATAGGGGAATCGCGAGGCTGGGCTAGCGCTACGCCATTGTGCAGTCCTGTGAGCGGGCGCAATTCACTTGACAAGGAGTTGTGATACGATGCGTCGAGAGGCACCTCATGCCTGAGGCATACATTCCGGTTCTGATTTTTGCATTGCTGGTGCTGTCGTTTCCCGTACTCACCTTGCTGATTTTCAAGCTACTACGCCCGGAGACAGCGGGCGGCCCAGCGAAACTACAGCCTTACGAGTGTGGCATCCCGCCGGAAAGTGACGCGCGCGGACGGTATTCGGCGCGATTTTATGTCGTGGCGATGCTGTTTGTGATCTTCGACGTGGAAATCATCTTTTTGTTTCCCTGGGCGATTCTGTATCGCTCGTGGGTGGCCCAGCACATGGGTGCATTCGCGCTGGTTTCCATGTTCGTGTTTTTGGGGATATTGCTGGTGGGGTACGCCTGGCTGTACAAGAAGGGCGCGTTGGACTGGGCGTAATCCTTCGTTGCAGTCACTGTTCTCGCCATTCAAACCTTCAGAACCTTCCAGTTTCGTGTTCGCGCGCATTGACTGTGCTGACTGCGTGTGTTAGAAACTCTGAGAGCGATTCTGTTTGCTGCCAGATCGCGGATGAGTGTGTCCGTCTGCAAACTGGCTTGCGCGCGGTCGCTCCTTCCTTTGCGCGCAGGCGAAATTGCGGTCATTCTCAACGAAGCGATTTGGGGCTACCAAGAGTTTTGATTAGCTCCAAATTTGCAACTTAATGGTCCCAGGGTCCATGGCAGAAGAGCCCAAGCCACCCCAGTCGCCCGAAAGTCCAAAGCAAGATGCTGCTGGCGCTCCTCCAGCGCCGCCCGCCGCGCCTGCCAGCGGGGAAGCTGCCTCATCTCCAGCCGCCAAGCCTACCGCACCTGCGAGGCCCGCACCGCCTCCACCGAAGCCTCCCGTCTCGATGCAGATTCCGCTGGACAACGATCTAACGAAGCGGTACCGCGAGCACTTTGGCACGGCCATCCTGGATGCGATCGAGGACCGCAAGCAGACGTACCTGGTGATTGACTCCGCGCAACTGCGGGAGATTGCGCACTATTCGAGGGACATCGAGAAGTTCGATCTTCTGGAGGACTATACTGCGGTGGATTGGCCACGCCGCGAGAAGCGCTTCGATCTGATCGCCATTCTCTATTCGTTTCCGAACAATTTGCGCTTGCGGCTGAAGATTCCGCTGGCTGTAGACCAAAGTGCCGCGAGCCTCGTGGAGATCTGGCCGACGGCGAACTGGCTGGAGCGCGAGATTTTCGACATGTTCGGCATCACTTTCAGCGGGCATCCCGACTTGAAGCGCATTCTTTTGCCGGAGGAGTGGCAGGGGCATCCGCTGCGGAAGGATTACGACATCCTTCAGCAGGACACGGCCTGGGTCCGGGAGAACCTGGGGATCGAGAGCGGGCAGTAGCGGTTAAGAAATCGGCGAAAGGAATCTGACCTCCGAAACGTGAGCGACATCTTGCAAGACGACGCGGCGCAAAAACAGACGCTACTAGGCGCCGACGAACTCGTCCTCAACATGGGGCCGCAACACCCTTCCACGCACGGCGTGCTGCGCGTGAAGCTGAAGCTGGACGGCGAACGCGTGCGGGGCACCGAGTGCGTGATCGGGTATTTGCACCGCGGCGTGGAGAAAATCGCGGAACACCGGTCATATCAGCAGTTTGCGCCTTATGTGGACCGCATGGACTACGTTGCGGCGGTGAGCAACGGGCTGGGCTACTGCGAAGCGGTCGAGAAACTGTTGAATGTAGAAGCGCCGCCTCGCGCGAGAGTTATCCGCACCATCATGACGGAACTGCAGCGCATCGCCAGCCACCTGGTCTGGCTGGGCACACATGCGCTGGATATTGGCGCGCTTACGCCGCTGTTTTACTGCATGCGCGAACGGGAAGAGATTCTGAAAATTTTCGAGAAATATTGCGGGGCGCGGCTGACGACCCACGCTTTCCGGATCGGCGGGTTGCAGTATGAGGCGTACGACACATTTGAGAAGGATGTGGAGCGTTTCTGCAAGGATTTCGAGCGGCGCATCCAGGAGTACGTGGATCTCCTGACTGGGAACAGCATCTGGATTGGGCGCACGCGCAACATCGGTGTGCTGAGCGCGGCGGACTGCATTGCACTGGGCGCTTCCGGGCCCGTGCTGCGGGCCAGCGGCGTGAAATGGGATTTGCGGAAGACGCAGCCCTACGCCGCGTATGACCAGTACAAATTTGAAATTCCCGTGGGCACGAACGGCGACACCTATGACCGTTACATGGTGCGCATGGAAGAGATGCGGCAATCGCGCCTGATTTGCCTGCAAGCGATCGAAAATATTCCCGCGGGGCCGATTATGGGCAAGGTGGGCAAAGTATTGAAGCCGCCTGCCGGCGAGATTTACCACTCGATTGAAGCGCCCAAGGGTATCCTGGGCTACTACATCGTGAGCGATGGCACGACGCAGCCTTATCGCGTGCGCATCCGCCCGCCATCATTTGTGAATTTGCAGGCGCTGGACAAAATGACGCGCGGGCACCTGGTGGCCGATGTAGTGGCCATCATCGGCACGCTGGATATCGTGCTTGGCGAGGTGGACCGCTAACGCCATGAATCCCTTTCTCTTCTTCCTCCGGTCCTGGTGGGTCGAACTCGTCTGTGGCGTGGTTATCGTTGCCGTCGTCCCGCTCATTACAGGCTACCTGGTTCTGATGGAACGCAAGCTGATGGCGGACATGCAGGCGCGGCTTGGGCCGATGCGCGTGGGGCCGCATGGTTTGCTGCAGCCCATTGCGGACGCGGTGAAGTTGCTGATCAAGGAAGACATCATCCCGGATAACGCCGACAAAATGATTTTCTGGTTGGCGCCGGTGACGTCCATGACGGCCGCACTCACCGCGATGGGAGGAATTGCATTTGGGCCGGCATTCCTGGTGGCGCGCGATATCAACGTGGGACTGCTGTTTGTGGTCGGTGTCAGCTCCATGGGACTACTCGGAATCATGCTGGGCGGCTGGGCATCCAACAGCCACTATTCGATCATGGGCGCGCTGCGCAGCACGGCGCAATTGGTCAGCTACGAAACCGCTGGTGGGCTGGCGCTGGTAAGCGGCTTACTTCTGGCGGGCACGCTGAAGATACGAGCCATTGTCGACATGCAATACGATGATGGCATTTGGTACATCTTCCTCGCGCCGGTAGCATTCTTCATCTATCTGGTGGCCTCAATCGCGGAAACGAACCGCGCGCCGTTCGATCTGCCCGAAGCGGAATCGGAACTTGTGGCCGGGTACATGACGGAGTATAGCGGATTCCGCTGGGCATGCTATTTTTTGGGCGAGTACGCCAACATGATCGTGGTTGGCGCCGTGGCGACAACGCTGTTTCTTGGCGGATGGTTACGGCCGTTTCCGAAAGTGGGTTGGATGAACTGGCTGGATGCGGTGCCTGCGTTGTTCACCGCCGCAGTGGGCGTCTACTGCGTGCTGCGGGCGGGGAAGCAGCCCGTGCGCGTGCAGGTGTGGTTCATGTGGGCGGTGGCACTGTCGTGCTTTGCCGTCGCGCTGATCCTGGCTGCGCCGCTGTATGGACCGCTAAGTTTCATGAAGGCGGGATTGTTGGGTGCGTTCTGGTTTCTGCTGAAGGTCACGGCGTACATTTACCTGTTTATGTGGGTGCGCTTCACGCTGCCGCGTTACCGCTTTGACCAGTTGATGCATTTGGGCTGGTACATTCTGATACCGCTGGCGATCGTGAACGTGCTGGCCGTGGGCGTGGGCATGATTCTGAAAATGGAATATGGGTGGAACCGGTGGCTGGCGATGATTGTGAGCACGGTGTTCACACTGGCAGCCGCGCTTTATTTGCTGTATTTGAACGATAAACGCGCCGCGGCGGCTTCATCGGCGGCGCCTACAGAAAAGCCTTCGACCGAGGATTCTTATGCTGGATAAGGTTTTCTTCTTTTTCTTCGCGGGAGTGGCGATCGTCAGCGCCGCGCTGATGGTGACCCGGCGCAACGTCATGCATAGCGCGGTATTCCTGATCACCGCGCTACTCGCTGTCGCGGGCATCTTCCTGCAATTGCGCGCTGAATTTATTTTTATCGCGCAGGTCATTTTGTACGTCGGCGGAATCATGGTGCTGTTCATTTTCGTGATCATGCTGGTGAACCTCGATGTGTCTCTGCGCCAGCTTCAGTTTTCACGGCAGAAGTGGGTGGCGCTACTGGTGGGGCTGGTGCTGGCCGCGGAAGTGGGCGTGATGCTGTGGACCTCACGCGGGGTGCCCGGCCAGGGTTTCCTGCTACCCAATGCCGTGCCCGCGGGCCAATTGAAGCCCAATACGGAAGAGTTGGCGGGCCGCCTGTTCGATTCGTATCTGCTTCCGTTTGAAATCGCCAGCGTGTTGCTGCTAGTGGCCATGGTCGGGGCCGTGGTCATGGCCAAGAAAAGGACGTAGAACGCGATGATGCCCATTGGTTACTACCTGTTTTTGAGCATGGCGCTATTCCTGATTGGCGCCATCGGCGTGATCACGCGACGCAACGTGATCGTGGTACTGATGTCCATCGAGCTGATTTTGAATGCCGTGAATATTAATCTGGTGGCGTTCTCGAGGATTTTTGGCGACGTGGCCGGACAGATTTTTGCGCTGTTCATTATCGCGGATGCGGCTGCGGAAGCCGCGGTGGGGCTGGGCATCATCATTGCTTTCTTCCGCAATCGTGAAACGGTGCTGGAAGACGAAATGGACCTTCTGAAATGGTGACTCGCGCTCCATTTTCGTTCAGGCAAGCCGGGAACTGCTTCATCTGGGTGCTGCAGCCATGACTCCCTCCGGCTATTTCCTGGAGCATCTCTGGCTCATCCCGCTGTTTCCGCTGATGACTGCGGCGCTGATGCTGTTGATTGGCCGGCATCTACCAAAAGCGGCGGTGAGTTTCTTTTGCGTGGGAAGCGTCTTCCTGTCATTCGTGCACGCCGCGGGCGCCGTCTACCAATTACTCGCGGTTCCCGACCATCGCATCTACCAGCAGATTCTATTTGAGTGGGTGACGCCGGGCGCTATGCCGTGGTCGCATGGTTTGACGAATTTCGTGGCCGATTGGGGCTACCTGCTGGATCCGCTTTCCTGCGTGATGATCTTGGTGGTGACTGGCGTCGGATTCCTGATTCACATTTATTCGATCGGGTACATGGGCCACGAAGGCGGCTACTACCGGTTCTTCGGCTACATGAATCTGTTCATGTTTTCGATGCTGACGCTGGTGCTGGCCAACAATTTGTTGCTTCTGTTTGTTGGCTGGGAAGGCGTGGGGCTCTGCAGCTACCTGCTGATCGGTTTCTACTTTTTGAAGAAGTCGGCTTCGGATGCAGGGAAGAAAGCGTTTATCGTCAACCGCGTCGGCGATACGGGGTTTCTGCTGGGTATTTTCTTGATTGCCGCGACGTTCGGAACGGTGCGCTTCACTTCCGAGTGTCTGGCCAATCCGGAAGCGTTCCCGGGGATCCTGCAAACGCTGACTTCCATGGTCAACAGCCATGAACTGGCGTATGGCGCGCCAGTGCTTACGGGAATTGCGCTGCTGCTCTTGTTTGGCGCCACCGGAAAATCCGCACAGATTCCACTGTATGTGTGGTTGCCCGATGCGATGGAAGGCCCCACGCCGGTGAGCGCGTTGATCCACGCGGCGACGATGGTCACCGCAGGCGTGTACATGGTGGCGCGCATGAGCGCGATCTACCAATTGGCTCCGACGGCGATGGACGTGGTCGCGATCATCGGCACTACCACGGCTATTTTCGCGGCTTCCATGGCCCTGGTGCAAAACGACATCAAGAAAGTCCTGGCGTATTCCACGATCAGCCAGCTTGGCTACATGTTTCTGGCGCTGGGCGTGGGCGCGTTTTCGGCCGGCATTTTCCACTTGATGACCCACGCCTTTTTCAAGGCGCTGCTCTTCCTCGGAGCCGGCAGCGTGATTCATGCGCTATCCGGTGAGCAAGACATTCGCAAGATGGGCGGATTATGGAATAGCATTCCGGCCACTTCGGTGCCTTTCATGATCGCGACGCTGGCCATCTCCGGCATTCCACCGCTGGCCGGATTTTTCAGCAAGGATGAAATTCTTGGCGCCACATTCAATCGCCACAGTGGGGCGGATCGCTACTTGTTCTTGTGGACGATTGGATTGATCACCGCGGGGATGACGGCATTCTACATGTTCCGGCTGCTCTTCCAGGTGTTTTTTGGGCGGTCGCGTGTTTCGCCGGAACTGGAAGAGCACATTCACGAGTCGCCGAAATCCATGACCGTGCCACTGGCGATCCTGGCGTTTCTTTCGATCTGCGGCGGGTGGTTCGCGCTTCCGGTGCTTTGGGGAGAGGCGAACACGTTTGACACATTTCTGGAGCCGGTGTTGCGGGGCGTGCCGCTGGGCGCGGCGGCTGCGGAAGTGGAACATCACAGTTTGTTCAAGGAATACCTGCTGATGATGGTGTCCGTAGGCATCGCGACGCTGGGAATCTGGCTGGCCTATCGCGTGTACCTGCAATACCCAAAACTACGCTCGAAAATCATCGGGGCGTGGCCGCGACTTTACAATGTGCTGGTCCACAAATACTACGTGGATGAGATATACGACGCGCTGTTTGTGAATCGAATCGAGGATCTGAGCACAACACTGAGCGTCGTGGATGCCAAGGTGATCGATGGAGTGGGCGTGGATGGCGCGGGGTGGATGGCGCGCGTGCTTTCCCGGATTTCGATGTGGTGGGACAAGTGGGTGGTGGACGGCCTAGTGAACCTGATTGGCAAGATTAATTTGGGGCTCAGCGTGCCGGTGCGCATGCTGCAGACCGGCATGTTTTCCAGCTACGCCCTGCTGATCCTGTTGGGCCTGGTGATTCTATTGAGCTATTACGGCCACCACATGCAAGTGATTGTGCGCAATTTGCGCTGAAAGGCGAACCGCATGGGGCTTTTTCATGATCATCTCCTGAGCGTGGTGCTGTTCACCCCGCTGGTGGGCGCGCTCGTTCTGCTCTTCATACCACGCGACGCGCCGATGCTTCACCGCGTTATCGGCAATCTCTTTGGCGTACTCGGTTTCTTGGTTTCCATCCCGCTGGTGGTGCATTTTCATGTGGAGAACGGCGGCTACCAATTCATGGAGAAGGCAGAATGGATACCTTCTATCGGCGCGGAGTACCATCTTGGCATCGATGGCATCAGCTTGCTGCTGGTGATGCTCACGACACTGCTTGGCATGATCGCGATTACCTCTTCGTGGACCGCCATCACCACGCGCACGAAGGAGTATTACATTCTGCTGCTCTTGCTGCAGACCGGTATGCTGGGCGTGTTCATGTCGCTGGATTTCTTCCTGTTCTATCTTTTCTGGGAAGTGATGCTTGTGCCCATGTATTTTCTGATCGGCGTGTGGGGCAGCGAGCGGCGGCTGTATGCGGCGATCAAGTTCTTCCTGTACACGTTGGCCGGGTCCGTGATCATGTTGCTGGGCATCCTGGCTTTGTACTTCAATTATGAAAAGGGACTCCCACAGGGAGCGACGGGGACTTTTGATATTCCCACCTTGCTGGCCGCCGCGCAGGGCTTTCCTGATTCGCTGAAGTGGTGGCTCTTCTGGGCTTTCTTTTTTGCGTTTGCCATCAAGGTACCGATGTTCCCGTTCCACACATGGCTGCCGGATGCGCACACGGAAGCGCCCACGGCGGGTTCGGTTATTCTGGCTGGCGTTTTGCTGAAAATGGGGACGTACGGCTTCCTGCGCTTTTCGCTGCGGCTGTTGCCCACTGATCCGGCGATGCGCGCGAAAGTCATTCACATCCTTATCGTGCTTTCGCTGATCGGGATTATTTATGGCGCGATTGTCTGCTTGATGCAGAAGGACATGAAACGACTGATTGCGTACAGTTCCGTCAGCCACCTGGGCTTCTGCACGCTGGGGATTTTTGCGCTGACGCCGCAGGGGCTATCCGGCAGCGTGCTGCAACAGATCAACCACGGCATTTCCACGGGCGCGCTCTTCCTTCTTGTGGGGATGCTGTACGAGCGCCGGCACACCCGGATGATTTCCGAATTTGGGGGGCTGGCCACGCCAATGCCAAATTTCGCGGCCATCTACCTGATTATCACGTTGAGTTCGTTGGGCATGCCCATCCTCAATGGATTTATCGGGGAGTTTACGATTTTGCAAGGCGCGTTCGTGGTGAACAAAGCCTGGGCTGCCTGGGGCACGCTGGGAATCGTGCTGGGCGCCGCCTACCTGCTGTGGCTGTACCAGCGAGTAATGTTTGGCAACGTGACGCATGATGTGAACAAGACGCTGCCGGACATGAACGCGCGCGAATATGCGGTGCTGCTGCCGCTGGTCTTTCTGGCGTTTTGGATCGGCATCTATCCGAAGCCGTTCTTTGCGTTTATTGACAAGCCGGTGGAGAAAATCGTGCAGCAGGTGAATCCGAAGTTTTACGAACAGGCCAATCGAGCGCTGCCGCCCGTTCCTGCTGCGCCCGTTCCTGCACCCGCGGCCCCGGCAAGCCTGGAGGTCAAGTAGGGAATGGCGACGTACATTCCTATCATCGGGCCGCTCCTCCACTACATCCGAATGTTTTTCGAGTGGTTGGGGCACCTTATTTCCCCCTTCCTCGACCCAATCGTGAATTACATCCACGGCGATGGCCTGGTGATCCTGCCGCAGATGGAACTGCTCCTGTTCGCGCTGGGCATTCTGATTTTTGATTTTCTTCTGGAGAGGCGCGAGAAGCACCTGAACGCGTTTCTGGCGATGCTTGGCGTGGCGGCGAGCGGGCTCGGCCTCTTCATGCAATTCCAGAAATACCGGGAGGTCCGCCTCAACCAGGTGGGGCCGCCCGTCCTGATCGGTTTCCACAATACCGTGATCGTGGATGGATTTTTCCTCGTCTTCGCGTTGATCTTTCTTGCCGCCACCGCGCTGGTGATTCTGCTCTCCGTGCGATTCCTGGACATCGAGAGAGAGCAGGAAGGCGAATACTACGCGCTGCTCTTGTTCTCCTGCATCGGCATGATGTTCATGGCCTCCGGGATCGACTTGATCGTGCTTTTCCTGGGGCTGGAGACGATGGCGCTCAGCTTCTATACGTTGGTGGGTTTCCTGCGGCGCGAGAAGCAGTCCAACGAGGCGGCGATGAAGTACCTGCTGCTTGGCGCTTTCAGCACTGGGATCCTGGCGTACGGTTTCTCGCTGCTCTATGGCGTGAGCAGTTCGACAAATATCATCGAGATTGGCAACGTCCTCGGCCGGCGCTTTGCTTACAGTTCCACGCATGGCATCACCGATTGGCTAGTGATCATGGCGCTTGTCACCGTGGCCGCGGGGATGTTCTTCAAGGTTGCGGCAGTGCCGTTCCATCAGTGGGCGCCCGATGTGTACGAGGGAGCTCCGACGCCGATTTCGGCGTACGTAAGCGTGGCGTCGAAGACGGCGAGTTTTGCGATGCTGCTGCGGCTGATGATCAACGTTTTCGGTGATTCCCAGACCACCTGGGTGTACATCATCTCGGGCGTCGCGGTCGCTTCGCTGACGTGGGGGAACCTCGCTGCACTGACGCAAACCAATGTGAAGCGCCTGTTGGCGTACTCTTCGATTTCGCATGTGGGATACGTGCTTCTGGGGCTGGTGGCATGGAATGAGACGGGCCTTGTGGGGATCATGTATTACCTGATCGCCTACGGATTCATGACCATCGGCGCGTTCGCTGTGGTCATCGTGATGCGGCAGAAGGGGCTGATCGGTGATGAACTGGACGACCTCGATGGGCTGTACCAGCGCAGTCCCGCGGCCGCACTGCTGTTGCTGATTTTCATGATGTCGCTGGCGGGTATACCCACGACCGCGGGCTTCATGGGCAAATACTATATCTTCCAGGCGCTGATCGAATCGCACCATCCGGTCCTCGCGGTTTTTGGGGCGCTGTATATCGTGCCCGCGCTGTACTACTACTTCCGCGTGGTCGTGCATGCCTGGATGAAGAAGCCGGGCGAGGCGCCGGGGCCGCACATGAGCAGCGCGCAAGCCGTGGCCTTGGGCGCAGCGCTGTTTGTAACGCTGGCCGCGGGGTTGTATCCTGAGCCGTTCGCCCGTCTGGCGCACTATGCCTTCGGACCATGACGATAATCGCGACGAGCAGTTGACTCCCGCGCAGAAACAGGCCAAGGGATTTTCGCAGCAGTTTGCCATGGCCATGGAGCTGCCGTTCATACTTGTAGCGGCGGTGGTGGTTGGCGGCGGGATCGGATATTTTCTGGACCGCTGGCTGCATACCAAGCCCATCCTGATGCTGGTCCTGGGCTTCCTGGGTTTCTTCGGCGGCTTACGCGATGTGCTGCGGCGTCTTCCCGCGGACGACGATGGAAATTCCAAGCGCTGACATTTCGAGGTACCTTGCATCGGAGCGCCGAATATCCTGGCTGACTTTGCTTCTGGGCGCGCTGGCGGCTGTGCCGGTCTGCTATTTCTACGGGTGGAGATGGGGCGCGGGAATCTTGATCGGCGCGGTGCTCGCTTGGTTCAACTTCCGATGGCTGAAACAGGGTTTGGATGCGCTGACCGAAGCGGCAACGGCACAGGTTGATCGCCCAAAAGCGAAGGTGCCCGTGGGAGTCTATTTTCGAGCCTTATTTCGCTACGTGTTGATAGCCCTGGCGGTGTATGTTATTTTTAAATATCTGCATGTTCCCGTATTGAGCATGATTCTTGGATTGTGCGCCCTGGGAGCGGCGACAATGGCGGTCAGTGTGCACGAAATCCTGCATCCCGTGGATCATTAAATGGAAGAACATCTAAGCAGGCTCACAGTGTGGGTAAATCACCTTCTTGGACCCATCGCTCTGAGCATCTTGCATGCGCTTCACGTGCAACCCGCGGATTCTCACTATCCTATTCCCGAATATCTGGTGATGTCGGTGGTTGTCCTGATTTTTGGGACGGTGATGGCGCTGGTATTGAGATCGCGCCTGTCCGTGGAACGCCCCGGTGGAATGCAGCAGGCAGCGGAGATGTTGCTGACGAATCCGCTGGGCTTCGGCATCAAGGACCTTCTGGAAGAAAACGTAGGGCATGAAGGCGACAAGTTCATTGCCTTCACGGGATCCATATCCATCTTCGTTCTTTTGGCCAACCTGCTTGGCGTGATCCCGGCATTCAGTTCGCCCACCGGTGGCAGTCTTCCGATCGTGCCGCTGGCGTGTGCGAGTCTGACTTTCCTCTATTTCAACTGGCAAGGCGTGCGGCATCACGGTCTTCTTGGCTACTTGAAGACGTTTGCGGGGCCGGTCTGGTGGTTATCCTGGCTGATTGCTCCAGTGGAGATGATTAGCGCCGCGGCGCGCATCCTATCGCTCACGGTTCGTCTCTGGGCCAACATCTTCGCCAGTGATCTGATCTACGTGATCTTTCTAGGTCTGCTGCTCGGGCCGGCGGAGTGGGGCTGGTCGAAGAGCCCGGTGCTGGGAATGGTCCTTGGGATCTTCCCGGCACTGATTCCCCTTATTTTTATCGGCCTGCATATTTTCGTGTCCATCATTCAGGCTTATGTCTTCACCGTGCTGCCTTCGATTTATCTTGGGCTAGCCGTGGCGGAAGAGCACTAAGACGATTCAAGTTTGCCGCTGCAGAGTGAGACCGGTTGCAGGGCGCAGGGCCGGGAACCACCAACTGGCGGTAATTCCAAGGAGGCAGTCATGAAGAAAGCAATGATGTTGATGGGGGCGCTCGCGTCGGTCGCGTTTTTTGCACCGGCCGCGTTCGCTCAGGAAACGAGCGCAGTTGGCGGCAAGGGAACGCTGGCGATCGCGGCGGCGTTTGGCATGGCGCTGGCGGCTTTTGGTGGCGCACTGGGACAGAGCAGAGTGGCGGCCTCAGCCTGCGAAGGCATGGCGCGGAATCCTGGCGCGTCTGCCGCAATCCGGACGGCCATGATTCTGGGATTGGTGTTTATTGAGACGCTGGCCTTGTTCACGCTGGCCATCATCTTCGCAAAGGTTTAAGCGCGAAAAAACCGAAAGGGAATTGAGCCCGCTCGGGGAAACCCGTGCGGGCTTTTTGTTGCTGACGAAAAGTCGTTTAGGGATGAAGTCAGCTCAAAGCGTGTTTCAGGCGTTTTGTGGTTTTCTCGAGTTGCTTCTTCAAGCCCTCGATCTGCTTGGAAATGACCAGCAGTTCTGCCTTAGCGATCACGCCTGCCTTCTTGAACTGAAGGGCTTTTTTGTTGGCCTTGCCCACTGCGGTTCCAATTCTTTCGCTGACCTGAGTTAGCTTGTCTTTTTTGGCCATGAGCGTTTCTCCTTTGCTGGAAGGGCCATGGTATACCGAAATTCCGGAATCTGCTACAGGTTCTGTTCGCTCGGCGGAGAGAAAGCTAAAAGGAAAGAGAAATGATAATGCACCCCTCGCAGCTCAGGGCTAGGAGACGCAGAGAACGCTGAGATCGCAGAAAAGAGAACCCAAGAGCACAGTCAGGAGTGACTGTGCCACATTACCCGGTTGGCAAGGGGCAAGCTAGCGGGCGGAGAGGATGAGGTTGGGGTCGAGGACGATGCTGAGGATGTGGTTGGGAGCGAGGCCGAGATAGAGCGTGGCGAGCACTGTGACGATGACCACCATGGCGGCTGTGGGGCTGAGGCTGGCTGGCGCATCGGCGGGCACAGTGCCCTTGTGGTCGCGCATGTACATCGCGACGATGACGCGCAAATAGTAGTAGGCGCCGATGACGCTGTTGATCGCCATCAGGACAGCGAGCCAGATGAGCTTGGACTTGATGGCCGCAGTGAAGATGTACAGTTTGCCGAAGAAGCCAGCGGTGATGGGCAATCCGAGCAAAGAGAGCAGGAACACACTGAGCGCGGCGGCGGCGAATGGCTGTCGGGTGCCCAGTCCGGCGAAATCGTCGATGTTGATGTAGCGTTCGCCCTGCCCGCCCAAATCGGAAACTATCGTGAATGCGCCGACCGAAACCAGCGAATAACTCAGCAGGTAGAAAAGGACTGCGGCATACGCCGCCGCTGGATCCAGACCGGAATCGGGGTTTTTCGCCGTGGTGACCGCGGCCAGCGCCACCAGGACATAACCGACGTGGGCGATGGAACTGTACGCCAACATACGCTTGACGTTGGACTGGACCAACGCACCGAGGTTTCCCGCAAACATGGTCAGCACCGCGAGAATCCAGAATGCCCAGAACCAGAAATCCGTGGCCGCATGAATGGTGGCGAAGATGCGCAGTAGGAGCGCAAATGTGGCCGCCTTGGGGCCAGCGGAGAAAAGAGCGGTGATCGGAGTGGGCGCACCTTCGTAAACGTCCGGCGTCCACACCTGGAAGGGCGCCGCGGCCACCTTGAATCCAAGGCCGACCAGGATTAACGAAAGGCCCAGGCGGACCAGATTGCTGGAAGGATCGGCGGTGGCGAGAACTTTGAGATTCGTGGAACCTGTGGCGCCATAAATCAGGGCAATGCCATACAGAAAAAACGCAGTCGCAAAGGAGCCGAGAAGGAAATATTTCACGGAGGACTCGCTGGACTTGATCGAGTCGCGGCGATACCCCGCCAGGATATAGCTGGAGATCGAGGACGTCTCCAGGCCAATAAAGGCGGTCAGGAGCTCTTGCGCGGAGGCGAGCACGCCCATGCCGGCGGTTGCGAACAGGATGAGGGCGTAAAATTCGGCGGGAGCGAGATTTTCCCGCTCGAGATAGGAGTCTGAGGCGAGAATCACAAGAAAAGCGACCAGCCCAATCAGCCAGTGGAAGAACAGGCTGTAAATGTCGAACTGGACGAGACCGCCGAAGCCTTCACCGAAGGCCGCTTTGAAGGTAACCAACGTCCCCGCAGTCGCGCCGAGCAAGCCGATGAATGTGAGGGTCTGGCGGTGTTTGACAAAGGGCTGCAGCAGCATCAGCAGCACACCCGCGCCGCACCAGGCGAGTTCCGGGAGAACGCGAAGAATGTCTTGTGTGCCTGGAGGAGTCATTTAGCGGATTCCAGACCTTTCCGAAGAGGATTGCTTCAAATTGGAGGCTAGGACACGCCCGGAAGAGCCGGGCGCTGTGGCAACGGGACTGGTGGCAGGCAGCGCCGCTTCTCGCGCGAAGGGACGCGCCATTTGCTCGATCACGGTTTGACACGGGGTGGCAAAGCGGTGCGTGAAGAACGGAGAACCGATGCCCATCCAGAGCACCACGACCGCCATCGTTACCAGGATCCACTTTTCGCGCGCGTCGGTGTCCGGGAGTCCGCGATTCTCCTCGTGCGTCACTACGCCGAAGAACACGCGCTGGTAGGACCACAGGAGATAACATGCGGACAGAATCACCCCGGTCGCGGCCCAGGAGGCCCACGACCAGTGCGCCTGATAGGTGCCGAGGAGGATGAGGTATTCGCCCACGAAGCCATTCAACATGGGCAAGCCCAGCGAGGAGAGCACGACGAACAGGAAGAATGCGGCAAGGTGCGGCATGGGAGTGGCCAGGCCGCCGTAGTCGCTGATTTCAAACGTGTGACGGCGGTCGTAGAGCATTCCGACCAACAAGAAAAGCGCGCCAGTGGAAATGCCGTGCGCCAGCATCTGAAAGACCGCGCCCTGCATGGAAATATTCTGGAAGGCAAAGATGCCCAGAACCACGAAGCCCAAGTGGCTGACAGAAGAGTAGGCCACCAGCTTTTTCAGATTGGGCTGCACCATCGCCACAAGTGCGCCGTAGATGATCCCGATGATCGCCAACACGGCTACATAGGGTGCGGCGCGGCGTGAGGCCTCTGGGAATAGCGGCAGGCAGAAGCGAATCATGCCGTACGTGCCCATCTTCAGGAGCACGCCAGCAAGGATTACCGAGCCTGCGGTAGGTGCCTCGACGTGCGCATCCGGCAGCCAAGTGTGCAGCGGGAAGAGCGGCACCTTGATGGCAAAGGCGATGAAAAACGCCAGGAACAGGATCATTTCGGTGCGCGAAGTGAGTGTGAGAACTCCATCCTGCAGCATCTTCTGAATGATGGGCAGGTCGAATGTGCCGGTGGCGTTGTATAGCCAGACGATGCCGACGAGCATGAGAATCGAGCCTGCCATGGTGTACAACACGAATTTTATAGCGGCGTAAATGCGGCGTTCATGGCCCCAGATGCCGATCAGGAACGCCATGGGGATCAGCATGATCTCCCAGAAAAGGAAAAAGAGGAACAGGTCGAGAGAGAGGAACACACCGACCACGCCAACTTCCAGGAGCAAGAGTGTGACGTGGAACTCCTTGATGCGATGATGAATGCCATGCCAGGAAGCGAGCACGCAGATGGGCGTGAGGAAGGTGGTGAGGATGACCAGGAACATGCTGATGCCGTCGACGCCCAGGTGATAGTTGATCGGAGGCGAGGAGATCCAATGGTGGAATTCGACCAGCGAATAGCCGGGCCCGTTGATGGGAACGGAACGCAAGAGGAACAGCGAAAAAATGAATTCCACAACCGAGACGACAAAGGTGAGGCGGCGAATCCAGAGTTCGTCGTCACCACGCAGCATTAGGAGCACTGCCGCCCCGATAGCCGGGAAGAAGATCAGGACGGAGAGGAGATGGCCACTAAGTTCCATTAGCGCACCCCTCCCGTTGAAGCCACGAAGAAAGCCGGCCGCCACAATGGCCAGAAGATGATGGCCAGAATTACGATGGCACCGATGATGACCCAGACGGCGTAGCTGCGCACATTACCGGATTGCACGTGGCGCAGGGTGTCGCCGGTGGCCTCTGTGCGATGCGCGATGCCGTTGACGGTGCCGTCGATCACGCCCACATCCACAACCTTCCAAAGGAAGTTGCGCGACAGCCAAACGAGTGGTCCGATAATCAGGGCCTGATAAATCTCGTCCACGTAATATTTGTGGTAGAGAATCTTGCGCAAGCCCGTGTAAGTGCCCTCCTGGACCTTGCCCGAGTACATGCGCCAAGCCACGATCAGGCCGATGCCGGCCGCGAGCACAGCCACAATGGAGAGGCTCAATTCCAATGAATGCGAGGCCTCGCCGCCAGCTGCTTCGGCATTGCCAAGGACCGGCGAGAGGAAATTAGCGAAGTAGTTCGGGCCGCCCCAGAGCGTGGGCGCGGCGAACCATCCGCCAACGAGCGAAAGAAGCGCCAGGATGATCAGTGGCACGGTCATGCTACGGGGCGATTCGTGGACGTGCACGTGGTGTTCGTCGTAGCGCTTCTCGCCAAAGAATGTGAGCCAGATCAAACGGAACATATAGAACGAAGTGAAGATCGCGGCCAGCAGGCCTACCCCATACAAGGTTTTGCCGCCATTCTCGGATTGGTAGGCCGCAAAGAGAATCTCGTCCTTGGAGAAGAATCCCGCGAAGGGAACGAATCCGGCAATGGCGATGGTGCCAAAGAGCATGCACCAGAAGGTCACTTTGATCTTGGACGCGAGGCCGCCCATGTGCCACATATCCTGCTCGCCGCCCATGGCATGAATCACGCTGCCGGCCGCAAGGAAGAGCAGGGCTTTGAAGAAGGAGTGCGTCATCAAGTGAAAGATGCCCGCTCCAAATGCGCCGACGCCGCAACCGAGGAACATGTAGCCCAACTGGCTGACGGTGGAATAGGCGAGCACTTTCTTGATGTCCGACTGCACTAGGCCGATGGAGGCGGCGAAGATGGCCGTGGCGCAACCGATTATCGCGACCACGTACATGGCTGTGGGAGCATGACTGAAGAGAATGTGAGCGCGCGCTACCATGTAAACGCCCGCGGTAACCATCGTCGCGGCGTGGATCAAGGCGCTGACGGGCGTGGGGCCTTCCATTGCATCAGGCAGCCAAACGTATAGAGGGATCTGAGCGGATTTGCCGGCGGCGCCGATGAAGAGGAGAAGGGAAGCGATCGTCAACGTGCCGAACTGCCCCATGGCGTCAGGCCGCATTTTAGCCGCACCATCGAAAACGGTCGCGAAGTCGAGCGACTGGAAGGTGCGGAAAAGGAGGAACATCCCCAGCATGAATCCGAAATCGCCAATGCGGTTGACGATGAAGGCCTTCTTGCCCGCATCCGACGCGCTTTGCTTCAGGAAATAGAAACCGATCAGCAGGTAGCTGCAGAGGCCCACACCTTCCCAGCCGACGAAGAGAAGCGGGAAATTGGCGGCAAGAACCAGAATCAGCATAAAGAACATGAACAGGTTCAGGTAGGAGAAGAAGCGGTAGTAGCCGCCTTCCTGCGCCATGTAGCCGACGGAGTAGATGTGAATCAGGAAGCCGACTCCGGTGACGACCAGGATCATTACGACGGTAAGCTGGTCCATCTGCAGATTGAATCCCGCGCGGAAGGTGCCAGCCACGATCCAGTCAAAGTATGGCTTCACGAACGCCTGATGGTTCGCCGCAAAATAGCCGAGGAACTCGCGAACTGCTTCGATCGCGCAGACAAAGGAGAGTCCCGTGGACCCCAACGCAACGCTGGTGACGATCTTGTTGGGCCACTTCGCGCCGAGCAGGCCATTGATGGCTGAGCCGAGCAACGGCAGCAGCGGGATGATCCAGAGATGTTCGAGTATGGGCATTAGAGTTTCATGAGATCAACACGCTCGACGTTGAGCGAACGGCGGTTGCGCGCGGTCATAATAATGATGCCGAGGCCGACAGCCGCTTCCGCGGCTGCTACAACGATCACAAAGAGCACGAAGACTTCTCCATCCGGCTTGCCCCCGGCCTGGGTGAGAGACTGGCTGAAAGCCACAAAGGCCAGATTGACGGCGTTGAGCATCAGTTCGATGGCCATGAAGAGCGTGATGATGTTGCGTTTGAATACAAAGCCCACGATGCCGAGTCCAAACAGGATGGCGCTGAGAACAAGGTAATAGTTCGTCGGGACCATGGTCAGTTCTCCCGCTGGGCGAGGACGATAGCGCCCAGGATGGCCACAAGGATGAGGAACGAGGTCAGCTCAAACGGGTAAGCGAAATCCTTGAACAACAGCATGGAAAGCGTTTTCGTGGGGGTTAATGCACCATGAGGAGCCGCGGCAGGCAGGCTATTGGTGGAGCGCGTGAGAGCCGCTGCGATCAGTCCAGAGAGCGCGAGGGCCAGTGGAATTCCCCCAAAAGTAGCGAGCTTCGAGAAGTTGGTGCGCTCCTCCACGCCAGCATTCAATAGCATGATGACGAAGACAAACAGCACCATGATGGCGCCGCCGTAGACGATGATCTGCACGGCGGCCACGAATTCAGCACCGAGGAGCAAGTAGAGGCCTGCGAGGGCGACCATGACGACGATCAGCGAGAGCGCGCTATGAATCGGCTCGCGCTGCAGGATCAGGCTGACCGAGCCGAATATGGCCACGGCTGCAAGCAAGAAGAAGATAATCAGGGAGGCGTGCATCAGGGTTTCCCCCAAATGAAAATGACGGCGGCCGTCAGGACCACGTTGGCAATGGAGACGGGAAGCAACAACTTCCAGCCGAAACCCATGAGCTGGTCATAGCGGAAGCGAGGGAGCGTGCCGCGCATCCAGATGTACACAAACACAAAAACGAAAACTTTGGCAAGGAACCAGAACGGCCCCTGGACGTACTCATTGATTTTGGGAAAAGCGAGCAGGGCGCCGCCGAGGGCGAGAAGCGCGATGCCAACACCAGGGAGCAGCAGCCGACCGAACAGCGTCTCGTAGCGGATGCCGTCGTAAGTCAGCCAAAGCCCGAAAAGAATCAGGAGCACGGCCGGCAGAAATTGCGTGAAAGTCCAGGAAGGAGGGAAGGGAGAGAGCCAGCCACCAAAGAAGAGAATCGTACACAGGCAGGAAACCGTGATCATGCTGGTATATTCGCCGATGAAGAACATGGCGAACTTCATGCTGGCGTATTCCGTGTGGAAGCCAGCCACGAGTTCGGATTCGGCTTCGGGCAGGTCAAAGGGCACGCGATTGGTTTCCGCGATGGCGGCAATGAAAAAGCAAAGGAAGCCGATAATCTGCGGGAAAATGTTCCAGCTCAGAAGGCCACGGCCGGACTGCGCCTGGGCTTCGACGATGCCGCGCAGGCTGAAGTCTCCGGCGAGCAGGAGCACCCCGACGACAGAAAGCATCAGCGCCAGTTCATAGCTGATCATCTGGGCCGAACTGCGCAAGCCGCCTAGCAGGGAATATTTACTGTTGGAGGCCCAGCCGGCCAGCACCACGCCGTAAACGCCCAGCGCGGTAATTGCGAAGAGCACCAGCAAGCTGATGTTCAAATCCGCGATGCTCACGTACGATTCGTAGCCCCAGAGGGTGAAGTGGTGCGGGCCAAAAGGAATCACCGCGAGGGAAGTGAGCGCCAACATCAGCGCGAGAAATGGGGCCAGAAAGTAGGCAATCTTGTCCACGCCCGCGGGCATGGGGTCTTCCTTGAGAATAAACTTCAGGCCGTCGGCAACCGGCTGAAGCAGGCCGTGCGGGCCGACTCGGTAAGGCCCCCAGCGCGCCTGAATGTGTGCGACAACCTTGCGCTCGAGCCAGGTCAAATAAGCGTCCACAGTGAGCACCAGGAACATGAGAATCGCGACCTTGATGAGAGGCACGATGAGGAACGCGTAGTGAGTGAGGAATTCGTTCACGGCTTGGCTTCCGCCTCCGGCAGGGATTGCATCATGGTGCAGAAGCGGCCAAGAGAGCCGCTGGTGAAGAGATTATCGTTCGCGGAGAGAATCAGCTGAACGGGGACGTCATAGGGCTCGTGGCCATTCCTTGAAAAGTGAATCTTAGTTGGTTCCGCGCCGCCCGTGATCAGACCCTCCTGTTGCACGTTATAGCCCGGCACGGCCTTGCGGATTTCCTCGAAGACGGCGGCGGGGGTTTTGTAGTGGAAGGCTTTGCCCAATCCCACTTTTTCAAGTTGGTGCGAGACGATGCGGAGAAGGTCAAAATCCGACCGCGTGCCCATTACTTCGCCGGCTTTATGGAGCAACTGAATTTCGCCAGCAGTGTTCGTGACGCTGCCGTCTTTTTCATAGGCACAAGCAGCCGGGAAAACGATGTCGGCCTGGTTGGCGGTTTCCGTAAGGAACATTTCATGGACGATCAAGAGTTGCAGCTTTCCGCGGCCATAGCCAAGCGTGCCGAAATGCGCGAAGGGGTTTGCGCCAACCACGTACAACGCCTTGAGATTTCCCGATTGCGCCGCTTCCACCATTTGCGGCGCCGTAAGGCCGGGCTTCGTGGGAGGCTTTACGCCCCAATGTGCCTCGAAGGCATCCGCGGCAGCTTTGTCATCGAGGTATGCGTAACCCGGGAAGCGGTCTGGCAGCAGGCCCATATCGGCGGCGCCGCGCGAGTTGGCGTAATCGCCCAGCGCCATGTAGCGCGTTGTGCCTTGGAGTCTTGAGCCGAACGCGACAAGATGGCCGATGGCCGCGCTGGTGAGTTCGGAGCCGAACACAATCGCGACATCTTGCTCCGCTTCAAGGGCGGTGCGCAAAGCGGCGAGGCGTTCGGTAAATTCCTGGGGCAGTTCGCCTTCACCCGCGGCCAGCCAACGGACGGCAGCCGCTTCCTGTCCGGCGGGCACCTGGATGGATTGCGTGGCTTTTCGAGTTAACTTGATCTCGCGGGAATTCAGCAGGAACAACTTCGTGCCGAAGTGCCGAATGCCCGCGCGAATTTGCCAGCCTACCAGCGGATTCTGATTGGAAGGATCGTTGCCGATCACTAGGACGGCTCTGGAATGATAGAGCTGGTCCATCGTGAGCGAAGACACCGCAGCACGATCGCCGAGCGCGGTGATCAGCCCGGTGTAATCCGCGGTGCGATGGTGATCAATGTTGTTGGTGCCAAAGGTGGCTCGCGCCAGTTTTTGGAGAAGGTAATTCTCCTCGTTGGAGGTGCGGTTGGAACCGATAAAGCCGACGGAATCCGGTCCATAGGCAGCGTGCAGTTCGTTGATCTTCTTGGCAGCGGCTTGCGCGGCCTCTTCCCAGGAAACGGGATAGAGTTTGTCGCCCTTGCGCATGAGGGGCTGCTTGATGCGCTCGGGGTGCTGAGTGAAATCGAAACCGAAACGCCCCTTTACGCAAAGAAAATCTTTGTTGATGCCGGAGAGGTCGCGATTGTTGGCGCGAAGGATTTCGTGATTGCGAACGCTCAGTGTGGTCTTGCAACCGTTGGAGCAGTGCGTACAGATGGTGGAGACGTACTGCATTTCCCATGGGCGCGTCTTGTAGCGATAGGTGCCGCTGGTCAATGCGCCGACCGGGCAGATGTCAATGCACATGCCGCACTCTTCGCAATCGAGGTGATCGCCGCCATTGGGAATGATGATGGAGTTGGCACCGCGCATGCCTACCCCGAGGGCCTTCACGTCCATGCCTTCATCGCAAACACGCACGCAACGGAAGCACAAAATGCAGCGGGGTGCATCGTAATAGACGAGGTCGGACCATTTTTCCTCGGGGCGATGAATCTTTTCCTCAACGAAGCGGCTGGAATCCGCGCCATAGCGGAAAACCATGTCCTGCAATTCGCACTCGCCGCCCTTATCGCACACCGGGCAATCCAGTGGGTGATTGGTCAAAAGGAATTCCAGCATGTATTTCCGGGCGTTGCGCACCTGATCAGTATTGGTGCGGACGATCATGCCTTCGGAAGCCACCAGCGTGCAGGCGGTCTGCAGCTTGGGCATTTTCTCGACTTCCACAAGGCACATGCGGCAAGCAGCCTGTAATGACAATCCCGGGTAGTAGCAGAAAGACGGCACTTCAATGCCGAGGCGCCGCGTTGCTTCGATTACCAGCGTGCCCTGGGGCACCTGGACATCGCGGTCATTGATCTTCAGATTGATGAGCTTCGTTTCAGCCATGGGTCCCTACCGCCTTGCCATAAGCGACTCAGCGGATTTGTACGCACACTTGCCATGCAGGTGGTCTTCAAACTCGTTGCGGAACTTCGCGACAATGCTGATGGTCGGCATCGCCGCGGCATCGCCGAGCGGGCAGAATGTGCGCCCGAGCATGTTCTTGGCGAGTTCGCCGATCGTGTCAATGTCTTCGGGGCGGCCAAATCCGGCGTGGAAACGCTCCAGCATCTTGCGGAGCCACCTTGTGCCTTCGCGGCAGGGAATGCACCAGCCGCAGGATTCGTGCGCGTAGAAATGCATGACGCGCCGGGCCATATCCACCATGCAGGTGTCTTCATCCATGACTACCATGCCGCCGGAGCCCAGCATGGAACCAGCCTTGGCCAGCGAGTCGTAGTCCATGGGGATATCAATTTCGTCGGCCTTCAGGAAGGGGCAGGAACTGCCGCCGGGAATCACGGCTTTGAGTTTCTTGCCGCCGCGTATGCCGCCGGCCACCTCGTAGATGAACTTCTTCATGTTCATGCCCAGCGGAATTTCGTAAATCCCGGGTTTATTGACATGCCCGGAAATACACAGGAGGCGTGTCCCGCCATTTTTCGGAGTGCCGCGGTTGGCGTAGGCTTCGCCGCCTTCGAGAATAATCGCTGGCACGGAGCTCAATGATTCCACGTTGTTAATGATTGTGGGGCAACCATACAAGCCCACAATCGCGGGGAAAGGAGGTTTGATGCGGGGATAGCCGCGCTTGCCCTCGAGTGATTCCATCAAGGCCGATTCTTCGCCACACTCATAAGCGCCCGCGCCCGTGTGAATCAGCAGGTCAAAATCGAAGCCGGAGTCGAGAATATTCTTGCCCAGATAGCCGCGCGCATAGGCTTCCTCGAGTGCGGCCTCCACAATGTCCAGGACGTAGCGGTATTCGCCACGGATGTAGATGAAGCCGTTATGGGCATTGATGGCTCGCCCAGCGATGATGATTCCTTCGATGAGTTGGTGCGGGTCCATCTCCATCAGCGGGCGATCCTTGCAACTGCCGGGCTCAGATTCGTCGGCGTTGCAGATGACGTATTTGGGCTTTGGGGAATCTTTGGGCACGAAGGACCATTTCATGCCCGTGGGGAAGCCAGCGCCGCCGCGACCACGCAAACTGGATTTCTTGACCTCGTCAATGATGGAATCGGGCGTCATCTGCTTCAGGGCCTTTTCCAGGGCCTGATAGCCGCCGTTCTGAAGATAGACATCAATCTTTTGGGAATCCTTGATTCCCCAGCGTTTGCTGATGAGGGGAGTTTCCTGCTTGTCGCGCTCGCGGAGCGCGCCAGTGATGACGGGTACGGGTGCGGGGTGACCGCCCTTATCGAGTTCCTCGATAATACGGTCAAATTTCAGTGGGGTGAGGTTCTCGTAGTAATCGTAGTTGACCTGCATCGCGGGAGCGCCAGTACAGGCGCCGATACATTCCACTTCCTCCAACGAAAAAACGCCATCCTGCGTGGTTTCCTTGTGGCCAATTTCCAGGCGCCTCTTAGCGTGTGCCAGAAGTTCATTGCCGCCACGCAGCATGCAAGCCACGTTGGTGCAGACTTGCACGTGATGCTTACCCTGAGGTTTGCGGTGCAGCATCGAATAGTAGGCCAGTGTTTCTTCCACCTCTACGGGACGCAAATCCAAGCGTCTGGCGAGTTCGTTCACCATGTCATCGCTGATGTAGCCGTATTCATCCTGCGCATACATCATCATGGGGATCAGCGCGCTGCGCTTCACGGGGTAGCGGTTCTGCAGGAGTTCAAATTTGGCAGCGAGTTTTGGCGAGAGTTCCATGATTACCTGTCCACTTCCCCCAGAACGATATCAATGGTGCCGATGCACGCGACAGTATCGGCAATCAACTGGCCCTTCACCATGCGCGGAAGGGCCTGCAGATTAATAAAAGACGGCGCACGAAAATGGACGCGCAGGGGCTTGGGCGAGCCGTCACTGGCGACGAAACAGCCGAGTTCACCGCGTGGGGACTCGACGGCAACATAGGCTTCGCCGGGAGCCGGAGAAAAGCCTTCCGTGAAAATCTTGAAATGGTAGATCAGTGCTTCCATCTCCGTCTTCATCTTTTCGCGCTCTGGCGGCACGATTCCCGGCGCTTCGGCCTTGATGGGACCCTGATCGGTGATCTTGTTCATGGCCTGCTTGATGATTTTCAAGCTTTCACGAATCTCCGCGACGCGCACCAAATATCGTGCATAGCAGTCTGATTCCGTGCGCGTGGGCACGTTAAAATCGAATTCTTCGTAAGAGGAGTATGGGAAAAGCTTGCGATTGTCGTACGCAACACCTGCGGCACGCAGCCCGGGTCCCGTTGTGCTCAGGCCAATCAAATCATCTGCTGAGAGGTAGCCGACGCCCTGCAAACGGCCCTTCCAGATGCGGTTTTCGGTGAGCAATGCTTCGTATTCATCTACCCGTGCCGGCATCATTTCCAGGAAACGCTTGACCTGTTCGCGCCAGCCCGCCGGGGGCTCCAGCGCCAGCCCACCGATGCGGATGTAGCTGGTCATCATGCGCTGGCCAGAAAAGCGCTCGAAAATCTTCAGAATCTCCTCGCGTTCCCGGAAACAATAGAGCAACACGGACATGGCGCCCATATCAATGGCGTGCGTGCCGAGCCAGACCAGGTGCGAAGAAATGCGTTGCAGTTCGACGAGCATGACGCGGATATATTGCGCGCGCTTGGGCACTTCCAGACCCAGCAGCTTTTCCACCGCCAGGCAGTACACCAGATTGTTGCCCAGGGGATTGAGATAATCGATGCGGTCCGTGAGAGTGATGGCCTGCGAGTAGGTCTTGTCCTCGCAGCTTTTCTCAATGCCAGTGTGCAGATAGCCTATGTCTGGCACGGCGCTGACCACGTTTTCGCCGTCGAGTTCCAGAAGCACGCGGAGCACGCCGTGGGTAGAGGGGTGCTGCGGCCCCATGTTGAGGACCATGGTTTTGGTTGTGCCGAGTGCTGTCTCAACGGTAGTCATGGGATCCCAATCCGCCAAGCGGAATCTAGCGTTTGCCCTCCACCGGAAAATCACGGCGAAGAGGAGAACCTTCAAAGCCTTCAGGCAGAAGAATGCGGCGCAGGTCCGAATGGCCCGTGAACTGGATGCCGAAGAGGTCAAAAATCTCGCGTTCGAGCCAATTGGCCCCGGGCCAGACAGGCTCGAGCGAGTCCACCACGGGGTGTTGGGCACTGAGGCATGTCCGCAGGCAAATGCGCTCGCGGCGAGGGATGGAAACCAATTGGTAGTTCAACTCGAAGCGAGGCTCGATGGGGTAGCGATCCAGGCAGGTAGCATCGCTGAGCAAGTTGAAGAGCAGAGCGGGATCCTGCTTGCAGTGCTCGGCAGTGGCGAGAAGCAATTCCTGGGGAACAACAATGGTCGTGTCCCCGCGGAATTCGAGCACCTGGGAGACCACCTGGGGGTTCCAGGCACGAAGGTGTTCGACTACAACTTGAGCGCCTGCGTTGGCCAGCTGCGTCACTTGAACAAGGTCCTTAAGGGCTTGCGATGGCGTTACTTCTGGGATTTATGCCAGTCGAGTGCGCCCTTCTTCCAGAGATAGATGTAACCAATCAACAGAATGGCGACATAGAACATCATTTCCACGAAGCCAAACCGCTTCCACACTGCATCGTGAACCAAATCTTTGAAAATGTAGGCCCAGGGGTATAGAAAGATGGCCTCAACGTCAAACAAGATGAAGACCATCGCCACCAGATAAAACTTCACGGAAAAAGGCTCGCGTGCATCCCCCGTGGGCGTTATGCCACATTCATAAGGCTGCTGCTTGGCCTTATTGGGGCGCCTCCAGCCGATTAAGGAGGAAATGGCCAGCAGGGACGCGGCTAGCACCATAGCCACAAGCAGGTGTATTAGAAGGGGAACGTATGCGTGAAGGCCGGAGGAGGTCATGGTCAAAGCGCTATAATAGCGATTGATATGCCGCCGGGTCAAATTGTTCCGGTCACTTTACCGGCGGCGCATACGAATCTGGCGGGCGAACCCGCGCGAGCCATGAGGGATCATGGTGTTTGGTCACAATACCAACATTAAATTGGGAGGGGTGACCTACCACGTCCAAACTGAGGACCGTGGCGTGTCTCACGCCTTGATTGACACTACGGTCTATTTTCGCGGGCGCGTGCTGCATCGCCGCACAAATAATTATTACGACTTGCTGCCCCTCGATAAGGATAGTGAGCAGGCCCTGCAATTGCGCGTGGAGGAGCAGCATCGCACCGTGCTCGAAGAGATGCGCGATGGCACTCTACAACTGGGGTTGCCGCCAGCTGCCTTGGCGTCGGACGCCACAGCGCCAGCAACGCAAGGGACACAGGAACCAACTGCGGAACGAGCCGGAATTGAGGCGCAACCTCCGACAGTAAATGTTCCCGGCGGGACGCAGCCTGAAAGCGCTCCTGCCGTGCGTGAGCCGCGGAAACTCTTGCTGGAGTTGTTAAACGCGAAGTCCTGGCTTTCGGGAAAGCAGGCCCATTTGCAGATCGCCGTGAAGGAAGAAGGCGGAAGCCCCGTGGCTGGCGCGCGAGTGCTGGTGGAGATTGAGGGTGCCGCGGTTGTTGAGCCCTACGAGAGCGTGACTGGAAAAGCAGGGACCGCAGAGGTCCAATTTGAAATGCCCCGGATCACGGGCTCAGAGGCGGCACTCTTGTTGCGTGCGGAGAATCAGGACGGCCATGGCCACTTGCGGTTTGCCTTGCGCGCCAAGCCTCGCGTACCCGTAACATGATTACAAGAGTGGCAGGCGGCTTGACTGGCTGAGTCCAACTTTATCCTAGGAAGTACAAACCGCTCATCGCTAGCGATGCGAGACGTATTTCTTCCACGGACGCCAGTAGTATTTCGGCCATCCCTTGCGCACACCCTTGTGATCGTATGTGGGCACGCCTACGTGGACGAGGTCGACCTGCGCGCCGCCGGCAACCCGGCTGAAATCGAGGATCAAGACCGACCAATCACCTTTTTTCCAGTGCGTTGCCCGCCATAGCTGTACGATTCTTTTGCCAGGCACAATTAGAAGGTTTTTTCCCTCGAGTTGGCGGCCAAAAGCGGTAAACCTTCCTCCCACTTTTTTGCTGATCTTGGCGGGCGCGCCTGTCGACTCGCTGTGCTTGCGAGAATCCAGATATATGCCAAAAAGAGTTTGCGGAGAGGTGCGAAAGCGCACGCTCTGCTGAATTGCCGGAGTCATAAAACCTTCTCCTACCCTAGACTTGGATCAGACACTCTGGAGCAGGTGGCCCATCTTACGCTTTTTAGTTTGCAGATACTTGCGGGAAATCCTGGAAATGCGCGGCTGGCAGGGAACGCGCTCCACCACACGGACTCCCGCCGATTCCAGTTGTTTCACCTTGTCAGGGTTGTTCGAGAGCAGCCGGATTCGCGTGGCGCCGAGTTTCTTGAGAATCTGGGCAGGGAAGTGATACTCGCGGGCATCCGCCGCGAATCCCAGCGAGACGTTGGCCTCAACGGTATCCATTCCGCCGTCCTGCAATTGATACGCTCGCAGCTTATTCATCAGGCCGATTCCCCGCCCCTCCTGCGGCAGATAGAGGAGGATTCCCGCGGGAGCCTGCCCTATTTTCTTCAGCGAAAGTTCAAGCTGGGCGCGGCAATCGCATCGCAGAGAAGTGAGCACGTCCCCCGTTAGGCATTGCGAGTGCACGCGAACGAGCGGCGCGGTTCGTCCTCGCAGGTTACCGCGCACCAGCGCCACTGCTTCCTCCTGCGGCCCGCGACCTGTAAATCCATAAATCGTGAAACGGCCAAAGCGGGTCGGCAGCTCAGCATGCGCGACAAGGCGTGGGGATTTCTTTGCGACTTGCTTGTTCTTCCTGGAGGACAATTTTGCAGGCATAAGAATGTTCCAGTATAACAGGGAGGCACGCTGCCTTGACGCGGTCTACGTTTTTGCGACGGTTTCTTTACAATAGAGTGGTAATTGGCTAGCGTAAACGAAACGCTTCGGGCGAACGATGGACACGATTCCCCCAATTCGCGAACTGCTTTTCACCCTGTTATTGAAGGTGGGCGTGGCCTCATCGATTGCCGCTCTGCTGGCGCGCTGGAATACCTTTCGACGCGTTCTCTTCACTGAGCAGCGCGATTCGGACCAGAAACTGAAGCTGATGCTTTTCATGACGCCACCACTCATCGTTGGCGTGACGCTACGGCTGGCCTTCCCGGCGTACCGCTTCGCCGATCTTTCCCTGGAAGGAGCATTCCTGATGGGTTTGCTGGGCGGGCGCGTGGTTGGCCCCATTGGCGGGGCGATTGTCACGATTCCCGCGTTGATGGCGCATGAATGGCTGGCGATGCCGGCGGCGTCTGCGGCGGGTTTGCTGGGCGGGCTGATTCGTCAACTGATTCCGGATCGCGAAGACTTGTGGTCCTTCGGACCATTCACTTTTCTGAATATACCGAAGGCCATCATGCGCATGGTGGGCGACACCGAAGTCATGTGGGAGATGCTGCCATTGCTGACATGCGTGGGGCTGGAGGTCGGGCGCGTGGCGCTGGTGATGGCCACAAAGCCCAAATGGCTTTTTGCCATTGACCCGCATTGGAATTGGGTTCTGTGTCTGGTAGTCCTGGGCACGCTGATGAGCGTGGCGGCGCCGCTAAAGATCTGGAACAATACGCGCATCGAGATGAACCTCGAGCGCCACCAGCAACTCTTGTTGCGCGCCAGGATGGACGCGCTCTCCAGCCAGATCAACCCGCATTTTCTGTTCAACACGCTCAACACGGTTTCCGCGCTGATTCGCATCGACCCGGATTCCGCGCGTGGCGTGGTCCTGAAGCTGAGCAACATCCTTCGGCGGCTGCTGCGCAAGCACGAAACGTTCGTGCCGCTTCGCGAAGAGCTCGCCTTTATTGACGACTACCTGGATATCGAGGTAGCACGCTTTGGCCACGACAATCTGGATATTGTGAAGGAGATTGATGCCGATACGCTGGAAACGTTCATCCCCAGCATGCTGCTGCAGCCGATTGTAGAGAACAGCCTTAAGCACGGGCTGGCGCCCAAGCTGGAAGGCGGCAAGATCCAACTGCGCACGAGCCACCGTGACGGGCGGCTGCACATCGAAGTCCAGGACAATGGTTCTGGAATTTCTGAAGAAAAATTGCCACATGTCTACGTGGAAGGAATTGGTTTGAGCAACGTGCGCGAACGGCTCCGTGTGCTGTATGGCGACGATTTCCGCCTGGAGATCGAAAGCCACGAAGGGCAGGGAACCATTATCCGGATTGACGTGCCCGAGCTTGTGCCAGCCATCCCCGAAGTAAGCTTGATTTAGGCGATCCCTACCCATTCAGGGAGGGAAAAAACGCTTGACAGGCACTCTTCATTACAGTATGTTCTGTTTATACTGAAATGACAGACACAATAAAAACTACACTCACTCCCGTAGCACAGAAGTTCATCCTCCACTGGGGCGAAATGGGCACCAAGTGGGGCATCAATCGCACTGTGGCCCAGGTGCATGCCTTGCTCTTCCTCTCGCCGCATCCAGTGCCCGCGGACGAGATTTCCGCCACTCTCTCCGTGGCGCGCTCGAACGTCAGCACCAGCCTGCGCGAATTGCAAGGGTGGGGCATTGTGCGCGTCGTGCACGTGCTTGGCGACCGCCGCGACCACTTTGAGACCACCAAGGATGTTTGGGAGATTTTTCGGACCGTTTCGGAGGAACGCAAGCGGCGCGAGATCGACCCCACTCTGCGCGTGCTGGCGGAATGCGTGCAGGAATTGAAGGCTGGCCCTCCAGGCGAGGCGTACACACGCGAACGGCTGGAGACAATGCTGGAATTTTTGACCACGATGACCGGGCTTTTCGAGGAGGTTCTGCGGATGCCGGTGGGCGCGCTGAAGGGCGTTGGCAAGCTGCGCGGGAAAGTGATTACGCTGCTGGGCAGCGAAAAGAAGAAAGCTGGTTAAGCGCGAGATTCGTGGTGGACGTGGTGGATTAAGGCTGATTGGAGAGCGGGCGCAAGCATGATTTCACTGGCGAGCGAATACACCGACGGAAAGGGAAGGCACGCCAAAGGATGGCTGTTCTTCGACGCCGAGTGTGGGTTCTGCACCCGCTTTGCCCGTTCGTTGGAGCCCATTTTGACGCATCTCGGCTTTGCGGTTGCGCCACTGCAGGACCCTCGCGTCAGTGCGCTGCTGGGCATGCCGCGCGAGGACCTGTTGCGCGAGTTGCGCTTCTTGCACTCTGACGGCTGGCAGCGTGGCGGGGCGGACGCCGTCCTAGCCGTGGCGCGCGAGGTCTGGTGGGCGCGCCCACTCGTCTGGTTGGCGATGATTCCAGGCGCAATGCCAATCCTGCATGTGGGCTATCGCTGGGTGGCCGCACAGCGGAGTTGCGCCGCAACGAGTTGCCCTACCGGCAACGAGGCTTCTCCACCATGGAACACGTGAAACAGCGCCGTATCGTCGTGGTGGGAGGGAGCGGCCAGGTCGGAACCGTCCTGGCACGCCACTTTCACTCACAAGGCGACTCTGTTGCAGTGCTGAGTAGAAGATCGACTCAAGCAGCCTGGCGAACTGTTCAGTGGGACGGCGCGACCTTGGGTGAATGGGTGCAGGAACTGAACCACGCCGATGTGGTCATCAATCTGGCGGGCCGCAGCGTGAATTGCCGGTACAACCCGGCACATCGCTGCGAGATTCTCGAATCACGTATCAAGAGCACGCGGATCCTTGGCGCGGCCCTACGCCAAATCTCCGATCCACCTCGTTTGTGGATGAATGCAAGCACCGCGACGATCTATCGCCATGCACTGGATCGCCCCATGGACGAATTCACCGGGGATATCAACATCGTCCAGCCCAATGCTCCTCCCGCTTGGAATTTCAGTATCGAAGTGGCCACATTCTGGGAAGAAGCTTTCTTCGATTCAGAGAATCCCGGAACACGAAAAATTGCCTTACGCGGTGCAATGACTATGAGCCCGGCTCGAGGAGGAATTTTTGATGCGTTACTTGGGCTCGTTCGCTTCGGGTTGGGTGGTACCTGTGGTTCTGGAAAACAATTCGTTTCGTGGATTCACGAAGCGGATTTCATAGGGGCAATTGAATTCTTGATCGCTCATGAGGAAATGACGGGCGCCGTGAATATCGCGTCACCCAGTCCACTCCCCAATCGCGAATTCATGCGCGCGATTCGCGAAGCATGGGGCGCACGTTTTGGCCTTCCCGCGACGGAATGGATGCTGGAATTTGGAGCCATCTTCTTACGCACAGAAACCGAGTTAATTTTGAAGAGCCGGCGAGTTGTTCCCGGTCGCCTGCTCAATGCGGGTTTTTCATTCCGTTTCCCGGAATGGCCTGAAGCGGCGGAGGACCTAGTCAAACAATGGCGCGGAATCGCTGGGAATTACAGGCTTGGCCAAAGCGGGGCTAAGAGCGAGCAGAAACACTTGCAAAGCGTTCGCTGAGCACCTGCTCGTAGTAGCGCTCATACATGGGGATGACGTCGTTGGCGCAAAACTTCTTCCGGGCGTCGATACGAGCTTGCTGCCCCATTGCGCGGCCGCGATCGGCGCGCGAGAGTATATCGATGGCATACTTCGCGGCGAGCCTCACGTCACCCGGTTCGACCAAATAGCCGTCCACGCCATTCTCAACTACCTCCGGGACGCCGCCCGCATTGGTGGCGATTACCGGCACTTCGCACGCCATCGCTTCCAGTGCCGCGAGGCCGAAAGACTCCAGCCTGGATGGCAACAGGAACAAGTCCGCCTGGCATAACTTTTCCCGAATGTCATTTTGCTTGCCTAGGAACAGGACATCTTTTTCGACGCCGCGAGCCCGCGCGAGTTCTTCAGCCGGAATGCGGTCCGGGCCGTCGCCGATCATGACCAGCTTGGCGGGCATCTTCTCGCGCACCAGGGCAAAAATCTCGATGGCGTCGAGGATGCGCTTCACCGGGCGGAAATTGGAGAGGTGCATCAGGATGGGTTCCCCATCGGGCGCCCACTGTGCACGGAGTTCGGGATTCGGGCGGCGGCAGTAGAGGTCGCAATTGACGAAATTGGGAATCACTTCGATGGGACGCTTGATGCCGAATTCATCCACGGTATGACGGTACAGGTACTGCGAGATGGAAGTGACGCCATCGCTCTGTTCAATGGAATAGCGGGTAATGGGGAGAAAGTTCGGATTGTTCCCGACGAGAGTGATGTCCGTGCCATGAAGAGTGGTGATGAAGGGCAGGCGGCGCGGCGCAGCCATCTGCCGTGCGAGCAAGGCGCTGACGGAGTGGGGGATGGCATAGTGGACGTGGAGGATGTCGAGGGATTCCGCCTCGAAAACTTCCAGCATCTTCACCGCAAGGGAAAGCGTGTAGGGGGAATGGTCGAAAAGGGGATAAGAAACGACGGCAGCCTGATGGAAATGGACGCGCGGGTCATTTGGGTTCATGCGGATGGGAGGAGCGTAAGTAATGAAGTGCACATCGTGCCCGCGTGCCGCGAGTTCCTGGCCCAGCTCGGTGGCGACAACGCCCGACCCGCCGTACGTGGGGTAACCGGTGATGCCGATACGCATAATAGGCCTCAATCCAAACTTCGCGCGCAAAAGGAACGTACTCGCTTGCTTGCGGGGTAGCAAGCCAAGATACTAGAGTCGCAAGGGCCGCGGGCGTGAGCGCCTGCCAGCGGAATGGTACACCGATTAGACGCAAGAGCGGGGGAGAACGTGACACGTTTGACAGGCAAAGTGGCGGTGGTCACTGGCGGGGGCACGGGGATAGGGCGGGCCATCGCCCAGGCATTTGGTACTGAAGGAGCCAAGGTCGGCGTGGTTGGCCGCCGCCGCGAGAAACTGGACGAGACGGTCAGGGCCGTACGCGATGCGGGAGGCGAAGCCATCAGCCTGGTGTGCGACGTCGTGAAAGCGCAAGAAGCGCGGAAGGCCGTCGCAGACACGGAGAAAGAGTTTGGACACGTCAATGTGCTGGTGAATAACGCGGGCGTCCTCAGCGTCTCGACCATCGAGAGCATTTCCGAAGCAGAGTGGGACCACGTGATGGCCACGAACCTGAAGGGTCCATTTTTGATGTGCCGCGCTGCGCTCCCCGCCATGCGCCGGGCGGGTGGCGGCAGCATTGTGAATATCAGTTCGATCCTTGGGTTGGTGGCCATGAAGGATCGTGCAGCCTATTGCGCGTCAAAAGGCGGCGTAACGATGTTGACGAAGGCCATGGCCATAGATCACGCGCATGAAAAAATACGTGTGAACTGCATCTGCCCTTCGATTGTGGAGACGGAACTGGTGCGCAACCTGTTCTCCGCGAACGAGGCCGGGCAAAAGGCTCGCGAAGCGCGGCTGGCCACGCTTCCTTTGGGGCGATTTGGGAAGCCCATGGACATTGCGGAATTGGCCGTGTTTCTGGCATCCGACGAATCTTCCTGGATGACGGGAACGGCGATACCCTTGGACGGCGGTCTTTCGGCGTACTGAGAGAGTAGAGGCGGAGATGTCGAGAAAACTGAGCAAGGAAGAGAAAAAAATAACAGAACTGGTGCGCCGGCGCATGCGGGAAAGCAAGGCCACGGAACTCCTGGGATTCGATGTGGAGAGCGTTCAGGATGGCCGCGCCATATTTCGACTCGATGTAAGACCGAAGCACAAACAGATCCATGGTGTGGTCCACGGTGGAATCCTCGCTGCGCTTGCGGACACCACGGCGGCAATTGCGGCCTACACGGTGATCCCACGCGGGATGGAAATCGCCACACTGGAGCTGAAAATCAATTACCTGGAACCCGTGCCGGGTGGAAGAGTGAAGGCGGACGCGCGCGTATTGCGGCGCGGAAGAAACTTCATCGTTACGGAATGTGACATTTTCAATGAAGACGGGTCGCTGGCGGCAAAAGCCCTTCTGACTTTCTCTGCTGCCTCTGGATATGTTCTGAAGAAATAAGATTTACTCGTCGCCGCCCTGTGCGGATTCTTCCCCATCCTTATAAACATACTTAATGAAGCGCTTGAAAACCATGAGATTCGGCGCTCCCTCACGGGTCAGCTTGACGCAGTCGCGGTCGTACCATTCGATGAAGCCACGGAGCTCTTCACCGGAATTGAGCACCACGACCATGGGTGTGCGGCTCTGCATCTGCTTCACCCAGTAGAAGTTCTCGGCGTGTGTAACTTCAGGTGGCGCTGGCTTCTTGCTGGGCAAGGGGCCATTGTGTTGAGGGCGCATGGGGGACGCTTCCTTGGCGTCCGCGAAGCTGGGACGGAACATTCGACGATTCACCATGACTGCTCCTTGGAATGACAGGGGTTTCTCAATACATGAGATGCAACGTGGCCCGTTTGGGTTTCGTCCATTATCGCCTTTTTGGACGACAGGCGATGATCTTTTTTATTCTCGGGGTGAAGCGCCGCTAACCGAGGATGAGGCGAGCGAAGCGGCCAAAGCGTCCAGTCCGAGCTGGCGATTCAAGTTGCGGCGCACTCCGGAAGCAAACTCGTCGAGTCCCGTGATGGCGCGCATCACCCATGCGGAAGATATATTCCCGGCCAGTGCGTCTAACTCCTTGGCGAGGTGTGGGTTCCTTAGCATGGGAGTCTTCACGCCGGAAGTGAGTTCCAGAAGATCGGACAGCAGTCCGTAAAACACGCCGGATAACTCTTCGACAGAGGATTCGCGGTCCTTTGCCAATGCACTTGTGTCCGCGAAAAGCTGCGCGAAGCCTTGGCCGCGCGCCGCCCGCTCCAAAACCCGCAGCGCAATTTTGCGCTTCTCCACGGCCTCTTCTACATTCATCTCCATGGCCAGTCCGGGACTTCCTTCGGAGAGCTGTGCCGCGAGTTTCACCTGAGCAGAGCTATGATTGCCATGCGACCTCAAAATGTTTTCCACTTCGTGCTGCGGCAGGGGGGCAAAGTGAAACTGCATGCAACGCGATACGATTGTGGGCAACAGATTGAAAGGGGAAGGCGCCGTTAGGATCAGCGTTGCGGAACCCGGCGGCTCTTCCAGAATTTTCAGGAAAACGTTAGCCACATCCCAGCGCATGGTTTCCGCGCCGTCCAGAATGAACACACGGCGGCGGCCCACGGGCTGAAAATAAGCCGCGCGCTGCACGGCGCGGAGTTGTCCGACGCGAAGTACCGGCCGGGCCACAGGGCTCTTGAGGCGAACCGGATCAGGCACCATCGCCCAAACATCCGGATGCGTTTGCAGGATCAAGGGAATCCGCTCAACGGTGGCGGCATCGGCGCTTTCGCCGCGTTCTGCCAAGCCCTGCTCGATCAGTTTCTGCGGTTCGGCGAGCAGCGCGATGCGCTGGCAGGTGCGGCATTCGCCGCAGAAATCATCGGTAAGCCGTTCGCAATTGGAAGCCTGGGCGAACATGCGCGCCAGCGTATATTTGCCGACTCCGCGGGGGCCGGTAAACAGCAGAGCGTGCGGCACGCGGCCGGAGCGTAACGCCCCGCGCAGCGCCGCCACAATCTTCTGATTTCCCAGGAATTCGGAAAAACCCATGATTTCAGCCTTTGCCGAGGTTTGCGAGGAGCGGTTTGACCGCCAACAGAGTTTCGGCGGCAATCTCCTCCGGCAGCCGTACAGAATTATTTTGGGCGTCGAAGCATTGAATGGTGGCCCAAGGGCGGCTGCGCGAGAGCATATCGTACATCTCTGCGGCATCTTCCAGGTGGTGGAGGCTTTGTTCCTGCAAGTCGTGCTTCGCGCTGGTGTAACTGCGCCCAGACTTGTGCTCCACCAGTTTCTGCGATTGCGCCGGTGGGATGCGCATATACAGGATTAAGTCTTCACGCGGCATGCCGTAGATTGTGTACTCCAAATGCTCGATCCAACGTAAAAATTCGGCGCGCTTTTCGGGCCTGGCCCGCGCCACCTGATGAGCCAGATTCGAACCGATATAGCGGTCCACCAGCACGACCTTGCCGTCATTCAGCGCCGCTTCCAGTCTGGATTTGGCTTCAAAGCGATCACCGGCATAGAGAAGCGCCGTAAAATGTGGATCGACACTTTCGAGTAGTCCCAGATCCCCATTCAGGAATTTGCCCACCATGCTGCCAAACCAGGAATCGTATTGTGGGAAAGCCGTGGAATAGACGGGGAACCCATCAGCCTTCAGTGTGAGTTCCAGCAGTTTCGCTTGCGTTTGCTTTCCGCTTCCGTCAATTCCTTCGATGGCAATCAGCAGTCCACGCGTTGTCATGGCACCTATCTGTGGGCAGGGGGAGGCTACCTGTGCCTGTCAGTTTAACTGCATGGTGAACCTCGCGCAACGGCCCGGAGTTTGAATTTCGTAACCCCCTAGCGAAGCGAACGATTCGGCGCGGGCGTGTTACGATTTCCCAAGGTCCCACTGAAGATGATGTTGCCGACGATTGCGGAAAATTTGGCGCGGGTGCGTGAACGGATCGCCGCTGCAGCCCTATGCGCAGGGCGACAAGCCGATGAGATTACGCTGATCGGCGTTTCCAAGACGCATCCGGCGCAGATGATTCGCGATGCTTTTCAGGCAGGAGTAAGGCATTTCGGGGAGAACCGAGTGCAGGAATGGGAAGGGAAGCGCGGTGCGCTGGCAGATCTTCCCGCCACGTGGCATCTCATCGGCCACCTCCAGAGCAATAAGGCCGTGCGGGCTGCCAAAGCATTCACCACCATCGACTCGCTTGATGATTGGGCGCTCGCGCAACGCATTGCACATGCCGTCGTTGAAACTCCTAGCGCCGAACCGATGCGCGTGTTGATTGAGGTGCATCTTGGCGGCGAAGAAACAAAAAGCGGCGTTGCCGAAAGCGAACTTCCCGCCATGGCGGAAAGAATTCTGCAGCTCAAAGCTCTGCGTCTGGAAGGGCTCATGTGCATCCCCCCGTTCCTGGAAGACCCGGAGGAAGTGCGTCCGTACTTTGCACGGCTGCGGCGGCTGCGCAATGAGTTGGAAACTTGTCTGGGGCGGCGCTTGCCGGTGCTCTCCATGGGGATGTCGCATGATTTCGAGGCTGCCATTCAGGAAGGCGCGACGGAAATTCGCGTGGGTACCGCGCTCTTTGGCGCCCGGCCATCGCCGCAATGAATCCAAGTCGCTGCACGGCATGAAAGGTTTGGAAAGCCATGAGCTATCTCGATCTCACCGAGGATGTAACGAAAGGCACGGTCAACTTGATTGTGCGCGTGCAGCCGCGCGCCAGCAAAGATGAAATCGTGGGCACGATGGAGGGCGCACTTAAGATACGCCTTCGTGCTCCCGCCCTGGAAAACCGCGCCAACGAAGCGCTGGTTGCTTTTCTGGCGGACCTTTTGAAAAGGCCAAAGTCGGCTGTTAGAATCCAAAGCGGCGAACGTGGCCGGACTAAACGCGTCGAGATTCATGGGGTCACGCGCCAGCAGGTTCTGAATCTTGTCAACCTGGAAGCCTGACCTGCTTGGCGATGGGCAGGAATCGCTAGGGGCTGTTCGAGGGATTGCCCGGGGATGCATGAACCTCGGGGCGGAGAATTCGATGAGCTTACAGATTGCCGAAATTCAAAGTGACTTGCGCGCCGCCAAGCTTCATGGCTGGCTCTTTTACGATTTCCGCGGACGCGATCCTATCGCTCTCCGCGTCCTGGGGCTTCCCGAAGCCATGCGCACGCGGCGCTGGTTCTATTTCATTCCTGCGAAAGGATCGCCGCGAAAACTGGTCCACAAGATTGAATCCGAATCCCTGGCCATGCTGCCGGGCGACACGCTTTATTACGCGAGTCTGAAGGAACTGCAATCCAATTTGAAGAGATTGTTGAGCCGCGCAAAGACCATCGCCATGCAGTATTCGCCGAAGGACGCGATTCCATACGTATCCATGGTGGATGCCGGCACGATCGAGATGGTGCGCGGGGCCGGCGTCAAAGTTGTCACCTCGGCCGATCTGGTGCAGAAATACGAGGCGTGTTGGAGCCTGGTGCAACTGGATTCCCACTTGGCCGCGGGCATCGCGATTGATCGCATCATCCGTGAAGCCTTTCTGCACGCGGCGCACTCGGTGCGCGAGGCGAAATCCCTGACAGAATATGACTTGAAGGAATGGATACTCCGGAAATTTGCGGAAGCGGGCATCATCGCTGATGAAGGCCCCGATGTCGCGGTCAATGCCAATGCCAGTGATCCTCACTATGCGGCGACGCGAGAGAAGGCCGCACCAATCCGCGAAGGCGATCTTTTGCTGCTCGATGTTTGGGGCAAACTAAAGGCGCCGGGAAGTGTCTACTACGACGTGACCTGGGTCGGTTATCTTGGGACGAAGGTTCCGGCAATGTATGTGAAAATCTTTGATGTGGTTCGCGAGGCGCGAGACCGTGCCGTGGAATTGATTCGTTCCAGCGTGAAAGCCGAGAAGCAACTGGAAGGCTGGCAAGTGGATGAGGCGGCGCGCAAAGTGATAGAGAAAGCCGGTTATGGCAAATACTTTTTTCACCGCACGGGCCACAACATCGGGCAATCGGTGCACGGCAACGGCGTGAATATGGACGGACTGGAAACGCGCGACGAGCGCCATTTGATTCCGCGCACCTGCAACTCCATTGAGCCAGGCATCTACCTCCCGGAGTTTGGGATTCGCAGCGAAGTGGATGTGTACGTGGGCGAAGACGAGGCGCGCGTTACGGGAGCGATGCAAACGGAGATTCTGGCCCTCCTCGCATAGGGCCGGCAAAAGGCAGGCACATGGCTGACGAAGTTATATCACCGACACACGAAGACGCGGCCGCGCAGCCTTCTGACACGGGCTCGTCGAGAGAGAGCCGGGCATTGGCGATCGGCATTGCCGGATGGCTTTTGCCGGGGTTGGGCCATGCGCTGCAGCAAATGTGGGGCCGGGCCGTTATCGTTTTTCTTACTGTCGGCCTGCTGGTTGTCACTGGGGCCATGATGCGCGGGAATGTGTTCAGTGCCAACGCCACCGACGCGTTTGATACGCTGGGCTACGTCGCTGATCTTGGTACCGGATGTTTTTATCTGGCCGCGCGAGCCTTGGAGCCTGACGGAGCCGATGTTTCCCATGCCGATGGGGATTACGGCACCAGGTTTCTGGCTACGGCCGGTGTGCTGAACTTACTGGCTGCTTTACACGCCTACGAAGCGGCGCGAGGACGCAAAGCGTGATGGCCGGGAGCGAGTTTACCTTGACGCATTTCCAGGCTTTGCTCCTGTTCGCCGCGATTATTTCCGTCGCCTTCGGTTTCCTGGGACGGCGTCGTCCAAAAGACCGCATCAAATACATCCTATGGTCGTTCTTCCTATTTCTGGCGGTAGGCATCGGCATTGCCTGGGCGATGTACCCGTTTTCGCGTTGAGGCACATTCTGGCAACTCCGCGCGTCGTGAATTGACACACATTTTCAGCGAATGCTAAGGTAAAAGACAGGCCGAGGTAGCTCAGTGGTAGAGCAGCCGATTCGTAATCGGCAGGTCGAGAGTTCAACTCTCTCCCTCGGCTCCACTAAATCATCAGTTTTTATGCGGCGATTCTTACTTTTCGGCCTTCCTTCCTTTTCTGCTTTTGACCCCAACTTCCATCATTCTTCCATTGTTCTTTTCGACCGCAAGCATAGCGTTTCGTAGGTCCTGTGTGCTCACAATGGCATAGCGGCGGAAAACTGAAGCTGTTTTGTGCCCGGAAATCTTCATGGCCACTGTTTCCGGCACTCCGGCATTTATCAGGTTGCGGATACCCGAACGGCGCAAATCGTGGAGGATTAGGTCCGGCACCCCGGCTGCGAAGATCAGCAGCTCCAAATGCCAGTTTGACACCTCAGCAGACGCTCTCATCTTGCTGAAGAAAAGCGGCGTCAGCATGGCTGTCATAAAGGCCATGCTCGGCGCCGGAAAGTAGTGGGCCCGGTCAGAGTAGGCCGCTGGCGGTATTGTCTGACTTCAGCGGGCATAGGAGTGAGTTGAGGGCATTTGTAAGCTATGGGTTTTGAGCTTTTCGGCTCACCAAACTGGCACTTGGATGCGCAGAAAGTAGAGTGCGCCATGAAAGAAGAGTTGACGGGAGAACGAGATCCACGCGGAGAACAAAAAGCGCTTGCAGGCGAGGAGAGCGGAGACAATGTGATGCAGCGACAACTGATTTTGCGGAAAGTGAGGGGCGCGTTTCTTTTTTCGCTCATTCTGAGCTCGTTCGGATGTGGTGGTGGGGGGCCGAGCAGCTCTTCTGGCCCTTCGCCCAATCCCGTTCCCAGTATCACCACGCTTTTACCTTCCTCAGTGACGGCAGGAGCCGCGGCACAGGCACTCACGCTCAACGGCGCGAACTTCCTCTCAAGCTCGACAGTCACCTTCAACAATGTTGCTCACACCGCGGCCTACGTCAGTGCAAACCAGTTGACCGTCCAACTCACCGCCAGTGATCAGGCCGTAGGAGGAAACTACCCGGTCATCGTGACGAACCCTGCGCCAGGGGGAGGAACTTCGAATTCCAGCAATTTTACAGTCAACAACCCAACGCCCCAGATTGCCTCTCTTTCACCGGCCATCCTCGCAACCGGGTCGCCAGCTACTACCATTACAGTTGGCGGCAGCAATTTTGTAGCGACATCACAAATCCTGCTCAACGGTGGTCCCACGACAACGACGTTTGTTTCTTCTTCCGAATTGACTACGGCCATTCCCGCATCAACCCTTACTTCTGGAAGTTCGGTTTCCGTTGCTGTTGTCAGTGCACCTCCTGGAGGAGGTACCACCGCAGCAGTCGCGCTCCAGCTTGTGTCAGTGGCCTCATTGGCATTGCTTGCGACACCTGCCACCGTCACTGATCCTACTGGTCCGTGGCAGGTATTTGTCGTGGCTCGAGATGCATCTGGCAACCCAATCGTAGGGCTGCCTCTCACCATGGCGGCAAGTCAAGGCACACTCAGTGTCAACCAGGGATTGACCGATACAAACGGGTCGTTCTCAGCGACGGTTACGCCGCCTGCCGGAATCACTGCTACCGAGGCGGTAGGTCTGGTCGCGACTATCGGCGGCCAATCGGTCAGCGCCAGCTTTTTGTTTACGGGCATCTCGACCGCGGCTATTCGAACCGGCAATGCGGCCGCGGCCATTCGAGCCAAGCTAGACGTTAAAGCAATCCCAGCAAGCACTGGTTCGTCAGCGATTGTTCCAGTTGCAATCGGCCTTAGCACGTCTGCCCCGGGAAGCACTACGCCCTTTGCCGCTCCCAATTATTGCTATACCTATGCTGCTCTCTCTACCACGGAGACCACCCAATGTGCCGAGCTCTTCCAGGAGCAGAACATAACGCTGCAGCCTTCAAATCCGTTTCAAGCTGCTTGCAGTGTCGCAACCGTTGCGGACACAGTCCTCAACCTTGGCGAATGCATTGGGACGGCTGTAACAGTTGTGTCGTGTGCAGTCTCGGTGACGGGGGTCGGTTCGGTGGCTACGTTGGGCGGTGCCGACGCTATCTGCGCTGCAACTATGGATCTAACGGCAACAACGCTTGCGCCGGACTGCGCGGAATTCATACTTAACGAGGTCACCCAGCTTTTTTCACCAAAAGCGGCTACAGTGGAGGAACTAGTCGAGCTAAGTATTGCGCCTTCCGATAATCCTCTGGATTACGTCGCGACCTATTGCGACCTTGTCAACTCAACCAGCCAGTCTTCAGGCTCGGCCATCGCACCGGTAGCCGGGAACGGCAATCAAGGCTTTACAAACGGTCCACCGCTCAGCATTGCCCTCAACTCGCCGACTGGAATAGCGCTCGACGCCAAGGGAAACGTCTATTTTGACGACGATGGCAACAATGTGATTCGCAAGTTGACCGCTGCCACGAACGAGGTCACCAGCTTTGTGGGCACCGGAACTGCCGGGTGCACGGGCGATAATGGTCCGGCTACTTCTGCAACACTTAACCGCCCTACCCAGCTTGCTTTCGATGCTGATTACAATCTCTATATCGCCGATGCTGGCAACAACGTCATCCGTAAGGTTACAACCGCGGGAATCATCACCACCGTCGCTGGGACCGGGGTAGCTGGCTTCTCCGGCGACGGTTCCGACGCCGTGCAAGCTATGTTGAATTTCCCTGACTCCATCGCCCTCGACGGAGCAGGCAACCTTTACATCGCTGATACCGCCAACAACCGCATTCGTGAGGTGACATCCAAGGGTGTCATCAGTACGGTTGCGGGGAACGGAATAGGCGGCTATGGCGGCGATAACGGCCTTGCCACGACCGCAGAGCTCAACGAGCCCACACGAGTCGTCGTCGATGTTGGAGGAAACTTGTACATTTCCGATTTGCTTAATAACCGTGTGCGCCAAGTAAACAGTTCAAACGGTATCATCACGACGATTGCAGGCAACGGTACTTCCGGCTACCAGGGCGATGGCAATGCCGCCTCAAGCGCAGAGCTCAACGAGCCAGTCAGTGTGGCACTCGATGCCTCCGGGAACGTCTACATCGCCGACCTAGGAAATCATGTGATCCGGATTGTTAACATGCAATCCACCCCGGCCACTCTGCTGGGGGTGCTGCTCCAGCCAGGCGACATTGCCACTGTGGTAGGCGGAGGAACACAGAGCGACTTGAATCCTGGCGCGAGTCTTAACGTCTCGCTCTCGTTCCCTACCGGACTGCTCACGGACGGGGCTGGAAATCTCTACTTCGCCGATGCCGATAACAACATCATTCTGCGCGCCAGCAATGGCAATTAAAGCTTGCTCCATGCTTCCTTGATCGGGGAACTCTTCAAGACGATGAAGGGATGATTTGATCGTGGCTTTCAAACTCTGATTTTTGCGGTAGAAAATACGTCGATTTGGTCAGGCTCTTAAGATGAATAAAGCCGCAATCCTGAAAGCCGGTAAGGACGCCTCTGATGGGGGCCCACAACTTCCGCTGGAACCCCACGCGAGTCGATCGGCAGCTGGTCAAACAATGCCGCTCCTTGGGCTTTCAGGACGGCCTTCACGCCAGGGCGCACGGGAGCCATCTACTTGTATAGAAATCAGCCGTCCGGGGTCACGGCAATCAAGTTCCAGGTGACCCATTTTCCTGCTCCGGAAGGTTCACGGTTTCGAACCCAACTCGGTCCTTGTCCGAACCTTGCCGGGGCGGGGATAGAGTGAAACTCTTGCCCAGACGGGATCGACCTTTCTCGCGGTTGTTAGGCTGCAACCGACCTCGGGAAGCCCTCGAGTCCATTGCCCTCATCGGGAATTTCCCGGGGCTGAGTCGTGGCTAGACCCCCTGGGTCCACCACCGCCAGTTTATCGGTTCCTGGGGGCTGGGGAGGCATCTGAGTCGGGGGTCGAACGAGATTAGCGAGCGATGCTGGATTCGCCCGGACATTTCGTTTCTTCCTGGCCATGACCAGTTTGGCTGCCAACTTGGATTGTTTCCGATCCTGTGGGTCGAACAGCAGCACGGATTCGCATTCGCCGTTTTGCTTCGGTAAAAACCCTGCCCTGAGTGCGGCTTTTTTGCGGCTCAATAGCAAACGGGCCCGCGAGGGGCCAGAGGAACTATCCTCCAGAACCATTCCGAATTGCCCATGACCGTGATCGAATAGTTGTCCCAGCTTGCCGGGGATGATTTCCTCTCCGCACCTGTCTTTTGCCAGTTTAAGGCGGTAGAGCTTACAGAATTCTTGAATTGTTATTGTTTGCTGCGACGAAGTGTTCATATCTTTCTCTCCCAATTCTGTGGTGTTAGCTTGTGTCCAGCCATTTCTACTTCTCCCGAGTCGTCAATTTGAGATGGTCATAGCGAACGCAGTGCTGCGTCTCGCATTTGTGGACGACTCGTTTCCCCCGCGGAATCTTGCCCTTGAAGAGTTTGTATGCAGCAACATGTGCGTGTTCAAATCCGTTCTTCCCCGGCCAGTTCAACGCGAGGTATCCGCTGGCGAGAGGAACCCCGCCCTGATAGAGCCAGCAGAAACTATCGACATGCGGAGAGCAGTGCGTTGCTATGACGTTCGTCCGAAGATCATGCCGGAGTCTCCACAGCACAATCCGGGGCTTCCTCGCTTTCTTAGTCTTCTTTGCCATTACGCTAACCTCTGTACGTCGCTCGATTCGACCATCCGATAGACCACCACCATTAGGCCGACTATCTGCCCCGGTGCTGGTGTGGGACTGGTTGCTGACTGCTTGTACCTAAATCGCGGATAGCGGGTGGTCTACGTGGCTGCTTTCGCTACTGCCAGGTGTGGCGCGTCCGGCCAGGAAGGAATCAAGCCCGTCCGCAATGGACGGCACCGCTACAGTTCCTCTCTTGTCGGCACCTGGGCGCAGGTCGGCGGAGCCAGGATTTGGTTCAGAGGGAACTTCTTGTGGCTGTGTCGGCTAATCGCTCTGACTGGGGCGCCCGTATAACCGATCTCATAACCGGCGTCCTGTTCGCGGGTTGTCAGCCACCCTTGGACCGCGACAGTAAAGGCCTTTCTGCCTCTCTTATCTTATTAGTATAGGAATATTTGTCCTGTTCGTAACCTGCTGATTCTACGCTAGATACAGCATGCCATCTCGGGGGAGCCAGCTTTCATATTGATATGATTGGAATTAGAAGTATTACTATAGACAAACACAGCAACTACATTGCCATGGGTCCGAGCATGAATAATTCGCCCGTGGCGCACCATGAACTCTGGCGCAATCCCTTCCTTCTTTGCCATGAAGCACGAGGCCAGTTGGGGGAAATATGGTCTTTCGGAGTTCTGCTCGTTCTGTGATCTCCTCGATCGCCGTATCTGTACCAGATGGGCGTGTGCGCCCGATATCTGCGCGTGACCGGATAACCGCCAGCTCGCTTGCCACAGGGACGTGCCACACGGCTCACGAAGGGGTGAGCTAAAAAGCCCACGCGAAAGGCACCAACTTGCACCTCTATATCACAATACTTAGCAGCGGCAGTTTTGAAGGGCGGGAAACCGTAGATTTGCGCTCATGTTAGACACAGCGGATAGTTCAAGTGCCCACGCTCTAGTCCGTTTTGGCGACTTAGCCCAACCTACGGTGGGAAGTTCATGCGGCGCAGAATATACTGGAAGCGGGGATCGGAGCGAATCGAATCCCAGTAGGGATATGCCTTGAGCGTGGCCACGGTGTCGCGCTCGCGGTAGGCAGTCTCAAGCCACTTGAACGCTTGATCCTTATCTCCAAGTCCGACATATGTCAGTGCTATCCCTTGCGCCCCGGCCTGCGTCTGAGCGTGGTGCGCGACTTGGGTTGCCAGCATACTCTGCGCTTCGTTTCTCTTGCCAGCGACCGCGTAAGCATAACCGAGCCAGATGCTGTAGCCCTCCTTGTTGCCGGGCAGGAGAGCCACGCCTTTCTGCAACTCGCTAACGGCCCGCTCGTACTCTCGCTTCTCAAGTAGCGCCAATCCCAGCATGCTGTGTGCGCCTGAGTAATTCGGATCTAGTTCCAGCACCTTGTGGTACTGCTCGATTGCCTCATCGTAGTAGCGCGCCCAGTAATAGGCTCGGCCAAAATCCACGCCGACACGGAGCGAGACTGGATCGAGTTCGTACGCCTTCTTGATCTCGCCGATCGCTTGCTCTGACCGACCGATTTCAGAAAGCAAAGCGGAATACCACTGGTGTGCAGCGGCTGAGTTTGGGTCCTGTGTTACTGCCGTCTGGTATAGCTTCGCAGCCCCGGCGAAATTCCACTCGTATTCCGCCATGACGCCAGCCAATGCCAACCGACCATCCAACAGCGAATCATCGAGAGCGAGCGATTTCTCGGCGAGCTCTCTTGCCTTGGGCTTGGCCTCCGTTTGTGGCAAAACACCGTAATTGCCCAAGAAGATGTAAGCATAAGCAAGGGAAGCATACGCCTGCGCATAATTTGGATCGAGTTCAATGGCCCTTTCCAAGTATTGGCGGGCATTGGTTGCCGCAGCCCCGGTGCCGCGAGTGAGCCAGTAGCGTCCTCGCAGGTAGGCCTCTCGCGCTTCCGGATTAACCGGCCGTGCATTTTCAAGCCGGGCCCGACCCGGGGACAGTTCTATACCTAGCGAGCCAGTTATCTGGCTCGCGACATCCTTGTGGATGGAAGCAGCTTCCGGCGGAATGATATCGTAGGCTTTCGCCCAAAGATGAGTCTGGTCGCTTACCCGAATGAGCTGCACCGTTACCCTTATCCTTGGTGACGCCTGGCGCAGACTTCCTTCAATGACGTAGTCAACCCCGAGTTCGCGGCCCATCTCGGCGACGGTCTTCGTAGTCTTCTTGTATCGACTCGTCGACGTGCGAGCTATGACTCCCAAGCGATCGGGGTTGATGCGACCGAGTTCGGTGATGATCTCCTCCGTTATGCCGTCGCTGACGTAGTCCAGCTCCTCGTTCCCCGTCAGATTTTCCAACGGCAGAACAGCGAGCATGGGGCGCCGGGGTTGGCCTTGTCGGTTTAGTCCATAGTTCCAAAGGACATAGACAGCCACTGATGCAATCACAAGGGTGGCGACGACGACTATCCATTTGTACTTTGAGGCGAACTGCTGCATCTGTCCTAAGCCAGAGGCCAGGGTTAGATAGTGCGTCTGCACAGGCGCGATGAAGCGATAGCCGTGGCGGGGCAAGGTTTCGATGAAGCGGGGCGTCGCCGCGTCGTCCCCCAGCGCCTCACGCAGTCTTTTGATGGAACTGTTTACGCTGTGCTCGAAATCGATGAAGGTATCTTGCGGCCAGAGCTTCTCCCGGATCTCTTCGCGGGACACCAGTTCGCCTGGGCGTTCCAACAGCATGGCCAGGACCTGGAAGGGCTGACCGTGCAGCCTAACCTTCAGTCCCTGCTTGCGCAGTTCTCCAGCGCGAAGGTCAACTTCAAAGACACTGAAATGTACCCGGCAGGGACGGCCGTCATTATCGCTCATGGGGGCGTGTACCCCCCTCGTTAGCCGGAGTCTACCACTCCACGGGCTCTTCCGAAACACAAACCTCCGAAGGTACTTGAGAGGAGAAGTTGCCACTGCTCAGGTAGTTAGCCTTGTACAAACATTTCACCTTGGTGCTATTCCCTGTGCATTGACGTCCGCACGAACCCTGAGCAGTGTGGCGTACAGAAGGTGATGCGCGTTGGGTGAGGTCGTGTCTTCGGAACCACACTGCGGCCGGTGAAAAGGACGTATCGCTCAAGAGGCCTCACCCAACCGGTCACGGCAGCGCACGCTTGCCCCGCCGAGGGTTGCGCGAAATGTTGCTACAAACAGTTCCCAATTCAAGAAGGCACAACTCTCGAGTCGAGACACCCGAAGGTGTTTGGGTCTACTGGAGCTGTGGGAGACGTGAGGATACGGCGCGAGTTCGGAATCTGAGCCGGGGTGGTCTGTTTATTGAAACGCGAGAGCCAGTGATCGTGGGTACAAAGACCAAGCTTGATTTTCTGGTGCAGGAAGGACAGATCAGGGCCGAGGCCCTAGTGCAGCACATACAGTCCGGTCGTGGCGTGGGCCTGAAATTCATGGCGGTGAGGAATGGAGATCTTCCACACCTGGCTGCCTTGCTGAACCGGCACACGCGTTCTGATTTTGAAGTGGCGAAGAGGCAAATTGGCGCCAGGCCAGCGACATGAGATGCGGGTCTGTTTGGTGAACGCCTTTCGTTTCGCCAAGGACGCCCGGAGGTTTTGATGAGCCTCGGACTAGAAGACCAACTGATGGGAACTGTGCTAACGGTCGCTGTTTCCGTTAAGAGTGCCCACCCCAGAACAGCTTCTCCATGTTTACTGAAACCTTCAACGTTCAGGGTTGCCTCGCAGCATTCGATGAGATGGCGGAGGTGAGAAATGGTCAGGATGCAAACCAGCAGGTTTCTTCTCGTGTTAGTTCTCGCGGCGTTCCTATCCCCTTTCCACAGCATTCAACTTCGGGCACAAAACAGCATCAGCGTTGACGTTACGACAAAACTGTCAGCGCCGGTGCAAAAATCCCCATAGTTCCGGTTGAATTTTCCCCACCCCTTAATGTGGTAAACCGGAGCCCACTCCACACGGAGGAGGTTCCGAAACTTGTTAAGGGGGAAAGACGTGCAAGAACTGAAAGAACTGCAACGGCAAGGGATGAGCATTCAGGCGATCAGCGAACTTACCGGCTGGGACCGCAAGACGATTCGCAAATATATGCAGGCGGTGGAGGTGGTGCCGGAGTACGGCCCGCGCCTAGCGCAGCCGAGCAAGCTCGATGCGTTTAAGCCGTATTTGGAGGAGCGGCTGCGCGCCGGGGTGTGGAACGCACGGGTGCTGCTGCGCGAACTGCGTGAGCGGAACTACATCGGTAGCTACACGATTCTGACGGACTGGTTGCGGCCGCAACGCAGCACGGCGCGGGTTGTCGCGGTGCGACGTTTTGAGACGCCGCCAGGCAAGCAGGCGCAAGTGGACTGGGGGCATCTGGGCACGCTGGAGATAGCCGGGCAGGAGCAGAAGCTGCACGGCTTCACCTTCACGTTGGGTTACAGTCGCAGGATGGTGGCGGAAGCAGCGTTGGACCAAAAGCTGGGCACGCTGCTGCGGCTGCACGAAGCGGCGTTCCAGCAGATCGGCGGAGTGCCGGAGGAAATTCTCTACGACCGCATGAAGACGGTATGGCTGGGGACGGACGAACGAGGCGAGATCGTCTGGCATCCGGTGTTTTTGGACTTCGCGCGCTACTGGGGATTCACGCCGCGCCTGTGCCGGCCGTATCGCGCACAGACGAAAGGGAAAGTGGAAGCGGGTGTGAAGTACGTGCGGCGGAATTTTCTGTGTGGCTTACAAGGGCGCGAACCGGACAGCTTGAGCGATCTGAATGCGCAGATGCGCGAGTGGATTTGGGGTGTAGCGAACCAGCGCGTGCACGGAACGACGCATGAGCAGGTGATGGTGCGCTGGGATGTCGAACAGTTCAGCTTGCAGCCGGTGGCAGGGCGACCGCCGTATCCGTACGTGGATGGCGAGTTGCGCAAAGTGGCGCGGGATGCGTACGTGGACTGGCAAGGCAGCCGGTATTCGGTGCCCTGGCAGTATGCGGGCCAGGAAGTATGGGTGCAGGAGATCGCGGGAGAAGTGGAGATCCGCACGGGGCATGAGCGCATTGCGCTGCACGGCAAAGCGCAGCGGAAACACAGCGTGTTGACATTTCCCCCGCATCATCAGGGGATCCCGCTCGGAGCGCGAAGGCCGGAGAGCAAGATTCTGATTCACCTGCGACAGAGCGCGCCACAGGTAGAGAAGCGCTCCTTGGCAGCCTATGAGCGCGTGGCCAACGGAGGTGGGCGATGAACACTCCGATCGAGCGATTGCAGACGGCGTTGGAGACGCTGGGACTGAAAGCGGTAGAAGCCAGGCTGGAGAACTTGCTGGAACAAGCGTCGAAGAAAGAGCCGAGCTACGCGGATTTTCTCGAGGAGTTGCTGAACTGCGAAGCGGAAGCGCGCCGGACTCGTTATCTGCGGGCGCGGCTGCAGTTGGCGCACTTGCCCTTCGTGAAGACCTTCGAGCAGTTCGATTTCGGTTTTCAGCCATCGCTGGATGAACGGCAGATTCGGGAGCTGCGTTCGCTGCGGTTTATCCACGAAGCCAGCAATGTGATTTTTCTGGGGCCACCGGGCGTCGGGAAAACGCATTTGAGCGTGGCGTTGGCGGAAGAAGCGATCCGCTCAGGGCTGGGCGCGTATTTCATCACTGCGCACGATCTGGCGGCGGACTTGGGGCGAGCGTATCGCGAAGGACGGCTGGATCGCCGGATGCGCGTGTACCTGGCGCCGAAAGTATTGGTGATCGACGAAGTGGGCTACTTGCCGCTGGATGATCTGGGAGCCACGATTTTCTTCCAGTTGGTGAGCGCGCGGTACGAACGCGGGAGCATCATCCTGACCTCGAACAAGAGCTACGGGGACTGGGGATCGATCTTCGGTGATTCGATCATCGCGACGGCAATCCTGGATCGGTTGCTGCATCACTCGACGACCATCAACATTCGCGGCGAGAGCTACAGGCTGAAAGACCGTCGCAAGGCCGGCCTGGTGCCCCCGCGAGGACAGGACGGGGCAGAGGCCGCGGCCCATTCCTTGGCCTCGGACTCCGTTACGCCCAAAACGCGCCAAAAGACGGCGCTGGGCTCCACTCCGTCCGAGGCCAAGGAGGTCCATTCATGAAGCTTAGGGGTGGGGAATTTTCGACCGGTACAACGGGGAATTTTCAACCGGAATTGACAAAAACCTCACAGTGTGAGGATCCCGGTGGGGAGTGCAGTCACTGTAAGTCTTGCCTTTTCGGGCATCGTGGACGGATATATAGGGGATGCTGACTGCCAGAACAATCCTGATGTATATGTGTATCTCAATCTCAGTGGTCAAGTCCCACCAGGCATGGATCTTCTGAAGTATGACGGAGGATACGATCTCCCTAGGGTGTACGATGTGAGAACACTGGTGGGCCAACCAAGTGTCCCTGGGGTGTACGAGTTGACAGGTACGTACAGTCAGAGTTCGGCTACGACGGTGTGTCAGGACATGTTTGGTGGAACCTACGGTTGTAGCTGTCCCAGCGAATCGTTTTCTGTTCCCCTCGAGATTGTGGTGACCGAAGCTCAAGTCGACAGTCTAGAAGTTACTCAAGCGATTCAAGTAAATAAGAGTCCGGTCGATCTCGCCGCGTGGCTTGCCTGGCAGCCGCCTCCAACCCCTATCGGCGACATGCCCGTTCCTCTCGTCGAGAATAAACCGGTGTTTTTGCGGGTCTATTTGAAGGAAGTGCAAACCCCGACCGTGGCCAAGGTAAGGATGTGGCTTGTGCCTCCGAACACAGGCCCAGCTGAAGCCCGTAAGCGTCCGAAGTTGACCGTCTTGACGGGCGGATTACGTTAACGAAGCAGTTTCTGTGGCGGGGGCGAGGTACCAAGGCAGGAGTTCTTCGATGCGGTTGATGGGGTGGTCGGCGATACGCGAGAGCACGTCGCGCAGGTACGCTTCGGGATCGATGCCGTTGAGTTTGGCGGTGCCGATCAGGCTGTAGATCGCTGCGGCGCGTTCGCCACCGGCATCGGAGCCTGCGAACAAGTAGTTTTTGCGGCCCAGGGCGACCACGCGCAATGCTCGTTCCGCGGCATTGTTGTCGATCTCGATGCGGCCGTCGTCCACGTAGCGCAAGAGCGCTTCCCAGCGTCCCAGCGCGTAACGGACTGCCAGCGCGGTGTCCGATTTTCTGGATAGTTTACATAAGGTCTCTTCCAGCCACTGCTTCAACGATTCCAACAGCGGGCGCGCCTGTTGGTTGCGAACCTCGCGTCGCTGTTCTGGCGAGCGCCCGCGAATTTCTTTTTCGATGGCGTACAACGCGCCGATGCGCTCCAGCGCTTCCGCTGCCACTGGCGATTTGTGCGCCGCCACCAGATCGTAGAATTTTCTGCGCACGTGCGCCCAGCAAGCGGCTTCCTGAATGCGCCCCGCTTCGTAAATCTGATCGTAGCCCGCGTAGCCATCTGCCTGCAGCGTTCCGGTGAAGTTGCTCAAGTGTGCTTGCGGGTGCTCGCCTTTGCGATCCGGCGTGTAGGCGAACCACACCGCCGCGGGCGTTGCGTCTCCCGCAGGACGGTCGTCGCGAGCGTAGGTCCACAGCCGCCCGGTTTTGGTTTTGCCGTTGCCCGGCGCCAGCACCGGAACCGGCGTGTCGTCGGCGTGCAGCTTCGTTGCGCTCATCACGTGGCGTCGCAGCGCTTCCACCAGCGGTGCCAGCAACGCGCTCGTGCCGCCCACCCAGTCCGCGAGTGTCGAGCGTTCCAGCTCCACGCCTTCGCGCGCGTAAATTTCCGACTGGCGATACAGCGGCAAGTGATCAGAGTATTTCGAGACCAGCACATGCGCCAGCAGTCCGGGCCCAGCAATGCCGCGCTCGATGGGACGGCTCGGCGCTTCTGCCTGCACAATGCGTTCGCAGCATGCGCAGGCCAGCTTCGGACGCACCTGCTGGATCACTTTGAAATGCGCCGGCACATACTCCAGGATTTCCGAGATGTCTTCGCCGAGCGATTTCAACTCACCACCACAGTCCGGGCAGGCTTTCTGCTTCGGCGGATACTTTTTCACTTCGCGCGGCAGGTGCTCCGGCAGCGGCCGCCGTGTGGGTTTTGCTGCATTCGTAACGGACGCGACAGCAACAGGCAGTTGCAGAGGCGCGGTTTTCTCTGCTCGCGCTGTTTCCAACTCGTCGAGCCGCAACTCCAGCTGTTCGATCTGGCGGTCCAGCTTCTCCGATTTGCGCCCGAACTGCATGCGCCGCAGCTTGGCGATGAGCAGCTTCAAGTGCTCGATCTCGTTGTCGCGCGATTGCAGTTGCGCGTTCTTGGAGAGGAGTTCTTCCGTTTGGGAGAGAAGCTGTCCGTGCTGGATGAAGATTAGCGCCTTCAATGCTTCGTGATCGAGTGTGTCGAGATCAGGAAGTGTCGCGCGCAGTGTCATCGTGCGCGCAGTATGCCAGAAACTTTTTTATGCGCAAGCAAAAAACGTAGAGAAAGAAAAAACAACAAAGAAAAATGCGCAACAGATAACCACTGCCCTTCACACCGCCATCTGTGGCGTGTAACTGCGCACTGGCCGCCGCCAATCAATCCCTTCCAGCAGCATGGACAACTGCGCTGGCGTCAGCGAAACCGTACCGTTCGCCGCTTGCGGCCAGGTGAATTTTCCGCGCTCCAGCCTTTTCGCGAACAAGCACAGCCCATCACCGTCCCACCACAGCAGCTTGACCAGATCCCCGCGCTTCCCGCGAAACACAAATACCTGCCCGGAAAACGGATTTTCCGCCAGCGCCGTCTGCACCATCCCGCTCAGTCCCACAAACCCGCGCCGCATGTCCGTCACCCCCGCCACGATCCAGATGCGCGTCCCCGCCGCCAGCCCGATCATCCCAGCAACTGCTCCAGCACCACACGCAGCGCTTCTGCATCCACACGCCCCGTGATGCGCAGTTGTCCCTTGGGAAGTTCCACGTAAATCGCGCCCGCTGCTTCCTCGCTTCCCTGGGCAGCGTGCCGACGGTCCGAGCGATGCGCTTTGCTTGCTCGCGTTCCGGTCACATGCACCGGCAACAAGTTCGCCGTTTCTTGCGTCTCGCCCAACAACCCCTGGCGATACTGACGCCGCCATGCAAACACTTGGTTGGCATTCACTCCGTGCGCCCGCGCCACCTTGGCCACCGACGCATCTGGCGCTAACGTCTCCTCGACGATCCGCCGCTTCTCCGCTACCGACCGCCGTCTACGCGGCTCTCTCTTAACGACTATCCGTTCCGAAGTGTCCACGTTTCCTCAAGTGGACACTTCCCGATGTGCCCACATGAGCCATCATCCTCTGACTACCCACAATTCTCACAGACGGCCACAACCGGACGCTTACTGAAGCCCTTCAAGACGAGCAGTTGGTTGGATTGATGCCCGGATGTACTCCGAGGATACAGCGATTGAATCTTGAGAGCAGTGCGGCTCCCTGTCATTCCGCAGACTTTTATTGGGATAGCTCTGACATGAAGGCTGGATACTACAAGCTTTGGGTTGGTCTCGAAGACCTAACCAATACGGCGTCCTATGAGACAGATTTGTACGGAACGGTAGCCGGAGTGCCGGGTGTAACGGCTTCATCCGGAGAAGGTTATCTCGTGGGCAATAACATTACATGTAAATCTTATCCCTTGTATCCTAGCTGGTACGACACTGAACCAGGGTCTGCGCAGGGGTTCGACCTGGAGTTTGAGACAAGAGCTGTGTTTGTTTGTGACTTTCCGACTATCACTGTGAACAAGACCGATGCAATCGTGCTGCATCCGGTTTCCATCTGCGATCCCAGTGGGAGTTGCGGAGATGTTACAGAGATCAAGCGTATGTCCGCGATGTTAAAGCAAGTCGCGGCAACCGGCACATTGAAGTTTGGATCCACGGGCACTCCGCTCAAAATTGAGCCAATCGCTGGGGAAGAACCTGACGATTGGTGGGAGAGGCTGAAAATCGCGATTGAGGAAAAAGCGAAGGGAGAGCCTGCATTCCATAGTGTCCCAGGAGAGTGCCATATCGTCTATGGAGTCGTGAGTCCCGCCGCCGGAGGCGGTAATTTGGGAATAGCAACCATCGGTGGCAATTCAGCCTCTAGCATGTCGAGCGCGATTGATTTCCCAATACCTGATGGGCAGATACCCCTGCCCGGACAAAACGTTGAAACGAATGCCGAAGTAATGGCGCATGAAACTGGCCATGTGTTCGGTTTAGAACACACAGGCTCGATCATACCGGAGGCGGATTCTGCTGCGCCAGGATGCCACACCCGTGCGGAGCCTTACGACCCGTCAGACCCTTTGCATAAGAACGACTTCTTTTGGCCGTACGTAAATACCTACATAACTCCTCCGCCCCAAAAGACTTGGGATCTTGGTAACTATCTCTTCTCAGGTGATCCTGCAAATCCTAAGCTGGAAGCAGGGCTTGATTTTACTCGCAACCGCGTCCGTGGTACCGCTGCTGGCGAGCCCAATCAGAGCTTTGAGATGATGGCTTACTGCGTGCCTCGCTGGGTGACGCCCTGGAGCTACACGGCAATGTACCAAGGCCTCATAGGTGGTACCACGACATTGATTCCTTTGAGTTCGGGTACCTTTGATGAGGTATCTGGGACAGTCACGGCCTCCGGCATTGCATTCGAACCCGTTTTTACCCTCCAAACTTGGGGACCAACGGACCAAGGCAGCGGTTCTTACCGCATCGAAGTCCGGGATAGCGGTGGAGGCGTGCTATACACAAGGTGGTTCACACCTCGAGTCTCATCAGCACAGGGCACCTCGGGCGATACCAACGGCCCGCCTTATTTCACTGAACTCGTGCCGCACCAGGCGGGAGCTGCCAGCATTGCGGTGATGAATGACACCGGGACGCAGGTGGGAACGCTCCAACTCGGTGGGGTCGCGCCTACGGTGAAGATTACATTTCCTCTAGGGGGAGAGACGCTCCAAGGCATTCAGAACATCAGTTGGAGCGCGAGCGATCCTGACAGTTCCAGCCTTGCCTTCCGAGTGCAATATTCCCCCGATAACGGAACTACTTGGAGCTCATTAACCATGCTGTACCATGGACTCACACTGCCCATAAACTTCGACCAGTTGCCAGGAGCGGGAACTGCCCTGATCCGGGTTTACGCCTCTGACGGTGTGAACACGGGCCAAGCTACCTCACAACCATTCAGTGTTCCCAAGAAGTTGCCCCAGGCGAAAATCTCTTATCCGGCCAATGGAGACGTCTTTTACGTCGGTGATTTCCTGAACTTGGAGGGGATTGGTTTTGAGGCTGATACTGGGATATTGAGCGGCGCCAGCCTGACTTGGAGTGCGTCCGGCCTGGGAGGAACTCTTGGAACAGGCGACGAGGTGAATTTTGGCATTCTTGACGAGAGTGCCGTCGGCACTCAGACCATCAGGCTGACCGCCACGGATCCAGCTGGGAACCAGGCAACCGCGAGCATAAACATTGTGATCCAAGAGCAGCCTCCTGTCGTTTACCCTGATCTACCCCCGGTCGCCAACGCAGGCGAGACTTACACAGGGACGGAGGGTTCGCCCATCGTTTTTTCGAGCAATGGCTCCTATGCCTACGGCTTTACGGCATTGACCTACGCGTGGAACTTTGGCGATGGCGGAACTTCAACCGTTCAATCACCCAGCCACGTATTCGTGGACAACGGCAGTTATCAAGTCGCCTTGACAGTGACAGACCAAAAAGGGCGCACTGCTACAGCGACTGCAACCGCAACAATTGCGAATGTTCCTCCAACAGTTGTTGCCGGGGCGGCCGTCACGGGAAAGAATACCCGGCCGATCAATCTCACTGCCAGCTTCTCTGATCCGGGGTTGCAGGATGCACCTTGGAAAGTGACCTGGACTTTTGGCGATGGAAGTACCTCTCCGATAACCAGCGTAAGCGCACAGGGCGCCATTGCCATCAGCCACACCTATCAGGCCGCGGGCCAACTCACGGCCACAGTAACAGTTACGGACAAAGACGGAGGATCGGGTTCTGCAACTGTTCCAGTCACCATCACATCCATCGGTGATCTGAACAATGATGGGAAGGTAGACTGCGCCGACATGGCGATCGTAAAGGCTAGTTTTGGCAAGAAGACAGGTCAGGCGGGTTTCGATGCACGCGCTGACGTAAATGGCGACGGTATCGTAAACGTGTTGGACCTCTCTATCGTGGCAAGACAGTTGCCTCTCGGGACAACTTGCCCGTGAGGTGGGTCACAGGAAGCGTTGTCTAAGGGGAACCAAGACTATCGAAACTGCTAGTACGTTGAATTAGCTTGACGGAAAGGGGCCTTCATCTAGAATACGCAATCAAACAGCACTTCGCGTCCGCACTTGATTTATTTCCACTCGGTGAATTTCATTTCTGAACAACAATGCGGATGCACAGGGAGAATCAAGATGAGAACGTCTATTGTTCATGCGGCATTTTTAGTTGCCGTTTTGCTACTACTCGCACCGAGTCACGCCGTCGCCGATGGGATTGTTTTGAGCATTCAGCCAGTCTCGTCGACTGTAGGCGTTGGCAGCACGTTTGCTGTGGATGTAAACATTTCTGGCGTCACGGACCTCTATGACTACCAGTTCGACCTTAATTTCAACCCCGCAGTGCTCCAGGCCACGAACGTATTGGAGGGAACCTTCCTGTCCGCCGGAGGATCGACATTCTTCATCCCGGGCACAATCGACAACACGGCTGGCAATATCACCTTCAACGCGTACACGCTGCTCACTGCGATTTCGGGTGTCTCTGGAGATGGCACGCTGGCTTTGTTTGACTTCACGGGTCTCGCACCAGGAACAAGCGACATCACGATCTCCAATGTGATTTTGCAGGATTCAACCGGAGCAATCCTCGACAACACGGCGACGGGCGGATCAGCAACCGTCCCTACGCCCGAACCCTCTAGCCTGATGCTGCTTGTCACAGGATTACTGGTGCTGGCAGGGCTGACCCTGAAAAAAATGATTTAGCAGGTCACAGCAGCAGCTTACTATCAAGAGATATTACAAGGTCCCAGACAGAATGGACTGCATGAAATGCCGGTATTCACGCCGGATTCCGCGCAGTAGTCGACTGACCTGAACGCATCCGTTTGCGCAGTTCTCCCGTGTGGAGATCGGCTTCGAAAACACTGAAATGGACCCGGCGGGGACGGCCGTCATAATCGCTTATGGGGGTGTTTACCCCCTCGTTACGCGAAGTCTACCACTCCAAGAGTTTTCCTGATAGACAAACCTCCAAATGTACTTTTGAGAAGAAGTTGCGTCTCCTCAGATAGTTAGCCTTGTACAAACATTTCACATTTCTGCTACATCCCGTGCATTGACGTTGACAGGGGGCTTGAGCAATGTGGCGTACAAGAAGTGATGCGCGTTGGGTGAGGTTATGTCCCCGGAACCGCACTTCGGCCAATGGGGAAAATGTAACGCTCATGGGGCTTCACCCAGCCTGTCCCGCTAGCGCACGCTCGCCCCGCAGTTGTGCGACAGGTCTCCAGGGAGAACCAAGATCGGAGTTCTTAGGACTCAGGTCACACCGCGTTGGCCTGATTAATGGAGGTGTATCCATGCAGAGATTATTCACGATTGTGTTTTCGGCAGCGCTGCTGCTCATCGGGGGCGCGCAAGGGACCCCGGCACAAAATGCCTACCCTTGGACGATTCAACAGGCGGAACGGCGTGTGCTTCTCGACGACATTGCCTATTACAAATTTGTCGTGAGTGTCGGCCCGGGCCGGTACGACAAAATCGCCATTCACCGCGTCGTCAGAGAGGTGCATCCCTACCAGCCAGCACATCCCTCCGAGGCAGTGATGTTCTTTTCCGGCGAGCCCACCTATTTTGCGACGCTCTATATCAAACCGTTGATTGACCAAAGCATTCCGCGGGATCACTCGATCGCCATCTTCTTGGCAAAGAACGATATCGACGTTTGGGGCATGGACTACAGGTGGGCCCTCGTCCCCGAGAGCACCACCGATTTCCGCTTCATGAGGACCTGGGGCATGACCACTGACGTGGCAGATGCCCAAGTGGCGCTGACCATCGTCCGCGCGATGCGAGGAGACCCGTTCGAGCCTGCGGGTCCGCTTTTCCTGGCGGGCTTGAGCTACGGCGCGCAAATTACCTACGCCATCGCCGCCAGCGATACGCAGCGCCCGCCGAAACTTCAAAACGTCAGGGCCATCATCCCCATGGATGAAGCGCTTGTGTACGCGGATCCCGCTATCCAGGCTGAAGGTTGCGCTTATCTGGATTATGCACGGGGGCTCATCGCGAGCGGCACCTACAGCTACGACAATCGCTCCACGTGGCAGATGGGCCAGCTCGCCATCTCCGACCCGCAAGGTATTTCGCCCTTTGACTCGACCCTCACCAACTATCAGCTCGCTCTCGTGGTAGCCACCTCGCCCGAAGACGAAGCGATGCCCTGGCACTTTGCCGGGGGTTATTTTGACGACAACGGGATGCCCACTGGACTGCGGTACACCAATGTCCGGCTTTGGAATGAACTGCTCGCGCACAACGAACCCCCGTATAACCCGGTCTTCGTCGACGTTGAGGGGAGCGCGGTGCAGTGCGGACAACCCGACCCTGATGCCAAAGTCGCGGAACATCTGAACGAAGTCAGCGTTCCCATCCTTCTTATTGAAGCAGCCGGCGGGTTCTCGCACTCTTCCGATTACACCGCTACGTTCACCGCGAGCCACGATGTCACGATCCGGAATATCCAACTTCTCCCCGACGCCCAGCAAAGCGAGGACTTCGGTCACGTGGATTTGCTGACCGGGTACAACGCCGAATACTTGGTCTGGCAGCCGATCTTGGAGTGGATCAAGACGCATCGCTAGAGAAAGGTAGCAAAGCGGCGCAGTTGTTGCGCGAGTGCACTGCTTGTATTTGGGAAAGAACAAATGCCACGGATTTCACGGCAAGTTTGTGCCACAGATTCTTAATCGTTTAGGAGAAACTCTATGCGTAGATTAATCATGATTTTGTTTTCGGTAGCGCTACTGCTTCTCGGCAGCGCGCAAGGGGCTCGGGCTCAAGGAGCCCAATTCTATGATCTCGGCCACTACCCGGGTGGAACCTGGGCTGAGCTATGGGGCGTTAACAAGGCGGGTGTCCTCGTGGGAACTGGTGACATCTCCAGCGGCTATGCCCGACCGATCGGGGTTCCGCTATTCGGCCCGAATGCCGGGCAGTGGTTCGACCTCGGTACCTTGGGCGGGGATAGAACGGATTCCGTGATGTGCATGGCGATTGCCGACACGGGAATGATTGTGGGGCACGCCGCAATCGCTGATAACGAAACAATTCACGCTTTTGCTTGGACGGCTGCGACCGGCAAGGTGGATCTTGGCACGCTCCAGGATATTGGTTATCCCGGTTACACCTACAGCCTGGCCTTTGGCACCAACAAATCCGGGACTTTGATCGTCGGCTGGAGCTCCAACGGCCTCGACAACAATAATCTCGTTAACAGCACGGCTGCGGACGCGCTGCCCGTCGTGTGGACCCCGAAAATGACGTGGGATTCCGGCCGGTGGAAAACGACGTGGCAAATTCATAAGCTGGACACCCGAGGATTTCACAACTTCCAGTTCTGGACGGCGATGGTTCCGAATGACAATGGTCAGATCATCGGCTTGGCCACGGCTCCCGATGGAACACTAGTCGGCGTTCTCTGGAATCCCGTTGAGGGAGGCAATGAGTGGGAAATCCAGAAACTCCCCGCCACTCAGGGATATTCCAGCGTCTGGCCATCCGACATCAATAATAATGGTGAGATTGTCGGAGATGTCCTTAACGGAAATGGGTTTCCGTATTCTTGGACGGATGAGTTTCCCGCCTATTGGAAACCGTCCGATCGGTCAGGATCGCGTTTCAAGGTGACCGTTCTTCCCACCCTCGGAGGTTATCTCTCGGGGCTCGGCGACGGTGAAGGAATCAACGATGTTGGTGACATTGTCGGCGGGACCACCGATGCCAATGGCAACTACTATGCGACGGCTTGGAGCACCAAGGATCCGAATTTTACTCCAAGGCTTCTTCGCAGCCCGCACCAAAGCGGTAGTTGGAGTTGGGCGAATAGGGTGAATGATTACGGCATTGCCGTGGGTTCGTACGGCAACGACGACGTACCAGAGAACGCCGCCGCATGGAAACTACGCTGACGCTTTGCGTTTAGTGCAAAGCAGATTGTCTGGAAGGGAATCCGTGTGCCCAGGCCGCTCCCGCTGGGCCAAGAGGGGATCTATTATGTTACGGTCAAGGGTCTTCTCGATCGGCGCAGTCACCGAATCGGCAGTGCTCTGCTTGGTCCTGATTGTCAGTTGCCGGCCGGCGATTGCGCAAACGAGCGACGGCGATTACATTCTGATCCTTGCTTCCGGCTTTTTGTGTGACCCGGATCATGCGGAAGCGTGCCCCGCTGTCGCCAAGGACGCCAATGGCAACACCTTCGAGATTAGCGGCGCAGGAACCTTCTCGCCACACGACAAGTCCGTCACAGCGGCCGGCACATTCACACGCAAATCCCCGTCAGGAACGGCGCTCGAAACCGGAGTTTGGCTCGTCGCCTCGCTCGTCAGCTTTGATTCCTACGGGCTCGCTCCCGGGGCGCTAAAGGCTGGCAACCCAGCATGGCGAGCCATGCAAGCAGGCCCAATGATGCGAACACGCATGCGAGTAGGGCCAACAGCCGCGGGCGGCCTCGCGGTATTCCGCATCAGGCTGATCCCTCTAACAGGCCCCCCCCACGACGCCCTCCTGCAAGTGAACTGTGCTTTGGGAAATGTGCCGCGCGAACGCCAAGTGGAGGGCATTCGAATTACCCAGGAAAAGAATGGCACCGACTTTTCTGAGGAAGTCAGCGGGCGAATGATGTTCCTCTTGATGCGGACGGAAGCCGGCCCGCCTGCCAAGACACGGCAAGAACCAGTATCGGACTCTGCGGAACCGCCGAGTAATTAGGGAGAACCGTCATGACCAATCGGGAATTTTATATCGAATGCTGGGAACAGGAACACCCGACTTTTGTGAAAGTCTTCAAAGCGGTGCCCGCCGACAAGCTTGATTATCGACCGCACCCCCGCTCACGATCAGCGGCTGAACTGGTGTGGGTGCAGGTGCTGGAGAAGCGCTGCTGGTTCGAGTTACTGGATACCGGAAACATTACTTGGAAAGTGCCTCCGCCCCCAATGGGCCTTGTGGAGATGATTACCGCCTACCAGGAAGCCCACACTGAACTTGCCCTGCGCCTTAAAAAGTTAGACGACAAGAGTTGGAACGAGCAGATGACGCAATTTCTACTGGACGGTCGCGTGGTCTTTCAGACGATTATGGGTCACATGTTCTGGACCGGTCTCTTCGACGCAATTCATCATCGTGGACAACTCAGCGTCTATCTGCGCCCCATGGGCAGCAAGGTGCCCGCGATCTACACTGCGAGTGCCGATGATCCAGGACTGGGTAGTCTCGTTAGTCTCATGCGGCTCGATTAGGGGCGTTGACTGTGCCGCGTTGACGTGCAGCGGCCTGCGGTCTAACATCCACGCCAAGGTGGTTGCCTTCCGTGATAGGCAAGAAGTTCGGGCAATATTTTATCCTCGAAAAAATTGGCGCTGGCGGGATGGGCGAAGTTTATCGGGCTCACGATGAGCAATTGGACCGGGACATCGCACTGAAGGTTCTCCTCCCCAGAGACCTTGGCGATGAAACTGCCCGCGCCCGGCTTTTGCGAGAAGCGCGGGCAGCAGCTGGACTGAATCACCCGCACATCTGCATCATTCACGAGGTGGGCGAAATCGAGGGGCAAGCCTACATCGCTATGGAGTACGTCGAGGGCCGATCGCTGGGCGCGTTGATTGCCCAGGAGCGTTTGCCGCATGAGCAGGCGTTGCGTTACGGTGTGCAGTTGGCCGAGGCCCTGGCGCACGCCCATGCGCGCGGCGTAGTGCACCGGGACCTGAAATCCGCCAACGTGATTGTTACGCCCGAAGGCCGGGTTAAAGTGCTGGATTTCGGCTTAGCGAAGCGGCTGGATGAAGGGGACCTGGAGGCAACACTTTCCCAGGCTTCCCTGACACAGCCAGGGGCAGTCGTTGGTACGCTGGCCTACATGGCCCCGGAGCAGTTGCGCGGCCAGCCCGCCGATTGCCGCACGGATATTTGGGCGCTGGGTGTCATGCTCTATGAGATGGTGGCGGGGGGACGGCCCTTCCGGGGGCAGACGGGCTACGAGCTAAGCTCGGCGATTCTTAACCGGCGCCCCGCGCCGCTGCCAGGCAACGTGCCAGCCGCGTTGCGCGCCGTGATTGAGCACTGCATGGAAAAGGAGCCGGGTAGACGCTACCAGCGCGCGGACGAAGTGCGCGCCTCACTCGAAGCCGTTCCTTCTACAGGAACCACGGGTGAACTTCTGCCTCGGCGAGCCGGGGCACGTCGGACGCATACTGTCAGCCGGAAGCGTATCCGGTCGCTGGCGGTGCTGCCGCTCGCAAACCTTTCCCGGGATCCCGAGCAAGAATATTTTGCAGACGGAATGACTGAGGCCCTAATCTCTGACTTGGCCAAGTTGCAGGCCCTGAAAGTGATCTCGCGCACCTCGTCGATGCGTTACAAGGCTACGGACAAGTCTCTGCCGGAGATTGCCGAAGAATTGAGGGTGGATGCAGTTGTGGAAGGTTCGGTGCTGCGTGTGGGCCAACAGGTGCGTATCACCGCGCAGCTCATTCGGGCCGCAAATGACACGCATCTTTGGGCGGAGAGCTACGAGCGCGATTTGCAGGATGTTCTGCTGTTACAGAGTGAGGTCGCGCGGACGATTGCCCGGGAGATTCAAGTAGCCGTAACACCGGAGGAAACACGGTCCCTGGCTAATGCCCGTGCAGTCAACCCTGAGGCATACGAGGCTTATCTCAAAGGCCAGTTTCACTGGTACAAACTTTCCCGTGAGCACCTTGATAACGCGGAGCGCTACTTCCAACTCGCTCTGGAGAAGGATCCCAATTACGCCTTGGCATATTCCGGTCTAGCCGATGTCTGGATGAGCCGAGGTGACACTGGGTTCATGTCCCGCAGGGAAACTGTAGACAAAGCAAATGCTGCAGCGCGAAAAGCGCTGGAGTTGGATGACAACGTTGCTGATGCACATATCACGCTCGGCAATATGAAGGCAGCTTTCGACTGGAAATGGGTTGCTGCCGAAAGGGAGTTTCAACGCGCTCTTCAATTGAATCCCAACAACGCCAATGCGCATTTCATGTATGCCGACTTTCTGATTTCACAGAAGCGAGTCCAGGAATGGCAAAGAGAGATTGACCGCGCTCTTGAGCTGGACCCCATGAACTTTTTCACCCTTTGTTTCTACGGCTGGCACTTGACGTACGTGGGCCGCTATGACGAGGCCATTCAAACAATGCAAAAAGCTGCGGCTTCCCAGGACTTCTCATCCGTCCACATGGGGCTTTGGTGCGCCTACCACAAGAAACAAATGAACGCAGAAGCTGTGCAAGAAGCGAAACGCTTTTTCTCGACCCTCCATGACACTGAAGCCGTGGACATCCTCGAGAAAGGCTACTCTGCAGGTGGGTATCGCATGGCCGTTAAGTGTGCCGCAGATGTCTTGGCAGCGCGCTCCTCTCGTGCCCATGTTTCAAGTGTGCGAATTGCCCGCCTGTACGCGCACGCGGGAGAGAATGGTCAAGCGCTGGATTGGCTCGAGAAGGCTTACAGCGGAAAAGAATCTCCGTTGGTCCATCTCGCAGTAGCTCGGGATTGGGATGACCTGCGCGCCGACCCGAGATTTCAGGATCTTTTGCTCCGCTTGAATCTTCCCCGCTGAAGATTGAGCACCTACTGGCGTCAAGGAGCGTGAACTTACCTTTCGGGCTACTGGTTTTTCGCCACCTTTTGAGCGCCTCTCGGAAGTGTTTGGCGCCAACACCCGTGTCGCACGCTATCTCGACCAACATCATTCAGACCTCTTTCAAGAGCTGAAGATAATGTCCGAGGGCACCTCATTAGAAAAATAACGGTGAGCGTCGGGTCCCTGCGCGATGGTATTGTGCACCGCAGAAAAGCTCGCTCCCTCTAATACAAGGATGGGCGCGGGACATCCTATTTAAGAGTGTCGAGTACATTGAAATCCCTTCCATTGTTCTTACATTGAACGATGGAAAAAGAGGGGCACGGACGGGAAATGACAGCCACGCAAGTCTTTGAAAACACTGACAAGTCCTTTATTTTCAGTGCCCTAAATCAGTTTCGTAATCGGCAGGTCGAGAGTTCAACTCTCTCCCTCGGCTCCATCTTCCTCTCTACAAATTAATCAAGTACGAGTACGTTTCGGGGATAGGTCGGCGATGCTGGCTTTATTGTGCCATCTTTGTCGCGGGAAGGGCCCCAAACGTCGATTGGACGGCGCGGCGCGTGGGCTTTGTGCCTGCGGCCGGGAAGCACATCTTCCAGAAATTGATGTCGGTCGAAGTAAATTCAAAAGCGACATTTCTCTTGCCATCACGCATGAGCTTCGCCGAGACGACCCGGCACTCTATTTTCTGTGCAGAGTTCATATTCACCAGCGTCAGCTTTTGCCCGATGGCGACTTCTGGCTCCAGCACCATCATGCCCCCGTGCTTGCTCACGGAGAGCGTTCGTGCATCGGCGCAGGCGCGGAGCCACTCGTCACTTAACGGTTGATAGAGCCAAATCTGCAACCGCCGCGCTAAGTCGGTTGCGAAGGCAACGTCTTTTTGCTCCAAGGGCGCCACCCGCCCGTTTGTATTGTTTGCAGTGTATGAATCTATTGCAACAATGCACTCTGATAAGTTGCCGTCCGCCCCGTCAGGTGGTCGAACGCCTCCACGCTGACTTGGCAAGCCGAGCCCATCGGAGGCCCGGCGGCGGCGGCGATGGGCGGCGTGAGCGTTACGATGGGCAGTACGTCCGCACGCTGGCCCGCGCTGAGGCCCAAGGTGGCCGCGTTCAAATCGAAGTACGTTCCCGTTCCCGGCTGCAGATTCACTGGGTCGCTGCCGCCCAGCGGATTGTCATTGTTGTCCGCGAAACTCAGCGTGGCGACGCACGGGGTGGGAGGATAGGCCACAGCGGTTATCCTCAATGATTGGCCGCCGGCCAAGCCCTGCGGGACCAGGGGGGGATTGGAACTACAAGAGAGAGCGACACAAGAGCTTGGCGGAAACGACGGCACAGGGTTGAACAAAGTCCCTAAGGCAAGGATGGCGTCAAACACCTCGATGGAGGCTTGAACGTTCCCCGGAGGATTACCAGGAACAGCGTTCGGGTTCGGCAAAATCGTCAGGACGGGCACCACGGCAATTCGGGGCCCGACCGTCTTGATGTACTCGTTGGCCGGAAAGTCCACCGAGACGAATTGGCCGGGATTGATGGTCAATGTCGTGGGCGCCGGCCCAATCGCGTTGCCGTTCAGGTCCACAAAACCCACGGTCGCCTCTACGGGTGTGCCCGGAGCAGGCGTGATTGGCCCAGCGACGATCAAGCGCAGGATTTGGTTAAACCCTAACCAGTGAGGCGGCGGGTTCACACCGACAGGATTCACTGTCCCCGCGCCTGTGCCGAACGCAGCGGCTTGAATAATGGGTACCGCGCCAGATGCAGAGCCTGTGTAATCGAATTCGCAGGTATCCCCGCTGGATCCACAAACCAGGACCGCTTGAACCGTCATCGCTGGCAGAGGAGAGGTAGTGGAAGCGGTCGAGGTGTACGATCCCAGGGGCAGGCCCCCCGCACTCTCCGTTATTGTCACATAGACTAAGTCCCCCGCCGCGTCTGACGTGATGAGAGACACGATCGGCTGCCCATTTAGGGTTCCATAGGAGGGAGGCGAGTAGAGCGTCATGGAACCGAGTACTCCGGACCCGGTGACCGTGGCGCTGCCACTCACGTAGGCGTTGGTCGTATTGTCCCACTCGAATGATATGGCCGAGGTTTCCGAGCAGAGCGAAGTGTTGGAGGGTCCGCATGCATTCAAACCGTTGTATGTCAAAGTCATGCTGAAGTAGACGGTGCTGTCCGCTCGGACCGCTCTTGGTGCCACGAGAGCGATCAAACCGAAGGCCGCCGCCAGCGTGAATTTCTTGGTTTTCATGGTTGACCTTTCATGGGTGACGTTCCGGGGAAGCCCCTTGTATACACCCGGCACTAACGCGAATACAAGGGGGGCACACTCTTCCCCCATTCGGCGGTTTGCGAGAGCTTAGGCTGATAGGATGAAGGCGTCGGCTGCCAGCTCCGAGTAAACTTGGTTGCGCAAACGTTCGGCGAGTGCTGCGCACGCACATTTCCGTAAGAGACCGGAAGCCCCGCACCCGCCGTGCGCTCCACTGCCGAGTTCGACCACGCCTGCACGTAAGGCTTGGAGCTTTGGTAATCAAAAATTTCCCCGGCCCGGTCGGGCTCTTCCTGCGCCAAAATTCCATGCACTTCGCGGAGAGCTTCATTCTTCCGCAAAATCGGCACGAAAATGTTGATCGCATCCGATCCCGCTTGGCCGGACTTGAGCAGCGTCACCCCCGCGATGCCAAGCTCCGCGTCGCCCGCGTTTTTGGGAATCAGAAAACCTGAACGGTTACGCTCGCTTTCATCGTGCGTAAGCGGTCGAAAATTACTTTGTTTACAGAATGAAAAGTTAGAGATCGTGTTCCTCCCTGAAATTCTTGTTAGAATTGATTGCTGTGTGACTAGACTTGCGCCTGGGATTTTGTTGCAAATTACGTTGCAAACTACGCGGCTAACTACGCCCGAAAGAGCACGAATTGAGCCAAATCCAAACCGACTAAGGGCAAACGAGTTGTAGAAATATAAAGCAATTCGTAATCGGCAGGTCGAGAGTTCAACTCTCTCCCTCGGCTCCAGTTTCTTCTCTACAAATTAATCAAGTATGAGTACGTTTCGGGGGTAGGTCAGGGATGGCGGCTTATTGCGCCATCTTTGTCGCGGGAAGGGCCCCAAAGGCCGATTGGACGGCGCGGCGCGTGGGCTTTGTGCCTGCGGCCGGGAAGCACATCTTCCAGAAATTGATGTCGGCCGACGTAAACTCAAAAGCGACATTTCTCTTGCCATCACGCATGAGCTTGGCCGACACCACCCGGCAGTCCGTCTTCTGCGCAGAGTTCATGTTCACCAGCGTCAGCTTTTGCCCAATTGTTACTTCTAGGTCCAGCACCATCATACCGCCGTGCTTGCTCACGGAGAGCGTTCGTGCGTCAGCTTTAAACTTTCCGTTGCCTTCCGTCTCCCCATGTACGATCAGGTCTATGCACAACGCTACTCGTGCGGTACGACGGCGTTCAATCCTGCGGAAATGCACTATGCTCATAGTGTTTCTTTGCTCTTCGGTCGGAGGATTTGGCCCGGCTAGCTAAGACTTTGTGGTCTCACTCGGTTTCCAATTTGTAGCGCTGTCATGACCATGCGAAGGGAACCCGCGATAGAACCGGCATGGCTATTACCAAGCAATCCCACATGCACGCCAATGTTAGGATTTGCGTGCCGATATGGAAATAGACGACCAGTACCGAATCACTGGTGTATGCACTGGTACTTTCAGGCCAGCACCTCTGGCCCCTCTGCCACTCCAACCCACGGCAGCCCTGCAGTTTGATTTGATTGGGGAGTGAAACCATTTTTTTCCCTCGGCGTTATCCGCACCCTCGCAATATTCCCTTGTTTCTGAGGGTGATTAGCCTCCATCGTGGCTGGGTCATATCGAATCTAAAGGAACAGGGAACATATCAGCGCTTCCCTTCGTACCTTTATGTAGGGCTAAGTGATTGCTAGCAGGCTGCTTAGCCGGGTGTTGAGATGCACTGTGTATCGGCCACAGAGAATAAAGAGTGGACCTTCGCAGGTTGGGAGGATCTCGTTCAGGAAGCGCTCACCGATTGGGAAGAGTGCCAATCTAGTCTGCCGCAATTTCCAAAAACGTTCACCGTTGCCGAACAGGCAGCCAGGGAAGCTTGCCTGGAAGAGTTTCTGAAGGGCATCGAAGGCGATTTGCGCCGGCCGCCGCGCACACAAGCTGGCCGGAAAGCCTTGCAGGAACGGCTGACCTTTGCTTTTGAGCGCTTTGGCAAAGGCGCATTAGACCTCAAGGACGACCATCTTGCCTTGCTGCTGAATGATGGCTTTTCCGCGATCGGCACGCAGATGGCGCGCTGGGCACGCCGCTTCGATCCCTCCATCAGCCCCGCCGACATCTACCAAGCCACCCGGAACGCGTGGACGGCCGGCGGCCTGCAAATGCTGCTGGGCAGGGAAATGCGCTTGACCTCGGCAATCTTCGCTTACAGCATGCTCTACCCTTATACGGATAATTACCTCGACGACATGCGAGTGCCAACCGAAGAGAAGCGCAAGTTCAGCGCTCGAATCAAGCGGCGTCTATCCGGTGAAATGATTGCCTCCAACGGGGAAGCGGAGGCAACCCTCTGGAAGCTCTTTGAGATGATTGAGCGGCAGTATCCTCGCGCCGATTGGCCACAAGTCTATGCAAGCCTTCTGGCCATTCATCAAGCACAGGAAAACAGTTTGCGACAGCAGAGAGCCCCGCTCTCCCTGGGCCAAGGCGAGCTCCTGAAACTCAGCTTCGAGAAGGGCGGCGCCTCGGTCCTCGCAGACGGTCATCTGGCGGCGGGCTCACTCTCCTACGAAGAGGCGCAATTTCTTTTTGGCTGGGGCGCGCTCTTGCAACTGGTGGACGATATCCAGGACCTCCGGCAAGATCGCCGCGACGGTGCAGTCACGATCTTTACGGAAGCCGCCGGGCGCATTCCACTGGATGAGTTGACGACGCACACCCTCAGTTTTGGGCGCAAAGTCATGCAGCGCATGGAACTGATGCCAGTGCGCTGCCAGCCGCTGAAGGAAATGATCCAGAAGAGCTACATATCCTTGCTGATCTGGTCCGCAGGGGGATGTCCTGAGCTATTCACGGGAAAATATTTGGCTGAACTGGAGACTCATTCGCCGTTCCGATTCGCGTCCGTTACCGCGCGGCGAAAACAACTTGCTAAATTGACTGGACCTTTGACGCGATTGTTCGAGGCGTTCCTGGCGGACGAGAAGGACCAGACAGCCTATCAGCCCTCCGATTCCCGCGTTGCGTGGGTCTAAGAATCCCTCGGAGCAGTGATAGATCCGCTTCGCATCCGTTACCGGCGTGGCATCCCGTAACTGAATAGCTTTTGGCATTCCTTCCGCAGAAATCCACCGGTGACGGGAATATGGTGACCGCCTTTTCTTAAGACAAACTCGCATGATATGAGGCAAGCTCGCCATTTGTACTCGTCCGTGCCGCATTTGCGGCCGTAAGCAGCGATATCTTCCTGGGAAACGCCGTAGACCACCGCGCCGATTCTGGACCACACGCAGGCCCCGGCGCACATGGCGCAAGGTTCGTGCGTCGAGTAGAGGACAAAGTCGGGAAGGTAACGGCCATATCCGCTCGAAACGTATTTGAGCGTTTCCAACTCTACGTGCTTGATGCTTGATCCGGACGTTTTTACGCGGTTGCCGGCGCTGGCGATGACCACCTCGCGCCCGCCCACCACGCGAGTGATGACCGCGCCGATGGGATAGTCGCCCCGGTCACCGGCGCGCTTGGCTTCCGCTACAGCCAACTCCATGAACTTTTTGCGAGGTTTGTAGGAAGGAGGGATCATGGAGATAGAGTATATCTGGTTGTCACGACGATTGTGGAATTCAGCGGAAAACTGGCTCCGGACGCACCTCACAGAGCGGCGGCAACAATAGCGTCTTCCGGCAGATACTCACCTTGAAAAACAGGAGACCAGTCGCCACGCGCATCCAGGGCGAGCTGTTTGATCGCCCCGGCGCGTTGGCCATTCTGTTTTTTCGCGTTCAAGTAGGATTCTGCTGCTCTGTTGGCGCGGAACACACGAAGGGGAGCGAGCTGGTCTAATTGGCGTGCGTAACGGTAGTGGAAATTGTCTTGCAGGCGCGCCTCGATGCGCGCCGCGGCGCGATGAAGAGTTTCAACCGAGGCGCAAGATTCAACATAGAGAACGTAACCAGGCTCGGGATGATTGACTTCACAGGCAATCATCGCGAACGCGAGTGAGAGAGCAAGCGAATCAAAAACGTCGTGCAAAATGCCCGCAACATGGGCTTCATTCAGCTTTTCGCCAAACCAATCCGAGACGTAGCTTTGGCGGCCAAGAAATCGAATCAGCGGGCATTCGTGAACGCGGCCAATGACCTCGATCAGATCGTATAACTGGTAGCGGTACAGACCTCCGCCCGTGGTCAGCACGACCGCGTAAGTTTGCCCGGCTTCCAACTGATGTGCCAACTGGGAGTGTTCGGGATCGCAATTGCCCACCGCATCTGTGGGAAGAAATTCCAGAAAATGAGAACAGATAGCGAGGGCAGAGCCTTCGTGTCCGTAAAGCGGAAAAGATACAAATCCTTCGGTGGCGATGAGCCCCTTGCCCTGAATACGGGCTTGCGGGAAAAGACTAGCCAGATGCTGCGCAGGAATGGAGGAGTTGGCGTCTGTCCAGCAACTGACCAACCTGAGTGCAGGCCAGAGCTGCGCATGCATTTCTGCCGGGGTTTCGCAGCGAAGGGCGGAGCGAAGATCTCTCGCGCGACTTGGCTCCGGCCGCAAAACGGAGCGGAGAACCGCCGGGATTGTGGTATTCGTTGAAATGATTCCGTGCTCCACATCATGCGCCAGAGCATCACCATATTCTTGCAGCGGTGCGACGAGCAGTGAGAGAAAAGTGGGGTTCCAGACCGAGATGAGTTTCAGGTTGCGGCTGCGAATCAGGAAGAGCAGCGTGACGTAGCGAAACGCCGCCATGTCCTCAATTCCACGCACTGCCGAAGGGACGGCCAGCACTGAATTGACGAATCGTTTTTGCCAGCCACCAACATAGGAAGCGTCGTCCTCAAAACCAATGGGAATTCCGGCGGACGTCTTGCGTTCGTCCGACAGTGCCGGACTAACCGACCAATAGGCCTGGCCGGACATCAGGGCTGGGTCATGCGTAAATAAATCCGCGATCCACGCGCGAATGCCAGCCTGGAATTCATGCTGCACCGAGCGGTTATAAGGAATCCATTTTTGGGCGCTCGAGGATCCGCTGGTGGGCTCGAAGAGCCGGACAGGATCGCTTGTGAAAATGTTTTGCGCTCCGGCGGCCATGCGCTGGACTTGCACTGCGCAGTCGTCGTAATCGCAAAGCGGGACACGCTCCTGAAAATCACGGACCGAATGGATGGTGGAGAAACCGTGACCGCGTCCAAACTCGGTGCCAGCATTCGCGCGCAGGATCTGATTAAGGATGGATTTCTGCGTGGCGGCAACATGATTCCTGGCGCGCCGAAAATGAGCGATCGCTGGGAGACATCCTGCCAGCCAGGCCGAATTTGCGAGCGTAGGGTTCACGGTGACTCCGTGCTGGGATGCTCCAAACCGATTGGCGTGTCATCCATATGCGGGGTGGCTTGAAAAAAACGCACGAGAAAGCCCAGGTAGCTGCGGCCGGAAACCGCGCGGGGTAGTTTGCGCCAGACCATGCGATGCAACCGTGGCAAATGGTAGCTGGGCACCTCGGGGAAGAGATGATGCTCGAGGTGATAATTTTCGTGCAGCAGAAAAAATCCCACGACTGGATTAGGGAGAATCGTGCGGCTGGCGATGTACGGATCCGAAGCGTCGGTGATGCCGTGTTGCGTGAAACCGCGGATTGCGGTCAGGCTGCCAACGATCAAAAGCGGGATGAACCAGGCCACAGCGAGGTAGAAAAGCGGCACAAAACGAAGCGCGACACTGTAAACGGCGGCTAAAAACGCAAACTCCACGAATATGCGGCGGCGCTCTTCACGTGTGCCGTGTTTGATGGCCAGGATTGGGATTGCCACCAGATATAGCAACGATCCTACGGCAAGTCGCAGGAAGTGCAGGGCCCAAACCAGGGAGCGGCGCCCCGTGTAGTTGTTGTAATCATCGGGATCGCGCGGATCGCCGAGAAACATGTGATGGCGCGTGTGCAGTACGCGATACGCAGAAAACGACATGAGAAATGTCGAGCCGATGAGCACGGAAGCGATGTGGTTCCGTTGGCGATTACGGAACAGAGAGTCGTGCATGCCATCGTGCATGAGCAAGACAAACGCATTCAGGGCCAGAGCTGTGGCGAGAATGCCCGGGATGATGAGTAGCCAGTGATTATGGGGGAGGCCTGCAAACGTCAGAGTCAAACCCAGAGCGCCCAGGCTGCCAAAGCAGAAAAACTCGAGCAAGCGCTTGCTCCAATCCTGCTTCGCAAGGACAGCAATTTCCTTCTCGGCGCCACGAGCGAGATTTGCTCTGGCTTGCAACGTTGCCTGGAGCGCCTCGGATTCCGGGGTTTCCTTGGGCCGTGCACTGAAGAGCGCCGCGAAGGTGAGGGCTCCAAGAGCGGTTCCCGCAAGTAGATCGAGGAGGACGTGTTGTTTGATAAGGAGGGTCGCTGCCAGGATCAGAAATGTCCAGAGCCAAAGTGCGACGCGAGTTTTGTTTGTCCGCAAAAGTCGCGCCGAGCACAAAGCGCAATAGATTCCCAGCGAAGCGTGCAAGGATGGCAGGGCATTCCGGTTTGTATCAACGGAGAGAACCAGTCGCAGAGTATCGGATGTGACCTGTGAAGGCGAAATCAGCCGCGGGATGGCGGTAGGCCACAGGGCAAAGCAAAGATGAGAAATCACGGTGATCCACGCAAAGCCGAACGCGATGTGGCGCAATTCGTGGGATTTCCGGGCGAGCAGTAGCGGCAGCGTCAGAAATAGATAGAAGGAAAAATAGAGCCACATCGCAGGCTCGAACAGTGGGATGAGGCGATCGAGAGCGGTGACCGGGATGTATGTTGGCGCAAACAACGGGTGATACTGCAGTTCGAAGTACGGAACGCACAGGAGCAATCCCAAGCCGAAGAATAAGGCGACTCTCTCGGTGAGCGAAACCTGTTGGTCATCCACGAACTGCTCGGTATGATTCATGCGCCGCACCCTTTCATCAACCGTGGTCCGACCATGCGTTCCCCCGCGCGCGTCAGGTTGCTGCGGGAAATCTCGGTCAGGCAGGCGAGTTCATCGCCGTTGATGTGGCCTGGGTTGATCCGTTGGAAAAAAGAGATCAGAGGATCGCGGAGACGCTCTTCGGTGACATCAGCAACACCCTGGCGCAACGGAGTAGCAGAACGGAAGCGGACGACGCCCTCCTCTGGATAATATTCACCGGGAAACTTGCGATGGCCAAGTGCGTCGAGAATGCGTTTGATGCGCGCTGGTGTTGGCTTGTCTGGGTGCGGATAGAACTCCTTGAAGAAAACCGGCAGAAAGCGCCAGGTTTTGTAACCGGAGCAGATGAGAAACCAGAAAACCTGGGAGTCCGGGGATTCCGCGCGGATGCGATCTGCTTCGGCAAAAACGGTTTGGCTCCACAGGCGACTGAGGATTGTCTCTCCCCAAAATTCCTGGGCGACGATGGTGTCGCCGGAAAAGAAGGCAACCATTTCACGGCCGTCAATCGCCATCGAAATGCGCATGAGCGTCGAGAAACCCTGAATTTGTTCATCCTTCAGGTCGCGAAGCAGGATGACCGACTCCTTCTCCGCGAGATCATTCTCGAACTGCTCGCGTGAAGTGTGTAGAAAGTAGGCGGCGAGCAAGTCGTACATGCGCTCGCGTTCGGCTAGCGTCAGCAGTGCGCGATGCACAACCGAGCCGGTAAGGCGGCGGGCCGGCGCAAGATCAAAGGGTGGCGATGTCCACGTAGGCAGGGCGATGGTCAAGTTGCTCATGGAAGTGGCCTCCATCCGGCCATTCGGCCAGATACAAACGGCTTGCATATATAAAGTGGGAATATTTTTTTGCGACAGGGAGCAGGGGATCGCGAGCATCGAGCCCGACCAGCAGGAAATCGAATTCCCGAGAATGCGCGAGGTCGTAGAGTTTGCGCAATATCGCCGCAAAGACATGCGTGTCGTCATTTGCAATCGAAAGGAAGGCGACATAAGCGCTGCGAAGCTTTGTGCCAGGACGTGGTAGAGGGATACGACCAATCCAGTGCGCGCCGAAGTTGTAGAAGGGTGCGGCCGCCTTCAACCAGCGAGAATAGCCATGAACGATAGTCTGCTTATATGTGCTCTGGTCCCAAAAGCCGGCGATGCCTGCGATCTCTCCGTTGCGGCGCGCGACAAGAATATCCTCGATGCGCAACTCGCAGGCCGTAAGTTCACGAAGAGAACCCTCAGTCCATTCGGGGAAGAACTGGCGCTTTTGCCCATGGGCCTGGAGGAATTTCACGAGTTCAGGAATCTGAACGGGAGTCGCCGATGAAATTTCCACTTTAGATTGGAAAGGTGACTTAGCCCGTCCAAGCGAGATTGCCAGTGTGCAGAAATCCGCAACATGATGAAAAGAAGGAAAGGACTTGCGCGGCTTGCGCACGAGGATGGCCTCCGCTTCGTCATTTCCCGCAATGATGGAGACCAGATAGGCCGGAACGGGATCGCGCTCGTGCAATTGCTTCAGCAGTGAGAATCCCTTTGAAAGCAGCCAACGGCCGCGAAATTTCTGGTCAATGCGAAGTTGCCCAAGATATCCCAAGCGATGCGAATGGCCATTGATGAAGAGAGTCCGTGTTGACCGGCAAGCGACGCCCACGACTTCGCCGTCCTCTCCGTTCCGAGCGGCAAGCACTTGGAAAGCGTCACCGGTTACACGGCACCCCAGCGAAAATTCCGGCTCTCGCTCATATGCGACCACAATGTTCCCCGGCATCGGTTCGCGGCGGCAAAGCCCGCGAATCGCGTGGTCGTCAGCGGAACTGGCAAGCCCGACCTGGAGCTCCATCAACTCACCCTCAATTCCGAAAGTTGTGGCGAAACGAACGGTTGCAGCTCAAACGGTTGCGTGTGCGAAGCCTTCAGCAGCGGAGCGGTATAGCTTTCGTCGCCAAGTGGAAAATCCTTGCGCTGCAGCACTTCCGACCGGAAGAGCAGGTTGATGGAGAAGAAGTGCGTCCACATGAACCAATTATCGCTGTTGACTTGGAAATCCAGGCTGCGGCGAAAAATGGAAGCGATGCTGTAGAACTTTTGGCGCGCCTCAATGCAGCGCAGCTTCACCTGTTCCGCGGTCATGCCACGCGGCGCAAAGGGAACCATGCCATAGCGGTAATCGGGCGCCAGCCACCAGCGGTCGTACAACAAGCGGCCTTCCCGCTTCAGGCGATCGTAAAGGGGAGTCCCTGGGAACGGCGTGAGGTGATTGAACGCAACGATGTAGAAACGGTGGCGCTGCGCGAACGCCAGCGTCTCACCCAGCGTGTCGCCGTTATCCTCGTCGTAGCCGAGAATAAATGTGACGTAGAGGCGAATTCCGTGGCGCCGAAGGTTTTCCAGGGCTTTGTCGTAGCCGCCCTTCATCATGTTGAACGATTTGTGCATTCGGCGAAGATTCTCCTGGTTGAGCGTCTCAAAGCCGATGAGCAATCCCTGGCAGCCGCTGGCTTTGATCAGGCGCAGGAATTCTTCGTCGTGCGCCGCGTTAATGCTAGCCTGGCTGACCCAGCGAATCTTCAGCGGGATGAGTTGCCGGAAGAATTCCTTGGCCTGATCCATGTTCGAAGTAATGTTGTCATCCACGAAAAAGATCAGCGGCTTCTTGATGCGGCGTATCTCGTCAATGATTTCTTCGATGGGCCGCCGCGTTTGCGTATTTCCGAAGTAAGACTGGATGGCGCAAAACTCACATTTGAAATGGCAGCCGCGCCCGGCTTCCACCAATCCCACGGGGAGATATCGCTTGCCGGCAAAAATGGAGCGGTCAGGCCGCAAGCCCGCGAGCGGCGGCCGGCTTGGCTGGCGGTAAACGCGCTGCAGCCTTCCGTTGCGAAAATCGCAAAGCACCTCCGGCCAAAGGCCCTCCGCCTCACCAATCACAATCGATTCGGCGTATTCGCTGGATTCTTCAGGAACCAGCGTGGGATGAAATCCTCCCATCACCACGGGAACGCCTCGGCGGCGGTACTCGGAAGCAATCTGGTAGGCACGCTTGGCGGTGTACGTCTCCACGCTCATTGCCACCAGGTCGGTTGGTTCGTCGAATGGGATAGACTCCGTGCGGTCGTCGTAAAAGCGGATTTGCGTATCGGAGTTGCGCGGCGTCAACCCGGCCAGAGTCGCCGGGGCTAGCGGCTCCATCTGCCAGGTTCGAATATACGGCTGGCCGCGCCGACGGCCGATGCAGGGGTGAACGAGTGTTAGTCGCATGGAGTGGCCTCAAGCATTCGGAGCCAGTTGCCAGTCGCAGTTATAAAAAGTGTCGAGATGATAGGCGTAAAAGCGATAGCCCAAGTTGGCTGGTATCGCGATGGGAAGTTGCGTGCGCGAACCAGCCAGGCGCTTCCAGATTGAAGCGTAGCTGTAAGTGCGCGTCCAGGCGCGCCGTGTGTTTCGCAATAATTCATCGGCAGTCATATTCTTCGGTTGAAAGACGACGTGCTGGCCGTCATAGAGGCTCCAATTCTCCGTGGTGATGCGGCCTTGCGCCTTCAGCCTCTTGAAAAAGGGCGTGCCCGGGAATGGCACAGCAATGGCATAGCGAGGCAAATCCATGTGGGAAGAGAGAACGAAGTCCACGGTTTCGTCGAAGGTCTTGTCGGTGTCCTGATCCAGGCCAAAAACAAAGCAGCCCATCAGGGCAATGCGGCGGTCGTGAACCTTGCGAACCACCTCGTAATAGTCGCGGCGCATATTGAACGCTTTCTTCATTTCCACCAGGGCGGTTTGGCTTAGAGATTCGAAACCAATCAGGAGCCCGCGGCAGCCGCTGCGAGCGGCCAAATCGAGCAATTCGTCGTCCCAGGCAATCGAAGTTGTCGCCAGGCCGCCCCACTGAATGTTCAAAGGGATGAGTGCGGTGAAGAGTTCTTTAGCGTAAGGGACATGGGAGATTAGATTGAGATCCAGAAAAATTATGCGACGGGCGTGCATCTGGCGAATGTCCGCCACCACGTCCGCCACGGGCTTCTGCAGCGGTTTGCCCCACGCGGAGGGGACAACGCAAAACTCACATTGATAAATGCAACCGCGCGTTGCCTCGAGAGTATGCGCAACGTTGATGAGGCTCTTATCGTACAGTTCTCGCTTCGGAAACGGCAGATTCGCAAGGCTCAAATTGGGATTTTGATCGTAACGGCGGCGCATCTTGCCGGAAACAAAGTCACGCAAGAGTTGCGGCCAGGATTCTTCGGCATAACCCACCACGATGGTGTCCGCCTGTTGAATGGCCTCTTCCGGCACCAGCGTAGGATGAACTCCGCCCAGAACGACCGGAATATGGCGCGCGCGAAATTGCGCGGAAATTTCATACGCGCGAGGAGCCGTGCCAGTGATGGCAGTAATGCCCACAAGGTCAGCTTCGATCGCGCCAGGATCAATTTCGTCCACACCTTCGTCAATGATGCGAACGTCGGCGGGAATCTCGGGTGGCACAAGGGAGGCCAGCGTGGTCAGAGTCAGCGGCGCATACCGCATGGTCTTCTTCCAGATCCCGCCACGATGACGATAGAGCGGCCCCCGTGGGCATAGAAGCGCAATTCGCAAAGGTGAACTTGCCGTTGGAGTGAAAATGGAGGAAGTGTGCGGAGTAATCGACACGGGGTCATTCATGGCAGATGGAAAGGAGCCAGCGTTGGCCATTGCGCGCCTCCGGGGTCATCGGCTTAGGACGCAGGCTAGCACGCAGGCTTCCACCGCTAAGCAGCTATTCCTCATCGAAGAGACGGAAGAAGCAACAGGGGGAAACGCGCCTTGGGGGTCGGCAACGCAAGGAGCGCACGACACCTGTCAGGAGAATCTTGCTGCAGCTGGGTGGGCTGTTTCTAAGCGTCTTGCAAGGCCCGTTTCACAATGGCCTGCGCTTCTCTTACGATTTCATCCAGGTGTGCCTGGCTGGTGAAACTTTCCGCATAAATTTTGTAGATGTTTTCCGTTCCCGAAGGCCGTGCCGCGAACCAACCGTGTGCGGCCGTGACCTTCAGTCCGCCAATCTCGGCGTTATTTCCCGGAGCGCGCGTCAACTTTGCGGTGATCGGCTCGCCCGCCAGCGTCGCATCTTTCACGGCTTCCGGGGAAAGCTTCAGCAACCGGGCTTTTTCTTCCGGCGTAGCCGGTGCGTCAATCCGCGTATAAAACGGCGTGCCAAATTCCGCTGTTAGCGCGACGTAGTGCTCCCCGGGGTCTTTCCCCGTGCGCGCAGTGATCTCCGCGGCCAGCAATGCCATGATCGGTCCATCCTTGTCAGTGGTCCACACGGTACCATTTCGCCGCAAAAAGCTTGCCCCGGCGCTCTCTTCGCCGCCAAAACAATAGGAGCCATCAAACAGCCCCGGCGCAAACCATTTGAAGCCCACGGGCACCTCAGATAATTTGCGGCCCAGTTTGTGTACCACGCAGTCGATCATGCTGCTGCTCACCAAAGTCTTCCCCACGGCCGCGCTGTGAGGCCAGTCTGGCCGGTGCGTCAACAAATATTGAATAGCCACTGCCAGATAGTGATTCGGATTCATTAGTCCAGCCGAAGGCGTGACAATCCCGTGTCGGTCCGCGTCGGGGTCATTTCCAAACGCCACGCGAAACTTATCCTTCAGCTTCACCAGCCCCGCCATTGCATAGGGACTGGAGCAATCCATGCGAATTTCACCATCGTGGTCCACCGTCATGAACGAAAACGTCGGGTCGATCTTCGGGTTCACCACGGTTATGTCCAGTTTATAGATGGAATTGATCGGCTCCCAATATGGCTCCGCGGCTCCGCCCAGCGGGTCCACTCCCAGTTTCAGATTGGCAGCGTGAATCGCCTCCATATCAATGACGTTGCCTAGATCCTTCACATAGGGCATCACATAATCGTCCTGATGGGTTGTGGCCGCCGCAAACGCGCTGGAGTAAGCGATACGCTTTACACCGGCATTCCCAGCGCGCAGCAATTCATTCGCGCGCGTTTCCACCCACTTTGTAACGTCCGTGTCCGCCGGGCCGCCGTTGGGAGGGTTGTACTTGAAACCTCCATCGCGCGGAGGGTTGTGGGAAGGTGTGATAACGATCCCGTCCGCCAGATGTTCCTTTCGTCCACGGTTGTATACCAGGATCGCGCGGGAAATTACCGGCGTGGGCGTCACGCCATCTTTATCTTGAATGACCGTTTCCACATTGTTGGCCGCCAGCACTTCAAGCGCCGTGCGTTGGGCGGGAGAGGAGAGTGCGTGTGTATCCTTGCCCATGAAGACCGGACCATCGATGCCTTGCGTCCGGCGGTATTCGCAAATCGCCTGCGTGATGGCCAAAATGTGCGCTTCTGTGAACGTGCCGTTCAAAGAGCTGCCGCGGTGGCCGCTGGTGCCAAAGCTGACGAGTTGCTGCGGATCGCTCACATCCGGTTTACGCTCGTAGTAGCAGCGCTCGAGTTGCGCCACATCGACCAGCAATGACTTGGGCGCGGGGAGCCCCGCCAGGGGTGAAATTTCCTGCTTATTGCTCACTTCGCTTGCAGCCGCCTGTGGTTGTGTCATCTGCTTCCCCCCTCGTCAACGACCTTACTTTGATACCACCGGGTCCCCGGGAACGCCAATACTCCCTCGGCCTGCCCAAAGAATTTTGCACAGAATTCATGGGCCATAAATGTCCACCTAAGCATCCAACGCAAGAATGCCGATCAATAATTCAATTCTTTTCCTTGGCGAAACCAGACCGGTCAAACCGGCATCCATTAGATGTTATTCTCCGGCTATCAGCTCTTCTCATTCACGGTTAATCTCGATCCCGAGGGAAGGGAATTCCTGTGAACGTGAAAGAGCCGGTGACTTGCATCTCCGAACTGGCCATTGAGGAACGTCATGCCTGACCGCAATCCCGCGAATCCAGACCTGCAGATTGAGGATGCCCGCACCGGCTCAAGCGTGGAGATCCTGAAGCGCGACATCCTCGACAATCTGTTTTATGACGTAGGCAGGGATGCTGATCATGCCGTCCCCACCGACTACTACATGGCCCTTGCCTACACGGTCCGCGACCGCATCCTGGCACGTTTCATGCACACAATTCAAAGCTACAAGGAAAGTGCCGTTCGTTCGGTCAGCTATTTGTCCGCCGAATTCCTGATGGGCCCGCAACTGGCCTGCAATCTCCTGAATCTTGGGCTGGACACGCCTTTCCGCAAAGCCATCAAGGAACTCGGCTTGGACATGGAATCGCTCATCGAACAGGAATCCGAACCGGGTCTGGGCAACGGCGGTTTAGGACGTCTGGCAGCCTGTTTTCTTGACTCTCTGGCGACCCTGAGCGTTCCCGCGATCGGCTACGGCGTCCGTTATGAGTACGGCATCTTCGACCAGAAAATCCAGGATGGCTGGCAGGTGGAATACACGGATCATTGGTTGCGCAACGGGAATCCGTGGGAATTGCGCCGGACGCGGCTCGCCGCTGAAGTAGGGTTCCACGGCCGCACAGAACACTGGACCGATGCCGAGGGCAATTACAGAGTTCGCTGGATTCCGCAGACAATGGTAAAGGGAATCCCTTACGACACGCCCATCGTGGGTTATGGCTCCGGAATGGCAAACATTTTGCGCTTGTGGCGCTCCGAAGCACGTGAATCCTTTTATTTTGAGCGGTTCAATGATGGCGACTACGAGGGGGCAGTCGCGGAAAAGGTATTTGCCGAAAATATCACCAAGGTCCTCTATCCCAATGACGAGGATTTCCGCGGTAAGGAATTACGCTTGCAGCAGCAGTATTTCTTCACTTCATGCTCGCTTCAGGACATGATCCGGAGGCACCTGTTCAGAAAGCAGAAACTCGAAAAGTTTCACGAGCTATGGGCCGTTCAGCTCAACGATACTCATCCTTCCATCGGCGTTGCCGAATTAATGCGTTTGCTTGTCGATGAGCATGGCATGGGCTGGGAGCACGCCTGGAACATCACGAGGCAAACCTTCAGCTACACCAATCACACGCTTCTGCCAGAAGCCCTAGAGCGCTGGCCCCTTCACTTGTTCTCTTCCCTCCTTCCCAGGCATCTGGAAATCATTTATGAGATCAATGCGCGTTTCCTGGCTGAGGTGAGACAGCGCTTCCCGAACGACGAGGCCCGGGTGGCACGCATGTCCCTGATTGATGAGACCGGTGAAAAGTACGTCCGCATGGCCTATCTCGCCTGCGTGGGCAGCCACAAAATCAACGGCGTCGCCAGGATTCATACGGAGCTGTTGAAGAGGGAATTGCTCCACGACTTCAATGAGCTCTGGCCGGGTAAGATCGTCAACGTGACCAATGGCGTGACCCCGCGGCGCTGGCTCGCCGTCAGCAATCCCGAGCAATCACAACTAATGACCAGCAGGATTGGGGATTCCTGGATCGATCACCTGGATGATCTAAAGCGGCTGGAACCCCTGGCGGATGACGCTGCCTTCCGGAGCGAATGGCAAAAAGTACAGCGCGCCGTGAAGTGCCGCCTGACAAAGTTCATCCAGAAAGAAACTGGCATTTCCGTCGATCCCGACTCGATGTTCGACGCTCAGGTAAAGCGCATCCACGAATACAAGCGCCAGCACCTGAACGTCCTCCACATAATTACGCTTTACCAGCGCCTGAAGAACAATCCCAACCTGGAAATCACGCCACGCACGTTCATCTTTGGTGGCAAGGCTGCCCCCGGCTATCGCATGGCCAAGTTCATCATCAAGCTGATCAATTCAGTGGCCGAGGTCGTTAATCAGGATCCTGATGTAAAAGGCCGCCTCAAGGTGGTTTTCCTGCCCGGATATGACGTGACGTTTGGGCAAATGGTGTATCCCGCTGCCGATTTGAGCGAGCAAATCTCCACGGCCGGCATGGAAGCATCCGGCACGGGCAACATGAAGTTCGCCATGAATGGAGCGCTCACGATTGGCACGCTCGATGGCGCAAACGTCGAGATTCGCGAAGCCGTCCATCCGGAAAATTTCTTTCTGTTTGGCCTCACGGTGGAGCAAGTCCGCGCCACCTGGGCCGCTGGGTATGACCCTCGCCACCTCTATGAAACCATCCCTGCGCTGCGCAGCGTGATTGATGCGATGTACTCCGGCCAGTTTTCCCGTGGCGACCACGATCTATTTCGCCCGCTGCTCGATTCGCTTATCGATCACGATCCTTATCTTTTGTTCGCTGACTATGAATCCTATATTCACTGCCAGGACCAAGTGGCGGAAGCTTACCGTGACCAGGGAGCCTGGGCCAAAATGTCGATCCTGAATACGGCACGCATGGGATTCTTCTCCTCTGACCGCTCCATCGCGGACTATTGCCGCTTGGTTTGGGGCATCCATCCCGCCGCCGCGCCGCTGGTTCAGTCCGCTTGAATTCCCATCTTGCGCAATTCGACGCCGTGACGCCGCCAATGTCGCTCGCATAATTTTTTGGTTGTCAGCCGACGAATAAAATGGCATCGTCTCCCCTCCGGGGGTGTGTCCCCGGTACAGTCCAGGTTCAAGAAAGCGGAAAGGCTGGCGATTCGCTCTTCGGTTTGGTGTCAAGGTGCCCAGCGGACGGACAAGTACAAAGCACCGCGTAGATTCTCCTTGCGAGAAGTGCGCTTTCCATTCGGAGCTGCTCCTCAAGCTGCAGTTGGAAAGCAATCCGCAAGCGCTGGGACTCGTGCGCGCGGCCGTCGAACGCGCCACGGAGCTGCTTCATTTTCCCGAAGAAGAGTCGCGTGCCGTCGTGCGTTCCGTGGATGAGGCTCTTGCCAATGTCATTCGCCACGCCTATCGGGGGGAATCTGGGCATCCCATCGAAGTAACCTGCCGCCACTTGCACAAAACTCAGAACGACGTTTGTACCACTGGCCTCGAAATTGTCTTGCAGGATTCGGGCGCACCGGTTGATCCCAGGAAAATGAAAGGCCGTCCGCTGGACGAAGTTCGACCTGGTGGACTGGGTCTGCATTTCATGAGGCAGAGTATGGACGAAGTTGAATTCAGCCGGAAAAAAGGCAAGAATCAGCTTCGCCTGGTGAAGTACCTGGCTCCGGCTGCCCCCGCCGCAGCGCCGGAAGGAGAATAGACCGTGCAGATTGCTGTCCGTGCCATACAAGGTTGGACGATTCTGGACCTCTCCGGCGATATTGACCTGGCGCATTCTCCAGCCATGCGCAAGGCCTTGCTCGGCGAAATTAAGGAAAAGCGCACGCCCAGGGTCTTCCTTAATCTAAAAAATGTCCGCTATATCGACAGTTCCGGCATCGCCTCCCTCGTGGAAGGCTTGAAAGCCTCGCGCGATCAAGGCTCCCGCCTGATCCTGTATGGTCTGAGCACCTCCGTCCGCGAGGTGATGCAACTCTCGCGCCTGCAAAAGATCTTTGAGATCTATGAAGACGAGGAGCAAGCCCTCACTTCTTAGATTAGACGGCAAAAAGAATTTCCCCAAAGGTAGAGTGGCCCAGTGGAATTTGCGCGAAAAGTTGGCGCTAGCGTCATCAATACTCTCTCTTATCTCGGCGCCCTGACGATGTTGGCGGGGCGCGCCGCTTATAGCGCATTCATTGGACCTTTTTTGGGCAAGCCTGTACGTTTCCAGAGCGCCGTGCAACAAGCCATGGAAGTGGGCGTGCGGGCGCTCCCGATCCTATCTCTCATCACCTTCTTCATTGGGCTGATTCTTGCGTTGCAGAGCGCCTACGAACTGAAACGCTTTGGCGCGCTGAACTATGTTGCCAGTGCCGTGGCCATCTCCATGTCGCGCGAACTCGGGCCGCTCATTACCGCCATTGTTGTGATTGGACGTTCGGGCTCTGCATTCGCCGCCGAACTTGGCACCATGAAAGTCTCCGAGGAAATTGACGCTCTGGAGACCATGGCCATTGATCCCGTACACTTCCTTGTCACTCCCAAGTTCATCGCCATGGTGCTCATGTTGCCTTGTCTAACCATTTGGGCGAATTCGATGGGCATCCTGGGGGGATCTCTGTTCGGTGTCCTCCAGGCTGACTTCACCTGGATCCGCTATATCCATGCTTCGCTTGAAGCTTTGTACTTGCGCGATATTGTCACCGGGCTGATTAAGAGCTTTATGTTTGGCATCGTCATTACTTCCGTCGGCTGTCTGGAAGGATTATCCACGGGCGGCGGGGCCGAGCAGGTGGGCCGCTCGACAACGCGCGCCGTCGTCGTCTCCATTTTCCTGGTGATTCTTGTTGATTTGATATTCACCACGTTGTTCTTCTTCCTGGGAGGGCGCTAGAACGTATGCCCGGAATCGCTGATCCAACCCGCCCCAGCGTCTCATTGGATGGTCCGATGGTTTCCCTGCGGGATATTCACGTCAGCTATAGCGGCCGGGAGATCCTGCACGGCATCACCTTCGACGTGCAGCGCGGCGAGACTCTCGTCATCCTTGGCGGCTCGGGTTCTGGAAAGAGCACCCTGCTTCGCACTTTAGTCGGGCTCGAAAAACCAGACTCTGGTGAACTTTGGATCGCGGGAAAAAATTTCTTCGCCATATCGGATGCGGAGCGTGACGAAATCCGCCAGAAAATTGGCATGTCTTTTCAGGGTGGAGCTCTCTTTGGCTCGATGACCGTCGGCGAAAACGTGGCTCTGCCCTTGCGCGAGCACACCAAGCTCGAGAATTCCACTATCGAGATCATGGTGCGCCTCAAGCTCGACCAGGTCGGCCTTTCCGGTTATGAGCAATACATGCCCTCTCAGCTCAGCGGTGGCATGAAAAAGCGTGCCGCCGTGGCGCGCGCCCTGGCCATGGACCCCGAAACTCTTTTTTTCGATGAGCCCTCCGCCGGTCTCGATCCCATTATTGCTGCCGGAATCGATCAGCTGATACTGGAATTGAAAAAGGCCTTCCACATGACCATCATTGTGGTCACCCACGAACTGGCCAGCGCTTTTCTGATCGCTGACCGCATGGTGCTGATTAACAAAGGAGATGTCGTGGCGATGGGCACAGCAAAGGAAATGCAGAACAGCATCCATCCCCGGGTCCGCCAATTCATGGATCGTGTTCCGGAACCGGCCGTGGCCCAGGAACTTGATTATCTGCAGATGTTGACGGAGCAACAGCCCAAAGAGGGGCCGCAGGCTTCGCGGAAGGGCAGGTAGAAATGCAAGGAACACGCGAGCAGGCATTTGTCGGATTATTCGTGCTGATCGCCACCGCACTATTGATCTTTACGGTATTCGGCATTACGGGTGCGTTCCAGGGGCCTGCGAAGACATACCACGCCAAGTTCCCCAATGCCGCAGGACTGGAACCTGGCGCCTCCGTCCATTACGCCGGCGGCCAGAAAATCGGCCGCGTAGAAAAAATGCAGATTGATCCCGTTGATCCTTCACTCATAGATATGACTTTTAGCGTGAAGAAAGAGATACCCGTAAAGACCGACAGCAGGGTAGCCATCATGAGTTACAGCCCTTTGGGCGACAACCATGTGGAAATCCTGTCTGGAGATCCCCAATCTCCCCCCGCTCCTTCTGGTGCCCTGTTGGCCTCGAAACCTTATCTCGGTTTTAACGATCTGGCGGAACAAATCAACAAACTGACACCACAGGCCCAGGAACTCCTTACCAACCTGAACGACCGCGTCAAGCAGTTGAATGTCACCATCAACCGCGTTAACGATTTGCTGAACGACCAGAATCGCCAGAACATTTCCGCCAGTCTCAGTGACCTTCACGGAATGCTGAATGAGGATCGCCCGGTGGTCCACTCGGCCTTGAAGAATGTGAACGCCGCCAGCGAAAAGATCACTCCTCTGATGGATCAGTTGCGCAAAACAATCGATCAGGCCAATGACACCCTGAAACATGTGGACGGGATGATCGGCGAAAACCGCGAAGAGGTGCGCGCATCGATTGTGAAACTGCATGAATCCCTGAACAACGTTACGGATCTCACCCGGCGCCTGGACCAGACGCTGGACGTCAATTCCGAAAACATCGATGAGATTCTTGAAAATCTACGCCACATCACGGAAAACATGAGAGAGTTCTCCGACATCATCAAGACTCAGCCTTCTTCGCTAATTCATACAGGCATTCCACGTCAGCACATACCTGGAGCGCGTCCATGAGAAACACTGCACGCAAATCTCAGCGGCCGGCAATTGCCATTCCACCGGAACAACTCAGGAACATGGTGCGGTTACTGCCCGCGCTCGTGGTTCTTGCGATTCTTGCAGCCGGGTGCGGCTCGCCGAAACCTATTCGATACTATGAAATCTCCTATCCCCCGGTTGGTCAGGCAAAGATGCCGTCGACGGACGCCACGCTCCTGGTGCGTTCCTTCACGACATCGCATCTTTATCGGGAAGATCGCATCGTCTATGGCTCGGATTCCGAGCAGATGGGCACCTACATGAACGAGCGTTGGAGCGAGCCGCCCTCAGAAATGCTCCAGTATGCTCTCGTGCGCGAATTGCGCTCCACCGGCGGGTTTCGCATCGTGACCGCGCTGCGTAGCGATTCGACTGGCGATTTCCTGCTAACCGGCCATCTTTACGATTTCAAGGAAGTGTCAGGCAATGGGCTGGTTGCGCGCCTCAGCTTCGATAGCGAGCTTCGTGACCTGAAAGCTGGAAAAACCATCTGGACGTATACCTACAACCACGATGAGCCCGTTAGCGGCAAGGATGTGGCTGCCGTAGTCGCGGCTATGGACAAGAACGTGCAACGCGCCGTTCAAGAGGTGGAAGTGGGGATCCAGCAGGTCTTAGCGGCGTATCCCGCCAAGTGAAGAATCCACTTCGAAAGAAGTGTGCTGAGGGATATTGTCGTCTCCTAGGATCTGTCCGCCTGTCTGCCAAGCTCAAGAATTCGCAGCAGGATCTTGTAGTTCAATCCATCGCAACCTTCTGCGAGGCTCGGGGAGCTGCTTAGGCGTCAAGAAAGCGTTCAGGACTACAACGAGGCGATCATTATCCTTGTCCATCAAGCCTAATTCGTTATCAGTCAAGATTTGTACCAGCTCTCAAGGGGCATAAGCAGTTGGCGGTTGATGAAAACTCAATCATTCACTGTTGCATTTCACCTCAGTTCGCTTCGACCTACCATCCTCATTGTTTTCTGAAGCTTACCAAGCCAGATGGATTCCAGCCGGATTTCTTGCGTTGCAAAATTCAACGATTTGCGCTTCTTTCTTCATTATGGAATTCCGCCTTACGCGACCCCGATGTCTCCGTTCCCCTTTCTTTTTAGTTATTTACAGCGCCAGCCGAGACTCCTCTCACATTGGCAGACCAGTTGCCCTTATAGACTGCGAAGGTAGAAGAACACTACGAATTCTGGAGGCGGGCCATGACAGTCATTCTAGTAGTTGCGATGTTCGCGATCTTCCTTACCATCGATTACCTGAGGAATCGCAAAAAGGTTACGCACAAAGTGGAAGCGGGCGAAGAAGCGGCGAGCGTCTCCCCACGCATGCTGCCCAGCTTTGTAGCTGGTTTTGAGTTGCCGGATAATCGGCGCTATCATCCTGGTCATACCTGGGCCTTGCAGGAAAGCCCAACGTTGGTTCGCGTCGGACTCGATGATTTTGGCGCGCGGCTTGCGGGAAAGCTCGATGGCCTGGTGCTTCCGAAGCGCGGCCAATGGTTGCGGCAAGGCCAGAAATTCGCCACGATTATCCGAGACGGCCAGCGCACCGATCTGGTTTCCCCTATCGAAGGCGAGGTCACCAACGTCAACGAAGCATTGGTATCAAACACGTCTTTGGTAAACACGGACCCTTATGGACAGGGTTGGTTCGTATCCGTCATCTCTCCAGATCTGCAAATCAGCTTCCGCAACCTTCTAAACGGTAGCTTGGCGCGCAAGTGGATGGCGGATGCGGCCAGCCGCCTGCAAGTTCGTATGCCGGTACCCGCCGGTGTAGTCGCACAAGACGGTGGGCCGGCTGTTCACGATTTGACAGCACACATGCCTACGGAAAAGTGGGGAGAAATCACCCGCGAGTTCTTTCTGACCTAATAATGAATTGGCGAGCCTCAACCAAGGCCCCGGTCGAACACGGATCGGGGCCTTGGCGTGTATATAAGTTGTTATGTCAACAGAATCAGCAGCTGAAATACTCTATATAGCCACGTGACGCTGGTCACTCTCCGTGGTGTCTGACCTCACATGAATCCCATCTCATCCGTTCTATATTCATTTTGGGTCGGCGACTGCGCAGAAGGTTTCATCTCTGACGAGGTCATCCCCGATGAACTTTTTTACAGTTCATGAACATTGCATCGCGTCGCCTGACCCTGATGTTCGGTTGACCCCACGGCAGTCTTTGGGCCCTCTCGCGGCGCTGGATCGAACGCCAAATCTCGATCTGAGCCAATTATGAAATCACATGTGCTGCCCCTGGTCACTTTCCGCAAGTCTGGGTACAGGGGTATAGGTAACCACAGGGAGCGCGTATGAGCAAAGGCATCCTATATGATGCGACTTTGTGCATCGGTTGCAAGCTCTGCGAAAAAGGCTGCGCAGAGCGAAATGGTCTCCCCTACAACGACGATATCGCGGCTGAGCAGAAGCAATCGGCACACAAATTGACCGCGGTTCTGACCCATGAGGACAAATTCATGCGTCGTCTTTGCATGAATTGTCAGGATCCTAGCTGTGCTTCGGTCTGCCCCGTTGCCGCGCTTCGCAAAACGGCCGAAGGACCTGTCACCTACGATGCGTCTCGTTGCATGGGGTGCCGCTATTGCATGGTGGCCTGTCCATTCTCGGTGCCGAAGTACGAATGGGACAAACCCTTGCCCCTCGTCCGAAAGTGTGACATGTGCTCCGACCGGGTGGCACGTGGACTGCAAACCGCCTGTGCGGATGCTTGTCCCACGGGCGCGACAAAGTTTGGCAACCGGGATGACCTGATTTCTGAAGCAAAGGACCGCTTGGGCAAGAATCCTGAAAACTACGTGAATCACATTTTCGGCCTGAACGAAGTCGGTGGAACTTCGGTTTTGCTGCTCTCCAGTGTTCCGTTCGAGGAGTTCGGTTATCGAAGCGACCTCGGCGGCGAACCACTGCCTTTGCTGACCTATCGTGTTCTATCTCGCCTTCCGGATCTCGTGGCCATTGGCGGTGTAACCCTCGGAGGATTGTGGTGGCTCATGAATCGCAAGGATGAAGTGGCTCGTGCGGAAAGGGCAGATAAAGGTGGAACGCCCGGAGGGGGGAACGAATATGCGAAAACTTAAGATCACCTTCTGGCAGGTCGTGCTCGTTTTGATCCTAATTGTGGCTGCCTATGCGACATGGATAAGGTTCACTCGAGGCTTGGGAGCTTCGACGCATCTCAGTGACGCGTTCCCTTGGGGGCTCTGGGTTGGTTTTGACGTCATGTGTGGCGTCATGTTGGCCGCCGGCGGGTTCACCCTGACCGCAGCCGTATACATCTTCAACCTCCATGAATTCAAACCAATCATTCGGCCCACGGTGTTGACCGCTTTCCTGGGATACTCACTGGTTGTCGTCGCCCTGTTGTATGACCTTGGCCGCGGCTACCGGATCTGGCACCCCCTGATCATGTGGAATCCTCGCTCTGTGATGTTTGAGGTCGCTTGGTGTGTCACGCTCTATTCCACGGTCCTGGCATTGGAATTCTCGTCTGTAGTGTTCGAGCAGTTGCGATTCCACAAGCTCCTCCGTCTTCAGAAAATGCTCGTCATTCCGCTGGTCATCGCGGGCGTGATGCTCTCGACGCTGCATCAATCTTCTCTTGGAAGCCTTTATTTGATTGTTCCGAACAAGCTCTACGCTTTCTGGTATACGCCGCTATTGCCGGTTCTGTTCTTTCTATCAGCCGTCTGCGTGGGCCTGGCTATGACTATCTTCGAGTCCTCGATGAGTGCCAGGCACTTCGGCAAACAACTGGAAATGCCTCTTCTGAATCAGTTGGGGCGAGCGCTTTTGGTTGCCCTTGCCGTGTACACGGTCGTGCGATTTCAGGATCTGCTGCACCGGGGCGCGTTGCATCTTTTGCAGTGGAGCAGACCCGAAACCCCTCTCTTCGTTCTGGAAATGTTGCTCTGTTCGTTCGTACCGATTTGTCTCCTGCTGATTCCCAAAGTGCGGGAGAGCGCAGACGGTCTTTATCTGAGTTCGGTGTTGTGCTTGCTCGGTTTCGTGACGAACCGCTTGAATGTCGCTATCACCGGGATGGAACGCTCTGCAGGCCAGCAATATTTCCCGAAGTGGACGGAAATTTCCATCACCTTGGCCATCGTTGCTTCCGGGTTCCTGATCTTTGCGCTGGCGGTAAAGTACCTGCCGATCTTCGACAGTGCGCCGTCCCACCAGTCGGTAGCAGAGCCCGAAACCGCCGGAAGCAATCTTCCGGAGCTTTCCAATGTCGAATCCTGAAGGCAAATCGGGACTGGCTCTTGTTTGGAAGAACTTCACAGGTAGCCTCAGTTCCAAGTTGCTTCTACTGCTCGTTTCTTCGATGGCCCTCGTCTTCGGAGTGCTGGGCTACCTAAATATACAGCTTCACCGGAAGCATCTGGAGCGTGATGCCCTCGCTGATGCGGCACGCACCAGCAGCGTCATCAAGCGCAACACCTCTTACTACATGCTCCGCAATCAGCGCGACGGCCTCTATCACATTATCACCGAAATGGCTGATGAACCCGGAATGGTCCGCATCCGCATTATCAACGATCAGGGCCGCATCAGCTTTTCGTCAGATACATCAGAGATGTACAAGTACGTGGACGAGAACATGAAAGCCCATGATGCGATCGTGCCGGGAAGCGCCCTGCGCATCTCTGACATCAAGCAAAACTTCCGCACGTATAAGCTCCCCAATGGCGAGCGCGCGCTTGGTGTTATCGATCCCATTGAGAATGCTCCCGCCTGCAGCAATGCGGAATGCCACGCGCATCCCGCTGAAGTGAAGGTTCTCGGCCTCCTCGATACCAACATCTCACTTGCCAGCAGTGAGCGAAACGTCGCCGAAACCACCCGGCAGGTGTTGCTGTACACCATTCTGGCTGTGTTCGGCGTTGCCCTCCTCTGTGTCGCCTTTGTGCGCCGGATGCTTCAGGGGCCGCTCACCGCGCTCACAGAAGGCACCAAGCGCATCGGATCGGGTGACCTCGGCTATCAGATCAAGATTCCATCGCACGGTGAACTGGAGGATCTGGCTACATCTTTCAATACCATGAGTTCTCAGCTTGAGGAAGCGCACCAGGAAATCAACGCCTGGGCGCGAACACTGGAAGCACGTGTCGAAGAAAAAACGCGCCAGCTCAAGGGCGCCCAGGACGAAATGTTGCGCGTGGAGCGCATGGCTTCCATCGGCAAGCTCGCTGCCGTCGTCGCCCATGAAATCAATAATCCGCTCGCCGGCATTCTCACGTACGCCAAATTGCTCAAGAAGCGCCTCTCTCGCGATGTGTCTTCACAACAGGAAAACCTGAAAGAAAACATCGAAATGCTCGATCTCATCGAGACGGAAAGTCGCCGCTGTGGCGAAATCGTAAAAAATCTTATGACTTTTGCTCGCCCCACCTCTTTGAGCAGTGAGCCAGCCGACCTGAACCTTACAATCGATCGTTGTGTCCGCCTCGTCCAGCACCAGTTAGAGCTGAAGAACATCGAACTCCACCTGAATCTTGCTGCGAATCTTCCAAATGTCCGTTGCGATCCTGGCCAAATCGAACAGGTCATTCTCGCTCTCGTCATGAATGCCATCGACGCGCTTCCGAATGGTGGAAACCTGACGCTGGAGTCTCATCCCCTGCCGGGCTCCAGGAGCATCCAGATTGCAGTCCGGGACGACGGCGTGGGCATGCCTCCAGAAGTCCTGGCAAATATGTTTGAACCTTTTTTTACAACCAAAGAACACGGGCGCGGTCTGGGCCTTGGTCTGGCCATCAGCCGCAACATCGTGGACCGTCACGGCGGCAAAATCGCAGTGGCTTCCGAGCCTGGCCGTGGTACTTCCTTCACGATCACACTGCCTGTGCATTCCAATGTGCTATTGAATAATGGCCCCGCGGTTGTCGCGGGGTGAGGAGCAGCCATCATGGCCAAGAAGGCGAATTTGCTCGTTGTCGATGACGAACTGATTGTCCGCGACTCTCTCGACAAGTGGTTTCGAGAGGAAGGCTACGATGTCACCGTGGCGGAAAGTGCTCAAGACGCCCTCACCAAGATGGCTGCGAAGCGCTTTGACCTGGCCCTCGTTGACATCAAAATGCCCGGCACCGATGGCGTCGAACTGCAGCGGCGCATGCGCGAGATCGACCCGGAGATGATCGTGATCATCATGACCGGCTACGCCAGCGTGGAGACCGCCATCGCTGCCCTTAAGAACGGCGCTTACGATTACGTCTCAAAGCCCTTCGACCCGGACGACATCGCGCACAGCGTCCACAACGCGCTCTCCCACAGGCGTGCCGAGCAGGAAAACGTTCGCCTGCGTGAAACCGTGGCCTCCGTGGTTCGCCCACAGGAAATCGTCGGGCAAAGCCCCGCGATGATTCGTGTCTTCGAGGCGATCCAGACCGTTGGCCCCACAGACGCTACCGTTTTGATCACCGGCGAAAGCGGAACTGGTAAAGAGCTCTGTGCCCGCGCGATTCATGCGGCCAGCCCGCGCCATTACAACCCGCTCGTGGTGATCCATTGTGGCGCTCTGGCGGAAACACTTTTGGAAAGTGAACTTTTCGGCCATGAAAAAGGCGCGTTCACGGGGGCGCAATACCGCAAGAAAGGCAGCTTTGAGGTTGCCGAGGGCGGCTCCATTTTTCTTGATGAAATTGGTGACATCAGCTTGAAGACCCAGACCGATCTGCTTCGTGTTCTTCAGGAGCGCGAAATCACCCGCGTCGGCAGCACGCATCCCATCCCGGTGGACTTCCGGTGTATCGCCGCCACAAACAAAAATCTCGAGCACCTTATCGAAGAAGGCCGTTTCCGCCCCGACCTTTTCTACCGTCTAAACGTATTCCAGATTCAACTGCCCCCCTTGCGCGATCGCAAAGGCGATATCCCGATTTTGGTCGAGCATTTTGTGCGCAAGTTTTCCGCTTCGATGAACAAGCGCATCACCCGCGTTTCACCCACCGCCATGGCCCTGCTGGACCGCTACCAATGGCCCGGCAATATCCGCGAACTGGAAAACGCCGTCGAGCGCGCGATGGTTGTTGCGCAAGAGCCCGAAATCCGCGAGGAGGACTTTGCCCTGCGTCTGCCTCTTGCCGAAAATCAGTCCCGCACATTGGAAGAAATCGAGCGCGCCCACATTTTGTCTGTTCTCGAAGATTGCAAGGGCAACCAGACCCTCGCTGCCGAAGTCCTCGACATTGACCGGGTCACGCTGCACAACAAACTCAAGAAGTACGGTTGGAAACGAGTGACTGCGGACGCCCTGTGAACCTGATCCAGCTACTCCCGTTCGGCCCGGCCGCCGCGGAGACGCTGTTCGAGCTCCGCGCGGGACTCGAGCGTGAATTCGCTGTCCCGTGCGAAATTCTTACTCCGGAGCCGGAACCTGCCTTTGCGTTCAATCTCACCCGGCAACAATATTCTTCCACGGAAATCTTGGCGGCCATGTTGAAGCGGAATACACCGCCGAAGTGGCGGCTCCTCGGCGTAACGCCGCTGGACCTCTATATCCCCATACTCACGTTTGTTTTTGGAGAAGCCCAATTGCCCGGCACTTGCGCGGTCATCTCTTCTCACCGTCTCCGCCAGGAATTCTATGGGCTGCCGGCCGATCCCAGGCTGCAGCACGAGCGTCTTCTCAAGGAAGCTGTCCACGAGCTTGGTCACACGCTCAATCTTTCGCACTGTGAAGATTACCAATGCGCGATGGCTCCTTCTCATGGTGTGGAGTGGATTGACTTGAAATCCAGCCGCTACTGCCGCGATTGCCGCTCCGTTGTCGTTGCCCGGCCCACTCTCAAAGTCTTCAAGTAATTCGCAGCCGCGAATCAGCATTCTCTCGCGGCGCGTGATAAACCTCAGGCTGCGGTTTCCTCCACTTTCTTCCGCGGAACGAGCAGTCGTATTACTACGTAGAGTAGTGGAATGAACAGCAAGTTCAACGTTGTCGCGGCGATCATGCCTCCAAAAACCGTTGTGCCCACGGAAATGCGTCCGGCTGCGCCAGCGCCTTGCGCCATCACCAGCGGCACAACGCCGAGAATGAAGGCCATCGAAGTCATTAGAATAGGCCGCAGCCGGATTCGCGCTGCCTCAACTGCCGCATCCACTGTTCCCAACCCTTGGTCCTGGAGTTGTTCCGCAAATTCCACGATCAGGATGGCATTCTTGCTGGCCAGGCCAATCAGCATCACCAGCCCAATCTGGCAGTACACATCGTTCGTCAGGCCCCGCATCCACATCGCACCAAGCGCTCCGAGCAGTGCCCCCGGAACACCCAACAGCACAATGAACGGCAATACGTAGCTTTCGTACTGCGCCGCTAGCGTCAAATATACGAAGATCAAGCCAAGCCCAAATAAAATCACCGCTTTTCCGCTGGATTCGATTTCCTCCAGCGATAAGCCGCTCCATTCAAACTTCATGCCCTGCGGAAGCACCTTCTTGGAAAGTTCGTTCATGGCCGCGATACCCGCGCCAGAGCTGAGTCCCGCTGCCGCCGACCCGTCAATTTCTGCCGAACGGAACAGGTTGAAGTGCGAAATTACCTGAGGATTCTCCGTCTGTTCGATTTGCACGACGTTGTCTAACGGGACCATTTTCCCGGTGTTCGATTTCAGATAGTACGTGCGAATGTCTTTGGCGTCCGAACGAAACTGCTGGTCCGCCTGGAGGTAAACGCGATACGAGCGATTGTTGAAATCGAAATCGTTCACGTATACCGAACCCATGAACACCTGGAGCGCATCCGTAATCTGGCTCAGGGGCACTTGCAGGCTCTTCGCTTTTTCGCGGTCAATCCGTACCAAGTATTGCGGGTCATTGGCGGTGAAGCTGGTGAATAGGCCCGTCACCTTCCCACTCTTGTTGCCTTCCGCCACCAGCTGATTGGCGGTGTTGGCAATGGTCTGCAGGGAATTGCGCCCCAGGTCCTCCAGTTGATAGGCGAAACCGCCAAAGGTTCCCAGACCTTCCACAGCGGGCGGATTGAAGGGCACGATGATTCCTCCGGGAATGCCTAGCAAAGGGCCGCGAACCTTGTCTATGACAGCGAAAGATGTGTGTTCTTTTCCCTTGCGCTGGCGGAACGGCTTCAGATTTACGAAGATGATCCCCTTGTTGGGAGCGTTGCCGGAAAAACCGAACCCGACGATGGTGAATGCGCCGTCAATTTCGGGTACGTGCGAAAGAAAATCCTCGGCCTTGGCACAGACGTCGCGGGTGTATTGCAAGGAAGCGCCTTGTGGCGTTTGAACCGCAATCATAAGGTAGCCTTGATCATCCTCGGGAAGGAATCCCTGTGGGATCGTCCGATAGAGCCAGAAAGCCAGTGCCAGGGTTGCGGCGAACGCCAGGAGGTAAGCATAGCGGCGCGTTAGCACGCGATGAAGCGTCGTGGTGTAGAGCCTTGACCCACTCTCATAGATCTTGTTGAACACCTCGAAGAAAATATTTTTCGCCCGATCGCGATGATGACCGAGGAAAATTGCGGAGAGAGCAGGGGTCAGCGTGAGGGCAATGAACGCGGAAATGGAAACAGAAAACGCGATGGTCAGCGCGAATTGCCGGAATAGAATGCCTATTGTTCCCGGGAACAGAGCCACTGGAACGAACACCGAAACGAGCACCAACGAAGTGGCGATAATAGCCCCAGTCACCTCCTTCATCGCCACAAATGCGGCATTGTGCGGCTCGGTGATGCCCTCCATAATGTGGCGCTCAACGTTTTCAACCACCACGATCGCGTCGTCCACCACCAGCCCTGTCGCCAGCGTTATTCCGAACAATGTCAGCGTGTTTATCGAAAATCCCAAAAGCTTCACGAAAATGAACGTGCCGATCAGCGAGACGGGAATCGTTACCGCGGGAATAATCGTGCTGCGCCATTCCTGCAGGAACAAGTACATGACCAGCAGAACCAGCAGGATGGCTTGAAGTAGCGTGATCAACACGTCACGAATGGATTCGCCGATTACTGTGGTCGTGTCAAAGGCCACGGCATACTTTAAACCTGGCGGGAAACCCTTAGAAAGTTCGGCGAGTTCAGCCTTGGCCGCGCGGTCAACGTCAAGCGCATTTGCTCCCGGCAATTGCGTTACGGCGATGCCTACGGCGTCGTGCCCGTTGTAGCGCAACAGCGAGCCGTAGTTTTCCGCTCCCAATTCCGCGTGACCTACGTCCTTCAAGCGCACCAGCGTTCCGTCCGTTCCAGTCTTCAAGATGATGTTTTCAAATTCCGTGGGCTCCGTCAGGCGCCCAACAGTTCGCACGCTGATCTCATAGGCTTGGCCGTTTTGGGCCGGGGGCTGGCCCACCTGCCCCGCCGCAACCAGCACGTTTTGCTCCTCCAGCGCGTTTACGACATCGGTAGCGGTCAAACCGCGCTGGGCCAGGCGCGACGGGTCCAGCCACAAGCGCATCGCGTATTTCCGCTCTCCAAAAATGAATGCATCGCCCACGCCTTTCACGCGTTTCAGGGCGTCGCGCACATACACGTCCAGGTAATTGCTCATGAAAAGGCTGTCGTATTGGCCCGTTTCCGAATACACTCCGGCGCCAAAGACAAATCCGGAAGATTGTTTCGTTATGATGATGCCGGTATTTTTCACCGCGTTAGGCAGGCGGCCCAGCGCCTGGCTGACGCGGTTCTGCACGTCCACCGATGCCAGGTCCACATCGCGCGTCACGTCAAAAGTCACGATGATCTGGCTGGTGCCGTCATTCCCGCTGCTGGAGGAGATGTATTTCATCCCCGGGCTGCCGTTAATGGCTTGTTCCAACGGGATAGTCACCGCGGACTCGACGGCCTGCGCGTTTGCCCCGATATAGTTGCTGCTGACTACGACTTGGGGGGGTGCCAGGTTTGGAAATTGCGCAATGGGAAGAGTGGGAATCGCAATGGCTCCGCCGAGAATAATCAGCAGAGCGCATACCGTCGCAAACACCGGGCGCCGGATGAAGAAATTGACAAACAACGGTCTGCTCCGCCTTTCTTCTCAACCAATCTGGTTGTTGCGAATTTCCAGGGCGGCTAGCGGCCTTTTGCTTCAGGCAACACGTTACTGCCCACCTCTTTGCCGCTTCCCTGTATCTGCTCCACGACCGGCGCTCCGTCCTGTAGGAATTGCGTGCCAGATACAATCACATGATCCCCCGGCTTCAGGCCATCGAGGACAGGGTAGTCGTTGCCGATGATCTCTCCCAGTTTCACCAGTCGCTGATGCGCCACGGTTCCATTACCCTCTTTTGTCGCCACAAACGCAAAAAACTGCCCGTTGATCCGCTGCACCGCCAAGACTGGCACCACGGGCCCTTGCCGGTCTCCCCACGTAATCCTTGCGCGCACCTGTTGGGCGATGCGCAAGTTGGCCTTTGCGTTGGCCACCGCCGCCTTGGCCAGCACCGTCTGCGTATCGGAATCGACTTGCGTTGAAATGAACGTGACTTGCGTCTCGGCGCGCACCGCTCCATTCTCGTCCAACAACTTCACCGACAGACCCAGGTGCAATTCCCGCGCTCGCGAAGCCGGCACGTACAAGTACGCCTCCAGCGCTCCCGGTTCATCCACCGTTGTCAGCAACGTGGAGACGGTCACACGGTCACCGGCGCGCACCGGAATATCCCCCACGATGCCGTCCATGGGCGCGCTCACTCGGTAGTAGAGCAGTTCTACTTTCTGTTGTTGCACCTGTTCTTCCAGCGATTTCAACTGTGCGGCCGCGGAATCGTAGTTTGTTTGCGCGTTATCAAAATCCAGCTTACTGATGACCCCAGCCTCGAGCAGTTTTTTCGCCCTTTCCAGGTTTGTCTTCGCCAGCCGCAGCGTGGCTTCTTGCGAAACCCGCGCCGCATCCTGGCTCTTTAGCGTAGCTTCCTGTTTTAGCGGGTCAATCTGCAGCAGCGCATCCCCCACATTCACCCGGTCCCCTGACTTCACAAAAATCTTTGTAATGTACCCTTCCACCTGCGGGTTTATGATCGCTGAGTGCCGCGATTTCAGAATTGCCAGGTACTCCGTCGCATCCGCAATGGTCTGGGCTGCTATCACTTGTACCTGAACGGGCATCGCCTGTGTCGCTTCGCCTGCTCCTTCTCCCGCGCTGGATTTTTTTCCGCATCCCACAGCAAGCGAACAGACCAGTAGCATTACGGCCAGCGAACTTACGCCAGCCAAGTGGTGTTTTCGGTCGAGAGCGGTCATTTCATGTAGGGCGAGTGTAAACATAGGTGTAGGAATCCTTTATGTTACGACAACCGTTGCTAAGTCTGTATCGGAAAACACGTCGCAACGTTTAGACGTAGCTTCACTCTGATTGGGTTCCCGGGGGGATTCTAGTACATGTCGGAGGGATCGATCTTTTTGCCGCTGAGACCCAGTTGCAACACTTCGATATCTTCTGGACGGTCAAATACTTTACCGGGAAACAGCCGCTTGATAATGACGCGCAGGCCGCCAAAGGCCACTCCTATCGCCGTGGCAATCCCCATGAACAGTCCGGTAAACAGAAAGATTTTCACCATGATGCTGACCATTGGTGGGTCCGTCGCCGTGTGGCTGGGCTCGTTCCAGGTTACTTCGGTTTCGTAGTTCACTTCGTCACGGATCGCTTGCGCGTGCATCGCCGAAGTGGGCTCGAACACCAGCGAAAGCAGGGAAGCCTTGCGCTCCACTGTAACTCCGGCTTTCTTTGCGGCAGCGGGCAACACCTCCTCCAAATGATGCAGGTGCTGTTCCGCCAGTTGCGGCGTGGGATATTCCAGAAGCAGCAAAGTTCCGCTGCCATATTCCCCTTGGTACTTGGCCATGATCGCTTCCACGCCAAACTTGAACCCCACATGGTCATCCAGGTCAACGTAGGCACCCTGACCCAGCGAATTCATCGCCGCGCGAAATCCCACGGGTCCCAAGGCGTATCTTTCCGACCCGAAAACGCGCCATGTCACAGGCAGGTAGTCCTTTAATGGAGGATAGGGCGTCTTATCCGCATTCGCTCTCAGAACAGGCATCAACTCCTTCAGGTCTTCAGGCTTCGTGTTTGCGTTCAGGCCAACGTTGACTACGAAACTCCCAACGAGAATCACTCCGCCGGTTGGTCCAAACGCCGACTCATCCCCCAGTGCGGCACTCTTCATTCCAGGGGCAATCATCTCCGTGTAGAACTCATAGGCTCCGCTGGGATCCTTGAATCGGTAAACAATCAAATAGAGTGTTTCACTCCCGCTGGCGTAGTTCCTGGTTTCCGTCGCTAGAAGCCCTGCCTCTCGTAGTGCGGTAGCATCAACGTTTCCAAAAACAACAGATACTCCTTGGGCTGACGCGATGCGACTTTGTGCGGGCGTTGTAGCCTCCCACGGTCCGATACGATCCGGTAGCAAGGCAGGCTCCGCCGCGGCTCCCATTGAAGCGAGCAAGCCCAACAATATCAGTGCGTAGAATATCCTCCGCATGACAACCTATTCCTTAGATGCCAATAAGCTACTTCTGGTTCCTGGTTTGTTCCACGGCGGGGATAACCGCTGGACGGTTCGGCTTACCAGAGACGTTAACCGCCATGCTGTTCAAGCTCTGGAGGTAGGCGGCGACGCCCTGATAGAGCCCCTCCGCTACCTTCTGGCGGTGTTCCGGCTTCTTCAGCAGTTGTTCGTCCGAAGGATTGCTCAGGAACGAAATCTCCGTCAGGATCGACGGCATATCCGCCCCAATCAGCACCACAAACGGCGCCTTGCGTACGCCGCGGTTCTTCACCGGCTTGGCCGATTTCTGCATCCGCTTCGCCAGAGAATCCTGTACATCCTCGGCAAGTTCCTTCGATTCGTCAATCTTTTCCGTGCGCGCTATCTGTTTCACTAAGTCTTCTAGGTCGTGAACGCCTTCATCAGAAACCGCATTCTCCCTCGCCGCCACTTCCATGGCCTCCGGCGAGCCTCTCAGGTTCAGATAATACGTCTCCACGCCTCGCGCCCCATGATCCGGGCTGGAGTTGGCATGAATCGAAATGAACAAGTCGGCCTTGGATTCGTTGGCAATATGCGTGCGCTCTTCCAGCGGAATGAAGGTGTCGTCCGATCGCGTATAGATGATTTCCGCCCCAGGCAATTTCTGCTGGATGATCTTCCCTAGCCGCAACGCTACATCCAGGCACAAATCCTTCTCCATCAAACCCGTCGGCCCGATTGTACCGGTGTCATGCCCGCCATGACCGGGGTCAATCACGATTCGCCCGATCTTCAGGCCCAGCGCGCGAGTTAACGTGGAATTCCCGTCTCGCGTTGGCTGGGGCGCTGTAGCGGGTTGCACCAGGTCCGGCTTCGCGCCATTTTTGCCGGATTTTGTCCTCATCAACTTGCCATTCGATGGTTCGGGCTTGGGCGCGGGTGAAAGCGGCGGTGCCGATAATAGTTCCGTCGCGTCGGTCGTCGCCACCGGCTTCACCGGTGCAAAGTTGTGGCCGCCGGAGTCGTCCACAGCAGGCTCGCTCTTTGCCGCGCGCACCACGGTGGGGGAAGGATCGTCTGCACTTTCCTTCGGGCTCGATTTCTTGCTTCCTGTCGCCTTGGCTGCTTCCAGCGCTTCCGGTTTTGTTCCCGGGTTTGCGCTGTAGAGTTCAATCACAAGGCGTGTCGGTTTCTTTAGGAGGGAAGCCGCGTAATCTTGCACGCCATGCACATCCAGAACCACACGCACGACGCCGTTCTGGTTCTGTGCAACGCGTACTTTGCTCAGCAGGTTTCCGCTCACCTGCACATTGCCCCTGGCCACGCTCGGGCTCAAACGCGCCGTGTGCAAATCGAAATAAATGCGGTCGGGATTTGAAATTCTGCCGGACAGATACTGCACGGAATCTTCCAGTTCGATGATCACTTCTGTGCTGTCCTGCGTCACGCTGGTTTTGATGCGCTGCACCCGCGGCACTTCTACTGATCTTGGGCTTTCGCCACCGCTCGTTGATTTCCGCGCTGCTGGCAGGGGTGCTTCAGTTTTCGCAGTCGTGGCTGTAACGGCTGCCCGGGGGTTCACCGGTGCATCATTCTTCGCCGAAAGATCGCCGGACTCAGCATTCCGCAGTAGTGCCAATTCCGCTAGTGCTTCCTGCACTTCCCGCTTGTGCGTCGAGTGCGGGAATTTCTTCTGGAAATCCTGAAAACTTTTCGTTGCTGCCGCGGGATCACCCAATTGATCTTTTTGCATTAGCGCCACCCGCAGCATGGCATCCTGCACAAATTTGCTGGCCGGATACTCGCGGATCAGGAAAAGGTAAGAATCCACTGCCGTCTGGTAATAGCTGCGCCCAAAATGGTCGCCCATCTCCGTGTTCAGTTCGCCCACGGCAAAGAGCGCATCCGGAACTTCTGATGCGTGCGGCGTAATCAGGTAGACGCGCCGGTAGCTCGCACCCACCAGCCTGTAATCCGCCAGAGTGCGCTTTTCGGACGCCTTGGCATTCAGCGCCGCGCGCTGCTCTTCCGCCTTGGCAAACTGCGTACTTGCCGCTTCTCGTTTGATGCTGGTATTGGCTGTTGCAGGAGCGGCAGGGCAGGGAATCGCACCCCAGCCAAGCAGGGCAAAACCCAGCGAAGCGCTGGCGAAAACCTTATGGAAAGTTTTTTGCCCCAGGCTCATCCGTTTCTTGCTTCCCCCAAACCAATCAGCCCATTCTGCTTCATTCGTTCGAGAAAACAATCCGCCCGTTGGCGTTCACCTCGCGGTGAATGCTGTACGGCCGTTCAAACGCATTTTCCAGGCGCCCCGAGCCCGGCCGGAAATAAGCATCCTGCACTTTCTGCACGTAATTCTGAGTTTCCCGATATGACGGAATTCCATGGGCCCGATCCACCGCTCCTTCACCCGCATTGTATGCTGCCAGGGCTAGGTCCAGGTTGCCGTTGTATCGCTCCAGCAACGTCTTCAGATACCGAACCCCGGCATCCACATTTTGTTTCGGGTTGAACGCATCGTTCGCTCCGAAACGCTGCGCCGTGGTCGGAATCAATTGCATCAGGCCTACCGCACCCTTCCGCGACATCGCTCCTGCATTCCAGTTCGACTCGGTCTCGATCACTGCCCGCACCAGCGCCGGATCCACGTGATGCCGTTCTGCTGCTTCGCGAACCAGCGCTTCCACGCCATCCCGGTCAATCGTCATGGACGGACGATTCCGGCCCGTGAAGGAAACCTCGCCCGACAAGTAAATCCTTGGTGGCGGTTTCACAGGCGCCAATTTCACCAGTACCGGCGGCTCCGCATTCACAAACAATCGCCGCCCATCTTCATTCGTCACCTTCGCGATTTGCGCCGTGCCCTGGCTTGCTGTTCCCAGCAGGGCAAGCAAGACTACGCAAGACACAAGCGCGATGCTACTTTTCATCAGATGTTGTGAACAGCGAATTGGCCTCGGAGAAGGCATAGGTATAACAATTCGTCTTCGTTTGCGGGCCCTTCCAATTTGCATGAGGGCCGGCAACGGCTTCAAACTGTGAAGCATCATCTGCAAACAAGTGGTGCGAAATGCGTCACTTGCGAGATACGCTTCTGGCGCTAATCCGGATTATAGCAGCGGTTCCAGTAATGAGGGTACGGTCTGAAGGGCACTTTTTAGTGCTGATGTGTCTTTTCCGCCAGCCTCCGCCAAATCTGGTCGGCCCCCTCCGGAACCGCCCACTAGCTTCGCCAGCGCCTGTATCAGCTTGCCAGCATGGACCTTAGCCGTCAGGTCCTTGGTCACCCCGGCGATCAGAGCCACTTTGCCCTCCTCAGGCATGCCTAATACGACCACCCCGGAGCCGAGCTTCTGCCGGAGCGAATCCACCAATTGACGCAGACCTTCTCGGTCCACATTCCCCACTTCGCCGTAAACCACCCTTACCCCCTTGATCGTTTTGGCCTGGGCGAACAGCTCGTCTAACTGGTTTAGCGCCCCCTTGCGTTTCTGCGCTTCTAGTTCCTTCTCCAGGTTGCGCGCTGTTTGCGATAGCTTCTCGACTGACGCGAGCAGGGAATCTTCTCCCACGTTCAAATGTCCCGCCAGTTCGCGTAGGGTGTTCGCCTGGTTCTGGTAATGTTCCAGCGCGCCAATCCCCGTGACCGCCTCGATACGCCGCACGCCCGCCGCCACGGACTCTTCGCTCACGATTTTCAACACGCCGATGTCGCCGATGCGGTGCACATGCGTTCCGCCGCACAATTCTTTCGAGCAGAACCCGCGCGGGGCCCGCGGATCGGAGATCGTCACCACGCGCACATTGCTTTCCGGATATTTGTCACCGAAAAATGCCAGCGCGCCGGAGTTCAGCGCTTCATCCAAAGCCATTACTCCCGTTTCCACCTGCGTGTTCAGGCGGATTTCGTCGTTCACCTGTTGCTCGATGTCGCGCAACTCTTCCTGACCAACCGGCGCGAAATGCGAAAAATCGAAGCGCAAGCGCTCCGGCGCGTTCAGCGACCCCGCTTGCTTCACGTGCGTGCCCAGGATGTTCCGCAGCGCCGCGTGTACCAGATGCGTCCCGCTATGATTGCGCATGATCCGCGCACGCCTCTCCGCGTCCGCCACCACTGTCACGCGGTCGCCCACGCGCAGCGTCTCTTTCGCAGTCACTTTGTGTGCCACCAGCCCAGCCACGGGATAGAACGCGCCCGTCACCTCGGCGAGTTGCAGCGATTCCGAATTGTCGTAGAACGCTCCCGTATCCGCCATCTGCCCGCCCGATTCGGCGTAAATCACCGTGCGGTCCAGCACCACCTCGCCTGATTCGCCCGACTTCAGTTCGCTCACGGGGCCGTGCTTGGTGATGATCGCCTCGATATGGCTGTCCTTTGCTGTCGTTGCGGAATAAAAATCCGGCTCCGTCTTGAATCTTTCCGCAAGCTTGGTATACGCCGGATTCGCAACCTCTTTCGACCCACCCTTCCACGAAGCCCGCGCCCGCGTGCGCTGCTCCTGCATGGCCTTCTCAAACCCTGCTTCATCGAACTCTAGACCCGCGTCTCGGACTGCGTCTTCAATAAAGTCAAGCGGCAAGCCATACGTATCGTAGAGCTTGAAGGCTTCCCGGCCGCTAAGTACCGGTTCCGTTGTCGCATTCCGGACAATCATGGCAATGAACGCAGGCCCTGAAATACTTGGAGCAAGACGCTCTATTTCTTCCCGAATGTCTTGAGTCGGCATGGTGCCGATGTCGGGCCGTGTCACAAGTGGCAGCAAGGCTGCGTGGATACTCGCAGGGTCATGAGGCTGAAAACCTTTCTTAACGAAGTATTCCACGAATCGAGGGCTCTGTGATTTTGCTTCAAGTATGACTTCTTCGAGTTCTCGCAAGCCAATGTCAAGGGTCCGATGAAAGCGATTTCCTTCAGCACGGGTGACTTCCTGAATGAATCCCGACTTATCTTTCAGCTCAGGGTAAGCGTTACCCATCAGTTCAACCACCGTCGGTACCATCTCCCAGAAAAATTGGCCGTTCATTCCTAGGAGTCTTCCATGACGAATGGCTCGTCGCATAATTTTCCGCAGGACGAATCCACGGCCTTCATTGGAAGGAAGAACACCGTCAGCGATTAGGAACGTAGTGGCACGTGCGTGATCGGCGATGACGCGCAGGGAAGCGGCGCCGCCTTTGCCTTCTTCGAGCACCTCTTCTTTCAGGAGATCAACGCCGCAAAGTTTTGCGGCGCGCTTCATCAGCGGAACGAAGAGATCTGTGTCGTAGTTGGAAATGACGCCTTGCAGTACGGCGGCAACCCGCTCCAGCCCCAAACCCGTATCCACGCAAGGCTTCGGCAATGGCGTCACCGTACCGTTTGCATCGCGGTTGAACTGCATGAACACCAAATTCCAAATCTCCACATACCGCCCGCAATCGCACGGGAACTTGCAATCCGTATGGCCTTCGTCGGAAGCCTCCGGCCCCATGTCATAGTGCAATTCACTGCACGGCCCGCATGGCCCGGCGTCCCCCATGGCCCAGAAATTGTCTTTCAGCCCGGGAATCGCAAAGATCCGGTCTGCGGGAACGTGCTGCTCCAGCCAGTATTTCCGCGCTTCTTCATCCACACCCAGCATCGTGCCAGCCGACACTTCCGCCCCGCCAAAAACAGTCACGTACAACTTGTCTTTCGGAATCCCAAACCACTCCGGCGAAGTAATCAATTCCCAGGCGTACGCAATCGCATCTTTTTTGAAGTAATCCCCAAACGAAAAGTTCCCCATCATTTCAAAAAATGTGTGATGCCGCTTCGTGAAGCCCACATTTTCCAGGTCGTTGTGCTTGCCCCCCGCCCGCACGCATTTCTGCGCCGACGTCGCCCGCGTGTAGTCGCGCTTTTCCAGTCCCAGGAAAACATCCTTGAACTGGTTCATACCCGCATTCGTGAACAGCAGCGTCGGATCGCCATGCGGCACAAGCGACGAACTGCGCACGCGCCGGTGCCCCTTGCTCTCGAAAAATTCCAGGAATCTCTCGCGGATTTCGTTGCCGCTCGGTTTCTTGCCAGTGTTCTCCGTCACGTCTGCCTCGTCTCTACTGATGCCAGGAACACTCGATTATCGCAGAGGCTCCAACCAACCGGCAATCGCTGGGCCTGTTGTAGCGGGTCAGTTTGACTTCCATGGGCTTGGGATTAATTCTTGGACGCCTAATTCTTCTTTCCGAAATCGACCACGTAATAGTCAATGCGTCTCGTGATTGCATCTTGCCAAAACGCAGCCAGAAATATCAGTACTGACCCAATGAGCGTTAGTTGCGGATGCCGGCCAAATAAGGTATCAGACTCATGTGAAAACCAAGCAAGCCCTCCGATCTCGGCCACGGTATAGAGAAGAAGGACGGATGATGCCCTGAAGTTCACGTGCTGACGGGCATGCGATGGAATTGTCGGAGTACACAATGAATCTGCCGCGTACTTCCCCAAATCATCATGGAACTTAAACCAGGAAGCGGTCCGCGCTGGCCCTTCCCATTTGAGTAAATACATAGCGTAGTCCACGAGTTGATGAACGCCATAGCGGTTGACGGCGAACCAAGTGTTGCCTAAGGCAAGGGCAACGACTGCGCTAATAAGGATCTGCTGCCATGTAGTGATGCGGATACCAGAAAACCAAGACGGATGGGCAACAGCAGCCGCACCGATGATTAATATGCCGGGAAATAAATGCCTAAAAACTGCACCTAAGTTGTTGCTTATGCTTTGAACTAACCCTGAAGCAGAATTATCATTTTTTGGCATCGTCCAACACCTCTGTCACCAATCAATTCTAGGATGAGCTCTTGTCGATCCCGGATAAATAGTCTCATGGTTGGTGACGTAGTGGCTTCTGTCAAACTGACCCACTACCGAAATGTTCTAAGGAGGGGCTTATTGCAACTCGTCCGGTGGCTCCACTTCCGGCACTTCTTCATGCGTGATGCGGTGCAGTTCCTTGCGGATGAGGTCCGACGGAAATCCCGCCGCAATCAACGACCGGTACAGCGAAGCGATCTTCCTCTGGTCAATCTCGCCGCGGAAAGCGCGCAGTTTTCTCTCAATCCGCTGCCGGATTACCGCCGCCGGGTCAGTCTCTTCGCTCGCGGTCTTCAGCGCCACCTCGATATGACGGTCCGGCACTCCCCGGGCCCGCAAATCCCGTGCGATGCGAAACGTTCCCTGTTTTCGCGATTCCGTGCGATGTCGCGTGAACTGCTTGGCATACCGCGCGTCGTCCAGGAGGTTTTGCCGCTTCAGCCGTTCCAGGATGGTTTTCACCAGTTTTTCATCTTCGCAGCGCCGCGCCAGCGCCTTCTTCATTTCATGCACCGAATGCGCGCGCCGCATCAAGATTTTGATCGCGGCTTCGTAAAGCTGCTCCTCTGTATCGAGTTGTCGTGGTTTCCCAAACACACGATGAGCATAGAAGCAACCGCAGGCCGAGACAAGCTTTGAGTTCCCACTCAGCGTTTTACTCAGGTTTGTACGCTCCACCGCCCATCATTCAGAGCGAAGTCTGCGGAGCGATGAATCTCTCTTCTCCGGTATTCGGATCGTTCCCAAGCGATTGATTCCGCGACAATGACGGCATGGTTGAATGACCAGCGCAATGTGCGCCAGATCACCCACCCTAATTTGGTCCGAGTTTACACTTTTCTTTGCGGACTTATTGAAAAGTCAGCAGTTTGCTCCTGTGCCTCGTTGGCACCTGAATTGCACTTCAATCTATCGGGAGATCACGCATCATGGCCTATGTCATTGTTGATACCTGCACGAAAGACGAGCACTGTATCGAGACTTGCCCCGTCAATTGCATTCATCCCACCAAGGATGAAGCGGATTTTGCTACCGCCCCTCAGCTGTTTGTGAATCCGGGGGAATGCATTGATTGCGGCGCTTGCGTCCCGGTTTGCCCCACGGGTTCGATTTTTGTGCTCGAAGAACTGCCGGAGGAGTACAAGTCCTTCGTCGAGAAGAACGCAGCGCACTTCAACTGAGTCGAGTTTTCGCCCTGCCCCGAGCTCACCGCCTCTGTGCGGTGAGCTCTCTTTTTTTGCGATGAGTGATTTTCTTAGCCGGAATGACCGTGGATCTGCGCTCCTCGCAAGAGCAACCCGCGAGGGGCAAGATTATCCCCTGATGAATTCCGGCGAAAACTACTTGTGGGAGAACCTCTCGAAGTCCGCCATCTGCGAGGCCATTTCCTCTCGCGCGGCGTCGGCGGCCGAACGGATACCCTGAATGCGCAGTTTGAATTCGTCGGCGTTGGACGCGCGCATCAGCGCTTCGTCCAGGGTGATCAGTTCCTTGCTATAAAGATCGAAGAGCGACTGGTCAAACGTCTGCATACCGTATTGGGAGGTGCCCGCGGCAATCGCATCGTGGATCAACCGCGTCTTGTCCGCATTGATGATGCAATCCCGGATGTAAGCGGTGGCAATCATCACTTCCACGGCAGGCACGCGGCCCTTGTCGTCCGCGCGTCGCACCAGGCGCTGTGAAATCACGGCCTTCAATGTCGCCGCCATCTGCAAACGAATCTGTTTTTGTTCCGGGGGCGGAAAGACCGCGATAATACGCTGAATGGTTTCCGTGGCGTCCAGAGTGTGCAAAGTGGAGAAGACCAGGTGGCCCGTTTCCGCGGCCAGCAACGCCGTCGAGATCGTTTCAAGGTCGCGCATTTCGCCGACCAGAATCACGTCGGGATCCTGACGCAACCCGGCGCGCAAAGCCGTTGAGAAGTTTGCCGTGTCCACTTCCACTTCGCGCTGGTTGATGAAGCTGCGCTTGTCGCGGTGCAGGAACTCGATGGGGTCTTCAATGGTGATGATGTGATCGGAGCGGTTCGCGTTGATGCGGTCGATCATGGCCGCCAGCGATGTGGACTTACCGGAACCAGTGGTTCCCGTCACCAGCACCAGGCCGCGCTGCTCTTCGCAAATCTTGGTGACTACCAGGGGAAGGTTTAACTCTTCCACGGTGCGAATCTTGGTGGGAATAACGCGCAAGACCATCCCGACGTTGCCGCGCTGCTGGAACACGTTCACGCGGAACCTTCCCAATCCCGCCACGCCGTATGCCATGTCCAACTCGGCGGTTTCTTTGAACTTCTGTTTCTGCCGGTTGGTCATCATGCTGAAGGCCATCGAGAGCATTTCTTCCGGCGTCACGCGCGGCACATCCGTCAGCGGGGTCAACAGGCCGTCAACGCGCAGATAAGGATGGTTGCCGACCTTCAGGTGCAAGTCGGAGGCTTTGCTCTCCACCGCGCGGCGAAGCAGATCGTCAATACTCAAGGCCATGTCAGACACCCCGCAGGAATGCGTTTCCTTATCGAACGTAACATTCGCTACGAATACCAACAAGGTAGCCGGGGGAAGGGCGTTGCGGTCTAGTTACCTGAGCCTCCGGACAGGCGAAAACTTTCGTAGGGGCGCAGGATTCCTGCGCCCAAAGCGCCCAGACCCCAGCGAAGGGGGGCACCAAATTCAATCAAATTTTCATTGGAACTGGCTTCACCAGGTCATGGGAAGGGCGCGGCTAGAAGATTCCTAAGAGTCAGTGCAAGCACACCTACGCGTCGTTTTTTCGTAAGAACAACGTGTCGTATAAAAGACCCGCCACAAATCCGCCGCCCAACGGCCCCACCCAGTACGTTCCCTGATTCAGCCAGTGATGCGAAGCCAGGGCCGGCCCAAACGCTCTGGCGGGATTTAACGCGCCGCCCGTAAAGGGTCCCGCGACCAGCATGCCCACCGTGATCGTCAGACCGGCGGCAAAGCCACCAATCGCCCGAAACGATCCGCGCTCGTCCACCGCCGTTGCAAACACCACCAGCACCAGAAAGAACGTTGTAACGGCTTCGAGGGCTAGGGCTGCCCACGTGGGGAAGTCGCGCATCAGCTCCGGAGTGCCGAGCGCCACATTGCGCCAGGTCTCATCCGGGATGATCACCTTTAGCAGAAAGGCTGCAGCGGTTGCGCCGAGCAACTGCGCGCCCCAATAAGCCAGCGTATCCAGCGTGGAAAGGCGCTTGGTCACCCAGTAGCCAATCGTGATCGCGGGATTAAAGTGTCCGCCCGAAATATGTCCGAGCGCTGAAACCATGATTGCGAACGCCAGTCCGTGCGCCAGCGCAATGGCCGGTAAGCCCAGTCCGCCCGTGGCTCGCAAGTGCCAGTCGACGCACACGGCGCCGGCACCAAAGAAGATCAACGCGAACGTTCCAAGAAATTCCGCGGCAAGTTTTTGGATGAGGTTGTACATCGCACGGCCTCCCGGGCACAGCCTTGAGTACAACGCGATGAAAACGATTCTAGCTGGAAAGGAGGGCCTACGCCAGAAACGATGAAGTAGAATTTATGTAGGGGCGCAGCAATGCTGCGCCCCATCTCGGCAAGGTTCCAGGAATTTGCAAAACTCTTAGCGTATCGCCGCTACAGGCGCGATCACTGGCGTCAGCCAATTATGACGGTCTGCCTTGCGTCCGCTGGTCAAGGCAAAAAATTCTTCCTGGATGCGCAGCGTAACGGGACCAGCGACTCCCTTGCCCACGATGATGCGGTCGATCGAGCGGAGCGGCGTGACTTCCGCGGCCGTGCCAACAAAGAAAACTTCGTCGGCGATGTACAGCATCTCGCGAGGAATGTTCGCTTCCTTTACCGGGATATTCAAATCGCCGGCGAGTTTAATGATGGAATCGCGCGTGATTCCGGGAAGAATGCTGGCGGCCACAGGCGGCGTGATCAGCGCTCCGTTCAGCACCAGGAAAATGTTCATGCCCGAACCTTCGCTGACGTGGCCGCTGGCATCGAGCGCGATTCCTTCGGCAAAGCCATTGAGTTCGGCTTCCATGTGAATGAGCTGCGAGTTCATGTAGTTGCACGCCGCTTTGGACATGGCCGGCAGCGTATTTGGCGCCATGCGCGTCCAGGAGCTGACGCAGACATCCACGCCCTTGGCAAGCGCTTCGGGACCGAGATACGCGCCCCAGCGCCAGCACGCCATGTACACTTCGACGACCGAGTGGAGCGGATTCACGCCGACTTCGCCGTAACCGCGCAGTACGATCGGGCGCACGTAGCATGCATCGAGTTTGTTCTGCCGCACCAATTCGACGGCGACGCTGCAAAGTTCCTCGGCGGTGTAGGGAAACTCCATGCGGTAAATCTTGGCGGAGTTAATCAGCCGCTGCATGTGCTCGTGCAGACGGAAAAGCGCCGGGCCTTGTTTGGTTGCATAGCAGCGCAGGCCGTCAAAAACGGCGGACCCGTAGCTGACAACGTGGGAAAGGACGTGAATCGTGGCGTCGTCCCAATTGATCCATTTTCCGTTGTGCCAAATCTTGTCGGTCTTCTGTACCGGCATGGCGTGCCTCCCTGGCGGAATCGAAATCACCAGCTCGCAAATTCAGAATATGCCACGGTTCAGAGAGCGTCAACGAAAAGGGCAGGGTTGTGAACGAAAATTCGCAACCATTTTGGCGTGCTGTTTATCAGCGTTGCGGCCAATTTGGCGGAACTAATGCTTGCCCGCGGGAGGAGCGTTTTCCGACGGCCGCCCTTCCATCATGGCAGCCGATGTTGAAAGCACTTTTCCATTATGATTCTCCCAGATGCCCAGGAGGATAAACGGAAGAACCGTGGAAACGGCCCAAAGCTTGGCATTCCGCGGCAACTTGGCTTCCGGCTCCCAGCGGAATAGCTGCGAAGAGATGAAAGAGGCCAAAACCGCCCATGCGAGCAGAGAGAACACCACGGCGCCGAGACTAGACAAGCGAGCATTGGCAAGCATCGCACGCTGCAAGCCATAAACGAAATAGGTCGCAGGCAAGAATAGACCGATGCGCTGAACAGCATGCGGAAGGTCAGCAAGCGGGATGGTCGCCCCCGAAAGGAAAATCAACGCAAACCAAAGGAGTTGGTTGATGATCTGCGTTTCCTGCATGGTGTTGGTAACGCTGGCGACGACCAGGCCCATCGCTCCAAAGGCGGTGATCCCCAGAATCACAAGCACAAACACGCTGATCAGATTGCCGAACGACGTAACATGGTAAATAAATCGGGCAAGCAACAGTTCAAAAATGACCGTCGGAAGAATCAGCAGATAGTTCGCCAGAATACTGGACATAATCATGCTTGAGGCCGCAATGGGCGCAAGCCGGAACCGGCGAAGAATGCCTTGCTCGCGCCAGGTGACGAGCTGCATGCTCAGTCCCCAAAACGTTCCCATCACCGTGAAGGACAATATCGGGCCCATCAGGTAAGCAACCACTTTTGGCTGGCCTTTGGCAAAAACGCTGCCGTAAAGAAAGAAGATCGCCATCGGCATGACCAGGCTGAAAAACAAAAATGTCTTATTGCGCAGCGTGATGCGAATGCGTATCCCGGCGAGCGTGAGGATGGTTCTCAATCGCGCAGCCTCCTTCCGGTCAGCTCGATAAAGACGTCTTCCAGCGAAGGCGTGGCGATTTCCAGGCTCACCAGTTCGTTGTTCTGTGCTTCCAGATATTTCACCAGCGCCACAATCGCTGGGGCCGTGCGCTGGCAATGCAGCACGTAGGCACCGTCCACTTCCAGAGCATCAGTTACTCCTTCGAGCTGTTTTAGCGATTCCGTTGCCGCCGGCTTAGCCAGGCGCACTTCAAGGCGCGTGGTGTCTCCCGAGCGCTGCTTCAATTCACGCGGAGTGCCCGTGGCAATCACCTTACCGTGGTCAATGATGGCCACTCGATCGCACAGCTTCTCCGCTTCTTCGATGTAGTGCGTCGTCAGGACGATGGTTTTTTTCTCGCGCTTCAGCTCTTCGATGACGTCATAAATCTCGCGGCGCACCTGAGGGTCCAATCCCGCCGTCGGCTCGTCCAGAAACAGCAAGCGAGGATCGTTGATTAAGGCCATGGCCAGCGCCAATCGTTGTTTCTGGCCGCCCGAGAGCTGGTTGTAAAACGAGTGCCGCTTTTCTTCCAGCCCGAAGCGTTTCAACAAATCATCGGTGTTGCGCCCGCGTTTGTAAAAACTGGCAAAGAGGCGGATGGCTTCGCTCACGCGCAATTTGTCAGGAAGAGAAGTAGCCTGCAGCGTTGCACCAATTTCATTCTTCAATTCGTTAGGGTTCTTTTGCGGATCCAGACCACAGACCGTCGCGCTCCCGCCATCGGCTACGCGCAAGCCTTCCAACACCTCGATCGTGCTGGTCTTACCGGCGCCATTCGGGCCCAGCAGCCCAAACACTTCGCCTTCATCCACGCTGAAGCTGACGCCGCGCACGGCTTCCACTTCGCCGTAGCGCTTTACGAGATTTTCAACCTGGAGAACGGGATTGGCCATGGTTAGGAATCCACTATGGTACCTCAGGATGGAGGGAAAGTTCTAAGTTCTCAGTTTTCGGTTCTAAGTTGAAGAGAGGAGGAGGGAATTGGAGAGTTGGAGCTGCGCCGCTGAAAAATATCGGCGCGCCGACAGGTCGGAAAGCGGCGCTGACGTTGATCGGCCTGGCTCAGAGTCCGCCGTGGAGACGTCCGAACACGCGGGCGAGCATTAGCGACATGATCAGGATGCCCGCGCCGAGGACGAGTACGTGTGGGGTTTTGCGCAGATTGAAATTGCCGACGCGGCAGACGAGCAAATAGCCGATGGCAAGGTTGAAGAGGCCCCATAGGACATTGACTGTGGAAGATGACAAGCCTACCCCGGGTGGTGATGCGAAGGGACTCTGGAAAGCATGGCCGGAGATCCCATTGCCGAAGTGGGGCACGGCGTTCGCAAGAAACATTCCTCCGAAGAAGTACGCCACATAGTGGTACCAGCGCATGGTTGCTCCTTTCTGGTTGCCAATGGTAGCAGGTCTTTAAAGTTCTAAGTATTCAGTTTTCAGTTGTAAGTTCAAGGTGCAGAGGACCTACTGAGTCTCGCCAAAGATAGTTACGATTCACGCGTACCGCCGGCATCTTGCCGGCAAGGGAAATCGCCGCCAAGATGGCGGCGCTACACAGGGGAACCGAGTCTAGCCGGAAATCTCAATTTTGAGCGTTATTGCGGGGACGGAAGGAAATGCACTCTTCAGGGATTCAGGGATCTCCACGACAACTTTTCCTCCCCTGCCATATTTGCCTTCGGGGACATTTTTCCATGAGAGAGCTTGATTGGCGCCGAGCATTGTAATTTTCGAGGAAGTATCGAGCCACATATCATGCAGCTCTACCTCATTCTCAGGCCAGCCTTTATGAATTGCGTACAGTTGCCTGCCATCCTTGTTTTGTGTGAAGCGGAGCCGATCGCCCTGGCTCGCAACGAGCCAAGGCCTGGAATCATAAATGGCTTCGCCATTGACCTTCAGCCAGCGGCCAACGTCGTAGAGCCTGGTGCGAATATAGTCCGGCATGGCGCCTTTGCCATCGAGATTGACGATCAGCAAGAGGTTTCCATTTTCACTTACGATTCGGACCAGCATGTCGACGAGATTTTCGGTACTGATTACATTCTTTTCCGTGTCCTGCCAGTTATCCGAAGGACTGGCTGATGCCGCGATTTTCTTCCCAGTTGTGAAGGAGTTCGAGCCGGTCGGTCATTTTGGCGCCGTATTCGCTGGTGAAGAAGTCGCCAGAATTGAAGCGCATATAGCGGCCGAGGCGATCGTTGCAGGCCACCTGTTTCCGGCCCAGGGCATGATTGTAGAAATGGCTGGCGATCTGCCGCGAACCCAACCCCTCGATGAAAGTGGTCCAGTCGCCGTCAAACCAGAGGATATCGGGATCGTAGCGGTCAATGAACTCGTTGGCCTGAGGAATAATGTAATCGTTGACGAAGTCTTGCACGGGAACTTTGCCAGCGATCTTTCCCGCCATGGTTTTTTCGTCAAACGGGACGATCTGGCTCGGCGGGTCGTCTTCGGTGGTCCAGATGCGAACCATCTTCTTGCCGTCCTGGATGATGGGATACTCCCATTCTTCCAACGAGAAATAGAATCCGAACTTCAGTCCACGTTTTTTGCAAGCTTCGTTTAGCGGGCCGATCAAATCTCTTTTGGGGCCCATATCCATGACGTTTCGTTTGGTGAAACTGCTGGGCCAGAGGCAGAATCCGTCGTGATGCTTGCAAAAGGGCACCACGTAGCGCATACCGGCGTCGGCGGCGATCTTGGCAATCTCCTCGGGATCGAAGTTTTCGGCCTTAAAGAGCGGAATAAAATCGTCGCGCTGGAAGTCATTTCCCCAGGTGGATTTGTGGTATTTCACAACGTCCGGGGAGTGATACATATTGTAGAGATACCAATCGGGGTACATCGCTCCCGATTCCAGCTTGGGGGCGTAGCCCGCCACGGAGTACAGACCGTAGTCAATGAACATGCCGAACTTGACGTCCCGGAACCACTCCGGCGTGGTGTGTGCCCGCAGCGAGTTCAAGGTAGGCTTGTAGACAGGTGTGCTCGTTGCGTTCTGATCGGAAGCAGAGGCATGCGCCGCCAGGTTGGCCCCTTTGGTCAACGCAGTCATCGCGCCGAGAACTGTCAGTTTGTTGAAGCTTCTTCGGTTCATGAGATGCTCCTGATCATGATTCGTTCACTGTTGCGATGCCTGGTTTACCGGGATGAATTCGACGTAATCGAGGGCGGCGTGTTCGGGGCCCTCGGGATGGCCCTCGATGAGCAACTCGTCGCCTGTTTTCAGGGGTATGGCCGGAATGCGATGACGGGTGGAGGAGTCAGCGTTGGGAAAGGTGGCGGGGAGATGGCCGTCGGCGCTCCATTCGGCGATGAGGTGGTCGGCCAGATAGACGCGGAAGTGAGAGATGCCGTTGGATTGGTCGAAGTGACGAACGTCAATGTCGTAGCGGCCGGGAGCGCCAGTGAAATGAAACGTGGCCGTGCAGGGTTCAGAGGGAGGAGGACATTCGATGGCCTTGCCTCCGGACGCGGCTTCCCACGGAGTGACATTGAACGGCACGTAGCCGTGCAACTCCATGTCCTCCGCTTCAACGCGCCCAGGATGGTGGCCGACGCGTCCGTGTTCATCGGGGATGCCAGAGGTGCGGGCGAACCAGTTGCTGATGGCGTCGCGCCAGACGATGGCGTGGCCGGCTTGATATTGGAGGCGGTGGTGCACATCGTCGTACCGCGCCTGATCCACGCGGCCCTGCAACGATTGCCACTGAGCGACGAGCGCAGCTGCGCGGTTGGCACCTTCATAATGCGAATCATAAATATGTTGGATGACCGTTTTGCCGGAAAGAAGTTTGTAGGTGTATGGGACATGATGGAAGAACAGGAGCAATTCGTCAGGAGTGCTTTCCACGGATTCATATTGCTTTGCAACGGCGGGAGAATATTGCGCGACGAAGCCAGTCCCGGTGGCCACGGTGCGGTCCATGCCAATCCCCGCTTGATCGGCGCGATGCCACTGGCCCCAGCCATTTTGTTCTGAAGATTCCGGTCCCGGCCCGTAGTGGCTGCCGAGAATGTCGGTGAGCGTGCCTGCGCCGAGCGGTCCCGTGTAGCTTTCGTAGATGTTCCAGGAGGAAAGCAGCATGGCATCAATCGTGGACACGGTGGTCGCGTCGTTGCCAAATGTCAGACGGGTCCATTCTTCCGTGATGGATTGCGCGCTGAGCGTGGGATCCCACGCTAGGCGGCCGAACGCATACAGATTGGCCATGGCGAGTGGATGCGCCAACCAGTTCTCATCCATGCCCAAATTCGCCACGCCGACCAATCCACCAACGGGGCGATGGTAGATCTTGCCAGAAACCAAATCGCGCACGGGCGTGGATTGGCCCGCGTTGCGCATATCGAAATCGAGCACTTCCTTCCACATCGGCAAGAGATAACAGAGATGCCGCTGCTGGCCGGTATATTCCTGGGTGATTTGCAGCTCCATGGCTTCATTCGTTTTTTCCAGGCCACCGAGAAGAGGCGAAACGGGCTCGCGCACTTGAAAATCGATGGGGCCATATTTGATTTGAATCAAGACGTTATCCGCGAACTGGCCGTCCAGCGGGTGAAAAATGTCGTAGGCCGTCCGGGCACGATCATTTTTGGGATTGCGCCAATCGAGATGATGATCGTAGACGAAACTGCGATAGAAGAGCATGCCGCCGTACGGCTTCAGCGCGCGCGCGATCACGTTGGCGGCGTCGGCGGGAGTGCGTCCGTAGCTAGATGGCCCGGCGCGGCCTTCTGAATCGGCTTTCACCACGAATCCGGCAAAATCTGGAATTCCCGCGTAGAGGGCATCCGCCGTTTGCTGCCACCACTCGGCGACGCGCGGATCAAGCGGATCAGAAGTGGCCAGGCCGCCGATCTTTTGAGGGCTGCTGACGTCCACGGAGACCGCAAGACGCACGCCCCAAGGGCGAAACGCTTCGGCAACGCGACGGAGTTGGGGAAGAAAAGCTTTTTCGAGAAGGCTCGGATCCGCATTCACATTGTTAATGGCGCAGGCATTTATCCCCAGGGATGCTAGCAGGCGGGCGTACTCGGAAGCACGCGAAAGGTCCTGGCGTACATGACCATCTTCAAAGAAGAGCGAGGCTCCGGCATATCCACGCTCAATGGTGCCATCGAGATTGTCCCACTGATCGATCATGCGAATTGTGTTGGCTGGAACCTGCAGTTCAGCAAGGGAATCCAATGTTTCGTTGCGAGCAATCCTGCTGAGAAAGGCAAAGACGCCATAGAGCACGCCGCGCTCGTTCGGTGAGGTGATGATGAAGCACTTGAAACCACCCAGGTTTGCTTCTGCGATCCAGTAGCCATCCCCCGCGAGGTTTGTCGGCCGCATAAAATCCTTGAGTACGGTCCCCACGGAATCGAGCGTCCCCATGAGGATGAAAGGTCCATCATTGATTGAAGTGGTGGCGCGGAATTCGCCGCCCATAATGCCGTGCAGACCACGAGTCAATTCCTGTTCAGCCGAGTGCAAAACAAGAGAATTGCCAACGCGCAGAATAAGGTGGGGGACAGCGGAATATTTTGCGCTTGCCGCCACATCAAGCGGGGCATAATGCAACCAGGCATCGCGGCCTGTCTCCGCCCGCACTGGTTGCATCTCAGCGCCGAGCAAGAGGACCGCGAACGCCAACAGTCGAAACAGCCAGCCATAAGAATTCGACAAATCCGCAGGCCCCTCGAATCGTTCGGAAAGATTCATGTTTCGCCGAATCTAACACATCTCCGGCGGGGAAGCTTTGAAAGCTGAGGGTTACCAAGCAGCCGCATGCTCGAAAATATGCCGGACATTGTGGTGAATAAAAGTAAATATAAAAGAAGAATTACCATTCCGGGCAACCATTTTTGCGTGCAAGAAATCTGTGCGAGTACGTTCTAGTTCCGTGAGGCCAATGCCGATGCCAAAACAAAACTCAAGCACTACCCGTGTGTCTAACCGCTTTCACCTGCCGTCTGTTCTGCTGATTGCAGCGCTATTTCTCTGTGTCTTCACCTTCAACCGCGTGTGTTCCGCTCAGGAGCCCGCGCACTCGCCCGGATGGGTGGTGATTTCCGTCCCCGATTACCATGCGCTGCGCGTAAAAGCGTTTCCCGCGGAGCGCGAGCCTGAGCCGCCGCCCATCGATGCCACGCTCAGCCGCGTTGACTACGACCTCCTTGCCGATTCGGGACTTGCCTCCGGCCGCGCCACGCTGACGGTGGACGTTTTGAAGGATGGATGGGTTAGCGTTCCGATCCCCGCGGGACTCTTCGTGCGCGAAGGCAAGCTGGACGGCAAACTCCTTTCACTCGTCTCGCCTTCCCCCGCCAAGGATCACAACCAACTATTGGCACTGCTCTCACATCCCGGTCGTGCCGTCATCACACTGGAAATCGCCCTTCCGATCGCCGCAACGGCCGGAGAAGAGCGCGTCACGTTGCCCGCAACTTCATCGGGCATCACGCATGTCACATTTGAAATTCCGCGGAGCGGCGTGGACCTCTCACTTTATGGCGGGCTCTTTTCAGAGAGCAAGGAACTGCCCAATGGTGGCAAGTGGACGGTCTATGGCAAAGGCGCCGAGCCCATCGTGTTCACGTGGCGGCGCAAAGTGGAAGAGCACCACGTGACGCTTCCGCTTCGCATGCGCGGCACGCTGACGCAATTCGTTGGACTTGCTGAAGATTCCACCTCAGTGTCCGCCAACGTCGCGTTGGAAGTGATGCAGGGCGCGGCGAAGGAAGCGCGAATTCAGCTTCCGGAAAATATCACCATCAACCAGGTGCAGGGAGCGCTGGTGGCCGATTGGGAAATGAAGCCAGGCGAACTCCGCGTGACTTTTCTGGAGCCGATCGAACAATCGGCGAGTTTCGTCATTACCGGCGAAGGCCGTCTTCCGCGCGATGGCGAGATGGACATTCCGCTGTTGCGGCTGAGTGATGTCGAGCGGGAAACCGGTGGCGTCGGCGTGGACGTGCTCGGCGCCGGAGAAATCAAGGAAGAAACCGTGAAGGTACAAGGACTACGGCGCGCCGACGCCACCGATCTTGGCGAGCCGGTTTCCAGCAGACAGTCACCTGCGCTGCTGGCATTTCGCATGCATCGAGGAGACGCAAAGTCACCACGCTCGCTGCACATCGCGGTCTCGCGGTACACGCAGCAAGCGGTGTTGATGGCCAATGTGGAAGAGGCGCGCTATCGCGTGCTCTTCACAAAGGATGGGAAATCACTCGTCGAAGCCCGCTATGCGGTGCGCAACAACCAGCGCAACTTTCTGAAAGTGACTCTACCGCAAGGCGCCATGCTCTGGAGCGCTTCGCTCGGCGGAATGCCCGTACGCCCAGGTTCCGGCCCAGATGCGAGTCTTCTGTTGCCCCTTTCCAAAGCGCGCAGTGGAGAGGAGGCTCCGGAGTTTGCCGTCGAACTTGTCTACTTCGCGCCAGGGGCCGCTTGGACCGACAAGGGGCATTTGAAACTTTCTCTGCCCGCTCTCGATCTCCCGGTCTCTCGGACGGGCTTGCAAGTTTTCTATCCGCTGCTGTTCCGGCTCACGTCGGAGGCAGGAGCTTTTCATGCGGAGAACTACACGAATCCACTATCGGCGGTTTTGACAGCGGTGGTTGCGGAACCTCCGATCGATTCCGCGACGCCAGTTGCCGGTTCTGCGGATTACTTCCGCCCGAGCGGGACTCCGGTAGCCCAAAAAGATATCAGTAGCCTGCCTATGGTGGGGAGGAACGCTGCGGCATTGCCCTCGTCCGGAGACGAGGAGTTGGTAAACAAATTCCATGCCAGTGAACGAGGTACTCGCGCCACGGGCATACTACCAGTTCGCGTCAACTTCCCGGCCTTTGGGCCATCGCTCTATCTTGTCGCGGAACTCACCAGTGAAAATCAGGCACCGTCCGCTGAACTCAATTACCAGCAGGACAAAAAGGCAGGTGGCAAGTGAACCGTCATCTTGTAGTTGTAATGTTGGCTCTGAGTGTGGCGCTTCCGGCATCTTCGCAACAGAAGGTGGATCCGCCGCAGCCCGCGCCCGGAAACGTCACGCTTTCGCTGGACGAATACAACCGTCTGCTTGCGCTTGCGAATCGCCCCGGCAAAAGAACAGAGGCGCCTCCGCTCCCGTATTTGTTGAAGCATGCCGAGCTCAAACTTCACGTCGTCAATGATGATGTTCTTGGCTCCATTGAATTTGAAGGCGAAACTCTATCGAGCAACGCCACGAAGGTTCCGCTTATCAGCGGAACGACTGTTTTGGACGCGCGCCATGGCAGCAAGCCGCTTCCGTTGCTGCTGGAGAACGGCATGCACACGGCCATACTGCCGGGCGAATCCGAATTCTCCGTGACGCTCGACGCAGGACTTCCGATTTCTATCGAAACCGGGCGCGCTTCCTTTTCTATTCCCGTTCCCTCGGCTGGCAGCGTGCGTCTTTCCTTGACGGTTCCTGGCGAGCGGGCCAACGTGCAATTGAATCATGGCATCATCACGCATCGCGCTACAGAGAGTGGCAACACGCAAATCGAGGCCACGCTGACTCCTGGCCAGACTGCCAACGTGTGGTGGAACACTCGCGAAGTTGTTGCGCCTGTGATCCCGCGCGAGGTGCGGTTCCTCTCCGATGTGAAATCGCTGGTGTCCGTGACGGAATCCGATCTACAGGTCGCGGCGCTAATTGACTTGAACGTTCTGCAGGGCGATGCGGGACAATTTTCCGTGGCTATCCCGGAAGGTTTTGAAGTAACCGCCGTCAACGGCCCCACGCTGGAATCCAGTGAAGTCCAGAATGGCATGCTACTACTGAAGGTCACGAGCCACGGGCCGGGCGCCCAGCAATTTCTCATCTCTTTCGAACGTCCCATCAATGACGCGAAGGCAGACGCCCCTATCCTGGCGTTCAAGGATGCGCAACGCGAGACCGGTGAAGTTCTCGTCGAAGGGCAGGGAACTCTGGAGCTCACCGCCAAAGAATCCGGGGGCTTGAAGCGCCTGGACATCAAAGAGGTGAATCCGTATCTGCGGGCCTTATCGCGGTACTCGTTGCAAGCGGCATTTCGCTATCACCGGCAGCCCAACGAATCTCCGGCGCTGGCTCTGGAATGGACGCGCTTCCCCGATTCCAGCGTGCTGGCGGCGGTTGCCGAACGCGCCACAGTGACCACGCTGGTTACCTCCGAGGGCAAATCGCTCACGGAGATCAAACTGGTCGTGAGGAATCAAGCCCAACCGTTTTTGAAAGTCGATCTTCCTGCGGGCGCTTCCATCCTCACCGCCGAGGTCGCTGGCGAGAAAGTGAAACCGGTGCAAGGAGTCGACGGCGACCGCGTACCACTTCTGCGAACCGGATTCCGTCCGGCAGGCGCCTACACGGTGTCTTTCGTCTTCATGCATTCGGGCGCGCCCTTCGCAAAGAAGGGGGGCTCGGACATCTCTTTGCCGAAAATGGATGTTCCTATCAGCGTGCTGGAGTGGGAGATCTTTCTTCCCGACCAATACAAAGTAAAGGATTTTTCCGGCGACGCCATCTCCGCGTCGCTGCTCCCTCCCGAGCATTTGGGCTACATGTACGGGGGAGGGAGCTTTCAGTCAGGAGTTGGTGTCGGGTCCACAAGCGGCGCTGGTTTCGTCTATCCGGGCACCGACACACTCTCCATGAACGGTCGTAATTTCACGCAGCTTGTGGCACTTACACCCGGTGTCGCCCTCGTTCCCGGCCAACTTGGCGGTTACGTGGTTGATCCGAGCGGCGCAGTAATTCCCAGCGCGCACGTGGAAGTCCAGGATACTGCGACACACGCCACGTGGAGCGCCAACACAACTTCCGACGGGATTTGGGAGATTCTGGGACTTCCTTCCGGGAACTATCAAATCACGGCAACGGCTCCGGGATTCAATTCCACACGGATGACCGTGGCCTATGAAGCGTCCAACCCGTCGGCATATCGGATTTTGCTGAACGTAGGAGCCGCGACGCAGACTGTGATGGTAGAGGCGGAAACGAGCAAAATATCGCTCTGGAGTCGGAAAAAGGTGGCACCGCCTCCGCCCCCACCGCCGCAAGCATCGGCCAACGTGTTCAATTTGCAGCAGCGCGTCGCCGGCGTCCTTCCCGTGGCTGTGGATGTGCCGCGCACGGGAACCTCATATCGGTTTCTGCGGCCGCTGGTCGTGAACGAAGAAACCAAACTGTCGTTCACGTATAAAACCAAATAGCGCAATTGCCGAGGCGCACTGTCCGGCACCTGGTTCGTCATCATTTCGACTTGGGTGCAGTCTTTGTCTTTGATTTCCTTCTAGGTTGGAAACCCTTGGATTGCGATGGTGTCCACAGATGGCGCTTTAAGTTCACGCGCGATTCAAGCAGGATGACGCCTTCGGATTCCAGGAGTTTGCGTTGCAGGGAAGCGTAGGGCTCGCGAATCAGCAGTTTTCCTCGCTCACCGACCACGCGATGCCAGGGGATGCCTTTACCGGAAGGGGTCGCCGCCATAGCCCTGCCCGCGGCTCTCGCCCCGCCGCGTAGGCGTAAAGCTCTAGCGAGCGCCCCGTAAGTAATAACCCGGCCGCGTGGAATTAGTTTCACCAATTGATATACAGGAGCCCAGGACACGCTGAAACCTCCATGGCACAAGTGGCCTTAATGGTAAGTACGACCCACGCGGACGACAAGAGAAACTTCCCGGTGGGAAGTGTTGAATAGAGTGGAGGGCGTTGCGACACGGAGCCGCAGCGCCAAGTAAAACAATGATGCAACGCAGCGGAAAATTGCATGCAGCGGCGATCGGTGATGCAGCGACAATCGCTTCGAGCAGGCGGCAGGCAACCATTACTCATACGCAACATCCAATCTTGCATCCTGTAGTGGAACTGGCTTACACTACAGACAACGGACGGAGAGTTGGTGTTTTGCATTTAGCGGTTTCTCCCTCTGTCAGACAGCTTCGCCGAGGTATTGCGATGGCTTTCGTCCGCCGCAAAGGAAATGCCTATTATCTGGTGCACAACGTGCGCCGTGGTGGAAAAGTGCGGCAACTTCATCTGGCGCGGCTTGGCGACCGCGCCCGCATCACCGATGAAATCGTTCGTACAGTGAGCAAGAAGCATCCCTTCGTTGAACTGAACTGGCGTACCCTCCGCGACCAGTTGAACAATCAAATCGATCTGTCGGACCCAGAATCGCCCGCCGTTCAAAAACTCATCCATTCGCTAAGAAGCCTCAATCTGGACCTGGCGGACATCTTTCCGCCCGCTCTTCGGCTTTCCGAATCACCCGCGGTGGCGCGCGAGCTGCTGATGCAGCTACGGCTGCTGCAATCCACCATCCAGGTGAAACTCGATCAGTTTGCCCGAAAGGACGAATTGAAGAGACTCAGCCGGATCGGCGGGCGATACGGAAGCGCGCATCCGGGATTCCGGGGGCGCTAGGAGGGGGTCATGGGCACAGGCGATCTATCACTAAATCCAAGTATTCGCAGCGCGGAGACTGTGGAGTTTCAGAAGGCGCTGCGCTCGAAGATCGTCGGGCAGGACGAGGGCGTGCAAGCGCTCGTCGAGCTGTTCCAGGTTTTCACGGCTGGATTGAACTCTCCCGGGCGTCCGGTCGGCAACCTGTTGTTCCTTGGGCCAACGGGTTCGGGCAAGACACGCATCGTGGAAGCGGCCGCGGAGATCCTGTTTGGGAGCCCGCGCGCGATCATCAAGATTGATTGCGCGGAATTTCAGCATTCCCACGAGATAGCCAAGCTGATTGGTTCGCCGCCGGGCTATCTGGGGCACCGCGAAACGCATCCGCTGATTACGCAGGAATCGCTGACGGCCCACCACACGGACAATCTGAAACTCTCTTTTCTGCTGTTTGACGAGATTGAGAAGGCCAGCGACGCGCTGTGGCAATTGCTCTTGGGCATGCTGGACAAGGCCACGCTGACCCTGGGGGACAACCGGCGTGTAGACCTCTCGCAAACCGTCATCTTTATGACTTCCAACCTCGGTGCCAATGACATCACGGAGCTGATGGGCGGGGGCTACGGGTTCATCAAGTCCGATGACAAGCCGAAGAACGACCTGGATCAAAAGGTGGAGCGCACAGCGGTGGAAGCGGCGCGGCGGAAGTTCTCTCCTGAATTCATGAACCGTCTGGACAAACTGGTGGTTTTCCACCCGTTGCAGCGCGAGCAGTTGGAGCAGGTGCTGGAGATCGAGCTGGGGATGGTCCAGCAGCGGGTCCTGGACGCGGCCAATGGCAAATTCCTTTTCCGAGTGACCGATGCGGGGCGCGACTTCCTTCTGCAAGAGGGTACGGATCAGCGCTACGGAGCCCGTCACCTGAAGCGCGCCATTGAGCGCCACCTTGTCTACCCGCTGGCCAACCTGCTGGCCACGCAGCAAGTGCGCGTGGGCGACCTGGTTCGCGTCGATTGGGACGGCCAACACAAAGAATTAACCTTTGTACGCGAGCAGGAAGGCGCCTTGATCATCAGCGAGCCAGCGGAGCCCGAGGTTGCCGCCGCCATCGTGGATGCGGACGGGCTTGGGAAAGACGCCCCGGCCGAAGCGGTGGCGGGTGAAGCGGTCAATCCGGCTGCATTGCCTGCGCGTACGCCAGCAGCGGCGCGGCAAGCGCTGCAAGGGCGCAAAAAAGAAGAGCACTGAGCGAAAGAATACCTGTCCGATGGTACGGGGGCGCAACGGCAAAATGACCCTTTTCGACAGGTGTGTAGTGACGCTTTGTGTTTCAGCGTTCTCAGTTTGCGCACGGATGAAACATTGTCTCACGCCTTGAGACAGTTTCCAGGACTGCAACACGCGTATGTCATTGAATGCAGGGGTTTTTGTCTCAGCGGTGCAAATCTTCCGAAGTGGCACGCTCCATGCATATTTAGACCTGTCCGGGTTAGTTTGATTGCGTCGCTCGAATGGACACGCGAAGCGAGTGCATTAAAGCCAAGCGCAATCCCGGTCGAGGTAGACAGTATGAGAGCAGCCGTGCGACAACAACTTGACCCCAGCATCCGCAGCAACGACACGCGCGACTTCCACCAGTCTCTTCGAGCGAAGATCGTTGGCCAGGAGGAAGGCGTGCAGGCCCTTGTGGACCTGTTTCAGGTCTTCACCGCTGGTCTTAACTCACCCGGGCGCCCCGTCGGAAACCTGCTGTTTCTCGGGCCAACGGGGTCCGGAAAAACACGCATTGTGGAAGCAGCGGCGGAAATCCTGTTTGGCGATCCTCGGCTGGTGATTAAAGTGGATTGCGCGGAATTCCAGCACTCCCACGAAATCGCAAAACTGATTGGATCGCCCCCGGGGTATCTCGGCCACCGGGAAACACATCCTTTGATTACCCAGGAAGCCTTGGCGGCTTCACACAGTGACAAGCTGAAGCTTTCCTTCCTGCTTTTCGACGAAATTGAAAAGGCCAGCGATGCGCTCTGGCAATTGTTGCTGGGCATGCTGGACAAGGCCACACTGACGCTCGGCGATAACCGGCGTGTGGACCTCTCGCAAACCGTTATCTTCATGACTTCCAACCTGGGCGGCGGCGATATCACCGAACTGATGGCCGGCGGGTATGGCTTCATCGAATCTGATGACAAGCCCAAGACCGATCTGGACCAGAAAGTGGAGCGCACCGCGGTGGAAGCGGCCAGGCGCAAGTTCTCCCCGGAATTCATGAACCGCCTGGACAAGGTAGTAGTTTTCCACCCGCTGCAGCGCAAGCAACTCGAGCAGGTTCTGGATATCGAGCTGACCATGGTGCAGCAGCGCGTCTTGGAAACGGCCAAGGGCCAGTTCCTATTTCGCGTCACCGAAGACGGCCGTGATTTCCTGTTGCAGGAAGGCACGGACCAGCGCTATGGTGCGCGTCACTTGAAGCGCGCGATTGAACGCCACGTGGTTTATCCGATGGCGAATCTACTGGCCACGGAACAAGTTCATTTCGGCGACATGATCTGCATCGATTGGAATAGCAAGGAAGACCACCTGAATTTTGTGCGTGAAGGTGAAAATGTGGCCATGCCGATCCGCCGGCCAGAGCCCGTGGCTGCTCCGCGGCTTTCACAGGCGCGCGGCGGCCGCCCAGTGGAAGCGCCCAGCGTGCAAGTTACCCCAGAACCCGCGCCTCGTTTCGCGCGATAAATTTGAATTGCTCCACCTCTCGAAGGCCCGGGCGGGCGACTGCCCGGGCTTTTCCTATTTGCATGTGCTTGTAAGCTGAGTTAACGGCTTATGATTTGCGCGGACTTTGCGGACTGCTGCTCCTGGTGGATCTCTTCGGCGCGTTTCAAAGCTTCGGTAATGCTCTCGCACATGTTCTCGGGGGGCATGTGACGATCAAAACCCGCTTCGCGCATCAGCGCTGCCGGTTGAGGACGCGCACCACAGACCAGCATGGCGCGGCCGCTTTCTTTCAATTTGTCCGCAAGTTCTTCGAGCGCGGCAATCCCAGTTGCGTCCACCGCCGTCATATTACGCAAGCGCAAGATGACGATCGGGGGCAAATCGTCCATTTGTTCCGTAATGGTGGCGATTTTGTCCGTCACGCCGAAAAGGAAGGGCCCATGAATGCGGTACACCGCGGCGTACGACGGGATGTCTTTATCTTGCAATATATGCGCGCGGCCGTCCTCGATGTATTCGTCGGTAACTTTGGAGACCGTGGTGGTCATCGAAATCTTTCGGATGAAGGTGAACGCCGCGAGGATCATGCCGACTTCCACGGCCAGGGTAAGGTCGGCGAACACGGTCAAGCTAAAAGTCAACAGCCATACCACGATGTCTGCCTTCGACAGCTTCAGAATCTCCGGAATCTCCGCCCAGTCGCCCATGTTGTACGCGACTATAAAAAGAATTCCGGCCAGCGCGGCCAGAGGCAGATTCTTCACCAGAGGCGCGGCGAACAGGATCACCACCAGCAGCGTCAGCGCGTGAATCATGCCCGCCACCGGCGTTTTTGCGCCCGCGCGCACATTCGTTGCCGTGCGGGCAATCGCGCCTGTGGCAGGCAACCCGCCAAACAGTGGCGAAAAAATGTTGGCCACGCCCTGCCCGATTAACTCCACATTGGGATTGTGCTTGTCTCCGGTCATGCGGTCAGCTACGACTGCGGACATCAGCGATTCAATCGCGCCCAGCATCGCCACCGTCACGGCCGGTGAGAGGAGGTGCAGCAACAGGCTGAATTTCAGTGCTGGCACCGCCAGGTGTGGCAATCCGCTGGGAATACCGCCAAACCGCGTGCCAATCGTCTCCACGGGAATGTGAAAGAGGGCGACGGCCGCGGTTGCGCCGAAACACACCAGAATGGCTCCGGGAATTCGTCTGAAGAATTTGGCGCAAATGATCATCACCGCCAAGGAGGCTAAACCTACGAGTGATGCCGTCCAGTTAAGCGTGTAGAAGTTCTCTGCCAGCGCTCCCATGCGGTGGAAGAAATCGCCGGGAACGTGCTCCATGCGAATGCCGAAGAAGTCGCGAATCTGCGTGCTGGCGATGAGAATGGCGATGCCGTTCGTAAAGCCAACGACCACCGGCCGGGGGAAATACTTCACCAGCGCGCCTAACCCCGTCACGCCCATGATGACCAGAATCACGCCCGCGAGCATGGTGCACGTGAAGAGTCCTTCGATGCCGTACCGCGCAATGATCCCCAGCACCACGACCACGAACGCGCCCGTAGGCCCGCCGATCTGCACACTGCACCCGCCCAGCGCGGAAATTAAAAAGCCGGTAACGATGGCGCAGTAAATCCCAGCCTGCGGCGGCACGCCCGAAGCGATGGCAAACGCCATGGCCAGCGGCAGCGCCACCAATCCCACGGTGACGCCTGCAATCAGATCGTGGACGAATTTCTCCGAATTGTAATCGCGAAGAAGTATGACCGACTTCGGTAACCACGCGTCTGGCACAACATTCATGATCGAGTCTTGCTCCGTTTTGGGCTTTTACCAGTGTAACAGGCGCAGGGGCAGGGAACTGGCTCGACGAGGCGCGGCGGTGCCTACAAATTACGATCGTATGAAACGGAATTTTCTATCGTGAAAATGGATTAATCCGCAGCGCCGCTCTTTTTCTCGATTGCTTTCCAGCGCAGAACTGGCTTGCGCGCCGCCGCTACTTCGTCAAGCCGGCGTACACGCGTGGTGTGCGGGGCCGTCTTCACCACTTCCGGATTGGTTTCGGCTTCCCTGGCGATCGATTTCATCGCATTAATAAACAGATCGCACTCCTCTTTCGGTTCTGATTCCGTGGGCTCAATCATCAAGGCGCCCGGAACGATCAAAGGAAATGCCGTGGTGTACGGGTGGAAGCCATAATCGATCAACCGCTTGGCGATGTCCACGGTATTCACGCCATGTTTTTTCTGCAACGCATCGCTGAATACCACCTCGTGCATCGAAGGACGCGTGTAGGGCAAATCGAACACGCCTTCCAGGTGCTTCCGAATATAATTTGCGTTCACAACCGCATCTTCTGTCGCCTGCCGCACCCCGGGGCCGTACGCCAGTATGTACGCCAGCGCCCGCACCAGCACGCCAAAATTACCGCCGAAAGCACGCACGCGACCGATACTCTCCTTGCGTTGGTAATCCAGCGCCAACTTGCCGCCCTCTTTTTCCACCAGCACCGGGACCGGCAAATAAGGCTCGAGGAATTTCTTGATGGCCACGGGACCGGCGCCCGGGCCGCCTCCGCCATGCGGCGTCGAGAACGTTTTGTGCAGATTCAGGTGCATCACGTCCACGCCCAGATCGCCGGGGCGTGTCACGCCGGTCAGCGCATTCATGTTCGCGCCGTCCATATAAAGCAGCGCGCCCTTCGCGTGCAGGATATTGGCGATTTCCGGGAGGCGCTGCTCGTAAATTCCCAAAGTCGATGGGTTCGTGATCATGAGCGCCGCAACATCGCCGGTCACTTGCTCGACCAGATGTACGATATCAATCTGACCGTCCTCGTTGGATTTGATGTTCTGGACCTGATAGCCCGCAATGACCGCTGTGGCTGGATTCGTGCCGTGCGCGGAATCGGGAATCAGCACCGTCTTACGCGGGTTCCCCAACTTTTCATGATGTGCGCGGATCAAAAGAATTCCTGTGAGTTCGCCTTGCGCACCCGCGGCTGGCTGCAGCGTTACAGCGTCCATGCCGGTAATTTCCAGGAGACACTTTTCCAGCAGTTGCTGGATTTTCAGGCAGCCTTGCGACAACTCCTGCGGCTGATAGGGATGTTCCGTGGCCAGGCCCGCCAAACGCGCCACATGTTCATTCACGCGGGGATTGTACTTCATCGTGCAGGAGCCCAGCGGGTACATGCCCAAATCGATGGCGTAATTCCAACTGGAAAGTCGCGTGAAGTGACGCAGCACTTCAATCTCGCTGACTTCGGGGAAGCCTTCGACGCCCGCGGCGCGGTGAAATTCCCCCAGCGATTTCCCCGCATCGGCGGCGGGAACGTCGAGAGGTGGAAGATCAAAGGCGCGCTTGCCGGGCGAAGACTTCTCAAAAATCAGGCCTTCGTTCTGGGTCGGGTGGCGTGAAACCTTTTTGATGTTGTCATTCATCGTCGAAAATCACGGGCGGAGGCGCGCATCCAAATCCTTCGCCGCATTCTCCTTTGCTAGAGCGGCTGCTCCAGGGCGCGTTTCACGGCCGCAACGAGGCGCTCGATATCGGCGCGCGAAGTCGTTTCCGTCACGCAAACCAACGCATGTTTCGTCAATTCCGGATAAGCCGATCCGAGCACGAACGGCCCGATAATCTTCTCTTTCAGAAGTTCCGCGTTCACCATCTTTACGGAACGCGGAAGCTCCACGACGAACTCGTTAAAGAAAGGCGCGCTAAAAGTCCGTTTTACACCGGAAATCTTCAGCAACTCAGTCAGCGCGAATTGGGCTTTCGACAGGTTCTGCTCGGCCATTTCGCGGAGGCCTTCTTTGCCCAGCAGCATGAGATGCACCGTTGCCGCCAGCGCGCAAAGCGCTTGATTGGTGCAGATGTTTGACGTGGCCTTCTCACGACGAATGTGCTGCTCTCGCGTTGCCAACGTCAGAACGAAGCCGCGGCGCCCGTCCAGATCCACGGTCTGCCCCGCCAGGCGGCCGGGCATCTGGCGCACGAACTTATCTTTCGAGGCGATCACGCCCGCGAATGGACCGCCGTAGCTTGGCGCAAGGCCAAAACTCTGCGCATCCATGGCTACGATATCTGCCTCGGTGGGCGGCTTCATCACGCCTAGCGAAACACCTTCCGCAATTGCGGTCACCAACAGCGCGCCTGAGGCATGGGCGGCTTCCCCCAGGGGGCCCAGCGTTTCCATTGCGCCAAAGAAATTGGGCGATTGCACGACCACGGCGCAGACATCGTCGCGAAGTGCGCTGTGCAGGCCCTTCGAGTCCAGCGATCCGGCGGCGGTGTAGCCAACTTCTTCCACGCGCAACCCGGAATTCTTGGCGTAGGTTTTCAGCACTTCGCGATATTCCGGATGCACGGAGCGCGCCACTATCACGCGTCGTTTCCCGGTCAGCCGCTCAGCCATCAGCACCGCTTCGGTCGTTGCCGTCGATCCGTCGTACATCGAAGCGTTGGCGACTTCCTGCCCGGTCAGTTGGCACATCAAGGTCTGAAATTCAAAGATGGCCTGCAGCGTCCCTTGCGAAATTTCCGCCTGATAGGGAGTGTATGAGGTAAGGAATTCACCGCGCTGCAGAATGGTGTCTGTGACCACCGAACGCAGGTGTTTATATACGCCCGCGCCCAGAAAACTCGTATATCCCAGGGAGTTCTCCGCCGCCCGCGCCTGGAAATACTCGATGATTTCCGGTTCCGAAAGCGGCCCCGGGAGGTTCAACGGCTTTTTCAACCGGTAGGCTTCCGGAATGGTGGAGAACAATTCATCTACGGATTTAACGCCGATCGCGGCCAGCATCTCCTGCCGTTCGGCTGGGCTCTTCGGGAGATAGCGCATCAGCTCGACGCTTCCTTCTGTTTTTCCGCGATGAACGCTTCATAAGCTGCGGCGTCCAGCAAGGAATTGACATCGGCGGGATTCGCCAGCTTTACTTTCACGAGCCAACCTGCGCCGTGCGGGTCGGTGTTCAACGTTTCCGGCCTGTCTTGTAGAGATGCATTCGCCTCCACCACATCTCCGCTTGCCGGCGCGTAAATCTCGCTGACCGCTTTGACGGACTCGACGGAGCCGAAGGTCTTGCCGGCCGTCAACTTCGTGCCCACGGCGGGCAATTCCACGAAAACAACGTCGCCCAATTCGTGCTGCGCGTAGTCCGTGATGCCGATTGTGGCGATGCCGTCCTTCACGACGATCCATTCGTGCTCTTTTGTGTAGCGATATTCTGTTGGGTACGCCATTCCATCACTCCTCAGGGGATTCTTCAGTCGTTCCCGCTCTACACTGCCTGCACTTTCCGGGGCCGCTTATAAAACGGAGCTGCCACTACCTGCGCACGGCACTTCTGCGAACGAATCTCGATCCAGATCGGCGTGCCAATGCTCGCCATCGCGGGCGGGACGTAGGCCAGCGCAATGTTCTTACAGAGCGTCGGGGAAGGCGAGCCGCTTGTCACCACGCCAATCGCCTCGCCCGCTTCGTTCAGGCAGCGGTACCCATCGCGTGCGATGCCTCGCTCCACCATTTCCAATCCAACCAACATCCGTTGCAGGCACGCCGTCCGCGCTCTTATAAGCGAGTCGCGTCCGATGAATTCGCCCTTCTCCATGTGACAGTAGCGATCAAGGCCTGCTTCCCAAACGTTGATTTTCTCGCTGATTTCGTGGCCGTACAACGCCATTTTGGCTTCCAGCCGCAAGGTATTCCGCGCGCCGAGGCCGCAGGGCACGATGCCCGCATTCTTGCCTGCTTCGAGCACTGCATTCCACACGCCCTCGCTTGTGGCCACGTCGGAGGGCACGTAAATCTCGAAGCCGTCTTCTCCCGTGTAGCCGGTGCGCGCGATTAACGTGTTTTTCAGTCCGCAAACCGTGCTGTGGGTAAACCAGTAATTCTTAATGGCATCCAGATTTGCGTCGGTCAGCTTGCGCAACACGTCCACGGCGCGCGGCCCTTGAATCGCCAGTTGCGTGTACGCATCGCTCAGCTCCTCAACTTTGCAGTCGAAGCCTTTAGTATTTTCGCGCACCCAGGAAATATCTTTTTCCCGCGTCCCGGCGTTGATCACCAGCAGGAAATCATCTTCGCCTAAACGGTGCACGATCACGTCGTCCACGAACGTGCCTTCGGGATAGAGCATGGCGGAATACTGCGCCTGCCCGATGGCCAGGCGCGATGCATCGTTCATGGTGACGTGCTGCACGGCCGCCAGCGCCCCGCCGGCATGTTTTCCGGAGTGTACGCGGATGTCGCCCATGTGGCTCACGTCAAACAACCCGCATGCACCGCGCACCGCGCGATGTTCCGCGATCAGGCCGCCGCTGGAAGGGTACTCCACCGGCATGTCCCAGCCGCCAAAATTCACCATTTTGGCGCCAAGACGGCGGTGCACCGCGTTTAGCGGTGTCTTGCGAAGAACAGAATTGGTAGGAGTTGTGGCCGGTTCCATGCCGAGTGCTCAGACAATCCGGATGGTAACACGCGCGCCGCGAAGGGGTCAAAACGGCACGCTCTTCTCTAACGGAGCAGTATCCTTAGACTACAGAAACTCTCAGTGCCGTGTCGCGATTGGCTCCGGCAAGGGTTGAAAGCTGCCGGAGGGACGAACCGCCTCAACTTTGTAAACCTCAATCGAGAAAGGGTAGATGTCCATGTGGCCGTAGCGGCCATCTGCCTTGAATAGCCCGATGAAAACAACGTCTGTTTTTGCACGCCACCGCACATTAGAAAGTGAATGCCGAACATGGCGCTTGGTGCGCGATTCCCAATGTTCATCGAAACTGACCCATGTCACGGGTATAGGAGTATCGCAAGTGGGCGCCGTGATGACTGACATTTCAAAGTCACTCTCATATAGGGCTCGTACGCGAATCATTTTGTTCTTAAACTTCTCCGGAAACCTCAGAACCTCACAAAAGGTGGTGGTTTGGGCGCTTGCAATCGCCTCGTTGGTTACCTTGGGAGCGTCAGCACTTTGCGGGTGGATGGTGCATGTAGCCGCCAAACAGACAGTCCAAGTAATCACCAGGCTTCTGACCGATGAGGACATGCCAGGAATCTTAGCATGCCTTTTAGACGTGACATTGCCGCACTGCAAAGGCAATCACTCTAGGCTCTTGTCGGTTTGTAAATCGCGTTGCACGCTGCGCTTGCTGGCCACCTTCCCCTCAGGTACAGTTCTTTGCGGAGGCGCCCATGGCAGCAGCTCGCCAGCAGATTGTTTGCGTACAGTGCGATAAGACCGAGGAGTATTGCGATTGCGAGAAGTATTGCACCATCTGCAAGGGCCAGCACAACGTCCGCTTGTGTGCCGACGGGTTGTACTACTGCCCCGATTGCCGCGAAGCGTGTGACGTGTCGCTTGCCAACGATCGCTAACCGTGCCAACGAGCCCTCTTCACCTTCGCTTGCGCATGGACCCCGATGAGCGCCTGGCCGCCGCCGTGGGCGGAGTGGCTCGTTTTCTTGGGGATGGCGCGGGCTTAGCGAACGAAGCAATCTTCGAGTTGCAATCTTCCGTACTTTTGGCGTGCCGGCATTGTTTCCAGCTGCATGTTTCCAACTCCCCTTGCGAGGTAGAGTTTCAGCGCCTTCCCGACCGCATCGAGATGGAACTGTTTCTGCCTGTCGAAGAGGCACCTGCCGACAGGCGGCATCTTTCCTGGCCGGGTGTGGATGAAGTTCATTGCGAGACGCGGGGTCAGTTGGCGGTATTGCGGCTGACGAAGTTCGTCACTCCCTCGCCGGATGTGGAATAGGCTGCTTTCCAAAAGAAAATCCCTGGAGCAGTTTTGCCCCAGGGACGTTGAGCTCGAAGGCCAAATTCGAAGAGAGATTCCTCACTCCGCAGACTCCGTTCGGAATGACGGATCTCGGAAAGAGTTCGGCCACTTCAGCGATCAAGCTGAATTACATTTTGATGGCGAAGGTATTTTTCCTGATGAGCGAGGTCATCTGATCATCGCTGACGGTCAGGCTGATCACGACGCGGTCACCGGAGGGCGTAACGCTGGCTTGATCGAGCAATTGTCCCAGATCAGGGTTGTCTTTGCTGGCCTGGTACTTCTTGTAGAGCAGGCCGGCGGTCATCAACTGGCTTAGCGTGTTGGCGTCATCGGTCGAAGCGCAGACCCCCTGAAATTTCCCCTCAAGGCCGCTGCTCGCCGTAACGCTGATAATCATGGATTGCATGTTTTGTACGAGTTTGGCCGCTTCGGGAAACTGCTCGACTTCCGGAGCGAGTTGCGACATTGCCAGGCGCGTGTAGCTGGGGTCCAATACCGCCCAAACCACGCCCGAACCGTTCGCTTCGTTGATCAAGTTGTACAACTTGTCGTTGCGCATTATGCCGTCTTCAGCGCCATAACGGATCTCGATCAGCTTCTCGAGCAGCTGCTTGTGGCCAAAGGCGGCCTTGTTGGAATCAATGAAGAAAAAGAACAAATCATTCGGCCCTGTTCCGGAGCCGAAAGCAAATAGTGTGTAGCCGCGTGCCTTGGAAGTGGCCAGCTTTTGTTGCTTGAAATACGCTTCCGTGGAATCCGGATTGAACGTCCCGAGCGCGATCCCGACAATTTGTTCGCTCTCGGGAACGTTGCTAACCGCGGTGGCGGCGTCCGGTTTAGACGAGCTTTGCGCCACGAGTCCCCAAGCGAGTTCTTCCACTTCCGTGTTGGGATCGACTCCCGCCGATGCCAGGAACTTCTCGAATTGCTTGAAACGCTCCGGCAGCATCTGTTCCTGAAGTGCCGGGAACCACTTCATCGTGCGCGCCTTCTTCAAATCCGCGTACGCAAACTCCCCTGTTTCCTTAGGGAACAGGGCGATGGTTTCGGCGCTCAGGCTGCCTGCCTTGGCTGGTTTCGCGGCCGCGGTCAGCAACAAGATTACGGCAAATGCCGCGATACACCGCGTGAGCGAATTAATCCACTTCATGGAATGCTCCTTTCGGGGGCCTGGGGCAATCTTCAGTTTACGCTATATCCGAATCATGCGTTGAGGCGCTTGCGCAGTTCGTCAACTTTTCCGTGCATGGTGGCGACGTAGGCCGCATCCTTCAAACCGTCCAGGTTGATCGCCACGTTGGCCAGAGCGCCGTTGCCACCTGCTATAGCCATTAGACGCGCGACGCGCAGATCTGATTTCATGGATACCGCCGCGATGGCCTCCAGTTGCACTAGCCTGGCGTGCAGCGCCGCCGCCTTCTCTGCCACCTCCAGGGGCACCTCCGCGGCCGCTTTCGTAGCCTTCTGGATGGCTTCCTCGCGCAGCCGCGTCTCCTCGGCGTTTCCCTGTGGCAGCTTGAACGCGGCCATCACCGCGTCGTAGGAAGCGGCGTCGCGGTCGATCGCCTCGGTTAATTCGTCTGTCGTTTTGCGCAGGGCATCAAGTTGCTCGCTGAGTTTGTCCACATGCGAGCTTTGTGATTTCTTCTTGCGCGAGAGCCCTGCCACCATCTGTCCCAGCGCTCCGGCGAGGGCCGCTCCAAAGGCCGAGACGCTGCCGCCCCCTGGCGTTGCAGTGGGTTCCGCTACGGCCTGCAAGAAAGGCCGCGCCAGGTTCCCCAGCTTGCCGCCCTTCGTCTCAACGGGCGCCCCGCTCAACACCGCGGCCAGCTTGTTCTCAAACACCTGCGCGGGCGAGAAGTTTTCCAGTTGCAGAAAATAGTCGGCGGCCATCTCGATGGCTTTCTTCGGGATGAGCCCGACAATTTCGCTGCCCACTGGCACCGCTCCATAACGCGCGGCTTCGCGCTTCACCATGTCATACACACGGTGCATCGGCGTCTGCTCAAAATCCGTCAGATTGATGGAGACCTGGGCCAGGTTGCGCGCCTTCAATTCGACGCCCATGGATTTCACATAACGCAAACCGCCGCTGGAAAAGCGAATGGCTTTGGCGATCTTGTTGGCTATGCCCACGTCCGGCGTATCAAGGTTCACGTTGTAGGCGATCAGGAATTTCCGCGCGCCCACCACGGTTACTCCTGCGGTCGGATGCACCTTCGGCTCGCCGACGTCCGGCTGGCGATCGTGATTGCGTTTCATCTCGTCGCGCAGCCCTTCGAACTGCCCGCGTCGGACATTCTCCAGGTTGACGCGGTCCGGGCGCGTCGCGGCCGCTTCGTAAAAGAAAACGGGGATACGGTAGCGTTTCCAGAGTTCGTTACCCACGCGCCGCGCCAGGGCCACGCAATCTTCGATCGTTACACCTTCAATGGGAATAAAAGGGATAACGTCAGTAGCGCCAACGCGGGGATGCGCGCCCGTGTGCACATTCATGTCAATCAGCTCTGAAGCGCGACCCGCGCCACGCAGCGAAGCTTCCGCGACGGCATCGGGATCGCCCGCCAGTGTAATCACGCAGCGGTTGTGGTCGGCGTCCATCTCCTGGTCCAGTACGTAGACGCCGGGCACACTGCGCATGGCCTCCACAATGTAATTGACCTTTGCGGGATCGCGTCCCTCGGAAAAATTTGGCACACACTCAATCAATCGATTCATGGGCGGAGTTCCGTCTTTACAGGGAAGCAGAGTCTCTGCATCCCGATTGCCACTAGCCTTTCAATCCTGCATGTAAACGATCTCGCCGCGTTTCATGGTCATCCAGCAGCGATTCATTCCAAAATAATAGGGAATTTCGCGGTAATCCTCCACCTCGAAGACCGCGATGTCCGCCTGTTTGCCTGTCTCCAGCGAAGCAATCCGTTTTTCCCTTCGTAGAGAATAGGCCGCGTTGATGGTTGCCGCCGCAATGGCTTCCGCCGGAGTCATGCGAAGCTGACTGCACGCCAGCGACAATATCATCGGCATGCTCACCGTCGGGCTTGTTCCCGGGTTGTAGTCCGTCGCAAGAGCCACAATGACGCCCGCTTCGATCAGTTTTCGCGCCGGTGCATACTTCTTTAGACCCAAATGAAAATCGCAGCCCGGCAGCAGCGTGGCCACCGTGCGCGATCTCGCCAGCGCCCGAATGTCGGCGGCATTTACATGCTCCAAGTGGTCGCAGCTCGCCGCTCCCAGTTCCACCGCAAGTTGCGTCCCGCCCGTGTGCGACAGTTGCTCCGCGTGCACGCGAGGCACCAGCCCGTGCAGCTTGCCCTCGCTCAACACCTGCTTCGACTCTGCCCGTGTGAACGCGCCGCGATCACAGAATACATCGCAAAATTCCGCCAGCCGCTCGTTCACCACTTCCGGCAACAACTGCTCAACCAACAGGTTGATGTAACGTCGCGTGCCATCCGGCCGGCCGCGAAATTCCGCTGGCACGGTGTGCGCACCCAGGAAGGTGGAAACAATTTCCAGCGGTTGCTCCGCGTTCAGCTCACGGTGCAGGCGCAGAATTTTCAGTTCGCTCGCGACGTCCAGCCCGTACCCACTTTTCGCTTCCACCGTCGTGGTGCCGTAAGATGCGAATTCCTGCAGCGCCGCGCGGGCCCGGTGTTTGAGCGCCTCCGCAGTCGCTGCCCGCAATTTCTTCGCGGAGTTCAGAATTCCTCCGCCTTTGCGGGCAATCTCTTCGTAGCTGGCTCCCTGAATCTTCAGTTCGTACTCTTCCGCGCGGCAGGCCGCATGGATCAAGTGGGTGTGCGAATCCACGAATCCAGGCATGATGACGCGGCCGCCCACATCAAGCTTCTCCGCTCGACGCGCCTCTGCGTGCTTTTCGACTTGCGCCAGCGGACCCGCAGCCACAATCATCCCGTCGCGCACCAGCAGGGCGCCATCTTTGATTAGGCCGAGCTTGGAAAGGGAATTGCCTCTGCGCGGAACTTCGCCCCGCAGCGTCAGAAGCTGCGCCGCACCTGTGATGAGTAGGCTTTCGCTCAATGCGTTGTTATTATGTCCGACCCGCCCGCCAATTGCACCTAGGCCCCAACGGCTTTGCCCTGATAAGCCGGCGCGAACACTTCTTTCACAAAGCTCTCGATTGTGGTGGGTGTTGTGTTTGCCGCCGAGCGGGGTTCCATCGCCGTCACGATGCCATCATTGATTCCCTGAAACATTTCGATGAAGCTGGCCGCGGTCTTCGCCAGCGTCCCCATCTGTTGGAGCGCTTTTTCCACTTGGTCGTAGGGAAATTGCATGTAGCGCAAATCCGGCTGGCCCAGCTCCTTGGCGATCACCGCAACCACTTCCTGCAAGGTCAAATCCCGCTCGCCGTGCAGCTCCTGTGTGCGCTTGCCGTTGAAATCCAGCTTCAACAGCCGCTCCGCCGCATACGCCCCGATGTCGCGCGTGGCGATCATGGGAATTTTCAGGTCCCCTCGTACCGCCCCTCCGAAAACGCCCATCATCTGAATCATCCGGATTCCTGCCAGATGATTCTCGAAGAAATACCCGGGGCGTAGATGCAGCACATTCAGCTCGGCAATGGCATTCAGCTTGTTCTCCGAATTGTGCGCGCCCGTAATCGGACCCGTTCCCGCCGGGGCTTGCGCTCCGTAGCTGCTCAGGTTCACCGCGTACCGTAGCCCCGCGTTTTTCGCTGCGGCGCTGAACGCGTCGCTCGTCTTTTCCTGATCCGCGCGATAGTCCGGCGATGTCATGGACGGCGGAATCATCAGGAATGCTGCGCGCGCCCCCGTCAACGCCCGCGTCATCGCTTCCGTGTCCGTCACGTCTCCCACGAACGCCTCCGCGCCGCGCTGCACGAACGGCTGCAACCGTCCAGCGTTTCTTCCCACCACGCGCACCTTCTCGCCCTTTGCAAGCAGCGCCTTGCTAATCACCGATCCAATATTTCCCGTTGCCCCTAGAATCGTGTACATCGTTGTTCTCCTCGTCTGAATTCCTGCGTATCTTCCGCTTCGCCCACCTCTTGCCCCTCCGAATCCCTACAGCATCGGCACCTTCACGCCGGTCTTCTTCGCGAACTCAATTGCCTCCGCATACCCCGCGTCCACATGCCGCGCCACGCCCAATCCTGGATCATTGGTCAGCACTCGTTCGATGCGCTTGGCCATTTCCGGGGTGCCATCTGCGCACGTCACTTGCCCTGCATGTTGCGAATAGCCAATCCCTACGCCACCGCCATTGTGAATGGAAACCCAGGAGGCGCCGCTGGCTGTGCTGATCAGGGCGTTCAGCAGCGGCCAATCCGCGATTGCATCGGAGCCATCCTTCATCGCTTCCGTTTCGCGGTACGGGGAAGCCACCGAACCGCAATCCAGGTGGTCGCGCCCGATGACGATGGGCGCCTTCAGTTCACCCTTGGCCACCAGATCATTCAACGCCAGGCCGAATTTGTCGCGCTCGCCGTAACCCAGCCAGCAGATGCGCGACGGCAGTCCCTGGAATTTCACTTTCTTCTGGGCCATGCGAATCCAGCGCTTCAAGTGTTCGTTTTGCGGAAACATTTCCAACACCAACTGGTCTGTGCGCGCGATGTCTGAAGCCTCGCCGGAAAGCGCGGCCCAACGAAATGGCCCTTTGCCTTCGCAAAAAAGAGGCCGGATGTAAGCGGGCACGAATCCAGGGAAGTCATAGGCATTCTTCACGCCTGCCTCATACGCAAACGTGCGGATATTGTTGCCGTAATCAAACGTCACCGCGCCGAGCTTTTGCAGATTCAGCATGCCCTGGACATGCGCGCCAATGGCCGCAACCGCGCGCTTGCGGTATTCCTGTGGATTGCTTTTGCGCAATTCCAGCGCTTGTTCCAGCGTCATGCCATTCGGGACATAGCCGCCGATGGGGTCGTGCGCGCTGGTCTGGTCCGTCAGAAGATCCGGAACGACGCCGCGCTTTGCGAGTTCGGGAATCAGGTCCGCGCAATTGCCCACCAAGCCGACCGATGTCCCTTCACGTTTTCGCACGGCATTTTTCAGGATACGCAGCGCTTCATCCAGGGAAGTCACCATCACATCGCAATAACCGGTCTTGACGCGCCGCTTGATGCGCTCGGGGTCCGCGTCAATGCCCAGAAACGCCGCGCCATTCATCGTTGCGGCCAGCGGCTGCGCCCCGCCCATCCCGCCAATGCCGCCGGTCACTACGAGTTTCCCGGTCAGGTCGGAGCCAAAATGCTTTTGCGCGGCTGCGGCAAAGGTTTCGTACGTGCCCTGCAAAATCCCTTGTGTGCCGATATAGATCCAGCTGCCTGCGGTCATCTGGCCGAACATCATCAATCCGGCGCGATCGAGTTCGTTGAACTGCTCCCAATTGTTCCAGTGGCCCACCAGATTGGCATTGCAAATGAGCACGCGCGGCGCATATTCGTGCGTCCGGAAAACCCCCACCGGCTTCCCCGATTGCACCAGCAAGGTTTCATCGGACTCCAGCGCGCGCAACGATTTCACAATAGCGTGGAAGCAGTCCCAATTCCGAGCGGCTTTCCCCGTGCCCCCATAGACCACCAGCTCCGACGGCTTCTCGGCTACATCCGGGTCCAGATTGTTCAGGAGCATGCGTAAGGCCGCTTCCTGTTGCCAGCCTTTGCAGGAAAGTTGCGTGCCGCGAGGCGCACGAAAAGGCCCGCGGCTAGTCGTCGGATCATTCAGGATCGGTGTCGTTGCACTCATTGATTCTGCTCCTACCCCATCTTAACTCAGCAGCAAAGGCGGGTGGAAATCACTCGGCTATCCCCACTCCCAATATTGCGCGACCATCCTCCCTTGCGATACATTCAGACTCGCGCATGAACTACGGTTCGCTCCCTTCTCGATTCCTCCACGCCATTGACGAGCTCCCGTCTCCCAGGGCGCAACTCGTGCGGCGTTCCGAACGCTGGGAACCTATTTCCAGTCAGGAATTTCTGCGACGCGTTGCCGGGCTGGCCGACGCCCTGGTGGAACTTGGCGTCAAACCCGGCGATCGCGTCGGCCTGCTCGCCCCCAATTGTCCGGAGTGGCATACCGCGGACTTCGCCATTAGCGGTTCGGGCGGCGTCACCGTCCCCATTTATTTCAATGAATCGCCGGACCGCATGACCTACATCCTGAATCACTGCGGCGCACAGGTACTTTTCCTTTGCGGTGCCGGGCAGCTCGCCAAATTCATGCAGATCCGCCAGGAATTGAAAGAGCTCCAACAGGTCATCGTTGCCGATGTGGGCGAAGATTGTCCCTCCGAATTTCTGCGCTACGAAACCCTGATCGCCACTGCCGGTCCTTCGGAAATTGCTTCCTACCGCCTGCGTGCCTCCCAGGTGCTTCACAGCCAGCTTGCTTCCATCATTTATACGTCAGGCACGACCGGTGAGCCCAAAGGCGTCATGTTGACGCACACGAATTTCAGCTCGAACGTCACCGATTCCTGCCGCGACCTGGTGCTGGACCCCAGTGTGGACCTGGCAGTTTCTTTTCTCCCGCTGGCGCATGTCTACGGCCGCACGCTGGACTATGTCCTGATTTTCGGCGGATGTCCGCTGGCCTATGTTCCCGTAATAGAAAACGTGGCGCAGGCCCTGGTGGAAGTTGAGCCCACAATCCTCGGCGCGGTGCCGCGCTTTTTTGAGAAAATCTACGCGCGCCTGATGGAGCAGGGCGCAAAGAACACTGGCGCCAAGCGCAGAATTTTCGATTGGTCCATTAAGCTCACCAGGAAGATTGCTCCGTGGCGTTGCGGTGAAGGATCGGCCAACCTCGTGACGAAATTGCAGTGGGCCATCGCGGACAAGCTTGTCTATTCCAAAGTTCGTGCAGCGACCGGCGGGCACCTTCGAGTGGTCCTGTCGGGCGGCGCGCCTCTTTCCAAGGACTTGGCGCAGTTTTTTTGGGCCATTGGCATTCCCATCTATCAGGGTTATGGCTTGACGGAAACTTCGCCGGTCCTCACTTCCACGTACCCCAATAACCGCATCGGCAGCTCAGGGCGCCCCATCGTCAACGTTCAAATTCGTATCGCCGATGACGGAGAGATTCTCGCCAAAGGTCCGTGTGTCATGCAGGGTTACTACAAGGCGCCCGAAGCCACGCGCGAGGTTCTGAGCGAGGACGGGTGGTTCAGCACCGGAGATATCGGCTACCTGGATAAGGACAATTACCTCTACATTACGGACCGCAAGAAAGACCTGCTGAAAACGGCGGCCGGCAAGTTTGTTGCGCCCCAGCCGATTGAGAACACACTGAAGACCAGTCCATACATCCTGAATGCCATGGTTGTGGGCGACCAGCGCAAATTCATCGTGGCGCTGATCGTTCTGAATCCCGCTACCATTTCCGCAAACCTGGCCGAGGAAGGCCTGAAGTTCTCGTCCAACGCGGAACTCGCCGCGCACCCGCGGTCTTATGCTTTGGTCGAAGGAGAAGTGCGACGGCTTACCGCGCACCTGGCACAATACGAAACCATCAAGCGCTTCGCCCTTCTTGCGGACGACTTCTCCTTTGATAGCGGCAGCCTTACCTTCACGATGAAACTGAAGCGCCGCGTCGTCGAAAAGCAGTACCACAACCTCATCGACAAGCTTTATTCCGACGTCATCGAGCCTCGCCCCGTCACCAGCGCCTAACCTCCCTCTCATCTGTTTGTCCCAACGGAATGCACTTGTGTTATCTAAAACGTGATGCTAAAATGTATCACATGAAAAAGGCCACTGTTCGTGATTTGCGCTATCGGTTTTCTATCGTGGAGGAACTTCTCCGCGAAGGGCAGGAAATCCATATTACCAAGCGCAAAAGGGTCATTGCGCGGCTCCTGCCGCCAGCCGCATCCGGCCCGATCCGGATGCCTGATTTTGGCGCTCGCATGCACGCCATTTTTGGCCCCAAAAAGCTCAAGGTCTCCGGGGCTAAGCTACTCGCCCGGGACAGGGAACGCTTTTGATCCTTTACGCCGACACCAGTTTTCTCGTTTCTCTTTATGTTCCGGACGCAAACTCTGCTTCTGCACTCGCAGTTGCACGGAATTTGCGCTTCCCGCTAGTGCTCACTCCGCTCGGTGAGCTTGAGTTTGTGAATTCTCTTGCCCTGCGAGTCTTCCGGAAAGAACTGACTTCTCCCCAGGCCGCTTCGGTTTTTGCCCACTTCCGTCAGGACAGTACGGCTGGCGTCATTCGTATTGCTCCGCTTCCGATTGCCGCATTTGAGGAAGCGAAGCATCTATCGCAGAAACACTGCGCATCTCTGGGCACCCGAACTTTGGACCTGCTCCACGTTGCTGCGGCGATTACACTGCACGCAAGGCGTTTCTACACCTTTGATCGAGCGCAAGCGAAACTCGCCCGTCTGCTGGGCCTGCGTGTTATCTAGGTAGATTGAGAAAAGGCCTTGCAACAGAAATCAGGCGCCAACGCTCGAATAAAGTGAATTGCAATGCTTCTTGGTGCGGGGTTCCTATGGCCGCGACGAAGAACGCTCGCATTGTGATCACCGGCCGTGGTGGGCCCGAAGCTTTCCCAGGGATCGAAGTGCCGCGCCTCACATCATTTTTCCGTGTTTGCCGGCAGCTTCAAACAGCGACAAGAGATTCGTCATGCTGAAGAGTTCGCTTACCTGCTGAGTGGCGTTCATGATCTCGATGCGACAGCCTCGCGTGCGCGCCGCGACGTACAAACCCACCACGGTTCCCAGGCCCGCGCTGTCAATCTGCGGCACTCCCTGCAGATCCAGTACAATCCGTTTCCGCTCGGGTATCAGCGGCCTCACCTCATCCTTCAGCGATGGCGCATTTTCAAAGGTCAGCTTGCCAACGCATTCCACTACCGTTGCGCCCTCCGCTTCATACGAGTGCACACGAAATCCCCGAGCCGAACTTCTTGCGTCCCCTGCAGACATAAGACCTCCCGCAACTTCCGTTCGCCTTACACCGGGAATTCCAGAGTCTTTACTCCACTCGACCTGAAAACACAAGCAGCGAATCGGCGAAAGCCCCAACTGTCCGGAGCACGCATGCCAGCCAGCAAAAGCAAGCTGCGCGCCTCGATTGTGGTATACCTAAGTACGGCCCGAGGAGAACACGTTTGAAGCTCAAGGAAGTGGCTTATCTTGTTGGTCTGAAGCCTACGCCGAAGACCTACTCCTACGAACTTCGCCACTTCGACCTGCCCGCCGACGGCACAATCACCTGTGCCAAGTGGTTGCATCCCAAGGATTATCTTCGGCAAATTTCCCAGGACGTTGTGGACGAACTGCGCAAATTCCTTTCTTCCGGCGATGTGGCCATTGATATCGGCGCGCACACGGGCGATACGACGATTCCCATTGCTCTCGCCGCCGGTAGAACGGGCTGCGTCCTCGCCTTCGAGCCCAATCCCTACGTGTTCGCGATTCTTCAGCAGAACGCCGCCCTCAATCCGGAAAAAACGCGCATCATTCCACTGATGTTCGCGGCTTCACCCGAAGACGTGTCACTCGAATTTCATTACTCCGATTCCGGCTTTTGCAATGGCGGGCGATTCGAGGGCATCAGCAAGTGGTTCCATGCGCATGCGTTTGATTTGCAGGTACAAGGCCGAAATGTGCACGCTCTGCTGAAACAGTCGTATCTCGAGCTTATCCCACGGATTCGTTTCATCAAGATCGATACAGAAGGCTATGAGCCAGTTGTGCTGGAATCGCTTCGCGAATTGATCGCGCAGGTGAAGCCGTACCTGAAGATTGAAGTGTACACCCACCTGAATCGCGAGCAGCGCCGCGCTCTGCATCGTTCCATCACGTCTTTGGGCTACACCATTCGACGCATCATTGACGATAGCCACTACTGGGGCGAAGTTCTCGGCGAAGATGACCTCAGCAAGTGGCGCTGCTTCGATATCTTCTGCCTTCCCAATCCCACCTCATCCTGAAGGACTTCACGCCGAACCAGCCGTCGCTTTCTACACCGTACGGAAAAGGAAATGCCACGCCACGTCCACCGCCGCGTGCACCAGCGCCGAAGCGAAAATCGAGCCGCTTTTGCGCCAAGTCCATCCATAGAAAATTCCCGCGATCGTGGCCAGCGCCACATAGCGCCAGTTGGGAAAACCCATGTTCGTAATGTGTGAAAAACCGAAGAGCACCGACGCCGTCCACCAGCCCGCCCAATCGGTTTTGAAGTCACGTGAAAGCAAGTTTTGCAGCAGTCCGCGAAACAAAAACTCCTCTGGCCACGCCGTAAACATCAGGATCGCCAGGGAGGTTAAAAGCAATCCTGTCCACCGACCCCATTGCGGCGCAAACTCGATGAAGTGCATCCCAGTTCCCAGCGGGATGGCAATGCACGCGAATACCACAAAGCTTCCCACGACATACAGGGCCCAGCTTTTTCCCCAGCCAATCGAATAGCCAATTCCTTTCAGTCGCCGCACCAGCATAAAACAGGCCAGCGCCACATTCACTGCCACCAGCACCGTGAATACGTAGGCCAGGCGCGCACTCGGAAATGGCCACAGCCAGTGCGATGGCGCGAACTTGACGAATACCCAGATGCCCGCGACGATCAGAAAATCCTGCCAGACCCCCGCCGCGGCTCCCTCCGCGGACACAGCCAATCCCAATGGCACAAAGATGAAGCCCGCCATCGCTCCTGCCCGCGCCAGTGCAAAGGTACCCGTCCCAAGCAGGTATGCCAGATAAAACACAAACACGCAGGCGCCGAGAAAGAATCCGCCGCCGGGTCCGAACCTTCCCGCCCATCCTTCGCCCACGCCGCGCGCGGCGAACACTAGGGTCACCAGCAGAAAAAATGCGAATACCGTGAGCGTCGCGCCGAACGCCCGCCCCCCGTATCCCTGCCACGTGGCGTACAACGCCCCGCCGAGACAGAGCCCCGCCCAGATTCCCAACACCGCCCCTGTCCCAAGTTGTCTCATTCCACTTTTGTCCCAGCGTACATTTTTCACCTAGAATTGAGTTCAGCCCCAGACTCTTGCGATTTCTTCATTGCGCACTCATTGTAATCTGAGCTTGCCCTTGCCGCCCGTTCACTGATACGTAATGGATAAGCAAGTGCTGGCGCCAGTAAAGGGTTGTATTCCTGGTCGCTGGTCACTGGTCGCATCTTTGGGTTCCTGATCGCTGATATCCGATATCTGATAACCGAAAGCGAGCTACTCCCAATTGAAACGCCTTTCTTACATCGACTGGATGCGCGGCCTTGCTTGCCTGCTGATGTTTCAAACCCACTGCTACGACTCCTGGCTGCGCCCCGAACAGCGTGACACCGCATTATTCCGATTATCGCAACTTGGCGGCACGCTTCCCGCGCCACTTTTTGTTTTTCTTGCCGGTGTTTCGGTCGCCCTGGTTACCGAGAAGCTCCGCGAGAAGGGAATCGCCCGCAACCTGATCGCCCGCCAGACCATCCTGCGTGGCGCGGAGGTCTTTGGATACGGCATACTTTTTCGCATCCAGGAATTTATTCTCGCTCGCGGAAGAGCCCCCTGGACCGATCTCCTGCGCGTTGACGTGCTCAACATCCTCGGCCTTTCCATGATGCTGATGGGCGTGCTGTGCTGGCTTGCCGCCGCTGACACGCCATCGCTCGCTCGCCGCCGAACCACCCTCGCCGCGCTCTTCACCGCAACGCTGATCGCCATGGTTACGCCGCCCCTCTGGACCACCAGGCGCCCGCGCTTCCTTCCCTGGCCCCTCGAGTCTTATATCAACGGCGTGCACACTTTCGCCGAGCCGCAGCACTGGCTCTTCCCGATTTTTCCGTGGGCCGCTTTTGCGTTTGCAGGGCTCGCCGTAGGTTTCCTGATCTTTTCGGATTTCGCTCGCCGCCGCGAATCTCTGTTCTTTGCCCTGCTCGGGCTTGGCGGCATGTTTGCCTGTGTTCTCTCGGTTTTCTTTGATTCCTCGCCCGTGCGGCTCTATGCCGTTTACGATTACTGGCACTCCAACCCGGATTTCCTTCTGATGCGTTGTGGCGTGCTCCTTGTGATTCTTTCGCTGGTTTACGCCTGGTGCCGCTGGGGTTTCGCGCAGAAAGGCTTCAGTCCGCTCATTCAACTGGGCAACACTTCGCTCCTCGTTTATTGGGTGCACATCGAATTCGTTTATGGTTCGTTTTCCATAATGTCCAAGCGAGCCTGCTCGATTCCCCGGGCTACCCTCGGCCTGGCGATTATTTTCCTCTCCATGCTCGCGCTTTCTTTGCTGCGCACCCAATGGAAACGCCGCGCCCAAAAGACGAAAGGCGCTCCCAGTGCATCGGAGCGCCTCATGCCCGCCAAATCCTGATTTCTTCTTTACCTACTGTAATTTCGCCGCCGGCTCGCTCTCATTCGGCGCCGCGGGCAACTTGATGATTACCTCGCCCGGCCGCGCCTGTCCCAACTCTTCTCGGGCAATCTTTTCGATGGTCTGCGGGTCCGTCTTCAAATCCTTCACTTCGCCCTCGAGTACGGAATTTTCCGTATTCAGCCGCTCGATCTCGGTTTTTATTTTCTGGAGATCTTGTTGCTTGCGGTGCATGGCCAGGAATCCGTGCGTGCCGAACACGTCGTGCACCAGCAACACGGCCACAAACACTGCCAGCAGGTGTCGTCCGTAGTGCTGCCATAGGCCCTTCCACTTTTCCTGTGCTTGTGACGTCATCCGTCATCCCGGATCGTCAACGTGCGATCCATCACCAACGTAGAATCTTGTTCCACTCAGATGCTCCGCCGATACACATTTTCTCTGTAGGCGTGTCGAACCCTCCACGGCCCTCCCCCGCTTTCTATTTGCCTTTTCTTCTTCCCGAGCATGCGCGACCTTTGTCATCCCGCTGGCCCTGAGCCTCGATGGGAGCGGAGCGAGGGACCTGCTTCTCACGGCAGGCTTGCAGGCCACAGCCTTTCTCGCGGCTCCGCCTCTGCGTCCTCCTCGTATACAATCATCCGCAGAGAGTATCCCCAATGCCACGCGCCACGCCATTCCGCCTCGTGCTCGTCACCTGCGGCTCGCTTGCCGAATCGCGCAGAATCGCCCGCGCCGTCGTCGCAAAACACCTCGCTGCCTGCGTCAACATCGTTACCGCGCCCGTGGAATCGCTGTATACCTGGAAGGGCAAACTTGAACGTTCCCGCGAACACTTGCTCCTTATCAAGACGACTGCCAAGCGCCTCGGAGCCCTCGAAAGGGAAGTCCTCCGCTTACATTCCTACGAAACCCCCGAATTCCTGGTCCTGCCCATCGCCGCAGGTTCCAAGGCCTACCTGGACTGGCTCGCCGAAAACGCGTAGGGGTCCAGCAAGCTGGACCCCGGCAATCTCAAATTCTACGTTGGCCCGATTCCAGCCATGCAAGACACTGGACGGCTATTCCTGTCTCGTTCCTGGTGCCACCGCCCAAAGTTGCATCCCCGCAATCCCCCAAGCACGGCATTGCTCATTCCACCCGCCTCTGGAAAGCTTCTTTGTCACCAGATTGTTGATAGGCTCCCCCGGCTTGATCCCTTGCGGACCTTGCTTCAACTCAAGATGCCCGGGCGTTGCCTCGAGCGTCCAGCCTTGCTCAAGAAGTAAGAGACCCACGGCAAAGCCCAGTGCATTTGCTGCACGTTGCGCACGTTGCGCAGGAGAGAGGAGTATTCCCTTAGGGTCGGGAGCCCTTGCTCCCATTCTCGCAAGATTTTCGGCCAGATCGGGTACGTCTTCTATCGTCTTGCCCGTAAGCACGGAGCTAAAAAACGCAACCTCTCGCTTCCACCTGGGAACCAGCACCTGCTCGGCAACTTCGTTCCATGCGACGAATCGAAGTCTCCCATTCACGAAGTTCGCGTTCATGTGCTCCACGAACCGCATTTCCAAAGTTGCTGGCTCTTGCAATAGCGAAACTCCGGGCCGGGCGTCCAGCGGACTCTCGTCCTCCTCCATACTCTCCAGTGCCGCGAGGCGTTCCGCATACGGGGGGTGCGAATCGTAGGGGTCCACTGTGGGAGTTTCCGTCTCTTTCTTCAAGAATTCTGAAACTAACTCAGAAATTTCCGGGGATTCCACAAAACGTACAAACCCTTCCCCAATCGGTGGCAAGAAGTTTTCTTGAACTATCGGAGAGACTTCACACTGCCAATAGATATCCCAAAAGAAGCCGGCGCCGTGAATTTTCTCCAGGGTGCGAATCATCGCTTGCTTCCCGGCTATGATTCTTCCCAATTCGTCCGAGCGAAACTCCTGCTTCCGGGATATGAAATTCGTCACACGCAGGAACCATCTGAAGTACCACAACAGAACATGCCCAACGAGCGCAAACAGCACCCCGGCAAACCCAATTCGCCCGATCTGGCGCAGACCTTCCACATTTTGAAAGGTGCGCGCGAATGCCGTGCGAGTCCGATAAATCCATGGCCCCAGCGAGGTATCGCCGCTGTAGAAATGGGCAAACTCATGCGCCAGTGTTGCGCGCAATTCGGAGACTGTCAGCAGGGATAGCAACGGCAAACCAATCGCCATCACACGGCGGCTGCCGAATCCCAGGACGCCGCCTCGGTCTGCGACGAACGCATTTGGATTGCCCACCAGGTACACCTCGCCGGGCACGGGCTCGCCGAGCGCGGCCGCAACCCCGTGAATCTCGTCGAAAAGCTTAGGCTGGCTGTGGGGTTCCAGTCGCAATCCGGGCGGATCAAACTTGTCGCGGCGCGGGATCATCGACCAAAGCAGCGCGAATCCCACGACGACGCTTGCCAAGGCGAGTATCCACGCCTGCAAGACTAAATGAATCGAACTTGTGCATGCGAGGTAGGGAAGATAGATGCAAGCAGCCGCAAGCAAAAGCAAAAACACATACGATGCAACGATGCTGAATACCGTTAGGAGCGCGTAAGTCGCCACCGCGCGACTGGGAGGTATCTTGACTCGACCTTGCATAGCGCGAAAGGTGGACCGCAGACTTCGGAGTGCGAGTGCACATGAGTCTACATCACCTATGAACAGGAGTCATTACACTTTCAGCTCAGAAAAGTAGGGGTCCAGCACGCTGGACCCCATGTCCGCACCATCCCTGCGTCTTGGCTACTCTGGAGATGTAATGAAAGAGCCGTGCCTCGGCGGCGGTAGAATTGTTGTTAGCAGGCAACTTTGCTACCGAGAGGAGGCACGGCATGATCTACGTTGGAGTAGACCTTCATTTGCGATTTTGTTACATGACGGTGCTCGATGCAAGGGGGGTGATTCTGCGTCAAGGACGCGTGCTCAACGACGAAGAGCATTTGCGTTTGTTTTTCACGGAGTTAAAAATCCCTGGTAAGGAAGAACAAGAAATCATCGCGGCGGTGGAGGCCTGCGGATTCTGGTGTGCCTTTGTGGATTGCGTCGAACCGCTGGTCGCGCAGGTGGTGCTGGTGCATCCCGCCAAGGTGAAAGCCATCGCCAGTGCCAAGCTGAAGAACGATCGCGTGGATTCCGCCACCTTGGCGCAACTGCTGCGCGCCAATCTGTTGCCGGAAGCCTGGAAGGCCGACGTCACCACGCGCGATTTGCGAGAATTGCTGCGCATGCGCAGCGCGCTCGGCCAGGACCGCACGCGTTACAAGAACCAGATCCATGCCACGTTGCACATGCATGGCGAGCGCGCCCCGGTGAGCGATTTATTCGGGTGTGCCGGACGCGCCTGGCTCGCAACGGTTTCTCTGCGCGCCGCGGCGCGGCAAGCTCTCGACACCAACCTGCGCATGGTCGAGCAACTGGACTTGGAGGTGCACGCCCTAGATCGGCAGTTGCAGCAGATGGCCAAGCAAGATCCTGATGTCCGCTGCCTGATGAGCATTCCGGGAATCGGAGCATTTACCGCCATGGTCTTGAGAGCCGAGATCGGAGACATCCGGCGCTTCCGCGACAAAAAGAGTTTATACAACTATGCCGGGCTGGTGCCGGTGATTCGCGAGTCCGCGGATCGCAAGCGCAGCGGAGGAATCACCCGCGCCGGTTCTCGCCAGCTACGCTGGGTGATGAGCGAAGCGGCCCTGACCGCGGCGCGCTACTCGCCGGCGGCGCATGCTTGGTTCACACGGCTGGCGCAACGCAAGCATCCGCACGTGGCGCGCACGGCCCTGGCGCGAAAACTATTGGGAGCGGTTTGGGCCCTCTGGACTCACGGCCTTTGTTTCGACGAGCGAATTTTTGCGGCGATGTGAAGGGACTTCCGCCAGCCCGGTGCCGCACTTGGTCCTTCGAGGACGATTTGGAGATCGGGCGGCGGAGGATGTGCATCAACCTTTTGTGCCTCGAGCACGGATAGAAGTGTAGCTGCATCGTTCGCAAAATAACCGCCGCGCTTGACACGGCCCGGCTCTTTCATAGAAGTGCGGCGGTTCACCGCCGCTTTTACAGTTGAAAGCATCACCCACAAAGTTCTCCAGTCCAAAGTCCTCACACGTACAGCAGCGCCTGATCCAGATCCGCGATAATATCTTCCACGTCCTCGATCCCCACGCTCAAACGCACCAGGCTGTCCGTAATCCCCACGCGGTCCCGCACTTCCTTGGGCATGGACGAATGCGTCATTTGCGCCGGCAAGGAGATCAACGATTCAACGCCGCCCAAGCTCTCTGCCAACGCGCAAATCTTCACCTGGTTCAGGAATCGCCGCGCCGCGCCCTCATCTCCCAAATCAAATGCCAGCATGGCGCCGGGGCCTTTCTGTTGCTTGCGCGCTAATTCATGCTGCGGGTGCGATGCGAGGCCCGGGTAAAACACCTTCCGCACTTTTGGATGCGCATCCAGGTGCCGCGCTACTGCCAGGCCGTTCGCATTGTGCTGCAGCATGCGCACGGCCAGCGTCTTCAGTCCCCGCGAAGTCAGGAAGCAATCCATCGGTGCAAGCCCCGCTCCCGCGGACTTTTGCGTGAAGTAAATCTTTTCGGCATCCTCGGGCCGCGTCAGGATCACCGCCCCGCCCGTCGCATCGCTGTGCCCATTCATGTATTTCGTCAAGGAGTGCACCACGATGTGCGCTCCCAATTCGATGGGCCGCTGCAGATACGGAGTCAGGAAGGTGTTGTCCACCACCAGCGTGGTCTTGCGTTCGTTCGCCAGTTTGGCCATCGCCGAAATATCGGTGATGCGCATGGTGGGATTTGTCGGCGTCTCGATATAAATCATCTTCGTGTTGGGGCGCAGCGAGCCCAGCACGACCGCTGGGTCGGTGGTATCCACGAAGCTGAACTCCAGTCCAAAGTGCACCAGCAATTGTGTCGTCAGCCGGTACACGCCGCCGTAGACCGCTTCCGACAGCACCACATGCTCGCCCGGCCGCAACAAACGGAACACGGCATCAATACCCGCCATCCCAGACGTGAAGACATACGCGGCGTGGCCGCCCTCCAGTTTCGCCACCGTGCGCTCCAGCGCCTTGCGGTTGGGATGATTCGTCCGCGCATAATCATATCCGCCGCGGGTCTTTCCCAATTCCTCGTAAACATAGGTGGAGGTTTGGTATATCGGAAGCGTCACAGCGCCCGTCGTTGGATCGGGTTCCTGTCCCACGTGAATCGCGTTCGTCGCAAATCCCATTCTCGTCTCCTAAACGTTCAGCCGAATCCCTGCGTGAAGTTTGCTGCCGCCGTCCGGCGCCTGCTACTACGGGCCAGGCATAGAACTCAATGTGGTTCTCCCGGCCCTCGCTGCCCGCTTCATTCTACAAGGAAAAACGAGCGCCAACGGAAATCGTTAGGCAAAGTCCACCGAAGTTACAAGACCCTCTCGCGCTAGTCAATCAATCCCGAGCGATTTCATGCAGAGATCTTTGGAACAGCACGATGTCGCCAGTATCACACCTCTTGACGTTTCTAGTGCTTCCGTGGAGGATGAAAAGGGACACTTATGCGCTCCTACCGCATTTCGTTTGTCTTATGCGTGTTGTTAGTCGTCCTGGCCGGCTCGCTTCCGACTCGCGCGCAAGAGAACCCATCACCCCCGCCGCCCAAGAATACGGCGCCCTCGCCGGCGAATCGCCTTACTGTCCAGGTCACTGGCGGCGATGCGAACAAGCCGGTGGAGAACGCCAGCGTGTACTTGAAGACAGTCGAGCAACATCTGATTAAGGATAAAAAGTCCGAGGTCAACGTTAAAACCAATCAGGAAGGCATCGCGCACATTCCCGACATCCCACTGGGACGCATCCTGATCCAGATCGTCGCTGACGGCTGGAAAACCTATGGGCACTGGTACGACATCACGGATCCCAAGCAAACGATTCAGATTCATCTCGATCGTCCGCCCAAGTGGTACTAAACTCATCGCTTCACTGAGCGCGCGCAGATTTGTTCTCGACGGTTCCTGCTGGTCCATGGAATTTCCATTGCACTCGAATACTCTGGGGAGCCACGTGGAACACTCGGCTCGGGAAAATTTCCAAAAGTAATTTATATTTTTCATTCGTAGGTGACCGCAATCACATACCATCGAATCGTCTTGCAAAATCCATTTTGGCTCCGGGTTGCACAATGTTTGTGCAAACCGCATCATCATGTTGAATTACGCGGAGTTACTCCGCCAATTCCTGGCCTTTCCACAAACTTTTCCACTCTTGTGTGAATAACTTAATCGAACTGAAAAAATTCTTCATGCACTTCGGCACGGCGCGTGCTGCATTTTCGCCCCGTTCTCTTCTCCATCCGCTTTGACCCGTTCAATTCGCAGATGATACAGTGCTCTTTGCGGAATTTTTCATGGCTGACACCTACGAAGGTCCATTTTCTCTGCTGCATATGTTTTGGGGTAACCTCACCGCTCGTCCGCTGCGGTGTTTCCTGAGCATTCTTGCCATCGCCATCCAAGTTGTTTTGATTCTTATGATTGTCGGGCTCACCTCAGGCGTCCTCGACGAATGGGGCAAACGCACGGAAGGTGTTGGCGCCGATCTTCTGGTCCAGCCGCCCAACGCTTCCATTTTTTTTGCATTCTCCAGTGCCGTGATGCAGGAATCGCTTGGCGATCAGATTGAAAAGCTTCCCGGCGTCGATGAAGTTGCGCCCGTCCTGATTCAATCCGATCCCAAGACTCTCATGCTCATCTATGGCATTGATTACAAGCGCTTCAACGCCTTGAGCAGCGGTTTCTTATTCCGGGCTGGCCGGCCCTTTCAAGCGCCAGACGAAGCCATGGCCGACGACATCGCCGCCCAAACAAAGCACATCAAGGTCGGCGACAGTTACACGCTTCTCAATCAGCCCTTCAAAATCACCGGCATCGTCGCCCACGGCAAGGGCGCCCGCTTTTTTATTCCACTGAAAACCGCGCAGGACATCGCCGGCGCTGATAAGCACGTCTCCATGTTCTTTGTTCGTAGCAAGGGCGATACGGAAGCCACGCGCGCCGAAATTCTGAAACTTGATCCGCAGAATCGCATCCGCTCCATGTCCGAATACGTTTCCTTGATGAACTCCTCCAACCTTCCCGAACTTAAGCCTTTTATCCGTACCATGGTCGGCCTCGGCGTAGTCATCAGCTTTCTCGTCGTGCTCATGAACATGCACACACTAATCATGGAGCGAACACGCGAAATCGGGATACTCAAGGCTCTAGGTTTCTCCCGCTTCGACATCATCAAGATGCTCCTCGGGGAAACTGCTTTTCTCACCATCATTGGCAGCCTAGCTGGCATCGGCATTACCTTTCTCATCCAGGCCATCCTCAAGCAGACCAATCCTGGTCTCCCTGTCCTGCTGACTCCGGGCTGGATCTTCGGCTCCATTCTTCTGGCTTTGCTTGGGGCCGCGCTGGGTGCTACGGTCCCCGCGATTCGCGCATCTGGATTCGATCCGGTCGAAGCTCTCGCGTACGAATAGTCCTTTGCAACCGCGTCTCACCAGCGGTCCGAATTTTGGCCGTCGTGCTTTGCGAGAAGAGCCGCCCTTCCTTGATGCTCACCATTGCGTTTATACTGCTACCCTTCACGCCGCTCCAGGGCATCCCCACCGCGCATACCGGTGGCGGAACGGCGCGCATCGCACAGACGAAGGCCGGTGTTCATGACATTGGAAAAGTTTCTGCCCGCCCGAATACTTGACCGTCGTGCCGTCGCTGAAGATCTTTTTTTGCTCCACGTTGATCCGGGCGGACCGTTTACCTACCTTGCGGGCCAGTACGCCACCTTGGGCGTAGAAGTCGAGGGCAAGCGCATCGAACGCGCGTACTCGCTTTGCTCTTCACCTTACGAAAATGCCTTGGAGTTCTTCGTCGAGCGTGTGCATAACGGCGAACTCACCCCGCTCCTCTATGCCATGGATAAGGGTGCGCCACTTCTTCTTCGCCGTTTCGCGAAGGGCCGTTTTACCCTCGACCTCCGCAGTGGCCGCAAGAATCACCTCCTTCTTGCCACCGTCACCGGTGTTGCGCCTTATGTGAGCTACATCCGCACGGTTCGGGGGGATTGGAAAAAGGGTGGCGCTCCGATGCCTGGTGAACACCGGCTCTTCTGCATTCAGGGAGCGAGCCGCTCGTTTGAGTTTGGCTATCGGGATGAGCTGGAGAAGTATGCCGCGGAAGCCCCGTGGCTGAAATACGTTCCCGCTGTCAGCCGTCCGTGGGAAGATCCTGCGTGGCACGGCGAACGTGGCCGCGTGGACGACCTGATCCGCAAATACATTCACTTATGGGGGCTTACGCCGGAAGACACTTCCGCATATCTTTGCGGGCATCCGGGCATGGTGGAAAGTGGCCGAGGTATTTTGAGGCGCGCCGGCTGGTCCAAGGACGCCATCCAGGACGAAGTCTACTTCCAGCCCGCCAAGGATTCTACCGTCTCGAGCTAATTGGCCGTCTAGCGAAATTTCGGGGTTGCGTTTCTCTATTCGCTGGCGAAAACAGCGGAATGTTTCGCGCGCCCCGCCTGCCAATCCGCCGCACGTGCGTCGTGAGCGGCGTCTTCCAGTTGATCGGCAACGTCCATCAGTGTCTCGACGGGCACCTGCACATGCACGGTCTCGCCGGTATCCAGAACATCAATGTGCAGCTTGCCGTTCACCGTGGCGATGTGAACGTGCTGGTCTTCGTTCGTCACGTCGACAAACTCGGCATTCGGATACTTACGCAGCTCCTTCGCCAAAGATCGGAGAATGGGCAAGTACGGCTTGGCCTGCTCCGCTGCCTGTTCCACCGGATGCTGCGGCGCGAGCCTCGCCAGCCTCATCCCCGCGGATACCGTTGTGGCCGGCACCCAGAAGTGCACATGTGAGCCTCCTTGGTGGTGCTCATCCACATCCACACGGATCACCCCTTCGTGAAAGACATAGGCGGTGGTCATCACCAGCGTTGCGCCCAATCCCAATGCAACTTTTGCCAGTATCAGCATGATCGTTCCTCCCCCCGCTCCTTTATTCGGACGTGTTCTTGGAGTCGATCCAGATGTGTACGTCGTTCTCCGCGTCCTTCACTGTTACGAGTTCCGTGTCACCGTGCGCGGAAAGCGCGTGAAGCGCCGCCACCAGGTCCAGTTCATCCTTGCCGGCGGAAAACAGCGCATCCACTACCTTCATCGGAACCTTAATTTCCACCTTGGTTTCCACTGCTTCGCTGGCTTTACCCGACTTCGCCGCATCTTCCTTGCTGGACTTCTTCGCATGCTCTTTGTCGGTCACATAGATATAGAGCATTCCGCTGCTCTTGGAGACGCGCACGTTATTTTCGTTGCTTTGCACGGTTACGTACTCGCCGTCTTTGGCTGTGCGCACGGCATCCAGAATTACCCGCAAGTCCACATCTTCCATGTGAGCCGAATCAATGCGCACCTTGCCGTCGTGCAGCTGGTCCTTATTGATGGCAGGTAAAACCTTTGCGGCCATCTCAATGGGCACGTTGATGCGCACCACCTCGCCTTTGGCGTCCTTGCTGGTAACACGAATGTGGATCCATTGGTCCGTGTCCGCGGCTGCCCGCGCCACGTTGGCGGCGGGGGCCAGGGCGCATGCGGTCAAGCCAAAAAGTACGGCTGTTCTGAGGAATCCCCGAATGGAAAGGTTCATGGCCAAGCTCCTTTGCATGGAAGTACGAAGGAGCTATGCATAAAGTTCCAACCAGCTTCGGTAAAGAGCGAGTTTTTGGGAGGGGAAGAGCCTCGTGACCTTTTGCCCCTTGCCTCTCCGAGAGGTACCGTAACCCGCTAGGGATTCTTAATCTCTTTGGCTTCACCCATTTTGACAGTGCTGCCGTAACGCTTGTAATTTGTGTATTTGACGGTCATGCGGATGTGCACATCGCCATTGCTGAAGTGCAGGTAGTCGTCCGCCCGTGTGTACACGGGGAACCAGAAACCCTTCTCGATGTTCTGGCGATAAGTGCGAAAGCGCGGGAAGACGTTCTCATTGTGTTTGGTGATAATATCCGGCACCGCCTTCCCGTCGGTCATCACAATCTGCAGGTCGTGGTCGTCCACCCAAACGCGCCCCTGGAAGTAGCGCTGGTTCTTCTCGATGGTTTTAGGCGCCACGTCAAAAACGTAAGTGGAAAGCTCGTCCACCTGCTGCCGCCCAACATAGGTGACGTTGTATTTAGGCAGTTCCGTGGTGGTCAGCACGAAGGGCTGTACATTGCGGACATCGTCCAAGTCCTGCTGACTCAGAGAGATGCGATTGAGTGTGTCTGCCGGAGCGTACTTGACATGTTCAAACCTCTTGCCTTCGGGCGTAAAGATAATGTCGCTATCCTCGCGGTGTTCACCGTCGGGCCTACCGTCGTCATCAATCGTCATGATGGTGAAACTCTGACTGTAAGTGTAGTTGTCGCGCTCGATGCGGAATTGCGCTTCATGCTCCGCAAAACTCTTGATGATTTGGTCCACCGGCTGAGAGGGCGGATCACTGGTGATGGGATTGTCGCCGGGCGAATGCAGCCGTTGTGCCGGGCCGGGCTCCTGCGCGGGCGCGGAGCTGGAAGCAGTGGCCTGAGCCGCTGTGGCCCTGGGAGGTTGCGCCATCGGGCCAGGAAAGTCCTGTGCCAAGGCAGGCAGCGCCAGGAATAAGCCCGCGCCCAGCAGGCAAAAAGATCCTGCTTGTAGGATTTTGGTAATATTAAGGAACTTCACGGCTATCCTCCACACACACGGTATTTTCGATACCATATAGGATTTTAGCAGGGCTGGAGAGGTTGCACAGGACATAGTTGCACCGCCCCGAAAGGCGTGTAACCTTTACCTATTGAGTGACTCCCAAGGAATAGGGGAATGGCTCTAGTCTTGGTTAGCGACGACGGGCACCTTACAAGGAGTTGAGCCGGAAGACCCGCTTCACCGGGCCTTCTCCATTCTGACGATGCAGGAAGATCGCCAGCACGAAGCGGAGCTGATCCGGCGCATTCTAGCCGGGGAGACGGAACTGTTTCATGAGTTAATCCGGCCCTACGAGAAGATGGTCTACGTCACCATTTTCAGCATGCTCCGCAACGAGACGGAAGCCGAAGACGCCGCGCAGGAAGCCATGATTAGCGCGTTCCGTTATCTGAAATCGTTCCGCGGCGACTCCAAGTTCAGCACCTGGCTGGTCACCATCGCTATGAACGAAGGGCGTCAGCGCCTGCGCAAAATCAAGCGCGCCGCTGAGGATTCGCTAGAGGAGACCGTCGAGGAGCCCGAGGGTGACTTCACGCCGGCATTTTTGACCGATTGGCGGGAAATTCCCCTGGAAGCGCTGGAGCGCAAGGAATTGCGGCAGAAGTTGCGCGAAGCCGTGGAATTGCTGCCCCAGATTTACCGCGAAGTTTTTGTGTTGCGCGATCTGGAAGGAATGAATCAGGAAGAAACCGCTGCGGCGCTGGGGATCACCATTACAGCAGTGAAGGTGAGGCTGCACCGCGCGCGCATGATGTTGCAGAAGACACTGGTTCCGTACCTGAAAGAAAACGCTCCGGCGCGGAAAAGCTTTTTCGGGAGGTTGTTCCAATGAAGCTGGTGTGCAAAGAGGTTTGGGAACAGATCTCGGATTACCTCGATCAGCAACTGACGCTGGAAGTGCGCCAGAAGATTGAGAAGCACCTGGAAAACTGCGAAGTGTGCTCGGCGATTTTGGATTCCACGCGGAATTTGCTGATTCTAACGGCCGACGACCGCACGTATGAATTGCCCGTTGGCTACAGCAAGCGGTTGCACGCTCGCCTGGAAAAGGCCCTGCACCAGAAACCGACTCCTGGCGAGAGTTCCAACAACTGATAAGCGAACTGCCACGGAGCACGGCCAGGAACGACAATCTCCCCATTTGCGAATTGCAAAACGCCATTCAGGAGAATGGCGTTCCCGGCGAATCAGGGACAGCGTTCACGGCCTGATGCACGGGCTTTAAGCCTCATACGGGCGCGCCAGCAGCTCCTTCTTGCTGACTCCATTCTTAGCGGCCTCTTTCTCAAACCCACGCCCGCCGATCCGAACATATAGCCAGTGCATGAGCGCCGAAGGTAAGAATGGGATTGGTTTTGCTGACATCATTCTGACTGCCTCAACCGGCACCGGAAGCCCGTAGGCCAGGGATGCAGCGGTCAGGTCCAAGGCGGCGAACACGTGCTTCAAGGGTGGACGCGAACGCTGTGCCTCGGTAAGAGGCTGGCCACCGACCATCCCTCCTGCGCCCAGCGCAAGCCCACCAGCCCATGTGAAACCGCATTGCGCGGCGAACTCGCGGCATATAGCCAATGCCACCGAATTCTGGTGCGCCTCAGGAAAGCCGCTGTTCACGATGCCCACCAATTGCTGTGGGGCTGCTCCCGGATCTGCCTGGCGATGAGCGGCAATTACCGTCAAAGCCCTGGTCACCAGGTAGGGCAGGGAATCCACATAGAGCGGAAAAACCAAAAGAATTAGCCGGGCGCGTTCGACGGATGCGAGCAATTCGCGCTGCCCCTCTTCACGATGCAGGCTGGCACGAAGTGTCAGCGATTCTGTCTCCCAACCCAGCTGCTTTAGGTGGTCGAGGCTGTAGCCACCGAGAACGCTTGACGTGCTGGTCGAGCTGGTTTTGGGGCTGCCCACGATTAGCAAAGCGCGTCGCGCCTCGTCATGGCCGGCAAAAGGCGTACCGGGCGTAACCGGCGGAGGCATCAACGAAGCGGCAAGCTTGCCAAAAGGCAAAGTGTCAGACCTGGTCAAGAGTGCCCGAAAGTGTTGCCGGAGCGCATTGGCGTTATCCGTGGCGAGAACTACCTCCGCGGCGTAACTCGGGGGATGGAAATTGATGGCGTTGCGTCCGGCGAGGGTTTTGAAGATATGAGTCTCATGTGCGTTGGGACGGCGCTGGACTCCAACCATTAAAAGCCGCGGGCGATGCGCATAGCGCGGGGGGTGGTGAATCTCTCCGTGATCCATCGCGAAGTGAGGCGGAATAAGCTGGATGAACCGGTCCAGCATTTTCTTCAAGTCCGGCGAGTAGCCTCCGAAAGTCACCGGAGCAAACCAAACCGTGATGTCACTCCGAATCACAGCCTTGGCGATCTCGCGGCCTGCATCCGCCTCAACACATAGACCTGGTGTCTTCACCCAGCATCCAAAACAACCGAGGCAATGGGCCAACTTCATTTCGCGCAAGGGAAAGGTCTCGATGTCGGCACCGTCCCCTTTGAGGACGTCAGACAGAACGCTGAGAATCCGGGAAAGGTCGTGCTCGGAAGACGCGGCGCCATCGAGGATTACGACTTTTTGGGTGGGCATGTAAATTCCTCTTGACAGCAACACGGCCAAGCCCAAGGTCTGGCGAGTTGCGCTGGCTTCGGGATAAATGGGAGCGGCATGCCGGCAGAATATCAGTTCAAAGGGTTGGTGGCGTGTGATGCATCGCACAGCACTGGATGGTGTGAACGACAGACGAAGGCCAATGGGCGCCGTCTCAATGAGTTAAGCCCGCGTCATTTTTCCCTCTTGAGTGGCCATATGCTTAGGATTTTTGCGCGACTGTGGCGCAGGAGTTGAGTTATATTCGCGTGCGCCCAAAGTCCGCGCCCCATTGCCAAAGGAGGAATTTTTCCATGCGCCAAACTATTGGCAGAATTGCATTTGCCCTACTGATCGCCATTGCGATCAGTTTTCTTTCATTTGCCTCTGCCGCGCAACAGGTGCCGCCGCAGCTTCAGCCGCCCGCTGGCGATCAACTCCTTCTGCAAGTGCACGCGAAGGGCGACCAGATCTACACCTGCAAGGCGGATGGCGCACAATTCACATGGACGCTGAAGGCTCCCGACGCTCAACTCTTCGACAAGCAGGGCAAACCCTTCGGCAAGCATTTTGCTGGGCCGTCGTGGGAAGCGAGCGATGGAAGCCGCGTCATGGGCAAGGCCATTGCCAACGCACCTTCGCCGGATCCCGATTCCATCCCGTGGCTGCTCGTCAACGTCGTCAGCCATGAGGGCAGTGGTGCACTTTCTCGCGTCACTTCCATTCAACGCCTCAACACCAAGGGCGGCAAAGCGCCCGCCTCCGATTGCGATGCAGCGCATGCCGCCCAGGAAATCCGCATCCCGTACACCGCCGACTATCTTTTCTACGCTTCCAAGTAAGCGGGACGTGGGGGACGATCTTCGCTAGGGGGGCGGCTATGAACTCAGCCATCGCTTCAACAGATAGAGTTATTGCCACGGGGCGAGTCTTCTTTGCCCTGGGCTTGATGGGCATCGGTCTGCAGCATTTTTACTTCAAGCAGTTCATTCCTGTGGTGGTACCGGTTTGGCCCACATGGATTCCCGGCCGCCTCTTTTGGGTTTTTCTGACGGGAACAATCCTCTTTGTTGCGGGAGGAATGATCCTCACCGGAAAACAGGCGCGATTCGCAGCTACAATGATGGGCGGATTCTTCCTCTTATCAGTTCTGCTTCTACATATTCCGGACAACATCATAAGAGGTGTAGTCCACATCGGTGCTTGGACAGGCGCGTTCAAGGCGCTGGCCTTTTCCGGGAGCGCCTTCGTGGTGGCGGGGACTCTGCCTGCAGCTGCGGCGGGAGGCGGACACAAATCTCCAGCCATCATTGGGCTGCTGGAGAAACTGATACCGCTGGGAATGTATCCACTTGCGATTATGGTGATCGTGTTTGGGACGGACCACTTTCTGTATGTCCCCTTCGTCTCGTCGCTGGTGCCTGCGTGGATTCCCCGGCACGTTTTCTGGACCTATTTCGCGGGCGCGGCGCTGATCGCCGCAGGATTGGGCATGATTTTTCGAGTCAAGGCGCGGCTCGCCGCCACTCTTCTGGGCGTCATGATTTTTGCGTGGGTCATCGTTCTGCATATTCCTCGAGCCGTCGCCGATCCCTACGGAGCCATCGGCAATGAGTGGACCAGCGTGTTTGAAGCACTGGCGTTCAGTGGGGTTGCTTTCATTCTGGGCCGCATTCTTCCCTGAGTCACGAAGTCTTAAGTAATCAGGTCTAAGTTGTCAGTTTTAGAGAAAAGAAAAAAGAGAAGGAAACGGTAGATAGCCCCAAACCGCGGAATACTGGGTTGCACAATTTCGTCAGGCTTGGCGCCACTTCAGGAAGACGGCGGCGAGCGGCGGAAGCGTTAGAGCCAGCGATTGGCGGCGGCCTTGCCAGGCGTGCTCGTCGGCGTTCATGCCGCCCAGATTGCCTACATTGGAACCGCCGTAGATTGCGGCGTCGGTGTTCAGCACTTCTTCGTAGTGCCCGGGGCGCGGCACGCCCAGCCGATAGCCATAGCGCACCACCGGCGTGGCGTTCAACACTGCCAGAATCACATCGTCGGGATTTTTTCCGCGACGGATAAACGAATACACGCTGTTGTCCGAATCGTTGGCGTCAATCCACTCGAAGCCCTGCCACTCGAAATCCACCTGATGCAGCGCGGGCTCCGCAGCATTCAGCCTATTCAGGTCGCGAACGAGATTCTGCACGCCGCGATGCGAATCGTACTGCAACAGGTGCCAGTCAAGGCTCCTCGCTTCGTACCATTCGTTCCGCTGCCCAAACTCCTGTCCCATGAACAGCAACTTCTTCCCCGGGTGGGCGTACTGATAAGCGAATAGCAGCCGCAGGTTTGCGAATTGTTGCCACATGTCGCCGGGCATTTTGTGCAGCAGCGAATTCTTACCGTGCACAACCTCATCGTGAGAGAACGGCAACATGAAATTTTCGGTGAACGCATAGAGCATCGAAAACGTCAGCTTGTTGTGCTCATAGCGGCGAAAAACTGGGTCCTTTGAGAAATACTGCAGCGTGTCGTTCATCCAGCCCATGTTCCATTTCAGACTGAAGCCCAGGCCCCCAAGATAGGTGGGACGCGAAACGCTGGGCCACGATGTGGACTCTTCCGCGATGGTCAGAATGCCCGGGAATCGCAGGTTTGCCACTTCATTCAAGCGCTTGAAGAAATCGATGGCGTCCAGATTCTCGCGGCCGCCGTAGCGGTTGGGAATCCATTCACCCTCTTTGCGCGAATAGTCCAGATAAAGCATGGAAGCAACGGCATCCACGCGCAGGCCGTCAATGTGGTATTTGTCCAGCCAGAACAGCGCATTGGAAATCAGGAAATTCTGCACTTCGTTGCGGCCGTAGTTGTAAACCAGCGTGCCCCAGTCGGGATGCGTGCCCTGGCGCGGGTCGGAATGTTCGTAAAGATGTGTGCCGTCAAAGTAACTTAAGCCGTGAGAGTCGCGCGGAAAATGGGCCGGGGTCCAATCGAGGAAGACGCCAAGTCCCGCCTGGTGGCAGCGGTCCACAAACGCCATGAATTCCGCGGGTTTCCCGAAGCGGCTGGTTGCGGCAAAGTAGCCCAGCGTCTGATAGCCCCAGGAGGCGTCAAAGGGATGCTCCATCACCGGCAGCAGTTCGATGTGCGTGTAGCCGAGATCCTTTACGTAAGGAATAAGTTGATCCGCGAGTTCGTTGTAACTGAGCCAGCGGTTGTGTTCTTCGGGCATGCGCCGCCAAGAGCCCAGATGAACCTCATAAACTGTAATGGGCTGCTCGAGCCATCTTCGCTGCGGGCGCTGCGCCATCCAGTCGGCGTCGTTCCAAGGATGATTGTCGAGCCGCGCCACAACCGAGCCCGTGTGCGGCCGCAACTCCGAGAAAAATCCGTAGGGATCGGCCTTCAGCGGCAACATTTCGCCGCGCGGGCCGATGATTTCGTATTTGTAGATCGCGCCTTCACCTAGGTCGGGCAGGAATAATTCCCAGATGCCCGAAGAGCCTCGGGTGCGCATGGGATGAACGCGGCCGTCCCAACGATCGAAGTCGCCCACCACGCTGACGCGCCGCGCGCTGGGGGCCCACACGGCAAAATGCACACCGGAAACGCCGTCCACCGTCTTGATGTGCGCGCCGAGTTTCTCGTAGGTGTCGTAGTGGCGGCCTTCTCCCATCAGGTACAGATCGAATTCGCTGAGCAGATAAGGAAACGCGTAGGGGTCGTGGACTTCGACCACCGCGCCATAATCCGTGCTGTAGCGCAGGCGATAACTGGAAGGCGCAGGAGCCAATTCGCTGTCCAGGGGAAGTTCCACCTCGTAAACGCCCTCTGGCCGGACTTTTTTCATCGGCAGGGGGTCGGCTTGTCCGCCCCAAAGGAGTTGCAGTTCAGATCCGCGCGGCTGAAAAACGCGAACGAGCCAGCGGCGCCCCGCGGGCGTCTCTATCGGCTGCGGCCCAAGCACCGCGAAGGGATCGGCGTTGCGACCTGCGATATGGGCATCCAGCCGCACGGTGGCAGGGTCAGGCGGAGGCGCTTTCGTTTTGCGGGGAGGAGAATCAGGCACGGCAGCATTCTATCGGATTCTGCCTGTGGCACCAACTGACAGCGCAGCGAATTTCGCGTTTCCTGCTCTGTAAGTGAAAACCTGGCTGTCGCTGCCTAGGTAAATCATTTTCCGATCGGACGACCGATCAATGCCCAACAGCGGGGTCCGATGATAAAGTGCGAGTTGCCGACGATCCGGAAGTTGGCCAGACCAGTCAATACAAGCGCGTTTCACAGGACTAATGTTGAGTTCGGTAAACATTGGTCGCTGAGCGCATTGGCCTGAAGGCAACAGTTGAGCCAAGGGTCACTTAGCCGGAAATGCAACTATTCGGCCAAGCGACGAGAAGCCCGTTCTAACTAAGCCTCCGCCGCCAGCCTTAGCTGTATCTCGCGCATGACGATCATCAAAACTTCAACTTCTTATTTCGCCTGCGCTAGCCCCGCAACAACTGCGGCAACTTTATCGAGTATCTGATTCCAGCCCTCTACTTGCCCGCTGTTTTTTGCGTTCTCCATGGTTTCATTTCCAATGAAGGTGAGTTTCGTCTGGCCGTTTCCAAAATCCTCAAAAATAACCACGTCGTGCGCACCTTCTATGGCCTCATGTTCTATTCCATAGTGCGCAGGCTCAACCTTGTTTCCCTTCGAGTCGGAAAAGTACATGGAGGAAACGATCTTCTCGTGCAGAACAATCTCGTGGTATTCCCCAGCATTCCAGAACTCCTGCCCATCCGGCGCCCTCATGCAGCAGAGAAATTTTCCCCCTACGCGAAAATCCATCTCGCAAAAAGGCGCAGTAAAACCCTTCGGCCCCCACCACTGCATCACATATTTCGGGTTTGTCCACGCCTTCCAAACCAATGCGCGTGGGGCGTCAAAAACTCTAGTGACAACCATCCGTTCTGTCTCGTTAACCGTGTTTTTTGTCATCTCTGACCTCCTCTTTTTTCATTTGATTCACAACCACATCCAACTTGTCGAAACTCTCTTCCCAGAATCGGCGATAGCTAATCGCCCAGTCGCTGACTGTCTTTATCGCCTCTGGCCTAAGCGTGCACACGCTCTCTCTTCCACGCTTCGTCTTGATCACAATCCGCGCCCGCACCAGGTAGGCAATATGTTTTGAAATCATCTGCTGCGAGAGGGCAAACGGTTCCGTCAATCCATGCACAGAGGCAGGCCCATGGGAGAGTCGTTCGATCATCGCCCGGCGGGTTGGATCAGACAGAGCCGCAAATGTTGTATCTAACTTATCCACAACCATATGGTAGTGGATTATCTGTCGATGTCAAGTGTGAATTTTGCAGTTCCCGATTTCTGTTTCCTGATCTCTGAACCCTGACACCTGCGCTAATTTAACTACGCTGGCCACCGCGGCCTGTTTTGACACTAAACGGCATCCGCACTGCTGTGTCGAACGACGCTTGACTGTGCAATCCGAAGCTATCGTCTCGTGAACCACGATAGGTACCGATAAGTCGGCTTCTCGCCAGGAAATCAAGCACTGACGAGATGGGAGTTTATCGGGCCCGAAAGTTATTCCCTAGTATGTCGTTCGAGCTCAAATGACCGGAACGCGAGTCTTTCCCTAGTTCCCGCTGGAGAACGGGAACGAGTGAGGCTTCAAAGGCAACTCGGTGATGTCGCCACCGTCCCGGATAAGGAAGTTGGTAATACGCGCCTCTCCAATTTGCTTGTTGTTGAGAACGCATGACGTTAGGTGCGATGGAGCGAACGACCGTAATGATGATTTTCGGGCAAAGGTCTTCGAGCGTGCTGCTGAGACGCGCTTCGGCATCTGCACAAGTCTTTGCGCGGAGTTCGCTAGTCAGCCGGTCGACCGGCGTCGCACAAAGGTCGACTAAATAACAGCCCAGCGCTCGGAACGATGCAAGAAAATCCCTGCCGCCGAGCGCAGGGAAAGCGGTAACAAAGGTGTCTCGAATGGTTCGGTAAAGGCCGGAGTTCGCGCAATAAAAGAACCTTCCGGAGGCCGGAGGTGCCTCACCGACGAAGAGTAGCCGCACCCGCGCCGGACGATAACGCCTTCGCAAGCACTCTCTGTGGACGGCGGTATCACCACTGATTCGCATTGCTGTTTTTAATCTTCGCAATCGAGGAGTTGGACATCATCACCTGCACGAATCTCGCCACCACGGATCACATAGCAGTTCAAGGCGAGCTTGCCCGCAAACTTTCGAACAATCTCCTTGAGGACTCCCACTTTTTGTTGTTGCGTCTCGGGATCGAAGGTGGTCATCACGCAACGCATGCGTAAATCTTCGATGCCGATTAGAACGTCCCCGATACCTAGACATCGGCCGGGCCACGAGCGTTCCGCCAGTCCTTCCACACCTCCAATAATGATATTGGGCCGGAGCCGTCTGCCGTCGTGGCCAAACTCCTTTATGGCACCATCGGTGGCTACGAGGAGGGGCAGCACGTCAAATCTATGCGCGGACGTATCGTGAACGAGCCGAGCACCCGGACCGACAATAGCGACAATCTGCGGCAAGACGGTCGGGTCGGTCCAATGCACATAGTTGATACTGGGATCGCCGGAGGAATCTAGGGTTCCATGAAAACCGAGAAGACGCGGATACTTTCTGGCCGTCGCGAAATGTCCGCGGGAATCTTCCACGTGGACGATACGATCCCCGTAAATCCCCAGGGGGCTGAGCGTAGCTTCCTGCAGCTTTTCCCCACCCATGGACTTAATGGGATAGCGCCAGATTTCCGCGACCTTCATGGTGGTGTGATACTCAAGCCGTTTGCCCCTTCACGCTCGAGGAACCCGCAATAACCTTTTCCGAGTAAAAGCGCTTCATGTTCGAAGCGATCACGTCAAGGTGATCTTCTACGGCGAAGTGCCCGGAATCCAGGCGGTGCATCTCCGCATGCGGAAGGTCCTTCAGATAAGCTTCGCCGCCTTCGCGTGTGAAGAAAATATCGTCTTGCCCCCAGAAGATTAGTGTCTTTGGCTGGTGCTCGCGAAGAAAGTTTTGCCATTGTGGATACAAGGTGACGTTTGTTCTGTAATCGTAGAAGAGGTCCATCTGCACGCGGCGCGCGTTGGGCCTTTCCATAAAGCGGAAATCCATGTTCCAGTTATCGGGACTGATCACCTCGGGACGTTTGTGGCCATGGAGGTACACGGCCTTGATGGTCTCAAGCTCCAGCAAGCCTGCCACGCCCTGCTCGGTCTCCGGCGTGCGATTCTTCCAAAGAGCATTCCGCAAACCTCCCCACGCTTCCGTAAAACCCACCTCGTAAGCGTTCGTGTTCTGGATGATTAGCCACTCCAGAACCTCTGAATGGCGCCCGGCAATCCTGAAACCGACCGGCCCCCCGTAGTCCTGGACAAACATGCCGTAGCGGTGGAAACCCTTCTCGGTTAGAAAGTGCTGCGTCACCTCAGCCAGCCGCTCAAACGTATAGGCGAATTTCCCAGGATCGGGCATTTCGCTGTTGCCGAAGCCGGGATAGTCGGGCGAAATGACGTGGAAATGGCCGGCCAGCGCCGGAATCAGGTTTCGATATTGATGGGAGGAAGCCGGCCATCCGTGCAACAGGACGAGTTGTGGATCAGTCGGGTTACCGGCCTCGCGATATGCGATGTTCAGTCCGTCGACCGGTAGGCTCCCGAACTTCACGGTATTAGCCTGCGTGCTATGCGATTCATGGTCTTTCATAAGTTCACCTCCAAATGTTTCTAGGTTCGAGACATTTTCCAACGCCACGCGTGTTCAACTTGCGCTTGCATGGATTGGATGACCTGGTACCACAACGGTTGCGGCAAAACGGTGTAATCTACCTTACATTCGGAAGGCGAAAAAGATTTGGGACAATGGAGCGACTTGCGTTGAATCGTAAACAAAAATCGCGCTCGGGCGGAATCTCGCAGGATTCGTCGCTTTCTGCACTGAATTTGTTCAAAGGGGTTCCGGCATCTCGCTTGTTCACGATTGAAAAACGAAGTAAGGTCCAGGATTTTCCGGCCGGCCATGTCTTGTTTAAGACAGGTGAAGACGGCCAGGCTCTGTTTTTGCTCGAAGAAGGCTCGGTGCAGACCTTCCGCACATCCGCGAGAAAGAAGCTGATCATCGCGGAACTAAGAGCGCCCGCCGTATTTGGTGAAATGGGATGCGTGGGTCAATGTACCTACCACTGTACAGCTCAGACAACTATTCCCTCTCGAATTCGGATGATCTCGCGTGAGGTCGTGGAGGAGCTTCTCGCACGGTGCCCTACCGTCACTCGGCGGCTCCTTGACCTGGTCAGCCAACGATTCGTTCACGTGCTCATGGACTTGGACGCCACCTCCTTCCGGCATTTGGTTCCACGTTTGGCGGGTCTGCTGTTGGAGAGAGCGGATGGGGATTTGGTCCGTAACGTGACACATAAAGAGCTTGCACAGTATCTGCGGGTCTATCGAGAGTCGGCCACCTGTGCTTTGGGAGAGCTAAAGAAAGCCGGCATTATCGAAGTTAAGCGGAAGCAAATTCACATCCTGCAACGGTCGCGATTGGAGCGTGCTGCACGCGAATAGTTGTTCGAAGGATTTTGCTCAGGCGGGGGAAGGCAACGGAGCATTCCTGATGCATAGCTCTCGGTTGGTCCGCGATTCGCGCGGATCAGTACCGGGAAGTCGGCTTGTGAAACGTGATTTCCGGATTGCTCCTGGATTACGGGCAACTCGGAAGTAATCCAAATGGCTGATCAACATCGTTTCCGAAAACTGAGCCACTTCCCTTCTCTCCGCCCTCTTGCGGGGCTGCTTATCCCGCGATACAGTGCTGGCACGCTGACGAAATTCGGCACGGTTGTATGTTTTGAGACTTCCAAACTGAGGGGCGCGCCTTGAATCGATTTTTCGCACCACCCGCCGCTTTGCTGTATCTTGCATGCAGCATGATTCCCGCCGCCACACCCGCGCAGGATCGTTCGCAAACCCGCTCCACGGTGATTTCGCAGAACGGCATTGTGGCCGCGGAATCGCCGTTGGCCGCACAAGCAGGCGCGCGCATTCTGGAGCGTGGCGGCAACGCTGTGGATGCCGCGATTGCCACGAACGCCATGATGGGCGTGGTCTCGCCGATGATGAACGGCATTGGCGGCGATTTGTTCGCGATTGTGTATGACGCGAAAGCCAACAAGCTTTACGGCCTAAATGCCAGCGGGTGGGCGCCAAAAGGCCTCAGCATCGAACTCCTTCAAAAGCTTGGCTTGCGGGAGATGCCGGAATCCGGCATCCACACGATCACCGTACCCGGCACCGTGGACGGCTGGCAAAAACTTGCCGATAAATTCGGGCGAAAGAAGCTCAACGAAGATTTGGTCCCCGCGATCCGCACCGCGCAGAATGGCTACCCAGTGACGGAGATGGTAGCGATGTACTGGGCAGGCGCGGCGGACTACCTGCGGGGCGATGAAACGGCCGCCAAGCTTTATTTGCCACAGGATCGCCCGCCAAAGGCTGGCGAAGTTTTTCGTAACCCGGAGCTGGCCTGGTCCTTGCAGCAGATTGCCGACCACGGCCGCTATGCTTTCTACAAAGGCGAGATTGCGCGCCGCATCTTGGAAACCATGAAACGTCACGGCGGCACCATGGCCGCTGCCGACTTGGCCGAATATTCCAGTGAGTGGGTCGAGCCCATCTCCACCACCTATCGCGACTGGACCGTTTACGAAATGCCTCCTAACGGGACGGGAATTGCCGCGTTGGAAATGCTCAACATCATGGAGAATTTTCCCCTTGGCCAGAAGGACCATGGCTTCGGCTCGACGAAAGCGCTGCACACCATGATCGAGGCAAAGAAAATCGCCTATGCCGACATGGCCAGATACATTGGCGACCCGCGCGGCCAGAAGTTGCCAGTGCAGGCGTTGCTCTCGAAGGAGTGGGCGGCGCAAGCGGCCAAGCTGATCAATCCAGAGAAGGCGAACTGCGATGTGCCCCCGGGGAATATTCCCATGGGCAACGACACAACGTACCTCAGCGTGGTGGACCTCGAAGGCAATATGGTTTCGCTGATTCAGAGCAATTACAACGAGTTTGGCTCGGGGATTGTCGCGCCGGAAACGGGCTTCGCGCTGCAAAATCGCGCCGCGCTGTTTACGCTGGACGCCACTTCGCCCAATGCCCTGGCCGGACGGAAGCGCCCGCGGCACACCATCATCCCGGGCTTCGCAAAAAATGGAGATATACGCTTGGCGTTTGGCATCATGGGCGGCTGGAACCAGTCTCAAGCCCACGCACAATTCATCGCGAACGTGGTGGACTACAAAATGAATATCCAGGCAGCCCTGGAAGCGCCGCGCTTCACAAAACGCACCTTTGAAGGTTGCGACGTTCAGATGGAGAACCGTTTCTCGCAGAAAACGCGCGACGAACTCACCGCCATGGGGCACAAAATCACGGTCATGGGCGCCTTCTCCTCCGCCGTTGGCGGAGGCCAGGCAGTCCTGCGCGATTTTGCCAAGGGCGTTAATTACGGCGCCTCTGACCCGCGTAAGGACGGCGCCGCCATCCCGGAGTTACCCTCAGAGTAGCGTCCGTCGGCCCCACAAGAATAGACGGAAGGGTACCTTCTCTATTTGGTACGTGCGGGGGAGTACGGCAAAAGACTTCCCGGAAATGTGCTGAATGTGAATAGGTGTTCCTCAAACTCGCAGGGGAGATCGCCTTCTGCATAGCTAAGGTACGTATTTTCAGTGGGCTGGATTGCCCCGGCGGTGGTGAGAAAGTTGCACTTGCTATCCGCTACAGAAAACTTTGTTCGACTCGCGCTCCTTGTTGGGAGGCAACTATGCAGTCCCAAATCGGCAAGATCTTGGCGTTAGCAGGAGGTCTGGCCGCCCTCACGCTTCTGGAGGGCAGTGTGGCCCGGGCGCAGAGCACCGAGGTGGCGGGAGAGTATGAGTGCACGCAGTCGCGCGTGGCGGGCAAGGAATTGCCCTGCAAGGCGGCTCCGCTTTCCCTGAAAAGTGACGGACACTTTGAATTGCAAGGACGCGAAGGCGAGTATCTGGTGAATGGAAGTTGGGTCGTGTTGAACGGTACCCTACTGAAGTCACGCGCTAAGATCGAAGCCGGCCACAAGATCGTTTTCCGCTTTTACAACAAGAAGGGCCTTTGCGAAATGATTTACGAGCGGCGCGTGGCTGAGTTAGGCAAGACCAATCTGGGTTGACCCAAAATCCGGTGTTGACGGATTGCTGGAGAACGCCGCTTGTCTCGCCTCAATTGATTTTCCTGTAATCATCCAAGTTCACCGAAGTAGGATCTTTCCGTCTCATCCGCCACCCAAAACCTGTCATTTCGACCGGAGGGACGGCGCCCTCTGCCGTCCCGCAGCGGAGAAATCCCTCCCTGACTTCAGATTCCCGACCGGGCAATTTGTGTGCGCGGAAAAACGAATATCCTACTCTTCCATCAGCTTTGCAAAAAGATGCAGCGTCGCTGGCGCGTGGCCGGCATAGTGATTGTTGGCAAAGGCAATGGTGCGGATTTTGCGCTTCAAGAAATTGCGGCAGGCTTCCACCCAATCCTGCAAATCGCGCGTGCGGTTCACGATGGTTTTGTCCCAGGTTTTGGTTGATTCTTCGATGGCCTTGCGATCGCCCAACCAGCGGATATAGGCGAAATCGGTGGTAATGGCGTCGCCCTTAGTGAACCACTCCGCCGGGCGCGGCATCCAGGGGTGATCAATCAGGGCAAGCGCGACGTTGTGCTTGCGTAAAAGATCGTACAGCGCCGGGCCCAGCCAATTCTTATTGCGAATCTCGAGGGCGAACCGGGGCTCCACGGGCAGCTTTTCGAGGAACGGTTTCAGGCGCGCCAGAAAATCAGCGGGCGCGGCGAAGGTCTTTTTATTGAAGTATTGAAACTGGAAGAGGATCGGCCCGCGCTTCTCGCCCAAATGATCGGTCACGCGCAGGAATTCCTTCAACACAGGCTCGGCGTCCACCAGCATGCGCTCGTGGGTAATTTCCTGCGGCGCTTTCAGGGCAAACACGAAATTCGCAGGTGTCTTGACATACCAGCCTTTCACCGTGGATTCCGCCGGAATGCGATAAAAAGTGGCGTCAACCTCGAGCGTGTCAAACTGCGTGGCGTAGTAGGAAAGATAATCTCGCGGCTGCATGCCCTTGGGATAGAAACTGGTCTCCCATCCTTCGGCGGTGAAGGACGAAGTGCCGAGCCGCAGAAGCGGCGAAAGAGTCTTCGCAAGCATGCAGGAGATGATACTGCAGGAGGCGGAAATAGAGCGACAGGAGTTGCCGCACTGCTTAGCTGAAGGAAAGATTTTCTTCAGAGGCGATACTGAATCGTCAAGTAGCGATAGTGGATTTTTGGGGGCAGCAATTCTCCTTGAACTTGACGCCTACGAGGGGCGGGCGTATGTTTTGCGCGGAGAGGTGAAGTGGATTCAGGATTTCCTAACCTCTCCAGCCGCTCGACAGGGAAGTGCGACGGAAAACTCAGCTCCTGCAATTTCGTCGATTTTGTTGACGAACAATGCTTGAGCGAAATCTGTCGCACAAGCGACCTATGCTCCAGTTCCATCGAATTGTTGAGAAATTTGCCCATTTCTGTTTGTTTCGACCCTCCGGGTGTGCGCCGGCGCGTGAAAACAAACGGCGGCGCCCCGGCCATGAATTTTCCAGGCATCCTTTGGGTATACGTGGAGGGCTCGGATGAAGAAAACCAAATTTGTGCTGTTGGTAGTGGAGAATAACGATTATCAAGCCGAGCAGACCATTTCGGCGAAAGAAGCGGCGCGCGAGTGCGATGTGGACCTGCAGATCATGCAAACGGAGCATGACGCAGTGATCCAGAGCCAGGAAGTTCTGAAACTCCTTTATAACCCGGTGGAAACCCGCCCTGATGGAATTCTCTTCGAGCCGGTGGGCACACCTCTCGAGAAAGCCGCGAGAATCGCCGCTACCACTGGCGTGGGATGGGTGGTGCTGAACCGTGAAGTGGATTACATCAAGGAACTTCGACGTCAATCTGCGACCCCTCTTTTCTGCATCACTACGAATCACGACGAGGTGGGCCGAATCCAGGGCGAACAAATTGCCCGTCTGCTCCCTCGAGGAGGCGCGGTCCTCTATGTCCAGGGACCCTCTGATAATAACGCAGCGGTGCGGCGCGCCGCGGCGATGCAGAAGGCCAAGCCCGCAGGCATGGATGTGCGCGTGTTGAAAGGACTTTGGACCGAAGAGAGCGCCTACAATGCCGTAACTTCCTGGCTCAAGCTCAATATGGCCAAAGACGTCACCATCGGACTCGTAGCGGCGCAAAATGATGCCATGGCACTGGGCGCGCGCCGGGCCTTTCAGGAACACACTGCGGAAAATGAACGCGATCACTGGATGAGCTTGCCGTATATCGGTTGCGACGGCCTGCCCAATACAGGGCAGGTCTATGTTCACCGTGGACTTTTGCAAGCGACCATCGTGATTCCTGCGAATGCCGGGCAAGCCATCAAAACGCTCGCCAATTCGTTGAAGACGAAACAGCTGCCGCCCGAGTGCATCTTTACGACTGCAAGTTCATTTCCGCCGCTCGCCTCGCTGAGGGCCAAGAACTAACCGGCATTTCTCCCCACTGAATCCTCAAAACTCCGCAACTCTCTGCAATGGCCGAGCGCATTTGGAGTGCGGCGGCTTGCCGCCGCTTTTGAAGCGTAAGCCCCTCCAATAAACCACGCAGGGCCGCGGACGTCTGGCAAAGGCGTCACCAGATACGCTTTAGTTGGCTGGCTTGTCTAGCGCGCCGAGCTTTTCAAAAGGCACGTTCAGCAAAGGATAAAGCTTCCAATCCTTGTAATCGAAGTGCCACCACTCGTATTCATTCACGGCGAAGCCTTCCGATTCCATGGCGCGGCGGAGAAGCTCGCGATGCCAGCGCTGCAGGGAAGTGCCGCCGGGAAATGTGGGATAGGACCGCGGCGACATCTCGTCGTATAGCCCGGGCATTTCGATTTCCTTACCCGTGGCCAAATCGTAGAGCGTCAGGTCCACGGCACAGCCGCGATTGTGTTTGGAGCCCTTCTGCGGGTCGGCGACGAAATCGTGGCCTTCCGGCGGCGTGGCGTCCCAGAAAACTTTGGTGATGTACCAGGGGCGATAGCCATCGTGAATCAACAGTCCGTAGCCCAGCGGTTGCAATTTGCGCACCACGCGCAGCAGCGCTTCGGCTGCGGGGCGTTGCAGAAAGGCGCGGGCTTGGGTGTACAGCGGCGTGCCCAGGAAATTGTCGCTGTGGGCGTAGCGGATGTCCAGATGAATGGTTGGATCAAGCGTGATCAGTTCAACGAGATCGGGCTTGCGGAAGTCGCCGGCCTCTTCTGGCGGCTTCACTGCGAGCGCGGCGGCGCGAAGTTCTTCCAGCGGCTTGGTGGGCGTGACGTGATAGAAATGCGCGGGATCGGCGCCAGCATCAGCCCGGGTGTAGACCTCGTTGAGGTAAAACAGCTGAGTAACGATTCCATTGGCATCTCGTATTTCCGTCAGGCCGATTCGTCGTCCATCGCCTACGTCAAGCCAGAGGACGCCTTCCTTTTCGGGAATCTCCTCGCTCCGGTTGCTAGAGTCGTGCCAGATCAAGTGATTGTGTCGTTCAATGAGAGTGAAGGTTTCGTTCGTGTCCGCACGGGTATAGATCCCCACGAGTTGCTTCCATCTGAAAGGCGCGTCCCCAGGCTTAGGCCCGGGAGTGAGCGAGGGTGCCGTGGTTGTCGCCGTTTGCGCACGAAGCGACGTGGCGGCGAGAAAAACACAAAAGTAGAAGAGAAGCAGGATGCGGGGCAGGCTTGCGCGTGATTTGTCCACGGTCGAGATAATAGCGGAATTCGGCCCTAGCGGGTAGGGGTCCAGCACCGCTGGACCCCAATTGAGGAGACGTGGGATGCGACTACTTCTTCGCGGAGGCGGCTGCTTCCGACATGCCGGGAGCAAGAACGGGATTCAGGAACGGCATCATCGAACGCAGCTTCGGCCCCAACTGCTCAAGTTTGCTCTGCTGCTCCGCCTTCCGCTTCGCCAGGAAATTCGGGCAGTCCTTCTCGTTTTCCTCGATCCAGGCTTTGGCAAAGCTGCCGTCGCGAATCTCCGCCAGCAACTTCTTCATGGCTTCCCGCGTTTCCGTGGTAACGATGCGCGGGCCAGCGTGATAATCCCCGTGCTCCGCCGTGTCGCTGACGGAATAACGCATGTAGCTGAGCCCGCCGCGATAAATCAAATCCACGATGAGCTTCAATTCATGCAGGCACTCAAAGTACGCCACCTCGGGTTGATATCCGGCATTCACCAAGGTTTCAAAGCCCGCCTTGATCAATTCGCTGACGCCGCCGCATAGAACAGCCTGCTCCCCGAAGAGATCCGTCTCGGTTTCCTCGGTAAACGTCGTTTCAAGCACCCCGGCGCGAGTCGAGCCCAATCCTTTGGCGTAAGAAAGCGCCAACGCTTTAGCCGTGCCAGTGGCGTCCTGTTCGACAGCGAGCAGCGCGGGTGTCCCTGCGCCTTCGACGAAAACTTCGCGTACGCGATGGCCGGGGGCTTTCGGAGCAATCATAGAAACATCCACGGTCTTCGGTGGCTTGATCGCACCGAAACGGATGTTGAACCCGTGCGCGAACATCAGCGTCTTGCCTGGCGTCAGATGGGGCTCAATCGCTTCCTTGTAGAGTTTTGGCTGCCGCGTATCCGGCGCAAGAATCATGATCACGTCGGCCCACGCCGCGGCCTCCGCCGGAGTTTTCACGGTGACGCCGTCGCTTTCTGCCTTGGCGCGCGAAGCGCTGCCCGCCGGGAGTCCCACGACCACGGAAACGCCAGAGTCGCGCAGATTCAAAGCGTGCGCATGTCCTTGTGAGCCGTAGCCGATGATAGCGACCTTTTTCTTTTGGATCAGACTGAGGTCCGCATCCTTGTCATAGTAGAGATTTGCCATTGCGTTCGTTGTTCCTTTCGTGGGCCACGGTGCGGCCGAAAATGCAAGAAATTCTTGATATCGCGGTTGGCGGGCGCGCTGCTGTTGGAGCCCCACCAAACTATTTTGCGGAGGGAGCGGGCTCCACGGGGGCGGCATCCGGTGTGGCCGGCGGGCGTAGCAGATCGTTGCCGCGGGTCATGGCGATGCGCCCGGTGCGCGCCATTTCCAGTACGCCGAATGGACGCAGGACTTCCAGCAGGCCGTCGATCTTGTCCACAGTTCCAGAAACTTCCACAATCAGCGATTCAGGCGCGACGTCCACCACTCGGGCGCGAAACACCTTGATGAGTTCCATCAGATGCGGGCGGTTCTGCTGGTCGGCGGAAACCTTGATCAGCGCCAGGTCGCGCTCGAGCATGGAACGATCCGTGATATTTTCGGCCAACAGAACATCCACAAGCTTTTCCAGGCTGGCTTCCAGGCGGTGTGCTCCGCGTTCATCCGTATGCGCGCAGAGAGTCATCCGGGCGATCGCCTCATTTTCCGTGGGGCCGACGGTAAGCGAATCAATATTGATGGCCAGGCGGCGGGTGAGGGAAGCGACGCGATTCAAGACACCCGGCTTGTTTTCCACATAAGCAACGATGGTTTGCATGCGATCCTCAATTTTCTTGCCACTGCAATTGTTCCCAATGAATCCGGGAACCATTCCGCATTCTGGCCGGGCACTTCATTGTACCGAAATCAGCCCTCGCAGGGCTGTTTTGCGGCAGGGAATCAGTCCCAAGGCTCCGTGGCGGTTTCCACCAGCGGGCTATTGGGGCGGCGAATCATGTCGTGGAGCGCCGCGCCCGCCGGCACCATCGGGTACACCGAATCTTCCTGTTCGACGCGGAAATCGAGCAGAATCGGTTGATCGGTTTGACGCGCCGCCTCGATGGTCGGAACCACTTCCGCGCGCGTGGTGATACGTTCCCCGCGAATTCCAAAGGCATTCGCCAGCGATACAAAATCCGGCGCCACTAGCGGCGTGGCAACGTACCGCTTATCATAGAAAAATTCCTGCCACTGGCGGACCATGCCCAGATAGCCGTTATTGATGATGGCGATCTTCACGTTGATTTTTTCCTGCACGATGGTGGCGAGTTCGCAGGAGGTCATCTGGAATCCGCCATCGCCGGCCAACACCCACACTTCCGCGTCGGGCCGCGCGAACTTTGCGCCAATGGCGGCAGGCAGGGCAAATCCCATGGTGCCGAGTCCGCCGGAAGTAATCAGAGTGCGCGGGCGATCGTGGTGGTAATACTGCGCTTCCCACATCTGGTGCTGGCCCACGTCAGTGACCACGATGGCCTCGCCCTTGGTAACCTTCCACAGATCATTGATGACGTGCGCTGCATAAAGATGGCCGCTGTCGGGAAGGCTTTGAATATCGCGAACGGCGGAATCGCCCTTGAGTTCCTGGATATGGGCGAGCCACGGGGAATGGTCGCGTTCGTGCACGTGCGGCAAGAGCCTGTTGAGAGTTTCGGTGGCATCGCCGACGAGTGCTGCGTCCACCGCGACGTTCTTATTAATCTCCGCGCGATCCACCTCAATGTGGATTTTGTGGGCATTGCGGGCATAAGTGCGCAGATCGCCCGTGACGCGATCGTCAAACCGCATGCCCACGGCGATCAGTAAATCAGCTTCCTGAATTGCCGTGTTCACCCACGCTTCACCGTGCATGCCCATCATGCCGAGGTTCATGGGATCGCTGGCGGGGAAGCAACCGATGCCCAGAAGCGTCATGGCCACGGGGATTTTGCTGGTGCGCACAAATTCTTCCAGCTTGCGCATTGCCCCGGAGAGCATGACGCCGCGCCCGGCGAGAATTACGGGTCGCTTCGCCGTGTTCAGGAGTTCCACGGCCCGGTCAAATTCGTCTTGTTTGTGATTGTTGCGGATGCGTTTGGCCGGCAACTTTGGCCCGCAAGTTTCCCAATCGAATTCCGCCGAAGCCTGCTGCGCGTCCTTGGTGAAGTCCACGAGCACGGGGCCGGGCCGACCGGATTGCGCAATGATGAAGGCTTCGCGCAACGTGTGCGCAACATCTTCCGCGCGCGAAACCACCACGTTGTACTTGGTGATCGGCATGGTGATGCCCGTAATGTCCACTTCCTGAAAAGCGTCGGAGCCGAGCACCCGGCTGCTCACTTGCCCCGTGATGCACACCACCGGTGAAGAATCGAGCATCGCCGTCGCAATCCCCGTGACCATGTTGGTGGCGCCTGGCCCGGAAGTGGCCATGGCCACACCGATGCCGCCCGTGGCGCGCGCATAGCCGTCGGCCATGTGCGTCGCGCCCTGTTCGTGGCGCACCAGGATATGGTGGAGCTTGGACTTGCCGAGCGCGTCGTAGACGGGAAGAATCGCGCCGCCGGGATAGCCGAAGATGTGACGCACGCCGAGGCGCGTCAAAGTTTCGCAAAGAATTTCCGCACCAGTCATCTTCATAGAGTTCTCCCCGTGGATCCCGGTAGGGAACCGGATGAAAAAGTGTCAGGCACGGAAGTGACGGCGCCCAGAGAAGCAGACGAGACGAGATAGGCGTACTTGGCCATAACGCCGCTCGTGAAGCGGGGCTTGGGCGCTTTCCAGGAAGCCATGCGCTTTTGAATTTCCGCGTCGCTCAGCTCGACGGAAAGTGTGCGCATGGGAATATCGAACACGATTGCGTCGCCATCCTGCAGAGCAGCGATGGGTCCGCCAACAATAGCTTCGGGAGCAACGTGGCCTGCCATCAGTCCATGTGTTGCGCCGGAGAAGCGGCCATCGGTCAGCAGAGCAACGGAATCGCCGAGCCCCGCGCCGACGAGCGCGGCTGTCACCGCGAGCATTTCGCGCATGCCAGGTCCGCCTCGTGGGCCTTCGTAACGAATCACCACTACATCGCCCGCCCGGATCTCGTCGCAGCTGATCGCAGCAAACGCGGCTTCCTCGTCATTAAAAACGCGCGCGGGTCCGCGGAAATTCAGCGTGTTGTTCCCGGCAACCTTGATGACGCAACCTTCCGGAGAGAGATTGCCATGAAGAATGACTAAGCCGCCCGTCGGCTTGATCGGGTTATTTTTTGTGCTGACGACTTCCTGGCCGGGCGTTTCCTCTCCAGCGGCCGCTTCTTCGGCGAGGTACCGGCCGGTGACGGTGATCGCGTCTCCTTTGAGGAGGCCAGCTTCAAACATGCGCTTTGCCAAGAGCGGAGTGCCGCCTGCTGCATATAGATCGGTTGCGACAAATCGTCCTCCAGGTTTTAAGTCAGCAAGGATGGGCGTTCGCGAACTGATTCGGTCAAAATCGTCGATCGAAAGCGGAATGCCTGCCTCGCGCGCAATAGCCAGGAGATGCAGGACCGCGTTCGTGGAGCCTCCCGTGGCAGCGACTCCCGCGATGGCATTCTCAATCGCTGTTTTGGTCAAAATGTCTAGCGGTTTGACGTCATTGCGAAGCAGCTCCATCGCCAGTTTGCCTGCCAGCTCGCCTGCCTTCGCTTTGCCCTTGTCCGTGGCCGGAATGCTGGAAGCGCCCATGGGAGCAAGTCCCAGAAATTCACAGACAAGCGCCATGGTGTTCGCGGTGAACTGCCCGCCGCACGCACCGACGCCCGGGCACGCGGAACATTCCAGTTCTCTCAATTGCTTATCCGTAATTTTGCCGCGCGCGTGGGCCCCTACCGCTTCGTAAACATCTTGAATGGTCACCGAATGGCCCTCAAACTGGCCAGGAGCGATGGAGCCGCCATAAAGAATGAGGCCGGGGATATTAAGCCGGGCCAGAGCCATGATGCCGCCGGGAATCGTTTTGTCGCAGCCGACGAGGACGACAAGTCCGTCAAAAAGATTGCCGCGAGAGACAAGTTCAATGGAATCGGCGATGACTTCGCGGCTGATCAGCGAGGTGCGCATGCCTTCCGTGCCCATGGTGATGCCGTCGGAAATGGAAATGGTGTTGAATTCCAGCGGAGTGCCGCCCGCGGCGCGAATCCCGGCGCGAACATGTTCCGCGAGTTCGCGAAGGTGATAGTTGCAAGGGCCGATCTCGATCCAGGTGTTGGCAATGCCGATGAGCGGCTTGGTGAAATCCTCGTCCCTGAGGCCGGAGGCGCGAAGCATGGCGCGGGCGGGGGCGCGGTTATTGCCATCCACAAGAGCGGAACTGCGGGACTTCAGCGAACGATCGGTCACAGCGGCGACCCTCCAAACTCTTCACAGGCAGCGAAAAAAAATCTGGGCCATCACCCCGTCTGGAGGATGGCCCAAAAAACTCCAGAGCTGCCGGACACAAGGAAACTGCGCGAGGGAATAGCCGAGCGCGCCTACACCCCCGTCATGTAATAGGTTGCCGGAAGAATGAAGATGAGTCAAATTAATAGAAATGCTACGTAAAATAAGATTAGATTATGAGCGAGAGGAAACCGATTGCGGTACAAGCCGGTTGCATTGAAATAACACGGGTCCATCGCCATCGGGCTGCTTGCAATTCCTTGCAAATTCCACCGGGCGGTGCATCCCGTGGAGCGGGGCTGGCATCCATAGAGCAATATGACGACGGTGCACACAGTCAAGGATTCATCCCAAGCAACTACTTCAACCTGCAAAGAATTCGTTAACCCACAGTGGGTCTCACCGCTAAACCTCGTGGACACGAATGTGCGATACCAGAAATGTTCCGGATCTGAGGTCTTTATTCGCCTCAAAATCTGAGAGCTTGTTGACATTTTCACGATCGATCCAACCCTTGCTGGTCCGGCATTGAAGGCGCGGAGGGCGCCGGAAACTGTGATGCAGAACGCTAAGACAGATGTCTTTGTAGTCGGCGGCGGGCCAGCGGGCCTGGTGGCCGCGATGGCCGCGCGCAAGAAAGGCTTCACGGTGACATTGGCGGATGGCGCGGAACCTCCCATCGACAAGCCATGCGGCGAAGGACTGATGCCGGAAACACAAGCAGCGCTGCGCGAATTGGGCATCACCCCGGATAGCGGCCAGGGCCATGAGTTTCGCGGAATCCAGTTTATCCAGGAGGGCATGCGCTTCGCGGCGGATTTTCCCCAAGGGCACGGAATAGGGCTGCGGCGGCCCATTCTCCACGCCATGCTCGTCGCCAAGGCAGAAAAGAGTGGCGTGCGCTTGCTTTGGAGGACACCGGTTTCGGGGATTACATCCGAAGGCGTGCAACTGAAGAACGGTTTGGTACCGGCGCGCTGGATTGTGGGCGCCGATGGAGGCGGCTCACGCGTTCGGCGTTGGAGCGGCCTGGAAACGATCCTGGAGCGCACGCAGCGCTTTGCCACGCGGCGGCACTATCGTGTGAAGCCTTGGTCCACGTATGCGGAAGTCTACTGGAGCAAGCAGGCGCAGGCTTACATCACGCCGATTGGCAGGGAAGAAGTCTGCATCGTGGTCATGGCCGAACGGTTAGACGATGCGAACTTCACGAACGTGCTGGAGGACCTGCCGGATTTACGCGAGCGGCTGAATGGCGCGGAATTGGCCAGCCGGGAGAGAGGCGCGATCACGATGATGTACCGGCTCAAGCATGTGGCGCGCGGAAATGTTGCATTGGTGGGTGACGCTTCCGGTGGGGTCGATGCCATCACAGGAGAAGGATTGCGGCTGGCGTTCCGGCAATCGCTGGCGCTGGCGGAAGCGATCGCGGCAAACGACTTGCGCGGTTACGAAGACGCGCACCGGAAATTGGCGCGCCGTCCCATCAGAATGGGCAAGTTGATGCTTCAGCTTGGCCGCAACGAGGCATTGCGCAAAAAATCATTCGGCGCACTATCAGCGAAGCCACGGTTATTTGAGGGCCTGCTGGCGGTGCACCTGGGCCGCGCCACGCCTACCAAAATCCTGAGCACCGGCGTGCAACTGGGCTGGCAACTCCTGTCCGCCTGATCACAAAAAGGGAGGACTATGCGAATTTCGAGCTGGAAGTCACTGGGGATCAGCGCAGGCGCGCTCGCGGGCTTGGCGGTATTCCTTTCTGCGACCGCGGCGCCGCCCAAAGTGAGCATGACGCAGGGAACTCCGGCAACATCTTCGGAATTTTCCTTGTTCGTGGACCCCAGCCAGTCAAAAGTGTCCTGGACCGTGGACAGCACGCTGCACACCGTGCATGGGACCTTCAACTTGAAAAGCGGAAACCTGCATTTCGATCCGGACACGCGAAAAGCAGCGGGTGAAATTATTGTCCTGGCTACCAGCGGCGACAGCGGCAACAGTTCGCGCGACGAAAAAATGCACAAAGTTGTTCTGGAGAGCGCGAAGTTTCCCGATGTTGTCTTCCGGCCAACGCAGGTGGAAGGGAAGGTAGCGGCTTCGGGAAGTTCGGAAGTGAGGCTGCACGGCGTGCTCCAGCTGCATGGAGGAGAGCACGACTTGATCGTCCCCGTGCACGCCGAATTGAGCAACGGCAAATGGAAAGGCACAGTGAATTTTGATGTGCCGTACATTCAGTGGGGATTGAAAGATCCGAGCAATTGGCTGCTGAAGGTGAAGCCCGAGGTGCAGGTGGATCTTGATCTGGCGGGCACGTGGAAAACCGGCGAATAGAGTCGTTATGGCCGACAACCAGTAACCTCGCGTGATAATTCAGTGATCGAACCAAAAGCCAGGAATCTGACCGACCTGCTTCAAGGCTGAAACACCAGTCGCGTGCCCTCTTCCGAGCTGTTCCAGAGTGCTTCGACTTCGCTCAGTGGTGCCGTTCTTTTTTTGAAATGGAACGGCTCCGTCACGGCCGCTTTGAAAAATTCTTGGATTGCCGCGAGAATCTGCTGGAGCGAGGCGCTACCGAAGCCGCTGCCGAGCAGTTCCAGCCCCGAACTGCGCAGAGAAGCCGCACTCAAGTTGACCGTTGGGCCGGCAATCGAGCCAATCTGAACGAACCTCACGCGCGAGGCCGCCTTGTGCAGTCCCTTCTGTGAAATAGCCTCCAGCACGCACTCGGCAGGCCGGCCCCACAAATAGTCCAACACCACATCCACTCCCTCTCCCGCAAACTCGCCCTGAAATGCGGCCACCAGAGGCTCATGCTCATGATCGAGCGAGATAACGGCGTGCGCGCCGAGTTCTTTCAGCAATTGCAATCTTTGAACATTCCGTCCAGCCGCGATCACGCGCCGCGCTCCCAAGCGCTTGGCGATCTGTACCGCAAGCTGCCCGGCAACACCGGTTGCGCCGAGGATGAGCACACTCTCCCCGGCAACGAACTTCGCTCGCTCCTTCAACGCAACCCACGAAGACATTCCAGGATTGGCAATGGCCGCGGCAGTTGCGTCGTCTAACCCGTCAGGCACAGGAATGCACATCCAGTTCGCCGCCAAAGCACGTTCGGCGAACGTCCCGAACGGTGGGCGCGAGATGCCGAAAAGGACACGCGAGCCGTCCTGCAGCCGCCCCACGCCATCCACTCCTGGAATGAATGGCAGCTCTCCCGTACTACCGTAATGGGTGCCATTCGCCAACGCCTTGACGATGGGATGAAGACCAGCGGCAGTCACCGTTACCAGCAGTTCCCCCTCTGCCGCTACTGGGTCGGCGAAGGTGGTATAGCGAGGCGGCGCATCGAAAGCATGGACAACGGCGGCGTGCATCGGAATTCTCCTTAATCTCTCTGAAATGCCATGAGCTTGGGGCTTCGTGCGGCAGCTACAGTACACGAGTTTCTGGCACCGCTAGAGGGTGAACAGGATACCTGAAAACTGGCCAGGATGCGGACTCGTTTCTAATTGACGCCCGAGTCACGATTTACCCCGGGTAGGAATCCGTTTTCATCAAGGCTTTGTATCCAAAATTGACGCGTTTCCGGCCGGTGTTTTCATTTGCATATCCGTGGCGGTTCCTACAAAATTAAATGTTTGGGCTATGGCCAGGGAACCTTGCTACTGTAGCCTGTACAGTTCCACCTACAATTCAACCGAGGAATTTCATGGAAAAGCCAACGAAGATTGCTGCCCCGCGAGGAAAACTTGGGATTCTGCTGCCGGGAATGGGCGCGGTTGCGACGACGTTTATGGCCGGCGTCGAACTGGTGCGCACGAAGCAGGCACAGCCGGTCGGCTCGCTCACACAGATGGCCACGATTCGCCTGGGAAAGCGCACCGAAGGGCGTTCGCCGAAAATCAAGGATTTCGTGAAGCTGGCCAAGTTGGACGATATCGTCTTCGGCGGATGGGATATTTTCCCGGACAGCGCTTACGAGGCGGCGGCGAAGGCGGGCGTGCTGGACGCGCATCACTTGGCGCTGGTGAAGTCGTTCCTATCAAAGATCAAGCCGATGACGGCGGCGTTTGATCACGAATACGTGAAGATGCTGGACGGCAAGAATGTGAAGAAGGGCAAGACGAAGTACGACATCGCCCTGCAAGTAAAAGACGACATCGCGAAGTTCAAGAAAAAGCACGGCTGTTCGCGCATGGTGATGCTGTGGTGCGGCTCGACGGAAGTGTTCATGAAGCCGCACGAAGTCCACTCCACGCCCGAAAAATTTGAAGAGGCCATGAAGGCGAATCATCCGGCCATTGCGCCGTCGATGTTGTATGCCTGGGCCGCGATTACCAGCGGCATCGCTTATGGAAACGGAGCGCCGAACCTGACCGTGGACGTGCCCGCGATGCAGCAGTTAGCGCTGGAACACAATGTGCCCATCATGGGCAAGGATTTCAAGACCGGGCAGACCATGATGAAAACCGTGCTGGCGCCCGCGTTCAAGGCGCGCATGCTGGGGCTGAAGGGGTGGTTCTCAACCAACATACTAGGGAATCGCGACGGCGAAGTCCTCGAGGATCCGGGCTCTTTCAAAACGAAAGAAGAATCGAAGCTGGGCGCGCTGGAATTCATTTTGCAGCCGCACCTGTATCCCGAGCTGTACAAGACGATTTACCACAAGGTGCGCATCAACTACTATCCCCCACGCGGCGACAACAAAGAGGGCTGGGACAACATTGATATCTTTGGCTGGCTCGGCTATCCCATGCAGATTAAAGTGGATTTCCTATGCCGCGATTCGATTCTGGCCGCGCCCATCGTGCTGGACCTCGTGCTCTTCCTGGACCTGGCGCAGCGCGCGGGAATGCGCGGAATTCAGGAATGGCTAAGCTTCTATTTCAAGTCGCCCATGACCGCTCCGGAGCTGTATCCGGAGCATGACCTGTTCATCCAGCTCATGAAATTGAAAAACACGCTGCGCTGGATGATGGGAGAGGATCTCATTACCCACCTGGGGCAGGAATATTACGATTAGACGCGCAAGAGCTTAGAGGTATTCCGGGACTTCCCAGCGGCCGGATTCGGCGGAGCGGAACAGCGCGTCAATCACTGCCATATTGCAGATGGCATCTTCCAGGGGATTGGGCACTTCCTTGTTCTCGCGAATGGCTTGGGAAAAAGCATCGCCCTGAATGGTGTATTGATCGCAAATGGGAAATGTTTCCATGATCGCGCTGCCCCCGGCGTAGAGTTCCTTGCCATCGTCAATGAAGATGCGTGCAGGTCTGTCGGGGGGCGCGTTAAATGGAATTTCGATATCAATGCGCCCTTCGGTTCCGAAAAACTGCATCCTCTGGTAGTCCGTAATCTGCGTGCTGCAGCTGAAGACGCTCTGGCCGACGGGGAATTCCAAAATGGCGGAAGTGAGCCGATCCGTTTTAAAGCTCGGGTCGCGCTCGATACACACAAAAACGCGCACCGGCTCATCGCTGAAAACGAAACGCGAAGTTTTCACCGGGTAACAGCCGATGTCCAACAGCGATCCGCCGCCATACTCGGCAATATTGCGGGGGTCCGCCGGGTCCGTATTGAAGTAGCTGAAAAAGCCACAAGCCGAGCGGAACTTGCCGATGCGGCCGGAGCGGATCAATTCGCGCGTGCGCAACCACTGCGGATGCGTCCGCACCATGAACGCTTCGCCAATCTTCACGCCATATTCATCGCGGGCCCGAAGCAGGCGGCGAGCCTCCGCGACATTTAAGCCGATGGGTTTTTCGCAAAGAACATGTTTATTCTGGCTGGCGGCGCGAATGGACCACTCTACGTGAAGATGATTCGGCAGCGGATTGTAAATGGCCTCAATTTCACGGTCGGCCAGGAGTTCTTCGTAGGAGCCATAGGCCTTCGGAATGGAGAACTGTGCGGCAACGCTCTTTGCCTTTTCAGTGGAGCGGGAAGCAATCGCAGTGATCTCGGCCCACTCGCACTGTTGCATCGCGGGGATAACTTTGCGCGTGGCGATGGACGCAGCGCCAAGAACTCCCCATTTGACTTTGGAAGGCATGACCTGTTCCTTACTGATTATCACAAAAAGAGCGGATGGCCAAACAACGCGCGTCGCAATGTAACGTTGTAATTAGCGTTGAGCTTCAGTCGAGCCAGCCAAAAGAGCGCGTAACCGCCCTTTTCCATTGACGGAAAAGATTTTCGCGCTCGCGGGCATCCATGTGAGGCTCCCAGGTTTGTTCGACGGCCCAATTCTCCCGCAGATCATCAAGATTAGCGTAGAAACCCACCGCCAGGCCCGAGGCATAGGCGGCGCCGAGCGCCGTCGTTTCGCGGACAACGGGGCGCAGCACTGGAATGTTAAGGATATCGGCCTGGAACTGCATGAGCAGCTCGTTGCCAACCATTCCACCATCGGTGCGCAATGAGAAAAGATGAATGGCGGAATCTTTTTCCATGGCGTCCAGAACTTCGCGGGTCTGGTAGGCAGTGGCTTCCAGGACGGCGCGTGCAATGTGGCCTTTGTTGGCGAAACGAGTGAGTCCGGCAATGACACCCCGCGCATCGCTGCGCCAGTAGGGTGCGTACAGTCCGGAGAAAGCGGGAACAAAGTAGACGCCGCCATTGTCGCGAACGGTGCGCGCAAGCGTCTCGATGTCGGCGCTTTTTTCGATGAGGCCAAGGTTGTCGCGCATCCATTGAACTAGCGCGCCGGTGATCGCGACGCTTCCTTCCAAGGCATACACGGCCGGCTGTGTCCCAAGTTTGTAGGCCAGCGTGGTTAGCAAGCCGCAGGTAGAAGGCACGGCCCGTTCGCCAGTGTTCATCAACAGAAAGCAACCTGTGCCGTAAGTGTTCTTGGCTTCGCCGGGCTGAAAGCAAGTCTGGCCGAACAGAGCCGCCTGCTGATCGCCAAGCACTCCGGCAATTTTCACGCCCGCAACGGAGTCGAGCGTCGCTTCACCATAAATCTCGCTGCAGGAAACTATGCGCGGCAAAAGAACCCGGGGAATGTCAAAGGCAGCAAGGATTTCAGGATCCCAATCCAGCGTGGCGAGATTCATGAGCTGCGTACGGCTGGCGTTGGTGACGTCGGTGAAATGAACGCCGCCGTTGGGGCCTCCCGTCAAGCGCCACAGGAGATAACTGTCAACCGTGCCGCAAAGGAGTTCGCCTGCTTCAGCCTGCGCACGCGCATCTCGAACATTTTCCAGAATCCAGCGAATTTTTAGAGCGCTGAAGTAAGTGGAAAGCGGCAGGCCGGTTTGCCCGCGAAATCGGTCGATGCCGCCGCACTTGGCAAACTCGGCGGCAATGCCGTCCACCCGCGTGTCTTGCCACACAATCGCGTTGTACACCGGCCGCCCTGTTCTTTTCTGCCAAACGATGGTGGTCTCGCGCTGGTTGGTGATGCCTATGGCGGCAAGATCGTTCGGCGCCAGGAGTTTCTGTTCCATGGCTAAACCAATCACGCTCAGCGTGCGGCGCCAGATCTCCTCGGGATCGTGTTCGAGCCAGCCGGCCGCGGGATAAATTTGCTCGTGCTCCTCCTGAGCGTGCGCGACGATGCGCCCGCCATGGTCAAACACAATGAAGCGCGTGCTCGTGGTGCCCTGATCGATTGCACCTAAATATGACGGCATGGATACTCCTTAAATCCCAGAAAGAACAGGGCAAGCACGCTTTGCCGCAATGGAAAGCGATTCCGCATTCTGCTACAGCGCCAGAAATCGCACCAGCAGGCCGGCCAATGCGCCTCCGACAAGCGGGCCGAAAATCGGGATGGGCGCATAACTCCAGTCGGACCCGCCTTTTCCTGCGATGGGCAACAGCGAATGCGCGATGCGCGGGCCCAGATCTCGCGCGGGATTAATGGCGTAACCGGTGGTACCCCCGAGGGAAAGACCAATGCCCCAAACAAGGCTTCCGACAAGATACGGGCCAAGGCCGGCAACGGGACCGGTGCTGGCTACATTTTTCGAGAAGATGGCGCTGACGACAAACACGAGCACGAACGTGCCAATGACTTCGCTGAGGAAATTTGCGGGGAATGTGCGTATGGCAGGAGACGTGGCAAACACCGCAAGTTTTGTGGGAGCGTCGGGCGTTTCCCGCCAATGCGGGAAAAAGTGCACCCAGACAATCGTGGCCCCAACGATGGCGCCAGCGAGTTGCGCGGCAAAAAAGGGAAGTACTTGCGAGAAATCGTGCGTTCGGAGGGCGAATCCCAGAGTCACCGCTGGATTGATATGCGCGCCGGGGCTCCCGCAAGCAATGGCGGTGAAGACGCCGCACATGACCGCAAGCGCCCAACCCGTAGCGATGACGAGCCAACCAGAATTTTCAACCTTGGACTTATGGAGGAGGACACCGGCATTGACGCCAGTGCCGAGCAGGATTAGAACAAGTGTGCCCATGAATTCTCCGAACCAGGGTGTGAGCATGTACTGCGCCTCCCAATGAACGCCAACGATTAAGCCGAAGTGTGGAACCTAAAACTATACAACGATTGCGCATGCCGCCACGGTTGTCACTCGGCCTGGTGTAAACCGCAACCCTTGCGCTCGGCGAAGTGGATTTTAGTCGTCTGATGAACCTGAGGCGCTGAAGCTTCCGCTGGGATCCGAATCTGCAGATGGCCGGTGTTTCCTTCCCGCATCAATTCCGCACCTTCCACAGGGCAGCGCTGACAGGCAAGATAAGAAGACGAAAGAGGACCCCAGTTCCTGCAGCCTGGCGATCAACCTCTTGTACGCCAAAGAAAACGAACACGAGCACGATCAGAACGCCTAGTGCGGCGTACACGTACAGAAGGTGAACGAAAAGCGTGGCAACGTTTTCAGCCATGAGTCGCCTGAATCGGAAAAGCGGTCCCATTGATGTGCGCGGCGCGCTCATCGGCGAGCCAAAGCACAAGATCAGCGACGTCTTGCGGGTTCAACCAAGCGGAAAAATCGGCATTGGGCATGGACTTGCGATTTGCGGGCGTATCCATGGTGTCCGGCAGGATGATGTTGGCCGTGAGGCGCGAGTCTCTGTTTTCCAGCGCAACAGTTTGCACCAGCGTGGCAAGCGCAGCTTTAAAGATCACGTACGCGCCCAGATTGGCATGAGGCGATTTCGCCGTCAGGCTGCCAATGGCAATGAATCTCCCGCTCGGTGAGCGGCGCAGATAAGGGATGGTTTCTCGAAGAACGTAGAAAGCCGAAGTGAGGTTCAGATCGCGCATCTGCTCCCAAGTGGCTGTCGAGGTCTCCGCAACGGACTGGCCGCCGGCAAAACCTCCGAGCGCGTGAACCACCACGTCGAGGCCATCGTGGCGCTCGGCAATGGCTTTGATCGTCTTGCGGACTAATTCCTCGCGTGTGAGATCCAGACTCACGGCTTCAAAATTTGACGAAGCAAAGGCATCAGCACTGATGTGTAGCGAAGCGCCAATGACGCGAGCGCCGGTCTTGAGAAACGCCTGGGTGATAAACGAGCCGAGCGCGCCATTGGCTCCGGTTATGAGTACGGTCTTGGTTTTCATGATGGTGGCACCTTCCAGGAAAAACAGTTCCGCAAGTGCGGAACCCAACGAAATCTACCGGAGAGCTAAAGGCCATGCGTAATCTTGAGGTGGTAACACTCTTCCACGGCGAGCAAGGCAAGCGTCATCAGGGAAAAGACTAGTTGCAGTCGTTCGGATCCAAGCTTTCCCCTTGAGATAGGCTTTTGGCGCCACGCGGAAGCGGAGCGTGCACGCAAACGCCGCACCTGCCAAAGTGCCACCAGGTTAAAAATCGCACCGCCTAGAGCGAGCAGCACCATGGGGATGCGGATCGCATTAATGTGATGAAAATGGCTGTCGGCAAAGCCCAGGATACCTGTGGCAGTGGCAAAGGCGCCCGCTCCAATGACCAAATGCAAACCATTCAGCGCCACGAAGGCAGTACAGACGCTCTGCACAAAGGCCATAAAAAGACTCGACCAACCAATCCAAACAGAGCTAGTCCGAGGCAAGGTAGCGGCGGTGTCTTTTAGGCCTACAGAGTCGCTAATTGAGCCGTCCATTGTCGAATTCCTTCTCATCCATTGTCTCGGGCGGTTAGTCTGCAGCAAATTGCTGCCGAATGCAATCGAAGCCCACTAGACGTCAGCGGGACTACGCGATTATTTGTTTCGACGGCCCGGAACCGGAATCACACGGGAACTAAAGCACGCCAATGACACGTAGCCAGTCCGCAAGTCGCAACGCATAAGAAGATAGAACGGGGTCAAGCGGCGCGAGACCATAGCCGTGGCCGCCGTAGCGGTAAATGTGCAGCTCCGCGGGAACGCCTGCCTTTTTCAGCGCCAGATAAAAATTGATGCTGTTCTGCGGCAGCACAACCTCGTCATCATCGGAGTGCACCAGGAATGTTGGCGGCGTTTCGTGCGTGACATGCAGGACCGGCGTGACCTCGGCAACGCGCTTGGGGTCAGGGTTTTTCCCCAGTAGATTCTCATAACTATACTCGGAGGCGCTGCCGAGCCGGTCGGTCAGCGCATAATCGAGAATCAGGAAGTCTGGACGGCTGCTCACGCGATCGATGGAATCCTTGGCTCCGGTGTCTCCCGCGTCGAACATCGTGCCGGCCATTGCGGCCAGGTGGCCTCCCGCGGAAAATCCCCAAATCCCAATGCGGTGCGAATCAATGTGATATTCCTCGGCGTGCGAACGGACGTAGCGTAGCGCGCGCTGCGCGTCCAGAAGTTGCGCCGGGTGGTGATATTTCGGCCCCAGGCGATATTCCAGCACGAACGCCGCAACGTCCAGATTGTTCAGCCACTGCGCGATCTGCTTGCCTTCGTGGTCCACAGCAAGCATGCCGTAGCCGCCGCCGGGGCAAACCACCACGGCCGTCTGCGTCTTGCGTCCTTTCGGTAAATAAACAGTGATGCGCGGCTGGTCTTCCTGTGCCGTGCCTTGCGCCAGCGGCGCGCCCGATGGCCACAGAAGAATCACTGGCGGGGGAGGCGTCTTATTCTCCTGGGCAAGAAGGTTGGGTGAGTAGGAAATCAAAGCGCCAAACAGCAGGGAAGCGAAACAAGAATAACGAATCGTTGGCATGCAAGTGCCTTTCTAAAATGAATTTCACGTGAGCGCCGGCTTGAACAAAAGAGTAAGCAGTCGCGGAGTCCGTGACAATCAGTGAGCCGTTGAGTTCGCCAAGGCATCGAGCGCCTTGGCCACGTCCTTCCAGCGAATCAATTTGATGCCATTTTCCTTAAGCAGTGCTTGAAATTCCGGGCTCTTCACAAGGTCGAAGTCATGTTGACGCGCGATCGCACCACCGGCGAGATTCAGCATAATCGCCCGCAGCTCCGTATCATCCAGCCCGAGATGCACGATAGTGATGTACACGCCCGGCTTCAATGCGGCAAACGTTTTGCGGAAACCTTCTAGCGGGCTGAGCCCCTCCGCCGGGCCTATATACACGGGCACCGGGAGATTCTCGAAACCTGAGAAAGCCTGAGGGTAAGCCTTAATCTCGCCGGCGTTGATGGAAATTGGAACTCCAGCGTTGCGCCCCGTTTGCAAAAACAGGCGGAAGAGATCGGCGTTCTGTGCAAGCGAGCCCATGTGATTATCGAGATGGCTGAAGTGAATGCCAGAGGCTTCAGCTTTGGCCAACTGACAGGCGAGCTCAGCACCTGCATCCTCAATCGAAGCATTTTTGCCGACGGGCCCGCTCTCTGCGGGGAAATATCCTTGCGCGTCCAGCAGCGACTTGTAATGTTCGCGATTGACCGGGCCCCATCGGTAGTTCTTCCATTCGCTGGTCAGCGTCAGATGCAGTCCGAGGTCCGCGTCAGGATGCGTTTTGACAAATTCAGCCACTTCGTTGAACCAGGGGCAGGGCACCATGACGCTGGCGGAACTAACCCAGCCCTTTTCGAGAGCCTCAAATGACGCGAGATTCGCGGAGTGCGACATTCCCAGATCGTCCGCATGTAAAATCAGCAGCTTGCTGTCCGCGGGGTAGCCCATCTTCTTCAACAAATCCGCGCCGCTAATCTGCGCGAAGGCAAACGAAGCACTCGCTAACAAAACCGTACCTATCAGTAAAAATCTTCTCATCTGTGGGCCACTCCCTGAGTCCTGAGGCTACAACGCCTCCAAAAAAACGAAGCTTCACTTCAATTCGAATTTCTGTTCCCCGGAATGCAGCGGATAATCCTTGCCCTTCCACACCAGCACGCCAGTAAGCTTGCCGGGAAGTTCGATGATGGCGTCAACTTTTTCTCCACTGCGTTTGTAGGAAGTGCGAATGAGTCCCTCGGGATGCGGTGTCGTCGCTTCCACCCAATCCAGCTTGCCCAGCGCTGGCTGAATCCGCACCGTGCCAAACGCGGGCGAACCGGGGCGCACTCCAGCGACGATCGTATTGAAATCGTACGCAGGATGTCCGCTCCATGCATGCGTATCGGATCGTGTGGGGTCCGGAGTTTCCGGCGTGGTGGTGAAGCCCTTGGCCAACATTTCTCGCCAGGGTTTTAGCGTGTCCAGGTAAAGATCGCCCAGCCCGGCATGATCCAGCGCGCGCGAAATATAAAACTGAAAATAATATGAGGACTGAGTGAGTTGCGGCTTGCTGCCGTCGGGCAACGGTTCCAATCCCAAAATGCGACGCACAACGCGCGCCTGATCTTTCGCCGGGATCACATCGTAAATCACCGCGAACGCATTGGCTTGCTGGCTGTAGTGATTTTTCTCCGTCGTGTCCGCAAGCAAGCCCAGCTTGGGATTCCAGCAATCGTGGTAAACGCTGTCCGCGGCAAGTTGCGCCTTCTTCCGATAGGCAGCCGCAACCGCTGGATCGCCAACAGCATCCTCCAGTTCCGCGGCGTCCCGAAGCGAACCGATCAACTGCAATGTCACGTTGGCGGAGCGTCCTTCCTTATCCTTCGGCGGGAATTTCTCGCCCTCGCAGGTCCAATCTTCGAAATTCCAGTAGGGAATCGGGCCGAGGAATCCGTCGTCGCGCTGATACCGCAAGAACCACGCGAGCACGGAGCGCGTCCCGGGCAGCAGGCTTTTCACGAATGCCGGGTCAGCGCGATACATCCAGTAGTCATGCAACATGTCCACATAGATTAGCGAAAACGTCGGAATCAGTTGCACCAGCGACGATGGATAGCGGCTTTGCGTAAGGCCTTCCGCGATCAAGGAATCATTCGTCGCCTTCAAGGCCTGCCGCGCCAGCCGGTCGTCCCCGGCCACGGCATACGAAATCAAAGTCTGGATCCGCGTGTCCCCCGTGTATTGCAATTGCTCCCAATAGGCAGTGTCCATGTACGTTTCGTGAGCATCCACGCGCGCGGTGCGCCAGGAAATCTCGCGAATCCGCGCAAGCTCCGGATCGCTGGACTTGAAGCTGCCGCGATCGACGAAGGGAAACCCCGTAAAAAATGTATGCGCGGAATCAAGGTGCAGCGGTTCAGCCGCAGTCTGAATCTTCAGATCAAGGAACCGCCACGTCCGCCACCACAATGGCATGAAGGAACGCGCAGGCCCGCCATCGGGAAGCACCACGTCTGTCACACCCAGGGCAACCAGGTCGCCGACCGCGTCACGCTGCACGCGCTTCTGCTCCTTGTCATACAGCGCTTCGGTGTAGACAAGTTCAATGCGCGCCCCTTTCCCTCCGCTGACGATGAGTTGCGGGTACGCGGAAACGATTTCGCCTTGGTCCAGCAGAACTTCCGCCTGCGTGTTGGCAGGAATGGTCACCGGCGATTGCGGGAAACTTTTCGCGCCGGGAAGATTGCTGCGAGCCACGCGTGGCTGCGCAACTTCCTTGTACTCCATTTGTGGCAGCGGGTCTGGATACAACTCCCAATTCAGCCCGTCTCCGCTGCTCGGAGGCTTTGGAATACTCCCTTGCGGGTAGATGGATTCGCGCACCGCAGGCCCTGCCGCAACCCAATTGCCCGCGTTTGACCCGAGAACATTCCACTCCGTGTCGTAGCCGTTGAAATCGATCTGCTCACCGGGGCCAGCAACGTAGTAATTCCATAAACCCGGAGGCACAGGCCGGTGTACCGTGTGCCCTTTCACCTCTTCAACCTGCCAGCTCGTATCGGTGTTTACGCTGGACTCCGCCTTGGTATCGCCTTCCACCAGGAATCCCAGCCGCGCGGAAATCTGCGCCAGTGGCGCGCGAAAGCCAAATTGCCAGACGGTTGCCGCAATCAGATTGTCTCCGGCGCGCAGGAACGGTGCTAGGTCAAACGCCTCGTACCGCCAGTGTGCCAGGTCGCCGCGCGCAGGCCCTTCGCCAACGCGCTGGCCGTTCACATAAAGTTGAAAACGATTGTCAGCGCTGACCAGAACAACAAAATGTTCCGGCTTTACATCCAGATGAAAGATTTTGCGGAAGTGGTACACGCCGGGTTCGCGCAGCGGCGCCGTCGGATGCGCAATCCAGCTTGCATGCCATTCGTTACGCTCGTTGGGCACAACTTGGGCCACGAGCGTCCCACATACTCCCAAAAAAACGGATGAGAAAATCACGGATCGGATTGCGAAAGTTCTTAGCGCGCAAGACATGGGTCTTTGCCTCCGGGCGAATCACTTGCCAAATGTCGAGCAGAACAGCGGGGCCACGTGATTCCGCAGAATTCTTCGCCGCAGCTTTAGGCCTCCAGCGCAGCCAAACGCCGGCTCCATTCCGCAACCGCCGCGCGCGAAACGCCAAAGCTCGAGTCGCTTCTCCCTTCAAGTGCGGCAAGCTGGATCGCGGCATTCCCGATCGTCGAGCACTCCACCGGCCCGCGGATAACCTCCAGCCCGGAGCGTTCCTGCAAGAGCTGATTGAGATAGGTATTGCGGTTGCCGCCCCCGACGATATGAACACGCCGGAATTTCTTGCCGGTGACTTCGGTCAGCATTCGGAAAATCTGGGTGTAGCGCTCCGCCAAACTATGGAAAATCAAGTTGGCGAATTGCGGCGCGGCCTCGAGTTCTTCTGGCAGTGGCGCATGACCTGCAAGCTGCAAGACCGAATTGATGCGCTTTGGCATGTGGCCGCTAAGCAGCAGTTCCGAATGTTCCACGTCAAGCAATGCCCTTGGCGCGGGAAGCGAACGGCAAGCCTCGATGAGTTCAGTGATACTCCAGTCTTTGCCCTGCGCGTGCCAGTGCCGGATGGATTCCTCGATCAGCCACATCCCGTTCACATTCTTCAGAAAGCGCGCCGTGCCTTCGAGTCCGCCTTCGTTGCTGACATTCTGTCGAAAGGCCGCTTCGCTAAGGCACGGACGATCGAGGACGGTACCCACAAGGGACCAGGTCCCTGAGCTGATGAACGCGGAATCGTCTCCCGAGTACGGGATGCCCGCAACGGCGGAGCCGGTATCATGAGTGGCCGGGGCAATCAGTTTAGTGCTGCGGAATTTCTCGTGTTGCGCAAGTTCTCCCTTTAGCGCGCCGACAATCGTTCCCGGAGGCACCAACTCCGGCGCTTTGCGTTCGTCGAGGCCCGCCGCTTGAAAGATCTCCGGCGCCCAGGCACGGTGCGTGGCGTTCAGAAGCTGCGTGTGGGTGGCCAGCGTGAACTCCGAAACGGGACGCGCGCCCAAACTGCAAAGCATGTATTCGGGCAAATTCAGCCAGCAAGCGCCTACAGGCAAGCCAGCCTCGCGATCGGCAATCAATTGGTACAGCGTGTTGAAACGCAGCATTTGAATGCCGGTAAGGGCATAGAGGCGTTCCGCCGGAAAATTTTTCCAAAACTCCGCTGGGACTTTTTCAGTGCGCGGATCGCGATAGCAGAAAGGATCATGGAGGGGCTTTAAATCCGCATCGAGCCGCACGTAATCCACGCCCCAGCCATCCACTCCGATGGAATCAATCGGGCCAGAGGCTTCGTGTGCAGCAAGGCGCAGGCCTTCAACGATGCCTTCGCGCAGGCGGGAGAGGTCCCAGTAGAGATGCCCATCGCGTTCCCGCGGGCCATTGCGAATGCGATGAACGGTGCGGAGTGTCGCGCCCTTTGGCTGCCAGTTCAGCAGCGAGACGCGGCAACTTTCCGCGCCCAGGTCCACCGCAACCACGCGGCGAAATGTTGTGCCGGAATTAGAGGAATCGCTCATCAGTGATGTGGAGCAGATCAGGCGTAGCTGGAAGCGCCCTTTTTGCGAACACCTCGTTCGCGGGAAGCGCGCTCCGTGTATCCGCTGGCCCGAAAGGCTTGCAACGGATCCTCCGCAAGGCCATGGCTCTTGCGCCATTCCCGCAGAGCCGGACGGCAATCCGTCTCGTAGGCGTCCTTGTAGCAATTCTCCGCATCAATCAGCCGCTGTTCCGTGCGCGCCTTCTGCAAAGCCTCATGATCGATTAGGGCGGCCTTGGCATACAGCAATTGCGCTGTCATCACCGTCTGGATCATGGCCTCAACTTTATTTTTCAGGTTGTGGCTCTGGTCCACCATGTACGCAATGTCCGCGAGCTGCCGCGATTCCCATTCCCAGTGCCAGATTTCCGCGAACACACGGAAAATCTGATACGGATCCATCGAGCCGAGTGTCAGGTCGTCATCTGCGTAGCGCCGGTCATTGAAATGGAATCCGCCCAGCATGTTTTCACTCAGCAGCCACGCGACAATTTGTTCGATATTTTGCGCTTGGTAATGATGGCCAGTATCCACCAGCACAAACGCCTTGGGGCCCGCGGCGCGTGCCAGCAGCAGCGCCATTCCCCAGTCTCCAATGTCCGAGTGGTAGAAGGCCGGCTCAAATGGTTTGTACTCCACAAGAAGCCGCTGATTCGGTCCGAGCGCGTCGTGCACCTTGCGAAACGCTTCGGCAATCCACTGCTTGCGGTGACGAATGTTCGCCGTGCCCGGATAATTCGATCCGTCGGCCAGCCACGGAGCCAGGTCGCGGCAACCTAACTGTTTGGCAAATGACACCGACTCCAGAATGTGGTCCAGCGCGCGCTGGCGAACCTCCGGGCGCTCATTCGCAAGCGAGCCGTGCTTGTATTCCTGGTCCTGAAAAACATTAGGATTGATGGAGCCCGCGCGAACGCCATACTTGGCGCTCAGCTTGGCGAGCTCATGCAAATCCGTTCCTGCCGGGATATCCCACAACACGTGCAGCGCCACGGTGGGGCACACTCCCGTATAGTGATGTACCTGGCCAGCATCCGCGAACTTCTCTTCCAGCGTTGACGCGGCGCTGTCCTGCAGAAACTTGCCGAAGCGTGTACCCGTATCGGCAAACCCCCAGGAAGGCACCTCAATGCGAAAGGTATCCAGCGCCGCAAAAACTTGATTTGTGTTCTGAGGCATGGCAAATCCTCCCGTCTCGATCCCGTCTCACCTTAGTATGAAATAATTTCAATTGCAAAATATTTTGCTTCACAACCGCTTCTTCTGCAGCGACCTTATCCGACCGGCGCACGCCCTCGCTCGCGGCCGCCGTCACTAATCACCGATCGCGGTCGGCCACCAGATTGCCATACCGGCTTACCAAGCGGTGTTCCACGTAATTGTACGGTGGCACGCTCTCTCCCTTAAGCAGGGAAAGGCCCAGGTGAATCAGGCGGGGCCCGTAAGTGGCCACTTCATGCGAAACGGAGCCGATCAGCGGCGAATTCTTGCGCTTCATCTCTTCAAGCGCGGCCGGAATGCAGTCATGGCTGAGGATTGCCAGGTGGTGTTCCCTCCGCAAATCTCTTGCGGCTTGCAAGACGCCGAGCGCGCTGGTGTCATTCGTTGGCGCCACCAGGATATGCTTGGCATTGCGGTATTTCATCAGCAGCGCGTGCATGGCCTTTTTGCTTTCCTCTTCGAGTCCTGCGCCGTCCACGCGTACCAGTTGATCATTCTGAAGAGTGCTGACGCGCGAGCGGATCCCTTCAAATGCACCGGTGATGCGGCTCTGCACCAGCGTGCCGGCTCTCGCCAACTCCAGGCCGACCACAAGATCCACCTCGCCGCCCCAGTACTTCTGCGCATATGCCCCCAGAAGTTCGCCGGCCTCCAGTCCCGCGCGGTAATTGTCCAGGCCAAAGAAAACGGCGCTCGGATGGGGGATATCCACCGCAATCAATGGGATTCCGCTTGCCGCAAGGCGGTCCGCGATAATGGGCGCGGCAAGACGGTCCGTCTGAAATTCAATCACCAGGTCCACCTGCTGCTTGATGAACTCCTCAATGTTCTGTCGCGCGATTTCTCCGTTGTACTGGTTGTCCAGAATGATGAGTTCGACTCCCGTCGAAATGGCCGCGGATCGCAGGCTTTCCGTAACCGCATTGGAAAAGGGAAGCGCGCTCGATTGTCCGCCAAAGCCAAAACGCATTTTGCGAGGACGGCTCACCAGGCGATAGCGCCCGTCTTCCGGGCGGGAAACATAGCCCCTATGAACCAGCGTCCGTAGGATTCGAAACACTGTGGTCTTGGAGATCCGCGTGCGCCGATGAATTTCCTCCAGCGTCAGGGGAGTTTTGTGTTGCTCAAGAAGTTCCAGGACGTCCAGGCTCTTGGAAAGAATCGGAATCAGGTAAATCGCTTTAGTTGATCGCGTCACGGGAGTGTCTCGGCGGAACGCACCTTCAAAAACTAGGGAGAGTGTATCAGTTCCAAAATGCGAGTCATAAATTTAAATTTCGATACAGAAACCCTTGCAAGAACGTCTTGTTTTCCGCCACGCACACTGTCCTTCCGGCGCCGAATAACAGCTCTGGCAGGTGACCATTGGTTTTTGCGGGACATCATGGATGTGAGCAGAAGATTTCGCCACGCTTACCAGGGGAAGGGTGCGGCCAAACCCAATCCGTTTCAGATGCAGAATAATTTCTGGCCCTGCTTCGCGGCCCTCGTCATCCTTTTTCCAGAAGCTGATTCCACCCCAGGGATGTCGGCTCCCAGTATTCCATTGTGCCCGTGGCATCCGGCTTCGATTGGTACATAATACGAACCGGCAAGGTGATACCGTGAATGTCGTTTCGCCAACAATACAACCCAACCTCGATCAGTTCCGCGAGCAACTATCCGCGGCGGGAGGCACGATGGACATGGTGGTCCGCTCGCCAGAGGCGGTGCGCGACGCGGTGCTAACCAAAGCGTCCGGCAAGCGCCCGATCCTCCTTACTGAGCCGGGCTACATTCCACTCGACTATTTTCGGCCCTTGCAATCCGTGGAAGGGGTTCTCCGTCGCCCTCAACCCGACGACTACCGCACTGCTCCAGTGGGCGTCACTGACGCGTTTGCCGCCGTGGCGCGCACGGGTTCGGTGTGCGTGGACATTGGCGCGGACATTGCGGGATATGTCAGCCTTATGCCGCGCCTTCACATCGTTGTGGTGGACATCAAAAAACTCGTTTTCCGTCCTTCCGATCTGTTCAAGCTTGAACCGTTCGCTCGCCCCTCCTTTCAGGAAAATTTCGTTTTCATCAGCGGGCCCAGCGCCACCGCGGATATGGGACCATTAGTCCGAGGGGTGCATGGACCGCATGAGCTTCACATTCTGGTGCTTTCTTAACTTATGTCGAAACTGGTGAAATCGCCGAGGGAGATTGCCGCGAAGGAGACGAAGGAAATCCTGCGGCGCGCCATTCACTTCGCACTGGACACGGAATCTGCGGCGGTGCGCCATAACACGCGCAGCTTCAATCGCAGCCGTTATCAGGCCACGGGCGCTCTCCCCGATTACGAAGCCCTTAAGGACGAAGCACGCCGCATCAAGGAAGATTCGCTAGCCAATCGTAAGGCGCTCGTCCAACAGCTTTCGGAAAGCGTCACCCGCAATGGAGGGCATTTCTTTTTTGCTCGCGATGCCCGGGAAGCGTGCCAATACATTCAAGAAGTCTGCAAGCGTCATCAGGTGCGTTCCCTGGTCAAGGGCAAGAGCATTACTTCCGAGGAGATTCACCTGAACGCCGCGCTGGAACGCGATGGAATCCGCGTGGTGGAAACGGACCTGGCGGAATTCATTCTGCAGGCCGCCAACGAGCAGCCGTCCCACAACATCGCCCCCGCCATTCATTATTCGCGCGAGCGCATCACCGCATTATTCCGCAGGAAATTTCAAACCGATTTGCCATTGGACACTGGCGAAGACCTCACCCGATTTGCGCGTGAACGCCTGCGCGGTGATTTTCTCGCGGCGGATGCGGGGATTACGGGAGCCAACCTTGTCTCCGCGGAATGTGGAAGCCTGCTGCTGGTCGAGAGCGAAGCGAATATTCGTTTGACGTGCATCGTCCCGCCGTTGCATATCGCCCTGACTGGACTTGAGAAGATTGTGCCTTCCCGCCGCGAGTTTGCGCCTTTCATCGAACTTCTTGCGGTCAGCGGCACCGGGCAGCCGCTCTCCAGCTATACCTCCGTGTTTCGCGCCCCGCTCTCCGTCCCCGTGGTTGATTTTCGCGGCGCGGGCCCGGCCACGCGCGAGTTTCACATGGTCGTTCTGGATAACGGACGCGAAACTTTGGCGCAGGATGCTCGTCTGAGCGAAGCGCTTTATTGCATCCGTTGTGGTGCCTGCCTGAATTCTTGCGCGAATTTCCAGGTTCTGGGAGGCCACGGCTTCGGAGGCGCCACCTATTCCGGCGGAATCGGAGCCACGTGGGAAGCGGCGACAACTGGCCAGTTGAAGCTCGCGCGTTTCAGCGACCTCTGCACCGGCTGTTCCCGCTGCGTCACGGAATGCCCCGTGCGCATTGATATTCCCGGCTTGAATGTGGAGCTGCGCTCGCGGCTCAATCATTTGGTTCCCCTGTCGTTGACGGCGCGAATGTTGCATCTGCTGTTGGGAGTCCCGCCAGTAGAAAATGCTTCCACCCAGCAGGTTTTCTTTGCGCACTATGATCGCGTGGCGCGCCGGGGAACAATGTTTGCCCCGCTATCCAACTTTGCCCTTAAAATTCCCGGCGCGCGCTGGTTCCTCGAAAAATCTTTTGGAATTGACCGCCGGCGTCACCTTGCGCCTTTCCCAAAGAGGACTTGGGTTGATGCTGCCGGGAACGAATTGACGGCGAAAGCAGAGCCGCGCCAGGCTCCAGAAGCCTTGCTACTTGCGGACGTTTTCACAAATTTTGGCGCGCCGCAACGGGGCCTCGACGCCATCCGGTGCTTGCGCGCAGCGGGTGTTCGCATTCGCTTGACGAAATCTCTGCCCGACGGCCGTGCGGCGCTCTCGCAAGGCATGGTGGAAACGGCGCGGATTCAGGCACAGGCTCTGTCGGAGTACCTCGCCACCGAAAACGCGGCAGGCCAGCCGCTGCTTGTTGTCGAACCCAGCGTTCTGGCAATGATCCTCCGCGAATATCGCAAACTTCTTTCCGCCGAAGCCTTCGCCAAGCTGCAAACTTTCACCAGCGACCTGGTGGAATTTCTTTCGCGGCATCTTGCCGAACAGGCGCGCGACCCACGCACCATCTTTGACATTCGCAAGTTCGCCCCCGGTGCGAAGATTTTCTATCACCGCCATTGTCAGCAGCGCGCCGTAAGCGATCCCGCCATCACCGTCGACTTTCTGCAAAGTCTCGGATTTCAGGTTACCTGTTCGCAAGTGGAATGTTGCGGCATGGCCGGAAGTTTCGGCTACAAAAAAGATTTTTACGATGTCAGCCAGGCCGTCTCCGAAGAACTGGTGGAGCAGTGGAAGGCCACCGAGAGCGCCAACGGTCCGCACACGCTCGTTGCCAGCGGCGTCTCCTGCATCGAACAACTCCAAGGCGCCACGGGGCGCGCGGTTCTTCATCCCATCGAGCTTCTCGCCAAAATGTTGTGAATCTTCCTCAGGTTAAGCCCAACCAACATACCGGGTAGCGGCAACCCATTGTCATCCCGACCGTAGCGGCCCGATCTTTTCTTGCGCGCCGCATTTTGGCGCGTCGGGCCGCCAAGCGGAGGGATCTGCTTTTCATTAAGGACTAAGCCGAATCCTCTTCGCATGTTCTCCAATAGAAAAATAGTTTCCGCAATGAACAATCGCGAGTATGCTTGCCATCAAAGCGCACCGAGAGTTTTCCTTTGTGGCCTGCCCCTTCGTCATGGATTACGCCCGGGGAAATTTCCGCGCCAGAATTTTTCAGGAGAACTCATGTACCAACCCGAAGCGTATGCGGCTGCACTCTTTTTCATGATCGTCAGCATGGTTTGTTGGGGTTCCTGGGCGAACACCATGAAACTCACCCCGGGTTTTGCCTTTCCCCTCTTTTATTGGGATTACTTGATTGGCATCGTTCTAGGCGCTTTGCTATGGGGTTTCACGCTCGGAAGTCTCGGAAGCTCCGGTTTGCCTTTTCTTGCGGACCTCAAGAGCGCCGACTCGAAGCACGTCCTTTACGCGCTGCTCGCGGGAATCGTTTTCAACGTTGCGAACCTGCTCCTCGTGGCTGCCATCGAAATTGCGGGACTCGCGGTCGCTTTTCCCATCGGCATTGGCCTGGCGCTGGTTGTTGGCGCACTGATGAACTATTTGATCTCCCCGAAAGGGAATCCGTTCCTTTTGTTTGGCGGCATCGCCTTGGTCGTGCTAGCTATCTACTTTGACGCCATGGCCTACAAAAAACGCGAACTCGAGAAGCAATCTGTCAGCGCCCGCGGCATCAGGATCAGCATCATCTGCGGCATCTTGATGGGATCGTTCTATCCCCTGATTGTGAAGGCCACCACGGGTAAAGCGGCGCTTGGGCCCTACGCCGTGACCCTTGTCTTCTGCATCGGCGCGGTGCTGTGTGCGTTGCCATTGAACTCCTACTTCATGCGTAAGCCGCTGACCGGTGCTGCCCCGGTAACCATGCAGCAGTATTTCGCAACGAAGCCCGCCTACCATTCGTGGGCTATTGTCGGCGGGCTAATCTGGTGCACCGGGACAACCTTTAACTTCGTCGCTTCCCACGCGCAATTGATCGGACCGGCCATTTCCTACGCGCTTGGACAGGGCGCCACGATGATTTCCGCGATCTGGGGCGTTTTTGTCTGGAAGGAGTTCGCCAATGCTCCAGCCGAGTCGCGCCGTTTCATTCCGTTGATGTTCATATTCTTCCTGCTCGGCTTGGGCGCCATTGCCATCGCGCCTCTTTATCGCTAGGCCGCACGCACAGAACAGTACGTCCTAGCTCCCCGTGCTGATGGTGTCCGTTTGAGCCTGAATTCCGAAGTTGCCACATTGCTGGCGAGTGTATCTTCTTTTGTTTCAAGCGATTCCTATTGGCCGATTCAACTTTGCCGAAACCGGGTTTTTCCACCTCATCCACCACCCAAAATTTGTCATTTCGACCGGAGGGACGGCGCTTTTTGCCGTCCCGGAGCGGAGAAATCCCTCGTCAACTTCGGATTTCAGGTTGAGTCTTCCTACGGAGTGACGCTAACCGCCTGGCCAGAATAAGCCACGCTCTTGTCGGCGGTTTCGGTGACCCCTCCGCCCGCGCCATGATTCTCGCGAACGAAAACGACGCGGAACGTGCGATCTTTCAGCATCCCCGGGAAAACTCCCTTGCGTTCGCCGATGTTGAGAGTTTGTTTGTCGTTATCCCAATGGAAGCCGATGGTTGCGTAAGCGCCCATCTCATAATTGTAAGTATCGTTCTCATCTTCATATAACGTGAAATCGCCATCCGCGCCGCGATACACACGAATTTCCAGTGGATCGGCGGGCTTCTCGGTGGCATATTGCTCGTCCGAGCCAAGCGGCAGAATCGCGCCGGCACGAGCGAAAAGTGGCAAACGCTCCAACGGCGCCGGAGTATCGATGGCTTGCCCACCCTTAGTCAATGCGCCAGTCCAGAAGTTGTACCAGCCTGCGGCGGGCAGATACATGTGGCGGACCGTTGCGCCGGGTTCCGTCACGGGACTCACTAGCAGCGATGGGCCAAACAAAAATTCGTCGCTGGTATTCTGCGCGCGAACATCCGTGCGGAAATCCATCACCAGCGGCCGCATGATCGTGGCGCCTTCGCTGGTTACTTTCCACGCTTGCGAATAAATGTAAGGCATCAAGCGGTAGCGCAAACGGTCATAGTCCGTAAGAATCTTCTGCGCTTCCGGTCCGTAGGACCAGATTTCATTCTGGTTGGGGATGCGCGTGCCGTGCGCGCGGAAAATCGGGCAAAACGCGCCAAACTCGAACCAGCGTACGTACAGCTCGCGGTAAGGCGGATCATCGGGATTTGCGTCAACAAAGCCGCCAATGTCTGTCGTCCAGTAGGGAATTCCGGAAAGCGCCAAATTCAATCCGGCGGGAATCTGCCTGCGAAATGTTTCCCAGTTGGGGTAAATATCGCCCGACCACACGGAAGCCGCATTGCGCTGGATTCCGGCAAAGCCCGAACGCGTCAGAATGTACACGCGCTTCTGATTGGACGCGGCGCGCTGCCCTTGGTAAACCGCGGTCGTCGTGAGCAGCGGAAACTCATTGGCATAGCGCGCGCCATTGCCGATGGCCACCTTATTCGTCACCAGGATGTTGGCCTCGCGCCCCTCCGTCTCCGGCTCCGTCGTGTCTAGCCACCACGCATCCACGCCAATCTTAAAAAGCGCGCCGTTCATCAGATTCCAGTAGTATTTCCGCGCATCCGGATTGAACGCGTCATAGAGCGCCGAGCCCTTGGGATGAAAGCCGCCCGTGATACTCTGCGCGATAAAGTATCCGCGCTTCTCCATGTCGTCATAAACAGGCGAACCCGGCCTGAAAAACGGCCACACCGAAACCATCAGGTGCACATTCTCATTGTGCAGTTCCTTCGCCATCCCAGCGGGGTCGGGGTAATTCTTGTTCCACACCGGATCGCCCATCACGTTCCACCAGAACCAATCCTGAACGATATTGTCCAGCGGAATTTGCAGGCTGCGGTATTTCCCCGCGATGTCCAGAAGCTCCTGTTGCGAGGCGTAGCGATTCTTGCATTGCCAGTAGCCATACGCCCACTTGCCGAACATCGGCGCGCGTCCCGTCAATTCGCGATACGCGGCGATGATGCTGTCGAACTCCGGCCCGTAAATAAAGTAGTAGTCCATCGCGTCCGCGACTTCCGAACTCATATAGAACGCATGCACGAAACGATTGTTGAAGCGGCTCCGCGAACCGTTATTCCAGAAAATGCCGTAGCCATTGCTGGACAGCACCATTGGAACCGATATGTTCGTGTTGTCTTGGGAAATATCCACGGACTCCCCGCGATAGTTCCACACTCCCGCTTGATGCTGCCCCATACCATAGAAGGCTTCCTGAGTGCCCCACATGTTCACGAAGCGCTCGGGATGCAGCGTCTTCTCGCCGTTCACCTCCACCGGCGTCAGCGTGCGCGTGCTTTCCTTGGCGATCACCGTGCCTTGCCCATTCAGGAATTGCAACGCGCTGTCCTCGCGCGTGATCAAAATTTTCAGCTTCGCCGTGCTCAACGTCACTGTCTTGGGATCTGTCGTTTCCAATGTGAACGCCGTGTGCGGCCATTGCGTTTTCACGATGATAAAATCCGTGTGCTCTGGCACGGTGGCTTCCAGGGAATAGATCACGCGCACGATGGAATCCGTGCACACGCGAAATCGTAAATAGCCGTGCTGCAACTGCAGCAGCGCCCCGTCGGGCTGCTGCTGCACGTTGACCACGGGATTAATCGGCACCCACTGCCCCCGGACGGCGCCAGGAAAAAGAAAACTCGCGGCCAAACAGAGAAGTCCGGTCATCACCGCAAAGGAAGTACGACGTGGCATCACAACGCCTCCTCAAACAATTTGTAAACGCATGCAAATCTGCGCACAATAACCCGCTGCGCGAATTTGGCACTGGCCTCCAGGGATGTCAAGTGCGCCGCTTACGCGTGCTTGTTCACTGTCACGCGGCCGATTCTCCACTGTTCTGGCCGGAGCTGCCTCCCTCGCGGGAAGAATCCGCGAACATTCTGCCCCATAGCCTGTCGAAGAAGCGTGAGATGTGATAAAACCCAAAGGAAGGAATCTGTTTGTCCATTCATTAGGATCGAGGGAGATCAATCATGGTCTGCAATAAGTCCCGAGTGCTTGGAATCGCCGTCGTCGCTCTTGCTCTTTTCGTTTCCATCTTGCCCGGCGCCCACGTTGGCGTTCTGGGACCCGCCCCGGTTTTCGCTCAAGCCGCAAAAGTTGATAGGGTCGTGTTCGGCAAATTGTCCGATGGCACCGTCATCGACGCCTTCACATTGAAAAACGCCCACGGTTCATGGGCCAAAGTCATCACCTATGGCGCCACATTAACCGAACTGTATGTGCCCGACAAAAGCGGCAAGCCCGGCGATATCGTGCTGGGATTCAGCGACCTGGACGGCTACTTGAGCAACCATCCCTTTTTCGGCGCCACCGTTGGACGCTACGCCAATCGCATTGCCAAAGGGCACTTCACTCTGGATGGCAAGGACTACAGCCTGTTCCTTAACAACGGGCCCAATTCATTGCACGGCGGCAAGGTCGGCTTCAACCGCAAAGTCTGGAAGGCGGAAATCCTTCCCGGCATGACTTCAGCGGCCGTCCGCTTTACCTATCTCAGCAAAGACGGCGAGGAGAATTATCCGGGCAACCTGAACGTGTCGGTCACCTACACGCTGACAGACACCAACGAACTCAAGCTCGACTATCGCGCCGAAACCGATCAGGACACTGTCGCTAACCTCACCAATCACAGCTACTTTGAGCTTGGCGGGCCCGGCAAGACCATCCTCGATGAAACTCTCTTCCTGAACGCTAGCGAATATACGCCCGTGGACGCCACTCTTATTCCCACCGGTGAGATCAAGCCCGTGAAGGGCACGCCGCTCGATTTCACCAAGCCCACACTGATTGGCGCGCACATCAACGAACTCAAGGAGGTCGGTGGATACGACCACAACTACGTCATTGATGGCAAACCTGGAAAATTGCGGCTTGCCGCTCGCGCCTCAGACCCCACCACGGGCCGCCAGATGGAAGTCTGGACGACAGAGCCCGGCGTGCAGTTCTATTCCGCTCTCAACCTGGACGGAAAGATTGTGGGCAAGAACGGCATCAGCTATCCCAAATTCGGTGCGCTCTGCCTGGAAACGCAACATTTTCCCGATTCGCCGAATCATCCTAATTTCCCGAGCACCATTGTGCACCCGGGCAAGCCCTTCGTCTCGCAAACCATCTACAAGTTTTCCGTTCTGAAATAGCATGCACTCAGCCGTTTTTCTTGCCCATGTAGGGGCGCAGCAAGCTGCGCCCCATCTCGGCAATCTCGTTCAGCCATAAAGTCCGCTCTGAGCCGTTGTAGCGGCCGCCTTCTGAGGCGGGCGCCTTGCATGCAGCGAATCCTGACCCGCTCAACCCGCCTTCTTCTCCGCACGCGCAATCAAATACCGGTGCGGAACCGGCTGCGCGTCTTTTCTCTGCCGTTCCACCGCCCGCTCCAACGCCGCCTCCAGCTTCTTTAATGTGTCCGTCTTGTCCGCATCCTTGGCATTCGCCAGCAACAAGAATCGTATGTTCTCGATTTCATTTTTCTCTGCGGTGTCCAGCGCCATAAGCCGCGACTGTGCCAGCATGGGCGTATCAATGCTGGCCAGGTTCACGCCTTTCGCGAATTCCGCGGAACTCCAGTGCCCGACCACGTGTTCGTCAATCTCCAACTCATAATTGCCTTCCGCCAGCCCCTGTACCACCAGCATTTCCTGGTTGAACTGCTCGTTAAACTTGGCGGCCTGAAAAGCCAGCGCGGCCATCGGATTCATTTCCGCAGGCGGCAGGGGCAGCGGCAAAGCGGTATCGGTTTGTGTCCAGGCCACTTCCGTTTTGCTACGTCCGAGTTGTGTGATCGTTGTGTTAACGGAAGCGCCGGCGCTGGCCTTTGCCTTGGTCACATCAATAATCGTGGATGTGACGACCGGGTCGGCTCCCCACGCTTTCAGCACGCTGCCCGCCATCACCCAATGAATACCCGCGCCAGGATGCACGCGGTCGCGTATCAAGGCAATGGAAAGTGGCGCGTCCGCGGCCTTAGCCGCCGTTAGCGCTTCCACAACGGGCTGATTAAGGTCCGCCACCAGCGTATGTTTTTCCTCAGCCAACTTCGCCAGAAAATCGCCAAAGCGGATCATCGTTGTGTTGTAACCGGGTGTGAATTCCGGCGCGCGCGTCACGTCATCGAAAGGGGAAGGCCGCAAAAGCGTGATGCGCGCCTGAGGATGCTCCTTCTGAATTTGTTCCACAATATGGCGGTAGCCATCCGCATAAGTCGAGAAAATCCCCTCGTCCCACGGCCGATAGTAGCCGTCATTCATCCCCAGCATAATAGTAATCACCGTGGGTTTGTAAGCGAACACGTCGCGCGCCAGCCGCATGTCAACCGGGCCGGCCCACCCGCCGCTCACCTTGTCGCCGCCTACGCCGGAATTAATGAACGCCACTTTCCGGCCCGGAAATCGCGTGAGCAGGAAATTCTCAATGTCCGCGGTGTACAGCCGCTGCTCCGTAATGCTGTCGCCATAGAAGACGACGATATCGCCGTCGCGCAGTGCGAACGCATCTTTATCCTTTGTAGCTTCTTGGGCAGAGAGCGGCCCGCCGCATGCCAGCGCAAATACGGCTACAGCCCAAACCATGCGTATTCGATTCATCTTTTCATTGCTCCTTAGTTGTGATGGAATCACCTCAGACCCGCCCGGCTCGCCGATCATTTAAACTCTAGCCATGGCAGGTGACGCACGCGACTCGCACCGGCAGGGGTTCCCTTCATCTTCAAAGGGGGAGCGGTGGCCCGGCATGACGCAGCCGCACAATCTCACTGTTTCACAAGGTTTATAACATGAACAGCTACAAACTCTTCGCGATCGTTGTGGTTTTCTTCGGCCTGTCCGCACTCGCTCACGCGCAATCTCCGGCTATTTCCACCTTGTCTAGCCTGACCCAGCCCCACGATTATGTTCAGAAACGCATCTCCAGCTACGACCGGACCGGTGGCAACGCCGACTTCCGGCAGATTGCGCCCGGAGAAACTCTAACGCTCCTGGATGAAGCCGGTCCCGGCACGATTACCCACGTTTGGATCACCATCGCAACCGACGAGCAGTTTCACTTGAAAAAGCTCGTTCTTCGCATGTACTGGGATGGCGAAGCAACTCCCAGCGTAGAGGCTCCCATCGGCGATTTCTTTGGTCTCGGTAACGGCCAATACTTTCTCTATCAATCCGCGGTTCTCGCCGTGGCCTCCGACAAAGCACTCAATTCGTTTTTCCCCATGCCGTTTCAAAAGCACGCCAAAATCTCGGTGACCAACGAGGGCAAGGAAAAGGTTGACGCTTTTTATTTCAACATCGACTATCAAGCTCACTCGAAGCCGTTGCCGGAAAACACGCTCTATTTCCACGCGCAATACCGCCAGGCCTATCCTTCCGCCGGTTGGACGAACCAATGGCAATCCAACGGTGACCCGCTCGTGGATGGGAAGAAAAATCTCACTGGGGAAGGGAACTACGTTTGGTTGGAAGCCAAGGGCAAGGGCCACTTTGTCGGCGTGACCATGTCCGTCCTGCAAAACCAGGATCAATGGTGGGGCGAAGGCGACGACATGTTCTTCATTGACGGCGAAACCCTCCCTTCCATCAACGGCACCGGTTCCGAAGACTATTTCCTGGGCGCGTGGGATTTTGGCGGGCACCCATTTTCTTACGCTTCCTTTGGCGCGCCCGTTGTGGGTGCGGAACTCGCCGGATCGCGCTGGTCCCTTTACCGCTTTCACCTGGATTCGCCGATTCCGTTCACCAAATCGATCAGAGCCACCATCGAGCATGGCCACGCCAACCACCGCTCCGATAACTACTCGTCGGTTGCCTATTGGTATCAAACGGAACCGCACGCTGCATTTCCCGCGCTGCCGCCCGTAGAACAAAGATTGCCCCACATGTATCTAGTAGGCGGGCCAGGCAATCCTTCAAAATAATGCCGGGGCGCACTACTTCGCCTTTACTTCCAGCGTAATTGTTTCCGTCTTCGCCGAACTCGGCCCGACCATGATGTCGAATAACCCCTGCTCAACCACGGTATGCATGTCAGCATTGATCAGCGACAACGCTGCCGGCCCAACTGGAAATTCCACCGTCGTGGTTTCTCCCGGCTTCAGGTGCACGCGCCGCAAGCCCGCCAGTTGTTTCACCGGGCGCGTGAAGCTGGCCACCTGCTGGTGAACGTAAAGCTGGGGAACCTCGTCGCCCTCGCGGTCGCCCGTATTCGTAACATCCACCCGCACCATCGCCGTCGCTCCAGGCAAGATCTGCTTTGGCTCGATGCGGAGATTCGTAAACTTGAATGTGGTGTAACTCAATCCGTCCCCAAAATGAAAGAGCGGCTCGGCAGTCGAAAATATGTAGGAACGATTGCGCGACGGTTTGTAGTCGTAAAAGTCCGGCAACTGCCCGACGGAGTGCGGAAACGTGATCGGCAGCTTGCCCCCGGGATTCACGTCCCCGAACAGGACTTGTGCGGCCGCCGTGCCTCCCTCTTGCCCCAGATACCAGCCCTCCAAAATCGCCGGCACATGTTCCGCAACGTAATTGATGGAAAGCGGGCGTCCATTGATCAAGAGAACCACGGTCGGTACGCCGGTCTCCACCACCGCTTTGATGAGCTCGTTCTGCGCGCCAAGAAGATCCAGCGAGTCGCGGTCGCCCAGGTGTTTCTCGGACCATGCCTCGCGATTCGTGCTTTCTGTCTCCCCAACCACAAGTATCGCCACGTCGGCCTTGCGTGCGGTTTCCACGGCCAATCGGATACTCGCTGCCTGGCTATCGAGCGGCGCCAACTGTGTATTGTCCTCGTACCATCCGGCCCAGCCCTGCCTTCCCGTGGTGATCTTGCAGCCCTCCGCGTACAGCACCTTGATATTTTTCCCCGCGCGCGCCCGTATGCCATCCAGGATACTTACGCTGTGCAATGGCTCGCGCGCATAGCCGCCGATGTGTACGTCCGCTGCATTGGGACCGATCACGGCCAGCGTCCTAATCTTCTTTTCATCCAGCGGAAGCAGGTGATTCTCGTTTTTCAGAAGCACGATGGCTTCCTGCGCGGCTTTCAGCGCCAACTGCCGGTGGTCCGGGCTATTCACTATTTTTTCTGCCTGCCCCGGGTCCACATAAGGGTTCTCGAATAGTCCCAGGCGGAATTTCACGGTCAAGATGCGCGCCACTGCGCGATCCACCAGGGAAACGGGAACAACGCCTTCTTTCGCCTGCTCCAGCAGCGTGCGGTACACCGAACCATCCGACAGGTCATAATCCACGCCCGCCGCAAGCGCTTTGCGCGCCGCCTCCTCCTTATCCGCCGCTACCTTGTGCACGTTGAACAGCATCTGCAGCCCGTCACCATCGGATGTCACGTACCCGCGGAAGCCCCATTCCTGCCGCAGCACGGTGTCCAGCAGCCAGGGATTGATGTGCGACGGGATGCCGTCAATTTCGTTGTAGGACGCCATCACACTTCCAACGCGCGCTTCTTCTACCGCCGCTTTGAAGGGCACAAAAAAAGTTTCACGCAGGATCCGCTCCGAGTAGTTTGCGGGCGCGGTATTTCTTCCACCCTCCGGTTGGCCGTGCGCCGCGTAGTGTTTTGCAGTTGCCAGTACGTGATGGCGATCAATGAAAAAGTTTGGCCCCTGCAGGCCTCCAATCGCTGCCACCCCCATTCGTGAAACAAGGTACGGATCTTCGCCGTACGTTTCCTCGGTGCGTCCCCAGCGTGGATCGCGCGCCAGATCGAGAACCGGCGTGAAGGCTTGATTGCCCCCTGTCGAGGCCATCTCGTCTGCCGCGGCTGTGAAAACCCGGTGAACTAAATCCGTGTCCCACGTACTAGCTAAGCCCAGCACTTGCGGAAAACTTGTGGCGCCGTTCCCCATGAACCCGTGGAGGGCCTCGCCCATGATCAGTCGCGGGATGCCCAAGCGCGTTTTTTCCATTTGATACCGCTGCATGGCGTTGTGCAGAACGGCGTAGTCGTGAGGGCTGATGCGCTTTTCCACGTTGTAGAAATCTTGGAACGCCGCTGCGGCCGATTCCGGTGTGAACTGGCCTGTCGAATCCAGGAATCCGAGGTTTGTGTGCCCCCAGGTGAGCTGAGCAATTTTTTCCTCCAGCGTCATGCGCGAAAGCAAATCCGCAACACGATCTTCGATGGCAAGCTTCGGATTGCGATAGGCCGGCTGCTCCTGAGCTACAAGGCAAGCTGCGAAAAGAACGGTAATGCCGATTACGACGAAATAGCGGCGCAGATGCACGGGGATGTCTCCATTCTGTAGATTTTCAAGTCTTGCGTAACAATGGATCTTGTTTTGCCCAGCAGCTTGCCTCACCGTTTTGCTGCGCGGAACCGGCATCCATCCCCGCCACTTCCTTCAATTGGCGGTCTATCCCACCGTGGTCGTCTCCGCGACTTCCGCGGCGCCGCTGCGTTCCGGGTTCGCTTCCATCGCTTCTGTTCGCAAGAAATAATCAAGGTTGCCGCGCATCACCAATTGCGGCGCAATGGTCACCTGAGGCGAGGCACAGGAGCCCTGCATCAGGAATTCATGGAGCACCCGGAAGGCCATGCTCCCTTGGCGGTTCGGACATTGGTACAGCGTTGCCAGAACCGATCCCTGGCGAATTTCCTTCACCAGGGCAGGGAACAGGTCCGTGGTGATAATCGTGAGCCGGGAGAGAATTCCCGCCTCACGCGCCGCCTCCAGCACGGGCATAGAAGCTTCCGTGGAAACGTACAGGCCGCTCAGTTCTGGATGCTGTTGAAAGAGCGCTTTGCTTTTCTCGTAAGCTTCGGCTTCCTCGCTCTTGTCCTCGACGACCGCCGTCAGTTTCATCTCCGGATAGTACGTACGAAGTGTGCGCTCAAACACGCGGCATTTCTCGGCATGCTCGTTAATCTGCAACGCGCCGACGGTCGCAGCAACATTGCCTTTCCCGCCCAATATTCTTCCCATCAGGTCCGCCGCAAGCGAACCACTCAACGCCGTGTCAATGGAAACTACGGCTACGCGCCGCGTGTCTGGGGCATCGGTCGTGACGCATACCACCGGAATCTGTGAGCGCGAAGCGCGCCGCATCCACGTGCCCAGGTTTTTCGGATGGCTGGGAAATGTGATGATGCCATCTACATTCTGGTTTATGGCCTCCCGGAACGCTTCCTCCTCGCCTTGCCCCTGCAGCATCGAGTAGGTCCGGAATTCGAGCTCGACACTATCCATGCCGATGGCCTCGGCTTCCTCCTTAATCCCAGTTCTGACTTCGTCCCAATAGGAGATAAATCCCTTCAAGGTGTTCACTGAGATGCGGCAGCTTCGCTTCGATGACAGATAACGGGCAGCCAGATTTACGCGGTACCCCATGGACTTCGCCATGCCCAGCACGCGCCTCTTGGTCAGCGCATTGACCCCGGGATGATCATGCAGGGCGCGATGCACCGTGCCCGTGGAAACACCCAAAGCCTCGGCAATGTCCAGAAGTGTGACGCTCTTCGGCATGTCGCTCTGCACCCCGCAGTGCGCTTCTCAAATCGAGGTCTTCCCTGATTCGGGCTCTGCGCCGCCCCTCCGAATGCCGCTGGGATTCACAGTCGCTCTGGGGCGCGCCCGGCTGGTAAAAAGGGAAACCTGGTACATCAAATCTAGTGAACAGCTATGCTCATGATGTAACGCCATTTCTGTGACGCTGTCAATAATCGATTTTGTACTCTGATTCTGTGCGGGCAGACGATTTTGGGCGACGCCAATGCGACTCGGCGCGCCCGCCCGCACCACCCGGGCGCGGCGCAGGCGAAATACTGCGCAGTGCAGCCAGCAAAGGTACACCGTGCGCGCAGCAACTCCCGTCTGCGTGCTCGCACCATCTCTCTCGCCCGAAGCAATCTCCCCGCAAGCGCCCAGCCCCGCGCCAGATTTGACGGAATGGGAACGCTCCGCTATAGTGAATATGCGGGGTGGAGCAGCCTGGTAGCTCGTCGGGCTCATAACCCGAAGGTCGTCAGTTCAAATCTGACCCCCGCAACCATGGGCGCTTACGAGGCGAATCCTCTAAGCGCCCTTCTTATTTATAGTTGCGAGTTGAGTCGCAAAAATTCCTTCGCCTAATTTAACGCTGCAGAGTTGTTCCTGTTCTCGATATTGGGAACAACTGGGAACAAATCGCCGTAGATTGCCCGTTCCAGAGCGATTGCAGCGTCACGTTCCGCTTCCGCAGAGGTGTGGGTGTAGATGTCTGCGGTCATCTTGATCGTGGAGTGCCCGAGGAACTTTTGCGCCAGCTTCAGGTTTCCCGTCCGGTCGTTAACGATACTCGCGGCGGAATGCCTGAATGAATGAAAGCCTGACGCGCCCTTCTTTCGCGGAATCCCTAGCCTGTCCAGAATTGGGTAGAGAGCGTCCTTTCGAAGCACGTCCGGGTCTAACGCCGACCCGTCCTTTTTGCAAAACACGAAGTCATCCGGCCCCTGATGCAACGAGTTCTCACGGTGATTCCTTAGGGTCTCGCTCAGGGCACATCCCAAAGGGATGTCTCGCGTGCTTGCAGCCGTCTTTGGCGAGAGGAGTTGTCCTCGCCATAGACTGTGTTCAATTCGGAGTGATCTGCGCTCCAAATCGACGTGTTTCCATTTCAGCGCCAGTACTTCACCCAACCTAGTTCCGGTTAGAGCCACACAGTCGAAGAATGCCCGTAGGCCGGTTGGAGCTGCGCTCAAAATGTTCAGCAACTGAGCAGGAGACCAAATCGGCTTTTCGTGCCTATCGACTGTTGGTTTGTGTCTATTCCGAATCGGCGAACGATCAATCAAGTCATTGTCCAATGCAAGCGACATGATCCCCTGTAAGACCAAAAGAAGGTTGCGGACAGTCTTTGCTGAGAGCCCGCTCTCGACTTTCGCTTGAGTGAATCTTTCGATGTGCAGTGGGACGATTTCCTCAATACGAAGCTCGCCAAAAACAGGCAAGATGTGCAGCTCCAAGATCGAATCGTAATTCCTCTTCGTGGATGGCTTCACACCTTTGCGCTGTAAGTAAGGCTTCCACCAAGCATCTACGAAAGCCCTCAGGCTCAGGTCTGAGCCTTCAGGTTTGGCGAAGGATGCCCCGCGGATTCTTTCCTCTAAGACGGCACGGGCTGCCTTCTTCCCACAAAGCCCATACAACGTCTCGGCTTTTTGATTCCACTTCCCATCAACCGACTTCACCCGATAGCGTATCTTGAAGACGGTACCGGATCGGGTTGGGATCGGCTTTGATACATAGCCCTGCTGATACGATTGACGACGAGTCACTGTTTTTTCTCCTTTCGTTTCTGTGACCCGTCTTTGCCTCTCATTTTGATATAGAGCATCCCTCCATTCCGCAGGACCGAAGCAACGGACTCTCCCAGGTCGCGAGCCATTCGTGAAAAGTACGCGGTCTCGCGGGGCGATAGTCTGAGTGGAAACAATTTGCTGCGTCGGTCGTCATGCGTTATGCGGGGCCTACCCATATCATTCATAAATGTATGTACATTTACGAATGTGGTCAAGGAATACTGAACGCCACCCTGCCCTCTTTCAGAGTGTGTATTACGCTGTGTGATTTTCATCGTCCCAACCGCTCCAAGACTCTAGGCCATGAGAACCGCAAGTACTTTCCGAGACGATAAGCTCCGATCTCGCTTGCATGGTTGTAAACCCAGTTGCGGCTAACAGAGAGGCGCGCTGCCACTTCGTCAACCGTCAGGAGGTGTTTTCCGTCTCGGCCTTCCCCCACTGTGGCCCCGTTCGCTTCAGTCAAAGGCAAGTCGAGGACTTCCACATGGCCCATTCCCGAGGCAGACGCCGTACCTTCCTCCTGCAACAATTCGACCGCTGTAGCTGGATGCGGTGATGACGGACTAACTGCGAGGCGCGGGGCATGCTGTCTTGACGACGCTGTATTCTCGCGCACACCGAATTGTGTTGGACGGGTCTTCATGTTGTTACGCGGTCTTCGTGAGAGCCTCTCCTTGATTCTGTTCTGAATTCTGGCCGTTGGTGTGTTGGCCTAGCCAGGCTTTGAACTCGTCATCGCGTTTGAATAGGACTTTCAGAGCCTCCGCAATGACGTAAGACGGGGTGGAGTCGATGAATTTTGCGTATTGATCGAGCTGCATTTTCACCGATTCCTCGACTCGCGCCTGGATCGTCACTGACTTTGGCTGCTTAGGTGGTGCCTTGATGATTGCCATGCTTTTCTTTGTTCCTCCCTTACGGTTTTGTCTGACAGGTTGTCTTACAAAGTTCCCAATTCCCTCATCCTGCGCGGCCAAAACACGAGCTGCGTATTCCAGCAGCAAGAGGCGGGAGTGACCCCCGAAGCCCGAAGGGATCGGGCCGCGATTTCGCGGCGCGATGGGGTCACTCCCGCCTCTGATCGTGTTTTGGCCGCGCTCCGTTTCCGTGCCGTCTCTGTCGCATCTGCCTGCTCTTTCTGCCCCTTATCCCCATGCCAGGGTGATCTCGGGGGTGAAATCTCCCGAGAAAGATGTCGCCTCTGAACTTTTCCCGGGTACATTCAAGGGCTGATGCGGGTGCCGCTCGAACAATGCCGCCTGTCCGTTTACGATTGCGCAAATAAACGTGACCTGCGAGGGCATCTGGAGCTTCATAGATTCGGACCTCACCGTGTTCTCCTTAATCTCTCCGGCACGCCATCTCTGGTAGAGATTCTCCATGCCTGGGTTGCCAAATCTCTCTTTTCCCTGGTTCATGAAGATGATGTCGTGCTCCGATAGCTTGCCGTAATTCTTCTCGTCCCACGTTCGCCGCGTGCGGAAATAGTCGAACAATCCACGCGGGCCTGTCGGGTTCCAGAGCCTCTGAAATGTGCCGTGGAATAGCTTCTTGGCGCGCTCGAAATTCGTGTCGCGGGTTGCCACGTAGTAGAAATGGAGCTGTGAAAGCTTCGTGAAAAACGTCAGATACGCGTCCAGATGCGTCTTGAAGCTATCCATGCTTTCAAACCCCGGATCGATGAAACTGAAGGTCATCACAGGGGGGAGAGACGCGCCAGGGTGATAAAACATTGGGAATTTATCCACGAAATAGCGGTCGGTAAAGTCGCCTTTGATTGCCCCCGAGTACCGTTTGTGGGGCAGGATTATCTTGTCGATTCCGAGTTGGTCGCAGAAGAAAGAGAGCTTCTGCTCCTCGGATTCGAGATAAGTGAAGCCTTGATTTCGGAGAATGAAGTCGAGCGCAATGAGCCGGGTTCGGATGTATTCGGTTGAGTGCACACGCCGGAAACGGACATTCTCCCTGCCAATTGCCTCGTACAGATTGCGTGAGAAAAGATGAAACACGCGGCCATGCCGAAGGTATTCCTTTGAGCTGGCGTGCCCCTTCTCCACAACCTTTCGGCCAAAAGCAACGCTGCGTTTTCCCGGTTTCATCTTGATGAACTGGAGGAACTGCTGGCAGGTGAAATACCCGGAATGCGTGGCCACAATGTAGAGGAATCGGGACTCCTCCTCTGTATAGCCGAAATACCGTAGCGCTTCGGTATGAATGGGGAGGAATTTCATAGGGCGAAGATCCTCGCGCTGATTTCCTGTGTGTCGAGAACGCGGCGCAATTTGGCCTGATCCTGTTGGTGAGCGAACATGTGAAATCCGGCTTTGGCCTTTTCGCCGAGGCCCTGGGGCCGATAGTCGCGAGTGGCGATTTCGAGGTCGAGACGGCGAACATCGCGGCAGTCGTCTTCATACTCGATGCGGAGATCGGGAATGGGAATCTTGCCGTCCACCACCTTCAAATCGAACTGGTTGGCAATGAAGATTCGTTCGTACCGTGGGTCTTTGTGGGGCCGCATCCGGGAAAGGGCTTTGTAGAGGTCCTTCTTGAGTTCAAAGTCGAGAACGACGCGACGCACCTTCCCACCCGAGCGTTCGATTTCCCTTGAGACTTTCTGGTAGAGCCGGTATACGTCGGCGTCGTGTCGGGCCTCCTTGGGCTTCACAAGGCCATGGTAGGTAGCCTGCCGGCTGGAGACGAGTTGCGCAAGCTCAACGACTCTATGGCCGTCCTTTGTCAAAGTTAGAACCTTGGTCGAATACGAGGAATGGCCTTCGATGGTGCGCTGTTCAATAAGCCCCTGCCGGGTGAGACTGCGAATGTCGCTTTCCATCCGCGCATGGTTGCCCTGGTATCCAAACCGCGCGAGATCATCTTCCGGTACCACGCGGAACCTGCCCAAGTCGGTGAGTGTACGAACCTCGGTTTCGCGCAGCGAGTATCCACGGTCTCGACCGCGATAGATCGTAACCGGGCGGTCAAAAGCGCCGCGGGACCGATTGGAATTCGAACCGTTTTCCCGCCCGGTTTGGCTCTGCTCTCTGCCTGTGCGAGAACCCTGACCGGCCCTCTCCACCAAGTCGGGGCCGGATTCCCGGTCCCATTGTGTTGGGAATGCGAAGTCGGAAATGCCATAGGGACGCTCCATGAACAGACTCCTTTCGGTTCACCTTGGCGAGAAAACGGGGATAGACTTCGACTGACGTGCAAAGAAAAGAATCCCGGATTGGACGCTAGCAGACATCTCGTTGCGACTGAGAGAGACGGAACTCAGGCCTGCGGGGGACGCGGTTGGTCTGATTCCTCGGAATACAAAAACACCTCTTCCACGTTCTTTGCAAAAGCGCGGGCGATCTTGAAAGACAGCGGCAGACTTGGGTTGTACTTTCCCGTTTCAATGGCGTTGATGGTGCCGCGCGCGACTCCCACATGGGCGGCAAGCTCGGCTTGCGACCACTCCCTTTCTGCTCGCAATACGCGTAGCCGGGTCTTCATCGATACCGCCAAGAATAAAGAATCAATCCAATGCTCCACAGAATGATCATCAGCGGGGGAATGCCCAGCCAGGAGACAGGATGAAAGCCGAAAATCTGGAGAAAGCCGATAGCCGCAGAGAAAGCCAAAGTTCCCACAAAAGCAAACATCAGGGCGCGATAGTTGATCTGCCGTTCGTGTTCATCATTCGACCGAAGAAAGCGCAGCAGGAACAAGGTGGCAGCCCCTGCCCCAGCGACAGCCAGAACAAGTAGGGGCGTGCGGAAAGGCAGAACTCTGCCAGCAAGGCTGACGGCAATGACGGAGAGAAGCGCCGCAAGATAGAAGAGTAAGATCGTGGTTCCACGGCGGTCGGCTAGTTCATCTCGAAAGGGCTGATGGGGCACAATGACCTCCCCGAAGACACCACTAAGAGTACGCTATGAAGACCTATATGTCAAGTATGACTTACTTTATGTAGTGCTTAGCTGGCTCAACCGGGCGCACCACAGGGGAAGGCACTCAGGAAGGCCGAGTTACCGCTTACCGGCCTGCAATCTTTGACCGTTGCACCTTTCGCGGCCGCCGGGTTCTCTTTCTGAATTCGGGCTTATTCTTCTCTTCTGCTGCGACGGGCACAGTGTACCGCTTGACCTTGACGTAGCAATTCTCCAGCGTCGCCTTCAACCGGCGTGCCATTGCACCCAGTTTCTCAAGCTCCGCTCCGAATCTTTCCGTGCGGATCGCCTGTTGTCTGTCAGTGATATAAATTCTCCCACTGAACCTGGTACAAAAAACCGGCGTAGTCAGCGTCGTGATAGCGATTCGGTCGATTCTCACTGGCACTTGGTCGCCCGAGAACAGTTTTTTGGTCGCTGTCTCTGAATCCATTCCGGACTCGGTGGTTCGTGACCGCATCAACGAGCTTGTCCCTCTAAATGTTCCTCCCTTTAAGGCCGCCTCACGATGCGGTGCGAGCGGGTATGTGGTTGACACCGTACCGTTGGCTTTGTATTGCGCCCAGTTCATTGTGGAGGAGCCTTTATCAAGGGTGTTGGCTCAGGCGATTGAGGCGGGTGGCGATACAGATACCATTGCTTCGATCACGGGGAAGATTGCAGGAACTGTTGCTGGTGTTCCTCCCGATTACGCGCAACATTTCTCCAAGATCGTTGACGGCGATGAGATCATCCAAGTCGCGGAAAGTTTCGCGGAATTTCTCAGAACACGTGAAGAACCAAGCGCCAACTAGTGAGTCTTACCTGGTCTTCGCTTCCATGGCCCATCCTGCTGGTTCAGGTTGCGTTTGTCACTTTGGATTGGGGACCGAGTCCAATCTCCATTCTGGAACGACATCCATTTTGGGAATGGTCGCAGGCGCCTTGCGGCTTCGTTCGGTGAGAAAAGACGTGTGAATTACCTGAAAAACGCGGAGCGGGCCAGCTGCCGGCATCTTTGAGTTGAGGAAACGGGTAGACCGCGACCAGAAGCGCTCTTTCCAAATGGTATCTAGGGATTTTGATTCTGGGAGAGAAGAATTGTCCCAGGCGTTGCACTTTGACTCATCTCCCTGGCAGTTTTGTCCAAGCGGCGATTACAATGCACAAATGAACGAGGCAGCGACTCCAAACTCGAATAGAAAGCGCATTCAGGGAGTTCTCGATGAAGACATTCTCTGACAGAGCGACCACGCGTGCTCTATGTGCCACAAGCGAAAAGACGTCCAGCTTCATCACATAAATGGGAGACCCTCAGTTTTCCTGCAGAACTCCATCATCGCCCTGTCCCACCGGTCCGAGTTGATTGACTGATTGACAATCCGCAAGACATTTAATAAACTCTTCTCTTTTTAATCAATGAGTAACCGCAGCCTAATTGGAGTTTCGTATTTTGTGTGTAAAATCAGGTGCGCGGAGAGACATAGTTCTCTGTGACCGCGTCGGATGTTACGTCTGACGCACGCAGTTTCACTTGCCACTTGCCCTACTTCGCTCACTTGCTTTTGAAAAATGGCTTGGAGGAGGAACATGATCAAAAGACTGAAGTGTTCACAATCGGGGACACGATTCGTCTGGCCAGCCTTCTGTTGCGCCTGGATGGTAGTTACTGCGCAGTCTATTCTTGCCCAAGATGTTACGCTGCCGACCGGCCGCGTAACAGGCCATGCCAGTTGCGCTGATACGAACGAGCCTGCAAGGTTTGCCACGGTAACAGTTTTCCCCGTGTCGCTGAAGGAGGGCCAGCCAGACGATAGCGAGAACGCGATTTCGGTGTTGACCGATACGGACGGAATCTTTGTGGTTGAACACTTAAAAGACGGACCTTACTACGTAATTGCTGAGCTGCCCGGCTACCTGAGTCAGATCTCCCAATTCACTGAGGAACAACTCAGCCGTCCCACTGCTGCAATATTCGATCACATGGATAAGGTCCTCCCTAAGGTCCAAGTGCTCCAAGGAGCGAGTGCGGGAGTGGAACTTAGACTCACACGCGGTGCTGCCGTGAGCGGTAGCGTTCGATACCAGGACGGAAGTCCTGCGATAGGAGTCGCAATCCAGTTGCTCCGCCAAGACAAGGAATCGAAGTGGCACACCGATTCGCTCGGGACTGCTCAGGGAGTACTAGGCGCCAGTACTGACGACCTGGGGCATTTCCGGATCTCAGGCCTAGTGGCCGGGAACGTAATTTTGAAATGCACGCTGCGACTGGGTCGCATCGGGTATCCGGGAGGGAGTTTTGGGCGTCGCTTCAGGTTTTCGCAGGATTTCTCCGACGAGCAAACGCTCCAAGTCTTTTCCGGCGGAGTCTTTCGGGAAAAGGACGCCAAGCCCATCAAACTGGTTTCGGGCGCAGAATTCAACGATGCCGACATCATCATCCCGCTCGAGATTTACCACGTCTCCGGAATAGTAACCTCGTATAGCGATGGTCACGCTCTCAACGATGGCCGCGTGGCGTTGCTCTACATAGACACCGGAGTGCAGGTTGCGGAAACAACGGTTGAGCGCGACGGTTCCTTTCACTTCCCCTTCGTTCCAAAGGGTGAGTATAAGCTCTCGGCCGACGGTTTTGACGTTGTCTATGTGGACAGAAATTCGATTAAAGATCCGCCCCTTCAGGTTTATGACACCTCTACGCAATCATTAACCGTGGATCGTAACCTTACCGACGTTGTTGTCCAATTGCAGGCGAAACCAACGCCAACACAGTAGAGGCAGCAAGACACTTCCGAATTTCGACCTGTTAGCCTACGAATGGTTTGCAAGCACCAAAAATCTGGGTACCGGACGTCTCGAATCTTCTCGCCGACCAAAACCGCACTGGAGAAGAAGCGCAGTTATTACCAATCCAAGCCGAGGTACTTGACAACGCGTTTGGTCAGTTGCAAATATAGTTGCCCCGACGAAACCGCTCGGAGCCGAAACGATGCTGATATGTACGATCTCAACGGCAAGCCATCTTCCAAAAGCCGCTTGTCTAGCCCAATCGCTTAAGGATACACAGCCGAACCACACGATGCTACTTTGCTTGCTCGAACGAGATAGGTCTGGGCTCGGTGGACTGGCTGAGTGCTTCACACAGGTGGTACTGGGTTCGGAACTACGCATATCAAATTTCGAATCCCTCATGTTTCGTTATGCAGCGTTTGAAGCGTGCATGGCTATAAAAGCCCGGATTCTGCTGTGGGCGATTGAAGAATTCCCAAAAGAAGAACATTTTCTTTACCTAGACTCGGACACGTTTGCATATAGCCGGTTTGAGGAGCTCGAACTCGCATTCCCGCGTGCCGAAGTCTTACTGACTCCCCATCATGTCCAGGATGAATACTCTTTCGAGAGGACATGGGACAACATGCTTCGCACGCTATTGTGCGGGACTTTCAACTCGGGTTTCGTCGCCGTGCGGCGATCACCAACAGCAACAAGGTTTCTCACATGGTGGAACGAAAAACTGGAGCAGTTTTGTTATAAAGACGAATCATGCGGTCTGTACTTCGAGCAGCGGTGGCTCGATGCAGCGATTTCGTTCTTTGATGTCACGGTCTTCAGAGAACCAGGCTATAACGTCGCAAACTGGAACGTCGCGTCCCGTTTTTTGACCTTCTCGCCTAAGTCAGGCTATCTCGTAAATGGGAGACCCCTTAAGTTTTTTCATTTCTCGATGGTCGACTGCGGCAGGGATCTCCTTTATTTTCAGAAACAACTTCCTGCTGATAGTCCCGTTTTTCCAATGCGACAGGAGTATGTTCGACGAATGACAGCACTGGACGCCGCAGGCCATTCTCGATTCCCTTGGAGCTATGGTTTCTTTCGTTCTGGTGACTCCGTAGCTCCGGAGGTCCGGCGTGCGTATCGTGATCTGCCGGGTCTTGCATGCAAATTCGTTGATCCATTCGGTGAGTCGAATGCAACTATGAACTCCTTGGAGGGGACATTTCGAAGAGAGTAGGTCGCGGGTAGGACGGACACTGAAGGCGCTGTGTTGATGCTCAAGATGCCGAAGACGGAAGGTGCGAGAGATGGTCATTGGAACGATATGTGCTGCAAACCACTTGCCGAAAGCTGCCTGCCTTGCTCGATCACTTGAAGCGACGCAGAGAAAGCATATTTTCGTGTCGTGTTTGGTTGAGCGGGACAGGTCAGCTCTGCGAAGCAGGCAAGACTCTTTTCCAGAGCTGGTTCTGGCGTCGGAGATCGGACTCCCAAACGTTGATTCATTCATGTTTCGTCATGAGCGATATGAAGCTTGTTGCGCAGTCAAGGCCCAGTTTCTCTTATGGATGATGGAGCGATTTCGAAACGAGCAAGACTTTTTGTATTTGGACCCGGATGTGATGGTGTACAGCAGCTTTGAAGAGCTCTATAGTGTTCTCCCTACATCTCAAATTATTGTTACGCCTCACCAAGTTCAGGACGAGAATTCCAGCGCCGGCATTCGTGAGAATACGTTTCGAACTCTCATTGCCGGGACATTTAATCTTGGTTTCTTAGCTCTGCGCCGTTCTCGGTCGGCGGCGGATTTCCTGCTCTGGTGGAATAGCAAGCTGCAGTCTCTATGTTATATGGAGTGGCGAACGCGAGGACTGTTCGTCGATCAGAAATGGGCACTATTAGGGCTTTCGTTCTTTGATATGACAATTCTGCGCGAAGCGGGCTACAACGTGGCAAACTGGAACATTACGACCCGGCACGTCACAGTCGATGCCAACAACAGTTATCTGGTGAACGGAAAGCCACTTAGATTCTTTCATTTTAGCAATATCGATTCCGACCGGGACCTGTATTTCCTTAAGCGATTCCTTGACAGTTCTAGTCCGGTGTTTAAATTGCGAGATGAGTATTTGCGTGCGCTCGACTCATTCGGGGAGCGGGATTTCACTAAATTGCCCTGGAGCTACGGTCATTTCCTCTCAGGAGATCCGATAAGTTCGGAGACGCGATTTGTGTATCGAAATAACCCTCACCTAGTGCAGTCGCTTCCGGAACCGTTTACTGAAAGCGCCTCGCGAATCTATTCTCAACTGGCCGCTCCGCAAAGCCTTCAGACATGAATTAAGCGCAAAACGATACTGGGCGGTCACGGCGATGGGCAGTTGAGGAGAGACCTATAGCGACGATTTTTCACACTCGCCCCCGAAACGCCCTGACTTTTAGAGCAGTCTGATGTGCGGGGAAACCCTCGCCCCGGGTGGTCTTTCCCAAATAGTAGTGTTTTTGCCAGTCGCGGCCGGAATCAGACCGCCACGATAGGTCTCTTTGTTGCTTAAATCGTAAGTTAAATTCATCGCGGCTGCGTTTCCATTCGCAGTATAGTGTCTCAAGCTTCGGTTCGTCCTCAAGCAAGCGTATTTCGGGGGCGAACCTCTCAATCTCGCCCCGAGCGATCGGAAAAATCATGCAGATGGGTTCGCTTTTTTCGAATCGAATTGGAACGCCAGGGCGGGTAATTTTCCAGTTCATCGTGAAAGTTGAGACCGCCCAATCCGTTTCGACGATTCCGTCCAAGGGTGTAGCGCCGTCTTTGCACCAATTCGCGGGTCCACGAACGTACAAGTTATAGCCGATGGGAGTCCTGAAGAGATAAGGAATTCTCCAGGTCAGGATTCCATGTCCGAAGTTACTCGAAACGAATTCATCATCCATCGTTCCCTTAGTCAACGTTAAGCCGTTGACTCCCGGACTCCCGTCCCACAGTACTTCTATCTCTTCATGACTTACGATAAACCACCCGGCCTGGTTCGCGATTCGAAGTGGGAGACAGCGATTCGCAAAACCTATCGTCGTTTCGTTCATCCATCTGCGATTGGCTGATGCAATTTCAATCGCAGGTCCTCCCCGCTTTACTCTGTACGCCACAAGGGGAAGCTGCTCTTCGCCCGGCAGACCAGAATTGAAGTTTACTGCAGCACTGCTCCGCACTTGAGTCTGTGTCGGTCGGTCCGGGGCGGAACTGCGACGGCGGAGGAGATTGCTTAAAAACACGGCGTTTGATTTCCTTTCCAGATGAACTAGTTGCAGTAACTGCTAAATTGAGGGGCGGACACTTGCATAACACAAATCTGACCGCCCAATAGAGAAATTGCCACGTGTCAGCATACGCTCTTTATATTGGTTTGACAATTATGCTCTCGTTATGGTACGCACTAACACCCATTACGAGCAAAGAAGGCGGCACCGATGTTCGTCAGCCAGACGAGAGTCAAGGGAGAACGGTAATGATCCCGGATTTCAAGATTGCTGTTTCCGCCGAGAATAGCTCGTATGTGGCGTGGCAGACCCAACTGTTTTGCTTCTCTGCAATCACCAGATTGGGCCTGTATCCTACTGTGGTTGTTCATCGCTCTGCGGCAACTCTGCTTCCGGAATTTGAAATCGTTAGGAGCTGGGGCTGCCCTGTGGTCGAGGCTCCCCAGTTTCGGAATCATCCAAGGCGCGAGTACGCTCCCCGCAATGAGCTTGGCAGCATGCTGACCATAGCGTGCCTACCGGAATTCAAGGAAGGCTACGTTTTGTTCTGTGAGCCCGACATGCTCTTTGTGAAGCGGCCCCAATACTCAAGTGAACTATCCGCTGAGCACTACACATATCTTGACTATCGTGAAAGACGGATCTGTGCCGCGGCCCGAAAGTTTGGTCTAGAGCATAATGTTCAACAGTTGAACGAGACGAGTGCCTTTGGTGTGCCCTATCTTATCCCTGCTCGCGAACTTCCCCGCATTGCCCAGCGGTGGATAGAGGTCTTGGATTCCTTCGATGAGTTGCAATGGATCGACATTATGTATGCGTTCGGCCTGGCCCTAGCCAGCGAGGGCTTAACGGCGAGAATAACTCACTTCATGGTCCAGAACAACGACCCACTGCGCAAGCTGGATCGCAATATCATTCACTATTGCTATGGAGACTGGCGCTGGAATAAGCGAGCCTTCACAGATGGTCGCAGCCCTCTCACCTCCACACCTACGCCTTCGAGAAAAGGATTGTCTGGGACTGTTCTCGGGGAGATCTTGAACCAGATCCAACAAGCCAAAGCCTACAATCGGTTCCCGAATTTCAGTAGCCGTTTTCTGCGTGTAGTAGCAGCCGCGTTGACTCAAGAGAACATGACTCCAGGTAAGTGAGGGCCCGGAAGAATGCGGAACCAATGGGTCATCGTGGGAGCAGGGCTTGTTGGGTGCACCCTTGCTGAACGGATTGCTAAGGTGCTGGATCAACGAGTTTTGGTTATCGAAGCCCGTTACCACGTAGGTGGAAATGTCTTTGACGAATTTGACGAAAATGGAATTCTCGTGCATCGATACGGTGCTCACGCATTCCACACGAACGATGAGAGAGTCTGGAATTACCTTTCTCAGTTCACGAAATGGCGCGCTTACGAACACCGGGTCCTAGCCCAAGTTGACGGACAACTTATTCCTATACCTTTCAACCTCAATGCCCTGGACACCTTGTTTTTACAAGACAAGGCAGCGAGGACCGAAATGCTGTTGTTGGAACGTTATGGCCCTGAGCAGGAGATACCAATCCTGCGATTACGAGAAGCTCCCGACCCGGAAATTCGGAAGTTTGCGGACTTTGTGTACGACAGGATTTTCTACGGCTACACGGTTAAACAATGGGGCATGACTCCGGAGCAATTAGGTGCTGCTGTCATGGGGAGGGTCCCCATCCGCCTTTCGCGGGACAATCGTCATTTCCGCGATCGCTACCAAGGGATTCCAGTTTTCGGATACACGCACATGGTCCAGCGCATGCTATCGCACAAAAACATTGAGGTTGTGCTGCGAACCCCTTTCGATTCCGTTCGGCAATCAGTGGACGGGTGCCGACTGATTTATACCGCTCCAATAGACTCATACTTCAGATACATTCACGGTCCGCTTCCGTATCGGAGTCTCCGGATTGAATTTGCTCACGAAAAACTATCGCAGCGTCAACCAGTGGCTCAAATCAACTATCCCGACCAGTATGAATACACGCGCGCTGTAGAACACAAGCATATCACCGGGCAAGAAGCTGCAGGCACGACAGTGATCTTATTGACGTGCGCTATGTGTGCGTCGAGAGCCCGTTGCGCCAGACGCTTTGTAGGATAATCTTTGAGAGTCCCTATTATCCCGTGCCGCCGCGGGCGGTGTCGAACACCGTTTACGATTACGTCTTCACGCCATCTGCCATGCCAACCGTCCTGCTCCAACCACAACTGTCCTTTCTGATACCGCTTTCGTGCCATCGAGGTAAGCGTCCGGTTGTGGCCGTCTGTGAGAATTGTGGGTAGTCAGAGGATGATGGCTCATGTGGGCACATCGGGAAGTGTCCACTTGAGGAAACGTGGACACTTCGGAACGGATAGTCGTTAAGAGAGAGCCGCGTAGACGGCGGTCGGTAGCGGAGAAGCGGCGGATCGTCGAGGAGACGTTAGCGCCAGATGCGTCGGTGGCCAAGGTGGCGCGGGCGCACGGAGTGAATGCCAACCAAGTGTTTGCATGGCGGCGTCAGTATCGCCAGGGGTTGTTGGGCGAGACGCAAGAAACGGCGAACTTGTTGCCGGTGCATGTGACCGGAACGCGAGCAAGCAAAGCGCATCGCTCGGACCGTCGGCACGCTGCCCAGGGAAGCGAGGAAGCAGCGGGCGCGATTTACGTGGAACTTCCCAAGGGACAACTGCGCATCACGGGGCGTGTGGATGCAGAAGCGCTGCGTGTGGTGCTGGAGCAGTTGCTGGGATGATCGGGCTGGCGGCGGGGACGCGCATCTGGATCGTGGCGGGGGTGACGGACATGCGGCGCGGGTTTGTGGGACTGAGCGGGATGGTGCAGACGGCGCTGGCGGAAAATCCGTTTTCCGGGCAGGTATTTGTGTTTCGCGGGAAGCGCGGGGATCTGGTCAAGCTGCTGTGGTGGGACGGTGATGGGCTGTGCTTGTTCGCGAAAAGGCTGGAGCGCGGAAAATTCACCTGGCCGCAAGCGGCGAACGGTACGGTTTCGCTGACGCCAGCGCAGTTGTCCATGCTGCTGGAAGGGATTGATTGGCGGCGGCCAGTGCGCAGTTACACGCCACAGATGGCGGTGTGAAGGGCAGTGGTTATCTGTTGCGCATTTTTCTTTGTTGTTTTTTCTTTCTCTACGTTTTTTGCTTGCGCATAAAAAAGTTTCTGGCATACTGCGCGCACGATGACACTGCGCGCGACACTTCCTGATCTCGACACACTCGATCACGAAGCATTGAAGGCGCTAATCTTCATCCAGCACGGACAGCTTCTCTCCCAAACGGAAGAACTCCTCTCCAAGAACGCGCAACTGCAATCGCGCGACAACGAGATCGAGCACTTGAAGCTGCTCATCGCCAAGCTGCGGCGCATGCAGTTCGGGCGCAAATCGGAGAAGCTGGACCGCCAGATCGAACAGCTGGAGTTGCGGCTCGACGAGTTGGAAACAGCGCGAGCAGAGAAAACCGCGCCTCTGCAACTGCCTGTTGCTGTCGCGTCCGTTACGAATGCAGCAAAACCCACACGGCGGCCGCTGCCGGAGCACCTGCCGCGCGAAGTGAAAAAGTATCCGCCGAAGCAGAAAGCCTGCCCGGACTGTGGTGGTGAGTTGAAATCGCTCGGCGAAGACATCTCGGAAATCCTGGAGTATGTGCCGGCGCATTTCAAAGTGATCCAGCAGGTGCGTCCGAAGCTGGCCTGCGCATGCTGCGAACGCATTGTGCAGGCAGAAGCGCCGAGCCGTCCCATCGAGCGCGGCATTGCTGGGCCCGGACTGCTGGCGCATGTGCTGGTCTCGAAATACTCTGATCACTTGCCGCTGTATCGCCAGTCGGAAATTTACGCGCGCGAAGGCGTGGAGCTGGAACGCTCGACACTCGCGGACTGGGTGGGCGGCACGAGCGCGTTGCTGGCACCGCTGGTGGAAGCGCTGCGACGCCACGTGATGAGCGCAACGAAGCTGCACGCCGACGACACGCCGGTTCCGGTGCTGGCGCCGGGCAACGGCAAAACCAAAACCGGGCGGCTGTGGACCTACGCTCGCGACGACCGTCCTGCGGGAGACGCAACGCCCGCGGCGGTGTGGTTCGCCTACACGCCGGATCGCAAAGGCGAGCACCCGCAAGCACACTTGAGCAACTTCACCGGAACGCTGCAGGCAGATGGCTACGCGGGCTACGATCAGATTTACGAAGCGGGGCGCATTCAGGAAGCCGCTTGCTGGGCGCACGTGCGCAGAAAATTCTACGATCTGGTGGCGGCGCACAAATCGCCAGTGGCAGCGGAAGCGCTGGAGCGCATCGGCGCGTTGTACGCCATCGAAAAAGAAATTCGCGGGCGCTCGCCAGAACAGCGACGCGAGGTTCGCAACCAACAGGCGCGCCCGCTGTTGGAATCGTTGAAGCAGTGGCTGGAAGAGACCTTATGTAAACTATCCAGAAAATCGGACACCGCGCTGGCAGTCCGTTACGCGCTGGGACGCTGGGAAGCGCTCTTGCGCTACGTGGACGACGGCCGCATCGAGATCGACAACAATGCCGCGGAACGAGCATTGCGCGTGGTCGCCCTGGGCCGCAAAAACTACTTGTTCGCAGGCTCCGATGCCGGTGGCGAACGCGCCGCAGCGATCTACAGCCTGATCGGCACCGCCAAACTCAACGGCATCGATCCCGAAGCGTACCTGCGCGACGTGCTCTCGCGTATCGCCGACCACCCCATCAACCGCATCGAAGAACTCCTGCCTTGGTACCTCGCCCCCGCCACAGAAACTGCTTCGTTAACGTAATCCGCCCGTCAAGACGGTCAACTTCGGACGCTTACCCATCGAGTTCCTTTCGCCCGATGACTCGATTGCCCTTAGCAGCGACAGTTTATCAAAATCCAGGCTCATATTGTGGCTGTCAGAACTGGCAATAAAACGTCATAGAACTCAATGTAATTCCTGCTTCGGTTTCACTGCTGGCGATCTGCTTCGTCCGCAAAACTTGAGAGGGTTCCTCTCGAATGTTGAAGACTCGATACACCCTTTAGTTGCCGCTGCGCTTTTTCAACAGTATGGCGAGAGTAGTTGGCGTGTTTTTCGTCACCGCGATAGTCGGTAACGTATACAGATGTAAGCTGGAGGCCCGTCCTGGCGGGCCTCCAGCAAAAATATTTAATCGGTTGGCGTGATCGCGGTAAGAATCTCGGCGCTGGCGCGCTGCACATGCTCCAATGATTCTGCCAAAGTCTCCTTGTCGCCAGAATAGAGGTGAATGTAATCCACCGAATTGTCAGCTTTGAGGCCGATAGCTTCGCAGACGACGAATGCAACGGCTTCTGCCTCAGTCTCGCGGACGCGCTTCGTGGTGTCGGCGCGGCGCTCCTGCATGTGTAAGAGGCTGTGGGCTGCTTCATGGGCCAACGTGGCGTACTCCTCCGCGGCGGACTGGCCGGGCAGAAGCACGATCTTTCCAGCCGAACACTGCCCCTGCGCTGGATAGATGGCGTCGGAGTATTCGAGTTGAATACCGCGCTCTGCGATGAATTGCTTTAGCTTGTCCGTGTATTCCGCCGGGTCGCCCTGCGCAGAGCCAAGCTCAGAGAGCGGCTTGCCTTCAGTGTCCATCTGATCGAAGACATAAACCGCACGAAAGTACACAGCGGCTTTGCACTGATCTTCTTCGGAAGTGTTTTCTTCCCTGTTTTTGCGAAGCACAACGGGCGCAAGGATCATGATTCCCTTCGCGCCTTTCTTGACGTTTCTGCCAAGCTGCTTCCAAGTATGGAAGCCAGCTACGCGAGTCGCGTCCGGCCTTTGCGATACGATGAGAATCAGGTTATGCAACGAATAGCGATGGAACTTCGCCATCGCTGCAAGATAATTTCTCAACGTCTCACTGTGGCCCCTTTCCAGAGCCTCGCTGAGCTGTTCGACGGCTTTGCTGGCGATTTGTTTTGCTTGCTCGACTTTCATGGTTGTCCTCCTGTTTCGGGGAGTTCTTGCTCCCTTCACCCCACAGCGAGGGAGCAAGGACGCGAAACAGGAGACAGGAGCGAAGAGATTGGCGCGTCCAGGTCGGAACGGGTGGCAGGCTGAGTGACACAGCTTTTTTGTGGCGCGAGGCGTGCTAGTGGAGACCGAAGGCGTGAGAGATTACACGCCGGGACGCGGGCAACTTTTAGCGGTCGAAGCAGAAGAGCAAGCAGAATCGAAGCCTTGGGAGCGCGCTCACATGAGTGTCTTGGCAGCAGGAGACACGTTGATGGTCAAAAGCTAACTCTAGGAGCCACAAACTTGTATTTCATGATCTAACCGGCGAATGTGGATGGTTCGGGTGTGCGGGCGGCTTTCTTACTCTACCTTTAAATGAATGCCCAACAGCTTGAGAAGCGCAACTCTAAACCAAGCTGTACCAGTTTTGTTATCACGAGTTATGAATGATATTGCCTTACCGTAGTCACCATCTAGCGGCAAAACAAAACCACCGCTAGGTAATTCTTCCTTTTTAAACTCCTCTCCGGGCTTAAAAACTTGAGTAAATTGACCGTATTGTGTGCCTTCGATTGCATCCGAAACCAATATCGATTGAAGAAACTTCACGTCTGGCGTTCCGTTAGCGAACTTAAAATCCAAGCGCAACGTTTGAGAAACAATTAAAAAACAAGTCGATGATTTAACGTCAAGGTGACTTGAATACGTGGCTCTAACATAGGACTGTCTGTCATGATAAACCGGCGTTGTTGCTACATATTTGTTGTATGCTCGTTCAGCCAACGCGTCACAGGCAGTTTTTTGGTCGAGCGTCGGAAGGGTTTCTGCACTGGACTCTTCATTGTGCCTCTGCTCTTGCTGCGGCTCAGCCCGGGTTTCGTTTGGGAAAGTTTGCAGTTTACTGGAATCAGACCGAAGGAATTGCTTTGCGTCGTTGATCGGGATCGCAAAATTCAGATTTTCGCCACCACTCAGATACATCGTCGTGATTCCAATTACTTCTCCTGCAATGTTGAACAACGGGCCGCCGCTGCTACCGGGGGAAATGGGCGCAGTGATTTGGAGGAATGTCCCACCTTCCTCCTTAACGTTTCGCATTCCACTGACAATGCCATTTGAGACCGTAGATTCGAGGGAGAGCGGATTGCCGATGGCAACGACTTCTTCGCCTACTTGGACTCGGTTTGAATCGCCGAGTGAGAGTGTCCGGAAGTTCTGGCCGTGCGCCTTGATCACGGCAATATCGCGGGCCTTATCGGCAACCAACACTCCATCGACGACATAGAAGGCACCATCAGGGAATTTGACGATCGCGGAGTTGCCCTCTGCAATGACGTGATAGTTGGTCATGATCAGGCCGTCTTTGCTCACGAGGAACCCGCTGCCTTGGGCTACGGGCTTGCCGTCCTTGTCCGACATGACGATGGATACGATTGAGCCATTCGCAGCTTTGGCTATCGCTGGTATGTCTTTTCGAGGTGGTGCCGACTGGGGGCCTCGTGAGTTTGCACGTGGTACAGGCTGTCCGCCTTCTGTCATCAGTTCAATGGGCGCATTCGGATCGAACTTCGGCTTTTGTGCAGGAGAAATCTGCGCGACTAATGCAACGATAAAAGTTAGATATAAAAGTTTCAGTGCAAACCGCCCGACTTCGCGTTTCATTACAACCTCCGCGCTTACCTCACAAATATGCTTGCGAGGCCCGAGGCAGGCGATAGTACTATCTCTATCAGTTAATGCTGAAAGCGGATCACCGCTGGAGGGCTAAGCGGAAGGGAACTAAAAGAGCGTGGAGATCTTCTTGAGCGCGGTGCAAACGCTGTTACTTTGTTTCAAATCGTTTCATGCACGTCTGGAACGCTTCGCCGTGATTGTTCTGTCCGGTTCCAGACGGTAACTTCCGCGTGCCGGGCTATCGAAGAGGAGGGCTGGCGACGGTCGGGGTTGACCCATCGGTGGTTTCGCGTATCAGACCACTCTCATCAGTGAAGAACTTCCGCTTACCAGTCGAGGTTGAAACGGGGACGGCGACAATTGTGTACGATTTGATGGGCGACGTAGTCGTATTTGGAGTGTAAATGAATTTATAGCCGTCCTTTGTACCGCGAGCGAGCACAGGCTCAATAAAGTCAGCCGCAGTCGAGGAGGGCTTGCCACCGTTTGCTGCGGGACCGAGGGCTGCTATGCTCGCCGGGTAGCCAAGGGTGGGATACGTGTAAAAATACGTTACCGCAGCGGTGTTGAGCGTGCGCACAGAACCCACTGCCGATGCTCCGTTGTCTGCTATATTCGAGGGCCGCGAGTTCGGATTCGCAAAGGCCGCGCTATCAATCATGAACAGAATAATGGCGATGGCTACCAAGCTTCCTACTACTGCAACAACGCCCAATTTTGTTGCCAGTTTGTCCGAAGTGGCAGATGACTCTGGTTTCGCCATGTTGAGTTGTTTCACTGCTATCTCCTCAAATAAGTTCCTTGATGGCCGTCGGTTTCTTATCTAGCAGGCTAGGCCCTTTCCCCGCGACCCTGAATAGCCCGTGAGTACAGGTGTGCCCGCAACGATAGGAAAGGGGGTAATTCAAGTAGCACAGTTCCATTGCGGCAATTGCTTCATCCATGTCAAGAGTAGGATGGACGCAAATAAAGTCCTTTTGTCGGCCATGAAATTAACGTCGATGCCAACCACACTGGAGGTGGTCGATGTCCACTGTTTCAGATTTTCTTAATTGGTTCGGCTCCCTCCCCCTTTCTGCCATTTTCGTGGCCATTTTCTTGATTGGCATCGGCTGGGAGTTGTTCAAGCGGCGAAAGATAAAGGACAAAAATGGCCCGGCATATAAGACGGTTAATCAGGTGGTAGGGGAAGTCCACGAGAAACTCTATGGCCCTCCAGTCTATGCGAAGTTGTTTATCGGGCTCATTTTCTTGGTAGCCCCGTTTGCGAATCCCGACTGGGGCATAGTCTGGCGCGTTGTGCTACCCATTGCAGGAATCGGACTGCTCGGGTTGGCTGGAAAAGATGTCGTCGTGGAAATCAAATCTCGGATTCGGTGACCGAACATTTCTAGCACGCTACACTTGGTAACCGCTGCGAATCGGACGTAATTGCACTTCGTGGGTATAGTAGCCTTCTGGTAGCGGCTATGCGAGTAGATTTCCGAACGGCGGCACTTTGATTCTGAAGGGTAAATGAATGTTACACATCCTCGGAGTATCCCACTTCGCTCAAGCGCGCAAGGAGGGAGTTCAAGAAACGGAAGCACAGACGGCGTTCTCTGGTTTTCTCAAGCAAATCATTCAAGACGTTCATCCCGTATTCATTGCTGAAGAACAGAGCGAAGAGAATCTTGCCAACCAAGAAACAATTTCGATCCCCAAAGCAATCTCAGCCTCCGAGGGAATAGAACACAGGTTTTGCGATCCAAACAGTGCAGAGCGACGGTCTATGGGTTATCAAAGGGGTCAGGACATCCTGTCACGGCACAAAATCCTGCTCGGCCAGAACCTTCCCTCCGAAGAGTGCCGCCTCAAAGCCTACGCTATTGAAATGGCCCAGCACTTTCGTAAGCGAGAACAGTTCTGGCTACGAGGACTGGTGGGCTGCCGCGAACAAGACGCAATTTTTGTTTGTGGTGATAGCCATATTGAGTCTTTCACCAGCTTGCTCCAAGGCGAGGATATTCCGCATAAGGTTGTGGGGCGCAACATCGGTATGACTGAAGCCGAACGGGAGGACGCTCGCAAAATAGTTCAGTATCTGGAAGCTCATGCGGAATTGAGAACTCCACAATCAGGAGAGAAATGATAAAGCGGCTCTCTATAGTTGCAGTTCTACTCGTGCTCGGCGTCGGCCTCTGGGGATACAAAGCCTACCCATTGCACCCCCTCAGCAGAAGTGTCCTCCCAAAGGATTTCGTAGTTTTGCGCAAATGCGCTCTTGGTTTCGTTGATAGAGCCCAGAAAGCAAGTTTTGGAGCCGTTCTCCAACTCAATGACGCCAGCCTTGCCATGGATGAAAACACGGTCCTTGGGAACAACCCGAATCTCGACTCGCCCGGTGGTCAACAGTTGGTGGAGCTTGCGGTATCTTTCCTTATGGAGCAGCGCCTCGACCTCAGCAGGCGCTTCGTTCCACCTTTCCTTCAGTAAGCTTTCCCGCACATGTTTTGATACGGGCGCATGACATTGGCGACGCGGCAGACTTTGGCGGCTGCAGCGAGTTCGTCAATCGAGGCTTTCTTCTGCTGGCGACATTCCTTGAGGGCTTCGATGGCGACATCGAGGCCAACCTTGCTGCGAAACTTGAAGCAGTCGGCCACCGTCTTTGCCGGGGAAAATACTCGAAGAGTTGCGCCGGAAATAGAATATTCTTTCATCCCAAAGTGAAGGGCAGGCCCGGACATGCGCACGATGCGAACGGGGGGAGAGGAAACTTTGGGAGCCCAGGCTTTGTGACCGATCGCCATCCAGACCTCGTGGGGAGACTGGGTGGTGAAATTGTGAAACCGGAGCGCGGAGAGCAGGCAAACGATTCCCTTGGGGATTTGGTAAGCCGCCTCGATGAGGGAGGTGTTCTCGGTTCCGGAGAAATCCCGAGAGGAATAGAGACCACGGCCGACCTTTTCCAGGTCCCCCCGGCGAGCCAGCCGCGGGAGATACGTTCGGGGAATACCGAGTTCCCTCGCATCTTTGGCCCTTACGATCTGGCGCTTCGACGCCAGCGTGCGGAGCTTTTCAGCTTTTGAGTTTTGCATGATGCCCTCGGGAACAGTGTACCAAATCCTCGGCAGATGTAAATAAGTGCCTAGAGTATGTAACACAGGGTCTCTCGCGAACGGCATGAGGGATCGGCAGGGCGTCTGCGTCATTCATCTCGAAACAAGATCGGGTCAGCGTACCTGCCGAGCAGGTGCGCTATGTACAACGGTCTAGGGAACCGTCGTTTCGGATTAGGAAGCCATTTTCCGGCGTCCTTTAGCAGTTACTGACAGCAGCGCTGGTGACCCCACGGCGTGACGAGTACATTATGGATGAGAACTCGGCTGGTCGAACGGGCACAGTTTTCCCAGCGTCCTTTGAGAAGAGTGGCGGAGAGGGTGGGATTGGAGCCCAGCTAGCCTAAAAAATTTCCATCGATACTGGTAAATCTTAAGCCTCTTTATTGTCAACAGAGAAAGTGAACGCAAAGCGCCGAACCTAGGTCTTCCCATCAATAATGGGAAATCTGCTAATTGGGCTTTACCGTGATGTCTTAGGAAGGCTTAGGATATCCGCGAGCAGTTCCGGGGACCGCAGTCTTCAACGCTGAGCGTCGCTCTTGCGCTGCGCTCCGCGCGCGTCCCGCCGCTGTCTCCAATGCGCGGCCACGATAGGTGATATTGCACATGACCGAGAAGATAAGAGAACTGGGTATCGTGAGCAAGTCCCTGCGTGCGTAGACGGGCGACGATCATCTGGCTTCAACAACTCCTGGAAGAGTAAACCCCGCTGACGCCTGCTTCGACGTCAGCGGGGAGGATGCAGCCGGTTCCCGGGGTATGGGGGTTGGCCGCCTAGAAAACCAGCTTTGCACCAAACTGGAAGATACGGGGATCGTAGGCTGAGGTGACTTTGCCGAAATTCGGATCCCCGACGGTATTGTCGACCGCATTCATTTGCGGGTGATTGAAGGTGTTGTAGCTTTCAGCGCGCAGTTCAAGATGGAGCCGCTCGCCGAATGCGAATGTCTTGAATACGGCGATGTTCCAGTTGTCGCGACCGGGGCCCCAGACTCCATCTTGTTTGAGGTTGCCGTAAGTCGCCACCGGCAGTCCAGGTAGGTCATTGGCTGCAAATGACGAGGGGTTGAACCATTGCATGGTTCCCAAACCACTCGTTAAAGTTGTCGCTGTCTTGGGATAACTTATTGGTCCAATGAGGTTTGGCCGAACGAAGCAGTTACCTGATATCGCGCCGCATATGCTGGTGCCGTTGACGGTCAGGTTCAGCGGTATGCCGGATTCCATGGTGACAACGCCAGAAACCTGCCATCCACCGACAACATCCCTCAAAATGCGATTTTCGCTCTTCCTCAAGAAAGGAATGTCATAAATGAAGTTGACAAAGGCGATGTTTTGGCGATTGTACTGCGATGGTCCCACGTCGTATTTCCATCCGACATAGGGGTTGCTCACATAATCCAGGTCGCCGCCGTCCTGAGTGTTAAGTGCGGGATCTTGAGCATGTGAGTAGGTGTAGGCTGCCTGCAAAGTGAGATCACGGATTTGCGACCGCAGGGACACCTGCAACGAGTTGTAACTCGAGTTGGCGTCATCCTGGTCCACTTTAATGCTGGAGTAGCCCAGGTACGGCCGGTAGAGATTCTCCGTGCCTGTGTTCCCACCCGTAGAGGTGAAGAAGCTTGGCAAGAGGCTTTGCGCCGGCATGTCGATTTCCGTGGCTTCACTCTCATGGCGACCCTGGTTGCCCACATAGGCGACCGACAGCACGGTCTTGTTAGCGAGCTGTTGCTCAATACCCATGCTGTACTGGTAGCTGGTCGGGATTTTGTAGGCTTTGCCATTCAGCATGGTTATGGAGTTCACCGTAACCGGGAGAGTGGAGGTGCTAATGATTGAGTTGGTTCCGTCGACGCCAATGTGCGGATCGGAAAGCGAAACGTTACTGATGGAAGGAGTGCCGCCAAACAAATTGTTGCCTCCAGCCTGATACATATCGTTGCCCTGGATGCGCTCGTAGAACATGCCGAATCCGGCACGCACAATGGTTTTGCCTTTGCCCGTTACATCGTAGGCAAAGCCGATACGTGGACCGAACGTATCCCAGTGGTTGCCGACCAGCCCATTGGTGACTCCAGCGGTCTTCCCTGGAACGCCGAGGCCATTGTCGTAGGACAACAAGCCGTTCAGTGCGGCGTTAGGACCGGTAGCTAAGTATGGATTGGCACCGGTACAGACTGGGGTTGGAATACCAACACCGGAACAGATCTCGGTACCGTTGGAGAGTGCGAAACCAGTGCCGCCGATGGTGGGAACACCGTTAACAACGCCAAACGCTGTGGCCGCTCCGGATGCGTCCCACAAATTCGGGTAGAAGTTGGACATCTGGCCGTTGACTTCCGCCGTGTGCGGAATGCCGTCCCAGCGCAAGCCAAGATTCAAGGTCAAACGTCGAGTGGCGCGCCAATCGTCCTGGACATAGGACTCCCAGGAAACACTGTTCCAGTGGCGCGTGTCCTTGAGAGGCGATTCGGAGTAAGTGCTGGAAAGGCCGAGCAGGTAGTCGGCAAAGTCATAACCGGTAAAAGAGCCATTGAATTGGAAACCGCCCTGAGGGCTGTCCTGCAAGGGCTGCGCTTTGCGGAAGTTCAGCCAACCGCCGCCAAACTTGATCTGATGCGCTCCTTTGCTCCAAGAAAGATCATCGCGGATCTGGTAGCTATTGGCGGTATTGTCCCAAGGACTCCAGTTCTGGTTGAAGACCGCTCCCGTTTGTCCGGCGAGATAAATGGAAGGGATAATCGTGTTTGGGCCGCTAAAAAGCCGATTCTGTTGAAAACCGGCTGAGGAAGCATCATAAATACCCAATGGCGAGATATTGATGCGGTTCCCGCCATAGTTGAAGGCAATTTCATTCACAAGCGTGGGACTGATTGTTTCGGCCAAGTGCACCACGGCTTGGTAGGAAGGATTTGCAAACGTGTCGCTGGAAGTCGGCAGGTTGACCCAAGCCCAGCGTGCCGGCACATCGGTCTGCAAGACCTCTGATTCATCGATAAAGTGTCCGAAAATCGACCAGTGGCTGTTGAACGTATGATCGATCCGCACAATTTCTTCCCGGACATCGGTGGGAGCATTGGCACCGCCGATGAACTGGTCGCCCGAGGTTACCGCGGGATAAATTCCGGCCTTGACCAAGGCCGCGGCGTTGGGATTTATCAACGCCGGGTTGATCACATTGGTTTGACCATTGTACACAAACGGCACGGGTGTGCCGGGTGTATTGCCGGTGCAGGGGCTCAGAGCTTGACCCGCAGCTGCAAACTCCGCAATGACAGCGTTGGACACCTGACATTGGAAGGGAGCTTGGAGTTGACTGAAGCCGTTGGTCAACAACGCGCCGTTATCAAAGTTGACTGCAGCGTTCATGTCTGCTCCAGAGGAAGTTGGATATGAGCTTGGGAACGGGACGGCCTGGTGAATCGCGCCACCCGAGACCAAGCGCCGCCATTCCATGTTGTAAAAGAAGAAGGTCTTTGGGGTAGAGGAGCGCTTGAATTTTATGGGTCCGCCTACGTTGAAGCCCCAAAGGTTAAAGCGCAACTCCGTTACCGTTTCTGGCGGAGGATTGAAGAAGTTGCGGGCATCAAAGGCATTATTACGCCCAAACCACCAGGCTGAACCATGGAGCTTATCGGTACCGGACTTCACCACAGTGCTAATTGTGGCACCAGATACAAGCCCATACTCAGACGAGTAATTCGACGTCATGACGCGAAATTCACCAAGGGCGTCGATCGAGGGCATCACGATGGCGCCAGAACCGCCGCGGTCCGCCGCTTCGCCGCCGTCAATGGTGTAAAGAGCGTGCGAGATGCGCTGACCGTTGAAGCTAATGGTCTGGTCTCCGCCCATGGGAGTTGGTGTTTGAAAATCAACCTGATCGCTGCTGGCCCCCGGAACCAAGTTGGCCAATTCGTACAAACTTCGGCCGTTGGTCTCGAGCTGGGTAATTTGTGTGCCAGTGATGACCGTGCTGATATCGTTGGAATCTGTCTGCACAGCGACTGGAGCCGTCTCACCTTCGACGGTGATTACAGAAGTCACCGTGCCCACTTGCATTTGAAAGTCCACGCGTCTGCGGTCACCGACTTGCAACACAATGCCTTTCTCCACCATCTTCTTAAAGTTCGCGCTTTCCGCGCGGACTTCGTAGTGACCAACGTGGAGATTAGGAGCAACGTACTGGCCGACGTCGTTGGTCTGGAAGTTACTGACAAGATTTGTATCCGTGTTAGTGATGATGATTGAAACGTTGGGAATGGCACCGCCAGATGGATCGGTAACGGTACCAAGAATGGTTGCTTCCTGGGCCGCCGCAATCATGGGCAACCCCAAAAGCAAAATGCCGAAAATAACTACCCGAACCAGCCAATTTCTTGGACAGCTCGTACTAATTGTGAATTCACTCCGAGAGGAAAGAAACATTTATGCCTCCAAGCACCGGATGTTTGCGACTCAACCCCTCGACGATTGGGAATCGCCGTTAACGTACACGGAGCTTATTCACTATGTTCCCAGCTTGTCAAGCATTTTTTTGTGGCTTCAATCGGTACTTTGAATAGAGTGCCTGGCGACTAGTCTGAGAACGTTGTCCCGGTTTAGTGTTGGCTCGAAAATGGATGCAAACATAACAAGTTTTTTGAGGTGTATGGTTTGTTCCAGAGGATCGGTTTTTGGGCCAATTGCAGCAGACTGGACCGCGTGCCAGAGTTCAAAGAACCTCTACAATATCGTTTACGTACACGTAAACGTTTACATTCCAAGGGGATCTTGGCCCCTCTTTTCCTGCTCCGCTTGAGCCGATTGGCACAAAGCGGGTGCGGGCAAAAACATGGCTGAGAAGAAATGCAGCATCCATCCAATTGTGGAAATTGCATAAGTTTCCATCGGCACGGTTGGGAGAACGGCCTGTCAGCCATGGCTCCGAACTAGAAGGACAAATGGTTGAGTGTGTAGCGCCGGGTACAATAGAAGTGGGGGGGAGGGGTAACCTTTCAGAAGAGGCTTAATCCCCTTGTTTCGCCGGAGTTGTCGGAAGCGCTGAAGCCATAGCCAGCCCGTCCGTGCGCTTTCCTTCAGTGAGCCGTATCTCTCTGAAGAGATGGAGATTAGATGACATCACAACGCCCGGACTGAGGCGCACGGCGGGTGGGAAACTGGTCTTCGAGACCAAATTATCCGCCAGCACTCGAACGGCAATCTGTCCTTGCCGATGCGGCTGCTGGTAAATCGAGGCTGCGATCGTGCCTTTTTTGAAGTAAGGAGACATTTCTGTAAACAGGTCGGTTGTGATCAGCTTTACTTTTCCCCCAAGGCCCCGCGCCCCAAGTGCCCGGCAGACGGGCAGACAGTTCACGGTGTTGACGTATATTCCCGCCAGCGTTGGAATGCGCCGCAGCAGGTCGAAAGTCTTTTGGAAGCTCTCGTCTTCGTCTTCGTGACCCTCGATCACGCCCGCAATCTTGCCGCCAGGACAGTGCTTAGGGAACGTATCCGTAAAACCCTCAGCTTTGCGCCGGTGGTCTTCCGCCATTAGCATTCCTGCCACCACGGCCACTTTCGATCCAGGGTGAACAAACTTGCCCATCAATTCGCCTGCCAGGCACCCGTTCAGATATGGCTCGACGTAGACCACGCTGGACCGGTGGCTCTCAGGAGCATCGGTGGACACACAAACTACATGGATGCCTTTTGCTTCGGCTTCATCGATCAATGGCTTCAGATTTTTTGGATTTCCAGCTGTCAGGATGATCCCGTCGACATCATTGGCCATCAACTCCTTGAATGCTTCGCTGTCCCCTACGCCAAGGCTCTGTACCGGGCGATTTAGGAATTCAACCCCAAATTGCGAAACCCGCTCCGCCTCTTCCAATACGCCGCTCCACAACTGATCATAGAAGAAGTGGATTTCGCGTGGCATGCATACGCCTATCCGGGCAGTCGCCTTGGCAACCGAAAGCGCCCGCGCCGCCAGATTTGGTGTGTACCCGATCTGCCGGGCTATTTCCAATATGCGTTGCCGCGTAGCTTCCTTGATGCCGCCGCGTCCATGCAAAGCACGGTCAACCGTGCCGATGGAAACCTGTGCAATCTCCGCAATTAGATGAATGCCGCGTCGCTGCTTTGCCATAACCTCACCCACGACCATTTTATGCCAGTTGAGCCCAGCGGTGCATGGTAAGAAGAGCCATGTGCCTGCAGATGGGCGAGCCTTTGCGTGTACGTAAACGTTATTGTAAAGGCTCTCTGAACGTCCGCACCCGATTCTGTCCGTTGCAACTGGCCAGGAATATCGATCATCTCGAACAACTGACGATGTGGCCCAGGAAACAACCTCACCCGTGATGTTAGTTCTCGGATTGGCCAGCAGAAACTCGCATTACTGCATCGAAGGCCGGCTTCGGCTTGCCACTGCGGTCGAACAGCAGCGGGTAGTTGGTCCTGCCCTTGACGGGCCAATTGTTCAGCCAGGAACCTCCATCGGTCACGCCCCAGAACGTAACTCGCACGAGTTCGCCTCGGTGCTTGCGGAACACGCCGAACAGGCCGGCGTACCGCTGTGCCAGCGCCTGCTGCACCGCGTCCGGCAAGCCCGCGGGGTAAGGATTCAACTTGGGCTGGAGTTCAGCGGAAACTGTGACGTCCGCGCCCATGTATTGCAAAGCGAGGGGCAGCACGTCCACGTCGAGTTCCGTAATCATGACCTTAAGGTCGAGTTTACTGAAGGCGGAGATGGCAGCATCCACCTGCTCGTTGTTGGGCGAGTCCATGTGGTAATGCCCTTGAATTCCCACGCCCGCGATCGGAACACCCTGGGCCTGAAGTTTCCGAAGTAGTTCCAGAGCGCCCTGGCGCTTGGCTTCGTTCTCCAGGTTGTAATCGTTGTAATAGAGCTCGGCCTGGGGATCGGCTTCGTGCGCAAATTGGAAGGCTTTGGCGAGATAGTCTTCCCCGACAATCTTCTGCCAGGGCGTTTGGCGCAACGTGCCGTCTTCTGCGAGGGCTTCGTTGACTACGTCCCAGCCGTTGATGCGGCTTTTATACCGGCCCACTACAGCGTAAATATGCTCGCGCAGGCGCTTGAGCAGGGTTTCCCGGTCCACGGGATTGCCTTTGTCGTCTTGAAAAACCCATGCGGGCGTCTGGTTGTGCCACACGAGGTTATGGCCGACGATGAACATGTGGTTCGTTTCGCCGAACGCAACGTAGCGATCGGACAGCTCAAAACTGTAGTTGCCTGGCTGAGGGTGGACTAGCCCCCACTTCAAAAGGTTCTCCGGAGTGATGGAGTTGAACTGCGCTTTGATGAGCGCAGCGTCGCGAGCGTTTGTCTCGGTGAATTGGGCTGGGTTGAGCGCGGCACCGACGAGAAATGAGCCCTTGAAGACGTCCTTAAGAGAGTGCGTCTGCGCGTGGCTGGTTACACCGGTGATTAGAAGCATGCCCAGGCAGAAGGATCCTGCGAATGCCGTGCGGAATAGCTGCTTTGTGAAGTGGCAAGCCATCGTTTTCACGTTCATGATGCATACCCTTTCCGCCGCTCGATCAAATCGTTGGCAATCGATTGGTTCTTCTCGCGCGACAGGGGATAGAAGAATAGGCACGCTGCGGCGGCGAAGAAGCAGAGGCTCGCGTAAAGACTCGCCGTCAAGAGAATACCTGTCTGCGTCCGTGCAGTCTGCGTGGCAGCCTCAGACACCAAGCCATAGGCCGACAGCAGCCATCCAGCGATAGCTCCGCCGAGGGCCAAACCCGCCCACAGTGCGAACACCACGGCTGCGGTGACTGTGCCGCTGGCGCGTCGTCCAGTCTTCCATTCACCGTAATCAGCAACGTCGCCCATCATCGCCCAGAGGATCGGGCCCGACAGTCCGAACGAGAACTGGCGAAGCACTTCTGCGGCGATGATGACGTAAGTGGCGTGCGGCGGGATCACATAAAGTGCGGCGTTGAAGACGCCCGTCAGGATCATGCTCGCGATGAAGAGCTGACGCTTACCCAACCGGACAGACACGAATGTGGAGCAAGCGACGCCCAGGAGTAACGAAGCGAGGCCAAAACCGTTGAACCAAGCGAAGAGGTTAACATTGCCTGCGACAAATCTGAAATAGGGCAGCATGACATTGCCGCGTACCAGAATCGCCGTGAAATAGAACAAGGTGACCAGAAACAGCGCGACCCAAGGCCTGTTGCCGAACAGGTCCGCGAGATCCTGGCCGAGCGAACTTTTCTGCTGCGGATTGGGCTGGATGCGCTCTTTCGTCGTGAAAAAGGCAATGATGAAAAAAAACATGCTTAGAACCGACAGCAGGCCGATGGTGAACTGATAGCCGAGCGCGTCATTGCCTCTGCCGAAGAATTTAACCATGGGGATGGCGAGGCTCGCGACGATGAAACCAGCGCTGTTGGCGGCGATCTGGCGATACGAAGAGATGCTGGTGCGCTCGTCGGGATCCCCGGTCATGACCGCCGTCAGCGAAGCGTAGGGCACGTTGTTGACTGTGTAGATCACGCGCAGAAGAATGTAAGTGGTCCAGGCATAGATAATCTTGGCGCCCAGGCTGAAGTGAGGTGTGGTGAAAGTCAGGACACTGATGACGCAAAATGGCACGGATGTCCAGAGCAACCACGGCCGGAATTTGCCCCACCTTGTAGTGGTTCGATCCGCGATCATGCCCATCACGGGATTGAAACACGCGACGCCCAGCCCCACGACGAGGAAGAGGGTCCCTGCCTGGGCCGCGGTCAGGCCGAAGGTGTGAGTATAAAAGTCCAATTGCAGGGCCAGCATGGCCTGGAAGATAAAGTTTGCGGCCATGTCGCCGAGGCTGTACCCAACCTTTTCTTTTACAGAGAGTTTTGCAGTAACTTCCGTCATGTGAAACCTCGTCTCTTAAGCGCTCAGTTCTTGACCTGTAGAATCACTTTCTGTAAATCGGCGTCGCGAGAGGAATTGCCGAGCAGGATGGCAAACTCGCCAGGTTCCACGACGTAGTTCATGTTCACGTCGTAGAACGCGAGGTGTTCCGGGGTGATGTCCAATGCGACAATCTTTGTTTCGCCGGGGCGCAAAAGAACTTTCTGGAAGCCTTTTAATTCCTTGATGGGGCGCGTCACGGAACTCACCAAATCGCGGATATACATCTGTACGACTTCCGTTCCCTCACGCTGGCCAGTGTTGGTGACATCGGTCAGAACGCGCGTGGATTCGTTGCGCCGGATGGTCTTCTTGGCCAGACGAACATTTTTGATAGTAAATGTGGTGTAGCTCAACCCGTAGCCGAACGCATAGAGCGGCGACACATCGTCGAACAGGTAGCCGCGGCGGGCGGAGGGTTTGTAATTGTAGAAAACAGGCAAATGACCGGCAGAACGCGGAAAACTGATGGGCAGCTTTCCGCCGGGATTGTAATCGCCGAACAACACGTCCGCAACGGCGCGGCCCGTCTCTTGACCGAGATACCAGCATTCGAAGACCGCTGGCACGTTCTGGCTGACGCAATTGATCGACAGCGGCCGGCCATTGAACAGGAAAACGACGACCGGTTTGTTGAGCGCGATCATGGCTTTGACGAGTTCTTCCTGCCGGCCGATCAGGTCCAGGCTGGTGCGATCGCCCATGTGGTTCAGTCCCCACGCTTCACGCGAGGTCTGCTCATTGCCGCCGATGGCCAGCACGATTACATCCGCCTGTTTGGCGATATCCACGGCTTCTGCAATCTGCCAGCGGTCTTCCACAGGATCGCTGGGGATGACGCCGTCCTGGTTCCAGTTGCCGCCGATGGTAATCTTGCAGCCTTCGCTGTAGAGCACTTTGGCGCGGCCGCTGACTTTGGCCTTAATGCCTTCGAGAACGGTAACGTCGTGCTTGGGCACACCGCTGTAACCGCCGAGCAAACTGCGGTTCGCGTTGGGGCCAATCACCGCGATGGTTTTGATCTTGTTCAAGTTCAGCGGCGCCAGGTTGTTTTCGTTCTTTAGAAGAGTAATTGCCTCGTGTGCTGCAGTAATTGCTAACGCGCGGTGCGCGTCGCAGCCCACAACGCGCTCGGCCTCGGTCGGATCCACGGAGGGATCCTCGAACAAGCCCAACTCGAATTTCCAGAAAAGCATCGGGGCCACCAACTCGTCGAGTTCCGACTCCTTCAGCACGCCCTTACGCACCAGTTCCGCGAGATGCAAGTAGCAGTCCGGGTCCGGCAACTCGATATTCACCCCCGCCCGCACTGCCAAAGCGCACGATTCTTTCTTGTCCTTCGCCACGAAGTGACCATGCGTGTCCGGCCGATATCCGAGTTCCCAGATCGCGAAGTAATCACCAACCACGTATCCTTTGAATCCCCACTCTTTGCGCAACACATCACGCAGCAACCATTTGTTTGCGTGCGAGGGCACACCATCGACCTCATTGTAAGAAGCCATGACGCTGACAGCTTTGGTTTGCCTCAGCACCTCTTTGAAGGGATAAAGAAAGGTTTCCCGGAGCACGCGCATCGAGATGTTTGCCGGAGCACAATTCATTCCCGATTCTGGTTGGCCATGACCGACAAAATGTTTCAACGTGGCAATCAGATTCTTCTTGCTACGGAATATTCCGTCTCCCTGGAATCCCCGCACCGCCGCGATACCGAGGCGTGATACCAGGTAAGGATCCTCGCCGTACGTCTCTTCCACTCGACCCCAGCGCGGTTCGCGAGCGACATCCACCACCGGCGTGAGTGCCTGGTGCGCTCCCCGCAACCGGGCTTCGAGCGCGGTCATGGAGAAAAGGGATTGGACCAACTCCGGGTTGAAGGTTGCACCGAGAGCGATCGGCTGCGGAAAGCTTGTTCCATCCACCGCCGCGTGCCCGTGCAGGCACTCCTCGTGAAAAATCACCGGAATGCCCAGCCGGCTCTCTTCCACAAAAAACTTCTGAATCGCGTTCGTGAGTTCAGCCATGCCGCGTGCATTCTTGCCTTGTCCAGCATCGCTTGGACGTCCGACTTGTCCAGGCGCGCGACCGTTCGAGAACGCTGCCTTTGCTTTTCGATGATCGAAATTACCTTCCCCATCCACGAGCTTCTCGGCCTTCTCTCTCCAGATGCATACCATCTGGGCGGCCTTTTCTTCGAGCGTCATCCGCCTCAACAAATCCTTCACTCGCCGTGCGGAAGGAAGACTCGCGTTTTTGTAGGCCGGCAGGGTTTTGCGGTTTCGCGATTCGGGCGCCATTTGCTTTTTCATTTCGTAGATCCCTCCGTCCTGCTGTCTTTTCTGTGCGAGTCAAGAGGACATCCCTGCGCCCACCTGAAAAACGATTCATTAGCTGAGCATATTGACACAACAGAGCACGCGCGAGCGCCTCGGGCAGGCAGGGCAGGGTTCACGGGGCCTCCTATGAGAAGGATTAATTCTTTGAATTCTTGAAAAGCGCTGAACGCATGATACTATAGTTTAGCCGTTAACGTACACGTCAAGCCAAAACAGGCGTGCTCCAAGGTTCGTCGAGGACCTCGCTCATGCATACCGGCCCTGTCGCTTTCAGTGGCTTTACAGATAAGCCGGTGCCTCCTCTAACCTCGCCACTTGTGCGGCGTCTGTCCCCCAACCTCGCGTGTCCGATCGATGCAGCAGCGCTCGTTTGCCAATCCGCCAAATCCTTAGTTCTGGCGAGGCAACAGTAGTGAGCCCGTTTTCCAGTTCCAGTTCGGATGAGGAGACAAATCATGGGTAACAATGGATTGTATCAGCCAAAACCAGAACACAAATTTTCTTTCGGCCTTTGGACACTCGGAAATCGCGGCCGTGACCCGTTCGGGGATGTTGTCCGCCCAGCACAATCACCTGTCGAGATCGTCGGCACACTTTCCGAGGTTGGCGCGTGGGGCGTAAATCTGCACGACAACGATTTGGTGCCCATTGATGCAACAACTGCCGAACGCGATGCCATCGTCCGCGAGTTTAAGAAAGCGTGTCAGCAGTATGGGATTGTGGTTCCCATGGCCACCGTGTCTCTTTTCTTTCACCCTGTTTTTCGCGATGGTGCATTTACCGCGAACGATCCGGAGGTCCGAGCCTACGCGGTGCAAAAAACGATGCGCGCCATGGATCTGGGCGCGGAATTGGGCGCCAAGATTTTCGTGTTGTGGGGCGGGCGTGAGGGCGTCGAAACGGATGCCTGTCGCCGTCCGGACGAGGCGGTCAAGCGCTTGCGTGAGGCGGTTAACTACCTCTGCGATTACAATCTGCACCGCGGCTATGGATTCCGCTTCGCACTCGAAGCCAAACCCAACGAGCCTCGCGGCGATCTTTACATGTCCACCACCGGCCACTACTTGGGTTTCATCTCCACACTGGATCACCCCGAAATGGTAGGGGTAAATCCGGAGATGGCTCATGAGCAGATGGCCGGTTTGAATTTTGTTCATGGCGTGGCGCAGGCCTGGGAAGCAGGCAAACTTTTTCACATCGACTTGAACGACCAGATGCCTGGACGATACGACCAGGATCTGCGTTTCGGTTCCGCCAATTTCAAATCGTCATTTTGGTTGGTGAAGTTTCTCGAGGATGTCGGCTATGAGGGGCCGCGCCATTTTGACGCCCACGCCTACCGCACCGAGGACTGCGCCGGGGTTAAGGACTTTGCCCGCGGTTGCATGCGCACCTATTTAATCCTCAAAGAGAAAGCCGAACGTTGGAACGCCGACAAGGAAATCCAGTCCATCCTTGCCGATCTCTCTCGCTATGGAAAACACGTTCCACGAATCGGGAAATACTCCAAAACGGGAGCAAAGGCTCTGCTGGCGCATCCTTTTGATAAGGACGCGATTCTGCGCAAGCGCCTTCCTTACGAACGCCTGGACCAACTTACCATCGATGTTCTTGCAGGAGTTCGCTGAATTCGAGCTGGCCTCATGTTCCCCCTCGTTTCGCCAATGCGGCACACCCCGCGGGAACCGCCTTTGTTTCTGCCTCTGACTAGGTTAAAAAGTCCCTATGAGCTCTTGGAACCGCGCGCCGGTTACGATGGTGCTGTTCTTTACTCTGGTTCTCCCCTGTTTTCTGCACGCTCAGACGAACGCTCCATCACCCGCGGACGCCGCCGCCCTGACGCAACAAGGCAAATTTGCCGAAGCCGAGCAGGCCTGGCACGCGATTCTTGAGCGCAACCCCAACGACGCCAAGGCGTACGCGAGCTTGGGTTTCGTGCTGTCCCGCGAACAGAAATATGCCGATGCGGCTGCGGCTTATCGCAAGGCTATTGCTTTGGAGCCAAAACTGCCGGGCGTTCAATTGAACCTGGGGCTGGCCGAGTTCAAGCAAGGTAAGTTCGCAGCGGCCATTCCACCATTGCACGCGGCTCTTGCTTCTGATCCGCAGAGCCTGCAAGCCACGACGCTACTCGGTCTCAGTTATTACGGCGAAAAGCATTACGAACAAGCCGTCAAATATCTACAACTGGCCATTGCCTCTGATCAGAGTAACAAAGAGCTGCTTCAGGCCCTGGCGCAAAGCTGCCTCTTGGCAAAGAACTATACCTGCGCCCTGGAAGAGTTCGGAAAACTCGTCCAGATGGATCCGAATTCCTCCGTCGTTCACCTCTTCACCGCGGAGGCGTTGGACGGCGAGGGAAAGACGGCAGAGGCAATCAAAGAGGCTCAGACAAGCCTAAGACTCTCTCCGCAAGAGCCAGACTTAAATTTTGTGGTGGGACATTTGTATTGGGAGGAGGAAAAATACGACGAAGCAGTGGCCGCGTTCGAGGCAGAACTACGCATCGATCCGGAAAACGCCAAGGCGATTGCGTATCTCGGAGACATCGCGATGAAGCGGGGTGACAACCAAAAGGCCCTACAATTATTGCGAAAGGCCGCCCAAATCCAGGACAACGTCCGTTTGGCCTATATGGACATCGGCGGCATTCTTGTGGACCAGAAGCAATATGCGGAAGCGATACCGGTTCTGCAGCATGCGATCAAGCTGGATCCGACACAGCCGGACGTTCATTTCCGCCTAGGCCACGTGTATCAACAAATGGGGAACAGCGCTGCGGCGGAGAAGGAGTTTGCGATAGTGCGACAGCTCAAGCAGAAAAACGAGCAAGACTTCGCCAGGAAACTTGGCACGAAACCGGCGAACTAAATCCGGCAGCGATCATCTTCTTAGTCAGTCCTAAGCGGTAGGTGCGAGCACCCCAATAAGAATACCGCCACAATAAGAGTGGCAACCGCGAAGCGTTTCGTGCGGTGAATCGAATAGCTGCGTCTCACATCCCTTTCCGGAAGCTCATTTCACTTCGTGGCGGACTCTTTGACTTTCAGTACGCGATCGCCCGCGACATCCCGAAGCGTCTGCACGATCCCGGACGGCCAATGGATTTCTACCAATTTGGCCTTGGTATCCGCACCCAGACCGAAATGTACGGGGCCGTAACTGGAAGAAGCGTAACCGACGCTGGTAGTCATGTGATTGTATTGCGAGCCCGCTGAAGTCACGATTTTAATCCGGGCGCCGATGCCGTCGCGATTGCTCTTCGTGCCTTCCAAGGCAATATCTAGCCAGTGGCCGGAGTTTTCCGTACGATTCATCCAAATTTCCGCGTTCGCGGCCAAAGCAGTAACGACAAGGTCCATTCGCCCGTCGCCATCGAAGTCCCCAAAGGCACAGCCGCGATGCCGGGCGGGAGGCGATGTCTCAAAGCCCGCATCCTCGGTTAAGGCTTGCCACTTACCAGTTGCGCCGGGATTCCGGAACACAGTGTTGTATTGTTCGACCGCGTAGCTGGGCGCGCCGACGGATTCCACGTGGCCGCGAGAGACGAATAAGTCCTTCCAGCCGTCATTATCAAAATCGAAGAACCCGGGTCCGTAACCGGACATGGGGCGCGATAGTTGGCGCATCCCGGTTGGAAGCGTGACTTCCTCAAAGCCCTTTCCCGCTTTGTTCATAAACAGCGGAAAGGTCTGATCATTGAGGGCCACAAAAACAATATCCGGATATCCGTCATTGTTGTAATCGCGGAAATCCACTCCCATCCCGGAGACAAACTCGCCATCTTCAACGAGCGCCACGCCCTCCTGAAAGGCCACTTCTTCGAACTTCTGCCCGGTGTTGTGAAACAAAAAGTTGTAGGAAGTATCGTTGGTGACGAAAAGGTCCTGGCGGCCGTCGAGATCGTAGTCGGCGATGCCCACACCCATGCCCTTCCCGACATGGGCGCGAAGCCCCCATTTTTCGGAGACATCTTCGAAGGTTCCGTCCCCGCGGTTGAGGAACAGTTGATTCGGCTGTCCTTGATAGCGTTCGGGGCTGCAGTAATCCAATGCCCCGGCGAATGGACACAACGTTTCTTTTTTTATGTCCCAACGCAGGTAATTGATGACGACGAGATCCAGTAAACCATCGTTGTTGACGTCCACCCACGCCGCGGCGGCGGTCCACAAAGGTCCGTACTTCGGATCCACTGATTGGCTCAGTCCGGCCTTGGCGGTGACATCTGTGAAAGTGCCGTCTCCATTGTTGTGGTACAGCGTGTTGCCGTGAACGCCTCCGACGAACACGTCGGGATATCCGTCGTTGTCGTAGTCGCCGACAGCGACGCAAATGTCGTAGCCCGTGCCGGTTAGGCCGGCTTCTTTGGTGACGTCCGTAAACACACCATTGCCGTCATTGCGGTAAAGATGGTTGGAGTATTTCGGGGAATCTTTCTTCAGCGTTTCGATATTGGCGCCGTTGGTGAAGAAAATGTCAGGCCGTCCATCCTTATTGTAGTCAAAGACGGCCACGCCACCGGCCATGGTCGCGGGAACGTGGGGAAAGTTCGGAGTTTCGTCGGACTCCAGGCGAAAAGGAAGAGTTTGCAACGAGAACTTGATTTTTGCCAAGGGTGCGGCAGTTCCTTGCCTGCCCCCCGAAATGACCAAGGAAGCTGGCGTAAGAAGCAGCACCAACACGGGCAATATGCGAGCTAGTTGTAGTCCACGAACACTCACCATGTACCCTTTGCACTCGCGCCGCGCCGGTCGTCAGGATTTCAATTCATCGTACGGAAACATCAGCGAAGCACGGCCTTGATTCTATACGAGACGCCTTGGGAAAGCTCACCTTCTCCTGCCGTTAACGTTAACGCATGATTTTCTATATAATCGCTGCGCTGGGTTGTTTGTCGCCGGGCGATACGAGCCCGGATCCAAGATCGCTCTTTCCAGCTGACTTCTGGCTGACTCGATCAGTTTGAAATTATCCGCCAGTGGAAGAACTGATACTTCCTCTTGCAAGGGGGCCTCATGAAAGACGCTGCGCATCGATTCATCACCATCGCGCTGGCAACAATTCTTTCCGTCGCTTGTCTCCGCGCCGCCAATGATGCTTCGCCCGAACTCCAACTAACACCACAGGACGCTCTTGAGACGCATGGGTTGAGCATATTTTTCTTTCACAATTCTTACCATCCTGTTTTCGGCGATGAAAAAATGAGCGGCCTGGAAATCATCCTCCACGAACGCCGAATCGCCACCAACGGCGATGTGCGGCTTTCCGCCACTCCCGCGCAGTGGGATCCGATTCCACAATTCAAAGAACGCAAGCGTGGCTCCACGCCCAACGAGCTGATCGCTTCCTTGTCCTACCCTGACCAGGTTTTCACCTATCAAATCGATGTGCGGCCCGAAGCAGGAGGCATTCGCATCGCTGTGTTGCTCGAACACCCTCTCCCTGCCGCCCTCTCTGGCAGAGCAGGTCTTAATCTCGAGTTCCTCCCGAGCGCGTTCTTTGGAAAGTCTTATGTGTTCGATGATTCCACGGGCATCTTCCCTCGACATCCCGGTGGACCCATGACCCACGCGGCTGGCGGCACACTCGAACCTGCCGCCCTGGCAACTGGACACTCCATCGTTCTCTCCCCCGAAGATCCAATGACTCGCGTGGGCATTACCTCGGAGAGCGCGCCATTGATGCTGTTCGATGGACGCAACCAGGCGCCCAACGGCTGGTTCGTGGTGCGCAGCCTTATCCCCTCGGACAAAACCGGCGAAGCCTTAGTCTGGCACATTCAACTGAAAGTCGCGCCGGGCTGGACCCGGCCCGCAGTCATCGGTTACAACCAAATCGGCTACACACTGCAACGCTCAAAAATTGCGGTTATGGAGCTTGACCCTCAACTGCAAGCCACCACATTCGCTCGTGTCCTGAAACTCGGCCCTGACGGCTCATACAAAGAGGTTTTTCGCGGCGAAGTGAAGCCTTGGGGCAAGTGGCTCCGCTACCTGTACGCGCACTTCGATTTTTCCTCGGTCCAGGGGCCCGGCGTTTATGCCCTTGAATATGACGGTCACACGACCGCGCCCTTTCGCATTGCCAAGAATGTTTACGACGGAATTTGGCACAACACCCTCGATACATTTCTCGCCGAGCAGATGGATCACGTCAAAGTTAGGGAGGGCTACCGCATTTGGCACGGCACCTCTCACCTCGACGATGCTCGCCAGGCGCCAGTGAACAACACGCATTTCGATGGCTACTCTCAAGGTCCTTCCACCGATTCGCCTTTTGCCCCCGGGCAGCATATTCCGGGAATCAATGTCGGCGGCTGGTACGACGCCGGAGACTTCGACCTGCGCACGCAAACGCATGCACGCGTCATCACAGATTTGGTTTTGGCCCGAGAGAATTTTGGCCTGGATTGGGATGACACCACGGTCGATGAGAACGCGCGTTATGTGGAGATTCGCAAACCCGACGGCGCACCCGATGCTCTCCAGCAGATTTCCCACGGGGTTCTCTACCTGCTCGCTCAATATAAGGTCTTTGGCCACGCCATCCCCGGAATCATCGAACCAACGCTGCAGGAATATACGCACCTGGGAGACGCCGCATCCAAAACCGACGGCAAAATCTATTCTGAGAAAATGTCTCCTTTGCAATCCGATGGCTTTTACTCCGGAGTGCCTGACGATCGCTGGGCCTTCACTACGCACACGACGCCCCTGAATTATGACGCCATCTCTGCTCTTGCCGCCGCCAGCCGTGTCCTTCACGGATTCGATGATCGGACGGCCGACGAATGCCTTCAAACTGCCGAGAGAGTCTGGGGCGAGGAGCACAAACACGCGCCGGTCATCTTTCATTCTTTCAACACCGCGGGAGGCGACCTCGCCATAGAAGAAACGATGGCCGCGGTGGAATTGGTGATCGCGACAAAAGGCAAAGACGTTTACCAGAAGCGCCTTATAGAGCTTCTCCCTACCATTCAGGAACGCTTCATGTTTCTGGGAGGCACCGCAGTTCGCGCCATTCCCTATATGAATGCCGAATACAAAGCGGCGGTGCGCTCCATGGTCGTTTCGAATAAGACTAAGCTCGACGAGAATCTGGCGAAGAACCCCTATGGCGTTCCCATCGCCATGGGAACGTGGGGCGGCTCCGGCCTGGCTGCAGGTTTTGCTGCGCAAATGTACTTTCTGCACCAGGCATTCCCGGAGATTGTTGGCACCGACTACACGCTGCGCGGTTTGGATTACGTTCTCGGCGTTCATCCGGTTTCAAACATTTCCTACGTCTCTGGCATTGGCGCACAATCGAAGCTCATCGCCTACGGCAACAACCGGGCCGACTACACCTTTATTCCTGGAGGAATGATTCCGGGAGTAACCATCATTCAACCAGACTTCCCCGAACTTATGAACGATTGGCCCTTCCTCTGGTACGAAAACGAATATGTTGTGGACACCGCCACCGCTTTCATCCTGGCCGCCAGCGCTGCTAACGCCGTTGCCAGTGAACCGGTCGAGAAAAATTGATGATTAAGAACTATGTTCTCGTGAGGATTTGGATGTAATATTGCCTTCCTGCGGTCCGTTGTTTATCGCCCTTCTCTTTTGGCTGGGGGAGGATCAGTACGATGTGGCGCTGCCTGCCCGTATTTTTTCTTTTCGCTGCCCTTCCTGTCCACGGACAATTTGCGGCCAACCCACAAAATCGTTCCGTGAACACACTGCGCGTGGATGTCGCCTTTGCCGACGGCGGGCACGTCACGTCCGGTGTCCGCGTTCAGCTCAAGCAAGGCTTGGTCAGCGCCGCGCCCGTCGAAGTTGAGATGACCAATTCCTCCGGCTCTGTCGACTTTCGCGGTCTGCCCCCCGGAGATTACCGAGTCGAGGTTTCCGGTGACGGTATCCAGACTACCCAAAGCGAAGTCATTCACATTGAAGATGGCGAAGTCTTTGGGAGCCAATTGGTCACTGTTCGAAAGGTTGCGGCGCCTAATTCCGCGGCTCCACCAGGCGGCTTGGGCAATACCGTTAGTGTCGCCGAGCTGAATGTTCCCAAGGAAGCGTCTCAAGAACTGGCACGCGGTGATGCCGAAATGCAGCACAACAACTGGAAAAAAGCGGCCGAGCACTTCAATAAAGCGGTGGCCATTTACCCGCAGTACGCTTCCGCGTATTACAACCTCTCTGTCGCGTACGATCACCTCGGAAAATCCGCAGTGCAACGCGATGCTTTAGAGAAAGCTCTGAAGATAAACGATAGTCTGGTGCCCGCGCTCGTGAGTCTTGCGCATTTGGAGGTGGCCGAACACAAGCCGGAGCAGGCCAAAACATTCTTAGACAAGGCGATATCCGCCGACCCAATCAATGTGGAAGCACTCGCTCTTCGCGTTCGCGTGGATTTCTTGCAGGGTCATGATCTGCAAACCATCGCCGATGCGCAGAAAATCCACGAGATGCCTCACCAAGGCTATGCGACGGTACATTACACCGCCGCCGCCGCTTTTCAACGCCTGAACCGCATTCCGGAGATGCTTGCGCAATTGCAATTGTTCTTACAAGAGGATCCCAAGAACCCGCGCGCCGACTATGTTCGCCAGACCATCGCCGAAATACAGGGCCAATCTCATTGATTTCTGGATCAATGAGCGGTCGGCATATAAAGTCAGCTCAAATTGCAGACTTAGTGCTTGCCTCGTTGAGCGGCGCGTTTGGTTTGCTCGGCTGCGAATAGCGCCATCATGTTGTCCATCGTGGGCTGTAGCTGGTTCGGATCCCGGATACACTTCAAGAAAATCAAACGTGCATCGAGATTCCCGGGCATGGGCATGCCAAATGAGTGGAACTCGGACTCAGGGGGCGGACCATCCGGCGTGCCGACTGCGGGTAGCGGTTCTGGCAGCCGGAAAACATACATGCTGCCGCCTGCCAGCGCCTCGTGCGGTATTTTCAGAAGCCAATAACAGTTATGGGCATCCTCGATCATGTCGCCAGAGACAAAGGCCCAGTGGCCCGCATCGGATGGCAGAGGTTGCTGGCAATTCCAGATCCGGGCTTGCGGCACATAAACAGTGGGGTCATTGAAGCCGTACTCGTCAATGAGCACGTCGGTGAGCCCATGTTGCTCAACGTAGCTGTGGACTTCGGGAAGGGCCTGGTTCCAGTCAAGGTTGGAATCGTCGACTAAAGCGTAGCCGGGGCGGCCACAACTCACACTATTCAGGAACGGAAAGTAATTTGGATAGGCGCGGATGACCGCGAACAAGGAAAAAAGCGCCAGTAGTACATAGGCCACGGCAACCGGGCGAGCAGCGCGCCAGCCATATTCGCCAAGCCGCACAATCGCAGCGGGCACCGGAGCGATCAGGAGAATCATCAGAAGAATGGGAATCGAGAAGTGGCGGATGCTGATGGTTAGCCGGCTCAGCAGGCAGAACCCGGAAATCACGACCAGGAAAACCCACACGGCACGCCAATGGAACTGCCGATTTGCCGGGACCAGGGAAGAACCCCCTCCCTTCCGCCGCGCGATGATCGCAACCGGGACTGCAAGCGCAAGCATCAACAGGAACGCCAGCGTCGATTTCAATACAAACATAACGGGAAAATAGAACCACACCCCATGCGGATAAGAGTGGCCCAGAAGAAAGGTGGGCCGGGAAGATGTAACAGCAAAGAAAAAGAGCCCGCGAAGATAGATCCACGGCGGCATGAGGAGCCGTCGCAGGAGCAACGCTGCCGTACCTTTCCCGAGGACTTCTAGCGAGTCGCTAGGTTGCCCCCACGACAAGATGAAATAAACGGCATACACCGTCAGGGCGGCCAGCAGGATGCCTTTCCACATATAGCGGCCCCGAAGGCGCCGCCACGAACGAAGTTCCGCTTGGTCCTTCGGCATTTCAGGGAGTGGCGCGACGCGGAGGATCAACCGATAGGCAAAGAAGCAGATCAGCAGCAGGCCGGACGAAAACTTCGTTAGAAACGAAGCGCCTAGCAGAAGGCCAAACAAAATCGCACTGTGGCGGCTAGGAGCGCGCCACAACGAGGCAAAACTCCACAACGTCAGCAGGGAAGAAAAAGCGATTGCTACGTCCGTAAGTACAAGGGGACCAAAAACCAAAAAGGCCGGCGTGGTGACATAGGCCGTCAGGCACAGAAGCCCACCCCAGGAGCCACCCAATTCCGATGCAAAGCGGTACACAAAAACGCCCAAGGCGAGTGTGAGCAATAGCATGGGCACACGCGCCCAAAGCACCGTGGAACGCGGATCGTTCCAGCGGAGCGCAAGTGCATGACCCCAGACCCATTCGCCGAACATGCTGACGAAGCCGCGATTGCTGAGGGTCCAGGAAATGTCCGAGTAGTCGGCATGTGCGCGGCGAAGAACGAGCGGAAGGGCCGCAAGAACCTTGGCCAGCGGGGGATGCTCCGGATTCATCCGCATATCCAACTTCTGCAAATAGCTGACGCCCGCGCCGATGTGCGCGACCTCATCCACGGTGATGGATTCCCGCAGCGCAGCGCCGCCCGCGAGGATCCCCATTAAAAACAGAAGTAGAGCAACAAGAACGCTTGGAATGTGCTTCATTGTACCCATCCACTAAGAATTTCCTCGATGTTGCGACGAGCCCGAGTTCGCTGTCGCTAGCCTCTCAGGCCCAGCAAGACCGTCATTGCTACAGCTGATGCTGGCCAAACTCAACGAAAAGAGTTCCTTTTCCTACGAACTCGTTCGTGCCCACGGGATTCGAATTCGTGTGCCGTGGTCGTTTCTTCGCTGGACCGACCCCATCACGCGAATTATAACTGTCCGCGAAACATCCACTTGGAATCCGGATCACCGCCACCTCGATCTTCCGCGTGTGCTCGTTGGCGGTTTTGCGCCGTCCATTCACACTCGGCGCACGGGATTGCTCTCCCACCCAGATGCCGTCGTAGAACACACCACCCAGTTTCTTCGTGAAGTGCCCATAGATATTCGGCGATATCGTGCCCAGCGGCTCGTGAGAGAGGCCTTCCCCAAGGCGATCCGCCGTTCGCGTGCTTTGCTCCCGGCGTCATGTACCAGGATCGGCCTACGACCACCCTGATCGATTGCTCCCGGAATAAATACGTAGGCCGGTGACTGATAGAAATCCCCATCAACGCAAGCTCCGGAATTCCGATGGAGACACGCCCAGAACACTGCGGAAGACGCGAGAGAAATGAAACGGGTCAGCAAATCCCACTTCTTGGGCAGCCTGTTTGATCAACGCGCCGGGCTTTTGCATGCATTCAGCGGCGTGGTTCATTTTGAGGTGCAGCAGGTATTGATAGGGACTCTGGTGGTCGTAAGTGCGGAATAGCCGGCACAGGTAGGCCTTGTTGGCGTGGCATTCCACGGCGACTTCCTCGAGAGTTCGCAAACGCACGAAGTGTTGTTCGATGTGCTGGCGGCATCTCAGGTACGTGGCGAAGGCGAGAGTTTCAGTTTCTTCCACGGGCGCGTTGGTCCGTGCCAATCTCAGAGCGAGACATTCCAGCAACTTCGCGCACAATTCCGCGTTGCCGTGCCCCCCGCTCAGACCGCCTTGGATGAGTTCGTCAAACAACGGAGACAGGATGTGGGGCGGGAAGACCTGCTTCACCCTTCCGGCCGGAAGCCCGCAGGAGCGCAGCAAACGAGCCGCGGCTTTGCCTGTGAAATCCACAAAGTACTTGACAAACGGGTTCCCCGGGTCGCCGGTGATGTCGTGCGGCACACCCGGGCCGTAGGAAAACACGCGCCCGGGGCGCAAGACGTGGAGACGTCTGTTGAGTCTCAATTCCCCGTTGCCGCGCGCCACGTACTCAATCGAATAAAAGGGGAAGTTGGCGCGATGAATGGCGTAGTGAGTCGCGCAATACTCGAGGCCACCGCAGACAACGGCAAGTTTCTGGCGCTTGGGCGGATTCAGGTCGAGGTAAAAGCGCCGGGCCGCGGCCACGTCGGGCGAGAAGAAGGCCGGCGCGCCCTCCCTTTTAGGTTCCGCATAGTTCCTGGTCTTCATGGTCGTGAAGTCAATAATATCCAGCTACTGGTCAACTATAGCCATTCCTGGCGACTTGTCCCAGACATATTCTGTCTGCGTCAACGGCTTGAGTACTTCTGGTCAGGCCCAAGAGCGATCAACCGAAAACACATTCATGCTGGAAAAGAAACGCGTCGTGGAAAAGGACGCCCCGCTGAAGAAGGACGACCTTATCGTCATCACCGGCGCAGGCGGGTTCATCGCCGGCAACCTCGCTCTGTATTTCCAACAGAAGGGTTTCACCAATATCCGAGCCGTGGACAAGAAACCGCTTTACGAGTGGTATCTGCATGTCCCCGGCGTCCAGAACCTCTGCTTGGACGTAAGCGGGGAGGAAAACTGCCGTCGCGTCTGTGAAGGGGCGGTGGAAGTCTACAACCTCGCCGCCGACATGGGCGGGATGGGCTTCATCGAGCGGTTCCGTGTCGAATGTCTCCGTTCCATCCTTATTAACACACACATGATTGAGGCTGCTTACCGCTCTGGGGCGCGACGCTATTTTTTCTCCAGTTCCGCCTGCGCCTACAACACGCAATTTCAGCAAGACCCAAACGTCCGGGCCTTGAGGGAGTCCGACGCTTATCCGGCCATGGCCGAACGCGGGTACGGCTGGGAAAAATTGATGAGCGAAATGTTTTGCCAAGAATACTGGGCCGAACGCGGCCTAATCACCGCCATCGCCCGTTTCCACAACGTCTATGGCCCATACGGCACCTGGGACGGCGGGCGTGAAAAAGCCCCAGCCGCGCTCTGCCGGAAAGTGATTGAGGCCATGCACACTGGCCGGAAAGATGTCTCCATCTGGGGAGACGGTTACCAGACGCGCAGTTTCATGTACATTGACGACTGCGTGAAGGGTATTGACTTAATTATGCACTGCGACGACTTGATTGCGACACCGATCAATCTCGGCTCTAGCGAACTCGTTTCTATCAACGAGCTGCTGACTAGGATCGAAAAAATCGCCGGCGTGAAGATGAATCGCAAGTACGACCTCGACGCACCCCGAGGCGTGGCGGGCCGCAACTCGGATAACACGTTCATCAAAAAGGTCCTTGGCTGGGAGCCCAAGACGCCGTTACACAAGGGTCTAGCTATCACCTACAAATGGATCGCCGAACAATATCAGAAGCGCAAGGTCGGCGAGCGCATCGGGGTGGGCTGATGAAAAACAAAGTATCTCCGGTCGCCCGACTTCTTGGCCCCATTCCCAACCGCCTACAACTCGCTGGCGGCTGGATTGACCAGCCGTTCGTTTCGCGGCACAATCCCCGGCCGCCCGGTTCGATGGTAGTGGTACAGATCGAGCCGGATTTCCGACTGATGGACCGTTCCGGCTTCGCCAGCGGCACGCGCGCCATCGCGATTAAATTGTGGAAGGGCAGGCTGCCCGATCGGCCGCGGGCGGATTTGGTCCGCGAGCTTTACGAAGCCGAGAACAAAGGCAAGGCGGAACCGAGCGGCTCGCAAGACATGATCGGCCTGATTTATCCGGGCGTGAGCCGGCTGGATTACGACTACAACGTCCAAGGCGGAGTTTTCCCGTCGCACATCGAGTCGTGCGACAGCCCGAAGGTAGCACGGTGGCTGGAGAACGTATTGCACCTGATCGCGGTCGAGCCGCGACCGGACGGTTACAGTCCGCTCGGCGTCAAAAATCTGGACCCACGATGGGTCGCCCGGCTCGGCCAATCGGGGCGCGATTGTTATAACGCCATCGTCAACCGGAACGTCAAGGCGCTGGGTGCGGCGCTGAATTTGAACATGAAATGTTGGGAGACTTTGCTGCCTCACGTCGTCCGGCATCCGCTTTTGCGTGCGGACTTGATGCCTGTGCTCAAGGCCTACCAGCGGCAATACCCCGGCGCAATGTATTCCGGTTGCGGCGGAGGTTACCTTATGGTGGTTTCTAAGAGCCCGGTGCCAGGTGCCTTCCGCGTCAACATCCGGATTGCTCCAAATGAGTGAAGCCAAACAAGTCGTCGTTTTCGGCGGGCTCGACAACATCCGGTCCGGCCATCTGCGTTTTCTTGAAGAGGCTTCCGGCCTTGGCGCTGTAACGGTGTTGGTATGGCCGGATAACTTGATCCAGCAAGTCACCGGTACGTCTCCGATATTTCCTTTGTTGGAGCGGGTTTATTTTTTGAACGCAGTGCGTTATGTCAACCGTGTGATCCAACTTGACGCGTGGGACCAAACAGATTCGTTGTCGGAGATTCCCCGCCTGCACCCGGAAATCTGGGCCGACGTGGAGTCTTGGGCAAACCCGGCCCGTGAAAAATTTTGCAGCGAGCACAAAATTTCCTACCGGGTTTTCAAAACGGATGAATTGAAGGGTTTTCCCGAACCACTGCCGACATCTTCCACGCCCGACAAAAGGAAGGTCATGGTCTCCGGCAGCTATGACTGGCTTCACTCCGGCCACATTCGGTTTCTGGAGGAAGCCAGCAGTTACGGCGACCTCTACGTCGTGGTGGGCCATGACGCCAACATCCGCCTGCTGAAAGGCGCGGGGCATCCGTTGTTGCCGGAGGCTGAGCGGCGTTACATGGTCGGGGCGATCAAATACGTGAAGCAGGCGTTAATTTCCACCGGCGACGGTTGGTTGGATGCCGATCCAGCGATCCGGTGGTTGAAGCCGGACATTTATGCGGTCAACGAAGACGGCGACAAAGGTGGCAAGCGCGAGTATTGCCAAAAATTAGGGATCGAGTATCTCGTCCTGAAACGCGCCCCGGCGCCCGGTCTGCCCAAACGCAGCAGCACCGTGCTCCGTGGATTTTGATGGAAGGATTTAGGACATGTTGAAAACTGGAATTCTCAATCCTCAAATCAATTCTCTGTTGGGCCGAGTCAGGCACACCAACACGCTGGTCATTGCGGACCGCGGGTTTCCTTACTGGCCCATGATTGAAACCGTGGACATCTCGCTCGTCGACAATGTGCCGATGGTGTTGCAGGTGCTGGCTGCAATCCGCCCCAACTTCCAGATCGGCGAGGCCTGGATGGCAAAGGAATTCTTGCAACACAACTCCGGCAAGGTCCGCGATGCCTTCGCCGCAGCGTTGCGCGGGATCAAGGTGCACCATGAACCGCATGTTGAACTCAAGCGGCGGGTGCCCCATGCTATCGGCCTGATCCGCACCGGTGACACGATTCAGTATGCGAACCTCATCTTGGAGGGCGCTTGAAGCCCTTGCTGCTGGCTGACGAACCCAATGCTGATCACTGACCAGAATTCGAAATCCGCTGCCAAGCGTGCAGGTCTATTCCAAGGGCCCAGCGGGGAAAATCTGATGGTCCCATTTATGTTGGCGACCACGCTATTCCTGTTGTGGGGCTTCTGCAACGGCATGCTCGACATTCTCAATAAGCATTTTCAAACCACTCTACATATCAACAAGTTTGAATCCGGTCTCGTGCAGACTGCCAATTATCTGGCGTACTTCCTCCTGGCAATCCCTGCGGGATTGCTGGCGCGGAGATTTGGCTACAAGGGCGGCATCATCATTGGCCTGGTGTTGATCGCCAGCGGCGCATTCTGGTTTGTTCCAGCAACCCGAATCGGAGCGTATTGGGCCTTTCTTACCGGAGTCTTCGTTGTAGGTGCGGGGATGGCCTGTTTGGAAACAATTGCCAACCCGTACACCACGGTGCTGGGACCTGCGGAGAGCAGCGCCACGCGAATCAACATTGCCCAAACCTGTAATGGTCTGGGGTGGATTCTGGGACCGATCGTGAGTGGCCACTTTGTATTCAGCAAGAGTAATGAAGTGGACGGCAACGCCGGTCTGTACCTGCCCTATCTGGGCACCGGCATCGTCGTTGCGGTGTTGATTGGAGTTTTCACCCTGGCCTACGTTCCCGACTTGCATGCTGAAGAAGAGGTTCAGGCCGAAGCGGAAGGAAAGACAAAAAAGCCGCTGTGGCAGCGGTGGCATTTTATCCTGGGCGTGCCGGCTCAGTTTCTGTACGTTGCTACACAAGCGGGCATCTTCAGTTTCTTCATCAACTACGTTTTGGAAAACGGCCACGACGTCACAGCTAAACAGGCATCCTCATGGCTGGGCATATTTGGGTTTGGTTCATTCCTGGTTGGGCGGCTCTGTGGCAGTGGTGTGGTCAGCGTAATCAAGCCAGATCGGGCCTTGGCGGGGTATGCGGTGCTGAACGTGGTGTTGTGTGGGTTGGTGATGGTCGGTGGCAAGGTCGGCCTCTATGCATTGTTCGGCACGTTTTTCTTTATGTCCATCATGTTCCCGACGATTTTTGCGCTGGCCATCCGCGGCTTGGGTGAACACACGAAATTCGGCTCGTCGCTGATTGTGATGTCCATCGTCGGAGGTGCGATTGCGCCGCCCTTGATGGGGCACATCGCCGATATATCTTCCATGCGATTAGGGTTTGTGATTCCGTTGGCGTGCTTCGGCTTCATCGCCCTCTACGGCGTGTGCTGGCAAGTTCTGGAGGGCAGAGACCGGAGGGTGACAGACGGGGCTCAGGTCGTGGCCCCTGTCCCGCATCTCACGGAGCACTAGCTTGACATTACGCTCAGCCGAAGCATAAGGATGTGTCTTGGCAGATGGGCCGATACAAATCAGCACTGGCAGGAGGAGAAGCCATGATCTTTGCTCTCGCTTGCAAGTCAAGACTGGCAATGGATTGCTGGAGAGGGCTGCTGTCTGCGCTCCGGAAAGTCGGGCGCCCACTTCTGGTGATTTTCGCTTTGATTGGAATGGCCCTAACTGCCCCCCTCGTTACTGCCCAGAAGGTTCCATTGTCAATTGACGTATCCAAGAGCGGCGCCAAGATCGACCACAACATTTTCGGCCAGTTTGCTGAGCATCTCGGCCATGGTATCGATGATGGCATTTGGGTCGGTCCAGATTCCACAATCCCCAATACCCGCGGGATCCGCAACGACGTGGTTGCCGCGCTCAGGGCCATAAAGGTGCCGAATGTGCGCTGGCCGGGTGGCTGCTTCGCCGACGAATACCACTGGCGCAAGGGCATTGGCCCTCAGCGGGCGGTGACGCTCAATCCTAACTGGGGCGGCGTGACCGAGCCGAACTCCTTCGGAACAAATGAATTCATGGACCTTCTCCACCAGATCGGCAGCGAGGCGTACGTATCCGTCAATATCGGCTCCGGTACTCCGCAAGAAGCAGCCGAATGGCTGGAATATATGACCGCCTCGCAACCAACGACGCTGGCCAAGGAGCGCACGGCCAACGGTCATTCCGCTCCCTATAAAGTCGCCTACCTGGGCATCGGCAACGAAAGCTGGGACTGCGGCGGAAACATGACCGCTGACTACTATCTGAGCCAGCTTAAGATCTATAGCCGCTTCGTGCGCAATTTCAATCCGGCACAGCAAGATAAGCAGCAGATGCTGAAGATCGCTGTAGGCCCTGGAGGCGGCGAACCCCGCTGGACCGACTGGACGGAAGCGATTATGAAGGCCTACGAGCATCATTCGTGGAGTTGGGACATCAGTGGCCTTTCGATGCACAACTACACAGTTGGACAGTGGCCGCCTGCGTTTGCGTCCGTGGGTTTCGGCGAGAAAGAGTACGGTCAGATCCTCAAGTTCACCCTGGCGATGGAGGATCTAATTAGCAAGCATTCGGCCATCATGGACAAGTACGACCCGCAAAAGAAGGTCGCCCTCGTCGTTGATGAATGGGGTGCCTGGTATGCGCCGTCACCCGGCAGCATTCCGGGCTTTCTGGTGCAGCAGAACAGCCTGCGAGACGCCATCCTGGCCGCGCTGAACCTGAACATCTTTGCCCGGCACGCCGACCGCGTGCGCATGGCCAACATCGCCCAGATGATCAACGTGCTCCAAGCAATGATCCTGACGGACAAAGAAAAGATGGTTCTCACCCCGACCTACTACGTCTTCAAGATGTATGTGCCGTTCCAGGATTCCACGTTTGTGCCGGTCACCTTCGACGCGGGCACCTACACGCACGGCGACATCAGTTTGCCGCGCGTGGATGCCATCGCAGCTGAAGGCAAAGATGGAAAGCTGTGGTTGGAAGTCACCAATGTCGATCCCAATGAAGCGTTCGAGATTGAGTTGAACTTGGTTGGCATCACTGCAAAATCGGTGACCGGAGAAACGCTAACTGCGGCCAAGGTGGACAGCGTCAACACCTTCGACGCGCCGAACACAGTTGTACCGAAGCCCATTTCGGCGAAGGTTCAAGGCGGCAAGCTGACCCTGAAACTCGAGCCTAAGTCTGTGACCGTAGTGGCCGTTCAACAATGACACAGCTTGAAAATAGCGATTTGGAAGTGTGGAAGCCAGCGGCAGGTCCAGGTAAGCGAACAGCATGGTTGGAATCGGACCTTAATAAGGAGAGTGGAGATGAAGAAGCTTGCGATTCTGATGTTTCTATTGGCCGGGATTTGCTACGCACAAGAATTGGAGGACTTTCAGCCCTCCGCGACAAACGTTTGGGGATCGGCATACCCGCGCGTGGATAGCGCCGGGAGAGTGCAGATCCGTGTGAAAGCGCCCGACGCCACGAAGGTCAAGCTGAATTTCTGGAGCGGACCGAAGGTCGATATGGTGAAACAGCCAGATGGATACTGGACCATCACCACGCCTCCCCTTGTTCCCGGCTTCCACTACTACACATTGATCATTGACGGCGCGGAAGTCAGCGACCCCGGCACTCATGGCTTCTTTGGGGGAGGTAAGTCCGCCAGTGGGGTCGAGGTCCCGGAACCAGGCTCCACTTACTATTCGGCTCAGGATGTGCCCCACGGCCAGGTCCGCGAGGTGTGGTACTACTCAAAGGTGACCGGCACTTGGCGACACGCGCTTGTCTATGCACCGCCGAAATACGACGAGCAGACCAGTGTGCGTTATCCCGTGCTCTATTTGCAGCATGGCGGCGGCGAGGATGAGACCGGATGGACAAATCAGGGACACGCAAATTTCATCCTCGACAATCTGATCGCTGCCGGCAGTTCCAAGCCAATGATTGTGGTCATGGCCTATGGCTACACCCGGCGGGCCGGCCAACCTGCCCCCGACCTGACCGGAAAACCCTTTGGTTCTCCCGAAATGATGAAGGCCATGCAAGATATGGCCGCCGCGTTTGAAGATGATGTGACCCAGGTCCTGATTCCATACATCGATTCCACCTTCAGGACACTTTCGGATGGCGATCATCGCGCGATGGCTGGCCTTTCCATGGGAGGAATGCAGACATTCCAGATTACGCTCAATCATCTGGATCTGTTCTCCTACATTGGGGGATTCAGTGGAGCCGCCGGGGCACTGGTGCTCGGCGACCAGAAACTGGACCCCAAAACGGCCTACAACGGGGTGTTTGCCGATCCAGCCGCTTTCGCAAAGAGAGTGCATTTGCTGTGGCTGGGCGTCGGAACGGAGGAGCCGGAGAGAATGCGCAGGGGGCTCCAAAAACTGCATGCTTCGCTTCTGGAAGCGAATATCCAGCATGTCTTCTACGAATCACCGGGAACAGACCACGAGTGGCAAACGTGGCGTCGCGATCTGAAGGATTTTGCACCACGGCTATTTCAATAAGCCAGCAATAAACGGTTGAGCAGAGGCGATCTGCAGGCCAGCCAAGATCACTTCCGCAATACGGATCACCAAGCTGGCAAGAGGATCTCATGAGTCCACATTGTATTTTCCCATCGCCATCAATTTGTAAGCTCGGGGGTATTTTCCTGGCGCTGTTCGCGCCTTCTATCCTGAACGGCCAGAGTGCCACGGCTCCGACCGCGTCGGAGAATCCGGCGAGCATGGATCAAATCTGGCAGCGGGCCACGAGCAAGTACGACGGAGAACGCGCGGCCCTGCTGCGAGAGGTTGACAAGGTCAACCAGGACGGCCCTTTCCGCGCCGACTGGGAGTCTCTGCAGAAGTATGAGGCGCCCAAATGGTACAAGGACGCCAAATTCGGAATCTTCATTCACTGGGGAGTCTATTCGGTGGCTGCGTTCGGGAACGAGTGGTATCCGCGCAGCATGTATCAACCTGGATTCAGGGAATACCAGCACCACATCGCAACTTACGGACCACTGGACAAATTCGGATACAAAGACTTCATTCCAATGTTTAGAGCCGAACACTTCGACGCCGCTGCTTGGGCCGACCTATTTAAGAAGGCGGGAGCGAAATACGTCGTGCCAGTAGCCGAGCATCACGATGGTTTTGCGATGTACGACAGCGGACTGAGCGACTGGACGGTGGTCAAGATGGGACCGCATCGCGATACCACGGGCGAGTTGGCCAAGGCGGTGCGGGCCGCCGGATTGCACTTTGGTTTGTCGTCACATCGAGCGGAACACGATTTCTTCATGGGCCCGGGACGGAATGTACCTTCTGACGTCAACGACCCGCAATACGCCGCATTCTACGGTCCCGCTCATGCGCGGCCGCAGAGCGCATGGACGACTCCCGTTGAGAACGACTTCACCTACGTGTCGCAGGCATGGGCGAATGATTGGCTGGCGCGATCGGCGGAACTGGTGCAGAAATACCATCCGGACATCGTGTACTTCGATTGGTGGGTCGGGCAACCCTACATCCGGCCGAATCTGGAGCGCTTTGCAGCATTCTTCTATAACAGCTCCTTGAAATACGGGGAACAGGTAGGAGTGATCAATTACAAGGACTATGCCATGGAGGAACATTCCGCCGTGCTTGACATTGAGCGTGGCCAGCTCGGCGACATTCGCCCCTTGCATTGGCAGACCGATACCTCCGTCAGCAACAAGTCCTGGGGCTATATTAGGGACGACACTTTCAAATCGCCGGAATTTGTGATTAACCAACTCGTTGACATCGTCAGTAAAAACGGCAATTTGCTGTTGAACATCGGTCCCCGTTCCGACGGCACGATACCAGAGCAGGTGCAGCGGGTGCTCCTTGACGTCGGCGCGTGGCTCAATATCAACGGGGAGGCCATCTACGGAACTCGCCCCTGGAGGCTTTACGGCGAAGGCCCCACGAAAGTGGTGGCTGGAACGTTTCACGACACCGAAACAGGAAACTACACATCGGAGGATTTTCGTTTTACCACAAAGGGCGACGTCCTTTATGTGCTTGGACTCAGGTGGCCGACAAATGGGGAAGCGCTGATTCGCTCGCTCGCGCAGACGCTCGGCAGTGAACCAGTGCGAGGCGTCGCTCTGTTAGGCAGCAACGCCGAACTACAGTTCGAGCAGCGTCCCGATGGGCTACGCGTGCAAATGCCTGCCCAACCTCCGTCCCAATATGCATACGTGCTTCGGGTGGTGTTTGGCCGTGCCTTGCGCTAGGAATTGCAGCCTCATTGTCGCTTCCTCACCCTCGTGTTGGTGGGGCTGTGCGACACAAAGCGACTGCGTTACTTGAAAGGAGACAAAGTGAAAAAGGTTCTACTTAAGGTGGCTCTTGGGAGCTTTCTTTCCGCGACTTTGACCTTCGCACAAGCGCCGACGGCCAATGAGCATACGCCTTCCTCTTCCATTAGTCCTGCTCCTGTTCTGGACGACGCACCATTTCGGAATCCATCCTTGTCGGCCGAGCAGCGGGCTGCGGACCTGGTGCGCCGCATGACCGTGGAAGAAAAGGTTACGCAATTGACGAACCAATCGCGCGCGATCCCGAGGTTGAATGTGCCTGCCTACAATTGGTGGAGCGAAGCGCTGCATGGAGTCGCCAGCGGCGGGACCACGGAGTTTCCCGAACCGGTCGGCCTAGCGGCCACATTTGATACTGACGCGATCCACCGTGTGGCAATGGCCATCGGCATCGAAGGGCGAATCAAGCATGTGCAGTTTGAGCACGCAGGCCACAGCAGGGCCCAGGAGGGTCTGGATTTCTGGGCTCCGAATATCAACATCTTTCGCGATCCTCGCTGGGGACGCGGGCAGGAAACCTACGGGGAAGACCCGTTCCTGTCTGCACGCATGGGTGTTGCGTTTGTCACCGGCATGCAGGGGGACGATCCGAAATACTATCGGGTCATTTCGACCCCTAAGCACTACGCGGTACACAGCGGGCCGGAGCCGACGCGCCACACGGCGGACGTGAAAGTCAGCAAGCATGACGAACTGGATACCTACCTACCGGCGTTTCGGGCAACCGTGACAGAGGCCAAAGCTGGGTCGGTGATGTGCGCGTACAACAGCGTCAACGGGCAGCCTGCCTGCGTGAACGAGTTCCTGTTGAAGGACCAGTTGCGCGGCAAATGGAATTTCCAGGGTTACGTCGTGTCGGACTGCGCCGCGATTATCAACATTTTTCATGACCATCACTTCACCAAGACCCAGCCGGAGGCTTCTGCCTTGGCTCTGCAGCGGGGCATGGACAACGAGTGCTTGAATTACGCGGATGCGAAGGACGATCACGACTACAAGCCCTACCTCGATGCTTACAAGCAAGGCTTTCTGAAAGAAAGCGAGATCGACACCGCCCTGATCCGGCTGTTCACGGCTCGCATCAAGCTCGGCATGTTCGATCCGCCGGAGATGGTTCCCTATACGAAGATCGACGAAAAAGAACTCGACAGCCCTGCGCATCGCGAGATGGCTCGTGTGCTGGCGAATGAGTCGATGGTGCTGCTCAAGAACGACGGCACGCTGCCACTAAAGAGGAGCGGCATCAAGATTGCTTTGGTGGGGCCGCTCGCAGACCAGACTCGGTATCTGCTAGGCAATTATAACGGCAGGCCGACGCACACGGTGTCCGTGCTGGAAGGCCTCAAGGCGGAGTTCCCCGATGCGCAGGTCACCTTTGTTCCGGGGACGCAGTTTCTCAGCAACGAAGGAGATACGGTTCCGGGGTCATTCTTCACCACGCTGGAAGGCCAGCCTGGGCTCACGGCAGAATTCTCCACTGGAGAGATGTTCGGAGTACAGCGAACCGTGCTGGCGGCCCGCCATGTGAACAACATTGATCTAAAAGCGGATGACATTCCTCAAGAAGCCTCGGGCAAATATCCGCTGCGGGTCGAATGGAGCGGCTTCCTGACGCCAACGGAGACGGGAGACTACACCGTCGGCGTCCGCTTGGAAGCAGGGTTTGCGAGGGTGCAACTGGATGGCAAGCCCATCGCGCAGGGCTGGGCGGGTCCTAACGAGGGGGCCGCGAAGGTGGGTCACGTTCACCTCGAACAGGGGAAAAAGGTGTACCTCAAAGTCGGTTATGGACAAGGCAGCGCTGGACCAGTGCAGGCGCAATTGATTTGGTCGAAATACGACCCAAAGCCAAATCCCGAAGCGATCACTTCCGCAAAGAATGCCGATGTCGTGGTCGCGGTCCTAGGCATTACCAGCGAATTAGAAGGCGAAGAGATGCCAGTCAGCGAAGAGGGATTCAAGGGAGGCGACCGCACCAGCATCGATCTCCCCAAACCCGAGGAGGACTTGCTGGAAGCCGTGGCCGCAGCGAGCAAGCCCGTTGTACTCGTGTTGGCGAACGGCAGCGCGCTGGCTGTGAACTGGGCCAAGGAGCACGCGAATGCCATCCTGGAATCCTGGTATGCGGGCGAGGAGGGCGGCACAGCAATAGCTCAAACCCTTTCAGGAACAAACAATCCCGCGGGACGGCTTTCCGTCACCTTCTACACCGGAATCGAGGAGTTGCCCCCGTTTGAAGACTATGCGATGAAGGGCCGCACGTACCGCTATTTCGAGGGCAAGCCGCTGTACCCATTTGGCTTTGGCCTCAGCTACACGACGTTCTCGTATCGCGGCCTTCGGCTTCCGAAAGAAGGGATCCAGGCGGGCGATCCACTCGCGGCGGAAGTAACCGTCAGCAACACCGGAAAAAGCGAGGGCGACGAAGTTGTGCAGCTCTACCTCAGCTTCCCGAATGTGCCGGGAGCGCCCCTGCGTGCTCTGCGCGGATTCAAGCGCGTCCATCTGAAGCCGGGGGAGTCGCAAAAGGTGCACTTCGAACTGAAGGAACGCGATCTGAGCATGGTTAGCGAGGCAGGCGAGCCGATCATCGCCGAGGGTAAGTATTCCGTTTCGGTAGGCGGTGGTCAGCCGAATACAGGTGCGGCAACAGTAGCCGGAACGTTCCTAGTAAAAGGAAAGAAGACTCTGCCGGAATAAGAACAAGAGCCATTTGTAAAGTGCATTTGAAATCCAGGAATCCAATGATGAAGAACATGACAAAACATATTTTGCTGGTGGTGAGCCTTCTTTTATCGAACCTCGCTGCGGCACAAACTCAGCCAGTCAATGCGACCATCGACGCGTCCAAGACCGGCCCGCCGATTTCCAAGTATATCTATGGGCAGTTTCTGGAACACGGCGGGAACATCGTCAACGAAGGCGTTTGGGCCGAATTGCTGGAAGACCGGAAGTTCTACCATCCGGTCACCTCGAAGCCGCCGGAGGAACCTCCGGTTCCGGCGTGGAGGCGGCGCGGCCCGTTGCGCCACTGGACCCCGATCGGCAGCGACGAGTTCGTGACGATGGACAGCAACAATCCATACACCGGCGACCACACGCCGCTGGTGACGCTCGATAAAAGCGAACCGCACGGATTTCTGCAGTCCGGCCTGGCGGTGCGCAACGGGAAAGCCTACACGGGCAGAGTCGTCCTGGCGGGCAGCCCGACAGCGACGGTGAAGGTAACACTGGTCTGGGGCAAGGAGGCGGGTGACAGGCAGACTGTCACGATTCCCGCCCTTGGCTCCGCCTACCGTAGGTTCCCGCTCCGATTCGTAGCCAAAGGCGATAGCGACGATGCGCGGCTGGAAATCGCCGGGGCCGGCGCAGGCGCGTTTCATGTAGGATCCGTCTCGCTGATGCCTGCCGACAACATCGAAGGCTTCCGCAGAGAAGTGGTCGAAGCATTGAAGCAACTCCATTCCGGCGTCTATCGCTTCCCCGGGGGCAACTTCGTCTCCGCGCATGAGTGGCGCAACGCCGTCGGCGAAATCGACAAGCGTCCACCGATCTACGATCCAGTCTGGCATGCGGTGCAGCCAAACGACGTGGGAACGGATGAGTTTCTGACGCTGTGCCGGCTGCTCGATGTGGAGCCTTACATCACGGTGAATGCCGGCTTCGGCGATGCGTGGTCAGCTAAAGAACTGGTGGAATATACCAACGGCGCGGTGACCACGCCGATGGGCAAATGGCGCGCCGCGAACGGCCATTCGAAGCCTTATAACGTCAAGCTCTGGGGTATCGGCAATGAGCCGTGGGGCGACTACCAGATGGGCGCTATGGCCATCGAGCAATTCGAACTCAAGCACGACATGTTCGCTAAGGCGATGCGCAAGGTGGATCCCTCTATCAAACTGATTGCTGGCGGGGCGATGCCCGATGTGATGACCGGAGCGAATCAGTCCAAACGCATGGGTGGCAAATTCGTTCCGGATTATCTATCTCCCGCGGATTGGAGCGGCCACATGCTGGCCCACTGTCTGGACAATATCGATATGCTCAGCGAGCATTACTATTCTTCGAGCAACATGCACACGGATCTGAAGTTGGAGAAGAAGGTCAATGTCGGTCCGCAGCCCCTGGTTGAATGGGAGCGCGCACCAGCGACGCAGGTTCGTGTCAAATACGAGCATTATCAGGAGTATCTGAAGCGCATTCCGGGACTTAGAGCAAAGCCCGTGGCGATCGCCATCGACGAGTGGGCTTACATGGACAGGGACTCGCCTCGGGGTTCTTACAAGACGGTTCCCGCTTACGCCTGGGCGTTTCACGAGATGTTCCGCCACTCGGATCTCTTCCAGTTGGGCGCATTCACCTTCGCGACGGCCATGCTCATCGAAGACAGGACCAGCGCCGTGCTCAGTCCTACGGGCCTTCTGTTCAAGATGTATCGCGAGCACTTCGGCACGATTCCCGTGGAAGTATCTGGAGATTCGCCGCAGCCCAAGCCGATATATCCGGCCGGCGGGGACCAACCCGCGGTCAATCCGGGTAGTGATACCTATCCTCTCGATGTGAGTGCGGCTCTCACTGAGGATCGCAAAACGCTTACGTTTGCCGTGCTGAATCCATCGGACTCGGAGCAGCACGTGGCTCTTGCAATCCACGGCGTCAAGCTCGTAGACCAGGGCCGTTTGTGGCGTATGGCGCCGGCAACGGTCGACGCAACAATCGTGGTGGGGCAGAAACCCGGTATTGAAGTCGAGGAATCGGCACTGACATCGTTGCCCGATACAATGTCCGTCCCGCCTTTCAGTGTGAGTATCTATTCGTTTCCAGTGCGGCAGTTTTAAGGATCCGAAAATGACTGCAAGAACCACTTATTTCTTCATCGGCTTGTGGTGTTTCCTCGGAGGCACAACAGAAGCAAGAGCCCAGCTGTGGGATGTACCTCCACTCCCTCCGGTCAAATATGCGGCGGCTCCGGACGGTATGACTGCCACGGTGGGGAAAGAAAGTCTTCACATTTCCGTTTGCCGTTCCGCTGTCATACATTTCGTCGCGACGCCCGAACCGCCCAACACGGTCAGACAACCCCAGCCATGGATGCTCGATCCGAAGGAGTCGTGTCCTGGCGCTAAGGTCCAGGTGTTACTGACAGCCGACGCGGCGATTCTCTCTACCGACACTCTGAAGATAGAGTTCTCGCTGAAGTGGGGAAACGTGCAATACAGCACAGTGGCCGGCGAGCGCCTTTTGCGCGAGGGAAATGCGATTCCGCGCACGTATGAACCGGCCGAATTGAACGGCGAGAAAACGTTCCATGTCGAAGACAGATTTGGGCCAGACTTCTCGGAGGGCTTTTACGGCCTGGGACAGCATCAGAGTGGATTATTCAACTACCGCGGAGCCACCGTCGAACTCGGCCAGAACAATACCGATGTTGCGATTCCTTTGCTGTTGTCAAGCAAGGGCTATGGGCTCATGTGGAACACGGCATCTTTGACCTATATGGACAATCGGTTTCCGCTTGAGCTGAACTTGCACTCGCTGGCGGGGCACTCGATCGACTATTACTTCATCTACGGCCCAGAAATGGATCAGATCATCCATGAATATCGAAACCTTACCGGACACACGCCCATGCTTCCGAAGTGGGCTTACGGGTTCTTTCAATCGAAAGACCGTTACGTCTCTCAAGATGAAGTACTGAGCATCGCGCATCGCTACCGTGAGGAACACATCCCCCTTGATGCCATCGTGCAGGACTGGTTTTGGTGGAAGACAGAAGGCGACCCTGTCTTTAATGCCAACTTCCCGGACGTCCCCGGCGAACTGAACCAGTTACACGATGAACATGTTCACACGATGTTGTCGGTCTGGGGGCTCTTCGATACAAAGTCGCAAAATTATCAGGAACTCGCCGCCAATCATTTCGACGTGCCGAACGCTCACGTCTACGACTCGACCAATCTGCAGGCGCGCGATTTCTATTGGAATAAACTGGTCAGCAAACTTTTTTCGCAGGGCTGGGATGCATTCTGGCTCGACAGCGCAGAGCCCGAAGAATACTGGCCCCACATGGGCGATGCGATTCTCAGCAGGAAGCAAATTGCGATTGGCAACGGAGCCGAGTACACGAACATATTTCCGTTCACGCATACTCTTGGGATCCAGCAGCACTGGAAAGCCATCACGGATCGGAAGCGTGTCTTCCTGCTGACGCGATCGGCTTTCCTTGGCCAGCAACGAGTTGGAGCGACGGTGTGGTCAGGGGACGTCTACGGCTCGTATTGGGGTTTGCGCCATCAAGTTGCCGCCGGGCTAAACTTCGCGCTCTCCGGATACCCCTATTGGACGACTGATATCGGCGGATATTGGCCGCCGCACGACAATCCCCTGGATGACGCGAAATTCCAGGAGCTTTACGCACGATGGTTCGAGTACGGGATCTTTTGTCCTATTTTCCGCACCCATGGCCACCGCCCGCAAAATGAGCTTTGGGCCTTCAACACAGTCGAGCCGATCCTAATCAACTACGACATGCTGCGCTACCGCCTTATCCCCTACATCTATTCTCTTGCTTGGCGCGTCACTAACGGGGACTACACCATCCAGCGACCATTGGTGATGGATTGGCGCACGGACCTTAAGGTTCGCGACATTGGTGATCAGTTCATGTTCGGGCCCGCAATCCTCGTTAGCCCGGTGCTTCAGCCAGACGCTACCCACAGGACCTTGTATCTGCCGGATTCCCCTGCATGGTATGACTTTTGGACCGGAGCGTCACAGAAGGGAGGCCGAGACATTGAAGCAGACGCCCCTCTGGATCGCATTCCACTCTACATACGTGCCGGTTCGATTCTTCCTCTCGGCCCTGAAATTGAGTACGCCGACGAAAAGCCCGCCGGACCTATCGAACTACGGATTTACGCGGGAGCCGACGGAAAGTTCGAGCTATATCAGGACGCGGGCGATAGCTACGACTATGAACACGGAAGCCACTCTATCATTCCGCTTCGCTGGTCGGATTCAACGCGAACTCTAACCATTGGAGACCGGGAAGGAAGTTATCCCGAAATGCCTGCGAGCATACAAATCAAAATTGTTTGGGTATCCACTGGCCGCGGCTCAGGGCTTGCCTCAGTGGCCAACCCCGACAAGATAGTTGAATACACGGGAAAGGCAATTTCGGTACAAGCGCCTTGAAATACGTACACAAGATGCTCGGTTGAGCTCGTCATCAGGACCGTCGCGGTCCGGTCGTTTACGTGCGCACCACCCCACAGCGTTGCGGCAATGATTCTCGCGAGATATTCGCAGAATGAGGATACAGATGATAAGGACGAATTTGCTCTGTGTTATGACACTGGCGATCACCGTTGCTTTGTCCCCTCAGCTTGCGGCACAAGTCCAGACCGAAGTGCCCCCATCGGTCCCCGACGCGAAGCCCGTGACGGTGGAACATATCAAGATCCACGGGACAGCCCTGGAAGGCAATTTGGAAGGAGACGCCGCTGATCGCGACGTGTTTGTGTTTTTGCCACCGAGCTATGCCAAGGAAAAATCCCGCCGCTACCCGGTAGTGTACGCGCTCCACGGCTATTCCATCGGAGCAGAGCAGTGGACCCACGAAATTCATGTGCCGCAGACCATTGAAGGCGCATTCGCCCAGGGCGCTCAAGAGATGATCATCGTGGTTCCCGATTCGAAGACGCTACACAACGGCTCCATGTATTCGAGTTCGGGCACCACGGGAGACTTCGAGCTGTTCATTGCACAGGATCTGGTTGCCTACGTCGATGCTCATTACCGCACGATCCCAAATCGGCTGAGCCGTGGCCTGGTGGGCCATTCGATGGGAGGCTATGGCGCGAGTCGGATCGGCATGAAGCATTCCGACGTGTTCGGCAGCCTGTACATCATGAGCCCGTGTTGCTTGTCGCCGCGGCCAGCCGGACCGGCGAACCCGGATATGGAAAAGGCTTTGGAGGCAGTGAAAACACCCGAGGATTCGGCCAAGCTGCCGTTCTTTCCCCGCTCACAGCTTGCCACCGCGGCGGCATGGTCACCGAATCCGAAAAATCCACCGCTTTATCTTGACTTACCCACGAAAGACGGCCAGCCGCAGCCGGATGTGCTTGCGAAGTGGGCGGCGAATGCGCCACTTGCCTTCGTGGATCAGTACATCGGAAATCTGCGCCAGTATCGCGCAATCGCGCTCGATGTTGGCGACCAGGACGCTTTGCGAGTCGATACGGGCAAACTGCACGATGTCCTTGACAAGTATGGAATCGCGAACAGCTTTGAAGTATACGAAGGCACGCACACGAGTAAGGTGGCTGACCGTTTCCAGAATCATGTGATTCCCTTTTTTAGCCGGAATCTTTGTTTTCAGAAGGATTGCAAATAACCACTGGCGTGATATGCAGTGTGGCGTATTCGACGTTAAAACGTGACTCGTGAAGAGCGTACGCTCTCTGCTTTGTTGTCCTGGCGCTCAGTATGAGTTGCGGGGCACTGAACCCGCCGAGAGATCATAGCGTCGAACGCTTTTCGGTGAAGACCTATGCATCAAGAGCAGAATGACAAAGGATGTATTTCGTGGGGTAGACTTAAGCCCTGCCTGGGGATTTTCTTGCTCGCTTGCCCACTCGTCGCGGCACAACAAGAAGTGTCACATTCCGGATGGATCGAGGTTCGTTCTTTTGAATATCGCGGTGAGGACTCACTGGCGCAACCTGCGAAGCCCAAAGCGGACGAGTACAGGAACCCGATCCTCTCGGGCTTTTACTCGGACCCCAGCATCGTTCGCGTCGGAGAAGATTTCTATCTCGTGAATTCGAGCTTTTCCTGGTATCCCGGGGTCCCAATCTTCCACAGTCGTGACCTCGTCGATTGGGAACAGATTGGCCATGTGCTCGATCGACCAGAGCAGTTGCCGCTGAGTGGGGTAGGTGTTTCCCGCGGCATCTTTGCACCGACGATTCGGTATCACAAAGGCCAGTACTACACGATCACAACTAATGTAGACGGGGCCGGGAACTTCTACGTGACCGCGAAAAATCCCGCCGGGCCATGGTCAAATCCCATGGTATTGCCTGAGATTGCCGGTATCGACCCCTCGTTATTTTTCGACGACGACGGTAAGGCCTACATCGTGCACAACGGTCTCCCGCCGGACAACAAGCCGCTTTACTCAGGCCATCGTGCGCTCTACCTTTTCCCTTTCGATGTGAACGCCGGCAAGGTGAGCGGACAGGGTAGAATCATCGTGAATGGCGGAACAGACCTTTCGATGAAGCCCATTTGGATTGAAGGGCCGCACATTTTCAAACGGAATGGCTTCTATTATTTGATCGCGGCGGAAGGCGGAACCGCGGAAGAACACTCCGAGGTTGTTTTCCGGAGTCGATCGGTAGATGGACCTTATGAGTCCTATCCCGGAAACCCAATCCTGACCCAGCGCACACTCTCGCCATCGAGGTCCGATCCCATCACCTCTACTGGACACGCCGATTTCGTGGAAACGCGAAACGGTGAATGGTGAGCCGTGTTTCTGGGGTGTGAGCCCTACGAGGATGATTTCTACAACACGGGGCGGGAAACATTTCTTTTGCCGGTGAAATGGGTAGATGGATGGCCGGTGATTCTTGACGCCAACAAGATGGTGCCGCGTGTGGTGAGGCGGCCAAAACTTCCAATGCAGGATGTAGCGACGCAACACATGACGGGCCCCTTTCAGTCGACCGCGGATTTTTCCGGCCAACAACTGCCTTATTCGCTCGACACGCTGCGTACGCCGACGAGCCGGTGGTGGAGTATGGATGCGAAGCAGCCTGCGCTGTTTTTGGAGCCACGCGCGGAGGATCTCGATTCGAAGCGCGACCCATCCGTGATTGCTCGCCGCCAACAACACGCCAACTTCTCATCTACAGTGCAAGTTCGATTTCGAGACACCGATAAGCCATCGGATGCGGGCTTGATCACACTTCAGAATGAAACGCATTCTTTCTTTCTGGGAATACACTTGTCCCCTCAGGGCCCGCGAACGGTTTTTCTGGAACGGCGAAAGGATGACATCGAACAGATTGCATCCGTGAGTATTCCCACTGGTGCGCACGATGTAGCGCTTAAAGTCACAGGCGCGGGAGCGCGCTACCGCTTCTTTTATCGAATTGCGACCGAGGATTGGATGCAGATAGGTGGGGATCAAGACGAAACAATTCTCAGCACGAAGAAAGCTGGCGGATTTGTAGGAACATACGTTGGGCTATTCGCTCGAACTTTGTCTGTTTCCCATGCAGTTGTCCCGTGAACGGGAATTTCCTGGATTGTGTTGCCTTGTGGCCATAGAGGAGCTTCTGTTGAAAAAGATAAATCGTCGTGAGTTTGTAGCAATTACCGCTGCCGCTGGCGCTACTGTTTTCGCCTCCAGGGATGCATTCGCATTGCGAGGCGAGGAATTCAACCAAACCATCGCGTCATCGACCCAGTCAAACCGCGAGATTGTGCCGGTCGAGGCAGTTCCGTTTCCGATGAAGAGCGTTCGGCTTAGACCCGGTGCATTCAGCGCGGCGGCTGACGCCAATCGCCGCTACCTCAAGACTCTGCCGCCCGATCGGCTGCTTCACACGTTCCGCCTGACTGCCGGGCTGTCCTCTTCGGCTGAGCCCTTGGGTGACTGGGAAAAGCCCGATTGCGAATTGCGTGGCCATTTCGCTGGTGGACATTACTTATCCGCTTGTGCGCTCGCGTTCGCCAGTTCGACCGACGAGCAACTCAAACGCAACGGCGACCTGATGGTTGCTGAATTGGCGAAATGTCAGGCGCGACACAAGAATGGCTACCTCAGTGCGTTTCCACAGGAACTCTTTGACCGATTGCGCGATGGAGTGAACGTTTGGGCTCCGTTCTACACCATTCACAAGATCATGGCCGGTCACCTCGATATGTATACGCTTGCTGGTAACGAGCAGGCACTCGAGACTGCCGAAAGAATGGCGCAGTGGGTGCGAAGCTGGACCGATCCGCTCAGCGAGCAGCACATGCAGCGCGTGCTCCTCGTGGAATACGGAGGCATGGGCGAGGTCCTGTGCAATTTGTACGGTGTCACTGGAAAGCGCGAATATCTGAACCTGGCAAAGCGTTTTGACAAGAAGTGGTTCTTCGATGCGTTGGCAGCCCACCGCGACGAACTCAAGGGGTTGCACGTCAATACGCATATTCCGCAAGTGATTGCGGCCGCTCGCTTGTTCGAGCTTACGGGGGACAGGCACTACTGCAACATCGCTGACTACTTCTGGAACGAAGTCACGGCCGAGCGATCCTATTGCACGGGAGGCACTTGCAATTTCGAGACGTGGAGAACGGAGCCTGGTGTCTTGTCGACGCAGCTGAGTCCGCACACCACCGAAGACTGTTGTGCGTACAACATGATGAAACTGACGCGGCATTTATTCGGTTGGTCGCCGCAAGCTCGGTACATGGATTACTACGAACGGACACTTTTCAACCATCGGATGGGCACCATTGATCCGGAGACCGGCACGACCGTCTACTATCTTCCGCTCGGCAACGGTTATTCCAAGATCTACGCTAAACCGTTAGACTCCTTTTGGTGCTGCAATGGCACAGCCGCCGAGGAATTTGCAAAGCTGACGGACTCGATTTACTTCCATGCGGACAATGCGATATTCGTTAATTTGTATATTGCATCGGAAGTGGATTGGCTGGAAAAAGGTATCCGACTTACGCAACAGACGTCCTTCCCAGAAGAACAAGGGACCACGCTGATTATTTCAACGGCGAAGCGCGTCGACGTCGATATAAAGTTGCGCATTCCGTACTGGGCGGAGACTGGCGGCGTGAAGGTTAATGGTCAAAAACTGCCTGCTTTCGCTCAGCCGGGCAGCTATCTTGTACTTCGAGGGCCATGGAAGAATGGCGATCGCATTGAGTTGCAACTGCCAATGTACCTGCATACGGCGCCCATGCCCGACAAGGAAGCTCTTCAGGCAATCATGTACGGCCCTCTAGTGATGGCCGCACGTTTCGAAGAGGAGCCTCGCCAGAAGTGGTATCGACACTTCGCGGCAGACGAGAAACAGGAAGCCGCTCCTAACTTGCAGTTCAAAGGGAAGCTCGACGACCCGTCAAGCTGGCTTGCGCCTTCTGGTGACGAACTTACATTCCGCACTGCCGGACAAACGCAAGCTGCCACATTTGTTCCTTTGTCGAGCATCGTCCACGAACGGTACGCGGTATACCACGAAGTTAAGGAAACTACTCCCGACTGCGGATGAAGGGTAGAGCAGCGATTGGTGAGCGCTGTATGTCTTCAATACCCTCACTCGATTACGGTAGTGCGATTCGATTGAGGGAGGCGTAATCCAGAAGTCCGGTCTCAACCCTTTCAACCCGGTGAGTTCGAGTCCCGTCGTCGGTGACAGGATCTCTTTTCACAACTCCCCGACCGTTGGTTCGGCAAGTGGCAGGTTCGGATCGAGCACAACGTTGGCAATCACAATCCGAGGCAGGGTGTAGTGCTGAGCAATTCCCTTCAGGGAGTTGCACAATTGCTCCCAAACCGGGGCTCTTTGCACAAAAATGAGGCATCTCGTCCGAACGTAACCCTATTGATTCCGAACACCAGGCTGTGAAACGAGGAATTTGCTAAACCGTTGCTAGGACTCGCCCGCGATTAGGCGATGTCACAGAGCCCGAAAGGTTGGCTGTCACGCTGCTATAACGGTAGTCGTGGAAAAACGCTGGAAAACCGCGAACAAAAAGTGAATATGGAATAGAAGTTGGCTCTCGTGCTTCATTGCAACTTGCTGATTCTCCTCCGAAAACATCCGCTCCGGTAAAATGTGATGGATCAATTCAGATGTCTGTTAACCGAGTGTTGGGGATCGGAGCGCCAACTGTGCCAGAACTGTGCCAGAATCCAACGTTTTCATGTCATTCGGGTTAACTCTTGAGCGAAAGTAGATTCCCCGATTGGTTGGAAACGTTAGTAGTTAGGAGTAAGGAGCAGAGTTGTTGGAGTCGCGGGCTGTGCGCCCAGAGCAGGCGCTTCCCTTGACAGTGGAAGTACGGTTCGACGAGGTTGCCCCAACCTACGACATCGCGAGAGTGTGTCCAAATAATTTGTGCCATCTAAGGGGTTCACCCCAAAAACTGGGAACAAATCGAGAACAAATTGGGAACAAACTTGCAAGGAACACCCGTGAAGTAGGTAGACCAACACATACGCAGGTCGTTGAGAAGCAAAGACGGGCTAGTATTTTATCCGGCTCATAACCCGAAGGTCGTCAGTTCAAATCTGACCCCCGCAACCAATCTGAGCTGTTCAAGGCCGGAACCCAGGATTCCGGCCTTTTTCTTTTTTTGGATGAGAAGGCTGAAACAAGACCGGATCACTCCAAGACCCACGTACCAAAAGGCGGAGCGTGGGGCACCGGCAATCTCAGGATTGCGAACGGTGTCGTGGGTACTTGGAGGCTCAGCGAGCATCCGTGTCCACGTGCACGCTCTTCAGTTCCTTGATTTGGGTGATTGCGATCGCGCGAGTTCCGTTTCGCTCGAACACCGCGCCGGTTGCCTGCACATACTTTCCTACAAAGGGCATCATCTTTTCACGTTGGTCGGAATCGGGCATGTCCGCGGAGATTGGGAAATAGATCAGCCCGGTCTTGGTGAGGATGATGATTGGCGAGCCGTGCTTAACGCAATCCAGGGTGCACTTCAAGCTGAAGCTGGTGGCGGACCCAGCCGGATTTTGGACGGGACAAGCGAGGTCCCGAACAGCGCCCTCTATCGTCATCGCCTTGGCGTTGGGTGCCATCTTAGTACCCTGACGCGCGAGCGCTGGAAGGATAAGCACCACAGAAAGAGCCGTAGCAAAGAGTACATGAAACAAAGTGGAGCGCTTCATATTCACGTTCAGGATTTGCAAGTGCAAATCCACCTTCGCCTCCTCGGCGGCGCAAACGCAGGCTTTCGGGGACACATTTCCTGTTTGGCTGCCCAAACTGGCAGGAGTGTACACCGTGCCGAGTCTATCTGTAAACGGATCGAAGCACCGGTGCTCGCTGAAGTGCCGACTCGGTACAACTTCGGTACAATTCAACAGGAGAAACGGGAAGTTGGGTCTTGAGCTAAGCAACGCCACATCAAGCATTTGTTGGATTTTTGTCCCGCTGTTTGATGAAACTCATAACCCGAACGTCGTCAGTTCAAATCTGACCCCCGCAACCATTTTGAAGATTCAATGGCCGGGCACAGGCGCCCGGCCTTTCTCTTTATAATTGGGAAGGGCTTACCAGGTGTTGTACGGCGTTCCGTCGCTGCCGATTTGGTCGGAATTCGAGTGCACATCGTCCACCCCGACGCCCGTCTGTTCTGGGGTAATAATCGTATCCCCAAAATGCGCCACCCAATCCCGTTGCTGGGTGAAGGGATCAATAGGCAAATCCCGTAAGTAGTGCCCATCGACCAGTTCCTGCAGTTCCTGTGGTGCCTGCAACTTATCCATCGTGTAGTTATCAATCGCGGTGCGCATCGTCTGCAGGTCCGTCTTCAGCACCGATTCACGCGCCCGGCGAATCGCACTTTGGTACATCCCAGCGGCAATTCCCACCAGGATCAGGATGATCGAAATCACGATCATCATTTCGATGAGCGTAAACCCATGAACCGTGGGTGACGTTCCCATCGCCCGCCTCAGGCGCCGGCTCTCTCCGCTCATCTTCGTGCTTTCTTTCACCATCTCACCAGTCCGAATATTTCGTCCCGTCCAGCCCCGTCCCCGTCGAGTTCGAATAAACGTCAAATATATTATTCCCGCCCCAGCTTGTCGAATCCGGATCATCCTGCACGGCGCGCAATCCCCAATCAGCTCGGCCTGTCATGGGGTCAACAGGAATCTTGCGCAAAAATCGAACATTGTGACCCGCAGCACCCGTCCCGCCCACCGGCACTCCCTTCACCAGTGAATCCAGATCGGGTGGGTAGCCTTCGCTTCCCACCTTCACGCGTATCTTGTTGCTGTCGGCCAATTCCTTATAGCGGTCAATAGCGTCGCGCATGTCCCGCAAATCCCTGCGAAGTTCCGCTTCACGCTGCCGCACAACCGTGTACCGCTGGATGGGAATCGCCGCCGAAGACAGTACTAGCAGAATCGTGCACGCTATAATCAACTCCAAAAGCGTCAAACCCGCTTCCGGGGATTGCCTGCGTTTCCCTCGAGTGGACTTCATTCTGCCCTCTTGATTTGGGACGATTATTGCACCTGCAATGTTGCTTCGCTGGTGACCAGCGCGATCGGCTTTTGCTGGGAATCTTTGGCATTCACTTGCACGATCGAAAGATTCGTCGTGCCCGGCGCCAGGGCCTTTACCACCACGCCCAGCAACGTTCCGCTCCCATTCACTCCCGGGGTATTAGGCTGGCGTGTTGCCGAAATAATGGCTTGACCGTGTTCTTTGTCCACGCGCTGCACGATCGCGATTTCCTGCGTGCCCCCCGACAAAAATCCTCCGTGGCGCACTTCCTCCACGCTGATGATCGCCGGATTGTATTGCAACAGCATCGGCACGGAATAAAGATCCGTCACATTCTCGACGATCACTCCGATCGTGGCCGTTTGCCCGGCCGTAAGATGCAACGTGGCAGGATCGAAGCGAATTCGCGGCCCGGTCGCACCCTGCGCTTGTGGCACTCCAGTTGGCGCGGCAGGCTGCATTCCAGGTGCGGGTGCGGGACCAGGTGTTGGTGCAGGCGCAGGCGCGCCCGCAGGAACCAGTGGCCCTGCAGGTGTTTGTGCTGGCGCGGCTGGCGGCATCATTTGCGGATTCGGATTCGAGGTCGGTGCCTTCACTTCCAATTCGCGCTTGGCTCCCACGAACGTATCCGTGCCAGAGAACATCGCCTGCAGGTTGGCCTTGTTCCAATCCGGCATGCGCACGATGTGCGGCGTCAGCACAATCAAGACCTCGTCTTCCTGTATCTCCGTGTTGTCTCCGGAAAACAGGTATCGCATCACCGGAACATTGGCCAAGCCCGGCCAGCCATTCAGTGTCCGCGTGTCCGTACGCTGTATCAATCCTCCCAGAATGCTGACTTCTCCCTCTTTCAGCCGGATTTCGTGCTCCACCTTGCGCTGGCTAATGATGGGCTGCGAGATGCCGCCGATGGTGGACGTGCCCGTCACCGACGACACTTCAATCGAAACTTTCATGCTGATATCGCGATTCGGATGCACGTGCGGGGTCACGTCCACGTTCACGCCAACATCAATGTATTGAAATTGCGTATTCACCAGTGGGTTCACGAAGCCGGCTCCGCTCGTGTTTCCCACGCCTACGCCCGCCTGGAAGCTCCCCGTCGCTACTGGCACGCGATCTCCAATTTTCAATTTTGCCGATTGCCCGTCAACACCACGAAGCTCCGGATTCTGCAGGATCTTTGTCGAACTGTCCGTGAGCAGGAAATTCGCGGTGGCGCTCGGCAGGGTCAGCACCAGGTCCGTCTGGTTCAGGTGGCGGAGTTGATTCAGAGTGAGGCCGTTATTGGTTGTCGTGGTGGTGCCGGTCGTCGAGCTTGAACTGGTGCTCGAAGTATAGCTGGGGTTGATGGCAATCGAAGCCGACTGCCCAGGCAGTATCCCCAGGTTCTTCAGGTTGTCCGTGCGCGCTTCCAGAATCATCACTTGGACGATCACTTCCGGTTTGGCCTTGTCAATATCACGGATGATTTTTTCCGCCAGTATCAACTTGTCCGGCGTATCCCGAATGACGATGGCATTCTGTGAATTCACCTGCTGGATGCGCTTTAGGTCCAGCAATTGCCTCAGGCCCGTGGTGATCTCCGTCAAGTCCTGCGCGATGGCCACATTGCTCAGATAAAAAGTTCTTACAACCTGCTCATCATAATCGCGCCGCTTCTGCGCCTGGTCCGGAACCACAATGATGATGTTTTCCGTTATCGGCTTCCAGAACGTTTTGCTCTGCAGGCAACTGATATCAAGGGCCTGCTCTAGCGTCACATTATTCAGGTCCGCGCTGATTTTCTTCTGCTGCAGGTCCGGATCGTAGATAATCGTTAACCCTGCAAGTTTCCCGATCGTGTCAAATACCACCTTGGCGTCGTTCGACATCCTCAGATTGATGGGCGCGCGGGAAAGCGGTTTGATCTCCGGTGGCGCCGTGGCCATCGCCGGCTGGCCATTTTCCACCAACGGCTCTTCGGTTTGCGCCTGATTCGCGGCCACCTTCTCCGCAATCATATCCATCGTTCTCTTTACTTCCTGATCCGCCACCGAACTGGAAGGGTCCAGAATCTGCGCTCGCTGAAACTGCGCAAGTGCACCCTGCAGATCGCCTTTCTCCCGCAATTTCAATCCCTCATGCAGGTGCGACTGCCCGGCTTCAAACCGTGCCTGGTTCAACTTGATCTGGAAATTCGCGTTGTGGGGATCGACTTTTGCGGCCTTCAAGTAGTACTCGACAGCTGCATCGTAGTCCTTCAAGTCTTCCGCGTGCAGCCCCGATTTGTAGTCCTGGTTCCCCTTCGGGCAGCCTGCAAGGAACATACTGAAGCTGATGCAGATGGCAATCGTACTCCAGCGACGCATGGATTCTCCGGGACCCCGTCTGGCCCCAAATCTCGTCTTTACTTGCTCTTGGAGTCTAGCATCCGCCTTAGCGACGCGGCAAGCGCACCCCGCCCGGATCTCCTGCAGCTCACTCTGTCTCATTTGCCAGCCTTTTCCATTCTCGAGGACCTGCGGACAGGTAGCTGGTGCCCGTCCCCCGTGGCTGGCCCACTTTTGCCAGCCTTCCATGCTTATTTAGACGCGCCATCGGGTAAAATGAAAGAACGTGAATAAGCCAACCAAGAAACCCGATAAGGGCAAGGATTCCAAAGGCCCGCGCGAACTCATCGTGGCGCAGAACCGCTCCGCCTCCTATCACTATCATATCCTGGAGAGGCTGGAAGCGGGCCTCGTGCTGCACGGCACGGAAGTGAAAGCCTTGCGCGAGGGGAAGGCCAACATTCGCGATGCCTATGTGGACTTCAACCCCAGCGGCGCCTACCTCGCCAACGCCCACATCGCCCAGTATATGCCAGGCGGTCCGTGGAATCATGAACCGTTGGGGAACCGCAGGTTGCTGCTTCATAAACGCGAAATTGATAAGTTGTCGGGACGTACCGAATCTAAAGGTTTGACCGTCATTCCCTTGCGGATCTATTTCCGCAACGGCATTGCCAAGGTCGAAATCGCTCTGGCGCAAGGCAAGAAGTCGTGGGACCGCCGCCAGGACGAACGCAACAAGGATGCCCGCAGGGAAGCGGAACAAGCCATGTATCGCAACCGGAGGCGATAAACGAATCATGCGAATCACGCTGGAAACAAAACCCATTAGCACGCTCGCAGAGGACGCCGTCGTCATTTATCTCTTCGAGGAAAGCGACCCCATCCAGGGACGCATCGCCGAATTCGACAAACTCACGGGCGGCTTGCTCGCCCGGCTGGCAAAAAGTGGCGAGCTCACCGGGAAAGCGCTCGAGATGACCCTCGTTCATGCGCCCGTGGGGCTGAAGGCTCCTCGGCTGCTCCTCGCCGGGGCAGGGAAGCGCGACCAATTTAACCCCGCTACGCTCCGAAAAGTTGTGGGGGCCGCGCTGCGTTATCTGAAGACCCGCGGGGTGCACAAATTCGCCTTTGCCCTGCGCGAGGGCGACCTCACCGAAGACGCGGCTCAGGCCGTCACCGAAGCGGCCATCCTTTCCGATTTTGAAACCGACAAGTACAAGACCGACAAAAAAAACGACAAATTCATCGAAGCGGTCTCCATCGCTGGTTTTGGCAACGCGGAAAAAGCGGCCGGAGAAAAGGGCATTGCCCGCGGCCGCATTGTTGGTGATGCGCAAAACTTCACCCGCGACCTCGTGAACGAGCCGTCCAACAAGCTCACCCCGCGCATCCTTGCCGAAAAGGCCGAAGCCATGGCCAAGGAAGCCGGCCTGCAGGTGGAAATTCTTGACGAAAACAAAATTGCCGATCTGAAAATGGGTGCCTTGCTCAGCGTGGCTCAGGGCAGCGTCGAGCCGCCTCGCGTCATCGTCATCACCTACACCCCCGCCAAAGTAAAGCCCGGCGCTCCTGTCATCGGCCTCGTTGGCAAAGCTGTAACTTTCGACACCGGCGGCATTTCCATCAAGCCCTCCGATGGCATGGAAAAAATGAAGTACGACATGGCCGGTGGCGCCACCATGCTCGGTGTCATGCGCGCCCTTGCCGCCTTGAAGCCCAGCGTCAAGGTTATATGCGTGGTTCCCGCTACCGAAAACATGCCCGGCGGCAAAGCACAAAAGCCCGGCGACATCCAGACCGCCATGTCCGGAAAAACCATCGAAGTCCTCAACACCGACGCCGAGGGCCGCTTGATCCTCGCCGATGGCATTCATTACGCCAAACAACTCGGCGCAACTCATCTCGTGGACGCCGCCACTCTCACCGGCGCCATCGTCGTCGCCCTCGCCAACATCAACGTGGGTGTCTTTGGTTCCGATCAAGCTTGGACAGACAAACTCCTCGCCAGTGCCAAGGCCGCCGGCGAAAAAATGTGGCCCATGCCCATGGACGAGGAATATCGCGAGTTTATCAAAGGAAGCTTTGCCGACATTCAGAACATAAGCAGCGGAAAAGGCGGCGGCGCCATTACAGGCGCGATGTTCATTCGTGAATTCGCGGGCGATACCCCCTGGATCCACCTGGACATTGCTGGCACCGCCTGGAACGACGAGTCCAAACCCTGGCTAGCCAAAGGCCCCACCGGCGTAGCTCTCCGCACCCTAGTCCACCTAATTTCAACGATCTAAGGCCCGGCGGCATTCGTTCGCGGAACCATATGCCACACGACCAGCCCCACGTAGCTTGCGGCTAGTGCGAAGAACAGGGAAGTCAAAAGGATATGTCCAGCAACAAAACCTTTTCCCCTTGGCCAGTCGGCGTGAGAGAAGTACAACGCGTCTACAAGAATGCGCGCAGTCCAGTAAGTCCCAATGAAACTGGCAAGGCCGAGTGCGGCTCGCTCACCACGAAGCATTTCCGCATGCAGGGCTAATGTCAGCATGCCAAATGCGAGGATAGTTAGGGCTGTGAAGCCGCTCTGCACCCACAGCAGCTTGCGGTTGAAAGGCATCAGGGATCGTAAATCTTGTTTCCAATGCAATCGCCATGGGACTTGAAAGCTCGCAATCAAGATCACGAAATGACCGGCGCCGGCAAGCCATAGGTCAAAATCGAAGAACCGTCTAATGAGTAAAGCGCTCATAGCGCGTGCAGCCACTTCATGAATGGAATTATCACACGCAGAACAAACGGAGGGTGAAAAAGGAAGAAGGCGGGTCCGGCGGTAATGACAACCATGAATAGCCAGCCGCGGACACCGCCGCGGAGGCCAAATTGTTTGCCGAAAAATGAGCGTTCAATCAGCACTCCCAAGCCCTGAAGGACGAAATAGGCGGTTGGAAGGCCATAGCCTCCGCGAGCGGGGACCGAGATCACCAAATCGTGCATCAATCCGGAAACGACAAACACCAAGAATCCTGCGGCCGTTGCTCCCAATTTCTTGTGCAGCGGGCCGAAAATTAGGGTGTGTGCCAGTTGACGAAACCCCAGATTCCAGCGTTTCCCCCAGAATTCACTGAGCGATCGTGAGCGAAGAGGAGTGAACATGATTGGCTTTGCGTCAACTTCGAAACTTTGCCAAATCAAAGCCGCAAGTTGAAAAGTGCCAAAGTGTAATAAAAGGATTAAACCCAGCATCCCAACCCATCCACGCAGGAGCGTTTGTTCGTAAGGAAGAAGTCGCGCTACACCCCAGAAGAGAGTTGCGCCGAGAGCTGTCACAAAAGTCGCCCCAAGCCATTTTCGCAGCCCGGGCCTCGTAACGTCCTTGCCTGTCTTTAGGAAGGGTTCCGGGTCCATGCCTGGCCAGGCGAGGAGGTATGCAACTGAACGCCACGCTGCATGAGGGATTCTGTCTTGCACAGTACGCCAACTCAACCACTTAAGGCCGAAGTAAATGGAAATGGCCAAAATCCACATAAACGCCCAAGGTTGCATAATGCTTGAGAAAACCACAACACAACAGGGTAGGACTGCTAACGGCAGCCAGTCTAACAGCCCAACTGTGCGGTTCGGCCGACTCGCCCTCATTCTCCTCGTTTTTCTCCAAAGTCTTTGGCAGCACGTCTGGTCGCTTTGCATTAGACTGGACTTCGACATGACGAACCCAGCAGACATCCCGCCAAGCTTGCCTAATCTCCAGGCAACAGCCATTCTTGACATCGGCGATGAGGCAGTTCGCCGACTGGCTCATACCTTTATGGTGCCGGACCAGGCCGATCGTGTCCTTTTGCAGAGGGCTCACATCTGCTTATGTCAGATGGTTCGCCCCGTGTACAGTGTCAACGAGTGGCAACCCGTTTCGAGTACCTTAAGGGACAAAATCGGTTCGTGCAGCCAACGCATGGCGTGTCTTGAGGCCATCGCCCGAATTTCCGGTATTGCAACAAGAGTCCGAGTCTTACATGTTAGTGGCAGTTTCTGGTATCCGCGTTTTCCCCTTTCGCGTTGGTTCATCCCGAAGCGTGTTTTGCTGCTCTGGCCGCAGTTTTGGATACAACATGCGTGGGTGGACCTGGACGAATTGTACTCGCCCATGGCTCTGTTAGCGGCTGCATCAGACGGATTTAGAAACGATGGCGAGTCGCTATTTGATGCAATACGGAAAACACCGGTAGATTTCCTCGGCAAGACATGCGGTTTAACTTGTGCCAAGCCGGAACACGACTTATCAAAGTTCGTTTTGTGCGACCAAGGATTTTTCAATGCGCGCGATGAAGCCTTCGAGCGGTTTGGCTCTTTTCAGTACACTTTGCGGGGGCGAGTATTTGAAGCCGTGTATGGTGGCCGGAAAAGTTCGTGACGTGCTGGCTAATGAAGGATTTTGGCTAAGCGGTATGTTGAACACTACGCACCAGCCTCTTCACATCTTCTCCGGCGCCTCTATCCCCAATATCCCCAGCGCCTTCACCAATTGCCTCTCCACCAATTCCGTCAGCCCCAGCAAAAACGCGCGCTTCTGCTCATCCGTTTCCGAAACAATGTGGTGCTTGTGGTAAAAAGCGTTGAAAGCCTGCGCCAATTGAAACGCGTACTTCGCCACGAACGCCGGTTCCTGTGCTCCAATCCCCGCATCCACGGCATGATCCAAAATCCCTGAGTCAAGCACCAACTCCCAAAGCCCATCGCCCTCGGCCCCCGCAAGGAACTTCTCCACCGACTCCTTGGTCAACTCCGCGCGCACCGCGCCTGCCTCCAGCCCTTTCCGCCGTATCCCGCGTATGCGCACCACGGCGTACTGGCAATACGGCCCGGTCTCGCCCTCAAAGCTCAGCGCATCCTTAAAATCGAACGCGATAATCGTATTGCGCGTGTACTTCAGCAGGAAAAATCGCAGCGCCCCAACAGCAATGGCATGCGCCGTGGCCAACTGTTCTCCCGTGGACATCTCCGCATGCCGCTGTTGCACCTCGACCAGCGTCGCCACCTCCAGTTTGCTGATCAAATCGTCCGCCTTCACGCCATGGCCCTTCCGCCCGCTCACCTCCACATAAGCCTTCTTCGCTTCATCTGGCGCAATCTCGTATCCCAATTCCTCCGCGCATCGCGGCGTCAGCGCCACAATCTGGTAATCGAAATGAATCGAATTCTCCGCCTCGCGAACGTGCCCCAGCGCCCGCAAACCTTCCGCCACCACTTCCTGCAAATAAGCCTGCCGCGTATCAATCACGTTGTACACCGCCGTCGCATCACCAAAATGTGGCGCGCCCGGGTCATTCGGCTCCGTAGTTGTAGCCCACACTGTCTTCTCGTCAGGTGGGTCCGGCCATTTCCGGTACCGAAAATCCTTCCCCAGCAATCCAAATTTCCAAAGCTGGTAAGCGATATCCTTCCCAACGTAAGTCACCGTCCCATTCGACCGCACAATAATCTTCGCCTGTTCCTCTCCCTCTTCTTCCTTCTCTGCGTACTCTGCGTTCTCTGTGTCCTCTGCGTTAATTCTTGCTCTTTCTTTGGTTTCCCAAGGCATAATCCAGCACCCGGCATTCTTCCCGCTGGTCGCCAACTGAATCGCCCCGCTGGCCTTCAACTTTTCAAACGCCGCATCCCAAAAGTGCAAATGGAGAATCTCGCTCTCCCGCGCCAGTAATTCGTAATAAATGTCCAGCCGTGCCATCGTCCGCAAGTGCAAGGTCACGATGGCGTTTGCGATCACCGTGGCCATTTCCGCGATCTCACCTCTTCCTTCTTCGATGGCCTTCAACGTCTCCCCGCGCATCTTGGCCGCCCGCGCCTTGCCTTCCTCAAAAAACTGCGTGGCCTTCGCGTAAAGATCCCAGCACAAATAATCGAACCGTGGTTCGTCCGTAAGCCTGCGCACTTCCGCCAGCGATCTCTTTTCCATCTCCCGAAACGCAATCACTACGTCCGCCACCTGCACGCCGGTGTTATCAATGTAGTTCTGCACGGCCACTTCATCGCCGGTGTGGCGCAGCATCCGCACCATCGTGTCGCCCAGCACCGCATTCCGCAGGTGTCCGATGTGCGCCGCCTTATTCGGATTGATGCTGGTGTGCTCGACGATCACCCGCCCTCGCTTATCCTCCACTCCTCGCCGCTCGCCACTCGCCTCCCCGCGCACACCTTCCCAAAACGCCGCTCGCTCGAAAAACGCATTCAAGTAGCCGCCCCCCGCCACCTCCACACGAGCAATTCCCTCAACCGCCGGCAGCGCCGCCGCAATCTCCTGTGCAATCTGTCGCGGCGCCCGCCTCAGCCGTTTTGCCAATTCAAAACACACCGGCGAAGCCGCCTCCCCAAGCTCCAGTTTCGGCGGCCTCTCCAGAACCACATTGATCTCGCAGCCGTACTTCTCCCGGATGTGCGCGCCCAGCGACTCTCGCAACCGCTGAATGATCGTCAGATACACGGTTCCCCTGTCCACTTCGCCAGTGAATTTGAATTCTTCAGTATAGCAGTGGTTGGACGAGGTTTTGCGATGGTCCCAATGCGAAAACAGGAACCCTTGCTGATGCTCACGATGGGAGGAATCGTTTCTCCGGCGAAAAGCGGCTCTACGGCCGCGCCTCGTACACGATGTTGAACGGCGTCTCCGTGGCGCGCCGGAAGCGGCTGAATCCCGCGGCATTCACCACCTCGCGCATGCCCTTTTCGCCGGACTGTGCCCCCAGGCAGAGTCCGACTTCCTGCGAGCGCGAACACGGCGTGCAAAGCAGCGTCGAAAACGAATAGTAGACCCGCCCCACGGGGTTGAGATTGTCTTTCAACTCGTCGTTGGCAAACGGCTCCACGATCATCCACGTGCCGTCCTTGCTCAGAGACTCGCGCACGTGCTTCGCTGCTCCCACGGGATCGCCCATGTCGTGCAGGCAATCGAATACCGCCACAAAGTCGTAGTCCGTTCCCGGAAATTCCTTCGCCTTCGACACTCCAAATGTGACGCGATCGCCGAGCCCCTCTTTCTCCGCCGTCTCTCTTGCACCCTCAATCGACTTGTCGTGATAATCGAAGCCGTAGAACTTCGACTTGGGAAATGACTTCGCCATCAGGATCGTCGAGGCCCCCTTGCCGCAGCCGACATCAGCGACCCGCGCGCCCGCTTCCAGCTTCGCCTTCACATCCTGCAGCGCGGGAATCCACATACTGACCAGATTCGCGGCGTAACCCGGACGAAAGAACTTCTCGCAACCATGGAACACTCCGTCGTCATGTTCGTGCCAGCCCATCCCTGCCCCAGTCCGGAAGGACTCCGCTATCCTTGGCACAGCGGCTAGCGAGCCCAGCGCCAGCTCGAACGCGCCTGGAAGGTAGGCGGGGCTATCCTCCTTCGCCAGGGCAAACGCCTGCTCTTCCGAAAGGCTGAATTTGTCCTCTTTCTCGTCATATGTGATGTAACCGCCTGCGGCTTGCGAGGCCAGCCACTCGCGGACATAACGTTCATCGGTGTTCGTCTTTTCGGCGAGTTCGTGGGATGTCATGGCCTTCTCCGCGAGCGCCTTATACAGACCGAGCTTCTCTCCGATAACCACCATGCCGGCGTGGACAGCCGCGCCGAGATCACCAACAAATCGGCCCATGAAATTGTTCAACTTGTCCATGTCAACGGCCATGTCTGTTTACCTCCATGGTTTTTTTTGCCAAACAGAACAAAAGGGATCAGCCTGAGTCACCAGGAATCGCGAGATTATGGGGCCCTGAACAGGGCATGTCAATGAAAAGAAAACTCCGTCCGGCCCGTGCAACAGACCTGCCCGGTCTTTAGCTTCAGATTTGCTGCCCCTTCCACCGCCCTCGCCGAAACAACACCACCCCCGCCCCGGCTATCGCGCATTCCGCAATCACGATGGAGATATACACACCGTTAGCCTGCATCCCCGCGCGCATCGCCAAGAAATACGCCATCGGTATCTCCAGCAGCCAAAATCCAAAAAAATTCACCACCGTCGGCGTAACGGTATCCCCCGCTCCATTAAACGCCTGCATCATCACCATGCCATAGGCATAACCAATGTTCCCGTAGCTGAGCAGCCGCAAAGCCGCCGCAGCCAGCGGTACCACCGCCGGGTCCTGCGTGAACAACCTCACGGTCTGCGTCGCAAACACGATACAGAACATCCCGATAGTTCCCAGAAACAGCATGTTGTAGAAACCCGTGCGCCACACGGAAATCTGCGCCCGCTCTGGCTTCCGCGCTCCCAAATTCTGTCCGACCAACGTCGCCGCTGCGTTGCTCAGCCCCCACGACGGCATCATCGCAAATATCAAAATGCGAATCGCAATCGTGTAACCCGCCAGTGCATCCGACCCAAACACGCTGATGATGCGCACCAAGCCAATCCAGCTCGTATGCGCAATCGCGAATTGCACGATCCCCGTCAACGAAACGCGCACCAGACGCAGCAAAACGGTCCAGTTCGCCCGCAACTGTGACCGCAATATCCGTATCCGTTCCGTCCCGCGCAGCAAACGGTAGAACTGGTACAGCACCCCAAGGCTACGCCCCGTAAACGTGGCCAGCGCCGCGCCGGTCACTCCCAGCTTCGGGAACGGCCCCAGCCCAAAAATCAGGCAGGGGTCCAGCACCAGGTTGATGATGTTCGCTACCCACAGCAGCCGCATCGCGATCGCCGCATCACCAGCCCCGCGAAAGATCGCGTTGTTCAAAAACAAAAACATCAGCGCGCCGCTGCCTCCCAGCGCAATCCGCGCGTACCCGCCTCCCGTGGCCACCACTTGCGGCGAAGCCCCCATCAACCGCAGCAACTCCGGCCCATAGAAAAAGCAAGGAATCCCCACGGCAAACGAAACGCCCAGCCCAATAAAAATGGCCTGCGCCCCAGCCACCGCCGCTCCGGCCGGATCTTTCTCCCCAATCCGCCGCGCCACCATCGCGGTAGTCGAAAGGCTCAGTCCCAATCCCACCGCAAACACCAGGCTCAACAGCGATTCCGTCAGCCCCACCGTGGCCACCGCGTCCGCTCCCAGCCGGCTCACCCAAAACACATCCACCACCGCGAACAGCGATTCCAGCACCATCTCCAACACCATCGGAATCGCCAGCAGCAAAATCGCCCGGTTCAAACTCCCCGCAGTGAAATCCTGATGCGACCCGCGCAACGCCTCGCGTATAGAACTCCACAACGAAGGCGCCCCCGCGTTCGCTAACACTTCCCCGCTTCGTATTTCCCGTACAGCCATAAAAACCTGCACTTTCTACAGTTGAATTTGTAGCGGCCGCCTTCTGAGGCGGGCGCCTTGCTCTAGCCTATGTAGTGGCCGGTCTTTTAGACCGGTCCTCTTGGGTTCCTCCCGTAGGGGCGCAGCATGCTGCGCCCCATCTAGCAAAGCCTCATCACTTGGGCTGCGGCGTTTTTTTTGCCCCGAGCGAAGCGAAGGGCAGCCGTGCCAAAATGCAGGGCGCTGAGGGGCTTCAGCTCCAGAGGTCCGCAGTTACGTCGCTCAATGAATCTAGCGACAGCCTTTAACGAGAAACGAGGAAAAGGAAGGTCCGCAACAGTTGCGGCTTAAGGTCGAACAATGACGTTTGCGGTAAGCATCTTCACGTCCTGGGCGCTCCTCGTAAGCGCCTCTCAATAAACTTACACCATTCCAACTTGGCCCGCAGTATACAGTTTTCCGCGCCTCCAAGCCACCAGAATCGACGGGCCTCAAACTGCGCTAAACTCTCCCACAAAGTGTTTCGCGCATCTTTCGAGGAACCTCTTGCCGCAAAAACTCGATGTGTTGGTAATCGGCGGCGGCGCAGCCGGCCTCCTCTGCGCCATTGAAGCCGCCAAGCGCGGCCGTCGCGTAGCCGTCCTCGAACACGCCGACCGCATCGGCAAGAAAATCCTCATCTCCGGTGGAGGCCGCTGCAACTTCACCAACATCCATTGCCAGCCCCAAAATTTCCTCTCCGCCAATCCTCACTTTGCCAAATCCGCCCTGGCCCGCTACACTCCCGCCGATTTCATCGCTCTCGTCGAAAAGCATCGTATCCCCTACCACGAAAAAACCCTCGGTCAGCTTTTCTGCGACCGCTCCGCCACGGATATCACCAACATGCTCGAAGCCGAATGCCGCGCCGCCCATGTAAAACTCATCTTGAACGCCAAGATCACCGAGGTCTCCCGCACCACCGAATTCATCCTCCGTTGCGTTTCCGCTGAATACCGCGCACCAGTTCTGGTAATCGCCACTGGCGGCCTCTCCGTCCCCAAAATGGGCGCCACCAGTTTCGGTTACGATCTAGCTCGCCAATTCGGCCTAAAAATCATCACGCCTCGCCCCGGCCTAGTCTCGCTCGTCTTCGCTCCCACCGACCGCAAGCGCTATAGCGATCTAGCCGGCGTCTCCACGGAAGTCCACGCCCAAGCCGCAGGGGAATCCTTCCGCGAAAAAATGCTCTTCACGCATCGCGGCCTGAGCGGCCCCGCCATCCTCCAAATTTCCAGCTATTGGCGCGAAGGCCAATCCATCCAACTCGATCTAGCCCCCGACCGCGACGCCACCGCCCCCATCCGCGAAGCAGGCACCCGCAATCAAGCCGCCGCCGAAAAAGCCCTCCAGCAAATCCTTCCCAAGCGCCTAGCGGAAACCTGGCTCCGCCACAATAAGCCCACCTCCTACACAAATCCCGCCCTAGTCGCCCTCGAACAAAAAATCCACGCCTGGTCGCTCATTCCAGCCTCCACCGAAGGCTTCGACAAAGCCGAAGTAACCGTAGGCGGCGTGGACACCGACGAACTCTCCAGCAAATCCATGGAGTCCCAGAGAGTCCCCGGCCTCTTCTTCATCGGCGAAGTGGTCGACGTAACCGGCCACCTAGGCGGCTTCAACTTCCAATGGGCCTGGGCCAGCGCCGTCGCCGCCGCCAATTCCCTGTAGGGGCGCAGCACTGTTTACCCTGAGTTGCGAAGGGCTGCGCCCCACGTCCGCAACACCTGCCCGAAATTGTCATCCCGACCGGAGCGGCCCGACTTTCTCTGCCACGCCGATTTGTGGCGTGTCGGGCCGCGTAGTGGAGCGACTGTCTAATTTGTCAAGGGCTCGATGGAGCAAAATTCGGTTCGTACTTGGCGTGCCTTCGCATTCAGGCGGACGAGAAGTTTATGGGCCAAGGCGATGCGGATGACTTTCTTTGGTTTGCCCGCCGCCGCAAGGCGTTCATGGAAGGCGGCGAAGTCCGCATCGTGGCGGCGCACCACCCCGGCCACGACGTAGAGAATGGCACGGACGTTTCGTCTTCCACCGCGCACCGCACGCTTGCCCTGATGCTTGCCGCTGTCCCGCGCCAGCGGTGCCAGGCCCACCAGTTTGGACACCGCTTTGTTCGAGGCCATGCCAATCTCGGGCATCTCGGCCATCAGGCGAGCGACGGTGCGGTCGGCCACGCCTTTGATGGAGCGAAACGCTTGATCCAGCTTTTGCCACAGCGGATCCGCGGCGATCAGTGCGGCAATGGCCTCTTCCAGCTTGCGTATTTGCAAACTCACCACCGCCAAAACTTCCCCGAAGGTGTCTCGTACGCTGGCCTCCGTCACCAAAAGACGTTGGTTTCGTTGCGCCGCTCGCAGTTCAGTGAGTTGCCGCAGCCGCGTGACCAGGGCTTTCAGCCGTTCTTGTTCCGCGCTCGCCGGAGCGTTGGGCCTGCTCCCTTTCACGGCCGCAAACCACGCAATCACCCCGGCATCGATACGGTCGGTTTTCTCCAGCAGGCCCATGCCTTCGGCAAAACGACGCACCGCCCGGGGATTGAGCAAAGCCACCGGCAAACCATGCCCCCACAGCAAAGCAAACGGCTGTTTTTCGTATCCGCCGCTGGCTTCCATGGCCGCCATCTCGACGTGATGCTGCCGACAAAAGGCAATCAACTCGGCGACGCCTTCGGCAGTGTTAGGGAAAGAGCGGTGCGGCCCCGCGGGGCCGATACCAGCGTCCAGCGAAAGAGAAGAAACATCTACTCCACAAACGATCTTGGTCACGGTAACCTACCTTGTACGTGCGATAGAAGTCTGGCGACTGTTCGGTCGTGCGTGACTGCGGCGGCGGTCCCAAAGCTCCACTACGGCTATCGGCCTGAGGAATCACGGGCGCCGCTCGCCGCGCGAGGGGTTCGCGATCGCGAACCCCTCGCAGCGACATTCTCCACCACAACTTGCCGCCTCCATACAGATACAAGGGATCGCGGCTAGGTCTCTGCCTGCCCAGGAGGGGAGGGAAGCGGGCGCCTTTCTCTTTCACTGACCCGCGCGCTATCATCAGCCTACCGCTCAGGAGACAATGATGAATAAAAGGGTGAACAACTCTTACGCATCCCAATGCATTTCTTCCGTCTTCATTCTGTTTCTTCTCACCCCGCTCTCCACCCCCGCGCAAAACCCCGCTCCCACCGCCCGCGAAATCATCACCGAAATTCAATCCCACGTAGGCGTCCCCTGGCACACTGACACGGTAGACACCTTCAAAGCCGGCAACCCCGACACGCCCGTCACCGGCATCGCCGTCACCATGATGGCCACCATGGACGTGCTACAACGCGCGGCCGCCCAAAACCTCAACCTCATCATCACCCACGAACCCACCTTCTACGCCCATATAGATAAGCCCGAAGGCCTCGACCCGAGCGATCCCGTCTGGGCTGAAAAACGCGCCTTCATCGAAAAACACAACCTCGTCATCTGGCGCTTCCACGACCATTGGCACGTGCGCACTCCCGACGGCATTGAAGCGGGAGTCGTCAAACAGTTGCGCTGGGAAAAATTCCAATCCCCCGATAATCAGTTCCTCTTTCATCTCCCCGATACAACCTTGCGCATCCTCGCCACGACTGTAGCGGAACGCCTGCAATCCCCGGTCGTCCGCGTAGTCGGCGACCCGCAAATGCCCGTTCACGTAGTCGCATTGAGCCCCGGCGCCGCAGGCTTCGAGCACGAAATGCAGGCCTTCAACCAAAAAGATGTGGACGTTCTCCTTGTCGGCGAAACCCGCGAGTGGGAAACCGTCGAATACGCCGCCGACGCGGTAACTCAAGGCAGGCACAAAGCGTTAATCGTCATTGGCCATGTCCCCTCTGAGCAGCCTGGCATGGAAGAGTGCACCGCCTGGCTGAAAACCTTCGTCAAGAGCGTCCCCATCCAATTCATCCCAGCCAAACAACCCTTCTGGACGTCCGACAGCATTAAGCACTGAACGCGAAGCAGACTTGTGATGATCTAACTCTCCTAGCGGCTTTTTCTCGGGTTTGCCTTCATAGTGGTCGAGCACTACTCGACCCCATGTCCGCAACCCCGATCCGACGGTGTCATTCCGAGCGAAGCGAGGAACCTGCTGTTCGTGTCCGCCCTCCACCCCCGTTTGACGCCCGTCGCCGCCGCCATTACTATCAAGATTCGTTCGCAGCGTACCACCTATGAAACTCGCCTATTTTGATTGCTTTAGCGGTATCAGCGGCGACATGACCTTGGGCGCACTCGTCCATGCTGGCGTCCCCCTCGATCATCTCCGCCAGGAACTGAATGCCCTCGACGTCCCCGGCTGGGAACTCCGCGCCGAAAACGTCTGGAAAAACGGCATGGCCGCCGTCCACGTCCGAGTCGTCACCCAGGAATCGCACACCCACCGCTCGCTCTCCACGATCGAAGCGCTCCTGCAACAATCGCGCCTCCCCGCTCCCGTCCGCGCTCGCGCCATCGCCATCTTTCGCAAACTTGGCGAAGCCGAAGCCTCCGTCCACGATGCCCCCATCGAAAAAATCCATTTCCACGAAGTCGGCGCGGTAGATGCCATCGTGGACATCGTCGGCGCGTGCATCGGTTTCACTTTTCTGGGTATCGAGCGCTTTGCCTGCTCCCCCCTGAATGTCGGCGGCGGCACCGCGAAAATGGCTCACGGTGTTCTTCCCGTCCCCGCGCCAGCCACTGCCCGCCTCCTCCTTGGCAAGCCAACCTATTCCACTGGCGTTCAAAAAGAACTCGTCACACCCACCGGTGCGGCCATCGTCGCTACTCTGTGTGATACCTTCGGTCCCCAGCCACCCATGTCCATTTCCGCCATCGGCTACGGCGCAGGCACGGCCGACCTCGAAGGCCAGCCCAACGTGCTCCGCCTGATGATCGGCGATGCCGCCGCGAAGCAGGAAGGGAATTACACCGAGGAAATTCGCGTCATCGAAGCCAACCTCGATGACCTCAATCCCCAGGTCTACGGCTATTTCCTCGAACGCGCCCTAGCCGCTGGTGCCCTCGACGTCTTCACCACGCCCATCCAAATGAAAAAGAATCGTCCCGGCACGCTCCTCACCGTACTCTGCAACCCTGCCGACGAATCCAAATTCCAGGATCTCCTCTTTGCGGAGACCACCACCCTCGGCGTGCGCAGCCACACCACGCAACGCCGTGTCCTGCCCCGCGAATGGGAAACCGTCTCCACCGCCTATGGCGAAGTCCGCATGAAACTCGCCCGCGTCAAGGGCAAGGTCGTCCACATTTCCCCCGAATACGAGGATTGCCGTAAACTGGCAGAAGCGAACTCCGTGCCCCTGCAAACCGTAATGCAGGAAGCCCTGCAGTCCTGGCGGGAAGGGAAGAAGTAAAGGTTTTGTAGCGGCCGCCTTCCGAGGCGGGCGCCTTACTCCTGATTGTGTAGTGGCCGATCTTTAGATCGGTTCTTGGGTTCGTAGGGCCCGTCCCTCGGAGGCGGGCCGCTCTTGGGTTGCATCCGTAGGGGCGCAGCACGCTGCGCCCCATGTAGGCAATATCGCAAATGTAACAGGGGTCTCCTGGGTTTCTCTTCTGCCGGGCCCGGCGCGGCGTCCCGAAGCAGAGCAGCGCGTGCGAACAAGGCTTTTGTGAGATAGTTTTAGAGACACTAATGCCCGAGCGCAAAGAAAAATTCTACCTCACCACGCCGATCTACTACACGAACGGCCTGCCCCACATCGGCCACACCTACACCACCGTCGTGGCCGACACCGTCCGCCGGTACAAGCGCATGCGCGGCTATGAAGTCGTAATGACCACCGGCACCGACGAGCACGGCGTCAACGTCGAACGCGCCGCCAAAAAAGCCGGCATCCCCGAATCCGAATTTGTCGCCAACATGGCCGCGGCCTGGCGCGCCCTCTGGGATGAGCTCGGCATCGCCGCCGACGAATTCGTGCGCACCACCGATCTCGAGCATGTTCGCACCGTCCAGTGGCTCTTCAAGCTCTGCCGCGAGAATGGTTTCGTCTACAAGGGCCACTACACCGGCCAGTACTGCATCTACGACAACAACTTCGTCAACGATGCCAAGCCCGGCGAAAACTGCCCGGACTGCGGACGCCCGCTCGAAACCCTCACCGAAGAGAACTACTTCTTCAAGCTTTCCGCTTTTCAAAAGCCGCTGCTTGATTTCTATCGCAAGAATCCCGAATTCATTCAGCCCGAAAGCCGCAAAAACGAAATCATCAGCTTCGTCGAAGGTGGCCTGAAAGATCTCAGCATCACCCGCACCACCATCCGCTGGGGCATTCCTGTCCCTGGCGAAGAGCCGCACGTCTTTTACGTCTGGTTCGACGCGCTCACCGCTTACCTCAGCGCCGTCGGTGGCCCGGACTACGAAAAGCGGGGCATGTGGCCCGCCGATGTGCATTTCGTCGGTAAAGACATCATCCGTTTCCACACCGTCTATTGGCCCGCCTTCTTGATGGCCGCGATGCTGCCCCTTCCCAAACAAGTCTGGGCCCACGGCTGGTTCCTCATGGACGCCGCCAAAATGAGCAAGTCCAAGGGCAACGTCGTCCTTCCGCGGCCCATCGCCAACATGCTCGGCATGGACGCCCTGCGCTACTTCATGCTTCGCGAAGTCGTTTTCGGCCAGGACGGCAACTTCAGCTACGATGCCCTCGTCACCCGCTACAACAGCGACCTCGCCAACGGCCTCGGCAATCTGGCCAGCCGCACCGCTGCCCTCATCGAAAAGAATTTTGCCGGCAAAGTTCCCAAACCCGCCGAGCGCCAGCCGCAGGACGAAGCCCTCGCCAGCGAAGCTCAGTCTGCCATCGGCGAAGTTCTCGAGCGCTTCGACAAAATGGAATTCGCGCGCGCCCTCGAAGCCATCTGGGGCGTCATCGCCGCCGCCGATAAATATCTGACTACCGAGCAGCCCTGGTCCCTCGGCACTTCCGAATCCGACATGGCCCGCAAGGCCACGATTCTGTGGACCGCCGCGGAGTTGCTGCGTATCGTCACTGCACTCGCTCATCCTGTCCTGCCGGATAGCACCGCGAAAGTTTGGGCACTCCTCGGACAATCCACTCCCCTGGAAGCCGTGGAACTTGATGGCTTGCGCTGGGGCCAATTGGTTCCCGGCACAGCCCTCGGCAAATCGCAAACCCTTTTCCCGCGCGTAGATAAAACCGAAGCAATAGAGAGGATCGAATCCATGGCGAACGAAGAACTCAATTCAGCATCAGCCGCGCCGAAACCCGCAAGCGTGCCCGCAACTCCGGCCACTCCAACTGGTGGAGCAGCAACAGCGCCCGCAGTCCCCGAAAAAATCGGCATCGACGATTTCACGAAAGTCGAAATGCGTGTCGGCCAAATCAAAACCGCCGAGCGCATCGTCGGAGCGGACAAACTCCTGAAACTCACCGTGGACATTGGCACCGAAATCCGCCAGATTTGCGCCGGCATCGCCCAATATTACGAACCCGAATCCCTAATCGGCCGCAAAGTAGCCGTCGTCGTCAATCTAGCCCCGCGCAAACTCCGCGGCGTAGAATCCAACGGCATGATCATAGCCGCCTCCGTAGGCCCCGAAGGCCGCCCCGTTCTAGCCGGCTTCCTCGAAGAAGTAGAAGTAGGCGCGCGCCTGAAGTAGGCAGAATTTGTGACCCGAGGTGTTGTTTACGGATATCGAACGACCAGATATCAGCGTCCAGGAGTCAACTGATTAGCTAGCGTAAATCATTGCAGAAATGACTACCACGAGCCGGAGCAGCACGCCTGGAGGAAAATGTTCTTATCTTTAGGAGGCCGGGGCTTCAGCCCCGGCGTAGCGTGACGAGGACCAATGGGCTTTAGTCCCTGAAGAAAGGGGTTCCCGGTCGCTGATCGCCGGTCGCTGATCGCCCGAATTCGCTTCCTGATATCTGATAACTGATATCTGATAACCGCCAACAATCATCGACCATGCAAAACACACTCGACCTCATCGATTCCCACGCCCACATCGACTTCCCTCAATTCGACCCCGACCGCGAAGCCATGCTCGCTCGCGCCCGCGCCGCCGGCATCTCCACGATCCTCGCCATCGGCACTGGCCCTGGCCCCGAAAAACTCGATGCCGCCCTCCCCTACGCCGAAGCCCACGACTGGATCTACACCACCGTCGGCATCCATCCCCACGAAGCCAAGGAAGTCACCCCAACCCATCTCGAGACGCTAGCCAAACTAGCCCAGCATCCGAAAGTAATCGCCTGGGGCGAAATCGGTCTCGACTATTTCTACGATCACTCCCCGCGCGACATCCAGGAGCGTGTCTTCCGCCAGCAAATGGAGCTAGCCCACGCCGCCAAGCTTCCCATCATCATCCATTGTCGCGATGCCTGGCCCGATTGCCTACGCTTCCTCGAAGAAGCCTGGAAGCCCACCGGCCTCGGCGGTGTCCTGCACTGCTTCACCAGCACTCTCGAAGACGCCAAGCGCGGCCTCGATCTCGGCTTCATGATTTCCTTTACCGGCAATTTGACCTATCCAAAAATGCAGAATCTTCGCGATGTTGCGAAAGCTTTGCCCCTCCAGAACATCTTGATTGAAACAGACTCTCCGTATCTCGCGCCGCAATCCCATCGCGGCAAGCGCAACGAGCCTGCCTACGTGGCGGAGGTGGCGCAGGTCCTTGCGAATGTGAGAGACTTACCCGTAGAAGAAGTCGCCCGGGCCACCGCGGATAATTTTCGGCGATTTTTTCCACGCACCCGGCCAGGGACGGCCCCAGCTGCGGTGTCCCGCTGATTCAGGGCAGTGGTTCCAGGAGGCCAGTCATCGCAGTTCTCACGGTCAAGGAGATATTTGACTTGGTGCGCGTCGACCTTGTGAAGGTCGAGCAAGAGCTTTCGCGCCAAAGTGCCTCGGCCTACCAGCCCGTCTCCGAAATCACCAGTTATTTGCTCGGTGGCGGCGGCAAACGCCTGCGCCCCGCGCTGCTCCTTCTCTGTCACGGTTACGCCAGTGGCCGCCACTCCGAAACGCGCAGCGCCATCCGCCTGGCCGCCGTCGTTGAACTCCTCCACAGCGCCACGCTCATTCACGATGACGTGATTGACAGCGCCGACACCCGCCGCGGCCGCCCCTCCGCCAATTCCCGCTGGGGCAATCATCGCAGCGTCCTCGCCGGCGATTGGCTGTACATGCAGTCGTTCCAGATTGCCCTCGAAGAACGCAATTTCCACGTCCTCGATATCCTCATCGATCTCACACAGAAAATGGTCGAGGGCGAACTCCTGCAGCTCGCCAAAATCGGCCGCATGGACGTCACGGAAGACGACGCGTTGAAACTCGCCACCTACAAGACCGCCTGCCTCTTCAGCGGTTGCGCCCGCCTCGGCGGTGTTTTAGGCGGCCTCGGCAACGCTCACGAAGAAGCCCTCGCCGAATACGGCCGCAATGCAGGCCTGGCCTTTCAACTCGTTGATGATCTTTTGGACTTCACCGCTTCCAGCGAGCAGCTTGGCAAGCCCGTTCTCAGCGATCTGAAAGAAGGCAAGGTCACTCTTCCTTTAATCTACGCAATGCAAAACGGCCATAGCGAAGCGCGCGAACTCGTGGCGCGCGTCCTCGAAGAAAAAGAATTCAACTCCGTGCAGCCGGAGAAGTTGGTAGCTCTGGTCCGCGATTCCGGCGCACTCGATCGTGCCCGCAGCCTGGCCCTAGTTTACGCCGGCCGCGCCAAAGCCTGCCTCAATGGCCACGGCGATTCCGAATATGCGCGAGCACTGCTAACGCTGCCCGATTTCATCCTCGAACGCGAAAACTAGCTCCGCGTCCCGCGCAACGTTTTATCATGTTTTTGCAGGGGTCCAGCACTGCTGGACCCCATCTCGGCAATGCTTATAAGTGCTCGTCATTCCGAACGGAGTCCGCGAAGTGAGGAATCTCTCTTCATTCGGCAAGGCGTAAACAATCCTTGTCATCCCGACCGGAGGCCCACATCGATTGCGGCCCGCCCATTCCGTCACCCCTACCGAAAAACCCGTGCCTTTTGCAGCCCTCCTATTCTGTCATCCCGACCGGAGGCCCGCGCCTTTTGCGGCATTCCCATTCTGTCATCCCGACCGGAGGCCCGCGCCTTTTGCGGGCCGAAGTGGAGGGATCGTGGCAAGGTCGCTGTTTCTCATATGCCCCGATTTTTTCAGGGCGTAAACAACCATCGTCATCCCGTCCCCGCGAAGCCGGAGAGGGATCTGCTCTTCGCACCTTATCCGTGGTAAAACAATCTACAAGGCGCTCGCTCATGCTCCCCTTCAAGCTCATCTACCACGAAGCCTACGACCTCAACCTCGGCGCACACGTCTTCCCCTCTCAAAAATATCGTCTCGTCGCCGATCTCCTGGCCAGCGAAGGCATCGCCCTCCCCGACAATTTCCTGCGCCCGGAACCCGCCTCTGACGCCGACATCCTTCGTGTACACACCCCCGACTGGGTCAACAAGCTCAAAACGGGCACACTCACACCGAATGACATCATGAAGCTCGAAGTCCCCTATTCTGTAGCCCTCGTCACGGCCTTCTGGCTAGCCGCCGGTGGCACCATCCTTGCCGCGCAAGCCGCTTCGCTCGATGGCTTCGGTTGCAACATCGGGGGCGGCTTTCATCACGCTCATTCCGGCCACGGCGAAGGTTTCTGCGCCATCCACGATGTAGCCGTCGCCATTCGCAAAATGCAAGCCGACGGCATCATCCGCAAAGCTATGGTCGTTGACACCGACGTGCATCACGGCAACGGCACCGCTGCAATCTTCGCCCACGATCCCACCGTTTTCACCCTCTCCATTCACCAGTGGAACAATTACCCGGCCTACAAGCCGCCCTCCACCGTGGATCTCGATATGGACGATGGCGTCGGCGATAACCAATATCTTTCAGCCCTGCTCCCCGCCGTCCGCGAAGCCATCGAGAAGTTTCACCCCGACATGCTCTTTTACATTGGCGGCGCCGACCCCTATAAGGACGATCAGTTGGGCGGCCTCAGCCTGACCATCAGCGGCCTCAAAACGCGCGATCAAAGCGTCTTCGAGGAAGCCCGCCAGCGCGGCATCCCGGTAGTCACCACCTTGGCCGGTGGCTATGCCCGAAAAGTCGCCGACACCGTCCATATCCATGTAAACACCATCCTCGCCGCCAAATCCGCCTCCGAAAAATTCCCCCCCACCCGCGCTCGCCCCTGACATTCTCTCCATTGTAGGGGCGCAGGATTCCCGCGCCCCATGTCCGCAAAATCACCTGATCTTGCCGCAGGGGATCTCTATGAACTCTCTGCTCCATGTCCGCACGATCACCACTTGTGGCGACGTTCCTGCCCGGCATCTCTCTTCTGTGGGAGCGCGAAACTTATGTTCTGTGGAGAACAAGCTGGCGAAAAGGGCTTCGGTCTCTGCGTGAATACTCACTTTTTTCGTCAGGGCATGGCTTCAGCCATGCCGTAACTATTGTTTTTGCAGTGCGGCTTCAGTCGCTGAGGGCCGCTTTTTCTAGCTCTCCCACACGCTCTTCAACCCCTGACGCCTCTGGCCTCTGCAGTATCTGACCCTTGGACTGGCTCCAATATGAGGGCAATGGATCGTAGATGCAGAGGCAAAACTAGTGTTCCTTCTGTGCGAAGTAAGGCTGGAAATCAGCCCAGATTCGCTCAACCGCTTTATTGTCCAAGACTTTCTTGCTCGGCTTGTCAGGGTCTTTTTCAGAATACAATTCCAGGTCAATCTCTCCGCAAGAAGGTTGAACCGCGTCGGCCGGATAGGTGTAGATTCCAACGTAGGTCGCGTCCGTTACATTTACGAAGGCGTTGTGCAAATTTTCAACAGTTGCAGCTTTTCCCGGATGGATTGGTTCAATTTCTTTGCCACCGCAAAGTAACTTCATCCGATAAAAGTCTGTCTTAAATTTCATGTGCGCGGGCCCACCGTAATTCCCACCGGACGCGGCGAGACCGCGAACCAGGGCGGAGCCAAAAGTCTCTCGAAGCTGTGGTTCCGCTTGGATTAGAAGCACCGGTTTGTATTCTCCAGCATACTCGGCCCAACCGCGCAAATCGCGCAGTGGTTCAAACGTATTCTGAATAGCGGCCTCGTGCTTCTGAGTTCTTTTCCCTTTTTCCTTTGCAGCAGCCAACTGGACTGCTTCTTCGAGCCGATACTTGAGAACAGGCGTAACCATAGCAACGTCGAAACCCGCTTCCGAAAAGAGGTATGGATGACGATTAAACTTCTCAGAGCCAATGGTTTCCTTAAGTGAATCAAGGGGATAAGTATCCGTTGGTTCAACAGGCAGATAACGTGCGGACGGGAGCTCCACATCGCCCATTTTCTTGCGAGCTTGCTCTAAAATAGGGAGTGCTTCCTCTATCCTGACAATGCCTGCCACGCCTGGGCCTGACTCACGGAATGTCGTGATCCCGACTACCTCACCAACCGAATTGAAAAGCGGCCCTCCCGAATTTCCGTGATTTATGTTGATGTCAGATATGATGGCGCGGGCTTCAATCTTGCTAGCTATCCCGCTAGTCAAGATCTTACGTTGGCTGAGTGGACTACCTATCGTGAACACGCGTTCTCCCTCAATCACAGATTCCTTCCCTGTTTCGGACTTTGTGATGGGGGCGGAGATCATTTCAGGGAAGGCCGAAGGATTGGCCCACAGGATAGCAACGTCTTTCTCTGGATTGAAAGCTAATACTGTCGCTAATACCTTTCTTTTTGCATCGAACTGGACCGAAATCAATTCAGACGGGCCGATAACGTGATGATTAGGCCAGTCTTGTCGACGCAAAACCCGGTACCGCTGCCTATTTCACTCCAGACCGTGACCACAGCATTTTGATATTTCTGAAATAGAGTTGTTAGCTCATCCACTTTTCGGCCTGTGGAAGGACCCACTGTTTCAGTCACCTTCGCGTTGTCGTTACTGATCTCGACTATCGATTCCGGGGCCGAAACTACAATATCTAGCTCCCACGAGTAGCTCTTGCCTTGAAATTCAACGGGTTCGGCAGTGGAAAAATGATACTTCCCGGGTACAACTTGCAGCTCGGCATGACCATCGAATCCAGTTTTCCCCCTGATGATTTTCCCAGCGGGGCCTTCAAACGGAGCAAGGGCGAACGCGAGCTTAGGAACTGGTTTCTGGTTCAGATCCTTATCAACAAGCACAGCTCGCACTTCAAGTTTGGCCGCCTCGGTCTGTGCCCTAGCTGAGACTGCATTAGGCAACAGGAAGAGGGCCGTAAGACAGAGGGCACAAGATCTTTTCATGGAACCACCTCAAAACACCGCCGCGTTATTGTGAGGTTAAGGTCGCTACTTATAAATACCACCCGCCAATGAATCCCATTGTGACGGTCGTCACCGATTGTCTCCCGCGTGTGAAAACGGGTACCTCACATTTCGTTGGTGCGTATATGGATTTTGCGTTTTTACTCCCCACGATAATCGGCGAGAGGAGACCCCTTGTGATTTGCCGTCTGGTGCGCAGTTGCCCCGCCCTCCTCAGGGCTTCGCCGCCCCTTTTGTTGTGCCTTGTTGGTTGTTGTGTTGCAGTACTCGAATGTACTTTACCAGTCCGTGGATCTGTTCCTCTGTCATGCCAATGTGCAGGAACGCGTGCGGATACTCTTTGTGCTGCGCGCCGTGCGCGATTGAATCGTACATGTCGCTATCATTCATCTCCACGATCGGCTTCGACCGAAGGTCCGGCACCGTCAGCTTGGATCGTACGTTCGTGTTCCCACTTCCGTCTTTGGCATGGCAGTTCGCGCACTTCTGTGAATACAGCGCTTCCGATTCCTGAGCAAGGACACGACTCCCACCCAGCAATAGAGCAACGACTCCGAGGACAACCATTATTCGTATCATGTCGGACGTGCACGCCCCCTTAGGTTCTCAGTTGTTTGTTGCAGTGCGCGTCAATACTAAGCGAGAATGTTCCATTTTGGAAACATTGCTTACACTGTGGTCTTCTCAAGGTAAACGCAATTTGATTTCACCCTTTACGGGTGGCGAGCCGGTGGTGCGCTATGGCCGGGTGGTGGCAGAGTCTGGGGCAGGGCTCGGGGTAGGATGGGCCACCCGGGTAATCGCTTCCGTCAACGCCCTTTCGACGTCGTCGGGATCGAATCCGTCGGAGCGGTAAGCCACTTTGCCAGCGCGATCCAGGATCACCGTCGTGGGAAATGCATTCACGCTCAGCAAGCGTTCCAGCCCGTCCGCAAACAGTACCGTGGTTCTTGGACGCTCTTCGGTCAGATAGGGCGCCACCAGCGATTCGTCTTCATCGCAATTCAGCCCGAAAAACAGCACATCCTTATCATCGGCGAAATGCGCCGCGACTTTTTCAAAGTGTGGCGCCAGTTCCCGGCAAGGTCCGCACCATGTCGCCCAGAAATTCAGCACCACGACCTTGCCCTTGGTATTGGCAAAAGGAAAAGGTGTGCCATCCGGGGCCTTGCGCACCGTGAATTCGTAAGGCTCCGTCAAGCCCTGATTCGGCATCAGTTTTGCCGGAGCGGCCGCCGTCACAGTCTGGTCGAACGCATGCAGCAGGTAATCTCCTAGCCCATCTTCGGAGTGATGAGCCAGTCTCCACACGTTTCCAATCTTCTGGCGCAGTTCCCTCTGAGGAGAGACGCCGTTGCCATGATCGTCCAGCGAAAACGCCCGCGCGTACTGCCGCAGCGCCTCGTTCAGGTCATTCTTCAGCTCCGCAATTTCACCCAGGTTTTCCGCGGCCGCGCCATTGGGCTGCTCCGTGTAGCTGGCTTCAAAATCCTTTTGTGCGCTCGAAAGTTCGCCCAGCTTTCGATACAACTGGCCGCGCACCAGCAGCACCGACGAGATGTCGCGCCGGCGGTCGTTTTGCCAATCCTCAGTGGAAAGGCGCGGCGATTTCTCCGCCGGAGTGCTGCGCTGCAGTTGGTCCAACACGCGCCCGCAATAAGAAACGGCGCGCCGCCATCCCTGCGCGTCGCCATAGTGATCCAGCAACTGGATCGACAGCACCGTCATCGAGGAATCTTCCGGATTCAGCGCCACCAGGCGTTCGGCGTATTCCGTCGCCCGCGGAAAATCCCGCAGCTGAATGCTGGCTTCCACGATGGCGCGATAGATCTGTGGCCGCTGGTTGGATTCCGGATATTTCTTCAGGAATGCGTCAAGATTACGCACCATCGCCGCGCGGTCGTTCCCGGCCTCGGCAATGGCTTTCTGGAGGTCATCCTTCTCCGCGGCAGCTTCCTTCGCCGCATCTCTTGCCGCTTCCTGTTTGGCGCGGCTCGATTTGGAGGGCACAGCGGCGGGAGCGGATGAAGTAGATTCCTGCGCGAGCAATGGGCAGGCAAGCAGCAGCGTCAAACACAACGTCACTTGGCTCAAGCGGGTTGGGCGAATGAAAAACACTCTAGCATTGTACCTGCTCGCGCATCCCGTTGCAGGGAATCGTGGCTGCACAATGCCCGGATCACTCCATGGATCAGGATCCGCCTTCCACGTTGATGCCTCCGGAAACCGTGTGCACTTCAATGCGCCCCCGCGAATCGCCCACATGCGCGCGAAGCGAGTGTTTGCCCTGCTCTTCAATCATCACTGGAATGTTAGTGCGGATATTCCCCGAAGTGGCGTCGGCGGAAAGCAGAAACGAGGAGTTTGTGGGCACGCGAATGTCCACCGAGCCCGAGACGGTTTTCAGTTCCCACAAGCGATTGCCGCTGGGGTTCCCGGCAATTGTAATCGGCCCGGAAATGACATGCGCCCGCACGTCGTTGTTTGCTCCGCTGATTCGGAGCGAACCGCTGGCATTCGACGCTTCCACTCGGTCACCTGGATTCTCAATCTCAATCGAGCCGGAAGCCGCCGTGGCTTTCACCTCGCCCTTGACGTTGGCGATGTTCACGCTGCCCGATGCCGTGGACACTCGCAGGAATCCGCCGATCCCGGAAACTTCAATCGAGCCGCTCGCGGCGCTCACCTGCGTATCCAGCTCGATGCGATACACGTGCACGTAGCCCGAAGCCGAAGAGCACTTCACCGGGCCGCGCACCTGATCGATCGTGACGCCCCCGGAAGCCACACTCGCGTCAATCTCTGTCTCGCGCGGCACTTCAATCTCGTAATCGATGGAAACATTCTTCAACCATGATGTGTCCTTGCCGATGCGAATGGTTTCGCCGCGTTGCTCCAAAGGAGGATTGCTCACCGCGTCAGCAATGTTCTTTTCGGAGCTGCCCCATAGCGACCAGCCACCGGTCACTCTTCCGTGGACGTGCACCTTGCCATCCCCGGTGCCGCGGATCGTGACGTTGCCGGAGCTATTGCTCAGTTCCAGCCGCGTGGGCCCGGAAACAGTGAAACTCTTGTCAAAGGTATTGTCCGCAGCGGAAGCCTGCAAAGAGAAAAGGGAGAATGCCGCGGCAAAAAGTACGATCCCTGGCAAACCAATTTTGCGAGTGCGCATAATTGAACTCCTGCCCGCGCCTTCCGGGCCTTCTATCAATAATGTACGCAATACTGGAAATTATGTTCCCGTAGATTTTGCCAGGGTTTCGTTCAGCGAGCCTTGCCGGTAGCCCTCCAGGTCCAGGGCCACATACGCAAAACCCTCTGCTTTCAAGGCGTTAGCGATCGCCGCGGCCATTTCTGATGTCAGCGCTCGGGGAAGCTCGGCAGGTGCCAGCTCAATCCGCGCCATATTCTCGTGCAGCCGCACACGGAATTGCTGAAAGCCCAATTCCCGCAGGGCCGCCTCGCCGCGTTCCACCAGCGAAAGGCGCTCCGCGGTTACTTCCGTTCCATACGGCAGCCTCGAGGAAAGGCAAGCGGAGGCGGGGCGGTCCCAGGAGGGCAGTCCCGCACGCTCGGAAAGAATGCGAATCTCGGGCTTGTGCAGTTGCGCGTCCAGCAGCGGCGTCAAGATGTGGTGCTCGTGGGCCGCGCGATGCCCGGGGCGAAAATCGAATGTATCGTCCGCATTCAGCCCGTAAGCGATGGCGGCAAAATGGCGTTCTGCGGCGACCTGGTCCAGCACAGAGAACAGCTCGTCCTTGCAGTAGTAACACCGGTCAGACGCATTCGCTCGGTAGGCGGGATTCTCCAGTTCGTGCGTCTCGATGAATTCGTGCCGCACGCCTGTAGTGCTCAGGAATTTCTCCAATTGTTCGCGGTCGTAGGTGGAATAGCTCGCGCTAAGAGCAGTTATGCTAAGCGCCCGTTCCCCAAGCACGCGATGAGCGGCCCAAGCCAGGTATGCGGAATCGGTGCCGCCCGATAGGGCGACAATCAGGGAAGGGAGGCCCGCCAGCTTGGAGAAAAGGACTTGTTCCTTTTCGGGGGCCGCGTGCGTCGAAGTTTCTTCCTTGTGGATCTGTACCAATGGCTTCATCGCACAGACGAGTATACCGCCAACAAGGCCATTCCGCAGCCCCGTGCAATGCGGCCCGCCGGGGCTGAAGAGCCCGCGGGAAGAGTCTTTTCTTTAGGATCTTTAGGAGGCCGGGGCTTCAGAGTTTGTGTGACAGCCTCAAGTTTTGCGTCAGGGCACGACTTTAGTCGTGCCGTAACCGTCGCAAAATCTATGCGGCTTCAGCCGCTGGGGGCCGAAATCCTAAGTTCCCACGCAGACTCTTCAGCCCCGGCGTTAAGCCACAGAGGCAATTGGTCTTTCGCCCCTGAAGCACGCTATTTGAAATCGAGCAGCACGTCCACCGTGCCTTTCGCCGTATCGTCCTGCAGCCAGTGCCCTACGTTGTCGTAGTGTATGGCCAATTCCTTAAAAACCGTGGCGCGGTGGATTTCCAGACGATTCAGGAATTGCTCGAACATCTTCTTATCGAACACATCGCCCGGTTTCATCGGCCACGCATCGCGGATCATCCGTTCGCCCGCCAGAGACATCCCGGTGATGGTCATCTGATTAAAGTGAAACGTTTGCCCCTCCGAGATGGCAACTGCGTAGGAAACCGTGTGCGCCTGATCGTCGTACGTGGCCACGGGCGTCAGCTTCGCTTCCAGGTAACCGCGCTGCCCATATTCTTCGCGGACACGGTCCCATCCTGCTTCAATTCCCATGCCGTTCGCCACGTCGCCAGGCTTCAATCCCAGCGTTGTTCCCAGTGTAATCGTGGAAATCGCCTGGTTGCCGCTCCACTCCACGCCTTTCCAGTGATACAGGGCGCCTGGCTCGCAAAGCACGTACACCGGGATGACCTCGGGAAGTTTCTGATTTGGATTTCCGGAGAGCCGCACCTCCGCTGGCCCAATCTTTGCGCGTAGGTATCCATCTTCCTGGTAAACGGGACGAATTGCCTCAGCAAGGAAAATATCGATGGCCATGCGGGAATAGGGTTTGCCCAGAATTTCCGGCAGATGTTGCTGGACCGCAAGTGATTCTCTCAAGTGGGCATCGCTGAATTCCACGCTGGCAATCTGCGGGGCGATGCCCTCTTCGCGAAACTGGTGGATATTTCCTTCGGCCAGCGGATTAACTAGCACGTCATGCTCGATCATTACATTGGCGCCATGCGCTGCAAAAAAAGCCTTCAGCGAGTTCGCCGCTTGCTCAACCACAGCGCCGGCTTCCGGAAGCGTCCCGTCATAGAACGGCAGGTCCTTGCGGATGGCGTCGTTCAACTCCGAGTCCGCATACCACGGAAAATTGTCGTAAGACACCGGGATGCGCGCATTCTCCTGCAGATGAAAGGTCAGCGTCAGATCATTATTGTGCGTGCTGAAGTTATACGTCACTTTGGCAAACATCCCCGAACGCACCAGCACATCCGCAGCGTCCTGCAATTCCTTGCGGCCCACTTGCGCGCCCAGCGAAAGGCCGGAAAGCGCAACCACCTGCGGCTCGCTAAGCTTCCGCAAGCCGTCAACTTGAACTTCTTTCAGAGTAGCTGTCTGAGCGTAAATTAAATTAGCGAGCGCGAAAAAGAAAACAAATGCGAGCGGAACTAGGAGGCGGAGCCGCATCATGTCGTTATTCTAGTCCCGATTTCTCGCAAACTACAATTCATAGCCCGCGATCCCGCTCGGGTAGGGCGCTGCATGCGTGTGCCCCAGCTACCGATTTTGTACCTGGGTCTTGGGGTTCCCGGGAACGCCATTCTCCCGAATGGCGTTTTCCCACTCTTCCACTCTTAGACTTTTTCACTCTTATATTCTTTCACTTCTTCTCTGTGTACTCTGCGTCCTCTGCGGCCTCTGCGTAAGTCTTCCTCTTCGCGTCCTGATATCTGATCGCTGATATCTTCTTTCCTCCGCCCAGAACCTCGTTGTGCCACGGACCTTCGCGGCGTATCATCCGCCAACTAGGAAGTCACAAGGATGAAAACCTATGGCGAGCATGAAATTCGCATGGATCGGGTGGCCGGTTGTTGTGCATTCCGTGCGGACCGCTGTGGCCGCTGTAACGGCAGTGTTGGTAGCGCGGTTGTTCCGCCTTCCCGAAGCATATTGGGCGGCAATTACGACCCTTGTGATCACGCAATCTTCGCTGGGCGCCGCGCTCACTGTTTCCTGGCAACGCTTCGTTGGAACGGCCCTTGGAGCAGCACTCGGAGCGATCGTGGCAGGTCGCTTCCATTCGGACCTGCTTGTGTTCGCTATCTGCATATTTCTCTTGGGGATTAATTTGCGCTGCTGTCCGTGTGGACCGGCCCGCGTATCGTTTCGGAGGCGTTACTCTGGCGATTGTACTGCTAGTCCCGCGACAGGCTCCCGCCTGGCAAATCGCTTTTCATCGTTTTGCTGAAGTGTCCATCGGCATCGCGGTAGCGTTGCTATTGGCCTGGGCGTGGCCGGAGAAGGAAGCCACCTCACCTGGGAAAAGTTGAATCTCACTCTATTTGCGAAAAGCTGAACCTCACCACATTACCTTCGATCAAGCACCGATGTCCTCTCGAATCCCCCGGTCAAGCACCGAAGTCATCCCCAATCCCGCGATCAAGCACTAATGTCATCCCGAATCCCCGCGGTTTTTGCGGGGTGAGGGATCTGCTTTTCTTGTGCAGACATCCCTTCCGCAAGGATGTCATCAGAGCCAGATAGGTCTTAAGCCGTTTCCAACCCAACTTCTCCTTCCTGCTTGGAGCCCGGCTTCCCAATCCACACCACCCGGCATCGCGCGGAACTGGGCGAGCTTTCACCCAGGACAAGTTCCACGACCTGGCCGCGCCGAAGATTGTGAACTCCTCCCAGCCGGAATCCCTCCTTCGAGGAATCCAGTATCAAGCAAGGGATTCTTCTCTGCGTAAAGTCCCGATTCTTGATGACCAAACTCGCGCGCTGCCTCGCCATTACGCGCTCCGAGCAGCGGCCCTCAGGATTGGATTCGTTCGTCATGCTCATAATCATGGTCTGGGGGTAGCGATACTACACGCGAATTCGTTTCATCGGAAGCGCGAAATAAGCGTCATGGTAACCCTTAAAGTGTCGCCTCTCCCCTGCGTCGCGGACATCCCCCTCCGACCTCGCCGCAACAAAACCCATGGCTTAGGCGCTCAATTCCGCGGCAAGCCGCGTGCCCTACAGAGCGTCACGACCAGAGTGTGTCGGTCGATTCCTAGAAAAGTGGTGGGCTATGAAGAAAATCCTGGGACTGTGTTTGCTGGTTCTCGCCCCTCTCGCGGCGACTGCCGTTGAGAGCGGCCAGGTGCTCTACGTCGGAGGCACATCCGCGTCGGTAAAGGAGGGCGCTTTGGGTAGGCTGGACACGACCTCGCAAGCCGCTCTGAACTTTGAATACTCGGGAGGCAAACTTGTTATTCCTTTCGAGATGGTCGACTCCTATGAGTATTCTCAGCCAGTCGCGCGTCACCTGGGGGTTTTGCCGGCGATGGCCGTGGGGCTCGTCAGGCGCCGTCAGCGCAAGCACTTCTTCCGCATCACCTACCACGACGAAAATAAAGCGCCACAAGTGGCCGTTTTTGAAGTGAGCAAGGAAATGCCGCGCACCCTGTTGGCAGTTCTTAAAGCGCGGGCGCCACAGGGCTGCACGCCACAACCGGCCGTAGAGTGTGGTGTTCTGCCGAATCGGGCTCGTTGATCGGTATAGCCCGATTTCTGCAAACCAGCAACCCCCGATTCGGCAAGCAAGAGTAGAATAAGGCCAAATGCCAGGTTGCTCTGAAATTGGCAAAGCGGCAGCACGCTCCTGTCTCGCCGAACATAGAAGGGATCCTAATCCAATGAAATCGCAGAAAATGGCTTTCGTCTTTGTAATAGCCGTGTTGGTGTTGGGCATGGCCGCGTGTTCCCGCAAAGCAGACACCAGCAAGACTTCCGCCCCAAATCCCGCCGAATCCGTCGCGTCCTACCTGGGCCGCTGGGATCTGACGCTGAAAGCGCCGGACCGCGAGTATCCTTCCTGGCTCGAATTGAGCCAGGAGAATGGCCAGTTGAAAGCACGAATGGTGGGTCGTTGGGGCAATGCTCGCCCGCTGCCCTCCGTCGAGTTCGCCAACGCGCGCCTGAAATTTGTTTCGCCGAAAGAGGAAGAAGGCCGCAAGGACGACATGGTTTTCGAAGCTACGTTGGACGGCAACACCCTCAAAGGCACCACCACGGGTCCTGACGGCGTAGTTTGGCCCTGGACCGGTGTACACGCGCCATCGCTGAAAGAAACCGCCACGCCGAAGTGGGGCAAGCCCGTTCCGCTCTTCAACGGAAAAGATCTTTCCGGCTGGACCATGACCAAATCGGATTCCAAAGCCGTCTGGAAAGTCGAAAATGGAAAACTCATCACCCCCGGCAGTGGCCCGGAACTCATCAACGATGGCAAGTACAACGATTTCAAACTGCACATCGAGTTCAACCGCGGCCCCAAGTCCAACAGCGGCGTCTACCTCCGCGGCCGCTACGAAGTGCAGATCGAAACGGACTCCGCCGCGGAGCCTCCCAGCCATCACACGGGAGCCGTCTACGGTTTCATCGCGCCCACACCCGAACTCCCGCGCAAGAGCGGCGCATGGCAGACGTTTGACATCACACTCATCGGCCGTATGATCACTGTCGTCCAGAACGGCCAGACCATCATCGACAATCAGGAAATTCCCGGCATCACCGGTGGCGCCCTCGATAGTCACGAAGAATTGCCCGGCCCCATCTATCTCCAGGGCAGCGAAGAAGGCCACGTCGCCTTTCGCAACATCGTCCTGACTCCCGCGGAGCAGTAGCCGCTCTTCTCAGGCAGACTGACGCATTCTCATCCGGGGTTTCCCTGTTCCGTTCCCCATGCCCGGCGTGTCTATGCATCGTTCTCAGAAAATCGGCTCTTCCGGCGGCGCGTGCGGCAAGGCTTTAGCGCGGTCAATCACCCACTTGGGAAAGGCCGGCGCATTCAGCGGCGGGCGGCCGCGGGTGATGGCCCAATGTTCCAGCCAGGTCGCGCCTTCTTCGCCAACGTATTCATCCGGCGAGCTGTACGCGTCGTCGGCCAGCGCGTCATGTAGGGTGACAAACTCGTAGCCGCGTTTGCGCAGCATGTCCAACAAATCCGCGATGTGATCCGCCTCCAGCCAATTTCCATGAAGGAGCAGGACCTGCGGGGGCTCGTAGGCAAAGAGGTCCCGGGAGAATTTTTCGTAATAATCAAAAACTTCGCCAGTGAATTTGAGATACGCAGCGACAAGTTGCTGCTGCAGAGCGGTATCGCCGCGCTTTCGCGCATCCTCATACACGCTTGCGAACATCCAATCCCACGCATCCATCGTGACGGGTGCAATGCGGTAGCCGCGCGACGCTAGAAAAGCCTCCGCTTCGCGCCGCGTTTGCAGATCGCGCCCAGTATCCAGATAAGGATGGCGGAAATAGCGCATTTTCATGTGGTGCTGCGCCAGAAGAATGCGCGTCACCGTTTCGCCGCGAATCACATCCTCCTCCCAGGCCTGGAGCGTCACATTGTTCAGCGAAGTGTGGCCGAACGTATGGTTGCCAAGTTCAAATCCGGCATCGAGCCATTGATTGAGCGCCTTAATCCGCTCGTCCACTTCGCCCAGTTTGTAAAGTCTGCGTTCATTCACGAAACCCACGGCGGGAGCTTTCTCTTTTTGCAGTGCGGCCAGAAGCTTGGCCGTCATTTCGTTGATTTCCACACCGTTCATGGAATTCGCGCTGGCCGCTGGCAGGTCGTCAATAGTGATAGAGATTTGGCGGTGCGGCGGAGCCTGCGCGGAGGTTGGGAGCGATGTCAAGAGTGCGAGAAGAAGAACAAACAAAAAAATTGCACGCTGTCTCATACGCCTATTCTACGAAACCCAGTCGCCTAGCGCCAACGTTGTGGCACAGTCACTCCTGACTGTGCTCTTGGGTTTGCCTTGACTCCCGTAGGGGTCCAGCATGCTGGACCCCATTTCAGCAAGGTCATTACTCGACGGTCACCGACTTCGCCAGGTTCCGCGGTTGGTCCACGTCGCACCCGCGCCTTACCGCGATGTGATAAGCGAGCAGTTGCAACGGCACAATCTCCAACATCGTCGCCAGCATTTCCGGCGCCGCAGGCAACTCAATAATGTGGTCAGACGCCTCGCGGGCCAGATGATCGCCCTGTGTCACCACTGAAATCACGATCCCGTCGCGCGCCTTCACCTCTTTAATGTTCGATATGCTCTTCTCGTACAAAGTAAGCGAAGTGGGTTCCGAATCGTCGCGCGTGGCAAGAACCACCACCGGCAGGTTTTCGTCAATCAGCGCGTTGGGGCCGTGCTTCATCTCGCCGGAAGGATAGCCCTCCGCGTGAATATAGGAAATCTCTTTCAGCTTCAGCGCACCTTCCAGCGCGATGGGGTAATGAATGCCGCGCCCCAGATACAGGAAGTCCGTATTGCGGAAAAATTGCCGTGCCAGATTTTCGTAGAAGCCGCTTTCCTCCACCTGCAGAATCGTTTCGATTTTGTGGGGGATGCGCGTGAATTCCAGCATCAAATGCCGTGCGGCATCCGCCGAGAGTTTCTCGCGTATCTGTCCGAGGTAGGAGGCAAGCAGAACAAGCGAGGCGAGTTGCGACGTAAACGCTTTCGTCGAAGCCACCCCAATTTCGGGCCCCGCGTGCGTCAGAATCGTTCCCGCGGCTTCGCGCGTGATCATCGAGCCCATCACGTTGCAAATCGCCAGTGTTGGCGACCCTTTCAGCTTCGCTTCCCGCTGCGCCGCAAGCGTGTCCGCGGTCTCCCCGGATTGGCTGATGCACACGGTAAGCGTCTTGGCGTCGAGGATCGGGTCGCGATAACGGAACTCGCTGCCATAGTCCACCTCCACAGGAATGCGCGCGAGCTTTTCGATCATGAACTTCCCGGCAAGCGCGGCATGCCAGCTTGTTCCGCACGCCACGATGCGCACCTTCTCAAACGCGCGAAACTCCGCATCGCTGATCTTCATTTCGTCCAGAAAGACTTTGCCGGTGTCCTGGGAAATCCGGTTCAAGATCGTGTCGCGGACGGCCCGCGGCTGCTCGAAGATTTCCTTCTGCATGAAATGCTTGTAGCCGCCCTTTTCCGCCATGATGGGGTCCCAGGCTACGTGGTGCGAGGGCCGGTTCACAGGCTTGCCATCCAGGTCGGTGACGCGCACGCCCTCGAGCGTAAGTGTCGCGATATCCCCATCCGCAAGAAAGAAGATCTCCCGCGTGTGTTCCAGCAGCGCGGGGATATCGCTGGCAACAAAGTATTCCCCATCGCCCAGCCCAATCACGGAGGGCGGGCCAATGCGCGCCGCAATCAGCTTCTGCGGATCCTTCGCGGAAAGAAAAACCAGCGAATAGATCCCGCGCAGATCCTTCAGCGTATGCCGCACCGCTTCCTCAAACGGAAAGTCTTTGGCATATTTCTCGACGAGGTGCGCCACGATCTCCGTGTCCGTCTCCGTGACGAACTTGTGGCCTTCCTTCTGCAGTTTTTCCTTCAATTCCAGGTAGTTTTCGATAATCCCGTTGTGTACCACAACGTATTCCCCGGTGCAGTCGCGGTGCGGATGCGCATTCTCTTCCGTGGGACGCCCGTGCGTGGCCCAGCGCGTGTGGCCGATGCCGTACGTGCCCTCCAGCGGCGTTTTCTGGATCGCTTCTTCCAGATTGCGAAGCTTGCCCGGCGCGCGGCGAATGTCCATCTTGCCCGCGCTGGTCACCACGGCGATCCCCGCCGAGTCGTAGCCGCGATATTCCAGCTTTCGCAGCCCCTCGATGATCACGGGAACCACCTTTTTCGGGCCAATATAGCCAACAATGCCGCACATGCCACAGTTCTCCTGAATGACGTATGGTCAGGGTACCACGCGAAGTATTGCGGTAGTGCGAAAAGGGCAGGGAAGCCTTCGGGGAAGTTACTGTGGGACAGACTCATTCGTCGGGGCGGGCTCATTCGTGGGGACGGGCTGGTTCAACGTGCGCGTCATTTCCACGGCATTGAGCTTGCCATTCGCGTCAAAATAAAAAGTTACGCGCGCGGTCACCGGTCGCACCGTCTGTAAATCAATGTGGCGGATGATGGCCACCAGTGTTCCGGGCTTTTCGGGAGTTTGCAGCTCATAGCCGCGCACCGACAGAAAGTTTGTGACGCGGTCCGCCGTGGAACCTAGGGGTACTTGGCTTTCAATCATTTCCTGAATGGGCTTCAACTGCGGGTCGTCGACGTGGTAGCCCTTCTGGCAGCCGCATGCAAGAACTGCCGCGAGCAGCAGGAGAAAACAGCAGCCAACTCGGGCGCTGCCAGCCACCGTGCTTGCGATAAATCTTTCCTTCCAATCAACAATTTCCATTGGGCGTCTCTCGCGCATGTTTGCGCTCTAATCCAAGATCTCGAAGCGATATTCCTCAATCACCGGATTAGCCAGCACTTCCTTGGAAATCCGCTCCAACTGCTTCTGCGCTTCATCGTGGTTCCAGCCATCCAGATTGAGCACGAAAAATTTGCCCTGGCGCACGTCGGAAACCTGCGCGTAGCCCAGGCTGGAAAGAGCGTGTTGAATCGTTTGTCCCTGTGGGTCCAGAACGGTGCGTTTCGGCATAACCCAAACGTGTGCTTTCATGGCCATCATTATAGCAATTCCTGCAACCCCGTTCACCCTGCCCAAAAGTACGGGTTTCGCGTTCGCTCGCGGCGCGTCCGGCGAATGCAGGTATAATCGGGCCGAAACGGAGGCCATTGTGCTGAAAAGATTCGTTTGTATCGTCACCGTGGTGTTTGCCATCTGTCTCCCCCTGCCATCGCGAGCGCAACAACCCGCACAGGAAAAAGAGCAAATCCTCTGGCAAAAACTCCAGGCGACGATCACCGACGTGGACGGCCATCTGGATGGGGTTTTGGGCGTGGCAATCCTGGATCTCTCCGCGGGACAAAAATACCTGCTGCATGCGGACGAAGTGATGCCGACGGCGAGCTCGATCAAGATTGCGATTCTGGCGGAGCTGTACCGGCAAGCGCAGCAGGGCAAGTTGAATCTCAGCGACCTCTACACTCTCCAACAAAGCGACATCGTCGGGGGCAGCGGCATTACAGAAGCTCTGACGCCCGGCACCACGCGCCTGACGCTCCGCGATGTCGCCGCGCTCATGATTTCCGTCAGCGACAATTCCGCCACCAATGTCATCATTGACCGCGTGGGCATGGACAACGTGAACGCGCTCCTGGATTCGCTGGGCCTCACTCACACGCGTTTGCGCCGCAAGATGATGGACCTGAAAGCCGCCAGCGAAGGCCGCGAAAACGTCTCCACTCCCCGCGAAATGATGCTCCTGCTCGAAGCCCTCTACCGCGGCAAGGTGCTCAACAAACAGTACACGGAAGATTATTTCAAGCTGCTGAGTGTCCACAAGGAAAGTTACATCCCCCGCGATTTACCTGAAGACCTGCGCGTCGCAAACAAACCCGGCGAACTGGAAGGTGTGCGCAACGATTCCGGCATCGTCTTTACCGGCAAGCGCCCCTACGTGATCAGCGTGATGACCACTTACTTGCGCCGCGAAAAGGACGGCGGGGATGCCATCGTGCGCATTTCAAACGCGGCCTATCAAATGTTTGATCGCATGAGCCGCGCCTCCGAATTCGGCCGCGTCATCTCACCCCACGACACCGGCAACCCCTGAGAAAACGCCGCTCCCAAAATAATTTCCCCGCGAATACGGAAAGCCATCGTATACAGGCTCCCTAGGGGGTTGGAGTTTTTCGTCAGGGCATGGCTTCAGCCATGCCATAACCGTCGCTTTTTCAATCCGGCTTTAGCCGCTGAGGGTCGCTTTTGGACTCCTCGCATGGCTCTTTAGCCCCTGAGGAAGCTCGCCTTCCCACTGAACCCATTTAAGAGGCATGCTCTAGCTCAGCACCCTCAGCCCCAACCCCGGCCCCTTCGGCAGTATCAACTTCCCCTTGTCCACGGTAACGCCGGCAAACGGATCATTGCCAATTAGCAAATTGCCATCCAGGTCCGCGTAATCCACCAGCGGCGACAAATGAGCCGCCGCGGTCACGGAACACGAGCTCGAAATCATGCACCCGATCATCACCTTCATGTCCAGCGCACGCGCTATCTTGATCCACCGGTACGCCTCGTTGATGCCACCAGCCTTGTCCAGCTTCACGTTTATGCCGTCGTAGGCTTCCTTCAGTTGTGGAATCAGCGCGGCGCTGGTGCAGGCCTCGTCGGCAATGATCGGCAGATGTACTTTGCTCCGCACGTACTTCACATCCTCAAACATGTGCGCGGGCATGGGCTGCTCGATGAATTCCACGCCCTGAGTTTCCAGCCAGTTGATCTTGCGGATAGCCTCTTCCTTGTCGGTCCAGCCCTCGTTAGCGTCAACGCGTAGCGGCTTGTTGGTGACGCTGCGCACGGCGGCGATGGTCTCTTCGTCGGTTTGCAGTCCCACTTTAACTTTCAACACGGGATACGCGGCCGCCTCCGCCGTTTTCTGCTTGGTGATCTCCGGAGTATCAATGCCGATGGAAAATGTAGTGACGGGCGCGGCGGCGGGGTCCAGGCCGAAATATTTGTACAGAGGAACGTTCAGCTTTTTGCCGATCCAATCCATCACGGCGATATCCACGGCGGCCATCGCCGCGTGCTGGTGCTCGCCGAGCAATTTGCGAATGTCCGCCAGCAAAGGATCGAACTGCCACGGATCGCCCGCTGCAATCTTGTCCATGATCGCATCGATAGCTTGCTTCGCCTGCTCCGGGTACTCCTCGTAGCGCACGATGGGCGCGCCCTCGCCATGTCCGGTAATCGCGTCGCGCATGTACCGTACATTCACCGTATCGCGATACGTGCTGGAAGACATCGTGGTGGTCCACGTGTGCCGCAAATTCAGGCGCTTCAATTCCACGTTGACCACGGCCTTTCCTTTGCTCGCGACGGTCGTCTCCCCCGCCGCCAGCAATCTCCCCGCGCCTCCTGCGCTCGCAATTCCCGCCACTCCTGCCGCTCGCAACCATTGCCGTCGATTCATTGCTTCACCCTCCTTGCCGCTACCAGCAGCCCCGTCCACGGTTTGTCGTCCAGCTTGCTGATTTGCACCATCGGGTGCTCGTGCGTCGTATCGTGGATGAATTCACCGTTCCCGATGTACATTCCCGTGTGCGTGATATGTGTCGCGCTCCCCCCAAAGAAGAGCAGATCGCCGGGTTGCAAATCCTTGCGTTCCACTTCGCTGACTCCCGTCCACGCTGCCTGCAAATCGGCGTCGCGCGGCATCACAACGCCCCGCTGGCGCTCCAGCATCTGCATGAAGCCGGAACAATCGAACCCAAAAGAAGAAGTGCCTCCCCACGTGTAAGTGACGCCCAGAAATCTCCGCGCCACGGCGATCATCTCCTCGATGGTAAGCGGCGTAAAGTCCGTGCTGACATCGCCCGATTGCTCGTAGGCTTCTGATCCATCCGGCAGCCGCACCCTAATCCAACGGTCGCTGTCCCCCACTTTTCCGGGAATGACCTCCAGGCGGCTCTCCCACGGAATCGTGACCACCGGCGCATGCGCGGTGACATCCGGCTCGCGGTAAACGTTGGCGCTGAGTTCCGCAACGCGCACCGCACCACCCTGCGTGGCGTAAGGCTGCCCTGCCAGCCTCCGCAAATCGCCAATCTGCATCCATCCCGTGTAGCTATCCGCTGTCTCAATTTTCACCCAGTGTTTTTTGAATTCCACCAGCGTCACATTACTTGCATAAATCGCCTGCGACACCACATCCGTGTTGGTGCTGGCATCGCGGTACATGTTCGCCACGGGCTTAACCACAACGTACAACGTCCCCGGCGCAGGTTTCTTTGCCTCCACCGCAACAGCGAAGCAGAGAATAAGAGCCGGCACCATCCACCAATGTTTGACACGAAGGCAAAGACGAGGCACAGGATCCTCATAATGGGTATCTCCAGCCCTCTGAAAATTCCTCGGGACCGGCAGACAAGGTAGGGTTTTGGGGTTCACCGCAAGCTCGATTGGCTCTCTTGACCTGATTGTACTGGAATCGCCCGCGCCTGGCGCTCCGTTTTTCTTTTGTTCGCCAATGCTCTCACCAGCGCAACCCATCTCACAATGGTCTCGTCACTGCACGGTTTCAGCCGTGCCGCAACGTGCGCGTCTTCACCAGGCTCCACGTTGTCTAAGTGCGCGGGAGCTTCGCCAGATACTTGCTCCGCTCCTCCCTCGGCAGGAAGGCATGCTCAAACCCCGCCCGATGCAACCCGACAAGCTCGCCTTCGTTTAGCCCCATTTTCGCCGCAACTTCATACTCTCCAAGAAGCGAAGCATGAAACATGGCGGGATCGTCGGTGGAGAGCACCACGGGAACGCCATGGCGGAGTAGCTGTGGCAGAGGATGCTGCTCAAGCGTGGCGCCGGGATTACGCAACTGCAGGCCGAGCGCGCCTGTCCGCCAATTGCTCGTAGGGCAAACTTCCAGGGGAATGCGGCGTTTCGCAAGGAGGTCCATCAGCGCGGGATCGTGAATGGCGGCAATGCCGTGCCCGATACGCTCGACGCCGAGAATCTCGACGGCTTCGCGAATCTTATCCGGGCCGCCGACCTCGCCCGCATGCACCAGCGGGTGCAGGCCGCAGGCTCTGGCGCGCGCATAGACGTAGCTGAATTCGCGGGTGTGCACTTGCAGTTCATCGCCGCCAATCCCGAAGGCCACAATGCGTGGTGAGGCACAGCGGCGCGCGGCATCCACTACGTCCAGCGCCAACTCCGGTCCGAATTGCCGCACCGCATCGAAAACCCAATTCAGCCGCAACCCGCGCTTCTCGAAGGGTGCCGTGGCGGCGAGGAGCGCTTCAAAATTGGCCTGGGGATCTTGCTTGCGTAGAAGCATGATGCCGACTGAAAGCGTAACCTCCGCATAAACAACATTCTGTTGCAGGAGCTGTTCGGCAACATCCGTGCCAAGCAGCGCAAAATCCTCCGGCCCGCGCAAAAATGAAGTCACCCATTTGAACGCTTCGATGAACTCCGCAAAATTGTTGTAATCGTAGCGCCGCCGCACTTCCTCTTCCGTCAGGGTAACTCCGTGCCGCGCCGCCAGAACGCAAGCAACGCCAGGTCGGATCGACCCCTCCAGGTGCAAATGCAATTCAGCCTTGGGAAGTGAAGCAATGCGCAGCGACAGGGAGGTAGGTTCCACCTTGGAATTTTAGCAGGGTCCATGCATTTTGTGACGGTGTTGCGAGTGCCCGAAAACTGCGGTTCATTGTCATCCCGACCGGAGGCCCGCGTCGTGTGCGGGCCGTAGTGGAGGGATCGCGGCACCATCACATCGCTTCGGCTCGATCTTCGTTTTTCGAGGTTCGGCGGTTTCCCTGTGGCACAGACACTCTTGTCTGTGCTCCCGGGTTTCTCTTGCCTTTCTACTGGCCGGTCTCTAGACCGGTTCTTCTTTCCTAGCCCTCAATGTGGCAACCCCGGTTTCCCCGCATTAATCCACGCCGTCAGCCAATACGACCCCACGTTCGTCGCCGCATCGGAAAGTTGTTTGATCAGCGAGGCCCCCGCCAAATTGTAAAACCGGTCGTAGTATTCGTCCGTGTACGAACTCAGCCCGCGCTTCGCGTCGCGGTCGGCCAGCAGCAGCAATTCCACCTGGCTGTGCGCCGCCATGCAGGAATCGAAGGCGTGATCCGTGGGATCGTTGATGAAGTAGGCATCGTGCGGGCTCACGGGAAAGAACGAGCCGTAGCGGTCAATCAGCACGGTGTTGAACCGTTCATTCACGCCATTCTGCCCGCTGGCATGTCCATCGAAATTATCTGTCGTGTTGAACGGATCATGCGCTTCGGCCACGTAGTTCGCTAAAAAGGCCGCATCTTCCTTCGCGGCATCCCATTTGCCCGTCTTCATATCTTCCGTGAGCTTCTGGCTGTACACGCCAATCTGCCATGGCAAGAGCCCCGTCGAGTAAATCTTGGATTTTCCGTACAGATCGACGGCGGCTTTGTAATTCCGGGGAAGCTTTGCGAAGGGAAACTTGCCGTATTTGTCGTTGTCGAGTTCGATGAAATGGTTGTTGCGCTCGTTGGGATGTTTGTCGATCAGGTTCAGCGGGTCATTGACGTGCTGCACCAGGAACGAGCGGTTGGCTTCAAAATACCACCGCAATTCGTAGGGCAGGGTATCCACCGCGTGGTTCACCACCAGGCGTTGTGCGTTTTCTCCCCAAGCCGACACACGTACCGGCAAGAAAATCGCCATTCCCGCGGCGAGCAAAAAGATTCCCGCGGAATTCCAGCACTTGATCTTGACGCAGCGCAACATTCCCGGAAAATCCTCACTGGGCGTCAGCCCGCCTTAGCGTACTCTTTTTCCGGCCATAAAAATAATAAATCACCAGGCCGATGATGAGCCAGGTAAAGAAGCGCAGCCAGTTCATGATGGGCAGGCCGGCCATCAACAGCAGACACGTGAAAATCGTGACGATCGGCGCCAGTGGTCCGCCCGGCGCGCGGAATGCTCGCTTGCGATCCGGTTCACGATAGCGCAGGATTAGCACCCCTCCACCCACCAGTGCAAAGGCAAACAGCGTTCCGATGTTGGAAAGATCAGCGAGCGTTCCGATGTCCAGAAGTCCCGCTGGTATCCCCACCACGAATCCCGCCAGCCACGTCGAGAAATCCGGCGTGTGATATTTCGGGTGTACGCGGCCAAAAATGCGCGGCAGCAATCCGTCGCGAGACATCGCGAACCACACACGCGCTTGCCCCAATTGAAAAACAAGCAGGGAAGAGATCATCCCCATCAGCGCCCCAATCAGCACGATCAGCCGCACCGTGCCAAAGTGCAGCTTCTTCATCGTATTCACAACCGGAGCAGCGTCGTCGAGCAGCGTGTGCCACGGCACCAGTCCCGTCAGCACAACCACCACCGCGATGTACAGCAGCGTGCAGATCACCAGCGTGGCGATAATCCCGCGTGGCAAGTCACGCTGCGGATTCTTGCATTCCTCCGCGGCCGTCGAAACGGAATCAAATCCGATGTACGTGAAGAAAACGATCGAGCCGCCGGTCAGGATTCCGCCCCAGCCATTGGGCGCGTAGGGGTGCCAATTGGAGGGATGCACGAAACGCGCCGCGAAGCTGACGAACACCATGATGGCCACAATTTTCAGGAACACCATGACATTGTTTGTTTCCGCGGATTCCTTGATTCCGCGTACCAGGATTATCGTCAACAGCATCACGATGATGAACGCAGGCCAGTTGAAACCGAAATGCCAGCCGGGACCGTAGATCGTGCCGCCCTGCAGGTCCTTTAAACCGCTGGGGAGATACGCCGGCGAAATCCATTTGAGATCTGGATGCCAACCGAACCAGTCAAGCAAATCCACCACGTGCGCGGAAAATCCCACGCTGACGGCCATGTTGCTGACTGCATATTCCAGGATCAAATCCCAGCCGATAATCCACGCCACCAGTTCGCCCATGGTGGCGTATGTGTACGTGTACGCGCTCCCGGCAATCGGAATCATTGCCGCAAGTTCCGCGTAACACACCGAAGCGAATCCGCAGACGATCGCCACCAGAATAAAAGAAATCGCGATGGCCGGGCCGGCGCCGGGTCGGCCAAACGATTTGGAATGGTAGATCAGGAACTGCAGCAGCGGCGCGTTCAAAATGGAAGAGACTTGCATCGTCTGCCCGGCAATGGCCGTGCCGATTACGGTGAAAATCCCCGACCCAATCACCGCGCCGATCCCCAGCGAAGTCAAACTCAGCCAGCCCAGCGATTTCTTTAATTTGATTTCCGCGTTCTCGGAGTCGGACAGAAGCTGGTCAATACTCTTACATCGGAAGAGATGTGAAGCCAATCGGGCTCTCCGTTCGCATCCGGACGCAATGGCCTTGGCTTAAGCCGGATACGTAATAGGGATGGTAGCGTTTCAATGTATCGCGATATCCACTGACACGCAACCGCGCACTCCCCTGTCCCTGCTGGAAGTCATCTGGCTCTGTTGTCATCCTCACGAAACTTGTAAAGGGAGCTGAGGTTTCCTTTCTCTCGTTCGGCAAGCGCCGGAGGCGCGGCACAAGTTAGCCCAGTGCGTAAGCCCTGGGCCGGAAGAGCAGAATAACTCCCAGCGCCGTAGGTGCGGCACTCCTTGAATTTCGATTTCTTTGGAAGGACGTCAACAGAGCCAGCCTATGTCACCGAATCGCCAACGGCGGCGCTAATTCCTCGCCGCTTCAGCACCCGGCATGACGCCCTTCAATGGTCCCGCGAGTTTTTTCTCCAACTCTGGATGTAGCAAAGGTTTGCGCGGCAGCATCAAGTCGCGCATTGCCGCATCGTACACAAAGATAGCTTCAACCGCCGCAGCCTGCGCAAGATCTTCGGGCTGCAATCGCTCGTACGTGTCCATGTTGGAGTGATGCGTGCGCGACCCGTAATCGAGCGAATCTTGGATGAACTGAAATCCGGGAATTCCCACGGCATCGAAGGATTCATGGTCCGTTCCGCCGGTATTGCGCACAGTGATTGTGGTTACTCCCAGGTCCTTTAGCGGCTCCATCCACTGCGCGAAAATGGGTGCCTCCGCGGCGTTTTCCTGCAGATAGATTCCGCGAATCCTGCCGCCGCCATTGTCCAAATTAAAATAAGCGGAAATTTTCTGGTACTCCGGCTTGAAGATAATTGGCCCGGAAGCGTCGCGATCGTATTCGGTAACGTCCATCTGGTCGGGCTCCGTCGAGCGTGGAATTTCTCCAAAGTGCTGCTTCACGTAGCCATTGGAACCGAATAAACCCTGCTCTTCGCCGGTCCACAGTCCCACACGGATCGTGCGCCGCGGCTTCACGTGCAGCGCGTTCAGGATCCGCATCACTTCCATTGCAACGACGGTGCCCGCCCCGTTGTCCGTGGCGCCCGTAGCCGAGGCCCAGGAATCCAGGTGGCCTCCCACCATCACCAATTCATCTTTCAACCTCGGATCCGTTCCCGGAATCTCCGCGATGGTGTCAAAGCCATGCTCGTGATCCCCGGTAAATTTCGCATCAATGTTCAGTTCCACCGTGACCGGCACATTGGCTTTCAGCAGCCGATACACGCGTCCGTAATTCTCGATCGCGGTAACCGCAACAGGCAGTGGGTTCACGTGTTCCGGCCGGTAGATCAACCAGCCAAAGCCAGCCCCCGTATCATCAAAGATGGTGCCGCCGGACCCGCCGGAGTTCCTGCCGTCGCGGCTGGGAGTAATGACGGCAACCGCCTGTTCCCCGGCCAAAAACTTACCGACTTTTTCGCGGAACGCAAGACGTTTGAGCATAGCCGGAAAGGAAAAGTTGGGATTCGGCGGATTCAGCGGATAGTCCTGAATCTTCTTAAGGTCAGCGTCCTCGTCCCGCGCGAAGAGCGGCTTGTCCACGGGTTTCACATCGCGCATCTCGCCCCAAAACACGATCTTCCCGGCCAATTTGCCTTTGTATTTGTCGAAATCCTTTTCATCCTTGATATCAACCCAAACCGCCGGCGCGGTGACAGCCCCTTTCGTCGCGGGAGACCACGGCGCGGCTTGCGCAATAAACACGGCCGTGTCCGGCGAAGTCATGCGCATCCAGGTGTTCAATTGCTGCCACCCCATGCCGAACTCGCCCCAGTCCTCCAGGTGCGCGTTGGCACAGCCCATGGCCGTCAATTGATCGCGCGTCCATTCATTGGCGCGCTTCAGGTTGGGCGATCCGGTAAGCCGCGGGCCGATGCCGTCCATCAGACCGGAAGCGTATTCCATGACGTGCGTGTGTTGAATGGCCTCTTCGCGAATGCTTTGGTACATCGCAAGATCAAGCGATTCCGTGGCCGGTTGCGCGGATTCATACGAAGGCCGCGAAGCTTCCTTGGCGGCATCCTTTTTGTTTTGTGCAGTGGTCGAAAACGATAAAGCCAGACAAGCAAAAAATGCAGCAACCGAAATCCAGAATTTCCCTGGGCGCATGACAGCTCCTTTGCTATGGAAGAGCGAACTGAGCATAACAAGTCCCCACAGTGCTCGCCAAGCTCCACTCAGTCCCTTTCCCCTCCGTGGGTGCCCCAGGTAGCAGTTTTCTACTGGGGTCTTGGATTCTGTTTTCTTCTCTGCGAACTCTGCGTCCTCTGTGATCTCTGTGTATGCTTTTTTCTTCCGGCTGTCCCAGGTCTCACCCTTTTCTCTCTCCACTGGCACGCCCTTCAACTCTGGAGATATGCTTGTACTGTCGCGCCATTCTTGGAGTGAAAACGGAGGCCATCCGTGAAACATCTTATTTCTCTGTCCGTTTTGTTCCTTTTCGTTCTATCAACTTCCGCCGCGCGCCACGTCCTGGCCCGTCCCGCATCCCAATCGCCCGATGACCTCCTTTCCGGCGGTGGTGTGACCATCGTCTCTGCCGCCGATGGCTACGCCTGGCGCGTCTGGCCCGGTGGCAAAATCGAATACAGTTTCGACAGCGCCCGTACTTGGGTCACCCAGAAAAGCGGCGTCACCACGGACCTCACTGCGGGCTCCTCGCCGAACGGCAAAGTCTGCTGGGTCGTCGGAAAGGCAGGGACCGTCCTGCTCACCACCGACCGCGGCAGCCACTGGAAGCATCTCGTGTCTCCCATAAAAGATGATTTAGGCGGAGTATTCGCCCAGGACGCCAAGCGCGCCTCCATCTGGAATCTGTCTCACAAAATGAGTTTCGGCACAAACGACGGCGGCGTGACCTGGACTCCCAACACGGATTGAAGGCCATCTCAGAACTAGTCCGGGAGGGCACGGCTTCGCCGGCGGCGGAAAAAGTACGTTCCCGTCATTCCGAACGGAGTCTGCGAAGTGAGGGACGGTTTTGCATCGCATGACTTTTGTGCGATGAATCCCTCCGTTCTTGGGTTTCCGCCCAAGAGAGATTCCTCGCTAAGCTCGGAACGACGGATTTAGCCCCCTTTTTCCGCTGCCTGTTCAGCCCTGCCGAAAAGCTGTCTTTTAGGAGGGCGGGGCTTCAGCCTCGGGCTATTCCACGAACTCCAGATTCACCGGCTTGTCTGGAATCATCACGTCGTGGGACTTTGTCACTGGAGTTTCCGCTTCAACGACATCGAATTTCGTGCTGTTCAGCCAAACCTCTCCCGTGCCAGCCAGCAGAATCCCAAACGATACGCCTGTGGCCTCCTTCGGTACGTCCAGGACCACGTCGTAGCGCTTCCAGCCTGTTGTGCCCTTGATGGCTCGGTCCTGCATGTTGTCAAATGCCAACATGCTCGTTCCCTGGTCTACGCGCATCCACAATCCCGCCCATCCCAATACTTCTTCCGACTTCACCATTCCGCTCAACCGCACTCTTTTGCCTTTGTACTGCTCCGCGTTGATGCTTTGCATCAGCGTGCCGAATCCATCGACGCTCGTCTCCTTGCTCTTCAGGTATGCGCTCGTGTGGCCTTGGAAGGCCTGGCTCGCATCTACACCGGCCTCGAACTCCGCGGGCTTCGAGCCGGCAAGGAACCATCCGCGCGGAACGGTCGCATGGACCACCAAGACGCACGTCACTAACACGGTTGCCGTCAACAAAATCAACCAAAAACGATTTTTCCAATTGGACATGGGCCCCTCCTTATTTGGTTGTGAATCACTATGCCCCACAATAGTTGCTTACGGTTTTCTGCATTGTCCTTCGCGGGACGTTTGACAACTTGTTTCTGCGTGCCATACTTTTGCCAAGGTTTTTCTCATGACTCAACTTTACGGTGCAATTGATCTCGGCGGAACGAAGGTTTCCTGCGGCCTGGCCACGGCTGCCGCGGAATTTGCGGCGGAGACAAGTTTCGAAACCCATTCCGCCGAAGGCCCCGAAGCCGTCCTTGCACACATCGCGGCCCATTTGCGCAGCCTCTGCGAAAAGGTCGGTGCCACTCCGCAAGCCATCGGCATGGGTATTCCCGGTTTGGTAGACGCCGCCCGCGGCATCACACTTTTTCTTCCCAACTTGGCCACGCAGTGGCGGGATGTCCACGTAGCGGATATTCTTTCACGCGAATTTGCCTGCGCCGTCTATTTGCTAAACGATGCGCGTATGGCCACGCTGGGCGAGATGCACTATGGCTCAGAAGCGGGCGCGCGCAATCTCGTCTTTCTCACCCTTGGCACGGGCATTGGCGGCGGCGTGGTGATTGATGGCCGTTTGCGACTCGGCCCGCTCGGCGCCGCTGGCGAGGTCGGTCATCAGACGGTGATCGACGATGGACCAATTTGCGGCTGCGGCAATCGCGGCTGCATCGAGGCGGTGGCGAGTGGCTCCGCACTGACAGGCGAGGGCGTGCGGTTATTGCATAGCAGCCTGGCCCCGCATTTGGCCGAACTCATCGGTGGAGATGCCTCTGGCGTCAACCCCATGCGCATGGCCGAAGCGGCGCGCCTCGGCGATGCCGCAGTGGCGCAGGCCATCGAGCGCGCTGCTGACTATCTCGGCATTGGCGTAGCAAATCTCGTTACAAGTCTTCACCCCGAAGTGATCGTGCTCGGTGGGGGCATGTCCGCGATGGGCGAGCTTCTTCTCGGCCCGGTGCGCCGCGCCATCAAGGAGCGCGTGCGCATGTTTCCGCCGGACGATGTCCGCGTGGAACGCTCCACGCTGGGCGAACGCGCGGGCCTCTACGGTGGTATCGCCCTCGCGGTAGCTGGAGGCCTTACAGATTTGGCCGAGCGCGGTTTGGCCCGGCAACCAGATTAGGAGGCGCTTCCCATGGACTACACATACAGCGACGTCGCCAAAATGATCGATCACTCGCTGCTCAATCCCACGCTTACTCACGACGATCTGGAAGCCGGTTGCCGCGTGGCCCTGGCCTACGACACCGCCAGCGTCTGCACCATGCCATTTTACTTGAGACGTTGCGCGGAATTGTTGCGCGCTAGCAAAGTGAAGGCCAGCACCACCATCGGCTTCCCCCATGGCGTAAATACCACCACCATCAAGGCGGCGGAAGCGCGCCAAGCCATTGCCGACGGCGGCGAAGAGCTCGATATGGTCGTCAATATCAGCAAAGTTCTAAGCGGCGATTGGGCTTACGTGCGCAACGATATCAAAACGGTCGTGGATATCGCCCACGCCGCCGGTGCCAAGGTAAAAGTGATCTTTGAGAATTGCTACCTGCAGGACTCCCACAAAATTCGCCTGTGCGAAATCTGCGGCGAAGTGAACGCGGATTGGGTGAAAACCTCCACCGGCTACGGCTCCGGCGGCGCCACTCACCCGGATTTGATCCTCATGCGTAAGCATGCTCCCGCAAAGGTACAGGTGAAAGCCGCGGGCGGCATCCGCGATCTGGATGCCCTTCTGGCCGTGCGCGCACTCGGCGTCTCGCGCTGCGGCGCCACGCGCACCGCCGCCATGTTGGATGAAGCCCGCAAACGCCTGGCCCTAGCTCCCATCTTCGTAGGCGAAAAGGCGGTCCAACCCGCGGGTTACTAACAATAAATTTCTCAAGCAACTGGTTACCCCAGGCACGGAGTATGTGCCTGGGTCTTGGGTTGCCCTCCTCTTCCTCTTCTCTTCCTCTGCGTTCTCTGCGCCTCTGCGTTATCTTTTCTCTTGCCTCTTGCTTCCTGTTACTTCCTTCCCGCCGGGTGCCCCAGGCACGGATTGTGTGCCTGGGTCTTGGGTTCCTCTACTCTTCTTCTTCTCTTCCTCTGCGTTCTCTGCGCCTCTCCGTTATCTTTTCTCTTCTTCTTATTCCGAAACTGTAAACTGTCGACCGTCAACCGTAAGCTCTCCTCCTCTTCCCGTCCCTCTCCTCTTTCTTTTTTCAACTTTCAACTTTTGACTTTCAACCTCTCTCACCCCACGCCGGGTGCCCCAGGCACGGAGTATGTGCCTGGGTCTTGGGTTGCCCTCCTCTTCCTCTGCGTTATCTTTTCTCTTCTTCTTATTCCGAAACTGTAAACTGTCGACTGTCAACTGTAAGCTCTCCCCCTCTCCCCGTCCCTCACCTCTTTCTTTTTTCAACTTTCAACTTTTGACTTTCAACTTCTCTCACCCCGCGCTCTTCCGATCCTTCAAAAGTAAAACCAGCATCGCCGACACAATCATCGAACCCCCCACAAACGCCAGTCCAAGAGACGTGTTTCCCGTCCGCTTGCTCACCGCGCCAATCACATAAGGCCCCACAAATCCACCCAGGTTCCCCACCGAATTGATCAGCGCAATCCCCGAAGCTGCCGCCACGCCCGTCAAAAATTTGCTGGGCAGCGACCAGAACGGCCCAAAGAAGCTGTCCACGCCAATCGCCATCAGCGCCAGCAGCGCAATCGATAGCGCGGGCGAAGTAACTCTTCCCACCACAAGCAGCGCCACGCCGCCGAGAATCGCAGGCGCCGCCGCATGCCAACGCCGTTCCTGCGTGCGATCCGAATGACGGGAAAGCGCCAGCATCGCAATCAGCCCGCAAATGTGCGGGATCGGCACCAAAAACCCAACGGTTGTATTGGAATAAAGCTTGGACAAGCCCTTAACCACCTGTGGCAGCCAGAAACTCATCGCGTACAAGCCAATCATCATCGTGAAATAGATAACCGCCAGGTACCACACGCGCCCGCTACACAAAGCTTTTGAAACTGATTCTTTACCCGCCACTGCTGCTGTTTTTTCTTCCAGGGCCAGTTCCGCTGCCAGCCAGTCTTTTTCTGGCGGCGTAAGGAACCGCGCCTCCGCCGGACGATTCGGCAGCAACCGATAAGTCACAATCCCCAGCACAATGGCGGGCACAGCCTCCAGCACCAGCAGCCAGCGCCAACTGCCGACTCCCAACCAATGAATATGATCGAGGATTAGCCCGGAAACAGGGCCGCCCACGATGCTGGCAATCGGCAGCCCGGTCATGAAAAATGCCACGGCCTGGGCGCGTTCGCGCTGGCGAAACCAGTAGGTCATGTACAAAATCATGCCCGGAAAAAATCCAGACTCCGCCACGCCCAGCAGAAAACGCACCGCGTACAATTGCACGGCATTCTGTGCAAAGCCCGTGCACGCGGACACCACTCCCCAGCTCACTAGAATCCACGCAATCCACTCCCGCGCTCCCAGTTTGTGCAGCATCAAGTTGCTGGGCACGGCAAACAGGAAATACCCGAAAAAGAAAATTCCCGCCAGCAGCCCAAACTGTTGGGCGCTAATCTCCAGCTCCTTGTTCATCGTCAGCGCGGCGAACCCGATGTTCACGCGATCCAGAAACGCCACGATATAAAGCACAAAAATGAACGGCAGGATGCGCAGTTGGATTTTACGGACAGTTATACTGGCGGTGCTGGTGGTGATTGCGTCCGGGCGCGCGCTCATCAAATCACACCGGCTGCAAATTCGCGTATCGCTCGATGAATTTCTTCGTCCCGCGTCCCGGAAAACTCACGGAAATCCGCCGGTCATCTTCTTCGCCTTCCACGCCGACCACTGTTCCCACGCCATATTCCGCGTGGCGTACCTTCTGGCCAAGCAATGGATCTGCCGGCCCGCCTCGTCGGATGGCGGCGCGGCTGAAGGAAGTTGGGGATGCTGCCCGCCGTTGTGGCGCGCGTTCCTTCGGTGCGGACGTCCCACGCGCCCGGCTCCGGAATTCCTCCTGCGAATACGAATATTCCGGGTCAGGCTCGTACCGCCGCGATTCCCCGATCTCCGCCATCGAGCCCCGCACGGTGTCCACTAATTCGCCGGGAATTTCGCCCAGAAAGCGCGAGGGCAGGGAAGCGCGCATTTGCTGCTCATTCCCGAAAATCCGGCGGTACAGCGCCCGTGTCAGCGTCAACGATTTCTTCGCCCGCGTCATTCCCACGTACACCAGCCGCCGTTCCTCCTCGATTCCTTTTTCTTCACTGATCGACCGGCTATGCGGGCAGATCCCGTCTTCCAGCCCCGTCAGAAACACATGATCGAACTCCAGCCCCTTCGTGCTGTGCAGCGTAATCAGCGTGACGCCGGGTTTGCCCTCGTAAGAATCCGCGTCGCTCACCAGCGCCGCCGCGTCCAGAAATTCCGTGAACGATTCGCCCGCCTCGATGCTTTCCGCCACCGCGCGCACCAGTTCTTCCAGGTTTTCGATCCGCGCCACGTCTTCCGGCGTGTTGCGATCTTTCAGCGCGTCCATGTAGCCGGTCTCTTCAAGGACATAACGCAAAAATTCCGCGGGCTCCTTCGTCGAATAAGCTTCCTGCAAGCGCACGATAAGTTCGCGGAAAACGCGCAGCGGCGCAACGGAGCGGCTGCCATTGGGGCTGGTCATCAGCGATTCCATGGAATCCCAAAACGAAAGATTTTCGCGCTGAGTGATTTCCCGCAAAGCGTCCACGGTAGTCTTGCCGATCCCGCGTGCGGGCACATTCAAAACGCGCAGCAGCGAAACATCGTCCTCCGGATGCAGCGCCAGCCGCACATAAGCCAGCGCATCCTTCACTTCCGCGCGGTTGTAGAAACTGAATCCACCCACAAGTTTGTAGCGCAACCCCCGTCGGCGAAACACCTCTTCAAACGATCGCGATTGAAAATTCGTGCGGTATTCCACGGCGCAGGTCTGATCCGGATCATCGCTCAATATCCGGTCCAACTCTCCCGCCACGAATTCCGCTTCGGCCTGCGCATCGCGCGCCTCAAAATAGCGCAGATTCTCGCCTTTTTCCTTCACTGCCGTTAGCGTCTTGCCCAAACGGTCTGGATTGTTGGCCACCACCCCGGCAGCGGCATCCAGAATGTTTTGCGTCGAGCGGTAATTGCGCTCCAGCCGCACCACCTTCGCTCCGGAAAAGTCCCGCGAAAAACTCAGCAAAATGGAAACGTCAGCCCCGCGCCAGCGATAGATGGACTGGTCCTCGTCGCCCACCACGCAAACATTCTGCTTTTCGTTCGTCAGCAGCCGCAGCAAATCGTATTGCACGCGATTCGTATCCTGATACTCGTCCACGTGCAAATACTGGAAGCGATTCTGCCAGCGCTGCCGAACCTGCGGCACTTCCCGCAGCAGCCGCGCCGCGCGCAAAAGCAAATCGTCAAAATCAAGCGCGTTGCTCTGTTTCAGCAGCCCTTCGTAAGCCGCGAAAATATCCGCCACTTTCCGTGTATCCGGCCCAAACGCCTCCGCCCGCATCTGCTCCGGAGATTGCGCCTGATTCTTGGCGTAGCTGATCCGGCTCAACACATTCCGCGGCGTCAGCGCGTCGTCCTCAATATGCAGCTTGGCCATCACCAGCTTCACCGCCGCCAATTGGTCATCGTCATCGTAAATCGCGAAATCCTTGGGAAGCCCCGCCGCAGCCGCCTCCCGCCGCAACAATCGCGCGCACAACGAATGAAACGTCGAAATCCACGGCCGCTCCGGCGGAACGCCCGCTCGCAGCAGCAGGTCGGTCACGCGTGTCTGCATCTCCTCAGCGGCTTTATTCGTGAACGTCACCGCAAGAATGGACTCCGCCGGCACTCCCTTGGAAATAAGATTGGCCATCCGGAAAGTAATCGCCCGCGTCTTGCCGGTGCCCGCGCCAGCAAGAATCAGCACCGGCCCTTCTGTGGTTTCCGCGGCAAGCCGCTGCTCCGGATTCAGTTGTTCAAGGAAAGTCTGCATGGGTCCTGGAGAAACAAAAATGTGCAAGCCCATTCATGGTAGCCGACCGCACCAGTCTCAGCAAATCGCCAAAAAGTTCGGTAGCGGTTCAGGTCGGTTACGGCGTCAATCGGGCACTTGCCCGCAGTTGATGTAGGATTGACGACGGGTAGGTCATGATTCATCTCAAGAGCGTCTGCGTAGGACTGGCATTCGTGCTCGGGGCCTTCTATGCAATTTTCTTTCTCGTAGGCATTGTGTTGCGTGTTGTTATACGACCTCAAGGTCAAGACATAATGAGTTTCTGGATTTCACTTAAATCACCAATCTTCTGGTTATCGTCTCTGTTTTTTTTCGCATGTGGGTACTTCTGGGCATATCGGCGGTTTTCTAAATAAAACCTGCGACCTGCCGGGCGCCCCAGGTTCGATTTTCTACCTGGGTCTTGGGTTTCTCTTTTCTGCGAACTCTGCGCCTCTGCGTTATCTCTAATTTTCCTCTTCCTCCGACTCCTTTACTTCCTTTGTCTCCTCTACCTCCTTGCCCTCTCCTCCCTGTCAGTTCTCTCCATGTCCCAGCGCAATATCAAAATACGACAGCGGCTGCTTCGTGCTCATCATCGTAAGGTTCGGCACATACAGCCGCGACGATTGCAGTAGCTCCACCTCGCCCAGCAAATCGAAATAGAGCAACCCCTCCACCATGCTATGTGCCGCCACGATAGAAGAGGGAATCGCCGCGTTTTGGCAAGTATCGCGAAACTCAACCCAATTTTTGTCCCGCGAAGCCGCGGCTCTCCCAATTGGAATCGGCAAGGGGACGCGTCTCGCCGTGGGATCCTTCCCGCTGCTTTTCAGCAGGACGGTGTCCGCCACGTCATCCGCGCTCAACGCCTCCAATTCCTGGCGTTCCTCCTCGCTCAATTGCACCAGCAGGCGAATGTGCGCCAGGTCAATGCGGATACTTTCGTCCGTGTCGTTCCGAAAAGAAACCTTCAGCGCGATTACGCCTTTTGAAAAAGGCGATTTTTTCGGGAACCTTTCCTTGTAACGTGAAGCAACAGTCCACGGATCAACCCCCACCGTCATCCCCTCATGGGAGTCCTGTATGGCCGGGCGCATCGGCGCAGCCTGCTGCGCCGCCAGCAACGCCCCCAGGAATGTCGTCAGGAGAACCAGCAGAACCAAAGCAGAAACTTTTCGCATAAGGATATAATAAACTGTTTGCATCCTGTGGCCTTCGATTCCTTGGGGTGAAGCAGGGTTGCCCTGCTTCAGGTCGCCGAAAAGTCGTTTCTTTAGGAGGCCGGGGCTTCAGCGTCAGTGTGAGTACGTGCGGTTTTCGTCAGGGCATGGCTTCAAAGTCTATGTGAGCACGGGCGGTTTTCGTCAGGGCATGGCTTTAGCCATGCCGGAACAGTGCCACTCTCCTCACGGCTTTAGCCGCTGAGGACCGCATTTCCAGTTCTCACACAGACGCTTTGGCCCCTGAAGGAAGTTTTCCGTCGTTTTTCCGCAGCCCCTTGGGGCGCAGCGGGCCGTCGCAATTCCGAATCACACCGGAGCAAGATCGCGTGTATTTCTTGTATAGCTTCTTAATGAGCTTGGCCGCCGTCATCACCGCGCCTTATTGGCTGATTCAGGGTCTGCGCCACGGCAAGTATCTCGCAAACCTGGGCCAGCGGCTCGGCTTTTCCGTTCCCGGCGTGGTCAAGCTCCCCGCGAATCGCCTCGGCGCCATCTGGATTCACGCTGTTTCGGTTGGTGAAGTTCTCGCTGGTGTGGCCCTGGCAAAGCGCTTCAAAGAAGCCTATCCGCAGCGCCCCCTGGTCATTTCCACGACAACCATAACGGGTCAGAATCTCGCCAGTGAACGCATGCCCTTCGCGGATGCAGTTGTATACTTCCCCTTCGATTGGGCATTCAGCGTTCGCAAAGTAATGGACGCTGTAAAACCGGCTGTGATAGTAGTCCTCGAAACGGAAATCTGGCCCAATTTCTTGCGCGAAGCCGGACGCCGTAAGGTCCCCGTGATATTTACTAGTGGACGCATCTCGGACCGCTCCTTCGCCCGTTTCCGGAAGTGGTTGGGCATCTTCGGTTTCTACCTTCGCCCGTTGTTGGCCTCGGCCCTTTCCAATGCTTCCGCATTTCTGATGCAAACAGAGAGCGATGCGCAGCGTCTCCGCGCACTGGGTGCTCCAGCAGACCGCGTGAAGGTCAGCGGCAATCTGAAGTACGACCAGGCACTCCCCGCGCCAACGCCGCTTTCCACTTGGCTCGAAGCCGAATGCAAGCAGCAGGGCCGCTGGCCGGTAATCGTCGCCGGCAGCGTCGTTGCCACGGAAGAACCCCTAGCCCTCATCGCCTTCGGTGTCCTTCAGGGCGACTACCCCAACGCGCTGCTGATCCTCGCGCCGCGCAAGCCGGAACGTTTTGCCGCCGCCGCGGAATACATCCACGAAGCGCATCTCAAGTTTGTCCGCCGCTCGGAACTGGCCGTCCCCAGCCCAGGCGCATCGTCCAGCGCCAACAACGCGAGTCTTCCACCTGGCACCGCCGTTTTGCTTCTCGATAGCATCGGCGAACTGGCCTCCCTCTATCGCATCGCCGATGGCGTCTTTGTCGGCGGCTCGCTCGTAGATTCCGGCGGCCACAATATTCTGGAGCCCGCCGCATTCGGCAAAGTGCCCGTCTTCGGCCCTTCCATGGAAAATTTCGCCGCCATCGCCTCGCGTTTTGTCGAAGCGGGAGCCGCCATCCAGGTGACCAGCCCGGAAGATGCCGGTGTCGAATGGATTCACCTGCTGAAAAACCCCGAAAAAATGCGCAAAATGGGGGAGACCGCGCGCCAATTGGTGGAAACCAGCCGAGGCGCCCTCGATCGCGCTTTCGCAGAAATTTTGCGGCAACTGGATGACGCGCCGCAATGAACCTGCCGCCAATCCTGCGCTGGCTCCTGTGGCCCTTCTCTTTGGCGTACGGGTTCGCAGTGCGCGCGAGATTGTGGCTATATGCGAGGGGTCTGCTCAAAACGAATCGCCTGCGCACTCCCGTCATCAGCGTCGGCAACTTAACCGTCGGCGGCACCGGCAAAACGCCCATGGTCATCTGGCTCGCCGAACATTTTCTAGCCGCCGGAAAGCGCGTGGCGATTCTAAGCCGCGGCTACAAAGGCAGCGGCGAATCCAGCGATGAGATCGAGCTAATGAAATATCGTCTAAACAATCGCGTGCTTTTCGGCGTCGGCGCAAATCGCTACGCAGAGGGCCTACTCCTTGAAAAACAGGGCGTGGACATCTTCCTCCTCGACGACGGCTACCAGCACGTCCAACTCGCCCGCGACGTCAACCTCCTGCTCCTGGACGCCGCGCAGCCCCTTTCCAACGAACTCCTTCTGCCTGCCGGCCGCCTGCGCGAACCCATCGCCGCGATGAGCCGCGCCACCCTCCTCGTCTTCACGCGCACGGAAACATCAGCGGGAGCAGCCGCGGCCATTGAAAAGCTTCAGGGCTATCCCGTGTTTTCGGCTGCCACGCGGCTGCTGGGCTTTCGCAGATTTGGGGCAGGGGTGCAGGTTCTTGCCCCTGCGGAAATCGGCACAGGACCCTTCTTCGCATTCTGCGCCATCGGCAATCCGCGCGCCTTTTTTCTGGATCTGCAAAACTGGCAGGTTCCCGTTGCCGGCACAAAGGTCTTTCCAGATCACCATCGTTACACCGCTGGCGAAGTACAATCTCTCGTACAATCGGCCCAGGCAGCAGGTGCGCGTGCCCTCGTCACCACGGAAAAAGATGCGCAAAATCTTGGGCAAGCACAGTTCGGAGAGACGCCCGTATTCGCAGCAGTGATCGAATTGAATATTTCTTCTGAGGCGCAATTCTGGGAAGCAATTCAGGCGCAAATTGTAGCCAGAACTCCTTCCCGCATGGTGAACTGAATTTCTCAGACGGCAGGTGCACAGCGGTATGAACATCATGATTCGCGCAACGAATTGGGTCGGCGACGCCATCCTGGCGCTCCCCGCGATCCGCGCTGTCCGCCAGAAATTCCCCGATGCGCACATCGCCATCGTGGCCCGCCCCTACGTCGCCGAAATTTACCGCGATCAGGCAATCTGCGGCGAATTAATCGCCTATGACCCGAAAGTGGCACATCGTAGCTGGAAGGCGCGCGGCCAACTAGTCAGCGAATTGCGAGCGAAAAAGTTCGATGTCGCCCTCCTCCTGCAGAATGCCTTTGACGCTGCCTGGCTCGCCTGGCGCGCGAAAATTCCGGAACGCATCGGCTACGCGCGCGATGGCCGCCGCCTCCTGCTCACAAAAGCAATCCCGGTGCCCAAGCCCAACGAAATACCCTCGCACGAAAAGTTTTACTACCTCGAGCTCCTTCGCCGCGCCGGCTGGATCGATCAATTGCCGAACGACGACCACATCACCCTGAATGTGCCGGAAGCACACCGCGCGAAAGCTGCGGAAACCCTGCGCGAAGCCGGAGCCAGACCGCACGCCATTCGCGTCGCCCTCGGCGCCGGCGCTTCCTATGGCTCCGCAAAATGCTGGCCCCCGGAGTGCTTTGCCGAATGGGCCAACCGTTTCCAGGCGGAAACCGATGGCGACGTGATTTTATTCGGCACTGGCGCCGAATCCCCCGTGTCCAACGCAATCATCGCATGCATGAAGCGCCAGCCTATTAACCTCACCGGGAAAACGCCAATCGGCGATTTGCCCGCTCTCCTCTCGCAATGCCACTTATTCCTCGGCAACGATTCCGGCGCCATGCACGTGGCCGCAGCCGTAGGCCTGCCGGTTGTCGCCGTTTTCGGTCCAACCGATCCCTTCGGCACCGCTCCAGTCACGCCGCGCTTCACCATCGTCCAGGAAAAACCCTATTGCAGCCCGTGCTTCTTGCGCCGTTGTCCCACCGATCATCGCTGCATGAAAAACGTCTCGCCGGAATTGGTCAGCGCAGCCGTGAATTCCTGGCTGGCGAAATTGGAGGTGCATCCTGCCTGAACAGCCTTCACCACGCCAAGCAGTCTTCCTCGATCGCGATGGCACCATCGCCGAAGAAGTAGGTTACTTGAACCACGCCTCGCGATTTCGTATGTTTCCCTTTGCGGCCGCGGCCATTCGCCGCTTAAATGAAGCGGGCCTGGCCGTCGTCGTCCTGACCAATCAATCGGGGGTTGCGCGCGGCTATTTTCCCGAATCGCTGGTGCGCCAGGTGCACGATCGGATGAATTTCGCGCTGGCAAAGGAAGGCGCACATCTCGACGCCATGTACTACTGCCCGCACAGTTCCGCGGATGATTGCGAATGCCGCAAGCCGAAACTCGGTATGATTCATAAGGCGGAGCGTGACCTTGGCGTGCAGGCAAGCAACTCTTATGTCGTAGGCGACCGCTACGGCGATATGGAACTCGCCTTTCGTGCCGGAGCGCACAGCATTTTCGTTCGCACCGGCTATGGCCTAGGCGATTGGACCTGGCATCACCAGGACTGGCCAAGGCAGCCGGATTGTATCGTGGAAGACTTAACCGCGGCGGTGGATTGGATACTGGGGCAAAAACGATGAGGCGCACAACGAAAAACCGATCTTCTTCCGTGGACCTCATGGCCTTGGCGGATATTGTCGAGCGCTTTGCCGGTAAGCATGTCGTCGTGCTCGGCGATTTTGTCGCCGATGCATTTCAATTCGGCGACATTACGCGCGTCTCCCGCGAAGCCCCCGTGCTCATCCTGAAGCATCGCGAGACGCAAATTGTTCCCGGCGGCGGCGCAAACGCCGCCAACAATTTTGCGGCTCTCGGCGCAAAAGTTTCTCCTGTCACGGCCATCGGCGATGACGCTGCCGGTGATCGTCTGCTGGCCGCATTCCGCGAAAAAAAAGTTGATGTCTCCGGAATCGTTCGCGTGATCGGCTGGACCACACCCACCAAAACACGCTTCCTGGCCGGCTGGGCGCACACCGTCGGCCAGCAAGTGCTTCGCGTCGATTACGAGCCCGTTGAATCCCTGGGCGAAGCAACGCGCAAGCAACTGGCGAAGGTGCTTGCCACGAAAATGCGCGGCGCCGATGCCCTCGCCGTCTCCGATTACGGTTTTGGCGTGGCCACTCCCGAGGATGTCCGCGCGGCAACCAGCCGCATGAAGCACGAAATTCCCGTCACGCTGGATTCCCGCTACCAGTTGAACAGCTATAAGCGCTCCGGCGTTACGTCCGCAACTCCCAACGAAGCGGAGATGGAATCCCTGCACCACACCGCGATCGGCAACAACCTGAAGGAACTCGAGCGCTGCGGCGAATCCACCCTCGAAAACTTGAAGTTGAAATCTCTGCTGGTCACGCGCGGCCGCGATGGCATGGCTCTGTTCCAGCCAGGCCACAAGCCCCTCCACATTCCCGCCCACGGCAGCGCTCAAGCCGTGGACGTCACCGGTGCGGGCGACACCGTGCTTGCGGTGTACACTTTGGGGTTGGCCAGCGGCGCCTCTCCCTTGGAAGCGGCGCACATCGCCAACATAGCCGGTAGCCTGGTCGTAATGAAGCGCGGCACGGCCACGGTTTCTCGTGATGAGCTTCTCGAAGCCATTCGCCAATCAGCCGTCACGGGATCGACGTCTTAATGCTGCACGAATTTGTGGAACAAAGATTCACCGCCAGGCAATCGGTTGCACTCGAGTCGTATGCATAAAACCGAATCGAAAATTAAATCACGCGAAGCTCTGCAGCTTCTCCTTGATGGGGCCAAGCGCCATGGCAAGCGCATCGTCTTTGCCAACGGCTGCTTCGATACGCTCCACGTCGGCCACGTGCGCTATCTTTCCGGCGCCAAGCAGCAGGGCGATGTCCTCGTCGTCGGCGTGAATTCCGATTCCAGCGTCTTCCGCTTGAAAGGCCCCGGTCGGCCCATTCTCAACGAACGCGCCCGCGCCGAACTTGTGGCGGCCCTGCGCGATGTGGATTTCGTTATTCTCTTCGACGAACTCAACGTGGAGAAGTTATTGGAACAGTTGCATCCCGACGTGCACGCCAAGGGCACGGACTACACCCCCGAAACCGTTCCAGAGCGCGCTGTCGCCGATCGCTTAGGAATTCGCGTGGCCATTGTCGGTGACCCCAAGGACCATTCCACGCGCGCGCTGCTCGATTCCATTCGCAAGGCGCCGCATGCCTGAGCAACGCTTCCTCGTCGTTCGCCTCGGTTCCCTTGGCGACATCGTCCACACATTCCCCGCTGTAGCGGGGCTCCGCGCGTCCTTCCCCTCCGCCGAGATCATCTGGTTGACGCACCCGCGCTGGATCGAGCTCGTTGCCAGCAGTTGCCTGGCCACGGAAATCTGGCCACTGGATTCCCGCGATCTCGGCAGCGTCCGCGGCGTGCTCCGCAAAATCCGCAGCGCCTCCTGGACCGCCGCGATTGATTATCAGGGCCTATGGAAATCCGCCCTGCTACCTTCTTTAGGTGGCATCAACAAACGCATCGGTTTTTCCTCCGCCACGATTCGCGAATTCGGCGTTCCCATTCTTTATACCGATCGCGTGGCCTGCCGCACCACCCACATCGCTGATCAGAATGGCGAATTGACATCACGCGCTGGCGCAACCTCCCCAATTGCCAATGTCACTCTGCAAGTTGCCGAAGCCGACCGCGAGTTCGTTCATAACCAACTCGCGGAGCAGGGGGTGGCACGCTACATCGTGTTGAGCCCCGGCGGCGGCTGGCGCTCCAAATGCTGGCCCTCGGATCGCTTTGGCGAGTTGTGCCGGAAAATTCGCGCTGATCTGAACCTTCCTTGCGTCATTAATTACGGGCCCGGTGAAGAGCCCCTAGTGGCGGCAGTGCAAGCCGCCAGCGGCGATGCGCATCCAGTCGCCTATGATGAAGAGATGGGACCACTGATGGCGCTCCTGCACGGCGCGCAGTGCATCGTCGGCGGCGATACTGGCCCGCTGCATCTCGGCATCGCCCTTGGCGCACCCGCCGTCGCGCTCTTCGGCCCCACCGATCCGGCCCGCAATGGCCCATACCCGCCACACCACATCGTCCTTCGCGCTCCCGGCGCGCGTACAACCTACGGCCGCGGCGATGTGCCTGATCCTTCATTGCTGGCCATCTCCGTCGAAGATGTTTTCAACGCCGTTCGCCAGTCCCTGGGAAAAACCGCATGACGGCTGCGGATTTTTTCTCCCGTTGGCGCGTGCGCATTGGCTATCCCCTCGCAATTATCGCCCTATTCCTGGCTCGACCCACTCCGCGCTCCATTCTTCTCGGCGCCGCGATTGGTTTTGTCGGCCTCGCCATTCGCGCGTATTCCGCTGGCTATTTGCATAAGCAGGAAGTTCTCACCACCACCGGGCCGTACGCTTATACGCGCAATCCGTTATATTTCGGCAGCAGCATATTGGTCATTGGCGCCGCGGTGGCGATGCGTTCGTGGCTCGCGGCCGCGCTGCTGTTCTTCTATTTCGCGTTAGCCTATTCCTTTGTGATGCGCCGCGAAGAGATGGAGCTTCGCGGAAAGCATGGCGCAGCCTTCGACGCCTATGCCGCCAGCGTCCCGCTCTTCTTTCCGCGGCTTACACCGAATCCACAGCCAGGCGCGCCCGGCGGCTCTTTCTCCTGGGCGCAGTACAAACGAAATCACGAATACGATGCCGCAATGGGTTTTGTTTTGCTCTTAATTGTGCTGGCCGTGATTTGGCGTTTGCGCCTTCCCTGATTGCGCCACGCTCCCAGCGCAAGTCACGAAACAACTCACCTGCAACCCGTGCCCATCCGTCAGCACGCTAACCGCTCCATCGCGGTCCGTGCGCAGCATCCGCGTCCCGCTCTCCTCCAGCCGCTCCAGCAATTCCGGATTGGGATGCCCGTAAGGATTCTCTTCTCCCGCGGAAATCACGCTGATGCTCGGCGCAACTGCGGCCAGGAATTCCGGCATCGTCGAGTTCTTGCTCCCGTGATGCCCCACCTTCAGCACATCCGCGTGCAGTTCCCCCGCCTCATTCTCCGCAAGCATCGCGGCCTCTACCTGCTTCTCCGCATCTCCCGGCAAGAGAAAAGTTTTCTCAAGATAACGCAACCGCACCACCAGCGAATCGTTGTTTTTTGCCAGCTGCGCTACTTCTTCCGGCGGAATCTCCGGCCAAAAAACTTCCACCTGGACGCCGTCCCAAACAAAGTGCTGGCCGCGCAGTTCGTAGTGCACCGGCACATGCATCTGCGCGGCTTCCTCTTTCAAGCGCGCGAAAGCCGCTGCCGCCGTTTCCCGTCCCAGCCATAATTCGCCCACGCGAAAATTCTGCAAAACGGCAGTGAGTCCTCCGATGTGGTCCTGGTGCGCGTGCGTCAGCGCCACTGCATTCAGCTTCTGAATCCCCCGCGACCACAAATAGGGCGACACCGCGTCTTCGCCGGGGTCAGGGCCAAGATGCTCCTCCTGTCCCTGGAATCCCTGAAATGTTCCTCCGCCGTCAATCAGCAGCGTGCTCCCTTTCGGAGAAATCACCAGGATCGAGTCGCCTTGCCCCACATCGATCACGGTCATCTCAAGGGAATGCGCCACAACATCCGGCCGGAATGGAAACGTGGAGATCAACACCGCCGCGGACACTACCGCTGCAGTCGCCGCAATTCGCAGCCGCCTACCCATCTGAAATCGCATTCCCGCCGCCAGTGCAAGAATGCCCGCAAAAAATAAAACCATGACCCACACCGGCGGCCCGGGAATTCGATAGCTTCCGCTCGGTATGCGCGCCAGAAAATGCACCATCCCGCCCTGCAATTGCACAATCCACCCCAGCGGTATCGCCACCACGCGCCCCAATGCTTGCCACGCCAGCGCGATCCCCAGGCTGCAGAAGCCCAATGGAACGATTACGCCCGTCAGCGGCACCGCCAGCAAATTCGCAATCGGCCCAAGCAGCGTGATGCGATGAAAGTCTCGCGCCATCAACGGCAGCATCCCGAATTGCAGCACCAGCGAGACCACGAACAGTTCACAAAGCCGGAAGCTCCAGCGCAATCCAGTGACGCCGGCATTTTGTGTCCACAAAGCCGCTCGCGTCGAAAGCCTCGCCGTCAAAAAACGCGCCGCATCGCGTAAATCCAGCCGGTATTGCACTTGCCGCGGCGCGTACGCCGCATCGCGCGTCACATCGCGCCAGTTTCGCAATGCCCGCACCAGGGGCTGGATGTGCCGGTCCATCCAGGGCAACGCAATTCCCGCGATGCTCCCGATCGCAAGAAAAGAAAGCTGGAAGCTCGTATCCACCACCGCTTTGGGTCGTGCCACCAACAGAATCAGCGCCGCCAGCGCCGCGGAATTCAGCAACTCCAATCTCCGGTAGAACAGCATCCCCAACACGACGATGCCCGTCATCAGCCCCGCGCGCAATACCGGCGTGCGCTGTTCCACAACCATAATGTACGCAAACAGCGCCACAAGGATGACTGCCGTCGCGACAGTATTCGGCAGCCGCAACCGCCGCGTCAGCCAGAACAAAAAAAACGCCAGCGCGCCAACGTGCAACCCTGCCACCACCAGAACGTGGAACACCCCGGTCTTCTGAAAGTCCACCGATTCCGTACGATCAATAAACGCGCGATCGCCCAAAAGCATTGCGCGTAATATCCCCGCCACTTCGGGCGAGCCAGGAAAAAGCCCGTCCAGTGTGTCGCGCAGTTTTCCTCGCCAACGCGCCACCCGCGTCCCCACCGTGATCGTCGGCGTCCCAAGCTTCTCAAGCAGAGTGCCAGCGCGCAGCGTAGCCTGCACATGGATGTTTTGCTGCGCCAGGAATTCGCGCCGGTCGAACGCTCCCGCATCCTTATATACAAGCGGCAGCCGCGCCACCGTGAGCACGGCGACCTCGTCCCCGGCGTGCAGCTCCGGCAAACCAGTTTCTCCCTCCTTCGGCGTGAACCCAACCCGCATGCCTCCAACCAGCGGCAGCACTCCGTCCGCCGTTTCCACCCGGCTCAAATCCACTTCCAATCCGTAGCCCCACGGCAGGTGCGCCACTTCACCGCGCAGCCGCCCCACATAACGCAATGGATCCTTGCTGCTGATTTCTCCCGCTGCCATGCGGTTCAGCACATGTTGGGAGGGCAGCGGTTGCTCCGCCAGACAAGCAGCAAATACTCCCAGCAAAATCCACGCGCCAAGTGAAACGCATGCACCAGCCCACAACTTTTCAAGCCAGATGAGCAGAACTGCAGCCAGCAAACACACCAGCAGAAAAATCAAAATAAGCGTCAGGAAATTCTTCGAGGTTGCATGCGTCGCCAGGCCGGGCTGCAGGCCGAGCAAAATGCCGCCAGCAAAGCAAGCGGCAAGTGCTACGGCCGGTAACTTCAAGTGACCCTTCGCAATTTCACCAGGGTCTCGATGTGGAACGTCTGCGGGAACAAATCGAACATGTCAATCTGTGTGATTTCGTAGCGGTGTGCCGGAACAACTTCCGTAGCCGGGCGTCTCCCCGAAGCAGTCAGCACCGCAAGGTCCCGCGCCAGCGTCGAGGGATCGCAGGACAGATACACAATCTCCGGTGCGCCCAGATTCGCCAGCCGCGCCGCCACTTCCGCGCTCAATCCGAACCGTGGCGGATCCAGCACCACAAAATCGGGCCGCTCCTGCTCCTTCTTTAAAAACTCTTCCGTGTGCTCGTTGTGCGAAACAACCTGCACTCCCGCCAGTTCCGCATTCACCCGCAAATCGCGAGTCGCCGATAGATTCGCATCCACGCTCACCACGCGCGTAAACGTTCTAGCCAGCGGCAACGTGAAAAAGCCAACGCCCGCGAACAAATCCAGCGCATAGCCGCCCTTCGCCCCTTCCACCACGCTCCTCAACAGTTCTTCAATCAGGAACCGGTTCACCTGGAAAAACGACAGGTGGCTAACGCGAAATGCAAATCCCCCGGCCTGATGTGTCAGGTAACCAGGGCCGGAAAGCTCGAAACGGTTCTTGCTCTGATCGAGCAGCAGCAAACTTTCCAGTTGTGGCAGCGCCGTCTTGAAATCGTGAATCAGATCTTTCGCTGGCTTCGAAAAGCGTTCCAAGGCCACGTTCAGCGCCAGCTTGGCATCCTCCGAATCCATGAACGCTTCAATTTCCAGGATTCCCGGGGGCAGGGAATTGGCCCGCGCCAGTTCTTGCAATTGCCCGAATGCCTTGGTCAATCCCGGAGACAACACCGGGCATTGGTCAATCGGCACGATATGCGCGCTCTCCGGCAAAAAATACCCGAGGGCTCGCGGCAACGCGTCGCGGTACGCCCACTGCGCGCGATTCCGGTAGCCATAGGGCTCCGCGGAATGCGTCTGGATTTCGCCATTCCAGGCCACCCCACCCAGCCGCGAAAGCGTTTCACGCAGAATCTCTATTTTCAGCTGGCCCTGCTCGGCGAATTCAATGTGTTGGAAGTGGCAGCCGCCGCAAACTCCAAAATGGGGGCATTTCGGCGCGATTCGCGCCGCCGCGGGCTTAATAACCTCCAGCAGCTTCGCCTGGATCAGCTTTTTCTTCTTTGTGCGCACGGCCGCGCGCACCTGCTCGCCAGGGAGCACGTACGGGACGAACACGGTGTTGCCATCGGCGTGAGCCAGTCCGTCACCCCCGTACAATAGCTTCTCAATCGATAATAGTAACTCATCAGCCATAAGTGTCCAGTCCTATCCTATTTCCGCCAATCTCTTTCGTCCTCGTTGCTCCCCGCAGCCGCGCCCGCTTCGTACTTCAAAGAAGGTTTTCGTCAGGGCATGGCTTCAGCCATGCCGGAACAATGCCACTCCCTCGCGGCTTTAGCCGCTGAGGGCCGCATTTCCCGCGCCCTCTTTCCCCTTCACGAAAAATAGTACAAGCTCAACCGCGGCAAGCCGTATTCATCCAGCAATCGCTTCTGCAAGTATTGTTTTTCCACCAACGCCAATTGCGCGGCCTTCATTTTCCTCCGGTAGGCTGACAATTGCGAATCAACCTCCCGGTGGATCTTCAGCATCAATTCTTCGCTCGCGTGGCTCAGCAGCGTCGCATGCACCTTGTCGTCCAGAATCGTCATCCGCCGCTCCAAATCCTCCAGGTCCAGGTTCCCCGGCACTTCCAGCAGCGTCTGCGATTCCGTCAGCGAAGCCGCCACATGCCGCAAGATGCCCGCAACCTCAGCCTGCGTCTTCGCGCACTGCTCTGCCCCTTTTTCCAGTAACTTCGCGTTTCGTTGCATGTACTTCTGCAATTCCCCGCGCGCAAAAGGCTCGCTCGCCTTCGTGCCATTCACGGGCTGCGCACCCGCCGCCGCTTCCTGCGCCTCTTCCGCGGCATCCAGCACCGCATCCGTGCAATACGCCAGGCTCTTCAGCGGTTTTCCTGCGCCGCGCCGAGAACGCTGGTACGCCTCGAACGCGTGATCAATCCCCTTCAGCGCCGCTTCCAGTGGCACGCCCGCCTTCTGCCACGTCTCCATAATGGCCCAATCCAGCGGCGAAACCAGCAGGTGCGCTCCGCGCTTCTTCCAGAAATATTCCTCAATTTCGGTAAAATAGTTGAAGTAGTTCCAATTTTCCATAAGGCGCTGCTGTCTTCAGGAAGTCAGGGCAAAGCATCCTGGCGAGGTATTTCCCCTACCGCTGCACCTTTTTCGTTGCGATTCGTGGTACGGCGGCGGGCGGCTCCGCATGTTTCCCCGGCCCCTCGACGTGCTGATTCTTTTCCCAGATCAACCGTAATCCCGTCAACGTCAAAAACTCCTCGACATGCTGAATGTGTTTCGACCCTCGCGCCACCAGCCGCGCCTGTCCGCCCGTAGCCACGACCGTGGCATCCTCCTTCAACTCCGCCTTGATCCGCGTCAGCATCCCGTCCACCAGGTCCACCCACCCGTAGTACAACCCCGCCTGCATGTGCGTTACGGTATTCGTCCCAATCACTTTGCCGGGATCCTTGATCTCCACACGCGGCAACCGCGCCGCTCGCGTGAACAGCGCTTCGGACGAAATTCCAATCCCCGGCGCAATCGCGCCGCCCAGGTATTCGCACTTCGCCGAAATCACATCGAAGGTAATCGCCGTCCCAAAATCCACCACGATGCACGGCCCGCCAAACTGATGAAATGCCGCCACACCGTTCACGATGCGGTCTGCGCCCACTTCCATCGGATTGTCCACCAGCACCGCCATGCCCGTCTTCACTCCTGGTTCCACAAACAGTGCTTTCTTGCCCAGGTAAGCCCGCGACATCTCCGCCAGCGTCCAGTTCAACGGCGGCACCACGGAGCTGATCATCACCCCGGTAATCATTTCCTGATTCAGCCCCGCCAGGCTGAAGAGGTTCCGCGTCAACACGCCATACTCGTCCACGGTCTGCGCGAGGGCCGTGGTCAAGCGCCAGTTGGCGATCAGCTCTTCTCCACGAAATACGCCCAGCACCGTGTTCGTATTCCCGATGTCAATCGTCAACAGCATCTAGCGAACCTCGCTCACGTCCCCGGCAATCACCGTCACCACTCGCCCGTCTTCCCTCTTCACGTTCAACAATCCTTCCGGGCTCAGCCCATCCGTCTTTCCGAAGTATGTCTCGAATCCCGTTTCTACTTTCACGCGCTTCCCGTTGGCGAAATCCGATTCCTTCTCAAAACGCTCTACGACAAACCCCGCCCCTTCGCGCAGCAACCGATTGTAATCGCTCTCGAATTGCGTCAGCAACCGCACCAGCAATTCCAGCCGCGAGTGGCTCTTGCCCCCGGATTCCTTGCGCAGCGAAGTGGCCAGCCCCGCAATGTCCGACGGAAATTTCTCCTGATTGACGTTGATCCCCAACCCGATCGCCACGAACCGCACAGCCGTCGGCTCCGCATGCATCTCCGTTAGAATGCCTCCTACTTTTGTCCCGCCCAGCAACAAATCGTTTGGCCATTTCAACTCCGCGCTCAGGCCCGTCTGTGCTTGAATGGCCGCGCGCGCCGATAATCCCGCCAACATCGTCAGCAGTGGCGCCTGCGCGGGTGAAAGCCGTGGGCGCAGCAGCAAAGTCGCATAAATTCCCGTCCCGCGCTCCGAATACCAGCTCCGCCCCGCGCGCCCTCGTCCCGCGGTTTGCTCCTCCGCCAGCACCACCGCGCCTTCCGGCTCGCCCACCTCGCCTAGCTCCATCGCAACATGATTCGTCGAATCGGTTTTGAAAAAGTGATAGAAGCGCTTGCCGAACAAACTCCCTTTCATTCGCTTGCGCAGCAAATCCGGCAGCAGAATATCCGGAACTTTTTCCAGGAAATACCCGTTACCCTGTTGCCCCTTCACGCGCACGCCCAGTTCGCGCAGCCGTTGCACCCAGTGCCACACCGCCGAGCGCGACACTCCGATCTCTCGCGCAATGCGTGCCCCGCTGATCACAATCGTGGCGTTTTCGGAAAGCAGCGTGAGCAGCGCGGCGATTCGCCGGTCGGTTGTACCGGGCAACGAGTTGACTTGCGCCATCAGGACCGAGTCCCCTGTTCTGCGCCTTAGCTTACTTTTCCTTGATGCTGTCCACAAGCAGACTTACATCCGCCGCCGGCGCCGAATGCGTCAGCGCCCCCGACGAAAGATAGTCCGTGCCCGTTTCCGCGTACTTGCGCGCATTCTGCAGCGTGATGCCGCCCGAAATCTCCACGATGCAATCGGCGCGGACGCCCCGCACGATTTCCACGCAATTGCGCGCTTCGTCCGGAGTCATATTGTCCAGCAGCACGGACTCCGCGCCCGCATCCAGCGCCTCGCGCAATTCCAATTCATTGCGCACCTCAATCTGAATGGGCAGGGAATCAGCGTTGCCCGGAGACGGCGCTGAGCCGACTGCTTCATAAGCCGTCATCGCGCGCGGCCTCATACGCGCTGAAGCAAAAGCATGTGCCTGGTCCAGCGCCGCTGTCACGCCACCCGCCAAAGCGATGTGATTCTCTTTCAGCAAAATTGCATCATAGAGCCCGATGCGATGATTCGTCCCGCCCCCCATCTTCACCGCATATTTCTCAAGCAGCCGCAGTCCCGGCGTAGTTTTCCGCGTGTCGCGCATCTTGACGCGTGTACCCGCAAGTTGTTCGACGAACCTGTAAGTCAACGTGGCGATCCCGCTCAGCCGCCCAAGAAAATTCAGCGCCGTGCGCTCGCCCGTCAGAATCGCCGCCGCCTTGCCAGATAGGTGGGCCAGCACATCGCCGCGTTTCACAAGCTGACCGTCTGAGAAGTACAACTCCACAACAATCCGCGCATCAACCCGCCGAAAAATCCTTTCCACCAGCGGCAGCCCCGCGCATACAAGTTCCTGCTTCGCCAGAATGCGCGCCTCGCCAGAAACGTTTGCCGGAATCGTGGCAGCCACAGTAGCATCGCCCGCCCCAACATCTTCCGCCAAAGCCCGTTCAATCAACTCCCCAATGTATTCCACATCCCAATCCATCGAGTGCATCCGTAGGGGCGCAGCATTGCTGCGCCCCAGCTAGCAAGCCATCTGATAAATGCTTCTTAGGGTGTCGGAGCGGGTGCCCCAGGTAACGGTTTTTTACCTGGGTCTTGGGTTATTCCTCTCCTCGTCTTCTATCCCAAAATTGTCATCCCGACCGGAGCGGCCCGATTTTTTCCTTCGCGCCGCCCTTTGGCGCGTCGGGCCGCGCAGTGGAGGGATCGCGGCAACCCCTAATCCTCGTTCACAACTCCGATTTATGCACCCTTACACTCTTACACTCTTTCACTTTTATACTTCTGCTCCCCTCTCTTCTTCCCTCTATGCTCTCTGTGCTCCTGTCTCTGTGACCTCTGTGTTACCGTCCCTCTTCGATTCGCGCTCGCCCCTGAATTGTCATCCCGACCGGAGCGGCCCGATCTTTCTCTTCCGCGCCGCCCTTTGGCGCGTCGGGCCGCGGAGTGGAGGGATCACGGCAACCCAGTATCCTCGTTCACAACTCCGATTTATGCACCCTTTCACTCTTACACTCTTTCACTCTTATACTTCTGCTCTCCTCTTTTCCGACCTCTGTGCCTCTGTGTTACCGTCCCTCTTTCTTTTCTGCGCCCCACCCGCCAAGCTCCCTCATTCCCCCAACTGCTTCAGCCGTTCCCCAATCTTCTGCAATTCCACGCGCTGCCCCGCCAGCACCTCTTCCATCTGTTTGATGATCGCTTCCGGTGCCCGCTCACGAAAAGTCGTATTGCCCAACTGCTTTTCCTTCGACGCAATCGCTTTCTGCAATCCCTCCATCTCTTTTCTAAGCCGCGCCCTCTCGGCCCCCGCATCCGTCGTTTCCGCCGGGTAAGGAATCTGCAAATCAAATTGCGCGCTGGACCGCATCCCCCCGCCACCTTCCCGCAGCTTCTCCGCCGTCACCCGCAGTTCGCTAAGCAGTCCCAGGCGCACAATCCCGTCGCGACTCGCGTCCACAATTCCCCGCACGCCCGCATCCGTGCTGGAAAACTCCGCCGCCACTCTTTTCTTCGGGTCGAGCTTCATCTCCGCCCGCACGGTACGCAAGCCCTGAATCACCTCTTGCACCAATCCGAATTCATGCAATCCCTGCTCGTTCTTCCATGCCGCTCGCGCCTTCGGATACGCATCCAGCGCGATGGACTTCGCCCCGGCCTTCTGCGGCAACTGGTGCCAAAGCTCCTCCGTCAAAAACGGCATAAACGGGTGCAGCAGCCGCAGCGCCGCATCAAATCCCGCAAACAAATTCTTCCAAGCCACCATCGCGCGCGCCCGGTTCGCGTGCTGCAATTCCGGCTTCACCCACTCGATGTACCAGTCGCAGAAATCCCCCCAGAAAAACTGGTACACGCTCTGCGCCGCCTCGTGGAATCGATATCCCTCCAACGCCGCGTCCACGGTTTCCGCCGTACCCGCCAGCCGCGCAAACAGCCAGCGATCCACCAGCGGCACCTGCCCTTCAAACGCATACGGCGCCTGCGCGCGCACTTCCGGCCCCGCCAATTCTTCCAGTGACGCGCCGCCCTGCTCAAACTTATCCAGGTTCACGAACAAAAACCGCGCCGCATTCCAAATCTTATTCGCGAACGACCGCGCCCCCAGCAACCGGTCGTCCGACAGCACAATGTCCGTTCCTGGCGCAGCCATCGACGCCAGGCAAAATCGCATCGCGTCCGTGCCATACTGTTCGTTCAACGCCACGGGATCCAGTCCCGTGCCCTTCGACTTCGACATTTTCTCCCCGCCCGCCGTCCGCACCAGGGAGTGCAGGTACACCGCGCGGAATGGCACTTGCTTCGTGAAGTGCAGCCCCATCATGATCATCCGCGCCACCCAGAAAAACAGGATGTCATAAGCAGTGACGAGCACGCTTGTGGGATAGTACGTCTGAAAGTCGGCCGTATGTTCCGGCCAGCCCAGCGTCGAAAATGGCCAAAGTGCCGAGCTAAACCACGTGTCCAGCACATCCGGGTCCTGCTCCAGTTTTGTTGAGCCGCACCTCGGGCATATCGTCGGCTCCTCTCGCGCCACAATAATTTCCTTGCACTCCTGGCAGTACCACGCCGGAATCCTGTGGCCCCACCACAACTGTCGCGAAAGCGTCCAATCCCGGATGTTGCGCATCCAGTTCAGATATTCCTCGCGGCGATTTTCCGGCGTGATTTGGATCTCACCGAGTTCCACCGCCGCAATCGCAGGCTCCGCCAGCGGCTTCATGCTGCAGAACCATTGCGTCGAAATCCGCGGTTCCACAATCGTCCGGCTGCGTTCGCAATGCCCAATCGCATTCACATGTTCGGTGATCTTCTCGAGCAGTCCCTGCGCCTGCAGGTCCTCCACAATCTTCTTGCGCGCCGCGAACCGCTCCATCCCCGCATACGCTCCGGCATTTTCATTCATGTGCGCGTCGTCGGTCATCACGTCAATCTGCGGCAGGTTGTGACGCTTCCCCGCCTCGAAGTCGTTCGGGTCGTGCGCCGGTGTAATCTTCACCGCCCCGGTGCCAAACTCGCGGTCCACCATCTCGTCGCCAATCACCGGAATCTCCCGGTTCATCAACGGCAGCATCACCTTTTTCCCGATCAGGTGTTTGTAGCGCTCATCTTCCTGATGCACCGCCACGGCCGTATCGCCGAGCATCGTCTCCGGCCGCGTCGTCGCCACAACCAAATATTCCTGCGAACCCACTACCGGATATTTGATGTACCAGAGGTGCCCCTGCTTCTCCTCGTGAATCACCTCCAGGTCGCTCAACACCGTCCGGCAGCCCGGGCACCAGTTCACCATCCGCTTGTCGCGATAAATTAACCCTTCTTCGTACAGCCGCACGAACACTTCCCGCACCACTGCCGACAATTCGGGCGATAGCGTGAACTTCTCCCGTGACCAATCGCACGATTCCCCTATCTGCTTCATCTGCCGCTGGATTGTCCCGCCGCTCTCTTCTTTCCATTGCCACACGCGGTTGACGAACTCCTCGCGCCCCAACTCGCGATAATGAATGCCCTCATGCGCCAGTTGCCGCACCACCACGCGCTGCGTGGAAATCCCCGCATGGTCCGTCCCCGGCAAGTACAACGTGTTATAGCCGCGCATGCGATGCCAGCGCGTCAGGATGTCAATCTCCGTATGGTCCAGCATGTGCCCGATGTGCAGCATCCCGGTCACATTCGGCGGCGGAATAACAATGGAAAATACCGGCCCCGGCGTGCTCGCATCGGCTTTGAACAGCGCCTCGTTCACCCAGAAATCCGCCCAGCGCGGCTCAATCTGTTTCGGTTCGTAAGCTTTGGCAATTTCCCGGGGCATCCCGCAAGTTTCTCCTAATCTTCCCGCACCTGCACGCAATGCGCGCGCTTCGCGCAGCAAGTTAATCCTTGAATATACGGGCACGCCCTCCGCCCCGTCAATGCAATGGCGGGATCAAAACCTCTCGACGTGGGCTCTTGTAGAGGGGAGATTCGCTTCAAGACTTGGGGCCAGTGTGCGGGCTCAGAAGTTCCTTGCACGTCTCTTTAGGAGGCTGGGGCTTCAGAGTCTGTTTGAGTACGCGCATCTCTCGTCAGGGCATGGCTTCAGCCATGCCGGAACAGTGGCACTCTCTTTACGGCTTTAGCTGTGAAGTTTCAAGACGTTGTTGTCCATCCGGCCGAGAACTGGGAAGCTGATGTTGCGAAGCAAAAGCCCGCCAGGAGGCCGAATGGACTACCACCATCATGCTCGACTCACGATTCACAGTCGAGAACAACTCGCAAAGAGAGTTTTGGCAGGGGAATTGAGCTTGAACTCGGCCGCGGCCGAGTTCAAGCTCAGTCGGCAGTCGGCTGCCAAATGGGTCCGCCGTTTCCGCGAGGGCGGTTCTGCGGCGCTCCGTGATTTGTCTTCTCGTCCGCATCGCTCCCCACGTAGCATTTCCGCCGAACTGGTGACTCGCATCGAACAACTGCGCCGCCAGCGCTGGACCGGCGTGCGCATCGCCCAAACCGCCGGCTTGAGCCGGGCCACCGTCAGCCGCGTGCTGACCCGTCTGAAACTCAACACCGCGCGTTCCCTTGAGCCCACCGTGCCCATTGTCCGTTATGAGCATCCCGCGCCCGGCGATCTGCTGCACATCGACATCAAAAAGCTGGCGCGCATCCACAAACCGGGCCATCGCCTCACCGGCAATCCGCAAGACGAAACCCGCGGCGCTGGCTGGGAGTTCCTTTATGTCGCCGTCGACGATCACTCCCGCATCGCCTTCACTGCCATGTTGCCGAACGAAAAAGCTGCGTCTGCCAGCAAATTCCTCCGTCAGGCGGTGGCCTACTTCACCCGCATGGGCATCACCGTTCGCCGCGTCATGACCGACAACGGCCCCTGCTTCTGCTCCCGTCGCTTCGCAGCCAACTGCCGCAGGTTCCACATCCGACACATCCGCACACGCATCTACACCCCGCGCACGAACGGCAAGGCCGAACGCTTCATCCAAACCGCCATTCGCGAATGGGCCTACGCGCGGCTCTACCAGAACTCCGCCGAACGGTTCGCGCACTTGGGCCCGTGGATCCACAGCTACAACTGGCATCGCCCTCATGCTAGTCTCAACCAGTCGCCACCCATCACCCGGTCCGGCTTGAATGTTAACAACCTCTTGAGACACCACATTTAGCCGCTGAGGGCCGCAATTCCAGTTCTCACGCAGACTCTTCAGCCCTGGCGTAAAGCCCGTCGAATGAATTGGGCTCGTAGACCCTGGGCTTCAGCCCAGGGCGCGAAGCGCCCCTGAAGTCTCTGAACTTTTGTATGTTATTTTTCAAAACCGCACTACGACTTGTGGTTGTTCAACTCGTCTTTCACCAGCGCTTCGATCACCGGCCTCAGTATCTCGTGCGTCACCCTCTGCAGCATATCCGGATTCATCTTCGCCAGAACCCGCGCCACCAGTTCATCCATGTTCGGCTGTTTCGCTTCCGGCACAGCCACTGGCGCTACCGCTTCTATCGGCGCTGCCACCACAGGGGCCTCTACTTCCACCGGCGCAGGCGCATGCCACTCTGGCTCGGCTGCTTGATACACTGGCACGTCTTGCGTCTCGTTGGGATTATTTTCATGCACCACCGGCGCCGCGTTTGTTTCTTTCACCGCGGGTGCCGTTTCCCAGGCGCTCGCCCACTTCGGAGTTTGGGGCAACTCGGCCGCTTCCACTTTGTGAATCTCTTCCGCCGCGTAGTGCGACACGGCCGCAACCGCTTCCGGTTCGGCCTCCACCCCGGACGCGGCTGCCTCAGCCGCGGGCTCTTCCACGGCAGGCGTATCCCAAGTCGCCGCCAACTGCGAAGCCTTGCGCGCTTCCGTCTCCCACGGCGAGGAAGTTGCGGAGAACCAATTGCTCCCCGGCGCCTCTTCCTTCACCGCCTCTGCCGCAGCAGCCACTTCCGCGTGAACCTCAGCGACCTCTTCCTTCGCCGTTTTTCCTTCGCGCTCGCGCTTCAATTTCTCTTCGACACCAGCGGCCATCGCCGCTGCCCACCCATCTCCTGAAAAGGGAACTGGCGATTCTGCGGGTTTCGTTTCCAGTGTGGATACCGCAACGCCCTCAACCGTGGCCGCTTCCATCACCGGTGCTTTCGCCCCACCCGTCTTCCGCGGTGGCGGCGGGATACTCTTGGCCGGAGAGCTTCCATGGAACGCCGCATCGCGCCAATCGGGAATATCACCGCCCGGCGTCACGCTGGGCACAATGCTCGGAACCGCCACTTTTTCCAGTGCCTCATCCAGGCCACCGGGTCGCCAGCGTGCGTGCGGCGAGCTTTCCTCTTCCTCGTGTTCCTCTTCCTCTTCTTCCCCGTGCTCGCCCCACTTCCGATCATCCGCCAGCGGAGAATGCGCCGTGGTTTGCAACGACGCTTCGTCTTCCTCTTCCTTCGTGTCCAACATGCTTCCAAACGCCACTGGCCCTTGCCCGGCCGCAATCTTCAATTGCTGTGGCATTGTAGGAAATTCTTCCGGTACGTCTGCGGTTTCCTCTTCCGGTTCCGCGCCTTTTGCCTCGGAAAGCGACGCCAGCTTTGCGGCTGCAGCGGGCTTCCGCCATTCTGGAGCGCTCTTCCGCGGCGGCTCGGGCGCCTTTTCCACGGGTGGCGGCGGGCCAACCGCGATGCCCGCGCGCGTTAATGCCGACTTCACCATCGAAATCAGCGGATCAGGCGGCACAAACGGCTTCTTCAGCACGCCATCCGCGCCCACTCGCTGCGCTTCCTGCTCATCCAGAGGATCAAACGCCCCCACCAGCAGAATCACCGGAATGTGCTTAAGCGCCGCATCTTCCTTCACGTACCGGCACACTTCATATCCATTGCGCACCGGCATGAACACATCCGCAAGCACCAGGTCGGGTTTTATGTCGGAAATCTTGCGCACGGCGGCTTCGCCATTGCCCACAGCAACAACCTCTATGCCCTGATCCTTCAGGGCCAGCCCCACCATCTTCTGGATGTTACTGTTGTCGTCCGCAACCAGGATTTTGGCCACCGAACGTCCTCCCAACTACCCACACTAACCGCGCAGCAAGATTCAATTTGTATTGGAGCATCCAGACGAGAGGGCGTCAATCATCCCGATGGCGGATGTGTCGGAAGTGGACATGGCGCGTTCCTAATCCGCAACCTGTCCTAACGGGCAAGGGGTGCGAGCCATCTCGCACCCCATATCAATAGACTTGTCATTCCAAACCAATATACTTGTCATTCCAAATCACTAAACTTGTCATTCCGAGCGAAGCGAGGAACCTGCTTTTCCGCCTCCTTCGTTTTCCGCAGCGGGCCTACCGGCTGCCAGCCCCAACTACCACGGTATCAGTTTCCTCAGCCCCTTCTTCTTGCTGCTCGACTCTTTCTGGCTCTTGGAGTCGGCCGCCGGAGTGCTTCCATCTGTCTTCGACGCGTCCGTCGCCGCTGCGTCCGAAGCCGGAACAGTTCCATCCGCTTTGGCGGCATCGCCCGTGGTGGCATTCGCTGCTGGATTGGCAGTCGTCCCATCCGCTGCTGGTGTCGCAGCATTCGCTGCGGCTGGATTGGCGGTCGTCCCCGCTCCTGGAGTCGGTGCTTCTGCAACAGGCGTCGTGGTTGCTGGCGGGTCTGTTGTGCCCGTAGCCCCATTCGTCGCATCGCTACCCGGCGTCGTATTCACGTCTTCGGCCGTCGCTCCTGCCGGCGTTCCCCCCGCAGGTGCTTCTTCTCCCGGCTTAACCGTCATCACCAGCCCGGTCTTTCCCGCCCCAGTTCCCGTCATGCGATTCCCGCCGTTCAACACATCCGTCCAAGGCGACTCCTCATTCTCCGGTGCCATTTGCGGTACGCCAGAGTGCGCGCTAGCGACCATGTCTGGTCCGTTATGCAGCATTCCCTTTCCCCTGCGAAGCAGGCTTTCCTTCGGACGCGGCACATTTTGTTCCGCCTGCATCCATGCCAGGGCCTTGGGGTCTGCTTGGGGAATTGGCACGCCAAACGCCTTCAGCTTGGCGCGCGCATCAACCACATGTTTCGAAAGCGGGTAGTTTTTCAAAATCTGGGCGTAGTAAAGCCCCGCGATGTCTTTCCGCTCGCTCCTCTCAAACACGTCTCCCAGCATCCACAGTGCCGTGTCAGATTTGCTGTACAGCGGGTAGCGTTCCGTCAGCGGTAACAGCCGTCCCGCGGCGGCGCGGCGGTCCCCCTTGACGTAATAATAGTAGGCAATGCGAAACTGGCCCTCTGCAATCACTTCTTGCACTTCGCGAAGCCGTTGTTGCGCTTGCGGTGTCAGGGGATCCTTAGGGTATTTCTGCAGAAACGTCTGAAACTCTTCTTCGGCCATCCGCGCGTGATCGTTGTCCCGGTCCGGCTTCGGCATTTCATTATAGTTGGCCATGGCGATCTGCATCTGCGCATAGGCCGCTTCCGGCAGGAACGGGAAGAAGACGATGAAATCTTTGTAACCGGCGATGGCTTGCGTCACGTTGGACGTGCCGCCTTCCTTGTAATACGAATCCGCGATCGCCAGCTTGGCTTTGGCCAGGTACTCGCTGTCCGGATAAGTATTGATCAGCGTCTGCAGACCCAGCCGCCCCACCTCGCCCTTGCCATGCTTGATGTCCTCCAGCGCCTTGTTGTAGAGCTGCTTGTCCGGCTCCACGGTGTTGCTGGTTTGCGTGGACTTATCGACCTTTTTCTTTTTGTGAAAAATTTGGGCGGAAGACGCACTGGCGCTCATCAGCGCCAAAGCGCATAAAATTAGAAGAAGCGGAATTCGCCTCAATCCTCACCTCTCTAGTTTGATTGCCCACTGGGCCCGGCCAGGCGGTACCCCCGGCGGGGCGCTCCCCGAACTTCGTACTTCAACCCTCAAAGTATACCCTGAACGACCGGCCAGGTGTCTCAAGAACTTTGCCCCAAGGGACAGTCCCGGTTCTTCATCGTGAGATGCCACCTCCCGCTCCCCAGGTTATCCCACCTCGCTCGAATCCAACTCCCCCGAATCAGACAACCCGATTTCCCGCGACCCGGGACTTAGCGCTTACACTTTTACACTCTTATACTCTTTCACTTTTATATGTCCGAATCTCGTCTCCAGTAAGTCGCAGGTTGCCCCAGGCACGGAGTGTGTGCCTGGGTCTTGGGGTTCTCTTTCTGTGTCCTCAGTGTTCCGACCTCTGTGACCTCTGCGTTCTCTGTGATCTCTGTGTAAGCCTTTTCTTTCTTCCCCCGCTTCACCGCATCAACCACCTTTCCGCCCATCTAACCTCCACGTCATCTCTGACACTCTTTTACTCTTATACTTTTTTACTTTTATACTTCCGAATCTCTTCTCCGAACATCTCCCCGTCTCCACAATTCCTGCGCCTCCACCTTTCTTTCCTTACTTACAACTGAAATCTAACAACTAACAACTGAAAACTCCCCACCCTCACCCCCCGTCACTTTTTAACGTTTTGTAATAGAATCTCCCCCTCCGTCTAACTACAATGCTTCCATGCCTATCGCTCCAGCGGCGGCAGGCCCTTCTCATGGATAAACGAAAATTCCTTTTTGCTTCTCTCTCCGGCCTGATCGGAGATATCGCCTGGCAAGTCATCAAGGAAGGCCACGAAGTCCGCTATTACATTGAAGCCGAAAAAGAACGCGACATCGCGGATGGCATGGTCCCCAAATCCAAAGACTGGGAAAAGGATGCTGCCAATTGGGCCGATATCGTCGTTTTCGATGATACCCTCGGCCAGGGCACCCGGGCCCAGACCCTGCGCGCCGCAGGAAAGCCCGTAATCGGCGGTACGCCCTACACCGACAATCTCGAAGACGATCGCAACTTCGGCCAGGAAGAACTCAAGAAGGCTGGCGTCACCATCATCCCGTATCAGCAATTTGATTCCTTCGATCCCGCCATCGAATTCGTCAAGAAAAATCCCGATCGCTACGTCATCAAGCCCAGCGGCGAAGCACAGAACGTCAAGCGCCGCCTCTTTGTCGGTGAAGAAGAAGATGGCGTTGACGTCATCGGCATGCTGGAAGCCTACAAACGCGCCTTTTCCGAGGAGATCAAGGTCTTCCAGTTGCAGCGCCGGGTCAATGGCGTCGAAGTTGCTGTCGGTGGTTTCTTCAACGGCAAAAAATTCATCACTCCCATCAATATCAACTTCGAGCACAAAAAACTTTTCCCCGGTGAAGTCGGCCCGCCCACCGGCGAAATGGGCACCGCGATGTTTTGGAGCGAGCCCAACGCCCTCTTCAATCGCACGCTACTGAAAATGGAGCCGAAGCTCGCCGAAGAAGGCTACGTCGGCTACATTGACGTCAACTGCATCGTCAACAACAACGGCATCTATCCTCTCGAGTTCACTTCCCGCTTCGGCTATCCCACCATCAGCATCCAGCAGGAAGGCATGCTCACTCCCATCAGCGATTTCTTTTGGGAACTAGCCGCCGGACTCGAGCCCAAGTGGCGCACCCGCAGCGGCTTTCAGATCGGTGTGCGCATCGTCGTGCCGCCCTTTCCCTTCGACGACGAAGAAACCTTCAACTCCTTCTCCAAAAATGCCGCCATCGTTTTCAAGCGGCCTATGAGTGAAGGCATCCACATTGAAGATGTGAAGGTGCTCAACGACCAGTGGGTGGTCGCCGGAACTTCCGGCGTGGTCCTCATCGTCTGCGGCACCGGCCAGACCATGAAGCAAGCGCAAGCCCAAGTCTATTCCCGCATCAAAAACATTCTCATCCCCAACATGTACTACCGCACCGACATCGGCGACCGCTGGGTAGAAGATTCCGACAAACTCCACAATTGGGGCTACCTGAGATAGCATCGGCTCAACCACCCGTAGGGGCGCAGCACGCTGCGCCCCAGCTTGCCCAGGCTTCCAACGCGAGCGCTCCTGGGTTTCTCCTGCTTTTGTAGGGACCGCCTTCTGAGGCGGTCCGCCAACAAAGCCCCACCGCAACTTAGCTCGGGATCTCTTCTCCGAAAACTCAAAACTGACAACTCAAAACTGAAAACTCCTCCGCCGGTTGCCCCAGGCACGGAGTGTGTGCCTGGGTCTTGGATTCCTTTTCCCTCCGCCACCCATTCCCCCGTTGACGCTAGGCGATTAGTGGGCTAACTTTGCAGTTATCTTAATCGATCAGGGACCATCCGGAATGCGCTCCCGTTCCTTCTGCGAGGAGCCTTTCATATGAGATTCCACCGTCTTACCCTTTTATTCCTAGCCACTCCGCTCCTGGCCTTAGCCACCCATGCGCAAACTCAGAAGCCTTTGACCAACGCGGATGTCTTGAATATGAGCAAACAAGGATTCGAAGCGAGCCTCATCGTCAAAGACATCGCATCCAATCCCACCGATTTCGATGTCTCTCCCCAAGCGCTCATCGATCTGAAAGCCGCCGGCGTCTCGCAAGATGTGATGGAAGCGATGCTGGCCGCTCATGCGGCGAAACCGTCCGCCGCCGTCGAAGCCGCACACGGCGCCGCGGATGTGCCCAGCACAGCGCCGAACGGCTTGCCGAACTAGGGAGGCTGCAACGAAAACAATGCTTGTTTGTTAAGAGACGGCACCGAAGTGGCCTTGAAATTCGCAGCCGACGTCAGCTCCAAAACCGCACACGAAGGCGATCCCGTGGAATTCCTCTTGGATGACGACTTGAAAGTCGCCGACAAGCTCGTGGCCGCCAAAGGCTCCCACGCGGTGGCCACGGTCTCGACTGCCAAGAAAGCCGGCATGATGGGCAAGGGTGGCGAGCTTAACGTTCAACTGGAATATCTCGTGGTGGGCAGCAACCACGTCCACCTTCGCGGCACCAAAGGCAAAGAGGGAGACAACCAGACAGGCGCAACCGTTGCGCTCACCGTACTCTTCGGTCCCATCGGTCTAATCAAACACGGCAAGGACGTGCAAATCTCCCAAGGCACGCCTCTCAAAGCCTACATTGATCAGGATATCTGGCTACCCGCCATCATCCCGCCGCCCGACTCCAAAGTGAACTGATAATCTCGCCGCAACCCGCACTCCAAGTATCGCCGCACTCGTCCCCGTAGGGGCGCAGCATGCTGCGCCACATCTTGCCCAGGCCGCCAGTGCTTGCTTTCTTGGGTCTTCCTGCCGTTGTATCGCTCCCGGGTTTCTCTTGCCCTTGTAGCGGCCGCCTTCCGAGGCGGGCGCCTTTTGCTGTCTCGCTCTTGGGTTTCTCTGTTCTTTTCTTCTCTTAAAACTCAAAACTGAAAACTTAAAACTCCTCCCCGGTTGCCCGGCTAGCTTAATCCTTAATGTGACGCCTTCATCTGCGCCTCAAGGAACGCCAGTACATCGTTCCCCCATACGTCGGTCGCCGAAGAACAAAATCCCCAGTGTCCGTCCTGATGGGAATTGCCGAAAGCCGGATATATCTTTGATTGAAAGTCTTTCTTCTTTTTGATGGCTTCCTTGCTTAAGGCCCGGCTCGGTGCCAGGCTATAATCGTTCTCTGCCTGGATCAGCAAGACAGGCGCCTTGGCGAGGTCCACTGCACGCTTCAAGCGATCTTGCAGTGGCCCATTTTGCTCCCAGGACATCGCACCTGGCGCGAACGGCACGAGCGCCTTTACCTCTACGTCGCGCTCACCCGTTAAAAGGGTCTGGATGCCGCCGTAAGAGCAACCTGAAATCGCGATGCGCGCAGGGTCAACAAAGGCCCTTGACTTCAGATAATTCAGCCCGGCGATCACATCATCCACTTCGGCCTCTTGGAGTTCAACCATGCGCCAGGCACGCGCGCCCGGTGGCGCCTGAATCACCAGGTCCTGAATATATACACCCGGCGAGCGGCCCTGCCCCCGGCGATGCGGAACAAAGAACACATAAGAATGCGCGGTATAGAACTTGGCTAAGACTGGTTGAGAGCCCGGCATTTTTTCGCTGCCATGATTCCACACGATTGCCGGAAAAGGGCCACTACCTTCCGGCTTCCAAAGAAATCCGTGCAACTCCTGCCCGCCATTGCGAAATACAACTTCCTCAGGCTTGCTTTGCGCGACGCATATGCCTTGACCCAGCGTCAATAGCAACAATCCACACAGGACTCTCTTCGTTCTCAGCGCGAGAAAGAAGCTGGGTGTGTTTCTCGCAACGCTTGTCACTGAGAAAGCTCGACCGCCATCCCGGTCTGCTACCGTATCGCAACCTAAAGTGCTTGTGGATTTTCGCGTCATTCTGCTTGCCCCTTTAGAGTCCGCGTGAACTTTCACTTTTTTCGTCAGGGCATGGCTTCAGCCATGCCGTAGTTATTGCATTTGCAACGCGCTTTAGCCGCTGAGGGCCGTTTTTTCTAGTTCTCACACAGACCCTTTAGGGCCAGGAGAACAACCTAGCCGGCTCCAAAAAGACACTAAAGCGCCACATCACGAACCGAGCTGCCTGGGTCCCCCCTCACGACCCAATTCGCATGTGGCTTTCACACGATAGGGTATCGTTTGCGGAATGGCCACCGCTCACACGTGGCCCAATATCTTCGCCCCACTGCTAAACTAAACCATGCAACGCAAAGTCTTCTGGATGACCTTCATGGCTGCCGGTCTCGTCGCCGACCTCGTCTTGCCGTTCTGGTGGGCCCTCTTCGCCACCATCCCCATCGCCGCACTAAGTTGGTGGGTAGCCTACCGCAGCGATTGGTTCTGACGCTCCCCTCTTCTCTGTGAACTCTGCGCTCTCTGTGTCCTCTGCGTTATCTTTCCTCTTCTCTTTCTTTTTTCAACTTTCAACCTTCAACTTTCAACCTCATCTCTGTTTTTCGCAGCACACCCACCACCGCTCTTCAATTCGCCACTGTCAATTCCACTTCCGTATTCCCCGCAATCCGCGATCCGCCCATCGGCGTCTGGTCAATCACCGTTCCATGCGGCCACTGCGCCGCCGCCACATAATTCATCTTGTGCCGCAAATTCGTCTGGTCCAGCCGGTGCTGCACTTCAATCTCGTTCGCGCCAATAAAATACGGCATCACATACGACTCTTCGCGTGGTCCCGCGGACACCAACAAATCCACTCGTGGTGTCGCGCCCCCTTTACCCGCCTTGGGATTCTGCTGCACCACCGCGTCCACCGGCTCGTCTGGCAGCGCCAGCGTGGACACTTCGCCAACCTGCAGCCCCGCGCGCAGCAACTCAATCCGCGAAACGCGCAGTGTGTTGCCCTCCAGGTTCGGTATCTGCAATTCGCGTTGCCCCAGGCTTAACACCACGTGCGCCTGCTGCGAGACTTTCATCAACATTCCCGCCGGCGGCGTCTGCCGCACCACCTGATTGATGGGCAAATCGCTGTACACCCGGTCCGCCACGTGCAGTATCAGCCCCTTCGATCGCAAGATCTGGCTGGCCTCCGCCACGTTTTTCCCCACCAAATTCGGCATCGTCGTTTCGCGCCCATGAATCGCGATCCGCATCGCCGTAATCGCGCTTAAAAACGCCGCCGAAGCCAGGACGAACACCAGGAACCCCATCCGGCTTACCCACTCCACTCGTTCGCGAATCGTCATAAGCAGAAGTTTCGGCCGTCACCCCTCCCCCGTCAATCCCTTTCTCCCCCCAAAGTGCTAATCCTTCTCATCAAGCAAATCTGTTACGCGCTTGCACTCTTACACTCTTAAACTCTTATACTTTTTATACTTCCGAACTCCCAAACTCACGGACCACGGTTGCCCCGGGCACGGAGTTTGTGCCTGGGTCTTGGGTTCTTCTTCTCCGTGAACTCTGCGCTCTCGGCGACCTCTGTGTCCTCTGCGTTATCTTAGCCTTTCCGCCTTCTTCAACTTTCAACTTTTAACTTTCAACTTCTCTTCCTCCCCCACCATTATCCGCTTGTGCCCAGCTCCCCCAGCATTCCTCCGCACCGCCACCAATTCCGCCACCACGCTCAACGCAATCTCTTCCGGTGACAACGCCCCAATCTCCAATCCGATCGGCGCGTACACTTTCTCAAACTCCTCCCGCCGGTATCCCTCCGCCTCCAGCGCCTTGTACACGCTCAACACTTTCCGCTTGCTCCCGATCATCCCCACATACCGTGCCCGCGTTCGCACCGCCCACGCCAGCACCCGCATATCTTCCTTATGCCCGCGCGTCACGATCACCAGGTACGAGGCTCCATTCGGCTGCAGCTTCGCAAACGCCTCCTCATAACTCGTGAAAATCTCCTGCGCCATCGGAAACCGTTGCGCATTCGCGAACGCCTCGCGGTCATCCACCACTCCCACGCCAAACCCCACCGCCTGTGCCGCTTTCGCCACCGCCGTCGAAACGTGCCCTCCGCCAAACAAGTACACCACCGGCTGCGGCAGGATCGGTTCCACAAAAATCTCCACCGTGCCCCCGCAAATCAGCCCGTTGTCGTACGTCGCGTCATGATTCAGGTTGAACACCAGCTTCCGCGGCGTCTCCTTTTCCATCACTTCTTTCGCCGCCGCCCACACATCCGCTTCCACGCAGCCACCGCCAATCGTTCCCGCCGTCGTCCCATCTTCCCGCACCAGCATCCGCGAACTCTCATAGCTCGGAATCGATCCGCTAGTGTGCACAATCGTAGCCAGCGCCCCCCGCATCCCCGCCCGCCGCATCCGCACAATCTCTTCAAATAGGTCCATCATCAGCCTTGTAGCACAGTCACCCCTGACTGTGCTCTTGGGTCTCTCTTCTTTTACACTCTTACACTCTTACACTCTTATACTCTTGCACTCTTACACTTCTTCCCCATTCCTCGCATCCTCGGCCCACGCAACAGTTGGTTGCCCCAGGCACGGAGTGTGTGCCTGGGTCTTGGGTTTCTCCCGGGTTTCTCTTCTCTGCGAACTCTGCGTCCGCCGTGATCTCTGCGTTAAATCTGTGCCTTTCTCCCCGCCCCTGTCAATTCTCTCCCGCCATGGACATCCTCCCTCCCCAATGTTATTTTCCCCTCTAGAATCTCACCCCGCGCCCCGGCGGTGCCCCAAACCTATCGTGATACGATACATCGGCCACGTGTTCATATCCATCTCGTCTCGCTCACAGGAGGCCGCTCATGAAAGCCATCGTCTTCCAAAAACATGGTGATCCATCCGTCCTCCGCTACACCGATGTTCCCGAACCCCAACTCCGCGGCCACGAAGTCCTCGTCCGTGTCCATGCCTGCGCCCTCAATCATCTCGACCTTTGGGTCCGCCACGGCCTTCCCGGCCTGCAAGTTCCCCTGCCACACATTCCCGGCAGCGACATCGCCGGCGAAGTCGCCAAGGTTGGCCCCGACGTCACCTCCGTCCACATCGGCCAGAAAGTCGTTCTCGCTCCCGGCGTCACCTGCGGCCGGTGTCCCGCTTGCCTCTCCGGCAACGACAATCTCTGCCGCGATTTCACCAATTTAGGCCACATGATTGAGGGTGGCTGCGCCGAATACGTCCGCTGCCCCGAAGTCAATTGCATGCCCTATCCCGAAAATCTCGATTGGGCCCATGCCGCCGCCGTTCCCCTGGTTTTCCAAACCGCCTGGCACATGCTCGTCAGTCGCGCTCAACTCCGCCCCGGTGAAGATGTCCTCGTCCTCGCCGCTGGCAGCGGTGTTGGCAGCGCCGCCATCCAAATCGCCAAATTCTTCGGCTGTCGCGTCATCGCCACTGCGGGCAGCGACGAGAAAATCGCCAAAGCCAAACAACTCGGCGCCGACGAGGTCATCCACCACGGCATCATGCCCATCTCCAAGGAAGTCCGCCGCCTCACCAACAATCGCGGCGTGGACATCGCTTTCGAGCACGTCGGCGAAGCTACCTGGTCCGAAAGTCTCAAGAGCCTGGCCACCGCCGGACGCCTCGTTACCTGCGGCGCCACCACCGGTCCCGACGCCAAACTCGACATCCGCTTCCTCTTCACTCGCCAGCTTTCCATTCTCGGCTCCTACATGGGCACCAAAGACGAGCTCCGCACCGTCTTAAAACTCGTCGCCCAGGGCCGCCTAACTCCCGTAGTCGACAAAATCTGGCCTCTCCACGAGTGCGCCACCGCCCACAACTACTTAGAAAAATCCAAACATTTCGGCAAAGTAGTCCTAACCATCGACTAACTCCCACACATCACATCTCGTACCAAAATCCCACGAAGGGTGCCCCAGGCACGGAGTGTGTGCCTCGGTCTTGGGTTCTTCTCGGGATTCTCTTGGGTTTCTCTTCTCTGCGTCCTCTGTGCCCTCTGCGAACTCTGTGTAAGCTTCTTTCGTAGCCTCCTTTCACTCCCGTTTGTATGTCTCATCCCCCTATGTCAATATAAATGTGCTTTAAAGAGGTACCCATGGAAACCACACTCGCCAAAAGCAGCACTCTCACCAAGCCCGACGATTTCGGCAAGCTCCTTCAGGACGAAGGCATCGTCTTCACCCAACTAGATAAAGCCGTGAACTGGGCCCGCAAAAGCTCCATCTGGCCCCTCGGTTTCGGTCTAGCCTGCTGCGCCATCGAGATGATGTCCATGGCCGCCTCCCGCTTCGACATTGCCCGCTTCGGCGCCGAAGTCTTCCGCCCCTCTCCTCGCCAGGCCGATCTCATGATCGTAGCCGGCCGCCTCTCCCAGAAAATGGCTCCGGTCATTCGCCAGCTTTACGATCAAATGCCCGAACCCAAGTGGGTCATCTCCATGGGAGCCTGCGCCACGTCCGGCGGTGTCTTCAACAATTACGCTATCGTGCAAGGTTGCAATCAGGTTATCCCCGTGGACGTCTATGTTCCCGGCTGCCCCCCGCGCCCCGAAGCCGTCCTCTATGCCATCCTCCAACTCCAAAAAAAGATCGACGCCGAAAAGGGCTCCTTCAAGCGCGCCCTAAATCTTTCCTGATTTTCCTGGAGTGCGGCGCCTTGGCGCCGCTTTTACAAACTCAACCCATCGAATCCCGTAATCCCCCGGAGGTTGCCCCAGGCACGGAGTGTGTGCCTGGGTCTTGGGTTCTTCTTCTCTGTGAACTCTGTGCCCTCTGCGGCCTCTGTGTAAGCTTTATCTTTCTCAGTCTTGTGCTTGGGTTCGGCCGGGGTTGCATCTTATGCTCGCGGCAGTCGCCAAAAAAATCTTTTCTTCTCGCACCGAAGCTGCTAGGTCTTACTCCGCTATGATCCCTCCCGCCACCAGTGCTCGCGACCTCCTTCGTCACTGCCTCGCGACTATTGCCTATCGCGCCGCAAAAGTCCTCCACGGTGCCCCAGACTCCTTCGCCGATTTTCGCTCCTCCGAAACCACGCGCACGCCCATCCAAATTCTCGCCCACCTCGGCGATCTCTTCGATTGGGCACTCTCCATGGCCAAGGGCCAACCCGCCTGGCACGATTCCAAGCCCCTGCTTTGGCAAGACGAAGTCCACCGCTTTTTCGCCGCCCTCCAAAAGTTCGACGACTATCTCGCCAGCCCCGAACCCCTCCACGCCTCTCCCGAAAAACTCTTCCAGGGTCCCGTCGCCGACGCCCTCAACCATATCGGTCAACTCGCCATGCTCCGTCGCATGGCAGGCGCTCCCATCAAGGGTGAAAACTATTTCAAGGCCGATATCTCTATGGGCCGCCTAGGCCAAGACCAACCCAAGCCCAAACACGAATTCGACTAACCATACCTCCCGTAGGGGCGTAGCACTGCTGGCGCCCCATGTCCGCACAATCCCAAACGTCTAAGGGTTCTCCGCGCCGATCTTGGAGCGCGGCGGCAAGCCGCCGCTTTTACGGCCTCACCCCATCGAATGCCGAAATCCCACGGAGGTTGCCCCGGGCACGGACTGTGTGCCTGGGTCTTGGGTTTCTCTAGTTCTACCTCCATACATCAGAACTTGAGGGTGCCCCATCCTTCGCGCCTTTTGCGAAGGGTGGGTTCTTACGCCCTAACGCCACACACTCTCTTCTCTTCGTCCCTGGTTTCTCACCTTTCCAAATCATCATACCGGTTGCCCCGGGCACGGAGCGTGTGCGTGGGTTTTGTGCTTCTCTTGGGCTCGCCTTTTCTCGCGTGCTCATCCTGAGCCCGCCTTCTGCGCGAAGGACGTCAATCCACGGATCTTCTCTCCCGACCCTCCGCCCTTCCCCACCCGTCATTTCCCCCGTCCCCCGACTTTTCCCTGGCCCCAGGCAACCTGACAGGGTAATATTCTTCCCCCTGCCAAGGAGTTGTTGTGATCGTCGCTCCCGATCTGCGCAAATATCCACGCGTCCGCCCCCCGCGGTCCTTCGTCGTTGCCTGGCAATCCGTAAGCGTCCGAAGTTGACCGTCTTGACGGGCGGATTACGTTAACGAAGCAGTTTCTGTGGCGGGGGCGAGGTACCAAGGCAGGAGTTCTTCGATGCGGTTGATGGGGTGGTCGGCGATACGCGAGAGCACGTCGCGCAGGTACGCTTCGGGATCGATGCCGTTGAGTTTGGCGGTGCCGATCAGGCTGTAGATCGCTGCGGCGCGTTCGCCACCGGCATCGGAGCCTGCGAACAAGTAGTTTTTGCGGCCCAGGGCGACCACGCGCAATGCTCGTTCCGCGGCATTGTTGTCGATCTCGATGCGGCCGTCGTCCACGTAGCGCAAGAGCGCTTCCCAGCGTCCCAGCGCGTAACGGACTGCCAGCGCGGTGTCCGATTTTCTGGATAGTTTACATAAGGTCTCTTCCAGCCACTGCTTCAACGATTCCAACAGCGGGCGCGCCTGTTGGTTGCGAACCTCGCGTCGCTGTTCTGGCGAGCGCCCGCGAATTTCTTTTTCGATGGCGTACAACGCGCCGATGCGCTCCAGCGCTTCCGCTGCCACTGGCGATTTGTGCGCCGCCACCAGATCGTAGAATTTTCTGCGCACGTGCGCCCAGCAAGCGGCTTCCTGAATGCGCCCCGCTTCGTAAATCTGATCGTAGCCCGCGTAGCCATCTGCCTGCAGCGTTCCGGTGAAGTTGCTCAAGTGTGCTTGCGGGTGCTCGCCTTTGCGATCCGGCGTGTAGGCGAACCACACCGCCGCGGGCGTTGCGTCTCCCGCAGGACGGTCGTCGCGAGCGTAGGTCCACAGCCGCCCGGTTTTGGTTTTGCCGTTGCCCGGCGCCAGCACCGGAACCGGCGTGTCGTCGGCGTGCAGCTTCGTTGCGCTCATCACGTGGCGTCGCAGCGCTTCCACCAGCGGTGCCAGCAACGCGCTCGTGCCGCCCACCCAGTCCGCGAGTGTCGAGCGTTCCAGCTCCACGCCTTCGCGCGCGTAAATTTCCGACTGGCGATACAGCGGCAAGTGATCAGAGTATTTCGAGACCAGCACATGCGCCAGCAGTCCGGGCCCAGCAATGCCGCGCTCGATGGGACGGCTCGGCGCTTCTGCCTGCACAATGCGTTCGCAGCATGCGCAGGCCAGCTTCGGACGCACCTGCTGGATCACTTTGAAATGCGCCGGCACATACTCCAGGATTTCCGAGATGTCTTCGCCGAGCGATTTCAACTCACCACCACAGTCCGGGCAGGCTTTCTGCTTCGGCGGATACTTTTTCACTTCGCGCGGCAGGTGCTCCGGCAGCGGCCGCCGTGTGGGTTTTGCTGCATTCGTAACGGACGCGACAGCAACAGGCAGTTGCAGAGGCGCGGTTTTCTCTGCTCGCGCTGTTTCCAACTCGTCGAGCCGCAACTCCAGCTGTTCGATCTGGCGGTCCAGCTTCTCCGATTTGCGCCCGAACTGCATGCGCCGCAGCTTGGCGATGAGCAGCTTCAAGTGCTCGATCTCGTTGTCGCGCGATTGCAGTTGCGCGTTCTTGGAGAGGAGTTCTTCCGTTTGGGAGAGAAGCTGTCCGTGCTGGATGAAGATTAGCGCCTTCAATGCTTCGTGATCGAGTGTGTCGAGATCAGGAAGTGTCGCGCGCAGTGTCATCGTGCGCGCAGTATGCCAGAAACTTTTTTATGCGCAAGCAAAAAACGTAGAGAAAGAAAAAACAACAAAGAAAAATGCGCAACAGATAACCACTGCCCTTCACACCGCCATCTGTGGCGTGTAACTGCGCACTGGCCGCCGCCAATCAATCCCTTCCAGCAGCATGGACAACTGCGCTGGCGTCAGCGAAACCGTACCGTTCGCCGCTTGCGGCCAGGTGAATTTTCCGCGCTCCAGCCTTTTCGCGAACAAGCACAGCCCATCACCGTCCCACCACAGCAGCTTGACCAGATCCCCGCGCTTCCCGCGAAACACAAATACCTGCCCGGAAAACGGATTTTCCGCCAGCGCCGTCTGCACCATCCCGCTCAGTCCCACAAACCCGCGCCGCATGTCCGTCACCCCCGCCACGATCCAGATGCGCGTCCCCGCCGCCAGCCCGATCATCCCAGCAACTGCTCCAGCACCACACGCAGCGCTTCTGCATCCACACGCCCCGTGATGCGCAGTTGTCCCTTGGGAAGTTCCACGTAAATCGCGCCCGCTGCTTCCTCGCTTCCCTGGGCAGCGTGCCGACGGTCCGAGCGATGCGCTTTGCTTGCTCGCGTTCCGGTCACATGCACCGGCAACAAGTTCGCCGTTTCTTGCGTCTCGCCCAACAACCCCTGGCGATACTGACGCCGCCATGCAAACACTTGGTTGGCATTCACTCCGTGCGCCCGCGCCACCTTGGCCACCGACGCATCTGGCGCTAACGTCTCCTCGACGATCCGCCGCTTCTCCGCTACCGACCGCCGTCTACGCGGCTCTCTCTTAACGACTATCCGTTCCGAAGTGTCCACGTTTCCTCAAGTGGACACTTCCCGATGTGCCCACATGAGCCATCATCCTCTGACTACCCACAATTCTCACAGACGGCCACAACCGGACGCTTACGGCAATCCGGCTTGACTCGCGACGTCTCCTACATGGACAGCCTCGCCCTCGGCGGCCTCTTCATCCGCACCAAGCACCCCGTGCCGCTTCGCAGCGCCGTTCAGCTTTTGTTGGATACCCCTGCAGGACAAATCCGCGGCCGCGCCATCGTCCGTCGCGTCCAGGAACGAAAGGGCATGGCCCTCCAAATCATTGCCATGGACCCCAGCGACCGCGCCCTACTCCACCACGAACTCCGCGACCTCTTTGCCGCCCAACCCTCCCCCCTCTTGCCTACGTAACTCCCGCCTCGAGAGTTTGCACTCTTAAACTCTTACACTCTCTTACTTTTGCACTCTTAAACCACTTCTCCGCTCTTCTCTGTGAACTCTGCGTCCTCTGTGCCCTCTGTGTTAATTCTTATCTTCAGATTTGTCCCGCTTCCTGATCGCTGATATCTGATATCTCTCCTCTCACACCACCACCGCCGTCCCTTCCCCGACCTCCAGTATCGTCCCCACCACCGCCTTCTCCTTCCGCACGTACCCCATCCCAATCCACGCCTTCTCCGCGATCGAATAGCCCGTCCGCGTCACAAATCCCACATCTTTCCCCTCCGCCTGCAGCGCCTTATTTGCCGGCACATCCTCCGCCCCCGCGAATCGCAACGACACCCTCACCCGGTTCACCTGCCCCCGCGACCTCACCCTTTCCACAATCTCCTGTCCCGTGTAGCAGCCCTTCGTATAGCTGATATGCGAATCCTGTAATCCCGCCTCATGCGGTATCTGCTTTTCCCCAAAGTCATAACCAAACCAAGGAATCCTCTGCTCCAGCCGCACCACATTCAACGCCGTATATCCCGCCGGCCCTCCTCCAAATTTCCGCGCCGCCTCAACCACTGTCTTCCACACCTCCTCAATCTCTCCGCGCTCTGCCAAGAACTCCGCCCCGCTCACGCCACCCGGCGATCTCCGCGTCATCCGGCAGGGAACTGCCCTCACCAATACTTCTCGCGACTCCAGCTCCTCCATCCCTTCCAATTCCATTCCCGTCAATTCCGCGGCCACCACCGCCGCTTTCGGTCCTTCCATCGCAATCGTCCCATACTCTTCCGTTTCATCCGCCAGCGTCACATCATCCATGATGATGTACTTCTCCAATCCCTCGATCAGTCGTTCGCGGATCATCGCATACGACACGCAAAACAACTCCTCCCGCAGCGCGTACGTTTCTATCTCCGCTTGGATATGCCCCTGTGGATTCAGAAACAGCGATACGCTCCCATGATTTTCCGCCAGCCCCTTGATATCGTTCGTCAAGATCGCATTCAAGTACCGCACCCGGTCCGGCCCGGTAAAACTCAGATACACCCGGTAATTCTTGTCCACCACCCCCACGCCCTCCCGCAAATACCCGTACTCCGTCCGCCAATCCCCGAACTCATTGGGCAGCGCGCACCCAAACCACGTGCTCACCGTAGTTCCATCCGCCAGGTGCATCGCCTCCAACGGTGTCCTCAACTCACTGTTGTTCTCCGCCAACGTCCCCTCCTTCTCCCGCCAGTCTACCAAACCCGTTCATCACACTCACCCATTCAGCCCTTGAACGCCTGAACCTTTGAACCGTTCCTTTCCCTCAACCAATGCGAAGGTTGCCCCAGGCACGGAGTGTGTGCCTGGGTCTTCGGTTTCTCTTGGGTTGGCTTTCTCTGCGTTCCTCTGCGTACTCTGCGCCTCTGCGCTATCTTTTGTCTTTTCTTAAACTCTCACACTCTTACACTCTTTCACTCTTATACTTTTGCACTTCCGAACTCTTGCTCTTTCAACCTTCGACCTCTCCCCCAACGCCTCTTCCGCCACTCACACATGTCTTCCCGCCTGCCCTCAGCGAAGCCGAAGGGACCGGAGTGCCGCGCCCTTTGCGGCTTCCCCCAAACTGTCATCCCGACCGGAGTGCCGCGCCCTTTGCGGCACGTAGTGGAGGGATCGTGGCAACCTCCCGGCTAACTTCTGCGCCATAAGCTAGGGTCTCTTGCACTTTTGCACTCTTAAACTTTCAACTTTCAACTTTCAACCTCTCCTCCACTTCTCCGCGCCCCTCAGCGAACTCTGCGCCTCCTCGCCCCGAGCTGGGAGGGCGAGTTATCTCCTGCCTTCTCTTAAACTCTTGCACTCTTACACTCTTATACTTTTTCACTCTTATACCTCTTCCTCTTCCGCCTGCTGATCGCCGATATCCCTGCCCCTCTTCCCAAATCTCCAATGCTATAATCCCAACAATGACGGCCATTCCCAACACCCTGAATCTCCCGGACGCCGCGAATCCGGAGATGATCTACATCAAGCTCCCCGTCGGCGTGCTTCAGTGCAACTGTCTCATCATTGGCGATCCCAAATCTCGCGAAGCCATCGTCATCGACCCCGGCGACGAAGTCGAACGCATCCTCGATCTGCTCGGCCGCTACAAACTCTCCGTCCAGGTCATCGTCAGCACTCACGCCCACATTGATCATGTAGGCGGCCTTGCCAAGCTCCATCTCTACACCGGCGCGCCCGTCATGATGCACAGCGACGATCTCCCTCTCTATCACGCCATGGACGTGCAAGCCGAATTCCTCGGCATGGTCCCTCCCGAGCTCGTCGATGTCGATCATCTCCTCAAGGAAGGCGACGCTCTCAGTTGGGGCCGCTTCCAGGCCAACATCATTCACACCCCCGGCCACACTCCCGGGAGCGTCTGCCTGTATCTCCCCAAGGATGCCGGTGCGATCCAGCTAACCAAACCCCAACTCTTCGCTGGAGACACGCTCTTCGCCGGCAGCATTGGCCGCACCGATCTGTGGGGCGGCTCGCTCGATCAGATAATCGATTCCCTCAAATCCAAACTGCTCCATCTCCCCGACGACACCGTCGTTCATCCCGGGCACGGCCCCACCACCTCCATCGGCCACGAACGCCACACCAACCCCTTCCTCCAACCCTAATCCATTTACCGAACTCTCCGTTCCCTCTACGGCCCCATCCGCACTGTCCTCCCGCCCGAAGCACCGCGTTTTCTGCAGCATCACCCGGCTGTCATCCCGACCGGAGTGCCGCGCCGTTTGCGGCACGTAGCGGAGGGATCGCGGCAACATCCCCACAAATTCTCCACCGCACCGTCTAGACTCTCAATCTCTCATACTTTTTTACTCTTGCACTCTTCCACTTCTAAGCTCTTTAACTTTCAACTTTTCTTCCTCATCTCCCCCTGCCGGTTGCCCCAGGCACGGAGTCTGTGCCTGGGTCTTGGGTTCCTCTTCCTGTGGCACAGTCACTCCTGACTGTGCTCTTGGGTTTCTCCTCTCCGCGATCTCTGTGAACTCTGTGTCCTCTGCGTAATTCTTCCTCTTGTATTTCTTCCCGCACCCGCTACGCCGTTCCATCATCCCCGCTCTGAGCTGTTAGCTGTAAACTGTTAGCTGTTAACTTCTCTTCTTCCTCATCTCCTCCATCACCGCCTGCATCAACTCCTTCGCGTGCGTCAATTCCTGCACCACCATCCGCAAATCCATCGCTGGCACCGTCGGATTTCTCTGGCTTGTGCAATACACTCCGTGCTGTCCCACCAACACCAGGGCATTCGTGATCCGGTCCATGGACACGGCCAGCCTCCCCCGCTCCTTCCCAAACATCTGCTCGTACTTCTCCAACTCTTCCTTGTGCTCCTCGAACGCATTCATCGCCACGTTCCTCCTCTTTTCCGCTCGTACCACTTCGGGCACAGCCCTGCGCCGCCAAACTTTACCCTATCCATTCCTCAGAACATAATCCAACAAGCCGCCAAATCGCGCAGCAAGACCATGAGCCAGCCACACCAGTCCGTATGGGATTACGTGCCTTTTGGCGAGCCGCCAAAGGCCAATTGGGAGCATCAAATCATGCGACGTTCGGATCTCGTGCAATACAAAGAAAAGGAAAATGGCCGCATTGGGCGCACCTCGCAGATTGTCTTCGGTGAACGCCAGCATCTCCTCCGTGTCCTCGATTCCCTCGAAGGCACGCATCTTCCTATCGCCCGCATGCAGCAGGAGCGGCGTATCCTCGAGGAATTAATCCACGAGCGCACTCGCGAGCTCAATCACATCAACACCGCTTGGGACGAAAAAATCGGTCTCGTCCTCAGCGCCGAAGCCAAACCCGAAATGCTCGAGAAACTTGCCAAGCAAGCTCCAGAGGAAGACTTCTATCTCCTACGCCTCATCAGCGAGCATCCCCGCGCCAACGCCAAAACCCTTCACCGTCTTTCCCGCCATCCCTACGGCGCCATCCGTGAAAATGTCGCCCGTCATCCCAACGCCGACGCCGGCACGTTAACCTATCTAAGCAAAGACAAGACGCAACCCCTCTGGTATCTGGTAGCCTTCAATCCCAACACGCCCACCCCGCTGCAACGCCGTCTCCGCGACCGCCTAAAGCGCCTAGGCGACGCCCAATCCGGCCGCTAACTACCCGCCCGCCAGGCTGTCATCCCGACCGCGCTGCCGCCCCCACTGCGGCTTCCCCCAAACTGTCATCCCGACCGGAGTCCCGCGCTTTTTGCGGGACGCAGTGGAGGGATCGCGGCATGGTGTCAACCGGAGTGCCGGGTGCCCCAGGTGCGATTTTCTACCTGGGTCTTGGGTTTGATTTCTCTCTTGGGTTTGGTTGCCCCAGGCACGGAGTCGGTGCCTGGGTCTTGGGTCCTCTTCTCTGTGAACTCTGTGCTCTCTGTGACCTCTGTGTAAGCTTTCTCTTCGTCTCTGTCGAACCGTACAGTTGTCATCCCGACCGGAGTGCCGCGTTTTCTGCGGCACGCAGTGGAGGGATCGTGGCACCATCCCAACCGCACCTCACCCAAATGTTCGCCACTCTTGAACTCTTAAACTCTTTCACTCTTCCACTCTTACACTTCTTCTCCTTTCCCCACACGAGCTATACTCTCCCCATCGCAATGAAGCTCCGCCCCATCCTCCTCTCCGCTCTCCTTCTTATCCCCATCTTCTGGCACCACCACATCGAAGCCGGCGATCTCGCCAGCCACGTCTACAACGCCTGGCTCGCCCAACTCGTCCAGAAGGGAACTGCCCCCGGCGTCTACTCCGTCTGGCAATTCAATAACGTCCTCTTCGATCTCCTCCTTCTCTCCCTCTCCAATCTCTTCGGCATCCCCGCCGCGGAAAAAATCTCCGTCGCTCTTTGCGTCCTCCTCTTTTTCTGGAGCGTCTTCCTCCTCATCGCCGCGGCCACCCGCCGCCCTCCCTGGCTCCTCACTCCATTCCTAGCCATGCTCAGCTACGGCTATGTCTTTCACATGGGTTTCATGAACTACGATTTGTCCATCGCATTGGCCTGCCTTGGCCTATCCTTGGTCTGGACCGCCCGCCGCAAATTCCAACTCCTCGCCCTCGTCATCCTTCCACTAATGCTCCTGGCCCACCCTCTCGGCGCAATCTGGTTCGTTACCGCCGCAACCTATCTCCTCCTCTGGCAACATCTCCCGCGCTGGCGCTTCGTCTACGCCGCTCTCGGCTTACTCATCATCCTCGCCGCCCGCTTCTATCTCACCCGCCATTCCTCCTACGACGTCTCATGGCCCAATCATCCTTTCTATTTCTTCAACGGTTCCGACCAATTCCTCGTCTTCGGTGAACGCTATCGCTATATCTCCGCCATCACTTTCGCCCTCAGCCTCCTCATGGCCGGATTCGATCTTCGCCGCGCTCCCAGCTTCTCCGCCTGGTGGAAAGACCGCCGCCTCCTCGTCGAACTCTGCATCATCTCCTTCCTCGTCACCTCGCTCCTCCCCGAAAATGTTGATCTCAATCAGGGTGGCGGTTGGATCGGCCTAATCGTTTCCCGCCTAACCATAATCACCGCCATCTTTACGCTCTGTTTCCTCGGCTCGCTTTCCCCGCAAAAATGGCATCTCGTGGCTCTCTCTCTTTGCGCGCTCCTCTTTTTCATCTTCGTCTATCAAGACACTTCACTCATCGCCCGCCTCGAAGCCAACGCCGAAAAACTCACCAACACTCTCCCCTTCGGCACCCGCGTCCTGAAAACCGTTGCCGCTCCCCCCGATTGGCGCGCCCCTTTCATCTACCATTCCATTGACCGCGCCTGCATCGGCCACTGTTTCGCCTTTTCCAACTACGAACCTTCCGCCAAACAATTCCGTCTCCGCGTCACCGAAGACAGCCCCGTCGCCGTCTTCGATCCCCACGACAGCGAATCCATGGAATCCGGCGAATACGTAGTCCAGCCCGACGACCTTCCCCTCAAACAAATCGATCAGTGTGACCCCTCCGACTTCACTATCCTCTGCATCCGCGACCTCGCCCCCAACGAAAAAAACGGCCGCCTCTCCCACCGCCCCAACCCCTAAGATTTCTTCGCTGCTCTCCCCGCTTCCAGCGCCGAGGCCGGGTGCCCCAGGCACGGAGTGTGTGTCTGGGTCTTGGGTTTTTCTTCTCTGTGAACTCTGTGCTCTCTGCGACCTCTGTGTAAGCTTTTTGTTTCCTTCTCTTCTTCTCACGAACCAATCTGTCAACCCAACCGAACTAGCGCTTTTTCTGCAGCGCCACCCAAAATTGTCATCCCGACCAGAATGCCGCTGTTTTTTCGCGGCCCACCCAAACTGTCATCCCGACCGGAGCACCGCGCTTTTTGCGGCGCGTAGCGGAGGGATCGTGGCAATACCTCCTCCCTCTCCCACCACCCACATTCTTGAACTCTTTCACTCTTAAACTCTTAAACCTCTTCTCTTCCTCTGCGAACCTCTGCGTCCTCTGTGAACTCTGTGTAAGTCTTTTCTTTCTTTGTTCAGTTCTCCCTCCCTGGATTCTCCGTTCCCTCTGCGGCCCCTCTGTTACCTCTGTGGTGAAGCCTTTTCTTTCTTTTTCTCCAAAGAGTCATTTTGGCTCTTCCCCCAGTCCAATTCCTGTTAGAATATCCCTTAGGGTGAGAGACAATGCTGCCAATACACCTTCAGCCCGAAAGTCACATTCCCCTCTATATCCAGCTCCGTGACCAGCTCCGTTCCCTCGTCCACGCGGGCGATCTACGTCCCGGTGACCGCATTCCCGCCAGCCGCGAACTGGCTCTCACTCTCGGCGTTCATCGCACCACCGTCGCCAACGCCTACGCCGAACTCGAATCCGAAGGCCTCATCCAGGGACACGTCGGCCGCGGCACCTTCATCTGCCCCAATGGCAATGGCCTGAAAATCTCTCCGCCTCCGCCTCCAGTTCTCCATAACGGCGATGGCCTCCGCTGGGAACTTCTCTTCGCCGATGAGCGCAGCGAAGAAGTTCTCAGCCGCCTCACCGCTTCCGCCCCGGAAGACGCGCTCTCCTTCGTCATGGCACGTCCCGCTCCCGAATTCTTCCCCATCGAAGAATTGCAAACCTGCGCTCACGCCGTACTTCGCCGTGAAGGCCCCGAAATCCTCAACCTCGGCGCTTCCGATGGCTACGCTCCCCTCAAAGAAGCTCTAATCGAACTTCTTCACCACGACGGCATCCCCGCCAAAGACGAAACTCTTCTCGTCACCGCCGGTTGCCAGCAAGCCTTCGATCTCGTCGCCAAAACCTTCGTCCGTTCCGGCGACACCGTCATTATGGAAAACCCCACATACCCCGGCGCTGCCTCTGTTTTCCATGGCGTTCGTGCGCGCTGCCTCGGCGTTCCGGTTCGCACGCATCCCGAACCCGGCAAGCCCCTCGGTATCGATCTGGAAGTTCTCGAAGCCCTGCTCTCCGCGAATCGCGTCAAGCTCATCGTTCTCACTCCCGATTTTCACAATCCCACGGGCACTTCCATGCCGCTTGATTCGCGCCGCCGCGTTCTCGAACTCGCCACGCGTCACCAGGTTCCTGTCGTCGAAGATCACATCTACGCGCGCCTCCACGCTCGCGATGTCCGCGTCCCTTCGCTCAAGCAGCTCGATCAGTCCAATCTCGTGATTCACATTGACAGTTTCTCCAAGGTCGCTTTTCCCGGCCTTCGCGTCGGCTGGATCGTTGCGCCTCCCGCCGCTATCGAACGCCTCCGCCTCGTCAAGCAGATGACCGATCTCCACACCGATCAACTCGCGCAAGCCACCCTCGCCGAATTCCTGCGCCGCGGCCTCTTCCACAAACATCTAGCCCGCATGCGCAAGGTCTATTCCGATCGCCTCCAGGCTCTCGATGAATCTCTGCGCAAACTCATGCCCGAAGGCACCCGCTGGGCTCGTCCCGAAGGCGGCATGTGCCTCTGGCTCGAATTGCCTGCCGGTTTCGATGCCAGCGAACTCATGATCCACGCCCGCGAGCGCGGCGTCCTCTTCGCGCCCGGCCGTTATTTCTACGTGCAAACGCCATTGCCCAACACGCTGCGACTCGGCTTCGCCAGCCTCAATGAAAAGCAAATCGCGCGCGGCATCGCCATCCTAGCCGAACTTCTGCGCATCGAATTACGTAAGCGCCAGCGCGGTACGCGCAGAGCCGAACGCGCCCACGTGGCCCTGGTATGACTGGCTCTTGGGTTTGCTCTTTCTTGCTTCTGGTTGCCCCAGGCACGGACTTTGTGCCTGGGTCTTGGGTTTCTTCTTTCTTTCGGGGTGCCCCAGGTTCGGTTTTTTACCTGGGTCTTGGGTTTCTTTACATCTCGGCCGATCTTCAAATCGGCCAACTCTGAAACGGAAAATGTCCAACGTTCTCAAACTCGATCCGCAACCCACCAACCGCTGTTTCGGTTGTGGCGCCGCCAATCCCGTCGGCATGAAACTCCCCTTCGAACTCGATCGCGACGCCCGCCGCACCCGTGGCCGCTTCGTTCTCGGCCCCAACTACGCGGGTGGCGCTGGCTTCGCTCACGGCGGCATCATCGCCGTCGTCCTCGATGAAGCCATGGGCAAGCTCTCCAAACTCACCGAAGAGCGCGCCGTAACCGCCGAAATGTCTATCGAGTATCGCAAGCCCGTCCCCGTCGACCAGGAAATCCTAGCCGAAGGCTGGCAGGTGAACGCCAGTGACCGCAACCGTTTTCGCGTGGCCGAAATCCGCGACGCCCAAGGCAATCTACTCGCTCGCGGCAAGGGCCGCTTTGTCGTCGTAGGCGGCACGTAGTGCTCTCGGGTTTGGTTGCCCCAGGCACGGAGTTTGTGCCTGGGTCTTGGGTTTGTTTTTCCTGGGTTTGCATTTGTAGGGGCGCAGCAAGCTGCGCCCCATCTCGGCAACATCGCTCGATTGTCGAGCGAACTCTTGCTTTTGTAGCGGCCGCCTTCTGAGGCGGGCGCCTTGTTTCTCGTTTTCCGATTTCTGAGAGGAGAACCATCAATGCCAATCAAAAAACCAAACGGCAAGGATCACCCCACCAACGGCGCCAATCCCTCCAATGAATGGCGCGTAAAGGTCGGCCTAGCCGAAATGCTAAAAGGCGGCGTCATCATGGACGTCACCAACGCCGAGCAAGCCCTCATTGCCGAAAAAGCCGGCGCCTGCGCCGTCATGGCTCTCGAGCGTGTCCCTTCCGACATTAGAAAGGAAGGCGGCGTCGCCCGCATGGCCTCCGTCAAAGTCATTCGCGAAATCATGAAGACCGTCACCATCCCCGTCATGGCCAAGGTCCGTATCGGCCACTTCGCCGAAGCCGAAGTTCTCCAGGCCCTCGAAGTGGACTTCATCGACGAGAGCGAAGTCCTCACTCCCGCCGACGAGGAAAATCACATCTGGAAGCACGATTACCGCGTCCCCTTCGTCTGTGGCGCCCGCAATCTTGGTGAAGCCGTCCGCCGCATTGCCGAAGGCGCCGCCATGATTCGCACCAAGGGCGAAGCCGGCTCCGGCAACGTTGTCGAAGCCGTCCGTCACATGCGCGCCATCGTCAGCCAGATGAAATACCTCACCACGCTCCGCGATGATGAAATCATGAAGCAAGCCAAGGAAATGGGCGCTCCTCTAGATCTCATCCGCGAAATCGCCCGCACAGGCAAACTCCCCGTTCCCAATTTTTCCGCCGGTGGCATCGCCACTCCTGCCGACGCCGCGCTCGTCCGGAAACTCGGCGCCGAAGCCGTTTTCGTTGGCTCCGGCATCTTCAAAAGCAGCGATCCCGAAGCCCGCGCCAAAGCCATCGTCAAAGCCACCACGCACTTCGATGACGCCAAAGCCGTCCTCGAAGCCAGTGAACAACTAGGCGAAGCCATGCCCGGCCTCGACGTCCGCCAACTCGATGAAAAAGACCTACTCTCCACCCGCGGCTGGTAACCCTGCGGTGTTTCTCTCGGGTTTGGGTGCCCCAGGCACGGAGTTTGTGCCTGGGTCTTGGGTTCAGCTATTGTCTTGGGTTTGCCTTTTCTCCCGCGTTTGTTTCTTCTTGGGTTTGTTCTTTCTTGCTTTTGGTTGCCCCAGGCACGGAGTTTGTGCCTGGGTCTTGGGTTCTTCTTCTTGCTTTTGCAGTGTAGGGGTCCAGCACTGCTGGACCCCATCTAGGCAAGAAATGAAAAACTTGTCATTCCGAGCGAAGCGAGGAATCTGTTTTTCTCTTGGGTTCGGCTGGCCTACCCAGTGCGCCTACCGCAAAGGTTAGGCTCTTCCGAATCTGATAACTGATATCTGATAACATTCTCATGAAAATCGGCATCCTCTCCATCCAAGGCGACTTCGCGGCCCACGCCGCCACTCTCCACAATCTAGGCGCGCAAACTCTCGAAGTCCGCACCCTAGCCGATCTCCGCAAATCCGACGCCCTAATCCTCCCCGGCGGCGAAAGCACCACGCAACTCCAATTCCTCCAGGAAGAAGGCCTCTTCGACGCCATCCGCCAATTTGCCGCCAAAGGTCGCCCCATTTTCGGCACCTGTGCCGGAGCCATCCTCCTCGCCACTCACGTCAAAAATCCACCCCAGTCTTCGCTAGCCCTGCTCGACATGACCATCCTCCGCAACGGTTACGGCCGCCAACTCGCCAGCGATGTTTTCTTCGGCCCCACCACCCTCAAATCCGATCCTCTCGAAATGGTTTTCATCCGCGGCCCCATCATCGAATCCGTAGCCCCCGGCATCACCGTCCTAGCCAATCTCAACGGTTCCCCCACCCTGGTCCAAAAAGACAATGTTCTCGCCGCCACTTTCCATCCCGAACTAACCTCCGACCCCACCGTCCACCAGCATTTTCTGCGCATGCTCGCAAACGGTTCAGCAATGAAGAAATCTCCTAACCGTCGCGCGTGATTTTACACTCTTGGTCTCTTCCGCCTCTTCTCTGCGAACTCTGCGTCCTCTGTGATCTCTGCGTAATTTTTTTCTTTCTTCTCTCTTCTCGCCTCGAAATAAAAGTTACAATTCTCGCGTGCCCACTCCCGATCGCTTCCGCGCCCTTTTCCTCTGCCTCGGCAATGCCTGTCGCAGCCCCATCGCCGAATCCATCGCCCGCCGTGATGCCTCCGACATCCTGGATCCTTCCAGCGCCGGTCTCTTCCCCCTAGGCTACATCCCTCCCGCCACTCTCCACGCCCTCCAATCCAACGGCTACTCCTCCGAAGCCCTTTCCTCCAAACCCATCCCTCGCGACGTTTGGGAAGCCGCCGACCTGATCATCAATCTCAGCGGCCAACGCAGCGATCCAATCTTCAATGGCTCCGGCAAAGTCGAAGATTGGGACATCCCCGATCCCTTTGGCGGCACTCCCGAGGTTTACCAGAAAACCCTCGAACACATTGCCGCCCGAGTCCACGATCTGGCGGATCGCCTCCGCTTCCAACGCCGCACCAGCCACACTCAAATAGGGTAAGGAAATGTGCCCCGCGCTCTCCCCCGGGCGACATGCACTCTTGCACTCTTTTACTTTTGCACTTTTATACTTCTTTTGTTCTGCCGGTTGCCCCAGGCACGGAGTCTGTGCCTGGGTCTTGGGTCTGCCTCCCCTCTTTTCTTCCTCTTCGTTTCCTCTGCGAACTCTGCGCTCTCCGCGACCTCTGTGAAATCTTTCCTCCTTCCCTACGCCTCCCCATCAACGCAAACACATACTGATCGCTCATCTTTCTCCACTGAGAACTGAAAACTTACAACTGAAAACTCCCCAGGCCCACCCCCCAAAAATCCCCCTTGAAATCTCTCCCCATTCTGTCTAACGTATTCCCACACAATAATCCTGGCCGGGATCTGTGGCCCGGCAGACCTCTTCAGGAGACCAAGCAATGTCGGTGAACTCGCCCGTTCAGCCGCGCGCTGTCGAATCGCGCCATCACTGGATTCTCTACGTTTTAGTCGCTTTCTTCGGTGGCCTGCTCACCTTCGCCGGCGCCCGCGCCCAGCAAAAAGCCACGGACACCGCCACGTTCCGAAAACTCATCGACAACTATTGCGCCGCCTGGAGTTCCGGCAACGTCGCCAACGCCGCCAAGTTCTACGCCAAAGATGATGGCTTAGTCTTCTACGATGTTGCCCCGTTTTCTTATAACGGTTGGAAGGACTATGCCCCCGGCGCCCAAAAAGAATTCCTCGATAACGCTGCCACGGCTTCACTCACCGCCGGCAAAGAGTTAAAGGTTACCCGCCACGGCAACATCGCCTGGCTCACCGTCCCCATGCGCTTCACCGAAACCACCAAGGACGGCAAATCCTTCGACCTTCAGCTCCGTTACACCGGCATCTTCGAAAAGCGCGGAACCTCCTGGCTCCTAGTCCACGAGCACCTCTCCACCCCCCTCTCCTAGTTATGGAGTGCGGCGGCTCGCCGCCGCTTTTACGATATCAGCCACGCCACCAAAACCATTCTTGGCTGACCTCTTCTCCCGCCTTTGGTTGCCCCAGGCACGGAGTTTGTGCCTGGGTCTTGGGTTTCTCCGGTTACGATTCCGGACACAATCGCCTTTGGTTGCCCCAGGCACGGAGTTTGTGCCTGGGTCTTGGGTTTCTCCGGTTACGATTCCGGACACAATACTTGAGGGTGCCCCATCCTTCGCGCCTCTCAGCGAAGGGTGGGCTCTTACGATCAAACTCCTCCACCTCTCTTCTCTTTGCTCTTCTCCGCGATCTCTGTGTTCTCCGCGACCTCTGTGTAAGCCTTTCTCCTCTTCTTAACCATCTTTTCACGCGCCCGCATCTTCCATCCATGTACAATCCCCCCATGTGGAAGACGCTCCGCTACTACTGGATAGCCGCCCGTGGCTACCGCCTTCACCCTTGGAACAGTCCCTATCTCCAATGGCGCTTTGAAACCTTCCTAGGAAAGGAAGCCGCCCATCTCGACGCCAAAAAATTCTTCCAGCTCGTCTGGAAATATCGCGACAATCTAAACCGTTTTGCCAACTGGTCCGCCCAACGCCGTCGCGTAATGCGTTCCCGCGCCTAATCTCCCTCGCACATTTTCACGCTCGTCATCCCGAACGGAGTCTGCGCAGTGAGATACGGTTTTCCATCGCACGCCTTTTGTGCGATGAAATCCCTCTTGCCTCTCTCTTCTCTGCGAACCTCTGCGTCGTCTGCGGCCCGTGCTACACACCCAAATTGTCATCCCGCCTGCCCTGAGCGGAGTCGAAGGGACCGGAGCGGCCCGATCTTTTTCTCCCGCGCCGCAGTTTGGCGCGTCGGGCCTTTCTTCATTTTGTCATCCCGACCGGAGCAACGGCGCCTTCTGCCGGTGCGCAGTGGAGGGATCGCGGCAACCCCTCATCCTCATTCACCACTCCGATTTATGCACTCTTTTACTCTTTCACTCTTACACCTCTTCTCCTCTCTTTCCGCTTTCCTCCCCAGGCGTATACTAACCACAGGACGCAACAGCCATGTCCGACCTCCAAGTCCTCCAAAAACCCCCGACCCTCCACGAAGCCCTCTGGTGGTCTCCCGAGCCCAACAACCGTGTCCACTGCTATCTCTGTCCCCGCCACTGCCACATCGGCCCCGGCCAATCCGGTTTCTGCTTCATCCGCGTCAATGAAGACGGCAAACTCTTCAGCCTCGGCTACGCTTCCCCCGCCGCGCTCCAGGTCGATCCCATCGAGAAAAAACCCCTCAGCCATTTCCTGCCCGGCACGAAAGTCTTCAGCATCGGCACCGCCGGATGCAACATGGGCTGTTTCTTCTGCCAGAATTGGGACATCTCCAAATCCCATCACGATCAAGTCAACTCCCGCCACCTTCCTCCTGAGGAAGTCCCTCTCCTCGCCCTCCAGCACGGCTGCGATTCCATCGCCTTCACCTACAACGAACCCACCATCTGGGGTGAATACATCATCGATATCTGCAAAGCTGCCAAGCTTCACGGCCTAAAGACCGTCATGGTCACCAACGGCTACATCACCCGCGAAGCCTTCCACGACATCTACGACCACATTGACGCCGCCAACGTGGATCTCAAAGCCTTCACCGAAAATTTCTACGGCAAAATCACACTCACCCATCTTCAGCCCGTCCTCGAAATGCTCACCTGGCTGAAAAACGAAACCCACGTCTGGTTCGAGCTTACCAATCTCATCATCCCCACCCTCAACGACGACCCCGCCGAAACTCGCAAACTAGCCGAATGGATCCTCGCGAATCTCGGCCCCGACGTCCCTCTCCACTTCACCGCCTTCCATCCCGATTTCAAGCTTCGCGACAAGCCTCCCACTCCGCCCCACACGCTTCACCGTGCCCGCCAAATTGCCCGTGAAGTCGGCCTCCACTACGTCTACGAAGGCAACATCCACTCCGACGCCGCCAATACCTATTGCCCTAATTGCAACACGCTCCTCATCCGCCGCTCCTGGCACAACGTCCTAGCCAACCACCTCATAGCAGGCCGTTGCCCCCACTGCCAAACTCCCATCCCCGGCGTCTGGTCTTTCTAACTCGATCCTCTAATGCTGTGGCACACACACTCTTGTCTGTGTTCTTGGGTTTTTCCCAGCTAGGTCATGACTCAACCGTGCTTGAGGGTGCCCCACCCTTGCTTTATAAGGGTGGGCTCCTACGTCCTAACGCCACAAACGTTCTTCTCTTGATTCTTGTCTGTTTCTTCCTCTGCGAACTCTGTGTTCTCTGTGAACTCTGCGTAAGCCTTTTCCTTTTCCAAGCCTTCTCCCAACCTCCTGATATCTGATAACTGATATCTGATAACTCGTCCCCGCTTAACTACAAACCAACAAACCCAAACGAATCCCCTCTCCCGCGCCCCACCGCTGTTACTCTGTCTTCATGGACTGGCTCAACGAAAATTTCGGTGAATGGAAACCCGTCCCGGGTCTCCCTGTCATCGCCTGGCTCGTTCTCTACGTCCTTTTCCTCTTCTACGCCTACGCCAACGCCCCCAATTTCCTCTTCGTCGATTTCGCGAATCTCATGATTCACGAAGTCGGCCATCCCCTCTTCAGCCCTTTCGGCAACACCATCATGCTTCTCGGCGGCACGCTCTTTGAGCTCATCGTCCCTGCCGCCTGCGCCATCTATTTCTTCTTTCAACGTCAGCCCTTCGGCGTCACTTTCTGTTCCTTCTGGTTCTTCGAAAATTTTCTCTACATCGGCACCTACATGTCCGACGCCCGATCCGATAACCTCCCTCTCGTTGGTTCCGACACCAGCGACTGGCTCCTCCTCTTCGGCCGCTGGAATGTCCTCGATTACGACCAGAAAATCGGCCACACCGTCCGCACGCTGGGTTGGCTAGGCATGCTCCTAACTCTAGCCTGGCTAATCTACCGCGCCTACCGCTCCAATCAACCTCACCTAAAACCCCTCGAACTCTAGCGGCAACGCACCAAGACATGTAGCGCAGGGCGATTCCGCGAGCCCTGCGGCTCTTCTCCCGGGTCCGCTCTTTCTTAGTTTTGGTTGCCCCAGGCACGGAGTCTGTGCCTGGGTCTTGGGGTACTCTTCTTTTCTTTTTTCTTGTCTCAAAACTTAAATCTGACAACTTAAAACTGAAAACTCCTCCGCTGGTTGCCCCAGGCACGGAGTCTGTGCCTGGGTCTTGGCTTCTCTTCTCGCTGCTCTTGTAGCTGCCGCCTTCCAAGGCGGGCGCCGTAGTTGTATCCGTGTAGGGGTCCAGCACCGCTGGACCCCATGTCCTCACAATCTCTGACCCCGCATCGTTTTGGAGTCCGGCGGCTTGTTTACCTTGAGCCTCGAAGGGACTGTGCTCTTGGCTTTCCCCTGTTACGTCTCTCATCCGATGAACTTAAGGGTGCCCCATCCTTCGCGGTTTTTGCGAAGGGTGGGTTCCTACGCTCCCCACGCAATTTTTTCTCTCTGCTCTTCCCTCTATGCACTCGGTGTCACCGTCCCTCTTTCTCTAGCTTCAACTGGTCCGGCAACTACCGCTTTCACCGAAACACTCTTGCACCCTTATACTTTTATACTCTTATACTCTTTCACTTCTTGCTCTTTGGTTGTCGCCCTCACCACACCCGAGCTACTCAGCGCTCTGTGGTGCAGGCTCTTTTCCTTTGACTGAAAGCTGAAAACACTCTACCGGTGCCCGCCTCCACCCCCTCCGTGGAACCCACCAAACCCTCCCCCGCCAAATCCACCGTGAAAGACCCCGCCCCCTCCAGCGTGAAATCCACCGCCGCCATGAAACCCTCCGCCTCGATAGGAACTCATTCCCGTGCGGCCCATGCGGCCTGAACTAGCCGAAAGTCCATACCGCGGCCCGTAGTGAACCCCGTGGCCATAGTTGGCCGGTAGGCCGTAATGCGTTCCTGAAGCCGCGAACGCATACGCCGTATTGAAGTGATGGTAGTAATGCCCATAGCCATAGCCATAGAACGGAGATGCGTACGCGAACCACGGCGAATAAAATCCCCATCCAAATGGGCTGCAGAAGATTCCGTCGCCCGGAATAAAAGTGAACGCATCAAACCATGGATCCCAATACCAGCCGTCCCCAAACCACCCATATCCGCCAAACGAATAGTTTGGCGCATAGTCCGCATTGGCTTCCGCAAGGTACGAAGACCGCAGGCTGGTCCAGCGATACAAATCCTCGGCTTCCAATTCCTTCTTGTCGAATTTCTGCGACTTGATGCTCTTGTCCACTCCAAGATCAACCATGTGCCCGCTCTTGATCTTTACGTTTTTTCCACCGTTCACCACCACTGCTTCGCCGTCCAAAACGCGCACCACGCTCAGATTCTGGTTGAAATCGTACAACCCCACCTTCACCAATTCTGTCGCTTTGCCATTTTCCATAATCTGCAGGTTATTCTCCGGGTGGATTTCCGCCACCTCCACCAGCGCTTCTCCCTGGTCCACGGACATCCGCGTGTCCGTCAAACCCGATGAGATCATCGTTGCGGAACTCTGCTCTCCCAATCGAAAAAAGACTCCGGGGGTTAACAGAATCTCCGCCTTGCCCTTTTCTGTGGACAACGTCTCTCCAGGATCCACTTCCACCGTCCCGATCGACTTCGCATCCAACGCTTTCGTCCCCACGAATGCTTGCCCCTCCACGTAATTCAACGTTCCCGGTCGTCCCGCGGTATGACTATCCGCTCGAGCCGGTGTCGCCAGCACTAAGGTTCCTAGCAAAATTGACGTCGCAAATAAAGAGTTTGTAGTTTTCATGGCGCGCCCCCTCTCCGGACCGCGCGGTGTCCTTTTCGAACACACTTGCACTAATGCAATCGCCATGCCGATCCATTCCCAACTTTTCCGCCAAATTAACTATTTGTGTTTTCCTGACCTTACAACCGGCGCAACATCGCCACTCTAATAATTGTCCTCTTCCGTGAAGGAATCGCCCCCCACTCTGTGAAGAAACCGAACAAAGAGGCAGGCCGCCCTTGGGTTTGACTTAGCCTTGGAAGGGGCGCAGCACGCTGCGCCCCTATGACCGCAAGATCCCCACATCTACACCTAACCTCTTTTCTGGCTTTGTGGCACAGTCACTCCTGACTGTGCTCTTGGGTTTTCTTCTCTTCTCCGTGCCCTCTGTGTTCTGACCTCTGTGAACTCTGTGTTACCGTCCCTCTTCTCTACCGCTCCTCACCCTCATAAAGCTCTCCCTCCGAATTTCTCCCCGCGAATCACTTCCACATCGTCAAGAAACGCAATCATCGCGTATTTGTCAAAGTAGTGCTCTTCGATATGGTTCAGGATGCGCTCCGCCACTTCGGGTGTCGCGATGACCTCGATCTTGGCGTTCCCCGGTTCCGCGTGTCTCGGCCGCACGCCCCGGTCTCCTTTTCCATGCACAACGTAGTCCGTGTAACCCGTACAGCCCAGCTCCTGGATTTCTTTCACGATTCGGTATCTCACCGTCTCGTCGCCAATGATCGTAATCCTCTTCATGGGTACGGTCTTCCTCACGGAGTTCTCCTTTTACCCTTCGATTTTGTGCTCTTCCATCTTGTTGTACAGCAGCCTGCGGTTAATCTGCAGCCGATTCGCCGCTTCGGATTTGTTCCCGCCGGACTCTTCGATAGCCTTCGCGATCAGCCGCTTTTCCAATTCCGCAATGGATTTATGAAAGGGAAGTGCCAACAGATCCACTTCGAACGCGCGCGATTCTCCATTCTCGCCAATATTGGCTTTCGCCGGAAAGTGTTCTGGCATCACCACCCGCCCGCGCGCCATCAGCACCGCGCGCTCCACCATGTTTTCCAGTTCGCGCACGTTTCCCGGATAAAAATAGTTTTGCAGCATCAGTATCGCTTCATCCGTGAACCCCACCGCTCCAAATCCATTCTTCTCGCTGTACTGCCGCAGAAAATGTTCCGCCAGCGGCACGATGTCCGACCGCCTCTCGCGTAGCGGCGGAATCTGGATCCGCACGACATTCAGCCGGTAGTACAAATCCTCGCGAAACACCTTTTCCCGCACCGAAGCTTCCAGATCCCGGTTGGTCGCCGCCAGCACTCGAAAATTCCCCGCAATTGTTTCCGTACCTCCCACTCTTTCAAACGTTCGCTCCTGCAATACGCGCAGCAGTTTCGATTGCAGGTTCGGGGAAAGCTCGCCAATTTCATCCAGGAAGATGGTGCCGCCTTCCGCCATCTCAAAGCGCCCCAGCTTGCGGCCCACCGCTCCCGTAAACGCTCCCTTTTCGTGGCCGTACAGCTCCGTCTCCAGCAGGTTGTCGGGCAGTGCCGCGCAATTGACCACCACAAACGGCTTTTCCTTGCGCTGGCTGTAGCTATGAATGGCCTCGGCCACCAGTTCTTTCCCCGTTCCCGATTCCCCGCAAATCAGTACTGTCGAATCCGTCTCCGCCACTTTCCCGATCATGATGAAGACGTCCAGCATCGGCCCGCTCGCCCCAATCAACCGCCCCGCCCCGGACACATATCCCTGCCCGCTTTGCGAGTGCAGCCGAATCACTTCGCGATTCAGCGCCGAATGGTCCAGCGCTCGCTCCGCCGTCAGTACAATCTCGTCTAGGTCGAACGGCTTCGTCACAAAATCATATGCGCCCAACCGCACCGCTTCGATGGCGCTGTGGCTCGATCCATACGCGGTCACCACGATTACGGGTACGCTTGCCAATGTCGGCTGGTTGCGCAGATGCTGTAGGAATTCCTCCCCTCCCATTCTCGGCATCTTCCAATCGCTGAATATCAGGTCGGGCGTTACCGTTCGCAGCAGTCCCACCGCGGCAGCCCCATCCTCTGCCTCCAGAATGCTGTAGCCTCGCGCGCTCAGTATCTCTGCCAACGTTTTGCGGAGATTTGCTTCGTCATCAACGATGAGGATCGTAGTGGCCATCTCGTGGATTTTACAGATTCTCCAGTCCCGATCAACTCAGAGATTCCGGAATGGTAATCCTCACGTTCGTCCCGCGCCCTTTTTCGCTCGCTATCTTGATGTCGCCGCCGTGAGCGCGGATCAGTTCGTGCGATATGGATAAGCCCAACCCCGTCCCGGAAGCCTTTGTCGTAAAAAATGGATCAAACACGTGGCCCACTTCGCTATCGTCCATGCCCTTGCCCGTGTCTTGAAACTCCACGCTAACCCCCGCGGTCTTTTCTCCCTGCATTCCGTTGGACGCCAACGTCACCGCCAGCGTTCCGCCTTGTTCCGCCATCGCATCCAGGGCATTTTGGATAATGTTGTCGAACACTTGTGCCATGCGGTCCTTGTCCACCAGCGTCACCAATTTCCGGTTGGGTAGATTCGTCATCAACTGCACCTGATTCCGCAGCGCCATCTCTTCAAACGATCGTATGCGCTCCTGCACCAGGCTCCTCAAATCCACTGCTTCCAGTTCCAGATGAATGGGCCGCGCAAAATTCAGCAGCCGGTTCACGATGCCATTCAGCCGCTCGATTTCCTCCAGCGCGATCACGCACGATTCTTTCACCTTCACCTCCGTCGCATCTCGCCTGCTCATCTGCACGCGCAGCCGTATCGTCGCCAGCGGATTCCTCACCTCATGCGCCACTCCGGCCACCAGCCTCCCCAGACTTGCGAGCCTCTCCGCATGTCTCAGTTGTCCTTCGATCTCCTTCTCATGCTCCATCCTTTCTTTTAGCGTTTTCCCTAATCGGTTGATCGCTTGCATAATATGCTGAATCTCGGCGGGCTCATTCGTCGTATCTATGCGCGAAGAAAGGTTGTCTTCCAGTGTTTGTAGTCCGCTCTCGATCTTCCGGACGCCTCCCTGCAAGTTTCGAATCACCAGCAGCGTCAGCAGCACGCTTGCCAGCGCTGCCGTCGCCAGACCCGCCGTAATCGAGTACGCACGGAAGCGGTTCGCGCCCGGCAGATCCGCAAGGTGTTTCACGGTCCACGCGCTGCCCACGGCCGCATCTCCTTCGCGGATTGGCATGGCGCTAATCACCAGTATTCCCGTAGGGCTTGCGAGAACTCTTTCCGCGCTTTGTCGCGAACTTGCTGCAGTTCGCGCAATTTCCAGCACTGCCTGGTCCTCTGCTTCCCGGCTGGCGTTGTTCTCCGCGTTTCCTCCCGAAGGTTCAACGGACGGGCTGTAGTTGCCGACAAGGTTGTCACCGGCTAAGGAATAAAAGCCTCCTCCAATTCCTTCCAAATTCTGCAAAACAAGCCGGCTTGTCAGTGCCAGAACCTCTCGCGAGCTTCCTGCGTCCGGGTTCGCCAAGGGAGGCTGCTGGTTGTTGTGGCGCGCCGAATCCGCTCGGTCCTCGTACTCTTGCACCAGATTTCGCGAGGCTTCTGTCAGTTGCTTTTTCTCGCTATTCAATACCGCGGTCTTCGTGTAGCGCAGCGTGGCCACGATCGCGAACAGCACCGCAAAAGACAGAATAACCACGAGTGTGCCCAGCAGGCTCACTTGCCAACGAAAGCTCAATCTCGATAGTGAAAGTTTGGAGGGCAGGAGCCCACCTCTCTCCCCGTCTCCTGGAACCGTATGATAGCAATTTTCCAGAAGCCCCGGAGCATCGTCAGCCAGCCGCGCCATGTGGCACAGTCACTCCTGACTGTGCTCTTGGGTTCTCTTCTCTCTTCTCTGTTCCCTCTGTGTCCTCTGTATTCCTACCTCTGCTTGCCCTGAGCGCTTCATGCGAAGGGTGAACTCTGTGTTACCGTCCCTCTTCGCCTTTTTCTTCGCTCCTCTGCGAACTGTGCTCCTCCGCGTCATCGCTTCGCGCCGTCTCTCGGTCTGCTTCTGGATATTTCGATGCATCTCGCTGCTCTCACGTGTCGAATAGCTCAAGGATGCACCGAATGGTTGACGTACCACTTCCGGCATACATGTTCCGCGGAGTGCGCTCCTGCCAGCGCAGCCTGCGCAAGTTCCGCCGCGTCTTCCAGGACCGCTGATCGATATGTCATCTGCGCCTGTTTGTAAAACGCATCTCCCCACGAGGCCAGTTTGCGAACTTGCGCGCGCTCCTCGCTGGGAAGCGTCCCATTCTCCAGTACCCAGTGAATCCTGGATAGAACTGCCTCCACTTGCGCTAGGTCTTCCTCCAGATGCTCCGGTTCCGCTGCTCCGCCCAGGTGTTCGGGCGGGGGCGGAACAAGAGAGGGCAAACTGTCGTCCGACCGCAGCGTCCGCGCCATCACGATCTCCACCACCTGCGATAAACTCGCCGACGCCTCTGCAAATTCTCTCGCTCCTCTGTAGTCCACCGTCGCAAATCGCGCCAGAGCTTGTTCGTACGTATGCTTCGCTTCGTCGAGAAACTGGCTTATTCCTGCAACGCGGTGCTTCATGATATGCAAGTAAGCTAATACTGCCTGTATCCGGTGCAAACGATCGTAGGCCACCTCTATGATTCGCGCTGCTTCCTTCCGCGTGGACTGCGCCGTCTGGCCATCCTTTTCATTCAGCACCGCGCGAAAGAACGCCGCGGGGTGTAGCGCTTTGCTATCCGATTCACTACCCCCCGCATCCACGATCTCCCAGCCGCCTGCGGGGGATCGCCTGTTTCCTTCTTCTTCCTTCCTCATCCCTAACTCCGAATCCTTCAGGGATGCGGTCTCAGATGGGGAAACCTTCAACCACATCCCTGGCTTGCCGTCTTGTTTGGGGGCTGGCAAGATTGCTCTCTGTCCCGAGTCCAGATTCGTAATCAGAATCGCCTGCAAGCATCCATCAGGTAGTTCGTCGTAACGCTCCTCTCCCTCAATTACAACCAGACTGCCCTCAATGATGATCGACGACACAAGCTGCCCCAGCGAAGCAGGGAAGTGGACTTCGCGACCGTTGCCTAACCGCATTCCCTTAATCTTCCCCTCTGCATCCCTCTCAAGCGCCGAGACTCGGCCCGATACGAATACCATTCCGTCCTCCCAGTGCCCCCGGCATCGCAGCGGGGCCAGCAAGAATTCACCAAGTCAGCACAATTACGAAGCACACGGCAACGAGCGCGAAGAAAAGCAAGAATCGGAGGCTCCGGATCGCAATAATTTTGAACATCGCGCTAACCCCATCCGCAAATCATCACACCTTCCGCCCACCATGCTAGGAAACTGGTACTAGCAAGCACTCTTCCAAAACTCACTTTGGCCTTTCCTCGCTTATAAGCCCTTACCCCTCTTTCGCTGGCCAGCCAAACCACTCAGTTGGTCCTCGTCCTTTCGTAGTCAATCGTGAAAAAAGCGAACGATCTCTGTGAACAAAGCGAACAAAGTAACTAGGACTTTGCGCTCGTGCATCAGACGCGTCCCTTTTGAAATCTGGCACAAAGATTTCTGAATTGCCCCAGGCACCCTTCCTGATGCCGTGATTCTCCGTGCGTTGAGTCCTATTGGCTTCTGAAGAAGAGCCTCCGCGCCAATGAACTCCCAACAGCCATCCTCGGATGATTTTGCAGTGGAACGCCGTTTGCTCTTCCCTGTTCCCGAAATCAATCGATCGGCTCGAACTCTTATCGGGGGGGAAATTGTCACATTCGATCAACGATGTTTCTGGCGATCCGTTGCCGCGGCCCGGGGTTCTTCCCATCCACATGGGCGAGGCAGAAGTCAATGCCCTCTTTGCTTCGTGCCTCCCGGCGCTGCGAAAGACAACCAGAAGAATGCTCCGTAACGTGCAAGATTCCGAAGACGTCTTGCAGGAGGGCCTTCTGCTCGCTTTCAGGAAACTTCATCAATTTGAAGGCCGCTCCTCTTTCTCTACTTGGTTGCACAGCATCGTCATAAATTGTTCGCGCATCCACTTCCGCAGGGAAAACGCACGCCGCGGGGCCTTTCTCGATCTCGAGCCGGAGCAAACAGCGCTTTTGTTCGAGCGGGAATGCGTCGAACCGCGCCCCTCGCCGGAGGATTTGTGTATTCAAGAAGAGCGCTCCGTCATTCTGCGCAAGATGACCTGCAAACTCCCTCCTCAATATCACGACGCCATTAGATGTTTTCATTTGGAAGGTCTCGGCGAGCAGGAAACCGCGCGAAGATTGCACATGTCCCCCAGCGCCTTGAAGGCGCAACTCCACCGCTCTCGCCGTATCTTGACTTCCAGGATTCGCAGTTCCTATTTGCCAGGCGGCTTGGTGAATGACGGGCACCGTACGGATGCTACGCGCCGCTCATCACCTTCTCGCATCCGAATGCATCACACCGGCAGGGAATTGGCCTCTCGAAAGACGGCGAACTCCATGCTTTGACAGGAGGATCCCATGTTGCATCAATTTCGCTTTGCGCCACCGCGCTTGACGCAAATCGTCAAGCTCTCGCTTCCCATCCTGTTCATTTTCTTGCTGCCGGGACCGCCTTCGCTAGCGCGACAAACTTCCCCATCCTCGCCAAATGAATCGATTTCGCGCTCACCAAATTCACTTCACCCGCCCGCTTCTCCGCCCCACTCAACTGCTTCATCCATCCAGAGTGTGATCCCACCAGGAACGATTCTCCCCGTCCGTTTGCGCACTGCCATTTCCTCGCAAAAGAGCAAATCGGGTCAGCTCATTATCGGAAAAATTGCCCAGGACATTCCCCTCCCGGACGGTTCAAAAATTCGCGCAGGCAGCAGAGTCGAAGGCCAGCTTATCGAAGTAATTCCCGCGGGAACTTCCTCCGGTCCGAAACTTTCCTTGCGATTCGATAAGGTCTATGCCCAAGGCAGCGCCATTTCCGTTACCACAAACCTCCGCGCCATCGCCGGTTTTATGGAAGTGCAGGACGCTGGCGTTCCTGTGGAAACAACAAGCGAGGGAACACCCTTTGACTGGTTGCCCACCACCCAGATTGGCGGAGACTCGGTCTACGGTTTACGGGGTCCCGTGATGAGTGCCGAAGATCCCTCGCAACTGGTCGGCAAGTCCACCTACGATGGCGTGCTGGCGCGTCCCCGCGCTAAAAAGGGAACGGAGTGCCGCGGTGCCGCCTACGGAAACGACAACCCTCAGGCACTCTGGGTCTTTTCCACCGATGCGTGTGGCGCCTATGGCATCGAACACCTGAACATCGTCCATGCAGGCAGGACAGCCCCCGAAGGAACCATTGTCCTCGCCTCGCAATCACAAAACCTCAAATTGCGGAATGGCGACGCCCTGCTTCTCCGTGTAGATGAATAATAACGTAGCGGATCAAATCCCTTTCAGTTGACTCGACACGGCAGGAGGGCTATGGTTTGGGGCGAAAGACAACCTCAAAATGGAGATCCTTGCCTATATGACTTACAAAACGACTTTAGCCGCCGCAGTCCTTTTCTTCGCCATTCCTGTTTTCGCCCAGCAGACTGCCGCGCCAGCGCCCGCGCCCAAGATCGAACCGAATCCCATTTCAAATCATCTTCGCAGCGATCTCGCCGAGAGCGCCAAAAACATGGTCGCTGCCGCTGAAGAAATGCCCGCCGACAAATATTCGTTCCGGCCCACGCCGCAACAGATGGCCTTCGCTCACCTCATCGTGCACGCAACGATGGGCAACTATTTCTTTTGCTCGAAGCTTTCGGGCGCCGCTCGCCCGGATGTGAAACTGGCCGATGCGGATGGCAAGGACAAGCTCGTGGCCGCGCTGAAAGACTCCTACGGTTTCTGCACCACGAACATCGCCAACGTGGATGATTCGAATCTGGGCGAAACTCTCCCTTTCTTCGGCGGACGAACCATCTCACGCGGTGGGATGATGATGACCGTATCAGCGGAGTTTGCTGATCACTATTCCATGGCGGCGATGTATCTGCGCTTGAACGGACTCCTGCCGCCAACCGCGAAAAAGGAAAATTAATCTCCGCTGAAGTGCTCGTTCTGCGGCGCGCTCAAACTCCGCGCTTCTCGATGGGCACGAATTCACGTACATCGTGCCCGGTGTAAATTTGCCGCGGTCGCGCAATCTTTTGCTCCGGATCCTCAAGCATTTCCTGCCACTGTGCCAGCCAGCCCACCGTGCGCGGAATGGCGAACAGCACGGTAAACATCTCCGGCCGGAAGCCCAGCGCCTGGTAGATAATTCCGGAATAGAAATCCACGTTGGGGTAGAGCTTGCGCTTGATGAAGTAGTCGTCCTCCAGGGCGATGCGTTCGAGTTCGAGCGCAATTTCCAGCTTGGGACTCTTGCCAGTAGCTTGAAATACCTGATCGGCGGCCCACTTGATGATCGTGGCGCGAGGATCGTAATTCTTGTAAACCCTGTGACCGAACCCCATGAGCTTCCCATGGCCAGCTTTAATGTTGGCAATGTAAGCGGGAACGCGATCCTTCGATCCGATTTCCGCCAGCATCTTCAAGACTTCTTCGTTGGCGCCACCATGCAGCGGGCCGGAGAGCGCGGCGGCCGCCGCGGCAGTGCATACGAAAGGATCGGCCTGCGCACTGCCAACGGCGCGCATGACGTTGGTGCTACAGTTCTGTTCGTGATCGGCGTGCAGAATAAACAGGATGTCCAGGGCACGGGCCAGAACGGGATTCGCATGGTATTTCGGCTCCACCATTTTCCACAACATGTTCATGAAATTCTCAGCATAGCCGAGGTCGTTGTCCGGATACACATACGGGAAACCCAGGCTGTGGCGGTAGGTGTACGCGGCAATCGTGGGAACCTTGCCGATCAGACGTTGGATCTGGTGCAGGCGCACCGCGGGATCATGGACGTTGCGCGCTTCGGGGTAAACCGTCGAAAGCGCCGCGACCGTGCTGATGAACATTCCCATGGGGTGCGCGTTATAGCGAAAGCCTTCCAGGAATCTCTTGGTGGTCTCATGAATCATCGTGTGATGGGTAATGTTGTACATCCAATCTTTGAGTTGCGGCTCTGTCGGCAACTCGCCGAATAAAAGAAGATAGGCAACTTCCAGGAAAGTGCATTTTTCCGCCAGCTGTTCGATCGGATAGCCGCGGTAACGCAGAATGCCCTTGTCGCCGTCAATAAAGGTTATCGAGCTCTGGCAAGACGCGGTGTTCAAAAACGCCGGATCATAGGTCATCAGCCCAAAATCTTCGGCGCCAGTCTTGATCTGCCGCAAATCCATGGCCCGAAGGGCTCTTTTGTAAAGCGGCATGTCGTACGACGTTTTTGTCCGCTGATCGACTATGGTCAGAGCGTTATTGTCCATGATTTCTCCTTTTTCTGATGAATGGCGTATGCGCGGAAAGGGGCTGACGGGCTAGCACAGGCTTCACCCTGAAAGGACGCAGTCCATAAAGGTCCTTTTGGTACTAGGATGCAAAATATGCGCGCAACGCACGCAGCGGCTGTGATGAGCCGCACGTCTTATGGTGAGCCAGGTCACGCACCGACGCCAGCTAAATCACAGTATGCTCCCATTCTGCCGCGTAACTTCTTTCCTAGGTATCGCTGAGACTCGCAGATTAGTGCGACACCGTCATGTAGCGCCATGTAGCGCCGCCATCTTGGCGGCGACTACCCTTGCCGGCAAGATGCCAGCTGTACCTGTGGAACGTAACGAAATTCGGCGAAACTCAGTAAATCTATTCGAAACGTTTCTCGTCGTTCACGCCTCGCGGCACTGGAAAGTGGGGTGTGAGGGTCCAAATGCCCCGCAGACTCGACTTCAAGCTGATCCTCTCGTTCACCGTACTGATCGTTGTCATCAGCTGTATCAGTGGTTATCTGAATTTCCGCATGCAGAAGGAGCGGTTGGTCGAGGCCATGATCCTCGGCGCGGACCAGCTTTCGCGCAGCATCACCAGCGCCACCTGGCATGCCATGCTCGACGACGACCGCAAAGCCGCCTATGAGAGTGATGCGGGTCATCGCGGACAAGCATGGCGTCGACCGTATCCGCATGTTCAATCGCGAGGGCCGCCTGGTCTTTTCCACTGATGCGCAGGAGAAGCTTGATCTTGCCAGCCCTTCCAACGAAGTCTGCCTCAGTTGCCACGGTACGACTCCGGTCCTGGCCAGGCCGGCCGTAGATTCACGGGTGCGCTATGCCACCTCGCCGGACGGCATCAAGACCCTCAACATTGTCACCCCCATTCATAATGAGCCTTCGTGCAGCAATGCCAGTTGCCACGCTCATCAGGCAAGCACCAAGGTGCTCGGAATTCTGGATGTGGCTCTGAGGTTGGAGCCGGTTCAGCAACAAACACGGGCCGTCACCCTCGAGACCATCATTTCCACAGTTGCCGTCGTAATTATCGGAGCAGCGTTCGTCATCCTGTTCACGCGGCGGTTCGTCGCCACTCCCATCCGGGAAGTGATTGAGGGGACCAAAGCCCTCAGCGCCATGCAACTTGACCGCCCCATTGAAATCCCACATCGCAGTCAGGAATTGGATGAACTGGTGGACTCGTTTAACCTGATGCGCGAGCGTTTGAAAGTCACCGTTGATGATTTAAACGAAATGCAGCAGACCTTGGAAACCAAAGTCGCAGAGCGTACGGAACAACTGCGCCTCGCCCACAACAAGCTGCTCCAGGCCGACCGGCTCAGCCTCGCTCGGTCAACTGGCTGCCAGCGTGGCGCACGAAATCAACAATCCCGTCTCCGGCGTGCTCAATCTTTCCACCCTGCTCGAGCGCCTGATGGCCAGCGGCGAATTTCCTAGCGGGCGCGAAGCCGAATTCCGTAAATACCTGAGTCAGATCTCCGCCGAAACCGCACGCGTCGGCCGGATTGTCACCGATCTTTTGGCTTTCTCTCGCCGCTCCAAGCCACAACGCGTTCCTGGCGACCTGAACAAACTCGTTCGCAGCACGCTCCGCCTGGTCGGGCACAAACTGAAACTCACGAACGCCGAAACTGTTTTGGCATTGCAAGAAGATCTGCCTCTCGTCGAGTGTGATCCTTCGCAAATTCAACAGGTGATTCTCAATCTCATTCTGAACGGCGCACAGGCCATGCAACCAAAAGGCGGCGGCAATTTGACCGTCCGCACTCGCCTCCTCCCGGACCGCGAAAATGTCGAGCTTTGCGTCAGCGATACAGGGGAGGGCATCACCCCCGAAAACCTCGCCAAGATCTTCGACCCCTTCTTCACCACCAAGGCCGAAGGTAAAGGTGTGGGCTTGGGCTTGGCCGTGCTCTACGGCATCGTTAAGGCTCACGATGGCGAAGTCGAAGTTTCCAGCCGCCGCAACGAAGGCACCTCTTTCTCGGTTACCCTTCCGCTCAGAGCCCGAAGCGATTCTGGCGAACAAAAGGAAGTCCAGGTACATGCCGAGTGAAAACGGTTTGCGTGGTAGCGATCGGGAACGTGCCAGCCCAGGTGTTAGGATGGGTTGAGAGTGCTGTCGCCGAATGGTGTCCCTGGCCCGTCCGGCGATTACAGCCGCTGGCGCTGCCAGAGGGCGCCTTTGACGCAAAACGAGGTCAATACGAGTCGGTGGAGTTCATGAAGACGGTGGCTCGATGCCGGCCCAGCGATGCGGCCCGCATTCTGGGAGTGACGGAAGTGGACCTGGCAATTCCCATGCTCACCTTCGTCTTTGGCCAGGCGCAGCTTGACGGCCCCGTTGCCGTCCTCTCCCTCTGCCGCCTGCGCCAGGAGTTTTATGGTCAGCCCGGGGATGAAACTCTATTCCGTGAACGCGTCGTCAAGGAAGTGCTCCACGAACTCGGACACACTTTTGCCCTTACGCATTGTGCCGATCCGAAGTGTGCCATGAGCCTGGCCACCCACATCGGCCTGGTTGACTCTAAGGAAGAACGCTACTGCCCGCACTGCGGTTCGCAACTCGTGCGGCGCTTGTCTTCTCCGGATGGAGATACATGATGAAGAAAGTCTGGCCTATTCTCGTGGTGGATGACGAGGAAGTCATGTGCGATTCCATGGCTGCGTGGTTGCGCGAAGACGGTTATCGCGTGGATACAGCTCCCAACGGGCAAAAGGGCCTCGAACTCGCCCAGTCCACCGACTACGCCATCTGCTTCGTCGATCTGAAAATGCCCGGTGGCATGGATGGCATCGAAACCATGATGGAAATTCACCGTATTCGCCCGGACGCCTCCGTCATCATCATCACCGCCTTCGCCACCGTGGATACTGCCATCCAGGCCATGAAAGAGGGGGCGCAGGAGTACATCGTAAAACCCTGCCATCCTCAGGAAATCTCCATGCTGGTTTCACGCATTCTTAAACTCAAAAAGCTGCAGAGTGAAAATGCCATCCTGCGCAAGAAGATCAGCCGCCAGTATCGTCACCGCGACATCATTACCAAGAATCCCCGCATGGAGGAGATTCTCGCGCTGACCCGCGACATCGCCAGCCTCCGCAGCACCGTGCTGATCTGCGGCGACAGTGGCACCGGGAAGGAACTGGTCGCGCGAGCTATTCACTATTCCGGAGACGCGCGCGGACAAGCGCTTTGTTAGCGTGAGCTGTGCCGCCCTCACCGAAACCCTGCTGGAGAGCGAACTGTTCGGCCATGAGAAGGGCGCCTTCACCGGAGCCGAAGGGCAAACCAAAGGCAAGTTCGAGTTGGCCGACGGTGGCACAATCTTCCTCGATGAAATCGGCGACATCTCTCCCAAGCTTCAGGCAGACCTCCTGCGCGTCCTCCAGGAGCGCCGTTTCTATCGCGTGGGCGGCACCGAAGAAGTCAGCGTGGATGTGCGTGTGATCGCGGCCACGCATAAAGATCTGGCGGAAGAAGTTCGCTCTGGGCATTTCCGCGACGATCTATTTTACCGCCTCAACGTGATCGAGATTCGCATTCCGCCCTTGCGCGAGCGCCGCGAAGACATTCCCTTGCTGGCCGAGCACTTTGTCGAGCGCATTGCCTCGGAGCTTGGAAAAGATATTGCCGGCATCTCGGGAGGCGCTCTCAAACTGCTCATTGACTATGACTGGCCCGGCAATGTCCGCGAACTCGAGAACGTCATCGAACGCGCCATCGTGACTTCACATAATGGCACGCTGGTCGAAAGCGATTTTTCTTGGCTCCATCAGCGCGCCAACTCCAGCCAGAATTGGGAGGTTCCCGACGTTCCGTTGGCAGATCTCGAACGCCGCGCGATCATTTCCGCTCTGGAGCGCAAAAGGTGGCAACATCAAGGACGCTGCTACCTCGCTCGGGATCGACCGCTCCACCCTCTACGACAAGCTCAAGCGCTACGAGATTTCCCATTAAGCCTGATTTCTGACTCATGTAGGGCCCGTCCTTCTGAGGCGGGCCGCACCACCTCTCTCCGCTCCTCCCCAATTGTCATTCCGACCGGAGGGACGGCGCAGTTTGCCGTCCCGGAGCGGAGGAATCCCGCCTCAACGTTGAATTTCAGGTTGAGCGGGAACTCACGTCTCCAGGAACGTCGCTTCAAGCACCGCATCCCAGTCTGACTCCGGCATCGCATCCATCAGTTCCGGCATCAGGTTCCCGCCATCGGCCAGGCAGGGCTGCGCCTTCGAAGCCGATAATTGTAATTGCAGCCGGTCAAGTTCTTCCGAAAGCCATCCCGCTACTTCTCCGTCGCGCAGCAAATGACGGAGTTCAACCGGTTGGTGCGGCCGTATCCTCAAATACCACCCCTCCTCGACTCCTCCTGTGGAAACCACCGTGCCGTCGATCGGTGCGCGAACGCGAATTTCATGCCCGTTCTTCATCATCCGCCAGGCCATCCCGTTGCTCTCAATTTCGTTATTCTTTACAGGCAATTCCACGGAATCAGGCCGTCCGATCAGGTGACCCGCCAACTCATCCAGACCGATCGTCAACGTGCCGTCTTTTTCCGGGCGCACCCACGTGTGCCCACGATGATAGAGCAACTTGTCGGAGTAGCTGATTCCCACGCTCTTCACCGGCGTTTTCGCCGGCAACGCGGCAAAGTTCTTGTATTCGAGGCAATTGCAGCACTCGAACGCGTTGTTGCACAGCCGGAACGCCACTCTGCCCGCGAGCTCGTGCCTGCAGTGCCGTTCCGCCTCCGGCAACTCCGCAAAGTTCATCCTCCAGCACATCTCGGTCGCGCGGTGCGTGCGGAAATCGCGGGCCGTGCGCCAAACCGCCCAGACCAATGTGGACAGGATGGTCAACACAACCGCAAAGAATAGAGAGAGAAAAATAATATGTCCCGCACTCCAATCGAAATCCGTCAGTCCACGGAAACATTTTGATCTGCTCCTTTCGCTCGCCCAAACATCGGCAAGTACCGGTAAGACAGGGAATAGACAATCACCCCATAAGCAATCACGCCGGCGAAAGTGGCCACTTCCTGCCAGCTTGGGATGTATTGCAAAAAGTCGTCGAAGGCGAGCGTGGGCAAGGCCAATGTCTGCACCGTCAGGACGAACCGGTTCAGCAGCACTCCGCCGCACGCCAGCCCCGCGCCGCACAGCAACCAACCGCGTTTCTTTGCAGTCAGTGGCACAGTCAGAAGAAACGCGGGAAGCAGCCCTAAAGGCACGATCTCCAAAAACAGCAGCGCCGAACCAAATGGCTTGTAGGAGTAGAAATCCCAAGGAGAGAATCCCACTGTGCGCGAAGTAATGTTCAGCCAGATCAGCGTGTCAATGGCCTTCGCCGCCACATACGCGCCAAGCAGTATTCCTGAGATCAATCCCAACTTGCGAAAGACGCCCGGCTGCACCAGTTTCTGTCCGGTCAGTTTTTCCGCGGTAGCCGTGACGAGGATCAGGAAGCTCGGTCCCACCGCCATCGCCGACAAAATGAAAAGAAAAAACGTGGACGGCCAAATCGCAAATCCCTGGCGAAACGCAAACGGCCGCCCACGAAGCACGCCGTAGAGTCCGCCGAGCGACCCCTGATGGAAGAAAGAAAGAAAGGCGCCCACGGCCGCAAGAACCGGAACCAACTTGTGAAGCTGATGTTCAAAAATCAGAAATGATGGCACCTTGCGTAATTGCCGGTTTCTCAAAAGGACAGGAATATATTCCAAAATGAGCACGCACAAGTAGCAAGTAATACAAAATGTGACCTCAGTGAGCATCGAGTGCGTGTTCGGATACCAGAAAGTGAACCACGCCCGCAACGGTTGGCCCACATCCACCATCAAGACGGCCACTGCGCCGCTATAGCAAATGAAACCCAGCACCACCGCACTATTAAGGATAGGTTTAAGGTCCGCCTGCTTCAGGATGTAAACCAGGAATCCAGTGAAGAAGGCCCCGGCGCCCATGGCAATCATTGCCAGATCCAGAAAGATCCACATTCCGAACGCGAATCGATTGTCCATGTTGGTCTGGTTTAACCCGTAGTACAGGCACAGCCCCGCCGCATAAATTCCCAGAGCAAGCAGGGCAACCCAGGGAACAAGCCACAGCACAAATCGCATCGTCGACGAGCGTTCGGCCCCTCGCTCAATCCAACGTCGGTCTAGTACAACCAATTCAGACATGCTTGCCCTCCGTGCCGCGCTCAGAATCGCGCTCGGCCAACGCCCTCACCCAGGCCTGCCCCGATTTGTAGTAGACCTTGGGTTCTGTCCCAAGTCGCGCCAACAGCCGGAATGCATCAGCAGAATGTGCCGCGGAAAACACGGCATCGTTTTCATCTGCCAGATTGCCGAACAAAATAGCCCCGGTGGGACACGCCTCCACGCAAGCGGGAATGTAGTCCGCGGCATCAATCTCTTTTTTCCCCGCAGCCGCCGCTTTTTCCATGGCGCTGTGCAGCCGTGCGTGGCACAGGTTGCACTTTTCCACCACGCCGCGCATCCGCACGGCCACCCCCGGATTCAGGCTTTTCTCCATCCCCGCTGGCCACGCAGGATCCCACCAGTTGAAGTACCGCGCATGATAGGGACATGCAACCATGCAATACCGGCAGCCCAGGCAGCGCTGCGGCATCTGCATCACAATCCCGGTCGCTTTGTCCACTTCCACCGCTTGCTGCGGGCATACGCTCACGCACGGTGTTTCGTTCGCGCAGTGCATGCAAGTGACTGGGATGAACACATCGCGCCTGGCCGCTTCCTCCGCCCCGTTCGAGACCTTGCGCACCAACATCGGCGTCAACCCCGTCCTTGCCGTAGTCTTCGCATGAGCCGGCGGAACGTTGTTCTCCGCCGCGCAGGCCACCATGCACGAACCGCAGCCCGTGCAACGGTCCAGGTCAATCACCATTCCGTAGCGGGCGCTCATGCTAGCCTCCCAGCCGGCGCTTCTCGCAAATTCGATTCTTGATAAAGCTTCGTTGCCACCGCCGGAAGCACCGGAGGAGCCCACGCAGCAGCCCAGTTCGTACTTTGTAAAGCAGTGCTCTCCACCGGCCATTCCTTCAGCTCACAGCGCATCCCGCCAGGCCGCAGCAGGCCACCCATCCAAACCGCTCCTTTGCGCAGTTGCTCTTCAAACTTTTCCGTCGTTTCAAATTTCGTAATCGCGACTATCTGTTCTCCGTACACCAACCCTTGTCGCGCGCGGAACAGTTCCTCGCACCGCGAATGGATGACTTTCTCCACCAGTGGCAGCGTCGAATCGATCTCCACCAGGAACTGCGCGGTGCCTTTAACTTCCGCCGCCGCTGCAACCAGGTTCACCGCCACCGCATAGCTATCAACCGCCGAAGTGGGTGCCGTAGGCACATCCGTAAGTTCTTCCAGAAACCCCGGAGCGGGCAGTAGCCAATCTGTTTTGTTCCCACCACCATCCCACGCCGCGAACCGAAACACCTCGCCATCTGTTTGCGGAGCAAATTCCCATGGCACAGTGGAGTCAAGCAGCACCGCGCGCGCCGATCCAATGGAACCTCCAGCAGGCGCCTGCGCATGCACCTGTTTTCCTCTTGCGACGATTCCCCCGGGCGCGCCCACCGCACCGAGGAGTACGTTCAGCGCAGCAATTGCCGGATTTCCTTCCGCCGCGATCACCACCACCGGCCGGTTCTCAACCATCTTTCGTGCCAGTTCGCGGATGGCATCCCCAGTCAGTCCCGTCTGTGCAGCCGCTTCATCCAACGACAGCTGCGGCATGGGCCCATGCGAACTGACCAGGCGCTCTTCAAGCAGCACACGCGCCAAGCCCGCAGTAAGTTTTCCTTCGCTTCCCTCACGAATGGGCACCCACTGCCACGCTCGTCCCGCCGTCCGCGATAGCGATGTCTCGATCTGTATCAATCGAAGTTGCGGATCGCTGGCTCCCGCTGCACGCTCACTCCACAGTCGCGTGAACCGCCCAGGTGTCCCCCATCCATCCAGCATTGGCGCGCCAAAGCTGACGATCGTCCGTGCGTTTTCCAGGTCGTACCCCAATGCAGTCACGGGAACGCCGCTCCACTCCGCATACGGTCCCAGCGCTTTGCTCTCCGCGCTGAGCACCACGTGATAGCTGCCGTTCTGTTTCCGTGCGAACGCTTCCAACACTGAAGAAGCGGCTCTTCCGGGCCGTCCATCAACCACCGCGATCGGCCCCTCCCCGCAAGCTTTTTCAAACGCCGCACGCGCATCAGCCCAGCTCGCCGCGCGTCCGCGATGACGCACTTCCCGCAACCGCTGCGGATGCCAATTCAATTGGTGCGCGGCAAAACCCAGCGGGCACAACGCTCCTTTGCTGATCGGATGATTCCTTACGCCGGAAATTCCCACCGCATAACCGGCCACCATCCTCGCCCGAATGCCGCAACCACCCGCACACAAGGTGCAGAAATTTTGTTTCGTCTCCACCGGCCCGCGCGCCGGTTGCGGGATCCACGGCCAATTCTGCGTCCAGATCGAGACGTCGCCCAACAATTTCCACGGCACCGGAGTGAGCAGGAGTCCAGCAGTGGCTCCAGCACTCCCAATCAATAAGTCACGCCTGGAAAACTTCATGGTTGCTCCTTCACTCGTGACAACCCAGGCAGCCCACCTCGACGTTATGGCGGCGGTGGCAAGCTTCGCAGTCGCTCATCTTCATGCCATCGTGCGGCGCGCGCCTCAAGCGAGAGATCGAGTGGCCCCATACATCGCGGCTGTACCCGCTGATGCGGTTTTGCTCGTAAATTCGCGTTTCATCGGTTTCTCCGTAGTTTCCGTGGCACTCGCTGCACGCCAGGCCACCGCCGCGCGTGTGAATCGCATGCGAAAACCACACGTTGGCCGGCTGCCGCGCGGAAACCAACCAGGGTGTTTCGCGCCCCGGCTTAACGTAGTCATCAACCAGCGTGGCTTCGGATTTCGATGTTCCGAGCTTTTCAGCATGGCACCCCGCGCAAATTTCTGTCGCAGGCATTCCCGCGAACTCTCCATCACTGTTAAGCGAGTGGCAGGAATCGCACTGCGTAAGTCCAGATTGTTCGCTGTGTGTCTTGTGATGGAAGGCCAGTGGCTGTTCACGACGTACGTAGAGAGCCCGGGGGAAAGCAACCCAACCCGTTACGACCGCTATTGCAACTCCAATCCCAAAGACAAGTAAGTATCTCCTCAAGGTCATTCCTTTGGTCCCCAGTGAGTATTGGAAAAATAGTGTTGCAACAAACACACCAGCTGGCGGCGAGACAACAGCTGAGCTACTCCTCGCACGGGCCGGCCGCCATCGCAGCTCTGTCCCAGCATTTCGTGAATTTCCTTCGCCATCCGTTCCTGCTCTTCGCCTTGCCAGGCCGCTGCATGAGCCCCGGAAATCAAGCCAGCCTCCGTTCGCTCCGCCACTTCCCACCCGGCAAAAAGCCATCCCGAGCCATAAGGGTCGTCAACCAAACGCTGCGGATCGCTCCGCAAGTGCCCGTTCACTTTCTGAATCAGGAGTGGGTTTGGAAATGTCATGGGCCACTCCATCCCATGGACGGTCAGCGCGACAGTGGGCCGTTGCGTGCCCTGTGTGGTCACAAACGTCAGCCCATCGATATTCCCAACCACCTCGGCCAGGAATGCGTCGATCCCGATATAGCAAAAGCCAGACTCCACTTTGGCCAGCCAGAAATGGTTCGGAGCGTATTGCAGATTCTCAGGCGGGGCCACAACACCGTGGGGCCGCGCCAGCGTCAGATACGATTCGCAGTAGCGGTAGCCGCCAGTCATGCAACTGGACAGCTCCGTCTCGCTAAAAGGAATCAGCTTCGTCGGCGACGTGGCGCCGCAATACTGTACGTGGATCTCTTCCAGGTGCGGGCAGCGTTCCTGCCGCAACTCATCTTTTCCAACCAGGGCGCACTGGTAATACTCCGGTGACGAACAGCGTCCTCCGCCCGATACCCCCGGTCCTTCCAGCAACATCTTTCGGGACGGAGAGGCATGGCAGTACTGCGCGCGACCCTCTTTTAGAAATGGGCAGGCCATACTCTCACGCTTAGTTGTGTTTCTTTTCTTTTGCTTGCTCAGGCGATGGTTTCGTCGGCTCGCCACCGTCCGCCATGGTCATTCCCAATTCCGGCACTGGTAAACCGTGGGCAAACCCGCTTTGCATCATGCCCTTCAGTTCCTGGTCCAAATTGGCGGCACTATGGCGTTGCCTGAGCCGGCTCAGCAGCTCCCAGACCACTCCATACGCCGTAACCAATACCGCAAGAACTACAACCGCTCCCAATGCGATATTCGTTAAATTCAACCAAAATACCCAATTATCGTTCGGCATTATAGGAATCCTCCCGTCTGTCATCGACAGTAGCCAGATTGGGAGAATGCAATTACTCTGCCAGCATGTGTTTTGAATGACTTACATGTCCAAACGATGTAGAGGTTGCCGGATTTCCCAACATTGCTGTCGGATTTCCCAACACATTTGCGTCAGCTACCGCTATTGTGGCGCAACCGGGTGAAGGAGATTTTCAATCTCCTCCTTTTCCCGCTTGGCATCCTTGGCTCTGCCATCAGAAGTGTAGGCGCGAAGAAGGTCCCAGTGGGTTCGCACCGTTTCCGGTCTGAGTTTCCGAGAAGTCTCCAGAGCATCAATTCCCCGCTGCAAATCGCCTTTTGCCACCAACGATTCTCCAAAAACCAGGAATCCGGTGGGGTTTTCGGAATCAATCGCAATGACTTCGCTCGCCAGGCGCAGGGCATCATCAAATTTCTCTTCCTTTAGATATTCGTCCGCAAGCCGGAGCTTGGCCGTGAAGTTGTATGGAGCGATCTGCAGTTCGCGTTCGATTTCCTTGATTCCGTCGACAGGGCGTACGTTCAGGAGGAACACACCGTAAAGAAAATGCACTCCCTGCTCATTGGGATACGCCGTAGCCATGGCAGAAAAGAGTTTTTCGGCTTCGTCCCGCTGCTGTGACTCGTCCGCCAACGCCGCTTGACCCGCCAAGCGAAACATCTCCTTGCGGGCGGGAGGAATCTCCGAAGGCAGCAAAGGATAGCGCAGAGCACTCAGACCAATGGGCTCCGCGAGCAGGTCGGCCGATGACCCAGACTTCCGCATGCCCATAAGCAGGGCCATGGCAGCATCGTACTGCTCGAATCGCGTGAGCAGTACGGAAACATGGTAGAAGAGAGCCTCGGACATTTCTTGCTGTTTACCAAGGCCAATGGCTCGCACGTGTTGCAGGTGCTCCAGAGAGCGAGGGTACTCTCTGGTTTGAAATTCGCTCAAGCCAAGCAAAGCCCATCCTGGGCCTGCTACGGGCTCCACAGCAACGAATCGACGCATCAGGTCGCGAACCTCCGCGTACTGTTCCTTCTCATACAACAGGATCCCCAGGAACCAGAGCCCCTGCTTCCAATCTGGCTGCAAGTTCAATGCCTGGCGGTACAGACGAATGGCGTCTTCGTTGCGATTTTCTTCTCTCGCTTTCCCGGCAGCTTCTGACAACGCTGCGAAATTGGCGGAGGTAGGGGACGAGGTCGCTGCGGGCTTCTGCTGAGCTAGGGCAATGCTCCCCAGCCCCATGACAGAGGAAATCGTAAATGCCCACGAGCAGGCCAGCCGGACGACCGTTTTCGGATTAATCATTGGGGGCGCTCAGTCTCTCGGGACGCCTTGAAATTGTCACCCAGTGGGGCCAACACATTATCCTTGTCTTTTAGCGCGAGGAAAGCAGCCTGCTCGCGCGCGGAATCCTGCTTTCGTCCGAGCCGCTTGTAAGCGTTGGAAAGCGCGAACCGGATGCGCGAGCTCTCCGGCGCCAATCGTTTCGCGATTTCGAGCTCGCGTGCACTTTCCTGGTACGAGCCGGTCTCCAACATAGCCCGGCCAAGAATGTAGTGGGCCCTGGCACTCTGTGGGTCGATCTCGAGCGCGCGTCTCGCCAGAGCGAGGGCCTCGGAATTCTGGCCAGCTTCGAGTCGCGATCCAGCCCATTCTGTCAGTGCCGGCACATCACGGGGCGAAATCTCAAGTTCCTTCTGAAATTCCTCCGCGGCGGAATACTCGTTTCCCTGAAAACGCAGCAAGATTCCGCGGAAATAATGGACGTTTGGTTCCTGACCGTAGTGCGAGAGGAGTCTTTCCGCGTAGGCGTCCGAGAGCCGGAACTCCTCTTGCGCGTTGTAAACCGCGGCCATGCCGGCCAGCCACACGGGCTCACGGCGCTCCGGTGGATAGTCTTCTGGCAAGAAAGCCATGCGAAGAGAAGCCAAGCCCAAGGCTTCCGTCAGGACGGGAGTGGCTCCCCGTTGCTTGGCCTTGGTAGCGAGAAGAAAAAGCGCTTCATTGAAGCGACCCGCACGGGTAAGGAGCAGTGCCCAATGGAAGCCTGCGACGTCCAGAAGCGCACCATGACCTGGGGAGCTTGCCTTGGACCAAAGTTCGAAATGGTGCAAAGCCTGAGCATAATCTTGCGTTTCATACTCACACAGGGCCAAGAACGCATACGCGGGGGCGGGCTTGGGAGAGAGCGCGATGAAGTGCTTGAATGGAGCTTGAGCCTCTGAGAAGCGATCTTGGTCGTAAAGGATGCTGCCCAGCCACCACCAACCGTCGGCCCAGGAAGGGCGGAGGTGGACAGCTTCAGAGTAGAGTTTCAGCGCCTCACTCAGATGATCGCCCTGGCGCGCAGCATCGGCTTCTCTGGCAATCGCCTCGAAACTCTTGGGGGCAGTATCCGGAAAGGTGGGATGAGGAAGAGATAAAAGTACGAATAGGGAAATGGCCGCGAACATAAGAAGAATATACAGGGGGTAGTCAGTGACGGCTACCCCCTGCTGGGGTGCTACGTGTTGGTCAGAACGTGTACTTCAAACCGAGCTCCAGGACGCGCTGTCCGAAACGAGTGTCGGCGGTGCCAAAGGTAGATTGCTGTGTGCACCGGACTCCACCCGATGTGCTCGGGCAATTCGTGCCGGTGATCATCTGCCCGAGGTCGTTGAAACTCGCCGAGAGATTCTCGTCGTGCGAGGTGTAAGTACCGTTGAAGGACAAGAGGGCGGCATTGAGGAAGTCAAAGGCCGCGAAGCGGAATTGCAGCTTCTGACGCTCGCCGATCTTAAATTCTTTAAGCAAGGTCAGATCCGAACTCCAGAACATGGGGCCTGGGATGTAGGGCATCGCGAGGGTTCCGAGTTGCCCCGGGCCTGGGGTAGTAAAGCAGTTGGGATTCAGGAATTGATTCTTTCCCAAGTTCGATCGCGGATTGCAAGTAATCAACGGCGCCAGCGTTGCATCTGGAGTGCCCACCGCCGTGACTGGATTTGCACTATATTGGAAAGCGGCGCCGCCGGACTGAGCGTTGAGCTGCGGGCCACTGCTAACCTGGGTGATGCCTGAGATCTCCCAGTTGTCGAGAGCGCCGCGAACGAACGAGTTGCTGCTCTTCGTTTTGGGCAGAGCAAAAACATAAGCGCCGCTGAAAGTATTTCTGCGGTTGAGGGTCGAGTAGCCATAGAGTTCGCTGGCACCCCAATCCGGCAGGGCGCCCTCACCGAGGTTGTTGTCGCCCAGGCTCTTCGAGAAAGTATAGTTGGCTTGCAAGGTCAGCCAGCCCGAGTAGCGAATCAGGCTCGCCTGTAGCGAGTCAAAGCGCGACTTAAAGAGGGGACGGACCTCCGTGATGCCCTGGTAAAGCGGATAGGGACGGTAAATCTGTTCGCATTGCGGTTGCCCGACGGTGAATCCAGTCGGACATGTGGGTAGAGGGGTAGTGTTCAGGGTGCCGAGGGGAACGGAGTCAGCGTTCGCCTCCGTGTCGATGAATTTCCCTTGGTTCCCGACATAGGAGATTTCAGCTTTGAACTTGTCGGGCAGTTGTTGGTCAATGGTGAAGCTATAAGCGTCGACCAGGGGCGTCTCGTGGTTATTCGGGTCGTCAACCGTGAATGCGGTGTTTTGCAGGAGGGATTTGCCCAATACGGGAGTAAAAGCGTATTGGTCGAGCGACTCCCAGCTGGGGCAGTAGGAACTGTTGAATCCACAGTTGCCCCACCCCACAATGCCCATGGCGGTTCCGGCAGGATCGGTGTAGTTGCGCGACTGGAAGGGATCGAAGGCGCGGTACTTTCCCCATCCACCGCGAATGACGGTCTTGCCGGTGCCAAACACGTCATACGCTCCGCCAACACGCGGAGAGTAGAAGAAGATGGGAACCGTAGACCCCGAGGTAGAGACGCTCGAATCAATCGCGTGCCAAGCCACGCCAGTATTGACGTCTGCTGCAGCATTGGGATTGTAATTCGCAGGGTTGAAGATGGCCATGCCGAATTGCGAATTGTACGGCTTGGGATAATGCTCGAAGCGCAATCCGTAATTCACGGTCAAGCGGTGGGTGATTTTCCAATCATCCTGAGCGTAGAAAGAGGCAATGTTCTGGGCCACATTCACGATCGGCGGCGGGCCTTGCTGATAGTAGCCTTGCATGCCGATGCCCATCAGCATGTCCGACCACTCGTTTCCGGTCGCCTGAGGTCCCCAATCGGCGTACTGATAGGTACCCTGATACTGCTCCCAGTTATCCTGGTTGTTGTAAGCGTGTTCGTAGTAGAAGCCGACTTTCGCCGTGTGTGTTCTCACGACCTTTGTGAGATTTGCGGATGCGCTGGGAATGCCTTGGTTGTCGACTACACTGGGGTTATAGGTGTAGCCAACGTCCCCCAAATTCGGCACTGTGCTCGACCAACTCGAGACGGACGGAATATCCGCGTCTTTCAGGACCCCGGTGAGCGGGTAGCCGGTCCCAGAGCGGGTGAATTTATTCAGGTCGGTTGGACTGTTAATCAGATTCGACTTCATGATTCCTGCTCGCAATTCGACAGTCATGGTCGGCGAAAACACATGCACAAACGTACCGTTGACTAGATCGGACTTGTTACTGCCTTGAATTGGACTCGGCGTGGGAACCATGTTGTCACCGACAGTCACCCACAGGCCCGCGGGCCACACTTGCGACTCCTGCTCGTGGCTCCAGGTAATGTAGACCTTGGTGTTATCACTGATGTTCCAGTCCTCGCGAGTAACGTTCTGCCAGGAATTGTCCTTGGTCGTGAAGGTTTGAACATAGTTGTAGCCGTCGTTGGTTACGGGATTGGCGTTGGCCAGAGGGATCGTGTCCTTCATGAAAATCTGCGCCGCAGGGGAAATGCAAGCCGACGAAAGGACCCCGCCTGCGATGGTGCAGCCGGCTGCAGCGCGAATGTCGTATCCCGGGAAGCTTCCAACTGCGGGCGTCGTCGGGACATTGTACAAGTCGGCAAACTTGGGGCCGGTGTAACTGCTTAAGGAACTGAAGTCGCCATTGAGCATGTCGGGCGTGGGAACCCAGGCGCGCGCCACGCCGGCATTCAGCTGCTGTTTGTAATACTCGAAAGCCTCAAAGAAGAAGAGCTTCTTGCGGCTCTTGTTGAAGCCCGTTCCTGGAATGATGAGAGGTCCCCCAACATTAGCCCCAGGGTAGTAGTACGAACTCGGCGTCTTGGGATCGGGCACGCCCAGCGCAAGGTTGTGGTGATCGGTGGCGTTCAGCGCTGAATTTCGCGCGTACAGATAGGTTGCGCCATGAAAATCGCTCGTCCCCCCCTTCGTCTCGCTATTTACCACCACGGGACCCTTGGCATTCTCTGCCGAAAAATTCGAAGTGAGCACTTTCATTTCCGAAATCATCTCGGGGTTCTGGTTGACTGGCGTAAAGGTACCCTTGCCGGTGTCGGCGATGCGTTGGCCGTCCTGGGTGATGTCGGCAGCTTGGCCATTGATATTTACGTTTCCGATCTGCCCCGAAACCGAGAGCGGCGACTGGGCCATTTGTACGACTTGGCCCGAATCACCTAGCGAGTTCAGAGAGTTGTTGTTGGCCAGGGTCGCTCCGGGCAGGATCTTGAGGTACTCGGTTGCGTTGCGTCCGACCAGGGAGAGATGCTCCAAATCGTTGGACGAAATCAGAGCGGACTTTTCCCCGGAGTCCGTGGTCGCCAGTTCGGTGATCCTCGCCTCCACCACGACAACCTCGGTCGAGGAACCGAGTTTCAATTCGACCTTTATAGTGCGACTATCCGAACCATTCAAAATGAGGTCGGTGGCGTGCCACTTTTCAAAGCCCTTCATTTCCACAAATACATCGTACGTACCAGCAGGTAGTGCGGGCACGCTGAAGAAACCATCCGTGTTGGTTACCGTTTTTCGTGTGTCCTGGGAATGTGACGGCCTAATCGTCACGTTAGCGCCCGAAACTATGGCGCCGCTGGAATCTGTCACCGTCCCACTAAGGGTGGCGAACTGTGATTGTGCTGAACAAACCGGCTGCAAAAGCAAGCAGGCCACGACGACGAGCGCAACAAAGGCGCACGCCCGAGTTAGCCATAGAAGTTCTTGTACTTTCAAAATTAGCTCCCCTCTCCAAATGTCTCGATCACCCATTGTTTTCAATCAATCCCTGAGAGGCCGGAAGCCAGTATGGCTGCTGAACACGTTCTGAAAGGCGACCGGGAGCGTATACCTGCAGGGTTGTATCGAGCCTGCGCCGGGAATTCTGGCTCCGCAAGGTATGGCACAGTGGTTTAACAGTGTTAAACATTGTTAGATTACGTTCGTCAGGGATTTGGACTATATATTGCCTTTGTTTCTGCCCGGGAATACAATGGCCTCAACTGATGCTTTCCCCGGTTCCGACACCGGTTCATTCCCCCGCTCAGAGCTACACGGCTGCCCAGCGCGCTGCCATCCTGGAAGAACTCCAAACGATCCTGCAGAGCACCGCCTTTCTCGGCAGCAAGCGCAGCCAGCAATTCCTCGCCTATGTCGTAGAGAACAGCTTGGCGGGACATTGCGAACTGCTGAAAGAACGCTTGCTAGGCGTCACCCTATTTGGCCGACCTTCCGCTTATGAAACTGGCGAGGATTCGGTGGTACGGGTGGCCGCCAAGGAGGTTCGCCAGCGGCTCAGCCGCTACCACGCCAGTTTGCCAACTCCAGGGGCTGTACAGATTGATCTCCAGCTGGGATCCTACACGCCGGTGTTTCTGTTCCCGCCATACCCCCATCCAGGAGTGGCCAAACGGTTTAACACATTTTCACAATGGTATTTGTGGGTCGGGCTGGCAGCCGTGCTGGGTCTTGGGCTCGCGGTTTGGGGCGCCCACGGCCTTAGGGAGACGTTCTTCCCCAGTTCGCTCGACAGTTTTTGGAAGCCCATGGTCAAGGCCTCTTCTCCGGTTCTCCTGTGTGTTGGTGGAATTGCGCAGGCCAGTGCAGACGACTTGCTGGAAAAGCCCATTTTCGCGGGCGGGACGGGCGGTTCCGGAAACGCAGACTACTCCATCAAGATCGTCACTCCATCCGATACCGAGGTGACCGTGCGGCTTTCTTCTTTTCTGGGGCAAAGAGGGAAAACGACTTCAATGCGAACCGTGGAAGCGGTGTCCTTTACAGATCTTCGAGAGGCTCCCTCTATTCTGGTTGGCGCATATTCGAATCAGTGGACCATTCAAATGACCAAGGAACTCCGCTTTGTGTTCAGTCGTGTGCGTGGTGAGAACTGGTCCATTCGCGAACAGGTAGCCCCCTTCAATAGCTGGACAGTTATCGACCAGTCCCTCCTCAAAGAGCCGCCGGACCGCGATTATGCCCTGATTACTCGAGTTTTCGAAAAAGGGACGGAGCAGCCATTTGTTGCTCTTGGCGGCATCGGTTCTGCAGGCACCAAAGCCGCCGCGGAATGCCTTACCTCAGCCGAATGTTTGGATGCAGCGGTGGTGCAAGCGCCACGCGGCTGGGAGCATATGAACATGCAAATAGTACTCACCGCCAAGGTTGTAGCTGGTGCTCCCGGTGCCCCCGAAGTACTAGCTGCCTACTTCTGGTAGTCCCTGCCAAAACTCTGTCCCACTGCAAAATCAGTCGCTATCGTGGAGCAGCTTTCGGAAAATGGTGAGGTCAGCTTTAAAGCCAATGGAAAGATAGACTTCTTCGGGAAAGGGCATTAGACGAGTGGATGGTCCAGGGGGATCCGTCCCCAGTTGAGAATTATTCCTGGAATGAGGGGTAGTGGCGCGACTGAATCAACTGCTCCATTTGCGATTGCTTCTCTGGGCATCCCGAACACTACGCAAGAGGCCTCGTCTTGCGCGATGGTATGCGCGCCCGACTTGCGCATTTCCAGCAATCCTTCGGCGCCGTCATCTCCCATGCCGGTCAGAATTACGCCCAGCGCGTCGCTGCCCACGGTTCGCGCCACGGAATGGAACAGGACGTCAACACTGGGGCGGTGCCGCGAAACCAACGGCCCGTCGGTTATGCGAATTCTAAATTGCACGCCCAGGCGGCATACCGACATTTGTTTGTTGCCGGGCGCAATGAACACCTTTCCGGGCGTGATCACGTCGCCGTGTTCCGCCTCCTTGACATCAACCTGGCAAATGTTATCCAGCCATTTCGCAAATGCGGCCGTGAACAGTTCCGGCATGTGCTGCACGACGACAATCCCCGGCGAATCCTTGGGCATCGAGGATAGAATGTTCGACAGTGCCTCGGTTCCCCCCGTGGACGCGCCGATGGCAATAATCCGTCCCGCACCGGCCAGAGCGAATGAACCGGGCGTTTGGGCCACGACCGTCTTGGGTTTCTGTTGGACGGAAAAAGTTGTCCGCCGCCCCACGCGGGCTGCCGCGGCCGAACGCACCGCGTCAATCAGCATCACTGCCGATTCATGCAGAAAATCGCCCACCGCGAACTTGGGTTTTGTGACGATGCCGACCGCGCCTTCTTGCAATGCCTGTATGGCCGCGACTGTTCCGCGCGCGGCCACGCTCGAGCAGATCAGTGTGGGGATGGGATCTTCCGCCATGATCTTGCGGAGGAAAGTCAGCCCGTCCATGCGCGGCATCTCAAGATCCAGGACGATGACGCGCGGACGGAACTGCTTCATCTTCTGCATGGCGATGATGGGGTCCGCGGCTACCGTCACGGCCATGTCGCTTTCCTGGGAAAGCACCGCTTCCATCACTTGCCGCACCACGGCCGAGTCATCCACCACCAACACTTTAATTTGCGGTCGCTCGTTAGCGTCCGGCATCGCTCGCCTGCCGGGGCTTCTGGTTTGGCATGTAAATGGTCGGAACGAAAGTTCGCAACACACCCGACATCGTGTGGAGGCTCTCGGCGTGCCCCACGAACAGATAGCCTTCCGGAGCAAGATAATCCAGCAGGCGCCGCACGATCCGCGTGCGGGTTTCCAGATTAAAGTAGATCAGCACGTTGCGGCAGAAAATCAGATCGAACTTGCCGGAAACGGGATACTTGGCATCATTCAAGTTCAGCCGCGAAAAATGGATGAGCGAGCGGATTTCGCGGCCCGCTTTCATTTTTCCCTTCTGTTCGCCGTGCCCCCTCAGCATGAACGCTTTCAAGTAATGGTCCGGAATTTCACTGGCCTTGCCAAACTCCCAGGTGGCCGACTTGGCCATCTCCAGGACGCGGGTGGAAAGATCGGTGGCGATAATTTCGATTTCCCACCCCGCCGAGGGCGGCAAGTGGTGGAGCAGAGACATAGCCAGCGAATAGGGTTCCTGGCCTGTTGAGCATCCGGCGCTCCATACCCTTATCTTTCGCGAGCGTTTGCTGGCTTCGGCATCGGCCATCCATGGGGGCAAGATGCGCTTCTCGAGGAATTCGAATTGCCCGGGCTCACGAAAGAAACGCGTTTCGTTCGTCGAGACCGCATTGAGCATTTGTGTGAGTTCTTCCGGATCGCCCGAGACCACGCGGTAGTACTCACTAAACGAATTCAGGCCTAGCCGTCTCAGCCTCTGGGAGAGGCGCCCCACCAGCAACGCCGTCTTGGCCCGTGACAACCAGATTCCCGCGACGCGGTAAATGAGTTCCTGAAATCGCAGGAACTCTTTTTCGGTAATGGTCTTTTGCTGCAACTCGAAAGACACGGCCCGTGGCGCGGCGTGGCGCTCGCTGAGCGCCGCGCTTCGCGAAGGATCAAATGCCGCCATCGTCTGCGCCATGGGCCCGTTACTCATTTTTTCGCGTCCGGCGTTTTCGATCCGCTCGGCTCGGGAGATGGTTCCGCGGCACTCGCCGAGCTGTCCTCCGTAGCCGCGTCCGCCACCGTTTCCGAGGCTGCCGCATCCGCCGTTCCCGCGATTGCCGCCACTTCCTCAAGGTTCAGCAGTTCGTCCGTCGAGAGCACCTTGTCCACATCAAGAAGCAGCGCGAACTTCTTCCCCAACTGGGCCATGCCCAGCAGGTAGTTCACCTGCACCCGCGTGCCGAACTCCGGCACCTCCCGGATGTCGCCCGCGGCCAGGTCCATCACCTGGCTTACGGCGTCTGCCACGATGCCCATCGTGGTGTTCTGGTTTTCCAGTTGCCCATCCACGATCACGATGCAACTCGTCTTGGTTACGGGCCGTTCCTCCAGGCCGAACTTCACCGCCAGGTCCACCACCGGCACCACGCTGCCGCGCAGATTGATGACCCCGCGAATCCATTTCGGCGTCTTCGGCACCACCGTCACCGTGTCGTACTCGATGATCTCCTTCACCTTCAGGATGCTGATGGCATACTCCTCGCCGGCCAGGAGGAACGTCAGATACTGCTGCTGTTCAATTACTTCTTTCGTCGCAGCTGTCATCATCTCCTCCTTTCTTAGAATCGCGAGTAGCTGAGTTCTTCAGCGTGCTCGGCCGGTTTGCCGTTTGGCTTCGTTGCTGCCGTGGACGGAGTCGCGCGCTGATTAAAATGTTGCGGTTTGGCGATTTTTGTTCCAGCGTTGCCTTGGTGGAGAAAGGAAAACCCTGACTCTGCGGCGTTGGTGGTCTTGAAGAACGCCATCAATTGCAGCAAAGCTTCGGATTGCGACGCCATTTCTTCCGCTGTGCTGGAGAGTTCTTCCGCGGAGGAAGCATTCCTCTGCGTGACCTGGTCCACTTGCGACATGGCCTTGTTGATCTGGTTCACCCCGGAGGCCTGCTCGCGCGAAGCGGCCGCCACTTCCTTTACCAGATCCGCAGTCTTCTGGATGGACGGAACCAGTTCGCTCAGGAGTTTTCCGGAGTGCTCGGCAACTTTAACGCTAGCCGTTGCCAGGTTGCTGATCTCCTTCGCCGCCGTCTGGCTGCGTTCCGCCAGCTTGCGCACTTCCGTGGCAACGACAGCAAAGCCCCGGCCGTGTTCGCCGGCGCGCGCCGCCTCAATGGCCGCGTTCAGGGCCAGCAGGTTGGTCTGGTAAGCAATTTCGTCGATGATGTTGATCTTCTCAGTAATGGACTTCATGGCGTCCACGGTCTGCGTCACGGCCTTGCCGCTCTCTTCCGCTTCGCGTGCACCCTTGCTGGCTACCTGCTCCATCTGCCGGCTGTTGTCGGAATTTTGCGTGATTGAGGCGCTCATCTCCTCCAGACTCGAGGTGCTCTCCTCCACCGAGGCAGCCTGTTCGCTCGTCCCCTGCGACAGGGACGCGGCCGAAGCCGATACTTGCGCCGATCCCGATGCCAGCGCACCAGCTGAGTTCTTTACCTCGGCGAGGGTTTGCGAGAGCCGCTCGGACATGTCCTTCAGCGCCTGCAACATTTGTCCAGTTTCGTCCGTGCTGTACACCTCCACACCGGCCGTCAGGTTGCCCTGTGAGAGTTCGTTGGCGACACGCACGGCTTCCAGCAGCGAGCGCGTCACAGTCTTGGCACTGTACCAAGTCGCCCCAATCATCGGTCCGAGGCAGAGCAGCGACACGACGAGCATCAGCAGGGTCGCCCGGCGCTGTGAGTCTTTTGTCTCTTCAAATGCTCGCGTGATGCTGGCCTCGTCCCGCGTTGTGTTGGCCTGCAGCTTGTCGTGGATTGCGTTGTACTTGGCTTTCATCGATGCCAGCGACTGGCTCAAGCTTTCGGTCACGCTGCCCGCGATCATCCCTTCGGTGCTCTGCCGCGCTTGCACGTAGTATTCCCGCATATCAGCATCGAGCTGATCCAGGTCCCGGTGGTCGAGTACCGGGTTGTTTTGTTCTTTTTGCAGACGTTGCAGAAATCTGTCCTTCAGGGCATCGGTCTCCGTCAGAGCATCGCTGTTCTTGGCGGCCACCGCATCCTGCAAGCCCCTCTGGATCGCGTTCAGATCCTCTTCCAAATCCCTGCTCATTTCCACGGAAGGGTAATATCCGCTCTCGACCTGCTGCATTTGGCTCACACTGCGTGAGCCAAATATCAGCGCGATCGCCAGCACCAGGCAGAATGCAAGCCCTGCTAGTGCTGGACCGATCAGCATTTTGTGTTGAAACTTCAGTTTGTTAAACATCTGCATTTCCCTCCCGTGTAATCTTCCGAATCGTTAGTCGGTGACACTAATGACCTTGACACCCGCAGTATCGGCGCCCGCCGAAACATAGCCGATACCGTTCTCGTTCGAGCGCACAAACTCCAGCGCGCCACTTTCGCTTTTCTGCGCTGGCGGAATGTCCCGCCCGGAGAAGATCAGTTGCTGCCAGTAGGCATCCACTGCGGAGGAGGACTTCCCATGAACATCCTTGGAGAAGCTCTCCCGGGTTGCGGAATTAGTGGGAAGATCCACTGGAGACGCACCGTGCCCATCCGGAAATTTCGTGCTTTTCTTAAGAAAGATGCGCGATATGTCTGCACGGCTCATCGATGACACCGGGTTCGCTGGATTGACGATGACCTTATAGCTCTTCGCCTGCGCCCAGACACTCGCAGGGGCGAGGATCAGAATCATAGCAATTACGGCAATTACACAAACTTGTAGCTGCTTCATTGTCATTCCCTCTTTTCTCCTTAGTCTCCGTTCAGAAAGAAAATCCGATCCTGGCAGCCAGAATGTTCGACCTGGGTTTCTCTCCGTTTGGGTTCGAGTCCGAGTAGTAGCCTATGTCCGTGCCATGCACAAAGTGCTCTTCCACCTTCGCGTAGAAATGGGAATCGAAGTCATACCGGCCGGAGATAGTCCAGTCCTTGGAATAATGCTGGTACACTGATGTACTTTCGCCGCCGCCCGCGTCCACTATGTGGCTGTAGTACGTCCCCACTTCCAATTTCTTGCTCGCCCGGTAGCTCGTCATGACGTACCAGCTGCGCCAATCAACTGGATTGCCAACCGGGTACGGGCCCGCGGCTGTGTTCGCGATATAGGTCAAGCTCACCGGCATTCTTTTGTACTCGAATGCGGCCATGAACTTGCCCCGTTCGTATTTTGCGTACTGTTGTGTGACAACATTACGAGTCGCAATGATGGAAACCGATCCGGCGCTCCCTTGCATGTCCTCGGCGGACGCGCTTGATCCGATCAATAACCCTTTCAATGGAGTCTGCCAGCGCACATCGCCGCCAAAAACCTTGCCGCCGGGTGCGCTGGTGATGAGTGCGTTCGGAAGTCCGAACTTCTGCTCAAACCAGGGCATGGACTGATCGATTTCCTTTACATAACCGCTTTCCAAATCCAGCGTGCGGTATCCTGCGTAGCCGCGATAGGAGAGCGTTCCCCCTTGTTCTCCGAGGGCCATATCGCCGGAAAAATCCGCTCCGTAATGGGCTAACGTAAAGCTTTTATTGTCGATGGGGTAAACGCCCTGGGGGAGGAGCGCCCAGAGATTCACGGCGTCCACATCCTGAGTGTCGTTGAACAAGCCTATGACCGTCTTTACTTTCCCGAAGGAAAATCTCGCTTTGTCGCTAACGCGATATTCCCCCGTCGCCCAGTCCACTTGCAGGATGGGGCCGCCGACATCGCCAAGCGCAGACATGTGCATCTGGACGCCCACGCGCAGCTTGTCCGACACCGGGTCGCTTATGCTTACCACGCCATCGCTCCAGTTGAGGCTTCCCGAGCTCGAGTTCAAGGACAGGTAGTTATTGCTGGAGCTGTAAAGAAAGCCCTGTGTCACAAATCCGTGGATCTGAATATTCGAAAGGTCTTGTGCGAACACCGCGCTCGCACACAGGAATACAAACAATCCAAGTAAGCTTCTTCGTATCATCGCGTTTCTCCTTTGTCGTTGTACTGCAAAAACGTAGTGCACAAAATTTTTGTCGCGCTGTTCTGATTTCGTCGTGTTCGTTTCCTTTTCATACGACCTGCATGTTGTTCTTACAGACTTCTTGCAGCAAAACGGCAAGGTCCAGAATCAGCGCCACACGGCCGGTGCCGAGGATGGTCGAGCCGGAGACTCCCGGAATGTCCTTGAACAGGTGGGCCAGCGGCTTGATCACCGTCTGCGACGCACCGTACAGTGCGTCAACGGCGAGGCCGGCCCGCTTGGTTTCGTGCTGCACCACCACCACGTTCTGCCGCGTGCCGCGTGTGCCCGGCAATCCAAAGTGGTCGCGCAACTGCAAAAATGGCACCGGCTCGCCGCGCAGTTCCATGATCCCGTTCCCGTATTCCGACTTTTGGTAATCGCTGGGTAGCTCCACGCACTCCAGCACCTGATCCAGCGGGATGACGTAGGTTTCCGAGCCCACCCCTACCTCAAACCCTTCAATGATGGCCAGCGTGAGGGGCAAGCTGATATGCACGGTGGAACCCTTGCCTGGTTCGCTGCTGATATGCACGCTGCCGCGCAGCGCCTGCACGTTTCGCCGGACCACATCCATGCCCACGCCGCGGCCCGACATGTCGCTGACTTTCGCGGCGGTGGAAAAACCCGGCTCGAAGATCAGTTGAAATAGTTCGTGATCCGTCATTTTCTCGGGTTCGATCGCCAGTTCTTTTTTGCGTGCACAGTCGCTGATCCGTTCGCGATCCAATCCCGCGCCGTCGTCGGAAACTTCAATCAAAATGGTGGCACCCTTATGGACCGCCCGCATTGTCACAAGACCCGAAGGTGGTTTGCCCTTCTTCTTGCGTTGCGCCGGAGATTCGATGCCATGGTCGATGGCGTTGCGGATCATGTGCAGAAGCGGGTCCCTGAGGTGCTCGATCACCGAGGTATCCACTTCCACCTCTTCGCCGTCGATTTGCAGCCGCGCCAGTTTGCCGTGCGCCTTGGCCACGTCCCGCACCGTGCGGATGTACTGTCGAAAAAGGGGCCCCAGGGACACCAGCCGGGCTTTCAGCACGGTTTCCTGAAGCTCGGTGTACAGTGTGTCCGCGAGGCGGGAAGTTTCGCGCAATTCATCGAAATCGGTTTGTTCCGGTTTTTCCAACAAGCCGGCAATTCGCCCGCGCGCGATGGCAATTTCGCCAGTGAGATCCAGCAAACGATCTAGCTTGGCGACTTCGACGCGCACGGTCCGCTGCGAATCGCTGGAACCGGTGCTTGTGGGGGCCGCGGGAATCGCTGCCGGGGCGTTGCCGGATGGACTAGCTACATTGACGTTGTTGGAATTTTCCGCCAGGCATTTGGAAATTTTTCCTAATATAGCCTCCGCACGGGGGCTCATCTCGTCCCGGTCCTCTCTGGCACCCGCAGTCATCTCCCGGAGTACATCGAGGGACGAAAGCAGCAAATCTGCAACTTTCGAGGTGACGGTCAGATTTTGGTCGCGTATCTCGTCCAGGAGGTTTTCGAGTGCGTGCGCGAAGCTCTGGAATTTCGGCAAATCCAGAATGCCCGCATTTCCCTTGATGGTATGAACCACCCGGAAAATGGTCTGCACCAGTTCGCCGTCTTCCGGATGGGTCTCCAATGCCAGGATGGCCTCCTCCATTTGCGCGAGGCCTTCGCCGGATTCGGCGAGAAAGCTCTTCAGGAGGATGTCGCGTGAGATTTCCATCTCAGCTCCCTATCAACTTGAAAGACGTTGCGCCGGTATCGGTCCGCATGGTGATCTTCCGGCCTTTCTCTCCACCCGTCTCCTGCCGGACGATGCGAATCTTTTCTCGGGAAAGTACTTCTAGCGCCAGGTGAACGTTCTTGTGGCCGATCAGTTCGCTCGACCCGCCCCGAAAAGCGTGCAGCACGCAGGCACCGCCGTAAACTTGCGCTTCTAGGTCCTTTTTCTTGCTGCCGGCCTGCTCTAAGCCTTGCAAGAGTTGCGTGATGGCAACGTCCCCGTACCGGGGCGAAGGATTCCCTTGCACTTCGAGAGTGGGCAGCAGGTAGTGCGTTGCTCCTCCCATCGAAAGACGCGGGTTGAAAATGCAAACCGCCACGCACGAACCCACGATGATGGAAAGATGCGCCGCTTCGGGCGAGGCGTATAAGCCGCCCGGGTGAAGATAAATTTGCTGTAACTCCGGCGCCGCCTTCACGGCAACCGCGGAGCCCCGCTGGTATTCCGTCGCCATGAATGTCCCCACTGCATCCTCGCATCGGTTCATCCGCGTTTTCTCCCAGGGAATTCCTACACACCGAAAAGACTTGGTCCCACGTAAACCGAAAGCAAACCCAGCAGTTCGCGGTCCCCGGAATCGAGACCTTTCCGCTGGGGCAGGAGGTTGAAAAATACAATCGCGCCTTTCGTGTTATGGCCTTGTGACAGCGGAACCAGCGCGGTTATTCCCAGATCCGCCAGGAATTCGTCTGCGGGAACCCGCTTGTCAACAATGCGCACCTGGCCCCGGTCGATTTCCGCTGAGAGCCGTTCCGCATGTGTATGGACCGCATGCCGGTCCGTCGCCGTGACTCCCACGCTCGAAAGAAAAGAGATTGGCCCGTTGTCCGCGTGCAATTCCAATATCGCGATTTCTTCACAACCCAGAAGGTTCGAGCCGATCTCCAGCACGATTTCGGCTACCCTGTTCTCCCTCACCGCTTGGCTCAGGCTTTGGCTGGCCGCATATAACCTGCTCCAGATCGAATGGCGCTCCGCCGAGGGAATCGTTTTTAAGCAGTGCTGCAGGTAATCGCCCGAACGCGCTTCGATCTGATCCGCGAGGCTCGCAACGGGTCTCACTTCGATCTTTCCGGATAACCCGGGGTTCCCTGTGCTATTCGCGGCCATCTATTGTTCCTTCTCGACAGCTAGATAGCCGTTCACCAGCTGAATCAGTTCGTTGCAGTTAATCGGCTTGGTCAGATAGTCGTTGCAGCCGCATTCGAATCCCGATTCAACGAAGTCAGGTTCCCCGCGGCTGGTTACCAGGATGATGGGAACGTTTCGCAATTTCTCCTGGCGGCGCATTTCCCGGCATGCCTCGAATCCGTTCATCTTCGGCATGACCACGTCCATCAAAATCAGGTAGGGCTGTTCGGCGAGGGCCTTTCGCACTGCTTCCTGGCCATCACGCGCTAGCACCACATCGAATTTTGTGTATTTCTTCAGAATCATCTCCTCCATCAGCAGCGTGGTATTCGAGTCGTCGACAATCAGTACCTTCAGTGGCATTTTTTGAAAGCCCCTTATCTGAGACTTGGCCGTGCGGGAGCGGTCGCGTACGCAGTGCCATCAGAAAGAAGCAATGGCAGTTCCAAAACGCAACAGATCAGCTTTTGCATACATTCACCGAGAAGAGCGCCCCGAAGCCCTTGCAGCACTTTCGGTTTTGCCACGCAGCAAAGAAACAGATTCGAATGATGGCTTTAGCAGACTGAACAAAAGCTACGTGACACATGTGCATGGCGTAACTCTTTGGTGTTTCATGCCGCGAGTGAGAACTTGCGATTTGAAGAAGGTGACGGTGACTCTATGATTAAAGTAATAGCTGCTGGTTAGCTGGAATGTGCTCGATAATTTTTGCCGTCTCACCGTCTCAAGAAATCGGCGTCACATTCTCAAAGCCAGCTCCATAGAGAGAACGAATCTCCCGCTATAAATCCGTTTGAGCGACTGCTTCTGCGAACCCATGCCACAGACAAATTGCCCTTGATGCATCTGCGACTGGCACTCGCAAATCTTGCAGGTTTAAGAAGGGAATTGAATTATCCTAAAATAGGCGCTTGGCATTCTCTAGGGCGATAGAAACTAGAAGCCATCTTACAAATGGCTTCCGCGAGGGCACGGCTTCAGCCGTGCCGAAAAGCTCCGGACACTCTGGGGTTTTAACCCCTGAGGTACACTCGCTCGTCGCTAGAAGTAATTATGAGATGACTTAGCTTTGTTGATATCCTGTTTCCGGGGCCCCTTCCCGCACGGATGTCATCCCGAATCCCCGCGCCACCCCACCACTGTCATCCCGAATCCCCGCGGTTTTGGCGGGGTGAGGGATCTGCTTTTCGCGTCTGGACGTCTCATCTCCAAGGATGTCAACAGAGCCGCTCAGCTCCAAAGCTGAGGCATTTTCATATTCTGACCAGGCCCCGCCTGATGGCAGCGGCAATTGCTTCCGTACGGCTCGTCACGCTCAACTTTTTAAACAGATTCGTCAGATGGATTTTGACTGTGCCGTCAGTGATTTCCAAGTCCTTCGCAATTTCCTTGTTCGCCTTGCCATCAGCCACAAGCCGTAGCACGTCGAGTTCTCGTGGCGTCAACTGCGTCTGTGTCAGTCTCTCCGCAAGCTTCGCGGCGACCGTGGGAGCCACTCGGGTCTTGCCGTTCTTGACGTCCCTAATGCATTGCACAAGGTCCTCGGCAAGAACGTCCTTCAGCAAGTAGCCTCTTGCACCCGCTTTGAGACACAGATCGATATCTTCGCCGGTGTCGTAGATAGTCAAGATGATCAAATTTGCGTTTGGGTCAGCCGCCTTGATCCTGCGACTGGCCTCCAAACCATTCACACCCGGCATGCGAAGATCCATCAGCGTCACGTCCGGTTTGTGCAAGTCATAGAGTGTGATTGCCGTTTCGCCGTTGGTTGCTTCGCCGACAACAACCATGTCCAGCTCCTGATTGACAATCGTGACTACCCCAATCCGCATCAGGGCATGATCGTCCGCCACCAGAACGCGGATCTTCTTCTCCTTGGAATTAGTCTCGTTCACTACGGGATATCTCTCCCGCCCTTGGCTCCGAACTGCTCCAGATTTCACCTCTGGTTTGTCCCTCTCTCGAACCGGCCGGGCGAGGTCCCACGAAACAGACAAAGAACTCATCCATGACTCCTAAATCAGATTTGCAAACTGCGCAAAATCAGTTACACTAGTTATGTATACACTGTTATGTGTACGATGTCAACGATATTGTGATGTCCCGTCACACGCGAGGGTGGCATGCCTAGACAACCCGATCCTCTCTTGAAAGGCCGCATTCTGCAAGCGGCCCGGAAACTGTTCATGAAAGGGGGCGAGAAAGCTCTCTCCATGCGCGCCCTGGCAACGTTGGCGCATAGCAATACCCCGGCGGTCTACCGTCGCTTCCGAAACAGAAAGGCCATCTTGCATGCCCTCATGAAGCGGTTTCAGCAGGATCTATATCAAGCGCTCCTGCCGTGCACTTCTCCTCAAGAGGCCTGCGAACGCATACTTGAGTTTGCTCTGACCCATCCCCAGGAATACCGGCTTGTCTTCATTGAATGGTTTCCCAGGTTCCAGGAACCGAGACCCAACTTTGAGTATTTGAAAACAAGATTTGCCGAATGGCTAGGTGGATCTCCCCAGGACCAGTCGAGCCTGGCACTCGGCTTGTGGGCCCAGATACATGGGACGGCGATGCTCCTGATTTCAAAGGCGATCCCTGTAGAGGATCAGGCTGAACTGCGTTCTGTCTTCTCAGCCTCCGTCAATCTGCTCGTGAGTAACGCCTCCCCCATCGATAAGTCCCTGGCTTGAGCTCGTTCCGCCCCAGACAACCCGGCGCAACTCCTTCCATGAGAAAGCACATCGAAAGGATCACACTTATCCCAACCGGGGAACACTACCTAGCTTCAGGGACGTGGAATTTTGTAGGGCGTGGCAGTATCGTTGGTGCCGGGGGCCCGGATCACACCGTTCGTTCCTTCGAATTCTGCTTACCGGTGGCGGCTTAACTGGTTGAATATGCACAACGACCGTTACTGTGACAGCTGTGAGCGGCGTTGTAGGCCGTGACATTCACGCCGCCTCCTTCCAGCGCACGATTTTCCAGTCAACCCCATGGTTCCGCGATCTTTGGAAGAGCACGTGAGGCCGTTTGCGGACTTATCGAGACGCGCCGATCTCGAAATTGGGCGGGCGAGAGGTATCAGTACCGTCAAAGTACGATTGTGCCTTAATCCAGGCGCGCTCGGCGACCAGGCGGCCGAGTTTACGGCCGGCAAGGTCAGCGCGGGCGAAGTGGATTCCGCCATAGCGTCGGGAAATGCCCGCTTCATCCGCGGCTTCAGTGAAGGTTTCCCATTTCAAGATGACAGCGTGAGCTGGGGTCAGGCCGGGCTCGATCTTGGAGCTGCCTGGAGGCAACGTAACCAAGTGGCCGAAATGGTCACTGCCCGTCCAGAGGGCAAGAATGTGCGCTGCGGCAGCGCTGTAGGTGCTGTGGCCGGAGACATAGTCCGGGAACGGAGGCGTGGGAAAGGTGGCCTGCTGGTAAGGAAGCCACTGCGAGCCGTCCATCTCGACGGTGCCCTTGCCGGGTCCGCCCCACGCGCGAATCTTTTTACCCTTGAAGAGCAGCGAGATGGCCGTGACGGGGCGCACGGAATCGTAGGTGCGCTTGGCGTCCCAGGCGGCGATGCTGGCGTCGAGCATGGCGTTGCTGAGCGCGAAAAAGAGTTTCACGTCGTCGTCAAGCGAGTGATGATCGCGCGCGGAAACGAATTGCGCGAATATGAGCCAGTGGCCAGGAGGCTGCTCGGTGTAGGGTCCATCGGACCAATACTCCGCAATCATTTTCTGGCGGTCGGTCAGTCCGGCACTTAGGGCGATGAGTTCCTCAGCTTGTTGGAGGTATTCCGGCGAACCGAATTTGAATGGGCCGGGCTCGACGGTGGGGCGAAGCTCCTCTCCCTTGGTCAGGGAAAAGGGTATGACGAAGCACCACTGCGCGCCTGCAAATTTCTGCAGCACCAGGCTGCCGGTGGAATCCGTGTACGTGAGCGGTTGCCAGTGGTCGCGATCGCGCACGGCGGACCGCGCGGGAATCGTGCCGGGGGCGTTTACCGGCGCGTAGCCGCTCCAGTCGGAGTAGGCGCCTTGCGCCAGGTCGCCGAGCTGATTGGATTTGTCGTGGTGGCGGAACTCCAGCACGGCGGCGCAGGCTACGTTGCCGATGCCGGTGGGCGTCTCGATGTCGGTTGAAGTGTCGGCGGGTTCGTAGCCGAGTTGCTTCATCAGCGGCTTGTAGACGGATTCCGTGTCCGCTGGAAGGACATCGGAAAGGGCGCGGTAGGCGGCATAGCTGATGGCGCGTTGCTTGTTTTCTTCCGTTCGCTCACGGGCTGGCCGCCGCAACGCTCCACGCAACTGCGTCCCCACGGCGCGTTCGTCGTACGCCGCCCATGCGTCGTACATGCAGGTATATACGATCGCCAGCGCCCGCGCCGCCATCGGCGCCCCCATCTTTGTGTCACTCACGCCTTGCAGTGCCGCGCTGTCCCAATGATTCACAAGACCGAGCCGCTCGGAAGAACCGCCGCCCGCTGCGCGTGATGCGAGTGACAGACAAACAATAGCAAGCAGAACTCCTACGACGCTAGGTCTGTCGAAAGGAACTCTCGATCGAATTAATACGGTCAAACGCTGAGGCCACATGATCATAATATGGAGACTATGGCGGAGAGATCGGCCCTGGATGACCCGCCAGCGACTGATGCTTTCTGTATTGCTCTTCGCTCCCGACGAAAAAACCAAACACACTCATCACTCCGCCCCTGGAGCCCTGATATTTCCCCCAAATCACTCCCTTGCCGCTTCGGTATTCCGTCGAAATTTCATGCACCGAGCCGTCCTCAGCATAGTAGAAGTATTCATCCTCTGCCCCCTCGTCCGGACCGCCAGAGGAGGTATTTAGGAGTCCCGCTTTCGTAAACTTAAACACCTTCACTTCATTTTCAAAAGGGACCGACGGCGCATCTTTGACGTTGTACTCCAGCCGCAGCCAACCTATATACCCTTCAGGAACCAAGAACTTTGAGGGACGTAGGTCACTATCGTGCGCCCGTACCATTGGTATATCTAAATGCATCTGCGATCCCGATTCTAGGCGCAACGGTGGTCTTTTGGAGGGGTCGGAGGGACCGCCGTAATACCACGTCTGATAACCGCGTGCAGATGCTTCCAAGAGAACGTCAGTGGACGGCGGCAAAAGTACGCGATAATCCGATGGCAATGAGGTAGAAATCCCTTTCTTCAGATCCCCAGCGCGGCTGAGCTTGATTCCTGCATTGACCGGAGCCCCCGTGATGGCGTCCGTTACGGAACCTATGAGGATTCCAGCTTTTGGGCCGAGTTGGATTCGAATTTCTGCCACGGGAGTCCTGGACATAACTGCTACGATTGGAAACATATCGTTGCTATAAAACGACCATTGCAGGTCAGGGTAGCCTGCATCCTCCTTCCTCGCGAAGACTCTGTACTTGCCCCAAGGTAGGCGGTCGATCAGAAAGTGACCGTTAGAATCGGTTTCCACATAGCGCACGAGCGAGCCGGTCGGGCGATTATCTACGGCGTCAGCATTCACTTCGGCCTTAACCAAAGGGGCTCGATCTTCGTCGACGACCGTTCCGCTAATCGCGCCGCTGTCTTGAGCCACGGCGGCCACGCCGAGCACAAGGCAAGTCAAGAACGACATCAAAAACGTCACAAGCCAATTCCGCATGGGCCCCCCTCTTAAGGATAGACTGGAGTTCCGGCCGTAAACTGGTTGGGAGGATTGACCACACCATTCATGTTGATGGCGTTAGTGTGTGTGTAGCCTGCCAAGGTTCCTACAGTCTTTGGCGCGGTACACCATTGCCAGTGAGTTGTGAAATTGAATCCACACCCCACAGGCGCATAACTGTCGCTAGCAATCGACCAAGCATCGAAGAACATTCCATTCGTGTTCGTTTGCAAGCCCACTGTGCAGGGCGTGGTAGTCACGCCTGGAAAACTCCCCCCGCAATTCCAGCCGGACGCCGAAGCAACCTCCCCGATGGGGATGACGGAAACAGCTGATCCGCTGAATTTTATGACTTGTAGGGTTACCTGGCGTCTGACCGCGGTCGTGCAGCCAGTGCACTTTCCAAGCACATCACCTTGAACTAGCATGTGATCAGGACCGTCAATCGTGAACGGCGACGGAGCGCTTGTCAGCCCGTTTGCCGTCACGGTGATGCTGTTCGCTCCGATATACGTGCTAGCTGCTACATCGACTGCGGAAAGCTGAATCTGAGTGTTAGTTGCAGTTGTTTGATTTGTGGAATCGAGGGTAACCCCGGAGGGAAGGTTCACTGTCGGAGAGGACCCAAACCCCGAGCCGTTTATCGTAAGACTTTTCTTGGTATCGCCCGCGTTGAGAAAAGTCGGACTGATGCTCGTAATAACCGGTTGTACGGTTCCGCCGCCGGAAGCGCCAGGATAGGTATAGCCTAGCGGACAGGTAGGAAGGGGAGGCTGTGTACACACCAATATGTACATAGGGGTATATTCGGTGCTGACCGACAAGTCGTTGGCTGTGCCCGCGCCCACTCCAGTCAGCAATCCCTTATTCGTTGTATTGTTCACAATGGCTACGTTCGTGTTCGAAGTGCTCCAATTGCTGTAAGCGGTTTCATCGTACTGAGTCCCTGTATTGTATTGGATTTTGAATACTTGCTGAGACGTCCCTTGGGTGGGGACTGCGTAAGGATTGGGCTCGAGGAAGCCCTGATAGAAGCCGTTGCAGGTCACACACTGGTTCCCGCATGTTGCCTTTTGAACGTTGTACGTACCGGCGTCGAGGGCCACGAGAATCGCCTCGTTTTCCCCGCGCGAACCCGAGATTTCCGCGCTGCCCTCGTGAATCGAAGGAGGAATGGTCTTTCCCTGGTCGTCGGAAACCTGAGCATGAACGATCTCCGAAACGTTGAACATGCGAGTCTCTCGGGGACCCAACGGGATCGGATAATGGTACTCGCCGCCCGCGAAGTATAAGTTGAACACAAGCTGTTCCGCCTCGTCGGCGGCGTTCCAGAGCGTGACCATGGTGTCATCTCCGTTCCCCGTGCTCCAATAGCCCAGGGATTTCGACACACTCTCGGCGACGCTTCGCGCGATAACCTCGAATACGTAGGTGTTCTTCTGGTCCACGCTGCCGCTGGCCACAGCCAAACCGCCTAATGGCCCCTTGGTTTCCAGGATGAGATTCACACTTCCGTTGAAGTTTTTCAACCCAGCTTCGGAAAGCATCGCAGGCAGATCCATGATTTGAGTGCGATGGGGAGGGACTGCGAACTGAGGAAGTTGCGCGGATTTTGGGGACCCGCCTTGCATCCACCAGAGAGTTGGCGTCACGGACACGGGCTGATTCGCAATGTTACGCAGCACCGAGTAAGGGGTGAACACAGTTCCGGCGGGGAAATTCATCATCGGGTCCGCCTGACCGCTCATGAGTCCCACTTCTGCGAAGCTGATGTCCGTCACATTTGCTGCCTCAGCGGGAAGAGGACCAATCGGCAAATGGGCGGAATACCCAGTCGCTTCGTCCTGGAGGCCCCCATTTGCCAACAGGGCGTCTGGAGAGCCGACGTAGGAGAGCGAAACACCTCCTGCGGGGCCCGGGGCAGAAAGAAGCTCGTTGAGATTGATCGTTTTAGTGCCGTGGGGTGAGACGGTCACCGCATGTTTGCCCAAGGAATTGTTCCGGTCGTCCAAGACCTCGACTGTGGCGTCAATCGCCGTGCCGGTGATGTTCGAGAGGGCCAGGAAACCGGTGACGCCGCTCTCCTGCTTCCACCACATTCCTCCCAGGGACTGAGTCGGTTGCTGTGAGGCCGCGCCGTTTTGAGCGGGGGGCGCAGGAGTAGGTCGAAGCCCGTAACTAAAGATCAGGCTGTGCACTTGATCCACATCGCGAATCGTGGCACAAACCACGTCCCATGGCCACGTGTACTGGACCTCGACGTAGCCCGAAAGGCTTGCATAAGAGGCGATGCCACTGTCCGCAAGCCCCTGATTAATATCGACCACGGCTGTCCCGGAGGGCTCCAAATGCACTGGCGCAAGCGGGATAGGGTTCCCGTTGCTTAGATAGAGCACCGGAGTAACTGTTAGGGGATCGGTCTTCAAGATGTTCTTGAGGTAAAGCTGAGATTTCCAGTACTGACCCGTGATCCACACCCCGCCAACAGATGACTGGGATTTCATCGCTGGCGACCAGTCTTTTGAACGAGCGAGTTTCGGCGCCACATGCTTGTGCGGGGCAAGCACTTTGGGCTGCTGGGCATGGGAAGCGAGGGAACAGAACGTGCCCGCCAGCAGAAGCGTGATTACGCGAAGAGTCGGCGGGGGACAGGGCTTCTGGGACATTTTCGAGACCCTCCGTAGTGTGAATTGCAACCTGTTACCATGCTGGATACAGCAAGATTAAACAGAAGTCAAGTAGAAAAAGTGTAACCGAGATTTGCGGTACGTGGCGAGGGCCTACTTGTGGGTCAGGGTGAAGACGCCATCCCAGTTTGGCAGAGGCTCATCGGAGAAGTATTCCGCGCAGCGCTTGGGGTATACCGAGCGGAGCTGCCCAGCGGGCTTTACAGTAGGAGCGGACTATGGCCTATCTTGCGCCGAGGACAGCATGTCGGGGCTGTTGTGATATTGAAAGGCTGCTCGGGTAGTGACGCCGAACGGCAGCCAAGCGACGAATCTTCGGCTGGCCCGCCAATTTACGCTGGCGATCTGAGAGGCCATTCTCGCAGCTATTAAACGCACCGCTGCAAAAGCCTAGAAACACTATTTCCTGTTGGGCCGGCTAGACAAATGTTTCCGGCCGCAGGGCCGAAGAACCAATCCGGAGCGCAGTCCAGTAGTCCTAGCTACCACTCTGGGCGGCGAGGCTTGCTCTCTCCTTTGCGATCCGCTCCGGTTACGCGCTCTCGGAGCCACCCCCCACTGTGGGTCTCTATTCTCCCGCTTGGTCCATGCTCTAGTCACGGAAAGCATCGCAAATCGAGACGAGTTGGGCGATTTTCGGGAATTTTGAACTATTTTCAATCTTGAGCGACACATTTTTCTTTTCTTTTGCTGATTAGGTAAGTATGGGGAGAAATTGCTCCTTACCGCCTTTAGGGAAGTAATCCAGTGCCACAACCTCAGTTTCCCGCCACAACGTCGTCAGTCCGTTCCCACCGGTCGGAGCGGGGCCTGACTGCCTCAGCCCAAGGTCTCAGTGGAGCAGCTCCGCTTCCGGCCCTCCTAATGCCGTATAAGACAGGCGCAGGCGATCCGAACGCAATCTGCTTGCCCTGGGTAGCTAGACGGCGAGAGAGCTACAAACGATCAGCGAAACCGGAAGATTCCCATTCCTCCTGTCATTCTGGGTCGAAAGACAGCGGTAGGAGTCGTTGGTTCGATTGGACAAGGGTGAAGAGCCCTTCACCCCCCAACTTCATCGGGTGTTTCACTATTCACTTCACCCGGACTCAGAAGCTAGCTATTCGAGAACTCAATGCACTACACGTCGCAGAGAAGATCGAATTGCAAGCGGCGGAAGACGTAGATGAGGCGGGAGCGACCCCACCCTTTGCCGCACGGTGCGTCACGGTTTCCGTGGGGTCGCTCCCGCCTCACCAATTCTCAGAAGGCACGAGGAGTTTACCGAGACCGTCCGGACCTTCAGCAATCTTCACTACACGCCTGGAGGCATGCATGGTGAACGGCGCGCTGGACACACGGTTCGCCCCTGCGTTCACTCACCCGTTCACCTTGAAGGCATGCGAAACCACATCAGCCAGAGAGGTTATGAATAACATTTGGACACGGGGACAACACCGGACTGGGCTGGAGCGACCCCACTCTTGCCGCACCATATGCGAAGCCTGTTGGGTCGCTCCAGCCCATCACGCTTGTTGCGTGACAGTGTGTTCGCCCCTGTCCCGAGGAAGAGAGATGAGACCGGAAGTTATGCAGCCCCACCACTATCGGAGATCGAAGTGAAGAAGGTAAGAATTTTATTCTGCACTTCCATCATTGCAACTTCTTCACCTTCGGAACTCCTCAAGGAGCACGTTGCAAAGAAGATGCGTTCCGAGAACGAAGCAAAAGTAGCAGGCGAAAAATGTCGGAAATGGGCGGGAGCGACCCCAAAAATTTCGGGCGGAGCCGCCCAAAATTTTGCTCTGGGTCGCTCCCGCCCATGTTGTTCGCACCGGCGCGTTCGGAAAGCAGTCAACGACGGAGTCAACCAAGTTCGCATGCGCACTTTAATAATGCGCGCATGCAAGAAGGAGAAAGATCAGATGCCAGTTCTGAAAGCACCACCAAAACAACCCAAGAATGCGACTCTGCAAGTTCGGATCGACGAGGATCTCAAGTACAAGTTGGACAAGTACGCAGAATTCCTCGAAACGCCCGGAGCGTATGTTGTCTCCGAGGCCCTCAGGCTCGTGTTCAACAAGGATGCAGAGTTCAAGGAATGGCTCGAAGTGCAAGAGCGGAATGCTCAGCAGGCGGAGAGCGAGCGCGCTCCGATGCCAGTAGGCAGTACGGACCAGCCTGTAATGGCGGCCTCAGCTACATTGAGCAGCACCGGGAACAAGCGTCTTTTCGGGTAGTCGCGATTCATAGCTAAGGACTCCATGAATTCAAGTATGTGCCGTTTCTAGGTTCCCACGGGGGAGAGGAAGACAACCAAGCCCCATGAGCATGACCGCCCTCCGTCCCCGCGCCCCCTGCTTCCGGAAGAGTGTTTCTATGAAGGCCGATCCACAATTGGAAATCGAACCTTCGCTTGAGCCTTGGCTCAAGGATTTCCTAGACCGCGTCATAATTCCAGCCTTGCTGAGAGAATTTACGAAAAGTGTTGTTGACTCTTCCGAGGACGTGAGAGCACACTCACTCGAAGAAACTCCAAAGGGAGAATTTGAGTGAACGAACAGCGCTGCGCAATCTATGCAAGATTTTCTTCCGACCGCCAGAGCCCCACCAGCATTGCAGACCAGATTAGGAAATGTCGTGATTATGCCAGCCGTCAGGGATGGCGCGTCCTGGAAGAGCATATTTACTCGGACGAAGCGATTGCTGCGACGAGCATGGCGAGAGAAGGACTACAGAGGCTATTAGCAGCGGCCTCAGCTCTTGACCGCGCGTTCGATTGCATTCTCATCGACGACACCTCCCGCTTAACGAGAAAACTCGCCGATGCGTTGAATCTTTACGAAAAGCTGACGTTTGCCGGCGTTCGCCTGGTTGCTGTCTCACAAGGCGTGGACTCCGACAGCTCCCAGGCCGAACTACTTATCGGCGTGCATGGGCTTATCGACGCGGTCTACTGGCGCGAACTGGCCCAGAAAACTCATAGGGGAATGCAAGGATTGGCATTGCGAGGATTGCACACGGGAGGGCGGCGCTTTGGCTATTCGTCTCACAGAGCCGAGGATGGCAGCGCGCGACTCGAAATAAATTCTGGGGAGGCGGAGATCATCAACCGTATTTATCGCCTCTACGCCGAGTCTGCTTATTCGATGAAGCGGATCGCGCATACGTTGAACACGGAGGGAGTGCTCTCGCCTCAACCGCAGAAGGGCAGACTAGGTCGCTCTTGGTGTGTCTCTTCAGTGCGACACATTTTGTTGAACCCTCGCTATACCGGCAAGACGATCTGGAATACGCGTCGCAAGGTCCGCGTGCCAGGAACTGGTAAGCGAGTGTTCAGGCCGCGCCCTGAGACCGAATGGCTGACGAGCGAAGCACCTCATTTGCGGATCGTTTCGGACGAACTCGCAGCCGCCGTCCGTAATCGCCTTAAGAGCGTTAAGACCGCGTTCGGCAGGGAAGGAAGTGGCTTGACGGTTGGTCCCAAGCGTTATCTCTTCTCGGGACTGCTGAAGTGCTCTGTCTGCGGGGGGAGCATCGCTCTGGTCTCTGGGCGCGGACGACATGGATCAGATCGCTATGGCTGTTCCGTGCATCATCAACGTGGCAATTCCGTATGTGAGAATGCACTGTTGGTTCGCAGAGACGAACTGGAAGGGAGTCTTCTAAAGGGACTGGCGGACAATGTTCTGCGTATTGAAGTGATTGACTATGCCGTTGCCCGTATGCAGGAAGCACTCAAGAAGGGGCACGAAAGGCTCAATGCCGACCTTTCGAGAATGCGTGAGAGGAAGCTGCAATTGGAAGCCGAACTCACGCGGCTTGCGAATGCAATCGCTGAGGGACAGCAGTCTCAGACTCTCATGAAGGCAATTGCGGAGCGAGAAGCCGAAGTGCGTGAAATTACAAATAAACTAATTGAACCAGGGCCTGACTCTTTCCAAGCCACGCTAGAAGTCTTGCGTGAATTTGCGATCACCCGGTTGGCCAAGATTCGTGACCTGATTTCGCACCCGGAGAGTATTGACCTTGCGCGGGCTGTGCTGGCCGAACACTTCGGGACGTTCATGCTCGAACCCACGATTCATGAAGGACAACCCGTGTATCTCGCTCATGGGAAAGTAGATTTCTTTGGGGACGAAGCGATGGCGCGAACGGGTGGTGCCGGGGGCCAGAATCGAACTGGCTACGCCCGCCTTTTCAGGGCGGCGCTCTACCAGTGAGCTACCCCGGCACGCTTGCATTCCATTTTAGAGACGCCCTCCAACTGTGTCAATTCGCCTCCCCGCCATCCTCGCGAAAAATTCCTCCCTCCGCCCATCCAAATCCCTCTTTCCTTTACTTTCCCGCAACTTCTCTTACCATTCCTCTTTGCTCCACCCCGCCACTTATGTTCGACTACTCTCCATGACCACCACTCACCCGAAACCTTCCGACCTCATTCCCGAACTCGACGCTTTTACCGTCACCGCACCTTCCGCCGACGCCCTGATGAAGGACATTGTCAACCTCCTTCACGGCAAGCTCACCAAATACAATTGGGTCGGCTTCTACATGCTGGGAAAAGACCCCGATCACACCACGCTTCTTCTCGGTCCTTTCAAGGGCACCATGACTCCCCACACCCGCATCCCTCTCAATCAAGGCATCTGCGGCGCCGCGGCCAGCACCGGCAAGACCGTCGTCGTTGACGACGTCAACAATGATCCCCGCTACCTGGCCTGCTCCCTCGAAACCAAGTCCGAAATCGTAGTCCCCGTCTTCCACCACGGCAAAGTCGCCGGTGAACTCGATATCGACTCCCACTTCCTCGCCGCCTTCGGCCCCGACGATCGCATACTCTGCGAACACGCCGCCACTCTCCTCGGCAAATACCTCGACTCCCATTCCTGATTTTCGAGTATGGGTTATTCGTCTAACGCCCTCTGGCGTGTTAGGCCGTTCTCGATACTGTCATCCCGACCGTAGCAACGGCGCCTTTTGCCGTTGCGGAGCGGAGGGATCGAGGCACCACCACTGCGTTCTTACTTTACTTTCGTTTTTCGGATTTCGATTTTCGCCTTTCATACTCCCCGCTACCTGCCCAAGCGCCCAGCCTCTTCAGGCCGCCTCTTGTCGATCCTCTCCAACACGAACTCCTCCTCGTGAATCACCCTGTCCACGAACTGCTGCTTCGCTAGCCGCCGCTATTAGAGCCTAGTCACCTGCGATAAACGGGAAAGCCTTGCACACGGAAAACGCTAATCTCTTTAATTTGAGGGTATTTAAGTGGCAGGTTAATTGCTCGCAAATCAAACACTGGTGTTTATTGGGAGTTGCGGCCTCCACTCTGCCTCCGCAGGAGTATTCAACATGCGCAAGAGCCTCCTCTTTCTCTCGATTTTCTTGTGCGTATTCGTAAGCGTTGCTTCAGCCGACAATTTAAGTTATACCGTCACGGGCTCCGGCGGCTTGTCGCCCGCCGTGCCTGGGGTGAGCCAGAATTCCTTTTGGTGGGCGGCATCAAACACTCCTTACTCTACCGTGCCAGGTTCGGTATTGACGTCTTACGGCTTTGATCCTTTGTCGGGTACGTCTCCTAGTGGATTTACGCCTGCGCCCTACGCTGAGAATGGCCTCTACACCGGGTCACTGCTGTTGTCCACACCCTTTACGGTCGATGGCGCTCAAGGGCTGACACTTACCTGGGGTGAAGTGACGGCGGAGGGCTTCGACTATGGCAATTTCGAATTTGCGGTTCTGCTTCAGAACTCTCAGACGGTAGCCATTCTGGGACTAGTAGCCCCGGTAGTTCCAGGGTCCACATCAGACGAAATGGAGCCCGGAACGATACTTACGCCAGTAAGTTCGGGAGTGCAGGTGACCACCAACTACTATAATGCAGGCTACCCTGGTACCTTTCAGCTTGGCAGTACGGAGTTTGAAGAATCCACTACTCAATCTTGTGACGAGAGCCCGTGCCAGGGCCTGTTCACCAGTTCCTACACTCCGGCCGCTGGCAGCTACCAGTTGCTCTTCGGGTCGTTTAGCAACGGCAACAATTTCCCGGCAGCAGTCACGGTGGAGTCCGCAAGCGTTCCAGAAGGCAGCTCCTTAAGCTATGTTGTTATCGGCTTTTTGCTGATTCTGTTACTGCGGCTTTGTACGGACTTCTCTTGAACCATAACCGCGAGATGCTACGCTGTTTCTGTTGGTAAGAACGACGGTGTGAGGATCCCCTAGGCTAACTCCCTGGAAGTCGGGTAGATGGGCAAGTCGCTCTTAGTACGATATTCCTCTGCTCATCCCCACGGCCACCTCTTGTCGATCCTCTCCAACACGAGCTCCTCCTCGTGAATCACCCTGTCCACGAAGTACTGCTTCGCTAGCCGACCCGCACCGCTGCTTAGAGCCTGTAACAAATCTCTCGGCTCCGGCGTCTGAAAATGGCGCACCCCAATCGCTCGGGCCGTGTGTTAGTATCTGTCAATGATTCAAGACCCAGGCTATTACGTCGGTTGGGGGACATTGTCTCTGATTAATGCCGGACTCGCGCAAACGAAGAATCGCAGCCGCCTGCTCTGGTTTGTGCTCTCTCTGTTCCTCGGTCCTCTCGCCACTCTTCTTATTGTCGTGCTTGACCGCGGAAACGCAACCAACTAGCTAGTCTGCAGTTCCCGGCGCTAAGAATGGCTCTTCCCCCCGTGGTAATATTCGCTCATGCCTAGAATCCACGGCAAATACCCCGATTCCTATTCATAATTCTGGAGTGCGGCGCCTTGACCCCGCCTTTACGCTTCCAACCTATCCACCCATGTCTACGACAAAGCACTGCAACGCTCACTCCCAATTCTCCGTTCTCTCTGCGCACCCTCTGTTACCTCTATGGTAGGCTTTTCCTCTTCTCTGTCTTGTTTCGCTGATATCTGATCTCTGATATCCCTCAAATCTCATTCGAGCCGCAACTCAGCGTCGAATCACTCAAAGCACGCAACTCGCGCCGCACCCCTCTTGCTTCCTGATCGCTGATATCTGATCACTGATATCCTTCAACCCCACACAAACCGCTCACGCAACACCAACCAAAACCCATCTCCCTACGATCCGCGCTCCTCATCCATCTCTTTCATCCAATTCCTCCCCTTCAACACCTCTCTTGGCCGCGTCCCATCCGGCGGCCCCACAATTCCATCCTTCTCCATCAAATCAATCAAATGAGCCGCTCGCCCATACCCAATCCGCAATCTCCGCTGCAATGTCGAAGTCGAAGCTCTCCCCATCTCGCAGCACACCCGCACCGCATCCTGGTACAAAGCGTCATCGTCGCCTTCCGCCGCTCCTTCCACTCCGCCACCGTTCTTCTCCTCGACACCAATGCCACTCTTCTCCGCATCTTCCCGCGGCGCTTCCAGCAATTGCTCGTTATACTTCGCCGTCGCCTGCTGCTTCCAGAAATCACACACCGCTGTGATCTCATCCTCCGTCACCAGCGGCCCGTGAATCCGGTGCAACCGCGCCGACCCCGCCGGCAAATACAGCATGTCCCCCTTCCCCAGCAGCGATTCCGATCCATTCGCATCCAGAATCGTTCGCGAATCCACTTTGCTCGCCACCCTAAACGATATCCGGGCAGGGAAGTTCGCCTTGATCAATCCCGTAATCACGTCCACCGACGGCCGCTGCGTCGCCAATATCAAATGAATCCCCACCGCGCGCGCCATCTGCGCCAGCCGTGTGATGGACTCCTCCACATTGTTTGTGTCCACCATCATCAAATCCGCCAGCTCGTCAATCACGATGATTAGATAGGGAAGCGGCTTGTGCTCCACTTCCTCCACATTGTCAAACAGCGAAAGCGTCTGCTGCTTCTGGCACGACCGGTTGTACTGGTCAATGTTTCGCACACCGCGCTGCGCCAGCAGCTTCAGCCGGTTCTCCATCTCCTTCGTTGCGTTCCGCAATACGTTTGACGCTATCTTAGGGTCCGTCACCACCGGCGCCAGCAAATGCGGAATCCCCGCGTACAAGCTCAATTCGAGCCGCTTTGGGTCCACCAGCACCAGCTTCACTTCTTCCGGCGTCGCCTTGTACAAAATCGACATCATCAGCGAATTGATGAACACGCTCTTGCCCGTCCCCGTCGATCCCGCAATCAGCAAGTGCGGCATCGACGACAGGTCCGTCACGCGTATCCTTCCGTGCAAATCCCGCCCCATCGCCAAAGTCAACTTGCTCGGCGAATTGGTGAACTCCGTCGCCTCCAAAATCTCCCGCAGCGCAATCGTCTGCCGCTTGTCGTTCGGCACTTCAATCCCAATCGTGGATTTTCCCGGTATGCGCTCGATCAAAATCGATTCCGCCTGCAACGCCAGGCACAAATCTTCCGTCAATCCAATAATTCGGCTGTACTTGATCCCCGCTTCCGGCTTGAACTCAAACGTTGTGACCACTGGCCCCGGATTGATCTGGGTCACCCGCCCTTCCACGTCAAACTCGTGGCATTTCGACTCAATCGCCCGCGCCCGCAGTTTCAACTCATCTTCATCCAGCTTCTGGCTGCCTTCGCCCTCTTTCAGCAAATTGATCGAAGGCAATTTGTAGTTCGCATTCGTCTTGGCAATTTTCGGGTCCGCCTTCTTCGTCTTATCGGGTTTACCCTGAGCCTCGGCGAAGGGCTTTTCATGATTCAAAAACAAAATCGGCGCCTTGTGCGACGTCTCCTTTGTTTCCTCCACCTCATCTGCCTCATTTACCTCATCTACTTCGTCTGCTGTCTCACTCTTGCCCACAATCTGTGGCGTCACCGGCTTTCGCCCTGCCATCCGCCGCTCTTCCACTTCCCGCCGCATCCGCCTCTGCTCGCGCTCATCCCGCCACGCGTGCCAACGCGCCTGTGCCCGTTGCAAAATCCCCAGCTTCTCCATCCGCCCAATCGGACCCTTCGCCCCGCTGGCCCACGCATGAGCCCCGCTAAACGAAAAACGCGTCGTCAGAAACAGCGACACCACCAGCAGCGCACCCGCCACCAGCACCGCCCCGCCAAAATTGAATCCGGTCCGCAGTCCGTGCGACACCAGCACGCCCAGCACGCCGCCCGCCGGCACCGCTCCCCGCACATCCGGAACTCGCGCCAGCGAGAGCAGGGAAGGGAGCGACAGCAGTAACAACACATAACCCGCCACCGTCGCCATCTGCGAATCAATCGCCCGGCTCCGGCACCATCGGTACCCCAAAATTCCCAGTGCCACCGGCAGCAAAAACGCCGCAAATCCAAACACTTGGAACAGCAGGTCTGAAGTGTACGCCCCCACCGGCCCAATCCAATTCTTCGCCGGGTGGTCTTCCGCTGCCGCCCCACTCACATTAAACGCCGCATCGCGCGGTGAATACGAAATCAGTGCCAGTCCAATCAGGACCGCCGTCATGATGCACACAAATCCAATCAGCTCATTAAGCCGCTTATTTTCTGTTGGTGTCAGGAAGCGCACGTATTTCTCCTCAGCTTTTGCCTTTGTAGCGGCCGCCTTCTAAGGCGGGCGCCGTTAAAGGTTCTTGGGGAAGGCTGAGTCCTACGTCACTGCTCGCGGAAAACCGGGATTCTTTAGGGGGTCGGAGCTTCAGCTCCGACATTAAGCCTTGGCAACAAATGGGCTTTAGCCCCTGAGGACTCCCATAGTCCTTCCGCGACCGGAGGGGGCGCGGCGCTGGTGCGCCCCCAATTGGAGGAACGCCCAAATCATACCAAACATTTCCCCTACCACAACCTCATCTTATTCCGTGTTTCCATCCCTATAAAACCCCGTCATTCCGAGCGGAGTCTGCGAAGCGAGGAATCCCTCTTCGATCCATCCCAATCAAATAACCCCCTGTCATCCCGACCGGAGCGACCCGATTTTCTCTTCCGCGCCGTTGTTTGGCGCGTCGGGTCGCGTAGTGGAGGGATCGCGGCGCGAGTGCCCCAGGTAACGGTTCCTTACCTGGGCCTGGGGTTGCTCTTCTCTTATCTCTGCGTCCTCTGTGTCTCTGCGTTATATTCTCTTGGCTTTCTCTTCTCTGTGCCCTCTGTGTTCCTATCTCTGTGAACTCTGTGTTACCGTCCCTCTTTCTTCCTGTTCAACTCGCCCAATCCCCATCGCTTTCACTCTTACACTCTTACACCCTTTTACTTCTTCATCTTCCCGCCTTCAGCAAACCCTACCGCGCGAAATATTCCGTTTGCGCCAAAACGTGTACATCCTTTGCCCCAGCCTCAATCTTCAGCGAATTCTCTTTCTTCGGCTTGAGTTCTGCAGTCTTGAATGTCAGCACTGATTGACTTTCCAGAATCTTCTGCAAGTATTCGACCACGTCTCTATGTTCATCCGGTAAAATCACCAAACCACCGGTGTCGCCGCTAAGCGTCTTAAGCGTTTTGAGTTCCTCCTTTTGTACCCTGGCTGACTCCGTACCCACGCCAATCTTGGTCGAGAATATGGGAATTTCTTCTCTCTGCACTATTTCAACGGTCTGATAAAGCGAGTGCCTGCTCGTGTTATCCCCGCCGTCTGAGAACACGAATATTGCTCGCCGCGAACCGCCAGGCGACGAAGTCGAGTTCAGTTGTTGCCTACAGGCAGCAATTATCGCGTCGTACAGCGCCGTCGAGCCCTTGGGAGAAGCTCTCATCAGTGCTTGTTCAGCGGTCTCGGCATCGAGAAAATGGTCGCTCGCATTTGCGTTCTCATTAAACAAGACCAGATAGCCATGGTTGCTGCCCGTTGACAGCGCCCGAAACAACTGAATCGCTACTGCAGTCTGCTGCTTCGCGGATAAGCGAGTAGATGCGCTCTCATCCACAATCATCGAAAATATTAAGGGTTCATCCTTAAGCGGGCGTATCTCCTCGACTTCCACCGGCTTGCCAGCAAAACGCACGATCAACCCATCTTTCGCTACGCCAGCTGCAGGGTTCCCGGTGCCATCCAATGCCAGTATTGGTATATGCGCCTGGGGTTGCGCTGCGGCACTGTAAATGAGCAGACAGCCGAAAAAACAACAAAGCAATCGCCAGTTCCACATGATGTTGCTCCCTCGGGCTTTACCAAGCCAAACAATCGCGGCGAGAAGTTCTCGCTATCTTGCCCCCGCCTGCACCACCGCCCAAACCAGAATCGCCACCCCCACCACCAGCCGGTAATAAACAAACGGTTTCAACGTCCGCGTCTGCAAATACCTAAGAAAAAACGAAATCACAAAGTACCCCGCAATCCCCGACACCGCGATGCTAAGAAACAGCGTCGAAACCGGCAGATCCAATCCCCCCGCCTTATGCAGTTTGATAAGCTTCGGCAGATGCGAAACCACCGCCCCACCAATAAGTGGTGCCGAAAGCAAAAACGAAAACCGCGTAGCCGCCTCCCGCGTAAATCCCCGAAACAGCCCCGTAGTAATCGTAATTCCCGATCGTGACACCCCTGGGCAAAGCGCCAGCGCCTGCGCCGTCCCGATGGTCACCGCATCCCCCATGTTCGATTCCGCAAGCGGCCGCGCCAGCCGCGACCTCGTATCCGCCCACCACATCACCAGTCCGATCACAATCATCGACGCGCTGATCACAATGGGCGTGCGAAAGTGCTCCTCGATCGGATGCTCAAACAGCGCTCCCAGTATCCCGCCAGGGATCGTCCCCACCACCATGTACCAGAAAAACCGCCTGTGCTGCGCCACCTCTGCCGCCGGAGCCGCCGCCGGATATTTGAACCCCAATCCGCACAGCGCCAGCGTCAGCCAATCCTTGAAAAAATAAAGCAGCACCGCCACCAAAGTCCCTGCATGCAGCGCCACATCAAACGCCAGCCCCGGGTCCTGCCAGTGCAGCAACCACGGAAACAGCGTCAAATGTGCCGTGCTGCTCACCGGCAAAAATTCCGTCAACGCCTGAACAAGTGCAAGAATAACCGCCTGATATACCGGCATGAGCTCTGATTTTCCTTCCTCGTAGGTTTCGTGGCACAGTCACTCCTGACTGTGCTCTTGGGTTACTCTTCTCCGCGGGTGCCCCAGGTAACGGCTTTTTACCTGGGTCTTGGGGTTCCTATTCTCTTCCTCTGCGTACTCTGCGCCTCTGCGTTACCTTTGTCGTTCTCCGCACACTTGCACTCTTATACTTTTTCACTCTTATACTCTTACACTTCTTAACTCTTCCTCTTTCCGGTTCTAGCCACTTCTCCCCAGCCTCTTCCTCATCTCCCACGCATCCACGCGCCCAATATAATACCGTTTCAACACCGCCTCTGGCGAAAATCCATGCCGCTGCCAGAACGCAACCGCCACCTCGTTATCCACCGCCGTCTCCAGCAGCACCGATCGCACCCCTTGGAACGCAAAATGGCCCTCCATCTCCCGCAGCAGTGCCGACCCCACGCCCTTCCGCCGGTGTGCCGCGGCGATATCCAACGTAATGATGTGTGCGAGCGGCGGATGGCTCTCCGCCAGGATGAACCCCGCCAGTTGCTTGCCCTCTTCCGCGATCAGGCAGTCCGCCGAATCCAGATCCAAGAAATGTTGCAGCGTCCACTTGCTATACGAAATCCCCGGCACAAAACAAGCCTGATCCAGCCTATGAATAGCCGCAAAATCCCGCGCCTCATAACCCCGTATCGTAGCGGCCATGCCCACTTTCCGCTCTATTCTTCCTCTTTCTTCTCTCTTACCTCTGTGCCCTCTGTGTTCCTATCTCTGTGAACGGCGCCTGCCCCGACCCGGGCCGCGGTGTTACCGTCCCTCTTCTCTGCGAACTCTGCGTCCTCTGCGACCTCTGTGTAAGCTTTTTCTTTCCGCGGACTGTTTACCTTTCAATTGCGCACACACCACGCACTGTGCCAGGCCCAGCCCCGCCTCCTGATAACTGATATCTGATCGCTGATATCTCTTCTACAGCCTCACCGTCACCGTCTTCACTTCCGTATAATTCGCCAACCCATACTCACCCAATTCCCGTCCAATCCCAGACTGCTTGTATCCCCCAAACGGCGCCGCCGCGTCGAACACGTCGTAGCAGTTCACCCACACCGTCCCTGCCCGTACGCCGTCCGCAATCGCATGCGCCTTGGTAATGTCCTTGGTCCAAACCGCCGCCGCCAATCCATACAGCGACTTGTTCGCCCGCGTCACCACTTCATCGATATCCCTAAACTTCAATATGGACATCACCGGCCCGAAGATCTCTTCCTGCGCGATCTTCATGTTGTCCTGCACGTCGGCAAACACCGTCGGCTCGATGAAGTATCCCTTCTCGCCCACGCGGTTTCCGCCCGCCAGCAATTTGGCCTTCTCGCTCTTCCCGCTCTGGATGTACCCCATCACCTTATTGAACTGCTCCTGGTCCACCTGCGGCCCCTGCTCTGTATTTTTATCAAACGGATTACCCACCGTCCGCTTCTTTGCCCGCGCCACGCTCTTCTCAACGAACTCGTCGTAGCACTTCTCCTCCACAAACAGCCGCGATCCCGCGCAGCAGCACTGCCCCTGGTTAAAGAACAGCGCGAAGTGCGCCCCTTCAATCGCCTCGTCCATGTCCGCATCCGCGAACACGATGTTCGGGCTCTTCCCGCCCAACTCCAGCGTCACCCGCTTCAAATTCGTCTCCGCCGCCGCTTTCATGATCAAGTGGCCCACTTCCGTCGATCCCGTGAACGCCACCTTATCCACATCCATGTGTCGAGCGATCGCCCCGCCCGCCGTCGGTCCATATCCCGGCAAAATGTTCACCACGCCTTCCGGGAATCCCGCCTCCAAAATCAGTTCCCCCACGCGCAATGCGCTCAGCGGTGTTTGCTCCGCCGGTTTCAGCACCACGGTGCAGCCCGCCGCCAGTGCCGGCCCCAATTTCCAAGCCTGCATCAGCAGCGGAAAATTCCACGGTATAATCTGCCCCGCCACGCCCACCGGCTCGTGCTTCGTGTAGCTGAAATATTTCCCCTGCACCGGAATGGTCTTCCCCTGAATCTTGTCCGCCCATCCCGCGTAGTACCGGTAACACGCAATCGTCAACGGCAAATCCGCCGCCCGCGCCACGTGACACGGCTTCCCATTGTCCAGCGCCTCCAATTGCGCCAGCTCATCCGCGTGCTTCTCAATCAAATCCGCCAGCTTGTTCATCAATACGCCGCGCTCAGCCGCGCTCAACTTCTTCCGCCACGGCCCGCGGTCAAACGCCGCACGCGCCGCCGCTACCGCCTTGTCCACATCCGCCGCATCCGCCTCCGCCACTTGGGCAATCACCGCGCCCGTTGACGGATTAATCGTTGGAAACGTCTTCCCCGAAGCCGCGTCCACCCACCTGTTATTAATCAATAGTTTCGTCGCCGATATCTTCACATTCGGTTCTACCACTGTCATAGCTGTAGCCATGGTCTTCCTCCTCGCTGAAGCGAACTGGGTGAAGGCAAGCCTATACCCACTCGCCCCTCCACGCAACATTCCGATTCATCCCATCTGTTCCTTGGTTTTCTCCCGCCTTTGTAGCGGCTGCCTTCCGAGGCGGGCGCCTTTCCCTAACACGTAGGGGTCCAGCACTGCTGGACCCCATGTCCGCACGATCCCAAATGTTTAAGGTTTTTCCTGTAGCACAGTCACTCCTGACTGTGCTCTTGGGTTTTCCATGGTAATTTTACCTCCCCTAATCTTGAGGGTGCCCCACCCTCGGTTTGTAAGGGTGGGCTCTTACGCTCCAACGCCGCACGCTCTCTTCTCTTCACTCTCGGGTTGTCTTTAGGGGGTCGGAGCTTCATCTCCGACATCAATTATTCCGTTTACAGAGGGCTTCAGCCCCTGAGGACTCTTCCCAACTCTCCCTTAACTCTGCGGCCCCTCTGTTCCCTCTGTGGTCGGCTTTTCTCTTCTCTTTATCGTCTCTTTCCTTTCTCTGCCTTTCCTCTGCGAACTCTGCGTCCTCTGTGACCTCTGCGTTAATCTTCGTCTGCCCGCGCCCCGCTCACCCTAAAGCCTCCTACTCTTAAACTCTTATACTTTTATACTCTTTTACTCTTACACTTATTCACTCTTAACCTGCTCTTTTCCCCCAGTCACCCCCCAAGCCAACCCCATACTCCCCAATAGCAGCAGCCCCGCCAAATAGTACGGCGCCCCCGGCAAATGCACCCGCGCCGTCGGCGATATCGCCCTCGCAAACACCTGCGTAAACAATAGCGGCCCGATCATCCCCGTCAACGCCCGCAGCGAATTGATCGCCCCCTGCAATTTCCCCTGCGAAGACGGATCCACCAGTTGCGACATCAGCGATTGCATCGAAGGCCCCGCCACGCCCCACAATGCCACGAACGGCACCGCCGCCAAAAACTCCCACCCCCGCGTGGCCACCGCGAATCCCGCAAACCCCACCACCCCCCAAAATAATCCCGAAACCAGACTGGCTCGCTCCCCAAATCTTTGTACGTACGGCCCCACCAACCCGCCGCTTACCGCCGCCACACATATCCCCACAACTCCCAGTGAAATGCCCACCGCCCGTTCATCCCACCCATACCGATATTCCGTGTACAGCACAAACACGCTAGGCAGCGCCTGGTGCGCCAAATAATAAAGGACGCACACCACCGAAAGTCCCGAAAGCACGCGGTTCGATCGCAACAGCGTCAACGACCCCAGCGGATTCGCCATGTGCCACGCCGATTTCGCCCTCTTCTCCGGCGGCAACGATTCTGGCAGCACAAACGCCCCGTACAGAAAATTCAGCAAACTCAGCACCGCCGCTGCCCAGAATGGTGCCCGCAAACTGTAATGTCCCAGCAATCCCCCGACCGCCGGCCCAATTATGAATCCCACCCCAAACGCGGCTCCCAGCAACCCATACTGTTTCGCGCGCTTCTCCGGTGGACTCACATCCGCCACATACGCAAACGCCGTGGACACATTCGATGTCGTAATCCCCGAAATCACCCGCCCCACAAACAGCCAGCGCAGCGTCGGCGCCACCGCCATGAAAATGTAATCCAGCCCCAATCCCAGGCACGAAATCAGGATGACCGGCCGCCGCCCAAACCGGTCAGACCACGCTCCCAGCATCGGCGAAAACAAAAATTGCATCGTGGCCCACGCGAACCCGAAATATCCGGTAATCGTCGAAGCCCGCGCAAAGTCTCCGCCCTCAAATTGTTTGATCAAATCCGGCAGGACTGGCGCAATAATCCCAAACGCCAGAAAATCCATCGCCACCGTAACCAATATAAATACAAACGCCGCCCGCGATCCCGCCTTCACATCACCCGCCGGGGCAGGGAATTGCTCCCTCTCAGACACACCACCCTCCCCTCTTCTCATCGGCGTTAGATTCTAGCCTAATTGTGGTTGCCCCAGGCACGGAGTATGTGCCTGGGTCTTGGGTCAGCTTTTTCTCTTGTTGTGGTTTTTTCTCTCGGGTTTGGGCGCCCCAGGTAAAGGTTTTCTACCTGGGTCTTGGGGTGCTCTTCTCTGACGGTCCGTGGTTGCATCGCCCCTCCCACGTACTTGAGGGTGCCCCACCCTAGGTTTATCAGGGTGGGCTCTTACGTTCTAAGGCCGGCCGCTCTCTTACACTCTTTTACCCTTATACTCTTTCACTCTTACACTTCTTGCCTCTCTCCGCTCTTCTCCGTGCCCTCTGTGAACTCTGTGTAAGTTTCTTTCCTCGCTCTTAGATCAAATCTCCAGTATCACCGGCAAAATCAGCGGCCTCTTCGACGTCTGCTTATTGATGTACCTCTTCAAATCCACCCGGATCTTCTCTTTGATCACCGACCAGTCCGCCCGCTCTTCCATGTTCGACAGTTCCACTGTCTTGCTCACCACCGCCCGCGCCCCCTCCATGAACTCCCCGTCGTTCTCGCTCATCAATCCTCTCGACACAATCTCCGGCGCCGACTCGATTCTCCCCGTCTGCTTGTCAATTGCGATAATCGGTATCACCACTCCTTCTTCCGACAGATGTTTCCGGTCGCGCACCACCACTTCCTCGATCGCTTCCAGCGACCCCGAATCCACCAGCACGCGTCCCGCCTGCACCGGGTCTCGTCGGTACACTCCATCCTCCGTAAACTCAATCCGCTTCCCATCCTCCAGCAGCAGTATCTCTCCGCTCACCACTCCCAGCGAGTGCGCCAGGGCCGCGTGCCGGAACAGGTGCCGGTATTCCCCGTGTATTGGCACAAAATACTTCGGCCGCACCAGTTGCAGAATCAGCTTCTGCTCCTCCTGGCTGGCGTGCCCCGACACGTGTATCGGTCCCCCGGCATTGTCGTAGTACACCAGCGCCCGCCGCCGGAACATATGATCCAGCATCCGGAAGATCGCCTTCTCATTCCCCGGAATAATCCTCGCCGACAAAATCACCGTATCGTTTTCATCGATCGTCACGAACCGGTGATTGTCCACCGCAATCCGCGACATCGAAGACATCGGCTCCGCTTGCGATCCGCTCGCCAGGATGATCAGCTTCCGCGGCTCAAAGCTCCGTATCTCCTGCGGCCTCACCACAATCCCGTCCGGGATCCGCAAATATTCCAAATCGTGCGCAATCTCCACGTTGTCCACCATGCTGCGCCCGACGAACGCCACTTTCCTTCCCACGCGTTCCGCAATATCAATCACCTGCTGGATGCGATGAATGGAAGACGCAAAGCACGACAGCACCACGCGCTTCGGCGCCGACCTCGTCAACTCCTCAATCCGGGGCACCACCGTCCTCTCCGACGGCGTGAATCCCGGCCGCTCCACGTTCGTCGAATCGCTGAACAGCGCCAGCACTCCTTCGCTTCCATACTTCGCAAACGCGTGCAGGTCCGTCCGCCAATTGTCCACGGGCGTCTGGTCAATCTTGAAATCCCCCGTGTGAATGATTACGCCCAGCGGCGTGCGAATCGCCAGCGCCACGCAATCCACGGTGCTGTGCGTCACCGGGATAAACTCAATCTCGAACGGCCCAATCTCGATCAGCCGCCCCGGCTTCACCTCAAACAGCTTCACCACGTCCATCAGCCCGGCTTCTTCCAGCCGTTTCTTCGCCAGCGCCAGCGTGAACCTCGTCCCATACACCGGCACATTCAGGTCCCGCAAAATATACGAAAGCGCCCCGATATGGTCTTCATGCCCGTGCGTCAACACGATTGCGCGCACATGCTCCCGGTTCTGCTTCAAATAAGTGATGTCCGGAATCACCAGGTCCACGCCCAGCAATTCCGTCTCCGGGAACATCATTCCCGCGTCCACCACCACGATGTCGTCCCCATACCGGAACGCCATCATGTTCATCCCAAACTCGCCAAGTCCCCCCAGGGGAATTGCCGTCAAACTATCATTTGTCTTGCTCAAGTAAGTTTTTTCTCCACAATCCAACCTAGAATCGTATCACACTACCAACACCCTCTTGAGCTTCCCGGGAACGCCATTCTCCCGAATGGCGTTTTACGCACGCCGGTTGCCCCAGGCACGGAGTCTGTGCCTGGGTCTTGGGTTGCTTGTTCCTCCCTGCGAAAACCTGTCATTCCGAGCGTAGCGGCCCGATTTTTTCCTCCGCGCCGTCCTTTGGCGCGTCGGGCCGCGGAGAGAGGAATCCCTCTTCTCTCTTTCTGTTCTCTGTGTGCCCTCTGTGTTCCGATCTCTGCGAACTCTGTGTTACCGTCCCTCTCCTCCTGTCTTCTCTTCCCACTGAAAACTGAAAACCAACAACTGAAAACTCCCCCGCCGCCCCAAGCCCATCGCTTTCACCCTTATACTCTTTCACTCTTATACCCTTATACTTCCGACTCTTCTCCTCTTCCCCCTTTGTAAATTCTTGTAAATTCCATTCCACCCCCTCTTCCCTCTCCCTCCAATCCCTGCTACATTTTTATCCCGTTGTCCGCATATCCAAAGGGGAAGGGAACACCGCCATGCAAAAGTTTCGCTCCGCAATCCTGGTCCTGGCCATCACGCTCCTGGCCGCATTCTCCATCCAAGCCCAGGAACTCTACCAAGCCGAAAAAGACAAAGCCCTGCAATATCTCAAGTCCACCAAACAAGACGTCCTCGACGCCACCAAAGGCCTCTCCGCCGCCCAATGGAATTTCAAGCCCGGCCCCGATCGCTGGTCCATCGCCGAATGTATGGAGCACATCGCCGCCGCCGAAGACTTCATCCGCGACAATATCGCCAATGGCGTAATGAAAGCCCCCGCCGTCCCCGGCCGCGACGTTGTCGCCATTGATGCCGCCATCATCGAAAATGTTCCCGCGCGCAAAAACAAAGTCCAGGCTCCCGAAGCGATCAAGCCCACCAACCGTTTCGGCTCGCCCGAAGGCTCCATCAAGCATTTTGTGGAAAGCCGCGCCGTCACCGAGGAATTCCTGAAGACCACACCCGGCCTGCGCGATCACGCCGCCGATAGCCCCGCCGGCACCAAGTGGGACGGCTACGAATTCATCCTCCTAATCGCCGCCCACAGCGAGCGCCACACCAACCAAATCAAGGAAGTAAAAGCCGACCCCAACTACCCCAAATCCTAGCTCTCGGGTTTTTGCTTTTGTAGCGGCCGCTTTCTGAAGCGGGCGCCTTAGCTCTGTGGCACAGTCACTCCTGACTGTGCTCTTGGGTTTTTTAGGTCACTCAAAACACAATTGAACTTGAGGGTCCCCCATCCTTCGCGCCCCATGACATCCTTTACAGGTTGTCCCTAGACATCCCTTACACTCGCGCGCATGTGATGCATGCGCGGGAGGTATTGCAGCGATGGCATGGAGAACGATGGACGTTCATGAGCAACGTGTACAATTTGTCGTAGCGGCATCGCAGAGACTTCAGCCGTTCAGTGCTCTGTGTGCTGAGCATGGGATTTCACGCCCCACAGGGTATTTGTGGTTGGGGCGCTATGAAGCATCTGGCGTCCACGGTATTGCGGAAAAGAGCCGTAAGCCACACCACAGTCCACGCCGAACGCAAGCAGTCTTGGAGCAGCGCGTGGTTCAAGCGCGGCTGCGATATCCCGATTGGGGTGCGCGCAAGCTAAAAGTGGTATTGGCACGGGAAGGGGTGACCCTGCCGCGCAACACCATTCATCGCATTCTGCTGCGTCACGATCTGGTGAGAGAGGAAGACCAGCGCTCGCCGACCGTGCAACGGTTCGAGCGGGAGCGACCGAATGAATTGTGGCAGATGGATTTCAAAGGGCCGAAAGGATGGCCGCAGCCGGTGGGACCGCTGTCGGTGCTGGACGATCACAGTCGCTACCTGATCGCGCTGGCGGCCAACGGCAGCACCCATGGCGGACCGGTGCGGGAGCAGCTAGAAGAAGCCTTTCAGCGTTGTGGTGTTCCGGAAGGAATGCTGATGGACCACGGCATACCGTGGTGGAGCCAGCAAGCACCTTCCGGGTACACACGGCTGTCGTTATGGTTGATGCGTCAGGGCATCCGGCTGCACTGGAGCGGCATTCGGCATCCCCAAACGCAGGGAAAGATCGAGCGTTTCCACGGATCCCTGCAACGAGCACTGACGCGAAGAGGTTTTCCGCGACTGTCGATGCAGGCTTGGCTGGATGCCTATCGTTGGGAACATAACCATGTGCGACCTCATGAAGCCTTGCACATGCAGACTCCCGCAAGTCTGTGGCGTCCCAGCCAGCGACGATACGATCCGCAGCCACCGCACTGGGAATATCCCCCGGGTTCCTGGGTATTGAAAGTGGATAGCCAAGGGAAGTTGGATGTAAAAGGGCGAGCGTGGAAAATCAGCAAGGCGCTGGCCGGGGAATGGGTGCAGCTGGTGACGGTCGGCCAACGCTGCATGGTGTTCTACTGCGCGACGCTGATCCGCGAACTCGATCCGCGGATCCAATGCTCGACGATCGTCGAGCATTGGATCACCCAACCAGACCCGCCCCCTGTAAAGGATGTCTAGGGACACTTTGTAAACCATGTGTCGGGACTAGACAGCTGTTCAGCCGTATGCGAAGGGTGGGCTCCTACGCTCTAACGTCACTCCCCCTCTTCTCCTAGCTCCTGTTTTCTCTTCTCTTCTTTTCTCTTCTCTTCTTTTCTCTTCTTTTCTCTTCTCTTCTCTTCTCTGTGAACTCTGTGTCCTCTGTGATCTCTGTGTAATTCTTTCGCCTTTCCTATCCTTCCTTCCCCCCAAAAAACAAATGTGCGATGGACACCAGCACCACCGCCCCCACGGTAGCCGCCGCCAGCGAATACAAAAACGTATTCGCATGCACAATCCCCAGCTTCGTGAAAATCCATCCCCCAATCACCGACCCGATCAATCCAATCAAAACGTCCCCAATGCACCCAAACCCCCGCCCCCGCGCCACCTTCCCGGCAAGCCATCCCGCAATCAATCCCAGTAAAATCCAGCCAAGCAAACTGTGACTCTCGCTCCACGTGATATGCAGATCCCAACCTGGTGCCGTCTGGCACATGACCAGCACAATAGAAATACTCATCAAGCTCATCCTCCGCTTAGTCTTTTCTTCTTACTGAAAACTCCACCAGGCGCCGGTTGCCCCAGGCATGGAGTCTGTGCCTGGGTCTTGGGCTTTCTACTCTTCTCCGAAACTTATAACTTACAACTTAAAACTTATACCTGCTCTTCTCACCCTCCCGCCTTCGGTTCCTGCTGCGTCATGCAATGAATCGTCCCCAGCCCCAGCACCAAATCCCGGCAGTGTATCCCCGCCACTTCGCGCCCGGGAAACACCTTCGCCAGCACATTCAGCGCCACCCGGTCATTCGCATCATTAAACGTCGGCACGAGCACCAATTTGTTCGCAATATAAAAATTCGCATAACTGGCGGGCAGCCTCAGCCCATCAAAATAAACCGGCGCCGGCATCGGCAAAGTCTCCACCTGCAAAGCCCGCCCATCCTGATCTTTCATCCCCTGCAACCGCGTCAAATTCTCCTGCAGTGGCGCATAGTTCGCGTCTCGCCGATCCTCCTCCACAATCGTCACCACCGTCGTCGCGTTCACGAATCGCGTCAAGTCGTCCACATGCCCGTGCGTATCGTCTCCCGCAATCCCATTTTCCAGCCACAACACATTCGTCACACCCAAATACTCGCGAAACACCGCCTCATAATCTTCCCGCGTAAATCCCGGATTCCGCTCCTGCGTCTTGCTCAACAAGCATTCTTGCGTAGTCAGCAGCGTCCCTTTTCCATTCACGTCAATCGACCCGCCCTCCAGCACCACCCGCCTCCCCTGGTACTCCGGCAAAATCACCCGCCGCTTCAATCCCCGGTTCACTTTCTCCACCACCCCAGCATCTTTCTTGTGGTTCGCGTATTTCGCCCATCCATTAAACAAAAAATTGTTGCACGCCACTTCCCCCGCCGCATTCTTCACGCAAGTCGGCCCCGAATCCCGCATCCACCCGCGATCCGTAGCCACGCGAAAAAACGTCACCGCCTCCAGCGCCGCCCCCGCCTTCTTCAATATCCCGCGCACCCGCGTTTCCGCAGCCCGGTCCTCCACCAGCAAAAACACCCGTTCCACCCGCGTCAAGTGCCGCACGATTTCCGCGAACGCCCACGGGATCGGCGCAAATTTCCCCGGCCAATCCGTCAACTCATGCGGCCACGCCAGCCACGTAGCCTCATGCCCCTCCCACTCCGCCGGCATCCTCCATCCCATCCCCATTCCCTTCTTCCTCTTCTCTGCGAACTCTGCGCCCTCTGCGAACTCTGCGTAATCTTTTTCTTTCTGTTCTCAGTGACCTCTGTGTTACCGTCCCTCTTTCTCTTCTTCGCCCCACCTCCCCAACAACGGCCCAAATGCATCAATCCTTCTATCCCTGAAAAACGGCCAATTCCTCCGTGTCTCCTCGCTCTTCTTCGCATCGCACTCCACCACCAATATCTCTTCCTTCTCCTGCGAAGCCTCCGCCTCGATCTCCCCAAACGGCCCCGCCACAAACGAATTTCCCCAAAACTCCAGCCCAGCGTCTCCCTTCTCCGGCTTCCCCTCAAACCCCACGCGGTTCACCACCGCCACATAAACTCCATTCGCCACCGCATGCGCCCGCTGGATCGTCTTCCACGCATCCAGTTGCGCTGCCCCAAACTCCGCCTTCTCGTGCGGATGCCACCCAATGCTAGTCGGATAAAAAATCACCTGCGCCCCGCGCATCGCCGTAATCCGCGAACCCTCCGGATACCACTGGTCCCAGCAGATCTGCACTCCGATCCGCGCATATTTCGTATCGAAATTCAAAAATCCCAAATCCCCTGGCGTAAAATAAAATTTCTCGTAGTACAGCGGGTCATCCGGTATATGCATCTTCCGGTATTTCCCCAAATAAGCCCCATCCGCATCCAGAATCGCGCAAGTGTTGTGGTACACCCCCGCCGCCCGCCGCTCAAACAGAGAAGCCACCAGCGCCACTTTCTTCTCTTTAGCCACCGCCGCCAATCGTTCGGTAGTCGGCCCCGGCACCGCCTCCGCCAAATTAAACAGTTCCGCATCCTCCGTCCGGCAAAAATATTCCCCCGCGAACAATTCGTGCATGCAGACAATCTGCGCCCCCCGCGCCGCCGCCTCGCGAATCTTCCCCTCCGCCCGCGCCAGATTCTCTTCCTTATCCTTGGTGCACCGCATCTGCACCAGCCCCACCACAAATTTATCCGCCATATTCAATTTTCCTCGCCCTTACTCTCTCCGTTCCCTTTGCGGCCCCTCTGCTACCTCTGCGGTGAAGCCTTTGTCTTACTCTTCTCTGTGGCCTCTGCGTCCTCTGTGTTCTCTGTGTAATTCTTTTCTTGACTCTCCGTCCCCGCAACCCCGCCATCTTATCACGGAGAAATTTTCCTCTAATCGCATTTTCGGTTTTCTCCTCGCCTCCTGATACCTGATCGCCGATTTCTGCTATCCTTTCTCAAATTTCGAGTACACTAACTCCACGAAATCAATTCCATCGCTTTCATCTTTGCTTTCCAGGAGTCTCGATGCCCAAAAAATCCGCCAAAACCGCTACGGGCCGCGTTTTGCACGACCCTGTCAAAGACAAGCTCCGCCCCATCTTTCCCCTCGACCTCTCCAAAATCAAAACCATCGACCAACTAGTCCGCGCCATGGCCGACACCGCCTACACCGCCCGTCAGATCGGCGATGCCGCCGACGTCCTCGAAGCCATGGCTCGCGACAAAGATTGTTTCGTTGTCCTCACCCTCGCCGGTGCTCTCACCGTCGGCAAAATGGGTCTAATCTTCTGCGATTTAATCGAATCCGGCATCGTCAAAGCGGTAGTCTCCACTGGCGCGCTCATGGCCCACGGCTTAGTCGAAGCCACCGGCCTTTCCCATTTCCGTTACGATCCCACCAAAATGGACGACAACGCCCTCTTCCTCGCCGGCTACAATCGCGTCTACGATTCTCTCGAGCCCGAAACCAATCTCGATCACGTCGAAGAAGTCGTCGAAGCCATCCTCGAAAAATGGGATCCCGCCGAAACCGTCTGCAGCTACAAGCTCCACAAACGCATCGGCGAATTCCTCGTCAAAAATACCAAGGGCCGCGGCATTCTCCGTTCCGCCTACGAAAAAAATGTTCCCGTCTTCGTTCCCGCCTTCAGCGATTCCGAACTCGGCCTCGATTTCGCCCTGAATTCCTACGCCCGCAAGCGCGATAAGCTCCCCGTTCTTCGTTTCGATCCCTTCGAAGACTTCCAAACCTTCGCCGACACCATGATGGCCACCAAGAAAATGGGCATCTTCACCGTCGGCGGCGGCGTCCCCCGCAATTGGTCCCAGCAATTCGGTGTCTACGCCGAATTAATGGCCCGCCGCGGCTACAAAAATCTCCCTCTCAAGCGTTACAACTATGGCCTTCGCATCTGCCCCGAACCCGTCCACTGGGGCGGCCTAAGCGGCAGCACCTACACCGAAGCCGTCTCCTGGGGCAAATTCGTCCCTCCCGAAGAAGGAGGCCGCTTCGCCGAAGTCCTCGAAGACGCCACGGTAGCCCTCCCCCTCATCGTCGGCGCAGTCCTAGAACGCCTCAATTATTTCAAGCGCTAATCCCCGTAGTTTTTTCTTTTCCGAGGGTGCCCCAGGCCCGCCGTAGGCGGGTGCCTGGGTCTTGGGTTCCTCTTGCCGTCGTAGGGGCGCAGCATTGCTGCGCCCCATGTCCGCACAATCCCCCTATCTTGAATTTATTCTTCGTTTTCTCCGGCCCTGCGGCCTTTCTCTTGGGTCCGTCTGTGGCACAGTCACTCCTGACTGTGCTCTTGGGTTATCCGGGAACGCCGATCTCCCGATCGGCGCCTCTTGGCTGTGCTCTTGGGTTTTCACTCTGACGTCGCGCCGCGATGTACTTGAGGGTGCCCCATCCTTCGCGAATTGTGCGAAGGGTGGGTTCTTACGCTCCAACGCACAAGCTTTCCGTTCTCCCGGTTTTGCTTTTCGGTTTATCCTTCTCTTCTCTCCACCCTACCCCAACCTGTCATCCCGACCGGAGCGGCCCGATTTTCTCTTCCGCGCCGAACTGTGGCGCGTCGGGCCGCGCAGCGGAGGGATCTGCTTTATCTCTTCTTCTCTGTGAACTCCGCGCCCTCTGCGCTCTCTGTGTAAGCCTTTTCCGTCTTTTTGACTTTGCTTGAGCCGCCACGGCGGCGAAGAGCAGTCACACATCTGCTGTCTGAGATAGGATATATTCATCCACAATGCTATGTTCAATTCTCGACAAATCCTCCTGCACTGCGGCGCCTTAGGCATCCTCCTTGCTCTCCCTGCTGAAGGTTCGCTCGCCAACAAGCCCATCTGGTCGAAAAATGCCGTTAGCTTTCCAGTCTTGCGCTACCAGAATTCCCGCAAAACGAGAAAACGAGAGTGTGTGCCTTTCAAAATTGTCTCTCCGGATGGAAACAGCTTTGTTCAGGTAAAGTACACGCTCAGTTCGCTGGGCCAGGATTCTCTCGTCACTCTTTCGGTCGTAAGTGGCGGCAGGGTTCTAGGAAATGTTGGTACCCCGGGATTTGTCGAAGATGAGGTTGTGTGGGCCCCAGATTCAAAAGCCTTGTTCATTACCGGAAATAGCAATGCCAATACGGATTACCATGTCTTGGTCTATCTTTTGAAACCACCTGGCTTGATTCGCATTAATCCTTCCCAAGCCGCTCTTCAAGATATGGTCCAAAGTTTCCCTCCTTGCCGCGCACTCAATGCCTCCGATGAATGCCAAGACATCATCCGTCACCCGTCGGATTGGATTGGCACCGCTGGAATCGACTGGGTGAACGGATCATCGGCCATCGTCGTGATGGCTGAAATGAATGAAAGCTCTCGAGTCGGCGGCATCTTGGGTCAGGTACTTGGCTACGAGTTGGAAATTCCGTCGGGGAAGATCTTGCGTCGCATGGAACCGAAGGAGTTCGCCAGGCGTTGGCAACACAGCATGGCCTGGAAATTCAGGATTCCCGACCCACCCGAATTCGTCAACAAATAATAACGCTGCAACCCAGAAAAAAGGCGCCCTGAATTCATCAGAGCGCCCCGTCCCTTCAAATAACTTCAATTTCAATGTTCGCTTTACTAAAAACTTAAAACTTTCAACTTAAAACTCCCTCAGTCGTCGTCCCCAATCAAAACCGCCGCCGTCAGCACCGTACTCCAAAGCCCTCTCTTATCTCCCACCGCCGACTGCGTAATATTCATCGTCCGTACAATCTTGTTCGAGATCCGGTAAACCTCTTTCTTCTCGTCCCACGACAAATCCGGATCAAACTCCACATTCAGCGTAGTCGCCAGCATTTCCGCCGCCAGCTCTTCCGCGTACTCGCCCGCCACTTCTTCCGTCTCTCCGAACGAGTGATGCTCGCTCAAGTATCCATACATCGGCCGTTCCGCCGGCAGCGCCAATCCGATGCTTGCCGCGATCAACCGGTGCGGCTCTTTCGTTGAATTCTCGCTGATCACGGTGAACGCCACCTGCCCCGGCTTGATCAGCTTCAATCCCTCGCTCCGTGAAATCAATTTGCAGTTCGGCGGAAAAATCGAGGACACTCTCACGATGTTGCACGCGGCAATCCCGGCATTCCGCAGCGCCAACTCGAAGCTCGATAGCCGCTCGCGATGTTTTCCCACGCCCTTGGTCAGGAAAATCTTCTTAGCAACGAATGCCATAGCGGTTTCTGCCCGCCTCCCTGAAGAATTTCTCTCGCGAAAAAATATCTCGCCTGTTGAAAAGTAACAAGAAGGTCCAGCACTGTCAATCGAATACAAACACTTCCACCCTCATGTTTTCCTTCCACGTCACCCCAATTTGTCCATCTGAATCCGCGCTAGGCGTGTTCTGTCTCTTTCGCAGTTCTCTCTCCTGCTTTTTCTTCTCTTCTCCGCGAACTCCGTGTCCTCTGTGCCCTCTGTGTAAGCCTTTCTCTTGCCTTTCAACTTTCAACTGCCCTTCTCACTCCCCCGCCATATGCTTCACCACTCTCCCCAAAGGCCGGCAGTACGCCAGCACCTTCCCCAAATCTTCCGCCGTAAAGTCCGCCCCGCTCAACGCCGTGTTCGTCCCTTTCCGGCTCACCTGCATCACTCCCACCACTTTCCCTTCAAACAAAATCGGTGCGCTTACAATCTTATGGATCGATTCCCCCGAAGTCGTTGCCGTCCGCACTCCCTCAAACACGCTCGCATGCCGCACTCCCGAAAAATTATTATTAATCTCCGGCCGGCTTTCCCGAGCCGTCCGCGCCGCCAGCGCTGAAATGCTCGTCAACGGGATGTACCCCACGTTCTTCAGCGCCGCCGGCACCAGAAAGTGCAGATGCCTCCATCGCGTGGACACCGCCAGGATCGCCACCTCATCACCTCTTACTCCCAGCTCCGCCGCGATCTTCTCCCCAATCTCCCCCAGCCGGATCTCCGTCGCAGTTTCATCCTTCTCCAGCGCATTGGCCAGATGCTCCAATTCGTTAAGCAAAGTTGTTCCCATGGGTTTCCTGTTTCTTTCTCCATCGGCTCACAGGGGGATAAGCGGGGCCCTGTTCTGGAGAATTTCCGCCACTTCTCCCCTCCATGTTCCCCGTTCCTCCCCCTCCTCGCAAGAAAATTTCCATTCATTTGTGCTCTTCAAACAGACACCCCCGCCCCGCTTTTACTCTTACACTCTTACACTCTTATACCCTTATACTTCTTCACTCTTCCCCCCGCCGCAACGCCTCCAATTCGTCCAGCGTCCGTGGCCAGTCCGCGCGCAATAGCCTCGACAAGCTGCGGTCCGCCAGCAATTTCCCGCCAGTCTGGCATCGCGCACAATAATTAGTCTCGTTGTCCGCGTAGCGAATTCGCTGTATCTCTTCTCCACATCTCGGGCAAGCCTTGCGATACCGCCCGTGAACCGCCATCCCTTCCCGAAACGCCGTCACTTTTTCCGGAAACTCCACCTCTGCTTCCGCCCGCAGCCGCTCCATCCACAGTTTCAGCGTATCGCGCGTTGCTGTGTACAATCTTTCCCACTCCCCAGCTTCAAGTTTGTGCGTAAGCGTGATCGGCGAAAGTTGCGCCGCGTGCAATATTTCATCCGAATACGCGTTGCCAATTCCGCTGACGATCCGCGGATCCGTCAGAGCCCTCTTCAGCGTCCGATTTTCCGCAGTAAGCGCGCCGCGAAACGAATCCAAATCGCTCGAAAAAATCTCAATGCCTCCCGGATCCACGGAACGCAATCCTTCCTCGCCAACCAGAACATGCAACGAAGCCCGGTGCTTTGTACCCGCCTCGGTAAGTACCAGGCTCCCGTTGGGAAAATCGAAAGCCGCCAGATTGTTCCGTCCCGCCAGCTTTGCTCCGCGTGGCCGCCAGTGCAATCGCCCCGCGATCATCAAGTGCAGCACCAGCCACAAGTCGCCTTCCACTCCAATCGCGATGCGCTTCCCGATTCGCCGCAACTCGCGCACCACCCGTCCATCCACATCCGTAATCGGCGGTTGTGCCGTTCGCAGCAGAAATGGACCCGCCACCCGCACTCGCTCCATCGGTTGCCCGGCAATGCGTTGTTCCAGTGCCCTGATGTACGCGCAAATGTCCGGCAGTTCCGGCATGCTGATCAACTTTCTTCTAGCGCGTTATTCGCATCACGCTCTCCCCGAAACTACTCCCGCCCCAAAACAATAGTCAATTTGCCGGTTGTCCCAGGCACGGAGTGTGTGCCTGGGTCTTGGGGTTCTCTATTCTCCTGTCCGCGGTACCTCTGCGCCGAACCGCCGCCCCTCCGGGCACCACGATCATGTGCGTCAGTCACTGACCGATCTCTGACATTTCTGCTATACGTTTCATCTTGCATTCTTGCCGCACAAGGAGGGTTGTTTTGCCCGTCCCAAAATTATCGCTGGTGGCGTTTTTGTTTCTCATCCCCTTCAGTATCACCTCGCCCGCAAATGACACCCAACTGGCTCTATCGAAGCCTGTAGAAGGTGACGTGACCGCAGGCCAATCCCAATCCTTTCTGATCTCCCTTCACTCCGCCGATTTTGTCCAAATCAATCTTGACCCTCACGGGAAAGAGCTCGTTATCATCGCCTACGATCCCTCAGGCAGCAAGTTTCGCGGCACCACACTTGGAACCGGCCGGGGCAGGTTCAACTTCGTTGCGGATCCGCCGGGCAATTATCGGATTGAAATTTCAGCCAGCGACAACACCATCACCGGCCCCTTTACCATCACCCTCGAAAAGGTCGTCTCCTTTACCGACCGTCTCGCTTCGCCCCATCCAAAGTACGAAAGCCCGCGCATCAAAGCCCTCCGAGCCGCCCTCGACTCCGGTGAGCAGGGAACTGTTGACGCCTTCTGGCAAGAAGTGAAATCTCACGGCGCACCTCTCATCGAACCGCTGCCCGGCGATAACAACAACATGTTGGTGACTTTTCTTTGGAAAGGAACTCCCTACACACACAACGTCGTCGTGCTCCGGCTTCCGTATGCCGGAGCCACGCCTGACGACTACCTCATGCACCGCTTGGGCGAAACCGACGTCTGGTACGCCACCGTCGCGGTCGACAAAAAAGAGAGATTCCATTACACCCTCGCTCCCAACGTCCCCCGTTTTCAAGGAATCGCCTACGGCATTGATAATGATACGTTCGCGATGATTGCCGCGGCCGCACGGCCGGATCCGCTAAACCCCAAGCGCTGGCGTGTTGACATCCACAGTGTGGATGCTCCCGACTTTCGCGGCAGCTCCATCGTCGAAATGCCCGATGCGCCGCCGCAGCCCTGGCTTGCAGAAAGGCCTGGCGTCCCGGCTGGCCAAATCGAAAAACATCAGTTCAAAAGCACTTTGTTGAAAAACAAGCGCGAGATTGCCGTCTATCTTCCCCCGGAATATTCCAAATCTGCAAAACCATACCCGCTTCTCGTTCTCTTCGACGAAATACCCTATCTGGGCGAGCACAATCAACCGGGTCTTGTGCCCACGCCCACCATCCTCAACAATCTCATCGCCGAGAAGCGTATTCCGCCGATCGTCGCGCTCTTGGTCGGCAACGGGCCTGATGATGCCCGCAGCCACGAGCTCCCCTGCAATCCCATTTTTGCAGACTTCCTCACCACCGAACTCCTTCCCTGGGCCCACTCTCTGTATAACTTCTCGTCCGACCCTCGGCAAACCGTGGTCGCCGGCTCCAGCTACGGCGGACTCGCTGCCGCATACGCCGGTCTGCGCCACTCCGAAACGTTTGGCAACATCCTCTCGCAATCCGGTTCATTCCACTGGACTCCGCCGAAAAGTGACAATTCCTCTGATTCAGAGAGCGCTTCCGAGCCGAACTGGGTCGCCAAACAATTCATCGCCAGTCCCAAGCTGCCGCTTCGCTTTTACCTCGACGCCGGCAGCGCGGAAATTGACTTTTCCGGAAAGGGTCATTCCATTCTGCTGACCACCCGAACCCTCCGCGACGTGCTCCTGGCCAAGGGCTACGAAGTCCACTTCCAGGAATTCGCCGGCGGCCACGATTACCTGAGCTGGCGCGGCACCCTAGCCGACAGCCTAATTTTCCTAATGGGCAGTCCCCCAATAAAACCAATGCCGAATTCCCTCGCAAAGCCCAATTGAAAAGCGTTGGTTACCCCGGGAACGCCGATCTCCTGATCGGCGCGCCTAGCCCGGTTGCCCCAGGCCCGCCGTAGGCGGTTGCCTGAGTCTTGGGGTTCCTCTTGTAACATTTCCTCACTATGGAACTTGAGGGTGCCCCATCCTTCGCGCCTTTTGCGAAGGGTGGGCTCTTACGTTCGGCGGCCGCAATCCCTCTTCTCCTCTCTTGGTTTTTTCTTCTCCGCTTTTTTCCTGGCTTCCTCTAGCTTCTCTCAGTGACCACGGTGCTCCGTCCGCCGTGAACGCTGTGTTACCGTCCCTCTTTCCTTCCTTCGTGTTTTCTCTGCGTTCTCTGCGCCTCTGCGTTAGTCTTCTCTCTTATCTTTCAACTTTCAACAAAGGGTGAACCCGAAACTCTTTCTTCCTCCCCCGCCTTGCATCACTTTTCCTAACTCTCTATACTGAAAAGGCCGCGGTTCCTTCGCTCCCGCTTCACGCATTCCATTTAATCTCCCGGAATCCCAGCGGCGGAGAGGGCATGCTTTCCACAGCCACCCAGCCCGACGCAGCTCATCTGCTTACCAAGCTTCACTCTTTCCCCGGCATCATTTTCAGCACACACAAGGATCAATACATTCCATGAGCGCCACTGCGGCAAATCTCCCAGTTGAAAACCTGCATTTCTGGCAGACCACCGTCGGCAAAAAAGCGATTATGGCCGTCACCGGTTTCATGCTCTTCGGTTTCATCTGCGGCCATCTGCTCGGCAATCTCCAGATCTACGAGTCTCCCGAACATATCAACAACTATTCGGCCACGCTGAAGTCTCTTCCCGCCCTTTTGTGGGGCGCGCGCATCACTCTGCTCATTGCCGTCATCCTGCACATCTGGTCCTCGTTCCAACTCTGGCTTCTCCAGCGCGAAGCCCGGCCCATCCACTACGTCAAAAAGGCCAATCTCAATTCCACTTACGCTTCCCGCACGATGATCTGGAGCGGCCCCATCATTCTCGCCTTCCTGATTTTCCACTTGCTTCACTTCACCTTCGGCACCATCCATCCCGGCGGCCCCTTCGACGAACACAATGTCTACAACAACGTCGTCACCGGCTTCCAGTACTGGCCCGTCTCCCTCTTCTACATCATCGCAATGATTATGCTTTGTTATCACCTCTATCACGGCTTGTGGAGCATGTTCCAATCCCTCGGCTTCGGCCACCCTCTCTACACCCCCTGGCTGAAGCTCTTCGCAAAAATCTTCGCCATCCTAATCGCCGCCGGCAACATTTCCATTCCCGTCTCCGTCCTGGCCGGCCTAATCAAGCCCGTCTAACCCTATGCAGACAACCCTCCAGTTCGTCATCCCCGATCCAGTAGCGCCGGCATCCCTGCCGGCTCCTGCCATTCGTGGCACAGTCACTCCTGACTGTGCTCTTGTTTTACCCGGGAACGCCGATCTCCCGATCGGCTCTTGCTCTCTCTTGGTAGGGGTGCAGCACTGCTGCACCCCATCTAGCCACAACCACAAGTATTCGTCATTCCGAACGGAGTCCGCGAAGTGAGGAATCCCTCTTATTCTTCCGGTTGCCCCAGGCACGGAGTGTGTGCCTGGGTCTTGGGTTTGCCTTCTCCTATCCTGTCATCCCGACCGGAGCGGCCCGATCTTCTCTTCCGTGCCGAATTATGGTGCGTCAGGCCTTTCTTCACTCTGTCATCCCGACCGGAGCAACGGCGCCGTCTGCCGTTGCGCAGCGGAGGGATCATGGCAAGCCCTAATCGTTCACCCAGTCCCGTCATTCCGAACGGAGTCCGCGAAGTGAGGAATCCCTCTTATTCTTTGTGTTTCCGTCGCACTCTCTCACGGAGCCCCATCCCATGCAACTAATCTCCAACGCCCCCACCGGCCCCATCGAGCAGTCCTGGGACACCCAAAAGTTCGATCTCAAGCTCATCAATCCCGCCAACAAGCGCAAATACAACATCATCGTCGTCGGTTCCGGCCTCGCCGGTGGTGCGGCCGCTGCCAGCCTTGGTGAACTCGGCTACAACGTCCAGTGCTTCTGTTTTCAGGACAGCCCCCGCCGCGCCCACTCCATCGCCGCCCAGGGCGGCATCAACGCCGCAAAGAATTATCACAATGACGGCGACAGCATTTACCGCCTCTTCTACGACACCGTCAAAGGCGGCGACTTCCGCGCTCGCGAGTCCAACGTCTACCGCCTCGCCCAGGTCAGCGTCAATATCATTGACCAGTGCGTCGCTCAAGGCGTCCCCTTCGCTCGCGAGTACGGCGGCCTCCTCGACAATCGTTCCTTCGGCGGCGCACAAGTCTCCCGCACTTTCTACGCCCGCGGTCAAACCGGCCAACAACTCCTCCTCGGTGCCTATCAAGCCCTCGAGCGCCAAATCAGCCTCGGCTCCGTCAAAATGTATTCGCGCTCGGAAATGCTCGACCTCATCGTCGTGGACGGCCACGCCCGCGGCATCGTTACCCGTTCTCTCTACGACGGCAAAATTGCAGTTCACATGGCCGACGCCGTCATCCTCGCCACCGGCGGCTACGGCAACGTTTTCTATCTCTCCACAAACGCCAAGGGCTGCAACGCCACCGCCATCTGGCGCGCCCACAAGCGCGGCGCTCTCTTCGCCAATCCTTGCTTTACGCAGATTCATCCCACCTGCATCCCCGTCGCCGGTGAGTATCAATCCAAGCTCACCCTCATGTCCGAATCTCTTCGCAACGACGGCCGCATCTGGGTTCCTAAGCAGCCCGGCGACAAGCGCTCTCCCGATTCCATTCCAGAAAGCGAGCGCGATTATTACCTCGAGCGCCGCTACCCCAGTTTCGGCAACCTCGTCCCTCGCGACATCGCATCCCGCGCCGCCAAGGCCGAGTGCGACTCCGGCCATGGCGTCGGCCCCACCGGACTCGGTGTCTACCTCGATCTCGCGGATGCGATCAAACGACTCGGTAAACGCGTAATTGCCGAACGCTACGGAAACTTGATCGAAATGTACGAGCGCATCACCGGCGAAGATCCCTACAAAGTCCCCATGCGCATCTATCCCGCCAGCCACTACACCATGGGCGGCCTCTGGGTGGACTACAACTTAATGTCCACCATCCCCGGCCTCTTCGTTCTCGGCGAAGCCAACTTCTCCGATCACGGTGCCAACCGCCTCGGCGCCAGCGCCCTCATGCAGGGTTTGGCCGACGGCTACTTCGTTATTCCCTATACCATCGGCAATTACCTAGCCAACGCTAAACCTGCCAAAATTTCCGACGACGCCCCCGCCGCCAAAGAAGCCGTCGCCAATGCCACCAACATCACCAAGAAACTTCTCAACGGCACCGGCAACCGCACCGTGGACTCCTTCCACCGCGAACTCGGCAAAATCGTTTGGGAATACTGCGGCATGGCTCGCAATGAAGCGGGCCTCAAGAAAGCCCTCTCGCTAATCCCCGCCCTCCGCGAAGACTTCTGGAAAAATCTCCGTGTCCTCGGCGCTAACGAAGAGTTCAACCAATCCCTCGAACGCGCCGGCCGTGTCGCCGATTTCTTCGAACTCGCCGAACTGATGTGCCTCGACGCCCTCGACCGCAAAGAATCCTGCGGCAGTCATTTCCGCGAAGAATATCAAACCCCCGAAGGCGAAGCCCTACGCGACGACGCCAACTATTCCTACGTAGCCGCCTGGCAATATCAAGGCAATGGCAACGCCCCAGCCCTAATCAAAGAGCCCCTAACCTTCAGCTACGTCCACCCCTCCCAACGGAGCTACAAATGATCCCGGCTTCGCCACTACGAAATCTTCCTGTCATCCCGACCGGAGCAACGGCGCCTTTTGCCGGTGCGCAGTGGAGGGATCGTGGCACGATTTCGACCTATTTGCGATCGACGGAGCCATTGCCGGTTGCCCCAGGCACGGCGTCTGTGCCTGGGTCTCGGGTTTCTCCTGTGGCACAGTCACTCCTGACTGTGCTCTTGGGTTCCTCCTGGTTTTCCGCCACAACGCCCCTCCCGCCGTACTTGAGGGTGCCCCATCCTTCGCGCTTCTCAGCGAAGGGTGGGCTCTTCCGCTCGAAAGCCCAAAATCTTCTTCTCTTCGCTCTGACACCCTTAAACTCTTTCACTCTTCCACCGCTTTTTCCTTCTTTCGTCCCATCCCTTCTCTTCCGGAGCCTCAACTAACATGAAACTCATTCTTCACGTCTGGCGCCAAAAAAACTCCCAGGACAAGGGCCGCTTGGTCCGCTACGACCACCCCAACGTCAACGAGCACATGTCCTTCCTCGAAATGCTCGACGTCCTCAACGAATCCCTCATCCTCAAGGGCGAAGACCCCATCGCCTTCGATCACGATTGCCGCGAAGGCATTTGCGGCATGTGCGGCTTCATGATCAACGGCAAAGCTCACGGCGGCTTCAAGGGCACCACCGTCTGCCAGCTTCACATGCGCCACTTCAAGGATGGTGACGAAATCTATCTCGAACCCTGGCGCGCCAAAGCCTTTCCTGTCATCAAGGATCTCGCCGTCGATCGCTCCACTTTCGACCGCATCATCGCCGCTGGCGGCTTCATCTCCGTTCCCACCGGCAGCGCCCCCGACGGCAACGCCATTCCCATCCGCAAGCTGGACGCCGACCTCGCCATGGACGCCGCCGCCTGCATCGGCTGTGGAGCCTGCGTAGCCGCCTGCCCCAACGCCGCCGCCGCTCTTTTCGTCGGCGCCAAAATCTCTCATCTCGGCCGCTTGCCCCAAGGCCAAACCGAACGCAAACGCCGCGCCTTAGCCATGGTCCAACAAATGAACATCGAAGGCTTCGCCAACTGCACCAACATCGGCGAGTGCGAAGCCGCCTGCCCCAAGGAAATCAAGCTCGAGGTAATCGCCCGCACCAATCACGATTACATCAAAGCAGCCTTCACCGAGCGCCCCGAATCCACCGTCTCCGCCGCCGGCTAACGCACCGCCCCTGATTTTGTAGTGGCCAGCCTTCAGGCTGGTCTCTTGGGTCTCCTGGGAACGCCGATCTCCCGATCGGCGCTTTTATCTTTTCGTTTGGCATCACTCCGACCACTGTACTCGAAGCTGCCCCACCCGTACCTTCTAAGGGTGGGCTCTTCCGATCGAACGCCCCAACCCCTCTTCTCTTTTCTTGGGTTTCTCTTCTCTGTGCCCTCTGCGTCCTCTGCGAACTCTGTGTAAGCCTTTGGGTTTTTCCTTTCTCTTCTCCGAATCTGTCAACTGTAAACTGTCAACTGCGAACCGCTTTTGCTAAACTCCATCCTTCATCCCCGGAGGCCCAATGTTCCGCATTATCTGTCTACTTGCCTGTCTCTCTCTAGCTGTCGTCCTACTCTCCGCCCAATCCCTCTCCGACAAAGCCAAATCCCTCCACTTCTCCTCCATCGTAGTCGACACACACGACGACACCACCCAGCTCCTCCTCGACCCTTCCTACGATTTCTCCGTCCGTCACACGCACGGCAACGTGGACATTCCTCGCATGCGCGAAGGCAACCTCTCCGCCCTCTTCTTCTCCATCTACATCTCTGGCAAAATCATGGGTCCCGAAGCCGTCCAAAAAGCCCTCGATCAAATCGACGCCGTCCACGAAACCGTCCGCAAACATCCTAACGATCTAGTCCTGGCCACCACCGCCGAAGAAATCCGCGCCGCCCACGCCCAACACAAAATCGCCGCCCTAATCGGTGTCGAAGGCGGCCACATGATGGGCAACGATCTCTCCGTCCTCCGCACCTTCGCCGCTCTAGGCGTTCGTTACATGACTCTCACCCACATGCTGAATACTGAGTGGGCCGATTCCTCCACCGACAAGCCCGCCCACAACGGCCTCACTCCCTTCGGCAAAGATGTAGTCCACGAAATGAATCGTCTCGGCATCATCGTGGACATTTCCCACGTCTCCGACAAAACCTTCTACGACGTCCTAGCCACCTCCACTGCCCCCGTAATCGCCTCTCATTCCTCTTGCCGCGCCATCTGCAACGCAGCCCGCAACATGACCGACGACATGATCCGCGACCTGGCCAAACACGGCGGCGTAATCCAGATCAATTACCACGTAGGCTTTTTAAGCCAGGAATATCACGACTACGAACTAGCCCATCCCGAAATTCTCGAAGCCCTCAACGCCGAAGTAGAAAAGCGCTGTGGCAAAGATGAAGCCTGCACCGACCTAATCGGCCAGGAAGTAGTCCGCGACTTCATGCGCGAAGGCAAGCTCCCCAAAGTGGATTGGACCAAGATTATCGAGCACATTGATCACGCCGTAAAAATCGCCGGCATCGACCACGTCGGCCTGGGCTCCGATTTCGATGGCGCCGCCATGCCCATCGGCATGGAAGACGCTTCCCACCTCCCCCAAATCACCCAAGCCCTCTTAGACAAGGGCTATTCCGATTCCGACATCCGCAAAATCCTAGGCGAAAACACCCTCCGCCTACTCCAGCAGGTCCAACAAGCCTCCCAATCCGCCTCCTCCCAATCCACCACCTCAAAATAACCGCGCCCCGTCATTCAGAGCGGAGTCCGCGAAGCGAAGAATCCCTCTTCTCTTGGGTTTTTCTTCTCTGTGAACTCTGCGTTCTCTGTGACCTCTGTGTAAGCCTTTTCCTTTCCTTCCTTCTTTCTCTCTTCTCCCGTCCCATTTTCGATATACAATCATCCCGTAAACCATTCACAATTTTTCCGGAGGTCTTCCCGAACCATGCGCACCCCGAAAATCGCGTTCTCCCTAGCCGCTCTTCTAGCTCTCTCTTTCCCCTCCTACTCCCAAACCCCCGCCCCCGCCCCAGCCAAACCCAAAACCGCCACCGCCGCCAAACCCAAGCCTGCCGCTTACGACCGCACTCTCCTCAAGCCCAATCTCCTCAAAGAAAAAGCTCCTGACACCTTCCAGGTCAAATTTGAAACCACCCGCGGCGACTTCACCATGGACGTCACCCGCGCCTGGGCTCCTCTCGGCGTCGACCGCTTCTACAATCTCGTCCGCCACCACTATTACGACAACATGGTCATCTTCCGCGTCGTTCCCGGCTTCGTCGTGCAATTCGGCATCGGCTCTTATCCTCCCGTCAACGCCGCCTGGAAAGACGCCACCATCAAGGACGATCCCGTCCTGCAATCCAACAAGCGCGGCTACGTCACCTTCGCCACCTCCGGCCCCAACTCCCGCACCACGCAAATCTTCATCAACTTTGGAGACAACTCTCGCCTCGATTCCATGGGTTTCGCTCCCTTCGCCACCATCAACCACGATGGCATGAAGGTCGTCGAAATGTTCTACGATCAATACTCCGAAGGTCCCACCAACCAGCAAGATGCCATTCAAAAACAGGGCAAAGCCTTCCTCGACAAAAACTACCCCAAGCTCGACGTAGTGAAGCAAGCCACCGTAGTAGGCGCGCCTCCCCTACCCGCGCCTAAGCCTTCTCCCAAACCAGCCCCCAAGCCCGCCCCCAAACCCGCAGCCTCCACCGCCCCCACCAACCCCTAGCAAGTCCGCCTGTGTAGGGGTCCGGCACGCTGGACCCCATCTAGCCAAGGTGTCCACCGGTTGCCCCAGGCACGGAGTGTGTGCCTGGGTCTTGGGGTTTCTCTTCTCTGCGATCTCTGTGCTCTCTGTGACCTCTGTGTAATCCTTTGCCTTTTCCTAAACTCTTCCACTCTTATACTCTTGCACTTCCCCTCTTTTGCAGTTTCCCGCTCTTCCAACATTGGACGCTCAACCTCTCCCGTCTCCCTCTTCTCCGAATCTGATATCTGATAACCGATATCTGATATCTCTCCTCCCCATGTATCCATTTCCCCAATGCACCGCATCCAATCTTTGCCGCTACGCCGCCGTTGACACCCCCCTCAACCACGCGTAGCCTCTTTCAAATATGCTCCACATTCGCCAGAGCGCCTCTCTTCCCAACGCTGCCTGTTGTTGTCGGCAAATCCTCTCTGGCCATTGGTGCATTCGAGCATAACTTTTTCTCCAGTCCGAGCTTCGAAGCCCACGTGCCAGCCACAAGCCACGTGGGTTTTTTGTTTTTGTCTCTCGGTTTTGTTTGTTGTTTTTGTTTCTTGGTTATGTAGACGCCGGGCTTTAGCCCGGCAATGTAGCGCAGGGAGAGTCTTCGAGCCCTGCGGCTTTTGAAGTTTTCTTAGATGTTCTTTTAGAGGTGCCGCGGCCGATCCCTAGATCGCCGGCTCTTTCTGATAACTGATATCTGATAACTGATAACGGAAAACTGAACATGCCCGACACCCCAATCAAGGAAACCAAAGCCCAGCGCGTCGAGCGCCTCAAGCGCGACAAAAACCCCTGGCTCCATCTCGACGAAATCCGCAATTTCGCCCGTCAGGGCCATGCCTCCATTCCCTCCGAATGGCTCTCCACCTACTTCCGCCCCTGGGGCGTCTACACGCAAGGCGATGGCCAAGGCGTCATCGGCGGCAAAGGCGGCGAAGGCCTCTCCGTCCCATTTTTCATGGTACGCATCCGCATTCCCAACGGCCTCCTCACTAGCCAACAAGTCCGCACCATCGCCGATCTCTCCGCCCATCACGGCAATGGCGTCGCCGACATCACCGTTCGCCAAAACATTCAACTCCACTGGGTCCGCATCGAATCCCTCCCCGAAGTCTTCGATCAACTCCAATCCGTCAGCCTCTCCACCACCGGCGCCTGCGGTGACGTCGCTCGCAACATCACCGGCTGCCCCTTAGCCGGACTCGACTCCCGCGAAATCGCCGACGTCTCCCCCACCGTCCTGGCCCTCAACAGGGAACTAGCCGGCAATCCCGAGTTCTACAATCTCCCCCGCAAATTCAAAATTACCGTAACCGCCTGCCCCGACTGGTGCTCCTACCCCGAAATCAATGACATTTCCCTAACCGCCACCCTCCGCCCTCCTCGTAGCGCCGGCTTCCAGCCGGCCCCGGTTCCTGTAGCTCAGGCCTTCAGGCCTGAGGCTTTCCCCAGCCTTTCCGCAATTTCTCTCGCGTCCGCACCTTCCGTAATCCGACGAGTCAATGGAGGACGTCAGGGCACGGCTTCAGCCGTGCCACAAATCTCGGCCCACAATGAGGCTTCAGCCCCTGCGGCATTCGCAAATGGCGTCACATCCCGTCATTCCGAACGAAGTCCGCGAAGTGAGGAATCACTCCTCGATCTCAACGCCTCCTCCTCTCCAAATCCCCCCGATCGCCGATCGCCGTTCGCCGATCGCCCCTCTTCCTCTGCTCTTTCACTCACCACTCGCCACTCGCCACTCGCCACTTCTTCTCCCAACTGTCATTCCGACCGGAGCGACCCGGCTTTTTCTTCCGCGCCGCTTTTTGGCGCGCCGGGTCGCGGAGCGGAGGAATCGCTCCCTAATCTCTACGACGACCTCTCTCTCGATCTTCCCGATCGCCGTTCGCCGTTCGCTGATCGCTCTTCCTCCGAATTCGGCTTCTCCCTCCGCGTAGCAGGCGGCCTCTCCACCGAACCTCATCTCTCCGTCCGCCTAAACGCTTTCATCCATCCCCACCAAGTCATCCCGGTAGTCCGTGCCATCACCGAACTTTTCCGCGATAGCGAAGTCCTCCGCCAATCCCGCGAACGCGCCCGCCTCAAATATCTCTTCCTCGAACACGGCTGGACCCCCGCCTCGTTCCTCTCCGCCATCGAACAGCACCTGGGCTACAAACTCGATCCCGCCGAGCCCGAAGTCTTCCCCCCGCACATCCATCGCGATCATCTAGGCGTACAAGCGCAAAAGCAGCCTGGCCTTTATTCCATCGGCGCCACCGTAATTCGTGGCCGCATCACTCCCCAGCAACTCCGCGTAGCGGCTGATCTCGCCGACCGTTTCGCCGACGGCCACCTCCGCACCACGCCCATGCAAAATCTTCTCCTGGTCAACGTCCCCGAACCTCACGTCCCCACGGTAGTCGCCAAACTAGCCGCCGCCGGCCTTCCCGTCGATTCCTCTCCCTTCGTTCGCGGCACCGTAGCCTGCACCGGCTCCGAATTCTGCAAACTAGCTCTAACCGAAACCAAGTCCTTCGCTCGCTGGCTCACCGAAGAGCTCGATGACCGCTTCCCCAATTTCCGCGAAGACATCAAGCTCCACATCACCGGATGCCCTAACAGTTGCGGCCAACATTGGATCGCCGACATCGGCATCGAAGGCAAAAAAATCAAGCAGGATGGCAAATTCGTCGACGCCTACTATTTCTGTGTCGGCGGCTCCGTCGGGCAATTCGCCTCCATCGCCCGTCCGGTCGGCTATCGTTGCCGCGCCGATGAAGTTCCCGACGCCATCGCCCGCCTTCTCCGCACCTATTACGCCGAGCGTACTCCCCAACAATCGCTCCAGCACTTCCTCTCCACGCAATCCACTGATTCTCTCCGCTCGATCCTAGCCGGTGGCCCCGCCCCCGTAGCCCTCCGCGACCTAGCCACGTCTCCCGTCCCCCATTCCCTGGAGGACCGATGATCCCCTCCTGCATGCAAAATATGTCATCCCGACCGGAGGCCCGCGCCGTTGCGGCAACGCCCAAACTGTCATCCCGACCGGAGGGCCGCGCATTATGCGGCCCGCAGCGGAGGAATCCCGGCACAATCCCTGCCATCCCCCCACCCACGTCATTCCGAGCGGAGCGACCCGACTGTTTCTTTCGCGCCGGTTTGTGGCGCGTCGGGTCGCGTAGTCGAGGAATCTCTCTTCCCACCGTGGCACAGACACTCCTGTCTGTGTTCTCGGGTTTTTCTTTTGTAGCGGCCGCCTTCCGAGGCGGGCGCCTTTGTCCTTTGTCTTTCCGGCCAACCAGCGCCAGCGGCGCGACACAAGTTAGCCCAGCCCGTAAGGGCTGGGTGCCTTCAAAGGAATTCCTCCTCAGCGCCGTAGGTGCGGCACTCTTCTTCTACGGGCGGACACCGTCATTCCCCACTTCGGCCCACCCAAACCCGTCATCCCTTGCGGCCCACCCAAACCCGTCATTCCGAGCGGAGTCCGCGGAGCGAGGAATCCCTCTTCTCCCTTCTTGGCTTCCTCTTCTCTGCGTTCCTCTTCTTTCCATTCTCTGTGCCCTCTGTGTTCCGATCTCTGTGAACTCTGTGTTACCGTCCCTCTTCTCTTTCTCTTCTCTGCGTTCCTCTGCGAACTCTGCGCTTCTGCGTCATCTTTTTCTTTCTTTTGACTTTCAACTTTCAACTTTTGACTTTCAACCCTCATCCTCGGAGCCAACATGACTCTCTTTCCCGCATTCCTGAAATTAGCGAACCGTCAAGTCATCATCATCGGCGGCGGCACTCTAGCCGAATCCAAACTCCCCGCTCTCCTCCAATCCGGCGCCCGCATTCGCCTGATCTCCCCACGCTTAAATCCCAATCTCCAAGCCCAACTCCGCGCCAACAATCTTGAATGGTGGCCCAAACTCTACGAACCAGGCGACCTGGCCGGAGCCTTCCTGGTCATTGCCGCAACCTCCATCCCCGAGGTAAATTCCGCCGTCTTCCAGGAAGCCGAAGCCCGCAATATCCTCTGCAACGCCGTGGACAACATCGACAACTGCCATTTCTACTGCGGCTCCATCGTCCAGCGCGGCGATCTCCAAATCGCCATCTCCACCAACGGCAAAAGTCCCGCGCTAGCCCAGCGCCTCCGCCACGAACTAGAACAACAATTCGGCCCTGAATACACCACCTGGCTAGATTGGCTAGGCGCCGCCCGTGAAGTTCTCCGCTCCCAAAACTCCGATCCCGATTTAACGAAACAATGGCTCCATCTCATAGCCAGCCAACCCATGTTCGAAAAATTCCTCCACGATTCCTCCGCCCCATCCTCCGGGAAGGGAACTGCCTAATGCCCCCAACCTCCATTCGCCTTTGTAGCGGCCGCTTTCTGAAGCGGGCGCCTTTGCCCCGTGGCACATCCACTCCTGCTTGCCCTGAGCCTCGAAGGGACTGTGCTCTTGGGTTGCCCGGGAACGCCGATCTCCCGATCGGCTCTTCCTCCGTCTTTGTAGGGGCGCAGCACTGCTGCGCCCCATCTCGCCACAGCCATCACAATCCGTCATTTCGAACGGAGTCTGCGGAGTGAGAAATCCCTCCTCCCTTCGGTTTTTCTTTCTAGCGTCGCCCAATCGCCTGAACTTGAGGGTGCCCCACCCTCGTTTTGTGAGGGTGGGCTCTGACGCTCCAACGCCCCAGTCTCTCTTCTCTTCGCTCTTGGGTTTTCTTACTTCTTGGTTTGGTAGTGGCCGGCCTTCAGATCGGTTCTTGGGTGAACTCGAAAATTCTTTCCTAAAGGAGCATCACAAATGTCCAACTCTCAATCCCAATCCAATTCCGCCACCGCCCCGCGCTTCTCCCTAGACGCCTGGGCCGTTTTCTTAGCCCTACTAGCCGCCGCCCTAATCCGCGTCGGCGTAATCCACCGCATTCCCTGGTAGCACAGTCACTCCTGACTGTGCTCTTGGGTTGCACTGCTCTTGGGTTTTCCGTGCTCTTGGGTTTTCGTGCTCCTGGGTTTTCCGTTGTGGGGGTCGAGCACTGCTCGACCCCATCCAGGCAAGCCCTAAACGTAATTGTCATTCCGAGCGAAGCGAGGAATCTGCTTTCAGCTCTTGGGCTCTTCAATCTTGAAAAACGAATTCTTTCGCACCACCACTCTCTATTGTGAGGACCAAATGGCCGACGCAATCGCACTCCCGCAATCCCAACCCATCTCCATCCATTCCCAATTCTTCCGACTAATCCCCGGTGTCGCTCTCCTCGCCGCCATCGGCCTCGCCGGAAAATTCCTGGAACAAAATCTCGGCGCCTACGCCAAATCCCATCACTGGATTTTCCCCAACATCGAGTACGTCCTCTGGGCCATCCTTCTCGGCCTCTTCATTTCCAACACTATCGGCGTAGCCAAAATTTTCCAGCCCGGCGTAGCCACCTACGAATTCTGGCTCAAAGCAGGCATCGTCCTACTCGGCTCGCGCTTCCTTCTCGGCGATGTCCTCCATCTAGGCGGCGTCAGCCTCTTACTCGTCGCCATCGAAATCCTGGGCGCCCTCGCTTTCATGACTTTCCTAGGCCGCCTCTTCCACCTCCGCCCCAAACTAACCACGCTTCTCGCGGTAGGCTCGGCCGTTTGCGGTGTCAGCGCCATCATCGCCGCCAAAGGCGCCATTGACGCCGACGACGAAGACTCCTCCTTCGCCATCGCCGCCATCCTCGCTCTAGGTGCTCTCGCCCTCTTCACCTTCCCGCTAATCGGCCATTCTCTCCATCTAACCGATCAAGCCTACGGCATCTGGTCCGGCCTGGCCGTGGATAACACTGCCGAAGCCACCGCCGCTGGCGCTCTCTATTCCGACGCTGCCGCCAAACTAGCCGTCTTAGTCAAAACCACCCGCAACGCCATGATCGGTTTCGTCGTCCTGGCTTACGCCATCTATTGGGCCAGCCAAGGCCAAGCCCAATCTGTCGGCAACAAAGCCGCCTTCCTCTGGCAAAAATTCCCCAAATTCGTCTTAGGCTTCCTATTAATCTCGATCCTCTCCACCTACCACTTCTTCTCCAAAGACCAAAACACCGCCCTAGCCAATCTCTCCCGCTGGGCCTTCCTCCTAACTTTCGCTGGCGTAGGCCTACGCACCAATTTCCGCGAAATGCGCAAACAAGGCCTACGCCCCTTCGCCGTAGGCGCCATCGGCGAAATCGCCATAGCCGCCTTCACCCTCCTCTTAGTAATCACCGCCGACCGCCTCTTCCACCTGTAGGGGCACGATACATCGTGCCCTCTTGGGTTTTCCCCTGGAGCGCAGGGAGAGTCCGCGAGCCCTGCGGCTTTTCTCCTGGGTCTCTCTTGCTTTTCACTTGGGTTCACTCACCGTCGTAGGGGCGCAGGACTCCTGCGCCCCATGTCCGCACGATTCAAAACATGTCCACCTCTGTCCTGAATTCCCGGTTGCCCCAGGCACGGAGTATGTGCCTGGGTCTTGGGTTCCTCTTCTCTGCGCCCTCTGCGATCTCCGGGTAATTCTTTTCTTCGCCTTCCTCTTCTCCTCGTAAATTGACTTCAACCACCCAAAACAAAAAAGGGGCAAGCCCAGCGCTCGCCCCTCCATCTCCGTTCCCCTTGCGGCCCCTCTACTACCTCTGTGGTAAGCCTTTCTCTTCTCTTGGGCTCTCTTCTCTGCGAACTCTGTGCTCTCTGTGCCCTCTGCGTAAATCCTTTCTCTTCTCTTTCCTTTCTCCCTACCTCACCACATCACAATCCGCTCACGCCTTACCAAAAACTAAAAACCCTTATACCCCCAATACCCCGGCCCCACCCGCATCGAATGGTGCCACGCCAAGGGAAACGCCCACCACACCAGCGCCCCCAAGATCGCCTGCCCCAGCGCCAGCGGCAAAATATTCCGTTCCCGCGCAAACAGCCAAGCCATCCCCGCTCCCCCCACAAACGTCAGCGGCACCAGCACCGGATTAGGCCAATGCAACGCAGCAAACAAAACCCCTGCCAGCACCGCCGCCGGCCAGCGCTTCTCAAACGCCCCTAGCAGCCGGTTCGTCACCATCGAGTTCAACCCCACCTGCTGCAGCACGCAAAACGCAAAATAACTCACAAACTTCCGTGGCTCGATCAAGTGCGACGGTAGCCGCTGCAGCATCCCCAAAAACAATCCCGCCCCGCACACCGCCACGCTCGCCACGCCAAAAAACAACGCCGCTTTCCGCGTCGCCGGCCACAAATTATCCGCGCGCCATCCCAGCGTCTTCGGTGTATCCCCGCGCAGCACAAAACTCCCCACCAGCCATACCGCAAACACCCACCATGTCGAGGGCATCATCGCCTGCCCCCGCCAGATGTACCACGCTATGTACGCAACAAATCCCAGCGCCTCCAGCAGACACGAAACCCGCCGCGCGCTCCATCTCGCCATCAATTCTCCACCGCCGCATCCCTCTCGCCGTGCCGCATCTCAATCATCTTCAGCACGCTCTCATACATTCTTTCGATCTCCACCTCCGACGCCATTTCCGGCGCCAGAAATTCCTGCAAATCAAAATCCGGGAATCCGCGATTCGTAATCCGTCCCGGCAGCAATTCTCGCAGCTTCGCCGAACTCACCTCCCCAATCCCCGCAATCTCTTCAAACACGGTCCGGTTCAGCGCCTCCGTAAACAATTCAGCATCCAGCAATCCCACCAGCTCCACTCGCGTCACCGGCTTCAGCAGCACCGAGCACAGCAGCCGCAGCGTCTTTCTCTCCATCTCCTCTTGTGCCACCATCCCTCCCATCGCCCGCCTTTCTCTGCCAATTCTCCGTTCTCCATTCCTCTTTCCTTCTCCACTAATCTTCCCCTCTTCGCTCATAGTTTCCCCCTTTCCCCTTCCTCTCTCCTCGCCGCCTCCCACATTCTACCAACTCCCCGCCTCCCCCATCATTAAGCCCCGAGCCTCTCTTTTGCACTTTTACACTCTTATACTCTTACACTCTTACACCTCTTCTCCGACCTCTGTGCCCTCTGCGCTCTCTGTGAACTCTGTGTAAGCCTTTTCTTCGCTTTTTCCCCTGCACCTTTTCCAGCTCTTCTTTTATCTAACAAATTAGGACGAATTCGCGCATGCCCCACCCCCATCGCACCCTAATCCTGGGCGGCGGTTTCGCCGGCCTCGTAGCCGCCCGCACCCTAAAGCGTGCCCCTGCCCAAATCACCCTAATCGACAAGCGCAATTTCCATCTCTTCCAGCCTCTCCTGTATCAAGTAGCCACCGGCTCTCTCTCCCCTGGTGAAATAGCCGCCCCTCTGCGCTCCGTCCTAAGCCACCAAAAAAACACCCAAGTCCTCCTAGGCGAAGCCGTTGATCTCGACCCCATCAAAAAGTTAGTCCATCTCCGCGATGGCGCCAATTTTCCCTACGACTCCCTGATCATCGCCACCGGCTCGCAAACCTCCTACTACGGCAACGACAATTGGCGCGAATCCGCTCCCAGCCTCAAAACCATCGAGGAGGCCACGGCCATCCGCCAGAAAATTCTCTACGCCTTTGAACGAGCCGAGCGTTCCTCCGATCCCGCCGAAATCCGCGCCTGGCTCACCTTCGTAATCGTTGGAGCCGGCGCCACCGGCCTCGAATTAGCCGGTGCCCTAGCCGAAATCGCCCGCGAAACTCTTCGCCACGATTTCCGCCACATTCATCCCGAAGAAGCCCACATCCTCCTAATGGAAGGCAGCGACCGCGTCCTCAACACTTACCCCAAAGATCTTTCCGCCAAAGCCGAATCCCTGGTCACGAATTTAGGCGTAGAAGTCCGCAAGGGCGTTATGGTCACCGGCATAACTCCCGAAGGAGTCACCTTCAAACATGGCGACCACCACGATTTCCTCGCCGCTCGCACCGTCCTCTGGGCCGGTGGAGTCACTTCCACTCCCTTCGCCAATAAAGTTGCCGAACGCCTCCAAGCCGAAACCGATCGTGCCGGCCGCATCAAAGTGCAACCCGATCTCTCCGTCGCCAACCATCCCGAAGTCTTCATCGTCGGCGATCTCGCTCACGCCACAAATGAAAAGGGCGACCCCCTTCCCGGAGTCGCCCAAGTCGCCATTCAAGGCGGCCGTTTCGCCGCCAAAGTCATTGCCGCCCGTTTAGCCGGTAAAACCCCTCCCACGCGCTTCCACTATCTCAACAAAGGCGACATGGCCGTCATCGGACGCGCCGCCGCCGTCGCCAACATTCTCGGCATTCACATTTCCGGTTTTCCCGCCTGGCTGGTCTGGCTCTTCATCCACCTGATGTACATCGTCGAATTCCAAAGCCGCGTCCAGGTCTTCATCCAATGGGGCTTCGAGTACCTAACCTTCAGCCGCGGCGCCCGCCTAATTGCGGGCCCAGCCGTCGCCGACTCCCTCAAGCAATCCCCCACCCTCCACTCCGACCACGACCCCAGTTAACCTAATCGTCGGTTGCCCCAGACCCGCCGTAGGCGGGTGCCTGGGTCCTGGGTTCTGTTTCCTGTGGCACAGTCACTCCTGACTGTGCTCTTGGGTTCCTCTTTCTTGATTTCCCCGGGAACGCCATTCTCCCGAATGGCGTTCATCTGTCCGCCCTTCTCACCCAACCCTGTCATCCCGACCGGAGCGGCCCGACGCTTCTCCTCCGCGCCGCATTTTGGCGCGTCGGGCAGCGCAGTGGAGGGATCCAAAGCTCGCCCCTCTTCTCAATTCTTCTCTGCGTCCTCTGCGCTCTCTGTGCCCTCTGCGTTAGTTCTTTCATCTTCCCCTACGAATCGCATCGCAATCCGCGCCCGCCTTACTGAAAACTGAAAACTAACAACTAAATACTCCTACATCCCCAGCACCGTCACCAATTCCTTCACGCTAGCCGCCGACTTCTGCAGCGCCGCATTCTCCTCCGCCGACAACTTGATCTCGATAATCTTCTCCGCGCCTCCCGCTCCCAACTTCACCGGCACGCCCACAAACAATCCCTTAATCCCGTACTCCCCCTCCAAATAAACCGCGCAAGGCAAAATCTTCTTCTTATCTTTCAAAATCGCTTCTACCATCTCCACCGCCGAAGCCGAAGGCGCATAGTACGCCGACCCCGTCTTTAGCAAATTCACGATCTCCGCTCCGCCCTTCCGCGTCCGGTTCACAATCGCGTCAATCTTTTCTTTCGACAGCAGATCCGGCAGCGGAATCCCCGCCACCGTCGAGTACCGCGGCAGCGGCACCATATCATCCCCGTGCCCGCCCAGCACAAATGAGTGCACATTCTCCACGCTCACTTCGCATTCCATCGCCACAAACGCGCTCATCCGCGCCGAGTCCAGCACTCCCGCCATCCCCAGCACGCGTTGCTTCGGGAATCCGCTCAACTTCAACGCCACCTGCGCCATCGCATCCAGCGGATTCGTCACAATCACCAGAATCGCATTGGGCGAATGTTTAACAACCTGCTCCACCACCGCCTTCATCACGTCATAATTCGCCTTTAACAAATCGTCCCGGCTCATCCCCGGCTTCCGTGGGAATCCCGCCGTAATCACCACCACATCGCTTCCCGCGGTAGCGCTGTAATCCCCATTCGCCGTGCAAACTCCCACCGCCCGCGCATCGGTCCGCGTCACCGGCCCCGATTCCAGCATGTCCAGAGCCTTCCCCGTCGGAGGCCCATCCAAAATATCCGTCAACACCACGTCCGCCAGCTGCAAATCCACAATCCGCTGCGCCGTAGTCGACCCCACAAATCCCCCGCCCACCACCGTTACTTTTTGCCTGCTCATCGTTCTCTCTCCTTATGATTCACCCAAACTCTATGTCCTTCGCCCAATTCTTCGCAAACAATGTGGCACAGACACTCCTGTCTGTGCTCTTAGATTTTCTTCTCTGTGACCTCTGCGCTCTCTGCGACCTCTGCGTTAATTCTTAATCTTTTCTCCCACCTACATATTCTCAATAATCGCCGAAGCAAACGCGGTAGTCCCCACCTTTGTCGCCCCCGTCATCAACCTCTCCAAGTCGTACGTCACCCTCTTCTGCTGTATCGTCGTAGCAATCCCGCTCTCAATCAACCCCGCCGCTTCCTTCCACCCCAGAAATTCAAACATCATCGCCCCGCTCAGCATCAACGAACTAGGATTGATCACATCCTTATCCGCATATTTCGGCGCCGTTCCATGCGTAGCCTCAAACACCCCGTACCCATCCCCGATATTCGATCCCGGCGCAATCCCCAATCCTCCCACCTGCGCCGCGCAAGCATCGCTCAAATAATCCCCATTCAAATTGGGCGTCGCCAGCACGCTATATTCGTTCGGCCGCAGCAGCATTTGCTGAAACACCGAATCCGCAATCCGGTCATTGATCATCAATTTCTTCTTCCACTGACCCTTCCCGTGCGTAGCCTCAATCGCCTCCAAAGTCGCTTTCACTTCCGCATACACCGTCTTCTTAAACTCTTCCGTAGCCTGCTCCAGCCCCGGCTCAATCATCGCTGCATTCTGTTCCACCGTCAGCCCCGGATTCTTCTCCAGATTATCCAATATCCAGCTTTCCCGTTCTGTGACCGTCAACCCACGAAATTCTTCCCGCGCCAGCTCGTAGCCCCAGTCGCGGAATGCCCCCTCGGTGAATTTCTGTATGTTCCCCTTGTGAACAATCGTCACGCTAGGCCTTCCATGCTCCAACGCATACTGAATCGCTCGCCGCATCAGCCGCTTCGTTCCAAACGGCGATATCGGCTTAATCCCCACTCCCGAATCCCAACGTATCTGTTTCTTTCCGCCTGCCAGCATGACGTTGTTCAAAAATTCCAGCAGCTTCTTCGCCTCTGGCGTCCCGCTCTTCCATTCAATACCGATGTACACGTCTTCCGTATTTTCCCGGAAAATCACCACATCCATCTTTTCCGGCTCCTTAACAGGGGAGGGAACTCCCGCAAAATACCGCACCGGCCGTACGCACGCATACAAATCCAATATCTGCCGCAACGCCACATTCAAAGAACGAATCCCTCCACCCACCGGCGTAGTCAGCGGCCCCTTGATGGACACGCGAAAATCCCGCGCCGCATCCACCGTATCATCCGGCAGCCACTGCTGGAACATCCTGTACGCTTTCTCCCCCGCAAACACTTCAAACCATTCCACCCGCCGTCTCGTCCCGTAAGCCTTCTCCACCGCCGCGTCAAACACCCGCCGCGAAGCCCTCCAAATATCTCGCCCCGTCCCATCTCCCTCAATAAACGGAATGATCGGCCGCTCCGGCACCTGCAACTCTCCCCCGCTATACCCAATCGCCTTCCCCTCAACAGGCACCGCCACCCCGTTATAAGCATTCTTCATTCGTCCATCTCCCTGTAGCTCAGGTCTTCAGACCTGAGGTCTTGCACTGCGTTTTTCCTTCTTTTGTAGGGGTCCAGCATTGCTGGACCCCATGCGGCAACCAACTAAACTCGCAGGGCGAGGCAGGCCGCTCTTGGTTTTCCTTCCTGCGCTCCCACCGATGTCCCGACTCACGGCGAAAAACTGTCATCCCGCTTGCCCTGAGCGAAGTCGAAGGGACCGGAGCGGCCCGATTTTATCTTCCGCGCCGCATTCTGGCGCGTCGGGCCGCGTAGTGGAGGGATCATGGCTTGCTCGATCCTATCCGCAGCCCACGTAAACCTAATAGCTGCTCCTCCGTTCTCTCTGCGGCCCCTCTGCTACCTCTGTGGTAATCCTTTCTCTTTTCCTCTTCCCTCCCACACCGTAATCCCCGCGAACGACTCGCGAATCAAAAACCATACCATACCCTCACCATTCCTCGAAACTCTCCGTCTCTTTCTTCCTCTGTGCTCTCCGTGTCCTCTGTGGTGAAATCTTCCTTTTCCTTCTTCATCTGCGCTATATTCCCCACATGCCACCGACCGCAACGGTCGCGCCTATCGCTCCCGCTTCCGTCTCCACTCCCAATTCAGTTCTTCCAGGCCGTCTAATGTCTCTCGACCTCTACCGCGGCCTAGCCGTTGCCGGCATGATCATCGTCGACAATCCCGGCAGCGACGACCACGCCTTCTGGCCCATCATGCACTGTCAGTGGAATGGCTGGACCCCCGCTGACCTAATCTTCCCCTCGTTCCTCTTCCTAGTCGGCATCTCGCTAGTCTTCTCTTTCTCCTCACGCCTGGCGCGGGGCCAATCCCGCCGCCAAATTCTTCTTCATGCCTTCAAACGTTCTCTAATCCTCATCGCCGTCGGCCTCCTCGTCAACGCTTCTCCCATCTACGGCTTCGATCTCCACTCTTTTCGCTTCGAAGGAGTCACCCAGCGCATCGCTCTCTGCTACTTCGTCTCCGCCATTCTCGAACTCTACTTCTCCCGCCGCGGTCAACTCATCGCCATCGCCGTTTGCCTCCTCGGCTATTGGGCTCTCCTCCGCTTCGCTCCCGTTCCCGGCTTCGGCTTTCCCGGCCGCGACATCCCTTTCATGGACCCCGACCGCAACATCACCGCATGGCTCGATCGCAAACTCTTCATGGGCCATCTTTACAACGGCACTCGCGATCCCGAAGGCATCATCCACACCATCCCCGCCATCGCCACCACGCTCTTCGGCGTCCTCACCGGCCACTGGCTCCGCAACGCCAAGCCCTCCCTCGCCAAAATTCGCCCCCTCCTGCTCATTGGCGTTCTCAGCATCATCGCCGGCCTTATCTGGAATCGCTGGTTTCCCATCAACAAAAATCTCTGGACCAGTTCCTTCGTCCTCCTCAGCGGCGGCTTCTGTTTCCTCTTTCTCTCTTTTTTCTATTGGCTCATCGAAATCAAAAACTGGCGTGCCTTTTCGACCATGCCCATCCTCGTCCTCGGCATGAATCCCATTCTCGCCTACATCGCCGATTCTCTCGTCTATGGCCCCGGCTACACCTTCCACGCCCGCACTCCCGCCGGCCTTTCTGTCCTATGGCACGAAGCCGCCCAGGCCCACCTCGAATTCCACGGCCTCTCCACCCCATGGGCCTCCTTGGTCTACTCCCTCGCGGGGCTCGCCTTCTGCTGGCTCCTCCTCTATCCCCTCTACCGCAAAAAAATCTTCCTGAAAGCCTGACCGCTCCCTCTTGGGTTCTCTTCTCTCGTAGGGGTCCAGCACCCTGGACCCCATCTAGCCAAGGTCGATCCTCCATGGCCGGTTGCCCCAGGCACGGAGTGTGTGCCTGGGTCTTGGGTTTTCACTTTCTCCGATGTTGTCATCCCGACCGGAGCGGCCCGATTTTCTCTCTCGCGCCGAAGTATGGCGCGTCGGGCCGCGCAGTGGAGGGATCTGCTGTTTCTTCTCTTCTCTGTGACCTCTGTGTCCTCTGCGATCTCTGTGAAAGCCTTTGGGTTTTTCCTTTCCTCTCTCCGAAACTCGAAACTCCCGATCCCCTCCACCTCCTCCGTAACACCCCATTGACCCGTCATCCCCCACACTGTGCTACAGTCCCCCGCGTTCGCTCCATGTTTCCACCCGTCCGCATCTTCGCCTCTCTCCTAATCCTCACGTTCCCCCTCCACGCCCAACAGACCACACCCCCACCTCAAGACTTAGTAAAACTCACCGCCCGCTCCGATCTAGTCCTCGTCCCCGTCATCGTCACAGACAAGTCCGGCACTCACGTCCCCGGCCTCTCAAAAGATTCCTTCCGCATCGAAGAAAACGGCAAACTCCGCTCCGTATCCGTCTTTGAAGAACTGCACACCGAACCTCCCGCCATCCCCGCCAACGCCCAAAATCCCGGCACCTATTCCAACTTCCTCCTCGGCGACGAACATCCCTGGCGCATCACCATCGTCGTTCTCGACATGGTCAACACCCCCGCCATGCGCCAACTCGAGGCCAAAAAGCAGCTCATCGCCTACCTTACTCGCAGCACCCTTCGCGAAGAACCCACCGCCGTCTTCGGCCTCAACAGCCGCGGCCTTCAGCAACTCCATCCCTTCACCACAGATACCAAGGTCCTCATCGACGCCCTCCAAAAACTCAAGCTCTCTCTCAGCACCGAAGAGCGCACCCAGCCTCCCGCCACACTCACCGACGATCCCACCGAAGACCAGCAGTCCTCCGAAGAAGAGCAACTCATGTCCGATTTCATGCAGGATCTGGACACCACCATCACCGCCAACTACCAGCGCTCCGCCATCCGCGAAACCCTCGGCGCTCTCACGCAACTCTCGAGCGCCTTCCAATCCATCCCCGGCCGCAAAACCCTCATCTGGGCCAGCGCCGGTTTCCCCTTCACCATTGACGACCCGCAATCCTTCGCCCGCCAGGGTGACGATCTCCGCCCCGAATACGAACAAGCCTGGCGCTCCCTCGATTCCGCCAACATCGCAGTCTATCCCGTGGATCTCGGCTCCGTGGATTTCACTCCCAACGCTCTCCCCAGCGCCAACGCCACCACCTCCACCCGGCAGATCAACAATATCCGCGGCAACAATGGCCTAAAATCCGCCCTCAACCTTCCTTACGATCAGGGCGTGCAACAGCGCCTAACTCTCCACGCTTTCGCCGATTCCACCGGCGGTCGCGCCTGCATCACCATCGCTGAAATTGATAAATGTTTTGCTACCGCCGTGGACGACTCCCGCTCCTACTATCTTCTCGGCTACTACCTCGGTGCCGACACGCAACCCGGCTGGCGCAAACTCAAGGTCAAAGTTTCCGGCGACTCTCTCCACATCCGCTACCGCACCGGCTTCTATGTCGCCTCGAAACTCGATGACACTCCAGAACTCCGCCGCCAACAAATTGTGGACGCCCTCGCCTCTCCCGTCCCCTATACCGGCTTACGCCTAACCGCGCGCATCCTTCCTCCCAACAACAACGCGCTCCCCGCTTCCACCTCCGGCCGAAAAAAGTCCGCCGAATTCATGCTAGGCGTTATGGGAGATTCCGTGACCATGGACTCGACAAAAGGAAACGCCGTCGATCTGCAGTTAGCCGCTCTCGCCTTCGATTCCAGCCGTAAAGCTGTTGCCAGCACCTCGCAAGCCCTCGCTACCACCTTCAAGCCGGAAATGGCCCAGAAAATCCGCCAAACCGGCCTCGGCATTCCTCAAAAGCTCGAACTTCCCCCCGGCAAATACGAAATCAAATTCGCTGTCCGCGATAATCTAAGCGGCCTGCTCGGCACAGTCTCCCTCCCCCTCGATCTCAAGTAATCCACTCCTGCCACAATCTGTTCCCCTAACTTTGCCGATCGCCGCCACTCTCCCGCTTTTACTCTTGCACTCTTACACTCTTTCACTCTTATACTTTTTTACTTCCGCACTCTTCTCCCCTGTTTCTCTGCGAACTCTGTGCCCTCTGTGTAAGCCTTTTCTTTGCTCTTCTCTCCCTCCGAAACTGAAAACTGTACACTATGAACTGTAAACTCCTCCCCCTCAACCCCTCCGCCTCCGGTTCTCCATGAACGAACTCGTCAAACTAATCACAAATAACCCCAGAACCGCACCAGTCAGCAGTATCACAATCAAGGTTCAACCTCCCCTTGCCTGTACTTCCGTGCAGGTCCCCCTCCAAAGCTCTCCCTTTCCTTTCAATCACTTACAGCTACAAATGCAAAACGGGTGTCCCATTTCCAGGACACCCGTTGCCATTTTCCCACGACACTTCCAGCCAGCCCATTCCCCGCCAGAAACCCTTCATTGCTCGCGCTGACCCTCGAAGGGTCTGTGCTCTAGGTTTGTCTCTTGATCTTATATTGGCCTACAGACGCTCATCCTCCGAAGTCCCAACTTCGTTATCCCGAGCCCGCTGCGGGCGAGAGATCTCTCTTCCAATCCACTGGTCATCGAGCAGGGCATGCGGATCGCTCGTCGAACCTACGACTTTCAATTTTCTATTTTCGAGTTTCGCTTCCTAGGTCTTATTCAGGTGGATCGACCCGTCACCCGTCCGCACCACGATCGGTGCTCCTCCGCCATTCATCTTCCCGCTAATTCTGGTCGTGCTAAGCGTTCCTTCCACCATCAGCGGAATCCCCATGCTGATGTGCCCGTCATTCGTGCTCACATCCAGATTTGCTTGCATCTCTCCCGGCAAATCCAGGTCAATGCTCCCATCTCCCGTATGAATGTTCCAGCCGCTCACCACTTTCGACCCGCCATGCGCCCGAGCCGTCACGCTCCCATCGCCCGTCTTGATGTTCAACGTGTCAAACCGCCCATCCAGGTTTACGTGCCCATCCCCGGTTGTCACGTCCGCGCGTCCATCCAATTCCCGCGCCTCAATCGACCCATCCCCTGTGTGCAGCCGTATCTCCCCCTTGGCGCCTTGCACCGCAATGTGCCCGTCGCCCGTCTTCACATCCAAATTCCCGTTAATCGATTCCGCCTCCACCGACCCATCGCCAGTATCCACCGTCAAATCCGCATCCTTCGGCATATGTACTTCCACCCGTAAACTGCTATGCCGCACGCCCCAATTCCAAAACCCGCCGCCCGAAGTCTTCGCCACCACTTCCACCGTATCCCCACTCTGCGTCGTGCTCACCCGCAAATCCTTATCCAGCTTGTACCCTGTATAAATCACGCGCACTTCCACTTGCTTGATATCTCCCGTAGATACGCGCACCGCTCCATCGTCCGTAGTCACCTTCACGCTAGCGTGTCCGCTAACCGTGAACGTCTTCGCCACTTCCTCGCCGCGCACCTGCCCCGCGCTAACTAGCGCCACCACCCCAACCATCAACGCCACCACACCCAATCTCCGCCAAGTCCCTGTATTCATAGCCGTAACCTCCGCGAATCCGCTCTACCCAAGTAACGTACCACCCCCCCAAAATGTTCCCTCATCTGTGGCACAGACACACCTGTCTGTGCTCTTGGGTCCCTCTTCTCCGCAGTTGCCCCAGGCCCGCCGTAGGCGGGTGCCTGGGTCCTGGGGTTCTCTTCTCTGCGAACTCTGTGTCTCTGCGTTAAGCTTTCTTTTCGCTGGGGGTTCTCTTCTCTGTGAACTCTGCGCTCTCTGTGACCTCTGCGTAAGCCTTTCTCTTCGTTCCCCTACCCCTCCGCCGCCCTCCTCTTTCCCCGCAACTCCCCCAAAAACTCCCCCACCGGCAAAGTATTAATCACGTCCTTCTTCTCCAGCCACCCTCTCCGAGCCATCCTCACTCCAAACCGGATCAGCTTCAAATTCCCCGCGTTATGCGAATCCGTTGAAATAACCACCTTCACTCCGCGGTCCTTGCACATCCGCAAATACACATCTTTCAAATCCAGCCGGTCCGGATACGAATTGCACTCCATCGCCACGCCATGTTTCGCGCAAGCCGCCAGCACCTGCTCCATGTCGTAGTCCAGCGGCTCCCGTCGCAGCAGCACCCGCCCCGTCGGATGCCCGATAATCTGCGCGTACGGATTCTCAATCGCCGCCAGCATCCGCTCCGTCATCGCCTTCCGCTCCAAATTAAAATACGAGTGAATCGAGCACACCACCACATCTAGTTGCGCCAGCAACTCATCCGAATAGTCCAGCGACCCATCCTTCAATATGTCCACTTCCGCGCCAGCCAGCACGCGGATCCCCAGCCCTTTTTCATTCGCCGCATGAATCTTCTTGATGTGCGCCGCCATGCGCTTCTCGTCCAACCCATTCGCCACCGTCACCGCCTTCGAGTGGTCCGTAATCGCAATGTACTCGTGCCCCAGTGCCCGCGCCGCTTCCGCCATCTCCTCAATCGAATTCTTCCCATCGCTCGCCGCAGTGTGCATCTGCAGGTCGCCTTTGATGTCCCGCATCTCAATCAATTTCGGCAACTGGTATTTTTCTGCCGCCTCGATCTCCCCCGTGTTCTCCCGCAATTCCGGCGGTATAAAATCCAATTTCAACCGTTCGTAAATCTCCTCTTCTGTCCGCCCCGCCACCCGCCTCCCTCCCGTAGCGCCGGCATCCTGCCGGCCAGCGCTCTTGGGCGCGCCCTTTCCTTCTTCTGTAGCGGCCGCCTTCTGAGGCGGGCGCTTTTCCCTCTTGGGGTCCTCTTTCCCTGCCGCTTTTCGAATTTCGATTTTCGCTTTTCGATTTTCCTCTTTCTCGTCACTCGCCACTCGCCACTCGCCACTGTCTTTCTCCAACCTCGCCAACGCATATTCATTCAACGTGTACCCCATCTCATTCGCGCGCCCGCGCAACGCCACGTTGTGTTCCTTCGATCCCGTGAAATAGAGCAACGCCGCCCCAAAATTCTCTTTCTCCAGCAGCCGCACATCCACCTGCAGCCCATTCTCCAGCGTAAAACTCACCTTGTTCTCGCCATGCGCCAAAACCTGATCAATCCCCTCGTACGTCAAAATATGCTTCGCCACCGCATCCACCACCTCCTGCCTCGTAGCGTCGGCATCTTGCCGGCCAGCGCTCATGGGTTTGCCGTTTTCTGCGGCCTTTCGATTTTCCATTTTCGATTTTCTATTTTCCCCGTCCCCGCCACTCGCCACTAGTTTATCCTGAGCGCTTTCCGCGAAGGACCACTCGCCACTTTCTCCTGCCATCGTCACCAGCAAATCCAAATCCCCCACCGTCTCTTTCCCTCGCCGCAACGACCCCGCCGGCGCCACCGACTCCACCGCCCTCCCCGCTTTCTGGATGTGCGCCGCAATCGCCGCCGCTGCCTCCTCCGCCGTATCCAATAGAAATCGACCCGTGGATTTCTTGAACACCTCCACCGCTTTCAAAATATTCTGCTCGCTCTTTTCCCCAAAACCCGCCAGGTCCCGCAGCTTCCCCTCTTTCGCCAGCTTCTCGACATCCGCCACCGTCCCCGCCTTAAACTTCTTCCACAGCAGCGCCACCTTCTTCGGTCCCAGAGATTGCAGCTCCAATAACTCCAGTATCGTCGCCGGATATTTCTTCAGCAGTTTCTTCCGCAGACTGTAATCGCCCGTCTCCACGATCTCCTTCAAGTGCTCCACCATCCGGTCCCCAATCCCCGGCAATTCCGTCAACTTCTCCGGCGTCACAATCATCGCCTCCACCGATTCTGGCAGCCCATCAATCAATTCCGCCGCCTTCTCATAACTCCGGTAGCGCCCGATGATCGCCCCATCAATCTCCAGCAACCTCGCCGTTTCCCGCAATATCCGTGCAATCTGTTTGTTTTCCACGCCCGCCATTATATTCCCCCTCTCCCCGGGAACGCCGATCTCCCGATCGGCGCTTTTCTCTTCTCTGTGCCCTCTGTGGCACAGTCACTCCTGACTGTGCTCTTGGGTTCCTCTTCTCTGCGCCCTCTGCGCTCTCTGCGACCTCTGTGTAAGCCTTATCTTCGCCTTTTCTTGAACTCTTACACTCTTATACTCTTTCACTCTTATACTTCTTCCTCTTCCCCCTCGACTTCACTGCTATCTCTCCCAAAAAAGACAACCGGCGGAAGCTCTCGCCTCCGCCGGCATTTTAACTCTTTCCTTCCACTTCTCTCAGGTTGGCTTACTTACGTTCGCCGCCTGTGGCCCTTTCGGCCCTTGTACAATTTCAAATTCGACCGGATCCCCTTCCTGCAACGTTCGGTAACCATCCCCGACGATTGCGGAATAGTGAACGAACACATCGGGCCCATCTTCTCGGCCAATGAATCCGTATCCTTTCGAATTATTAAACCACTTCACTGTTCCTTGCACTTCGTGTCTCCTTTGGACGGTGACTCCTGGGGGCGGAATACGAGCAGACGCCGCCATGAGCACGAATTGCGCGGAGTGTATCAAAACGGAACCATGAGTCAATAGGTCCTTCTCACTATATGTTCAAAAATCACCATATTTCCCTATTGAAAATCGGTTTAAACGTACCCTCATCTCCTATTTCTTGCCATAAGTCAAATAATATAAGATCCCCGCAATCGATTTTGCATCCCGCAGTTTCCTTTTATGAATCATCTGTTTCAGTTCACTCAACTTGTACGCCCGCACCTCAATCCTTTCATCCTCTTCCGGCTGCGCCTTTCCCGCCGTCAATCCTTCCGCCCGCAACAGAAACATCCGTTCTTCCAAAAATCCCGGGGAAGGGAACATATCCAGAAACACCGTATACCGTTTCGCCCGGTATCCTGTTTCTTCCAGCAATTCCCGAGCGGCCGCTCGTTTTGGCGTCTCCTCTGGCTCCATCCGTCCCGCCACCAATTCCCATAAATACTGCCGAGCGGCGTGCCGGTATTGCCGCACCATCACCACTCGCCCATCATCAAGCACTGGTAGTACCACCACCGATCCCGAATGCGTAATTACCTCCCGCACCGCCCGCACCCCGCCCGGCTCCTCCACCACGTCCCTTCGCACCCCAAACACCTTCCCCTGAAACACCATCTCACTCTTCAATGTCTTCCCAACGTCCTTAGCCATCCGCTCGCTCCCCTCTCAGCGTTCCTCGCATTTCCGTTCCTTCATTTCATTTCTTTCCTTTGCTTCCTTCACTTCCTTTCCCACCGCATCATACCTGAAACCGCAGAGCACGCTTCCGCCCTCCTCTTCTCTGCGATCTCTGCGTCCTCTGAGACCTCTGCGTGAGTCTTTTCTTTGTCTTTTCTTAAACTCTTACACTTTTATACCCTTCCACTCTTACACTTCTTCCTCTTTTTTCAACTTTCAACTTTTAACTTTCAACGATTCCGCCCACCCCGCGCTATACTCCTCCTATCCATGCCCATCAACACCATCATCGTCGACGACGAAAAACCCGCTCGCGAAGAACTAGCCTTCCTCCTAAAATCTTTCCCCGAAATCAATCTCCAGGCCCAAGGCAAAAACGGCCTCGAAGCCATCAACCTCATCAAAGAGCATTCCCCCGACCTCCTCTTCCTCGACGTCCAAATGCCCGGCCTCGACGGCTTCGGCGTCCTCAAAAAGCTAGTCGAACGCAAATTAAAAGTCCCTCATGTAGTCTTCGCCACCGCTTTCGACCAGTACGCCGTCCAAGCCTTCGACGTCAACGCGATTGATTACATCCTCAAGCCTTTCGACAAAGCCCGCATCGCCAAAGCCGTCCAAAAAGCCAAAAAAGAAATCGAAGCCCAGACCAGCACCACCGAGCGCCTCGAGCAACTAGTAGCCCAACTCTCCGCCCCCAAGCCCACCTCCAAGCCGCCTTCCAAAATCCTGATCAAATCCCAGCAGCGCATGCTCCTGGTAGATTCCAACGACCTGATCTTCGCCTCCATCGAAGGCGGCCTGATCTCCGTAGTAGCCCGCGAAGTAGAAGGCTCCTCCCAATGCCGCACCCTCGAAGAACTCCACGCCTCTCTCGATTCCGACTCCTTCTGGCGTCCCCACCGCTCCTATCTCGTCAATGTTCACCACATCAAGGAAGTCGTCCCCTGGTTCAAATCCAGTTTCACGATCAAAATGAACGACAAAAAACAATCCGAAATCCCCGTCTCCCGCCAACAAACCAAACGCCTCCGCGAACTCTTCAAACTCTAAGTTCCTCCGTCGACCTCTTAATCCTCTGCGGTTGCCCCAGGCACGGACTGTGTGCCTGGGTCTTCGGTGCTCCAATGTAGGAGCGCAGGACTCCTGCGCCCCATGTCCGCAAGATCATCCCATTTAGCCGGGTGCTTGCGTCGAGGATTCGTCGACGCTCGCAAACCCCACCATTCCGACCGGAGTCTGCGCAGCGAGGAATCTCTCCGTCGTTTTCTCTTCTCTTGCGTCCTTCCCCTCACGCCACCCACACCATGTGCTTGAAAGTGCCCCACCATCGTTCTGTGAGGGTGGGCTCTGACGCTCCAACGCCACAATCTCTCTTCTCCTCATTCTTGGGTTCGAATTTTCCTTTAGGGGGTCGGAGCTTCAGCTCCGACATAAAGTGTCTTCAAGGATTGGGCTTCAGCCCCTGAGGACTCTTCCTCTTCTCTGCGAACTCTGTGTCCTCAGCGCACTCTGCGTAAGCCTTTTCTTGCTTCCCGTTCGCTGATCGCCGTCCGCTGTTCGCTCTCTTTCCGATATCTGATAACCCTCCCCCATCATGTTAAACTTTCCCCTCTGATCTCTTTACTGAAAACTGAAAACTTATAACTGAAAACTGGCCCGGCCCATGGATTTCTCCCTCTCCGATCACCAACTCCTAATCCGCGACACCGTCCGCGATTTCATGCGCACCGAAGTCCGCCCTCACGTCAAAGACTGGGAGCGCACCGATCATTTCCCCCTGGAAGCCATCAAAAAACTAGCCGCCCTAGGTTGTTGCGGCATGCTAACCCCCGAAGCCTACGGCGGCTCCGCCCTCGACACCATCTCCTACGCGCTCATGCTCGAAGAAGTAGCCAAAGTCCACGTAGCCCTCTCCACCGCCCTGGCCGTAACCAACTCCGCCGTCCAACTCCCCCTCCAATACTTCGCCACCGAACAACAAAAGCAGCGCTATCTCAAGCCGCTCGCCACCGGCGAAATCCTAGGCGCCTTCGCCCTAACCGAACCAGCCGCCGGCTCCGACGCCGCCGGAATCCAGTGCACCGCCATCCCCGTAGCGCCGGCTTCCAGCCGGCCCTCCCCATGTAGTGGCCGATCTTTAGATCGGCAAAGCGAGTCCGCGAGCGCTCCGTCTTCTTCCGAATCCCCCGCCAGTGGCACAGTCACTCCTGACTGTGCTCTTGGGGTTTCCTTTACCTCCTCCACTTCCTCACCGTCCTCCCCCTCCTATCTCCTCTCTGGCACCAAAACCTGGGTAACCAACGGCAGCGCCGCCGGCGTCTTTCTAATCTTCGCTAAAACGCAGCCGGAACTCGCAGGGAAGGGAATCACCGCCTTCTTAGTCGAACCCACCTTCCCCGGCTTCCAAATCGGCCGTCATGAAGACAAAATGGGCCAGCGCAGCTCCCCCTCGGTGGAAATCATCCTAAACAATTGCGAAGTCCCCGCCGCCAATCGCCTGGGTGAAGAAGGCCAAGGCCTCAAAATCGCTCTCTCCGCCCTAGATGGAGGACGCATAGGCATAGCCGCCCAAGCCGTAGGCCTAGCCCAAGCCGCCCTCGAAGAATCCGTCAAATTCGCGCGCAATCGCAAAGCCTTCGGCCATCCCATCTCCGAATTCCAAGCCATCCAATTCATGCTAGCCGACATGCACACCGAAATCGAAGCCGCCCGCCTCCTCCTCTACAACGCCGCCTCCCAAAAAGACCGTCCCTCCTTTGCCTCCTCCACATCCTTTACTTCCTCTCCCTCCTCCTCCTCCCGCGCCAAACTCTACGCCAGCGAAATGGTCAATCGCGTAGTCTACAAAGCCGTTCAAATCCACGGCTCCCAAGGCTACTCCCGCGAATCCGAAGTCGAGCGCATGTACCGCGACGCCCGCGTAATCTCGATTTATGAGGGTACAAGCGAAATCCAACGTACGATCATCGCCAGGGATCTTCTGCGCCGTTAGCAAGTGTTATCAGTAATCAACTATCAGCGACCAGGAACCCGCCATCCACTTAACCATCACGAAGGTTGCCCCAGGCACGGAGTGTGTGCCTGGGTCTTGGGTTTCTCTTCTCTTCTCTTCTCTTCTCTTCTCTTCCTCTGTGAACTCTGTGTCTCTGCGTTAAGCTTGGTTCTTTCCGATCTCTTCAACTTTCAACTTTGAACTTTCAACCTCTTCTCCCCGCTTCCTGATATCTGATCGCTGATATCTGATATCCTTTTTGGTTCAGCACCACATCTCCATTCACCGAGGCCGCTACTTGACCACACCGACCAAACGAGTCCTCTCCGGCATGCGCCCCACCGGCCGTCTCCACATCGGCCATTATTTCGGCGCTCTCCAAAACTGGGTCCGCCTGCAAAACGATCCCTCCTACGACTGCTTCTACTTCGTAGCCGATTGGCACGCCCTCACCAGCGATTACGCCGACACCTCCGCCATCGCCGAAAACACCCTGCAAATCACCATCGATTTCCTAGCCTCCGGCCTCGACCCGCAAAAATCCGTAATCTTCCTCCAATCCAAAGTCCCCGAACACGCCGAACTCCATCTCCTCCTCTCCATGGTCACTCCCCTAGGCTGGCTCGAACGCATCCCCACCTACAAAGAGCAGCTCGAAAACATCCAAAACAAAGATCTCCACACCTACGGCTTCTTAGGCTACCCCACCCTCCAAACCGCCGACATCGTAATCTACTCCGATCCCGGCAAACCCCTATTCGTCCCAGTAGGCGAAGACCAAGTCTCCCACGTAGAGTTCTCCCGCGAATTAGTCCGCCGCTTCAACACTTTTTATGGATTTGAGATGGACCGCACAATTGACGACCATGCGAATTTGGAATTGGCAGGTTACATAAAGGCAAAGTTGGGTATTCGCCCCGACGAAGCCTTGTCCGCACCGCACGCTGATGTTCTGTCTGCGATCACCTCGCTGAATCATTTCATTATCGAGCCCGTCGCACGTCGCCGCGTGCAAGAAATTGGCTTCGATAATTTCTTGAAGGAAATGGGTAAGGCCGCAGGGTTTTTCCATCTGCGCGAGCGTTTGACTGAACCCGCCGTCCTCCTCACCCCCACTCCCCGCATCCCCGGCCTCGACGGCCGCAAAATGTCCAAATCCTACGGCAACGCCATCACCCTCTCCGAATCCGACGCCGACATCCGCTCCAAAACCAAAGTCATGGTCACCGACCCCGCCCGCAAGCGTCGCACCGACCCCGGCAATCCCGACATCTGTCCCGTCTACGACTGGCACAAACTCTTCTCCCCACCCGAAACGCTAGCCTGGGCCGCCCAAGGCTGCCGCACCGCCGGCATCGGCTGCATCGAATGCAAATCCGCCATGGCCGACAACCTGATCAAGTGGATCACTCCCATCCGCCAACGCCGTCTAAGCTGGGAAGCCAATCCCAAAGGTGTCCTGCAAATCCTAGACGAGGGCAGCGCCACCGCCCGCAAGTCTGCGCAGCAGACAATGCAACGAGTCCGCGAGTCCGTCCTAGGCTGGCAATCCAAGCGCCGCCAACTAACCTCCCAGTAGCGCCGGTAGCGCCGGCATCCTGCCGGCTCTTGGGTTTCCATCTTCACGCCAATTCTCAACTGAACTTGAGGGTGCCCCACCCTTGCTGTGTAAGGGTGGGCTCTGACGTTCTAACGTGACACTCTCTCTTCATCTTCAACTCTTGGTTTTCTCTTCTCCGTGAACTCTGTGTCCTCTGCGATCTCTGTGTAAGCTTTTTTTCTTCCTCCCGCTTCTCCGCTCTCGGCGAGGTCGCTCCTTTCAACTTCCATGTATAATCTCTAGTCATCCTGAACCCGCGCCGTCAGCGGGTGAAGGACCTCAACGCAAGCTCCATCGCGAATCGCTCTAGAACGGAGACCCGCTTCCTGATAACTGATATCTGATAACTGACCCATGTCCACCCCCTACCGCATCCACATCCCCATCTACGAAGGTCCTCTCGACCTCCTGCTCGACCTCATCAAAAAGCAGGAAATGAACATCCACGACATCCAAATCTCCAAAATCACTTCCCAATATCTCGACTACCTCCACCAGCTCGAAGTCCAAAACATCGACGTCTCCGCCGAATTCATCTACATGGCCGCCACCCTCATCTACATCAAATCCAAAATGCTTCTCCCTCCCGATCCCCTCGCCACCGAAGAAGAGCAGGCCGCCGACCCGCGCGAAGAACTAGTCCAGCGCCTCCTCGAACACGAAAAATTCAAAAATGCCGCCCAACTCCTCTACCAAAAACAGCAAATCGAAGAAAACGTCTGGTCCAAGCCCGACAAGTCCCTCTACCACGACGAGGGCACCGAAGGCGAACTAGTAGTCTCCCTGGTAGATCTAGTCCGCGTCTTCCAGCAAGTTCTCGAACGCAAAAAAGAAGTCTCTCGCATCGATCTCCAGCACGAAGAATTCACCGTAGCCCAGATGATCGCCCAACTCCGCAGCCGCATCCTGGCCAGTGACACCAATTCCGTCAGCCTCATCGAATTCTTCGAAGCCTGCCCCTCCCGCCACGCCATGATCGTCGCGTTTCTCGCCCTCTTAGAAATGGTCAAGCTCCAAGCCGTAGCCCTGATCCAGGAAAAACAATTCGGCGACATCCAAGTCAAGCGCGCCAAATCCTTCGACATAGCCTTCGACGAATCCGGCACCCTACGCATCGACGCCGAATACCAGTAATCAGCGACCAGTTATCAGATATCAGCGACCAGGAAGCCGTGGCCAGCCCTAACTAACCCCGTCATTCCGAACGAAGTCCGCGAAGTGAGGTACGCTTTTGCATCGCACGACCTTTGTGCGATGAATCCCTCTCTTGGCTTTTCTGTTCCTTCCTGTTTGCCCGGTTGCCCCAGGCACGGAGTCTGTGCCTGGGTCTTGGGTTTTCCTCTCCCGTCTTGTCATCCCGACCGGAGGCCCGCGTCGTGTGCGGGCCGTAGCGGAGGGATCAGGGCAAGATCGCGTGTGCCCCAGGTTCGATTTCTTGCCTGGCTCTTGGGTTCTCCATCCTACGCCGCTGTCCAAATGTACTTGAGGGTGCCCCACCCTTGGTTTGTAAGGGTGGGCACTCACGATCGAACGCCTCAAATCTTCCGCCGGGTGCCCCAGGCACGGAGTTTGTGCCTGGGTCTTGGGTTACTCTTTTCTTCTCCGTGTCCTCTGTGCTCTCAGCGACCTCTGTGTAAGTCTTTTGTCCCTGTCTTCCACCATCCCTCCCCACCAAATTCTGTTGTATCATTCCATGTCCCCACAATCCGAAGCGCAGACCGGGTTCCTGATAACTGATATCCGATATCTGATAACCGTCAACCGACAACGGACACATGAACACTGCCGACCGCATCGCCGCTCTCGAAGCCATCATCTACGCCGCCGATGAGCCCGCCACGCTCGACCAGCTAGCCGCCGCCCTGGCCGAAGAAAAGCTCCTAGTCCAATCCGCCTTAGACGAACTAGTTGCCTCCTACGCCAACGACTCCCGCGGCATCGAAGTCCGCTCCGTCGCCGGCGGCTACAAGCTATACACCAAGCCCCAGCACCACGATGTAGTCCGCCGCTTCATCAAATCCTTGCGCCCGCCTCTCCGTCTCTCCATGCCCGCCCTCGAAACTCTGGCCGTAATCGCCTACAAGCAGCCCGTCACCGCACCGGAAATCTCTGACATCCGCGGCGTCAACACCTCCGGCGTAATCTCCACCCTCCTCGACAAGAAACTCATCACCACCGCAGGCCGCAAAGAAGTCATGGGCCGCCCCATCCTTTATAAAACCTCCAAAGAATTCCTGATGCGCTTCGGCCTAAGCGATCTCGACGAACTCCCCAGCCTCAAGGAATTCGAAGCCCTGGCCCGCGAAGCCCTAGGCACCGACGAAGGCCTCTTCCCCTCCGACATTTCTGAAGACCATCCCGCCGAACCATATCCCGAAACCGACGCCGCCTCCTCCGCCGAATCTTTTTCGGCTCCCAATTCCCAACTTTGTCATCCCGAGCAGCGCGAGGGACCTGCTTTTCCCTCCCCGCCGGCCCCATCGCCCCGTCATTCCGAGCGAAGCGAGGAATCCCTCCTCTCTTCCGCGGCTGCCCCAGGTACCGCCGTTGCATCCGAAGTCTCCGACACCTTCGATCGCGTCCAGCAGGAGCTCGCCCAGTCCGAATCCCTCCGCGAAGAAAAAGCCGCCGCCACCAGCGAAGGCATGCCCTCCGGCCCACTCGACGAAGATCCCCCGCCTCCCGCCGCCCATTCCGCCTCCGCCTCCAAATAATCCCGCTCTTAGTTTTTGTAGTGGCCGACCTTTAGGTCGGTTCTGGGGCCGCCGGGAACGCCATTCTCCTGAATGGCGTTTTGAGACCCCTCTACACGGAGGTTGCCCCAGGCACGGAGTTTGTGCCTGGGTCTTGGGTTTTTCCTTCTCAGCTCACAGTGCAAATGAACTTAAGGGTGCCCCACCCTTGGTGTGTAAGGGTGGGCTCTTACGATCGGACGCCATTATCTTTCATCTCCTCGTTTTTGGTTTTCTCCTCTCTGTGTTCTCTGCGACCTCTGTGTAAGTTCTTTCCTTCTTTCTACTCCTCGCGCCGTCCCACCAATCTCGTTATACAATGTCCCCACCACGGAAAGGACCCGTTTCCTGATCGCTGATATCTGATCTCGGATATCCGTAATCCATCCAGCAACCAACTCAGCGCCGCGACCATGCTCCAACGCCTCCAAAAAATCATCGCCCACGCCGGCATCGCCTCTCGCCGCCACGCCGAGCAGCTCATCCTCTCCGGCCAGGTTCGCGTCAACGGCCACGTCGTCACCGAACTAGGCTCCAAAGCCGATCCCACGAAAGACAAAATCGAAGCCGCCGGCCGCCAAATCGAATCCGAAGAAGATCACGTCTATCTCCTACTCCACAAACCTCCCGAAGTCGTCTCCTCCCTGGCCGACCCCGAAGGCCGCCGCACCCTGCGCAATTTCCTCCGCGGCTTTCCCAAGCGCGTCTATCCCGTCGGCAATCTCGATTACGCCGATTCCGGCTTAGTCTTCCTCACCAACGATGGTGAACTCACCGCCGCCATCCTCAAGAATTGGTCCCATCTCCCCCAGGTCTATCAAATTAAAATCAAGGGCCGCCTCACCCTCGAAGAACTCGATCGCCTCGGCAAAGAAACCGGCACGCGCCTCCGCACCGTGCGCCAGCCCGATTCCACCCGAGGCCGCGCCGCCAATTTCTGGTACGAAGTGCACACCACCGGCGCCAAACTCGATATTCTCCGCCGCGCTCTCTTCAAGGAACTCCACCCGGTAGAAAAAGTAAAACGCATCGCCCTAGGCCACCTCTCCATCGAATCCATCCCCCAAGGCCGCTACCACCTCCTCGAAAAACGCCAAGCCGCCGCCCTCGGCAATCCCCAACCTCCCTCCAAATCTCCCCGCCCCTTCATTCGCCCTCCCAAGCGCAGAATCCCCCGCTAATCCTCCTGCAGTTGTAGTGGCCGACCTTCAGGTCGGTTCTTGGGTTTGCCGTTTGTAGCGCAGGGAGAGTCTTCGCGCCCTGCGGCTTTTCTCTTGGGTTTTCCCTCGAACGCCACAACCCGAATGTACTTGAGGGTGCCCCATCCTTCGCGCCTCTCAGCGAAGGGTGGGCTCCTACGACCGAACTCCACAGCCTCTCTTCTCCTAACTCTTGCTTTTTTCTTCTCTGTGAACTCTGCGTCCTCTGTGACCTCTGTGTAAGCCTTTCTCTTCTCTTTCACTCTTCTACTCTTTCACTTTTTTTTCCTTCACTCTTCGTCTCCCGATATCTGATATCTGTTATCTGCTATCCTTCCTCCATCCATCGACCAACTCAACCCATCGTGATGCTCCGCCTCCAAAAAATCCTAGCCGCCGCCGGCATCGCCTCCCGCCGCAAAGCCGAAGCGCTCATCGCCGCCGGCCGCGTCACCCTGAACGGCCAAGTAGTAACCGAGCAGGGAACTAAAGCGGACCCGCAAACGGACACGATTTGCGTGGATGGCAAACCCATCAAACCCGCCGAGCGTTACGTCTATTTCCTTCTCAACAAGCCCAAAGGCTACGTCACCACCGTCAGCGATCCCGAAGGCCGCCCCACGGTCATGCAACTCCTCGGCAATCTCCCCGAGCGAGTCTATCCCGTCGGCCGCTTGGATTACGCCAGCGAAGGTCTTCTACTTCTAACCAACGACGGCGCCTTAGCCCAAAAACTAACCAAAGCCGGCTCCCACATTCCCAAAACCTATCAAGTCAAAATCAGTGGCAAGCCCGACGAAAAATCCATCCAGCGCCTCCGCAACGGCATCACCATCCCTCTCGAAAACGGCCGCCGCGTCAAAACCTCTCCGGCCCAAATCCGCCTAATCGAAGACGCACCCAACCCGTGGTACGAAGTCATCCTAATCGAAGGCCGCAATCGCCAAATCCGCCGCATGTTCCAGCAAGTCGGCTTCCTAGTCGAAAAAATCAAACGCACCCAACTAGGCCCCCTAACCTGCGATGTCCCTCCCGGCAAATTCCGCCCCCTAACCGAAAGGGAAGTCCACCGCCTAAAAAATCTAGCTTCTCCCCCCGACTCCCAGTAATTCTTCGTCCGTATTTCGCCTTCGTATTTCGCCTTCGTATTTCGCCTTTGTAGTGGCCGACCTTTAGGTCGGTTCTTGGGTTTCCCGGGAACGCCATTCTCCCGAATGGCGTTCCCGGGTGCCCCAGGTTCGATTTTCTACCTGGGTCTTGGGTTCATCCTCTCTTCGGCAATCTCCGCGATGTCCCAATCTCAGTCCATGTTCTAGCCAGTTCGTCGAAATCGTGTTTAAATTCCACTTATGCCGGATCTTGTTTTGGCAATCTTGCTGTTGATGGTCCTTCTTTTCCTTGGAGCGGGATTTCTCACCATGGTCATTCGGCCCTCGTTGTTCCTGCGCCATTTCGCAAACCCGCTATTCCCGAACACCGCAGAGAACAGGGTGCACGTGCGAGGTCTTGGAATTTACTTCTTCCTGTTTGTCTTAGTGGTTCTTTCAACTGCGATACCAGAGTCCGCACCGCTGCACATATTTCATCGCAACATCCTGGTGGCGCTCGCAATCTTTCCCGTCCTGCTCGCTATCTTCCTGTGGATTCTTTGGCGTTTCTCCATCCGCGATTATGTTCGCCGCCTTTACACTGAAGGCATCTCTGAAGACCCAGCCTGGGAACGACGGATGACTCTAAACTTCTGCGCGCTGTTGTTGGTCATCATCGCACTCGCCTTCGTACTCCACGTTCCGTGGCACAGTCACTCCTGACTGTGCGCTTGGCTCTCTCCTCTCTTCCTCCGAAACTGTCAACTGTGAACTGTAGACTGTAAACTTTTCTCCCCCTCTTCCCACGTATAATAAGCACACAAATTCCCGTGTCCTCATCCGCCACCTCCGCCCATCCTCCCTCTCGCCGCGTCCTCACGGCCACCATCGCCTTCCTCACCACTGTCTGGGCCATCAACTACATCACCGCAAAAATCGCTCTCCGCCACATAGACCCCTTCACCTTCGCCTCGTTCCGCCTGGTCCTCGCAGGCGTCTTCATGTTCTTAATCTATCGTCTCTGCCTGCGTCTCCCCGCCTTCGCCGACTCCGCCCGCGCCGGCCGCATCGGCTGGACCCGCCACGATCTCTGGATCTTTCTCTACTTAGGTTTCTTCGGCGTCACCATCAACCAATTTTGCTTCACCGTCGGCATGCGCTACACATCCGTCATCCACTCCGCCATCATCAGCTCCCTGTCTCCCATCTACACCTTGATCCTCGCCGTCCTCTTCCGCCTGGAAAACGCCACCCTCCGCAAAGTCCTCGGCATGTTCGTCGCCTTCGCCGGTGTTGTCCTCATGTCCGCCGGTGCCGGCTTCAGCCGCCATTCTCCCTCTCTACTCGGCGACGCCATCACCCTCACCAGCTCTCTCGGTTTCGCCACCTACGTCGTCCTCGGCAAACGCGTCGCCTCCCGCTACGACCCCCTCACCATGTCCACCTTCAACTCCCTCTTCGGTGCACTCATCGTCCTTCCCCTCGCCATTCATCGTGCCATCCTCATCGGCTCCTTCGACCATTGGCGCGCCATCCCCTGGTCCGTCTGGGTTTGCATGGTCTACATGGCCCTCTTCAGTTCCGCCATCGCCTATGTTCTCTATTACTGGGCCCTCCGTTATCTCGAAGCCACCCAGCTCGCCACGTTCACCTATCTCCTTCCCGTCGCCGGCACCGCCCTCGGCGTCATTTTCCTCGGCGAACGCGGCTCCTGGCTCGAACTCCTCGGCGCTCTCTTCGCCCTAACCGCCGTCTACTACGTCGAAGCCGCCCGCACCCCCTGACCTCATCTCACCTTCAGCGCCGGAGGCGCGTCATAAATTAGCCCAGTGCGTAAGCGCTGGGAACCTGATCAGCAAGAACCCAGAGCCCCGTAGGCGCGACACTCTCACCCCAGCCCCATCATGGGCTACACTAAACAAAATGAAAGCACGCCGGGTGCCCCAGGTTTGATTTCCTACCTGGGTCTTGGGTTCCCCCGTCTGGCGCCTCTGCCCACCTGAACTTGAGGGTGCCCCATCCTTCGCGCCGTTCGCGAAGGGTGGGCTCTTACGATCGAATATCTCAGCGTCTTTTCTCTTCTCTCCTCTCTGCGACCTCTGTGTTCCTACTCTCTGTGACCTCTGTGTTACCGTCCCTCTTAGCCATTCTCTGCGTTCCTCTGCGAACTCCGCGCCTCCGCGTTGTCTTTTCTTTTGGCTCTTCTCTCCCTCCGAAACGGTCAACTGCAAACTGTGAACTCTCTCGCGCATGCCCCAATGTTCACGCAAACATGGTAGTGTGACAAATATCACAATTAGTTTTCGCTACAGGAAAATATCTTTGCCTTTTCAATTTGGAGCATTCCACGCAACTCTCTTATATACAATCCGTTAGCCCGTCAAAACCCCATCGCACTCCGCCCCATTTTCCATATCCCGGAAGTTGCCTTTTTCGCCAACTGTGCTCTTTTGAACAGACTCTCCTCCCGCTCCCTTTTAGCATTTTTCCTAGGGTCGGCGCTCCCTGACTCTTCCTCGAATCTTCCTCCTGCGCGCGCCGCCGATCCCGAGTGAGGCTTCCATGTCACACCCCGCTGACAACGATGCCCAGTCCTATCTCGCAACTGTGCGCCCAACGAGCACTTCGTCTCACCGCTGCCGCCCCCTCCACGTCCTCTTCATTCATCGCGATCCCGCCACGGTTGATTCCTGCCTCCACGCCCTGAAAAAGGGCCAATTCATCGTTACCTCCGATTCCGTCGTCAGCCTTGCTCACTGCGCCCGCCACCGCGGCGCTCCCGCCCACGACGTCATCATCGTCGAATACCCCAGCCCCAGCATTAAGGGTCCCCATGCCCTGCAGCTCTTCTTGCAAACCGTCCAGCAAAGTGCCCTGGTTTTCTTGACCGCGGGCCCCGGCACGCAATTCCTCGCAGAGCTCGCCGCCCACGGCCCATTCGAGTACCTCGAACGCCAGCATATTCCCGAATTGCCCATGGTCGTTCGCCGCGCTCTCAAGGAAAAGAAACTCCGCTCCGAATTGGAAGAAGCAGAAAAAGCGTTTCGCCATTCGCAAGCCCTTTATCGCGCTCTCCTCGACAATCCTTCCTATGGCGTCTGCCACTGTGATGCCGACGGCAATTTCCTCGACGTCAATCAGGCCTTCGCCTCCATGCTCGGCTACGATTCCACGGACGAGCTCCTCGCCGCCAATCGCGCCTCCCGCGTTGTTCTCGGTCTTGGCCATTCTCGTTCTCTCGCCGAAGTCTTCCATGGCTCCGCCACCTTCCAGCCCGTTGAACGCGAATGGAAACGTAAAGACGGCAGCATTCTGAAAGCCAGGCTCAGTGGCCGCGACATCTTCGACGAGCATGGCAAGTTCAATGGTTGCGAAATTATTCTCGTGGACATCACCGAACAACGCTCCCTCGAAGACCAACTCCGCCATCAGGCTTTCAGCGATTCCCTCACCGGCCTCGCCAACCATCGCCGTCTCTTCGATGTTTTGCACGCGGAGATCGCCCGCTCCCAGCGTACCGGGCGCGAATTCTCTTTACTTCTCCTGGACCTGGATGGTTTAAAACAGATTAACGATCAGCTCGGTCATCTCGCCGGCAACCGCGCACTCTGCAGGCTCGCGGAAATCCTCAAGGATTCCTGCCGCGACACGGACACTGCCGCTCGTCATGGCGGTGATGAATTCGCTGTCGTCCTTCCGGAAACCGGCGTGGCTTCCGCCACCTTGGTCACTCGGCGCATTTGCGAACTCCTCGAAGCCGAATCCGAGGAGCCGCGCCTTTCCGTCAGTGTGGGCATTGCCAGTTATCCCCGCGAGGCCGATTCCATTGGCGGTCTTCTCTATGCTGCGGACCGCGCTCTCTATTCCATGAAGTCGCAAAGGCCCCGTGTCTTGCGCGCCGCTGCCGCCGCTTCCTCTTCCAACGACGCCCCACCCGACTTTATCCAGAGTTCCACCAGTCCCCGCGATATCCGGAGAAGGGAAGTATCCCAGGATTGAAACCCCACACACAAACGTGCCTTCGCCCGTACCTGGCTGGCCAGGCGCGTGACCTGGGTCTCCTCTCCGCTGTAGCCGCAGGGCGAGTCCCCGCGCCCTGCGGCTTTTCTGTCTCCCGCCCTCTTCGCCGTTATCCATCTCTAAGCCCCCAGCCCGTAGGGGCGCAGCACTGCTGCGCCCCATGTCCGCAAGACTCCAGCCGCTTGCCCCAGGTACCGGTTTTGTACCTGGGTCTTGGCTTCGCTCCTAAGTAGGACAGTCACTCCTGACTGTGCTCTTGGGGTGGCGGTCCTCTTTTGGTTTTGCCCAGTCACTCCCCCACACTAGTACTTGAGGGCACCCCACCCTTCGCCCGCCTGTGGCGGGAAGGGTGGGTCTTATTCCCTAACGCCACTCAATCTTTTTCCTCTGTCTTTTCCGTTCTCTTCGGTTTGTTCTATCCGAAACTATCAACTGAAAACTGTCAACTCTCCTCACTCTCGCGGGTGTCCCAGGTTCGATTTCCTACCTGGGTCTTGGGTTCTCTTTCTTATTTGTCATCCCGACCGGAGCGGCCCGATTTTTTCAGCCGCGCCGCATTTGGGCGCGTCGGGCCGCGCAGTGGAGGGATCGCGGCGCACACCCCAACACCACGCAACTCTTTCTTTGCCAAATTTGTTTCGTACTGAAAACTTAAAACTTAAAACTTAATACTTAACACTTACAACTTAATACTTAAAACCGTTTCCCTAGTCGTGCAACACCACGCTCAACAGCGAAGTATTAATCTGCAATCCCCCGTTGTATTTGATGAACCCCATCTTCCGGAACTTGTTCATAAAAAAATTCACCCGCGACCGCGTCGTCCCAATCATCTCCGCCAGCATCTCTTGCGATAACTTGGGCACCATTCCGTGCGGTGCATCTTCCTTCCCATACCGCGCCAGCAGCAGCAGCGCCCGCGCCAGCCTCTTCTCGCTCGAGTTGAACAACTGATCCACCAGGTCTTCCTCGACTCGGATGTTCCGCGTCAGCATGTGCGCGATGAACAGGTCGGAGAACTCGTGCTCCGTCTTCAGCACCCGCATCATCTCCTGCTTTTCAATGGAAAGGACGGACGTCGGCACGATCGCCGTCGCCGTCGCCATGCACACCTGTTGCCCCGCCAGACACCCTTCTCCAAAAAAATCTCCCGGCCCCAGCACCGCCACCACCGCTTCCTTGCCTCCCTCGCTGGTGACCGAAAGTTTCACCCCGCCTTTCTGGATGTACTTCACACCCCTGGCCGGGTCTCCCTGTGAATAAATTTTTTCGGATTTGCGATACTTTACAACTTGCCGCGCGATTCCAGACGTATCCAAAAATGCGCGCAAATCAAAGGGGAGCGTTATTGGCGCTCTGCGGTTGGCCTTTTTGCCATTCACTCTGGGCATGTTTGAAAAGGGTCCAGCCCAATCATCCTCGCTCTCGCCCGAAATTATCTAATTTCGATTATATACCGCAATTGAGCCTCCCCCGCAAGATGCCCATAGTGTCAACCCCCGTACCTTGTCGGGTGCCCCAGGCCCGCCGTAGGCGGGTGCCTGGGTCTTGGGTCTCTCCCCCGCCCCGCACTTCGGGAACGCCGTTTCCCCACCTCACGGAGGTTGCCCCAGGCACGGAGTTTGTGCCTGGGTCTTGGGTCTCTCTTTCCTTGTCCTGCGGATTCCCTCGCGATCTCTCGCCTATGGCACTGTCACTCCCGTTTACCCTGAGCGGCGAAGGGACCAGAGCGGCCCGATCTTCTCTTCCGCGCCCATTTATGGCGCGTCGGGCCGCGGAGTTGAGGGATCCTTCTTCAGACTGCCCTTCTCTTCTCGCCTCTTCTCTGCGAACTCTGTGCTCTCTGTGGTAATGCTTTTCGCTTTTCCGAAAACTGTCAACTGTGAACTGTAGGCTGTGGACTTCCCTCACTCATGCAATACCACCGACAGCAGCGACTTGTTCACCGTGATCTTCCCGTTGTACTCGATAAATCCCATCTTCCGGAACTTGTTCATGAAAAAATTCACCCGCGAACGCGTCGTCCCCACCATGTTCGCCAGCGTCTCTTGCGACACTCTCGGCAATATCCCGTCCGGGCGTTCCTCCTCCCCGTACCGCGCCAGTAGCAGCAGCGTTCGCGCCAGCCTCTTTTCGCTCGAGTTAAACAGTTGATCGATCAAGTCTTCTTCCACGCGGATGTTCCGCCCCAGCATGTACGCAATGAAGTGATCCGACAATTCATGCCGCGCGTGCAGCACTCGCAGCATCTCCTCCTTCTCAATCACCAGCAGCGTGCTTGGCGTCATCGCCGTCGCCGTCCCCATGCGGATCCTCTGCCCCGCCATGCAGCCCTCGCCAAAAAAATCCGTTGGCCCAAACATCGCCACCACCGCCTCTTTCCCCGATCCATTCACCACCGTCAGCTTCACTCCTCCACGCTGGACGTACATCACGCTCTCCGCGGCATCACCCTGCGAATAAACGCACTCGCCCCTCCGGCATTCCTGCATCTCTCTCGCGACGAACGCACCATCCAGAAATGCCTGCGCATCAAAGTCGCCGTTATTGCCATTTTTTTTCAGTTTTTTTGGTTTCATAAGTCCCCTGCGAACACGCGCGTCCAAAGCGCTCTCCGCCAAGTTCACCCTACCAAGCCGCTATCCCCAAAACTGTCCAAAACCGTACACCACCCGTACCCATACGCTGGTTGCCCCAGGCACGGAGTGTGTGCCTGGGTCTTGGGGTTCTCTTTCGCCCTTAAACTCTTACGCTCTTATACTCTTTCACTCTTATACTTCTTCCTCTTCCGCTCCCTGTTCGGCGATACCCGCTTCTCCCTTTCGCAAATCCCCACGCCTGGTGCTATGATGTGTATTCCGTTGCATCGCTCCAAGGCCAATTCCTGGCAAAATGCCCAGCAACTCTCGATACGTTTGTCTCCTGCCCTCCTCCTCGCGGGCATCTTCCTCGCGGCTCAATTGCATTGCTGTGTGGACCTCCACTCCTCCACTATGGATTCCCACGCCTGTCCCATCTGCTCCACGGCAGGCATCGCCGTTGCTACTCCTTCTCTCAACCTCGCTTTGGTTCCGGCTATCAATCGCCCGGAAACTCCTCCTGTGATCGCTGTGGTTTCCATTGTCCTCTTTCGCAATGTAGCCCCGCGCGCGCCCCCCGCCTCCTAGCCGTCCGTTCATTTCCCGCGTATTCCCGATTGCCATTGCTGTGCGCCTCCGTTCTATCGGCGCGCGAGGAGTCATCACTTGAGGAAAGGGTTCATCTTCGTCGCGGCTGTTCTGCTATTGCCCCTGGTTTCACCGGGCCAGCAGACTCCCGCGCCCGCCGCCGCACCGTCGCAAACCGCCGCCTCGCCCGCTCCCGCTTCCGCTCGCATCGCCCTCGATGACGCCATCCGCCTAGCCCTGCAACACAATCACGCTTTGCAGGCCATGCGCTCCACCATCCTCCAGAGCCAGGCCGAGGAAACCACCGCCAACCTCCGCCCCAACCCCACTCTCGGTCTCGATGCACAATATCTCCCCATCTTCCAACCCAACCAGTTCAGCTCCGACTACATCGATCAGCAGGCCCAGTTCGATGCCGGCGTCGGCTATCTCTTCGAGCGTGGCAAGAAGCGCCAGCATCGCCTCAAGGCCGCCCAAGATCTCACCACCGTCACCCGCTCTCAAGTCTCCGACTCCGAGCGCCAACTCATCTTCAATGTCGGCCAACAATTCATTGATGTTCTCCTCGCCCAGTCCACCCTCGATTTCGCCCTGCAGGATCTCGACAGCTTCCAGAAAACCGTGGATATCAGCAAGCAGCGCCTGCGCGCCGGCGACATGAGCGAAGGCGACTTCCTCAAAATGAATCTCCAGCTTCTGCAATTCCAGATGGACGTCTCTGCCGCCAAACTCGCCAAGCTGCAAAGCCTTGCCGCTCTTCGCCAGCTCCTCGGCTTTGAATCCGTCCCCGATGATTACGATGTGATGGGCAGTCTGGACTATCAACCCGTCAACGCGGACCTCGCCGCCCTCAAATCTCTCGCCGCACTCAATCGTCCCGACCTCCGCGCCGCCCAGCAATCCGTCAGCGCCGCGGAAAGCCAGCTGGCCCTCCAGCAAGCCAACGGCAAAATGGACATCACCGGCACGTTCAACTACACCCACACCGCGGGCCTCAATACCGGCGCGTTTTTCTATAACATGCCTCTGCCCATCTTTAATCGCAATCAGGGTGAGATCGCCCGCGCCCGTTTCGCCATCACGCAGGCTCAGGAGCAGGCCAGCGAAACCACCCAACAGGTTTCCACCGATGTCGTCTCGGCTTACGGCAATCTCCACAGCAACGATGAAATCGTTCAACTCTATCAGGGCGGCTACGTGGACCAGGCCAAACAATCCCGCGACATTAGTGAATACGCCTACCGCAAAGGCGCCGCCAGCCTGCTCGATTTTCTGGACGCCGAACGCACCTATCGCGCCAACCAGCTTGCCTATCGTCAGGCTCTTGCCAACTACATGCTCGCTCTTGAACAGATGCGCCAGGCCGTCGGCACAAGGAATCTCCCATGAAATACTTTTCTAGTCGTAAGGTCCGTCATTCCGAACGGAGTCTGCGGAGTGAGGAATCCCTCTTCTCTTCGGTTTTCCCCGCCTGCCCCCGTCAGGGCACGGCTTCAGCCGTGCCGAAAAGCTCCGCTACCTCAGGGGTTTTAACCCCTGAGGTCCGACTTTTGATCGCCCTCGCCGCCACCCTCCTCCTCTCTCTCTCCGGCTGCAGCGGCCCCACCGAATCCGAATCGCAAATGACGTCCTTCACCTCGACCGAGTCCAAGGCAGACACCGCCGAACTCTTCTCCGTTCCCAAAGAGCAGATGTCTCACATTCAAGTCGTCGCCGCGCAAAAAGCCCCTCTCGCGCGCTCCCTCCGCCTCACCGGCTCTGTCGCTTACGACGCCTTCGCCACCACCCCCGTTTTCGCCGCCATCGGTGGTCCTGTCCACGAAATCCTCGTGGCCCCGGGTGAATATGTGCAAGCTGGCCAGCCGCTTCTCACCGTCACCAGCCCGGACTATTCCGCCGCCCGCTCCGCCTACATCAAAGCCAAGGATTCTTACATCCTCGCCGATAAGTTCTATACCCGCGCCCAGGATCTCTATGCTCACGGCGCCATCGCTGAGGCCGATCTCCAGCAGGCCGAATCCACTCGCACCCAGGCTCATGCGGACATGGAATCCTCCGCCGACGCTCTCCGCGCCCTCGGCATCAAGGATCCGGAATCCGTTATCAAGCCGTCCGCGCAATCCACCGCGCAGATTCCCGTTCCGGCTCCCGTCGCCGGTGAAATTGTCGAGCGCCTCGTCGGTCCCGGCCAGCTCCTGCAAGGTGGCGCCACGCAGTGCTTCACTATCTCCAACACCAACACCGTCTGGGTTCTCGTCAACGTCTACCAGAGCGATCTCCCCTTCGTGAAAATCGGCGACTCTGTCGAATTAAACACCGAAACCTATCCCGAACTCTTCCGCGGGAAAATTTCCTATATCGCGCCTGCTCTCGATCCCACCACGCGCACTTTGCAGGCTCGCATCGTCACCCAGAACCCCGGCAAAAAATTGAAGCGCGACATGTTCATCACCGCTCTCGTCAACGCCGGCTCCATCCCAGACGCCATCACCGTTCCCGACGCTGCCGTCCTTCGCGACACAGAAAATCAGCCCTTCGTCTACGTCCAGACAGATACGAACCGCTTCGCTCGCCGCCTGGTCACCATCGGCAGCAATAACAATGGCCGCACGCAAATCACCAGCGGCCTGAAAGAGAGCGAACACCTCGTCGGCGACGGCAGTCTGTTCCTGCAATTCAAGAATTCCTTGCAGCACTAAGAGGAGCGCTTCGCCACCACCGCCATGATCCATCGCATCGTCCAACTCGCTCTTCAGCAGCGCTTCCTGGTCATCATGCTCACGATTCTAATCATCGTCGCGGGCATCTGGTCCTTCCAGCAAATGCCCGTGGACGCCTACCCCGATCTCTCGCCGCCCTTGGTGGAACTCATCACGCAATGGCCCGGCCACGCCGCCGAAGAAGTCGAACGTCTCACCACCCTCCCTCTCGAACTCGCCATGAACGGCTCTCCCCGCCTTCATGTCATGCGTTCCATCTCTCTCTACGGTCTCTCGGACATCATCCTGACCTTCAATGACGGCACCGATCCTTACTTCGCCCGTCAGGTTGTGTTCCAGCGCATCAGCGATGCCACTCTCCCTCAGGGCGTCACTCCCAGCATGGCCCCGCTCTTCAGCCCCAGCGGCCTCGTCTATCGCTACGTTATCGAGAGTCCCGATCGCTCTCCGATGGAACTGCATACCTACGAAATCTGGAATATCGAGCGCGCCTACAAAAGCGTTCAGGGCGTTGCCGATGATTCCGGTTTCGGCGGGCCCACCATGGAGTATCACGTCCTCTTGGACCCCGTGAAGCTCAACAACTATCACCTGCCCGTCGTGCAAATCGTTGCTGCGCTCAACGCCAATAATGCGAACACCGGCGGCGGCTTCTATACGCAAGGCGGCCAGTTTTACTACGTGCGCGGCCTCGGCCTCGTCAAGACCACCGAAGACATCGGGGAAATCGTTGTCGCCAGCCTGAATGGCGTGCCCGTCCGCATCAAGGACATTGGCCGCGTCGAGATCGGCCATGCCCCGCGCCTCGGCATCTTTGGTTTTCAGACCAAGCAGAGCAACGATGACGATGCCGTCGAAGGCGTCATCCTAATGCGCACCGGCGAGCAAACACAGAAAGTGCTCCAAGGCGTCGAGAGGAAAACTGAGGAGATCAATAAGACCCTTCTCCCGCCGGACGTCAAGGTTCGCCCCTACTATGACCGCAGCGACCTCGTTCGCGTCACCACCGACACCGTTGAAAACAATCTCCTTCGCGGCATGATCCTCGTTTTCATCGTCCTTCTTTTCTTTCTGGTCAGCTTCCGCGCCGCCATCATTACTGCCCTAACCATTCCGCTTTCTCTCCTCTTCGCTTTCATCTTTCTCCACTTGACCGGCGAGGCTGCCAACCTCCTCTCCATTGGCGCTATCGATTTCGGCATCATCATTGACGGCACCGTCGTCATGGTCGAGAACATCTATCGCGAACTCGGCCTGCGCAAGGGCCAGGACTACAAGCTCAACGACGTCATCCTTGCCGCTGCGCGCGACGTTGATCGCCCCATCTTTTTTTCCGTCGCTGTCATCATTGCCGGATACCTCCCGATTTATGCCCTCTCGGGTCCCGCCGGGAAACTCTTTCATCCCATGGCGGACACTATGAGCTTCGCTCTGCTTGGCTCTCTCCTGTTCACTCTCACCCTTGTTCCTGTTCTCGTTTCCTACTGGTTCAAGCGCGGCGTTCAGGATAAAGAGAATCGCCTCTACGAGGGGTTCAAGCGTGAGTATGGTTTGGAGCTTAAGTGGTGCCTCGCGCGCCCCAAGTTCACCATGCTTCTCGCCACTCTCGTTTTTGGCGCCTCTCTCTGCCTCATCCCGTTCATCGGTGGCGAATTCATGCCTCACCTCGATGAAGGCGCCATCTGGGTCCGTGCCACCATGCCCTACACCATTTCTTTCGAGGAGGCTGCAAAGTTTGCCCCCAAGGTCCGCGCCCTGCTGATTCAATATCCCATGGTCACAACGACGGCCTCGGAACTCGGCCGCCCCGACGACGGCACCGACCCCACCGGCTTTTTTAATTGTGAGTTCTATGTCGGTTTGAAACCCTACCGCGATAAGTCCTGGAAGTCCGGCTCCATTCACACCAAGGAAGAGCTCACGCAGGATCTCCAGAGGAAACTCGATAGCTATCCCGGTGTGATTTTCAACTTCACCCAGCCCGCCGAAGACGCCGTTGACGAAGCCCTCACCGGCCTCAAATCCGCACTCGCCGTAAAAATATTCGGGCCCGATCTCAGCGTCCTCGAGAAAAAAGCCGTTGAAATCAAAAACGTCCTCGACAAAACCCCCGGCTTCACCGAACTCACCGTCGTTCGCGAACTCGGCCAGCCCAGCCTTATCATTGACGCCGATCGCGCCAAGATCGCCCGCTATGGCATCAACGTTGCCGACGTCGAAGCCGTCGTGCAAGCCGCCATCGGCGGCCAGGCCGCCACGCAGGTGATTCAGGGAGAAAAACTTTTCGATCTCGTTGTGCGCATGGATCCCAAGTTCCGCTCCGACGCCCGCGAAATTGGCAACTTGCTCGTCCCCGCTCCCGCTGGCCAGCAGATCCCTCTCTCCGAACTCGCCACCATCAAGGAATCCACCGGCGCCTCTTTCATCTATCGCGAGAATGACGCCCGCTACATCGGCATCCAATATTCCATTGAAGGGCGCAACCTGGAAGGCCTCGTCCACGAAGGCCAGCGCAATATCGCCAGGAGCGTCACCCTGCCAGAGGGCTACCACCTCGATTGGGGCGGCGAATACAGCGAACTTTTGGAAGCCAAGGCGCAACTCGCCGTCATTGGCCCGCTCGCTATTTTTATCGTCTTCCTCATCCTGTTCGCGCTTTACGGCAACATCAAGTTTCCCGCCACGGTCGTCCTCAGCGTCGTCATGACCGAACCGGTTGGCGCTCTCCTTGCCCTCAAGCTCACTCACACTCCGTTCAGCGTTTCTTCGCTTCTTGGCCTCATCGTTCTGATGGGCGTATCCGCGGAAACCGCCATCATTGACGTTTCCTACATCAACAAGTTGCGCCTCGAAGGCCAGGACATCGCCAGCGCCACTTACCAAGGTTCCCTGGTCCGCCTCCGTCCCATCATGATGACCGCGTTGGTCGCCTGCCTCGGCCTTCTCCCCGCCGCTCTCTCCACCGGCGTCGGCTCGGACTCCCAGAAGCCCTTCGCCATCGTTATCGTCGCGGGACTCATCTCCCGCCTTTTCCTCGGCCGCATCGTCAGCCCCGTCCTCTACCAAATGGTAGCCCGCAAAGGCGACGTCCTCCAGGTCTAACTCGCCCTTCCCGGGAACGCCATTCTCCCGAATGGCGTTTTTTCGTCCTCCTACGTTTACACTCTTGCCGGTTGCCCCAGGCACGGAGTCAGTGCCTGGGTCTTGGGTTTCTCTTTCTTCTGCCGGATGCCCCGGGTACCGATTCTGTACCTGGGTCTTGGGGTTCCTCTTCCCTCCGCTTGCCCGTCACCTGTCATCCCGACCGGAGGCCCGCGCCGTCTGCGGGCCGCAGTCGAGGGATCGTGGCACAACTCCCTGCAACTTAAGCTCCTGCCCTCTTACACTCTTTCACTCTTATACTCTTACACTTCTTCTCCGTGAACTCTGCGTCCTCTGTGACCTCTGCGTAAGCCTTTCTCTTCGTTCCCTGATATCTGATCGCTGATATCTGATATCCCTCTCCTCCTGTGCTAACTTACCCGTATCTCATCCATCGGAGCCACAATCATGCCTCAGATCCCTCTTCGCAGCGGCGGCCCCAAAGCCCGCATCGCTGTCATCCCCGGCGATGGCATCGGCAGGGAAGTGACCCCAGTAGCCGTCCAAGTCATCCAAGCCGCCACCGCCAAGCGCAACCGCCCCATCGAATTCGTCGAGTTCGATTGGGGCGCTGAAAAATATCTCCGCGAAAAAGTTTCCCTCCCTGAAGGCGCAGTCGAAACACTCCGCGACGAATTCGACGCCATCCTCTTCGGCGCTCTGGGCGATCCTCGCGTACCCTCCAACCAGCACGCTGCGGACATCCTCCTCGGCCTCCGCTTCAAGCTCGATCTTTATGTCAACGCCCGCCCCACCGAGCTTCTCCACCCGCGCTTCACCCCCCTCCGCGACCGCACCCCCGCCGACATCAACTTCATCGTCTTCCGCGAAAACACCGAAGGCCTCTACGTAGGCGCAGGCGGCTTCTTCAAGAAGGGCACCCCCGACGAAATCGCCCTCCAAGAAAGCATCAATTCCCGCAAAGGCGTCGAACGCATCATTCGCCACGCCTTCAACTACGCCCGCTCCAACTCGCGGAGTAGCGTCGGCTTCCAGCCGGCCTCCGGCACTTCCCACAAGCCTCTCCGCCTCTGCATGTCCGACAAGTCCAACGCCCTGACCTACGCCCACGACCTCTGGCAGCGAGTCTTCAAATCCGTCCGCGCCGAATACCCGGAAGTAGATTCCCGCCACCTCTACATCGACACCCTGGCCATGGAACTAGTCCGCGACCCCAGCCAATTCGACGTAATCGTAACCTGCAACCTCTTCGGCGACATCATCAGCGACCTCGCCGCCCAGCTCGCCGGTGGACTCGGCCTAGCTCCCTCCGCCAACATCCATCCCGGCCGCACCTCGCTCTTCGAGCCCGTCCACGGCTCCGCCCCCAACATCGCCGGAAAGGGCATAGCCAATCCCTTCGGCGCAGTCCTGGCCTCAGGTATGTTGTTGGAATTCTTGGGCTGGAACGAAGAATCCGCGGTATTAAAGCAATCCGTGAAGTCCGCCCTATCCGAAAACATCACCACTCCCGACCTGGGCGGATCTAAACCAACACTAGAAGTTTCCGACTACCTCGCGAATTATGTCGCCAGGCATTCATAAATCACTCGAAGTTCTAACGGGATATCAGAAATCAGCGATCAGATATCAGCAACCCGCCACCATTGCCATCTTCCGAAATCTCACAACTACCGCATCGCCCAAACAAAGAGCCCGAAGAGAAGGCCCACAAAAGCCGCGATGAGTCCCTGGACGCGGATGGCGAGCAATCTGCCCGCCTCCGTCTTCTCTCTTTGCATTACAGTTTGGCGCAGGAACCCGGCATACAGTTTCGGGAATTTTGAGGGAGCGAGCACCATTAGCAAGCCGATTGGGATGAAAATGGCAGCGAATATCACGAACAATATTTGCAAGGGCAAGGACATCCTAAATACTCCTCTGTGGTTTAGGCGCCCTCCACAGTGCGGGTGTTGCGAGTGGGGTGTCGCTCCTCGCCAATGTTACCGAAGATCTCCCCTCTTGCCTCCTGATATCTGATCGCTGATATCTGATATCCCCTAAAATTCGAGGGGACCCAAACTACTTCTTCCGCACCAGCGCCGTGATTCCCAGCCCAATCAGGAAACCCCCGATGTGCGCCCAGAAGGCCACGCCACTGTGCGTCGCCATCCCGAGTTGGCCGATGCCCTCCAAAAACTGCAGGACGAACCAATAACCCAAAATGATGAACGCCGGGATGGGTAACAGGAAAATGAAGAAGAACGTCAGTATCCGGTGCGTGGGGAACAGCAGGATGTACGCGCCCATGACCCCGCTGATCGCCCCGCTGGCTCCAATCGCCGGGTATGGCGAACCCAGGTTGAAAAGCACGTGCACCAGCCCCGATCCAATCCCGCACACAAGATAAAAGACCAGATACCCCAGGTGGCCGAAGAAGTCCTCGACGTTGTCCCCGAAAATCCACAGGAACAGCATGTTTCCGGCCAAGTGCATGAACCCGCCATGCAGAAACATGCTGGTGAAGAGCGGCTCGAACGCCGTCTGAAAACTCCCATGCCCGCCCAGAAATTGCACGACGTGCGCCGGGACAGTGCCGTTGGCCATCAGGAAGCGCTGCTCGACCCGCGCCGGGATGCTCAGCTGATAGATGAAAACTGCCACGTTCGTCAGGATCAAGGCGATGTTGACGAAGGGGGTGGTTCGCGTCGGGTTGATGTCCTTCAGCGGAATCATCGGTCAGCGGGGCGGAGCGGCGGATTGGATGTCGTGGACATGTGGATGGCCACAGAGTAGCCGAAAGGGGAGCAAACGCAAAGTCCGCTCCGTCGGGGCAAAGGGCAGGGAACTGCGTCCTATAATGTTTTCCGCCAAGGTGACGAGTTAACATAATCTGAAGCGCCCCGAAATCGACGTTTCCCCCAATGTTTCTGGGGCTTTCTCTGGCGCTAGCGGTGAAACCCCAAGAAACCCCAAGAAACCCCAAGAGGGATTCCTCACTCCGCGGACTCCGTTCGGAATGACGGGTGGTGGGTGTGCGCTCTCCCAGGAAGGTCACAGGTGTAGAATCGGGACAGTGACCTTCCTTCATCCTTACTAGCGCAGAAAGATCTGAGCGTCTATGGCACGATCGGATACATTCTGGACGTACATCTTGGCGAGTGAATCTGGAGTGCTCTATGTGGGAATGACAGATGACCTGACGAGCCGAGTGATGCAACACAAGTCGAAGCTTATTCCTGGTTTTACACAGAAGTACAACATCACCAAGTTAGTCTGGTTCGAGGCTCATTCAAGCGTCAGAGCCGCAATCTCAAGAGAGAAAATGATTAAAGGGTGGGGTCGAATGAAGAAAGTGAAGCTCATCGAAGAACGCAATCCCTCGTGGAAAGACCTAAGTCTGATCTGACATCTGGCAAACGAATCTCCCCCTTGGCGAAAACGCAACACCCGTCATTCCGAACGGAGTCCGCGGAGTGAGGAATCCCTCTTCGATTGCACGACGGCGCAATCTCTGCGATCCAGCGACACCTGTCGCCCGTCCCCTTCCGAGCATGTCGCCGCGCCGACATTTTTTTCTGCGCATGTTTGCAAATCATTGCGGCAATCCCCCGGTGTATGGTAAGTAAGAAGGTCCTGCATGTGCGCGCAATGGACGCAGTTTATCCCTGTGCCTGATTTCTCTTTGGCGCGCTGACAACCGATGCCTGCCCGCGAAACGGAAGCCATCATTCTGAAGACCTTCCCGCTGGGTGAGGCGGATCGCCTGGTCAGTTTCCTGGGACGTTCGTCGGGCCGCATGCGGGGTGTAGCCGCAGGGGCTCGCCGCCTGAAGAACCGCTACGGCTCCACGCTGGAACTGCTTTCCCACGCGCAGCTCTGGTACATCGAGCGCGAGACGCGCGACTTGGTGCGCATCCAGCAGGCCGAACTGCTCGAGTCCTTCCACAAGGCGCAGAGCGATTACGGCCTGAGCACCGGCCTGGCGCTGATCAGCGAGATCGTGGAGCAGGTGCTGCCCGAGCATGAAGTCTCCGAGCCCATGTTCCGGTTGATCCTGCTGACCGCGCGGGAAGTCGAGCGGCGCAACGGTGGGGCCCTGCCGTTGAGCTATTTCGCGTTCTGGACGGTGCGGCTGGCGGGCTGGCTGCCGCGATTCGATGCCTGCACCGTTTGCGGCAAGCGCTTCGGGAAGAATCCGGCATACCAGGCCGCGTACGATCCCGGGCTGCTCTGCGACGACCATCGTCGCTCCGGCATGAAGCCTGTTTCGCTGGAGGGCAGGGAACTCGCCGAGCGATTTGCGGGAGAGCGGCTGGACCGGTTCGATACGGCAATCGAGGGCTTGCCCGGCGTGAAGGAGTTGCGCGAAGCGGGATTGAATTGGATCGAGCATCACACGGAGCGGCAGTTGAAGACCAGAGAATTGTTGGAGACGCCGTGAGCGAGTTGTCTGAGAAAAAACTGTCGGCGCGCCAAGAATGCGGCGTACCCCGTCATTTCGAGGACGCTTTTTGTCCGAGAAATCCCTCTTCTGCTGTCAGCGGAGTTCAAGGAGAGATTCCTCACTTCGCGGACTCCGTTCGGAATGACGGCGTTACGGTTCGGGCGATTGGAGCAGGCGCAATAATGTCGGCGCGCCGACATTTTGCAGATGATTTGCAACTGGCAATAAATTCGGAGAATCATTTTGACTGTTAAAGCGAAACTTGAAATGAAACACAAGGGCTTGACCTTTCAAGACTTAATTCTGAAACTCATGCACTTCTGGGGAAGGCAGGGTTGCGTTCTCCAGCAGCCTTACGACACCGAAGTTGGCGCGGGCACGATGTCCCCGGAAACATTCCTGCGCGTGCTGGGAACCACTCCGTATCGCATTGCGTATGTGCAGCCTTCGCGGCGTCCTGCCGATGGGCGCTATGGCGAGAATCCCAACCGGCTGTACAAACATTTTCAGTATCAAGTGATCCTGAAGCCCGCGCCGGCAACGATTCAGGAGATGTACTTGAAGAGCCTCGAAGCCATAGGGATTGATTTGCGCGTGCACGATATCCGGTTTGAAGAGGACAACTGGGAGTCGCCCACGTTGGGCGCATGGGGAATTGGCTGGCAAGTGTTGCTGGATGGATTGGAGATTACCCAGTTCACGTACTTCCAGCAAAGCGGCGGAATTGATTTGGACCCGATTTCGGTGGAGATCACCTACGGATTGGAGCGCATCTGCGCGTTCTTGCAGGATGTGGAGAGCGTGTACCAGATTCGCTGGAACGAGGAGAAAAGTTACGGGGATATCCGGCTGGCCGAGGAGCAGCAACTCTCCGAGTACAGTTTTGACCGCAGCGACGCGCAGGCGTTGCGCGCCGAGTTTGAATTGCACGAAAAGGAAGCCAAGGAACTGCTGGACGGGTGGAAGAGTTTAGAGGGAAATGTCGGCGCGCCGACATTGGAGCGCGTGCGGTATCCGCTGCTGGCGGCGTACGACCACTGCTTGAAGTGTTCGCACCTGTTTAATTTGATGGATGCACGGGGAGTGATATCCACGACGGAGCGGGCGGCGCTGATGGCGCGCGTCCGAACGCTGGCGTGCCGTACAGCAGCGGCCTATCTCGAGCAAACAGGCGGGGAAGTGGCAGAGCGCGAGGTGGGCGCATGAGCGGCCGCCCTTCTTCTTGCAACATTTTTGCAAAATGTCGGCGCGCCGACAATATGATTTTTGGAATGGGACACCCCGCAGCTGAGGAGCGGTTTAGGTGTGAACGACCAGCTGGTTGGTTTGGCGGGACATGGAGTGCGGGAGCTTGCTCCCGCTTTTGCGGGGTAGACAGCGACGCCCAAGTGATGGATTGGGAGAAGTGGTGGCAATTGCAAAAGCGGCGGCGAGCCGCCGCAGTCCATGCACTTGCAACCTATTTGCAAAATGTCGGCGCGCCGACATTTCCCAAAAAATGGATGTTGGAATCTGGGGTGACCGGATGACTGGCACGGCGAAGATTGGTTCAAAGAAGGCGCGGGGCGGTGCTGGAGAAGGCGCGGCTTCTTCGAAACCCGCCAGACGCGTCGAGTTGCTCTTCGAAGTTGGGGCGGAGGAGATACCTGCGGGGATGTTGCCGCGCGCGGTCGCCGACCTGAAATCCATCATCGAGAAACATCTGGCCGCGGAAAGCTTGATGGAAGGCGTGAGCGTGGAGACGTTTGGCGGGCCGCGGCGGCTGACCGCGTGGGTGCGCGGGTTGATCGCCAAACAGGAAGACGTTGTGAATGAAGTGACGGGGCCGCCAAAGGCCGTGGCTTACGATGCCGCCGGGGCGCCGACACGAGCGGCGGTGAGCTTCGCGGAAAAGCAGGGAGCAACGCTGCAGGAGTTGTTCACCATAAAGACGGCGAAGGGCGAATACATTGCGGCAAAGGTTGTGAAACGCGGGCGCACTACGCGTGAACTCTTGAGCGAGATATTGCCGCGAGTTATTCATGATATCTACTGGCCGAAGACGATGACCTGGACGGGCTTGGAAGGCGCGCGGTTTATCCGCCCGGTGCGCTGGCTGGTAGGCGTACTCGACGGCAAGCCGCTGAAGTTCTCGTTTGGGGGAATCACCGCGGGAGACGTTACGGCGGGACATCGCTTCCTGGGCAAAGCAGAGATTCGCGTGCACGATTTTGCGGACTATCAGAAGAAGCTCCGCGCCAACGGCGTGATTGTGCGGCAGTCGCTGCGGCTGGAACGGATACAGAATGAACTTGCCAGCCATGCCAAACGTGGTGGCTACAAAGTGCATGAAGATGCGGGCCTGTTGCAGTTGGTCAGCTACCTGAACGAATTTCCCACCGTGATTCAAGGCGACTTCGACCCGTCGTTCCTGGAGTTGCCCGATGAGATCCTGATTACCGTGATGCGCGATCACCAGAAATACTTTGCGGTGGAGAAGCGCATCGGGGAACTGGCGCCGCACTTCCTGGCTGTAATCAACCTGGCGAAGGATTCGCAAGGGTTGGTAAGGGCCGGGCACGAGCGCGTGTTGCGGGCGCGGTTTGCGGATGCACGATTCTTTTGGGAGTCCGATCAAAAGATCAAGCTGGCGGAATACTTGCCGAAACTGCAGCGCGTCACATACGAATCTCGATTGGGCAGCTATTCTGACAAGGTCGAGCGCATGCGGGCGATTGCGCGCTGGCTTTGCGAACAATGGTTCAACCTGGGCATGGTTCAGGCGCACGTGGCGGATGCGGACCGCGCAGCGGAACTGGCGAAGTGCGACCTGGTCACGGAGATGGTGAAGGAGTTCACGGAATTGCAGGGCATCGTGGGCGGGCTCTATGCGAAGGCGCAAGGCGAAGCCGAAGATGTGGCGGATGCGGTGTACGACCACTATCGCCCGGTGGGACTGGACGACCCGATCCCAAGAAATCTGACGGGATGTGCGGTAGCGCTGGCGGACAAGTTGGATGCGATTGTGGGCTGCTTCAGCGTGGGCGCGATTCCGACCGGCTCGAGCGATCCCTATGCGTTGCGGCGGGCGGGGCTGGGAATTGTGAAGATTATCCTGGACCGCAAGTTGCCAGTGCAGTTGTCGCTGGCGATCGGAGCGGCGGCGAAGGCCTTGCTGACGTACCCCCCGAAAAAGACTGTGACGCCGTCACAGGAAACGCAGGTGCTTGAGTTTATTCTGGAGCGGGCGCGGTTTGTGCTGCGAGAAAAGCATGGGTACGCCTACGACGAGGTAAACGCGGTGTTCCGCGCAGGCTGCGAAGACCTGGTGGACGTGGAGAAACGCTTGAAGGCGCTGAAGGCGGTGCGCAAGACAAAGAACTTTGAGCCGCTGGCGGTTTCCTTCAAGCGCATACGGAAAATTCTGGAGAAGGCCAACCTCCCGGCCGATGCGCCACGGCACGTGAATGTGGAGTTGTTTGAGAAGGAGGCGGAGAAGACTTTGTACGCGGCGGTGCGCAAGGCGGCAGGGAAAGTGAGCGAGGACAAGCGCGCGGGGAAGTATCAGGAGGCGCTGGACGAGATTGCGGGGCTGCGAAAAGTGGTGGACCAGTTCTTCGTGGATGTGATGGTGATGGCGGAAGATGCGGCGGTGCGGAATAACCGGTTGGCGCTGCTCGCGGAACTGCTGCGGGAGTTCACGACGATTGCGGATTTTTCCGAGTTGGGTGGAGAAGAGGGGAAGTGAAGCAGGAGAGATATCAGATATCAGCTATCAGATATCAGGAAACGAAGAGACGGGCTCGTGAGTGTCATCCTGAGGCCGGTATTGTTTTTGGCCGAAGGATCTCAACCCACAGAACGTGCAAGGACTGGAGATTGAGGTCCTTCGCTTCGCTCAGGATGACAGCGTTCTTGAGACATAAAGTTTTACTTGAAGTATGAGAAGGAATAGTTTTGCGGCAGTTTTCTTTGGAAAATTGTCGGCGCGCCGACAATTTGCACTCGAATCCCAAATGAGTGCGATGCATAGCGCGCCAGTAAATGCAGTGAAAAACAAGAGAGGCGTACCGTGAAAAAGTGGGTCTATTTTTTTGGAGCAGGAAAAGCGGAAGGCGACGGCGAATGGCGTGATTTGCTCGGAGGCAAGGGAGCAGGTCTGGCCGAGATGACCAAGATCGGTCTGCCGGTGCCGGCGGGTTTCACCATTTCCACCGAAGCCTGCGATTACTTTTACAAGCATGACAAGAAATATCCGGCGGAGCTCAACAAGCAGGTGTTGGAAAACGTGGCCAAGCTCGAAAAGGCTACGAAGAAAAAGCTGGGCGATCCGAACAACCCGCTGCTGGTGAGCGTGCGGTCGGGCTCGGCGCGTTCGATGCCGGGGATGATGGAGACGATCCTGAACCTGGGCTTGAACGAGAAGTCCGTGCAGGGCCTGGCAAAGGTTACGGGGAACGAGCGGTTTGCCTATGACGCGTATCGCCGGTTTGTGCAGATGTTTTCGACGGTGGCGATGGGCATGCCCAAGGAAGACCTGGAGCACAAGCTGCGTGCGATGAAGCAGCGTATGGGAGTGAAAGAGGATACGGCGGTTCCGGCCAGCGGATGGAAGGAATTGGTAGTGGAATATAAGGCGTACTACCTGGAGAAGGCCGGGAAGCCGTTTCCGGAAGATCCCATGGAGCAGTTGTGGGGCGCGATTGGCGCGGTGTTTGGCTCCTGGATGGCGGAGAAGGCAGTAACGTATCGTCGCGTGGAGAAAATCACCGGGCTGCTGGGAACCGCGGTTAACGTACAGCAGATGGTGTTCGGGAACACGGGCGACAATTCCGGAACGGGCGTGTGCTTTACGCGCGACCCCAGCTCCGGCGAGAAGATTTTCTATGGCGATTATCTGACCAACGCGCAAGGCGAAGACGTGGTGGCGGGAATTCGCACGCCGGTACACCTGAGCGAGTTGGCGAAGATCATGCCGAAGGCCTACGCGCAACTCGAGAAAGTTCGCATAACGCTTGAGAAGCACTACCGCGACATGCAGGACATGGAATTCACGGTCGAGGACGGCAAGCTGTACATGCTGCAGACGCGCACGGGCAAGCGGACGCCGGCGGCGACGTTCCGCATCGCCATGGACATGGCCAACGAGAAGCTCATCACCAGGGAAGAAGCGATGCTGCGCATCAAGCCGGAGGATATCGAACGGCTCTTCTACCCGGTGATTGACAGCAAGGTGGACAAGAAGAAATTGCAGTCCAGCATCATCGCGCACGGGATCAACGCCGTGCCCGGCGCAGCCGTGGGGAAGATGTGCTTCTCCGCGAACGAGACGGAAGAGTGGGCCGAGAGAGGAGAGAAGGTGATCCTGGTGCGGCGCGAAACCAGCCCCGAAGACGTGGGCGGGATGGCCGTGGCGCAGGGCATCCTGACGGCGACGGGCGGCAAGACGAGTCACGCGGCGGTGGTAGCGCGCGGCTGGGGCAAGTGTTGCGTGGCGGGCGCGGAATCGCTGGACATTAATTACACGACCAAGATCATGACCGATGGAAAGAGCGGCAAGACGCTGAAGGAAGGCGACTGGATCACGCTGGACGGAAGCGAAGGCATCGTGTACGAAGGCCAGATGCCGCTCGTGACGCCGCAATTGCCGAAGGCGTACTACACGATCATGAAGTGGGCCGACGGCATCCGCAGACTGAAGGTGCGCACGAATGCGGATACGCCGCAAGATGCGCGGAAGGCCATCGAACTGGGCGCGGAAGGTATAGGGCTGACGCGCACGGAGCACATGTTCTTCACCGACTTCGAGCATCCGGAGAAGAGCCACGACCGGCAGCTGGCCATCCAGGAGATGATCCTGGCCAACGACCGGGACGCGCGCGTGAAAGCACTGGACAAGCTGTTGCCATTCCAACGCCGCGATTTCCTCGGCCTCTTCCAAGCCATGGGGGGCCTCCCGGTGACGATCCGCCTGATTGACCCGCCGCTGCATGAGTTCGTGCCGCACGAGCGAGCCAAACAGGAAGTGCTCGCCAAGGAACTGGGGATTCCGGTGGAACGCGTGATACGCCGCGTGGAGCAATTGCACGAGGCAAACCCGATGCTGGGTTTGCGGGGGTGCCGGTTGTCGCTGGTCTATCCGGAAATCCCGGAGATGCAGGTGCGAGCGATGATCGAAGCGGGCATCGAATGCGTAAAAGGCGGAATTAAAGTATTACCTGAGATCGAAATTCCGGTGGCGTTCGACAAGAAGGAGATCAGCATTCTCGGCGATGTCATACGACGCGTTGCGGATCCGCTGATCAAACAAGCTGGCGTGAAGCTGCCATACAAAATCGGCACGATGATTGAGTTGCCGCGCGCTGCTTTGCTGGCGGACGAGATCGCCGAAGTGGCGGAATTCATGTCGTTCGGAACCAACGACCTGACACAGACAACCATGGGACTCTCCCGCGACGACGCGGGGCGCTTCCTGCCGGACTATGTGGATGAAAAGAAGCTCGGCATCCTGAAGGCTGATCCGTTCCAGTCGCTGGACACTAAGGGCGTGGGCATGCTCATGCGCTGGTGCGTCGAGCGCGGACGCAAGACGCGTCCGGACCTGGAAGTCGGCATCTGCGGAGAGCATGGAGGGGATGCGGACAGCGTGAAGTTCTGCCATGAGATTGGGCTGGACTACGTGAGCGCTTCGCCGTTCCGCGTGCCAATCGCGCGGTTGGCGGCGGCGCAGGCCGTGGTGGAAGAGAAGCAGAAGAAGGCGAAGGGTAAGAAGAAGTAGTATCGAGGAAAAGTAGGGAATATGCTTGTGGGGGTCCAGCGCGCTGGACCTCCTTTGCATCTTAGGAGGAAGAGAAAATAGAGATTAGAGAAGAGAAAAGAGAAAAGAGAAAAGAGAAAAGAGAAAGACTTACGCAGAGGTCACAGAGAACGCGGAGTACGCAGAGGAAGAGGGAGAAACCCAAGAGCACAGTCAGGAGTGACTGTGCCACAGGATGGCGAGGGTGGTGTAGAAAGATTGGAAGCTGGAGATAAGGCGGGGCACATAAAGTAAAGGTTGAAGTCAATCGCGAGGTCGAGGGGGGACCGAAGTGAAAGGACTTCTAAAATGTTTGATGGGACTGACGGTGGTGCTGCTGATGGCGGGGGCTGGCCTGGCGGCGGATGCCCTGATTACGATGCGTGGACGCTTGGCGGATGAGAATGGACTGCCCGTTGGCGGGGCTCAAGTAAAACTTGAGCTCGCTGGCGGGCAGATTTTTTTGGCGACGACGGATGATGCGGGTGCGTTCAACGTAGCGAATCTGGCGGCTGGGGAATACACCGCACATATTGTGAAGCCGGGATTCTTCATCCTGGAGGGGCAGAAGATAACTCTGGCGGCGGACTCCGGGGAGTTTGCGTTCACGCTGAACCATTCCGAGGAATTGCGAGAGAAGGTGGACGTGACCGCGCCCGCCAACCAGGTGGAGACCACCGAAACCACACAAAAGACCACGCTGACGGCCGGGGAGATTCGGGATATTCCGGTAGCGAGTTCACACGATCTGCTGCAAAGCCTGATTGCGTTGCCGCAGGTGCTGCTGGACAACAATGGGCTGCTGCACATCGCGGGGTCGCGGACGACGCAACAGCAATACCTGCTGAATGGATTTGAAATTGGCGAGCCAGTGGACAATGCGCTGGTGGCGCGGTTCAGCGTGGATGCGGTGCGGTCGGCGGAGGTGCAGACGGGGCGGTTTGGGGCGGAGTATATGCATCCAGGGTCGGCGGTGCTGAGCTTTGACACGCCGGATGGGGATGACCACTGGCGGTTCAACGCCACGGACTTTTTCCCAGGGATTAACGTGCAACAGGGCATACAACTGGGGAACTGGTATCCGCGGGTGGAGTTCTCCGGGCCGATCGTGCCGGGAACGCTGTGGTTTTCGCAGGCGTTCAGCGTGCAGCACACGTTGAGCGTGATGCGCGGGCTGCCGGCGGGGCAGCCGGATATCTCGACGGAGTGGGCGGGGGACAGTTTATCGCGGCTGCTGTGGCACATCTCGTCGCGGCACAGCTTGGCGTTCAGCGTTTTGTACAACGACGCGGATTATTTTGATTTGGGGCTGGATGCGCTGAACCTGGAGTCCACAACGGTGACGGAGCATACGCATCAAGTGTTTGGCTCGGTGAAGGATCAATACTGGTTCCACGACACGCTGGTGGAGTTTGGATTAGCGGGACACGATAGCCACGTCGATTTTCAGCCGCAGGGGGATGCGCCGTACCAGTTGCTGGTGAATGGGTCGGCGGGGAATTATTTTCAGACGACGCAGCAGGAGGGGAAGCGGTACCAGGGATTCTTTGATGTGACCCGGGCGGGGCTGAAGTGGCATGGGAAGCATACCGTCTCGGGGGGTGCGAATGCTTCCAGCGTGCGGCTGGATCAGGCGAGCACGCGGAACGAGATTGATGCGTATTATGCCGATGGGACAACGCTGAGCCGGGTGACCACATTCACGGGGCCGGCGGCGTTTGGCGTGGCGAATACGATGGCCGGGGCGTTTGCGCAGGACGCCTGGACGATTGACAAGCACTTTCTTGCGGTGGCGGGAGTGCGGACGGATTGGGACCGGCTGACGAAATCGGCGATTGCGGAGCCGCGGGCTGCGCTGAACTGGATGCCATTCGCGGAGAAGACGGCGAAATTTTCGGTTGGGTGGGGACTGTATGACGTGCCGCTGAACCTGTCGGTGATTGGGCAGACGGAAGACCAGGGGCAGGTGGATACGCTGTATGACTCGACGGGAGCGATGGTGGGGGGACCGGCGACGAGCCGGTTTGTGATGGGGACAGGAGGGCTGCGGCAGCCGTACTTCGATATCACTAGCGCGGGTTGGCAGGAGCGGTTTGGCGCGAACACGATTGTGTCGGTGGAATTGCTGGCGCGGGAGGAGCACCGTGGGCTGGTGTTTGAGACGGCGACGCCGGGGCAGATTGGGAGTGAGTTTTTTCTGGAATCGTCGCGGCGGGACAAGTATCGCGGGGCGACGGTGTCGGCGCGGCACTCGTTTCGCAAGAGCGCGGAAGTGTTTGGGAGCTACACGCGATCGCGGGCGAACAGCGATCAGGTGCTGGACCCGACGCTGGGGGCGCTGTACTTCGCGGCGCAGCAGGGCGGGCCGCTGGCTTGGGACGCGCCCAACCGATTTTTGGGATGGGCGAGCGTGCCGACACCGGTGTGGGGGATTTTGTTTTCGTGCTTGCTGGATTACCGGACAGGGTATCCGTTCAGCGAGGTGAACCAACAACAATTTCTGGTGGGGGCGGCGAACTCGCAGCGGTTTCCGGATTATGCGAGCGTGAATATCGGTTTGGAGAAGAAGTTCCGGTTCCGGGGATATTTGTTTGCGGTACGAGGGTCGGTGATTAATTTGTTTGACCGGCAGAACGCGGACGTGGTGGTGAATAATGTGGACGCGCCGAATCTCAATACGTTTTATGGAGGGCAGGGGAGAGCGTTTACGGGGAGATTGCGGTTTTTAGGGAAGAAGTGAGGGAAGAAGATATCAGATATCAGCGATCAGAGATCGGGAGGCGGGTTGGGAGGTTGAAAGTTAAAAGTTGAAAGTTGAAAGAATCCGAAAAGCGAAAGACTTACGCAGAGAGCGCAGAGAGCACAGAGTTCGCAGAGAAGAGAAGAGCGGGAGACGGCCTCAAGGGTGAAATGGGCGGCCTGGTTGTTGCTGGTGGTGCTGATGCAAAAGACTGGAAAACCGTCGTGGGGGATCTTGTTCTTTAGCGGACTGGTGATGGCGCTGTGCTTGGGTGCTGCTTGCGGGGCGCAGGAGCTGGCGTACAACGATCAGGCTGAGATTGACGCACAGGGGAACATTTTCGTCAGTTCGGATGGCGGGAAATTGATCTGGATGGGAAATACGAAGCGGTGTGCGGAGGCCCGTCAGGTCGAGGACCGACAGACTGTGGGATGCCTGGTGGCGGGCGAGCCGGAGATGGGGGAGAGTATGCCCGCGGTGCAGTTGGAAATTTATTTGAAGGGCGGGCAGAAGAAGATCATTGAGCCGGGTGGACCGATTCTTGAATGGCATTTCTGGGAAAACGGGCGGCAGGTGGCTGTGTTTTTTGGCGCGGAACGGCGGAAGGGGACGCATCTTCTGTACGATGCCGGGACCGGGGGAGTGATCGAGAGGGTGGCGGAACCTTCAGACGAAAGTCAGTTGCCGCAATGGGCGAAGGACTCGGGGCAGATTCAGGACGAAACCGTTCCGGAGGGGGAGGCGCTGAAGGAGGAACGGACAAAGTGGATGGCAAAAGTTTTACGGGAGATCGAGAAGATTCAACCGGGCATGACGAGGGAGGACTTGGTGAAAGTTTTCACCGGGCAGGGGGGACTTTCCACGCGGCATCAACGGACGTATGTGTTTGCCGAATGTCCAGTGATCAAGGTGGATGTGAAATTCAAAGCAGTGGGTGATGACAGCAACAGCTTGGAAGAAAAGCCGGAAGATGTGATCGTGTCGATTTCGCGGCCGTATTTGGCGGGGAGCACGGTGGACTGAGGCGGGATCGCAGGAAACGCAGAAGCGAGAATAGAAACCCCAACCCAAGACACAGGTATAACAGCGGGATCTGGGCACGCGGGGGTGAGCGGCCCGCCTCAGAAGGACGGGCCCTACAAAAGCAAGAGAGATCCCTCGAAGCTCGGGATGACGGCACGGGCATCAGGGGACGAGGTGGGGGGCGGCGAGGGTGATGAATTGGCGGGGAGTGATGATTTTGGATTGTATCCAGAATGGGGGGAAATGGCGGGGGTTGCCGGTGATTAGGTAGTCGGCGCGAGCGGCGTCGGCGCATTCGAGGAAGATGTTGTCGTGGGGGTCGGAGGTGGCTGCAATGCGGGGAGGAAGACAAGAGCCGAAGAGCTGGAAGAAAAGAGGGAGCAACGTGTCCGATCATAAGAGCCCACCCTTTGCACAAGGCGCAAAGGATGGGGCACCCTCAAGTTCTTTTGTTAGGTAGCGTCAGAAGGGAAATCCAAGAGAGGAAAGCCCAAGGCCCGGGCACAGACTCCGTGCCCGAGGCAACCGAAGATCACTTGGTGAGATTTATCTAAAGGCTAGTTTGTAGAGGTTGCCTTTGTTGTCGCGGGCTACGCCTGCCATTTCGCGAAATGTGTTGGAGGCATCGGCGGGGCCCGGCCCAGGGTGAGATTCGTCCATGAACATTTCCACGTTCAGGATGGTGCCGCGGTTGCCGGTGGCTACGCCGCGCATGAACCAGGTGGCGCTCACGGCTTTCAGGGAATAATAATTGGCGCCGTAGACGGTGTCCCAGTCCGCGGCGAGGTCTGGCATGGATGGATCGGCGCCGGGTGCTGCGGGCTTGGGTGCTTTTTTGCCAAACACCAACTTCCATCGTCCCTTGCAAACTTCGCCGTCGGCGATAACGGCGGAAAAACTACCGGAAGGAAGCACGAACGTCTGTGACATTTTCGCTTTGAAGACCGGCACGGGTGTTTGCTGGGAGAGCGGGCCCTTTACCGGATAGAGATGAGCACTGGCGCATCCGCCAAGCGTCGAGAGACAGCACAACGCAAGAATGAGACTTCGCTTCATGGGAAGTCCTCCGTGGAGAAAATTTATTGGTGGCCCCGTCTTCATTTATTGGGACGTTGAGGAATGGAGCGCGGTTACAGAAGTTTATAGTGGCGTTCCAGGATAGGGGAGGGTCAAGAAAGAACCTAACGCAGAGGCACAGAGGGCGCAGAGAAGAGTGAAAAACGCGCAACTCGAAAATGGAAGATCGAACATCGGGGAGAATGCCAAGACGCAATGATTATGGCGCGATCCCTCCACTGCGCGGCCCGACACCCCACAAATCGGGGTGAAAGAGAAAATCGGGCCGCTTCGGTCGGGATGACAAGGGAGAAATGGTGGACCCAAGACCCAGGTACAACAGCGGTACCGGGGGCACCCTTCGGAGAAGAGAGAAAACAAAATCGGTGGAAGAGTGTAAGAGAAGAGGATTTGCGGCGTTGGGTCGTAAGAGCCCACCCTTACATACCAAGGGTGGGGCACCCTCAAGTACTTGGGCTTGGCGACATAACGTCAGAGAGACCCAAGACCCAGGCACCCTCGTACGGCGGGCCTGGGGCAACCGGCTACAAAATGGGGGGAGTTGGGGTAGCATAGGGGCGAGATTTGGAGGGGGTTGTGATGAATACCTTGAGGGGGCTTGTGGCCATGAAGAGCTTGGATGCAATGAAGAGATTTGTTTGGGTGATGGCGGTCGTGATGGCCGTGGTGGTGGGGGCAATTCTGGCGTTGGGTTTGGCGGAAGTCGCGAGTGCGCAGGAGATGCAGGAGGGGCGGCTGATGCGGTTCCCGGATATTCATGGGGATCGGATTGTATTCAGTTATGGCGGGGATTTGTGGCTGGTGGGGAGTGGCGGAGGAATCGCGCGACGGATTACTACGGACCCGGGGCTGGAGTTGTTTCCGAAATTTTCGCCGGACGGGAAGACGATTGCGTTTACGGGGCAGTACGACGGGAATTTCAATGTGTACACGATACCGGCGGAGGGCGGCGAGCCGAAACAATTGACGTTCGTGCCGCTTGGCGTGCACATAGGCGAGCGCATGGGGCCGGAAGACGAAGTGATCAACTGGATGCCGGATGGAAAGCGTATCCTGTTTCTCTCGCGGCGCGATACGTTTAATGACTGGTTTGGACGACTGTTTACCGTGTCCGTGGATGGCGGGCTGCCGGTGCGTTTGCCGCTCGACAAGGGCGGGCTGACTTCGTTTGCGCCGGATGGGGAGCGCATTGCCTACAACCGGATTTTCCGGAATTTCCGGACGTGGAAGCGCTACACCGGTGGAATGGCGCAGAAAATCGCGATTTACAATCTCAAAACGAACGCTTACGAGCAGCTGGGAAATTACGAAGGAACGGACACGTTTCCGATGTGGCATGGCGACACGATTTATTTTGATTCGGATCGCGGCGCGGAGCACCGGATGAATCTGTATGCGTACAGTTTGAAGACGAAGGAAATCCGGCAGCTGACGCACTTTAAAGAGTTTGACGTGAATTGGCCGAGCTTGGGGCCGGATGCGATCGTGTTCGAGAACGGCGGATATCTATATGTGATGGATTTGGCGACGGAGCAGGCGAAGAAGATTACCGTGTTCCTGCCCGGGGACCGGGGCCAGGCGCGGCCGCATTGGGGGAATACGAGCAAGCTGGTGACGGCGTTCGACATTTCTCCGGATGGAAAGAGAGCGGTATTCAGCGCGCGCGGGGATGTGTATACGGTGCCGGCGAAAGAGGGAAGCATCCGCAACCTGACGCAGACGCCGGGGATTCGGGAGGATTATGCAGCGTGGTCTCCGGACGGGAAGTGGATCGCATATTTATCCGACCGCAGCGGAGAGCAGGAGTTGTATGTGGTGCCGCAAGACGGGAATGGGAAAGAGATTCGCGTGACGACGGATGGGACAATGTTCCGGATGCCGCCGACGTGGTCTCCGGACAGCAAGAAGTTGCTGTACGCGGATAAAGCAGTGCGGCTGTTTTATGTGGACGTTGAGGCGAAGAAGCCGGTGCAGATTGATCAAGGAAAATATTCCGATATCAACGACTACAATTGGTCGCCGGACAGCCAGTGGGTGACGTATGCGAAGACGGAGGTGAACGGGAACAACGTGGTGTACGTGTATTCGCTGGGGGACAAGAAGATTACGGCGGTGACGACCAGCTTTACGGATAGCCGGGCTCCCGTGTTCGATCCGGATGGGAAGTACCTCTACTTCTTGTCGTTCCGGGATTTCAACGAAGTGCTGGGCGTGTATGACATGGAGTTTGCGAACCCGAAGGCGATGCGGGTGTACGTAGCGACGTTGCGCGCGGATACGGCTTCGCCATTTGCGCCGAAGAGCGACGAAGTGGAAATCAAGAAGCCGGAGACTGCGGCGGAGGAAGCGAAAGGGAAAGAAGCAAAGCCTGAGGCCAAGGGCGGGAAGAATGAGACGAAAGGCGGAAAAGGCGAGGCCAAGGCTGGAGAGAAGGGCACAGAAAAAGCAGGAGAAAAGGCCGAGGAAAAGAAGGAGCCCTTCAAAATCGACCTGGAGGGCATCGGTGACCGGATTGTGAGCCTGCCGATACCACCGGGAATACTGCGAAATCTGGCGGCGGCGAAGGGGTTTGTGTATTACACGACGAATCCGATTTTTGGATTGTCGGGGCCGCTGCCGGGAGAAGGCTTCGCGATTCACGTATTTGATTTGAAAGAGCGGAAGGATCAGGTGCTGGTGGACGGCGCGACCAATTACGCGCTTTCGTTTGACGGAAAGAAACTGCTCTATTCGGCGCCGAAAGGCGGAGGCGGCGGAGGAGAAGAGGAAGGCGGCGGAGGCGGGGCCACTTATGGAATCGTGGATGCAGCTCCGCCGACCGGGGGAGCGCACAAAAGCGGCGATGGGGCGCTGGACTTGAGCGGGATGCGGGCGCAGATCGATCCGCAAGCGGAATGGCAGCAGATGTTCAACGAGGTTTACCGGCAGGAACGCGATTACTTTTTCGAGGCGTCGATGAATGGAGTGGATTGGACGGCGGTGCGGGACAAGTACGCGCCCCTGGTGCCGTATGTGGCGGACCGCTACGACCTGACGTATCTGCTGGGGGAGATGATTGGGGAGCTGGCGAACTCGCACACGTACACGGGCGGAGGGGACTATCCGGACCTGCATGCGGTGAACGTAGGCGAATTGGGAGTGGATTTTGAGGCCGATGATGCGAGCAAGCTGTACCGGTTCAAAAAGATTTACAGAGGAGAGAACTGGAACGCGGGGCTGCGGTCGCCGCTGACGGAGCCGGGAGTGGACGTGAAGGAAGGGGAGTATTTGCTGGCGGTGAACGGCAAGGCGCTGCGCGTGCCGCAGAATCCCTACGAGCTGTTTGTGAACACGGCAGGGGACAATGTGACGTTGAGCGTGAACACAAAGCCCGTGGAGGAAGGCGCGAAGAACGTGGTGGTGAAGCCGATTGGGAGCGAATTCAGTTTGCGGGAACTGGACATGATTGAAAGCAATCGGAAGAAAGTGGACCAGGCGACCGGTGGGCGCGTGGGATACGTGTATCTGCCGGATATGGGAGATGCGGGATTGAACGAGTTCGTGAAACAGTATTTCCCGCAAATCCGCAAGGAAGGAATCATCTTCGATGTGCGGTACAACGGCGGGGGATTCGTGGACCAGCTGATTTTCGAGCGGCTGCGGCGAATCCTGGCGGGAATGGATTCGGCGCGGAATTGGGAGAGCGGCACGATTCCGGACGTGGTGTTCCACGGGGCCATGGCTTGCGTGACGAACGAGTATGCGGCTTCGGACGGAGACTTCTTCTCGTACTACTTTAAGTTTTACAAATTGGGGCCGGTGATCGGCATGCGGACGTGGGGTGGCGTGCGCGGGATACGCGGGTATGTACCGCTGCTGGATGGAGGATATGTGACGCGGCCGGAGTTTTCGATGTATGGGTTGAATAGCCAGTGGCTGGTGGAAAATCATGGCGTGCAGCCAGACATCGTGGTGGATAACACGCCGGATCAGGTGATGGCGGGACATGATCCGCAGTTGGAGAAGGCGATTGAGATGGTACTGAAGGAAATTCAGGAGCATCCGAAGAAGCTGCCTCCGCGGCCGGCGGATCTGCCGGCTTATCCGGCGGGGCCGGGGGATTGAGGAGAGAGAGATAGAAATTAGAAAATAGAAAAGCGAGAAGCTTACGCAGAGGTCACAGAGAGCGCAGAGTTCGCAGAGAAGAGGGAATGCGAGGAGGGATCCCTCGACTACACGGCCCGACGCGCCGTCAGGCGGCGCGGATGAGAAAAGCGGGCCGCTCCGCTCCCTCCTTCGGCGGGCAGGCGGGATGATATGTTTGGCGTTTGGAGAGGGGACGGATAAACGCCATTCGGGAGAATGGCGTTCCCGGGGAACCAAGAAAGAGGAGCCCAAGACCCAGGCACAAACTCCGTGCCTGGGGCAACCTGCGCCATAGAGAAAACAGATTGCCGAGAGTTGATTAGTCTTGGGGGGCTACCTGGAATTGTTCCAGTTGGCCGGTGGGGAGTTCGTAGGTCCAGGCTTGGAGAGTTTGTTTGGGGAATTTTACGCGGTACATGCGCATGGTCATGCCGCCGCGAAGGGTCTGGCGTAATTGGGTGAATTCTTCGGGAGTGCCCAGGGGGCCGAGGCTGGCGGCGAAATCCTGGAGGGCTTGGGCACTGAAATAGAAATTTGCATTGTCGGTGAAGAGGGAACGATCGATGGTGCCGTGCTGGAGACCGGCGAAAATTTTGCGAGCTTGCGCCAGCTTTTGCGGAGTGGCGGAATCGTTGGTGGAAAGAAGCAGTGGGGCGATGGCGTGGGCGATGGAGCCGGCGGCGTCGGCGGCATCCAGGTTGGTCAGGACCACGACGGCGACGCGTTCATCGGGGTAGACGATATTTTCTGAGGTGAAACCGGAAACTTCACCGCCGTGGGAAAGCGCGCGGTGGCCGCCCTGGCCGCTGATGCCCACGCCGAGGCCGTAGTTGGTGCCGAGGCCATTCTTCAGCAGGACATCCCTTTCAAAATCGTGGTAGGAGGCGGGCTGCAGAAGTTTTTCGTCAATGATGGAGATGTCCCACTTGGCGAGATCTTCGGCGGTCATGGCGAGTTCACCGGCGGCGAAGAGCCAGCCTTTGCCTTCTTTGGGGGCGTGGCGTGGCGGGCCGAGGGCGTAACGGAGATAGCCGGTGGGATCGGTGTCGCCGAGTCGATCTTGATCGGTGTTGAGGACGCTGGACATGGCGAGGGGTTGGAAAACTTTTTGTTGAAGGAAGGTGATGAGCGGCATGCCGGAAACTTTTTCGACGATGAGACCGGCGATGACGAAGTTGGTGTTGGAGTATTGCCACTTGGTGCCGGGATCGAAATCGAGGGGCTTGCGTGCCCAGATGTCGAGGATATGCTGCGCGGTGGTGGGCTGGAGCATGTTGGGCATGACGTAATCTTGCGGCCAGTAGTCTTGGTAGCCGGAAGTGTGGGAGAGGAGCTGACGGATGGTGACTTCGTTGGCGCGAGTGAGATCGGGGAGGAACTTGGAGACCTTGTCATCGAGAGAGAGCTTGCCTTGCTCCTGGAGAAGCAGGATGGAGGCGGCGGTGAATTGCTTGCTGATGGAGCCGATGCTGTAACGCATGGAGGGGGTGGCGGGGGTGCGGGGATCGAGGTGGGCGTCACCATAGGTGTGGAGGTAGACGATGTGGGCGTCTTGAACTACGGCGACGGAGGCGCTGGGGACACCGGTTTTGGTGAGGGCGTCGGCGGCGATGGCGTCGATTTTTTGCTGGAGGTCGGGGGAGAGGGAGGATTGGGCTCGGGCGGGGGAGAGGGAGAGGAGGAGGATTGGCAGAACGAAGAGTAGTTTGCGATGAGGATTCATGGAGTGCCTCCGGAGGAAGTTTACAGTTTACAGCTAACAGCTAAGAAGAAAGGCGAAGAATTACGCAGAGGTCGCAGAGGACGCAGAGTTCGCAGAGAAGAGAAACCCAAGACCCAGGCACAGACTCCGTGCCTGGGGCAACCTCCGTTAATCGGTGAGAGGGTGTAAGAGTAAAAGAGTGTGCCAAAGGGCGCGGGGACGGGGTTAGAAGAAGCGGGTGCGGACGCGGTCTGGGATATGGGCCAGATCGACTAGCGTGAGGAAATCGATGGTTTTGAATTCGCGGTCGATGGCCGGGGGACCGCAAACGCGGGCGGAGACATCGAGATAGGCGCGGAAGAGGCGCGGCGGTCGCGTGGATTCGACGGGCGCACCGGTGGCATTGCAGCGGCAATCGGGCTGAGGCATGGTGCGGAGGCGGGGTTCAACGAGGTATTTGTCCTTGAGAGCCTCGTACATGGCGACCCCGTAGTTTTCGTCTTGCGAAGAGATGGAATTGCAGCCGAGGAGATAGCGGGCTTCAACACGCATCGCGTAGATGGCCAGGCCCTTCCAGAGCATGTGCAGGACGAGGGTGTTGCGGAAGTCGAAATGGACGCAGGCGCGGCCGAGTTCCAGCATCTCTTTACGGACAGGGTCGTAGGGAGAGAAATCGAAAAGCTGATTGCCGTAGTAGCCGAGATTGGCGGCGGCGGTGTCCCCGGTCTGCAAGCGATAGGTGCCAACGAGCTTGGAGGTCTCCAGGTCGCGGACCATGAGGTGTTCACAGAAGGAATCGAAGGGATCGATGTCCAGGCCAGAGCGCTCGGAGGTGGAGAGGCCTTCGCCCAGCTCGAGGTTGAAGACGAGATAACGAAGGCGCTGGCACTCCTCGAGATCCTGAGGAGATTGCGCGAGAGAAATACGGAAGAGCGAAGTTTCAGTCAGAACGGGATCGGTCGAGGCTGTCTTCACAGATGACCTCAGGCTTGGGTCGAGTGTGGCTTGACCCATGTTTCTGTAATGTTGCAACCAGGTTATTTTCATGTTGCCCCGGTTACGGATACGAACAGGAGCGAAGACGGTAGGGATAGTTTACCTGCAAAAGCCGTGCAAGAAAAGGAGGGACTGGGGGGCAGAGGGCTATAAGTTCTCGGTTGCCAGTTTTAAGTTTTCGGAGAAGAGAAACGCGGAAGGGTGAATCGAAAGGGCGTGGGGGTAGTGAAGGAGGGAGGAATCGGGTGAGACGGGTTGTTATTTATGTAGATGGCACATTCTGTTACCCGAGTTAGCGGGTTGGACTTACACCGAGGAAGGCGGTCCGGACCGGGCCTTCGGGTGAAGCGGCTTGTATATCCTGTGGCCTCAGCACTTCTTCCCTTACCAGAAACCACCGGAGGATGTCCGGCCTGTGTCCTTCGCTTACATTGTAAGTGAGACGGACGAGAACCTGGCGGCCGCGAATCGGACTCTCTCGGAGTGCCGTGAAAGTTTCTTCCCGCATGGACCAATCCCCCCAGGATGCTGGATTTGGTTTTGTCGGTTTGGGAGATGAGTTAGTTCCGTGATCCCCCGCATGGCAGGGAGAGCAAGAGCTGTGCCGTTGTGCTGTGGATTTTTCTGGTAGGAGGCAAGTCATTGATAATGATAAACATAGTGATGATGTAGGTTTATTCAAAAGTGGGAGTTGCGGTGTCAATAAGCGAAAACTTCGCTAGAAATGTGCAAAATATTTGCAACTTGGCCTTTCCGCGCCAGGCAATTGCTGCTTATTCCTCGCCTCGGAGGGCGCGCTCTGTCAGGGGTTGCGGAACTGGCCGAGTGGAGCGGAGCGGTCTCTTGAGGAGGAGAAAAGTCTCAAGCGGGGTCGTTCTTGGCCAGAACCCAGTCCAGAGCCTGGTCGAGATTGCGAAAGACGCGAACTCCTTCTTCTCCCTTGAATGCGCAATGCGTCTCAAACATGCGGGCTAGTCCATAGGCGTGGTCGCCAGTAGCCAGGGCCGCCCGGCGAGAATTGAGCGAGAAGATAGTATCTTGAGCGAATCTCTTCACATCCTCCTGGCTGAATTCAATTTTCGTGACTTGGGAAAGGTCTACTAACTGAGAGAAGTTGGGATCGAAATCCGGATGCTTCCGGAGATTCTCCCGGTGCGCTAGAGCATCGGCTATCGTGATGACACCTGAGACAGAGCTCATCACCAGTCTATGTTCCTTATCGATCTTGAAAAAGGTGGGCATTAGCGATTTTTTTCCAGCCTAGCCAAGCGGATGGTTCGGCCTGCTCTCAACACTCATAAAAAATATAGGCTTCTAAAGTGGTGGACGAGAGGGGATTCGAACCCCCGGCCTCCTCGTTGCGAACGAGGCGCTCTCCCAGCTGAGCTACTCGCCCACGAGTAGCGACTTTCCGATTTTAGCAGAGGAGAAGAGGGAGGACAAAGGCGAATGAGGTTTTAAGTGGTCAGTTCTCAGTAATCAGTTTCGGAGAAGAGGGACAGATAGCAGATATCAGCAGGCGGGGCGGAAGCGACCAGTGACCAGCGATGAGCGATCGGGAAGAAAAGAGGGACGGTAACACAGAGTTCACAGAGATCGGAGCACAGAGGGCACAGAGATAAGAGAAGAAGGAAAATAGAAAATCGAAATTCGAAAAACGGAACCCAAGACCCAGGCACAAACTCCGTGCCTGGGGCAACCGGCACAACTTCGCCGATCAGGAGATCGGCGTTCCCAGAAAAACCTAAAAGCACGGGCCCATCGAGATTCAGGATAAACAGGAGTGACTGTGCCAGAGGAAGAGGAACCCAAGACCCAGGCACACACTCCGTGCCTGGGGCAACCGATAAACCTCAAAGATAACCCCAAGAGCACAGTCAGGAGTGACTATGCCACATTGGTGAGAGGTTAGGGTTGGTCGGGGGTGGTGGTGCCGGCGCGCTGGGCTACTACTTTACGGGCGTTTTCGTATAGGGCGCGGGCTTGCGGGATGGCTTCGATGGCTTTTTGGACTTGGGGATCGGCTTCGAGAAGGACTTTGAAACCTTCCTGGGTGCCGAAAGTGGACATGAAAACTTCCTGCTTGATTTTGCGCTTGGTCCAATCGAGATTATCGGCCCATTCGGGTTCGGTGTAGCGGATGTTGCGCTTGGCGAGGTAATCGCGGAATTCCTTCAGGACGCGGTCATCCGCTTCAAAGCTGTGCGTGATGTTGGGCTTGGTGCCGAGATAAAATTGGGTGAAGCTGCCGACGCCCTGTTCGACGGGATAGAAGACGTCGTCACGGTAGAGAGTTTCCTGGAACTTGGTGGGCTTGGGAGTGTCCACGAGGATGTCGGGAGTGATGCCGCCGCCGCCGGTGACCTGGCGGCCGCTGTCGGTCTGGCGAATCTCCGTAGGATGATCGGGGACTTTGCGTTCGTAGTGATAGGCGTAGAGGGAGACGGATTTGTAGTCGCGCTGAATGAGGCGTCCGCTGGGAGTGTAGTAACGGGCGGTGGTGAGAGCAAGGCCGGTGTTTTCCGCAAGGGGCGTGACGGTTTGCACGAGGCCCTTACCGAACGTGGTTTCGCCAACGACTAAGCCGCGATCGTGATCCTGAACGGCACCGGTAACGATTTCAGCGGCGGAGGCCGAGTTGTTGTTGACGAGAATGACGAGGGGCACATTCATGCCTTGATTGCCGCGGACGGCGTAAAAGCGGCGCTCGGGGGCGCTGCGGCCGTGATAGGAAACGATGAGCTGATTTTTCTCGAGGAACATATCGCCGACGGCGACAGCTTCGTTGAGCAGGCCGCCAGGATTGCCGCGCATATCGAGAATGAGGCCATCGAGGGAATTGGCGCCGAGCTCCTTGAGGGCGTCGGCGATTTCGCGGTCGGTGGTTTCATTGAACTGGGAAAGACGAATGTAGCCGATGCCAGGCCTGATGAGAAAAGCGATGTCCACGGAATGGCGGGGGATTTCGTCGCGGGTCACGGTGAAGAGAATAGGATCGGCGTAGCCTTCGCGAGTGACAAGGATTTTGACGACGGTGCCCTTGGGGCCCTTGAGCATGTCGGCGACTTCGCTGGTGGAGAGGCCGTCGGTGGACTTGTCGTCCACCTTGATGATGACATCGCCGGGGCGCAGGCCGGCGTTGTAGGCGGGAGCGCCGACGTAAGGAGAGATGACTACGGTGTGATTTTCGCGTGGAGCGACGACCATGCCGACGCCGTAGTATTTGCCGCGCTGATCTTCACGGAGAAGAGCGAACTGGCGAGCGTCGAAGAAATTGGAGTGAGGGTCGAGCATACGAAGCATGCCGGGGATGGCGCCTTCGTAGACGGCTTTATCGGTGTCCACGGGATTGGCGTAGTTGGACTGGACGAGGTCGAGGACGTGGGTGAAGTTCTCGACCGCGGTCTTGTAGTCGTCGACGTTGGAGGTGGTGGCTCGGACGGAAGGACCGTAGATGCCGCCAAGGACCGCGGAGACGACTAGGACGATGATGACGATGACCAGGCCGCGACGTTCAGGATTCATGTATGCCCTCGCTGGTAGTGCAAAATCTGTGACCTCAGGGGCTGAAGCCCCTTTTTCCTGGAGCCCTATGGCACAGCTGAAGCCGTGCCCTCCCGAAAAACAAACCCTCAGGGGCTGAAGCCCCCGATAGCGGAGGGCCAAACGTCGGAGCTAAAGCTCCGACCCCCTAAAGAAAAGAGCAAACCCAAGAGCACAGTCAGGAGTGACTGTGCCACAAGGGCAAACCCAAGAGCGGCCCGCCTCAGAAGGACGGGCCCTACAAACCCGAGAACGCGCCCAAGAGAAACCCAAGAAAAGAGGGATTCCTCACTCCGCAGACTCCGTTCGGAATGACGGGTCGATCGTTTTTCCGCAGCCTCTTAAGCCGTGCCCTCCCGAGTACCTACAAAAATACAGACGGATTTGGGGGGCAAAGGGTGTCCCGAAATCGGCCTGCGAACGTCCAGTATAGCATGGCGGCGGCAAGTGTTGTTTGACACCGCTGGCTACCCTTTCTATGATGCAAAGAGGGAGAAATGGGACGCTTGGGAAGGGACTACCAGACTCAAGCGCGGCCCGCCTCGGAAGGACGGGCCCTACAGACCCAAGAGTGGAGCCTATAGATTAACGATCTTGGCGAGATGGGGCGCAGCGTGCTGCACGCCTACGAGAGCAAGACGGGCCCAGGAGATGGCCACCTCAAGGCGGCCGTTCCGAAGGCCAGAAAAACCCAAGAGCACAGTCAGGAGTGACTGTGCCACGGGACTAAAGGCGGCCACCTGGAAGGTGGCGCTACAAAGAGAACCCAGGAACCGGCCTGAAGGCTGGCGACTACAGAGGCAAGAGAGACCCAAGAGTACAGTCAGGAGCGACTGCGGCACGGGAGTAAAGGCGCCCGCCTCAGAAGGCGGCCGCTACAAAGGCTGGAGAGACCCAAGAGCACAGTCAGGAGTGACTGTGCCACCGAACTTATGTTGAGTGTTCCCCACATGATCGTGGTATTTCTGGTGGTGCTGGTGGTGTTTGGACCCCAGAAACTGCCGGAACTGGCGCGGAGCCTGGGCAAATTGATGGCGGAGTTTCGCAAGGCTTCGACGGATTTCAAGAGCGCGTTTGAAGACGAGATGCGGGACTTGGAACGGCAGTCGCGGCTGGCGGAATTGCGGAAGCAGGCGGCGGAGGCTGTGACTGCGGCGACGACGGCGGAAAGCGCGGCTGCGAATGCGCAGAGTGGACAGGCGGGGAGGACTCCTCCCTATGCGATGCCGACTCCACCTGCCAGCGGGATTGAAGAATTGCCCTTGCCATTTTCGGCGGAGAAAGAGTTGACGAACGGGCCGGTGATTACACCGGTGGCGGAAGCGGTGGCCCGAAGCGAAGAGCGAAGCAACGAAGCAGGAAGCAACGAAGCAGGAAGTAACGAAGCAAGAAGTAACGAAGCAAGAAGTAACGAAGCAAGAGGTAACGAAGCAGGAAGCAACGAAACGGGAACTAATGAAGCAAGAGGCAATGAAACAGGAAGCAAAGAAGAGGCGGCTGGCGGAAGTGCCGCGAATGATGGTGCGAACAGCGGGAACGGAACGAAGGAGAACGTAGCAGCGACGGAATCCACGCCCTCTCATGACGAACAGCAACCTGCCTGAAACAACGCCGATGTCCATCATGAACCGGGGACAAGAACCCGGCGGACAGATGACGTTTTTCGAACACCTGTCGGAACTGCGGAAGAGGATTATCAATTCGTTGTATGCGATCGGGATTGGCGCGTTTGTAGGAGTGTTCCTGTCGAAGTACGCGATCACGTGGATCACAGCGCCAATCATCAAGGCGCTGACTGATGCGCATCAGTTGCCCCACTTGTACTACACCCATCCCGCGGGTTACCTGAATACGTACATTACCCTTGGGGTGTACCTGGGGATCGTGCTGGCTTCGCCGATTGTGCTGTACCAGATTTGGTTGTTTGTGGCGCCGGCGTTGTACAAACACGAACGAAGCGCGATCACGGGATTTATGTTCTCGACGGTGTTTCTGTTTTTGTCAGGGATTGCGTTCGGGTATTTTGTGACGCTGCCGTACATGCTGAAGTTCCTGGTGAGTTTCCAAGGAAACGCGGGGCCGATCGCCCCGATGATCACGATAGATGAGTACTTTGATTTGGTGCTGATGGTGCTGCTGGGACTGGGGCTGGTGTTCGAGCTGCCGATCCTGATTTTCTTTTTGTCGTTGTTTGGGATCGTGACGCCGAAGTTTCTGTGGCACAATTTCCGGTACGCGATTTTGGTTATTTCGGTGGTGGCGGCGATTATCACGCCTTCACCGGACGCGGGGACGATGCTGGTGTTCATGCTGCCGATGGTGGGGTTGTATTTTGTGGGGATTGCGGTGTCGGCCTCGGTGGTGAGGAAGAAGAGGAAGAGGGAAGAGGCGGAGAAGTTGGCGGGGACGGGAAGTACAGGGACGGGGTAGCCAGCAGTTTACAGCCGACAGCCTACAGCCGACAGCCTACAGCCGACAGTTTGCAGCTTCGGAGAAAGAGAAAAGCGAAGAAAAAAGATTACACAGAGGGCACAGAGGACACAGAGTTCGCAGAAGAAGAAAGACCCAAGAGCACAGTCAGGAGTGACTGTGCCACACGGAATGACAGGGTGGGGAATGAAACGAATGTGGTTGGTGATGGTGGTGGCATTGGTGGGGTTGGGGTGCAAGCCGGGCGGGAGTGCAGGTGCGCCTGGTGTGGCGGCGGCTGGGGCGGAGAAGCCGTTTATGAGCGCGGTGGCGGGGAATGCGCCGGGAGCGGCGGAGGATGTTCCTGCACCGGAGAAGACGGATGGATTTGACGGGAAACGGGCGTACGCGCAGGTAGCGAAGCAGGTGAGCTTTGGGCCGCGGCCCGCGGGATCGGCGGCTCTGGGGAAGTTGCAGGAATATCTGGAGACAGAGCTGAGGTCGTACGGATGCGCGGTGGATACGGACTCGTTTTCGGCGGACACTCCGGCGGGGCGGCTGCCGATGAAGAACATTGTGGCGAAAATTCCGGGGCAAACGCCGGGAATTCTTTTGTTGGGGACACACTACGATACGAAACGGCTGGAGAATTTTGTGGGGGCGGATGATGGCGGGTCGTCCACGGGCGTGATGCTGGAGGTTGCGCGAGTGCTGTGCGGACAGAAGTCGGCGGGGAAGTACGGGGTGTGGATCGCGTTTTTTGACGGGGAAGAGGCGGTGAACTGGGAATGGAAGGACCCGGACAACCGTTATGGAAGCCGGCAGATGGCGGCGAAGATGGCGACGGACGGGGAGTTGAAGAAAGTGAAGGCGTTTATTTTGGTGGATCTGGTGGGAGGGAAGACGCCGCACTTCATGCGAGATGCTGAGTCCACAAAGTGGCTGAAGGATTATGTGTGGGGCGTGGCGGGGAAGCTGGGGTATGGAGATGTGTTTGGGAGTGCGCCGACGGATTTTGGGGGCGATGATCATTTTTCGTTTACAGCGCGGAAAGTGGCATCGGTGGACATCATGGATTTGGATACTGCGAATGATGTGCCGTACTGGCATACGACGCAGGATACGATGGATAAGATCAGCGCAAAGACGTTGGCGATCGTGGGGCATGTGGTGCTGGAATCGGTGAAGGGGTTGGAATTGAAGTAGGCCTGCCCGGTTGGAATCCAATACAAAGTGGGCTTGGGAGGATTGGGAGGGGTGTGTTCACGGCTGAATGGGAAGATTACACAGAGGTCACAGAGGACGCAGAGTTCGCAGAGGAAGAGAAGAGGAAACCCAAGACCCAGGCACAAACTCCGTGCCTGGGGCAACCGAAGAGAAGAGGAAACCCAAGACCCAGGCACACACTCCGTGCCTGGGGCAACCGAAGAGGGGAGAAGAGAAGATGTCGGAAGTATAAGAGTGAAAGAGTGTAAGAGTGTAAGAGTGCAAGAATCGGCGGTGGGTATAGGGTTATTTTTCGAAATGGGGTTCGTGGTGAGTGGAGATTTGGGAGTGGGATTGGAATTTGTCGTCGTCGCGATAGGGGAAATCGGAGCGGTAGTGGCTGCCGCGGCTTTCTTCGCGGGCTAAGGCGCAGCGGGTGATTAACGCGCCGAGGACGTGGAGATTTTTTAGTTCGTGATCGCAGCGGGTGATTTTTTCGGCAGTGGGGAGTTCCATCGTTTTCAGGGACTCGAGAGCGGCTTTCAGGTCTTTGCCGTGGCGCATGATGCCGACTTGCTTCCACATTAATTCACGCAGCTTTTGGAGAGTGGGGGAGGGGTCGGCGGGCTTGGCTTTTTGCGCGGCGGCGTGAGTTTCGGCGGTTTTGCCGGGCTTGGGGAATTGGCTGCCGGGCATGTTGAGCTGCTTTTTTGTGGAGCCAGGGGCGTCCTTCATCATGGCTGCGCCGGAGCGCGCGCCGAAAACTAATCCTTCTAAAAGTGAATTGCTGGCCAGGCGATTGGCGCCATGCACGCCGGTGGCGGCGGTTTCGCCGGCGGCGTAGAGGCCGGGGATGGAGGTGCGTCCCCAAAGATCGGTTTTGACGCCGCCCATCATGAAGTGGGCGGCGGGACTGACGGGGGCGAGGTCGGAGGAGAGATCGAGGCCGTAGGTGAGGCAGGTGGAGTAGATGCGGGGGAAACGTTTTTCGAGGAAATCCTTGGGCTTGGAAGTCATGTCGAGATAGACGTGGGCGCTTTGCGTTTTGTGCATTTCGCTGGTGATGGCGCGGGCAACCACATCGCGAGGAGCGAGCTCCTGAGCTTCGTGGTAGCGCTTCATGAAACGTTCGAGATTGATGTTGCGGAGGATGGCGCCTTCACCGCGAAGAGCCTCGCTGAGGAGGAAACGCGGAGCGCCTTTGACGGCAAGGGCGGTGGGATGGAACTGGACAAACTCGAGATCGGAAAGAACGGCGCCGGCTTCATAGGCGATGGCCATGCCGTCACCGGTGGCGACATCGGGATTGGTGGTTTCGCGATAGAGCTGGCCGAGTCCGCCGGTGGCGAGGAGGATGGCACCGGCGCGGACTTCTTGGAGAGAGTGGTCGGTTTCGTCGAGGAAGCGGACGCCGACGGCGCGGGCGTTTTCAAGAATGAGTTCGGTGGTGAAGGCGTGAGCGCGCATGTGGAGATGCGCGATGGTGTGGGCGCGGGCGAGCAGGGCGCGGCTGATTTCGCGGCCGGTGGAATCGCCGTGGGCGTGGAGAATGCGGGAACGGCTGTGAGCGGCTTCGCGGGTGAACGCGAGCTTGGTGCCTGCGCGATCGAATTCGGTGCCCCATTCGATGAGCTGGGTGATGTACTTGGGGCCTTCTTCAACGAGGAGAGAGACGGGCTCGGGACGGCAGAGGCCATCGCCGGCGTTGAGGGTGTCCTGTTCGTGTAGGCCGATTTCGTCTTCGTCGGAGAGGGCGACGGCGATGCCGCCCTGGGCATAGGCGGTGGCGGATTCGTTGAGATCGGATTTGGCGAGGACCAGGACGGTGCCGGACTGGCTGAGTTCGATGGCGGCGCGGACACCGGCTACACCGGAGCCGATGACAACGTAGTCCGCTTGGTAGGACTTGGGGGAATGGGTCATGGTGCGCAGGAGTTATGGTAGCACGGGGAAGAAAGTTAACAGTTATCAGTTATCAGGAAACGGGGAGAATGGTTGAAAGTTGAGAGTTGAAAGTTGAAGGTTGAAAAAAACAGCGAAGAGCTTACACAGAGATCGCGGAGGACGCAGAGTTCGCAGAGAAGAGGAAACCCAAGACCCAGGCACAGACTCCGTGCCTGGGGCAACCGAAGAGGGGAGAAGAGAAGAGGTCGGAAGTGTAAGAGTGAAAGTGTATAAGAGTGAAAAAGTGGAAGAGTATAAGGATCGAAGACTTTGAAATGACGGGGCTGTGGCTCGATCCCTCCACTGCGCGGCCCGACGCGCCAGAATGCGGCGCGGAAGAGGGAGATCGGGCCGCTCCGGTCGGGATGACACGTTTTAGCGTGGAAGAGTGTGAGGGGGGAAGAGTGGAAGAGTGAAGGAGACGGATGGTGGTACATTTGTGGGCGAGGAAATTAGAGCGATGAAGAAGAATGATGGTGGGACGGTTTGGGTTAAGACGAGCAGTGGGAAATATGGAGTGGTGTGTGGGGCGGGATTGATGGGGAGGGCTGGGCAGGAGATTCAAAGGCTGGGGAAATATTCGAGCATGCATGTGATTAGTTCGCCGCGGGTTTGGAGGGCGGTGGGGAAGCGTTTCGCGGGGAGTTTCGGGCGGGGCGCGGCGCCGGTAGTGCATTTGTTTGATGATGCGGAGGCGAAGAAGAATCTGGCTTCGGTGGAATTGTTGGCGCGGAAATTGGTGCGGGCGGGGGCGGACCGGGAGGCGCTGGTGGTGGCGGTGGGCGGAGGCGTGGTGGGGGATGTGGCGGGATTTGTGGCGGCTTCGTATTTGCGCGGAGTGGCGCTGGTGCAGGTGCCGACTACTCTGGTGGCGCAGGTGGATAGCGCGGTGGGCGGAAAAACCGGAGTGAATTTGCCGGAAGGGAAAAATCTGGTGGGGGCGTTTTATCCGCCGCGGCTGGTGCTGGCGGACCCTGAGGCGCTGAGGAGTTTGCCGGAGCGGGAATTTCGCGGCGGCCTGGCGGAAGTGATCAAGTATGGCGTGATCGCGGATGCGAAATTGTTCGCGTACCTGGAAGAAAATCTGGAGAAGATTTTGCGGCGGGATGCGGCGGCGCTGGAACATATTATTCGGCGCTCGATTGAGATTAAGGCCTGGGTGGTGAGTCAGGATGAAAAGGAATCGGGGCTGCGGGAGATTTTGAACTACGGGCACACGTTTGGACATGCGCTGGAAGCGGCGACACGTTACCGGCGGTATCAGCATGGAGAGGCGGTGGCTTGGGGAATGATGTGCGCGGCGCTGCTGGGGTATGGAGTGGCGCAAATGCCGGGGGATGCGGTGTCGCGAATTGTGGCGCTGATTAAGAGAATGGGGCCGCTGCCGGGATGGCCGAAGACGGATGCGAAGAGATTGTTTGCGTTGATGCATGCGGACAAGAAAGCACGCGGCGGGAAAGTGCGATTTGTGCTGGCGCCGCGGCTGGGGAAAGCGGCTTCGTATGACGATGTGCCGGCGAAGATGGTGGAGTGCGTGTTGCGATGCGCGCCGGAATGTTTGCAACGGCCGGTGGTGGAGATTGTGAACGAAGCTGCGGGGACGAGTTGTGGGTGAAGCGCGGGCAATTCCAAAAGGGACAGAACCGGAAGGCGCGACGAGCGAGCAGGACGCGGCGCGAAAAGTGCGCGAGATGTTTTCGCGGATTGCGCCGAGGTATGACCTGCTGAACCATTTGTTGAGCGGGCAGATGGATAAGCGGTGGCGGGCGCGGACGGCGAAGGAGTTGCAGCCGATATTGGGGCGCGCGGACGCGGTGGTGCTGGATTTGTGCTGCGGGACGGGGGATTTGGCGTTTTCGCTGGCGCGCGGGGCGAAGGCGCGGATTGTTGCAGCGGATTTTTCGCACACGATGCTGGTGAGGGCGCGGGAGAAGAATGAGGAGGGGGATGGTGCACATCGAGTACAGTTTTTTGAGGCGGATGCGTTGCGGTTGCCGTTTGCGGAGGGGTCGTTTGATTTGGTGACGGCGGCGTTTGGATTCCGGAATTTGGCGAATTACGAGGAGGGATTGCGGGAGATTTGGCGGGTGCTGAAGCCGGGCGGGACGCTGGCGATTTTGGAGTTCACGGAGCCGGCGCCGGGAATGTTTGGGGAATTGTACCGGTTTTACTGCAGGAAGATTTTGCCGGTGATTGGCGGAATGATTTCGGGGGACGCGACGGCTTACCGATATTTGCCGAAGTCGGTGGCGAGATTTTTTCGGCCGGAGGAGTTTGTGGAGGTGATACGCGCGGTGGGGTACGGGGATGTGCGGTATTTGTTGATGATGGTGGGGACGGTGGGATTGCATGTGGGAGTGAAGCGCGGGTGAGGATTCAGAAGGGATATCAGCGATCAGAGATCAGGAGGCAAGAGAAGAATTACGCAGAGGTCACAGAGGACGCAGAGTTCGCAGAGAAGAGGGGAGAAGAGAAAGCCAAGACCCAGGCCCAAGGGCGGTGCCTGGGGCGGCCTGTAACGATTGTGCCGCGATCCCTCCACTGCGCGGCCCGACGCGCCAAACAGCGGCGCGCCAGGGAAAATCGGGCCGCTCCGGTCGGGATGACCCATCTCAAATGTGGCGCGGAATCACTACGGCGCTGCGCAGAGAAGTGGTGCGGTTTATTTTGGGCGGGAAGCAGGAGGCGACGCGGGAGAGGCGGGCGGCGAAGATGGTGCGGTTGTTGGAGAAGAAGGCGGAGTGGAGGAAGAAACGAGCGAAGACATCCCGCCGATGATTTGCCAGGTGTTTTTGGTTTTGAGCCAGGTGTGGGTGATGCGGTTGACGCGCGTTTCGGATTGGCCGCCCGGAGTGGGGACGGTGTACCTGACGGCGTATACGGTGATGCCTACTTCACCGGAGACAGTGACGGCTTTTTCGAGGAATTCGTAGGAGAGGACGTCGGACTTTGAGGCGGGGAGATAGTTGGCGATGTCGTCTTTATGGATGGGATGAGGACTGAAATAGGGCCAGCCTAGGACGTCTTCGTGCCAGAGGGTCATGTAGTGGGAGTAGTTGGCGGTTTGCAGATCCTTCCAGTAGGCTTCTTCCATTTGCCAGACTTCGTTTTGATGCGGGGAGAGTTCCTGGGCGGAAATCGGATTCAGGAAAAAGAGAATGAGGAAAAGAAGTATGGCTGCGCGAGCGATGGTCTGCGGCATGGGGGCTCCTTGGTTGGGCGGATTATATAACGGGCGTGGGGAAAGACTTACACAGAGGTCGCGGAGGACGCAGAGTTCGCAGAGAAGAGGGGGAAGGAGTGAAAATCGAAAAACGGGCAAGGTGCCAGGATGCGACGATTGTGCCGCGATCCCTCCACTGCGCGGCCCGACGCGCCAGAAATCGGCGCGAAGAAAAAGTCGGGCCGCTGCGGTCGGGATGACAATCTTAGATTGAGCGCGAATTTTGTTTGTGATGTGGCGGTCGGGGGTGATGCGCAGAGATGAGGAACCCCAAGACCCAGGCACAAACTCCGTGCCTGGGGCAACCTTCGATCATTGGTGATGATCGGGAAGAGTTTGGAGAGCGGAAGTATAAAAGTGCAAGAGTGAAAGAGTTTAAGAGTGCAAGACGGGAAAACGGGGGAGGGGAAGGGTACTTTCGGGTGTGTGTAGAGGGGTATTGACTAATACGCATGGGCTATTGTGCGGGGCATAGGCGGTGAGTAGTCTCTGCGGAGCGGGAAATTGCGAGTGGAAAGGGAACGACAATGAAGACCGCTCCGACGCTTAGCGCAAGAATGGAGTTGCGAAAACGGATTCGCGCGAGCCGCATCGCGGACACGCTGGCCCCGATGTGCGCGGATTTGTGCATGCAGCAGGTGGAACCGGACGTGGCGTTGCAGCGCATCCAGGAAAAGGCGCTGGAACGGCTGGTGAATTTGCTGGACGCGCGGATCGTTTCGGACGCGGAAGCGATGGATGAGTGCCTGGAACTGGTGGCGGAAGAGTCCGGGCGGATCGCGTGCGAGGCGCTGGAGAAGGGCATGGCGCGGCTGCGGGAAGGATTGGCGCTGCTGGAGAGCATGGAGGATGAGGAGGAGACGGAAGAGTTTGCGGGACGGTTTGCGGGGGGAAGCGTGAACTAGAAAAAAAGGATATCAGCTATCAGATATCAGTGATCAGGAACCAGGAGGAAGAGGTCGAAAGTTCAAAGTTGAAAGTTGAGAAAAGCGAAGAGATTGCGCAGAGTTCTCAGAGGGCACAGAGTTCGCGGAGAAGAGGAGAAGAAGCAAAGAGAAGAGATTTGGTGGCGTTAGGGCATAAGAGCCCGCCCTGATACAGCTAGGGTGGGGCACCCTCAAGTCCATCGGGTAGTGGCGTAAGCATCGAAACACCAAAGAAAAATGCGAGTCTGAGAAAAAGCAAACCCGAGAAAAAGCAAACCTGAGAAAAAGCAGGCACAGGAGAAAGCAAACCCAAGAATTAGGGCAGGTCGTGGAAGTGTGCTTAGACCTTGCCTCGATGGGGTCCAGCGTGCTGGACCCCTACGAGGAGGAAGAAAAGATTAGCGGACCCAGCCGGGGTTGCCGCCGGATTTGCGTAGCTCGTCTTCCATGTCGGAGAGTTGCTGCTTGAGAGAATCGACTTGCTTTTGTTTGGCGGCGATTTTTGCCTGGTTGTCGCTGATGTCGGAGCGGTTGTTTTGCTGCGTGAGGGCGGTTTGCGGGTCGCTGTAATATTGGACCTGATTTTTGTTGAGTTCGCGCTGAAGAACGTCCAGTTCCTTTTCCGCATTAGCCAAATCGTCGCGAGTCTTCTGGAAGCGATTGCGCCAGTAGGTTTCGGGATTCTTTTCCTTGTCATCGGCGGCAGCAGTTGCGTCGGCGGCGGGGGTGGAGGACGCGTCACCGGGCTTGGCGGTGGAATCTGCCGGGGGAGCGGGTGGCGGGGCGGAGGGGATGTCGTCGTTGGTATAAACCTTTTTGGGGGGCGGGGCGTTTTTCTGCTTTTCGCGGGCTTTGCGAGCGGCGTCGGCGACGGGATCGGAGGTTTGGTCCTGCTGCGCGAGGGCGGGGAGCGCGGCGATGGCGAAGAAAGCGAGTAGAGCGGCTAGCCGCAAGAGTGTTGTGGAACGCATGTTGAAACACCTCCAACGGAACGGGCTTATGGCTCGGGACCCGCTGGGAGCTCCCAAGAGTGGCTACGGGTATTGTAGCGCGAATGGGTTAGGAGTGAGGGGGGAGAGTCTACGGTTGAGAGGTGATGGTTAACAGTTTCGGAGGAAGAGAAGAGGGACGGTAACACAGAGTTCACAGAGGTAGGAACACAGGGGGCACAGAGACAAGAGAAGACTGAAAATCGAAAATTGAAATTCGAAAAAAGGGAAGAGGAACCCCAGACCCAGGTAAAAAATCGAACCTGGGGCACCCGCAGAGAAGAGGGATTTCTCACTTCGCGGACTCCGTTCGAAATGACGGGTAGTGGCCGGGCGTTCAGTTACAGGAGGAGTCAGTTAGAAAAAGAGGAGGTGGAGGAGGTGGGGGAAGGCGTAGACGACGAAGAGGGCGGCCAGGCCGAGGAATGCGCCCAGGGGAAATTGGTAGCGGGAGGCGATGGCGAGGCGGATGGAGTCGGCGTTGCCATGGGCGAGGCCGCGGCGTGCGGCGCGTGCGGCCAGGTCGCGCTTCCATCCGGAGAAGTAAAAGACGAGGACGGTGGCGATGCCTACGATGCTGCCGAGAAGAGTGCCGAAGAGGATGGTGAGGAAGGCTCCACTGAGGCCGACGAAGGAGCCTACCATGGCCATCATTTTGACGTCGCCCATGCCCATGCCTTCGCGGTGGCGGACGAGTTTATAGAGGAAGGCGGCGGCGAGGAGGAGGAGGCTGCCGAAGGCGGCGCCCAGGACGGAATCCAAGACGCCAGCCGCAGCGTGTGGGAGTTTGGAAGGCAGGCGAAACCAGAGACCATAGATGCCGAGAAAAGAGCTGGGGAAGATGCGCGTGGAAAAAGCCAAGCCGAGGCCCAGTCCAAAGAAGGTGACGGCGTCGGGGAGGAGACGGACGCGAATGTCGGTAGTTATGAGAATGATAAGGAGGCAGCCGAAGAAGAGCCACTTGAAGGTGGGGAGGGTGATGCCGAAGTCATAGTAAGTGAGGACGAAGAGTAGGCCGGTTAGGAATTCGATGATCGGGTACAGCGGAGAGATGGGGAGGGCGCACTGGCGACATTTGCGGCGGAGAAGGAACCAACTGAGGATGGGGATGTTGTCATAGGGCTTGATGGGAGTTTGACAACGAGGGCAGCGAGAGGCCGGGCGGACGATGGAGAGTCCATCGGGAATGCGGGTGATGCAAACGTTGAGGAAGCTGCCAATGACGATGCCGAAGAGGAAGAAGAAGAGGGGGATCATCGGAATGACTGTGCCATAGGAGGAGAAGAGGTTGAAAGTTGAAAGTTTGAAGTTGAGAGGGAATAGTCAATAGCGGAGGGAGGATATCAGCGATCAGATGTCAGTTATCAGGAAGCGGGAGAGGAAGAGGTTTAAGAGTGTAAGAGTGAAAGAGTTTAAGAAAAAGCGAAGATTTACACAGAGTGCACAGAGAGCGCAGAGTTCGCGGAGAAGAGGGGAGAAGAGGGGAGAAGGGGGGAGAAGAGGGGAGAAGAGGAACCCAAGACCCAGGCACACACTCCGTGCCTGGGGCAACCAACACCCGCAAGAAAACGACGGGCAGGCGGGGACTCGCCCTGCGCTACACTAAAACACTATGGCGATGAGTTGGTATGAGCATTGGATACGGCGGTACGAACACCGGCGGTGGACTACCGACGATAACCGGACGGTGCGGGCGTTTGAGTGGGGGTTGGAACACCTTGGGGAAGTGGCCCCTCGGCTACGCTCGGGGCAAGCTAGTGGTGAGTGGCTAGTGGCAAGTGGAAGAGAAAACGTACAACCGAGAGAGTTTTTGCGGGAGTATGCGCGGGAGGCTACTGAGAAGAGCGAGGAGTGGTACCGGGAAGGCGAAGTGCGGGATTACCGGATGGATGGGGAGAATGTGTTGACGTTTACTAGCCCGTTGCGATCGGCTTGGGCGGAGAACAATACGGTGCATGCGCAGTTTTTTCCGGGGAAGAAGATTGGGCCGGCGGTGCTGATTTTGCCAAACTGGAATGCGAAGTGGCAGGGGCAGGTGGCGCTGTGTCACTGGTTGCAGCGGATGGGGATTTCGGCGTTGAAGATGAGTTTGCCTTATCACGACCGGCGGATGGCGAAAGGGCATGAGCGCGCGGACCAGTTGGTGGGGCCGAATATTGGATTGACGTTGCAGGCGAACCGGCAGGCGGTGAAGGATGCGCGGGCGTGTCTGACTTGGCTGGAACAGCAGGGATATGACCGGCTGGGGATATTGGGGACCAGCATTGGGTCATCGGTGGGATACATCACTTTGGTGCATGACAAGCGGGTGAGGGCGGGGGGATTTTTTCATGTGTCCACGTACTTTGCCGATGTGGTGAGCCAGGGGATGACGACGAATCATGTTTGGGAAGGATTGCGGCACGAGGTAAGCGTGGAGGAGTTGCGGGAATTCTGGATGCCGATCAGCCCGATGCCTTATGTGCAGCGGAGGATGGGGGCGCGGCGGAATACGTTTATGGTGTATGGGAAGTATGATCCGACGTTTTTGCCGGAGCTTACGGAGGAGATGCTGCGGGCTCTGCGGGAGAATGGGGCGGAGACGCGGACTTTGGAATTGCCGGTGGGGCACTATTCGCTGGAGCTGGCGCCGTTCAGTTGGATGGCGGGGTGGAGGATGTTTACTTATTTTTTGGAGGCGCTGGGGTAGGGGAAGCTGACAGCCGACAGCTGACAGCCAACAGCAAGAGGAAGAGGGACGGTGACACAGAGTTCACAGAGGTAGGAACACAGAGGGCACAGAGAAAAGCGAACAAAGACGAAACTCGAAAATAGAAATTCGAAAAACGCGGGCGATAACGAGACTCCGCAATTGTGCCACGATCCCTCCGCTGCGTGCCGCAAAGAGCGCGGCACTCCGGTCGGGATGACAAGACTCGAACCAGGAACCCAAGACCCAGGCGGCCGCCTACGGCAGGCCTGGGGCAACCACAGAAAGCGCTAGATGTTCGCTCGTAAGAGCCCACCCTTACACACCAAGGGTGGGGCACCCTCAAGTACGTTTGGGTTGTGGTGGAACTTAGCAGGGTTAGGGGACCAGGGCTAAGAAGGCCTGTTTGTATTTTTCGGGGAAATGTTTTACTTGGCCGGAGCGGGAGCAGGCTACGTGGATGGTGTGGCCGGTGGCAAGGAGCTTTTGGTCAGATTGGCGGAAGAGTTCGTAGCCGAATTTGAGGGTGCGGGTTTTGGCTTCGAGGATGCGGGTGCGGACGGTGAGGAGTTCGTCGTAACGGGCGGGGTGGTGGTAGCGGCAGTGGACGTCGGCGACGACGATGTAGGTGTCGTCCTGGAGCTCCATTTGCTTGTAGTCGAAGCCGAGGGAGCGCATTAGTTCCACGCGGCCTACTTCGAACCAGATCAGGAAATTGGAGTGGTAGACAACGCCCATTTGATCGGTTTCGGCGTAGCGGACGCGGATGGTGACGTCGTGATGAGTGAGCATGGTGTGGGTAGTATGACGGAAGTCGGGAATGCGTTCAAAGATGGAGTGGAAAAGAGGAAGAAGTATAAGAGTGAAAGAGTATAAGAGTGCAAGAAAAGGCAAAAGATAACGCAGAGACGCAGAGTACGCGGAGAAGCACAGGGGAAGAAGTACCCAAGACCCAGGTAAAGAGTCGAACCTGGGGCACCCCCAAGACAAGATAACCCAAGGCGACCCAAGAGGGATTCCTCTCTACGCGGCCCGACGCGCCGGAAGACGGCGCGGAAGAGAAAATCGGGCCGCTTCGTTCGGAATGACGAGGCTGGGTGTGGCGGAGAGGTGGTGCCGCGATCCCTCCACTGCGTGTCGCATACTACGCGACACTCGGGTCGGGATGACAGCCTTGCGTTGATGGGTGGGCCCAGGAATTGCGTCAGGATTTGGTGGGGTCGGAGGGCCAGATGGGTTTGCGTTTTTCGAGGAAGGAGGCGAGGCCTTCGCGGAAGTCGGGGGTGCAGCGCATGCGGGCGTTTTCCAGAATGGCGCGCTCGAGATCGTGATCGAGGCTGGCGGCTTCGGCGGAGACGAGGAGATGCTTGGCGCGGGTGACGCTGGCGGGGCTGGCGGCGATCAGGAGTTCGGCTAGTTCGTGGGCGCGGGACATGAGGAGTTCGGGGGGGACTAGTTCGTTGACCAGGCCTAGCTCCTTGGCTTCGGCGGCTTCGACTAAGCGACCTGTCAGGAGAAGATCGCGGGCGCGTTTTTCGCCGATTTGACGGGTTAGGAAAACGGAAACGATGGCGGGGAGGAAACCGATTCTTACTTCAGTGTAGCCGAATTTGGCTTCGGGGACGGCTAAGGTGAAATCGCAGAGAGTGGCGATGCCGCAGCCTCCGGCTAAGGCATGGCCGTTAACGGCGGCGATTAGCGGTTTGGAATAACTCCAGAGGCGACGGAAAAATTTGGCGATGCGGCGGGAATCTTCCTGATTTTCGGCGGGAGATTGGCTGGCAATGGAGCGGAGCATGTCCAGATCCATGCCGGCACAGAAGGCACTGCCGGCTCCGGTGAGGATGACGACGCGGACGTGGGTTTTTTCGAGGTGGTCGAGGGCGGCCTGGATTTCGGCGATCATGGGGGTGGTGATGGCGTTGCGCTTTTCGGGGCGATTGAGAGTTATGGTGGCGAGAGGACCTTCGGTGGAGAGGAGGAGGGTTTCGTAGGACATGGTCTGCGCTCCTGGGGGAAGTTTAGAGTTAAAAGTTAAAAGTTGAAAGTTGAAAAGGAAAGAGGGATATCAGCGATCAGGAGGCGGGAGTTCGAAAAGCGAAAAGCGAAAAGCGAAAAGCGAAAAGCGAAAAGCGAAAAGCGAAAAGCGAAAAGCGAGGAACTTACACAGAGATCGCAGAGGGCGCAGAGTTCACAGAGAAGAGGGGAGAAGAGAAACCCAAGAGCCGGGTAAAAAAATCGAACCTGGGGCACCCGACAGAGGGAAGAGAAACCCAAGAACACAGTCAGGAGTGACTGTGCCACTTAGTTGGGAGGGGGTTGTTGGGAATAGTTGGAGCGGATTTGGTTGGTTAGTTGGATTAGCGGGGGGAGGGTGGCGGGGTCGATGGGGGGAGTGGCGCCGGCTTTGGCCAGGGCGAAGAGTACGGATTCAGTGGGGATGTTGCCGACTAGTTCGTCGCCGGCGAAGGGGCAGCCGCCCAGGCCGGTTAGGGCGGAATCGAAACGGCGGCAGCCGGCTTGATAGGCGGCTAGGATTTTTTCTTCGGCGTGGTCGGGGCGGGAATGGAGATGGACGCCTAGTTCGATGCCTGCTACGTGATCTTTTACTTGAGAGAAGAGTTCGCGGATTAGGTCGGGGGAGGCGGTGCCTACCGTGTCGGCTAAAGAGACAGTGGTGACGCGAATGTCTTTGAGCCAGTCGAGAGTGTCCTGGACGATTTCGGGGCCCCAGGGCTCGTCGTAGGGATTGCCGAAGGCCATGGAGATGTAGATGACTAGATTTTTGTTGGCGGATTTGGTTTCGCGTTTGAGGGTTTCGACTAGATTGCGGGATTCGCCGCGGGTCATGTTGGCGTTGGCGCGGCGGAAATAGGCGGAGATGGAGTAGGGATAGCCGATGGTGGTGACGCCGGGAGTGGACAGGGCGCGGCGGAGACCTTTTTCGTTGACTACTATGCCGATGATTTCGGGTGGGGTTGTGTTGGGTGGGAGAGAGGCTAGGAGTTGGGACATTACTTGTTCGCTGTCGGACATTTGCTGGACGTGCTTGGGGGAGACGAAGCTGACGGCGTCGAGGTGACGAAAACCGACGGCGATTAATTCTTTTAGATAGGCGACTTTGGTTTCCGTGGGGATGAACGTGGGGAGGGCTTGCCAGGCGTCGCGGGGGCATTCGATTAGTTTAATTTCGTCCATAGGAAAAGAAAGAGGGACTATAACACAGAGGTCACGGAGGTAAGAACACAGAGGGCACAGAGGGAAGAGAAGACAGAAAGAGAAGACAGAAAGAGAAGACAGAAAGAGAAGACAGAAAGAGAAGACAGAAAGAGAAGACAGAAAGAGAAGACAGAAAGAGAAGACAGAAAGAGAAGACAGAAAGAGAAGACAGAAAGAGAAGACAGAAAGAGAAGACAGAAAGAGAAGAAGAGCTTAACGCAGAGGCGCAGAGTTCGCAGAGGGAAGCAAAACCCAAGACCCAGGTAAAAAATCGAACCTGGGGCACCCGAAGAGAGAAGAGGGAGAAGAGAAACCCAAGAGCACAGTCAGGAGTGACTGTGCCACAGGAGTTGCGGTGATATGATGCTGGGAGAATTACTGGAGGGCGTGATGAAACTGGCAATGCGAGTGGTGGTCATGTTGGTGATGTGCTTGGTGGTGGTGATGGGGACGAGAGTTATGGCGGGAGAAACGGCGGGGAAAATGGATGGGGATGCGGCGCCTTTGCGGGTGGTGATTGCGGGGATGGTGCACGGGCATGTGGGCGGATTTTTGACGAACGCTCTGAAGAGGACGGACATACAGATTGTGGGGATTAGCGAGGCGGATCGCGCGCTATTCGATCAGTATGCGAAACAGTTTTCGTTGGATAAAGGGCTGTACCACGCGGATTTGGAAGAGATGCTGACGGCTACGAAACCGCAGGCGGTGCTGATTTATTCGAATACGAAGGATCACCGGAAGATTGTGGAGCTGTGCGCGAAGCACCATATTCCCGTGATGATGGAAAAGCCGCTGGCGGTGAGCACGGAGGACGCGCTGGCGATTGAGAAGGCGGCGCATGAGGCGAAGATCCCGGTGCTGGTGAACTATTTTATTGATTGGGCGCCGAGCACGCACACAATGTTTGATGTGGTGCGCGCGGGAGAGATTGGGGATGTGCGGAAGATGGTGACGCACTTCGGACATTTTGGGCCGAAGGAGATAGGCGTGGGGCCGGAGTTTATGAATTGGCTGGGAGACCCGAAGCTGAATGGTGGCGGGGCGCTGTACGATTTTGGGTGCTATGGCGCTGATTTGGTGACGGTGCTGATGAATGGACAGAAGCCGCTGACGGTGACGGCGGTGACACAGCAGATCAAGCCGGAGGTTTATCCGAAGGTGGATGATGAGGCGACGATTATTTTGACGTACCCGAAGGCGCAGGCGATTTTGCAGGCTTCGTGGAATTGGCCGTTTGGGCGCGAGGATGCGGAAGTGTACGGGAAGACCGGGTATGTGAAGACGGACGGCGCGGAGAAAGTGAAGGAACGGAAGGCTAAGGAAGAAGAACAAGTGATTGCGGCTAAGAAGGTGGCGCCGCCTTATGACGATGAGTTGACGTATTTGCGGGCGGTGATTTTGGATGGAGCGAAGGCGGACGCGATTTCTTCGCTGGAGACGAATGTGATTGTGGCGGAGATTTTGGATGCGGCTCGGGAATCGGCGGGGACGGGGAAGACGGTGGTTTTGAAGAAGTGACGAGTTGACAGTTTACAGCTGACAGTCGACAGCTGAACAAAAAGAAGAAGAATTACGCAGAGGACACAGAGAGCGCAGAGTTCGCAGAGGAAGACAAAGAGAGACCCAAGACCCAGGTAAAAAATCGAACCTGGGGCACCCGGCCAAGCGAAACTCGAAAATCGAAATTCGAAAAACGGGAAGAGGAACCCAAGACCCAGGTAAAAAATCGAACCTTGGGGCACCCGCGAAAAAGAAGAACAACCCAAGACCCAGGCATAGACTCCGTGCCTGGGGCAACCAACACACAGAGGTAGGCAGGGAACTTAAATTGGAGTTAGGGGGAACTTCCACTGGAGAGTCAGGGGAGCGCGAAGAGGTGTGTTTGGTGGGAAACCAAAAGCGGCGGAGTTGGCTTCTAAGGCTGCAGGACATGTGCATGGACAGTGCGACGGGAATTGTGCGTGGACATTTGGAGTTGGGATTTGAGGCGGATGGTGGCGGGATGCCGCCCGGTTGGGAGCGAAATGAGGAATGATTCTGTGAAACGAGCGATGGGCTTGGCGGTTTTTGTTTTGGCGGGAATGGCGGGTGGGAGTGCGCGTGGAGGGCAGACGCCGGGGCAGCAACCACAGGCGCAGCAGCCTGCTGCTCAACCGGCGCAAGGGCAACAGCAGGCGCCGGGGCAGGCGACTCCGGCGCAACAGACGGCGACTCCAGCAGCGCAGGGGGGTACGCCGAAGATTGCGATACAGGTGAAAGCGGTTAGCGTGCAGGCTACCGTGCGGGACAAGCATGGAAAAATCATTCCGAATCTGACGAAGGAGGATTTTACGGTGGCGGAGGATGGGCGGCCACAGACGATCAATTACTTTGTGAAAGAGGGTGATGTGCCGTTGCGGCTGGGGCTGCTGGTGGATACGAGCTTGAGTCAGCGGCGTGTGCTGGATCAGGAACGAAGCGCTAGCTACAGCTTTCTGGACCAATTGCTGAGACAAGATAAGGATTTGGCGTTTGTGATTCACTTTGATAAGGATGTGGAGTTGCTGCAGGACTTCACGGCATCGCGGCCGAAATTGCAGGCGGCGCTGCAATCGTTGCAAACGCCGCAGTACGACAGTAGCAGCGGAAGCGGGAGCGGAGGCGGAGGGAGTCAGGGAGGTGGAGGAGGGAGCGGTGGGAATGGCGGATATGGAGGAGGACATGGAGGGCACTCGCACGGCGGAACGGCTTTGTATGATGCGATATTCCTGGCGGCGGACGAATTGATGAGCAAGCAGAAAGGGCGGAAGGCGCTGATCATTCTTTCGGATGGCGTGGACCACGGAAGCAAAGAGACTTTGGCATCGGCGATTCAAACGGCGCAGCGCGCGGACACGGTGATTTATTCGATCTTGTTCAAAGATGAGGATGAGGGGAATTACGGGCATCAGGGCGGGATGATGGGGCCGCGCGGTGGGATGGGAGGCGGGCGGCGCGGAGGGGGAGGACGATATCCGCAGGAAGAGCGGCCGGATGGGAAAAAGATTTTGACGCAGATTTCGAAAGAGACCGGAGGACGGTTGTTCCAGGTGTCGAAGAAAGAGACGGTGGACAAGATTTATGCGGATATCCAGGAAGAGTTGAGGAGCCAGTACAGTTTGGGGTATACGCCGGACAAGGATACGGGAGCGGGATACCACAAGATATTGGTGACGGTGAAGGATAAGGAGATGGTGGTGCAGGCTCGGGATGGGTACTATTCGGGGGAGTGATTGCAGCGACGAGATGTTAGCGATGGGAGGAAAGAGGAAGAAGTATAAGAGTGAAAAAGTAAAAGAGTATAAGGGTGTAAGAAAAGTCGAAAGATAACGCAGAGGGCGCGGAGGACGCGGAGTTCGCTGAGGAAGAGAAGAGGAGCCCAAGAACCGGTCTAAAGGCCGGCATTACACACCCAAGAGAAATCTAGAAAACCCAAGACCCAGGCACACACTCCGTGCCTGGGGCAACCTTCGACATGGTTTAGGTAGAGGAGAGGTGGGATTGTTTGCGCGTGCGGGTGTGTCTGCAAGAGAAAGTGATGGTTGAGGTGCAGGCCGGGCGTCACAGTTTGTGGCGGAGATGCGGGAGTAGGATGAGTGGCGGATTTGTATCGGAGGACAGAGATGCAACGTAGAGAGATGTTGCGCGGAGTGGCGGTGGTGGGAGTTGGATTGACTTTGGCGCGTAGAGCCGAAGCTGCGGCGGGCGCGGATAGTGCGGAGGCGGGGGAGCGGATTCGGAGGGCGGCGGGGGCGGGGTTGGCTATGGAGCGGCGGGACTGGGAGCAGGGGATACTGGCGCAGGCATTTTTGGAGGCTGGGGACGACGAGAAAGTGATTCAGTTGACAAAGGCGGCGATTGTACAGAGGGAGGCTGATGGACGATTGGCGGTGGTTGTTGAGGGGGGGCCGACAGATCCGGCGATGGGAGGGGCGGCATACTGGAGGGCGGGAGAGATTACGGGAGATGTGGAGATTCAGGAGGCTGCGCGAGGGTTGTTGGAATGGATTTTGAAGAAGGCGCCACGGGCGGCGGATGGGACGCTGTATCACGTGTTCAAGGAGAAGCAGGTGTGGTCGGATGGGTTCAATGGAGCTCCTCCATTTTTGGCGGCGACGGGGAATTACGATGAGGCGTTGCGGCAGATTGAGGGATTCCGGAAGCGGCTGTGGGATCCGCAGAAAAAACTGTTGGCGCATATTTGGGATGACGGAGCGAAGGCGGAGAACAAGAAAGAATTTTGGGGAGGAGGAAATGGATGGGCAGCGGCGGGGTTGGCTCGGGTAATTCGTTCGCTGCCGGCGGAACGGAAAGAAGAGCGCGCTCGGCTGGCGGGGTTTGTGGCGGATCTTGTGGATGGATGTTTGGCTTATCAGCGGCCGGACGGGTTGTTTCATGATGTGGTGGACCGGCCGGAGACTTTTGTGGAAGGGAATTTGGCGCAGATGCTGGCGTTCGCGATTTATACGGGTGTGCTGGAGGGATGGCTGGGAAAGAAATACCTGGATGTGGCGGACAAGATGCGGACGGCTATGCGAGGGAAGATGGATTCGTTTGGGTATGTGCAGAGCGTGTGCGGGGCGCCAAATTTTGACCGGCAGGGGACTTCAACGGAGGCGCAGGCGTTCGCGATTATGATGGAGGCGGCGGGGAGGAAGGTGGAGAGAGGGTGAGAGGGAGAAGTTGAAAGTTAAAAGTTGAAAGTTGAAGGAAAGAGGAAAGCTTACACAGAGGACGCAGAGAGCACAGAGTTCGCAGAGAAGAGAAGAATGGACAGATTGGGGGATGAGGTGCTTGGAGTCTGAGGAGATACTCTGAAACTATGCGAAACATGAAATTGTGGAGGGGATTCTGCGCTGCCACGGCGGCATTGTTGCTGCTGGTTTTGGGGGGAAGAGCGGCGACGGAGACCGTGGTGTACAAACCGGTTTCGCGGGAAGTCGTGGAAGAGCGGCTGGGGAAATATCAGGGCAAGAACGAGCAACGCGAGGCGACGCTGAAGCAAATGTTTGGCGAAGCGGGTTGTGATGGGCAACATCTCTCCGAGCAGGATGTGAAGGAATCGAAACTGCCGAATGTGGTGTGCGTGCTGCCAGGGAGTACGGACAAGGTGATCATCGTGGGAGCACACTTCGACCGGGTGCCACAGGGGGATGGAGTGGTGGACAACTGGAGCGGGGCATCACTGCTGCCATCGTTGTACGAAGCGGTAAAAGTGGATCCGCGGAAGCATAGTTACATTTTTATTGGATTCACGGATGAGGAGAAGGGCGAAGTGGGGTCGCATTATTATGCGCGAAAAATGAGCAAGGAAGAGGTGGCCGCGACGGATGCGATGGTCAACATGGACACGCTGGGATTAGCGGCGACGGAAGTGTGGGGCAGCCATTCGGACAAGAGATTAACGACGGCACTGCTTACGATGGCTGTGCTCTTAAAGATGCCGGTCAGCTCCGTGAATGTGGAGCAAATAGGGAGCACGGATTCGGAGCAGTTCGCGCAGAGGAAGATTCCGAGCATTACGATTCACTCGTTGACGCAGGCGTCGTGGAACGCGCGGATATTGCACACGTCGAAGGACAAGATGTCGGCGATGCGGCTGGACGATTATTACCAGACGTATTTGCTGGTGGCGGCTTATATCGCATATTTGGATCGGTTGGGGGCGGCACCGGGGGGACATTAGGGGCGGGCGAGCTGGGGGCCCGGAGAATGCGACGGCTTATCGGAAAGAGGGGAAGGGTTGAGATATTCGATCGTGAGAATCCACCCTTCGCTGAAAGACGCGAAGGATGGGGCACCCTCAAGTTTTTATGTTGGGTGGCGTTAGAAGAGAAACCCAAGAGCACAGTCAGGAGTGACTGTGCCACAAGACCCAAACCCAAGGGCGGCCCGCCTCCCTCCTGCGGTGGGCAGGCAGAAGGACGGGTTCTACAAAAAAAGAGGAACCCAAGACCCAGGCACAGACTCCGTGCCTGGGGCAACCTTCGTGGGGTTGAGTGTTATTTGGAGGGATCGTGGTGGCGGGTGGAGATTTGGAGGAGGAGGAAGGCGAAGAAGAGGAGCATGCCTAGGATGCCGAGAGCGGCTAGGAATTTGTAGTAGGGGATGGTGCGGCTGAGGATGGATTCGAGGGTTTTGTGGCGAAAGAAAGATTCGAAGAGGGAGTAGAGCATGCCTGCGACCAGGCCGAGAATGCATAGAGCAAAGGACACGGACATTGCTAGGAAGGTTAGGCGGGATGGGGAGGACATGGGTGCTCAAGGTTGAGTTTAGTTGGATGGAGGGGAGTTGTCAGTGGTAAGTTTTGAATTTTTAGTTTCGGAGAAGAGAAAGGCATAAAGATTACACAGAGTCCACAGAGGACGCAGAGTTCGCAGAGAAGAGGAGAAGGAGCAAGGCGTGCGATCATAAGAGCCCACCCTTCGCACAAAACGCGAAGGATGGGGCACCCTCAAGTTCCTTTGTTGGGTGACGACAGAAGGAAGACCCAAGACCCAGGTAAAAAACCGAACATGGGGCACCCGGCTTAAAACTTAGAACTTAAGACTGAAAACTTAGAACTACGTTTGGAGGACGCCAGTTTTGAAGGCGGGTAGGTCGGAGTTTAGGGAGGCGGCGTTTAGGGCCCAGATTAGGGCGTCGCGGGTTTGGGCGGGGTCGATGATGGCGTCGAGCCAGAGGCGGGCGGCGGCGTAGCGCGGGTCGGTTTGATGTTCGTAGGTGGCTTTGATGGAGGCGAGCAATTCTTTTTTGGTCGTTTCGTCGAGCTTTTTGCCTTCGCGTTCTAGTTGCTTGAATTTGATTTCGGCCAGGGTGTTGGCGGCGGCGTCACCGCTCATTACGGCGAATTTGGCGGTGGGCCAGGCGAACATGAAACGCGGGTCGTAGGCTTTGCCGCACATGGCGTAGTTGCCTGCGCCGAAGCTGCCGCCGAGAATCACCGTGATTTTGGGGACGACGCTGTTGGCTACGGCGTTGACCATTTTTGCGCCGGCGCGGATGATGCCGCTCCATTCGGCGTCTTTGCCGACCATGAAGCCGTTGACGTCGTGAAGAAAAATTAATGGGATACGGTTCTGATTGCAATCGAGGATGAAGCGGGCGGCTTTTTCGGCGGACTCCGTGTAGATGACGCCGCCGAATTCAAGGCGCTTTTGATCGGAATGGGGCGCGTGGGTGGTGATGTGTTTTTTTTGATTGGCGACAATGCCGACGGCCCAGCCGCCCATGCGGGCGTAGCCGCAGAGTAGCGTTTCACCATATTCGGCGCGGTATTCTTCGAACTCGCTGGCGTCCACGAGGCGGGCGATGATTTCGCGCATGTCGTACTGCTTGCCGGGTTGATCGGAGAAGACGCCGTAGACTTCGTCAGGAGAATAGAGCGGCTCGTGAGGGCGTGCGTGGCTGAAGATGGGAGGATTGGGCGCACCCATTTTGTCGGCCAGGGCGCGGATGCGTTTGAGGCAGGACTCATCGTCGGGTTCGCGGAAGTCCACCGTGCCGCTGATTTGGGAGTGCATTTTGGCGCCGCCTAATTCTTCGGCGGTGGATTTTTGGCCGATGGCGGCTTGGACCAGGGCGGGGCCGGCTAGGAATAGGCCGGAGCCTTCGGTCATGAGGATGTGATCGCACATGACGGGGAGATAGGCGCCACCTGCTACGCACATGCCCATGATGGCGGTGAGTTGCGGGATGCCGAGGGCGCTCATGACGGCGTTGTTGCGGAAAACGCGGCCGAAATCGTCGGTGTCGGGGAAAACATCTTCCTGGAGGGGGAGGAAGACGCCGGCGGAATCGACTAGATAGATGGTGGGGATGCGATTGTCCATGGCGATGTTTTGGGCGCGAATGACCTTTTTGGCGGTCATGGGGAAGAAGGCGCCTGCTTTTACCGTTGCGTCGTTGACGATTAGCATGAACATCCTGCCAGCGACGCGGCCAAGGCCGGTGACGACGCCAGCGGCGGGGGTTCCGCCCCATTCTTCGTACATTTCATAGGCGGCGTAGAGGGCGAGCTCGAAGAACTGCGTGCCGGGATCGATTAGGGCGGCGATGCGTTCGCGGGCGGTGAGGCGATTCTTTTTGTGTTGGGATTCGATGGCTTTGGGGCCGCCGCCCTGGAGGATTTGCTGCTCTTCGTTTTTGTAGGTGGTGAGGAGTTCGACCAGGCGCTGGGAATTTTTTTGGAAGTCGGAGGAATTGGTGTTGATGGAGGAGTTCAGGACGGGCACGGGGGACCTCGGGTGGAGATTGGAGACAGAATAGTATACGAAGCAAAGAGGTGGAGAAGCAAAGAAGAGGGATAGCGGATATCAGATATCAGCGATCAGGAGGCAAGAGAAGACTTACACAGAGATCACAGAGGGCGCAGAGTTCGCAGAGAAGAAGAGAAGGGAATTTGTGGCGTTCGATCGTAAGAGCCCACCCTTTGAAACCAAGGGTGGGGCATCCTCAAGTTCATTGGGGCGGAGGCGTGACTAGGAATGGCCAAGAGCACAGTCCCTTCGAAGCTCAGGGTAAACAAAAGTGACTGTGCCACAGAGAGGTTATGCCGCGATTCCTCCACTGCGCGGCCCGACGCGCCGGAAGGCGGCGCGGAAGAGAAAATCGGGCCGCTCCGGTCGGAATGACAAGCAAAAGCAATCGGTGAGAGCGCGGCAACTTGGGGGATGGGGGACACAGAGGAGGGGAACCGGGGTCACAGATATGGGAGGGACGTACGAGGAACATGGAAGGGGCAGAGGGTAAGTAGAAAACAGAAATTCTGGGGAATCCGGAAAGTGAAAGCAAGAACTTACCACAGAGGTAACAGAGGGCCGCAGAGGGAACGGAGATTGGGCGTACCAGATAGGGGGCCAGTCAGGGGAACAAGCGTGAGGTAAAAGAACGCGGGAAAAGGCTGAAAGCGGAAAATAGGACGACAGGGAGAGAAAATTGATTATTGCGCGAGGGCGGAGGAAGAAACGAGTGCGGTACACTCGGAGGATGGATACGCCTTTATTGGATATGACGCTGGCGCGGGAGATTGAGCTGGCGGAAGGGGAAGCGGCGGTGACTTGCGCGCGGATGATGAAGGCGATGCAGGTGGAGTCTGTGAGCGCTGTGGAAACGATTGCAGGCGGGTATGCGGTGTATTGCGGGGCGAATTCGCCGGTGACGCAGGCGGTGGGGCTGGGATTGAATGGGCCGGTGAGTCGAGAGGAGTTTGACCGGCTGGAGGAGTTTTATTTTTCGAGGAATGAGGCCGTGCGGGTGGAGACTTGTCCGATGGCGGACGCTTCGCTGCTGGAACACTACAAGGAGCGCGGGTATCACGTCAGCGAGTTTTCGAACGTGATGGTGCGCGGGATTGCGGGGGATGAACGGTGGAAGGCGCTGGATGGGGTGGAGGTGCGGAAAGCGGGGCCGGGGGAGATGGAATTGTGGGCGTTGACGGTGGCGCAAGGGTTTGCGGAAGATTTTCCGGTTACGGCGGAGATTCTGGACGTGATGAAACTGTTTGCGATGGGGAAGAATTCGGAGTGCTACCTGGCGATAGTGGAGGGGCGCGTGGCGGGTGGAGCTACGCTGGCCTTGCGAGAGAAAGTGGCGGGATTGTTTGGGGCTAGCACGCTGCCGGATTTTCGGAAGAGAGGGGTTCAGACGGCGCTGCTGCAGGCGCGATTGCGGAGGGCGGCGGAGGCGGGATGCTCGATGGCGGTTAGCTTGGCGCAGGTGGGGAGCGTGTCGCAGAGGAATATTATGAGGCAGGGGTTTCGGGTGTTGTATACGCGGGTGAAGTTTGAGAGAGAGATGGGGAAGTAGGGAGAGAAAAGCTTACACAGAGGTCGCAGAGGACACAGAGTTCACAGAGAAGAAAAGAGGGGAGAAACCCAAGAGCACAGTCAGGAGTGACTGTGCCGCATGAAATTGAGCTCTGGCGTCAGGCGCGGACGGGTAGATGGTGGATGAAGTTGATTATGTCTTGGGTGGAGGTGCCGGGGGGGAAGACGGCGGCTATGCCGGATTGTTTGAGGGAGGGGATGTCGGCTTCGGGGATGATGCCGCCGACCAGGACGGTGACGTCGGTCATGCCTTTTTCGTGGAGGAGTTTCATCAGGTGGGGGCAGATGGTGTTGTGGGCGCCGGAGAGGATGGAGAGGCCGATTACGTCTACATCTTCCTGGAGAGCGGCGGAGGCGATCATTTCCGGGGTTTGACGGAGGCCGGTGTAGATGACTTCCATGCCGGCGTCGCGGAGGGCGCGGGCGATGATCTTGGCGCCGCGGTCGTGGCCATCGAGGCCGGGCTTGGCGATTAGGACGCGGATTTTCTTTTCGGAGGTCATTCGTTGTCCTTAAACAAACCCTATCGCAGACCCTTCAAGAAATTGTGAATCGCAACGGAAACAAGTGCCGCGATTACCACATATATACAAACTAGGCCAAAGGCACGGTAGAGTCGCCCATACCATGTCTTTGGGTCATTCGATCCAGGTCTAAAAACACCGCGCGTCGCAAGATAAATATTCTGCCCAATTGTCAGAAGGCCATTTGTACGACGTAACGTGCGCTGTACTTCGTAAGGCGCGGCGGGCGATATCGGCATGTGTGGAGATACAGGAGGCTTTTTGTTCTGCATTTCTCTGTGACCTCTGCGGTCTCAGCGAACTCTGCGCAATTCCTTTTGTTCTGAAGGATGTTGTAACACGAATCGCCTCACGCCGTCTTTGAGAATAGCGACGTTGAAGTTGATGAGCAACCCTAACCTCTTGTCTGAAAGGCGGAGGTAGGTCAGGACAGTTGCCTCGTGAACGGGGGCAACGGATTCGATGGATTTTAGCTCCAGTACAACGCACTCCTCGACGACTATATCCATGCGATAGCCGCATTCCAGCTTTATGCCTTTGTACACGACAGGAACCGGGACTTGGCGACGAAATTTCAAGTTTCGCAGGGTCAACTCGTGAGACAGGCATTCTTCGTAGGCGGATTCGAGCAGGCCTGGGCCCAGGAGGCGATGGACTTCTATGGCGGCGCCTATGATTTGGTGGGTTAGTTCGTTGTAGGTCATAGGCAAAGGACAAAGACTTACACAGAGTTCGCAGAGGACGCAGAGGTCACAGAGAAGAGGTTACCACAATGCATTATTACGCGTGAGTATTAAATGGAAGACCGGAGGCCAATGAAACGCGGCTAGGTTATGGGGACTTCTTCGTAGGGGCCGAAGACAGTGCGGAGGGAGTCGCAGATTTCGCCCAGGGTGGCGTAGGATTTTACGGCGTCGTAGATGTGGGGCATCAGGTTGGCGCTGCCTTCGGCAGCTCGCGCTAACGCGCTTAGGTTGTGGTCTACCGCGGATTGGGAGCGATCGTTGCGGAGTTTTTTGAGGCGAGCGGCTTGGCGGTGGGCTACGGTTTCGTCGATTTGGAGGATTTCGAGAGGCTTTTCTTCGGTTACGTAGTCATTCACGCCTACTATGATTTTTTCTTTTTTATCCACGGACATTTGGTAGCGATAAGAAGCTTCGGCGATTTCACGCTGCGGGTAGCTTTTTTCGATGGCGGCTACCATGCCGCCCATGGCATCAATGCGGCGGATGTAGTCCCAGGCGGCTTGCTCGACTTCGTTGGTCAGAGTTTCGACGAAATAGGAGCCGCCTAGGGGATCTACGGTGTTGGTGACGCCGGTTTCGTGGGCGATGATTTGCTGCGTGCGGAGGGCCAGCGTGGCAGCGAATTCGGTGGGGAGGGCCCAGGCTTCATCGAGAGAGTTCGTGTGGAGAGATTGCGTGCCGCCTAGGACTCCGGCCAGGGCTTGGATGGCGGTGCGGACTACGTTGTTCATGGGCTGCTGCGCGGTCAGGGAGCAGCCGGCGGTTTGCGTGTGGAAGCGCAAGGCCAGGCAGCGGGGGTTGGAGGATTTGTAGCGCTCGGACATGGCTTTGTACCAGATGCGGCGAGCGGCGCGGTATTTGGCGATTTCCTCGAAGAAATCGTTGTGTGCGTTGAAGAAGAAAGAAAGTTGCGGAACGAATTCGTCCACGGGAAGGCCGCGTCGGATGCCCCATTCGACGTACTCCATGCCATCGCGAAGAGTGAAGGCTAATTCCTGAATGGCGGTGGAACCGGCTTCGCGAATGTGATAGCCGCTGATGGAGATTACGTTGAACTTGGGGGTGTGCTTCATGCCGAATTCGAAGGTGTCAATAACGAGGCGCATGGAGGGTTCGGGCGGGTAGATGTATTCCTTTTGCGCGATGTATTCCTTGAGGATGTCGTTCTGGAGAGTGCCGGAGATCTTCTTCCAGTCGGCGCCCTGTTTTTCGGCTACGGCCAGGTACATGGCCCAGATTACGGCGGCGGGGGAGTTGATGGTCATGCTGGTGGTGACATCGGCTAGAGGGATTTGATCGAAGAGGGCTTCCATGTCGGCTAGGGAGGAGATGGCTACGCCGCATTTGCCGACTTCGCCTTCGGCTAAGGCGTGGTCGGAATCGTAGCCCATGAGGGTGGGGAGATCGAAGGCGGTGGAGAGGCCGGTTTGACCGTGGGCGAGGAGATAACGGAAGCGTTGGTTGGTGTCTTCGGCGGTGCCGAAACCGGCGAATTGGCGCATGGTCCAGAAGCGAGTGCGGTACATGTTGGGGTGAATGCCGCGGGTGTAGGGAGGTTCTCCGGGATTGCTGAGATCGCGGGCGGGAGGGAGGTCGGCGTCGGTGTAGAGACGGCGAATGGGATAGCCGGAGACGGTGGTGAATTGGGGTTGGCGGTCGGACATGGAGTGAACAGTTTACAGTCTACAGTTTACAGTTCAAGAGAAGAGAAAAGTAACGCAGAGACACAGAGTTCGCAGAGAAGAGGAAGAAGAAGAGCGGAGGATTTGTGGCGTTCGAGCGTAGGAGCCCACCCTTAGAAAGCATGGGTGGGGCACCCTCAAGTTCATTAGCGCGGAGACGTGAGAAGAGGAACCCAGGCGATCAGGAAGCAAGAGAGTAAAAGGTCGAAGAGTTAAGAGTTGAAGAGTTCGGAGAAGGGCGAAGATTACACAGAGGTCGCAGAGTTCACAGAGTTCACAGAGAACAGAAACCCAAGAGCGGCCCGCCTCAGAAGGACGGGCCCTACAAAGACAAGAGAACGGCAAGAACCAGATAAGAAAACGAATCTGGCGTAATCCGGCTCAGGTTGTGCCACGATCCCTCCGCTCCGCAACGGCAGAAGACGCCGTTGCTACGGTCGGGATGACAAGAATGGGCCGGTCGCGGACGTTAGCGCTGGCCGGGGGAGCTGGCGGCGTCGAGGGCTTTGAAGAGCTTGTCGGTGCCCACTACCTGGCCGTTCAGGGTGCCGGGGATTAGGGTGTCGTTTTCGATTACGCCCTTTTCTGCACCGGCTATGGTGACGCTGTTGACGTCGAGGGTGCGGCCTAGGGCGCGTTCGTAATTGGCTTTGGCTTCGGCGAGGTTGGCGAGTGCGCGGAGTTCGGTGCCCTGAGCGGAGATGAGATCGCGCTGGGTGAGAATGACGTTGTACACGGTGGAAGCGCCGAGCTGATATTTTTTCTGTTCGGCGTCAAAGGTTTGCTGTTGGAGTTCGCGAGCTTTGCTGGCGGCCTGCACCTGGGCGCGGCCCTGTTCCAGGGCGATGGTGGTGTTGCGGACATCGAGAAGGGCGGTGTTCTTGATCTGTTGGACCTGGGCCTCAAACTGGCGTTTGACGAGTTGCGCGTGAACGTTGTCGGCCTGGGCAGCGCGGTTGCGCAAGGGCAGGGCTAACGTGAGTTGAGCGGCGTAGGTCGGGAAATCGTTGTGAAAAACCTGGGACTGCGCGGTGCTGAGGCCTTGTTTGATGGTGCCCGTAACAGGAGCAGTGGTTTCGGGAATATAGACATCAACCGGAGCGCCGGTGACATCCACGAGTTGCGTGCCGAGCCCAGGGATGGGCGTGCCATACATGGGAGAGTTGCCAGCGAGGCCAGAGGAGGAATAGTAGGCGCTAAGAGTGGCAGTGGGCAGAAGAGCGTTCTTGGTGGCGCGGACGTCAATGTCGGCGCTCTTCAGGTTGAAATACTGCTCCTGGAGATCGGGACGCTTCGTGAAAGCTTCCTTGATGGCATCTTCAAACGACAAGGTCTGAATGGCTTCAGGAGAAACAGGCTTGTCCGTGGGGATAATTTCGACGGAGATGAGATTGGAAGCCAGGGGATCCTTGGAGATGTAATTCTTAAGGATGAGCTCATCCTGGAGTTGGGTGGTCAGAGCGACGATGAGGTTCTGGCGGTCGGTGGCGAGTTCGGATTCGGCTCGAGTGACATCGAGCGGAGCCATGGTACCGATATCGAGCTGCTTTTTGTTGTCGCTATAGAGTTTTTCGGAGACGGTGACGGCTTGCTGCTGGACCTGGACGTTTTCGCGGGCGTAGGAGAGTTCCCAATAAGCAGTGATGGTGTTGGTGGTGGTGGTGATGGCTTGCTGGGCGAAAGCGAGGTCAGCAATCTTGCGATTGTTCTCGGCGATGATGATGTTGCGGCGATTGATGAAACGGCCAGCGCCAGCGAGAAGCGGCTGCGAGAGGGTGACGCTGAGGGAAGATTGCACATAGGGATTGAAGAAGTTGGCGGCCGTGGAGGAGGCGCGCGTATTGTCCCAAGCCACAGAGAGGGAAGTGCCCGTCGTGAAGCTCTGCGCATAGGTGGTGTTGTAGACAGCGGAGTGGGAGAAAAGGGGTAGGGCAGCATTGGTACTGCTGGCGGCACCGACACCGGAGATGAAGGGGTTGCTGATGGGAGTGGTGACGTCGGCAAAGCTGAAGGTCTGGGAGAGAACGGGATCGTAGTAGAGCTCCGGGAGGTTGGCGGTGGAACCGACGGAGATGCTACCGGGGGTGCCATAGCTATAACCGCCAGCGCGGGTTTTGAGGAGGCTCACATCAGCGATCCAGGGGTTGTAGCGGGAGACGACGATGTCCATGCTGTTTTCGAGAGCGAGGGCAATGGCGTCCTGGAGGCTAAGATTGAGCTTGCCATCGTGGATGAGCTGCTCGAGGCGTGGGGAATTGGTCAAGACGCCGGGTTCGACGTATTGGTGTTGATAGGGAGCGAAAAGGTTGGGGAAGGGCTTGGGGGAGCGGGTGTAATCGAACTTGGAGATGCCCAGAGAGATGGGAACAGCGCCTTGGGCAACGTTATGTGGCGCCGGGGAGGAGGCCGGCTCCTGAGCGAGGGTGGGGGTGATGGGAGCGGTAGCCAAAAGAGTGGCCAGGATAGAGGCAAACAGCGGTCTACGGAACGACGTGTTCATTAGAATCCTCACGAATAGAGTTGGAACCTAGAAGTTATCTCATAAATACTTCTTGCGATGAGCAAGTGTACCTCAGGGGTTAAAACCCCCTGAATTTCCGGGGCTTTTCGGCACGGCTGAAGCCGTGCCCTCCCGGAAGCCATTTATGAGATCGCTTCTCGTAACCCGCGGCACGGGGTACTTCACTATGTAAAACGCACGCGGGGCACAATTTGTTTCACGGCAAAGGGGGCGGACGGGAGCCAGGAGTGGCGGGCCCGCAGCCGGAAATGTGAAGTTTAGCACATGGGGCAGATTCCTTGACAACGACATGCGAGGGCGGCTAGGCTGCAAGCGATTTGACGTCAAGGGAAGGCCAGAGGTTAGGGGCCCACATGATGACACGAGAAGAATTGCTGCGGCTGTTTGAGGCGGCGGGAGCGATCCGGCACGGGCATTTTGAGCTTTCGAGCGGGCGGCACAGTGGGATGTATGTGCAGTGCGCGCTGGTGCTGCAGTACCCCAGATTTGCGGAGAAATTAGGAGCGGCGCTGGCGGCTTTGTTTTCGGACGCTAGGATCGATGCCGTGGTGTCTCCGGCGCTGGGCGGAGTGGTGATTGGGCAGGAAGTGGCGCGGGCGCTGCCGGCTCCGAAGGATACGGTAGGCGGAGGAGTGCCGGCGATGTTTGTGGAGCGGGATGCGAGCGGATTGTTGACGCTGCGAAGAGGATTTGTGATCCGGCCGGAGATGCATGTGCTGGTAGTGGAGGATGTGTGGACTACCGGAGGATCGACGCGAGAAGCAATACGGGTGGTGGAAGAGGCGGGAGCGCGAGTGGTGGCGGCGGGAGCGTTGATTGATCGAAGCGGGGGGACGATCGATTTCGAGGTGGAGACGCAGGCGCTGGTGGAATTGAAGATTGAGAGTTATGAGGAGGAGGATTGCCCGATGTGCAAGCAGGGGAGTTTGGCGGTGAAGCCGGGGAGTAGGTTTGTGAGGAGCGCGGGGTGAGGGGGAGTGGTGAGTTTTTAGTGAGGAGAAGAAGGATATCAGTTATCAGATATCAGCGATCAGGAAGCAGGAGGGGAAGAAGTTGAAGAGTTGAAAGTTAGAGGTTGAAAGATAAGGGGAAAACGAAAAGCTTACACAGAGGTCGCAGAGGACACAGAGTTCGCAGAGAAGAGTGGAGAAACCCAAGAGCGGCCCGCCTCAGAAGGACGGGCCCTACAAGGGAAAGAGGAACCCAAGACCCAGGCACCCACTCCGTGCCTGGGGCAACCAGCGGAAGAGCGTCGAGGGGTTTAGGTGGTGGCATGATCCGTCCACTACGCGGCCCGACGCGCCGAACTGCGGCGCGAGGGAAAAAATCGGGCCGCTCCGGTCGGGATGACAATTTTGAGTTGAGGCAGAGGCGCGGGAGACGGTGAGATATTTTAAGTTGGTGATTGCTTACGACGGGACGGATTTCCACGGTTGGCAGATCCAGGGGAATAAACCGACAGTGCAGGGTGAGTTGGTGACCGTGTTGCGGCGGCTGACGCAGGAGTTTGTGCAGTTGCACGGCGCGGGGCGGACGGATGCGGGTGTGCACGCGCTGGGGCAGGTGGGAAGTTTTCGGACGCAATCGGGGCTTTCGGCTGCGGAGTTTCAACGGGCGATGAATGCGTTGCTGCCGGCGACGATACGGATTGCGAGAGCGGAGGAGACAGGACCGGATTTTAATGCGCGATGGTCGGCGAGGGGGAAAGTTTACCGGTACCGGATATATCGGGGGAAAGTGGTGCCGCCGACGGAGTGGCGGTATGTGCTGCACTATCCGTTTCCGTTGGATGAAGAGGCGATGAAAGAGGCGGCGGGGCGGTTTGTGGGGGTGCATGATTTTGGTTCGTTCGCGGCTTCGACGGGGTCGGAGGAGGATGACCGGGAACGGAATATGGTGCGGGAGATTTATGGGACGGAGTTGAAACGGACAGAGGATGGGGAAGAGTTGTGGTTTACCGTGCATGGGCGATCGTTTTTGCGGTACATGGTTAGGAAAATGGTGGGGACGTTGTTGGAAGTGGGACGGGGACGGATGACGGCGGAGGACATTGAGCGGCTTTATGAGATTAGGGATAGATCTAAATCGGGGCCGACGGTGCCGGCGCAGGGATTGTGGATGGTGAAGGTGGAGTTGGAGGAGGCATGGCGAATAGCCGACAGCCGACAGCGGGAAGTTGGTAGCTAAGATCAGGAGGCAGGATCGGAGAGAGAGCCAAGAGTTAAAAGTTGAAAGTTGAAGAAAAGCTAAGAGCTTACACAGAGGTCGCAGAGGACGCAGAGTTCACAGAGAAGAGTACGGATTCCTTGGAGTGGAATAAATGGCAGGGAACAATGGATTCATGCAAATGAGACTGTCCTGGATACTCCCAATTGTGCAGTTGCCGCTGGCAATTGTCATGTTGGAATGGGGGACGCACTCAGGAATGCAGAGTCGTTTTGACACTCTCTATTTCCCGACCCCTGCTTTGCTCTGTCGGGGTATCAACGCACCTGCCACGGTGCTCATGGCTATAGCGTTCTTTTTTGACCGAGTCGACCATGACCGGCCAACGATTCTTGGCGCTACGCTCGACTACCCCTTGTTCCTAATAGGGGTGGTCGTTCTGTGGTATTTGGTAGGAAGGGCGCTTGACTCGCGGCGATTCGCTGATAAGAGTCCCTTGGCATGGACATGGCCTAGGCTGGTACTCGTTGGCGGACCGCTCGCATTGTTGGGTGCGCTCTTCTTGTATGAAGGTGTGCAGGGACTGTTTACCCCCTGGAGATGGAACAACTACTGGGGCAATATTGCGGAAAGCGTTCTTACCACACTTTGGTCATTTGTTTTGATCGGCACGCCCGCTCTCAAGCTCGCCCAGCGATTTCGTGCGCCTAAATAAGAACCCGCAAAGGAAGATCTGGGATCCCGAGGTCACCGCTGAATGGTCTTGCGCCGCCAGCGAGAATGGAATGCTGGCGGCGCTGGTGTTTCAGGGGAAATAGGGGATGGCGGAGGCGGCCAGGGAAGTCGCCTCCGCCATTTTGGCTAGTTGACCAAAGCGGAAGTGGAAGGGGCTACTCCAGTGAAATAGAAGAGGACATAGTCCTTGATGGAGCCGTCGACTTGCGGCACGCCATAGACCTTGACGGGAGTGTTGGCGACCAGGTTGGTGGAAAGAGTGTTCTGGCCGGCGGTGGTGGAGATGTCCACGGGGCTGATGGTGATGACGCCGCCGGTGAAATCCACCTGATAGACGAGAGAGGCGGAGCCGGAGGTGGTGTCCAGGTCAACCGTGATGTTGTTGGTGCCGCCGAGAACGCTGACCATAAAGCTGTTGGTGGTGTTGGAATAGGCGGTGGCGGCGAGGCCGATGGGAACTTCCGTGGGAGAGACAACGGCCCAAGGAGCGGCCCAGGCATTGGGGGCGTTCATGTCATTCCAAGTGGCATAGGTTGCGCCAGCGGCATGGAACTGTCCGACGGTGCCGCCGAAATTCACGGCGCCACCGGTGGCGGTGTTGAAATCGGAAATGGCGTTAGCGCCGCTGTCCACGATCGTTGGGAAGGTGAAGTACCACCATTTGAAGCCGGTGATGGGGCTACCGGAGACGGGATCGCTGCCATTGGGAGTGTCGCTACTGATGAAGGGAAGAGTGACGGTGTAGTTGTCGTTGGCGTCGTGGAAGTGGCGCGTATAGGTTATGCCGTTAACGGGGTTGGCTGCGGTGGAGCCGATGGTGCCGTCGTAGCGAGCGATTTCGATGTCGATGGAGCTGGCGACGAAGGAGGCGGCCAGAGGATCGACGACGCTGCAGTGGACCTTGAAGCCGCGAACAAGATTGGAGAGGAACGCGGGACCCTGGCCGATGAAGTTGGAGTCAGATTCAGCCTTGGCGGGGGTACGGAAGTAGAACAATGTGTTGGCGTCAATGGTGAGAGGAACGGGGAAGCCGAGTTCGTTTTCGACGACGAGGGTGTTGGAAGCGGTGTCCACGTGGAGGACGTGGCCTTCGGGGCTGATCCAGACGCTGTTGAAGGAGCTGCTGGCCCAGAGGCGCACGGCGACGAGGGAGCCATCCACTTGATAACGAGCGGCAACGCGAATGTACTTGCCGACGATGGTAGAGGCGATGGAGCTGAAGTCGTTGATCTTGGTCGGGGGAGTCTTGGCGTCAACGTCATAATAGAGCGTGCCATTGTTGATGTCGGCGAGGACGGAGAGAGCTAGCGTGGAGGTGATCTCCGTTTCGGGATTGGTTGGAGGATAGACCGGAAAGTCTTTGAAGAAAAAGAGCGTGGTGTTGTCCGAGGAGACGGAGTTGACGGTGCCGTAGGTGTGGCGAAGGATCAAGCGGGTCAGGTCAAAAATGCGGTGATGGCGAACCGGGCCATTGAAGTTGACCGCCCACATGGTGGTGCCCGCCGCCGGAGGAACGTGGGCGACGATGAAGGCGGGATGGGAGAGATCAAATTCGAGATCGAGAGGGGTGTTCTGGCCGTCGGTCACGACGACAGGGGTATCGAGAGTGACCTTGATGGGAACGGTGAGGCTGCCAGCGCTGCCCTGGGTGTTTTTGATCTGAATCTGGGCGGTCGGAATGATCGTGTTGGGTGCGGCAGCGAAGCCGGTTTCAGGATCAGACGAGGTGATGAGCGTAACGTCGCCGGGATTGCCCGAGACGGTGAGAGTTGCTTTGTTGTAGGTGCCTACGGGGACGGTGGGATTACCGATGAGTTCGGCGAGTTGATCGAGTTGCAAAAGATTGGTGACGGGCGCGGGATTGGGCGCGGTGTAGATGGTGACGTCGTTGCCGCCGCCTTGCGGGGTGAGGGTAACGGACAGGACGCGAATGCCGATGGTGGCCCAGTCCTCCGTGGAGGCGTCGCTTAGAGAGAGGTTTACCGTGCCGTTTTGGGGCTGCGGAGTAGGATTTGGATTGGAAGACGAAGAACTGCTGCCACACCCTACGGAGAAGAGCATAAAAGCGGCCGAGGCGAGGCCGAGCGTCAGACGAGACAAAGAGGACTTCATTGGTGTTCTCCTACGGAGGGGACGAGCCTCCGAAAAATTTGAGATTTGAGCCGAATCCACTTCGGTATTGCCACCACGAGCCGGTGAGGATTTGGCCGACCCGTATGGTGGAAGAAACCCCGGGGAGGGGAAAGAGTTGCGGGGAAAGTGATGTGCCGGAATGGGACGGAAGGACAGGGGGAGGGGATGGACTTAGAGACGGGGGGAGGAGTTTTCAGTTAGGAGAAGAGAGATATCGGTTATCAGATATCAGCGATCAGGAGGCAGAAGGGGAAGAGGTTGAAGAGTCGAAAGTTAAAAGTTAAAAGTTGGAAGAAAGCGAAGAGCGAAGAACTTACACAGAGGGCACAGAGCTCGCAGAGGGCACAGAGTTCACAGAGAAGAGAAACCCAAGGTACAGGTAAAAATGCGAACCTGGGGCAACCGGCGTTGCCTCGCCGATCAGGAGATCAGCGTTCCCAGGGAACCCAAGAGCACAGTCAGGAGTGACTGTGCCACAGAAGAGAACCCAAGAACCGGTCTAAAGACCGGCCACTACAAACCCATGAAAACCCAGGATCCAGGCAGCTGCCTGCGGCGGGCCTGGGTCAACCCTCGTGAAAGAGCTTCGGGGGGAGAAGACAAGGTGATGCGGGGTTGGGTTTTCGGCTAGAATGCCGGGTATGGTGGCTACACAAACAGCTAGGGAAACGGTTCCGTCGATTGACCCGGCTACGGGAGCGGTGCGGGGGCAGTTTGAACGGACGGCGACGACGGCGGTAGTGGGGTTGGTGGCGCGGGCGCGGGCGGCTCAGGCGGAGTGGGGGAAGCGGCCGGTGGCGGAACGGTGCGCGCTGATCGGCAAATTGAAAAAGACAATGTTGGCGGAGCGGGACGCGCTGGCGGACGCGGTGGTGCGGGAATCGGGGAAGCCGCGAGTGGAGGCGCTGTTCGCGGATGTGTTCGTATCGCTGGACACGGCAGAATATTTTGCGAAACAGGGAAAGAAATTGCTGCGCGCGGAGAAAGTGAAGCATCACAGTACGGCGGCGAAGGCGAAATCGGGGATGCTGTTGTATGAGCCGCTGGGAGTGGTGGCGATTATCAGTTCGTGGAATTACCCGCTGGCGATACCGATGAGCCAGATTATTCCGGCGCTGGCAGCGGGGAATGGAGTGGTGTGCAAGACGAGCGACTTCACGCCGGAATGCGGGGAGTTGATTGGGAAGCTGTTTCGCGAGGCGGGATTTCCAGCGGACCTGGTGACGATGGTGCAAGGTGGCGGCGATGTGGGGCAGGCGCTGATTGAGGCGCATCCGGACAAAGTGTTTTTTACGGGGAGCGTGTTCACGGGGAAGCATGTGGCGGAGGCTTGCGCGCGGCATTTGCTGCCGAGCGTGCTGGAATTGGGCGGGAAGGACGCGATGCTGGTGCTGGCGGACGCGGATTTGGATGTGGCGTCGAGCGCGGCGGTGTGGGGGAGTTTTTCGAATTGCGGGCAGGTGTGCTTGTCGGTGGAGCGGCTGTTCGTGGAGGAGAGCGTCAGCGAAGAGTTTATACGGCGATGCGTGGAGAAGACGCAGAAATTGCGGATGGGGCCGGGGAGCGATGCGGGGACGGAGATTGGGCCGCTGATCCGGCCACAGCATGTGCAGAGGATGAATGATTTGATTGCGGAGGCGGTGGGGAAGGGTGCGAAGGTGGTGTGGGGAGGAAGGGCGCGGCCGGATCTGGGGGCAAACTTTTTCGAGCCGACGATTATGACGGGAGTGGATCGCTCGATGCAATTGTTCCAGGACGAGACGTTTGGGCCGATCATGGCGATCCAGGTGGTGAAGGACGCGGAAGAGGCGTTGGCGCGAGCGAATGATTCGGAATTTGCGCTGGCGGCGAGCGTGTGGACGCTGGACGCGGATCGCGGGAAGGACATGGCGAGGCGGCTGAAGGCGGGGACGGTGATGGTGAACGATGTGATGAGCGGATTCGCAATTGCGGAAGCGCCGCACGGCGGTAGCGGCTTGAGCGGGTGGGGACGGGCGCACGGGAAAGCGGGATTGCTGGAGATGGTGCATGTGAAGTATGTGGATTTTGATTGGTTGAAGGGCGTGGAGAAACCGTGGTGGTACCGGTATGGAGCGGAGTTAGAGAAGGCGGCGGAGGCGTTTTTGGCGTTTGAGTTTGGGGGGATGGGGGAGAGGATTCGGAATGCTCGAGAGGCGATGAAGACTATGTTTCGGAAACATTGGTGACGGGGGGAGAGGAAGAAAAAGAAGAGAAAAGCTCACCACAGAGATAACGGAGAAGCCGCAGAGGGAACGGAGAGTTCGTCGAGACCGGAAACTAAAATGCGCACTAGAGCCGCCGTGGGAATAAAGAATTACGCAGAGGGCGCAGAGGGCACAGAGTTCACAGAGAAGAGCAGAACAGAGAAGAGAAGAGAAGAGGAGGGAATGTGGCGGAGGAAACGGGAGCGGTTGGTAATGCGGCGGGGGGAGCGGAGGGTGCGGCGGTGGCTGCGCCTAAGGTGAAGACGCGGAAGACTAAGCAGAGGGCTTGCGATGAGAAGGACGCGAAGGGGAAATGTTGCGCGGGACATTTGAAACGATGGTTTGAGTATCCAGCGGAGATCGAGAAGCTGGTGGGGAAGGGGTCGGAGATTTACCGGTGCGAGTTTTGTAAGACGCTGTACCGGCCGGACCCGGGGCAGAAGCCGAATAGTTATACGGTGAGGTATTAGGAGTAATCAGTTTTCAGTTTTCAGTTTTAAGTGAAGCGAAGAGGGAGATCAGAGAACAGATATCAGGAGGCAAGAGTACGATAATCGAAACTCGAAAAACGAAATTCGAAAGACGGTAAGAGAGCCAAGGGACAGTGGTGGTGCCTCGATCCCTCCACTGCGTGCCGCATAGAGCGCGGCACTCCGGTCGGGATGACAGTTTGGGGTAGTCACCAGACGGCGAGAAGAGGAACCCAAGAGCACAGTCAGGAGTGACTGTGACACAGAGCGGGTGGGTGAGGTAGAGGCTGGGGGATGGGGCGTGGGGCGGAGCGAGTGGATTTACGATTGGAATGCCGGCGGGGCAATGACGATAGCGCCGGGCACGCGGGTTATGGTAAACGACGAGACGCTGCGGGATGGGCTGCAGACGCCGTCGGTGACCGATCCTAGCATTGAAGAAAAAATCGAAATATTGCATTTCATGGAAGCGCTGCATATTGATTCGGTGAACCTTGGTTTGCCGGGCGCCGGACCGCGCGTGGCGGAAACCGTGGAGCGGTTGGCGCGGGAGATCGCGACGAATCACATGCGGATACGGCCGAATTGCGCGGCGCGTACCGTGGAAGCGGATATACGGCCGATTGTGGAGATTTCGCAGAAGGTGGGAATTGCGATTGAGGCGGCGACGTTTTTGGGGTCGAGCCCGATACGGCGGCTTGTGGAGGACTGGTCGGTTGAGCATCTGGAAAGGACGACGGAGAAAGCGGTTACATTCGCGGTGTCGCACGGATTGCCGGCGATGTATGTGACGGAAGATACGGTGAGGACGGATCCAGATACGGTGCAGAAGCTGTACTCGACGGCGATACGAAGCGGGGCGCGGGCAATTGTGTTGTGCGATACGGTAGGGCATGCGACTCCACAGGGCGCATTTAATTTGGTGCGATTTGCGATGGAGAAGGTGGTGAAGCCGTCGCGGGAGAAGATTCGCGTGGATTGGCACGGGCACCGGGATCGCGGGCTGTCGGTGGCGAATTCGCTGGCAGCGGTGGCGGCGGGAGCGAACCAGGTGCATGGGGTGGCGCTTTCGCTGGGAGAACGAGTGGGGAATACGCCGATTGAGTTGCTGCTGGTGAATTTGCGGTTGATGGGATTGATTGATAACGACTTGACGTATTTGAAGGCGTATTGCGAGAAGGTGGCTCAGGCGACGCATACGGTGATACCGCCGAACTACCCGGTGATTGGAAGGGATGCGTTCCGTACAGGGACGGGGGTGCATGCGGCGGCGATCATCAAGGCGTTGAAGAAACATGACCGGGAATTGGCGGACGCGGTGTATAGCGGAGTGCCGGCGCACTTGTTTGGGCTGGAACAGATTGTGGAGATCGGGCCGATGAGCGGGAAATCGAATGTGGTGTACTGGCTGGCGCGGCACAATATTCCCGCGGGGGATGAGTTGGTGAATCGGATTTATGAGGCGGCGAAGGCTTCGAGTAGGATGCTGACGGAGGAGGAGATTCGGGGGATATGCGAGAGGGGGGAGAGAGAGCGGTTGAAGGTTAAAAGTTGAAAGTTGAAAGTTGAAAAAAGAAAGAGGAGAAGGACGGTAACACAGAGGTCACAGAGATCGGAAGACAGAGGGCACGGAGAAGAGTGCGGAAGTGAAAGAGTATAAGAGTGTAAGAGTATAAGAGTGAAAGCGTCGACTGATGAATTGGGGCACGGGTCAGTTATGGACTGTGATGCAGGAGGAGGAACCCAAGACCCAGACACGGACTCCGTGCCTGGGGCAACCGGTAAGAGGACGCAGAGAGCGCAGAGTTCGCAGAGGAGAGCGAAGAAGTGTAAGAGTGTAAGAGTGTATGAGTTTAAGAGTGTGATGATCGACGGGGGCGCGGGCCAGTCATAGGCTGTGCCACGATCCCTCCACTGCGGCTCGCAAACGGCGCGAGCCTCCGGTCGGGGTGACAGTTGGCATAGTGGATGGATGGGGGGAAGGGGGGAATGGAGTGGACACGGGGGCGGTGAAACGGGTGGCGGTTTGCGTTATGCTTCTGAGCATGCCGAATCGCTCCGCGGTGTCTGCTCAAGTGACGCGACCTGACGCCACGGCCCCGTTGGCGGAACAACCTGCTGTACGCGCTGCACTGGATTGGTTTGAAAAAAACCTGACATGGATTAATGAAGAACAAGTGAGATTGACGGAGATCCCTGCGCCGTCGTTCCGAGAGGAGAAGCGCGCGGCGGCGGTGAAAGAGCTGCTGGCGGATGAGGGGTTGAAGGTCCACAGCGACAAGATTGGAAATGTGATTGGGGAAATGACGGGGACGAATGAGAAGGAAATTGTGTTGGTGACGGCGCACCTGGACACGGTGTTTCCGGCGGGGACGGAGATTCACGTGAAGCGCGAGGGCGAGCGCATGCTGGCGCCGGGGATTTCGGATAATGGGGCGGGATTAGCGGCTCTGGTGGCGGTGGTTCGCGCGATGCGCGCGGCGAAACTGCAGCCACAACGGACGATCCTGTTTGCGGCGAACGTGGGTGAAGAAGGTGAAGGGAATTTGCGGGGGATGCGCTCGCTGATTGATGCGTACCGGACAAGATTGAAGGCGGTGGTGGTGCTGGACGGGTCGGGGACAGATTATGTGACGACGAAGGCGCTGCCTTCGCGAAGGCTGGAAGTGACGGTGACGGGGCCGGGCGGGCACAGTTGGTCGGACTTTGGGATGGTGAATCCGATCAATGCGTTGGTGCGCGGTGCGGTGCGGTTTATTAACACGAAGGTGCCAGCGGCGCCGCGGACGAGTTTTAATCTGGGGCAGATCGAGGGCGGGACATCGGTGAACTCGATTCCGCATGAGGCGAAGTTGAAAGTGGATTTGCGATCGGAGGCGGAAGAGGAAATTGCGCGGATGGAAGCGGCGCTGCGGGAATGCATGGCGGCTGGCGTGCGGGATGAGAATGAGAATGCGCGGGACCGCAGCAAGGGCAAGTTGGAATGGACGGTGGAATTAATCGGGAGCCGGCCGGGGGGCGAGTTGCGGGGAGATTCGGCGCTGCTGGCGGCGTTGCGCGCGGCGGACGCGGCGGTGGGGAATGAGTCGCGGATCGAGCGATCGAGCACGGATGCGAATATACCGCTGTCCCAGGGGATTGATGCGATTGCGATCGGAGCGGGAGGGAATGGTGGAGGGGCGCACTCGTTGGATGAATGGTATGAACCGGCGGGGCGGGAGATGGGATTGCAGAGGGTGCTGCTGACGGTGATGGGAATTAGTGGCATGGGACTATGAGAGGTGCCGGCGCGGCCAGGGGGGAAAGACTCACACAGAGTTCACAGAGGACGCAGAGTTCGCAGAGAAGAGGACGGAAGTATAAGAGTGAAAGAGTATAAGAGTGTAAGAATGTAAGAGTGTACGAGTTGAGTGTTCGAGGGGTGACGCGGGCCAGGGGTGGGTTGTGCCACGATCCCTCCACTGCGGCTTGCAAAATGCGCAAGCCTCCGGTCGGGATGACAGGTTTGGGTAGTTTTGGGATGGGGATGAAAGGGAACCCAAGACCCAGGCACAGACTCCGTGCCTGGGGCAACCGGCAGAGAAGAGGGAAGAAGTGAAAGAGTATAAGAGTATAAAAGTGTAAGAGTGAAAGCTTGCGGCAGTTGTTGGTGTGAGAGGCGAAGGGATGCGGAGGAAGGTGACGAGGATGCGGCGAGAGGCGATGCGGATGAGGAGTGGACGGAGTGCGATGAGGATGGGGATTGGAGTGGCGGCGATGGTGGTGGTGTGCGGGTGCGTGGCGGGGATTGCGCTGGGGCAGACTGAGGAGGGGGTACACAAGACTACTTACTATTTGCATGGGCGGATTTATACGAATGATGCGAAGGCGCCGTGGGCGGAGGGGCTGGCGGTGCGAGACGGAAAGATTTATTGCGTGGGGACGCTGGCACACGTTTTGCTGGATTGCGGGGGAGCGGGGAACCTGGGGGATACCGTGCAGCTGCATGGGCGGTTTGTGATGCCGGGATTTAATGATGCGCACGTTCACATGGGGGCGGCGGGACGCGACAAGATGACGCTGTCACTGAATGGGGTGACGTCCATTGCGGAGCTGCAGCAGAGGGTGAAGGAGGCAATCGCCAAGCACCAGCCGGGCGAATGGATTGTGGGAGCGGGCTGGGACCAATCGCTGTGGCCGGACCAGAAATTTCCGACGCGGCTGATTTTGGATGAAGTGTCGGCGGACAACCCGGTGTTTTTGAGGCATGTGTCGGGGCACATTGCGGTGGCGAATTCGCAGGCGTTGAAACATGCGGAGATTACTCCGGAAACGAAAGATCCGCAGGGCGGGCAGATCGAGCGATTTGAAGATGGCGAGGCGACGGGATTGTTGAAAGAAAGCGCGATGGGGCTGGTGACGCAGCGGATCCCGGACCCTTCGCCGGAAGGCCGGCGTAAAGGAATTGAGATGGTGCTGGACGAGTTGGCGCGGAATGGAGTGACTTCGGTACAGGATAATTCGGAATGGGAAGATTACCAGGTTTACACCGATATAAAGGTAGAGAAGAAGCTGACGGTGCGGATTACGGAATGGCTGCCGTTTACGGCTTCCCTAAACGATTTACAGGACCGGCGTGCGCAGGGAGGGAGAACGGACCCGTGGCTGAAGACGGGATTGCTGAAATTTGTGAGCGATGGTGCGCTAGGTTCACGGACGGCGGCGATGCTGGCGCCGTACTCGGATGACCCCTCGACGAGCGGGCTTATGGCCATGGATGAAGAGAAATTGAAGGCCATGGCGCTGGAAAGGGACAAGCTGGGATTTCAGATTGCGTTTCATGCGATTGGGGATAAGGCGAATCGCGTGGCGCTGGATGTGTTTGAGAGCGTGGAACGGGTGAATGGAACGCGGGACCGGCGAGATCGAGTGGAGCACGCGCAGGTGCTGGCGCCGGAAGATTTGGCGCGATTCGCGGAGCTGAAGGTGATTGCTTCGATGCAGCCGGCGCATGAAATTAATGATTTGCGATGGGCGGAGCAGCGGCTGGGGCCGGAACGGTCGAAGGGCGCGTATGCGTGGAATTCGCTGGAGAAATCGGGGGCGCGGCTGGCGTTTGGGACGGACTATCCCGTGGAGCCGATTAATCCGCTGCGGGGATTGTATGCGTGCGTGACGCGGGAAGGGCCGGAGGGCGGGCCGGCGGGAGGATGGGAGCCTCAGGAAAAGATATCGCTGGAGGATTGCATACGAAATTATACGAGCGGGTCGGCGTATGCGGAATTTGAGGAAGGGAAGAAGGGGGAGCTGAAAGTGGGGGAGTACGCGGACTTTTTGATTTTGTCGGCGGACGTTACGAAGATTGCGCCGAAGGAGATATTGAAGACGAAGGTGGAACAGACGGTGGTGGGAGGGAAGGTGGTGTGGAAGGGGGAGTAGGAGTGAGTTGAAAGTTGAAAGTTGAAGAGTTCGGAGAAGAGTAAAGACAAGACTTACGCAGAGGACACAGAGAGCACAGAGTTCGCAGAGAAGAGAAAAGAAAATAGAAAATAGAAAATAGAAAATAGAAAATAGAAAATAGAAAGCTAAGACCCAGGCACATACTCCGTGCCTGGGGCAACCTCCGTGTTCAGAAGGAAGAAGAACGGGAGGGCTAGAAGAATTGGATGGAGAGGAGATCGCCGGCGTAGTCTTTGTGAGTGACTTGGCGGAAGGAGATTTTGACGTGAAGACCTTTCCAGGCGGAGCAGGGCGGCACATCGGCATCGTCGCCGGTCTTGGCTGAGGTCATGTCCACATCGTTAAGATCGCCGACGCGGAACTTCAACGCGGTTTTTCCCACAAGCAGGTAAAGTCGGCTGGCGTCTCCTTGCGTGCAGTCCATTTGTTGGATGATGCCTTCGAGGAAGTAATCCGTGGTGTGTTCGTGGGAGGGCTGAATTGTGGGTTGCGAAGGTGAAGGATTGTAAGCGTCCGGTTGTGGCCGTCTGTGAGAATTGTGGGTAGTCAGAGGATGATGGCTCATGTGGGCACATCGGGAAGTGTCCACTTGAGGAAACGTGGACACTTCGGAACGGATAGTCGTTAAGAGAGAGCCGCGTAGACGGCGGTCGGTAGCGGAGAAGCGGCGGATCGTCGAGGAGACGTTAGCGCCAGATGCGTCGGTGGCCAAGGTGGCGCGGGCGCACGGAGTGAATGCCAACCAAGTGTTTGCATGGCGGCGTCAGTATCGCCAGGGGTTGTTGGGCGAGACGCAAGAAACGGCGAACTTGTTGCCGGTGCATGTGACCGGAACGCGAGCAAGCAAAGCGCATCGCTCGGACCGTCGGCACGCTGCCCAGGGAAGCGAGGAAGCAGCGGGCGCGATTTACGTGGAACTTCCCAAGGGACAACTGCGCATCACGGGGCGTGTGGATGCAGAAGCGCTGCGTGTGGTGCTGGAGCAGTTGCTGGGATGATCGGGCTGGCGGCGGGGACGCGCATCTGGATCGTGGCGGGGGTGACGGACATGCGGCGCGGGTTTGTGGGACTGAGCGGGATGGTGCAGACGGCGCTGGCGGAAAATCCGTTTTCCGGGCAGGTATTTGTGTTTCGCGGGAAGCGCGGGGATCTGGTCAAGCTGCTGTGGTGGGACGGTGATGGGCTGTGCTTGTTCGCGAAAAGGCTGGAGCGCGGAAAATTCACCTGGCCGCAAGCGGCGAACGGTACGGTTTCGCTGACGCCAGCGCAGTTGTCCATGCTGCTGGAAGGGATTGATTGGCGGCGGCCAGTGCGCAGTTACACGCCACAGATGGCGGTGTGAAGGGCAGTGGTTATCTGTTGCGCATTTTTCTTTGTTGTTTTTTCTTTCTCTACGTTTTTTGCTTGCGCATAAAAAAGTTTCTGGCATACTGCGCGCACGATGACACTGCGCGCGACACTTCCTGATCTCGACACACTCGATCACGAAGCATTGAAGGCGCTAATCTTCATCCAGCACGGACAGCTTCTCTCCCAAACGGAAGAACTCCTCTCCAAGAACGCGCAACTGCAATCGCGCGACAACGAGATCGAGCACTTGAAGCTGCTCATCGCCAAGCTGCGGCGCATGCAGTTCGGGCGCAAATCGGAGAAGCTGGACCGCCAGATCGAACAGCTGGAGTTGCGGCTCGACGAGTTGGAAACAGCGCGAGCAGAGAAAACCGCGCCTCTGCAACTGCCTGTTGCTGTCGCGTCCGTTACGAATGCAGCAAAACCCACACGGCGGCCGCTGCCGGAGCACCTGCCGCGCGAAGTGAAAAAGTATCCGCCGAAGCAGAAAGCCTGCCCGGACTGTGGTGGTGAGTTGAAATCGCTCGGCGAAGACATCTCGGAAATCCTGGAGTATGTGCCGGCGCATTTCAAAGTGATCCAGCAGGTGCGTCCGAAGCTGGCCTGCGCATGCTGCGAACGCATTGTGCAGGCAGAAGCGCCGAGCCGTCCCATCGAGCGCGGCATTGCTGGGCCCGGACTGCTGGCGCATGTGCTGGTCTCGAAATACTCTGATCACTTGCCGCTGTATCGCCAGTCGGAAATTTACGCGCGCGAAGGCGTGGAGCTGGAACGCTCGACACTCGCGGACTGGGTGGGCGGCACGAGCGCGTTGCTGGCACCGCTGGTAGAAGCGCTGCGACGCCACGTGATGAGCGCAACGAAGCTGCACGCCGACGACACGCCGGTTCCGGTGCTGGCGCCGGGCAACGGCAAAACCAAAACCGGGCGGCTGTGGACCTACGCTCGCGACGACCGTCCTGCGGGAGACGCAACGCCCGCGGCGGTGTGGTTCGCCTACACGCCGGATCGCAAAGGCGAGCACCCGCAAGCACACTTGAGCAACTTCACCGGAACGCTGCAGGCAGATGGCTACGCGGGCTACGATCAGATTTACGAAGCGGGGCGCATTCAGGAAGCCGCTTGCTGGGCGCACGTGCGCAGAAAATTCTACGATCTGGTGGCGGCGCACAAATCGCCAGTGGCAGCGGAAGCGCTGGAGCGCATCGGCGCGTTGTACGCCATCGAAAAAGAAATTCGCGGGCGCTCGCCAGAACAGCGACGCGAGGTTCGCAACCAACAGGCGCGCCCGCTGTTGGAATCGTTGAAGCAGTGGCTGGAAGAGACCTTATGTAAACTATCCAGAAAATCGGACACCGCGCTGGCAGTCCGTTACGCGCTGGGACGCTGGGAAGCGCTCTTGCGCTACGTGGACGACGGCCGCATCGAGATCGACAACAATGCCGCGGAACGAGCATTGCGCGTGGTCGCCCTGGGCCGCAAAAACTACTTGTTCGCAGGCTCCGATGCCGGTGGCGAACGCGCCGCAGCGATCTACAGCCTGATCGGCACCGCCAAACTCAACGGCATCGATCCCGAAGCGTACCTGCGCGACGTGCTCTCGCGTATCGCCGACCACCCCATCAACCGCATCGAAGAACTCCTGCCTTGGTACCTCGCCCCCGCCACAGAAACTGCTTCGTTAACGTAATCCGCCCGTCAAGACGGTCAACTTCGGACGCTTACGAAGGATTCGAGGTGGGGTTGCCGGGAGTGGAGGAACCGCCCGGGGATACGGTGACTACCGAAAGTTGCTTCGAGGAATTTTGCGCGGCGTAGGCGGCGGCCTGTGCGTCGTAGGATTCGCGGCTGGAAATGACCGATTTAAGTTCCTGGAGATTGGCTTTATCGTGGGGAGCGCGAGCGGCTTTTTCAATGGCGGTAGCGACTTGTTTGGCGGAGGCGGTTTTGCCCATATTGACGAGGACGAAGCCGTAGCTGATGGCATAGGTGAGGTTGGCGGGATCAAGTTCAACAGCCTTCTTGCCCATCTTGATGGCGTTGTCGTACTGCTGGGGATCCCGGGAATAGAGATTGGAGGCTACGGCGTAGGCCGGGGCGAAATGCGGGTTCATCTGGATGACTTTATCGAGGGCGGCGAGGGAGTCTGCCGCAGCCGGTCCGGAGGACATGGAACGGGAGCGGATCATCGCGGTCATGTAGTAGGGGAGATAGTTGGGAGGATTTTGCGGGACGGCTTTGGCGAATTCGTCGAGGGCGGTTTGGTGATTCTGATTGGAATACCAGGCGAAGAGGCCGAGGACTTCGTGGACGACGGGAGAATGGGGATCGGCGGCCAAGGCTGCATCGAGGGCGGCTTTGGCTTCAGCGGGGCGCTGATCATAGACGAAGAACATGGCGCGGCGGGCTTGCGTTTCAGCGAAGGGCAAGGAGCGGCTGGGGTAGGTCTTGGGATCATCGTGGACGGAGAGTTTGAGTAGGGCGTAGTGGAAGCGATCCTGGCGGGCGTAGGCTTCCATGACCTGGGAGAACTTTTTGAGATCGCCGAAAGCTTTTTGCGCGGAGGCGATCTGGTCGTTGGAAGCCTGCCAGGCGTCGACGAAATTGGCGAGGAGTTTGCGATTGCGGGCGTCGGGATCGAGCTGGAGGTAGTGGACGACGGCCCAGGACTCCGCATAGAAGACGGAAGTGCGGTTTTGCTCGTTGTAGTAAGGGGAATCCTGGTCGACCTGAAAAAGCGTTTCGAGAGGGATGAATTTGTTGGAGCGAAGGATTTCCAGGTGAGAACTGGGAGCCTGGCCCATCTGGACCTGTTTATCGCCAATTATGGTGTTGCCAACATATTCGGCGAAGCCTTCATTCATCCAAACAGGGAGGTCGCGGAAATTCAGGCGGAGGAGGGCGTGAGTATATTCGTGATAGATAATTTCGTAGGGATTCTCGCCCTGGGTATCGGTGCGAACGACGATGAGATCGCACTCTTCACGGGAGAGATAGAGGCCGGCGGGGTGGGAGTGGCCTTTGGTCTCCCAAAAGTCGGGGAGAAGCGATTTGAGGGAGTCTTCATTTTTGAGAGCGAAGATGAAAACGGGCTTGCCGAGATCGGCGCTGAGGCCGGGGAAGGCGGAGTGGAAGACTTCGCGGATTTGTTCGAACTGGGAGGCGATGCGGCGGGCTTCGCGTTCACCGGCGTTGCTGAGGACGATGAAGTTGGGGGCGCGAACCTCGATCCAGTTGTCGAAATGGTCGGCGGAGGAGAGAGAGGCGGGGAGAAGGAGACATACCAGGAACAGAAAGAGGGAGAGACGGGAAAAAAGGGATCGGGAAAGAGGCACGAGATTGTTTTAGTGGGAAGTGACGGGGAAGTCAAGGGGGAGGAGTTTACAGTTCACAGTCTACGGTTGACGGGTTAGGAGTTCGGAGAAGACGAAGAGCAAGACTTACACAGAGGTCACAGAGAGCGCAGAGTACGCAGAGAAGAGGGAGGCAAGACGGGGTGGTTGTGCCACGATCCCTCCACTACGCGGCCCGACGCGCCACAAATCGGCGCGAAAGAAAAAATCGGGCCGCTCCGGTCGGGATGACAGGTTTGAGATGGCACGGAGGCGGAGAAGAGCGGAGAAAAAAAGAAAAGCAGATCCCTCCACTACGCGGCCCGGCGCGCCAGAATGCGGCGCGAGGGAAAAAATCGGGCCGCTCCGGTCCCTTCGGCTCCGCTCAGGGCAGGCGGGATGACAGGTTTGGTTTGGCACGTAGATTAGAGAAGAGGAACCCGAGACCCAGGCACAAACTCCGTGCCTGGGGCAACCTCCGCGTTGGTAATAGAGCTATCGGTTAGCGGTAGTTCTTAATATCTACTGGATCGAACATGGTGGCGGTGGAGTTGTGCGTGTGTTCGTAGTTGGTGATTTCGGGGGCGTGCTGTAGGGATTGGCCGATATCGTCTAGACCTTTTAGGAGGACTTCTTTGCGGGATGGGGCGATTTCGAAATTGTAGGTGTGGCCGTAGTTGTCTTTGATGGTTTGGGTGGGGAGATCGATGGAGAGGGAATAGCCGACTTCGGATTCGGTTTGCTGGAAGAGTTGGTCGACTTCGGATTCGGAGAGGATGGCGGGGAGAATGCCGTTCTTGAAGCAGTTGTTGTAGAAAATGTCGGCGTAGCTGGGAGCGATGATGGCGCGGAAGCCGTAGTCTTTGACGCCCCAGGGAGCGTGTTCGCGGCTGGAGCCGCAACCGAAATTGGTGCGGGCCAGGAGGATGGAAGCGCCCTTGTAACGCGGGAAATTGAGGACGAAATCGGGATTGGGTTTCTCGCCGGGGAGGTAGCGCCAGTCGTAGAAGAGGACGCGACCGTAGCCTTCGCGGGTTAGCCATTTGAGGAATTGCTTGGGGATCATTTGGTCGGTGTCTACGTTGACGCGATCTAGGGGTAGGACCAGGCCTTGGTGTTGGGTGAAGGGTTGCATGGGTGGTGGATAGCCTCAGTTTCGGATGATGGTTAAAGGATATCAGATATCAGCGATCAGATAGCGGGAGGCGGGAGGTTGAAAGTTAAAAGTTGAAAGTTGAAAGTTGAAAAAAGAAAGAGAAGAGGGACGGTAGTACAGAGAGAGCTCACGGTTGACAGTCGACAGTTTACCGTCTAGTAGTTTAGAAAAGACGAAGACAAGGCTTACACAGAGGTCACAGAGAGCACAGAGTACGCAGAGAAGAGGGAGACAAGACGGGGTGGTTGTGCCACGATCCCTCCACTGCGGCCCGCAAAGGGCGCGGGCCTCCGGTCGGGATGACAGGTTTGGGTAGTTCAGGATCAAGAGAAGAGGAACCCATGACCCAGGTACAAAACGGGTACCTGGGGCACCCGCGCCCCCGAGCAGTTATCAGTCATCAGTTTTAAGTTTTCAGAAAAAGACAGCTACTTATGAGCCAGGTGATTCTTGATTGCCAGACGGAGTATGTTGAACACGAACATAAGAACTAAGGAGAATCCGAGCCCCAGAAGCTTGCGGTCCCAACTTCGAGTATCGTCTCGCCAAAGGGCCACAAGAATGACAAGAAGAGCGGCCATCGTCAACCAGAAGAGTATGGTTTTGGCAATTGCCAGTCTACGGCCTGCTTGCTCGCTGTTTTGAGTCATGTGGAGCCTCATTCCACGGAGACGACGTCGAAATCGCGGACGTCTACGAAATGGCCGGCTAGGGCGGCGGCTGCGGCCATTACTGGGCTTACCAGGTGGGTGCGGGAGTCTTTGCCTTGGCGGCCTTCGAAATTGCGATTGGAGGTGCTGGCGCTGCGTTCGTGGGGAGGGAGGACGTCGGCGTTCATGCCGATGCACATGCTGCAGCCCGCGTCGCGCCACTCGAAACCGGCGGCGGTGAAAACTTTGTCGAGGCCCTCTTTTTCGGCTTGGGCTTTGATGCCGCGGGAGCCGGGGACGATTAGCGCTTGCTTGATATTTTTGGCGACGTGTTTTCCGGCGACTAAATGAGCGGCGGCGCGGAGATCGTCTAAGCGAGAATTGGTGCAGGAGCCGATGAAGACGCGGTCCACGGGGATGTCCACGATGGGAGTGCCGGGCTTGAGGCCCATGTATTTGAGGGCGCTTTCGGTGGCTTTCTGATCGTTGAGGTCGCGGAAATCGTGGGGATCGGGGACTCGGCTGGTGACGCTGGTGACCATGCCGGGGTTGGTGCCCCAGGTGACTTGCGGAGCGAGCTGATCGGCGTGGAGTTCGACGGTGGAGTCGAACTTCGCGCCATCGTCGGATTTGAGTTGCTTCCAACGATCTACCGCGGCTTGGAAATCTTTTCCGCGAGGGACAAAGGGGCGGCCTTCTAAATAGGCGAAAGTGGTGTCATCGGGGGCGATCATGCCGGCACGGGCGCCGCCTTCGATGGTCATGTTGCAGACGGTCATGCGGCCATCCATGGAGAGGGCGCGGATGGCTTCACCGCCGAATTCGGCGACTTGCGCGTTGCCGCCGCTGATGCCAATTTTCCCGATGATAGCGAGGATGATGTCTTTCGCAGTGACGCCTTTGGAGCGTTTGCCGTGAACCAGGATGTGAAGCGTTTTGGATTTGGATTGCACTAAACATTGCGTGGCGAGGACGTGCTCGACTTCGCTGGTGCCTATGCCAAAAGCTAGAGTGCCGAAAGCGCCGTGCGTGGAGGTGTGGGAATCGCCGCAGACGATGGTCTGGCCGGGCTGGGTGATGCCGAGCTCGGGGCCGATGATGTGGACGATGCCTTGCTGCTTGCTGTTCATGTCGAAGAGGCGAACACCGAATTCGCGGCAGTTGCGCTCGAGGGCTTCGAATTGGAGCTTGGCATCGTTGTCTAGGATGGGGAGGGTGCGATCGGTGGTGGAGACGGAATGGTCCATGACGGCGAAGGTTAGATCGGGGCGGCGGACTTTGCGGCCTTCGGCTTTGAGACCGGCGAAGGCTTGGGGAGAGGTGCCTTCGTGGACCAAGTGGCGATCGATGTAGATGAGGGAGGGGTGGTTAGGATCCTCGTGGACTACGTGGGATTGCCAGATTTTCTCGTAGAGAGTTGTGGGGGTCATGGAGAGTTATTTTAGCACTTGGGGGAGGGGGTTCGAAAAGCGAAACTCGACTGCAAAGAAAAAGACTTACGCAGAGGTCACAGAGAGCACAGAGTTCGCAGAGAAGAAAAAAGCGAGGAAAGAGAAAACTTAACGCAGAGGCACAGAGAGGACAGAGAAGAGAACCCAAGAGTGGCCCGCCTCAGAAGGACGGGCCCTACAAAACAAGAGGAACCCAAGACCCAGGTAGAAAATCGAACATGGGGCACCCGGCAGATCCCTCCACTGCGCGGCCCGACGCGCCAGACTGCGGCGCGAAAGAGAAAATCGGGCCGCTCCGGTCGGGATGACAGGTCTGGGTAGGTGGACTGAGTAGGTGGACTGAGTAGGTGGATTAGTGGGAGGCGGAAGAGGAGGCTTGGGAGGATTGGGATTCGCAGAGGTCGACGGAGTAGTGCTGGACGCGGCGATCGTAGGAGGTTAGGAGTTCGAGGGCTTCTTCGGCGATTACGGCGGCGTCGCGATCGGGTCCGGCGAAGCGATCTATCGCGTCGAAGGAGGACCAAACGGTTTCGACGATGAAGTGGACGACGATGACATCGGATTGCGTCATGACACGAGCTTCGCGGAAGCCTTCGACGGAGCGGAGACGTGGGAGGACGTGTTCGCGGAAGTGGCGGAGATATTCTGGGAAACGTTCGACGGTGGTACGGGCGGACCAGAAACGAACGACCATGTCAGGCTTCTCCTTTGGGAGGATGCGAGGCGAGCGGATCGTTGCCGATGACAACGGACCAGGGACGAACTTTCCAGTTTTTGACGAGGCCCTGGAGGACGTAGGGATCATGCTGGGCGAAATTGGTGGCGGCATCGGGGGTTGGGCCTTGGAAGATAATGAGGGCGGTGTCGGCGGGGTCGGCTAGGGCGCCAGCCAGGAGGAGATCGCCGCGGAGATGGGCGTTGCGGGCGTAGGAGAGGTGGGCGTCGCGAAAGGGAGCGCGGCGTGCGATGAAGTCGTCAACGACTTCGTAGAAGAGGGCGAAGTACGGCATGGAACCCCCCGGGAAGGAATAGGGTATCACGGGGGGAAGGAAGGGTTGAGGAAGTAAAGGAGGTAAAGGAAATCAAGGAGAAGAGAAAAAGAAAGAAAAAAAAGGCTTACACAGAGGGCGCAGAGAGCGCAGAGTTCGCAGAGGAAGAGAAACCCAAGACCCAGGTAAAAAATCGAACCTGGGGCACCCGGCCTGGGGGACCCAGTGGTCCCTCGCCGATCAGGAGATCGGCGTTCCCAGAGGAACCCAAGACGGGGAATCCACAGGCCGAGTTGCAAACGGCTTGCATTGTTATTTGGATGTGTACTAGACTCGGCGGAACTCTTTGATTTGCGCGACCCTGGCTTGGGGAAGGGGCGCGAAATTTCTCGGAATTGCATCCGCGGAAAGACTACAGGCGGATTCATCAGACCAGGTCAACTTACGGTGTTGCTTGCTTGCGCTCGAGCATGCGGCGCCACACTCCACCCAGCTACTTCTCGAAAGAGCGCAATCGCCACGCGGGGCCCGATGACGGATTAACGGGCGCGGTGGACAAGGGCGAGTTGCCCCGAGGAGAGCTCGGCTAGGTTGTACTTCATAGATGTGTCTAGCGGACCTCAGGGGCTGAAGCCCCTTCACTTGAGTGGCTATTCGGCACGGCTAAAGCCGTGCCCTGACGTGAGGCAACTCAGGAGTTTTCAGTTAGCAGTTTTGCGTTTTCAGTGAGGAGGGGAGGGATATCAGCGATCAGGAGGCAAGAGGAGGAAGTACAAGAGTGAAAGAGTTTAAGAGTGAAAGAGTCTGAAGATAGAAAAAGATTACGCAGAGTTCGCAGAGGGCACAGAGTTCACAGAGAAGAGGAACCCAAGACCCAGGTAAAAAATCGAACCTGGGGCACCCGGCGGGAATTGAAGGAAGAGAAATTGGGTTGAGCGGGAAGATGCGGATTAAGGAGGGAGAAACATGGCGACGGTACAGCTAACTACGATCAGCAGTACACCGAATCCGGTGAAACATTACCAGGCTTATAAGCCTAGGCCGTTCAGGAGAGAAGAGCGGGACAAGGTGACGATTCTTTATGGGGGGTTGACGTGGAAACATGAGCGGCTGATTCAAGGGGCGCTGCACAATTTGAAGTACAAAGCGGAGCCGCTGCCGAACATCAACCGCGAGGACCTGGATGCGGGGAAGGAATTGATTGACGTGGGGGCGTGCTGCCCGACGATTTTTACCACGGGCAGTCTGGTGAGTTTGCTGAAGAAGAAGATGGCGACCGAAGGCAAGGAGGCAGTGAAAGACAACTATTTGTTTTTGACGGCGGGGGCTTGCGGGCCTTGCCGGTTTGGGCAGTATCACGAATCGTATGCGATGGCGCTGGATGGGCTGGGGCTGCGGGATTTCCGGCTGTTTTTGTTTGCGCAGGATGAACTGGATCAGGGGCCTTCGGACGGAGGCGGGTTGGAGATCAACATGCCGCTGAGCCTGGGATTGATCTGGGGGATTTTGTGCGCGGACCAGTTGACGGATTTGGAGTACTTGACGCGGCCGTATGAAGTGAACCCGGGGCAGACGGACAAAGTGCTGAAGGAATGCGTGGAGTACCTGTACAACGTATTTCGAGAGCGGCCGGACAGAGGGAAGAAGTACAAGACACTGGCGTGGCACTTGATGAGTGATTATTTCACGCGGGCTCTGCGTGAGGTGCGGAAGAAGTGGGAAACGATTGAGGTGGACCGGCTGCGGGTGAAGGCGAAGGTGAAAATTACCGGGGAGTTTTGGCTACAGACGCACGAAGGAGAAGGCAACTACAACATCAAGCGATGGCTGGAGCAGGAGGACGGGGAAGTGGTGCCGCCGCCGGTGGCGGTGTGGCTGCACTACCTGATGCATCCGACGATACGGAAATTGGAACACCGGCACTCGAATGGAAAGAACGACCGGCTGGAACAATTGGCGCTGCACGCGCTGGAGCGGATTTATCGCGGGACGTACAACCGGTTCCGGAAGGCGCTGGGGTACTTACCTTATGAGCTGCCGGACCAGGAAGAATTGCGGCGGCTGGCGGAGCCGTTCTACCACTTCGAGCTGCGGGGCGGCGAAGGGCACATGTTGATTGGGAAGGCGCTGCACACGTATCACCACAAGAAGGCGCACATGACATGCGAACTTTCGCCGTATTCGTGCATGCCGAACACGATGTCCGTGGGATCGATGGCGAACGTGCTGGGGAAGTATCCGGATTTGCTGTATGCGCCGATTGAGGTGAAGGGCGATTCGGAAGTACATGCGCTTTCGCGCTGCCAGATGATTTTGACGGAGGCTAAGAAACGGGCGGCGGGGGAGTTTGAAGCTGCGCTGAAGGAGACGGGGTTGACGGTGGAGGCGGTGCGGAAGTTTGAGGCGAGGCATCCGGAGGTGCGGACGGCTACGTATCGCGTGCCGCACCGGGATTGCGCGGGGGTGGCGGCGAATTATGTTTTGCATTTGGCGAGGGATCGGGGAGTGAGGGTGTGAGAGAGCGGTTGAAAGTTAAAAGTTGAAAGTTGAAGAAAGAGAAGAGCGAAGAACTTACACAGAGAGCACAGAGGACGCAGAGTTCACAGAGAAGAGCGACCCAAGACCCAGGCACAGACTCCGTGCCTGGGGCAACCGCAGAGAAGAGGGATGAAGAGCGGAGGGTTTTTGGCGGTTGATCGTCGGAGCCCACCCTTAGAAAGCAAGGGTGGGGCACCCTCAAGTTCATTTAGGGGGAGGCGTAACAGAGGAACCCAAGACCCAGGCACAGACTCCGTGCCTGGGGCAACCTCCGTCAAACGTCAAGGGGGCTTGATAGATATGGCGACAGAAGCGTTGGTGCAGATACGGCCGCTGGCGGGGACGCTTTCCGCTAGGACGGCACCGGTGCGGGCGGGGATTGTTGCGGCGGGAGCGGGGAAGATTTGCGGAATTGATGTGGGGAGCACTACCTGCAAGTTTGTGCTGGTGGCTGAGGATGGGGAACTGCTGGCGCAGGCTTATGAACGGCACAATACGAAGCAGGCGGAGAAGGTTTTGGATTTTCTCTCGCGGCTGGAAAGCGAATTCAGATTGACGCCGGAGTCGGATCGCGTTTTTTTTACGGGGTCTGGGGCGGGACTGATTGCGCCTTTGGTGGGAGGAAAGATTATTCAGGAAGTGGTGGCGGTGGCGGCGGCGGTGGAGAAAGTGCATCCTTCGGTGCGCTTCGTCAGCGAAATTGGCGGCGAAGACATGAAGACGATTTTCTTTAGCGGAGACGAAAAGAATAGGAGCAAGCAGGTGTTGATGCAGGCGGCTTGCTCGGGCGGGACGGGGACATTCATTGAGAAGACAGCGCGGAAGCTGGAGATTGCGCCGGAACGCCTGGCGAAGATGCGATACACGGGGTACACGCTGCACAAGGTGAGCAGCAAGTGCGGGATATTTGCGGAGGCGGACGCGAATACTTTGCTAAAGGCGGGAGTGCCGGTGGAGGAAATTATCGCTTCGCTGTTTGAGGCCGTCGTGTATCAGAATTTGGCGACGCTGACGCGGGGGAATACGCCGGCGCCGGAGATATTGCTGCTGGGCGGGCCGAATCTTTTCTTTACGGGATTGCAGGAGGCTTGGCGGCATCACCTGACGAAAGTGTGGAAAGAGCGGAAGGTGGAGGTGGCGAAGGGGATTGATCCGGCGTCCATGATTAAGGTGCCGGAGGATGCGCTGTACTATGCGGCGCAAGGATGCGTGGAAGTGGGGCGCGGTGAGCCGCGAACTTCGGGCGTGTACTTGGGGATTGAGAAATTGCGTTGGTGGATTGAGGAGGGGCAGCACGAAGAGAAGAAAAAGATGGGGCGGGGCGGATTGTGGAAGGACCCGGCGGAGTTGGAGTCGTTCAAGGCGCGGTATTCGGGGGGGAATGGGAACGGCAAAAATAACGGGCACGGAAATGGGAATGGAAACGGAATTGGGAACGGGCATTATGCGGCGGGGAGAGTAGAAGCGACTCGAAAGATTGGGAAGCTGGGGCGCGTGGTGGTGGGATGCGATTTTGGGTCCACAACGGCGAAGGCGGTGTGTTTGTCGCCGGAGAAGGAGTTGCTGTACTCGTGCTACGCCTTGAGCCGGGGGAATCCGATTGAGGACGCGAAGGTGCTGTTCCGGCAGATACGGGAGGCGATAGGCGAAGGCGAAATTGTGGGGCTGGCGATTACGGGGTACGGCAAGGATTTGTTGAAGGGGATTTTGGGAGCGGATTGCCCGGTGGTAGAAACGATTGCGCACGCCAGCGCGGGGCTGCATTACTTCCCGGACGCGGACTGCATTTGCGACGTGGGCGGCGTTGACGTGAAGATCATGATTTTGAATAACGGGGCGGTGACGGATTTCCGGCTGAACTCGCAATGCTCTTCGGGGAATGGCGCGTTTTTGCAGGGCGTGGCGGAACGGTTCGATATACCGATGAATGAAATGGCGGACCGGGCGTTTCAGGCGGAGGCGATGCCGCAATTATCCATGGGATGCGGCGTATTTTTGCAGAGCGACATCGTGAACCAACAGCGAAAGGGATGGCAGGCGGATGAAATACTGGCGGCGCTCTGCGCGATTCTGCCGCTAAATGTGTGGATCTATGCGGGCGGGCTGAACAACCTGAAGCAGGTGGGGCGGAAGTACATTTTGCAGGGAGGGACGCACAAGAATCTGGCGGTGGTGAAGACGCAGGTGGACTTTATTTTGTCGAAGATTCCGGAGGCGGAGGTGGTGGTGCATCCGTATTCCGGTGAGGCGGGAGCGATTGGCGCGGGGCTGGTGGCGCTGGAATGGTGGGAGCGGGGAGGGCAGACGAGCTTTCGAGGATTCGATGCGATTGAGAGGCTGGCTTATAAAACGGTGACGGCGGTGGATACGGTGTGCCACTGGTGCCCGGTGAATTGCCAGCGGAGTTTTATTGATGTGGAGCTAGACGGAGGAAAAGGGCGGGAGTGGAGCAAGGTGCCGCTGGGAGTGGGATGGGAGCGCGTGATCGTGAATAATTCCTGCCCGAAGGGATTGGTGGAAGATTTGAACGAGATGAAAGTGATCAAGGCGGAGATCGAGAGGACGAAGAATGCCTATCCGAATGTTGCCGACATGGTTCGCAAAGAAGCGTTCCGCCGCGCCGGCGCGTAAAGACAGGTCGCAGGTCCGCGTGGGAATCCCGAAGGTGCTGAACATCTGGACGACGCACCAGTTCTGGGTGGGATTCCTGAAGGCGCTGGGGATTCAGCCGGAGAATATTGTTTTCAGTTCGGATACGACGGAAGAGCAGGGGCGCGAATTTGGAAAAGGGCGCGGGACGGTGGATTGCTGCTATCCGGTGAAATGCATCAGCGGGCATTACGGGGAATTGATTTTTGGACAGAAGAAAAAGATCAATATTTTGCTTAGCCCGATGATTCATTCACTGCCGTCCATTTTGTATGGGCAAGTGGTGGATACGGTGACGTGCACTCGAGTGATGGCGGGGCCGGAGAACATTAAGGCGGGGTTCATGAAAGAAAGCGACGTGTTTGAGGAGAATGGGATTGTGTACGCGTCGCCGTTTGTGAGCCTGGGGGACCGGCACATGGTGACCGAGCAGTTGTTTAGTTCGTTGAAAGATATTTTTGAATTGGATCGGGAAGAGACGGAGCGGGCGGTGCAGGCTGGCTTTCAGGCACTGGACAATTTCACGGCGCGGGCGCGGAAGCATAGCCGGGAAATTTTGGAGTGGTGCGCGAAGAATGAGAAGCCGTGCATATTGGTGCTGGCGCGGCCTTATCACATGGATACGGGGATTGGGCATGAGATCGAGGGGGAATTGCAGGCGCACGGGTATCCGGTGCTTTGGCTGCAATACTTGCCGGATGATTTGGACTTGATGAACTGGTTGTTTGCGGAGGATTTGCGGGAGAAGCGGATCAAGAGTCCGTTTGATATTGCGGATGTGTGGACTTCGTCGTACAGCAGCAACACGAACGAGATTATGTGGGGAGCGAAATTCGCGGCGCGGTGCCCGTGGGTGACGTGCGTGGTGCGGCTGTCTAGTTACGAATGCGGGATGGACCAGCCGACGTATACGCCTACGCAGAAGATTGTGGAGGCGACGGGGACTTTGTTTTTTAAGTTTGGGGATTTGGATTCGACGAAACCGAGCGGGAGCATCAAGATTCGCGTGGAGACGATTGTGCATTATATGGCGAAGTATTCGGGGGAGATTATACGGAAGAAGATGGGGTGGTTGGAGGGGGAATGGGCGGTGGGGGATGCGGGGGAGAAGAAGGAGATGGCGAGGGCGGCAACGGTGGGCGGTTGAGGTGGAGCGGGAGGCAGAAGAAAAAGCAGTATAAGAGTGAAAGAGTGTAAGAGTGAAAGAGTGTAAGAGTTTAAGAAAAAGCGAAACTTAACGCGGAGACGCGGAGTACGCAGAGAAGAGAATGGCAAGAGAGTCGGCGAAGAGTTGGGATGGTGCCACGATCCCTTCTCTCCGGCCCGCAAACGGCGCGGGCCTCCGGTCGGGATGACATAGAAGGAAAATCTTACGCAGAGGACACAGAGAGCGCAGAGTTCGCAGAGAAGAGAAAGGCACGAGGGTCGGTGAATGGTTGCGATTGCGCCAGGATCCCTCCACTCCGCAACGGCATGAGGCGCCGTTGCTCCGGTCGGGATGACAGAATGGAAAAGGCGACCCCAAGACCCAGGTAAAAAATCGAACCTGGGGCACCCGCTGAGAAGAGAAAGACAAGAGAGTCGGCGAATGGTTGGGATGGTGCCCCGATCCCTCCACTGAGTGTCGCATACTGCGCGGCACTACGGTCGGGATGACAAAGCAGAAAATGCGAACCCAAGAGCAAAGTGAGAAGTGATGTGCCGCAGAAGAGTGGAACTCTTGCGGTTGGGGAAAGCCTCACCCCTTAAGGGGTGAGCTACATTTGGTTATTGGCGGAGAGGCAAGATTACGGGGCGGACGAAGGATTTTTTGTGGCTGTTATGCCAGACGTATTTGCAGGAAGCGCCGTCGGATGACTCATCCCAAGAGGTGCCATCTTCAAAGAGGACGCTAGTGAGCACGAAGGCGCCGCCGCCACCATGCCAGAAATCAAGGTAGGCGCGGTCCCATGAGAGCGTCTTTGCGGCATCCACTTTGATGCGCTTGTTCCAACCGAAGTCGCGGATAGGCAAGGCATCGTCAAAGTTCCAGTGAAACCACTTCCAGTGTTCGGTGGCGTCCGCGATCGCCGCGTTGAAGTTCAAGCCGACGATACTCTTGCCGCTTATATTTTTGATGCGCACATTTACGGCCCAAGGATTGAAGTGCAGGAATTGCACGGGGCAACCTGGGGATGAAGCTGGGCTGGCGAGCGTGCTTTGTGCATGGAGAAGCGGTGGTGACAACAGAGCGGTCAACAACAAAAAGGAGAAGCAAGTCCAATTGGAATGGTCAATTTTGGGGATGCGGAGGTTTTGCGTTTGAGATTGAGAGTGGAGCATGTGAAAGACCCTCCAAAAATTGGACGTGAATTGAATTAGACCGGTTACAGGTAAATTGATGAACCAGTTAGTAAGAGAGATAGCAGCGAACGGATATCACCGATTAGGAGGAAAGAAAAGGCTTACACAGAGGTCACAGAGAGCGCAGAGTTCGCAGAGAAGAGGGGAGGAACCCAAGAGCACAGTTAGGAGTGACAGTGCCACAGGAAGAGGACCGCAAGACCCAGGCACAGACTCCGTGCCTGGGGCAACCTCCGATAAACAGTGAAACAGCGAAAGAGTGATTCCTCACTGCGCGGACTCCGTTCGGAATGACGGGGTTGAGGCATTGGATAGTGCGAGGTACAGGATTAGGATTTTTGGCGCTGGCGGAAGGCTTCGTAGAAGAGGACGGCGGCGGCTGCGGCGGCGTTTAGGCTTTCGATGTGCGTGGCCATGGGGATGTGGATGCGGGCGTCGGCGGAATGGACGATGTCTTCGGGTAGGCCTGCGCCTTCATTGCCGACGAGGAGAGCGATGGGCTGACACCAATCTACCTGCCAGGGGGAGAACGAAGCTACGGAACCATCGTGGACGCAAGAGGCTAGCGAGTGGATGCGGTTGAGTTTGAGTTGAGTGAGGAGAATGGGGAGAGACATTCCGGCGACGATGGGGAGATGGAGGGCGGCTCCGGCGGAGGCGCGGAGAGATTTGGGAGAGTAAGGACTGGCGGTGCCGCTTTGGCCGGTGGCGGAAGTGACGGCGGCGGTGGCTCCGAAGGCGGCGGCGGTGCGGAGGATGGTGCCGACGTTGCCGGGATCCTGGACGCCGGCTAGGACGACTAGAAGAGGAGCGCAGGCGCCGGGGGGAGTGGCGAAGATGTCTTCGAGGTCAAATTTGCGGGGCTGGACAAGGGCGGCTACACCTTGAGGATGCTCGGTGTCGGCGATGCCTTCGAAGAGACGATCGGTGGTGCGGAGGACGGGAAAGCCGACATCAGGGCGGCCGATGAATGGGGCGAGACGTTCGCGAAGACGTTCACCGGATTCGCTGAAGAGGACGGCTTCGATGCGGCAGGTGGAGCGGAGAGCTTCTTCGACGAGGCGGGGGCCTTCAACGCCGACGGAACCGTCTTCGGTGGGGAGGCCGCCACGGAGAGCGATGCGGAATTGCTTGAGCCAGCGATTGTCGCGGCTGGTGAGGAGGTCGGGGGAGGGGGCGGGATTGGAGGAGGGGGGCATGGGCGGAAGGGTAGCAAATTTCTGGGCTGAAATGCTATTGAGGCCGAGGGATATCAGTTATCAGAAATCAGATATCAGGAAGAAAGAAAAAGATTAGGAATTAACGCAGAGGCCACAGAGTTCGCAGAGAAGAGGGGAAAAACGAAAGTCGAAAATAGAAATTCGAAGAGCGGGAACAGAGACAAGACGCGGTGATTGTGCCTTGATCCCTCCACTGCGGTCCGCAAACGACGCGGGCCTCCGGTCGGGATGACAAGGAAGGAAAAACTTACACAGAGGCCATAGAGCCCAGAGGTCCCAGAGAAGAAACCCAAGACCCAGGCACAGACTCCGTGCCTGGGGCAACCTGCGTCAAATGTAGGACAGGGAAAGAGGGGAAGATGGAGCTTGCGGGGAGAGTGTTCGATTGCGGAAGAGTGGAGGCGTGTGATACGGTGCGTGACAGAGTGGCGCTGGGGGAGAGTGTGGCCGCTTACAACGATTAGGTAAGGTACGGTCCTTGTCAGCAGAAGTTTTGCAAATTAGCGCGGAACATCCGGACCCGCGGATGATCCGCTATGCCGCGGGATGGTTGAATCGCGGCTCTGTGATCGCAATACCCACTGACACCTTGTATGCGCTGGCGGCCGATCCCGTGAACCTGGCGGCGATTGACGAGATATTTCGCGTGAAGGGGCGGCCGGAGACGCGGGCGCTGCCGATCCTGATCAGTTCGCTGGAGCATGCGGCGATACTGGCGCGGGAATTGCCGGACAATTTTTATAAGTTGGCGGAAGCGTGCTGGCCGGGGCCGCTGACGATGGTGGTGGATGCGTCGAACCGATTGCCGCTGAAGGTGACGGCGAATACGCGGAGGATTGCGCTGCGTTGGCCGAAGAATGAGATCGTGTCGCGGTTGATCAAGGAATTGGGAGTGCCGTTGACGGGAACTAGCGCGAATGTGTCGGGGTCGCCGACGTGCGCTAGCGGGGATGAAGTGTTTCGGCAGCTGGGGGACCGGATACCGTTGATCCTGGATTCAGGGGAGACGGAAGGAATCATGCCGAGCACGATTGTGGAATTGCGAGGGGAGCATTGGTGCATCGGGAGAGAAGGAGCGCTGTCGGGAGATGAGATTCGGGAGGCGCTGGATGGGGATGAGGGAGTGCTGGCGTGAGGGTGAGAGAAGCAAAGAAGCAATGAGGTAACGAAGCAAGGAAAGAATAAAGATTGCACAGAGAGCGCAGAGTTCGCAGAGTAGAGAACCCAGGAACCGGTCTGAAGACCGGCCACTACAAACCCAAGAAAACCCAAGACCCAGGCACAGACTCCGTGCCTGGGGCAACCTGCGAGATTCGAAAAACGGAAATCGCTCCCAAGCGCTGTGGTGGTGACACGATCCCTCCGCTCCGGCCCGCAAACGGCGCGGGCCTCCGGTCGGGATGACAGAGAAGAAAAAGATTACACGGAGACCGCAGAGAGCGCAGAGCTCGCAGAGAAGAGAACCCAGGAACCGGTCTGAAGACCGGCCACTACAAACCCAAGAAAACCCAAGACCCAGGCACAGACTCCGTGCCTGGGGCAACCTGCGTCAAACTTAAAACATTGAAAGAGGGATTCCTCACTTCGCGGACTGCGTTCGGAATGACGGGACTCGGCTGGAAGGAAAGTTAGGGGACTGAGTTGTTAGGGGGAGGAGAGGAATTGGTAGTCGCCGGTGGGGGAGAGGGGAAGGTCGCCTAGGCGTTTATTGTGGACGGAGAGTACGTCGGTGTACCAGAGGGGGATGTAGGGGAGATCATGGGCGGCTAGTTGCTGGGCCTGGTGGCAGAGTTGTTTGCGTTTATCGCGATCCATTTCTACGCGAATTTGATCGGTGAGAGCGTCCATTTGGGGGCTGCGATAACGGCCACGGTTGGGTCCATCGGGCGGAATGCGCTTGGAGTTGAAGACTAGTTCAAAGACATCGGGATCGTTGTTGGCTCCTACCCACTTTAGATACGAGATTTGAAAATTGCCTTTGGCGAGATCGGCGAAGAGCGTAGCGATTTCTAGAGGGCGAACTTCCAGGGAAATGCCCACCTTTTTCCACTGATCCTGAAGGGCAGCGCCGATTAAGCGTGCTTGCTCTTCGGTGGAAACTTTCAACGAGACATGGAGACGCGTGCCGTCGGGCTGGCGGGGATAGCCGGCGGCGCTTAAGAGTTTTTCCGCTTGCGCGGGGTCGTAATCGTATTGGGGCGTGGTGGGATCGTAGGCCCAATGATTGGGAGGGAGGAGGCCGCTGGCTTTGCGAGCTTCATCGCGGAGGATGTAGTGGATGAGGGAATCGCGATCGGTGGCGTAGGCGAGGGCTTGGCGGACTTCGGGCTTGGAGAGAACGGGATCTTCCATGTTGATGCCGAGGTAGGCGAAGTTTGTGCCGGGACGCTGGGAGATTTGTAGATCGGGGCGGCGTGCGAGTACGGGAATCATGTCGGGAGAGAGAGAAGTGAGTTCGAGATCGGCGCTGCCTTTGCGAAGTTCGAGGGCACGGACGATGGTGTCGGGAACGATGCGGAAGATGACTTTGCGAATTTTGGGAGCGCCGCGGAAGTAGGTGGGATTGCTTTCGAGAACTACGGCGTCGTCTTGCGTTTGGCTGATGAAACGGAAAGGGCCGCTGCCGATGGGATGGCGGGAGAAATCGGCGGAGGCGTTGGCGGGGGCGATGCCTACGGCGGAACGCTCGAGATTCCAGAGGAAAGAGGCGGAGGGCTCGTTGAGATGGAAGATTACGGTTTGGGGATCGGGGGCGTCAATGGAGGCAATCATGCGGAAGGCGCCGCGCTTGGGGGAACGGTTGACAGGATCGCGCATGAAATCGATGGTGGATTTGACGTCGGAGGAGGAGACGGGGCGGCCATCGTGGAAGAGGACGCCTCTGCGGAGATGGAAGATGTACGTGAGGGGAGTGGGGGTGTCCCAGGATTCGGCTAGATCGGGGTGGAGATTCATCTCGTTGTCGCGTTGGACCAGGCCGTCGAAGAGGAGGGAGGAAAGGCGCTGGGATTGGGCGTCGGAGCCGAAGCGGGGATCGAGATTGGCGGGATTGGATTCGATTTCGAAGATTACCGTGGAGGGGTCGTGAGAGGGGTGGGAACAGGAGAGGAGAAGAAAAGAAAAAAACAAAAGCGAAGAATTACGCAGAGGGCGCAGAGAGCGCAGAGTTCGCAGAGAAGAGAAAAGAAAAAAGAAAATAGAAAATGGAAAATAGAAATTCGGAACCCAAGACCCAGGCACAGACTCCGTGCCTGGGGCAACCGGTTGATCTTTTATCGGAAAGGGGCTAGCGGGGAGGGGCATAGGAGATTTTACCTAGGATGGCGGGGTGGCGGGCGCCGGTGGCGGAGGGGAGATTGCTGGGGCGGTGGTGAAGTGTTTCGTTGGCGAGGAGAGCGAAGGCGAAGGCTTCTTTGGCGTTTTCGGGGATGCCGAATTGGGAGGAGGGGACGACTTCGATGGGAGAGAGGGCAGCGGTTAGTTGAGCCATGATTAGGGGATTGTGAGCGCCGCCGCCGGAGACGATGACTTGATGGATTCTTGTTTTGGGGAGGACGAAGCGGTGGAGAGCATCTACTACGGAGAGAGCGGTGAAGAGCGTGACGTTGTGGAGGAGATCGTTGGGACTGGCGCGATGTTTTTTGGCCAGGGATAGAAGAGCTTTTGTGTAGGCGGCGCCGTAATATTCGCGGCCGGTGGATTTGGGAGGAGGTTGGCGGAGAAAGGGATCGCGGAGGAGGGAGTTGAGAAGATAGGGGATGGAGCGGCCATGGAGGGCTTGGCGGGCGTCCTTATCGAAATGCTGGCGGCAGTGAGAAAAATGGGAGACGAGGGCGTCGATTAGCATGTTGGCGGGGCCGGTGTCGAAGGCGAAGACTTGGGAAGGGCGGGCGTGGGCGGGGATTACGGTGATGTTGGCTATGCCGCCTAGATTGAGAGAGACGCGGCCGAGTTTGGGGTGGCGGTAGAGGAGGTAGTCGGCGAAAGGGACTAACGGGGCGCCTTGACCACCTACGGCGATGTCCGCGGGACGAAAATCGGCGATGGTGGTGATGCCGGTGCGCGCGGCGATGATGGCGGGCTCACCGATTTGGAGAGTGGAGGCGATCGGCGAAGAAAGTGGCGAGTGGCTAGTGGCGAGTGGCGAGAAAGAGCGGGTGGGGCCTTGGTGGAAGATGGTTTGGCCGTGGCTGCCGATTAGGGCGACGCGGCGGGGAGAGATGCGGAATTGGCGGAGGGCGGTTAGGGCGGCTTCGGCGAAGAGGTGGCCTAGACGGAAATTTAATTGAGAGATTTGGGCGGCGGTGGTGGGGGCGCCTTCGGCGATGCGGAGGATTTCGGCGCGGATTGGGGCGGGGAGAGGGAGAGTGGTGTGATTTAGGAACTTAGGCGGGGTGGGGGTGGCTAGGGCTACTTCGATGGCGTCGGCGGAGGTGCCGGACATAACGCCTAGGAGGAGAACACGTTTATTGGGCATGTGAGTTTGTTTTTAACATAGAAGGGGGAGGAGAGGGGAGAGAAGAAGTATAAGAGTGAAAGAGTTTAAGAAAAGGAACAAAGATTACACAGAGTTCACAGAGAGCACAGAGATCGCAGAGAAGAGAATCCAAGACCCAGGTAAAAATCGAACCTGGGGCAACCGACGGGCGGGAATATGGATTCTACGGGGTGGAGGGGCGGGAGAGGAGGTAGCGGGAATCTTCATCTTCGAAAAAGGCTAGGTGGCCGGGGAGGCAGGAGAGGAAAGTGCCTATGCCGCAGCCTACGACATCATCTAGAGCTTCCAGGAGGTCCAGTTCTTTGCCGTCGAGTTTTTCAGATTCGGAGATGGCCCAGCAGCGGGCGGGTGCGCCTTTGGATTGGAGAAGTTTTAAGACGGTGATGGGGCGATTGCAATTGGCGGGGAGGGCGGAGGCCCATTGGGGGTCGAGATGCTTGAAATGAGCGAAGTCCTTGAGGGCTTCGGGGCGGCGCTTGGGATCGGCTAGTAGTTCGAGATAGCGGTACTGGCGATCGGGGAGAAAGAAGCAGCGCACGAGTTGGTGCTCGTGATATTCGCGGCGGGTGCTCATGTGATTTGTTTTTTTAGGTCGGCCAGGAGATTCAGGGCATCAAGGGGTTTGAGGTCGTCGAGATTGGCGGCGCGGAGACGTTCGAGGACGGCGCGATCGAGCGGGGTGAAGAGGAGAGATTGATTGCCGTTGGAGTGGCCGGGTTCGGAGGCGCCGGGAGAGAGAGTTTCGCTGAGTTCGTGCTCGCTTTGTTCGTGGCGCTTTAGGACTTCGCGGGCGCGTTCGATTACGGCGCGAGGAAGTCCCGCGAGGCGAGCGACTTCGATGCCGTAACTTTTGTCGGCGCTGCCGGGTTCGACGTGGCGGAGGAAGATGATTTCGTTGGGAGTTTCCTTGACGGAGACGTGGATGTTTTTCACCGTGGGGAGGAGTTCGGCTAGTTCGGTTAGTTCGTGATAGTGCGTGGCGAAGAGGGTGCGCGCGCGGGTGTTTTTCTGGAGATGCTCGACGACGGCCCAGGCGATGGAGAGGCCATCGAAGGTGGAGGTGCCGCGGCCAACTTCATCGAGGAGCACGAGGCTGGAGGGAGTGGCGTGATGAAGGATGACGGCGACCTCGCTCATTTCGACTAGGAAAGTGGAACGGCCGCGGGCCAGATTATCGCTGGCGCCGATGCGGGTGAAGATGCGGTCGGTGATGGGGAGCCTGGCTTGGCGCGCGGGAACGTAGGAACCCATCTGGGCCATGATGACGATTAAAGCGGCCTGGCGAAGGTAAGTGGACTTGCCACCCATGTTGGGCCCGGTGATTAGGAGAAGCTGCTGGCGGCCGGGCTCGAAGCAGAGATCGTTGGGAACGAAGCGCTCACCTTTTTGTTTGAGCAATTCTTCGATGACGGGATGACGTCCGGCGATGATGAGGAGTTCGCCGGTGGAATTGAATTCGGGGCGGGTGTAGCCGCGGTCGGCGGCGAGCTTGGCGAAACAGGCGAGGACATCTAGTTGAGCGATGGCGGAAGCGGTTTTGCGGAGGCGGGAGGCTTTGGCGGCGATGGAGGAGCGGAGGTCAATGAAGAGCTGGCGCTCGATTTCGAGGATGCGTTCATCGGCGGCTAAGATTTTGCGTTCGTATTCCTTGAGTTCGGCGAAGGTGAAACGCTCGGCGTTGACCAGGGTTTGCTTGCGCTCATAATCGGCAGGGGCGTTGGGGAGGTTGGGCTTGGAGATTTCGATGTAATAGCCGAAGACCTGATTGAAGCGGATTTTGAGGGAGTTGATGCCGGTGCGTTTGCGCTCGCGATCCTCCATGGAGGCGATGATGGTTTTGCTGTGGAGACTGAGATTGCGGAGCTCATCGAGTTCGGCGTGAAAGCCGGAGCGGATGATGCCGGGCTCGGAGGCGACGGCGGGAGGCTCGTCGGAGAGGGCTTTTTCGAGGCGCTCGCGGACATCGGTGAGTTCATCGATTTCATCGTGGAGGATGTGGATGAGATCGCTTCCGCCGGAGGGAGGCGGGGTGAGGAAATTCTTGAGGACGGGGAGTTGCGCGAGAGACTTGCGGAGGGCGAGGAGTTCGCGAGGAGTTGTGAGGCCGAGGGTGATGCGGCTGGTGAGGCGCTCGAGATCCTGAATACCGCGCAGCTCTTTGCGGATTTCGCCGCGGACGACGGTTTGTTTGAGGAGGTGTTCGACGGCACCGAGGCGCGCGCTGATGGCGTCGGGATCGATTAGGGGTCTAAGAATCCAGGAGCGCAGGAGGCGCGCGCCCATGCCGGTGACGGTGGAATCGAGAGCGGCGATGAGAGTGGTGGGGCCGGAGGACTTGGACTCCTCGGTGAAGATGGGGGAGAGGAGTTCGAGATTGCGGGCCGTGACAGGATCGAGGACTAGGGTGTCGTGCTGCTCGTAGAAACGGATGCGATCGAGGTGGCGAAGGGCTTCGACGCTGGGAGCATCGTCACCTTCGCCGCGGGCGGCGTTTTCGCGGAGGTAGTGAATGATGGCGCCAGCAGCGGATTGCGCTTGGGGGTGGTCGTCGAGGCCGAAGCCGGTTAATTCCGCGACGCCAAATTGTTCGCGGAGGATGCGTTCGGCGTAATCGCGCTGGAAGATCCAGTCTTCGAGGCGGGATTCGACGCCGCCAGCGCCATCGAGGAGAGAGACTTTGGCGGTCTCAAAGAGCTGCTGGGGGCGGGGGAGGAGAGTTTCGCGAGGGCGGAGCAATTGGAGTTCATCGCGAAGGGATTCTTCGGCATGAGGGCCGACGAATTCGGTGGCGAGGAATTCTCCTGTGGAGAGATCCACGAGGGCAAGGCCGATTACGGAGAGCGTGGGATTATGAGCCGCAGCAGCGAGGAAATTGTTTTCGCGGGCATCGAGGACGGAGACGTCGGTGGCGGTGCCGGGAGTGATGACGCGGGAGACTTCGCGACGGACGAGCTTTTTGCCGGGGCCGGGCTGCTCCATCTGTTCGCAGATGGCGACTTTGAAGCCGGCGCGGATGAGCTTGGCGATGTAGCCGTCGACGGCGTGGTAGGGGACGCCACACATGGGAATGGGCTGGCCTTTTTCGCGGTTGCGGGAGGTGAGGGTGATTTGGAGTTCGCGAGCGGCGATGATGGCGTCCTCGTAGAAGAGTTCGTAGAAATCACCCAGGCGGAAGAGAAGGAGGGCGTGGGGGTAGCGGGATTTCACGCTGTTGTACTGCTGCATGAGTGGGGTGGTGGGTTCGGACATGGAAGTTATAAGTTAACAGTTTTGAGTTTTCAGTAAGGCTGAGGGTTTGCCTTGGACTAGAGCGTATCGCAGAAAGTGCGGGTTGCGCAAAAGGCGAAGAGGGGAAGTATAAGAGTGAAAGAGTGCGGGGAGTTGAAAGTTGAAAGTTGAAAAAAGAGCAGAGCAGAGCAGCGAAGAGCAGCGAAGAGCAGAAAGGAGAAGAGCGAAGAACTTACACAGAGGACGCAGAGGACGCAGAGAAGAGAACCCCTAGACCCAGGCACAGACTCCGTGCCTGGGGCAACCGGCAAAAAGCGAAGAGAAGAAGTGTAAGAGTGCAAGAGTGAAAGAGTGAAAGAGTGTAAGAGTGGAACGGGGAGGGGTTAGTGGGCAGGGGAGGAGAGTTGGGTTAGTTTTTTTTGGGCGACTTCGCGTAGGGCTTTGGCTTGGGCTTCGGAATACTTGGTGTAGTGGGACAGGAGGTCGAGAGTTTTTTGCTCGTTTTGGCGGGCTAGATCTTTTTGGCCGTCAGCGATGTAGGCATCGGCGAGGCTGTCGTAGACGTTGGGGGAATCGGGGTAGGCGGTTACGTTGAGTTTGAAGAGAGCGATAGCGGGTTGGATGTTGCCGGATTGCAGATATTCGTAGCCAAGACGATTCATGACGGGTTCTGTGAAGATGACTTCCTTGGGATAACGCTGGCGGGCTTCGGCGTAGAGTTGGGGGGCTTTGGATGCGTTGGCGGGATCGTCTACGAGATTGAGGAAATGATTCTGGTGTTCGGCGAGGACCGGGGCGCGGGTGGAAGGCATGGTGGGATGGGGGCTAAGGGCGTTGGTTAGCCACTTGACGATGTCGGTGGGGAGATCTTTGTGGAGGGCGAAGAGTTCGACGCCGTGGCCGCCTTTGGGGAAATGCTCGAATTTGTTGATGGGGTTGGTGGAGAAGCTGTAAATCCATTCCATGAATTCGACAACGGCAGGATCGGGATCGTCATCGGCGACGGCGGCGAAGATGGGGAGATTGGGATTTTTGCGGAGGAATTCGCGGCCGGGGCGGAGGGTGGCTTCGGAGAGAAGGACGAGGGCTTTGACTTCGGGATGGCGGCTGGCTAGAAGGACGGCTTGGTTGACGCCACAACTGGCGCCGCCCGCGGCCATGATGGAGGGAGTGACGGTGGGTTGGGTGGAAAGGAATTTGTAAGCGGTGTCCACATCGAGGGGGAATTTTTTGTCGAAGAGATCCTGGACTTGGTCGGTGGTGAGTTTCTCGATGGGGGTGCCGGCGCTTTCGCCGAAGCCGCGGAAATCGAAGGTGAGGACATTGATGCCGGAGGCGGCGAATTTTTGGGCGAGGTCGTCCCAAACTTTGCGTTGACGATTGCATTGGTGAAGAAGGAGGAGACCGGGGCCGGGCTTTGCGGCGGGGAAGAAGGAGGCTTTGAGAGTGACGCCGTCGGGAGAGGTGAGATCGAGGACGCGAGGTTGTTGAGCGGGGGTCGAGAGGGCGGATAGGAGAAGAGATAGGATTACGGTGGAGCGAAGGGGGAGCATGCGAACCTCCGGGATTCTCAGTTTACAGTTTACGATTTAGAGTGCAAGGGTTGGGACAGGAGACGGTTATCAGCGACCAGGAAGCAAGAAAAGACTTACGCAGAGTTCACAGAGAGCACTGAGTTCGCAGAGAAGAGCGGAGAATCCGTTACGTTGGATCGTAAGAGCCCACCCTTACAAAACAAGGGTGGGGCACCCTCAAGTTCATTGGGGCGGAGGCGTGACTGGGTTACCGAGAAGAAGTGTAAGAGTATAAGAGTGTAAAAGTATAAGAGTGCAAGGAGTGAGGTACAAGTACGGAGAGAGAGATGGAGAATTTGCGGGTGGTATTGGTGGGGACGCGGAATCCGTTGAATTTGGGGGCGGTGGCGCGGGCGATGAGTAATTTTGGGGCGATGCATCTGCGAGTGGTGCGGCCGTATGCGAAGGCGTTTCGAGAAGCGGTGTCGGCGGTGGGGGCTTCGGCGGTGCTGCAGAATGCGGAAGAATTTGGGAGCGTGGCGGAGGCCGTGGGGGATTGCTGGATGGTGGTGGGGACGACGGCGGTGGGGAACCGGGAGATCCAACATCCTTTGCGGAGTTTGGAGGTGGCTGGGGCGTTGCTGCGGCGGGGAATGGCGAAGGGGAAAGTGGCGCTGTTGTTTGGGTCGGAGAAATGGGGATTGTCGAATGAGAGTTTGAGCCATTGCCACTGGCTGGCGAGAATACCGACTCGGCTGGAGCACCGGTCGATGAATTTGGGGCAGGCGGCGGCGGTTTGCTTGTATGAGATTGCGCGTGGGAAGTTGCGGGCGGGTGCGAAGAAGAAGGAAGAGAAGAGTGTGGCGGCTCGGATGGAGACGGTGGAGCGGATTGGGGAGGCACTGCTGCCGGTGCTGGTGCGGAGCGGGTATACGGGGGAACGGAAGAAGGAATTGGCGGAGGAGAAGTTGCGGCGGATGCTGCGGAGGATTTCGATGACGGAGGCGGATGCGGAGGTGCTGCTGGGGATGGTGAGGAAGATTGGATGGTGGATGGAGGAGAGAGGAGAAGAGTTGAAAGTTGAATAAAGAAAGAGAAGAGGGACGGTAACACAGAGGGCACAGAGAACGGCGAAGAGAAGTAAAAAGAGAGAGTCGGAACCCAAGACCCAGGTAGAAAATCGAACCTGGGCACCCGGGGAAAAGCGAAAAGCGAAAAGCGAAAAGCGAAAAGCGAAAAGCGAAAAGCGAAAAGCGAAAAGCGAAAAGCGAAAAGCGAAAAGCGAAAAGCGAAAAGCGAAAAGCGAAAAGCGAAAAGCGAAGAACTTACACAGAGGTCACAGAGAACGCAGAGTTCGCAGAGGAAGAAAAGAGGAACCCAAGACCCAGGCACAGACTCCGTGCCTGGGGCAACCGGCGGAAAAGGCCGAAGAAGTGTAAGAGTAAAAAAGTATAAGAGTATAAGAGTGAAAGAGTGAGGGGCGGTCAGAGGGGGGCGTGGAAGGCGCGCTGGGAGCGGAGGCGGCGGAGGCGGGCGAAGAACTTGTTGGCGGTGGAAATGTCGCGGGCGATTTGGAGGCGGAGATCGTCAGGGGAGGCGAATTTGATTTCGTTGCGGAGACGGCGCCAGAAACGGACTTCGATGTGTTTGGGAGCGAAGTTACCGGAGTAATCGAGCAAGTGGGTTTCGATGGCGAGGCTGGAGCCGTCGAAGGTGGGACGCATGCCGAGGTTGGTGACGCTGCGATGGCTGGAGGATTCGCCTTCGAGGATGGTGCGAGTGATGTAAACACCCTTGGCGGGAAGCAGTTCCTGGTCAGGCTTGAGATTCAGAGTGGGAAAAAGGAATCTGCGGCCAGTGCCGGTGCCACGAACGACTTCGCCGGTTAAGACGAAGGGGCGGCCGAGAAGACGCGCGGCGTGGGTGACGGCACCAGCGGCAATTTGTTTGCGAATGAGGGTGCTGGAAACGATTTGACCTTCGAGGGTGACGGGCGTGTGGACGACGACCTCGAAGCCGTAGCGCATGCCGAGTTCACGAAGGAATTTGACGTCGCCGACCTGGCGATGGCCAAAATGGAAATTATCGCCGACGACGATGGCGCGGACCTGTAGCTGACGCACTAGAATTTCATCCACAAAATCTTCGGGAGAGAGTTGGGAAAGCTCCGGCGTGAAGGGGAGCACGACGGCGGCTTCCATGCCGAGAGCGCCAAACCATTCGATACGCTGCTGGTTGGTGGAAATGCGGAGAGGCGCGGAATCGGGGCGGAGGACCTTGAGCGGGGGCGGCTCGAAGGTAAGAGCGGTGGAGACGGCGCCGGAATCCTTGGCGCGCATCATGGCAAATTGCAAGACGCGCTGGTGGCCGAGATGAATGCCATCGTAGTTGCCAATGGCGATGACGCTGCCGCGATTGGTGGAAGCGAAACGCGCGGCCCAGTCCGCCGCGGAATCAAAAACGGTGAGGCGGCCGGGAGGAATGTGGGCTTGGACGGTGAGGGCTTTGACGGCGCGCTGTACGGCGGGGGAATCGGTTTGGACTTCGAGTTGGAGGCCGTCGTAGGCCAGTTGCACGTGGGGATAGCCGGCTTTGATGAGGCGCTGGTTGGTGGCGGCATGGGGAAGTTCGTGGGCGATGTGGGTGAACCAGGCGCGGCGGGGTTTGAGTTGATCGATGAGAGCAAGAGCTTGTTCGACGGTTTGATGCATGGGATGAGGGACGTCGCGAAGGGCATCCAGGATTAAGTCATCGAGATCTTCGAGAAGAGGGGCGGAAGAATCGGGGAGGCGGCTGAAATCGGTGAGATAGGCGGCGCGGCCGAATCGGAAGCCGAGAACGTCCATTTCCCCGTGGAGAAGCGGAACGGGAATGAAGGGAATGCCGAGGAGTTCGAAGGGGCCTTTGACTTCGTGGAGGAGGACGCTGGGGATGGTGCTGAGTGTGGGTTTATTGTCGAAGACATAGGAGAAGGCGCGGCGGATGACACGGAAAGTCTCCGCGGAGCCGTAGATGGGGATGGCGGCGCGCTGGCGGATGTTGAAAGGGCGAAGATCGTCGAAGCCGAGGATGTGGTCGGCGTGGCCGTGGGTGAGGAGGACGGCTTCGAGGCGATCGAGGCGGGCGGTGAGGGCCTGGATGCGGAAGTCGGGGGTGGTGTCAATGACGACGTTTTGGGAATTGCGGGAGAGGAGGATGGAGGGACGAAGACGCTTGTCGTGGGGATCGGTGGATTCGCAGACGGGGCAGTGGCAGGCGACCGTGGGAACGCCCATGGAGGTGCCGGAGCCTAGGACGGTGAGGTGGAGAGGGGAGGACGGCATGGGGGTATTTTATCCGGGGGAGGAGGAGGGAAGCAAAGGAAGGAAAGGAAGGAAAGGAAGGAAAGGAGAAGAGAAGAAGTGTAAGAGTGTAAGAGTGAAAAAGTATAAGAGTGAAAGGCGCAGAGGGAATGGAGACGGTTTTGCGATAGGAAGAATAATCACCACAGAGGGCACGGAGAGCACAGAGTTCGCAAAGAAGAGGAAAACGCAAGAGGGATGCTTCGCACAAAAACCGTGCGATGCAAAACCGCACTTCGCTCCGCAGACTCCGCTCTGAATGACGGGAATGGTGCGAGAAAGTTGGGAGGGCTTAAGAGAAGAAAACCCAAGACCCAGGCACACACTCCGTGCCTGGGGCAACCGGCTGGCTGGAGAAGAGAAAAGCTTACACAGAGTTCACAGAGAACGCAGAGTTCGCAGAGAAGAGAGAGGCGGGAGATTATTTTTTGGGTTTGGGGGATTGGGCTTGGACCATTTGTGCGGCTAGGGCCTGGTTGATTTCGAGGTAGGTCATTTTTAGTTTGCCTAGGAGATCGAGGAGCATGGAGTCTTCTTCGGGGGCGAGATTGCCGGAGGTTTTTTCGCGGAGGGCGTCGAGCATGTCAATGAGTTCGTGGGCGGCCTCGGGGTCGATGACGGGCTGGCCGGTGCGGGGATCGGCGTAGGCTCCGAGGACCATGGCGGCGTTGCTGCCAATCATGCGGACGAGATTTTCGAAGGCGGGATTTTTTTTGGGAGTTTCTTTGGGAGGGGTAGCGGTGGAATCGGCGGGAGGAAGAGCGGCGGCCTTTTCCTTGGCGGCTTCGACCTTGGCTTCGCGCTCCTGCTCCTGGACGACGTCGGGCCGGAGCTCGCCTTCGGAGGTGAAGGGACGGCGATCGATGACGCGGAAAGTGCCTTCGGGATTTGGATCCGCCACGGTGAATGAGCCTCGCAGTCTGAGAATCGAATGGCTAGTTTAGCATGAGTTAAGGGTGGAGTTGGGGGGGTGAAGAGTTAAAAGTTGAAAGTCAAAGCGAAGAGAAAAGATTACACAGAGGCCGCAGAGAGCGCAGAGTTCGCAGAGAAGAGAAGAAGTAAAAGAGTATAAGAGTGTAAGAGTGTAAGAGTTTACAACGGGTTGATCGATCGCGGTTTCGGGCAGGGATTATCGGTGCAATTTGGTTGGGGAAGACCTCACCCCTGAAGGGGTGAGCTACAGGCGATGGGTTATTCGTAGCGGAGGGCTTCGACGGGGTCCAGGCGGGCGGCTTTGATGGCGGGGTACATGCCGAAGATTAGGCCGACGGCCATGGAGACGGAGACAGCGAGGAGGATGGACCAGAGAGGAATGGAAGAGGGGAGCGAGGGAACAGCGAGATTGATCAGCAGGCTGATGGCGCCGCCGAGAATCACACCGATGACGCCGCCGGTGCCGGTGAGGATGATGGCTTCGATGAGGAATTGCCAGATGACATCGCGTTTGCGAGCGCCAATGGCGCGCCGAACACCAATTTCGCGGGTACGCTGGGTGACGGACATGAGCATGATGTTCATGACGCCGACGCCGCCAACGAGAAGGCCGATGGAGCTGATGGTGGAGATGAGAAGAGCGATGGAAGAGGTGATCTGGCGGAATTCATCGGCGATTTGCTGAGCGGTGGAAATGCCAAAACTGTCGGGCTTGTTGAAAGGAACATTGCGGCGACGGCGAAGGACGCCACGCATCTGGTCCTCCGCTTCGGCCATGTGGCCGGAATAGCCGACGGCGCCGATCATGATCTCGTCGTCTTCAGGATTGTGTTTCTTGTATGTGCGATAGGGAACCATGACGGCTTTGTCGGCGGACTCATCCTTCATGAGCTGACCTTTGCGGGGTTCAAGGACGCCGATGACGGTGTAAGAGACGGTGTCAATGAGAATGGGTTTGCCGAGGGGTTGGTTATCGGGATAGAGGGTCTTGGCGATGTCGGGGCCAATGACGGCGACATCGGCGCGATGCTGATTTTCGGCTTCGCTGAAGAAGCGGCCTTCGCGGGGGCGTGAGTTGAAGACCTCCTCGTTGCTGGAGAGAGTGCCGCTATAGTCGATGCCGGAAATTTCCTTGCCGAGATAGCGAGCGGTGACGGGGCCTTTGGCAGGGCCAAACTGATCGAAGCGAGGATAGAGATTGACGGTGACGTCGCGGACAGCGGGACATTGTTGAAGGATGGCATCGGCATCCTCCAATTGCAGCACCTTGCGTGTGCGTTCTTCGGGAGAGAGACCATTGAAGTGAAGGCCGGAATTGAAGCGGAAGATGAAAAAAGTGTTGGGGCCGTAATCGCTGAGGTAGGCGTTCACATCGCCGTAGACGCCGACGAGGATGGAGACGACGGAGAGGAGGGCGGTGATACCGATGACGACGCCGAGGACGGTGAGGAAGGAGCGCATTTTATTTTCGCGCAGGGTGGTGAGGGCCATCTGAGCGTTTTCGGCGAGGTTGAGATCCGTGCGCATAGAGATGGCCGGTATTCTAGAGTTCCTGGCGCAAAGCTTCAATGGGTGGCAAGGAAGCGGCTTTGCGCGATGGGTAGACGCCGAAGAAAAGGCCGACGGCGGTGGATAGAATTTCGGCAATGAAGACGGCGGCGATGGGGACGTGCATGGGGACGGGAGTGAATCTCTCGACGAGGATGGCGATGGCGTAGGAGGCAAGAACTCCGAGGGCGCCACCGACGGCGGCCATGAAGGAGGCTTCGACAAGGAATTGGAGACTGATGTCGCGGCGACGCGCGCCAAGGGCTTTGCGAATGCCAATTTCGCGGGTGCGCTCGGTGACGGTGGCGAGCATGACGTTCATGATGACGACGCCGCCGATGACGAGAAAGACGGAGACGACACCGATCATGGCGGTGGCAATCACTCCGGTGAGCTGTTTCCAGAGATTCATGAGAGTGGCGGAATCGAGGATGCCGAAGGAATCGGTTTCCTTGGGGCCGAGATGGCGGCGAGCGCGCATGAGGACACGAGCCTCGTCCTGAGTTTCTTCCATTAGTTCGGCGGCGCGAGCCTGGACGTTAATCGTAAGACCCTGATAAGCGCCATAGATTTTGATGAAGGTGTGAATGGGAATGTAGGCGAAGTTGTCCTGAGACTGTCCGAAGACGGTGCCGATGGGTTTGGCGACACCGACGACGGTGAAGGGGCGGCCATCAATCCAGACATCGCGGCCGATGGGGTCAACGTAGGGGAAAAGCTTGGTGGCGAGATCGTTGCCGATCATGGCGACCATGGCGCGGTTCTCATCGTCACCATCGGAGACGTAGCGACCCTCGATGGGGACTTCGACGTCAATTTCGCCGATGTTGGAGGTGACGCCGCGGATGCTGGTGTCCTGGATGGTTTGCGAGGCGACGCGGGATTTAGCGGAGGTTTCGAGTTGGGCGCCGACGCGGCGGGGGAGCTTGAGATTGTCGTGAAGGGACTGGAAGTCGTCCCAGGTGATGACTTTGTTGCGGCGCTCGGCTTTGACGAACTGGTCGACATCAGTGATGAGGGGGAAGCGGACGACGAGGAAGACGTTGGAACCGAGATTGGCGACGCGGTCGGCGATGTAGCCATTGACGCCGGAGATGAGAGAGATGACGAGGATGAGGGTGGAGACGGAGATGATGATGCCCAGGAGCATGAGGAAAGAGCGGAGTTTGTGGGCACGAATGGTTTCGAGAGCCACACCGATGGGTTCGCGAAGGGGAAAACCATGGAGCATGCAGGAGTGTCCTACCCAGTATTACGCAGGAGATGGAGGAAAGTTTCAAGGGGGAAGAGGGATAGCAGGAAGCGGGATTCGAAAAGCGAAATTCGAAGAACGAAATTTGAAAAGCGAAGTGGGAGGCAAGACCGGAAGGTGGGTGCCGTGATCCCTCCACTGCGCACCGGCAGACGGCGCCGGTGCTGCGGTCGGGATGACAGTTTTGCGGTGGAGGAGAGAATAAGTGTAAGAGGGTAAGAGGGATTTCTCACTTCGCGGACTCCGTTCGAAATGACGGGTTCTGGCGCTGAGATGAAGGTATCGGGGAGGGGAGGAACCCAAGACCCAGGCACAGACTCCGTGCCTGGGGCAACCTGCGTCAAATATAAACAAGTCAATTGGGATAAAAGTTAAAGAATGGAAGAGTGGAAGTGGATCAGGAGGGGCGGATGCCGACGGTGGTTAGGAGTTGGACGGCGATGCCGCGGGTGCCGTCGGGGAGTTTTTCGATGCGGGCGACCTGGCCGATGTACTCCTGATCGAGAGGATCCTTGGGAGAATGATAGGGAAGAGAGATGAAGAGGCGCATACCTTCATAGAACATGAGGTTCTTGGAAATGAAATAGATGCCTTCGCGGGAAACGTTTTTGGTGGTGGCGTTTTCCTCGAAGTGAGGATCGCGGGGATCGGAGGGGCGCAACTTGAGCGGCTGGCCGATGCGAATGCGGCGGCTGCGGCGGCGCTCTGTCTGCTTGATTTCATGCATATAGATATGACAACACGGAAATGAGGTTAGCGGAGGGGCGATGTGCTGAATGCGGTATGGTAGCGCGGAAGTAAAGTAACGATAGAGTAGCGCGGGGAAGAGGAAGGATACCAAGGATCAGGAAGAAAGAGAGGAAGAAGTATAAGAGTGAAAGAGTATAAGAGTGCAAGAGTTTAAGAAACTGCAAAAGATAACGCAGAGGCGCAGAGTATGTGAAGTAGCGCAGAGAGAAGAGGAACCCAAGACCCAGGCACAGACTCCGTGCCTGGGGCAACCGGGAGGAAGGCGATCAGCGACCGGGAGACAAGAGAAGAAGTAAAAGAGTGTAAGAGTGCAAAAGTGTAAAAGGGATTTCTCACTTCGCGGACTCCGTTCGAAATGACGGGTTCTGGCGCTGAGATGAAGGTACTGGGGAGGGGAGGAACCCAAGACCCAGGCACAGAATCCGTGCCTGGGGCAACCGGGACTCCCAAAATACCAAGACGCGGAGATATTGCGGGCATGGGGCGCAACAGTGCTGCGCCCCTACAGGAGACGGAATTGGGGGAGGGGCGTCAAAGAGAATGGGGTGGGGCTACAGGGATGAGTTCGAGGCAGTCTGATAGAATCGGACGGAATTGTTGATGGTTCGAGTTACAAGAACTTTCTACTTATGAGGAGATTTATGCGCTACTTAGCGATGATGCTGGCGATGTGTGCGGCTGGGGCGGGTGCGATGGGGCAGGATAAGTCTCCGGCGACACCGCCGAAGGAATTGCCGAAGCTGGAATCGTTCAGCACGGGGTACGTGGACGCTACAGTGAATCCCTGCGACGATTTTTATGCGTACGTGGATGGGAAATGGATTGCGGCACACCCGATTCCGGCGGACCAAGTGGCATGGGGAGTGGAGAGTCCGCTGGAACTGTGGAATGAGACGGTGCTGGTGAAGACACTGGAGCAGACCTCGATGGCGGATGCGAAGCGCACGCCGAACGAGCAGAAGGTGGGGGACTTTTATTTTGCGTGCATGGACACGAAGAACATTGACGCGCACGCGGCGGAATGGCTGAAGCCAGAGCTGGAACGGATCGCGGGGATCACGTCCAAGAAAGAGATTGCGGCGGAAGTGGCGCACCTGCACCAGACGATTCCAGGAGCGGAGGCGAGCGGAGACAACCAGACGAATGCGGCGCTGCTGGGCTACTCGGGGCAGCCGGACTATGCGGACGCTTCGCACAATGTGGCGTCGATTGATCAGGGAGGAATGGGACTTCCGGGGAAGAGTTTTTATTTGGACGCGGCCGAGAAGGCGAAAGAGATTCGCGGGAAGTATGTGCAGCACGTGGCGAAGATGTTTGTGCTGGCGGGAGAGAAGCCGGAGCAGGCGAAGAGCGACGCCGCGGCGGTGGTGGGGATCGAGACGGAGCTGGCGAAGGCGGCGATGGACCCGGTGTCGCGGCGCGATCCGAACAAAGTGAACAACCCGATGACGCTGGCGGAAGTGAAGGCGTTGACGCCGTCGTTTGACTGGGATGCGTATTTGAAGGCGGTGAAATCCCCGTCAACCGGGAAGTACATCGTGAGCGCGCCGGACTTTTTCAAGAGCCTGGAAACGATGTTGAAGGCGCACTCGCTGGAGGAATGGAAGACGTACCTGCGTTGGCAGATGCTGCACGGGAATGCGAATGGGCTGAGCGCGGCGTTCGTGAATGAGAGTTTTGATTTTTACGGGCGGGCGCTGGTGGGCGCGGAAGAGTTGGAGCCGAGGTGGCGGCGATGCGTGCACGCCGTGGACGGGAATCTGGGAGAGGCGCTGGGAGAAGTGTACGTGAAGCGGGCGTTTCCGGCGGAGAACAAAGAGCGCGTCGTGCAGATCGTGAAGGACATCGAGGTGGCGCTGTCGAAAGATATCGAGGCGGCGGATTGGATGGCGCCGGAAACGAAGAAGCAGGCGGAAGTGAAACTGAGCGCGGTGCTGAACAAGATCGGGTACCCGGATACCTGGAGGGATTATTCGGCGGTAACGATCGGGAGGACGAGCCACTTACAGAACCGGCAGAGGACGGCGGAGTTTGAGTTTGAACGATGGGTGAACAAGATTGGGCAACCGCTGGACCGGACGGAATGGACGATGACGCCGCCGACGATTAATGCGTACGAGGATCCGCAGACCAACACGATCAATTTTCCGGCGGGGATTCTGCAGCCGCCGTATTTTGAGATGAACCAGGAAGCGGCGGTGAACTATGGAGCGATCGGGGCGGTGATCGGGCACGAGACGATTCACGGGTTCGACGATCAGGGAAGAAAGTTCGATGCCAAGGGAGATTTGCGCGATTGGTGGACGGAGAACGATGCGAAGGAATATGAAGCGCGAGGGAAATGCATTTCGGACCAGTACACGCAGTTGATACCCGAAGCGGGGCCGGACGTGAAACAAAATGGATTGATGACGCAGGGAGAAGATACGGCGGACAACGGCGGGCTGCACCTGGCGCTGCTGGCGCTGCAGATGGAGTTGGGGAGAGAAGGGAAGAGTTTGAATGACAAGGGAGCGGACGGGTTCACGACACTGCAGCGATTTTTCCTGGCGTATGGGTTCAGTTGGTGCGAGCAGTACCGGAAGGAGTTGATACGGACGCTGGTGCTATCGAATCCGCACACGTATCCGAAATACAGGGTGAACAATGTGGTGGCGAATTTTCCGGAGTTCCGGGAAGCGTTTGGATGCAAGGAAGGGCAGAAGATGGTGAGGACGAAGTACTGCAGGATTTGGTGAAAAAGAAGGGAAGGTTGTCGGCGGGCAGGAAACGAGAGACGAAGAGGTATAAAAGTGTAAAAGTAAAAGAAGAGGCATAAGATAACGCACCCCTCGGGGCTGAGAAAGACAGAGAAGAGAAAGGCTTACCACAGAGATCGCAGAGGGGCCGCAGAGGAAACGGAGATTGCGGGCAGACTTTTGGGAATAGAGGGGTCAGGCTCGTAGAGAAAAGAAAGACGACAACCGAAAAGGCGGACAAGTGTGTGCAGCGATCCCTCCACTTCGTGCCGCAGACGACGCGGCACTGCGGTCGGGATGACAGTGTTGGCGATGCCTCAAATAGCGTGGCACTCCGGTCGGGATGACAGAGCGGACGAGGAACCTAAGACCCAGGTAAAAAATCAAACCTGGGGCACCAGATAAGAAAGAGAAAATCAAAAGGCTGAGCAGAGTTCGCAGAGGACACAGCGGTCGCAGAGTAGAGGAACCCAAGACCCAGGCACAAACTCCGTGCCTGGGGCAACCTCCGCGCTGATATAGGACCCGGAGGGGGAGGGGTGGGGGTGGAGGAAAGTTTTGTTGCCAAAAGTGGGTGTTTGGGGGCACAATCTGTCCACGTAGACCGGCCATGTCCCCCCGGTGAATGTGAAGCGCGACACGAGCGAGTGCGAGCCGATGCCGCTGAACACAAGTATCCCGGGCCCCATGAAAAGAGGCGGAAGAACGCTGCTGTTTGGCGTTGCGGCGGTATTGTTGGCGGGGGTGTGCGCGGTTGGTGTGCGCGCGCAGGATTCGCAGGACGCGGCAGCAGCAGCGAGGGCGGAGAAGGCACGGAAGGCGGCGGCTGCGAAGACGACTCGGCATGTGTACACCGAAGAGGATTTGAAGCACGCGCAAATTCTGACGCCGGAAGATCGAGCGCGAGTGGCGGCGCGGAAAAATAATCCCACAGAGAAAAAAGAAGAGCAGGCTAAACGCGGCGGAGAGAACGCGCCGGGAGAGGAGTCGCTTGGCGAAGTGGCGCGGCGCTACCGGAAAGAAAAAGCGGAACGGGAAGCGGCGCGTTTGATGGAGCAGGGGAAGAACTCGCAATTTCCGATGAAGCTGCCGGAAGCGACGATGGCGGCGCCGAAGCCGTTGGTGCAACCGAAGATGGAAACGCGGCCGATGGGAAATTCAAGGAAAGGAGTGGGAGCAGGCCGCGTGTCACCGTTTGAGCCGAGACCGTTGCGCTCGACGCCGAGGGAAGTGGTTGTGCCGAGCGATCCGAAAATTGCGATTGCGCCGCGAGCGCCGAAGGAGGAAGTGCCGGTTGCGCCGGTGGCGGGGATGGTGGCGCGGCGAGTGGAGCTGGGCGATTCATGGTGGAAGTTGGCGGAACATTATTTGGGGAGCGGCGTGCGTTGGAAGGAATTGCGCGGGATGAATCCGGCGGGGAACGATGCGCGGGATTCGGAATTGTTGTTGCTGGGGAGCACAGTGATGGTGCCGGGTGGGGTTGTGAAACACGAAGCGGCGACGGCGAAGAGTGTGACGGTGAAGAAGGGCGATACGCTGTGGTCCATGGCGCGGGAACATTTGGGGCGCGGGACGGCGTGGAAGTGTCTGGCGGAGGCAAACCCGGAATTAGGGGAGCCGGAACAGTTGCAGATTGGGGCACGGGTTCGGTTGCTTGTGGGGAATGCGTGTGGTGGTGGAGTGGTGAAGAACCGGAAGTGAGATTGGTCCTACCTTGTAGTCGTTCATCCGAAATTCATATTTGAAAGCGTTTCGAGACGGCGGTTTGTCGTAGCGCGTTCGACCGTGGAAGCGGCGGCTAGCCGCCGCAGTCCAAAGTGGAGCCTGAAGTCGTAGGGTCCGAACAGAAGAGAAAGAATTACACAGAGATCACAGAGGACGCAGAGTTCACAGAGAAAAAAGAGAAACCCAGGAGCACAGTCAGGAGTGACCGTGCCACAGGGAAGAGAAACCCAAGACCCAGGCACATACTCCGTGCCTGGGGCAACCGGAAGAGAAAGAATTGCACAGAGATCACAGAGGACGCAGAGTTCACAGAGAAAAAAGAGAAACCCAGGAGCACAGTCAGGAGTGACTGTGCCACAAGGACAAGACTGAGGCGCGGCGCTTGTCAAAGGGGAGGGGTGGCCGTAGAGTGGGACGACTGACGAAAATTAGTGGATCGGAACTTTGCATGGTTGCGAAAAAAAAGAAACGGGCGACGGCCCGGAATAAAACAGAAAACAAAAAACGACAGAAGAGTCCACCGAAGAAGCCGAAGAAGATGGCGCGGGGAGAGGCGGGGGAATGGTTTGAGAAGTTGGTGGGAGTGATGGCGCGGCTGAGGGCGCCGGGCGGGTGTCCTTGGGATCGCGAGCAGACGCATGCGACGCTGCGGACTTATTTGATTGAAGAGGCGTACGAAGTGTTGGATGTGTTGGATGGAGCGGACGATGTGAAGTTCGCGGAAGAGTTGGGAGATTTGCTGCTGCAGATTGTGTTTCATGCGGAGATGGCGGAGGAAGAGGGGCGGTTCAATATTGTGGATGTGATTCGGGAGATTTACGAAAAGATGATCCGGCGGCACCCGCACGTGTTTGGAGAAAAACAGGCGAGGGATGCGGCGGAGGTGCTGCGGAATTGGGAGGTCATCAAGAGAGAAGAGCGGGCGGCGAAGGGCGCGGCGGAAGAGGAGAAGTCGTTATCGGTGCTGGATGGAGTGGCGCGGAGTTTGCCGGGGCTGCTGGAGGGATACCAGTTGACGCAGAAGGCGGCGCGGATCGGATTTGATTGGGAGAATGTGGACGGGATCTTCGAGAAGCTGCAGGAAGAAACGGAAGAGTTGCGGCAGGTGCTGGAGAAGCGCGGGAGCAAAGAGATTGAGGGAGAAGTGGGAGACATTTTGTTTGCGGCGATGAACCTGGCGCGGTTTTTGAAGATTGATCCGGAAATTGCGATGAAGAGGGCTAGCGGGAAATTTGCGCGACGATTCCAGGAGATGGAACGGATTGCCAGGGAAGAGGGGAAGACATTGGGGGAAGTGGAGCGGGGGAGGATGGAGGAGTTGTGGGACGAAGCGAAGGAGAGGGAGTTGAAAGTTAAAAGTTGAAAATTGAAAGAAAGGAGAAAAGATTACACAGAGATCGCAGAGGGCGCGGAGCTCACAGAGGGAAGAGGAACCCAAGACCCAGGCACACACTCCGTGCCTGGGGCAACCTCCGTTGAACATAAAACTGTGAAAGAGGGTAAGGGAGAGGATGAACGTGGGGATTGAGATACGGAAGTGCGAGACGGTGGAGGAATACCGGCGGTGCGTGGAGATTGAGCGCGAGGTGTGGGGCGAGAGCGAATTGGAGACGGAACCGTACACGACGTTCGTGGTGGCGAGGCAGACGGGCGGGCAGGTGCTGGGCGCGTTTGACGGCGAGCGGATGGTGGGATTTGCGATGGCGATGGTGGGGTTGCGGGATGGGAAGGTGTACCTGCACTCGCACATGACGGGCGTAGTGGAGTCTTACCGGAACCGCGGCGTCGGGCGGATGCTGAAACTGTATCAAAGGGAAGAGGCGCTGGCACAAGGGATAAGGCGGATCGAGTGGACGTTCGATCCACTGGAGACACGGAACGCGCATTTTAATTTCAACCGGCTGGGGGCGTTTTCGAGGAAGTTGATTGTGAATTTTTATGGGGTGACGACAAGCCCGCTGCATCGAGGATTGCCGACGGACCGGTTGCTGGTGGAATGGGAATTGGATTCGAAACGGGTGGTGGGAGCGATTGAGAATTTGGTGCGGGATTTTGGGGAAGCGCCGGCGAGGATTTGTTTGCCGGGGGAGTTGGAGGAATGGAAGAAGACGGGGGATGCGCGATTGGGGGAAGTGCAAATGCGGATTCGGGGGGAATTTTTGGGGTGGTTTGCGAAGGGATATGCGGCTACGAGAGTGAAGTTTACGGCGGGCGGGGGGGCGGAGTATGGGTTGGCGCCTTGGAGTGATTTTTAGCTGGAAGATATTTCCGATCAGAAAGCGAAGAGAAGAAGTGTAAGAGTGAAAAAGTATAAGAGTAAAAGAGTTCAAGGAAAGAGTGAAGATAACGCAGAGGCGCAGAGTATGCGGAGGATCGCAGAGTATGCAAGAGAAAGCAGATCCCTCCACTGCGCGGCCCGACGCGCTGGAAGGCAGCGCGAAAGAGAAAATCGGGCCGCTCCGGTCGGGATGACAATTGTGGGAGGCGAGGAGAAGAAGTGTAAGAGTGAAAGAGTGAAAGAGTTTAGGAAAAGAGGAAAGATTACACAGAGGTCGCAGAGGACACAGAGTTCGCGGAGAAGAGAAGACGGCGAAGAGGGATTTCTCACTTCGCGGACTCCGTTCGAAATGACGGGATTGGGTTGAGGAGAAAGAGAGGCGGTCAACGGAATGCGAGTGCGGGGAATTACGCTGCGAGAGATTGGGATGAGGTTGGTGGCGCCGTTTGAGACTAGCATGGACCGCGTTTGGGAGCGGCGGATTATTTTGGTGGAAGCAGATGTGGATGGGGTGATGGGGTGGGGGGAATGTACGGCGGGGGAGAATCCGTACTATTCGCCGGAAGATACGGAGACGGCTTGGCATATTTTGAAGAATTATTTGTGGCCGCTGATGAAGGGGAAAGAATTTGGGGCAGCGGCGGAGGTTTGGGGGTTGCTCGAAAAGGTGCGCGGGCATTCGATGGCGAAAGCGGCGCTGGAGACGGCGATTTGGGATGCGGAGGCGAAGCAGAAAAATGTGCCGCTGTGGAAGTTGGTGGGCGGCGTGCGCGAGGAGATTCCTTGCGGGGTATCCATTGGAGTGAAAGAGACGCTGGAGGAGTTGGTGGCGGCGGTGAAGAAGGAACTGGATGCGGGATACCAGCGGATCAAGATCAAGATTAAGCCGGGGAAGGATCTGGAGCCGGTGAGGCGGCTGCGGCAAGAGTTTCCGCGGATCAAATTGATGGTGGATGCGAATTCGGCTTACCGGAAAAAAGATTGGCCGCTGTTGAAAGAGCTGGATGGATTTTACCTGATGATGATCGAGCAGCCGCTGGGGTGGGACGATTTGTACGGGCACGTGGAAGTGCAGAAGGGATTGCAGACGCCAATTTGCCTGGATGAGTGCATTCACACGTACGAGCAGGCGGAGGCGGCGATTGCTTTGGGGGCGTGCAAGATCATCAATATTAAGTTGGGGCGCGTGGGAGGATTTCACGAGGCGCGGCGGATCCAGGATTTGTGCGCGGCGAAGGGCGTGCCGGTGTGGTGCGGAGGGATGCTGGAATCGGGGATTGGACGGGCACACAACATTGCGATGTCCACGATGGAGAATTTTTCGCTGCCGGGGGATGTGACGGCTAGCAAGCGGTACTGGAAGGAAGATGTGATTGAGCCGGAGGTGACGGTTTCGGAGACGGGGACGATACGAGTGCCGGGTGGAGCGGGGATTGGGTTTGCGGTGAAGAGGGAGAGGATTGAGGGGATTACGGTCAGGAAGGAGCGATTGGTGTGAGGGAGGATTGATCTATGACTTTGAGTTTTGAGTGAAGCTGGAAGGATATCAGCTATCAGATATCAGCGATCAGGAAACAAGACAAGACAGGAAAAAGTAAGACAAAAGATTACACCGAGTTCGCTGAGGGCGCAGAGTTCACAGAGAAGAGAAACCCCGGAGCACAGTCAAGAGTGGCTGTACCTACAGAAGCGAAGACAAGAGACGTTGGGACGTTGGATCGTAAGAGCCCACCCTTCGCAGAAGACGCGAAGGATGGGGCACCCTCAAGTTCATTGGCTTGGTGGCGTAACCAGGGAAACCCAAGAGAGACCCAAGACCCAGGCACAGACTCCGTGCCTGGGGCAACCGGAGTTGGATCGTAAGAGCCCACCCTTCGCAGAAGACGCGAAGGATGGGGCACCCTCAAGTTCATTGGGTTGGTGGCGTAACCAGGGAAATCCAGGAGTGACCCAAGACCCAGGCACAGACTCCGTGCCTGGGGCAACCGGCAGAGGGGAGATTCATCGCACGAAAGGCGTGCGATGCAAAACCGTCCCTCACTCCGAAGACTCCGTTCGGAATGACGGTGTTGCGGATGGGTGCAGGCCATAATGGCGGTTAAGAGTGAGAGACATTGGTGATGGAGGGCACTGCTTGTTTGGCTGATGGAGCGCATAATCTGAAGTTATGACACACACGCTGGAAGAACTTATACCGGATTACATCCAGGGGCTGCCGGCTTATGTGCCGGGGAGGCCCGTTGAGGAAGTTGAGCAAGAGCTGAAAATTCATGCGGTGAAGCTGGCGTCGAACGAGAACCCGCTGGGACCTTCGCCGAAAGCGATGGCAGCGGCGCGAGCGGCGCTGGGCGAGGCGAACTGGTATCCGGATGGCGGAAGCAAGCGGTTGCGCGAAGTGCTGGCGGGACGTTTTGGAGTGCGGCCGGAAGAAGTATTTGTGGGGCTGGGGTCGAGCGAGATTATTGATTTGGCATCGCGGGTGCTGCTGCGGCCGGGGCTGACGGGGATCACGAGTGAGGGAACGTTTGCGCTGTATCCGATTGCGATACGAGCCAGCGGCGGCAAGCTGGTGCAGACGCCGATGCGGAACTACACGTTTGATCTGGAGGCGATGGCAGCGGCGGTAACACCGGAAACTCGGATCATTTATATCGCGAATCCGAATAATCCTACCGGGACGGCGTTTGGCGCGGCGGAGTTTGACGTGTTCCTGAAGAAGGTGCCGGGGGACGTGCTGGTGGTGCTGGATGAGGCTTACACGGAATATGCGGAGCGGCGGGACTTGCCGAAAGCGATGGAGATTTTCAAGGAGTACAACAACCTGTTGACGCTGAAAACATTTTCGAAGGTGTATGGGCTGGCGGGGTTGCGGATTGGATACGGAATTGGGCACCCGACGCTGGTGGCGGAGATGAACAAGCTGCGGACGCCGTTCAACGTGACGAGCGTGGGACAAGCGGCGGCGCTGGCGGCTCTGGATGACGCGGAACATGTGCGGCGGTCAGTGACGATGAACCGGGCGGAACGGGCGCGGCTGCTGGAGGAATTGACGAAGAGCGGGCTGCGACCAGTGGCGAGCGAAACGAATTTTCTGTTTGTGCCGGTCAGCGGGATGGATGCAAGGGCGCTGTGCGAGGAATTGTTGAAAGAGGGCGTGATCGTGCGGCCGATGGCGTGGATGGGGTTCCCGGACGCGATCCGGATCTCGGTGGGGAATCCGGGAGAGAACAAGGAGTTGCTGGGAGCGGTGGCGAAGGTGATGGCGCGGAGAAGGCCGGTGACGGTGTCGTAGTCTGGGTTCTCATTTGATGGTAGAGAGTGTGGCAGTTGAGGTCCTTCGGAGCGCAAACTACACGCTCCTCAGGATGACAAGCTGTTGCTATTGTGGTGGTTGAGATGTAGGGAAAGACAAGACCAAATCCAGTTCGGAACCCTAGCCGGAGCTTGGGGCATCCAAGAAAACATGAAAATTCATTTGCCGGATGGGATGAAGGGCGCGAGCGATCCTATTGCGGAGATTTTGCGGGCGACGAAGACGATTGCGGTGGTGGGATTGTCGGCGAACCCTACGCGCCCTAGCCATGAAGTGGCGGAGTATCTGCAGCGCGTGGGTTATCGAATTATTCCGGTGAATCCGCGGGTGACGGAAGTGCTGGGGGAGAAGGCGTACGCGCGGCTGGAAGATGTTCCAGAGAAGGTGGACATTGTGGATATTTTCCGGCGGCCGGAAGAGGTGGCGGGTGTGGTGGAGAGCGCGATGGGGATTGGGGCAAAGGTGGTGTGGATGCAGTTGGGAATCGAGGAGGGAACAGCGGCGGAGAAGGCGCGGAGACGAGGATTGATTGTGGTGGAGGATGCTTGTTTGTTAGTGGAGGACAGGAGGAGAAGAGGTTAAGAGTAAGAGATTTGGGAGAGGGCTTGGCGGGTGGCGCGGCTTCGGTCGCGCTTTTTTTTTGGAGGAGAAGATTACACGGAGGTCGCAGAGGAGTAAGCGTCCGGTTGTGGCCGTCTGTGAGAATTGTGGGTAGTCAGAGGATGATGGCTCATGTGGGCACATCGGGAAGTGTCCACTTGAGGAAACGTGGACACTTCGGAACGGATAGTCGTTAAGAGAGAGCCGCGTAGACGGCGGTCGGTAGCGGAGAAGCGGCGGATCGTCGAGGAGACGTTAGCGCCAGATGCGTCGGTGGCCAAGGTGGCGCGGGCGCACGGAGTGAATGCCAACCAAGTGTTTGCATGGCGGCGTCAGTATCGCCAGGGGTTGTTGGGCGAGACGCAAGAAACGGCGAACTTGTTGCCGGTGCATGTGACCGGAACGCGAGCAAGCAAAGCGCATCGCTCGGACCGTCGGCACGCTGCCCAGGGAAGCGAGGAAGCAGCGGGCGCGATTTACGTGGAACTTCCCAAGGGACAACTGCGCATCACGGGGCGTGTGGATGCAGAAGCGCTGCGTGTGGTGCTGGAGCAGTTGCTGGGATGATCGGGCTGGCGGCGGGGACGCGCATCTGGATCGTGGCGGGGGTGACGGACATGCGGCGCGGGTTTGTGGGACTGAGCGGGATGGTGCAGACGGCGCTGGCGGAAAATCCGTTTTCCGGGCAGGTATTTGTGTTTCGCGGGAAGCGCGGGGATCTGGTCAAGCTGCTGTGGTGGGACGGTGATGGGCTGTGCTTGTTCGCGAAAAGGCTGGAGCGCGGAAAATTCACCTGGCCGCAAGCGGCGAACGGTACGGTTTCGCTGACGCCAGCGCAGTTGTCCATGCTGCTGGAAGGGATTGATTGGCGGCGGCCAGTGCGCAGTTACACGCCACAGATGGCGGTGTGAAGGGCAGTGGTTATCTGTTGCGCATTTTTCTTTGTTGTTTTTTCTTTCTCTACGTTTTTTGCTTGCGCATAAAAAAGTTTCTGGCATACTGCGCGCACGATGACACTGCGCGCGACACTTCCTGATCTCGACACACTCGATCACGAAGCATTGAAGGCGCTAATCTTCATCCAGCACGGACAGCTTCTCTCCCAAACGGAAGAACTCCTCTCCAAGAACGCGCAACTGCAATCGCGCGACAACGAGATCGAGCACTTGAAGCTGCTCATCGCCAAGCTGCGGCGCATGCAGTTCGGGCGCAAATCGGAGAAGCTGGACCGCCAGATCGAACAGCTGGAGTTGCGGCTCGACGAGTTGGAAACAGCGCGAGCAGAGAAAACCGCGCCTCTGCAACTGCCTGTTGCTGTCGCGTCCGTTACGAATGCAGCAAAACCCACACGGCGGCCGCTGCCGGAGCACCTGCCGCGCGAAGTGAAAAAGTATCCGCCGAAGCAGAAAGCCTGCCCGGACTGTGGTGGTGAGTTGAAATCGCTCGGCGAAGACATCTCGGAAATCCTGGAGTATGTGCCGGCGCATTTCAAAGTGATCCAGCAGGTGCGTCCGAAGCTGGCCTGCGCATGCTGCGAACGCATTGTGCAGGCAGAAGCGCCGAGCCGTCCCATCGAGCGCGGCATTGCTGGGCCCGGACTGCTGGCGCATGTGCTGGTCTCGAAATACTCTGATCACTTGCCGCTGTATCGCCAGTCGGAAATTTACGCGCGCGAAGGCGTGGAGCTGGAACGCTCGACACTCGCGGACTGGGTGGGCGGCACGAGCGCGTTGCTGGCACCGCTGGTGGAAGCGCTGCGACGCCACGTGATGAGCGCAACGAAGCTGCACGCCGACGACACGCCGGTTCCGGTGCTGGCGCCGGGCAACGGCAAAACCAAAACCGGGCGGCTGTGGACCTACGCTCGCGACGACCGTCCTGCGGGAGACGCAACGCCCGCGGCGGTGTGGTTCGCCTACACGCCGGATCGCAAAGGCGAGCACCCGCAAGCACACTTGAGCAACTTCACCGGAACGCTGCAGGCAGATGGCTACGCGGGCTACGATCAGATTTACGAAGCGGGGCGCATTCAGGAAGCCGCTTGCTGGGCGCACGTGCGCAGAAAATTCTACGATCTGGTGGCGGCGCACAAATCGCCAGTGGCAGCGGAAGCGCTGGAGCGCATCGGCGCGTTGTACGCCATCGAAAAAGAAATTCGCGGGCGCTCGCCAGAACAGCGACGCGAGGTTCGCAACCAACAGGCGCGCCCGCTGTTGGAATCGTTGAAGCAGTGGCTGGAAGAGACCTTATGTAAACTATCCAGAAAATCGGACACCGCGCTGGCAGTCCGTTACGCGCTGGGACGCTGGGAAGCGCTCTTGCGCTACGTGGACGACGGCCGCATCGAGATCGACAACAATGCCGCGGAACGAGCATTGCGCGTGGTCGCCCTGGGCCGCAAAAACTACTTGTTCGCAGGCTCCGATGCCGGTGGCGAACGCGCCGCAGCGATCTACAGCCTGATCGGCACCGCCAAACTCAACGGCATCGATCCCGAAGCGTACCTGCGCGACGTGCTCTCGCGTATCGCCGACCACCCCATCAACCGCATCGAAGAACTCCTGCCTTGGTACCTCGCCCCCGCCACAGAAACTGCTTCGTTAACGTAATCCGCCCGTCAAGACGGTCAACTTCGGACGCTTACGCAGAGGACACAGAGTTCACAGAGAAGAGCAAAGAGGAAAACCCAAGAACACAGCAGGAGTGACTGTGCCACAGAAACGAAGAGAAGAGACGTTGTGGCGTTGGATCGTAAGAACCCACCCTTTGCAAAAAGCTGTTCAGCCCCATGACATCCTTTACAGGTTGTCCCTAGACATCCCTTACACTCGCGCGCATGTGATGCATGCGCGGGAGGTATTGCAGCGATGGCATGGAGAACGATGGACGTTCATGAGCAACGTGTACAATTTGTCGTAGCGGCATCGCAGAGACTTCAGCCGTTCAGTGCTCTGTGTGCTGAGCATGGGATTTCACGCCCCACAGGGTATTTGTGGTTGGGGCGCTATGAAGCATCTGGCGTCCACGGTATTGCGGAAAAGAGCCGTAAGCCACACCACAGTCCACGCCGAACGCAAGCAGTCTTGGAGCAGCGCGTGGTTCAAGCGCGGCTGCGATATCCCGATTGGGGTGCGCGCAAGCTAAAAGTGGTATTGGCACGGGAAGGGGTGACCCTGCCGCGCAACACCATTCATCGCATTCTGCTGCGTCACGATCTGGTGAGAGAGGAAGACCAGCGCTCGCCGACCGTGCAACGGTTCGAGCGGGAGCGACCGAATGAATTGTGGCAGATGGATTTCAAAGGGCCGAAAGGATGGCCGCAGCCGGTGGGACCGCTGTCGGTGCTGGACGATCACAGTCGCTACCTGATCGCGCTGGCGGCCAACGGCAGCACCCATGGCGGACCGGTGCGGGAGCAGCTAGAAGAAGCCTTTCAGCGTTGTGGTGTTCCGGAAGGAATGCTGATGGACCACGGCATACCGTGGTGGAGCCAGCAAGCACCTTCCGGGTACACACGGCTGTCGTTATGGTTGATGCGTCAGGGCATCCGGCTGCACTGGAGCGGCATTCGGCATCCCCAAACGCAGGGAAAGATCGAGCGTTTCCACGGATCCCTGCAACGAGCACTGACGCGAAGAGGTTTTCCGCGACTGTCGATGCAGGCTTGGCTGGATGCCTATCGTTGGGAACATAACCATGTGCGACCTCATGAAGCCTTGCACATGCAGACTCCCGCAAGTCTGTGGCGTCCCAGCCAGCGACGATACGATCCGCAGCCACCGCACTGGGAATATCCCCCGGGTTCCTGGGTATTGAAAGTGGATAGCCAAGGGAAGTTGGATGTAAAAGGGCGAGCGTGGAAAATCAGCAAGGCGCTGGCCGGGGAATGGGTGCAGCTGGTGACGGTCGGCCAACGCTGCATGGTGTTCTACTGCGCGACGCTGATCCGCGAACTCGATCCGCGGATCCAATGCTCGACGATCGTCGAGCATTGGATCACCCAACCAGACCCGCCCCCTGTAAAGGATGTCTAGGGACACTTTGTAAACCATGTGTCGGGACTAGACAAAAAAGCGCAAAGGATGGGGCACCCTCAAGTTCGTTGGGTTGGTGGCGTAACCAGAGAAACCCAAGAGAGACCCAAGACCCAGGCACAGACTCCGTGCCTGGGGCAACCGAAAATTTGGAAGAAGAGAAGAAGTATAAGAGTGAAAAAGTATAAGAGTGTAAGAGTGCAATCAGAAGTGTCTTGATGGCGTTATGGACGGCCTTACCCCTGAAGGGGCGAGCTACAGGATGGTGTGGTCAGGTGGAGATGATGTTGTTGCGGATGGCGTAGAGGACGAGTTCGGGGAGGGAGTGGAGATCGAGCTTGAGCATGATGTTGGCGCGGTGAGCTTCGGAAGTGTTGACGCTGATGCCGAGGATGGTGGCGATTTCCTTGTTGCTTTTGCCTTCGGCGAGGAGTTGGAGGATTTCGCGTTCGCGCGGAGTAAGGCGCGAACGGTAGGACTTGGAAGGGTCGTCACCAGAGTCGGTGGCAGGAGCAATGGGAACGGAGAAGTAAGGCTTGTGCTGGCGGAGGGCGTCGACGGCGGCGAGGAGAACGCGGTCGGCGTCGTCTTTGAGGATATAGCCGCGGGCGCCGACTTCGATGACCTGGCGAACGAGCTCGTCGGATTCGTGCATGGTGAGAATCAAGATTTGGGTCTGAGGGGAAGTTTTGAGGATGCGACGGGCGGCGTCCACACCATTGAGAAGGGGCATGCCGATATCAAGGACGGCGATATCTGGTTTGAGTTTAGTGGCTTTATCAACGGCGTCGCGGCCATCCACGGCTTCGGCGCAGACCTGCCAGCCTTCGCGGGATTCGAGGAGGGTGCGCAGGCCGGTGCGAACGACTGCGTGATCATCCGCGATCAAGATGCGAAGGGGGGCCATCGAGAGCCTCCTTGAGAAGAACCTGGGGCGTGGAGATAGTAGCGCGAACGGTGGTGCCAGAGGGGCTGGATTCGATGTCGAGGCGGCCCCCGAGCTGAGCGATGCGTTCGCGCATGCCAGGAATGCCGACGCCAAGATGAGCGACGTCGGGCTGGGTCTGGCCATTGGAGGGTAGTTTGATGCCGCGGCCGAAATCAGTGATTTCGAGAACGACGGAAGAAGGGGTTTCGAGGAGTTGGATGGAGGCGGAAGCGCTGCCGGAATGGCGCTGGATATTGGCGAGGCTCTCCTGAACAACGCGGAATAGGGCGATTTCGACAAACTGGGGCATGCGGCCGAAATCCTGAGGAACTACAAGGTGGGTTTCGATGCCGCTGCGATCGCTAAAGCCGCGCACGTATTCCTTGAGAGCGGAGACGAGTCCGAGTTCATCGAGCAAGGGTGGATGGAGGAGATAAGAGAGGGTGCGGATTTCACGAGACATCTGCTGGAGGAGGGTGCGAGCCTTTTCGAGGGAGCGCTCCGCAGGCTCGCTGAGTGGCGGGGAAGAATGGCGAACCTGGGCGAGGCTTAAATTGACGGCAAGAACGGTTTGCGCGAGGCCATCGTGGAGTTCGCGGCCAATGCGGCGGCGCTCTTCGTCCTGGAGATTGAGGAGTTGCGTGGAGAGTTGACGGATGGCGTGCTCGGCGTTTTTCAATTTGGTGATATCGGTAAAGGTGGAGATGACGCGGAGGATGGAGCCGTCTGGATTGAACTGAGGGATGGAGTTGCCGAAGATCCAGAGGATATCCGGTGAGCCGGGGCGGCGCCAACCCAATGTGCCATTGCGGACGGGAAGTTTGGTGCGAAGGACGGTAGCCACCGGGCGGTCCGCGAGTGGCATATCGCGGCCTTGCTCATCCACGGGGATGAAGTCCGTAGAGGCAACGTCGCCGCCAATCTCGGCAAGGTCGGAAATTCCGAGCATGTTGAGGGCGGCCTGATTTGCGAATTCGATCTTGCCATCGGGGCCGTTGAGGACGACGGCGACGTGGAAGTCGCGGACGAGAGTGCGGAAGCGCTCTTCGCTTTCGCGGAGAGCCTCGAGAGCTCTGCGTTGCTCGGTGATGTTGGTAGCAGATGCGAGGACACTCGTGAGATTCCCTGAGGCGTCGAATTCAGGAACCAAGTCCGTAAGAGTCCAAAGAATCTGATCGGAGTGGGAAAGACGCCAGCCGAACACCTGGCCATAGAGCCCGCGTCCGGTAGCGATAACGGTGGGGAGGGGAGTGGCAGACCCCGAGATGGGAGTGCCATCCTCATGCAAAGGCTGCACGGCGATTTCCTTGCCGGTCTTGTGCAAAACGTCGTCGAGTGTGTGCTGGAACATCTCCAGGGCGGCCTGATTGGCGTATTGCAGGCGGGCCTGGGGATCGAAGGAGACCATGGCGACATGAAGGTGCTCGACGAGAGAGCGAAAACGCTCTTCGCTGGAGCGGAGCAGTTCTTCCGCGGCTTTACGCTCGGTGACGTCGCGAACGACAATCAGCGCGCAAAGCCTACCGTCGAGATCCAGTAGAGCACCGGACATGTGGCCGATGCGGAGCTGGCCGGATTTCGTGCGATAACGAAACTCGTGTTCGTGGAGTTCGCCGGTTTGCTCGATTTGGGAGACAATTTCAGCACGGCGGGGAGGGTTTTCCCAAAGATTCATTTGAGTGGGCGTTTTGCCGAGAGTTTCTTCACGGGAGTAGCCGGTGAGACGGGTGAAGCCATCGTTCACGTCAATGTAAGGACCGTCGGGGAAGACGTTGATGGACATGGAATCGGGGCTGGAGCGAAATGCGGAAGAGAACATGCTCTCGGAACTGCGCAAAGCTTTTTGAGTTTCGAGCAAGTGGTCGGAAATCTGGCGCTGCTTGCGGTTGGTGAGGAGAAGGCGAACGGAGGAACAAAGGACAGAGGAGGTGACGGCGAGGGCAGCGAGGGGTAATTGCCTCCGCGCAATCGCGCCCCCCATGAAGATGACGAGGAGAGGGATAACGGTGGGGAGTATCTGATTGGCGACGCGGCTACCGAAGGGAGAGGGAGAGCGTACGGGAGAGGGTTGGGGTTGCTTCCAGGAAACGGCGAGTAGGACGACGAGAAAGTGAGGCAGCATCCAGAGGAGATCACCCCAACTGGCAGCACCGGCGGAAGTGTCCAAGGTAAGGAGGTAGGTGATATCTGAGAATACGAAGGCAAAAAAGACGAAACTCAAGACCAAACAGAAATAGCGAATCCAAATGGAGCGAGAAGCCCGGGAGCGGGAGAAGAAGGCAAGGGAGAGGACGAGATCCCGGACAATGTAGAGAACGAGGATCTGCCGGAGAAGGGCAGGAGGATTGGCATGCCAGCGGAGGGGAGAGTAGAAGAAGTAGAGATAGAAGGTGGCAGCAACGATGCCAACCTGGATGAAGTCGAGGGTGCGGAGGGAATCAAATCCGGTGGATTCCTCGCCGGACCTCGGAATGAACAACATGAAGAGAGGTGCGGGCCAAATGAAGAACAAGAGATCGGAGGGATATGGGCTGGAGGCGGCGGCTGGAACAAAACTCTGATAGTAGGCGCTGATGGCCAGAGCCAATGCCTCGAGAGAGATGGCGATGGCAAGGAGAAACCAAGCCTGGCGCGCGTAGGCGGAAGAGCGGCGGGCGACGAAAAAAGAGCAGGAAGCAGCCAGGACGATCATGGCGAGGTCCAGGGCATTGGAGAGAAGGAGACGAGTTGCAGGGGAGCGAACAAATTCGAGGTCGAGGAGGAGAAGCAGCGCCAGGAGGAGAGCGGCCGCGACGGCAATCCGAGGAAACTTGCTGGAAGGGAGCAAGGTGACCTCACGAGCAACGAACGGGATAAGCCTGGTGGAGCGAGAATCGGGAAGAGTGTACACCATTCCGTGACCATGGGGGAGAAAGGGCGGGTGGATGAGTTTTAAGTGATAAGTTATTAGTTTTGAGTAATGTTGAGGGAGGTATATCGGACGGGTGGCTGGATGGGGAATAGGGAGTCTGGGATTGAGGATGAGAGAAGTAAAACTGGAAAAGCGAAATTCGAAAAGCGGAGCGGAAGCAAGACGCGGTGATTGCGCCACGATCCCTCCGCTCCGGCCTGCAAACGGCGCGGGCCTCCGGTCGGGATGACAAAGAAGAAAATACTTACATGGAGACTACAGAGAGCGCAGCGGTCGAGGAGGAGCACAGAGAAGGAGAGGAGCTAAGAGGGACGGTGACACAGGGTTCACAGAGATAGGAACACAGAGGGCACCGAGGTAAGAAATGAGCAACCCAAGAGCACAGTCAGGAGTGACTGTGCCACAGGATGGAGGGAAGGGTGGGGACAAAAAAAAGGGCGGAGCGCAGGGCGCTCCGCCTGGAGATGAGGGATCAGATTAAAGGGGTTGAACGTTGGAGGCTTGCAGACCCTTGGGCCCACGCACGACCTCGAATTCAACGGCCTGGCCCTCGTTGAGAGAGCGGTAGCCATCGGCCTGAATCGCGGAGAAATGGACGAAAACGTCCTCCCCGGTCTGGCGCTGGATGAATCCGAAGCCCTTGCTCGCGTTAAACCACTTTACAGTTCCTTGTTCCTTACTCAATGCAGTTTCTCTTTTCAAATAAGCTATCTGATGCTTCTCTCTCCAGGACCCTTACGGATACCGGGCGTCTTCCGTCGTTTCCTCACCGCGGTAAAGCGGGCGGAAAACAAAAAAAGGCCGCAAGTTGTAGCCTGCGACCCTTCAAAAACAAAAGGCGAAACAAGAGCAACAAACGCAAAGCCAGAGTAACACAGGTTAGGGGGGAATTCAAGGGGAATTTGGGGGGATGGCGGTGGGGTGGTTGAAAAGTCAAAAGTTGACGTTGAAAAAAGGGGAGAGGGATATCAGCGATCAGATATCAGCGATCAGGAAGCGAGAGAGGAAGAAGTATAAAAGTGAAAGAGTAGAAGAGTGCAAAAGTGCAAGAGGAGGGGGAATAATCTGCCCCCTGGAAGCTCGGGGGCGAGGAGGCGCAGGGGACGCGGAGGAGCGCAGAATGAAAAACAAGCCAAGAAGGGAAGAGAGCACACAAGACCAGTTGATGGCGCCACGATCTCTCCACCACGGGCCGCAAACGGCGCTGGCCTCCGGTCCCTTCGGCTGCGCTCAGGGCAGGCGGGATGACAAAACGGCGACCCCAAGACCCAGGCACAGACTCCGTGCCTGGGGCAACCGGCGGAGAAGAAAAGAAAGAGGATTTCTCACTTCGCGGACTCCGTTCGAAATGACGGGATGTCCTGATGAGGAGGAGTTGGGTGAGGACCCCAAGACCCAGATACAGAACCGGTACGTGGGGCAACCGGCGGAGAAGAAAAGAAAGAGGGATTTCTCACTTCGCGGACTCCGTTCGAAATGACGGGATGTCCTGATGAGGAGGAGATGGGTGAGGAACCCAAGACCCAGGCACAGACTCCGTGCCTGGGGCAACCGGCACACCCTCGCCGATCGGGAGATCGGCGTTCCCGGGGCGAACTCAAGAGCACAGTCCCTTCGTTCGTCAGGGCAAGCCCTTCGAGGCTCAGGGTAAACAGGAGCGGCTGTGCTACATAAGAACCCCGAGAACCCGGTTACCAGATTCCAGGTAGAAGACGAAAACGGGTGCTCATCGCGTATTCCGCATAGCCGGGAAGTTCGTTGCGGAGGGTGCGGTCTTCGAGAGCGGTACGGACTACGAAGAGACAAATCGTTGCTGCAACTGGCAGGTAGGACCAGAGGGATCCCAGGAGAAGAGGACCGGTGAGGCTTTGCAAAATTATTCCTGCATACATGGGGTGACGAATGATGGCATAGGGTCCGGAGTTGACGACCAGGTGGCCGCGGTCGTCTTGAATGCGGACGGTCTTTTCAAGGTGAGGATTGACGATCATGGTCCAGGGGACGAGTACGGCTCCCATGAGGTAAAGCGGCAGGCCAGCAAGGAATGCGCTCCAGCCGAGATGCGACCAGCCGAAGCGGATAGCGTCGAGGCCGGCGACCACGGGGAAGAGGAAGAACGTCAGCATGATCAAGGGCATGATGATCTTGTCAAAGGCCTTTGTGTTTTGATGGGGCTGGGAGCGCTCTTTGAGGATGCGGGGACTCTTCAGGCTGACGACGATTTCGCCAAGCACGATGGTGCAGACATACAGAGCAATGTAGAGCCACGCGCGCTGCCAGTGCATGCTACCGGCGGCAACGAATAGAATTGCGCTCCACAAGCAGACACCCATTAATGCCCTGAATAAGCGATCGCGCAGGAGGGAGCTCGAGGAGCTCTGGTTGGATGGCGTGGATTCGGCGTTCACGCGTATAGGATAGCAATTCGGAGAATGACGGGAGAGTGATGGAAGAACAGGAGGAGTGTGACTAGGGAGCATGGGCACAGAGTCAGAAGAAGGGGGAAGGAAAGACAGAAAACTCGAAGTCAAAAGATTTAACGCGGAGGTCACGGAGAGCACAGAGTTCACAGAGAAGAAAAAGAGCAAGAGTTTAAGAGAAGAGAGGTTGTGGCGTGCGATCGTAAGAGCCCACCGTTCATCCCGAAAAAGCATCGGGATGGCGCGGAGATCACTGAGGAACGCGAAGGGTGGGGCACCCTCAAGTACTTGGTGGACAGGCGTTAGAGGGAAAACCCAAGAGCACCGTCAGGAGTGACAGTGCTACAAGCCAATGGCGCTAGAAGGGGATGTCTTCGTCGGAGATATCCGGGCCGGCGGGGCCGGGACCGCCCATGGGTTCGTCGGTGGGGCCGGCGTGATCGAAGTCTTCGGTGCGGGAGGCCGTGGCGGGGGCGGAGGCGCCAGCACCAGCGGCCATGCCGTCGCTACGGCCACCTAGCATACGGAAATTCGTGGCGACGATTTCAAAGCTGGTGCGCTTCTGGCCTTCCTTGTCCTGCCACTCGCGAGATTGAATGCGACCTTCGATGAAAACGAGGGAGCCCTTTTTCAGGTACTGCTGCGCGATTTCGGCTTGCTTGCCCCAGACAACAATCTTGTGCCATTCGGTGCGCTTTTGACGCTCGCCATTGCGGTCCTTGTAGGATTCGTCGGTGGCGAGGGAAAAATTGGCGACGGCTTGACCGCCAGAGGTGAAGCGCGTTTCGGGATCGCGGCCGAGACGGCCGACTAGGATGACTTTGTTTACCGACATGTTAGTGATTCCCCCTGAAAAGGGAAAGATAACACGGGGGAGAGGAAAAGCGAAATCAAGGACGGGGCGATGAGATCGAGGAGGGATCGCTTCGCTTGGCGGCCAGAAATGCCAGAAAAGGCAAAGTCAAAAGATTTACGCAGAGGTCACAGAGAGCACAGAGTTCGCAGAGTTCGCAGAGAAGAGAGAAGCAAGAATTAAGAGAAGAGAGCCGGTGACGTTCGGTCCTAAGAGCCACCCTTTGCAGAAAGCGCAAAGGATGGGGAACCCTCATGCACTGGGTTGGCAGGTGTTAGAGGGGAAACCCAACACCCAGGCACATACATACACCGTGCCTGGGGCAACCGGGGAAAAGAGAAACCCAAGAGCACAGTCAGGAGTGACTGTGCCACAAGCGAAAGGCGCCCGCCTCAGAAGGCGGCCGCTACAACCCAAGAAAAGCCGGGGAGGAGTGCGGGGGAATTAGCGGGTGGCGGAAACGGATACGCCTAGGTCCTTGAGCTTGGCGCGGGCGCGGCGCTCCTCTTCGGTGCCGGGATAGCGCCTGACGACTTCGCGGAGTTCGCGGACGCCGGCGGGTTTCTGGTTGAGTTCGATTAAGGCCATGCCCTTTTTCAGACGAGCGGGGGCGAGCTTGAAGCTTTTGGGATAGTTGGTGAGGACCTTGTCGTATTCGGTGACGGCTTGATCGTACTGCTTCTGAGAATAGGCGATTTCGCCGAGATAGAACTGGGCGTTGGAGGCGAGATCGGTGTCAGCGTAGTACTTGAGGTAGTCCTGGAATTCGGAGTTGGCGAGATCGTATTTGCCACTAGTGATGTCGCGCAGTCCGTTGGAATAGAGAGTGTCGGCGGAGGGCGGAGGGCCGGAAGGAGCGGCGGGCATGCTATTGATTGGAGAAGGGGCAGCGCCGGTGGGACCGGTTGCGCCAGGGGTAGAGGGAGTGCCGCCGGCGAGGCGGGCGTCAATGGCTTGCACGGAGTTTTGCAGATCCACGAGCTGCTGATTGAGTTTGCCGATGCGGGATTTGATTTCCTCGAGATTGTCCGAAAGGCCCTGAACCTGAGTGGACATGGTGTCCAGGCGCGTGCCGGAATTGGCCTGAACGTCCTGCACGGATTTTTGCAGGCCGCTCATGGTGGCACTGAGTTTGTTGACGCTGTCTGAAGACTGTCCGACGAGTGTCTTTATGACGGTGTGGTCCTCGGTCATTTGGGTCTGCATGTCTTTTTGACCTTGCAGGATTGAGGTGACATCGCGCTGGAGCTCGATGATCTCGCGAGCGACGGCGAGGGCGGGGCGGGGCCCGACGAGGCTGCCAGCAACGGCGCTGACGAACATGGCGCCGGAGAAGAGAAGAATGTTACGCGTCCGCATGGTTGAGTTCCTCCACGACTACAAGCAAAGCAAGATAAAACGATAATGGCGTCTCAACCTTCCAATGTAACGGGAGATTGGAATGGGGGCAAGTGGGATTGGTGAGGCAGGTGAGGTAAAGGAAATAAAGGAGGTGCAGGAGCAGAGGGAAGAGGGGGAGAGCGAAACTCGAAATACGAAATTCGAAAAACGAATAAGAACAAAGCAGGGCGATGGTGCCGCGATCCCTCCGCTGCGCAACGGCAAAAGGCGCCGTTGCTCCGGTCGGGATGACAAATTTGACGAAGCCGCAGACGTCGCGGACCTCCGGTCGGAATGACAATCTCTCGATGTGACACCGGGTAGGCAGAGGGAAGAGGGAACCCAAGACCCAGGTAAAAAATCGAACCTGGGGCACCCCCAACCGGGAGAGAAAGGCTTACGCAGAGATCACAGAGGACGCAGAGTTCACAGAGAAGAAAAGAGGAACCCAAGAGCACAGTCCCTTCGCGGCTCAGGGTAAACAGGAGTGACTGTGCTATGGAGGTGGGGGAGAGAAAAACCCCACCCTTCCCGCCTGAGGCGGGAGGGGTGGGCGAGGTTGCGAGTCGGTTGTTAGGGGCGCGGGTTACGGAATGCGGACGAAATGGCCGCGACGGTTCTGCTGCCAGCAGGCTTCGTCGGAGGTCGTGCAGAAAGGCTTTTCCTTGCCGTAGCTGACGGTGGTGAGGCGGTCGGCAGAAATGCCCAGGCTGACGAGATACTGCTTGACGGCGTTGGCGCGGCGATCGCCGAGGGCCAGGTTGTATTCGGTGGAGCCGCGTTCGTCGCAATGGCCTTCGATGGTGGCGCGGACTTGCGGATAGTTGCGAAGGAAGTCAGCGGTCTTGCCGAGGGCGTCCTTGGCATCGGCGCGAATATCAGACTTGTCGTAATCGAAGTAGGCGTCGCGCACTTCCCTCATGAAGAGCTCGTCCAAGGTGGGCTTGGGAGCTTCGGGAGGAGGGGGCGGCGGCGGAACGGTGACGGTAATGCTGACGCTGCCGCTCGCCGAGCCGCCGGCACCAGTAGCCGTGATGCTGTAGGTGGTCGAGGAGTAAGGAGTGACGGTGGTGGAACCTTGCGCGGTGACAGCGCCGACTTCAGGAGCGATCGAGATGTTGGTTGCGTCGGTAGTGGTCCAGGAGAGGCGGACGGACTCGCCCTTCTGGATGGAGGTGCGATCGGCGCTGATGGAGGCGGTTGGTCTTACGGCTACCGGAGCAGGTTGCGCAACCGGAGGTGCCGGAGCGACTTTCTTTTTGCAACCCGCGACGAGAACGGCGCACAGCGAAAGGGAAATAAGCAAAGTGCGATAGAACGGGCGAGACTGCTGAGTCATGCGAGTCCTCCTGGACTTAGAGATATCCCGTGTTCGACCCACCGAGAAAGATGGTACCACCGGCGGGCTGGGTTCGGGGGATATGTCGTAATACGATACATTGTAGCGCGACTTGGGCGACGCGAAAAGCGCAAAGATGAGGAATCCGGAACAATGGATACTTTCCTTGCGAGGCCGAAGTTGCGTCTCAATTGGATACTATGCCGGGACATTTCCCACTTTGCAACCTACGATCGATAATCCGTGCTGTCTGCGCGCGAAGCAGCCACAGATTCGATCGCTGGGATTCCATATTCCTTTGATGTTCTTTCCAGACTTTGGATGTGCAAAAAAGAGGCCAGTCCTAAACTATTGAAAACACTTCGATGTACCAATGGTGAAATCGAGATTTTTCGCGAATTCGCGAAGTTCGTCAGGAACAATGCGGCTATGGACATCGGTATTCAGTATTAAGTTTTAGGAGAAGAGAAGACCGTAGGACCCAGTGACTGTGCCGCGATCCCTTGTATCTGTATGGAGGCGGCAAGTTGTGGTGGAGAATGTCGCTGCGAGGGGTTCGCGATCGCGAACCCCTCGCGCGGCGAGCGGCGCCCGTGATTCCTCAGGCCGATAGCCGTAGTGGAGCTTTGGGACCGCCGCCGCAGTCACGCACGACCGAACAGTCGCCAGACTTCTATCGCACGTACAAGGTAGGTTACCGTGACCAAGATCGTTTGTGGAGTAGATGTTTCTTCTCTTTCGCTGGACGCTGGTATCGGCCCCGCGGGGCCGCACCGCTCTTTCCCTAACACTGCCGAAGGCGTCGCCGAGTTGATTGCCTTTTGTCGGCAGCATCACGTCGAGATGGCGGCCATGGAAGCCAGCGGCGGATACGAAAAACAGCCGTTTGCTTTGCTGTGGGGGCATGGTTTGCCGGTGGCTTTGCTCAATCCCCGGGCGGTGCGTCGTTTTGCCGAAGGCATGGGCCTGCTGGAGAAAACCGACCGTATCGATGCCGGGGTGATTGCGTGGTTTGCGGCCGTGAAAGGGAGCAGGCCCAACGCTCCGGCGAGCGCGGAACAAGAACGGCTGAAAGCCCTGGTCACGCGGCTGCGGCAACTCACTGAACTGCGAGCGGCGCAACGAAACCAACGTCTTTTGGTGACGGAGGCCAGCGTACGAGACACCTTCGGGGAAGTTTTGGCGGTGGTGAGTTTGCAAATACGCAAGCTGGAAGAGGCCATTGCCGCACTGATCGCCGCGGATCCGCTGTGGCAAAAGCTGGATCAAGCGTTTCGCTCCATCAAAGGCGTGGCCGACCGCACCGTCGCTCGCCTGATGGCCGAGATGCCCGAGATTGGCATGGCCTCGAACAAAGCGGTGTCCAAACTGGTGGGCCTGGCACCGCTGGCGCGGGACAGCGGCAAGCATCAGGGCAAGCGTGCGGTGCGCGGTGGAAGACGAAACGTCCGTGCCATTCTCTACGTCGTGGCCGGGGTGGTGCGCCGCCACGATGCGGACTTCGCCGCCTTCCATGAACGCCTTGCGGCGGCGGGCAAACCAAAGAAAGTCATCCGCATCGCCTTGGCCCATAAACTTCTCGTCCGCCTGAATGCGAAGGCACGCCAAGTACGAACCGAATTTTGCTCCATCGAGCCCTTGACAAATTAGACAGTCGCTCCACTACGCAACGGCAAAAGGCGCCGTTGCTCCGGTCGGGATGACAGGATAAAGAAAGGCCCGAGGCGCCAAACAACGGCGCACGAGAAAAAATCGGGCCGCTTCGGTCCCTCATTCGGCAGGCAAGCGGAAGGACAGTTGCGGGTTGGTGGGGAATCGGGCCGGTTATTTCGTGGACCAGTTGGGAGATTCGTTGTGGCCGGAGAAGGTGAGTTCGTGGGGCTGGGAGCCGTCGGCGAGCATGGTCCAGATTTGGCGCGTGCCGGTGCGAGTGGACTCAAAGGCGATGTGGCGGCCGTCGGGGGCCCAGGAGGGGCGTTCATTGCGACCGCTGTCCCGGGTGATTTCGATGATGCGGCGCGAGACGACGTCCATGATGTAGATATCGTAGTTGCCGCTGGGGCGTCGCCAGGAGAAGGCGAGAAGCTGGCCGTTGGGGGACCAAGCTGGGTCGACAAGATAACCCTTATCGGGGACATCGATCTTCTGTGTGTCGGTGCCGTCGGCGTTCATTAGATAAAGCTGAGGAAGACCGCCGCGATCGCTGACAAAGGCGACAGTCTGCCCGGTTTTGGGATTCCATGCGGGAGAGGCATCGGCACCGGTGGAGACGTAGGTGAGACGCTTGGGGCCATTACCGCTGGCATCGGAGACGAAGAGAGCGGGGCTGCCTTGCATGGAGGAAGAGAACATGACCTGGGAGCCGTCGGGGGACCAGGTGGGAGAATCGTTGGTGCCGCGATAGCGGGCGAAGGAGACGAGGCGGTTGGTGTCAAAGGAATACATGCAGATTTGCGCGCTGACGACGCCGTTGGCGGGAGCAAAGCAGGTGAAGGCGATGCGGGAAGCATCCGGGGACCAACGGGGAGTGAGGGCGATGGATTTCAGGGAAGTGAGGGGACGCTGGTTGGAGCCATCGGCATCCATGACCCAGAGTTCCTTGTGGCCGGTGCGTGCGCTGATGAAAGCAATTTGCGTGGAAGCGATGCTGGGAAGGCCGCCGGAGAGTTTATTAATGATTTCATCGGCGAATTGATGAGCAAATTTACGGACTTGGGGATCCGTGGGCTCGCCACGATAGACTTTGCCGACGACAGCTTCGGTGGAGGTGCTGCGAACATCATATAGCCAGGCAGAGATGACGACTTCGGTGGAGGATTCGGTGAGATTGCCGAAAGCGACGAAATTGGCGTTGAGCGGGGGATCGGTCCAGACGGGGAACTGGAGTTGCTGGGGCTGGGAAGGAACTTGCGCGGGATAAAAGCTGGGAGAGACCAGTTCGATGATGCCGGAGAAGGAGAGATCATCGCGAACGACTTGGGTGAAGAGAGCGGCGTGGGAATTTGCGGAATCGGAGCGCGGGGCGAAATCGGCGACGGCGATGCGTGGCAATTGGTTGTTGCCGAGGCCAGTGCTGGTGTGGAACCAGTCCTGGGCGAAGGCGGTGGAGGAAAGGAAAAGGCTGAAAAGAATTGCGAAAGAAACGAACAGGACGGTCTTCTTTGCGGGCAACGGCGCCTCCCGGGGTCGTGGGGCTGAAGGAATACTTTAGAACAAATGGAGGAAAGCGTGGGGGAAAAATGAGAAGGGGTATCGGATATCAGTTATCAGATATCAGCGATCAGGAGACAAGAGAAGAGGTTTAAGAGTTAAAAGTTAAAAGAGGCGAGAGACTTACACAGAGGTCGCAGAGGAAGAGAAGAGGATTCCTGGCGTTCGATCGTAAGAGCCCACCCTTTGCAGAAAGCACAAAGGATGGGGCACCCTCAAGTTCATTGGGGCAGAGGCGTGACAGAGGAATCTAGAGCGCAGACTTCAGAGAGTTCACAGAGAACGGGACACAGAGGACGGAGGAGAGGGAAGAGAGGGAAGAGAGAGAAGAGAGGGAAGAGAGAGAAGAGAGACCCAAGACCCAGGCACACACTCCGTGCCTGGGGCAACCTTCGCGTTGGTTGCGGAAGAGAAGAAGTGAAAGAGTGTAAGAGTACAAAAGTGGAAGAGTGAATCGCCGGACCGGCTGCGGGTGGGGGATTACTTGGACATGCCGAGGTCGAAATCGAAGATTACGTCTACGTAGCGGCCGGAATAGTCGGTGGGGAGAGGGGGGAAGTGGTCGATGCTGAGGAGGGCGCGCTGGGCGGAATCGTCCATGGAACGGTTACCGCTGGATACGGCGACGCGAATGCTTCTGATGGAGCCATCGCGATTGATGGAGAACGTAATCGTGGTTTTGGCGCTGCGGGCGGCGCGAACGGAGGGATCGATGGTGTTCTGCATCCAGTTTTGATTGACGGCGCGCTTCACGGCTTCGATGTACCAGCCATAACGACTGGCAAAATCAGCGCCGCCGGGGCCTTGCACAGCGACGCCACCATTGGCGGGACCGGGGAATTCGTTGAAGCCGGAGGGGACGGGAGTTTGGCCGCCGCCGCCGTAGGGGACAGCGTTTTCAGGTGGAGGAGTTTTGCTCTCGAAGACTTTAGAAGGTTTGGAACGGGGCAGAGGCTTTTCTTTTTCAAATTTGTGAATGTCGATGGCGTTGGTTTTGGGCTCGGGCTCCTTGGGCTTGGGCTCTTCTTTGTTGAGACCTTTGGTGAGGTCGACGGCGCTGCTTTCGGGAGAGGTGATGGTGGGCTGGGGCATGGGGATTCCGGCGCTGCTGACGAGAGTGACCTTCGCGCTGGAATCGCCGCCGCCACCGCCGAAACTACCCCAGGCGGTACCAGTGCGTTGGACCCAGACGCCGATGAGGAGCAGTGCGGTGAGGGCAATGTGGAACCAGGCCGAGTAACCGAGGAAGCGGTTGAAGGAGAGGTCGTCGAGGGTGTAGGTGGTGGGTGGCATGGAGTTAGAACGGGGTGAGGGGAGAAGCTTGTAGAGGGCGAAAATCGAAAATGGAAAATTGAAATTCGAAAAGCGAGGTGGTAGGCAAGACGCGACGATTGTGGCGCGATCCCTCCACTGCGTGCCGCATAAGGCGCGGCACTTCGGTCGGGATGACAGTTTGGGTGCGGCAGACAGCGCCATGGATCCGGTCGGGATGACACGAAGAGCAGAGAGATTCCTCGCTTCGAAGACTTCGCTCGGAATCACGGTCATGGTAATGGGGCATGGTTAGTGCCTGCGCTCGGAGATGGGTTCGGTGACGATGCTGACGTTGGTGAAGCCAGCGACGCGAAGAGAGTCGACGACAGAGGCAAAGACGCCAAATGGAACAGTTTCGTCACAGCGGAGAAATACCGCATCGTCGGGATGCTTGAGTTGCTTGCGGATCTTGGCGGGGAGTTGGTGGATGTTGACGGGATCGTTGCCGAGGTAGATGCGCTGGGATTTGTCGATGGTGACGACGATATGCTGCTCAACGTATTCCTTTACGGTATGAGTTTTGGGGAGATCGACCTCGATGCCGGATTGCAGGATGGGCGCGGTGATCATGAAGATGATGAGGAGGACTAGGACGACATCAATGAACGGCACCATGTTGATGTCGGAGAGGCTTGTTTGCGTGGATTTGCTTAGTTGAGGCATTGTGGTGGCGCTCAGGGATGGCGCTGGGGTTGGAGGCGATCAGCGATCAGCGACCAGCGGTCAGGAAATAAGAAAGAGCTAACGCAGAGTTCGCAGAGGACACAGAGATCACAGAGTTCGGAACGGAAGACGAATTGGCGTAGGCTGCGCATGCTAGGTGAAAGTTTTTTCGATTTGGGCGGCGAATTCGAGAGCGAAGGAGTCTAGGCGCTGCGCCAGATCGCGAATGTTTTGCAGGAAATGGTTGTAGGCAATTAGGGCGGGGATGGCGGCGAAGAGCCCGGCGGCGGTGGTGACGAGGGCTTCGGCGATGCCGGGGGCGACGGCGCGAAGGCTGGCTCCGCCAGCGGTGCCGAGGCCGGAGAAGGCGTCAATGATGCCCCAAACGGTGCCGAAGAGGCCGATGAAGGGAGTGACGCCCGCAGTGGTGGCGAGCCAGGACATGCCCTTTTCGACGCGGCGAACTTCTTCGGCGGCGGCGAGTTGCATGGCGACGGTGACGGCCCCGAGGCTTTTCAGCTTTTGCGGCGTGGGATTGCCCGTGCCGGTGACTTGCGATTGGAGTTCGCGATAGCCGGCAGCGTAGACGCTGGAAAAAGGCGAGCCCGCAGAGACGAGTCCTTGCGGGTTGGCGATGCCTTTGGTGGCGCGGAAGAGCCGGAGGAATTGGTCGCTCTGGTAGCGGATGCGCCCGAAGATGCCGAGTTTCTGGAAGATGAGCGCCCAGGAGACGAGGGAGAAGAAGAGAAGTATAGCGAGGACGACACGAGCGACCCAGCCGGTTTGCGCGAGAATATCGAAGATGTTGCCGATGAAAATGGCGGAGAACAGAAAAATGGCGTCAGCCTTTCAGGAAAGCGAGAAATTTACGGACAAAAGCAACGTAACACACGGGTGGAGCATGGTCAAAAGGATATAGATGCGGGATGGAGCGGAAGAGTTCACTGGGGGAGAGCGGAGAAAGGGGGAAGTGTAAGAGTGAAAGAGTGTAAGAGTGTAAGAGTGTAAGAGTAAGAGCGGGAGGCGGACAGGGATCGTTGGTGGACAAGACGCCTAGGTTGAGGTCCTTCGCGCTGAAGGCGCGCTCAGGATGACAAGTTGTGGCCGGGGAGAGAAGAAGAGAAGAGATAACCCAGAGGCGCTGAGAACACAGAGGTTCGCAGAGAAGAGTGAGGCGAGAAAAACCAAGAAGACCCGAGAGGGATTTCTCTCTACGCGGCCCGACGTGCCAGACAGCGGCGCGAAGGAAAAAATCGGGCCGCTCTGCTCGAAATGATGGAGTAGGAGAGGCGCTGAGAAGAGGAACCCAAGACCCAGGCACAGACTCCGTGCCTGGGGCAACCAGGAGGAGGAGAGCGAGATTAGTTGGGCTGGAGTTTTAGGAGGTCGCGCCAGGAGATTAGGATGAAGTGCTGGTCTTTTAGGAATTTCTGGAAGTCGGGGCTTTGGACTACGTCGAGATCGTTTTGCCGCCACTGGGCGCCCCAATCGAGATGATCGAAGGTGGCGCCCTGGATTTCCGCGTCGTTGTGGGCGAGGTGAACGATCAGTTGGTACGTGCCGGGAGGGAGAGGCTGGAGCATTTTTTTGTAGGCGTCGAGCCATTGGGATTGAGGAACGCCGGGCATGATCTGGAGGACACTGTCGAGGACGATGGCGTTGGGAGCGAGATGAAGCTTGGAAAGATCGCGTTCGCGGCCCTCATCATAGCGGGAAAGAAGCACGGGGAGATTGTAGGCTTGGCCAGTGGCGAGATAGACGGCGGTGAGTGCATCCGTGCTGACGATTGTGCCCATGTGGGAGTCCAGATGAGAGAGGCGAATGCCGGCGGCTTTGGCCTTATCTACCTGGGCGCGGGTCTCCACGGCGACGTCGGACATTTTGGCGTAGGCCGCTACGTATGGAGTGAGGAGCGGGAGGTAGCCGTCGGCGTCGAGGAGGCTGGAGCCCGGGGGTTGCGGAGAAACGGAGGACCAACGATAACTGGTCCAATCCGCGTTGAGGGCAAGATGGATGCCGAGGTCGGCGTCGGGATGGGTTTTGGCCCATTGCGCGACTTCGGGGAACCATGGGCAAGGAACAAGGATGCTGGCGGAAGTGATCCAGTGTTTATCGAACGCCTCGAAGATGGCGGTGTTAACGGTGTGCATCATGCCGAGGTCGTCAGCGTGGATGATGAGGAGGCGGGAATTGGCGGGGTAGCCTAGGCGCTCGGCGAGGGAGTTGGCGGGTTGTTGGGCGAAGGAGGAAGGAAGGAGAAGGAAGGTTAGGAGGCAAAGGAGGTTGAGGAAATAGAGGATTCGTGGCAATGGTTTCATGGGTGGCTCCGGAGGATTGAGAGTTAACAGAGAACTATAGGACGGAAAATGAGGAGGAACAAGGCGGGGATCGCCGAGTAATGAGAGGATTCTGAGGGGAGGCGAGGCTGGATGGTTGCATGTCGGATGATTTCGGTGGATTGGAGCAACCGGAAAAGCAGCGGCGAGCCGCCGCACTTCTATGAAAGAGCCGGGCCGTGTCAAGCGCGGCGGTTATTTTGCGAACGATGCAGCTACACTTCTATCCGTGCTCGAGGCACAAAAGGTTGATGCACATCCTCCGCCGCCCGATCTCCAAATCGTCCTCGAAGGACCAAGTGCGGCACCGGGCTGGCGGAAGTCCCTTCACATCGCCGCAAAAATTCGCTCGTCGAAACAAAGGCCGTGAGTCCAGAGGGCCCAAACCGCTCCCAATAGTTTTCGCGCCAGGGCCGTGCGCGCCACGTGCGGATGCTTGCGTTGCGCCAGCCGTGTGAACCAAGCATGCGCCGCCGGCGAGTAGCGCGCCGCGGTCAGGGCCGCTTCGCTCATCACCCAGCGTAGCTGGCGAGAACCGGCGCGGGTGATTCCTCCGCTGCGCTTGCGATCCGCGGACTCGCGAATCACCGGCACCAGCCCGGCATAGTTGTATAAACTCTTTTTGTCGCGGAACCGCCGGATGTCTCCGATCTCGGCCTTCAAGACCATGGCGGTAAATGCTCCGATTCCTGGAATGCTCATCAGGCAGCGGACATCAGGATCTTGCTTGGCCATCTGCTGCAACTGCCGATCTAGGGCGTGCACCTCCAAGTCCAGTTGCTCGACCATGCGCAGGTTGGTGTCGAGAGCTTGCCGCGCCGCGGCGCGCAGAGAAACCGTTGCGAGCCAGGCGCGTCCGGCACACCCGAATAAATCGCTCACCGGGGCGCGCTCGCCATGCATGTGCAACGTGGCATGGATCTGGTTCTTGTAACGCGTGCGGTCCTGGCCGAGCGCGCTGCGCATGCGCAGCAATTCTCGCAAATCGCGCGTGGTGACGTCGGCCTTCCAGGCTTCCGGCAACAGATTGGCGCGCAGCAGTTGCGCCAAGGTGGCGGAATCCACGCGATCGTTCTTCAGCTTGGCACTGGCGATGGCTTTCACCTTGGCGGGATGCACCAGCACCACCTGCGCGACCAGCGGTTCGACGCAATCCACAAAGGCACACCAGAATCCGCAGGCCTCCACCGCCGCGATGATTTCTTGTTCTTCCTTACCAGGGATTTTTAACTCCGTGAAAAACAAACGCAAATGCTCTTCGTCGTTGAGCACGCGTCCTTGACGCAGAATCACCCCCCTTGCATCGAGCACCGTCATGTAACAAAATCGCAAATGAAGGTCTACTCCAACGTAGATCATGCCGTGCCTCCTCTCGGTAGCAAAGTTGCCTGCTAACAACAATTCTACCGCCGCCGAGGCACGGCTCTTTCATTACATCTCCAAAAGGGCTGTGGTAGAGTGAGAGGATATGGGCGATTTGTTTGATATTAGCGTGGAGAGGCTGGCGGGAGTTGGCGCTGGAGGGAGAAGTGCGCCCGTCCCGCAACCCCATCCGGGGCGCGAATGGCGCGCCTCAGAAGGCGGCCGCTACAGAGGCGTAGGAAAGACCCAAGACCCACCCTCACAAAACGAGGGTGGGGCGCCCGGCTTCGGAGAAACCCAAGACCCAGGCACACACTCCGTGCCTGGGGCAACCAGAGAAAACATGAGAGAAAGGCCGCAGGGCTCGCAGACTCTCCCTGCGCTACAGGGCGGCAAGACGTTTTATTTGGAGACGTTTGGATGCCAGATGAATGAGCATGACTCGGAGAAGGTGGCTGGGGTGCTCTTGGCGCGTGGGTATCGGCAGGTGGAATCGCCGGATGGAGCGGGGGTGATTTTGTACAACACTTGTTCGATACGGGAGAAGGCGGCGCAGAAGATTTTTTCGCGGCTGGGGGAGTACCGGTTCACGAAAAAGGAAGGACAAGTAATTGGCGTGCTGGGATGCCTGGCGCAGCAGGAAGGTGAAGAGATTTTTGCGCGCGCGCCGTGGGTGAGCCTGGTGTGCGGATCGGCGAGCTACCGGAAATTGCCGGAGCTGATTGCGCGATTGGAGGCGGGAAACACTCGGGTCACGGGACTCGAAACGGATACGGACGAAACGTTTGAGACGGAGATGACACGGCGGGATAACCCGTGGCGGGCTTACGTGACGATTATTGAGGGGTGCGACAAGGCGTGCACGTATTGCGTGGTGCCGTTTACAAGAGGGCCGGAACGGAGCCGGACGAGCGCGTCGGTGCTGGAAGAGGTGCGGCAAATCGCGGATTTGGGGTGCACGGAAGTGCAGTTGCTAGGGCAGACTGTGAATTCGTACAAGGACCCTAGCACTCGGCGGATGCGATTTTCAGAATTGCTGGTGGCGGTGGCGGAAGTGCCGGGGATACGGCGAGTGCGGTTTATGACTTCGCACCCGAGGGATTTTGGGAAAGATATTGTGGAGGCGATTGAGGCAGTGCCGGAGCTTTGCGAGCACGTGCATTTGCCGGTGCAGAGCGGGTCAACGGCGGTGCTGCGAGCAATGGCGCGGACGTATACGCGGGAAGAGTATCTGGAAAAGATTGCGATGTTGCGCGGGGCGAAACGGAGGATCAGTATTACCACGGATTTGATTGTGGGATTTCCGGGGGAGACGGAAAAGGATTTTGAAGAGACTTTGAGCCTGATGGATGCGGCGCAATATGATGGGGCGTTTTCGTTCAAGTATTCGCCACGGCCGAATACGCCTTCGCTGAAGATGGAGGATGCGATTCCAGAAGAGGAGAAGTCGCGGCGACTGGGGATATTGCAGGGGCGGCAGCGGGAGATACAGATTGCCCGGAACGCGCGGCTGGTGGGGGAAACCTTTGAGGTGCTTGTAGAGGGGAAATCGCGGCGAGAGAATCAGTGGATGGGACATACGTCGTGTAATCGGGTGCTGAATTTCACTTCACGGGAGAAGGAACTTCTGGGACACTACGTGCAGGTTCGGGTGACGGGGGCGGGGCCGAACAGTTTGGTGGGGGAGGGGGAGTAGAAGGAAAGAGAAAAGCTTTACCACAGAGGACACAGAGAGCACAGAGTTCGCAGAGAAGAAAAAGCGGTATAAGAGTGAAAGAGTTTAAGAGTAGAAGGGTGGCAGAGATTTAGTTGAATCGGCGGGGATGGGGAGGGCGCGATGGAAGTGGAAATGAAAATACGCGGCCTGATGATGGATCCGGTGACGCAAATGCCGATTGTGGTGCTGAAGGATGTACAGGGGCAGGCGATCCTGCCGATCTGGGTGGGGGCGTACGAGGCGAACGCGATCGCGCTGGAGATTGAGAAAGTGCAGACGCCACGGCCGATGACGCACGATTTGCTGAAGAATGTGTTTTTGGGGCTGGACGTGCGCGTGCAGAAGATCGTGGTGAACGATTTGCGGGACGACACGTTTTTTGCGCTGATCTGGGTGGAACGCGAGGGCGAGTTGATGAGCATCGATTCGCGGCCGAGCGATGCGTTGGCGCTGGCGCTGCGGATGGATTGCCCGATCTTTGTGGATGAGACGGTGCTGAAGAGCTCGAAGGTGTCTACCGCTTTGGCGGAACGAAGCACGAATGAACAGTTGCGGAATTGGCTGGAGGGGTTGAGCGACGAGGATTTGGGACGATATAAGATGTAGGAAGAGAGATATCAGATATCAGTGATCAGGAAGCGGTTTGGGCGGCATGGCTTTGGCTGTGCCGTTTTTTTTGGGAAGACAAAAGCTTACACAGAGGTCACAGAGAACGCAGAGTTCACAGAGAAGAGAAGAAAAGAGAAAGGCGGAACACAGAGTTAGCAGAGGGGCCGCAGAGGAAGCGAAGAATTGATAGGTGGTGCGCGGAGGGAGAGAAACCCAAGACCCAGGCACAGACTCCGTGCCTGGGGCAACCTTCGCAAACGAATCGATCTTGCGGACATGGGGCGCAGCAATGCTGCGTCCCTACGGGGACTGGGCGATTAGGTGGCGGATGCGGCGGCGCCAGAAGATTAGTAGGAGGATGCCGATTAGGATTAGGGAGAGGCTTAGGCCGACCCAGAGGCCTAGGGCTCCCAAGTGGCGGCGGAAGCAGAGCCAGGCACCCAGCGGTAGACCCATCAACCAGTAGGCAGAGAAGTGGCAGACCATGGGTGTATGGGTGTCGCCGGAGCCGCGGAGAGCGCCAGTGGCGACGGTCTGGATACCGTCGAAGAGTTGGAAGGCGGCGCCGGCGGCGAGGAGGATGGTGGCGTTGCGGATGACGGTGGGGTCGTGCGTGTAGATGCGGGCGACGATGCGCGGGAAGACGAGGAGCGCGATGCTCATGCAGGACATGAAGGAAGCGCCGAGGAGAATGGCGGTGTTGCCGGCGTCGCGGGCTGCTAGGAAATTGCGGCGGCCGATGGCTTGACCTACACGGACAGCGGCGGCGGAGGAGATGCCGAGAGGAACCATGTAAGTGAAGGCGACAGTGTTGAGAGCGATCTGGTGGCTGGCGAGAGGAACAGCGCCGAGGCGGGCGATGAGTGAGGCGACCATGGCGAAAACGCTCACTTCGGCGGTGAGTTGCAGCGCAGCGGGCAGGCCGAGGGAAATGAGGCGGCGGATGCGTTGAATATCGATTTCTACGGGAGTTTTCAAGAGGTCGGTGCGATGGCGATGGTCGTACCAAAGGAGGTAGCCGACTAGAACGAGGGCGAGGTACGTGCGGGAGACTGCGGTGGCCCATCCGGAGCCCGTGACGCCTAAAGCGGGCATACCGAATTTGCCGAAGATGAAGATGTAGTTGCCACAGAAATTGATGAGATTGGCGGTGACGAGGGCGAAGGCGATGGGCCGGACCATGTTCATGCCCTGGAGGGTGCGGCGTACGGCGAAATAGAGAAGCAACGGGAGCATGCCGACGGCGAGGGTGCGCATGTAGGGAAGGGCGAGGGCGGCGATTTTGGGGTCAACACCCATGCGGCCGAAGTAGAGAGGGAGATACCAGACGGGAAGGGTGAGGATTGGGGTGAAGGCGAAACTGAGGTAGATGCCGTTGATGAGGGAGCGGTGGCAATCTTCGCGATGGCCGGCGCCGAAGGCTTGGGAGACGAGGGTGTCGAGGCCGATTAGAAGACCCTCACCAAAGAAAGCGAAGACGATGAAGAGGCTGGAGCTGATGCTGACGGCGCCGATGGACTCGGCACTGTTGGGGAGACGGCCGACCATCATGGTGTCCACGATGACCATGCTCATCCAGCCGATTTCGGCTAGGACGAGAGGGAGGGCGAGGTGGAGGGTGGGAGGGAGTTCGCGGCGCAGAGTGGGGAGGGAGAGCATGGTGAATAGGAGAGTTTATGATGGGCTGGGGCTGGGGACAATGAAAAGCGGAAGAAAGAGAAAACATTACACAGAGGTCACAGAGAGCACAGAGGGCGCAGAGAAGAGGTTGAAGAGTTAAAAGTTGAAAGTTGAAACCGAATATATTCAATTCGTTACGACGGATTGCGCTGGGGTGGGGTGCGGTATTGCCGCGATCCCTCCACTGCGTGCCGCAAAAGGCGCGGCACTCCGGTCGGGATGACAGCGTGGCGTGTCGATGGGGAGTGAGAGTTTGGGGTGAGAGGAGGTTACTGGTGCGGGGGAATGGGAGGTTAGTTCCATTGACGGTGGGGGAAGGCGGAACTAGCGTGAAGGAAGATGTGGAGTGGTGTGCTTGGCAGAGGATTTGTATGAGTGAGCGGGCTTGTTAGTGGATTGAGAGCCTTGGTTGGACGGAGGGTAAATCGTGGGAACGGTAAAGGAAGCTAGCTATGTGGCAAGCAGCAGGGATGTACGGGGTGAACCACGGCTGTATTTGAGGATGAATCTTTGGGTGGAATGGAGAGAGCACGGGGAGACGCTGAGCGCGCAGGGGTATACGGTGGATATCAGTCCGAAGGGGTGCCTGGCGATTGTGCCGCAGGGGTTGGCGGTGGGGCAGAAGCTGGTGGTGCAGAATGAATTGAATGGGAAATCGGCAGCGGCGACGCTGATTTGGCGCGGACATGAACGGCCGAAAGGTTGGGAGTTGGGATTGGAGTTGGAGGAAGGGGTGGGAGATTTTTGGGGAGTGGAGTTTTAGGGAGAAGCGGCAAAGGATAACGCAGAGGCGCTGATGAGAAGCATATCAGCGATCAGATATCAGCGATCGGGAAACAAGAAAAAGAAAGATTACGCAGAGATCACAGAGAGCGCAGAGGTCGCAGAGGAAGAGAAAGGCAATACAACCCAAGAGAGATTCATCGCACAGAAAACGTGCGATGCAAAACCGTACCTCTCTGCGCGGCCCGACGCGCCGGACTGCGGTGCGAAAGAGAAAATCGGGCCGCTGCGCTCGGAATGACGGGGTTGGGTTGTTGGGGCAACACCCAAGAGCACAGTCAGGAGTGACTGTGCCACAAAGAGCGGAAACCCAAGACCCAGGTAGAAAATCGAACCTGGGCCACCTTGGCAGAGAGAAGAGAAAACCAAAGCAGACCCAGGAGAAACCCAAGAGAGACCCAAGACCCAGGCACAGACCCCGTGCCTGGGGCAACCTCCGTTCATCAGCCTTCCGTTCATCAAACTCCGTTCATCACCCCCCGTTTATCAACACTCTGATCATCCATGAGAGTTTTCCACTGGGGCGGCGGAAATGTACTTGCGCTAGTGCATCTATGAAACGTACTCTTTGCGTATGCCTTGGGGCTTTTCTGGTGGCATACCCACAGTAAAAAAGGATGATGCGGCAGTGCCTTCGGAGGAACGAGGTGTGCGCGGAGGAGTGCGCGGAAGTGTGCGCGAGGATAGCGGGGAGTGCAAGATTGGAACACAGGCTTGGTCCGGGAATTGCAGGGTTGAAAGGGCAGGGCGGGCGGAGGCAGAGCGGCGATGACTGCCATTATCACAATAGCGAATCAGAAGGGCGGGGTGGGAAAGACGACGACGGCGATCAATCTGTCCGCGGCAATTGCGAGCAAGGGGAGACGGACACTGCTGATTGACCTGGACCCGCAGGCGAATTCGACGATTGCGTTTTTCGATATGGGAGAAGTGAAGAGTTCGATGTTCGAGGTGTTGGGGGACGCGCACACGCCGCTGGCATCCATCGTGAAACCGTCGAAGGACCCGATGCTTTCGATTGGGCCGGGACGGCTGGCGCTGGCGAAGTTGGAGACCGTGCTGGCGGGGCAGTTTGACGCGCCGTACCGGTTGAAGGATGCGCTGGCGCCGATTGTGAAGGAGTACGACTACATCATTGTGGATACGCCGCCATCGCTGGGAATTTTGACAGTGAACGCGATGGTGGCATCGACGCATCTGCTGGTGCCGATTCAGGCGGCGTATTTTGCGATTGAGGGCACGGACGATTTGCTGGAAACGTACGAACGGATCCGCGCGCGGCCGAATCCGCAATTGAAGATGCTGGGCGTGGTGATCACGCTTTACGATAAGCGGACGAATATTGCCAAGGACACACACGGGCAAATTCGTTCGGTGTTTGGAGAAGTGCTGTTCAAGACGAAGATTGGGAAAAATGTGCGGCTGGAAGAGAGCCCAGCGTACAAAGAAACGATATTGACATTTGCGCCCAAGTCACCTGGGGCGGTGGAGTACAAAAAACTGGCAGCGGAGGTAGTCCAACGTGTCGAAGAGGCTAGGGTTGCCCGTCACGCTGAAGATGCGGCATGACGCGCACTATGTTGAATCGCTGACGAGCTATAGCGGCGCAGCGGTGGGGCGAATGATTCCGGTGGAGCAGATCCGGCCGAATCCGGAACAGCCGCGGAAAGCGTTGGGAGACCTGCGCGAACTTGCGGACTCGATACGGCAGAAAGGCGTGCTGGAGCCGCTGCTGGTGCGGTTCATTCCGCGCGAAGACTGCTTTTACATTATTTCGGGGGAACGGCGCTACCACGCGGCGCGGGCGGCGGGATTGCGCGAGGTGCCCTGCATCGAAAAGAGCGCGGACGACGCGGAGACGCTGGAAATCGCGTTGATCGAGAACATTCAGCGGAAGGATTTGACGCCGTTTGAAGAGGCAGATGGATTGCAGCGGCTGTCGGAGCAGTTTAATTATTCGCATGAGGAGCTGGCGCAAAAGTTGGGGAAGGCGCGGACCTCGGTGACCGAAACGCTGCTGCTGCGTAATATACCGGACTCGTTGCGGAAGAAGTGCGTAGAGAATGGGGTGACGACCAAGTCGCTGCTGTTGCAGATTGCGCGGCAGCCTACGGAGCGGCAGAAGCTGGAATTGTTTGCACGGATTTTGCAGACGGGATTGACGCGAGATGGGGCGCGAAAAGTGCGGTCGGAGGAGAAGCAGGGGCCGCAGAGGGCGCAACCGTTCATTTTTCAGTATGAGCCGGAGAATGAGGCGTTCCGGTTCCGGCTGCAGTTCAAGAAAAGCCATGTGTCGCGGGATGAGTTGATCCGGACGCTGCGGGAGATTTTGGCGCAGTTGGAGGGGACGGGGGAGGCGGATTCGACGGCGGCGTGAGCGGGAGAGGAAGTAAAGGAAGTAGAGGAAATTGAGGAAGTGAAGGAGGCGGCGCGGCTTCGGCTGCGCCGTTTTTTTTTGTGAAGAAAGAGCAGGAAGTGTAAAAGTATAAGAGTGAAAGAGTATAAGAGTTGAAGAGCATGGTAGAGCTCAGTCCATTACAGATGGCTACTATGGAGCGGTTGTTTGCGGCGGGGTTTCGGCCGATTGCGATTGCTCCTTATGAGAATGCGTTGTGCGTGCATCGGGGAGAATGCGCGGCGGTGCTGGCTCCGGTGGAGAATGGCGGGTTGCGGTTGCTGGCGCCGGCTACGGTGATGGTGGATGGGAATTTGAGCGTGCGGCTGAAGAGGGCGAAGGGGGATGTGTTTGTTTGGAAGAAGACGGAAGTGGCGGCTACGGCGGAGCGGTTGAAGGAGTTGGAGGCGTTTCGGGGGGAGTTGGTGGGGATTTTGGAGATGGGTGGAAAGCTGTGAGGGGGGCGAGTTGTCAGTTTTAAGTTTTCAGTTTTAAGTTTCGGAGAAGAAAACCCAGGAACAGCCTGATATCGGTGTGCGAGGGATGCGCGGTGGCCCCACTGAAAATGAAGAACAATGACAATCCCCGACTGCTGCGTGCGTTTCCTTCCTCGATCCAATCTGTGGCAAGGAGCGCCATTTCGTATCTTCCCGAAGACAAGTACTTTCAACGGATTGGTTGGTACAACGTGGCTGTGGCGGGCGAACAGATATCCATACCTCGGCGCATTTACCATAATCCATCTCAAATCGCGTGGTGGAGAATATGGGGAGAGAAGAAAGAGGTATTGGGAAGTTTGTTGACGAGACATGCAGATGGGTTCACTCGGCAGCGATATCTTCAGCGAATCATTCGATTGGATAGAGCCTGGATTCCACCATTTGTGATTCTACTGGCTGGAGAGTATGTCGTCGAAATTCTAGATGTCATTTGGGAACATCGCGCGTTTCTCAACCGTGTAGCGTATGCAGAGTTCTTGAATGCGAATGGGAATTTAGTGCAAAAGACAGAGCAACGAATCCAAAGCTATTGGGATTGCTATTACAAGTCGATTCCGAGGAAAGAGTATGTTGGTTTTCGACTGCTTAAACTATTTAGATCGCTCACGCAGGTGAAGGCGGAATCCAATTTGGCCATCACTGAGGGGGTGTAAGGCGGCGCATTTTGAATAACCGGAAAGGGCGTGGCAGACTCAGACTGATGCGACTGTTTGGCAGGCGAATTAAGCATTGACCCAAGAGCACAGTCAGGAGTGACTGTGCCACTGCAAGGCGAAAAATAACCCAAGAGCGGACCGCCTCAGAAGGCGGCCCCTACAAAGGCGAGAGAACCCAGGAATCGACCTAAAGGTCGGCCACTACAGGGTCTGGAAGAACCCAGGAGAAAGGCCGCAGGGCTCGCGGACTCTCCCTGCGCTACAGGAGATTATGACTACTTACGATATTTTGTGCATTGGGGCGGGGCCTACCGGGCTGGCTTGCGCGATGGAGGCTAAGCGGGCGGGGATGCGGGCTTTGGTGGTGGATAAGGGATGCTTGTGCAATTCGATTTACCACTATCCGGTGAACATGGTGTTTTTCACTACGCCGGAATTGCTGGAGATTGGGGATTTGCCGATGGTGTGCGCGGGGGAAAAACCGACTCGCACGGAGGCGCTGAAGTATTACAGGAAGGCTACGGAGCATTATGAATTGGAGTTGCGGCTGTTTGAGCGGGTGACAAGCGTGGATGGGCAGGATGGCGCGTTTACCGTGGTGACGTGGACGGAGGCGGGTGGGGAAGAGCGGTACTCGGCGAAGAAGATTGTGGTGGCTACGGGATATTACGATTTGCCGAATGAGATGGGCGTGCCGGGGGAGCATTTGCCGCATGTTTCGCACTACTACACGGAGGCGCATGCGTTTTGGCACGAGGAAGTGGTGGTGATTGGAGGGAAGAATTCGGCGGTGGAGGCGGCGCTGGATTTGTGGAGGAATGGGGCAAGAGTGACGCTGCTGGTGAGGGGCGCGGAGCTGGGGACTTCGATCAAGTATTGGGTTAAGCCGGACATTGAGAACCGGATTAAGGCGGGGCAGATTCGGGCGATGTTTGAGGCGAGGGTGAAGGAGATTGTGCACGATGCGGTGTGGATTGAGCACGGAAAGGGTACGCGGGCGGTGGAGGCGAAGCAGGTGTTCGCGCTGACGGGGTATCACCCGGATTATGAGTTTATCGAAGCGCTGGGAGTAAAGCTGTATGCGGAAAGCCGGCGGCCAGTGCTGGACCCGGATACGCTGGAGAGCAATGTGAAGGGGATTTACCTGGCGGGAGTGGTGGTGGCGGGGCGGCATACGAATGAGATATTTATTGAGAATGGACGGTTTCATGGGAAGCAGATTGTGGAGGCGATGAAAGGATAGTTATCAGATATCAGTGATCAGGGAACAAGCGAGGTAAAGGAGATAAAGGAGGTAAAGGAACTGAAGGAGAAAAGATAAAGATAACGCAGAGGCGCAGAGTACACAGAGACTCGCAGAGGAAGAAAAGAGGAACCCAAGACCCAGGCACTAACTCCGTGCCTGGGGCAACCGGAAGAGAGGCGTACAGAGAAAGCGCAGAGTTCACAGAGAAGAGAAGCGGACTGTGGGCTGAAAGCGAGGAGGGATCCCTCCACTACGCGGCCCGACGCGCCATAAGGCGGCGCGGAAGAAACAGTCGGGCCGCTCCGGTCGGGATGACAATTCGTGATGTGGTCTAGGACGGAACCACGGAGATGCGCTGAGAACACAGAGGATCGCGGATGAAAGAGGAACCCAAGAGCCAGGCACGCTCCTGCGGAGGGCCTGGGGCAACCGGGTTATGGGATGGAGATCGGATAGTGGGGAGGCGAAGACGGGGAGGAAGAAGTGTAAGAGTATAAGAGTGAAAAAGTATAAAGGTGTAAGAGTCTTGTACTTTGTGGTGGCAGCTTCAACTGGGAGGAGAACTTCGATTGGCAGGTTTGCGGGGGTTGATGGGGGTTTGGTAGACTGAGGGCCTATGGCATCGGTGATACGAGAAGCGGTGGAAACGGCGGTGGCGCTGGTTAAGGGGTTCAGCGTCACGTTCAAGAGCATGTTTGAGAAGACGGTGACGGAGAATTATCCGCACCAGCCGGTAAATTTCCAGCCACGCTACCGCGGGATCCATGTGCTGCAACGCGATGAGGACGGACTGGAAAAGTGCGTGGGATGCTTTTTGTGCGCGGCGGCTTGTCCATCGAACTGCATTTATATCGAGGCCGCGGAGAATACGGAGAAGGAACGAATTTCGGCGGGAGAACGCTACGCGAAGGTCTACAACATCGACTATTCCCGATGCATTTTCTGCGGGTATTGCGTCGAGGCATGCCCCACGGACGCGATTACGCATGGGCATGGGTTTGAACTGGCCACGTATGACATCAATTCGCTGGTGTACCGCAAAGAGCAGATGCTGGAAAAAGTGGGCGGGGAGATGCCGGCGGGGGCGAGAGCGTAGAAGCTAGAAATTAGAAATTAAAGTCGAGAAAAGGAGGAGCGCTCCGAGAGATCGGGGCGCTTTTTATTTTTGGGAAGAAGAAAGAGAGGCTTTAACACAGAGTTCACAGAGGGAAGAGGACAGAGGGCACAGAGAAGAGAAGCGGACGATTGGCTGAAAGCGAGGAGGGATCCCTCCACTACGCGGCCCGACGCGCCATAAGGCGGCGCGGAAGAGAAAATCGGGCCGCTCCGGTCGGGATGACAGTTGATGATGCGGCAGAAGCGGACGCGGAAGAGAAAATCGGGCCGCTCCGGTCCCTTCGGCTCCTTTCAGGGCAGGCGGGATGACAGTTGGTGGTGCGGCGAAATGGGGCTCGAGGGAGAAGTTCGGGCCGCTCCGGTCGGGATGACAGTTGGTGGAGCGGCTGAGAATTAGGAGCAGAGCGCACGGAGAGCGGAGCACTCGGGCTCATGTATATACTACAAGCTACTATTAGAGTCTCATAATATATATACAGTGGCCAGGACGTAATGCAGCGAGGTGGAGAATGCAGGGCGCTGAAACGGTCTTGGCGAAGAGGGAAGCGCGGGCATGGGGGAGCGGCGCCGCGCGAGATGAGCAGCGGGCGAGGCTTGCAACACAACGAAATGGCCATGAGGTAGATACACCTCCACGAATGCCGCCGATGAATCCTGCGGCAGGCAAAAACAAACAGAAAAGACACGAAAACTTGCGATCCGGGGGCGAAGTGTCAGGTTCGCCCACGAGAAGCGCGCGGCGGAACGATGCGGTCCGCGAAAACATTATCGGACACACGGCGGCCCTTGTTATCGGAGGGCTCGGGGGCCGGTGCGGGTTCTTCGGTGAGAACGGTGCGTTCGCGTTGATCCATGAGCCAGCGAGCGAGCATGGCGGCGGTGTTCTCCTCGAGATATTGATCGAGGAGGGCGCTCAATTCCTTGCGGAGATTGGCGGCGTGAGCGAGCCGGGAGAGTTCGTAGGACTGGAGGGTGTTACGGGAAGCGGTGAGGAGGAACTCCCAAGGTGGCTGCGTGTAGTAGGGGTTCACGAAAATCTCCTGGAACAGGTGTTGTGGAAAAGACGGATTAACAGTAGCACTCTTAACAAGGAAGTGACTAGTAATCCTGGAGTTACTAGCTTGTGGAAATCTGTGGAAAGTGTGGAAAACGTTTGGGGGGCTTGCAGCGGCTGCGCGGGGGATTACGAGGATCCGGACGCGAGTGCTTGGGAGGCGGATGTCGAAGAGAATGAAGAGGATACGGGGGAGGGAGATGCTCGCAAAGAATTAAGGCCTGGTGAAATGAGAAAGCAGGAGCGGCCGGAGGCGGAATGAGTTGGCGGGGGCGTGGATGGTCTGGCCCCTGGCGGTGAGGGGAATTGGACGCGGAGGAGGTGGCGGGATGAGGGAACTGGCGGATTGGGAGGTGCTACAGCCCGTGTTGAAAACGCAGCGGGAGATTTTGACGGAGGTGCTGCTGTGCGCGGCGCGGTATGACGTGTGGATGACTCTGGAGGAGTTGGCACATAAGACGCGCTATCAGGAGGCGAGCATATCGGCGCAATTGCGGCATCTGCGTAAGCCGCGGAACGGGGGATATGTTGTGGAGAAGCGGCGGCGGTTGTGGGCGGAAACTTCGCGGCCGAGCGTGCACGAGAAGGTGTGGGAATACCAGATGAGGTATGGGCAGTGGGAGGGAGTGAGAGAGGAGGAAGTGACGCATTAGGACCTACCCGAAGGGAGTTTCTTCAGGGGCTGAAGCCCCGGCCTCCTTCGGGAAGAGTTTCTCAGTAAGGCGAAAGATGGCCCTCAGCGGGTGAAGCCGGGCCGGCGGGGAGGGCTGGACGGCACGACTGAAGTCGTGCCCTGACGATGAAGAAATTGAGAAGCGGATTTGTTGGAGGTGGAGGAGGGCGACGGAGGACTGGTGATTGGCGGAGGAGACGATGAGCGTGAAGGCGGAGATGGCGTTTGATGTTTGTTGGGAAGTTTATCGCGGGGCGCGGGAAGTGTTGGAGGCGAAGCGGGGGATCACGGCGCTGACGTGGGAGGCGGACACGAAGTATGCGTGGCGGCCGGATCTGCGTCCGAAGTTGAAAGATTGGGTGGCGGATTTTGCGCTGGCTGGGCAGGCGGCGCTGGAGGGTCCGGAGAAGGCGTCACGGTTGGTGCTGTTCCGGCTGTATTACCTGGGGCTGGTGCCGTATGAGCAAGCGCGTCATTTTTTGGGATTGAGCGAACGGAGCTGGGTGAATTGGGATGAGGAGATACGGAGGAGATGCGGGGAGGAGTTGTTGCGGAGGGATTTGTTTCCGCCGAGGAAGTATTTTAATGGGAACGGATGAGTTTGCGGAGATGAGCTGAGAGAAGCCAGTCCAACGTGAGCAAGATCAATACCGGAAGAAAACACAATTGGCAAGTTACGAGAAAATGGGGGACGGAGAGCCAGGGTTCAGCGTCTGTGGCCCGCAGCATAGGGGTGAAGAGAAAAAGCAGTAGGCTAAGTTGAGCAAAGAGAGCGCGGCCCAAACCCAGGGCGATATGCTCCGCTTGTCGTAGGCCTTGGCAGTGGTCCTGGACTAGTTCAAGCACGCGAGCCAGCTGTTCCTGGCCTTGCTTTTTTGCACACCACATCATTCGATGCAGCCCTAGATGGCGAAGGAAATAGAGAAGCACCAACATTGCGGATGCAACCAAGTAGGCGCGGGAGAAGAGACCTAAAGCCAAAAAAAAGTAATGCGTCTCAGTTACCAGCGAACCCATGGAACGGCAACCTCTTCTATTTCGTTAGACACCGGGAAGAACCGATTGTGCCTGGGGAATTGTCGAAGGGGTTCACTCGAATGTGTCGCACCTACGGTGCTCGGAATTCGATTGGTCGCATACCCAGCCCTCACGGGCTGGGCTAAATTGTGGCGCGCCTCTGGCGCTGGAACTGTATCAGTGGCCACTCAAGGCTTAGGCAAGCGAGCCGCGACACTCCAGATATGCCTGCACAAGGTTGAAATTGAGGAGGGATCCCTCGACTGCGTGACCCGACGCGCCGAAAGACGGCGCGAAGAAAAGGCGTCGGGTCACTCCGCTCGGGATGACAAGTTCATGCGAGACAGTGGAACCCAAGACCCAGGTAAAAAACCGTTACCTGGGGTACCCGGCACCCGGCAAGAGCAGATGAAGAAGAAAGACAATGTGTCGCGCCTACGGCGCATGAGATTACTTTGATTGCGTACCCAGCCCTTACGGGCTGGGCTAAATTGTGGCGCGCCTCTGGCGCTGGAACTATATCAGTGGCCACTCAGAGCTTAGGCAAGCGAGGCGCGACACTCCAGATGTGCCTGAAGAAGGTTGAAATTGAGGAGGGATCCCTCGACTGCGTGACCCGACGCGCCGAAAGACGGCGCGAAGAAAAGGCGCCGGGTCACTCCGCTCGGGGTGACAGGTTTACGAGAAACATTGGAACCTAAGACCCAGGTAAAAAACCGTTACCTGGGGCACCCGCCTGCACGTTCACAACGACAGCAGATCGTTTACGCGGAGGAGTTTGGTGGATTCGGAGGAGGGGACGCGGGTGTTGGTGGCTAGGCGGTAGAAATGGTCGAAGCGGGGGCGAGGGGACCATTGGGGGAGAGAGGCTTCGCGTTGTTGGGTGAAGTGTTTTTGGAAGCCGTCAAGCGTGATGCCGGTGTGAGGATCGCGCGGGGGGACGGGGCAGCGGGCGCAGGGATTGCTGCCCTCGAAATGGACTTCGCCGATTTGGAAGCGGACGGAGCTGCGCTCGTCTTCGGCGAAGAGTTGATCTTCCCAGAAGGCGGGGACACCATCGATTTCGAGAGTGGTGCGAAAGCGGAGGCGGACATCGTCTAGGGTGAGTCCGGGGAACCATTCGCAGATGGCTTGTAGAGAGGCGGTGGAGACTATGGTGGGGCCGCTGGCGATGGTGTCGTCGGGGAAGCCGTTGGGGGAATAGCGGACGAGGATTTGTTGCTCGAAGAACATGCTGAACCATTCGGCGGCGTCATCGTGGGCTTCGGGAAAAGAGAAAGTGTGCGCGGGAATGTTGCGGCGATCACCGGGGACGGAGAGGGTGACGCTGCGGAGATCGGGAGAGTAAGCAGCGCGAATCAGGTGGATGGCGGGAGTACGCTTGCCGTTGACCCAGCGGCCGTCCACGGAATAGAGGGCCCAGGCGCGATCAAGTTCGAGGCCGCCGGATGGGCTGATGCGGGCTTCGGGGACGGTGATGGGATCGAGAGATTTGATGGGATGGAGACGGAGATTGGCCAGGCGTGGGGTTGCGTTTGAGAGAGACACGCTAGGAGTTTAGCAGAGGTGGCAGGAGGAGAGGAAAAGCGAAGAAGTGAAAGAGTTGAAGAATTGAAGAGTTCAGAGTTTTTGTGGCGATTGGTGGGTGCCGCGATCCCTCCACTGCGCGGCCCGACGCGCCAGAAGGCGGCGCGAAAGAGAAAGTCGGGCCGCTCCGGTCGGGATGACAATAATGGAATAGGCCCGATGCGCCAAAAGATGGCGCGAAGATAATGCGCCGGGTCACTCCGCCCCCTGCGGTTCCGCTCAGGGCAGGCGGGATAACAGGCGAGCAAGATTGATTGCTGAAGTTTCGGGCTGGGAGGATTTGCGTGTTGGCGGAGCGGATTCAACCGTGAAAGCGGCGGCAAGCCGCCGCACTCCAAATTAACTGCCGGCTACGGCGACCATTTGGCGTTGCGGCCGAACGGTGGAGGGCGCGGTGGCGCGATCGCGAGTGCGGGCTTCGAGAGCTTGCGAAAAAGTGAGCAGCGGGATGGTTTGCGTGGAAGCGACAGCGCCGCCATCGGCAAAGGCAACGGCGATATCGGCCGGTGTAATGTGCTCAGGAAATTCCCCAATGGCGAGAAGATCGAAACGCCCGGTGGTGAAAAACGAGGCCTGGATGCAGCCGCCCAGTTTTTCGATGGGAGCGCGGATCACGGCGGAACGATCCTCAGGATTGTGGGCCAGGTGAGTCCAGGCTTGATTGGTAAAGCTGATTTGCAGACTGTAGTAGGCCATAGTGGGCTCGCTTCTGGAAGGGGGGCAGCCAGAGGGTGCTTTTTGAATGTGCGCGGCGGGGATGCGCGTGTCAAGAGGGAAGACTCGCTATGAGTACGAATTAACGCGAAAAATTTAGATTTGGCTAATTAATTCCTTTCATGAAGCGCGGCGAAAGCGTGAATTTGCTGGGGAAAATAAAGAAAAACGATATTGTTAAATTCTGTGAGGCGCCTCTGAAGACGTGGGCCGTGGCGTGACGGGGAGTGAGGGAGGATTGCTCACTTGTGGGATGGGGGACTCGAGAGGGAGATGGAATGGGTGAGATGCTGGTTGAGCATGAAAAGATAACGCAGGAGAGCGCAGAGTCAGGAAAACCCAAGAGAGACCTAAGACCCAGGCACACACTCCGTGCCTGGGGCAACCGCCGGCGCACTCCAAAGAGGGATGAAATTATTTTTTTGGTTGATGACGATTTGACTTGACAATGTGGTTAAATGTGATAGACTATGGGGCGTAGAGAAGTGTGAGCGGCCCCGGACTGGTTCCGGGGTTTTTTGTTTTTGGGGAGAAGGGGATAGGTGGCTGAGGTATTGCCGCGATCCCTCCACTACGCGGCCCGACGCGCCCGAAGGCGGCGCGAAAGAGAAAGTCGGGCCGCTTCGGTCGGGATGACAATTTGGGAGATGGCGCAAACGGGCCAGCGCTCCGGTCCGTTCGGCTGCGCTCAGGGCAGGCGGGATGACATTTAGATTGCCACAGGCTTCGTTTGAAATAATTGTTGATGGGACAGTGGTCGTTGGTGACAGTTGCCCGGGACAGGGCGCGGGCGTTCGTTAAAAAAATAAATTGAAAGTGGAATGAGACGAGTTTTTGGCACGCGGAGTGGTGTGCCTGAGGAGAGAACATGCCGACCTATCAGAATGTGACGCCGCCGAGCGCGCTGTATCCCGGCGACGTGGGGTATAGCTGGAACAACGAAACGTTTCCGGGAGGGGGCACTTCGGGGGCGCAGTTTGCGTTGAGCACGCCGGGCGGGTACGCGCCGGAGACGGGATTTGCGGTGCGGTGGCAGACGATATATGGAGCTGCGCCCTCGGCCGTCAATATACGGCTGCAGGGCGCGATGACGGACGTGGATGCCGAGTACATGGACATTGACACTTCGACGAATGCGGCTGGCGAAGGGCGGCAAGTGACGGGAATCCAGGCCAAATTCTTGAGGATCAAGTTGTACACCGTGACAGGTGGGAGCGGACTAACAGCGAAGATCCAGGTGTAAGAGATGCGGAGCGATTCACAGGGCCGGGCGATTCAGATCGGGCGGTATTTGAACACGCCCCTGGTGCTGAACGTCGGCGTGACCAGCGCTTCGGTGCAATTGAATCCGAACCGGCACTACCGGCTGTGGGGAAGCGTGGACTTGTTCTTTCAGTTTGGGTCGTCGGGCGTGGCGGCAACATTGAATAGCCACCCGGCGGCGGCGAAGCTGGATTATCTGCACTACACGGACGACACGAACACGACGCTGGCGGCGATTGTGAGCAGCGGGACGGGCGTGCTGTTCATCAGCGAGATTGACGCGCAGGGAGTGTGACGTGCGGGAATGGCTACGATTCTGCTGGCGATTCTGGCGCATGCGGGAGACGCATGTGTGGGAGAAAGCGGCGCGCGCGGTGGAGGAAGTGCTGCGGCATGACGCGCTGCAGCAGGCGGCCGGGGAACAGGACTGTGTGACGTTCTGTCCACGGTGCGGGCAGATTCCGGACGGAGACCGGCGGATGGAAGAGGCGAGGGAGAGGTTCTTTGCGGGATGGAAGGGCGAGGCGCCGAAGAGGAGTGAATTGGATTTTGCGCTGGCGTGGGAGTATTTCCGACGGAAGTGAGGGGGGAAGAGAAACCCAGGAAAAAACCTTACACAGAGGGCGCAGAGAGCACAGAGATCACAAAGAAGAGAAACCCAAGAGCGGAGAAGAACAAACCAAGAGAAGAGAGATTCATCGCACAAAAAACGTGCGATGCAAAACCGTACCTCACTTCGCGGACTCCGTTCGGAATGACGGGGCTGGGTATATGAGCGATGTTGCCAAGATCCCTCCACTCCGCAGCGGCAAAGAGCGCCGCTGCTCCGGTCGGGATGACAGTTTAGGCGATGGCGCACAAAGCGCGGCACTCCGGTCCCTTCGCAGCTCAGGGCAAGCGGGATGACAGATGTGGCGTGGAGTGAGGATTATGGGTGCGATGGATTCGAGGCTTAGGGGATATTCGGGGCGGGTGACGCACCCTACTTTGGCGCTGGAGAGAGCCTATTGCACGATCTGCGGGCGGCCTTATGGCTGGGTGAGTATGGAGAGTTATGAACATGTGGCGCCGGAAGAAGTCATCGTGGTGTGCGACGGGTGCGATGAGAGATATGGGCGGATGCCCTTGCCGGAATTGGAATTGAAGCGGACAAAGGAGAGTTGACGTGCCATTTTATTACGCGGTTTCTTCGCAACAGAATACGAACGCCACGGCGAACACGGACACGCTGCTGGCGGATTTGAAGACGGCCAGCGCCAACGCGGGATTGCGCGCGTATGTGCAGAAATTGCAGGCGGGGTCGTATGCAACGCCGGCGGACAATGCGATTCGCTTGCGGCTGCACCGGCTGACTTCGGTGGGGACGTATGCCTCTGGAACAGCGGTGACAGCGGCGCCATTGGTACCGGATGCGCCGGCGGCGGCTTCGCTGGCGTCAACGTTGCCATCGCTGGGGACGGGGGCGCTGAATGCGGTGCCGGCGATTCAGTTGGCGTTCAACCAGCGCGGAACGGGGTTGTGGGCGGCGTTCACGGTGGACGAGGCCATCGGCATTTCGGGGTCGAACGCAGCGGCGAATGGACTGGTGGTGTTGGATAGCCAGGCGACGGGGACGTCGGTGCCGGTGAACTTCAAGATCATTTTCAGCGAGTAATGGATGGCGACGACAACGTGGGTTGCGGGGCTGTACAACGAAGTGACCGTGCAGCCCGCACCCGCGGTGCGCGCGGCGATTTTTGGCTTGCCGGAGTTTGAGGACTTTGGCGGCCGCGTGCCTATTTTGCCCGCCGTAGCCGAGGAGCTTTACGGGGACTTGTTTGGGTACAAGTTGTGGGAATTGCGGGCAGGGCTTTCGGGGATTGCGGAATTTGATGCGCGGCAGACGACACCGCCGCAAGTGCCTTCGGCGTTTGATGAAGTGCTGTGGCAACGGTTTGCAGGGACCTGGTTTTCGCAAACGACTGGCGAGGCCGAGACTGGGCTGACGCCGATTGTGTCGGGGCGAGCCTGGGACGAGACGGAATGGCAACGAGCGATTGCGGGGTTTGCGGCAATTCCGGTGGAGGAGGAACGGCCGGAGGAATTGCCGTCCACGCCGCCGCCCGTGCCGAATCTGGGTTGGGATAATCTTGAGTGGAATCACGATTTTGGAGCGCGTGGGCTGGGGATGATGGTGGCGATGGATGATTTTGTGAATGCACCGGCTGGTGGGGGAACTGGCGGTGGGGCACCGAGGGGAAGAGCGGGGCGATTGGGGTTGGGGATGCCTGCGTTCCGGTGACGGGAGTGGCGCGGAGGGGAAGGTTATCAGATATCAGTTATCAGCGATCAGGAAGAAAGAAAAAGTAAGAGCTCAAGATGACGCAGAGATCGCAGAGGGCACAGAGTTCGCAGAGAAGAGAACCCGAGAGAGACCCAAGACCCAGGTAAAAAATCGAACCTGGGGCACCCGGCGATCAGGAAGCCAGAAAAAGTAAGAGCTAAAGATAACGCAGAGATCGCAGAGGGCGCAGAGTTCACAGAGAAGAGAACCCGAGAGAGACCCAAGACCCAGGTAAAAAATCGAACCTGTGGCACCCGGCACGAGACAGGTGAAGAGGAACCCAAGACCCAGGCACACACTCCGTGCCTGGGGCAACCGGTAGTGGACACCCATGAAAAAGTGCAAGGCATTTTATCCGATCGCGGGGTCGCGGACGGCTTGGATTCCGTGTGTGCGGAAGGCGGAGGAGGGGACGGGATTTTGCCGGCGGCATGGGGACGCAATCTTTGGAGTGATGCTGGGAGCGATTGTTTACGAGGAGGCGGTGGATGAGGCGGTGGAAGTGGAGACTGAGAAGTGGCCGCGAAGAGAGGGAAAGATAACGTGAAGGCGCTCATGGGGAGGATATCAGCTATCAGATATCAGGAGACAAGGCGATGAGGTTGAAGAGTTGAAAGTTAAAAGTTGAAAGAGGGGGAAGAACTTACACAGAGGTCGCAGAGAGCACAGAGTTCTCAGAGAAGAGCGAAGTAGAGAAAAGAAAGCGGATCCCTCCACTGCGCGGCCCGACGCGCCACAAATCGGCGCGAGAGAAAAAATCGGGCCGCTCCGGTCGGGATGACAGGTCTGGGTTGACACGAGACAGCTGAGGAAGAGCCCAAGAGCACAGTCAAGAGTGACTGTGCCACAGGAAGAGAAACCCAAGACCCAGGCACACACTCCGTGCCTGGGGCAACCTGAGTGATCCAGCTTGTGAGAATTGCTTGGTCTCAAGGAAGTTCGAGAGGTGTTATGAGCGCCGCGTTTCGAGTGGGGATTCATACTTTCCGGACACTGAATGATCCGCTGTCCGGAAATGTGTGCGTGGTAGGCGGATCGCCGCGACACAGGGGAGCGCGCAAGTCACATCACTCCGCGAAGAGTACTTCGCGAAGGTCAACTGCTGGCTCAGACGACGGAAACGGACCAACCGCTGGCGGGAGTGCGCACACCTCCGCTGCACACGCTGCGGGCTGCGAACCGAGCGCTGATTCGGCAGGCGGCAACGGGAATGTGACGAAGCGCGCTCCTGAAAAAGGCAAGGAACAGTGGGTGCCACTGCTGGAATTTGCGGAGAAAGAGTTGCGGCCCATAGAGGCGTTTCCGCGAGATGCGCTGCAGTTTGTGATCGCCGTGAACGATGGAGTGCAGATGGTCGGAGTCGCGAAGGCGCTTCTGACGGCCGACGACATCAAGGTGAAGCAGAGAGTGTTTGAGCAGTTGATGGAGATGGCATACGGGAAGAACTCGCGCCGCGAAGACGAAACGAAGCACAGAGTCATTGATATTCCGGGGATGACGAAAGATTGAGGAGAGACAAATGGCAAGTCCAAAGGTAGTTTTCATCGGAGAAGTGGCACAGATCGCGGGAGTGGGGGCGGTGGTGGCCGGCATCGTGTTGAGCTTGCATCACTGGGGCGCAGCAGCAGCGTTGATCGGAGGATTTGCGGCGTTTTTTGTAGGGAAAAAGCTGCGAGCATCGTAGGCGGAGAGGATCCATCGGGTGGACGGCGAGTACGATCTTGGAGAGGTATACCACGCCTTCGACAGGCAGCTGGAATTTCACAATTCCAAGAAGAAATACCGGCTGTTTGGCGGAGCCGCGGGGCCAGGCAAAACAAAAGCGCTATTGTGGGAAGCAATCCGCAAGGCGCTGTTGAACGATGGGTGCGACACACTGCTGTTGCGGCGCACGTTTCCAGAGTTGGAAGCATCGTTGGTGGCCCAGTTCCGGCGGGATGTGCCGGGGTCGTGGTACCGCAGCTTCAACGAAGCGAAGCACGTCGTTACATGGTGGAACGGGTCGACGACGCGATTTGGGTACTGCCGGAACGAGAATGATGTTTATCAATACCAGGGCGCGGAGTTTTTGTTCATCGGGATCGATGAGCTGACGCACTTCACGCTGAAACAATGGCAATTCCTGACTTCGCGGAACCGATGCCCGATTCCGGGGACGTTTCCGTGCATGGCGGGGGCGACGAACCCGGGGAATATCGGGCACGCCTGGGTGAAGGCTCTGTGGGTAGACAAAGAGCCGCCGAGCGGATTTGAGCGGCCGGAACAATACGATCAGGGGGATTACGACTTCATACGGGCGCGGATTGCAGACAATCCGATCTATGCGAACGACCTGAATTACCGGAAGACGCTGGAGGCGCTGCCGGAACAACTGCGGAAAGCGTTTTTGGATGGGGACTGGGACGTTCTCTCGGGGCAGTATTTTGATTTGTTTGAGGTTGGGCGACATACGGCGCGGGCGGAAGAGATTGGGATGCGGGAGTGGTGGCCGCGATGGATTTCGATTGATTGGGGATTTCAGCATCCGAGCGCGGTGTATTGGCACGCCGCGGAGCCGAAGAACCCTTGGGTGAGTGCGGACAGATCGAGGAGGGATCCCTCGACTGCGGCCGCAAAGTCAGCGGCCTCCGCTCGGGATGACAATTCTTCCTTTGGTGTGGGGGACGAGGCGGCGGGGCGGATTGTGACTTACCGGGAGTTTGTGCAGAACGGATTGTCGCCACGGATGCTGGGGCAGGCGATTGCGGAGCGGTGCAAGGGCGAGAAGATCCAGGAGATTTACCTTTCGCCGGATGCGTTTGCACACCGGACGAGCGAGGCTTCGATTGCGGAGCAGCTTGGCGAGGTTTTGGAGGCGAATGGATTGCCGCGGCCTGTGCCGGCGGATGACGACCGGATTGGCGGATGGCAGTTGATGTACCAGTTGCTGGAGCGGGACGCCTGGATGATTACGGAGAATTGCGGGAAATTGATCGAGTGTTTGCCGCAACTGGTGCGGGATAACCGGCGGGTCGAGGACGTGCGGAAGATGGAAGGCGACGACCCGGCGGATGCGGCGCGGTATGGAATAGTTCCCGGCGCGAGATACGCCGGTGTTGGGGCATCCGCCATGGGCGGACCCGGGGCGGGGCAGGCTCCGCCCCTATATTCTCAGGTGCGATTCATGCCGGGAATGCCGTTGGGAGAGCAGATTGCGCGGCAAGTGACGGCGGAGGAGCCAACTTCGCGAGCGATTCAGTTTCAGCGGCTGGAGGCGGAGGCGCGGAGGCAGCTTGGGGCGCAGAGGTTGCCGCGGAGACGATGGAATTGGTGAAGAGCGAATCGGGATTAGAGCGGAGCGTCTGGGTCGAATGAACGCCGAATGCACAAGGAAACTTCACGCATGCGATTCGCTGAAAGTGAACGTGGGAGCCGTTCAACTAGCTGGGATTTGGGCAATGTCGTGATGAAGTGCGCGCGGAGGCAAGAGGGTCCCGGTAAGCCGGTTTCGCCTGGCGGCAAGATCAGGGTTGTGGGTGATTCGAGGAGCCGAGAGGCGAAGGGAATGGCGAGAACGGTGAGCGCATGGGCGCTGAAATTTCGGGGATTGAGGGAAACGATCAGAATCCAATGGCGTTGTTCGGCACCAGGCACAAGGTAAGCTGTCCAAATCTCGCCGCGGCGAGGGGCGGCCTGGGTAGAACGTAGGTCATTCGCCATCGAAATCTACCAGGGAACAGGCGTGGGCTAGTGCCATTTCTAGTTTGTTCTCTTCCGCAATGTCCTCCGGCGACAGAGATTCGTAGTAGGCGGCGGTGGCGGCTTCCAGGCGGCGGCGTGATTCGGCACGGCGGGCTACGGCCACGGCGCGATCGACGGCTTGGGCTAGATTGGCGGCCTTACCGCGACGGACGAGGGATTTGAGATAGGCGTCGGTCTCGGGGGCTACCGTGGTGGAAATCTTGCGGCGGTTGGCACGCGCTGGCATGTTTGGTCGCCTCCAGGAAGAGTATAACAGGATATCAGACATTTGTAAGATGCTTTGTCTGACACTTTAGCTGACATGAATACGATTTACAACGCATTCCGAGACCTCTTTAAGACGCGGTATGTGGGGATGCTGGAGGAGGAAGTGGCGCGGCTGCGGGGAGAGAACCGGGCGCTGCTGAATTCGCTGCTTGGGACGGCGGGATTTCCGCCGGTGGAATTTGCGGAAGTGGTGAAGCCGGTGGAATTGCCTCGGCTGAGGAAGAGATCTTGGCAGCAGGTGCAGAGGAAGAATGAGTTGGAGGCGATGAAGGGGTGAGGGCGCCGGTAATTCCAGGAACCAAGATTAAGAATTAACGCAGAGGACACAGGGACGCAGAGTTCGCAGAGAAGAGAAACCCAAGAACAAAGGCAAGAGAAACCCAAGAACAAAGGCAAGAGAAACCCAAGAACAAAGGCAAGAGAAACCCAAGAACAAAGGCAAGAGAAACCCAAGAACAAAGGCAAGAGAAACCCAAGAGCACAGACCCTTCGCAGATCAGGGCGAGCAAGAGTGACTGTGTCATAGGAATAGAAACCCAAGACCCAGGCACAGACTCCGTGCCTGGGGCAACCAGTAGAGAAAGGCTTACCACAGAGATTGGAACACAGAGGTTGCAGAGGACAGATAGAACCCAGAGAAGAAATTATGAGAGACGGCATGGACAACGCGATTACAGATTGGGAAGCGGGGATGACGGCGCCGGCGGATGGTAATGCGGGGGCAGCCGGAAACGTTTCGGACACTTCGGTGAAAGGCCTCACCCCTGAAGGGGTGAGCTACAGGGCTGCGGATTTGGGGCCGAACTTTGAGATGTTGGAGGAGGAGCGGCCGGAGTTGGTGAATGCGCTGCGGGAATTGGTGCGGCAATACCGCGTGGAGGGAGTGACGGCGCGGATGCACGAGATCCGGCGGATCCGGCAGGCGCGGCTGTTCTGGCAAGGGTTGCAGTATGCCTGGTGGAATCCAAATGACATGAACTGGCATTTGCCGTTTGAGCAGAAATTCAACGACGATCGTGCGCTGGAAGAGATGCCGCGGTACCAGTTTGTGACGAATTTTTATCAGGGATTTGGGTTGTCGTTCGTGGCGGTGCTCTCGCAGGATGTCCCGAGCGTGCGGTTCTATCCGCAATCCGCGCAATCGTTGGTGGATATTGCGGCGGCGCGGGCGGCTAGCGACGTGGCGGAGTTGGTCGAGCGGAATATTCATGTGGAGCATTTGCTGACTTCGATTGGGTATTTTTTGTGGACGGATGGGAAGTTGGGCGCGTATGTGCGGTACGTGAAGGACGGGCAGCGGTTTGGGTTTCGGGAAGAGGAGATATTGGAGGCGGTGGAGATACCGCTTGGAGAGGATGTGTGGGTTTGTCCGAGCTGCGGGAAAGAGACCGTTGTTGGGGGCGATCGTGGAGGACAGGCCGGATATCAGATATCAGATATCAGCGATCAGGAAGCGGAAGGCGGTGACCAGCGATCAGCGACCGGCGATCAGGAGACTGCTCAAGACGCTGAGGACTTGCCCCGATCCCTCGACTCCGGTCTGCAAAAGGCGCAGACCTCCGCTCGGGATGACAGTTATGGATTGGGCGAAGGTGATGGGGCGGTTAGTGATGCGGGTGGGGAAAGCCTCACCCCTGAAGGGGTGAGCTACACGTGCCCGGGGTGCGGGGCGGAGTTGGGGGAGAAGGATTTGCGGAGGGCGGAACGGGTGACGGTGCCGCGCGTGGTGGAGACGCGGCGAGTGGCGAATGGGCAGGAAGTGATTTCGATTGCGGGCGGGCTCGAGTTGAATACGCCAGTGTGGGCGAACGAGATGCACGAGTATCCGTACCTGCAGTGGCAGGCGGAAGTGCACCGGGCGAAGTTGAAGGCGGCGTATCCGCTGGCAGCGGGAAAGATCGAGTCGGCGCCATCGCAAGGGCCAGAAGATGTGTATGCGCGCGTGTCGCGGCTGAGCGTGGAGCAGGGGCTGCCTTCGATTCATCCTGGCGACGCGCTGATGAACTTGATTACGTTTGACCGGACGTGGCTGCGGCCTTGGGCGTTTTACGGGATCGAGAATGAAGACGTGCGCAACGAGTTGCTGGCGCTATTCTCGGAAGGTTGCTACGTGGGATTTGCGGGCGATGTGTACTGCGAGGCGCGGAACGAGAGCATGGACGATCATTGGCGGGTGCTGCATGCGCTGCCGGGGGACGGGCAGAACCGTCCAAGCGTGGGCGATTCGCTGGTGCAGGTGCAGGAACGCTACAACACATTGAGCAATATGCAGGCGGAGACGTATGAGTACGGCATACCGCCGATTTATGCGGACCCGCAGGTATTGGACTTTGATGCACTGGCGAATCAGGTGGCAGAACCAGCGGCCCATTTTCCGGCGCGAGCGCGGCCAGGGCAGCCGTTGGCGGCGGGATTTTTTCAGCCGGCGCCGGCACAGGTGCCTCCGGACATGATTCGTCACCAACAGGATTTGATTGGGCCGGTGTCGCAGTTTTTGACGGGACTGTTTCCCGCAGTGTTTGGCGGAAACATGGAGGATGTGAAGACGGCAAGTGGGTACGCGATGGCGCGCGACCAGGCGATGGGGCGATTGGGTTTGGTGTGGCGGCGGTTGAAACAGTTCTATGGCGAAGTGATGCTGCTGGGCGTGGATTGCTTCCGGAAGAACCGGCCGGAGGATGTGGATGTGCCGCTGCTCGGGCCGGATGGGACGCTGGATGCGCGAATGATTCGCGTAGGGGATTTGAAGGGGAATATTTGCGTGCACCCGGAGGCGGATGAGACGTTTCCGCGGCTGAAGTCGCAGCAGAGAGGCGTGTTGCAGCAATTGTTTGGGCTGAAGGATCCGCTGATTCAGGAGGCGCTGTCGGATCCGGCGAATCTTGGGTACATCAAGAATGTGCTGGGATTGACGGAGCTGGTGATACCGGGGGAGGACTCGAGGAACAAGCAGTTGCGGGAGATACAGGTGCTGTTGGGGAGCGCGCCGATTGTGGTTCAGCAGCGCTCGGGTGGTGTTCAAGAATCAGAGTTCCAGCCGGGATCCCTCGACTCCGGTCTGCCGAAGACGCAGACCTCCGCTCGGGATGACAATCCGACGGGCGGTGGAATTGTAGTGCTGCCTTCGGTGGCGGTGGATTTGCTGATGGATGAGCATGCGGTGGAGTTTGAGGAGTGCAAACGGTGGGCGAATTCGGAGGCGGGGCAGTCGGCGAAGATGACGAATCCGGTGGGGTTCGCGAATGTGCGGGCGCACGCGGAGGCGCATTTGCGGGCGATGCAGGCTGGCGGAGTGAAACACGGGTAGGAAAAACGAAGAGAGATTAACGGCTCGCAGGTTTGGGTCTTGCTAGATGGGGCGCAGCAATGCTGCGCCCCTACGTGTTGTGAACAGTGTGTGGAGATGGGAATGGAAACAGTTGGGACACAAGGTGCATTGCCAGGCGCGGGGCGGGAAGTGTTTGCGATGACGGATGAGCAGATATTGGAGATGGAGCCGGAAGCGGCACCCGGCGCGGGGCTGACGGAGGAGCAAATCCTAGAGGATGCCGGGACGAGCGCTGAGCGGGGCGCGGAAGCTCAGGACCGGCAAGATGTCCGGATCAACAAGTCGGGTACAGAAGGGAAGGATGAGTCTAAAGAAGGAACCCCAGGAGCACAGACAAGAGTGTCTGTGCCACGGGAGCCGCCGCGGTGGCTGGCGGAGCGGATGCTGGATCCATGGCATGGGGATGAGGCGAAGGAGTTGTGGGAAGGCGCGGTGCAAGCGAGGCAGGAGGCGGCGGCTTATCGGGAGGCGATTGGGACGCCAGCGGAGGCTCGGACGCTGAAGGAGATTTATCCGGGTGGAGTGAATGAGGCGAAAACGGCGCTGGAACGAGCGCGGCAGTTGGAGGAGTTTGACGCGGCGTATTTCGGGGCCGCGGGACGGCCGGCGGAGGAGTTGAGCGCGGCGCGGGTGCAATTGGCGCAGAGATTGATGGAGCAGGACCCGGCGGCTTTTCGGGAGATGGTGGCGGCGGGAGTGCGGTTACTGGAGGGTCGCGGGAAGTCGGCTACGAACAGTGCAGAGAGGCAAGACGCGGGGAACAAGCCGGGGTCCCTCGACTCCGGTCTGCGAAATGCGCAGACCTCCGCTCGGGATGACAGCCGGTCACAGGACATCGGACAGAGCGCGGGAGCTAGAGACGAACTGCGAGAAGGAACCCCGAGAGCACAGACAGGAGTGTCTGTGCCACCTGAGGTCGCCAATCGTTATGTTGGGTTTGAGAAGGCGGCGAATGCGGAGTTGGAAAAGAGCGTGGGGGGAGCGATCGCGCGGGCGATCGAGAGCGCGCTGCCGAATTTGAAGAGTCTGGATCGCGCAGGGCGGGATGGGGCTGGGCAGGGAACACCTTTGCCAGAGAGATTGGGCGCGGCGGTGCGCGAGGAAGTGGAAGCGGCGTTGAAGAGTGATGCGCAGTTGGGCGAACAGGTGGCGCGGATTTTGGGGGCGCGACGGTTTGACGATGCTTCGCGGGCGCAGGTGGTGCGGGTGATTGATGCGCGAGCACAGCAATTGGTGCCAGGCGCGGTGAGGCGGGTGGTGGGGAGTTGGACTACGGCGACTTTGGGGGCTAGAGGGAAGAGCCGGGGGGCGGAAGCGGGGGCTGGTGAATCGAGAGCGGGAAGAGAAACCGCTGTGAAGCCTGCGCCTCAGACTTGGAAGAACGGGCAGAGTGCGGGACGGAGTGAAAAGCAGGAAACGCGGGCGCCTGGACGAACAGCGAGTCGCGGGCGAGTCGATTACGGGAAGTTGAGTGACGAACAAATTTTGGATTTGTAGTGAGGAACTAACGCAGAGTTCGCAGAGAACACAGAGTTCACAGAGAAGAGAAACCCAAGAGCTCAGTCCCTTCGTTCCTCAGGGTAAACAGGAGTGACTGTGCTACAGCGGAACACAAGACCCAGGTACAAAACCGGTACCTGGGGCACCCGGCCATGACCCAACCAACGGCGCGACTAATTTTCGTCTGCATCCGACGCCGAATCGGTCCAACTGGAAATTCCCAAAGGGCACATCGGAGGGCCTAACGCTTAGCACGCAGTCCGGTCCCAATGACAACTCCTTTCTCGGGGACGTCAAATCGCATACTGCTTGGGTGGACACGTACCTTCCCGGCAGACACGAAGAGGAGCAGAAAACGAGAAAAAGAAGATAGGAGCGGGTCCAGCAGGTTGGCCTTGGTTACTTATCCACAAAAATCTTCCTGGCGGACTCAATTCAGGCAGCTTGCATCTTCCCCTTCTTTTCAGGTTCAAGCGGACAAATTTCAAAGTCGGCAAAAACATCGGGCGGGAAGAACTCCGTTTCCCTGGGAAACGGCATCTCCGGATATTGCTTCCAGCGCCGAGGGTCGCCGTAAATTCCGTTTAGGTTCGTGGGGAATTCCGGGTTAGTGCAATCGTCGTTGTTCTGGGGCGGAAAATGCGAAGGGCCATTGCATACCCTAAGGAGACGCTGGGTCCCAACCTTCCAAATGCGCCAAGGAGCATACGTGCCCCAGAACGAGAGCCGGCCGTGGGTCCAGTAGCACATCGCGGCGTTCTCCGGCGTCTTACATGGAATCTTGCGTGTGCTGGCACTCGGAGAGGCCTTTGCGGATGGCTTCGCCTGGTCCTGCGGGTCCCTTTCTGCTCCTCCCGTCGCGGGCGTCTGAGGGGGTTCACCTGGCAGGTTGGCCGCGAACAATGCCGCCAGGGCGAGGAGCAGAAGCGTTGCACTCGTGAGTATAGTTCTCATGCAGTCAATATAACATACCTGCCAATGAGCGCAGGCCTGCATGCTTAAAGCAAAAGTTTTGGCGCCTTCTCGCAAGACGCCTGCTTGCCCTTCTGAAGCGGGGCGGCACATCTAAGGAGAAACAACAATGCCAGCACAGCAAAACGCGAATGTCATCGCGTTGCAGCTCGAGAAGGTGCGCGACAAGGTACCTTTGCTCTATGAGCGCGACGACATTCTTTTGACGATGATTCAACAGCGCGGGGACGTGGAGAAGATTTCTTCACGAAACTTGCGTCTTCCATTGCAGGTGAATCCCGGTGGGAAGGCCGGGTCGTACAACGCGGACGGCGGAGACCTGGGGCGCGGATCGGGAACGCAGTATGACATCGCCCAGGTGTCGCCAATTTTCTTCCGCTTCGCGATTGAAATCACGAAGCTGGTGGAATACGCGACAACCGGGCGGGAACGCGCGATCGAGAATGCGGCGAAGCGCGAAGTGGCCAACGGGATGAAACAGTTCCGCGCCTTCCTGGACAAACTGATACAGACGGCGGGGAACGGCGTACTGGGAACGATCAATAACGTGTCCGGGACCACGTTCACGATGACGGTGCCCTACGGGGCGGCGCTGGTGTATCCCGGACAGACGATACAGATTTACGACACCACGCTGACGACCAACCGGAATATCGCGGCGAGCGTGACGACGAGCGTGGTGACGGCGGACCCGATCACCACACAGCAAATCACCGTGGACAACGTTCCAACAGGGACGGTGGCGACGGATGTGATCGTACACGACGGGTTGAGCGGGGCGCAGCCGGTTTCGTTGTATGGGATCAAATATCACCAGAACAACGCGACGACCGGAACGTGGCTCAACTTGAACCGCGCGACCTATCCCGTGCAATTGCAGACGCCGCGCGTGAACGCGGGGAATGCCGCGCTGACGCCGGCGAATGTGCGCCTAGCGATCAACAAGGTGCGGAAATCGTTGGGGATCAACCATCTGAGCAAGCTGATCGCGTATATGGCGGTCGAGCAGGAGCATGCCTGGGAAAATCTGGGCATCACGGTGAGCTCGATCATCAAGGAAGGCGGCGGCGGAAACGCGAATGATCTGGACCTGCTGTTCACCGGCAGAAAGACGATGAGCGGGATTCCGATCAAGTCCAGCGTAAATGCGGACCAGACGCGCGTGGACTTTCTGGACCTGGCGCACTGGGGCCGCGCTGTGTTGAAGGACATTGATTTTTACGAGGTCAATGGCAACACGGTGTTTCCGATTTACGGGGCGAGCGGCGGATTGGCGGCGTCTTATATCTTTTATTTTGATACGGCATTTCAACTTTGGTCGGACAGCCCACGCAGCGGGGCATATGTGGATACGCTGGCGCGGCCAAGCGGTTACTAGGAGTAGGGCGTGTTATCCGGAGCGAGAGAAGCGGGTCGAGGGATCGTGGCTGGACCGAATGGTCTTGCCGCGATTCCTCGGCTACGTCCCGGCAAAGTACGCCGGGACTCCGCTCGGAATGACAATCCTCGGAAATTGTGGGGCAAGATCCAGGTAATTCGAGAGAGACATGAGACGCCGGAGGCTGTGGCGCGGCAGTTGGAGATGGCAGGGGGACGGAACCGGTTTGGCGAGGCGAACTATCGCGTGATTTGGGGATGGAACCGGTTGGCGTGGATTGGCGGGAAGTTTGAGGACCGCGACGCGCACGGGGATTTGGTGCGCGAAGTGGTGGAGCTGCGGATGGAGCCGAAATATCCGCAAGTGAACCGGTGGCATGTGGAGCGGTGGGTGGCTCCGGAAACGTACGGATCGCCGCGAGAGTGGTACGCGAAGACGGTGGAAAGGGCGAATGGAATCAAGGTGGCGGCGCTGGGACCTTATCCGGAACGGGGCGAATACGAGCATTGTTTTACGTTGGAGGGGCCGAAAGGCGAGTTTGTGCAGTTGACGCCGACGATTGTGGAGCACGTGGCGCGGGCGATTGAATGGGCGCGGCGATTCCCAAGGGCCAAGCAGCGCGGGTTGCTGTACGAGAGAGAAGCGCGGCAAGAGCGGGAGTATGAAGAGTGGGCGTACGCCGTGATGGATGATGCGGCGCCGGCGTGGCATGGGGCGCCGTTTGTGACGGTGGGTTGAGGATTTGGGGCTGGAGAAGATGGCTGACGGATATTAGCGATCAGGAAGCAAGAGAAGACTTACGCAGAGATCGCAGAGGACACAGAGTTCGCAGAGATAAGAGGAACCCAAGACCCAGGCACAAACTCCGTGCCTGGGGCAACCGTCGCCGAGAAAGTAATTCCTGATTATGAGTGGAAAAAGATCACACCTGCGGATCTGGCTGATGGGGCTGGCGGCGGCGGGGATTAGCGGGGCTGCGGGCGGAGTGATGACGGGGCTGGCCGCGGTGGGAATTGATCCGGGGCATTTCAATCTGCAAGCGGGCATGGGCGCGACGGTGAAGATTGGGACGGCTGCGGCGCTGATTAATGCGGTGATTGGCGTGGCGGCGTATTTGCAGAAGTCGCCGTTGCCGGGGGAAGAAGAGAGTAAACAGTTGTAAGTTTTCAGTTTCGGAGAAGGGGAAAAGAAAAGCTTACACAGAGGCCACAGAGGGCGCGGAGTTCACAGAGAAGAGAAGAAGGTCCGCGGCGCTAGAGCGTAAGAGCCCACCCTTCGCCAAAACCGCGAAGGATGGGGCACCCTCAAGTACAGCGGTGATGGCGTGAGATGGGAACCCCAAGAACACAGTCAAGAGTGACTGTGCCACACGGAGACCCTCGAGTTTTTTTGCGTGACGTTAGTAGAGGAAGAAAACTATGCCAGTGGTGGGATCGAGTGCGTATAACACAGCGGGGCAAATTACCTCGCTGGTGCGGTCGTTGCTGAATGATGCGCAGGGGAATTTGTTCACGGATACGCTGCTGATTCCGTATCTGAATTCGGCTTATCGCAAAGTGCAACGGGCGATTGGGAACGCGGGGGGCGAGGGATTTATCCAGGACGATGTGTTGCTCGTGGTGACGGCGGTGACGGAGCAGGATGCGTCACTGCAGGTGTCGCTGAGCGATGCGAGCGCGCCGCCGAACCAGTTGCCAACGGACCTGCTGGTGCCGCTGAAATTGTGGGAGCGGCCGAATCTTTCGACGCAGGAATTTGACGAGATGGTGGACTTGACGAGGCATGGCGGGCTGCCGTCTCGTGTGCAGGACGTGACGCTTAGCGTGTGGGAATGGCGCGCGGATGGGTTGTGGTTCCTGGGAGCGACGCAGGACACGCAGATCCGGCTGCGATATTTGAAGGCGTACCCGGATTTCACGGATGCGACTTCGCCGGTGCTGGTGCGCAACGCGCAGGAAGCCCTGGCGTATGGGACGGCGGCGCTAGCGGGATGGGCGAGGGGCAGCCCCCTGGCGGAAAAGTGGGACGATGCGGCGAGCGACGCGATCGAGGACTTGATCGTGGCGGCGGTGCGGAGAGAACAGCAGAGCGGGCGGAGGCGGCGGCCGTTTTCGGCGCGGAGCGGGTATACGCCGTTTTGAGGCGGTTTTCAGTTGTTAGTTTTCAGTTTTCAGTAAGGCGGTTTCGGCGCGGGGGTGGTTGAGGGCGTTCGGAAACGATATCAGATATCAGTTATCAGATATCAGGAACCCAAATCCATGAGCAGGGATGGCTGGGCAAGGATTGGAAGGCGAGTTGTGACTGGGTTAGAGAAATAGGAGAGGGGAACAAAATGGCGATTACGATTACGTTGGGTCCACAGAATGTGGACTCGAGCGCGAGCAATTTTGTGTATGCGGTGGTGACACTGAGTTTTTCGGGGAACTACAGCACCGGTGGGGACACGCTGGATTTCACGACGGTGGCGGACAAACTGCCGTCGGATACGATTTTACAGGTGTTTGCCGGGAGCCAGAACGGGAACGCCAGCTACTACTACATTCCGGTGCAGGGAACTGCAATGAACAACTGGAAGCTCAAGTGTTTCGTCGGGGGAGGCACAACAGAGGTGAGTGCGGGAGCGTATCCGGGGGGAATTACCGGGGACATCGTGCAGCTGAGCATCACGGCGCGGAAGCTATTGTAGAGGCTTAGGATTGCATAACGACCGGACCGGCGATGGCAGACCGAATGAGTTCGCGAAATCCAACGAGATCCGCTTCGGAAGCGAAGCAGCGCTTTGGAAGAGCATGGGCGAATTTCGGACTAGTATACAAAAGGAAGTAATCCCGCGTTTCACGAGCCTTCAGGTAAAGGCTCCAATTGAGATCGGAAGAGCCAGCGAAGGATTGTACGTGGATGCCTGCAAGAGTAAACAGGTAAGTAGTCGGTTCTTTGAGGCGAGGCTGATTCCTCCACAGCGAGCGCGCGACCGTACTGAGAATAAACAAGGGGAAGCCGTACACCAGAATCGGTAAAAGGAAAACCATGTCAAAACTATAGAAGTGCCACCTTTCATCTGCCGGTGCCGCTACGCGCATGGCCAAAAAAAAGATGGACACCAGGACAGAAAGTCCAAACGCGAGACGAAACTGCCATTTATAGTTTTCACGAAACACCAGAAGGCCACTTCTGAAAAGATCGCGCTTTTGTAGAGCTACTACGATTTCGATTGGCTGGAGTTCATTCATAGGTAAAGCCGGAGTTTAGCATGAAAAAAGGGAAATCAAGATTCGCCCGTTTGACGGAAAGTTAAAATGAAACACAAGGGACGGCAATGATAGGATCGAAAATGCGTATGGGGATTTTGCTGGGGATCTTGGCGGTGGCGCTGCAGCTGTTGCCGGGGGTGGTGGGGCCGGCACAGGGGCAGGGTTCGCGCAAAGACGACATTGTGTTTAACTCGCGGGGGGTGCCGCTGGCCGGGGCCACGGTGACGGTGTGTACGATGCCGGCGAGCGGGTCGCCATGCACGCCGCTGGCGAATATTTACGCTGACCCGCTGCTGACGCAGGCGATGGCGAATCCCACGACCACGGATGGGATGGGGAACTACACATTTTATGCGGCTCCGGGGAAGTACGAGATTGATATCTCCGGGCCGGGGATTACCACCAAACAATTGCCGAACGTGATCCTGCCGAGCGATCCTTCCACCCCAACTTTCAACAGCATTTCTTCGACGGGTGGAATCAGTGCGTTTACATTGAGCCTTACCGGCAACTTGACGGTGAATGGCAGCACGACGGTGGTGGGGAATATGGCGAGCGGCACGCTGAACCTGACCAATCAAAGCACACCGCCAGGGACGCCGAGCGCGGGCACCGTGAATTTGTACACCAAGACGTTGGACAAGCGGCTGTATTACAAAGATGAAACCGGCGTGGAAGTGGGGCCGATAGCGAGCGGCAGCGGCGCACAAACGAATACGCCCAACACGTTCACCGCGCCACAAAACATTGATGCGGACTTTCATACCAAGGGACCGAACCCGTGGTATGACCTGTCGCGCTTTGGGTGGTACAGCAGCGCAACGTATTACAACACGGGAACGACGGGGAGCATGTCGGCGTCATCGACGAGCCTGACGCTGGCGAGCGCGCTGGATTTTGTGAATGGCCAGGGCATCCTGATCCTTGGCGCCGGGCCGACGCCGACGATTGCGACGCCTTCCAGCGTGACCGCCGCGCCGCTCGGCGCGACGGGTTCCACGACTTATTACTACTGCGTGGTGGATGAAGATTTTGAAGATGGACGAACGGCGTGCAGCGCCGCGGGCAGCGTGGCGAATGCGGTGGCGACGCTGGGAATTCAGACGAATACATTAACGGCGTGTTCGCGCGCTTCCGGAGTGGTGACGTGTACGACGAGCGCGGCGCACAATTTTGTTAACGGATCACAGATTGAGATTCAGGGTGGCACAACGGGCGATACGAGTTTTGAGGGCGCATTCACGCTGACTTCGGCTTCCGGCAGCACGTTTACGTACAACCAGTATGGCGCGCCCGATCTAAGCGGCACAGTGACACACGGCAACGCGCGAGTGGTGGGTAAAGTGGCGGTGAAGTGGGCAGCGCCAACGAATTTCACGGTGTTGAAGCACCTGATTTATCGCTGCACGGGGGCTTCCTGTTCCTTGCCGACGAATGCGGGGAACTATGCACTGGCAGGGGTGGCCATTGGGCAGGACAGTTACTTCGTGGACCAGGGTTACACGATGACCCCAGCCAGTATCGACAACGGTGACGCATCGGCCACCGCTCCTACCGCAACCTCGAATCAATGGCTTTCCACCACGATTTCGAGTGGTGGCGGCACAACGTCATTGACGCTGGCAGCGTCCTCGGCGAACGCCGTGTCGGGGGTTGTTGTGAAGCACGACAACACGCCAGTCATCAAGGCGGCCTGTGCTTCGCTAACGGCAAACACGGGGGCTCCCATCCTGTACGTTCCGACTTATGGAAACGTGTCGTACAGTTACTCGCCAATATCATCGACGCTTTCGCTGAGCAGCAATTCCATGTCGGATGGCCACGGAGCCACCTGTCCCGGCGGAACCCAGGTTATTCTTAACAATACGATTTGGCTGTCCGCGCCCCTCATTCTGGGGCAAGGCAACATTTTCACTGGGAGTGCCGGAGGAACATCACAAGGTGGCTCGGCGTATGCCGGCAACTCTGTTACGGTGATGACGGGGCTCGCCTACCCGATGATTTACGAGAACAGTGAGGGCAGCCACGACGACACGATGACAGGATTCAAGGTGACGTGCTACCAAGCCTACCAAGTCTGCCTGTATGGAGACCAGGACACGGGCGGCTACGGTCCTACGGATTTCAATTTTACGGACGTGATACTGATTGCCGCCGGCGCGTCGAACGCTTACGTGCAAAAGTCCGGCTTCGGATTCTTTTGGCTGCGTGGTGGGTGGGAATCGAGCGTCGTGAACTTCAGCAGCCCAACCGCAGCCTTGTTCAGCGGGAACTGCGGCACCGGGCAAGCGGTGACTTCACTTCCCGGAATCGGGTACACGACCTATACGAACGTATATGGCGGGATGCTGGTAGACACCTGCGGAACCTATCCAGCGGCCTTCTCACACTGGACATTTAACGAACTGCTTGCGGAGAGCAGTTATGTGCCGCTGCTGCGAGTGAACACCTATTACGGCATATACAACACGGACATGTACAACGTCAGCTACGCCGACACGTTAGGTGGATTGTCCACACCGCTGATTGATTTGACGAACATCCAATCGTCCACGACGAGCCTGCGAATCTTCAATGCAGCTTGCGCCACGGGCTCACAGCCACTCTTTGAAACTTCCAGCGCCAGCTTAAATGGGCTGGTGGTAACGACTCCGAATAGCGGCTGCAACATTATGGGCACGAATTACGGACAGATTCGCACGCCGGCCGCCGCCATTGACGACTATCTGAACTGGAACCAGAGGTTGCAAAGCACTTCGCACATCGCCTATCAGATGAGTACACCGGCGGCTCCCGCGAGCGCAGTGGTCAGTTCAGGCGGTTCCGTGCCCGTTGGCGCGCATACGTACTACCTGTCAGCACTGGATGCGGACGGCAATGAGACGTTGATCGGACCAGGAATCGCGGCGACGACGACGACCGGCAGCCAAACGGTGACGATCACTGCACCGGCGAGTTTCCCGAATGGCGCGGTGGGCGTAAACGTGTATCGCGATAGTGGAAGGATTTACAATAACGCGGCCAACTGCAACACGCCAAGCATCAGTTCGCCCGGTGGCACGCAGATTGATAGCTACAGCGCGACCTGTACTTCCAACACACCTTACCAGAATGAAGCGGGCTCGACGCTGTTGTCCTCGGGGGGCGTGTCCACCTATAAGCTGAGAGTGGGCAGCGAGGCTCTGACAGCATTACCTAGGGGAGAACAAAACATTTTTCTCCCCGGAGCGTTGACAGCGACGTGGACGGGATCGACTTGGACGCCGGACAAGGCGATAACGGTGACCCGGGTGCAGGTTCAGGCAAAGACGGCGCCCTCGGGGTGCACGACGAACGCGGTGGTGCGGCTGACGGACGGCACGAACCCCGTGAATGTGACGATTTCGGCGGCAGCGAATGATTCCGGGAGCATCGCGCAGAACTACGCGGCGGGGGCGACGCTGACGTTGAGCGTGCAGACAGCAGCGGCAGGTTGCACGACTTCACCGGCTGACGCGAATGTGACTATCCAGTATCGCATGCAGTAAAAGCAGGTCCGATTTCATTCCAGGCAGTGCCATTCCAAAAGGCAATTTGAGGGAAACATGAACACGCAGAATGACGTTGTGGCGTTGGTGAACATCTCTACGCAAAAGTGGCCGCCGCGGCAGCGCACTTATTTTGGCTCGCTGGAGATCCGCACGCCAGAGCCGGGGGAAGCCTTCGCGATTACGCCGGTCCGTGCGTTCAAGGGAATCATGGACCTGGGCGACAAGCGCACGATGGAATTCCCGATCAGCGCCCGGGAAGTGGCGGACGATCTGGTGCGGGAACTGAACGGGGATTCGGGGGAGGGAAGCTTTCACGGAGTGTTTGTGGCGGCTGGGCCGACGCCGACCGAGGCGGAGCTGGTGGAGGCGCACAGGAAGCTGGATGCGTTTCATACGCGATTGGTGGAGGCGGCGGATTTGGAATGGGAACGCTCGCACAATCCGATGTTCATCACGGACCTGGAGCGGCGTGCGGCACGGGAACTAAAGTTGGATAAGCCCTGGCTGTATGACCCGAAGCCGTTGGCGGAATGCCCGGCTTGCGGAGAAAAGATCAAGCCGGGAGTGGCGGTGTGCCGGTCATGCCGGGCGATCCTGGATCGGGAGAAGGCGGCGGAGTATGGATTGGCGCCGGCGAGAGAGGCGGAGAAGCCGTTTGATTTGGGGAAGATGAGAGAGAAGGGAAGCGGGAAATAGGAAGGGCGGCGATTGTTCGCCGCCCGAAGAAACCAACGTGCATGGGCACGCCTGAGAAGCTGATACAGGATATCAGATATCGGCTGTTGGGGCTTTAGCATGTCGAGAACAAAATGTGCGGTCAAACACCTGTTGATGCCTCAAAATGGTAGAATGAGAAATGTACCCAGGAGAACCATCGGCGGGGGACAAAAGGGCTCAAAAGAGGTGAAGCTTATGTCGCCTTTGGAAAAAGAACGTAAGTATATGGATTCTCATAAGGATGAGTTGATTAAGGAATACGGGGGGAAAATCCTCGTCATCAGCGGAGAGCAAGTCACTGGTGCGTTTGATACGATGGAAGAGGCGTTGCAGGGCGCGGTGACGCAGCACGGTTTGAACAACGTTCTCATTAGGAGACCTTCTGAGGCGCAGATTGAATTCTCCGCGCCCGCTCTAACACTGGGGATCCTCAATGCCAATTCTACACTGCCAGATAACAGCACAAGGTAAGGCGCTCGACGGCAAGACAGTCGAGATACCACCCGCAATTGCGCTGCAAATGCGTGGCCCTGTGTTGCAAGTCACAGTAACGATTGAGGAAAATGCGGGCAAAGCGTTACTTGGCCAAGGCAAGGTCGTTCCTGCACCCAAGACAGGGTGGGCGTTGATTGATACGGGAGCGTCGAGCACTTGTATAGACGAGCAAGCCGCAAAGGAATTGGGCCTGCCAGTGATTGACGTTGGCTCAATGCTGTCTGCAACCCATGAGAAAGTTCCCTGTAACATTTATCCCGTTCAAGTCACGACCCCGATCGTGAGTTTGAATTCGCCCCGCACGATGGGAGCGGCGCTGGCGGCTCAAGGGTTGTTAGTGCTCATAGGGCGCGATGTTCTCCAACGTTGTAATTTGTTTTACAACGGGCCCACAGGCCAGTTTACTCTATCTCTCTAGAACGCTTCTGACTGTTCCAACTTGCCGATCAGCCTTGTTCTTCGGTTTCGGTAGCCAATGGCGATCTTTGGGTTCGGAGGGTGTTTCTTGCCCACATCGTCACCACTGCGCCCCGCTCGACCATGATCGTTGAATTTTGAGCCCCTCGAAGCGGCTTAGGGAATTCGACGCGTCCCAGAGTGGGGAACTTTGCCTGATGACGCGTAGTTTGGTTTGTAATTGACAAAAAGAAAATCACTGCGAAACGTTTCACCATAAAAGCGGCAGCCCATGAGGCTCAGGGCGAGCAATCTGCCGCACTTCTATGAAAGAGCCGGGCCGTGTCAAGCGCGGCGGTTATTTTGCGAACGATGCAGCTACACTTCTATCCGTGCTCGAGGCACAAAAGGTTGATGCACATCCTCCGCCGCCCGATCTCCAAATCGTCCTCGAAGGACCAAGTGCGGCACCGGGCTGGCGGAAGTCCCTTCACATCGCCGCAAAAATTCGCTCGTCGAAACAAAGGCCGTGAGTCCAGAGGGCCCAAACCGCTCCCAATAGTTTTCGCGCCAGGGCCGTGCGCGCCACGTGCGGATGCTTGCGTTGCGCCAGCCGTGTGAACCAAGCATGCGCCGCCGGCGAGTAGCGCGCCGCGGTCAGGGCCGCTTCGCTCATCACCCAGCGTAGCTGGCGAGAACCGGCGCGGGTGATTCCTCCGCTGCGCTTGCGATCCGCGGACTCGCGAATCACCGGCACCAGCCCGGCATAGTTGTATAAACTCTTTTTGTCGCGGAACCGCCGGATGTCTCCGATCTCGGCCTTCAAGACCATGGCGGTAAATGCTCCGATTCCTGGAATGCTCATCAGGCAGCGGACATCAGGATCTTGCTTGGCCATCTGCTGCAACTGCCGATCTAGGGCGTGCACCTCCAAGTCCAGTTGCTCGACCATGCGCAGGTTGGTGTCGAGAGCTTGCCGCGCCGCGGCGCGCAGAGAAACCGTTGCGAGCCAGGCGCGTCCGGCACACCCGAATAAATCGCTCACCGGGGCGCGCTCGCCATGCATGTGCAACGTGGCATGGATCTGGTTCTTGTAACGCGTGCGGTCCTGGCCGAGCGCGCTGCGCATGCGCAGCAATTCTCGCAAATCGCGCGTGGTGACGTCGGCCTTCCAGGCTTCCGGCAACAGATTGGCGCGCAGCAGTTGCGCCAAGGTGGCGGAATCCACGCGATCGTTCTTCAGCTTGGCACTGGCGATGGCTTTCACCTTGGCGGGATGCACCAGCACCACCTGCGCGACCAGCGGTTCGACGCAATCCACAAAGGCACACCAGAATCCGCAGGCCTCCACCGCCGCGATGATTTCTTGTTCTTCCTTACCAGGGATTTTTAACTCCGTGAAAAACAAACGCAAATGCTCTTCGTCGTTGAGCACGCGTCCTTGACGCAGAATCACCCCCCTTGCATCGAGCACCGTCATGTAACAAAATCGCAAATGAAGGTCTACTCCAACGTAGATCATGCCGTGCCTCCTCTCGGTAGCAAAGTTGCCTGCTAACAACAATTCTACCGCCGCCGAGGCACGGCTCTTTCATTACATCTCCAAGAGAAAAATAAATGTCGACAATTGGATCAGTGGATGCGCCGATTGAGATTTTTGGCGGGCTGGTGAGCGATATGTCGCCGGCGGATTTGCCGCATGGGGTGTCGCCGAACTGCCAGGATGTGCTGTTCAGCAACGGCGGCGTGATGACGCGGCCGGGGCTGCAGACGCTGTTTGGGCCGCTGGCGGGGAACCCGACGGTGAACTACGTGAAAACGTACATAACCCCGAACGAAACGTTGCGAAGCTTGGCGCTTGATGGCGCGGGGAATTTGTATAAAGAGATCACGGCGGGAACGCTGACAGGGATCGCTAGCGGCCTCGCAGTTAATTCGTACGCCAATTCGACGACGTTGTTCGGCAGGGAATATCTGGCGATCAGCGACGGGATGACCGGAAATGACTTGCCGCGGCAGTACGACGACACGAATTTCGATCGGGTGAGCCAGGGAGGCCCGGGAGCTGGGCCAGCGGTGGTGGATGAAAACGTGATTGTGGCTATCGCGGCCAGCCCGACAGGAGCGACGCAGCCGGCGGCGGTAGCCATTGTGGCGAGCCCGAATGGCGCTTCGCAAAACGGTTACCTGGTAACGATAACGACGAGCGCGGCGCACGGGCTGTCTGTGGGACAGAACGTGACGGTGGCGGGAGTTGGTGTTGCGGGATACAACGGAACGTTCGCGGTGGTGAGCGTGCCGAGCTCGACGCAGTTCACGTACATCGCAGGCGCGGCAGGGCTGGTCAATTCGGGCGGGGGAACATCGGCTTCCGCGACAGTCACGATTCAGACTAGCGCAGCGCACGGCATGTCCGTGGGACAGCTTGTGGCGATTGCCGGCGTGGGCGTGAGCGGGTACAACGGCACGTTTACGATTGCGAGCGTGCCGGATTCGACGCACTTCACTTATAGCGCGGCATCCGGCGGACTCGCGGCATCCGGCGCAGGCACGGCGGCCGCGGCGGGGAATATCGTCACCGGCGTACACCAAGTCTGCGTGATGTTCCAGACGCGCCAGGGCTATTTAACGAAACCGGGACCGGCGACAAGCTGGACGGCGAGCGGCGGGAAGCGCGCCATCGTAACGAATATCCCGACGGGGCCGAGCAATGTAGTGGCACGGATCTTGTGCTTCACGGGAGCGGGCGGGGACAGCTTTTTCTATGTGGGCGGAGGCGGAACGCTGTTTACCGGAAACATGGTGATCAGCGACAACACGACGACATCGCTGGCAGTGGATTTCTCGGACCCGATTCTTCTGGCGGGGACGAACGTGGATGACATGTTCCGGCTGATCGAACTTGGCGATTGCGCCGGGGTGATTGATTACTCGGAGCGGCTGTTCTGGTGGGGCGAGCGCAACAAGATGGACAACTGGATGAACCTGGGGTTCGACGGCGGGTTCACGGGGCCGGCGCTGCCGCACTATCCGCTGGGCTGGACGCCGGACGGAACGTTCGCGCCGGGCGGAACGGACGAAGAGGTTTTTGTGGTATGGGGCGCGGCGTATTCGATCGTGGGAAATGGAACGACGGCCACGCGAGGGCAGATGACGCAAGGCGCAGTGAACGATGCGCTGGGCGCGCCGCTGATTCAGGCGAATACGAGTTACACGGTGCGGGCGCGGTGCGCATGCAATTCCTTGCTGACGCAAGGGACGTTGCACGTGCATCTATACAGCGCGAGCGGGGGAATCAATACAACGGGGTTGCAACTGTCCGCGGCGCAACTGACAACGGGCTATGTGGAGTACAGCGCGCTATTGACTGGGCCGCTGACGACGATTCCGAGCGATCTGGTGCTGCGAGTATACGCAGATGGCACGCCGAACCAGAATGGGCGGTTCTACGTTGATTGCATCGAGATTTATCCGACCATGCAGCCCGCGAATGCTTCGCTGGTGCGAGCGAGCCGCGTGGAGGATCCGGAAAGTTACGACGGAATCGACGGGATGCTGAGCGTGGCGGAGAACAATGGGCAGGCCATTCGCGCTGCGTTCGAGTTGCGCGAACGGCTGTACTTCGTCAAAGAACATTCGATGTACGTGACGCAGGACGACGGAACAAACGAGCCGGCGTTGTGGACGATCTCGGAAGTTTCACAACGCGTGGGAACGCCGTCGGTGCGGGGCGTGGGGTTTGGCGAGGATTGGGCGGTGATTGCGCACCGCACGGGGCTGTACCTGTTTTCCGGCGGGGAGCCCGTAAAGATTTCGCAGGAAATTCAGCCGACGTGGAACCAGATTAATTGGCAATACGCGCAGACAATGTGGGTGACGGTGGATACGAAGGAGCGCCGGATTTACGTGGGCGCGCCGTTCGGAAGCGCCACCACTCCAAATCAAGTGTTGATGCTGGACTATCACGATTTGGATACGGCGAGCGCGTTGTCTTCGAGCCCGCCGGTCAACATCACGTATACCGGCAGAAAAGCGGCGACGGATAACGCGCGCAAATGGTCACCGTGGCTGATCGCGGCGAATTGTTGCGCGTTGATCGAGCGGACAAATGGAACGGCAGTGGCGGCGTTCGGCGGCGGGAATCCCGGCGTGGGCGGCGGCGGAGCGACGGGGAAAATTTATCAATTGAGCGATACGCAGTACTCGGATGATGGCACGGCGATCGCCAGCTGCTACACCACGCATTATTTCCCGGAGCGGACAGTGGAAAGTTCGCTGGGGCTGGGAGCGCACAGAAAGCTATTCAGCTATTTGACCATGTACGTGGAAGGAGCGGGGAATCTGGGATTGACGAGTTATGTGGATTCCTCAGGCGCGACGCAGGCGCAGCAGCCTTTGCCGCTTAGTTCGCCCTGCCTGAAGGATTTGGAGCTGGCGATCAATGTGTTGGGAGAGCGCGTGGCGTTTCAGGTGAGCACCAACCAGGCGGGGGCGTGGTTTAAGCTGCAACGGTTTACGCCGAGTTTGCGGGTGGATCCTTGGGCGCCGGTCCGGGGGGTGAATTAGTGGGGAGCTCAGGAGAGCGTTTGGCGGTGAGGGCTTATGGTTATCAGATATCAGTTATCAGATATCAGGAAGCGGCGACCAGCGAACGGCGACCGGGAAGCGCAATCGTTAGACATCGAATTGAGATGGTTGGGAGAGATAAAGCTTCATGTTGACTGTGGCACAACTGGCGCCGTTGAAGGATCGCGATCCGTATTTGTACGAGACGTTGACTAAGATTGTGTCGGCGGTAAATGCGACGAGCACGAATGCGGGTGTGGACCCGGCAACGCCATCGCCGGCGCCGTCGCCGATTGCTTCGGTGCAGGTGCAGGCGGCGAATGGGTGGTTCGACCTGGCGATTACCGATCCGGGGGCGGCGCGGCCAGGGTTGTTCTATTTTGCGGAGTCGGATGTGACGCCGGCGTTTTCTTCGCCACGGGTATATTTCCTTGGGGCTTCACGAAATTTGTACGTGCAATTGGGGAATCAGACGCTGTATTGGCGGGCGTATTCGCAGTACATCGGATCGCAGACATCGGCGCCGGTGAGTTTTGGGATGCCGCCGGTTGCGGTGGTTGGCGGAGGCGCAAGCGGGCCGACGCCACTGCCCTCGAGCGGAAGCGGGGCGCTGGCGAATGGATTACAGCGCGGGGGAAATGGATTCGGGACGCCGACAGGGGCACGAGTTGTGAAGCAGACGATCTTGTAGGGCTTCTGGGCCTGGAGAGTCGCGAGCGAGCAAGCCTTGATCCCTCCACTCCGGCCCGCAAACGGCGCGGGCCTGCGGTCGGGATGACATTGTTTTGTTGCATCTTGAAGAGAAACCCAAGAAAAGAGAGATTCCTCACTTCGCGGACTCCGTTCGGAATGACGGGGTGGAGAAGCGGATAGTGGTTGCCGAGATGGGGTCGAGCAGTGCTCGACCCCTACATGAGATGAGGGATGACGTTGCGGATACGGGAATATGGCGAGGGGGATTTGGAGGCGCTGCGGACGATCCATGCGGCGCAGGGATTCCCTTACGAATTTCCTGATTTGCGGAATCCCTTGTTTCTGACGAAGTTGGTGCTGGCCGACGAGGAAAAGGGTGCGGCCGAGGGGAAGGGAATTGCGGGCGCTGCCCTGCTGCGGTTGACGGCGGAGGCGTATCTGCTGCTCGATCCAAAATATGGCACGCCGAAAGAACGCTGGGGATGGCTGTTGGGGCTGCACGAAGCGACGCGGCGCGAGGCTTGGGGACGCGGACTGGAAGATGTGCATGCGTGGTTGCCGCCGGAAATTGCGGCGAAGTTTGGGCGGCGGCTGCAAAGGCTGGGCTGGGTGCGGGACGATGAGTGGACGCCGTACTGCAAGAGATTGAAGTAGAGATTTGCGATCGATGGTTCGGAGGGCTTATGGGACGAGGGGCGCAAGGACAGACGCAGCAGTTGACGGATCAGCAACTGGCGCAGACGAACGCGCTGAACCAGCAATTGCTGGGGCAGCAGCAGGCGCTGGGAAGCCAGGTGGGCTCGCAATACCAGAATATTGCGAACAATCCGGGATATAACGCCGCGACGCAGGCGGCCATCACGGGACAATCGCAGGGAGCGTTGGCCAGCGCGTTTGATTCGCTGCAGCAAGCGGCGAATAACCGCGTGGCGCGGACCGGGAATTCCGCGGGGTTCGCGGACTTGACGGATGAGCTGGCGCGGCAAAAAGGCCAGCAAGAGGCGACTACGGCGCAGCAGAACCAGGTGAACTTCGCGAATACGGCGATGCAGCAGCAGATGTCGGCGCTGCAAGGGCTGTCCGGATTGTACGGAGTGGACACAAACCTTTTGGGAAAGACATTGGGAATTCCGTCGCAATTGTTGAATGTGCGCGCGAATGCTTCGCGGCCCAGCGGGTTTTTCACTTCGCTGGGATCGAGCCTTGGCGGAACACTTGGCGGGCTGCCGAGTTTGTTTATGTAGTAGGGATCGGAAATAGCCTTCGCGGTCAAGCCGCGCTTCGCGGAGTCCGGTGATGATGGCGATGCTTGTGAGGTTAGGCGAACCATCGCAGGGAACACAGAGACCAAAGAGAAAACTAGAAATGACAGGCACTAAAGGTCAGGGGATTGTGCCGCGATCCCTCCACTGCGCGGCCCGACGCGCCAAAATGCGGCGCGAAAGAGAAATTCGGGCCGCTCCGGTCGGGATGACAAATAGCTGTTCGGGCCGGATGGGCGATCGGCCTTGACGCGAGACTGAAATCGAAGGGATCCCCCGCCATGTTTTCCGTTTCCTCCGCAGTACTGCTGGGAGTGCTGTCGATCGGCGCACAGTTCGTGGTGTTTCTCCGATGGATTCACAGGCGCATGCGCGATGACGAAATCAACCGTGTATTTTTGCGCGACCTGGCGCTGCATCATTTGCCGTGCATTTACCGCGCACTATACCGGATGGCGGAACGGCAGGGAATTGCGCTGGATGAAATGCCGATGGTGAACTTTGTGGATTTGCAGAACGGCGGACGGCGCAGGTAATGCCACTGGATGCCAAGCTGATGGAGCTGGCGCGGCGCGCGGCCCAGGGAGAGGGGCTTGATGCGGCACTGGTGTGCGCGGTAGTGGAGCAGGAGTCCAACTGGAACCCCTGGGCGATGCGCTACGAACCGCTGTTCTTCGCCAAGTATGTTGCGCCGCTCTTTACCAACAATAAGGTGGGCGCGACGGAAGCGTATGCGCGAGGAATGTCGTGGGGATTGATGCAAGTGATGGGACAAACGGCGCGGGAGAAAGGCATGGGTTCGCTGTTCCTTTCGACGTTGTGCGATCCGCCGGTGGGGCTGGCCGTGGGATGCAAGATTCTGAGGCAGAAACTGGATGCGGCCGGCGGGGACATTACGCGCGGATTGCAGTCGTGGAACGGCGGCGGGAATCCGGATTATGCCGAGGAAGTGCAAGCGCGGATGGGGCGGTATCGCTGAGGACGTGCGGCAGATGCAGCGGGAAAGATTGCCATGACAGTAAGGAGTTGGATTCAGGCTGCGGCGGTGCTGATTGCGTTGGTGGCCGGCGTGACCGTGTATTTTGCGTGGCGCGGGGCGCAACGAGAGCAGGCGCAGCTTAAGTCGGAGCTGCGAGCGACGCAGAAGGCGCTGACGGATGCGGACGCACGCCAAAAAGCACGCAATGAGGACTTGGCGAAGATTTTGGCAGGGTTCAACGCGAAGAAAGCCACCGTACAAAAGCCGGAACAGATTGTGAAGGCGCTGCCAGACGTGTTGCCGCTGCCCACGCCGATTCTAGATAGCACTGCTGGAAGCGTGGGCGCCGCAAAAGCGCCGGCGGGTGGCAAAGCGGGCGTTGCTACGCCGAACTCCAATGTGCTGTTGCCGACGGCCGACCTGAAGCCGCTGTACGACTACGCCGTGGATTGCCAGGAGTGCCAGGCCCAATTGGCGGCGGCCCAGGGCAACCTAAAGGATGAACAGACGAAGACGCAGGCGCTGAGCAAGGAACGCGACACGGCCCTGCAGGCGGCGAAAGGCGGGTCGGTGCTGCGGCGTGTTGCACGCGCGGCAAAGTGGTTTGTGATTGGCGCAGCCGCGGGAGCAGTGGCGGCAAAGCTGGCTCGATAACCGAGCGTGCCTCGGGTACGAAAGAGACTGACCGTTTCCAAGACTCATCCTCAAAGAAAGGAGGATACCAATGCCTACACCAACAAACACTTTCACGGTGACGATCGCGGATGCGCACAGCCACAGCGTGGCGAACTCCGGAATCGCCGGAAGCTCGAAGCTCGACGCCACGCTCAGCGCGATGCAAGCCGCTGCGAACGAGCCGTCCGTTTATACCGCGTTCGTCACAACGGACACGTGGACGATCACCGTGACGCAGCCGTAGATACCGCGATGATTGATGCAGGCGGGGCCGCAACCCAGGATTGGGTGCGGCCTCGATTGGCCGTTTTGTTTTTTTGCGCCAATAAGCTCACCCCATAGCCTCAGTGAAACCCTCCGCCCTAGAAGTGGGCCCGGCTGGCGCACCCCCCGCGCCAGCCGGGGAAGTACACGGAGAACAGCCCGGATATCCACAGAAAATACCGAAAAAGCGAAAGAAAGTGCTTGACAGTGCGTCCTATAACAGATATTATGTTAACTACAAAGTGGGGTGGTTCTAACTAAGCCCCCCCTCGCCCGCCACCCGCTTAGTAAGGATCTCCCGGACAGTTGATCAGCTCACCTCTTCCCTTGCCGATTCGTCAAGAACGGCCCGCCTCAGAAGGCGGCCGCTACAAAGAAAAGAGAAAAGGCGGGAAGCGCCGCAGGGCTCCCGCCAGAACGCGGCGGGCTGAAAAGGGCGCGGACTCTCCCTGCGCTACATCTATGATCTTGCGGACAAGGGGCGCAGGAGTCCTGCGCCCCTACAACATTGAGAACGCAAATCAGCGGGGCTATCGCTTTGGGGGAGTTTTGGAGGCTTTGAGTTGGGCCAGGTCGTAGTCAATGTATTGCTGGATGGCGTGGGGGTCGGCGGTGGAGATTTTGCGGCCGTTGACGAAGACCGTCGGCGTGCTGCGTACCTCGAGCAATTGGCCGTTGGCGAGGCTGGCATCCACCTCGGCGGCGGCTTGCGGGCCTGCCATGCAGGACTTGAAGGTGTCGGTATTGAGGCCAATACGGGTGGCGAAGTCCAGCATCTTGTCCCAGGCCGTTGAGGCGGAGATAAGGTCCTGATTGTCAAAGATGAGGTCGTACATCTTCCAGAAAGCCTTGGGGTTCTGTTGGTAGGCACAGCGTCCGGCCAAGGCGGCGGTGCGGGTCCAGGGGTGTATGGCGTCGAGGGGAAAGTCCTTGAAGATGACCTTCACCTGGGGGTAATTGGGCAGGAGGCCGCGCAAGGTGTCGTGGAGGCCGCGGCAGACGGGACATTCGAAATCGGAATACTCGACCAAGGTGATAGGGGCTTTGGGGTCGCCCAGGACGGGGGCGTTGGCGGTCTGGATCTTGGCCATGTTCTCGGCGAGAGGATCGGTGGTGAGATCCGTGAGTTCCCCACGCATCAGATAGCGACCATCCTTAGTTAAGTACATTTTCAGCTTGTCCGAGCCTTCGGGAGACTTCAGTTCGACGGGGAGTTCGAGAAGCCCGGAATTACCCAGGTCGGTAGGCGGGCCGACGACGATTTGGAAGTCCGGTCCCAGGGCGAAATAATAGCGAAGAAAGGCTTCGACCTTTTTCTGGGGCGTCGGCGCGGCGGCGATGGACGCTACAGGCTGCTGCGCCATGGCGGTGGCCGCGGCGAGCAGGGGAAGTGCGAGCAGTGCAAGTTTGAGAGTTTTTTTCACGCGAGTCCTCGTCAGATTGGCGTTCCAGTTCACGTTCATGGAATGAAGCGCTGCGCAATGGGAAACGGGCGGCCAAAACCGAAAGCGCGCGAGGTGATTTTCAACCCCGGAGCGGCCTGCTTGCGTTTGTATTCATTGCGATCCACGCGCAGGGCGATATCGCGAACGAGCTTTAAATCATAGCCAAATTCGGCGGCAATCTCTTCCGGCGTTTTCACTTCCTCGATATAGGCCTTCAGGATGGAGTCCAGCACATCATAAGGCGGCAGGGAATCCGTGTCTTTCTGGTCTGGGCGCAACTCCGCGGAAGGCGGCTTTTCGAGGGTTGAGCGGGGGATCACTTCCCTTTCGCGATTGATATGGTTGGCGATGGCGTAGACCATCATCTTGGGCACATCGGAGATGACAGCCAGGCCGCCTGCCATGTCGCCGTAGAGCGTGCAGTAGCCAACGGCGTTTTCCGATTTATTTCCGGTGCTGAGGACCATGGAGCCGAACTTATTGGAGAGCGCCATCAAGTAATTGCCGCGGATGCGTGCCTGGATGTTTTCCTCGGTGGCGTCTTCCGGGCGGTTGCCGAAAGCCGGGTCGAGCGCGTGCTTATAGGATTCGAAGACATCGGCGATGGGTAACGTTAGAAACTCGATGCCTAGATTCTGAGCGAGAGTCTTTGCGTCGGTCTTGCTGCCTTCCGAGGAGAACGGACCAGGCATGGAGACGCCGAGGACGTTGGAGGCGCCCAAGGCTTCGACAGCAATGGCGGCGACGACGGCGGAATCGACGCCGCCGCTAAGGCCAACGATGGTCTTGGAGAAGCGGCATTTGCGGACGTAGTCGCGGGTGCCAAGTACGAGGGCTTGATGGGCGTAGGCAATTTCGGTGGCAGGCTGCTCGTGGAGGTCGCCTTTGCCGGTGACGGTGTCGAAGAGGACGATGTCTTCCTGAAAGGCTTTTGCCTGAGCGGCTACTTCCCCGCTGGGGGTAAGGGCCATGCTGGCGCCATCGAAGATCAAGGAGTCGTCGCCGCCAATCTGGTTGACGTAAATGACGGGGCGCTGGTGGCGGATGGCCATGGAGCGGAGCATATCCACGCGAAGGAAGCGTTTGTCGATGGTGTAGGGCGAAGCGGAAATATTAATGAGGACGCTGGAGCCCTGAGAGATGAGTTCGGTAACGGGGTCGCGGGCGTAGAGCGGTTGGGTCCAGAAGGTTTTGTCGTTCCAGAAATCCTCACAGACGGTGATGCCGAGCTGCTCGTGACCCAGGCCGTAGACGTATTGCTTATCGCCGGGCTGGAAGTAGCGGGACTCGTCGAAAACGTCATAGGTGGGAAGAAGCATTTTGTTCTGTTCGAAGACGACGCGGCCTTCAGAAATGAGCACGGCCTTGTTGGCAATGGACTTCCCTCCCCTGGGATGTTCGACGTGGCCGGCGTAGCCGACGATAGAAGGGAGCGGGAGTTGCGGGGCGAGATCGTGAAGGGCGTCGTGATTGCGCTGGATGAAGGCGGGACGCTCGAGCAGATCGAGGGGAAAATAACCGCATACACAGAGTTCGGAGAAGACAGCGAGATCGGCGCCACGGCGCTGGGCTTCCGCCGCGAGGGTCAGGATGCGTGAGGAATTGCCATCGAAATCGCCGACCGTGGGGTTGAATTGGGCGAGGGCTATGATCATGCGGGTTGAAGATTAGGATAAGTGGGGAGAGCAGAGAATGCAAATAGGGGTGGTGCGGAACGGGCGGAGATGGGGCGAAATGCTGCCTGCCTGTCTTTGGGAGAGAAGACAGGCAGGCAACGTCGGATGCGAGCTGGGATGAGAGCTGGGCTAAGGAATAACGGCGCTGACTTGGGTGGAGTAGGCGCTTTCCACTCCCGAGGTGTTCACCTCGGTCGCAACGTAATAGAAGGTGTCACCCGCAGCGACGCTGGAGTCGGAATAGGTCGCGGTGGAAATCATGCTGGAGTTTACCTTGGAGTACGGCCCGCCGGATTGCGTGCCACGGTAAACATTGAAGCCTGAATAGGACGAGGAGCTGGGTGTCCAGGTCAAACCCACCGAATAGGTAGTAGCTGCCGTGCCTGTTCCCGATAGCGAAATTACTTGCGGAGAGTTAGTGGCATTGCTGGTGACGGTGACGCTGCCGGAAAGGCTGCCGGTGGTGGCGGGATCAAAAATGACGTTGAACGACGTGGACTGCCCCGCGGCAAGAGTGAGCGGGGGTGTGAGCCCGGAGATAGTGAAGCCCGCGCCCGCTTCCGTGAGCTGCGAGATGGAAACGCTGGCGTTGCCTGTGTTTGCCAGAGAGACAGCCTGCGTGGCGCTAGTGCCGGTGGTAAGGCTGCCGAAACCCAGCGAGGTAGTCGATGGGGTAATTTGGAGAGTGGGAGAAACGCTGGAGCCAGCGAGCGCCACGACAAGGGGTGAAGTTGGTGTGTTACTCACGAGCGTGAGGGTGCCGGTGAAGCTGCTGGCAGATGCAGGTGTGAAGCCGATGGTGAAGGCGAAAGAAGTGCCAGGAGCGACAGAGAGCGGCACAGCAAGGCCAGTTTGACTGAAACCGGTGCCGGCGAGGGTTGCTTGGGTAACGCTGAGGTTTGCCGTACCGGTATTTTGAATGGTGACCGACTGGGTGTTGGTGGCACCCACGGTGACGTTGCTGAAGCCGACGCTGGAAGGAATGACGGAGATTTGTGGCTGAACTCCGGTGCCGCTAAGGGAAATCGTTGCGGGGGAGTTGGCCGCGGTGCTGGTAACGGTGACGCTGCCGGAAAGAGCGCCAACGGTGGCGGGATCAAAGGTCGCGGTGAAGGAGGTGGATGCGCCGACGGCGAGTGTGATCGGGAGCGAGGCAGCAGAGACGGTGAACCCCGTGCCGATTTCCGTAATATAGGAAATCGAGACGCTGGCGTTTCCTGTGTTTGTGAGAGTGACCGTCTGCGTGGTGCTGGTGCCCGTTACGATGTTGCCGAAACTCAGCGAGGCGGGAGTTACGGAGAGTTGGAGCGTTTGCGCGACGCCCGTGCCAGCAAGGGCAACGACGAGCGGTGAGCTGGGTGCGTTACTTACGAGGGTGAGGCTGCCGGAAAAACTGCTGGCGGAGGCGGGCGTGAAGCCGAGAGAAAAGGTAGAAGAGGCTCCCGATGCGACGGAGAGCGGAAGGGTGGGACCGGTCGAGGTGAAGCCGGTGCCTGCAAGGGTGGCCTGAGTGACGCTGAGAGTCGCCGTGCCGGTGTTCTTGATGGTGAAGGACTGAGAACCGCTGGCGCCGACCATGACATTGCCAAAGCTGGCGCTCGCAGGAGTCACGGAGATTTGCGGCTGAATGCCGGTGCCGCTGAGAGAAATTCTTGCGGGAGAATTGGTCGCGGTGCTGGTGACGGTGACGCTGCCGGAAAGGCTGGCTGCGGTGGCGGGATCAAACGTCACGGACAAGGAAGTGGATGCACCTGCGGCAAGAGTCAGCGGTAGCGAGGGGCCAGCAACGGCGAAACCCGTGCCGGTTTCGGTGATCTGGGAAATCGAAACGCTTGTGTTGCCCGAGTTTGTGAGAGTGACCGTCTGCGTGGCGCTGGTGCCCGTGGCGATGCTACCGAAACTCAGCGAAGACGGTGCCGCGGATAGCTGGAGCGTCTGCGCAACGCCCATGCCGCTGAGAGAAATTGTTGCGGGAGAATTGCTGGCGGTGCTGACGATGCTGAGGCTACCCGTCGCGCTGCCTGCCGAGGCGGGCGCAAAATTGACAGAGAGAGGCAGGCTCTGACCGGCAGCCACTGTGACCGTACCGGAGCATCCGCTGAAGGAGAAGCCCGTGCCGGAGATGGCGGCCTGGGAGATGGTGACGCTTCCGGTTCCGCTATTCGTAAGAGTCATCGTTTGCGACATGGTGTTTCCCACCATGGCGTTGCCGAAGCTCAAGCTGCTGGCGCTGGGGGAGAGCATATACGTTTGCGAAGCCGCCGGCACCTGACCTGTTCCCGTCACTGGGATGGATTCCGTCGAGGTTTCGCCGTTCTGCTGGATGAAGCTGACCATGATTTTGCCGCTGAAACTTTGCGCGGCGTTCGGCTCAAAGATTACCTGGAACGAGGCGCTGGTATGTTCGCTCAGTTTGATGGGCAGTGCCGGGCCGGTGACGATAAATTCTGAAAGAGTGCTCGAGACCCCGGCGAGCGAAACTGTGCGCCGATTATTGCTTTTTATCACAAAGGTAATTGCCGCGCTTTTTGTATTTACCGCGACCGAGCCGAAGCTCAGCGAGCTGGGAGTGGCTCCGACCGCGGATTGGACCGGCTGGGGAATGACTAGAGTTCCCATAAAAATGAATGCGACGGACAAGCACACCAATAGTGTTTTATTCATGAACAGGCAATCCTTCGTGAATTTTTCTGGAGCGAAAATTGAGCGGGACGGGAGGGGGGAAGGGGCCTAGTATTCACCGCTCACATTCATTGGCCAGTGTAAGAATAAGAGTCGCGGAAGAAGCAAACAACTGGCAGGGAGGCCAGACTTGGAACAGGTGCGCAGGCTTCCCTTGAGGACACAAGCAAGCTGTACCGATTATGAAGGCGAGCGCATTATTTTTTTTGGAGCATTGCGGCCCTGTTGAATTCATTGCAAAGAGATGGAAATTCCCGAAGTGTCGCGCCCTCCAGAAAACGGCGGGCGCAAGTGTCGCGCCTACGGCGCTGGACTATTTTATGCCCTTCCGACCCAGGGCTTACGCCCTGGGCTAACTTGTGCCGCGCCTCCGGCGCTTGCTGGGCCAGAGGAGGAGATGTTGTAGCTTCGAAGAGAAGAAGTATAAGAGTGTAAGAGTGTAAGAGTGGGGCCTGCTCGTAGTGGTTGAAAGGGTGCCGCGATCCCTCCACTGCGCGGCCCGACGCGCCACAAATCGGCGCGGAAGAGAAGGTCGGGCCGCTCCGGTCGCTTCAGCTGCGCTCAGGGCAGGCGGGATGACAGGTCGGGAGGCGGGCACTATTTTGCGGTTTGCGCTTTCAGCGCCAATTGTTTTAACTTTGCGGCGCGCTGATTCGCGGGATCGAGATCCAAAGCCTTCTCAGCACTGTGGAGGGCCTGATCAAACTCACCTTTCTCCCAATGCGCAGTTCCCTCTTCGACAAATTGTTCGGCCAGTTTGATGGAAGCATGCTGATGAATGGCGGTGCAGGGCTGGCTGCCCGCATTGGCGCTGAGCACCTTGGAACAAAAATCGATGGCCGTGCCGTAGTCGCCGTCATTCAGGGCTTGTTGGGCTTCCTGAGCGAGGGATTCGAGACGTGCATCTTCACGAAGGCGATCCGCAGCAGAATCGGTTTCCGTGGACTTTTGGACGTTTGAGGCGGCGACAGTTGTTGGTTTGTGTTTTTGTGAGGCGGGTTGCGCAGGCGCATTCTGCGCGCGGAGATGGCTGACGAACTCCGGAGTAACGGGAATTAAGTTTTGCCCGGATTTCGGATCGACACCCGGGCCATCAAAAAAGTGGTACGAGCCATCCGCGAGAGCGGCGTACCAGACCGCAGGCTGCTTTGTGGCGGGATCAAACCAGGAGTAGGCTGCGGGATCGGGAATCGTAAGTTCATGGGGACTTGGCGGTGCAATCGTGACCGGTTTCACTTCTTTGGGAGAAGCAACGACGGATTGCGAGGCTGCGGTCGGCTTTGCAAGCGAAATGGGAAGATGCGGACGTATTTTGGGCCACTGGAAAACAACAGCTAAAGGGACAACAACGACGAACAAGAAAATTAAAATAGGCACCGCTTTCCTTCTGGCGGGTGGAGGGGGGACGAAAGCGGAACGTTGACCGCTAAGAGAAATATCCGCGGCGGATTCCAGGGCGAAAGCGAGATCGGCGGCGGATTGAAAGCGCTGCTCGGGACCTTTGTCGAGGCAACGCTGGACGATGCGTTGCAATCCAGGGGGAAGATTTGGGACTAGATCGAGAATGTTCGGAGGGTCTTCACGGAGAATGGCCGTCTGGGTTTCCGAGGCAGTGGCCTTATGGAAGGCGCGCTTGCCCGTCAGCATTTCATAGAGGACGGCGCCAAAGGCAAAAATGTCCGTGCGATGATCGGTGGTCTCTCCGCGGACCTGCTCGGGAGACATGTAGCCGACGGTGCCCATGACGACGCCTGGTTCCGTGACGCCGCCGATGGTGGCCGGGCCGTATTCGGAAGTCTGCAGAGGCTGGGTGAGCTTGGCCAAGCCGAAGTCGAGGATTTTGACGCGGCCCTCTTTGGTGAGAAAAATATTTTCCGGTTTGAGGTCGCGGTGGACGATGCCGCGATCATGGGCGGCTTGCAAGCCATGGGCGATCTGCACGCCGTAGTCGATTACCTTGCGGACCGGCAATGGTCCGCGTTTCACGGTCTGGCGAAGATTCTCGCCGGAGAGCAGTTCCGAGACGAGATAGGGCGCGCCCTCATACCGGCCCATGTGATATACGGCGAGGATGTTGGGATGATTGAGCGCGGCGGCGGAGCGGGCTTCTTGCTCGAAGCGTTGCAAACGATGCGGGTCGGTGGAGAGATTCAGCAAAAATTTTACGGCAACATCGCGGTTGAGTTGTGTGTCGCGCGCGCGATAGACCTCGCCCATGCCCCCAGCGCCGATGAGGGCGAGGATTTCGTAGGAGCCAAAGCGGGTGCCAGTGAGGATGGCCATGGCAGGCGCGATTATACATCTTGGACGTGATGGCTAGACAAGCAGGATTCGAGAGGTGGAGGTTGGCGAGGATACTTGTGCCGCGAGGTGAGGATTTCTGCGACAGGCGAGCAGCGACTGGCGACCAGCGATCAGGAAATTATTCAGTCTCGCCAAATATAGTTACGTCCCACAGGTACCGCGGGCATCTTGCCGGCAAGGGAAATCGCCGCCAAGATGGCGGCGCTACACAGCGATGGCAGAGTTTCGCCGACCGTTTAGGAAAAATGCAAGCCGTGAGGGACGAGGAGTGGTCCCATGGGCATGGAGCGCAGGCGTATTCCTGTTGCATCGAAGACGGCGTTGCTGATGGCCGGCGCCAGGCCAATGATGGGCGCTTCGCCGGCTCCTACTGGTGGCTGATCTTTGCGGTCAATCAGGAGCGCTTCTATGGGAGGCACGTCGCGGAAACGGGGCACGCGATATTTCGAGAACAGGCCGTTCAGGATGCGGCCATTTTCAAATTCGATGGCTTCAAATAACGCGCCGCCAATGCCCATGATATTTGCGCCGACGACCTGATTGCGCAGGCCGTCTGGGTTCACGATGGCGCCGCAATCGAAGGCGGTGAGTATCCGCACCAGATGAATCTCGCTGGCGCTGCGGTTCACGGCCACTTCCACGAACGTCGCCACGTAGCCCAGCTTTTCGTAGCCGCCGCCCATGCCAAAACCACGGTCCGCGGCTTTTGTTCCGGTCCAGCCAAACTTCTTCGCGCCTTCTTCAAACACCGCGCGCAGGCGCTCCTCTTTCAGGTTCTTCAAACGAAACTCGAGCGGATCCATTTTGAGCGAGTGGGCGATTTCATCCATGTGGACTTCGCGCGCGAAATGATTGGCGGAGGAAGCGAGGGCGCGGTAGGAGCCTTGACGCAACGGGGAGTCCACCTCGTGAAACTCGATACGCTGGTTGGGAACGTCGTAATAGGTGCGAATGCCCGCGGAGCCGGAATTGTAATTGTGGAATTCCCAGGCGGTGATTTTGCCATCGTCGGAAACGGCGCTGCGAACGTCAATCACTCCGGCGGGGCGGAAATAGGCCCAGGTGAACTCTTCTTCGCGCGTCCAGACAAGTTTGACGGGATGTTTGGCGGCGCGTGCCAGGCGTGCGGCTTCAACGGCGCATTCGCCGCTGTGCTTGCCGCCGTAGCCGGCTCCGGTGTCGGGCATCAGGACGTGAATTTTTTCTTCTGGCAAATGGAAGGCTTCGGCGAGTTCGCTGCGAACACCGAAGGGACGTTGCGTGCCAGTCCAGACGGTCAACTGATCTCCGCTCCAATGAGCGAGGGCTGCGCGTGGTTCGAGGGGAGCGTGGGCAATGTAGTTGATGTTGTAGGACTGCTGCAACGTGTGAGCGGAGGAGGCGAAGGCGGCATCCGGATCACCAGTGCGCGAATTGTCGTTGCGCTCTTCGCGGGTCGAGGCGTTTTTCTTCAGATAATCGAAGAGTTGTTTGTTGGAAGGCTGCGGCGCGGCTTTCCATTCCGCGCGCACAAGCGACGCTGCCTTTGTGGCCGTAGCGGAATCCGGCGCGGCCACACCGACGAAATTGGCATCACGAACCACGACGACTCCGGGGAGTTTTTCCGCTTCCTGCGTGTCCACCGAAACCAGAGTGGCATTGAATGCGGAGGGGCGCACGACTTTTCCGTAGTACATGCCGGGAAGCATTTGGTCGGAGGGATAGCGATGCTTACCGGTCACGAAATCGCGGCCGTCGACTTTAGGCAACGATTGCCCGGCAACGGTCCAATCGCGCGGCGGGATTAAGGGATCTTCGGCGGGAATGACTTGGGCGATTTGCTGGCATTTGACGAGTTGGGCGTAGGAGAGCGAATGATTCGTCTCGGTGTCAACAATCTTGCCGGCTTCGGCTTTCAGTTGCGATGGCGGAACGTGCCATTGTTTGGCGGCCATGCCGAGCAGGACCTCGCGCGCTGCGGCGGAAACGCGGCGGAGACGCAGATTCATCGTGGGAGTGGTGCGGCTGCCGAACGTGCCCATGTCATACGGCACCAATTGGGTGTCGCCCATCACCAGGCGAATGGATGCAGGCGGGGCTTTGAGTTCTTCGGCAACGGCTTGCGTAAGCGAGGTGCGAATGTTTTGGCCTACTTCCACTTTGCCCGTGAAGGCGGTGATTGTGCCGTCTTCCCCGATGTGCAGCCAAGCGCTGATTTCGTTTGGTAGCGAATCTTCCGGATTCCGCCTGCCGCCCGATTCCTGAGCCGCTTCGGCTTTGGAGAGAGCGACGGCGATGAAGAGTCCCGCGCCTAAAATTTTGAAAAAGTCGCGGCGGCCACTTTGAAAAATGTAGGTGGGAGGGGCAGTGAACTCGTAGCGTTCCGGCTCGATGGTGAAAGGTGCTTCGTTTTTCGGAGTCATGGCTGCCTCCGTTGGAGAATGCCGGCGGCTTTGTGGATGGCCGCGACGATGCGTGGGTGGGTGCCACAGCGGCAGATATTTCCCTGCATGGCAGCGAGAATGTCTCCGTCGGAAGGATTGCGATTGTCATTCAGCAGGGATACGGCGGAGATAATCATGCCGGAGGTGCAGTAGGCGCATTGCATCGCGCCTTCATCAAGAAAGGCTTGTTGCACGGGGTGGAGTTGATCGCCTTTGGCCAGGCCTTCGATGGTGGTGATTTGCTTGCCTTCGGCTGCGGATAGCGGAAGCAGGCAGGAGCGGCGCGCCTTGCCGTCGATTAGGACGGTGCAGGCGCCGCATTGGCCTTCGCCGCAACCGTATTTGCTGCCAGTCAGATCGAGGAATTCCCTGAGCACTACGAGGAGAGACGTTTGCGGGCCGGCAGTGACTTGATACTTATGACCATTGATATGAAGGGAGTTTTCGCTCACGGTGGCGCTCCTTCCAGGATTCATTCTCGCACAAAGATGGGCAGAAGGGGCTAGAGGCGGAATAGTCGCTGTCAAAGCATTCAGAATCCATTGAGGATCACATAATCCATGATTTACTTCGCACTGAACTGTAAGATTGGATTCGCAGGAGAAGCTCGGGACGCAGGGACGGGAAGTCGAATTGCGCTGGGACTACTCTCGGCCCAGCCGTAAAGCGATCCCGGCGCCAACCCGCAGATTGTCCTGGCGGTTGTTAAGACCGTCGGGGATTTTGGTCATGAAGTACTCGACCTGTACGGGGCGAACCGAGACGTGCTTGGACACTTTGAAATCAATGCCGCCGCCCGCCGTCATCGCAAAATTATTTTCGGTCCCCGTTGATTGGGCAATGCCGTCGGTAGTGCGAACGCCTCCGAAGAGGGTCTGAACGAACGGCGTAACTTTGCCGCGCCGAAAGTTCACTCTGGGCCCAAGAAGATAAGTGAACACTCCTCCGGCCAATGCGCCGTTCCCGCTGCTGGTCGCCCTAAAGCCGCCCAGATCTCCTACCACACCGAGCCAGTGGTTGGCGTTGTACTCGAGCTGGCCGCCCCCGCCGTTACCGTTGTAGGTTGCCGACGGCGCGATGCCCGAGATATTGGCATTTACATTAAAGCGCGCGTAGTAGTAGCCGCCGTAGGCCTCAAGCTTCGCGGTTTGCTCCTGGGCCTTCATAGGCCATGCGGTCGCAAATAACCCGAGCAATGGTGCAAGTGCAAGCGCCTTATTCATCTTTACTGCGCCTCCTTGGGACTTGCGAGCTCGTTGCAACAGCCCCAGCACGAAACCGGAATCTCCTTTTTGGCTTCAAATGAGGATACTGATTTTACACCTGCACCCCTACGCGACGCTGGCGGCGGTGCTTTGGACGAAGGTGGTGTCGGCGGTTAGGCCGAAGGCTTCGAGCATACCGGCTTGCACCGTTTCGGAGAGGGCGTTGATCTCGTCGACGCCTAGGCCTGCAGCGCTTACGCGATAGCGCAACTTGCGTTGCCCGGCGGGAGTTTGCACGATTTGCAGAATGGCGTCGGCGACCTCTTGGGCATTTCCGGCTGCGGCCGTGAGCGCGGCATCAACCTTGGGTCCGATTTGATTGGCGACGCCATACGTTTCTGTGCGGGACTGGTCGGCGGCCATGACGATGTTGCTGAAAACTGGAGTTTGGTAGGCGCCGGGCTCAACAATCACGGATTCAATTCCCTGGGACGCCAATTCGTAGTGGTAACTTTCTGCCAGGGCTTCCATGGCGAATTTGCTGGCGCAGTAGAAGCCGAAGGTGGGGACGACCACACGGCCCGCGCCACTGCTGATGTGCATTAGAAGGCCACTGCGCTGGCGCCGCATATAGGGGAGCACGGCGCGGTTCACGCGAACGGAACCGAAGAAATTTGTGTCCATGATGCGCTGGGCTTGTTCAGTCGTCGCGGCCTCTGCCAAACCGGCAAGGACGTAGCCTGCGTTATTGATGGCAACATCGATGAAGCCGGCTTGATCGACGGCAGAAAGTACGGCCCGCTCGACGGAGGCGTCATCGGTGACGTCCAATTCCAGGACATGCAGAGGGAGCGATTCCCTTTTGGCGAGGGCGCGGATTTCCGCGGAATTTTTGGCGTTGCGCCCGCCAGGATCACGCATCGTGGCGAAGACGGTATGGCCGTGGCGCGCCAGAGTCTCAGAGATTAGCCTGCCAAAGCCGGTGCTGGCACCGGTGATTAGGACTACTTGTTTTGAACCCATTGCGTTCCTCCATTGGACGAAATCCTGACGCGGGTTGGATGCGGGGAGGGAGACGGTAGGGTATACCGGGTGGCGGATTATCGGTGCAGAAAAAAAGCTCCCGCAGTTGGGCAGGAGCTGAAGAGTTTTTGTGAGAACTAGAAGAATCCGCCCTCAGCGGCTAAAGCCGCACTGCAAATGCATCAGTTACGGCATGGCTGAAGCCATGCCCTGACGAAACCGAATTTTACGTACGGCCTGAAGCCATGCCCTGACGAAACTGAATACTCACGTACGGCATGGCTGAAGCAATGCCCTGAGGAAACTGAATATTCACGCGAACTCTGGTTAGGAGGGAGGAGATTGGGGTTCTTGCGGACTTGGGGTCCAGCAGTGCTGGACCCCTACGAAGACGATATCGAGGCGACGCGAAGGCGAGAAATTTTAGACGCTGAAGGAGCTGCCGCAGCCGCAGGTGCTCTTGACGTTGGGATTGTTGAACTTGAAACCGGCGCCTTCGAGGGTTTCGATGTAATCAATCTCGACGCCGTCGAGGTACATGGAGCTCATCTGGTCCACGGCGACCTTGAGTCCGTCGAAATCAAGGACTTCGTCGGTCTCGTTGGTTTGGTTCTCAAACGCCATGTGGTACTGGAAACCGGAGCAGCCCCCACCGACAACGGCAACGCGAAGAGCCGTGGGCACAGGGTTCTGCAGGCTCATGATTTCCTTAACCTTGGTGGCGGCAACGGGCGTTAGGTTGATCATAGTTTCTTTGGCCTCCGCTCGCGGGATTCTCCGCGAGGAAATGTACGAGTTCAGTATAGCATAGGGCGCGTTGGCGCAAAGTGGGCGTGCGTATCGAGCAATTCCCTGCTGGAAAACGGATATCAGATATCAGCGATCAGATATCAGGAACCAGGCCCAAGAGCGCCTGCCTCAGAAGGCGGCCTCTACAAAGGCAAAAACAAGCGAACCCAGGAAAAAGCCTCAGGCCTGAAGGCCTTAGCTACAGTAAGATAGATGCATCATGAAACATAAAGTTACGTTGTTGCCGGGAGAAGGCATTGGGCCGGAGGTTTCGGCGGCTGTGCGACGGATTCTGGACGCTTCGGGCGTGCAGATCGAGTGGGAAGAGTTGGGCGCGCGCGCGGAGAATACGGACAAAGCGACGACGGGCGCGGAGGTGTTGAACAAGGCAGCGATCGAGTCTGTGCGGCGTAATCACGTCGCGCTGAAAGGGCCGATGGCTACCGCGATTGCCGGGGGCGCGCGAAGCGTGAACGTGGCGCTGCGGCAGAGTTTGGATTTGTATGCGAATTTGCGCCCGGTGAAGAACCTGCCGGGAGTGAAATCGCACTTTGATGGCGTGGACGTGGTGATCGTGCGGGAGAACACCGAGGATCTGTATTCCGGCTTGGAGCACGAGGTGGTGCCCGGTGTGGTGGAGAGCTTGAAGATCATCACGGAGAAGGCATCGACGCGGATTGCGCGATTCGCGTTTGAGTATGCGCGGAAACGTGGGCGGAAGAAGATTCACGCGATTCACAAAGCCAACATCATGAAGCTGGGCGATGGGCTGTTTTTGCGGTCGGTGCGCGCGGTGGCGGAGCAGTACAAGGATATCGAGTATAAAGAATTGATTGTGGACAATGCGTGCATGCAGATTGTGATGAATCCCGCGCAGTTTGATATTTTGTTGCTGCCGAATTTGTATGGCGACGTAATGAGCGACCTGGCGGCGGGGTTGGTGGGCGGATTGGGCGTGGTGCCCAGCGGAAATATTGGCGATGAGTGCGCGATTTTTGAGGCGGTGCATGGCACGGCGCCGGACATTGCGGGCAAGGGATTAGCGAATCCCACGGCGCTGCTGATGAGCTCGATTCTGATGCTGGAGCATTTGGGCGAGAAGGCTGCGGCGGAGCGGATTGAGGCGGCGCTGGTGAAGGTTTACAAAGAGGGGAAGCACGTTACTAAGGATGTGGGTGGGACGGCGGGGACTAAGGAATTTACGGACGCGGTGATTGGGACGATGGGGAAGGCGTAGTGGATAGGGGCAAGTTTCAGGGAACGCTGAGAACCCAAGAGCACAGTCAGGAGTGACTGTGCCACAAGCCTCACGGCTGAAGCTGTGTCCTCCCGAGAACCATATTTGAGATGACGCTAGTCTCTCCGCTCCTCTTGTTCCTTGGGAACATCGGTGGCGTTTTTGGGCTTTTGCTTGGTAACCGGGATCGGGCTGTTGGGGAGACCGAAGACCATGGTATTCCCCGGGGATTCGGAGAAAGCCTGAAGGGCGCGCAGCTGCAAGAGATTGGGGTTGTCGTCCATCACGCGGGCAGCATTGGCGAGATTGCGGAGTGCCGCTGTTTCGCCGCGGGCGCGTTCCAGGGCCGCTTGGCCCTCCTTTTGGGCTTTCACCACCTGGGCGTAGGCGCGTTTCATCTCGCCTGTAAACATGACGTCCTTCACATCCACTAATTTGAGATTCAGGCCGTATTCCTTTGCTTTCGGGACTGAGCTTTCCATTAACTTCTTTCCGATTGTGGCGCGATTCTGCATGAGGTCGTCGATCTTATCTGTGGTGACGAGTTCGCGGAGGGCCATTTGCAAGGTGAGATAGAGTGCGGTGCGGTAGTTCGCCGTTTTGTTGATGGCCTGATTGGGGTCGGCGACTTCATATTCGGCGGCGAGGCTGATTTTGAGAGTGACACCATCCGCGCTGATAACATCCTGGCTGGGCACGGTGACGAATTCCGGGCGAATATCCACGGGAACAATGGAATTGAAGGCAGGAAGGATCCAGTATTGACCCGCGCCAAGCACCCCGGCATGGCGCCCGTGCGAATATTTCAGGCCCTTCTGATGCTCAAAGATGGTGACGCTTTTGAGACGAAAGACCTTGTAGAGAAGGAAAGCCAGCACAGCCAACAGCACCAGAATCCAAAGCGTTTCGACCATTGAAGAAAACCTCCGGAAGCCTGATTGGCGGAGCCACCGAAGTCCGGCGGGGGTCTGAACCCACAGGGCCAAAATCCAGTTGCCTCGAAAGGCTGTCTCCGCCTCACAGGTGTTGTCGGTGGACAGACCATGTCTGAGCTTGGAATCGAACCAAGTGCCGGCCTGCAAAAGCAAAACGGGATTGCGATGCAATCCGGCTGCGTACCGGTCCGGCAGAATCTTTATATCACGTCCACGTGTCAGGGAGTGAAGCGGGCGGCGAGTTGGCGGATTTCTTTGTTTTCGATGATGCGGCGGCGGAGATTTTCGCGGGTGGCTTGGAGCATGGCGCGGCCTAGATCTGTGCCGGAGACGTAGAGGCTGGGGAATGGTTTGAGGACGCGGAAGAGCGGGAAGAACATTTTGTAGAGTTTGGGGAGGCTGGGAGAAGGCGTGGCGTCAATGAAGGCGGGGCGCCAACAGACGGCGTCTATTAGTTCGATTAGGTCGTGCTCGGTTTGCGCCTTCACGCGGGACCAGAACATGCGGCTGTTGGGCTTAGTTCCCTGCCCGCTGATGTAGTGAAAGGCCGCACCGGGGCTTTTCGATTTGAACATTTGGGCCGCGGCCAGCGTGTAGGAATAGGTGATCTTGCGATAGTCCTCCTTGGAGACTTGCGTGGCGGAGACGCCCAGACAAAACAGACAGGCATCCATGCCGCGGAAGGCTTCCTCAACCGTTGCGTAATTCGCAAAATCCTTGTGGACGAAGGTGCGGAGCTTGGAGCTGGTGTTCATGAGCGGGCGGCGGGTGATGGCGCGGACTTCCTCGACGATGGGGGCAGCGAGGCAGGCGTCTAGGACGGCAGCGCCTGCGGAACCGGTTGCGCCGAAGAGGAGGAGTTTCATGGAGGATGAGTTTACACGACAGGGTGGGGGTGCAGAAAAAAGGTCGTCAGTTGACTGGTCATCTGACTAGTCATATAATGAAGGCTTAGGAGGGGCTATGGGCAAATGGCAATTGCAGGACGCGAAAGCGCGGTTCAGCGAGCTGATTGACGACACGCTGGAAAAAGGCCCCCAGGTGGTCACGCGCCGAGGAATCGAGACGGCTGTGGTCGTCTCCATGGATGAATGGAAGAAACTTAAGGAAGAAAAGCGACTGACCTGGAAGGAAGTCCTCCTCGGCGAAGGTCCAAGATTCGAGATTCCCGTTCCGAAACGTGGCGGAGCGAGATCACGCAAGGCTCCGGTGTTCCGTTGATTCGCTACCTGATTGACACGAACGTGGTGTCTGAGTTGCGCAAACGGAAGCCGCATGGTGGCGCGCTCGGCTGGCTGCAAAGCCTGGAAGTGGGGCAGGTGTTCTTCTCCGCGGTAACGTTTGGAGAAATTCAAAGGGGCGTGGAAATCACGCGGCAACACGACCCGGCAAAGGCGAATGAAATCGAAGCATGGGCCGGCCAGTTGGAACGGGCCTCGCTGGTCCTGCCGATGGATTCGGCGTGCTTTCGGGAATACGCGCGGCTGATGCAGGGCCGTTCGGAGACGCTTGCGGAAGACGCGATGATCGCGGCGACCGCAAGGGTGCACGGGCTGACGGTGGCTACACGGAACGAGCGCGATTTCGAGCATCTCGGCGTTGCGGTGTTTAATCCGTTTCGGGCAGACTGGCCGCAGGGGAAGGGATGAGCTTGCCAAACTGGCAGCGGCGGAGGGATTCCTCGCTTCGAAGACTGCGCTCGGAATGACGGGTTCGTAGCTTAGCAAGCTCAGCGGGAGGCGTAGATTTGGTAGACCATGAAATAGACGATGACGCCGGTGACGGAGACATAGAACCAGAGGGGGAGGGTCCAGCGGGCGATTTGGCGGTGCTTGTCAAAGCGTTCGAGGAAGGCGCGGCGTAGGGTGATGATGATTAGAGGGACGATCACGATGGCTAGGATTGTGTGCGAGAGGAGCAGAGTGAAATAGACGGGGCGGATCCAGCCTTGGCCTTGGAAGTGGATTACTTGGTGGATGCGGACGTGGTAGATGACATAGGAGATGAGGAAAACGCAGGAGACCGCGAAGGCGGAGAGCATTAGTTTTTTGTGGAGGTCGCGTTTGCCGGAGCGGATGGCGGCGTAGCCGGCGGCGAGGAGGATGGCGCTGGTGCCGTTGAGAGTGGCGTTTAGGGCAGCTTGGGGAAGCATGATTGGCAAGGGCCTTTCGTTGAGGATACACGATATCAGATATCAGTTATCAGATATCAGGAAGCGGCGATCAGAGATCAGCGACCAGCGATCAGGAGACAACCCAAGAGCACAGACAGGAGTGTCTGTGCCACATTAACGGGGCAATTTGTCGTACATCATCAGGCCCAGCAAGATCGGGATATGGAGGACCGTGGCGTGCATTAGCCACTTGGCGCGATTGTTGGATTTGGAGGTGGCGGCCCAGAGGCAGACCTGGACCAGGGCGGTGCAACTTACTAGGGCGCCGAAGAAATAGAGTACACCGGCAAAGCCCATTATGGCGGGCAGCAGGCTGACGGCTACTAGCGAGGCGGCGTAAAGAATAATTTGGCGGAAGGTGCGCGTGCCGTCCTTGTCCACGACTGGGAGCATTAAGATGCCGGCGCGGGCGTAATCTTCACGGTACATCCAGGCGATGGCGTGGAAATGCGGGAATTGCCAGAAAAAAAGAATGGCGAAGAGCAGCCAGGCGGGCGCGTCCAGCTTGCCGGTGGCGGCGGTCCAGCCAATCATGGGCGGAATCGCACCGGGAATGGCGCCGATGAAGGTGGCCCAAACGGTGCGGGTTTTCAGCGGGGTGTACGCCAGCAGATAACTGAGGCTGGTGAAGACGCCTAGCAGGCAGGGGAGAAACCCACCAACGATGGCGAGATCCACGGCACCGGCTGCGCAGAGTAGGATGCCGAAACGTAACGCTTCGGCGGGCGTGAGCTGGCCGGTGGGAAGCGGGCGCGAGGCGGTGCGGCGCATGTGGCGATCGGATTCGCGCTCGAGGTAGTGATTTAATGCGGCGGTGCCTGCGGCAATCATCATGGTGGCGAAGACAACGTGGAGCATGTGCAGCCAGTCCACGGGACCGCGCACACCCATATAAAAGCCCGCGCCGGTGGTCATCAAGACGAGGAAAGAGACGTCGGGCTTGGTGAGCGCGATGTAGGCGCTCAGTTTGCTGGGCTGCGCGAGTGCGGTGGCGCGGGCAGTGCTCATTGTGCGGGTACCTCACCGCGAGTTGTGGCCAGGAGCACTTCCCTCTTGCGAGGGACCAGGCGGTAACACACTAGAACGGTCAGAATGGAAGTGGCGAAGAGAATCGCGCCGACGACGGTGTGTATGACGGTGGAGAACACCGTGAAGGGCATGGGCTGCGGGTCATCGGCACTCTTGATGCGCGCCCAAAAGGCGATCAGGCCCAAAAGAATTTGAATGCCAACGAGGGCGTGCAGGAGAACGCGGGCGCGAATCATTTCAGGGACCTGCGGGAAGCGTCGGCGCAGGACGAGAGCGGTCCAGACCACTACGAGGAGGACTATGGGTGCTCCGAAGATGTGGGGCTTCAGAGAGAGATATTTGTGGCGAAAGCCCGCACCGGCGAGAACTTGTAGAAAAATTACGAAGGCGGTCAGCGTGGCGATGGAGTGAATCGGAGGATTGCCACGGTCTTCGTATTGGGGAAGATTTTCCATCCACCAGCGGCTGGTGACGACCGCGATGGTGACGAGAAGGGCGAACATGAGCTCCGCGGTGCAGGCGTGCATTACCGGGAGCCAATAGTGGAGGAGCTTCAGAACGGTGAGACCGCCAAGAGCGCCTTGCAGGCAGACACCGGCTACGGCAGCAGCGCCTAGCCAGCGGACCCAAGGGCGCTCGTCATAGCGCCAGAGGAGAAATGCCAAAATGATGACCAGGAAGCCGAGGCCCGCGGCGATCAGGCGGTGGGAATGTTCAAAGGCGATGCCGCCGACCATGGGCGGATTGAGCGTGCCGTAGGAGAGCGGCCAATCGGGCACGGCGAGAGCGGCGTCCTCTGAAGTAACAAGCGCGCCCGCAGTAAGCAGGATGAGGGTCCAGCAAACCACAAACAAAGCAAACCTGTGGACACCAGGATGATAGGTGGCTTTCATGAATTTCGGGCCCCAATTCCCGAAATGTGAATTATAGCGCAACGAAAAGGGGAGAGCGTCCCCCCAAGTGCCCTGAACCGGGAAGCACTCTAGCAAGGAATGTTAGGAAACGGAAGAAGAATTCGGGGTGAGGCGAGGGTGCCGGTGGTGACAGGGTGAGCAGGAGTGCTTTAGTTGTGCGAGGTTGGTGCGGTCGGATTAATTGGGCTGGCGCGGCGGGCTAGCTGTACAGCCCAAAATATGCCGTAAGCTAAAAACGCTGGGCCAAAGACGAACCAGGCGATCCAATGATATTGTAGCTTTGCGTGAACCAACTCGTCGATACCCAGTTCTATCCAAAAGCCGCCGGCAAAAGAAAAGAAAACAGCGGAGATCGCTAGACTTCGCGAAGAACGCTTGTTAATGATGGAAAGGTCCATTAGAAGCTCCGATCTTGGGATGCATGTTACTGCGAAAACCTTCGGCACTGCCAGCGCAGATATCCGAATCATGCGTGCAAAGAACTCAAAGGGATTCCTCGCTCCGCAGACTCCGCTCGGAATGACGGGGCTTGGTGGAGCGCTACGCGGAGGTAGATTGTGTGGTGGGTGGATCGGCGGGGACTTCTACGGCGCGGAGGACTAGGTCTTTCAGGGCGGCGATGAAGAGGGGGCTGTCGCCTACGGCGGGCATCATGCGGAAACGCTCGATACCCCATTTTTTGGCGTCGTGGCGGCCATCCATGTTGATTTCGTGGAGGGTTTCGATGTGCTCGGTGACGAAGGAGATGGGAACGACGAGAGCTTCCTTGACGCCTTCGTGGCCGAGGCGTTCCAGTGTGGCTAGGAAAGAAGGCTCGAGCCACTTCGCGGGGCCGACTTTGCTCTGAAAGCAGAGAATGTGCGTGCGCGGCCAGTTGGGATATTCGCGGGCGCCCTGTTCGTTGACGAGGCGCACGGTTTCTTCGACATGTCTTGGATAAGGGTCGCCTTTTTCCACGAGGCTTATGGGCAGGCCGTGGGCGCTGAAAATTAGGTGGGCGCGGGAGCTGTCGGGAAACTGGCGCAGGATTTTGCCGATGTTTCTTACGAGCGCTTCGATGTACAGCGGGTGATCGTAAAAATATTCGATGGTGCGTTCGGGGAGCGTGTCCAAGGGCTCGCCATAGACGCGACGCCATTCTTTCAGGCTGCTGAGCGTGGTCGCGTAGGAATAGTGGGGATAGAGCGGGAGAAGGACGAGTTCATCGAGGCGGTTGTCCGTGCGGATGGCAGCGACGGCTTCTTCGGTGAGCGGGCGCCAGTAACGCATGGCGGTGACGACGACAGGCTCGATGAAGGGCTGCAACGCGGCGACGAGTTTGCGGCGCTGACGCTCCGTGAGAATGCCGATGGGGGAGCGGCGGCCGATCATGGCGTAACGTTGGGCAACGGGGACACAGCGTTTTTTTGCAATGTAGCGGGCGAGCGGGCCGCGAATGAAATTGAGCGGGCCGAGGGGGATGATGTCCGGATCGAGAAAGAGATTGCGGAGGAAGGGTTCAACGGTTTCGAGCGAGTCGGGGCCGCCGAGCTGGAAGAGAACGATGCCGACGCGTTTTTTGGGGGTAGAGTTGGAATTTGCCATTGCGGCTGCCTTTCGCGGTTACGGAGGGGCCTCCTCGTTGGAGCACGGATATCAGATATCAGCGATCAGATATCAGGAAACTAAGAAAAAGCGGATCCCTCGCTTCGCTCGGGATCGGGTAGTACAAAAGAAAACCCGGAAGACCCAAGAGCCGGTCTAAAGACCGGCCACTACACACCCAAGAGAAAGGCGCCCGCCTCAGAAGGCGGCCGCTACAAAGGCGGCTTACTTTGGGGGAGCTAAAGAGTTTTTCAGGCGGTCGACTTCGGCGCGGAGATCGGCGGTGCGTTTGGCTATGGTGACGTAAAAAAGAAAGAACACGCCCCAGCCGATTACGTATGCCGCAAAAACGCTGTTGAGATTTTTCATTGCGCCTCCACTTCCCTATGCAGGGTGTCCACTTCCGCCCGCGCTTCTTCCAGAATATAGCGTTCGACAACCAAAAAAATCATGAAAACGTGCAGGGCAAACACGGAAAAGAAAAAGACCATTTTCATCGTTGGATCCAGGCCGGAGCCCTGGCCGCCCATGATAACCGGCGAGGGATGCTGCGTGCGCCACCAGCGAATCGCGCCGAACACCAATGGCACGTCAATGAAGGCAAAGATGCCAAAGATCGAACTGAGCAGGGCGCGGCGGTCGGGCTCTTCGATGAGGGTGCGCAACAGCAAATAGGAGACGTAGAGCAGCCAAAGCACGAACGTGGAGGTGAGGCGCGCATCCCAAGTCCACCAGATGCCCCACACGGGATGCGCCCAGATGGGTCCAGTGATGAGCACGATGGTGGTGAAGGTGAGTCCCACTTCGGCGCTAGAAACGCCGAGCCAGTCATATTTTTCGGCGCGCTTCCAGATATAGAGGAGATTGCTGATGAAGCAGATGAAGAAGGCGGTGAAGCCGGCCCAGGCGCAGGAAACGTGGAAATAGAAAATGCGCTGGATGAGACCCATGGTGCGCTCTTCCGGCGCGATGTAGAACGAGGCATAGGCCGAAGCGATGACCAGAAGAATAGCGATTGCCCCGAAGGTGATACGTTTCGCCATGCGGATTACTCCTCCAGAAGATATTCGCCGAAAAGCCATAGCGCCGTCAAAAAAACGAGGTCGAAGACGGCGAGGAAGGCAATTCCCTTCCATTGGACGATGGGCTCACGATCGAGAAGATTCCCGGTGACAAGCGAACTGACCACAAGCACTGGGGTGAGCAGGGGGAGCAACAACAAGGGCAACAATAGTTCGCGCATGCGAGCTTGCGCGGAGATGGCGGAGATGGCTGTGCCTGCGATAGAAATGCCCAGGCTGCCGACGAAGAGAACGAGGAGCAGGATGGGGAGCTTTGACCAGAGCGGGATGTTATAGAAGATGGCGAAGAACGGAAGCATGATCAGCTCAGTCAAGAGGAGGAAGAGCGTGTTGGCGATTAGCTTGGCGAGGAAAATCGAGAAGGGATCGCTGACGGCGAGGCGGAGAGAGCTGAGCGTGTCGTTGGTCTGCTCGCGCAAGAAGGTGGATTGAAACATCAGCGAAGAGGCGAAGAGAATCGCCAGCCAAAGCAGGCCGGGAGCAAATTGGCGGGCTTCTTCGGTGCCGGGCGTGACCGCAAAGCTGAAGAGGACGAGGACGATCAGGATGAAAACAGCGGTGGTGGTAAGGAGTTCGCGCGAACGGAATTCAGTGCGCAGCTCTTTGCCGAGGAGGGTGGCCGTGTTGGAGAGGAGGCTCATGGCAGGCTCAGGCGCTCCCGAACGTGAGGATGGAGTGAAGGGATGCGCCGGATTGGGTATCGCCGACGATCATGCCCGCATCGAGTTGCAGGGCGCGCGTGGCCAGCGCGGAGATTTCGGATTCGCCGTGGAGGCTCATGACTACGGTGCAGCCGGAGCGGTTGACTTCACCCAACGTTTTGGCGAGCCAGGAAATGCCAAGGGGATCGAGGCCGGTGGCAGGTTCATCGAAGAGCAGGACCGAGGGACGATGAATGAGGGCGCGGGCAATGGCGATGCGCTGGCGCATGCCGCGGGAGAAAGTGCGGACGAGGGAATCGCGGCGATCGATGAGGCTGACTTCGCGGAGAAGTTCTTCGGCGCGGGCGGCGGGGGCTTCGACATTTTGAAGTTTGGCGAAGAGGAGGAGATTTTCTTCGGCGGTGAGTTCGTCGTAGACCATGGTGGTGTGGGCGACGTAACCGGGGCGTCCGTGTGTGGAAGGCGCTTCGGGTGCACCCGGAAAGGTGAGCTTGCCTGCGGTGGGCTTGACGATTTGCGCGGCGATGCGAAGGAGCGTGGTTTTGCCGGAACCGTTGCGGCCTGCGAGGACTGCGCATTCGCCGGGAGCGACGGTGAAGGAGACGCGGCGGAGGGCGAAGAGTCCGCCGTAGCGTTTGTCGATGTTCTCGAAGCGGAGACCTGTGGGGGGTACGCGAGGAGGAGTCACGGAGCGTTGTCCGGGGCGGCGGTTTCGAGATGGGGGCCGGGCCGGCCTTTCGTTAAGGGACAGCGTGATGATGGAGTTAAAGAATCAGAGAACATGGAATAGTCAAGTTTGTCACAAAGATGAAAGAGACCCAAGAGAAACCCAAGAGGGATTCCTCGCTCCGCTCGGAATGACGGGGTCGTTTGGAGGCTGGGTGCTGAACACACCGCAAAAGTGGCGGCATTTGGAGACTGGACGTTGATTACACCGTAAAAGCGGCGGCGAGCCGCCGCACTCCACATTAGCCATGGACCAGGTCGCGCAGGAGTTTTTCTACACGGGCGCGCTCTTGCGCATATTCTTCCGCGGAGATCGTACCGGCTTGCTTACGAAGCTCCAGGCGGAAGATGGCGTCTTTCAGGGAATCGAGGCTGGCGTTCACTTGCGCGTTGACATCGGCGACGGTGATTGCCGGTGGAGTTGCAGCCGCTGGCGCGGACTTGGCGACTTTTGCGGACTGCTTGCGCGGTTTGGGGGGAGCGTCTTCTAGATCAGCACCAGTGCCGGTGGCCACAATGACTTGCTTGCGCGAAAGCAGGAGCGCGCCAAGCGCGAAGAGCGCGGCGAGGCCGATCATCAGGATCCACTTAAAGTCGTCGAGGCGGCCTGGAACGGCCTGGATGTTTTCTTCCTGCGCGCGGGAATTCCCTTCTTGCCCCGATTGTTGACCTTGATCACTTCCCGCTTCGGCGGCTTGCGGGCTGCCAACGCCGGAAAGTTGCACAGTGAGGCTTACTTTCGCGGCCAGCGGCTCGTGTGTGTACACCATCATGCCCTGCTCTTGCCCGGCAGGGCTCAAGCCATCGCCGGAAACGGTGACGCCCGGCGGTGCGACAACGAGCATTTTCAAGCCGCCATACGCGGCGGGGAGTTTCACGGTGGAGGCGTTCCCGGGATACGCAAGCTCGTAAGAAAGGCGAATGCTCGTCTCGCCGGGGCGGAAAGGATAGGCGATAGCGAAGCGGCCCTTGCCCTTATCAATGGATGCTTGGGGCACGGCCACGCCCAACGAACTTATGGTGCTGACCTGCTGCAGCTTGGCATTATCTGGAATGGCGAAATCGAAATTGCCTTCGGTGCGGAAGTAGGCGACCGGAGGGTTGGAATTGTTCTGGACGTGGTACTCTTCCGCGCCAATCAGCTTATCGCCGTTGGGCTGAAAAATAATGATGTGGGAATCCGGCGTGATGGACTTGGGATCCTTCGTGGTTTCGTAGATTTCCACTTCCACTTCCGGGCGGCCCGGAGGAAGGAAGGTGTTGAAGGAGTTGTCGTGATAGGTGGCGCGAATCAGAATCGGGCCGATACCAATGGCGTCGCTGGTGACGGTGAACTGGCCCTGCGCGTCGCTTGTGGCGGAGGCGACTTCCACCATGCCTGCGGTGGGATTCAATAGCGTAACCGGAATGCCCGGAGCGGGCTTGCCGGTGGTGCGATTGATGACCGTGCCATGAACAGTGCCGGCATGAGCGGCAATGGAGAGAAAAAAGGTGGCAAAGAGAAAAAGAAAGATTCGCGGGCAGAACCGAGTCATCGAGCGCTCCGCTCCGTTGTGGCCGGCTTGACGCTGCGTGGGCGGCGCACCTGGAATTCGGTGACCTGCTCGATTTCGGTGAGCACGACCGCGGCTTCGTTTTCGAGCGTGGCTTTCATCGTTTCGTAATCGCCCTCGGAGTATTTTCCGGCGCGGTATTCGAATTTAAGGTCGCGCAAATTGTCATAGATGAAATCGCGGCGTTCCATTAATTGATCGAGTTTGGTGCGGTGGGGAGCAAGATCTGAAGCATCCGGATGAATGTAGAAAACGAAAAGAAAGACAGCGACGGCGAGGCCGAGGCAGGCGCCGATGGCGGCCCAATCCGGCAGGTTCACCGCGAGTGCGAGAAATGCCGCTGCGAAAATCACGTTAGTCCTCAGTCTCCCGGGCCGCTTGCGCCCGTGCGCGTTCCATGGCTTCCGGAGAAATTTTGACGCCCGATGCGGTGACGGGGGCATTGGCGTCTACGCCAGCAGCTTGCGGACGTTTGCGCCATTTGGAAATGACGAAGAGCACCAGCACCGCGCCGACCACGAAATAGACGATTGGCATGGCCCAGGCGATCAGGCTGAAACCCGTCTTGGGAGGTTCTGCATAAACCGTGGTGCCAAATTGCTGGACGAAGGCTTGCGTAATGGTGGCCTCGGAATCACCGCGATTCACCCACTCCCCCAGATTCTTCAGCATGGCCGCGGACATGGTACAGCCCACGTGGTTGCACTGCGTCAAGACCTGAGAACAGCCGCACATGCAAAGGAATTTTCCACCAATGGCCTTCACGCGGTCGGATTGTTGTTGCTGGGCGATGAGGGGAAGCACACTCAGTGCGACCACAACGATAAGCGCGAAAAGGCTGCGTCGTTTAATCATGGCCTTCCCTGAGCGAGACGGAAGGAGTGAGCGCGGGAGCCACGGGGGAGACCGCTGGCTGCGTTGCGGTCGAAAGCACCAGCGCGGCGCGGCGATTTGGCATTAGCGCCAGTAGAGTGCCCATGACCACCCAAACGCCGCCCAGCCAAATCCACTTTACCAGGGGATTCAGGAAGGCGTGAATCACGGGGAGATTGGTGTCCGGGTCCATCCCGGCGAAGACGACGTAAACATCCTCGCGCAAGGTGGAATAGATGGCCACCATGGTGCCGTTGGCCTGATCGCGGCCCTGAAAGGCGCGCTTCTCAGGGTAAAGCATCATGATCTGCTTGTTGCCCTTCATGACTTCGACGATCATGCGCTCCGCGGTGTAATTCTTCTCGGGCTTGGTGTCGGCGGTTTGCAGCACCAGGGTGTACGGGCCGAGCTTCATCGAGTCGCCAAGATTCATCGTTTTCTGGACGTCGGTATTGAACGCGGCGCCAGCCAGTCCGATGAAGATGAGCACCATGCCGAAATGGACGACGTAGCCGCCATAGCGGCGGGTGTTGCGCATGGCGAGCTCGTGGGCGGACATCATCATACTCATGCCAGAGCGGGCAGCGATGACTTTGGCGCCGCGGTAGAACTCCATGACGATGGTCCAGAAAACGAAGCCGCAAAGGAAAAAGCAAACGAGTGCGTAAGCGTTGCGATAGTTGAGAAAGTAAGCGAGCACGGCGCAAAGAGCGCCGACCACCAGGGGCAAGGTGAAGTTGCGCTTCAGGCTGTCCGTGGAGGTTTTGCGCCAGGCGAGCAGCGGGCCGACGCCGGTAAGAAAAAGAATGGCGAGGCCGATAGGAATCATAATTTTGTTGAAGAAGGGGGCGCCAACACTGATGCGGGAGGGCGTAAACCATTCAGTAAAGACCGGGAAAAGAGTGCCAGAGAGAACGGCGATGCAGGCGACAAGGAAGAGGAGATTATTGAAAAGGAAGCTGGACTCGCGAGAGATCATGGAGTCGAGCTGGTTCTCGCTCTTCAGGTAGTCGCGGTTCCAGACGTAGGCGACGAAACAAACGACGAGGGTCAAGATCATGAAGCCGACAAACCACGGCCCAATCTGGGAGTTGGCGAAGGCGTGGACGGAGCTGACGACGCCGCTGCGCGTGAGAAAGGTGCCAAGGATACACATCAGGAAGGTGCTGAAGACCAGCCAGACGTTCCAGACCTTCATCATGCCGCGCTTTTCCTGCATCATCACGGAATGGAGAAACGCGGTGCCCGTGAGCCACGGGAGAAGCGAAGCATTTTCCACGGGATCCCAGCCCCAGTAGCCGCCCCAGCCAAGCACGGCATAGGCCCAATGCGCGCCGAGGAGAATGCCGATGGACTGGAAGCACCAGGCGACCATGGTCCATTTGCGCGTAAGGTGAATCCACTTTTCGCCGGGATAGCGGGCCAGCAAGGCCGCAAGAGCAAAGGCAAATGGAATGGTGAAGCCCGTGTAGCCGGAATAGAGATTTGGCGGATGGATGACCATCTCTGGATATTGCAAGAGCGGGTTGAGGCCGTTGCCATCCATGCGGATGAAAGGCGTCAGCACACCAGAGGCGCTAACATTGGCGAGCGTCTTGAAAGGACTTTCAACGAAATTATTCAGTGTGAGGAAGAAAATCTGTACTCCGGCGAGAATCACGCCAACATAAGGCATCAATTCGCCGTTCTTATGGCGATAGGCGATTAGAACGGAGATGACGTAGACGGCGAGGAGGAAACTCCAGAAGAGCAGCGAGCCTTCCTGGCCGGACCAGAGGGCGGCAACTTTGTAGAAGGCAGATAGGTCGCGATTACTGTGAGAAACGACGTAGGCTTGGGAGAAATTATCGCTGAAGAGCAGGTATTCCAGGCTAAAGGTGCCGAGGAAGATCAGGAAGCAGGTGGCGATGCCCGCTTGACGCGTGCTCTTAATGAGCAGCGGATGCCGCGTGATGATGGCGGCAATACCTCCCACAAACGCGTAAACGGCACAGACAAATGCGAGCAGAAGTGTAAACGAACCGAATACATCCATGAGCCTTCCGCCTCTCCCCCGTAGGTTTTTCTGCTGGTCGCGCTACATGCTGCTCTGTTGGGTTACGCTGGAACTTGCGGGCTTATCTCCCCCAGGCGCGGCTTCGTACTTGGAAGCGCATTTTGCCTGCACATGTTCGGCAATGAACTGGCCGTTGGAACCCGGGCGGCCTTCGACGAGAGCTTGAGATTTGTCAACGAACGTGTCGGGAAGCGGGTCGCTGCCGATGTAGCTGACGGGAAGGGTCTTGCCCTCTTCTTCGAGGACGAAATCGGTACGCCCGGTGGAGTGGCGAATGCTGCCGGGAGCGACCGTACCCGCCAGACGCATGCGATGATCGCGAGCGGAACCCTGAAGCTGCTGGTATTCCGCGATAGTGTGGTAGTAGGTCTTGCTTTCGCCGTAGCCCAACCAGGCCAGGAAAGCCAGGGAAACGACGATTACGCCGATACCGACGCCAAATTTAGCCCGATTCTGCACAGAACACTCCTAAAACAGCTCGCCATAGTGCAATCTTACCATAATCAGCAGGATGTGCGATGCAATGCCAGTTTGCGTTAACGCGTCACTTAGCGCAGTGACTTTCGTCACAAAGGCCGGGGACGTTGCTGCGATTATGCGGCCAAGCCCGTTATGTAGCATGCGGACTTGAGGATCATATGTCGGGTGACTGGACGCCCAGACTTTCCCCCAGCCTGCGGCGTTAGGCAGCGCTGGCCCTAAACTGGGTAACGTCACGGTACTCGAGTTTGCCAGTAATGCATAGGTCGCTGCCTCAGGGAGCGCGGCGCAGGAGCAGGTAAACTACAAGGGTGAGATACAGAAAGAGTTTGAAGCTGATGGCGGGCTTTCCTCTGAGGGCCGCAGTAGCAATCGCGATGCTCTGTCCGGCCTGCTTCTTGAAGGCCCAAGAGCCCGCTGGTCAAACAGCGAACATCTCGACAGCAAAACCTTATGCGGGCGACGCGCCGCTGGAAGATATCGCGCTACACCTGGGCCCGTTCGCGATTAGTGGGCAGAACTTCAACGTCGTGTTGCACGAAAAACGCCTGCCAGGAGCTATTGATCCACGCTTTGCGCAGACCCTGCAAACGATCGAAATCCGCAACGAAAAGGACGCTGTTCTGTATCAGAAGACGTTTACCTTCGGAATCGAGGGAGGAAAGCTCGAGCGATCTCTGAAAGCTTCAGCATCGGTCCTGTCTGGGAAGTACTTTACAGGACTGCTGATTAGCTATCGGCTGAAGCTAAGCGCGGGAGAAGATGCTCAGGCTTGGCAGGTTTTCGGTTATCAGGATGGCAGGTACAAGGCTCAGGATGCCAGATTCAGGGTCTTCGACAAGCCGCTGCGATCCGACTACCCGATGGGAAATCCATCTGCCGAAGTGCGAATCGTCACTCCGAATGGGATAGTCACCAAGCCCATGGTCCCCGAGGGCGAAACCTTCGAGTTTCGCGTGTGGACTGGCAACTTTTATGTGCTGCTGCCTGTCGGCGTGAACTTTGCTCACGGCAAGTTAATGCCTTCAAGGCGCTGCTTCGGCATGGGCGGCGCAAAGCCGGGAATGCACGAGATCGGGTGCGATTTGCAAGTCGAAGTCGAGCGCAAGCCGCCCGATGCAGAGATGACCTTTCTCCGGCTGTACCGCGGCGAGGAACCGAACGAAGGCGAAGTGCTGCACCTTGTGCTGGACAAAAGCTCCAAGGTACAGATCTTGAAAAGCAGCGCCGATATCGACTGGGGCCTAGCTGGCGACCTCATGCAGGTTGCCTTTCGCGATTTGTGGCTCAAGGTTCGCATCGATGACGACCAGCAGAAAGAAGGCTGGATTCATTCGGACGAAGATTTCGCCGCCATCGGATTGCCTTTCAGGAGCTCAGAGCCATGAAGACCGTGCGGCTGCGTTTATTCGTGATCCTTTTGCTTCCCGTAGTGGTGATCGCCGTCGCCTGGAATGCGGTGCACACTCGCGCTTCGCACTCGCAGAGCCAGCCCGTCTCCCCTAGGGAAGTAGCTGTTGTGCCACAAAATGCGCCGATGCCACTGGCGAGTGTTCAGCCAGCAAGCGTGCCGCAGCCGCCTGCCCCTGGCATTGCAACACCCGCCGGCGTCGCGGAAGAAAAGACAACGGAGGAGCGCCTGAGCCCTTTTGCAATTTCAGGAAACAACTATGCTGTGGTGCTGCACAAAAAACATCTCCCTGCCTCGGAGGACTCGGGGCCCCTCGACGGCATCGTAGCCATGGAGATTGTGGACGCTGCGGGTGCCGTTCAATATCAAAGGACGTATCCTCTGTGGGCAGACGCCGAGGATGTCTCGACGTGGACGGTTTCCGCATACATTCTGAAAGGCACGAACGGCACTGGCTTGTTGATGAGGTCTAGACCCAGCGAATCGAGTGGGTTTTATGAACAGATTTTTGGAGTGGTAAACGGCAAGCTCGTGCCGTTTTGCGGTCCCTTTCCGGCAATGGACGTGAAGCCGGACGCCAGCGGTGTGCACCGGACCGTGGGACCTCTTGGTCCGCAGGCAGATGAAATTCCGGTGACGATGGGCATCGGGCGCTTCGTTATTACTATTCCCATTCGTCTTGATTGGGCCCAGGGGAAATTGACCTTGGCGCCGCAATGCCCGGAGTTGGCAGCAGGCAATGCGCACGCCATGTGCCAATACCAGATGGTGGATCCAAAAAGCTTTCTACAGAAACCCAAAAGCGTGACTTTCGTCCGTCTGTATTCGAGTCCGAATGAAAACTCAGGAAAGCCGGAAAGAGTCATAGTGAAGCCCGGTTCCCAGATCGACCTCCTTGTCTATATTGCGGACATGGAGTTGAAGCAACCGGACTTCTTACATGCTCCTTTGCCGGGGGAATTCCCGGTGAAAGATATGGCCAGTATCGGTATGGCCCCCAATTCCGACGGTTGGCTGCAAGTACGCATCGACGGAAAAGTCGGCTGGATTCATGGCAATGAGGACCTAGACGCCCTCGGCCTGCCCGAACCCCAGGACGAAAATTAATTAGCGACGACGTTCAACATGTTGCTGAGATTGATTCGGGGGACGTGGCGGTGCAGCCTCCCGGTTTCTCGGCGACTGCGAGACAATGCGGATTTTGTTGCCGTGGACAAAATCGGCCAGTTCACATCGAGAGGGCGCGACGAAACTCGTCCAATTGGTCGGGAATTTGGCTGCCATCGAGCGGCAGAGGACCGTAGTGACTTGTAAATACAGGAATTCTCAAGACTGTTTCCGAGAACTTTTCTGCTAGCGGGGCCAGTTCCTTGGAGAGCAATAGCAAACGCTTGGGCTTGAGCGATCGACGGATGCGCGCGATTACGGCGGGTAGTTGCTTTTCGAGAAGTTGCTGGGCAGCGGAGGGAGGCACACCTGGTTCCAGAGGGCACTCCATGACATGGGTGAAGAATAGGCCGCTCTTCTGGAAGTCCGTAAGAATGGCGTCCGCGGACTTCCCTGCCCTGGGGATCTGCAGGGCATCGAGCAGGTTTGCAGCTTCGCCATGGAAGTTCCCCTCGGGGAAATAAAGAAAGGCGTGGTCGGATTCGGGTACGATGCCGCCGAGGAGGAGGGCCTGGATGTGGACGGGACGGTATCGCGTGGCCCATTCGAGGCGCTGGAGGCGACGCGTGAGGTGCTCGGGAGAGGCGGATTGGCCGCAACCGTCACAGGGGAGCGAGATTGTGGGGGACATGGTCTGTAGGAAGCCTAGACCAAGTGGCGAGGCGACACAAATGGACGGGAGAACAGGTACTTTCCGAGTTGCCCGTCATCCGTCCAGAATCGATGCCAAGCGGGAAGATCACTTCCGACAAGGCGAGTTATGTGGAGCAATCTGGTCGAATGGGCATCAGTCATTTGCGACAGGCTGCCAAAGCTCGACACGATTTCCTTCCGGATCGGTGATCCAGCCAAACTTTCCGAAGTCATAGCTTTCGCGTTTTGGATCGACGGTGACACCTTCGTTTATCAAACGGTCCAGCACACCATCCAGGTCGTCCACCTGGAGATTGATCATTGCTTTCTGTGCCGGAGGGAAGTATGCATTGTCTTGTTTGAAAAGGGCGAAGATGACCTGAGGGCGTTGCGTCGAGGCAGGAAACGCGAAAGATCCTTCTGACTTCACCACACCGAGATGCCGCTCGTACCATTGATACAGAGCTTTTGGATCATCCGCTCGCAAAAATATGCCGCCAAAGCCAGTAATCGAAGCCATGCAGCCTCCCATGGAAAACGGTTGTCCATAGCTTACGCCTAAAGAATCACGGTGCAAGCGTGAATCTAACGTCGTTACCTGCGATGAAGCTAGTGGGCCTGCTTGCTGCTCGCTCGCCGGGGCTTCGGCTTGCACTTGCGCTTGAGATTGAGGGCCACTGCAGCGCGGATGAGATTCTTTAGAGCACGCGCGTTAATTTTATCGCCCTCGAAAAGATCGATCGCTCGCCATTTGTTGCCTGCGAGGCCCGCGTTGAAGAGCTTGTCAGGATCCGGGAGGTTCGCGCCGTTGGCAAAGGTAAGTTTCACCTTATCTTTGTGGGCGTTGCCGACCGCGATGATCCCGTGGCGAGACCACACTGGGCTGCCCATCCACTTCCATTCCTCGATGATCTCCCGGTCGGCCTCAAGGATGCTCTTACGGATGCTGGCGAGCGTTTTGCCGCGCCAGTCTGTGAGTGATTCGATGAGCAGGTCAATGCGCTCCGATGGATTCATTGGATCTATTGCCTCGATTCTTATCCCTTTTTCATGCGAGTAGTCCGCTTCCGTCCATAGCGTAGCCCGACCGATCCATTCGAGTAGGACTTGCATTCTGTCAGCTTGAAGTCGCGCTGCGGAAACTTGCCCGGAAACGCGGGGATGCCATCGCCTAAAAGTACGGGACCAAGTCCGATGAAGAGCTCGTCCACCAAATCCTCTTGCAGGAAACTGCGGGCCAATTCGCCCCCACCTCCCAGATAGATGTCTTTGCCGGGGCGGCGTTTCAGCTTTCTCACAAAGGCTTTCAGGGAGCCGCTCACGACTTCATAATGCTCTCGTTTGCCCGGCTTCCATCGTCGAGAGAATACGTAATTCGTTATGCCCGGCATATCGGGGATTTCTCCATTCTCGCGCATTTTCGCCGTGGCATCGGCAGTTTTACGGCCCATGATGGTGGTATCGATCTTGGAGAAGAAGTCTGCCATCAGTGCTTCACCTTCTTTGTCGATGACCAGGAAATCGAGTTCGCCATTGGGGCGGGCAATGTACCCGTCAAGGCTGATACCGAATCCCAGGATGACTTTACGTGGCATGGCGGGATTGTAAGACAGAGGGTTTAGTTGCCGTCAAGAGAAAACAAAAACCGAGGACAGACGGAACGTTCCCCTTTTCTATCTAGAGAAAATGGAATCTGGTAAACGTCCCGTCTGTCCTCCAGTTTCAACGTCCCGTCTGTCGCCCAGTTCCCCCCCCCGTTTCCCCGGTAAAATCGGGGACAGACGGAACGTTCCCCCTTTCTATCTAGAGAAAATAAAATCTGGTAAACGTCCCGTCTGTCCCCCAGTTTCATCTAGAGAAAATAAAATCTGGTAAACGTCCCGTCTGTCCCCCAGTTTCCCCCAGTTTCGCAAGGTAACAGGATTTTTGAGGATGGCCTTATCCTCAGAACCGTCCAGCCAATTTATAGACTGGACATATATGCACACTTGTGCATACACTAGAGAGCTGTGCGTTACGAATGGGACCCGACGAAAGCCAAAGCGAACTTCGCCAAGCATAGAGTCCGTTTTGCTGACGCCGTGACTGTGCTCGAGGACGACCTTGCTTTGACGATGCGCGATCCATTCTCAGAAGAAGAGGAGCGGTGGATAACTATGGGAAGAGATGTCCTTGGGCGCCTCGTCGTCGTGGTTTACACATGGCGGGGTGAAATTGTGCGCTTGATCTCAGCACGCCCGGCCACAGCGCGAGAGACTATTCAGTACGAGGAACATCATGAAGCGTGAATACGATTTCCGTAAGGCAAAGCGTGGAGCCGTCGTTTCCGTTCCCAAAGGGAAAACACGAATCACCATCCGCCTCGATGACGAAATCCTTGCCTGGTTTCGCGGCCAAGTCGAACTTGCCGGTGGCGGGAACTATCAAACCGTCATCAACGAAGTCCTACGCCAACACATCCAGCGCGCCCAGGAACCATTGGAAAAGACGCTCCGCCGCGTTATTCGGGAAGAGATCCGCCGGGCGTCCTAACTGTCACGATCGGAAATCACCCTGCTTCAACGGCTAGTCCCTGATACCGGCGGTACCCCACTGTGCACATCACGGTTGCGTTTCGATACCGAACTGCTTGGCGTACTCGGCGTTCAGCCGCTGCCAGCCGCCGAACTTCATGGCGTCGGGGCCGACCATGCGGCCGATGGGAGTTCCGCTGAGAAGGTGATCCAGAACATCGAAACAAATGTGCCACCCGGCAGCACCCATTGCGATGAAGCGGTGACCGATATTGGTCCACAGCGTCAGGCGCGTGCCGCCACCAAAAGCTTCGAGTTCCCACCGCATATCGAAGCCACCCCAGTTGTACTCAAGCGCCTTGGGAGCGTCGGCTCGCGTCACTCTTGTTTCGGTAACGCGAGGCGTGGGCGCTCCCACCGTGGTGAGATTCACCATGGCTCCAACCGTACCCAGGCTCGCATCGGCTTCAAAGGGAGCCCACTCGCGGAGATGCGCTGGGTCGGTAAGCGCGTGCCAGATTTTTTCCGGCGAGTGGCGCAGTTCACGGACGAGAATAAGCGTCCACTTTTCTTCGCCGTTTTGTCCTCGGTCCTTTCGTATCTGCGCCCCGCGGGCCGGACCCGGTGAGTAGTGCTCGCGCTCGGTCATCTTGTTCTCCTTACATCAGCCTGGATCGTCTGCTGAACGTCCGCCCTACCAGCGCTTCAGCTGGGTGAGCTGAATGAGGTTGCCGCAGGTGTCGTTGAGCATGGCAATGGTCGAGCCGGTGACGTCGGTGGGCGGCATGGTGAACTCGGCGCCGCGGGCCTTGATGCGCTCGTAGTCGGCCTTGACGTCGTCGGTGAAAAACATGGCCGCGGGCTGGTGCTGTTGAAATATCGCCTGCTGATACGTTTTGGCGGCGGGGTTGTTGTTCTGCGCCAACTGCAGCTCTGTGCCGTCCGGCTCCTCGGGCGAGGCCACCGTGAGCCAGCGATAGGGGCCCTGCGAAAAGTCCGTCTTCTTTGTAAACCCGAGCACCTCCGTATAGAAGCGCAGAGCCTTGTCCTGGTCGTCCACGTATACGCTGGTCACTTTGATTTTCATTTCGTTTCTCCTTTGTGATGTTCGCGGTTTGGGCCGCGTCGTCTTCTCCTTGTCTTCCTTTTCGTTGCTGTTGCCCTTTTTGTTGCTGCAGCGTGATCCATGCGGTCGAGGTGGCGTTCGAGAGCATCTACGTGAGCGGACCAGAGCCGGCGGAACTGAGCCAGCCAAGCATCGACCTCTTGGAGTGATTCAGGTTTCAGGCGGTAGAGACGGCGCTGTGCATCCACCGTGGATTCCACGAAACCGGCCTCGCGTAGCACGCGCAGGTGCTTGGACACAGCCGGCTGCGGCATACGAAGCTGGCGCTCGATCTCTCCCACCGACTGTTGTGACGAGACCAGGAGGCTCAGTATCGCGCGGCGGTTCGGCTCCGCAATGATTTCGAACGATTCCATGCTCTTCATATACTCCACGGAGCATATACGTGTCAAGGCATATTTAAGAGCGGCTTGGCCACTGCGAGATGGCACGCCCGCGGCGAATATGATTCCTCCTGCGGGTTAAAGCGATTCTCTGACGAGTTAGGGGCAGGTTTACTTGGAGACGGCCGCGGCGCTGGAGGGGAGCTTGGAGCGCAGGCACCACTTGAGTTCCTGGCTCATATCGGTGATTTCCATGCCGGGCATGACGATGAATTTGCAAGAGAGCATTTCGCGGGCTTCATCGTCATCGGGCAGTTGACAGGTGACGCGGCAATACTGGCAATCCTGATTCCAGCAGAAGCGGCCGTAGGGAATGGTTTCGGGACTGATGAACTGGAAGCAGCGCAGCAACGAATTACGCTCGGGAACCTGGAACTTCTTCCCCATGATGGTGATTTCGACCAGTTTTTCGTAAGGACGGAAAGGTTCCGACATGATTATGCCCTGCTCTCCATGCACAGCGTGTAGCGACACGGCGTAGATTCCCCCAGGTCCGCGATTCGCTCGATGCCCTATCAGGTTAGTGCGGGAAATGGATGTGAACAACGGTGAGGTGGGCGGTGCGTGGCTAATGTGGTACGGGGGGTTGGTGCAGCGATGGGTGGTCCGGAAGCATGCGCGCAGACAGATGCAGACTTATACGGTGGGCTGGTAGAAATTGAGGAGCGATTCCTCCGCTCCGCAGCCCGACGCGCCAAAATGCGGCGCGAAGGAGAAGAGTCGGGCTGCTCCGGTCGGAATGACAAGAAGAGCAAGAGATACCCAAGAATACAGTCAGGAGTGACTGTGCCACAAGGCAGATGCGCCCGCCTCAGAAGGCGGCCGCTACAAGAACAAGAGAAAGGCCGCAGGGCTCCCGGCAGAAAGCGACGGGCTGAAAAGAACCTGGACTCTCCCTGCGCGACATGGACTGCGAGAAGGGCGTTAGCGGAGGATGTCGTAGAACTGGCGCATGCGGCGGAACTTTTCGTAGCGCGCCTGGTCGAGTTGCTTAGCGGCTTGAATCGTCTGAATCCGCGCGCGAATCTCATTGACTTGCAGTTTTCATCATCCTAACATAGCGCAAGCTGTCACCGGTTCCTTCGTTCTGGTGCGCATTCCCCTCTCCACTACTGACCCAGGAACACCTCCTTCCTGTAACGAATGCAACGTCAGCTGCTTGTGTCTCAGACGCTGAAGGAGTTCCGTGCTGCGCTAGTCCATGACGCCGGCATGACTTAAATGCGATCGCGGCGTTTCAGCACTTCGGCAGACGCGCGATACCGCCGCATGGGTTCTGGTGTGCTGAAGCAGTACAACGAACCAGGGTGCGTGCAGCCCACTCCTTCCCATTTACGGAGGATACGCCCATGGGAGATCCTGTTCTAGCGCGCTTCTTAAAGTCTCTCGATCAGTTCGTCAAGGACTTTGATCCAAGGCCGCTCCGCACGCCGTTCGGTGTCCTCCGGAAAGGTCTGGGGGGGTTCCTCGCAAGAGCCTTGAGAATCCAAGCACCGCGCCACCCGGGTTGGTCCGGGCTAGTAGCTCTTCTATGCGTCCTCTTCATTCTCTTGGATATCGCGCGCTTTTTTGTCCTTCCGCAAGCGTATCAGGTCGCAATTTCCGATTACTTCGAGGCTGCGGTTGTCCTGTTGGGGACAGTCATGTGCGGTTTCGCAGCGGTGCGTTCTGCCGCGCTGCCTCGGGGCCTTTGGGCGATGACTGCGGCCTACTTCTTACTCAATGCAGCGGCCGATTTCCACGATTTCCTCGTGGATTTGCATATCAGCGGCGCCTCTTTTCTCCCAACGCTCGAGCTGCTGGGCTGGTGCACCTATCTTCCACTCGCGCTGCTTATCTTCTTCCCTGCCCCGGAAGGAGGAAAACTGAAATGGCGATGGCTTCCCATTATCGATTTCGCCCAAGTCGCCATCGCGCTCGCGCTCGCGTATTCCATGCTGATCTACGTGCCTCACCTGAATCATGCGCAACCCTGGACGGAATTTGGGTTGGCAGAGATGGTGCGCAATGTCGCCATCATGACCGGCTTGCTGCTGCGTTCAACCGTGGAACCTTCAGCGCAGGCGCGCGCCATCTACCGCGTGGTCGGCGGCGCATTCGCCGCCATTACACTTTCAAAAGGGCTCTTCCCCGGATATGCCGCGGTTCCCCCGGCAATCGTGCGGCCAGCCGCGTTTTTAGCCATTACTGCTTTCGCAGCCTATTGGACAAATCGCGCCCATGATGAACCTGAGCCACGGAAGCAGCCTATGGAATTACCCCTGGCTCTGAGCTTGTTCGCTGCTGCTCCTCTCTTTATCGTGTTGGCGCTTGCCTACGATCCGCCTCCACGATACCGCACGGCAACGCAAGTAATCGCAGCCGCTTCGGCGCTGCTCTTTCTCCTCCGGATTTTCGTCGCCGAGCACAGTCGCTACACGGCGCAGAGACAGGTGCGCGAATCAGAGAGGGAATACCGGCTCCTGTTTGAAGGCGCCAATGTCCCGATCTTGATCGTGGAACCTGGGACGGAGCGGATCCTGCAGGCAAATCGGGCTACTTGTGAACTCTATGCGATACCCAGAGACTTCCTTATCGGCGCCAGCCTAAAGAACATCGCGAAAGATATGGTTCGCAATATGGAGCAGATTGCGGATCTGCTGCGCACCGGGGAGTGCCGTCAATATGAACTTGTCCACCGTTCTTTCGATGGGCGAAACATTCATGTGGTGATCAGTTCTTCCCTGATTCAGTACCGTGGCCGCCAGGCAATTTTGAGTTTTCACCGCGACGTCACCGCGCAGAAGCAGGCCATCGAGGCGCTTCGCCTCAGCGAGGAGCGCCTGAAGCTGGCATTGTGCGTGGGGAAAATCGGCGTATTTGAAGTGGACCTACGAAGCGGTCACGGCAATTGGACGCCTGAAATTGACAATATTTGGGGAACCCCCGACGACGGGAAAATCAGTTTTTCCGAATTCTGCTGGAGTCACACTCATCCCGAGGATGTGGCTCGCGTCACCGCCGAATTCGAGCTGCTCGCCGAAAGCGGCCAGGAAGGAGAAATGGAATTTCGCATCGTTCGTCCCTCTGGCGAGCCGCGATGGATCCGCTGGCGAGGGCGCGTGTTAGCTGACCCGCGCAGCGGCCAGCCACGCTGCATCGGCGTCAATATGGATATTACCGAGCACAAGAATACGGAAGAACAACTGCGGCAGGCCCAGAAGATGGAGGCAATCGGGCGCTTGGCCGGAGGCGTAGCTCATGATTTTAACAATCTTCTTAGCGTCATCCTCGGCAACTGCGAAATCCTGCAATCCTGCGCCCTTCACGGTGACGCCGCCCCGCGCGCAGTCGGCCGCATCAGCCGGGCGGCGAGCTCTGCTGCTTCGTTGACCAAGCAACTGCTGGCCTTCAGCCGTCGCCAGACTCTCAAACCAGTTGTGCTCAATCTCAATGAAATCGTGGCCCAGGCCAGCGAACTCCTCGGACATCTCCTGCGCGAGAATATCAAGCTCGTGCTGAACAGGGATCCTGAACTCGGCTGCGCCCGCGCTGATCCAGCTCAGATTCAACAAGTCATCCTTAATCTGGCCCTGAACGCACGCGACGCGATGCCTCAGGGTGGAATATTGACTATCGAAACCCGCAACGTCGATCCGGACGATGTAGCAGCCGCCTTTTCAGGCCCCGTCGGCACTGGCCGGCACGTCATGGTAGCCGTCACCGATACGGGCGTCGGCATGAATGCCGAAACACGCAGCCACCTCTTCGAGCCCTTCTTCACCTGCAAAGCGCAGGGCACGGGTTTAGGCCTGGCCGCTGTGCACGGCATCGTCGAGCAAAGTGGCGGATGTATCGCGGTGACCAGTGCTCCTGGGTGTGGCACCACGATGAGAGTGTTCCTTCCGCACGTGGAGGCGCAGCCCGAGGGCAGTGCACCAGCGCCGGAGCAACTCGCAATGCCCCGGGCAAAAGAAACCATTCTACTTGTGGAAGATGACGCCGACTTGCGCGAAGTAGGCCGCGCTTTCCTGGAAGCTGCCGGCTACGCCGTATTAGAGGCAGGGTCGTGCGAAGAAGCGGTTGAGGAAGCCACCAAGCACGCCGGACCGATTCATCTTCTGCTCACCGATGTGGTGTTACCCACTGGCGATGGGAAAGAAGTCGCCGCCCACTTGCAGTCTCTGCGGCCGGACATCGCTACGCTTTTCATGTCCGGGTACAACCAGGACTTGGCAGCCCCAGACGCTGGTCCCGAATCGCACTCGGTGCTGTTGCAAAAACCATTCTCGCGCAGCCAACTTCTTAGCTTAGTGCGCGCGACACTCGACTGCCAAAAGGCCATAACCGCGAACTGCCGGGGCTAACCACTTTTTCGGCGTCCAACTACGAGCCAGTTCGGCGTCATGTCCAGGAAGCACGCCGCGTTAACGCCTGAAAATCCGCCTCAGGGGAGGATGTCGAAGAACTGGCACATGCGGCGGAACTTTTCGTAGCGCGCTTGGACGAGTTCTTTTGCGGTTTGATGGGTGAGTACGAGAAGTTGTTTGTCGAGGACTTCGGCGAAGAGTTTGGCAGCGGCTTCGTGATCGCTGTGGGCGCCGCCATCGGGTTCGGGAATGATTTCGTCAATGATGCCCAATTCGCGCAGGTCGTTGGCCATGATCTTCATGGCGATGGCCGCGGTTTCCGCTTTCGTGGAATCGCGCCAGACGATGGAAGCACACCCTTCGGGGGAAATTACGGAATAGAAGCCATTCTCCAAGATGTTCACGCGATCGCCGACGGCCACGGCCAGCGCTCCGCCGGAGCCACCTTCACCAGTGACGGTGACGATGATGGGAACAGGCAGGCGCGACATCTCGCGCAAGTTGCGCGCGATGGCCTCGCCCTGGCCGCGCTCCTCGGCGTCAATGCCGGGGTACGCGCCAGGCGTGTCAATAAAAGTTAGCACGGGGCGGCCAAACTTCGCGGCGAGCTGCATGACGCGGAGAGCTTTGCGGTAGCCTTCGGGCTTGGGCTGGCCAAAATTGCGCATGACGCGCTGCTTGGTGTCGCGGCCTTTCTGGTGGCCAATGACGGCGACGGGGCGTCCGCGAAATTTGCCCATGCCGGTGATGATGGCTTTGTCGTCGGCAAAGGCGCGATCCCCGTGAATCTCGATGAAATCGGTGATCAGGAGGTTGATCCAATCCATCGTGTAGGGCCGCTGGGGATGACGGGCGATCTGCGCGCGCTGCCACGGGCCCATGTGCGCGTAGAATTCGCGGCGAAGTTCGAGCACTTCCTGCTTCAGGCGCTCGACTTCGGCTTCGCCCTCATCGCTGGCCGCGAGGCGGCGCAACTCCTCGACGTCTTTTTCCAGGCGCTCGATTTCGCGCTGACGATCAATCGGGGTTACGGGCTTCTTGTCTTTATGCGCTGCGGACATTACGCCACCATCTGAATCGCCTGCTGGCCACAAATCTGGCGCACGGCGTCAATCAGTTCCTGCTGAACGCGAATCTTCTTTTGCGACTGCAAAAGGGCGATCTTCCCGTCGGGAGAGCACAGTTCAAATACTACAGTACTTGGCCCGGGCGAACTTGCAAACAGGATATCCAGTTGCTCGAGGGCGCCTTCGTCGAGGCGCGCGAGGTCCAGGCGGACGCGAAATTCGGAGGCGGGCCGCTCGGCGATGGATGTTACCAGGCGCGCTTCCTGCAGCGAGAGTCGCGTGCCTGCTTCCTCGATCTGCACGCGAGCTTTCAGGAGCAGCGGCACACCTGGCTTCAATATATTTTCGAGGCGGGCGAAGCTCTCGGGAAACGCCAGAAGCTCCTGCACGCCGGTCATGTCTTGCAGAGTGTAGATGGCCCAACGCGCGCCTTTCCGGGAGCGCATGGGACGTGTGCCGACAATGAGCCCCGCGACGGTGATTTCCTTGCCATTGCGCTGGCCTTCGATTTCTTCCAGCGTGAGCGTGCCGAGTTCCTTGAGGCGCGCGACGTACTTTTCTAGTGGGTGACCGGAAACGTAGAAGCCCAGCATGGCGTATTCGCTGGCGAGACGCTCTTCCTCGCTCCAGGGGGCGGCTTCGCGTAATTCGAAATGGACTTTGGCCTCCGCGGCGCCACCGCCGAAGAACAGACCGTGCTGGCCGGATTCCCTGGTGCGTGCGGCACGCTGCAAGGCGGCAACGGCGTCGTCCACGGAGGCGAGCATGGGCTCGCGCGGCCCGAGCGAATCCATAGCGCCGGATTTGATGAGGCTTTCAAAGACGCGCTTATTCAAGAAGCGCGGCTCGATGCGCTCGCAGAAATCGTAGAGAGATTTGAACTCGCCCTGGCCTAGGCGCGATTCGCGGATGGCTTTGGCGGTGTTTTCGCCCACATTCTTGATGGCGGCGAGGCCGAAGCGGATGGAGTCGCCGACCGGGGTGAAGTAAAGATCGCTCTCATTCACGTCCGGCGGGAGGATGGGAATGCCCATGCCGCGTGCTTCGTTGATGTATTTCACTACCTTTTCCGTGTTGCCGGTTTCGGAGGTGAGAAGCGCGGCCATGAATTCCACGGGATAGTGTGTCTTCAGGTAAGCGGTCTGGTAAGCAAGCAACGCGTAGGCACAGGAATGCGATTTGTTAAAGCCGTAGCCCGCGAATTCTTCCATCAGGTCGAAGATGCGGACGGCTTTCTTTTCGGGAATTTTGTTTTTCTCGCAGCCGGCCAGGAATTTGGCGCGCTGCGCGGCCATCTCCTCTTTTTTCTTCTTGCCCATGGCGCGGCGAAGGATGTCGGCTTCACCGAGAGAAAAACTCGCCAGGCAGTTGGCGATCTGCATCACCTGTTCCTGATAGAGGATGACGCCGTAGGTTTCGTCGAGGATGTCCTTGAGCTGCGGGAGTTCGTAGGTGACTTTTGTTTTGCCCTGTTTGCGATTGATGAAATCGTCGATCATGCCGCCCTGGATTGGGCCTGGACGGTAGAGGGCATTGAGAGCGGTGAGGTCTTCGATGCGCGTGGGGTGATAGCGGCGGAGGATGTCGCGCATGCCGTGGGACTCAAACTGGAAGATGGCAGTGGTATCGCCGCGGGAGAAGAGCTTGTAGGTGGCTTCGTCGTCGAGAGTAAGGTTGTCAATTTCGATTTTGACGCCGCGGTTTTGCTGGACCATTTTGACGGCGTCGTGCAAGACGGTGAGCGTGGTGAGGCCGAGAAAATCCATTTTGAGCAGGCCGATGCGCTCGAGAGCGTTCATGTCGTACTGCGTGGTGATTTCGTCGCGGTTGGTCTTGTAAACGGGGACCAGTTCGGTGAGCGGCTGCGGTGAAATGACCACGCCGGCCGCATGCGTGGAAGCGTGGCGCGCGAGTCCTTCCAGGCGCAAAGCCACTTTCATGAGGTCGCCGAGGCGTTCGTCGCCCTCGATGGCAGCTTTGAGTTGCGGCGATTCCTCGAGCGCGGTTTTCAGTTCAATGCCAAGCGTTGTGGGTATGAGTTTTGCGAGGCGATCGACTTCGCCATAAGGGATGTCCATGGCGCGGCCCACGTCCTTGACGGCGGCTTTGGCGGCCATGGTGCCGAAAGTGATGATTTGCGCAACATTTTCGCGGCCGTACTTGTGGGTGACGTAATCGATCAACTCGCCGCGACGCCGCATGCAGAAATCAATATCAATATCGGGCATGGAGACGCGCTCGGGATTCAAGAAGCGCTCAAAGAGCAGGTTGTACTGCAACGGATCCACATCCGTGATGCGCAGCGCATAACTGACCAGGCTACCCGCGGCGGAACCCCGCCCGGGGCCCACGGGAACCTCCTGGGCTTTCGCGTAATGAATGAAATCCCATACGATCAGGAAGTAGCCCTCGTAGTGCATCTTCTTGATCATTTCGATTTCGGAGGACAAGCGGCGCTCGTACTCGGCGAGGGGATTGCTCAACGCACCCTGCTGGGCCAGGCGCTCGAGATAAGGAACGCGCTGGGCGAACCCTTCACGGGCCATCTTTTCAAAATAACTGCCCGGCGTGTGGCCTTCGGGAACTTTAAATTCAGGGAGAGCATTGGGAATGCGGTCAATCTTGACGTTGCAGCGCGCGGCGATATCCAGGGTGCGGCTGAGGGCGTCGGGAACTTCGCGGAAAACCTGGGCCATTTCCGAGGCGGTTTTGAAATAGAACTGGTCGGTGGCAAATTTCATGCGATGCGTGTCGCTCATGGTTTTGCCGGTCTGGATACAGAGCAGCACTTCCTGGGCGTGCGCATCTTCGTGGTGCAGATAGTGGCAGTCGTTGGTGGCCACCAGCGGGATGCCGGTTTCCTTGGAGAGGCGAATCAGATCGCGGTTGACGCCCTTCTCGATCGGCAGGCCCTGATCCTGAATTTCCAGGAAGAAGTTCCCTTTCCCGAAAATGTCGCGGAGCTTGTAGGCATTTTCGCGGGCCTGATCGAACTTTTCTTCGACGACACATTCCGTGACCGGGCCGCGCAGGCAGGCGGAAAGAGCGATGAGTCCCCTGCTGTGCTTGGCGAGGAGATCGTAATCAATGCGCGGCTTGTAGTAGAAGCCTTCGAGGAATCCTGCGGAAACTAGTTTGATGAGGTTGTGATAGCCCTCGAGGTCCTCGCAGAGGAGCACCAGGTGATTGCTGCCGCGGGTGCCGGGCTCCATTTCGCCGCGCTCGCTATTGGCGCCGCCATTGGGTGGACCGGCTTTTTCGCCGCGGTCGTGGCGGCTGCCCTTGGCGACATACACTTCGCAACCGATGATGGGCTTCACGTCGCGTTTGCTGGCTTCATTGAAAAAATTGGCGGCGGCAAAGAGGTTGCCGTGGTCGGTGACGGCCACAGCCGGCATTTTCTGGCGAGAGGCTTCGTCGAGAAGTTCGGAGATATCGCAAGCGCCGTCCAGCAGGCTGAAATCTGTGTGGAGATGCAAGTGAACAAACTGCGGATTGCCCATGGAAGATGATTGTAAATCGGCGTGGAAGGAAATGCGAACGGGATTGTTGCGATTCCCACAGGGAGGAGAGACGAATTATAAATGGGCAGAATTCCACGCAACATGCGCGGCAACTTGTATACTCGGTTTACGACGAAGTGCTCACATCTTGAGTGAGGAAAACAATGCGCAAACTGAATAGAGGTGCAGCCCTGCCTGCAAACTGGCTGCGGGCGGTGTTGCGAGTGACGGGAATTTTGCTGGCAGTGGCGCTGCTGGGAATTTTGCCTGCCGGAGCGCAGGAAATAACAAACGGGACGCTGTCCGTGAAGATCAACCTTCAGAAGGGTGCGTATCAGATTGCCAGGCGCGGCGCGGGAGTGGTGTTGACGAGCGGCGTAGCGGCCCGGGTTAGCGGGCATTGGTTGCGATCGAGCGATTACCCGCGGCATGAGGCTGTCGAATCTTCGTTCAACGATGAACTGGGAACCGGAAGGAAAATCACGCTGATCTGTTCTGGAAAAAAGGGTGAGCCGAATCTGATTTTGGTAGTGCAGTTGTACGAACAGCGGCCGTATGGCGCCCTGACGGCCAAAGTGGAGAACGAATTGACGAAAGAAGTCACGGTGCAGGCCATACGGAGCGTGGAGGCGACCGGTGATCCACTGATTGATCTTGGCGGCACGCCTTCGGCGGAGCGCGTGCTTTCCGACAGCTTCAGCGAAGATTGGCCGGACATGAAAATCTACGATCTGGGGAAGGCGGCCGGAGGACTGCACCGCGGGGTCGGCAGCCAACTGATTTACAACCGGGAGAGCAAGGAGAGCTTGTTTTTTGGCGCACTGAGTTCGGAGGAGTTTTTGACGATCTTGCGCTTGCAGAGCGAAGGCAGTGGGGAACAAACCAAAGTGGCGTCCTACACCGTGGACTCCACTGGGACGACGGAAATTCAAAAGGACTTTAATTTGAAGAATGCCGCGGCGGACGCACTGGTGGAACTGAGCCTGCCGGTGAAGCCCGGTGAGACGCTGGCTTCCGAGCGGCTTCTTTTCGCGGCCGGGCCGGATTATCACGCGGAACTATTGGCATACGGCGAGGCGATTCGCCTATTGCACCATCCCCGGTTGCCGAAACAGATTCCAATTGGATGGTGGAGCTGGACAGCTTTCTACGGCGCGATCAATGAAGGCGAGACGCTGGCGAATGCCGACTGGCAGGCACAACACCTGAAGGGGCTGGGCTACCAATTTTTCCAGATTGACGAAGGCTACCAGTATGCCCGGGGAGAATTTACAACGACAAATGCTGTGCAGTTTCCCAGCGGGCTGCGCTACGTCGGCCATAAGATCACAGGCGACGGACTCACGCTGGGATTGTGGACGGCACCATTCGAGGTGACCAGCAGGTCGTGGGTGTACGAAAACCACAAGGAATGGCTGGTCCATGATGCCAAGGGGAATCCCATACCGCTTGGCGACGTCTGGGATCAGAACGTTGATACATTGTACGCCCTGGACACGACGCACCCCGGGGCGCAGGAGTATCTGCGGCAAACGTACAAGACGCTGGTGCGCGAATGGGGAGTGCGCTTCATCAAACTGGATTTCATGGATACCACGGCAATCGAGGGCTACCGCTACTGGCCGAATACAACCGCGCTTCAGGCGCAACGAATCGGTTTGCAGATTATTCGCGACACGGTGGGCGACGAAGTCATCCTGGACAAGGATGGTAGCCCCATGTTGAACGCGGTGGGATTCACGGAGACGGGCAGAGTTTCAACCGATACGGCGCATTCGTTTGCGGGGACAAAGACCGCTGGTGTGGGGATTGCGGCGCGGTTTTACATGGATGGCAATTTTTTCGTGAACGATCCGGACGCGTTCAATACAACGAGTGAGAGATTCAACGATATGTCGGAACTTCCCGCAACGCTGCCGCCGGCCGCGGCGCAGGCGTCCATTGCGCTGGCGGGAGTGGCGGGGGGCATGTTTGAGATTGGCGACGACATGACGCTGTTCGGGACTGAAAAGGATCGGTTGGCGTTGATTGAAAACAAAGACTTGTTGCGGATGGCGAAGTGGGGGCACGCGTCCACTCCGATCGATTTAATGAGCTATGAACCGGAGGATGAACAGCCCAGCATTTTTCTGCTAAAGGAGAGCCCGCGGCAAGCCATTCTTACGGTTTTCAATTGGACAAAGAGTTCACGGTCGCACACGTTGCGGCTTGCGGATCTTGGATTGCCAGCGGAGCACGCGTTTTCGGCTACAGACATTTTTGACGCGGGCGCTAAGCTGACGATTGCGAACGGCAGCGTGCAGATCACGGACGAGCCAGCGGAATCCGAGAGAATGATCAAGCTGGTGGATCAGAGTGTCCCGGAGACGGCGCCGATGATCCGCGCGGAAGTGCCTGCGAGCACGAAGGCTGGGGAGACGTTCAGCGTTACGGGAGATGCGGAGGCGGGCAGCGTTCCCGTGGTCGAGTATTCCTGGGATTTTGGAGATGGAGTGTCCGCGCAGGGCCGCAAGGTGAGCCACGCCTACACACATGCGGGCGAGTTCACGATTGTGTTGAAGGCGGAAGGTGTAGACGGCGGAGAAAGCCAGAAGAGCTTTACCGTGAATGTGACGGGAAAGCTCGACGCATTCACCAAGCTGCGGGACAACAAGCGATTCCGCGAACCGACGGAACACTAGAAGGTGTCTGGCTTTGTTGAAATCCTTGCGAAAAGATTGAAATTCCACGAGTCCGCACCCTCCGGAAACCGGCGGACGCAAGTGTCGCGCCTACGGCGCTTGACCTTTTTATGCCCTTCCTTCCCAGGGCTTGCGCCCTGGGCTAACGTGTGCCGCGCCTCCAGCGCTTGTACGGTTATTTCTTGGCTTTGGATTTTTTCGCGTTGGCGGCTTTTTGAGAGGCCATGAGCCTAGCTTTCGTGGCGCCCTTGTCCGCCCCGCCGTGTTTGGTCGGCTCAATTTGGGCCGCAACCGCTTTTTCAGCGGCCTTGGCGGGCTTCTTTTCCTTCTCTTTTTTCTTGGGCGCTTCCTTGATGCCGGAAAGCTTGCGGAGCATTTTCACGCGCTCTTCGGGGGTTTTACCGCGGCCATTCAATTGGGCGGCGAACACTTCCTGGACGATATGATCGAATTTGGGGCCGCGAGCCATGCCCAGCGCTTCGAGTTCATTGGCAACAACGGGCAAGGCCAGCCGGATGGGCCGCCACTTATGAAGAAAGGCCTTCAGTTTGGAAATCGCCGCGGAGTTATTCGATTCGGCCAGAAGATAGGCGACGTACTCCATGGGGAGTTTTTCTATGTAGCGATAGGCGTCGATGGGCTTCTTGGTTTTCTTGCCCGCAAGGTCTCGCTGAATTTCGTTGGCCTTGTCAGGAAAGCTTTCGATCACATCGATTTCAGCCGAACGGAAGCCCAACTTCGAGAGCAGATGGCTGGCTTCGCGGTCTTTCAGACGTCCTAAAATCGCGAGCATCATGGGCGTGGCCAGGCGCGGGCGGAATCCGGCCATGAAGAGGTCGTCCCGCACCTTGATCATGCGATTGATGGCCTCGTAATCGGGATGTTTCTTGTCCAGGAGCGGGTGCACACGTTCCAGGAGATTGTTCTCTTCCCACTCCTTGAGTGTGAGGTGAGGGCGTTCTTCCTTGGCCAAAGCGCGCAATTCCTCGCCGGCATCCTCGGGCGTGATGGTATGGTGAAGTTCGCGCTCGATGGCGAGGTTGAACCATTCCTGGGTGCGCGATTCGAGTTTGTAACCCATGCGAGCGGCCAAGCGCAGAGCGCGAAGAAGACGCACGGGCTGATTCGTGAAACTGTGGATGGTAAGGGCGCGAACTTCGCCGTGCTCAATGTCAGAGAGGCCGTTGGTGGGATCGAGCAACAAGCCGCGCGAAGCGGGATTCAGGGAGATAGCAATGGCATTCAAGGAGAAATCGCGGCGGCGAAGATCCTCCATGATGGTGGACCAGCGGATTTCGGGGCGGGTTCCGGGGCGGACGTAGTGATCGTCGCGAGCGGCGGAAATGCTGCCTTCGTAATCGCCACCAAATAGAATCTCCACCTGACGCAGCTTTTCGTCCTCGGAAAGGACTTTGGCGCCGCCCTTTTCGAGTTCGCGGGCCATCTTGGAAGGATTGCCTTCCACGGTGAAATCGAGATCGCGCAGGGTTGCGCCGGTAATCAGGTCGCGCACCGTGCCACCCGTGAGGTAAATGTTGAAGCCCACGGCCGATGCGAGCTCCTGCACACGCAGCATGGCCGCGCGTTGTTCGGGAGAAAGCCGGCTTTCCAGCAAGAACATGTAGTCTGGCATTGCGCTCCTTTCGCTTCAGGGTGGTCATGCCCGGCAGGGCTGCCGCACCCGCGATGTAATGCCACCCACGCGCTAAGCGCGCGGGTGATGTGCTTTGTAAATCTGCTTGAGTCGCTCCTCCACGACGTGGGTATAGATTTGCGTCGTAGATATATCGGAATGGCCCAACATCAACTGGACGGAGCGTAAATCCGCGCCGCCCTCGAGCAAATGCGTTGCAAAACTGTGGCGTAGCATGTGCGGCGTCAATCCCATGCGCATGCCCGCTTGCCTGCCATAGGCGGAGAGAATCTTCCACACGCCGACGCGGCTGAGCGGCCCGCCACGGCGATTGATGAACAGGGCAGTGGGGTTGGACTGCTTCCCTGCTTTGATGAGCTTGGGGCGCGCGTCGCGCAGGTAACGGTCCACCAGGGCCAGCGCCTTCTTGCCGATGGGGACGATGCGTTCCTTATTGCCCTTGCCGATGCAGCGCACGCAGCCCGCAGTGCGGTTCATATCCATCACACGCAGGCCCACCAATTCGGAAACGCGCAGCCCCGTCGAGTAGAGCACTTCCAACATGGTGCGGTCGCGCAGCCCCGCCGGTTGTTTGTCATCGGGCTGAGCGAGCAATTTTTCGACTTCTTCCAGGCGCAGATAGCCGGGGAGAGAGCGGCGAATCTTAGGCGATTCCAGGTTCAAGGAAGGATCTTCGGTGCGCAATTCCTGAATCAGGGTAAAACGAAAGAAATTGCGCATAGTGACGAGATGGCGGGCCACGGTGCGGCTCTCCAGCTTCTGGCGGTAGAGGCTAGCGAGGAAGTCCACCAAGTCGTCGCGCGAAATGGCCTCCAGGGTGAGTTTTCTTTTCTTGGCGAACTCGTCGAACTTCAGCAGGTCGCGCCGGTACGCGGAAACCGTGTTGGGCGACAGCCCCTTTTCCACCCTGACGTAGGTCAAAAACGCCGCAATTGTCGTGGCTATTTCCATTACGAACCTGCTATTCCTTCCGCGGCTCCCGGCCGCCGTGTGGCAATCCCGTAGACCTCTTCGACTTCAGGACAGTGGAAAATCCAGGTCAGCCCGATGTAAAGGACGGTGGCTCCCAGGATCATTACTACGAAGACTGGCAGTTGCAGAGAGAAGGGGCCTTGGAGCGCATTTTTCGCATAATGATTGGCGATCATGCAACCGGCGCCCATGATCACGGAGCACAGCGAAATCTTGCTGATGGAACGGAAGATCTCAAACATGCCCATGGGGCCATAGCGCAGGCGGAAGATAATGAAGAGTGTGAAGAAGTCGAAGAAAGTGGCCAGCGCGGTGGCCAGCGCCGGACCGCCATTCTGGAATCGGCGAAAGAGGAATTCCAGGAAGATGAAGTTTAGGATGATGTTCAGCACGAAGGAGATGGAAGCAACGATGACGGGCGTCTTGGTATCGCGCGCGGAGTAAAACGCGGGCACGATGAGTTTCACACACGCCAGAGCCGGCAAACCGATGGAGTAATACAGAAGGGGGCGCGCGGTGAGGCGCGTGGATTCCGCGACGAATTGCCCGTGCTGGAAGAGCACGCGGATGATGGGCTCGCGCAAAATCATCAGACCCATGGCGGCAGGCACGGTGATGTAGGCCACGATGCGCACCGCGAAGGTGAGCGTTTTCTTCAGGCCATCGTAATTGTTGGCGGCGGCTTGATGGGCCATCATGGGCAGAATCGCGGTGGCCACGGCAATGGCATAGCCGCCGAGGACCAGCTCCATGACGCGGTCCGCGACGTACAAGGCGGTCAGGCTACCGCGTGGCATACGCGCGGCTTTGGCGAAATATGTGTCCACGAAGAAATTGATTTGCGAGATTCCCAGGCCGAAGAAGCGCGGGAACATCACGCTGGCTACGCTGCGGATTCCGGGATGCGAAAAGGAAATGCCGAAATCGAAGCGCATGCCCCGGCGGACCAGTTGCGGCACGAGAATCAAGAATTGCAGCGCACCACCGACCAGCACGCCCACAGCTAGAGAGACGGCCGGGCTCTGGAAATAGCGCCAGACCGCCGCGGTAGAAAATGCGATGATGGAGACGTTCAGAAGGACGGTGGTGGAGGCGGGCAGGGCAAAATGATTGAAACAGTTCAAAATACCCATGCCCAGAGCGGCGAGGCCGACGAAATAGATATATGGGAAAATGATGCGGTTCAGGGCGATGGCCTCCTGCCAGCCAACTTGAATGTCGGCGGCAGTGGGAAACGGCACGATGACTTGGCTTGAAAAGATGACGCCGAGTACGGTGATGACGGCCAGAACGAGAGCCAGGGTCCAGAAAAGCTTGTTGGCGAAATCCCAAAGCTCTTCCTTGGAACGTTCGCGCATGTAGGTGGTGAAGACGGGAACGAAGGAGGCGGCGACTGTACCTTCACCGACCAAGCGTCTGAATAGATTGGGGATACGGTAAGCCAGAACGAAGGAGTCGGCGCTGAGAGTGGTGCCGAGAAGCAGCGTGATACGCTGGTCACGGACATAGCCGAGAACACGGCTTACAATCGTGACCAACGATATGATGGAGGCCGACTTCAGAATCTCTTTTTTCTCGGACAAGGGCTGGCTCTCAGGACCTAAACCCAATAAAAACAATGAGTTGACAGGAAAAACGTGTTTAACTTAACATAACCTCAACAATTCTGCAATGGTTTCGTGCCAGGAACGGGAAAATTCGGTTTGAAAACGCGCGCCCCAGCCACGACCCACAAAAAAGTGGTGATTGAACTCCTTGACCGCACGGTCATCCGCGGGTACCTGAACCCGACCCGGCTGGCGGTGGCAGAGGCGCTGGATCTGTTGACTCCCGATGGTGAACACGAGGAGATTGCGCTGGGTAAGGTGCGCGCGGTTTATTTTGTGCGCGATCTGGCGGAAGAGTTTGAGCCGGAACGCAAATCATTTTTGAGCAGGCCGAAGCTGGATGGATTGTGGGTGAAGCTGCGCTTTCGCGACGGCCAGGCGCTGGAGGGTGTGATACCGAATGATTTGCTTTCGCTGCTCGAAAACGGGGTGCACCTGACGCCACCGGATTTCAATTCCAATACCGACCGGATTTATGTGCCGCGCTCGGCGCTGGCGGAAATGACCGTGCTGGGGGTAGTCGGTATTGCACGGCGCAAACCCGCCGCGGCCGCTGCGGTGGCAGCTTCGCAGCCTCGTCTGTTCAACGAATAAATCAGTTGTGAGTTAGTTCCCTAACAGAGCCTTGATCGGGCATTTGGTTTTGTCTCGCTGGGGCTTGCCTGGGTGGAAAATTCGTGTCAACGCAAAGTAGAAATGTCCGGGTTTTCGCAAGGTAGAAATGTCCGCGTCCATGGTCTTCTCCAAGGGTGATCTGCGGGTACATGGTATTTGGGTTTGATTTTGTTTTTGGGTCTTCCTGTTCTTTCCGCAAGTCCTGGAGGCCGTAGGCCGGAAGGACTTGCGGTCGTTCGCGTGGGTTCAGGACAGGGACGCAGGTGCAGATAGCGCCCGCGGTAGCGCAGCCAGTGACTGCCGTCCAACCGCCGTTCGATCTCGACCGCCGCTCCACGCAGTCCCGCACAAACTTCTTCCCGCAGTACTCCCCAGCGATTTCCGTCCCAACTGACCGTATGGTCCTGAGCCACTTTGCGGGCCACGCGCACACTCAAGATTTCTTCCAGGTGCTGTTCACGCCCCAGTCGCCGATGGACATCCCGCGGATTTCGCGCGGCCACCGTGAACCGCTGTTCCCACTCGGGGAAAAAGCTCATCTGCAGAAAATGATTGGCTCCCAGGATGCTGTCGATTCCCGCCAAGCGCATCTCCTTCACTAGGCGATCCTGAAGCGTTTCAAATAACCTCTCGATTCGCCCTTTCGCTTGCGGACTGTGGGCCGCGATCCATTCGATCCCCAGTTCGTGTAACGCGCGTCCGAACTGCGTTCGCAGCGCATCTCCCCGCAGTTGTTCGGCAAGCGGCGGCGGTCCGGCCTTTCGAAAAATGCTGGCTTTATCGGTGTACTGGGCCAACGGACGCCCATAGCGCCGTAACCATCCCTCGAGGGTTCGCAGGTTCTCTTCCGTGGTGTCGTGCTCGGTGAACCGTCCCCAGATGCGACTGGTGGCGTCATCGATCAGAGCGATGAGATGGCAAGCTGGACCGCGATCCTCCAACCAGCGGAACGGTGAGCTGTCCTGCATCACCAGCTCTCCGAAACTGGCTCGGCGCTCCCGCCATACGTGGATCTTTTTCACACGCTGGGAGCGCGGCCGCCACAAGGCCGCTTTAGTCATCCACTTCCGCAGCGTCTCCCGGCTTACCGGAAACCCTTCCTGGGCCAGGTGTTCAGCGGCCAGCGTGGGGCCGAAATCCGCATAACGCTGGCGCAGGCGCGCCAGAATCTTTTGCTCGAAGCGGGCCGCCAGCTTGCGGTTCGACGGCCGGCCGCGCAGTCCGTGAATCAGGGAACGATCCCCGCGCTCGCGAAGACCGAGCAGCATCCGCCGGACGTGGCGGTCGGTTACTTTCAGCCGCTCGGCGGCTGCCAGCTGCGTCAGCTGCTTCTGCTGTACCTCGTGCAACACTTTCAATCGGTCCCGTTCTCGTTGGCTCAACGCGATTCGCTCCGTTTCCATAGGGCCCTCGGCCATCCATGGAAGCGGACATCCCTACTTTGCACAAACCGGACATTCTCACTTTGCAGCGACACTGGGTGGAAAATTCGTTGTGTCCTGGCCGGGAGGAGCGTAGGATGTGCGGACCATGGGCCAATTCGGAGTTTTGAGCCATCTTGGCGGATAAGGTCGCGTTTGTGCGACGACGGCGCGTACCGCCGCAATAAACCCCACTGGAGTTGACAGTTCAAACTCTCGCAAAACGAGTTAACCATGCTGAATGAAACGACGATTGCAGCATTCAAGACCAGCTTGCGCGGAGGGCTGATCGAGCCCGGCGATCCGAGTTACGACGCGGCTCGCAAGGTGTACAACGCGATGATTGACCGGCGACCGCGGCTGATTGCGCGGTGCGCGGACGTGGCCGACGTCATGACCGCGGTGAACTTTGGCCGCGAGCAGAAACTGCTGGTGGCTATCCGGGGCGGCGGGCACAACGCGGGTGGACTGGGCGTGTGCGATGACGGACTGGTGATTGATCTTTCGCCGATGAACTACGTTCGCGTGGACCCGAAAAAGAAGACGGTGGTGGCCGGGGGCGGTGCCGTGTGGCGCGACGTGGACCACGCGACGCACGCTTTCGGTCTCGCTGTTCCCTCGGGCATGATTTCGACAACCGGCGTGGCCGGCCTGACCTTGGGCGGTGGGATCGGTTACCTGACGCGGCGGTATGGCTTGACGATTGACAATCTTCTGGCCGTCGAGATGGTCCTGGCTGACGGGCGATTCGTCACAGTCAGCGCCAAGGAAAATGCCGACCTGTTCTGGGCGGTGCGCGGCGGGGGCGGCGACTTCGGCATTGTGACTTCGTTTCTGTTCAAGGCGCATCCCGTGCACACCGATTATGCCGGACCGATGCTATGGCCAATGGAAGACGCGGCAGAAATGATGCGCTGGTACCGCAGCTTCATTGTGAAGGCACCCGATGACGTCTATGGATTCTTTGCTTTCATCACCGTGCCGCCGGGGCCGCCGTTCCCCGAACATCTGCACAACAAGAAGATGTGCGGGATCGTATGGTGCTATACAGGGCCAATCAAGAATGCCGAGAAGGTGTTCAAGCCGATCCGGGCTTACAAGGCTCCCGCGCTCGACTTGGTTGGGCCGATTCCGCATCCGGCACTGCAAGGCATGTTCGACGGGCTCTACCCGCCGGGCTTGCAGTGGTATTGGAAGGCCGATTTCATCCGCACGCTCTCGGACGAAGCCATCGCGGTGCATGTGAAGCACGCGGCTAGATTGCCCACGATGCAATCGGCCACGCACATATATCCGATTAACGGCGCAGCGAGCCGCGTCAAGAACAGCGCGACGCCGTGGTGCTATCGCGACGCGACGTGGGCCGCCGTGATCGTCGGCGTTGACCCAGATCCCGCGAACAAGGAAAAAATTTCAACTTGGGCAAAGGAGTATTGGAATGCGCTGCATCCCTATTCAGCCGGAGGCGCCTACATCAACTTCATGATGGAAGAGGGTGAGGAGCGCATTCGGGCGACGTATGGCAAGAATTACGACCGGCTGGCGAGGATCAAGAAGCGTTACGACCCGGGCAATTTCTTTCGTGTGAATCAGAACATCAAGCCGAAGTGAAAGCGAGACCGGGATTCAACCCCCAGGAGAATCTGGGTGAGGTCAAACATCAATGCTTTTCCGTGAGTTCAGCCGTACCGTCCGACCACCGGGCGACCGGAACTATGAACACGGTCAGCCGGTCCTGGGTGTCCACATAGGCAAAAATCGGGGAGCCCGGCAGATCCGCACCCCAAGCTGGGCCGTCCATTAGAGGAAGGAAAAACATCAGATGGGGACGCCAGTGCCCATCATGATCGCTCAGGTGCCCTTCCTTCGACATCATGAAGCACATTGCGCCCGATTCCGGCGTGGGCAACTCATGCTTGTCAAGGCCGGTTTTTATGCCTTCGACCATTTGCGCTTTGGTTTTTCCGTTTAGGAACAACTCCGTTTTTTTGATCGTCAGCGGAAGGTAGGATCGCGCGGCGGCCGCGTTCAAGCAGATGGGAGCCCGAACTTTGGGATTCCAGAATTCAGGATCGTCGATTCCGGCGGTCCAGGATCGTTCCACCATACAGACGAAACCGTTCTTACCCTTGACTGCGGTTTCGTAACCATGCCCTCCGAGGACCAAAACATCGGCATCGCGCGAAATGGACTCTGGGGCCGCGCTCCGCGCCAGAGCTACCTCGGAATTCCGATTCGCCATCAGATATTGTTCAATCGGGGCCATGCTCGGGTAGGGTGTTTTGGCCTCCTGTGCGTGTCCCGGCCAACCGGCGCTCAACACGAGGGCCAGCACGAAGACTGGTAATGAGAATGTCCGGACTCGTTTTTGCTTCATTGATCTCTCCTGAGGCTTGGAGTTTTCTTTTTGATATGCACCGCGGGGCTTAAACTCACAATTCCGTCAATGAGATTTGGAGCGACTATTTTTTCTCGTTGCCCCAGGAGCCAACATAGATCAGTTGATAGAGCGAGCCGTGTTCGCTGGCTTGGACGGCCACGATGTGCTGCTTCTCTTTTGTGCCAGCCTTAAAGACCGCTCCGCCCTTCTCCGATGTGTTGTCGTCACAGGTGATTGGTTCCGGGGACGCGTTTTTTGGTGCGCTGGTTTCAGACGGACTGGGATGAGAGCAATCGAGGACCTTTCCGTATTTGGCGAGTGCCTTCTTATAATATTCGGCGACTTTCTCTGGGGAGTCATCTGACTCCATCTTCAGAACGACCAGTTTGAAGCCAGAGCCTCCGCCCCAAAGACCTAGGTTTGCGGCGGGAGAGTCCTCGTCTTTGTCTTTGTGACGGCGAGAACCCGGATAGAGAGGAAGGCCGACATCCTTTGCATCGGCCTCGCCGCTCATGATCACGCCGGCTCCCTTTTGTTCCTGGGCGGCGGTGTGGAACGGTGCGAGGCAGGCGGCGCACAGCACCATCGCGCAAGATGAATAAAGCGCCATTGAAAACCAGAAACGCCACTTGCCAGATTTGCTAGAAATCAAAGACATTAAACCTCCTTGGAACAGTTCTGTGTATTGAATGATACGCATGAAATCGTAGGAAAGTTCGGAACAGATCTGACTATTACCCTGCTAACTTTCTCAGTCATGGAAGATATACCCGATGCAACAGCGCCGCTACTGCACTTCCCGCTTTATGTTCGCCGAGGGGATTCCTGATAGAGGCCGATGAGGTTGCCGGCGGGATCGAGGAAGTGGACAATCCAGGCGGTGCTACCTGGAGCGTCGTGGTGCGGAGAATCGACAATCGTGCCACCGTGGGCGGTAACCTGAGCCAAGGTGGCATCCATGTTGTCAACCCAGATGGAGGGAAGCAGACCGGCATTGCGAGAAATTTCTCGGCCAGTTACCCATGAGCCGCTTATGTTTCCCGTGGCGTCATCAAAGCTCGGGTGAGGTGTGTCTCTGTGCCGGATATTCCAGCCGAATACCTTCTCGTAAAAGGCAGCTGATTGGGCCACGTCAATTGCAGGAATCTGGAGGTAACACAAGCGAGGGCGGCGCAAGAGCGCGAGGCGGTAGGCAGCTTGCGCAACCGAAGCGCCCCATTCTTCAGGACTCACGTCGCGAGCATGACGGGAGAATAGCCAATGGTGTCCCTCAAAGTCCTCTGCCGCATACTGGAGCTCGCCATATTCGGTCTCGTGAAGATCTTCAAGGAGCTTAGCGCCCTCCGCTTGCGACCTGCGGAAATGTGCTTCCAAATCGTCAACGAACACAGTCAGGCTCTGCGTTCCATAGCCAAGTTTACACGGGCTTGCGCTGCCTTTCGGCGCCTTCTTGAGCATGATCCAAGCGTTACCCAGATGCACCTGAGCGCCGCTGGTCGGCTTGCCATAGCGGTAGTGCTCGGAGAAGCCGAAAGTTTTTCCGAGCCAGGAAATAGCTTCGTCAACGTTTTGATACACGATGTGCGGCAGGACAGAGTCCGGCGGCACGGAGCGATTCTCGATCATTCTGTTTGACCCCCTCGAGGAATTGCCGGGCCCGGATCGTCTCCAGAGCTGCGGCGATTATTTGATTCCGAGCCAGGAATTGTAAATGGCCAGCTGCTGCGGGGTGGGATGTTCCATGGGCTTAAGCGTGTAGGCGTAGTAGGGATTGAAGGCTAGTGTGAGCGGGAATTCGCGCATCTGGCCTAGGCGCTGGACCAATACGCGTACATTGTCGCCGGGCTTATGGGCGGCGAAGAGAGCATCGACTTCCTCGAGGGAAGAGATAACGTGGCCATCGAGGGCAACGATAGTGTCGTCTTTATCGAGGCTGGCGGATTCGGCGGGGCTGCCGGGAATGACGTTTCTGATCGTGATGGCGCCGTTATCTTGCTTCGCTAAGGCGATACCCGCCCAGGATTTCGATGAATCGAGTTTCTTTTCGACGGAGATGCCCGCGTAGGCGAAGTAGGTTTCGTAGGGAATCGGGTCTTTGCCGCTGATGTAGCGGCGGAAAATGTCGCTCACGTCTTGACCGGCGACTTCGGAAGCAGCGTGCACGGCGTCGTCCGGCTCGAAGCCCGGCTTGGGCAAGGCGTAGCGGGAGTAGAGCAGGCGCATCCAGTCATCCAGGGATTTTTGGTTGTGGGTGTCCTGGCGAATGGCGAAGTCCAGAATGTGGCCCATGATCTGGCCGCCGTTGTAGTAGGAATAGGAGGTGTTGGGGAGGTTGTTGTCTTGGACGATGACTCTGCCGAAGAACCAAGTGTCCCAACTGGTGTCCTCGATGCTGCGCTCGGTGCGGCCGGGAAGGTCCTCGTAGTCCGTGATGAGCTTGGCGATGCTGTCGAGGTACTGCTGGGGGGTGATGAGTCCGGCCCGCGCGAGCGCGAGAGAACCGTAGTAGCTGGTGAGGCCTTCAGAAATCCAGAGTGATGGAGTGTGGACCATCTGCGAATAGTCAAAGGGCCCAAGCGGGCGAGGGCGGAGGCGCTTGACGTTCCAGGCGTGGAAAAATTCGTGGGAGGAAACGGATAGCTTGGCGGTGTATTGCGTGCCGCGCCCGGGAACCGGCTCGGTGCTGTCCATGTCCTTTGAGAAATTGATTTGCGTGGAATTAAGATGCTCAAGCCCGCCACCGGACTTGGGCCAGACGTGGAAGAGAAAATAGTAGTCCTTGAAGGGAGCGGCTTGCGCGCCGATGCCTGCCACGGGTTGGAAGATGGGGACGATGGTGTTGACGATTTTCTGCAGATCGGTGGTGAATTGCGTGGTGTCTTTGCCGCCCATGACGTCGTGGAAAATTACGTGATAGGTGCTGCCGAGGGCGACGAAATCTTTTTCGACGAAGTTGGAGATTTCCAGGGGTGCGTCAGCAAACCAGTCATAATTTTCGGCGCGGAAAGTGCGGTCAGAGGTGTGCTCCATGCCGGTGGCAACTTTCCAGCCGGAGGGAACGTCAATGGAGAGTTCGATGGGGCGTTCTTTGCCGCCGACGAGGTACATCCAGGTGGCGGGTCCGGCAAGGAAAGCGTGACGGTCGTTATACTGGCCGACGTTGTTTTGCAGGTTGTTGAGATAAACCTGGTAATCAATGGTGACGGCGGTGGCGCCGGAAAGCTCGACGCGCCAGGTCTGGCTGTCGGTCTTGCGCCAGGTCAATTCCCTTCCCTCGGCGCTATGGGCGCGAAATCGTTGCACGTTGACGGCGTAGTTTTGAATGGAGTACGAGCCGGGCGCCCAATCGGGCATGGCGAAAATGGCAGCGACTCCGCCCAGCGCGTCGGCGCTGACGGTAACGTCGACCAGGTGCGTGTTGGGGCGCTCGAATTTTAGTTGATAGTGGAGCGGGGCGGGTGCAGCAGCAACCGCAGACGCCGCGAAAAAGAGAATGGCGACAAGCATCGAAACATGAATCAGGCGGCGGGGAACGAACATGAACTCTCCTCACATTCCGAGATGAAAAAACGCAAATAAGACTTTCTTCAGGGGCTTCCGCCAGAAATCGGCGGACGCAAAAGGCGCGAAAGCCCATTGGTCCTAGTGGCTTTATGCCCGGGCTGAAGCCTCGGCCTCCTAAAGAGGAGCAAACCCAAGAGCGGACCGCCTCAGAAGGCGGCCCCTACAACGGCAAGTCACGCCTGGGCCCCTCGAAGCGCTGATCTAGAAGCGAAAAAACCGGTGCCCTCCCCGAAAACATTTATGAGACGGCACCTAGTGGACGGGGTTGCCATCGGCATCGATTTTGTGGACTTCGCCGATGTTTAGTTCGCGGATGCCCGCTTCGACTTTGCTCATATCGCCCACGACCACCCAGATGAGATGGCTGGGCAGAATGTACTTTTTGGCGATTTCGTTGGCGGAGTCAGGAGTAAGCGCCAACACTTTCTGCGTGTAGGTGTTGTAGAAATCGTCCGGCAAGTCGTACTGCAGGATGGTGCCGTAGGCGCGGGAAAGTTGTTGGACCGTTTCGAAGGTACCGGGGAGGCCGAGTGTGGCGTTGGACTGTTCGTCCTTGAGCTCAGCCTCCGTAATCGGCTTGCCACCCACGATGTTCTTGTACTCCGCGACGAGTTCGGCGAGGGATTCCTTGGTCTTGTCCGTCTGCACCGGCGAGATACTGAAGTAGGGACGTTCGCCACGCGCCGCCAGCAAACGAGAGTGCACGCCGTATGACCAGTGCTTGTCTTCGCGCAGATTCATGTTGATGCGCGAGCTGAAATTTCCGCCAAAGATGTCGTTTACTACATCGAGTGGCACTTCGTCGGGATCATTGTACGGGGGCGCCAGTTGCGCGGCTACGATCAGGCTTTGGCCGGAGCCGGAGCGGTCAATCAGGTAGACCACATCTTTTTCCGGCTGGGGAACCTGCGGAATCGTCCTGGGGGATACGTCGCCCGGCTTCCAAGTGCTAAAGAGCGATTCAAGCTTGGGCTTGATTTCCGTCAAAGTTGTGTCGCCCACGATGAGCAAGGTGGCGTTGTTCGGCTTGAACCAGGTGTCATGGAATTTGACGAGGTCCTCGCGCGTCATCTTGCTGACGCTGGATTCGGTGCCCGTGCCGGCGAACGCGCCGTCGTAGGGATGTCCCTTGCCGTAAAGCAGCGTGGGGAGAACGCGCATGGCCATGGAATTTGGCGCGACCTTTTCCCGCTGAATGGCCGCCAGGCGATCCTTTTGCAGGCGCACAAATTCCTTTTGCGGGAAGGCGGGATGCAGGATCAGGTCGGCGTAGATGCCTAGCGCCTTGTCCATATTGATCTTCAGGGCGTTCAGGTCAACGTACGAGTAGTCCAGATCGGCTCCGGCAGAAAATTCGGCGCTGAGTGATTCCAGTTCTTCGCCGATTTGCAGCGAATCGCGCGTTGGCGTGCCCTCTTCCAGCATGCGCTGGGCGAAGCTGCAGGTGCCCAAAGCATCCGTGGGATCGGCGGCGTAGCCACTTTCCACGAGCAGCGAGAAGTCCACTACCGGCGCGGTGTGGCGCTCCGCGAGGACGATTTTCAGGCCGTTGGAGAGCGTGGCTTTCTGCATGGGCGGCAGCTTTAGGGACATCGCAGAGCCGGCTTCGGGCAGCTTGGAGCGATCGACGGGAGCAGCGGCTTTCAGGCTGTTGGGATAAGGCTGCACTTCCAAAATGTAATCGCCATCGCTCAGCCAGTCGTTCGCCGCCTTTTTCACTGTGGCGGGCGTGGCGGCCTGGACCTGCTTCAGATAGTCCTTGTAGCAATCCGGATTGCCAGTGAAGGTCTGGCAGCGCGCCAGGATGTCACTCTTGCCGCCGAAGCCGCCGATGCGTTCCATGATGCGAGCGTAATCGCCGAAGATTTGCGTCTTGGCAAGTTGCAGTTCGGCCTCGGTCGGCCCGTCCTTCAGGAAATGTTGCAACTCCTCGTCTGCCGCCGTTTCCACTTTTTTCAAGTCCGCGCCCGGCTTGGCGGTCAGGACCATGTAAAACTGTCCGGCAATTTCGCTGCTGTTATCACTGGCGGTGGCGCTGGTGGCGATTTGATCTTTGTAGACCAGGCGCTTGTAGAGGCGCGAGGTTTTACCCTGGCCAAGAACCTGGGCCGCCAGATCGAGCAATGACTCTTCCGGTGAAGAGGCCTGAGGGACGTTCCAAACGCGGTAGAGACGAGCCTGGGGCACGCGATCCTGCACCCAATCGCGGTGCGTGCCGGTGCGCTTGGCGATCCAGACTTCCTGATGGGTGATGGGCGGGCCTGGCGGGATGCTGCCGTAATACTTCTCGGCTTTTTCGCGCGCGATTTGCGGAGTGATGTCGCCGGCGATGACCACCGTGACGTTATTCGGGCCGTAGTAGGTCTTGAACCATTCCTGGACGTCGCTCATGGAAGCCGCGTCCAGGTCCTTCATGGAACCGATGGTCGTCCAAGAGTAGGGATGCCCGACAGGGTAAGTGTTTTCCGTCAAAAGTTGGCGCGTGACGCCGTACGGTTGGTTTTCGCCCTGGCGTTTTTCGTTTTGCACCACGCCGCGCTGGAGGTCGAGCTTTTTCTGGTCCAGAACGCCGAGCAAATGGCCCATGCGGTCGCTTTCGGCGAAGAGGGCGTAATCGAGCATGGAGGTGGGCACATTTTCAAAATAGTTGGTGCGGTCGCCGTTCGTTGTGCCGTTCATGCTTGTGGCGCCGATGCGCTCGAGCGCGTTTATGTAGGTGAAATTGAAATTGTCGCTGCCGCTGAACATCAGGTGCTCGAAGAGGTGGGCGAAACCGGTTTTGCCGGGCTTTTCGTTCTTTGAGCCGACGTGGTACCAGGTGTTGACGGCGACGATGGGGGCCTTGTGGTCTTCGTGAACGAGGACGGTGAGGCCGTTATTGAGCACAAATTTGGTGTAGGGAATATCCGGGATGGGGATTTTGGGGCTTGAGGAAGTGGCCGCGGTCATGGGAGCCTTCGCCTTCGGCGCGGGTTCCGACTGCGCATGCGCCGGAACACCAGCGTAGATTACCAGCATCAGTGTGGCGATAGAACTCGCGAGGCAGAATAATGTGGTTTTTCTCAAAGTGTTCCTCCAAACGAAGCTATTGAATTCAGCGCGGCTTCGAACAAAATTGCGGGAAACGGGCTGCATTTCTGGATTGGTTCGCCCCGTTCGCCCGCTATTCTACCTTTGACCGCATTCGCAAGCAAAGGATTGCAATATTTCAAGGGCACCGCTGTCAAGACGATCCAGCAGCCATCAAAGGAGCATCGATGAACAATCAATCCTGCTTCTGTACTTCCCTGTTGGCGCTGTGCGAGACTCACAGGTTGCGGAGGCGAGACGTACATGAAACTGCGGGAACTTGCTGAAAAACTAGGTTGCCGGCTGGAAGGCGACCCTTGGACTGAGATTACGGGCGTGGCGGGGATTGATCATGCGCGGGCCGGGCACGTCACTTTTCTGGCGAACCGGCGCTACTCGCCACTGCTGAAGACGACGCAGGCCTCGGCCGTGTTCGTGGAAGACGGCGTGGGACTGGAGCGGGCCGAAGGGCTGGCGCCGCTGGCGGCATTGCGCACGGCCAATCCGTATTTGGCGTTTGCGCAGGCGATTGAACTGTTCTACCGTGCGCCCGCGTATCCGCCGGGAATACACGCGACCGCGATCCTTGCTCCTTCCGCGCGAATTGGGGCTCGGGCGCATATCGGGCCGTATTGTTTTGTGGACGAGGAAGTGGAGATTGCCGCGGGCGCCGTGCTGCACAGTTTTGTAACCATTTATCGCGGAGCGAAAATCGGGGCGAACTTTCTTGCGCACGCGCATGCGGTGGTGCGCGAATACTGCCGGATTGGCGATCGCGTGATCCTGCAGAACGGCGTGGTCATTGGCGGCGACGGCCTGGGCTTCGCCAAACGCGAAGACGGCACGTGGCAGAAGATGGCGCAGTCTGGCCCTGCGATTCTGGAGGATGACGTGGAGGTGCAAGCCAACGCGTGCATTGACCGCGCTACGGTGGGCGAAACACGCATCGGGCAAGGTACGAAAATTGACGACCTGGTGCTGGTGGGCCACGCTTCGCAGGTTGGCGCGAATACCATGTTGTGCGGGCAGGTGGGGCTGGCGGGCTCCACGCATGTCGGAGACGCTTGCATTCTGGCGGGGCAAGTGGGTACCGCGGGGCATCTTACCGTGGGCGATGGCGCAGTGATTACGGCGCAAAGCGGCGTGCCTAATGATGTGCCGGCGCATGCACTCTATTCAGGATACCCGGCGGTGGAGAATCGCCGGTGGTTAAAAATGATGGCGGCATTGAGCCGTTTGCCGGAATTGCAGCGGCGCGTGCAACATTTGGAGACGGAGTTGGGGGTGGGGGGAAAAGAGTCAACTTGAGGTCCGATGTTGAGGAGCGATTCATCGCACAAAACCCGTGCGATGGAAAACCGTACCTCCGCTCCAGGACGGCAAAAGGCGCCGTCCCTCCGGTCGGAATGACAGGTTTGGGGACGTCGGAATGACAGTTTTAGATTGAGCGGGGGAGTTGGTCCCTCCGGTCGGAATGACAGGATTAGAGGGGCCGGAATGACGGGTTTGGGAGCTCTGACCGGTGGATCGTGCGGACATGGGGCGCAGGAGTCCTGCGCCCCTACGCTGCGCCGGGGAGGCCTAGGGGGCGCTGGTCGGGAGGAAGGCCTGCGGCCAATTCGTCGTGCAGGCGGTTCGTGAGGGCATCGCGCTGTTCAAAGGTATATTGTGACGCATCAATCGGATCGAGGAATTCCACAAGGATGTCGCCAGGCTTGATGTTGAGGCTGCGCTTTTCCATCACGCGATGCGCGCCGGAGCAGGCGATGGGCACGATAGGCACACCGGCCTTGATGGCCATCACCGCAGTGCCCTTCTTAAGTTCCTGCAAGCGTCCATCACCGCTGCGGGTGCCTTCGGGATAAATCAGAAACGACTGACCAGCGCGAATGGCCTCGACGGCTTTTTCCATGCTGGCGATGGCGGAATCGCGATCGAAGCGGTCGACCGGAATAAAGTGCGCCAGATGAAACGCCTGTCCCACAATGGGGTACTTGAAGAGCGAGCGCTTCAGGAGAATGGCGATGCGGCGCGGGATGGACCACACCACAGCGGGAGCATCCGCGGAACTCGTATGATTCGCGGCAAAGATGCATGTGCCGGACGGGATGCGCTCGATGCCCTTAACGTGCACACGCACGCCAACACAACGCACGAAGAACATCACGCCATTTATGCCGGCCCAATAGAGCGGATCGACGTGGCGCGTGACGAAAGTGTAGATGAGTAGCGGCGGCCCCAGGATGAGGATGTACAGGGTGAGAGAAACGCATATGAAAGCGCCGCGAAGCATGGGTTAAAGGAAACTTTCTCGAAACATCAGCGCGAGGTCAAGCGCTCTTTCAGCGGTTTTTGGCGGTGACGGGATCGGTGGTGCCGCGGAGGAGTCCTTCGCGGATGCGCCGGGCGCGATCGCCGCCACTGGAGCTTTCTGCTACCTGGAAAAACTTTTCGTGCTGTTCTCCGAGGCGAATGTCAATGTTCATTTCCTTATCGTCACGGCGGATGCGCAAGTGTAATACGTCGCCGGGCTTTTGCTGGTTGAGCCAGCGTCCCGGGCGGCGCGGCGGCTCGCCATTGTTCCAGCGCACAATTTCATCGCCGACCAGCAGGCCGCTCTTTGCCGCGGGACCATCGGCATCAACGATGCGCACCGTCCAAGGGCCATTTGGGTCGCGCTCCACGGTGAAGCCTGTCACGGCGTGGATGGTTTCCTTTTCGTGCAATTCCAGGCCTGCGCGCGAAAGAAGATCGGTATAGGGCAACGGCTCGGCGCCGCTGACGTATTTGGCAAAGAAATCGGCGAAAGAGCCGCCCGCCACTTTTTCCGCGATCAACTGGATGTCCGCGCTGTCGTGATAGAACTTCCCTGCCCTGGCGAAGTCCTGGTTCATGGCGCGGAGAACATCATCGAGACTTTTCTGATTGTCGGTGCGATCGCGAATCAGGATGTCCAACAGGAGGCCGAGGATTTGGCCCTTGGTGTAGTAGGAGACGCTGCGCTGGGGCTGGTTGTAGAGCGCGTATTTCTCCAGCCAGGCATCCAGGCTGGATTGTTCGGCGCTCTGCCACATTTCGGCGGGACGATCTTCAATTTCGCTGATCTGCCCGCTGAGGTCCTGATAAAACTCCTGCTTGTTCCACAGGCCGGTGCGCACCAACGCGTAAGAGGCGTAAGTGTTGGTGACACCTTCGGCGAACCACAGCGCGCGCGTGTACATCTCGTGGGTGTAGTCAAGCGGCTCAAGAGAGGCGGGGCGAATGCGTTTCACGTTCCACAGGTGGAAGAATTCGTGCGCGGAAACATTTTGCAGGTAGGAAGCGGAGGTCAGGAAGATCGCGGTGCAGTTGGCGTGCTCCATGCCGCCACCGGCGCCATTTGCGGCTTTGCCGATGTGAAAAATGAAAGTGTAGTGGTCGTAGGGAGCGCCATCCATCATTTTCACTTCGTAGGTGACGATTTTGCGGAGGGCCTTCTCCACCTCGGGCTGCTTCCAGTTGTCGCCGTGAATGACGACGCGAACCGTGGGCGTGAGATCGGGAAGTGTAAAATCTTCGAAGTTCGAGGCCTCGATGGGCGCATCGGCGAGTGCGTCATAGCTGGCCGCTGCAAAGCCGAAAGTGTGGCTTTGTATGACTCCGCCGCTGAGCGTTTCGGATGCCACGCGCCATGCTGCAGGCACATCGTTCAGCACCAGAAAACTTTTCTCGGCGCGTCGGCCAGGGACATACATGAGAATCATCGCTGCGTTGATGAAGGCATGCTCTTCGTTGAGTTGGGAGTTGAACGGGCCGGGATCATCCCAAAATGTGTCGTAACGAACGGTGACGGTGCCGCTGGCCTTGACGCGCCAGGTGAGCTTATCGAGTTTTTCGATGGGAATGGGCTGGCCGTTCACGAACGCCTGGACGCGCTGGACGTGGCTGCTGAAATCGCGGATTTCATAGAGTGCATTCCACGCGGCCATCTGCAGATTGACTTCGTCCTGCACATCGGGAATTTCCATGGAGACGTGAAAGAGGTGCTGCTCCGGATGAGCGAGGGAAACTTCGTAGCGTATGGCCGCTTGCGATGGACGGGAAGAAAAAAGCAGCAGGCAGGTAATCGCCGCTGCGGCTGCGTACGGAAACCTTCGCGCTCTTTGCATTAATTTGCCTGGGCCTCGGTTTGGATTTTTCTTGCCGCCAATTTCGCCAGAAGTTTGTCGCACAAGCCATCAAAGCTACCATTAGACATCACCAGCAGCAAATCGCCGGGGCGCGCTTCGGCGGCGAGGAGTTCGGCGATGGCGTCGGCTCCGGGCAAGACACGCGCATCCTTTCCGAGAGTACGCAACGTGGCAGCGACCGTTTCCGGGTCGAGACGCTGCTCGTCGCTCAATTGTCCGGCGCGATGCACGCTGCCCAGAAGGACGCGATCGCCAAGTGCGAGAGCGGCGGGCAAAGCATCCTGAAAAACGCGGCGGCGCATGGAGTTCGAGCGTGGCTCGAGGATCGCCCACAGGCGGCGGCCAGGCCAGCGCAGACGCGCGGCTTCGATGGTGGCGCGCACGGCGGTGGGGTGATGCGCGAAATCGTCGACCACCAGGACGCCGTCGACTTCGCCCCTCACATCCATGCGACGGCGCACGCTGCGAAACGTTGCCAACGCTTCTTGTAAGGCTTCGCGCTTGATGCCGCGGCCCTGCGCAGCGACCAGCGCCGCCAGGGCATTCAAAACATTGTGGTGGCCCGTGGCGGCGAGGCGAAATTCGCCGTAGTCCTCATTTTTGTATTGCACGCGGAACTTCATGCCATCGCCATCGGATTGCAAGTTGCTCGCGATCCACTGATTTCCGCTATGCAGGCCGTAGGTAATCACGGGACAAAACGTTTTTTCGGTGGCTTTGAGCAAGGCTTCGCCGGCTTCCGCGTCGCCCCAGGCGATGATGCGGCCGCGCCGGGGCACCAGATTCACCAGGCGGCGGAAGGCCAACCGGTAGGCGTCGAAATCGGCGTAAATGTCGGCGTGATCGTATTCGAGGGAGGTGATGATCAGGTCGTCGGGATGGTAATGGAAAAATTTCGCGGCTTTGTCCCAGAAAGCGGAATCGTATTCGTCGCCTTCCAGAATGAATTCTTCGCCGCCGGCGAGGCCGTAGCTTTTGCCGAAATTCTCAGCGATGCCGCCCACCAGGAAATTGGGCTTCTTCCCGGCCACCTGGAAAATCCAGGCGAGCATGGCGGTGGTGGTGGTTTTGCCATGCGTGCCGCTGACGACGATGGAATGCTTGCCGGGTAGGAATTCTTCCTCGATAATTTCTGGAAGCGAGTGGTATTTCAGCTTGCGGTCGAGCATCTCCTCGACTTCCGCATTGCCGCGCGAGAGCGCGTTGCCAACCACCACTAGGTCAGGCGTCGGCGTAAGATTTGCGGCGTCGAATTTCGCCGAAAACGGAATGCCCAGGGATTCGAGAAGCGTGGAAGCAGGGGGATACACACCCGCATCCGAGCCGGTCACGCGATAGCCGCGCTCGCGCAACATTCCAGCAAGCGGCGACATCGCCGAACCGCCGATTCCGATCAGGTGAATGTGCTTTACCTTGGCCACGTCTGAGTCCCCAGTGTTTTTCCAGCTCAATCCACGACCGCCGGTTCCAGAATTTCGAGTGTGCCTTCGCCCTTGGCGTGCAGCTTGGCGCGCACGCCGAGCGGGATCGTGAGCATCGGCCGGTTGGTATGGCCGATGGGGGCGCCGTAAACGACGGGCACACCGAGAGGGCCCAGGATGCGTTCGCAGATTTCGTGAATCGTCGGGCTGCCGGGTACAGCAGGCTCGCAATCGGGAAAATCGCCGAGCAGAACGGCGTTCACCTCTAGCAGCTTGCCCGCTTGATGCAGATGGCGCAGCGCGCGATCCACCTGATAGGACTTCATGCCACGATCTTCCAGGACGAGGATAGCTCCGCGCGTGTCCGGATCCCAGCTTGTGCCGAGGCACGTTTGCAGCATCGTCAGGCAACCGCCAACGAGTCGTCCGGTGGCGCTGCCGGAGACCAGGCTTTCGCCGAACAAGGGAATCTGCCATTTCAATTTTGTTTCGCCGACAGCTTGCAGGAATGAGAGTTCGTCGAAGCCGGAAGGTTGATTGGAGCCGTGATTGAAACCTGCGGCGACCATAGGACCATACAATCCCGCCCAACTGCGCACCTGATACAGAAGCAGTTGGATGATGTTCAGGTCGCTATAGCCGATAAGGCACTTTGGACCGGCAAGAGAAGTGGCCAATCTGAGATCAATAAGATAGTTCGCGCCGTAGCCGCCGCGCGTGGCAATCACCCCATCAATCTTCTTGTCGCTGAATTTCTTGCGAAGGTGCCGGATCAACTCCTCGTGCGGGCCCGCGAAATAGCCTTGTGGTGTCAGCGGTGGCTCGTCTTCGACGAGAAAACCGAGCCGGCGAAGTTCCGCGATGCCCGCGGAAACAGCGGCCGGGTCCGCGGGAGATGAAAGCGAAACAACGGCAAGTCGGGAGCCCTTACGGAGGGCTTTCGGCTTTTGCAAAAGCACGGACCGGCGGCTCATTCCTGGTAGCCTTCGACGGCGATCACCTCGGTCAGCACGCCTTTGCGGTTGAGTTGCTGGACAATTTGCTCTTGCTGGCGGCTGTTTACCTCGGCCTCGAATTCCACAATGGAATTTGTGCCCGACATGGAAACACGAAAATGTTTCATAGCCACATGCAACCCGGCCATCAATTGCTGGATTTCCGTGGCGACGCTGTCCGCATGGCTGGTGGTGAACCTAAAAAGAATGGCATGGCTTTTCAGATTGAACTTTTCCGCGGCCCAGCTCAAGACAATTAGCCCAAATAAAACAATACCCGTCGCGGAGGCGGCGACAGCGAACATCCCACCACCCGCAGCCATGCCGATAGCGGCTTCCACAAAAATCGTGGCGGCCGTGGTCATACCGATGAGGCCCGCGCTGTCTTTCAAGATGGCGCCGGCGCCAAGGAAGCCAACGCCCTGAACGATGTTGGAGGCAATGCGCGTGGGACCCGAGTCGCCCCAGAGGTGCGCCAGTTGATAGGAAACGATTGTAAAAAGCGCCGTGGCCAGGCAAACAAACGCGCTGGTGCGGATGCCCGCGGGGCGGCGGCGCAAATCGCGCTCGACGCCGATGGCGGCGCCAAGAATGCACGCCACCAACATCCTTAAGAAAATTTGCTGAAAGGAAAGCATCCCCAAGACGGCCCTGCCCGTCTGCAGGTGATTTTACTCTTTACAGTTTGAATTGCGTCAATTTCGAAAAGTGGCGTGCTCTGGCGTGTATCTCGCTTTTTTTCAGGTGCAACAGACGATCCAGGCCGAACTTTTCCACGGCAAAGCTGCCCAGCACGGAGCCGTAGACCATGGCGCGCCGCAGCGCCGCGTCGTTGCTGCCGCCGCTGCCCGCCAGATAGCCCATGAAGCCGCCAGCAAAACTGTCGCCCGCGCCAGTGGGGTCGTGGGGTTCTTCGAGTGGGAAAGCCGGAACGCAGAAGACACCGTGCTTGTCCACGAGCATCGCGCCATGTTCGCCGCGTTTCACCACCAGCGTGGAGGGCCCCATCTTGAAGATGTGGCGGGCGGCGCGAAGAAGATTGTGCTCGCTGGAAAGCTGCCGCGTTTCCGAATCGTTGATCATCAGGATGTCCACGTGCTTCAGCGTTTCGCGCAGTTCCGCGTTGGTGCGCTCGATCCAATAGTTCATCGTGTCCATGGCGGCGAGCTTCGGCTTGACCTTGACCTGATGGAGCACATCGCGCTGCAGATCGGGGGCGATGTTGGCCAGAAAAACGTATTTGCAGGACCGATATTTTTCGGGGAGGCGTGGCTTGAACTCCGCGAAAACGTTCAGGTCGGTCGTCAAGGTCACTCGATCATTCAGATTTTCGGAGTAGCGACCCGCCCAGAAGAAACATTTGCCGGGAGCGCGCTCGAGGCCTTCGATGTCAATCTTGCGGCTGCGAAAGATGGCTTCATCCTGGGCGCTGAAATCGTCGCCTACGATGGCCACCAGGCTTACCGGGGTGAAAAACCGTGCGGCAACGGCGAAATAGGTGGCGGCACCGCCGAGCGTGCGGTCCACCTTGCCGTAGGGACTTTCCAGGGCGTCATACGCGACGGAACCCACCACGAGTAAGGACACAGTGTTCTCCTATCTTCTTCCAGAATAGTTCATTCCCGTCATTCCGAGCGAAGCGAGGAATCCCTCTGCCTCGAGGACCCAAGAAAAGAGAGATTCCTCACTCCGCGGACTCCGTTCGGAATGACGGGGGGAGCGCATTGAACAGTAGAGTGCGTTAAGTATCACGGAGAGGCGCATTCTTCAGCGGCCTCCTAGGAAATGTATTTGCCGATGATGGCGGCAAGGTTCTTTTTTGTTTTTGCGGGGACTACCTTGGGATCCGTAATGATCGCGTGCGCCAGCGCCACGCCGCAGTTGCAGGTGCGATGGGCCGGAAGGGTTTTGATTGCTTCCCGCAAGACATTTTGCGCGTTGGTGGCGTTTTGGTTGAGCGTGGCGATGACTTGCGTCACCGTAACCGAATCGTGTTGCGGGTGCCAGCAATCGTAATCGGTGATCATGGCGATGGTGGCGTAACACAGCTCTGCTTCGCGGGCGAGCTTGGCTTCAGTGACGTTGGTCATGCCGATTACGTCGAACTCCATGGCGCGGTGGAAATTGGCTTCGGCGAGCGTGGAAAATTGCGGCCCTTCCATGCAGATATACGTGCCCTTGCGATGGACAGCGACGCCCGAGGAGACGCAGGCATCTGCGAGAACCGTGGACAATTGCGCGCAGGTAGGCATGTCAAAGGTGACGTGGGCCACCAGGCCGTTGCCGAAAAAAGTGGAGACGCGGCGCTTGGTGCTGTCGAAAAACTGGTCGGGAACGAGGAATTCGCCGGGGCGCAAATTTTCCTGCAGGGAGCCCACGGCGCTGACGGAGATGACGCGCTCGACGCCGAGGAGTTTCATGGCATAAATATTGGCGCGAAAATTAATCTCGCTGGGCAAGAGGCGATGTCCGCGGCCGTGACGCGAGAGAAATGCGACGCGCTTCCCTTCCAGCGTGCCGACCACAATGGCGTCGGAGGGGTCGCCAAAGGGCGTCTTGACGCGAATCTCTCGCGTGTCGGTGAGGCCGGTCATTGCGTAGAGGCCGCTGCCGCCAATTATGGCAACTTCCGCCACGGGGCCCTTTGCCTTGCTCCGCGCACTCTTCCCTTTCGCTTTTTTCGCGCTGGCCATTTGGTGTTCTCCTGGGATTACCGGTTCAGGTCCACCGGCTCGATCTCGATTTTGTCGCCGTGCTGGTGCAAGGTGGCCGCGGCAATGTCCGGGTCATGTCCGAAAACAGTGATGCAGCCTTCATTGACGAGTCGCAGCACCCATTTGCGCTTGGTTTCCAGCGTTTGGAGCGGGTACAAATCGTACGCCATGATCCAAGGCAAAGGGATATGGTGACGGAGTGGGAGCAAATCTGCAACAAAGGCGAGCTTCTTGCCGCCGCCCGCGATTTTCACGGCTTGTATATCGGCGTTGTGGCCGGGGATGCGCTCGACGGAGATGCCGGGAAGGATTTCGACGTCGCCTTCGATGAGGTTCCACTGGCCGGACTCGGCGATGGGCTGGAAATTTTCCGGGAAATAGCTGGCGCGGTCGCGCTCGGAGGGATTTTGCGCGTGCTCGAGTTCGCCGCGTTGCACCATGTAAACTGCGTGGGGAAAGGTGGGAACGGGGCGATTGCCGACAATGTGCGTGTTGCCGCCGGCATGATCGAAATGGAGATGCGTGTTGATGACGAGATCCACTTCATCGGGATGCACGCCTACTTTGGCTAGCGCGCCGATCAGCGGGTTGCCGTCTTCGACGGCGTAGATGGCGCGTTGCTTGGCGTCCCATTTCGTGCCGTTGCCCGTTTCGATTACGATGGTTTTTCCAGCCGCACGGACGAGGAGCGAATTGGCACGCATGCGGATGCGGTTCTTTTCATCGGGAGGGGATTTTTTCTCCCACAGGGGTTTTGGGACGACGCCGAACATGGCGCCGCCGTCGAGACGGAAGGCGCCGCCATCGAGATATTTGACTTCGATGTCGCCGAAATGCATGGGTCTCCTCTCGCGATCTCAGCACGCATTTTCCTGGCGCCAAGAACAGCCAGCGCGCTTCCACCAAATCGGCTCGCAAGGACATCACGCCTTGCCTCGATCCCTCGACTCCGGCCCGGCAAAAGGCGCCGGTCCTCCGCTCGGGATGACACACCGGGGGCCTCGGATCTGCCACATGCGTCCTGCCAGTTATCTTCCTCTATCACCCGGCCAAGCAAAATCTGTCATTCCGACCGGAGCGGCCCGACTTTCTCTTCGGCGCCGTTTTGTGGCGCGTCGGGCCGCGTAGTGGAGGAATCGCGGCTTGACCTTACTTTTGAAGGCCATCGCGCCTAGCGGTCCAGGCCGCTGGCCTTCAGGATTTCGCTTACCGCGGTGAATGGGTCCTTCTTCCGTTCGGCTACGGCTTTGGCCAGATCGTGGAGCTTTGTTTCGCCCTCTTTGCCGCCCAGGACTTTTTCTAGCAGGCGCGATTCCAGCATCTCCACTAGGCGATTCTTCCAGTGTTCGATGTGTTTTTTCTGGCGCTCGCCGCTGGCTTCGAAGTGTTTGCGGAATTTTGCGATGGTTTCGGCAACTTCCGCGATGCCGCGATTTTCCGTGGCTACGGTGCGCAGGACCGGCGGGTGCCAGCCATCGCGCGGCATCACCAGCGAGAGCATGGCGTGGAGCTGCTCCTCGAGGCGGTCGGCGCCCTCGCGATCCGCTTTGTTCAACACGAAAATGTCGCCAATCTCCATCAGCCCGGCTTTCATGTTCTGGATGTCGTCGCCCAGGCCGGGCACCAGCACCACGACGACGCAATCGGCCAGGCGCACGATATCAATTTCGTCCTGGCCGACGCCAACGGTTTCAATCAGCACCTGACGCTTACCCGCCGCATCGAGGAGCAGCGCCACTTCCGCGGTGGCTCGCGCAAGGCCGCCCAGAAATCCGCGCGTGGCCATCGAGCGGATGAACACGCCGCTATCGCTGGAGTGGCCCTGCATGCGAATGCGATCGCCCAGAATCGCTCCGCCGGAGTAGGGGCTGCTGGGGTCCACGGCGACGATGCCCACGCGCTCGTCGCGCTGGCGGTAGTGGGCGGCCAGGCGATCCACCAGGGTGCTTTTGCCGGTGCCGGGAGCGCCGGTGATGCCCGTCAAATATGCGTTGCCGGTGGCGGGGAAAAGTTCGCGCAACAATTCTTCAGCTTCGGCGGCATGATTTTCGATGGCGGTGATGGCGCGAGAGATGGCGCGCACGTCGCCCTGGCGAACCTCGGCGGCCCACTCGCTTACGTTACGAGGCATGGGTTTCCGGTGAATCGGCGGATGCGCGCGGCGGCATAATCCCATTATTTCTTGCGGGGGAAGCTGGAGTCAAAGGGTGAGTGGTTGAAGCCGATTTAGGGAGCGCACCCGGCGGGGGTAGCGGCGCTTGTGAGGATGCGGCCAGGAACCAGGGACGGTTTATTGACGCATCGCTGGGGGCGTGGTATTACTTATTGTAGAGAGTAATGGGGGGACGATGGATTCAGCGATCACCGTGAAGGGACAGGCGACGATTCCGAAAGCGATTCGGGAACATCTCGGGTTGAAGCCGGGAGATCGGGTGAAGTTCTTCATGCACCCGGATGGAAGCGTGGTGCTGTTGCCAAAGCGCCCCGCGTCCGCGCTGCGCGGGATCCTGAAGAGCCGGCGCAAGAGGCCGGTCACGATTGCGGAGATGAAAGAAGCCGCGGCGCGGCCATAAATGATCGGACTCGACAGCAATATCCTGGTGCGATACCTGACGCAAGACGATCTGGTACAGTCGGCGAAGGCCACGGAAATCCTGGAAAAGCGGCTGAGCGAAGACAATCCCGGCTACATCAGCGTGATTGTGATGGTGGAGACGGTGTGGGTGCTCGACCGCGCGTACGGCTTTGCGGCGCAGGAGATCGCGGCGGCCATCGAGGGCATCTTGCAGACAGATATGCTTGTGGTTGAAAACGAGCAGGACGTCTTCACAGCGATGCTTTCCTACAAGGCAGGTGAGGGCGCGTTCGCGGACGTTCTGATCGGCGCGCTGGCGGCTCGGGCAGGTTGTTCGTATACGCTGACCTTTGACCGGAAAGCGGCAAGATTGCCGGGGTTTGCGCTGGCGTGAGGATGCGAGAGATGGCGCCCACGTCGCAAGCATGTGCCGCCGTGCCTCCTTCTCATCTGGACGCCGGCCCCAGGAAAAAAGTAGAGTGGCCCTCATAGGAGCACAATCGTGAAATCCAGCCGCCCATTTGCCCTATACCCCAGATTGAGTATCCCGATGAGGTCAAAGTTCATTGCTGGCCTCCTGACCGCTAGTGTCGTCTGCGCTGGCCAAGCTCCGCCAAAGAAGCCATCTCCGAAAACCGCCGCCGCGAAGCCGGCGTTCGCTTGCCCGGACACTGAGGCTCAACAAGCCTGCAAATCATATCAAGAGCTGCTTAAAGCTAATGACCGGGGTCTCCCCGATGGCAACGCTTACATTTGCTTTCGGAAGAGTGAGGATCAATTCTTCATCGTCACCTTTAGTAGACCCTATTTCCCAAAACATTGGGACAAAGACTTGAAAGAGTTGGTGCCGAATGAGACGCCGCGTCCCGGCTTCGGATATGCCGAAACGTACAACAACGGGGTGCTAGATTCAACCACAATGCCCACCCTCAATTTCTCAGGACAGTGGCAGTCTCTTTATCCAGAATCGAATTTCTTCAGCTCCGATAAAATTAACGGCAAGACGCTGAACGAAAAAGATCCCAATGTGGGCGTCACTATCGAGGACGCCCAGGTCAACATCGGATATAAATATGCGAACAGAATGGAAAAAACTATTACGTACACCCTGACCATCCAAAGGTCAACGGGACGGTTCTCGGAGAGTTTCCTGGGAGAAGGAGACAAATTTCCATTCTCTGAGGGCACTGGGTACTGCGTTTATCGCTGAGGCCGGTCGGGCACCCCGCCGCCGAACCTGCACGCGGGAAATCTATACACGACCACGTCACGTGTCGCGAAAGGGGTGTACGATACCTTCATAGGTGCATCAGGAGAAATCGCGATGGCGGACACAAACAACGTTTTCATCAGCTGGTCCGGGCCACGCAGCAATCATGTTGCGAAATTCCTCAGGAAGTGGTTGCGCAACGTAATCCACAGTGCGAGACCCTGGATGTCAGAAAAAGACATCAAGAGCGGGAACGTCAGCGTCAATTCGATTAGGACCGCTCTGGCCAGCGCGAAGGTCGGGATCGTCTGCCTGACTCCCGAAAATCTCAAAGAGCCGTGGCTCAATTTCGAGGCAGGCGGACTCTTGAGGACACCAGATGCCGAAACACGAGTCTGCACCTACCTCCTAGCCGGTCTCGATCCCGGGCAACTCGAATACCCTCTCGCAATGTTCCAGGCCAAAATCGCAGACAGAGAGCAAACTCTGGCGCTTGTTCAGGACATCAACAAGTACCTAGACGAAAATCCCTTAACAGAAGCGGAAATGAAAGAGGCGTTCGAAAAATGGTGGCCTGACCTAGACAAGACACTCAACGCACTGCCCGCTCCATCGGGCACCCCTCCAGTTCGTCGCCAGACCGACGAAATGGTCGCCGAAGTCCTCGCCCGCGCGATGGCCCCGGCAATCGCGGACATCAAGGAGGAAACCGACGCTGCCGGCAAAGCGAGAAGAGCCACGTCCATGTGGCAGGCGGCGGTCAGACAGGCCGCCGCGTCCAATGCCGTTCTCACCGGCACGACAGGCTACCCAAGCGGCATCGTGACCGCCTTTGGCACTGTCCCAGTACTTCTCGATGCGCCGCCCACCGAAAGTTCAGCGCGACACCCAAAGATGCCGCCCGTCCCTCCCCTGGCACCCCGTCCCGACAAAAAATAAACTGCCGCGCCGACACCCGCGCGGTAGGTGTGCGGCTTAAACTCTGCCGAGCAGTTGGCGGGCAATGACGAGGCGCTGGATTTCGCTGGTGCCTTCGCCGATGGTGCAGAGCTTTACGTCGCGGTAATACTTTTCGGCGGGATAATCCTTGATGAAGCCGTATCCGCCGTGGATTTGCACGCATTCGTTGGCGACGCGCACGGCCACTTCGCTGGCAAAGAGTTTGGCCATGCTGGATTCGCGGGTGAAGCGCGAGCCTTTCTGATCGGCGAGCCAGGCGGCTTGATAGACGAGCAGGCGGGCGGCTTCCACTTCGGTGGACATATCGGCGAGCTTGAATTGGATGGCCTGAAATTCGCTGATGAGCTTGCCAAACTGCTTGCGGTGACGGGCGTAGCGCGTGGCGGCTTCCAGCGCTCCTTGCGCCATGCCCAGGGCCAACGCGGCGATCGAGATGCGCCCGCCATCCAGAATTTTCAGGCTGCTGGTGAAGCCTTCGCCTTCCGGGCCGAGCAGGTTTTCGGCGGGCACGCGGCAATCGCTGAAAATCACTTCGGAAGTGTCGCTGGCGCGCATGCCCAGCTTGTTTTCTTCTTTGCCGGGGCGGAAACCGGGCATGCCTTTTTCGAGGATGAAGGCGCTGATGCCGTGGGAGTCCTTGGACTTGTCCGTGACGGCCATGGCCACGCAGATATCGGCGTAGTGGCCGTTGGTGGTGAAGGTTTTCGAGCCGTTCAGGACCCAGGAATTGCCGTCGCGCACGGCGGTGGTGCGCGTGCCGCCTGCATCGGAGCCCGCTTCGGGTTCAGTGAGCGACCATGCGCCGAGTTTCTTGCCTTCGGCGAGGGGAACGAGGTATTTGCGCTTCTGCTCTTCGTTGCCGAATTTGTAGATGTGATTGGTACAGAGCGAATTGTGGGCCGCAACGGTTAGGCCGACCGCGCCATCCACGCGGGAGAGTTCTTCGATGACGGTGGCGTATTCGACGTAGCCAAGCCCCGCGCCGCCGTATTCTTCCGGGAAAATGACGCCGAGCAGGCCCATCTCCGCCAGCTTGGGCAGGATTTCCTGGGGGAAATGCGAGGCTTCGTCCCATTCCATGACGTGGGGGGCGATTTCGCCTTCGGCGAATTCGCGGACGGACTTGCGCAGGTGCTGCTGCTCGTCGGTGAAGGTGAAATCCACGCGGGGGCCACCTCAAGATTATTCTAATACAGGAGGAAAGTTTAACTTATGCGGGGGATTTACGCATTAACGGGTTGCCAATGGCGCAACACGCTTTACAAGGACATCACGCCTTGCCCCGATCCCTCGACTCCGGCCCGGCAAAAAAGCGCCGGTCCTCCGCTCGCGATGACACATTGGGGGGCACGTCTCTCCCACATACCTCCTGCCGGTTATCTTCCCTCACCACCCCGCTTCACCGCCGCACCGAACGCAACCTGTCATTCCGCCTGCCCTGAGCGGAGCCGAAGGGACCGGAGCGGCCCGATTTTCTATTCCGCGCCGCCTTCCAGCGCGTCACATAATTCTGTCATCCCGACCGGAGCAACGGCATCTTCCGCCGTTGCGGAGTGGAGGGATCGTGGCACCCCTTCCCCTTTAGACGCTGTCCTGCCATACTTACCATCTATGGCTGTTTACCATGTCTATATCCTGGCAAGCGCTTCCGGCGTCCTCTACACCGGCGTAACGAATTTTCTTGAACGCCGCGTAGCTCAGCACAAGGCCAAGCTCCGCCCTGGATTCACCGCTGCTTACGACGTTACGCGCCTCGTCTACTTTGAGCCCTTCACAGATGTGCGCGCCGCGATCAACAGGGAAAAACAAATCAAGAACTGGCGCCGGGAAAAGAAGTTGGCACTAATCCGGGCCTTCAATCCCACATTTCGTGATCTCAGCGCGGATTTCCCTGGAGCCAAGAACAGCGAGCGCGCTTCCACTAAACCGCCTCACAAGGACATCACGTGTTGCCCCGATCCCTCGACTCCGGCCCGGCAAAAACCGCCGGTCCTCCGCTCGGGATGACACACTGGGAGGGCACATTTCTCCTACAGACATACTGCCGGTCGCATCCGCTCCACCACCCCCCGCCGAAACTTACAACTGAAAACTGCCTACTGATAACTCCCTTCACCAGCCGACGGGATAGTTGTTTTTTTTGTTTTGTTCGTCGAGCCACGTTTTCAGGGGGGCGAAATAATCGGCTAGGGCGGTGGCGTCCGCTTCGCGCTGGCCGGTTAGGACTTCCAGCGCGTCTGGCCAGGGCTTGCTGGCGCCCATGGAGAGCATGGCGTTCAACTTTGCGCCGGCCTGTTTGTTGCCGTAGATGGAACAGCGGTGCAGCGGGCCCGCAACGCCGGCTTCCTTGCAGAGCGCGCGTTGAAACTGGAACTGGTAAATGCGCGCCAGGAAGTAGCGCATGTAGGGCACATTCCCCGCGACGTGATACTTTGCGCCAGGATCGAAATCGGCTTCGCTTCGAGCGACGGGCGGAGCAACGCCCTGATATTTCTCGCGCAAGTCCCACCACGCTTTGTTGTACTGCGACGGCTTGACCTGGCCGGAGAAAACCTCCCAGCGCCATTTATCAATGATCAGGCCGAAGGGGAGGAAGGCCACTTTTTCCAGGGCCTGCTGCAGCAAGTAATCGGTATCGCCGGAAGAGGGCGGAACCGTGTCAATCAGGCCGATCTTTTTCAGATATTCGGGCGTGACGGAAAGCGCGATGGTGTCGCCAACGGCTTCGTGGAAACCGTCATTCGCGCTGTTCTGAAAGAGTGGGGGTTGCGTATTGTAGGCGCGCTGGTAGAAATTGTGGCCCTCCTCGTGATGAATCGTGCGGAAATCTTCCTCGGTAATCTGGATGCACATCTTTACGCGGAGGTCGTCCTTGGAATCCACGTCCCAGGCGCTGGCGTGGCAAACCACGTCGCGGTCGGCGGGCTTGGTGAAGAGAGAGCGTTCCCAAAATGTTGGTGGCAGTGAAGGAAAGCCCAGCGAGATGAAGAAGTTTTCAGCGTACTTGGCCATGCCCTTGGGGTCGGTCTTGCGCTCCTGCAGGATTTTTGTCAGATCGAAAGTCTGCGCGGGTTTGGGCGAATCCATCAGGTCGTAAACGTTGTTCCATTCCTGCGCCCAAATGTTGCCCAGCAGATGCGCGGGAATCGGCCCGTTCGGGGGCACAACGTCCTTGCCATATTTCTTTGCCAACTGGCCGCGAACGTAGGCGTGCAGCGACAAATAGAGCGGGCGCAACTGATCCCACAAGCGACCGAGTTCCTTGGCGAAGGCATCCGGCGGCATGTCGTAGTTGGAGCGCCACAACGCGCCCACGTCGGCGTAGCCCAATTCGCGCGAGCCCTGATTGCCGAGTTCCACCATGCGAGCGTAGCGATCACGCATCGGCGCGCCGACCGCGTGCCAGCCAATCCAGGCGCGCTTCAGTTCATCGGGATTGCGGCTGGTAGCCATCAATTTGCCGATGGCGGTCACGTCCAGGCAGGGCTTTTTGTCGCCGTCGGGACACCACTTCCCTTTTCCATAATCGCCGTCGAGGGAAGCCATGACCTGGGCAAGTTCTTTTTGCGCTTTCGGATCATCGGGCGCGGGAAAACCGGTAGCGAGTTCCAGCAGCAGTCGCTTGCGCGCCAATTCCGGCGAGAGCTTTACGTTATCGAAGCGGTGCGCTTCCTTGGCGTACTTCGCGCTGGCGGTGTTCAGGACTTCGTTGGCATCCGCCGCGATTTGCTCCGTGTCGTCGGTTATGAAATTTTCCTGGACCCAGGACGCGCGCGAGGCTTTGACGCCCAGATCGAACAGGCGCTGTTCAGCGTCCTCGATGAACTTCCTTGCTTCTTCCGGAGTTGGCGCGGGTTTCGCCGCTTGGCCATTGGCGATTCGTGCGCCCATTGAAGCCAACATCACACAACACAGCAGTCCCAGAGCGATGCGCATCCCTGCAGATTTCATGTGGAATCTCCTTGTACTGTAAGCCATCCGAGCGCTGATGGCGAAACTTGTCTCAGGCGCTGCGGCTCACTTTTTTGCTGGCTAGCGCGCGCAATTCCGCCAGGGCCTTTTCGATTCCGGGGCGATCCACGTTCCAGTGCGTGACCATGCGGACGGAATACGGGGCCGTGTCTTGGGCCCAGACGCCCTTGGCATGGAGCGCGTCGCACAATTCCACGGCATTCATGGCGCTGGCCGTGCAATCGAAGATTACGATGTTGGTTTTCACGCTGGCTGGATCGATTTGCAAACCCGGGATGGCGGCGATGCCGTGTGCCAGGCGCTTGGCGTTTTCATGGTCTTCGTGTAAACGCTGCGGCGACTTTTCCAATGCCAGCAACCCTGCCGCAGCCAGTACGCCGACTTGGCGCATGCCGCCGCCAAACATTTTGCGGAAGATGCGTGCCCGCTCGATGAACACTTTTGAGCCGACGATCATCGAACCCACCGGGGCGCCCAATCCTTTCGAGAGGCAGAACATCACGGAGTCCACCTTTGCGGTCATGCGCGTCACGTCCTCGCCGAGAGCAACGGCGGCGTTGAAGATGCGCGCGCCATCGAGATGCACCTTCAGGCCCAGCGCGTGGGCATGATCGCAGATTTCATTCACGCGTTCCGTGGGATAGACCGTGCCGCCAGCCATGTTGCTGGTGTTCTCCAGACAGACCAGCGCGGTCTGCGAGTCATAATAAATTTTTGGACGGATGACAGATTCGATCTGCTTCCAGGTGAGAATGCCGTCATCGCCGCCGCGGGTGGCGCGAGGCATGCAGCCCGCGATGGCGGACATGGAAGCGAGTTCGTATAGGTTGACGTGGGCGCGCTCCTCGCAAATCACTTCGCTGCCGTGATGCGTCCAAATGCGGATGCAGATCAGGTTGCCCATGCAGCCGGTGGGCACGAAAAGAGCCGCTTCCTTGCCGAAGATTTCCGCGGCGCGAGCTTGCAGGCGATTGACGGTGGGATCCTCGCCGTATACGTCGTCGCCCACTTCGGCCGTGGCCATGGCGCGGCGCATTTCCTCGCTGGGCCGCGTCACCGTGTCGCTGCGCAGGTCAACCACGCCATCGATGGGCGAGACGTGATCCGGGTCCACCAGTTGATTGCCTTTTGCGACGGTGTAGGTCATGTCTTTCTCCCTATTCTCAGAAGCTGCGGAGGGATTCCTCCGCTCCGGGACGGCCAAAGCGCCGTCCCTCCGGTCGGAATGACAGGTTCGGGCGGCGGACATTTCACTCTGAATCACCTAGCGGAGCAATTCCACGATTACTTCGTTGGAGATGCTTAATTTGCCCGGCGCTAGCCGTAGCAGTTCTCCCTCGCGTTCAATCATTCCCGCCGTCGCCAACCGGCCGACCTTTTCTTCCAGGTTGACGCTGTACTCGCGCTCGATGCGGCGCAGATCGATGCCGCGGAGTTGGCGCAAACCGAGGAACAGCTCTTCCTCGAAAGCCTGTTGGCGGGTGATGCGTTCCACGTTTTCGGTGGCGCTGCCGCCGGCGGTAATCGCGGCAACATACGCGGCTGCATCGTGCGCATTGGCCCAGCGTTGCGTGCCGGAAAACGAATGCGCGCCCGCGCCGAAGCCCAAATACGGCTCGCGCTTCCAGTATTTCAAATTGTGCAGCGAAGCAAAGCCCGGCTTGGCCCAGTTGGAGATTTCGTATTGCTGGTAACCGGCGGCTTTCAGGATGGCTTGCGCGATTTCGTAGAATTCCGCCATCGCTTCTTCGCTGGGCAAATCACGGGCGCTGTAGCGCGTGCCGCGTTGCAGGACTTCCAGCCCCAACCGGCTGCCTTCGTCAATTTCCATCATGTAGACGGAAACGTGCGCGGGAGAACATTCGACGAGTTCGTAGAGGGAGTTGAGCCAGCTTTCGCGCGATTGTTTTGGCAGGCCCGCAATCAGATCGAAGCTGACATTGCGAATCCCGGCGGCGCGGACGATGGAAACGGCGCGGTAGATGTCGTCACGGCGGTGCATGCGGCCTGCGGCCTTAAGTTCAACATCCGCAAAAGATTGCGTGCCCAGGCTGATGCGATTGATTCCCGCGGCAGCCCACTGCGCGGCCTTTTCGGCTTCGATGGTTTCCGGGTCGGCTTCCAGCGTTACTTCTTGCCAGGCGCAGGCGAAGGTCTCGCGCAAAGTTTTCAGCATGTCTGCGAGAAGCGCTGGCTCCAGCAGGCTGGGCGTGCCGCCGCCAATGTAGACCGTATCTACGAAAGTGCTTTCTACTGCGTCGCGATGATTTTCTTCGCTCCACTCCACTCCGGCCGCGCGCAACAGCTTCCGGTGGTCTCGAATCTCGCGACACACCGCTTCCGCGTACGGAGCAAAGCGCCCCGCCGACACCACGCCCGTATGGAAGTTGCAGTAGGTGCACTTTGTCTGGCAAAACGGCACCTGGATGTAAACGCCGAGATTACCCATCGCTCCAAACTGTAGCACACCATTTACGACCAGATGCCTCGACTGTCTTACAGCGGAGGGTGATCAATTGGCAGGTGGGACTGTTCCGAAATCCTTGGGATTACCTAAGACGTTCAAATAGTAGCTTTGGTCGGGATAAGGATTGTAAATTCGGCCATTCTTGCAGATTCGGCAGTATTTGGCCCATTCTGGATTGCCCTTGTCCTCCGGCCCCATATCTGTAAACGTGAACGTAAACCAGGGCCACAAGCGCAGATATTCAACTTCGACTCGCGGCACATCATTCGTTTCATCCACAACCTTCCCGTACACCCGGACCAACGACAACGGAGGGATGATTCCTTCTGTCCGTCCTAGCGTTGCCTGGAAGTCTCCCACACCCGCTACCGACACTAATTGAATATGACAGTCCGTCATGCCGTCAAAATATTTCTGCTCCAACAACAACGTCATCCTTCCATCCGCCTTCGTATCTAACACTCCCCGGACAACTCCAAACCAGCTCACATATTTGTTCTTCTTTTTGTGGATGGAAAACGGCTCCGAGGAAAAAGAGGACCCCGTCACTTTCCCTGATTCGTCCAGCTTCTGATAGAAAGGAGCTTCCTTTTCCGTCGGTTTATATCCACACGTGCCTAGGGAGTTGGTGCGCTCGAGTGTTTTTACGGGTTGAACATCCATTGGAGTCTGGGAATAGCAGCACGTGGATAGAGCATAGATGAGCAAGAAAGGCCGCCAAAGGAAAGTCATGAGTCGTTTTTTTGATCTCTCCCCACTCCCGCATGGTTTCTCTAACGGAAGCGCCGACAAAGTTATTCTACACCCGGTCGGGGAGGACCTTGACGTAGACGTGGCGTTCGCGCGGGCCGTCAAATTCGGCCAGGAAAATTCCCTGCCAGCGTCCTAGCGCCAGCTTGCCTTCTTGCACGAAAACAAATTGGCTCACGCCGACTAGCATCGTCTTCACATGCGAATCGGAATTGCCTTCGCTGTGGCGATACGGCCCAGCTAGAGGCACAAGGCGATCCAGCGCGCCCTCGGCGTCGGTGGCTACGTCCGGGTCGGCGTGCTCGTTGATCAGGATTGCAGCGGTCGTGTGCGGCACATAGAGGAAGCATGTGCCCATGCGGGTGCCCAGCGCGGTCACCACGCGCTGCACCTCCGAGGTGATGTCCACCATCTGCGTGCGCCGGTCCGTCTTTACGCGAATGCTCTGCATCGTCGTTCTCCCAGAACTTGCTAGCTTTAAAGGAATGTATAGGTGTGCGGCAATGCAAAGTACAGGAAATTTACTGAAGGCTGGTGTGGCGTGTTTTACGGGATGGGCACGACGCAATGCTGGCCGGGCTTTTTGGCGGTGGCCAGTTTCTGCAATTCCTTCAGGCCATCGGTGCCCCAGCGCGCCAGAAACGGCAAAAAGCACAAATCGCGCGATTGCAGGCCTTTTTGCGGATAGAGCAGATTTTCGAGGAACTCCTCATGGCGCTCGATGATTTTTTCGTGGCGGTCGAGCGAAGCGCCGGTTTTTTCGCGCAGCCGCTCGATCTGGTAGCGCATGCGCTTTTCGACGCGGGCAATCGTGCCCTGGACCGTGGGATCCACCTTGGCGATGGCGTGGTGCAGCCTTAACACATTCTTGTCCATTTGACGCAAATTCGCGTCGAATTCCCGCGCCAGTTTTTTCGGCACGTTGGCGCCATACATCTTTTTGCGGAGCTCCTGCTTCCCTTTCCAAGCGTCTTCCACGTCGAGCCGGTACTTCTTCAGGATGTGTTCACCCTTTGGATCAACGAGCGTGAAATCCGCGCGCGGCAAAATGACCGGCATGCGCCCCAGCATTTTTTCGTAGAGCACCTGGGATTGCGCGAAATAGGAAATTTCGGCGGGGCCGCCGAAATAGGCCACAGTGGGCAGCAGATAATCCTGAATCACGGGCCGGAACAGCGCGTTGGGGCTGAAGTTTTCCGGGTCGGAATCCACGCAGTGCGGGGCCTTTTCGCGCGGACAACTTTCTCCACCCCAATTGAAGCTTCCATTTGCCGCCGTAATTACCTGCCGTTTGCCACCCTTCAAAGAAAACAGCAGAGTGCTGCGCGACGTCACCTTCACTTGCACTTCATAGCCGGCGCTCTCCAACTCTTTGTCGCGTCGAAGCAGCATCTCATTCAGCGTGTCGCGCTCCTCCAGCGCTTGCCGCAGGACGGGCGCGGCAACGCGGTGAAGGCGGGCATCCAGTGGATCGAGCAGGATGAGTCCGTGATCACCGAAAAGGCGGGCAAAGAGTTTACCGAAGGCGGTGGCATACGTATCCATGCGCGTATAGCTGCTGTGAAGAATCTCGGCAACCTGCGCAGCAGCAGGGCCGGATAATTGCGCGATGGCCTGTTCAACCAATTCAACGATGCCGTCGCCCAGCGGAATCGTGCCCACGAGAACCGCGTCCTCGGCCGGTTTGGGAAGCTCCAGTCGCGAGAGCTTGCCGTCGGAAAACCAGGTGGTGTGGCGCACTTCGTCCACGTCGTGATCTTCCGTAGCCATCCAGAAGATGGGCACGGCGGGGATGCCTTCATGGGACAGGTGGCGCGCCGTTTCAATGACGCTCAATGCTTTGTAGATCGCGTAAGCCGGGCCGCTGAAAAGCCCCACTTGTTGGCCGCTGACAACGGCGACGGCGCCTTCCTCCAGACGTTTCAGATTGGCTTCGGTTTCCGCACTATGGTCATAACGCAAGTTCTGATCGCGCAGAATTCCAGCCACGGTGAGCCGGCGATCGTGCGGGAAATCGAGCTTCTTCGCATAGGAGCCGACGGCCTTGAGATCCGGCGGGTGGGCAAAGAAACTCTTCACCTTGGTGAAATTTTCATTGAAATCGCGAAAGAGCTTCGATGTGTGCGGCAGCTTCTGCGGTGGAAGGGCGCGGCAATCCATGGACGTTTAGATGATAATCGCAGCCAAAGGTGACAGCAAACCCGATTGAGTTAGACGCGCGCGGCGGACGTTTCGTATTGCGCCAGGAGCGCGGCGATTTGGCGTTTTTTCTCTTCGGCCAAGGGCAAAAGCGGCAGTCGCGGCACACCACCATGATAGCCGCGCAAGTCCATTGCGTATTTCAGGCCGGCAATACCATTTTCCGTCATGATGCGCTTGGAAGCGCCAACTAAGGCGAGTTGCAAATCCTTCGCCTCCGGATGCTTTCTCTGGATAAAGAGGTCATACAATTCAACGAGTTTTTCCGGAAGCGCTGAAGCCAACGCCAGGATCGCGCCTTTCGCGCCTACAGCCAGCGCTGGATACACGACCGCTGCGCCTCCCGTCAGCACTTGAAATTTTGCAGGCGCGCCAGCTACAACTTCGCCGACGCGCTGAATGCTGCCGGAGCTGTCCTTGATTCCGGCAATATTCGGATGTTCGGCGAGCACGAGAATTTCCGGAGTTTCCAGGGTTACCCCAGTGAACACCGGGACGGAATAGAGCAATACGGGGATGGGAGAAGCATCCGCGACCGCACGGAAGTGCCGGAGGTAATTTTCCGCGTGATAGGAGGGCTTGTAGTAGTACGGCGTTTTCACCAAGGCGGCTTGATAACCGAGCGCTGCGGCGCGTTTGGTGCGCGCAATGGTTTCGGCGGTGGATTCCGCTCCGGTCCCGGCGATGAGCAGCTTTTCTGATGCAGCTACTTCTTTCACCGCGGCCAGAATGGCGTCTGTTTCTTCGCGACTTAGCAATACCGATTCGCCGGTCGAGCCGATCACCACGTAGCCCGCCAATCCAGTCTTATTGTATAGGCGAATGTTTTCTTTCAAGCCGGTAAGGGAGACTTCGCCATCCGCCTCGTAAGGCGTGGTCAGGGCGGGGAAAATGCCGCGAAATTCCATGGCTCAATCGCCTCCGCCAGAGTTGCCGGAAGCCGTCACGCTATTCTGGTGCAGGTCCTGCAGGCAATTCACTTCGCGCTGCAGCTCCACAAGAGCGTGAATTCCGCGCACCGCCGCGTGCGCCGCGGACATCGTGGTAATGCAAGTAATGTTGTAACGGATCGCGGCACGCCGAATGGATTTTTCGTCGTAGAACGACTCGCGTCCCAGCGGCGTATTGATAACCAGCTGGATTTTCCCGGTCTTGATGAGGTCCACGATGTTGGGCCGGCCTTCGTTCACTTTGTACACTTCATCGCACGGAACGCCCTGGGCATGCAGCGCCGAGCCGGTGCCGCGCGTGGCCACGATTTTGAATCCTAGCGCCACAAGTTCTTTGCCGATCGTGCCAACTTGCCGTTTGTCGCGGTCGTTTACGCTGATAAACACGGTGCCTGTTCGAGGCAACTTCTGTCCCGCGGCGAGCTGCGCCTTGGCAAATGCCTGGCCATAGGAAGTCGAAATGCCCATCACTTCGCCAGTGGAGCGCATTTCCGGGCCAAGAATAGTGTCCACGCCGCGGAATTTGCTGAAGGGAAACACCGGCGATTTCACGGAATAGTAATCGTGCACGGAAATCTCCGCCACACCGTTGTGATGCACGAGCGGCAACTGCATGTCCGCCAGGCGGCGCCCCACCATCAGCCGCGCGCCAATCTTAGCCAGCGGCACGCCGGTCGCTTTGCTGACGAAAGGCACGGTTCGTGAAGCGCGCGGATTTACTTCCAGGACGTAAACCGTCTCGCGTTGGATGGCGTACTGCACGTTCATAAGGCCGACGACTTTTAGCGCCAGCGCCAACCGTTTGGTGTAGTCGCGAATCGTCTCCAATACCTTTGGAGAGAGGCTAACTGGGGGCAACACGCACGAAGAGTCGCCGGAGTGAATGCCAGCCTCTTCAATGTGCTCCATGATGCCGCCGATAACCACATCGGTGCCGTCGGCGAGGGCGTCCACATCCACTTCGGTAGCCTCTTCCAGGAACTGGTCAATCAGCACGGGCCGCGCGGGGCCCATCATGGCAGCTTGCGCCACATATTCCTGCACGGTGTTCACGTCGTAGGCAATCACCATGGCGCGCCCGCCGAGCACGTAGCTTGGGCGCACCAGCACGGGCAGACCGATTTCGCCGGCAACGCGCGCGGCTTCTTCCGGTACCAGTGCCGTGCCGTTGCGCGGCTGCGGGATGCGCAATTCCTCCAGCAAGCGCCCAAATCGGCGGCGGTCCTCCGCCAGGTCAATGGATTCCGGCGCGGTGCCGATGATGGGCACGCCATTGCGTTTCAATTCCAGCGCCAGGTTCAGCGGGGTCTGTCCGCCGAATTGCACGATGACACCCTGCGGCTTCTCGCGCTCGACGATGGCCAGCACATCTTCCAGAGTGAGCGGTTCAAAGTACAACCGGTCCGAAGTGTCGTAGTCGGTCGAGACCGTCTCCGGATTGCAATTCACCATCAGCGTCTCGAAGTTGTCAGCGCGCAACGCGAACGAGGCGTGGCAACAGCAGTAATCGAACTCGATCCCTTGGCCGATGCGATTAGGTCCGCTGCCTAAAATCATGATTTTTTGCTTTTGCGTGGCGTCGGTTTCGTCTTCGTCTTCGTAGGTGGAATACATGTACGGCGTGAAGGACTCGAATTCGGCGGCGCACGTGTCCACGCGTTTGAAGACGGGAGAGACACCGTAGCGCGCGCGTTGCAGGCGCACGGCTGCCGGCGTAGTCTTCCAGATTTGCGCCAGCAATTCGTCGCTCGTGCCGATGCGTTTCACTTCCCGCAGCAAATCTTTTGAGGCCGTTTCCACGGTTACCGCGGCAGCGCGGCGATTGGCGGCGTTGATCTCCTCGATCTGGTGGATGAACCACGGATCGATTTTCGTAAGTTCGCAGATTTCCTCGGCAGGCAGCCCGTGTTCCACCGCCGTCATGATCCAGTGGATGCGGTCGGGCCGGGGCGTGGCCAGCTTTTCCCGCAGCAGCGATCCCGGCGCTTCGGTAGGGGCGCGCCATGGCGTGCTCGGCTCCAGGGAACGTATGCCTTTCTGCAGCGCTTCCTTGAACGTGCGCCCGATGGACATTACTTCACCGACCGATTTCATTTGCGTGCCCAGCGTGGTATCCGCGCCCGCAAACTTTTCAAACTGCCACTTGGGAATTTTCACGACGACGTAATCGATGGTGGGTTCGAAGCACGCGGGCGTTTTCTTGGTGATGTCGTTGGGGATTTCGTCCAGGGACATTCCAACGGCCAGACGCGCGGCTATTTTCGCGATTGGGAAGCCGGTGGCTTTGCTGGCCAGCGCGGAGCTCCGGGAAACGCGCGGATTCATCTCGATCACCACCATGCGCCCGTTTTCCGGGTTCACGGCGAACTGCACGTTGGAACCGCCGGTTTCCACGCCCACTTCGCGGATAATCGCGGCCGCGGCATCGCGCATGCGCTGGTATTCCTTGTCGGTGAGCGTCTGCGCGGGCGCCACGGTGATGGAATCGCCGGTGTGCACGCCCATGGGGTCGAAATTCTCGATGGGGCAGATGACCACGAAGTTGTCGCGGAAGTCGCGCATCACTTCCAGTTCGTACTCTTTCCAGCCGAGCACGGATTCTTCCACCAAGGCTTCGTGGACCGGGCTCATGTCCAGGGCGTGGGCGATGGCTTCGGCAAACTCTTCCTTGTTGTACGCGATGGAACCGCCGGTGCCGCCAAGCGTGAACGAGGGCCGGATCACCAGAGGAAAGCCCAATTGATCGCACAGCCGCAAAGCATCCTGGGCATTGTTGACTAGCGCGGAGGCGGGCACTTCGAGGCCGATTTTGCGGCAGGCATCCTTGAACCACAGACGGTCTTCGGCGACTTTGATGGCACGCAGCGACGCGCCAATCATTTCCACGTGGTACTTCTCGAGAATGCCGCTCTCGGCAAGTTCCACGGCAAGATTCAGGGCCGTCTGGCCGCCAACCGTTGGTAGCAGCGCGTCCGGTTTTTCTTTGATGAGGATTTCCTCGAGATATTCTTTCGTCAGCGGTTCGATGTACGTGCGGTTGGCAAGTTCCGGGTCGGTCATGATTGTAGCGGGATTGGAATTCACCAGGACGATTTCGTAGCCCTCGGCCCGCAACGCCTTGCACGCCTGCGCGCCCGAATAGTCAAATTCGCAGGCCTGGCCGATCACGATCGGCCCGGAGCCGATGATCAGGATTTTGTGGATGTCTTTGCGTTTAGGCATGTCTTGCGTTTAAGTTTTCCCCCGCCTGGAAATCATTACTATGGGCAATGGTCAACTTCCAATAAAGGGTGTAGTTCTTTTGCTTGTCCATCTCGGGCTACTTCAAAAACTTGAAACCAAATGCGAAATGCTCGCATCCGGGCGAGGACAGTATAGGTACCGTCCGCCAAGGGCGTCGAGAAATGACCATTCTCGTCTGCCTTGAGTTGTATGCCCTTAGATTTCGCCTCGGAATCCCTTGGATAAACCTCAATCAAAACCCCGGGCACCGCCGCGCCTGACGTATCTACCACAACTCCCTTGAACTCTCGAACTCGCTCTTCGACTGACATCCTTGCAGTAACGCCCAACACTTGCGCTGTCCCGGTGGGCTTCAGATTAATGGACAACTCGCATGCTTTGCCTTCAGGATGCTCCATGGCCTGCAGCTGGGATTCAGAGAGCAAGACATCGCCAGATGCCAAAACCATGGTGTACAAACCAGGCTTAAGGGGTGGCAGCACCGCAAGACCGTGGTCATCTGTGGAAACCTTAAAGAGGGGCGCTTTGCCTGCTTGGGAGACCCCGACGCTTACGCCCGGGAGAGCCTTCCCGTAGGCCATGACCGTAAGCCGCACTTTCGTGGAAACCCCCATGGGAGGGTTCTCAGTTGTAACCACCCCGCACTGGGCAGCAGCGATAGTGGAGGAAAACAGAAACGGCAAAAGCACAGCAAGGCCAACAACGATGCGGCCGGAGCCGATGATCAGGATTTTGTGGATGTCTTTGCGTTTGGGCATAGAATTTCGTCAGGGCACAGATCTTCGTCAGGGCACGGCTTCAGCCGTGCCGCACGACAGCCTGTTCCCCCCTCTCTTGGGGCTTCAGCCCCTGAGGCGGTTCGTCCACGGCATAACTTCCGCCAGCAGACGACCAAAGGTACTCTTCCGCGGTTGCAGCCAATTTCTTGCGTACCGGATTCTCCCAAATATAGCGCAAGTGATTTTGATAGTCGGTCCAGTCTCTTACTCGATGATCGCTGAATCCGCGCTGCCAAACGGGGAAATGCATGTTTCTCTCAAGACTTAGCCTTCGAGCCGATCCACCCTTCACGTATTGAATGGCGCGTTCGATCGTTTTGTCCCGCGCTGGCGTGATTAGCAGGTGAAAATGATCGGGCATCAAAACAAAAGCGTGCAATAGGTATGCTCCTTCTTGGCGATAGTGCATAAGTGAATCGACGAAGATCTGACAGGTTTCCGAGTGAATGAATAGAGCACGGCTTTCCCAAGTACGCGAAGACACGAAGTACCTGCCCGGCGTGCTTTCGTGTCGCTTTGGTATGGACATTCCCTCAGCGGCTGAAGCCGCCCCTCCTGTAGCTCCCTGTCGGCACGGCTGAAGCCGTGCCCTGACGTTCCTTTCGAGAAAGTCCGCTCCGCAGCGACAAGATAAACGGGATGGCGCGTCTCATCCCCGCGAGCTCCCCGGATGCGCGAATTCCTTCATCATGTCCGTGAACTGGGTGAACAAATAATGCGAATCGTGCGGCCCTGGCGAAGCTTCCGGATGATACTGCACGGTGAAGAGAGGAAGCGTTTTGCTGCGCATGCCCTCATTGGTGCCGTCGTTCAGGTTGACGTGCGTGATTTCCACTTCGCTGGAGGGCAGCGATTCCGGATCCACACAAAAGCCGTGATTCTGCGCCGTGATTTCCACCTGGCTGGTCAGCAGATTCTTCACCGGATGGTTCGAGCCGTGGTGGCCGAACTTCAGCTTGAAAGTCTTGCCGCCCAGCGCCAGCCCGCACAACTGGTGACCCAGGCAAATCCCGAAAACCGGCACACGCCCAGCGAGCTTGCGGATATTCTCGATGGCGTAGGTGCAGGGTTCGGGATCGCCCGGCCCGTTCGACAGAAATACGCCGTCCGGGCGCGAGGCAAGCACATCGTCCGCGGAAGTGTTCGCTGGTACGACGTTGACTTCGCAGTGATGATCCACCATCAAACGCAGAATGTTTTGCTTGATTCCGTAATCGTAGGCCACCACGCGGAACTTGTTCGTGTCAGGGCTTGCTTCTGACTCGCCCATCTGTTCGGCCCACGGTGATGAGGCCAGCTCAATCGAGCCTTTCTGCCACTCATAAGCTTTTTCGCACGTAACGCGGCCGGCTAATTCCTGCCCCGCCATCAGCGGAAGCTGTTTGGATTCATGAACCAGTTGATCGGCGGGAGTGCCATCGGTGGCCACGATGCCGCGCAAGGCCCCAACTTTGCGGATGTGTCGCACCAGCGCGCGCGTATCAATGTCCCAGATCACGGGAATTCTGTGGCGGTTCAGGTAGAGCTGCGCCGTTTCCGCGGAGCGCCAGTTGGAGGAAATCTGCGAGAACTCCCGCACAATCAGCGCTTCGATGTACGGCCGCGAGGATTCCTCGTCATCCAGATTGGCGCCAACATTGCCAATGTGCGGATACGTCAAGCAAACGATCTGTCCGGCATAGCTGGGATCGGTGAAAACTTCCTGGTAACCCGTGAGGCTGGTATTGAAAACGACTTCCCCGCCCCGGCGCGTGATGGCGCCGGCAGCGCGGCCGTTAAAGACGCGCCCGTCTTCGAGCGCAAGGATTGCGGATCGGTGCAGTACTTCCGTCGTCAGTGTGCCCTCCGTCGAGCTTCATTTGCCACTGGCCTCAGTCGTCGACAACGAACCGAAATGATCCACGGGCCAGTAGGCAAACACGGCGCGGCCGTAAATATACTGGCTGGGGACCGGCCCAAACACCCGTGAATCATTGGAGCTGATACGGTGGTCCCCCATCACAAAGTAATCGCCCCGGGGTACGCGAACAGGTCCGAAATCGGTGACATCGGCATACTGCGGCGGGACGTAGGGCTCGGGGACGATATGCCCATTGATGTAAACCACGCCGCGGCGAATCTCCAACGTTTCCCCCGGCAGAGCCAGCACGCGCTTGATGAAGGACTTCGAGCGGTCCAGCGGGTACCAGAACACTACCACGTCTCCGCGCTCGATAGGCGCAAAGCGGTAAACAAATTTGTTGATGAAGATGCGTTCCTGATCGGAGAGGAGCGGCGCCATGCTAGTGCCTTCCACTTTCACCGGTTGGTAGAGGAACACGATGATGACCAGCGCGAGACCAATGGCGATGAGCAGGTCGCGCGTCCACACGCGAATTTCGTGCCGCAAGGCGTGGTGCGTAGGAGCGGATGCCGAAGCAGGCGGAAGAACGCCAGAAGTCTCCGGGGAAGACGAAGATCCTGGGGCCGAGGATTGCCCGCCCGTGATCGCTGGGCTCTGATTTTCGTCAGGTTTCAGCATTTTCCGCTATCTCTCCTTTATAGCATGCCCTACCTACTGGACCAAACCACCTTTTGCCATAGGACGGCCTTCCGCGGGCAAGTACTTGGAGGGTGCGCCAGCGCCTGCTCGTTGCCTGGCCCCACATTTGTCCGGCAATGGTGGCTCGGTCGCACTCCGGACGATGCGCACGGATTAATGTTCTTTCCCCCGCCGGATTCCTGCCCGTCAACTTTCATGACATTCAATATTTATTTCCCTGGGGTACTAGTGAATTCACCCTACGCAATCACTCCAATACCCCTCCCGTCCTCATTCCGGCAACATTAAGGAGTATCAATCCGGTCGCTTCGGAGGCCAGATGTCCGCAACAAACAAAATCCGCGTGCTCGTCGCTGACGATTCGCCCACCGCCCTGCGTTCCGTGTGCGATTACCTGGACTTTGCCGGTGGCTTTGAGATCGTGGGGACCGCCAGTGACGGCCAGAATGCCGTGCAATTGGCTTCTCTTTATAAGCCAGATCTTATCCTTCTCGATCTCAGCATGCCCCGCGAGAATGGATTGGAAGCTGCGGAGCATATCCGGCTCGCCTGCCCGGATATGCGCATCATCATCTTCTCCGAACTGCACGGCCTTTCCCTGGGTGAAGAATGTCTTCGGCACGGCGCGCACAGCTTCGTGCCCAAGAGCCTCCTCCCCGAGGGGCTGCTGATGGAGATTCAGCGCCTGTTTCCGTCGGGTGGACGGGGTGTTGATAGCAAGGGCGATTCCTGATTTTGTTTTAGCAAAGTAGTTCGCATGTTCGCGAGCGAGGGTTCAATTATGGACATGCTCGACTCTATTTGTGAGGAGAAGCTAGAAAGAACTATGCACCATACTGTATTCCAGATCTTATTCCTGGGCGAAAATCCGTCCTGGATGAGAGTCACCAACGCGCTTGCGGAGGCCCCCGCGGCTCCCCTACGCATTCATCGCTCCGACTCACCTTCTGATCTGCTCCGCGTACTCGCGGAGGGCTATTGGGATGCTCTCGCCATTGATCTTCATGCCTGGAGCTTCCAGGGCTTGCGGGTCATCCAGAAAATTCGCGCCGAATACCCGGCAATCCCGGTGCTGGCACTCCTGTATCCCTCCGTCAAGGATCTCGATAAAAAGGCGCAGCAAGCCGGCGCCTCGCATTGTCTGCCGCTCAATCAGCTCTCCGCGGACCTGTTCCACAGTGCGCTTCTCGAAGCGCAATCCGAACAGAAAGCGCAAGTTCACCTCAGGAAGGCTGATGAAATGGATCTCGCTGTCGGCACGCGCACCACGGGTCATTACCTCCCCAATCGCATGGAAGCCATCGCCCACACTCTCAACAACCTTCTGTGCGTCATCAGCGCCAACGCGGACCTCCTGGCAGACCAGATTGCTGGATCCGAGCCAGCCGTCCACAACGTCGAAGAAATCAAAAAAGCCGCCAAATCCGCCTCTGACCTGATGAACAACCTCAAATAATTTCTATTTGCACAATGCTCTTGGCTTTCGCCCCAGTCCCGCGAAAAGAAGAGGTGAAAGAATATAAGAGTGTAAGAGTATAAGCACAGAATCCACAGGGGTGAGCTGCTGGGCGACCTTCGTTAAAGCGCTTGTCATCTCAAAAAAAACGCCGGGAAAGCACTGCTTTCCCGGCCCCAAGTTCAGATTTACTGATAAATTGAAACTGATTACTGAAAACCGTCTCACTTCGGCTGCTGTTTCTTCCTTTCCTCATCCATGCGCCGTACATACTCCTCAAACTTCGGCTTCTGTTCATCCGTCAGGAATTCCCGCATCTGCGCCCGCGCCCTCTGCCGCACCCCATCCACATCCGTCTCCGCCTTATCGTGAATCGTCTTCATCTCCTGATGTGCCGACGCGATGATGGCATCCACCTTCTGGCTCTGTTCGGGCGTCAACCCAATCTCTTTGGTCATGTCCGCCACGCGCTGGGCCCTCCGCTCCGGCTCGCTTGGCGGGGCCGCGCTCACTTTGTTCAATCTAAAGCCCCGGTGCGCGAAGCCATATCCAAACACTCCGCCAATTGCCGCTCCCAACACAAATACCAGCAACAGCCATTCCCAGGCCTTCCGCCGCGTTTCCCCGTTCATGGACGCTCTCCCGCCCCAAGCATCACGTCGTCATTCAGGGGCGCCGGAACCGATTCAAATACCGATTCTCCCGGATTGAGCTGCAGTTGTCGCGCCAACTCGCCCTGGGTGACCTGATACGCCCACGTCGATCCCAACACCAGCACCAGTGCGCACAGCGCCACCAGTCGCGGCGCCAGCCGGCGTACGCCGATCCACACTCCGTTGCTCCGCTCTTCCAGTTCATTCTCTCGAGACCAGATCGCCGCCATCACTCGCGCCGCAAACCACGGCCCCGCCTCTGCCACGGGCGCGCTCATCGGCTGCAGCGCTCTTCGCGTGTCCAGCAAGTCCTCCAACGCCGCCCGGCAATCCACGCACACTCCGACGTGACCGCGGGCTTCGCTGGACATGCGCTCCAGCGTCGCTTCCGCTGTTCCATCCCGTCCGTCGCTCACCGGAGCCGTTTCCATCTCTTCCAGGAATCGCCGGCATTCGCTGTTCTTCAATTCCAGCTGGTTCGCCATCCTGCGCTCCCCTCTAAGCTCATCATTTCTTCCAACCATTTCCATTCCTTACGCTTTCGCCTTCAACCGGCGCTTCAAACTTTCCGCGATCCTTTGCCGCGCGCGGAACAATCTTACCTTCACGGTATTCGCATTGATCTCCAGTATCTCCGCAATCTCTTCGACCGAAAACCCTTCCACTTCCTTCAACACCAGCATCGAGCGGTCTCGCTCCTCCAGGCACCCCAGCAGTTGCGCAACCCGTTCCCGCGACGCCAATTGCTCGCTCGCGTCCGGCCGCCCGTCGGAGAGCTGTTCGGCTGCCTGATACTGCCGCGCCTGCTCTTCGCTCAAGTCCACTTCCAGCACCAGCGGCCGCACCTTCCTCTTTCGCAGTACGTCCCAGCATTCATTCACCGTAATCTTATACAGCCAGGTGCTGAATGCTGCTCTCTGATCGAACCGCCTCAGCGAGAAATACGCCTTCAAAAATACCTGTTGGGCTATGTCTTCCACGTCTTCCCGGTTCCGCAGGATCCCTCCTGCCACCGCAAATACCCGGCTTTGGTGCCTTACGACCAGCGCCTCAAACGCCTCCTTAAGGCCGGCCTTGGCTAGCCGTACCAGCTCGCGGTCATCGCCGCTTCCCCCTGCCTCCGCCACAAGGTTCTCCGTCTCCGCCGGTCCGGGGAGCACTTTGGCCTCTGGTTTTGGGACGTGTGCCATCGTAATTTGGTTACGGTATTCTTACAAATGTGTCCAGCCCTGCCACCTTTGTTTCAACAACCCCTAATTATTTCTACTTGCTACCTCTAACTAGTTGTGGAATACTCAACTCATGATTATCGGTGACCGTCTTCGCGCTCTGCGCGAAGAAAAGAAACTCTCCCAGGGTGATATCGAGAAGCGCACCGGTCTTTTGCGTTGTTACATTTCCCGTGTTGAAAATGGCCATACTGTTCCGGCTATTGAAACATTGGAAAAACTGGCGCGCGCTCTCGAATGCCCACTCTATCAACTCTTCTACGACGGCGAGGAGCCGCCCCAGTTGCCCAACCTCCCCAAGCGCAGGTCGTCGGACGACATCGCCTGGGGCAGCGCCGGCAAAGAGGCACGCTACCTCAACAAGCTTCGTCGCTTGCTGAGCAAGTCGGATGAGGAAGATCGCAAACTGCTGCTGTATATGGCGCAAAAAATGGCCAATCGGTAGTATTGCCATCATATTCATCCCTCTCGTCCACAACTGATTGACCGGATTAGCCGCCCTCCCGCGCCGGGGGCGGCTTTTCTATTGATTACCCTGCCAGGGGGCCTTGAGCCCGCCTCACTCCCACTCGATCGTGCTCGGGGGCTTGCTGCTGATGTCGTATACCACCCGGGTGACTCCCGGCACTTCATTCACGATCCTCGTGGATATACGCTCCAGCACTTCGCCAGGCAGCCTCACCCAATCCGCCGTCATTGCATCATCCGACTGCACTACCCGCACGGCTACAGTCAGCCCGTACGTACGCCCATCTCCCATCACCCCTACGCTTCTTACCGGCAGCAGCACGGCAAACGCCTGCCACACCTTCTCATACAGCCCGGCTCGCCGGATCTCCTCCGTAACAATTGCGTCCGATTCCCTTAGTTTTGCCAAACTCTCATTCGTGATCTCTCCAAGGAGCCGCACCGCCAGTCCTGGCCCCGGAAACGGATGTTTTACCAAGATTTCCGCGGGTAGCCCTAAGTCTTTTCCAATCTTCCGCACTTCGTCCTTAAACAAATCCCGCAGCGGCTCTACCAGGGTAAAGGGCATCTTTTCCGGCAAACCGCCCACATTATGATGCGTCTTGATCGTCGCCGACGGTCCCTTAACGGATACCGATTCAATCACATCCGGGTACAGCGTCCCCTGTACGAGGAATTTGATGTCGCCCTGCGCCTCGCCCTTTTGGAGCTTCTCTGCCTCTTCCGCGAACACCGCGATGAACTCCCCGCCGATAATCTTCCGCTTCTTCTCCGGGTCGGTCACGCCCTGCAACTTCGTCAGGAATCGATCTGAAGCGTCCACCCCGATTACGCGCAGCCCCAGCCGCTCCCGGTACATCTCCAGCGTATGCTCGAACTCGTTCTTCCGCAGCAGCCCCGTATTCACGAAAATATTCGTCAACCGGTCTCCCATGGCCCGGTGCACGAGCACCGCCGCGACCGTCGAATCCACTCCCCCGCTCAACCCGCAGATCGCTCGGTGCGCCCCCACTTTCTGACGTATTGCCTCGACCGACTCTTCGATAAAGGCTGCCCCGCTCCATTTCGGCTCAGCCTGGCACACCTTGAACAGGAAATTCCTCAATATTTCCGTGCCGTGTTCGGTGTGATTCACTTCCGGATGGAACTGCACCGCATAAATCTTGCGCTTGGGATCTTCCGTCGCGGCGAAGGCATTGGCGGTCTTCCCGGTCAAATGGAATCCTGGCGGCAGCGCCAGCACGTTATCCCCGTGGCTGTTCCAGATCTTCATCGAGCGGGGAAAATCCACTAAAATGTCGCTCGCCGCCTGCTCTACATCCAGCCGCGCCGGACCATATTCCCGCCGTTCTGCCGGCTCCACGGTTCCGCCCAAATTCTTCGCAATCCACTGCATTCCGTAGCAGATACCCAGTACCGGAATTTCCATCGCCAGCACTGCTGGATCGCATTTCGGCGCGTCTTTGTCGTATACGGAGCTCGGCCCGCCCGACAAAATAATCCCTACCGGTTCCAGCTTCCGAATCTCTTCAATCGCCGTTGTGCAGGGCAATATCGCGCTGAAAACCTGCTGCTCGCGCACCCGCCGCGCAATCAACTGCGTATACTGCCCCCCAAAGTCCAGCACTACAATCCCGCCCCGCTCCGTCTTCATCGGCCCCTGTTCTTTTTCCATCATTTTTTGTGTCGCCCCATTCATGCGTCACCCCACCACAATGTTCAAGAGCTTATCCGCAACGAAGATCACTTTACGGACGGTTTTTCCCGCAAGGTAGCCCGCCACGCCCGCATCCGCCTTTGCCAGCTTCATCACTTCTTCCTGGGAAGCCCCCGCCGCTACCTTCACTCTGCCTCTCACCTTGCCATTCACTTGTATCGGAATCTCGACCTCATCGTCCTTCGCCAATTCCGGATTGAATGCTGGCCATCCGGTGTTCCACAATCCATCCCGATGTCCCAGCATCTCCCACAACTCTTCCGCCAGGTGCGGCGTCATTGGGGCCAGCATCAGCGTCACCAACTCGAGCACTTCCTTGCGCACTTCTGCCCTCAGATTTTCTTCCAGCGGTTCCGCCGCATAAATCGCGTTGGTCAACTCCATAATCTGCGCAATGGCGGAATTGAAGTGCCAGCGCGTCTCAAAATCCTGCGTCACTCGCCGCACCGTCTGGTGCGCCTTCCGCAGCAGCCCCTTTTCCTTCTCTGTGAGCGCATCGTGTGGCACAGTCACTCCTGACTGTGCTCTTGGGTTACTCCCCTCTTCGCTTCCTGATATCTGATCGCTGATATCTGATATCTTTCTCCGATTCCCGGCGTGTTTCTCTATCAACCGGTAAACGCGATTCAAAAATCTCCACGAGCCCTCGATACTCTCCTCGCTCCACTCCAAATCCTTTTCCGGCGGCGCCGCAAACAACGTGTACAGCCGCCCCGTATCCGCCCCGTACTTCTCCGCCATATCGATCGCGCCCACCACATTCCCTTTGGACTTGGACATGGCCGCTCCGCCCTTCAACACCATGCCCTGCGTGAACAGCCGCGCAGCCGGCTCGTCATGCGAAATCAATCCCAAATCGCGCATCATCTTGCACCAGAACCGCGAGTACAGCAGATGCAAAATCGCGTGGGTGATCCCGCCGATGTACTGGTCAATCGGAAACCAGTACGCCGCCTTCGCCGAATCGAACGGCGCCTTGTCGTTCTTGGGATCGCAATAGCGGTAGAAGTACCACGACGAATCCACGAATGTGTCCATCGTGTCCGTCTCGCGCCGCGCTGGCCCGCCGCATTTCGGGCAAGTGGTATTCAGAAAGTCCGGATCAGTCGCCAGGGGCGATTGCCCTTCTCCTGTCAACTTCGGATTCGGCGGCAAGACCACAGGCAAATCCTTGTCCGGCACAGCCACCATTCCGTCCTTCTCGCAATAGACTATGGGAATTGGCGTGCCCCAATATCTCTGCCGCGAAATCCCCCAATCCCTCAGCCGGTAAATCGTTTCCTTTCTCCCAAATCCCCCAGCCTCCGCGTCCGAAGCCATCTTCTCCATCGCCGCCTCTGTCGGCAGCCCCGAGTACGGCCCCGAATTCACGCTAATCCCATACTCCGTAAAAGCTTCTTTCGGTGTTTTCTCTGTGCTCTCTGCGTCCTCTGTGGTGAATTCCTTCCTCCTCACCACTACAGGTATCCTCAACCCAAATTTCTTCGCAAACTCAAAGTCCCGCTCATCGTGCGCGGGCACCGCCATAATCGCGCCAGTTCCATACTCCATGAGCACGAAGTTTCCCACCCAGATGGGGATCTTTTCCCCGTTGAAAGGATTGACCGCAAACCGCCCCGTGAAGAATCCGTCCTTCTCCGCGGTGGCGATATCCTCCATCTTCACGGAAGACCGCTTCATCTCCGCCAATTTCGCTTCCGACTCGCCTTGATTCGCCGCGCCCGCAATCAGTTTCCCCGCCAGTGGATGGTTCGGCGCCAAAATAATCGCCGAAGCCCCATAAATCGTGTCAATCCGCGTAGTGAATATCTCAATCTTGCCGAGGCCAGCCCCGTCCGCGATGTCGAACCTTACCTGCGCGCCAACCGACTTGCCAATCCAATTCCTTTGCATGGTGATGACGCGTTCCGGCCATCCACCCTCCAGCTCCTTCAAATCGTCCAGCAGTTGCTCCGCATACGCCGTCGTGCGCAGGAACCACTGCTCGATGTCCCGCGCCTCCACGCGCGTATCTTCATGCCGCCAGCAGAACCCGCCATTTACCACCTGCTCGTTCGCCAGCACCGTGCAGCATTTCGGGCACCAGTTCACCCGGCTCTTTTTCTTGTAGGCAATCCCCCGCTCGAGCATGCGCAGGAAAAACCACTGGTTCCACCGGTAGTATTCCGGCTCGCATGTAGAAATCTCCCGCCGCCAGTCGTAGCTGAACCCGAACCGCCGCAGCACCCTCTGAAATTCCGCAATGTTCTTGTTCGTCCACTCGCGCGGGTGCGTATGATTCTGGATCGCGGCATTTTCGGCCGGCAATCCAAACGCGTCCCAGCCCATCGGATGGAGCACATTGAACCCGCGCATCCGTTTCACCCGCGCCACCACATCCCCAATCGTGTAGTTGCGCATGTGCCCCATGTGCAGCGTCCCGCTCGGGTACGGCAGCATTTCCAGTACGTAATATTTTGGTTTTTGGGGGTCTACTTCCGATTCAAAGACGCGATTCTCTTCCCAACGTTTCTGCCACTTTTTCTCAATCAGTTGCGGGTTATAGTCCGCCACGGGTCCTTTTCCCCTCTGCGTTATCTCTTGGTCTTTTTCTTCGCCGCCTGGCTCTTCTTCCCTTTCTTCTCCATCGCCTTCCGAATCTTTTTCAATGCCGGGGTCAGCATACTGAACCCCTTCTCTGCTTCCGGCCCCTTCACTCCCGCCAATTCCCATAATTTCGCCACATTCCGCCGGTCATCTCCCGGCTCATCAATCGGGGTCTCCGCGAGAAACGCTCGTCCTACAAGTCCTTCCGGTTCAGCCGCCCCAAAACGCGGGTGCCGCAATATCCGGGCAAACGCCGCTTCGCCAATCTTCCCTTTGCCGATGTGTTCGTGGCGGTCCACGCGCCCGCCCAAAGGAATTTTGGAATCGTTCACATGAAACACGGGTACATTTTCCAAGCCAATCGTCCGCTCGATCTGCCCCACTGCATTCGCCAAACCCTCTTCGCTGCGGATGTCGTATCCCGCTGCGAACAAATGCGCCGTATCCAGGCACGCTCCGGCGTTCAGGTCCTTAAGCCCACGCAAAATCGCCGCTACTTCTTCCAGCCGCGACCCCACCGCTGTCCCCATTCCGGCGGTATTCTCAATCAAAATCCGCATGCCACGCATCGGCACGCCGCGCGCCGCCTGCTTCACGCTCTCAACGATCGTGGCGATGGCCTGCTCCATGGGCGCTTCCCCACGCGCCCCGGGATGCACCACCAGGAAATCCGCTCCCAGCAACACCCCGCGAACCAATTCTTCATGAAACGCTTGAATGGACCGCGTTCTTAGCATTGGCTGCGCCGCCGCCAGATTCACCAGATAATTCGCGTGAATCACCAGCGGCCCCAGCCTCAACTCTTCTCGCCTTGCGCGGAATGCCTTCGCATCCGCTTCCGGTATGCGCGCTACCGCTCCCTGCCACATCCGCGGGCTCGCGGAAAAAATCTGCAGTGCATTACATCCCAACTTCTTAGCCGCCTCCAGCGCCTTAAGGTAGCTCCCCGCAATCGAGGTGTGAATTCCAATGCGCAAACTTCCGTCCATCCACGATGGTGCTTGTGGCTCAGGTTCGGGCTCCGGACGGTATTCGTCATCCGGCTCAAACTGCGTGTTATCAATGAGTGGAAATTCCGCCATGCCGCCACTTTCCCATTAGATTAATCCTTCATCTTACCACACCGTCTTTAGGCGCCCGCAGTGCGCCTATGATGCAAACTCCAAATTTTTAGTTCTCCCTTCTAGTTTCCTAATCGCTGATCTCTGATCGCTGATAACCCTTTTCTTTTCATTGAGAACTGATGACTCCATCTGGCTCATACCTACTTCGCTACAGAGTACCTTCGTACAGTAGAACCAAACTCCTCCAACATGCTAAAAATGAAAAAGAGTAAAAAGGGGCATGCTGATGAAGCGACTACTCTTAGTTCTCACCTGCGCCGTAGTGCTAGCCTTGGCAGCGCCGTCCGGCGCCTTCCCCGCGCATAAGCCGCAGGCTGACGCTTCCGTCCACAAACACCACTGGTTCAGCTTCCACAGGGCCCACAAAGAAAAACAAAAAGGCGACAAACACGACTCCCTCCACAAATTCCCCCGTTCCGTAGGCTGGTGGCACCACCAACCCGGCCCTGCCGGCTACGGCGCAAAGTAAGCCCGTCCACATCTCTTGCTCTTCTCTGAGAACTCTGTGTCCTCTGTGGTCTTTGTGTTAAGGCTTTTCTCTTTTCCTTTTTTCCAACCCGTTCCCAGCCTTCCAAACACAGCTCACCCCGAGAAAAACCACTTCTTCTCAAGTTTTAGAGGATTTGCCTAGGCCCTTGCCTTACTCTTCCCGCTTTCCGCCGCCAGGCATTCGTTGCAAATGCCCCCCACTTCCGTTCGTGACACCGTCACCTGCATCTGAAAATCCCGCGCAATCTGTTCCTTCAACTGTTCATACAACCGGCTCTCAAACTCCCGCACCTTCCCGCACCGCAAACAGGCCACATGAATATGATCGCGCGGCCCGTGCGTCTCATAGTAGTGCCGGTCCCCGCGCAAATGCAGCAAATCCAGCTCGTCAATCAGCCCGTGCTTTTTCAGCAGATCAATCGTGCGGTACACGGTCACAAGGTGCACTTCCGAATTGATCTTCTGCGCGCGTTCCAGGATCTGATCCACGTCCAGGTGCTGTTCCGCGGCGTCCATCACCTGCAGGATCACACGCCGTTGCCGCGTCAGACGGATCCCCTTCTTCCGCACCGACTGCTGTAAAGGGCCGGTCGTCTCAGCGGTATTCAGCCGTTCTCCGGACGACACGCGATGAGATGGAGCAACCGCCATGAAGTTACCTCACAAACATCCCGTCATTCCGAACGGAGTCCGCGCAGTGAGGAATCCCTCTTTCTCTTTGGGCGGGCCAAATCCACCTTACGAATGGGTGGGCAACAAGCGAACCACGTCATTGTACATAACGTAGACAAATAGCACCAAAAGAAACACCAATCCCACCTGAATAAACCGCTCTTTAAATGCCAAACTGAAATCCCGCCGCCGAATCCCTTCCATCGCCAGCAGCAAGATGTGCCCGCCATCCAGTATGGGGATTGGCAAGAGATTCAAGATTCCGAGATTCACGCTGATCAGCGCCATGAACGAAATCACCGCCGCCGCGCCTTCCGCCACGGCCTGTCCCGCTATACGCGATATTCCCACCACGCTCTGAAGTTGCTTGACGCTGACGCGGCCACTGAACAGTTTCACGAACACGGCAAATGTTCCCGCCACATACTCCCAGGTCTTTTCCGTCGCCGCGTGCAAAGCTCCCACTGGGCTCACCCGCTCATATCCGAGATCGACCAGCGGCGGCGCCACGCCAATCTGATAAGTCTTATCTGTGCTGTCGCCAAGACCCTGTTGCGGGGTGATTGCATAGCTGAATGTCTGCCCCTTGCGCTCCACAACCACTTGCAAGGTCTTTCCCCCGGACCCCCGCACCAGATTGACGAACTGGTCCCAGTATTCTATCTTTTGCCCGTCCACTGACTGAATTACATCGCCCGCCTGCAATCCCGCACGACTCGCAGGGGCGCCGGGGGCCACTTCGCTGATCGTCGGGGGGACTGGCGCATACCCAAACACAGGCGCGCGCGGGTCACTCGGCACCGGCAAGTCCAGATGCCGGGTGAGTCCGCCATTCTCCACGTCCACGCTCACCGTTCCGCCGGGTTTCGTCGCGCTCACAATCGTCATCGCCTGGTCCCAATTCGGATTCTTCGTCCCGTTCAACAGGACTACCGTGTCGCCTGCTTGCAACCCATTCCCCGCTGGACTGTGGGCCGGAGAAAATTCGTTCACCACCACTGGCTGCCGCTCAAACTTGGCGTATGGCACTCCCGCAATCAAGTAGTACCCGCCCAACAGCACGATCGGAAATAGCAGGTTCACCGCGGGTCCCGCGAACGAAATCACCGCGCGCTGCCAACGCTTCTTGCTCATCAGTTCGTCTGGTGAACCAGTGGGAGCCTTCTCCCCGGAATCGATGTCCGTAATATCCTGGCCCGCCATGCGCACGTACCCGCCCAGTGGCAGCAAACTTACGCGCCAGTCCGTCGCCCCGCGCTTGATCCCAAACAGTCGCGGCCCAAATCCAATCGAAAAGACGTCCACGCGAACGCCAAAAAATCGCGCGGCGATAAAATGTCCCCATTCGTGGACCAAAATAACCACGCCCAAGACCAAAACCATGCCAATAATCGTATTCATTCCGTCCAGTAACCTCGTCTGTCTAGTTTACGCTACCCTCAACTCCCCGCGCACTTCCCCATTCATGCAAGTTCCCATCCGCGATCTATTCCGTGGCACAGTCACTCTTGACTGTGTCTTGGGATATTCTTCTCTGCGAACTCCGTGCTCTCTGTGGCCTCTGCGTAATCTTTGTCTTACGCTTTCACTCCCAGCTTCTCCACCTCTTCCTTCGCAACTCTCCGTGCCTCCAAATCCGCCGCCAGCACGTCCTCCATCCTCTCAAACTTGACTTTCGGCGTCCGCGCCAATACGCATTCCACGACTTCCGCTATGCCCAGGAATCCCAGCCGCCCTTCCAGGAACGCCGCTACCGCAACCTCGTCGGCTGCGTTCAACGCGCAAGGCAAAGCCCCGCCCTTCTTCAAAGCCTCCCGCGCTAGCCGCAAACAGGGGAATCTTCGCGTTGAGATCTTCTCAAAATCCAGACGCTTCAATGCCTTCCAATCCAGCGCCACTTGATTAGATGCTAGCCTTCGGGGGTACGTTAGCGCGTATTGAATCGGCATGCGCATGTCTGGCGGCGCCATTTGTGCCAATACCGACCCATCCACATACTCCACCATCGAGTGAATTGTGGACTGCGGGTGCACAATCACCTCAATCTGCTCCGGCGGCATTCCAAACAGCCAGTGTGCCTCAATCACCTCAAAGCCCTTATTCATCATCGTCGCCGAATCAATGGTGATCCGGTTCCCCATTTTCCAGTTCGGGTGATTCAGGGCCTGCTCCCGCGTCACGCTGCCTAGCGACTTCAACGGCGTCTTTCGGAACGGCCCGCCCGAAGCCGTCAGCACAATCCGCCGCACCTCCGCATGCGTCCCCACGCGCAAACACTGGTGCACCGCGTTGTGCTCGCTATCCACCGGCAGCAGCGCTTTCCCCGACTTCTCCACCGCTGCCATCACCAATTCACCTGCTGCCACCAGCACTTCTTTATTTGACAGCGCGATCACCTTCCCTCGCTTGATGGCCTCGTACGTCGCCTCCAGCCCAACCACGCCCACCGCCGCGGACACCACCATGTCCGCCTGCCCGTGCGTTCCCACCATCAACATGCCTTCGCGCCCGTGTAAGATCTCTGGCAGCGGTGCGATCCCCTTCTCCCGTAGCCGCCGTGCCAGTTCATCCACCAATTCCGCGGTGGCCACAGACACCACTTCCGGCCGGTGACGTTCGATCTGTCCCGCCAACTCATCCAGATTCTTACCCGCCGCCATCGCCACAATCTGAAACTCGCCCGGCAATGATTCCACCACCGCCAGCGTCTGCCGCCCAATCGACCCTGTTGATCCCAATATTGATAGTCTTTTCATACCCCGAGTTTATCCCCTGTTGAACCTGAATTCCGAAGTAGCCTATCGATTTCTCCGCTCCGGGACGGCAGAAAGCGCCGTCCCTCCGGTCGAAATGACAAGCTCGCTGTTAAAACGATCGTAACTGGTGCGCGGTTAACGGTTATCAGCGACTAGATATCAGCGATCAGGAATCGAGGAGAAGAGCCAGACCGTTTTCTCTCCTCGGTGTTTTTTGTTTACTTATAACTACAAGCCTATGACTAAAAACTCTCTTCGCCCCTCATCCCGAAATCCTCGGATTCACAATCACCACGTAATACCAAATCACCGGTATACACAAAATCAGCGCATCAATCCGATCCAGTATCCCTCCATGTCCCGGCAAAATCTCTCCTGAATCTTTCACGCCCGCCGACCGCTTGTACGCCGACTCCAGCAAATCCCCCATTTGCCCCGCCACGTTTCCGATCACAGCCATCGCCAGCAAATGCCCCAACGGAATCTTGATCCAGTAGCTGAATGCCCACGCCATCACCAGCGACCCCGCCATCCCCCCGACCGACCCTTCCCAGGTCTTCTTCGGCGACAAATGCGGCGCCAGCAAATGCTTCCCAAATCCTCGCCCAACAAAATAAGCCACCGTGTCCGCCGCCCAGGTAATCCCGCAAGCAAATAGCAATAATTTCGGTCCGACCGCTCCCAGTCCGTGCAAGGGCACCGCATACGACAACGGAAACGCCACCAGCAATAACGCGCTCGAGCTAATTCCCGCCGCAGGCAACGCCTCCACCAGTGCCCGCCTCCCCCACAACGTAATCACCGTCAGCCCCATCACAAACAGAAAAAACACACCCAAGGCAGTGGGGTGTTCGCCAATGTAAGGGCCAAACAGCGCGTAAACGCGATCCATGGAGGGCGTATAGTATGCCGTCATCCATTGCGCGTAAATCAACAGCACAGCACAAGTCAGAGTCCACACCCGGTATGCCCGGTGCCCAATCGCCTCTCCAAGCCCGAAATATTCCCACAGCGCCACCGTGGTGAGCACCGCTACGGCCACGGCCACTAGCGTCGTCGAGCCCCACACCACCAGCGCAATCACCACCGGCATCAACACTGCCGCGGTCGCCACACGTTTCCACATCATCGAAGAATTATCCTTTAGACCTGCCTGAACCACTCGGGGAAAGAGTCCCCCAATTATACAATCAACCGCCACAGTGTAAGAGTGCAGAAGTAAAAGAGTGTAAAAGTGTAAGAGTATAAGTGTGGAAGAGTATGGATGCCTGCCTCCAATCCCGCGCACACACCACCACACCATCCTGCTCATCCAAATTGTCCAATGGAATTGTTCCGACCTACCGTGCCGCCCGCGCCGCCGCCCCGCGCTCCGAATCGATCCCGCCGTACCGCCGCTCTCTCTTCTGAAAATCCAGCAACGCCTCCAGCAGGCGGGCCCGGTTAAAGTCTGGCCACAGCGTCTCCGTCACCAGAATCTCCGCGTAGGCAATCTGCCACAGCAAAAAGTTGCTAACCCGCATCTCCCCACTCGTGCGTATCAACAAATCCGGGTCCGGCAAATCCGCCGTGTACAAATGCTGCGCCAGCGACTCCTCCGTTACTCGTTCTGTTCCCGCATGCCCGTTGCGCTCGGCCAGGATCGCGTTCATCGCGTCCACAATCTCCGCGCGGCCCCCGTAATTCAGCGCGATGGAAAGTACCATCCCCGTATTCCCGGCCGTCGCCTCCGCAGCTTCCCGCGTGTCTTTCTGCACCGCTGCCGGCAATTCTTCCGGCCTCCCCAAGAATCGCATGCGGATATTGTTCTTCTGGAGCAGCGGCATCTCCTTGCGCAGATATTCCCGCAAGAGCTGCATCAAAAACTCGATCTCCGCTTTCGGCCGCCGCCAGTTCTCCACCGAAAACGCATACAGCGTCAGCGCTTCCACCTTCAGCCGCGCGCACGTCTCAATCGTCGTCCTTGCTGATTGTGTTCCCGCGCGATGCCCCGCCACGCGAGGCAAGTGCCGCTTCTGCGCCCAGCGCCCATTCCCGTCCATGATCACCGCAATGTGCTTCGGCAATCTCGCCAGGTCCAATTTCTTCAGCAGCGCGGCCTCTTCCGGCGTAACCGGGCCCAAAGCCTCCGGGGTCGGCGTCTCAGGATGTGTTCGGGTGTGTAGCACGGTCGTTCCGCCAAATCTTCTTTACGCCGCAAAGTTAGCACACCCTAAGTTAACCGCGCAATCGCCTCCACCTTCCCGGTTTCGCGCGCCCCACTCCCCGCAGCTCACATTCCGAACTCTTATACTCTTTTACCTTTTCACTCTTATACTTCGTCTCTTCTTCCGGGAGCCCGCGCCGACGCTCACCCCGAATTCCCGTGCACCCACTGCGCCACCCCCTGCCACATCAGCACCACCGTCAGAATAATCATCGCCACCGCCGTCACCCAGGCCACAATGTTGAACCCCACCGTGTTTGTATGCTCCCCCATCAAATCCTTACGGTTCACCAGGAGCAAAATGAATATGACGACGATTGGCAGCCACACCCCATTCCCTACCTGCGAAAAAATAAAGATCTTCCACAGAGGCACGTTCGGGATCAGCACAATCCCCCCACCCACCACAATCAGAATCGTATAGAGCCAGTAAAACGCCGGCGCTTCACGGAACTTGTGGTCCAGCCCCGCCTCGAACCCCATCCCCTCGCAAATCACATGCGCCGTCGAAAGCGGCAAAATCGTTGCCGAAAAGATCGACGCGTTCAGCAGGCCAATCGCAAACAGATAGCCGGCCCACTTCCCGGCCAGCGGCACCAACGCCTTCGCCGCCTCCGCTGCATCCGTAATATTCGTTAGCCCCGTCCGATTCAACGTCGCCGCGGTGCACACAATGATGAAGAACACGATCACCATGCAGCTGATGCTTCCCAACGCCACATCCCATTTCGCTTGCGTGTATTGCCGCGGCCCCACTTTCTTCTCCACGAAGCTCGCCTGCAGGTAGAAAAACTGCCAGGGCGCAATCGTTGTCCCTACAAGCGCTGTCAGCGTCACCAGGTAGCTGACGTCGAAATGGATGCTCGGAATCGCCGTCATCCGGGCCGCCAGCATCCAATCTGGTTTCGCCAGAAGCGCAGAGAACATATAAGAGAGATAGAACACGCACAAAACCAGAAAAATAACCTCCACCTGCCGGTACGTCCCCTTCAGAACCAATATCCACACCAGCAATGCCGCAATCGGCACCGCAATGTACTTGCTGACCCCGAACAATTGCATCGAAGCCGCCACGCCCGCGAATTCCGCCACCACGTTTCCCAAATCCACCAGGAATCCCGTTACCATCACGAAAAACGTCGAGCGGAATCCAAACTCCTCGCGGATCAAATCGGAAAGCCCCTTGCCCGTGATCACGCCCATCCGCGCGCACATCTCTTCCGTCACGTACAGCGCAATCGTCATCGGGATCAGCGACCACAGCAGCGTGTACCCCAGCGAACTCCCCGCCTGCGTGTACACTGCGATTCCGCCCGCGTCATTGTCCACGTTGGACGTGATGATCCCCGGCCCAATCACCATCAGAAACAGCGCAATCCGCCGGCGCCACGCCCTCCCGCGCGAGAAAAACTCCATGGTCCTCCCGCGCACCCCGTCAATCGTCTTGTTGACCCCACCTAGCTTCATCGGCGCCCAATTCCTTCTTCTTTTTTCTCGCCACTCGCCACTAGCCACTCGTCACTTCTTATGTCACCCTTTCACCAGCCTCGACACCACGTCATCCACGGTCACCGTCCCAACCGGCTTCTTCTCCTCATCCACCACGCTCAACATCCGCAGATTGTATTTATCGAACAATTCGAACACGTCCTTCTCCGAGGCATCCGGCGTCACGCTTATCAGCGGTTCCGTCTTCAGTCCGCTCATCTTCTGTTCCGGCGACGCCAGCAGCATCCGCGCCACCGGCACCGTCCCCGAAAACTGCGACGCCTTGTCAATGAGCACAATGGTGTCCAACTGTTCCAGGTTCAAATCCTGCGTCTTCATCCACTCCAGCACTTCATCCCGCGTGGACGACTCGCTCACAAACACGAACTCCGTGTTCATCATCCCGCCCGCCGTGGAAGGGTCAAACGCCAGCAATTCCCGCACTTCGGCGGCTTCCTGGTTCGGCATCTCTTCCAGAACTTCCTCGGATGTCTCCTTCGGCAAATCCGCTAGCAAATCCGCCGCCGCGTCCGGCGCCATCTCCTCAATGATGTCCGCGGCTTTCTCCGGATCCAGCTTTTCCACGATTTGCGTCGTCAGCCGTTCATCCAATTCCGCCAGCACCGCCGCTGCCGTCTCTTCATCCAGCGAAGCGATAATTCCCTGCCGTTCCGCGGCAGAGAGTTCCTCCATCATCTCCGCCAAATCCGCCGGGTGCAGGTTCTCCAGTTTCTCGTGCGTTATGCGCAATTTCACGCGCCGCAGCGGGTCCGGCTCGATCAAATTCACAAATTCCCAGCGGATGGATCGCTGGGGCAGCTTGTTCTGCAGCTTGCGAACCATGGCCGCGGGAGCCACGCCCTGCAGCAGCCTTCGCACGGCTCCTGGCAAACCCACATCCACCTGCGCGATTCGCAGCTCGACATTCCCATTCGTTCGCATTTCCGCCAGGTCTACGTCGTTCACGCGCACCACTTTTCTCCCAGCGGTATCAATAATCTGCTGGTCCAGCAGATCCTTCTGCACTGCCAGCCACGCTTCGTTCGGCTCATACGCCGCCAGTGCCCGTTCGCTCACATTCAACTGAATCCGCCCAGGCTCGACCGCCGACACCTGGTCATACCGCGCCACCAGCGGGGAGAACCGCCCGCGCGAAATCAGGAAGTGCGAAATACGATTCGGCTGGTCCGCCGGCTCCACAAAGAATTCGCGCACATGCCCTACATAATTCCCCTGCGCATCAATCGCCTGAGCCCCCATAATCTCCGTCGCATAGATCATCGCCCCACCTCCTTTCCCCCGTTCTCTATACCCACTGCCCTCTGTGGCACGGTCACTCCTGACTGTGCTCTTTGGGTTGGTCTTCTCTTTCTCTGCGAACTCTGCGTGTCTGCGTTACGCTTGATTTTTTTTCTCTTTCCTTCCCGAAAAACAAAATCGCCGCAAGTCGTTACGACCGGCGGCGGATCTTCTCCACGCTGCAATGGTGCAACCCTTAGCCGGCGGCGAATCCTCCTCTGGTCATAAACCTCGCGAGACCTTCGCGGTGCTCGCCCCTTTGGCCAATCCATTCCAGGGCCGACCCCGAAAGACTCGCAGGCCTAGCGGTCAAGTGGCTGAGACTCCCCCTAAAGCATCTAGGGTGAGGTTCGAGTTCGCTGGACGCGCTCATTGCAGAGAATTCACTCCGAACTCAGTGATAAACCTGCCTCTTTCCATTGTCAACATGAAATCAGCAAAAAAATCACTTTCCTGCAAGAATTTCGTCTTTTTTTGAGTGCGGTTTGCCCTGAGCCTGAATTCCGAAGTTGCCTATTGATTTCTCCGCTCCGGGACGGCAAAAAGCGCCGTCCCTCCGGTCGAAATGACAAGCTTACTAAGGGCTTTCACGCGTATGCTCCCCCTTTCCCCCACTCGCCTCCGCAGCGAAAAGCATATCCCCCGCCTCCACCCCGCGCTTCCGGCAATCCTCCACGTACAGCACCAAATAATTCTTCAACACATAATCCTTCACCCCATACCCCAGTTCCTTCGCGGCCCGGTCAATCGCTTCCCCCGGCCCCTCCAACTCCAAAAATGTCCCCACCGGCGTTTCATCCAACTCCAGCAGTAGTCCTTGCGCCCATTTCACTCGCCCCGGCAATCGGTAGGTGGTCCGGTACTTCTCATAGCGAAACCAGCCGCGCAGCCCCAGCCCCTCGAAAATCTTTTGCAACCCCGCCGCATCCGTCAGCACCACTTCAATCTCCTGCCTCACCTTATGCCGACGATCCCGCACCGCTGGCGCCGCCTCTCCCATCGCCAACTCTTCCGGTGGGCTCTTGAACGTCAACAGCACTCGCGGCCTGGCTTTTCCAGCTTTCCCCCGCTTCCCGTTCTCCGGTGTTTCCGTGCGAATCCGCAACAGTTGTCCATGTTTCGCCAGCCCGCCATCCGGCGTATCGAAGATCAGATTCATCTGGTGCGCGCGCCCATTCCCCTTCCCCACCCACACGGCCCTCAGCTTCTTCAACGTCCGCCGCAACGCCTTCTCATCCTCAATCCGCAGCTTAATCTCCGTCTCAGTTCCCATACCGCTCCCCTTTACCGATGCGCCTTGAACTGCACTCTTTTACTCATACACATCCCCTCTTCGGTCCTAAAACCGTAAGCTCACAACTAATAACCTCCTCCCCCACCCCCTTTGCCGCAATGCCATCTTCGGTTACGATAACCCTCTCAGGCCTTCCTACAAAACGACCCATGTTACACGACTCTCCATCGTTGGCCGCTTCCCCATTGCCAGAAGGCGATCCGGGCGCCCCCATCCTTCCACCTGTGGCCCCACGCGAACCCGTCGAACACGTCATCCACGGGGACCGCCGGATTGACGACTACGGCTGGCTCCGCCACAAGAACGACCCTCGCGTCGTCGCCTACCTCGAAGCAGAGAACGTCTACGCTGACGCCTATCTCAAGCCCCACCAGGCCTTCCAGGAAGCGCTCTACTACGAAATGCTCAGCCGCATCCAACAGACCGACCTCAGCGTGCCCTACCGCCTGCGCGGCTACTCCTATTACACTCGCACCGAAGAAGGCAAGCAGTACCCCATTTATTGCCGCAGACAAGAACCGCTTACTCTTTCAAACGCGGCCAGCGAACCCGCTGATGAAGAGATCCTCCTCGACCTCAACGCCTTGGCCGTAGGCAATCCTTTCCTTGGCCTCGGCTCGTTCGATGTCTCCGACAACAACCGCCTACTGGCCTACTCTACAGACACCACCGGCTTCCGCCAGTTCACCCTCCAGGTCAAGCACCTTGAAACTGGGGCGCTCCTTCCACTTCACATCGAACGCGTCACCAGTGCCGCCTGGGCTGCCGACAGTCTCACTCTCTTCTACGTCGTCGAAGATGAAGTCTCCAAGCGCTCTCATCGCCTCTATCGCCACATCCTGGGCTCCAACTTCCCCGACGTGCTCCTCTACGAGGAAAAAGACGAGCGCTTTCGCATTGATATTGAGCGCACCCGCAGCGGTGCTTACCTCCTTCTCGTTTGCAATAGCCACATCACCAGCGAAATTCACTTTCTCCGCGCCGACCGGCCTTCCGCCGATTTTCAACTCATTGCCCCTCGCGAAGACGACCACGAATACTACGTGGACCATCATCCCGGCAACTCCGCCGACCTTTCCGGTGGCGTCTTCTTCATCCGCACCAACTCCGGCGGCCGCACCTATCGCTTAATGACCGCCCCGGCTTACGATCCCTCGCCTGCCCGCTGGCATGAAGTTATCCCCAATCGCCCTGGCGTGATGCTTTCGGCTGCCGAAGCCTTCCGCACACATCTTGTCCTCTTCGAGCGCGAAGACGGCCTTCCGTATCTCCGCATCGTGGACCTCACGCGCCCCGCCGCATCCGCCCTCGCCGCCTCCAGCCGCATCGCTTTTGCCGAGCCGGCTTACAACGCCACTCTCGGCTCGAATCCTGAATTCGATACCTCTCATGTCCGCTTTCACTACGAATCCTTCATCACTCCGCGTTCGGTTTACGACTTCGACCTCCACACTGGTGATCGCATCCTACGCAAGCAGCAAGCCGTGCTGGGCGGCTACGACCCCACTCTCTACGCTAGCGAACGCCTGCACGCCACTGCCCCAGACGGCACCTCGGTCCCTCTTTCCATGGTCTATCGTCACGGCACTCCCCGCGATGGCAGCGCCCCGCTCCTCCTTTATGGCTACGGCAGCTACGGCCTCTCGATGCCCGTTTCGTTCAGCTCCAACCGCATCAGCCTGCTGGACCGCGGCTTTATCTTCGCTATCGCACACGTTCGCGGCGGCGGCGAGCTCGGCAAGCCTTGGCATGATGCCGGACGCATGCACCACAAGATGAACACGTTCACCGATTTCATTGCCTCCGCCGAACATCTCATCGCTGAAAAATTTACCTCCGCGCAAAATCTTGCCGTCGAAGGTGGCAGTGCCGGTGGCCTCCTGATGGGCGCTACCACCAACATGCGCCCTGATCTCTTCCGGATCGTGATCAGCCACGTCCCCTTTGTGGACGTGCTCAACACGATGCTCGACGCCTCACTGCCGCTCACCGTCGGCGAATACGAAGAATGGGGCAATCCCCTGAAGGAAGAAGATTACTTTTATATGAAGTCCTACTGCCCCTACACCAATCTCGCCCACAAAAACTATCCCACTATACTCGTCAAAACCGCCCTAAACGATTCTCAGGTCATGTACTGGGAACCCGCCAAATACGTGGCCAAACTTCGCACCTTGAAAACCGATACAAATCCCCTCCTCCTCAAAACCAACATGGGGGCCGGCCATGGCGGCGCCAGCGGCCGCTACGACTATCTCCGCGAAATCGCCTTCGACTACGCTTTCTTACTCACCGAACTCAACATCCTCTCCTAGCAGAAATCCCTCTTTCACCTCTCCCTCAACCAAGTCGAAGGTTGCCCCAGGCACGGAGTCTGTGCCTGGGTCTTGGGTTTCTCCTCCTTCTTCTCTGTGAACTCTGTGCTCTCTGTGTAAGCCTTTTCTTGCCTCCTGATCGCTGATATCTGATAACTGATACCCCTTTGCCTCTGGCATGCCTCCATCCATTCAGTAACTGCGCTAAACTATCTCCATGAGTCTTTTCTCCCCCATCCCTGACCCCGACACCCCCGCGTCCCTCCAACCTCTCGCCGAACGCATGCGGCCGCGCACCCTCGATGAATTCATCGGCCAGGAAAAGCTTCTCGGCCTCGCCAAGCCGCTGCGCCTTCAGATCGAAACCGATCATCTTAGCTCCATGCTTTTCTGGGGCCCTCCGGGTTGCGGAAAGACTACCCTTGCCCGCATCATTGCTCGCCTCACCAGCAGTGAATTCATCTCCTTCAGCGCCGTCCTTAGCGGCATCAAGGAAATCAAAGAGGTCATGGCCCAGGCCGAGCGCAAAGCCCACTCCGGCCAACGCACCATCGTCTTCGTGGACGAAGTCCATCGCTTCAACAAAGCACAGCAGGACGCCTTCCTCCCTTATGTGGAAGCCGGCCACATTCTCTTCATCGGTGCCACCACCGAAAACCCTTCGTTTGAGGTGATCTCCCCGCTCCTCTCGCGCACCAAGGTCTACGTCCTCGACGCCCTCACTACTCCGCAAATTGTGGATCTCCTGCGTCGCGCCCTCTCGGACTCCGAACGCGGCCTCGGCAACATGCAGCTCGATGCCACCAACGACGTGCTTTTTCGCATCGCCTCCTACGCCAATGGCGACGCTCGCACCGCATACAACACCTTGGAACTCTGCGCCCGCAGCGCCAAGCCCTCCGCCTCCGATAAGGAAACTCCCGCCCCTCGGAAAATCACTCGCGAGCTCTTGGAAGATGTCCTCCAGCGCAAACTCCTTCGCTACGATAAAGCCGGTGAAGAGCACTACAACCTCATCTCCGCTCTCCACAAATCCGTCCGCAATTCTGATCCTGATGCTGCGTTGTATTGGCTGATTCGCATGATTGAGAGCGGCGAGGACGCTCTCTACCTCGCCCGCCGCATCGTGCGCATGGCCAGCGAAGACATCGGCCTGGCCGAACCTGGCGCCCTCGCCATCACGCTCGCCGCTCGCGATGCTTTCGATTTCCTTGGCGCTCCCGAAGGCCACCTTGCCCTGGCGCAAGCTGTTGTCTATCTTTGCCTCGCCCCGAAATCCAATTCCGTCTATACCGCCTACGGTAAAGTGCTGGAAGATGTTCGCAAAACCGAAGCCGACCCCGTCCCTCTACACCTCCGCAACGCCGTCACCGGACTGATGAAAAATATCGGCTATGGAGAAGGCTACAAATGCGCCCACAATTTCGACGATAAGCTCACGGACATGACCTGCCTCCCCGACAACCTTTCCGGCCGCTCATACTTCCAACCTACAGACCAGGGTTTCGAGTTAAGATTGCGTCAGCGTCTGGATGAGATCCGCAAAGTGAAATCTCGCGCCACCGGGAATACCTGAGGGGAAATCGATGCGTCGCTTCGTGCTCTGCTTCATCGCGTTACTCCTGACTGTGCCTCCCCTCTTCGCTCAGGGAAAAATCGCGCGCCCGCGCATCACCGGCATCCATCACGTCCGCATTTACGTCTCCGACATGGCAAAATCCCGCGCCTTTTACGGCGGCATTCTGCGATTGCCCCCTTCTGACCACTTTTGTACGGCCCACGGCCTCTCATGCTTCACCGTTCGCCTCTTTCCCCGGCCACAACTCATCGAACTCCAGCAAGCACCCTCCCCGGCGCCCGGGGATTGGCTCGCGGAGCTCGCGTTCAGCACCGACAACGTCCCACGAATGCGCGCGTATCTTGTTGCTCACGGTATTGTCCCAGGCCCCATTTCTAAATCTGCCTTCGGCCCACAGCACTTTGAACTGCGCGACCCTGAGGGCAATTCCATTTCATTTGTTGGAAAGATTCCCATCGCCACCCATTCGCAGCCAGAAACCGCTGCCGTGAGCACGCGCATTATCCACGCCGGCTTTGTCGTCAAGAACCTCAAAGCCGAAAGCCATTTCTATGAAGACATTCTTGGATTTCGTCCCTACTGGCACGGCGGCTTCAAGGACACTGACACCGACTGGTACGAACTTCAGGTCCCTGACGGCGATGAATGGATCGAATACATGCTCAACATCTCCCCGTCCGCCGACAAAAAAGAATTAGGCATACAAAATCACTTCTCTCTCGGCGTCCGCGATATCCATGCCACGGAAGCCAAAATCAAAGCCAACGGCGCCGCCTCCTACGATGGCCCCGAAGTCGGCCGCGACGGCAAGTGGTCTCTCGATCTCTACGACCCTGATGGCACGCGCGTCGAACTGATGGAATTCACCCCAGTCCAAAAACCCTGCTGTTCCGAGTACACTGGTCCTCACCCGAAGCCATGATCGCTCCGTCGCCCCACGCCGCTCCTCCATCTCGCTCCGCGCGTGAGCATTCGTTCTTGCCGAGCCTTTCCCTCCACCTTCTCTGCCTCCTAACTTTCCTTTACCTCATCCCCCCTCCCTCCCGCGCCCAAAACCTCGATAAGCCTCTCGTCAACGTGGACGAGGAAGTCACCGCCTTTGCCTACGCGCCTGATGGCCGCATTGCTTTCTCCGTGCGCCGCATGTACAAATCCAAAAAGTACGATTACCAGCGCGACGACATTTTCCTCCTCGAAGCCAACGGCAAGCGACGCCGCCTCTTCAACGGAGAAAAATTCACTCTGGGCGACAAACCCTTCACCTATCTCGTCGAATCCTTCACCTGGTCTCCCAACGGCCGCATCCTCGCCGTGCAACTCTTCACGATCACCGCCGATCCCGACGGAGGCCGCGGCGATGAGGCCCGCGCCCTTCTTTTGCTCGACGATTCCGGCCATGAAATCCGTCCCATCGCCAAGGAGCCTCTCGTCATGAGCGCGGAAAATCCCCTCTGGCTTCGGGACAATTCCACCCTTGTTTACATGACGGAGGAGGTCGCTCCCCGCGCGCTCTTCTCCATGCACTATCTCAACATCTCCACCGGACTCGCCGGAAAAGCCTTCGAGGGCCGCACCTTTATCAACGCCGTCCGCATTCCCGGCAGCAATTCCGCCATCGCCGTCGAACGCAATCGCAACCTCGATGGCCCCCCGCGCCTTCAGCGCCTCGAGCTCCTCTCTCAGGACACGCAGGAAATTGCCACGCTTGATTCCTACGCCGGCGGACTTTCGCTTTCTCCTTCCGGCAGCAAAGTCGCCTACTACATCGATAATGAAGTTCTGGAAGTCCGCGACCTTTCCAATCCAAAAAAGGTTTCTCGCATCCGCGTCGGCCTTGGCGTTCTTCAGTGGTCCGCCGATGAAACCCGTATCTATTTGAAGCGAACGCTGGAAAAGAAATCCGCCGAACTCGCTGAGTTCCCCATCCCGCCTCTTACTGCCTACTCCCCGCGGCAATCCATTCCCGTCGCTGAACCCACCCCTCGCATCCTTATTCACGGGCTGACGGTGCGCGAATTCGGCCTTTCCCAGGACGGCCGCTTTCTGGCCATCGTTCTCCCCGGCCGCCGCAATCTCCAAATCTTCCCCTTCTAATTATTCGTCTTGGGAGAGCGCCGGGTGCCCCAGGCACGGAGTGTATGCCTGGGTCTTGGGTTCCCCTTTAGTGCCACAGACTTCCCCACATAGCCCGACACCCCAAACCCGTAATTCCGAACCCGCCGGAGGCGGGCGAAGTGAGGAATCCCTCTTCTCTTGAATTTGCCTTTTCCGATCCTGTCATCCCGACCGGAGCAACGGCGCCGTCTGCCGTTGCGCAGTGGAGGGATCCCGGCAAGGACAATCAATCTTGAGAGAGCGCGAAATTCAGCGAGGCGAGCGCCGCCACCACAGCGGTCTCGGTGCGCAGGATGAGTTTCCCGAGCGAAGCTTCCTGAAACTGCGCGCCGCGAGCGGTGGAAAACTCCTCATCGGTCCAGCCGCCTTCCGGGCCGATCGCAAGGATGGCTGCCTTCCGCTGCTGGCCGACAAGAACAATACGCAGTGGCTTGGCCCCCGGCGCTTCCGAAAGCAACACGCGCAACGCATCCGCCTTCGTGGCGAAAACGGATTCCGGCTTGGCTAGGGGTTCGAGGATGGGCACGCGCACGCGGCGGGATTGCTGCGAGGCTTCCAGAAGGATCTTCTTCCAGCGTTCTGCGCGCTTGGGGGCCGCGGTTAACAACGCTTTTTCGCTGCGCGCCGCGGCCAGTGGCACAATGCGCGTCACTCCAAGTTCCGTTGCTTTTTCGAGCGCCCATTCAAAGGCATCGAATTTCACCACAGCCAGCAGCAGCGTGGTGTCCAGCGAAGTCTGTTGCCCGGGCAACTCTTCCACTAGCGCAAATTCGACTGCATCGCGGCCCACAGTTTCAACCCGGCCGAGCCACACGCGCTGGCCATCGCTTAACTCGTACAGTTGGCCCGGTTGTGCGCGAAGCACACGGCCCAGATGGTGCGCAGCCTCACCCTCCATCCGGGCACGCTGCCCCTCAAATTGTTCTACGAAGAATCGCCGTCGCATGTTGCGCCTATCTTGCCACGGATCGCCGCCCGTCTGAATTCGTAATTTGCGATTGCGGACGGGCTGGGCGCGCCGGCGCTCGGTGTGACGTGCCGCTGCATCCCTAAAGAACGTGCCGGCGGGGTTGCTTACACCGCAAAAGCGACGGCAAGCCGCCGCACTCCACCGTGGCGACCCCTGTCACGAGCGAAGAAGTAATGGAAGTCGAAGAGAAGACTCGTACCCAAGTTACTGGTAAGCCGTGCCAGCTCAATCGGTCGATGCAACACCATCTAATACATTGATTCGACAATGCTTCCCGGGGATAGGCAATCTGTTTGGCTGTAGTCGGTCAAAACCTAGCCAGGGTAGTGTTCCGGCTGATCTAACCCTAGCGAGCGATTTTAGCCTTTGTTTTCAATGCAAGTTGGGTTCGATCTGAGTGTTGCGTCGACCCATTGAGACCACCTGGCAAACCAGGACTTTGTTACTCTTGGCCGAAGACACTGTTCGACTGCTCTAGCCGGAGTGACCCTCGGCACCGACACGCGTGGCCCCGGTAGCGTAAAAACGTATCAGCATCGGACAACATCTGGGTCTTCGCGGACCCACTAGGGTCCTGCCTCGGCTGGACTCAAGAATGGAGGTATCTCTTGGCCAAGAAAATCATTTTCGCAATGATGTTTTTCCTGTTGATTGGCTCTCTCGCAATAGCTCAAAATGCACCGCAAAAAAAGGCACAGCCTGTCCAACCGCCCGGAACATCGGATCTCGTTGACAGCTTAGCTCAGCGCCTGAGTCACGATCTCAACGTAAAAACGGTCATAGGGGAGCCGATCAAAGTTGGTTCTGTCACGCTAATCCCGATCCTCATGATCGACCTCAAATTCGGCAGTGCGGCCACCAAGGCGCCGAGTGGAGCAAGCGCGCCGCAAACTGCCAAGTCTCAAGCCAATCTGTTTTGCATGAGTGGTGAAGCACGGCCTTTGGGCTTTGTCGCCATTACTGGAAAAGGAACACGTTTTATCAACCTCGTGAAATCAGGGACAAAGTGAGGCAGCGTTTATGAAATCAAAATCCACATTCTTACTCGCAGCACTCCTGCTGTTGGGAATTTCTTGCTATGCCCAAGTGCCCGTAGATGGGCCACTGGGCGAGTATGACAAGCTCGTTTCTCAATTAAGGTCGAGTTCGTTGGTGGGCGAGCCCATTCGCGCAGGGGGAACGGCTATCATTCCCTTTGCTTCGTTGGATTTCCAGCTTGTAGGCGGCGATGTCAACATCGCATCAGGTGGCGGCATGAGTTCGACAAAGGTTCCGCTCGGATTTCTGGTCGTGGAAGGCGACGACGTGCGGGTCGAACTCTTGCCTGAACCGCAAGAAAAGCCCTCCCTCGTGCGTCAACTGCTTCAGGCTATTCTGGACCGCAAAGTGGTCATCATTGGCAACGGTCTGAATATCGGCAATGCCGAAGGGAAGGTTCAGGATCTGGCTCCGCTGATCTCAAATCTGGGAAAACTCATTCCAGACGGCAGTATCACGACTGTGGGTAATGGCTTAAATCTCGGCAGTCTAAACCCGCCCAAGAAAGATGCTGCACCAACCGAAGCAGAACCCAAGCCTCCCGAATGAGGCAAGAGGGGTGCATGTTGGTAGGTTTGCCTTAAAATGCAACCTTCGCCACGCTCGCAGCACTAAAGTATTCTCTGCGAGATGTGCTGGCGGAAAACTCAACTTCCCACTTAACGGCACATGTCCTTCCATGAGAAGGCCGGTTGACGTCAAGGCACAGTTTCACTTTTTTCTTCCCTCGAGTCTGTTCCCATTCAGCCAAGCCGCCCCTGTCGCCATCCTTCTATCTGCACTCTTTTGTGAGCGATATTCGCTCGGTGCCTGGTGGGTGTTCTCGTTTCAGTAGGTGCTGCTACCTGATTATCGTCCTCTCGTCCCACCGTTTCGGTGAGAGTTGGGCGCCAGGACTTAGCCGCAGTCACCTGGACTCGGCGGTTGAGCTCGGCTGTCCGGATCGCAACTCTCTTAGGCCACCGCTTGCATCGCTTTCTGGCTATTGCGCAGTGGTTCGTACACCTCTCCGCTTACCCACAACCGATGGTCTCCTTTTCTTGTGCCTTGAGCACGTCATTCATCGGCAGCGTATCGCATCCCGCGGAGACCGGCCGTCTCATCCCATCTGATTAACGACGAATCGGGAGTTGGCGCGCCCAGTCGGGCGTCGCCCAGCACCTAGTTTTTGAATCTGTGCGATGATTACCGGACGTAAAGTAGCGTGGAGGTGCGGCCATGATTGAATCTTCTGACCTGCGGATGACGAGAATTCCACTCAGCCACGGAGCAGGTCATATGCCCGCGCTCGGCTTTGGCACCTTAATTCCCGACGCAGCCGTGACGATAACTGCGACCAGAGCCGCACTGGAAGCCGGATTTCGACACTTCGATTGCGCGGAACGATACGGTAACGAGCGCGAGGTGGGAAGGGCTTTGCAGGCAGGACTTGCCGCTGGAGGGATCGCGCGCGAAGACATATTTGTTACCACAAAGCTGTGGAACACCAATCATCGGCCCGAGCGCGTCGAACCGGCTTTCGAGGCTAGCTTGGACAGACTCGGGCTCAAGTATCTGGATCTCTATCTCATTCACACTCCATTTGCATTTCGAGCCGGGGACGACCAGGACCCGCGAGATCAAAACGGCAATGTCCTTTACGACCGCGACGTGACTTTGCTCGACACCTGGAAAGCGATGGAAAGTCTCGTGGACCGCGGGAAATGCCGGGCCATCGGACTTTCAGACATCAGTTTAAACGGACTGAAGCCCATCTATGAATCAGCGAGAATCAAGCCAGCCGTGGTCCAAGTAGAAGCACATCCTTATCTGCCGGAAACTGAGCTATTGGAATTCTGCAAGGAGAAGAGTGTTGTGTTTTTGGCTTTTGCACCATTGGGCCACGGGATGAGACCGGGGCCGCTCGAAGATCCAGTCATTTTGGCGATCGCCGCGCGAGTTGGAAAGACACCGGCGCAGGTAGTACTGGCTTGGGCGGTGCAGCGCGGCACGGCTTTGCTTACCACGCCCAGGACCGCGGCCCGTGCGAGGGAGAATTTCGACATTTCTGCTCTCCCGATAGACGCGCTTGACGAAATCAATCGAATTCAGACCAGACAGAGACTAAACGAAGTGGTGAAAACTGGCGTGCCGGGTTTCATTCCACAAAGTAGATGAACATGAAAGCGAAACCGCAGCTAGTGCTGCCTACGCCGCAAAAGCGGCGGCAAGCCGCCGCACTTCTATGAAAGAGCCGGGCCGTGTCAAGCGCGGCGGTTATTTTGCGAACGATGCAGCTACACTTCTATCCGTGCTCGAGGCACAAAAGGTTGATGCACATCCTCCGCCGCCCGATCTCCAAATCGTCCTCGAAGGACCAAGTGCGGCACCGGGCTGGCGGAAGTCCCTTCACATCGCCGCAAAAATTCGCTCGTCGAAACAAAGGCCGTGAGTCCAGAGGGCCCAAACCGCTCCCAATAGTTTTCGCGCCAGGGCCGTGCGCGCCACGTGCGGATGCTTGCGTTGCGCCAGCCGTGTGAACCAAGCATGCGCCGCCGGCGAGTAGCGCGCCGCGGTCAGGGCCGCTTCGCTCATCACCCAGCGTAGCTGGCGAGAACCGGCGCGGGTGATTCCTCCGCTGCGCTTGCGATCCGCGGACTCGCGAATCACCGGCACCAGCCCGGCATAGTTGTATAAACTCTTTTTGTCGCGGAAGCGCCGGATGTCTCCGATCTCGGCTCTCAAGACCATGGCGGTAAATGCTCCGATTCCCGGAATGCTCATCAGGCAGCGGACATCAGGATCTTGCTTGGCCATCTGCTGCAACTGCCGATCTAGGGCGTGCACCTCCAAGTCCAGTTGCTCGACCATGCGCAGGTTGGTGTCGAGAGCTTGCCGCGCCGCGGCGCGCAGAGAAACCGTTGCGAGCCAGGCGCGTCCGGCACACCCGAATAAATCGCTCACCGGGGCGCGCTCGCCATGCATGTGCAACGTGGCATGGATCTGGTTCTTGTAACGCGTGCGGTCCTGGCCGAGCGCGCTGCGCATGCGCAGCAATTCTCGCAAATCGCGCGTGGTGACGTCGGCCTTCCAGGCTTCCGGCAACAGATTGGCGCGCAGCAGTTGCGCCAAGGTGGCGGAATCCACGCGATCGTTCTTCAGCTTGGCACTGGCGATGGCTTTCACCTTGGCGGGATGCACCAGCACCACCTGCGCGACCAGCGGTTCGACGCAATCCACAAAGGCACACCAGAATCCGCAGGCCTCCACCGCCGCGATGATTTCTTGTTCTTCCTTACCAGGGATTTTTAACTCCGTGAAAAACAAACGCAAATGCTCTTCGTCGTTGAGCACGCGTCCTTGACGCAGAATCACCCCCCTTGCATCGAGCACCGTCATGTAACAAAATCGCAAATGAAGGTCTACTCCAACGTAGATCATGCCGTGCCTCCTCTCGGTAGCAAAGTTGCCTGCTAACAACAATTCTACCGCCGCCGAGGCACGGCTCTTTCATTACATCTCCAACGTGGCGACACCTGTCACGAGTCAAGAAGTAATGAAAGTCGAAGAGAGAACGAGTACCCAAGTTACTGGTAAGCCGTCTTCTATGTCACAATTCGGTTATGAATCGCGTGTTCGCGCCAGACGAGAGCCTCTCCGATGGGCAGTGGCCCCCAACTTGGCGTTGGCCCACAGATTTCAGGAAGTTCATGTTCTGGATTTTTGGACTTACATCGCTGGGGTTCATGGCGGCCATTCTGTACACGATTCCCCAGCCTCACAAGATTCCCTTTATACGCAATCTGCTCGCCGGACCAATCTTCTTGGTTCACATGGCTGTCATTACGGGGATGGCGGCGTGGACTATTTGGAATGGAAAATCCTGGGCGAGAGGTTGGGCCATTGCCGCAAGTCTTATGTATATTCTGATCTTCCTCCGACAATTCATCATCCCCGTACGAGCCACATGGGACCATCACGTGCTCGGGTTGTTTATTGGACTACTCGGGCTGGCTTCTTTCGCGTGGCGCGACAAGGACGGTATTCCGTCGGGCTTTATGGACTCAGCCTCCTGGCTCGAGCGGAAAACCCGTTCCTAAGATATACTTTCGGTTCGGCTCAGCTGATGGGACCTCACAATCGCCGTTGCCATGAGCGACCAGCAAATCGTTTATTGGGTGATAGCAGCAGGCATGATTTTTCCCTACTGCGCAGCTGCGTTGATTCGTTGGCGCAGGCGATCCCAAGAGCTTCGGGCTCCCGAAGCCAAAAAGACGAATAACTATTCCGCTCTTCGCGCTCAAGTACTAAATTTGAAGTGTCCGCAGGCCAGTTCATCAACGCCTGACACACCTGGCAATCCCTATGCTGTAGTGATGGACTGGGCGGTTACGTCTGGAGTCGCCACGGTAGTTGCGGTTTCGGACGGCTCGGCCAGCATTTACTACAGCAGCGGGGGCGGATCAATCGGCGGTGGGTACGCACGGCCGGCTATTCGCGAGGCGGCGTTGCACGCCGTTTCGATCGCCAGCAAGTTTCTGGATGATATGCAGCTGACAGGCAATTTTCCTCTACCCGAAAGTGGAGGTGTGATCTTTTACATTGTCACAGAGAGGGGAGTCTTTATGGCAAAGGCGTCGGTAGAGCTGCTGAGCACAAATCGCCACCCCCTTTCGGAACTTGGCAACGACATGCAGACAATCATTACACAGTACCGAATGCTGGAATCCACTGTTCAATAGACAGTACCCTGAGAAGTTGACTTTTGCTTGGACTAAATTTCGGGGAGCAGGGCAGCCGCTAGCCGAAAATGTCTTTCACTTTGTCGAAGATGTTGGAATCGCGGTCCGCGGGCTTATTTTCCACTTTCATTGTGGCGTGCAATTGTTCGACCAGCTTGCGCTGCTCGCGAGTGAGCTTGGTCGGCGTCAAGACGCGTACGTGAAAATACAAATCACCGCGCCCTCCGCCGTGCGGATCGGGCAGGCCTTTGCCCTTCAACCGGAAAACCGCGCCGCCTTGCGTACCCTCGGGAATCTTCAGCGTCTCTTCCCCGTTCAGGCCGGGGACTTGCAACTCCGTGCCCAGCGTGGCTTGCGCAATGCTCAGCGGAATGGTGCAGTACAAATCCGCGCCGCGCCGCTCGAAGAACTTGTGCTCCTTCACTTCCAGCACGACATAGAGATCACCGGCAGGGCCACCGTTCGGACCCGCTTCGCCTTCGCCCTGCACGCGCAGGCGCGTTCCCGTATCCACGCCGGGAGGAATGCGCAACTCGATGGTGTGCTCGCGCTCGATGCGCCCCTGGCCGCGGCATTCGATGCAGCGCTCCTTGACGATTTGTCCCGCACCCTGGCAATTGGGGCATGCGCGGTTCACGGTGAAAAACCCTTGCGTGTAGATCAGCTGGCCGCGCCCGCCACAAGCCTGGCAATTCACCACGCCCGTGCCCTTTTTCGCGCCAGTTCCGTTGCACGCTTCGCAGTACTCCATCCGCGGCACGCGAATCTTGGTGGAAATTCCCATGGCCGCTTCGTCGAACGTCAGCGTCATGTCATAGCGCAGGTCGTTGCCACGTTTCACGCGGCTGCGCCCGCCACGGCGGCCGCCCGCGGCGCCAAAGAGGTCCTCGAAGCCGAAAAAGTCACCAAAAATATCGTGGAAGTCCTGGAAGATGGTGCCATCAAAGCCACCTTGCCCCCCGGCGCCCGCCAGTCCCGCATGTCCGTAAGTGTCGTAAATCTGGCGCTTCTGTCCGTCGCTGAGGATGCTGTAGGCTTCCGTGGCTTCGCGGAAGTTGTGTTCCGCCACATCCTTGTGGTCCGGGTTGCGGTCGGGATGCCATTTCATCGCGGCTTTGCGATAAGCGGACTTGATCTCGTCCACCGAAGCCGTCTTCGCCAGGCCCAGAATTTCGTAATAGTCTCGTTGTTGTCCGCGCGTCATGCGTTGTCCTTGAGTCCGCTTTCTAGGCTAATAGTTTACGGTTATCTGATATCTCTCTTCAGTTCGCTTGTCCCTTCGATGCGCCGCCAGGATGAACCGCTACGCGCACCATCGCAGGACGCAGCACCCGTCCATGAAATTCATAGCCCGGCTGAAAAACAGAAATAATCGTGCCATCGGGATGCTCGGTGGTTTCGGCGCGATCCACGGCCTGGTGGAGGTGCGGGTCAAAGGGCTTGCCCAGCGGGTCAACGCGGTGCGCGCCGAGCTTCCCCAGGTTGTCCAATAGCTGCTTGTAGATCAACTCGAAGCCCTTGCGATAGCTCTCGTACTCGGCTTCTCGATGGGCCGCTAGGGCATGCTCGAAACCATCCAGTACCGGGATTAAGCCCTCAATGACACGGGCTGTTGCGCGCCGTACGTCTTCGGTGCGTTCCCGCTCGATGCGCTTGCGGTAATTGTCGAAATCCGCCTGGCGCCGCAGCAATGTCTGGCGCAGCTCTTCTAAATCCGTGGCCAGTTTCTTTGCCTCGGCATCTTCCCGCTCGCTATCTTCCAGCAAAGCTTTGGCCTCCGCGGGCTGGCCCGCCTCGTCGCTCCCGGATACCCTCAGTTTGATTTCCTCGTCTTTCATAAACACATCCCTCTCGAGCCTAACCCGCAAAAGCTCCGCCAAGCTGCCTCGCTTACCTCAGGGATTAAAATTCCCAAAGATTCGATGCTTTTCGCCACGGTCGAGGCCTTGTCTTCCTGCAAGTCTCTTATAAGACGGCTTCTGGACATTTTGCTATTCGATCTTACTCAACGCTTCGCTAAAAAGCTGCGCTACATAAGCTACCGCGGTCATGGCGCGTTCATAGTGCATGCGCGTCGGCCCCAGCACACCCAGCGAACCTTGTACCCGGTCGCTGTGCGAATACGGCGCACTAATCACCGCAATATTATCTCCCGCGGGAGAAATCTCTTTCAGGCCGATTTGCACATACACCGGCTCCGGCGTATCAATGCAAGCGTTCAGCATAGTCACCAGGCGGTGCTTTTCCTCGATCGCGGCAAGCAATTCCCGTAATTGGCCCTGGTCGGCGAACTCCGTCGAGCCCACGAACTGCGCTGTGCCTTCCACGTACACCTGTTGCGCGGAACTTTCCCCCAGGATCGCCGGGTCGCATAGCGTGAGCGCGCTGCCCACGATGCCTTCATACTTCTCCCGCTCGTTCGCCAGCTTTTGCAGCAGGTCGCCGCGAATCGCTTCCAGCGTCCAGCCGGAATAATTGCGGTTCAGGAAATCCGCGGTGGCGTCGAGCTCCTCCTGTGTGAAGAGCCGCGGCGGTCGCAGCACTTTATCCCGCGTGTTGCCGCCCGGCGAGATTAGCACGACAACCACACGCCCATCTGGCAGCAACCACATGCGCGCATGTTCCAGAACTGTTTTGCGCAGCGGCGGCGATACGATGATGCCCACGCCCTTCGATACTTCCGCTAGTACATGTCCCGCGCGCTCCGTAATCTCTCCCGCGGAGACTCCTGCGGTCATTTCGCGCTTGATCCAATCGCGGTCCTCGACGCTTAGCGTGGCTTGCGAGGCAATCTCCTGCGCAAAGAAGCGATAAGCCGCCGCCGTTGGCACGCGGCCCGCGGAAGTGTGCGGCTGATAGAGGTAGCCGCCATCTTCCAAGTCCGCCATGACGTTGCGAATGGTGGCCGTGCTAAGCGATTCATCGTAGCGCTTGGAAATGGCGCGCGATGAAACCGGCTCGCCCGTTTCGATGTACGTGCGGACAAGGTCGGCCAGAATCTGGCGATTACGGCGTTCTTGGAGAGCAGCGTTTCTCATAGCAGCACTCGGCCTGGGGTGCCACTTACCATTCTAGGAAGCCTGTCAAGCGGCGTCAAAGCAGTTCGTCCAATATCAGAATCTCTGTTTCCTTCAGCCTCTTGAAGATTGGATCATTCGTCAGAAACGCGGAGGCCCCGGAGTAAATCGCAGTGGCAGCCTGAATGGCATCCGGCGTCTTAAGTCCATACGCGGCTCGCATTCGTGCGGCGACATCCGCAACCTCTAGATCGGGAGGAATCCAAGTCAGACTGGGATAGGTGCGGAACAAGCCATAGTAGGTTTGGATCCGTTTCTCATTGCCCTCTCGATACGCAGGAACAAGTAGCTCGGTTAATGAGAGCGTGGAAGTAACCGCCTCGTTTCCTTGTTTCTCTAGCCACTCGAATACAACATCCGAAAGCGAGTAGTATTTTGGATTTGCTTCAACTTGGTAGATGAAGATACTCGTGTCCAAGGCCACGCGGTGCTGCGGGCGCAGAAGGGTACGGAGATCTTCTACTCCCAACTCTCCCGTTCCTTCTTTAGGTAATCGGGCGGGTACAATCCCCGGCCAATCCCAGTGATGGCCGCCCTGTAGGACTTGGGTTTCCGAATGACGATCATGTCATCGCCTTTCAAAACCACCAGCAGTTTGTCACCGGGCTTAAGGCCCATTCTCTTGCGGGCCTCGCGCGGTATGACGATCTGGTTCTTGGAAGATAGGGTAGCTTCTGCCATGCTTTACATTTTATGGTAAAGTAAAGCACCGCGTCAACATCCAAAACCTGCGGTGGTTAGTTGTTGTCAATTTGCGCGCGTTGCAGGCGGTCGGACTAATCGATGTAAACGGACTTCCACTCGGTGAAGAGGTGGATGGCGGCGACGGCAGCTTCACGATGGCCGTTGCCGGTTCGCTTGGTTCCGCCAAAGGGCAAATGCGTTTCCGCGCTAATCGTGGGCGCGGCCTATTCCGGCTGGTTTTCGTTCTTGATTTCGTCGCGTTGCGCATTGCGGGAGAGCAGGCGATTCGCGGTCGCATTCGGAGGCGGCGTAGGCGGAGCCACTCCGGCCGTCTCCGAGCCCAGGCCCAATTTCTGCAGCGTCAAGGCATCGAATTTGCCCGTGGGAGTGAGCCTGTGTGCGGCTTGAAACTTCTTCATGGCCTCGCTGGTGGATCCGTCCCACTTCCCGTTGGGGGTTCCCTCAAACACGCCATTCTTTGCCAGTGCTGCTTGAATTTCGCTGATGCGCTCGGAAGTGGGCGCAGCCTGCCCCTTCACGCGTTTCGATCGCCTCCGGGACGACCCCTTACCGGGCTTGCCGTTTCTCCTGACGATGGTTCCCTCTGACTTGGTGTGGGTCGGGCCCGTTCCACTCGTCGTGCTCTTGTGGTTCGTGGACGCAGGGGCGCTTTGTGCGGCTGCCGCGGGAAGCGCCAAGCCCCCCGCGGCCATGGCCGCAAGAATCCATCCCGCAAGTGATTGCCTGGAACGCAATGTGCGCATGTCTGGGTTGAGGCGTCTTCGTCCGTTTACTTGCCGTCCGCCGGCACAACGCCCGGCAGAAACACGGTGACAGTCCGGTCGTTATAACTGTGGCGCCGTACTTTGAACACGACATTGTCTCCGGCCTTCATCTTGCCCACAGCCTTGCGATAATCGTCCATGGAATTCACGGGCTGGCCGTTCACTTCGACAATGACATCACCAGGGTTGAATTGCAGGTCGTCGGCAAAACTGGCCGGATCGACCTCGGTCACCACCACGCCCTTCTGCCCTTCCATGCCCACGCGCTGTGCGCGCTCGGGAGTAAGCGATTCGACGTGCAAACCAAATTCCGCAGGTGCGGGTTCATCCGGGGTGCCATTGATGCGGTTGGCCGAATCCGGGAAAACGCGTGTGCGATCTTCGACGGTAGCCGTAGTATCATGCTGCTGTTTGTCGCGGTAGTAGGTGATCTTCACCTTGCTACCAATGGGTGCTGAAGCAATCGGGTTCACCAGGTCATTCCCGGTTTTCACGGCCTCGCCATTGACCGCGGAAATGACGTCTCCATCCTTCAACCCCGCCTTTTCCGCCGGGCTGCCGGGCTCAATGCCCTGGATCACGACGCCGTACGGAGCGCCCAGGTATTTCAGTGTTATCCGGTTGGTGCCGGGTTCTTCCTGGAAGCTCACGCCAATCGAGCCGCGGGTCACACGTCCGTTCTTCACAATCTGGTCGTAAACACTCAGCGCGGTCGAAGATGGCATGGCAAATCCAACGCCCTCGTACCCGCGCCCGCCGGTGATGATGGCGGTGTTGATGCCGATCACCTGCCCGGCCATGTCCACCAGCGGACCACCCGAATTGCCCGGGTTGATCGCGGCGTCGGTTTGCAGGAAGCGCTGAAACTGGCGCCCGATTCCACCACGGTCCTTGGCGCTGATGATCCCCGCCGTCACCGTCGCGTTCAGTCCGAATGGACTGCCAATGGCCAACACCCAGTCGCCTACTTGCACGCCGTCCGAATTGCCCAGCTTGGCAAAGGGCAATTCCTTCGGCACTTCAATCTTGATCACCGCCAGGTCAGTATCTTCATCCACGCCCACTACCTTCGCCGTGTACTTTGTGGTATCGCCGTTCAATTGCACCTGGATCTTGGTGGCCTGCTCGACCACGTGATTGTTCGTCAGGATGTACCCGCGGCGGTCCACGATCACGCCCGAGCCGAGGCTGCGCTCTGCCTCAGGCTGTGCATCCGGCCGGCCATCGAAAAAGTGGAAGAAAAAGTCTTCGCTAGGATCGTCGGGATCCATGGGAGAGGAACGACGCTTCCTGGACTTGCGGTCAATCACCTGGGTCGTGGCGATATTCACCACGGCCGGTTCCACGCGCGTGACAATCGAATTAAACGAATTCGATGAAGGAATCGGGTCCGGAAGCGCCAGCGGCGTGGCATTCGTTCCCGCGAAGGAAAACGCCTTCATCGCGGAAACCTTTCCGGAAATCACCGTCCCAATCAGGATGCCGACAACCAGGGTTGCCGTAACCAATCCTGCCACCACAATCTTTCGACGTCTCGTCCAGTCCACCATTTCTCTTACGTGATCCATCTTTCTCGCTCCTCTTTCGACTTCTGGCCAGGGCACCTTGGAAAAGTATAACACTCCACCTTGCTTGGAGTTTCGCTTCTCCTGGGATGCGCTATTTGCATTACTGGCCGTATGGCCGGGTCGTTCCGGATACGTTTTTACCCACGCTCACATTGGACGTTGCAGGAGACCGCTTTGTTGCTTTTGTTTTTTTGGCCCCGCAGATATCCCGTAAATCGGTCTTTCACCGATATTTAGACCACACTTTGCACTCGCTGGCGCCTCCGGCTGTCCTAACAGGAAAACACTAGAATCTCTATGTTTAACGCAAATTCAGACCGCTCTCGTCGGGCGCGGCCTTGTTTTTATTTTGTTCTTGACTTTGCCCCCCGTTTCCCGCCTAATCAATGGAAGCCGCTTCGGCGGCCTCACGTGGCGATTTAGGGCGACTTGCTCCACGTAAAAAACTGCTAAAGAGCTGGCGAGTTTACAGAGTTTCTGAGACCCTCCAAGCGCTTTGGCACGGAGGGTTTTTCATTTTACCCCTCCGCGCTGCCCGACATCAATCTCCACGTCATTTCACACGGGGGCACCCGGCCCGGCGTGTTCTTCGGGCCCGGCAGTCCACGGCGAGGTGACTTATGAAGGAACTTTATTTTTTGCGATGCAGGGAATGTGGCAAGAAATTCGCCAACGCTCCCCTATCTTACTGTGAAGAGTGCTTCTCTCCGCTCGAGGTGAGCTACGATTACGAAGCGCTCGGCAATGTGGCGCACCGCGGACTCCTGCAGCACCGCGCATTCAATATGTGGCGTTACGCGGAGTTGCTGCCGCTGCCGGAGGGCTTCACGCCTTCCGTGGCCATTGGCGGCACGCCGCTGGTGAAGTCGCGCAAGCTGGGCGCGCGCTGGGGCGCCAAGAACGTCTATTTCAAGAACGATGCGGTGTGTTTCCCGACGCTCTCTTTCAAAGATCGCGTTGTGGGAACGGCTCTGGCCGCCGCTCGCCGTTTTGGCTTTACGAGGATTGGCTGTTCCTCGACGGGCAACCTCGCCAACGCCGTTGCCGCACAGGGCGCGCAACAAGGTTTCGATACCTGCGTTTTTGTGCCCGCCGATCTGGAGCCCGCGAAAATCCTGAACACTGCCGTCTATGGCGCGCGCATCATCCGCATCAACGGCAACTACGACCACGTGAATCGTTTGTGCACGCAGATTGCCGACCGCTTCAAGTGGGGGCTGGTCAACGTCAATCTCCGCCCGTATTACGCGGAAGGCTCCAAGACGCACGGCTACGAAATTGCTGAGCAGTTGGGTTGGGAACTTCCTGATAACGTGGTGGTACCGATGGCGGGCGGTTCATTGATCGGCAAGATTGCCAAGGCCTTCTGCGAACTGGCGCATCTCGGTTGGGTTGAGCCCAAGCAGGTGAAATTCTTTGGCGCGCAAGCCACCGGCTGCTCTCCCATAGCCGATAGCGTAAAGCGCAATCTGCCGCGCTTTCAGCCGCAGAAGCCCAATACCATCGCGCGCTCGCTGGCCATCGGGAATCCTGCCGACGGACCCTACGCCGTGCGCCTGATCCGTGAATCCGGCGGCTGGGCCGAAGACATCTCCGATCCGGAAATCATCGATTCCATCAAGCTGCTTGCGGAAACCGAGGGAATCTTCACGGAGACCGCCGGCGGCGTTACCACGGGCGTTACGGCTAAGCTCATCGAACAGGGCCGCATCCGAACCGACGAAACTACTGTGGTCTGCATCACCGGCAACGGGTTGAAGACCACTGACGCCATCGCCGCGGACTTTCCTCCCAGCGAAGCCATTGAGCCGCGCCTGGAGGCCTTTGAAGCGCACATCGGCAATGACCTCAACCGCGAGGTAACCGCCTGAGGTGGGACTTTATGCGCTCGCATGCAATGCCAATGCCACCCCAGCCTGTCATCCCGAGCGGAGGTCTGCGCCTTATGCAGACCGCAGTCGAGGGATCTGCTTTACTTTTCGCTGCGTCTTGCCACACCGGCGAGATTTCGGCGTACACTATTTCGAGGAGCAATTAGCTGATGGCCATCACGATTGAAATTCCTTCCGCGTTCCGCCGCTTCACCGACGGAATACCCAAGCTCGATTCCGCCGCCGCCACAGTCGCCGAAGCCCTGAACGACTTGACCGCGCGCTACCCCGCTCTGTCGCGGCATGTCCGCGATGAACAGGGGCAAGTCCGCCAGTTTCTCAACGTCTATCTGAATGAAGAGGACATCCGCTTCCTCGGCGGCGAATCCTGCACCTTAAAAGACGGCGACCGCGTGCTCATCGTTCCCTCCATCGCCGGAGGCTAAGTCGGTCAAGCTCGCGCAGCTTCTGCCTTTCCATCCGGCCCCTTTTTCTCCCTCCGTCATTCCGAGCGGAGCGACCCGATTTTCTCTTCCGCGCCGCAGTTTGGCGCGTCGGGTCGCGCAGTCGAGGAATCCCTCCGCATCCTGAGCCGCGGCGCAAACCAATGTGCGATTCGCCGCTGAGTGGTTAGTGCAACCCGGCCAGCACGGAGACGGATTCCAGCGCGGGGCCAGCCCCGCACCGCGCGGTGAACGTAAGTGCGCTGTGCGCCCCGGTTTGATTGGATTCCACCTCGATCGTGATGCTGCCTACCTCCCCGTCAACGCCGGTGGGCGGGAAGGAAATGTTCGTGGGGGGCTGGCCATCCACGCGAAGTTGGCTAGGCACCGGTTCGGAGCTCATGTTGACGTAGTGGATTTGCACGAAGGTCGGTTTCTTTACGGGCGGGATTCGGAACGTGAGCGACTTTTCTCCGCCAAGCGAAACCTTCTGCCCGCTTGAACAAGACTTGCACGATTCGGGCGTAGCGCCGCCATCCAACACGTTGCTACGAGACGCGGCTTCGTAGACTGTCGGTTTTGCATCGGTGCCGCGGACGATCAAAAACACGGCGTCGCCAGCGGGAACCTTGGTCGAGTAGGCCGCAGCAAACGATCCCAATTCCCTGCCCGCCCATAGATCCTTCACCGTAGCCTTCGCCGAGGCATCCAAGCCGATCGCATCCCAATGCACAGCAATCTCACTGGGAGCCGAAGTCCTGTTCAACAGCAGCACCGCATGCACGCCAGCACTTGCCAGGGGCCGCGCCCAAACTTGCAGCCCAGGCTGAGGTTCAGCAACCTTGATCGCCTGCACGCCAAGCGAATCCTGATCCACAGCAAGCACATCGGCGTTCGTCAAAATCGCCGCAGTCGCCTTGTCCAGCTTCGCCAAATCCGCGCCCACAATCAGTGGCGCGCCAGATATCGCCCAAAGGCTCATGTGCACGCGATTTTGCGTCTCTGATAATCCCGGCATACCCACCATCATCATGTCCGGATCGTTGTAATAGCCGGTGTGTTGCGCGAATGGGTGAATGCCCTGATCGAAGTTGTCCAGGACTCCCTTGATGCTCGCCCTGCGGCTGGCATTGGGTGTGTTCGCAACGATGGGCGCCACGATGTCTCCGCTGGTGCGCCAGATATCCGCCGCGACGCCACCGATGCCGGGCGCCCAAGTCCAAGGGCTCCTGCTGCCCCAATTGCAAATCGAATAGTACAGCCGGTGGCCGGAGATTTTCTCCGCTCGACGAATCGCGTGCGCAATTTCCGCATATTGCACGGCGGGATCCAGGTTCTCGTGATCGCCTCCACACCAATCCACTTTGACGTAATCGAAGCCCCATTCCGCGAATTGCAGGAAGTCTTGATCGTAATGCCCTTCGCTGCCCGTGTGCGGCATCGGCGGACCAAGGTCAGGTCCGTAGAAGCCGCATCCCGCTTCGCCCGCGTCCGTGTAGATGCCCGCCTTGAGGCCTTGCGAGTGGATGAAGCGTACGATGTTGGACATGTCGCCGTTGTGTTCGCCCGGTTGCAAGGCGGGCCACTGTTTCGCTTCCACCACAATATTGCCGTTCGCGTCCCGCGCTCCCAGCCACCAGCCTTCATCAATGTTGATGTACTGATAGCCCGCCTGCTTCATTCCAGACGACACCATGGCCTTGGCTTGTTCCATGACGATCTTGGAATCGATGGTGTTCGAGAAGCTGTTCCAAGAGGACCAGCCCATCGGCGGCGGTGGCACAGCAATCTGGTGCGGTGGCGCTTGCGTTTGTGGGTATGACGACGGGTGAGCTGCTGCGCTGAATGCAAGATTTGATTTCGCCATCAAAAAGAACACACCAAGGGCCAACGCCGCGATTCCCGCGGCAATTCCCACAATTCGTTTCGGCATTTCTTCCTCCAAGCAAGGCGGGTTGGAGCGAAGGACCTGCGCTAAGGCTTTCAGAGCAAAGCACGGCGCGATTGTATCACCCTATTTTTCCTGGCTGCGATGCTTGCAGGATTGCCTGCGTGAGCCTGAAAAACGGCAACGGCTTGGCGAGGTCCGCACTTCTGACGGCTCTCATCCCGGATGGTCATTCGTCACAGACCCCGGTTTTCCTGGCGAGTATGGTGCGGCAAGCAACCGGAATCGCTCCAAAAGCAGCTTGAGGTGAGCCGTGCAGCCTTGCACCATCCCGCGAATAGCATGGATATTGCCTGAGCGTCCTCAAGAGAATATACTGCCTTAAAACGATTCAAGAGTCGGGGGTGTGGTTTCCTGTGTGTCCACAATTGAGATAGTGCCCACTCAAGAACCAACACTACGCTGGTTTGAACAGAGAGACTGAAGTGCTGTGATCTTGCGCTCGCGTTCCACTATGTATATGTAAAGGAGACTGCGATGAGTAACTTCTCTTTCGGAATGGGATCCAGTTGCGTACGGGGATTTGCGCGGCTACTGCTGCTTGCCTTCCTGCTCGCTACACCCGTGATGCTATTTGGGCAAGGCTACTTCGGAACCGTGTCGGGTGACTTAACGGACCCGTCAGGCGGCATCCTCCAAGGGGTAAAGATCACCCTGGTGGACCAGGAGAAGGGGTACGTGTTCAACGCCACCTCAGACAGCAACGGGCGCTACGTGTTCACTTCCGTTCCGCCGGGCTTGTACACCGTATCGGCGGAGATGAAAGGGTTTCAGACCACAAAAATCACCGGCATCCGGGTGGACGTCACGGAGAACGCCACCGCAAACATGACCATGAGGGTCGCAGTTGCCACGCAAACGGTTGAGGTAAGTGCCCAGGCACAGACCCTTGCCACCGAGGACGCTGTGACCGGCCAGGTGGTCAACCGCAAGTTCATCAACGATCTACCACTGGTTGACCGCTACGTCCTCGACTTTGTCATGCTTGCTCCCGGCTTGAACAATATGAGCGATCAGAACTCCGTCGGCGATACCGGAACAAACTTTGTCTCCAATGGCAGCCGCGGCGCCAGCGCGGACATTCTGATGGACGGCGCTTCCATCACCAACTTCGAACCCAATGGGGGCATCACCGCAGTGACGTATACTCCGTCCGCAGAGGCAGTCGAAGAGTTCAAGGTCGAGCAGACCAATTTCAGCGCGGAGTACGGCTTTACGGGTTCCTCCGTCGTCAACATGATCACCCGCTCGGGCGGTAATTCGTTCCATGGGGGAGTCTACGACTTCATCCGCAACAGCATGACAGATGCAAACAACTGGTTCGCCAACGCGGGGAACCAACCTATTGCTCCGCTGCACCGCCATAATTATGGCGGCACCATTGGCGGGCCCATCAAGAAGGACAAGCTCTTTTTCTTTTTTGACTGGGATGGCACGCGTGACACCAGCATGGCCACCTCTCAAGCTGGCGTTCCCACCGACGCGGAACGTCAAGGCGACTTTGGCTCACTTTGCGCCGCGGCTGGCGGCACCTTTAATTCCGCAGGCGAGTGCATGTCCGGAAATCAGGTTGATCCTGCGGGTCAGCTTTGGGACCCCTATTCGGGCGTTTATTACTCCAATCCCCCCAACGCACCCGCTAATTACCCTACCTATTCCAGCGATCTGGGTTCCGGCGCATACCGCAGCACTTTTATCCCGTTTAATAACCTTGCTATGTACACAAGTCCGGGCAATCCCAACCTCGCTGGCACGCCCTATCAGTTGCCTCTAGTTCCTGGCAATCTTATCGATCCGGTGGCCCAGAAGATGATGTCTTATTTCCCGGAGCCCAATTACTCGGGCAACGGCATCTACGACAATTGGATTGGTGCCGGGTCCAATCGCGGCGCCAACGATCAGTACGACCTCAAAATCGATTACCGCATCAGCGAAATGAATCTACTCAGCGTGAAATACTCGCAGGATTGGAATAACTATATTCCCTACAATTGCTTCAAGAACTTTACCGATCCCTGCGGCAGTGGCCAGAATGGTGGTTCGGCACACCTGTTCGCCATTAATGATACGCACACCTTTAGCCCCACACTCATCCTCACCAGCACTCTTGGGTTTACCCGCGGCGCTATGACCATTGATGCCTACAACTCAAGCCTCAATGCGAATCCCCTTAGCGCACTGGGCTTCCCGTCATATCTGAACAGCAATGGATTTCCGGGAGTTCCGTCCATGTTTATCGGTAACTATTATTCCGCTGCCTTCACCAGCATGGGCCAGGATCCCTACGGCAATTACCGGCAAGGCCAGGACACTGGCCAGTTGAGCGAACTGCTTACCAAAATCAAGGGAAAGCACGAACTGAAATTCGGTTTCGAAGGCCGTTTGCACCAGCAGAACTATATTCAGACCAACGCACCGAATGGCTACTTCAGTTTTAACAACCAAGGCAGTTCCCAATGCCCGCTCGGCGATGTCACCCAGTGCGGCGGCGACTCCATGGCCAGCTTTATGATGGGCCAGATGGGTGGTAGTCAAAGCTATGAAATCCAGTTCCGCCCCGCCACCGAAAATTATCAGTTTGCCGGATTTGGCCAAGACAACTGGAAAGTGACACCCAAGCTGACCTTGAATCTCGGACTACGCTATGACGTGAACCTGCCACGCACCGAACGCGATAACCGGATGGACTGGTTCGATCCGACTGTGACAAGCCCGCTGAACGGCGGCACTATTACGTATCAAGATCCGCTCACTCTGCAGAATGTAACTCGCCCACTGCTCGGTGGTGAGGTGTTTGCGAATGGCAACCAACGAAGCAACTTCGTCACCGACTGGAAGGATTTCCAACCGCGTTTTGGCTTTTCGTATTTGCTGAAATCCAAGACGGTGGTGCGCGGGGGCTACGGCATCTACTACGGTCAGTCCCGTTCCGGTGCCACCGGCGTGTTGCCTTACGGTTCAGAGGGTTTTAATCAGTGGACCGGGGCGGTCGGCACTTATAATAACGATGGCGCCACGCCCTACTTGCATCTTAGCAACCCCTTCCCTAATGGCTTGATCCAGCCGCCGGGAAACTCTCTTGGCTTGCTGAATGACGTCAGTTACGGAGCCGTCGGTCCGATCAAAACTCCCTTCTGGGCAACAACTCCCTATGAGCAAGGCTGGAGTTTCGGCTTCCAGCATCAACTGCCCTCCAATATCATCGTGACCGCTGATTACATCGGCAAGAAGGGAACACACTTGCCTTACAACGGTGGCAACATTCTTGACATTTTGGGCCCTTGGGTCGAGAAGCTGTCTAACGCGCAGATCACCAGCCTTTTTAACTATGTGGACAATCCCTTTGCTCCCATCCTGACCACTGGCCCGCTGGCCTCCTACTATGCCAACAGCCCGCTTACGGCATCGCAAGTTCAGGCCTTTCAACTGGAGTTGCCGTATCCGCAATACACCAGCGTCACCAGCGACGTGCCACCCATTGCCAACTCCATCTACCACGCACTGCAACTGACGATCGAAAAGCACTACTCCAATGGCTTGCAACTTTCTGCCAATTACACCTGGTCCAAGTCCATTGACGATTCTTCTATGTACGACACCAACGTGGCATGGCTCGCCGGTACTACGAGTGGTCTCTGGGAACCTCAGGATCCCAACAAGCCTTGGCTCGACCGCAGCCTCTCCACCTTTGATGTGCCCCAGATGCTAAAAATCAACTACACCTACGATCTGCCGATTGGCCGCGGGCGGGCCTTCCTTAACGGGATGCCTCGCGCGCTGGATCTGATTGTGGGCGGCTGGAAAACTGCCGGTGTCTGGACTATCCAGAAGGGATTTCCACTCAATTTTGAAACTTACGGAACCTCTATACCGACCTACGGGCCCCAGCGGCCCAATCTGGTCTGCACACCTCAGCGCACAGGCGGCAGCGACGGCAATTGGGTGTTCAATTATTTCGCGAACCCCAACTGCTTCCAGACGCCGGACGAATACACCCTGGGCGACGCGCCTCGTGCTCTCGGCTCGATCCGAAGTCCGTTCTTCTTCACCACCAACCTGTCCGTCTCTAAGGAGTTTGGACTTGTGCCCAGTCATGAAAACATGAAGCTGGAACTGCGCCTGGAGGCACAGAATGCCTTCAACCACCCGGTCTTTGGCACTCCAGACACGACTGTGGGCGATCCGAACTTTGGAGTCATCTCCTACACAACTGTCGGGCCCCGGCAATGCCAGTTGGCGCTCAAATTCAACTTCTAGCGCCGTTTCTGAATCTGTCCTTCTGAGGGGCGCGTCGTTTGCGCCCCTTGAAAATCCTGATGAAGAGCACCGGAATGAACCGCGATATGCACGTTCGTTTCCATCTCTATTGCGCGGCAGCTTTATGTTTATTGACGATCGCCGCCGTAACCGGCGCAGGCAACTCTGCCCCTGTTGGGAACGCCGCCACTACTGATCCTTCTGCCTGGAAGGGCCTTAAGTGGAGACTCACCAATGGCGGCATGGCCGGCGTGGCAAAAGGCAATCCCGCCAACATTTTTGTGGACCAGAACGGCTACCTGCACCTGCGCATCATCAAGAATGGCGGAGCCTATACCTCTTCGGAAATGTTCTCCGTGGACAGAATGGGTTTTGGCACCTACCAGTGGCAGATTGAAGGTGCCATCACCAACATGGATAAATCCACTGTGCTGGGCCTGTTCTCCTACGGGCCAACTGCCGGGATTGGCGCCAACGCAGAGAATGAGATTGATATCGAGTTCTCCCAGTGGAACAACACTTGCCATGGGTGCAACGCCGACTTCACCTTCTGGCCCACCACCGGGAATAAGAGCCTGGGTCCCAAGGAAGACAATTTCAAAATTGACCTGGGTGGCGCAACACTGACCACGGCGCGCTTCGAGTGGTCCTCCACCCGCATCGTCGCCACCATCATGAGGGGCCTGCAGCCCCTCGGAACCACTGCCAACGTCCTGCAGACCCTCACCTTCGCGCCGCCCGATTACACCGCGCGCATCCCGCAAGTTCCCCTGCCCCTGGGCATGAATCTCTGGTGCTTCAAGGTTCCGCCCGCGACCAACCAGGAAGTCATCATCCGCGATTTCCAGTTCGTGCCGGCCACGGCAGTGTCCGTACACTGAATCCGCGTTGCGCGGGTCCCGCGGCGCCTACGCGTTTTTCGATTTGCTCTTTTTATCCCAGCCGCCAAGATGGAGCGCAACGGCCATGCAGGCGGCTCGCAATTCGTCCGCAAAAGCGCGATCCACCATGGTGCGCGCCACGACCATGCCTCCGATGGACAGCGCCGCAATGCTCTGCGCGGTGGTGCGGCGGCGCCGGCCACTATGCGCCAAGCTCCGCTCCAGCACACTGACCATCGCCTTAAACACGGTCTCGAACGCCCGCTTCGCCGCTACTCCACTTCGCGCCACGTCGGTCGGCAATGCCACCATGGGGCAAGAATTCTCCACGTCCTCATAATGCTGGCGCGACAGATAGGCGCGGACGACTTGCGGCCCCACGTCGGTTGAAGACAAGTCCACATGCACGCCTTCCCAACAATTCTTCCACTCCGGGTCGGTGAAAAAGCACCCTAAAACCGCCGTATACAAATCGCTCTTGCTTTGGAAATAGCTATAGAACCCGCCATGCGTCAGACCCGCCCCGGCCATGATCTGGCTGAGAGAGACATTCTCAAAGCCGTGCCGGTTGAATAGCCTTCGCGCGCTATCAATGATCTTTTTCTTTACTGCTGCGCGATGACCAGCGGGATATGCCATGGAGCCTCCTTGCTTCCTGTGCGCTAAAGTATGCCTTGAAGGATTTTCGCTCGCCAACGAAATATTATCTTGAACATATTTTCGAGCGGTGCTCTTATGCGTGGGCGGTTAATCGCCTGAATTCGGAGGACTGAAAATGAGCAATAGAACGAATTTGGAAACGCACGCCAGCTTGCCCACGCGTAGGCAAGCGATTGCTGGTATCGCGCTCGCGATGGGTGGAATCGCTCTCGGCTCAACCCGTGCTTGGACGGCCGGCGAAGAGGAAATCTCTCATTCGGCGGAATCCATTCACCAGGAGCCTGTTTTCAAGGCCAGCCGGAAGCGAGTCTACGAAGCGCTGCTGGACACCAAACAGTTTGACAAAGTCATTCAGCTCAGCGACGCCATGAAATCCATGGCCCCCGGCACCAAGCCAACGGAGATCAACCGAGAACCGGGCGGCGCCTTCGCCCTCTATGGCGGCTATATCACGGGCCGCCAAATCGAACTCGTGGCGAACGAGCGCATCGTCCAAGCCTGGCGCGTGGGCAGTTGGGCGCCAGGCGTCTACTCGATTGCGAGGTTCGAGCTCGTCGAGCAGGACTCCGGAACCAAGATCCTCTTCGACCATACCGGTTTTCCCAAGGGCACCGGCGAACACCTCGCGGCAGGTTGGAAAGCCAACTATTGGGAGCCTTTGGCGAAATTCCTTGCCTAGGTCGCGGGTGACCTGAATGTGCCGACTCCCCCCGGCCACCGTCACAAGTCAGCGCAGTACCGCGCGAGACCGGAAAGCGTTCTTTTGCTACACTTCGCCGCATGGCTTCCTCTTCCGATACCAAGAAAGACTCGCGCATTTTGGGTTTGCCCCGGAACATCTTTTTTCTTGGGCTTACGAGTCTGTTCAATGATTTCTCCTCGGAAATGGTGTTCGCGGTTTTTCCAGCGTTTTTCACGGCGGTCCTCAAGGCCGGAGCTGCCTCTCTCGGAATGGTCGATGGCGTCGCCGAAGGACTGTCAAACTTCCTCAAGATCTATTCTGGGTATCTGTCCGACAAATTGCAAAGCCGGAAACCCCTCGTCGTTGCCGGTTACGTCCTTTCCGTACTGACCCGCCCTTTTTATATTTTTGTCAAAACGGTCCCCGGTGCACTTGGTTTGCGGGTGCTGGATAGAGTCGGGAAGGGGCTCCGGGATTCTCCGCGAGACGCCATAATTTCCTTTTCTGCCCCAAAAGAAGAACTCGGCAAATCGTTTGGCTACCATCGGGCCATGGACACGATAGGGTCCATCCTCGGGCCCCTGGTGGCCTACTTGATCCTGAGATCCTATCCTTTGCACTTCAATACCGTATTTCTTACGTCCTTTGCCATTGGACTGATCACGATCTTCACCCTCTTTTTCATTTCGGATGTTGTGCCGGCTACTTCAGCGGCGAAGGCCCACGTTGCCTCCGCGCTCAAAAATCTCTCGTGGCGGTTTAGGCTATTCATCCTTTGTATTTTCATATTGTCCGTGGGAAGTTTACCGATCGCCGTCATGTTGCTGAAGACCGAGTCCATCGGGCTCGTCCTTGCCGACATTCCGCTTTTTTACATGGTTTACAACGTTTCATATGCGGGATTTTCCATGACTGCTGGAAGGATGAGCGATAAATTCGGCCCGCGAATTATTATCGTCATCGGATACGCGATCCTGCTCGCAAGCTATTATTTCCTCAACGCCGCGCACTCCTCCTGGGTGCTGGCGGGAAGCTTCCTTCTGCTTGGCCTCTTTCCCGCGCTTACGGACGGCGTCCAGCGATCTCTGGCATCGCAGTTGTCTGTCGAAGAACACCGCGGTGGGGCGTTGGGTTTGCTGAATGCTGCGGTTGGACTCGGAGCCTTAGTTGCCGGGGTTGGTGGCGGGTATTTATGGCAAGCCTACAGCCCCACCGTAGCGTTCTTGGCTTCCGGAGCGGTGATTATTGCTGGCCTGGCACTCTTCTTGTTTTCTTCGATACGGCGGCCGGCAGGGGCTTGATGGATGGTCGATAACGCCGGGTGCCCCAGGCATAGAGTGTGTGCCTGGGTCTTGGGGTCCTGTGTCGCTCTCGAAAAAGCCACCTTTGAGTTGATCAAGCTCGGACTAGCCGCGCAGCAGTTTTCGAGCTAGAGCAACAGCCGCAGCCGAGGCACTGGCGTCGCCCAGCTTGGCGCGAACGAAATCACGCGTACCTCCACCCTTTCCGGGGAATGTGGCGAAGACCTGCTTGAGCACCGCGGCGACGTCCTTTCCTGCCGAAGCATTTTGCGCGAAGACCAGTTGCCCCGATTCTTCCAGGGCAAGCAGCCCGACAGTGCGCTCTTTTTTCGCAAGTTCAGTAGCCAATGGCAGCAACAGCTCCGGATGAACGTCGCGCAACACTTCGCTGACGATGCGCACTCCATCCTCCTCTTGCGCGGCCCCAGTCAGCAATTCCGCGCGCGCTTCCGCCAATTGCTGCAAAGCGCCACGCAGCGCTTTGAAGTTCGCATCGCGTTCGGCGAAGGCTTTTTCCACGGCTGCCAGCGTTTCCTCGGGCGCGCAGCTCAGCCGCTCGCCCAGAGTCCGCAACAGCGCAAACTCGCTGCTGGCCAATCTCTCCGCCCTCGCGCCGCAGGCAAACTCCACGCGAAAATCCTGGCGCACCCTGGTGCAGCGCCGCAGCAGCAGCGTGCCGATCTGCCCAGTGGACTTCACGTGCGTGCCGCCGCAGGGTTGCAGGTCCGCATCTTCAATCTCAATGGCACGCAATAGTCCCTCGCGCTCGACTTCCTTGCGCACGCCGAGCCGCGCAAGCTGGTCCGCGGTTCCATAACGCACGATTACGCGCCGGTCCTCGAAAATAATCTGGTTTGCGGCACGCTGGGCACCCAGTAACACTTCTGCGGAAGGCTCCGGCCCGCGCAGATCAATGGTGCAAAGATCGCCGCCCAAATGGAACGACACCGTCGGCAAACCGTAGCGTTCATGAAACATGGCCGAGAGCAGATGTTGTCCAGTGTGCTGCTGCATGTGATCAAAGCGTCGTGTCCACTGCACGCAGCCCTGAACGGGGCCCGGCTCCAATTCGCGGTCCACGATGTGAAGAATTTCTTCGCCATCGTCGCGCACATCCAAAATGTTCGAATCGCCCAGTTTGCCCAAATCTTTCGGCTGGCCACCCGATGACGGATAAAACGCCGTCTGATCCAGCAATACTTCCCACGCCGCCTGCGTGCCGGAATCGGTGGCCACGGGCTCCGCAGGCATGCAGCCACGCACCTGCGCCTCGAAGTTCTGCAGGTAAGAATCGTCGTAGTAGAGCCGGTGAGTCGCCATGAACGGCAGTCTAGCACGAGGCTTTCACACAGGCGTCACAGCGTTCACGGCCGCCATCCGGTACACTGTTACTATGCCCGTTCGTCTGATCGCTCTGGACATTGATGGCACGCTGCTCAACAGCACGTGGGAAGTCTCCCCTGCAAATCGCGGAGCTATCGCTGAGGCCACGCGCCGTGGCATCGAGGTCGCCTTGGTCACCGGGCGGCGCTATGATTTTGCCCTGCCCGTAGCGCAACAGATTCCCTCTCCGCTCACGATGATCGTCAACAACGGCGCAATGGTCCGCACAAAGGACGGCCACACGCATGTCCGCCACCTCCTGCCTCACGTCACTGCAAAGCGCGTCCTGCAATCCACCGAATTTTGGCGCGAGGGCGCTGCCGTCGTCTTCGATCGGCCCCTAGCCAATCAGGTGATGATCGAGAGAATCGATTGGGATGACCCCACGCGCGGGGGCTATTACCGGCGCAACCGCGAATTCATGGGCGAATCGCAGCCCCTGGAAGCCTGCCTGACCGAAGACCCTATCCAGGTCATGTTCACAGGCCCCGTGGCGCCGATGCGCCAGGTGGAGCAAACACTGCGCGGCGTGCCCTTCGCGGAAGCCTTTTCCCTGGCGGTGACCGTCTATGAGGATAAGGACTTCGCCATGATTGACGTGATTCACCCCGCCGTTTCCAAGGGCGCCGCCCTGGCCGAATGGGCAGATCTCCGCGGTTATCCACCTGCCCAAATCCTGGCCATCGGGGATAACCACAACGACCTGGAAATGCTATCCTTTGCTGGTATTCCGGTAGTCATGGAGAATGGTGTGCCCGAGCTGAAAGTGCACGGCTGGCATGTAACGGGTTCCAATGATGAGGATGGTGTTGCCGCGGCCATCACCCGTTTTGCCCTGCAGGAGGCCCCGGAGTGCGCTTGAGGCTCATTCTTGCAGCCATGCTCGCGGTTGCCGGCTTGACCACCGGTGCCGCCGGAGCTCACGCGGATTACGTCGTACTTCGCAGCGGTGCGCGCCTGAACGTCACCAGTTATGAGTTGCTTGGCGACAAGTACCGCCTGCAGATGAACGGGGGCGTTGCCGAAATCCCCGTCACCGATGTGCTGACCATAGAACCGGAAGAAGTTTTTGAGCCACTGCCCGAGCCGCTCAGCCCCACCACTCCTTTTCATGACATCATTCGGGCCGCTGCCGACCGCTATGGGGTGGACGCCGACCTAATCCACTGCGTAATCGCCATTGAATCGAATTTCAATCCCAAAGCCGTCTCTCCCAAAAACGCCCGCGGCTTGATGCAACTGATGCCGCAAACGGCCGCACAATTCGGCGTGCGCGATATTTTCGATCCGCGGGAAAATGTCGAGGCCGGAACGCGCTACCTGAAGGATATGCTGGCGCGCTACAACAATGATTTGACGCTGGCGCTCGCCGCTTACAATGCCGGGCCGGAGCGCGTGCAACAGTTCGGCCGGCGCGTGCCGCCTTATGCGGAGACGGTGAAGTACATTCAGCGGATTTCGCGCAGCTACGCCAAGTTCAAATCGAACGCCGTTCCCGACAAGGCGCAAACGTCAGCCAAAATCGAAGACCTGCCCGCAGACAATTAGCCCCTTCGTCCCCAGATCTTCTGGCTAGATTATTTTTGCCCGCTACTCAGAGGGCCTCGGCAATCCTCGTTGGATTGCCTCCGGATGGCAGCGCTGTGCTGACTGGATTAAGCGAGAACCTGAAAATGGGTGGAAAATTCGTCTAATTCTGGTTCGGCGGTGCCTGCAATGGCGGGCCGCCTTCCGGAGGATTGCTCCCCGGCTGGTTCGGAGAGTTAGTCGAGGTACCCTGGTTCTGATTCTGCCCGAACCCCGAGGAAACCGGCGAAAGCCCGTTCTGCCCGCCGATTGGTGTGCCCAACCCGGGCCCCTGTGGCCCCGTCAGACCCATGGCAGCCGCCGCGTCCTTTGTAGGATCCCAGATGAATTCAAATTCAAGATAATTCTTGGCCTTTTCGTACCACTTGAACGATTTCTTGTTAATCTTGCTGCCCACCCCAATGATGCTGCCGCCCATGATGGTGGGTGTATTTGCTGCGGCGGCGGCCAGTTGTTCAGCCGTGGCATCCGTTCCCCCGGAATTGTCGCCGTTGGCGTTGGGTTGGCCAGATGAACTTGTGGCGTTGTTTCCAAATCCGCCTGAGTTCGGCGAGGAGTTGAACGAATTTCCGCTCCCGAAGGATGACCCTCCGAACGAAGAATTGCCAAAACTGGAAGTGGAACTGCCAAATGACGAATTGCCGAAGCTGGACGAGGACCCACCGAACGACGAATTACCAAAGCTGGAAGAAGATCCCCCAAATGATGAATTGCCGAAACTCGATGAGGAACCACCAAACGAGGAATTGCCGAAACCCGACGAAGACGACGAAGCAAGTGACGCTGCCGAAACTCCCGGTCCACCGGTGTTCTGGTTCTGAGTCTTCATACTCCCAATGAGCTGGCCATTCGGTCCCACATAAATCAGCCGCCAAGACCCATCCACGTCATTCATGGGATCTTTATAGGCCTGGCGCATGAAGCGAATACCGGTCTTCGGCTTTGTCAGATCATCAAGTTCCACGGGAAACCGGTGCATCTTCATGTAGTAGCGCTTGATTCCGCGGACATACTGCTTGCCGCGCCACACCATTTCCGTCTCTTTTTCCCGGCGCACTTCGGTAATGACATTTGGGGCGATGGTAATTGTCATCAACACCAGAAGGGTGAGAAGAAACATTACGATCAGCAGGGCGTAACCCTGCTGATCCCGGCCACGCGTGCGCATGGAAGAACGTTTCCTCATGCTGTAGGTCCTGGGGCGGTTGTAGGTCCTGGGATCGCTTCGAGCGGATTGGAATTGTGCGCGCCCGTTTTCGTGTCTTCGTAATCGATCTTTTCATTCCCGATGTGCACGATGCGGATATGGTTCAGCACAACCTCGCCCTCGGCAACGATGTGCACATCGTCGCCTTCCAGAAGAAAGGCTTCCCGCGCCCCGTTGGAGGGCAGATTGCCATAGCCGAAAAACTTCCAGGGCAATTGCGGAGGCACAATCACCTCTCGCGGCACCGTATAATTCCTGAAACTGCTTTCCGCGGCTTTCTGCGCAACGGTTGTGGGAGACGGGGATGTCGGAGGCGGTGCCGACTCGATGAAAGGATTCCGCCCTGAAGGTTTGTACTCCGTATTTTGCGCGGCGCCGCGTTGCTTGAAGATAATGCTGAAATCCTGCGCGTTGATCGGCGTGTAGTTTTCCGGATGCATTGCCACTGTTTCGGCGCTTCGCTTGGTGTGGCCGAAATACGCAAACCAGACCACCGCCGCGATCACTGCCAGCGCCGCGAGCAACAAGAGCTCTTTCCGTTGTTTCGTCAGTGCCATCATGCCTTCCGGAAATACGTGCGCACGTGCAGGTTGATCCTCAGAAGGTTCGCAGGTCCCTGCCCCGCGGCCTCTGTTTCCAACTGCAATGCATCGACGATGTAGACATTCTTGGAACGCTGCAGCTTGTTGACGAAGCGCACGATGCCGTTGTAGTCGCCCGCCACGGTCGCCTCGATTTCCACCTCGTCGAGGTTGCGATCCTTCAATTCCTTTGGTTGATATTTCAAATCGCTAATCAATAGATGCGTGTCCGCTGCGAAATCATTCAGTTCCTGAGAAATGACCGAGTATCCCTTGCTCGCGGCGGGCAGGCCCGATTCGAAATCGTCAAACTGCTTCAGTACCTGGGGGATATTCTTTTGAATGGCGGTAGCGCGCTCAACGTCCGCCTTCAGCAGCTTTAGTTGCCGCGTTTGCGTGGCAAGTACCTGTTGCGGCGTTTCCCGTGCGCTGCTCATCTTCACGTTGTAGTAGGCCAGGGCTCCATCCACAACAAACAACACTCCCAGGAATGTCAGAATGATCCGTTTTTTCAGGTCAAAGTCGCTCATATTCAGATCGTGCCGTACAACGCCGTAAACTCCACGGTCAACGGGTCGATACCCGGCTGCAGTTGCATATTGGCGTGCTCAACCGTCAGTTCCAACTGCGAAAAGCTCTTGGACTCCTCGAAGGCCTTCAGCAATTTCTCCTTCGCCTCTTCATTCGTGGCGCCAATCACGAATTTCACTTCAGCCCCACCCTTGCCCAGCTTCGGTTGAATCTCGAGCACGTGCACGCCTGCCGGCAAAGTGTGCTCCAGGTCCATGAAGAGCTTGGTCCAGTTAAAGCTGCTCCCTTCCATCACGCCTGCCGTAAACTTCGCGCGGTCCTGCAATCCCATTGTCTCCTGCTGTGAGAAAAAATGATCCAATTGATCCCGTTGGATCTGGAGCCGCGCTATTTCGCTCTGCACTTCTTGTGTACGCGCACGCAATTCCGCATCCGCCTGCCGCAGTGTGTAGAAACGCCACCCGAGAAGAATAAACAGGATGCCGCCGACGAGCGTGGCAATTCCTACTCCCACCAGAAACGGACGGTGGCTGAGCAGCGGCTTTGTTGCCAGATTCAGTCGTACGTACATAGCTCTTTGGCCAATTCTCCCTTAGCTCCGGTGGAACATCCAGCCAACCAGGCCTTCGAATTCCTTGTCAGCCAGCGATCTTGCTTCGCCATCCAGCCGGCCTTCTGAAATCGCTGCACTCAATAGCGCGCGCACCTCGCACTTGAATTCTTCCTCGAGCGGATGGACAAACTCCGGCAAGCGGTGCCCAAGTCCCGCCACGCGCACTGCCTGGATGCCTTCCTGCCAGGTGTCCTGATAGTAGGCCGCCAAGGGGAAAATTTCCTCTAGTAGCATCTGGGGCGTGACCTCTCCCGCATGCGTTGGGAGTTCCGTGCAGCGGTACCCTGCAAGCACGCCGTCGCGCACGATCGCCGTCGTCAGCGAAGTTCCCGAAATGCGCGCTAGCAGCGTGGGCCGCGGGGCGTGTAGCAGCGAAATCGCCGCCAGCGTTGAACTGAGGACCACGCCCGGCCGCAGCGTGGCGGCCTCCAACATCGCTTCGTACTCCCTAATGATGCGTAGGCGCGCAATGGCCGTCACCACGTCCACGCCGTCGGTCCGCGGCGCCTGCCGCATGTAGGACAACAAAGTTTCATCCGCTTCGAACGGCACGCTCTTTTTCAGCTTCCAGCGCAGCATGGGAATGGCTTCATCGGCGGAGCGGGGAAAATCATCGAAGTGCTGCACAAAGACGCGAATCACGGGGTCGGGCAGCATCAGCGCCACGGACTCGTCCTTGGCCCCCAGCCGCAGGCATACGTTGCTCACCGCGGATTTCACGGCCGCCGGATTTGTAAGGTTCGTTTCGATGGCCGAGGGTGAAATGGCGCCTTGCGGCAAGTTCTCCAGGGCATAATCGCCCAGCGAACCGGTACGCGTGAAACGGGCCGCGGCCACTTGCCTGGGCAGAAACTCGACCGCGAGCGCCGGGTGAGGGGTCGCTTCCATCCAGCGCGATATGCGCCGCACCAGATTGCTCTGGAAGATGCCTTCCGAATATGCGGTTGCGCTAGTCAACGAAGGTCACCTTATTGATTTCGCGCAGCGTCGTGATGCCCGCGCGCACTTTGGCCATGCCGCTTTGGCGCAGCGTAATCATACCTTCTTCAATGGCCGCGCGCTTGATCTCGCTGGTAGGACGCCGGTCCACGATCATTTCGCGGATGTGGTCGCTCAAGTCCAGCAGTTCGCAGATCGCCGTGCGCCCGTGGTAACCGGTGCCGGAGCATTCCAGGCAACCGGCCCCTTCGGCAAACGTGAAACTCGCAGTGGTGGCGGGATCAACGCCAGACTCGCGAAGCTCCTGTTCGCTGTGCAGCTTGGGCCGTTTGCAGCTTTCGCAAATCACGCGCACCAGCCGCTGCGCCAGGATGCAGTTCAGCGCGGAAACAAAGTTGTACGGCTCGACCCCCATGTTGATGAAGCGCCCGATCACGTCCGTGACGTTGTTGGCGTGCACCGTGGTGAACACCAAGTGGCCGGTCAGTGCGGACTGAATGGCGATCTGCGCCGTTTCCTGGTCGCGGATTTCGCCCACCATGATCTTGTCCGGATCGTGACGCAGGATGGAGCGCAATCCGCGGGCGAACGTCAGGCCCTTCTTTTCGTTCACGGGAATCTGCGTGATGCCCCGCAACTGGTACTCGACGGGGTCCTCGATCGTCACGATCTTGTCTTCATCGGACTTGATCTCGTTGATCGCCGCGTATAACGTCGTCGTCTTTCCGGAGCCCGTCGGTCCGGTTACCAGCACCATGCCGTACGGCTCGCGGATATACCGCCGGAAGCGCCGCGTCTCGTCGGCCGAAAAACCTACGACGTCGAGGCTCAATTTCTGGAATTTTTCCGAGAGCGTTTCTTTGTCCAGCACGCGAAGCACGGCGTCTTCTCCGTGGCTCGCCGGCATGATGGAAACACGAAGGTCAATGTAACGCCCCTTGTACTTCACACGGAAGCGTCCGTCCTGAGGTACGCGGCGCTCGGCGATGTCCAGATCGCTGAGCACCTTGATGCGGGAGATAACCGTGGAGTGCCATTCCTTGGCGATAGGCTGCATGGCATGCTGCAAGACGCCGTCAATGCGGTACTTCACGGCCACTTCGGAATCGCGCGCTTCAATGTGGATGTCACTCGCCCTGCGTTCCAGCGCCGTGAAGATGACCGTTTCGACGAGCCGCACAACCGGGCTCACCGTGGAATCGCGGGTCAGGCGATCTCCGGAAATGGTCTCTTCGCCCTCTTCCTCGTCCTTGGAAACCTGCAGCGTGAACGCTTCCGTCGCCTGCTCGAGCACGCGCTGCGATTGCTCCGTGCGCTTCAGCAGGTCGCCGATTTGCCGGGGCGTGGCCACCTTATAGGCCAGCTTTTTCCCCAGCAGCAGCGGCAATTCATCGCTCAGGATAACCATGCCGGGATCGGCCACGGCTATCACCAGCGTATTGTTGTGCGTCACCAGAGGCACAAAGTTGTAGCGGAACATCAGGTCCGCGGGAATCGTGCGGAACAATTCCGGGTCAATGCGCTGTTCTGTAAGGTCAATGAATCCGCAACGGTAGCGCTCCGCCAGGCGCCGTGCCTGCTCGCGCTCCTGCGCCGCATCCGGCGCGCCCGGGGCGATTGGATCGTGAAGATTGGAGTCAGTCGTGGCCATAAGCGATTACGATCCTTACTTCCCCGCTCCCGAGATGGAAAACGAGAAAATGGGCAAATACAGGGAAATCAATATAAAGGCTACCAGAAGCCCCATGAATATAAGAATAACGGGCTCGATGACCGCGACCATCGCCCCTAGTCGCAGCCCGACCTCTTCTTCATAAAATTCCGCAACGCTGTTCAGCATGGGCGCCAGCGCGCCGCTGGACTCGCCCACCTCGATCATGTCCAGTGCCATTTCCGGCATCACCCTGCTGGAGGAGAGGGCCCCATGCAGCGATTCGCCCTCGCGCACCATTTGCGTCGCGCGTCCCACGGTGCCGCGCACCAGTTTGCTGGTGATCGATTCCGATGCCGTCTGTAACGCGCCTACCAGGGGCGTGCCGCCAGTGAGCAAAGTGGCCAGCGTGCGGCAAAACTGCGCCACCTGGAATTTCAGCAGCGTTTCGCCCAGGATGGGTACCCGGAACTTCAGTTTGTCAAAAGTCACTCCGCCTTCTTCGCTGCGCGACCAGAAATAGACTCCCAACAAGGTCAGGAAGAAAGCGACAATCAATCCTAGAATGTAATAGCGGTAGTCCACCGTCACGGTTACCAGGAGTTTCGTGGGGCCCGGCAGCTCCACGCCCAGATCGCGGTAGAGCAAAGCAAACTTCGGAATCACCACGGTCACCAGGTAGGTCACGATGACGGCTGCCACCGTCACCAGTAGCGTCGGATACACCAGCGTCGCCAGGATCTTCTTCTTTACTCCCGTGCTGACCCGCTGGTACGCAATGAAGTAATCCAGCACGCCGGAAAGGTTGCCGCTCTTTTCTCCCGCGAGGATGGCCGTCGAATACATTTTGGAGAATACGCCGGCTTCGTCCACCGCTTCCGAAAGCGACTTCCCTTCCCGTACACGGTCGCGAATCTGCGTCAGGACGGGCCGCAGCTTGGGAGCGGTCGCGCGCGTAGCCAACAGGTCCAGCGCGCGCAAGATGGGCAGGCCGGCTTTAATCAGCGTATTGAATTGCTGGTTGAGGATCAGGAAATCGTTGCCGCCGATTTTTCGTTCCTTGCGGACCCCTAGCATGCCGCTGATCAGGCCGCTACGCAATCGTACGGAGTAAACAAACAGCCCGCGCTCCGCCAACTTATGGCGCGCTTCCTCAAGCGTACCTGCGGCTTCAACGTGCGAGAAGACTCGCCCATTGGCGTCGGCAACGCGGCAGACGAATTCCCCCATATGCCTTAGTTTACCTCATTCGGAGATTAGCCCAAAAAGGGTCTGTTGCAATGGGCTACGTCAAGTACACATGGCGGGCCGGGAGCGATTACCCTTCTACCCTTACTGACGCAAACCCGGCGAATCGGGTAGCGGCCCATTGACGATGACCATGCCCGGGGCCGCCTCGAACTGGAAAAGCGCTTTCGGCAGGACCGGATCCCACTGCCAATCCTTAAACATGAACTCCAGCTGAATCCCGGCGCCTTCGTCCACCAGAATACGGCTCAGTTCACCCCGCCGGGTAAGCTCAAACAGGACCATTCCTGCCCCGTTTGCGGCATGTGCCCTTGCGCCGTCTGCTTGTTTACCAGCGCCTGAGCCATTGCCATCCGTGTCCCCCGTGCCCCGTAGTTCACAGCGGAACACCACGTTTCCGGACTGTTTGGGCGCAACATCGGCCGCCGATTCCACGTTCACACAAATCCGTGAGAGCTTCATGCCGCCGGTAAGAAACGCCAGGGGTGTTCGCCAATCCTCGCTGTTTTTCACCGGCATGCGCGTAGCGGTGTGGTCCGACGGCGTGATGAACCATGCGTACTTCCCGTCCGCCAAAAACGTGTTCTTCTCCGGGGCCTCATAATCCCAGCGCATTTTGCCTGGGTGCAGGAAGTAGGACTTGCCCGCCTCCTTGCGCGTGACCCTTCCGTTCTCCGAATATTCCTGGAGGAATGTGGCGGAAAGCGACTTGGCCGCGCGGTAGCGCGCTTCGAATTGCGCCAGCACGGGATCGTGTTGTTCCGCGCCATAAAGCGATTCAGTATTTAGAGAAATAACGCCTGGCAGGACTAATGTAAGGATTAAGGCGCACATCCGTCGGAGGGCAAACGGAGGAAATGCCTCAGTTGGCAGCACTCGAAGACGTCGTGGGCTCACCCGTCAATTTATAACAGCGCTGCTGCCGCCAATCAAATCGCCCTGTCAGATTGAAGGATCTGTGGAAGTGGCCGGAGAGGTCGGATTCTCCCGAATCACCATGGTCTCATCAGTGTAGAACCAAATGCGCCCGCTTTGACCCGGGGTGATGGGATTGGCGTTGACGCTGTAGTTCGACGGCGTCCCGCCAGGACCGTTATTCCCCGTTACCACATAGACGAACTGGAACCCGCTTTTCGTATTTGGTGTTTGTGCGACGGGGTCGGGGATCAGAAGTGCGTTGCTGGAGGTGGGCATGCCGCTGGTGCCACCCAAGGATGGCAAATCAGTTGAATAACCGAGACCGAATTGAATTGAATAGACCGACTCAGCTGTATTGATGTCGCGCATCGTCTGCACGGCCGAAGCTTCATTGGCCGACATTTTAGACTGAATCAAACTTGGAATCGCGACCGCGGCGATAATCAGAATGATCGCCACGACGATCAACAACTCAATCAGAGAAAACCCCGCTTGTTTGCGTATCATGGTACCCGGTCTCCAATCACGCGCTCCCCTGAGTATATAAAAAGAGAGACAGCTGTAAACAGAGCAAGCAACATGCCAAATCCGCCCCGCAGATTACCCCACTCTTGCATCAAGTATGAGAAAACTTGGCGTTCAATCCATCTTTTTTGACGCCCGTGTGACCAAAATTGCCCCTTCATGGCCAGAACTTATCAGATGAATTAGCTATCGTATTGACTGTATCGGACAGCGTGCAACAGAAAAAACGGAGCAGGATGGAAATCCTGCTCCGTTCGATTCCTGCAACTATACCGCTGGTAAGGGATTAGAGAGGCAAGGAACCCGCGCCCGCTATGCAGGTGTTGAAGGCAGCGCCCGTTGCCACGTAGAACAGCACGAGGTTTTGGTCGGAGCAGAATCCACGTGTGCCGGTGGAACCCGGGGTGGCGGGTTCTGCCTCCGTGGTATAGGTCGTGGGGGTGGCAAGGACGTTGAAGATGTACCCGCTCTTCGCCGTGGCTGCAGCCGTTGCGTTCGCCAACAGGTTGTCGATCAAGCAGGCGGTCGCGGAGCTAGGCGTAGTGCAGGTCGCGCCGCCAGGGCCCAATTGCGCCAACGTGGCGAAGGTATTCGGATACGTGTTGTTGTAGGTCACTTCACCCGTGTTGATGGTGCGCAGGGAGGCGACCGCCGAAGCCTCGTTCGCCGCCATCTTGGAGCGGATGAGGTTCGGGATTGCGATGGCCGCGATGATCAAAATGATCGCCACGACGATCAGCAGTTCGATAAGACTGAAACCTTTTTGCTTCTTCATGAAGTCTCCTTGAGAGATGTTATCGTGCCAGGGCACGCCCTAAGATGTGCAACGGGGGGGCCAACGCTGGCAAAATGGCTAGGAAGTACCATGGAATTTGCAATCCACTGATTCTTCATAGCTTAGGGCTGTACCTTGCCCTGCTTCCCGGAATCTCACCACGATTCGACCGCTCCCCAGTCCCAAACCTGATGCTTTCCATCAGTCTGGGTGTCGCAAATAGTCTGTCTCTCGGCGCCCACTATGCACAAGTCCCAGGGGATGAATGGCATGCTGGAGCAACGCACGGATGCGATCACTATAGATTGTGTTTCCTGGCATAGTGCCTGAACGAAGGGTAAGTGATCTTTAGCAGCTCTGCCGCGCGCGCCCTTACCCCATCCGACTTTTCCAGCGCTGCTTTCAGGTAACGCTTTTCCGTTTCCGCCATCACCCACTCGAAGTTCACGCCTTCCGGGGGAAACGTTACGCCATCCAACTGTCCTCCGGTCCCCGTTGCGGAGCCACTCACTCCCGTCATGCGATCCGGCAGCACTCCGGTGGAAATCTCAGGTCCGCTCTCCAGCGCCACGGCTCTTTCAATAGTGTTCTCCAACTCGCGCACGTTGCCCGGCCAATCGTAGGATTCTAGCCGCTGCATCGCTTGCGGCGAGATGCCTTCAATCGGCTTTTCCATCGTCTTCCGGAATTTCTCCAGAAAATGCCGTGCCAGCAGCGGGATATCCTCGCGCCTCTCCCGCAGCGCTGGCACGTGAATCGGAATGACGCTCAAACGGTAGAACAAATCTTCGCGAAACTCGCCGGCGGCAATGGCCTTCTCCAAGTCCCTGTTTGTTGCCGCGATCACGCGAACATCCACGTCCAGCTCCTCCGTGCTTCCCAGCGGCCGCACCTTGCCTTCCTGCAGCACGCGATAGAGCTTTACCTGCATGGCCTGGTCCATGTTGCCGATCTCATCCATGAAGAGCGTGCCGCCATGGGCCGCCTGGAACAGTCCGCGGCGGTTTTCGTTTGCGCCCGTAAATGCGCCTTTGGTATAGCCGAAGAGTTCCGACTCCAACAGCGTTTCCGGAAACGCGCCGCAATTGATGGTAATGAACGGAGCATGCGAGCGCGCGCTGTTCTCGTGTATCGCCCGCGCCACAAGCTCTTTGCCCGTTCCGCTCTCTCCCGTAATCAATATGCGGCTTGTCTGCGGCGCCACGGTCTGAATCAAGTCAAAAATGGCGCGCATGTTAGGGCTCTGCCCGATGATATTGTCCAGTCCCGTCAGCCTGCGTAATTCCCGCCGCAGGTACCCGGCCTCATTCTTCCATTTCAGGTTCTCGGCAACTTCACGTACGGCGACGCGCAACTGCTCCACCAGGTCGTGGTCCTTGATGACGTACCGGTTGGCGCCTTCATTCGCCGCCGCGATGGCTGTTTCCAGCGTCGGCACACCGGTGATCAGCACAAAATACGCGTCAGGCGCTACCTCTCGCGCATATCGCAGAAGCTCCACGCCGGTCTCACCCGGCATGCGCACATCGGAAATGATGACATCGTAGAGCGCGCCTTCCAGCTTGCGCCGGGCAGCTTCCACGCTGTTGGCAATTTCCACGCGGTGCCCTTCCTTGCGGAAGGTAATCTCCAGCAGTTCGCAGATGGATTTCTCGTCATCCACCACGAGAATGTGCACCATCTCGCGTCCTGCTTCTTTTGGAGCGCTTTTGGTCGCTTGCATGATTCCTCACTCCATAAGCGGAAGCTCAACCACAAATTCCGCGCCTTTATCTTTTTCGCTGATTACGGAAATCCGTCCATTGTGTGCTTGCACGATTTGGTAAACGATCGCTAATCCCAGGCCGGTACCGCCCTCAAAGTTGGATTGCAGCGGCTCGAAGATTTTGCTGCGTTGCGTGGGGTCCAGGCCAATCCCGGTGTCCCGGAAAGAGATCCTCAGCCAATCAGGAACCTCTTCCATGCCCACGGTCAGGGTTCCTCCCTGAGGCATGGCTCGCAAGGCGTTGTCGCACAAGTTCCAGAACACCTGTTTGATCTTGTTGGGATCCACGCGCACCTTGTGCATTTCGCCGTTGAACGCGCGTAGAATGTGGAATTTACTCTGGACGTCCGGCTTGCGCTCCATCAGCAGCAGCGTCTCGTCCAGCAGGGCGTGTACGTCTTCTTCCTTGAACTCGTATGATTTGTCGCGCGAATAGTTCAGGAAGTCCGTGATGATGTGATTCAGGCGCTCCGATTCGCGGCTGACAATGTTCACCAGGTGCTTTTCGTCTTCCTCCAGCGGCAGCAATCTCCCGAGCTCCTTCACTGCGCCCGCCATCGCCGTTAGCGGTTGCCGTATCTCGTGTGCAATCGCGGCAGAAAGCCGGCCGACGGCCGCCATGCGCTCCTTTGTCGCCACCTCTTTCTCCAGCCGGCGCAATTCCGTCAGGTCCTGAAAGTTGAAGACGTACCCGCTGCGCGCCGCATCGCGCGTTCGCAGCGGAGAAACAGAGATGCCCAGGAATCGGCGCTGCCCGCCCGCTGTTCGCACCTCGATCTCTCGCCGCAGCGAAAGCCTTTCCGGCAACGCGCTCATGTCCGGCAGCCAGAATTCGTCGCTCACTTCCCGCAAATCCCGTCCCCGGAGCTCCGCAAACGTGCGCCCCAATATCTCTTCTCCGGTGCGGTTGATCAGCACCACGCGGCCTTCCATATCCGTGGTCACCAGGCCGCCTCGCATCGAGTGAATGATGTCCGAGGTGAAATCCTGGAGCTCCAATAACTCTTCGCGCTTTTCTTCCAGTTCGGAACTCTTGCGCCGCAGCGAGTTCGCCAGCAGACTCGCCAAATAAGCCACCGCAAGAAATCCAAACGTATTGCCGAGGAACCAGAGGCGCAGCGTCTCGGCCGAAGCAGCCGAGAGAGAAGTTCGCGGCAGCTTCCCGGCGTTCACTAGCAGGAGCACCACGGCGACCGATGCCAGGCACAGGGCCGCCGTGGCAAATGCCATCCGCCGCGTGAACAAGATGCTGGCAACAATGATCACCAGCAGGTACAGCGAGGTGAAATTGCTGTCCTGCAGTCCCGTGGCGTACACCAGTCCGGTGATCATGGCCACGTCGCACAGCACCTGGATTGCGCCAAACCAGAACGTCGCCGGCAGCAAGCGCACCAGGATCAGGTGCAAAATGCTGATGGTGATCCACAAAATGATGATGGGGAGAAAATAGCGCGTCGAACCGGTGGATGGCACGTATTGCGGCCACACCACGCCTACACCCAGAATCAGCGCGATCATCAGCAGGCGGACGCGCGTCAGCCACTCCAGCCATTCCCGCCGATTGAACGTTTGTTCCATGAATGTTCGCCTGAAAAGCGCTTCCCCCGCGCTCCTCATCTACCATCTTAAATGGAAAAGGGAGGACAGGCATGAGCCTCCTGTCCTCCCTTTCCGAAGAAGCACTCCGCTCAGTGAGCCGAGGCCAGTTGGCCAATCAGCGAGAAGAGCGGCAAGTACATCGAAATGACCACGCCGCCGACCACGCCGCCCAGGAAGACGATCATGATCGGTTCCAAAGCAGTCAGCAAGTCCTTCACTGCCGTGTCCACTTCGTCCTCGTAGAAGTCCGCGATCTTTTGCAGCATCGCGTCCATCGCACCCGTCTGTTCGCCGACGGCGATCATCTGCGTCACCATCCCGGGAAATACTTCCGATTCCTTCAATGGGTCGGTGAGCGACTTGCCTTCTTCCAATGATTTCCGCACCTTGTTCAGGGCCCTTTCCACCACCGCGTTGCCCGAAGTTTTTGCGGTAATGTCCAGGCCTTCCAGAATCGGCACGCCGCTGGAGATCAAAGTGCCCAGCGTGCGCGTAAACCGCCCCACGGCAATCTTCCGCATCAGCATTCCTAACACCGGGAGTTTCAGCACCACCGCGTCGATGGCGTAGCGCCCTTGCGGTGTGCCATACCATACCTTCAGACCAACGATGATGGCCACGATCGCGACCACAACCAACAGGCCGAAGATACTGCCGACGAAATGGCTGAGGCCAATGACGATTTTTGTCGGCAACGGCAAATCCACGCCCATACTCGCAAACAGGGTCGAGAACACTGGCACCACCTTCCACAACAGTAGGATGATGACGCCGCCCGCGATCGACAATACACCAATGGGGTAGACCATGGCGGATTTCACCGCGGCCTGCAACTTTACGTTCTTTTCGATGTAGGTCGAAAGGCGCTGTAGAATGGTGTCCAGAATACCGCCCGTCTCCCCCGCTTCCACCATGTTGCTGTACAACGGATCAAAGACCTTTGGGTATTGCTTCATGGCTGCGGACAGCGTGCTGCCGCCTTCCACCGCCGCGCGCGTGCCCGTCAGCACCTTCTGGAAGGTTTTGTTCTCCTGCTGGCTGGACAGAATTTCCAGACACTGCACCAGCGGCAGACCGGCGTCGATCATGACCGAGAACTGGCGCGTGAAGACGGCCAGCTCCTTCGGGCTGACGCCCCCGCCGAAGGTGGGCAAGTTGAACTCCTTGCCTTTCTCCGACATCTTCGTCGGCGTGATCTGCTGGCGACGCAACAGGCTCTGCAGCTCCGTCTTGCTGCTGGCCGTCAGTTCGCCAGTGACCGATGCTCCCGCTCGATTTGTTCCTCGATAAGAAAAGACCGGCATGGTATTCCCTCCTCAACGGTCAAAAGTCATTTCCTGCCTGCGAAACCCAATTCACCGATGCAATCCCCTAATGCTTGGCCGCCACCGGCTGCTTTCCAAACGTGGTCTTCCCGGCCGTCGGCGTCGAAGCTACTCCGCGGTTAATCATGTCCTGCAGCTCGTCCGGATTCGACGACCGCGACAACGCCATATCCAGAGTAATGAGTTTTGCGAAATAGGCGTTGGCCAGACCCTGGTTAAATGTTTGCATCCCCGTCTGCCCCGTGCCTGTCTGCATCGCGGAATAGATCTGGTGAATTTTGTCTTCGCGAACCAGGTTACGGATGGCGGGCGTCGGTATGAGCACCTCCATCACCATCACGCGTCCCCGCCCGTCCGCGCGCGGCAAAAGCGCCTGGCAAAGAATTCCTTCCAGCACCATGGAGAGCTGCGCGCGAATCTGCGGCTGCTGGTGCGAGGGGAAAACGTCAATGATACGGTTGATGGTGGACGCGGCGGAATTGGTGTGCAGCGTTGCAAAGGTCAGGTGGCCGGTTTCCGCGATGCGCAGCGCCGATTCGATTGTTTCCAGGTCGCGCATTTCTCCGATGAGCACCACGTCCGGGTCTTCACGAAGTGCGGCGCGCAGCGAGTTGGCGAACGAATGCGTATCCGAGTGCACCTCGCGCTGATTCACCAGGCACTTCTTGTGGTTGTGGAGAAACTCGATGGGGTCCTCGATCGTGATCATGTGCTCTTCGCGTTCAGCGTTAATCTTGTCCAGCATGGCCGCCAGCGTGGTGGACTTGCCCGACCCCGTCGGACCGGTCACCAGCACCAGGCCGCGCGGCTTGTCGCACAGACCCTTGGCCACCAGTGGCAGGCCCAGCGCATCAAAGCCCTTGATTTCCCATGGAATCGTACGGAAAACGGCGCCCACCGCGCCGCGTTGATTGAAAACGTTGCCGCGGAACCTCGCCAGGTTCTTCAATCCGAATGAAAAGTCCAGCTCCAGATTCTCTTCGAAGCGGTGTTTCTGGGCATCTGTCAATACGCTGTACGCCAGTGATTTCGTGTCTGCCGCCGTCAACGGTGGCATGTCCAGCGGACGCAACCGGCCATGCACGCGCACGCGTGGCGAGCTGTTGGTCGTGATGTGGAGGTCGCTGCCTCCCATTTCGATCATCTTCTTCAGCAATTCGCTGAGTGTTATGCCTGCCATGGTCGTCGCATCCTCTCCGAACTATAAAACCGTTTCTCTTAAGACTTCTTCCATCGTGGTTTGCCCTGCCGCTACTTTGATCAATCCGCTTCGCCGCAATGTAATCATTCCCTGCTCGATGGCCTTCTTCTTCAACTCCAACGCCGAAGCGCCCACCAGGATCAGTTCGCGCAGTTCGTCATTGATCTCCATCACTTCATATAAACCCGTGCGCCCTTTATACCCGCCCTTGTTACAGGTGGAGCAGCCCTTGCCGTGATAAATCTTCGTCGTCTTGGCTTCTTCTGGCGAATATCCGGCATCAATCAGCGCCTGTTCCGGCACTTCCAACTCTTCCTTGCAATTGACACAAATGCGCCGCACCAAGCGCTGGGCGCAGATCAGGTTCACGGAAGTGGCCACCAGGAACGGTTCGATACCCATGTTCATCAAACGGCTGATGGTCGAGGGCGCATCATTCGTGTGCAACGTCGAGAGCACCAAGTGTCCAGTCAATGCCGCCTTTACTCCGATTTCCGCCGTTTCAAAGTCGCGAATCTCTCCCACCAGAATGATGTTGGGGTCTTGCCGCAGGAAGGCGCGCAGCGCGGCCGCAAAGTTTAGCCCGATCTGCTCCTTCATCTGCACCTGGTTGATCCCCGCCAACTGAAACTCAACCGGGTCCTCGGCGGTCATGATGTTCGTGTCCACCTGATTCAGGCGGGCCACCGAGGAGTACAGCGTATTGGTTTTGCCGGAACCCGTTGGCCCGGTCACCAGCACCATGCCGTAGGGCTTCAGAATGCTACGCTCGAACTTCTTGAGAGATTCCTGCTCGAACCCCAACTTGGTCATGTCCAGCCGCAGGTTTTCCTTGTCCAACAACCGGAGAACGATCTTTTCGCCGTACAGCGTGGGTACCGAGGAAACGCGGAAGTCCAATTCCTTCTTTTTGCCTTCGGCCTTGTACTTGATCATGATGCGGCCGTCTTGCGGCAGGCGCTTTTCCGCGATGTCCAGTTTGGCCATGATTTTCAAGCGGCTGGTCATGGCATCGCGCAGCTTCAACGGCGGATTCATCACCGTCTGCAGAACGCCGTCAATCCGGAACCTGACGCGCATTTCGTTCTCGTATGGCTCCACGTGAATATCGCTCGCGCCCCGTTTCACCGAATCCGTCAGGATCAGGTTCACCAGCTTGATGATGGGCGCCTCTTCGGCGGCTTTCTCCAGCATCGCTGCGTCCATCTCCTGCTCTTCGGCAGCTAGCTCCAGTTCCTGGTCTTCGTCAACCAGGTCCTTCATCAGGTTGCTGAGCTCTTCGTGGCTGGAAGCCCCGCCGCCGTAGAATCGCGAGATGGCCTCGCCGATCGCCGATTCCGACGCCACCACCGGTTCCACGTTGAACCCGGTCATGAACTTGATGTCGTCCATGGCGAACACATTCGTGGGGTCCGTCATGGCAATCGTCAGCACGGAGCCCACGCGCGATAGCGGTACCACCTGGTAGCGCAACGCCGTGTCTTGGGGAATCAGTTTGATTACGTTGGGATCGATTTCGTAATACTTCAGGTTGATGGACGGCACGCCATACTGACGCGAAAGCACACCGGTGATGTCGTCATCGGTGATGTAGCCCATCTTCGTCAGGCAGCTTCCCAGCTTCCCACCATTGGAGCGCTGAAATTCCAACGCCTTATCCAACTGGTCCTGCGTGATGAGGCTTTCCTTTAGCAGTATTTCGCCCAAACGGACGGACATCCGTGCACTCCCTGGGTACGATGCTCCCACCGCTCAACATAGCAAAGGGGCGCGGAGCGTGGTGTTCGAATTTGACCCACCGTTCTGAATTCGCTAATACCTGCCCACTCGAACAGGCTCCTGCTTCGTGGAACAGTACCTCATTCTTGACTTGCTCCCAAGGCGCCGCTATCTTGCGAAGGAGATGTCCGCAAATCCTGTTTTGCCGGTCCTTGGGCCGATGCCGCCACCCGGCGCGAAATCCCCGCGCCTTCCATCCCCCGCGCCTGTTCCACTCCCCCCACATAACTTGCAATTCTATTACGATGCCTTATTCCGAGTACACGGTCCGCAACACTGGTGGCCAGGACGGACCCCCTTCGAGGTCATCGTTGGCGCAATCCTCACGCAGAACACCAGTTGGACCAACGTCGAACGCGCCATTCGCAATCTGCGCCAACACGAGCTCCTCTCACCCGCCGCGATGGCTCGCGTGTCCCCTGCCCGCCTCGCCAAGCTCATTCGCTCCTCCGGCTATTTCCGTCAGAAGGCGCAGAAGTTGAAAGCCTTTGTGCATTATCTGTGTGACGTCCATCACGGCTCGCTGACGAAAATGTTTCGCACTCCTACTGCTGTTCTCCGCGAGCAACTTCTCTCCGTTCACGGCATCGGCCCCGAAACCGCCGATTCCATCCTGCTTTACGCCGGTAAGCACCCCGTCTTCGTGGTAGACGCATACACCCGGCGCATTCTCGAACGTCACGATCTGGCCCACGGTAAAGAATCTTACGACGAAATCCGATCCCTGTTCGAGCAGAGCCTTCCTTCCAGTGCCTCCCTCTTCAATGAGTACCATGCCCTGATCGTCCATACCGGAAAACACTTCTGCCGCGCCCGCGCTCCACTCTGCGAAACCTGCGCCTTGCGGCCGTTCCTGCCCCCACCGACGGAGGCCACCCCGTGACGACCCCCGCGATTCCACCTGCGCCGCCTCCCAAGCCCCGGTCGCATACACGCCTGCTCATTGGCGGCATTCTTGTCACGCTCTTGCTGGCCGCTGTTTTCACCATGGGTTCGCTCGACGTGCCGTTCGAGCCGAATTCCTGGCGCGAGTACCTCCCGCTTTTTGCTTTGAGTAGTTTCATATTCGCTTCGCTCCTCGTCTTTGGGCTTATCCTTGGGCGAAACATCGTGCGCCTCTGGGCGGAGCGCAGCAAAGAACAGCTCGGCTCGCGCTTCAAAACCAAGATGGTCATGGGCGCCATGACCGTTTCCCTCCTTCCCGTCATCTTCATGTTTTTCTTTAGCTATTCCCTCGTGAATCGCACTCTGGGACGCTGGTTCCCGCGTCCGCTCGAAATTGCCTCTGAAGAAACGCAAAAGCTCCTCAACGATCTCGGTCATAGTACTGTGCCGCGTTTGCACATGCTTGGCTACGAGGCCGCCACGCACCTTGGCGAGTCTCACGAAGCGTTCCTCCAACACGCATTTGCTTCCGGGTTGGACGCGGTTTGGGTCTACGACGCCCACGGTAAACTGCTCCTCGGCGGCGTCACCTGCGACGACCAGAACGAGAATCGCTCCAAAGAACTCTGTAGTCTGAGCGGCGTAACGGGCACTCAGGAGCACCTCCTGCCAAGCGGCGTTGAAATCTGGCGGGCACGCAACAATAGCTATTTTGCCGCAGGCGTCCCCGTCGCCCTCAATGCCCAAGAGACCGGCACAATCGTCGCCGGCTATCGCACCAGCCCCGATTTCATGAAGCGCTGGACCATCATTCAGGAGCAGACCAAGGAATACGAGAACGTGAAGCAGAACCTGCGCGCGCTCAAGTTCCAGATGCTCCTGATTCTCTTCTTCTTTACCGTGCTCGTTCTTTCCGCCGCCACCTGGGTCGCCCTTTTCCTGGCCAAGCAGGTCACCGTGCCTATTCAGGCTCTCGCCGAGGGCACCCGCGAGGTCTCCGCTGGCAATTTCGAGTATCAGGTGCCCGAGCAGGTGCAGGACGAGCTCGGCGTGCTGGTGCGTTCCTTTAATACCATGACCACCCAGCTTCGCGACAACCGCACGCAAATCGACGAGTTCACCCGCAACCTCCAGCAAGCCGTTCAAGAACTCGAGCGCCGCCGCCAGTTGATGGAAACCGTATTGGAGAATATTCCCGCTGGCGTGATCTCGCTGGATGCAGACGGCAAAATCCTGCGCACCAATAGCGCGGTCGCCCGCATGTTTGGGGCTGCCGCGCACAACCTGGACTCCCTGGATCTCTTGCTCGGCCCCGAAGCCGAACGTCTTCTTCAGCATCTGATGCGGCGTTCCCTGCGCATGGGTGTCGTTTCGCGCGAAATCGAAATCGTGGCTGCCGGGCGCGTCATGCATCTTGCCGTCACGGTTAGCTCCCTTGGAACGCGCAAAGCAAACTCCGGCTTCGTGCTGGTTTTTGACGACCTTACGGAAGTCTTGCGCGCGCAGAAATCCGCGGCCTGGCAGGAAGTGGCCCGCCGCATCGCCCACGAAATTAAGAACCCGCTCACGCCCATCCAGCTTTCCGCGCAACGATTGCGCCACCAACTCGAGCGCCGCGCCGGTGCCCCCGAGCCTCCCAAAGACCCCGATCTCGCCCGCATCGCCCAGGAATGCGCCAGCCTGATCGAGCGTGAAGTGGCCACTCTCGCCGCACTGGTGAATGAGTTCTCTCAGTTTGTGCGCTTCCCCACCGCCAAACTTCTGCCCACGGATACCAACACAACGGTCAATGAAGCTGTGGAAGTCTTCGCCGGACGCCTCGACGGCATCACTCTGAAAACGTCCTTGGAGCAGCATCTCCCCGCTGTTCGCGCCGATGGCCCGCTGCTCCGCAGCGTCATCGTCAACCTCATCGACAACGCCGCTGAGGCACTGGAAGATTCACCCTGCCGCGAAATCACCGTCGCCACCCATTTGCGCCCGGAATCCGATACCATTGAGATTGCGGTGTCTGACACAGGCCACGGCATCTCCCCGCAGGACAAGGACAAACTCTTCCTGCCGCACTTTTCCACGAAAGATCGCGGTACCGGGCTGGGCCTGGCCATTTCCGCCCGCATCATTTCCGAGCACGGCGGTTCGTTGCGCGTGGAAGATAATCGCCCGGTGGGCTCGCGCTTTTTGATCGAACTGCCCGTCGCCGAACTATCCGCCACGGCCCCGGCAGAGCGCAGTGGAGGAGTGGACAACGATTCATGAGCACGGCGCACAAAATCCTGATCGTGGACGATGAGGCGGGCATCCGCGAATCGCTGGCCTCCATCTTGCGCGACGAACACTACATTGTGGAAACAGTGGGCTCCGCCGAAGAAGCCCTGGATCGCGTCGCCGCCGGCGATCTCCACGTCATCCTTCTCGATATCTGGCTCCCCGGCATTGACGGCATGGAAGCTCTCAGCCGCATCCGCAACATCCCGGACGCTCCCGCGGTTATCATGATTTCCGGTCATGGCAACATCGAGACCGCCGTGCGCGCCACGAAGCTTGGCGCCTTCGACTTTATCGAAAAGCCGCTCTCCCTTGAAAAAATTACAGTCCTCGTGCGCAACGCCATCCAGCAGCGTAGCCTCCAGGAAGAAAACCTGGTCTTGCGCGGCGAACTCCATCATCGCTACCAGGTGATGGGCGAGAGCGTGCCCATGAAAGCCTTGCGCCAGCAAATTGCTGTCACCGCTCCCACCAATGGTCGCGTCCTCATCTATGGCGAAAGTGGCACCGGCAAGGAATTGGTCGCGCGCGCGCTGCATGCTGGCAGCCTTCGTAACCGCGGGCCCTTCGTGGAAGTCAGTTGCGCCGCCATACCAGAGGAACTGATCGAGTCTGAACTATTCGGCCACATCAAAGGCAGTTTTACCGGCGCCAGTGAGGACAAAATCGGCAAGTTTCAGAAAGCCGACGGCGGCACTTTGTTTCTGGATGAAGTGGGCGACATGAGCCTCCGCACGCAATCCAAGGTGCTGCGCGTTCTGGAAGAACAGCGCATCGAACGCATCGGCGCAAATGTCGCTTTGAACGTGGACGTGCGCGTACTTGCCGCCACCAACAAGAACCTCGAAAAGGAAATCACGCGCGGCGCGTTCCGCCAGGATCTTTTCTACCGCCTTAACGTCATTCCCTTTTTTGTGCCGCCCTTGCGCGATCGCAAGGAAGACATCCCGGTCCTGGCGCGTTTCTTCTTGAATGAATTCAGCGCGGAATATGGCAAGCGCACCCGCGAACTCAGCGACGGCGCGATGGAAATCCTTCTGCGCTATCCGTGGCCCGGAAATGTCCGCGAACTGAAAAACCTGGTCGAGCGCCTAGTCATAGTATGCCCGCAAGCGCGTATCGAGCCCCACCACCTCCCGCCTGAACTGTTTCGCGGCGTGGCTGACAGCCCCCAGCAACCCTACTCCACGCTCCACGAAGCGCGTAGCGCCTACGAACGCGAGTTTATCCTTCGCAAACTCCAGGAGCACCGCTGGAACATGACGCAGACCGCTTCCGCACTAGGCCTTGAGCGCTCCCACCTCTACCGCAAAATGAAATCCCTGGGCATCGCCGCCCCCGAGTAAATTGTACTAGTCTAATAGTTAACGTCATATGATAATCGCACGAAGGTTGCCCCAGGCACGGAGTATGTGCCTGGGTCTTGGATTTCCCAATGACCAAAGGACTATCACGCCACTACGGCAAGGGCTATCTGCACTTCATCACCTTCAGTTGTTATCACCGTCTACCGTTACTAACGACGGCTCACGCGCGTGACATCTTTGTGCAGGAACTCGCAAGAGTACGCACCGAAACCGGTTTCCGCTTACTTGGCTACGTGGTCATGCCCGAGCACGTGCACCTGTTGATGAGCGAACCGAAAATCGGCACACCATCGGAAGCCCTGCAGAAGCTGAAGCAGCGCGTGTCGCGCAAGATTCGCGGGCAAGCAGCAAAGCAGCAGTTTTCCTCGCAATCTGAGAGCGGTGGCAAGCCCACTCGTTCTTTTTGGCAGGCACGATTCCACGATTTTTGCGTATACAGCGAGGAAAAGAGGAAGGAGAAACTGAATTATATGCATGCCAATCCGCTGATTCGAGGATTGGTGATGCACCCGAGAGATTGGTCGTGGAGCAGTTGGACATTTTACTTCACAGGGGAACCGTCCTTGGTCGAAATGGATGTTGAGAAATGAGAAGAAAAGAAAAGAGACCCCAAGACCCAGGCACACACTCCGTGCCCGGGGCAACCTTCGCTTAACTTTGGGCCATAATCACTGATCCAACACCTGCCTCCAGAGCCGGTCTTTTTGTGGCACAATTCCATACCCGGTCCCGAGGTGCATCATGCTGCCAGGCGAGGAAAAATACAGGAAAATGAAAACCCTCCACGAGCGCCCCGGGGCCTTCGTAATTCCGAATGTGTGGAACGCGGGATCAGCAAAGATCCTGGCGGCCCTGGGTTTCGAAGCACTAGCCACGACAAGTGCGGGTTACGCTTTTGAGGTTGGTCGCAATGATTCCTCAGTCAGCCTGACGCGCGATGGCGTCTTGGAGAATGCCAAATCCATCCTCGAGGCCACCGATCTGCCAGTGTCCGCGGATCTGCTCGATGGCTTCGGCCCCTCACCAGAAATCTGCGCCGACACCATCCGCCTCGCCTCGGAAATCGGCCTGGCCGGCGGCTCCATCGAGGACTCCACCGGCGATCCCAATGAGCCCATTTACGAATTTCACCTCGCCGCTGAGCGCGTCGAGGCCGCGGCTCGAGCGGCCCACCATGGTCACTTCGTCTTGACCGCCAGAGCCGAGAACTTCCTTCATGGCCGGCCCGATCTCGAGGACACCATTCGCCGCTTGCAATCCTTCGAAAAGGCGGGCGCTGATGTTCTCTATGCTCCGGGACTCCCAAGCCTCGAAGCCATCCGCGAAGTCTGTTCCTCCGTCTCCAAGCCCGTAAATGTCCTCATGGGATTGCAAGGCGCAACCTTTTCCGTGGATCAACTGGCCGCTGCCGGTGTGAAGCGCATCAGTGTGGGCGGCTGCTTTGCTCGCGCGGCCCTCGGCGCACTTGTGCGCGCCGCTCTCGAAGTAAAAGAAAAAGGAACTTTCACATTCGCGGCTGAAGCCCTCCCAAGTGCCGAAGCCAAAGCCTTCATGCAGAAAGTCCCCCGCTAGTCACGCAGAAAAGTTAAACGGAGGTTGCCCCAGGCACGGAGTCTGTGCCTGGGTCTTAGGGTACTCTTCTCTGCGAACTCTGCGCCCTCTGTGACCTCTGCGTAATTCTTTGTGCCTTTCTCTTCTCCGAATCCTCAAACGGAAAACTTCTCTACCTTTCTTCCTTCTTCTTCTGCCCTTCTCCCAACCCCTCCAACTGTGTGTGCCAGCTCAATTCCCGCACCTGCATCGGATTTTCTCGCCAGTTCGGCACCACTTTCACGAACAAACCCAGATAAATCTTCGTCCCCAGCAAACTCTCCAGTTCTTTCCGTGCCTGTGTCCCAATGCGTTTCAGCATCTCGCCCTTATGCCCAATCAGGATTTTCTTTTGTGAATCCCGCTCCACGTGCATCGTCACTTCAATCCGCAGAATCTTCGGCGTCTCCTCAAACTTGGTCACGATCACCGCCAACGCGTGCGGCACCTCGTGGTACGTCAAATCAATGGCCTTCTCGCGGATAATCTCGCTGGCCAGGAAACGTTCCGGCTGGTCCGTAATCTGATCCTCCGGAAAAAACGGCTCGCCCTCCGGCAAGTTCTTGAAAATTTCCTCCAGCAACTCGTCGCAGCCATCGCCCTTCAGCGCCGAAATCGGCATCAGCGCCGCGAACGGAAATGCCTTCGCAAACGCATCCATCAGCGGCAACAGCCTCGGTTTCGGTATCCGGTCGATCTTGTTCAACGCCAGTATCGTCTTCCCCTCAAACCGCTTGGCCTTCTCCAGCAGCAGCGTATCTTCGTGCGGCAGCGTATGGATGGCGTCCACCATGAGCAGCAGTACATCAATCCCTTCCAATGCCGCCGCCACTTCCCGCATCATCTGCCGGTTCAGCGCCGAATCCGCTTCATGCACGCCCGGCGTATCAATGAACACCACCTGCCCCTGCGGCTGCGTCACTATCCCTTGAATGCGGTTGCGCGTAGTCTGCGGCTTCGATGTGACAATGGCCACTTTCTGCCCCACAAACCGGTTCAGTAGGGTAGACTTCCCTGCATTCGGCCGCCCCACAATGGCCACGAACCCTGCGCGTTTTTTCCCTTCTCCGCTTCTCTCTGATTTTATTTCCACGATTGGTCTTTCCCGCGCTCTGTGAACGCTTGCCCTAAACAGCTCAGTTGATCGCCGGCGAAGCCGCCGCCGGCAAATGTCGCGCGCGCAGCCGCAACACTTTCCTCTGGTTCGCTTCTACCACTTCAAAGCGGAACCCCTCCAAATCCACCTTATCCCCCGGCGCAGGCACTTTCCCGGATACGTGACTCAGCAGACCCGCAATTGTCGTTACCGTCTCGTCGGACTCGTCACCGAAATGCACACCGAGCAACTCCTCCACGTGGGGAATCGTCATGCTACCGCGCAGCACCAAACTGCCGTCCGGCTCTCGCACCGCGTCCGGAGCGGGCTGTTTCGTATCCACCCCGCTCTCGCCCACAATTTCTTCCACCAGATCTTCCACCGTCGCGATGCCTGCCACACTGCCGTGCTCGTCAATCACTACCGCCAACGACTGCCCCTTTTGCCTCATTTCGCGCAATAAATCCGATCCCAACTTGGTTTCCGGCACAAACAGCGGCGGTCGCGACAGTTCCCTCACTTTGCGTTTCGGCAAATCCGTGTCGGCAACCTGCAGCAGGTCCTGCGCGTGCACCACTCCAATGATGTCGTCCGGCGATTTTCCGTACACCGGCATTTTCGCGAAGTTCGTCTCCACGTATCGCGTGTGCATCTCTTCCAACGTTGCGTCCGCCTGCATCGCCACCACATCCGGACGCGGCGTCATCACCTCGCGCACGCGCTTGTCGCTGAACTCCACCACCTGCTCGATCAAATCCGCTTGTTCCGGCTCGATGATGCCCTCTTCTTCCGCTACTTCCACCAGCGCCTCAATTCCCTCTTCCGTGCGTTGCTCGTCGGTGCGCTCCACTTCCTGTTCTGAAATTCGCGCCAGGGATTCCGTGCCTTCCAGAAACACCCGCGCGGGCCACACCAGCCACATCGCCACGCGAATTGCCGGCAGAATCGGCAGCAGCCATCGCCCCGTCGTCCGGTACAGCAGCATGTCCGGAATGAAGTGCATCAGCAGCACCACTTCCAGCGACAGGAACACCAGGAACTGCAGGCCCGCCTCCCAGCGGTTCGGCACCAGATAGACCACACCCCGCGTGGTCTCCAGCACCACAAACGCCAGCCAGAAATGTCCCAGGAGGCGGAAAGTCCGCCCGCCGCTCCGCCGGTTGATCTTCAGTTTCGGCTCGATTTCCGCTTCAAAAATTTCCAGGTGCTCGTGGACGCGCCCCGTGCTCATCCGGCCCAGTTCGCGATAAATCAGCGCCAGGTAAGAAAAGATCGGCAGGCCCAGGGCCAGCACCAGCACGCTGCCGACATATGCCCACTGCAGCATCTTTTTTAGCCAATCCCCAATCGCCGCCGTAGCAGCATTTCCACTCGTTCCATTTCGCCGCGATCGGCCTCGTGATCGTATCCCAAAAGGTGTAACACTCCATGCAGGATCAGAATCTGCAATTCATCCGTTAAACCGCGCCGGAGTGAACGCGCATTTCTTCGCGCAACCAACGGCGAGATTGCGATATCACCCAAGAACACCCCGCGTCGTTTGCACCTCGGATTCCCGCGTAACTCCGGTTTGCCCTGATGCTCTGCCGGAAACGATAACACATCCGTGGTGCGCCTTTTCCCACGGTACCTTGCATTGAGCCGCGCCATTTCTCCATCCTGGATCAAGCGCACGGCAACGCAATCGCCCCGGAGGTCCAACTTATCTTTTACGCGTTGTAGGAATAATTCAAGTGGCCGCAGTTGCACACGCACGGCGCGCTGGTGATTTTCAACTGCCGCAACATCGCGTTCCGCCCTCCGTTTTTCGAGTCTTGCCGCGCGCATTGGCATTGATTTGTCATCCCGACCGGAGGCCGCTGCCTTTGCGGCCGGAGCGGAGGGATCGCGGCAACCTCATCGCACCCGGGCTCGACTTCCACTTTTCGAGCTTCGTCGTTCGAGTTTCGATTTCAGCATCATTCCACTCAGCTATCAGCTTGCCCGGTCTTTATCTGGATCCTTGGCCGAAATTGCGGCCTTCCCGTTCCCCGCGCGCTGCGGGTGGGAGCCGTCAAATTCCTCGTATGCCCGGATGATCTGCTGCACCAGGTTGTGCCGCACAACATCCTTCTCACTAAACTGCACCACGCTGATCCCCGGAATGCGCCCGCAGATCTCCATTGCTTCCACCAGCCCGGATTTCTTCCCTGCCGGCAAATCAATTTGCGTGACGTCCCCGGTGATGACGGCCTTGGAGTTAAATCCCAGACGCGTCAGGAACATTTTCATCTGCTCGCTCGTCGTGTTTTGCGCTTCGTCCAAAATCACGAAGGAATCGTTCAGCGTACGCCCGCGCATAAACGCCAGCGGCGCCACCTCAATGATGCCCTTCTCCAGAAACCGTTCGAGTTTGTCCGCATCTAGCATGTCGTACAGCGCGTCATACAGCGGCCGCATGTACGGGTCGATTTTCTGCTGCAGCGTGCCCGGCAGGAAGCCCAACCGTTCACCCGCTTCCACTGCGGGCCGCGCCAGGATAATCCGGTTCACCTGCTTCGTCAGCAGCGCGCTCACCGCCATCGCCACCGCCAGGTACGTTTTCCCCGTGCCGCCCGGGCCGATCCCGAACGTCATGTCGTGGGATTCAATCTCTTCCATGTAGCGCTTCTGGCCGGCGGTTTTCGGTGTCACCGTCTTTTTCCCGAACGACCGCGTCCGCCCATGCTCAAACATCCCGCGCGGCGATTCATTCGGCTCTTCCGTGGCCACGCGCATCAGCGATTTCACTTCGGCGCTCGAAAGCACCCGCCCGTGCCGCGTTAAGTGGTTGTACTCCTCCACGATGCGCACCGCCTGGTCCACGCATTCCTGTTCGCCTTCCACGGTGATGCGCGTGTCGTGCAGATGCGTGCGCACCTGCAGCGAATCCTCCAACAGACGGATATTCTCGTCCAAAGTTCCAAAGAAGGGTTCAATTTTCCCGGTAATGTGTATGGTGCGTCTCATCCACTTGGAAGGTTGCTCTGCCGTACGAAACGGGTGCCCGATGAGAGTCCCCCTGTAAAGTTTCGGCTGCCACGCAGCCCGAACACGGAGAAACTCCCTTCAACCTAACCCACCCCCGTCCCCGGGTCAAGTTACACCCGTGTAACAATCGCAGTCCGGGGCCTTCGTAGCGGCCGACTTCTGAAGCGGGCGCCTCTGACGTGTCTGTAGCGCAGGGAGAGTCCGCGAGTCCTGCGGTTTTTCTCTTGGGTATTTCTTCTGGCGGTTTCCGCTTTTGGAATTTCTATTTTCAGTTTTCAATTTTCCATTTCCTCAGATCTACCTGTCCTTTCCCCCTCAATTCTCGCGCCGGGTACAGTTGCGACCTGATTACCTGTCCTCTGGTACGCCAGAGCTATGGACGCAAACCGTTCCTAAGACAAAACTCATCTTGCAACGTGAAAAACTTGGGTGGGCAATTCATGAGGGAGGGTCAAGGCCATGTTCGTTTCCGCAAAACATATCTTGCTCGGCTCGGCGGTGGTGCTGCTGAGTCTCCCGGCAATGGCTGCGAATGAATCCGGCAATGGGGCCGGTGTCGCCCCGCAGGCGCACGCGCTGATTAGCTGCCCCGGAGTCAACGGCGTACCCATGACTTCGGATGCGGAGCAGGCGCTTCCGTTTCAAGTCGTGGCCACGCTGCAATGCGGTAGCGAGGTCGCGGTCCTTTCCGATAACGAGGGCTATACGGTGCTCGTGCGCTCCGGCGACGGCAAGCAAGGTTACGTGGCCTACATGTTTCTATACATGGGAAGCGACCCTGCAAGATCCGCCGCGCCGGTCCAGCCCGGCGCCGCCACGGCGGTGAATGGCGTGGCTCGTTGGCGCGCAGGGGCGCCGGGTTGCGATGAATTCCTAAGCGAGGGCCGTCTTGTGGAATCGCTCACTGCCAACGGCGTCACCGTTCAGGTTTCTCTGCAGGACACCGGTTGGAAGCTGCGCGCCTCCATCGCCGTTTCCAACCAGGGTGCCGCGAAATTGGAGGTAATGCCCTCGCTGATTACCCTGGATGAATTGCAGCCCAGCTTGCGCCTTCTGCCCTCGCAAAATCCAACGAAAATTGCCCACGCCGTGAATCATCAAGCGCTCTGGACGATCGCCACGGCTGAGCCTTCACCCAGTGCCGTGGCGATGCGCAGCAACGTGTCGGCGACCACGCAAACGCTGGTCTTTCGCCCCAGCACCGCGCCTGATTATTTGGCCCAACACTTCACCCCAGCTTCAGCAAAGAACTCCGCATGGCGCGAGGATACCGCTGATCCACGCACTCTTGCCCTGAAGGCCGGCTCATTGCCACCTCAACAGAAAGCCGCAGGCATCATCTGGTTTGCCCGCGACCCAGGCGCCCGCGAACTTTCCTTACGCGTGCCTGTTGGCGACCTCGTCTTCGACTTCCCGCTCTTCTTTGACGCGCACAAGTAGCCCAACTCTCTCGCTCCGCCCAATCCAGTAGGGGTGCAGCATCGCTGCACCCCATCTCGCCACAATCGCCGATTCTTGGGATCGCCCACGTTTTTCGAACTTCGATTTTCGAGTTTCGCTTCTCCGCTCTTCTCTGCGAACTCTGTGTTCTCTGCGGCCTCTGTGTAAGTCTTTTCTCTTTTTTTGGCCTCAATCCGCCGCCACCGCCCGGCTCTTCGCCCATTCCCGAATGGCCGTAATCTCCTCCGCCCGAGTCACGCTGAGAGGCTGTGTCCCGTGAACTTCTTCGAGCAGCACGTCAGTCGAGAGCTGCTGCTTCCGGTTAAACGCCGTATACAATCCCGCCACGATGGCCTGCTCAATTTCCGCCCCCGAGAATCCCTCCGTCGCCGCTGCCAGCTTGTTCACATCAAAGCCCGCCGCATCGCGCCCGCGCTTCTTCAAATGCAGGCTGAACAGCACCGCTCGCACCGCCGCATTCGGCAAATCCACAAAAAATATCTCGTCGAAGCGCCCTTTGCGCAGCATTTCCGGCGGCAAAATTGTAATGTTGTTGGAAGTCGCCGCCAGAAATACACCGCCCTCGCGATCTTGCATCCAAGTCAGTAAAGTGGCCAACAATCGCTGCGACAGCCCCGCGTCCGCATCCCCGCTCGACCCCGCGGATGCGAACGCCTTCTCAATCTCATCAATCCACAGCACCACTGGCGAAAGCTTCTGCGCCAACTCCAGCGCTTTCTTCAAATGCTTTTCACTCTCTCCCACAAACTTGTCGTACAGTGCCCCGGCATCCAGCCGCGCCAGTTCGTAGCCCCACTCTCCCGCCACCGCTCGTGCTGCCAGGCTCTTACCGCACCCTTGCACGCCCGTGATCAGCACGCCCTTCGGCGGCTCCAGTCCAAAGCGTTGCCCTTCCGGCGTCATGGCGCTCTTACGCTTGCCAATCCACTCGCGAAGATGCTGCAATCCCGCCACATCGTTGAACGAAGCATCGCGCTTCACTGTTTCCAGCAGCCCCTCCGTGTGCAAAGCCTCGCGCTTCGCCTCCAGCACCTCATCCAGTAACCCCGCGTCCACTCTGCCGCGTTCCAGAATGCACTTCCGCAAAACGTGCTGCGCTTCTTCCACCGTTAAGCCGGCCAGGTTTCTTGCCAGTTGCCCCATTCCCACCACATCGAGTGCCACCGGCATGGGATGCTCGCGTGTCACGTCCGCAAGCACAAATCTGACGCCTGCCAACAATTCCTCCGTCCCCGGCAAGCCCAACCGGAACGGCGCGGCATCCGCCTCCACTTCCGCCGGCAACTGAATCGAAGCCGCCAGCAACACCATGCACCGGCGCGCCGTGCGGAATCCGTCCGCCAGATCGCGCAGCCTGCGGCTGATGCGGTCATTGTCGCAATAGCGCGCAAAATCCTTCAGCAGAAAAATCGCGTCACCCTGGATCGTGGCGATGTTTGCCAGTGCCTGTTCCGGCTGGTCGGAATTGTAAAGCGCCGCGCCCCCGGCCTTCCCCAGCCCTTCCGTCACGCTCCATATGTACAACGGCACGGTGAGTTCCTGCGCCACCGCGTTCAGCAGTTCCAGGAAGCGCTGCTCCTCGCTCGTTTCCACCGTGATGATGGGGTTGCGCGAATTGATCAGCAGGCACAGCTTTTCCCGCTGCGCCGCCGATGCGGTAGTCTGCGCCGTTACAGCCGGAATGGCGCCGGTGCGCATCGAAGTGAGTGGCCGCGATACCTGCGAAAGAGGTTTGGGTTCGTTTGACAAAGGCATTCGTCTCGATTCACACTAGAAGTTTGAGCATAACGCACAAGGAGCGATAGATGGCCCAAGGTCAGCCTACCAAAGTTAAAAAGAAGAAGAAGTCCGTTTTAAAGCGCGCGGCACAATCTAATCAACGCGCCGAAGTGAACCGCAACAACCGCACCCGCGTCCGCACCATGATGAAGCGCCTGCGCATTGCCATTACCGCGGGCGACGCCACCGCCGCCGCGAACCTTTTGCAGCCCACGGTTTCCGCAATCGATCAGGCCATCAGCAAGGGCGTGCTCCACGAAAACACCGCCAACCGTTACAAGTCCCGCCTCACCCTGGCCTTCAACCAGGTCAAAGCCAAAGCCGCCAAGTAACCTGCCGCCACGCACGGATCCAATTCCATCATTCTCCAGTCACCCGTCATGGGTACTGGTGTCTGTTCTATTTCACACCACTTATCGCCGGAATGTCATCCCGACCGGAGCGGCCCGACCTTTTTTCCTGCGCGCCGGGTTTTGGCGCGTCGGGCCGCGCAGTGGAGGGGTCCTGGCACCGCTTCCACTTTGAGTCCCACCCTGCCATATTAACCAACCATGGCTGTTTACCATGTCTATATTTCGCGACCTCAGTCTTAAGTTTCCCCGCGTCACAAACGGCAAGCGCGCCTCCACTAGACAAACCTCCAAGAAAAACACGTCGTGCCTCGATCCCTCGACTCCGGTCCGGCAAAAACCGCCGGCCCTCCGCTCGGGATGACACTTAGGGCTTGCGCGCCCACCCCTACTACGACGTTGCGTCACCCTGCAATCTTCCTGGCACTCCGCATCGCACCATAACACGCGATGTCATGCCGACTGGAGCGATCGCTGCATAACCCTAACCGCTGTCTCCACCCTGCCAATTTGCATCTACCCTCCGCTCTTCCTCTCACGTACATTCGTTTCCACCATGACCACCGCCATCTCCATCACGCGCACCACCCAATCCCGCCTCACCGAAGAACTTCGTGAAACCTCGCCCTTCGGCACCAACTACAGCGACCATATGTTCGTCGCCGACTATTCCGACGGCCAGTGGCACAACCCCCGCATTGTGCCCTTCGGCCCGATGTCCTTTTCTCCGGCCCTCACCGCCTTCCACTACGGCCAGGCGCTCTTCGAGGGCTTCAAGGCTCATCACACCGCCGACGGCCGCGTCGCCATCTTTCGCCCTATGGCCAATCACGCGCGCTTGAATCGCACCGCCGAGCGCCTGGCCATGCCCGATCTTCCGGAGTCCATCTTCCGCGAAGGCCTCGTCGAACTCATCCGCACGGATCGCGATTGGGTTCCGCATCGCGAAGGCGGCTCGCTTTATATCCGCCCCGTCTACTTTGGCACGGACGACAGCCTGATGGTGCACGCCGCCAATCGCTACTGCTTCGTCATTTTCACTTCACCCGGCGGCCCGTATTTTTCGCAACCCATTCGCCTGCTCGCCGAGGAAACCTATGTGCGCGCTTTTCCCGGTGGCACCGGGGCCGCCAAATCCGCGGGCAACTATGCCGGTGGACTCCTCGCCGCAAAGCTCGCGCAGGCCAAGGGCTATCACAATGTGATGTGGCTGGATGGCAAGGAACGCCGCTATATCGAAGAGTCTGGTGTGATGAACATCATGTTCGTCATCAATGGAGTGGCCATCACGCCGCCGCTATCCGGCACGATTCTTCCCGGCGTCACGCGCGATTCCGTGCTCACTCTTTTGCATGATTTGAACTTTCCCGCGGAGGAACGCGCCCTCACGGTTGACGAACTCGCCGCGGCCCACGCGGCTGGCACGTTGCAGGAAGCCTTCGGCATCGGCACCGCCGCCATCATCGCGCCCATCGCCTGCATCGGCTATCAAGGCCACGATCTTACAATCCCCACCGGCGCACCAGGTTCCGTGGCCGCGCGCCTCCGCACCAAATTAGTAGCCATCCAAACCGGCCGCGAGCCCGACCCCCACAACTGGCTGATGTATGTTTGAACTAGTTCGCGGTTGGCGCTAAATAAATACACGCTTTGCCACGATCCCTCGACTCCGGCCCGGCAAAAACCGCCGGGCCTGCGCTCGGGATGACACATTTGGGTGGCGCGGTCATGGACTGTCATCCCGACCGGAGCGGCCCGATTTTCTCTTCCGCGCCGATTTGTGGCGCGTCGGGCCGCGCAGTGGAGGGATCGCGACACCCTCCCAACCACCACGAGCACGCCACACTCCTATACTCTTACACTTCTTCTCTTCTGCCTCACGCTGACTGTGCCCTCGCCCCGCCTCCACTCAACTCCCACACCAGCATCTCCATCACAAACCGTTTATCCCCCGCGCCGCCCTTCAGCCGGTCGTCTGCCTCTCGCAGCGCCTTCAGCCCATCCAGCAACCGCTCTCGTGAAATTTTCCGTGCGCTGTCCAAAGCAATTTGCGCCTGCTCCGGTCGCATTCCCAACGCACGCGCCGCCTGAAATCCGTTTGTCACGCCGCGCAGTTCGCTTGCTTCCATCAGCTTGCGGTACATCCACGCCATTGCCCCCACCATCATCGGCGGCTCTTCGCCCTCGCGCAGCAATCGTTCCAGAAACTCCAGCGCCTTTTTCGGCTGTCGCGTGGCCAGCAAATCCGCCAACTCCCACACCGTCGTGGTTTTCTCTGAAATGACTAGCCCCGCCACATCCTCGCGCCGCACCCGTTTCCGCTCCGCCGCGTACGTCGCCAGCTTTTCCACTTCCGTCTTCAGCCGCATCAGGTCGCCGCTCACAAACTCCGCAAGATCCTCCGCCGCGCCCTCCTCGAACTCGATGCCCTGCTGCTTCGCCAGCGTCTTCGCCAGGACAATCGCAGCCGCAACTCGCTCATCCGTATCTTCACTCGCACCTACATCCACCACCAGCGCCTTCTCCGCCAGCAATTTCGCCAGTTTCATCCGCTGGTCCAGCCCCACAGCCTCGACCACCAGCACGGTGAACGGCGCGGGGTTCTCCAGATACACTTCCATCGCTTCCACCGTGTCTTCGCGGTTTTTCTCTCCCAGCTTTTCAATGGCCTCCGCGTCTTCCAGGAAAACCACCTGCTGCGGTGAAAGCATTGGCAGCGTCTGCGCCTGGTCCATCGCAGCCTGTGTTTCGCCTCGCTGCGCGGAAAATCGCGACACCGCCCAGGTCCGAGCCGCTTCCGGCACATATTTCTCGATTAATTCCGCGCGGCAGCGATCCCGCAAATAAGGCTCATCCCCAAGCAGCAGAAGTGCAGCCACCGCTTTGCCTTTTCCCAGCCGCTCCAGCAGTTCTGCCGCTGACGTTCGCGCCATCAATAATTCTCCGTCACCGCCGCCACAAGTTTCTGCGCAAAATCCCGCGCCATGCGGTCCACTGCCGGGTCGCCCTCCTGGAAATAGCTCTCCACGCTCGCCGCCGAAGGATTTACCGACGTCCCGTTTGGCGACGCCTGTGACGCCGCCAGTTGATATTCATTGCGAAACACAAAGTTATCCGTGTGATACAGCACTTTCTCCGTTCCCCGCTCCGTCAGTGTCACTTCGCATTTCATCGTCACAAGCATGACCGTGGCCTGCGCCACTGATGTCGCGGGCGCCACGGACGTCGCCGGAGTAGTCGTTGTCTGGAACACCAGCGGTGTCACCTCTACGCTGACCACCTTCCCGCGCAATACGGCGTCTCCCGCATCCGGGTCGGAGACCACATGGTAGGGTGTCTTCGCCAGGAATTCATGAATCGTCGCCGCCGTGAGCTTCTGCTCAAGGCGGTAACTCGTAGTCTTGTTTTCCATCGCCGGGACCGCAATCACGTGGATGGTCTTCGGCAGAGCATTGCTGTGACCCGCGATGTGATACCCGCAGCCGCACAAGATCGCTGTCATGCCCAAAACCAAGACGTTACTTATACGCCGCTTCATGTCGTCAACCACTCTGCTAGTTTCAAGCCGCTCCACGCCGGCACGCGCAAATTGTCGCACGCTCCCCAGAACCACCAGCTCCCCTCGCGCGATGCATCCTCCACGGGCGCGGCAAGGTACAGGCTCGTTTCCCCGGCCACGCTCACGTTGCTTGGCGCCGGTTCCCCGCTTGCCTGCACCACAAACCCGGCGCCCTGGCAACTCACCACAAGTTCCTCGCGTCCCACGGTGGGCGCAAGATCCGCGCAAGCGCTGAGTGCCGCCCCGTAAAATACCGGCGCATGGATCAGGTTCATTGAAATTTTCGCGTCCTCTGCCGCGTCGCTCATTGCCGCCGAAACTTCCGCACGCATTTCCAGCAGCCGAGCGCGCAAATCTTCCCGGCTTTCTTCTCCATAGCGCGGCAACATATTAAACGCGGTTTGTGTGCCGAAAACGCGATGCCCCACGGCTTGGAACGTCAGCAATTGCGACGTTTGTGTCTCCAACTCCTCGATTCCTTCTCTCCCCGCTTCCGATACCGGCGAATACAACGTGGCCACCAACCTTTGCAAGCCGTGCCGCCGCAAAGCCAGCGCCAGGCTCGTTACAGCCATGCCGCCCGCCGAAAACACGCTGAACGTCCGCGCGCCACGTGCCACGCTGCGGCCCGTCAATGCTTCAATTTTCGGAAACCATGGTGTGACATCAGGGTCAGACATGGTGGCATGCGAAAAATCGATAATCGTCGCTCCGGCTTGCCGCGCCGGCCCCAAACAAAGTTTCCCAAACGCACCTGAACCCGTCAGAAACGCGAAGCGCGCCCCACGAAACGTATCCTCGTCCAGGTGCTGGATCACGGTCGGTTCGCCCGCTGCCTCCGTCAAGAGCCCTGCGGCACGCTCTTCATCTACAAGACGCAAGTCCCAGCCCGCAAAGCGGCTCTCCTCCAACAAAGATTTCAGCTCGCCGCCCAGCAGCGATGACGCTCCGGCAATGACGATGCGTTGGGAGTTCCGTTCCTCGGACATGGATCAAGCAGTCCTGGTGACTAATCGGTGCCGCAGCATGCGCACCACATGAAGCACTATTCCGATGACGGCGTAGCTGACCGCAATGATCACCAGCGCATACTCCGAATACCGCCAGATCACTCCCGCCAGCAGGCAGATCATGACGATCGTCACCGAAGGCTGCTTCCTCGACCAAGGTATATCTTTGAAGCTGTAGTACCGCACCGTGCTGGTCATCAGCACGCCCAGCAATGGCAGTACCACGAACCACAAATAAGCCCAGTTCTCCGTTGTGATCGGGCCGCTCCAGTGCCGCGCGTGTATAATCGCCGCCACCACGCCGGCAGCCGCAGGCGTCGGCATACCCACAAAATTCTTCGATCCCCCCGGAGCCATGCCCTGCACGTTGAATCGCGCCAACCTCCATGCCGAACAAATCAGAAAGGCCAGACAGCAGAGCCACGCGAAGTGTCCCAGGAACGCTTCGCTGCCCTGCCCGCTCACGTTGCGATAGCCCCACGCGTATGCCAGGATTGCCGGAGCAATTCCGAAACTCACCACGTCCGCGATGGAATCAAACTGCACGCCGAATTCCGTATTGGTGCCGGTCAGCCGCGCCACGCGCCCATCCAGCGCGTCGAATACGATGGCAATGCCAATGGCCTTCGCCGCGTGATCGTAGTTTTCCGTGCCGCCGACCAGCGCCGCAATGGACGCATAGTATCCGCACATCAGATTCGCTACCGTGAACAGGCTCGGCAGCAGGAAGATGCCCCGGCGCAAGTGTGGGTTGCGGCGGTAGCGCCGCTCGTGAAATGGGATTTCGTGCTGTTCGTATTCGTTCATCGCGATGAACTCATCCTGGAACAGAGTACTACGCCAAACAACCCTATTCCGTCAATTTTTGCCTGGCGCTTTGTGACTTGTCCGGCGCAAGCGGCCGGACGGGCGCGCCAGCCAGCATGCGCGCCACGACCGTCGATCCGCCTTTCACGCTCTCTCCCACTTTTACCGTGATTTCCGCGTTTTCCGGCAGCCAAAGGTCCACGCGCGAGCCGAAGCGCACCAGCCCGATGCGTTCGCCCCGCGCTACCGCGTCTCCTTGCTTTTTCCAGGAGACCACACGCCGCGCCACCCATCCGGCAATCTGCTTGAACACGATCTCGCCGTGCTCGCTTGCCAGCGTGAACACATTCTGCTCGTTTTCCAGTGAAGCCTTTTCCGCCCACGCCGCCAGGAATTTCCCCGGTTTGTATTCCAGTTTTGTGATCGTTCCCGCTGCCGGAGCACGGTTCACATGCACGTTCCAGATGGCCAGGAAAATACTCATGCGCTTCCCCGGCCGCCCGGCATTCGTTTCCTCTTTCACCACTACCACGCGCCCGTCTGCTGGCGACACGACCTCACCGACACCTGCGGGAATGGAGCGTTCCGGGTCCCGGAAAAAATAAAACACAAAGAGCCCCAGCCCCACGAACACGATCCCCAACGCCATCGTCCATGGTGTCTGAAACAGAAGCGCCGCCAACCCCGCCACCAGCGGCGGAAAGCCAAATGCATATCCTTCTTTGACCATAGTCTTCCTGGCTCCGTCGCGCCTCGCGGCTGCGGGAGGACTGTGGCCATTTTACTCTAGAACGCGGGCTAAATTGGGCGCGAATGCCGGGAGGTTACTGCGAATGTCGCGAGTGCGCGTTGTGGATGCGCGAGGCGAGAAGTTCCATCTCGTCTCTGACGTGAAGTTTTAACTTTTTCAATCGGATTTCTTCTATCAGGTCTTCGGAACTGTGGTAGGGCGATCGGGAGAGATTCTGGAGTTCTACTTCGTACTTCTGGTGCTGCTCGCACAGACGCTGGTATTCGGCGTCTGTCTCGACTATTACGTCCCGAGGGTTCCGCTGCGCACTTGCCATGCGTTCCTCCTCATGAATGCAGTGTGAATACTACATGAGCGCAGACTAGCACCAAGAAACTCCACGTCAAGAGTTTTTAGGTACTATCCCTGTGGAATCTTCGTTTTTTCGTACACCACTGCTGCTTCTCGCGGGTCCTGGTAATAGCCCTCACGCCTCCCCATCCGGTGGAATCCCCCCCTTTCGTAGAACGCCATAGCACCACAATTGGACTCGCGAACCTCTAAAAAGACACGACTTACGCCCGATTCCGCGAAGCGCCACAGCAATTCCTTCAGGAGAGCCCGCCCCTCCCCCTGCCTTCGGTAATCCGAACGCACCGCCAGGTTCAGTACTTCTGCCTCGTCTAGTGTCATTCTCCCCAAAATGAACCCAGTTGGCTTTCCGCCGCGCTCGCTGACCAGCGCAACCGCTCCCGGCAGTGTCATGAAATCCAAGAGACCCTGGCTGGACCAGCTTGCCGCCTCTTTTGCTGCCAATAAAATATCGCTGGCTTGCGCTGCGTCTTCGGCGCGGAATTCCCGCACCAAGAACTCCTCTTTTCTCTGCTGGCCTTCAGCGCGCATAGCCCACCGCACCCTTCCAGAAAATCTCCGCATCCGAGCGCCTCACGTAGTTGGCATCCAACTCCAGCGGGTCCGTGAATTCCTGTTTGCTGGCGCGCTCCTCGGCAATCTCCCCAATCTTGTCCGCCAAGTTTCCTTCCACCTGCTGCATCGTATCCCCAGCAACTTCGCGTTCTTTCCAGCCTGCCAATCCGGTGATCAGTTCGGGATCCAACGATACCCAGTCAATCCGCTCGTCCTTCGCCAACTCTTGCGCCACCTCCAGGAAATTGCTCGCCTCGATCACCATCTCGTCATCAACACGTTCCCATGCGCCTTCCTTCTGTCGGTAGAGCGCCGCAAACATCTGGCCCCGCTGGGCGTCATAACATGCAGCAACCCAGGGCGCTTTGGTATTCGCGCAGCCTGCGATCGCCTCCAACCGCGATACGCCAACTAACTTTTCCCCATAGACTTCCGCCCAAGCCTTCACCGTCGTCAGCCCCACCCTCACGCCAGTGAACGACCCCGGCCCAGTGGACACTCCCAGCAGCTCAACCTCCTCCATCCGAATCCCTGCTTCGGTCAAACACTCTCCAACCGCCGGAAGTAGCCACGACGAGTAGTCCTCGTTCGACTTATGCCGTCGCATTCCCACCAACTGCCCATCCTTTCGGACGGCCACGCTTCCTCTTATCTCGCTCGTATCTATTGCCAGCGTAATCACTTCGGCAGTGTAACCTAAGCCCGGCCTTTCGGCGGAGCTTCTCCGCTAAATCGATTCGTTCAAGCGCAAACAGGCATAAACCCTGTTGACTGAGCAACAAGCGGAGAGTTGCCAACTGCATAATTTTGGGTTATGACGTCACAAAGCCGAGCAATTCGCGTGCCATATCGAAACGTTACTTCCGCTATCTTCCTGATTCCAGAGGGTATATCTTGACTCTTCCGCTACATTTCCCTACACTGTTCTTAGCTCCGAGGGGGACAACCTAAGCTATGGATTATAAGATTGGCGACAAGGTCGTTTATCCGAACCACGGCGTTGGAGTTGTTGAGCAGATCAGTTACGGTGTTTTGAACGGCAGGACCGAACGTTACTTCATGATTCGCGTGATTTCCAGCGGTTTGCGAGTCATGGTTCCTCAATCGAATGCGTTGGCGGTAGGACTTCGTTCCGTCATTCGCTCCAATGACACAACCAAAGTCCTGGGGTTCCTCGAAAAGGGCAAGCTGAATTCCCATCACGATTGGAAGCATCGTTTCAAGGAAAACTCCGAGCGCATGCGCACGGGTTCTCTTCTGGAAGTGGCCGTGGTTCTCAAGAGCCTCGTTTCCCTCAGCCGCAGCAAACCGTTGTCCTTCCGCGAAAAGAAAATGCTCGAACGCGCCAAGTACCTCCTGGTCAGTGAAATGGCCACGGCGCGCAACCTGACTGCTGAAAATGCCGAGGGCCTCGTCGTGAAGTCGCTCGCCAAAGCCAAATTGCAATTTCCCCAGATGCAGGAAAAATTCGAATAGTCTCCTGGCCTCCGCACTGATCCGGCCCCGACTAACCCTCGGGGCCTTTTTTATTCGCTACCCGTACCCAACATCACGACAAGCCGTCCGCTCTTACACTCTTTAACTCTTTTACTTCTTCTCTTCTCTGTGAACTCTGCGCTCTCTGCGGCCTCTGTGTAAGTCTTTTTCCACTCACGCCAACGGCAAACTAGCCTTAGCATTCAGCGAACTGTCCGCCACTCTCCCCCTCACGAAATCCCCGTACGCCGCCGCCGCAATCATCGCCGCATTGTCCGTGGACAACTCTCGATCCGGAAAAAACACCTCGAGCCCCTTCGCCTTCGCGCGCTCTGCAAACGCCGCCCGTAACTGGCTGTTCGCCGCCACTCCACCCGACACCAGCAGCGCTCCCACCTCGCACTCTTCCGCCGCCAGCATCGTGCGTTCCACCAGGTCGCGCACCACCGCATTCTGAAATTCCCGCACCAGCCCCAGCGTCTCCGCACTGCACATGGCTAGCAACTCCGCAAACCCGCGCTTCCCCGCCGCCACGGTCTCTTCCCGTTTTCGTATTTCCTCGTTGTACTCGGGATGTTCACGCAGATGGTAAAGCACCGCAGTCTTCAGCCCGCTGAAGCTGAAGTCCAGCGCATTCCCGCGCGTCTTAGTCGGCCCAAACTTCACTGGGGCCTTTATATTCCTCTCAGTCGCGGCAGCCGCCAACTTGTCCAGAATCGGTCCACCGGGATATCCCAGCCCAAGCAGCTTGGCTACCTTGTCGTACGCCTCCCCCGCCGCGTCGTCGCGCGTTTGTCCCAGCTTGCGATACGTGAAGGCACGGCCATCGCCAGTGGCCCCGCCGTCTTTTACTTCATACAACACCGTGTGCCCGCCCGAAACGATCAAGCACACTGCCGGCAATCGCGGCGCTCTTCCGTGCTGGAACGCCTCCAGAAACGCCGCGTGGACGTGCCCCTCCAAATGGTTCACTGCCACCAGCGGCTTTCCCAGCGCCATCGCCAGCGTCTTCCCATAGGTAATCCCCACCAGTAAAGACCCCACCAGCCCCGGCCCCTGCGTTACGCCAATCGCATCCAACTCGTCGAACCGCAGCCCGGCTTGTCCCAACGCTTCGCGCACCACTGGCACAATCTGCCGCAAGTGTTCCCGCGAAGCCAGCTCCGGCACCACGCCGCCATATTTCCGGTGAATATCAATCTGCGAAGCCACCACGCTCGACAGAATCTTCCGCCCATCCAGCACCACCGCCGCCGCCGTCTCGTCGCACGACGACTCAATCCCCAGAATTCGTATCCCCCTCGGCGTGTTTTCCGTCATGTCCTCACTCAGAATTCCATGCTAGCACACGTCAATACAGCAGACTGTCCTTCCGATCCTTCGACTCAGGCCCAGCAAGAGCAGCCGGGCCTTCGCTCGGGATGACAAGAGGGGCATGACATAGTCCTTCCTGACCGCCCGCGCGTATCCGTGAATTGTCATCCCGACCGGAGCGGCCCGATTTTTTCTACGCGCCGCCTTCTGGCGCGTCGGCCGCGCAGTGGAGGGATCACGGCAAACAATCAACAAACGCGCTCCATCCCTTGATTGCGCCCTAATACGGCCTTGTCCTCCTCCCGCTATTTCCTCTTTCGCGCAGTCCTATTGCGCCACGCACCCGCCCCCTCCACAGTAGGACCTATCGCACAAGGAGGGCCAATGCCCATCACCGTCACCATCAACGGGACGAGCACCAACACCTTCTTCGGTGGCGGCCCCGGTCTCCCTCCCGTGCTCCTCGATCACCCTACGCAAAGTTCCACTCCCATCGACGGCTGGAAATCCGTCCTCATCGGCCTCCCGTTCCTGCTCCCCGGCCTCTTCATCGAAGCCGTCGCTTTCGGTTTCGTGCCTATGCATGGTAAGCACCAGTCTACTTGGATGCTTGGCCTGATCGGCGCATTCTTCGGCCTCGCCGGCTTATACCTGGTCATTCACGGCATTCGCGGCATCGTTCGTCAGGTTGTCCACGATCGCGAAGTGGCGCAATATCCCAAGCAACCCTGGCTCGCCGATTACCACTGGCACAGAGAGGGCTTCGCGTTTTCCGCCTTCCGCGCCATGCTCAGCCGTCTCGTCGCCGCGCTTCTTTGGTCGGGGTTCCTTGTTCCCTTCTTCTGGGTTGGTCTGAACGGGCGCGGTATGGGCCGCGTATTCCTCGTTTTTGCCACGTTGTTTGCCCTTCTCGGCCTGATCTTCTGGTATCGCTGGGTGAAGATGCTCGCGGACCTGCTTCGTTATGGCAACAGCTTCATGAACTACGACCAGTTTCCTTATTTCCTCGGGGGCACATTCCGCGCCCGTTTGCGCGCCCCGCAACACGTGAGTGATCTTGACGAACTTACTTTCATCCTGCGTTGCATCCAGGAAAAGTATGTCACTTCAGGTTTCGGCAATAATCGCGAAACCAAAGTGGTCTGCTACGAACTCTACAAAGACGCCCACTCCCTCTCCCGCGATCAAATCACAGGTCTCGCGGGCGGCGACATCCCCATCGAGTTTCCGTTGCCCGCGGACAAAACCACCACTACGCTCTGCTGCAATCCTCCCACCTATTGGGAAATCGAAGCCCGCGGCAAATCGCAGGCCGTCAGTTATATCGCCTATTTCCTCATCCCCGTTTACAAACAAATTTGAATCTTTCCTTCAGCTCAATCCAGTTCGCCCGTACCTGTGACCCATGTGCACATATCCGTCCCCGTGTGATTGACAATCCTCCCGGCCCACGGCTACTGTGAACGTGTATCTCAATCCAAATTTCAGAGCGCCTATTTCAAATTCCCCATGACCGAAGACTCGAAGCAGTTTCAGGCAATCCCTGCCCGCCACCAGAAAGTTCGCAAAGCCGTTTTGCCCGCGGCTGGCCTCGGCACACGTTTCCTTCCCGCCACAAAAGCTCAGCCCAAGGAAATGCTCACTGTCGTGGACAAGCCGCAGATTCAGTACGTCGCCGAAGAGTGCGTCGCTTCCGGAATCGAGCACATCATCATCGTCACAGGCAAAGGCAAAAACTCCATCGAAGATCACTTCGATAGCGCGCCCGTACTCGAACAATTTCTTGAACAAAAGGGCAAGCACGAGCAAGCCGAACTCGTCCGCCGAATCTCCAACATGGTTCAGGTCAGCTATACCCGCCAGAAAGAGCCGCTCGGCCTCGGCCACGCCGTGCTGGTAGCCAAGGATCTTGTTGGCGATGAGCCTTTCGCCGTGCTTCTCGGCGATGTCCTTATCCCCGGCAAAAATCCCGCCACAAAGCAGCTCATTGACGTCTACGAAGCCACCGGCACCGGCGCCATCGCTGTCGAAGAAGTGCCGCACGAAAAAACCCATCTTTACGGCATCGTTGACGGCGAACCCGCGCCCATCGCCCCCTTCTCTGAACGCCTCCTGCGCATCCGCGACCTCATTGAAAAGCCCAAGCCCGGAACCGCGCCGTCCAACCTTTCCATCACCGGACGTTACGTCCTTCCGCCCGCCATCTTCGAGTGCCTCGAACGCACCAAGCCGGGCGCAGGCGGCGAAATCCAGCTCACCGACGGTTTGCGCCTCCTTGCCAAAGAGCAAGGCTTGTGGGCTTACATTTATGACGGAATTTCCTACGATGCGGGCGATAAGCTCGGCTTCTTGAAAGCCACCGTCGAGCTCGCCCTGCTCAACGAAGAATTCGGCCCCGCCTTTCGCGATTACCTCAAAACCCTGAAGCTCTAGAATTTCACCGCCCCATTTTCGGGCCGCTTTTTGCAGCGGCCGCCTTCCGAGGCCGGCGCATTACCGCGGAATACGGCTAGCGCATGAACGCGACATAGATCAGCTGTCCATTCCGCTCGACCTGCAAAGCCACTGCGTCTCCCGGCTTTTCCTTTGCCAATTCTTCGCGCAATCCCTGCAATGTCGTAATCGTCGTTCCATTCATGCCGTGGATCACGTCTCCCGTTTGCAATGGAACCTCTCCCGTCCGCGACCCTAGAGTTCGCGCAGCGACGATGACCCCCGTGGGAATGCGCAGATCCGGCAACGATTGCGCCAGGTCCAGATTCAGCTCCATTCCAAGAATGCCCAGCGGCCTTACGAGATTCTTTACCGGGTCGACAAGATCCACCAGGCTGTCCGCTTTGTGCACCTTCTCCCCCAATGTAACGTCCAACTGTACGCGCTCCGCCCCGCGCAGCACCTCGAGCTTTAGATGCTCTCCACTCTTGTGCAGATTCAGCCCATGCGCAAAGAGCGGCAGGCTTCCCGCGGGGAAATTGTCCACGCTCAATATGACGTCTTGAATCTTCAGGCCTGCGGTATCCGCTGGACCACCAGCTGTAAGGTCAGATACGATCACTCCAAATTCTCTTCCCAGGTGCAGCCCTGCTGCCAACTCCGGCGTGATGCTTTGAACCAGCGCTCCTATGATGGGTTGGTGAATGTGGCCATACTTCAACAACTGCGGATAGGCGGACGCCACAACCCCGGCAGGAATCGCGAAACCTAGCCCTTGATTGCCCCCCGATGAAGACAGAATGAAGGTGTTGATTCCCACAAGCCTGCCATCCGCATCCACCAGCGGGCCGCCACTGTTCCCTGGATTGATCGGCGTGTCGGTTTGTACGTAGACGGTGGCGCTATCGGGGTCGGGCTGCCGCGCCACCGCGCTCACCACTCCCATTGTCACGGTGTTGCGCAGGCCTTCCGGGCTTCCAAACGCCAGGACCATTTCGCCTTGTCTTACGCGCGCGACCGGGCCGCTTATGGACAACGCGGGCAACCCGTGCGCCTCGATCTTGATTACGGCCAGATCAATCTCTCGCGTTACTCCGACAATGCGCGCATCGTAACTGTTTCCCCCGGTGTCCTCATCCGTACCCAGAATCGGCACGGCTGAACGCCGAGGCGGCACCAGCACTTTGATCATCTCTGCGCCGCTCACCACGTGCGCGTTCGTCACGATGTAACCTTCCGGATCCACAATCACTCCCGACCCCAGGGCTCGCCTGATCCCGATCAACGCGCTGGTCTGTCCGTGATCAACGTCCTCGATCGAGCCATATCCAGTCACCGAGATTTGCACCACGCAGGGTGATACCCTCTGCACCAGTTCTTCGATGGAGTCGTTTAATTGATGAAGGGCATCGGATGGGCGAACGCTTTCCGGCGTCTGCCCCGAAGCAGTTCCTGCCTTGAGGAGGTACACAACGCCAAGAACAAGCAGTATCCAAGCTTGGCCGCCAGATCGCTTATTGCTGGATGGATAAGAAATGTTCATGTTTCTGTTCCTTTGCACGCAGTAAAACTTTATCCGAAAACGCCCCATTGTCCCACACGGAATTGAGTACTTTCGACACGTAATGAGAATCGGAGGGTGCCCCAGGCACGGAATGTGTGCCTGGATCTCGGGGTTCCCCGCGCCAAGAATTTGAGTATAGTCAGCTGGTTCTCAAGGAGTACTGCCCACCTGGACGATTTCGCCAGGCTGGATTTTTTCGAGGGCGAGAACACAATCAGGGAAATACTTCCGGAGGTCTTCGATGCGATTCGAGGGGCAGTGCAGTATGACGATGGCGATTCGCCTTCCCACTAGGTTTTGTTGGTAGCGGAGGTTTGTATCGATCGTAACCATCACATCAAAGACGGTTTCCGCGAGTCGCAAAAGTTCGCCATTCTGCTTTCCAGACCAACCCGCTTCTTGAACTGTTTGGCACTCGTGGCCATGCTTTGTGAGGTGGAGTTTTAGCGCTCTTGGAGCGCATTCGTCAATCAAAACTCTCATTAGAGCTGCGCCACAAGACTCCGCCGCGCTTCCTCAATGGCGGCAATGGCCAATTCGCGGCTGACGCTCGGATACTGTTCCAGGAATTGATCTAGCGTGTCGCCGCCTTCCAGGTACTCCATTAGAATCTTAAATGGCACGCGTGTGCCGCGAAATACAGGCTCTCCGCCGAGGATATTCGGATCCTTGATGATGATGCCGGCCATCTCGATTCACCGCCTCGCCTAGAGTTTAGCAGCCCATCGTTCGACAAAGTAAGCACCACGATTCAAAGGTGCGATTTTGTCGTCAGCCCTTCTTCTTCTCAATCTTCTTTTCTTTGCTCTCTTTCGTTTCCTTCGCCGGGGTCTCCTTGGGCGCCTCTTTCGTCTCGCCCGTCTCCGTCTTCGCCGGCGGCTCTTTCCCCCCGCTCTTCCCCGCGTAGTCCGTCACATACCATCCCGATCCCTTGAATTGTATGGCCGGCGCAGACTGCAGCCGCTCTACCTTCCCTCCACAATGCGGGCATTTCTTCAAATGCGGCCCCGCGACGCGCTCGATCTTCTCCGTACGCCGCTTGCACTTAACACACTGATATTCGTACAGTGGCACAGCTATCCTCCAACATGTTTCACAAAACGCAGATTATACCACGCGCCCCAGCGCCCTTCGCCCGCCGTGCTAGACTCTTCTTTAGCACACCCCATGACCGAAAGCTCTCATTCCGATGCCGCGCCCCAGGGCTGCCTCTACCTGGTAGCCACGCCCATCGGCAACCTGGAGGACATTACCCTCCGCGCCCTGCGCATCCTCAAGGAAGTGGACCAGATCGCCTGCGAAGACACGCGCCACACGCTGAAGCTACTGAATCACTATGACATCCGCAAGCCGCTGGTTAGCTACCACGAACATAACGAAATCACCCGCGCCCCCGAACTTGTTCTGGCTATGGAAAACGGCTCCTCTATCGCCCTCGTCAGCGACGCAGGCATGCCGCTCGTCTCCGACCCCGGCCATCGCCTTGTCACCTTGGCCATTCGCCACCACATTCCCATCGTACCGATCCCCGGTCCGGCCGCGTTGCTCGCTGCGCTTTCCGCTTCGGGCTTGCCCAACGAGGAATTTCTTTTTGTAGGATTTCTTCCTGCGCGCAGCGGCGAACGCCGGCGCGCCCTCGAGCATCTGCGCATCGAAGAGCGCACCATGATTTTCTACGAAGCTCCGCACCGCATCGCCGATACGGTTGCCGATGCCTTGGCCATTCTCGGCAATCGCCCCGCCTGCCTCGCCCGCGAAGTCACCAAGCTTCATGAAGAATTCCGCCGCGGCACTCTCTTCGACCTGGTGCAATCTCTCGGCAACCATCCCGCCAAGGGCGAAATCACCCTGCTGATCGGCCCGCCCGAACCCGCGCAACCCGGCGCCCAAGCCGACACTTCCCAATCCCTGGCCGCTCGCGTCGAAGAGCTGATCCATCAGGCCAAACTCGATCGCAAAGAAGCCCTAAAGCTAGCCGCCAAAGAACGCGGCATCACCCGCCGCGACGCTTACCGCCAACTCCTAGATGACTCCTCCCCCGAGTCTTCCTAACTCTTTCACTCTTATACTCTTGCACACTTGTACTCTTACACTTCTTCTCTTCCTCTTCTCTGCGAACTCTGCGCCCTCTGTGACCTCTGCGTAAGCCTTTTCCAAGCACACCACGACGCAAACCAATCCTGTCGCCACTACAAATTGTCTGGAATGAATTCCTACGCCGCCGATTCCGACCGGAACACCCTCTGGAATCTCGGCCCCACGAACTGCACGCCCACCAACTTCTCCCCATCCGCCTGCGTCTCGCCCACGTGCACGACGCGCCCCTGCGTCTCAAAATCATTTTCAAATCGCCGTGAGGGGTACCCCTGCATGGGAATCCGTATCTCCAGATTCGACCCGATGGCCAAATCGAAGCGCGTGTGAAACGCCGCGCCGCTCCGGCACAAATTTTCGCTGGCGGTATCTTCCTCGAAGGCAAAGCCGCGCGTATCGCGGCCTCTGACGCGCAAGGGCAAGCGCACCGATATTCTACGTTCGGACCTCTGTCTCGCTGTTCTTTCGCTGATCTGGCTCATGGGCTGGGCTCCCCCCATAGGCCGCTTTCCGCTCGAAGAATCGCTCCACATTTTCCACGACTTCCGCGGGCGTGCGTGCCGTATGCACTATCCGTCTCAGCTCGCTGCCGCTCCCCACGCCATGTGTAAACCAGCAAGCGAACTGCTTCATTTTTCCCACGGCATCGGGCTGGTTGGCGTTAAGAATTTTCCTGTAGTAGCCAGAAAGTAAACAGTGGCGGTCCTCCTCCGTCGGCACCCGGTAACTGCCCGTTTCCAAGAATTCTCTCATCTGCGCGAAAATCCACGGATTCGTCGCCGCCGCCCGCCCGATCATCACCGCGTCGCAACCCGTTTCCGCCACCATGCGCGCGGCGTCCTCCGGGCAGTGGATATCGCCGTTCCCGATCACCGGAATCTTCACCGCCTGCTTCGCCGCCGCGATCAAGCTCCAATCCGCCTTGCCCGCATAGCCCTGGATGCGCGTGCGCGGGTGAATCGCTGCCGCTTCAATCCCAATCTGCTCCGCCATTTTCACCACGTCCATCGCCACAATGGACTTTTCGTCCCACCCCGCGCGCAGCTTGATCGTCACTGGAATCTTCACTGCCGCGCGCACCTGCCGGAAAATCTGTTCCAGCAGCGGCAATTCCCGCAAAAGCCCGGACCCGCCGCACTTCACCACTTTCTTCGCCGGGCAGCCCAGATTGATGTCCACCGCGTCGTAGCCTAACTCTTCCACTAGCCGGGCTGCTTCTGCCATCACCTCGGGGTTCGCGCCAAACAACTGCGCCGCGATCGGATGCTCATCTTCCTCGAAGTACAAATACCGCAGCGTCTTCTTCGCGCTTCGCGTAATCCCCTCGGAACTGGTGAATTCCGTCATCAGCAGCCCGCAACCGCCCAGCCCGCGAATCACCTGCCGGAATAGTGTGTCCGTGACACCCGCCATCGGCGCCAGCACCGTTGCCGGCCGTATTACCAGTTCGCGGATCTTGTATTCAGAGGGAATCATGGCTCTGCCCGTAGTTTAGCAGACTGGAAATAAGATAATGGGATATCAGATATCAGCGATCAGCTATCAGGAACCCGCAACATAAAAACATGGTTGCCCCAGGCATGGAGTGGGTGCCTGGGTCTTGGGTATCTCTTCCTCTGCGAACTCTGCGCTCTCTGTGCGCTCTGCGTAAGCCTCTTCTTGGCCCTATAGCCCACCCTCTTGAGGTGAGGCCTTTCCCAAAACGTCCAACTCACGGCTCCACTCTTATACTCTTTCACTTTTATACTCTTACACTTCCTAATTCTTTCGCGCGCAAACTCATCCCCATCTACGCACACCTCTCCGCCCACTCCAATCGCGCGCAAGTCAACTTTTCAATTGTTGGTTGTTTTCCCGCCGTCGCTCTTCGCCTTCAAAAACTCGTCCAGCCGCAAAAACTTCCTCCCCAGCGCCCCGCTGTACGCCGACCATTCCGGCTCACCGGAATCGCCAACCAGCGCCGCCCGCACCGCCGCCAGCTTCGAGTCCATGTCGTCCAAATAGTGAAACACCAGCGCCTCGCGGATCATCGGCAATTTCGGCGACCCAAACTCGTACTGCCCGTGATGGCTGATTAAGATGTGCTGCACCACCGTCTTCAAGTTCGCCGGGAATCCCTCAATCGAGTCCATCGCCTTGCTCACCGTTTCCAATTCCATCACGATGTGCCCCAGCAATTGGCCTTCGGTCGTGTAGCTCACCGCCTTCTCAAAGCACAATTCATCCAGCTTGCCCACGTCATGCAGCATCGCCGCCATCAGCAGCAGGTCCACATCCAACTCCGGATAGTGCGTCGCGATCTGCTTCGCCAGTCCGCACAACCCCGCCACGTGCTCCAGCAATCCGCCAATGTAGGCGTGGTGCATCACCTTGGCCGCGGGTGCGCGCTTGTACCGCGCCACAACCTGCTGGTCGCTCAAAACCTTCAACACCAGCTTCTTCAGCCAGGGATTCTTCATCCCTTCCACATCCTTCAGCAGCCCTTTATAAAGCTCCTCCACGTCATAAGCCGTGTGCGGCAGAAAATCAGCCAGATTGATCTCTTCGGGCTTGGCCAAACGGAATTGCATCAGGGAAAGTTGCGTTTTGTTGCGGTAAATCTCCACGCGGGCCTGAACTTTCACGAAATCATCGCGGTGCACATCCTTCGCAGCCACCTCGAACTGGTCCCACATCCGCGCTTCCACCGTCCCGCTGCTGTCGCCCAATTCCATGCGCAAATAGGGCTTGCCCGCCGCGGTATTGCGCACTTCTTTCTCATGTACCAGGAAAAACCCGCTGATGGTCTGGTCCGCCACCAGGTCGCGCACCATGGAAGTTTTTGTCATTGCGATCAGCTGGACTTGCCAAACAGCAAGTATTTCTTGTGGTGTTTCTTCTCTTTGGTAGTTTCCGGCGTTGTGCTTACTTCCTGAATCTCAGAGTTGCCCCCGCCCGCTATTTCCTGGTACGCCGGCTTCACCACCACATAGCTTTCCTCGCGCAGCGTCTTCAGATATTCCTTCATCGCCGGTTCCATGCGCTCGCTGTACAGATGCTCCTGGATTTTGCCTTCCACTTTTTCGTAGGGCTGGATGCCCTCCGTGAAGCGCTCGACCACCTGCAGGATCAGGTAGCTCTGCTTCGTCTCAATTACATCCGTCAACTCATTCTTCTTCATCGTAAAAACTTTGTCTTCCAATTCCTTGGAAAGCTCCCCGCGCTTGTATTCCCCCAGGAACCCACCCTGTTTCGCCGTCTTGCCATCCGAATAGCGCTTCGCCAGAACCGCGAAATCCTCCCCATCTTTGATTCGCTTCAGGTACGTCTCCGCCGTTTTCTTCAGCTCGGGAAGCTCCGCCTCGGTCTTCCCTTCCGTGGAAACCTCGATGGCCCGCAGCGCCACTTCCTCTGGCATCACGAATTCATTCTTGTGCTCGTTGTAAAACTTCAGCGTCTCGTCGTGTCCAATGGTGATGTGCGAACCCACTTCCCGCGAAATCACCTCTTGAGTCAGGTAGCGGTTGCGAATGTTGTTCTTGAAGTCTTCCCAGTTAATCCCTTGGCTTGTCACCGCTTTTTCCAGCTCATCCAGGTCCTTCAGGTTGTTCTGGATGCGAATCTGGTCCAGTTGCTTCACCACGTCGGTCTCCACGCTGATCCCCAGGTCCTTGCCGCGCTGCGCCAGCAACGACTGGTCAATCAGGTCGCGCAAGGCGTTCTTCTGGCCATCCTCGATCGCCACCTGCAACTGCTCTGGCGTGCACCTCCCGGTACAATCCTGCCGCGCTTCCTCTTCCGCGGAGGCGCGTGCCTTGTCTAGCTCAGACTTCGTGATGATCTCGTTGTTTACGCGCGCGATGATTTCTTCCACTACTTTGCCTTCGTCGGAGGAAGCCTTTGCTTTCACTGCTGGCGCTCCCGCCTTGGCCACTGGGGGAGCCCCTGGCTTCTTCAAAGGCTCGGCTTTCTTTTCTTCCTGAGGTTCCGGCGCCGCCGTCGGTGGCTCTTCCAGCTTTGGCGCATTCTGAGCGGGCGGATTCTGTGCCGGTGGCGCTTGAGCTTGTGGCGTTTGCGACGGCGGCGTCTGGGCGGGTGGGTTCTGGGCCGGTGGGTTGGCGGGCGGTGGATTCGTCGCCGGTGAATTCTGCGCCATTAATGGCCAGGCAAACAGAAGCCCCGCTAGAATTGCTGTTTTCTTCATAAATTTCCCCATTTACACAGTTTAGAACGCCTCCCTGCAATGTGCAAACTCCATCTGTGATGGGGCAACCTGGGCAGGTGTGTTTGTCGGGCGCCGCGTCTCATGGACGGCGAATAGCCCTACAGATGGCGCAGTTGTGGCTTGCTGCCCGGGGAGAATGAAGGTAGCGAACGGATTATTCCTTCGTGTTCATGTTGCTGGGCGCACGGCCCGGCAAGGGTGCAGTTGGACGGACCAGCGACCTAAGCGCCGCCCAGTTTGGCTTGGAGGTCCTGAAAGAGGCTCTGAAGCAGAACTTGGTCGTATCCCAGGAAATCGGCTCTCATTATGCCCCTGGCATCCACGTTCGTCACTTCGCCGGAAACCTGCAGGCGGACTTTCTCGACAGCCGGCAGCACTGGGGGATCGGCCTTAGCATCGCCCGGGGTTGATACAAGCTTGATGCTGATCTGCACTTTGTAGTTCCAATTGGTGGACATCGCCACGATTTTTGAATTCGGCAACGTCCGGAAATACCCCGAGTCCTTATCCATCGTCGCGATATCGAAGTTGTGTTCGAGGATCGTGTTGACTGTCGTCTGCCAGATTTTGTCGTAGTTTTTTTGGAAGTCCGGGCGAACCGGCAGCTCGCGCCAAACGGGTTCCCCCGTCACGAAACGCGCTTCAAGCACTTTCGGAACCTTTCTATACGTCGCAAATAGCTGAGCGAACAGAACGGGCGACGTCAATGCAAGAACGGCCACCACGGCCAAAACTCGTCGAGTATTCATGCAGATTCTCCTGTTTTTTAATCGGCCCTGGATACGAGATGCCTAGCGAGGTACTAGTCCGATTGTATCCGCCAGCATCTCGCGGCAAATTACAAAACAGGAATGCGATGACCTAATTGCTATTGCAGTATTGGCGATGGACCAACAGGGGTGAAGAGCTTCGAGCTCTCCCATACCCGGCCGAAGGGCCAGTACTAAACAATTCGTGTCGCACATCCATCAAGTGCCTCGACACCGGTTGTTCCATGGAATACGCTTTAGTCATGGACAAAGAGCATCGTGGATTGCGTTTTGCTTTCAGCGCCAGTGCCGAGATCGCTCCGGAAAGCTCCGGCGCCGCTTTTATCCCTGCGCGCGTAACGGAGCTAAGTCTGCGCGGATGTTTCCTGGAGACTTCCGCATCGTTTGAAAAGCAGCGCCCTGTTTTTCTGAAGATTTACAATTCCGGAGAGTATTTCGAGGCCCCTGCGTCCGTCCTCTATGTCATGTCCTCGGGCTTGGGTCTGGTGTTTCGCGAAATAAAACCTCACTTCCGGGTCGTTCTGCAGAATTGGGTCCTCGCCGCCCTGGACAAGCAATCGCAAGCGCAGCCCATTCCCGATTAGCCGCCAAACCATACAACTTTCCCTTATTACGGACTTCAGCCGTCACCGGCTTAAACGCCTGCTGCAAATCCCCAGTACGACTCCGAACAAGGGCGCGTGCTGCCTTCAGCGCCGCTCATCGGAGAACCTGCGGCTATCACCGACATTTCAGATCGGCGCGCTAATCAGTCACAACGGAAATAGCGTTTTTTACTGTGCGTTGGCCGTGCGGTCGTAAACCCGCTCGGCAATAACCACGGGGCCGGCAGTGGTGTTGAAAAGAAGGCCGCCAACGGAGACGGAGTCATTGACATTGATTGCGCCCAAGCCGCTGACATTGACAAAATCCGTTCCCGTCACCGGCTCGATCTCCAATTGCGTGATGCTGGCCTTAGTGAACAGCGGCGGCAGATTGCCAAGCGTGAAATTTGCTGGAGTGGCGGAGGCGTTCACTGCGGCGACAGTACCAGTCATCTCCGAAGGTTCCAGGGTGACACTGTTGGCACTGAGTGTGAACTGGCCCATCGGTCCAATGGTAAAAGGCAGAGCGGGCTGGAGAAGCACCACCTGTCCAACGAGAATGTCCTGCACGCTTGCGAAGCTGAGGCCGCTCGGCAAGGTGATGCCATCGGAATCGATGGAGAAGGTGGCAGACGCGGCCGGCTGAATGGTGATGCCAAACCCCGGGCTCATCTGGCCGAACTGGTGCTGCTGATCATCCATGAACAAAAGAACGACTTGAAACTGATTCTGAGAGGCGTTCGCCGAAGTCACGATGCCCTGGAAGCTGGGGGCAGCTTTTGCGCTGAATAATTCGACGCTCGTGGCGAGAAGAGTGCCTCCAGACATCAAGCTGACCTTGACCTTGAGGAGCTGCCCCGTGGAAACGCAGGTGAAATTGTCCGCTTGGCAAGAATTGCCAAAATTGTATTGCGTGTTGCTGTCTGTGGCGATGGTGAGCGTCTGGTTGCCAAACGATGTCTGCAGAGTGAAGTCCGGAGAGGTTACCGCGCTGACCGTGCCAACGACGTGGAATTGTCCGAACGGGCCGGAGGGGGGTGGCGGAATCTGTTTGAGGCTGATCGCAGGCGCAACCGACAAGTCATTCTGGACCGAGGCGTTCACATCAAAGTGCAGCAGCAGCGCCAGTGGAGAGTTGGCAGTGAGCGTGAGCGGAAACGGCGCGGTGGGTTGTTGCACAGAGGCAGTCATCGGATTGAGGGGCGGGGTCAGGTTACACACCGCATTATTGGCACAACTTTGCGTGCCGACCGTCAGCGCTCCGCCAGTTTCGTTAAAAATGGTCATTTGCGGATTGGCGAACGTGGCGGAAAAGCCGTTGTAGGTTCCCTCTGGCACATTCAGGTTAACGAGGAAGGCGGATTCGGTCTGCAAGTGTTCGAGTTCCACTTCCTGGGGTTGGTTGAGCATGGAAACAGCTGTTTGGCTCGAAGAAGCTGGTTGGAGTGACGCGGACATCACTTCAATTTGGAAACGTAAGATCGTAACGCCTGCGGGAGGCGCATCGCCGATGCTGAGACTAACGTTGCTCATGGCGGAACTCGGCGAGATGGGCGGCTGCCTGGTCATCTGACCGCCACCGCAAGCAATGATGGCAAACCCCAGAATAATAGCAACCGAAAGAAGCAGGACTTTCCTATGCATAAGACCCTCCAAGAGAGGAGCGGGGAGACTCCCAGAATTTGGACGAGGGTTGGGCGAAGGGTAACTACGGGGATTCTAACACAACCCCTATTGATTTCTCGATGCATGGATGGGGAGTCGGGTTGCCCCCGCAGACCCCGCCAGATCCGAAGCAAAAACTCGCCACGCCGTCGCATCCGAGTGCTCGAAGGACTTGCTGGCTTCTCGCTTGCATCTGGGCTTGCATTCCCCGTGGCCGCGGTATACAAGCGCACATAGGTCAACCCCATCGATCAAATCCCTGTATGTAAGGAGGTCCTAATGGAGTGGCAAAAAGTGGATGAGGACGGGACACAAATGATGAAGGTTTGGGAAGTGGAAGGCAAGGACGTGTGGCCGCAAATCGTCCTATTGCGAGTATCCCACGCTACCTATCTGAAATTTTTCCAGGACCCCAGAGGTTTCATGAAATTTGTCAACGCGAAGAAGGCTTTTTACCAACCTGTTATAATCGCGGGCCCCTGGGTGACGCTATCGTCCGCGGACCAGAAACTGGATCCAAACAAGTGGGTGCTCACGCTTGCGCACAAAAAAGAGAGCACCATGTATGTCGCGGCTCTGCCACTGCTGTAGCCGGATGGTGTGCAAGCGCACAAACCTTCAAAGGTTCATGCGCTGCAGAAGCTTCTCAAATCGCGGGTCCGGGCGCAGCGAATCCATCAGAGGTTCGACTCTGAGTCGTACTAAATACGAATCGTGCTGCTCATAGGCTTTTTCCAGCCACCAGAAAGCCTCGTCATTCTCACCCAACGCCGCATGGACCAAGCCCAAAAAGTAGGGCGGAACATAATGAGTTTTGGACGCCTCATTTAACTGGACGACAACCTTCTGAGCTTGGCGTTTCTTCCCCGCCAGAGCGTAGGCGCATCCCAAACTAACAACCCGCACGGGATCATTTCCAGAGGACGTTACCATGGCGCCATACTCCACGATGGCTTGGTCATAAGCCGCAGTTGCCAAATGGGCGGATCCGATGCAGTCGCGCGCCGAGACCGAACGTGGATCCAGTTCCAGCACCTTGTTGCATTGTTCGATAGCAAGATTGTATTTTCTCGCGTAATAGAATGCCCATCCGCCGTCCAGGATGGTGGTGGCGGAAAGAGGATCGAGTTCTTGTGCGGTGCGAATCTCAGCCAAGGCTTGCTCGTGCCGCCCCATCTCCGATAGGAAGGCGCCATACCTTCGGTGTGCCTCGGCATAGCTTGGGCTCAATTTGATGGCACGCTCGTACTCCTTGTCCGCACCGGGCCAGTCCCAATCCCCATACGATTTGATGGAGGCCAGAGTCACGTGAGCGTCTGCCAGACTGTCATCAAGTGCCAGAGCTTTCTGGACGTATTCCTTTGCCTTTGGCATTGCCAACTGCGGGGACAGTTCATCCGTTAACAGGTAGTAGTCCGCCAAGCCTGCGTATGCGGGGGCGTAATTGGGGTCTAGCCTGGCCGCTTCCTCGAAGTAGGCTTTGGCTTCTCGCAACTGATCTTCCGTTCCTTGCTGCAAGTGGAACCGGGCCTTGAGATAGGCATCATGCGCCGCGAAATTCACGGGTTGAGTTTTTGCCAGACGCTCCTGCTCTTGCGCCGTCAACTTCACGTTAATTTCGCTCGTGATGGCGTGCGCTACTTCGTTCTGTACCGCCAGGACGTCGCGCAGGTCTCGCTGATAACTCTTAGCCCACACGTGGGTGTCTGTGGATGCATGGATCAGTTGGGCCGTAACGCGCACATGGTTCGCATCTCGCAAAACCGAACCTTCGATTACGGCGTCCACGTGAAGTTCCTGCGCAATCTCCGGCACCGTCTTTCTTGTTCCCTTGTAGTGCATCACCGACGTTCGCGAAGTCACCTTCAGCGCACTGACTTGGGCCAGGGTGGTGATCAGTGCCTCGGTCATTCCGTCGGCGAAATACTCCTGTCCGGGATCCCCCGAGAGGTTCTCCAGTGGCAGGACAGCCAAGGAATCAATGCGAGGCGTGGCTGTTTTTCCGAACAACCGATCACGCCATCCGTCCACGTTGAGGGTGAACAAGGTGACACACACTGCTACTAAGAGCGCCCCCACAACCAGACTCAGTTTCGAGGTGTGCCGCTCCCTTTTTTGCACCGGCGCCGCGACCGTGCTCGGCGCACCCAGCCGGCGCAGATCAATCGCCAACTCTTTCGCCGATTGGTAACGATTCTCCGGTTCTTGTTCCACACATTTTCCGATGATTCGCTCCAACTCCGCGGACACCTTGGGATTCAATGTACTGGGCGGGATGGGAATTTTACGCATAAGCGCGCCAAGCAGCTGCCCGCTCGGGACCTCTGCAAACGGGCGCTGCCCCGTCGCCATCTCGTACAACACAAACCCCGCTCCGTGAATGTCCGTGCGAGCGTCCGCCTCTTCCCCTGCCAACTGCTCCGGCGCCATGTACGGCACGGTTCCTGAGATGGAATGTGACTGCAGAGAGCTTTCGGTGGCGACCGTTTCCGTCAAGGGGCACCAAAGCTTCGCAATACCGAAATCCAGAATCTTCAGCCGCCCGTCGCTCGTCAGCCGGAGGTTGCCGGGTTTCAGGTCGCGATGTACGACTCCACGCTCATGAGCCGCGGCCAGTCCATCACTCAGTTGCATGCCCAGGCGCACAACTTCCTTCTCCGGGAGCAAACCAGCGGCAAGCTTCTCGCTGAGCGTAATTCCCGGAATGTACTCCATCACCAGGAAATCCACGCCCCTCTGCGTATCGAAATCGTATACGGTGGCGATATTGGGATGATTCAGTTTGGAGAGAGCCAACGCCTCTTTTCGGAGATGCTTGCGGGCTGTTTCATCGGTAATCGTTCCGGGACTCAGTACTTTGACGGCTACTTCGCGGTCTAAATGCGCGTCGCGCGCCCGATAGACCACACCCATCCCCCCGCTGCCGATTTCCTCGAGGATGCGGTAGTGGGAGAGCTCGACCCCAATGAAGGAGGTCACGGATAACGCCTGGTCCGGCACGAGAAGATCTCCAGCCCACTAGCCCTGAGTCCGAAATCTTAGGCTTGCGCCCATGCCAAGTCAATGCAATCAGCGACTGAGTAGGACGCAGCACTCTGTGTTCGCGCGCACAAGATCATCCATCAGCGGCAACCCAGCCCAGGCTGTTATTCTGAAATGTGACTGCCATGCCGAACATAGACACCAAGACCCCGCTTCGGACGGATTTCCTCCGGTCCTTTATTCGATGGCTTGTCATCGGCGTGGTGCTTCTTTGGTCGGTTGCCGCGCTGATTCTTGTGGCCGCCCGGTGGATCGACCCACCGACAACCGCGGTGCACATCCAGCGCCGCTTGCAGGCCTGGATTCACCACACGCCGTATCACGAACGCTACAAATTCATTCCGCTCAGCCAAATCTCGGCCGATCTCCAGCACGCTGTAATCGCCGCAGAGGACGCGCACTTCTACCAGCACCATGGATTCGATTGGAAGGCGATCCAAATCGCTGCCGAAGACGATTTGGAAGGCGATCGCACTCGCGGAGCTTCCACCATTACGCAGCAACTCGTAAAAAACCTATTTTTCGGAACGGGCCGCTCGATCCTCCGCAAGGGCGCAGAGACCACACTGGTACCGGTGGCCGAAATCGTCCTCGGCAAACAGCGTATTCTGGAGATATACCTCAACGTGATCGAATGGGGCCCTGGTATTTATGGTGCAGAGCCGGCGTGCCGTTACTACGACGGAACCGCAGCCCGGAATATCGGCCGGCAACAGGCGGCACGGCTCGCGGCAATTTTACCGGCTCCCCTGAAGCGACGACCCGAGCGCATGAATAACTACAGCGCGATTATCCTTAATCGGATGGACCAAATGGGTTGGTAGTCGTGGCTAGCATTATAGCCATGCGGCGGCTCTTATTACTCTCGCGCTGGGTTCTTTTCTCGGACAGTGGGCATCGCCCCTGCGTCCCATCCGAGCGAGCATCGATAGAGACTGCGCTACTGCTTCAGTGCTCCCGTCCAGTTGAAGATGACCTCCAGAGGGCGCGACTGGCCTTCTCCATTGAACCTCCTTCGCGCTACTGGTACAGTTCCGCGGTTGCAAGGGCAGCACCTGTCGGGCCAATGCCGCCGGTCACGAGAACGAGTCCGTTGTTGAGCAACGTCGCGGTGGGACCTACGCGTGTGGTTAGCAAGCCACCGGTCCCGGTGAAGGTGCCCGTGGTCGAACTAAAGAGTTCTGCCACCGCGAGACCGTTTCCAAAATTGGGATCTGCTCCCCCTGCCACGAGCACAGTCCCGTCCGTGAGCAAGGTTGCCGTGTGCGCCGCGCGCGCAATTTCCATGGCGCCTGTCGCAGAGAAAGTCCCGGCCGTAGGATCGAACAACTCCGCGGTGGTCGTATCGGCGCCGCCCGCTACTAGCACCATGCCATTGTTCAGCAAAGTGGCCGTGTGGGAACTGCGCGCGGTCGCCATGCTACCCGTTGAAGAGAAAGTCCCGCTGGCTGGATCGTACAGTTCCGCCGTGGCGAGGTTTCCCGAGGTATCGCTGGCCGCGTCAAAATATGAGCCGCCTGCTATAAGGACCTTGCCGGTGCTCAGCAAAGTCGCCGTGTGAAATTGGCGTCCGGTTTCCATGCTACCGGTTGGAGAAAAAGTTCCGCTGGCTGGATCATAGAGCTCTGCCGTCGCTGCGGTACTACCAGTGGCAACTGCTCCACCCGTCACGAGCACCTTCCCGTTGCTGAGTAAGGTAGCAGTGTGGCCCAAACGCGCCGTTTGCATGCTTCCGGTTGCCGTGGAAGTGGCGCCAGTCGGGTCGTAGAGTTCCGCGGTTGCCGTGGGGTTCCCATCACCGCCTGTCTCGCCACCCACCAACAACACTCTGCCGTCATTCAGCAGGGTAGCCGTGTGTTGAGCCCGCGAGGTTTGCATGCTCCCGGTGGGCGCAAAGGCTCCGGCGGTTGGATCGTAGAGTTCCGCAGTTGCGAATAGTGTGTTGATATCCTGCTGGCCCCCGGCAATGAGCACCTTTCCGCTGCTTAGTAAAGTGGCCGTGTGAAGGAGGCGTGCGGTTCCCATGCTGCCGGTCGCGGCAAAACCATGCGCAAAGACTTGTATCGTGAAATCTTGTGGAGCGGAAGTTACGCCGGTTGAGTCTTGCACTGTGACCACGATAGGGAACGACCCGGTCTGTGTGGGAGTGCCGGAAAGTACCCCTTCATTGCTGAAGGCCAAGCCGGGAGGCAGCGCGCCAGTTTCGCTCCAGTTCTGATATGGCGGAAGCCCCGAGCTCGCTGTGAATGTGAAACTATAGGGCTGGTTGATTGCTGCGCCGGGGACCAGCAAGGGAGACGGACCGACGACGGGCGGTGGTGGATTCATAATCGTGATGGTGTAGGGCTCACTCATCTGAGCTCGCGGCGAACCAGAATCGGTCACCGTCACGCTTACTTGGTAAGTTCCGGCCGCGGTTGGAGTGCCAAAAATCTCATCGCTGGCCAGATTCAAGCCGGGCGGCAGGGTGGAGGGAGCAACGGGAGCCCAACTCGGGGTGACCGGGGGTATGCCCCCGGTGGTGGTGAACGGGAAACCATAAACTGTTTTGTATCCATGGCTGATGCAAATATCCGGAAAAACCCAGAGCAGGCAAACGTAGACGCGGTGCGGGTTATAGTCTCTCCCGACGGTCCCATTCGGCGGCGGCCCCGAGGTAATCGCCGGTGGCGCCGTTGCCTTAACCGCGATCGTACCCGAATTCCCGGTAAGCGAAGGCATAGCCGTGTCGGTAGCAGTAACGATTTGGTTTCCAGCGGTCTCGAACGTCAACTGAAAGTTCCCGGCTCCATTCTGTAGTGGTGCACTCACCGGCAAGATGGCTTTGCCATCCGAAGTCGTGATTTGGACCGTACCGGAGTAGCTAGTGGACGTGTTATTCGCCGCGTCCTGCGCCTCCACAGTAATGGTGGTTGGCGAGCGAGTACCTGCAGTGCCCCCATTGTTTGAGACGGAAAAGTGAGTCGTCGCTGGGGCGGTGGCCACATCAATCGCGCTCGACTTCCCGGCGAGGGATGCCGTGTCCGTCGCCGTTATGGTTTGGTTGCCGACGGTATTGAACGTTGCAAAAAAATTCCCAGTTCCCATTATCAGCGTCGAACTTGCGGGCAGCATTGCTTTCGCATCGGTGCTAGTGAAGCTCACGGTCCCAGAGTAGCTAGCCACGACGTTGTTCGAGGCGTCGAGCGCCTTCACCGCAAAACTGACTGGCGTCCCGCTCGTGGCGGAGGCCGGAGCGGTAACGGAGAGATGAGTGGCTGCGGAAGATTGCGTCATCGTCGAATTTCCGGAGCCACACGCATTACAGAGCACGTCCAGGCTGCATACGAAGAGTAAGAACAACAGAGATTTTTTCATGGTCCCTCTCCAATGCTCGATTCGCTCTGTCTCGTCCTGGCTCGTCCACACTGCCGGTGCCTTAGTGATCTCCGTCCGCCACACTTCAAACGCCTTTCCCCTATCCACAGAGCCGTAGTCGAGAATTAGTCGTCATGCCCTGTGACAGAATGCTCGACTTCGCCATGAAGCTCCCCCGGCCCCAGGCGATTGCCTCGAAATATCCCCCGGATTGACACTCAACCGAATACTAATTAGACTTTGCAGACCGTCAATGTCCTAAAAGGGTAATTCCTGGACGATTTGAAGATTCGGGAGCCGCCGATGATGTCTTGGCGTCCAATCCGGCCCGCGGAACTCGAAAAGTGCCTGTCTTTAGACCCCAAGCACATGGGGGACGAGCTTGTGGGCCGCGCCCGGGCCGTCGCTGCGTGGCAGCGGCTTCAGAAGGCTCGCTCCTTCCGTGCGGTAGTGATCGAATCGGACGTACCGATCAGGGGACATCGGATCGTGGGTTTCGCCGCCGCCGTATTCGTTTCGGCGTCTTTTGCGGAGCGCGAAATTGCCGATCCCCAGCCGGGGCTAAATGCCCGGCTCATAGCCAGCATCGCGTCTGGCGATGCCTTGGTACTGACCGCGAAGCAACTCGCGTACGAAAACACCCAAAGTAGTCTGCACCTGATCGTCGTTCAGGGCTGCTCAATGCCGACCCTTCTCACCCCTGAGGAGCGTCAAGACGTCATCCGGCAAGTGAGCTTAGCCAATCTGGCTTGTTTCGATGGCTATCGAGTGCGTCAGGTGCTTGGAGAGCCGACTTCTGCAGCCGAAATCGAGGTTGTGAAGTCGTTCCAAGTCTGGAAGCTCGTAAGCACGCTGGAAGATTACCATCGGCGAAATCCCGGGAATCCATGGAACCGCGACCGGGCCCTGTTCGCCATTGATTTAGCCGGCGGTCGTTCTTTTGAAGTAGCGGGCGGTCATAACCGTGAACCAATTCTGGGCCTTCGGAACAGCGAGCAGGAAGTACTGGAAGCGGCGTTGCGCGGCACAACGGACATAGAACTGTCTGAGGAACTTGGCCTAAAACTGCCTGCATTGAAAAAGCGATGGGCTTCAGTCTTCAAACGGGTGGCAGCCGCAAAACCTGACCTTCTGCCGGGACTTGACGATAACCTGGATCGCCAGACGAGAGGGCGGCAGAAAAAACATCGCTTGCTGGCATATGTCCGGGAACACCCGGAAGAGCTTCGGCCGTTCCTTCACCCGCAAACCTCCCAGAGGGGGGCGTCAAGACAGTCGAGTAGTTCTTCCTCTTCCCTGGGCAAGTAAAACTGGATCATCAGGCACCGCGAAGCCGCCGCAGACTTTTCCATACGTCCCTGCTGCCAGTGAGAGCCGAGTAGCGCGAGCGTAAAGTCAGGGGAATGATGTTGCTTGGAAGAACAGAATTATAAAAAGGCCAGCGGGGTTACCGCCGGCCCTTTTTTGTTTTGGAGGTTGTCAGACTTTGTTACCGCCGGACATGGCCCGGAGAGCGCAAGGCTGCAGGTCATGAAGTCTTGTGATGGGCGGGCGGACTTCTGGTTGGTTAACGGAAACGGACTCAGTATAATCGAGCGGCTTTCAAGAAGGAGAAGTGGAGATAACCAAATGAATGAACTGTACTGGATTCCCTTGGTGGTTGCGGCTTGCTTCGTGCTCTACCTGATTTTGGGAAGCTTTTTCACCGTGCGGACGGCCGAAGTCGCCGTGATCACGCGCTTCGGTAAGTTTCTTCGAGTTGCCGAGCCCGGTTTGAACTGGAAGCGGCCGTTCTTCGATACCGTTACGGGCATAGTGAGTCTGCGTGTGAATCAGATCACTTTAACCATGGAGACCAAGACCAAAGATAACGTGTTCGTCACCATTCCTATTTCGGTGCAGAATCGCGTGCGCCCGGAAAAAGTCTACGATGCCTATTACAAGTTGTCGGATCCCGTGGCGCAAATCAAATCCTATGTCGAGCAGGTGATCCTGGGACATGTTCCGGGAATGACGCTGGACGAAGTGTTCGCCACACAGTCGAGTATTGCCGCGGCGGTCAAGCAGGAACTGGATGCGGACATGGCGTTGTTCGGATACGAAATTGTGAACGTGCTGGTGACCGATATTGTCCCCGATGCAAAAGTGAAGTCGGCCATGAACGATATCAACGCGGCACAGCGCGAACAGGTGGCCGCCAACGCCAGGGGCGAGGCGGAGAAAATTCTAGTGGTAAAGAAGGCCGAAGCAGAAGCGGAAAGCAAGGCTCTCCAGGGACAGGGGATCGCAAATCAGAGGAAGGCCATCATCGAAGGACTGCAGGCCTCGATTGAACAGTTCCAGAAGGTCGTGGAGGGGGCGTCGGCGAAGGAAGTCATGCAACTGGTGATGGTTACGCAGTACTTCGACACCTTGAAGTCCATTGGCGAGAGCGACAAAACCAACACGCTGTTCCTGTCTCACTCCCCCGCGTCTGTCAAGGATGTCTCCGATCAGATCATGCAGTCCATGCTGGTGGCGGAGAAAGCGAACGCCTGAAAGGCATAAAACACATGACATTCAAACGAACCTTTGCCATTGCTCTCTTTTTTCTCTCTTGTGGCGCCTCGGCATTGCTGAAGGCAGCAGAAACACAGCAGACTGCCCTGCTGGTGCTGTCCAAAGGCGATCTGGCCTTGTTCATTGTTAATCCCGCTACACTGACGGTCGTGGGGCAAATTCCTTCGGGACCAGATCCGCATGAGGTCATCGCTTCCGCGGATGGAAAACTCGCCTACATCTCGAACTACGGCGGCGGATCGTACAACACGATTACCGTCGTCGACCTGGTGAATCAAAAAGCGTTGCCCGTAATTGATCTCGGCCCGTTGCGTGGCCCTCATGGCCTTACCTTTGTTGGAGGCAAGCTCTGGTTCACTGCGGAAGGCGCCAAGGTGATCGGCAGTTACGATCCTGCGACAAAGACGATCGACTGGGTTCTTGGCACTGGCCAGGACAGAACACATATGATTTACGTCTTCACCGATCTGAAGCGAATACTCACCTCGAATGTCAGTTCCGCAACCATGACGGTCATTGATAAAGGCACCCGCCCCGGTGGACCCCCACCGCAATCTGGTGGGCCGGGAATGGCGAACGCACCAGGGCGCCCTAGTGGGGGAGGCCCAACCGGCCCTTCTCAGATCAATTGGACCGAGACGGTGATCCCTGTTGGCAGGGGGTCGGAGGGATTTGATGTTTCTCCTGACGGAAAGGAGATTTGGGTCGCGAACGCTCAGGATGGCACGATTTCCATCATCGACTTGGCGAGCAAGAAAGTGCTCCAAACGCTTGATGCCGATGTGCGCAGTGCCAACCGATTGAAATTCACGCCGGATGGAAAACTGGCCTTTGTCTCTCTGTTGGGCGGCCCGGACCTGGTTGTACTCGACGCCACCACTCGCAAGACTGTTAAGCGCGTGAAGATTGGACACGGCGCCGCGGGCATTTTGATGGAGCCAGACGGATTGCGCGCCTTCGTTGCCTGCACACCCGACGATTACGTTGCCGTAATTGACGTGAAGACCCTGGAAATGACCGGGAAAATTGCGGCTATTAAGCACCCCGACGGTCTCGCCTGGGCCGTCAGCAAATAGTGTTTTTTTCATCCGCCCAAGCAGCAGCGGGACAACTGCCAATAAATCGTCCAGATAGGCCGCGCAGGAGCCCATAGAACGAAAAGTTCCACGACCATGACGAGAAGATCGCCTCTCAATCCTACAGTGTGCCATCGGAAAGGGCGTCCGAATTACTTCCAGGATCAGAAGCCGTAATTCTTGATACCAACTGACACCGAAGGCAATTGTGCACGTGGTTCCGCAATAATGTGTAAGCCCGAGCGTACTTCGCTTGCAATCGAAGGAGTTCGTCGCCTGTTTCCTTTCCGATCAAACGAGACCGGCCACTCTCGGCACGATGTTCATTCCAGATCTCCAAGGCACTCTGACATTCTTCGAGTAATCTTTGATATTCGCCACAGACCATTGTTTTGACAGAGAGCTGCTCGTTCATATTCTTTTCCCCTCGTTGTCGCTAATGCATTTTGTCCGCCAACGCAGGTAAGTCGCGAGTTCTGGGGAATTTGACACTATAGGCAGCTTTTCTGAGCACGGGTTCCAGTACGCAGAAAGGAAGTATCTCCTCCATTCCTGCTTGTACTTTCTACACACTTCGCATTTCAAGTTTCATCGCTTGTGGCCCAACCCGCCTGTTCTATGAGATTCGATTTTCAGGCACTTAATAATTTTAGGACGAGTCTGGAGGGCAATTTGCCTTTCTAAGCGTAGGAGCAAGGAGGCGGAGCAAAGAAGTCTGTATTTCATAGTACTCAGTACACGAGCAGGGGTATAAATACAATTAAGCCTCTCGAATCCACGCCCGACAATACCGCACTTTGCTGGGCAAAAACGATCGACAGGCAGAAGGAAGCACAATGCGCACTCTCGTTGCAATTCGTTCGTTGCTTTTCGCAGTCCTATTGATGGCTCTTTCCGCTGCTTCATTCGCACAAATCGGGATTTCTGTCTCTTTTGGCCCGCCCGCGATCCCGGTTTACGAGCAACCTATCTGTCCCGGAGACGGCTACATCTGGACGCCCGGTTATTGGGCTTGGGATGGGGATGATTATTACTGGGTGCCCGGCACATGGGTGTTAGCTCCCGAAGTCGGCTTCCTTTGGACTCCCGGATATTGGGGCTGGGGTGACGGCGCCTTCTTCTGGCACGAAGGCTATTGGGGCCCGCACATCGGCTTCTATGGTGGCATCAACTATGGGTTCGGCTACTTTGGCCACGGCTACGAAGGTGGCCGTTGGGATCATGGTCATTTCTACTACAACACATACGTAAATCACGTGAACGAAACGACCATCCACAACACCTATAACACGCGAATCGAAAACGTCTCGGAAAACCGGGTCAGCTACAACGGCGGGAACGGCGGTATCAATGCGCGTGCGTCGAGAGAAGAAGAAAACTATGGCCGGGAACGACACGTTGGTCCAATTGCTGCCCAAAACCAGCACATCGAACAGGCTCGTTCCAACCCTGAACTGCGCGCCTCTGCCAATCACGGCAGACCTCCGATCGCTGCAACCGCAAGGCCGGGAGACTTCCACGGCAGCACCGTCTCTGCCAGAGAAGCCGGGGCCCCCTATAAAGCTCCCGAACATGCAGGAAACGTAAACCCAAATCGCCCACCAAATGCCGGCGAAGCTCGTACCAACAACTACAACCACGCGACTGAAGTTCAGTCCCATCAGTACACGGCGACCAGCACGGGCAACTCAGCAACGGACAAAAAGTATCAACAGCAGCAGGACAGGCTGGCCGCCAAACAAAATCAGGAACACCAGAAGCTGCAGCAACAGCAGGAAAAAGAACACCAGCAAATGGCCCGGAAGAATGCCAGCGACGCTCAAAAACAACAAATGGAACAGCGCCACACTCAGCAAACACAGCAACTCGAGCAAAAGCACGCTGCCCAGCAGCAGAAGCTGCAAACTCACCAGCAAGCGCACGCACCGCAGAGCCATGCATCAGCGCCAAAGCACTGAGCTGGAATTAAACAGGTAGCACTTAAGCCATCAGCTCCTAATTGGCCAGCTCACCAGTAACTTCGGGAGCCACCTCACTGATTAGAGCGTTCGCTGGAACTTTGAGCGGATTGCGCTCTATATCCTGGGAGAGATCCGTCCCACAGGGCTTCGATAATTCAACTTTGTTTTTTCCGGCTCCAGATGGCATCGACCGAAAATGCGTTGTGCTCGCGAAAGCCAAGCAGCGCCGCGTAGATAGCGGCATACATCAGCTGAAGTCCGGCGACTTGCCAATCCTGGCGTAGCGTGGTGCCGAATGTCAGGACGAAGATCAGCAGGGCGCCTGCGCAGAGCGCAAAACGGGTTACCGCGCCAAGCAGCAACAGCAAACCAACGACAGCTTCGGCCCAAGGCAATGCGTACGCGAAGGCGCTGACCATTCCTGAAGGCAGGGGAGTGGCTTGGAACAGCTGAACCAGATTCGCGGTGAAGGCTGCAGGGCCGGCCAGGAGACGCATCATCCCGTGCATGAAGATGTTGAGGCCAAGCGTCGCCCTGAGAAAAAGGTAGCCGAGGGCAGCGTCTTTGTTAAACGAAGGAGCTGGCTGGGGATCCACGGCGCCTCCTGGGCGAGCTCATCGCATTTGAGCAGTCCATAACAAGGACGTGGCCGCACGCGCGATGGTTTCGATGATTTAGTTCAAACTGGAAATGTGGGTTAAGCGCATCGCTGACGGCGGGAAATCACGGCTGCGGTGCAACGGGTGTGGCAGTCGAGGCAGGATTGGCGACTGGCGGCGTATGAACTAAATTCTGGAGTTTTTCTCGGGTGCGGCGAACCGCATCACTCCTTTGGCCCTCAGGTTCGAGCTTGAGATAAACATCAAGATCCTGGATGGCCGCCGGGTAATTCTGTTGGATTGCGTGAACATTAGCCAGGATCAGATAGACCTGGGGAGTTTGCGGTGCCAGGTCGCGGGCGTGCATGGCGCTGGTCTCCGCCTCGGTTGTCCGCTTTAATCCCAACTGCGAGCGTGCCAACTCCAAAAAACCATTCCAGGCGGAATTATCGAGAGCGATGGCTTGCCGCGCCCAAGGTTCGGCTTCCTGATATTTTCCTTGGCTGTTGTAGAGATCGGCGAGGACATAAAGAGGTTGCAGGTATTTGCCGTCACTCAGTTCAACAGCCTTCTTTAGCGCAGCTTCTGCCTCGGAAACTTTGCCGAGGTGATTGTTGGCAATGCCCAGCTCAGTGTAGGCCTCGTAGTAGGATGGAAACTCCTTGACAGCTTTTTCAAATGCGGGAATGGAATCGGCAGGCTTGTTTTTGTCTTCCAGGAGCCTGCGGCCTTTTTCATAGGCCGCGCGTGCCTTGTTGGGCACCTGCAATTGATGAGTGGAGATGGGACCGCCGGGATCGACAACGCCGCCCGGAGCCTTCCTGCGAAGTGAGATGGTGACCTCGAGCGCGCCCGTTCGCATCACGGTGACATTTGCGCTGGCGGAATTGAATCCATTTTTCTTCGCCGAGATCACGTACTGTCCCCTCTGAATGCCTCGGAACACAAATCCGCCGTCGATTCCGGACATCACCGTAGCTTGTGCTTCGCTCGTCGAAGGCGAAATTTCCAGAGTGGCAGCAGCGATGGGATCGTTACTCCCTTCTTCGCGGACGTTCCCTGTAATGATGAGGTCGCTGCGCTCCTGCGCAGGCAAAGCTCTGACACCAACAACGGTGAGTAGCAGAAGAAAGGCATGCCGAAAACGCATAGCGCCACCATTCTGACTGGTCCGATGGTGCGAGACAAGAGCGTCTGAGGTCGCCAAGCCCTCTACGGAAATAGGGGGCCCGAAATATTGCGGGGCGTATTCTCTCGATGTTTAAGAATTAGTTTGTTTGAATTCATCGTCGCGTAATGTTCCTGCAATCTGCTCGCCGTATGCGTAGTTGGCGTTCGCTGGATTTCTCAGCCTTCTGCCGGGACTAGGTCCTGCTTTCTCATTCGGACGTCGCCTTCGCGCCCGGAAGACGCCTTTTCAGAAATTTGATCTGGCCGTCATGGTTGGATTCGTGTTCGGCGACGTGAAACCACTTGGCGTAGTTGTTGGCTCCGGACTCCTCGTCCATCGTCGCTAACCACTTATCGTCGCGCTTGCGAAATTCCGCCAGGGTACTCTCTCGGGCAGCATGCAAGGCATCGAGATAATAGTCCAGACTATTTCCCTTGATTGCTTTGCGTGCTGGTTCCCCCAGGTTCATGGGAATGTCCCACTTCTTCTTCACCTCGTCCGGCCACGAACCCCACTTCATCCCGCCGAACGCGTTCATCCGGTAATAAGTGTCGGTGGCCGCGAGATGCAGGAGCAGTGCGCCGATCGTGTTCGCTTTGTCATCCAGTAGAAAATCAAGTTCCGGCTGCGACATGCCCTTCACGTTGTCCAGCACCTGCCGGCGGGTGAAGGCCAGCATGGACGCCAACGTTCCGATCTCCGGCGTGAAGCCCGGTTGTGGTCCGATAATCCACGCGTCCTCCGCAGCGGCGCCGGATACGGGGAAAGCTGCAAGAGTGGAGAGACCGACAGCCATTCCGACGCTGCCCTTCAGGAAGTTGCGTCGATTGGGCATACATTCGATTCTGAGCATAAGGTTTTCCTCCCTCGGAGATGTGATTCGCCCGAGGAATGATACGCTGGCTAAGGCAAACTGGCGAGTAGATATGCTACGACCTCACGCAGTCACATCCGGCAGCGCTCAGCGCGTGAAAGTCGTCTGAACTCTCGTGACGTTCATCCCACACCTGACTCCCGGCCGGGATACTTGCTACGCATGAGCTGCTAGAGTCTTTGCCGTTTCTAGATACGATATGGCTTCCTTGCGTTCTTTAGCGGCTAATTCCCTGAGGTTTCCTCTGTCATTGGATTTCTCCGCCAAATCCGCCAAAGCTTCCAACTCAGATGCCTTCTTGATGCAAGCAATTGCAAGATTGTCGTAGTGTTCCGCAGGTGTCATTTCAATTCCCCTCCATCGAACGTTAACCACGAATGTCTTTAGCACATCTCTGGATGTTGTCCTTGACGTTTCGCGACGGTGATATGCAAACTCTTCACGGATAATTCAGCGTTCTCTGGCCGCCTATTTTTGCGCGCCGTGTTGCCTGAGTCAAGGAAGTGAAGCGGGAAGCAAAGACAATGCCAACAGTCTTAACGGAGTGAACTTCTGGCTAGTTTGACTTGACCCAGTTCCAACGCTAAGTCGCACAGTCTGTCTCGATGTGACCATGCTTCAATGCACCTGTCCTCTCGTACAGGTGCATCGGGTGATAGGGATGATATGCTGTGCTCAATCCGAGGTAAGAATCAATGGGCATCGCGACGGACATTCTCGGCTTACGAGATCACCACTTCAGTAGTGTGGCTGAACTTCTTGCGGCACTCGATCAGGTCTATGATGCGCCTGTGGACAAAATATCAGCCCGAGTGTTTTTGGTTGGCGCAGCCGCCGACTTGGTTCTGACAAATGTCGCGGCTCATGCTGCCGAAGCCCTGAGCGAACTGCCCACCAATCGCAAAATCCGGCGACCAGTTTCGCCGTCCCGGCGCAAGAACCTCCGTTCCGTTCAAGGCCCACCGGCGCGTCAGCGCCTCTGGCGCGCTTAATCTCACAAATTCCTCCTCGTACCCTATGGCCTGTTTCAATTGGAAGACCAAATAGACCGCAGTTACTAGTTCCACCGGACCGCCGTCCATGATGACTGGATCATCTTTCCATTGTTTTACGGCTGCGGCGCAGCGGGTGTGGAAGTCGAGGCAGGATTGGCGACTGGCGGGAGATGAACTTGCTTCTCGAGTTTTTGCAAGTTACGGCGCACCGCATCACTGGTCTGGCCGTCAGGTTTGAGCTTGAGATAAGCATCAAGATCCTGGATGGCCGCCGGGTAATTCTGTTGGAGTGTATGAACATTGGCCAGGATCAGATAGACGGGGGCAGTTTGCGGTGCCAGGTCGCGGGCGCGCAGGGCGATGGTCTCCGCCTCTGTTACGTGCTTCAATCCCACTAGCGAGCGAGCCAACTCGTAAAAACCATTCCACGCGGAATTATCGAGAGCAATGGCTTGCCGCGCTAAAGGTTCGGCTTCCTGATACTTTCCTTGGCCGTTGTAGACATCCGCGAGGAAATAAACAGGTTGCAGGTATTTGCCGTCACTCAGTTCGACAGCCTTCTTCAGCGATGCTTCTGCCTCCACTGCTTTGCCGAGGCGATTGTTGGCAATGCCCAACTCCGTGTAGGCCTCGTAGTAGGAAGGAAACTCCCTGACGGCTTTTTCAAATGAGGGAATGGAATCGCCGGGATTGTTTTCGTCGTCGAGAAGCCTGAGGCCTTTTTCATAGGCCGCGCGCGCCTTCTTGGGCGCCTGCAATTGATGAGCTGAGATGGGGCCGCCCGGATGGACGCCAGCCGCATCCGTCCGGCGCAGTGAGATCGTGACCTCGATGGTTGTTCGATCCACGTTGACAGTGACGCTGCCGGAATTGAATCCATCTTTCTTCGCCGTGATCTCGTACACTCCTGCCTGAAGGTCGCTGAACACAAAATCGCCGTTCGTCCCGGAAATCACCGGAGCATGTGATTGGCTCCCGGAATGCGAAATTTCCACAGTGGCGGAAGCGATGAGATTGTCACTTCCTTCTTCGCGCACGATCCCTGTAATGGCGCGGTCGCTGCGCTCCTGCGCAGGCACAGCCCTGGCTCCAACAACAGTGAGCAGCAGAAGAAAGGCGCACCGAAAACGCATAAGGCCACCATTCTGACTATTCCGATGGTGCGACGCAAGACTTTCAGCGCTCGCCGGGAACCCACCAGGAAATCAGGGGTGCTGGGGTATCGCGGCGTGCGTTCGCTCGAACCGCCTCATTCCCCGCGCAATCCCACCAACACGCTCCGTAGCGCCGCCGTCACGCCCTCGCCCTTCTGCAACTCCATCCACAGCACACCGCTCGGGTCCAGCTTGATTCCCTTCCGCGAGCGCACTACTTTCACCACCAACGCCGGGTCCAACTGCGTCTCCGGATGAAACCGCAACGCGATCTTGCTTCCCTGCCGCTCCACCGCCGCGATGCGTAGCCGCTCGCTCATGGATTTCAGCATCGCAAACTCCAGAAGGTTTTCCACAGGCTTGGGCAGCGGCCCGAAGCGATCCGCCAATTCCTTCCCCACGTCCTGCCGTTCCGCTTCCGACGCAACTGACGAAATCCTCTTATACGTTCGCAGCCGCAAATTCTCGCTCGGGATATATTCCTCTGGAATTCGCACATCCATCCCCAGATTGATCGTCGTGCGCAATTCCGGCGCCCCTTCCTCTCCCTTCAGCTTCGCCACGGTCCGCTCCAGCATCTGAACGTACAGATCGAATCCCACCGCTTCGATGTGCCCATGCTGTTGCCGACCCAGCATGTTCCCCGCCCCACGCAATTCCAAATCCAGCGCCGCAATCCGGAATCCCGCGCCCAATTCGCTGAACTCTTTCATCGCCGCCAATCGCCGGCGCGCAATATCCGTCAACGCGCGCTCCGGCGGTACCAGCAAGTACGCATAAGCGCGCTGGTGCGAACGCCCCACCCGCCCGCGCAATTGGTAAAGTTCCGCCAGCCCCAGCCGGTCCGCGCGATTGATCAGAATCGTGTTCGCCCGCGGAATGTCCAGCCCATTCTCCACAATCGTCGTCGCCACCAGCACGTCCGCTTCGTCGCGGATAAACTTCAGCATCACTTTCTCGAGATCCTTCTCGCCCATCTGCCCGTGCGCCACCACCACGCGCGCCTTTGGTACCAGCTTCGTCACCAGGCTGGCCAGCGAATAAATCGATTCCACGCGGTTGTGGATGAAGTACACCTGCCCGTCCCGCGCCAACTCGTTTTCAATCGAGCGCTTCACCACCTCTTCGTCAAACGACGTCACCACCGTCTGAATCGCCAACCTGTCTCTCGGCGCCGTCTCAATCACCGACATATCCCGCAAACCCACCAGTGACATGTGCAGTGTTCGTGGTATCGGTGTCGCCGAAAGCGCCAGCGCGTGCACATTCTTCCGCATCTCCTTCAGCCTCTCCTTGTGCGCCACGCCAAAACGCTGCTCTTCGTCCACCACCAACAATCCCAAATCCTGAAACTTCACATCTTTCGACAGCAGCCGGTGCGTCCCGATCACCACATCCACTTTCCCCGTTTCCAGATCCGCCAGCACCGCTTTCTGTTCCGCCGTTGTACGGAACCGGCTGAGCATTTCAACCCTTGTGGGAAACGCCGCGAAGCGTTGCTTAAACGTCTCGAAATGCTGGAATGCCAGCACCGTCGTCGGCGTCAGCACGGCTACTTGCTTGTTGTCGGACACCGCTTTGAACGCTGCGCGCATGGCCACTTCCGTCTTTCCATACCCCACGTCGCCGCACAACAAGCGATCCATCGGCGCGGGCTTTTCCAAATCGCGCTTGATGTCCGCGATGGCGGTCACCTGGTCCGGCGTCTCCTCGAACTCAAACGCATCCTCGAATTCCCGTTGCCAATTGCCGTCCGGCGAAAGCGCGAACCCCTGCGCCGTCTTTCGTTCGGCATAGAGAGCGAGCAGCTTGTCCGCCATGTCCTCCAGCGATTTCCGCACCCGCGTTTTGCGCGAATTCCACGCCGTCCCTCCCAACCTATCCAGCGCCGGGTGCCCGCCCTCCGCCGCGCGGTAGCTCTGCACCAGGTCCATGCGCTCCAGCGGCACATACAATCGCGCCTCTTCGGCGTAACGCAACAGCATGAACTCGCCGCGCCGCCCGGCCGACTCGATCAACCGCAATCCTTCAAACTGGCCGATGCCGTGGTCCACGTGCACCACGTAGTCCCCCGGCTTCAACTCCGCAAAATCGCCAAAAAATCCCGCTGTGCGAATCTTCCGTCCGGGCCGCTCCACTGCCGGCGTAACGTCAAACAAATCTGCATTGCCATACAGCGTCAACTTCGCTTCCGGAAACGCCACGCCTGCTGCGAACGGCGCGCGCACCAGCAGTAGCGCCGCCGTTTCCGAAGCGCTTTCCGCCGTGAACCCCGCTGCTGCTTCTTCCGTCTCTCCCAGCACGTACGGCACTTCATATTCGCGGCAAATGTCGGCGTAGCGCTCTAGTTCCCCGGTGCTCGCCGCTGTCAGCAGCACCGTCCCCCCGCCCGCCAATTGCGCTTTCACTTCAGTCATGCACGCGGGAACATCGCCGTGATACCGCGGGCTCGACCGCGTAATCAGCTCGAATCGTTTTCCGCCGCCATCCGTCAATCCCAAATGTTCCAGCTCAATCCGCGAACATTTTGTAACTGCGCGCTCCCATTCTTCCTCGTTCCAGAAATAGTCGTTCACTGTCGGCGCGTTCGCCTGACCGTGGCGCTCGTAATTCTCTGTCGCCTGCTCCAACAGCTTCTTGCGCGCGTCGCGCAACTTCTCCGGCTCGTCCAGAAACACGATGGGTTTCAGCGAACTTTCCGACAATTCCAATAGCGCGCTTCCTCCGGGCGTTTTGTCACCGCCAAACCAGCTTCCCGGCTCCCACGCTTCCGCCTCCGCGCTTCCCGGCGCGGGCACGCTCCATTCCGTCAGCGGCAAAATGGTGGTCCGCACCACCGGGGAAATCGAGCGTTGCGTTCGTGGATCGAATTCCCGCACGCTCTCTACTGTGTCGCCCAGCAATTCAATCCGCACCGGCCGCGGCGCCTCCGGCGAGAACACGTCCACAATCCCGCCGCGCACCGCAAATTGCCCCGGCAATTCCACCATCTCCGTTCGCGCGTAACCCGTGCTCGCCAGATGCGTAATCAGTTCCTGGTGTGCGCCCTCCGAATCCTTGGCCAGCGTGCGCGCCAGCGTCAAATAAACATACGGGTCCTGATAGCGCCACAACGCCGCGGCCATCGGCGCAATCACCAGAGACACTTCGCCATTCGCCAGCCGGTATAAAGTCGCCGCGCGGCGCTCCAGAATATCCGCGTGCGGCGTCTGCGGGTCCCACGGCAAGCTGTCAAAGGCCGGCAGCACCGCCACTCCACCAGTTGCACCCGGAAAAATCTGCGCAAAGAAACGCAGGCTCTCCGCCAACTCTTCCGCGCGCCGGTTGTTCTCCGTCACAAAAAATGCCGGCCGCCGCAGTTCGTGCGTCACGTGTGCCGCCACCAGCGCCTTCGCCACATCCTGCAATCCCGACAGCCCCACCAGCCCGCCGCCCGCGCGCAGCTCCGCCACCACGCCCTCGATCGAGGCATGGCGCAGTAAGCCCTCCAATCGCTCTCTGACCGCCGGTAGTATCATTCCCCGATTTTTCGTTTTTCTCTTACTGGAGTTCCCACCACTCTACCTTGTAGATTCTCTCCACCACCGCCCACATCCGCTCTTGCACTTTTACACTCTTTCACTCTTATACTTTTTCACTTCGTTTCCGTCACCGCCTACCCGTCACCACGGAGGTTGCCCCAGGCACGGAGTGTGTGCCTGGGTCTTGGGTCACTCTTCTCTGTGATTCCAGTGGTATCCTCCTTCTTTCTTTTCTCCGCGAATTTTCTTCAATATCTCCGAAGTCGAATACCCCTCCACCACCTCCGCCCGCACCACTTTGCCTCCCGCCGCCTCCACCTCCTCGCGTCCCACAATCTGATTCCCCGGCCAGTCCCCGCCCTTCACCAGCACGTCCGGCAGCAAAGCCGCAATCACACGCTGCGGCGTCAACTCGTCAAAAATCAGAACCGCATCCACGCATTCCAGGCTCGCCAGAATCTCCGCGCGCTCTTCCGCCGGGATCACCGGCCTTCCCGTCCCCTTCAGCGTTCGCACACTCTCGTCGCCGTTGATCCCCACAATCAGCACATCGCCCAGCCCGCGCGCCGTTTCCAGGCTTTCAATGTGTCCCGGATGCAGCAAATCGAAACAACCGTTGGTAAACACCACGCGCTTGCCGTTGCGTTTCTCCCTTCCAAACCGCAAAATGATTTCTTCAAGTGTCAGGACGGCTGGATGCAAAGGCTCACCATGCTCGCTCAGCTTTGCCGCTGTAATCGACTGCGCAGACTTTCAGTTTATCACGCCCATCTGAAGCCTCGCTCTCCAAGGCGGCCCTCCGCATGAAACACAAACAAGCGATTCTTGCGGCCACTGGCATTTTTTTTCTTCTCCTTGGCACGGCTCTCACCCTGTATGCCTCCCGCGGCTTTACCACGCGCCACTACCGGGTCAACGCAGGTTCTTGCCCCCTTTTCGTGGACGTCGTCCAAAAATCCGGCCAGAGTGAAGATCCCGAGCGCGGCGCCGCCATTCTTTTTCACGGCCTGGCCGCCAACAAAATCATCATGTCCTATCTCGCGCGCGCTTTCGCCGCGCAAGGCCTCACCGTCTACATTCCCGATCTGCCCGGCCACGGCCGTTCGGATGGCCCATTCTCTCCGGACCGGGCCGAAACCTGCGCCCTCTCTTTCACCCGAGGTCTTGCGGCGCGTGGCTTAATCGTTCCAGAACGCACTATCCTCTTGGGCCATTCCATGGGTGCAGACATCGCTCTGCGCATTGCCCCCAAATTCCGTCCTGCGGGAGTCATTGCCATATCACCCGCGCCCATGCAGACCGCGCACGGCGTTGCCCCGGAGAATCTTCTCTACCTCATTCCTCCGCCAATTCAGCCCAACACGCTTGTCCTTGTTGGCCAATATGAATTCGCGAGCCTTGTCGGAAACGCCGCCGACCTGGTCTCATCGCAATCGGACCCTACCGTGCAATTCGCCACCATCCCCGGCAATTCCCATGTCAGCGTGCTTTTCTCCACCCGCGTCGCCACAAAATTACAGGACTGGTCCGCGCACCTCTTTCCCCTTCCCGCCGGTGTCCCCATTCCTTCCCGCGCCAATGTGTTCGGCTGCGTCCTCGGCATCTGCGGCATCGTCCTGCTCGCCGGCCCGTTTATCCGGGAATCCTTCGGTCACAAGACTCCTCCGGAGCCGCGTTCCAAGTATCTTCCTTCGCTCCCCCAGGTTCTCCTCGAATTCGTCGCCATTTCTCTTGCGGTGGTTTATCTGCTCCGCTATTGGATGCCGCTCCGTCCCTTGCCTCTCTTTCAAGGCAATTATCTCGCCAGTTTTTTCCTTCTCACTGGCCTCGCTCTGCTTCTACTGCATCCCCGCCTGGCACAATCGCAATTCTTCACGAAACCCGCCCTGCTTTTCTCCGCGGCGTTAACCGCCTTCATTCTTCATTTCCTCAGTGCCGGCTGGTTCGACCTCACTTTCTCCTACGCCTGGCTCACTCTCCACCGCTGGGCGCGCTTCCCCATCTTCTTCCTCGCCGTCTTCTTCTTTTTCTACGCTCTCGAAGTCCTTCTCGGCCCTGCTTCCGGCGTGCGCCCAGCCCGCCGCCTCTTCCTTTCGCTCCTGCTCCTCACCATCTCTTGGCTCGCCATCGTCTGCGGCGTCCTCTACTTGCACAGCGGTGAAATTCTCCTCGTTCTGCTCTCGCCATATTTCGTGCTGGCTCTCTTTTTGATCCGGTTGGGCGCACAACTGGTCCGCCGCTTAAGCGCCTCCCCCACGGCTGCCGCTTTGTTCGGTGCTATACTCCTTACGGGTTTTAGCCTGGTGCTTTTCCCATTGACCTGAGGAACATGTGGTGCTCGGAAGCCAATTCGTGGATGGCGTTTGGGAGGGCACGGCTCACAACTTGCGGGAAAAGTCATTTCTTTAGGAGGCCGGGGCTTCAGCCCCGGCGTAAAGCCACTCAGATCAATGGGTTTCAGCCCCTGAAGAAATCCTTTTTCGAGATTCCCTGCTCCGTTGATTTATGAGCTGATTCTGCTACTATTACGTCCCTCCCCGCGCCGGAGACGGATGCTGGCATTCTCAGCTTTCAGGGTGTGACTCGAAGAATGTCTGAAATAGTCATTGTCGGCGGTGGCCCTTCTGGCGCGATGTGCGGCGAGCAACTTGCCCGCGCCGGTCACTCCGTCCGGATTTTCGACGAGCATCTCGCCTGGGAAAAACCCTGCGGCGGCGGCCTTACTTACAAAGCCACGCAGTGTTACCCGTTCCTGCTGGATAATCCCCATCCCAAGAAGCTCATTCACCACATCGAAATCATAAGCGCCGAAAATCACCGCGCCACTCTCGACCTCCAACATCCCATCGTCATCTATTCCCGTACCGTCTTGAATGGCCTGCTTCTCGACCGCGCCCGCGAAGCCGGCTGCCAGGTCCTCCGCTCCCGCGTTCATGAAGTGGACACCACTTCCGATAAGCCGCGCTACTCCATTGATGGCCAGTGGCGCACCGCTGATTTTCTGGTCCTCGCTGCCGGCGCTCGCAACCAGTTGCTTCCCGGAACGCGCGCCCTGCAACGCGATGAACTCGAAATGACCCAGGGCTACTTCGTCCCGCAAACTTCCGAGGAAATCATCATCAAGTTTCTTCCCGATTTCGAGGGCTACATCTGGTCCTTCCCCCGCGCCGACCATCTCTCCCTCGGCATTTGCGGTAGTATGAGCGCGCACACCAGCAGCGAGCTGCGCGCACATCTGCAAACCTTTGCCGCATCAGAAAAAATTGCCACCGAATCCGCCAAGTTCTACAGCCATGTCCTGCCTTCCCCGCGAGAGCGCACTTTCTCCGACCGCAGCGTCATTGGCCGCAATTGGGCCCTCATCGGCGACGCCGCCGCCTGGGTGGATCCCCTCACCGGCGAAGGCCTCTTCTACGCCATGCGCTCCGGTGAACTCCTGGGCAAATCCCTCGCTGAAGGCTGCCCCGAAAAATATCCCGCCCGTGTCAAAGCCTCATTCTCCATGGAACTCGAATTTGCTGCCCGCATCGTGCGCCGTTTCTATCGTGGCTCGTTCCTGGGCTGCTCCGTTACCACACGTATGGTCCAATTCCTGCAACGCAACGCCGTCTTTCGTCAACTTCTCTCCGATCTCTTCTGCGGCACGCAGGATTACACTACCCTCAAGCAGCGCGTCCTCGGCCACCTCGGCGGCACGCTAAGCCAGTTCGTCTCCAGCGTCATCAATTTCGAACGTCCCACCTCCAAACTCCCCACTGCCACTCCTGCCGCCGACTAGCGCCTTCCCCCTCCTGTAGCTCAGGCCTTCAGGCCTGAGGCCTTCCCTAGATACCCGCGCTGACAGACGTCTCACTTCTTCCCTCCTTCTGTTCTCTGTGTCCTCTGCGCCTCTGCGTTATGTATTCTTTGCTTCAACGCGTCGCACAATACACATTCTCCCAGAGGAAACCCCGCTTCCCCATACCTCCAACCACACGCAGATTGTCATCCCGACCGGAGGCCCGCGGCGTTTGCGGGCCGAAGTGGAGGGATCGTGGCACTATCCCATGACAGCGGACACCACAGTCATTACCCTTTGTCCTCCGCAGGGAGAACGAGGGCAGACTAACTGCAGCTAATCGCTTTAGTTGTAATTTGAAAAAAAATCGCGCCTATTCCAGCACTTTGCGGATGCGTTCCACTGCCCAATCAATCTCTTCCCGCTGAATCACCAGCGGCGGCGCAATCCGGATAATCCGGCTGTGCGTTTCCTTGCACAGGACTCCTTCTTCCTTCAGCGCCTCGCAGTACTTCCTCGCCTCGGTGGTCAATACAATCCCAATCCATAGCCCCCGCCCACGCACTTCTTTCACCACCGGGCTGCGCAGCGTCCGCAACTTCTCCAGGAAATACGCGCCCAATTCCGCCGAACGCTCTACCAGCTTCTCTTCGATCAGCACGCGCAGCGATGTCCGCGCCACCGCGCACGCCAGCGGATTCCCTCCAAACGTGCTGCCATGATCCCCGGGCCCAAACACGCCCAGAATCTCTTTCGACGCCAGCACCGCTGACACCGGGTAATACCCGCCCGCCAGCGCCTTCCCAATAATCAGCACGTCCGGCCGCATGCCTTCATGCATGTATGCGAACAGTTTCCCCGTGCGACCCAGGCCAGACTGAATTTCGTCCACCATCAGCAGCACGCGCTTCTCCCGGCAAATCACTGCCGCGTCGCGCAAAAAGCCATCCGGCGGAATTCTGATCCCCGCCTCGCCCTGTATGGGTTCCACCAGGAAGGCACAGGTATTCGGCGTGATCGCCGCCCGCAGAGCCTCCGCATCGCCAAATGGAATAATCCGGAATCCCGGTGTAAACGGCCCAAATCCCTCGCGATACTGCATATCGCTCGAGAAACTCACCGCCGTCACGGTCCGCCCGTGGAAATTTCCTTCGCAAACAATAATCTCTGCCCGTCCGTCCGGAATTCCCTTTTTCGTGTAGCCCCACTTGCGCGCCGCCTTCACCGCCGTTTCCACGGCCTCCGCCCCGGAATTCATCGGCAGCGTCATTTCCATGCCGGTCAGTTCGTGCAGTTCTTTGTACAGCAGAGGCAATTGCGAATTGCGAAACGCCCGCGAAGTCAGCGCCACCTTCTTCGCCTGCTCGATCAGCGTTTCCAGAATCCGTGGGTGGCAATGCCCCTGGTTCACCGCCGAATAAGCCGCCAGGCAATCCAGGTAGCGCTTCCCCTCCACGTCATAGACCCAAGCGCCGGCCGCGCGCTCAATCACTACATCGAGAGGAAGGTAGTTGTGCGCCCCGTAGGCCTCTTCCAGCGCAATAAACTCTTTCGTTCCTAGTAGTTGGTCTTCTGTGATCGGCATGGTCTCACCTGAATCCGTTTTCCACACCCCGCAAGGTACACCCAGGCTTCGGCCATCTCCTGCAACATCCTGGGCAGACCCTTCTAATGGCAGCGACCGCAAAACTCCTCTCGCATTCGTCTGGGCGGGAGGCCGGCACCAACATTGCGGTGGCACGATGCGCCGCAGGGAGGGGTCACCCAAATCATGGCACCCGGCCCCCGATTCCGCAACACCCAGTGCCCAAGCCCCCACCCCCATTTTGGCCGCTTTTCCAAGCTGCGTCATTGTCATGTAGGACACAGAATCAGCAAAGTGTTCTCTATTGTACAGTCACCGGGAACTCGACTCCTTCATAATAGAAATTCTTGTTTCTTAGCTCACCGCAATCCTTCCTTTGCTTCGTAGCAACAGTTTGACCTGGAGACGATCGAATGCGTATCTTGCTGTACAACCCCGATAATGGGGTCACTCGCAATTTCATGCCTCATCTCTGGATGTTTCTCCTCCAGGCCCTCACCCCTCCCGGTCATGAAGTCATTCTGATTGATGGCAACGCCCAGCCCATGGATGAAGCAGGTATCGCCCGCTTCGTCCAGGAACAGAACATCGGCCTGGTTGGCATCGGCGCGATGACTCGCATGATCGCCAAGGCCTACCGCATGGCCGATGCCATCCGCGCCACAGGCGTGCCCGTAGTGATGGGTGGCCCGCACGTTACGGAAGAAGCCGACGAAGCTCTCGGCCGCAGCGGCGGGCCGCGCCACGCCGACGCCGTCGCTCTCGGTGAAGCCGACGAAACTTGGCCCAGGATCGTCCAAGACGCCGTGAGTGGAAAACTCAAGGAAGTTTATGCCCCGCTTGACGACTTTGGCCAGGAGCGCAAACCCGGCCTTCAAAACTATCCCGTGATTCCTTGGGACAAAATCGATCTCGCCCAGTTCAATCTGATCCCCCGCATGGCCATGCGTACCCTCCAGCGTATTGGTGAAGGCTGGGGCACTTTCCGCATCATCCCCGTCGAGTCCGGGCGGGGCTGCCCCTATGGCTGCGAGTTCTGTACGGTCACCGGCTTCTTTGGCGATTCCATCCGTTTTCGCACCAACGAAAGCGTCGTCAATGAACTGCTCCTCCTGAAAGCCCGCGCCAGAAGCGAAGGCGGCCAGATCGCCGTCTTCTTCATTGATGATAATTTCGCCATCAACATCAAGCGTACTAAATCGCTTCTGCGCGATATTATCAGCGCCGGCGCCCAGGTCCATTGGGTCGCTCAGATCAGCGCGAATCTCTTGCGCGACACCGAGCTTGTGGACCTCATCGCGGCCTCTGGTGGCAAATGGATATTCATTGGCATGGAGTCCATTGATCCCGCAAACCTCGCTGCGGTGAACAAGGGCTTCAACAAGCCCGGTGAATACGCCGCCGTGCTCGAGCGCCTCGCGCGCCGCAACGTCTACGCCATCACTTCCTTCATTTTTGGAATGGACAATGACACGCCCGGGGTGGCCGAACGCACACTAAACGAAATTCGTTCCTGGCCTCCGGGCCTGCCCATCTTCGGGCTGCTCACGCCCTTGCCCGCTACACCGCTCTACAAACGGCTGCACGCCGCAGGACGTCTGACGCGCCCCAAACACTGGCAGGAGTTCATTCCCTTTGCCATGGCTCACACGCCGCTGAAGATGACCATCGATGAAGCCCATGCCGAAGTGAAACTTGGTTGGACCCACTCCTACAGCCCGGAAGCCATGGCCCACGCCGTCGCCTCGCTTAAGGACCAACCCCTCGGCTACCGCATCAACATCTTTCTCGCCCGCATCTGCTTCCGCGGCATCTATTTCCGCCAGATGGGCGCCGTGGCCTGGGCAAAGCTCATCTATCAGAATCGCCGCACCATTTTCAGCTTGGCCCGCGAAGGCTACGCCACCTGGCGCACCCGCTCTGCTTCGACCCGCCCCGTGACCACGGCGATGGATCGGGAAACCACTCTAGACGCTCCGCCGTCGTAACCTAATCAGTGCCTCCGCCGCTCGTCGCGTCCCTCAATCCTGGGGTGCAAGGAAGTAGGCATAAACCACCAGCACTAGGCCGATGAGCAACGGGATCAGCCCTACGAGATAAACCTGGGGGTCATCACCGGTCGTCGCGTGTGAATGAAGAAAGATCATCATTCCAGCGCCCACCGCCATTGTGATTAGGCCACCCAGTTTCTGGCCTTCCCGCCGCCGACGCGCCGACATCTTTTCCTCTTCACGCAGGAACTCCAGCGCGGATCCCCCTCCGGCCGCTTGCGACTCGGCAATCCTCTTCAACGTTTCGCTTCTGTAGTACGCTTCCCTTTCGCGGCGCCGCTCGCCCGCCCACGTCGCCACGGCTACGAATGAAAACAGAGCAACGCTTGCAATGGCTAGGAATATGAACATCATTTTGTCACCCTCCGTCAGGCGCTTTATTCGCCTCAACGAGTGCGACAGACAAGAGCGCCCTTTGGTTGCATTTTCTTCAGCTTCGCTTCAAAAAATAATGCAACCGACACCGCCGCCGCTTGGTCCTACAAACAGAGGAGTCACGTGAGCGCTTCCGAAGATGCGGCTGCCGTTCAGCAGGTGCTTTCCGGAGACAGTTCTGCATTTGAAGGACTCGTCCGCCGTTGGCAGGGCCCCCTCGTCAATCTGGCCTATCGCTTCTGCCACGATCGTGGCCGCGCCGAGGAGATGGCCCAAGAAGCTTTTCTCCGCGCCTATCGCTCACTCGATAGCTGGCGCCGCGAAGCCGCCTTCTCCACATGGCTCTTCTCCCTGGCCACCAATCTCTACTGTTCCGAACTCCGCCGCATCCCGGCGCGCATAGTGGCCCTCGATGACGTGGCCGAGCCACGCGATCCCCGCGCCATCGACGGTGGCCTCGAACAGAAAGACCAGGATCGCGCCGTGCGCCGCGCCGTTCATGCGCTTCCCGCGAAATATCGCGAAGCCATGACACTGTTCTATTTCCACGGCATGGACATCGCCGCAGCCTCGCGCAGCCTCTCTTTACCGGAGGGCACCGTCAAAGCAAGATTATCCCGTGGGCGCGCTCTACTTCACGTTAAGCTTTCGCAACATCTCGTTGCGCCACTTCTTAGAAAGGAGGCCTGATGAGAGACTCCGATCTCGAACGCATCTTATCCAACGAGGAGGAAATCCTCCCCTCGTCGGGCTTTGCCGCCTCCGTCCTGGAAGCCGTCCAGCATGAAGCCACGGCCCCGCCGCCCATTCCCTTTCCGTGGAAGCGCGCCCTGCCCGGCCTTTGCGTTGTGGCTCTCACACTCGTTGCGCTCATCACCGCAAGCATCCTTCTGTTGATCCACGGCGTTCCCGCTCAACCAACTCCGCGGCATTGGCAAGCGGCGCTCAACTCAGTCGCCTCAATTTCCCAAAACCTCGGCGCGGCTTGGATCTTTTTGGCGCTAGTGCTGAGCTTCGCCTCAGTAAAACTGACGATGCTCTTCGCCTCCCGCCGCATAGCACGCTACGAGCACACCTGATTTTCTGCCCGAATTGCTTGGGTTTTCTTCTTTCTAACTTAAAACTGATAACTCAATACCGAAAACTCCCCAACTGGGTGCCCCAGGTAAGAAGTGTTTACCTGGGTCCTGGGGTATTCTCTTCTTCTCTTTTCTTATGACTTACAACTTAAAACTTAAGACTGAAAACTCCTCCGCTGGTTGCCCCAGGCACGGAGTCTGTGCCTGGGTCTTGGGGCAGTTTTGGTTTTGCTTCCTGATCGCTGATATCCTTCTTCACCGGCGTCGCTTCCCTTACCCGCCCTACCTTAGCGTCGTCAAAAATTGCAATTCCCGGCTAGCAACCTCACGAGGAAGCGGCGCATAACCCAAGGCCGAGCATTGTTTCTGCCCATACGTCAGCATCCACTGAAGCAGTTCAAGAAACGCCGCTTTCTTCCCAGCGCCGCCCAGGTCTGCCGGCAAAACCCACCAGGTAAAAGATGCGATCGGGTACGCCCCTCTCCCCGGAGCATTCGTGATGGACACGCGAAAATCCGAAGTCATTGCAGCCGCAGCCCCGCTCGCTGCCGCACTCACGCTCGTCAGATCGGCCCGTACGAATTCGCCCTCGGCGTTCCGCACCGCGCCGAAGTTCAACTGGTGCCTCAGCGCAAAAACCAGCTCCACATAACCGATGGAGTTTGGCGTCTGCTGCACCATCGCGGCTACCCCTTCATTCCCGTCTGCACCCGTTCCCACTGGCCAATGTACCGTCGTGCCCGCACCTACAGCGCTCTTCCATTCGGGGCTCACTTTAGACAGATAGTCCGTCCACACAAACGTTGTTCCGCTGCCATCGGATCGGTGAATCACTACAATGTCGCCGTTCGGCAACGGTGCATTTTTGTTCGAGCCACGAATTTTCGTGTCGTTCCAGTTCTTGATCCTTCCTGTATAGATTCCCGCGAGCGCCTCCGGCGAGAAGTTCAAGCTTTCGTCCACACTTTTTATGTTGTAAATAGGCACAACTGCTCCCATCACGGTGGCAAAGTGCAAAAGCGGTGTCTTGAATTCGCCCATCTTCTCCTGGGATACCGGCCAGTCGGACCCGGCAAAGTCCACTTTGCCCTCCGTCAGCAATTTCAAGCCTCCGCTCGACCCCACCGCGTTATAGGTAAGATGCGCCTTCGGATTGCGCTCCTGAAAGGACTCGAACCATTTCTGATACAGCGGCGCTGGAAACGTCGCCCCCCCTGCATTCAAGCTGATTTCTCCCACAGGGCCCGCGACGGATGGCTCGGGCGCTTTCTCCCTCTTCTCCTTCAATGCTCCAGCCAGTTTTGTCACAAGCTGGTCGGCCAGGTCATCCGTGATGGCTCCACTCCTGAACTTGCTCGGCGTTACCAGGTAGGACCACAGCGGCTCATCGTCCTTTCCCTCAATTTCCACGGAGAGAAAGCCATGCAGGAACGGCTGCCGCGAATTCGATGGAACACGCGCATTCATCGAAAAGTAGCCGCTTACCCAGATACTCGCATTCCCTTTGATCACCGCATCGGCTTCTTTCCGGGTTGTGACAACTTCCAGCTTTCCATTCCTTCTAAGTTGCTTGATCACTCTCCCGCGCACTTTGCCGGCCGCATCGTCCCGGCCGAAGGATTCCACAAAGACCTTTTTCACCTGCGATAAGCTCTCTGCAGTTTGCGCTCGCGCAATGTTCCCGCCAGCGGATAGCAGGCTCGCTTGCGCCGCCAGAATGAAAAGGATGTTCCATAGAGATTTGCAGGAGGCAGTCTGTGGTCGCGGCATGGAGGTTTTCAATCCCAGCATCTGATTGAATATGCTGCAGAGAGTTTAACTCACACACCGTCCTTCTTGGGAAACTACCGCGGGCGCCTCTGCGAACAACAGCGTCGTCTGCGCCTCTGCGTCAGAAATTCTCTTCCCTTCGTTCTTTTTCTTCTTTCTTCGCGCCTTAAGCCTTCCCCATATACTTTCCCACCACGCCGGCGCAACCCTCCACGAATTCCTCTTCCGTCTTGGCGAACGTCCCCGCAAAGTAGCTTTCGATGTCCAGCTCCGCCGCAAGCTTCTTGTTCACGAAGATCGGCACCACGATTTCAGACTTCACCAGCGACGATCCCGCCAAATATCGCGGATCCGCCGTCACATCCTGCACCACCACCACTTTGCCGGTGGTCGCCGCCGCACCGCACAGCCCCGTGCTCAGCGGAATGCGCACGTTTGGCGTAAAGCTACCCACGAACGGCCCAACAACCAGGTACCCGGAATCTGCCGGATCGACCAAATAAAAGCCTGCCCAGTTGTAGCGCGTCATCTTCTCGTGCAATCGCTGCGCTATGCGCTCCATCAACGCATTCACCGTGGGAGCCGTTACTGCAAAAGCCTCAAATTCCTGGAGAAGTTCTCTCTTCATGCTGGTCATGGTTCTGCCTGTAGGTTAAGCGAAGGGAAGGTCTACTAACGCACATCGTTCCTTCCAAACCAGCCTTAGTTTACATGAATCGTCGTGCCCCGCACGTGATGCATTGCCCAGCGATGCGGAGTTGTCAGTGGCAAGTTTTCAGTTTTAAGTTTCGGAGAACAAGGGTGAGAAACGCCAGGTACGCCAAGCGCAGAGCCTGTTCCTTGGGGGTCTCCCCTCTGAAACTTACAACTGAAAACTTTTTTTGGGTGCCCCAGGTGTTATTTTCTACCTGGGTCCTGGATTCTCTTCTCTGTGAACTCTGTGCTCTCCGCGACCTCTGTGTAAGCTTTTTCTTTCTTCCTGATCGCTGATATCTTCCCCGGGCACTGAAGTGTTACCGTGGAGCAACCAGAACTTGCGGAATCGACCCAAGGAGAACGCCCATGGGTTTTATTGACTACGTCGTAGGCAATTCGTTTCGAGATGAAAAAGCAGGTCGCGTCGTGGTTTTTACCGGGGACCGGCGCAATCGAGGCTACCTGGTAAGGTCCGCATCCGATGAACTGAAAATCAAATCTTTCCTGAAGATGTTTTATTTCGCTCATCTCTCCATTCTCCTGCTGGGAATGCTGGTGGCCTATGGGTGGTCGACGTTTATCATCAATACCGGATCCATCGGCCGTCCAGCGGAGCATTTACCGCAAGCCATCGCCATTTTTCTGGCGATCTATTGTGTGTTCGTGGGAGCTCCCTATTTCTTCCTTTGGAGATCGTATAAGAAGGAACGGTTAAATTTTGTGTCCGCCCAGGACGAAGTCTCAGTATCGCCGTTGCCCGCCGGGCGACAGATCTGGATTCTTGTTGCTATGTTTGCAGGGTTGGCGCTGATTGTGGTGGCACTTTTCTTCCTGACACGCCACAAATAATCGCGTTTACATCTGCCCGGTGCCCCAGGATCGCTTCTCTACCGGCGTCTAGGGTTTCTCTTCTGTGGCACAGTCACTCCTGACTGTGCTCTCGGGTTTTTCTTCTCTGTGAACTCCGCGCCCTCTGCGAACTCTGTGTAAGCTTTTTCTTTCTTCCTGGCGAGTGGCTTCCCCTTCGCGCCATGGGCCAAGCGTGGGTCCGCTCATTGCTTGTGCCGCGACAGCCGACAGGTATTGGCGGCGACGGATGCTATTTTGCTCTACCGCGCAATCGCATAGTAGATCACGTAGAACCAGCTGAGGATGCCGTGAAGGATCATCCAAAGAATGGAATGCTTCACGCCCCAGGAAATCGTGATGGCAAGCATGCTCCCGAAACCCCAAAATCCCAGGCCCGCTGATCGGCCATTGTTATCCATAGTCTCTCCGCGATTGCCACTCTAAATCACATGGCAAAGGATATTCGACTGCGAGGTGCGACCTTTCCATCCCCTCACCAACCACTACGCATAGCCGCCAGGAAAGTTTCAATGACTTCGCCGGACAGGAAGGTTATCAGAGATCAGATATCGGTGACCAGAAAGAAAGCGAAAGATAACGCAGAGACACAGAGGTCGCAGAGAGCGCAGAGTTCACAGAGAAGAGAGACCCAAGCCCCAGGTAAAAAGTCAAACCTGGGGCACCCAGAAGAGTTTTCAGTTATAAGTTTTCAGTTGTAAGTTTCAGATAGGAGACCCCCCAAGGAGCAGGCTCCGCGCTTGGCGCGCCCGGCCTTTCTCCCCCTTCTTCTCCGAAACTTAAGACTGAAAACTTACCACTGACAACTCCACACTGCCGCGCCACGCGCCTCACGCGGTCGCCGCTGTCGATTGATCGAAAGACTTCACGGCCGTCGCCTCGTCGTTGGCAATGTCGAAGACGGTATACAGTTTTGTGACTTCCATGATGTCGCTGACTTTGTCCGTCAGGTTGAGCAGTTTCAGTTCCCCACCCTGGTTCCGCACACTCGTGTACGAACTGACCAGAGCGCCCATGCCCGAACTGTCAATGTAATCGACTCCGGCAAGATTCAGCAGAATCTTCTTATTCCCGGCGCTCAATAGCTCGCCAACCAGGTTGCGCACTGCCGCGCTCTCTTCGCCAAGCTGAATGCGCCCGCTAATGTCCACAATCGCCACGCCGCCAACTTGTCGAGTGCTTATTGTAATGTTCATTGGAAACTCCAGGATTCGTCAGACGTATTTCGAGACGCTCGCCGGGCAGCGAGAGTGTATCAGGGCTGTCCTCCGGAGGGTATAGAAAAGTGAACAACATTAAGGTTAGGAAGGAGGCGGGTGGTCCACCCGCGGGAATCGGACGGTTATCAGCGAGCAAGAAAAAGAAGCATTCAGATGACGCCGAGAAAGCAGAGGCTCGCAGAGGGAAGATAACCCAAGACCCACCCTCACAAACCGAAGATGGGCCCCCGGCCGCCAGGCTCGTTCCTTCCTCTCTAAGTCCTGCGCTCATAAATGCTAAAGACTCTACTTGACAGAATGCTAAGCGAGTTACTATCTTTCCCGCAAATGGACCCCTGCAAGGAAAGGATGGGATTATGGCCGATCAGACAGATTTCAAACTCAATGTGCAACTCGGTTTAGTTTGGCTTCACAAGAACGACTATGAGGCGACGGTTTCTGTCGTAATACTAAATACGTGTTATCACGAAGTGGACCTCAAAGTGGGACTCCCTCCCGGCGTGGTCGGAGTACCTGAAATTCTATATCTCACATATACCTTTACCTATGATACCGGCAGACCATGTGGCCAAATCGTGCAGACGGTTAAGAAGTCGATCACTATCCCATTCTCAAATGCCACGCCTAAAGTAACCGCTTACGCAGTGGTGAATGGACAAGTGGCTGGGAGCGTTACGAAACCATTCCCTAGGTGAAAATAGGCGGGCTGCCCTGCATTGAATTCGAAGAACACGCCACGCGTCAGAATTGGGTGGTTATCCGTGATCAGATATCAGCGATTAGGAAACAGAACCGTAGGGATGACTCCCTGCTCCTCGACAGGTAATACTCCCGGGCCGTCAGCCGGGTGCCCCAGGTTTGATTTTTTACCTGGGTCTTGGGTTCTCTTCACTCGATCCCGGCCTTCGTCCAGCACCGTAGGCGCGGCAGAAATTAGCCCAGTGCGCAAGCGCTGGGTACGCCGTACGTAACCACCTCTAGCGCCGGAGGTGCGGCACACAGGTTCTGTCAGCTTGCGAATGGTGCGCCAGCCGCCTGCCATGTCGGAAGACACTACTTTCTGATAAATACATCGAGAAGATGATAAGCTACGGGAAATGGCATACCTTGCTTGGCCGCTATCTATTTGCGCAATGATTGTCGCTATCGTTGGAATTCTTTCATGGCGCTTTCCTTCTCAGGTCGGTGAGCTGATTGGCCGCATCACCAGTATCGGTGCCAGCGGAGTAAGAGCCAATCCTCCGGATTTAGTGGTAACTCAGGAATTGAAGGAAATCACGAAGCCTGAGCACACGGAAGAATTACTAAGGATTTTCGATAACCAACTACTGGTTCAGCACGAAGGATACATCAGGGACTCCTTTCTAAAGAACGTCGATGACCCTGCCACTAGAGAGCGCATTCTCCTCCGCCACCTACGTGGATGCAGATCACGTACGCGTTCGAAGCAACATATAATTCCATATGGGGTTCGCAGCTTCACGCCTTGCAATCACTGAATGAAAGTGGCGCAAGCGGATTGAATGAAGAACCTTTGAACGTTTGGTACGAGTTGGGTAAGGCAGGCTACCCAGATCGCTACGCGAACTATTCATTTCAAAGCTGGCTTAATTTCCTTCACGGCAATTACCTGACGGAAGTCGGCACAGATCATTTAATTCGAGTCACCCAACTTGGAAATGAGTTTCTTGTTTATCTTGTCCGAAGTAAGTACACGATGAACAAACCAGGGTAAAGAGGCTTTAGTCTGGACGTGAATGGTTCGTGACAGCCTTTGGTTGCGGGGATACCACCAGGCAGAATGATTGAGATCTCAACATTCCTGAGTGCGGTGAAGGCGGGTGGCCCGGACTTGATCGTTCAGGAGAATTTGGGTGCCCCAGGTTCGATTTTTTACCTGGGTCTTGGGTTTTCTTCCCTCTGCGAATCTCAGCCTTCTCCGCGTCTCCGCGTTATCTTTAAGTTTCTGCTTCCTGGTCGCTGATGTCGGATCGCGCTCCCATTCCCCACCAGTGCCAGTTTCGAATGTAGTACCCACTAAATAATAGTAGACAACAGGTAAATATTGTGCTATGATTCCCCGTTATGCTGAGGGGACGCGGCTCTTGTGCCATTTCGGAACGTACAACCCCCTCGCCTACTCTTCGGTCGCTCACCACTAGCCACCCTCTTCTCGTTTCTTCCCACTTTGAACCTTCAACTTTCAACTTTGAACGATTTTTTCCCCTAACTCCTTTGTTTCCCCTACATCCAGGAAATCCGCCTGTAACCCCTTTGTTTCCCCTACATACGCAAAAACAGGGGGGTGGGGGTGCTTTTTTAAACTTTCAACTGGGCATCCGGCCAAGGATGCCCATCCTGAGAGAGCCCGCTGCGGCGGGCGAGCCGAAGGATCTCTCCCGCCTTTCTCCCCTAACTCTTTTGTTTTCTCTCTCTATAGTTACTATGTACTAAACTCTATGAATAATAAGATTGTCGGCGCGCCGACATATTGCAAATGTTTCACAACTGGCGCAAGCACCTTCAAAGGCGGCCCGCCTGAGAAGAACGGGCCCTGCATAAGCTGTGAACTGTCGACTGCAAACTGTGAGCAGAACCTGCCAAAACCTGCTTTTTACAGGGGAATAACCAAATATGTCGGCGCGCCGACATTTTGGAATGCGGCTTGCCCTGAGTTCGCTCGAAGGGCGGCTCGCCGCCGCTTTTACGGTTGCAACCACAGCACTACAAAGACCAGGAAACCCTCGGAGCGGCCCGCCTCAGAAGGCGGTCCCTACACAAGCATTCTTCCTTCAACCTTTAACTTTCGGCTTTCAACCTCCGCCTCAACCCCGCACTTCCATCTTCTCTTACACTTAAAACTGATAACTGATAACTTAGAACTGCCTAACCTAGAACTGCCTAACTCAGGACTGCCCCAGCGCATCGAAAGAGTATCCTGCAGAACTGACGGAAAGACCTATGGCCACAACCGCAACGACGTTACCCGCTCCCGGCGAAGCTGCCGCGAAAAAGGCGAAGAACATCAACTGGCAAGCGCTGCCGGAAATCTGGGCGCTGATCCAGCCGCGCCGCGGCATTCTGGTCCTTGGCTTTATCCTGATGGCCATCAACCGCGTTGCCGGACTGGTCCTGCCGGGTTCCACAAAATATCTGGTGGACGACGTCATCGGCAAGCGCAACACGCACCTGCTTCTGCCGATTGTGGGCGCCGTTCTTGCCGCCACCCTGATTCAGGGGCTGACTTCGTTCACTCTGACGCAACTGCTCTCCAAATCCGCGCAGCGCATGATCACCGACCTGCGCAAACAGGTGCAGGCGCACATCGGGCGGCTTCCGGTGAGCTTCTACGACGCCAACAAAACGGGCGTGCTGGTGTCGCGCATCATGACGGACGTGGAGGGCGTGCGCAATTTGATTGGCACGGGACTGGTGGAATTCGTGGGCGGCATCATGACCGCGGTCCTCGCGCTGATTATTCTGTTGCGCACGAGTCTGTTGATGACCGTCGTAGCCTTTGGCGTCCTGGTAGTCTTTGCGTTGTTCCTGAACAAAGCGTTCGGCACGATTCGTCCCATCTTCCGCGCGCGCCCCAAAATCAACGCGGAAGTCACCGGACGGCTGACCGAGTCGCTGGGCGGTGTGCGCGTCGTCAAGGGCTATCACGCCGAGGAACGCGAGGAGCAAGTGTTTGGCGCGGGCGTGCAACGGCTGCTGGACAATGTGCTGAAGACATTGACCGCCACCTCGCTGATGAGCCTCTCTGGCGCGACGCTGATGGGCATCGTGAGCTCAATCATCATGTTTCTGGGGGCGCGACAGATTCTCGCCGGGCAAATGACCCTGGGCACTTTCTTCACGTACATTTTCTTCTTAGGCTTGCTGGTCGCGCCAGTGTTTCAGATTGTGGCCATCGGCACGCAGATCACCGAGGCCATCACCGGCCTGGAGCGCACACGCGAAATCCTCGGCGAGACCATGGAAGATCAGGACCGGCGGCGCACCGTGACGCTCGACCGCATCCGTGGCCGCGTGGAGTTCGACGAAGTGCATTTTTCGTATGAGCCCGGCAAGGAAGTGCTGCACGGGATTTCGTTTGTCGCGGAACCGGGCTCGGTGACGGCGCTGGTGGGGCCGTCCGGTTCCGGCAAGTCCACCATCATCGGGCTGATTTCCGCGTTTTACACGCCATCGGAAGGCCGCGTGCTGGTGGATGGCTACGATCTTGCCACCGTGCGGCTCAGCTCCTATCGCACGCAGTTGGGCGTTGTGCTGCAGGAAACATTTCTGTTCGACGGAACAATTCGCGAGAACGTGGCTTATGCACGGCCCAACGCCACTGAAGAAGAGATTATGGCGGCGTGCCGCATCGCGCGCGTGGATGAGTTCGCGGAAAACTTCAAGGATAAATACGACACCGTTGTTGGCGAGCGCGGCGTGAAACTTTCCGGCGGACAAAAACAACGCGTCTCGATTGCGCGCGCCATTCTTGCCGACCCGCGCATTTTGATCCTGGATGAAGCGACTTCCAGCCTGGATTCGGAATCGGAAGCGCTGATTCAGGAAGGCTTGCGTTACCTGATGCGCGGACGCACGACGTTCGTGATCGCACACCGCCTTTCCACGATTCGCCGCGCCGAACAGATTCTGGTGGTGCAAGATGGCCAGATCCTGGAACGCGGCACGCACGAATCGCTTTACGCGGCCCACGGCCGCTATTTCGAGCTGTACACGAAACAGTACGAAGTGGAAACGAATCTGTTTCTGGCGCCCGGCGAAGGCGACACGTTCGAGCCTTCCGACAACGATTCGGGAAACGGCAAAAACGCCGACGGCAGTTCCCTTCCCGACGCGATGGGCATTGTGAGAGGCCGCAACACCTGATGCAGCGACAGAAACAGAAACGCAGTCCCGACGAGTCGGTGTGCGTTTCACACATTCAATTCTTCGGAAAGTTTTCTCTTACAGAGAAGGTCTGCGCAACAGGGGCTTTTTCACCTGCGCGTTGGCTTGCGCGGGCAGAAGGGTGGCCATTTTGCGGATCATCGCGAGGACCAGTCGCTTATCGCCATCGGAAAGTGTGGTGCTGTATTTCTTGATTTCGGCGAGGAAGCGGATTTCGTCCTGCGAGAGCTCGCCGAGCATTTTCTGGGTTTCCTTGTCGCGCGGCGTTTCCGTCCCGGGGAAGAAGTCGGCGAGCGAAATCTCCATGGCTTCGGCGATTTTGGCCAGGGTTTCCAGGGAAGGAACGGTGTGGCCGTTCTCGACGCGGGAAAGATAGCAGCGCAGCAGGCCGGTGCGGCGCTCGATATCGCCCTGCGACAAGCCACGCTGGCTCCGGTAGGTTTTTATCACTTCACCAATATTGACTTGTGGTTTCTCTTTTGGCACGGTTTTCCCCCATCGCACCCGTATCTTAGTCACTAACAGTAGGAGTGGCAAGAGGGAAAAGCGGAGGAAGGGTATCGTAAGGGTAACCGCCCCGGTGGAAATTCGCGTTATCGCACACAAAATAAGGAGGTTCTGGGCAAGCCGCGAAGGGCTTGCAAATGTTAAATTCTGCTGCGCGGCGGGGCTATCCTGCTGCGAACGCCCGGCTAGTGCGAAAGCTTCACCTCTGCCGGGTTCACGTTGTAGCCCGAGACTTCCAGGAATGGTTCTTTGCCGTGCAGGTCGCTGGCGTCAAAGGTGGCGGTGATGGTTTTTTCTTCGCCGGGGAGAAGCGAGAAATAGTTGTCGTCCCAGAAGATGGGAACGAGGTCATCGCCGTCTTTGCCCTGGGTGAGGCGGGCGTGGATCTGAAACGCTACGCTGGCGCTGGGATTTTTCACTTTGAGGCGAACGGTTCCCTTGCCCGCGTCGGTGCGATTTTCGACTTTAAGAGCAAGATTGACCTGCGGCAAGGAGTTGAGTCCCGTCAGGTCGGCGAAATCCTTTTGCGGGGTGTAGACGGTGTCGTTGCGCGCGGCCCAATCCATCGTGTCCAGTTTGGTGGAGAGCCAGTAGAAATTGTCGCTGAGTAATTTGCCGGCGGCATCGCGCAACTCGAGCTTGAGGAAATAGGTGGTCGAGAGTCCGTCCGGCTTGGGCAGATCGAGGGCTTTGATGCTGGCGTCGGCGGGGACATCGAGGGTGGCATCGTTGGATGCCATTTGTTTTGCGTCAATGTTGAAGAGCTTCGCGTTGACCTTCAGACCGTGCAGCGGCTCGTAAGTGCCGTTCACGATGGCGACGGAATTGTCGTCGTAGCTGTATTGCACGTGGACGATTTCCTGGGCTTTTTTGGTGCCGAAATAGCCGCCGGCGGGAACGAGGTAGTAGTCGTAAAGATGCCAGATGAGGGAAGGCCAGGCATTGTTCAGCATCCACTGGATTACGCCGGTGGAAACATATTTGTTGCGGCCATAGGCTTCAAACATGGAGCGCTCGTTGTCATAGGCCTGTGCTTGGGCCTTGCGCTCGAAGTCGTCGAGCGAAGTGGCCGTGCCGTAGCGTTTGTTGAGAGCATCAACGAAAACATTGATGGTTTCAAAGCGTTCGCGGCCTGCGTGGAAATTCCAATAGTCATCAATGGGCCACAAGTGGTCCTTGGGGATGAATTTCGCGAGGCTTTCCTTGGTGGGGACGGCCGGGCCAGGGCTCGTTTCCGTGTTGTAGCCGTAGGCGCCACCGGCTTCCTTGTCGGCAAGCCAGTACACGGGAGGTTCGTACTCGTAAGGACCGGTCATCTTCACGCCGGATTTACCGGTGACCGTAGTGGGAGTCTGTGAGGCTGAAGAGACTGAGGGATTGGGCCACTCGAGATCCTTGAGGATGCCGAGATACATGTTCTCGATTTCGGGAGGCGGAGGATTGTCGCTGCCATACAGCCATACGAAGACGCTGGGATGCGTGCGCAAGCTTTTGATTTGATCCACGAGCGAGGCAGCGGCGATTTTCCTGGTTTCGGGCGTCCACGAGTCCCAGTGCTCCCAGGTATCGCAGCAGGTCCATCCGGGCATTACCAGGAGTCCCAGGCGGTCGGTCTTGTCGAAGAATTCCTTGCGGTCAATCTTCCCTTCCAGGCGAATGGCGTTCAGGCCCATGTGTTTGGTGTAGGCAAGGTCGGCGTCCAGTTTTTTGGAAGACCAGCGAAGGAGCATTTCCGGGGCCCAAGCTGCGCCGCGAATGAGCACGCGCTTGCCATTGACCTTGAAAAGGCGCTCGTTCTTGCCGGTAACTTCGGAGGTGACTTCGCGAATGCCGAAATCGAGGCTGGCGCTATCGGAGATTTGCTTGCCGGTTTCCACACGGAATTTCGCGGTGTAGAGGTACGGCTCGCCCATCTGGTAGGGCCACCAGAGATGCGGGTGGGCCAGGTTGAGTTGAGAGAATTTGTCGGGCGAGAAGCGCACGATTTTGGTTTCGTTGGCGGCCAATTCCACTGGTTGCTGCAATTTTTCCCCGGCCACTTCCGCGTGCACGACCGCGGTGACGGGATGATCGGCAGAGTTGCGCACTTCGGCGGTGAGGGTGAGCGCGGCGGTTTTGTAGTCCGGGCCCAATTTCGAGAGCACAAACGGATGGCGCAGGGAAACGTCGCCGCTGCCGGTTAGATACACCTCGCGCCAAATGCCCATATCCTTGTCGGGAGGAGTGGGATTCCAGTCCACCCAGGTGAGGCCGAATTCGTTTTTCTCTGGAGCAAATACTTCTACGGCCAGGGCATTCTGCTTGGGGCGCAGGAGGCTGTTGATCTTGAACTCGTATGCACGGTAAGCCCCCGCCACATCGGCGCGATCGGCAACTTTCTGTCCATTCATCCAAATGTTGGCCCTGCTGTTGATGCCAAGGAAATGGAGCCACACCAGATTGCCGGCGTACTCGTGCGGAGCGGCGAACTCCATGCGGAACCAGAACGAGCAGCGATAGGGACTGTCCGGGGGCATGTCGCGATCGGAGAAAGGCCTGTCGCCGCCAAGCACAATGCCGGGAAACTGCTTCAGGTTCATCCCATAGTCGGGATCGGGGAGGGTCTTGTCTGTTACGAGCGCGCCGACAACCGTGCCAGGGACTTCGGCGTCATGCCAGCCGGTGGCGGGAAAGCCGGGCGTGGAAATGGCCTCTCCCGCGGAACGGTCCACGCAGGAGGACTGCATTTTCCAGATGCCTTGAAGATCGAATCGGGGAAGACCGGAAGAGGTCTCCTTGGCGGATAGAGCAGCAGGGCCAAAAGCTAACAGAGAGAAAGCAAGAGCCGCCGCAAGAGTGCGAAAGAGGAAACCGCGAAAGGTAGTCATGATCGCTCCTGGAAGAGACCGCTGGGCATGATATTAAACCGATTCAATATGGAGTTCCACAAAATTGTGAAAGGACAGGAGCGTAGAAAGAAGAAGGGCGGTGGTGTGGAGTTAATAGGTGCCGGCGGTGATTTCGGGAGAGCGCGGTTCCCAATCCGATGGGGGAAAGCTACGCGCCAGAAATTAGGGGCGGGCTTGACGAACTCCAGGCCAACTTCCGTTCTACCATCGGGCACGGGGTCGGCACAGACCACGCGGCAAAGCTGCTCTTCATTGGTCTCGGGGGTTTTCAGCTTGATGACCTGCCCGGGCTCCACTAATCAGGAGCATGTCAAAAGCTTGTTTGTCCTTGCACACCAAACTACTTCTGGTGTAGAGAACGAACATGCGAGACTTTACGTTTGCGATTCTTCTGATCGGCAGAATATCCTTAGCATTGGGGTTGGTTGGCTGCGCGCCTCCAGCGGCGGTGCGGGATCCCGCGGCCCCTGTCGCGGAGTGGCCAAACTACGGAAACGATCCGGGGAGCTCCCGGTACTCTCCACTTACGGAAATCAACAAAGACAACGTCGCGAATTTGCGACTCGCATGGACCTATCGTACCGGCGATCTATCGGACGGCACATCCATCTGGAATGGAAAGCGAGTGAAGTCGCGAAGCACCTTCGAAGCCACGCCATTGATGGCCGACAACACGCTCTACGTCATCACTCCATTCAGCCGCATTATTGCCCTCGATCCAGAAACCGGCACTCAAAAATGGGCCTTTGATCCGAAGCTCGACCGCCTTGGCGACTATGGAGACGCGTTGACTTCGCGCGGCCTGGCGCTGCGTGTCGATCCCAAACTCCCCTTGGGCCAGCCATGCCGCAAGACAGTCTATGAAGCCACGCTCGATGGCAGGTTGATCGCAGTGGACGGCGATAACGGCAAACCCTGCACGGAATTTGGGACCAATGGCCAAGTCAACTTGAAGGCCGGGATCAACCTGAAGACGAACGTCGACTGGGACAACAAGGGCGAGTACCACTTCACCTCGGCACCCGCCGTCGTGGGAGATGTCGTTGTGGTCGGCTCGGCCATCAATGACAACAACCGAATCGAGATGCCTTCCGGCCAGGTTCGCGGCTACAACGCGCAAACGGGAGCGCTTGTGTGGTCCTTTGATCCGATCCCACGAGACCCTGCCGATCCAGCCCGGGCCGGCTGGCTGAACGGTGCCGATCAAACAGGCGCTGCGAACGTGTGGGGTCCGATCTCTTCCGATCCCGAGCACGATCTGGTTTTTCTGCCGACGACCAGCTCTAGCCCGGATTACTACGGCGGCGAGCGCAAGGGCGACAACCGCAACGCGGATTCCTTAGTCGTTCTCCACGCATCCACGGGGAAAATTGCGTGGACGTTTCAAGCTGTCCATCACAATCTGTGGGACTACGATCTTCCTTCGGGCCCTTCCCTGATTGAGGTCGAACGCGATGGGAAACGCGTCGCGGCTTTGGCTCAACCCAGCAAGATGGGCCATCTGTTTATTCTCGACCGGGATACCGGGCAACCATTGCTTCCGGTTGAGGAACGCGCGGTGCCGCAGAACGGTGTTCCCGGCGAATGGCTTTCGCCCACACAACCGTTCCCGGTGGCCACGCCACCACTTGCACCCAACCATTTGGAGCCTCAGGAGGCGTGGGGATTGACTTTCTGGGATCGTGGCAAGTGTCGCGAGCAGATCGCCAGGTTGCGACACGACGGGATCTTCACGCCGCCCAGCTTGGAAGGCTCGCTGGTCTACCCCGGAATTATTGGTGGCACGAATTGGGGTGGAGTGTCGTTCGATCGCTCGCGGGGCTTGATCGTCGTGAATCAGACCAACATGGCTTTCGTTGCACAACTGATTCCTCGAGATAAACTGACTGGCTGGAAGACTCACGCCGGGGGCGAAGAGGATGGCTGGGAATACGCCCCGATGAGGGGAACGCCGTATGTCATGCGGCGCAAAGCTTTGCTTTCGCCGCTTGGCATGCCTTGTAACGCGCCGCCGTGGGGCACACTGGCCGCAGTCGATGCCAATACCGGCAAGATCCGGTGGCAGGTGCCGCTCGGCACCATTCGCGAGCTTGCAGCGGTTCCCTTGCCGATCGGCTTGGGCACGCCGACATTGGGTGGTTCGCTGACCACGGCAAGCGGGCTGACTTTCATCGGCGCAACAACAGACCGCACGTTCCGCGCGTTCGACACGGAGACGGGACGGGAATTGTGGCATGCGGGCCTGCCTGCGTCTGCGATGGCAACGCCGATAACCTATCGTTCGCGGACAGGAGGGCGCCAATTCGTGGTGATCGCAGCGGGCGGGCACGGAAAAATCCACGGAATCAAGCTGGGAGATTATCTGATCGCGTATGCTTTGCCATGAGCACATCTAGCTTGGCGCTCACATTACAGTGTTGCTCGGTCAACGCGTCAACTGGAGAAGTGGGTACTATGGAGAACTTGTCCGGTTGAGCCCACACGACTAATCGGGACTTACTGCACAGGAGCAAGCGCAAGGGCGATTTCGGAGTACACTGACGAAGCGATGAAAAAAAACCTCGCCGGGTGGTTCAAGTCCTACGGATTCGCGCAAGTTGTCATATTGCTGGCGTTGAGCGACGCATCTTTTACAACAGCTCAAGTAATAAAAGCAAAAGTAAACTCAACGTCACTTGGGACGACTCGGTTCTCGCAGTGGGTGAATGACCTTGGCTACGAGCAAACCCAGATTTATCCCATGACACTTGCTGCCTCAGGCTGTCCATTTGTGGACGTGAGTGTTTCCGGGGTTCAGGTATCTCTCATGCTCGATTCCGGAACTGCCAGGGGCCTTTTGATCACGAATAGCGCGCCTCCTGTCTCGCACGTTGTTGAGGAGCGCGAAGAACAACTTAATGCCGACGGCAGTCACCGTGGCGAATCGCTTCGCATTCGTGTGAAAACCCTGTCCGTTCTTGGGAAAGTCTTCACGGACGTCCCGGGAAGTCTGAACGACTGGCGTATGTTCGCCTCTGAGCCGTTCAACGGAACCGTAGGCCTTGATTTCTTTCTAGATCGGCGCTTGACGTTGGATTACCGGTCAAGGAAAGTTGGCGTGTCCACCGCGCCTCTCCCCGGCAAGCTGGATCAAGACCGCTATCTTTCCGTCGATCTCATTGATCCGCCAGAATCGCAGGGGCACATTCTGTATGCACGGGCCAAAGTAAATGGGCGCGAGTCGATCGTTTATTTCGACACCGGATATAACGTGTCTTTCATTTCGCCGGACTTTGTCGATGGCTTGACGCGAGTCGAACGGCCGGGGAAATTCAAGGTTTTTCGTAAGCGAGTTCCCCTCGAACTCGGCGGTCACAGCTTCATTCTTGATGAACTCCGAGAATCCGTCATTAGCCGCGGGACAGGCCTTGATTTGCCTGTTGCGCTGGTGCTCGGTAGCGATATCCTCTCACGCTTTATCGTCACGATTGACATCCGCGCAAAGAAGCTGATTCTCGCGCGGCCTGCGTAAATGCAAAGCTCATGTGAATCGTCGGTTCCGGGCCGGTCAGTGCCTGGTTAACGCGGTGGTCTCAGTGGGTCGACGCAACACTAAGCTCGAAGTCTACTTGCAGTGGTATCAGAAGCTAAAATGGCTCGCGAGCGTTGAATCAGACGGTACACTACCCTGGCTAGGTTCTGATTGAGGACAGCCCACAGATCGGTTCTCTAGGGGAAGCACTGGCGGATCAATTGATTAGATGGTATTGCAACGACCGGTTGAGCTCGCATCAGGTACCGGGCTGAACTTTACCGGTAAGGCGACTACACGCTCGATTGCAGGCCCCGAAACTTCGGGTGTGGCTTGCTTTGTGTGCCTTGGTTGCTTTGCCGCGTCGGCTGGATGTACCATTTTCTCATCCGAAGGGGGTGGACGATGAAAAAGTACGGCGCCGTACTTGTCCTCCTTTTGTCTCTGTCGTGCCTGGCAGGCGCCCAAAAGCCAAAAATAGACAAATTGCTTCCGCCTAGCGAATCGCATGGTATGACCATCAGTGGATACGGCTGTGACCAGGAGCTGCTTAAGGAACTGACGGGGAGTTCGAAGTCTCTCTTTAACTTGATTGTCTGGGCAGAATACGGCAAAAAGCACAAGAGATACTGGTCAAAGATTCACGGCAGCTACCAAATAACGGCCGAGCGTTCGATGAATTCAAGCGGCGAAGAGGTGGCAACCGGTGCGCCGATTAACCCTAACCAAGTGGAATCTTACGACTTCGGTCCGATGAACAAAGCCTGCGATGATTGGAAGCTACAGGTAAGATCGACCTTGAAAATAGAGCCGAACGAGGGCGAAAAGCCCAAGCAATAATTCTGCAAAGTCCTTCCATCTGGTAAACGCACAACCCGGAGAACTGGGTACTGGAACGAATTTATCCGGCTACTCAGGGTCGATGAAAAGGGTTCGGCACCTCTCGCGCCCGCGTCTTGATGGGTCCAAAGCACTGGGGTAGCATGGCCTTCCCTGCCCCGAAGGGTGACTAAGGATGCGACCCGAGAGACGGCGAGCGCTGAGGCAGCCGTTCATTGCAAAGGCCGAAATCTTTGACGAAAAAAAAGGCCTTCGTACATCTTCGCGAGTGAAGGACCTCACTCTGCACGGATGCTACGTGGAAATGGAAAATCCTCTTCCTCGAGGAACAAGAGTGCTGTTGGAAATCTTTACTGAGTCAGAATTTCTGGAAACTCATGCCACCGTGGTCTATCTCGAGCCAGAGCAAGGGATGGGCTTGACATTCACTGAAATGCCCGAGGGATTCGCAAGTGTCCTGAGCAAATGGCTGGAACAAGCGAGCGGGTGAGAAGCGAACAGTGGCCGGCGGCGGTGGATGTCCGGTGACGCAACCAGCCGGGGGTTAGACGATACACGGCCCGACCATCTACGTTCGCAGAGATTGGTCGAACGAGTAGTCTGGCAGATGAATCGCAGGCCTTACGGAGTTTCGGCGCCCAAGTTACCGGTGAGGCGGACCAGGATTTAGTCTGTCGGCTAATGGGTCAATTTTCGCTGCGCCAGGTGAGTTCCACGCGGACGGGAATCTCGTTTTTGACGGCGATGGTAAGGAGCGATGGAGGGTCGATCTTGAAATCGGACAGCGTGGCCGGAATGGTGCCTGTGATCTTCGTCTGGTTTCCTTGCTTGGATTGCTCGAAGGGAACCTGTTTATACGTGGCGGTCTGGCCTGCAAACTGGACCTCGATATCGGCGCGAATTGTGGTTGACGCGGAAGCGTCCTGTGGCAAATGAGTGCGCACAGTGACCAGGGGAAATTCACCGCCACGCGTCACCTGGAGCATGTGCAGATCGCGGTTGGAGTCGCCAGAATCGAAGGATTTGACAGGTACGGCGATCAAGAAATCACATTGCCCGGCGTGGCAAACCCCTTTGCCGCGGGCCGCGTGGCTAACGCCGTCCAACTGATGCAGAGGATGAGAGATGTGATACGTGAGAGTGGACTGCGAAAGAACCCATTGGCTATCCGTTTGGGCAAGGGTGGGAAGCGCGAGGAACAAAAAGGCTAACAGTGTTCTCTGTTTCACGGAGTCCCCTTACCACTTAAAGGTTACGGATAAGATTGCGGCGCCGTATGCCGAAGCCGTGACGATGGCCACGGGTCCGTGGGCGCTGGCGATACCATGAACCTTTTCTCCCTTGCTTTTTTGGTCGAAAGCGATCGCCCCCAAGATGGGCGTTAAGATCATGCCGGGGCCATGAATCCACGCCAAAATCTTATGCACGCGGATGGGCCCGCGAGTTTCCGTTCCTGGAATCTTGGGGGCCCGAATGGCATAGTAAGCGCTGATGAAATACAAATCTCCCGCAGCCGAACCGAGAGCAAGATGGGTCCAACGATCAGTGGAACTGGTGCTCTTGCCGCCGGCGAAGGTCCCGGTAATTACAGAGGCAACGATGGGAGCGGTGGCGATTAGTCCGATGCGCTGATGGACCTTGAGCATGTGAGAGCGCTTGTCGAGTCTAGCCTGATCTTGCGCGCTACCCTGAGTCTGAGCTTGAGAGAAGCCGAGGTCGCCCAAGGAAAGCACGCCACCCAGGGTGATATTCATCACCTGCCTGGCTCCCTGCGCGATCGTCACCTTATCTACTTTGGTGGGGAACCCTTCGGCGGAGACGGAGACTTCGTAATCACCAGGCGGGAGGGCCATTACTTTGTACAAGCCTGCGGAATCAGCCTGAGTTTCCACCGAATTGCCGGTGATGACATTTTTGACGGAAATTTTGGCGTTGGGAACGACTGCTCCCGAAGTGGTTGTGACCGTGCCCGACAGCGCGGCGTCAGCGACTTGCGCGGGCACCGGCTCAGACATCCAAAGAGAAAGTATTAGGATTACAAGACCGAGGACACACTTCTTCGCATTCGCTTTCACTGAGGCTTCCCCCCTTCAAATGAAGTCTCTGCTTTGGGCGATATCCTACAACGGATGCTGAAAGGGAGCATAGGGATGTATGCGTGAAAGAGAAGGCGAGCCGGGATGAAATTACTGGGAAATATAGGATGGTCCCGGAGGAGGGAGTCGAACCCACACGGGGAGTGATCCCCGGCAGATTTTGAGTCTGCTGCGTCTGCCAGTTCCGCCACTCCGGGAGAACTGTATTGAAAATAGCATGAGGTGGGTGGAGGGGTAAAGGACGCTGGGGGAGGGAGTTTTCAGTTTTAAGCTGTCAGTTGTCAGTTCACAGAGAAGAGAGAAGAAAAGGAAAAGAAAGAAAAGAAACCCAAGACCCAGGCACACACTCCGTGCCTGGGTCAACCGGATGGGTATGATACGGGCTTGGGGTCCCTTGCTGGTTCCAGGATGTCAGGATAGACTGCGCAGATTCATGGATGCCAGTGCTAGCACAACGGAGAGACCGGTTGCGGTGGAAGATCCGCGCGCGGGGCTGCTGGGTTTCTGGGCGCTGATTGCCACGCAGTTCCAGTTTGCGCTGAGCGATAACGCGTTGAAATGGCTGGTGAGTTTTCTGGTGCTGGAGTCGAGCATTTCGCGGGAGCAGCGTGACTTTTTGTTTGTGCTGGTGGTGCCGTTGGTGTTCGCCGTTCCCTTCCTCGTTTTTTCCATACCTGGAGGCTATTTCGCGGATCGCTTCAGCAAGCGCGGTGTCACCGTCGCAACAAAGCTGCTGGAACTGTTGACAATGGGCGCGGCCACTTATGCGCTATGGCAGAACCGGCTGGGGCTGGCCGCGGTGGCGCTGTTTTTTGTTTGCCTGCAGGGCGCGATCTTCAGCCCATCGAAATACGGGTTGCTGCCGGAATTGTTGCCGACCAGCAAGCTGAGCTGGGGAAATGGCGTGATTGAACTCACCACACTGCTGGCGGCGATTGGCGGAACGCTGGCCGGTGGCTTCCTGGCGCACAATTTTCGCGGGCGGCAGGAATGGTCGGGCTTCTTCCTTATGGGGCTTTCGCTGGTGGGGCTGCTCACCAGCTTGGGAATCACGCGAGTGCGCGCGGCGGACCCGCAGCGCGCGTTTAGCTGGAATTGGGCGAAAGAGTTGTTCGAGGAAATCGCGCGGATGCGGAAGGACTCGGTGTTGTGGGTCGCGGTCATCGCCAACACGTTTTTTTGGTTTTTGGGCGCGATCTTGCTGCTGACGATTGTGTTGTACGCGACGGACATTTTACATGTGGACGAAGCGCATAGCAGTTACCTGCTGGCGGGGTTGAGCCTGGGCATTGGCGTGGGCAGCTTCCTGGCGGGGTACGCTTCGGGACGGAAGATCGAAGTGGGGATGATTCTGCCGGGGTTGGCGGGAATCGTGCTCATGACGGGCGCGCTTTCGACCCCCGGGCTGACGTATCCGATGGTAATGGGGCTGCTTGCGGCCTTGGGCGTGTGCGCGGGGTTTTTTGTGGTGCCGGTGAACGCATTGATTCAGAACCGGCCGCGGCCCGAGGTGAAAGGGCGCGTGATTGGAGCGGCGAACCTGCTTTCGTTTGGAGGCATTGCGCTGCAGCCGCTTGTGCAATATGCGATGTTGCGGCTGGGACATCCGGACCCCGGAAGAGTCTTTCTGATTTCGGCATGTGCGTGCATCGCGATGGTGTTTGTGCTGGGGCACATGCTGCCGGAGCTGTGGCCCAGCGCGCTGTACTGGACGCGGCTGCGGCAGAGGACTAGTCTATAGGTCTTGGCCCCAGGGGCCGCGGGCCACCGCGGTGTGGGCCAGCTTGGAAAAATATGGGGACTGGAAACACGATGGCGGGCTCGGCTCCCGAGCACCGCGGCTTGAACTATTGGATGGAGCGCACCTTGAAAGAACTGGGAAAGGTGCGCACGTCGCCCGACCCGGACGCGGTGCATGATTTGCGAGTGGCGCTGAGGCGTTGCCGCTCCGTGGCCGCCGTGATGCAGGAGGTGGACCCGGAGGGGCCGTGGCGAGAGATGCGCAAGCTGGGGCGGAAGCTCTTCCGCGAGTTGGGCGACTTGCGGGACGTGCAGGTGCTGGAAGACTGGACGAAGAAGCTGGGGGCGGAAAGCGATCCGGTGCGGTTGCAATTGCTGACCTTGTTTGAAAAACAAGAAAGCGAGTTGCGCGAATCCGCCACGTGGGCTGCGGGGAGATTCGACGAAAAGGCGTGGAAGAAGCTGGAGCGGGGACTGCATAGCCGCGCGCGGCTTGTTCCGCCGGACAGCCTGGCGGCACAATGCCTGGCGCTGGAGCGGCTGGATGCGGCGAAAGAACTGCACATCCGCGCGTTGCGAGCGGAAAGGCCGCGGCCCTGGCACGAACTGCGCATTGGGCTGAAGCGCTTCCGGTACACGGTGGAGAACCTACTGCCGGAGAAATACGAGCACTGGGGCGAAAACCTGAAGCGCGTGCAGGATTTGCTGGGGGATGTGCACGACCTGGACGTGCTGGCAGAGACGATTACGCATACGGCCGCGGAAGAATCAGAGGAGACGAGAAATCGCTGGGCGGAACGCATCGCGAGCGAGCGCCACGAACGCATCGAGACTTACCGGCAGTTGACGCTGGGAAAAACGAGCTTGTGGCACGAGTGGCGCATGGGACTACCGCAAGGGGAAACGCTGGATGCGGCGGCGTTGGCACGCTTGCATGTGACGGCGCGGGCTCTAGACGGCAATTTGCGACGGACGGGACAGGTTTCGCGGCTGGCAATGCGGCTGTTTGATGGATTGACGCGCGCGCAAGTGGCGCCAATTTTTGCGGAAAACCATTTGCGCAAAGTGCTACGGGCGGCGGCGCAGCTGCAGGGAATTGGCACCGGGCTGGATCCTGACGACCCAGAGAAGGCGGCGCGTGATTTTCTGCGCGATTTGCCGGCGCCGGCGGGTTGGAGCGACGGGGAGTGGGTGCTACTTGTCAACGTGGTGCGTTACTATCGCGGCCAACAACCCAGCGCGGACCACAAATCGTTTGCACGGCTCACGCTGGAAGAGCAGCGGGCGGTGTGCGCGTTGGCGGGCGTGCTGCGACTGGCGCGAGCGTTGCGCAAATGCGGCTGCGACACGCCGGCGGGATTGCGCGTGGAAAGGTCCGTGGATGCGGTGATTGTACGCGTGCCGGGATTGCAGGAGTCTGAAGAAGCGGCGGCGCGGTTGGCGGCAGGAAAATACTTGCTGGAACACGTTTTAGAGCAGCCTCTGATTGTGCAGGGAACCAGCGTTCGCGGGCGGGTCTTGGAACTTCCGCGGAGTGAAGAGCCGCCCGCGCCAGCAGTGGCCGCGTCGGACTAGCGGGGCTTTATTGCAGGCCGCAGTTTCGTCCCAACTTCAATCAGCTAACAAGCTGTCATCCTGAGACGACCCGATGAGGGTCGCCGAAGGATCTCAACGTCAAAATTGTGCATAGTGTATTGGTTGAGGTCCTTCGGCGCGCAAACGACTCGCGCCTCAGGATGACATCTCCCTGTTAAAGTTGTAAATGGATGGCGCGCGCCTTGAGTTCCTGACCAGCACAGATTGCGGTTGAGGCAGGTCGGCTCTACTTCCCGGCTTTGCGGAGGAGTTTGGGCGTGGCCAGAAAGATGAGTTCGCCGCTTGGCGGGATCAGGCGCCGCAATTCCACCAGCGCCACGCCGGACTTTTTCAACGCCGTGACGTGATGTTTGGAACCGATGGCCGTGGCGATCAGGTCATCGAGATGCGGTGCGTGGCCGAACACGAATACAGAGGAAGCCTGCTTTTCCCTGGCCAGTTCACGAAAGAGTTGCATGGGATCCGCTCCTGGGAGGAGCAGATCGGTTTTGCGGATTTTTTGCTTGTTGTGATCGAGGGCGTTTGCAAAAAGTTCCGCGGTCTGCACCGCGCGCACATAGGGGCTGGAAAGCATCAGATCCGGGACCGCGCCGATTTCCACCACGCCCATGGCCACCTGCTTAGTTTTTTCCGTGCCTTCGTCGGTCAGGTAACGCTCCGGATCGGGCGGGCACTTGGGATCCTCGCGGTCAATGGCGATGCCGTGGCGAACGATGTACAACTGCATGCGGGGATCACCTCCTGCCGTTCATCTTACAGAAGGCAGTATATATAGGATGTAACAATGGGCGCGGTGGTGTGTATGAGTAAGGGGGAAGGAGTGGAAAGTTTTCAGTGGTAAGTTTTCAGTTTTAAGTAAGGCAAGAGCCGCCTCGCGAAAACTGCTTTCCCCGCCGCTGATTGTTCCTTAGCTAGCATGTACATACTTGTAGGTGTTGTGTACATACAGGTAGTATAATTCAGCAGGAGGACAAGAGGATGGCCGACGCCAGAACGCGGGCACATAAGCACTTCCGTTTGGACGCCGTGAAGATCAAGCGCGCACAGAAGGTGTTGCGGGCCGGGACCGAGACGGAGGCCATCGAGCGCGCCCTGGATCTGGTGATTTCCGAACACCAGAGGAACCGGTTGGCTGCGGAAGCCAATGAGCGCTTCGTGAAAAGCGGCATTAGCGTTAAGGATGTCTACGGCGCGCTGGAGCGGTAGATGCAGCCGCTGCTTTTCGATACATCCATTTACATTACGGCTTTGCGTATGGGAAACGACGCGATTCTGAGTATGCGGCGGATCGCCGGGGGCGCTCCGCTATGGCTGAGTTCGGTCGTGCTCGAAGAACTGTACGCTGGATTGAGCGCTCGGGGCGGGCACGCGGTGGAGCGTCTCGAGCGAGACTTCCACAGAGCCGGACGGATTTTGATTCCTAATCTCACGGACTGGACACAGACAGGCAAGGTGCTCGCTCTCCTGGCCGCCAAGTACGATTACGAGCAAATCGGGAAGGGGCGCTTGACGAACGACGCTCTGATTGCCATGAGCGCCGGGCGCTTGGGAATCACGGTGATCACCGCCAATGCGCGTGACTTTTCGAACCTTGCGGAGTTCCGGCCCTTTCAGTGGCGAGTAGAGAAGCCGAGCAGCAGCCGCGAGTTGTAGGTTTTCAGTTTTCGGTTCTAAGTACGGCGAGATCCGTCTCATGTTGAGTTTGGAAACGTCGAAATCGGGCCCTTCACAAAAAAACATGAAGAGTGCGGCACCCGCGTCTCACCGGGATCAAGGGGTTCTCCACTCGCCGGTAGAGAGAACAGCGGTACGGTGTGCCAGACAACCATAGAAAGAGAAGGGATAACGCAGAAGCGCAGAGGACGCAGGGATTCGCGGACAAGAAGACAGAAAAGGAACCCGAGACCCAGGCACACACTCCGTGCCTGGGGCAACCGAGTCCCGTGATCTTGCAGAAGATAAGCGCAAGAGTGGGGTCAGGGGGATTCGGGGAGGCGGAAATAGACTTGGACGTGGAATTCCTTTTCGAAGAGGTCGGCGGCGCGTTGGGCGTCGCGGAGATCTTCGGTAGCGTCGCCGCGAGCTTGGACTTGTAAAGTGACGCCGCCGCGTTGGAACGAGGTGCGAATGTTTTCGACGCGCTGGCGATGGGAATGGTCCAGGCCTTCGGCAATGCGCAGAATGGCGGCGAGGCGGCGGGCGATGCGCTTGTCGTTGTTGTTAAGGGCGGAATAGGCAGGGTGGTGGCTGGCTGGTTCGGATTTTCGATTGTGGTAGCGCACCAGGGCGCCGACCATGCTGCGGTCGCGGCCCACAAGGCCGGGGATGTCGCCATTCAACGCGAGATATTCGCCGTGCTTGTGGTGGCCGCGATGGCTGACGCGATGGCCCACATCATGTAAGAGCGCGCCGGATTCGAGTTGCACGCGAGCTTGCGGCGGCAGGTGGTGCACGGCCTGAAGCTGATCGAACAACATGAGGCTGAGTTCGCGAACGTGTTCGGCGTGCCGCTGGTCGTACTCGAGGCGGCGGCCGAAATTTCGTGTCGAGAGCAGCATCTGGCGGGCTTCCGCGTTATAGCGATGCGGCTCCTTGCGTGAGAACGCATCGTGGGCGGTCTCCTGCAGCAAGCCTTCGCGAATGCCCACGCCGGGTATAATGAAGCGGCGGATGTTCAAATAACGCGCGACGGTCAGGAAGATAATGGCAGCGATGGCCATGACATCGGCGCGGTCGCGGCGCACTCCATAGGCCTTCATGCGGTCGCGCAGATCGCGCTGCAGAATATCGGGAAGGCGTTCGCGAAGCAGGGCCACTTCGATCGAGGGGAGCCCTTCCTGTCGGGGGCCGGGAGCTACGTTCGCGAGCGTTTCAGCGTTTCCACCGAGGGCAACGGAAATTTCGTCGGCAAGATTCAAGCGATTCGGCAAACGCGATTCCAGCAGCGCGCGCACATAGCGCCGCACCTGTTCGGCTTGCATGGGCCGGATGATGCCGGGAATATTGAGCGTGGTCATCAGGCGCACAGTGCCGATGGGGAGTTGCGCGCCCTGAACAACGCTGTGGTCGCGAAGAATGCTAAGTTCCAGGCTGCCGCCGCCAAGATCCACGATGCAACGCGGCTGCTTGCCAGGTCCCATGGCCGCAAGGGCGGCAACGCGGCCGAGGCGGGATTCCTCCTTGGCGCTGATCACTTCCAGGCGGATCCCGGTGGCCTGCTTGACGCGATGCACAAAGATGTGGCGGTTTTGCGCTTCACGGGTGGCGCTGGTGGCGACAGCGCGATACTTGGTGACACCGAAGTCATCCATGATTTCGCGGAGCCGGCGAAAAGCCTTCACACCCTTGTTCAGGAGCTCTTCGGTAAAGCGATGTCGCACAAAGACGCCTTCGCCAAGGCGAAGGGGATAACGTTCCGTGGTGAGCGGCTCGATGTCCAGAGCGGAATAGGCGCGGGCGACACTGATGCGGACTGCATTGGAGCCGGCGTCGATGGCGGCGATATGAACCGGCTCAGGCATGATGGCTTTCAGCGCCAGAGATGCGAGAGGGCGGAGGAAGGCGTGTATTTGGTGGAGCGGATGCCGAGCTGTTCGCCGATGCGCTGGCGCAAGATCTTGTTGACGGAGGAAACGCTGGCTTCGCCGTCCAGCTCGATGAAGGAGTTTTTCTTGGCCATGACCTCGAATTCACGCTTGATCATGGTCTGGTAGCGCACGAAAGACCAGTAGAGGTCGTGCGAGAGGGACATGTCGCGGCCGGCTTCCCAATAACTGATGGCTTGCGCTTTCTTGAATTCGCGGGCGAAGGCGGTTTCCGGGCGCACGTTAAGCCAAAAGGTGAGATTCGGGCGCAAGGCCATGGCGTAAAGGCCGGTGAGGTAGTCGCGATTGATGCCGCGAACGACGCTGCGCGCGATCAGCGTGAAGATGAAACGGTCGGCCAGCACGACGGTGCCGGAACGCAGAGCGGGCACGATGCGATGCTCGAGCTGGTCGAAGAAATCCGTGGCGTACATCAGCGCGAGGGTGAGACGCGTGACGGCATTCTTGGCGAGGAGTTCATCAATGTCGCGGCCCACCAGATTCGAGCGGCGCAGGCCGCTGGTTTGCACCGCGAAGCCTTCCGACTCCAACCATTCCTGCAGCAGCGCGATCTGTGTGGAGCGCCCGGAGCCGTCCAACCCTTCCAAGACGATGAGCGTGCCGCTCAGTTCGCTGGGGTCGAGCCCTACCAGCGGCTCGCCGAAAAAGTTTTGCGAATCTTCCTGATCTTGGGCAGAGAGTTTCGCGGCAGGGGCGACGGGTTCAGACGTTCCCAGTGGTGTATTCGGCTTGTCTTTTTCCGGGTCGGGCATGCTTATTCCTGCTCCTCGGGACGCGGGGCAAACCGCTTCAAATCGATTTTGGAGGCGACGATGTCGCGCATCTGTTTTTGCAATTTATTCACGGGCAAGGTGCCATCGAGAACCACGAAATTGTCCGTCTCCACCATCTTGTCGTATTCCTCGAGGATGCGCGCCTGAAACAGGCGGAAACTCTCGGCGCGTTCGTAGGAGAGACCAAGGTCCATGCCGGCTTCGTAATATTTCAGCTTCGGACGGCCGCTGAGGATGCGGTTGACGGCGACGTCGAGGGGTGCGCGGAAATAGAAAGTGATGTCAGGAATGGGGGCAAAGCGGTAGAGATTGCGGAGCCAGCGATGCGAACAGCCGCGGGCGGCGTCGCGCGCAAACGCGGTATAGATGTAACGGTCGGCGAGGACGAGGTAATCGCCCTGGAGCAGCGGCATAATCTGGCGCTCGCAGCGGTCGGCGAAGTCGGAGGCGTGCAGGAGGGAGAAGGTGGTTGGCGTGAGCAGGCGCTTCTGTTTGCCCCGGCGGGTGGCCGATTTCACCAGCGGTGAGGAGTTCCATTCGGTGAAGTGCAAGCGGTAGCCGCCAATTTCGAGCCAGCGCTTGAGCAGATAGAGCTGAGTGCTTTTGCCGGAGCCGTCGGTGCCTTCAACGACGATAAGCGCGCCGGGATAGGCGCGGCTGGGAATGGGGCGTCCCGGCTGTGGCAACGTTGTTTTGGAGGCGTCTGCGCGGACCGGTTTGGACGTGGTTTCAGCGATGTCCATGGACTGGCTAAGTGGGAGAGCTTCAGCGCTTTGAGAGTAGTCGGTCATTGTTACAGACACATTACAACACAGAGACATGGGGTGAGGCAAAAGCGGAGAGGGGACGGGACCGGGAGCAGGGACCGTTTTGTCTTGCTGCCCACAGCGTAAAAGCGCCAGCGAGCCGCTGCACTCCAAAAGGGCGGGCGGTGCGCTTGGTTAAAACAGGGACAGTTTGATGTGGAGGAATTTTTTGGGATTGGTGCGGAAGTCGCCGATTAGCTTGCGCATATCGCCGGTGACTCCGGTGAGGTTGTCGTAGAGCTGCGGGTCGGAGAAGAGTTTGCCCGCGGTGTTGCTGTTCTGATTAAGCTTGGCAGTGGCCTCGGAGAGGTTACTGCTGGTGTCGCGCAGTTTGTTGAAGAGCGTTTCGTCGGTGGCGAGTTTGCCGAGGGTGCCCTTTCCGGCGCGCACGTCGCCAAGGACGGCGTTGCCATTGGCCACCGCTTCCTTGAGCTGATCGTAGAGAGTGGGATCGTAGAGCAACTTGCCCATAGTGCCTTTTTGCGCGCGAAGGTCGGCGAGAATGGTGTTGATCTGGTCGAGGGCCTTGTCCGCCTTGACCGAAGTGTCGTCCGTCATGAAGAGTTTGCCGACAGTTCCCTGCCCCGCCTGCACATTAGAAACAATCTGATCGCCTTTGTTGAGAATACTGCTGAGATGGTTGTAGGCCTGATCGTCAGTGAGCAATTTTCCGAGAGTGCCTTTGCCGCGCTGGACGCCGCTAATGAGGTCTTTCACATCGTCACTCAGGGCTTGCAAGTTTGAGAGCACATCGGCGCTGCGCTCGACCACTTCCTTGATGGCCTTCTCTTCGGTGCCGGGCACGGCCTCACCTTCCTTGAGGGGCAAGCCGGTGTAGCCGCGCGTAATGGTGACATAGCGGTTGCCGAGCAACCCCTCCGTGACGAGGCTGGCGGTGGAATCGGTAAGGATATCGCTGCGGTACTTGTCCTCAATGCGCATCACGACTTCAATGTTGTGCATGCGCTCGGGAACCTTGCCCGGTTCACGGGGCACGAGGACAATTTGAGCCACATTACCAATGTCCACGCCGTCGAGTCGCACGGGCGCGCCCGTGGCCAGACCGGAGACTTCGGGGAGATAGGTCCTGATGCGGTACTTGTTACCAAAAGTTGCGCCGGTGACGTAGAAAATGCCGATAGCCAGGATCAGAAGACCAACGAGGACAAAGAGACCCACGCGCAATTCCGACCATGTCAATTGTTTGCGCTGCGCCATGCGGAAGCTCCTCCGTGCCTGCGTGCCAGCTTACTCCACAGAACCTCAGCGGCGATTGCCGGTTTCCCTCTTGCGGCAGGGGCGGTGCGGATTCCGCCAGACCCGGGCGCCGAAGAGAGAGCCTACTTGCACACTATACAGGAATCGGAGCAAATTTCTGAGAGACGTACATGATAATTTCACAACTCATTCACAGCTAAATCAGGAACCGCTGCAGATAGGGATCCTTGGTGTCGAGAAGGTCATCGGGACTCCCATCAAAATAGATTTTGCCATCGCGCAGAACCAGGAAGCGCGTCATCGGGAGGCTGGGTTTTTCGAGCGCGCTATCGCGGCGGACGCGTTTTGTTGCGGAATCGAAACGGAAATTGGCGAGGGCAAAGCCATCCTGCAGGCGCTGCGTGGCCAGCAGCGCGGTGACGCCGTAAACATCGCGCAGGCGCAGGATGAGCGTGATGATGGTTTGCGAGGTGATAGGGTCAAGGCCAGCAGTGGGCGAATCGTAGAGCACGATGGGAGGACGGTTGACGAGCGCGCGGGCAATGGCGACGCGGCGGCGCATGCCTCCGGAAAGCTCCGAGGGCAACAGGTCCATGGTGTGTCCGAGTTCGACGAATTCCAGGATTTCATGGACGCGCGGCTCAATCTCGTCCTCGTCTACGCGATCTTCGTGCAGCCGGTAGGCGACATTCTCGCCAACGGTCAGGGAATCGAACAGCGCACCTTCCTGGAAGACAAAACCAATTTTGCGGCGCAGGGAGAGCAATTCGCGTTCCGACATTCCGGAAACGCGCTCGCCGAGGACGTCAATGCTGCCGCTGTCGGGACGCATGAGGCCCGCGGCGAGTTTTAGAGTCAGCGTCTTGCCGGTGCCGGTTTCGCCGAGGAACACGAGCGTTTCCTTGGGCTCCGCGGAGAAAGAAACCCCGCGAAGGACTTCGCCCTCGACAAATCCCATGCACACATCGCTGAACTGGATGAGGGTTTCGCTGGAAGTCTGCGATGCAAGGGCGAGGCTGCTGGGGGAATCCGCCATGGCCTGGATCAAAAAACCTTATCGGCCAGGAAGAGCGCGATTTTGGTGAGGAACGTGTCCCCGATGATGATCATTACGGAAGAGACGACGACGGCCTGGGTGGTAGCGCGTCCCACTCCCTGTGTACCGCCGCGAACGTTGAGCCCCTGATAACAGCCCACGGTGGAAAGTATGAAGCCGAATACAACGGACTTGGAGAAACCTTGCATTAAATCGGAGAACTCCAGGATGGCGATGGCGCGCTCCCAAAACGTGGTGGCATCGAGGCGAAGTGAGAAGACGCTGGCCACCATGCCGCCAAGAAGACCGACAAACACGGAGATGGTCGTGAGCAGCGGAAGCGTGAAGAGCGTCGCCATTACGCGGGGGGTGACCAGTTTGCGGCTGGGGTCCGTTCCCATGGCACGCATGGCGTCCACCTGTTCGGTGACGAGCATGGAGCCAAGCTCCGAAGCGATCCCGGAAGAGCATCGGCCCGCGACCAGCAGGCCGGTGATCGTAGGGCCAAGTTCACGTACCAGGGCGATGGAAACGACGTCGCCGGTGAGCATAGTCTGGCCAAAGCGCTCGAATTGCGCACCGGTCTGCAGCACCAACACGGCGCCGATAAAGAAACCGGAGAGAAGAACGATCGGCAACGAGCCCACGCCGATATCGTCCATCTGTACGAGAGTATCCTGCATGTAGCGCGGAGGCGTGGCCAGGTTGGTGAGGGAGCGAAGAGCCAACTTCGAGTAGTCCTGAACCTTCAGGACGCTGTTTTTGGCCGCGTCGCTGAGCACCTCCGCGACAGAGGGTGTCTCCGGCGAGCCGGATTGCGGTTGCGTGATGGGCAGAGGCGTTTCGGCCACGAGTTTCCCGTTGGATGAAGGCTGCGAGGAAAGCCTAACCGTCTATGAGAGAAGCGTCAAGACGTTCCGGAGGTGGGCCAATGATAGCCATGCACTTGATGTCGGAGCTAAAGAGTCTATGGGAGGACTTGAACAGCGCCCTCAGCGGCTAAAGCCGACTTCTTTACTCCCGTTACGGCACGACTGAAGTCGTGCCCTGACGAAAAAACGGCGACACGACAGTTATGGCATGGCTGAAGCCATGCCCTGACGCAAACCTAGGGTATTCGCCGGCCAGGAGTGAAATTCTATTCGCAGCGCAGGGCGATGATCGGATCAACGCGAGTGGCGCGGCGGGCGGGGATGTAACAAGCCAGCAACGCTGTCGCGACGAGAAGCAGGGTCACCCCCGCAAAAGTCAGCGGGTCTGTAGGGGTTACGTCGAAGAGCAGCGACTCCATGGTGCGCGTCAGGAGCAGCGAGGCGGCGATCCCAATCGCGACCCCAATGAAAATTGTGCGTAATCCCTGGCCCAGGATCATTCGCAGAACGTCGCCGCGGTCCGCCCCCAGAGCGACACGCACGCCAATTTCGCGAGTACGGCGGCTGACCGAATAAGCCACCACGCCAAAGACGCCCGCGGTTGCGAGCAGTAACGCGGTGATTCCGAAGAATCCGATGAGAATGACGTTGAATCTCCGCGAACCCAGCGAAGCGGAATACACTTCCGAAAACGTGCGAAAGCTTGGGGGGATCTCGGGGTTGAGGTCCTGCAGGATTCCTCGCGCGGCGGAAACGAGCGAAAGTGTATCGGTATCGCTCAGCATCGTTACGGTGATTGTAGAGCGCGGGCGCTGGAATAAATTCACATAAACGGTCGGGCGAGGCGGCAAATCGAGGCCATTTTCGCGAGTGTCTCCCACGATCCCGACAATGGTCAGCAAACGCAAGTCGCCATCCATGTTTCCGAACTCAATGGTGTGGCCGATGGGGTCTTGATTTGGCCAGCGGTCGCGAGCGAGCGATTCGCTGATCACGGCAACCTCCGGAGAATTCAGGCCATCGCGCTCGTCGAAGATTCGCCCTCGAATCAGCGGAATACCAAGAGCCTGAAAGTAGCCATCCGTGGCATTGCAGAAATCCGCATTGCCGAGGCGTTCTTTCTGCTGAAACAGCGCCCCAAACTCATCCGTGGTTTTGGGGACCTCGTTTTGCGTCATCAGCAAAAACAATCCGTCGGGAAGGCCGCCATCCATGGGCAGGCCGCTCGTCGCGCCAGCTTTGCGCACGCCGGGAATTTGTTTAAGCCGGTCGATCAGGTTGGAAAAGAAAATCGCCTGACCTGTTTTTGCCTTGGGATCGTCCACCCACGGAAGCGAGACGTCCATCGTGACGATCTTGTCCACGCGGAAGCCGGGATTTACTTCGAGCACCTTCATCAGGCTGCGCCCGAGCAATCCCGCTCCGACCACGAGAACCAAGGTGATGGCGATTTGCGCCGCCACGATCACGCGGCCAACGCGCTGGCTGCCTTGCGAACCGGCTTGTCCGCGCCCGCTTTCTGCGAGGCCCTCGCGCAGGTCACCGGAAGTGGCGCGCGCGGCGGTGAAAGCTCCTAGGCCTGCGGCAACCGCGGTGGTTAGCAGAATCGCGAACACGAAGATTGGGATGCTGATCGAGACGCTGTCCAGGCGTGGGAGATTTTCGGGGGCAAGCGCAACTAAACCCGCCACGCCCCAGAACGCTCCCAGCAAGCCAAGGCCACCGCCGAGCAGCGAAAGCAGGAATGCTTCGGTGAGGAATTGGCGGATCAGCCGTCCGCGCGCCGCACCGAGCGCACCGCGAATGGCAAGTTCGCGCTCTCTCACTGACGCTTGCGCCAGAAGCAAATTCGCCACGTTCGCGCACGCCACCAGCAGCAGAAATCCTACCGTGCCCAGCAGGATCAGGAGCGGCGAGCGGACATCGCCCGTGATGGAGTCCTGCAGCGGGATGACAATTCCATCCTTGAGGAGATAATCGCCTTGCTCGCTGGATGTATCGTGAATGCGCCGGGCGATCGCGCTGATGTCGCGATTCGCTTGCTCGACCGTCACTCCATCGCGGAGGCGCGCAATCGCTGAGTAATTGTGCGAGGTTCGACTTGGGTTTTCGCCATCCAAATCTGCCGGATACCACAGGTCCGCATCCGCCGGGAAACTAAATCCAACCGGGAGCACGCCGATGACGGAATGGACGGTGCCATCCATCTTCAGGTGCGACTGCGAGAGATCACGTGGCGATCCCAGATGCTGCTTCCAGTATCCATAGCTGACAAGAACGGTGGGGCCAGCGCCCTTTTTTGCGTCGCTGGGGCTGAAATCGCGCCCGAGGATCGGCTGAATGCCCAAGACCTTGAGAAAGTCGGGCGTGACGCCCGCAGCCATCGTACGCGTGGGCTGGGAACCTCCCGAAACGGACGCGATGTTGCCACTGTACTTCGCAATCGCCTGGAAGCTGCGGCTTTGATCGCGAAAGTCGTCGAAGTTGGGATCCGCGACGCGCGACGGGTTGCCCTCAGTAGTGACCTCGAAGATGGCCATGATGCGGTCCGGATGGGTGTACGGCAGCGGGCGCAACAACACGCCGTAGACGACGCTGAAAATGGCGGTGGTCGCGCCGATAGCGAGGGCCAGAGTCAGAACGGCAACGGCGGTGAAGACGGGATTCTTGCGGAATTGGCGAAGAGCGTAGTGGCAGTCGGAAAGCACGGATTGGAGCCAATTGCCGAGTCGTTCTTCGCGGACTTGTTCTTTCACTTGTTCGATGCCGCCCAGTTCTATACGGGCGGCGCGTTGCGCCTCTTGAGGTGACATGCCCGCACGGATATTTTCCTCGGTCAGCATTTCCAGATGGGAATGGACCTCCTGGTCGAGGTCTTCCTCCACACGGCGAGATAAGAAGAGATTTCGCAGGAAACTTCGGGCTTTTGCAAAGAGCGTCATACTGAACTCCTCCACGACTGGGAGCCAAATTCTATTCGTACCGCAGGGCGACCATGGGATCGAGCTTCGTGGCTCGTGCCGCCGGAACATAGCAGGCGAGCGCTCCGGTGAACAGCACGACGAGGGTCACGCTTGCGATGGTCAGCGGATCCTGTGGGGCAACGTCGAAAAGGAGGCCGCGAATCGCACGACCGGCGACCACTGCCGCTAGAACGCCTACGGCCCAGCCCCCCAGAACCGGCGACATCCCCTGCAGCAGAACCAGGTTTCGCAGATCGGAGGCTCGCGCCCCAAATGCCATACGGATCCCCAACTCTCGTCGGCGCTGCGCGACCGAGTACGCAACCACACCGTAGATGCCCAGCGCGGCCAGCAACAGCGCAAAGAATGCAAAAAGTGACACAAGTGCCATCTGGAAGCGTCGAACGCCCACCGATTCCGACACAATGTCGCCCATCGGACGGAGATGCAGGATCGGAACCCCAGGATCCACGCTTCGGATTGCGTCGTGCACTGCGATTCCAAGTGCCGTGGGCACAATCGCCCCGCGAACCACCAGCGATGCATGCGAGCCCGACCAGGTTCTGGATGCCGGCCCAGCAGGGAGATACACCATCAGCAAAGGAGGCTCATCGAGCGCGACTGTCCGGATGTCGGCGACGACACCGATTACTTCCGTAAGAGGCCGTTGATCTTCACCCGGGTGGAATTGCTTGCCCAGGGAATTTTCGCCGGGCCACAAATTATTGGCGACGCTTTCCGAAATGACGGCAACGTGGCGGTCACGATCGGCCTGCTCAATCCAGCGGCCCTTCCGCAAGGGAATACCGATCGACTGAAAATACCCGGGAGACACATATCGATAATTCGCGATGGGAGCTTGCAGGTCCGTAGCCGAGCGGCCGGGCACATTAATGCCGTCCACCTGCTCTTGTCCTTCGAGGGGGAGCTTGCTGATCCAGCCTGCGGAAGTCACGCCTGGGAGTGCGCGCACCAGCGCCAGCACGTTATCGTAGAATCCATCCTTCTGCTCCGGCTTCGTGTAGCTCTGCGGTGGCAAACTGACGTCCACCGCGAGCACGTGTTCCGTGGTGAATCCCTTGTCTACGCCGAGCAACCGGACCATGCTGGTGGTAAGCAGCCCTGCAACGATGAGGAGCAGTGTGCCGACGCCCACTTCGAAGCCGATCAGCGATCCCTGCAAGCGGCGCGCGGGACGGCTCTCCGTGGTTGTAGCGGCACCTGCCTTCAGCGCCTGCTGCGGCTCGGCATGAGCCACGCGCCAAGCGGGCAGGAGGCCGAAAAGAATTCCGGTCAAAAAGGAAATAAAGATCGTGAACCACAACACGCGCGCATCCACGTGCACTTCATCCAGCCGTGGCAGATCTGTGGGTGCCACCGCGACAAGCCACTGCAACCCGAAATACGCGAGGCTGATGCCGAGGACTCCTCCGAGGACAGCGAGCAGTGCGCTCTCTGTCAGTAGTTGCCGCGCCAGTCGTGCGCGAGAAGCACCAAGCGCCGTGCGGATTGCCGCTTCCCGCATCCGGCCCGGAACCCGCACGAGGAGCAGGTTTGCCAGGTTCATGCACACGATTAGGAGCACCGCCCCTACGCCAAAAAGCAAGAGAATCAGCCCACGCCGTGCCGTTCCAACGACCTCGCTCTCGAGAGAAATCATTTCGGCGCGAAGGTCCACGTGCTGCTTTGCATCCCTTGCAATCCCTGCCTGGATCACATTTAGCTCGGCCAGTGCTTGCCCTACGCTCGTCCCAGGCTTTAACCGGGCGATGGCGGCGAAGTCGAATTCGCCCAGCGGCGAAAACTGTTCCGGATCGAGGCCGAGCGGCTTGAAGTAGTCCGCGCGCGCGGCAAATTCAACTAACGGGCCCAATTGAGCGGCCCTTGGGAAACGGAACGAAGCGGGCAGAATGCCTACGACCTGGAAGGGCTGGCCGTCGAGTGTAATCGACCGCCCCACCATTGCTGGATCGGCATGGAAACGTCCGCGCCAGAACGAGTCGGTAAGAACCACGACTTGATCCTTGCCGGGAGCATCTTCCTGTGGCAGGAACGTGCGGCCCAGTTCCGGCACGACGCCCAACACGTCAAAAAGATTCGCGGACGCTCGGCCGCCGGAAATCTGCTCCGCTTCACCGTAACCAGTCAGCGTCATATTCCACGGCTCGACGATCGCAACACCGTCGAACGAATGGCATTCGCGCTGCCAGACGAGGAAATTCGGCAAGTTTGCGGGGAGGGTTGGATAGGTCTGGCTCAACTCGGGAATGATTTCACGCACAAGGTAAAGTTGCTGTGCCTGGCGATAGGCAAGTGGCCGCAGCAAAACGCTGTTCACCATCGAGAAAATCGCGGTAGTGGCGCCGATGCCAAGCGCTAGCGTGAGCACGGCGACAATAGTAAAACCGGGAGACTTGCGCAGCATGCGCGCGCCGTAGCGGCAATCGGCGAGCACGGATTGGAGCCAATTGCCGAGGCGTTCTTCGCGGACCTGTTCCTTTACCTGTTCGATGCCGCCAAGCTCAATGCGGGCGGCTCGATGTGCTTCCTGCAGCGACATACCCGCACGGATGTTTTCCTCGATCAGCATTTCGAGGTGAGAGTGAACCTCTTGGTCGAGGTCTGCCTCCACGCGACGGAAGGAAAAAATGTTTCGCAGGAAACTTCGCGCTTTCACAAACAGCGGCATGCTGAAACCTCTCTACGACGCTTCCAAAGCTTGCGCGATGGCCCAGGAAATGCGGTCCCAGCGCTTGGTTTCCACTTCGAGTTGTTTCCGGCCGGCTTTCGTCAAGCGGTAGTATTTCGCACGGCGGTTGTTTTCGGAATCCCCCCAAAACGAGGAAATCCAACCTTCTTCTTCCATGCGGTGGAGAGCGGGAAAGAGCGAGCCTGGCTTGACATCAAAAGTGCCAACCGTGATTTGCTGGATCCTGCGCGAGACACCTAGCCCGTGCAACTCGCCGGTGACAAGGGATTTCAGGATGAGCAGGTCCAAAGTTCCTTGCAACAGGGTGGTTGGCTCAGAGTTCAAGAGGGATCTCCTATCGGCGTTCTATAGGGATAGTAACGAACTACCTATAGAGTGTCAATAGGAGGGAGGAACCCAAGACCCAGGCACATACTCCGTGCCTGGGGCAACCGGCACCCGGCGCTGCGCACTAAGGGCACTAAGAACCAAGGTCCTATTGCGGCGAGGCGCCTGGGGAATTCACGAAGGGGTATTCACTCTTTGACTGCTCAGTGGAAAACATTGCTGTGCAATGGAGACGGAGATGGGCTATGAAAGAGTGCATACGTTTGGCCGGTTCGGCCCGGCGCGACTCGCCAATAACCTCGCTCCGGGAACCGGTTGGCTACACGGAAGACGAAAAACGTGCTGGAAGTGGTGGAATGAAATCAAGGCGGTCCGGGCCAAAATCCGGACGAGGAGGATGGTGCATGAAAGTAAGAATCCTAGGTGTAGTGGTCCTGACAGCCCTGATCGTGGCGGTGGCATTCAGCGTTTCCGTTCCGGCCGCGCCTAAGGCCGGTAACGCGACTGCCCTACCGACCCGGGCGGCGACAGCGGTTCCGGCCAATGCGATTCCGGACCACCCGGAAATCCGCGATGCAATGGGTTCGTTGCGGCACGCCAAAGAGCATCTGGAACACGCGGCGCACGATTTCGGCGGGCATAGGGTCGAAGCGATCCGCGCCATCGACGAAGCGAACCATCAGCTTGAGATTTGCCTGAAGTACGACAGGTAACCAATAACAGAGTATTGGAAAGATACGGGCAGCGCCTGGGCAAACCGGGCGCTGTCTTTTTTTGCACCCGGAGCGGGATTATGCGAGACAAAAAATAAAGGGCGACTCGGTTTGATCCGTGTCGCCCTCTTATGATTGAGTCGCGAAGTTTCTCGCTTCCCGATTCAACTTATTCGAAGGCGGTTTGGTTTTACCCTCTCCGCCTCCTGTAAATTGAGTCGTGAAGCTCTACTTCCAGGTCCAGCTCACGATAACGTCTCGGTATTACCCTTGGCGCATCTTTGAGTGCACCACGAAAGCTTTTCGCTTCCGCTTGCGCCCAGCGGCAACGCGGTTTGACCCGTGCTGCGTTGAACTCCGCTGCGAAGCTCACTCCCCGATTCTACTCAGTGGAACCAGCTCAGTTTTACCCGCGCCAATCCACTGCATCGAACCGTTGAGCTTACTTCACAATCCGACACACTGAACATGCCCGGTTTTACCCTTGCCGTCCCTTGCATCGAACCGTGAAGCTTTTCTTCTCAATTCAATTCCGTTGAGGCTGACTTGGTTTTACCCTCGCCGCCCCAGAGAATTGAACTGCGAAGTTTGCACTTCTAATTCAACTCGAGAGTGACCGCTCAGTTTTACCCTTGCCGCCATCTCTGAATTGACTCGTGAAGGCTTTCTTCCCGATCAATCTGGTGCGGATAGTAGGAGCATGTAGAAATGTTAGCAAGAGCTATTTCAGGGAAAGTCTGTGGATATTTGTGCATGACTGTGCAAGAAATTCTGGATGAAAATTCAGAAAAACTTCTCGCGACTTGCGAAGGCGCATAGGAGATGGTGCGCGGTTCGCGTTCAAACTTTTTTTTGCGCGTGCGCCGTTGTCATGGCCGAGGCAGAATTTCGAGCGCGCCATTCCGCAAGCGATGCGAGCGTTCTGCCACAAATATCTTCGGGGGAACCGGTGGCGGGCACAGACAGGAGCAGACCCAGTTCTTCATAGAAGGCGATGAGCGGTTCCGTACTCCGGGCGTAAGCCTCGAGCCGGATCTTGATCGATTCTGGCTGGTCATCCTCGCGCTGAAACAATTCACCGCCGCAGTGATCACACATGCCTGCGATTTTTGGAGGCCGCTCCGTGGCGTGGAATACGGCTTTGCAATTTTTGCAGGTGCGCCGGCCGCTGAGGCGCGCAACGATGGCGCTCACGGGCAGTTCGTAATCGACGACGGCCGTGAGTGCGAGCCCTTCATCTTCCATGAGTTGTTTCAATGACTCGGCTTGTGCCAAGGTGCGCGGAAAGCCGTCGAGGATGAATCCCCCGCCACACCGCAGGCAACCATTGCGCTCGCGCACCATGTCCCACACCGTGTTGTCCGGCACCAGATCCCCTCGACGCATATATTCCAGGGCTACTTTCATGGCGGGGCTCAGCAGGCATTCGTCACGGTTCTTCGCGGCGCGGAAAACGTCTCCCGTCGAGAGGTGACACGCGCCCAGGCGCTGATTTAGCAGCTCGGCCTGGGTGCCTTTGCCTACGCCCGGCGCTCCCAGAAGGACAATCCTCCAAGGATTTTGAACGGTCTCCGGCACTACGGAGCATTGAGCGGAAGGCCCCTGCAGCCATGCAGCGCGATCATTCGTGTCGTGAGCGGCCATAGCCACCTCATCACTATGAGAGTACCGAATCTGGGCACACTTCACGGTGACAGTAATCACAGCGGTGGGTGCGGAAAACGAACTGAATCTAAAGCATTGGTAAACCGTTCCACCATCTGCATGCAGAGCGCTGGACGGGCGGGGCGGTGGCCGATACACTGTATTTATGCTGCGATTTTATACGGCGGGGGAGTCGCACGGACAGGCATTGCTGACGTTTCTGTCGGGGTTGCCCGCAGGGCTTCGCGTGGATTTGGAGATGGTGAACCACGAACTGCACCGGCGGCAATTGGGTTACGGCCGCGGCGGGCGACAGAAAATTGAGAAGGACCGCGCGGACGTGTTCGCGGGCGTGCGGCACGGACAAACGATTGGCGCGCCGATCGCTGTTCGCATCGAAAACCGCGACTGGGCAAATTGGGAAAAGATCCTGCCGGTGGAAGCGACGGACGCGCCGGAAGCGGCTTCGCGAAAGTTGGTGGCACCGCGACCTGGGCATGCGGACCTGGCCGGTTCGCAAAAATTCAATTTTCACGATGCGCGGTACGTGTTGGAACGGGCTTCGGCACGGGAAACGGCAGCGCGGGTGGCCGCGGGGGCGTTTGCGAAGATGCTGCTGGGGGAATTCGGTACGGAAATCGCCAGCCACACGATTCAGGTGCGCAATGTGCGGCTGGAACGGGCCGCGACTTGGGACGAAATTCGGGCGGTGAATGCGGACATCGAATCGCCGTTGCGTTGCGTGGATGCGACCGTGCAGGAAAAGATGATCGCCGAAGTGGATGCGGCGCTGAAGGCAGGCGACACCGTCGGCGGTGTGTTTGAAATTGTGGCGCACAACGTGCCCGTGGGGCTCGGGTCGCACGCGCAGTGGGACGAAAAGCTGGACGGCAAGCTGGCGCAAGCGTTGATGAGCGTGCAAGCGGTGAAGGCCGTGGAAATTGGCGCGGGGATTCTAGCGGCGGGGTCGTTCGGCAGCGATGTGCAGGACGAAATTTCCTATGACAAGGGCGCGCGGAAGTTCCGGCGATCCTCGAATCGCGCGGGCGGCCTCGAAGGCGGCATCACTAATGGAGAAGACGTGGTGATTCGCGGCTTCTTGAAACCGATTTCGACGCTGCGCAAGCCGCTGGGCACGGCGGACATGGTGACCAAGGAACCCGTGCAGGCGGCCTACGAGCGTTCCGACTGGTGCGTGGTGCCTGCGGGGGGTGTGGCCGGGGAAGCTATGGTAGCACTTGTGTTAGCGGACGCTTTTCTGCAAAAATTTGGAGGGGATTCGCTCGCCGAGATGCGGCGGAATTTCGAAGGCTATGCCAAACAAATCGACGAGTTCTGAAATTGTGATCACGGCGAATGCGGCGCAAACAGCCGAGCCGCAAATCGCCCAGGCGCCGGCGCGCGCGATCTACAAGATCGTGAAGTATGGCGATCCGGTGCTGGAGAAGGCCGGCGCAGTGGTCAAGAAGTTCGACGCGGAACTGGAGCAAATGGCCGAGGATATGTTCGCAACGATGTACGCCAATCAAGGCGTGGGCCTGGCAGCGCCGCAAATTGGGAAAAGCCTACGGTTAACCGTGGTGGACGTAACCAGCGGGAAGAATCCTGAAGCGAAGATTATCATGGCGAATCCGGAGATCATTCACGCGGAAGGCGAGGTCCGCGAAGAAGAAGGCTGCTTGTCGATTCCGGGATTTCGCGGATACGTGGTGCGGCCGCAGTTTGTGACCGTGCGGGCGCAAAACCTCAAGGGCGAAACGTTCGAGATTCGCGGCGAGAATCTTCTGGCGCGAGCATTCTGCCACGAGATTGACCACCTGAATGGCGTGCTGTTTCTGCAGCACCTGAGCATGTTGAAACGCGACCTGATCCGGCGCAAGATCAAGAAACTCCGGAAAGAAGGCGAGTGGTAAATTCGACGCGCGGGCAAATGAGGACGCTGTGAGTCCCTTGCGAGCGGTATTTTGTGGCACGCCGCAGTTTGCGGTTCCCTCTCTGCAACATCTAACCCAACAAGCCGATTTTCAAATTCTGGGCGTGTTCACGCAGCCGGATCGTCCCAAAGGCCGCGGCCAGGAGATTACGTATTCGCCCGTGAAGGAAGTGGCGCTGGCGGCGCAGGTGCCGGTGCACCAACCGGTGAAAGTGCGCGCGCCGGAGGTCGAAGAACAATTGCGGGTCCTGGCGCCGGACGTGATCGTGATCATTGCCTATGGACAGATTATTCCGGCGCGGCTGCTGTCCATTCCCGAATTCGGCTGGATCAACCTGCATGCTTCCCTGCTGCCGAAGTACCGGGGCGCGGCTCCGATCAACTGGGCGATCGTGAATGGAGAAACTCGCACGGGAAATACGACGATGCGAATTGATGCCGGCATGGACACAGGAGAGATTCTGATGCAGCAGGAATTGGCCATTGGGCCGGATGAAACGGCACCGGAGGTCGCCGATCGCCTGGCGGAGGCAGGTGCGCCACTTCTGGCCGCGACGCTGCGCGGACTGGTTGCGGGCACACTGAACGGGCGGACGCAGAACAACGCGGCGGCAAGCCTTGCGCCGATGTTAAAGCGGGAGGATGGGCGGATTGAGTGGTCCCGTCCGGCGCAGGAGATTTATAACCGGATGCGCGGCTTTGCGCCGTGGCCGGGGGCGTATACGGAATTTCGCGGACAGACCTGCCACGTTTGGGGACTGCCGATGTCAAAGGTAGAGGTGATTGGCGCGCAGGGAACATTGGTGGCGCACAGGGAGGGCTTGCGGGTGATTTGCGGGCAAGGCAGCGCATTGGAGCTAACGTCCGTCAAACTAGAGGGACGTAAAGAAGTGACAGCGGCTGAGTTTGCGCGGGGCGCGCGATTGCGGGCGGGCGAATGCCTGGGCCAAGTGTAATTTGCGCAAGTTCCTGCACTCAGGCATACTCGCGAATTACACCCGCGTTGAACGAGATCCACAGGTTTCCGGGAGTCAAACTTTCATGAATAGCGCATGTGCGGTAGGGCGAAAGCACCAAGGTACAAATCTTTTCCTTGCCGTGGCTGGTGCACAGCCGGCGCGGCTGCGATGGCGGCAAGCGGCCGCGTGGCTGTTGGCGGGGCAACTGATATGTGTGGCGCCGGGCGCTGTTGGCGGTGCCACGGACAAAGCTCCCACAAACGCGGCGGCGGCAGCGGCGGCCGATCCCCTGCTGGCGACCATGAAGGGAGAACTGGATCGCGCGAAGACCGATCTGGCCAAAAGCGATACACCTCCTTATTACATCAGCTACACGGCTTACGATCAGGACCAAATCGTGATCGCCGGAGCCTATGGCGGCCTGTTGACCAACACCGCCGCGAAGCGCCGATCCGTGGACGTCACCATGCGCGTGGGAAGCCCGGTGCTGGACAATACTCATGGCCAAAGCCGGCAGAGCGGCATGACCAGCGGATCGCTGCCACTGGGAAATGATGGGGATGCCACGGCACGCATTTTGTGGGAGCAGACGGATCGCGAGTACAAACGCGCAGCGCCTGCCTACCTGAACGTGAAGACGAGCACCGCCGTAAATGCGGAAGAAGAAGACAAGTCGCCGGACTTTTCGAAGGAAGACCCGAAGGTGCATGTCGGCGAAAAGCTGACGCCGCCTGCGCTGGACCGCGCCGCGTGGGAAGGCGAGATTCGACGGCTTTCCGGGGCATTCCGCAAATATCCCGACGTTTACTTTGCCACGGTGATGTTGCAGGTGTCCGCGGCAAGTTCGCGGATGGTATCCAGCGAAGGCTCGATGATCACTCTGCCCAGCGCGTCCACACGGCTGGTGATGGAAGCGCAAACGCGCGCCGATGACGGGATGGACCTGCTGCGCGTAGAGACGTTCCAGGCGCCTTCGGCGAAAGGCTTGCCGGGCGAGGCGGAACTTGACGCGAAAATTGAGAAGATGGCTGTGGACTTGAAGGCGCTGCGCACTGCTCCAGTGGCGGAGCCTTATGCGGGCCCGGCGCTGCTTAGCGGACGGGCCGCAGCTGTGTTTTTCCATGAAGTGCTGGGGCACCGCCTGGAAGGTCACCGCCAGCGCGACGAAGAAGAAGGACAAACGTTCACGAAAAAGGTTGGGCAGGAAGTTCTGCCGAAGTTTTTGAGTGTCGCAGACGATCCGACGATCACGGAACTGGACGGCGTGAAGCTCGCAGGCTCATACGAGTACGATAACGAGGGCGTGCCTGCAGAACGCGTGGAAGTGATTCAGAACGGTGTGTTGAAGAATTTCCTGATGTCGCGCATGCCTATCAAGGGATTTGACAAGTCCAACGGGCACGGCCGCAACCAGCCGGGTTTGATGCCCACGGGGCGGCAGGGAAACCTGATCGTAACCTCCAGCCAGAGTTTTCCAGAGGCGCAGATGCGCCAGAAATTGATTGATGAGGTGAAGAAAGAGGGGAAACCCTACGGACTGTATTTTGACGACATCCAGGGCGGCTTCACGTTGACGCGCCGGTCGCTGCCGCAAGCATTTCAGGTGCTGCCGGTGATTGTTTACAAGGTGTACGCCGACGGGCGGCCAGACGAACTGGTGCGCGGCGTGGACATCGTGGGAACACCGTTGGCGGCGCTGACGCGGATCATTGCGACAGGCGACAAACAACACGTGTTCAATGGAATATGCGGAGCGGAAAGCGGGAACGTGCCCGTTTCGGCAATTGCGCCGGCGATGCTTTTCAGCGAGATGGAAGTGCAGAAACGCGCGCACGAGCGGGAACGACCGCCGATTCTGCCACCACCGGGATTGGAGAACACGGCTCCGAGCAAAGACGCCGGGAAGAAGGCGGGGGTGACGCCGTGAGGGGGATCGTAGCGATGAAGCGATGCGCTTTGGCCGTTGTATTTCTATTTGCAGGCGTGATGGCGCAACCACTTACTGCGCGGGATGCCAAAACGTTGCCCACAAGCTCCGATGGACCGACAGCAGCGGCGCACGCAGCGGCGAAGGGCGATGCCTTGTTCGAGGCGCTGCTGGCCGAACTGGATCGCTCGAAAACGCAACTCAAAATGGACCAGGTGCAAGCACCTTACTACATCGAATATCGGGTAAATGATGTGGATGATTTTAATGCCGAGGCGGCGTTTGGCGCGTTGCGGGAAAGCCAGCGGTCGCACATCCGAGTGATACGCGTGGTGGTGCGCATAGGCAATTACAAGCAGGACAGTTTCTACGGCCAGGGCATGGGCACGGCTTCCATTCTGCCGCTCGATGACGATGCCATCGCGCTGCGGCGGCAAATCTGGCTGCTGACGGATGAAGCGTACAAGTCCGCGGCGGATGCCTATGCGGAAAAACTTTCGGCGCTGAAGCAGTTCACCCCGGATCCCAACCCGGTGGCCGATTTTGCGCCCGCGCCCGTGGTTACTTCGGTGGGGCCCACGGTGACGATGAAGGTGGATGAAGCCGCGTGGAACAAAACGCTGGAAGATGTCAGCAATCTGTACCGCGAGTACCCGGATGTGCAATCGGTCAGCGCGTCCGCGCGCTTCTCCTCCATTAATGAATATTTCGTGAACTCGGAAGGGACGATTGTGCGCGATGGCAAGTCCACGGCCACGGTGACACTGGACGGCGCGACACAAGCCGCCGATGGCATGCGGCTCAGCCGCACTCCCTTCTGGACCGAGCAGCGGGCGGAGGAACTGCCAACACACGATGCATTGTTGAAAGAGACGAAGCAGATGCTGGACACGCTGATGGCGCTCCGCAAAGCGCCGATTGTGGATGAGTCTTACCGAGGGCCGGTGTTGTTTGCGCCGGACGCGGCCGACGACGTGTTTGCCGGCCTGATCGGCGGCAACGTACTGGGGCGCAAGCCACCCCTGGGGAGGCCGAATCGCACCTCGGGAACGTTTGCCACCAGCTATAAGACGCGGGTGCTGCCGAAATTTGTGAGCGTGGTTGACGATCCCACGATTCATCAATTCGAGGGGAAAAACCTGGTGGGCAGTTATGACGTGGACGATGAAGGCGTGAAGGCGCAAGCGGTCACGTTGATTGATGCGGGCATGCTGCAGAATTACCTGGTGGGGCGCCAGCCGATCCGCGATTTCCCAGCTTCCAATGGGCACGGACGCGCGGGACCGGGGACGGGGGCGCAGCCTGCGGTTGGCACGCTGATCCTGAAAAGTTCAGAGCCGGAATCGCCCGAAGAGCTGAAAAAGAAGATCATGCAGATGGCGTCGGAAGACAACAAATCGTATGCCTATCGCGTGGACACGCTGGGTCCGGGCAATTCGCCGCGGCTGTTGTATCGCGTGTACGCCAGCGACGGGCACGAAGAGCTGGTGCGCGGCGCGGTGTTCAATGAACTGGATGTGCGCTCCCTGCGCAACGACCTGATCGCCGTGGGCAACGATCCGCTGGTGAGCAACCGCATGGGCGGCGTGGGGCAGACGATTATTTGCCCTTCGCTGCTGTTCGACGAATTGGAAGTGAAGCGGGCGGACACGAGTAAGGAGAAGCTGCCGGAATATCCGGCGCCGGGGTTGAAGTAGTTTTCAGTTGTAAGTTTTCAGTGGTCAGTAAAGAAAGAAATGCGGATTGTGGCTGGAGTTTGGGAACGAGAAGAAGGCGGAGAAGAGGTTGAGAATTTAAAGTTGAAAGTTGAATGGAAGAGAAGAGCCTGAAAAAAGGCTTACACAGAGGTCACAAAGGACGCAGAGTCCACAGAGAAGAGAGGTAGGAAAACCCAAGAGGGATTCATCGTATAAGAGACGTGCGATGCAAAACCGTCCTTCGCTCCGAAGACTGCGCTCTGGATGACGGGCTTCGATGGCGGCCCCAATCGAATAATGAACCTTACAGAATGAAAAGCGGAGATGCTTGCGGAGAGGCTTGTGGGAGCGGGGAAATGGAAGTAGGATGCGGGCAGGCCTGCCGGAACACGGCGGGCTAGCAGAGGGAAGCGCCACGCCTGGCTCTGGACGACTTCGCCCGAGGTTGATTTCCGGAGGTTTGCCATGATCGCGGCCGTGATTCTCTCCGGCGGGTCCTCCAGCCGTATGGGCTCGCCAAAGGCCCTGCTTCCCTACCAGGGCCGCTTGTTCCTGGAACATTTACTTGAGGTGACGCAACACCCGAAGATTGGTGTGCGGCGCGTGGTGTTAGGGGCGCACGCGGAACCGATCACGCGGGCCGTGGCGGTGCCTCAAAACGAAATCGTGATCAATGAAGATTGGGAGAAGGGGCAGTTGAGTTCGTTACAAGCGGCCATGTGGAGTCTGCCGGCGGGAACGGATGGACTGCTGATGTGTTTGATTGACCACCCGCTGATCAGTGCGGCGTTGGTAGACGAATTGGTGGAGGCGTTTTATGCGTCGCGGGCGCCGATTGTGCTCCCGGTGTATCAGGGAAGGCGCGGGCACCCGGTGTTGTTTTCCGCGGCAGTATATGAGGAATTGGAGAAGGCGCCGGTGGATGTGGGGGCGCGAGCGGTGGTGTGGGCGCGAACGAAGGAAGTGTTTGAAGTGGGGACCGCGGAGGAAGGGTGCGTGCTGAACTTGAATGATCCGGCGGGGATGGAACGGGCGATGGGGATGAGGTGAGGAAATAGCCCCGCGGCAGAGGATTAAATTTGAGGGTTGAAATTTGAAGGTAGAGGGCTTCGGAAGTGAAAGAGTATAAAAGTTTAAGAGTGTAAGAGTGCAAGAATTGTTGGAGAGGTTGCGCTTCCATCGGGCTTCGTGCGGTTAGGGAAGGCCCCACCGCTGAAGGGGTGAGCTACAGCGTCGAGGAGAAATGGCGGAGTAGGGATTGGAGGGCGGCGTGGGCCAGGTGGGCGGCGTGGGCGGAGGCGGGGGGCAGACCGCCGATGGCGGTGGAGATGTGGTTGGCGGAGAGAGCGTTGAGTTGGTGGAGTTCCCTTCCCTGAATCAGTTCCGTTAGCAATGAGGCGCAGGCGATGGAGGCAGTGCAGCCTCGGCAGAGGAAACGCGCGGCGACGATGCGGGTGTGTTCAACGAGGACAGAGAGTTGAAGGACATCGCCGCAGACGGGATTGGTGACTTCGATCTTGGCGGTAGGTTTGGGAAGTTCGCCGACGTTGCGAGGGGATTGGAAGTGGTCGAGGAGGGTCGGGGAGAACATGGGGAGAGTATCGCAGCGAGTGGGGCGAGGTGTCGAGGGAGGGATAAGAATTTACAGTTTGACGGCTTCGGAGGAAGAAGAAACCTAACGCAGAGACGCAGAGTGCACAGAGAGAGAGAATCCAAGTTCCTCCGCGACTCTCAGCGTGCTCTGCGTTTCCGCGCTCTCTTTTCGCCGCATCCCACTATTGCTTTCGCCCGACTGCCACTCCGATCATAGGCTGATGCCCCGCACCTCTGATCCCCAGAAACCAAAAAAGAGGGCGACCCCCGGTCGCCCTCTTAATACTGAAAACTTAAGACTTCTCTCACTGATCATCCGGTCTCCGCTTCAACGTCGGCCGGTCGTCGTCGCCCGAATTCGGGTCCTGAGACTGCCCGGTTTTGTCCGATTGTTCCGTCTTCGTCCGCAATGTGGGCTTCCCCGGTACATTGTCCTGCACCTTCCGCGAGAACATGATGTTTCGCAGCCGCGCCTTCACCGAATCGAATTCCGACGTCGTTACGATGTAGTCGTCGCGCTCCGGCAAAAGCCGCGCAATCTCTTTCTGCGCTGCCTCGATGCGATCCGGCGTCGGCGGGTGTGTCGAGAAAACCTTGGATACGGTTCCCGGCCTTCTTTTTTCATCCGCCTGAATCCGCTCAAAGAAAGTCACATACGCGTTCGGGTCGTATCCCGCTTTGTACATGTACTGAATTCCCAGGAAGTCCGCCTGGCGTTCTGCATCGCGCGAAAACTTCAGGAAAGTCAGCGGTATGGCTAAATTCATGCCCTGATAGATGCCGTACCCGGCCCAGCCATAGGGCACAAAGATCATCGCCGCCATCGCCCCGATCTGCATGATGTCCGCTTTGGTGGCCTGCTTCGTGCCGTGCCGGCAGATTACGTGCGACATCTCATGTGCCATCACGCCGGCCAGTTCCGCTTCTTCATCCGCGCGGAGGATTAGCCCGCTGTTCACATAGAAAAATCCGCCCGGCAGCGCAAACGCATTCACTACGTCCGAGTCGATCACCTTGATCGTAAATGGCACCCGTGCATCGGAGTTCCGCACCAGGTTCTGCCCCACGCGGTTTACGTATTCTGTCACCACGGGATCATCAATCAACTTGGACGAGCGCTCCACTTCCTGCGCCAGTTGCTTTCCCAAAGCAATTTCTTTTTCCAGCGAGTAGAAGTCCAGTCCCTTCCCCGGGTTGCGGTTCCCGATGGCGTCCACATCCTCGTTCGCATTCTTGGGATGGACTGTCTGCTGCTGCGTTATAGGAGCGTCTGATGCGGGTGCTGGCGCTGGAGCGGCTTTTGGGTCCGGCGGAGGAGGTGGCGGCGGCGCGTCCTGGCCAATCGGAATCGGCCCTGTCTGCCCCGTCGCATTGGGATCCTGATTTGCCGGCTGCTGCCCCTGTTGGCCCTGTTGCTGCGTCGTTTGCCCGGACTGCCCTGAGGCGCTCGGTTGTCCCGGCTGGGGCGTTGAAGATCCTTGTGACTGGCTCTGGGCACTCGTGCCTGCAGGCCATGCCATCAGGCAAGCTGCCAGCACCAGACCGACCGCGTATTGTGTAGCTTTCCGCATGGGTCGACCCTCCCTCAAACGCCTTCCAGGCAAGTATACACCCTTGAATGCACTCCCCTATCCTCGTTCTGTGTGATGTGCCTCACCTGAATAAGGTTTCCTGCTCGCTCCCTATCGTAGGGCCCCTTCTCGTACTGTGTACTCTCCCCCACATGGGCAGTTGACACTTGTTGTCAGCCTATCTACATTCAAAGCATCAATATGACTGTGCGCAAGATCCAGATCGGCCAGCTTTGGAAGAAAGAGGACACCGGCGAAACTTACCTCGTTACTCGCGTCTATAACGAAGCCCTAAGTACCATCGTCGTCCTGCGCAAATCCGGCGCTGAAAACCAGCAGCAGTTCCGCGTCAAGGTCGAACGCACCGCCACCGGCCAGGGCATTCCCGGCTTCTCCCCAGCCATGGAAGACGACTCTGTTTAACTCCACCCCTCTTCCCCCGGGAACGTCATTCTCCCGAATGGCGCTCGTAAGCCCTTCTGTTCCTGTGCGCTTATACTCTTGCACTCTTACACCGCTTTTTCTTTCTCTTCTAAATCGACCTCACCCCCAACTCAACCACATCCTCCACCGCCATCATCTCCTTCTGCAAAAACGGCTCCCCGTACCGGACCCCGATCATCTGGCCATACTGCCGCGCCAGCAGGTCCATCTTCGAGTCCAACTCGTCAGTTGCCAGATACACCCTCTGCTTCCTCTCGCTCTTCGCGGGCCGGAACTGCGACCCGTACGCCAGTATCGCCTTTCTCCGAGCCTCGTACTGCTTCGTAACATCCACCACAAACGTCGGCGTCATTCCCTCAAACGGTGTCGCATACAATATCTTGAAAGGCCGAAACGGTTCCCCATCCAGTGGCAACTTCTTCAGCCCGGCCAAAAAGCATCCCTCATACCCCAGCACCGACGCATGGTAATGATCCGGATGCCGAGCCTCCCAATACGGCAAGATGACCGTCCGCGGACGCAGTTCCCGAATCACCTTTGCCAGCCGCAACTTGTTCTCGCGTGTAGCCTCAACATCCGAATCCGCGACTCCCAGCGTCCCCCGCCACGCCACTTTTAGAATCTTCGCCGCGTGCGCCGCTTCCTTCGCCCGCGTCTTCGGCGTCCCACGCGTGCCCATCTCTCCCGCCGTCAAGTCCAGTATCCCCGTCGTATAGCCGCGTTGCGCCATCTTCAGCAGCGTCCCTCCGCAGGTCAGCTCCACATCATCCGGATGCGCCGCTATTGCCAGCAGATCAACTTTCATCAATTCACCTCGTCCCGCTCTCGTCGCGATTCTAGCAGGGGTTGTGCTACCTTTTCCCCTGGAGTTGCCAAAGCAGCCCATGTCCAACGAAAACAAACTCTCCGGCCGGGTGGCCCTCGTCACCGGCGCCGCCAAGCGCCTCGGTCGTGTGGTCGCCCTACGCCTTGCCGCCGAAGGCGCCGACGTCGTCATCCACTATGACCATTCCGAATCCGAGGCCCGCGACACCGTCCGCGAAATCGAAAAACTCGGGCGCCGCTCCATCGCCATCTCCGCGAATCTCACCAGCGTCCCCGAAATTCAAAATCTAGTCGCTCAAACGGTCAGCTACTTTCAGCGCCTCGACATCCTCGTCAACAACGCTGCCAATTTCCTCGAAACCAAGTTCGGCTCAACAACTGAACAATCCTGGGATGCCTCCCTCGACACCAATCTCAAGGCTCCTTTCTTCGCTGCGCAGGCCGCGGCCCCTCATCTCACCAAATCCGGGAAAGGAACCATCGTCAATTTCGCCGATATTGGCGGTATTCTCGGCTGGCCCGGATATCTTCCCCACTGCGTCTCCAAGGCCGGCGTTATTATGATGACCCGCATCCTTGCCAAGGAACTCGCTCCCGCCGTCCGCGTGAACGCTATCGCTCCCGGCACCATCACCATGGCCGGCGATCCTCCCGAATGGCAAACGGACTTCATCCGTCGCGCCCCCCTCCAGCGCACCGGCCGCCCCGAAGAAATCGCCGACGCCGTCCTCTTCCTAATCACCGCCGAGTTCATGACCGGCCAAACCATAATCCTAGACGGCGGCCGCACCCTCTCCCCCGACCCCCGCACCTAACCTCAGCTTTTGCGCTTCTCCTTTCTGTTTTACTCTGTGCCCTCTGTGTTCCCATCTCTGTGAGCTCCGTGTTACCGTCCCTCTTTTCCATCCAAATCCTCGCATCATCCAATCAGCAATTTTTCTACGTGCACAAGATGCACCTACGCCGCTCTAGGTGTATTCTTTATGTTTGTGCGTTTCACCCCGCGCACGCGCCGGTCCACCGGCGGGAAGGAAACAGGCCATCGTTCCCATGGATCAGGAAACTTACGTACCTCGCCACGTCGAGGACGTCGAAATCCAGGAATGGCTGGAGTCCCTCGACTCTGTCCTCCTCTCCAGCGGCCCCGACGTGGCCCGCAAAATCCTCGAGCGTCTCCGCGCCCACGCCACCGTCAGTGGCATCGAGCTTCCTTTTTCCGCCAACACTCCTTACGCCAACACCATTCCCGCCCGCCTGGAACCGCTATTCCCCGGCGATCAGCAGCTCGAACGTCGCATCAAGTCCCTCATTCGCTGGAATGCCCTCGCCATGGTGGTCCGTGCCAATCGCCTTGAACACAACATCGGCGGCCACATCTCTACATATGCGTCAGCCGCTACTCTTTATGAAGTCGGCTTCAACCACTTCTTCCGCGCGCGTTCCGATTCCTTTGAAGGCGACACTGTGTATTTTCAGGGTCACGCCGCTCCCGGCATCTACGCCCGTGCCTTTCTCGAAGGCCGCCTCAGCGTCGAACAGCTCGTGAATTTTCGCCGTGAGCTGAAGCCCGGAGGCGGCCTCTCGTCCTACCCGCATCCCTGGCTCATGCCCAACCTCTGGGAATTTCCCACTGTCTCCATGGGACTTGGCCCCCTGATGGCCATTTATCAGGCGCGCTTCAATCGCTATCTTGAAAATCGCGGCCTCAAGCCTGTCACTGACGCCAAGGTCTGGGCCTTCCTCGGCGACGGCGAAACCGACGAGCCGGAGTCCCTCGGCGCCATCACGCTGGCCTCTCGCGAAAAACTCGATAACCTGATTTTCGTCGTCAACTGCAATCTTCAGCGCCTCGATGGTCCCGTGCGCGGGAATGGCCAGATCATTCAGGAACTCGAATCCGCCTTCCGTGGCGCGGGTTGGAACGTCATCAAGGTTCTCTGGGGTTCCGAGTGGGATCCCATCCTCGAGCGCGACTCGGAAGGCCTGCTCGTCAAACGCATGGGCGAAATGGTGGACGGCGAATATCAGAAGCTGGTGGTCTCCAGCGGCGAATACATCCGCCAATTCTTTTTCGGCAGCGATCCGCGCCTTCTCAAACTCGTCGAGCCGCTCCCCGACGAAGCCCTCCGCCGCTTGCGTCTCGGTGGCCACGATCCCCGCAAAGTGTACGCCGCCTACAAAGCTGCCTTTGAACAAAAGGGCCGTCCCACCGTCATCCTCGCCCGCACCATCAAGGGCTATGGCCTCGGCGAAGCCGGGGAAGGGAAAAACGTCACCCACCAGCAGAAAAAACTTAACGAAGACGAGCTCCGCGAATTCCGTTCACGCTTTGGCATTCCGCTCAGCGATGAGGACGTTAACAGCCTGCCTTTCTATCGCCCCGCCGAAGACAGCGAAGAGATCCGCTATCTGAAGACACGTCGTGAAGCTCTCGGCGGCTACATGCCTCAGCGCAAGGTGCGTTCCGCTCCGCTCGTTGCCGATCACGATGAACTTTTCAAGGAATTCTTTGAGGGCAGCGAAGGCCGCGAAGTTTCCACCACCATGGCTTTCGTCGGCATGCTCCGCAAAATGCTCAAGGATCCCGAAATCGGCAAGCTCGTCGTTCCCATCGTTCCCGATGAAGCCCGCACCTTTGGCATGGAATCCCTCTTCCGCACCGTGGGCATATACTCCAGCGTGGGCCAGAAGTACGAACCGGTGGACGTCAATACGCTCCTCTACTACAAGGAAGCCAAAAACGGACAGATTCTCGAAGAGGGCATCACTGAAGCAGGCTCCGTCGCCTCATTCATCGCTGCCGGCTCCGCCTACGCCACTCACGGCATCAACACCATTCCATTTTTTATTTATTACTCGATGTTCGGCTTCCAGCGCATCGCCGATTTCATCTGGGCCGCCGCTGATATGCGCACACGCGGCTTCCTGCTTGGTGGCACCGCGGGCCGCACCACTCTTGCGGGTGAAGGCCTCCAGCACCAGGACGGCAACAGCCACGTCCTCGCTCTTTCCGTTCCCAATCTTCTCGCCTACGATCCCGCTTATGCCTACGAAATTGCCGTCATTCTTCAAGATGGCATTCGACGCATGTACAAGGAAGGCGAAAGCATCTTCTACTACATCACCGTGATGAACGAGCCCTACCCCATGCCCGCCATGCCCCCTGGGGTAAAAGAGGGGATCCTCAAGGGCATGTACAAACTGCGTCCCGCCCCCGAGCGCAAAGCCAAGCACCGCGCACAACTCTTCGGCAGCGGCGCCATCCTCAACGAAGTTCTCCGCGCCCAGGAAATCCTCGACCAGAAATTTGGTGTTGCCGCCGATGTCTGGAGCGTTACCAGCTACAAAAATCTCTACACTGATGGCATGGAAGTCGAGCGCTGGAATCGCCTCCATCCGGACGAAACGCCGCGCGTCCCCTACGTCACGCAATGTCTCGATGGCGAACAAGGCGTCCTCGTCGCCGCCACCGACTACTTAAAAGTTCTTCCCTCCATGATTTCCAAGTGGGCTCCGCGCCGCCTCGCCACTCTCGGCACGGACGGCTTCGGCCGCAGCGAAGGCCGCGAATCTCTCCGCGATTTCTTCGAGGTGGATTCCCGCTTCATCGTCGTAGCAACTCTCCACGAACTGGCCCAGGACGGCCTGGTTGGTGAAGCCACTGTCCAAAACACCATCAAAGAATTGAATATCAACCCCGACAAACCCAACCCCGTCACCTCTTAGCTCTTGGTTTTGTAGCGGCCGCCTTCTGAGGCGGGCGCTTTTCTCTTGGGTTTGTCTTTTCTTCCTCTGTGAATTCTGTGCCCTCTGCGACCTCTGTGTAAGCCTTTTCCTTCTTTCCTACTCCCCCTCCAAACTCTCTCCCGCCTTAATCTTCCCCGTTGCCAGATGCGCAATCAATTCCCGGTTCGCCGTCAAGAAATCATACTGTCCCACCTCCCGCGGCAGCACCCACTCCACCCGTTCAAATGCTGCTGGCGCTATCTCTCCTTCCACCGCCGCCGCAAAAAAGTGAATCTCAATTTCCTCGCCAAAATGCGCATACTCGTGCCGCACTTGCGCAATTTCCCGGCATTTTGTCAAAGTCACTCCCAACTCCTCTCGCAATTCCCGCCCCAGCGCCTCCTCAAGCGTCTCCCTTTCGCGCACTTTCCCTCCAGGAAATTCCCACTTCAATCCAGACGTATCCTCGCGACGCCGCTGTCCAATCAGCACTCGCCGGTCCTCTCGTTCAATCACCGCGGCCACAACCTGTCTCATCTATCCTCCTATTGAAGTTCGGCTTGCCCTGACCTTCAAAGGGAGCTTTAAAGAGCCCCCGCTTTCACAAACCCACATCCTGCCAATAACCTGAAATTCATCTCTGCTGCCCGCTCCGCCGGATAACTCCAGTCAGTCTAAAGTTTCGATTTTCTTTATAAAGTACCTTGTATAGTATCAGCTTAATAGTGATGAGTCCGCGGAGGATCGCAAGCATTTCTTGCGGGTACGCAGGACTCACGGAGGTCGCCATGACGTTCGCAAGGATAGTCGCTTCGGCATTCGGGATCACTCTGCTTCTTTTCCCATTTCTCGCCCCAGCCCCGGCGCAGGAGATGTCCAAATCTGATCGTGAACGCGACGAGCAGATGTTAATGACCGTTGGCGATGACGTTCTTAAGCACTACTATGATCCAAACTTTCACGGTGTCGATCTGAAAGCGCAGATTGCTGCCGCAAAGCAGAAGATTGAGAAGACAAATTCTAACAACATGGCGCTGTCGGAAATAGCGGCAGCGCTGGACCCCCTCAATGACTCGCACACATTTTTTCTGCCGCCGCAACACGCCTTCCGCCACGACTATGGTTGGGAGGATCAAATGGTCGGAGATCGCTGCTTCATCACACAGGTGCGCCCTAAAAGCGACGCGGACGTTAAAGGAGTGAAACCTGGAGACCAAATCTTGAGCATCAACGGATTCAATCCTACTCGCGAAGATCTCTGGAAAATGCAATACGTCTTTGGAGTTTTGCGACCGCAACCCGGTCTTCGACTGGCTCTTCAGGATCCTCTGGGAAATAAACGGACGGTGGATGTAGCAGCGTCGGTTCAAGTAACCAGTCGCGTTAAGGATCTCACAGGTGCGGGCGGTGGTGGCGATATATGGGACCTTATACGTCAAGGCGAGAGCCAGGCACACCTCATGCGCGCTCGTTATGTTGAATCTGGCGATGCCTTGCTGGTTCTGAAAGTCCCCGCCTTCTTTTTTTCAGGGAGCGAGGTGGCGACCATGATGGACAAGGCGCGTAAACATAATGCGTTGATCCTGGACTTGCGGGGCAATCCGGGCGGTAGCGTGGAAACGCTCCAGTACCTCGCTGGCGGCGTGTTTGATAAAGACGTGAAAATTTCTGACCGCGTGGGCAGGAAAGAAAGCAAGGCCCAGATTGCCAAGGGCTCTCACCATCCGTTCACCGGCAAATTGGTGGTCCTCGTTGACAGCAAGTCCGCCTCCGCCGCGGAACTGTTTGCCAGGCTTATGCAGATTGAAAAGCGTGGCATTGTTTTGGGTGACCAGTCCTCCGGAAAAGTAATGGAGGCGAAGCGCTACAGCGAAAAGGTCGGTATCGACACTGTCGTTTTCTTTGGCGTGTCCGTCACCGACGCGGATCTCATCATGACCGATGGAAAAAGCCTGGAGCACGTCGGCGTGACCCCCGACGAAGTACTCCTCCCCTCGGCGGCAGATCTGGCAAATGGTCGAGACCCGGTGATGGTTCGCGCCGCTGAGTTGCTCGGTGTGAAAATGTCCCCTGAAGACGCCGGCAAGATGTTCCCGTATGAGTGGCCGCCGGAATAAATCCAACAACAGCGGTTGATCAAAGCCTCTTTTCTTCCTCTTCTCTGCGTCCTCTCGCCCTCGGTGTCCTCTGGGCTGAATAACCCACTGTGCCTAGCGGTGCCCCGGAATCCGGCTAGTCAGGCGAGGTGAACAAGGAAATGGCAGGTGGGGTCGCCACGGCGGACGGTTTGCAGGATTTCGACCTTCACGGGCCGACCGAGGGCAGTTTCCCAAATGGCTTGATGGGTAGCGCGAGTGCAGTAGCAATGAATATCGTGGGGTTTGCCGGGGCGGTACCGCGCGGCGGGGCAGAAGCAACCGTAAGTGTTGACGGCGCCGTAACGAACGTGGACGGTGTCGCCTTCGCGCCAGGCTTCAAAACTGGAATGCAGGGCTTCGATGAGCTTCTCGACACTGCCCTTACCCTTCTCGGCAATGTCCTTCTTGAACTGGAAGCGATTGAAGCAAGCACGTCCACATTCGCCGAGAAGCTTGATTTTGGTGGGCTCGTCGACTTGTGAATTAATTGACTCCATGAGGTCCGAGAGGAAATTCTGAGTGAACTGAAGATTTTGGTCGCAGGGCGGGACTTCCGCGGCTGCGGTACTTGCGGGCAACGCCCCAAGAAAAGCGAGCGCACAACAGCCCTTTTGAAGAAATTCTTTGCGTTCCATGCGGTCTCCTAAATTAAAAATGAGACCACTCGATGAATGGATGATAGCGGATGGCGCGCGGAGGAAAAGTGATGGCCATCACCGGAGGAAACGTGCGGAAAAGAGACGGAAAAGCAGATCCCTCCACTGCGCGACCCGACGCGCCAAACTACGGCGCGCAAGATAAACTCGGGCCGCTACGGTCCCTTCGGCTCCGTTCAGGGCAGGCGGGATGACAGTTTTAGTTGAAGCGGGGAAAAAGCCGGGATGACAGCCGTGGTTGAGACGCGAGAAGAGTTGGGAGGACAGGGGGAAGATTGTGGTTTGCCTGCGTGAGTTGAAATCGTAAAAGCGGCGCCACGCTGCGTAACGGAGAAGAGAGATTCCTCGCTTCGCAGACTGCGCTCGGAATGACGGGAGTTTTGCAGTTCACCAGGTTTAGCGGTGGCCAGCTCTTTGGTGTTCTTCGGGGGCGGCGGAGACACCCATGCGGCGGAGTTCTTCGGAATAATATTTGCGGAACAGAACGTCCCATTCCTCGCTGCCTTCGAGGATTTCCTTTTTCTGGGAAGTGATGCGCTTGCGAACTTCGACCTCGACCTTCTCTTCCTCGCGGAGAACCTCAGTGATGGTCTGGACGATGTGCTGGCGAATGGTGTCGCGGTCTTCGATGAACTCGACTTCGTTGCTCTGCACGAGAAGATCGGTGACCTGGTGAGAGATGCGTACAATTTTTTCGCGGCTCAATCTCATCGTGTTGGTGTGCCTCAGTTCCCTTCCCTGGCGCGCGTTGAAGCGTGGCGGCGCCGAATCAACGCAAAATCAATTTTTGATCGCGAGCGAGCTGGCCTTTCACTTTCTTGAACATTTCCTGATAAGAGACGCCGGTGCGGCGCATTTCATCCTGGTACTGGATGAGGATGTTGCGCACCTGGTCGTTGACGCGGTCCTCGACGGTGATTTCCTCCATCATGCGCGCGCGAACGCGGGCAATCAGGGGCTCGACATCCTTCTCCTTGATTTCGATGAGATTGTCAGCGAGGAGTTTCTTGATGACTTCGGAGGCCATGTAGCCGACATAATCGCGGTTCAAGAGCATCTAAGGAGCGCCCTTCAAGTAATTTATGAAATTACCAGTTTACTGGCTGCGGGAGAAAACCGCAAGAAAACAGAGTGGAAAAAGACGGGAGCGCGAAAGGTTTGACCGAGTGATGAGGTTCCTGTAGTATGAATTCATGTGAGCAGAAAGGGCGGTTAGCTCAGTTGGTTAGAGCGCCTGCCTTACAAGCAGGAGGTCGCAGGTTCGAGCCCTGCACTGCCCACCATACCGCGTGGTGATCATGCGGGGACGTAGTTCAGTTGGTTAGAACGCTGCCCTGTCACGGCAGAGGTCGCGAGTTCGAGTCTCGTCGTCCCCGCCATTTTCTTTCAAAAGCTGATGGAAAAGTTGGCATTGTGGGCCCTGCCGCAGAGCGGCGGAAACGTTCCGTCTGTCCCTATTTTCCATCAAGGAAATAAGGATCATTGACGCAGAGCGGCGCGAGTTTCGGCTAATTCTGTTCTGTCACTTTTTCAAGTAACGAAGCGCAACACATCCCGATTTAAAAATCTTTGACTCAATAAGTTTCAATTGTAATTTCTCCGGCAGGCTAATACCTTCAAACAACCGTCTCCCTTCTCCTAAAACTATCGGGTGAACCACAAAATGATATTCATCAATCAGACCAAGCTCCATAAGCTGTGAAGGAATATTTACACCGCCGGCCAAAATATTTTTGCCCTGTTCTTGCTTCAGTTTAAGTATTTCGTCGCGAAGGTTCGTACGAACAATTCTCGTATTTTCATCTTCAGCGCTGGCCAACGATCGTGAAAAAACAATCTTCTTCTTGGAGTCGAACGTCCGGGCAAATTCCTTGTCGGTTTCTATCGCAGACGGGTCCTTTATGACATCGGGCCAATAAGGAACCATCAATTCATAGGTTTTACGCCCAAAGACGAGCAGGTCAGCATCTCGTATGAGCTGCGTAGAATACTCAAACGTTTCTTCATCGGGATTGAATTTCGTATGGTCGCAGCAGCCATCTAAGGTCGTGTTGATTGCGTAGATTACCTTTCTCATTTTCGCCTCAGATTGAGCAGCACGGTCAACGAACATAAAAACAATAACCCTGAACCGCGCGTCATTCCAACATAAAGATTGGGCGCATCCAACTGGAAAAGGCCGTTCCCGATGTTTACGCAACGCGAGAATTCTTACCTGCAAATTTACCCACAGAGAACGGTTCCTAGAGTCCTTTTCAGCGACTGGCAGCCCCCGTTGAGAACGTGTCACCGAGGCCGGTGCCGTGGGGGCGGTTCGCCGCCAGATGCGCCAATGTTTCTTTCTTGAACGAGAGGAATAGGCAATAAACCGGGAGGATCGGGCTACCGTTTGCACGGTGTTTGATTCTAATCTTTGGAAGAGAGAAACAGTTCGGGAGGAGAAACAATGCAGAAACGCAAACTGGGAAAAAGCAATCTGGAAGTTTCGGCCATCGGGCTTGGCTGCATGGGAATGAGCTTTTCCTACGGGCCGCCCAAAGATAAAAAGGAGATGACCGATCTCCTGCATGCCGCAGTCGACCGCGGCATCACGTTCTTTGACACCGCGGAGGTGTATGGCCCATTCACCAACGAGGAACTCGTGGGCGAGGCGCTTGCACCTTTCTGTGACAAAGTGGTGATCGCTACCAAGTTCGGATTCGATCTGAGTGGCAACGATACTCGGCCGGGAGCGGCAGGTCTGAATAGTCGGCCCGAACACATCAAGCAGGCCGTCGAAGGGTCGCTCAAGCGGTTGAAAGTTAATGTGATCGATCTGTTGTATCAGCACCGTGTTGACCCAGACGTGCCCATTGAAGATGTGGCCGGGGCGGTGAAGGAACTGATCCAGCAAGGCAAGGTGAAGCACTTCGGCATGTCTGAAGCAGGCGTAAAGACGATTCGCCGCGCACATGCAGTTCAGCCGGTCACCGCTGTCCAAAGCGAATACTCGCTGTGGTGGAGAAAGCCGGAGCAGGAAGTGATACCCACGCTTGAGGAGCTCGGGATCGGTTTTGTGCCGTATAGCCCTCTGGGAAAAGGATTCCTGACGGGAAAGATGGATGAAGATACGAAGTTTGGTAGCTCCGATTTCCGTAGCACTCTCCCTCGCTTTACGCCAGAAGCTCTGAAGGCGAACCACGGCGTTGTCGATCTGCTCGGCAAGATGGCCGAGCAGAAAGGGGCGACACCCGCTCAGATCGCACTGGCCTGGCTGCTTGCGCAGAAGCCGTGGATGGTTCCCATTCCCGGCACGACGAAACTAAACCGTCTTGAGGAGAACATCGGAGCGGCGTCGATCCGACTGACGCCCGAAGACCTGCAAAACATCGATGCCGCCGCATCGAAAATCAAGGTGGAGGGGGCGCGGTATCCAGAACGGCTGGAGAAGATGACCGGCCTGTAGATGGTGTCATTGCCTCAATTTGGAAGCGTCCGGTCTATCTCGCTCACCGGCCTTCCACCGAAATTTGGTTTTAGGGGCGGCATCCTAGTTCCGATCATCCATGCCCCAAGCTGAGTTTCAGCTGAACCGGCTCAGGCTCAACTGAAGGCGGCCTGCTAGGCGCGGGGAATTCGGAACGGGTGGTGAGCTTCGTAGAGGGAAACCCGGTGGCGAATCTGCTCGGCCTGCGCGGGTGGGGCGATGAGGAGAGCGCGGCGCGCGGTGAGGCTAGCAAGATCAAACTGCCCCGTTTCGGCGTACGCTGCCGCCAGGGCATCCAGAGCGCCCGCATCATTTCCGCTGGTGGCTTGGACCGCGCGCAACGCCAGTGAAACTGCCTCGTTTCCGTTGCGCAAGGCATCGTCGGGCGATGTCGACAGCACCCAGGCAGCCTGACGAAGTGCCGGAACGTAATCAGGCGCCAGCCGGATGGCCTCGCGCCACTCCGAAAGCGCGGCGTCGAGTTTTCCTTGCCCGTAGAGCGCATCGCCAAGAAAGGCATGCGCCGACGCGGATTTCGGATCAAGTTCCAGCGCCCTTTGCAGGTGCGGGAGAGCCTCTTCGATTCGGCCCTGCGCCACTAGCGCCCGCCCAAGGTTTGCGTGCGTTTCGGCCGGCTTTCCATCCAGTTCAATCGCCCGGGTGAACTCGCTCTGCGCCTCCGTGGCGCGGCCGGAATCCAGGAGCGCGAGTCCGTAGTCATTGTGCAGCGCGGCATTTCCCGGAGCGGCTTCGAGCGCTTGTTTCAGCTTCAATTCCTTCGCTTTCTTCAGGTGAACGGCAGCTTCCTCTCGCCGGCCCGCGAACATGAGGATCATGCCGAGGTTGCCTTGCGCAATGGCGTCATCCCTGCGGATCTCGAGCGCTTGCTTCCAAACCGTGCTTGCTTCCTCGTATCGCGCTTGTTTCTGGAAGTACATGGCGCGGTCGAACAACTTAAAGAAGTCGATCACCGGCCCACCGAGAGACTGCATGCCATCCGGAGGAATATTGACGAACTCCGGCAAATTGACGGCGCGATTGGCGGCGGTAGCATTCTCGATGAGGATTGCAGGGCTGTCGTTGCCGTCGGCGTCGAGGTGCGTCAGATACATGCGCGTGTAAGGAGATTGCCGCTTGGAAGAAAACACCAGCCAGTGGCCATTGGGGGAGAAGCTGTGCCAGGAGTTCATGGGCGCTGCGTTGGCTCGCAGCCGGCGCGCCTCGCCGCCTGCCGCGGGCACGATGTAGAGTTCACTATCCGGGCGCATGAGGAGGCCGTTGCGCGCTTTTACGAACACGATCCAGCGCCCATCCGGCGAGATTTTCGGGAACGAGTTGCTCATGCCGTTCTGCGAAGCGCCTTGGATCGCTTCGGCAGCACCGCCCTGGCCGTCGCGGAAAGGAATGCGGTAGAGATCGTACTGAATTTGCCTCTCGTTGGGATCGTTGGCAAAGCGCGCGAGCGGCACGCCGGGGGGATTCGGCTCTTTGGCGGAAGCGCGCGCAAACACCAGATACTTGCCGTCGGGACTCCACACTCCACCCATCTGCACGAAGCGCGGATCGTCGGCGCCGGGCAGGGGGCGAAGCACTCCCGTCTTCTTGCTGTACCAAGCGAGAATGCCGCGCGTTGGAAAGAAGACCTGGAGAAAACGATAGTCGGTGAAATTGGCGACGTAATAATTGCTGGAAGGCGAATTTGGGGGCCAGTCGATGGTGGTCACCACATACTCACCGTTCGGCGACACTTGCGACATAAAGCCGATACGCAGATCCCCTGTGAGGCGCCCTTTATCAGTGCTCCACTGAATGACGTTCTGATCGCGGATCGCCGTGTCGCGCTCGACCGGCGTCAGTGTGTACATGCCGCGGTTGTGCTGCAACCCATCGAGGTCCATCCCGAGGGTTCTGCCATCACTTGAAAAGGAATGGCAGTTGGCGCACATTGGCACGCCCTCCATCATCAGGCGGCTGCGGGGCTCGGCGATGTTGCGCAGGCGCCAGGCGATCAGGCGCACCGCTTCGGCTGCGAGTGGCTGGATGACGCCGGACTGTGTTTGCGTCGGCATCAAGGGCACGTCGCGATAGAAGATGGGAGCGCCAACCTCATCTTTGGAGGTGTGGATGGTGACGAGGCCACTGGAAACTTCGTGCGTCCCACGCAAGCCGGTGAATGTTACCGTGGCGGTGGCGTGTTTCTTAATGGACTCCCACAAAGCGGGGTCAGGCGACCAGGTGTGCGCAGCGGCTTGCTCGGGGGTCAGCCGGGGCGGCTGGTTGGTCTCGATCACGCAATCCGGATCGATATCGCCAATCTGCATCCGGGGCCCAGCCGAATTGGTGCGCAGCGGTGCGGTCCCGTCCGCGAAGGAGATTTCGATGCGCCAGCGGGTGGCATGTGTCGCTGAGTCACGCCACACGAATGTTGGTGGCGCAATTTCGGGCGGGAAGATGGAACCCTCTTCGGGATAGTCAATGGTGATCCTACTGGGAGCGTCTGCGAGCAACACTCCCGCCAGCGGGATCACGGCGAGAAATCGCCACCAAGTGATCACAGTTTTCGCCGAGTTCACAACGCCTCACTTACATCTGCGAAACAAAAGGCCGCCGGCTTTGGAGCGATTTTGGAATGCCTGCCTCAATCCCTATAGGAAGGAGCGCACACAAGGGAAAGCAAAAGTATATCGGCCAAAAGCTCCCCAGGGAAATGACCCGGGTCACGGTCAAAAATGGGCTGGCAGGCTGGCTTTCGAGGGGGTTGGCGGAAGACGAGGAGGATGCGAATTCGAGTCTTTTCGTCCCGTCCCTTGCCAGAGGGCCATTTGAAACGCGCGACAAATATTAGTACAACTTGCCACCATTTTTGTGGCATTATGTACTTGGACCAGGGACGGTGCGAAAATGCCAACAGCAACGGCCAAAAAGTTGAACGAATATCTGGAGGAGTGGCTCGGTACGCGAGCCGAGTCCGAACAAAGGATTGTGCGCCTGGTCGAAGGAGGCCTTCCGACCAAGGTCATCCACAATCTTCTTGGCAAGGGCCTGACTCGCAATGAGGTGTTCGACATCATCATTCCCCTGCGCACTTGGAAACACCGCAAGAGCCGCCATCAGCCGCTTTCGAAGGAAGAATCTGAACGAACAGTTCGCGCAGCGCGAGTTCTTGCGCGCGCGCAGACAGTTATGGGAGACCGGGAATCTGCCCTCGAGTGGTTGCGAGCGCCCAAGAGACGCTTCGAGGGCCGAACTCCGCTCGAGATGCTTCGCACTGAAACCGGCGGCCGCCTTGTCGAGCAAATGCTGATCCAAATCGATGAAGGCATGATCGCCTGATGATCTTATGGCGGATCAGCAATCATGCGACTCTCGAGGGACGAGGTGGACTATACGCCTCGGGCAGATGGCACACAGAAGGTCGACCAATCGTTTATTTGGCCGAAAATCCCGCGGGCGCCCTGGTCGAAGTCCTTGTGCATCTGGAGCTTGATTCGGTACACCTTCCCAAATCGTACCGGTTGCTTAAGGCTGAGGCTCCCGAAGGTTTGTCTGTAAGAACAATCGCGGGAGTAGAACTACCCAGAAATTGGATTTCGGACCAGATCACTACCCGTACCGTTGGAGACGAGTGGTTAGCTTCCAAGGGCACTCTGCTGCTGCGAGTCCCTTCGGCCGTCTTGCCGGAAACATTTAACGTGCTGCTGAATCCCGAGCACAACGAGGCGGGCCGCGTTCAGGTGCTTTGGAGCGAGGAATATCCGTGGGATGCACGACTTCTAAGAAAGTGATTCGGTGTGGCAGGGTTGTGGGGGGTGCATGTTTTGAAATGTGGGAGTTGAGAAGTCAAAGAGGAAGAGCGGAGCCGCCGACCAGAGTTGGCTGACTTGGGCAGAGGGAAGAAGAACCCAAGACCCAGGCACATACTCCGTGCCTGGGGCAACCGGGGGGATGATGTGCGCGGTAGGCGGGGGACTTACTTGCGATAGATGGTGCCGTTCTTCATTACGAAAGAAACTTTTTGCAGGGCGGTGATGTTTTCGAGCGGATTGCCGAGAACGGCGATGACATCAGCGGCGTAGCCGGGCTTGAGGACACCAATCTTATTTTGCCAGTCCAATAATTTTGCCCCGTTGATGGTGCCGGCCTGGATGGCCGCCAGCGGCGACATTCCGAATTTCACCATCAAAACAAATTCGCGGGCTTGCGTGCCATGAGGAAAAGGGCCGACGTCAGAGCCCATGGCGATGGGAACGCCGGCAGCGAGTTGCCGTTTGAATTCGGCGGCGTGCAGTTCGAGCAAATCGTTTTCGCGTTTGGCAGCTACGGGTGTGGCGGCATGGTCCGCGAAATATTCGGCGATGGCAAAAGTGGGGACGGCAAAGATTTGTTTTTCGCGCATGAGACGCATGGTTTCATCGCTCAGTTGATAGGCGTGGTCGACAGATTCGACGCCAGCGCGGGCGGCGTAGAGTGTCCCAGGTTCCCCGGTGGCGTGGACCGCAACGCGTTTGCCAGTGCGCGCAGCCTCGCGCACGGCGGCAGTGAGCTCTGCTTCGGTGTATTGAAAAGGAGTGGAGAGGCGGCCGTTCACGAGCTTGTCCGGGCCGGTTTCGTAGATTTTGATGAAGTCGGCGCCTTCCTTGAATTGTTCGCGGATGACTGTGACGAGATCGGCGGCATTATTGGCGTACGTGGCGTTGGGGAACACGTGCTGTTCGGGGTTGTAGCCGATGGCGTCTTCGTGGCCACCGAGAATATTGATAGCGTTGCCGCTGATACGCAGGCGCGGGCCGGGGATTTGGCCCCGGTTGATCGCGTCGCGCACGGCGGTGTCGGCGGAGCCTGCGCCTTCCGTGCCCATGTCGCGCTCCGCGGTGAACCCGGCCATGAGGTCGTCGCGAGCGGCAAGTGTGGCCGTGATAGTGCGCTCGGGGACGGATTCCTGGATGGTTTGCAGGTCTTCGGCACCGGGGTGGAGGAAGAGGTGGACATGCGCATCGATCAGGCCGGGAAGAAGAGTGGTGTTGCCAAGGTCAAAGAATTCAGCGCCGGATGGATGCGTGACATTCGCGCCGACTTCGGCAATGGAATCGCCATAGATGAGGATTTCACCGGGCGTAGTGATGCGGCCGGATTCGACGTCCAGCAGACGCGCGGCGTGAAGGACGATGGCGTGGCCGCTGGGCGAAGGCTGGGACTGCGTTGATTGCGCTGCGAGTGGCGCACAAAAGAGAAGCGTAATGATGATAGCTGGAATGTTGCGTGGCATTTTCATGGGCTCGCGGTGATAGTAACATGACAGGCGTGAACGGTGGGATGCTTTAACAATTGCAGGGCGCATTCCATTTCTCCAACCGTGCAATCCGGACTGAATTGAATATGGAAGGCGGAGGATACCTTGAAATATTCTGCGATGCTGTTCGCCCTGCTCTTCGCGCTGCTGGCGCCGAGCACTGTTCCTGCCCAGGATGCGTCAACGCACATTCAGGGGGAACAGATTTCCGCGCCTCCCTGCCAGTCCGTACCCGATTGGGACAGCACGCGGGCCGCGACTTGTACGAGAGATGACATCGCCTCGTGGCTCGGTGACATCAAGCATTGGCGCGCGGAGCATCGTTTGCGCGTGGGGTATGACGGAACGCAATACGATCGGAAGGAATTGCAGTGGAGCCAATCCAGCTATGTGCAGCCGCAGATGATGACCCACGAGCGCTATTTTTATGACGCTGCCAAAGGGCAGTACACGGTGGAGCGGTATTTGGACGATGTGACCAAGCGGTATGGCGGCATTGATAGCGTGCTTGTGTGGCCGACCTATCCCAACATGGGTATTGACAACCGCAACCAATACGATTTGTTCCGGGACCTTCCGGGGGGCGTCGCGGAGTTGAAACGTGTCGTAGAGAAGTTCCACAAGCACGGCGTGCGCGTGCTTTTCCCCGTGATGATGTGGGATCAGGGAACGCGCGATGAGGGCATCCCCAACTGGCAAGCGACCAGCCGATTCCTGGTGGAGATCGGGGCCGACGGCATCAATGGCGACACTTTGGATGGAATACCGCGAGTCTTCCGGACGGCGTCCGACAATTTGGGCCATCCACTGGTACTCGAGCCGGAGCTGGGATTCGGATCGGACGAGATGTTGGCGTACAACAATATGAGCTGGGGCTACTGGAAGTATGATTTTGCTCCCTCGGTGAGCACGTACAAATGGCTGGAACCGCGGCACATGGTGCACATCTGCGATCGCTGGGCGCACGATCACCTGGATGATCTTCAGTTCGCGTACTTCAACGGCATCGGATTCGAGAGCTGGGAAAACATTTGGGGAATTTGGAACCAGATGACGCCGCGGGACAGCGAGGCGCTTCGCCGGATAGCCACGATTGAGAGGGCCTACAGTTCCCTGCTGATCAGTCCGGAATGGGAACCGCACACCTTCATGGAGCAGTTTGGCGTTTTTGCAAGCAAATGGCCGGGCGCGGGAGGAACGCTGTGGACGATTGTGAATCGCAACCATTATCCGGTATCGGGGCGCCAATTGGTGGTGCCTTCCAAGGGTGGGGCGCGGTATTTCGACCTTTGGCAGGGCGTGGAAATCAAACCGGTGCAGGAGAATGGGACCTCCGTATTGAGCTTCGATTTGGAAGAGGATGGCTACGGGGCAATTTTGCAAACAACGGCTCCTGATACGGCGCTGAACGCGCTGCTGGCAAAGATGCACGGTTTGAGCGAGAAGCCTTTGCATAGTTTCTCTCGCCAATGGGTGACCCTGCATCAGCAGTTGGTTTCTATCCCCGAGACGGCCCCCATCGAAGGTAGGCCAGCGAACATGGTCCGGGTGCCGGAAGGTGAGTTTGTGTTTCGCGTGAACGGCATTGAAATCGAAGGCATGAATGACGAAGGCGTCGATGTCCAGTATCCCTGGGAAGCTTCGGCCCGGCGCTTCCATGAGAACAAAATGCACATCAAGTCGTTCTGGATGGATGTGCACCCGGTAACGAACGTCGAATTCAAGAAATTCCTCGACGTCACCCACTATCGCCCGGCTGATGATCACAACTTCCTGAAAGACTGGACGGGGAACAATTTCCCGGAGGGCTGGGGGACTAAGCCGGTGACGTGGGTCTCGCTTGAGGACGCTCGCGCTTACGCCAGGTGGGCGGGAAAGCGCTTGCCGCACGAATGGGAATGGCAATACGCGGCTCAGCGCACGGACGGGCGTATATATCCCTGGGGCAATGAATGGAATCCGGAGGCAGTGCCGCAACCGGATCGCGGCCGCAATCTTCAACCAGCAAGTGATGTGGATGCTCATCCGAAAGGCGCAAGCCCACTTGGGGTAATGGATTTGGTGGGCAACGTTTGGCAATGGACCGACGAGTATACCGATGAGCACACTGATGCAGCCATTTTGCGCGGCGGGAGCCATTATCAGCCGCAAGGCTCGCGTTGGTATTTTCCGCAGGGATATAAATTGTCGGAGCACGGAAAATATCTTCTGATGGCTCCCAGCATCGATCGCTCGGGTACCATTGGATTCCGGTGCGTTGCGGATTATCACTAAGCACCGCCGATGGCCGCGCCTGTTTGTTTTCCGCTGCGAAAACATCCTAAAGGCATCCCTTGACCCCATGTGGGATTCTTACTAATCTGAATTGGTGACTTTGATGAAGGCTAGACGAACGACTACCAAGAAGCGAGTCCCTGGGTCTCGCCTTAGTGCGCTCGTTTGCGTCCTGATTGCAGGTTTTCTCCTCTACAACCCGTTTCTCGCACTCCTTCATTCCCCCGGCGGGCTCTCCGTACAGCACCAATCGCGGAACCGCGCCACGGTGGGGGCAGGCGAGTTGCAGCATTATTCGCCAGTCTCGAACGAATTGGCTGCGAACACACTGCCGGAAGAACGCTGCAGTGATCTCCTTGTGGCCTCAGATGGCCGCGAGTCTCATCCGTCTGGTGATCTGAGGCGAGACGCGCTTAACACCCCCGATTTTTCCTCGAACTTGTGGTTCCGTCCACCACCGACCGCGTAGTTCCTCGCGGCTTTTTCCCCTAGAATCGTAGGCCAGGTAAGTTGCTGGAAGCGCACCAAGGTTCGGACCGGTCTCAATTTTCCGGATGAAGGAGAGCCGAACGGATAACTGACTCCCCGGAACATTATTAAGGAACACGCATGACTCGAAAAATACAGATTATTACAGGGATTGTCTTGATCATAGCGCTGGCAGCGGGGTGGCGTTGGATTGGCCATTCGCGGACAGAGGCGGATGATGGCAGCCGCGATGCAGGAGTTGCCGCCGGACCAGTGGCCGCCGTCGTGCGGGTGGAAGAAGGTAGCCTGGGAATTCCTTTGACACTGGCTGGCGCATTCAAGCCATTTCAGGACGTGGATATCCATGCGAAGGTGGCCGGATATATCAAGGCGATTTATGTGGACGTGGGATCGCATGTGAAGGAAGGGCAGACGATGGCGATTTTGGAAGTGCCCGAACTGGCGGCACAGTTGGCTGGCGCGGATGCGTCAGTACGACGCGCGAGGGAAGAGATACGGCGAGCCGAAGGCGATCTGGCACGGGCCAAGTCGTCCTACGCGGCGGCGCACGCCATGTACGATCGATTGAGCCAGGCAGCGCAGCAAAGACCAGGGCTGGTGGCGCAGCAGGATGTTGACGACGCCCAGGCAAAGGACCTAGGAGGAGAAGCGCAGGTGTCGAGCGCGCAGGCGGCCCTGGACGCGGCACAGCAAGCATTGGAAGTGGCCCAGGCAACGCAAAAACAATACGCGGCTCTATCCGACTACACAAAGATTACCGCGCCGTTCACGGGGGTGGTGACCATACGCTATGCGGATACAGGCTCGCTGATCGCGGCAGGGACATCGACGAGCACGCAATCGGAACCCGTGGTGCGGCTGGCACAGATCTCGGTATTGCGGCTGGTGCTGCCTATTCCGGAAGCCATCGCTGGCGGAATTCGGCTGGGTGACCCGATTAAGGTACACGTACAAGCATTGAATCAGGATTACGTCGGTAAAGTGGCTCGTTTCGCGGACGCGCTGGACGAACAGACGAGGACGATGCATACGGAAATCGATTTTCAGAATACAGACGGAAAGTTGCTGCCGGGAATGTACGTGGAAGCAAGCGTGCCGCCGGCGATAAAGAGAGAGTCGCTGACCGTGCCATTGGAGGCTGTCGAAATGAACGGAGCGGACGGAACGGCGCTCGTGGTCAACGGGCAAAACGTGCTTGAGGAGCGCAAGGTCCACCTGGGAATGCAGGGAAGCACGCGCATCGAGGTGCTCTCCGGGCTCAGCGCAGGCGAGCGGGTGGTGGTCGGAAGCCACAACGAATTTCGCGCCGGGATGAAGGTAACTCCCAAGGAAATTGAAGTCGGGCAACCAGGGGCGACAGGAGCCAGGTAATGCCAAGGTTCGCCCTTGCGTATCCCTATTTCATCATCATGCTGTGCCTGGTGGTGGCCGTCGTAGGCGTAGCAACAGTGGTACGCATGCCCGTCGACCTGTTTCCGCAGATCAACATTCCCGTGGTGGTCGTGGCGACATTTTATTCCGGGATGCCGCCGCAGCAAATCGAAGCGGACATAACGAATACCTTCGAACGATTCTTCACACTCGGAAGCAACATCGACCATATCGAATCGCGCTCGTTAACCGGCGTGAGCCTGATCAAGGTTTATTTCAAGCCGGGAACGAACGCGAACGCAGCATTGAGCAACATCGCCAATCTGGCGATGGCCGATTTGCGGCGCTTGCCGCCGGGAACCCTGCCACCTGTAGTGCTGAAGTTTGATGCGTCGAGCTTGCCGGTGTGCCTGATTACCCTAAAGGGAGAAGGCCTGAACGAGACACGACTGAAGGATCTGGCGCAGTTTCAAGTGCGAAATCAGGTGGCTAACGTGAAGGGCGCCTCTGTGCCGCAGCCTTTTGGAGGCACCTATCGCCAAATCCAGGTGTACGTGGACCCGGTGAGATTGGAAGCATACCAATTGAGCCTGATGGATGTGGTGAATGCTGTCAACGACTCGAACTTGATTTTGCCTGCGGGTGATGTGCGAATCGGGAACCGGGATTACAACATATACGCAAACAGCCAGGTTCCAGAACCGGGTGACGCCAATCAAATTCCTTTGAAGACAGTGGGCCTTGGCACCGTACTGGTAGCCGACGTCGGCAAGGCAGAGGATTCGGGTGCGATCCAGACCAACATCGTGCGAATTGACGGGCAAAAATCCGTGTATATCCCCGTGCTGAAGCAGGGGGGAGGCAGCAACACGATCGCGATTGTGGATGGCGTACGGGCAGCCACGAAACATCTGGTGGACATTCCTGATGTACTAAGAACGGCGGTGGTGTTCGATCAGTCTATTTTCGTAAAGACCGCAGTCAAGAATTTGTTGAAAGAAGGTGGAATCGGGCTGGTTCTAACGGGGTTAATGATTCTCCTGTTCCTGGGAAGTCCCCGAGCGACGTTTGCCGTGCTGCTCTCGATTCCCCTTTCGGCGCTGGCGTGTTTTCTCGTGGTCAACGGGATGGGTGGTTCCATCAATACCATGCTTCTGGGCGGCTTGGCGCTGGCGTTTTCGCGGCTAATCGATAATTCGGTGGTGGTGCTCGAGAACATTTTCCGTTTCATGGAGCAGGGAGCGTCGCCACGCGAAGCGGCAGAGCAGGGAGGGACGGAGATAGCGCTTGCGGTGCTGGCAGCAACCTGCACGACGTCAATTGTGTTTTTCCCGGTGACGCTATTTTACGGAGTAAGCCGGTATCTATTCACTGACCTGGCACTGGGAGTGGTGCTGTCGATCTTTGCTTCCTACATCTTTGCGCTAACGGTGGTGCCATTGTATTGCGCACAGTTCATCCGTCTGGATCCACACACACACCTGGAAGCGAGTGGCAAGAATTCAGGGGGGCCCCTTTCGAAGGTAGTTCAGAGATTCAATGGAATGTTCCAAAAGCTATTGGCCTACTACCAGAAGTACGTGACGCGCGCGCTCGAAAAGCCCGGACGGACGGCGCTGTACATTATGGGCGGAATCGTGCTGGCGATCGCGTTGGTTTTTCCATTTGCAGGGCGCGCGTATTTCCCGCGCACCGATCCCGGGCAATTCGTGATTAACATCAAGGCGCCAACGGGGACGCGACTGGAAGTAACCGATAAATACATCGCGCGAGTGGAGGCGGATATTCGCTTGGTCGTTCCAAGAAGCGACCTAGAGATGATCGTATCCAACATTGGGATTACCCCGGACATTTCCGCGATTTACACGAGTAACTCCGCGATGCACACGGCGTTTGTGCAAGTAAACCTGAAGGAGGGGCATCGCGTGGGAAGTTACGAGTACATGGAACGAGTGCGGCGAAGGCTGGCCGACGACCTGCCGGAATTAAGCACGTACCTGCAAGCTGGCGGACTGGTGGATTCGGTCGTCAATCAAGGGCTGCCCGCTCCATTGGATATTCAGGTAAGCGACAACGATCTGGCGGAGGGATACGGAATTGCACGAAACCTTGCGCTGCAACTGAAAGGCTCCAAGCGTGTTAGCGACGTGCTAATTCCCCAGGATATCGACTATCCAGGATTGGAACTGGACATTGATCGAGAACAAGCGAGCCTGCTGGGGCTGACGCCGAAGGATGTGGTGGATAACGTGATCACGGCCCTGACTTCCGACGGCATGATCGCGCCGAGTTACTGGATCGATCCAAAAAGCGGAAACAACTACATGCTGACGGTGCAGTATTTCAACGAAAAGATTGGCACGATGAGCATGTCAGACTTTCGCAACATCCCGCTGCGGGCCGCTAATTCCTCGTCGTATACGCCGCTGCAATCGGTGGCCAGGATCGAGCCGATCAACACGCCCACGGAAGTGGACCATTACCAGATACGCCGGGTGATTGATGTTTTTGTGATGCCGAACAGCGAGGACCTGAGCGGGGTGAACGGCGAGGTCCGCCAGATGTTGAAGAGCCTAACGCTGCCGCGCAATGCGCGCGTGCGCGTGCAGGGAGCGGTCGTGGGCATGACCCAATCGTTCGCCCGCTTCGGAGTGGGACTGCTGCTTTCCATCGTTCTGGTGTATCTGATTCTGATGGCGCAATTCCGATCGTTCGTCGATCCATTCATCATTTTGACGGCGATCCCGCCCGGACTTGCCGGCGCGCTGGTGTTCTTGTGGATGACGCACACAACACTGAACATCATGTCGTTGATGGGAGTGATTATGATGACGGGGATCGTTGTGTCCAATAGCATCCTGATCGTGGAATTTTCGGGCATCTTGCACGATCGCGGAATGGAATTGAAACAGGCGGTGGTGGAAGCATGCAAAGTGCGGTTGCGGCCGATCTTGATGACGTCACTAGCAACGCTCCTAGCATTGCTTCCAATGGCTCTGGGGATCGAGGCGGGCAGCGAGCAGTATGCGCCACTGGCACGCGCGATGATCGGAGGCCTGGGCGCCTCGGTGGTGCTCACGGTGTTCCTGGTGCCGGCAGTGTATCTAGTGGTCCACGGGAAGAAAAATGCGACGGAGGTGGCGTCGTCATGAAAATTAGGCGGAACGGGATTCCTGAAGGCGAGCCCGGCGCCGAGGGAGGTAACTAATGCCAAAGTTTGCCCTCGCCTATCCCTATTTCATCATCATGGTCTGCCTGGTGGTTGCGGTGGTGGGCGTGACAACCGTTGTCCGTATGCCCGTAGACCTTTTCCCGGAAATCAAGATTCCCGTGGTTGTGGTCGCCACATTTTACGCGGGCATGCCACCACAACAGATCGAAGCTGACATCACCAATACGTTTGAACGATTTTTTACGCTGGGAAGCAACATTGACCACATCGAATCTCGCTCGTTGACCGGCGTGAGCCTCATCAAGATCTTTTTTCAACCGGGAACGGATTCGAACGCGGCATTGAGCAACATCGCCAATCTGGCCATGGCGGACTTGCGTAGGCTTCCCCCCGGAACCTTGCCCCCGGTGGTATTGAAGTTCGATGCCTCCAGCTTGCCTGTGTGCCTGCTCACACTGAAGGGTCAAGGACTCAGCGAAACGCAGCTAAAGGACCTGGCACAGTTCCAGGTGAGGAATCAAGTGGCGAATGTGCCGGGCGCTTCGGTGCCGCAACCCTTTGGGGGAACCTACCGGCAAATCCAGGTCTTCGTGGACCCGATGAAGCTGGAGGCGCATCAGTTGAGCCTGATGGACGTGGTGAATGCCATCAATAACTCGAACCTGATTCTGCCGGCTGGAGACGTGCGCATCGGGAATCGGGACTACAACATTTACGCAAATAGCCAGGTGCCCAAGGCCGACGAGATCAACCAGATTCCGTTGAAGAGCGTGGGGCTGGGGTCTGTGTTGGTTGCGGATGTGGGCAAGGCGGAGGACGCCGGGGCGATTCAGACCAACATCGTGAGGATTGACGGACAAAAATCCGTTTACATTCCCATTCTAAAACAAGGCGGAGACAGCAACACGATCGCCATCGTGAACGGAATTAAGGCAGCCACCAAAGATCTCGTGGATGTTCCCGATGCGCTAAAGACAGCCGTGGTGTTTGACCAGTCGATCTTTGTGAAAACGGCGCTGGAGAATCTGTTGAAAGAGGGAGGAATCGGGCTGGCCTTAACCGGGCTGATGATCCTTCTGTTTTTGGGAAGCCCGCGGGCCACGTTCGCGGTGCTGTTGTCGATTCCGCTCTCGGCGCTAACCTGTTTTCTGGTGATGAATGCCATGGGCGGATCAATCAACACGATGCTGCTGGGCGGTCTGGCACTGGCGTTTTCCCGATTGATTGACGACTCCGTGGTTGTGCTCGAGAACATCTTCCGCTTCATGGAAAAAGGCGTAGCGCCGCGGGAAGCTGCAGAGAAAGGTGGGATGGAAGTTGCGCTGGCGGTGCTGGCGGCGACCTCGACTACATCGATCGTGTTTTTCCCAGTGACTTTTTTCTACGGAGTGAGCAAGTATCTCTTCACTGACCTGGCGCTAGGCGTGGTGCTTTCCATTTTCGCCTCGTACATCTTTGCCATGACCGTGGTGCCGCTGTACTGCGCTCGGTTCATCCGTTTGGATGTGCATGGAGAAGAGAGCCACGAAAAGCAAAAAGGAGCGCTGGCGAAAATCGTGCACAAGTTCAACGAAGCATTTCAGCGCATGCTGAATTATTACGAGAAGCACGTGACGCGAGCCCTGCAAAGGCCCGGCCGGACGGCGCTGTACATACTAGGTGGCATTGTGCTGCTGATCGGGGGGATCTTTCCGTTCGTCGGGCGAGCATACTTTCCGCGGACTGACCCCGGGCAATTCGTAATTGACGTGAAGGCGCCATCGGGGACGCGGCTGGAAGTGTCCGACAAATATATTGCACGGGTAGAGGAAGACATCCGCTCGGTAATACCGAAGAGTGAATTGCAAATGATTGTGTCCAACATCGGGATTACGCCGGATCTCTCCGCGATTTACACGACGAACTCCGCAATGCACACCGCGTTCGTGCAGGTGAACCTGACGGAAGAGCACAAGGTGGGATCGTACGAGTACATGGAACGTGTGCGACAAAAGCTTGCCAGCGACATACCGCAGTTGAGCACATACATGCAGGCCGGCGGTTTGGTGGATTCGGTGGTAAACCAGGGATTACCGGCGCCGCTGGACATTCAGGTGAGCGATAACGATCTGGGAGAAGGGTATAGAATCGCGAGGAATGTAGCGTTGCAGCTGAAAGGTTCGAAGCGCGTCAGCGACGTGCTGATTCCCCAGGATATCGATTATCCGGGACTGGAATTGAATATCGACCGCAAACAAGCGAGCTTGCTGGGTTTGAGCCCGAAGAATGTGGTGGACAACGTGATTACCGCGCTAACTTCCGATGGCATGATCGCCCCGAGTTACTGGATCGATCCGAAAAGTGGAAACAACTACATGTTAACAGTGCAGTATTTCAACGAGAAGATAGGCTCAATGACCATGTCGGATTTTCGCAACATCCCGTTGCGCGCCGCGACTTCCGCGTCCTATACGCCGCTGCAATCGGTGGCCAAGATCGATCCGATCAATACGCCGACTGAAGCGGACCATTATCAGATCCGCCGCGTAATCGATGTCTATGTGATGCCCAGCAGTGAGGACCTTAGCGCGGTAAGTGCAGAGACAAATCAGATATTGAAAGGCTTGAAGCTTCCGAAAAACGCGCTGGTACGTGTGCAAGGCGCGGTGGTTGGGATGCATGAATCGTTCTTTCGCTTCGGAATCGGGCTGATCCTTTCCATCATTCTGGTCTACCTGATCCTGATGGCGCAATTCAGGTCGTTCATTGATCCCTTTATTATTTTGACGGCCATTCCGCCGGGGCTTGCGGGTGTGGTTGTGTTCCTCTGGATGACGCACACAACGCTGAACATCATGTCCCTGATGGGAGTGATCATGATGACCGGGATCGTGGTATCCAACAGCATTTTGATCGTAGAGTTTTCCGGCATTTTGCACGAACGAGGACTGGGATTGAAAGAAGCCGTGGTGGAAGCATGCAAAGTCAGGCTGCGCCCGATTCTAATGACCTCCCTGGCGACTTTGTTGGGTTTGCTTCCGATGGCCCTGGGAATCGAAGCGGGCAGCGAACAGTATGCGCCACTGGCACGCGCGGTGATTGGAGGACTGGGAGTATCCGTGGTTGTGACGGTGTTTCTGGTACCGGCAGTCTATCTGGTGATCCATGGAAGAAAGCAGGGACCGGCGACGGAGGTGGCGTCGTGAGATGGACCATCGTGATGGGCCTGGCTCTGATGGGGACACTGGCGCAATCGCCTGGTGCGAGAGCCCAGCAGATTCCCGCATCTCCGGCGACTGCCCCAATGGGTGCGGCGGCGATGCCGAACTCCACCAGTGGCCGGCCACTTACAATTCAGGAAGCAGAGGCACTTGCGATCAAGAACAATCCGCAAATTACCGTGGGGAAACTGCAGGCTCTGGAAGCGCGCGAATTCGTGCGAGAGGCGCGCTCGGCGCTGCTGCCGCAAGCGAATTTGAGTGTGACGGCGGTGGATTCGGAAGCGGGCAATCGAATTTCCGCGGGATACCTGACGAATCCGACCGTGTATCCAAGAGCAGCGGCCGGGGCTTCCGTAAGTCAATTGATCACCGATTTCGGAAGGACACAGAACCTGGTGTCCGGCTCAGTCTTTGCCGCAAAAGCGCAGGACCAGAACGCCATTGCCACGCAACAGCAGATTGTCCTGGCTGTGGACGAGGCATTTTACAATTCGCTGGAGACCAAAGCTCTGCTCCAAGTGGCGGAACAAACAGTCAAGACCCGGCAGGATCTGGTGGATCAGATCCAGGCCCTGACGGACGCAAAACTGCGATCGGATATTGACTTAAGTTTTAGCAAGGTGGATCTGGCGCGGGCAAAATTGCTGATGCTGGAATCACAGAACAACTATGAGGCGTCACTCTCGACGCTGTCGGCCATTCTAGCGTTTCCGGACCGGCAGGATTTTGCGGTGGTGGAACCCGCGTCGCAAGCAACGGCGCCGGCCGTCGATCCTGCTCCTCTGATTCAGCAGGCGCTGAATCAGCGGCCGGAAGTACGGGCGATGCAGAACGATGTGGCGGCCGCGAGCAAGTTCGGCAAGGCAGAGCATGATTTGTGGTGGCCGACGGTGAGCGCCGATGGCGTGGTAGGGGCTGCGCCTGTTCGCGACGACCACATTTCCAACTGGTATGGGGCGGTGGGCGTGAACATCAACATACCGGTATTCAACGGGTTTTTGTTCAACGCTCGTGCCAAGAACGCGGACCTGGAATCGGAATTGAGGCGCAAGCAGCTTCAGGATTTGCAGGACAATGTGGCGCGAGATGTACGGAATAGCTGGCTGGATACACAAAAAGCTTACGAACGCCTGTCGGTGACGAAGCAATTGCGGGAACAAGCGGCGCTGACGCTGGAACTGGCGAGCGCGCGATACAAACTCGGACTGAGCTCGATCGTGGAGTACAGCCAGGCGGAATTGCAAGAGACTGACGCCGAGTTGCAGGACACTGACGCGCATTACCAGTACCTGGTGACGCAGATTGTGCTGGCTTACCAGATGGGAATCATCCGCTGAGAGAACTCCCCTAGATCGAACGCCCGACTCACGGCTTGCTGGCCAGGCTGCGGATCGAAAATCAATCATAAGTCAAAACGCTGAACTTTTTCCCTCCAGTGTGTTTTGGCTTTAGACAAAAGCGGTGCTTTCGTGTGTCATAAGGATGACAAGCGGGCCAGGGCGTGTGCCGTTGGAAGAGAAGAAATTCACGGTGGAGTTGCTGAAGAAATTGTACGAGAAGCATGGCGCGGCGCTGGCGGCGTACGGGTGTACCTGCGGACTGGACTTTGGCTCGGCGGAAGACGTGGTGCAGCAAGTATTTTTGAAATTACTGCAAGGAGGTGCGTTCGCCGCGCAGGCGCCTGTAGCGTATTTGTATCGCGCGGTCCGTAACGCTTCACTGAATAAGGGCCGGGACCGCCGTCGCGAACTGAAATTGCCGGAGGAAGATGTGTGGTTCACACACGCAAAGGCGGATCGAGCTGAGGTCATTTCCTTACAAAATGTGTTGCAGGAATTACCGGAAGATCAGCGTGAGGCGGTTTTCCTGCGGGTGTGGAGTGGAATGACGCTGCAGGAGATTGCCGACGCGACGGGGACGCCGTTGAATACAGTGGCCTCGCGCTATCGCTACGCACTGGAGAAATTGCGGGAGCGGCTGGGGAAACGTTAAGGCAAGAAGAGGATGGGCAATGCTGAACGATGAAAAGGATGTTGAGAAATATCTGGGAGAATTCCGTGCGCGGGCCGTTCGACCACTGGAAATTGGCCGGCCGAAGGCTCCGGCCTGGATCAGGCGTCTGGCAGCAGCGGCAGTCCTTGCCGTCCTGGCAGGAGGGGGCGCGTGGTTTGTGGCGCACTCGCAAAAAGTGCAGTCCGGAGCAAGTGAGACCGTGGCACCGAAGACGGAGATCACCGTTGTCTTCACGGAAAGCAAGCTGCCGATGCTGCAGATGACAAAACTGGCTGTTGAGGACCCGGACAAACTAGACGCGTTACTCGGGCCGACGCCACGGCACAATTTTTCAGATGTTGAAGGAAAGAAAAGCATGCTGGGTACGCTGGCAAAAGAATAGGGAGAAAACGAGATGAGGACACGCTGGTCGACTGTGGCAGCCCTGCTGTTGGTCTATGTGGCGACGGCCTCGGCGCAAGTGCAGGTGCCGGCCCCACCGAAGAACGCGGCGCTGCTCTATTGGCAGGCGTTCGCGGAGATGGAGGACTACCCAACGGATCAGGCCACGTCTCAACTGATGGAACAGATCATTGCCGGGAATGCCGTCTGGGACGAAAACAAATTGGGACATTTTCTGGATAGCAATAAAGATGCGTTGCAGACCATGCAGCGTGGTTCAAAGCTTGCGACTTGCGACTGGGGATTGGAATATAGCGTCGGGCTTAGCGATCAATTCCCTGTTCCCTTTTGGCGGAATTCCGCACGGGCGCTGGCGCGATTGAACACCTTGCAAGGCATCCGGTTGCTTGCAAAGGGAGACACTGAGGCAGCCATTTCTACGTGGCTTGCGGGAATACAATTTTCGCAGCATTTGGCCGTTGGCGGTACGCTGATTTTCAAGTATGTGGGACTGAGTGCGCTGGAGTCGAACTTGAATGCCGTCACGAAGGCAGAAGAGAGTGGCCACCTGACCGCTGCACAGAAGAGTCAGATTGCCTTGACGCTAGGCACATTGCCAAGCGCTGGGTTTGATTGGAGCGGAGCGCTGGGTTTAGAGGAGGTGCTGTTGGAAACTGGCGTGGAGCAAATGAGGCAGTGCAGCGACATGGCCAAGTGCTATCAGGAAATCATGGGCGAGACGATGCCGGAACATTTCACGCTGCCGGATTCTCGTGACATTGCGGCTTGCCGGAAATTATACGGGGAAGCAGAAAATGATTTGCGCTTGCCTCCCGATCAAGCGGAAGGAAAGCTGCGCCAGTTGCAAGACAGGGTTAAGCAGTTGCATCCATTCTTCCAGCGAGCTACTCCTTCATTTTTGCGCATCAATGAGACGCGAACGAAGGCGCAGGCTGAACTGCGAAGGGCGCAGAAAGCGTTGAAGGGAAATCAATTGATGCTTCCTGCGAAATGAATGCCCTATGACCACGCGCGATTCTTGCTTTGATTCCACAGTTGTGGAGCGATTCCTCCGCTCCGGGACGCCAAAGAGCGCCGTCCCTCCGGTCGGAATGACAGATCGGGGGGTAGCAACAGGCGAATGACAAATTCGTGGACGGCGAATTGAGGGACAGCTAAAGGCGAATGACAAATTCGGGGAGTAGCGAAGGGCGACAGTACGTACATCAGAAGAGGACGAGTTCCTGTTGGATCATGCCGGTTACTTCGGCTGATTTTTCGTGGGTGAGCATGTTGATTTCGCTGCGCAGGCCGAATTCGGGGAGGTAGATTCCGGGCTCGATGGAGAAGCAGGTATTGGGAATCACTTGCCTTTCGTCGTGCACCTCGAAATTGTCCATGTTAGCGCCGTTGCCGTGGACTTCCGTGCCGATGGAGTGGCCGACCCGGTTATTCAAGTAGGCTCCGTAGCCGGCGGCCTCGAGGATGTCACGCGAGGCTTTGTCCACTTCCCAGCCGGCAAGTTTTCTCCCCGCAGCAAGAGTCTCTTGAACTTTTTGAATGCCCGCATCGCGCGAGCGGCGCACGATTTCAAAGATATCGCGAATGCGATCGGGGGCTTGCGTTCCCGCGAAGCCGGTCCAACTGATGTCGTAATAGACAGCGTCCGGGATATTTTTCTTAGCCCAGATGTCGAAGAGAACAAAATCGCCACGGCGGATGGGGGAATTGCGTCCCGCGGTGGGAGAGTAATGCGGATTGCTGCTATTGGCGTTGACGGCGACAAGCGGTGGAGCGTCCGAGACAAGATTATCTCTGCGGAAGGCTTCCGAGAGCCATTGCTGAATTTCGAACTCGGTAGTTCCTCCCGCGTTTATCCGGCGGCCCATTTCCTGGAAGGCGGCAGTGGTGATGCGATCGACGCAGTCGCGCGCGGCGAAGTGTGTGGCGATTTGCTGGGGAGTCCAAACCGCTTCGAGTTTCGCGATGAGGTCGGCGGAGGTGACAACGTTCACGCCCATGCTGCGCACAAGATCCACCGTGCCTGCATCCACCAGGGAAATCGTGAAGATGAGGTTGTTCGGAGAGAACTGCATGGCGACTTTCTTCGCGGGGCGCAGCAATTCTTTCAGTTTGGTGTTGAGTTCAGTGCCCGCAGCGTATTCGCGTTTCTCTCCCGGCAAAGAATCCAGATGGAAGGCCTCAATGCGATGTACGAGCTTAACGGGTTGGCCGTGGGCGGGAACCAGATAATACCAGCGCCGCGTCACCATCAAGGATTCCGCCAAGCCGAGGATGCGATAGGCGATGGGGTCGCGATGGTGATGATCGCAGAACAGCCAGGCATCAATACCGCAGTTTTGAAGCTCCTGCTGAATCGTTTCGATGGAGTGCATGCGTTTCCCTCTCGTTACAATACGTGGCAATAAATTTGTGACGGGTGATTACACCTCGACGAGGGCGGGAGCGAAGTCCGTCTGTTCGGTGCGGGCGATGATTTCGTCCTGAAGGGCTTTTGTGAGGTCGCAGAAGTAATCGCTGTAGCCCGCAACCCGGACAATCAGGTCGCGATGCTGCTCGGGATGCAGTTGGGCCTCGCGAAGAGTCGCCGCGTCCACAACATTAAATTGAATGTGGTGGCCGCCAAGTTTGAAGTAGGTGCGCACCAGATGAGCGAGGTGATCAATGCCGTTCTGGCCTTGCACCAGGGAGGGCGCGAACTTCTGATTGAGCAACGTGCCGCCCGTGCGGGCGTGATCCATCTTGGCGGCGGACTGCAGCACGGCGGTCGGGCCGAGCCTGTCCGCACCCTGCGCCGGGGAAATGCCGTCGGAAAGCGCGTCCCAGGCTTTTCTGCCATCAGGGGTGGCACCGGTGACCGAGCCAAAGTAAACATGGCAGGTGGTGGAGAGATAGTTGACGCGATAGAAACCGCCCTTCGTGTTCGGGCGGCCGTTGATTTCGTCATAGAAGGCGGCGAAGACGGATTTAAGGATGTCGTCGGCATAGTCATTGTCATTGCCGTACTTGGGGGTTTTGTTCCAAAGACGCAGGCGCAGGCCCTCGGCGTTGTGGAAGTCGTCTCGCAGCGCGCGTAGCAAATCGTCCATGGTGAGGGTTTGGCGGTCGAAGACGTGAAACTTGATGGCCGCCTGGGAATCGGTGCACGTGCCGGGGGCAACTCCCATGATGTAGGTGGTGTTGTAGCGCGGGCCGCCGTCGTTGTAGTCCATGCCCTTAGCGATGCAGTCCTCGACAAAGAGGGATAGGAAGGGAGCGGGCATGTAATCCGCGTAGAGCCGCTCGATTACATTGTTGCCACGAATCTTGATCTCGATGAAGTGGTGAAGTTGCTTGCGGAAAGCGGAGAACAACTCGTCGTAAGTTTGGAAGTGGCGGGGATCACCGGTCTCCGCGCCAATTTTTTTGCCGGTGCGAGGATCCGAGCCATTGTTCAGGGTGATCTCCAAAACTTTAGGGAGATTGAAATATCCGGTGAGGATGTAGGCTTCTTTTCCAAAAGCGCCCGTTTCAACGCAGCCTGAGATACCGCCGCAGCGGGCGTCTTCGAGGGACTTGCCCTGGCGTAGCAATTCTTCGACGACCATGTCGGCATTGAAGATGGAAGGCTGGCCCCAGCCTTTGCGCACGATTTCCAAGCCGCGCTTCAGGAAACGATCGGGGCTTTTCATGCTGAGCTGAAGGTTTGAGGAGGGTTGCAGGAGGCGCATCTCATCAATGACGTCGAGGACAAGATAGGTCAAATCGTTAACGCCGTCAGAGCCGTCCGGCTTAAGGCCGCCGGTGTTGATGTTGGCAAAATCGGTGTAGGTTCCGCTTTCGGCAGCCGTGACACCGACCTTGGGAGGAGCCGGCTGGTTATTAAACTTGATCCAGAAGCACTCCAAGAGTTCGCGGGCCTGCTCTTTCGTCAATAAGCCGATGTTGAGATCGTGGGAGAAGAAGGGGAAAAGATTCTGGTCAATGCGGCCAGGGTTGAAAGAATCCCAAGTATTGAGTTCGGTGACGACCCCGAGGTGAACGAACCAGTAGGACTGCAGGGCCTCCCAGAAATTCCGCGGCGGGTTGCCTGGGACGTGACGGCAGATGCGAGAGATGGCTTTGAGTTCCGCGTGGCGATCGGGATCTTTTTCGCGGGCGGCAAGAGTATCCGCAAGCGCGGCGTGCCGCTGGGCATAGGCGGTGACGGCATCGGCGCAGATGACCATGGCCTTCAATTCCTGCTGCTTCTCATAGGCCCGGGGATCATTGCGAAAGTCCAGAGCCGCGAGAGCGTGATCGGCGTCGGCTTTCAAACCGAGCAGACCTTTTGTGTAAAGAAGGGTTCCCAAGACAGTGTGGCCGGGAGCGCGCTGCTCCATGAATTCGGTGAAGATGCCCGCTTCATAGGCATCCTTCCATTCCTGAGTCATCTCCCGGAACAGGAGATCGCGCATCGAGCGCCCGCGCCAATACGGAATGACGCGATCGTTCTGAATGCGGCGCGCTTCTTCGCCCACGGCATATGAAATTTTCTCGCGCGTGTCCAGGACGTCGAGGTCTTCCATGCTGTGGCAGCACAATTCCGGAAAGGTAGGCGTGCCCTTCGGGCTGGGACCGCGCTCGCCCACGATTAATTCCCTTTCGCCGATGCAAACGGACTTGCGCTCCATTAGGAACTGAAAAGCCAGCGCGCGCCGGAGAGGGACGGAGGTCTCGGTGCACTGCTCGTAGAACTCGGTGATGAGAGCGGCGCGCTCGATGGAGAGCCATGGCTTCAACTGCAAACTTTCTTCGCGCAAACGGGCAACACGTTCGTTCATGGATCAACCCCCAATTCGAATTTCAAAACCGCGATCCGAGAAACGGGCCGCAATCTCTTGCATTTTTTCCGGCGCGGGAGGCTTTAGGTCTCCCATGCGACAGGCGAGCGACAAACGGTGGTACTTCTCGATGCCGGTAGCGTGAAACGGAAGCAGGTCAACTTTCTGAAGACCAAGTTTGCCGAGTAGTTGGAAGCTCTGTTCGATGTTTTTGTCATCATCGTTGATGCCGGGGATCACGGGAATGCGCACGATGAGCGAGGCGTGCTCCGAGGCAAGAATAGCAAGATTTTCAAGAATGGATGAGTTGCTGACGCCCACGACGCGCTGGTGGCGTGAATCATCGATCAGTTTGAGGTCGTAGAGGAACAGGTCCACAAAGGGCATAACGCGGCGTAGGACAGCTGAGGGCGCATAGCCGCAAGTATCCAGGACCGTGTGGATTCCTTCACTCTTGCAGGCGGCGAGAGCGGCTTCGAGGAACCTGGGCTGGGCAAGCGGCTCGCCACCGGAAAAGGTGACGCCGCCGCCAGATTCGTCGAAGAACGCGACGTCGCGGCGGATTTTTTGGACCAGTTCGCCCACTTGAATTGGTTTGCCCATCAACTTGCGCGCCTCCGCCGGGCAGGCTTCAGCGCAGGCGCCGCAGAAGGTGCAGCGCGCAGCATTGCGCTGCGGGCCATTGTTCCAGCGAAGCGCGCCAGACTCGCAGACATAACAGCAGGTCTGGCAACTGATGCAGCGTCCGGAAACGTACATGGCTTCCGGTTGATAGGACTGACTTTCCGGGTTATGGCACCAGGGACAACTCAGGGGGCAGCCTTTCAAAAAGACAGTGGTGCGGATGCCGGGGCCATCATGGAGAGAGAAGCGCATGATGTTAAAGACGAGGCCGGAGGTCGTCTGGGAGGAATCCGCGGAAATAGAGTCCAGGAAAAGCAAAAGAGTGACCTACTGGAGCGAAGGGTATAGAGCAAGGATATCTGTATAAAGTATACAGTGTCAACACTCAATTCGACTCATCCCCTCCAAGAAGCCACGGGACGCCCTGGCCAACCCGAGTATGTGGGCCCGCGAAGGTTGGAAGGAGTTGTGGAAGAACGGAGGGTCCGCCGACACTGCCCCCGAACTCCCCAATGTTGGGACTGGCAATGCGAGCAAACAGCGCGTCGCACTGTCTGCAAGAGTCGTCCAGAAGCTTGCCGCACGCGTGTCGGCCCTGTGTCATCAGAAGGTTTCTTATTCACCAAGTCCGAGCATGCCGGTGTAGATTGCTATTTGCGCGCTGCCGGGATTGTCCATGGGTTTGAGTTTGAATTCAGGATAGGGATTGGTGGCGGTGGTGACAGTAACCTGACGCAGAACGCCGTGGCGATTCAGGGTGAGAATCATGCGATCTCCAGGCTTGCGCGCCTCCAACTCCGTTGTGAAGCCGCGAGAGTCCACAACCTTACCATCAACCGCAAGAATGATGTCGCCGCGGTCAAGGCCGTCGTTCTCCGCGGGACTGCCGGGAACAACGTTCGCCAAGTACGCTCCGCTAGAATTGCGATCTTGACGGACTTCAGCGCCAAGCCATGCCTTCTTTGAGTAGATTCTCTCCACCTGGATTCCCGCATAACTGAAATCTCGCTCATAAGGCAGGTCGTCCTTACCTGTCACGTAACGTGCGAAAAACTCGGCCATGTCCATTCCGGCGATTTCGCTGGCAGCCTTTACTGCGTCTTCCGGCTCGAATCCGGGTTTGGGAAGCGCGAACCGCTGGTACATGAGCCGCATCCAGTCGTCCAGGCATTTGCGGTTGTTGGTGGCGTGCCGTATTTCCAGATCCAGCAGAACACCCAGAATCTGTCCGCCGTCATAATAGGAAAACGTCGTGTTGGCCAAATTATTGGAGGAGTTGGGGCCAAAGCCTCCGGCACCGCTTCCGGCAAAGCCAAACCAGGTATCGTAACTCGTTTCCGCGATGCTCCTCTCCTTGCGGCCGGGTTCCGACTCCAACCCGGTGATTACACGCGCGGTGTGATCGAGATAGGTTTGCGGTTTCCAGTAACCGGAGCGAAGAATGGCGAGCCAAGTGAAGTAGTTCGTCAGCCCTTCGGAAATCCAAAGCGAGGGGGTGTGCACCTGCCGCGAATAATCAAATGGGCCAAGTTCACGCGGACGCAAGCGCTTCACGTTCCAAGAATGGAAGAATTCATGTGTGACCAGGTCAAGCTTGTATTCGGCAACATCGGAGAGAAAGTCGTGATCGGTCGCGCTACGATCATCCCACCCCTGACCCATCATGATCATGGTGGAAGCGAGATGCTCAACACCCGCGCCAAATCCGTTTTTCGAGATATGGATCAAAAACCAGTACTCGGGAAACGGCGCGTCCAGTGGACTGCCGGAGGCTCTGACAGCCGGCGCAAGGATCGGAACGACTCCCTTCTCAATCACCTTCCTGAGCTGTTCCGTGAAATTCGTGAAATCTCCGCTGTCCGCTTCATCATGGACGACAACGTGGTACATGGTACCGAGAGCGCTGAATGACTTCTCCTGATAGTCGCCAATCTCGATGGGGCAATCCGCGAACCAATCGTAGTTTTGCGCGGCGTAAGAGTGCTCTCCAGTTTTTGACAAGGCCGTCGCAATCTTCCAATTGGGCGGTAACTCGGAGCGCTTGATGGCGAGTTCGGTGGGGCGGTCTTTGCCATCGACCATATACATCCAGATGGCCGCGCCGGTCATCGCTGCGTGGCGTTCATCGTACTGCGCGCCGCGAATAGGCATGCCATTGGCGTAAAACAAGTAGTGAACGACGATGCCGGTGGAGCCGTGTAAATCGATCTGCCAGACTGAGCCGTCCACCTTGTGCCAAGGGAGTGTTCGCCCGGAAGAATCCGTTGCAGAGAACCCTTGAACATTCGCGGCAAATTCCTCGACGATGTAGACGCCCGGCGCCCAGTACGGCATGGCGAATTGAACAGCTTTCCCATCGAGTCCATTTGCGCGAATCGTAATATCCAGCAGATGTGTATTCCACTTCCGGAATCCGAGTTCATAGCGGACAGGCTCGGCGGCAAGAATAGAGTTGGATGAAATGAGGAGAGTGGCGAAGGCCAGGAGCACGATGAAATGTCGCTTCATTTTTTGTATGTCCCCTTCCTGACAAACAAATCAGAAAACACTGACCCGGTAAAACAGTGGCACCGAATACGGTGCGGAAGCGGCGTACGGTAAGAAAAGCGGAATCAAGGGGGCCGCGGAGGCCGGTATATGTTATACAGTATCCAATGACTTGGCCCCTAGCAGCAATGTCTTGTCGCATTGGCCAGTTAGGACCCGGGTGGCAAAGGTGAGTCGCGTTTGCTGCCCAGCGACAGGCAGACGGAGCTGAGGATTTGACTTCAGGAAAAATGGTGAACCAATGATCTCACATCGGGCACTTTGCGTAATCAGCTATACCGTAATTCTCCTGACGTTCGCGTGCAGCCCGCGGGCGACGATAGCGCAAACCGCGAACGCGCCTGGGGGAACGGATTTGCGAGAGATGATTGCGCGATTCAGCGCGGACCAAAGGAGCCTGCTGCGGACGTACAGGATCCCCACGGCGACCTCGCGCCAGGAACGGATGACGAAGTTTTACAACGATTCGCTGGCGACGCTGCAGCATGTAGATTTTGATGGATTGAGTCAGGACGGCAAGATTGATTACGTGGTCTTCCAGCATTACCTGGATCACCAGATTCACGGGATTATTTTGCAAAACCAGCAATACGCGGAAATGGAACCGCTTCTTCCCTTTGCAAAGACCATTGCGCAACTGGAGGACGCGCGGAGGCGCATGGAAACACCGAAAGGAGAACAATGCGCCGCGACGCTCGCGGCGATGGTGAAAGAGATTGCGCAGGTGCGCAAAGCAGAAGAAGCGGGACTGGCCGAGGGTGACAAAGCAAAGGCAGCAAGCACCTCTGGGGTGCAGCCCCTTCGCGCGAAACGCACAGTGGCTCGCCGGGCCGCGCGAACGACCAACAGTCTGCGCAAGGCGTTGCAGGATTGGTACCAAAATTATTCCGGATATGACCCTTCCTTCACATGGTGGGTGAGCGAGCCTTACAAGGAAGCGGATAAGGCGCTGGAAGGGTATGAAACTTTTCTGACGGAAAAGCTGGTGGGAATCAAAGCCGATGATAAGACCACGATCATCGGCGATCCAGTGGGATGGGAAGCGCTGATGGATGAATTGTCTTACGCCATGATTCCGTACACGCCGGAGCAGTTGATCGCCATTGCCAAGAAAGAGATGGAGTGGTGCACCAAGGAAATGCTGAAGGCGTCGAACCAAATGGGTTATGGAGATGACTGGCACAAGGCGCTGGAGCATGTGAAGGAAATGCACGTGGAACCGGGAGAGCAGCCGGAACTGATCCGCAAGCTGGCGGTGGAAGCCATCGAGTACGTGAAAAAGAATGACTTGGTGACGGTCCCGCCACTGGCCGAGGAAGACTGGCGGATGGAAATGATGAGCCCGGAGCGGCAGCTTGTGAACCCGTTTTTTACGGGCGGCGAAGTGATCAGCGTTTCCTATCCCACGGACACGATGACATTCGAGCAGCGGATGATGAGCATGCGCGGGAACAATATTCCCTTTGCGCGGGCCACGGTATTTCACGAATTGATTCCCGGGCATCATTTGCAGGGATATATGGCGCAGCGGTACCGCAGCTACAGGCAGATCTTTGAAACGGCTTTCTGGAGCGAAGGAAATGCACTGTATTGGGAGATGCTGTTTTGGGATATGGGATTTGCGCGGACGCCGGAAGAAAAGGTTGGAATGTTGTTCTGGCGCATGCACCGCTGCGCGCGGATTATTTTCTCGCTGAGTTTCCACCTGGGGCAGATGACGCCCGAGCAATGCGTGGACTACCTGGTGAAGAACGTGGGGCACGAACTGGACAACGCCACGGCGGAGGTTCGCCGCTCCTTTGATGGCTCGTACGGGCCGCTGTATCAGGCGGCGTATATGTTGGGCGCATTGCAATTCCGCGCGTTGCGGAAAGAGACAGTAACCGCGGGACGCATGAGCAACCGGGAGTATCACGACGCGATCCTGATGGAAAACGGAATTCCCGTGGAAATGTTGCGCGCGAAGCTGTTGAACCTGCCATTGACGCGCGATTATCAAACAAGCTGGAAGTTTTATGTGGACAATGCGAATGAAAAGTAGCCCGGAGAATAGTGTTTAGTAAAAGGAGAGCGCCATGGATCGGAGAAGATTCCTGAAAGACCTGGCCGTGGCGACGGCTGGCGTCCAAGGTTTGGCAACGCAAGCGTCGGCGGCCGGGCTCACCGATGATGACACTGCTTTTGGAGGCCAACCAGAGCCAAGCGCCAGCGCAGGAAATGCTCCGAGCGTCGAGGGGCACACTCTTCTTGCGGAATTCAAAATTGGGAACGTTCCATGGAAAGCCTACGAGGATTTGCGCACGCGAGACGGAGTGATCACGTTCCTTTCCACGTCCGGCAGATGGCGCGTACTTTCCAAATACGTGGAAGCTACATTCGACGAAACGAATCCGCCTTACCTGGGAATCAACCTGGATGACATTGGCGTTTCGGGACCGGATCTGCTGGCGGATCGCTTGCTGCAGGGAGGAGGCGATCCCAATCCGGAACAGGTACGGTCGGCAGCCCCCTTGCTGGAATCGAAAATCAGCAAGCGCGAGGAGTGGGGAGGACGGCTGCCCTGGAACACGTTCGTGGGGACGAAGGAATGTTATGACACGATGCCGGTGATGTCTCGCGGGAGCACGCGAACCTACCATCCAGACCAGCACTTTCCAGAGCTCGATACGAAAGACACGGAAAAGCGATATGAAGGAGTGCTGGGCGGGTGGATGCCAGCGGTGCGGAAGGTCTTCCCTCTCTCGGAAACCAGCTACATTGAACTTGTGGTTTTCGGCGATGTGCTGGCCAAAGACAAATTCATCGTGCAAACCTGGCATCGCAGCGCGCGAATCGAGAATGGCAAGATTACATCCGTGTTCTATGGATACAGCTATCCGGCGTTTCCGCCAAGCCGTGTGGAACCCCCCGCCGAAGAGTTTTACCGCGGACTACTGGAGTTTGCGGAGTATTGGGACCGGCAGTTACAGGATTTTGCGCCAACAACGCTTCCCGATGATTCTTGGACGCATATGAGCAAGCACGCGGTCGCGCGGGAATTAATGGTGCGTCCCGGCGGGGTGTACCCCAAGTATGGTGCGGTGGACCGGGATTACTACGGATCGGAATACGATGGCTTTCAGGACATTTTCAGCAGCAGCGTTTACACGAATCTGGAGTGGGGACGATTCGAGGCGGCGCGGGCGATTATTGACAATTACTTCACGGATTTTGTGGATGCCAAGGGCAATGTGAATATGCGCGGGCCGGAAACCGCGCAATACGGGCTGGAACTGTCATTGCTGGCGCGCTATTTCAATTACACGAAAGACAGCGCGCTGCTGCTGAAACACAGAGGCAAGATCGAAGCCACAGCAGACCTTCTTTCCGAGTTGCATGAGATCAGTTTGAAGATGCCCAAGGACGATCCTGGCTACGGGATCATCCACGGCTGGAGCGAATCGGATTCCTCGCTGCACCCAAAGCCGATGACGTGGTGGTTGCCGTATTACAGCAACAGCGCTTTTGCGGCGAGAGGATTGAAGGACATCAGCCGTGCGTGGGCGGAAATTGGGCGGGCGAAACCGACGGCCGGACTTGAGAAACCGACGGGAGAGTGGTCGAAACGGTCGCAGGTGCTACAAGAGACGCTCTTGGCGACGATGCGGAAAAACGTCCGGAAGGATATGACTCCAGCGTACATCGGGCCATACGCGGGCTCGCCGGGGACATTTCGCGAAACATTTAAAAGAGGAGAGGCTCCCGTGCAATTGTGGGCGCACCGGCCATATGCGGAATTGCTCCAGGCCGACATGCTGCCGGCGGACCTGGCAAACACGGTGATTGACTGCATGCGCGGGTACGGGGCAACGACATTAGGAGTGGTGGCGAACGTGGAGCCGCCGCTGCCCAAGCGGCGGGAGATCCTCGGATTTATTTCCTATGGATACGCGCAGATGCTTTTGCGGCTGGATCGCATCGAAGAGTACCTGCTGTTTCTTTATTCGCATCGCTACCATGACCACACGCCAGGAAGCTGGACGGCCGGTGAAGTGTCCGGCCTGGAGGGGGACAGCGCGACTTTTTGCATGCCGGCACAGCAGACAATCCCATTGCTGGTGCGGTGGATGCTGGTCCTGGAAGATTCGGATGAAGACAGGTTGTACCTGGCAAAGGGAGTCCCCCGCGAATGGGTCGGGTCCAGCAAAGAGATCAAGATTGAAAAAGCGCCGACACGGTGGGGGCGAATCAATTTCAAGATGGTCGCGAATCCTGGGGCGAAACGCGTGATGGCCACGGTATCGCTGGCGAATGGACCTGCGCCGAAGGAGGTGCATGTGAAACTTCGTGTGCCTGCCAATTACAAAATGGAGAGAGTGACCGTGAATGGCCGACCCGCGAACGTGGGCGGGACCCACAAGGACACGGTGATTATCGCAACAGGTATCACACGCACCTTTGAAGTGGTTGGCGAATACAGCTAAAGGGGATTTGCTCGGTAGTAAGGCGCCCGCCTCCCTCCTACGGCAGGCAGAAGGCGGCCGCTACGGAAGCAAGAGAAACCCAAGAGCACCGTCTCTTCGAGGCTCAGGGTAAACAGGAGTGACTGTGCCGCGAGGAAGAACAACCCAAGACCCAGGCACAAACTCCGTGCCTGGGGCAACCTGCTATGTGTCATGTCACGGCTCAGGGGTTTTCAATTCAAAATTGACGGGCGGAGTGACACCGAGCAGGTTCTGCACGAAATAATCCCACCGCCGGCGCACGAGATAGCTGTTCCGTTCGCCGTGGGCCATGTTGGGCACGAAGAGCATGTCGAAGCTCTTGTTGGCCTTCATCAAAGCATCCACGAAGCGCATCGATCCAGCCGGGTGAACGTTGTCGTCCACATCGCCGTGCTCGATCAGAAGATGGCCCGCGAGGCGTCCGGCCATGGTGACATCGGATTGCGCCACGTAGTCGTCCTGCACCGGGTAGCCCTGATAGAGTTCGTTCCACCAAGTTTTATCGAGACGGGCATCGTGGTCGCCGGAAATGGTGACTCCCACTTTATAGAATTCGGGAAAGACAAGCATAGCGTGAGCCGCGCCGTAACCACCGGCGGACGTGCCGTAGATACCCACGCGGTCCGCATCCATGTAAGGATACTTGGCGGCCATTTGTTTAATGAGGGCCACATGGTCCTCGAAGGCGCCGCCTAGATTGTGATAAGAGAACTCGTGGAAGGCGCGCGAGCGGCCGGTGGTGCCACGACCATCCATCATCACAACGATGGCGCCAAGCTCCGCCATGGCTTGCAGACCACCGCGAAAAATAGCGCCGCCGAAGGTCTTGGGTGTGAAAAAGCCCTGCGGGCCCGTATAGATTTGCTCGATGATGGGATATTTTTTTGAAGCGTCGAAATTGGAAGGCCGCCAGATAAGCCCGTAGAGATCGGTTTTTCCATCGGCGCTCTTGCCACGGAAAGGCTCGGGATACTTCCATCCTGTGGCGAGCAGGTCGGTGGCGTCGCCTTTGACGAGGACGCGGACTTCGGAGCCGTCTTTGGTGCGGCGGAGAATGGAGGCGCCGGGGAGATCGGGACGGGAAAAGCTATCGACATAGAAGGCAAAATCGGGGGAAACACTGGCGTTATGCGAAGCATCTTCGGGCGAGAGTAGAGTAAGTCCTTTTCCGTCGAGGCCGACGCAATAGAGATGGGTCTGGTAGGGATCTTCGTCCTTTTCGCGTCCGCCGCCCAGGAAATATACTTTGCGATTTTTCCCGTCGACAGCCGTGATGCGATGGACAACCCATGAGCCTTGGGTAAGCTGATTGATCAGCTTCCCGGTTTTTCCATCGTAGAGGTAAAGATGGTTCCAGCCATCGCGTTCGGAAGTCCAGAGAATCTCGCTGGTGCCCTCTATGAAGCGGGAGAAGGATTCCCCAGGATCGACGTATTGGCCGGATTGTTCACGAAGCAGGACTTTTTGTTCGCCGGTTTCGGCATCCACGGCACGGATTTCCATGGCCTTGAACCCGCGCTCGTTATATTCGTAATGAAAACTCTTGCTATCCGGGAACCAGACAAAGTCGGGGCCAGAATCCCAGGAGGCTTCGAGAGGAGGCGTCTTCACGGGGGTGAGCTTGGTGGATTTCACGTCGAGAATAAATGCTTCCACGGAAGGCAGGACTTCTCCCGGCAACGGATAGACGAAGGTGAAGGCTTTTGGACGGAGCTGATCGGGAGGAACAAATTGCAAGCTGGTGAAGCGCCCCGCCTTTCTGGAGTCAATGCGATAGGTGACGAGCTTTGAAGAATCGGGCGACCAGAACACCACCGGGCCCTGCTTCACGTCCTGAGTGCCCTGACGAACCATTTCGCCCAGACCAGGCAGATTGGTGGCGTAGTCGAAGTCCTGCACGCCATCCGAAGTCATCTGAGAAACGGCGCCTGTGGGGACATAACGCACAAACAGGTTGTGATCCTTGACGTAAGCGGCCCACTTGCCATCCGGGGACAATTCTTCGTACTCATTCTCTTTCTTGGCCGACGGGTTTTTCGTGCATTCATACTTGGCCAGGGTGCAGGTCCATTCGGCGTCGAGAATGTGAAATCGAATGGCATTTTCATCGTCAACAAACTCAATGGAATCGAACGGGAGCTTGGTGACTTGCACTTCCTGTTTGGCGGCGTGAGCGAGCGCTGCGGCAAGGCGCTCATGGTCAAAAGCCGGGCCGGACGTATTTTGCACGGCGTCCACCAGAATGAATTCCGTCTTCTTCGGACCGGCAGCGCGATACCAAAAACGGCTAGACTTCGCGATCCAGTGCGGCATGACATCGGCCGCGGTGATCAGTTTGCGCTGCGCGCCCGTTTGAAAGGACTCCGCGCGGCGATAGTCTTCGACCGTGCCTTGAGGCGATGCTTTTGGCGGGATGAAAATCAACAATGCCGAAACCAGCAACCAACGCGATCCGCTTGTCCTCATCTGCAGCTCCCTATGAAATGTGGTCGAGATCGAAATCCTGGCAAAATTGTCTGCACGCAACTGGCGCGGGGGAGAATACCCGTCATTTAACCTTCAGCCTTACGAGCACGACACCATGGGCAGGCACGTTGACGCTGTATTTTTCCTGAAAGCTGCCCAAATCCTTTTTCAGCCAAAGATCGCGCGCCGTTACTTCACCCGTGATGCCCAGGTGAGAAAAATAAGCCGTCATCTTACCGGCTTCCTTACTGCGGTTGAACAGGCCAACAACCACGCTGCCATCGGCCATCGGCTTTTCCCAGACTTCAAAAGGGCCTTCCTGGACCACGGGAAATCCCTGCTTGCCCGCAGGGTCCTGATCGACGGCAATCACTTCGCGATTGGTAAGCATCTCCTGCGTGTAGGGAGTCATCGTGGAAAGATCATTTCCGGCGATGAGCGGCGCGGCGAGAATAGACCACAGACTCAGATGCGTGCGGTACTCATCCTCGTGCATGCCGCCGTTGCCAACTTCCAGCATGTCTGGATCGTTCCAGTGGCCAGGGCCCGCATACTTTTCCAGGCCGGCTTGTCCAAAGCCAATTCTGGCCATGGATTCATAGTTATCTTCAATGTCGCCGGTGGTGCGCCACAGATTGCCGCCGACCGAAGCGCCCCATTCCCACACATTGCCCCAGCCGTATTGACAGAGGCTCAAAACGATGGGGCGGCCAGTCTTTTTCAACGCTTCGTGCATCTTGGTGTAGGCCGCTTTCATCTGCTCGGGAGTGCCCGTGTCCTGGCACCAGTCATACTTCAGATAGTCAAATCCCCAGTCCGCGTAGGTCTGCGCGTCTTGCTCTTCATGACCGAGGCTGCCTTCAAAACCCGCACAAGTTTTCGGGCCGGGTGAAGAATACAAACCGATTTTCAGGCCTTTGGAGTGGACATACTCGGTAAGTGCCTTCATATCATGGAATTTCCAGTTGGGGTGGATAAGGCCTTTGTCGTCGCGCTTCCCTTCCCAGGTGTCGTCTATATTGATGTAGAGAAAACCGGCGTCCTTCATGCCGCTGGAAACCATGGCATCGGCCTGAGCACGCACGGTGCGCGCATTGATTTTTTCGGCGAAATGGTTCCAACTGTTCCAGCCCATAGGTGGCGTGGGAGCAAGATTTTGTTCTTGCGCTGAAATGTGCGCTGGAGCTGCGGCACTGCAAATCAATCCGATCATTAGAATCAAACTTGCCAATTTCCCATTCATCTGTGCCTCCGTGCAGTCCGTGGACGAGAGTTCATCCGAGGTCATCCTTAAGGCGAAGAGTAAGGAAAAGAAAGACAAAGTTGTAAACCGCCGAAAAAGGAAGGATGGAACAGGCGAAAGTGAGTAAACGCTTTCTCAAAGGGGCAAAATAGACGTGGCGAAGAGGAAAGTCAACGGGTAAGTTCGACGGAAAAGAAGAGCAGGAAATGAGGTTGCGGAAGGGCGCGCAATTGGATAAAGTATGCAGTTTGTCCCTTCGCGGGAGCGACTGAGTTATGCCTTCGCAAATTCGACGCTTGCACGTCGTTGATTCGCATACCGGCGGCGAGCCGACACGTGTCATTGTGGCTGGCGGTCCAGACCTTCCCCCCGGCAGCATGGCTGAAAAGTTGGAGTATTTGCGGCAGAACTATGATTATGTGCGGCGAGCCACAATTAACGAACCGCGCGGTTCGGAGATTATTGTGGGAGCGTTGCTATGCAAGCCCGTTGATTCGTCCTGCGCCGCGGGCGTGATTTACTTCAACAACGTCGGCTACCTGGGCATGTGCGTGCACGGCACGATTGGATTGGTGGTGACGCTGGCGCATCTGGGCAAGATTGGCGTGGGCGAACACCGCATTGAGACTCCCGTGGGAGTGGTCAGCGCGACGCTGCACGAAAGCGGAGAGGTAACAGTTGGAAATGTCCCTAGCTACAGGAGCGCTAGCGATGTAGAGGTGGCCGTGCCGGGCTACGGGGTCGTGCGCGGCGATGTCGCGTGGGGCGGCAATTGGTTTTTTCTGGTGAAGGAGCCGGTGGTGGAACCCTCGCTGGCGAAGGTGGAAGAACTGACAAGCTTCGCCTGGGCCATTCGCCAGGCTTTGAAGGATGGTGGCATCAGGGGAAACGGCGTAAACGGTGTGCACGGCAAAGAAGTGGATCACGTGGAGTTGTTCGGGCCGTCGCATGTAAAGGGCGTGAACAGCCGAACATTTGTACTCTGCCCGGGAAAAGCGTATGACCGTTCTCCTTGCGGCACGGGAACCAGCGCCAAGCTGGCGTGCTTATACGAGGACGGCAAACTGAAGCCAGGGGAAGTGTGGCGGCAGGAGAGCATCGTCGGAAGCGTCTTTGAAGGAAGTGTGCGCATTGAGAACGGGAAAATCCTGCCGCGCGTGAAGGGTTCAGCATACATTACGGCCGAAGCAGACTTAATCCTCGACCCGGAAGACCCATTTCGCCACGGCATGTCCACATGAGCAGGACACCCGATGTGTTGGTGGTAGGAGCAGGGATTGTCGGAGCGGCCTGCGCCTACGAGTTAGCAAAAGAAAGAATCAAGGTCGCCGTTGTGGAAGCTACCGGCATTGGAACCGGGGCCACGTCGGCGGGCATGGGTCACATCGTGGCCATGGATGATTCGGAAGCGCAATTTGCATTGACGCGCTACTCGCAAGAATTGTGGGAAGAGCTGCGCCCGCGATGCCCGGCCACGATGGAATACCAGGAAACGGGAACGATCTGGGTGGCTGCCAACGAAGACGAAATGGCCGAAGTGCGGCGCAAACATGAGTATTATGGCGCGCGCGGAGTCGCTTCGGAAGTGCTGGATGCGCAGGCGCTGCGAGAAGCGGAGCCAAACCTTTGCAAATCACTGGTGGGAGGGTTGCATGTGCCCGGCGATGCAGTGCTCTATCCGCCATGCGCGGCGGCGTTTCTGATGCAAGAAGCGGTGGAGCGAGGCGCGCAGATTTACACGGGACACGTGGTGACTTCTACCGGTCGAGGCACTGCGATGTTGGCAGACGGAACCAGCTTCAGCGCACAGGTGATAGTGAATGCCGCTGGACAGCATGCTGCGAGGTTGACGCCCGGCATACGGATGGAATCCCGCAAAGGTCATCTCGTAATTACAGAGCGCTACATTGGTATGATCCGCCATCAACTGGTTGAGCTGGGTTACCTGAAGAGCGCGCATTCCACGCGTTCGGATAGCGTGGCGTTCAATGTGCAGCCGCGCAAGACCGGCCAGTTGTTGATCGGATCATCACGCCAGCGCGCGAGTGAAGATGGAAAGATCGACGGGGAAATCGTCGGAAGAATGTTGCGGCGTGCTTTCGCCTACATTCCGGAGCTGGCCACGCTTTCCGCGATACGAGTCTGGACGGGATTCCGAGCCGCAACGCTGGACAATCTTCCGTTAATCGGTCCTTGGAGCGCGGATCCGACTATTTTTCTGGCGACCGGGCATGAAGGTTTGGGGATAACGACTTCTCTGGCAACGGGACGCTTGATCGCGGATCACTTTCTGGGGCGCGTTTCGGAAATTCCCTCCGAGCCCTATTTGCCATCACGACAGCAGGAAGCCATCAGCCATGCCTGAGAACATCATGATTCGATTGAACGGGAAGCATGTGAGTGTTCCGGCAGGAACCAGTGTTGCGGCCTCGATGCTGGCTGCAAGCGAATCCTGTCGAACTTCGGTTACAGGCGAACCGCGCGGACCACTCTGCGGAATGGGAATTTGCTTCGAATGCCGCGTGACGATCAACGGGATACGGCACATCCGCGGATGCCAGCTGCAGTGCGAAGCAGGGATGGACATTTCCTCCGATGAGTGAGCTGATCCAAAAAAGATTTGATGTCGTGGTGGTCGGCGGAGGTCCGGCAGGGATTGCGGCGGCTACCGAGGCGGCGCGATGTGGTGCATCGGTCGCTCTGTTGGACGATAACTCTGGTTTGGGCGGCCAGATTTGGCGGGGCGAGAGTCGAACCTCTACGTCGGCAACGGCGGCGAGCTGGTTCGAGCAACTGAACCGATCCAATGTGCATTGGATTTGTCCGGCACGGGTGTTTCATGTAGAAACGGGCAGGTTGCTGGCCGAGTCGCCAGAAAATACGCACGAAATTATGTTTGAGAAATTGATTCTGGCCACCGGAGCCCGCGAACGCTTTCTTCCCTTCCCCGGCTGGACATTGCCGAACGTGCTGGGTGCGGGGGGCTTGCAAGCGCTCATAAAATCGGGACTAAAAGTACAGGGCAAACGAATCGCGATTGCGGGCACGGGCCCGCTCTTACTTGCAGTGGCCGCTTGCGTTCGCGACCACGGCGGCGAAGTTGTTTGCATCGCGGAACAGACGACGCACACAAAGTTTGCGAAGTTTGGGATGAGCATGCTGTTTGCGCCGGGGAAATTCCGCGAAACAACGCGGCTGGGCTGGAAACTCAAAGGAATTCCGCACTGGAGAAACTGCTGGCCGGTCGCGGCTTTGGGGAAAGAGCGAGTGGAAGGAGTGCGCCTTTCGCACGAGGGGAGAATCAAAGAAATTGCTAGCGACTACCTGGCATGCGGCTTTCATTTGATTCCCAACACGGAATTGGCCGAATACCTGGGCTGCAAGATTCAAGATGGATTTGTCGCGGTTGACGATGAGCAGCAAACCTCTGTTCCCGGCGTCTATGCGGCAGGAGAACCAACGGGAATCGGCGGACTGGAATTGGCGTTGGTCGAGGGCCAGATCGCGGGGCAAGCCGCGGCAGGAAGAACAGTGGAACCTAAGAAACTATTTGTCGCGCGCGCCGCCAGTCAAATCGCCGTTCGCGCGATGAAGGAAGCATTTGCACTGCGCGCCGAACTACGCAGCTTGGCAGAGGCGGACACGCTGGTCTGCCGTTGCGAGGATGTTTCGCTTGGGAGGCTATGCCAGCACAAATCGTGGCGCGAAGCCAAACTGCAAACGCGCTGCGGGATGGGTCCATGCCAGGGCAAGGTTTGCGGTCCTGCAGCTGAATTCCTGTTTGGCTGGGATGCGGATTCACTGAGGCCACCCTTGTTTCCGGTGCGTTGTTCAAGCCTTGCCGCAATTTCCGCAAGCGTAGATTCGAAACAGATGAACGGAGGAGCCCAATGAAGTGGACCGGAGTCATGCCCGCCATCACAACTTGTTTCACCGAGAAGTACGAGGTGGACCACGCGTTCCTGGCCGATCACGCGCGATGGCTGATCGAGAATGGCTGCACGGGAATCGTGGCCCTGGGATCCCTGGGCGAAGGCGCAACGTTGCAGGCCGCGGAAAAGCTGGCGATTCTGAAGACCTTGACGAAGGCGCTGAAAGGCAGAGCCCCGGTCGTGGCGTCCATCTCCGCGCTTTCAACGCTGGAAGCCATTGAACTCGCAGAGAGCGCAGAGGGTGTTGGCTGCGATGGGCTGATGATTTTGCCACCTTATGTTTATAAAGGCGAGTGGCGGGAAATGAAGACGTACATTGCCATTGTTCTGAGAGCGACCAGCCTGCCGTGCATGCTGTACAACAATCCCGTATCGTATGGCACGGATTTTGTTCCCGAACAGATTGCGGAATTGGCAACGGAGCACGCGAATCTCGTGGCCGTGAAAGAATCCAGCACGGATGTACGCCGTGTGACGGCCATTCGCGCTTTACTGGGTGACAGACTGGCCATTTTTGTTGGCGTTGACGATGCCATCCTGGAAGCCGTCCGAGTTGGAGCAGTCGGGTGGGTCGCCGGTCTGGCGGATGCTCTGCCCCGGGAATCAGTTGATCTCTTTAACTACGGGATGGAGGGGAAGAAGGAAGCGGCAGAGGAATTGTACCGCTGGTTTTTGCCCTTGTTGCGTCTGGACACGGTTCCCAAATTTGTGCAGCTCATCAAACAGGTGCAACAGGAACTCGGCGTGGGCAGCGCGCGGGTCCGCGGACCACGGATGGAAGTTATCGAGCAGGAATTGGAAGGTACGAGAAAGATTGTGCGTGAAGCAATGAAAAATCGGCCGGCGTCCGCCAGTACGCCTTTTCGACGCAGCTAACCTGGAGGAATGATGGCAATCACAATCCAAGGACGATCCCTTATTGGTAGCCGCACCGGAACAACGGGGGGAAGTACTTTCCGCGCCATTGCCCCGGCAACCGGCGAAACGCTTGAGCCGGAGTTTCATTCCGCCGGGCCGGAGGAAGTAAATCTTTCTGCGCAGCTTGCTTCGGAAGCCATTGTTGTTTACGGAAACCTTGGCGGGAAAGCGAGAGGGAACTTCCTTAGAACGATAGCGCGGCGTTTGGAAGAAATCGCCGAACAACTCGTGAAGCGTGCAGGGCAAGAAACAGCTTTGCCAGAACCACGCCTGCGAGGAGAAGTGGGGCGCACGTGCGGGCAATTGCGGATGTTCGCGGAAGTGGCGGAAGAAGGATCGTGGGTGATGGCCCGGATTGATCGCGCGGAGCCGGACCGCAAACCGGTTGCCAGGCCGGATATTCGTTCCATGCTGCGGGCGATGGGACCCGTCGTCGTATTTGGCGCCAGTAATTTCCCGCTGGCATTTTCCGTTGCGGGAGGGGATACCGCGTCCGCGTTAGCGGCGGGGAATCCTGTAATCGTGAAAGCGCATCCTGCGCACCCCGGAACGAGTGAGCTCGTAGGACACGTCATTCGCGATAGCGTGCGGGAATGCGGCTTGCCGGAGGGCGTATTTTCCCTGGTGTTCGATTCCGGAACTTCCGTGGGAATGCAACTGGTGCAACATCCATTGGTGAAGGCGGCAGGTTTTACGGGTTCGCAGGCTGCAGGGAAAGCCTTGTTTGATCTGGCGGTGCGGCGGCCAGAGCCAATTCCCTTTTACGCTGAGATGGGAAGTACGAATCCGCTGTTCGTATTGCCGGGAGCCGCGGCGGCACACGGCGAAAAGATTGCGGCGGACTTGTACGGATCGTTTACGCTGGGTGCAGGACAATTCTGCACGAAGCCGGGATTGGTATTCGTTGAAAAGGGGAATCCTTTTGACTTATTCAGCGCGACGTTGCGGGAGAAAGTTTCCTCGGCCTCAGGTTTCACGCTGCTGACCAAGGGAATCAGCTCTACGTATGGGCGGGAGGCAGCCAAGCGCGAAGAAGAGTCAAAGGCAAGACTGCTGGCGCGGGGGGGCGCGGGGCCGGCAAATGCGTGCGCCTCTGCTATGGCTTTGCTCTTTGCAACAGAAGCGACGACTTTCCTGGCCAACCCGGGGCTTGCCGAGGAGCACTTCGGCCCTTCGGTACTGCTGATACCGTACGCCACGAAGCAACAACTGCTGGAATGCGCGCGGAGTTTGCATGGACACCTGACGGCAACGATCCACGGAACGCCCGAGGATTTGCAGGAGCATAGCGAACTGGTGCAAATTCTGGAGACGAAGGTTGGCCGGATTGTGTTCAATGGATTCCCCACGGGAGTGGAGGTGTGCCACGCCATGGTGCATGGCGGGCCGTATCCCGCGAGCACGGACTCTCGGTCGACCTCCGTGGGCAGCCTGGCGATTTACAGGTTTGCGCGGCCGGTGTGTTTTCAGAATTTTCCCGACGAAGCGCTTCCCGAGGAGCTAAAGAGGCTAAACTCCCTGGGGCTATCGAGAATGGTGGACGGCAAGCCGAGCAGGGAGTCGGCGTGATAAACTATGTCAGGCTGAAGTGAACCAAGCCAATTCCGATACGACCTGACGGATCCACAATAGCTGAACTCCGCTACTATTGAGGTCCAGCGCCGGAAATTGGCCTTTATAAATTAGAAAGAATTTAATATGAGAAAGCCTCAGATGAGAACGAGCCGCTCTGCGCATGGCGCTTCCTCAAGACTGGAAAGCATGGGGAAGCCCCGGAGATCCGCACCGATTCCAAGACAGTCGCTTGCCGCGGCAGTGGTCGAACGGCTGCGGGATCAGATATTGAATGGCGAATTGCACGAGGGCGAGCAGTTACGCCAGGACGCCATCGCGGCCGAGTTTCAAATCAGCCGGATTCCCGTTCGCGAGGCGTTGAGTCATCTCGCGGCTGAAGGCCTGATTACCATTGTGGCAAATCGCGGCGCCGTAGTGTCCTCACTGGCCCCAGAGGAGATCGAGCAGTTATTCGAGACGCGGGCGGTGCTGGAATGTTACATGCTGCGTTGCGCGATTCCGAATCTGACTGAAGCCGATTTTGCGAAGGCGGAGAAAATATTGAAACAGTTTGAACAATCGTTGGAGAAGGATTCGGAAATTAAAAATTGGGGCGACTGGAACTGGAGTTTCCACTCCACGCTCTATGCCCCGGCAAATCGTGCTTCGATGCTGTCCTACATCAAGACACTGAATAACAATTGTGACCGGTACACCCGCCTGCACTTGCTGGTCACACGGGAACTGCACCTCGCCGGAAAGGCCCACTACGATCTTCTCGACGCTTGCAAGTCGCGTGATCCAGAAATCGCCTCCAAGGCGCTTTGGAAGCACATTACGGATGCGGGCATCTACTTGAAGGAATTCATCCAGAAACATCGCGCGCAACACCAGTAATCAGGTCGCACAAAAAGGGACTTGGTCCGTCATTCCGAGCGAAGCGAGGAATCTCTCCACGGCGTGGATCCAAGAGAAGAGGGATTCATCGCACAAAAGACGTGCGATGCAAAATCGTACCTCACTCCGCAGATTCCGTTCGGAATGACGGGCTGGCGACTTTTTCGCTAGCGACGAAGGCGACCGATCCAAAGTAGAAATTCGCTGGGAACGAGATGACTGAGAGAGAGGTGTGTTTTCGATTTGCGCCGCAGGGGATTGCATATAGTATGCATTCCACGAGATGAGGCTGTATTTCCGTTTTCCTGAGGGCGTTGCGTACCGCGCTCGCAACACTTGGCACCTGCTCCAAAGGAGTTCCATGAATCATCCAACAGGAATCGAAGGCTTGACCGAGAAAACGTCTTCCGGATTCACGCGCGGGCTGGGACTCTTCGATTCAACCATGGTCGTCGTGGGCGTGATGATCGGCTCGGGAATTTTCATTGTGTCCGCGGAGATGAGCCGCGAGATCGGCAGCGCCGGCTGGCTGCTGGTGGCGTGGGCTGCGGCTGGCGTGCTGACGATTGCAGGGGCCCTGGCGTACGGTGAGCTAGCGGCGATGATGCCGCGAGCAGGGGGAATGTACATTTACCTGCGCGAGGCCTTTTCGCCGCTATGGGGGTTTCTGTACGGATGGACGCTAATCAGCGTGATTCAGACCGGCACGATCGCGGCGGTTTCGATTGCGTTTGCCCGCTTTTCGGGGGTGCTATTTCCAACAATTTCTGAGGAACATTACCTAATCCGGCCAATTCACGTGTCGGCCGGATATGCGTTTTCGCTTTCGTATACGCAACTGGTGGCGATTGGAGTGATCGCGGTTCTCACGTGGACCAATAGCCGAGGATTGCAGTACGGCAAGATCGTGCAAAACGTCTTTACGATTGGGAAGACCATCGCCCTGCTGGCACTGATTGCGGTGGGCTTCACGGTGGGCTGGAACTGGACTGCCGTGCATGACAATTTCGGGCACGCCTGGGCGGCGCGAGGCGTCAGCCCCATCCGGGGAACGCTTGATGCTACGACTGCGTTCGGGCTGTTTATCGCCCTTTGCGTGGCGCAAACGGGCTCGCTCTTTTCCGCGGATTCCTGGCACGACATCACGTTTACCGCCGGTGAGGTAAAAGATCCAAAACGCAATCTGCCCCTGTGCCTCTTCCTGGGGACGAGCATTGTAATCGTACTTTACCTGCTGGCGAATGTGGCGTATCTGGTCACTCTGCCACTATCGGCAATCCAGCATGCGCCATCGGACCGGGTTGCGACGGCCATGCTGCAGACGGTCTTCCCGAGATTCGGCCCAGCATTGATGGCGGCGGCGATCATGGTGTCCACCGTGGGAACGGTAAACGCGCTGACTTTAGCGGGCGCCCGAACGTATTACGCCATGGCCCAGGATGGATTGTTTTTTGCTTCCGCGGGGCGCCTTAATTCTGCGCGTGTCCCTGCCGTGGCGCTCCTCATTCAGGGGCTTTGGTCCGTCGTACTCGTACTTCCGCGCACCTTCAACTCCGTCACTCATGCCTACGGAAATCTCTACAGCGACCTGCTGGAATACATCATTTCGGCGGCGCTGCTGTTCTACATATTGACCATCGCGGGAGTGATGCGATTGCGGATAACGAAACCGCAGGCAGAGAGGCCCTACCGCACGTTTGGATACCCCTTGCTTCCCATTCTTTATATTGTGGGGGCGGGGACGATTGTCTTGGCGCTTTTCGTATATCGTTCGGCGACGACCTGGCCTGGGTTGGTGATTGTTATCATGGGGATTCCCGTGTATTTGCTCCTGGCGAAAACGGGGAAGAAGCTTCCTAGCTCCCAGACTTGAACGCGCAAATAGGTTGTCGGTGAACTAAATTCCTTTGTCAGCCCAGGCGCAGCGTGGCCGTAGCCACGGACATGCGCGGAAGATCGAGCTGAATCCTTGCGCCATCCACTTTTACCGGAAGCTTTTGGATGACCACGGTGTCCGGCTTGTCAAAGGTGTTGCAGGCATTCAGGTCGGTATGGTGGAGGATTTCGGCGGAGCCATCCTTTGCGCTGGCGCCGAGCAAAGAGCAATCCACGAGCATGTCTGCATCGGAATGGGAATTGACGAAGCTGAGGACGATTTCATTTGCGCCGCGCGAAGCGGAAGCGGAAAGCGCGAGCGGTGAAGAATCCTGCGTAGTCACGTGCAGGGCGGTTTTGGAGCGATGCGGCTTGAACAACATAAAGGCGTAATAGGTAGTTGTCCGGACACACTTGTCACTTTCAATGCCTTCCGTGATCAGAAGCGATTGCAGCACATTCACAATCTGCGCGATGTTGCACATGTAGAGTTGATCGGCTAGGCGATTAAAGAGGTTGAGTCCCAAACCCGCGGCAAGTGCGCTCCGCATGGTGCTTTGCTGCCAAAGCTCGCCATGAAGTTTCTCGTCCGAACGAGGAATGCGATCCCACACGCCCCATTCGTCGAGAATCAGTCCCACATTCCTGCCCTCGTGGTAACCATCCAGAACAGCGCGTTGCAGACGGATGGAGTCTTCCACTTTCGCGAAGATGCCTAATTGTTCTTTCATGTGCGGCACGGTGAATTCCGTGGGAGCATCCTCGCCGCCTTCGTAATAGTGCATGGAGAAACCGTCAGGAAGTTCGTACTTCATCTTGTCCAGGAAACCGCGCGACCATCCGACGTCACTGCCGGAGGGTCCGCTGGCGATCAGGAAAGGTTTCGTGCCGCCGAATTCTCGCAGGTACACAGCGAACCGCCGATATAAGGCCGCGTACTCGTCTGGCCTCATGTTGCCGCCACAACCCCAGCTCTCATTGCCTACGCCCCAATAGCGGACGCGAAACGGGTCCGGTGAGCCATTGGCAGCGCGCTCCTGCGAAAGATCGGTGCCCGAGGGATAATTGCAGTACTCGACCCAATCGCGCATTTCGCGAGGCGAGCCGCTGCCCACATTTCCGGCCAGGTAAGGTTCCGCGCCGATTTTCCGGCAGAGATCGATGAATTCGTGGGTGCCAAAACTGTTTTCTTCCACGCCGGCGCCCCAGTGAATATTCACGCGCTTCGGACGCTTCGCCTCCGGGCCAATGCCATCGCGCCAGTGGTAATCATCGGCGAAGCATCCGCCAGGCCAGCGTAATACCGGAACACCCAATTCGCGCAAGTAATCGACTGCGGCTTTTCGATGCCCGTCGATATTGGGGACTTTGGAATTCTTGCCGACCCACAAGCCGCCGTAGATACACGAACCCAGGTGTTCGGCGAAGTGGGAGTGGAATTCCGGCTTGACGGTAGCGATTTCAGAATCAGTGTGCACGACAACCCGTTGCGTGGTGGTCGAGTCCGCGAAAATGTTTCGTGGAAGCAGCGATGCCAGGCTGGCGACCGCCGTGCCAGCTACGAATTTTCTGCGAGACAAAGGACGCATCGTGGGTACCCCATTTCTTGATTGTTGCAATCCCGGGAACAGCAGCCTGGTAGATTGCGTGGCAGCGCGGTAAATCGAGCTGAACGAAATAAGCTGGCCGCGGAGGTGGCCTGTGACGTACTGTATACTATATCCAAAGCCTTTTGGAGCTTCTCATGACAAAAGTTCTTCCTTGCATCCTTACACTCTGCATGTCCTTCCCAGCCATCGCCCTTGCGCAAACACCCAATGCGGCCCAAATCTCGAGAGACAAGATTGTGAAAGCGCGGCCGCTGCCTTTAGACAGCGTGCGCTTGACTGGCGGGCCTTTGAAGACTGCGCAAGACCTGGACGCCAAGTATCTGCTGGAACTGGAACCAGATCGCATGCTGGCATTCCTGCGGCAGCGCGCTGGCCTGGAACCAAAGGCAAAGGGTTACGGAGGGTGGGACGGTCCGGGGCGGCAACTTACGGGGCATATTGCGGGGCACTACCTGTCGGCGGTCAGTTTGATGTGGGCCGCGACGGGTGACGTGCGGTTCAAGGAACGTGCGGACTACATCGTAAAGGACCTTGCTGAAATTCAGGCGAAGCAGGGCGACGGCTATATTGGCGCCTTGCTGGATAAAGACGGCGTTGATGGAAAGATCCATTTTCAGGAATTGAGCCACGGCGTGATCCGGTCGGGCGGGTTCGACCTGAACGGGCTTTGGTCTCCATGGTATGTGGAGCACAAACTGTTTGCCGGGCTCCGCGATGCATACCGTTACACGGGAAACCGCACGGCCTTGGAAGTGGAAATCAAGTTCGCGGGATGGGCCGAGGGCATTCTGGCAAACCTCAACGACGAGCAGATTCAGAAAATGCTGAATACGGAATTTGGCGGGATGAACGAAGTGACCGCCGAACTGTACGCGGACACAGGAGACCCGCGCTGGCTGGCGCTTTCGGAAAAGTTTCAACATCGCGCCATCGTGGACCCGCTGGCCGCGGGCCAGGACATCCTGGCGGGAAAACATGGCAATACCCAAGTGCCGAAGCTTTACGGGTCGCTGGTGCGCTACATCTATACGGGCGATCAAGAGGACTACAAAGCGGCAACATTTTTCTGGGACCAGGTGGCGTTTCACCACAGCTTTGCTACGGGGGGACACGGGAGGAACGAATATTTTGGTCCAGCGGACCAATTGAACGACATGGTGGACGGGCGCACGGCGGAAACCTGCAACGTATACAACATGATCAAAATGGCGCGCGACATGTTCTCCGTCAATCCGGACATACGTTATGCGGACTTTCACGAGCGGGCGCTGTTCAATCACATCCTGGCGTCGCAGGATCCCAACGATGGGCGCGTCTGCTACATGGTGCCGGTTGGCCGAGGTGTGCAACACGAATACCAGGACAAGTTTGAGGACTTCACCTGCTGCGTGGGAACGGGCATGGAGAGCCATGCGCTTCACGGGTACGGAATCTACTATGAATCCGGCGACAAGCTTTGGGTGAGCCTGTATGCGCCCACGGCAGTGAATTGGCAATCGGCTGGGGTGAAACTGGAAATGAGCACGGACTTCCCTGACGGGCAATCCGCCGCGTTGCGGATTACATCGGATGCGCCAAAGAAATTTACTTTGGCGCTGCGGCGGCCCTATTGGGCGGGCAAGGGGTTTAGCGTGAAGGTGAACGGCATGGCGGTAGCGAATCTGCCTAAGGCGGATTCCTACGATGAGATTAATCGCACCTGGAAAAAAGGAGACAAGGTGGAATTGGTATTGCCGAAAACACTGCGCACGGAGCCCCTGTTAGACAACCCGAATCGCGTTGCGTTGCTGTGGGGCCCGCTGGCGCTCGCGGGAGACCTGGGGCCAGAACTGGAGAGGCGGGAAGAATGGGAGCAGGTCGGAGGGAAGCCGGCGCCTGTGTTCGTCTCCGCGAAGCCGGTGGACGAGTGGCTGAAGCCCGTCGCCGGTAAGCCTGGGACTTTTCTTACATCGGGAGTGGGATTGACGACCGAGGTTGAGTTCCATCCCTTCTATGAACTGCCTCGGCGGCGTTACGCCATCTACTGGGACGTGTTCACACCGGCGGAATGGAAGATAAAGTCTGAGGCATATGCGGCGCAGGAAGAAAAGAAGAAGAAGCTGGAAACGGCGACCGTGGCTTTCGTGCAGCCCGGCCAGATGCAGGCGGAGCGCGATTTCAACCAACAAGGAGAAGACACCGCGCCCATTCAAATACCGGGCCACTATGGCCGGCGCGGCACGAAGTGGTTCTCTTTTGACGTTCCCGTTGATGCCGCTCACCCCCTGACTTTGGTGGTGACGTACAGCAATGGAGCGTGGCGAAGCAGCACGTTTGCCATCCTGGTGGATGGAACTAAAGTGGGAGAACAGAAGACGGAGCATCTGAGCCCGGAGAAGACAGTTCGCTTTAGTGATGTCGAATACCCATTGGCAGCTTCGCTGGTTCAAGGAAAGCAGAAAGTGACAGTACGTTTCGAAGCTGCGAGTGGCAGCGAGATTTCAGGCGTATTTGGCATTCGGATGATCCGCGCGGATTCTCCGCAATAGTGGGGAAGCTCCCGAGTAACTGCCCGGCCTTTTGGCGGGATCCTAGTTGGCTGAGCTTCAACGGAACGAAATTTCCAGGGTCTTGCCCTCAAAGATTATTTGTCGTTTATTCTGTTCGAGCCGCACTTCAATCGACTTCCCGCTGGGAGCCAAGATTCGAGAACCACTTGCCAGAGACAGTTTCAAAGTGCGCCGCTTATCCTGCCATTCCATTTGCAGACCCATCCACTCCCCTTGGCGATAATTAAAGGAACTGCCATCGTCTTCATATAGCAAGAAGGAAGAATCCGCGCCGGGATAAATGGTTAGGGAAAGAGGCTGGTTGACTTTTTCAGCGACGTATTGCTTCACCGGACCAAGCGGCAGGATGGTTCCCGCGCGGACATAAAGAGGCATGGTCTCCAGATCGACCGCGCGTTGAATTTCGACTCCGCCTTGCACGCGTTCGCTTGTCCAGAAATCGTACCAATCGCCGCGGGGAAGATAAACCTTGCGTGAAGTGCTTCCCTGCTCCACGACAGGCGCAACCAGCATGTCGCGGCCCCATAAATATTCGTCGCCACGAGCAACCGCTTTGGGATCATCGGGATGGTGCAGCCACAATGCGCGCATGATGGGCATGCCGGTGGTCGCGCATTCATACATGGCACTGTAGAGATACGGCAGCAGCCGATAGCGGAGGTCCAAGTATTTCCGGCAGAGTGGCTCCACTTGCGGGTTATGGAGTTGGCTGACATCGGGAATCGCCGCGCCGCCATAATTTCGGATTTCGACGGGCCCGGGGTCGCCCGTATTCCAGCCCCACGGAAGGCGCAATTTCCAGGTGCGGCCGTGCGCGCGAAACAGTGGGCAGAAGGCTGCGAACTGAAACCAGCGCAAATACAACTCCGCGGTGAATTCTTTGGTAGGGACAAATCCGCCGATGTCTGTTCCCCAAAGCGGAATGCCGGTAAGCGCGGTATTGATGGCGATAGGGATGTGGACTTGCAAGGTCTCCCATTTCGAATAAACATCGCCGGACCAGAGAAACGAAGCGTAACGCTGCATGCCTGCATAGCCATTGCGATGAAGGGCGTAGGGCCGCTCGTTGGGCCGATCCAACTGAGCGCCTTCCCAGTACATGCGATTGCGAACGAGGCGCGATGCGATGTCGAGCGGATCGCCTTCATCCGGCCACCATCCGTCCACGCCCATGGCAAAGTCTTTGCGGTGAGCATCCCAAAGACAGCTCGCTTGCTCCATATCCGCGGGAGCATTTTCACATTTATCACGAACGGATCCGCGGAGTTTGTCGGTTTCGATTACGGAGTGCAGCACCACATGGAAATGCTCCTGGTGGAGTTCTTCCAGGATTCGCGGAGGATCGGGGAAGACGCTGGAGTTCCATTCAAACGACCCGTTTGCGGTATTCCAACCAGAGGGACAAAACCCTGTGCCCAGGTAGATCAGCGTGTCACAGGGCAATTTCTTTTCGCGAAACGTCTTGGCCTCCGCGATGATTTCATCGCGGCTCGCCAGCGTACGGTGTGACTGCTGATAGCCGAAGCTCCATAGCGGTGGCATTTCTGCGTTGCCCGTGATGCGCGCATATTCAGCCATGATCGTTGAGGGTTCGTTGGCAAAGACGAGGAAAAGATCAAGTGGTAAGGCCGAATCTGGATTGGCGGGCAGAAACTTGCCTTCTGGCCCGGTAAGATCAAAGGCTCCGTAAGGATAATGCAGGAACATGGCCCATCCCGACGTGCCAATGAGCCATGGAATGGGAACACGTCCGCCGTGCGTCTGCAGTTTATAGCCGCCCTGGCCACTCCGCATGCGGTCCATGGAGCCGCGGCGGTCGAATTGCGCTCCTCCCTCGCCAAGTCCCAGCAATGGTGCGTTGCCGATTTGGAAGGATAGGACACCAGTTATTTCATCTACCTTCAGTTGTTGGAGTGGCTGGCCATTCGCGGACGCGATAGTGATGGTCACGGGATTGGCACTGGCCTGCACACTGAAGTTGCCTATTTTGACGGATGGCACACGCGTGGGCGCGCGCAGACTTGTCAGCGGGGCGCCCCACGTGGACTGCACGAGTGAGCCGTCGTCAGGCACGGCGACCACATGGGTTTCCTTGGCCTGATTGTCAATGGGAAAAATCGTGAGCCGGAATGTATAGTCGCTGACCGGCGAGATTTGAATTTCGACGTCGCGGCCCGCTGCGCGGAATGGCTGTGAGGCTCCTGCTCGTGTTTTGGGCAAGAGCACCAATGCGCAGGTGGCGGCTGCACCTGCCAGCACCTCTCTGCGGTTCGGCTGTTCTTTCATCTTCCCCCCAATCTGGCGGCGAAATCGCTCTTAGGGTTTAGAAGTCAACTCCAGCCAGGTAGTGGCCTTTTCGAGAGGGATGACGTAGGCGTCGCGTTCGAGCTTCAGGGACTTCGTGGGATGAAACATGCCAATTCCTGAAATCTTGGTGGGTTGTTCCACACGCAATCGGGCCGCCGGTGTGAACTGCGTGGCTGGGCTAAGGCCTACGCGAACGGCGCCAGTCTTGGAGTCCACCTCAATGCCATCGAATTTTCCGGCGTCAAGAGTCAGCCACAAACCTAACGAGGCGATGTAAACGCGCGTGCGGAAGGAATCCAGCGGCGTGACCTTCACCGTTTCGCCCCTCACAGTCGTGTTGCCACCAAAGGAGACCCAGCCGAATTCCGGATGGTGCACGATGTAGGTGGCGGTGTTCAATGCGTGGCCCAAAAAGTTTGGACCATTGTCACCTGAGAGGGGATCGAGTTTGAGCATATCGGGGAAAGAATGAAACGCGGGCGCAAGAAAGCCTTCCTGATCGATGTCCGTCAGCGCTCCCATCGTGCCGCCGTAGCCCACGCGCAGAAGATAGAAGTCGTCCGGATGCTCGCGAAATTCGGCAAGCACGGGAATCGCGTTGAGGCCAGAGCCGTAGTGGTGAAGCTGGCGTTCGAGGCGCCTGTATTTGGCGGCAAAAACGAAGTCCCAGTAGCGGCGCGCACTTCCGTTGTAGCCCCAATGCGGAATCGCCGGGTCGTAGCCAAGAATGGCGTTGAGCGTAACATCCGCCTTGTCCTGGTAGCCGAAGTATTTCATCCACGCATAAACTTCTTCCTGGCCGGTGGAATCCCAGGGCATTTCGCTGCCAAAGGGATAGGCCTGGCTCTTCCAGAGCGCGGCGCGTTCCTTCATTTTGGCTTCCATTGATTCGGCCTCGGTTGTCATGCGTTCGCGCTTGAGGTCCGTGAGGATCCGCACAAAAACCGTGCCTTCCATTTGCCCGAACGAAGCAAGATCCGGCGCGAATTTCGTCATGGCCATGGAGGTTTCATACGCGTGAGTCAGATACCAGGACCAGGGATGAGCAGTGACGAGGCCCTGATTGTTGCGCGCCAGGCGGTACAGCACCCAGTAGGCGGCCGCAACGTGCGGATAGTTGTAGGAGCGGTCCACGTGCTCGGAAGCCTCTTTGCTCCAACTGGTCCAACTCTTCCAGTCGAAATCGCTGCGATAATAATTTGCCGGCATTTGATCCGGCTGATAGTAGAAGAGGCTCTTGCGGACACCGTATTGCTTGGGGCCATCCTTGAATTGCAGGCCGCCCCAAAGGACGCCATCCACGAATTGCTCGTATTTGTCGAGTTCCTCTTTGTTGGGTTGCCCTAATTCCTTCATGATCGCAGCCAGCCAGGACCCCGCACCACCCTCATCGCTGAGGCCGGCAATCCACACGCGGCTGTCCTGCGTGACCAACTGGTTTAGTTCGCGGTCATAGGTCAAGACAGAGGGGCTCCGATGGAACGGATCCTCGGGATCAACGAACCACTGTTTGGTGGTCAAGAAGTGGCCCAAGTCTGCAACTGCTTCCTGGGCCGGTTTAGTGACGAAATATTGAATGGTTTGCACGGAACCGTCGTCGTAGGCAATGGTCAAGCGCGCGCGGCCCCAGGTCTTGCCCTGAACTTCATAGCTCTTCCATCCGGTGGACGGACTCTTTTGCTCCGTGAGAGTCAGGGCATCTCTTGGCTCAATCTCAAGGGACTTAACGGCGTGCGGATACTGCAGAAAGAGATGCGCGTTGATGTCCGTGGGAAGAATATAGCCGGGAACGCCAACCGCTACGGGGCGATTGTTTGCGTGAAGTGTTTTTTCGATATCGCGGATCGAATCGGAGACCAGGAATTTCACACCGTAGGTCTTGGACTCACCGGGAGCTAACGTGAGTAGGGTCGGTGGATTCCATTGTTGAGCCTTTTTCCACTCATTGTCGGCAAAGGCCTTGCTGTGAACCATCCAATCATAGAAGCCCTCGAAGGTGACCCAGCGCGGGGTGGGATCTGTAAAGATGGGCGCGGCGTCGCGGGATCTGCCTTTGCTGAGAATGGGGCTGTAGGCCTCAAAAGGAGTTTTGCCATCCGGAACCACCAAGAGAGCAGGCGCGTGTCCATTGAGGCGTGTGACTTGCAAATAGCCGGCGTCCTCACCGATGTAGGGATCGTAGAAGGAACATTTAGCGTGTGCCTCTTCGAGCGAACGATCATTCAGCACATTGTTGAAAATCATCGAAATGCCCAGCGCGCCCACCTGAATGGTTTCCGCGGTTTTGTTCTTCAAGGTAAAACGGAGAGCAAGCTTGCCGTGATCGAGAACCCAGCTCCGCGAAATCTGCAGCGGGATATCTCCGGGCAACGTGGGAGACAGATCAGCCGACGCCAGGATTTCTCCTGACACAGGAAGTGCGCTCACAGGTTTACGGGCCGTGGAAGTGGAGTAGTTCTTCCATTCTCCGGAATCGCCGGAACGCACGCGAAGATCCAGATCACCGAGGTGGTAATAGCCGTCCTTAGAACGCGCGATCAGCAGGTCGCCGGGGGTGAAATCAAAATCGCCGGCAATTTTTGGCTTGAGCGCCGCAACCGTCTGCGAAGAGCGCACGAGTTCGAGTGTAAAATCCGGAGTGTCCAAGGTGACGATGCCATCGGCGAGCATTGGGCCGGGCGCAGGAGGTTCTTTCTTGCGGCCTTGTTGCTGCGCCAGGATTCCCTGCCCCAACACGGCAAGAAAACTGAGTAAGAGAAGCGACCTGCGAATGGCGCCGCATGGGCGAAGGAAACCGTCAATCATATGCGCAACCTTTCTGTGAGTGAATAGAAGCAAAGCAGGCCAGCTCCAGGTGGAGTAAGTGAATGAAAGACTCACAGGCCAACGCAGGATCGAGTAAACGATTACTCGCACTGCGCTACAATGTCCGTTGAAGAAAAAACGGGCAATGGACGAAAGGATTTTAGTCCCATCCCAGCGATAAAAACAATAGTATACAGTATGAAGTGGCGCGGATTGGGGCAGCCCGGGAACCGCCTGATGAACCAGGGGACTCATCGTATATGACTAATTCTGCGGTCTTTAGCGGGTTCTTCCGATGACGAATTCCCTGCTTATATCCCGGCGGCAGCTGCTCAAGTATCTGGGTGGAGCTTTACTTGCCGCGGACCCATGCTTTGCGTTCCCCCCAAGATCCAACCGGATAACGTTTCACGACGTGGCCGGTTCCGCCGGGATTGATTTCCGGCATGACAATGCTTCTTCCCCGGAAAAATACCTGATCGAAACGATGGGTTCCGGCTGTGCATGGATTGACTACGACCAGGATGGCCTGCTCGATCTCTACCTGGTGAACGGCGCCGCCACGAAGATCTATACGCCGACGCGTCCTTTGCGCAGCGCCCTTTATCACAACAACGGCGATGGCACCTTCACGGATGTCACCTTGAAGGCAGGGGTCCCTGCGGAAGGTCTTTGGGGCATGGGTGTGGCCGTGGGAGATTTCGATAACGATGGCTACCCGGATCTTTTCGTGATGGGCTATGGACGATGCATTTTGTATCGCAACAATGGGGATGGCACCTTCACGGATGTGACCGCGAAGGCCGGGGTCGAGAATAAAGGGCAGTGGGCCTCCAGCGCGGCCTGGTTCGACTACGACAACGACGGCAAGCTGGACCTGGTGATTGCCAACTATGTGGATTGGGCGCCGGAGCGCAACTATTGGTGCGGGGATAAAGGGCCAGGGATGCGCAGCTATTGCCATCCGGATGTGTTCAACGCGCAGCCGCCGACGCTCTATCACAACAATGGGGACGGCACCTTCACGGACGTGAGCAAGAAATCAGGGCTGGGACAGAAAAGAGGAAATGGCCTGGGGGTGGTCACATTCGATTACGACAATGACGGTTGGCAGGACATCTTCATCGCCAACGACCACATGCCCAATTTCCTGTTTCACAACAACCGCGATGGAACCTTCGAGGAAGTTGGCTATTCGTCTGGGGTGGCCGTCGGCATGGACGGCCAGTTTGAAGCCGGGATGGGCACAGACGCCGCGGACCTTACAGGCACGGGGCACATGGACCTCGTAGTCACGCATCTGGACCAGCAGCTCACGCGGGTATACCAGAACGCGGGCGACGCTTCTTTTGACGATGCCACGTTCCGTTCCAAGCTTTCCTACGCCACGTTTCACATGAGTGGTTTTGGCACGCGCTTCATGGATTATGACAATGACGGCGCGCGGGACTTGTTCATGGCCAATGGGCACGTTTTGGATAACATCGAGCGCTACCAGTCGAATGTGCACTACGCCGAACCCAAATTGATGTTTCGCAACACCGGGAAAGGACTGTTTGAAGATGTGAGCGCCCAACTAGGGGATGATTTTTTGAAGCCCTGCGTGAGCCGAGGCGCAGCCATCGGCGATTTCGATAACGACGGCGACCTGGACATCCTGGTGAATAACAATGGGCAGCCCGCACAGCTATTGCGCAACGACGGCGGAAACGAGAATCACTGGCTGGAGATCTTTCTGATTGGGACGCGCTCCAATCGTGATGGTGTGGGAGCAAGGGTGAAGGTGGTGGCGGGCGATCTGACGCTTTATGACCAGCGCAAAGGGGGCATGAGCTACCAATCCGCGCAGGATCCCAGGCTGCATTTTGGTTTGGGACAACGCACGACTGTGGATGCCATCGAAATTACCTGGCCGAGTGGAACTGTGACGAAGTTGGCCAACCTGAAGAGCGATCAGATCATCGCCGTCAAGGAAGGCGAAGGCCAAGTCGAGCGCCCGTTCCCGCGGATCGTTTGGAAATAGGCATAGAGTACGCGAAAAACGCGAAGATCAAAAGTTCACGCCGCTCTGGTGCGGCGCAAAGAGGCGTACTTTCGGGGTGCCTGCGAAGCGGAGTTCTTTCCATCAGCAAGCAACCTCTTTATAGCGGAAGCAGCCAACCAGATGATCGTTCACGATGCCTGTGGCTTGCATCAGCGCGTAGCAAATCGTCGGGCCCACAAAGCGGAAACCGCGCTTGCTGAGGTCTTTGCTCAAGGCAATGGAAAGAGGCGTTTCGGCAGGGAGTGAGCGGTGAGTCTTCCAAGCGCTACGGATGGGAGCTCCGCCGACAAAATCCCAAATGTAGCGATCGAAGCTGCCGAATTCCTTCTGCACCAGAAGGAAGGCTTTGGCATTGGCGATGGTTGCGTCAATCTTCAAGCGGTTGCGGACGATTCCGGGATCGGCGAGGAGTTGCCGTTTTTTTCGCGCGTCGAAGCGAGCCACCTTGGCTGGATCGAAACCCTCGAATACTTCACGATAGCGTTCGCGCTTCTTTAAGATGGTGTCCCAACTGAGGCCAGCCTGAGCGCCTTCGAGAGTTAGGAACTCGAACCAGCGGCGCTCGTCGTGCACGGGCACGCCCCACTCCTCATCATGATAGGTGATATTCAGCGCGTTGGTGGCCCAGGTGCAGCGCATGTGACCCTCTTTCGTTTGGCGAAAGCCGCTTCAAGGTAGAATACAGAACCATTAGATGGTTTGCAGGTCAAGGGAGCAAACTGCTTGGAAACTGTTGCGTGCAACTTGTGCGGCTCGCGCGAGCACACGTTTGTCTACGAGATGCCGGATCGTTTCTACTTCCCGGACGAGGTGTTCCGCGTGGTGGAATGCAACGGCTGCGGGCTGGGCTTTGTGAATCCGCGTCCCACATTTCAGGAAATCGCAAAATACTACCCGCCTGAATATTTCGAGACGCATACGGCACAGAGTACCGGGGACTGTTTCACCCGGCGATATGCTCAGGAGGCCCGCTACCTCGAAGCCGTCCCCAACGGTACTCCTCCGCGAACACTGCTGGATGTGGGTTGCGCCGGCGGAGATTTTCCGCGCTTCATGGCGGCGCGTGGCTGGCAAGTGGAGGGCGTCGAAGTTTCGCCGTCGTCCCAGCCCATCACCGATTTCCCTGTTTTTAGGCAAGAGTTCGATAAGATTCCCGTCAACGAGCCGAGGTATGACGCGATAACCGCGTGGGCGGTGCTGGAACATGTGCACGATCCCATGGCGTATTTCCGCAAAACCTCACAGATACTTAAGCCAAATGGCCGGTTCATCTTTCTGGTCACGAATTTCGAGAGCGCCACTTCCCATTATTTGTTCGGCGAAGACGTCCCGCGTCACCTTTACTTTTTTACTCGCGACACGGCGAAACGTTATCTGGAGTTGAGCGGTTTGTCTTTGGAGAAGGAAGACAACGGAAGTGCCGTGTACAAGATGGCCCCAAGGAATTGGTTACCGTACATTCTGCAGACCAAAGTGCGTGGGAAACAATTCACCTTCAAAGACATTCCCATGACCAGCCGCGAGTTTCGTCAAGTCAATCACCTGCCTGCGGGAATCCGGGCGGGGCTCAGGTACGCTGCCTATTCGCCCGCCGCTACAATTGACCGGCTATTATGGCCGCTGATTGAGGGCGTGCAAATTCTGAGAAAAACTTACGGGATTAGTGTGTACGTGGCAACGAAGAAATGAATGGGCCGATAGGCTACTTCTTCAAAATCGAGTGAAGAATGATGGTGTTTCCGCCTAGGAGCACATTATCGGACGCAAGTTCGCGCGTCCAGCGATCCTGCCGGCGAGCCTCGGGTGTAAGCGCAGCAACCAGGCGGATCAGGGCCACAATCGGCCAATAGAGCCACTGGTTGGCTTTCACGCGATCGCGATACACACCTTGAATTTCAAATCCATTCAGTTCGAGGAAGTAGCGTAGTTCGTTGTAGCCGATGGGATTGGCGTGCACGGCGATGGCATGCTTGCCCGCAGTATCGTAATCAATCTGTGCTTTGAACTTGTCGGACAGAGGCTTGAAGTGGGAGGTGTATCCGAACAAGAGCCATTTGAGGCGCTCTTCCACGTTCATGATATTGGGCACACTAATGATCAGATGGCCGTTTGGCTTCAGCAGGCGGCGATATTCGCGAAAGGCCTGCGGCGGGGAGTCAATATGCTCCAAGCCGTCAAGCGAGGTGATGTAGTCGAACGATTGCGTAGGATAGGGCAGCGTGCCAGACAAATCGCCCTTCTTGATTTCCACATCATCCAAACGGAAGAGTTCATCGTAAAGGTCGCAGGCGCGCACTTGGAAGCCCGCGGCAATCATCCGTTCCGTCAGGGCGCCTTCTCCTGCCGGACAATCAAGTACAAGCCCCTTCGGCAGGTTGGCCAGGATCCCCAGCACTGTCTCGTGCAGCCCGGGCCTCGACATTGCCTGCGGACCTCGATTGCCAGCAAGCAGAGGCGGGTGATCCGCTGGTTTGACCTTGCGCGAAGTGGCCGCTTGTTCCGTTGACATTTCAGGGCTCCTCGACTGCACGACAGCTAAAGAGCCGTCGATTCCAACTGCAAGCTACGCGGGCTTGTATGAGTTCGCCGAAAGAGGGATGGGTGAGTGGGCCCTGGCGGAACAAACTGCTGCCGTTCACCCGAACTCAGACTCACCCGATGTGGCGCTGAAGAGCCTTGGTGATCTGGTCCTTGGGCACGGCGCCCACGATCTGCTCGACGACTTGCCCATCCTTGAACACCAGCAGCGTGGGGATGCCGCGAATATTGAAGCGGCCGGCGGAATTCATGGCCTCGTCCACATTCAACTTCGTCACCTTCAATTTTCCGGCGTAGTCCTGGGCAATTTCCGCAACTGTCGGTGCCAGCATGTGGCAGGGCCGGCACCATTCGGCCCAGAAATCCACCATGACGGGTTGCGCCTTGCTCGCCGTCAGCACCTCTGCCTCAAAATTTCCGTCGTTTACCGCAAGAATGTTTTCAGCCATGACGTTTCCGTGTCCTCTAGGGGCTGCCTCGACGCAGCCGCTATTCTCAGTTAGTTAGATGATGGAACTTCTTTTTGGTTTCGCGCTGCGCGGGCAGCCTCATATAGTTTCGCATATTCCGTGGCTGAGGTGTTCCACGAAAAATCCTTGGCCATGCCATTGAGCTGAATGCGCTTCCAGACGCCCTCGTCGGAGTAGTGATGGAGGGCCTGGCGAATGCTGTACAAAAGTGCCGCCCCGGAGTACTCGGTGAACTTAAAGCCGGTGCCCGTGCCGGTCTGGAGATCAAAGGATTCGATGGTGTCATCGAGCCCGCCGGTTGCGCGCACGATGGGAACGGTGCCGTAGCGCAGGCTGTAAATCTGATTGAGGCCGCAGGGCTCGTAGTGCGAAGGCATCAGGAACATGTCGGATCCCGCCTCGACCAGGTGGGCGAGCTTGTTGTCGTAGGCAATCTTGACGCCCACACGACCGGGAAAATCCCGCGCCAGCGCCCGGAAAAGGTCCTCATACTTGCGGTCGCCAGAGCCCAATACCGCCAGCAGCATGTCCTCGTGCAACAGGTCATGCGCGATCTGGGCAATCAGGTCAAAACCCTTCTGGTCAGCGAAACGCGACACGATGCCGATCACGGGCCAGTTCGGATTGTCCTGAAGCAAAACGAACTCCTCGATCAGCGCTTGTTTGCAGACGCGCTTCCCCGCCATGTTTCTGGCTGAGTATTTCATTGGAAGGAGGGCATCCTTGTCCGGGCTCCAAATGGAATAATCCACGCCGTTCAGGATTCCCACCAGGCGGTCAGCGCGCGACCGGACCACGCCTTCCAGGCCAAAACCAAATTCCGAAGTCTGAATCTCCTGAGCATACTTGGGGCTGACGGTGGTCAGGTAATCGGAATAGACGAGGCCGCCCTTCAGGAAATTGACGCTACCAAAAAACTCGAGTCCGCCAGGATGAAATACGGCAGCGGGGATGCTTGCGCGCTCGATGGCGTCCTTGGGGAAAAGGCCGTGATAGCCCATGTTGTGCACCGTGAAGACCGCGGGAAGGTCTTTCACCACGGGATCGTCGCCATAGGAGGAACGCAGCAGCACGGGCACCATGGCCGTTTGCCAGTCATGGCAGTGGATCAGGTCCGGGGGCCAGACGTGCTTGGCGAGTTCGATGGCGGCGCGGGAGAATTCGGTAAAGCGCTCGGCGTTATCGGGGTATTCGCGGCCGCGTTCGTCGTAAAGGCCCTCGCGGTCAAAGTAAAACGGGTCGTCCAGAAAAAAGTAACGCACACCGTGGTGCAGCGATCCGCTCGTAATCGCGGGAAAACGCAACCGGCCGCCCTGAGAGATCGTGAGGCTCTGCATCACCACCGTGCCGGACTTGACACCACGATATCGCGGGATAAATACGGCGATCTCGTGCCCCAACTTCACCAACGCCTTGGGCAAGGCCTCAATCACATCGGCCAGACCCCCCGTTTTCGCGTAGGGCAGAGCTTCGGAAGCGACAAAGAGTATGCGCATGAGTAGGAGGCCGAATTGTTAAGCTATCGAAGGCTGGGGGAGGCGTCAAGTACGGTGGAGATCCGGTGTGAGGCCGGTTTCCCGGAGCGGCGAGTATGAAGCATCTGGAACTCTAGGTCCATTGTCTTCCCCCCTGAAAACAGTGTAGGGGATATAGTTAACTATATGTTGCGGCAAATCTTAAGCCTCGCCTTTTGCCTATGCGCAACAAAACTGGCATTGGCAGATGACAAGCCATCCTCCGAGTCACCAACTTATGTGACTGTTTGTCAATTGGAGAGCCATCCGAACATTTACGACCGCAAGCTAGTCGAAGTCAGTGGGCGTATCTACGTTGGGAAATTCGACTTCATCATCGATGCCACCTGTGAACCGCACAGTCAAGCCGGAGTGTGGTTGGACATTGGCGGCGATGTCGTGTCGCCTGCGCAATATTGGGACATCGGCAATTTTCTTCCAAAGCAGCGCGGGATAGACGTTCAGGTAAGGGGCATCGCTGTCCCTCTCGTGCACGATACTCTCCTAAATCAATTCGTAAACGATGTCGGCGCTACTCGCTTCCGAAAGCCGAACGGTGACGCTTGCGGCTCAGAGTGCCTCTTCTACAAAGTCACAGCGACCCTAAGGGGGAGGTTTTTCTCAGGAGCAAAGGGCGGGTTTGGGATGGAAGAATGTTGCCATCTGCTGGTTATCGAGAAAGTGGTAAGCGTTTCGTCGAAGCGGACGAGCGTGCCAGCAGGGGGAGCATATCAGTGCGCTTCGGAGCGCTGGCAGCCAGCACCAGACGAACTGAAGGCGCTTTCGAAGATTCCGGGGTGTTCACTGCGCGAAAGCTTCAAGAAATGTTTAGCAGTGGTCGCGAAACAACACTGGGGCGAGACAATAAACGCAAGCGATGGGCTAGGCGATAGAGGTTGGATTTCGCCCAATATGACGGTCTACTACGAATTTGCAGGTGGATTTATCGGGAAGGCTGGACAGCCGAGTGCGAGTAAGAATCAAAGCACGCCCGTTTGGACGAGTGAGATCAAAACATCAAGCTCATTCATCCGCGAAGCATGCCGACCAACTTCTCCTCCATACCCAGCTTCCGACCACATCTATTGCAGCTTCTACAGGTCATACCAACAGGAAGACAGGAATGCTGCGATGGCGTTACTGGCAAGAGTGGAGCGAGGGCAGGACGTTTGGAGAGCGTCCGATATGGCGCAAGTAGGGTGGTTGGCCTATGAACAGGCAAGAAAAGAATGGAATCTCGATGCCGCTGCTCAAGCCAAACTCTCAAAGTGTGAACCGTGGCCTGCCGGGAAGGACGGGGAGGGAAACCAACAACAGTGGGGCTACTGCACATGGTTCACGCCAGATGATATGCAAGAAATCACTGTTCTGTTACACAAGCCGGGTTACCTAGCAAAGTCCGCTCGTCAATTCGAGACCGTTCCGTGGGTAGCAACCGATGTGGAAATCAATCTCTGCAATACGAAATCCTCGCCGCCTTGATTCTGGCGACATCTTAAGTCTTGACGAATAACCCCGCTTGGCCCTCTTCTGCCACTAGTTTCGGTAATGACCTGATAGGCCCGGAAGCCGGAAACTGACCCACTCCGGGCGATTCAGTTTTCAAGGAATGCCGCGTGGCTGCTAAACTCAGTGGCAAACCATGGCGCGGCAAAAACTCGGACAACACTTTCTAGCGGATGTGGGATGGCGCGAACAGATCGCGCGGGCCATTGGTGTGTCTCCGCACGGTATGGAAACCTTGGCGCCCGGGGCGGCGGACAATTATTGCTGGATTGAGGTTGGAGCGGGCCACGGCGAAATGACCGAGCACCTCCTGCGCAGCGGCGCGCCGGTTTATGCAGTGGAACTCGACAAGCTGCTGATTGCCCGGCTGCAGCGGCTTGCGCAGAAGCATCCAAATCTTACGGTCGTGCCGGACGATGTGCTGGAAACAGATTTACGTGCCCTCGCGGCGGGTCGTCGTATCCGAATCTACGGCAACCTGCCCTACTACATTACTTCCCCGATTCTTCACCATTTTTTTCAGACCGCTGATCTCATCGACGTAATCCACATCGTGATCCAGTGGGAAGTGGCGCAAAGACTGACGGCGACTCCTGGCAACAAGTCCTACGGCTATTTGTCCGTGGCCACGCAATTCTATTCCCGCCCCGAACTGGTGTTGAACTTGCCCCCCAACGCGTTTCAACCTCCTCCGGAAGTCGACTCGGCGTTGGTCACACTGCGGCTGCCCGGCGAGAACGCGAAGCTGGGGCTGGAAAATGGCGAGGACTTTCTGGAGTTTGTGAAGATGTGCTTCGCGCAGAAGCGCAAAACGCTCGCCAATAATCTGCGCGCGCTGGCCGAACCGGCGCGGGTGCGAGAGATCCTTCAGCGGCTTGCGTTGCGGGAGGATGCGCGGGCCGAGCAGCTTACAGTCGCGGAGCTGGCGGGAGTGTACCGCTCTATTTCTTCAACGAGGTGAGCAGAAGGTCCGGGTAGTCGGACATGATTCCGTCGACCCCAGCCGCAGCCAGAAGGCGCACGTGGGCGGGGGAATTGATGGTCCAGCAAACCACCTGGAGATCGCGCTTGCGTGCTTCGCGGAGGAAATTCGGCGTTACCAGGTCACCGCGAACAGCAAGCTGCCGCGCGCCAATTTCCAATGCCTTCTTGAAGGGGTCGTCGATCTTGCCGTCAAACAGCAAGCCGACCATCAGGGTTGGGTCGATAGTTCGCAGGCTCTTGAGGATGACGGAATCGAAAGAGATGATGACCACGCGGGGAATTTCACCGGATTCGCGAAGCGCGCTGATTAAGGCGTGCTCGCCGCCCCAGAATCCACTGGGCTTCAGCTCCAAGTAAAACACAACGTCGTTTTTCTTGGAAAATACGAGAATTTCTTCGAGGGTAGGCACGCGCTCGCCGATAAATTCGCTGGCGAACCAGGCCCCTGCATCGAGACGCCGGATCTCCGCAAGGGTCATTTGCTGAATCGCACCATGGCCGCTGGTGGTGCGATCTACTGTCTCATCATGAATGGCCACGAAATGTGCGTCGCGCGTGAGTTGCAGATCGGTTTCGATGAAGGAAACGCCCTGCGCAACGGCTCGCCGGAACGCCGCCAGCGTATTTTCCGGGGCGTAACCTGAAGCACCGCGATGGGCAATGGCGAGCACGCGACTGACAACCTCCTGGGCAATCAAGCAGAGAGGGGTGTTCGAGCTAAACACGATTCCCTGTCGTATGCTAACACCGCGGAACGCACCTGAGAGACAATAGGAATGGAAGTAGTGCGTGAAGTTAAACGAGGTGTACCGGGTGGATGGCCGTAAACTTAATACAAGGACATGTTGGGCAGCGATCATTTTGGCGCTTAGCGTGGGCCTGGGCTTGGCGCTTTCCCCCGCACGGGCACAGAACTCTCCGGCAGGCCGGCAACAGGGCGGAAGCGAGAAACCTGCGGAAGGACTGGCACATGACGTGCGCCACCAGTTGGCTGTGGTCCCCTATCTGTCTGTGTTCGACCATATTGCCTTTACGCTGGATGGAAACAAGGTGACGCTCACGGGGCAGGTTGTCCGGCCGACGCTGAAGAGAGACGCAGAAGCAGCGGTGAAGACCATCGAGGGAGTCGGGACGGTGGTGAACCAAATTGAGGTGCTGCCGGCTTCGCCAACGGATGATGATTTGCGAAACGCTGTATATCGGGCGATTTATGAAGACGCGGAACTCGCCCGGTATGCGGTGGAAGAGTTGCCATCCATCCATATCATCGTCAAGAATGGAAAGGTGACACTGGAAGGCCAGGTGGAGAGCGAGGCGGACAAGAACCGCGCCACGGCTCGCGCCGGCTTTGTGACCAATGTTACCAGCGTGAAAAATGATCTGGTTGTCCAGGCGAGAGAGAAAGCCGCAAAGTAGTGGCGGGCTGGAACTCGCTGAGGAACAACCGGAAAGGGACAAACGGTGGCGGAAGGCATTAATCCCTACGCGAATCAAGGCAATTGGCGAGACACTCCGGCACGGCGGAAGCTGGTAGCCCTCCGTGAAGCGCTGTTGCGGTTGCACAAGACACTACTCGAGATGGAGCGCCGCGAGTACGAGAGAGTGCATGGTGCCGTGTCGGCGGGCGAACTCTTCCGCCTGGTCGTGGATGATCCTCAGTTTTCCTGGCTGCACAACCTGTCTGAATTCGTTGTGCGTATCGACGAAGAGCTTGCGGCGGAAACCGAGATTACACCGGAAGATACCCGCGGTGCGATTTCGCTGGCACGAAAGATTTTCGCGCCCACAGAGACCGGAGATGGCTTTCAGAAAAAGTATTACGATGCCATCCAGAAGGACCCTTCGGTGGTTATGGAGCACGCAGACCTGGCGCGTCTGTTTTACAAGGAGCCGACCGACGGAGAGAACGATTAAGAGGAATGCGCTGGCGCGATGACCATCTCGCAAATCGTATGTGCTTGGCCTACACTAGCCGCAGAACCCTTCGCTTCCAAGGAATTCCATGCAATGCGGTGAGATTCCCATTCGAGGGAGACCATGAGACGTCTTGAAAATTGTGCCGTGCGCCATCGGTACGCAAAGGCCATAGAGCTTGCGGTTTTGTTGGGCGCGGCTCTTTTTGCCCTGCCACTACGCGCGAAAACGGTCGTCGATTTCGATCCCAATCTCGATTACTCCAAGTACAAAACCTACGCTTTCCTGGGCGGTATCGATAATCTTGTCAATATGCTGGTGAATTCCGACCTCATTGATATCCGGCTGCATCACTCGGTCTCGCACGACTTGGAAAAGCATGGATTGCGAGAAGTGAACCCGCAAGATCATCCTGACCTTGTTGTGCGCTACTGGGCCAATTCTTCCTCGGCGGTGGATGTTGCCGTCACCGGGAACTGGGGGCCATATGGCGCTTATATTGGCGGCTACTGGGCATTTCTCTATAACGACGTCAGCGCCAGCAGTCAAAAGGAAGGCGCTCTGGTAATCGACTTGATCGATCCAAAGACGAAGAGTCTGGCTTGGCGGCTTTACCTGGTGCGCAAGATTTCGGAACCCGAAAAAGTGTGGAAAAAGGTGGACGAGGAGCTTGCCAAGGCATTCGATTCCTATCCACCCTCCGATCAAGCGAAAGAAGATAAGAGGAAAGAACGCGCTGCGCACCCGCCGAAGTCCGAGTAAGCCCAGCCGGTCCCTTTGCTGTGACGCGGTATACTTGTGGGCATTATGGCCGTGATCATTTCGTTCCTTCGTGGCATCAACGTCGGGGGACACAACAAAATCAAGATGGACGCACTGCGCGACCTCTATGCGAGCTTGGGGCTGCAAAATGTGCAGACCTACCTGCAAAGCGGAAACGTCGTTTTTCGAATGAAGGGCCGTGATCATGCAAAGCTCGCCAAGCGCGTCGAGGCCGCCATCGTACAGAAATTCGGCTTTCGCATTGATGTAGTCATGCGAACCAGTTCGGAGCTGGGTGACGTGATCTCGCGAAGCCCCTTTGCCAGTCGCCGCGGCCTCGATCCCAGCAAGCTGGCGGTAATTTTCCTGAAAGAAACGCCGAGCCCCGAATGTTTGCGCGCTGCCTTGAAAATACAAACGGCACCGGAAGAACTGCACATTGCGCGGGGCGAAGCTTACGCCTACTTCCCGAACGGCATGGGGCGCCCCAAAATGTCATGGCCGGCAATTGAGAGAGCCCTCAAGACTTCCGGCACCAACCGCAACTGGAATACCGTGACCAAGCTGTTCGAGCTAGCGCAAGCGATGGAGAACTTGGACTAATTCCTTTTCTCTATTCCGCGTTATCAGGGAAGGCCTCGGCGTGTTCAACTACCGCCGGGCGATACACGAAGATTCAGCCCGTGAAAGTGGCTTCCTTGCTGTGCCCAAGCGGTGGTAAAGCTCCGAGCAGCCGCAGGAGACCCATGACATCCCACCGCGCATTGGAATCGAGAATCTTCCCGTCCCGCAGGTAGTGAATGGTGATGCCTTCAACGGACACTTTCTTTCCAGTGGGCGGAATGCTCATGAACTCGCCCTTGTGCGTCCCGGAAATCACCCACGACACGACGACTTTGTCCTTTTCGGCGATGACGTCCTCCAACGTAAAGCGCAAATCAGGGAAACTCGTGGTCAGATCCAGCACGCGGCGGCGGTACAATTCCGGGCCGACTTGCGAGCCACTGACAAACGGGTCGAGCAGAGCGTGGCTGGGCGAAATGATCTGCGCCACTAAGTCGAGTTTGCGTTTGTTCCAGACTTCATCGTAGAGGCGGCGAACTATATTCTTGTTCTCCGTGGACATGGGACTTGTCCTCCTCTGATCTTTTGTCCCGGCAGGGTGGGAACTGCGGCCTTACCGGTCGGGAACGGAGCAAGAGGGCTGAAGGAGTAAGGCTCGTGAAAGACTACACTTGCGCACGTCCAGTTGCAATCACCTTCCGCTAGCGCTTGAAAAATCCGACTCGGGCGCACCCGGAGATGTGGCCACCCGTCCACCCCTCATAGACTCCAGTTTACGGGTGACGTTGACTTATGCGTTTTGCCATCGCTAGCATCGTGAGGAACAACGCGAACCATCCAGCCGGGATCAACCCCGTCACAAGGACTGCAACGCATAGAATCGGAGGAGCCGACCACGAGCGCACAATTACATAGCCGAGAACAAGGCAGACTGCCAGGGCGATCCACCATATCGGATTGTGTATCGTGTACCAAGTGATGCCATTTATGGAGACGGCAGAGTTGGGCCGCATGATGTGGCGATAGACGGCAAAGTAGAGAAAGGCCATGGTTCCAAAACCAAACAGCCACAGGCCGAGCAAAGTGCCCTTTAGAATCCACATCGCGTAATTTGTCGCCATTGAACCTCCAGCGAAAAGGTCCGGAGCGGTTAACAACTTCTATCTTACCTCTTCCTGTATCAAAACATTGAGGCGCCCATGCGATTGTTCCGCTACACTCCTGTTCGGCTAAGCGGGGCGCGCGGGTGGTTCGGCAAGCACTTCAGAAAGAGTGGAGGTGAAAAAGGCGGCGTCGGAAGAAGAGAAGATCAAGGGAGGCCGCAACTTGATCACATTGTGGTGCGGGCCGTCGGTGCCCGCCAGGATGCCGCGGTCACGCAAGCGGTTGACGATGTAGTGCGCCTGAGTTGCCGCAGGAGTGCGCGCGTCGCGATCCGTAACGAGATCAATGCCGAGAAAAAGACCCATGCCCCGCACATCGCCGATGACCGGATAATGCGCTTGCAGCCCGCGCAACTTTTCCAACCATTCCGCGCCGACTTTCAGAGCATTCTGCTGCAGGTGGTCCTCCTCCAGCACATCGAGGACAGCCAGACCAGCCGCGCACGCAACCGGGTTACCTCCGAATGTGCTGAAGAACTCCATGCCATTGGCGAAGGATGCCGCGATTTCTGGAGTGGTCACAACCGCCGCAAGAGGAAAAGCATTGCCGATCGGCTTGCCCAGCACAACGATATCCGGCACAGCGGCCTGTGTTTCAAATCCCCAGAAGTGCGTTCCCAGACGCCCGAAACCCACTTGCACTTCGTCGGCGATACACATTGCACCCGCGGCCCGCACATGTTTGTAAACGTCGCTGAGGTAGCCCGTCGGGAAAACAATCTGGCCGGCAACGCTTGGGAGCGTTTCCGCGATGAACGCTGCGCCTCCCAGCCCTTCCCTTTTCAAATTCTGCAGAATCGTCGCGACATACTCGGCATATTTCCGACCGAGATCGGATTCCCCGCGCCGGTGAATCCCGCGATAATCATCCGGGATCGGGGCAACGTGGACCCATGGCTTCTGGCCTTTCCCACCGGGACCGTTGAATTTATACGGACTGATATCAATCAACGTGGAGGTATGGCCGTGATAGGCGTGCTCCAGAACGATGATGTCTTCCCTGCCCGTATGGGTGCGCGCCAGGCGAAGCGCGAGTTCGTTGGCTTCGCTGCCGGAATTCACGAAGAAACAAACGCGCAAAGGCGCAGGAAGCAAGGCAGTGAGACGTTCCGCGTACTGAAGGATGTTGTCATGGAGATAGCGCGTATTCGTGTTGAGGAGCGCGACTTGCTCCTGAACAGCACGCACGACTCGCGGATGCGAATGCCCCACTAGGGGAACATTGTTGTAGACGTCGAGAAACGCGCGCCCCCTGTCGTCGTAAAGATACTGCATCCAACCGCGAACAATTTTCAGCGGATGGTCATAGGAGAGGCTGAGATTGGAGGAGAGGTATTTATGGCGGGCGGAGAGGGATTGCTCGATCGTGAGGCGAGGTTGCGTTAGGCCTGCTTCACTCGGCGATGGCGCTGTCCCGCAAGGAACGATTGCGGCACGCAGGCGATCATTTGCCAGGGACAGAGGGATTTGTGCAAGGCGTTCGAGCGCGGCCCATGCAGCAAGTTCTGTGATGGTCACATAGGGATCGTCAGGGATGAGGGACTTACGATGCGCTGAATTCACGACGCTGACGGCCAGCCGCGTCGCCATCAGCGGGAACAATGTTGCAACTTCGTCATCGTTCAAAGGAAATCGCCGGTGATATCCGGCCAGTACGGAACTTGCCGCTGCGATGGGATCATCCTTGCCGAGAATCGCGTAGGCAGCAGCAACGGCAGGCTCCGCAACGGTCAGGCCGGTGTGCAGGTCACCGAAATCAATCACGCTCAAAACTTCCCTGGGTTTTGCCGATTCCGGGCTTACGAGAACGTTGTGGTCGTTCGCATCGCCATAGATCACGCTGCGCCGCAAACGGTGGAAGTGCGGCACCGCTTCCTGCTCGAACAAATTCAGGAAATGCTCCGCCAGAGCGCGCCGCTGAGGATCAGCGATGAAGGAAAGTTTCTCGAAAGCCCACCGCGCGCGGCTGAGGTCCCATTTCAAATTGCGATTAGCCACAGGGTGAGAGAAATCCAAGAGCGCTATGTCAACCTCAGCAAGAAAGCGGCCGAGACTTTCCAGGAGTTGCGGAGTGTGCGGAGTCACTTGGGCAAGTGTTGTGCCGGGAAGAAAAGTGAGCAACCAAACGATGCGGCGGGAGCCATCTGCGGCTTGGATATGGCTGGACAATTCGCCGCCGGAACTGGGAATCACCCTTGGAAGGGCCAGATGTGCTGCGCGTTCCGCAAGGTGCGTGAGTGCCCGGCACTGCATGCCAACGAAAGATGTCTCGCGCGCGGCATGCATGACTTTCAGCACGTATCCGCGCCCGTCCGCATCCACGATATGAAAGTTATCGTCATACTCGCCCGGCAATGGCCGCACATCACCGCACAGTGCAAAAAGCTCCTGGGCAATGCGCGCGGCTTCGGCTGGAGAGAGCGGAGGAGTGACCCGAGATTCCGGGAGCATGGAGGCAATTGTATCGGGCAGACGTTGCGTTCGTCCAATCCGCTTGCGGAAGCGATGGCTTCTGCTTTTTGCTCTAGTTTCCTAGCGCGAATTGAACTTCATGCCGGTACACGCTGCGGGCGCAAGCGAAATAAAATCGGGATCATCACCGCAATGACGGCGGCCGGCAGAATGAGTCCTGCACGTAGAGAGTTCGTATGATACGCAATGATGCCGACAAGCCAGGGGATGACGGCCCCGCCAAGGCCCGCGCTGCCAAAATAAAGAGCGCCGAGCCAGTTGGCATCTTCGCGAAATGTTTTCGCCAGCCAGGTGACGTACAGAGGATATTGCGGCGCGAGCCCCAGCCCAGCCAGTGCCGCCCCCGCATGCAGCGGGAATGGCGCATGCGAAAAAGTCAGGACGCTTGCGCCAAAAAGAGCACAGAACAAACCACCTGTAGATACGGACATCTGTGAAAAACGCCGCAGTACTAAAGGCGTGAGTCCGCGGCCGAGCAGGAGAAAGCTGTAAAAAACGGATGGCGCAAGCGTCCAGGCGGTGCTCTCCATGCCCGGCATGCGCTTTTCGTAAGCGGCTACCCAACCTCCGATGGCGGTTTCCACACCCACATACAAGAAGAAAAGCACAAGCAACGGAACGGCCGGGGGGAAGCGTAATTTTGCCAACCATGCGTCGAGAGAGCGCTTCTGCGGTCGTTTTACTGGAGCGCTGCCTTTGATCGGCCAAAACAAATAAATTCCGGCGAACAGTAGTGCGGGCACGCAGAGAGAAAGCGAGAATCCCCGGAGCCCAAGAAAAGGCAGCAGAACGGCAATTAGAAATGGGCAAAGGACCGCCCCAATCCCCCAGGACAAATTCAACAGGCTTACGGCCGCAGCGGTATTCACCGAAGGCAACTGCGTCCCGCGAAGATTCGTGGCCGGAACGGAGAGCCCAAGAGCGATTCCATAAACGAAAATGAGAAGACAGGCAAATATCCAAGTGCCGGCTCCGAAAAAGGAAAAGCCCAGGCCAAACGCAAGGAAAGCGATTGTCATGACTTTCGTGAATCCGAGGCGCGGCAGCAGAAGCCCCGTCAACACAGTCCCCAACACGCCTCCAGAATATTCCGCGGCAAAAAGAAACCCGGCTTGCGAATCGCTGAGAGACCAATGGCGTACAAGATAGGGGAGCAGCGGGCCCAGAAGGATGGTAACGATGCCGACGTAGACAAAACCGATGTGAAGACGCGCCCACTCGGCGCCAGGGTTCACGGAAAGGAACTCGGAAGAAGACGCGGAAACTGCCTGGCCGGGAGTCCCGCCAATCGCAGAAGTGGACGGAGAAGGACGCCGGTCGGGCATGAGGGGTTCGTTAGGGGAGTGTGTCACAAGTCACAGCGTGGAACAAGCGCCGCGAACTATGCTTACGAATCCCTAATGCGCCTCTCACCGTTTTCTTAGAGCAAGCAAGTAGGCTACTATGCAGACCAGGAGCAATCCATGAACGACCTGATTTTCGTGGTGTGCACGATTCTGTTTTTCGCCCTCGGCATTTTGTATTTGAAGGGCTGCGAGCGGCTGAAATAGAGGGCTGAGACGATGCTGGGAAATATCATCCTGATTATCATTTCCATTCTTCTATTCGGCTACCTGCTATACGCGCTATTGAAACCGGAGAAATTCTAGCCATGACGGGAAACGGGTGGTTCCAGATTTTGTTGTATTTCGGCGTAGTGTTGCTTATCACCAAACCGATGGGCGTCTATTTGTACCGCGTGTTCGAGCGGAAATCGACCTGGCTGGATCCCGTTCTGCGCCCCGTGGAACGTCTGATCTACTGGGCCTGCGGAATTGATGACAAGAAAGAAATGAAGTGGACGGAGTACGGCGCCACAATGCTGGTTTTCAGCGGCGTTTCCATGCTTCTCCTCTACCTCATCCAACGCGTGCAGTTCTGGCTGCCCTGGAATCCGCAAAAGCTGGCAAACGTGGCCCCGGACCTCGCCTGGAATACGGCGGCTTCCTTTACCACAAACACCAACTGGCAGTCCTACGTTCCCGAAACCACGATGAGCTACCTCACGCAAATGGCGGGGCTCGCGTATCACAATTTTGCTTCCGCGGCGGTGGGAATTGCCTTGGCCATTGCCTTGATTCGCGGCGTGGCGCGCAAGGAATCCGCAACCATCGGCAATTTCTGGGTGGATGCCACTCGGGCATTCTTGTGGGCGCTTTTGCCCTTCAGCCTGGTTGCCGCGCTTTTCCTGGTGTCTCAGGGTGTGGTGCAAAATCTGCATCCCTACACCACCGCGAGCGTGGTGGAATCGCAGGTTGTCGAAACAAAGAACGCCGATGGTAGCGTGAAAAAGGACACCATCAGTACGCAGGTGATTGCGCAAGGGCCCGCGGCTTCCCAGGAAGCGATCAAGATGTATGGAACAAATGGCGGCGGCTTCTTCAATGCGAACAGCGCGCATCCTTTTGAAAATCCGACGCCGCTGTCGAACTTTTTTCAAATGATGCTGATTTTTGCCATTCCCGCAGGCCTGACCTACACATTGGGCCGCATGACCAAGTCACAGAGGCACGGCTGGGCGGTGTGGAGCGCGATGGCCGTTCTGTTCCTTTCGGGCGTTCTGGTGGCCTATTCTTCCGAGTCTCGCGGCAATCCACTGCTGGCCGGAGTGAACGCCAGAACTTCGGATACTCAGCCCGGCGGAAACATGGAAGGGAAAGAAGTGCGCTTCGGGATTGCGAATTCGGCGCTCTTTACCACCGTGACCACGGATGCGAGTTGTGGAGCGGTCAACAACATGCACGATTCCCTGACCCCGCTCGCTGGCATGGTGCCGCTGATCAATATCATGCTCGGTGAAGTTATTTTTGGCGGGGTGGGCGCGGGCCTGTACGGAGTGTTGGTGTTCGTGATTCTTTCCGTCTTTATTGCCGGCCTGATGGTTGGACGCACGCCAGAGTATCTGGGCAAAAAGATCGAATCATTCGACGTGAAGATGGCGGTGCTGGCGATTCTGATCACTTCCTTGACAATCTTGGTCTTTGCGGCCATTGGCGTGGTTGCGAAATCTGGAATAGCCGGCATCACCAACCCAGGTGCACACGGTCTATCGCAGGTGCTCTATGCCTACACATCGGCTGTGGGCAATAACGGGTCCGCCTTCGCGGGGATCAACGCCAACACCGTTTGGTACAACTCCACCATGGGTGTGGCGATGTTACTTGGCCGCTTCTTCATGATCATTCCGATTCTTGCAATTGCGGGAAGTCTGGCGGCAAAGAAACAGGTGCCGGAGTCGCTTGGTACGTTCCCAGTGACTGGCCCGCTCTTCACCGTTCTGCTGGTCTCGGTGATTCTGATAGTGGGGGCGCTGACCTTTTTCCCGGCCCTGAGCCTGGGCCCGATTCTGGAACACCTGCTGATGAACGCGGGAAAGGTATTTTGAGGACGAAATGACGACGCATATTCAGGCGAAAGACACTTCCATCACTGACCCGAAGATTCTGAAGACTGCCATCGTGGATTCGTTCTGGAAGCTGGACCCGCGGCTACTCATCAAAAACCCCGTGATGTTCGTTGTCGAAGTGGGAGCAGTGATCACGGGGGTTGTGCTGGTGCTGGATGCGCTTCAGCACAGGGGCAACTTCTGGTTTGGATTGCAGATCACGCTCTGGCTCTGGTTCACCGTGCTGTTTGCGAATTTCGCGGAAGCCATGGCCGAGGGACGCGGCAAGGCTCAGGCGGAAACTCTTCGCAAGGCACGGGCAGAGACCGAGGCGCGCAAATTGCGGCCCGATGGAAAGACAGAATTACTGCCGAGCTCCAAATTGCGTTCTGGAGATATCGTGCTTGTGGCCGCAGGGGAGTTCGTCCCCGGCGATGGCGAAGTCATCGAAGGCGTGGCCTCCGTGGACGAGTCCGCCATTACCGGAGAATCCGCCCCGGTTATTCGCGAATCGGGAGGAGATCGTTCCGCGGTGACCGGCGGCACTCGCGTCCTTTCCGACGAAATCAAGGTGCGCATCACGTCCAATCCCGGGGAGACATTCCTTGACCGCATGATTGGGCTGGTGGAAGGGGCCTCGCGTCAGAAAACTCCCAATGAAATTGCGCTGAATATCTTGTTGGCCGGGTTGACGATTATTTTCCTGCTGGCGGTGGTGACGCTTCAACCGTTCGCCATGTATTCCGGATCGCCGCAAACGGTATTTGCGCTGGTGTCTCTATTGGTTTGTCTGATTCCCACCACGATTGGTGGACTGCTTTCCGCCATTGGCATCGCCGGCATGGATCGGCTGATTCAACGTAACGTAATCGCCATGTCTGGACGGGCCGTGGAAGCGGCGGGCGACGTGGACGTGCTCTTGCTCGACAAAACCGGCACGATTACGCTCGGCAACCGCGAAGCAACTGCCTTTTATCCTTGTCCCAGCATCACCGATGCGGAACTCGCCAGCGCGGCGCAATTGGCCTCCTTTGCCGATGAAACCCCGGAGGGCCGCTCGATTGTTGTTCTGGCCAAGGAAAAGTACGGCTTGCGCGGCCGCGAGTTGGCGCCGCACAATCCCGTGTTCATTCCCTTCTCTGCGCAGACTCGCATGTCTGGCGTGGACATGGACGACAAGGAAATCCGCAAGGGCGCCCCGGAAGCGATCGCCCGTTACGTAGCGGAAAAGGGCCAGGTCGTGCCCCCGGAGATGCAGCAGCAGGTCGAACGGATTGCCAAGTCGGGAGGCACGCCGCTGCTGGTGGCGCAGAATTTCCGCGTGTTGGGTGCGATTGAACTCACCGACATTGTTAAAGGCGGCATCCGCGAGCGTTTCGATCATCTGCGCGCCATGGGCATCCGCACCATGATGATCACGGGAGACAATCCCTTGACCGCGGCGGCCATCTCCCGCCAGGCGGGCGTGGACGATTTCCTTGCCGAAGCCAAGCCCGAAGACAAGATGGCCCTCATCCGCAGCGAACAAGCCAAGGGAAAGCTTGTGGCCATGACCGGCGACGGCACCAATGATGCGCCCGCTTTGGCGCAAGCTGATGTCGGCGTTGCCATGAACACCGGAACGCAAGCGGCAAAAGAAGCTGGCAACATGGTGGATTTGGACTCCAATCCCACAAAGCTCATCGAAATCGTGGAGATCGGCAAACAATTGCTGATTACGCGCGGTTCGCTTACTACTTTTTCCGTTGCCAACGACGTTGCGAAATACTTTGCCATCATTCCGGCGATGTTCGCGGGAACGTTTCCCCTACTAAACGATCTTAACATCATGAAATTGCGCACGGCCGATTCCGCGATTCTTTCGGCGGTGATTTTCAACGCGTTGATCATCATCGCATTGATCCCGCTCGCCTTGCGTGGAGTGCGCTATCGCCCCTTGGGTGCGGCGGCGCTTTTGCGGAGAAACTTGCTGATTTACGGGCTGGGTGGCGTGATTGCGCCGTTCATCGGGATCAAAGCGATCGATATACTGCTTGCATGGCTGCATCTGGCATAGGGGACGGTATGAAGAATCATCTGATTGTCGCTGCAAAATTCACCCTCATCACCACGCTGCTGTTTGGCCTTTTGTATCCGCTGGCGGTCACGGGGTTGAGCCAGTTGTTCTTTCCCAAGCAGGCCAATGGAAGTTTGCTGGAAAAGAATGGCCAGGTGATAGGCTCTCGGCTGATCGGACAGGCGTTTACGTCGGACAAGTATTTTCATTCCCGCCCGTCGGCCGCAGGGAACGGATACGACGCCTCGGCTTCGTCTGGTTCGAACCTGGCGCCGACGAACAAGCAACTCGTTGATCGCGTGGCACAGGATGTTGCCAAGTTGCAGCAGGAGAATCCCGGAGTTCCCATTCCCGCCGATCTGGTCACAACTTCTGGTTCGGGGCTCGACCCGGACATCTCGCCGGCAGCCGCCGAGTTCCAGATTCCACGGATCGCGCGAGCCCGGGGAATCACCGCGGATGCGCTTCGTCCCGTGATTGCGCGGCACACACAACCGCGGCAGTGGGGAATCCTGGGGGAGCCGCGAGTCAATGTGCTGGAACTAAATCTGGATCTCGATGCGAGCTTTCCTGCCAAGTAATGGCAGTATGCCAATCGTGTGGCGAGGCGATTATTTGCCCGCTGAGCTTTTCGGCGGCTGAAAGCGGTAGCCAATCCAGGGCTCGGTCAATATGTATTTGGGGTGCGCCGGATCCTTTTCGATTTTCTTGCGCAATTGGTTGATCACTACGCGAAGATTTTCTGTTTCCTCGCCGTACTCCGGTCCCCAAACCGTTTGCAGCAGCCTGCGGTGCGTGACGGGCTTGCCTTGCTGCATCATCAACTGCTTCAGCACCTCAAACTCCTTCGGAGCCAGATGGACCTCTTCCCCGCCCACGGTTACGCGGCGCGCTTCAAAATCAACGGAAAGGTCCTTTGCATGGAAGGCAGGCATGGCCTCCGCGGGAGCATGCCGGCGAAGGGAAGCCCGCACCCGTGCCAGCAGCTCCTCAATGCCAAAAGGCTTGGTAACATAGTCATCGGCGCCAGCGTCGAGAGCAACCACCTTATCCCTCTCCGCGTTGCGCACGGTCAGCATGATGATGGGGGCATCGCTGGTGCGCCGAATTTCCTTGCAGGCTTCGATCCCGCTGATACCCGGCAGATTCACGTCGAGAAGGATCAAATCCGGCTTCAACTTGCCGGCAAGCTCGACGCCTTCTTCGCCGGTCGCGGCTTCGGAAATCTCGTAACCCCGGAAGGAAAGGGTGGAGCGAAGAACGCGGCGAATCTGCGGCTCGTCGTCAATCACAAGAATGCTGGATGAACTCATCGGACTTCACCCCGCCGGGCAGCAATGGGCAGCGTGAACGAAAAAACGGAACCGCGCCCCAATTGACTGGTCACGTTGATGGTGCCGCCGTGGGCCGTCACAATGGCTTTGGCAATCGGCAAGCCCATGCCAGTGCCGCGCACCAGGTAGCGTTGATCGCGTCCGCGATAAAATTTGTCAAAGATGAGCCCTTGCTCGAAGGAATCGATGCCCGGGCCGCTGTCGGCAACGCTCAGGGTAACAAAATCCCCAGTCTGCTCGGCCGAAATCGTAATGGGCTTATCCTTGGGCGAATACAGGTTGGCGTTGTCGATGAGCTGCACGAGAATATCCTTTGCCCGGTCCAGATCGGCGCGCACTGGCGGCAAATCGTCGGCCAGATTGATGACCACCTCGCGTTCTCCCAGCGCTTTCTTCAGGTGTTGCAGTGCTGTTTCGGCCAGCGTAGCCACCGGAACCGCTTCCAGGTGCAACTCGAACTCGCCGCCCTCCAGCTTGGCCATTTCGGCCGCTTCTTCCACAAGGTGGTTCAGGCGGTCGCACTCCTCATTCACGATAGTCAGAAGTTCCTGTTGCTGCGGGTTCTGCGCCTGCGAGCTCAGCAAGTCCGTGACGGCCGCCTTGATGGAGGTGAGCGGGGTGCGAAAGTCGTGAGCGATGGAATCGAGCAAGGCGGACTTCAGGCGTTCCCCCTGGCGCTCTGCTTCCGTTTCACTCAGTTGCTCGATTGCCCGGGCGCGCTCAATCGCAATGGCCACCATTGAGCTGATGGCTTCGAGCGTTTGCCGCGAAAGCCGGGCGCCGGAAATTCCCAGGCTGCCAATCGGCTTTACGCCGAGGCGCACCGGAAGAAAATGAAGCGTCCCTTGTGTCTTCGCGATGGCTTCGTCGCGCAGGTAGGCGGCCTTCATCTGCCCTTCATCGAGTTGAGCCGCACCGTAGCCGGAGCGATAGAATTTGTCTTTCTGAGGGACAAAGAGTTCCGCGGCGCCAGCTTCAAAACACTCCACGATATAGTTGGGGATGGCGTTCATCAATTGAATGACGTTGCCGGCGCCAAGGAGCTTCTGGCTGAACTCGTACAGACGTTCCACTTCGCGCCGCCGGCTGTTCGCTCTGTCTGCTTCCTTGCGAATGCGCGAGGAAAGCTGGCTGCCCACGATGGACGTAAAAAGGAAAGCGAAGAGGGCCACCCAATTTTGGGGATCGGCAATGGTAAAGGTTCCCACCGGGGGCAGAAAATAAAAGTTAAACAAGAGCATTGCGGTCACGGACATGTACACTGAGACAACCATGCCCCAGACTGCGGAAACTGCTAAAATCGCCAGAAGATACGAAAGCGCGACGGTGGTCTGGTTGACATGAAAGACCCGGCTGAAAACATACGTCATGGAGATCAGCAGGATGGTGGCAGCAAGAATTCCCATCCCGCGCCCCATTAAGAAGCGCGTCATAACGGTATTGTAGCGCACTAGCAAATCGTTTCGTGGAGAAGAAAGAGACTTGCCGAAAAAGCCCGAGGACTGGCTGGAAGTAGCTTCCCCATCACCCAAAGCCCGTGGAATCTTCAAGCTGTTCCTCGGCTATGCCCCCGGCGTGGGCAAAACCTATAGCATGTTGAGCGAGGCGATCCGCAGAAAAAAACGCGGCGAGGATACCGTCATCGGCATCGTGGAGACCCATGGGCGCAAGGGCGTACAGGAGCTCGCGGACCAACTGGAAGAGGTGCCCAAAAAGAAGATCGACTACAAGGGCACGGTGTTTGAAGAAATGGATGTGGACGCCATCCTGGCGCGGCACCCGCAAGTCGTGCTCGTTGACGAACTGGCGCACACCAACATTCCCGGCAGCCGTCACCGCAAACGCTACGAGGATGTGCAGGAGCTTCTCGCGGCAAAGATCGACGTTCTTTCGACGTTGAATATCCAGCACATCGAAAGCCTCGCGCCGACAGTTCGCGCCATCACCGGCATCACCGTGCGCGAAACCGTGCCAGACTGGGTGCCGCTTTCCGCCACGGAAACGGTGATGGTGGACCTTACCCCCGAAGCGCTTCAGAACCGCATGAAGCGCGGCGATGTTTATAGCGAAGAGAAAGTGCAGCGTTCGCTCTCCAATTTCTTCCGCCGCGGCAACCTGATTGCCCTCCGCGAGTTGGCCTTGCGCCAGGTGGCCGAACAGGTGGACCGCAGCCTGGAGTCCTATATGGACGCCAAGGAGATTCACGAAAATTGGAGCGTTCGTGAACGAATCGCCGTTTGCGTAAGTGGAAGCCCCTCCGGGCAGTATTTGATCGCGCGGGCGGCGCGCATGGCTAGGAGATTGGATGCGCAGCTTTTTGTGATCCATGTTGACCGCGAATTGGCGCCCCGCGAAGAAAATCCCAAGGTTCTGGATGCGAACTTGAGATTCGCGGAGAACCTGGGCGCCGAGGTAATCCGGATGAAAGGAAAAAGTGTCGCTGACACCATCGCTGACTTCGTCCGCGGAAAGCACATTACGCAGGTTGTTTTTGGCCGCGCGTCCCTCCGGGACTGGCGCAAATATCTGTACCTATCCGTAGTGCACCGCTTCCTGCGGGAATCGCCGGCCGTGGACGTGCACATCGTGACACAGGAACCCGGGGAAGTTTAGGATTGGCGCCGGCGCGATTGGCCAAAAACATATAGGAAACGCTTATTTTTGAGCGGAGTGCTTCCTCTGTTTCTCACAATTCCGCCTAACGTCGCGTCAGGTTTGCGCGGAGGCCGCGGAATAGCATCAATCTGCCTGCAGTACTTGCTTCCCGCGTCTCACTTGTGGCGAAGCGCCAGCTCCACGTGATAACGGCTCAGCAGCTCTCCCGTCGCATGTTGCACCTGCGCCACGGCCGTCTGGTATCCAGTCTCCGCTTGCGCCAGCGAAAACTCCGCTTGAGCCAGTTGTGTTTGCGCATCCAGTACAAAGAAAACCGTGCTCGACCCCAATTCGTACTTTCGCTCCTCGGCACGCAAAGTTTTGTCTGAGAGATCCACGGCGACCCGCGCAGCTTCCAGCGAGAGTTTGGCTTCTTCGAGCTGGTGTACGGCGTTCGTCACTTCCAGCGTGATGGTTTGCCTCGTCTTCTCTTCCTGGTATTGGTCATGTGTCCGTGAAACCAGCGCATCCCCCAGATTCGCTTCCGCGCTGTGGTTCTTGATGGGCAAGCGCAGGGACAACGTAACACCATAGGTTGGATAGTTGAAATGGAACATCTGGTTCAAGCTCTCTCCCAAACCTCCCGTGGAAATTATGACCGGTGGCACTGCGCTGTTGTATTCGTTTCCGCCCAATCCATTCGTCGCATAGCTCCCGGAGAGCTCCAGGTCCGGGCGAATGTTATTGTGCGCGAGCCGGATGTTCATCTCATCGCTGGCCAGCATCTGCCGCACAGAGTCGAATTCCGGCCGGTTTGCAAGAGCGCGTGAAAGCGCCGTGGCAATATCAGTCTCCACCAGCGCACCCTCCGGTCTAAAATCCTCGCTGAGTTCGATGTCCAGCGCCCGGATCGCCGGATCGCGGTCAGCGCCGATGATTTGCCGGAATTGATCTTCCGCTTGTTTCAGGCTGTACTCCGCCTGGATCAGCGCCACACGCCTTGATGCGACCTGTGATTCCGAGCGGTAAATGTCCAACGGCGGCAGGGCGCCCAAACTCAGCGCTTTCTTGTCATGGTCATAGCTTTTCTGCGCCTCATCGTATGATTTCTTCTGCACCACCAGCGCCTCTCGTGCCAGAACCACGTTCCAATACCCATCAATCGTTTCCAGAAGTATGTCATTCACTTCCGCTTGAAACACCGATTGTGCCTGCTTCAGATTGCGCTGCGCGATCAGAATGGGCGCGCGGTTCGCGAACAAGCCAAGATTTTTCAGCAACGGCTGGGTCACCAGGAATTGCAAGGTAGTTGGAATTGCAGGATTGAGGAAGCTGAAGGAACTATTCGTCGAAAATTTGTTGAAACTGAAATTCGTCTGAAAATTTGTTCCGCTGGCGAGCGTTTGCGAATAACCAAATGTGGTTGCTTGCGAAAGCGAGTTAAGGATTGTAGCGCCTTGCAATACCGTCGAGGTGGGCGATTGCGACCGCTGGTCATTGAAGCTGGCCAGAAGCAGCGGATCAAACAACTGATATTGCCGGAACACATTGTTCTGCGCAAACTCGGTGGCGGAATTGTCCAGCCGAATGTCCGTGTTGTTCACCAACGCGAGCCGGATGCTGTCCTCCAGCGAAAGCACCAGCTTTCCGCTCACAATGTGATCCGGGAATCCTTCCGGGGTGGGTAGCGGAGGCGCCGGCTTTTGTCTTGCGGGTATTCCCAGCAGGCGTTCCAGGGGCTGGCTGTTTTGCGCCAAAGCCGAGCCGCCCGAGACAAGAATCAGCATCGTACACGTTAGAAGGGTTGCCGTCCGACGCAACAAGGTACACCTCCCAATAAATTGGTTCTCCGCGCAAACACTATTCGTACCGGATTGCTTCCACGGGGTCGAGCCGCGCCGCCTTCATGGCAGGATAAATGCCAAACACCAAGCCCACCGAAAGGGATACTGCAAAGGCCAGCAGAATCGATGCCGCCGTCACTACCGTGGACCACCCGGCAAACCACGCGATCATTTCCGACATTCCAAAGCCCACGCCAATTCCCAGCAGCCCGCCGGCGAACGAAATCAACACCGCTTCAATGACGAACTGCCGCACGATATCCCGTTGTCGCGCGCCCACCGCTCGCCGCACGCCGATCTCCCGCGTGCGTTCCAGAATTGCCGCCAGCATGATGTTCATGATTCCGATTCCGCCCACCAGCAGCGAAATCGAAGCAATTGCCACCATCACCGTGTTGAACAATTGCTCGGTCCGCCGCTGCTCCGCCAGCAATTCCGCTGGCACCACAATCGTGAAGTCTCCCGCTTGGTGGTGGGTCACATTCAGGATGCCGCGCGCGATTTTGGCGTTCGTCGAACTGTCGTTTCCCGAAGCCATCCGCAAGTAAATGCCATCAATTTCATCCTTGTAGTAACCCTGCGAATCTTCCAGGCGGGTGAGCACGGAATTCAGCGGGGCGTAGACCAGATTGTTCAGGTCCTCGCTCTGTATCCCAGAGGCATCGCTTTGCGCGGCCAGTTGCGGCGCCACCACTCCGATCACATGGAACCATTCGTCATTCAACTTCACGTATTCGCCGACGGAATTTGCCGCACCAAACAGACTGTCTTTCGCCGCCGCTCCCAACACACAAACAGGCGCGGCCTCGGAATCATCCGCCGCCGTAAAGAAGCGCCCCTCCGTCACGCGCAGGGATGCGATGGTCAAATAATCCGGGCGTACGCCGAAAACCACTGGCGGGTCCTGCTGGGGCTTTGGCAAAACCTTCGACGCATGCACTCGTTTCCTTGGTGATGCCTCTTCTACCCCCTGCAAGTTCTTGTCCAAGACGTCGAAATCGTTGAGTGTCAGTCCTGGCGATGTGCGGCGCACCTTCTGGAGGTCCTGCCAATTCGACGCTTCCTTGGCTTCGATGATCAGGTTTCGCACGCCCAATTGCTCGATAAACGCCATCACCTTCTGTTGCGCGCCTGCGCCAATGGACAGCATGGCCACCACCGCCGCCACGCCAAAGATCATTCCCAGCATGGTCAAAAGCGACCGCAGTTTGTGTGTGGAAAGATTTTCCAGGCCGAGCACAACGTCGGGCAGCCATTGCTGAATGTTTTTCAGATAGCGCTTCCAGACGATGCTCATCCTAGGATTCCCCATTCCTCATGGCGCCGATGCCTGCACTGACGGACCTTCTGCCCCACCGGCCTTCCCCTTGCCCGCGCCGCGGTCTTCCGGGTTCACCAGCGCCACCTGTGTTCCCGCCGTCAATCCACTCTCCAGAATTGCACGGCCCTGCGAGTAGGCCCGCACTTTCACATCCTGGGATTCCCATGAGCTTCCCTGTTTTGTGTAAACAATTGTTTTTCCGGCATGCTCAAACACAGCTTCCATGGGAATGCTCAACGCACCGGGAATCCGCTCACCCAAAAATGTTAAGTTCGCCGAAAAACCTGGCCGCAGACGCGCGTCCTCACGCTCCAACTGAACTGTCACATCGAATGTCCGTTGCAGATTGTCCCAGAAAAAACCCTGGCCGGTGGCTCCGGCCACGCTGGCAATCCTGCCCATCATCTTCTCGCCGGCAAACGCGTCCATCTCAACTTCCACCGGCTGGTCCTTTTTCAAATACGGCCGGTCCTTCTCCGAAACTTTCGACTTGATCTCCATCTTCCCCGTATCGATCACTTCCGCAACCGTGCTGCCCGCGTTCGCCTGATCACCCACCTGGTAATCCGGCAAAGTCATCCCGCCATAAAACATTCCTCCCGCCGCGCTTTCGTTCGGGCGTATAACCACCATCCCGCTAATCGGCGCCTTCACTTTCATATTCTGGATATTCTGCTCGGATTGCCGCATGGCCAGTTGAGCCTTGTTGCGCTTCTCTTCGCTCAATGCCAAGGCTGCCTCGTTTGAGGTCGTGTGCGATTGAATATCCTGCTGCAGTTGCGCCAGCGCCCGTTTGGCCTCTTCCAGCGCGAGATCATTTTTCTTCCCGTCTATCTCGCTCAACAGTTCATTCTTGCTGACGTCCAACTCCGCCCGCCGCACCGCGTATTTCGCCTTAATCATCGCGGTTTTGTCTTCCGCTGTTTGCACGCTCGCGTCTGCCTGGGCCTTCACGATTTCCTGCTCCGCCTCCTCCAAATCACTACGGCTTTGCGCCAGGTTATACTCCTGCTGCGCGGGATCGAAGGCGACCACCACATCGCCGCTCTTCACCGCGCTTCCCGTCGGGCTCAACTGGATGATTCGCAGCGCTCCGCCTGCGACTGGCGGCGCCACCACAATCCGGCTCTGCGTCGCATTCAGCACTCCTGTCGTTGGAAAGCGCAGCTCCATGTCTCCTTGTTGCACCTTCGCGCTGGGAATATCCCCATCCGAAGCGCTCACCTTCCGCGCTTTGCATCCTCCAGCGGCCACAGCGCACCCCGCCAAGACCACGCAAAGCAGTCCGTGTTGTAGCTTCCGCTTCACCGTTGCTTCTACTCCGTCTGCGTCGGATCCTTCAGCGACAACTGGTCTCCCACGCTGACGCCCTTTGCAATCAATGCTTCGTTGCCGCTGCGCCGCGCCACTTCCACCATTACTTCCTCGAACTTCGATCCTCGGCGCACATACACGACGGAGCGCCCTTCCTTCCGGAAAATCGCATCCGTGGGTATCACGATTCCCTGCGCCACGCGATCTACGGCAATGCGCACAATCGCTCCCATCCCCGGAGTCAACCGCGCATCGCTTTCCGGCAGGGTAATGGTCAGCGTGAAATTCCTCGGAAAGGGCCATCCGCCATTGAAGTCCGGGCTCGCCGTCGTGCTTATATCTTCCACCTTGCCGTTGTAGCTGCGGTCCGGCACCGCGTCCACGCGGATGATCGCCGATTGTCCGATTTGCACGCGTCCGCGCTCGCCCTCTTCCACGCGCGCGGTAATTTGCAAGGACGAGGTGTCCGGCAATTCCGCGATTGTCGCGCCGGGCCACGCATGGTCGCCGGGTTTGAACGGGGCCGGCATCTGCATGGGTCCGGAGGCCTGCCAGTTCACCTGCAAGACCACTACGCCATTGCTCGGGGAGCGCAATGTCAACGAGCCCAACTGTTGCTCCGCTTGCTTCACCTGGAATTCGGCTTGATCGTGCGCCCGCTGTTTGCTGGCCAGGTCTGCAGCAGCCGCGGCGCGGTCTGCTTTCAGCTTGGCTTCCACCTCCTTGAGTTTCTGCTCCGTATCAGCCAGCTTCAATTTCGCCTCCGCCCCCTCGATCGCGGAGATAATCTCCTGTTTCTTCGTTTCCATGCGCGCCGTTTCCACATCAAATCGCGCTTTCATCACGTCCGTCAGGTCCTGCTCCTCTTTCAACCTGCTTGCGGCGCGCGATTGCTGAATTGTTGCATCCGCCGATTTCAGCGCGGATTCATTCAGCGCCAGGTTATGTTTCACCGTGGTGGCGTCAAATTGCACGACCACATCGCCTTTTTTCACCTTCACGCCGTCTGTCACGATATTCAGGATTTGCAGGTCGCCTGAACCTGCGGGCGCCGTTACCACCGTGGATTTCAGGGCCTTCACCGCTCCACGCACCTCCACGTAATCCACAAATTCTTTTTGTTGCACCACGGCCATCGGGAATTTCGGTGCGGAGCGCGCTAGCCGAATCGAGCCAAAAACCGTCGCGGCGACGATCACGATGGCCGCGGCCAGCCAGTATTTCTTTTGTCGAATCCAGCTCGCCATCCCGCTCTTTCCTACTTCCCTGCCGGCGTCGCTTTTCCCGGCGTGATTTCAATTACATCGCCTTTCTGAATCCCAGAGCGCACCACCGCTTCCGTATCGTTCATCCCGCCGAGTTGCACCGCGCGCTTTTCAAAGCCGAGCCCCGACTTCAGCATCACGAAATCCCCGCTCGCGTCATGCCCTATGCTCTGCCGCGGTATCACGATGGCATTCGGCTGCGATTCCAGCGTAATGTCCAGGGCCGCCGAAAGATCGGGCAGCAGCCGCGGGTCGCTTCCCTGAATGGAAAAGACCACGGTGAACGCACGCACCTTGTCCGAAAATCTTCCGCCCTCGCCAAACGGTGAAATTTCCGTCAGCACCGCGGGCATGGCCATTCCGGGATAAGCATCAAATCGCACCGTCGCCTTCTGGCCGATCGTCACCTTCTCCAAATCCGATTGGTTGATCCTGGCGCGAACCTCCATCCTGGAGGGATCAACCACCTGCATGAAGGGCACGCCCGATTCCACGGAGTCGCCCGTTTGCGCCGTGCGCATGCGCCCGCCGATCCAGATGGTATTGAACACCGCGACTCCTTCCATCGACGATTGAATGGTCATTTTAGATTCATTGGACTTCGCGTAGCGCATGGCCTCCGCGGCCCGGTCGCGTTGCACCTCGGCAATGTGAATAGTCGCCGCGGCAGCTTTACGCTTCAGTTGGTAAGTTTCCTTTAATTGAGCAAACGTTGCCTGCGCTTCGTCCAGCGATTCCTGGTTTTTCTCCGCGTCAATCCGCGAGACGATTTCATTTCTCTGGACTTCCAGCTCCGCCTTCTTCAGCGCGTTTTCCGCTGACGCTAGTTCCGTATCGTCCTTGGCTCGCGCGATGTCCGCGTCGGTCTGTTTCTGGGCTACCTGGCCGACCAGATCCGTGTAGGTCTTCTGTTTGTCGATGTAGTCTTTCTGCTGCGCCTGGGGATCGAACTGCACTAGGATATCGCCCGGCTTGATTGGCGCGCCCGGAGTCACCACCCGCGTGATTAGGAGCGTGTTGAGCTGCGCGCCTTCCAGTTGCGGCGCCGTCACGATGAAAGAGCGCGAGGCTCGCGTCGTTCCTCCCAGCCGCAGCACTCGCGCAAAGTCCTTTTGCTCGGCCACGGCGGTCTGTCCGTTGGAAACTTGCGCCCCCGGGCGGCCAACAAGCCGCGCATACACCATGGGCAGGGACACAAGAATCAATAGAGCGAGTCCCAACCGCGCCGTGAAGGATTGCACCAGAGTTCGCATGGGGGCCGTGGCGTATTCCTATCCGACTTAGACGCGCTACATCGCAATCGGATTGCCTGCTGCTCCTCAATACATCTGCTGTCGAAGTGAGCAGTATATCCCGCCGTTAACAGAAACGCAGGGGATTAATTGGGGGTGAAAATAACGTAGACACCCACTGAGACTCGCAGAATGTGGCGCCGCCATCTTGGCGGCGATTTCCCTTGCCGGCAATGTGCCCGCGGTACCTGTGGCACGTAACTATATTTGGCGAGACTCAATAGGTTTTATGACTTTACCGCTGGGCCACTCGCCGGCCTTTCTTTGGGTTCAGATCCCCCAGCATGGCGTCACGAAGTAGAGCATTTGCACGGGTCTGGTAGCCCCGGCCCTGCCGGCGCAGCCAGGCAATAATGTCGGCGTCCAAACGAAGAGTCAGTTGCTGCTTCAGAGGCCGGTAAAAGGGATTGCGGACCGCGTTTTGCCAGAACTTTTCCGTCAATTCCGGGATGTCAGAAGTATCGATTTTGTCGTCTGGCCTCCGCGACAGCTTTTCCAGGCGGCGTTTGCGTGCAGCCGTAAGGCGGCTATCCGAGAGACTCTTCTTTACGATTTTCGTCATAGCGTTGGCGCTCCTTCCGGACTGCTTTTCGAGCTGAGATGATGCGAATGACCTCGTCGTACTGCTCATTGCGAACGGTGTGCGCAACGAGAAGCAGCACGATGCCACCGGCCAAGCCGAGGGTCTGCCATCGGAGTTCGCCTCCCTCTAAGCGATCCTGCTCGAACAAGGCGTAAGGGTCGGCAAAAACCAACAGGGCGTCTTCAAAGCGCACTCCATGCTTTCGTTCGTTCGATCTGGCCTTGGCTTCGTCCCATTCGAACAAGATCATGAGGTAATAGTATAACTCCACAAATGTAGTTACACAAGCGTAGTGGCCGGCCGGATTACGTTTCGCATCAACTCGACTCTAAACCCGCACCCTTTGAAAAACCAAATCCCAAAGGGTGCGGCACCCAAACCCGTCATGTGATCTACGTCTGTGCCACCCGCCCGTGAGCAGCGTGCAAAAACTCCCGCCCGCCGCAACGACTCTAAGCCTCTACGCGGCAAAGTGACGCTATCACGCATGACGAAGAATAAGGGCGGAGAGTAGCTGACTACCAATCCTGCGCCAAGGGTTGAGGCACCTCCAATTTGTATCGCGGGCGAGAAGCGCATTCCAAAATGAAACTGCCTCGCACTTGATAATCGTTCAACCCATGCCGGACAAGATTGCGACAAGCTAGTTTGACCCTATATACATAAGGCGAATTACAGCGTGACTACGAAGCGCTTCAAAGTGGCCTCTCACCTGCAATAAACAATATCGCAAACGTCTTCCCGGCGATCCCTCTTGCTATTTGCTTCCCTCTCCAAGATGACGATTCAAGGGAAATACAACAGAGGGAAATTTAATGGAGTACTCGAGATGCATGACTTTGCTGACGATTCTTACCCTCGCCGTCCAAACTTCACATGGGCAGGAGCAGTCGAGAATTAAAGCTCCACAAAGCACCACACCTGCACATGGAGAGATTTTCGGCAAGCAAACCGCTCGACGGGTGCTTGCCGATAAGACTTTTTTGGCGCTGAGTGCGGGGGTGTATGCGGGAGTTGCTTTTGACATGCATTCGACGGTGAATTTAAAGCGATGGTACAGCGTTAACGACCCCCCCTTCACAATTGCTATGCCTTTTTCCGACAACGATCCTCTCGCCCGGCCATTTGTAAATCTTCCGACTCCTGCTTACTACGCAAGTGGTCTTGTGTTTGCTACCGGAGTCAATTGGCTGGCCTGGAAAATGAAGCACTCGTCCCGCTTTCGAAAAGTATGGTGGATGCCTCAACTTATGCCCGTTGGGAACGTCTACTGTGGGGTTCAAAACACAAGGTACTATGACCAAGGCATGAATGCTTGGAAGGCGAGCAAGCATTCGCCATAGATTCTCCGAGGAGCCGTCACCGACCTCATGGCGAAGCAAGCGTTGGTTTCTATTGGAGGCAGATCGTCTCCAGTTGGGCCAACAGCGCCAACTAGCATTCAACCGAGCAAAAACGGGGGAAAATGGCGAGCCTGATAGGACTTGAACCTACAACCTTCTGGTTCGTAGCCAGACGCTCTATCCAGTTGAGCTACAGGCTCGTGTAAATAGATTAGCACAGCGTCGGAAAAATCCAAACGAGGCGGGACCTACAGAGTCTGTGTCAACATTCACTTTTTTGGTCAGGGCATGGCTTCAGCCATGCCGTAACTGTTGCATTTGCAGTGCGGCTTTAGCCGCTGAGGCCCGTTTTTTCTAGCTCTCACACAGAGTCTACAGTGGCAAGAGAAAACCAAGAGCGGCCCGCCCCGCAATACCATTCGAGGCGCAGACGACGCGCTTCAGAAGGACGGAACCTACACGGGCAAGAAAATCCAACATCCGGTCCACGGGTCGGCCACTTTTCTCCTTGACAATCATACACTGTATGGTACAATTACTAGTTGTTTAGTATAGGCAGGCTTTCTAGCTCTGTCCGGCTTGCCTGCCAAAAAGAGGATGCTCGTTCCATTTCGGCAACTCTCTTGGAATCAGCACTTACAAAAATGCTCCCCCAGTGCCTTCCTAACTTCTTTTAGAATCAACACTTCTAAAAGTGCATGAAAACAATCAACTTTATCTTTATTGGAATCAGCACTTACAAAAAAAGGGGGAGGGGGTAGCCACACAACCAAGAAAGCAGAAGAGCCGATCCAAAGATCGCCCGTCATACCGCCTTCACGAAGCTTTTGCCGTGGGCTTCGGAGCCGCGCCACAACAGGATGGCGAGGGCCACAATCGTCACCACCTCAAAACCCGCCAGCGCCCACTGATAGCCAAACTTTCCTCGTAGGGCGAACTCCACATTGTTTGTGGGCGAGGCAAACAAAATCCCCAGCTGATAGGCAAAGCCCGGGATCAGGCCGCGCGCGGAATCCGCCGCCAGTTCGTTCAGGTGGACTGGGATTACTCCCCACGCGCCTTGGACGCCCATCTGCATCAACACGGCCGCGGCAATGAGCAACGGCACGTTCGCGCCGAACGCCCAGAACGGAATAATCACCAGCGACAGCCCAAGCGCGCACATCATGCCTTTGCGTCTGCCCAGCACCTGCGACAAATGCCCAAAAATAATCGCGCCAACCACGGCGCCTGCCGTGTAGATCATGGCGATATTCGCCACCAGCGCGGGGCGCAGCCGATGCACTTCCTTCAGGAAATCGGGATAAAGGTCCTGGGTTCCGTGGGAAAGAAACATCATGAACGTCATCAGCACCACGAGATACGCAAACCTCTTCCACTGCCCAGCCACAGTGCGCAGCACTTCTCCCATGGAACCGGCGCGATGTTGTTCCCACGCCACAGACTCCGGCACCTTAAGCGTTATATAGAGGGCGAGCATCGCCGGCAATGCGCCAATCCAAAACATCGGCCGCCAGCCCCAGGCCGGCAAAATAAATCGTGCCGCCAGCGCCGCCAGCAGGTTGCCGATGGGGTAGCCACTTTGCAACATGCCGCTCAGGATGCCGCGCCAGCGCGGAGGCGCCGCTTCCATCACCAGAGAAGCCCCGACTCCCCATTCCCCGCCCATGCCGATTCCAAACAGCGCGCGCAGGACCAGAAATGTAGCGTAATTCGGAGCAAAGCCGCAGCCCACCTCGATCAACGAGAAATAGACGATGGTGGCCAAGAGCGGAATGCGCCGGCCAAACCGGTCGGAGATCAGGCCGAAGATTAATGCACCGACAGGGCGAAAGGCTAGCGTGGCTGCAGTGGTAAAGATGATGGCTTGCTTCGAGACGCCAAACTGTTTCGCCAGCGTGTCGTACAGGAAGATAATTACGAAGAAGTCGAACGCGTCGAGCGTCCAGCCCAGGAATCCTGCCAGGACGGCGTAATGCGCCCCTCCCTTGCGTGGAGCTGCAACCATCGCGCTAGACGCGCCACTCGGTGGGATTCGCCATCAGGCGATACAATGCCACACTCGCGATGCACGCGCCAGTACCTGTCCATACAGCTTGCGATTGGACGCCAGCGCGCCCGTGATGTCGAGGTATCGCCATGCCGCGCTAGTTCTTCGCGCCCTCAAAAAACGCTTCGATCTCCTCCAACGTTTTCCCCTTCGTTTCCGGCAGGAAAAACGCGGCCGTCACGAAGTAAATCACCGTGCATGCGGCAAACGCGAAAAACATGGTCGCGTAGCCGTATTTGCCGACGGTGGGCAGAAAAATCGCCGCAATGCCGGTCGAAAATCCCTGGTTGATGAGCAAGGCGATGCTCATTCCGTTGGAGCGAATGCGCGTGGGCATGAGCTCCGAAAGCGCCAGCCACACGCAGACACCCGGCCCGATGGCATAGAAAGAGATGAAGAGATAGAGAGAGAGGGCCACCAGCCAGCCATTGCGCTCGCCCGGGATGGGGGTGATCAAGGCATTCTCGACTTTCAATGGCGCGGTGCGCGCCTCGTCCAGGTTGGCAAAGGGGTTGGAAAAGAATGCCACGACTTTGTTGGCAGGCACGCTGCTTTCGCGGGTGATTTCGATGGGTTTCGCGGACACATCATCCGAGCGAACCACTTTCGAAGCGGAGCGAAAACCTCCATACGAGTAAATCAGGCTGAGCGACGTCGGCCCGGTGAGAGGCGCAACACCGGGCGCTTCCTTTCCCGCCAGGAGCGCTTCGGCGGCCGTGGCATCGTACACGAACGAGAGCTTTTCGTCGGGACCTACCATGGTCTGCACGAGTTCTCGCGCGTCCACACGGCGCGCTTCTGTTCTGTGAAACAGCAGACCGGTGAAGACCAGCGAGACGATGATCCCGGCGCTGCCCAGGGAAAGCAGGAACTTCCGTCCCTTTTTGTCCACCAGGACCATGGCGCCGATGGTCATCAGGAAATTCATCATGGTGAAAATCACATAGCCCCAATGGGCTTGCACGTCGGAGAGGCCGCTCTGCAGCAAGATATTGGTGTTGTAGCCGATGATGGAATTGATGCCGGTGGTCTGGTTGCACGCCAGGATGACGCAAGCGAGGACAAAGGGAATCACGTATTTCCGGCGCAGCAGGGACTCCTTGATTTTGTCGCCGATGGAATCCTTGGCCTGCTCCGTCGCGCTGGTTTCTTCCATCTCGCGGAGTTCCGATTGCGCCTGGTCGCTGGAGCGCGAACGAAGCAGGGCGCTCAACGCCGCTTCCTTTTTTCCTCTGCGGAAAAGCCAGCGCGGCGATTCGCTGACCAGGAAACTTCCCAACACAAAAAGGATTCCCGGCGGCAGGGACACCCAGAAGATGCTGCGCCAAGCGGTGTCTTTGAACGCAAAAAGCCGCGCAGCATCGCCAAGCCTGGCCACTTGATCCACGCGGTAGCTGAAGTACATTCCCACCAGCGCGGCCAACACAATTCCCAACGTCAGGAGCCACTGGAAGACTCCCGTGCCTTTCCCACGACTCGATGCCGAAAGGCACTCCGCCAGATAGAGAGGCACCACGACTCCGATGAGCCCTGCGCTGACTCCCTGCAGCAACCTCCCTAGCACCAGCGGGCCGTAGCCTTGGGACAGCGCAATCACCGGGATGCTGGCGACAAACAGCACGCCGCTCCAGATCATCAGGGGCTTGCGGCCCATCCAGTCCGCCAGTAATCCCGCGAAGAGCGTGGAAATCACGCTTCCCAAAAGCACGGCGGCTACAACAATGGACAACTGCCCCGCATTCAATCGCGAAGTGGCTTCCAAATACGGCAGCGCCCCCGAAATGATTCCGACATCCACTCCATAGAGCAGCCCGCCCAATCCCGCCACGAGCAGGAGAAATCGGTTGTAGCCGGTCTTGTCGCTTTCTACTGCGTTCATGCCACCACCCGGTAACGCAGATGCCATGGAACCATCCTCTGAACCTGGATTTCGATGCTGCGAGGGTTTCCCTACTTCCCTGCCTGGAGCGTTCCCTACGATTCCTTCCACAAATGTGACTGCCTGCTACTGCGCCACCGGAGCCCGCGCGGCTTTCCCTGGGAAGGCATTCTCGACCAGTTTTTCCTCGCGGACGACCACAACGCCATTCACCAGCACGTAAGGAATGCCTTCCGAGTACTGCATCGGCTCATCGTAAGTTGCCTTGTCGATCACCCGCTGCGGGTCGAAGATGGTGATATCCGCGTCCGCTCCCACGCGAATTCTCCCTTTGTTCTGGAGCATTGGCGCACGCTTTTCCAGCCTCTGGGCCGGCATAATCGTCATTTTCCGCAAGGCGCTCATCAAGTCCAGCACCTTCTCCTCTCGAACGTAATGCCCCAGGACGCGCGCAAAGGTAGCCTGGCCTCGTGGATGCACCTTTGGCCCGGTGAAGCGCATTCCGTCACTGGCAACCATGACCATGGGATTTGCCAACGCGCCGCGCACCACGTCTTCCGGAATCGAGAATACGATGACGGTCCCTCCTTCTTGGCGGAACTTCGGAAAAGTCTGTTCGCTGATGCGCTCTCCTGTCTTTACCCAGAGCAGATCCTTGTAGGTGATACCCATGCTCTCTTGCCAACCCGGATCGAAAATGGCGGTCTCCAGATTGGTGGACCCGGCTGTGTATGGATAGCACTCCGTGGTCACGTCTAGCCCTTGGTGCCTTGCTCCCTCGATGAGCGCGATGAGATCCGGCGTATCCTTCAGCCCGATGCTGGTGACGTGTACAACGTGCAGTGGCGCGCCTGTGGATGCCGCGGCGGCAATGACCTCCTCGACCGCAGCCAAGCCCGACGTGGGTTCCTTCACTCCTCCGTACCTGACATGGACGTGCACAGATGCCTTGTACTTTGCGGCCACGCGGAACATCTCGAGAATCTCTTCGTGGGAAGCGGCTTCGGTGTAGTTGATTCCCATGCCCATGGCTGGGGCGCCCTCGCGAAACCCACGCTCCATCAATGCGGTCATCTCTTTAATTTGCTCGGGGGAAGCGGCGCGATGCGCGGCGTCTCCACTCGGCACCCAATCGCCGGGCTCTTTCATCACCTTCATGCGCACGGGGATGTGCCCGATGCTCACGCCATAGTTGATGCGCGCTTTTCCCTGGCGTGCCGCGTACCATCCCGCCACGTCCGCCGTGCCGGCTTCCAGTTCCAACGTGGTTGTTACGCCGTCGCGCGCCTGAAAATCGTAATTCTGTGGCGCCTGTCCATGCTCGTGCATATCAATGAAACCCGGCGCCACCACCAGGCCTTTGGCATTGATGGTCTCGCGGCCCTGCAGCGCGCTTTCCGTAACCGCCACGATTTTCCCGTCCCGAATGCCAACATTTCGGATGGCATCCAGTCCTGATTCCGGATCCATCACTCGGCCGCCAAGAATCACCAGGTCCAGCGGGGCTTGGTCAACCGCGCGGGGTGCGCCTGCGGCAAGCAACAGCCCGACTGCTATTCCGCCCATCCATAATTTCATGATTAGGAGCCCCGCATGTGGAATCGCTGCTAAGTTTCCTCACCGGAGGGTTTTCTGTCAAAGGAATTCTAAATCGATTCAATAGGAGGGAGCCCGCAAGACGAAGAAAGAAGCCCCGGCTCGCTGGGGGGCAACGAGCCGGGGCCGGGGGTCCTGCTGAGGGGGGCCTGGAGGAAACTCAAACTTTTTTGCTGCTTATGCCGTTACCGCTTCACTGGTCGCAAACACGCAAATCTTCTGCAGCTCTTCGTAGGTGAAAAACCGCTCTTCTTCGTCGCCGGCGCGCTCGAAGCGCCCGATTCCCTTTTCTTGCGAAATCCGCGAAATCTCCGCCACCGGCATACCCAGCAGATATGCTGCACGCGCTTGTGTTACATACTTCGGGATCTGATTCGTCATGGTTCCTCCCCTCATTTTATGCAGGAATCATTGCCATCAGGTCTTCTTCCACTCGAAGGATCATCGCTTTGTAGATGTCAACGTCCCAGCCTTCTCCAATCCTCATGCGTACAGTCTCGCGATTTTCCCTCAGCAGCTTGCCGCGGAGGGGTACCTTGATATCACCCAGTTCCACTTGCAGGACAACTGCACGCCCTAGCCAGTTCGTGTACCCAGTGTCCATCAAATTCCCCCAGAGCTCGGCTTGGACTCCGTGTTGCGATGGCTAGATTCGCGCAGGCGGGGGTGCGCCGCAATGGTACAGCCAGGGTACGGCGCTAGTATCTTCGTACTGCCCTCGAATTCCTTCCTCTGTTTTTTCAATGTTTCCCAGCGGGTACTTTCGTACCGACGCTTCGGGACGCGCGTCCCATCGCTGCTCCCCCACGGCGCATGGGACTCTCAACTCCGTGACGAAACGCCTTCATCCTGCCTCCTTATTCATTCCCGGACCCACGATGCGCCCAGGGATTGGTTTAGCGCTGGGCGGTGGTTTTGCCCGAGGCTATGCACACCTGGGGGTTCTTGGCGTGCTGGAGGAGGAGAAGATTCCCATCTCCTGCATTTCAGGCAGCAGCGTGGGCAGCATCCTGGCCGCGGCCTATGCCAGCGGCACACCGCTTCCGATCATCATTGCCAAGTGCCGGGAGATTCGCTTCCGGGATTTTGCCCGCTGGCGCGTTTCGCGCTTCGGATTAGCCAGCAACGAACGCCTTGGTGCGTTGGTTCAGCGCTTCTTCGATTCAAAGCAGTTTGAGGATCTCTCCATTCCCACGGCGATTGTCGCCACGGACTTAGGTACCGGTGAGCCTGTCGTCTTCCGGCAAGGCAGCCTGGCGGAAGCCATCAGGGCCAGCTGTGCCTTCCCGGGATTGTTTGAACCGGTCATGCTCGGCACCCGGTGTCTTGCGGATGGAGGGCTCGTCGCTCCGGTCCCTACCCGCGCTGTTCGCGAAATGGGTGCGGCACTCGTCGTGGGCATCTCTGTTGGATTGCACGACGGCCACCGCGGCGCTCCCACCAATATCTTTCAAGTGGTCAGCCGCGCCGTTAGCGCCGCCCAGAAGCACCAACTGGAGGCCTGGGAACGTCATGCCAACCTAGTCCTGCGTCCCGATGTGCAATCCCTTGCCTGGGACGATTTTGAACGCATTGACGACGCCATCGAAGCGGGCGCCACTGCCGCGCGCAGCGCAATTCCGCAACTTCGCAAGCTTATGGCGCGTTACCTTGACGCCCATTCCGAACTTGGCCGCCAGGGTGAACTCCTCCTTGTGGAGGCGCTGCAATGATCCGCCCCGCCGGGTGGTTCCAGATGGTTTGTACAATGTTGGTCTTGTGGGAGGAATGCGGAGAGAATCCGGGGATTTTCTGCTACCGTATAATAGAAGAGGGCATTCGGGGTCTACGCGACCGCGCGTTCTTCCCAATTCCCGTTTCTGTAAAGACTGAGGCCGCTTGCTGCAATCTATCCTTCACTTCCTACATTCGCTTTACGACCCCCAAGGAATCCAGCAACTAATCCGTTGGGGTGGTCCCCCACTTGTATGCACCATCATTTTTGTGGAGACAGGCCTTTTTGTTGGGTTCTTTCTGCCAGGCGATTCCCTGCTGGTCACTGCCGGCATCCTTGCTGGCCAGAACTTGATTCCCCTCCACTGGCTTCTTCTACCGGGCATCTTCTTAGCCATTGCTGGCGACCAACTGGGCTATTGGATTGGACGTTCAGCGGGTCCGGCACTGTACCGTCGCGAAGACTCGTTCTTTTTTCGCCGTAGTCACCTCCAACGCGCTCACGAATTCTATGAAAAATATGGCGGCCGCGCCATCATTCTGGCGCGTTTCGTCCCCATCGTGCGTACTTTCTGCCCTCCGGTTGCCGGCGCGGCGGCAATGCGTTACTCCACATATCTCATCTACGACATCTTTGGAGGAACATTTTGGATCAGTAGCATGCTCCTTGGGGGTTATATTGCAGGATCCAGGATCCCCAACATTGGCAAATACCTTCATTACATCATCGCAGTCATCATATTTCTCTCGATTTTGCCGCCGATCATCAGCATCCTGCGCTCGCGCCGCCGCACGGTTCCTGCCGCGCTTTCCGTTACTTCCCCGGAGGACCGTTAGTGCATGGCTGATATCCCGATTCGTGCCATCATTTTCGATATTGGCCGTGTCCTGGTCCGCGTGGACATCCGCCGTCTCCAAGATAGCTTGGCCGAAGGGCTCTCTCTTACCCCTGAAGAGCTATGGTCCGCCATTGAAAAGGATCCTCGTTGGACTGACTGGCAGAATGGCCGAATCTCGCCGCACGATTGGCACCTGCATCTCTGCCAGCGCCTCGGCATTTCTCTGAATTATGCGCAATTCACCGCTGCCTGGAATCTGGCTCTGGATCCGCAGCCCATCCATCCGCTAAAGATGTTCGAGGAACTCTCGAAACACTATCGGCTGGTGCTGCTCTCGAACACCGATCCCATTCACGTCGCCCACCTGGAATCCACTTATGATTTCTTTCAGTATTTCCCCAAAGAACAACGCATCTATTCTTGCGCTGTGGGTGCCAGCAAGCCCGATCCGCTGATTTATCGAGAAGCCCTGCGCGTATCCAAGGCCCGCGCCGCCGAAGCCGTCTACATTGATGACATCCCTGCGTATGTCGAGGCCGCCCGACAGCTTGGCCTCGTCGGCATCCACTTCCAATCCCCTGCGCAACTTCTCCAAGCCTTCGCCTCGCTGAGGATAAAAGTGGAACTTTCTTGCACTACGTAGGAATTCGCCGCTGTCTATGAACAGCGCGTAAAGATTGCCAGAACTAGTACCGCCTCTCTATTCCGGAGTACAAAACAAAGCCATATTATTCAAAGATATATGAGCAGGTGTCATTTCGGCATTTGCGGTATCCCGCTTGCACTTCCTCTCTACAGATTTCAGATTCCGGCAGCAAGTTTGGGCTGCCAACTGAGAAAAAGTCGTACCCTATTTGGGGTGAGGAGAAGGAATTCACTATGTCTGAGCAAGAACCACAGAGCACTTACGTTGAAACGAAGTCTAGTCCATCTTGGCAGTTGCCCGCGATCATCCTCCTGGCGCTTTTGGCCGTGGGTGGTCTCGCGTTGGCTTGGAGCAACTCTTCCAAGCTCGATGCTGCCAAGCAAGCGGTTACCGATCAGGTCAAGGCGGTGCAAACTTCCGAGCAATCGGATATGAGCACGCTTAAGGACCGCGTTGCCCAGGACGAAAAAGCCAATACAGACCTCCAGGGAGATCTGAAGGTCGTCACGGATAAGCTGAAGATCACGCAAAGCCAATTGAAGAAAGCCCGCACCGAAGCGCAACAGCTTAACTCCGATACCACTTCGAAGATTACGGCCCTGGACACTTCCGTCCACCAGGAACTCGCCACCAAGGCGACTTCTGACGACGTCAAGACGGTGGATACCCGTGTGACCCAGGTGGACACCAACCTCAACAAGACCATCAGCGACCTCAACATGGCCCGCAGCGAGCTGGGAACGCTCATCGCCAAGAACCATGACGAGATCGACGTCCTCCGCCGCATGGGGGAACGTGACTACATCGAGTTCTCCATCGCTGGTAAGAACAAGTCCCAGAAGGTCGGCAACATTTCCATCGCGCTGAAGAGCACGAACGAGAAGAAGAACCGCGCGAACCTTGCCCTGACCGTCGAAGACAAGACCACCGAGGACAAGAATCGCTCCATCAATCAGCCTCTCTTTTTCTACATGAACGGCAGCCACCTGCCTGAGGAAGTGGTCATCAACAAGATCGGCAAAAACCAGATCAGCGGATACCTGAGCATCCCCAAGGCGAGCGCTCAGCCCGCGACTTCTGCTTCTTCCTCTTCCGGCATGTAAATCCGTTCGGTTCCTTCCGAGGGGCGGCTGCGGCCGCCCCTTTTTTGTTCTATTTCAACCGGCTTATCCGCTCGCTGCTCGCAATCCGGCTTTCTATTCTGCGAACTTTATCTTTTCCCGCTCCTGTTCCGTTACAATCTGCGTAAGCTTGGAGCTTGCCTTTGCGCTCTCCCACGACTATCGTTTACTGCGCCATAGATGATTTGATCTCGCCCAGCGGCAAACCCCTCACCGGCTTCCCTGCGTTCCTTGACTCGCTGGCCGAATCATCGATCCCCTGTGTTTGGGTCACCACGCGTACGCGTTCACAACTGGACGCCACAATCCGCAAACTCGGCCAGTCCGAGCCTTTCATCGCCGAGGGAGGTTCTGGTGTGTATCTCCCAGAAGACTACTTCCACCTGAGGCCCGCTATGACCACGCGACTGGGCCGCTTCACCTGCATCCCCGTGGCCACCCCGCAGCCTGCTGCCGCGGAGGCGCTCGATCTCCTTGCCGAAGACACTGGAATTTCCATCGTGCCTTTGCGCACACTCTCTCCCCGTGAACTCTCTCAGAACCTGGGCCTCCCGCAGCGCGAGGCGGAACTCTTCCGTCTCCGCGATTTCGATGAGCTTTTTTTCTTCGCAGGCGCTTCCGATTCAGACATTGCCAGATTTCAAGCTGTTGCAGTCCAGAAGAAACTGGCGCTCCGGCCGCGTGGCACTTTCTGGTCGCTGGCCGTTGGCGCCAATCTTTCCACTTGCACGCGCGAACTTACCAAGCTCTACGATCGCGCTCTGCGCGCGCATGCTTTCAACGTCGCTGTTGCGACCGCCGAAGAATCTCGCGAACTCTTTCCAGCTTGTGAACACGCCATCCTTCTGGCCGATCGCTCATCGGAAGATCATCCGCCTGATTCGGCGCCCCTCTCCGGCCATCCTCCCTCTCGCCCCGCGCCCAAATCCTTTCCTCTTTTCTCGCGGGATTCCTGGACACTTGTGCTGGAAACCATCGTCGAGCGGCAGTTCTAGCCACCACTCCCGGAGGTCCAATTGCCGTTTGCCTCGCTGACGGGGACGGGAGCAATCCTGTTGTTTGTTAAAACAAAGTAGTGAATTGCCTGTCGGCGCTATAGAGTAGGGTACTGGGGCATCATAACGATGGAAAAACCTGGACTCATTTCTCTCACATTCGACGACGGGCTGCGATGCCAATTTGAGAGAGCCATCCCTATCCTCGATCAGTACGGCTTCTCAGCGACATTTTTCTTGGTTGCCAACACTGACCTGATTCATACAGACGGTGGTGATTCAATCTATTGTCCGCCAGATGTGGTTCCCCATCCTGATTGGCCAAAGATTAACTGGAATGAAGAGGACAGACGGTTTCTTAGAGACATGATTCGGCAGGGTCACGAAGTTGGCGCCCATAGTGTAACCCACAGACGCCCAGAACTAGACGATGACCCGAAGCTGGAAGCCGAGGGCTCCAAGAAATGGATTGAGGACCGGCTCGGAGTGGAAATTCTGTCTTACTGCTACCCCTTCTATCACCTCACAGAGCCCATCAAGAATGCTGTAATCAATGCGGGATACAAGCAAGCACGTTGGGGAACACAAGATTCGTTTATCCCGCGAGGTTCTTTGGACTGGTTCGCAATAGACTGTCATCAGATATCAAAAAATGAGGTTGTCGGCCTGTGGTTGCGACCCGGCTGTTGGCGTGTGCTGACATTCCACGGAATCGGGAACGAGCTGGATGGATGGGAGCCCATCACCGTAAACGAGTTCGCCAGGCAGATGTCGGAACTGGCCGAGTTGCGGGATTCGGGAGCAGCAGAAGTTGTAACCTTTAACGCAGGTGCGGAACGATTGCGGCATCCGTCTTTGCAATGACTAGACGGTCGGAAAGGCTGTGTCCTTTGTGTGTGAAGATTTGCACACCAGGGCAATCGAACATTTTTTCATTTCAAGAATTTGCAAGAAAATCCCAGCAAAAAGGCCTGTTCTGATGGTACTGTATCTCGCCTTGCGACCTGGTACACGGATTGCTCCAAGTCCCTGCTCGTCATTTACATTCCCGTCTTCCTCCGGCTTACCTTGCCCCGGTCAGAGGACTAGGAGTACTTGCCCATGTCTTGGATGCGTCGCGTTTTTCATGTCAGCGCTTCGGAAACTCAAATGGGGCTCGTCCTCGCCCTGTGTGTCTTCACCATGAGTGTCATGTCCATCGCCCTCGTCTGGCAGGCTCAGGTCATCGCCAAGCAGAACGCCGTCATTCGTATGCTCGAAACGCGTTTCGGGAGCTGACCTGAACGTAGTTTGGCTGGGAGCATCGCCTGCTCACGCCTATGTTTTTTCTCCGCTCTTTCACACTTCTTTGTGCTTTAATCCTTCCTACAGGGGAATTCACTCTCGGGAGATCGCACGTGAAGCACTTCATAGTCGCATCTTTGCTTAGTTTGTCCTTGGCGTTTTGTTGTGTCGCGCAACAACCCCGCGCAGCTACCAGCAGCTCGTCCACAACAACGCAACATCACTCGCGGCATCATAAGCATCATCGCGGCAAGCATCACTCCGGCAGCCAACACCGCCATTCCAACTCCACACACTGAGTTTTCTGTAGCCACCCTAAAACGCAGGAAGGGCCCCAATCGAAATTGGGGCCCTTCTTGTAATTTTGCTGTGTCGTGTGGTGAGCAGTAGTTACCGCGTTCTGCCACCTGCCGACTTGCACCGCGTCAGCGGTGTAACCAGCTTTGTTCTGCTTCTAAGCCCGGTGGAGTCATCCATACCCCCTCCGGAGCTCTGAGAGCTCACACCTCCCTTGTACGCCGCAGCAAGGCGCACAGCAAGGGAAAAGTCCAGGAATTGCTGAGGCAGACCTAACCCCTTATTTGCCAGTCAATTGTCCTGTGAATATTAATTTTTTATTTGAAGAAGAGAGTCTCTCGCAGTTGATCCCGGCCAATGAAGGTCTTAATGGTCCGGCAATTTCCAAACAAACCTTGAATTTCGCGGTTCTGATATACCTTCTGCGCCGCGAAAATCGGTTTGGTTGTCAGCACCTGCAACGTGTTGGTGTCCGCCACACGATACCGTTGGAATCCCTCCGGCTTCTTGCTGTGGAACATTGCCAGGACAACTCCGCCTGGGCGCAGCATTTCGGTAAGATGCGCCACCGTCAGCTTCGCCATCGTGGGATCCAGATAGTCCAACACATCCCAAAGCAACAGGGCATCAAACGATGACGTTCCATACTGCAGGTTTTCATTCAAGAATTTCTTTGCCTTGGCCTCCGGCGTGCACTCCTCAAAATCCTGTTCTTTCAGCAGCTCCATTCTGCGTTTCGCTTGCTCTCTCTGGAACTCAAACCATCCCCGCAAGATGTCATCCGAGGTCACGCGGAATCCCCGCTCGATGAAGAAACTCAGCGTGGTCTGCCAAGCCGGGCCCAAGTCCAGCAGTGTTCCGCGGCCAAGCCCTTCCAGGTTCCAAAGGAACTCTTTCAGTCCATTCGAGATGCGCGTCGTTTCCTGTTGCTCTGGCGCTCGATTTGGCGTTACGGACCTCAGCCCGCCGTTCCCGTTTCCGTTCCTCGCCTCCCTGCTGTACGGCAGCGGGCGTGTGCCCGCCAGTCCCGTGGTCGATCCAATGGCGATACCCAGTTTATTCAGCAATCCCATGACTCAGTCTGCCCCCGCAACTGCCGTATCCGAGGCCGGCTTGTCTTCCGCCTTGCCCACGTCCTTCGGCTTATTTGCTTCCGTCTTCTTGGAACTCTCGCGGCTTGCCCTGTCCGGTGCATTCACGGGAGGTCTTCCAGCTTCCAGCATGCCATGCAATTCCGCGCCTTCCTCGATGGAGATGCGTTCCGCTTTCAAATCGCCCTGCACACGAGCCGAGCGCCAAACCTGGATTCGTTCCGTACCCGTCAATTTGCCTTCTACCCGTCCGCGTACAATCACTTCCCTCGCAGTCACATTCGCCTTCACCGTTGCATTTGGCCCCAAGGTCACTGTGGCATTTCCGAACGTCAGATTGCCCTCGAGGTTTCCATCCACAAACAGATCTTCATTCCCGGTAATATCTCCCTTAATCTTTATTCCCTGGCTCACACAAGCGGTGGCCTTTGGCGACACAACGGAAGGGAATACCGGGTTTTTCCCGCTGCCTGTTCCTGCGCTTGCAGTTGAAGTTGTGGGATTTACACTGCCTGTGGAAATCTCTGGAGATCCTTGTGCTTTCGCATCCTCTTTGCGCCACATGGAGACACCTCAACCCGTTATGGATGTTTCAAAGTCGCGTTCGAGGACTGGCTATGGCTTGCGACTGAGAAAGATAATGATATTACAGCACTTATCGGTAGTAAAGTGCAAGTACAGTTTTTTCCACAGCCCGCGTGACTTGTCAAGCTATACCTTAACCTGTCCTGGTACCTGCTGCCTTAATTCCGCACCCTGTCCCGCCCTGCCCTCCCTCGCACCCCGCAGTTCCCACATGGCCACGCACATTCCCACTAGCTCTTGCGCGAATAGTTTCACGGACTTTCGCTTCTCCCACCAGTGTTCCGAGTCAAAATCCCCATCCCGCGCACTCGCGACGCTCACCTTAATGCTGGCGGGAAACACCTTCTCAAAAATATAGCGTGCCCGACGCGTGTGGTAGTTGGATGTGACAACGATCACGCTTTTCCATTTGCGGCTTTCGGCAAGATGCGCCAACGCTTCCGCTTCCTCGGCCGTGCTGTCTGCGTCCTGTGTAAATCGCACGATCTTTTCTTTGGGCACTCCCCGTTCTACCAGGTCGTGCTCCATCAACTCGCCGATCCCTGCGTTGGGCCGCAATCTTCTTCCGCTTCCCACCACGATTCCCGCAACGCCCTGGCGGTATAATTCCGCTGCATGCGTGGCGCGGTCCGCATAGAAATTGTCGTCGCTTAGTACCACGATGGCATCGGCATGTGCGGCCGGTTCGTCTACCACCCAGGATTCCGCCGCATAGCGCATGAGGGGATGCCGGACAAAATAGACCCCCGCGCAAAACGCCACCACGCAGAGCAGCACCACAAGATTCACAAGGATTCCTCCCCGTTCACCCTGGCGCTGCACGGCTCTTTTCATGGATTCGGATCAATCGACCGCAGTTGTTCCGCGGCCTGCTCCGGTAGGAATGAATTGAAATAGACTTCCTTGATGCTGTAGGACTTGCTGCGCTTTTCCAGGATGGGCATGATCTCGATGTGCCAGTGGTAGTCCTCCGCCAGCGTCTTCCAGTACCCCGCGAGCTCGCCCTTTTTGTTTCGAGTGTTCGGCGCGGTATGCACCACCAAGTGATAGGCCGGCGCCACTTTTTCCAGGCGTCGCAACACACGGCCAAGCAGCGTCGCCAGTTGCCTGCGGTTCGCGCCGGGGCGCGGCTGCTCAAACAAATGATTGTGCCGGCGGTGCATCACCCAGGTTTCAAACGGGACGCGCGAGGCATACGGGCACAGGGCGTAGTATTCGCCCTGCACATCCACGATCCGTTTGCCCTGCTTTTCTTCCTGGCGCACGATGTCGCAGAACACGCAGCGTTCCCGGTCCTTGTACCACTCGTGTGCGGAAACCAGTTCGTACTTGATGCGGCGAGGCACGAAAATTGTCGCGGTCACTTCCGAATGCGCGTGTTCCCATTCTTCTCCCGCCAGCGCTCCCTGATTTTTGAAAACACTTACATACTTGAATCGCGCGTCCTTCTTCAAATCCGCAATCCGCAGGCCCCACACCCACAGCACTCGCTCGATTTCCTCATCACTCAGTTGCGTGAATTTTTTGTCGTGCTCGCGCGTCTCAATCACCAGTTCGTGCGCACCCAGCGGCCCCATCTTGTCGTAGATCCCTTCGGCCGCCCGGCCCGGATCATTTTCCACGCGGTACAGCGCCTCCGGATGTGGGATCACGCGCCCCTGCCACACGCCCTCCGCCGGCCACGTCAAAATCGCCTTGGTGCTTTCCACCACTCCCGGATCGAAGGGACATCGCCCCTCCGTCCTTTCCAACTGCTCGCGCTGTCCGCATACGACCCAGCTTTGTGTGATGGGATCTCGTCGGATTTCCATGGAGTTTTTATCGAGTGTACCGCGCCGGCGTCGGACCTTCTTCGAGCAGATGCCGGTCCCAAATCGCGCCTTCCCGGCTGTAGTAGGCCATCTCAAAATCCTGCGTCAATTCCAGCGCATCCGTGGGGCAGGCATCCTCGCACAACCCGCAGAACATGCAGCGCGAAGTGTCATACGTAAACGTCGTCAGCACTTTGCGGCGTGTGGCATCATCGCGTTCCCAGCCAACAACGATCAAATTCTCCGGGCAGGCCAGCGCGCACAGGTTGCACCCGATGCACAGCGTTTCCCCCGTCTCCGGGTGCTTGTTGAGCCGCGGCGCCCCGCGAAAGCGCTCCGCCACCATGGGCCGTTCCAGCGGGTATTGCTCCGTATAGATATTTTTCGGGTTTTGGGTCCGGAAAGTGACACCCATGCCCTTCAGAAAATCCGCCTGAAAAATGCGTGAGACGAGTTCTTTCATGCTTTCAGTCTCTTTCGCATGCGCCCCTCTTGTCAAGGATACTCGCCACGGTCCGGTGCTTCCCCTGTCATCGAGAGGTGTTACCCCTCCCAGCGGCCCCACTCGCTCGGCGTCCTGTGTGTTAAGCTTTTTTCGACATTCCTTGCATGGCCGACGACCTTCACTTTCTGCAGCTTGCTCTCGACGAAGCCCGCGCTTCTGCCGCCGCCGGCGAAGTCCCCATCGGGGCCGTGCTCGTGCAAAACGATGCGGTTCTGGCGCGCTCCGGCAATCGCACCATTCGCGATAATGACCCCACGGCTCACGCTGAAATCGTCGTGCTTCGTGAAGCCGCGCGGCTTCTGGGCAACTACCGCCTCTCCGGAACCGTTTTGTACGTCACGCTCGAGCCCTGCGCCATGTGCGCTGGTGCGATTGTCCAGGCGCGTGTACCTCGCCTCGTCTATGCTGCTGACGACCCCAAGGGCGGCGCTTTCCGCTCCTGCTTCGAGCTGCTCACAAGCCCCAAGCTGAATCACCAGGTGGAAGTCACCAGCGGCCTCCTCGCCGAAGACTCCACTTCCCTCCTGCAAGATTTCTTCGCCTCTCGCCGCTAGTTTCCGCCTCCCCGTTTATGCCACTGCTTCCGAAACCCGCCTATTGATTTTGGGATGAATTCCATTCCTGTCTCCATAGCCAGCGCCGCGTGGGGTCTGCTAAAATACGATCACCGACCACTGCGGAGAGGTGACTGAGTGGTTGAAAGTACTCGCCTCGAAAGCGAGCGTACGGGGAACCGTACCGTGGGTTCGAATCCCACCCTCTCCGCCATTCCATTAGAATCGGTGGATTAGAGCCCTCCTAAAATTAAATCCTAAGAAATCTCGGGAACTCAGTGTTAGCAGACTCCTCGCGAATTCGTAAGACATTGTGACTTCTTCTAGAAGGCCTTGAAGCGGTACTTGTTGATGTTCATCGAGCCGATCTTCGATTCCAGAGTGGAGGGTGGAAGACCCAGCCTGGCTGCGGCGCCCGCCGCGCTCCCACGTGTACTGGCCCTCGACTTCAGGCTTTCACCAGCGAATTAGGGCGCGACGTGGACCCAGCCGTCCTCGACTTTCGTCTCATAAGCTCGGATGGATTCTGTGCGGACGTGCTGCATCTGCATGCCGACATTCTGCAGCATCGCGGCCACTCTGGGCGGAAGGGTCTCGTTGCCCAGGTCCCCTGGAACCGGGCCGGATAGGGCATGTCCGGTGGTGACGTCAAACTGGGCGCAGTGCATGCCGCAGGTGACGTAAGTGCCGTCGAGTGTGCCCATGTCCAACGGCGCGTTCATGTGCCCACAGCGCCGCTGAATGGCGTAGAAAGTTCCGGCGCAATTGCAGATGACGATCTCCTGTCCGTTGAGCTCGACAGTTTTCATCCCGCCGGGCGCGATTTCGCCAACGCGGATTGCGCGGATGAAATTATTGCTCAAGGCCCACGTCCTTTGGCGACAATTGAGGAAGGCTATCCGGGTCCGTGACATCCTGATGGACGAAAAGGCCGCACCAACAGCGCTTTAGAACATCAAAATATTCCCGGTGGTAAGGAATGCATGGGCAGACTATCTTCATGTCGCGCGCGCGGTCGTTGCGGATCGGCTGGCAGGGGCAGAATGGGATTCCGTGCTTGGCCTCCAGTTTCACCTCTTGTTCGAGCAGAAAATCCTTCAACGCGACATCAGGCGTGAACTTGAAACCCAACGGACTGACTACCCCGTCGAAAAAATAGTGAAGCGCGTTTTTCCTTGCTTCCGTAGCCATGCAACACCGCCTTACGACTTCAACGCGCTCGCAAAGCGTTGCGGCTGATAGCCGGAGATGATCTCGTCGCCGATCTTGACAAACGGGAAGCCGGTGGCCCCGGCGGCATCGAGCTCCTTCACTATCTTAGCCTGGGTCGCTTCGTCGGCCAGATCGTAGTCGACGTAAGTGAATGGAACGTGGTGGTCGGTGAAATACTTCTTGGTCTTCATGCACCAGGGACAAGTGGAAAGAGTATACATGCTGACTTTTTTCATGCTATTTCCTTTCAACCGAGTCTAACGAACAACTTGCCCGCCTCGAGTTTTATGGGATATACGCTGATGCCAAGTTCCGGCGCATCGAGAAACTTGCCTGATCGGACATCGAAACGCCAGTCATGACATCCGCAGGTGATTGTGTGGCCCTCGAGCCTCCCCGAGAAGAGCGGGCAGGCCATATGCGCGCACTTGCCTGAAACGGCATAGACCGCGCCGTCCACGCGCGCCAGAACGACATTCACTCCCAGCGGATAGACCGGCGCCATGCGGCCTTCCACCAGGGCAGCATCGTCTAACACGTAAGTCCAGGTGGGAGCACCGCTCGTGGTGACTCCTGTCTTTGCCGGCAATTCTGGTTCGCGATTGACCGTCATCTTTTTTTGACCCTGATGCTGTAGATCGGATCGTGAGTTTTCATTACGCCAGTGACGTTGCTCCTCGGCCCACACCTGGTTAGCAAGACGGATGCCAATTCCAAGCTCTTGAAAACAATCCGATAAACAAACCACATATTCGCGATTTTTTCGCGAATTCGCGACAGTTCGCGAAGTAGCGGTTCTTTCGAGCCATTTTTCACGAAATCCGCTAATTCACGAAGGAATCAAACCCCATGTGATCCCAATTCTCAAATGTTTTCAGCAGCTTACAAATTGGTCCCCGCAGTGCATTACAACCGAGGGTGATTTCAAAATGATCATGCCATAAGGCAAGAATTTGATTTTCACAACAAAACCGAACAGGAGAATGAAAGATGAAATCAGTATTCACAGGAACAATCCTTCGCAATTTGCTAAGCGCAGGCCTTGTCTGCACGGCCCTCGCTCTCGGCGCGAATGCGCAGGTACAAACTCAGACAGAGGTAAGTAATGGTCCGTCATACCAGTCGGTCAACGTACGACGCGGCACAGTGGTTTACGTTTCCGGGAACGACGTCGTCATCAAGGGCGACGATGGGAGAATCAGGGATTTCCCCAACGTCCCAGACGACGTGAGAGTCAATGTTGGTGGGCAGCAGCTTTCGGTTTACGACCTGCAACCCGGAATGACAATTGAACGGACCACGGTTACGACGGCGACGCCAGGAGTCATCACCACGATCAAAAGCGTGACCGGCACCGTATGGCACGTCAATCCCCCCCTGTCGGTTATCCTGACCTTGGAAAACGGCAAGAATCAAGAGTTTAAGATTCCGCGCGGCACCAAATTCACGGTCGACGGGCAACCGACGGACGCATTTGCCCTGCAGCCAGGCATGAAAGTCACGGCCACGGCCGTCACGGAAGTTCCTGAAGAAATAGTTACAAAGGAAATTACCAGGACGGGGGAAATGCCAGAAGTCGATCCCAATATTGCTCTCCTCGTTGTCGTTGTGCCGTACGATGATTCCGCAAATACAACCGCTGCGGATCCGCAACCGGCCGCAGACCCAGCTCCTACGCCAGCTCCGGCGGACCCGGCCCCTGCAGAGCTGCCCAAGACGGCAAGCTATTGGCCGCTGGTCGGGCTGCTTAGTGGACTTTTCTTTGTTCTCGGTTTTGGGTTGAAGGCACGACGCGCCTTTAGCTCGTAATCCAGATCAAGATCGCTGAGGGGAAGTAGGCCACGTTGGAAATAAACCTTAGACCCGTGAAATCTGCTGAGCAGGTTATCGGTAAAAGGGCTTCCCCTCACGATGAATGTTGACACTTGGGAATGTTGTCCAGAAACAAGAAATCATGGATTACATCACGCATATGGAAAGCCACACCTGGTTCGGCGGTTTTCCTGAGCGGTCTTGAATATGAACTGTGACGCAAACTAGCCCAGGCCAAAAGTTGGCGCTGGGAGATCATGAAGGCTGCCTGGGTTGCCTTGGTACCACAACGGTTGCGTCGAGGTTGAGTTCGTGCACTGTCTATCGGCCATCCGCCCACGGCCGGAGTCTTGGCTTCCTTACGTGTTCACCTCACCTTCTCAGTCCGGAGGAGCGGGTGGGTAGAGTTTGCTGCCCTCATCGGCCCACCACTGTTTCCAAAGCCCGATATAGTACTGAGGCCTTTTATCGAAGAGGTACATGCTCGGCGCATAGTCGCCCTCGTACTTTTTCAGAGTTTCCGCAGGGGTAATTAAGGCAAGATACTGCAGGTCCGGCTTTTCATCATCAAGGCTCTGAACCAACGTCGGGACGCTTTTGGGATCTTTTATTCCGCGCAGCGCGTAGAGAGCGCCGGTTCGGATTTCGAAATGCTTCGAGCTAGCAAGTTGCTCCAGCGTTCCGAGGGCACGTTCATCTCGGATCGCGGACAAGCCGTCTTCAACGCCTTTGAGCGCCAACGTCGGTTCAGTTGCTTTTGGGTGCGAACTCAGATAGGCGGACAGCCCCGCAACTACATCTGGGGTCTTGGTTTTGAGGAGTATGGCCCAGGCCGTCAGGGCCATCTCGAAATCGTCCGAGTCGGCGATTCTCCGCATCAAGGCTCTAGTTTGTTGGGAGACAGCGTCGAAGCCTTGCAGTAACCGAAGCGCCCTTAGTTTGTCTTGGCGATCTGATTGGGCGACGATCTGTGCTAAGGTCATTTCCAGCCCGGAAAACCCGCCGGCGGTTGGCCCAGCAGGAATGATGCTGAAAGGAGACATACCGAGGAATCGGTCACCGGTTTCGTACACGCCGGGGCCAGCCGAAACCAGGAACAGCAAAAATGGCTGCCCTTTCTTGAAGAAGCCCTCTGGGGGTGGCGGGAGCGGACTGTCGTAGACCGAGCGAAGTGCAAACTGCTGAGTAACGGGTTGATTTTCCTTGTACGCGATTGCAACTGCAAACATCGTCGTCGTGGTGATCCTCGCCATCGGTCTTCTTGCCGAATCCTCAAGACCACCCTGAACCTCCCTATTGGTCGATTGGGCCGTACACATACAGACCAGGTCTGATTTGTCAAAGACGGGCTTGACGGGTTGAGTGCCGGGGACAGGCCCGACTTGAGCTGCCGCGTTTGGCAAAGAAAAGGCAAGGAAAAATAAAGTCAAGGCAGGTTTCATGCAAAGGGTCTCCTGGTCTACTTATCCGGTGAGAGAATCCCTGGGAAACCCGGGGACAGACGGGACGTTCCCCACTCTCAAACTGATAGGAATTTGGCGGGGCCGAATCGCCGGCTTTGAAGGCCGGGAAGGTCACCTGACCCCTTTCGCCCCCGATGCAAGCATAGCTGTCAGTATAGAGGTCAGGCGCGGATAGCTTCCACTCCGAGGTCTTGCGCACACTTCAGCGCGGCGACGAGGGCGTACAGCGCGTGGCTGGCACAGCCCGAAAGCCGGTCCAGAAGACTCAGCGCCTTGGAGATCATGATGCGCGATTCACCGTCGGTCCGATACCACGGCGCGGAGCCCTGAAACGCCACGCCAATCCAGACGAAATCAGCAAGCATCTTGAACAGGGAGCCTGCACCTGTACTTCGGGTTGCACTTTAGCGCGGCCGGGGCTGCTCTTTCGTACCGTAGACACCACCCTACCACCTCCGTATCTTTTGTGCGACGGAGGCACAGTCCCAGCCTCCCGGTGAACAACCGGCCTGCCCTACCCGTATCTGCCAGCAGTTCGGAACGGGCGGGGACACCTCCCAAACCAATTCAGCCGCTTCAAGGGGAATGCAACAAACATGAAGAACCTTATAAAGCTGGCGGCGTCGCTGATGATTTTGGGAAGCATGTTCTTCGCGGCCGCGGGCGCCCGCGCGCAAGGGCCGATCCAGACCGGGATCGGCCCGGTAATCGAAGCCAGCCTCGGCTTTGAATACATCGGTCAACAGGTGCCCTCGGCAGGAAGCGTGCCCATGAATGGGGCCGATGCTGGCTTGACCGTCGGCATTAGGCGGCGCTTTGCTGTGCGCGGCGACGTCGGTTATGCGCGCGCCGGAGATGTTTTCAGTTCGGGGCACCACAGCGACATCCTCAGCTATCTTGTGGGGCCGGTTTATCACCCAACCACGGGCCGTCACCTCTCGACGTACGTCGAGGCCCTCGTCGGTGGCGCGCGCGTCACGGGCGCTACCCCCGTTCCCAGCGGAGGAGAAATCCGGGGCTATGCCAATGAGTTCGCGTGGGCCGGCGGAGGTGGTGTGGAGATCCACACTTGGCCTTCGCTTGCGATGCGCATTGGCGCTGATTATTTGCACACGCAGTATTTCGACCCGACGGCAACTTTGGTAGGCCAAGGCAATTTGCGCGCGCTCGTGAGTCTTACCTATTCCATAGGTGGTTCACGCGGGCGTTGAGGAAGAGAGCTGCGCCGCTGGTTTTCAGCGAACTGTCAGAGATATTTGATTAGCACGACTTCGTTGCGCGCCTCGTTGTAAACCAGTTCATCCACCATCTGTTTGGTCAGCAGCAGCCCCAAGCCGCCGGGGCGCAATCCCTTTTCTTCGCGCGCGTGCGCGTGGGCCAGCGGGTCATCTTCGGGATTGTTGATGGCCGCATGCTTGATTTCCTCGAGTTTGAAGCCGGGGCCGGGATCGTCCAGGCGGTACATCAGCATCTTGCTAGTGCGGATATAGGAGATGCGCACCTTCTGGTTTGGGTCCAGATGACCGCCCCACTCAATGGCGTTGTTGAGCAGCTCGCGGAAGGCGTAGCCAACTTTTTCCATAACGTCCGGAGGCAGGTCGGTTTCCAGCAGATTCAGGAAACTCTGCACGCGGCTGACGACCGAGCGTTCGCAGGGCACCAGGAGTTCCACCCAGTGCGGCTTGGCGGAGAGAACTTCGATCGCAGGCGTGGCGGGATGAGTCGAGAGCGCATTTTCAACCACCATGTGCAAGGTGTCAGCGTCGAAGGGCTTGCACAGGAACTGGTACACGCGGCCACGCAACGAATTCAGCAGCGTCTCCGGCGTTTTGTCTGAAGTCATGACCACGATCTTCGGGAGGTGCGGTTCGCCGGTCAGGCTGCCCAGCAGGCCAAGTCCTGTCATCTTGGGCATCCAAATGTCCAGCAACACCAGATCAAATCTCTTTCTGCGGATGGCGCGCAGCGCCGAAACACCATCGGAAGCGGTGCTCACGGTGTAGCCGTGTTTTTTCAGGATGCCACGGACCATCTGGCGTGTGGTGGCATCGTCATCTGCTACGAGAATGTGCGGCATCGGGAGGCTCCGGTTCGCGGTACTAAAGAATCTTCCATAGGCCAATTTGACCAGAAGCTATCTCATAAAAACTTCCAGCGACGAGCAAGTGTACCTCAGGGGTTAAAACCCCTGAATTTCCGGAGCTTTTCGGCACGGCTGAAGCCGTGCCCTCCCGGACGCCGTTTATGAGATGGCTTCTAGTTCTTTTGTTTCTCTGGCGACCGCTTCTGCTTTTTGCGAACACTGCTACGCTGTTCGCCCTGAGTTTGCTTTGCGTATCCTCTCAGGTTTTCTTCCAGCTTCGCAATCTCTTCCTTCAGCGCCGCGAACACCGGCTTGGCGCCACTCAATTCGGGCTTGCGGCCCAGTGCTTCGAGTTCCTGTGCCCAGTCGTAAGCCTGTTGCGCAAGAAAAATGCCGGCTGAACCTTTCAGGGCATGAGCCAGCATGGCAACTTCGGCCGCGTCATCGCGTTGCAGCGCTCTCTGCAAGGAAACGATGCGCTTGGGAGTGTCGCGCAGAAATGTCCTGATCATCTGATTGAGCAGCTTTTTGTCGCCGCCGATTCTTCCTAGCAGATCGTCGATGCCCGCGGAAGCCGTTGCAATTGGCTTTTCGGGCGCGGACGCAATCGGTCGATTTTCACCAACAACATCAAGAATGTCCGTGAGCCCTTCCAGCCGGAACGGCTTGCCCAACACGGCATCAAACCCCACTGCTCGAAGACGCACCACATCCTCATCGGTGTTGTTGCCTGTCAACGCAATCAGATAGGAGCGGCTGCCGGCGCACCCCTCGTTTTCCCGAATCGCATGGGCTGTCGCAACACCGCCCAGCACGGGCATCTCTTCATCGAGAAGCACCGCGTCGAAATGCTCACGCAGGAGCGCGCTCAACGCTTCCCGGCCGTTGGCCACGGCACGAACGTGATGGCCGCTGCGCTCCAGTTGATATTTGGTGAGCGTCCGAATGTCTTCCTGATCATCGGCAAACAGGATACGCATGGCGCGCCTCCCCGCCACGGAAGGCTTACCAACAGGGACGGCGGAGGGGAGTGTTTGGATGGGCGCGGCACGGTCCGCGGGGGCTGCGGCCTTCGGCAAGCGAAACCAGAAACGCGAGCCGATGTCCGGCAACGACGTGCAATTAATCGATCCGCCCCAGCGCTCCACCGTCGTTCGGCAAAAGTATAAGCCAAGCCCCGCCTTCCCGCCGCTCTCCTTCCCTTTCGAAAAAAGGCCAAACATCTGCGCGGGACGCATATCCGGAGGAAGACCGGGGCCTTCATCATCCACATACGCCTTGCGAAATTCGCCATCCACTTGCAAACCCACGGTGACGTTGCCGCCTGGCGAAGAATAGCGCAGCGCGTTCTCCAACAAATTCGTAAACACGCGGCGCAAACGGCTCTCTTCTCCCTGCACATGCCAGGATGCCTGCTGATCGAATTGCTGATCCAGACTCAGGTTGACGCGCTTGGCTTCAAAGGCCGGGGAAAGTGCCGTGATCGCTTCTTGCGCGCAGGCCAGCAGGTCAGGCGCATGATTTGTGGCCTGTTCCACTTCCATGGTGGACTGCAAATCCGCGGCAAACACCTGCAGAATCTGGCGGATCATGGACTCCTGCTGCTGCGTCGCCAACTTTCCCAGAGCGATGAACTTCTGCCCCTGCTCGCTGGTGGCCTCGGCAGCCAGGCAATCGAACGAGCCACGCATGGCGCTGAGCGGCTGGGAAAGGTCATGAATAATGCAATGCAGCAGGATTTCCTTTTTCTGGATTTCGCGCTGTAGTTTTTCGTGGTCCAGCAAGACGTTGCGGGCCGTCTGCAATACCTGTACCTGCTCGCCATACTCACGATCAGGGCTGCGCAGCGCCAACAGTTGCTTTCCATCTGCGTGGAGAGCGGTTGCCTGTAGTGGAATCTCGCGCCCCGCCGAAGTGCTCTCGATCCAGACCTCCGACCGGCATTCGCCAGTTTGCGGCGATCCCCAGAAGCTTTGCGCTTCGGCCAAAAAATTTTCCAGGAATGGCGATTTCCCCGCGAGCGGAATATTCGACTCACCGCACTGCGCTGCGCCCCACAACTCACTGAACCATTCGGGAGGATCGCTTAACAGAGCGAAGATCCCTTCCCCCCGGTGCTCCAGCAAGGCATAACCGAGCTCTCGAAAAAATGCCTGGAGCGGAGACGCCATGATCACCCAAGCATCTTTCCCGTGAGTTCTGAAAACGCCTCTTCAACGCCTTCGCCCGTTTTAGCGCTGGTGCGGAGGATGCTCCATTTTTGGGCCGTAAGTTGCATTTCTAGCGCGGGATCGAGCTGCCAATCATTCACCAGATCGCACTTATTGACGACAAATACGAAGGGCAACTCTCCCACTTCCGAACGGGCCTTTTGCTCCAGGGCAATCGCCCTATCCAGCGTGGCATGCCGCGTTCCGTCGCCGACCAGTAAATAGCCAAACGCTCCCTGCAGATGATTCCAATGCATCTTCTGAAAATCGTCCTCTCCATACAGGTCCCACAGCACCAGATTCACTTCGCTGCCTTTCACCTGCACCACTTTCTTGCTTATCTTCACACCAACTGTTGTGTGATACGTGTCCGAGTAAATGCTCTCCACGTAGCGGCGCACCAGGCTCGTCTTGCCTACGGCGAACGAGCCAAGCATGCAAATTTTCTTCTGTAACATGGCGGAGGTCAGTTTGCCCCCGGTGAAGAGACGCGGAAGGTGACGCTACGGTTGTACTGGCGATTCTCCTCGGAGTCTTCCTTGCGCACAGGCTCGTTCGTGGCAACGCCCCTGGCGCGAAGGTGCGTTTCGGACACGTCCCACTGGCTGAGTTGCCATGCGATACGATCGGCTCTCCTCTGGCTCAACGACTCATTCGTCGTTTCCGCCCCCGTGCTATCGCAATGCCCGATGACTTCGAGTGTCACGGGCCTCTGAAGAGCGGCGGCATTCTCAAAGAGTGACTCCAGACGGGGAACAATTGCGCGCAGCGCCGCCATTTGGGAAGGCACCAGCGTCGCGCTCGCGATGGGAAACGTAACCACCAAACCCTGTACGTCAGTCTTCGTCTGATCGAACGCGGCCCGCTCATTCAGCTGTAGCCCAGAGAGATCCACGGCGCGGATTCCCGGCATAAGCAGCGCCCGTCGCGCCAAATCTGAAGCCCAAGCCGCCGAAGCATGGCCCTGCGAACGAAGTGTGCCATTTTCGACCGCAATCGTGACCCCTGGGGGAGGCGTAAGTTGTGCGATGGCGCGCTGCTGCAAGATGGCATCGTCCAGCGCGTAATAAGCGCCCCAATGAAATTCCCCGCGCCTTGGAGCGAGCCCCGCGCTTTTAACAAATTGGCCCGGGTCAACTGCCAGCGGATCGCGCAGCCCGCGGATCACGAAGCGCCCGTTCTCCCGCTCAAACGAAGTAATCACCATTCCGGGCTGCTCGCGCAAGGTGGAAACAAGTTGGCTCCAGCGATGATATTCCCACCAGCGCCGCCCCGCCCAACCGCAGAGGAGCAGCATCAGAATGGTCGCCGCGGCCCACACGTAGCCTCGGCCCCGGCGTGGGCGCGATTCCTTGTAGCGAAACTCGAGGCAGCGCGTCAGATCGGCGTCAATGGTGGCAAAGGGCGCGGTGTTGCCATCGAAGCGCTCCAGTTGCATGGCATACAGACGATGAATACTTTCCAGCGTTTCGGCAAGCCGATCGCGTAGCGCGTGCGGAGCAACTCCGCGAATCACCGCCGCGACAATGGCTTGCGGGCCTTGCTCTACCCACACGTCCAACTCGCCAACATTCATTCGCCCTAATCCCTGGCCTTCTGCTGTGTGGAAAGAATCGCGCACAAAATCCTGAATCGCGGAAAGCATCCCGGAAACGAGGCTGGGGTCTTGCGTGGCCACGGCGGGGGCAACTGCGTGGCCCAGCGGCAGGCCCGTTCTTTTGTGGATGAGGAAAACCTGCTCGACACGGAAGACCAGGCTGTGCAGCAGAAGCACTTCCGTGAACGAGCGGCCCGTGCGCAACGCTTGAAGGCGCCACTTCAGCCCCTGCCAGGACAGGCTCTGATCCATGATTTCGTTGAACGAATCCAGGAACGACCGGAGCGTCTCCAGAATGGATTTGCGGATGGCCGGTCCCATCACCGGAAACAACGCGTCGGCCAGTGTAGCGGGATCATTACGCACTGATTCGCGCAGTGCAGTCTCGATCGTCGGAGTCAGAGCGTCGCTGAGCGCTTCGTCGCCACCTTGCTGGCGACGCAGTTGAATGGCTTCCGCGACAACGCTGCTCACATCTTCCGTCCGCGCTTCGGGATCAGTAACGCGCTGGTGCAGCCGGTCGAGGGCTTCCTGCTCCGGCGCCAGTATCAGGTGACGCAACTCTTCGAGCGGACCGCTTCCGTTCGCGGAGGCTTGCTCCGAGGGATCGAGAGCGCGTCGGGTAGCGGGCGAATCAGCCATGGTCCTTTAACGTGCAGAAAGAAATAGCGGGCCCGCAGGGACGATGCCCGCAACGTTATTTATTTGCGCCTATGTCTCCGGCAGCTCCAGTTCATCTTTCAGGCGGAGAGAAAGCTCAGTGAAGAGATCGGCGAGCATGGCACGATCCGTCTTGTCTGTGCGCAAGGTTTCCGCTTCGTGTTCCAGCGCGGACTCCATCTCTTCTTTCGACTTCTGAATCTGGTTGCTCAACGTTTTGGACTGTTCCAGGATTCGCGAGCGGAGATCCGCCTGGGCAGTATTCAGCTGGTCTTCCACCTCTGATAGCTTCTTTTCCAACGCCTTCGAGGCGTCGCGTGATTCCCGCGTGAGTTCCTTTAAGCTCTCCGAGCGTTCCGACTTCTCGGCCTTCAATCGCTGGCTCAGAGATTCCATCTCCTCCCGCACAAACGATTCCAGGGTGTCGAAGCGCTTCCTCAGGTCTTCGCGCAGGGCATCGGAAGATTTGGTCAGGCGCTCTTCCAGACGCGCGAAACGCTTCTCATACTCGCGCATGTTGGACCCAAACAAAATGTCGCGAATCTTGTCCACATTGGCGCCCTCGCGCAACTCGCCGTTGGCGGCGTTTTTCTCTTCGTGTTCGGCTGACATGGCAGTTCGGACCCCCTTTTTGCGGTTCAGCGGCTTCTTGGCCATTCGGGGACACTACTACGAGACACCGGAATGAGCAACACGCTCAAAAGCTCGCCGGATGGCGAAGGAATATCGAAGAGCGCCAGGATGAGTTTATTGGACTGTGGAAAACACCGCGACGCCGTACGTCGGCAGTTCGACGGATTGTTTAACGCCACCTTGCAGCACATCGTTCAAGGCCGCTGGCAGTGTCACCGTTTGGGATTGCTTGGCGAAATTAATCAGGATGTACACCACGCCATGCTTGCCATATCGCGGATAAACTTCTACGCCCGCAGGCACATTGGGTAAGGGGGTCTCGATCGCGCTATCTTCCGCCATCCACTTCGCGGCGCGCTCCATCGTTGGCTTGTCGAGCCACGCCCCAATATACGTAATACGCCCCTTGCCCACTTTTCGTGTGATCGCCGCAGCCTGGCCGTCGAGCCAGCCATTGCTTTTGCCGTACCATAAAAGCACGGACGTGTCCGGTTCTTTTGTGCTGAGCAGTTCGGCCCACAACGAAGATGTGCCGCTGCCCCACTTTCCTTCGACGGGCACTGGATCGGTCAACGCATAGTATTGTTCGACGCGCCCGCCCAACAGCGCCCCAAGGGGGCCCGGTTGCCGCTCTAGCTGCAGAGCGTTGTCATCGTCTTTCATCGCCGTGCGCTGGCCCAGCACGAGGTGCCCGCCATCCCGCACATACGCGATCAAGTTTTTCGCGGCCGCATCGGAAAGCACATTCAAGCCGGAAGCGATAACAAGCTTGTACTGACTAAGCGACGCGGTCGGCGGAACGATGTCAATGGATTGCGCGATGGCGTGCAGCGGCTGGTAATAGCTGATGATCTCTTCGACAGGATCATATTTGTTGTTGTGCCTTTGCCACTGAATGGCCCAGCGGCTGTCGTAGGAATGGAGAATCGCGATTTGCGACTTGGGTGATGTGCCGGCAAGCACCGGCCCCGCCTTGGCGAATTCCTGCCCGATCTGTGACACCTCCGAATACAAGGGAACCGGCGTTCCATCGGCTCCGACAAGCGTGCCGTGATACTCCTCCTGGCCGTTCAGCGCGCTGCGCCACTGCCAGTAGCTGACGGCGTCGGCGCCATGGCCAACATCGAGCCAGGCCATGGCGCGGACTTCGCCCTTGTCGAGCGAGTTGTTGATGTCCGCCCAATTCACAAAGCCTGGCTGTGTTTCCATGACCCAGAAGTTCTTCTGCTTAAAGCCGCGGGTCAAATCGTTCGCCGCACCATTGGAAACGGGGTTCAGGTGGCCTTGCCCTACATAGTTATCCCATGCGGCCAGATCGAGGTCCTGCTCGACCGTGTAGTGGTCGAAACCATCGAACCAACCCATTGTGTTGGTGGTAATGAACTGCCGCGCATCGGAATTGGCACGAATCACCTCGGTCTGATTTTTCTGATAGCTGCGCCAGGTGTCACTCACAAAGCGCATCCAGCTCAGAAGTAAGCCGGGATTCCCATAGTTCACCTCAATCGGAATCTGATCCCAAGCGAAGTAGTTCTGGCTCCAATAGGCAGTCGTCCAGCGCGCATTCAGGTTGTCCAGGGTGCCGTAGCGCGCCTTCAGCCATTGTTGAAATTGTGCCCGGGTCTCCGGGTCAAAGGACGTGGCCGCATATTCATTGTCAATTTGCCAGCCCAGGACATTCGGATTGTGGCCAAAGCGCTTGGCCATCTGCTCCGCGATTTTTCGCGCCATCTCACGATATTTCGGATTGGCCCAGTTAAATTGCTGGCGATTGCCATGCTCGTCCTTGCGTCCGTCTTCGCGCGTGCGCAATGTTTCCGGATATTTCTGCGTCAGCCACGCGGGCGGGGCAGCCGTGGGTGTGCCAAGCACGGTGTAAATGTCATGCTTAGCGGCAGCAGCGACGGCACGGTCCAGCCAATCCAGATCGTAGTGCCCTTCCTCGGGTTCCATGCGGCTCCATGCAAATTCGCCGACACGGACAAAGTGAACGCCGGCCTTTTGCATGAGCGCCAGATCGGCGTCCCAGCGCGATTCCGGCCACTGTTCGGGGTACCACGCCGTGCCCAGCAGCAGCGGTGGAGCAGTCTTGGAAGGCGCAGTTTGCGCCGAACCAACTGGCGTGAGACAAAACGCTAAGAAAACAAGGGAAACACCAAGACAGAAAATCAGGTGGCAAACTCTGCGTGGATTCACGATTTTATCTCCCTGGGAATTCGGCAAACCCGATCAGCGAGCCGGTCGCTTTCGTCATTGCCAACGTGTGGAGCGAGTCCGGCGTTGGAGCACACCGGAAGTCTGAGTGTACATCAAATAAGGAGGCTTAAAGCACCGCGGGGAGGGGAACTCAAGCTTCCCTGAAGCCGCCTCCCGCATGAGTGCAAAATCGAAAAATGACAATTTTCGATAAGCCTGATTCATAATTTTGGTGGATATATTCGTATCTGACGGACATCCAATAAGTTAGGGAGACGGGTAGAGGTTTCACTCTGGGTCAGATACTCTTCCTGCTCACTTTGCTGTCCTAGAGCTGGATTTTGCCATCGGAGCCCCGATGCCAATGTTATAATGGTCTTTCGAAGTACCAGTCAGACGCGATCACTGGCAAACGCTAGGCTCCCCCTTTCGCTCCGAGTTGGACCCTGCCAAAGGAACTGCGATGTCAAAGACTATTGGGGTTACAGAACTGGTTCTGCGAGATGCTCACCAGAGTCTTATTGCTACACGCATGGCCATGGAAGACATGGTCCCGGCCTGCGAGGACATTGACGAGGCCGGATACTGGAGCGTGGAGTGTTGGGGCGGGGCCACTTTCGACGCCTGCATCCGCTTCCTGAACGAAGATCCCTGGGACCGCCTGCGGAGGTTTCGGAAACTCCTGCCGAACTCCCGGTTGCAGATGCTCCTGCGCGGGCAGAACCTGCTGGGCTACCGCCACTATGAGGACGGCGTGGTGGATCGATTCGTGGCCAAAGCCGCGGACAACGGCATGGACGTTTTCCGCGTGTTCGATGCGCTAAATGATGTGCGCAATGTGAAGCGCGCCATTGCCGCCGTGAAGAAGGCCAACAAACACGCGCAAGGGACAATCTGCTACACCATCAGCCCGCTGCACACCGTGGAAGGCTATGTCCAGATGGCAAGAGAATTGATGGATCTGGGTTGCGATTCCCTGTGCATCAAGGACATGGCGGCACTGTTGAAGCCACAGCCGGCCTACGACATCGTCAAGGCCATCAAGGAAACCCTGGGCGAACAGGTACGCGTTCACGTTCACGTACATGCGACGACGGGCGTCACGATGGTTTCGCTGATGAAGGCGATCGAGGCGGGCGCCGATGTTGTGGATACGGCCATCAGCTCGATGAGCCTGGGTCCCGGACACAATCCCACGGAAAGCCTCGTCGAAATGCTGGAAAACACGGGCTACGATACGAAGCTGGATATGGGAAGGCTGATCAAGATTCGCAATCACTTTGCCACGGTTCTCCCGCGCTACAAGGAATTCATGTCCAACATCATCGGCGTGGACACGGAGATCTTTAAGAGCCAGATTCCCGGCGGCATGATATCCAACATGGAAAGCCAATTGCGGCAGCAAGGCGCTGGTGATCGGCTTCAGGAAGTGCTGGAAGAGGTTCCGCGCGTTCGTAAGGACGCCGGGTATCCGCCGCTAGTGACGCCTTCGAGCCAGATCGTCGGCACACAAGCGGTATTTAACGTATTGATGGGCAGGTACAAAGTGATTACCGCGGAATTCGCGGACTTGATGCTGGGCTATTACGGAAAGACACTGGGAGAGCGGGACGGGCACGTGATCGAGTTGTGCGAGAAGCAGGCCAAGAAGCCGCCTATTACGCAGCGCCCGGCAAACCTGCTAAAGCCAGAGTGGGAGCAACTGCGCACGAATGCCATCGCCGTGGATGGCTGTGACGGATCCGATGAGGACGTGCTGACCTGGGCGATGTTCCCCAAAGTGGCTCCGAAGTTCTTTCCCACTCGTGCCCAAGGCCCCAAGAGTGTTGCGAAGGATCCCAATGCACCGTGCGCTCCAGCGGGGGCGTCTGCCTCTGCACCGGGCACTGGACCCGTACGAGAAACAATCAAATATGAAGTGAAGCTGGATGGCAAGACGCACCAAGTGACCATCTCGCCCGCATAAGGGAACCTACTGTATGAAAACAATGGAGCAACGCATCGAAGAACTAAGGCGGCGGCGCGCCAAGATTGAAGAAGGCGGTGGCGCTGCGAGAATTGAAAAACAACACAAGTCAGGAAAGCTCTCGGCCCGTGAACGCATCGCCGAACTTTGCGATCCGCACAGCTTTCAGGAATCGGGATTGTTCGCCGAGCACCGCTCCACGCTGTTTGGCATGGAGGGCAAGGAGCTCCCGGCGGACGGTGTGATCACGGGAGCGGGTACCGTACTGGGACGGCGCGTGCATCTTGCCAGCCAGGATTTCACCGTTGCCGGAGGTTCCGCGGGCGAAGTGCATTCGCTGAAGGTGGCGGCAACGATGGAGCAGTCCCTGAAGACCGGCACGCCCTTCATCTTCATCAACGATTCAGGCGGCGCACGCGTGCAAGAGGGCATCGATTCCCTGTCCGGTTACGGCCGCGTGTTCTTTGAAAACGTGGTGTTGAGCGGCCTGGTGCCGCAAATTTCGCTGATTTGCGGCCCTTGTGCTGGCGGCGCGGCCTACTCGCCCGCACTCACCGATTTTGTGATTCAGACGCACAAAGCGCAGATGTTCATCACCGGGCCAAACGTGATCAAGCAGGTGACTGGGGAAGAAGTCACCGCCGAGGCGCTGGGAGGCGCCGATTCGCACATGACGCGCTCTGGAGTCATCCATTTCATCGCAGAAGACGATAAGAACGCGATGCTGATCTGCAAGAAGTTGCTGAGCTTTTTGCCCTCCAACAATGCGGAGGATCCACCGGATGTCCCGAGCGATGGCCGGGTGGACCCGAATCCCCACCTGAACGAAATTGTGCCTGTCGATCCCAAGCAGCCTTATGACGTCCGCGAAGTGATCGTGAATATCGTGGACGCGGGCGATTTCCTGGAAGTGCAGGCAGGCTATGCTCCAAATGTCGTGATCGGTTTCGCGCGAATCGTGGGACGCACCATCGGCGTGATTGCCAATCAGCCCTCAGTGATCTCCGGCGTGCTGGACATCAACGCGTCCGACAAAACGGCACGCTTCGTGCGTTTCTGCAATGCTTTCAACATTCCCGTGGTGACCTTTGTGGACGTGCCGGGGTTCTTGCCGGGCGTGGACCAGGAATACGGCGGAATCATTCGCCATGGCGCGAAGGTGTTGTTCGCCTACTCGGCCGCAACGGTGCCCAAGGTCACGATTATCCTGCGCAAAGCGTTCGGCGGCGCGTATGTGGCGATGTGTTCAAAAGATCTCGGCGCCGACCGCGTGTACGCATGGCCAACGGCGGAAGTGGCCGTGATGGGCGCGGAAGGCGCGGCGGAAATTGTGTTCAAGAAGGAAATTGATGGCGCGAAAGACAAAGCCGCCAAGCGCAAGGAAATGATCGAAAAGTACCGCGAAGCCTTTGCAACGCCTTATGTCGCCGCGGGGCGCCGCCTGGTGGACGACATCATCGAGCCCGCAGACACGCGGCGGGTGCTGGCCCAGGCGCTGGAATTTCTCCACACCAAGCGCGATCTGCGGCCCGCCAAAAAGCACGGGCTGATCCCGCTCTAGGATTGCGAGGGGAAAAACCATGGCATTTCGCACAGTAACGGCTCTCAAGAACGAGATTACCGAACTTCGCCAGCGCATTGAAAAGCTGGAAGCACAGTTAGCCGCGACGCGAGCGGTTCCGCCTGCAACGCCCGCGGAGACCAAGCACGAAATTTCACCGGAGATTGTGCTGGCGATTTCCGCGGCGGTCGCAGCGTTCCTAGGCAAGCGGGCCACCATTCGCCAGATTCGCCTTACCAGTTCAAATGCGTGGTCCGCGCAAGGACGCGCTTCCATGATGGCCTCACACACTATTGTCCGAGGGAATCGATAAGTCCGGGTGAAAAATGAAACTCAAGGTTACGATTGACGGAAAAACATACGAAGTGGATGTGGAAGTAGCGCCGGAGGCCCCTCCGGTTTTGCCAACGTTTACGGTGCAATCCCCTGCGACAATCATTGCGGCTGCTCCGGCAGGCGCGGCGGCGGGCGGCAATGGCGATGGCGTAATAAACGAAGAGAAGGTATGCCGCAGCCCCGTCTCCGGAATCGTGGTGAAGTCCAACGCGCGGCCGGGCCAGTCCATCCTCCCCGGGGACATCCTGTTCGTGCTGGAAGCCATGAAGATGGAGACGGAAATTACGGCGCCGCAAGCGGGCAAGGTGGCAAGCGTCAAAGTGAACGCCGGCGACAGCGTCAAGAGCGGACAGGTGGTGCTGGAATGGGAGTAGATACAGCATCATTGCAGAAAGTACCGGGATTCCTTTTCATTGATCATGTGGCCATTTCGGTGAAACAGGGGGACCTGGAAAAACAGGTGGCCGTCTACAAACTGATGGGCTTCACGGAAATTCACCGCGAAGACATGCACGGCAAGGACCTGGTTCGCGAAGTCCTGCTGCGCATCGGCGAAGGCCACAACCTCATTCAGTTGCTGGAGCCGCTTTCGGCAGAATCCCCGGTAAGCAAGCAGATTGAGAAGAACGGCGGGCGCGGCGGCTTTGCGCACATCGCGCTGCGCGTCGCGGATATTCAGAAAACGTTCGATTACCTGAAGCAGAATGGTTTTCATATCATTGATGTGGCGCCGCGGCCAGGTTCGCGAGGGACCACGGTCTTCTTCGTGCACCCGAAGACGACTGAAGCCGCCGCCTTAGGTTATCTGATGGAAGTGGTGCAGGAGGGCTGAAGGTTATGTGGGAAGAGTTTCCGCATATAAGCACAGCGGAATGGGAAGCGGCCATTCGTGCCGACTTGAAGGGCGCGGACTACGACAAGAAGCTCGTGTGGCACACGGACGAAGGCATTACCGTGCGGCCGTATTACCGGCGGGAGAATTTGCCGGGCACGACGGGATTAGCGCGCTTTACGGGCCAATGGCAAGTCGCGAAGGATGCCGATATTCCCAAGGACGCGGTGCGCGGAGATTCGCTGCACGAGCAGGGAGCAACGGCAGTACAGGAAATCGGCTACGCGCTGGCGGAATCCGCCGGGAAGCGAAATCATTTTGTATTTGCGGTGGGCGGGAACTATTTCTTTGAAATCGCCAAGCTGCGCGCGGCGCGGCAATTGTGGGCGCGCCTTTCAAAGGAGCCGATGGTCATCTGGTCGCGCAGCTCGTTCGCCAACAAGAGCCTGTACGATCCCTCGGCAGATCTGCTGCGCTGTACCACGGAGGCGATGAGTGCCATCTTTGGCGGCTGCGATTACTTGATCGTGGAACCGGCACGATTCCCCCAGCACCGTGCGGACAGCGTGGTGCGCATTCTGCGCGAGGAATCTCACTTCGACCAGGTTTCCGACCCGGGCGGCGGCTCGTATTACATTGAATCCCTGACCGCAGCCATCGCCGCCGAGGCCTGGAAAGTGTACGAGTCCGATCTTGGCGGACGCGATGCGGCCATTGCGGTTTCCCGCGCGGCTAAAGAAAAGGCCGTGGCATTCCGAAAGCGCACGCTCGTCGGTGTGAACAATTATCCCGACCTGACCGAAACGCTTCCACCGGACGCCGCGCTGCCTGGCGCGTCGTGGCGGATGGCCAAGCCGTTCGAAGAGATTCGCCAGCGCGTAGAAAAGTCGGGCAAGCGGCCCCGCGTGCTGCTGCTGCAGCGCGGCCAGGTGAAGATGCGCATGGCGCGCGCGAATTTCTGTCTGAACTTTTTTGGTTGCGCAGGCTTCGATGTGAAGACGTCCGACACGCTGGAGCCCGCAGACCTCGTCGTGCTGTGCAGTTCCGATGCCGAATATCTGGCTCTGGCACAGGACATTTGTCCGATAACGAAGGCGCCAGTCCTCGTTGCGGGCTACCCAAAGGACCAGATCGAAGCGCTGAAAGCAGCGGGAGTAGGCGACTTTGTCTATATGGGAATGAACGCGATCGAAACGCTTTCCCGCTGGCAAGAGGCACTCGCATGAGCCGCCAGGACTGGAAGACACTTGAAGGGATTGCCGTCAAACCGCTGTACACGGCCGCGGACCTCGCCGGCATCGAGCACCTGGATTATCCCGCCGGCCTGCCGCCATTTTTGCGCGGACCTTACGCCACGATGTACGCGATGCAGCCCTGGACGATCCGCCAGTACGCGGGCTTTTCCACGGCGGAGGATTCCAACGCGTTTTACCGTCGCAATCTGGCCGCTGGTCAAAAGGGCCTGAGCGTTGCCTTTGACCTGGCCACGCACCGTGGTTATGACTCGGACCACGAGCGGGTCCGAGGCGATGTCGGCAAGGCTGGCGTGGCGATTGATAGCGTCGAGGACATGAAGATTCTCTTCGACAAAATCCCGCTGGACCAGATGTCCGTCTCGATGACCATGAACGGCGCCGTGCTCCCCATCATGGCGTTTTACATCGTGGCCGCCGAAGAACAGGGCGTGCCCCCGCAGAAGCTCACCGGCACGATTCAAAACGACATCCTGAAAGAATTCATGGTCCGCAACACGTACATCTACCCGCCGGGACATTCGATGCACATCATCGGTGACATTTTCCGCTACTGTTCGGCGAACATGCCGAAATTCAATTGCATCTCGATTTCCGGCTATCACATGCAGGAAGCGGGCGCGACGGCCGACATCGAATTGGCTTACACACTGGCTGACGGCCTCGAATATCTTCGCACCGGCTTGCACGCAGGCCTGGATGTGGACAGTTTCGCGCCAAGGTTGAGTTTCTTCTGGGCCATCGGCATGAATCACTTCATGGAAATCGCCAAGATGCGGGCGGCACGCCTGCTGTGGGCGAAAATCGTGAAGCAGTTTAACCCGAAGAATCCGAGGTCCATGGCGCTGCGCACGCACTCGCAAACATCGGGCTGGAGCCTGACGGCGCAGGACGTCTTCAACAACGTGATCCGCACGGCCGTGGAGGCCATGGCAGCAGCGATGGGCGGCACGCAATCGTTGCACACCAACGCTTTGGACGAAGCGCTGGCGCTGCCGACGGATTTTTCCGCGCGAATCGCGCGCAACACACAAATCTATCTGCAGGAAGAGACAGGCATTTGCCACGAGGTCGATCCCTGGGGCGGAAGCTATTACGTGGAATCGCTTACGGCGCAGCTTGCCAGCAAGGCCTGGACGCTGATTCAGGAAGTGGAAAAACTCGGAGGAATGACGCGCGCCATCGAAACCGGCCTCCCCAAAATGCGCATTGAAGAAGCGGCCGCGCGGCGCCAGGCACGGATTGATTCCGGACGCGAGACGATTGTGGGGGTCAACAAATACCAGATTACCGACGAAAAACCGATTGACGTGCTTGTGGTGGACAACGCCGCCGTCCGCGAAAAACAGTTGGCACGTCTGCGCGAGTTGCGCGCCGCTCGCAACCAAAAGGATGTGGATGCGGCGCTCGCTGCCCTCACCGAATGCGCCAGGACCGGTAATGGCAACCTGTTGGAACTTGCCGTGGCAGCAGCCCGAAAACGGGCCACGCTGGGCGAGATTTCACTGGCGCTTGAAAAAGTGTTTGGCCGCTACCAGGCGGTGCATCACACCATCTCCGGCGTATATTCGGCGGAAAGCCACCAGGATCCTGAATTCGCGAAGGCGCGCGAACTCACCGAAACTTTTGCCCAGGCCGAAGGGCGCCGCCCGCGTATTCTCGTGGCTAAAATGGGGCAGGACGGCCACGACCGCGGCGCCAAAGTGATTGCCACGGCGTTTGCCGACCTCGGTTTCGACGTGGACCTTGGCCCGCTCTTCCAGACTCCCGCCGAAGTGGCGCGCATGGCCGTGGAGAACGATGTGCACGTGCTGGGCGTTTCGACCCTGGCGGGCGGCCACATGACTCTGGTCCCCGAAGTGATTGCGGAATTGAAGAGGCTCGGCCGTCAGGATATCCTCGTTGTCGTGGGCGGCGTGATTCCCCCGCAGGACTTCGAGGCACTCCGCAAGGCTGGGGCCGCTGGCGTCTTCGGACCGGGAACACGTATTCCGCTCTCCGCGCAGGAAATTCTGCACGCGTTGCTGGAGGAGCGGAGTGCGGACGCGCCGACTGGCCGCTGAACAATACATCGCCGGGGTACTTTCCGGCGACCGCACCACCCTCGCACGGACCATCACGGTAATTGAAAGTGATCTGCCATCCGACAACGTGCTTGCCGCGCGGATTCTTGATTCCCTTCTCCCCTATACCGGCAAATCGCGGCGCGTCGGCGTCACCGGTGTTCCCGGCGTAGGCAAAAGCACTTTCCTGGACAAGTTGGGATTGCACATTGTGCGCGAACGCGGCGAGAAACTTGCTGTGCTCAGCGTTGATCCTTCGAGCCCCGTGACGGGCGGTAGCATCCTGGGCGACAAAACGCGGATGGAAAATCTTTCCGTCGAGCCCAACGCGTTTATCCGGCCGACGCCTTCGCGCGGCTCGCTAGGCGGCGTTGCGGGACGCACGCGGGAAACAATGCTCCTCTGCGAAGCGGCAGGCTTCAACAACGTGATCATCGAAACCGTTGGCGTGGGCCAATCGGAAATTACCGTACGCTCAATGACGGATTTTGTGCTGTTGCTGCTGCTGCCCGGCGCGGGCGATGAACTGCAGGGAATCAAGCGGGGCATTCTGGAATTAGTGGCTGCGCTGGCGATCAACAAGGCTGACGGAGCGCAACTGGAGCGAGCGCAACTCGCCCGGGCCGAATACGAAAACGCTTTGCACCTGTTTGCGCCGGGAGCGGGAGGATGGACGCCGCCTGTGATGCTCTGCAGCGCCGTCACAGGCAGTGGAATTCCTGAAATCTGGCAATGCGTGCTGCGTCACGAACAATTTCAAAAGGAAAAGGGGCTACGCGGAGAAATGCGCCGCGAACAGGCTCTGGCTGCGATGCGCCAGATGATTTATTCCGAGCTGGAAACTTCGTTTCGCCACGATCCGCATATCGCGGCCAAGCTGCCGCAAATGGAAGCGCAGGTTCGGAATGGGAAGATCACTTCGTTCGCTGGGGCACGCGCGCTGCTGGCGGAATTCCGCTATCCGCCCGCGAAGAAGCGCTGAAGGCTGATTTCTAATTTCCCAAATGCACTGAATTTTCGGCAGGTTTGAGTTGAGGAGCGATTCCTCCGCTCCGGGACGGCAAAGAGCGCCGTCCCTCCGGTCGGAATGACAATACGTGTTGTGCCCTGAAGATTGCAACAAGACCAAGTTCAGCAAAAACTCAATCTGCAAACGCTAGCGGCAGAAAACCTCAGAAGAAGCTGAATCAATGATGGGCTTGGTGTTTCCGCACGACTTCCATGTATTTCTTGGCGTTTTCCCTGATGTTAGCGAGCTTTTCCGGGCCAACCGCATCACTGTCAATTAAATCGGCGCCCACGCCCAGGGCAAAGGCTCCGGCAGCGAGAAAATCAGCCGCGGTGGCAAGCGAAACGCCGCCGGTGGGAATCAGTTCGATTTGCGGAAGTGGCGCTTTCAAGGATTTCAGATACTTCGCGCCGCCCATGGACCCGCAAGGAAATACCTTCACGGCATCGGCACCGGCCTCCCAAGCGGTGAGCACTTCGGTGGGCGTAAGTGCCCCGGGGAAAACAGGAATCGCATAGCGATGGCAAATCTCGATCGTGGAGATTTTCAACGAGGGGCTGACGACAAATTGCGCGCCGGCAAGGATGCAAGCGCGCGCGGTCTCCGGATCAAGAACGGTTCCGGCGCCGACAAGCACCTGATCGCCAAAACTGGCCACCAGTTCGCGAATCACGTCCAGCGCCCCTGGCACGGTCATGGTGATTTCCAGAAGAGGGACGCCACCTTGCTTGATGGCGTGCGCAATGGCGACGGCATCTTCCCGCTCGCGGGCTCGCAGAACGGGGATAACGGCAATTTCTCGAATGCGTTGCAACGTTTCTGACTTGGGCATAATTTTAGGTTGCTGCGCTAACGCTGCACGCGCGCAGTGCCTCCCTTCATCAATCGCATGACTTCCGCCGCCGTAGCCATACTGGTGTCACCCGGAGTGGTCATTGCCAGTGCGCCGTGCGCGCAGCCGCAATCCACCGCCCACTGCGGATCTTTGCCAAGCAGGAAGCCATAAATCAGCCCGGAGGCGAATGAATCTCCTCCGCCGACGCGGTCAAAGATTTCCAGATTGGGGAAATGCCGCGCTTCAAAGAAACTGCCCGCATGATAACAAATCGCGCCCCAGTCATTGATGGTGGCGGTTTTTGCGTTGCGCAGCGTGGTGGCAACGACGCGCAAATTCGGATACTGCGCAAGAACGGAATGAATCATGGCACGAAAGCCGGTGGTATTGAGCTCTGAAAGATGTTCGTCCACTCCTTCGACCTTGAAGCCCAAGGCGGCAGTGAAATCCTCTTCATTGCCGAGCATGACGTCAATCAGGGGAGCGAGTTCGCGGTTTACTTCCATCGCGCGCTGTTTGCCGCCAATTGATTTCCAGAGCGATTCCCTGTAGTTGAGGTCGTAGGAAACAACGGCGCCGTGTTTCTTCGCGGCTTGCATGGCTTCACGCGCAACGAGCGGCGTGGTTTCCGAAAGCGCGGCGAAAATTCCTCCGGTGTGGAACCAGCGAGTGCCTTCCGTTTTGAAGATCTTCTCCCAGTCAATCTGGCCGGGTTTCAGTTGGGAAACCGCGGTGTGGCCCCGATCCGAACATCCCACCGCCGCGCGCACGCCAAAACCGCGCTCGGTGAAGTTCAACCCGTTGCGAACCGTGCGGCCGACGCCGTCAAAATCAACCCATTTCAAATGGGAAAGATCTACTCCGCCTTGCAGCATCAGGTCTTCGATCAGCCGGCCCACCGGGTTATCCGCGAGCGCCGTGACGTGCGCGGTCCGCAATCCAAAGCAGCGCCGCAATCCACGCGCGACGTTGTACTCGCCGCCACCTTCCCAGACGCGGAAGGACCGCGTTGTGGATACGCGGCCATCGCCCGGGTCGAGGCGGAGCATCACTTCTCCCAGGCTGACCAGGTCCCAGCGGCACTCGTCCGCCTTATGCGAGATTGCTAGCGGCACATCCGTGGGTGCACTTCCCGGTTTCCTTGAATGCTCCGATTTTTCGTGCGAATTATGCGTGTTCATGAGTTGACACCACTGCTAAGGAGTCTGCCATTCATGACAAAGAATTCCCCGCCAAGAGATGATTCATTATGTCAGCCGAGACGCGCCCGCGCACTACCATTTTGCTGGCGAGCCAGGAAACGCGATTCGGAAATATTGCGTACGGGTATGTATCTGGCAAAGCGTTGCGACAGAAGCTATGACGCCCTAGACCTTCACTGTTTTGCCGGTTTTGGCCGCTTCGTAGATCGCCATCATCAGTTTGATGTCGCGGAGACCTTCTTCACCCGGCGTGAGCGGTTCTTTATTCTGCATGGCGCAATCCGACATGTGGTCCATCTCGAGCGCAAAATGGTCGCGCTCCGGGATTTCAATTTCTTCGGTAAATTTGTCGTCTTCCCCGGCATGTTGCCTGCGCATGCGGTTGCCGCGATACCAGGTTCCGGGGTCCATCTCCAGATAACCGTTGGTTCCCAAGACGCGGAAGTGGCTTTGCTGAAAGTAGCCGTAGCTGGACGTGCAATTCGCCAGGATGCCGCTGGGGAAACGCATCTGGAAATTGATGGTCTCCTCCACTTCCTTAAAGCGCGGGTCTCCCGGCTGGTTGAACATCATGGCGTTGATTTCCGTGGGCTCCTCGCCGGAGAGATAGCGCGCGGCGTTTAGGGCGTAAATGCCAATGTCCATCAGGGAGCCACCGCCGGCCAGATCCTTCTTCAATCGCCACTGGGTCGGGTCGGTCGCGCACCAGCCGGTATCGGCGAGAATGACCTGCGTTGGTCCAAGTTCGCCCGAGCGCGCGATGCGAATGGCCTCTTGCGTGAACGGTTCATAGTGACATCGATAGGCCACCATGAGCTTTTTGCCCGCTTTGCGCCCGGCGTCAATCATCTGCTGACAATCGGCGGGCGTGTTGGCCATGGGCTTTTCCGTCAAAACGTGCTTGCCCGCCTGGAAACCGCGGATGGTGTATTCCGCGTGCATGCCGTTCGGGAGAACGATATAGATGACGTCGACTTCAGGGTTGTTCCGGATGGAATCGTAATTCTGGTAGTTGTAAATATTTTTCGGGTTGACCCCATAACGCGCCGCCAGTTTGTTGGCCTTGTCGGGATGGCCGCTCACAAGCGCCACTATTTTGGATTTTTCGCACTTGGCAAACGCGGGGAGAATCTCATAAATAGAGAGCCTGCCAAGCCCGACAACCGCCCAACCGAGTTTCTTGCCCGGCACATCCGGAACCATTATGGGTTCCTGTGCCGCTGTTCCTTTCAGAAACGCCCCGGCGACGTTGGCCGCCACCAGGCCTTGGCCAACCTTGCTGATAAACCCCCGGCGCGTGATTTCCTTTACTGGGGACTCCGGCATGGCGTTCACCTCGTTTTTACTGTTTCTTCGATTCTCGCTGCTTGTGCAGCTCTTCCAGCCGCCGCTTCAAATACTCCTTATATTCCTGGAGCAATTTCGGATCGCTGGGCGAACCGTAAATCTCGCTGGACTTGTATTTCCCTTCCGCGAACTTCTTCTTCGTCCACTCGTCGTGAATGTGCGTTTCATCGGCACGGTCAAGCACTTCCTTCACGAATTGCGGCGGGATGAAATAAACGCCTTCGCGGTCACCCACCGCGAGGTCACCGGGCATCACGGTTACTTCGCCAATGCGTATGGGAACGTTGATTCCAGTGAGCATCACGTTGCCGATGGGCGTGGGATCGACAGAACGGAAATAGGCAGGCATGTCAATCTCGGAGAGGCCATCCAGGTCGCGAATGCTGCCATCCGCAATGAGGCCGCCGCCATGCGTGGCTTTCATGGTGTAGTAGAAGAGATTGTCGCCCACGATGGTGCCGTTTACTTTCTTCCCGAACATGTCCACGACGAGGACGTCGCCCGGTTGGAGCATGTCAATGGCGGTCTGATTGGTGAGGCGCGAAATGCCGCGATCTTTGGCCTTCGCAGTGGCAATGTCACCCACATCCTCGCGCAGCGGCATGAACTGCACGGTGAAGACCCGTCCCACCAGTGTCTTTCCTGGATGCAGCACGATGAATCCGTCAGCGTATTGATTGTTGTAGCCCTTCTGCTGGAGTACTGCCCACACTTCTTCCGACGAGACATCCCGCGCCCTTTCCATCAGGTCATCGGGCACTTTGGGCCGGCCATCAGGAAGGCGGTCGAAGGGATTCGCCGCCGTGTAATCGATCAGGTCCTGCTTGGTAAATGTAATGAGTTGCGCGTTTGTGGAAATGGGATGAAGCAGAACAATCATGCATGCAATCAGGGAAATGATAAGCCCCATCCGGAGAGAACGGCAGCTGACTTCGTGAGTCATGAGAAACCCCCGCTACTGAAGAGAATCGTTGCGAGCGATGTTGGAGAGTGAGAGCAGTTTGCGCTTCGCTCTGTCGGACTTAAGACTCCCCGAAATTCTCAAATCGGAAGCACTTTGTCAAACCCAATCGTACCCGAGCAATGATACGATGCATCCTGAGTTTCCTCATGACTTTCTTCCACGGCCGGTTGCGTTGGGTGTTGATCTTCTGGATGTTCGCGATCAGCGCCATCGCCTATTTGGATCGCGTCAACATTTCCATCGCGGGCGGCTCGATCGAGCGCGAATTCGGGCTGGAGCACACGCAACTTGGTTGGGTGTTCAGCGCGTTTGTCTTGGGCTATGCCCTGTTTCAGACGCCCGGGGGACGGCTGGCGGATCGCTTTGGTCCACGCGCAGTCCTGACTTTCGGCGCGGTGTGGTGGGCGCTCTTTACGGCCTTGACAGCGTTTGTGCCGCCGGGATGGCCGCATGCCTTGATGATATTGTTGAGCGTGCGCTTCCTCCTCGGAATCGGCGAAGCAGTCGTTTTTCCAGCCAGCAATCGGTTAGTGGCGAGTTGGATTCCTTCGAAGGAGCGCGGACTCGCCAACGGATTCATCTTCGCCGGTGTAGGCGCCGGCGCCGTCATCGCATTCCCGTTGATCACCTACATTCTCGTGCACCATGGTTGGAGATGGTCATTCTGGATCAGCGCTCTGATTGGGCTTGTAGCTGGGCTTATCTGGATGCTGATCGCCCGAGACACTCCGGAAAAGCACCCGTGGATCGATGCGCAGGAAACAGAAACGATTCGGCTCGGGCTGCCGGGGTCTGCAAACGAGCAGGCCGCCGGCAAAGCACTTCCCTGGGCTGTCATCCTTGAAAGTAAGAACGTCCTGGCAATCACATTGAGTTATTTCTGTTACGGCTACGTCGCGTACGTCTTTTTTTCCTGGTTTTTCATTTATCTGAACATGGTCCGAGGGCTGGACCTCAAATCAAGCTGGCATTATGGAATGCTTCCCTTTATTGCCATGGCGATCGCTTCTCCGTTGGGCGGCTGGATCAGTGACCTCGTCGCGAAAAAATACGGCAACCGGCTGGGACGGTGTGGCGTTGCGTCTTTCAGCCTGATGCTCGCGGCTATCTTTGTGGCCGCAGGAACTTATGCGCGGGATGCGCGCGTTGCGAGTATCATCTTGGCTGGGGGCGCGGGCGCGCTGTACCTCTCGCAAAGCTCATTCTGGTCCGTGACCTCCGACATAGCGGGGCGTTCCGCGGGCTCCGTTTCCGGCGTGATGAATATGGGCAATCAAATCGGCGGCGCCGTCACCGCCTCGTTGACCCCGCTGATCGCCAAACATTTTGGTTGGGGTACTTCGTTCACGGTAGCAGCAGCCCTGTGCGTGGTTGGCTCGTTGACCTGGCTGTTGGTTGATCCGCAACGAGCACTTGTGCACGTTCCCGCAGAGGCAGCCGCAATTTCGCACGATGGATAGATTTGTTGCAGGAAGGAGCAGTCCATGAACAGTGTCTTACAAGGCCGCAAACGAACGGCGGTAATCTGGGCCGGCATGCTTCTATTCTCAGCGTTTCTGGTGGTCCTCGTGTCTTCTTCACTTCCCCGCGCCATCTCGCGCCCGATCGCCACGGATGAAGGGAGTCTCCTTGATGGTTATCGCCACGTGGAAGTTGCGTCCGTGTCGGACGCCATGGAAAAGATCACTGGCCAGCGCATCTATATGTCGCACCGGATGAGCCCGATATTCCCCGCAAAGTTTGCCGGGTTCGCCGTCACCGTGAAATTGAAGAAGGAAGAAAATCACAATGCGGACGCCTTGCAGGGGATGTTGGCGGCAATTGACCAGGGCGGGCCAAACTCCGTGTACGTCATGGTCGTGGAAGATGGCATCGACATCGCCGGGATGGGCGGTTTGATGGGCACGGCGATGATGTCGCGCGATTTTTCCGGCGCGGTGATTGATGGCGGTGTGCGGGATGTGGCCTATCTGAAGAAGATTGGTTTCCCCGTGTACGCTTTGGGGACCGTGCCTTCCACTTCCGTGAGTCATTATCGCTTTGCAGGCTCCAACATCCCTGTGGTATGTGATGGGGTCGCGGTGAACGCGGGCGATATCGTGGCCGCGGATGCCGATGGCGTGGTGGTTGTTCCCCGAGCGAAGGCCACGGAAGTGCTCGCCATGGCGCAGGACATGGATTTCAAAGAGCACTCCATGTATGCCTACATCGAGAAGCTGAAATCGATTGAGGAAGCAGTGAAAAAGTTTGGGCGGTTGTAAAAGTCTCTAGGGAGAAAATCCATGAGTGAAAACATGTTGGGACGTCGCGAGGTTTTAAAGGCTTCAACTCTGGCGCTGGGAGGCAGCTTGCTCTCAGGAGAGTCGCTGGAGGCTTACCCGAAAGGGGTGAATACGAATTCGAGTCCGTCGACATTGAAGATCACGGACTTGCGTGTGGCGACGGTGGCGAAGCCGGGGCCGAGTCCTTGTCCGATTATTCGCATTGACACGAATCAGGGCGTATATGGGCTGGGCGAAGTGCGCGACGGCGCAAGTCCCACATACGCGCTTTTTCTGAAGAGCCGCATCATGGGCGAAAACCCGCTGCAGCTCGACAAAATCTGGCGCAAGATCAAACAGTTTGGAGGCCATGCCCGCCAGGGTGGTGGCGTCTGCGCCATCGAGATGGCCTTGTGGGACATCGCCGGGAAGGTCTACAACGCTCCGGTGTACGCCATGATTGGCGGCGGCAAGTGTCGCGATAAGATTCGCGTCTATGCCGATACGACCGAGTCCGACGATCCCAAGATTTACGCGCAACGCATGAAGGAGCGCAAGGAAGTGATGGGCCTGACCTGGCTCAAGATGGATTTGGGAATTGAAATGGTGTGGGACACGCCCGGAACAGTGACGCGAGTTTCGGATATGGACCCGTGGCGGGCCAACCAGCTTCCGCATCCGTTGATAGCCATGGAGGTCACGGACAAAGGCATCGCCATGCTCGAACGATACGTTGCCGCGGTTCGCGATTCCGTGGGCATGGAAATTCCGCTGTCCATGGATCACCTGGGGCATCTGGGCGTGAAATCGATTATCCGGCTTGGCAAGGCCTACGAAAAATACAACCTATCTTGGATGGAAGATGTGATTCCCTGGGAATATACCGACTTCCTGAAACAGATTTCGGATCAGAGCCCGACTCCGATTCTGACCGGGGAAGACATTTATCTGAAAGAGCCGTTCGAGGTGCTGTGCGCAAACCATGCCGTAAGCAAGATTCATCCGGACCTGGCCACCTCTGGCGGCATTTTGGAAACACACAAGATTGGAGAGATGGCGGAAGGCTACGGCGTACCCATGGCTATGCACTTTGCGGGAACGCCGATCTGTTGCATGGCGAACGTTCACTGCGCCGCGGCCACGCAGAATTTCCTGGCGATGGAAAACCACTCCCTTGATGTGCCGTGGTGGTCGTCGCTGGTTGAAGAAGGAATTAAGACTCCGATCGTGAATCACGGATGGATCGAAGTGCCTGAACGACCCGGTCTCGGTGTAACGCTCAACGAGGACGTCGTGCGCCAGCATCTTGCTCCCGGTACGGGCTACTTTGAGCCGACAACGCAGTGGGACCAAGAACGTTCTTGGGATCGGTTGTGGAGTTAGGAAAAGCTGACTTGTGATTTGTAAGCCTTAGGACTGGGGCTGCGGCTTTCCTTCGCCGAGAAACGCCCGACAAGAGAGCCGGCCAATCTCTCTTTTGGCCGGCGACGCAATATGTACTGATGAGTATATCTGTCGATAGAGACGGCCCGACACGCGCATCAAGTTAACGCATGCATTATCAATGTGTTACGGAGGCCGATGCCCGGCTAACCATTCTCAGGCTACGGTTGCCAGGGGCACACTAAACCGGATACTTCTCATTCGGCTTCACGATGCGAATGCGATGGTCCGAAAACTTAAAGTGTGCACCGGGCAGTTCGATTTTTGGCATGTGGCAGGTCACGCATTTGTCCTTGGATATTTTGCAGGATTTCGCGCCGGGTTTCCCGCCGCCGTGGCACGCCAGGCATTTTTGATCGTAATCGAGCGGCTGGCTGCTCAGTTCGTGGTGCGGGTCATGGCACGCAAGGCAACTGATCCGCGGATCATCCGTGTCGTAACACTTGCTGCCCGTCAACCGGTACGGCTGAAAGCGAATATTGCCGATGCCCAAGTTTCCCTGCAGCACAATTTCTTCCCATGTGCGGTGGCACTGCCCGCAAAAGTTGGAGACCTGTTCCGCGGAGAGGTTGCGTAATTTGATCAAATCCTTGGGCAGGGCCAGATCAAAACTATCCAGCAGCATCGCCGTAAGGTGCGTGTCGGCGGATTCATGGCAATGCACGCACTGCACTCCGGGAAGCAGTTTCTCCAACGTGAGTTCCTTCCCTTGCCTTGCATTGGTGGAGTGGCACCCGAAGCAAAGCAGTTTATCGTCCTGACTCATAAGGCGCCCGGCCGCTTCCGTGATGTCAGCCGGCGTCGAGCCCTCGGAGCCCATGGTGGGAGCGAGGCCCTTCAGCTCACGGTAATAACTGACGCGGCTTTCATAGAGCTGGCCGTCTTTTTCGAGAATATACGTTTGGCCGATCGCAGAACTTGCGCCCATGGCCCAGCGAATGGCCATGGTGACCGTCCTGGCTTCATCCGAAACCGAATAGTCGCTGTGGCTGCCTTTGCGCTCGATGCGATAAGAATACTTGCCAACCTTTGTCGTGAGAACAGGGTGATCGATCAAGACCTTGCATTCGTCCACCGTCTCCAGCGCGTGGCCCATGGAAGTGGTGGGTTGCGATCGGGCTTCTTTGTGACAGGAGAGACACGGAGAGGCGGCGCGCGAGTCCGTTTGCGCAAAAGCGGCTAAGGGAAAAACCAAGCACAGAAGTTGCCAGGGCCATCTCATCACGGTTAGGAAAATTCAGCCTCGTTCTGGCATTCCCGTCATCGGCGCGTTCCAGCCGGAACCAGACGGCCAATTATATAACACGGGCCTGGGAAGGCTTGGGCGCTCCCCAAGCGTCTGTCACTGAGCAGGCTCTTCAATGGTTAAAATCTGGTCCGCCGCCACGTTGTGCAGCACCTGGTGGATGCGGCTGGGCCAGTTGATATCGATCTCGCGGATCGTCTTCAAGGCGCCCAAACCGAAGTGCACGCGCGAGTCGCTGGCGCAGGCGTAGCCTACCGCGGTGGTGGCTTCGTTATACTGCTTCCTGCCGTCCTCGGTGGTGATGCGGATTTGCGCTCCCAGGCCCATGCGGTTGCTCTTCTTGCCGACTAGCTTCAGCAGAATCCAGTGGTTATTGTTCTTCGTAATATTGTGGAAATATTTAATCTTGCCATTGAGCACCGTGACCACCGCGTCGATCCGCCCGTCGTTATCCATATCGCCGAAAGCCACTCCGCGATGCGCCGCAGCCTTCTGGAAATCCGGACCTGCTTCCGCGCTCACATCCTGAAACTTGCCATTTCCCAGGTTGCGGAAAACGGTGTTGGGCTCCTCATACTGCCGGTTGGAGAACTGCGCGATGTTGTCCAGAACATTGCTGCGCGCGACGAAGAGGTCTTTCCAGCCGTCGTTATCAAAATCGAAAATGCCATTCCCCCATCCGGACATACCGCGCGTCGCCGCCAGGTGCGCTTGAGAGGTTTTCTCCACGAACTGGCCGTCTCCCATATTTTGAAATAGCGGGAACGATTCGTTCTCGACTGCGGTATGCCAGATGTCCGGGCGGCCATCATTAAACACGTCCTTGAAGTCCGCGCCCATCCCGGAAATGGCGCTGCCATTCTGCGTATATGCGACGCCGGATTCCAGCGCAACCTCTTCGAACTTCTTGCCGCCTATATTGTGGAACAGGAAATTGGGGCGGTTGTCGTTGGCTACGAAAATATCCATGAACCCATCGCCGTCATAATCCGCAATCACCGCGCCCATACCTTTGCCGAAGTATTTGGAAATGCCGGTTTCCACGGACACGTCAGTAAAGGTGCCATCGCCGTTGTTCCGGTACAGCGTGTTTGGCAAGTTCGCGTAGTTGTTGGGATGACAATACGCGCGCAGTCTGGGGTTCGGGCCGCAGTACGGGTCTTTGTCCACTTCCCACTTGCAGTAGTTGGAGACAAACAGGTCCAGCAGCCCATCATTGTTATAGTCCACCCACGCCGCCGAGACGGACCACATCTTTTTGCCATCGAGCATGCCTCCGCCCACGCCTGCCTTGTCCGTGACATCGGTGAAGGTGCCGTCGTGATTGTTATGGTAAAGCTGGTTCTTACCTGTGTTAACCACATAGATATCAGGCCAGCCATCGTTGTCGTAATCTCCGATGGCCACGCCCATGCCATAGCCTTCGCCGGCCAGGCCCGCTTTTTCAGTCACGTCGGTGAAGGTACCATCATGGTTGTTGTGGTACAGGCGATTCCAGTACTTGGGGCTTTCTTTCTTAAGGGAGGGAATCGCCGCACCGTTTACGACATAGACATCCAGGTAGCCATCGTTGTCATAATCGAACAGCGCCACGCCGGCAACCATGGTTTCCGGTTGATTCTTGTTCGCGGTCGGGCTACTGTCGGTCACGAATGTCAGGCCAGAGCGTTCCGCGATCTCCTCGAACACGATGGGTCCGGTGACGGACCCGGCCATTAGAGCGCCAGCACCAATCACAATTACAGTTACAATGGTAATGAGAACCTTCATGCCTTGGAAATCTCAGTCTAGCATGTGGTGCACGGCGGCGCTTAGCCTTTCCATGGCTGACGCCTGTTTATGCGTGGTTCTGCTCTCCGCGGGGCCCACGCCCAGCCCCAAGCGGCCGGGTTTTGTGGACGTAGCCCCGCGGTCGAAAATCTCCTACATCTCGAATAACAACCCGGGGGAGCGCAAGTATTTTCCCCAGCCGATGTGCGGCGGGGTCGCCATCTTCGATTACGACAACGACGGCAAGCTGGACATCTTCTTCACCAATGGCGCGCAATTCCCGGAAATGAAAAAGACCAACCCTTCCTACTACAATTGCCTGCTGAAACAGAAGTCCGACGGGACTTTCGAGGATGTCACCGCCAAAGCGGGCTTGCGTGGCGAAAACCTGGACTTCAATTTTGGCGTTGCGGTAGGCGACTACGACAACGACGGCTACGAGGATCTGTTCATCTGCAGCGCCGGCCGAAACACTCTCTACCACAACAACGGGGACGGGACCTTCACCGATGTCACCGAAGCTTCAGGTATCGGCACCAAGCCGCCGAATACCCTCAGCGTGGCCGCCGCCTGGTTCGATTACGACAACGACGGCTTGCTGGATCTCATCGTTTCGAACTACACCTTGTGGACGCCGCAGACCGACCTGCGCTGCTCCATGGACAGCAAAGAGTATTACTGCGATCCACGGCGTTACAAAAGCGTGCCGCCGCGGCTCTACCATAACCTGGGCAATGGCAAGTTCGAGGATGTCACCGAAAAGTCCGGACTGGCCAAGTCTCCCGGCAAAGGCATGGGCATCTCCATTGCCGATTTCAACGACGACGGTTGGCCGGATGTGTTCATCGCCAACGACACCGAACCCAATTCCCTGTTCATCAACCAACACAACGGCACGTTCGAGGAGAAAGGGCTGGAGCTAGGAGTTGGCTACGACGACAACGCGCGCACGGGGTCTTCCATGGGGTCGGACGCCAAGGACTACGACAACGATGGCAAGGTGGACATTTTCTACAACAACCTAAGGAACCAGGTCTGGCAGCTTCTGCGAAATAACGGCAACCTGTTCACGTTTCCTTACGCCACCAAGATCCAAACAATGAGCATGCCTTTCTCTGGCTGGAGCAACGGCTTCATCGACTATAACAACGACGGCTGGAAGGACATTTACTCCGCCAATGGCGACGTGGACCAGGTGGACGAGACTTCGCCGCAGCATGACACCATGTTCGAGAACGTGGACGGCAAGACTTTTATTGACGTTTCCGGGGAGATGGGCAAGGACTTCCTGCACAAGGGCTACCAGCGGGGATCGGCGTTCGGCGATTTAAACAATGACGGCTCCCTGGATATCGTGGTCACTTCGCTAAATGAACATCCGCGCATCCTGATGAACACCGCCGATAGTGGCAATCACTGGCTGATGCTGAGCCTGACCGGGCACAAGAGCGCGCGCGACGCCATTGGCGCCAAGATCAAGCTAACCACAGCTTCCGGACGCGTGCTCTACAACCATGTCTCTGTCAGCGTCGGCTTCATGTCTTCCAGCGACAAACGCGTCCACTTCGGCCTGGGTCAGGAAACCAGGGTCGCCTCTATTGAAATCCGTTGGCCCAGCGGCATCCAACAGGTGCTGAAAGACGTGGCAGCCGACCAATTCCTGAAGATTGACGAGCCCCACGAATAGAAAAAGGGTGCCGATAGAACGGCAAGGCGCTCGCCTCAGAAGGCGGCCGCTACAAGATCGGCACAGCCTCCCAAATACGATATTCAGTGCACTTCGCCCTTGGTCTCGTTCTGTTTGGCGTCCTGTTCGGCTTTCAGCCTCTGCACCAGCGCTCGCTCGCGGTCTCCATCATCCTTGCGCTTTAGCCGGTAATAGACTTGGGCAAGCGACACATGCGCCTCCAGGAATTGAGGCGATTGCTGCACAACCTTTTCCAGAACGGCGCGAGCACCGTCCAGGTCGCCCGCCGCCAGATCAGCTGCTCCCACCTGATAGAGCGCGCCCGGATCCCCCGGGCGGACCAGGAGCGCCTTGGCCAGCAGTTTGTGTGCCCGCTCGAAATCGCCATCCTGCTTCAATAGCACGGCCAGCCGCAAGTTGGATTCGAAGTCGTTGGGATTCTGCGCCAACTCCTTCTCAAACGACGCGCGGGCAGAGGTCATATCGCCGCTAGCCATCTGCGCCTGGCCGAGGTAGGAATAGAGGTCTGGAAGATGCGGGTTCATTTCCACGGCTTTGTTGAGATCCGCGATGGCGGCGGGATATTCGAGGGCTTCGAGCTTGGCCATTCCTAGAAGCAGATGGGCCTCCGCAGAATCACCATTGCGCAGGATGCGGTCGAGGAAAATCTCTCCCTGCTCCACCTGCTTGTCGCGGATCAAGGCTGTCCCGAGCATATAAGCAACCGCGAGATCGTCGGGATGGTCCTTCGCAAGCGGCTGCAAAACACGGATCGTATCTTTGTTCTGGCCCATGCTCAGGTAGCAATCGCCCAGCAGGAGCGCGGCCTGGTAGTTGGACGGCTCCGCTTTGTGGACCTTGACCAACGTATCCGCGGCATCCGCGATACGCCCCATTTTGTAGTACGTCAGTGCCAGATTCAGGGAAACGCCTGGCATTGCAGGCGAGAGCCTCAGGGCAATCTTGTATTCCTTGATCGCCTCCTCGAACTGTCCGAGCCCGGCAAGAGCCGCTCCGAGGTTCGCCCGGATCGCTGCCACATCCGGGTGGGCTTTCAAAAACTCTCTGTACTCGCGTACCGCACCATCCAGGTCACCGGCCTTCTGCTTGGTGATGGCGTCCTGGACCAGGGCTTCCGGAGTGGCCAACGGGCTCTGAGCCCAAGTCATGGCGGTTAAATTCAAGATCAGGAATAGGACAATTTTTCGCATTGGGAGCACTGCCCTTGCGCGATTCACTCGGACCCTTCTGCGGGATGTCTTACTTCGGGAGATGCCCACCAGAAAGGCTCGACTGGACCACGCCGAGCACGTTTTTTCAGCCGCTCCTCCATGTTAACAAAGACCTGCGTTTGGCTTCTAGTTGCATCCCTCTCACAAAAAAATGGGATGGCCGAAGCCATCCCATTTTTCGTCGAAACTGCTTGGGTTAAGTTTAGAAGTAGAACTTCACGGCAAGTTGGATAATGCGATTCCCCTGCTTTTCCGTGGTTATGCCGAAGTTGGTGTTGGTCTGGGTAAACGCCTGCGTCACAGGATCCTGAACGAAGTTCAGGTTCAGGTTGCTGCCGTTAAACGAATACAAAGGATGGTTCAACCAGTTGTACATATCAACCCGGAATTGAAGTTTCTTCGATTCCGTGATGGCAAAGTTCTTGAACAATCCCATGTCCCAGTTGAAGAAGGCTGGTCCGTAGGACACCGGAAGCAGCGTTGGGCCATTCTGGTTAACCACGGTTGGCGCTGAGAAGCAGCTCCCATTGATGAACTGATGCGATGCAAGGCCGGAATTAGGATTGCACGTCACCAGAGGGTTCAGTGTCACAGCGTTTGTCCCCAGAATGGATTGATTGTTGATCGGAATGCCGCCCACGACAGTTCCACCGTGTCCGGTGTCCGAGCCTGGGAGGACTGCGGGGCCTTGCGGCAAACCGTTCGGGCAAGTAATTTCCGCCGCAGTCTCTGCAGCAGTCGCCACACAGCTAAGGCTCATGTTGTAATTGCCGTTTGGTGTGCCGCCGCCGCCTTGCGTATCGCCACCGGTGGTGAGGTTGGGGCCGCTCTCAATCGAGATGATGCCAGAGAGTTGCCACCCGTTGGCGGCTCCGTTCAGGAAATGGTTGGAAGATTTGACCAGGGTGCCCTCGTCAAGCGAGTAAGCAACGTTGAAGAGCTGCCTGCGGTCTGCTGGCAGGACACCGTAGTTGCTTGCCAAATTGAAGGGGTTATAGGTGGGGGCGACAATCCCCAAGGCCTTCTGGTAAGTGTAGTTGGCTTGAATGGTATAGCGCCCGGCATGGCGAACCCAGGTAACCTGCAGAGCGTTGTAATTGGCATATAGATTGTTGGTGGCCAAGTTGAGATCGCCATAACCCTGTAACGGTCTCCAATCGTTGGAATTGGCGTTACCCGGGTTAGTGTTTGCGAGGCCGGTGACCGGGTCAGTGGCGGAGAACATATTTCCAACCGGAATCAGGTTGAGGTCGCTGCCATAACCACTGGAAGTGTTTGCCAGGTCCCGGCTGCGGTTCCCAACATAGGCAGCTTCCAAATAGCCTTGCCAGGGAGTCTGCTGCCCAACCGTGAAGCTCCAGCTATCGGTATAGGGTTGCTTGTCATCCGTGGAGTCAACCGCCGCAGGTGAAGCCGGCGAAGCGGCGACGTTCAGGCAAGAGAAGTAGGACGCATATAGAGCCGACCCACCCGTGGGATTGGTCGGGCAACCTGTCGCTCCGCTTCCAGCCCAATTGGATGGGCTCAAGGAAACGGACTTTACGCCAGCGGAAGCATCCAACCCGCTGGTGAACTGCCCGGAGTGGTAGTAGAAGCGTCCCCAACCGCCGCGAAGAACGGTTTTGCCCTTTCCGAACAGGTCATAGGCAGCACCGAAGCGCGGCTGGTAGAACAACGCTCTTGTCGGGAATCCGCCAACCGGAACGGAAGAGTCCTTGGCGTGCCATACGAATCCGCAGTAGGTAGGCGATGCGGCGCAGCTTGGACTATAGTCCGCCAGATCGAAGATGGAGTAGCCAAAGCCCAAACCATCGTCCCATGGGGTAAAGTGCGTAAAGCGCATGCCGTAATCGATGGTCAAGCGCTTGGTGGCCTTCCAGGAATCCTGCAGGAAGAACTCCGTGGTGCCGTAATGGATATCATTAATGCGGTTAAGGCTGGCTTCGTTGTAGGAAGACATGTTACCGGTCAGCAAGTCCGCATAAGCATTCCCAGTCGTAAAGGAATTGCTCGAAGGAACGAATTGCATATAGCCGTTGGTGTTGTTGTTGGCCGGCTGGGCGTTGCGAATCCACTCATAGAAGAAGCCCACCTTCAACGTGTGGTTGCTGACCACCTTGGTGAGCGTATCGCTAATGCTAGGCATCCACTTATTGGCATAGAGTCCTTCGGAAGGTCCGCCGGCTTCGAACCCGCCAGGATTGAAAACCAAGGCGGCTTCACTCCCTCCACCATTCCCGCCAAACGATGGGATCTGCTTGACGCCGTTGTTGAATAGGCCAGTGTACGTGTAACCAACCGTATTACGATCCACTGCACTCGTGCTGGCAAAGACGTTTGGAAATCCCACAAACGTATAGGCCATAACCGTTTCGTTGGTCATTGTTGGGCTGAACACATGCGTGATCGTTCCGGCCCATGAATCCGACTTGTTCTTGCCCTCGATGGCTGTCGGATAGGGAACCTGGTCCGTCTGCCGCCACCATAAACCGACCGGGAACTGCTGCAGCTCCCGCTGGTAGTTATAGCGAACAAAGACCTTGGTATTGTCGCTGATGTTGTAGTCGCCGCGGATGGTCCATTGCCGGTTATTCTGGCTGAAGACTTCGGCTTGGACGTAATTGTAGCCGCCGGCGGTCGTAGCCGGATCCGAGTTGGCAGCGGGGAACAACTTCATCAAGGCCGCCATGTTCGGGTCAATGCATGGCTCGGGTTGCGAAGCGCCGCAGGGATTGAGTTGATATAGAGCTGAGCTGACTTGGCCCACGGGAGCGCCGGTTGGAAGCAAATAGGTGCCGCTGGAATTTGCAACACCTTCCCCATCCACTGAAGTTGGAGAGAAATTGCCAGTGCGCTCGCCAGTCGTCGGAACGGTTGCCCGGAGCAAGCCGGTGTCAAGAGTTTGCTTGTAATATTCGAATCCGGTCCAGAAGAACAGCTTCTGGCGGCTCTTGTTGAAGTTCGTGCCCGGGATGATGACTGGGCCGCCGATGGTGCCGCCGGGGTAATAGTAGGAGTTCGCGGGTTGCTGCACGCCGCTGGCGTTATTCAACCAGTCGTTCGAGTTGAGGGAGTGGTTTCTTGCGGAGAAGAAGCCGCTGCCGTGGAATTCCGTGCCGCCAGCCTTCGTCACCGAGGTGATGAGGATGGGCCCCTTCTGGTTTTCCGCGCTGAAATTCGACGTCAGGACCTTGAATTCCTGAACGAAATCGGAGTTGGGATTGACCGGCGTGTCGCAGTTGCATCCGGGGTCGGAAACGTGCGCGCCGTCCGCGGTGATGTCCAGGCTGTTCGTGGGGAGTCCGTTATAAGAAAAGGCCGCGTTCAGAGGGCTCTGACTGCCGGAGTCTCCGTTGGCGTTGATGCCGATGGTCTGGCCATTGTAGTTGGCCTTGTTCGATGTACCGTTTTGAATGCCGAAGCCCGGCGTGATCTTGATGTACTCGGCGGCGTTACTTCCCACCTGAATGAAGTTCTCCAGTTCCTTGGTTTCCAAGGTGAAGGACTTCTCGCCCGAGTCTGTCGTCACAAGCGCGGTCTCTTGCGCATTGACTTCGACCGTCTGGCTGGCCGCGCCAAGGACCAGTGAGATGTTGAAGTTGCGCTTCTCGCCACCGCCCAAATCGATGGCATCAGCCTTATAGGTTTGGAACCCCGGCGCCTCGATGGACAAGTTGTACAGTCCGACGGGGACCGAAGCGAAGGTAAAGTACCCATCGCCGTTCGTCACCGTATCGCGCAGAGAGCCCGACACGGCGTCTTTCAAAACAACCTTTGCGTTGGCTACCACTGCTCCGGAAGGATCAGAAACGACTCCCGTCAGAGTCGCGAAAATTCCTTGACCCCAGAGAGCTCCACCCGTTAGCAGGATAAGGCAGCACAACACGACCGAAAAATCGATTATGCGTTTTTTCACTGATTCACCCCTTTGCTGAATAACGATATTCTCGACGAACAACCCGAAATCAGTAGTACTAAAATACTAGAAGGCAAAAAGTTGTCAAGGAAAATCTATAACGTTAACGTAAGCCCCGTCCGCCATTCAACTAACCCTTTTTATATCTTGGTCTTAGAGATGCTATTGGAGTGTAAGAGAGCGTCGTTCGCAGTCATAACCATTTCCCTTGCTTCGACTTATCGGAACATTTCATCTTACGAAAAATCTGCCTTCGCTCTGGCACAAAATCGATTTTGCGCACTCCTACGGCCCTATCCCGAACAACAGACCCAGGCTCCGCCTCATTCCTCTGCGAAAAACCCGTGATAGCCTGCGCTGGAGATTAAACTCGATGACTGCCCGAATGAAGGATATTGCCAAAGACCTCGGACTTTCCGTCATCACGGTGTCCAAGGCTCTTCGCGGCCGCCCGGATATCAGCAGCGAAACGCGCGCGCGTGTCTTGCGGCGCGCCGAAGAACTCAATTATCGTCCGAATCTTTCTGCCCGGGCCTTGGTGACAGGCCGCACCAACATGATGGGGCTCGTCATCCCCGCTCTCACTCACGCGTTTTTCTCTGAACTTGCACGCGCCATGTCCGAAGTTCTTCGCAGATCCGAATTCACACTGCTTATTTCTTCCTCGGAACTGCAGCCCGAGCTTGAGAGACAAGTGATCGACCAGTTGATTGCACGGGGCGTCGACGCTTTGCTGGTTGCGTCCTCGCAATATACTCCGCAAACGTTTGAACAATTGGGGAAAGAGGGGATTCCTTATGTTCTGCTCGACCGCAGATTCGAAGGATTCGCGTCGCACTTTGTGGGTGTCAACGACGAGTGCCTCGGTTACATGGCTACCCAACACCTGTTCGAGATTGGCTGCCGCAGGATTGCCCATATCAGCGCCACTAAAGCTAAAGTAAGTACCCTGATCGGCCGGTTCGAAGGTTACAAGCGTGCTCTTGCCGAGCGCGGCATCGGACTTGACGCGGATTACGTGAAGGGCATCGGCCGCGTCGAGGAAGCCGGCGAGACTGCCGGATATGAAGCTGCGAACGAACTGCTTCGTCTATCCCCTCTTCCGGATGCGATCTTTTGCTACAACGATCTGGTCGCCACGGGGGCCATGCAAGCCATTCTGGACGCCGGTTTGCGCATTCCCGCGGACATAGCGTTGCTCGGCTGCGGCAATACTCCCTTCGATAATTATTTGCGCGTGCCCCTGAGTAGCGTGGATCAGCAAAGCACGGCCATTGGCATAAGAGCCGCCTGGCTGGCCATCGATCTTGTGCATTCGGACAAGGCCACGCGTCCGCAGACAATCCTGCTCGAGCCGAAGGTTATCCAGCGGGATTCCACACGGCGTTGATCGTCACAGCAGAGCGGCCCTAAAATCCGACTTGCACGCTCCAGTTCTTCAGCGCGTCGGGCAAGGTCAGAGTGACGGTCTGCGTCTGGCTCTCGTAACGCCACTCTTTATCGATTTGGGCGCCGATGCGCACTTCCTTTGGAGCCATGGCCACACCGTATAATTTCATCTTGGCGCTCTGCCACCAGGGCTTGAAGGCGTTCTTGACGATGGTGCTCGTTACGGTCACGGAATTCGCGGAAACCTGGCAGGAATAATTTACGCGCAGGACTTCACCCCGCTGGTAGGCGAACGTGTGGCCATCGTCCTGATACAGCGCTCCTCGGCAATCGTTGGTCGAAGGAATGGAAGGAAGATAGACGCGCAATTCCAGCGGCCCGTCCGGCTTCTCGCCCGTGTACTGCACCAAAGGCTGCAAGGGCACGATGGCGCCTGCACGAACATACAGCGGCACCTCATTCATCCGCGGATGTAGGCTGATGTGATCCTTGTCCGTATGCTTTTCCAGCGTCCAGAAGTCATACCACTCGCCGGGAGGCAAAACCACATCCTCCGCATCGGTGGTTTCCGTGACTACCGGGGCTACGAACAGATCAGGACCAAAAAGAAAATCGCGATCGTCTCCGTAGAAACTTTCGACGTTGGGATATTCAAGGAAAACGGGGCGCATCAGTGGCATGCCGGTGCGGGTCGCTTCTTCCGTGGTTGTATAGATGTAGGGTAACAGCTTGTAGCGCAGCTCGATGTATTTGCGGCGAATGGCTTCCTGCTCCGGCCCGTTCACCCAGGGCTCATGACCGGCAGTGCTCTTTGCGGCGTGATTGCGGTAGATCGGATTGAACGCGCCAACCTCGTACCAACGCGTCAAGAGGTCCGCTGGCGGCGAGCTGCCAAATCCCCCGATGTCATCACCCACTAGTGGGTAGCCGGAAAAACCCATGCTCAGGAGTGTTGGGGTACTCATGGAAAGATGGTTCCAGGTCGCCAGGTTGTCGCCGGTCCAAGTGGCGGCATAGCGCTGCGTGCCCGCGTAGACTGCGCGGGTCAGCACAAAGGGCCGTTCGTCTCCCTGAAGCTTGCGCAGGCCTTCGTAAGTGGCGCGGGCATTCTCCATGCCAAAAATATTGTGAACGGCGCGGTGATCCAGCGAGGTTCCGTCATCCAAGCGGTGAACGACGTCGAGTGGCATAGTCTTCTGTGGATAGCGGAAAACGGCAGGCTCGTTCATATCGTTCCAGTAGCCAGAAGCCCCCATGTTCACGAAGTCCTTGTAGAGCCCGCCCCACCAGTCGCGCACGCGTGTCAGCGTGAAGTCTGGGAAGACGCTGTCTCCGGGCCAGACTTTGCCAACGTAAACCGAGCCGTCTGGATTTTTCACGAAGACATCGTTCTTCATGCCGGAGTCGTACGGGGCATAGCCATGATCGGGGTTGTTTTTGATATGCAGGTCGGTGATCAGGATGACGTGGAAGCCCTGGTCACGCAGGTCGGAAATCATTTTCTCGAACGTAGGGAAAGTTTGCCGGTTGATGGTGAAGGGTGCGTAGCCTTCCTGATAATCAATGTCGAGATAAATGGTATCGGCGGGGATTTTCTTTTCCCGCAACAGCCGTGCAATCTCTCGCACGCGGGCTTCGGGGTAGTAGCTGTAGCGGCATTGCTGGTAGCCGAGCGCCCATAGGGGCGGCAAAGGCGAGCGCCCAGTAAGATCCGTGTACCGTTCGATGATTTTCTTTGGCTCTGGCCCCGCGATGAAGTAGTAGTTCAGTTCTCCGCCTTCCGCCCCAAAAGAAAAATAATCCCGCGACTCTTTGCCGAAGTCGAAGCTGCTCCAATAGGTGTTGTCGAAGAAAACGCCGTAAGCCAGGCCTTTGCGAAGCCCCACGAAAAACGGAATCGTTTTGTAAAGCGGGTCGGTGGATTCCTGCCAGCCGAAGGCGTCCATGTTCCAGTTTGTGAAGGCGCGATTGCGGCGATTCATGGGCCCGGCCTTGTCTCCAAGGCCGTAATAGTTTTCTTCCAGCGGCATCTTCTTCCAGACGCGCACCTGCTGCCCATTCCAAGCCATCGGGAAGCTGGGCTCGTCGGCAAGCAGAACATTCCCCGTCGAATCGGAAAAACTGATCAACAGAGGCGATTTCCGCACGGTTGCGGTAGTGTTTCCCGCAGTAAGGCGCACCTCTTTCTGGTCTTCGTTAATTGTGAAGGCGGGCGCTTCGGGTGCCTCGATCACAGCCCAGGAGAAATCCTTCGGGAAGGCGCCGTTTGGGGCAAGGCGCACACGGAACACACCGTCGCGAAATACCGTGATGCGCACCTTCGCTGTGCCGGCGGTCAGTTCGATTCCATCCTTTAGTTTTTCGACGCCTTGCACGTTCCCGATGTGCTGCCAGCCCTGGGCCATCACGCTTCCGCAGGGGAAGCCAGCGGCCAACAAGCCCATTCCCATGCAACGAACAAATCCCTTCATTTCGATCCTCCTGGAACTCGAGAAAAGGCGCATTACCTCGGGCGTGATTCCAATCATGGTAGCAACCTGATGAGTGGCGCGCGAAGATTTGAGTAGCAGAAGATTATAACAGGCACGATTCAGGCTCAATGGAGAGCCATGAAGGCCCTGTTCTGAGAATAAGGGAACGAGAGTAAAATCCGCTGGAGCCCCAGATTCCAGTTTCCAAGGCCCTCAGAAGTTCAATTTCGCGCCGAACTGCATTTGGCGTGGCGGATTAGCACTGGTGATCTGACCGGGAGTGCCATTGGCGGACGTGCTAGGGTTAGTCCAATTGACGCGATTGAACGCGTTAAATGCGTCCGCCTGGAATATCAAGCTCATCCCTTCCCAGGGCAAGTGGAATGTTTTGCGCAGTGAGAGGTCCCACGTGTAATAGTCTGGACCGATGATGCTCCCGATCAGTGCGTTACCGGCGCTGGTGGTTGGGGCCAAACTAAATGCGGCGGGATTGAACCAGCACACCTTATGCGCTGGGCAGGTATATCCCGAATAGAGTGGAATGCCGGGGACGACACTCGCACGCCGCGAGTAACCTACTTCGAGTGAGCCAGAACCAACGGGCGACGTTCCAGTTATGGTGAGCGGTGCTCCTGACTGGAAGTGAGTTGCACCGCTCAAATCCCAACCAGAGAGCAGCCCTCCTTCGAATCCCTTGCGATCCCGGAACCAGGGTTCCTCGAGAGTGTAACTTGCAGAGAAGATCTGCGCCCGGTCAAAGCTGACCTTGCCGTACTCATATTGTTTCCAATTCACAGTCTGGCCATTGGTGAGCAAGCAGGTGAACGGACACTCGGGTTCAGGATTCTGGTTATAGGCGTCACCTACACCACCGTCTTCCCCCATCGTCTTCGAATAGGTATAGCTGAATGTAGCCAGAACGAAGCCCTTTCGTTTGGTCGCGGAAAGCTGGAGAGAGTTGTAGTTCGAGGTTGCATCGCTTCTTTCCTGGGGAATATCTGTCCATCCCAGGTAAGGACGTATCTGGTTTGTGGCCAGGCAATAAGGACTGGCTGTGGTGCAGGGTGGCGCATTGCCCAGCCCGGTGTCGACAGATGGATTAATCGAATAATCCATGTCGGCGGCTGCCCATGTCGGCGCATTGATATTGGGACCACGGAGGATATGCCGACCCTCGTTTCCTACGTAAGACGCCTGTGCCAAGATGCCGTACTGAAACTCATGCTGTACGCTTAGGCTGTATTCCATGTTGCGAGCAACTTTCAAATTCGGGTCGATGGAGGTCACCCCAGTAGAGCTGGGGGCAGGTACGCTGACGGCGCCGCCACCGGTGTCGAACGTCGAGAGTGCCCCGTTGGACGTTGACACCTTCACAACCCACGGCGCTTGACCTTGCAGGCCAACGCCGCCCAAGGTATTGGCCTCGGGCTTGTCGTAGAAAATTCCAAAGCCGCCCCGTATGACTGTTTTATCGTTGCCGAATGGCGAATATGAAAAACCCACGCGTGGCGCCCACAGATTTTCTGGTTTGTAAAAACCTCGTGGTGCGGTTGGGGGGATGGCCGCCAACAGCGAAGGATCCTGGTAGGTCAAAGGCACTCTGCCAGCCTGATCCGAAGGCACGTTGCCGGGACGCACTAATCCATTGCAGCCGATCAAGATGGGAATGTTATTTGGAAGAATATTACCAGTGCAAACTCCGAAGCCGCTCCCTACTGGAGCGCCGCCAGGATTGAGGGCTCCGTTGGCGGCTACAAAAGGCGCATCAGCTGGGTTGTACGCGCTCGGGTCAAAGTTAGTCATGTTGTTCCCCTGGACGTAAGTCGGGTCGGTGAGTTCATACCGAACGCCCAGTTCGACACTGAGATGGTGGTTCACCTTGTAACTGTCTTGGACGTAGGCCTCGTATACATTGAACCTGTAAAACCCGATTGGATCGCCCGATACCTGAGAGAAGGTCTGAAAGTTCCCCATAAGCGCGTCGGCGAAAGCGTCACCCGTGGAATTCGGGTTCCCATTGGGGCTGAACGCGAGGCTGCCGTCGTATGAAGTAGGCCGCGAGTTCTGGTTCTTGCGGTTGCGGGCGTACAGCGCGCCAAACTTCACCGTGTGCTTTCCCGCCTGTATCGTGACGTTGTCTGACGGGGAGATATCCGCAGTGGGTGCGAGCAGGAAGTCCGGTGACGGACCTTCCCATCCGATGGGTCCCGAAGTCGGAGCGGCTGCGACTCCGTTGAAGCTCGTCGTGGGAATTCCTGTGGGATATGACCCGACGAAGCCGAGCGGTGGAGTGAACTGGAAACCGTAGGTTGACCTCAAGTAGAGATCGCCAACCGGGGGAATCTTTTGTTTATGCCAGTCCGCGTTGAATTTCACTTCGTTGATCAGGCGGGGCGAGATGACCGAAGTCCAGCCAATCTGGTAATTGTACCCCGGACGATTGCGGAGGTCTGGGTCCACGGGGAGAAATCCCTGGTTGAAAGTGCTAAAAGCGTTGTAGACCTGCACGTTATCGTGAATGTAACGGAAGTAAAGATTCTGCTTATCGCTGGCGTGATAATCAACGCGAATGATGTCCTCGCGCCAATTCGTCGGGCCGCCTGGCTGGAAAAAAGTGTTGTTTGCCTGGACCGAGGTTGGGAGCGCTCCAGTGGTGGACAAGTCTTTCGCGGCCAGTGCATAGACTGCCGCAAGCGCTTTTCCGTCTGGAGTAATACATGCGGGGCTCATGACGTTATTGGTGATGGTGCAGCCCGGCGGGGCGTTAGCGGGAGTGGCGAGCGTCAGTCCCGCAAGCTTTCCAAGGCCAGAGGCACCGGGAAGGATGTCGCTGAAGTCGCCCTGCACCTCGGCTTGGGTGGGTAGCGTTTGGGTGCTGGGGTTTTGAGGGGCGCGAAGCCGCTTCCATTCCTGCCCGGCAAAGAAGAATAACTTGCCCCGCCTTATCGGGCCGCCGAGATCCCATCCCCAGTCGTTATAACGGAGAGGTGGCTTGAGAACGTTGGATGGCGTAGTCGGAGTTGCAGTTAGCTCGGTCCCTGCGTTTGCGGCATCAAATATCTGGTTGCGAACATACTCGAAAGCGGTGCCGTGAAACTGATCTCCGCCGCTTCTGGTCACCACGTTGACTTGAGCGGAAGCGCTGCGTCCAAATTCCGCCGAAAAATTGGAGCTCTGGATGTCAACTTCGCGCACAAAGTCGATCCCAACGTCGTTAAATGCGCTGTTATTCGAACCCGAATCCATGTTGAATCCACCGTCAACGGCGTAAAGAGCTCCATCGTTTCGCTGGCCATTGAAGAACGCGAGGCCAGTGCTCATGATATTGCCCGCCAAAAGACTCGTCGGGTCGCTGATGTTAACCATTGCCCCCGGTATCAGCGTCACCAGCGTTTCATAATGTCTTTGGTTCAAGGCCATGTTCTGCATCTGCTGAAACTCGATGCTCGTGGAGATCTCGCCGGAGGTGGTGTTGACCACATCGCCCGTCGCCTCTACCGTTACAGTTTCCGTCACCACACCGACTTCCAGGGACAAATCCACGGTCAGGCGTCCGCCTGCCACCAGAACGTTTCCGATCTTCGAGGTTCTTTTAAAGCCTTTTCCTTCCGCAGTGACAGTGTATGTGCCCACAGGTAAATCATCGGCGACATAGTAGCCGTTCTTATCGCCGGTGACGACGCGCGGAACCTGCGTCGCTTCGTCGGTAATGGTAATCTTTACGTTTGGGACTACACCGCCGGACGGGTCTGTGATCGTTCCCACGATGCGGCCGAATATGTCCTGCGCAGTAGCGAACTCCCCCACCACAGTCCATAGCGTTGCAGCGAAGAAAATGATCAGGGTGTGAAGCGCGGCCAAACGAAAGCTTTTTATCGCTTTCCTTACCACAAGCAGGAAGTAATTCTTGAGGCGCGGCAAACTCATGTTGGTCACTCCTAGGGCGGCATTACAGCTCTGTGGTTGAACCGCTCCCCTAACCGGCCGCCATTAGGGCGGTTCAGGAAGCTGCACCATGAATGGGGTGAACTGAGTGATTCGTTGGATGAGTAGAGCAATGTTGGTGTGGGTCGTGGAAGTTACCAACGGTGAATTCACCGTTAGAAAGTAACCGTTACTAAGCTCCTGGAAATGCAGCTGTCCGTCGCACTGTTCACAGATTAAGTCTATGAAATATCAGGCATTTGGCAGACTCGTATTTGCGTCCGTGTCATTGCAGGAAAATTGCGTTATACTCCCGTCCAAAATACTGGATGGGAGTCGACGGTTCCATTCTTAAGGGGATAAGCACGTGCATTCGGCGATCAGCAAGCTTGAAGCGGAGCGGGCTGAGGTTGACGGCATTTTGTCGTCTGGGGTGTTCGGGCGGACGAACAACCTGGTTCGCCTCCTGACCTTCGTTTGCGAAAAGTACTTCGAAGGAACAAGCGACGAAATTAAGGAATACAGCATTGCGGTGCATGCCCTCAGGCGCCCGGAATCATTTGACCCGCAAGTGGATACGATTGTGCGCGTCACTGCTCACGCCCTGCGAAAGCGGCTCGAAGATTATTATCGGAGCGACGGGGCGGAACACCCGGTTCATATTTGCTTGCCCCCCGGCCGCTATGTTCCAAAGTTCATCCATATAAGCGAATTAGAATCCACAGCAAGCGAATCCAAATCCGATGAGAATCAGGACAGCCGTTCTCTCGACGGGGTTGTTTCCCCGACGAAGGGCCGGCCCGAAGATCAGCAGGGCGATCCTGCCCCGCTATTGCAGGAGACAAAGCCGGACAAAGCTGCGGAGCGTGAGGATGGCGACGAATTCAAAATAAAGCTCGCACCACGTAATCGAATGGGGATGGTGGCCCTCTCTGTTGTGATATTTGTGCTTATAGCGTCGGTTTTTGTCTGGAAAGAATGGACCAGAAGAAGTGAACATCAGAATTCCCCGCAGGCCCTGGCCGCTGCTGCTCCGGCCTTCACTTCCGGGAAGATTCTTCGGGCCATGGTGGGCAATGCGGCTGCCCCTTACATAGATCATGGTGGTTCTATCTGGGATAGCGATCGTTTCTGCTCAGGAGGAATCCCCTTCTCCGTTACGGGTCACGCTATCCAGGGCACTGAAGATTCGCAACTTTTCTCTAGCGGGCGGCGTGGCGTCTTTCACTGCAATTATCCGGTTCCGCCGGGAACTTATGAGGTTCATCTGCTGTTCGCGGAAACGTCGGGGCTTCAAGAGGCCAGCCGCAACGTGGCATTCTCGATCAACGGCGGACCGAACACCAACCTGGACGTGGTTGACGACGCCGGCGGGGATGACATTGCAACCACGAAGGTAATTACAGACGTCGCGCCAGCGAGCGACGGAACCATTCACGTGGACTTCGCCACCTCCGAGGCATTTTTGAATGCGGTTGAAATACTTCAGGGGATCCCGCATCGCATGCTTCCGGTCAGGATCGTCGTCGGACATTCTCCTTACCGCGATTCCAACGGCAATGTCTGGATGCCGGACAGATATTTCTTCGGCGGCCGCCTAAGTAGTTTCGGGGGTGATCTTTCCAATGTCGGCGATGGCCGTCTTTACGAGTGGCACCGTTTTGGGCACTTTCATTACGTGGTGCCTGTTGCGACGGGCGACACATACACCTTGCGGCTGTACTTCATGGAGCATTGGTTTGGTGTTGAGAATGGCGGCATGGGAGGTGCCGGTAGCCGTGTATTCGATGTCTCTTGCAATGGATTAATGCTCTTAAAGGGATTTGACATCTTCCACGAAGTTGGCTCCCAGCCCTTGGTAAAATCCTTCCAGCATATTGAACCCACACCACAAGGCAAACTAGAGATCCACTTCACTCCTGCAGCGAACTATCCTTCTATAAGCGCGATTGAAGTCATACCAGAATAGAAGAATCCCTCGAATTCTGCGGAATTGCTCAGGGCAACACGCACGTTTTCTCATGGGATCGGCAAACAATCACGGAGCATTTCCGAATACGGGCTGTTCCGTGTTAGCTGGCAAGTGAGTTCCTGGCTCAAGCTCGACATTTTTGCTATAAACCGTCGTGCGGTACGATCCACTTGAGAGCGGCCAACGGATTTACATGGGAACAAGATGGAGCGCAGAGAATTTCTAGCTTTGCTGGGAGCTCCGGCATACGCCGAACTGGCAAGACGCATCGGTTTGCAAACTGCCCGTGACAATCCGAAGGCTGACGTAACAATTCGGATTTCGCCGGTCGACGTGGAAGTTGCCAAGGGGAAAATCATCAAAACGACGGGATACAACGGCACGGCTCCAGGGCCGGTCTTGCGGCTGCGCGAGGGCCAACCCGTCACCGTGGAGGTTCACAACGGCACGAAAATTCCGGAGCTGGTTCATTGGCACGGCTTGTTCATTCCTTCCGAAGTGGATGGTTCCGAAGAAGAAGGGACGCCGTTGGTGCCGCCGGGCGGAATCCGCCGATATTCGTTTGTCCCGCGCCCCTCCGGGAGCCGCTGGTATCACAGCCACATTCATGCCGGCCGTGACGTGAAACGCGCGACTTACACTGGGCAATTCGGATTCCTCTACATCGAACCGAAAGAAGAGCTGGGGCAGTACGACGCCGAGGTTTTTCTGGCGCTACACGGTTGGGACCCTTATCTCAGCGGCCAGGGCGATGAAGGCAATCTGGAAGTCACCTATCGCGCCTACTCCATGAATAGCCGTGCACTCGGTTCGGGCGAACCGGTCCGCGTGAAAGAAGGTCAGAGAGTGCTTTTTCGTATCTTGAATGCCAGCGCCACCGAACAGCACCGCATCGCCCTGCCATGCCACAAGTTCAAAGTTGTCAGCTTGGACGGAAATCCAATGCCTGCGCCACGCGAGGTGGACGCGATCGAGATGGGGCCGGCAGAGCGTGTGGACGCTTTCGTCATGATGAATCAGCCGGGGGTGTGGATTCTCGGCGAGGTGAATGATCAAACGCGAAATGCGGGCCTCGGTATCGTGGTGGAATATGCGAACCGCAGCGGGCCGCCACAGTGGACCCCGCCGCCGAACACTCCCTGGGACTACACGATTTTTGGGCGCAATGCGGAAACTCCGGAGCCGGCGGGCGGCCTCGTTCCGCTCGTCTTCCGCAAGAAATTTGCCGGCCACAACTGGGTGGATAACTGGACCATAAACGGTAAATCCTTCCCAAAAACCGATCCTATCCGAGTTCATGCCAATACTCGGTACCGGCTTCGCTTCGACAACCAGAGTGATGAAGCGCACCCCGTGCATCTGCACCGGCACAGCTTTGAATTGACCAGGTTTGCCGGCAAACCTACGGCTGGCGTGATCAAGGACGTAGTCGTCGTGCCCGCCATGAAGCAAGTCGAAGTGGATTTTACCGCGGACAATCCCGGCCCGACCCTATTTCACTGTCACCAGCAACTGCACATGGATTACGGCTTCATGACCATGGTGCAATATGTGGATCAGTGAATACAGGAACCGCCAAAATTAGGCAGCATTCTTCTTGGCGCAAAAGTCCGCAATCGCCTTCACGACGAGATCCTGTTGCGCGCTCGACAGCTCAGGGAAAACGGGAAGTGACAGCACTTCCCTGCTTGCCGTTTCAGCCATCGGGAGATCACCCAGGGAATAGCCCAAATAGGCGAATGCCGGCTGAAGGTGCAGGCACAGAGGGTAGTAAATCTCGCTGGGCACGCCGGCCTGCCGGAGGAATTCTCTCAGTTCATCTCGAAACGAGCAGCGAATCGTGAACTGATTATAGACATGATGGAAATTAGAGGGTGGCGCAGCAGGATAAGCCACAAGAGAGCTGACATGATGGGTGTCAAATAGCTGACGATACCGAACGGCGTGACTGCGGCGCCGCTCTTCCCAGGAATCCAAGTGCTTAAGCTTTACGCGAAGGATGGCGGCCTGCAACGCGTCCAGGCGGCTGTTTGTGCCGAGAATGTCATGGAAGTACTTTTTCTTGCTGCCGTGGACACGCAGCATCCGCAGGCGTTCCGCTAAGGCGGGATCATTCGTGGTGACTAGCCCGCCGTCTCCTGCGCCTCCCAGATTCTTGGAAGGGAAAAAACTGAAACATCCAAAATCGCCAATCGCTCCTGCATATTGGCTGTCATACCGGGCTCCAATGGCTTGGGCAGCATCCTCCAGCAGTATCAACTTATGCGCGCGGGCGACATCCAGGATCGGCCGCATGTCTGCCGGCAGCCCAAAGAGATGAACGGGCATGATGGCGCGGGTTCTGGGAGTAACGGCGGCTTCGATCAACTCTAGATTGATGTTGTAAGTGCCTGGATCAATATCGACGAAGACGGGATGGGCTCCTACATGAGCAATCGAACCTGCCGTGGCAATGAAACTGAACGGCGTCGTAATCACCTCGTCGCCTGGCCCGATTTCAGCAGCCAGGAGGGCCAGAATTAGAGCATCAGTACCTGAAGCACAACCGACTGCATGCTTTGCGCCTAATTTCGCAGCAATTTCCTCCTCGAGCTGCTTGACCTCCGGCCCCAGAATGAAGTGCTGGCTTTCCATGACGCGAGTCACAGCGGCCATGACTTCTTCTCGAATCGTGGCGAACTGTGCCTTGAGGTCCAAGAAATCAAAGGTAGATTGTGGAGTTTGCGGAGATTGCATTGCCGGGATTTTTTCCAGTGTCGTTGTCATAGTTTATTATCCAGAGTAGCGGCCTGAAAAGAAACCTGAAAGATGACCCTGTGGAGTAAGGAGGCCTTCCCGCGGTCGGTTTCGTTGATCAATTTTATAGCTTTCGTGCAGTTGGAGAATCAACTCCCCGTTACAGCTTCATGAATGTAAAGGGAAAGTGAATGGAGCGCCACTGAAAGGAAGGCATACGGTCGATTCAGGATTTCGTGCAGCCACGAGCGATATGGTCTATTCTGTGGGGAGAAGAAGGGCCGAACGGATGCGGTCTCTTCCACACAGCAATTTCCGATTTCTCCTGCGGGGCATTCTTCTTCTGGCGTTTGCTGCCTGCGCGACGGTTTGCCCGGCGCAGCTAAGAGTTCCTCCCACAGATCGAGCTGTCGAAATTCGGCAGTTGCATGAAGTGAAGCAGAGGGAAAGCGGCTGGTTCGAGGTGAAAATGCATCCGGAGAGTGACCAGCTTCGCGTAACTTTGCGTCTGCGGCGTTTTGCCGGAACCGGATGGGCCACCTTCGAAGACGGAAGTGATGAATACCTGATGGCCGGAAGTGGCAACGTGCAGGTTCGCGGAATCGTTGCCAGCGACCTCGCGGGCGGGATGGCATTGACAGCCTGGTTCGACGGCGAAAGTGAACCAGCTGCAATTGCTTTTTTCGAGATCCTTGCACCCACTCCCCAGCCAAGAATCTTCTGGGGAGCACAAGACATCACAGGGACGACGCAATCGGTGGTAGTGGGCCAGCAAATCCTGCTCAACGTGACTTTGCATCCCAGTCTCGCAATCCGCAGACAGAGTTGGACGATTGAGGCCGAGGGCGAGTATGTGGGCGGATTTGTGCACACGCCGATGCATGGCGGGCCCCAGCCGGTAAGCCTGAACGGGCCCACGACCACGATTTACTGGGTGAGGCCGGGATCAGCGCGGAAGGTGACCTACCAAGTGACCCTAGACGATGGCGAAACATCTACGGCAGGGGCGGTCTTCGATGTGGACGGTCCGTCATTGCAAGACATGGTCGTGCCACCCGTTGAAGTGATGGTGGGTCATGGGGCGGATCCGAGTTTATCGTACATGAGCTTTGCGGGAGCCGGAATTTCTTTCCGCGCCCATTACAATCTTCCCGAAGGGATGATGCGAAACTCCACGTGGGCGCAAGTGGTGACGCGAGATGTCATGGAAGTAAAGGTGGGGAGCGAACTGAAGATCTGCACGCCGGTGTCGCAACCGGAGGCAGAGTTGGGTGTTGGACTGGACACAAACTATCCATATGACTGGCGGAATCCCACGCGAGATAGTCCACCGATGGAGCTACTCCCCCAGGCGGAGGCAATTTCGCGGCGATTCCACGCGAGAATGTATCTTTTGTGGGGTTCGGGGCTATCGAATTCGATTGTTGTGCCTTTGGGATACGTTGGCTGGCACTTTGAAGGCTACGCGGTAAGGAAAGATTTGCTGACGAATACCTGGACGCTCAAAGAAGGAAACGGCGGTGCGGACGACCCTGCACAGCCATATCGGCCAACACGGATCTATCCGACTTGGAACGCAGTGGTGCCTTACTCAGGCCAGATGCAGTGCAAGTGAGGACTTAGCGCTCCCAATCCGGATCCAATCGGCGCAATCGAAATTTTGCCCTTGACTGGCTCAACGGCAGGCTAGGTCGGCCCGGCACCCACCTACCTTTATCTATGCCCTTTGCCGAAGGAATAGACCAAACTCACGACGGTTCGAAAATTGCCTTGGCCCTGCAGTTCGACATTCAAGTTATAAAAGGAAGCGTGCAGGTAGTCGGCTCCGGCTCGAACTGCCCAAGACGGGGAATATCTGTATTCGATGCCACCTCCGGCCGCCCAGGAAAATCCGTTCGCAAACCCCACCAAATAGGCGCCGCCATTCCCCGGAACCGCGCCCGCTGTTCTCGCGCCTCCAAACAATCCATGAACGTACGCGGTAACGCGGCTTCCCCTCAGTGGATAGAAAACAGGGCCACCCAGGTAATTGAACACGTTACTGGAATGCGCGGTCCCAAACACATTGGAAGCGCGCGCATAACCAAAATCCCCGCATAAACCGAATAAGGGTTTGATGTCCACACTGATCGTGCCATCAACACCATTTAAGTTGAGCCGCTGGGAAGATGCGATGCTCTGATTGAAATATTCGTAGCCTACGCTTCCTTCAATGGCAACTGAACTGCCCGCAGATTTCGGAAATTGGGCGCATGCCAGCGGCAAATTGAGAGAAAGTAGAAACAAAATCCCTAATGCAACTCTCATTCTTCTCCAGGATGCCGTGCGGTCCGCGATCGCTGCTCTCAGGGAATAACCCCGGGCCCATGTACCCAGAGCTTTTTGCATCGCGGAAAAATCGGAAGGCCACCCTTACGGAATTGGAGACCAAATGAGCTGCATAAGGCGGCACAAGTCTGTAGGGTGAGCTTCCTTTCCAATGCCTTAGCTCTTTGCAGCAGGAAAAACCGGGCGGGAGGGACCCGTAAGAGCCCGCGGCACTTGTGCGCGGCAAAAGGAGCGTAACCATACAAAGTAAACAGGATGTGAGTAATCTGTGAACGGTCCGTGATGAGCGAATTGTCTACGCGGACGCGATGGGATCGGTGGTCTTGTGAAGAAAGTTGATTCCCTTGGGTGCGATGGGGAAACCAGTTTTTATGGCATTGTCATGCAACGTTAACATAAGCAAGGTATGAACTATCTTCTACTGATTCTTCGCAGCGAGAGAGGGTTGGCCCATTCGGTTTTCGCAACTGCTTCCAGCCTTCCAAGATCCGCGCGCACGAGCGGCTATTTGGCGTGGCCGTATGAAGGATACCGCGGATGGACCATGAGCCCACCTACTCCGATCTGCCTCAAATATGCTGGAGAAGTTCCGAGCATTGTCCAATCTAGAGTTTCCTACGCGTTTCGAGTCTTCGCTGCAATTTACAATTACCGTGTTGTGGACACAGCCACCGACGGCCAAGCAATCTGTCTTGAGTATGGGCAGAAACCCTCACCGGAGAATGCCGCAACGCGATTCCATATTCCCGCAAGGTACCGTCCTAGATCGTGGGAAAGCGAAACACGACAACTAGGCAAATTCCGCTATGCCAACGAGGATATGCATATATCCCACGGAGTTGACGAAACAACGGGGAAACCCGACTGGCTGGGAGAGATATTCGAGTGGATATCGTCCAGCTATGAGAAGTGCATAAAAAAGCGCGACTCCATAGGACGCATACCGTTTTGCGAGATGGTTTTCAGCAAACAGGGAATTTGCCCTCGCAAGCCCTATGCGAGCCTGCTGATGGCCTGGCTGGAGAACACCCTGAGGAACGGGAACGGAGTGGAGGCGCTTGCGAAGGCGCCCTCGCCGATGGCAGGGGCGGAACATATTGTCATCTGTTCTCATGATATTGATTTCTATCACGTGAAGAGAACTTCGACCTTGGTGCGACTGCTGAAGAATCTGGGGATATCTCTTCATACTTCTCCAAGTGGGTCCTTTTTTGCGTCGAATTTGAATTTGTTGGCCCATTTGACCGGTGGTAAGCAAGTTGGCGATTTCCTGCCCGCAATGCTGGAAAGAATCGGCAAACGTGGGTTTCAGTCCACCTTATTCGTTGTACCTCAACCAAGCCACCGAAGGGATCCGAATTGCGCGTTGCGGCAACTGATTCCCCATCTTTCTGTGGCTACAGGGAAAGGGTTTTCGATCGATTTGCACGGGTCGTATGCGAGCGTGATCGATAACGGCACGCTGAGGCCGGAAGCGCTCGCCTTGGAGCAAGCAGTGGGTCAGAAACCAAATGGAAACCGCCAGCATTGGCTTCGTTTCGATTCTCACGAAAAGTTGTTTAGGGCCATCGAAGCAGCTGATTTGAAATTTGATTCAACGCTGGGTTTCTCCGATATGGTCGGCTTTCGAAATGGTGCAAGCTTTGCTTTTCCGCCCTACGATTTCAAGAACGAGAAGCCCTATCGATTTCTGGAGATCCCGCTGGCGCTCATGGACGTAAACATAGAAGCAGCATCGCGGGCGCTGCGAGAGGATCCGCAGCGATTGGCCGAAGAAGTTCTGGCGCAAAGCCGCCGATTGGGTTGGGGAGGGATATCCGTGTTGTGGCACAATCCTATGGAACCGCTGCATGTCCCCAAGGAAATCAATCGAGTGTTCTGGGATTCCGCCCCGACAAACGGGGCAGGGCCCGAGAGGTGGATGACCGCGGAGCAGTTTATGGCGCTGTGCTTGAGCCGCTATCAGAACGCGGGGCTGATGGAGGGAGTGCACGCCGGGTCATAGCCTTCGGCCCGGTGGCCAGCTACCATGGAGAACCAGGCAAAACTCGGGATGAAAAACGCCCAAGATGGTTTGGACCTGCCGCAGGAGGTACGCCGAATCCGCGAAGTGTTCGCGCAACGGAAGCAAGTGCGGGTTTCCGAGTGGATACCGCATTTCAATCTGTACATGCGGTATGTCCTTTACGAACGCAGCGGCGTTCTCATCGGCGCTCTGCGAAAAATAAATGTCAAGACTCTCCGAGGTATGAAGACCCTTGATGTGGGGTGCGGCGGTGGAACCCTGCTACGATATCTCTACGACTTCGGGGCTAAGCCAAAAGACTGCTTCGGAATTGATGTGCTGGAGGACGCTCTGCAGGGGGCAAAGGAGTTGGCACCCAACGCCGGGTTCTCCCTAGCCAGCGCCGCTCGACTCCCCTTTGCCGACGAGACCTTTGACCTCGTGTTTCAGAGCCTTGTATTTACATCGGTTCTCAATCCCGATATCAAGCGCGTGATAGCCGCCGAAATACTTCGCGTGCTGCGAAAGGGTGGCCGGTTTATTTGGTACGACTTCACATACGACAACCCGCAGAACCCCAATGTAAAAGGAATCGGACGCAGAGAGATCCGGGAGTTGTTACCGGGCTGCAAACTGCACTTCTGGAGGCTTACGCTGGCTCCGCCTATCGGCAAGATCACCGCAGCCCTGTCCCCGTTTCTATTCCATTTGCTGTCGCAGATGCCATTTCTTTGCACGCACTGTCTTTGCATTGCGGAAAAGGAGTAAAAGCAACGGTGACGCCGATCGAGGAATTGAACTCTTCCCGCCAAGGTCTTCTCTTCCATACTCCAGCTAAGTCCAACCAGCCCGAATGAATTCGCCGGGGCACATCTTTGCTTAGATGCGTAGCTTTTCGAGTTTTTCCGGTTTCCCGAGTCTTTTGCGGAGCGAGACGACTAGGAAGCTACTGTGGCGCAAAAAAGGAAATGCCCGAATAAGTTGAGTTTTGCACACCGATGGAGACGAATTGGTTCGGGCCGATGATAAAAAAGGAAGCGGGATACATTAGGCTGCTCGTGAAGTCACCGTAGACCTGCTCCGGCAATTGGATGACGCCGTGGCCAAGAGTGGTGTTAACAAAGGAATAATTTCCGCGAAACGAACCATTTGGGAGGTTGTCGATCGGATCGGGGGCGGTAAGATCCGCGAGACCGGTGTATGTTCCCGCTGTGCTGTTCACTTTGATTACGCCTTCGATGCTTGGAATGGCAGGGATGACAGAGGCGCCGGAAGTGAAGATCAGATTATTGGAGAGTGTGGTGGCGGCAAATGGGCCAGCGGCCTGTGGCGTAAAAGTCCCGGAAAAGGCATTGTTGGTGGTTGCCTGATCGGGTGGCGTACCGTCGGGCGTGGAAGGATCAGCGTCTATGATGAAACCCTGCCCGGCATCACTCAGATAAAAGACCGCCGAACTAACAAAGCTCTCTTGAAAACCGCCCGGAGCTGAAAGTACGCCACGGCCCGTTGTGGGATCAAAGGAAACATAACCGGCGTCGGTATGAGTAGTTAGGATTTTCCCCAGGTCGTTCGAATCGAAGGTCAAATTGAACAGGTTTCCACCGGAAATCTTAAGCAAGCCGATGATTACGTCAGGACCAATTCCGCTCGAGGTCCCGGGTATGGCATCCATGCCCGTGAACTGCAGGACAGAGAGCGTATTCACACTGCTGGCCGTGAGGGGCTTTTGAATGCGCGCGACGCCTGCCTGCACCACGCCGAAAGTAGCGCCGCTATCGATCTCGAGCAGGTTGAGCTGATTTGCGTTCACGATGTAATAAGCATAAAGGGTAGAAGAAGCGGGCCCCGGCGGAGTTGCACTCACGTTGAGCGTCAACGTTCCGCGGCCGGATGAATCAGGCGTGGTGACGGGACCGGAAGTGACCGGCGCAGCCGAGTACCTGGGAGTGGCGTCAGCAGCCTTGCTCTCGTCAACCAGGCCGCCCGTCACTCCGCCAGCCGCGAGGATGAATTGACCGGCCTCAACCGTGCGTCCACCCACAGGCGCGTCGGAATCAAGCCCAAAAACATACGTGCCCGCAGGAGTTGCAGCCGTGAGGGCGGATGGGTCTTGAAGCTGAATGGTTCCGACATTCCTGAAACCAATGCCATCGAGTTCAAGAATGCTTCCCGTGGTGCCATCGGAGCTCAGCGTAAATTTCATCGAGAGATAAGTTGGACCTCCGAAGTCAAAACTGGTGATCGTGAACGTCCCGCGAATTGCCTCATTAAAAGAAAGGTCGATGGAATAATTGCCTGTAATCGGAGTTGGGAGGGAAGTGAGACCACCGCCGTTGTTGATGTCCAGATCGCCGGCGGTAATATTCCCATTACCGTCGGCAGTGACGCTGCCCGCCATTGCCATCGGCGAGCCCGTGACATCGTAACCGCGCACAAGAAACGCGTAGCTGCCTTTAAAGAGGGCGGTTGCCGCAACGATGTTAAACGTAAAACTATCTGTGACCGCTGGCTTAACGACCAAAGCCGCGGTGATGGTGGGCGAAGCGTTGGCGCCTGTAGGGAGTGTCGCTGGTGGCGCGTAAGTGGCAGTAATAGTGGGTGCCGCACCGGACGTCAGGGTACCGCAGGCCGGAGAGCAACTGGTGCCCCCAGTAGTCAAAGTCCAAGTCACTCCAGAATTCGTGGAGTCGTTTTGAACCGTGGCGCTCACGGAAACCGCGGGGCCCCCGGCATACTGGGCCATAAATTTATTATTAATAACTACGGTCGGGCCAGGAATGATGGTGAAGTTGAAAGCGAAAATGGCAGTCTTGTCCGCGAGCGAAGTAGCAGTGATCGTGGCGTTCGTATTGAGAGGCGCGGTAGCCGGTGGGTTGTAGACAATGCTGTAATTTGGATTGGAACTTGGAGCGCTGAGCGTCCCACACCCTGGAGAGCAGGAGACCCCACCGAGGGTAAGAGACCACTTGACGCCGGATCGACCGAAATCGTTGACCGATGCAGTCAGGGTGACTGGAGCGCTCCCCACCTGGATGCTGGAAAAGACACCTGCAACGGCCACAACAAGCCCTTCAATGTGCACGCCCGAACCACATCCAAAAAGCAAAAAGAAAGAAGAGACGGCCAACACTTGCAAACCAAGACGACGCATATCTCTCCGAGCAGCCAACTGAATTCTGAAGCAGATTTTCCCAACAGCGTAGGCCGAGAACAGGAAGAGTAAGCAGGCCATGTTAATGGCGTGATACGGGCGCGAAAATATTCGGCGTACCCGCCGCGCGGGTTCAGGTGCCAGTTTGTCCCGCTTCCCATTGGTCTTGCCAAGATGGAACTCAACCGCGACTCCGAATCGACAGGGCAAAAGAGATTCCAGGCCGGACGAGGAACCGCATACGATTTAGGGATGAGCGGCCATGGGATCATACTTCTGGCCCATAGCCGGATAATTATGCACCCGCTTGGATTTGTCCGGGTCAAGCGGGTACTTCTTGTCGGGTTGCAACACCAATTTGAGCCAGTCGAAAACGCCAGTAGCTGTTTCAACCTTAACCAAGGCGTCATAATCGCCGAACTGCAGGATTTCCGCGACATCCGGCGCCACTGCCTCAATCTTCTCCTGGCTCTCTACTGGCACAGTCGAATCGGATCGAACGTTCTGGATGCAAACATTTTCCGCTTTGACCTTGGGGAGCCACCGAATGGGGTCATAAGGCGCGACATTCCCCATGAATTCCGGGGTCAACAATTTCTCGCGTTGCTCTTTCGCCACGACGGTGGACTTGGCCAGCCAGCTAGGCCAATCTCCCCATGGATTAAACACCTCTAAGGCCTTGATTCGAGGGTCCACAGCGGAAGCGAGAATACCGATGGTACCACCTGAGCCCACTCCAAACATGCCGACGCGATCCATGTCCAAGTCCCCCCGTGAAGCCAGGTAATTGAGGATCATCTGGACATCGTGGACGGAAGTGACAAGGGATTCCTGGAGATCGCTGACGAACCACTCGCTCGCGAGCCGCCCAACGGGGATGCGATCTGCAGTTAAAAACGAAACAAATCCAACAGAGGCGTACCCGCGACTGGTGGTATTGAGGGTCCACGGGTCATTCTGAAAGCGAGCAGCAGTCTCCGGGTAAGAATACAGATAGAGAACAACGGGAGGCTTGCTCACACCCTTGGGAATCGCGATATATAAATCGACAGAGTCCTGCAGGCGCCAAGTCAGGTGAATATGTTCACGGATAAAAGGGCTATTTGGAAGATCCGATTCCCCCACCAGTGCCGGCGTCAGAGCGAGCATGTGACTTTTCTCCAACGAAAGGAAGTTGAAGTCCTCATAGAAGTCGCCGCTCGGTGGTGGCGTGGGGGAGTTTCTTGTGGCCTGCTGCGCTTGATTCGACGAAAAAGCAGTCGTTGATTGTCCAGCTAAAGCATGCGGTGCAAACGAAATCAAAGAGGTGAGGAGTACGGCCAAAAGCGTCGCTACAATTCGAAAGCAGTTCCGATTTGACATTAACGCAATCTCCGAATGTATCCAGATAAGTCTCTTTAAAACACAGTTGCGCAAAACTAAAGCGGCAGAAATACAAAGCGGGCGCGGAGGTCTTTCTTCCTTCAGCGTTCTGGAATGCACTTTCGCGCAGCGGAAGATGGCTTGGCATAAGTGAGTATAGCAAGGAAGAGGCAGGCAGCCGCTCGCGACCGCCTGCCAGACTTCCCTTGAGGTTCTCCCAGTAGTTTCTACTGGAAGAAGTTGGTCAATTCAGACGAGCAACCGACGTTGTTCTGCAGAGTGTAGTCAGATTGCACCGGGAAGATTTGGCCAGCCATGCTGCCGCCAGCTTCAATAGGAACAACATTGTGGCAGGAGGCAGGTGCCGCAGGGTTGTTGCCGTCATGAGGAAGCACGCCGCTTACGGCATAGTGAGAACGGAAGAAGGGCATCGCAAGGGTCTGGCTTGAGCAAGACGAGTTTGCGCAATATAGGTAGGGAACGAAGTCCTTCACGTAGGTGTGGACCTGATCCTGCGCCGCTTGGATGAAGCAGCCGATGGTAAGGGCGGTGAATGGTGAAGCGCAAGTAGGTACCGCAGAACCATAGGAGACTGCCGACAGTTCATTCCAATTGCGGTAGCCGCCGCCGACAAGTCCATCGAAAGTAGGTTGTCCAAGTGGGCAGGTAAATGTCCCCAGGTTCACCTTACCGGTGCAGGCTGGCCAATTGCCCGGGCCATAGGGGTTGTCGACATAGGAAGGCCACAGTGGATCAGCGTTGTCCAAGGTCACATACTTGACACGGGTCTTGCCGCCATAAGTTCCGAGACTGTAGAACCCATAGCCGAGGGAATTCGCGGTGTTTGTGGAATTGATGATGGAGACCATTTCACCGTTGGTGATCCCGCGGGTGCGGTTGCCGCCGTAGCCGCCATAAGGTCCGGCAGTCGGGGTGGCCGTCGTATAGTTTGCCGTCTGGATATCCAGGGGGTTGCCGCAATTGTTGGAGTCATAATACAGAGGAGGCGCAACCGCGGGAGGATACGTGGGGTTGGCAGGTAGGGTAGCTGGACGAGCCGCCACCCAAGCCGCACAAGCCGCCGGATTGTTGTTCGATTGAGGATAGCCAACGTTGTAGTTTTCCTGAGAGCCAGCCCGGTTCGCATAAGGCCTGTCAATCTGCCATTCGCGGGTTGTGTAGGTGCCGGAAAGTGGCTCGCGTTCGACGGGCCACAACGGCTTCGGGCAACCGGCAGCGGAGGACAGGAGAGCCGGGCTGAGGTCTTGCGTGGCTCCCGCCAGGCCTTCGTAAGCTCGCGCGAGAGCATACCAAGAAACGTTCGTGAAGGCGGCATTTCCCAAACCGCAGGCAGACGTATCCGTGTTGTTCGCGATCTGCATGACAACTTGGGCGCCAACTGCAGTGGCTACGTATGGCGGGATGGAGGCGCCGGTAATCGGGTCGGTCCCGGTGATGGCGTAATTAACTGGATACGCAACACCTTGGGAGTACGCGCTGAGAATGCCTTTGCTGCCGTACCCCATATTCGTGGTCGTCGGGTCGTTGGGATTCAGCGCAGCGATCACGCGCTGCGATTGAAATAGAGCGTCTTCTGGACGAATGTCCGAAAAGGCCATGGTAAAATGAGGGTTAGCAGCTATGGCGTTATAAACCGCCGCCGGCAAGCCGGGGCAATTCGCGGTCACAGTGACAGTTGCCGAACCCGAGGCATCGCTCGCAGCACCGGCGCCACCGGTGTAGGTGAAGGATGTTGGGCTCAATTGCGTCACACCACTTATAGTCACGCCGGAGACGTTGTCTGCGGCAACGGGAGAGCCTGCCACGGTAATCGTTGCGCCGTTGGCAAAGTAGTTCGAGAAGTTCCCCCCGCCGAACACCGTAGCCTGGAGGGTCGTTCCGGAAACGAGGGAGAGGACGATGGGAAAACTGGTCGAGCCCGTGCTAGTCGCGCAAGACAAGTTGTCTTGGACGAAGGACACTTTGTTTGCACCGACGGTATACTCTGCAGCCGCACCAATTTGCAGATAACCGTTGCCGGTGCCGCCCGACCCCTGTTCGAAAAACAAGCGCTCGCCGACGATGGAATCGACGGCAAGATATCCGCACACCTTCGTTGGAGCAGTGTCATTGTCCCAAGCCACAAACAGGTTGGCCGGTTCATTGTGAATACCACCACCGCGAGTATCAACGCCAACAGAAAGACTGCTGGGTGTGCTGCCGCCCGTTGACCAAGCATTGGAACCGCAAAGGGCCGCAGCGCCAGTTATCGGATCAGGAGTCACCATGGCAATGCTAATCGACCCGAAGGCCCCCGATGAGCCCGCGCCGAGCAGCACCGACTGGCCGTAGCTTGCGGAGGCGGTAAGCAAGGCAGCGGCCATAACAAAACATACTGCTAACAACTTACTATTCTTCATTTTTTGAATCTCCTCAGAGTTTAGAGTTCCAAGCAATCTGCGCAAACGTTTCTTTTTGTCGAAGCCGATCAATCACAAACATCGCCAGCCTGCACAGAACGGTGCAGCGACGAAGGGTCAGGTTCGTTATAGCGCGGCGCAGGCCAGCAAACAGCCTGGGACGGGGTGGACGGTGAAGACACATGGAGTAGCTCGATCCAAATGTCGAGCGCCATGCGTGAATTCAGGTCTATAGACTGGGCCAGAATGTTCCGGACGAGAACTTAGCCGGAGATTTCCCGCGACCAAACATCGTGCGGCACCTTCGGAAGCCCGGCGACATGTCGGGAGTATCGAGTGCTTCTGTTACTGCGCAATGAAGGACGAGGTAAACTCGCATGAAACTCTGGTTAACAAAATCGCGAGGAGCAATTTTTTGTGTGGAAAAAAGAATAGGCCGGGCTTTGAGCATTGCAGGTTAATTCAGCCTCGTGTAAGTTAGCGGTCCGGACGAAAAATCAGAATGGGAATTCCGGTTGAACGCCTCTTCGCGAAAGGATATGGGCAAAAGTTTGATTCCAGCTAGCAAATCACCACACGAACCTGCCCTGGACGAACAACGCGATTCCGGGAATGGTTTTTCGTGGAAAACACTGGCGTGGATTTTCTTCGTGGCCTTGGTGCTGCGCCTGATTATTTCTTTCCTTCTGGTTGCAAGAATCGCCGCAGGCCATGCGACTGATCCTCTCGATCACTGGACCTTTGCCTATGAGGCGGGAAGAGTTGCCCGGTCGTTAGCCAGCGGCCGCGGTTTTAGCGATCCCCTTAAAGTGCCCTCGGGACCTACGGCTTGGCTGGCTCCGGTCTTCCCATTGATTCTGGCGGGATTCTTCAAGGTCTTTGGAGTCTATTCCACCGCCTCAGCGCTGGCGATCCGTGATTTCAATAGCGTGATTTCCGCGCTCACCTGCTTGCCTATTTTCTTCCTGGCGCGCAAATGTTTTGGCAGACGTATCGGAATTTGGTCGGCTGGGGCCTGGGCCCTATTCCCGCATGGGATCTGGGCAGCTTCTGCCATCGTCTGGGACAGTTCCTTGAGCGCATTGATCATAGCCTGCCTAGTGTGGTTCACGTTGGAACTCCAGGATGCCGCATCATTGTTTGCGTGGGCCGGCTATGGAGCATTGTGGGGAGTCTCGGCACTCACGAATCCGACAAGCCTGGCGGCGCTGCCGTTTTTCCTGGCGTGGCTTTGGTTTCAACAATGCGCCCCAGACAAACGGCGCATTTTACGGGCAAGCGTGACCATTCTGATCTGCCTGGCCGTGATGTCTCCCTGGCTGATTCGCAATTACCGCGTGTTCCATCAGCCCTTCCTCCTGAAAAGCAACCTGTGGCTGGAGTTCGTCGTCGGCAACAGCACTCACCAAACGAGCTTCTGGAGCGGGGATGCACATCCCGACGATAGCCCCGCGGAATTGCGTGAGTTCGTCCAGCGCGGCGAAGTTACATACATGGCCGAGAAGAAATTGCAGGCAATAGATTTCATTCGACGGCACTTTTCACTCTATTTGTCACTTTGTTTGCGGCGATTTGTTTACGTTTGGACCGGATTTTGGAGCTTCAGCCCGGAGTACCTGGCTTCGAATGCAGATGGGGGTTTAAGACACGTTGCCCTCATCTCCGCATATTCATTTTTCACCTTGCTCGGGCTTGTGCGTGCCATTCGTCTTCGCAGGAACATTTCACTACCGTTAGTGGCGCTTCTCTTCAGCGTCCCGTTTGTAACCTACCTCACACATCCATGGCCCTACTACAGATTCATCATCGATCCCGAAATCGTGGTTTTGGCCAGCTACGGGATTGTTTCTCCTTTAAGTGCATTTTGGGGGGAACGAAGATCGCCATCTCACGTGCAAGGTTCCATTTCGACATCCCCAAGTCCAGAATAGTTCTCCCGAACCGCATTCTTCCGAAAAGTCACCTGCCAGTTGGCGGGCGGATCTCAGTAGCTGTGGAAAAAAAATTTCCCGATATGAACGCGAGCAGTATTGATGGGATTTCAACTCGCGGCTCATTGTTGCGTAACATTTAGACTGCGAACATACGAAGCTATCGCCCAAGCCTCACTCATCGGAGAATCGAATGAATTTGCCGCGGATTTTACTCTGCGCCTTCCTAGGCCTTTTGCTTCTAACGCATCCCGCCCTCGCGCAAGACTCCTCGACAGCCTCCATTCGGGGGACCGTGCAAGACAACACTGGCGCGGTCATTCCGGGGACGACCGTGACGCTCGCCGACGCTGCCGGAAAAACACAGGCGGGGTCCACGGACGAGAAAGGAGAGTACCAGTTTCTCGGACTCGCCCCTGGGAATTACACCATCAGTGTTTCGCTGCAAGGATTCAAGGATTTTAAGTCCGGCATCGTCGCCGTAGCGGCCGGCGAGATCATGCACATTGAGATCAGCTTGGCGCCCGCTACCGTGGCCACAAGCGTGAGCGTGGAAGGTCAAACTGTTACTAAGGTCGAGCAGGAGAGCGCGGCGATCGCGGGCGTCATCACCAGCAAGGAAATCGTGACTCTGGGCTTGAACGGCCGGAACTTTACGCAACTCGTCGCCTTGGCCCCGGGGGTGAGTAACCAGACTGGGCAAGATGAAGCCTTGGTGGGTGTGAAGGGCAGCGTGAAATACAGCGTGAATGGTGGTCGCGTGGAGTACAACACATACGACGTGGATGGTGGAGACATATTAAACGCCAGTATCAACGGAAGCAGCAGTACACTGATCGTCTATCCAAGCCTCGACGCGCTGGATGAATTGCAAGTACTTACCTCCAACTATGGAGCCATGTACGGCCGCAGCGCTTCTGGAACAATCCTGGCGACGACCAAGAGCGGCACCAGCAGTTTTCATGGCGACGGCTACCTCTTCGCACGCGACAACGTATTCAATGCCCGCAATTTCTTCGACGAAACCTCGCGTGCTCCCCTATACCAAAAATATGAGCCGGGCGGCACCATCGGCGGTCCGCTCTACATTCCCGGTTATTACAACGTGAAGAAGGATAAGACGTTCTTCTTTTATTCGAGCGAGTACCGTCACGATCGGGAACCAATTACCTACAACCAGGCTGTACCTTCGCTGGCCGAGCGCAACTGTATGCTGGCGGCAAGTCCCAGCCGCTTCTGCCTGGATCCCAGTTTAGCGTATGGACCCTCTTCCACTTGGAGGTATGGCTCCGACACGGTTTTTGCGGATTTCAGCGACGTGTGCCCGAAGGCTAGTGCCGGACCTGTAGCATTTGCGCGCTCCCAAGCTGCCGCGAAACAGTATGGGGTCGCCTACGCGCCGGACTGTCCCGGGGTCCCAATCACCGGCGTCTTTCAGTCTTATCCAGGCAACCTCGTGCCTATCGATCCTCGCTCGGCGGCCATTCTTGCTTCTGGATTAATCCCGGCGCCGACTTCGACCACCGGATGCAATACAACCATCGGGTCTTGCTATGACTCCTCCGTGTCTCCCCTAACGACCTGGTGGCAAAATCTGGTTCGCATCGATCACTCGTTCAACCAGAACCAGCGGCTTTCTTTCCGTTATATTCATGACGCGTGGAACACGGTGGTGACAACTCCCCAATGGGGAGTCGTCCACAACAGTTTCCCCACGGTGGAAAACGATTTTGCGGGCCCTGGAACAAGTGCAGTCCTGCACTGGAATAGCGTTGTGGGCAGCAAACTCGTGAACGATCTCGCCGTGGCCTACACGACAGATCACATCACGCTAACCAGCATACCCGGAGCAGGAGTGTCCGCCAATGGCCTGCAGAGGCCGGCCGTGCTGGATAATGCGCCCTGCGTCGACTACATAAATTCTCTCGGGCAACAACCCACCAATTGCGGAATGGGCTACCTTTTTAATAACCAGGGAGGAGGGAAAATACCTGGACTTGTTATCGCAGGTTCGAACGCAGCTTATGGCGGCAATGGGTTTGCCGTGGATACGGGCTACATGCCCTGGCATCATAGCAACCCCACGTACAGTCCGCGAGAGGACGCCTCCCTGGCGCTGGGAAAGCACACATTGCAATTTGGTGCGCTTTTCATTTTCGCCCAAAGGAATGAGGTGAACCCTCCCGTGGGCGCCAACATCGGCGACGTGCAAGGTATCGCGACATTTTCGAATATCAACAACCAGGCCAGTTCAGGTAACTCATTCGCGGATCTCCTGACATCAAACCTCTATAGCTTTCAGCAGGATAGTGCGCAAGCTGTGTATCATTACAATTACAAGATCGCCGAACCCTATCTTCAGGACAACTGGAAGGTCACTCCCCGGTTAACGTTGAATCTGGGACTGCGCATCAGCCTATTTGGTCTATATCAAGAAAAAGACCAGACCTCCTATAACTGGGTTCCTTCGCAATTCAGTTCTTCTCTCGCTTCGGGAGTGACAGTACAACCGCTGGGTGGATACTTGATCTATGGACCCTATCAAATGGGACAGTTTCCCCCGACGGTTCCGCTCGACGTCAACAACCTCGACCCCCACCTGTTGAATGGCATAGTCCAGTGCGGTGCAAGCAAGTACGCCGATGGAACCACTGTACCCGCGGGATGCATGACCAACCATGTGTTCAATCCTGCGCCGCGTATCGGATTTGCGTGGGATCCCTTTGGCAATGGTAAGACCTCAATTCGCGCAGGATACGGAATCTTTTTCGAGCATGGCACCGGGAACGAAGCAAATACCGCATCCTTGGAAGGTAGCCCTGGAAATCAGAACGCCGGGGGTGTAATTGATATGACCCAGTATTATCCTGGAGATTGGGGATGCGTCGGAAATGCCGCTGAGTTCACCACAGCCGGACTGTGCAGATTCGGGGGACAAGCATTTCCGTTGAACGTCACGTCCATTCCTACAAAGGCGGTTTGGCCTTATGCGCAACAATGGAGTCTGAGCGTTCAGCGGGAGTTGCCCTGGAATATGTTGGGCTCGATTGCCTACGTCGGCAGCAAAGGAACCCACTTGACGGCGGAGCTCCAGGTCAATCAACTGACGCCGCTCAATGCGTCGGAAAACCCGTTCGCCCCGGGCGAACCCATAACAGCGGCATTCTGTGGCTTATACGGAGGGCCAGGCACCCCGTTCTACATCAATAATGAACCCGTGGGCGCTGGTAGCCCTGCCTTCAACAACATTCTTGCCGCCTGTACAGGATTGAACTTTGAGATCCCCGTTCCAGACTCGGTACGGCAAACCGGTGGCGTCATCGCTCCTACGATCGGACAAGTCTTCTCTTTGCAGAATCTTGCCAATTCCAGCTATAACGCGCTACAGGTCACTCTTCGCAGGACTAAGGGTCCCCTCTCCATGGATGTTTCCTATAGCTATAGCCATTCCATTGACGATTCTTCGGATAGAACGGAAGCGATTCTGCCCAATGCCTACGACTTGGCGCAAAATCGTGCCAGCTCGGACTTTGATCAGCGGCACTTGCTGAACATCAGTTATATGTACCAGCTACCGTTGCTTTCTTGGATGGATAAGTTTTCGAACTGGGGCGATTCGGACCCATCGAATCAGCTTGCCGGCCACGGCTTTACGTCGTTCCAAAAAGGAATCTTGGACGGCTGGGAGCTCTCTGGAATCACGTTGTTTGCAACCGGTACGCCTTTCAGCGTGGTCAACGGAGGAAGTGTCAGCGGCATTTCGGGAATCGATAACGCGGGAGTTGCCAGCGGGCCGGGGCCTGACTCGTACCCCGATGTAGTGACTAACCCGGCAGCGCTACCGGCGTCTGCAATCAACGGAACTACAGGAGTCATTGGGCCTCTCCTTGGAAATCCTAATCAGTTCGTAGCACCGACAGCTCTAACGTATGGGGATGCTGGCCGGAACTTCTTCCGTAATCCCAGCCGTTTAAACTTCGATATGTCTCTCACCAAAGATGTAAAGTTGAAGCGCGAAGGGCAATCGTTGCAATTCCGCATCGAAACATTTAACACGTTTAACCATACACAGTTCCGGATCTATGATCCTTCAAACCCAGGCAGCTCCGGGAACAACGTCATCACCTGCTATGAGGGACCGAACAATTCGGCCGGGAACTCTGCGTGCCTGACGGGCAACTCATTTCTGCATCCGATAGATGCCCACCGCCCAAGAACGATGCAACTGGGCGCGAAATTCTTCTTCTAGGGCGGCGATTATTTGCAGTTTTAGAAGACAATCCAGCGTGGAAGCCCACGCTCTTCGCGGTAAGCGCGCGCCTATGATTGGGGTAGCCAACCACCTCCGATGGCCGCACGATTATTCATATCGATGTAATCAACGCCTTACAATTCCGCTGCATCCTTGGCTCTCTCGGGAGATTTCGGATGGCGGGAATTAGTACCCAGCCCGGCCGGACCTGCTGGTAGACGAAACGAATCCGTGTTTCCTACCCGGTTGAGGTTTTCCAAAGGGCTATCTTATCTTTCGGCGAGAACAGGATTCTGCATAGATTTTGTCCGACTAAGTAAGAAGGAGCATGAAAATCAGGACGTTCTGGAGTCGAGAAATGGGCCTTGATGTATATGGTTGGATTGATCGCCTGGTGCGCGCGTCCGTTGACTTCTTTGGCATACAAGCCGTAGGAATTTTTGCGCTCGTGATGGGAGGAATACGTGTCGTAGGTACTCCCATGCTAGCGAGCCAGCGTGACGAAGCATTGTTAGTCAACTACTACCTGTATACTTTTTTGCCGCTCTCGATTCTGTTCCTGATTACAAATGCCGGCTTCGGGCTTTACACCAGGTCCCGAGGATATACGCTGCACTACAAACTGCGCATTTCGGCCCTAAGCGCGGTGGTTGCGGCTCTGGCGCTCATTTTCTTGTGCTTTTTGACAAACCGTTCCGCATCACTTTCCGCGATGACGGCCCTGACATTCTTGTTCGGGGCGGTCAGTATCATCCCGGGCTTCCGTTGGCTGAAAGACTGGATGTTTCACCGCGAGTCCGAGGCGGTCCCGGCAGTGGAGAATTCCAGCGCTGAGGAGATTGTCCTGGTTGTCGGAGGCGCCGGGTACATCGGCCCGCTGGTGATCGAGAAGCTCTTATCCAAAGGGTGCCGGGTTAGACTGCTCGATAGTCTCGTTTATGGCGACCGGGCGATTCAGGGACTGTTGAATCATCCAAACCTTGAATTTATTAAAGGAGACTGCCGGAACATTCAAGATGTCGTGCGAGCCCTGGCCAATGTCCGAAACGTGATTCACCTGGCAGCGATCGTGGGTGATCCAGCTTGTGCCGAAGACGGTGAAAACGCAGCCCAGGTAAACTATGCGGCCACTCGCATGATGGCGGAGATTGCAGCCAGCTCTGGAGTCGAGCGCTTCATTTTCGCGTCATCGTGCAGCGTATACGGCGCATCAGATGCTTTAATGGACGAGAACTCGGAGACCGCTCCGATCTCCGTATATGCGCAAACGAAACTGCAATCCGAACGGGCGCTGCTGGAGTCGCGGTCAAAGTCCTTCCATCCGGTTATATTGCGGTTTGCAACAGTATTTGGTTTGGCGCCGCGCCTGCGCTTCGATCTTGTTGTGAATCTACTGACAGCCAAGGCAATCCAAGATGGGGTCATTACCATTTTTAACGAAGACCAGTGGCGGCCGTTCATCCATGTTCAGGACGTCGCGGAAGCAGTCGTTCAGGCGCTCTTTGCGCCTCTAAATATCGTGAGTGGCGAGATTTTCAATGTGGGAGACGATCGTCTGAATATTACCCTGGCGCAACTCGCACAAAGAATCAAAGAACAATTGCCGCAAACGCAAGTCGAGCGCGTTTGCAATTCTGACCGCCGAAACTACCGAGTTTCCTTCCGCAAGATTCGCGATCGTGTCGGGTTCACGGCGCAGCGCACGGTCGAAAACGGCATCACTGAAATCAAGGAAGCCTTCCAATCAGGACAAATCTCCAACTATCGCCTTCCCGCCTACAACAACCTGGCGTCGTTGAAGGAAAAAGGCCGAATGGACGCCAAGGATGAGCTTGACATGAAGGTGATGGTAGCATTCGCAAGTGCCGGTTCTCGGACGACACATACGGCGCATTCTCACAGACGTGCCGTACCCATTCCGACTGAAACAGCGCGCACTCCTCAGATTCGACTTGCAGAGGATGTTGGGGGAGTCTCGCCCGGCGCCTAGCACGTTTCGAAGATACATCCATACCGAGTCTCGTCGGGAAGCTGCATCAGGCTCGATCTTTTCCCAAGAAGTGAACAGGATGTAAGGGCGCATTTGCCTTGGCGCAACCTTCTGCCTTGGTTAAAATCCCCAAAGGAAAGGTGTTGTTGATGCCCGAACAGAAGCTTAGCCTGCGGGTTGTCCAGGGTCCACTGGAGCCGCGTCAGAACGAGGTGATTCTTTCCGAATACAATCGACTTACTTCATCGCAGATTCCGATGGAAGATTTTTTGCACTGGGTCCAGGACAGCCCAGCGGGACCTTCCTGGCACGCTATTTTTGAAACTGACGAAGGGCAGATTGTGGGTCATAGTTGCTTAATCCCTTTGCGTGGTCACTGCAATGGGAGATGGCAGGTGTCCGCAAAGTCAGAATACGGTTTTATCCTCGAGCCGTTTCGCACGGCAAAGGTTCACGGATTTGAGAATGTCTCCCTGCCGCGACATATCATCCTCCTCGATCAACTTTTCCGGCAGTGCCGTTCGCAGGGCTGGGGCCCTATTGTAATCTCCGGGGATCGGGCCCTCCAGCGGTTTGGCGTGCGCGCTGAATGCTTCCGGGTCAGTTTTCCCCTATGGGAATGTTTGCTGGTCTTGCGTCCATGGCATGCCCCGTTGGAAACGCCAAACCTTAGTCGGTGGCAGCGGGGGTTGTTGGGACTCGCGGGTGCGCCACAGGCGGTCGCGTGGTCTGTTCTTTCATCTTTAACCACCCGCGGCGGAGCGATTCGACAAGTCCCGATCGGTGAATTTTGTCCGCCGAGCACCAACAATGCCCTGTCGTTTTTTGAAGATGGAGACTCCCTGCGTTGGAGATATTTGGAGGGCCACTACGAGCGCCTCGCGTTGGATGCGCGAAGCGGAGAGTATGTGATCGTGAAGAAAGGATCGCCCGGCAGCTATCTACGAGTTTGTCAGTGGAAGCTTAGCTCCAACGATCAGCTTACTTTTGCAGTGATCGCCAGGCTCGTACGAATGGCGCAGGAGGAAAAGGCGCTGGGAGTACGCTGGGCGGTCTACGGCGACGAACCCGCAACTAAACTTGCTCACCACATGCGTCGTTTTGGTTTCCTTACTGCCCGGCGCGTACGGACACTCCTCATCCAGTCGAAGGAACCAGAGTTTCTGGCACCTGAGAATTGGAATCTTACTGATGCGATGTTCTGTTTTGATTTCTAGCCTTTCCCGAGCGCGCCCGAAGTTCCGCACCAGCACAGATCCTGAGTGATGCTGACTGCCGCAAAGATGCTTCCCTTTTAACCCAACTTTAAGAAACCATTAACGTGGGTTCTCCAGGCAAACTGTAGTCTTAGCGGACTGGTCCAAAATGTCTGGGCGGTTGGCATGCAATTCCGGAGTTACTCGGTTTTGTCTTTAAGTGATTCTGTCGATTGGTGATACGTGGTCGGAAACGATATTGTTGATCTCAATTTCTTTGAATCGCCTGCCTATCATCACATTCAGTTTTTGAGTCGTGTGTGCACTCCGATAGAGGCGCGCGCGGTGATGGAATCGTCAGACCCCTGCCGATGCTTGGCGATTGTGTGGGCCTCGAAAGAAGCAACGTATAAGTTGCTGGCAAAGGAAGGGAATTTGTGCCATTTCGTGCCGCGTCAATTTGCTGTGGAGATGGCCGGCATCGCGACACAGGATTCCCAGTACAAGTTGACAGTCACTCACATGGGCAGAGAAGCGGTGGTCAAGATACAAACCACGAAACGATGGGTACATGCCATTGCTACCTCCCGCGAAGGCCGGGTGGTTCGTTGGCGTGTCCGGGAAATAGAGCAAAGGTTCGTGGGGGGCCGTCAGGCGCAGGTCGAATCGGCAGGCGTCAGGCTACTGGCGAACGATCTTCTTGCGAAATACGGGGAAAAAGGAGCTGTTTTGGAGTTTTTTGGGAAGATTCCAACAGTAGGAGGAAAAGTCAGAGGCCAGGCGGGTATGGGTATCAGTCTGTCTCACCATGGAGCGTTTGTGAGCGCGGTGATCGCGCTGCCGCTTGCTGAGACTTCGTTTGCCGAAGCGCCCGGCGGCCCTTTGGTTAAGGATTCTTCTCGGGAGAAGACATGCTCTATCTTCACAGCGTAGGACATTTTCACCCACAAACGGTGATTGACAACCCATTTCTTGTTTCGTTGGATATTGGCATCGACGCGGGATGGATCGAGGAACGCGTTGGCATCCTTGAGCGCCGCACCTCGTTGCCTCTCGACTATATTCGGAGCACTCGGAACCTCGATACACGCGCTGCTTCAGGAGCTTGCATTACTTCCACGACGGAGATGGGAAAGCAGGCTGCCGGGCTAGCTTTGCGGCGGGCCGGATTGGATCCCAGAGCGATCGGGATGGTGGTTTCGGGAAGTTGCTGTCCAGAAATGCTGATTCCAGCTGAGGCCAGCCGCGTGGCGGCGGCTCTTGAAATTCCGGCCCTGGCATTTGATGTGGCGGCGGCATGTTCCAGTTTCATAGCGCAAATTCATTTCCTTTCGCAGATGAGGCCGGAAGCGCTGCCTGACTTTATCTTGGTCGTGAACATCGAGGCCCTGACGCGTACGACTAACTACACGGATCGCAAGAATGCGGTGTTGTTTGGAGACGGTGCGTCGGCGGCGATTCTCTCTCCGCGGATCGTTTCCTCCACACGGGTTGTGGGTTCGCGCTTTAATACCGATCCCTCCGGACACCAACAGATCACGATTCCAACCGGCGGCCACTTCGATCAGGATGGCCACAAAGTGCAGCTTTTTGCGATCCGGAAGTTCGAGGAGATCATGGTAGAGCCCTTTATTGACGATGGAGCGGATCATCAAACCGATCAGTTCTTCATCGGACACCAGGCGAACCTGCGCATGCTCGAGGCTGTCTGCCGCCGATTGAATATTCCACCGGAAAAACACCTGACGAACGTGGAGAGATTTGGGAATTGCGGGGCGGCCGGAGCGCCATCGGTTCTATCGCAGAATTGGGAGGCGCTGGAGAAGTGCGGAATTGACATTGTCGTTGTGGGTTCGGGCTTGAGCTGGGGCAGGCTCAGGATATCGAAGGGGCCGCGGAGCCCAAGCCAGGAAGCCGCAAATGGATCCTATTCGGGCAGCTCTTTTCAGGCATGAGGGCAAGCCCGCGGCGATGAATGCTTGGCAGGAACCCATACAGAAGGATTTCTTGTGGACGAGGGTCTAGTATCCGGAACCGAAAACGCCGCGGGCGAGGTTACCACCTCGCAGCTCTTGGCCATGATGCCATATGGGGAGCAGTTCCGATTCGTGGATGAGTTCCAGGAGGCAGATCGCTCGCACATTGTCGCGCGCTTCCGTTTTAAAGAAGACAGATTCTTCTATTCGGCTCACTTTCCGGATCGCCCGGTCACGCCGGGAGTGATTTTGCTGGAAGCAATGTGCCAGTGCGGCATCGTCGCTCAGGGAATTTATCTGCTAGCCGCGGAAACCGGTGTGGAAAATGCGAAAAGACACCGTTTCTTGCTGACTGGTTGCGAGGTGGAATGGTTCAAGCAGGTTCGTCCAGCCAGCACAGTGGCTATGCGCAGCGAACTATTGGCTTGGAGAATGCTGCGCATCCGCTCGCAAGTCAAAATGTTCGACGAGACAGGGTCCCTTCTTGCCGAGTCGCTGGTTCTTGGCATGGGCGTATTGTGGGGCGCCGACAACCCAAGCGATGACTCGACTGGCAGTGCGGACAGGCGATGATGAGGGTTTAGTTGCAACAATGAATACAAATGGAGGAGTTGAACATGAATCGTGATGAGGTCCGTACCGCATTTCTTGCTTTGATTAAGCCCCATGTGCGCATCCAGGATTCCAGCGCCATCACGGACTCGAGCCTTCTTGTGGATGATCTGAAAGTGAGCAGCACGCGCTTTGTGGACATCATCCTGGAAGCCGAGGACGCTTTCAAGATCAGAATTGACGACGCGGACATGGAGAAATTTGAGCGCGTTGGCGACGCGGTTGATTTCATCTGCAAGAAATCCGTCGCCGCTTGATATCCAAAAAGTCTGAGCCGACCGGCAAGCGTCCAATTCTGGTCGTCCGCCGGAGCGCGCATTGGCCAACCAGCATGGTGAAAAACTGTGAATAGAGTTGTCATAACTGGAATGGGGATTGTCGCTCCTAACGCGATAGGTCTGCATGCATATGAACGCGCGTTGCGTGAAGGCAAGTCCGGTATTTCATTTTGCCCTCAGATGAAAGAGCTGGATTTTGCATGTCAGGTGGGCGGTATCCCCCCGCTGACGGATGCCACCGTTGGTGAGTTCGTCGATCCGGCGATTCTCCGTAATCTGAATGCTTCGATGAAATATGCATTGGTCGCGTCGCTGGAATGTTGGCGAGACGCGGGGCTATCCATGCCTGCCTTGGACTCCGCGGTGGATTGGGCCACGGCAGCCATCATTGGAACGTGCGCGGGCGGGGCTGACATGCTTTGTGAGTTCGTGGTGCCCGAAACCAATGCCGGACGAGTGCGCCGCCTTGGCAGCAATTCGGGCGAGAAAACAATGACCAGTTGCGCCAGTGCATGCATCGGGGGAGTGCTGGGCTTGGGAGGTCAAGTCACCACCAACAGCAGCGCCTGTTGCACGGGCACGGAGGCCATCGTCAACGCATATTGGATGATCCGCGAAGGACGCATCGATCGAGTTCTGGCCGGCAGTACGGAATCGTGCGCGATCTATCAATGGGCGCCGTTGGATGCGATGCGGGTGGCGATGCGGAAATCGAACGACCAGCCGCAGGCCGCTTCGCGCCCCCTGAGCGCCTCCGCGGGTGGTCTCGTCCCGTCTGGCGGGTGCGGCATCCTTTTGCTCGAGAGTTTGGCGTCCGCAAAGGCCCGCGGGGCTCGCATTCACGCCGAACTCTTGGGCGGGTATACCAACTCAGGTGGGCAAAGAAACGGAGGCAGCATAACGGCTTCCAACCCGGAGGGAATCCACCGTTGCCTTCTGGGTGCTTTGGAAGTCGCAAAAACAAACCCTTCCGAGATTGATTACATCAACGGACATCTGACGGGAACAGGCGCCGATCCAAAAGAGATTCGCTGCGTGGCCAAAGCATTGGCGAGGAGCCTGCCGGAAATGCCCTGGATCAATGCCACGAAATCCATGATTGGGCACGGAATCGGCGCGGCGGGATCGATGGAAACTGTGGCCACCTTACTGCAATTGTCTCAGGGCTTCATCCACCCCTCCATCAATTGCGAAGATTTTCATCCCGAGATTTCTGAACTGGCTCCTCGCGTGCCACAATCTTGCATCTCTGTGCCCTGCAAGGTGGCCCTGAAGACGAGTTTCGGATTTGGAGACGTCAACTCATGCACGGTCTTCAGGCGCTGGGGCGAGTAGCAGTTCCCTTCCCTGCAATCGCACGACTGCCGAAGCAATATCACTCTCGACAAAGCGCTCCGGTCAACGAGAGGCCGACAGGTCCTTCCAAGCTACGTGTGGCGACTTGACGTTTCCAAAAATATTTATTCGATAGCCGTAAGAACTTGCTGCTCGTTGCTGGCTTGCGCCGAGGTTAAATCACGAACTCTCACGCCCTTCAGAATGGCGATGAGTGTCCCCAGTCCATAGGCAAAATGAAAACCAAGAAAAACAAAGGGCAGGAGCAACAACGCTCCGGGATCTTTCCGGCGAAGGGAAATTTGTAAAGCCGCGGATGTGCCAGCGCTGAGATGTAACAAAAGGGCCAATAAAAAAGGCAGAACGAAGAGCGTCCGGAAAGGTGTGGGCGATAAAATCCCAATCAGGGCTAAAAGGAAACTGCCCAGCAAACCAAGGACAAATAAAAATGGAATGAAATGGCGAACTCCCATGGAAGAAGGATTCTCTCTGAGCGATATGGCATTCCAAAATCCGTTGCGGTAGGCGTAGCGCAGAAGTTCGCTAATCCGTTCTTTAGGATGATAAAAACAATGGGTTTGCCAAGTGCAATAAATCCGGTGGCCCATGGCGCGCAGTTTCTGACTGGTGTCGTTATCCTGATTGCGGAGAAGCCCCTCGGAATAACCACCGACCGCCATCAACGCCTCTTTGCGTACGACCATATAACCGACGCTGTCCACAAACCCCTCCGCTTGAGTTCGGAAAGACTTTCGGGAGGATCCAAATGGATGGGCCATGGTATACGCAACCAGACGCGCCGAGAGGCTGTCCGACGCCGGTTCCGTGAAAACGCGCCCGCCGCATCCTCCCGCACCCTTGGCAAGAAGTTCTTTCAAGCACACCGAAATGTAATCTTTCCTGTAAACCGCGTGGGCTCCGAAAATACAGAGATACTCTCCCTGAGCTTCGCGCAGCCCCAGATTGAATGCGAAGGGCGTTCTCCTCTTTTCGTTGATCAACACTCTCACCCTGGAGTCGACCGCGGCGATCTTCTCCAGATATTCTCTGGTGCCATCGCTGGAAAGACCATCAACGGCGAGAATCTCCAAATCGAAATCAGACGTTTCCTGCTCCCGGAGCGAGGCCATGCATTTTTCGATGTGATTACCTTCATTCAACGAGGCAAGAACCACAGATACCAATGGGCGGCGCCCCTGTACACCTTCCTTCGGCATCGCTGTTCCCCTAGCAAGTGACCAGTGTGGCGTAAGCATTGAAGATTACTGTATCGGAGCTCGACCGCGTGTTACCCGCATGTTGATTTACGATGAGTATCCAATGACGTGGAACCGAATCCCGCAAGATGCTCGGTACAAATGGGCACGGCAAAGTGCGATGGCCTCTTATGCAGGCAGTAGCGCTCTGCGCCCGCGCTGAATATTCCATTGCTGCAATCCCAGCGCGATACAAGGGACAAAGAAGACTTCAACATAGCAATGTGTAAATCTGAATAGCCCATAGAATATGGCAGTCGTGAGCACTTGCGTTATCGCCATCGCTAAACAGAATAAGAGGTACGTCCTGTTCATTTTAGGCCACCAAAATGGCATTAGGGTAAACCAAAGCACATACAGTAGGAAACGGGAAGAAAAAGCGACATAACTCGCTGTCCGCGGGACCCACGGAATGGGTATGAAGGCTCGGATGAACTTCCCCAATTCCAATCTGGGCATCGCGCTGAGGTTATGCTTTATCCAATCCATTGCTTTTCTGTGGTAGTAATCATTCAAAGCCAACTCACTCCCAAGTTGGCGGGCAAGTATCAACTTGGTTGACTCGCCGGGAATATTATCCGGCGCTACCCAATAGCCCCAATACTCCAGATTGTTTGCCACAACATCATTATTCCCGCCGTAGATCAACTGCCCTTCTCCAGACGTTGGAAACGGGAATCGCCCGGTAATTTCAGCATTGCGAATTGTCCAGAGCAGCGCTGGTGTCATCGCCAGGAAAAAAGCCAAAGCGGCTCGACTCCATTTAAATCCATTTAGCAATTCTGCGCGAGAAGAGCGCATTAGGAGTGCCAGACCAAGAAGGAACGGTGGCACGAGGATGAAATTTGAACGTACCAATGCCGCTGTTCCGAGAACTAGTGCGCCTGGAAAGAGCCACTGCCGGCGCGCGAAAATAACCGTCAAGCCAATCGCAAGAATCATTACAAACAAGACTTCGGACATCCCATCCACTGAAAGGTAGACTAACGACGGAGACAGAGACACAGAGAGTCCTGCTACCACAGATAGTTTGGGAGTGACACCAAGACGGCCGCACAGCGCGCAGAAAAACGCGCCGGCGATTGACAGGCAGGCGGCATTGCTGAAACGGCTCACGGCTTCGGCAGGAACTCCGGGTGCAAGACGAATCCCCAGCGCGATCACCGCCGGCCAACCTGGTGCACGAGAATAGTCGGGAAGATCGGGCCAGGGACTCACTGGGTTCTTATAACCCTTTCCAGATGCGAGGCTTTGCCCGATGGCCATGTATTGATCCGGGTCGTCAGTGGGATGAAATTTCCGGGAAGGCCCCCAAACAATAGTGACTACCCCTAATACAATTAAGCTTATGACGAAAACCACAGCGCAGGCCGCACTGCGGTTCCGTAGCCTCCGGAAATCGCTGTCTTCCAAGTTATCTCCTCTGATGAACTTCGAAGAACCTTAAGGATTGGAATGATACCCCAGTATGTAAGGCGGAGAATTGAAAGAACTTCCATTTGATGCAGTTCCTTCGTTACGCGATTTTAAGTCTGCCGTAATGTCTGGTTAACCCTGCTTAAATAATGTCGCCGGGGGGTTGATGCCAATATGTTTGCAAAACATAGAAGAAGACATGTCCCCGACAATCCAAATGCCCCCCGTGGTTGATGCGGATAGGCGTCCCTCGAGTGTGTCTACGGCCTTAATCGCGGAATGCCCTGTGTCAACTACAAACGCGATTTCCGGCGCCAGCGTCCTGACTTCCGATGCGAACTACAAGCACACTCTCGCACTCGTGCGCCATTTGGGCCGAATGGGTGCGCACGTCAGCGTTGTGGCAAGTTTTAGCGGTTCGCTTGTTTCTCGCTCGCGGTACTGCCGGGATGTAATTTTAGCCAGTGGAGCGTCACTCGAAGCGTCGGTTGAAGCGATTTTGCAAACGGTGAAGGCGAGGCATTTCGACATAGTTATGCCTGTCAGTTTTGCAATGACGCTGGCGCTGGCCCGGCAGCGGGATGACATTGCTCCCTATTCCCATGTTGAATTGATGACCAGCGATGCCATCGAACGAGCGGCCAACAAGGTCGAGATGACGGAGTTGGCCGGGAAAATCGGTGTGCCTGCCCCAAAAACCTTTGTTCCCTCTGATGCGACTGGCCTGGAGACCCAAGCTCGTGGATTGACTTTCCCGGTAGTGTTAAAACCTCAAAAAGAGTCGCCTGGGCGTTCGCCCATTCGGTATGCACAGAATCTACCGGAGCTCAGGAACTTCCTTTCTGAACTGCGGAGGGAAAAAGCATACGTGAACGGGGATCCTCCGCTGGTTCAGGAGTTCATCCCAGGATATGGCTGTGGATTCTTCGCCAGTTACCAAGGGGGAGTTTGCAAGCGCGTATTCATGCATCGCCGTATCCGAGAGTACCCCGCAAGCGGCGGCATCAGTTCTTGCGCGGAAAGCTTTTATGACGCGAAGCTCGAGTCCTACGGCCGGCGAATGCTTGATGCTCTTGAATGGCATGGTGTGGCCATGGTTGAATTCCGTCGAGATTGCAGGGACGGCGAATACAAACTGATGGAGATCAATCCCAAATTCTGGGGCTCTCTGGACCTTGCTCTGGCGGCCGGTGCCGATTTTCCGGGCGATCTCTGCCAAATGGCCTTGGGAAGGACGCTGACATTCACGGATACTTACGAGCGCGGATTGCGCTTCCAGTGGCCACTGGCCGGTTACGGCGACCTCTTTCATCTCTGGACACGACCCGCATCCTTTTTGGAAGTGGCGCTGGATTTTCTGAACCCAAGAGTGAAATCCAGCATCTGTCTTAGCGATCTTAGACCGAACATTCAGGAATTCCGCGGGATCGTCAAGCAGTTGTTTGTACGGAGCAAGGACTAGCGAATGCCCTTTCGATGCCTGTTTCACTTGCATACTCGCCGCTCCTTCGACTCACTTCTTCCGCCCGGAAGAATTCTTGCGGCAGCGCGGGAAATGCAGGTTGACGTACTGATCGTTACGGACCACAACACGATTCAAGGTTCGCTCGATGTGCAAGCTCTGGCCCATGGCAATTCGCCGATGGTGGTGGTTGCCGCTGAATACCAGAGCGAAAAGGGCGATCTCATCGGCCTTTTTCTGAAGGAAGAGATTCTTTCCCGCCGTTCGGGAGAGATCATACAGCAGATCCACGAACAGGGCGGCATGGTTGTCCTTCCTCACCCTTTCAAGGGACATGCCCTCGACGATGAACTGATTTCGGGCGTTGACCTCATCGAAACTTACAACGCCCGTTGCTTGGCCAGCGAAAACGAAAGGGCTGCACAATTGGCCCAGGACTGGAATCGGCCGTTCCTTGCGGGCGCGGATGCACATTGTTCTTTGGAACTCGCCGCCGCGCTGAATGAATTCATGACCGAGGCGCCCCAAAGTGAAGCTGATTTGCGGGGAAAGTTTCTTCGTTCATCTCGGCGCTTCCTCACAACAGCTACATCACCGATCTGCCGCCCTTATAGCCAGATGGTCAAGGCCGTCAAAACAAGAAACCCGAGACTTTTCCTCTACCAAGCAAAGCGAATGGCCATGGCCTTGGCACGCGGAGAAAATCACTAGAGCTGCGTTGCGTGACAACCACCCATGCCAGGAATTCTCCATCCGCATCCTTTTCGACAAACCCCGGCAAATCTGTCGTCAGATGGAGAGAAGCAGGCAAGGCTGCTGCAAATTACCCCCGAAGCGCGGCGTTATGCCGTAAAAGAACTCTCCCGCCGCGCCGGCGTCGCACGGGATTTTTTCAAAGGCTGGACCATTGAAGTTACGCCTTGCCGCACCACGATTTCCTTCTGCTCTGAAACCAGCGCCAAGATTCATTTCCGGCATGCCAGTGAAGAATTGCCGCATAGCGTTGCAGGCGCAGCAATCCCTGTTACCAGCGCCAAATGGTTCCAGGCGTCGAACAACTCGCTCATGACATCGGACCTCGTACTTCCCTTCTGCGAGGGTTGCGTGGATTCTCCTCTTCCTTTATATCGATCAACTAACAATGGTGATATCGTCTGCGAGTTCGATCTCCTCGCCTCTTTTGTGTTCACACTTTCTCGCCTCGAGGAGACTCTATGCGAGAAGCGGGATGAACACGGCCGTTTTCCTGCTTCCGCCAGCTCCGCATTAGCCCATAAATATCTGGAGCGGCCCATCCTGGATGAACACGGCCTCGTCTTTGAGCAAGTTCTCTCTTACCTCCTGCCTTCCTGGCGGCCTCAGCCACGAGTTTTGCGTTTGAAATTAAGCCATGACATCGACGAGATTGGCATTCCTTTCCAAGCTAGAACGTCAATTGGCCACGCTGTGAAACGTTATCATCCAGGCGCAACCATGCGCGACTTATTGTCCACGGTCCGGGCCTCGGAGCCGGCGGAACTCGCTCTGGTTCGCAGGCTTGCGGCTACATCGCATTCACGAGGTCTTCACTCTGCCTTCTACTGGAAGGCCAGTCCCAGGGGGCCCCACGACTCTGGATATGACCCCGCCGACCCTCGAGTACAGCACGTTGTTCAGCAATTGCAGAAACAGGGCTTCGAGATCGGCGTGCATCCCGGTTACGAAACTTTTGGTGCGCGCGCCGAACTTGCTAGTGAAGTTGATCGCCTGCGTGGCGCTCTGCACTTGGGCTCTCCCGGCGGGCGACAGCATTACCTTCGATGGTCTCCACAAACCTGGCTGGACTGGGAAGCCTGCGGATTGTCCTACGATTCTTCACTGGGATACGCGGAGCATTTCGGGTTTCGCGCGGGCACAGCTTACCCCTACCACCCTTGGTCATTGCAAGAGAATCGGGAGCTCAATCTGATCGAAGTGCCACTGATACTTATGGATTGTACCCCCGTCAAGTACATGAAACTGTGCCGGGCCGAGGCGCTGGAACGCATCCAGGCAATCATTCAGAGGACTGCACTCACGGGCGGAGTTTTTGCTTTTCTCTGGCACAATACGCCCCTATTGGATAGAGCTTATGACGGTTGGTATGAGTCGATACTGGATCTGCTCTCTTCCGCAAAACCCTTCCAAGTACCTTCAACTGCTGAGCTGTTGTGGTAGACATTCACCGGAGCAGGCAGCAAATGGGACTGCAGTGCGAAACTCATTTGAAAACGACGCAGTTCATTTTTTCTGTTCCATTGCGATAGGGAGAGCTCCAAGGTAAGTGGGGCGCTTAGAGTCGACCGCCGCGCCGTTCTGTTTGGAAGGAGATGCGCCGGGAGATTGTTTGACGATCACAGCCGGGCTGCCAGCTTTCAGCCGGTAATCGCCGGTGGCCATGGAGACAAACTCTGGATCCTGACCTGTGATGCAGTCTTTGCACGGCGGCGTGTCTCTAGGCGAGAAAAAATCCCCTGATTTATTTTGAAAGCTGAGGTTATTGCTGTACTCGTTGTGCGGCCCGGTCCGGCCGGGATCCTGTGAGGTCTCCTTCACGCCCCATCCTCCGGACACGGGGTTGCCGTTAAACGCGACGATATTGTAGAGGACGACGGTGTAGTCGTTGCCGCCAGGACAACCGGTTGTGGAGCAGGGCGCATCACCGGAGCCGATCAGGATGCCACTCGCCCCATTACCCACGACCGTATTGTTGGTGATGGTGGCATGCGTTGCCGCGTGCCAAAGATGGATGCCGAATCCGCAATTGTTGGCAGAGATGTTCTGGTCAACGTGCCCACCAGCGTTAGCTTGATAGATACCTTGAATGTAATCGTGTCTGGGCTGGCCGCAGTCAGGTTGCGAGATGCCCACGTCGTGGACATAGTTTTTCAGGATGTCGTTTCCCTGGGTCGTGTAGTCATAATCGTTGATGCCGGATCCGCCGTCGGAAGAGCCGCAACCTGCGGCAGAGTTGTGGACATTATTGGAGACAGCGCTTTGGAACGAGCCCCCCAGGCCAATGCCACCGCAATGGCTGCCCGCGATTTCAAATCCAATGATGTCGCTATAGCTCCCTTTATTCGTCCACGCAAAGCCGTCCCGGCCGGATGGGCTGATCACCGCACCACCAGGCTTTTCAGAGACGTAGGAAATCCTGGCGGCTGGGGTTCCACTCGATGATGTCACCACGGTCTCGGTGTACGTCCCCGTTGCGACGTGGACAACGGTGCCGGGAGTCGCCAAAGAACCGGCATGAGAAATTGTCGCCCATGGATGATGCTTCGAACCATCATTGGCATCAGAACCACCGGGAGAAACGTAGCGGTCGGTAACTTTGGCAACAGAAGGCACCTGGCTTGCTCGTATTTGCCTCAATATGGGCCAGGAAAAGCTAAGGGAAAAAACGACCAGCAGGATCGCGTTACGCCTGAACAACCTGACTTGCGAAGATGCGGATTCCGAGCGAAAGTCACGCGAGCGCTCCATGGAAAGGACTCGGAATGCATTCGATTCAGAAGAACTCAAGTTGGATGGCACCTAAAGCACCTGCACAAATACGGTGATATCCTCTGGTTGTTATTCTCAGATGAAGAGAACATGAAAAACAGACTGGCACCATTCAGAACAGAATTGCGCCTTGCCTGTTTCAATAAACCTGTTTCGTAGCCCCTGTAATACTTTCTTCACGAAGCAGTTGTCCAATGCATGCTCGCGAAGATTTAATCAGTGCCATCGGTCTGCTACGGCGTATCCCACCTCTCAGTTTCCTCCTAACTCTCGGCTCCCCCACGACGCAAACCCTTTTCGATAAAGACCTTACATCACTTCGGGCAACATTCATCAGACTGTCATCTGGCACTAACAGACAGCAAGTATCAACAACCGGGCAGTTCCTTACTGAGCTTTACCGCTTGGTTTGGCCGACTTACAAGCCCGCATTCTTGTCCGGAACCAGTTCGAGCAACATGGGCCGGATATGCGGATTCCTCAACCCAGTTTTTGGAACGGACTGAGTAAGATATGCCAATGTCAAGCACAATGTCTTTAGGCGTGAGCCGCAGCCTAGTGGAAAGTCTTTCTCACCAGCGCGCGCGCCATGCCGAATTGCTGGCTCAACTGACAATTATCTCATTGATGTGTGTCTCTGTCCTTGCCCCCTTCGTGCCATTCGGCCCCGCATTTCCCGCAGTCCGCCTGGAGGTGGTCCTTTTACCCCTCATACTTGCCATCTATGGTTTCCTCCTGTTGACAGGTTACGTCCATGGGTTCCATTACCATGGCATGTTCCTTGTCGGTGTGGTCTATGCCATTTGCGTCTCGATCTCCACTTGGTTCGGAACCTCCTTCCTCGGGCAGGCCTTGACCCTGCAGGACTTTTATGAATTCCCGAAACTCTTTCTACCCGTCGTCTTTTTCATTCTTGCCTATGAAGCAAATCTGTCGGAACTCGGCCTACGCAGACTCCTCATGGGTCTGGCTGTGGCTGTTGGACTCGTTTGTATATACGCATGGGCCCAGTGGCTGAACTTGGGCTTTTCGCAGCAGCTTAATGCTTTCTATCGGGCAGGAACCAACGTCGACGAGGCTCTGAGTTACGCCCAGCGCGTCTATTCCACGATGGGAAACCCCAACGTTCTCGGTCAACTTCTGACCTGGTCCGTCGCAGCCTTTCTCCTGGCTTTTCTTCTGGGTATCGGCAATCGCCAGATCGTGGCCATTGTGATGCTCGCCTGCCTCGTCACGCTCGGCATGACTGGCTCGCGGTATGGCTTGGTGGATGGGGCTCTCGCACTCTTTTTGATCTTGTTCATGCCATTCACACCCAAGCGCCGCCTTTCACAGGCCCTGTTGCCCCTCGTCCTCCTTCCACTGTGTGTTTTGGTCATTGGCGTTGTCGCTGTAAGTAACCCGCGGACTCTGGAGCGCTTCCAGACACTTAACGACCCCTTGCATACCGATTCCGCCATCGAGCGTTTCGAATCACGCTGGGCGGATGCCCTGGACAACATTTCCGAGTCGCCCATCCTCGGCCGCGGCCCCGCAAAAAGCATCTTCGCGGGCGTTGTTGTGGATTCCGAATATCTGGGCGTCCTCGAGCAATTCGGTGTTTTGGGGCTCTTGGCATATCTCGCCTACTATTTATTTCCTCTCTTTCTCATTTGGCGGGGAATGCGGAGTGGTGCGCGGGCCGGCCCGAGCCTGCAAGCACAACTCCCCGCAAACTACCTGGCCATGCGTCTCAGTTTTGTCATGATTGTTACCGCTCTGGTCATGAATATCGGCATGTCAAGCTTTTACAATCAACTGCTGCAGGGATTCCTATGGATATGGATGGGCCTTGGTGCCCGTGCAGCCAGGACCATCGGCGATGCAAGCCTCGTTCGCTCTTTTATGGTCCGGGCGGGGCATTGAATTTCAATTCCTAAGTTGCTGCAGAACGGCAGGGAAATGAGAATAGAGATTCAGGTTGAGGAGGCTACGTGCGTTATCTCATCACCGGGGGAGCTGGATTTATCGGCTCGCACCTGACGGAAAGGCTGCTGGGGCAAGGCGAACGTGTGGTGTTGCTGGACAATTTGTCCACTGGCAGCATGGAGAATATCCGCCACCTCAAAGGTTCTGAACGATTGGAGTACCACCTGGACGGAATCGAAAACCGCCAACTCCTTGCCGAACTCGTGGATGATGCGGATGTCATCATTCATCTAGCGGCCGCGGTGGGCGTAAAACTGATCGTGGAAAGCCCGGTGCGCACGATCGAAACCAATGTCAACGGCACGCAGCTCATTCTGGAAGCGGCCTGCAAGAAAAAGAAACTCCTGCTCATTGCATCCACTTCCGAAGTTTACGGCAAGAATACTCAGGTGCCCTTTCACGAAGACGCTGATCTTGTTCTTGGCCCCACGACCAAGGGTCGCTGGAGTTATGCCGCTTCCAAAGCGCTGGACGAATTTCTCGCACTATCTTACTGGAAGGAAAAGAAACAGCCGGTTATCGTGGCGCGGTTTTTCAACACTGTCGGCCCCCGGCAGACCGGGCGCTACGGCATGGTGCTGCCCAATTTCGTGAAGCGTTCTCTCGAGCAAGCACCCATCGAAGTGTACGGAGATGGAACGCAATCGCGGTGTTTCTGCGACGTACGCGACACCGTCGAGGCCCTGCTGCGCTTGATACCGCAGGAACGAGCGCTGGGGGAAGTGGTGAACATCGGGAACACCGAAGAGGTCACCATCGAGAATCTGGCCAAAATCGTCAAGCAACGCACGGGCAGTTCCTCTGCAATCCAGTTCATTCCCTACGACAAGGCCTACGAACCCGGCTTTGAAGACATGATGCGCCGCGTGCCCTGCATCGATAAGCTTGTCTCCCTCACGGGCTTCCGCCCGCAGACTTCCCTGAACCAGATCATCGACCGCGTCGCCGCCTATTTCCGCCAGAAAGAAGGGTTTCCGTCCGCCCCAGCCGTAGCAAAAAGCTCCATCGCGTGAGCGGATTTTTGACACTTAGGTCATCGCATTGCCTCGTGGCCGCGAAACGCAAGTGGCCTCGGCATAACTTTGCAGCCTCTCCCAGGGTTCGCCTTTGTGCTAATTATTCATTATGGGTTCATATCCTACAAATGTTTTCGAGGGAGATTCACACTACATCGCGACGACGGCATCGCTGGAGTGCATCCCGAGGGAGATGGGAATGTTACCCGGTAACGATCTTTTGCCTTTTGATCAGCCATTGCCGTCCAAAGTAAAAAAGGTATTGGATTGTCAGGCTTTTGGAGGAATTGCCATGAGGCGTTTTGTCTTCGCATATCTGCTTTTCGCTTTGGCCATTGCGGCACCAAGTTCTATCGCGCAGACCACCACTACGATCGATGTTACGAGCTCGCCCATAACAATCACAGCCGCCTCAACTGGATATTTTGCCGTCCTGTATGAAAACTCGGCGACACCGTCTGCTACGTTTGTCGTCACGCCAGCTCAGTTTAATGGAGCACAAGGACCCACGGTGGACGTTTCGGTCGGGGCAGCTTATGTCTTTACGCGGCCGGTGGGCTCGCCTTTCCGGGCGGGCGATGTTCTCGGCTCAGTCACTTTCCCTCCCCCGCAAGCCGGCCCTTACAGTTTTGTACTGGTGCAGTACTCGAACGCGCCGAATGCGCCGTTCGTTTCCGCCGTTAAGTGCCCCACGGGCCAGTCCGTGAATCAGATCAATCCGGATGGCACGACCGTTTGCTCGCCTCTGGATCCGATCATGCAATGGAATTCTGCTTTGAACGCAGTCACATTCGTGGCGCCCGCGGGTGTCCAGGCACCGGTGGCCTGGTATGGGAGCGCGGATCCCTATGCCCAAGAGCATCGTGCGGGAACGGAGTTTGTGGAAAATACGGACGGGCAATTTCTAATTATTACGGAGCAGGATGGTTTTGCGACAGCAACGCTCAATTTGGATACAGATGGCCACATTGACCTTTTTGGCTCAAATGGAGGAGGTATTTCGACCAACGCCGCAGGCAATACCTGTCTGGCCTCCGCCAATGGTGGATGTTGGAACGTGGTTTTTGCCAACAACGGACCACTTGTAAATTATCAGGGAGTTGCTACGAACGGGGGAGATGGGCTTCCCATCATCTTGTTTGGGGGATCGTCCTATCAGTCCGGGAATTTCGGTCCCTTTACGATGTACACGACCCCGGCAACGGGGTATACCGCGACAGGAATGTTCCGTCTGACCGGTTACATTGTGGCGACCACTGCCGCCCCTGGGGCCACGTTGCAAGCAAGAATTGATTACACGGACGCCTCTGGACCAAATTCGCAAGATACGGGGACTCCCATCCCCTTCGCCACTGTTGGTGCCAAGTTGCCCTTTAGCTTCATTTTGCAATCGACGCCTTCCCGACCGATAAACATTTCAGTGATTACGACCAATACCCCCATTTATTTGATCTCCGGGATAATTGAAGCGTTATAGCTTGCTGCCCATTCCGAGCAACAAATTGACTACCAGTCAGCGTAGTGAGTTCCGTCCAGCGCGGTGCCTTGGGACTTGGAGTGAACGTCGAAAACGTTGTCTCCGCCCCAACTAGTCGAATCGGGATCGTCCTGGATGGATTGAAGGTTCCATTCGGCTTGACCAGTCATAGGATCTACTGGGATGCGCCTCAAGAATCGCACTTTGTTAGTATCACTCGCACCAACCTGTACACCTTTCACCAGTGTCTCCAGGTCCGGTGGATATCCCTCACTCCCAACCTTGGCACGAATGAAATTCATGTCGGAGTAGTCTTTGTAGCGATCGATAGCACTGCGCATTTCACGCAGCTCCCGCCTGAGTTCGGCCTCCTTGGGCCGCACGATCATAACGCGAATCGAGGGCAAGGCGCTGGAAGCAAGTATGGCCAGGATGGACGCAGCAATGATCAGCTCAAGCAGGGTCATGCCCGCTTCAGAAGCATAACGGGTTTTTCTCGCAGTCACTGTAAACCTCCTATCGGAAATGAATGCGCTCCCAGAAATCGAGCATTCGCCCTACTGCTCCGGCCGCAAAGAAACGGCCGCGGGGCGAAGCCAAGCTTTGCATTGAATCCAGAGCATTTGATAAGCCGCACCATCCGCCCGGGTGGGAGCAAGAAAAGATTTCCAAGAAACCTTGAGCTGGAGCTTTAGAGCGATCGCGAGCAGTACGGCATCCACGATGTAGGCTGCGGACGACGCCAGCGATGCCCCCTTGATTCCCATGCGAGGAATCAAAAGCAAGTCCAGAACTATAGTCACCACAAGAGCAACGGACGCAAAAATCGAGCTAAACTCCGGCTTGCCCCTTCCAGCGAGATCAGCGCAGATCACCTTAGCCATAGAAAGTGCAATCACACCCGGAAGAAGCCACCAGATTACGGCAACACTTGGGCTAAACTGGGCGCCGAATACGAGAGGGATCAATACGGGACTCAGAACCCCAATGGCAATCCCCGAAACACATGCAACCAGGAAGACCTGCCGTAAAACGAAGCACGTGAACTCGGCAGCCCCTTCATTGATCGTGCGGGCCGTGCGCGGGAAAAGGGCCAAAGCGGCTGCGTGCGGAATCTGCCAGAGTGCCTCTGCAACTAGGACTCCAACGGCATAAAGCCCGACTTGGCTGGAATCCAGGAAGTAATTTACGATGAAAACATCCAGCCTGTAGTTAAAAAATGTGGCCAGGTTCCCCATCTGGCCTCGAAACCCAAGATTCACAACTGGCAATATCTTCTTGCGAGCCACTTGTAAATTCCATCCGTTTCGCAAGAAATCCTTCAGAATAAAGGCAGTCACTCCCGCGGAGATCAATAAACCGAGCTGGCTCCCGAGAACCGCCATTTCCGGCTTCGCGCCATACATTAGAACGAGAACCAGCACTCCCGTCAATCCCAGGACTTGATTCACTAAGGCAAGACCCGCTCGTAATCGGAAACTTTCAAATCCTGTGAGAATGGACATCAGGTAGCTGACACAAACACTCACCGGAATACTGGCCAGCACCAGGGCAGCCAAGCCGGAGGTCATCCCTTTTAGAAAAACAGGATGCCAAACCCAATAGACCACGGCCCAGAGTATCGCGGCGAATGTGCTTCCCAGTATGCCCGTCGCGGCGATTCCCGGGAGCCATTCAGCGGATGTCGCTCTGGACCCCGCGGTCCAAAGTCCCGCGGGATATTCACCACCGAGGCCTCCGATGAGAACCCCAAGAGCAATCGCCATGAAGCAAAGGCTGATTTGTCCACGTCCTGCAGGCCCCAAAAATCTCGCATAACAAACTTGGGTGATCAGCGCCACCGCCGAACAGGACAGTTGGCCACCAAGGACTGCCATCAGGTTGGCGGTGTAACTAGCGCGAGGAGTCGGTCCGCCTTCGAAATTCTTCTCAATTCTCGGCGAAAGGACCTGTGGTTCTGCGTTCTTCATGATACGGAGTGATCTTCCGGTAGCCTTTGGCTTGCATTCCCAACGCTTGCGAATTCCAATTGTGCCGGACGGCGGCGGAAATGTCCTAATGCACATGCCGGAGGCGACTGCGTGTAACGTCCAGTCTCTTTTAGAGACACACTGCGGGATGCGCAGGACTCCTGCCAATTTTGGCGGTGCCCTTCACCGGCTGCCACAGAAGTTCTTGCAGGATGTAGATAACCTGTCTTCTGTTATCGCTGGATGACAGCCTGATGAAAGTTACGGAAGCGGACTTGGATCGGTGTCGAGCTTTTTCATGATGCGGACTCTGAAAATCTCTGGTTGTCTATGTCCTTGTCTTCCATGCCCATACAAGCTTCCCCCGGAACCGCTCGCACTGCTTTCAAATTGCTTGCTCACCTTCGGATGGTGTGGCATCCAGTTTTCATGCCTCATTCATCCGGGAATAACAACTTCAGCGTAACTACAAGCATTGCTTACACGGCTCCCTGGCAGTGTTGATAGTCGGTTCTTCTCTGAACTTTGTTAGAGGGAGAAGATGTGCCGTCGATGGGTAGGCATCAATCGGTCAGCTCCCACGTGGAGTTTCCCCGACGCGGCCCCTAGATTTAGTCGGCATTGCACGCAGTAGGTTTGCAGCCTTGGCGATAGAGCACGCGAATCACTTTTGATGCTAAGGATTGCGAATTCAGAAGAGGCACTTGGCAGCGCGCCAGGTAAGACATTCGAGTGACCTTCTGTAAGTCAGAGGGCGGAGCTTTATGCATTCGGTGATTTTGACTACCGAGAATCAACTGCGCGCCTCTGAATGCTGCGCGTGGTACGCTGTCTACACAAAGCACCAACATGAAAAGAGCGTTTCGGATTTTCTTTCAAGAAAAGGATTTGAGGTTTTCCTGCCGCTCTATGGCGTGAAGCGGCGTTGGAAAGATCGTGCCAAGATGGTTTCCTTGCCGGTTTTTCCTTGCTACTTGTTCCTGCGCACGAATCTTGATCGCAAATTGGACGTTTTGCGTACGCCCGGCGTGTTCTGGCTAGTGGAAAATGAGGGCCGTGCCTGTCCAATTCCCGAATCTGAAATCGAAACGGTTCGAAAAATAACGCAAAGCTCCTCGCGCATAGAGCCGCATCCTTACGCGAGCCTGAAAGATGGCGATTTTGTGCGCATCCGGAATGGCGCCCTTGCCGGTATTCAGGGCATCCTCACGCACGTAAAGAATCGCTATCGCGTTGTTTTATCCGTCGAGGTTTTGCGGAAAGCTGTCTCTGTAGAGGTCGATATTTCAAGCGTCGAACAGGTTAAATCGCCAAGCGGAATCGTCCCGCCTCCGCGGGCGGAACTGAGGCGCACTGCCTAGCGGCCGCGAAAAACCTTGTCGGGCCATGAAGATGGACGTCTAAAGATTGGCGGGAACGGATCGATGGACTCACCTGAACGATTTGCCGGAAGACCCCAAGCGGATTTGACTAGATATATTGATTGGCCTTTGCTGGCGGCAGGAACTCCGCAATCCCCGGAACCCGTTTTCACTTGGGAACAGGCAATGCGGGTCCTGCGCAAGAACGGTCGTTATGCCCTGCTCTTTGCAGGAACACTCACTGCGGCGATCACCCTTCTTGCGCTTCTGATGAAGGATGTCTATCAACCGGTCGCTCGAATACAGATCGATCCGGCGAACAGCGGGATCAAAACCTCTCAGGAGATCGAGGAAGCCCGAATGACGGACAATCCGGACTATCTGGAGACACAAGCCCAGATCCTGCGCAGCGATGGGTTGGCGGTCAGCGTAATCCGGGAGCTGCACTTGGACAGCAACCCTGCTTTTATCGGCAAGAACGCAGCGAAGCTGGGGCAGACCGCAAACCACACGCCTCCATCCAGCGCACAGCCTGCAAGGGGTATGTCTTTTTTGCAGGAGCAGTACGACCTGGCGAACCGCACCGCCATACAGTCGATCGCGCTGGAGAAATTACACAATGGGCTCAGGGTGAACCCGATCCGTAACAGCCGACTGATTGAAGTTAGTTTTTCCAGTCATGACCCGCAGTTGGCGCAAATTGTCACCAACACCCTCGTAACCCAGTTCATTGATCAGAATTATAGGCATCGTTACGCCACCACTATGCAGGCTTCGGAGTGGCTCTCCACGCAACTGAACGATTTGCGTCAGCAGGTGGAGGAGGCGAACTTGTCCGTCTCCAATTACCAGAGGCAATACGGCCTCGTGGAAACGGACGAACACGATGTCCCTCTGGGCCAATTGATGGGCGAGGTCAACCATCAACTCAGTGATGCCCAGGCGAACCGCATTGAGGCGGAAGCCTATGTTCGTATGATTGACCTGGGGCAATCCGAATCGATTCCTGCCCTTCGAGATGATGAGGTGTATCAAAACCTCATGACTCGCTATGCGGATACGCGCGCTCAGTTGGCACAAGCGCGCACCATTTATGGCGACGAAAATACCAACGTCAAGAAACTACAGAATGAAGTAGACGAGTTTGCAGCGCAGGTCGAAGCCGAGCGCGTTCGAATGGTCAATCGGATTCGGACTTCCTACGCGGCCGCAAAGGATCGAGAAGAAATGATGTTGGCGGCCCGGGAGCGTCTGAAAGCCCAAATGGGTGACGCAAATTCCCACATGGTGGCCTACCGCGTGCTTAGAAACGAAGCCTTGGCCAAGAGTGAGCTTTACAATACTTTACAGGCACGGCTGAAAGAGGCTGGAATTTATGCGGGCCTCCGCTCCAGCAATATCAGCGTCGTTGATCTGGCCGCGTCTCTTCCGAAACCTACAGGGCCTCACCGCTCGGCCATAATCGCAGCCGGCGCCATGGCAAGCTGCATGCTTGGCATTCTTTTCGCCTTCGCTCTGGAAAGCTTCAACAATACCGTGCGAACACCAGACGATGTGAAGGACTGGACGGGACTCCCCTCACTCGGCATGATTCCGAAGATAGGCGAGGAGGAGGAAGCCGAACGAGAATTCCCTCTGCCCGCGGATGAACTGGCGGGGTTACTTGCATCGCCGCGCGATGAAGTGGCGCTCCCCAAGATTCTTTTGACAAAACCTCACACCGCGCAATCCGAGGCCATGCGCGAACTACGCGCCGCACTTCTTCTTTCCAAACCGGCTGCGCCGCCTTGCGTGATTCTGGTGTCCTCGTCGGCAGCGAGCGAAGGAAAGACCACGGTCGCAACCAATCTGGCGACGGTGTTGGCGGAGCGTGGCAAGACCTGTCTCGTGGAAAGCGATTTCCGCCGTCCCATGCTGGCAAGCGCGCTTGGGTTGACGCCGAGCATTGGCCTATGCCAAGTGCTCTCCGGGGAAGCATCGCTGGAAAAAGCGATGATCAGCTTGCCGGAGAATCCAAATCTTTGTCTGCTTCCTTCCGGTCCCTTTTCGGCAAAGGCTGAAGATCTGATCGATTCGGGACACATGAAGGCACTCATGATCGCCTTGAGGGATAGTTTTGATTTCGTCGTAATCGATTCGCCGCCCGTAATTCTCTTTTCCGATGCGCGCGTTCTCGCAACTTTGGCGGACAGGGTTGTGTTGGTGGGGCGGTATGGTTTGACTACTCGCCGTGCGATCACCCGCTGTGCCCAGATTCTGGACCAGGTAGGCGCCCCCGCAATGGGCGTCGTGTTGAATGACATTGATTTCGCATCGCCGGACTACCACTACTACAACTATGGCTTCAGCCGAAGCATTACCGGCAAGCTCGAATACTATGCCCGGGCAAAAGCAGAAGCTGCGGCAGCGGCAGCTCCCGATCCGCCGAAGGGGAAAAGCGCCCATGCCTAGCTCGCAGACAGAGGGCCGACGGTGATAATCGCTATGCTAAAAAGAAACCTTACTTTTCGCTTCAAGTATCTCGTGCTGGGGGCACTTGCGCTATTTTTCGCGTTGTCCACGGTATCTTGCGCGCAAACTGCGGAGCCAGCCAGCAAAGATCCAAAGGCCAGTCCCGCTCCGGTTTCGGAAGAATACAAGATTGGGCCCGATGACGTGCTGTCCATTTCTGTTGCCGATGCCCCGGAATTCGGCGGAAAATTTCGCGTGAATGACGCAGGAATGATCGAAATTCCGGGGCTGTCTGCTCCCATTCACGCCGAGGGACAGACCGACTTGGAACTATCCCATACAATCCGGCAGACGCTGGTAGATGCAAAGCAGTTGCGCGATCCCAGGGTGAGCGTGTTCATCGAGGAATATCACGGCCGCACAGTTACGGTTCTCGGAGCGGTCACAAAACCCGCCGTTTATTCCCTTCATAAGAGAACCACAGTCCTCGATGCGATTTCGATGGCGGGCGGCGCTTTGCCGAATTCGGGAAGTACCGTCACTGTCGTTCGGGGGCGGGCCAGTGCAGAAGCCACCGGGACCCCCGTTGGCTCCGTTGCAATCATTGACTTGAGCAGGCTGTCCAAGGGCGAGGATTTAGCGGCTAACGTGGAAGTAAACAATGAAGACATCATTAGTGTGTCGAATTCGCAGTTTGTATACGTGGTTGGCGCCGTCCATAAGCCGGGCGGTTATGTCATGGCCAATCCGACGGAAGGAGTTACGGTTATCCAGGCTGTCGCTCTAGCAGAGGGAATGCATCCCACGGCAGCCTCCCACCGTGGGTTAATTGTCCGGCAATCCACCAGCGATCACGCCCGGCAGGAAATCCCTGTTGACATCGCACAGATGATGACGGGGAATACTGCCGACGTCCTGCTTGCTCCGAACGACATTCTTTACATTCCAGAGAGCGGTACCAAGAAAACCCTGAAAGCCATGGGCGACTTTGCTCTGGCAGCCGCGACTGGTATTGCCATCTATGGTATAGGACTCAGGGTTGGCACTGGCAACTAGTTCTTCCAAGTTAAAAGCAGGAGGTCTGCAATCCCCCGAACTGTGGCGTGGTTTCTTCAAATCAGCGGGGAAAACGCTGTCCCCTGCTAAGTACCTCGCAGTAGCAGAGCTAATCCTTAAGCAGCAATTCAACTATAGCTTCTTGGTGTAAGTGGTCGCCGTTTGATCGAACACGCCGCCCAGTGGATGGCGGCAGTGACGAAGGTAACCAGTAGCTAGCTTACTTTCCACATGAAAACTCTCGGTGGGCCAGGAGATTGACATGAACGAAACGAAAATGCCAGGCGTCGCGGTTATCGGTTGCGGTTACTGGGGCAAGAACCTGGTACGCAACTTTGACGAATTGGGAGCACTGGTAGCGGTTTGCGACGTGGATGCCACGCGCGTGAATAGTCTGCCGATCTCCTCCACCGTAATCAGAACCACTAGTTTCGAGGAGGTGCTGTCGTCACCGCAAGTGCAGGCCGTGGTCATAGCGGCTCCCGCGGCGCAGCATTTTGACCTGGCAAGAAAAGCGCTCTTTGCAGGCAAAGACATCTTTGTCGAAAAGCCGTTGGCCTTGCACGTCGAGGAAGGTGAGCAATTGGTCGAGCTGGCAAGAACACAGTCGAGAATATTGATGGTCGGCCACCTTCTTCACTACCATCCCGCAATTGTCGAATTGCGGCGAATGCTGCATAGCGGAGAACTCGGAAGGGTGGAATACATAAGCTCGTCGCGCTTGAACTTGGGCAAATTGCGGACGGAGGAAGACATTCTCTGGAGTTTTGCTCCTCATGATATTTCCGCCATTCTTCATCTCCTGAACGAAACACCGACGCGGGTTGTGGCGCAAGGATCGAGTTATCTGAATCATCCGATCTCCGACGTCACGCTCACGATCCTTAGTTTCGCCAGCGGTGTGAAAGCGCATATCTTCGTAAGCTGGCTCCATCCGTTTAAAGAACAAAAACTCGTCGTGGTGGGCGACCGCAAGATGGCTGTCTTTGATGATACTCAGACGGATCAGAAACTGGTCCTCTACCCTCACCGGATCGACTGGGTCAATCGCGTCCCGGTAGCCCGAAAGGCCGAGGGAGAGAATGTCCCATTGAGCAAAGAGGAGCCGCTCAAACTCGAGTGCCTCCATTTTCTGGAATGTGTTCGCGATCGCAGGACCCCCGATACCGATGGTGAAAACGGCTTGCGCGTTCTGAAAATCCTGCACGCGGCGGGACGCTCGATCCAGGAGAATGGCCACCCTGTGCTGCTCGAGCAAAAAGCCAAGCCGCATTTTTACGTTGACCCCTCGGCGATCGTTGACCCCCCTTGCGAGATCGGTGATGGAACCAAGATCTGGCATTTCGCCCATGTGATGTCGAACTGCCGCATTGGCAGCAAATGCATTCTCGGACAAAACGTCCATGTCGCAACCGGCGTGATCATCGGAAACAACGTCAAGATTCAGAACAACGTCTCGCTCTACACGGGAGTCGAGCTTGAAGATGATGTTTTCTGCGGGCCTTCGATGGTCTTTACCAACGTAATCACCCCTCGCAGTCACGTGAACCGTAAGTCCGAGTATCAACGAACTCTCGTCAAGCGCGGCGCTACGCTTGGCGCAAATTCAACGATCGTCTGCGGCGTCACCATTGGTGAATATGCCTTTGTGGGAGCGGGAGCCGTTGTGACGCAGGATGTTGCCGCTCATGCCTTGGTTGTCGGGGTCCCAGCACGGCAAATCGGCTGGACCTGTCAATGTGGGGTGCGCCTGAAGACCAGCGGGGATTTTTGGGCGTGCCCTGGCTGCGAGTCAAGGTACATGCTAACGACCAGCGGGATGGTCAGCGCGCCGGACAATCGCCCGGTCGGTAAGCAGGCGGCCTCCGCAGGAATGGCTGCGGCGGCCGGACAAGGCTAATACGGGCCGCGGCAACATGGCCGCAGCTTACAAACCGGAGGAAGTAACGATGGCGGGAACAAAGAATGGGCGGCGGCTTCGATTGGCTCTCAACGGCTTGGACCATTTTTGCCGAAGGTATTCAATTCTTCTCACTGGCGATCAATGGAATGTTCCCTACCGCCCTCCCACTAATACAGTCAATTTGGCCGCGCGGTTTACGGATGTAATGCGATGCGATCTGGCATATTCCTATACCGGCCGAATCAGCATGGGCAAATTCCTGCGCGTTGCGCGCACGTTCGGGAAAACGAAGATCATCATGGTGTGGTGCGGAAGCGACGTGCTCTTCGCTAAAGACGAGTTCACCCAAGGACGTTTAGATCCTTGGGTCGCGCAGCGTGTGCACTGGGCCATCTCTCCATGGCTGGCAGAGGAAGTGCGCGCGCTGGGCGTTGATTGCGAATATGTTCCAGCGACGCAATTCGTGCATCTCGTGAATAACCCCAAGCCGCTCCCGAAAAAGTTCTCCGTCCTCCTATTTGTGCGGGCTGCAGACAGAGGCGAATTGTACGGTTGGGACCGCATGGTAGAGGTCGCCAGGGGCCTTCCTCAGATAGACTTCAATCTCTATGGTTTGCCTGAGGGACAATCGCTTTCCGGTCCACCGAATATAATAGTGCATAATTGGACCAACAATTTCACTCCTCTCCTTGAACAAGCGACCGTAGTGTACAGGCCAGTGCGTCATGACGGACTCTCCCTCACGGTTTTGGAGGCCCTGTCGCACGGACGCCATGTCGTTTGGACCTATCCTCTACCTGGGTGCATCCATGCGCCCAGCACGGACGAGGCGCGCAACCAACTGGAAAGACTCTACGAGGCTCATGACTCCGGGACGCTTGGATTGAACGAGATTGGCAGGAGCTATGTGGCCGCGAATCACAGCGCCGACTTCGCGCGCTCCGAACTCCCCAGGCGTTTCGAGATCATTTTGTCTCAGAACCAGTAGCGAAATACTTAGGCGCATGGGCTTTTCCACGAAAATCCTATGTGACGCTTTTCAGAATATTCTAGAAAATTCACTGGTCACGGGTGCAACTGACCGGCGAACACTTACAAAGGGTGGTGCGGGAAACCGCTTCCCCAAGGTAGGTGCAAACAACAGGCTGAAGTAGATGCTTTCCCGCACGATGCAGAAGCGACCAAATCGCCTTGTACTGGTGCACGGACTCTATTACTGCGGACGAATGTTTGCAGATTGGATGAGCGGGTCGGGCTGGGACTTCCGCTACTATCCCGATTCCGGCATAGGGAACCTCACGGCGATGGTGAGAGAGTTAGCAGCATGTGACCTGATCTATCAGATCGGTGGCCGCCGGCGGGCTGGCAAATTTCTTCACGCTGCCAGGTTGTTGGGAAAGAAGAAAATCGTGATGCATTGGATCGGGAGCGACACCTTGGAAGAGCAACAGAAAGAGGCCAAATGTGGAGCGGCAGCTTGGATCCTGCAAAACATCCATCATTGGGCTGTCTCGAACTGGATGGTTCGGGAAGTGGAGGCCTTGGGGGTTCCCTGTGATCTGGTGCCCATACCGTCGTCCTTCGTCCCTGACCAGCCGTCCCCTCTTCCATCCAAGTTTTCCGTGCTCGTCTACATGCCTGATGTGCGTGCAGGCGATCTCTATGGACTGGACCGCATACTGCAAGTAGCCAGAGAGTCGCCGCATATCCCCTTTGAGCTCGTGGGGCTCGTATATGGGACGATTTCTGATCCGCCGCCCAATCTTAAAATCCATGGAAGGATTCCGAATTTGCAGGAATTCTACAAGCGCGCGTCCGTTGTCTGGAGGCCCGTGCGTCACGATGGAATGTCCTCCATGGTATTGGAGGCTCTGGGCCACGGGCGGCACGTGTTGTGGAGCTACCCATTTCCAGGTTGCGTGCAGGTGAGTTCCGCAGCAGATGCACGTGAGGAGATCTCACGCCTTTACATTCGTCATCACCAGCAAGACTTGCAGGTGAATTGGGCTGGTCCGCGGACAATCACCGAAGGCGGCTACCGTCCGCAGCACTTGAAGAAGGTTATCTTAAGCCGCCTGGAAAGCATTCAGGAAAACTCCTCGCGGTAGAGAACGGGAAAGAAACGATAGGAGCAGATTGGAGCGCCGATTACGATGGAAGCCACTGAAGCTAGGAAAAGCAGCTCAGCCGTAAAATGGGTCAGCATCGTTGGCGCACGTCCGCAGTTTGTCAAACTGGCCCCCGTGACTCGGGCCATTGAAGCCCATAATGCGCAGCATCTTCTGCCGCGGATCGACCACTACATCGTCCACACCGGTCAGCATTACGACCATGACTTGGACAAACTTTTGTTTCTACAAATGGAGATTCCTGAACCGATTTGCAACCTGTCAGCAGGTTCTGGTTCGCACGGCCAACAACTCGCCAGAATGTTGGGACGCATGGAGCCAATCCTGGCTGCCAAACGGCCTGACTGGGTGATCGTTTACGGCGATACCAACTCGACCCTGGCTGGTGCTCTGCTCGCTGCCCGGCTGAACCTCCCTATCGCGCACGTGGAAGCAGGATGTCGCAGTGATGATGCCGGTATGCCTGAGGAGCAAAATCGCATCGTAGCTGACCATCTCAGCCAATTGCTCCTCGCACCTTCTCAACGAGCCTTGGAAAACTTGCATCGAGAAGGAATCGGACTTACTGGCGATCCTCGCCATCGCAACGCGACAATGGTGGGCGATGTCATGTACGACGCCTTGCTGCAAGTTCTAACGTTCGTGGAAACGTATGCGGAAGAGAACCTTCGCCAGTTTGCGCTTGAGAGCAATAAATATTATCTCCTTACTCTGCATCGTGCGGAGAATACCGACAACATCGACCGTTTACGCGCGCTCTTGGAGACGCTGAGTACGCTTGACCTGCCCGTGCTCTTCCCTGTTCACCCGCGTACGAGACATATCCTTGATGCCGGCAAAATACCGCTGGATGGAAAACTGCTGCCTGTTTCGCCGCTGGGCTATCTGGAAATGCTCGCTCTGGAAAAGCACGCTTGCAAGATCCTGACCGATTCCGGCGGAGTTCAGAAGGAAGCGTTTTATCTCGGAGTTCCCTGTATCACCTTACGAGACCGTACAGAATGGCCGGAGACGGTAGAACTCGGAGCCAATCGGATCGCTGGGAACTCTCCCGACTCGATTCAGGCAGCAGTGGGGAACAACCATCAAAGGGATTGGCGGACTGCCGCTCCCTATGGAGACGGACGGGCTGCGGACAAAATCGTGAGCCAACTTTTGCGAGGGACGAGTCACAGAAAATTCGCGACAGCCTAACAACTAAGTCAAATTCTTAACTCATTCTAATCCTATCAGTTCTCGCGGCCATTTTTGCCCGCCCACATGCCCAAGAAACAAGTAAAGGCAGTTCACATGACCTCCGTTCATCCCGCGCTGGATGCTCGCATCTTTCATAAAGAGTGCCGCTCGCTGGCACGCGCAGGTTATGACGTGACCGTTATCGGCCCGCATTCCGGAGATATGGTCGAGGATGATGTGCGCGTCAAATCAATTCGTCAGGACCGCTCGCGACTCGTGCGCATGACTCGTACGGTCTGGCGTGTCTATCGCGAAGCACGAAAACAGCGGGCCGATATCTATCATTTCCATGACCCCGAATTGATCCCGGCCGGGCTGCTTCTGCGCGCCAGCGGAAAGGACGTCATCTATGACATCCATGAAGATGTGCCCAAAGACATTCTTTCCAAGCACTACCTCCCTGCCGGAACCCGGCGCATCATCGCCTGGACGGTGGGCCAACTGGAGAATTCTGTCGCAAAGTATTTCTCTGCATTGGTAACGGTGACGCCATCCATCGCCGACCGCTTCCTTCCTCTCAATCCCCGCACCATTGTGGTTTATAACTATCCAGACCAGACAGAAACCGTGTTCCTACAGCAGCCCCAACCGTGGTGCCAGAGACGCCAGTCGGTCGCTTATGTCGGAAGCATCACCGCGCAGCGCGCCATCCGCGAAATGGTTTCCGCCATGAGTCTATTGCCTGAAACGATCCCCGCAACCCTTGAACTGGCAGGATGGGAATCGCCCGAAAATCTGTGCCGCGATGAGTTGCATGCACACGCTGGCTGGCCCCGTGTTCGGTACCATGGGCTGCTGGATCAGCCCAGCACCATTCGCCTACTCCACGTTGTGCGTGCGGGATTGGTTTTGTTCCATCCTGAACCTAATCATTTGGAGGCAATGCCCCAAAAAATTTTCGAATATATGGGCGCGGGCCTCCCCGTGATCGCCTCAAACTTTCCTTTATGGCGCCGTATTTTGGGAGACGCCAAGTGTGCGATTTTTGTCGATCCGCTGGACCCCCGACAGATCTCGGAGGCGATTGAATATATTCTGAACCACCCTGACGAAGCCGAGGAGATGGGACGCCGCGGGCAAGCGGCAATGCTTGAACGCTATAACTGGGACACTGAAGCGGAAAAACTCGTAAACCTCTACGCAGGACTGCTGGAACCCACATGTGCGGCATAGCAGGCATTGTTGCGCTCGATGGATTCGATCCGAAAACTCTGGTTGAGATGACACATCTCATCAGCTACCGAGGGCCAGATGGCTTTGGCTTTGCGTACATCGAACCGGGCCAGGATAAGCGCGCCGAAGTAATTCACAATGAGAATCGCTCCGGTCGCTTGCCGCGCCCTGTCGTTGGGTTGGGCAATCGCCGTCTCGCCATCCTTGATGTTTCTTCTCTCGGCAACATGCCGATGGAAATCGATGACGGCACGTATTGCCTGACTTTTAACGGTGAAATTTATAACTATAGGGAAATTCGCCAGGATCTGGAAGGAATTGGACATCGCTTCAAGACGGGAACCGATACCGAAGTCATTCTCCACGCCTATCAGGAGTGGGGCGAGGCATGCCTCCGGCGTTTCAATGGCATGTGGAGCTTCGCGCTCTGGGACCGCCCGAAACAGCGGCTTTTCTGCGCCAGGGACCGTTCTGGAATAAAGCCCTTCTATTACACTTTCTCCGACCGTCATTTCTTTCTGGGTTCTGAAATCAAGCAGGTTTTGAGGGCTTCTGCTCTGCCGCGCCGCGCAAACGCGTCTACAGTTTTCGATTTCATGCAACTGGGCCTCATTGACCATTCTTCGGCTACCTTCTTCGAAGGCGTGTATCAGTTGCCGGGTGGCCATTATTTGACTCTGGATCTGTCGTCCCCCCTGGCCCCGGTCGTCCGGCGCTACTGGGAGCTCCGCATTGCGCCGCAAATGAATATTTCTGTAGGGGAAGCCACGGAAGAATTTCACGCGCGGTTCCGAAACGCCGTTAAGCTCCGTTTGCGCAGCGATGTGCCCGTCGGTCTCTGCCTGAGCGGGGGACTGGATTCCTCGTCAATCTTGTGTCAGGCGAAGCAGCTCGCACCCGCGATACAGTTCCAGACTTTCTCTGCCTGCTTCGAGGAGAAAGCAATTGACGAACGCGCCTTCATGTCCATCGCTATCTCCGCCACCGGCTGCGTGGGTCACCCGACGTATCCCAAAGCCGCCTCCTTCTGGGAGAGCATCCACTCCATGGCCTTCCATCACGATGAGCCTCTTGGAAGCGGCAGTACTTTCTCTCAATGGAGCATCATGGCAGACGCACGAAAACATGGGATTCCAGTTGTTCTGTCCGGCCAAGGGGCAGACGAAATTCTCTGTGGCTATCAAAAATACCGATACTTCAATCTGTGGCACCTGCTCCGTCACCGCGATCCTAGATTTGTCCGCGAAATGCTGCTGTGGCCCCGTAACGGCACGAAGTCATCTGGAAAATTGGCTGACATTCTTCGGTATATGCCAGCCGTCTTTCGCCAGCCATTCTCACCGATTCAGCGGTTCTGCAACGTTGAGTTTCGAGATGCCTTCCGCAAAACTTATCCGGAACTTGGAGCCGCAGACAGTATTTCCAATCGTCAGAAAGTGGACCTGACCTACTCCAGCATCCCCGGAATGCTGCGCCACGAAGACCGGAATTCCATGGCCCATTCGGTGGAATCCCGTTTGCCATTTCTCGACTATGAACTGGTGGAATTTGCTGTCAATTGCCCTCCCGCTTTCAAGCTCCGTGATGGCTGGTCGAAATGGTTACTGCGAAATGCAATGAAAGGCATCTTGCCCGAACCAATTCGCTTGCGTAAAACCAAGCTCGGTTTTGATGCTCCAGAGGACGCTTGGATTCGGCTCGGGCTGCAAAACGGCCACCGTGATCTGTGGGAATCTCCCAAATTGCGGATGGAAAGATTCCTTGATGGCAACAGTCTGGCCCGTGAATGTATAAAATTCTTACGTCGCGCTCCCTCGGCGCTGCCGGCCAGTGCGATTTTCCGCGCAGTTTCGCTCGAACTGTGGGCTCAGGTGCACTGCGTTTCCTGAACAGAGGATCAATTCGAGTTTTTCATTTCGCGCTCTTGTTGTCCTGAGTTAGGGTACGTTTCGCCTGACTCTTCGGGGGTTTTGAACAATGTCAGTCACCGCTACGGATTTTCTCCCTTTTCACCGCGCGCTGATCGAGGACGAGGAAATTTCCGCTGTACTTGAGGTGCTGCATAGCGGTTGGCTCACTACCGGCCCACGCGTCCGCGAATTTGAAGCGAAATTCGCGCGATATACGGGTGCAGCCCAAGCGGTCGCCGTCAGTTCCTGCACCGCTGCTCTGCACCTTGCTCTTGCAGCAATTGGCATAGGTGAAGGGGACGAGGTAATTGTCCCCACCATGACCTTCGCGTCTTCGGGCAATGCCATACTTTACTTCAAGGCTCGGCCGGTCCTGGTGGACTGTGGGAAGGAGACGTTTCATGTGGATCCCGAGCAGATCGAGAAATCCATCACCAGCCACACCCGGGCGATTCTTCCCGTCCATTACGCCGGCTACCCCTGTGACATGGATGCCATTCTGTCTATTGCGAGGAGCCATAAATTGATGGTGGTTGAAGACGCCGCACACGCACTGCCTTGCCACTATCAGGACAAGATGGTCGGCACCCTGGGAGACATCACCTGTTTTTCATTTTATGCCACTAAGACTTTGACTACCGGCGAAGGAGGCATGCTCACCACGGAAAATTCTGAATTTGCCGAGCGCATGCGCAGGTTGAGCCTTCACGGCATCAGCAAGGATGCCTGGAAGCGCTACACGGCGGATGGTTCGTGGCGATACGACATTCTGGAGGCTGGATACAAATACAACATGACCGATCTTCTGGCCTCCCTGGGTATCGCGCAGCTCGCGAAGTGCGATGCCATGTGCGCTCGGCGCCGCTCTATTGCGGAACGCTACAATCGAGCTCTCTCTTCCCTCGACGCCTACGAAGTGCCCCCCACACCTGCAGATTCCTCTCATGCGTGGCACCTTTACGTCCTGCAGGTTAATCCCTCCGCCCTCAGCATCGATCGCAATCGCCTCATCGAAGAACTGAAATCTCACGGAATTGGAACCTCCGTACATTTCATCCCCCTTCACCTCCACACGCTTTACCAGGAATGTCTTGGTTACCGCAATGGGGATTTTCCGCATGCAGAGAATCGTTTCGAGCGCGCAATCTCGCTTCCCATCTACCCAAGTATGACGGACGAAGATACGGACCGGGTGGTTGGAACCCTGCACCAAATCGCACAGGAGTACCGGAGATAAGAGTGGCCCTGGAACCAAACAGCATTCCGTCCCTCCGTTCTCATCGGGACATAGCCTTCCTCCCATGACGCAAACTTTCTACGCTCGCGCCGGAAAGAGGTGGCTGGACGCCGCAGCGGCCTTTGTTGGCCTGATCGCTATGTCTCCACTGTTTCTTCTTGTTGCTTTGGCCATAAAAATCACCAGCCGCGGTCCTGTGTTTTTCAGACAGGTTCGCGTTGGCCAATTTGGCAAAACGTTTCGCATCTTTAAATTTAGGTCCATGCACGTAGTGACCAATGCAGATGAATCCTTGTTGACGGCTGCGGGCGACTCTAGGATTACTGCCGTCGGACGCTTGCTTCGAAGAACAAAGGCAGACGAGTTCGCACAACTGCTCAACGTATTGGCTGGGGACATGAGCCTTGTTGGTCCCCGGCCGGAAGTCCCAAAATACGTCGCTGCTTATTCGGAAGAGGAGCGCCAGGTTCTGCTCGCGAAACCGGGGATTACGGGTCCTGCGGCCATCAAATTTGTCAACGAAGAGGAGTTACTCGCTGGCCAGCCCGACATAGATACCTTTTATCTCAATACCCTGCTCCCAGCGAAGCTCGCTCTTGACCTCGCCTATTGTGCGAATGTGCGGCTCCTTGATGATTTGAAGATCATACTTGTGACATTTGGGAATGTTTTTTTTGGAACTGGCGGCGTTGCGAAGCCAACTTTGCGTGGTCCCGGAAAACAGAACCAAAAGGGGATGGCACAGAGCGCTTCGGATACGCTGTAACCATTCTCGATCAAATGTATTTTCTCTATCCACCTGTTCTTGTTGAAGTCGTTAAGCTGGGCCCACTACGCTAAAAAGGTCTGCGTTGCAGGATTTGCCCTAGGATGTAGGATGCGCGACGCCCAGGGTCCAGTCTGCCGAGTCCACAGTTACCATCCTAGAGAACCCGCGCAGGGCTAACGAATTTCCCAGGCCGCTTCTATAAGTCGACTGCAGTCCGGCTTTCGGACGTTTAGCAGGACAACTCAGGCGGAGCGCGTTCCCTCGGAACTGCTCCGCCTCGTTTCCTCTCGCTCTTATGATCCGGGAGTCACGATTAAGGTGATGTATTGTAGGTGCATGACCCCGCTGCCAGTCGACGTGATCGTAAGTGGATAAGTTCCCGGCACGGTGCCGAGGGATGTGTTCAGGGTCAATGTGCTGTTCCCGGAGCCTCCGGGGACAACCACCGGATAAAAAGTACCGAGGGTTCCCCCCGGTACCCCGCCCACGGTCAGAGAAACATCTCCAGCCCCACCATTCAGAGGACTGTAGCTCAAAGCAAAGGATACTGCGCCTCCCGCTGCCGTAGTGGCCTGCGCTGGTGTTATCGTTCCAGTGAAATCTCCGCCGCTGGCATTCACGCCAAGATAGAGCGGCCCGCTATGTGTAAACACGCCATCCGTTCCGGTGACCGTCATCGTGTACACCTGTGGCTGTGGAGTGGTACTAGAGGTCTGTAAGGTCAAAGTTGTGCCATCGCCTGCTTCAGCAATTATGGCGGGACTAAACGTCGCGGTAGTTCCGGGGGGCAAACCTGTCACGCTGGGAGTGATAGAACCGCCCGATACCCCATTCAGGGGGTAGGTAGTGATCGAATAGGTCACGGCTCCGCCCGGAGTTGTGTTGGCGACTCGCGACATGATGGTGCTGCCCCAGTCGTCATAAGAAGAGGCCACCGTGATTGGAACAGTTGTGGTATGCGTAAGGCTGCCGCTGTTGCCGGTCAAAACTACGTTGTAGGTGCCCAGAGGGACTGTCGCCGCCGCCGTGAATGTGAAGGTTGTGTTTCCCGAGCCGCCTTTGACAACGGTGGGATTGTAGCTAGGTGTGACACCGGGAGGCAGGTCCGTGGCGCCTACGACTACGTCCCCAGTCCATCCATAGAGTGGCTGCAGAGTCACTGTGATCGACACACTGCTCCCAGGCACTAGAATTGAACTGTAGGGTGCGACGATGCCTCTAAAGTCTGGCGCCGGTTGGGTTTGCAGTGTCAACTCTACAGCACTAAGGACCGATGACCCGTTAAGAGTGATGGCTTCGTCCACCAGGTCCAGTTTTCCATCTCCGTTGAAGTCGCCCACGAGCACGTAGGTATTGGGATTGGGCGATGAGTCCGTAAAAGTTGGGAAGGTCCCGTCACCCCGTCCGAAATAACCAAGCCCGCCCGTAACCAGGTCCAGATTCCCGTCTCCATTGATGTCGCCCACCAAGAGAGGTGTAGTGACACTCGAGACGTTCGGGACGTTCGTGGTGGACTGAAATGTTCCATCACCGTTTCCAAGGGCAACTTGAATAATGCCCTGGATTGTGGCACCTACGGTCTGGATACCAGTCGCTATATCCAGATTCCCATCGCCGTTGAAATCGCCAACCGCTGCGGTAATTGAACCGACGAAAGCACTCCCTGAGCCAGTGACCACCACCGGGGTGCCAAAACTCCCGTCTCCGTTGCCAGGAAACACCACCACGTAATCGAGGCCCGTGCTGAAGAGGTCATACATGGTGACCACCAGATCGGCCTTTCCATCCTTATTAAAGTCGCCCGTTGCAACGACGTTCAGGGGAATTTCGGTGCTCGCGGTGCTCGGACCCATCCGAAACGTTCCATCTCCGTTTCCCAGCAGGGTTTGAACGCTCATTCCGGAAGCAAAGGCCAAATCGAGGATGCCATCGCCATTGTAATCCGCCAGAAGGATTCCTTGCGGCAAGTGCAAACCGCTGAAATCGGTTTCAATGGGCGCTTGAAATGTTCCGTCACCATTGCCAAGCATTGTGGCCACAAACGACGTTGTGGAATTCTTAGCACCACTCACAATCACATCCAGTTTCCCGTCACCGTTTACGTCGGCGACGTTAATCGCTGTGATCGTGGCGCCGGCTGGGCCAGCACTGGGTTTCCCCACCTGAAACGTGCCGTCTCCATTTCCGAGGGATACCCAAACGGTCGGCCCAATAGCCGCCGTCAGGTCCAACTTGCCGTCATTGTTGAAGTCTCCGCTCTCCACCGGCGAAGTCAACGGGATGCTGCCCGTTACGTCTTTGAACGCCCAGTACTGCCACTCGGCTGCAGTGACCACTTCGAAAAACTGGAAATTGGATGTGCCCCCTCCTGGAGCCGGACTTACCACGGTGATCGTGGCCGTCGTGGGATTTGCAATGTCTGCTGCTGTGATCGCAGCGCTCAAGTTCGAACTGCTGACGAAGGTTGTTGTGCGTGGACTTCCGTTCCAGTTAACAACTGACCCGGAGACAAACCCCGTCCCCTTAACTGTGAGGTTGAACGCCGCCCCTCCCGGCGCTGTTGCTGACGGCACGATTGGGTTCAGATATGGTACTGGATTAGGCGTAGCCGCCACCGCCAACCCGCTCATTACTCCTAACTCGAATACAGCGAACACTCCAATCAAGACCATGCGGAAATCACTCATCCTCATATATGCTCCTCTTAGGGACATCATTAGAGGGCGCAGAAGATATAGGCCCTGACCAAGGAAGGTGCGCTTCAATGATTGCGCATCTATAACGGAATTTGTAATTCTGCGTGAAGAGATTGTAACATTCGAAAATTGTGCCCTCGAAGTTATCCTCGTGACGCCGCATTTGCTCCCACAACAAGGATCACTTGAATAGAAAACGGCTTGAACGGTAAAGAACTGACCCGCGCTTCCTCCGCTCGCAGGATCGATTGGCGATCGGCACTGGTTCGTTGATTAGAATTGGAGCTTGGGGGAAAGCTGGATCGAACGGGGGGCCGCCAATTTGGTAGAGGGGGTTGAAACCGCCATTTGCGCCGCCGGAGCCTAGGAAGCTGGCTGGCATTTGCGTCGATTGGCCGAAGAGGGGGCTGAGGTGTTGGTGGGGCTGCCGAAGTTCGGATGATTGAAAATGTTGCGATCTTGCCTTGGCGATTAACACTCTGAGTGAAGAACTCGCGGGAGGTGAAACGAACCCAAACCTGCCATCTTTCATGTAGGGGACCGGACCCACGCCGCCATGATGATTCTCACCTTTCTGGCTGGGAGCGGATCGACATTCCAGATCGAATGAGTTAGCCTCCGTACACCTTTATTTCACCCACCTTCCGAAGTTATTCCTTGGTCCAAAAGAGTGGCCGGGGTCTCCCAAAAGGGTCGCTATTTTGCTCCAGAATAGTCACCAGGGCATCCCGATTTGATGGAGGTGGCAACTCCAACTAGGGTTGTCCGCAGACTAGACTGGCTCCACAATGCGCGCAATGAAGAAAGGGGCCTAGCAAGCGTGCAATGTTCCTAGATTTAGGGGGCAAGTCATGGCAAGCGTCGCAGTACTCATCGGAGATCCAGAGCAGCCTGAAGAGAGACTCAAACATGAGAACGTTGTCCTGCGCGACGAAATCGACGAGGCCGCGACGTGCAACCAGATTGTCGGAACTTCTGCCGCCCTGCGGAAGGTGCTCTCTCTTGTAGCCAAGGTCGCTCCCACGGACGCCACCGTTCTGGTCACCGGCGAGACCGGGACGGGCAAAGAACTTGTAGCGCGCGCGATTCATAGGCAGTCCCACCGCTCTTCGCGCGCTTTTGTGAGCGTTAACTGCGCCGCCATCCCGCCCAATTTGATCGCCTCAGAGTTATTTGGCCATGAAAAGGGCTCCTTTACGGGGGCAATTCAACGACGAGTGGGCCGCTTTGAATTGGCCGATGGAGGGACGATCTTCCTCGATGAAGTCGGTGAGCTTCCTTCCGAGACCCAGATCGCCCTATTGCGTGTTTTGCAGGAACACGAGTTTGAGCGTGTCGGCGGAACCAGGTCCATCCGAACAAATGTGCGCGTGATTGCTGCCACAAATCGTAACTTACAAGAAGCTATCGCCGCGGGAACCTTTCGCAGCGATCTCTTTTACCGCCTCAACGTTTTTCCAATTGAGATGCCTCCTCTGCGAGAACGAGGAGAAGATATTCCCATGCTGATCAAATATTTCATCGATCGTTGCGCGAAAGCAGTAGGAAAAAACATACCGCGGATAAACCTAAAAACCCTTGCCTTGCTTCAGTTCCACCCTTGGCCCGGAAACATCCGCGAATTGCAAAACGTGATTGAACGATCTGTCATTATGTGCGAAACAGAGAATTTTTCGGTGGACGAGACTTGGCTTGCGCAGCGGCCTCCTGCATTGGAGACAAACATGCAATCTGGGCTGTCTCAGAAGCTCGCTGCTCAGGAGAAAGAGATGATCGAAGCTGCGCTGCGCGAAAGTGGGGGACGGGTGTCCGGACCTTCAGGCGCGGCTACAAAACTGGGCATGCCCCGATCTACCCTGGAGTCGAAGATTCGGTCCCTGAGTATCAGCAAGGTCCGCTTCAAGGATTCCGATGCAGCGCCCTCTCGCAGATCCTGGTCACAATCGGTTTCAGTTACACCTCTCAGAACGACCCGCGCAGCCTGAATTGCATGGCTCTCAGCGACCGCGACGCTGCGCGCAAAAATGCCATCCGATCAGCATCAATAAGTACCGCTTCAAGACCTTCTAGATGAAATCACGGATTTTCACGAATTCGCGAAGAGTCTGTCACCTTACAATTGCGCGAGGCCTTGTATTTTGAAGGGGTTACGATTGGCGCTCAAATTGCCATCCAATACAGCCGCAAGCCGAGGTTTAGTCAAGGCGAGAGCGGGACCGGCAATTGACAATGATTCAGCGAGAGCAGAGGACAATGCTTCGTGGGCTCGGAACGCCACCGGCAAAACGCAAGAAAGCGCTTTGGGTTGCTGCCGGAATTTTTGGGGCGTTTGTTGCCTTTGAGACTAGCTTCTGGTTCCGCGAGCTGATTGTGGCGGAGCTTTTCTTCGGAGTTGTTTTTTTCCTGTTGTCGGCGTTGGTTGCGAGCTTCTATCTGGTTGGAGTTGCTTGCGCACGAGTCTTTGAGAGCACGAGGCGTGCGTGCACCTTCCTATGGGTTCAACACCACCAGATTTTCGGCACTATCAGAATGATTGGCCGCAAAACATTCGTCATAGTGTCCATGTGGTTCGGTGCCCTGATTTTCCCCATGAGACTTTCGCCCGCTCAAGTTGATCCAGTGACCGCGGTCCGCCGAGATGCTTTCATCTATGCGAAGTATGTAGCGGATGGGGACCAGGCGTTTTCGCGTCCCCACACCGACATGGGGCAATCGTCTCACCATAGGGCCGAAGTGCACCTGTTCACGAATCTCCCCGAAGAGGCCGAATCGTTTCATCTCGCCGGCAGGGACTTTGATAATTGGCGGAATGCGATCGAAGAGGAATCAAACGAAGCACAGGCCACGTACGATGAGCCTGCAGGCCACCCCAAGGAGATCCGCCGATGATAGAGAAACCCCTTGCAGACCTGCGCGTCGCCATCCTGGCCACCAACGATTTCGAGGAATCCGAAATGACCGAGCCGCGTGAAGCGCTAAAGGCGGCAGGCGCCCAGACGACTTTGATCGCCCCGCAACCGGGGAAGATTCAGGCGATGAAGCACGATGTGAAAGCAGATTCCTTCGACGTCGACCAAGTGCTTGAAAAAGCAAATCCTGCTGATTTTGACGCCGCTGTCCTTCCGGGCGGCGCATTAAATGCCGACGCGCTGCGGGCGGACCAAAGGGCCCAAGAATTCATTCGCCAAATCGATAAGGCAGGGAAACCCATCGCGGTCATCTGCCATGGAGCTTGGCTTCTGGTCTCCGCGGGACTGACGAAGGGACGAACCCTTACCAGCTATCACACGATCCAGGATGACATTCGCAATTCCGGCGGCCAATGGGTGGACCGGGAAGTCGTGGTAGACCGCAACTGGGTCAGTAGCCGGCAGCCTTCTGATCTGCCCGCCTTCAACCGGGAAATGATTGCCCTTTTCGGCGCGAAAAAAGCAAGTGCACACATGCCGGCGACCGAGCTTTCGCGAAATCCGGCTTGACCAAGCTTCCCCCAGGGAGAAGACGAATGGCTCAGAACGACCAGAGTAGCATCCCTCACCCAGGGCCAATCGACACGCAGAAGCAGAATCGCTCTCGCAAGACCGTTGGCCGGCTTCAAGGCCGTCGCCGTAGTCGATCCCGACCTGACCGAGTGGGACTACGGCGCCTATGAGGGCAAGACGACAGAGGAGATCCTCAAGGAGCGGCCCGGCTGGTAGATATTCAGCGACGGCTACCCCGGTGGTGAATCGGCGGAACAGGTCCGCGCCCGGGCGGACCGGGTCCTGAGCCAGGTGCGGACCATTGAGGGGAATGTACTGCTGTTCCTACATGGACATTTCCTGCGGATGTAGGCTGCGCGCTGGCTCGGTCTCGAACCGGAAGCCGGGAGGCTCTTTTTTTTCTGAGCCCGCAAGCCTGAGCGCACTGGGGTATGAGGAGAATCGTTCTCAACCGGTGATTCGACTTTGGGACGATACTTGCCATCTGGGTCCGTGTATCAGGTCCCAGCCTGACCTCCATTGAAAGGAAACAGTAGTGATGACAACCAAAGCGGCAGTAACTTCAAAACTGGGCGAAAGTCTGCGCGGCAAAGTGGCTGTAGTCACGGGCGCCGCCCGCGGAATTGGCCGCGCAACGGCCATCGCCTTCGCTCGCGAGGGCGCGGACATTATCGGTCTTGATATCTGTGCGCCAGTCGACCCGCGTTCCGGCGCAAAGCCATCGACTCCAGAGGACTTGGAGGAAACTGGCAGACTGATTCGGGCGGCTGGCCGCCGCTGGCTAGGCATCAAACTCGACCAGCGCGAGCTGTCTACGCTACGAGCAGCGGCCGTTCGAGTAGAAGAAGAATTCGGCGGAATTGATATCTTGTTCGCCAATGCCGGCATCCAGAGCTTCCATCCGCTTCTTGAGATGGAGAATGCGGACTGGCACATCACCATTGACGTCAACCTGACGGGCACGGCAAACGCCATCCGGGCCTTCGCGCCGTGTATGGTGAAGCGCGGCGGCGGACGCATCATCCTCACCTCTTCGACCCAGGGGCAGCATGGAACGAAATACGGGGCTGCCTATTCGGCGTCGAAATGGGGAATAATCGGATTGATGAAGTCGGCAGCGCTCGAGCTAGGGCCGTATCACATCACGGTAAATACTCTCATCCCTGGCCTGATCGACACGCCACTGACCCGTCATGAAGAACGCTATGCGCAAGTACTCGAAGACGCCCGAAAGCAGCCGACTGGATCATCCAAAGACGAGGAAGAAGCACGAAAAATTCTCACAACCAAGACACCGCTCGGCGTGCCTTGGATCGAGCCTGAAGACGTCGCGCCTGTGGTAGTCTTTCTCGCCTCTAACGCTGCGCGCATGGTTTCAGGCGCGACTTTCGATGTTACGGCAGGCGACAGCGCCCACAATACGGCGTGATGGTGTCGTCGCCGGCCTTGGTTGAAAAAGGAGAATTGAACCATGGAAACAAGAACGCTTTCCGCGGAACTGCTCCAGAAGATGAATGCCTACTGGCGGGCCGCCAACTATCTGTCGGTCGGGCAAATCTATCTCTACGACAATCCATTGCTCAAGCGGCCCCTGGCCCTCACGGATATAAAGCACATGCTGCTGGGGCACTGGGGCACGACGCCGGGCCAGAACTTCATTTATGTGCACTTGAACCGCGTCATCAAAAAATATGATCTCGACATGATTTACGTCTCCGGCCCCGGGCACGGCGGCCCGGCGATCGTCGGCAACACGTATCTCGAGGGAACTTACAGCGAGATCTATCCCAACATCAGCCAGGATGAGGCCGGACTTCGGAAGCTCTTTGTTCAATTTTCATTTCCCGGAGGGATTCCCAGCCACGTATCGCCGGAGTGCCCGGGCTCGATCCATGAGGGTGGCGAGTTGGGATATTCGCTCAGCCATTCATTTGGGGCGGTGTTCGACAATCCCGACCTCATCGTGGCCTGCGTCGTCGGCGATGGTGAGTCGGAGACGGGACCGTTAGCTACAGCATGGCATTCCAACAAGTTTCTCGACCCGGCCACCGACGGCGCGGTGCTGCCCATCCTGCATCTCAATGGTTACAAGATTTCCAACCCAACCGTTCCTGCCCGTATCACTCGCGAGGAATTGGAGCAGTTGCTCCGCGGCTACGGGTGGACGCCCTATTTCGTCGAGGGTCACGAGCCCGAACTGATGCACGAAACCATGGCCGCCACGCTCGACACGGTGGTGGAGCGAATCAAGAAAATCCAGCAGGACGCTCGCGTCCATGGCAACTTGGCGCGCCCGCGCTGGCCGATGATTGTCCTCAATTCGCCCAAGGGCTGGACGGGACCAAAGATAGTTGATGGTTTGCCCGTGGAAGGCACCTTCCGGGCGCACCAGGTACCCCTCCTGGTGGATTCCCAGCATCCCGATCATCTCAAACAGCTTGAAAACTGGCTGAAGAGCTACAAGGCAGAAGAACTTTTCGATGAGAATGGCCGGCTAAAACCGGAACTGGCGGAACTTGCACCCAAGGGTGAGCGACGCATGGGTGCGAATCCCCACGCCAACGGCGGCATCCTGCTCCGCGACCTGCGGATGCCGGATTTCCGCGACTACGCCGTTGACGTGCCTTCGCCAGGAGCGCCCGGCATCGGCGACACGCATGTGCTCGGGCGTTTCCTGCGCGATGTGGCGAAGCTAAACAGTGAGCAGCGGAATTTCCGCGTCTTTGGCCCTGACGAAACAATCTCCAACGGCCTCGAAGCAGTCTTCGAAGTGACCAAACGCCAATGGGACGCCGCGACCGTGCCGAACGATGAATTTCTCGCGCCTACTGGCCGCGTGATGGAAATGCTCAGCGAACACCAATGCGAGGGCTGGCTCGAGGGTTACCTGCTCACCGGACGGCATGGCCTCTTCAACTGCTACGAGGCGTTCATCCACATCGTGGATTCGATGTTCAACCAGCACGCCAAGTGGCTGAAGGTCACCTTGCACCTGCCATGGCGGCGGAAGATTTCCTCGTTGAACTACCTACTTTCCTCGCATGTGTGGCGCCAGGATCACAACGGCTTCACGCACCAGGATCCCGGTTTCATCGACCATGTCGTGAACAAGAAAGCCGAGATCGTGCGGGTTTACCTTCCGCCGGATGCGAACTGCTTGCTGTCGGTGATGGACCACTGCCTGCGCAGCCGCCATTACGTCAACCTGGTGATCGCCGGCAAGCATCCGGCGCCGCAGTGGCTCACGATGGACGCCGCTGTCAAGCACTGCACCGAGGGCGTCGGCATCTGGCAGTGGGCCAGCAACGACCAGGCCGTTTCACCCGACGTGGTTATGGCCTGCTGCGGCGACGTGCCCACTCTCGAGACGCTGGCCGCCGTCTCCATTCTGCGCGAACATCTGCCCGACCTGAAAATCCGCGTGGTCAACGTCGTCGACCTCATGAAATTGCAGCCGCAAAGCGAGCACCCGCACGGATTGAGCGACATGGATTTCGACGAGCTTTTCAGTAAGGACAAACCGGTCATCTTCGCCTTTCATGCCTACCCATCGTTGATCCACAAGCTCACCTACCGACGTACCAACCACGACAACATTCACGTCCGCGGTTACAAGGAAGAGGGCACCATCACCACACCTTTCGACATGACGGTCCTGAATGATCTGGATCGCTTTCACCTCGTAATGGACGCGATCGACCGTCTCCCGCAGACTGGCGACAAGGGCATCTACCTGAAGCAGCAGCTCAAGGACAAGCTTATCGAGCACAAGCTATACATCGACAAATATGGCCAGGACATGCCGGAAATCCGCAACTGGAAGTGGGTCAACCCCAAGTAAATGCGCTCGCGCTTGGTTTTGGTCAGGTTGCACAAAGATAGGCTGCGTGAATTTAGGGAGGAAGCTATGAAATCCAAGGGCGTCAAAAAGTTCAAGCGGGCACAGGTTAATAGGCCGGAGTCACGCGATAAGCTTCGTAAGATATACGACGATTTTCGTGCTGCGGAAAAGAAGGATAAAAGCAAGACTCCTCGGGCAGAGATACGCTTGGGTACCCGTGCACAGCGTCGTGTGACGAAGGGAATCTTGAAACAATATGAGGTGAAGTTCAACGGCTAGCCCACTGACTCGCATGCGCGAACGACCACTTTCCAGGCAGTTGGATCGCATGGGGCCTCGATTATTTGCCGGCGCCATACGCCAACAAGGTCCCCGGCGAGCATCCGGAGATGTCGCATGCCCGGCTTGCGGAAAGACTTGCAGATCAGTTCGCGTCAAACTGCCGGAATCGAACATCTAATCGTCGGAAGGCAATTGGCTGCCAGCCTGGCCCATGGCCCTACAGTGGCTTTGGAACGGCATTGCCCTCTTCAGAATGAAGGATTTAAATGAAATTTCAATGGATAAGGTTAACTCGATGAAGAAAAAATTCGCGATCCTTGGACTATGTTTAGCAGTTGCTTTGCCCTTCCTGCTCAAGAGAAAGAAAAGGTGGGCGCTCCTCTAAATCATACAAAAAAAAAGCGGCCTTGACTTCGATCAGGCGCGCTTTAGCGATTGGGTAGAATTGTGATCGTTCATGCTGTTTTGGCCTACTGGCCAAGGCGCCCGGTCAAATCTAGATCATCGTTTTGACAAGCTAGATTTTCCTGGGCACCTAGTCTTACTTGCTGCGATCCATAAACACGACATTTGGTGCAGCGAGCATCATCGCGGGGAGATGCGTTTTTACTTCTCCCCTGAGATGGAACCATTCGCTGCTTGCTCAATGAGAGAAGCAACAGCGCGCGGCTGCGATACGTAAACCGCATGGCTGCCTTTGACCTCCACGACCGTTGCACCGGCGCGTTTCGACATAAATCGCTGGGCTTCAGGCGGAATCATCCTATCCTCGGTCGTAAGCAGGTACCAGCTGGGTTTCGTCTTCCATGCCGCTTCGCTGATGGTGCCTCCCAGCGCGTTCACACCCCACGGCACTTGCGAGTCGGCCATGAATGCGGCCTCTTCAGGGCTCACATCGCCGGCGAAGGACGCAGGGAATTTCGCCCTGTCGAGCATCAGAAACCCGTCCACGGGCGGGAGGATCGGAGCTACAGGCGCACCAGGAGGCGGATCCTTGAGCAGCGACGATACAGATTCGCCTTTGTCGAGCGCAAAGGCAGCGATATAAACCAGCCCCGCCACCTTTGGGTCGTTGCCGGCCTCGGTGATGACAGCGCCGCCATACGAGTGACCGACGAGAATGACGGGGCCGTTCTGAGCGTCGATCGCACGTTTGGTGACCGCCACGTCGTCTGCCAGCGTGATGGTTGGATTTTGTACGATCGTGACCGTGTAGCCATCCTTCTTCAAGGTGTTGTAAACGCGCTGCCACCCGGACCCATCCACAAAACCGCCGTGTACGAGAACGATGTTCTTCACGAGTGTCGTTGATTTTGTTTGTGCCATAGCGTTTTCTCCTACTCCTAACACGATCGTCATGATCGCCAGCACACAATAGATGACTCGTGTTCTGACGCATATTGCCATTGCGTTATTCTTCATCGGATATCCTCTCTTGAGTGTGAGCATTTCCCAGTTCGACATCCTGAGCTTCATAGGTGTATAAGAACCAAACTGCATCGACATTCATCTTTCTACTGAATTGGATTGCGAGATGCGTCACGAGAAAGAGTGTTTTTTGGCTACAACTATTTCGTGACTTCCCTATACCACTATTGGATGTCGTGAGAGAGACACTCCGTCAACACACTTCAAATGTGATGATGCAGACGTGCCCCGGCGACTCGATGTGAGCTGGAATGAGGGTACGCGAGCCAGGAGTCGTAATAGCGGCCCTTGACTTCCTCTTCTCCCATTACCGCGAAACCGCACTTGGAGGAAGTGTGCGGATCGGATTTCCACGAAAAGTCGATGCCAGATACTTCGACTTGCGCTTCGAGTTGGCACGAAGCGCGCGTTCCTGTGAACCGGAAGTGCTTTGATGGGTTTTCGTATTTCACGGGCTCTCCGGTCGACTTCCAGACCATCTTGAAGCTCATGTGCGCCGGAGAAGCGACAGAGTCCAGCGCAGGCGAGCGCGGCTGGTCGACCACAGAAACGCCTTGCGGGCACAGATCACTTCCTGCCGTCACTCCGGACGGCCATGACATTGCGCACGGCTAAATGCTGGCATGCTAAGAGAATGTCTTACGGCTGCTACGCCGCCGCTGTGGTTGCTGCCCCTTTCACGAACGCGAGCAGGTCGGCGTTAATGGTGTCGGCCTCGGTTGTGGGCATGCCGTGCGGAAAGCCCTTGTAGATTTTCAAGGTGCTATTCCTGAGCAACTTTGCCGACAGCGGTCCAGCATCGGCATAAGGGACGATCTGGTCGTCATCGCCATGCAACACTAAGACCGGCACGGTGATCTTCTTCAGGTCTTCGGTGAAGTCCGTCTGAGAGAAGGCGACGATGCCGTCATAATGCGCCTTGGCGCCTCCCATCATGCCTTGGCGCCACCAATTCCAAATCACCCCCTGAGAGGGTTTCGCGCCCGGCCGGTTGTAACCATAGAACGGTCCAGCCGGCACATCGTAATAGAACTGAGCCCGGTTGGCGGCGAGTTGCGCCTGCAATCCGTCAAACACCTCCTTGGGCTGCCCGGTCGGATTGGCCGCCGTCTTCAGCATCAGGGGCGGTACCGCACTGATGATGGCTGCTTTTGCCACCCGGCTTTCGCCGTGGCGAGCCAGGTAGTGCACCACTTCGCCGCCGCCGGTCGAGTGGCCGACATGAATTGCATCCTTAAGGTCGAGATGTGCCGTCAGCGCCGCCAGGTCGTCGGCGTAATGATCCATGTCATGGCCGTCCCACGTCTGCGTGGAGCGGCCGTGTCCCCGCCTGTCGTGTGCGATGACCCGGTATCCGCGTTGCCCGAAGAACAACATCTGCACATCCCAGTCATCCGCGCTCAGTGGCCAGCCGTGGCTAAACACGATGGGCTGACCTTTGCCCCAGTCCTTGTAATAGATTTGCGTCCCATCTTTCGTCGTGATCGTTGCCATATAATGTTCTCCTTTTTCGGTGAGATTTCCGGAAATCTCGAGTTCCTACTTTGTAGCGCGGAATTGCGGAAGACATCACGACATCGAATGCTCTTTTCCTACCACCCCAGGCATGGGGTCCAGATACCACCATCGTGGTATCCCGGGGTTAATTCGCACCGGATAGAAAATTGAGCACAGCCTGCATCGTTTCCTGTGGGCGCTCTTCCATAACCCAATGACCGGTGTCCTTCAACACCACAACGGTCACATCCGTTGCCACTAGCTTCATCTGCGGGCCGAGAACTCCCGCGCTGGCTTTATCGCCGGCTATCGACAGGACGGGCATCGTCAATTTCGTTCGGGCCATTTCTGCAAAGTCCTTCGCAGTCTGCGGCCAGGCTGCGAAGTATGCCCACCCTGCGTGCATTCGCCCTGGACGAGCGTATGCTCTGACGTAAGCTTCGCGATCCGCTGCCGCGACCGAGTGTGTCTTATCCGCGGCCAGATCATTCCAGAAGTACTCGAAATAAATTCTTTCTCGTCCCCGCACTAATGCTTCTGGCGTCGGACCGTTGAAACGGAAATGCCACAGGCTCGGGTTGTCGTAAACGTCCTCCCATCCGGCAACGCCAGGAAGAAACGCATCCATCACGACGAGCTTTTCCACTTCCGCCGGAAACTGCGCGGCATAGGCGTAAGCAACCATCAGCCCGATGTCATGCCCGACGACTTGCGCTTTATCAATGCCCAGCGACTTGGCAAGAGCATGGATTCGTACAGCCGCGCTCTTCATATCCAAACCGTCCTTCGGAATGTCCGAATCACCGATACCCGGCAGGTCCGGTGCGATGACCATGAATTTCTCAGCGAGTTGTGGAATCAGCGGCCTCCACATGCGCGACGTTTGGGTGTACCCATGCAGCAGGATCACCGCAGGGCCGCGGCCGGCTGTAAGGTAGTGAAGCTTTATTCCTGCTATCTCCGCGGTTCGTGACGCGATATCGTTCGCGCCGGTCTCGGCTCTCGCAATTGAGTCAAATGCGGCTGCACTCAGCAACGCAAAAAGGACTGCAGCCACCCGCAATTTTGAAAAGATTTTCATAGCATCTCCCCAACTGTCTTTGAGAATTCTCGTTCCACACGGCTGGGTAGCGCTCTTCGGCCGCTACCACGACGCGCTTCCCACTCTAAGTTAGAAGAACGACCTTGCCGCCCTGGCCCGAAGCGACACGCTCATAAGCCCGAGTGGCTTCAGCAAGTGGGTATCGCTCACCGACTGTAGGTGGTCGGAGTGCGCCCGATTCAAACATAGGCGCGATTTCGTTCAAGATCTCGCTGCACTTTGTGACATCCAGTGTCTGCGTGTCCAGGCCGAGGAGTCTCAACTGGTGGCGATAGAAGGAGAAAAGGTCCAGCGCGGACTCCCGCCCGCCGGCGGTGGAATAGACAACCTGCCTGCCGCCTAGGGCAAGAGCACCAAGCAGTGCCCCAAAAATACTGCTCCCCACACCGTTCAGCGCAAGGTCAGCCCCCTTACCCTGCGTCGCTTCGCGCACGATTGCCTCCAGATTCCCCTGATCCGACTGAGCAACCGCTTGAACTTGGCCGGACTCGGACACCCGAAGCTCACTCGCATCTCTAATGAGCGCCACAATGCGAGCGCCCTTCGCATGCGCGAGCTGTATTGCCGCCTGCCCCACGGCTCCGGCTGCACCCGAGATGATCACCCACTCGCCTTCCTTCAATTGGCCAAGACGAAAGAGGGCTGAAAACGCGGTCACAAAGGGAACGCCGACAACGGACGCCTCTTCGGCTGACAGATTTTTCGGTCTGCGGGCCACGGCTTGCCGCGGAATGACAAGATATTCAGCGTGCGTTCCGTCGCGTGTAATCCCGAGATCGCCACCCGTGCCCCACACTTCCGTCCCGAGGAGGTCAGCAGGACCGTCCACCACCTCGCCAGCAAAGTCCCGTCCTACCACCCGTGGCAAGATGGCTGCGGGAAAACGCCCTAGAACACTTGCAACGTCGCTCGGGTTTACTCCGGAGGCTTCGACTTTCACCAGCACGTCTCCAGGCTGAACCGCGGGGATAGGGATTTCGCTGATTTTCAAATCAGCGATGCTGCCATGCCCTTCAATATAAATAGCTTTCATATTCACCGCCTAGGATACGGAACGGACTTTCAACACGATCTTGCCGCATCCGTGTGGAGCCCCGCCGAGCATTTCATGAGCGATGCTTCCGTGCTCCGAAGGAAGCGCCATCCCCACCAGCGTGGACGACTTGCCGCGATGGCCGCCACTCTTCCGCGCGCGCGCCAAATCCGCCATCGGTGGTCACGCGGCCGTCAAAACGCGAGACTCGCCGGCAGATCGGGGTTGAAACATGAGTTTCAGGACGGGCGATCTGCGGAGTGCTGCTCTTGCGTGGAACAGCCGCCCCTTGGTTGCGGCCACCGAGATGCGCATTGCTTTCGCGGTTTCCCGCATCGATCGCTCTTGCAGCTGCTGAACCTCAAGCGTCTCCCGGAGGTTCGGCCGCAGGCTGCGGATGGCTTTCTTCAGAATTCTTTCCTCTTCGCTCTTCGCGTATCGCCTTTCCGGATTCAGTGCGCGATCCACTATTTCGTAGGCCCGGCCATCAGCGCGAAAATCATCGATACTAACCACGCCAACCTCATAAGTAGTTCGTTTCTTACGGAGGATCATGAGCGCCGAATTGATCGCGATACGAGTGAGCCATGTCGCGAAACTTGATCTGCCGTCAAAGCCCCTGAGGTGAACAAACGCACTCAGTAGTGCTTCTTGAACTGCGTCTTCCGAGTCCTCGCGGTTTCTTGTTATGCGATGCGTAGCGCGAAGGAGTTGCTGCGTGTATCGCTCGCAAAGAGCGGCGAACGCCGCCGACTGCCCGGCCTTGGCGGCTCCTACCAGTCTTCTTTCATCAAGCTCCCGGTATCTGGACTCAACAGAATCAGCTTTCCTTCTATCGTTCGGAATCGATGAGTTCTCCGGAACCATGTCGCCCCTCCACTCACTGCAGCTTGTTCTCGCGCTGCACTATGCGGGATCAGGCTCGGGAACACATCACGAGATGGAAGGGTTTTTTGGTACCACTCTGGGGTTGACTCGGAATACCACTATCGGTTGATCGTGGCATCGCATCATGAGTTCATACCCGGACCCAGACTGCGAAAAGGCACTCGAAACGTAGGAACTCACGATTCTGGTGGGCGCGTCGAGGGCGGGATCACAATTTCGCGGCGACCGAACAAGCGGCCATCGAGGGAAAAAGCTCCCGGCCCAAGCAGCGCAATTGCGACAGAAGCAATGATAATTCCAACAGCCACCAGCCGGGCATCGTGCATGCTCCAGGCAGGAGCCGGAAACCATGCAAGGGCGAATCCCAGGAAGGTTAAACCTACCACGAACCCCGCAAAGGGCGTGAGAAAACCGATCGCCAAGCCCAAGCCGCTCGTGCTCAAAACCAAACCGAGTAACCACTTGGCTAGGGATGGAATGGACGGGTCCGATAGACACAAAACTCCTTCAGCGATCGCAGTCAGGCCAACTGTTGTGCGGAGCAAAAGCAGGCCCAGACCGGGTCTACCATCCGGAAACGTGGAATATAGTCTTTGCAGCGCGTATCTCCTTGGCGCGCCATCGGCAACGCACGACGCCCCAAGATACGCAAGTATGTCGGCCTGTTGAAACCCCACATTGCGGCATTTTTCGGTAACACTTTTGGGGTAGAAGTTTTGCGCGGATTCCGCTTCCTACAGCTCGATGATTCCGCGGCGAAGGCCGATCGCCACCGCTTGCGTGCGGTCACTTGCCCCAAGCTTCTCCATAATGTGTTTGATATGGACCTTCACAGTCTCTTCGGTGATGAAGAGCTTTCCCGCAATGTCCCGATTGCGGTTTCCCCCGGCAATTTGACTGAGGACTTCTATTTCACGTGCTGTCAAGTCTTCGTCGCTTAAATGCTCTGCGAGTTGTGCCGCCAATTGCGGAGGGATGCGCTTTTTCCCGGCGTGGACCTGGCGAATCACTTCAACCAGCTCCTTGGGCGGCATGCTCTTGAGCAAGTAGCCCCGGGCGCCCGCCTCCAAGGCGCGCTGAATCTCCACGTCGCCTTCAAAGGTCGTCAGCATAATCACGCGCGCGCCGGGGAATTCCGTGCGCAGGGCTATCATCGCGTCGATGCCGCTCTTGTCCGGAAGCCGGAGGTCCATCAGAGTTACGTCTGGCCGGTGCTTCCGAAATTGCTGGAGGGCTTCCTGCGCATTGGAGGCCTGCGCCACCAACTGCATGTCAGGTTGATTGTCGATGATCGCGGCGATTCCCTCGCGCAGTAGAGGGTGATCATCTACGCTGAGGACACGGATCTGGGCTTCTTTTGTCATCGAATCTGCTCGCTTCTAGATTGCCGTTCTTGGCTTGGCCTTTTTCCTGAAAACACCTTGGGTAACCATCTGTTGGGACGATCTTCCGGCCGGAGCTCAAAAGCGATTTGGCCGGGCACTGTAAGCTCGATCTCTGTTCCAGCTGCGGCGCGGCTTAAGACCCTTAGTTTCCCTCCAATTCTTTCGGTTCGTTCCTTCATCCCAGACAAGCCCCAATGTCCGTCGCGTCCCGCTTGTAGAACCTGAGGGTCGATTCCGCCGCCGTTGTCGCGTATCAAAACGCGTAAGTGGCTCGACGCGTATTCGATTTCGACCTCGATGTCACTCGCGTGGGCATGGCGGAAAGCGTTTGACAACGCCTCGTGCGCGATAAGGTAGACCTCATCGCGGATTACGGGACGCAATTGCCGAGGCGCTCCTTCAACGATAACCCGAAACCCAATTTGAGACTGCACCGGGAATTCCTGTCGAATCTGTGAAACAGCCTGCTCGAGGTCTGGGGAACTCGCTTTCGTCGAGCGGAGCCCCCGAACTGCGTTCCGGCCCTCTTCGACGACATGGCTCATCAATTCTAGAACCCGTCCTACGAGCGCCTTTGCTGGCGAATCGCATGCCAAATTGTCGTCCGCTACGTGAAGCTGCATGGAGGCGCTTAAGAATCCTTGTAACAGCGTGTCGTGCAGTTCTCGGGCGATCCGCGTGCGCTCCGCAAGCCGTTCTTCGAAGCGGACGTTCAGTTGCTTAGTCAATGCAAGCATTCGCAAGCGAACCAACGCGAGTGCCACGAAGGCGATAGCCAGCAAGCTGGACAAGCGAAACCACCACGTTCGCCAAAACACGGGCTCGATTTTGAACAGGAGCGTAGATTCCGCACTGTTCCACACTCCTTCACTGTTGCTGGCGATTACGCGGAAGCGATAAGAGCCCGCATCGAGATTGGTGTAGATCGCCTCGCGCGCTGCCGTAGCCTCGCTCCAGCCTTGATCGAAGCTGTCGAGCTTGTATTTGAACCTGACTCGTGCTGGAACCGAGAGACTCAGGCCGGTGTAGCTAAGTGTGACCCTCTGGTGGGGAGCCGAAATGCGAACCCCCTGTTCAAATTTGATGGGCCGGCCGTCGGCGGAAATCCCCTCAATGTGGACCAACGCGGGGACCGAAGCGACGGTTATTGGTGTGGGATCAACAAACGAAAGCCCACCATTCGTGGAAAACCAAATCCGCCCGAGCGAATCCGCGACCACGGATCTGTGACGCTTCACGACCTGCCTGCTTCGAAGGCCGTCAGCCAGACCATATTCGCGCACATCCGCTTCCTTGAGTGCGCCTTGCAACATTTTGTCGCGATCAACTTGGAGAACGTGATTCGCAGTTGCTATCCATAGCGAGCCAGCTTTGTCTTCCTCAATTCCAAAGATCTCTTCGTGCAACGACTCTGGCACTTCGCGAGGGGTTTGAACCTTTCCCGAATGGATGTAGGCAAGACCGTTGGGGGTTCCGATCCAGAGCACACCAGTTGAGTCTTCCAGAAGACAGTTCACGTTGCCCGGGGGAAGACCCTCGCGGCTTGTATACATCACCCATTGCCCTTTCGAGAGCCCACTCAGGCCATTCGGCGTTCCAAACCACATCGTTCCATCGGCACCCTCCAGGATTGAAGCAATCGAGTTAGACCCCAAACCATTTGTGATCGTGTATGTCTTGAACCTGCCGTTACTGAATCTGCTCAAGCCTCCGCTAAGCGTTCCGGCCCACACCGTTCCATCTCGACTTTCATGAACCGCATAAACACCGTTTTGGGCAAGCCCTTCGGCTTGCGTGTACGTCTCAGTCGTGAACGAGTCACCTTTATAGTGAATATGCGTCAACCCACCTTGTCGTCGACCTATCCATAATTCGCCTTTGTCCCCACTGATCGAATAGACGACATCTCGATCGAGTCCCGCGTTTGTCACACGTCCAACTTGCCCCTCTTTGAGCCAGTACAGCCCGCCCTCCGAAGGGGCGAACCATGTGCGGCCGTCCGAATCCGCATACACTGGTCCGGTGCTCTCAGCGGGCGAACCTCCTGGAACGGGGTACGAGGTAAAGACACTGTCTCGGAGACGTTCGATCCCTCGCGTGGTTCCCACCCACAGATTCCCCTCGCGATCCTCGAACAAGGCGGTCACTGCGTCAGTTGGCCGGCTGTCCCCCCGCTCCGTTGAAAAAACCCCTCTAGCATCGATGCGTCTGAGACCGTTGGAAGTCCCAACCCAGACATTGGATTCGCGGTCCCTGGTCATGGTAAGGGCCTGGATGTGGTCGAGAGCCCGGGACACACCCGTTTGGGAGAACTCCGATCCGTTCCAGCGTACGACTCCATTGTCGGTGCTGATCCACAAGTCGTGACCCCCGGTGGCCAGTAGAAAGTTGATTTTTCTGTCCGGTAGGCCCCTCGCTACGGCGTTGACTTGTCCCTCGTTAAGGTAGTAAAGGCCTGCATCTTTGGTGCCGATCCAGACTTTTCCATCGGCTGTTTCTGCCACGGAAATGACTAGTTTTGGTAGTTCGTCTGCTGATGCGAGCGTTACAAATTTCCCTTTGCTGTACCGGACTGTGCCATTTGCTAGTCCGGAGAGCAGAATCTCACCGTTTTTCCCCACGCACATGGCCGTGACATCTGTCTCCGCCATCTTGAGATCCGGTAATACATTTAGAAATTTCCCATCGCGATAACGCAGCAATCTTGGACCTTGCAGCCGCACCCACAAATTCCCCTCGGCGTCTACCGCCAGCCCCAGCACGGGACCAAGGGGAGATGTTGTTGAGTCGGAGCTCTCAAGAAGACGGAAGTTTATTCCATCGAAGCGAACGAGGCCCTTCTCTGTGCCCATCCATAAGTAACCGTCGGGAGTCTGCGCGATGGCGTAGACCGGCCCGCCTGGAAATCCCTGTTCGGCACCCCACTGATCGTGTATGTATTGCGACATCGCCCTGTTCGGATCCAAAGCGTTTGCGGAGTTCGCGAGACACACGAAAGCAAGGGCCACCAACGGCCATGTGGAGAACCAGCGATGTTCCCTTCTCCCCTCACGGGAGGTACACGAATTTCTCAATGACTACCTCGGCCTCATTTTGAGGAATTTCCTTGGAGTTGCGGAAAATGTATAGGTTGATGCGCGCGGACTCGATTCCCGCAGATGGAACTCCCGACGTGAAGACATGCTCGGCAACCGCATGTGTCCTTCCGTCATTACCCGAGCCTCGCGCAGTACTGAACGTCACGCGTCCGGGTTCCCAGCGGAAGGAATGCGTGAGCATCCCGGGGGGCGCCGTAAATCGAGAGGCGTTTTCAGGAATATAAAAAGGTTGAACTACATATTGCGCATTCTTGCTGGTTGGATCGCCCCAGCGAGAGACCTCAATGTCCATTTCGCGGTGGTTCTGATCTGTTCCCGCGTAATCCCAGGTAAACATGCTAAAAACGACCATGGGCTCCAGATGAGACGTATCCCGCACGACGAAGGAATACGTTCCATAGCCGAGGCTGCGCGTGAGGGTCACTTCGGCGCATGTCCATTGGCCGGACACTTTGGCTATGCGCAGGTGGAGCGCTCCACTCGAATCTGTCCAGGCGTTGCTCGGATCGTAGTCATTCTTGCCACCCCGGTCACTGGGAGCGTCCCGGATTCTCCATTCGTACCCGCTGAAGGAGAGGGTCTTGGTGACGGAGGCTCCCAAGCTCCCGCCTTTCGCAATCGCCACCGCGAGCACGCCGCCTCCTGGCGCTGGCGGCTCGCTCATCATCTTCAGCGGCCGATATCCGGGCCCGACGAGGAGGGCGGCATACTCTGTTCCGACATGGGTTGCGTTTGTCCATGTCGAATCCGGGTTTAGTTTGGTAAAGGCCTCATTTGCCAGCGGCTGCACCCACCAAGTTCCGCTCTTGGCATATAAAACGATTTGTTGCCCGGGGTGGGCGCCGATCACGCGCCCTTCGATAATATCAATCCTGTCCGGGCTACTTTCTGCCGCTGGGGGAACCCTGCTGAATTCGATGGAAGGTCCGGAAGCGCCCTGTTGGGAATGACACGCACTCAGGAGAATGCAGGAAAGGAGGAGAAGGGCACTTACGCAAGCAATTCTCTTTAAGGGAGCGAGTGCGGTAGTCTGCAGGTTCCGCCGGTCGAAACGACAACGGCAAACTCGCTGGCGCCAGGGAGCGAATCTGGCCAACTTGGACCTCGGCGGTGCGGCATCTTCCGTCCGCTAGCATTCGTGGATCGTGCCCATCACCTGCAATCCACTCTATCCTACAACCGCGACAACCCATTTGCCAGCCCTCGAAGAATGGGGCTATAAGTCTTCCTCGTCCGCTCCGCATGGGCTGGTCTTCCCTATCTTATTGGTGGTGCGCGAAATATGGGAGGCGCGTGCCTCAAGCTGAGGCAAATATTCTGAGAATCTATTAAACCTTTGCGCGCCTGGCGCATCCAACTTGCCGGGGCAGACCTGCCTCTTCTCGCGCCCACGGGAGATGGCATTTTCTCTGATGTTAGAAATACTCGGTTGGCCGAAAACGGGTTCGGCTGTCGGTTTGGCTCCCGAACCGAAGGTCCAGAAGGGACGGTCTCACCTTGCCGAAACCAGTCGTACTCACAGTCGACGATGATCCCGATGTGTTGCGGGCCGTGGAGCGCGATCTCCGCAGCCGCTACGCCGACCGTTACCGCATTCTCCGCGCATCTTCCGGCTCGGAGGCGATGGACACTTTGCAGCGGCTTCACTCCCGCGATGAAGCTGTCGCTTTGTTGCTGGCAGACCAGCGCATGCCAGAACTCGACGGCGTTGGTTTCCTGACACAGGCAACCGATCTGTTTCCTTCCGCTAAACGCGCTTTACTTACCGCTTATGCCGACACGAACGCCGCCATCACTGCGATTAACGAGGCTCGCGTACACTATTTTCTGATGAAGCCATGGGACCCGCCTGAGGAGAATTTTTATCCAGCTCTTGATGATCTCCTCAACGATTGGGCCGCTTCCTATCATCCGCCCTACGAAGGAATTCGCCTTCTGGGAACCCGATGGTCCGCCCGCGCCTTCGAAATGCGCGATTTCCTGGCGCGCAATCATGTGCCCTATCAATGGGTCGACGTGGAGCAAAACACGAACGACACAACCATTCAGGCTCTTTTAAAGCCGGACGGTGAAGGGCCGCAGCCTCTCCCCCTTATGATTTTTCCAGACGGATCGCGCCTTTCCGACCCTGCGCCTCTGGCCGTCGCCCAGAAAATCGGATTGCGTACCCATGCGGACGTGGACTTCTACGACCTGGCAATCATTGGCGGCGGCCCGGCAGGCCTTGCCGCCGCGGTCTACGGAGCTTCCGAGGGCCTTCGCACGATCATGATTGAACGCGAAGCTCCTGGTGGCCAGGCGGGTCTCAGCTCGCGCATCGAGAATTACCTCGGGTTTCCCGCCGGGCTCAGCGGCCAGGATCTGGCACGCCGTGCTGTCGTACAAGCCACACGCTTCGGCGTGGAAATTCTAGCGCCGCAAGAAGCTGTGGGGCTCCGTGTCGAAGGACCCTACCGCATCGTAGAACTAGCCGACGGCAATCGCATCTCTTGCCACGTTCTCCTTCTTGCTATGGGAGTCCAGTGGCGCAATCTTGGCGTGCCCGGCGAGGACCAGCTGCGGGGCGCCGGTCTTTATTATGGCGGCGGCATGACGGAAGCCCTCTCGTGCAAGGGCGAAACTGTCTACGTGGTGGGTGGCGCAAACTCGGCTGGCCAGGCCGCGATTAACTTTTCGAAATACGCGGAGAAAGTCGTAATGCTCGTGCGCCGCGAGTCGCTTGCAGCCACGATGTCTCAATACCTGATTGACCAGATCAAGAAGACTCCCAACATCGAGGTGTGGACAGAAAGCGAAGTTGTCGAAGTGCACGGAGATAAACGCCTGGAGAAAATCTCCGTTCAGTGCTCGCGAACGGGCACTGTTGACCAGTTTCCCGCCGGTAGCCTTTTCATCTATATCGGGGCCTTGCCGCGGACTGACTGGCTCGGGAACCAGATCCAGCGCGACGCCCGCGGCTTCATTTTGTCCGGCCCCGACTTGATTAAGGATGGCAAACGCCCCGACTCCTGGCCTCTGGAGCGTGACCCCGGTCTGCTGGAAACCAATGTGCCCGGCATTTTTGTCGTGGGCGACGTCCGGCACGGCTCGGTGAAGCGGGTTGCTTCCGGCGTTGGGGAAGGAGCTGTCGCCGTGCAATTCATTCATCAATATCTGGCCAAGGTTTCCTGAAACGCCAAGGCGGCCTCATGACCTCTTCCACTAATCTAACCAAAGAAGATGCCCTCAGACGCATCGCGAGTGAACTGAAAGCATTGGACGCGTTCCAGGGAATCTCTGACGAGAATCTCGAGTGGCTCGCAGAACACTCCGAGGAGGTTCTTTTCTCCCCCGGCGAACTTATTGGGAAGGAGGGCGAGCCCGCCGAATTTATGATCGTCGTCCTGGAGGGCGAATTTACCGGGCGCCAGGAATCGGCGGGCCCCGATGGTCCCGTGTTCCACATCAAGTCCGGTGCCGTTACTGGCCTTCTGCCATATTCGCGGATGAAACAATCCAAGATCACCAGCCGGGCAGACACCAACCTTCGCATCCTGAAACTCCACTCCCGGCATTTCCCGGACATGCTGCATCGCATGCCTGTTCTGGGCGAGCGCCTGGTCGGGATGCTTACCGACCGCGTGCGCGAATTCACACGGCTCGAACAGCAGCGCGACAAACTCGCCGCTCTCGGCAAGCTTTCCGCCGGTCTTGCTCATGAACTCAACAACCCTTCCGCTGCCGCGGCGCGTTCAGCGGAGGCGCTGCTCGAGTGCCTCGACCGCCTTCGCAAACTCGAGAGAGACCCTTCGATGAACGAGGCCAACTGCGAACAGATTTCCATTGTTGAAGACGCCATTCGCAAGGAACTCAAACCCGCCGTGTTTCAGGACGAATTGGAGCGCAGTGACCGGGAAGTTTCGCTCACCGCTTGGCTGGAGAGCAACTCCATCAAGGAACCTTGGAGGGTCGCGCCAATGTTGGTTGAGGCCAACCTCGAAAAAGAGCACCTGCAGAGACTGCAAGCCGTCTCCGGTCCTGCCTTCCCTTCCGAAATCATGCGCTTCGCAACCATGCTGGAGATGGAACGAATCGCGCAGCAGATCGGCCACAGCACCAAACGCATTTCTTCCCTGGTGCGCGCAATCAAGGAATACTCCTACATGGATCAGTCCCCAGTCCAAGCCGTGGATATTGTTCACGGGATCGAGAATACTCTCACGATTCTCGAACACAAACTCCGGAAGGGCATCACCGTAAAACGCCTTATTGCGCCAGATCTTCCTCTCGTCACCGCCAATGGCAGCGAACTCAATCAGGTTTGGACCAATTTAATTGATAATGCGGCGGACGCAATGAAGGGCAAGGGCATTCTCACTATACGTGCCTTCCGCGATGCGGACTCCGTAATCGTGGAGATTGGCGACAATGGCCCTGGCATTCCCAAAGATCTTCAGTCCCACATCTTCGAGCAGTTCTTCACCACAAAACCGGTGGGCCAGGGCACCGGCCTCGGCCTGGACGCAGTCCGTCGAATCATGCGCAAGCTCAATGGCGCGGTTTCTTTCACCTCTGTGCCGGGAAACACCCGGTTTCAGGTCTGCATCCCCGTCGCGGGGCTCGGGAAGGAGGAATAATCCGTGGCCAAATGCTCACACCTCAAGGAAATCAAGCCCGTCCAACCGAAAACCAAGGGCTGCGAGGAGTGCCTGAAAATGGGCGACTCCTGGGTTCATCTCCGGCTCTGTCTATCGTGTGGACACGTTGGATGCTGTGATTCGTCCAAAAATAAACATGCTACCAAGCATTTCCATTCCACCCGTCACCCGATCATGCGTTCTCTCGAACCCGGCGAAGACTGGGGTTGGTGTTACATCGATGAAGTGGAGTTGGACGGCGGGGATTTGAAGCCCAGATGAAGATGTCTTTACCGAAGTGTTTAGCCAGCGCATCGAACGGTTGAAAGCAGGCCGTCCTGAAGGAGAGTCGCATGATAGGCTCGGCGAAATGCATAGAAAAGCCAAGCTTGTTTCATCGCCTATGCGAAGCGCGATTGAACACGGACCGCTTGTTTGAAATTGTCCGCGCAGATTCGCTCTACGAACGGCCGATTGCCGAACGCCATCGGCTGATCTTTTATCTCGGACACTTGGAAGCGTTTGACTGGAACCTGTTTCGCCAGCAGCGCTCATCCCTGAAATCCTTTCATCCATCGTTCGATCAATTGTTTGCCTTTGGTATTGATCCCGTGGGCGGAGGTCTTCCTACGGACCGTGCAGAAGATTGGCCCTCCGTCTCGGAAGTAATGCGTTATAACGCAACTGCCCGCAGGGAAATGGATACGTGGCTGGAGTCGGGCGAGATGGAACGTAGCAATGGTTCGTCCGCAATCACGGGCGAAACGCTCCTGCATGTGGCCATCGAACATCGCTTGATGCACGCCGAGACGCTTGCTTACCTGTTTCACCGTTTGCCCTATGCCCAGAAACACTCGCTGCGCCAATCCGCTCCTGCCACTCTGGCTTTTCATCCTGAGATGATCTCTATCCGCGCCGGTCGTGCAACGCTGGGGCTCAGTGGCCGCCGGGCAGATGTTTTCGGCTGGGATAACGAGTTTGCGTCCCATCCTGCCGACGTTCCTGAATTTCTCATCGACAAGTTCATGGTAACCAACGGCGAGTACCTCCAGTTTGTTCTGGCAGGTGGGTACGAAGATCGAAATCTCTGGAAAGAACCAGACTGGCAGTGGATTCATTCCCGGCAAATTCGCCACCCGGCCTTCTGGCTAGAACATGACGGCCTTTGGACCTGGCACGGAATGTTCGAAGAAGTTCCCCTCCCTCTCGATTGGCCGGTTTACGTGAGTCATGCCGAAGCCAGCGCGTATGCACGATGGGCGCACAAATCTCTGCCGAGTGAGGCTCAATGGCATCGCGCGGCATATGGCGATCCGCGCGGAACGGAGAGACTGTATCCCTGGGGCAATGATGAATCAATTGAGGGCAAAGGGAACTTCAACTTCCTCCGCTGGGATCCTTCACCGGTAAATACTTTTGCGGGAAACGTCAGCGCTTTTGGAGTGGCAGGCCAGTTAGGAAATGGTTGGGAATGGACCTCTAGCGAATTTGCGCCTTTCGCCGGCTTCGTGCCATTCTCTTTTTATCCTGGTTACTCGGCGAACTTCTTTGACGGTCAGCACTTCGTACTAAAAGGCGGCTCTGCTCGCACAGGCGCCCCCCTCTTGCGCCGGTCGTTTCGCAACTGGTTTCAGCCACACTACCAGTATGTCTACGCCGGATTCCGCTGCGTATCCGATGGCGAGCAGGGGAGGCCGCAACAATGGTGACGCGCGCTCTTCCGGCCACCCGGCCAAGTGACTTTGCATCGCTTGTTCGCGAAGGTCTTACTCGCCCAGGCCAGAAAGAATTGCCTTCAAAGTTTTTCTATGATGAGGCCGGCTCGGCGCTCTTCGATCAGATCTGCCTGCTGCCGGAATATGGCTTGACTCGCGCCGAAGAGCGCATCCTTTCGCGCCACGCCGCGGAAATCGTGCAAAATCTTCCCCAGCCCGTGTCTGTGGCGGAACTGGGCAGTGGCGCCGGGAAAAAGACGCGCCTCCTCCTGGAAGCATTGTGCCGACGGCATGCAGTTTCCTACTACCCGATCGAGATTTCGCCATCGGCTCTGGCGGCCTGTGAACGCGAATTGAATGACATTCGATGCATCAGCATCGTTGGCTTGGAGCGGGAGTATCTGGATGGCCTGCTGGAAGTTGCCGCCCGGCGCCTCAAGGGCCAGCAACTTCTGGTGCTTTTCCTTGGCAGCACGATCGGAAATTTTGACGGCGAGACAAGCACGCATTTCCTACGCCAACTGCGGGGAATCCTCTGGGAAGGCGATTATCTTCTGCTGGGCGCGGACCTGGAAAAACCTGCGACGACATTGCTCGCCGCTTACGATGACCCGCTCGGCGTGACCGCCGCGTTCAATCGCAATCTCTTGGCCAGGATCAACCGTGAATTGGGCGCGGATTTCGCTCTCCACCAGTTTGTCCATGAGGCCATCTTCAACGAACGCACGCACAGTATCGAGATGCATCTTCGTTCCCGAGTTGAGCAAATCGTTACCATTCCGGGCGCCGGTCTTGTCGTCAAATTCGCGCGCGGAGAAACCATCTGGACCGAAACCTCACACAAGTATTCCCTCGGCGAACTGCGAGCCATGGCCGGCGATTCCGGCTTCCGTCCCACTGGCACATGGCTCGACTCAGCCTGGCCCTTCGCCGAAAACCTCTGGGTCGCCGTCTAGTCCACGCTCGATCCTGCCAGGTACAATGGGAGTGGGCGGAGGAAGGATTTCCCCTGACGGTCGATCCCTCGCGGGAATCTCTGATGCGACGCAAAATCTGGTCTTGTGCGGCACGGTTTCGGGCAACACCCGGAAAACGGCGGGCGAGCGTCAGCTCACTTCCCTGTGGTCGACAATCTATCCGGAACCTTGGTCATGATTTCCTCGCACCCCGTTTCTGGATAACCTCCGGTTTGCCGACCATGCACTCAGAGCCGCCGGTAATCACTGCGCGTTTTCGAATGCTATGTTGCCGCGCAGTTGGTAGAATGCTCGCGCTTACTCGATTGATTGAAACCTTAGCCAGAGAAGGAAGCGAGCCAATGAATCGAAGAGCTTTCGTGAAGACATCGGTAGGCGCGGCCGCTGTTGCTGGTGTGCCAAACGCCCCGATTCAATCGCAGCAGGAGGCAGCCAGCACCAAAGCACGCGAATATTACGAGCTGCGGCAGTATCACGTGCAATCCGGCCGTCAGCAGAAACTCACCGACTTATTCCTTAAGGACGCGCTCGTTCCTGCGCTCAATCGCCTCGGAATTGCCTCGGTTGGCGTTTTCAACTTAACCATCGGTCCGGTGACCCCCACCTTTTATGTCCTGATGGCGGCAGCTTCCGTGGAGACCTTGGCGACGGTGGAAGCCCGGTTGGGCCTGGACGCTGAGTATCTGAAAGCGGGGGCGCCATTCTTGACCTCTCCCGCCGATCAAGCCCCGTTCATTCGCATTGAGAGTTCGCTAATGGTGGCTTTCGAGGGCTGGCCCAAGTTGAAGCTGCCTGCGGCCACCACGGAGCACAAAGAGCGCATGTTTGAGCTGCGCACGTATGAGAGTCCCAGCGACCAGGACCATCGTCGCAAGGTTGAGATGTTTAATAGCGGCGAGTATGACGTTTTTGGGAAGGCTGGCTTCTCGCAGGTCTTTTACGGCGACGTGCTGGTTGGTTCGCGTCTGCCCTGCCTCACCTACATGTTGGGTTTCACCGACCTCACGGATCGCACCGCCAAATGGAACGCTTTCCGCGAGGCGCCGGAGTGGAAGAAACTATCGGGTTCACCCCGGTACGCCTTTGAAAGCATCGTCTCTAACATAACCAACTTGATTCTGAGCCCCACGACGTATTCGCAGATCTAGGCGGGTTTGCAGATCATAGGCAAAAAGAGGCTCATGTATGTGAATTCGAGGGAACGGACTGGAAGCCCGGTTCGAGGACATCGTCAGTGATCTCCTCGAACCCCGTTTCTGGATGACTTCCGGATGGTCGACTTAGACCCAGAAAGTACTGCGCGCGAACGGCACTTTCTGGGCCGTTTCCGTCAGCCGTTCGTAGATGTGGTCTCCGTCGACGTAATCTCATACTTGAAGTTATCGGGATCGAGACTGTCGAGTCGGCCTTGGGTCGTTTCTGCTTGCGGATACAGGAAGAATCCGACTGGAGGGCCGCTCGACCCGGGCAAAACGACATCGTGCGCGAAGTTGTACGCCATCCAGTTCATCTCCCAGGACCCGAATAGCCGCGTGCGAGCACTCTTCACCATGTTGTCGTCCATGGAGCGATTTCCAGGTGGTTCTTCGAGCACCACCTTTCGCACGTCCGCGGGATCGACCGGTACCCAGCCGTAGTCCGTGAGGTAAACCTCGGCGCGACAGTGTTGCGCCTTCGTCACGTTTTCTGACGAAGCACCGAGGCTCTTGTAACCCATTTCTGACTTGGCGACGCGGATACCGTAAACGTCGCGTGCTGGAAGGCCGGCCGCGCGGGCGAGGCCAACGTAGAGTGCGTTAAGATCCGCACACTTGCCACCCAGATCCTTTGACTCCAGCATGAAGCGAATGTCGCCGACGCCGCAACCACGCGTTTTCGGATTCCGAAAGGTGTTATCAACGATCCACTCGTAGATCGCACGCGCCTTCTCAACATCCGTCTTCGCGCCGCTGGTGATTTGGTTTGCCGTCTCTTTAACGATGCCGTCAGTCGGCAGGAGTTTGGTCGCCCGCAAGAAATGCTCCAATTCCGCGCGGCTCTCTTTTGGCGCCGTGCCCCGCGCGGAGAAGTCGGTCGCACAATCCCTGGTGGCGATTCGGCTCGTCACTGTGAGGATTGGCTTTACCTCAGCCGGAAATTCCGCAGCGATGATTCCGAGCGCATCGGTCTTGCTCTCGACCATCTTCGCGGTACCACCCTCGCAGTTGAAGGTATTCGCGAGCGTCTTCTGAAAGGGCGTTTCACTAATGAGTGCCGCCGGCACCCATACGCGTGTCGCCCCGGAAGGCTTCAGGACTTCAACGCGCGTCGTCACTTGAAATGTGCGCCAACGGTCAACTGTTGCCACCCGTGAAAACAAGGGCGCAGTTTTCCCGAACGCGAGGCTTACTGACACAACGCTTCCTGCTTGTAGAAAATCGCGACGGTTCATGGCCAATACCTCTGCACCAGAGTTTTTGTGACTTCTCTGCCGACGAATAATATACACCCGACCATGCCCGTATGGGGCTGGCGGCTTCGCTCTAACGGGCAAGCCGGAACAACCCACCCGTGAGATGAGCCTCGACTCTTATTTTGTTGCTCTGGGCTATGGAGCCGCAAGCTCTGCCCCTGCTGAGCAGCTACACTCTCCTGCGTTGGGAGTTGAGTCAGTGGCGCTTCCACCATTCTGGGACTGGTCGGCGGGGCGGCCTGGGATTGGCCATCCAAAACAACGTTCACCTTGGTTTCTACCTTCGCCTTGAGTACCCTTATTCTCTTGATTCAGGCGCTGGTTCTTGCGAGCGATTGGATTGGGGAACGACCTCGCTTGAGGGTCGCATGCAAATGACTGCCAAGGCCAACACTGCAGGCTTCCAGAGCGACGCAAGCAAGTATGCCGTCTACCTCGAGACGCCCGAGGGCCGGTTGCGCTCCGACTTGGCTTTTGCCAACCTGCAGCATTTTCTTCCCCTGCAAGCCAAACCTCCGTTGCGTGCACTCGATCTCGGGTGCGGCACGGGAGAGACTGCTGTTCGCCTGGCACGACTGGGCATTCACGTCACGCTATTGGATTCCTCTCCAGCGATGCTGGAAATCGCGAAGCGAACGGCACGGGAGGCAGGTGTTACGGACAAGGTCGTACTGCGACACGGCGACGTTACCCAATTGGCGAACTTGTTCCAGAATCGATCGTTCGATGTAGTTCTTTGCCACAACGTACTGGAATATCTCGACGAGCCAGGTGCTGTGTTGCGCGGTGCGGCTCGCGCCTTACGGGATTCATCGGCGATTTTTTCTGTTCTCGTGCGTAACCAGGCAGGTGAAGTATTCAAGGCCGCTATCCAAGCAGGCGATTTGGCGATGGCTGAAAATAACCTCACCGCTGAGTGGGCGCAAGAGTCCTTGTACGGAGGCCGGGTACGACTATTTTCTTCAAATAACCTACAAGCCATGTTGAACGCGGCGTCGCTGGCAGTGATTGCCACGCGGGGTGTACGCGTACTTGCGGACTATTTGCCGCCGCGGGTTTCTCGCAGCGCAGACTACGAACGGATTTTTGAACTGGAGCAGAAGCTGGGCAACCGGCCAGAGTATGCCGCAGTCTCCCGCTATACACACTGCCTGGCACGTTGCGCAAGTTCGTTGGCGGAGGACTGCGCGTGACGGACGTCCCTCTCCAAGTTTCGGCCATCTCATTCGGCGCGAGGGCGTCTGATGCCACGATTGCGCTCGGGCTTGGGCTCACCAACGAGTGCAATCTCGCCTGTTCCTTCTGCTACCGCGATCCCACTCGCGCTGACCGTCTTTCGTTTGAGCAGGTCAAGTCCGTCATGGAACGCCTTCCTGTCCGCTCCGTGAATCTGGGAACGGGCGAAAACGGAATGCATCCTGACTACAAGTCTATATTGGCTTACCTGAGAACTCGACCGGTGAAGCTCACCATCACTTCCAACGGCCACAGCGTTGCCGTTCTGGAAGACCAGGACTTGCGCGCCTTTCATGACATCGAGTTTTCTCTCGACTATGCATCCCAAGCGCAACAGGATGCCCAACGCGGCCCAGGTAACTGGGAGCTGATTCATCAACAGGCCGAGCGTTGTGTGCGTCTGGGTGTGCCCGTAACGATTATCGCGGTCATGATGAAGTCAAACTACTTGCGCCTGGCGGATGTGGCACGAGTCGCCAAACGCTTTGGCGCTCCCTTGCGTGTGAACGTCTATCAGGCAGTGCGGTCCGATCTCTACGCACTCACGTACGAAGAATACTGGCAAGGGTTCCGTAAGCTTTTCGAGAGCACCGATGTGATCGCCATCGGCGAGCCTTTGGTTCGGGCAATGGCCGGCCTGCCGCCGCTCGCAGGAGGATGTGGCGTCAGCACGGTGCGAGTCACGCCCCGCGGCACAACGCAGCCTTGCGTCTATTGGCCCGGCTTGGGAGAACCGCTGTCAGACTTGATTTTGGCAGGGTCCAACATTTTGAACTCAGCGCCATTTGAGCAGGCACGTACACTTCCAGAAGCGTGCCAGGCCTGCGAATTTCGAGAACCATGTCATGGAGGATGCGCCGGACGACGCCGCCTGCAAGGGGCGCTAGCGCAACCGGATTTTTATTGTCCGATCATTCGGGGCGAGCGCCCGCGGCTCGAGATCCGCATGGCCGCAAATCGCGATCTGCCCAAACTCGGCAGCTCCTGCACCACCGTCGTGATTGCTCGAGACTCTGATTCGTGAAGCTCGGCGTCAATTGCACGCAATCAGCCGCGCGTTTCCTATTGCGCGTCTATCCACTTGTCCGACCCCGCCAGCTTTACGGCCACATTCGAGAAGAAAATATGCGCCGGCTTCCCGTCCGCCGTCCCGCGATGCTCCGTTGAAACAAGCAGAGGGCCCGCCTTCTTGTAGCCCGCCCAAGTTGTTGTGACGTTACTCGGTTTCTTTGGTCCACCCCGATGATAGACGAACTCCTTCACTAGGCCATCCGATCCGACATAAAGATCCCATGTATCTCCCGGGGTGTAGCCGCCGGCCTCCGCGGGATATTTTACCGACACCAGCTTCGCCGTACCTTTTCCAAGCGGCAATTTTTGCTTGTCCTTCTCTTCCACATTGGCGCTGGTGTCCCAATAAACATGGAAAGGGAAGATAAACCAATAATTGTCATTGACGAAATTCGGCTCAATTTCGTCTTTCACGTTGGCAGGCGCGCTGTTGATTTGCGACCGGACATAAGTAACCTTGACCGGCTTGCCGTCTTTGTCTTTTCCCTCATACGAGACTTGTCCGGTCTTGGGCTCCCAAGTCCATGTGTGCGCGAGACTTACATGCAAAGCCGGGAGCTGTAGATTGAACGTATAACGGACCGCTTCAATCTGCCCATACGAATCAAGGCCATAGGTTTTGGCAAGCTCTTCGACAATAGGTGGGCGCGTTTGTGCCCAGGAAGGTGCCGCAAGGACTAGAACCCCAAAAAATGCCCCAAGGATCACTGTGCAACGGCATAACTTAGTCATGGAAGGTTCTCCTCAGTGAAGTCGAACGGATGTCGAGTTGGATGACGTTCAAACCAGCCTGGATATATAAATCTCGAGTGATGCGGTTGGCCAGGAGGTACATGACGCCAGCAATGGCCAGAGGAGCGATAAATACCGGTTCACCCGTGCGGCTGAAGTTGCTTGAGCAAATCGTCAGCGCCACAAGCAGGATGGCGCCGAGTCCGTACAGCCTGTGCGACGGTGTGAGTTTCACAGACCTTCGACACCAGGACCAAGTTGCGCGATTGCTTCCTGCCATTCGCCGCACCAGCCCGCAGTTCTTGGCGCCTTCGCGGGAGCGAGCCGCAGTTCCCGAGCCAGAAGAATCAAATCGTTTGCGATGTCGATGTCGTAGAACGGTTCCGTAAAGCCAGTGGCGAGTTCAAGGGCCCTCGTGCGCGTCAGCAATCGGTCGAGCGCGCTCCCGGTTCCCATTCCATCAGCTTCAAAGAGCGACGCGTGAGCGGCCTTGGCGCCAACCAGATAGTAGCCTCCATCATGAGTTGGCCCGACCACCACGTCATGCGTGACGAGTATTTCAAATGCGTTCTCCAGAATGGACGGAGCGAGGTGTGGACTATCACTGTTGAACGCAATGACATGCTGGTGTCCGGCGGCAGTGAAGTGTCGAAAAACAGAAGTAAGTCCTGCGGCGAGACCTTCGCCTTTTTGCGCTACGACCTGCACGGTATTTCCTACTAGGTGTGACAATTCGTCCTGATCCGGCTCAGGACACATCACCGCGACCTCCACGCGCGTCAACGACTTTGCTAACGCCAGGGTGTCCTCTAAAAGGCAGCGATACAGCGCTATTACTGCAGAGGAAGGAAGGCTCTCCGTGAGACGGGTCTTCACCCTGCCCGGCTTTGGGGCTTTCGCCATAATGACCAATGTGCGGTTTGGAAAAGAAGAAGACACGGTGGTCTGGCTCGATGGTTCCATGAGAGATCGGCCGATCGCGACTTACGCCGGTCGCGGCGTTCCCGCCCTTCGACGCCGAAAAGAATAGCGCACGATGCGGCTCAGGATGAACCACGCTGCTCCTACTGTGCCCTTCACTGTGCCGCTAATTTTGGACCTTCCAATGCGCGGGTAGTAGCTCACAGAGACTTCCACGATGCGAAATCCCGCGATTGCTCCTTTCACGATCATTTCCACCGCCCAGCCGTAGGTGGTCTCTTCGAGGGCGAGGACGCGCAGCACATCTGCGCGGACGGCACGAAACGGACCAAGGTCCCTGACCTTCACGCCATACAAAAGCCGGATCAGGCCTGCGGCGAGGCGGTTGCCGAACGCTTGGTGCCACGGAAGTGCACCGGGGCTGCTTTTGCCGCCGAAGCGCGAACCGAGCGTAATGTCAGCGCGCCCCTCCATGATCGGAGCCAAGATAATCGGCAGTTCCGAAGGGCGGTCGCTGTAGTCCCCATCGAGGAAAACGACCACATCAGGATTTTGCGTATTCGCAAGCCCTGTCAAACAAGCACGCCCGTATCCTCGCCGAGGCTCCTGGATGACTTGCGCCCCCATCTTGCGAGCCACATCCGGCGTTCCATCAGTCGAATTGCTGTCCACAACGATGACCTCGGTGACCAGATCGGAAGGCAGATCGGCAAGCACGCGGCCAATGGCCTGCGCTTCGTTATGGGTAGGAATGATCACCGACACTCGCACGCGGATTCGCCATCACCACCACGGGGACGCGGGGTTACGCCGTGCCAGCAACGCGTCGATGCCCCAGGCCCGACCAGCACGTCCGATCACTAAACCAAGCGATGCGAGCACCGGAACCAGCAGTTCCCAAATCCATGCCGTACCCCATTCCGAGACCCAAAGACTGGCGAGGTAGAGGAATGCGACAAAGGCAGCTGGCCGTGTAAGCAGACCGATGACCAGCAGGATTCCCAGCGAGATTTCCGTCGCCGCCTGCATGGGAGCCGCCATGGCCGCATGGCTCGCAGCTACCGCCATGACGGCCTTCCACGCGGCCGGAGCGTGACCGTGCTGAATGTAGTAGTTGATCAGTCCGGAGTAGCCCCTTGGCGTGTAGAGACCTTTCCCCAGATTCTCGAAGAACACCCACACGAACATCGCGCCGATGGTCACGCGAACCAATGCCAAGCCATTTGCCGCATCGGATTGGCCGGCGAAGCTGACTCTAGCATTTTGTGCTTGAGTTGCGTTTGTCGTCATTTTAAACCTCTGCGCAATAGATTCCACCCGCGACTAAGGGCGCAATCTTAAACTATCAGACCCGTCTGTGCCATATGGATGCGCACGGGATAGCTAAGAATCTGCCCCTTTTTGCCCCCGCGTGTTTTTGCTAAGTGTCCAATCATCAGGAAGATGGTTGGTAGGGGCGGTGGGGATCGAACTAAAAGCGACGTTGAAAGCACGTATTTGAACAAGTGGAAGGACTTGTACCCGACTCTTAGCAGCTTTAGTTGGATGTGTATAAACAATATGGACGCAAGACCAATGAGCAACAATCCCCCAATTACCCATGGATCGTGATTTAGCAAATAAGTAGTTGAGCGAACGGTTTCATCCATAGTCTAAGGCTCCAGGCAACCATGAGCAGTTCACCGCAGCGTCGTCTTCTCAAAAGGCGTCCCCGGATTGTTGACCTCGCGACGACCCACTACCAGTGCAACCGCACCCTTGTGGCGGTGAAGTGGGATTCGTGATCGTGTTCGTTACGTTCTTAGAGAACCCAAGGCCCAATCCCTCGGAAATGTTGAGAGTCCAGACTCCGTTATCTGGTGAATAAGCGAAGTCAACCTGCAAGACACCTAGAGCATAGGTTGTGTTATTAAATGGGCCTGACACCTCTTGAATTGAATTCGCGCTTGTAAACGCTACCCCAGGCCCAACCGCCAAGGACAGACCACCGGTTTGATTGTTGTCATAGCTCTTGCATGCTCCGTCGGTGCCATGGAACCATGTATCGCTGTAGTACGCACCTGAGTCTTGTATGTGACCGAAATAGAAGGCACCTACCGAACCATTGAAGCCCACTCCTCGGCCAGCGCCGGCGAAACCTCCGCCCCCAAATGACATCCCGACTCCTAACAGCCCTACTGGGTCCCGGTAATCGAGCGATGAGTTCCAGACATAACGATAAAAGTTGGGGTCACGGCCAAAGAACTTGAGCGGATCTTGAGAAACGAACCTGCCTGCGCTCGGGTCGTAGTATCTGGCGCGGTAATAGGATGGACGCCTTTCAGCATTAGATATCAGAAAGAGTCCCGTCTGTCCCTGCGGGTCCTGAGGGTGTCCCTGGGGCTCAACGGGTTGTGAGCGCAGGAAAAATCCGCACGTGTCGATTCCACACGCGGGGTGTCCGAATTCCCCTGGGTTCATTGAACCCGCCCGGCTTCCCAAGCCCATAAACCGCTTGCCAATTTCCCAAAGGCATCTCATCGCTGCTGATAGTCGAATAGGGTTACTTGCGTTCGATTGTCGGCTTTCTCCGGGTTGATGATCACTCCAGTCAATCGATCGCCTGACTGTCGGAAGTACAGAGCAGCCTCCGGTCTTGGGGCCAGTTGGATCCTTGTTACCCAAGGTCCGAAGGATGCCACATTTTGCGCCCTGATTTCGCTACTCTGAGCTGGCCCACTTCATCGGCGCCACCTTCTTGACCGCAGTTCTTTTCGATTTCGTCTGCTCATTCTTGGTTTTCTTATTGCTAGCCATATGCGCAGTCTAACACCGGTTGGTCATTCCTAGTGTTTAGGAACGACCCCTCTGAGCACTGTCGCCATCATTTGGACGTATTACGCGCCCGAACATCTGGCTCCCCAGAAGTCCCGTTCGAGGACATCGCCAGTGACCTCCTCGAACGTCATCCGTTCAGTACCAGCCCGGAGGGGTGTCAGACCACCACCGTGAGCTGAAGGAGGGTTTTCCTGTCACGCTGCATTAAATCATTACTCGCCACGCGAAGCTGTCAATTGGCATTCGACACGTCTCGCTCCGTAAGAACGAACACGATACCGAATCCCATCTTCTGGGCGAACTCACCCTTGATGATCTTTTCGACGATCGCTTCCTTACCGTTCCTTGGGCCACCGTTCCTTGGGCCACCGTTCCTTGGGCCACCCAGCAATACATCGCCTACCTCGTACACAGTATCAAGTGGTTCCCAATCTTGGCCTGCCGGAATCAGTTGCCCACCCTTCCTATGGCGGAATATCCGTTTTTCACCAACTTCTGCTCAGGGTTTACAAGCTCTACTCATACGAATCTGAAGCCTTCCGCTTGTGCTGCCTTCAGGTATTCTCTCGCGCTTGCTACGACTTCCCCATGTGCACCAGGATACGATGCTTGACCAGACCCCGATCCAATGGGATCATCCCATCCCGCATGCGCTGACCATCCATCTCCACCCACAACACACCTCGCTCGCAGCCTTCCGGATTCTCGACCTGGATCTCGTATACAGCTTCACCGTGACGATAGCGCAGGCGGAAGCCCTCCCACCATCCAGGGATGACCGGATTCAACTGCATGTGATCCCCTCGCACCTTCAAGCCCAGGACCTCTTCAACCCAGGCGCGGTACATCCACGCCGCCGAACCCGTATACCAAGACCAACCACCCTGACCGATGTGCCCGGGCAATCGGTACACGTCAGCTGCGACCACGTAGGGCTCAAGCCCATAGCGCCACACTGTTTCTGAATCACGCGCGCGCTCAATCGGGTTGAGCATGCGCAGCATTTTCGCCGCCCGCGTACCGTCCCCTCGACGTGCCAAGGCCATGGCGAACCACAGCGCGGCGTGAGTGTACTGGCCTCCGTTCTCCCTCACCCCCGGAGGGTACCCCTTGATGTATCCGGGTGACGGCTTCGATCTGTCAAAGGGAGGCGCTAAGAGCAGCACTAGACCTTCATCCTCGCGGACAAGATGTTTCCACGCTGATTCTAAAGCCTTATCCGCGCGATCTGGATCGGCGGCGCCGCTTAGCCAAGCCCAAGATTGAGGCAGGGAATCAATCCGCGCCTCTTCATTCGCCGAAGAACCAAGCGGCGTGCCATCGTCGAAGGTTGCCCGAAGATACCACTCCCCATCCCATGCTGCACGCTCGACACGCTGAATCAGCGCATTCCTGTCTTGATGATAGGTCTGACTTAGATCTGGCCGACCCAGTAGCACAGACAACTCGGCCATACCCTGAAGCACATCCACCATAAACCACGCCAGCCAAACGCTCTCCCCTTTGCCTCCAGCACCCACAAGATTCATCCCATCGTTCCAGTCCCCTGTTCCTATCCGGGGCAAACCATGGGGCCCAAAGGTCATGCTGCGCGTGACGGCGCGCCGACAGTGCTCAAACAGCGTGGCGCGTTCTAACGCGACCTCCGGTGTGAAGAACATTTCGGGCTGATCGTCTTCCAGCGTGGGTGCGTCGAGAAAGGGGACCGCCGTGTGCAGGATGTCCAGATCGCCGGTGGTCCTAATGTAGTGAGCGACGACGTAGGGAAGCCACAGGTGGTCATCAGAGATCCGCGAGCGAATTCCCGCGCCACTCGGTGGATGCCACCAGTGTTGGACATCGCCCTCCTTGAACTGACGGCTCGCCGCGAGCAGGATGTGCTCGCGCGCCAGCTCGGGATACACGTATAGGAAAGCCATAACGTCCTGCAATTGATCGCGGAAGCCGAATGCACCGGCGGACTGATAAAAGGCGGAACGTCCCCAGATCCGACAACTAAGGCTTTGGTACAAGAGCCAACGGTTGATTAGGAAGTCCGCTGCCAGCTCGGGGGTGTGCACTTCTATCGTGCTCAACAGACCATCCCACCACGCTTTTGTCTGGCTTAACGCGGTCTCGAGTGCCAAGCCTTCCCGGTAGACTAGAACCCGCTTGCGGACCTCCTCCACCGAGTCGGCCTGGCCCAACATGCACGTGATCTCAGCCCTCTCTCCAGGAGCTAGTTCAACCGTAACCTGCAGTGCCGCGCACGGATCGAATCCCGCCCCCGTCAGACGTGATAGCCCGGTTCGCTCCATCGCCGCCGGGTTTCCCAGCGACCGGTTGCGCCCAAGGAAGGACGTGCGGTTGGCGCTGTATGACTCCGGAGGCGGGTTTATGGCCGCGAAGGCCACGCGATCCCCATACTCAGGATGGTAGCGATTCCGAGCGAGCAAGGCCTGGACTTCGTCATCCCAGTGGGTCACGACGTGCATCTGGGAGGATTCGCGATTCTCGCCCAGTGTCCACTCCACATAATACGTAACCGACAGCTTGCGATGCCTAGAGGAGTCGTTCCTCAACAGCAACCTTTGCAGCTTAATCGGCTCTCCCCCTTTCTCATCCATTGGAACGAAGACCGTCAGCTCCTGCTCGATACCATTGCTGTTATGCTCGAATACCGTGTACCCGGCCCCATGCCTTGCACGATAGGCGGTCTCTTCCCGGATCGGCGACGGGGTCGGCGTCCAGTAGACCCCGGTTTCCTCGTCCCGGATATACACTGCCTCAGACGGTGAATCCATGACGGGGTCGTTCGACCATTGCGTCAGGCGATTGCGCTGGCTGTTGCCGTACCACGCAAAGCCAGACCCCGTTTCGCTGATCAATGTTCCGAAGGTGGGGTTGGCGATGACGTTCGCCCAAGGTGCAGGCGTGTGGGTGTTGGGACCGAGATAGATCGCGTATTCACGCCCATCCGGGGTGAAACCACCCAGGCTGTTGAAGTAGGGCAGCTCCATGAAGCGCAGCGAAGCCGAAGGCTCCCGGGGAGCACGTTTCTTAGCCAGGGGCTCGAGCAACTCGGGAGCCTCGACAGGCACGCCCTGGAGTAAAGTGCCGCGTGCCGCCACCAGCACTACACTTGCCGCGGCCTTGAGCAGCTGCAGATCTTCTTCCGGGATTTCAGCCGCGCTGCGCAAGAATATCCCCCCTGGCCGATCAACCTCTGCATACATGGAATGCGTTTGGATCAAGCGCTCGAGTCGTTCGCGGAGCGGCCGCTCATAGCCGTCTGCCTCCTCGTTGAGGATCACTAGCTCTGCCATCAATCCGTGCCTCCGCCAATAGGTATGCGCCTGGAGCATCTGACGGACCAGGCTGATATCCCGCGCCTCACCAATGGAGATCAGAGCAATCGGCAAGTCGCCCGAGATTCCGTAGGGCCACAACCCGGCTTGACCCTTGCGGTTCTCTTCGATGAGTTCGGCGGGAGGGCGCAAGCGCGGGTTGGGAAACAGCAGGTCGCTGGCCAGCTGCTGGAAGCGGCGAGCCTCGTCCGGCCGGATACGAAGCAATCGCAACTCAACTTGAGCAGAGGCCCAAGCGAAATCCATCGCCTGATCGATCGCATGGGGATCACTGTATTTACTCATCAGCTTTAAGAGATGTTGGCGTGTTTCGCCAGCGGCGAGAAGCAAGGTAACTTGGACACGCTGGCCTGGACCAAGACTCAAGCTCTGGCGCAGGCTGAGGATCGGGTCCAGGACAAAACCCTGGCTGTTGCTGAGTTCTTGAAAGACCCCCATCGGATTCGCGAGTGTCCGTCCTCGTCCGACGAATCGGCGCCGGTCGGTCTCGAATTGCAAGGCTTCATCCGCGGCGTGTTCAAGCGAAAAGCGGTGCGCAACATAGATCGGTGGTTCGTCTTCACTGCGAGGGCGACGGTACGCGAGGAGCGTTCGATGTTGAGGCACCGCCTCGGTTTGGATGAACAGCTTGTCGAAAGCCGGATGCTGTCGGTCTGCGTTGTGCGGCGCCATCGAGAGTTCAACGTAGCTCGTGAGATTGAGGCGGCGGGTGCGAACGGACCGATTGATTAGAGTGATCCGCCGAATCTCAACGTCATCTTCTGGCAAGACGACGACCTCGGTTTCCGTATGAATCCCGTTATCGGCGCGCCGGAACTCGGCACGGTCGAGGGCAAAGTTAGCCGAATACCCCTCAACCTTCCCGCCGATCGGGTGATAGGTGTTAGACCACAATCGATCCGAATCGACTTCATGGATGTAGCAGAATGTTCCCCACGGATCCTGGGTCCGATCCGACCTCCAGCGTGTGATCTCAAACTCGCCCCACTGACTGTATCCACCGCCGGCGTTCGTGATCATCAAGCCATAGCGACCATTGCAAAGCAGTTGGGTTTTGGGTGTGGTTGTATGGGGCGTATCGAATTTGCTCACCGATGGCGCGACTTCGCCGACGCTCATCACCGAAGGCACTGTTTCCCGCGTGGAGACGATATGGTGCAGCGGAGGACGGATCGGGACACGTTCATCGAGCAATGGCTCAACCGCACGAACGCGTACGTCGGCATGGAAACGGCGCTGGATAGGATTGTCCTGGAGGAAGTTGGTCAGCGAGAGGAAACCCATTGCTTGATGATGAGCCATATAGGCTCGTACGATCACCCCACGCTCGCCCTTACGACTCCGCTGACGGCTGAAGTCCATCGCTTCGTAATAGCCGTAATCGTTCAGCAGCCCCAGGCTAACCAGTCGTTTCAGATTCTGCACGCTCTCTCTCGGCGCAATGTTCACTGCCAGAAGAGTGGCATAGGGCGCGACGACGACCTCCTCCTCCAAGCCACGCTTTAATCCGAGTTCCGGGACGCCAAAGGCCTTGTATTGATAGGTCTTGTTTAGGTCCAGATCTCCAAAGGCAGACTCCGAGATCCCCCACGGCACACCACGCTTGCGACCGTAAGCGATGTGGATCGCCACAGCTTCCCTAGTCGCTTTATCCAAGAGCGAGTTCTCATGTGAGCGTTGGAAAATCAGCGGCGTCAGATATTCGAACATGGTCCCGGCCCAGCTAAGCAGCACGCGACGCCGACCGATTGCGCCGTAGGGTCGACTCATGGAGAACCAGTGCTCAAATGGGACATCGCCCCGAGCAATGGCGACGAAGCTCCCAAGGCGCGCCTCACTTGCCAAGAGATCGTAGTAGGCGCTGTCCAAACGGCCCTCAGAGACGTTGTATCCGATTGAGAACAGCCGGCGTTCGGCGTCATACAGGAAGCGCATGTTGACCGATTCGGATAGCTCGCGTCCGCCCTGGATGAGATGCTTACCCAAACCGAGCATTTCACCAGCGAGCCATTTCGACTTCGCGAAGGCCTGCATAAGGCGGTCCAGCCATTCGAAGAGGGGGCCTGCGGCTGTGGGAGCCTCTTCACGGATCGATTGGAGGATCGGAATACAGCCGATGTGCCCGTTGACGAGATCGAGAAGCGAAGGCGCGTGATGCAGAGTCTGGCGGATGGCAAGCAGGGCATTCAGACCCAGCTGAGCGACCTCCTCTTCCGTTTTTTCAGCGAGGATTTCGATCCAAGTGAGATAGCGATCCGCGATCCTTAGCCAGGCCGATACCTGCCCCTGCATCTGCCCGGCCCAATAGGCCGCACCCGCTTCACCATCGGCGGACTCACGCGCCTCATCGGCTAGAGCCCTTACGCAACCTTCCACCCGCCGCAGTAGGCAGAGCGCGTCGGCGAGGCGAGCCGGCGGGGTTTCCCACACGCGCATCAGTTCGTCGAGGACATGAGCATCAAGACCTGGGATCCCTTCCCGTTGGACAACCTGTTTCAAGATTTCACCGGTGTCCCGCAGGCCTTCAAAGGCTTTCACATCCAGGACAGGTGTCTGAATCAGCTCGTCAAGACCATGCTCCAGGGCCCATAAGGCACCAAGCAGGTTGCCGCTGTCCACGGCGGACACGTAGCGAGGTTCGAGAGGGGTCAGGGTCTGAATATCGTACCAATTCAGCAGATGACCCTCATAGCGCTCCAGTTTGCCGATCGTCTCCATAGTATGCGTCAGCTTATCCACGACCTGATCCACCGTCAGATACCCGGAATCATGTGCGGCTAGCGCGCTGAGCATCCAGAGACCGATATTGGTTGGGCTGGTACGCATTGCCAGTTGATTCTGATGGGACACCTGGTAGTTGTCAGGTGGAAGCCAAGAGGTCTCATTGCCGACAAAATCCGAGAAATAGCGCCAGCTTCGTCGTGCAACCTCCCGCAGGAACTGCAAATCCTTCTCAGGGAGCAGGAATTGCGGTCGCTTCGCGTGCGGTCGAAGGATCAAGAGCCAACCGATCAGAGGGGATAGAAACCACAACACGAGCCAGGGGCTGGCCATCGCAAGGTTCGATGGCATCCAGCGCTGCACCGCCCAACCCACAATCCCACTGAATATGCTCGCCAGGCCCAAAGAAGCTAGAAACAATGGCTGCCGACGGGGGGCACTCCAAGGGGTCACTTGGGCTGAAGTCCACTCGAGCAATCCACGCCGAGAGATAAGGCGGCGATACCAGACCCGCAGAATGGCATCCAGAGCCAGCCCGGCCTGGTGCGGAAGTAGCGCAGCCTCAGCAACCGTCCGCAGCAGGTCATGCGCCACCTTCGAGAAGGAGAAGCTCTTCAGCCCTTGGCGGGTGGTCGCCATTGTGAGGGGCTGGGCCAAAGGCTGGAAGAGCAGCTGCATGGCGACCACGAGGGTAGAGACCCATCCTATTTGCGAGGAGATCAGCCAGGAGGCCATGAGCAAACCCAGGCTGGTTATGGGCATCAGGCTCCGTCGCAAGTTGTCGAAGACCTTCCAACGGTTGAACCAGGAGAGCGGGTTTGGCCCTCGCCGTCCTCCAGGTTGGGGAACACGCGCTAATGTCCATTCCGCGATTTGCCAATCACCACGAATCCAACGATGTTGCCGGCGGGTGTAGCTCAAGTAGCTCTGCGGAAACTCATCATAGAGCTCAATATCACTGGCCAGGCCCACTCGGACGTAAGCGCCTTCAATCAAGTCATGGCTCAGCAACCACTCTTCGGGGAACCTCCCAGACAGCACTCGACTGAAGGCGCGCACATCATAGATACCCTTGCCATGGTAGGAGCCTTCACCGGCAAGATCCTGATTGACATCGGAAACGGCCTTGGTGTACGGGTCAATTCCGACTGCGTCTGCGAAGAGTCGGCTGAAAGGCGAGGCACTCGTGCTCGGCAGGGACGGGCTCACGCGCGGTTGGATGATTGTGTAAGAGCCGGGCAGGATTCTGCCTGCGGCATCGAAGCGCGGCTGGTTTAGAGGGTGTGCCAAGGTCTCGATCATCCTGCGGGCAGCGCCAAGAGGCAGCTGTGTGTCGCTGTCTAACGTGATGACGAACCTCACATTGGACAGATGATCCGGGTCGCCGACATATACCAAACGAGCGGCATCTTCAGGCCGCGTTCCATCGATCAGACGATTGAGTTCTTCTATCTTCCCGCGTTTGCGTTCCCAACCGATGAATTTCTGCTCGGATTCACTCCACGTGCGGTCCCGATGGAAAAGGAAGAAACGCTCACCACCATACCGACGGTTGAGAGCTTCGAGGCTCTCGGTTACAGTCTGGAGCAGTCTTTCGTCGTCCTCACGATGCGCCTGATCCGAATCGGTGTAGTCCGTGAAGAGGCTGAAGAGCAGATTGTCTTCTTTGTTGGCCAGGTACCGGATTTCTAACTTCTCCACCTCTGCCCGGGTCGTCTCCGCGTCCCCCAGCAGTACGGGTACAACGACCAACGTTCGAAATGCGTCAGGAATGCCCGAAACCTCGAAATCCATCTTTGGAAGGGCTCGGGGTGGAAGTAGCCGCATGAGGAGGTAATTCAAAACCTGGAGCGCGAGTTGGCTGACAGGGATCAGCAAAAGGAGGGCGATCACAAGCCGGATCCCGGGCGTCTGTCCGCGCAGACCAAGCAGGACGATCAGGGAGATGAATACGGCGGAGAAGAAGCTGAGCCCAAGAAAGTACACTGCAGAATGATGGCGATATACCCACTGTAGGACGCGGAAGCGTGGAGCCTCATGGCAGCGTATACGCCGCGCAAGCTCGCGTCTTCCTTCACCAATCAGATATGTCCCGACGTGGATCCACTGGTCATTTTCCGTCGCTTCACGTGTGGCTTGCGCAGTTAGCTCGATGGCGAGTTGTGCGACCTGGTCTTCCGCCTGACCGGACCGACGCGCGAGCTCTTCAATCGCCCGGCGATACCGATCGCGCGTGTCAAAATCCATCTTGGGATACACGCCAGATGGATCAGACCGAAGCAGTTGCTCCACACGGCTGAGTTGCTCGAAGATCTGCCTCCAATCCAACAGGGCGAGCTGTCGCAAGCTGGTAAACGCATTCCCAATCGATATCTGATCCTTCGTCTGGCGGTTTTGCTCACGCAGGTTGAGCTCGCTCAGGGGCTTGTGGTAAGTGCGCTCCAGCCAGCTCTGGACCGGCACTAACGCGGCGTCTTCGTCGTAGAGATGATCGACCAGTTGAGAAGCGAAATAGGGGTTCGGGCCGGGTTGGGTTGCGGCAAGTTCTGCCAGGATGGAGAAGAGCTGGTTGGGATCTCGCCGGTTGGCCGTAATGAGCCTGTTCGCCCAGAAGTCGGCGATCTCACGTTCCCGCAGCTCGGTCAGAGCGCTGGCGGCGAGAGCCTGGATGCTCTCAATCAACGCGATGCGCAGCATCTGGGCGACAGCCCAGAGTTCGCCAATCGTCAATGTGCGCACGGATTGATAGGCCTCAACAAACGCAAGGATGTTCTCCCGGTCTAGACGCAAGTCCGTATGGGAAACGAGTTCCCTCGCCAAGCCGTAGATGCGCGGCAGACCCCGGTAGGGCTCGTTGGCGAGTGCCGGCAGCTCCTGGTAAAAACGCCGGGGAAGGTTCAGCTGAATGTCGCGGGCATTGCTCTCGATGATGTACTCATTGTCGAGGAGCCACTCGGCGGTTGGAGGCACGCTCTGTTCCAATCGACTCGCTTCGGAGAGATCCGAGCAAACCTGATGGACCCATCGACGGGCCAGTTCGAGCCGCTCGAGCAGTTCGGTATTCCGGCGCGGATTTGGGTCCACCTGGTGGTCCGTGGCCAGACGCTGGGCATGCTCCTGGATCTGTTCAGGGGAGAGCGGCACCCCGGGGCTCCACACATCTCCGATCAGACTCCGGCGCTTCGGATGCAGGACGAAGACAGCGGGCGGGATCTCGCCGCTTCCCCGTAGCACAGCCACTGGGAACCGCAATGTTTCGATCGGCGCCTGGAGGATCAAAACGGTCTCCTCGGACACCAACCAACGTGTGTGATCCTCAAGCAGCCTTCGTTCCACGCCGTACTTCGATCGTCGTATCCACAGTGCAGCGAAGAGGGTTCCGATGAATCCACAGACAAGGGTCGAAATCAGGGCAGAAAGGCCTCGGCTCAGAATCGGCTCCGGCCAATGAAGGCCTATGAATGCAACTCCGGCGAGGACCCCGCAAAGGATGAAAGCCAGGGTCGCACCGAAAGCCCGGTGCCAAAGGAAGGGATCCCATCTACGTGCATCTCCATGCGCGGTCTTGCTCACCAATGCGGCGCGCCGGAAACCCCTCCTCTGTAACTTCCTGAGGGCTCCGCGAGCTTCATCTCGTTTTGCGAAGTAGCCTATGAGGATGCCTGCTTCCATTCTCCGTCCTTGCATCACCACTTGGTCTAAGCTTCTAGGCTTTGCGATGGATTTCACTGGATGGCAATCTACGACGCAACGCTACCACTATATCGTCTTGTTGTGTCGCTGGCCTGAGCCGGAATTTCCGATTTGAACTTAACCTTTGTACAAAATCATACGCCGTCTACCTTATTGGTTCATGCTCAGATCATTATGGCGTCTTTTGGGTGGCATCACGGCTCGCGTTGGCCGTTCCATTGACCATGGTTGGTCTGTTTGCCGTGTCCAACCCGGCCTCACGGCTAACACCTGTTCCCGCTGAGGGACTTCTAAGCGCTCTATTCGGTGTCTCTCACGGTTCACTATCCCTCCGGCAGGGGCAGCGCCGCGATCATTCTCAGCATGCTGCCAAAACACCCCCGCGTGAAGCGACCAACGCAGGCTGCGCGGCTGCTGCGAAGGCCAACTGAGGACAATCAAGAAGAGGGAGCAACAACGCGAGACTTCTTCCTCCCTTGCGCTGGTGGCTTCGCTCAACTTCTGTAACTCTCGTCGATCATGTCCGAATCACGTTAGTGCTTTATCGGAGGCGCGCTTTGCGAAGGAGCGCAGGTGGGCAGGGCGTTCCGGCGCGCTACCAGCAGCCGGTACACAATCTACGGATGGTCACGCCGCGAGCCGAAAGTTCTCCAAGTAATTGCGCCACTCCCGGAGAAACTTCACGGTCGCCAGGGACAACCACTGCCCACTCAAGGTTTTCCTGGAACTCTCTATTGCGAATCTGCCACTCGCCCAAAGACGACGATTTTGCCTCACCAATTTGGATGATGGACCAGTGCCGCACCAACGCCAATGCGGTGGCTTCGTCGGGTAAGGGCCCGGACAGAATGAAGTGGTTGTTTCCATGCACCAGGATGCCGACCATTTAATTTCAAGCCTCCAGGCGCGGATCGGGAACCGGGTAGCCGATTGCGAAATGGTAGACGACTTGTCCTAGCTCAGGGGACAGGCTCAGATATCGGTTCACTTCCTCATCAAAAAACGCTCCGATGCCTGTTGCTCGCAGGCCGAGCGCCTCGGAAGCAAGATACATTCGTTGACCAATAGCACCCGCCTCGAAATGCACGTATCGATATCCACGATCGCCGTAACTCCGCGCAGCATTCTCAAAATCGCCGATCATGGAGAATGCCAAGCAAGCGTTACCCGCCAGGTCTTGTCCCAAACTGAGAGCTGCCGCTACCAGGCGTTGGTCCCCTTCCTTGATTTTCTCCAGCTCTGCGTGCTCCGGCCAGTAGCGGTAAACACCCGGCGCCAAGCCTTCAACGCGGTGGACGTAAAGATACAGATGGACGAAACGAGCTGTAGCGAAATCGGCGAAGAAAGGCTCCTTTGTGCTTGAGAGGAGAGTCGCAAGTTGCGAGAGGGAGATCGACCCGTCCCCACCCTTGAAATCAAGAGCGGAACGCCGCGTACGAACGACGTCGCCGAAGCTGCGGCTTGTGGAGACATGAGGCAGCATCCTGATTTCGCCGCGGCCGGATGCCTTTGGCTGGCCAAGGGAGGGGGTAGTAGATTCCGCGCTAAGCTTCGTGGCAGCGTGAATTCTCTCAATTAGTGGATAAGGTACTTGCTCTTCCGACAGCCGGCTGGGCTGACCACCAAACAAAATCGTCTCAACTGGATTCAGCATCCTCACGGGAATGGATGGGCCGTGAAGCCCGACGATCAACATGGGCCACTCATCCTGACTGAGGAGACCCCATTCCCCCACTCTGTCATCTGAGAAATGGCCAAGCGCAAAGCTTTCGCATCCGATGGATCGAGCAGCAAGCGTGAGAGCCTGCCAGGCATGTCCGATGTCGAGCAAGCAATACCGATATGCCCGGTGCCGGTATTTCCAGGCTTCGCGCCAGGCAATGCTGGTCAGAACGAAAACCAGCGGGGCAGAGGTGTCGACAAGTTTCCCGCCAAAATCTCCGATGGCGCGTTGTTCTGCCATGTGGGATGAGGGACGGTAATGATAGAGACCGTCGGACCAATCGACGAGGCCATGGGTGGAGAAGTGAAATTCGGTCGGGTGAAGATTACCAGAAGAAGGATTAACGCGCAGTGTGTATGTGTATCCCGTTGACGGCACTCGTTTGGACGCGCTAATCGAGGCTGAATAGAACATCAACTGCGAAAGGAATCCCGCACCATCCCTGGCTGAAGTATTTCCTGTTTTGCCCTTGAGTACTCCAAGAGCTGAAATCTGCGGAGCTGGTGGGTCGGCCGGCAAATCGAGCATGGGTACGCCCTTATAATGCCTAAACGGATTGGGCATATTGGTCCAATCGAGAAAGTGGTTAGTTCGCCGCAGCGATTCGGCACTGTGCTTCGTCAGCTCATGGTATTCGCGCCAAGTCATATAGGGTGAATCCCGAGGTGGCCGTAATGGCAAAACAGAGATGCGGGTATTGTCTGACATCAATTGTCATCCGAAAGAGCGTATCAAACGAAAGGTTTTCATTCCGCAGCGCGGGCTTTCATGAGTGTGAGTGCTGAGTTTGCACATAATCCGCGCTCCGCCACTGAGTCGTGCACGCCCGAGACCGTTCCCGCATTGCCCCTTTTCTCCTTAACGGGAGCTTCTCAAGTCCTCACACGATGTTGTCCCAGAGGCTCACAGTAATCCCCTTGGAAATGGAGGCCGACCGGACGTGGGCTTCGAGGCGGCTATGCTTTGTTTTAAGCAGCAGACAAGCAGCAGAGATGGTGCGCTGTCACGTAACGGAAGGTCCTTGGCTCGGGATTGTGGCGCGCTTTCCCGGATATGTCGTGACTGGCCGGAGACAGTCATATAGGGCACCTCCAGGAAACGTTTCGAGGCCTCCGAGGCCACTCGCATGATTTCCAGGCAGTTAGATTCCGCCGACTCCAGGTTCGCCAGGATTTGCTCGACTGCCCTGCTGAGCGCTTTTGCTCGTCAATACCAAAGACGGTCGCTCCGAGCTGACCAGCCAGGCAGAAGGAGGTCCATCCCGCTTCTCGGATTTTTCGATCCAATCCGCACTCATCGAGATTCTTGACTTATCGCCAGGGTACGCCTCATCTCGCGCAAGCTCGTACCAAAATGCTCGGTCCTTGCCGTCTCTTCCGTGACAGATAAGAGAATGAAGCCCTTCGATCATGTGCCCTCTGCCTCGCGGAAAGCCCACTTAATATCGACAACACAGGCTCCTAGGGCCTTTCCTCCCCGCCGGGATGCGCAGAGGGCTTGCCATGGCCCTCAAGAGGATCTACGCACCTTCGAAGGTGGCTTGGAGATATAATCGCAGACTTGGCTGGGCATCCGTAACTTTCGCCCATTTTCAAAAAGGTTCGTGCTATCACTAATGCCGACCAACCCCATCGAATACATCTGGCCTGGCATCCTCGCCGCGCAAGCGATCCACGTTGCAACAAAGCTGCGTATTCCCGACCTACTTGCTTCCGGCCCTAAGACCATCGCAGAACTCGCCTCGAGTTGCGGCGCGCACCCCCCAACATTGGAGCGTCTATTGCGCGCACTTGCCACTCTCGAAATGTTCGCGCTCACGCCCGACGGTCGCTTCCGTAACACGCCGCTCACCGAGGTCCTACGCACGGATCATGCCCAGTCGCGGCGCGATGACGCCTTGTTTCTGCCTGCACCCTTTCTTTGGCGCCCACTCGGAGAGCTTTACGAATCGGTTCGCACCGGCGATCCCGCCTTCCCAGCAATCTTCGGTCAGCGCTTCTTCGACTACCTCGCCGACCATCCCGCCGATGCTTCACTCTTCAATTCCGTCATGACCCAGGGCATCGCATGGACAACCCCTACTTTGCTTGCGGCCTACGATTTCTCGCGCTTCGAGCGACTGGTGGATGTGGGAGGCGGCCAAGGTGCGCTGCTGCGCGATATTCTTGCGGCCACCCCGAGCCTTCAAGGTGTCCTATTCGATCTGCCTCAGGTCGTGGCAGGCGCTTCCGAGGTTTTGAAGGGCGATCTCGGCGCACGCTCTCAAACCGTAGGCGGCAATTTCTTCGACTCCGTGCCCGCAGACGCCGATGCTTACCTGCTAAAAGGCGTCCTCCACGATTGGCCGGACGACGATGCCGTCAAAATCCTCCGCAACACGCGCAGGGCCATCCGTCCGGACGGCACCCTCCTTCTCATCGAAAGTATAGTAGATTCCGCTGCCCGCCCCGCCGGTCTCATTGACCTGCTTATGCTGGTAATCGGCGGTCGCGAACGCACCGAAGCGGACTTTCGCTCTCTCCTTGACTCCACCCATTTTTCTCTCACCCGCATTATCCCGACAGAAGCCGCGTCGCTTATCGAGTGCCATCCGGCGTAGCGTCTCTCACCCGACAAACCAACGCAATTCCAACTCCCCGACAATTAGCATCACTGGCGCATAGCCGTCCTGATTTGTATGGTCGCGTGGCGGCCCCGGTAAGTCACAGCACACTATCAAGCTCTCCGACATCAGCCGCGCCGAACCTGACTCTTCCCTCTTCGCCGTCCTCCCGAACTACCAGGTTTCCGAGCCCCGCCCGTGGACCGGCAATTGCTCCCCGAAGCTCTTGCTTTGAACACTCGGCTCGTTCACTCTCTTCGTGCCATCTATATAACGTCTGCCACGGAACTCCAAGTTTCTTCGCGAGCAGTTCAATATTTTCGCAGCACTTAAACCGTTCCACTGCCCGCTCGGCCCAAGTTTTCGGGGTACCGCCGCGCTCGCCCTTTCGTCATTTGTAGAGAACCTGTTTTTCTCTACACAGTCTAACTTTGGCGTTTGTCTCAGGTTGGGGTTCACTGCAGCTCATGATCTGCCTACAACTCTCGCGGTTCGGGCTGTTGCTCGTCGCCCTTCTGGTTATCGCGCCGCCATTTCATGCGCGCCCTGGACAGGTTTATTTCTGCGCCTTCAGGGGTTATCTCAAATCGCGGCAGCGGGTTCGTCAACCGTCGCTTCTAACGAGAAGGGGCTGGCGATATCGCCAGCCCCTTGCTACTTCGTCTTCGGTCCGGGTCTCTTCAGCGAGCCCCTGCCGCGGCCGCCAAGGCCAGCTTTCCCACATTCACCTTGATCTGCTTCGGCTTTGCTTCCTCGCGCTTCGGGATGCTTAGCGTCAGCACCCCATTCTGATAGTCGGCTTTGATCGCCTCCGAATTCACGGAGTTCGCCAGCGAGAAGCTCCGGCTGAACGAGCCATACGCGCGTTCGACACGCAGGTAGTTTTCCTCTTTCACCTCATCCTCAAACTTGCGTTCGCCGCGAATCGTGAGGATGTTGTTCTCGACGTGGATGTCCAAGTCCTGCGGATTCACATCCGGCAGGTCCGCCTTCACGACCAGCTCATGCTCTGTCTCGTAGATGTCGACGGCCGGTGCCCAAGGGGTCAAGTTCGACTCCTCGGCCGTACGTCCCACCATATCGCCAAACACGCGATTGATCTGTTCCTGCAGGGTCGTAGCCCCGCGGAAAGGTTGTTCCCAGCGACTCATAGTTCTCATTTTAGCTCCCTCATTAAACGTTTACGGATCTGTCTTGGCCAAGGGTAATTTCAGACAACTCATGTCAGTTCACATTGCCGTCGATCGTAATACGCAACAACTGTGTTCACTCTTCAGGGTTCGCTCGCATCCGGCGCAAATTAGATCGGCGTTTAGTACGATCCTCCCATACCTCCGCCATAACCTGCGCCGGCCGCGACCGTCTTTTCTTCTCCCTTAACGTCGGCGATCAGGACTTCCGTGGTCAGCATCAACGAGACGATCGACGCAGCGTTCTGGAGTGCGAGACGGGTGACTTTTGCTGGATCGATCACACCCTCCTTCACCAGGTCGCCGAACTCACCGGTCTCTGCGTTGAAACCAAAGTTTTCCTCCTTCGATTCGCGCACGCGTCCTACAACCAGCGCGCCTTCATGCCCGGCGTTTTGGGCGATTTGACGCATGGGTTCTTCGAGCGCACGCTTTACGATGTTCACCCCGATCGCTTCATCGTCGTGGAGCTTGAGCTTCTCAAGGGCTGGCAAGCAACGCAGAAGAGCGGCACCGCCGCCGGAGACAATGCCTTCCTCAACTGCGGCACGGGTGGCGTGCATGGCGTCCTCGACGCGAGCCTTTTTCTCTTTCAATTCGGTCTCGGTTGCCGCGCCCACCTTGATTATTGCAACGCCGCCGACGAGTTTGGCGAGGCGCTCCTGAAGCTTTTCCTTATCGTAGTCCGAGGTAGTCTCTTCGATCTGCATACGGAGTTGCTTGATTCGGCCTTGGATCTCGCTGGTCTTGCCGGCGCCCGAGACGATCGTAGTGTTGTCTTTGTCGATGGTCACCTTTTTGGCGCTGCCCAGTTCTTCGATTTTCACGTTCTCGAGCTTTATGCCGAGATCCTCGGTGATGGCCTTCCCACCGGTGAGAATAGCAATGTCCTCGAGCATGGCCTTGCGGCGATCGCCGAACCCGGGGGCTTTCACCGCAGCGCACTGCAGGGTACCGCGGAGTTTATTCACAACCAAAGTTGCCAGGGCTTCACCTTCGATGTCCTCGGAAATGATCAGCAGCGGTTTACTCATTTTCGCCGTCTGCTCGAGCAAAGGGAGCAGGTCTTTCATCGAGCTGATCTTCTTTTCGTGGATCAGAATGCGGACATCCTCAAGGACGCATTCCATGCGCTCCGGATCAGTGACGAAATACGGTGAAAGGTAGCCGCGGTCGAATTGCATGCCCTCGACGATTTCAAGGGTGGTCTCCATCGTTTTGGATTCCTCGACAGTGATGACGCCATCTTTGCCAACCTTCTTCATGGCTTCGGCGATGATGCTCCCCACCTGCTTGTCGGTGTTGGCACTGATTGTGCCCACCTGGGCAATCATGTCGCCCTTTACGTCGCGGGAGAGCCTTTTGATCTCTTCCACGGCGACTTCCACGGCCTTATCAATGCCGCGCTTGAGCGCCATCGGGTTCGCGCCTGCGGCAACCGTTCGCACACCCTCACGGAAGATTGCTTGGGCCAGCACGGTCGCGGTTGTGGTGCCGTCGCCAGCCACATCCGAGGTCTTGGACGCAACCTCGCGCACCATCTGTGCACCCATGTTCTCGAGCGGGTCCTGCAGCTCGATCTCCTTCGCCACCGTCACGCCGTCCTTTGTAATGATGGGGGCCCCATACTTCTTCTCGATCACCGCATTACGCCCCTTCGGGCCCAGCGTGATCTTTACCGCGTCCGCCAGAATGTTGACGCCGCGCAAAATCGCTTGACGTGAATTCTCACCAGTTACAATTTGTTTTGCCATGAGACTCCACCCTCCCGGGTGATCGAACTTTCGTCTCCATCCAAAGCTTTCGGATAGGAGCTACTACTTCTTACCGGATGCCGCTTTCGCCATTCCGCTAACCTTTGCCAGGATTTCATCCTCGCGGAGAATCAGGTACTCCTGGTCCTCGATCTTGATGTCGTTGCCGTTATATTTGCCGAATAAGATCCGGTCACCGACCTTCACGTCGAGTGGCACGCGATGGCCCTTTTCTGTCTTGCCGGCGCCGACAGCCATTACTTCACCCTCTTGGGGCTTTTCTTTAGCCGTATCGGGGATAATGATCCCGCCCTTTGCAGTTTCTTTCTCTTCCAGTCTACGCACCAGAACGCGGTCATGCAGAGGAGTGATATTCACAGTCATTTCTATGACCTCCATTCAATCCTTTCGAAACACCAAAAACAGTCAACTCTTGGTGGCTCTAGGCCAACACTACGGGCGAAAAATCTTCAGGTTCTTCTGCCGCGCTGCTTCGAGGTCATCGGTCTCTTTTTTCTGGCGATCGATTTCTTTTTGCGGCTCCTCTTGACCCTCCAGCTTTATGGATTTGGCAAGCGCAGATTCAACTTGTGCATCCAGCCGTTTCGAAAAGATGACAAGCGCAAAAGAGTTCAGGAATCTAGAACGGACTAGGTTTACCGAGTACTGCGAATCTTCCCAGCGGGCGATGACCTTTTCTGTCGACCTGTACAGTTCGTTAGTTGGGAAGCTGATCTCGCCAACAGGCCTAGTCGGAGTTCCGTACTTTGTCGAGATGGCTTGTACCATGTCCTCGGCAGTTAGCCCATGTGTTGCGTCCTGATCATAAGTCACCAACATCCTGAAGAGCTCGCCATTGTAGAAGCTGAAGAAAATCTGCCGGACCGAGTCTGTTTGGCGCGAATAGTCAGAGGAACCGCCCGGCCAACACGTCAACTCTTGAATTACCGCTGGATGCTTTTGGATCAACTTTGTCTGGAGCGGTCTTAGGTCAGCCTGGCTAGATAGTTCGGGCAAACTCATCCCCAACGAAAAGTCCCGATACTTGGAAAGATCCTGCCCGCGAACTAAAGGAGCTGAAAGCAGGATCATAACGAGTGAAATGCCCACTCTGCGCATCGTTTTCATTTTCATCTCTCCCGCGAAATTCCTAAGAACTTGAAAACAGAGCCGCGTATTGCTTTCTGGCCCCTGCTCCGTGACGTTCTTCCCCGCCGCTACTGCAGCCGGATTCTGGCATTCTCAAGACGAAATCCTTTGCAGGGACCAGGCAAATTCCCTGTTGGATATGGCGAAAATGCGCCGTAACACTCAAAAAAGGGATGCCGAGGAACCGTTTCGAAGCCACTTTCGTGATCTCCAGGGAGTTAAACTTCTGTCCCTCCCGTTTCGCCAGGATCTGCTTGACTGCCCTGCGCAGGGTTCCCAACTCCTCGCGACCAAGGGTGATTGCCCTGATCTCGCTGGCCAAATAGAAGAAGTACCACTTCACTTCCTCGATTTTTTGGCCAAGTCCGTACCCATCGAGATCCTTGACAACTCTCCAGCCGGGCAAGAAGGCTTCACTTTCGAATCGCAGGACTTCCGGCAAGAGTGTGCCCTCCTTGATCAGAATGGTCCCCGTCTTGATGGTGTCTGGCATTTGGGCTCTTCTCGGCGTCTACAGTGGCACATCGTTTGGCAGCATCTGGCGCCAGCGGTTAGTTGTTTCCGCTGGACTCAATCTCTTTAACTGGTCGTCCTTCAAGCCGCCTTGCTCATGTCATTTCTCGGTGCAGGGACACTGACCCGTTTGATTTCCTGCGCCTTCCGCAATTCTCGAATAATTTCACCAGCCGTGTAAAAAGCGGTCCAAGGCTCGCTTTCGAATCGCAGGGATTCCGGAAAAAGAGTAACTTCCTCGATCCGCCTGGTTCCCGTATTGATTGTGTCTGGCATTAGCGTCTCGCTTGCCCTTTCAATGGCGCCCAGGACCACTACGCTCAAAGGCTTACAGTGACCTGCTCCCTAGGTCCGGTCTGCAATCGACGCCGTACTGAGTCCCGATTCTGTGTTTGATGAAATTAAAGCTTAGGAACCCCATGACGGCGCACGCACAAACCACCAAGTCCAGAGGTGTTTGGTAACTCCCGAAGGGGCGCCATGACACCACCATGAGCAACGCCGTAATGGACGCCAACTCCAAGATTTTCGTAACCATTGGCGACCTCTTTTCTCCACCGAGTTCCGTCAATGGGGACCCACTGGATGATTTTCCTGACCATTGACAACCTCGTTTCTTCTTCGAGTTCCCTCTTCGCCGGAGTAGTGCGGGGGCGGACTTGACTTGGCCCGCCCCCCTCCAAACCGAAAGGCCTGCTGGCTTCAAGCTGCTACGGCAGCGGCGATCTTGTGGAACGTCGAGTTAGCGACGTCATAGGTTTCAACCTGAGGAGCACCCTCAACTACCGTGGCGAGGATCTTCGTCACTTCTGGGTAAGTTCCGCGGTTGTAAGCCTCGGCATTCTCAGCCTTGTCCCACAAACTGATTGCGAACGCTTCCGTGCCGCCCTGGCCAACAAACGTGATTTCGTCTTGGAATCCTTTCTGTTTTCGAAGTAGAGGGAGGACGTCCTTCTCCAGCCTCTGGGTAAACTCCGCAACGCTATTGGGCTTCAGATGCATATAAACTCTGCGTGCAAACATGACACTCTCCTTGGTTCTCGATGCCAAGGGGGCGATAGAAATAACCACTCTTGGTTAATCTATTCTGGATACTCCCTCAGTCTGTTAACTATACTGGGTTAATTCACTTGACATGTCAAGCAGAATCTGAGATTATTCTTTTGAATTAACCAACTACGGTTAATCACGGAGGCACTGTGTGGATGTTTGCCTGGTGATCAAACAGCGACTGGAAGAATTAGGCCAGGAGCAAAGAGACCTAGCCGCTGCCGCCGAAGTGACGGAGTCGTACATTTCCCAGTTGCTGACTCGGAAGAAACTGCCCCCCGCGCCTGGCCGAACTGACATTTACGACAAGATGGGAAAATTCCTGAAACTCCCCAGCGGCAAGCTTGCGAAGCTGGCTGAGCACCAGCGCAAGGAAGAGTTGAAGAGGAACCTGGGGGACCCACCCACGCCCTTGTTTAAAGAAGTTCGAGAGTTGATTCTCGGCAAGTGCGCACCCGCCAAAGAAGAACAAATACGTGCGATTTTTGAGAAGCAGCCGTTCGGCGAACTCGAACGCCTCGTCACACAAAAGCTCTTGGACGTGGTCAAAAGAGTGGCCAAAGACGAATTGGAAAGTGAAACCTGGCTCCGCTCGGTGGCTCGACTCAGCGGCCGTAGCTATGAAGCGACGCGAGTCAGCATTCTCGAGTTCCTGGAGACGGATGTCTTCAACGTGTCCGTTGAGAACTGCGTGTCCTTCCTGGATCCGCTAATCGAATCCTGGGATATCAACCTCAAGAATTTTGGCATGGAAATTGTTTTGAACCACAGACTCGCCCCAGGTCACCCCAAGAAATTTGAGTTTGTTGAAAGGGAACCTGGCCAATCAGAGGTAGAGCCGGGGTTCAAAGAGTTCCTTAATGATAGTTCCCTAAGCGGGACTGCCACCAAGGAAGAAATGGAGTTTCTGAAGAAACTGAGATTCAACGGAAAACGCCCCACTTCACTCTATTATTACCGAGAATTGCAAAGCCTCAGAGACCCGCTCCATTTTCGCGGGGAAGATCGATTATTGATGCAGAATTCATCCGGAGGGCTGAAATGACCGTTAACATATAGTATGTGGGTTTGAAGTCGAAGGCGGTCGTCCGAGAATAGCCATGCAATGCTTGGACATATGGTGAGCAAACATCCAGTCATCATCCAAGGTGGAATGGGCGCAGGCGTATCATGTTGGCGACTCGCGCAGGCGGTATCTCAACTCGGTCAACTCGGGGTCGTTTCCGGTATTGCTCTGGATCTCATCCTAGCCAGGCGGCTGCAGGACGGCGATCCCGGCGGGCATATGCGGCGTGGCCTTGATCGTTTTCCTTTCTCCAAAATGGCGGAGCGCATTTGGCAAAAGTATTACATCCCCGGCGGCAAGTCAGAAAACGAGCCCTACAAAAGCCTGCCGCAGCATTCCCTTGAAAGTCCGCGCGAGCTGCTCGAGTTGTGCATTGTCTCCAACTTTGTCGAGGTAACTCTGGCCCGCGAGGGTCATGACCACCCCGTCGGTATCAACTACCTAGAAAAGATTCAGATTCCACACTTGTCTTCCCTTTACGGAGCCATGCTGGCTGGCGTCGCGTACGTACTGATGGGCGCGGGCATCCCCCTTAAAATTCCTGGTGTGCTCGACCATCTGGCCAATCACGAGCCCGCCAGCTACGCGCTGCAGGTCACCGGCGCGCAGGATGGCGATGACACCACGATCCACTTTGCGCCGCGGGAATTCATGGAGCGTGAGCTTTCTCCACTCCTGCGCCCAAATTTTCTTGCCATCGTCGCCTCCAACACGCTTGCCGTAACTTTGCGCAAGAAGGCCAACGGCAGGGTCGACGGATTCGTGGTCGAAGGGCCCACGGCTGGTGGACACAATGCGCCACCCCGCGGAAGGCTGCAGCTCAACGAAGCGGATGAACCGATCTATGGGGAACGTGATATCGTAGACTTGGAAAAGATGCGCGACCTGGGTCTGCCGTTCTGGCTCGCCGGAGGATATGGCACTGCCGACAAGCTCCGCGGAGCCCTGGCTGCCGGCGCAACCGGCGTGCAAGTGGGAACCGCCTTCGCCTTCTGCGCAGAGTCAGCCTTGAGGGACGATTACAAGCAGGCGCTCTTGAAGAAAGCGAGCTCCGGGGAGGCCAAGGTTTTCACCGATCCTCTGGCTTCGCCGACAGGTTACCCATTCAAAACCGCCCAGTTAAAAGACACGCTCTCGGAGCGCGAAGTCTATCTCGCCAGACCTCGCGTCTGCGATCTCGGCTATCTCCGCGAGGCTTACAGGACTCCCGCAGGCACGATTGGTTATCGCTGCGCGGGAGAGCCCCTGACCGTGTACCTGTCCAAGGGTGGACAGGAAGAGAAGACTCTGGGGCGAAAATGCCTCTGCAACGCTTTGTTGGCGAACATCGGACATCCTCAGGTACGCGCCGGCAAATTCGTCGAGAGAGGCCTGGTCACCTCCGGAGATGACCTGAGCGAAATTCCATCCTTCCTCCCGCCAAACAGGCCGGTTTACAGCGCCGCCGATGTGATTGCAAAGCTCCTCAACGTGTGATCCCGCCCGCGATGCAGTTGGTAGAATTGCTTTCTCGCTCAGAAGATCTCTACCGAGAAACCAATTGCTCCGCCGGGGCCCCCTAGGGTCGATTCCTTCCCTTCTCCCGATTCGGTTACTACATTTTTGTGACAGTACTTCTTGATATTGGACAGGTTACCAAAAAGAGCTCTTGGCTCAGCAACTTGCGCACCGCCGATTTCACTTCACAGGCCTAAGCATTCGGGCCATAGCCGAATGCTCTACCCATAACTGCGATTCATTGAGGCCAGAGGATTCTGGCTACCAAGGGGATTCGAACCTCTCCAGGACGACGGTTTTCAAAACCGTAGTATCCGATTGCGGACATAGAGCGACTGCTCACGAGGCAGGCGCTCCTCCTCTCTTTTGCGGCCTCCTACTTGGCATGCAGACGCGCTAGTCGTGCTTCGGACAGATTGGCGATAGGAAATAGCTTCGACCAAGCCCCAAACGCAATACTCCGGATTCATCCTTGACTATGGCGTGGGCGACAAGAGTCGAACCCACGTCCGAAGCTTGGGAAGCTCGAAACAAAACTTTGAAAGCGATTGATCTGGCGGCACTTAGTTTTTCGAGCAAAGGCCTTAATTGGAAACTAGATGGAAACTGAAAGCACTTCCAAATTGTGCTGGCTTTGTATTTCCACTTTGTGCAGGGTATTGGCACAGCGAGATGTTTGCCGCGCTCTGTGTAAGGCCTCCTGGAGTGGCGGCGGTTTGCTAATTCTACCTGACCCGTTCGCACAGACCGATTTTCGAGTGTTTTGTTTGCGTTAGGCGCTTCCTAGTTGTGCCCCAAGAGCCTCATTTGCAGGCTATAGTTCAGCAAAAGTTCAGCAAAAAACTTCCAGCCTTCCCGCACCCTGACGGGGCGCTGCCAGCAATAATTTTCCGGTTGCCGACCGGAAGGTGGCCAGACCAGTCAATACAAGGGCGTTTGTCGGTACTAACCCGACGCACGAGCTCATAACTTCAGGCGCCTTGCAGATCCTAACAGGCAATCTAAATGACAATCTATGTATATAGCTCTCATGTTATCCTGTTTCGGTTCGTCCGGAAAGCCAACGCCTTCATTTCTTTCAGTCAGTACGCGAGTGTCGTCCTTCCTGCTCTTCATTTCTTTGGCCGAGCATTGTCCAACAGCACGGCTATCGAAGGTCCAGTCAGCCTACTGCAACGTGCAGGTGACGTTTGTCAGGCATATGAGCCTCCGACGGGAAACATTACGCTGACGAGCAAGGCACCTGCGGCGATCTGGTTCTGCTGCTTACTGACGCGCCAAATAAATATAACCGCCCGTATCAGTTCCTCCTGGCGCCAACTTCGAAACTGACTGGAAGACAACGAAATGACCGTCGGCACTGATCATCGCCTGACTCGGGGGGGCAGATGTATTTCCCTGAGTGCCATCCAACGCCACAGAAACACGCGTAATCGATGGCGTGCAGCCGGACAAGACGCCCGCGCACGTATCGCTCACGAAGATGTCCACCTTTGGTTCCGTGCCTGCGGGCACCGTGCTGGCATCGCCGAATGCGAAGGCGATGTAGCGTCCATCGGCACTAATCGACGGGTCGGCCGCCAGCACTCCATCACCGGCGATGGTAACAAACGTCGTGACCAGAGTGCAGCCGGACGTCACGCCGGTGCACATATCGCGGAAATAGAGACGAATAACTCCGGGCTGAGGAACGCCTGGTGCAAGATTGCCTGCGAGCGAGAGGAAGGTGACATATCGCCCGCCGGCACTAACGGCGGCTCCGAAACTGTCTCCGTTCGCCGCGCTTCCGTCGGTGGCGACCGAAACCATGGTTTTGGAGGGCGAACAAGGTCCTATCGCACCTTGGCAGGTATCGTAGAGCCAAATATCGCTTTGGCTCGAGTTAAATGTGACGTAGCGCCCATCTGGACTGATGGATGGGTGAAGGGCGCCAATCGCCTCCCGGCCCACCGCAGGCACGTCTGTCGGAGTGATCGGAAGCGAGCTCGGCGTACAGCCGGACGCGATGCCAGCACACGTATCCGCGAGGAACACTTGTCCCTCCGGAAGACTGCAGCCGTAATCCCAAGGGCTGCAGAATAACGATCCCGACAGATAGACAGCGAAGCGTCCGTCCGCGCTCAGAGAGATTTGACCGATACCCCCCGGTTCGTCAATCGCTCGGGTATTCGGAACACAGCCAGGGAGCGCAGCCACGCAAGTGTCGATCAGCAAGAAACTCGTGCCAGACCCCGAACTGTAGCCCACGAACCTTCCATCGACGCTTATGGCCGGCACGTAAGGGTAGGAGCCATCGGGAGTGGAGGGCAGCAACGTTAGAGAAGGCACACATGTGCTTGGCGCACCTACGCAGGTGTCGCGCAGAAATAGATTGTAGTTGCCGTTGTTGTCGGGCGTGTTGGGAGCGAGGTTGCTGGCCGTGGAAAGAAAAACCACGAACCGACCACCGCGGCTCACCGCCGGCAAAAAGGTACTGCTGTCATTTGGTTCAGTGAGGTCCGTTGCGATGTCAACACGGTCGATTACTCCGACGGCGTCCGGCGGCACTGCCTCGACCTGTATAGGCAGCGTGCTGGAAGCTCCTCCGCCGGGCGACGGATTGACGACCGCGACTTGCGCCGTTTCCGGAGAGCTCAATAGCGCAGCCGGAATGGCGGCCTTCAGTTCTGTGCTGCTCGTGACGGTCGTTTGGCGAAGCACTCCGTTCCATTGGAGTACGGATGCCGCAACGAAGTTGGTGCCTTGCACTCGGAGTTGGAATCCGGGCCATCCTGCTGGCACGGACGTATCCAAAGATGACGCGAGTGTCGGTGTCGGGTTGGTTGTGAATGGAGTTACGGTGAACGGCACGGCGTTGGATGGCCCTGTCGCAAGGTCGGTATCTTCCGCCGTGACGGCAAGCGATCCAGCGATGGCCAAATCGTCCGCCGTGAGCCCGGCTACGAGTTGCGTGGCGGAACTCAAGTAGATTGTTCGTGGGCTGCCATTCACTAGCACCGTTGCTCCCTGAGAAAAGTTCGATCCGTTGACCGTCACGAGCAGCGGCGCCGCGCCGGCCATCGCATTGTCCGGAGAGATCGACGTGATCTGCGGAGGGGGATTATTGACCTTGAACGAGAGGATATTCGACTCAAGAGAACCCTGATTCTCAGCCGACACGCTAACTGATCCGGCGGAAGCGATCAAAGAAGAAGAAATCGCAGCCGTCACTTGCCCGCTGTTGACGAAGGTGGTCGGAACCGCTTGTCCATTCCAGTGCACCACTGCCGAAGAAGACAGGTTTTGTCCATTGACGGTCAGCGTGAAGCCGCTACCGCCCGCAACCGCGCTCGACGGCGACAACGACGTCAGCGTCGGGCCGGGAGGTGGGGATGAAGGCAGCGCGGGTGAAGGCAGCGAGGCTGCTTGGCCGCCGCCTCCGCACCCGGCGAAAGCGATCGCGAAACTGACAAGTGCAACAAGGGCAAGCGCCGTGTTTTGTCTTTTCTGCTGCATAACTTTCTCCTCCGACCTTTTGACCTCCGAGAATGCGTTCCGATTGTTTAAGCGCAAGATAGCAACCCTTCGGTTAACGGTGGTTGTACTGAAGAATCTAAGTGTCGCGTCTGGTGCCGCTTACGGAAAATTCGGAGCCATTCTCACCTCTTTAGCTGCACCCAATCCTGTACCCAAGAAATTGCCGAGACCCAGACAGAATACTTGGCGCAAGGTTATGCCTAGTTTCAATCGGTTTTGCTACGGGGCTCCAACCCTCGTAGTTGCCAACCGTGCCCACCCAGGAAACCGTGAGATACATTCCGGTTGGACAGATTGCCATGATTTGGGATCGATGACGTTCAGCGGTGGCGAGCTTTAACGTCCGTGGTCATGGTCGTTGTCCTTTTGAGGAGAGCGAACGACGCCGTGAACCGGGTCCGATCCGAAATGCGTGTTGCCAGGGGATCCGAAGACCAAAGTCATGTTCGAATACTGGACCTCCGGCGTGACCCCTGGCTGGTCGTACGTCGCCCCAGTAATGCAGACTTGCAGCATAGACGTGGCTGACCCATTCTTCTCAAAGGGCGCGTCGTTTCCGTTGCCGGAAATGAAGTTGGCAGTGCCGTTGACCACGAGTTTAGGTGTGTTCGGCGGGCTGAAGGTGGGGCAATTGGCAAGGTCGGACGGGTCTGTCGAGACCGTGGCATCCGTCATGACGATGTGGTGGGTGTGAGCAGCACGGTTTTCCGCAACGCCCGGATCCTTACCCACTCTCGTGACCCCATAATCCGACAGTTCCATGGTCATAAACGCCGAGAAATCAGCCTTGCTGGATCTTCCCTTCAGGTTCAGGGACCAGTGGCCGCGCATTTCCCACGGGCCCGCGCCAGAAACTACGCCCGTATAGTCGCTGATGATTCCGCTGAAGTGCTCGGGCAGAGGAGCCTGTGCCAGAGCGCCGGTACTTCCTGCCAACACCAGAACTGCGAGAATACGTGCCGTCAACCGCGATCGTTTGCTCTTCATGGAAAACCTCCAAATTTTAGATTTATTCGTTTATTGCCGAGATAGTTCTTGGGCAGCAAGGCGTGCCGGGACTTGCGCAGGAGATTTGCAGCACAGGAACTCTATTAAGGCGTCCTTTCTCTGCATCGCTCCGCCAGCATTGGCGCGAACTGGCATGAGATGCAATGGTGGGGGCATGGTCTCTACGTGTTCGGCATCTGATCGTTCAGCTCCTTGAATTCAGGGGAGTTGCAGGAAATACGCGTTTGGTCCGGCACATATTCCTTCGACCGTAAGCATTTGGTGATAGACTGTCGGCACTCGAAAGCCAAGGCCATGGAAGCCACCGCCCGAACCCGCAGGACCCGCTTTGGCGCCTTTGAAGTGGACATGCGCTCGGGCGAGTTGTACAAGCACGGCATCCGCTTGAAGCTTCAGGACCAACCCTTTCAGGTGCTTGCGCTTTTGCTGGAGCATCCAGGTGACGTGGTCACCCGCGAGGAACTTCGTCAGAAGCTCTGGCCCGCGGACACCTTCGTTGACTTTGATACTGGCCTGAACAGCGCTATCAAGAAACTGCGCGATGTGTTGGGCGATTCCGCCGAGGAACCCCGCTACATCGAAACCCTGCCTCGCCGCGGCTACCGCTTCATCGCGCCTTTGGCGGAGATTCCGCCATATGCAGTTCCTCCGCTGCCTGCCGCAGCAGCGGCGGGCCCTGGGGACAAGATCACACACACTGGTCCGTCGGACTTACCCGCTCTGCCTGTCAAGACTAAAACGAGATTCGCTTCCGTCCGCTTGCCTGTATTCCTTGTGTTTGTCATCCTTGCGCTCTGCACCCTCGGTTTGATGTTCTACCGCAGCAGCAGTGCGATGCACAGGGGCAGGCCGGCTATTAAGTCCCTGGCAGTTCTGCCTCTTCAAAATCTCTCTGGTGACCCAACGCAACAGTATCTTGCTGACGGTATGACTGAGGCGCTCATCGGACATCTCTCTGGGATTCACGATCTGCGCGTTATTTCCCGCACATCGGTGATGCACTTCAAGGATACGCGGCTGACGGTACCAGACATTGCTAAAACGCTCGGCGTGGAGGCCATTGTCGAAGGATCAGTCATACGAGAAGGCGGCCGAATTCGTGTGCATGTCCAGTTGATTCGGGCTGCGACCGATGAGCACTTCTGGTCTGAAGCTTACGACCGCGACCTGCGCGACGTGCTTGCTCTCGAGAGCGATGTAGCTCAGTCCGTGGCGCAAAAAGTCGAAGTCACAGTTACCGGAGAAGAGCACTCCAGGCTCGTTGCGGCGCGTAATGTTTCTCCGGAAGTTTATGAGAGCTATCTCAAAGGCCGGTTCGCAAAAAACAACACTAAGGCTGAGATCGAAGCGAGCATTGCTGACTACGAAGAGGCGATTCAGAAGGACTCGACGTTTGCGCCCGCTTATGTGGGCCTGGCAGCGGCATATACCAGACTCGGCGGCGCTTTTGTCGGCGTTTCGCCGGTCGAAGTACGCCCAAGAGTGTTCAACGCAGCCATGAAAGCCCTTGAGCTTGATCCAGAAAATGCCGAAGCCCATGCCCTGCTGGCAGACGTCTACCAAAAGCGCTGGCAGTGGAATGACGCGGAGGTGGAGTATAAACGGGCCCTTCAGTTGAATCCGAATGACAGCGCCGCGCACTTGGGCTATGCGAGCTGGCTCATGTGCCAAGGGCACATGGATGAGGCCCTGGCATGGTCCCGGCGTGCCCGTGAGCTCGACCCGCTCGGCGTTACCGGCGTTACCACCGGCTTGATACTATTTCACGCGCGACGCTACGATGAGTCCATTCGAGAGCTGCGCAGCGTGCTAGCGGTGCGTCCGGATCATGCAGCCGCTCTCTGGCTTCTTGGATTTGCGCTCATCGAAAACCATCAGCCAGCAGAAGCTATTCCCCTGCTGCAGAAGGCAGCCTCTGGCTCCGGCCAAAGCCCTGGCGTCATCGGGGGGTTGGTCCGGGCATATGCCAAAGCCGGGCAGCGGACCGAGGCTCTCCGTGTGCTCAACGAATTGAAGCGTCGGCAGAAGACGGGGTATGTTCCAGCTGCAGCTTTCGTGGACGCTTACCTCGCGCTCGGCGAGCGCGATCAAGCATTTGCCTGGTTTGAACGGGCCTACCAGGAGCAAGCCGGCTTTCTTCAATGGCTCAAAGTGCATCCCTTTTTTGATCCGGTACGCGATGATCCGCGATTCAAGGACCTGCTTCATCGCGTTGGATTAGACCAGCCTCGCTAGCCTTGTCCCTTACCTGAGCCAGCGGGACGCCGCTCACAAAGTTCGGTCCTTCCTCCCGCACTCTCTGCTATCGTCTAACCATCCGGGAATCTTGTCTCGCAGTTCCAACCGGAGAACCGTACATGAACAGGCCTCTCCTAATACTTGTCCTACTGGAGTTCGTGATCTCCGGAATAGTCTTTGCCCAGGTCCCCACCGGCACAATCGCCGGGCTGATCACCGACCCCACCGGCGCAGCGATTCCCGGCGCAAGTATTGTCATTACGAACAAAGAAACCGGCTTGAAACGCGGTTTGGTTGCTTCGGACGCAGGGGACTTCAGCGCCTCTGCGCTACTCCCTGGAATCTACGAGGTGACCGCCGATGCCAAGGGATTTAAACGCCTCGCGCGAGATGCAACTGTGGAAGCCGGCAGCACCACTTCCGTGAACCTAGCGATGGAGGTCGGCCCCGCTTCCGAGCAGCTCACTGTGCAAGCTGCCGTCCCGCAGATTAGCTATGAGTCTCCTGAGATCAGCGGCATCGTAACCCCTTCCCAAATCGAATCAGTGCCGCTCAATGGGCGCAGCTACCTGGAGCTGGCCAAGCTTGAGCCGGGAGCACAACAGCCAACGCGGGCCAGTAACAATCGTACTCTCGTTCCGCTGCTGGGCGCGCCAGCAGGTCAAAACGGGCGTGCCACGCGCGTCACCGTGGACGGCGGAAGTGTGATGGAAATTGGAAATGGCGGTGCGGCGATGGGTTTCTCGCAGGAAGTTGTCCAGGAATTTCAAGTGGCCACCGCCAACTTTGATTTGAGTACCGCGGCAACGGCCAGCGGAGCGGTGAACGTTGCTACTCGCTCCGGCAGCAACCAACTCCACGGTTCCGCATTTATCTTCTTTCGCGACAACCATCTCTCGGCTTACCCGGGATTGAGTCGAGATCCCTCCAATCCAGATCCTTTTTTTCAGCGCCGGCAGTTTGGCGTGGCGCTGGGCGGTCCCATTCGGAAGGATCGCGCTTTTTTCTTTGGCACGTTTGAACGCAACGAGCAGCGCGGCGTAATCGGCACGGAGCTAGTCACACCGGACTTTGCTCCTCTAAGCCGCATCGTTCCCAGCCCGACCTACGTAGACCAGCTCACGCTCCGCACCGACTTCCAACCAAGCGAAAGAGAATTTCTCTTTGTCAGGTACTCGCACGAAGGCAGCTTCTCTTTCGCGCCCACCACAGTCAATGGAGTCGTCACTGCTACCTATCCTTCCGCGTGGGCCAGGCAGCCTGCTTGGGCAGACCAGAGCATTCTCGGCCTGACCTCGCAATTGAACGGCGGGCAAGTGAATGACATCCGCTTTTCCTATTTCTTTGTCAGTGCCGCTCAACAGGCGCCGCTGCCATCGGATTGTTTCGAATGCTTGGGAATTGGCGCGCCCTCAATTACCGTCCGGCCCGACCTCTTCATTGGAACTTCCACCACCGACACCGTTCTTGGACGCCGGTATCAATTGACTGACCTCTTCACTTGGCAGAAGAGCACGCACCGCATCCAGTTCGGCGGCGATTGGGAGACCGCACGAGGAGGCCGGACCGACACCGCCGACCAGCCCGTCACTATGACTTTGTTCTCTCCCCAGAGCGTGCGCGCTTTCAACGCCCTACAGCCCCCCAATCTCCAAATTCCACTTCCGGCAACCTTTCTAACCTTCGTGGACATTCTGCAGCTGCCTCTACAAAATTTCACCGTTGGTATCGGTGACCCTCGCGTGCCGCAAGCAGGGCTTGGAAATGTCCGCGTCGCCCCACTCGTTTACCTTTTCGCCCAGGACATCTGGCACGTGCGCCCGCGCTTCGTCCTCAACTATGGACTCGGCTGGACCTACGACGCCCCTCTCAACTATGACCTCCACAAACCGGCGTATCTCGCGCCTGTTCTCGGCTTCTCGGGCCTCGCTCCAACGCACAAGAACTGGAAGGACTTTTCGCCGTCGTTGGGGTTTGCTTGGAACCTAAGGGGCGACGGGAAAACAGTCATCCGTGGCGGCGTAGGTGTTTATTATGACGCTCAGACGCCGTTCGGCATCGCAGATCCCGAGAGGGTTTCGCTCGGTCCACGCGGAGTGGGCCGCGGATCGTATTTCAGCGGCGGTATCCGTGACCCAAACACTGGCACGTTGCTGGACTTTTCAAATCCAACTACATTCACCGGGGCTTCTTTACTCCAGATTCTGCCTATCATTCGCGCGAATCTCACGCAGCTTCGCGGTGACCCTAACAACCGGGACTTTTCCGTCACCAACATCGAAATGGATAAACAGGGCTCGGTTGACGCGGTTGACTTTCCCAGTGTCTCAGCGACCCACTTCAGCCTGGGCGTCCAGCGCGAGGTCGCTCACAACCTGGTCATCAGCGCCGACTTCGTGCTCCGGGAGTTCCGCCACATCGGTCCTCCGCCGGGCCTGGTCGATGCCAATCATTTTTCCAGCTCCAGCGGTCCGGTGCTTCCGCTCTGCACTGACGCGCAGCGCACCGATCCCGCGGCCGAGTGCTCGCTCGGGCCCATCTTCGTAAATTCCGGCATTGGCAGCGCGCGATACGAGGGTCTGCTCGTGCGCGCCGATGAGCGCCTCTCCCGCAATTTTCAGTTTCTTGCCTCCTACGCGTATTCCAGCAATGTCGGCAACAATTTCTCCAATGGGTTTAACGACGAGAATCCTCTCGGCAATAAGGGCCCGCTCGCCATCGACTTCCGTCACATTCTGAATCTTTCCGGAGTCACCTTGCTGCCCAAGCGCTTCCAGTTGGGACTCGTACTGACCTATGTCAGCAAACCTCCGTTCTCCGCTTTCCTCGGCGGCCTGGACCTCAACGGCGATGGCACCACCGGCGATCTCCTTCCGGGCACCACCGTAAACGAGTTCAATCGTGGTCTAGGAAAAGCAGACCTGCAGCGCCTCGTCGCACAGTTCAACAGCGGTTATGCCGGCAAGCGCGACGCCAAGGGTGCCATCATCCCGCCTATCGTTTTGCCTTCGCAGTTTGCACTCGGGGACTCCTTCTTCACGCAGGATCTCCGTTTGAGCCGCGATTTCCACATCGCGGACCGCTGGCGACTGGCACTGATTGGAGAGGCGTTCAATGTGTTTAACCTTGCTAACCTTTCTGGCAGAAGCGGCAATCTACTGGCTCCAGGTTTTGGTCAGCCCACCAGTCGAGTCACCCAAGTGTTCGGTTCGGGTGGACCGCGGTCGTTTCAACTGGCCGCGCGTGTAAGTTTCTGACCTCGTTACGGAGGCGCGGCGACCAGCTTGGCGCACTCCAACGACAACCCTGGCCAGTTTGGCGTGCGCTTCACTTTCTAGTTCAGACCGCTCCCATGGGCGAATTCGTGATGCTACGGATTGCCCACGTATTTCCCGCAGAGCGGTTGATTGTGAATCCTCGCTAGCCTCTTCTTTCCAGAAGGCAAGAGTTCACCCGCTCTCAAGAATGGGCTGTCCATCGAGAAAAATAGGGACGTCATTTTTGCAGGAAACCGGAATACTGCGGGTGCTTCGCAGGCTCCTATTTGCGATCCATCAGGATTTCGGAGTGAACATTCTCTGGGATTCAGCCTTATGGTCCTTGCGAAGTAGGGAACAAAAGGAAGGAGCCAGTAGGATCCTACCGCGATCCCTGGCGACATAGGCACAGATCACGGCGATGCCAGCAGAATATCTTGCGTGGCCCTCACAGTGCAGTGTGGATCCATTCCATACGCAAGTGGTTCGCTGTGAAGAATTATGCAAACCTCGAATTTCGAATTGATTTCTTTAACCTGCTAAATCGCCGAAGCAAGAGCAATCCGGCACGCGAGAAACGAGCGGGCGTCGTACAATGGCAGAATAGAATCTTTCCAAGCTTCGGACCTGGGTTCGATCCCCACCGCCCCTACCAACATCTCCTTTCTGGATAAGCGTTTGCAGATTCTCGAGGGGCCATGAGGGGCCATTAACGCTAGGCCACATGCGCTGGCAACACCAAACGAACGACTTTGCTGTTCGCCTCGCGCAATGCAGTCGGAACCGCCTGCGTGTAGATATTCATGGTCGTTCGAATATCGGCATGTCGCAAGAGTTCCTGCTGCACCTTGAGATCGACGCCAAGCGCATGAAGCAACGTTGAATGGCTGTGTCTGAACGTGTGCCAGCCGATGCGGCCAAGCCCCGCCTTCGCTGCTGCGGGAACAAGCCAGTTCTCCTGAATTCGGCCTGGCCAATATGGTCTTCCCGTCTCTGGGTTAGCGAACACCCAATCATCCGATTTCGCCAGCGGTACTAGCCTCGCCTTGTGTTGACGTAGCTTGTCCGCAAGCGAACGGTCGAGAGGCATCCATCGATGAGAAGCCTGCGTTTTCACATCGCCCTGCATACCGTAGACGTATGCTTGCCGCACTGCCAAGCGCAGTCCGTCCCAGTCGATGTCCCGCCATCTCAGGCCGAGGATTTCACTCACCCGCAGTCCCAAACACATCGCCACAATGCACATCGTTCGGAAGGGTTCGGGAATACTCTCCAGGACTTTCCTAAACTCGTCCACTGAAAGTGCTTTCGGTTCCCTCTGTCTCTTTGAACCGTCCTTCACGCGAACGAGGCTCATGGGATTGTGCTGATAGGGAATCAGTTCCCAGCGCATCGCCGCGTTAAACAACACGCGCATTAGGTTTTTGAGATGAGACTTGCTTTTCGGCGCTAAATTGAGCCTCTTGAGCCAATCTTCCACGAGCAGCGGTTTAATCTGCTCGAGAGGAAAGTCTCGCCATTTCGGCTCAACGTGGTTCTTTAGCCAGCAACGATACCGTGAAGCAGTCGAGGGCCTTTCAGGAATCTCTTCCGCCAGATACCGCTGAATGACTGCGCCGAACAAAACGGTTGTTCCACTTGACGCTTCTGCGTTCATCGAGAATAGCCAGGACAGCGCGGCCTTGCGTGCCTGAGGCGCGGTTGGGAATTCCTCAACCGTTCCGATAGCTACGCTTCGCCTCGTCGTGCTTCCGTCCGGGAGACTCTCTCGGTACCGCAGAACCCACACGTCTGGACCCTTCTTTCTTGCTTTCAAACATACCCAACCAAACTGAACCCGTTGCCGCTTATGTTCCATCCGATTTCTCCTGTAAGCGGCACGGATGGCACGACAAATTTATCCGAGATTGCAGCCATGAGTCCAGTTCAGATGCACGAAAATACCAGTGGCCTCCAATTTGATATCCGGGAACCCGTCTGTCACGCGCATAGCGTTGCAGAGTCTTGACATGGATGTTGCCGAGCAGCCTGGCTGCCTCACAGCTGCCAATCAAGGGTTCAAAGCCGCGCAGGGCCTTAGCGGGAGACCGGGGCCCCATTGGGACACCATCGTGTGTAGCAGCACCATCCCTTTCTCCCCCTGTGGCCGCGTGGGGTGACGCGGCATCGGCGCTGCTAGCAGCCCTAGCGGACAACTGATTCCGGCCGGGCGTAAGCTCCCCTAACATTGGGGTCCCCTGATCGACGCGATTTCCAGTCGAAAGACTACTCACTGCTTGACGTGAGCCATGTCGTCGAGATGACGCTGGGTTCTCGCGCAGACCGAATTGGAGGCGGCGGTGCATGGCGTCTTATTTCAATTCCAGTTGCAGAGACTCCCCTTTCAAGATTTGGTTGGGGTTATTGGTGCGTCGGCCTGAAAGCCAGGACTGAAACTCTTTGTCTTTGTTACAGACAAGCTTCAAGGCTTCAGTCACGACATACGACGGTGAGCAGTCGAGGAACTCAGCATACTTCGTAAGCTTCATCTTTGCTTCCTCGTCGAGCCTTAGTTGGACAACTGTGGTTTTAGGTTGTTTGGGTGGTGCTTTCAATACTGCCATCGAGACTTTCTCCTTTCCTTGTTTGAAATCATTCCTTCTCTGCATTCCGGGTCGATTGCATCTCTGTATGCACGCGGGCAAAACACGGTCACGCTTCCTGTGTGACGGGCGGGAGCGACCCCACGAAGTTTTGGGCGGCTGAAAGCCGTCCATTGTGGGGTCGCTCCCGCCCATCCTAGTGTTTTGCCCGCGTGCACTCTTGCTACCCTCATTCTGCGCATCTGGCTATTTCTCTTCCGCTTGTTGCGTCTCTCCTCCGAAAGCTGGTTTGAAAGCTGGGCCGAAAGTCGCTTGTGAGCGGTTCGTCACCTGTCGGTCGCGAGTTTCGCGATTCCGGCGTGGGACTCTCGGTTCGAAAAGTGCGGCCTGCCCGTCCACGAGTTCCGCGCGAAACAATATTTCACGCCTCGGCGCCAGCCTGCGAAATTCCTCGCTCACCGTGCCAGCCGTGATTTGGCCCTGCAACCATTGCTCATACCGGATGTCGGTCAAAGCATCATTGAATCGCTTCTTGGCATCATTGAGGAATTCGATCTGTTCCGCGTTCAGCCTTGCGTACTGCTTGGTCTCCCACATGTGACGATAGTGGAAGTAGCGCAAGCCTTCGACGCCCGGATCGGGGTCCGCAGCCCGCGGGGCCATCGCCAGAAACAGCTTCCGAGCTGCCGCGAAGTGTATGGGACGCGTGGCAATGTAGACAAAATTCACCTGCGGCACAGCGGAAAGCAGGCTGGTGTACGCAAATAAATGCGTCTCGAAACTGGCCAGACTGAAGAGCCCCGGATCGACAAAACTGAAGGTGACCACAGAAGGAGAAGAGGAAGGTTCAGGAGCGAAGAACAGCGGGAATTTGTCGACGAAATACCGGTCCGTGGTCTTTTCCCGGATCGCTCCTTTGTAGCGTTTGGAGGGAAGCATGGTTTGGTTGATGAAGAGTTTCCGGCAGAAATAGTCGACCTTCTCGGTCTCGGTTTCGAGATACCGGTAATCGAGGTGAGCCAGGACGAAATCAAGAATCACCAGTTTCGTACGAATGCGCTCGGCGGAATGCTCGCGGCGATTGCGCAGATTTTCCCGTCCTATAGCGCGATAGACCAGACGCGAGAAAAGATGGTAGACGCGGCCATTTCTAAGCAGCAGGCGAGCGGTGGCGTGCCCTTTCCCGAGCACCTTTTGGGTGAACGCCATGCTCTTTTCGCCGCTCTTAGTCCCCGTGTAGGCCAGGTACTGGCGAGTAGAGAAATACCCAGAATGGGTGGCCACCAGATAAAGGAAGCGAGCTTCGTCCTCGGTGTAGCCGAAGCCGCGGAGGTTCTCGATGCTGGTTTCTGGGAAGTGCATGGTTCACAAACTCAAAATTGCGGTCATGATCCCACGGTCGTCGCGTACGCGGCGCAGGGCACCTGCGTCCTCGGGCCGGACGTAGATTTGAAAGCCGGCGTGAGCCTTTTCCTCTAGATGCCCAGCATGGTAGTGGCCAGTGGCGAGCTCGAGGTCCACGCGGGCGATTTCCATTTCCTGCGTTGTGTACTCGATTCGTAGATCGGGGAAACTGACCTTCCCGTGAACAACGGGAAGGTTCAATTGGCGTGCAAAAGCTTCTTTCAGCCCTTGTGCCTGTCGCTCGCCTTGGGCCCGGCCCTGGCCGAGCTTTTGGTAAAGTTTTTCCTTGAGTTCGTAGTCGAGCTGAACCTGGAGTACTTTGCCACCTTTGCGTTCGATCTCGTCGGCGGCCTTATGATACAGACGGTACAGGGTAGCATCGTGATCCGCTTCTTTGGGCTTCACAAAACCCGAGTAGATAGCTTGATCGTCGAGTACGAAGCCGTGGCGACGAACCAGACGTTTGCCTTCCTTAGTCAGAATGAGAACCTGCTGAGACTCCTTCTTGAGAACGCTCGTGTCTCTTCGTTCGACAAGCCGCTGATGAATGAGATTGCGAAGGTCGCTGTCCAGTCGCGAGCGGTCGCCTGCGTAGCCGTACTTCGCGACATCCTCGACAGCCACTACACGAAACTTGCCAACTTCCGTGAGGGTGTGGATTTCCGATGATCGGAGCGAATAGGTTCTGTCGCGATCATGGATTTCCGTGCGCCCATGCTGCGCGAGAAGGTCAACTTGCCTTCTATCGCGGGCGAGGAACCGGGGCTGCCCTTCTGGGCGCTCGCGGCTGTGCGAATCGAGTTGGTCGGACAGGTATTCGGTTTCACGGAGCTTTGCCAGTTTTATTCTGATACTGGCCTCCGTTTGCGAGCTACTGCCTCGTCCTCGGCTCGATTCCCGACTATAGCTGGAGGGTTCGGGCTGCCATTGAGAATCGCGAAGATCGTCAATTTCGAATCCGTCAAAGCCTCGTGACATTAAGGGGCTCCTGTGAAGTTCACCTAGCTACTGAAGGGATAATCAACGGCAAAAGACGAATGGAGAGCGTGCGCTGAGGAATAGTTGGCATCGTGGCCTGACGTATTGCGAAGAACCTCTATTGGCGTCCGGAACTCGTCTCGCTCTCTTCGTACAGGAAGACTTCTTCGACATTTTTCCCGAATATGCGGGCGATCTTAAAGGCCAGGTCCAGCCCCGGCTCGTATTTGCCCGTCTCAACCGCGTTGATGCACTGCCGCGTCACGCCGACGGCATCGGCGAGGTCGGCCTGCGACCACTCCTTTTCCGCTCTCAAGACACGAAGTCGAGTCTTCATTCTTGATACCGCTAGGAGAAGAGAATTAGGCCGATGCTCCACAAGGCGATCATGAACGCCGGAACCAAGAGCGAGGCCCCAGAAAGGAACCCGAATCGTTGCAGGATGCCAACAGCGAGTGTGAGGAGTAAGGAGCCAGCAAAGGCGAAGTTCGTTGCTTCATGGTTGATGAGTCTCTGATGTGTGTCAGCGACTTTGAGGAATCGGACGAAACTCCAAACTCCTCCGCCAGCCAGAACAATGCCGAGCGCGAACAGCGCTGCTTGCCTGGCCTGGCTCGCCTTGATTGCCACGGTGAAAGTCCCGGCTGCGAGGAACACGAAAATGTAGAACATGCGCAGTGTGTTTTTGCGCCGCTTCTTGGAATTTCGGGGCCCCGGTTGGGTTGACATGGGATGGCTCCTCTGGCCCAAAGCACAGTACTCTATTCAGGTCTATATGTCAACTATAGAATGCTTATAGACTTCTTAAGATGCCTATGCCACAACTCAGCGCAGGCTTACCGATGCTGGCCAGACAGCACCGGAAAGAACATCAGAATGGGTCCCATGGCTAAGGAGGTGATTCACATTTAGGACGAAGGCGCGGCCAACGACTTCGCTTGTCTGCTGGCACCTGTCCACGAGGGTGCCGAGGCTATTATTAAGCACGACGAGCGACGCGTGGCCGTGGTACGTCCAGCAGAAGTGTTTCGGGGCCGCCTTCTTTCGGTGCCCATCGCGCTGGCAGAAGCACATGTGAGGGAACTGGGTTATGAGCGAATTCGCTGGGCGGCGCGTCTCCGAGCACAGTGTGAGGACGACTCTCGATGGAGTGCCGCCGCCAAGCCCCGATCTTGCGCTGAGCGTATTCCAGTGACAAGAATCAATTTACGCTCAGACATTGGTATCCCAATCTGCCGTTGAACAATTCCGCATAAGCGGTGTCTTTTGGTTTTCCTAGTCGGCTGAAATCAAACGTCACGCGCTCCAGATACGCCCATTGATCCAGCGCATTCGAAACAAACTCCGGGCCTTGGCAACCAAAGTCACGCTTCGGGTCCAAGGAATACCTACAGGGGCGTGAATGGACGAACAAGTGGACTCTATTACAAAACGGCAGAAAGGCCCATGAATGACAAGGAGTGAGTTTTGATCGCAGGGTTGGGAGATGGGGATCTACTCCAACCGCAGGCGCAGTGCTTTTTGCACTCTACGCAGCATCTTCGGCTCGTGTTTTCCTCCATCGGATGGGTTCCAGTGTTTCGGACTCCGTTGAAGTTGTTTCCGAGGACGAGCAACAGACAATGTTCTTCAGTTTGTTTGGTTGGGATTCCGAGCAGAATTGTGAAATTCGCACCAATTTTCCACAATCCGAGGTTATATTTCAGCCAATTCACTTGACATGTACAAATCAGGTGGATATGAGTGAGTATCGACGGAGTAACCCGATGTTGAAGTGGGGCCGTCGCTCCCCGCATTCCAATAGGTGAACGAGTTGTACCGCAACGAGTAGTGTTCGTTGCTGCGGTGTGGTGTGCGAGGACGAAGATATTGTCCTGCGGGATTTGCCCAGGCTTTGGGGATTGATTTGCGCGGCTAGGGAGGGAAAGACGTGAGTAAAAGAATTGTCGTAACCGGGTGCGCTCTAGTGTTGTTCTTGGGGCTCGCATTCAGTGGAAAATCAGCGGCGCAGACCCAGACCAACAAGCCGTGCCCTACTATCTGGTGGGAAGAATGTTGGCCGGGTGATATCTGCACATGGCCAGGCGTTTTTATCGTGGGACCCGGCCCAGGTGGATGGACCCTGACAGTGGGCGAGTACTCGGCCAGCTGTCCACCCTTGTCTGCAGGGAATGAAACATGTCTGTCGTGCATTTCGAGCGGTTCCGGCAGCGGTTCTGGCAGCGGTTCCGGTGGCGGTTCTGGCAGCGGTTCCGGTGGCGGTCCTCCCAGCAACCATGCCGCCACACCTACAGCTGGGAGTCCCATTGCTCTTCCGACTGGCAGCACGTTCATTGACCAGACTGACGTCCGACTGCCTGGATTAGGTGGCGGGCTCGCGCTCGTTAGGCGATGGAACAGTGTGTGGCCTCCAAGTCAGATTGCATCTTCAATCGGAATGTTTGGGCCTAACTGGCGCTCGACTTATGAAGAACGAGTTTTCATGGCTGCTGACAACTATCTCAAATATTCCCGGAGCGATGGTAGTTACTGGTCTTTCGGGTTTGGCCCAAGTGGTCCAGGTGCTCCAGGGAGCGCGATGATTCTCGCGGCTCCCGCAAATGTTTACGCCTCTTTTGTGTCGAGCAGTCCCAACTGGACGATAACCTTTCTCAACGGGGAGCAACGGCAATTTAATCCAACGACCGGTCTTCTTACCGCAATCGTCGACCGGAACGGGAATGCTACCCAGTTGACCTATGACAGCACGAATCGCCTCGTCACCGTAACTGACCCCGCTTCGCGCCACCTCTATTTCAATTACGGGACAGGCTCCAGCTTGCTTGTAACCAGCGTCACGTCCGATTTTGGGATCACGCTATCCTATGCGTACGACACTCAAGGGAGACTCATTCAGGTCACAAAGCCCGACCTGACAACCGTCTCGTTCATCTACAACGCACAATCCCAGATCACGGCGGTGACCGATAATAACGGGAAAATCCTGGAATCGCATACCTACGATTCCAGTGGTCGAGGGCTCACGTCATCCCGGGCAAATGGGGTCGAGTCGGTCACCATCACTTACCCATAGTGAGGAAATGTCGACTTTGAGTTAGGAGTTTTGGCAATGGAACACCTCAAAACGCCACCTCCAGACCAGAACGCTTGTGGCCTTCGCGACGATGCATACAGTCGAATCCAGGAAGATATGCGCGCCACGAATGCGAGTCACCAAAGTGTTTCCGAATTGCCGCCGGGTGGATCAGTCCCCAGGTTGTCGACACACTTTAGGATCACAAGGGAGCGAATCGTGATGCGAGCAATATTCCGTATTCTGGTCCTTGTTCTTGGTTGCCCGGTTTTGACAGGAGTGGCGTTTGGACAGTCTTCCTCATCCGTGACGCTTTCCTCTTCATCGAATCCGTCCTCCTATGGAAGTTCTGTGACCTTCACAGCCACGGTCACGCCCTCGGCTGCGACGGGCACGGTGACGTTCATGGATGGAAGCACACAGTTGGGAACAGGTCCGATCAACAGCGGGAGCGCCTCGTACAGCATCTCAACGCTGGCGGTGGGATCACACTCGATCACGGCTTCCTATGGTGGGGACTCGAATGACAGCGGCAGCACTTCCACGACGCTGCTCCAGTCGGTCAATAACGCACCACCAACTATCACGAGTCTGTCCGTGGCCTCAGGGGCTGCTGGAACTCCGGTGACGATCACTGGAACGAGCTTTGGCGCCGCCCAAGGAAGCAGCACGGTCACGTTCAACGGGATAACCGCGATGGGGGGGACGTGGACAGAGACGAGCATCGCGGTGACGGTACCAACGGGAGCAACAACGGGAAATGTTGTCGTCACAGTTTTGGGCGCTTCAAGCAATGGGGTGGCTTTCACAGTAGTTGAGATACTGAGCATCACCAGCATTTCGCCAACTACAGGAGCTGTAGGAACTGAGGTAGCAATCACCGGGACAGGGTTCGGCGTAACGCAAGGCAGCAGCACGATTTCGCTCAACGGAACAAGCACTACGACCACGAGTTGGAGCGATACCAACATTGTTGCAATCGTGCCCCCTTCAGCAACATCAGGTCCGTTCTCGGTGACGGTCAATAGCCAGGCAGTGAATAGTGCTCCTTTCACAATCACAAACCTGCCCGCAGGTTGGTCTGACAGTGATGTGGGTGCGGTGGGTCCGTCCGGCAGCGCCAGTTATGCGAACGGAGCATTCACGATTCAGGGATCGGGACTAGGGACTTCGTCGAATTCTGACGCATTTCATTTTCTCTATCAGCCGTTGTCGGGTGACGGGATAATTGTGGCTCGAGTGACCAGCCTTCAGGGTGGCGTCCACCCGATGGTAGGAGTGATGATCCGTGAAACGCTTGGTACGGCGGCGGCATATGCGCAGGTGAGTTTCTACAATGGGAACGTCGAATTTTGGACCCGCGCGAGCACCGGAGCATACGCCTCTGTCCAATACACTTCGGTTCCGGGGCTGCCTTACTGGATAAAACTCGTTCGGAGCGGGAATACGTTTAGCGCATATGCCTCTTCTGACGGTGTGAATTGGTGGCAAGAAGCAAGCAGTCAAACAATTAGCATGGCCCAAAACGTCTACGTGGGGTTGCAAGTGAACGGCTATAGTACCAGTTCTCTTGCCACAGCCACGGTGGATAGCGTGTCGGTTAACTCAAGCGCGAGTGCGGCTCCGGCTATCACCACAATCTCCGCCACGACAGGTCCTATAGGAAGTCAGGTAGTGATCTTTGGGTCTGGTTTTGGGGCAACTCAGAACGGAAGCTTTGTGACGTTGAACAGCGCCCCAGTCTCAATCGATTCCTGGAGCACTTCCTCTATCGTGGCGACGATTCCTGCGGGAGCAACTTCGGGGGCAATGCTGGTTTCCGTCGCACCCAGTATGAATGACAGCAACCCCGTTCAGTATGCTGTGACCAACCAGCCGTTGCCGACCCCCTGGTTAGACCGGGACATAGGCTTAGTAGGTCCCTTTGGAAGCGCGACTTATGCGGCTGAAACGTTCAACGTTGAGGGTTCAGGATTAGGGACCTCATCGAATTCTGACGCATTTCATTTTGTGTATCAGCCGTTGTCGGGTGACGGGACCATTGTGGCTCGAGTGACCAGCCGTCAGGGTGGCACCAACCCGACGGCAGCGGTGATGATCCGCGAGACCCTAGATCCGGCGGCGACGTATGCGCAGGTGGGTTTCTATAGTGGGACCGTTCACTTCTGGACGCGCGCGAGCACCGGAGGCTACGCCTCCGTCCAAACCAGTACGTTTCCAGGGCTGCCCTACTGGGTAAAAGTCGTTCGGAGCGGGAATACCTTTAGCGGGTATGCTTCTTCTGACGGGGTGAATTGGTGGCAAGTTGGAAGCAGCCAAACAATTAGCATGGCCCAAAACGTCTACGTGGGGTTGCAAGTGAACGGCTATAGTACCAGTTCTCTTGCCACAGCCACGGTGGATAGCGTGTCGCTTAGCTCAAGCGCGAGTGCGCCTCCGGCTATCACTGCAATCTCCGCCACAACGGGCTCAATCGGAAGTCAAGTGTACATCATTGGGTCCGGATTCGGTGCTTCGCAGGGCGGAAGTGCGGTGTTCCTCAACGATGCTCCTGCAACGATAAACGCCTGGAGCAGCACCGGGATCATTCTCACGATTCCGGCGGGGGCTACGTCGGGGCCATTGTTGGTTTCAGTGGCGCCGAACATGAACAACAGCAACACAATCGACTTTACAGTGACCGCACAACCATTGCCGGCGCCGTGGTTGGACCAGGACGTAGGAGAAGTGGGTGTTTCGGGGAGGGGAACGTACTCGAACGGTAACTTTGTCATAAAAGGTGCCGGTTCTGGAATATTCACCCCTCCCGACGGATTTCATTTTGTTTATCAGCCGCTGTCTAGTGATGGGACTATCGTGGCCCGGTTGGTAAGCCTGCAAGGGGGAGCGTCGGCGCTTGGTGGTGTGCAGATCCGGGAGACTCTCGATCCCGGCGCAAGGTACGCGGCAGTTGTCTTCTATTCGGGATACCCAAGCTTTCGTTATCGAACAACCGCCGGAACTTCGGCAAGTTATGAATATGTGAGCATTCCGGGTACAGCTCGATGGCTCAAATTGGTGCGGAGCGGTAACACATTCACTGGGTTTGGTTCATTGGACGGGGTGAATTGGGTACAGCTTGGAGCAAGCCAGACCATTACCATGGCAACGAATGTATACGTTGGATTGTGTGTGGATAATTACAGTTCGACGGCATTGGCGACGGCGGATTTCGACGGTGTATCGCTAACCACCCCAACTGCGACGGGACCGGTCATTAGCAGCATCTCTGCCACAACTGGTTCGATAGGAAGCCAGGTGGTCATCACTGGATCAGGGTTTGGGAGTTCGCAGAATGGGAGTGCGGTGACGCTGAACGATACCTCAATGATAATCAACTCATGGAATAATACTTCAATCACCGTGACCATTCCGACCGGAGCGACATCGGGTCCCCTGCTCGTATCAGTCGCGCCGAATATGGACGATAGCAACGCCGTGAATTTCCAGGTGACTACGCAACCGCTACCGGTCTCTTGGCTGGATCAAGACGTCGGCGCAACGGGTCTGGCCGGGAGTGCGACTTACGCGAACGGCACGTTTACGGTTAACGGGGCAGGCGGCGGGACTTGGAACACAACCTCCGACCAGTTTCATTTTGTCTACCAGCCTCTGCCAGGCGATGGGACCATTGTGGCGCGCGTAGTGAGTCTACAGGGAACAGCCTATCCTTTCGCCGGAGTTATGATCCGAGAATCGCTTGATCCTGCGGCAACGAATGCCCAAGTCGGACAGTTTCCTGTAAACAACAATGTTATCTACATGTACTACCGATCAACCACCGGCGGAAGCGTTTCCATCCAGAATTCTGGCATAGGGCCCCATCTTCCCTACTGGGTAAAGCTTGCGCGGAGCGGAAGCCTGTTTACCGGTTATACTTCGCCCGACGGGGTGACTTGGACACAGATTGGGACGCCTCAAACCATCAACATGGCACAAAACGCGTACATTGGTCTGGAAGTGACCAATGGCAGCACTGGTTCTTTGGCGACCGCCACCTTTGACAATGTTTCGCTCACTATCGGAACCACGCCGTATGTTTCGGGACTGTCTCCAGCGTTGGGGCCACTTGGAACGCGAGTGACGATCACAGGTTCAAGCTTTGGCACATCGCCCGGCACCGTCAGCTTCAATGGCGCGGTTGCCACCTCGATCGCAACCTGGACGAATACCCAGATAGTCGCTAATGTTCCCGCCAATGCGCCTGGAGGAGTTGGACCAGTCGTCGTCACTGTGAACTCCATCCCCAGCCTCACGGATGTCGCATTTGACGTGATCAACCCGATGATCACTAGCCTAACGCCGCCGGCCGCACAGGTTGGGGGTACCGTGATTCTGAGCGGTATCGGTTTTGGCGCGAGCCAAGGAGCGAGCCAGGTTCAATTCAATGGTGTGGTGGCATCAGTGAGCTTGTGGAGCGATACGAGCGTCTCCGCGCTTGTGCCGTCTACTGCAACGAATGGTCCCGTCACCCTGACTGAGGACGGTATTGCCAGCAATGGCGTGCAATTTTCTCTGCTTGAGGCGCTTTCCATCACCGGTATTTCCGCAAACATCGGCCAGGCCGGTGATTCCATAACGATTACGGGCACCGGGTTTGGAGCCACGCAGAGCAACAGTACCGTGGATTTCTACGGGACGGTTGCAGCCATTCAGAGTTGGAGCGACACGCAGATTGTGGCCATCGTTCCACCGGGCGCTGCAAGCGGATCGGTGGATGTTTCGGTGGCCTCCGAAACTTGGTATGGGCCGCAATTCACGATCACGACCACGACTCAGCTGACGGATTCCCAGAGCCACCAATCCACGTACAAGTCCGCCCTGATCGGCGGTATGTGGGTTCCTCTTGTCGGACAAGGTTCTGGCTGCTCCACCTGCACGCAACGCGGAAACATCAGCTACACGTACGATTCGTTCGGTCATCCGCTCTCCAGGACAGACGAGAATGGGAATGCGACGACCTACACTTACGACTCCAATGGGAACGTGGCGACGGTCACGGTGCCGATCAGTCCAACCGTTTCCGCCACAACTTATTACACTTACAATAGCTTTGGGGAAGTTCTAACGGCAACCGATCCCCTCGGGAACGTCACCAGAAACAACTACGACGGCAATGGAAACCTGCTCAGCGTCACCACGCCGGCTCCAGGGAATGGGGCTTCGGCAAGCGTTACGCACTTTGCCTTTAACTCGTTCGGCGAGCTGACCACGATCAGCGATCCTCTGAACAATCAGACCGCCATTGCCTACAATCCGGTGGGGCTGATCCAAACGATTACTGACGCGCAGCAAAACGTTACGACCTATGGCTACGACTCGCAGGGGAACCGTACGTCGGTGACGGATGCTCTGAACCATCAGACCACCTTCACCTATGACGCGATGGGCCGGTTGACGAAGATCACCTACCCGGACACGACGTACACGCAATTCGGATACGATTCTCGGGGCCGCCGCACATCGGTTCAGGACCAGAACGGGAAGATCACAACTTATGCCTACGATGATGCGGACCGGCTCATCACCGTAACCGATGCCGCGAGTAATGTGACCACCTACGGCTACGACACCGAGAACAACTTGACGAGCATCCAGGACGCCAATCAAAACACGACCAGCTTCTCGTACGACGCGTATGGCCGGGTCACCCAGACTACCTTCCCCTCAGGCTACGTGGAAACCTATGGGTACGACAACGTCGGCAACCTGACCAGCAAAACCGACCGCAAGAACCAGCTCATAACCTACACTTACGACCAGTTGAACCGGCTGACCCAGAAGTCGTATCCTGATACCTCGACGGTGAATTATACCTACGATAACGACTCGCGCCTGACCCAGGTGACCGATCCCACGGGCACGTACCAGTTCACGTTTGACAACATGGGGCGGCTGACGGGCACGTCCACGCAATATGCGTTCCTCACCAGCCGCACATTCACCACCAGCTACGGCTATGACGCGGCGTCGAATCGCACCAGCTTCAAGGACCCGGAGAACGGCTCCAGCAGCTATGTCTACGACACGCTGAACCGCTTGCAGACGCTGACCCCGCCAACGGCCTATGGCTCGGGCTCGTTCGGGCTGGGCTACGATGCGTTGAGCCGCCGCACCAGCCTGACGCGGCCAAACACGGTAAACACAAGCTACGGCTATGACACTCTCTCACGGCTGCTAAGCGTGACCCACGCGAAGGGCGGGGTGACGCTGGACGGAGCGACCTACACGGTGGACAATGCGGGCAACCGCACCGCAAAGAGCGATCTATACGCTGGTGTGACGACGAACTACGGCTACGACCCGATTTATGAGCTGCTGAACGCAACCCAGGGCGGCTCGACGACGGAGAGCTACACCTACGATCCGGTTGGCAACCGGCTCACGGCCCTTGGCAGCGCCACGTGGAGCTACAACACGTCGAACGAGCTGAACTCCCGGCCGGGCGCTTCCTACGCCTTAGACGCGAACGGCAATACCACCACCAAAACCGACTCCACCGGTACCACAACTTATGCCTGGGACTTTGAAAACAGACTGACAAGCGTTACGTTGCCGGGCCAGGGCGGAAACGTGTCGTACCGCTATGACCCGTTTGGACGGCGCATCGAGAAAGTGTCTCCAACCGCGACAAGCATCTTTGCTTACGATGGCGACAACCTTATCGAAACAGTGAACGCCAGCGGCGGCGTTGTGGCTCGCTACGCGCAAGGACTGAACATCGACGAACCCCTTGCGGAATTGCGGGGCGGTACAACGGATTACTATGAAGCGGACGGTCTCGGTTCGGTCACTTCGCTGACGGACACCACCGGGGCGGTGGCGCAGACCTACACCTACGATTCATTCGGCAACACGGTGGCCTCCACGGGCACGCTGCGGAATTATTTCCAGTACACAGGACGCGAATTCGACACCGAAACCAGCCTCTACAACTACCGCGCCAGATACTACGATCCGGCTCATGGAAGATTTTTGTCTGAAGATCCAGTGAAATTCGCTGGCGGAATTAACTTCTACCGTTATGTCCACAACAACAGTCCAAGCTTGCGAGACCCGTCCGGGAAGCTTGCCGTAGGCGCTGTCGTGGGCATCATTTCTGGCGGAATATACGGCGCTATCGGAGCCAAACTCCAGTGTGGGAGTACGAGCGACATTGTGGTTGCAGCCGTTACTGGGGCTTTGCTAGGGGGGATCATCGGATCTGTGGACGTCTCCGAAGGTGTTGGGACGCTCGCGATTCTTGGTGGGGCAGCTGGATTTGCAGGAGATGCCGCTGGTCAGGTTATAGGTGACATTTCTAGTGGCTCAACGAACATTAATGTTGGATCTTTGGTTGGTGCGACGCTGGGGGGAGCGCTCTCAGGAGCAATTGGTGGGGAATTAGGTATCCTAGGCGCCGAGGAGGGACTTCCAGAATTGCCTGTGACTGCCGGTGGGGCTTCAATCGGTGGGGGAATAGGGGCTTCGTTAAATGCGGCCGCAGGAGTTGCGGGAGGTTCTTGCGGGTGCAAGAAATGAGATGGATTCAAAATCCGCTCGTTGTCGGGCGCTTATTGCTTCTACCGTTTGCGGCTGTCCAATGGATAATCGTAATCCTTCATACGCGCATTCTAAGAAGATTTCCGCGAAACGTTTGGCCCAGGATCGTGTCATCGTTATTCGCAGTCATACTCTGCTTTGGTGTTGTCGTGACGCAAATACTGATTTTCTCTTCCATTACAACAATTCAACACGCAACCAGCGACTACGTAGTTTTTTTGATCGTAGTTCTAGAGAGTCTGATTTCTATATATCTGTTGCTTTTCGGACTCAAAGGGCAGTTAGATGACCGCACTGGCGGTCGGGCGGGTGGCACAGAGGTAAAGTCCTGAGTCGAATTTGGGTGCCGGCGGGTGGCCGACACGTTAAGCGCGGAAGCGAGTTTGGGTGCCGCATCCTTTGCGTTTTTTGCAAAGGGTTTCCCCAAGTGGACACTTCCCATGTGCCCACATGAGCCATCATCCTCGACTACTCAAACTTCTCACAGACGGCCAGAACCGTACGCTTACGATCGTAGTATCTGGCGCGGTAGTAGTATAGGGACGTTTCGGGGTCGAATTCGCGTCCGGTGTACTGGAACGAGTTCACCAAGGAGCCAGAGGTGGCAACCGTGTTCCCGAACGAATCGTAGGTATAGGCCTGAGCGGCCGTCCTAGCTGCGTTGGTCAGCGACGTAACCGAACCGAGACCGTCCTGTTCGTAGAAATCAGCTGTCGTGCCACGCAGTTCCGCAAGGGGTTCGTCGATGTTCAGACCTTGCGCATAGCGAGCCACCACGCTGCCGCTTGCGTTCACTGTTTCGACAAGGTTGTCGCCATCGTAGGCAAAAATGCTCGTGCCGCTCGAAGAAGATTTGTAGATGCGGCGACCGAACGGGTCGTACTTGAAGGTGTCACGAGAATCGGGTGAAAGGGCAGGCATGGGAGAAGATCTTATCGCGTATCGTGCGCCTGAGGAGGATACCCGAGGCTGTAAAGCGTTCCCTGTTTTACTCCGACGTAGAAGGCCGACCTGTCGCCAGCTAGAACTTGAACGCAGCCCTTGACAGCGGCATTCCACTGCGGGCGACCGTCGTTGGCTCTGTAAGCTGTGATCTGTCCGCTACAGTTCCCCGCGAGAACGAGACCCTGCCAATAATATGGCGCTTCACATTTCCACTCGACATCGGAATCTAGCGACCACAGCACGTGTTCGAATTCATCACTATATGCCAACAAGACGTTTCGTTTATTCCCATTGCTCTCAATCGAGCCCAAGGAAAATTCGGATTCGTCTTCATGTTTCCCACCCCAGATGAAGCCTCCCACCGGAATAGCGGGTACTGGAAGGTCAACCATTCCCTCGCCGGTTGCAGGATTCACGCCATACACATGCTTGTCCGTGCCACCAATGTACGCCACATCCTTATACACAAACGGGTTAGTGCTTACTGGGACGTTCCACAGTTTCTCCCAGACCTTGTGCCCCGCACCATTTAAGCCATACAGCGTGCGGTCATGCGACACCACCACGATGTTCACACCGTCCGTCGCAGGCAGGCTATTCTCATGACATTGATGGTCAGAAAGGGGAGCGCGGAACTTCCAATTGAGTTTGCCCGTCCGTAGCTCGATAGATATCCATTCATCCTGCCCGGTGCCGAAGATTGCAGCGTTGTCCATTTGCACGAAGCTTGTCCGCACTCCGGGCACTGCAACCTTCCACCGTAGGTTTCCCGTTTGCTGTTCAAGACCGTATACATAGCCACGCTGATTGGTCGCGCAACCTTCCTCGGTTGCGCCTACGATAACAACGTCCCCATACGGAAGGGGGTCCCCGCGAAAGACGGTCATCCCATCGGCCCGGGAGTCGTATGTCCAAACCTGCTTCCCCGTTTCCTTTTTGAGGGCGTAAATCTTGCCGGAATTGGATCCAACGAATAAGAGCTCGCCGCTCACAACTGGCTTGGTTGATATCGGCCCTCCAGCATCAAACTGCCACAGTATACTGGGCACGCGTGGTGTTGAGTGAGTTGCCTGGCGATGTTGAGAAGCAGACGCAGCCAAACAGCAGTTCATTGCCGCCACTGCAACTAGCTTGACCCAAAATGATCGTGTGACCATTATTGCTCCACTTACGAAAATACTCTTCGCGACGGCGGCTTGGCGATTCGCTACAACCCTCCCCACGGCTTCGCGATTACATTAGGGGAAGTTCTGGGTAGACGGTCAGAGTACTGCCGGGCTCTTGACTTAAAACCTTGTTAAGCTTTTTGATATCGTCCTTGGTTGCCGTCACGCAACCCTTCGAACAGAACGGCTTAGTCCGCGATGGCCCGAATGGCTGTATGCACCAGTGTGTTTCGAGAGGGCTATCAGGTTGTCCTCGATTGAACGCAGCGGCGGGGTCGTCTGGAGTCAGAACTGTGCCGCCGTGATGGTGGTCTCCCGCTGCCCCACTAAAATGATAATGTCCTGGCGCACCTCGATTACCACTATCTCGAAACCGAGACCGAAAAAATCGACTATTTCTGCCGGAAACTCTCCATCGGTCGAGCGCTGCTTCCTGCTAAGCGGTACAAGGGAGCGATCCGGGAAAAGACCACGGACAGGTATTTCGTCGACAAATTCCCGCTATTCTTCGCTCCTGAATCCTCATCTTCTCCCCCAGTGGTTACCTTCAGTTTTGTCGATCCGGGGCTCCTTAGTCTCGCCAGTTTCGAAACACATCTCTTCGCCTACAACAATCTGTTTTCGGCCGTGCCGCAGTTAAATTTCATTTACATCACCACGCGTCCCAGGCATTTCGCAGCGGCTCGAGAGCTGTTTCTGGCGATGGCGCCGCGCACTACGGCCTCCGATCCGGGCGTGGAAGGCTTGCGCTACTTCCACTACCGACACATGTGGGAGACCAAGCAATACGCAAGGCTCAGTGCCGACCAGATCGAGTTCCTAAATGAAAGCACGAAACGATTCGATGATGCTCTCACCGACATTCGTTATCACCAATGGTTGCACGGCCAAATCACAGCTGGCGCTGTGAGCGAGGAATTTCGGAGGCTGGCGCCTCGGCGCGAAGTGTCGTTCCGCACGGAACTCGTGGATGGCCAAACCGCCCTGTTTGAGACGCCAGTCCCAAGCCGAAATCGCGAAACTGGGGAACAAGCGGTGACGAACAGCTCACAATGGACTTTCGGATCAGCTTTCCGACCACCTTTCGGAAGAGAAACGCAACAAGCGGAAGAGAAATAAACAGATGCGTAAAACGAAGGCAAAGAATCTGCACGCGGGCAAAACACTCGGATGGGCGGGAGCGACCCCACTTTTGACGGCTTTCAGCCGCCCAAAGTTCTGTGGGGTCGCTCCCGCCCGTCACGCAGGAAGCGTGACCGTGTTTTGCCCGCGTGCATACAGAGATGTAATCAACCCGGAATGCAGAGAAGAAATGAATTCAAACAAGGAAAGGAGAAAGTCTCGATGGCAGTATTGAAAGCACCACCCAAACAACCTAAAACCACAGTTGTCCAACTAAGGCTCGACGAGGAAGCAAAGATGAAGCTTACGAAGTATGCTGAGTTCATCGACTGCTCACCGTCGTATGTCGTGACTGAAGCCTTGAAGCTTGTCTGTAACAAAGACAAAGAGTTTCAGTCCTGGCTTTCAGGCCGACGCACAAATAATCCCAACCAAATCTTGAAAGGGGAGTCTCTGCAACTAGAATTGAAATAACACGCCATGCACCTCCGCCTCCAATTCGGTATGCGTGAGAACCCAGCGTCAAATCGACGACATGACTCACGCCCCGTAGTACGCGATCTCCCGCATCAAGATTGCATCGACGGGAGAAACGACAGCACACCAGATCCTATGTTCAGCGACAATCGTCTGTCGGTTCGTACCGCTGAGGCCGATAATGCCGCGTTACCCCGCGCGGCCACAGGGGAGGAATGCGAGAACGTCAGAGGGAACTCCCGTGCCGCGCGCGAACGCCTCTCTTCGCACAGGACGGGGGACGGCTTTGAGCCTCTACTCGCGAGCCCTGAGGCGGCACGACTGCTCGGCAACATTCACGTTAAGACTCTCCAACGCTACGCGCGCCGCGGACATGTTCCCGGATACCAAATCGGGGGCCACTGGTATTTTCGTGCATCTGAACTGGACTCGTGGCTGCGTTCTCGGATAAATTCGTCTTGCCATCCGTGCCGCTTACAGGAGAAATCGGATGGAACATAAGCGGCAACGGGTTCAGTTTGGTTGGGTATGTTTGAAAGCAAGAAAGAAGGGTCCAGACGTGTGGGTTCTGCGGTATCGAGAGAGTCTCCCGGACGGAAGTACGACAAGGCGAAGCGTAGCTATCGGAACGGTCGAGGAATTCCCAACCGAGCCTCATGCACGCAAGGCCGCTCTGTCCTGGCTATTCTCGATGAACGCAGAAGCGTCAAGTGGAACAACCGTTTCGTTCGGAGCAGTCATTCAGCGGTATCTGGCGGAAGAGATTCCTGAAAGGCCCTCGACTGCTTCACGGTATCGTTGCTGGCTAAAGAACCACGTTGAGCCGAAATGGCGAGACTTTCCTCTCGAGCAGATTAAACCGCTGCTCGTGGAAGATTGGCTCAAGAGGCTCAATTTAGCGCCGAAAAGCAAGTCTCATCTCAAAAACCTAATGCGCGTGTTGTTTAACGCGGCGATGCGCTGGGAGCTGATTCCCTATCAGCACAATCCTATGAGCCTCGTTCGCGTGAAAGACGGTTCGAAGAGACAGAGGGAACCGAAGGCACTTTCAGTGGATGAGTTTAGGAAAGTGCTGGAGAGCATTCCCGAGCCCTTCCGAACCATGTGCATTGTGGCGATGTGTTTGGGACTGCGGGTGAGCGAAATCCTCGGTCTGAGATGGCGAGACATCGACTGGGACGGACTGCGCTTGGCAGTGCGGCAAGCATACGTCTATGGTAAGCAGGGCGATGTCAAAACGCAGGCTTCTCATAGATGGATGCCTCTAGACCGTTCGCTTGCGGAGAAGCTACGTCAACATAAGGCGAGGCTAGCTCCACTGTCGAAATCGGATGATTGGGTATTCGCAAACCCGGAAACGGGGAGACCATATTGGCCAGGTCGAATACAGGAGAACTGGTTAGTCCCCGCAGCAGAGAAAGCAGGGATAGGCCGGATCGGCTGGCACACGTTCCGCCACAGCCATTCAACGTTGCTTCATGCGCTTGGCGTCGATCTCAAGGTACAGCAGGAGCTCTTGCGGCATGCGGATATTCGAACGACCATGAATATTTACACGCAAGCCGTTCCGACTGCACTGCGAGAGGCGAACAGCAAAGTGGTTCGTTTGGTTTTACCGGCGCAAGTAGCCTGACGTTAATGGCCCCTCGTGGCCCCTCGAAAAGCCACAAACCATTACTTAGGAAGGAGATGTTGGTAGGGGCGGTGGGGATCGAAACAACCCACGCTTGGCATTTCAACGACTTACGAAGTAGGGCCCGGACTGAAAAAGAAGGACTTGGTAGTCCTTGGAACCCTTATTGCCGCCGCAATGCCGCCTTTTTTCCCATGATGCTGCGAACAACTCTGCGATTTGCTTCGCGCACTGCTCTTGGTATTGCTTGCGTGTAGATGTTCATCGTTGTTCGGATATCAGCGTGCCTCATCAAAGCCTGCTGAACTTTTAAATCTACTTCGTGCTCTCGCAACAGGCACGAGTAAGTGTGCCGAAACGTATGCCATCCAACGCGCCCAATTCCGGCTGCGATTCCCGCCGGAATCAGATGATCTTCACGAATCTTGTCAGGCCAGTACGGATTGCCTGTTTGTGGATTCGCGAAAATCCATTCGGAATCAACTTCCTTCGTTCTTTCTCGGTGCTGCCGAAGAATCATGGCCAAGTCGCGGTCCATAGGGAGCGGCTTTGCGGAACCTTCTGTCTTCGTATCTTCCACGTTACCCGCTACCCAAGATCGTGCGATTGAGATAGTCGAATTCTCCCAATCGATATCGCTCCATTTCAGCCCCGCAATTTCACTCACTCGCGGACCCAAAAACAAAGCGACTAAGGCCATTGTTCGAAACGGCTCCGTCAACCTTGCAAGGAGCAGGTTGAATTCCTTGATCGTCAAAATCCTCGGAACCTTCGTCCGCTTTGAAGAACCTTTTACTCGGACGAGACTCATTGGATTTCGTTCAACTGGAGTCAATTCCCAACGCATCGCCCAATTGAAGAGCAAGTGCATCATTTCCCGGATGTGGCCCTTGCTTTTTCCGGCGAGCTTCAAATCGTTGACCCAAAGCTCGACGGGAAGTGGCTTCACCTGGGCGATTGGAACGTCTCGCCACTTGGGCTTTATGTGGGTATTGATCCAGCTTACGTACCGGGAGCGCGTTACCTGACGTTCTGGTAGCGCCTCACGAACATACCGATCAATGACCGCACCGAACGAAGTCTGGTCAGCCGGTTGAGGGTCGTTGATGATGAGCCTTCGACTCTCGGTAGCCTTCCAAGCTTCGACCTCCGACATTTCCTCCACTGTTCCGAGTATCACTGAATGCGAACCACTACGATCTCGATACTCCCAGACCCAGACATGCGGGCCAGTCTTACGAGATTTCTGGCGCACATACCCGAACTGGTACCTCTTGCGCTCAAACATTGGCATTCTCCTTTATGTTTGAGCCTCAAGGGTGGCGTGCCGAGTGTAATTCCATTCGCATCCAACAGTCCAGTTCACTCGCGTAAAAATACCAACGTCCAAAACGGAAATGCCCTGGCACCTTGCCCGCACGTGCCATGCGCTTGACAGTCCTCGGGTGAACTCTCACAAAGGCCGCCGCTTCCTCGCATGTCAAAGGCCGTTCAACAACTGAGCGTTTGCCATTCCCAGGCAACCCCGACGTGATCGTTCCGCTGTCTCCTCCCCCTGTGGCCCCTTTGTCCGGCTCTGTGAGGGACAGTTCGGATGTTTCTTTGATTGGAGACACCGGTTCTTGCGCCCCCTTATCGTGCTGCTCAGTCCCAAACAAGGGATCGGACTGTAGGACCGAAGCATTCATTGCGCGGCGCGGGGCATGCTGTCTTGACGACGCTGTATTCTCGCGCACAGCGAATTGTGTTGGACGGGTCTTCATGTTGTTACGCGGTCTTCGTGAGAGCCTCTCCTTGATTCTGTTCTGAATTCTGGCCGTTGGCGTGTTGGGCTAGCCAGGCTTTGAACTCGTCATCGCGTTTGAAGAGGACCTTCAGGGCCTCCGCAATGACGTAGGACGGAGTGGAGTCGATGAACTTTGCGTATTGGTCGAGCTGTGTTTTCACCGACTCCTCGACTCGCGCCTGGATCGTCACTGACTTTGGTTGTTTGGGTGGTGCCTTGATGATTGCCATGCTTTCTCTTTGTTCCTCCTTTGCGGTTTTGTCTGACATCCTGTCTTACAGAATTTCTGATTCCCTTCTTCGTGCGCGGCCAAAACACAAGCTGCGTCTTTCAGCAGCAAGAGGCGGGAGTGACCCCCGAAGCCCGGAGGGATCGGGCCGCGATTTTGCGGCGCGATGGGGTCGCTCCCGCCTCTGATCGTGTTTTGGCCGCGCTCCGTTTCCGTGCCGTCTCTGTCGCATCTGCCTGCTCTTTCTGCCTCTTATCCCCATGCCAGGGTGATCTCGGGGGTGAAATCCCCCGAGAAAGATGTCGCCTCCGAACTTTTCCCGGGTACGTTTATGGGCTGATGCGGGTGGCGCTCGAACAAGGCCGCCTGTCCGTTCACGGTTGCGCAAATAAACGTGACCTGCGAGGGCATCTGGAACTTCACAGATTCAGATCGCACCGTGTTCTCGGTAATCTCCCCGGCACGCCATCTCTGGTACAGATTCTCCATGCCTGGGCTGCTAAATCTCTCTTTACCCTGATTCATGAACAGGATGTCGTGCTCCGATAGCTTTCCGTAATTCTTCTCGTCCCACGTTCGCCGCGTGCGGAAATAGTCGAACAATCCACGCGGGCCTGTCGGGTTCCAGAGCCTCTGAAATGTTCCGTGGAATAGCTTCTTGGCTCGCTCGAAATTCGTGTCGCGGGTTGCGACGTAGTAGAAGTGGAGCTTTGGAAGCTTCGTGAAAAACGTTAGGTACGCATCCAGATGAGTCTTGAAGCTATCCATGCTTTCAAATCCCGGATCGATGAAACTGAAGGTCATCACAGGGGGGAGAGAGGCACCGGGGTGGTAAAACATGGGGAATTTATCCACGAAATAGCGGTCGGTGTGTTGGTTTTTGATTGCGCCCGAATAACGCTTATGGGGCAGGATTTTCTTGTCGATCCCAAGCTGGTTGCTGAAGTAAGACAGCTTCTGTTCCTCGGATTCGAGATAAGTGAACTCTTGGTTTCGGAGGATGAAGTCGAGAGCAATGAGCCGGGTTCGGATGTATTCGGTCGAGTGCACACGCCGGAAACGGACATTCTCCCTGCCAATTGCCTCATACAGATTGCGTGAGAAAAGATGAAAGACGCGGCCATGCCGAAGGTATTCCTTCGAGCTGGCGTGGCCCTTCTCCACAACCTTTCGGGCAAAGGCAACGCTGCGCTTGCCCGGTTTCATCTTGATGAACCGGAGAAACTGCTGGCAAGTGAAATACCCGGATTGCGTGGCCACAAGGTAGAGGAAACGAGACTCCTCCTCCGTATAGCCGAAATACCGGAGCGCTTCGGTATGAATGGGGAGGAATTTCATAGGGCGAAGATCCTCGCACTGATTTCCTGGGTGTCAAGAACGCGGCGCAATTTGGCGTGGTCTTGCTGGCGGGCGAACATGTGGAACCCGGCCTTAGCCTTTTCGCCGAGACCTTGGGGGCGGTAGTCGCGTGTGGCGATTTCGAGGTCGAGACGGCGAACATCGCGGCAGTCGTCCTCGTACTCGATGCGGAGATCGGGAATGGGAATCTTGCCATCCACCACTTTCAGATCAAACTGGTTGGCAATGAAGATTCGTTCATACCTCGGGTCTTTGTCGGGCCGCATCCGGGAAAGAGCTTTATAGAGGTCTTTCTTGAGTTCAAAGTCGAGAACGACTCGACGCACCTTCCCACCCGAGCGCTCGATTTCCCTGGAGACCTTCTGGTAGAGCCGGTATACGTCGGCGTCGTGCCGGGCCTCCTTGGGCTTCACAAGGCCATGGTAGGTGGCCTGCCGGCTGGAGACGAGCTGCGCACGCTCGACGACTCTATGGCCGTCCTTTGTCAGAGTTAGAACCTTGGTCGAGTACGAGGAATGGCCTTCGATAGTGCGCTGTTCAACAAGACCCTGCCGGGTGAGACTGCGAATGTCGCTCTCCATCCGGGCATGGTTGCCCTGGTATCCGAACCGCGCGAGGTCGTCCTCCGGCACCACACGGAACTTGCCCAAGTCGGTGAGTGTACGAACCTCGGTTTCGCGCAGCGAGTATTCCCGGTCTCGACCGCGATAGGTCGTAACCGGGCGGTCGAAACCGCCGCGGGACCGTGCGGAATTCGATCCTTTTTCCCGTCCGGTTTGGGTCTGCTCTCTGTCAGTGCGAGAACCCCGACCGGCCCTCTCCACCAAGTCGGGGCCGGAATCCCGGTCCCATTGCGTTGGGAATGCGAAGTCGGAAATGCCATAGGGACGCTCCATGAAGAGACTCCTTTCGGTTCACCTTGGCGAGAAAACGGGGATAGACTTCAAGTGACCTGCAGAGAAAACAATCTCGGATTGGGAAGTAGCGGACATCGTGTTACGACTGAGAGAGAAGGAAGTCAGACCTGCGGGGGCCGCGGTCGGTCTGATTCCTCGGGATACAAAAACACCTCTTCCACGTTCTTTCCAAAAGCGCGTGCGATCTTGAATGCCAGCGGTAGACTTGGGTCGTACTTCCCCGTTTCAATGGCGTTGATGGTGCCGCGAGCGACTCCGACGTGGGCAGCAAGCTCGGCTTGCGACCATTCTTTTTCTGCTCGCAATACGCGTAGCCGGGTCTTCATCGATACCGCCACGAATACAGAATCAATCCAATGCTCCACAGAATGATCATCAGCGGGGGGATGCCCAGCCAGGAGACAGGATGAAAGCCGAACCTCTGGAGAAAGCCGATAGCCGCAGAAAAAACCAAAGTTCCCACAAAAGCAAACGTTAGGGCACGGTAGTTGATCTGCCGTTCGTGCTCGTCATTCGCTCGAAGAAAGCGCAGCAGGAGCAAGATGGCCGCCCCTGCTCCCGCGACAGCCAGAACGAGTAGGAACGTTCGGAAAGAGGGGAATCGGCCAGCAAGACTGACGGCAATGACGGAGAGAGGAGCCGCCAGGTAAAAGAGCAAGAGCGTGGTTCTGCGGCGGTCGGCTAGTTCATCTTGAAAGGGCTGATGGGGCACACTGACCTCCCCTAAGACACCCCTCAGAGTACGCTATGACGGTCCATATGTCAAGTATAAAATACTTTATGTGCTGTTTAAGGCTTAGCGACGACTTCCTGGGTGAGCCCCCTGGATCTGAACCATTCACCGTCGTTTCAAATCCCCAGACGTTGACTTGTACTCCCCTTCCCGTGAGCTTTCACGATTCGCGCAGCCGGAACTGTTTCTTGGGAACTTTGATCTTCTTCTCCTCCCCCACTTACTAAAGACGGACGATACCCTCACTAATACCCTCACTTAGAGTTACTACCCTTACTCTTCTCATAGCGCCAGCGTGCGGCCAGCCCCTTGCCACGACAAATCACCTCGCCGGAACTTCTTAAATCGACTAGTAGCTTTCGAATCCATTCCCGGCCAACACCAGGGCACGCACGTTCTATGTCCGCCAACCGAAATTCTCCCTGCTGAGTGCGGATAGCTCCCAACACCATTTCCGTCTTCGCTCCCCTTGGCGAGCCGAGTTCGCCAACGCGTTCCTCGAATTCCCGATAGGCGCTTTTTAATATAAAGAGAATGTAGTTGATGTATGGCCACGGATCGTGCGCGCCCTCATGCCAGCGCTGAGAACTTTGCTCCAGCGTTTCGTAGTAACGATCCTTGTTCTCCTCGATTACGCGCTCCAGGCTGACGTAGCGTCCGACCTCGAAACCCAGGTGATAACACTGCAAGAGGAGCAGCAGTCTAGAAACGCGACCGTTTCCGTCCCTGAATGGGTGGATACAGAGGAAATCTAAATTCATGCCTGCCAAAAGAATCAAAGGATGGATTCGGCGCTGCTCAAGGCAGTCCGTCCACAGCGAAAACAACTCGCGCATCTGCGTTGCGGTCTCACTTGCTGGAACAGTCTGGAAACGGACTCTTTGCCTTCCATCGAGCGACTTCTCAATGATATCGGAGTCCTTTTCCTTATATTGTCCCGCGTCACCAACTCCGCCCCGAGTCAATCTGTGAAGTTCTCGAATCGTGTCCTCAGATAAGGATAGTTGTGCACCCTGCTCGTGGATCAATTTCAGCGCGTCTCGGTAACCCCGAATCTCCTCTTCAGCTCTGTCGCGCAGTTGCCTGTGGCCGAACACAATTGTTCCAACGCGTGCCTGATCTGCAACCACGCCCTCAATCCGGTTTGACGAAACCGCGCTTTCAATCAAAGCGTGTTCTCGCAGCGCTTTGAGCGTTTGAGGAGATTGCTTTGTAAAAAGCTCTTGTTTTCCTCGTGCCTCTCCCAAGTCTGCTAAGTACCACGAGGTAGTCGTCGGAATCGCCTCGATTCCGGTCACAAATTGTCGCAGCGTCCTCACGAATACATCCTTTCAAGGCTAGACTATTACGCGGCCTACAGAAGCGCACGAAGAATTATGGTCCAAAATCCGCAAGGATGAAGACCGAAAAGGTCTCGGGGCACATCATGGATCGATCGGCATCTTACCTTTTGCAAACTCCGCGTACTCTTGGGCAGATATTTTTTGCTCGTCAAAATTGAAGCTGTGGCTTGATGGAAGAAAGCGCAGCGCTTCGTGAACGGTGAGCTTCAGATAGTCATCCCCGCAACGCGCCACGACGTCTTCCCAATAGTCCTCAGGTTCGGTCCCGCTCTTCGGACACTTCTTGCGCTGGTCGAGCAGAACGATCTGCGTAAGCCCGCGCTCCCTGTACTTTTCGAGATTCCAGATCTCCATTAGCGATGATGATATCACCGAATGAAAGATCCTTGTTTCAGTAATCCAGTCAAGCTGGCACACCGCCAATGGCCGATGAGGCCATTCGATATCACCCAGTCCGTCGCGCGAACGGCGTCGGCGGGAATCGGAAGCACCGTAAGACTAAAGTGAAGCCAGGACGATGGTTCGCAAGGCGCAGGCTGCAAGTAACGGAGAGTCGCCAAGAGTGTTAGAACGGCGATTAAAACTGTGATGAGGAGCAACTGGTGAGATCGATTTATGACGGACCATCCACTGTCCGTCAACCTGTAGAACGGCCCGGTCCTATCGAAAATATTGCCGTCCGGTAGTTTTCCTTCTGGTGTTAATTTTCCTCGAGGAAGAGCCTTTTCGATAGGCTCTACCCAGCCCCGCATGTAACAAGTCTTCAAGGCGGAGTCCGTCTCTTCGGTGTCTTCAACAGCTTTTTCGATAACCCACACGTCCCCTGGTTGGAGTACAAGCACTACGCGTTGTCTGGACAACTTGCGCAGGATGCGACGGATTAGCCATTCCTTCTGAAAATCACTAATGCTCATGCCTGTGCCTCCTGAGTGACATGGGAAAAAGCGCTGCGAGACGTTCGCCTATTCTTGCGTACTTCCAATGGCCTGGACCAGACTCCGAGCTGCATCTCAAGCTTGCTCGTAAGTACTAAGCTGTCGGGATTCCTTTGCGCGTTGCGAACGAGCTGTGCTGCTTCCACGTCGATATTAAACTTCGTTTCGTTCAGGTGAATGCTGTTCTGGCTTTGCGTCGTTCCTTGTGCGAGTAGTGCTTCTTTATCCTGTTGCGTTAAGATCGAAGAGACATCTCATTCCGACGGTATAAAGGAGGATTACGATGATATTCTCGAAACTGTTTGTCACAATTACCACCTTGTTGCTGTTCTTGGTCGGCGCTGCGCTCGGGCAAGATACCGATGTGGCAGCCGCAGCAAGGGCAGCGAAGGCACCGAAATCATCCACGGCAGCACAGTCTCCGGCTACACCCATGGTTCCGGCTTCGAAGATGTCCGATGAGTTCGTCAAGGCCACAATGACAGCCGTGAATGCCATACCACTGAGCAGCAGTGGCAAACCGCTAGCAGTGGATCATGCAGACCAGGCAATTCTCAATGTCTTGACTCTCGCTGACTTGGAGTTGGATGAGTCTACGCGCCAGATGGAAACGGACGTTTACCGTGAATTGCTCTCTTTTCAAATTTTGTATGCGTCTGCAAAAACAGACAAGGCAGTGGCCTGTTACAAAGCCATAAAAGTGCAGATTCGACAACGTTCTGTGCGCGTACCAGAAGCTTGCGAGTAAAGTCTGAGTTAAATACGGAGCCGTCTCCGTGGCGGCCCACACGAGAAGGAAGACATGCAGGCATACATGCGAATTTCGGGGAAAATCAGCGCCCTGGGCTTGTTGGCGTTCACGCAAGAGACCCGTGATCCCCTTCTCTTCTACGGCGGCTATTTCGAATGCTTTAAGCGTTCTGACGCACGCCAAAGTCGCTCTCTGAACTTCCTTAGCTTCGGGGCCACATCCAACCGCGAAGAAGTCTGGAGTCGCTCGAACACTTCGATCCCGCGCGTTAGCACTGTGATCTCGTTTGTGACATTCTCACGTCGACGATAGATGACCGCCAGCCGATCGTATGGGTGGTTGCCCTCGAAGCCATCCCGAACGTTTGCCTCGTAGCATTGGATTGCATTATCGATGAGCCCCTCAGCTTCCAGCTTGACCCCGCGCAGGTTTCGTTCAACAGGATCTGAGGGAACTCTCAAGCCTTTGCGAAACGGTAACTCACTGGTGGGCTCTGAACGCTTCCGTGGGGTCCAGATATCCGGCCGCAGTTCCGGGCTCCGCCCTAACGTGGGATTGTGCATCATTTTGAGAGGTGCGCCAATCGAAGAGTCTCGTCCATCTTTACCGTTAAGGGCCCCTGCCTTCTCAATTCGTTTAGCAATGCGCTGATAAGTCCCTTGCTCCATGTCGCGACGATACAAGGTGAAATAATTATTGGTGTATTGAACGGCTTCAGCTGATCTGTTTAAATTGATGAGGCACATGGTTAGCCGATCAAGTGCTTCGATTTCGCCATTCTTCCCGAATTCGTCATCCTCCTCGCTGAGTAGTTGGCCAACAAGTCCCTCTTCGTAGTCAATGAATGCGTACTCTTTAATTGCTTCAATGGCCTGGACATACATGATTGCGGCTTGTTCAGGATTACTTTTTTCAATGATCTTGGCTTGTAGGATCAGATCTCGATTTGCATCCCTTAGCTTGTGGAATTGTGCTAGAGCCTGAAGGTTAGTTACCCGACCCATGTTCACCCAATTCACTAAGTCTGCCGAGCATTGAGCGATCCAGGCTGCTTCAACTTCTTCAGCTTCTTGTTCCGATAAGTTATCGCGCAGAATGCGGACTTGAAAGTGGCCTTCCAAGTGTTTCCCGACGTACCTATGCCAAAGGGGATGGCGATCCGGGGACCACGCTCTCCGTCCCACCCCTTTCCCTATGTAAAAGATTTTGCCAGTTGCATCTAGATGTGCATACACATAACTCCTGCGGGGATTCTCTTGATTAACGTCTGCGGCAGGCTCAAGTGGGCTCTTGTCGCTGCCGTTGTGGGGGGAGACAGCAAACTCGATACCCAGATTTGTCATACTCATCTTGATCTTCATGCCCAACCTTTTGTCTATGAATTGCAGACACCATCCCGAGTACCTGAAAACGAATCTGGTATTAAATCATGTGATGGACCACCACCAGTTCGATCGATAAATAATACGATTGTCAAATAAATAGCTTCCCCCGAAAACTGAAAACCCATCCCGGCCCCGTGCGCTGGATTCTAGCACCCAAAAAAGAAAGGGCCGGAACCGACCCTGGCTCGGCCAACGCAGGGCACGTGCCCGATGACGGTACTTTCACCATGCCGCTATAGCCGCCACCCGTGAGAACCCAGGCCCCCCGACAATTTCTGGTCCTAACTTTAAACTGAAAGCGAACTTCATGTTTCCGGTCGGGGCGCTCCCATTTTTCAAGCTGATGACACCGCTACCCAATCACTAACTTGGCGGATACGAACCTTCAGGACCGCCAGTACATCTGAACTGGACGCTAGAACGGCCATGGGAGGAAACATCTGTGCCTTCGATCAGGCCGGCCTCCTGGAGCAGCATGATGTGGCAGCTGATTTTTTCTTCGGAATGGCCTTCGATCTGGACCGTGTGAAAGCCGCCATCAAATGGTAACTCACCAATCTTTTGCAAAAGCGCGCGTAGGAAATCGTGGTCCAGTCTCATAGTCTCTGCTTACTTTCAAACGAAAGGAGGCGTCAACAGCAGTTCCGTCCGTCCTCGTCGTCATCAGGGAGCGCGCGCCTGCCCACGCATTCCGATCAAACGCTCTTCCCTGCCTGTACAGCCGACTGTGGCTCGCCTGCCGCTCGCTTCTTTCGCTCCTTCCGGCTCATGGTCAGAACTTCGACGCGGAATCGCACATTCCTTCGTGTCTAAGGGGAGGTTCGTTCGTAGCGTCCTCCAGACCCATCGGAAATGCTTAGCGTCTTAAAGTACCTTTCCCGTCTTTCTGGGACGATGATGTCTTGCCCGACCACCTAGAGCAGTCTCAATTTCAGATTAAAGGCTATTTTCGGAACTGTTCGCGACGGAGGTTGGTCTCTCGCTCTATCGTGAGAACAACAAAATCAAGCAACCGCCTTATCATAGACTTCAAAATTGGGACCTTTTCAATCGCCCAAGCTAGATATGGGCTTACTCGATAGTAGAAAGTAGTGAAGAAACGTCCAGAGTACGAACGTGAAAGGACGGAATCCCGAAACGCTCTCAAAAACTGAACCTCTACGAAGTCTTCGTCCCCGTAAGTTGACGTGGCCACAAAACACCCTTTTCTAAAGATGACCCGTCTGCACGCTGGGCAAGTCCATCTTTCGCGACTCCCGACCGAGCAAGAGCCGCCACCTACACTGTGCACCATCGGAATGATGACCTTATGACAATAGGGGCATTCTGTCCCCCCTGTTGCAGCCGCAGGAGTAGGAACGGCCTCGGCAGGGTGTGGTGCTTTGGTGGATGTGCCGCACTGTGAACAATATGAAGCCGTGTCTGACAGCTGAGTTCCGCACCGTCCGCAAAACATGGCCACCCCCGAACTTGCTCTTCTGTATACGAGAAAGGACTGGCTACGAGCCTGTTATTTTTCATAAAAGGACTAGATAGCCGAATTTTCGAAAGTAACGGTTGTCCGAGCAAAATTCGCTTGATACGTCAGGTCAACTTCAACTGCACTATTGGGCCACTTCCATTTCCACACTCCGAGACTCTCATTTGTAAAGGATGGAGTGCCAAACTTTTCTATGAGGGTAGCCTTCATCTTCTGGAAGTTAACTTCTCCATCGAGGTAGGCATCACCGCTATAGAATTTCCTGTACGAAAACGAATAGTCCTCCTCGGCAACGGGAAGGTCGAATAGAGGAGCGATTTTCGTGGCCCCTGTCGGCACATACATTGTTAGCCCCTCATCGAAATCGCCGGTCTTCTTAATCCCGCCTCGCGGAGGAGACCCCCAGTTGAAATTTCTGAATCCTGTCGGTGGTTCTTCCACATCATGCTTGACAGATACAGGGACTGGCCTGACGACGGAAACTCTGCTCGTGCTCGGCGACTGATTTCGTGTACCAACGATGCCAACAAGTACGATGAGACCGAGAACGAAAAATACAAGGACGACGACAACTCTGGTCAGATGGGACTTCTTCGCAGGAAGCGGACTTGCCCCTGAGTTCAGGGGAGCACCACACTTGGTGCAAAACTGGCCAGCGCCTGCTACCTGAGTTCCACATTTTGTGCAAAAGGACACGAGACACCCTCCTTTTTTTACAAAATATCATATACAGAGGAAGTAAATGCGTACTCGCCAACAATTCGTGCTTATTTGGTAAGCCGAAGCGTTATTAGTTGCGGTGGAACCGGAAGAAACTCTCAACCCATCTACAAATGAGGTTGGCAAACGGTCAGTTTTCGTGGGCGTCTCGCAAAGTGAGGTTGGTCATTTCAGGTCTGCGAATACTTCCTGTCGATTCTCTACAGAATGAAAGCAACTTCATCGGTTGCCCGAAGGCGGGGATACCCAAGAGGGGAGCGCCGCAAGCGCGGCGCTTGAGGACTTGGGAGCCAAATGTGGCCCACCGTGGACCTAACCGAATGAGCACAGTACTATTAACGAATTCAGACCCATCGCCAAATCTAGGAGCAGGTGATGGAGGCGACAATGAAAATCACAATAGGTGCTTTGGTATATTTGCTCCTCGCATCAGGCGTGACGGCGCAGGCGCAAAAACCGAAGCCTGCAACAGCAATGAGCGATGATTTCGCCAAAACGGGTATCAAGGCGCTGCGGACAATTCAAGGCGATAGTCACCCCCTTGGGATGGAACTCGAAGTATCCAAGAAAGTTTCCGAAACAATCGACGACGCTGATGCGGTAGCGCGGGGCAAAGAGACATTTCTGGTCGCCGCGCTACGTCATCTTCAGCTTAGACAGGAGATGAATAATTCGCGCCTTGAGGCGGGAAAGATGCACTTCGAAGTCAGCTTTCAACCAAAGACTAAGTCTGCGGAATTCCAAGAAATTGAGCTGGAAGAAGCGTGGGATAAGGCCCCAGAGCATTTAGCTTTATTGAACTCGAAAGACTTTACGCAGGTTGAGCAGTGTGGGGCTGGGCTGGAATCATTGTTGCGGAGTCGCCGAGTCGGGCCAATTCCGCAAGCGTGCGAATAGTGTCGGTTCGACACGCGGTACCCAGACAGTCGTTGTCGCGTTCGGGGGCAAGTCCTCGTTGCCCCTTTCGCGGCACCTTGACTTTTTCCTGGTAGGGCTAAAGGATGGCTCGTTTCATAATCCTCCTCTTCCGATAACTTGGTGCGATTCTTCGAAGGTCATTAACAGTCGTCGCCGCTTCCGTAGATAGTCACCTTGCCATCAACCACATTCGCCACGTAGCGACCCTTCATGAGGAACTGCATCACCTTCTTGCCAGTACGTGCCATTTGTGCCCAACGTGATTTCGCTTCGGGGTTTTGCTCCAGCCCGCGAATCTGGTTCCCGTCAAACAGGAAATCCACCTCACGCAAACGGCGCTTCGGAGTCTCCCGAACAGGGTAACGCTCTGTGCTTAGCACGACGACTTTGGCGTTCTCAACGAGAGCTTGCCGCCAGACCTCGACTAGCGTTTGGTCGAAGGAAGAATTCATTACGTGTTCTTACTTGAGAGCAGATTATACTCGACGAAAGCGTGCCCTATGGAGATTCCATCGGCAAGAGACTCTTATTCTTGCCTCAGCGCCTCATTTCGCTCCTCCACGCTTCGACGTAAAGTAACTCGTCTGTGGACAATCGAATTGCTGCTCAAACATTCCCGCCCGAAGGAAGGTAGACATGATTTTCGTGAGTTACAGCCACACGGATGAAAAATGGCGGAAACGATTCGAAATCATGTCGAAACCGTTGAGCCGGTCAGAGGGAATTCGATTCTGGTCGGACCAAGACATAAAGGCGGGTGAATGGGAGAAGCAGATTGAGGAGGCGATGCAAGGGGCGGTGGCTGCGGTCCTTTTGGTCAGTGACAATTTTCTCGCCTCAGATTACATTATTTCGAAAGAACTCCCATACATCCTTCGCGCGACTAAAGAGCGCGGTCTGAAGGTTTGTTGGGCCTATCTTGAGCCGTGTAATATGAAGCGGCACCCTGAGATTAGGAAATTCGGCTCTGAGCAGGAATCTGTAAAGACGTGCGTTTTTGCTGGATTTTTGTCAGGCTGGCTGGTGGGACCACCCATGCCACCGTACCTTGTCCACCTGCGTTATCGGCAATGTTTTCAAGCCTTTTCTGATACTTTTCATGCCCAAACTTGCTGCGATTTCTTTCTGTCGCCCAATTCGCTAAAAAGTTGGCTAGGGGGGCTCGCCCGGTACAAAACAGCTTCCCCAAACCGCGAGCTTGTTTGTCCGAAGGGATCGAGGAAGTCTGCAGATCCTCCGGTTAGAGTTCGCATCGGTGAACATCCCCCATCGAATCAGAGCCTCACGTCTGCCTCCCAGGGCTTTTGCCGTAACCTCCCAGGAAAGAGAAACGGCCCAAGAGGGTCCCGGATCGGTCACCATCGCCTCCGATCGAGTCGCTATACCCACGGCCCATGGTCGCAAACCCATCCTCAAAACCCCGAAGCCCCTCGTTTCAGAAACCCGCGCCAATTGAGCACTTTTACAGATTCTTGTGCAGAGCCGGAAATTCCAAGCAATGACGCGAGGCATGTTGGAGCCATTGTCCAAGATGACGGACTGGCAGTGGAAGGAAACTATGCTGCGGGGATGCGACATGCTAGACGACGTTCTGAAAAATCTCGAACAGCCCGTCATCAACCGGACTTTGAGACGCAAATCGTTTCCCAGAATCGCCGACCACGTGCCGCTTCTCGCCAAACCACCTCGAAGTGATGTCGAGGTTTTAGTGTATGCGGCGGAAATTGTCGCTGGTCCCATTTCCCCCGACACACTACTTCCGCCAGGCTGGAATCACGTCCGGCCCCCACATCATCAGTCTGCTGGACCTATCCGGAGCCGTCGGTGCCACCCGTGAGGCCCTTATTGCCGCCTTTTGCCGCCGCGAGAAATCGCTAAGTTATTGTTGGGAAAAAGGATGGTTGGTAGGGGCGGTGGGGATCGAACCCACGACCTTCGGCTTAAAAGGCCGCTGCTCTACCACTGAGCTACGCCCCTAAACTCCACTATTTACATTTGCTTGGCGCTTGGCTGGTCCAGCCTCGCTCCCGCCCGTGGCAGAATACGCAGCGTTCCCGAGCGCGGCTTTACTTGGCTAACTCGCACATGCCGCTCGCTCTTCGCTCTCGGAATAGCTAGCAAACGTCTTTCAAGTTTACCATGCTCCTCGCGGCGCTGTACTGGCTTCCCGCACGAGACACACTGCGCAGTCCAGCAGGGAAGTGTGCTTTGAACATCTCCCTGAACATCTCATTCCCGGCACATAGTCTACTGAGTCGTGCATTCTCACGGCACATCCGCCTCCTCTAGGTGCGTTTTCGGCGCTTGCGTTTCCATTCGTGCTCTCGCCGTAGCAGCGCCTGGTGCCTTTTAATCTGTGATTCAATGTCACTGAAGGCATTCTTGCAGCCTGCCAACACGTTCTTTCCATTTCCCGTGGCGTGGAGCGTTCCTGACGGAAGAGAGAGCGTCAGGGAGCAGGACTGTTCCTCCGTCCTCTGATTCCTCGTAAATACCCCGTGCAATTGGATCAGGTCCGGCTCGTAACTTCTCAGGAGTTTTCCCAACTTATCCAGACGGCGCATCAGTTCCCTGGCAACATCTTGTTGCGCCTCGACATGCTTGTAGCTGATCGAAACGTTCATGGTTGCACCTGTAGGTGATAAAGCGGAATCTGGCAGGATCGCGACGCAGTTAAGATTCTGCACCGCATGATAATTGCAGCATAGCAGGCAGCTTGCTGCCGTGCAATGCCATCTGTCAATCCGCGCGTTGACAGTTATCCCAGATCTTTCTAGGCTAACCAAGCGGCCCGAAATGCGTGGCCGTGGCAGGCGGCGCAAGCTCAATGAAGGAATCGGATAAAACCGAGGGGCGGCAGCAGGGGAAAATCCGTGTGGGGCCAGCGGGCTGGTCCTACGCGGACTGGTCGGGCTACGTCTATCCAACACCACGCCCGAAGGGTTTCCACGAAGCCATTTATCTCGCCGAATTCTTTGACACCATTGAGATCAACACTTCCTTTTACCAACCCTTGCGCCCCGATCACGCGGCGCTTTGGGTCGAGCGCGTCGCCGCCAATCCTGCCTTCCTCTTCACCGCGAAACTCTGGCAGAAGTTCACTCACGATCCTTCCGCAACGCTCGAAGACGAACGCGCCGCGCGTGCCGGCTTCGATGTCCTTCGCCGGGCGGAAAAGCTGGGCGCCGTTCTCCTGCAATTCCCTTTTTCGTTTCACTGCACAAAGGAGACCGTGGGCCATCTCTCCGCCGTGCTCAAACGCTTTGCCGACTACCCTCTTGTGGTCGAGTTGCGCCACGCCTCCTGGCAGACCGGCGAAACGCTGGCGCTCTTACGTGAACACAACGCGGGCTTCTGCAATATTGATCAGCCCATCATCGGCCATTCCCTGGAGCCCTCCGCCGCCAGCACTTCCCCCATTGGCTACGTTCGCCTGCACGGGCGGCGCTATGACACCTGGTTCAGCGACAATCCCGCCACCCCAGTCCACGAACGCTACAACTACCTCTATTCCGAAGAAGAGCTCGATCCCTGGGTCTCGCGCATCAAAACGGTGAATCAACACACCCGCAACACGTTTGTCGTCACCAACAATCACTATCAGGGCAAGGCGGTGGTCAATGCCTTACAACTCATCAGCATTCTAAAGGGCGAGAAAGTGAAGGTCCCGGAACCGCTGCGGCAGCATTATCCAGAATTGGAAAACATTGCTAACGAGATGCCCGCGACGCCGACTCTCTTCCCCATGGGTCTGCCGCCGGCGAAAAAAGCGAAGCGTTCTACTTCTTAAAGAGATTTTCAAACGCCTGTCGTGCATCCAGCGGTCGTCCCGGGGAGGGAACTTCGGTAGGCACTTGAGCGGGTTGCGCATAGGAAGTTGGCGCAGTATCTTTCTCCACCGTCATGCGAAACTCATACAGCTTGCACTCGTTCTTGGCGTCCTTGGGAGAAATACGCGCGGGAATGGTCTGTGTACATTCAAACTGCGCGCCGGAATCAAAGAACCGGCACTGCTTGCAGCAATGCAACTCCGCATTGCATTTCGGGCATTTCCCGCTGGGGTCGAATCCGGCTACCAGCACCGCGCCGCAGTTGGAACACCGGGCGCGCGTAACCGTGCCCACCATGCGCGGCGTACGAGGACCTAGATGATCGGTTGCGCCGCGGGGACCGCCCTGCGGTGGCTTACGGTCATGCCGATCCTTCTTATCATGCTTATCTTGCTTTTCAGACTCTCGATAGCCGCGATGGCCATACTTACGATCCACAAATGCCTCCGTCCGCCAGCCTCGACGGACTGTCACTTCAACTGCTTACACCTCTGGTTAAAGACATTACTGCTGCCGATATGTATCCAATCGGATTGCTACCTAGCCCGGCACACCTGTCTTCCCCGTTTGAAGTTATCCTGGGATGCCGCACAGCGAGGGCAGAAGATGGGACATCTATGTTTGTAATCCTATGGGAGTTCGAAGTCAAGCCGGGAAGCGAGCCGGTGTTTGAAAACGCCTATGGCACCCAGGGCGACTGGGCCCGCCTCTTTCGACTCGACCCGCATTACCGGACGACCTATCTCCTAAAGGATACCTCCCGCCCGCGAATTTACTTCACCATGGACCTTTGGGACTCCCAACACGCCTACGACAACTTCAAGAAAGCAAATTGCGAAGCTTACCAAGCGCTAGACCAGGCATGCGGGGAGTTCACTATCCGCGAGCGCTTCATCGGTGCGTTTCTGCAATGTGACTCTGCCACTCTCTCGCCCTAGGCAAACCACTTCACCAATCCATCGGGCGGCAAATCCGCCTGCACAAACGTCTTCGGCGTTCCCGCTGTTCGTAGCACCGCCTCGGCAGCCAGGTACCCGCTGCGCACCGCGCCTTCCATCGTCGCGGGCCAGCCCGTCGCCGTCCAATCTCCTGCCAGATACATACCCCGAATGGAGGTCTCTTGCTTTGGACGCCATTTGTCCACGCCAGGTTGCGGCGAAAATGTGGCCGCGGCTTCCTTGATCACCGTCGCTTTTATTAATAACGCATTACGCGCAGCGGGCAGTGCCTGTCGCACCTCCGCCAGGCAAACATCAATGATCTCCTGCCGCGGCTTCTGCAATAAATCATAGGATGCGCTGATCACCAACTGCAGATATTGCCCCGTTTCATTGGACGCGCCATTCGCCCCGCCATAAAGAGCCGTCTTGTTGAAAATCCATTGCGTCGTCGTCTCCAACAGCGTGACAAACGGCTCGCGCATCACCTCGCGATCGAACCAGAAATGCACTCCAGTGATCGGTGAAACCCGAATATGCTCCAGATTCGCGAGCAGGCGTTCAAGTTCTTTGCCCTCCTTGGGCAAAAGTTCCATAAGCGCTTCATGTGGCAATGCAAAAACATACGCATCGGCAGTTTCCTGGCGTCCGCCGTCGAATTCCACATCGCTCACCGCACCATTCACCACCTGAATCGCACGCAGCGGCGCTCGCAAGTTCACTTCCCCTCCCCGCCGCTCGATTTCCGCCTTGCATCCATCGTACAGCTTCGCTAGCGGCACTCCCGGAACCCCCATCCGATACCCGCTGCGATTGCAGAGAAATCCCTTCCAGAAAACGTCCACACCATAGCGCGCATCGGTACGGTCCAGTTCCTCATCCAGCGCGCTCACCAGTACAACTCGCCAGAACCGCTCAATCGCGCCCGCCGTCTGCTTGCGTCGCGTTAGCCATTCCAGCATCGAGATTCCGCCCGTTTCCTCAAGATCAACGGGCTTGCCCTTGCTGCGCAGAATATCCATCATCGCCCGCCCGATGGAATATTTATCCGCCAGCGTCAGCGGCGCGAATGTCGCGAACGAACCCAGCATGTGGAACGGCGCAGGAAGCAATCCAGCCTGCATCACGCCAGTGTGCCCCTGCGGATCCTGAAACAATAGCCGGTCAAAAAATCTGATCTTGTCCGCGGAACCAACCCGCCGGTAGAAATCTTCCAGGTTCGTGCAGCACCTCAACGTCACGTGCTGGCAATTGTCCACGTGCTCGCCGTCGGGCAACACGTACGACGTTGCCCGGCCGCCCAGAAATGGTCGCTGCTCGAACAGTCTTACACGCCAGCCCGCTTCAGCCAGCGCGATGCCCGCCGACAGCCCGGCCAATCCCCCGCCGATCACGATCGCGCTTTGCAAGTATGTTCTCTTCCGTTGGACGCCCGAATCGCGCCTTGGCAATCAATTTCAGCTTTTCCGATTTGGGCAGCCGCACGCGCTCCCCAAAAACCGCAAAGTCCACCGCTTCAATTCGCGCCAGCAGCGCGCTGTACGTGTGTGCCAGCAGCCAAAACGTCCGCCGGCTGTCCTCGTCAATCAAACCGAGAAGCCCCGCGCCTTCCTCATACAGCTTCCACGCCCGCTCCGCCTCAAAGCGCAACAACTCATGCACACCCAGCGTGGCCTCGTTTCTGCCAAAGTCCGCTTTCGCCACGCCGTAGCGCGCCAAATCCTCGTCCGGCAAATAGACCCGGCCCAAGATGTAATCTTCCCGCACATCCCGAATAATATTCGTGAGCTGAAATGCCAGCCCGAGTTTCTCCGAAAGCTCCAGCGCTTTTGGATCGCGAAATCCAAAAATATGGGTGCACGTCAATCCAACAGTTCCCGCCACGCGGTAGCAATATTCCTTCAGCCGCTCGAACGAGGGATACGCCTGAATCGTTAAATCCATCTCCGCGCCTGAAATCAGGTCATGCAAATAGCGAGAAGGCATGTTGTAGCGCGCAATCGTATCCACCAGCGCTGGCAGAACCTGATCCGCTCCCGGCAGTGCCGAAGCCGGAGACTCCATCGCTGCATTCCCATCGAACACTTGCGATTGACCGGTAATCGCCTGATCCAGCGCTGTTCGCCACGTCGCCAGCCCTCGCTGCTTTTCCGCCAGGTTCGCGCTTTCGTCCGAAACATCATCAATCAGCCGCATGAACGCGTACAACGCCACGATTCCGTCGCGCTTCTCTTTCGGCAGCAGGAAAAACGCTGGATAAAAATTGCTGTGCGCGGCCCGCGCAATGGCATGGCACTTCGCATACGATGCGGTAATCTCCTGCGGAGTCCCTTCCGTGACCAAAAACTGCGCGCCCTCGCGTGGGAACCCTCCTCTGCGATTCTCGCTTCCTCGCTCGAACACCTGCGCCACAATTGTCCGTCCCAGCAGCCTCACTTGCTTTCCCTTGCTCACTTTCGGCCGCTGGTTCAGCGTGTCGTACCCCATCTTCTCTATTGCATCCAGCACCGCTAGCCCGCCGCGGCTGAACATTTCCAAATCCACGCTCAATTTGCCTTGCACTTTTTTCGACAGCGGCAGCCCCTCTTCAAACAATTCCCTTGTCCGAGCAATTAGCTCCTTCGTCAGCGCCACATACCGTTTACTGAACTTTCTGCCAACAATGTCGCTCTCGCTGACCCCATGCGCTGCCGCCAAGTCCAGCGGTACATAAATTCGCCCCTTCTCCAAATCCCGCGAAACATCCTGCCAGAAATTCGCCAGTTGCAGAGCCGTACACGTCGCATCGGAAAGCTTCTGCCGCTGTTCATCCCGGTAGCCGCACAAATACAGCACTAGCCGTCCCACCGGGTTTGCCGAGTACACGCAATAATCCAACACGGCTTCCCACGTTCCGTAGCGCTTCACCATCTGGTCCTGCCGGAACGCCTTCAGCAAATCTGCGAACGGCTGCTTCGGAACATTTTTGGCCACCACGGTTTCGTGCAGCGCCACAAACACGGGATGCGACGGCCTGCCCTCGTAACACGCACTCAATTCTCGTTCCCACCAATCCAGCAATTCCAGCGCCCGCTCTTTTTCCGGGATTTCGTCGCCCAGATCGTCTGCCCACCGGCAGTACGCATACAAATTATAGAAATGCTGGTGCAATTCTTTCGGCAGGAGCCACGATGCAACATTAAAGTTCTCGTAGTGGTGCGTCGCCAGCCACCGCGTATACGCTTGCGCTACATCAAGCGCGCAGCCATTCGCGGGCAGTTTTGCAACGATTTCAAGTTCGCCGGGACGCAGCATCAGCGAAGTACTTCCTCATTCACGGGATCAAAGTGGGCTAAACCAATCGAAGGTCCGGATTTCACGAGTCACTAGTCACGCTTCACAATTCACGCCACTACGGCCGCACGGCCAGCTTGATCTCTCCGCTGCCCGCCTTCATCCGCTCGAACGCCTGCGGCAAATCTTCCAGGCTGATTTCCTCTGTGACAAAATCCTGTGCCGATATTTCCCCGCGCCGGATCGCTTCCATCGCTTCCCGGATAAATCGCGGCGTGTGGTGGAACGTTGAAATGATCTTGATCTCTGAATAGTGAATCGCCGCCGGCGCAATTTCCACGCGCGTATCCGTCGGCAGCCCGCTGAAGAAATTCACCACTCCGCCACGCCGCACCATCGCCAGCGCCTGCCGCCAGGTCGCGGGATTCCCCGCGGCTTCCACAACGCAATCCGGCCCGCGCTGCTCGTCCGTATGCGCCTTTACCGCGGCAACCACGTCAGGCACTTCCGTCACGTTGATGGTCACGGCCGCGCCCAACTTCCGCGCCACTTGCAGGGGAGCCTCGCGCCGCGCCAGCGCAATCACGTGTACACCGCGCCGCGAAAGCATACGCACAAATTTCAATCCGATCGGACCGCAGCCAATCACCACGCCCGTGTCGCCTGTGCGCACTTCCATCTCATGGATGCCGCGCAAAACGCACGCCAGTGGTTCCACCAGCGCCGCGCTGTGGTCGTCCACGGAATACGGCACTTCCAGCATGTTCTCCCGCACGATGCGTCCCGGAATGCGCATGTATTCCGCATAAGCGCCGTTATTGAACAGCAGATCGTCGCAAAGATTTTCCTGCCCGCGCCGGCAGTGGTAGCAGCGGAAGCATGGCGCGGAGTTGGCGGCAATCACGCGCACGCCCAGGCGCCACTTGGCGTCCACACGCTTGCCCATGGCCACAATCTCGCCCACCACTTCATGGCCGAACACCGCCGGTGGTTGAATCATCTTCGCGTGGTAGCCGCGCTTCCAGACTTTCAGGTCGGTGCCATCGGTCAAAGCCAGGCGCACCCGCAGCAGCACTTCTTCTGCGGACAGCGTGGGCACATCGATTTGCTCGATGCGCAAATCCTCGCTGCCGTATAGCACCGCCGCGGTCATTTTTGACGGTACGAGTATCTTCGTTGGGGCCAGCACTTCCTCGATCCCCAGTTCGCTTTTTCTTGTGGACGCTGCTCTCATTGGTGCGTGATTAGGACCTTCAGCGATTTCTCCGTTGGCCTTGCCGCCAGTTCCAAGCCCTCTTGGATTCTACCTAGCGGGAACCGGTGTGTGACGATTTCCATCACCGGCAGTTTCTTTCCCAACACCAGTGCTGCCGCACTTTCTTGGATGTCCACAGCCGCGCTATAGCTGCCCAGTATTTCTTTCTCGTCAATCCCCACTGCCGCGGCAGGAAACTCAATCTTTGTAACAGGGTCGTTTGCGGCAAACAGGAGCACCCGCCCACCGGGTCGCGCCGCCGCCAGCGCATCGACAACCACGGCCGGGTGCGCCACTGCCACCAGAACCGCGTCTGCCCCCCGTCCTTCGGTGCGGGCTTGCAACTCTTCCACAAGCTTACCACTTATGGGGTCAAAAGACTCAAGCGCTCCCAACTTTATGCTTTTCTCTCTCCGCGTCTTCATCGGGTCGCTCGTAAAGATCCGCGCTCCCTCATATTTAGCAACCATCAGAAGCTGCAGCCCGATGGGGCCGCACCCCACGATCAGCACCGTTTCACCCGCTGTGACTCGAGCCTTCTGCACTGCCTTCACGATGGTGTTAATTGGTTCGATGAACGTAGCCTCCTCAAACGTTACATCCTCCGGCAACGCCACAATCCCGCGCTCCGCCACCCATGGCATCGCTTTCACGTACTCGCCAAATCCTCCGCCATTTGGCGTGAACCCGCCCGTCAGCCCTGTGGTTTTGTACTGTTTGCATTGCGAAAAAAGCCGGTTCTTGCAGTAAAAACACGCGCCGCACGGAACGTGATGGAAACTCATCACGCGGTCGCCCAATTTCCACGTGGTCACGCCCTGCCCCAGCGCCACAACAGTCCCTGCCAGCTCATGCCCCAGAATCTGCGGCGGCTCCACGTAACGCTGAAAAATCTTCTTGATATCCGTCCCGCACACCCCGCAAGCCGCCACCTTGATGAGCACTTCGCCGTCCCGCACCTCCGGCACCGCCACCTCCTCCACCCGCACCACGCCCTTCTCCCGAAACACTCCCGCCCGCATTGTCCTCGGTATCGGCCCCAGCGTTCTCACCTGCTCCACCACCATCCCCTTCCCGCTCATCGCGCCGCCGCCTCTTCTTCCGCTTCCAGGCCCCAATCGAGAAAACGTCGCCGGGCGGCCGCAATATACTTATCCAGATAATCTGCCAGCTTTTGGGCAGCTTTTTCGCTTCGCTTCCCAAAATTGATCATGGCGGGAATTTTGAAGGGACGCCTTGCAACCTGCAGCAACAGCTTCCCGTAGCTCAGACGTCCGTCACCGCCGATGGACCAGCCGAAATCCATTGGAATTTCCTCTTCTACGGTGTCACTGATCGCTCGAACCGCAACGGCAGGCACTTGCAGTTCTTTTGCCCGCGCTAAGACATGAAAGCTTTCCATCTCCACCACATCCCCTAATTCGCCCATGGATTTCTTCGACTGCGCCCTGCAAACCATTTGCGGGTTTGTAAGGAAGAGATTAACCGGAGTCGCACCCGTTTCCTCTGCCAGATGGACGAGAAGTGGGCGGCTCTTGAATCTCTTCCCTCCATCCACCAAAAATGCTTCACGCGCCACTACAATTTCTCCACTCTTCAACTCCGGCCTCAACCCACCCGCCAATCCCGAACTAATGCACAAGTCGGGCTTCTCTTTCAGCAACGTCGACAAAAACTCCCTCCTGCCTTTCCAACCAACTCCGGTTAAATAGACATCCAGCGTCAAGTCGTCAATCCGGTTGCTGTACCACACATCCGAGCCTCCAGCGCGGCTCCTATGAACACCTTCCTTGAGCCTGAATGCGTGGCGCCTCCGCCACGGCGCAAACTCCGCTTCCACCGCAAATGTCACCAACACCCTCATCTTCGCTCATGTAGGGGTCCAGCACTGCTGGACCCCATGTCCGCAACCAATTCAGATTTCGCTCTCTTGCTTCCTGATATCTGATCGCTGCTATCCGCTATCCCTTTCCACTCAGCCACAATCTGAACCAGCATCCTCATCCGCTTTTCCTTGCTTCGTTACTTCTTTACTTCGTTGTTTCCTTTACTTCCTTTACCTCATTCCCTTCCATTACTTCCTTCATCCCTAACGCCGCCGCCAACCTCATCTTCTTCACCCTCCCCGCCCGCACATACCCATTCGCCTGATACCACCGCACCGCCCGCTCCAACGCCGCTCCCACCGGCCCCGGCTGAAATCCCAGTTCTCGCCGCGCCCGCGAAGCATCCACAAACATCTTGTGCCTTGAAATCTTCACGCCTTCCACGGGAATCCCCGGTTCTTTCCCAAGCAATCTCGAAAACGCGCTCCCCACGTAAGCTACACCCAGCGCCAGCCCGTGCGGAATTTTCATCCCCGGTGCCGGCAAACCCGTTATCCTCGCCAGAGTGTCCAGCATTTCCTTCAGCGTCAAATTCTCCGCGCCCAGCAAATACCGCTCTCCAATCTTTCCCTTCTCCGAAACCAACAGGTGCCCGGCAGCGCACTCTTCCACTCCCACAAAATTCAGTCCCGTGTCCACGTACCCTGGCATCTTGCCATTCAGAAAATCCAGAATTATTTTGCCAGTGGGAGTAGGCTTCCAGTCCCATGGCCCCACCGGCGTTGTCGGCATCGCCACAATCACCGGCAAACCTTCCTTCGCCGCCTGCAACGCTTCCCGCTCTGCCATCCATTTCGATCGCTTGTAATGCCCGATCATTTGTTCAAGTTTGGTTTGCGTGGATTCATTCGGCAGCTCCGGCCCCTCCACGGCAATCGTCGCCACAGTGCTGGTATAAATCAGTTGCTCGATGCCCGCCTTCTTCGCGGCGGCCAGCAAATTCTTCGTGCCACCCACGTTCGAATCGTAGATGTCCTGTGGCCTCTTCGCCCACAAGCGATAATCCGCCGCCACGTGAAACACGCGCTTCACCCCGCTCATCGCGCGTTCCAGCGAAGCCGCGTCGCGCAAATCTCCCGTCACATATTCCAGGGGCAGATCGCTGATCGCGCGGTTACTGCTCGAAGCCCGCACCAGCACGCGCACTTCTTCTCCGCGCGCCACCAATTGTCGCGTCACATGACTGCCCAGAAATCCCGCTGCCCCCGTCACTAGTGTTGTCATGGCTCTTGCACGCTTTCCCGCTTCTCGCCCAATCCGCCCCCGAATTGCCAGGCCAGCATCTTCCAGATGTCTCCAAGCCTGCGATTCATTCCCAGCAGCGCCGCCGTTTCAAAGCCGGCGTGGCACGAACATACTTCACAACGCGGATTCATCCCCCGTCCAAAATTCTCCCACAGCGTGTTCTCCAGGAGCGCCTTGTAAGTCTTCTCAAAGCTATAATTCAGATGATAACAGGGACCCGACCAGCCCCCTGGCCCATACACTGGGCTCCCCCACACGCTGCAATCCAGTTCTCGTTCGCCGCGCAAATATTCCAGGTACGCCGGCGAAATGAGCAGATTGTAAGAGCCCAGGGCCTCGCTGATTTCCCGGAACCGCTGCTGCATCGCGGCGCGAAATTTCGCGCTCCCATCTCGGCAAATTTTCCCCCGCAGATACACGGGCTCAAGCATATAGCCATCCACGTGCATCCCATGCAGCTTCGCATACAGCGCGGCCAGGTCCCTCACATCGCTGTCCGGATACACAGTCGAAGTCACTACCAGAAGAAAGCCCGCATTCTTCGCCGCTTTCACGCCATCCAGCGCTTCCGCAAATTGCCCCGGCTTCGCCGCGCGTGCATCGTGCACGGTTTCCGTGCCATCCAGTTTCACGTTCCAGAAAAAATTGGTTACCGGCGGGATCATGTGCAAGCGGCGCCGTATCAGCGTGCCGTCCGTGCACAGGAAAAGATGCTTGCCGTGGTCGAGAATCGCCCGCGTCAGCGCCGCAATTTCCGCATATTCCAGCGGTTCGCCGCCGCAGATCGCCACCACAGGCGTATCGCACTCCTCCATCGCCGCCAGGCATTGCGGCACGCTAAGCGGTTCCCGGCGCGTCGCGGCCGCCTCTTCCTTGCCGCAATTCTCTCCGCCGCACGTGTCCAAACAGCCTCCCAGCGGGTCCAGGCTCAGCACGACGGCAAATTTCCGGTCGCCGCGCAATTGGTGCGTTGCGAGATGTTTGGCGGAATCGAAAAGCAGGCGGAAGGGGTACCGCATTGTATCGCTTAGGATGCGCTGCGCGCCCGGGCGGAATAAATCCCGCTGCGCAAACGAAAATCGCTTGGATCAAATGTAACAGCGCAGTATTCCTGCGCCCGGCTGGCTTGATTCCGGTAACGCGCCAGCGCATACACCGGAAATGAATTCTTGTAGAGGTGGTACTTCAAATAAAAAACCCCCGGGAAGCCCGTCCCGGTGAAATCCTCTTCACACCACGATCCATTGTCGTTCTGCTGCCGCACCAGATACTCGGCCGCGCGCGTAATCGCCGGATCGTTCGGGTCCGAACCCGCCAGCAGCCCGATTAATCCCCAGGCCGTCTGCGATGGTGTGCTGTTCCCCTGCCCTTTGGTCGAGACCATTTCATAGCTGTGCAGAGACTCGCCGAAGCTTCCGTCGACCTTTTGCACCTGCCGCAGCCAGGAAACTGCGCGCGCGCAATAATCCTGCGCCGTCAACGACACCGTCTCCATCGCGCGCAAAACGCCGCTCGTGCCGTACACATAGTTCACGCCCCAGCGCCCGAACCAGGATCCGTCGGTGCTTTGATCCTTCATCAGGAACTGCACGGCCTTCTGAATCACTGGGTGATCGCCGGGCCATCCAAACCGCCCCAGGCATTCCACCACGCGCGCGGTCACATCCGCCGTGGATGGATCGATCATCGCGTTGTGGTCCGCGAACGGTATGTTGCACAGGATCTGCCGGTTGTTGTCGCGATCAAACGCGCCCCACCCGCCATCGCGGTTCTGCATGCTCAGCAGCCACTGAATCCCGAGCCGCATCGCGCCTTCCATGCGTTGTTCGTCGGGAAATTTCACCCGCTGCAGCGCCATCAACACAAACGCGGTGTCGTCCACATCGGGATAAAAGTCATTGCGGAACTCGAAAGCCCAGCCGCCCGGCTCGGCATCCTTGTTCTTGATCTGCCAATCCCCTTTGCCCAGCACCTGCTTCGTCAGCGTCCATTCCGCCGCCTTCACCAGCGCCGGATGATCCGCGGGCAAACCCGCTTCTTCCAGGGCGACCATGGCAATGCACGTGTCCCAAACCGGAGAAACGCACGGCTGTAGCCGGATGGTGTCGCCGTCTTCAATTTCAAATCGCGAAAATTCCTTGATCTCGCGCCAGGTAAGAGGATCTTCCGGCCCATGCCCCAATGCCATCAGCGCAAAGATCGAGTTCATCATCGAGGGATAGATCGCCGCGAGCCCCTCCGTCCGCTCCATGTGCTCCAGCATCCATTCCTTGGCTTCCTTGATGGCCTTCTGCCGCAGCGGTTTCCAGGGAAATTTCTCATACAGCTTCAGCCCGCGGTCCAGCGCCAGGAAAAGGTTCTTCCACGAAAGAAGCTGCTTGCTCCAGTTAAAAGCGGCTGTCTTCTGCGTGGGGTCCTTGAACAGTTCATCCACGCGCGCGTGCTCCGGCAAGCGGAATTCCGGACGCAATGTGGACAATATCGCCATGGGAATCACAATCCCCCGCGTCCAGGAAGACATCTCGTAAATATTAAAGTAGAACCAGCTCGGCAGGAGCATCAGCTCCGGCGGAATCGCCGGCACAAGCTCCCAACCCACCGCGCCAACCAGCGCCAGGTAAAACCGTACATACGAATTCGTCAGTTCCAGCCCGCCCAGGCCGTGCACCATGGCGCGCGCCTTCACCATGTGCTCATCGTCCGGGGAATCTCCCGCCAGCTTCAGCGCAAAATAGGCTTTGGAAGTGGCGTTGAGCTCCGAGCAGCCTCCCGGATAGATCGGCCAGCCGCCATCGGGCAACTGTTTCCGTCGCACATAGTTAGCCAGCTTGGCGATCCGCTCCGGGTCCGCCTTGCCAAGCACATGCAGATAATAGATGTAGTCGGATTCCAGGGTGGTATCGGCTTCCAACTCCCCGTGCCAATACCCTTCCTCGGATTGAATGGATAGGAGATATTCCGTGCCGCTCTCAACGGCCTTTTCTACCTGTTCCGCCCAATTTTCCCGACGCCACGGTGACGGCGCCGGCGCGACCGGTAACTCTTCCCCCAATCGAACATACGAGCCCATCGTTCGGTTTCCCCTAGAGCAAAATCCCAGCAATCTACCTGAGCCACGAACAGTTACTCAGCTAACTCCCCTATTGCCTTGCACTTCCGATTAGCGACAGTATAAAAACCCTACCCTGGAGCATGTCCTCTCCATTATCTCTACCTATAGAAAATCGGTCAACGATTAAGATGCTGCCCCCCAAACCCTAAGTTGTCGCACAGGTCACAACTCCACCCCTGGCGGTCCTTCTAAAATTCGATGTACCAAGGCCTCTAAAGGTTCAGGCAAACTTTCGCCTTCCCTTTGCAGGACCGAGGGCTTCTCCTGCAGCAACCTGGCGGGCAATCGCATCCACAGCGGAGCTGGCGAGCCCTCCTCTGGCGTTTCTGCTCTCAATACCAGGGCGTGCGCCCCTTCCAGCGCCACTTGCGCCGATTCCTTGAAGTCCTCCCGTAACGGGTCAATCACGGTGAAGTACAGCGATGGTTTTACGAACTGCAGCAGCGAATTGCTCTCCACAATCAACGCCGCGTTATCTTGCTCCGCTTTATCCATTGCCTCTTCCCGCAACTCCTCCCGCAGCAGCGCCAACCCTTCCGCCAAGTGCCCTTCTTTCGTTCGCATCCAAAAAGATCGTTTTGCCCCCGCGGCCAGGAACCTGGCGCTGTCCGTACCTGTATCCGTCCGCGTCTCCCAATCCAGCGCGCAGGTATGTTCGGTCGGCTCAGAACCGCAATCCTCGCCGTGCCCCGCGCCCAGTACGTGGCCATGCTGCGTGATCTTCCCCGCGATCCACAGCGTCTTCGGAAACGCCTTGATGATGTCGCACACCAATTGTGTTTTGCCGATGTTGCGCGCATGCCCACCCACAACAATCACCCGCCACCGCATCCCAGTTGCATCTCCAACCGATCCCATCGCCACCCCATCCCCATTGCTGCCCTCATACTCTGATCGTCGCCCTATCCACAGTAATTATCATGCCGCCTGCCCTGAGCTTCGAAGGGACCGGAGGACCGCGCCCTATCAAAGAGAATTGTCATCCCGACCGGAGGACCGCGTCTTTTGCGGTCCGCAGTGGAGGGATCAGCTCCTCGATTCCATCCCAGCGCACAATCCAAAAACGAGGCCCCCGTTGTCCCTACCCCTTCCGCTCCGCCTCCAACTTCTTCACCCGTTCCGCCAATTCCGGAAGCCGCGCGAACCATGCATACTGCTCCTTGAACTTCTCCAGCGGCCGCGCTGGCGTTCCCCAAACCGTTTCCCCGCTCCAAATCGTCTTCCCATTCAGAATCCCCGACTGTCCGCCAGCGATCACGCGATCTTCTAGCGTGCAGTGTTCCCCCATTCCCACCTGCCCGCCACACACTACGTGATGCCCCAACTTGCATGAACCCGAAATGCCTGTCTGCGCCGCGATGACGGTGTGCGCGCCAATCTGGACGTTGTGCCCCACGTGCACAAGGTTGTCCAACTTCACGCCTTCGCCGATTCGCGTGTCGTCCAGCGAGCCGCGGTCCACCGTTGTATTCGCTCCAATCTCCACGTCGTCGGCAACCTCCACGATGCCTGCCTGCGGAAACTTCCAGTATCTTTCCCCGTCGAACGCATATCCGAACCCGTCGGCACCCACAACCGCACCCGAGTGAATTTCCACCCGGCTGCCCAACCGCACGCCTGCGTAAAGCGTCACGTGCGGGTGCAACCGGCAATTCTCGCCAATCCAGCATCCCGCGCCAATCACACAATGCGCCCCAATCTGCGTGCCCTCCCCAATGTGTGCGTCCTCGCCTATTACGGCATACGCTCCGAGGCCCACGTTTGTTCCAACACGCGCCAATGGCGCAACAATCGCCGTGGGGTGAATCCCGCTCGCAATCGGCCGACGCTCCAAAAGTAGCGCCGCCGCCTTCGCAAATGCCACTTTGGCTTGCGCGCTCCGCAGCACAGTCTTCCCCGGCAAGGTGATTCCCTCCCCCGCCACCACGCAAGCCGCCTGCGAAGCCACCGCTCGCTCCGCATGTTTCGCCATCTCAACGTAGATCAAATCGTGCGACCCGGCGCGCTCCGGCGCAGCCACTCCACTCAATTCCAACGCAGCGTCACCTTCCACCTTCGCCCCAATAGCTTGCGCCACATCCTTCGCTGTACGTTTCATCGCCCGCTTCTCCTCTATTCCTCAGTCACCTCAGCGCTCGTTCCATTCCTTCCTCACAAAAAATCGTACAGCGGCAACTCGCCCTTCGGCCGGTTCTTCCACCGCGCATGCACCCACACCCACTGATCCGGATACTTCCGGATAATCTTTTCAATCACCTTCGTAAACCGCTGTGTATTCTCAACTACATCTCGCTCCATATCCCCCGTGCGTACCAACTCTATCGACGGCTCAAAGCGCAACCGGTATTTGCGAATGTTTTCGTCCCAATACGCGTAGCCCGGCACCACTGCTGCGTCCGTGTGCAGCGCCACGCGCGCAATTCCGGTTGTCGTACATGCCGGCGTGCCCAAAAAATCCACGTATACTCCTTCATCCGGCATGGTGTTCTGGTCCGCCAATATTCCAATCGTTCCCGCCTCCCTCAGCACCTTCAGCATCACACGCGCCGATTCATTCTTGAAGATCGGCTGGTTTCCCGAGAGCCCGCGGTAGTAATTCACCATACGATCCAGCCGCTCATTGTCCAGCGGACGCGCCATGTAATGCAGCGGGAATCCGTACAATCCATGCGCAAATGAAGAAAGCTCCCACGCGCCAATGTGCCCCGTCAGGTACAGCACCCCTTTCCCGCGGCTTTGTGCCGCCAGAAAATTCTCATGTCCATCGAGGATTACCACCCGCTCGATATTCTCTCGCGTGTACTTGGGAAACCGTGCAAACTCCGCGGCCATCCAACCCAAATTTCGAGACATCTTGCGCATCACGTCGCGGCGCTGTGCGTCCGTCCATTCCGGAAACGCCAGCCTCAAATTCAACTCCGCCGTCTTTCGCAGCTTCGGCATTGCCAGTAGCAGCAGCCCCGCAACCACCGCCGCAAGGCTTCGTGCGATGGGCCGCGGCAGGATGCTCAGCATCTTCAGCAAGCTCCACGCCACCGCATATTGCAACCATTCCTTCATCTGCCCTGAGTGTCGTCCCATCCTTTCGCGCCAGTATGACCGAACTCCGCCATTCCAAGATACACTTAGCAAGCAACTGTAGTTGACTTTCTCTTTAGGTGCCTGGGCTCTTTAGGAGGCTGGGGCTTCAGCCCCGGCGTAAAGTACCGCAAACGAATGGGCTTTAGCCCCTGAAGAAAGTCTTCTCTCGCTTTTACAGCAACTTGCTTGATTTTAGAGCCAACAATCCGTGACGCAAACTGACAACCCTGCCTTAATCGGCGATTCTCTCTCCACGCCAGCGCGCCTCTTCTGGCTAATACTAATCCTCGCCACGCTCTATCTCTGCTACTTCCACAATCTCGGCGCCATCGGCCTCGTCGGCCCAGACGAGCCGCGCTACGCCTGGATCGCCCGCGACATGGTTGAATCCGGCGACTGGGTCACGCCGCGCCTCTATGGCAAGCCGTGGTTTGAGAAGCCCGTCCTTTATTATTGGGGCGCCGCCCTTAGTTTCAAACTTTTCGGTGTAAGCGAAATCTCCGCCCGCCTCCCCTGCGCCTTCGCCGCCCTCATGGCAACGCTCGCTATGGCCTGGCTCGCGTGGCGCATTTACGGCGCGTGGACCGCGCGCTGGCTGCTCCTACTTCTTCCCACAACCGTCGGCATGATCGGCTTTTCCCACGCCGCAGCCACGGACATGCCCTTCGCCGCTGCGCTCACCATCGCAATGGTCTTCGCTGCTATGATTCTCGGCCTCACGCGCGATCCACAATCGCCGCCCACTCGGCAAACGCCGTGGTTAGCTCTGATTTTCTTCGGCTTTTTCCTCGGCCTCGCCATGCTGGCGAAGGGCCCCGCCGCCATCGTTCTTTCCGGCGGCGGCGTCCTGTTGTGGGCTGCATTCACCAAGCGTTGGCGCGATGCTTTCCGCTGCCTTCATCCCGCAGCCATTGCCAGCTTCTGTCTCACCGCGCTCCCCTGGTACATCTTGTGTTCTCGCCGCAATCCTGATTTCTTCCGCGTCTTCATCATCGAACACAATTTCAAGCGCTACCTTACTCCTGAATTCCAGCACATCCAGCCCTTCTGGTTTTACGTCCCCATCTTGCTGATCGCTTTTATCCCTTGGACTCTGGCTCTCCTCTGGTCCACCTTCTTTGGAGCTTTCCGCGCCTGGCCGAAGCAACGCCCTTCCGACGCCACCCTCCTCGCCCTTTGCTGGGCCGTCTTCTGCCTCGTATTCTTCTCCATCTCCAAATCCAAGCTCCCCGGCTACATCCTCCCCGCCGTCCCCGCCATCACCCTGCTCCTCTCCAGGGCCTACGTGAGCCTGGTCCCGTTAGCAGAGAGGACCTTTCGCTTACTGATGTTGGGAGGCTTCATTGCTTCTGTAGTTGCGGCGGCAGTGCTCTGGCTTTTTCCGTTTGGCGCCGCGCGATTTACTGCTAATGCAGCCACGGGAGCGGGTTGGGTCCTGCTCCTCTTCGGTCTCGCAAATCTCTTCCTCTCTTCCAATTGGCCCGTGATACGGGGCTTTGAGAAGGGCACGGCTTCAGCCGTGCCGAATAGCTCTGAACATTCTGGGGCTTTAGCCCCTGAGGTGCGCGCCCCATCTACGCAGCGACCTTTTTCCTTAGCTCCACTCTGCGTCATTCCGATATTCGCGATCCTTTTGTCCTTCAACCATTTGGCCCCACTATTTCTGCGTTATGATCCTTCCGGCAAAACCTTTGCCCGTGAATTGCTCGCCACCAATATTCCGCTTGAGCGGACTTATGTAACCGCTATGCGACGCGGCCAGCAATTCAGCCTCAGCTTCTACCTGCATCAAGAAATTCAGGCATGGGATGAAGATCGTCCGAAGGAAGGCTATCTTCTTCGGAATTCCAGAGACTGCAAGAACTTCGTGCGATCGCCGTGGACTTGCTCAACCGCTCCGATCGAACTGGAGAAAAGCGGTTGGTTCGTTTACAAAATCCACCGCCAAAACTAATGAGCCATCGGCTCGACAGGAAGACTCTTCGGGACCACAACCTTAGGGGCGGGCTTCACGGGCTCCGGCTCGATGTTGGTAATGGGAAGCCGCAATAGGAAGAACGTCACGATGCGATTCTCGTACATCCGCTTCTCGTCATCCGGCAAATTCACAAAATTCCCGTGCGCGATAATCGCCATTTCGCGCGGCTCGGCCGCCTTCAAAAACATCTCTCGCGTAATTCCGGCAAGCTCCGGATCATCCGCCGCCCCAATAAACAGGATCGGCACGCCCGAAAGCTTCTTCAGGCTCTTGGACAACGGTGGGTCACTCTTATACTTATAGTTCAGCCATTCAAAACTCGTTTGCGCGGACCGCACCATCAACGGGAACCCGCCCACGCCGGTCTTCTCCACGCCAATCTTCACCATCTGTTTTGGGACGTCGTAAACGGAATCCAGCGCCAGCGCGCGTACGCGGTTATCCTTTTCCGCTTCGCGCAGTGCGGAATATGCGCCCAGGTTGTAGCCCCACAAGCCAAATCGCGTGGGGTCCACGTCATTGCGTGAAGCCAGGGTATCAATTGCGGCGCGCACTTCGTCCGATTCACGATAGCCGAACGTGGTCAAGCCGTCATTCGCGCCATGCGCCGCAAAATCAAAGACGAATGCGTTGTACTGGTGATCTTGCAGCGTCGAAACCAGCGTAAGCAATTCGCCCCGGCTCGATTGATAGCCGTGCAGCAGCACGATCGTCGGCGCGCCACGCAATCCGGGGAAGAACCACCCCTTGCGGGTGCCCTGCCCGCTTACCGTGAAGTCCACTTCATCCGGCCGCCCCGGAAAACTCTCCATGTTGATCTCGGAGCTGGTGCGCTGCGGTTTCACAATCCAATAGATCAATACGCCGGAAATCACCACGGTCGCGATCAGCGCAAAAAACACCAGCGCCAGGATCACCGTCAACAGTTTCATGTACCAACGTGTGGGGTACCGCAAATCATACAGGATCGACATGGGGTTTGGGTTATTGGGCCGAACCGCTGGCGGCTTCCTCTTTTCCGTTATTCAGCCATTGTCAGGCTTCAATCGAATCCTAGCATGCGCTTCCCGCCCCTACTTCTCCATCTAACCCCCATGTGCCCGATTCGTATCGGTCCGGGGCTTCCTATTTGGCGGCACTGGCACCGAATCGGATATCATGGCAATTGGACCGGGGGACTCCCTGCCAACCATTTCATGAACATCGTCGACCTTCGCCAGACAACCGTGCGCCAGATCGAGCCCCTTCTTCTTGAGGAGGCCAGCCATTGGCGCGAGGAACTCCATTGGGACTATCGCAGCGCCTTGGATCTAATTAAGCGCTTCCTCGACGCTCACGCGCTCTCCGGCTGCGTTGCCTTTGAACATGGCATCGCCGCAGGTTATGCGTTTTACGTCCTGGAGGATCACAAGGGCCTGATTGGTGGCCTCTACGTTTCGCCTAGCTTTGACCAGGAACCCATCGGCCGGCGTCTCCTCGATGAAATGCTCTTCTCCATGCGCGCCCTGCCTCAATTGCAGCGCATCGAAGCACAGCTCATGCCCTTCGGCGGTCCGGTCGAAGACGCCCTCCGCGACCAAGGCTTCCGCCTCTACACCAGGCAGTTCATGCTCTTCGACCTTTTGAAAAAGAGGGATGCCACTCCCAGCATCAACTCCGGTTTGCGCATGGAGCGTTGGAATGACCGCCACTTCGAGGCCTGCGCCAAGCTCATCTATCTTGCTTACGCCGACCACGTGGACGGCGACATCAACGATCAGTACCGCTCCCGCCACGGCGCTCTAAAGTTCCTGAAGAACATTATTCTGCTGCCCGGCTGTGGCCAGTTTGTCCCCAACGCCTCCTTCGTTCTCCGCCATCCCGGAAGCGAAGACCTCACCGCCGCAGTCCTCACCAGTGAAGTTTCCCCCGGTGTAGGCCACACCACCCAAATATGCGTCATGCCAGGATTCCAGGGCCACGGCCTGGGCCGCCTCCTAATGCTCACCGCAGCCGACGCCCTGCGCGCCCAAAAATTCAAGGAATTAACGCTAACGGTCACCTCCGAAAATCACACCGCCGTCCATCTCTACGAACGCCTCGGCTTCACCACTGTAAAATCCTTCACCGCCGGCGTCTGGCCCCACTGAGAGAAGTAGTAGTCAGTTATCAGTTATCACTTATCAGTGACCCTGGAACCAGAGACCTCCCGCCTTGTAGCGCAGGGAGAGTCTTCGAGCCCTGCAGCCTCTTCTTGGGTTTCTCTAATTCTTCCCGGCCGTCGATTCGGGTCTCTCTGAAGCCTCTCTGGAGGTCGATTCGGATTTCTCGTGTTTCTCTCCTGCCTGTGTAGGGCCCGCCTTCTGCGGCGGGCGGCTCTTGGGTGTGCGCTTCTTGTAGCACAGTCACTCCTGACTGTGCTCTTGGGTTTGTCCTTGCTCTCACGGCGCGCGTAGGGGTCGAGCATCGCTCGACCCCATCTCGGCAACACCAAAGCACCCTTGTGATTCCGAGCGCAGCGAGCACTCCGCCCTCCTCTCCGGCTCCGCACTTCCCATGTAGCGCAGGGCGAGTCCTGCGGCTTTTCTCCTGGGTTGCCTTGGCCCTGTACCTTATCGCGCTCTATTCTGCTCGTGCAAATGCGAAGCGCTAATGACCCCGTGCTCTAGGCCCACTGGTTTGAACTGTCTCCGAATAGGCAACTACCCGGACGTGAAGTGGCCCCACTACGAAGGAATTTCTCCAACGCGTCGTGAGCGGCTCATCGGCGAGAACAAAATCGCATTGCAGATCAAATGTGCGCTCGGCACCAGGCGCGAAAACCCACTTCTTCACAAAATCCTCAACGGACGTCACTAGCAGCGGATTGCCCTCAGCTCTCGCTTGCGAAACTTTGCCGTCGCTGGCCACGGTTAAATGCGCGACGACCGTCCCACTAACACGTGTCTGCCGTGCAAGCGGTGGATACAAAATTACCCCGAACTGGACAATCTTGAGTTCCGGATGCCCAGCAAACAGCGCATCAGTATCAATCGCCCCCGATTGATATTTCTCCCACGCCTTCTCAAACTCATCCCCCGGCAACCAACGAATCCCCTCACCTTGCGCCGCGGCCTGTCCCAGCGCATACCCAAAACTCGCCATCTTCGCCAACCCAGCAAAATTCCAATCCTCGCGAAACACATCCGCAGGCTTGTGGTAATGATGGTCCACATATTCCTTGGCCTGCGCCTCGCCCCAAGCCAGATCGTGGCCCTTGAATTTCGTTCCCTCACTGATGGAGAACGACGGAATCCCCACGCGCGAAAGACTGAAATGGTCCGAGCGGTAGTAATGCCCTGCCTCTGGCCGCGCGTCCGGCCGAATCGCCAGGCCAAATTCCGCAGCGATTTTCTCCACGCTGGGATAAAACGTCGTGCGTTCAGCCCCGCTGACTTCCACTTCTTCCGGAATCCCAATGGGCGCAAGCGCGTCGTAATTCAAATCCAGTATCGGTTCGACCGGTAGCAACGAGGCATGCTTGCCCAGATACTCCGAACCCAGCAACCCCTGTTCCTCCGCCGTCACCGAAGCAACCAGAATCGATCGTGCAGGCGCAGGCTTCGTCGCTGCCCACGCCCGCGCAAGCTCCAGCAAAATACCGCAACCGGTGCCATTGTCAACCGCGCCGTGATAGATGTCGTCGCCCACAAGGCTCCTATCAATTCCGAAGTGATCGTAGTGCGCCGTGTACAGAACCGCCTCGCCTCCTTTGTCGTAATCGGCTCCCTCCACCATCCCCAGCACATTCCGCGAAGTGAACGACCGCAGTGCGCTAACCACGTGCGCCTTCAAGTGCACCGGCAATTCGATCGGCTTGAACTCCCGCGATTGCGCCTGCAGAAACAATTTGTCCAGGTCGAGGCCCACCATACCTACTAGCTTCCGCGCGACATCCTGCTGGATCCACGAAGCCGCTTCCAATTTCGGCGTGTTCTCCAACTTCAAGTACGACCGTTCCCCGCCCCAAGAATTGCGCACCACTTCCCAGCCGTAACTCGCCAGGTCCGTGCGATGAATAATTAATGTAGCCAGCGCCCCGCGCCGCGCCGTCTCCTCGTATTTGTACGTCCAGCGCCCGTAATACGTCAGCGCCTTCCCCTTGAAGAAGTTGGGATCGTCTGAAATCGGCTCGTTCACAAACAGCAGCGCCACTTTGCCTTTCAGGTCGTATCCTTTGTAATCGTCCCAGGAATATTCTGGCGCGGTGATGCCATAGCCCACAAACACGATGGGCGCATCAATATCCGCAACTCCCGTTTGCGATTCGTTGCTGGTGACGTAATCCTCCAGGTTCTTCAACACCACCGGTTCCCCGCTCGCGGGCGCCAGCGCAAAGCTCGTCTCCGACAAAGTCTTCACGCCAACCAGGGGCACGCTCTGGAAGTAAGTTCCGTTCTCTCCGGCTGGCTTCAGCCCATAGCTCTTGAATTGCGCCGCGATATAATCCGCGGCAAGGTCGCCGCCCTTCTGCCCCGTTCCCCGTCCTTCCAGCTCATCGCTCGAAAGATACTTCACGTGCTGCCGGATTTTCTCCGCGTCCATCTTCGGCGCATGCGATTTCGCCGCCAGCAGAACGCCCACGCTCAAAACTCCTGCCGCAACTAAAGTAACAATCTTCTTCATCCGCAACCCCCAAGCAAGAATGTGTACGAAAACCAACTCTAACAAAAAAACGGCTCGGAGATGCGCTTCGATAAAATGTCCGCTCGCAGCCTTCGATCGCTCCAAGGCGCACGCCGAACCAATTGCCTCTTCCCCTCAACGGGTTTCCGCTCGCCGCATGTTCAATACTGAACACTTTCGCCCGTCTGGAATGACTATACTCAACGCAATCGGGCCCGTTACTCCCTTGACGCAACCTGTCGAATCGAGAGTTGGCCATGAAGCAAATCTTAGTGTGCGCTCTTCTGCTGCTGCCACTGCAGGCCTCCACCCAGGAACCCAATAAGCCGGTGGACGCTAAACCTGCTGCCGATTCCACGACCCCTGCGCCCTCCCAAAAACAAGTAAATCCCGTCAAGCCCACGCCCACTTCCCTGGCACTCGGGAAAAAGGTATACACCTCGGACTGCGCGATGTGTCACGGCAAAGAAGGCGAGGGCACCGGTGAACTTGCGGTGACCATGAAGCTGAGTCTGCGCGATTATCGCGATCCCGCATCGCTGAAGGATATGGCCGACGGTGATATCTATTCCGTCATCGACAATGGCAAGGGCCAAATGACCGGCGAAGCGGGCCGCATGAAACCCGCTCAAATCTGGAACGTGGTGAACTACGTCCGTTCCCTGTCCAAAAAGTAATTCCCGCTGCCGTTCCTCCTCCTTGTCATCCCGGCCGGAGCAGCGGCGCTTTCTGCCGTTCCTGTCTCCCCACCCTTGCGACCGCACCAGCGGCTCGTCTACCGCTCCGCCCCTCTTGTTATCCCGACCCCATCAACAACGCCTTCTGCCTTTCCTCCCTTCTTGTCATCCCGACCAGAGCAACGGCGTCTTTGCCGTTCCTCCCCTCTTGTCATCCCGACCGGAGCAACGGCGCTTTCTGCTGTCGCTCTCTCCCTGTCATTGCGACCACACCAGCGGCTCGTCTACTGCTCCGCCCCTCTTGTCATCCCGACCGGAGCGGCCCGACTTTTTCTTACGCGCCGCTTTCTGGCGCGTCGGGCCGCGTAGTGGAGCGACTGTCTAATTTGTCAAGGGCTCGATGGAGCAAAATTCGGTTCGTACTTGGCGTGCCTTCGCATTCAGGCGGACGAGAAGTTTATGGGCCAAGGCGATGCGGATGACTTTCTTTGGTTTGCCCGCCGCCGCAAGGCGTTGATGGAAGGCGGCGAAGTCCGCATCGTGGCGGCGCACCACCCCGGCCACGACGTAGAGAATGGCACGGACGTTTCGTCTTCCACCGCGCACCGCACGCTTGCCCTGATGCTTGCCGCTGTCCCGCGCCAGCGGTGCCAGGCCCACCAGTTTGGACACCGCTTTGTTCGAGGCCATGCCAATCTCGGGCATCTCGGCCATCAGGCGAGCGACGGTGCGGTCGGCCACGCCTTTGATGGAGCGAAACGCTTGATCCAGCTTTTGCCACAGCGGATCCGCGGCGATCAGTGCGGCAATGGCCTCTTCCAGCTTGCGTATTTGCAAACTCACCACCGCCAAAACTTCCCCGAAGGTGTCTCGTACGCTGGCCTCCGTCACCAAAAGACGTTGGTTTCGTTGCGCCGCTCGCAGTTCAGTGAGTTGCCGCAGCCGCGTGACCAGGGCTTTCAGCCGTTCTTGTTCCGCGCTCGCCGGAGCGTTGGGCCTGCTCCCTTTCACGGCCGCAAACCACGCAATCACCCCGGCATCGATACGGTCGGTTTTCTCCAGCAGGCCCATGCCTTCGGCAAAACGACGCACCGCCCGGGGATTGAGCAAAGCCACCGGCAAACCATGCCCCCACAGCAAAGCAAACGGCTGTTTTTCGTATCCGCCGCTGGCTTCCATGGCCGCCATCTCGACGTGATGCTGCCGACAAAAGGCAATCAACTCGGCGACGCCTTCGGCAGTGTTAGGGAAAGAGCGGTGCGGCCCCGCGGGGCCGATACCAGCGTCCAGCGAAAGAGAAGAAACATCTACTCCACAAACGATCTTGGTCACGGTAACCTACCTTGTACGTGCGATAGAAGTCTGGCGACTGTTCGGTCGTGCGTGACTGCGGCGGCGGTCCCAAAGCTCCACTACGGCTATCGGCCTGAGGAATCACGGGCGCCGCTCGCCGCGCGAGGGGTTCGCGATCGCGAACCCCTCGCAGCGACATTCTCCACCACAACTTGCCGCCTCCATACAGATACAAGGGATCGCGGCAAAGTCGTCTCCCCTCCACAAAACCCTCGATCCAAGGCGCACAAATTGTCACCCAGCGTTGTCCTCCTCCTGTGATACCCGTCACTCTGGCCTCCCTCTTGCTCCTTTCCCTCCGGGTTGCTTGCGGACTCCCGGTTCCGGAAAGGGCTGTCCCCGTATTACTGCTGCTGGCTATCCGCCTAACCTACTGATGAGCTTTAGGTTATGTGGATCACGCCCGGCGCGATAGCGGGCACCTTCCATTTGGCTAAAGTTGCTCTCCCATGTCAACCGGGCGAATCCCCACAACCCCTGGGTCTTCTGGCTCAGTGCGAACCCAAGGAGCTTCTCTCATGAATTCGACCACCACCCGTCGTGGCCCCCAGTTGAACATTCCTGAACTGCGGGCCGCCGCTGCCGAAATGCGCGCCATGGACATCGTCAGCATCTACGCCGCAGGCTCGGGCCATCCGGGCGGCACGCTTTCCGTCATGGACGTCGCCGCCGCTCTCTACCTGAACGCCCTCAATCACGATCCCGAGAACCCCTCCTGGCCGGATCGCGATCGCGTCTTCTGGTCTGCAGGTCACAAAGCGCCGGCTCTCTATGTTGCCTTGGGCAGAGCCGGCTACTTTCCCCTCGACGACGTGGTGCTCCTCCGCCAACTCGGCTCCGGTTTCGAGGGGCATCCCAATTGGCTGAAAGTTCCCGGTGTCGAAATTTCCAGCGGTTCACTCGGTCAAGGACTCGGTGCAGCTGTTGGCAGCGCCCTGGCCGCAAAACTCCGCGGCGCCGCGAATCGCGTCTACGTGATTATGGGCGACGGTGAGCAGCAGGAAGGCAGCGTGTGGGAAGCCGCTATGTCTGCCGCGCACTACCATCTCGACAACCTCTGCGCCATCATTGATGTCAACCGTCTGCAAATCGATGGCTGGGTCAAGGACGTGATGAACGTCGAACCACTCGCCGAAAAATATTCCGCGTTCGGCTGGAACGTCATCTCCATTGACGGTCACGATATGGCGCAGATTCTCGACGCCTTCTCGCGTGCTGTCGAAACTTCCGGCCGTCCCACGGTAATTCTTGCGCGCACCATCAAGGGCAAAGGCGTTTCCTTCATGGAGAATGAGGCCAGTTGGCACGGCACTCCGCCGAAAAGAGATCAGTTTGAGAAGGCTCTCCCCGAACTCCTCACTACGGATTTTCCGCGCACCCGCGCGGAAGCCTTGCTGAAGCGCGCTTCCGCAAACGCCGCCGAAATCGCCCACAAAGCCAAAGATGGCATCCCCAAGTTCGCGCTCGAGTATTGGTGGAACGCCCGCGACACCATGAAAGTGGATATGGACCCCACGCGCATGGGCTTCGGCCGCGCCCTGGAATGCGCCGGTGAAGATCCTCGCGTAGTCACCTTGCATGCGGACATTTCCGGCTCAATCCGCATGACCGATTTTGAGAGCAAGCATCCCGATCGCAACAATCGTGTCTTCAGCGTCGGCATTGCCGAGCAGAACATGATGAGCGTCGCCGCCGGCCTCGCGCGCGAAGGTTTCATCCCCGTCACCGGAACTTACGGCGTGTTCGCTTCCGGCCGCGCCTGGGACCAGATTCGCACTACCATCTGCTACTCAAATCTCAACGTGAAAATCGCCGGCGCGCACGGCGGCATTTCCGTTGGCCCCGACGGCGCCACGCACCAGGCTCTGGAAGAAATTACTCTGACCAGCATTCTGCCGAACATGCACGTGATCGTACCGTGCGATTCCGTGGAAACGCAAAAAGCCACCGAATATTCACTCCTCACCCTACAAGGGCCTTGCTATTTGCGTTTCGCTCGCGAAGCCACGCCCATCGTCACCAAGCCCGACACTCCCTATCAGTTCGGCGTTGCCAATGTGATTCGCTATCGCGGCGCTCAACCCAAATTCCTCGATGCCTTCGATACGATTCCGGGTCCTTTCTACAAAAACGAAAAAGAAAACGTCACCATCATTGCCTGCGGTCCCATGGTTCCCGAAGCGATGCGCGCGGCCTGGCTCCTGAAAGACGAGTACGCCATCGAGACCCGCGTGGTGAATGTCCATACCGTGAAGCCGCTGGATGTCGCCACGCTTGTGCGCGCCGCCGAAGAAACTCGCGTCGTCGTTACTGCGGAAGAACACCAAGTCGGCGGTTTCGGCAATATTGTTGCCGGCGCCATTCTTCAGCATCGCAAGGATTTTCACCTCCCATTGCAGCTCACTATGGTTGGTGTCAACGATCGTTTCGGCATCTCCGGCAATCCCTGGGAACTCGTACAGCACTTCGGCCTCACCGCCGAACACCTCGCCAAACGCGTCCTCGAGCTCCTGGACAAAAAACTCGCCGCCGGTCCAGGCTTTTCGACCGAGGCGCCCGTAATTCGCTGTGCCCGCTGTGGCGCCAAAGTCGCTCCCCGCGAATATGCGCGGGACTTGCCCATGCCCTCGGACGAAATCTGCGCCGAGTGCGAATACCAATCCATGGAATTGTGCTCCGTCTGCCGCCTCGAATGGGCCAAGGTCAGCCACAACTCCACCTACATCTGCCAGGCCTGCCGCGCCAAACCAGTCCTGCGCTAACAAGAGCCCGCTCTCACACAGCCGCCTGCTTTCCATCTCGCGCCATTCCTTCGCGAAAACGCCCTTGCCCGTTAACGGCTGCCATTCGCTCGCACGACTGCTTCTTGTTAGACTCCTCTGCAATGCCTTTTCACATTAGGACATGGAGGCTCGACAATTCTGCCGACCCGTTTCGCCGCTCCCTGCGATACGCCTTTTATGACTGGGCCCGCGAAATGCCTCGCTCCAAACGCGTCCTCATGTATGTCGCCATTGTTCTTCAGGGATATCCTTTCTACTTTGCGCTGATGTGGGCTATGAAATTGCCAGCATTGTTGGCTCCCTATTTTCTGATACTACCGAAACGGCCACTCAGCTATGCGTTGGTGATCCTGCTTTTTTTCGTGGGCCGCTGGCTCCAGAATGGTTTGCTATCCTCTGAATTTGTTCGCAAGACTCAACTTGAAACGGACCAGATCGCTGCACGACAGATCCAACAAACCCTTCATCCTGGCAAACTGGAAGAGCTGCCGGGCTACGAGTTGGAGGCGTTTTACAAGCCCTTACGAGAAGTGGGTGGAGACTACTTCGACGTCATTGAGCTTCCTGACAACCGAACGCTCTTCGCGTTAGCTGATGTGTCTGGAAAGGGGATTGCAGCGGCTCTGCTTGCCGCAAATATTCAAGCACTGGTCAGGAGCATCGCAAGTGTGGAATCGAATCCGCTGGCATTGGCCAATCAAATTAACAAGCACCTGACTCGATACACCCCGAGTGATCGCTTTGCCACCGCCGTGTTGATTGTGCTCAGCCGCGATTCGGGTGAATTGACGTACGTGAATGCAGGTCACAACGCCCCGATTCTGTTTTCTTCCGGTTCAACCGCATTTCTGGAAGCCACTGGCCAGCCCCTTGGACTGTTCGCCGATGCGGAGTACGAAACTCGTACCGCTCGTATGAGTCGAGGTAGCACCCTCATCCTATTCACGGATGGCTTGACCGACTCGATTCAAGGGGAGCATCCCGAAAATCGTTTGTGTGGAGCTTGCGCTGAGAGCGCAGGGCAAACGATGGCGAATCTCAAATCACTGGTAGATCCGAAATTCAACGAGGATGATGTCACCATATTGCTGGTGAAACGCATGGCGGGTTCTGCTTCCAGCGGCGTGTCTGCATAGAATTCGTATGTCCAGAAAGCTGATCTAAAGATGGGCGCCGAAGTTTCGGGCGCGGCCAACTCCCGACGAGTCGCCCTACGGGAGAAGCGGAGCCTAGTACCGAGTTGTGCGCTGATTCGCCTTGGCGGACATCTTCTTACAAGGACCCAGTTTCCCGAAAACGGCCTCTATCATGCAGCAGGGAATCCGAATACTGACAGAGCTTTCGTACCTCAATCACCTGCGCGCGCTGACGACGCTAAATCTCGACGTAACTTTGATTGACATTGTAGGGGAGCACGACTATGGTGTGCCTTATTCTCGTAGTGGTTTGTCCCTCCGGTCAGCGCTGATTCGCCAAACGCCACACAGGAGGATTTCACCATGCGCAAGCGTCGCTCCTTTGCGGTCATGGTCTGGTTTTGCCTTCTGGCATGTCTTGTTGTAGCTTCCATTTCCCTGGTTTCGTGCGGCCAAGGCCCGGCGTCGGTCACAAACCGAACTCTTACCTTCACGGTCTTCGATCCCCCAGGGTCTACGCAAACCATACCCTTCAAACTCAATGCTAGCGGGGAGATCGTGGGCGGCTATTTAGACAGCCTCGGTGTTTCGCACGGTTTCCTGTTGCAAGGAGGTAGTTTCAGCACTTTCGATTTTCCAGGTGCGGTCGATGATACTCTTACGGGGATCAACGACAGCACCCAGACTACGGGAGACTATGACGACAGCAGCGGGCTGACACATGGTTTTCTGCGGCGAGCCGACGGGAGCGTGGTAACTATCGATCCGCCCGATACTGCAGGCTATACCGAAGCAAACTCGATCAACAATTCCGGCACCGTCGTGGGCCGGTATTACGGGAATAGCCCCGGTCTCCAAGGCTACCTGTTCAGCAATGGGAACTACACCACGATCGTTGTGCCTGGGGCCACAAATACCTCTTTGTTCGGAATCAACAATCTCGGTGACATGGTCGGAGACTACATAGATGCGAGCGGAGTACAACATGGATTCGTAATGAGCAATGGAAGCGTGACCACGATTGATCCCCCTGGCTCTACGAATACGAATTGCCAAGGCATCAACGACAGCGGGGAAATCGTGGGCAGTTTTATCCTCGGGAATGTGAGGCACGGCTATCTGTACAGTAACGGCAATTTCCGCACGATCGATTTTCCTGGGGCCAGTTCCGCCGGAGCTGGAGCACCTCTTTCTGGCACTGACACCCATGGTATCAATGCGAGCGGTGAAATCGTGGGTAGCTACACGGATACCGCCGGCGTCATCCACGGCTTCGTAGCTCGGTAGTCCAAGGTGACTGCAGCAGCTAACAATGGCTACGGCAAACGGTAGGGGGCAGTTTTGAGTTATTTTGCGTGATTCAGCCGTTGCCGCAAGGCTTCCACGGCCAGACCAACAAACGCATAGGTGGCAGCATTTGCAACAAGAACCCAATAAAGACGAATCGGATAAGAACTAAGAAGCGCAATTGGGCAAGTGAATCGGGCGAGAGTCATCATTGGGCCGCCAGAGGTCATCGCGGGAAGCGTGGTCGTAAGGGCGGGCGGTGTCGCCCGGCTCAGAGCCGGTTCCAGTCACTGAATGTTGGCGAGGTTCAAGTGACCGGCTTGCGCAGCCGGGAAGCCGCCCAGGGTCCAGTTGCCCGGCACCGAGCCGCCATTGGCCAGCACGTCCGGAGGCCTCGCGGCCTCCGTCACTTTCACTGATGAAAACACTCTGACTTTGACCATTCCAGCAGCCAGTACCGGACCAAACGACATAGTCCTCACCAGATGCGATGGGGAAACTTACACTCTGGAAAATGGTGTCGTTGTCCTTTAACTACGATTGTCGCCCTCTTCCTGGCTGCTTCTCCGGTGAGGTCCGCTCAAGCCGCTCAGGCACAGCGGCCCCTTCACCGCCTCAGAACCGGTAATTCAACTCCGTGTATCCCAGCATCCCATTGCTATTCGCGGGATATATGGCCTTAATGACCGGGCCGCCTTCGGCGTACCCAAAATAGAGGCCCAGGGAAATTCCGTGTTTCCATTTATAATCCCCGCTGATGTCATACAGTGTTGCCAGGCCCGTCTCTCCATTCGACGGCCTCCCTTGGAACCCAAATGTCCAAGGTTGAAACGCTCCGCCTCCCGTGTACCAAAGGTCGTGACTGCTCGATAGCCACAGTCCGTGCACATCGCTGCGTATCGTCCACGCCTTTCCCGGCCTCAACACCACTTCCCCGAAAACATCGCGATTGTTCATCTCGTTAAAAAACGGGAATCTCGCATAAACGCGCGGCGTGGGCAGAATGGCAAAGAAGGTGCCATGGACGCCATCTGATGGATTGCCATCGCCCGAGGAATAGAAAAAGCCGCCGCGAAACCACGGCTTCACCCGCGCCACAATATTCGGCTGGTAACCGCCTTCCAATGCTCCCGCACCGGCTCGCTGTGCCTGCGTTCCCCAGCTTCCACTCTGTAACGCGCCCCAAGCCAGCAAATCAAACGTGCCTGCGCTTGTCGGCATTGCTGCAATGAAATGCCCGCCGTAAGTCCCAATTTTGATCGCGCTCAAATCCGTAGCCCGCACGCTGGCCGGCCGGTTGTCGGTCTTCACCACGCCCCGGTCGTCGTTATAGTAAATCCCGAAGATCCTCCACTCGGCGTGGTTCCCGCCATACTCCGCTTGTCGACTAAGCGACACGTAGGTGATTGGCGTCTTCAGCCATCCCCAGCCATCCACTTGGAAAACGCCGCGAGTGGGAATGGCACTCACCGCCGTGACATTCCAGGAACCATTTGTATACGAATAATGGATTCCGTCGAAGCTGCGCATTACATCGGTATAACCAAACGTGCCGATGAGCCGCTGGCCAATCCGTTCGCTTAACAGCGTGGCCAGCGTCGCGTCCTTCGGCTTCACTTCGTTGCCATCCATAAACTCGAATCGGCCGAACTGCACACTGGAATGACTACTTTTTAGCCGCATATACAGCTGCTTTGGGAAGATAGAAGCCGCGTACTGATTCTTGTTGTTCGCCGCGTAGTAAGAACCTCCCAGCCCCAGCTGTCCTTGTGGAGCCGCCAGCACGGCTCCGTTCGGAACATCCAAAAGGACTGGCACGGCAAACTCCACGTTCCAATCGTAGTTCTCGCGCATCTGCGACAAAGAAAAACGCATCAATGTCCCGGAAAATTCATACTGGTTTTGCCCGCTCGCTGCTTGAAACCAGTCCCAAACTTCATAGCGCTCGCGAATATTTCCGGAAAAAGTTACCGATCCATTTTGCGTGGGCGCCGTTTGATCCTGCGCCATCACCGCAACACAGCAAAAAAGCAACAACACACACACCAGAATTGTTTTCAATGGATCCTCCCTGCCATTGCTTCAGGTAGCGGCATCCGCAAATAGCATCGGATGCGAAGGAATCGGAGCCCCGCGCCACAGAGCGCTGTTCCAGTACGCGACGACATACCAGTCCACTACCGCTCACCTTGCACTATTGCCGGCAGTAGCCCGGAAACATGTATTTTGAAACTCATTCACCCCGCAAAGCTGGACACACACCCGAAAACTCGCGCGAGGATACGAGTCCTTCCCCGCCACCGCAATAACAGAAAAGAACTATTTCCTTGGGTTCATCAGCCAGAGTCGATTGGCTTGACGTGTTGTTGTTGGTACCAAATTCGGCGATGCAGGCGTTTACCAGTCAAAAACCCGCGATCGCATCAAACGAGCAGATGCGTGGACATCGCAATTTAACGCGGCGAAAGGCGAGTTCGTGCACCAGTTTGCTTGGTCGGCCACCTTCACATCGTCAACACCACACGGAACTCTGCGTTGCCGCTCATCATCCGCGCATAAGCCTCGCCCGCTTTTGCAAGTGGATATGTTTCGATCATGGGACGCACGCCGGTCAATTCGGCGAAGCGCAGAGTATCCTCGGCATCCGTTGGTATTCCCGAGGCCCAGCCTTGAATCGTGCGACTTCCATTAATGAGCTGTGCCGGTGTGACCTCGATGGGATCAAATGCTGCGCCCACCACCAAGAGCTTGCCGTTCGGCCCTAGACCGTCAATCAGTTCGGACATCGCTTTCGAGCTTGGGGCCGTCGCCAGAATGACCTGTGCGCCCCCCAGCTTTTGCAATTCCTCTGCTGCCTTCGTTGCTTTGCTATCGATGTACACGCTTGCCCCAAGTTTCTTTGCCAGCGCCGCGTTTTCCGATCCGCGCCCGATGGCCACAACCTTATAACCAAACTTGTTCGCGAATTGAATTCCTAGATGGCCCAGACCGCCGATGCCCAGCACCGCAACAAGGTCGCCAGGCATCGCGCCGCTGTGACGCAGCGCGTTGAACGTGGTAATCCCGGCGCAGAGCAGTGGTGCTGCTTCGGCGTCACTTAGACCTTCCGGCATCGCTGCCAGCGCCTCCACGGGAGCCACCATGTATTGCTGGTATCCGCCGTCATAGCTGATCCCCGCAATTTTCATATTCTGGCAATTGCCAAAATCTCCGCGCCGGCACTGGAGACACGTACCGTCATGGCCGCCGTGCCAGCCGACGCCGACGCGCTGTCCCTTTTTCCACCCGGTAACACCGGCGCCCAATTCATCGATGATGCCCGCGACTTCGTGCCCTGGCACGCGGGGATACTGAATTCCAGGCCAATAACCTTCTTTCGTGAACACGTCACTGTGGCAAACACCACAGGCCTGCACCTTGATGAGCACGTGTCCTGCACCAGGCTTGGGAATCTCGCGCTCCACAATCTCGAAATCACCTCCCGGCTTGGAAATCTGCGCCGACTTCATTGGTGCTACCGAGACTCTTGTCGTTGCCATAACTCCTCCTAAGTATTTGCACTCATTCTTGAAAAGTACTTACCGTCACTATCCGTTCACCTTCGAGGGCAGTCCGTGAGAATGTAGTCTCTTGCCGTTATTTAGATCGACCCGCAAGTGATCTGTTTCGATTAAGTCTTCGTAGATGTCTTCGCGCAGAGCCCAAGTGGCAAGGTGGGGATGCCCCAAAGGGTCGCGGTTAAAGTTGTCCTCACGCAACCTTAAGAGTCTGTGGCGTGAAACGAAGGGGTCGTGGTCGGAACGTCTGGCAAATTTCACGTCAACAGAGCTAGCCGAAAAATTCCGAGCCAACAAACTAGACTGCCGTATACCTATTGTCAAGCGTCAAGCGTAGTCGTGATGGCAAGCGGACCACTCTACGGGAAGCCCTCTCAAGGAAAGTCGTGCGTGATACGATCGGTCAATAGATCTTCGCTTATCTCGATTTTGGGGATTTGATCCCATTGACAGGGCAATCGAAGATGCAAAAATGCTGATTCCGAGGAAACACAATGCCACTAACTCGCCGCGAATTATGTTCAGTTCTCCCCGTTGCGCTGCTGCCCGCATTGCTCTCGGTGGAGGATCCTTCCGCACCACAAAGCTCCCTCCCTTCGGCTATATATCCATTCGACAGTTTGCCAGTTCGCATAGCGAATAACGTACAGTCCCGGGCTGTGTTGAAAGGCAAACTTGCGACGGGTGAATCGTTGGAAGTCCATGAAACTACCTTGCCACCCGGCGGAGCACCGCATCCGCCACACCACCACGTGCACTCGGAAATGTGGCTGATCCGCGAAGGAACGGTGGAAATTGCAGTGAGCGGGACGAGCTATCGTTTGGGGCCTGGATCGGTGGGATTCGTACATTCGAACGACGAACACGCAATTAAAAACGTCGGTGCGACGCCGGCCACTTATTTTGTCGTTGCCATCGGCCCCGGAGCAGCTTGATGTAGTACGAAAAGAGGCATTCGCGGAGCCGGGGCAGAACCTCCTCGTTTCCGGCGATCGGCTCTCCCGAATCGTGACACACCTGTGTGAACGGGATTGAAAACAAATGACCGTATCAATGCCTAGCGCGAATTTCGGCCGTCATGTGTTTGGAGTGGCGGCTTTGGCCCTTGGCCTCACCACACTGGTCTGGCACGACTACAACGGCTGGCATCAACCGAGATACCTTATCTACGCCGCCGCCGCTGCCCAGATCTTCGGCGGCTCTGCCATTCAGTTCCGTCGGACCGCCAAAACGGGCGCAGTCGCCCTTGGCGCGGTTTATCTTGTCTTCGCCTTGCTCTGCGTGCCACAAATCGTCGCCGCACCGCGGATCTACAATAACTGGGGCAACTTCTTCGAGCAGTTCTCTCTCGTGACCGGAGCAGCGATCGTTTATGCGGGCTTCTCGTCGCCATGGTCACGGGAAACGCTCAATCGGATCGGCTGCATTCTTTTGGGCCTCTGTACCGCTTCCTTTACCCTCGTACAGGCGGTTTATCTTCACGCTACCGCCAATCTTGTTCCGAAGTGGCTTCCGCCAAGTCAGATGTTTTGGGCGATAACGACGACTGTTTTCTTCGCGCTCGCGGCGGTGGCTCTTCTTACGAATCGCATGGCTCTGCTCGCGACTCGCCTCCTGACGATGATGCTCGTAATCTTTGGGCTACTCGTGTGGGTACCTTTGCTTTTTTCGGATCCCCACAATCATACGAATTGGAGCGAAACCGCCGAGACCTTCGCGATTGCCGGAACAGCATGGATTCTCGCCGATCTCCTCGGCGAGTATCGGCTTACTGACCATCTCCCGCGATGACGTGCTATGTGCCGCCTCACGTGCGGTATTCCGTTCAAGACTATATCCGCCGGATTGATCGCTCATTGACGGGTCATTGAACATTCTAAAATCTCAACTCTTGGTAAGTCGACATGGACGGTTAGCGCGTTTACCAGGCACTAGGCTTAATGTAAAAAACTGAACTCAGCGACCAAGCTGATTCAGAGACACTCAGCCATTGATTTAATTGTTTACGGTTCAGAAACCTTGGGCCTGGTAATTTGAAAAGTTCACGGGCGGGGCCACATTCACAGCGTTACTGCAACTTTCGTCGGATGATAAGGGCCACTGCGTTATGTAAAGCACCTTCTGCCCGGTGCTGTCTGCTTCCTGACGCAGTGACGTTGCTTCAGCCGCGTCATTGTAAAATGCTTCACCGATGATCCATGGAACCCCTTGGTATCCCTGACTCGTCAGAGCGTTAAACGCTGTCGCAAATTCGCTCCCGGTCTCGTCATAAATATGCACCTCGAAAAGTTGGGGTGAGCCTTGGTTCCCGTACGGGCTGGGCCCGTAAACCGCATTGACTTGGCCTACATGCGCCGAATCGGCGATGATCGAAAAGCCCACCGTGTCATCGCTCCCGAACTCCGCCACATAATCGTTCCAGAGCATTTGGTCATACTGCAAGAGCACAGCCCATCCCAGCGGGGGAATACCTTCGTTCTGCAGGTCAATATGATAGGAAATGCCGGCTCCCGCGATGATGGGATGTAGATTCTGAATCAGGCTCCAATTCTCCTGAAAGTAATCGTCGCTAAAAGTGGTCCATCCAATGGGGCTATTATTACTTTGTGGATAAAAGCCAACCTCAATCTCCACAAATCCAGCGGCTTTTATCGCCGCTAACAGATTGGCGAGGTTGGCCTGGAACTGCGGCGAGAGGTTGCCTCCTGTAGAATCCATGATGGTTCCGGAGTTAAGGCCCCTTGCGTGATAAATCGGTATTTTAAGCCGCCGCTGGCCGTTGTCGTACATTTGCTGCAGTTGAGTGTTGATCGTCGCGGTCGCTGTATTGTAGTTGTAAACTACACCGTAAGGCTCCCGGTTGCAGGGCGGAGCTAAGTAATACCAACCGTAGTTGGAGCCACCCAGCGCTGCTGGCGCCTGTGGAGGCGTGGGAGGTACGGGAGGCGTAGAAGAGCCGCCGCCACCACAGCCGATCCAGCAAAAGCTCAAGGCCAGGGCCGCGGCGAAAAAGTACATCTCCAAAAACCGTTCTCGCTTCGTGGGGGCCCGTCGCGCTGGATGCATCATCCTGAACCTCCTCTTTTACCCGAAGACGGCAAGTCACTATACGCGTATTGCTTGTTCGCCACAATGTGCAGTGATCTCCGTGCGTCGGTAAACCGGACATGTTCGGCCTAATACCATTTCGACGATTCCGGCGTACCATGCATAGACTTCTGTTCTGACCCAAGTGAAGAGACGCATGGGCATTGGAGTTTAACGCGACAAAATTGTTTCGCGGGCGGAGGCTACATCCAACCGCTTCCATCACGGATTCCTGCCAAGCAACCCTCATCCCTAATCCTTCATCACTATTCATGCAGCGCAATATACGGTGAGGACACCCCACTCGGCGGCCATTCGGTAGCCTCGAAGAGCCCCGGCCCTTCCCACCACATGCAGAGACGATCCCTATGAGGAAATAAAATTGGGAACTCTGGACCGACTCGGCCGGGCCAAATCGAACTCCAAGACAACTTGGTGTCCATATCGAGCAAAGATGATGAATTCAAAAATAATACGCGGCCTATTCGCGATTCTGACTCTTCCCTTTCCGCTGTTCGCCTCCTTGGGAGGTGACACGACATCGGTTGACGCCGACCAGGCAAAAATGCAAGGTACTCGTCAGACCACCAGCAGCGATTCCTACACGGTTCATGAAATTCAAGCCTCAACGGGCATCGCTGTAAAGGAATTTGTCTCCCCCGCTGGAAAAGTCTTTGCCGTTGCATGGCAAGGCCCTGCGCATCCGGACCTGCGGCAACTTCTAGGCACCTATTTTGACCAGTTCACGCAAGCCGTTCAGGCGCAACGCGCCCATCGCCGCGGCCACGGTCCCTTGCTCATTCAGTTGCCCGGCCTGGTAGTCCAGTCAGCGGGGCATCCGAGGTCCTTCCTGGGAAGAGCGTACGTTCCGCAGATGCTGCCCCCAGGCGTCCGCGCGGAGGACCTGCGATGAAACCCGCGCACCTGCATCAGTTCCTTCTCTTGAGCTTGGCCGGAGTCCTGGCCGCAACGGTGGGATGTGGCGGAAGCAGCAGCAGTAGCACGACTGGTGGCGGCGGTGGCGGTGGCACTAGCCCAACCTCTCCGGCTTCCAACGTGCAATCGATCACGGTGAACACAGGACCGACCGCAGCCGCCCCTTACAACAACCCCTACGTTGACGGCGCATTCACCAGCCTCACCCTCTGTGTTCCTGGCAGCACTACAAACTGCCAGACGATTAGCGGCATTTTGGTGGATACCGGTTCCTCCGGACTCAGGATTTTGTCCTCGGCCCTCTCGATTTCGCTCCCCCAACAGACCGGTTCGAATGGGGATCCGATTGTCGAGTGCTATCCCTTTGTCGACGGCTTCACCTGGGGACCCGTCGCAACCACTGATCTCACAATCGCTGGCGAGCAGGCAAAATCGCTGCCCATTCAGGTCATCGGTAGTTCGAATTTTTCTACAGTTCCAAACGGCTGCCTCAATTTTGGAGTACCTCCCGAAGATGATCTTTCAACTCTGCTCGTAAACGGCATTTTGGGAGTGGGGACTTTTGCGCAGGACTGCGGCTCTGCATGCACTTTGAGTGGTGCATCCAATCCTGGTTTGTATTATGCCTGCCCGTCGTCTACCAGTTGCGAAGTGACCACCGAAAGTGTCTCCAGCCAGGTGCCCAATCCGGTGATACTCTTTGCCACAGATAATAATGGCGTCCTTATTCAACTGCCTTCGGTTTCCGGGGCAGAGACGAGCGTAACCGGTTCCCTCATCTTTGGCATCGGCACGCAATCCAATAACGCGCTTGGAAGTGCCACGGTTTACACCATTGATCCCTCGAGTGGAAATTTCACCACCGTTTTCAACGGCATCTCTTACTCGGACTCAAGTTTCATTGACAGCGGCTCCAACGGCCTCTATTTCCTGGACTCCCACACCACTGGAATTCCAACTTGTGCCGACGCGAGTTACTGGTATTGCCCCTCCACGACACAGAATCTCTCGGCAACCAACCAGGGAACGAATGGAGCGACTGGCACGGTGAGTTTTGTCGTGGGCAACGCGGATACTCTTACGGCCAATCCAGCCGACGCTGCCGTCAACGGCCTGGCCGGGCCAAACTCCGGCTCCTTTGACTGGGGGCTTCCCTTCTTCTTCGGCCGCACTGTATACACCTCCATCCAGGGCCAGAACACGCCAGCAGGCCAAAACCCCTACTGGGCCTACTAAAACTCTTTCGACAAGAATTATCGCGTCTCGCGTTGCCGGACAAATCCGCACACGGCTTCATTCGCCGCACGCTAGCTTGGCAGTCTTCCACCACGCTTTGCTCTGGAATCTACTGCCGGCCAAGAGCTATCCTGTCCGGTGATATTCCAGCGGCCAGGGTTGCCCGCTTCGAGGTGAATCATGATTACACGACGTGAATTTCTTGATGCACTGGCAGTCGGCGCGGCGGGACTGGCCGTGGGCACTTCAGCCAAGAGCTACTCCCAGATCATGGGCTCCAACGAGCGGCTGAACTTCGCGGTGATTGGCCTGAATAGCCGCGCCTATGCGCATCTCTCCTCGCTCAAGGCAAACAAACGCACGGCCCGCATCTCGCATGTTTGCGATGTGGACAGTAATATCCTGCGCAAGTTCGCCGATAAGACGCAAATGGAGATGGGCGAGGCGCCAATCGCCGAAAAAGACTTTCGCAAAATCCTCGAACGCAAGGACGTGGACGCCATCACCATCGCCACTCCCGACCACTGGCACGCGCCGATGGCCATCGCCGGTTTGCAAGCGGGCAAACATGTTTACGTCGAGAAGCCTTGCAGTCACAATCCCGCCGAGGGCGAACTGCTCGTCCAGGCGCAGCAGAAGTACGGAAAGCTGGTGCAAATGGGCACGCAGCAGCGTTCTGCTCCATCGACCATCGAGATCGTTCATAAGATTCACGACGGCCTGATCGGCAAACCCTACTTCGCCAAAGCCTGGTATTCCAATCTGCGCAAGTCCATCGGATTCGGCAAGGAAGCGCCCGTTCCCGCGCAACTGGATTGGGATTTGTGGCAAGGTCCCGCGCCGCGCCGTCCTTATCGCGACAATGTTCACCCCTACAATTGGCACTGGTTCCGCATTTATGGCACCGGCGAAGCATTGAACAACGGCACGCACGAAGTGGATGTCTGCCGCTGGGCGCTGGGCGTGGATTTTCCGAAGCGCGTCAATGCTTTGGGCGGCCGCTATCACTTCAAGGACGATTGGCAGTTCTACGACACGCTGGTGACCAGTTTCGAGTACGACGACCGCATGATTACGTGGGAAGGCCGCAGTTGCCAGAACATGTTGCTTTACGGCCGCGATCGCGGCGCGGCCATCATGGGAACCACGGGCACGGTGATCGTGGACCGCGGTGGCTACGAAATCTACGACCTCAAAGGAAAAAAGACCAGCGAATTCAAGGTTGGCGAAGAGACCGAAACTTCGGACCTCGTTGGCCGCGATTCCATGACCGATCGGCACTTCGCCAACTTCATCGCCGGAATCCGCAAGGGCGAAAAGCTCAACGCTCCGATTTCTGTCGGTAACATTTCCGTTACCATGCTGCAGCTTTCCAACATCGCCTGGGAAGTCGACCGCGAATTGCCGGTGGACACGAAAGACGGCCACATCCTCGGCGATCCCGAAGCGATGAAACTTTGGGGCCGCGAGTACGAACCGGGCTGGGCGCCGCATTTATAAGCCAAGACAGCGCTGTGTTGCGTTATAGTGTTCGCAACGGGTCTGGTGAACGCTCCCACTGAAGCCCCTGCAATCTAATTCCGCCAAATTGCTATGTCTCTCGGCGCCAAACTGTTTCTCCGCCTTTTCATTGCGCTGCCCGTTCTCGTCGCGCTCTTGTTTATTCCCGCGGGCACTTTCAGGTTCTGGCAGGGCTGGGCTCTCATCGTGCTTGCTATCGTTCCCACCAGCTTGACGGTTTTGTATTTCTATAAGCACGATCCGCAATTGATGGTGCGGCGGTTGGAAACCAAAGAGAAGGTCGGCGAACAAAAGTGGCTGATCCGATTGTTAAAGCCGATCTTTTTCCTTGCTCTTCTGCTGCCCAGCCTCGATTACCGCTTCGGTTGGACACGCAACCATCTCCGCGCCGTCCCTCTTTGGCTCGAGCTGTTGGCTCAGGCTCTGTTTCTAGGCGGCTATCTCATCGTGGCTTGGACCCTGAACGTCAACAGTTTCGCCGCGCGCACCATCCGAGTCGAGCCCGGCCAGCCCGTCATCTCCACCGGCCCATACGCCCTGGTTCGCCACCCCATGTATACCGGCAGCCTCGTAATGTTCATGTCCATCCCGCTCGTGCTTGGTTCGGTCATCGGCCTGTTTGCCTCTACCTTGCTCATTCTCATCTACGTGTTGCGCCTGCTCAACGAAGAGAAGGTTCTGCGCCAGCAACTCCCCGGCTATCCCGAATATTGCCAGCGCATTCGCTACCGCCTCGTCCCCTACATCTGGTAGGGGCACGATACATCGTGCCCGCGCCTACTGCATTCCCGCCACTTTCAGCAATTCCAGGAACTGGCGCTTCGTTCTCATGTCAATCGCTTGCGCCACCAACTTCCCTTCGCGGTCGTACACAAAACTTTTCGGGATGCCTTCCACGATGAACGCCTTATTCACCGCGCGGTCCGGATCCAGCAGGATGGGATAGTGGTAGCCGCCCTGCTCGATGAAGGGCCGCACCTTGCTTTCCGGTTCATCGGAAATTGCCAGGACCACAAATCCCTGGCCCTTGAATTTTTCGTACAGCGCATTCAGGTCCGGCATTTCGCTGCGGCATGGAGGGCACCACGTTGCCCAGAAGTTCACCAGCACCACTTGCCCCTTCAAATCTTTCAGCGTCCAGCTCTTCCCCGTTAAATCCTTCAGCGTGAAGTTGGCTTCCTTGCGCTTAGCATCGTCCTGCTCCACGCGCGCCACCGCCGCCGCATAGCGCGCATCATCCAGGCTTACGGTGACGTGCTCGTACTTCACCAGCGTCGCCAATTCCATGTAGCCCATCGCGGGCATCCCGCTCGGCCCCGTTTGCGGCTGCTCCTTCAGAGCGGTTGCCAGCGTCGTGGCCACTTCCTGCAGCACGTCGTGCCCCGGATCGCCCTCGGTCGAAAGTCCCGCCAGCCCCAGCGCCAGCCGCTCCTTGCGCGGATTGCTGGCCGCCGGCAACGCGCGAATCTCCAGCGCCAGTTCTTTCGTCTTCTTGGCGCGCGCGTCCTCCGGCAATTTCCGCAAAGTGCCCAGTGCCGCCGCAATCGGTTTCTCCTGCTCCGTCCAGGAAGGCTTCTGCTCCTGCGCCCGCAAGCTCATCGCCCCAAATAGCAGCACCGCCGCTGCACCCATCGCCATCCGCCAACAAGTTCCTCGTTGCCCGTTCTCCATCGTGTTCGTCATGTTGCCCTCCGTCATTCTCTTGCTATAGCGATCATACCGCCTTTCTTTCTGCCCCTTCGCCCCGCCCCCTCCTCAATTGTCATCCCGAGCAACGCGAGGGACCTGCTTTTCTCTTTCCTTTGTAGCGGCCGCCTTCTGAGGCGGGCGCCTTTTCCTCGCCGTCATCCCCCTTCCCCGTGGCACAGACACTCCTGCTTACCCTGAGCTGCGAAGGATCTGTGCGCTTGGGGTGCTCCTCTCCTAGCTCCTTGTTCGCTGATATCTGCTCGCTGATAACTTTCTCAGCTCACCCCCTCTCCACCTTTCATCACTCCCCAGTTATATTCCAAAGTGGTATCCTACCGGTGGGTAGACCGAACTCAACCTACGTGATGCACCTCTTGCCCTCCAGAGTGGAAGAAAGTGTCTTAGGAAAGTCGGGAACCCAAAGAGCGGGCCTCTGCGGCGCAGGGTATAGCGCCGCCGGACCCTACTAAGCAAGTGGGGAATAGTAGATAATAGGTCAACCAAATGCACGTAGCCGCCAAACGCAAGTTGCTAGACGACCAGGCAGCGCTTGAATATGCTGACCTCTCCCCTTATGTCCCGGAAGAGTTCGCAAAGTTGGGTGATCCTCAGACTGCTATTCCCCGTATTGCAAAAGATGCCGAGGCGATCAGTCTCATTGAAAGGGCGATTCGTCAGATTCCTACGTCGCATTCGATACATCACGGGGATGCCCGCTCCATGTCGGATTTGGCGCCTCAAAGTCTTCACCTAGTTCTGACTTCCCCTCCTTACTGGACCCTCAAAGAGTATCGCGATTCCGAGGGCCAACTCGGTCACGTCGAGGACTACGACCAATTCCTTCAAGAATTGGATAAGGTCTGGAAGCAGTGTTTTCAACTGCTAGTCCCCGGCGGCAGACTGATCTGTGTCGTCGGCGATGTGTGTCTATCGAGAAGAGAAAACGGCGGGCGACACACAGTTGTCCCTCTGCATTCCTCCATCCAAGAGCATTGCCGAAAGTTGGGTTTTGACAACCTTGCACCTATCATCTGGCACAAGATTTCCAACGCGGCTTACGAGGTGGAAGGCGGATCGACGTTTTTGGGAAAGCCATTCGAGCCAAACTCCGTCATAAAAAATGATATTGAATTCATTCTGATGGAGCGGAAGCCGGGAGGCTACCGGTCCCCCGATATCTCCACCAAGGTTCTTAGCGTGATTTCGGCGGAGAACCATAAAAAATGGTTCCAGCAGATCTGGACCGGTGTCACAGGAGCATCCACAAAGCAACATCCAGCCCCATATCCCCTCGAGCTCGCCGAGCGGCTTGTGCGAATGTTCAGTTTTGTTGGTGATACGGTCCTCGACCCTTTCATGGGTACTGGCACGACCACCGTTGCGGCCGCAAAATGCGGAAGAAACAGCATCGGTTTTGAAATTGACCGTCACTATTACAAGCTGGCCCAAAAGCGTATCTCCGAGGAAACTTCCTCTCTATTCAGCACGGCCACCATCAACTCGATCGACTCGCTTTAGCGGAACACATGGCTCTTCATCCCGAAATTGACAAAAACCTGCGCCGCGCCATAAAGCATTTCTGGTCAACCCGCGACATACAAGCTAAGAAGCAAGGTTCCAAGTCCGGCACGAGAGACGCTGGCTCGAGGACTGCCGTTACGGGCGGGCATCAGATGGACGGCTTCGTCAACCTTGTTCGCGAGTATCTGTGCGCCAACGGTCTTCCCAGGACACAGGTTTTCTGCAACAAGGGAGTAGAACTTCCGGGTTGGTATCGCCCGGAAAAACAATGGGATTTGCTGGTTGTGGCAGAGGGAGAGCTGCTCGCTGGAATCGAGTTCAAATCGCAAGTCGGGTCCTTCGGAAACAACTTCAATAACCGCACCGAAGAGGCCATCGGAAGTGCAACCGACATCTGGGCCGCCTACCGCGAAGGAGCCTTCAAGCCGTCTTCTCGGCCATGGCTGGGCTATATGATGCTTCTGGAAGATGCGCCAGGCTCGATGCGTCCCGTCAAACCGAGTGAGCCCCACTTCAAAGTTTTCCCGGAATTCAAAGATGCTTCGTACGAGAAACGCTACGAGATTCTCCTCACAAAGTTGGTGAGGGAGCGCCTATACGATTCTGCCTGTTTCTTGCTTTCCGATCCGAAGCGCGGCGCTAAGGGTGAATATCGCGAGCCAGCTCCCGAACTTACCTTCGAGAAATTCCTCGCTTCTCTATCGGCGCGCGCCACGGCAATAGCGAAAACTCGAAAGCCGAAATAGTTACCCATGATAGCGGCACGCGACGAGATGTTCTCAGCGAAGCGACCGGGCGTAGCATAGCGGAGATTGAGAACGATTGATTCGATGCAGCGAGGAGAGAGCAAGCATCAGATCAAAGCGCCCCAAGACACACCGTCCCAAACCGAGGATGGGCCACCCAGAGTGTCCGGGCCACCCGCCGTTAAGGAGTGACAGAATTATGGAGCTAAGACAACCACCCGCCCCGACGTTGCTCCCGCGGTTAACTTGTGATTAAATTGGCTTGAATTCAAACTCCTGCCTGTTTGGAGCGTCGATGGCCCTCTCAAGTTCGTATATTCAGGTTTACGGTCAGTTACCAGATGTTTTTTCCCGAATCTCTGAGGCGCAGGCACCTGAAAAGTTCACTCGGCAATACCTAAAGGATTTGGGTTTCTCCTCCTCCAACTTCCATGCTCTTATTCCGCTGCTCAAGTCCCTCAACTTTCTAACCGCGGATGGTACCCCTACAAACCGATACCTCGAATACCGGAATACTGCCCGTTCACGTCAGGTCATGGCCGAAGCTCTGCGCGGGGCTTATGGAGACTTGTTCACCATAAAGGCCAAGCCCACCGAAGCAGACCGTCCATTGATCGAAGGGAAATTCAAGAGCGCACACAACGTCTCTCCTAACTTGGCAAAATTGATGGCAAGTACTTTCTACGCGCTACTTGGCCTCGCGGACCTTGAGGCCCCTCCTACGGCTGACGCCCCCGCGGTAGAAGAGCCGCCTCCAATAAAACCAAACGAAACGGACACGCCCCCAACTCCTCCCGCTGATGGCAGGGGACATAAGGAAAAGCACTTTGAGGCTGAGCAACCGAAACCCACTCTCCACTACAATATTCAGATTCACCTTCCAGCAACGAAAGATGTAGAGGTATTCAACGCAATATTCAAGGCCCTGAAGGAGCATCTGCTTGACTAAGCATTCAAGTGAACTGCGCGATTTCCTCTTCAGGGGACTGATGTTCGAAGCGGAAGCCGGTTCGTTTCAGTCAGCGGGAATACAAGTGGGAGCTGACACGAAGCAGGCGGAGGAGCGGTTATTGTCAGAAGCGCTTGCCCCGTTCAATGTTGCCACCCGGAATAATGCACTTGAGATGGCTCGCCTCTACGCTCTGCTGCACTGCTTTGAGAACGAGGTTCGTTCTCTTATCAGAGAGACACTGGAAGAAAAGGAAGGACCGGATTGGATAGACAAGCTGCCACAGAAGACGAAACAGTTCGCCGAAAGCCGGCAAAAGACCGCCTTTAACGATTCTTGGCTCGAAGGAGAGAAATCAGACCTTTTGGGATTTGTGGATTTTGGGCAACTGGCATCTCTCATGATTGAAAAGTGGACGTGCTTTGAAGACATTATTCCGTCCCAGCATTGGTTGAAACAGAGAATGGACGAACTCGAGAAAGTGCGCAATTTTATCGCTCACAACCGCATGCTGCTACCTAGTGAATTCCAGCGCATTTACCTTTACATTGCGGACTGGAACAAAGCGATTGGCTTGTGAAGCGGCGGGCGGGTGGCCCGGCCTCTCAACTCTTTTTCTCGCAGCACTCAGTGTAAGCCGAACCCCCCCATATTCACGTTTCCTCAATTCGACCAAGCACGGAGGGTGCCCCAGGTTCGGTTTGCGAACCTGGGTCTTGGGGTTCGCATTCCGAGCGAGTACCAGTTTCGAATCTAGTACCCACTAAATAATAGTAGACAAACGGTAAATAATGTGCTAAACTCCACCTGCTATGCTGAGGGGACGCCGCTCTTGTGCCATTTCGGAACGCCCCACACTCTCGCCTTTCGTCTCACCTTCGCTTTCACACCGTCTAACTCTTTTGTTTCCCCTACATCCACGAAATTCGCCAGTAACCCCTTTGTTTCCCCTACTTACGCAAAAACAGGGGGGTGGGGCCCCAATAAATCTTCGCCTCATCTTCGCTCTAATCACGTTCTATGTCCCACGATCCAACGCCGGGGATTCCAACCGGTCGCTGCAAGAGCGGACCGCCTCAGAAGGCGTCCCCTACACAAACTCCAAACCCGTTCCTCAAAAACCTCCATTTATCGGGGAATTAATTGAATATGTCGGCGCGCCGACATCTCTGATCTCGGCCCCACCCCTCTTCTCTGCGAGCCTCTGCCTTCTCCGCGCCTCTGCGTTATCATTTTCTTTCTTCGTTCCGGACTTTCAACTTTCGACTTTTAACTTTCGACACGTTTTGTCTCTCCCCTCCGTTCCCTTGCTCGTCACTAGCCACTCGCCACTAGCCACTGAATCTGCTCATTTCCTCATGCGCGCAGAAACAATGAAAATGTCGGCGCGCCGACATTTTCGGGAACGCGGGCACGATATATCGTGCCCCTACGCAAGAAAAACACCGCCGCGTGTAAAACTACCTTTGAAGGAGGGCTCGATCTTCGATGAGTTTGCAAACGGGGAGGCACTGCCGCACGACATAAGCCAAGCGCGCCATTCGGGAGAATGGCGTTCCTCGGAAATCTGTGGCGAAAACTTGCGAATGCACGCTGCACAAAAAAATAGGGCGGCCAACCTTGTGGTTGACCGCCCTATTGGTGAAGCAAGTGGCGAGACTTATGGCTGGTACCACACCGAAGTCTGTGCCGAATTGTTGTTGCTATCCTGGACTTGAATCGACCAGTTGTACGTGTCTCCAGTGGTCAGGCTGCCAACGGTGGGAGTGCTGCCTCCTCCGGTTGGATCTGTGCCCCAAGTGATCGACGTGATCGTACTGGCGAAGCCGTTCGATTTGGAGTTGTTGCCCGGTATCTGCCAGATGTTGCAGTTACCCGAGCAGCCTGTGTTTTGGTTGATGTAGAAGCTGTAGGAGAAGTTGGCGCCCATGGAACTGGCCGAATCGGTCCAAGTAAATGTGGGCGCGGTGCTGGTGCTGTTGGTGTCGTTGGGAGCAAGGGCGGTTGGGGCATCGCTTGCGCCCACCACCGTGGCTCCGCCGTTCCAACCCGTCACGGCGGCGGTCACCGTGGTGCCAGTATCCTGGGTGCCGTCGCTGTACGTGACGGTGAAGCCGTAGGTGTCTCCCACCTTCGGAGTGCCGAGCAGTGGGATGTTGTAGCCGAATTGAGGATTGCCGCACTGGGAGCAAAGCCCCATATCCAGGGCTACGGTGCCGCTGGTGTTAATCACATTGGGGCCCGAGTTCAAGACCACGGCCACCGGCAGCTTGTCCGATTCAGTTATGTTGAAATTAAGTTGGTAGCTCGTCGAGGGTGAGCCGCAGCCCTGGCAGGAGTTGGATGAGAACTGCGTGGATACGCTTGCTATGCTGTTCGAGGTGGGCAGCGTGATGCCGGGTACGGTCTGCGTGGCGCCCGATATGGTCAGGTTCGCCTGGACGTTGTTCCTGACATTGGTGATGGCCCCGGCGCCGATTCCGCCGGTGTTGTTCTGGTCGAGGACCCCCAGGACCGCGTAGAAGGAGCCGCTTGGAACGGTGACCGTAAAGTCATTCGCACCGTTTATGGGGTTGGTAATCTCCGCGACATAAATGCCAATCGGGTTGCCGCCGCTAACGCTCGAGAACTGCAGCATGCCCAGATACAGCGGCGCGCCCGCCTTGATCGTGATGGCTGCCGGGATGGTCACCGAGCTTGAAACCGCGGTACAGGTGCCCGTGCAAGTGGGCGTGGCGATTTTCACGCCAGTAAAGCCGGTCACTCCGCTGCACCCGCTCGAGGTGTAGTTGCACCAGCCCGTAGGATGGGGATTGGCAGTGTCCAGCGTGTTGAAGGAGCGGGCCTGGAAGTAGTACGTTGTGCCGCTGGTGAAACTGACGCCTGGCAACGTATTGGTGAGGATCCAGACACCGTTATCCCCAGCCGCCTTGAAGGTATAGCTGCCCGCGATGGTGCCGAACTGTCCGCCGCCGGTCCCACCGCCAAGTGTTTGGCTGGTGCTCCATTGCACCGTGTATTCATTGGCGTCCTCGATGCCATTGCTGTTCTGGCTCGGATTGAACTCAATCAATACGCCTTCTGCGTTGGGAATTATGACTTGGATGGTGGGATCCGAGGTAGGCGTCGCGTACGTGGGATCGTGCATGGTGATGGCGACGCCGGTCACGTTCGCGTCTGTCACCGTCACGGAAGCGCTGCCGGTCGGGTCGATGGCGTTCTGCACGCTCTGGCCGAGCGGATCCATCCAGGCCTGCACCGTGTAGCTGCTGCCCGGCGGTACGCCGCGGATGGTATAAGCTCCTCCCGAAGTCAGCGTGGTTTCGCTGATGCTGGTGCCCGGTCCGCCGTTCCCGCCGTTGCAACCGCCAGTCACCGAGATATAGGTCTGCCCGGTCTGAGGCGTCCCGCTGGCGCTGTACGTCACCGTACCAGAGACCGTGTAGCCCACCTCCGCCGAGAAGTTTTCGCCGCCCACTGAATTGTTGTTCACCACCACGTTGGTCAGCGTGGCGGGATAGAACAGCGAACTCGCTCCCGTGATCGAAGGAGTAATCGTGTACGTGCCGTTGGGCACCGTCGCAAACGTGTAGTTGCCGCTGGCGTCGGAGGTGGTGGTCTGAACAGGAGTCGTGTTGATGCTCACTGTAAAGAAGGGCTGCGTGCCAGAACCGCCGCACTGGTTGTTCAGGAAGATCTGTCCGCTCACCTGCGATCCCGCGCTATTAACCGTGAGCGAATAAGTGACCTTCTGGGTCGTGGGCGGAACGTTGGAGTCCGTCACGTCCACGATGATACCAGTGAGCGTGGCCGTCGCCGAAGGTGTGCCGCTGATGACGCCGGTATTGTTGGCGTGACCGGGATTAGAGTTCGTCAGAGTCAAGGGACTAGGAAGCTGGGTTCCCGATCCGTCTATAGAGAACGTGTAGGGCTGTATGCCGCCCGTAGCGCTGATGGTAACCGGGCCGTAGGCTTGATTGACCGTCCCGTTGGGCCACGCGCCGGTCGCCGGCATGATGACGATGGCCGCGGGTGGGTTCAGGTTCAGGGTAAATGTCTGCGTCCCATTCGGGCTTACCCCGTTGTTCCCAGTGATGGTAATGGTGTACGAATTGTTGGAGCCCGGAGCGGGGATCCCGCTGAGCGCCGCGGTGTTGTTTCCGTTGTCTATGAAGGACACACCGGTGGGCAGCGCGCCGGTTTCTGACAGTGCGGCGATCGGGAATCCGCTTGCGGTCACGGTGAAGGATGCTGACTGGCCGATCGTAAACGTGGTGCTATTGACGCTGGTGATCGCTGGGGCTTGGTCCACCGTGAGCGTGAAGGTCTGGTTATTCGAGCCAGCGGTGTTGGTGGCGGTGATGGTGAAAATGTAGGTGCCGCCGGCGCTGGCCGCGGGCGTGCCGGAGAGCGTCGCAGTGCCGTTGTGATTATCGACAAAGGTGACGCCGCTCGGCAGTGAGCCGGATTCGGAGAACGATGGTGTGGGCGTGCCGGTGGCGGAGACGGTGAAGCTGCCTGCAGTGCCGGCAGTGAATGTGGTGCTATTGGCGCTGGTAATCGCCGCAGCCGTGTTCACGGTGAGCGTGAAGGATTGCGTAGCGTTCGGAGAGATGCCGTTGTTGGCGGTGATGGTGATGGGGAATGTACCCGAGGCGGAGGCGGTGCCACTGATCTTAGCAGTGCCATTGCCCTGATCGACGAAGGTGACGCCGCTCGGCAGCGCGCCCGTCTCCGACAGAGATGGAGTTGGGAACCCTGTGGTGGTCACCGAGAACGATCCTGCCCCACCCACTGAGAACGTTGTGCTGGTGGCACTGGTGATTGCCGGGGCCTGATCCACCGTCAGCGTAAAGGATTGCGTGGCATTCGTGCCTATCCCGTTCTGCGCCGTGATCGTGAAGGGATAGCTGCCGCCGGTCCCCGTCGCCGGGGTGCCGGCCAGCGTGGCAGTGCCATTCCCGTTGTCTGTGAAGGTCACTCCGGACGGCAGTGTACCCGTCTTCGTCAGAGAGGGAACTGGGAAGCCTGTCGTTGTCACGGAAAACGTCCCCGCTGTGCCCACCGTAAACGTGGTGCTGGTAGCGCTGGTAATGGCGGGAGCCTGACCGATCGTCAACGTGAAGCTCTGCGTGGCAGAGTTCACACTGTTGGTGGCTTTGAAAGTAAGCGGATAAGTTCCAGCGGTCCCCGACGGGATACCGGCCAGCGTGGCGGTGCCGTTACCATTGTCAATAAAGGTGACGCCTGTTGGCAGCGCGCCGGTTTCCGTGAGAGCTGGAGTTGGCAGACCCGTGGTGGTGACGGTGAACGATCCTGCCACACCCTGAGTAAACGTTGTGCTGCTCGCGCTGGTAATCGCCGGGGCTTGGTCTACCGTCAGCGTAAAGGTTTGCACGGCATTCGCGCCTATCCCGTTCTGCGCTGTGATGGAGAGAGAATACGTCTTACCGGTCCCTGCCGCTGGGGTACCAGCCAGCGTGGCGGTCCCGTTCTTGTTGTCAACAAAAGTGACTCCAGTCGGCAGCGCGCCCGTTTCGGTCAGAGCTGGGGCTGGGAAGCCGGATGTTGTGACGGAGAAGGTTCCCGCACTTCCCACCGTGAAGGTGGTGGCCGCACCCGATGTGATTGCCGGAGCCTGGCCAATGGTCAGCATGAAGTTCTGTGAGCCAGCCGTGCCCACCCCATTGGTCGCAGTGAAGGAAATAGGGTAAGCGCCAACGGCCGAGCTCGTGCCAGCCAGGGTTCCCGTGCCGTTGCCATTGTCCACGAAGGTGATACCTGCAGGCAGCGCGCCCGTTTCCGCCAGAGCTGGAGTTGGCGAACCTGTGGAGGTCACCGTGAACGATCCCGCTGCGCCTGCCGTGAACGTGGCGCTGTTGGCGCTGGTAATCGCCGGCGCCTGGTTGACGACGATGGTAAAGGTCTCTGTACTGCTTTGCGGACTGACGGTACTCGAGTCCGTAACCTTAACGGTGAAGGTAACGGTACCATTCGGCCCTGTGGCTTTGCCCGTGATCGTGCCCGAACTGCTCAAGTTCAAGCCAGCGGGCAAGCTACCAGACGACACCGTAAAGTTCAGCGTTCCGGCCCCTCCAGTCTCCGTGAGGGTCACGTTGTAGGCCGTGCCCTGGGTGGCAGCCGGGAGGGCCGCAGGGCTGGTAATACTCGGAGCAGCGGTCACGACGGTGGTTATCGTGGTCATCTTGGTGGGATCGGAGGCGGAGGTGATAGTGATCGTAGCGCTGCCACCCGCACCCGCTGCAGGCGCGGTGTAGGTTGCGCCTGTAGGGGTTTGATTCGAGAGAGTTCCGACACCCGTAAGGGTAAAAGTGACTCCTTTGTTCAAGGTGTCGTTTGAAACGGAAACCGTGATGTTGAAACTTTGCCCGAGGTCCAGCGCTTGGGCGCCCGTCGGCGTGGCGACGCTAATAACAATGGCCTTTGGACCGCTGTTGCAAGCGGAGAGTGCAAGCACAGTGCACAGAAGGAAACAGAGGGCTAGTTTTCGCATGGTTATCCTCTTGCTGAATTGTTATAAATGAAAGCAACAGCGGCCAGGTCAGAAGCCGATTCGCCTTCAAGAGCGAGAGTAGAGACCAGGTATTAGTAGCTATAGAATGATCTTGCTCTCTTCCTTTTTCTGTTTCCTGGTCAGCAATAGCCCATAAGGCCAGCACATGTTCGTTGCGCGCCCTCTCAGCGTCCTGAAGTATGTGCGTCACCCTGCGCTTCCCGGCGTGGAGGTGCTGATCGCGAATCCCTCTTATGACAATTGGCATATGTTCCATGAAAGGTATCTGCTTTGCGGCTGTTCTTCTGTCGCGACGTCCTGGGTGTACCGGCGCAAAACGCGAGTGATCGGGGACGGAGCGACGGCGTTTATGGAACCAGGAGAAGTCCACCGCGTTGTGGCCAAGGCGAGGCCGTCAAACTTCATCGCACTTTTCATGGAGCATGACACGTTCACTGAACTTGCCGCGGAGGCAGGAGTCCCCGGTGAACCGCACTTTCGCGTTACCGAGGTGAACAGCCAGGAGTTGCTCCGAAACCTCACGCTATTTTCCAAATCGATGGAGGAGGAGAACGATCGGCTTCAATTGGAGACCCGTCTGGTGGCGCTGCTGCATGAAGCGCTGCGTTATACGGAACGCCAACCTCCGACCGTAGCAACAACGGCGGGCGGCCTGAGGCGTTCATTGGAACGCGCTCGGGATATTCTGGAGCAGCGTCCCCATGAATTGGTCACGTTGGATGAACTGGCACAGGCTGCGGTACTCAGCCGGTTTCATCTGGTGCGTTGCTTCACGCGGCAATTTGGGCTTCCGCCGCACGCTTATCATCTTCATGTGCGCATCAAGCGAGCGTGCCAGCTGCTGCGCGAGGGGCTGCATTGCGTGGAGGTGGCTCCCTCCGTAGGGTTTGCGGATCAAAGCCATTTCACGCGGCACTTCAAAAGAATCATGGGTGTCACGCCGAGCGTGTACGCGGGTACGCATCGAGCGGCCTCACATGTTTAATTCCTGAAGAATTCCCACGAAATACAGAAGAGTGAACTTCCTATCCTTCGGAAGGAATAGATCGGACTTGCGGACATGGGGTCCAGCGGTGCTGGGCCCCTACAAATCAAGGAAATGCAACGCGAACTCTACTTTTTGGGGAGGGCGCGGTCTTTGAGTAAATTCTTTAGCTCGGACATGAATTCCTGAACATCCTTGAAGTCCATGTACACGCTGGCGAAACGGACGTAGGCGACCTTATCGAGCTTCTTGAGGCGGTGCATGATCATTTCGCCGATTTCGGTGGTGGTCAATTCCCTTTCGGTGGCATCGTGGACCACGCCTTCGATTTCGTCCACGATGGATTCGAGTTTGGGAGTGGGGACGGGACGCTTTTCGCAAGCCTTCAGCAAACCTTGCAGGATTTTCTGGCGCTCGAAGCGTTCGCGGCGGCCATCCTTTTTGATGACCATGTAGGGGATTTCGTCAATGCGTTCGTAGGTGGTGAAGCGGCGGGAACATTTCAGACATTCGCGGCGGCGACGGATGGTGTCGCCGGTGCGGCCTTCGCGGGAATCGATTACCTTGTCGTCAATGTTGCCGCAGAAAGGACATTTCACGCGGGTGAATCTCCTGGTGGATAAGAAGAAGGATAGCAGATATCAGAGAGCGAAAAGCAGATATCAGTTATCAGATATCAGGAAGCAGGGACCAACGACCGGCGATCAGATATCAGCGATCAGGAAGCGAGACAACGGCAAGCCCAAGAGCGGACGGCCTCAGAAGGCCGCCCCTACAACGGCAAACCCAAGTCAACGGCAAGCCCAAGAGAACAGCAAATACAACTGCAAAGGCGCCCGCCTCAGAAGGCGGCCGCTACAATGGCGTGGCGGGGGGCTCGGCGATTTCGGCGTCAATCTGTTCGTCTTCGTGCTGGCTCATGCGGCGAAGATCGCCGAGCGACCAGCCTTCACGGAAGAGGATGGGCACGCCGGCAAAGGTGCACATGGCAAACGTGACCAGGTACGTGACCATGGCTGCGGCAAACGCCAATTCTGCGGGGACGCCGAAGAGCCTGGTCCAGGCACCGATCATGACCGCCTGGGGACCGCCTCCAATTCCCGGCAACTGGAAAAGCGAACCGACCAGAGTCAAGGCCAAGATCAACATGGAATCCTGGAATCGCAGAGTGGCCAGCTTGCCGCCAAAGCCCAATGCGATCAGGTAATAGACCAGAACGACCAAAAACCAATGTAGCGCGGAGATAGCGAAAGCATAAAGGAAGTCGCCCCAAGTGCGGATGGTCTTCAGTCCACGAGCAACGCCGAGGACAATGCGCGCTACGCTGGCCCGCCAGCCGTGATGGGCCAGCCAAGCTTGCATTTTCCCTTCCATCATGGACGCACCATGCGTGCGGATATAAATCGCGAGGACGATGAGACCGATGAGACCCAAGGTGAGTATGGTTCCGGCGGTTTTTCGCGCGCTTTCCAGAGCAGGCGAGACTTGATCCGCGTGTAGGAACTTCTGAAATGTGGCAATGAGGAACCAACACCCCAGAACGCCTACAGAGAAACCCATATCAATCAAGCGCTCGAGGGCGTAGATGCCAAATGTGTCGGCCAAAGGGATCTTGTCTTTGCGAGAGATGAGGAGCGGGCGAACCGGTTCGCCGACGCGGCCAAAGAGGAAGACAGCAGAAAAGCCCGCCAAAGTCATGCTCAGGATGTGAAAGAGGTTGGAATTGCCCACGTACTTCTGGAAATTCCGCCAGCGGAGAGCCCGGAGAAAGTAGCAGACATAGATGAGGAAAACGGCGGCCAGGAGGTAAAGCGGGTCGGCCCGTTTAATGGCCTGCCAGAGCTTTTCACCGCTGAACTGGCCGAGAGGCAGCGAATGGCGAAAATGGTAGAGGACAAAGCCGAGCAGGACGGCCCCCAGGCCCAGAGTCAACCACTTCCTCGACTTAGCACCCATGAGGCTGAAGAGTACTGGTGGGGACAGGGCGGCGTCAAGGGCGCATAACCAATTGAATTGGAAAGTCTTGTCAGGGTTAGTGGGAGTGGGTAAGATGCCCCCAATGGGTGGGTTGCCGTCCCTGACTATAGGGAACATTCCTAAGGCAATTTACGTTCCACTATATGGCAGGCCGAAAGCAGTCACCTGCGGCAGTTTGTGATTGCAGGAATCGGGAAAATGAGGCGAAGGAAAGCTTGGAGCAGGATGCCCAACTGGTCCAGCAATGCCTCCAGGGCGATGGCTCGGCCTGGGAGGAACTTGTGCGTCGGCACACGCGGCGAATCTACAATATTTGTTATCGATTTGTAGGAAACCGCACGGAAGCGGAGGATTTGACGCAGGATGTTTTTCTTCGCGTGTACCGGACATTGGTGAGTTACCGCTCGGCGCACGGAGGATTTGCAACATGGATGACCAGCGTGACGCGCAACTTGTTGATCGATCATTACCGGCGCACGAAGCGGGACCGGATTACGGATTCGCTGGACGATAAGATGCCGGTAGTAGAGAACAAAGCGACATCAGCGCGGAGGCCGGACGAGTTGGCGCTATTGGGAGAATTGAGCGGGCAGGTGCAGAATGCGCTGACGCGGCTCTCGCCGGAATTGCGGGAAGCGGTCATCTTGCGGGACTTGCAGCAACTGGAGTATGCCGAGATTCGACAGGTGCTGGAGGTGCCCGAAGGCACGGTGAAGTCGCGGATTAATCGCGGAAGGATCGAGTTGGCGCGGATTTTGCAGCAGATGGGAGTAAGGCCGGCATGAAGAAGGGCTGCACGATGAGTTTGGCAGTGAAAATAGCGGCGGGGACGACTCTGCCGCTGGGGGTCGAGCGATGACCTGGACATGCGAACAAATTGAAGCACGGTTGAGCGATTACCTTGACGGGCTGCTGGCAGGCCCGGAGCGCGCGGCGTTTGAGGCGCACGCAACGAGCTGCGAGGAGTGTGCGCCGCTGCTGGCGAACGTGCGCGAGCTCGTCGGTGAAATGCATGAGATGGAAGAAGTGGAAGTGCCGCCGCGGCTGGTGTACACGATTCTGGACAAGACGCTGGGGCCGCGGGAAACAATTTCCCTGGGGGAGGCAGTACGGAATTTCCTGCGCGGGTTGCGTTCACCCAAGTTCGTGTATGGCGTGGCGAGCGTGTTTGCGACGCTCCTGGTGCTGGTGACCGCGACGGGATTTTCCTTCCGCAGGCCTAAGCTGGCGGACTTGCGGCCGACGACGGTGTATCACGTGGCGGACCGAAAAGTTCATATGGTAATTGCGAGCAGCGTGAAGTACGTGAGCGACTTGCGCGTGGTGTACGAGATCCAGTCGCGGCTGCGCGAAGAGCAGAACAACCTGCAGGCAACGCCGGAAGAGTCGCTGCCGAAGGCCAACCCGGAGAAGGACCCGGGGCAGACGGACGATCAGAAACCGGCGCAGCCGCGACAGCAGAATCGCGCCAATCAACTGGCGCGCCAGTTGGAAATGGTGGCGGCAGAATGTCCCGTGCTAATGGAGAGGAGCTTTCGATGAAATGTGCCGTGCATCCGGATGTGGATGCTGTAGGCTATTGCCGGAATTGCGGCAAGCCGATGTGCGCGGTGTGCGTGCGTCCGGTGCATGACGTGATGTATTGCGAAGAGTGCCTGGCGCACGAGATGGGAGTGCCTCGCCCGCAAGCGACGGGTTCGAGTGCAACGCCAGGGACGGCAGATGTTTCGGGGGCGCCCGCACAGGCTCCCTTTGCGGGGAAATCAGGCCGGGTGAATCCGGCGCTTGCTTTCATCCTGGGCTTTATTCCGGGACTGGGAGCAATTTACAACGGCGAATACAACAAGGCGATCCTTCACATTGTGATCTTTGGCGGAATCATCCTGGGGATTACGGGCGCATTTGGGGAAGGGCTGGAGGGCTTTTGGGTGTTCGCATTGGTGGCGTTCATTTTCTATATGCCCATCGATGCGCTGCGCACGGCAAAGGCGCGGCAGACCGGAGAGCCCTTGAAGGATCCGGTCGAGTTGTGGAGCGCGAAGCAACCGCTGGGTCCGATAATTTTGATCGGCGTGGGAGTTTTGATCCTGTTGAACAATTTCGGGTTTTTTGAGCGCTATCGGATTGGCGAGTTCTTCTGGCCGCTGGTGTTGATTGTCGTGGGAATCGTGATGTTGAGGAAGCGCATGGACGGCCAAAATAAGCAGGGTTAGGAGAGGAGCGCAACGATGAGCAATTCAGTGAGATGCAAATGCCAGAGTTGCGCGATCCGCAGCCTGACGGGCCCGGTGGTGGTAATCACGCTGGGCGTGCTCTTCCTTCTGAGCCAGTTGCGCGGAGGCCATTTTTCCTTTGGAAATACCTGGCCAGTGGTGCTGGTGGTGATCGGGCTATTGCAATTGGCGTCGGCGTTCGCACCACAGGATGGCCACATTGGAACGCAAACGTGTCCACCGATGCCAGGAGTACCGCCATCGCCGCCGGTGCAGACGCCACCGACTTTGCCACCTTCGGAGAGGCAATAATCGCCTATGGAACGTACCCAAATGCGTAGCAGCGGTCTATTTTCAGGGCTGGTCCTGATTTCCGCGGGGGTGATTCTCCTCCTGAGCAACTACGGGCAACTGAATTTGCGGTATTTTTTGGGGCATTGGTGGCCGCTGATCATCATTTTCTGGGGGGTGGTGAAGCTGTACGAACGCACGGTTGGGCCGCGGATGGGAGGCACAGAAGGTGGCGTGGGAATCACGGCAAGTGAAGTGCTGCTGGTGGTGGCCATGCTGGCGTTGCTGGGGATTGTGGCGGGCGTGCAGTACGGAAAGGAAAAAATTGGAGAAGGATTTAGCGACGTTGGGGATAACTTCAGCTACGACTTCGAGGTAGCGCCGAAAACGATTCCCGCAAATGCGCGAGTGTATGTGCACAATGGGCGGGGCGATATCAGCGTGCGGTCTACGGATGATGCCGCGATGCGCGTGACCGGGAAGACGCGCATGCGCGCGTGGAACGAAACAGAAGCGGACCGGATGGGCAAGCCAGTGTCCGCGGAGATCGTAAAGAACGGCGATTCCTACGAAGTGCGGCCCGTGGGATATGACACCTCGGATTCACGGCTCAGCGTGGACCTGGAAGTGTCCGTGCCAAAGAAATCGGCGCTGACGGTGAAGACGGAGAAGGGCGACGTCACGATATCCGATATGGCCGGGGATGTTGGTGTGACGGATGAGAGCGGGGACGTGGAGGTGCGCAACACCGGTGGCGAAGTATCGGTCGAGATGCGCAAGGGCGACGTGAAGGTGAATGACTCCAATGGAAATGTGAAGGTATCAGGCCGGGGCGGCGAAATCGATGTGGTGAACGTGGCGGGGAGCCTGACGGTGGACGGTGATTTCTATGGGCCGGTGCGCGCAGACAAAGTGACCCTGGGAGTGCGGCTGATCTCCATGAAGACGGATCTGACGTTGAGCGCGCTGGCGGGGCACCTGGAAGCCGCGTCGGGAAACCTGGATGTGGTGGACGCGCCGGGGAACTTGAGCGTGCGCACACGGGACAATGAGATCAGCATCGAGAATCCGGGCGGGAAACTGAACATCGAGAACCGCAACGCAGCGATTAACGTGCGATTCTTTTCGGCGCCGAAGGATGATGTGAACATCACGAATTCGTCGGGAGAGATTGCGCTGTCGCTGCCGGGCAATTCCAGTTTTGAGGTGCAGGCGGAATGCCGCAACTGCGACATCAGTTCGGAGTTTGCGGGGCTGGGTGTGACCAAGAGCCCGGGGGGAGACGCGAGCGTTGCCGCGACGTATGGATCGGGGCGCAGGCCGAAAATCACGTTGAAGACGAGTTATGGAAATATCGCGCTGCGGCGGACAGCGATGGGGATTGCGCCGGCGGCAAAACCGGCGGTGCCTGCGATACCGGCGCCCCCAGGGAGACCTATACCGCCTGCGAGCGAACAATAAGGGGCGATCAGCGACCGGCGATCAGCGATCAGGAACCGGGCTTTCTCTAATTTTGAAATCCTAGACACTATTCTTGGGACGAGAGCGAACGGCTTGCTCCGAACGGTTTGCATTTTCGGTTACGCGGAGGCGCATTCTGTACAACATCTTCGCGAGGCTGTCGGTATTACACCAATTGAACCAACGGACAAAGGACATCCTGAGCCCGTCGGTTTGAGCGGTTAGTGGTTCCTGATCGCTGATATCTGATCGCTGATAACCCGGCAGAATCAGCGAGGCGTCGTCAGGTTCAAGCGCCCAAGCGGCGCAATTCATCGAAAAAGCTGGGGTAGGAGACGGCGGCGCAATCGGCGTCTTTGATCACGGTTTCGCCTTCGGCAGCGAGGCCTGCTACGGCGAAGGCCATGGCGATGCGATGATCGCCGTGCGATTCGATTTCCGCGCCGTGGACTTTGCCGGAATGGCGGCCTTCGATGCGCAAACCATCGGGAAGTTCTTCCACCTTTGCGCCCATTTTGCGGAGGTTTTCGGCGAGGGCGGCGATGCGGTCGCTCTCCTTGACGCGCAATTCGGCGGCGTCGCGAATCTCGATGCCCTCTTCGGTGAACGGGCCGAGAGCGGCGAGCATGGGCAATTCGTCAATTAACAGAGGAACGAGTTCACCGGAAACGCGGCCTCCTTTGAGCGTGGCGCCTTTCACAATCAAGTCGCCAACGACTTCGCCTTGCGCGCTTTGCAGATTCAAGACGTTGAGCGACGCACCCATGGATTGGAAGAAATCGAGAATGGCGGAACGCGTGGGATTCAGGCCGACATTGGCGATGAAGAGATTGGATTCGGGAAGCAAGGATGCGGCGGCGATGAAGAAAACGGCGGAGGAAAGATCGCCGGGGACATCGAGGGATTTGGCTTGCAAAGCGACTTTACCGGGGCCGTCGGCCAGGCCTTGGATCGCGATGGTGCGGCCGCGCTTGGCGACGTGCGCGCCGAAGAGTTCGAGGGCGAGTTCGGTGTGATCGCGTGTGGCCGCGGGCTCGGTGACGAGCGTTTCGCCTTTGGCGTAGAGGCCAGCGAGGAGGACTGCGGATTTCACCTGGGCGCTGGCCACGGGCATCTCGTAGTGAATGCCGTGGAGATGGCCGCCGCGAATTTCGAGCGGAGGGAAATTGCCTTCGCGGGCATGAATTTCCGCACCCATTTGGAGGAGCGGAGTGACGACGCGCTTCATGGGGCGTTTTTGAAGGGATTCATCGCCGGTAATTCGGGTGGTGAAATCCTGGCCGGAAAGGATTCCGGAGAGGAGACGGATAGTGGTACCGGAATTTTCTGCGTCGAGTGTGCGCCAACCGCTTTTCAGACCGCGGAGGCCGCGGCCGGTGATCTTGACGGTGGTGCCCTCGACCTTTACATCCGCGCCGAGGGATTTCAGGCAGCCGAGGGTGCTGTGGCAATCGCGGGCAGCGGCGAAATGGCGGAGTTCACTGGCGCCATCGGCTAGGGCGGCGAGCATGGCGTAGCGATGGGAGATGGATTTGTCGCCGGGGAGTTCGAGGGTGCCGGAGAGGGAGCGGGCGGGATGGATGGTGACGCTTTTCACGATGATGTGCCCTGGAAGAAGTCTAGCACGAGGGGAATTGCGGGTTGAGACGGGAGAACCCGAAGAAAGAAAAAGGGCCGTTTCACACAGAGTTCACAGAGATAGGAACACAGAGGGCACAGAGAAATGCGTGAGACGGAAGTAAGAGAGTTTAGAAGTGTAAGAGTTTAAGAGTGAAAGCTTGCAAATTGCACGAAGAGGGAGATTGCCTGTACTGGGGGACAGTTTTATTGGGGAACGCGATCGGAAACGTGCGGAAACAATTCGAGGGAAGCGTCCGTATCATGGAATAGAACAAATTGCGCATCGCGCTTGAATATTGGAGAAGCTATGATTGCCCGCCGTACGTTGCTGCAGTTGACGACAAAACTCGCCATTGGCTTTGGTGCGCTGTTTCTAGTGGGCGTACTGCTAGCTGCGATTCCGAATCACCGTCCGCCGATGGTGGAGGGCACTTCCGCGCAGGCAAGGCAGGAGACGCAAGTGGGGGATCCCGCACCCGTGAAAAGCGCGAAGACGAATATGGCGAATCCGCAAGAAAAGCATGCGGTGCAGGGCGTGGAGCATACGCGTACAACTGCACCGAAGGTGGGCGAGTCCACCCGATAGTTACTGAAGCGGCTTTTCTATCCAAGCACGCAAAAAGACCGCCGGTGAGAAGACTCTCTCCGCGCGCCGCAACGACTTAAACTGCACATTGAAATCAATTCCTACTGATCCTTAAGCTTGAGGCGGTGCTTGTTTTCCTCGAGGAAGGCACGCAGGTCCTTGGAGGCGTCGAGCAGGCGGACCCACTGTTCGTAGTAGAGCGTGACGGGGAAACGGCCGAGGCCGTAGACGCTGACGCCGCCCTTTTCACCGACACGGAATTCTAGTGCGCCCTTTTTGCGGCCAGCGGTCTGTTTTTCCAATTCGGCGATGCGCGCGAGCAGTTCTTCCTTGGTAGGTTCTGCCATGGTTCCTCCTGTGGTGGGTAGACTCACAATATCGCGACGAGGTGAAAAACTGCAAGAAGAGTGGTGGCGGGTCCTAGGACGCCTAAGGCTTTGCGGCTAGCCCGGCCACTCTAGCGGTCCGATTGCGTACCCCCCTCCGCAGCCAGTATCATGCATCCTTCGTACCGGGGGACACGTCTATCTTCTCCATGGCACTCTTTTCCCAGCGGATTGCGAAGTTGGTTGTGCCGGCGCTTCTTTTTGGCGGATTTGCGACTGCGGCTGCTCCCCAGGAATCCACTGAAATCATGCCGGTATCCCAAGTAAGAGCGGGGATGCAGGGGTACGCGTACACGATATTTGCGGGCGACACGATTGAGAAGTTTGACCTGGAAGTGATTGGCGTGCTGCCGAACTTTCTGGGGCCGAAGCAGTCCATCATTCTGGTGCAACTGAAAGGCCCGCACGTGGAGCACACCGGCGTGGTGGCGGGGATGAGCGGGAGTCCCGTCTATATTGAGGGGAAGCTGGCGGGTGCGCTCTCGCTGAAGCTGGGAATCTTCACGAAGGAAGCGATTGCGGGGGTAACGCCGATTGAAGATGTGCTGCGGCCGCCGACGGAGGGGGATGCGGCGAAAGCGAACGCGCAGCAATTCGCTCTGCCGAATGACGCGCTGGCGCGCAACACGTTGCCGAGCGGATCGTCACTGGAACCCATTGAGACGCCGCTGGTATTCTCCGGATTTCAGCCCGCGGCGCTGCAACAATTTGCGCCCCAATTGCAGAGTTATGGATTTGTAGCCGCGCAGGGCGGCACGGCGGAAGCCCGGCCAGAGGATGCGCACCTGGTGGCCGGCGATATGGCGGGAATGGTGCTGGTGCAAGGGGACGCTTCGATTAATTCGGCTTGCACGGTGACGGCGGTGCAGGGCGACAAAGTGTTTTTGTGCGGGCACCCGTTTATGAACTTGGGCGACATTCAAATGCCGATGGCGCGGAGTCGCGTGGTAACGACGCTATCGTCGGAGTTGGCGTCCACGAAAATTGTGAATGTGGGCGGGCCGATCGGGACGATTACGGGAGATCACCTGACCGCGGTAACCGGGAAGCTGGGCGCGCCGCCAGCGATGGTGCCGCTGGATGTGACGTTCGTAGCGGGAAGCGCGGAAAAGAAGCTGCACTTTGAACTGGTAAATCATCCAAAACTAACGCCGCTGCTAGTGGCAATTACCACGTTCAACGGAATCAGCCAGAATTCGCTGTATGGCGAGGGGACTACGCTGCGGCTGACGGGCGAAATCCGGCTGCAGGGGCATGTGCCGGTGCAGGTGGAAAACACGTTTGCGCCGGGGGATTCGTTGATGCAAGACAGCTTGCCGATTGCGCTGGTGGTACAGAACATGTTCGCGCGGCTGTTCAACAATAATTACGAGATTCCGAAGGTGGAACATATTGCGTTGCGCGTGGAAAGCCAGCCGGGACGGAAGTCGTTCACGATTGACAGCGCGTGGCTGGAAAAAGGCGAAGCGGCGCCGGGCGAGAATCTGAAGGTGCGTGTACTGCTGCAGCCATATCGTGGAGCGGCACGGATTGAAGAGGCCACGGTGCATGTGCCGGACCAGATTGCGCGCGGGACGACGTTGCGGGTGCTGGTGAGCGATGCGGACTGGATGAATCGTGCTTCGCGCGGCTTCAATTTTCCGGGGATCGCGGGGGCAGCGGGGCCGGAAGGGTTGGATCAACTGATTGCGCTGATGAATCGCGAGCGGCGCAATGACCGGCTGTATGTGGGGCTATTTGTGCCTGCGCCGACGCTGGTGTGGGACGACAAGGAATTGCCCAACGTGCCGCTTTCGCAGATCAATATGATTGATGGGCGGCCGGCGCCGGGGACAGTGCAAGTGTTGCGGGAATCGTTGTCCAGCGAGTCCTCGATTGCGCTGGGCGGGCCGGTATCAGGGCTGATTTCGTTGAATTTACAGATTCGGTGACCATGTCCATGTTCATTTCTAGGTCGAAACTTGCGCAATGCCTCAGCGTGTCGGTGGCGCTGATTTGCGTGGTGGCCGCGACGGCGGTGGCGGACCATACGCGCCGCTGGCGGCAATCCACGTATGAGGAATTTCAGAAGGGCACGGCGAAGGGCGTGGCGGTGCGAAGCGACGGGCACCTGGAGCTAGCGCCAAAATTCACGCTGATTTCGGACGCCGATGCTTCGTACTTATGGTCGCTGCGCACGGATGCGGCGGGCGTGTTGTATGCGGGCGGAGGATCTCCGGCGAAAGTATTTCGCTTTGAGGGAAGCGGGAAGCCGAAGACGGTGTTTGAGTCCACGGACCTGCTGGTGCAGGCGATCACGTTTGATGCAAAGGGCAATCTGTACGTAGCTACTTCGCCGGATGGAAAAGTGTACCGGGTGATGCCCGGCGGGGAAAAGTCCGTATTTTTTGATCCGAAGACGAAATACATCTGGGACCTGGCGTTTGGGAACGATGGAACGCTGTACGTGGCCACGGGGGATAAAGGGCAGATTTTTGCGGTGACGCCGGAGGGCAAGGGCGAAGTGTTCTACGCAAGCGATGAAGCGCACATCAAGGTGCTGGCGTTTGACGCGAAGAACAACCTGCTGGCCGGAACGGAGCCGAACGGGCGTGTACTGCGGATTTCCCGAAACGCGGAGAAAGCGGCGAAGAAAAAACCGGCGGATGAGAGCGTGGCCGAAGGATTCGTGGTTTATGAAACCGCGAAGCGCGAGGTCACTTCGCTGACGGTGGCTCCGGACGGAACTGTTTACGTGGCGGCGATCGGGGAGAAGCAGCACACGGGCACGCAGGCAGGTACGACGGTGATTACGACGCCGCAGGGAACGACCACCATATCCACTCCAGTTCCGCAGTTGGGCATGCAAGGCGGAGTACCCTTTCTGGCGTATCCGCAGGCGATTTCCAGCAGCATTTACAAAATTGCGAGCGATGGCGCACCGGAAGAGATTTGGAGTTCACGGGACGATGTGGTGTACGCGTTGGGACTGAATTCGGACGGGCGATTGCTTGCGGGTACGGGGAATAATGGATCGCTGCTGGTGATTGATGGGCGCGGCGTGTATGCGCAACTGGCGAAATCGGGTTCGGCGCAGATTACGGGGATTTCGCGCTCGACTTCGACAGGAGGAAAGGTATTCCTGTGCACGGCGAATCCGGGAAAAGTATTTTCCCTGGGCCCCGAGTACGAGGCGGAGGGCACGTTCGAATCGCAATCGTTTGATGCAAAACTTTTTTCGCAATGGGGACGGATTGAGTGGTGGGGACCACCAGAAATAATTGGCGCGGGGAACAAAGGGGCAGCGAGCGGAAGCGGCAAGAGCGGGAAGGGTGTGGGAGAGCCGCGGCTGGAGTTTTTCGTACGAAGCGGAAACACGGAGTACCCAGGGAAAGAATGGTCGAAGTGGTTCGGGCCGTACACCACGTCGGCCACGCCGGTGGAAGCGCCCGCAGCGCGATTCCTGCAATGGAAAGCGGTGATTCACGATGGACGGCCGGGGGACGGGATTGATTGGGTCAGCGTCGCGTACCAGCCGAAAAATGTTGCGCCGGTGATTGATGGAATTGCGATGCAAGATCCGGGTGTGCGGGCGCAAGCGCAGCAGATTATTACGGGGCAGCCAGGCAACGTGACGTTGAAACAGCCGCCAGGCCCCAGCCCCAACCCCAGCAACGTGGTGATTACGACGACGAATCCGGTCAAGTTTGACCAGCAGCCGCAAGGAACGGAGCAAAAAGGATACCAGTCTGTACTGTGGAGCGCGCACGACGACAATGACGACGAGCTGCGGTTCGCGGTGTATTTCCGTGGCGAGGACGAGCACGACTGGAAACTTTTGAAGGATAACCTGGACCAGAGGTTTTATTCCTGGGACACGACGACGATGCCGGATGGCGCGTATTACCTGAAGATCGTGGCGAGCGACGCGCCCTCCAATCCGCCAGCGGCGGCGCTGAAGACGGAGCGGGAGAGCGAGCGATTTGAAGTGGACAACACGCCGCCGGCGATAATGAATTTGTCAGCTGAGGTATGGAATCGCTGCACTGGGGCGTGCGGCGATGTGAATGTGATTGTGAAGTTCACCGCACGGGACAACACCAGCAGCATTGAAAGAGCGCAGTACAGCGTTGATGGGGGCGAGTGGGTCTTGGTCTCTCCGGAAGGAACGATCAGCGACGCTTTGGAAGAGCATTATCAACTCACATTGAGTTTCACCTTCAAGAGCCCTGCCAAGGCCTCGGGACAAGAGCACACGATCGCGGTGCGCGCTTACGACAAGTTTGAAAATGTGGGGGCGGGGAAGACTGTGATTACTGTGGCGAAGTAGAAGCTTTCTTGTAAATCTTTTGATCGGCGGGACCGGTCCTAAGGAGTTAGAAACTCTGCATAAAGGGACATTTTGGCACGGTTGAAGAAATTGCTCCATGCAATGCGAGGGCGCAACGCAAAATCGCAGCGTGGCGATGTACTTGCCGCGATCCCTCCGCTACGGCCCGCAAAAGGCGCGGGCCTCCGGTCGGGATGACAATGTGGTTGACGATGCAAACTGAGCGGGCCCCGGTCGGGATGACAATTTTCAGTGCAGTTGTTTTTCGACACGGCTGAAGCCGTGCCCTCCGGAGAGCGATTCATCACGTTGGAGCTGCAAAACGGGGCTACGGCTTTGGCTTGGATTGCTGGGGGCTTGCGGACTGGGGATTGGCGGGGCGGGGCTTATCGGAATCCAGGAACATTTCGATTTCGGCACCAAAGCCCATGCGGCCATCGCTGAAGGCGCCTGCACGCGCATGGACCAGACGGGCGCGGCAATGAGTTTCATCGGGCTGGTTGCCGGTAATCTCCGCGGGCATCTTGAACGTGGCTTCAATGGGCATGCCGACCTGCAAGGGCGCGGAAGTAACGAAGAAAAAACCACCACGCGAGAGATTGACGGCTTCGGTGAAATGCTCGGTTTTATCTGAGGCCAAGCCCAGAGCGCGGAAACGCAAGGGGACACGGAAAGAAAAGCGCTCGCGATGTCGTCGTTCAGACGGAGCCATAGAAACTCCACGCCGAGCGAAGGGTGGGCGGATCGCTGCGGCGGACTTACTTGAACACCAAGGTTAGCAGAGAGGCAGGGGAGGTCAAGGGGGACGGGGGTTCAATTGGGGGAACCTCTCGCGTTGGGAGTACTGGCTGGACTAGACTGAGGGAATGACCAGTTCCATTAATCATACGCAAGATCAAGCGACAAACATCGGCTGGATAGAGATTGTGGAAGCCCATGAGCGAATCCAGCCGCTCATCCACCGCACGCCGGTAATGACAAGCACTTCTTTGAACGAGATGACGGGCGCGACGTTGTATTTCAAGTGCGAAAACCTGCAAAAGACGGGATCGTTCAAGATTCGCGGGGCCAGCAACGCGATTTTCTCGCTGAGCGAAGAAGAGGCGAAGCATGGCGTGGTGACTCATTCCAGCGGCAATCACGCGGCAGCGGTGGCGCGGGCGGCAGCCTGGCGAGGCGTGTCTGCGTGGATTGTGATGCCGAAGAATGCGCCTGCCGTGAAGTGCCGGGCCGTGGAGGCGTACGGCGGCAAGATTACGTACTGCGAGCCGACGGTATCGGCACGGACAGAGGCGGCAGCGAAGATCCAGGCGGAGACCGGGGCGGTGCTGATTCATCCTTACGATGATGACAGGATTATCGCGGGACAAGCCACGGCGGCGAAGGAATTGATGGAGGAAGTGGCCGAGCTGGACGCGGTGCTGGCGCCGGTGAGTGGCGGCGGGCTGCTGAGCGGTACGTGCCTGGGAGCGAAAGGAGTTCGCGCCACGGTGCGAGTGTTTGGGTGCGAACCGGAGCGGGCGGATGACGCGTACCGTTCGCTGAAGACGGGCGTGCTGCAGACGCAAGAATCGAGCGACACGATTGCGGATGGATTGCGGGCCTCGCTGGCGCCGCGGACGTTTGCGATTCTGAGGAAGCATGTGGAGGGGATCCTGCTGGTGAGCGAGGACGAGATACGCGCAACGATGCGGCTGCTGTGGCAGCGGATGAAGATTGTGATTGAACCATCGAGTGCGGTGGCGCTGGCGCCACTGCTGCGGAAGGGCGGAGTGGCGGGGTTGGAATTGGCGAGCGGCATGGCGGGGATGCGGCCACGGATCGGGGTGATTTTGTCTGGGGGGAATGTGGAGATGGGTTAGGACAAAGATTACACAGAGGTCACAGAGGCACAGAGTTCGCAGAGAAGAGCAGAAAATAGAAAAGAGAAAATAGAAAAGAGGAACGAGGAACCCAAGACCCAGGCACACACTCCGTGCCTGGGGCACCCGGCCGCAGGGCTCCGGAGTCGAGCCATGAGATGCCCGCCCGGCGATTTTCAGGTGCAACTAAACTAGCTCGAGATGTGTTACAAGAGGATGGGTTTCGGAGTGCCAGAGGGGAGCAAACCGTTCCCTACCCTGGCGCATCTGAAACAGACAGCATGAAGAGTGTCTTCGTAGAGGGGCGGAGACATGCCATTCCTGCCTAAAGAACCCTGGGAGCTCGCGAGAAACTTGCGTGGGAAGTCTGAGGAAACTATGAAAATAGCGAAAAAAAGTACCTGGATGACTTTGTGCGCGGTTGCGACGCTATTGGCAGGGCAGGCGGCTTGGGCGCAGACAACCACTGTGCCGGCGCGCGTAGTGAGCGCCGTGGATGATACGCAGACGGTGACACTAAAGGGGAATGTGCACCCATTGGCACAGGCGAAGTTTGATCAGGGAGCAGTAAGCGATGCGACGCCAGCGACGCGGATGATGCTGGTGTTGCAGCGGAGCGCGCAGCAAGAGACGGCGCTGCGGCAATTGATGGACCAGCAACAGGACAAGACTTCGGCGAATTACCACGCCTGGCTGACGCCGGCACAATTCGGGACGCAATTTGGGCCCGCTGATGCGGACGTGCAGGCAGTGACGGACTGGTTGCAGTCTCATGGATTTCAGAATGTGAAGGTGGGAGCGGGGCGCACGACGATTGAGTTTTCCGGGAATGTTGGACAAGTGCGGAATGCGTTTCATACGGACATACACCAGTTTTTGGTGCATGGCGAACAGCACATGGCGAACGTGAGCGATCCGCAGATTCCGGCGGCGTTGGCGCCGGTGCTGGGGGGAGTGGTGGGGCCGCATAACTTCCGGCCGAAGTCGCTGATGCACCGGGCGAAGAATTACCTGGGTGGGCACGTTACGGGAACTGGGCCAAAGCCACAGGTGACTTTTGCCTGCACTACGGGACCATGTTACGGGGTGGCACCGGCGGATTTTGTCAAGATCTATAACCTTCCCGGCAATCTAACCGGCGCAGGAGTAACCATCGCGATTGTGCAGGATTCGGATGTCTACGTGACGGATATTCAGCAATTCAATACGCTGTTTGGGCTGACCACCAATTTCAGCGCCAGCAACATTATTCCGGATGGGCCGGACCCCGGTGTGCAGAATACCATTACCGGGAATGGCGATGAAGGCGAAGCCGTTCTGGACGTGGAATGGTCTGGAGCAGTGGCACCGGGAGCGACGATTGATCTGGTGGTGACGCAAGACCCAGTTACGATCGGGACTCCAGGAGTTGCTCTGACTGCGGATTACATCATTCAAAACAATCTAGCCCCGATTCTGAGCCTGAGCTTCGGGAGCTGTGAGGCCGGTCTGGGTACCGCCAATGAGGCCTTATATAACCTGCTCTGGGAACAAGCAGCGGCACAAGGAATAACCGCCGTTGTTGCCACGGGAGACAACGGCTCGGATATGTGCGACGACGGCGATGGAAATGATTACTCCACGACCGGGTTGGGAATCAACGGTGTGGCGTCGACCCCGTTCAACGTAGCGCTAGGCGGAACAGATTTTCAGACCACGGGACTCGCAAGCTATTGGAGCGCCACAAACGGGACACCACCCGAGTCAGCAAACTCCTATATTCCCGAGTCCACGTGGAATAGTGGATGCGCCGCGACGGCGACGACCGGGAGTTCGGGCGCTTGCACGGCGACGATCATCAACCAGAACGAAAACGGCACGAATGATGGGATTGATATGCTGGGGGGCGGCGGAGGTCAGAGTGCCTTTCCAACGATCAACGCTAAGCCCGCTTGGCAAGTCGGCTTGGCGCCTTCTGCCGACACCGGCCGCGATATCCCCGATCTGGCTTTGTTTGCCGCAGTGAACTCGAGCAGCAACGTTTTTTACATTACGTGCCAGCAAGACTCATCGAGCCAGATCGGTAATGCGTGCAGTTTACCATCCGGCGGGCAGCCGGAAATTAGTCCTGTGGGGGGAACTTCGGCGGCGGCACCGGCGTTTGCGGGCATTATGGCGCTGATCATCCAGAACGCAGGTGGGGCGCGGCAGGGCAATGCAAATTATGTGCTATATCAGCTTTACAACAAGAACAAGGGCAACGCGAACACGATCTGCACATCGAATGCGGCGAATGCGACGGCGACGGGATGCATTTTTTACGACGTCGTGACTGGGAACAACTCGGTGGCCTGCGCAAGCGGCACACCGAATTGCGGCAACGTGTCAAACGGATACGGCGTGCTGGTGGACCCCAGCGCTACCACCACTCCGGCGTTTACCTCGGTAGCCGGGTACGACAAGGCAACGGGGCTGGGGTCGGTGAATGTGACAAACCTTGCGAAGAACTGGGGTTCGGTTTCATTCACGCCGGATACGGCGGCGATTACGACCTATCCGGGGGCGGCGGTTCCGCACGGAACGAATCAGGATTTTACAGTGACAGTAACTTCGGGTTCGGGCACGCCGACCGGCTTCGTCTCTCTTGTCGCTACGCCGACTACGCCGGCGGGTAGTGCCCCCGTCGGGATTGGGGCATTTACTAACACGAGTACGTCGACGTTTGAATTGGTCAACGGGACGGCGACCATCACGACGAATTTGCTGCCGGGCGGGACCGACTCTGTGGTGGCCGAGTACGGCGGCGATGGAACATTTGCTCCCGCGACGTCTACAGCAGTGCCTGTAACCGTGAGCCCGGAAACGAGCAAGACAACCCTGAGCTGGTGGACCTCTGATTCTAATGGCTACTTTGATGTCTCCCTCCCTGCTGGGAGCACTGTCGTGTATGGCACGACGCCGTACATCTTGAGGGTTGACGTTACGAACAGCGCAGGCACGCAATGCGAGAACGGCACGGTTCCTTGCCCCACAGGCACGATTACGGAAACGTATGGCAATAACCTGCCATTGAATGATTTCCCAAACGGGCAGACGGGTGTTGCGGTGAATTATGCCACGCTCAATGTCCTCGGCTTTCTGGAGGACCTGCCCATCAATCTTCCCGTCGGCAACAACCAGACTGTTACGGCACAATATAAAGGCGACAATAGTTACTCGGGAAGCTCAAACTCGATAGGCCTGAGCGTGTCGCAGGCGCAGACGGAAACGCTGGTGGGAAGCAACTTTAGCATCGTCACCTCTGGAGAAACGGTAACGCTGACGGCTTACGTCGTCACAAATAGCAGCGGTGCAGGGCCTGGGAATACCGTGCAGTTTTTGAACGGAAGCACCCCCTTGGGGTCGGCGGTTACGTGTCAATCTATAAGCGGGACTCAGGACACGGCCCCACCCATCGCCCAGATTGGGATCGGCACGGCCTATTGCAAAGTGACGACGCAAGCGGCGATATCTGCGCTGTTTCCGCCGGGGACGGTGCGGCCGGGGCCGCCTGGTGTGCCCATCGTGCCGCTGGTGGTGGCGTTGGCTAGCCTGCTGCTGTTTGGGCTGGGCTTCCGCTGGATGCCAGAAGGCCGGCGGCGCGCTTATGGCAATATCGGACTGGTGGCGTTTGTGCTGCTCGTTGTGGGCGTCGCCGGTTGCGGCGGAGGGAGCGGAGGAGGCGGAGGGGGAGGCAGCACCACTGTGACGATCTACGCGAACTACAACGGAGACACAAACTATATGTCCTCGAGCGGGAGCACGCAGATTACAATCCAGTGAGGGGACAGACGCTTCTTGAGGATCAAGCAGGCTGGATGATGTAAGTCATTGTGGCTTACGCGATTAGGCGTTGCCTAAATGGGGTCGAGCGGTGCTCGACCCCTACACAAAAAACCCCAAAAAGCAACGAATGGAGACGAGGCGCGCTAGAAGATGGCGCGCCTTTTTTTGCGCGCTGGGGCACGATGTATCGTGCCCCTACCTTGGTTGGGCAACCCGAGGGATGTGATGGCGGTGACCGAGTGGAAGTGACAGCCGACACATGTCATTATCTCGACAGAGGAGTAACGAAGTGCTAACCTGCGTTCCAGTCTGGTTCGTCAGGTCTGCGGAAAAAGTCCAAGTCCCTCGAGGTGGTGTATGCGCCACTGTCTGCGTTTGCTCCCTGCTGTTTTTCTAGCTGGTAGTTCCCTTTTGGCATTGAATTCGGCGTGCGGGCAAGCACAAGTGCCGCCACGCGTGGTGGAGGCCGTGGACAACGCGAAACGCGTGACGTTGGCGGGGAACGTTCATCCATTGGCGCGGGCGGAGTTTGACCAAGGCGCGGCGGCGGACGCTTTGCCAATGACGCGGATGTTGCTGCTGCTAAAGCGGAGCGATGCGCAGGAAGCGGCGCTGCAGGATTTCCTGGAAAAGCAGCAGGATAAGAGTTCCACGAGCTATCACCAGTGGCTGACGCCGCAGGAATTTGGAGCGCAGTACGGGCCCGCGGACGCGGATATTCAGGCGGTGACGGGCTGGCTGGGACAGCAGGGTTTCCAGGTCAACCAGGTGTACAGCGGGAAAACGGTGATTGAGTTTTCGGGAACAGCGGCGCAGGTGAGGGCGGCGTTTGGAACTGCCATCCACCAATATCAAGTGGAAGGGAAAACGTACACGGCGAATGCGAGCGATCCGCAGATACCAGCGGCGCTGGCGCCGGTGGTGGCGGGGATCGTTTCGCTGAATAATTTTCCGCGGCAATCACATGTGCGAATGGTGGGAATCGCGCGCAAGATTGCGGGAAAGCCGGGGCTGGAGCCGTTATTCACGTTTCCGAACCCTTTTGGTAGTGGAACTTTCTATGGAATGGCGCCGGGGGATTTTGCGACAATCTACAATTCCAAAAGTTTGATCAGCACCGGGAACGATGGAACGGGACAGACGATCGCGATTGTGGGCGAGACAAATATTAATGTGGCTGACGTGCAGGCCTTCCGGCAGATGTTCGGATTGCCGGCGAACTTCACTTCAGCAAACATCATATTGAACGGCGAAGATCCGGGAATCACATCGACCGATGAAGAGAGTGAAGCGGATCTGGACGTGGAATGGTCCGGAGCGGTGGCGCCTGGGGCAACGGTGGATCTTGTGGTATCGGCATCGACGCCCGCATCGCAGGGAGTCGATCTTTCGGTACTGTACATCATCGAGCACAATCTGGCCGGCGTGATGAGCGAGAATTATGGGAGCTGTGAGGCAGGTCTGGGAAGCGGGGGGAATGCTTATTACAACGTGCTGTGGGAGCAAGCGGCGGCACAGGGAATTACGGCGATGGTGTCTACGGGGGACAACGGTTCGGCGGCCTGCGACGATCCCAATTCAGAAGCCACGGCAACGCAGGGTTTGGCGGTCAGCGGACTGGCATCGACTCCGTACAATGTTGCGGTTGGCGGAACGGATTTTGATGAGGTGAATAATTGGAGTATTTACTGGAGCGCGACAAACGCGACCACCGGAACGGACGTGATTGGAACGTCGGCGTTGAGTTACATTCCGGAAATCCCGTGGAACCAGAACTGCGCGCAGATTGGATTGACGGGTTGTAGCTCGAGCGCGCCGAATGGGTCGGTGAATATCGTGGCGGGGAGCGGGGGACCGAGTACGTGTTCGACAGTGACCGCTGTCGGCACGTGCACAAGCGGCTATGCAAAGCCGAAATGGCAGATGGGCGTAACGGGGATGCCGAACGACAGCCACCGCGATTTGCCGGATGTGTCGCTGTTTGCGAGCCCAGGATTCGATGGGACGGGATACCTTTACTGCCAGAGCGACAACATGATCGACTACGGACAAATGTGCGACATCACTAATGCTACCGCAGGCACATTCTATTTTGGAATTATAGGAGGAACATCCGCATCGTCACCGGCATTTGCTGGGGTAATGGCGCTAGTGAACCAGTATCAGGTCGCACACGGGGGAACGAACCGGCAGGGGAATGCCAATTACGTAATGTACCAGCTTGTGAAGAAGGCGGGTGCGAATTGCACATCGAGTGCGAGCGAGGCAACAGGATGCGTATTCAACGATGTGACGAAGGGCAACAGTTATATTGCTACCAAATACGGCAGCAGCGTGGGGACGAACAGCGTGCCGTGCACCGGCGGAACCCCGAATTGTAGCGCGACGGTATCTACAGAGACAGGGGTGCTGGTGGAACCGGCCAGTCCGGCGACGGAGGCGTGGACAGTGACGGCTGGGTACGACACGGTGACGGGGCTGGGGTCGGTAAACGTGAATAATCTGGCCACGAAGTGGGGGACGGTTTCGACGGTGCCGACGACCACGACGCTGACGTTGTCTCCCACGACGGGGATCACGCACGGCACCGGCGAAAAAGTGACCGTGAATATCACGGTGACGCCAACGAGCGGAACGGCGACGGGAGACGTATCGCTGATTGCGAATTTCGTGGGCGGAGCAACGCAGGGGTTGGAACAGTTCACGCTGGGCGCAAATGGGAGCTTCAGCGGGACAACGGCGAGCCTGCCGGGCGGAACGTACACGGTCACGGCACACTATGCCGGAGATGGGACGAATGCGCCGAGCGATTCGAGCGGAGTGAGCGTGACGGTGACGCCGGAGAGCAGTCAGACATTTATTGTGGTGCCAACGTTTGATGCGAGCGGGAATCAAACAAATGGAAATGCGACTTCGGTCGTGTATGGGTCAAATTACATCATCCGGATTTACGTGACAGACAAGAATGCAACCGGCAGCGCAAGCGGTCCACCGAGCCCCACTTGCTATCATGAAAACGCACAGACGTGTCCGACAGGGACTGTCACGCTGACTGACAATGGAACACCATTGGGAACGGGGGGCGGTGGAGCGGGAATCTACAACTTGAATAATGCGGGGTACACGAGAAACCTGTCGCCAAATCTACCGGGCGGGACGCACACTTTGGTGGCCACGTATAGCGGTGACAACAGCTATCAGCCGAGCACTCCGGTATCGACCCCCTTCACGGTCACGCCGGCGCCGACACTAGTGGTGTTCACCAACAATCCTATCCCCTTGGTGGGTGCCGGTGACGATGAACATTGTGGGCGGCCCTGACCTGACCATGGGCGCGGCCCCCACAGGCTCTGTTTCTATCTATGATGGGCCGACAATGGTTGGCGGCCCGGTTTCCGTTACTCCAGATTCTCCTGCGTCTGGATATCCATCGGATTTTTCCGCCTACGTTCAGATAACCTATTCGACAAGCGGCGACCATCAGATCACGGCGAAGTATAGCGGCGACGCCAACTACGAGGCTGGTTCATCGGCTCCCTTGACAGTTCACCCGCTCTACGCGACCAATATGAGTTTCGCGCCCTCTTCGACCAACATCAACTACGGGCAAAGCATCACGGTGACCGCTACAGTGGCGAGCAACAGCAAGAGCCCGGCTATCACCGGACAAGTTCAATTCTCCGGCCAGTACGCCACGTTCACGGGAGCGACTACGACTCCCGGGACAGATGCGAACGGGAACCAGATTCTAACCGCGACGGCAACGACTTCGCCGCAATACACAGGGTACATCAACGCCTTCTATCCCGGAGATTCCAACTACGCCAACGTTTCTACTAATAATAACGCAGTGATAACAGTAAATATTCCGGATTTCAACCTACCGACCAATGCAACGATGACCGCGACGGCTGGGCAGCCTGCTACGCTTACAGTGAACGTGACCCCAGCCTCCAACGTCCCCAGCACAGTCAACCTGAACGTTCTGGCGCTATATATGTGGAGCGGGAACCTCACGGTGAGCCCGACAACTGTAAATCTGAGCGGCCAAGCTGTCCCGGTGATTCTGACACTGACAACTTTGGGTCCCTCGCAAGCCACTCAGGGGGCTGTCAGAGCACAGGTGGTGAGGAAAGCGGAACTCCTGCCACTATCTTCTAACTCATGGTGGTCCTTAGCGGCCGCCAGCGCCCTGCTCATATTTTACTTCGTGGGATTTCCGCAGAAGCGACGTCGATACAGAGCAGCATTGCTCGCAGGAATATTCTGCGGATTTGCAATTGTGATGGGGTGCGGAGGAGGAGGCGGAAGCGGAGGAGGAGGCGGCGGAGGAGGCGGCGGAGGCCTGGTGCCAACGAGCGTTACGTTATCCACTGCAACACCGAAGTCTCCGGCCACAGGTGGCCCGGTCACTGTAACCGCAAAGGTGACCTCGACAAATCCCATAACAGGAACTGTATCCCTCTTTGTGGGCCCAGGTGGGGGTCCTGAAAGCGGACCACTGACGTTGGTTAACGGTCAAGCGAGCTGGCAGGTACCTCCTGCAGTAGGAGTGGGAACCGCTGTCGTCACAGCGCAGTACAGCGGGGACAGTAATAACCTCGGTTCTCAGACGACAACGGGCCTCAACATCGTGTTTACTGGCGCAACCCAAGCGCTAATTCAAGCTGCTACCGGGGGACTAGTGAAGCAGTACGCAGTCAGTATCAACCTCCAGTAACGCGGAGAGATCTGTGCGTTTTGTTGAGAGTCTTGGCGGGCCCTAGTTCGTGGGGTTGGGGGGAAAGAAGATATTCCAGAATTGGGGAGAGGGTGTAGTGAACTCGATGGGGACGAGGGAGCCCTCGGCATTCATTACGGGGGGACGGACGACGTGAGCCTCGACCTTTTTCTGGGTCTTGGGATTTTCGAGGGAAATTTTGGTGCCAGTGGGGAGGCCCTGGGGGAGAATGATCATGGCCCCGCTGGCGCTGACGGTGTGCGTTGTGCCGTTAATGGGATTGGCTTTGCCCTCGAGATGCACGAGCACGGGCATCCTTAGAAGGACACGCTGGGCGCGGCGACGCTCTTCATTGGTTTGCGGGCGCGCGGATGTGGCGCTGCGCTTGACGTTTGGGGAAGCGGCACCAACAGCCACGGGCGGCGCGGGTTTTTGTAAAGGCGTCACAGTTCCAACCCCCAGAAGTCCATATCTGGCGCGACAAGTTCGATGCCGTATTCCCAGCCGCCGGGCTCTTCATTCCCTTTCCAGACAACCACGGCGGCGTTGCTGGTTCCCGTGGCGAGATTCGTCAGGGCCAAGCGATGATCCAGTTCCAGCGAGTCTGCCAGCACAACCATGCAACCATAAGGATTCACAACCCGGGTGAAGGCTTCGACGCTCTGTCGTTTGCCGGTGGAGGCATCCCACTCGAGGCGAATGGGGACGCGAGAGTTCATGCGGCGTCCGCGCCGCTTTTCGCAATAGCGAATGCCTACCTGCTTCAGTTCCTGTAATTTGACATGCATCGTAGCCTCTGGAGCCAGCGGAGAAGCAGAGCACGCCGGCTCATTGCGGCGAGAGCCGCAAAGAACGCACCCCGGCGGCGCAAGCAAGAATCGCAACGCAACCAAGAGCAGCGCGGTTCCACAAACTGTCTTGTTGAACATGCTAGAGTTAGACGAAAGAAGGGTCAATGGTACGTAGACGTAAGAGTAGCTGTCCAGAAGGACAGGCGTTGTGAGACTAGGGACAGGTGAAAAGAAGAAGTGCGGAATCTGATCGTCAATGCGGATGACTTGGGATGGACCGAGGGAGTCAACCGAGGGATTGTGGAGGCGCACCAGAAGGGGTTGGTGACCAGTACGACGCTGCTGGCTAATGGGCGTGCGTACGAATCTGCGGTGGGGATGGCAGGGCAGAATCCGCAACTGGGGATTGGCGTACACCTGAATTTGGGTGATGGGCAGCCGGTTGCGTCCCGCGACGAAGTACGGGGGCTATTGAATGGTGCGGGGGAAATGGATGGGGGGACAGAAGGATTGTTGCTGCGCATCGCGAGCCGGCGTCTGCGCATGGAAGAGGTCGAGCGGGAATGGGACGCGCAGATTCGGAAGATTCGTGAGTCTGGGATTGCGCCGACTCATCTGGATGGACACAAGCATGTACACATGCTGCCGGGGCTCTTTGAACTGGCGTTGCGGTTGGCCAAAAAGCACGGAATCCGGGCCATTCGCCTGGCGAACGAGGAAGCGAGCCTGCGCTCGGCATTAGCGGCGGGGGCGACAAGTAAAGCGAGCGTGGTCTTAAGACAGGGCGTACGGGCGCGTGGCCTGAAACTGCTGGCGCGGGAAGCGCGGAAAATGGCGGAGCGCGAAGGGATCGCCACTAGCGACTACTTCTGCGGAATCACGCAAACCGGTGAATGGACGCGGGAAGGGCTCGAGGAATTCCTGGAGAAACTGCCGGAAGGTACGACGGAGCTGATGTGCCACCCCGGATATGTGGACCAGGAGTTGCGGAGAACGGCGACGCGGCTGCAGGAATCCAGGAAAGGCGAGCTGGATATTTTGACGGACGCCGGCATCAGAAAAATTGTCGCCAGCCGAGGGATACGCCTGATAAACTATGGGATTATTGGGGGAATTGGATAGAAACGGGCCTTCAGGGCGCGGGGCGAGTGAACGTAGAGAGGTATGGGTAGAGTTTATGGGAATTGAGTCAGCGATCCGGTATTCGATTGTGGTCCCGTTCTACAACGAACAGGAAAACATCCCGGATCTGTACATGAAGCTGACGGATGTAATGGATTCGGTGGGCGAACCGTATGAGATGGTGTTTGTGGACGATGGGAGCAAGGACAGCTCGTACAAAGTGCTATCGGAGATTTACGAGCACGACCGGCGCGTTAATGTGGTGCGGCTGCGGCGTAACTTTGGACAAACGCCGGCGCTGAAAGCGGGATTCGATTTTGCGCGCGGGGACATCGTGATCTCGATGGACGGCGACCAGCAGCACGATCCCGAAGAGATACCGCGCTTCCTGGAAAAAATAGAAGAAGGCTACGATCTGGTGAGCGGGTGGAGGCGTTCGCGGAACGACCACTGGCTGATGCGGCAAGTGCCGAGCCGCATAGCGAACTGGTTGATGGCGAAACTTTCGGGGATCGAGCTGCACGATTTTGGGACGACGTTCAAGGCCTACCGGCGCGAGATACTGCAGGAAATTCAGCTGTACGGGGAACTCCACAGGTTTATTCCCGCGCTGGCAAGCTCGACAGGCGCGCGCATCGCGGAAGTACCGATCTCGAATCCGCAGCGAAAAAGCGGGAGATCGAATTACGGGATTGGGCGAAGCATCCGCGTGTTTTTCGACTTGATCATGGTGAAGTTCCTGCTGGATTATTCGACGCGGCCGCTGCAGTTTTTCGGGATGTTGGGGCTGGCGGGGACGGGTGCGGGATTCGCGCTGGGCGCTTTCCTGATCGCGAAGAAGATATTGTTTAACCAAGCCATTATGACGCAGCACGGGCCGTTGCTGCTGCTGGCGATTGCGCTGTTTGTCAGCGGAATTCAGTTTATCTCCCTGGGGCTGCTGGGAGAGATCAGTTCACGAACGTATTATGAATCGCAGAACAAAGCGATTTATGCGCTGCGCGAAGTGAAGAGTCACCGAAAAGAGCTGGGGGATTCGGCGGAATCGGCGCGACCCTCGGGAAATTCGGAACGGTAAGCGAGATTCCTTTCACAAGTTGGTTGAAGTTTGGATCGGTTGAGATCCTTCGGGCCGCCGACTACGCGGCCCTCAGGATGACAACTTGTTGTGTGTTGGTGTGTCAGGGATGCAGAGTGCGGTATTTGCCGCGGTAATAGAGAAGCGGCTGGCCTTCGGCGACTTCGGCGGTTTCCATTTCGCCCAAAAAGATGGTGTGATCTCCCGCGACGTATTGGGAAACGACATTACAGGTGAATTGTGCCAGGGCATTTTCGAGGACGGGAATGCCGGAGGCGGTCCAGCGATAGCGAATGCCGAGACGCGTGTCGGCTTCGGAGCTTTGTTCGCCCTTTGCAAAATGCTCGGAGAGGGCTTGCTGTGAATCCTTGAGAATGCTTACGCCGAAGCGGCGCTGTGTTTTGAGGAAAGAAAGCAAGCGGCTATCTTCATCCACACAGATGGAGACGAGCGGAGGCTGGAGGGAGACCGAGGTGAAGGAGTTGGCGGTCATGCCATGGACCTGGCCGGGCTCGCGCTCGACAGTGACTATGGTGATGCCGGTGGCGAAATGACCCATGACTCGACGGAAGAGTTCAGATGTGACAGAAGCGGAGGACATCGGTTGAAGATAACACAGGCGGGAATCGATAACAGATAGGGGATATCAGATATCAGCGATCAGATATCAGGAAACGAAGAGGAAGAATTGCGCAAAGTTCGCTGAGGACACGGAGTTCGCAGAGAAGAAGTAAAAAAGATTAAGAGTGCAAGAATATAAGAGTGCGGGAAGGAGAGTGGTTGGGATTGTGCCGCGATCCCTCCGCTCCGGCCCGCAAACGACGCGGGCCTCCGGTCGGGATGACAATTAGTGACTGGCGCCTAGATGGGGTCCAGCAGTGCTGGACCCCTACGCGGATTACGATGAAGAGAAGTCTTACTTATGCGGTTTGTCTTCGTTTTTGGGCTTTGATTTGGGCGGCGGGGCGGCTTTGGCATGCTCCGCCTTCTGCTTCTGGTTCAGTGCTTGTTTTTCCTGATTGTGCTTCTGCGCCTGTTGCTCGAGTTGCTGCTGGTGTTGCTGGTTTAGTTGCTGCTGCTTGGCAGCGTCAGTGCTTTGCTGTTGGAGATTCTGGCGTTCCTGGATTTGCTGTTGCTCGAGTTGTTGGCGCTCTAGATCCTGCTGCTTTTGAAGTTGCTCAACTTGCTGTTGGTGCTGTTGTTCGAGCTGAGAGTTTTCCGCAACGGCGGGCCGAGCGGAAGGCGGGCGATCGTTACTAGTGCGGGTGTTGGCTTGGTTTCCCGTTGGATTCGCTTGCATGCCCCCGGCGTTGGATGGGCGGTTGGGATTGTTCTGTCCTTGAACGGCATTCACGCGCGGCGTGGCGGGACTGGCTGGCGGAGCGATCTTGACGGGCGCCACTGCGGCGGTGGTACGCGCAGGCTGAATCTGCCGCGTTTGGGCCAACGAGATGGGCTGGCCGTGATTCGCCTGGATAGCGGCTTGTTGCTTTTCAAAAGCCGGAGGAGGAGGCGGCGGCGCGGTCTTGGCCACAACGGCGCGGTTCGCAAGAGCCGCCGGCGGATGCACGATCGTTGCGGCACCGGACCCTAGGACGGCTTGCTTGGGCGGCGCGATAGAAGGAGCGGAAACGGCGACAGGCGTGGATTCCACTTCTCTCTGGTTCACAGCAACGAGATTACGCGAAACGGGCTGCGCCGAGGTGAACGCGCGCGGCGACGTGGCGGTGACAGCGCCCGGAACGTTTTGGTTCACGTAGTGGACGTTGTTCACGGTTACGTTTCGGTTGACGACGGTCGTGTTGTAATAATTATTCACTACGGTCTCGTTCACGGTAGTGTTGGAAATGTTCACTCTGCTGACGTAGGCCCGGCTGACCGCATAGGAGGGCACGAAGACTTCACGCGGCCCCAGCGGGAACCAGCCGACATTCACGCCCGCGGCAAAACCCCCGCCAGCGAAACCGAGGCCGACGCCAAAGTGCGGTCCGCCGACCCAGGCAACAAGCGCGGGTGCATAGACTGGACGGACATAAGCGAAACCCACGACACGCGGAGGGGCAGGTACCCAACCCCATGCACCAGCCACGAAAACCCAGCGACCGTAGTGGAAGGGAGCAAAACCCCATGGCGCGTCATCCACCCAGGTCCAACCCCAGGGAGCTATGTATGCCCAATGGCCGTAGCGATAGGGAGCCCAACCGATGATGGTCGTGTGCGGAAACCAAACGGTGCCGTATTCGGGAACAGGTCGCCAACCGCCATTGTCGTCCAGATCTTCGTAGCCAATGACATCCTCGGAAACGTAACGGCGGGCCACGGCGTGATCTTCGTGAAGGTCGCGTTCATCGCACCAGTTATCGAAATCATCCACATCGCCAACGCTCTCGATGTCCGCATCCAGAGTGTCCGTGCCGGAAAAAGTTCCCTGCTCGCCGGCGTGAACGGTGTAAGCGGAGCCGCCGCCGGTGATTTCGCCTTGCCCATCGCGAACGGAAACGATCGTGGCGTCGCCGGCTTCGTTGACGTTGACGCGATAGCGGCCGGGCTGAACGATCGAGAAGGCCAGGTTGGGCGCATCCACTTCGAGCGTTTCGTTATCGCCGAGGCGGCGCACGCGAATGCTGACGGTGCCCTCGGTGATGCGGAGCTGAATCGTCTGATCATTCAGATTGAGAAAGGAAATGCCGGTTTCGCTGGAAAGACGAAAGGCGGCAGAATCGACGTGCAGCTCGGCGCGAGAATCCTTATCCGTCCAGAGTTTGTCGCCGATGGTGACGGGACGATTGAGGACAGCGTCGACCCAATCATCGGTTCCCGCAGGGCTGAAGGAGACCTGACCTTCCGTTACGCTGAGACGCGCAACGCGGCCTGGAGGATCATCGTCGTCGGCCGCGGCACGTTTGGGCGCGGCCAGGGCTACAACAAGAAGCAACGAGAACAGTGCGAGAAAATATAGTGAACGAGTTTTCATGACGCTTTCGTCTCTCTCCTGGAACACTTGCAAACACTCATTTCTCGGATGTCAGGTTTCTTGCGTGAGGATGGACCGTGGATAGGAGGCGCAAACGGACCTGGTGCTTGATGGCCTGCGACCCCGAGGTCCTTGCTGGGAGAAACCTCACGGTCCAAATTTCCTGACGCTACTATGTGTAACACAGGGAGACTGAGAGAGTTGTGGGAGCGAGAGGCGAGGGCGCGAAAAGCACAAGAGACAGAGCAAAAGAAGAAGGCCCGTCCGGGGAATCACGTAAGGGCCTTCTGGTCGAATAGTTAACCGTGCTAACCCGGGTGAAGCAAGTTCAATTAGCGATGAGGGTGACCTCCGCCACCGCCGCCATGCGAGGCACCGCCACCGCCACCGGAAGAATGCGGAGCGGAGGACGAGCTATGCGGGGCCGTGGAGCCGTGTGGTGGCGCATAGCTGCGGGGAGCGGAATTTCCGCGCGGCGCGGAGTTGCCGCGGTTGCCGTTGTAAGCAGGAGGCCGATAGGAGCGATTGCTCGCCCCCGAGCTAGGCGGACGATTCACAGAATTCCGGGAGGCGGAATTGGCAGAGTTGCCGGAGCCTGCCCACGGTGGACGATTGCTGGAATTTGGGCGGGCAGTCGCCGCGGAATTGCCGGAGCGGCTCGAGCTGCCGAAACCCTGAGGGGCACGGCCGGAATCGGTGGTGTTGCCCTGAGCATTCCAACTGCGCATGGAAGTGTTGCCGCGCGCGGTTGAGTTCATCGAAGCGGACGGCCGGGAACCTTGTGCGCCAGCAGAGGGCGGACGATTGGTGGAGAGTTGCGCCTGACGATTGGAGTTCATTCCCGAGGAATTGCCGGCGGTCCGCGCTGCGCTCATCGCCGAAGAGTTGCCGGACCTGAGCCCGGCACTGTTCATGGTGCGCACGGACGAATGAGAAGCAGCAGCAGCGGGAGTAGTACGCGCCATCACGCTGCGATTCTCAACATTGGCAGAAGGCGTGGCCACATGACCGTGAGAAGCCGAAGCACCCATGTAACTGGAGCGGTTTGGCGAAGCGCTTATGTTATTAGTAACTCTGGCGTTGCGAAGAGAAGCTTCTGAAACACTATTTGCGCCGCGATTGATATGTTCGCCGTTCACAAAGGCATTGTGTGAGGCGGTGGTGACGGCACTCGCATTGTGGGCATATCGGTAGTTGCTAAAGCTGCGGAAGTTGTTCACGTTGGCGTTACGAATGAACGTATTGTGGATATTGACGTTGCGCCAATAGGCCCCGCCCGCGTGATACCACGGACGGAACGGCTCACCGAAGCCCAGCGGGAACCAGCCAAAACCGCCGCCAAAACCGAATCCGAAGCCAAATCCCCCGCCGAGGAAACCGACGAAGGCCGGACCATAGAAAGGCCGCGCATAAATCGGACCGGGACACCAACCCCAGCCCCAGCCAAACCTGTTCCAGCGGCCATAATGGTAGGGAGCAAAACCCCAAGGCTCATAGCCGACCCAAGTCCAACCCCAGGGGCTGACCCAGTTCCAGTCGCCGTCGCTATAAGGCGCCCAGTCTGGGCCGACATCGTTGGGGGTCCAAACCGGACCGTAATCGGGCTGTTCGCTCCAAGTGCCGTTATTGTCCAAGTCGCTGTAGCCGACAGTATCGCGCGAGACATAATTGGCAGAAGCGGAATTGTCTTCCTTGAGGTCGCGATCCTGTGCCCAGCGATCCAGATCATCGGGGGCTGTGGCAGCGGACGTGGAGTACTTGGTGTTGCCATCAGCGCCGGAAACGTCGCCGCGCTCACCAGCGTGAACAGGATAGGTTTGCCCGCCCGTGGAAATTTCACCGGAGCCGCGAATCGCGGTAACGGCGGTGTAGTCGCCATTTTCATTGACGTCGATGCGGAAATCGCCCGCTTCTTTAACAGTGAAAGCGAGATTGGGCGTATCAACTTCGTACGTATCGCCTTGAAGAATTTGGCGCACGCGGAAATTGAGTTTGCCCTCAGCGAGGCGCACTTGGATAATGTTCTGATCAAGATTCAGAAAAGAGACCGCGGTCATGCTGCCGAGATGGAGAGCGGCTTGTCCTGCCTGCAATTCCGCGCGGGAGTTCTGGTCCACCCAGAGTTTATCGCCGACGGTCATGGGGCGATTTTTCGCGGCATTGCCCCAATCGCCGGTGCCACCGGGCTGCAGAGAAACGGAACCGTCTGTGAAGCTGATGCGGGCGGCGCGGGATGGCGGATCGTGGGTGTCATCCGCACTGGGTCCGACGTCGCCAGTGGGAGCGTTGGAGACGTCTTCTTGACCCTGGGCTTGTTCTTGGGCTTGCGCCTTGACGATAGGCGAGAGCAAAAACAAAGAAGCGGCCAGACACAACAGGAGCGAGGTGATTTTCTGGACAGAAAGATTGGCCTTCATAGCTTTTTCCCCTGAGGAGACTCGGCATGGGTACCTGAGTCCCGGAAACCCAACACTATTATGACGCGGATTGGGCTCCTGATGGATACAACCCTGAAAGAGGAAAGAAGTTGCCATCGGAGGCGAAGATAGAGGGAGGGGAGGGAGATGGCAACCTGAAAAGTACCAGTACCATAAACATCTTGCCCGGAATCTGTCCTTTAGGCCAGGATGCCTTTGTCCGGGAGCGCGCTGTTCATCATGTCGAACATGGGCCTGTATGGCTCGCGCGACGCGCGGAAAACGTGAAACCGCTCGGACGTACGTGAATTGTCGTTCCAGTCAGTGGCGGGTACGGGCAAGGCGCTGGTGGTATCTCTACAGAAGCAGGGGCTGCTGGCTTCGTTTGACGGGAGCGCGTCGAAGAGTCCGGGGATGAAGTAGGAAAAAGCTTAGTTCGCTTTTCTTTTATGGGCGTTCCGGTTCGGCCGGGGCGCTCATTTTATTTTTGCGCGGAGGATTGAGGTAGAGACGGATTGAGGGTGCAGGCGAGGCTAGGGAAAAACCGCAGGGCTCCCGCCAGAAAGCGGCGGGCACGCGCGGACTCGGCCTGTGCTACAGGTTCTGCAACCATTCGGCAATCGTGCCGCGATCCCTCGACTACGGTCTGCAGAATGCGCAGACCTTCGCTCGGGATGACAATCAGACTTGCAACTGAGCGCGAGGAGGTTGTAGCGGCCTTGCGGAATCGGCCACTACAGCCTGCGGATGACGACGATTTCGTGGAGTGGTTTACTGCGTAAAAGCGGCGGCAAGCCGCCGCACTTCTATGAAAGAGCCGGGCCGTGTCAAGCGCGGCGGTTATTTTGCGAACGATGCAGCTACACTTCTATCCGTGCTCGAGGCACAAAAGGTTGATGCACATCCTCCGCCGCCCGATCTCCAAATCGTCCTCGAAGGACCAAGTGCGGCACCGGGCTGGCGGAAGTCCCTTCACATCGCCGCAAAAATTCGCTCGTCGAAACAAAGGCCGTGAGTCCAGAGGGCCCAAACCGCTCCCAATAGTTTTCGCGCCAGGGCCGTGCGCGCCACGTGCGGATGCTTGCGTTGCGCCAGCCGTGTGAACCAAGCATGCGCCGCCGGCGAGTAGCGCGCCGCGGTCAGGGCCGCTTCGCTCATCACCCAGCGTAGCTGGCGAGAACCGGCGCGGGTGATTCCTCCGCTGCGCTTGCGATCCGCGGACTCGCGAATCACCGGCACCAGCCCGGCATAGTTGTATAAACTCTTTTTGTCGCGGAAGCGCCGGATGTCTCCGATCTCGGCTCTCAAGACCATGGCGGTAAATGCTCCGATTCCCGGAATGCTCATCAGGCAGCGGACATCAGGATCTTGCTTGGCCATCTGCTGCAACTGCCGATCTAGGGCGTGCACCTCCAAGTCCAGTTGCTCGACCATGCGCAGGTTGGTGTCGAGAGCTTGCCGCGCCGCGGCGCGCAGAGAAACCGTTGCGAGCCAGGCGCGTCCGGCACACCCGAATAAATCGCTCACCGGGGCGCGCTCGCCATGCATGTGCAACGTGGCATGGATCTGGTTCTTGTAACGCGTGCGGTCCTGGCCGAGCGCGCTGCGCATGCGCAGCAATTCTCGCAAATCGCGCGTGGTGACGTCGGCCTTCCAGGCTTCCGGCAACAGATTGGCGCGCAGCAGTTGCGCCAAGGTGGCGGAATCCACGCGATCGTTCTTCAGCTTGGCACTGGCGATGGCTTTCACCTTGGCGGGATGCACCAGCACCACCTGCGCGACCAGCGGTTCGACGCAATCCACAAAGGCACACCAGAATCCGCAGGCCTCCACCGCCGCGATGATTTCTTGTTCTTCCTTACCAGGGATTTTTAACTCCGTGAAAAACAAACGCAAATGCTCTTCGTCGTTGAGCACGCGTCCTTGACGCAGAATCACCCCCCTTGCATCGAGCACCGTCATGTAACAAAATCGCAAATGAAGGTCTACTCCAACGTAGATCATGCCGTGCCTCCTCTCGGTAGCAAAGTTGCCTGCTAACAACAATTCTACCGCCGCCGAGGCACGGCTCTTTCATTACATCTCCAAAGGGGCGGCTATTTGGGATAGTGATTGCCACCGATTTGATAGCCGATACCGCGGATGGTGCGGATGAGGGGACGGTCGGAGCCAGCATCCACTTTTTTGCGCAGATAGTTGATGTAGACATCGACCACGTTGGTGATCGAATCGGAGTGCAGGCACCAGACCTCTTCAATGATGGAATTGCGAGAGACGGGGCGACCGGAGTTGCGGAGGAGATATTCCAGGAGGGCATATTCCTTGGGACTTAGTTCAATGGAGCGGCCATTGCGGCTGACTTTGTGAGAGACGCGGTTGATTTCAAGATCCTCGAAATGAAAAGTCTCCGTGGCGGGGCGATTGCGGCGTCGGAGCACCGCGTGGATGCGAGCGAGGAGTTCGGCAACGGCGAATGGCTTAATGACGAAATCGTCTGCGCCGGCATTCAGGCCGCGAACGCGCTCCTCCACGGCGGTGGCTTGGGAGACCAAGATAACCGGAGTCTCCGGCCAACGCTGCTGGATGGTATGAAGAAAATCGAGGCCAGGGATGCCAGGAAGATTCAGATCCAGGACGACAAGGTCGAACGGGGTCTTCTCCGGCAGATCGGAGATCTGATTCCCGGTGGAGGCAACCTGGACGGTGAAGTGTTCCTGTTGAAAGCGCGAAAGGAGAAACTCCGCCAAAGAGGCATCGGCCTCAGCGACAAGAAGGCGCATGATGGTTCACACAAACTAACTTTCTGGAAGGGGATACAACGAGTTTGGACGCTGGGAGGAGGGGTGTCAAGAAAGGCTCCCTGGCGAGCGTCCGAATGATTACGGGCCATGCGGTTGCGCCGGGGCAGCGGAAGAGGGAGAAACGGCGGGAGGGTTGGCCGGAGGGCTAATGACCGGTCCGGGAGTGACGAAAGGCAATTTTTCTCCAAACATTGGATTGAGGATAACGACGTCAATTCGGCGGTTGCGGGCGCGGCCATCGGCGGAGTCGTTATCGTCGACGGGATGAAATTCGGCGTAGCCTGCAGCGGAAAGACGCTCTGGATCGAAGTGATAGCGATCGATAAAGAGGCGCACGAGTTCAGTGGAACGCGCGGTAGAAAGCTCCCAGTTGGAGGCAAAATGAAGATTGTGGATGGGCACGTTGTCCGTGTGGCCCTCGATGCGAATGCTCTCCGTGCGCGGACCGAGAACGTTCGCGAGGCGGTCCACCGCGCCAAGAGATGAGGGGCGCATGGTGGACGAGCCGCTTTCATAGAAGCCCATTTCGCGCAAGCTGACGATTAAGCCTTCTTTGCGAGATTTGATGTCCACCACGCGTTTCTGAATCTCCGGGGCGAGCGCTTTTTCCAATTCGGCCTGTACGTCCTTTAAGGGAGCGGTCGGGGCCGGGGGGCCAAGAATGCCTTTCATGGGTTGTACAACGGGCGCCATGTCCGTGGTGCGTTCGACGTTTTCCACGGCCTGGACTTTAGAAAATGGAATTGCTTCGGTATCGCTTAATGGGACTTTTGTATTGGAGGTCTCAAAAACGCCGAGTTCCTGGAAGGCGACTTGAATGGCCATAGCGAGGCGGCCGACGCGGCGTTTGTCCACTTGCGCGGAGGAGTACATGACGACGAAGAAGGCGAAAAGAAGCGTGATGAAATCAGCGTAACTGACCAGCCCGAATCCGCGGCGGGAAGAGATATGCGGCGCTGCAAAAGCGGCTGTTTGCGCGCCTGCAGGTCCTCAATTGGGTTATCGGCAGGCTTGACTGAAACTTTAGGAAGGACTTTCGACTGCGATGTGTTCCGGTTTGGGGCTGAACACGGACTCGACGACCGTCTGCACGCCCGGAACTATTCCTTCCAAGTCCAATGTGAAACGAATTAGGTCCGTCTTCTTTAGTCGTGAGCAATGTTTGGCTAGTTCTTCCCACACGACATCTTTCGGTCGATTCTGCTTTGCTTATCCTCCTCACGCATGCCGTTATGTATAATCGCTTGAAATGACACAACAATTCCGCAACATTGAACACCGCCTTCTTTTGATTATCTTTTTCAGTCTGGTTGCCTTCGCTCTATTCTGGAGTCCAGCGCGCGCCGACGAGGGCGGCCCTCCGCCACTGGCCATCGGCGCTGCCGCGCCGGATTTCTGCCTTCCGGGCATTGACGGGCAAACGCATTGCCTGGCTGAATATGCCTCGAGCAAAGTTCTGGTCATCGTGTTTACATGCGACCATTGCCCCACCGCGCAACTCTATGAAACACGCATCAAGCAGCTCGCCGCCGATTATCAAGATCGCGGCGTAGCTCTTGTGGCGATCGAACCGAATAATCCCAACGCCGTGCGCCTGGACGAAATGGGCTACACGGATGTGGGGGATTCGTTTGACGAGATGAAAATTCGCGCGGCTTACCGTCATTTCAATTTTCCCTATCTGTATGACGGCGAGAACCAGAAGGTTTCGCGCGCGTATGGCCCCGCGGCAACGCCTCACGTTTTTATTTTTGACGCGCAACGCAAGCTTCGCTACGAAGGCCGCGTGGACAACAATCCGCGTGAAGCGCTGGTGACGCGCCGCGATGCGCGCATGGCTATTGACGCCATTCTTGCGGGTAAGCCCGTCGAACTCGAGAAGACTCCTTCGGTCGGTTGTTCCACGAAATGGCTTTATAAAGAGGAATGGCGCAAAGAGGAACTCGCGGAAATCGAGAGCAAGCCGGTGCAAGTCTCGCCCGCCAGCGCGGACGATTTGAAGGGCCTGCGGAAGAATCCTACGGGCAAACTTCTGCTGGTTAACTTCTGGGCAACCTGGTGCGCGCCTTGCGTAAAGGAAATGCCGGAGATTCAGACAATGTATCGCATGTACGGCCATCGCCCGTTTGACGTGGTTACCATCAGCATCAACTACCCGGACGAGCGGAAAGGCGCGCTCGCTTCGCTTACGAAGCTCCATGCCACAACGCGCAATCTGATTCTCGGCTCAACGGATTTGTACGGCCTTCTTGCTGCGTTTGATCCGGATTGGAATGCGGCCGTTCCGTATTCTATGCTTATTCGTCCCGACGGCGAGGTCGTTTACAAGTTGCAGGGAACCATTAACCCGCTTGAGGTGCGCCGCTTGATCATCGCCAATTTGCCGGACGACGATTACCTGGGTCACCAGGCATACTGGCAGACGCACACGGAACAATAAGGGAATCTCCGTGCATACATGCCAAGCTCGAAGCTCTTCACCCTCAATGATGATCGGAGCGCAACCCACAAATGAAAATCAATCCGTTTGCTGCCTCGGTTCCTCTTTTATTCGCCGGACTTTCGTTCACCGCAGTGTGCGCGCTTGCGGGTCAAGCTCCCGCGAACACTGCGTCTATTACGAAGGATTGGCCCACATACGGCGGCAAGCCTGAAAATACGCACTACTCCGGCCTCCGGCAGATCAATCGAGAGAACGTTAAGACTCTTGTCGTCGCCTGGTCATTCGACACGGAAGAACAGGGCGGGCTGCAAACGAATCCTTTGATAGTCGGCGACGTTCTCTATGGGCTGACTCCCACGCAAAAGGTATTCGCATTGAACGCGGCCACTGGGAAACTGCTTTGGAGATTCGATTCCGGAGTCAAGGGAACGCAGCCGGATCGCGGGCTCGTTTATTGGACCGACGGCAAAGAGAAACGCATCCTGGTTGGAATAATGAACTTTGTGTACGCCCTCAACGCTAAGACGGGAAAGCCCATCGTTAGTTTCGGCCATGAGGGGCGCATCGATTTGCGCGAGAACCTTGGCCGGGAGCCGGCGCAGGCGCAATCCATTTCTCTCACCAGTCCCGGCGTTCTCTATAAAGATCTCCTCATTGTGGGTGGCCGCAATCCGGAAACGCTGCCGGCACCGCCGGGAGATGTGCGCGCGTTTGATGTGCACACCGGCAAGCTCCGCTGGGCATTTCACACGATTCCCCGCCCCGGCGAATTTGGCTACGAGACGTGGGCCAAGGATGCCTGGAAGACGAGTGGCGCCGCAAATAACTGGGCCGGGATGGCCGTGGACACGAAACACGGCATTGTCTACGTTCCCACCGGCTCCGCTGCCGCTGATTTTTATGGAGCGGATCGCGTCGGCGACGATCTGTTTGCGAACTGCCTTCTCGCATTGAACGCGGAAACCGGCGAGCGCATCTGGCATTTTCAGGGCGTCCATCACGACCTCTGGGACCGCGATTTCCCTGCACCGCCTGTATTGCTCACGGTGAAGCATGACGGTAAGGATGTGGAAGCGGTGGAACAAAGTTCCAAGCAAGGATATGTGTATCTCTTTGACCGCGCCACCGGCACGCCGCTTTTCCCTCTGGAGTCTCGCAAGTATCCGCCTTCCACCGTTCCCGGAGAAGTTGCCGCTCCGGAGCAGGCGCTTCCCACGCGGCCCGCGCCCTACGCGCGCCAACTCCTCACGGAAAATCTTCTCACGCAGCGCACGCCGGAGATCCACCAGTGGGCGCTGGAAACGTTTCGCAAGTATCGCAGCGAAGGCCAATTCGTTCCCTTTTCTGTCGGCATTGACACCGTTATTTTCCCGGGATTCGATGGCGGCGCGGAATGGGGCGGCTCGGCCGTGGATGAACAGACAGGCGTACTCTACATCAACGCCAATGATATCGCGTGGACCGGGGCGCTCATTCACAACACCGGCGCCAACAGCCCGCGCGGCATCTATTTGAGCCAATGCGGTGTCTGCCACGGCGATGCCATGAAGGGCTCGCCTCCCGCAATTCCTTCCCTGGTTGACGTGAGCAAACGGCTGACTTCCAAACAGATTGCGCAAACGATAAAAAGTGGCAAGGGCCGCATGCCGGGCTTCCCCAATTTAACCGACGATCAGCTGTTTGCCCTGGACATGTATCTGACGACCGGCGATGACAAGGAATTGAAGAGTTCGGGACCTCCGCTTCCGGCGATGAATTATCGCTTCACCGGGTACCACAAATTCCTGGACCCCGACGGATATCCTGCGGTGGCCCCGCCGTGGGGCACGCTGAATGCCATCGATTTGAACACCGGCGAGTACGTTTGGAAAACCCCGCTGGGAGAATATCCGGATCTTGCCGCGAAGGGCATGAAAAATACCGGGACGGAAAGTTATGGCGGCCCGATCGTCACTGCGGGCGGATTGGTTTTCATTGGCGCCACTTGTTTCGACAAAAAATTCCGCGCCTTCGATAGTTCCACGGGAGAATTGCTGTGGGAAGGTTCGCTGCCCTTTTCCGGCACGGCCACGCCCGCAACTTATGAGGTGAATGGACGCCAGTACGTGGTTATTGCCGCAGGTGGCGGCCGAGATCCGAAATCGCCCTCAGGCGGCGTCTATGTGGCGTTCGCGCTGCCTTGAAGCACTAGAACAGCCCTGGCGTATCGAAAGGCAAGCCAACGTAATTCTCGGCTAGCGCAGTGGAAGCAGCACGGGAAGAGGTCACGTAATCGAGTTCGGCCAGGTGAAGATTGTGCGAGAAGCTGTCCTCGTTCTCGTGCCGGTGTAGAATGGACGTCATCCACGCGGAGAATCGCTGCACTTTCCAAACGCGTTTCCGGCAACGCTCGGTGTAGTCGGTCAGCGCAGTCCGCTTCTTATTTTTATAAACGTCAACAAGTCCACGCGCCATCACGCGCACATCCGCCACGGCCAGGTTGAGTCCCTTGGCGCCTGTCGGCGGAACGATGTGCGCGGCATCACCCAGCAAAAATAGCTTTCCGAACCGCATGGGCTCCGCCACGAAGCTGCGCATGGGAGTAATGCTCTTCTGCGTGATTGGGCCGTCCTGCAATGCAAAACCGTCGTGCGTGGCCATACGTATCCGTAGCTCCTCCCAAATCCTGTCGTCCGGCCAGTTTCGCAGGTCCTCGTCGGGAGAACACTGCAGGTACAGCCGGGATACTTGTGGCGAACGCATGCTCAGCAGCGCAAAACCGCGCTCGTGATAGGTGTAGATCAATTCATTCGACGCGGGTGGCACGTTCGCCAGAATCCCCAACCAGGCGTAAGGATAGTGGCGTTCGTGAATCTGCAAATGGCTTGCGGGGATGGCGGGGCGACAGATTCCATGAAAACCGTCGCAACCAGCGATGTAATCACAAGCGACTACATGTTCGACGCCCTGTTGACGGTAAATAATCTTTGGGTGCGCATCCACATCGGCAAGGCGTATCGCTTCGGCTTCAAAGCAAATGAGAGCGCCGTGACCCAGACGCGCCGCGATCAAATCCTTGATCACTTCCTGTTGCGCATAAACGGTGATGCACTTGCCAGTGAGCGCTTTGAAATCGATGCGATGTCCGGCGCCAGCAAAACGCAACTCAATCCCGCTGTGCTGCAGGCCCTCGCGGTCCATGCGCGCGCCCACGCCGGAGTCGCGTAAAAGATCCGCGGTGCCCTGCTCCAGCACGCCGGCCCGTACGCGGCTTTCGATGTAGTCGCGCGGACGGCTTTCCAGGACGACTGATTCGATCCCCTGCAGGTGAAGCAAATGTGCAAGCGTCAAGCCGGCCGGCCCGGCGCCGATGATTCCGACTTGCGTGCGAATCGTGGCCATGGGCGAATCAGCATATCGAAAAATTAAGAAAACTTCTCGATGATTTCCTGAGGAATGGGCTGGCTGACCGCCTTCGAGGGATCGCCCGCCTGCCGCACCGTCCAGACGCGCTTCTCAAAGCCTTCCACGGCCAGGGTCTGGCCGCGCAGTAGCCGGTGCTGCACGGAAAAGCTGCTCTTGCCCCATTGCGTGACGCAGGATTCCACGCTGACCACGTCTCCAAACGACGATGGCGCGAAGAAATTCGCGCTCGCTTGGACCAGCGGGATTCCGGCAATCTGGAATCGCCGCAGCATCTCCGCTTTCGGAAAGCCCAGCGCGCGGTGAAACAACGCATTGGTACAAGCGTCGAAATATTCGAAGAAGCGGGGGAAGAACACGATTCCGAAGGGGTCACAATCTCCCCACTCGATCTGGATGTCTTTGCGATTGATGAGCATGGTGTGCGCTCGTTGCCGAGGCCATCGTGGCCCATGCCGAGTCTAGCGCACGCCTCGGGAAGAATCACCGGATTTGGTCAAGCGGTGTGTGTTTACGGTAGACTGTGGGCGGGGATAGAACGTAAAACCATGAGCTTCGCTTATATATGTGACGCCATTCGCACGCCCATCGGGAGATACGGAGGTGCGCTGGCTGCCGTGAGAACCGATGACCTGGCGGCGATTCCCATCAAAACCTTAGTCGAGCGAAATCCAAAAGTGGACTGGGGCGCGCTGGATGACGTCGTATACGGCTGCGCCAACCAGGCGGGTGAGGACAATCGGAATGTGGCGCGTATGGCGCTGCTGCTGGCGGGCCTGCCCAAGGAAATTTCCGGTAGCACGGTGAATCGCCTGTGCGGCTCCAGCATGGACGCTGTCGCCGTGGCTTCGCGCGGCATCAAGAGCGGCGAAGTTGACCTTATCCTTGCGGGTGGCGTGGAAAGCATGTCCCGCGCCCCATTTGTGATGGGCAAAGCGGACGCCGCGTTTTCCCGCAACATGAAGATTGAGGACACCACGATTGGATGGAGGTTCGTGAATCCGGCGTTGAAAGCCAAGTACGCCACCGACTCCATGCCGGAAACCGCCGAGATTGTCGCCGAGGAATATCACGTTTCGCGCGTAGATCAAGATGCTTTTGCGTTTCGCAGCCAGCAGCGCACCAGCGAAGCCATGAAGTCTGGCCGCTTGGCGGAAGAAATTGTCGGCGTGTCCATCCCGCAGAAAAAGGGCGATGCGGTGCTCGTGAGCGTGGACGAACATCCACGGCCGGACACGACGCTCGAAGCGCTGGCGAAACTGAAAGGCATAGTGAAGCCCGATGGCACCATAACGGCAGGCAATGCTTCTGGCGTGAACGACGGCGCATGTGCCCTGTTGCTCGCTTCCGAAGATGCCATCAAGCGCCATGGCCTGACGCCCAAGGCCCGCGTGCTGGCCGCTGCCACTGCTGGGGTCGCACCGCGCATTATGGGCATGGGGCCAGTTCCCGCGACACGCAAAGTTCTGACTAAAGCAGGCCTGACTCTTTCGCAAATGGATGTCATCGAATTGAATGAAGCCTTTGCCGCACAGGCGCTCGCCGTTCTTCGCGAGCTTGGCCTGCCTGACGATGCGGCGCACGTCAATCCCAATGGCGGGGCCATCGCCATCGGTCATCCGCTGGGCGCCAGCGGCGGGCGCTTGGTGACCACCGCGATCTATCAATTGCTGCGCACCAAGGGGCGTTACGCGCTTTGCACCATGTGCATCGGCGTGGGCCAGGGTATTGCCATAATTCTTGAACGCGTCTGAGGGACACGGAGCATGATGCCGATGCTGCGCTATCGCAGGCCCGCCCCTGGCACACAGCCGGAGCTTCTGCATCCGCCTTACGCTTCCTCGATCAAGCGCGCCCCCACGCAGCCTATCATCCAGTTGCCGCACACGCTTTCCGAAACGACGGGGCCATTCTTCTCTAAAGAAATCGTTCCGCCGAAGGCTTTCGATCTGACTCGGCAGCACAAAGGGGAACCTTTGGGGGAGCGTATCGTCGTAAGCGGGCGTCTGCTTGATGAAGATGGACGGCCCGTACCGCATTCGCTGGTGGAAATTTGGCAAGCGAATGCTGCGGGGCGTTATCTGCACAAGGTGGATCAACATGACGCTCCGCTCGATCCTAATTTCACGGGCATGGGGCAAACCTTTACTGACGAGGACGGCCGCTACCGCTTCGTCACGATTCGGCCCGGCGCGTATCCCTGGCGCAATCATTACAATGCGTGGCGGCCGCAGCACATTCATTTTTCCGTGTTTGGCCCGGCGTTCGCTACAAGACTTGTTACGCAAATGTATTTTCCCGGCGATCCGCTGCTTGCGTTCGACCCGATTTATAACAGCGTGCCGGTCGAGTCCGCCCGCAAGCGCTTGGTCTCGGTTTTTGATTGGGCGACGACCACTCCGGAGATTGCTCTCGGTTTTCGATTTGATATTGTGCTGCGTGGCCGAAACGCCACTCCCATGGAGCTATGAGATGAGCGGAGAAACCACGCCCTCGCAAACCGTCGGCCCGTATTTCAGCATCGGCCTCGAGTGGCTGAATCGCTCGGATCTTACGCGCGGTATATCCGGCGGAGAACATGTCACGATTCGCGGGCGCATTCTGGATGGTGAGGGGCAACCTGTTCCTGATGCTTGCCTCGAACTCTGGCAGGCTGACGCCCAAGGAAAATATGCTCAACCTGAAAATGGCCAGGAGAAATCGTCGCATCAACAGTTCTTGGGTTTCGGCCGCATCCCCACGAATGACCTAGGCGAGTTTTCTTTCACGACTATCAAGCCCGGGAGCGTGCCTGGGCTGGATGGGCGTCCGCAAGCGCCGCATATCCAAATCACGGTGTTCATGCGCGGATTGTTGCGCCGGTTGGTCACACGCCTCTATTTCCCCGATGATTCGTTGCACTCCACGGATCACGTCTTGAATCTTGTGCCCGCTGAGCGGCGCGCCACGCTGATCGCCCGGCCGCTTGCGGAGGAGCCGCACACTTTTGAGTGGAATATTTGTCTGCAGGGTGAACACGAAACCGTCTTTTTTGATTGCTGACCCGGGGAGAGACATTGCCTTCGATGAGCCTTCTCGACGCCTTATTTCGCTACGACGCGCTGGAAAAGCTTTTCACGGATGAAGCGCGCATCCAGGGCATGCTGGATTTTGAAGCTGCGCTCGCGCACGCCGAAGCCAAGTGCGGTATCGTGCCGGACTCGCAAGGGCAAATCATCGCGAGCAAGTGCCGCGCGGAACATTTTGATTTTGCGGGCATCGCCAAAGACGCCTCGCTCTCTGGCAATCTGGCCATTCCTATGATCAGGAAGCTTACGGAACTGGTCGCGCAGGCGGACAAGGACGCGGCGCGTTTCGTTCATTGGGGCGCCACCAGCCAGGACGTGATTGACACCGGCGGCGTCCTGCAGGTGCGAAGTGCGCTGGATCTGATCGAGCACGATTTGGCTCGCCTGAGCGATACCTTGATTGCGCTCGCTGAGAAACACCGCGCCACTCCCGTTGTGGCGCGAACGTGGATGCAGCAAGCCTTGCCGACCACCTTTGGCTTCATCGTGGCGGGTTGGCTGGATGCCGTCACGCGCCACCGTTCACGCTTTGTCGAAATCAAGCCGCGCGTGCTGACACTGCAATTCGGCGGTGCTGTCGGCACGCTCGCCGCATTGGGAGGCCGCGGTCCCGGAGTGGCTAAGGCGCTGGCTGAAGAACTTCGACTCGCGCTGCCTGCCATTCCCTGGCACACGCATCGCGATCGCGTCGTCGAACTAGCCACCACACTCGGCTTATGCACGGGAACTTTGGGCAAGATCGCACGTGACATCTCGCTGCACTCGCAAACCGAAATCGCGGAACTTGCCGAGCCGTTCATTGAGGGGCGCGGTGGTTCTTCGACCATGCCCCATAAACGCAATCCCGTTACTTGCGCTGTGGTTCTGGCGTCCGCAACGCGTGCTCCCGGTCTCGTCGCCACGCTTCTTTCCGCCATGCCTCAGGAAGAGCAGCGCGGGCTGGGCGGCTGGCATGCCGAATGGGAAACGCTTCCGGAGATTGTCTGTCTCTGCGGCGGCGCGCTTCACCATCTGGCGGAGATGTTGCCGAGCCTTGAAGTAGACACTGAGCGCATGCGCAAAAATCTCGACATTACCAACGGCCTTATTTTTGCCGAGGCCGTCACCATGGCCCTTGGTGACCGCATGGGCAAAATGCCCGCGCACATTCTGGTGGAAGCCGCTTGCAAGAAAGCACGCGAACAGAATCGACAACTGAAGGACGTCCTTCGCGAAGAATCTAGCCTGCGCGGGCATTTGACGCCCGCCGACCTGGAAAGTCTCTTCGATGTGCGAAACTATCTGGGCAGCGCCGCTGAGTTTATTAGCCGCGTGATTGCGGAAGCTCGCGCAATTTCATAGTCCGTTTGACAAGGAGCGCCACGCACATGCCTTTTGCGAAGCTACCTGATGCTCAGATTTATTACGAATGGTCAGGTCCGGAGCACGCCCCTGTCCTTGTCTTCTCCAATTCACTTGGCACAACACACCGCATGTGGGATCCGCAGATTGCAGACTTCACAAAGCACTTTCGTTTGTTGCGCTACGATACGCGGGGCCATGGCCAATCCAGCGTCACCCCGGGCCCGTACTCTATCGAACAACTGAGTTGGGACGTTGTGCGCCTGCTCGATTTTCTGCAACTGGATCGCGTATATTTCTGCGGACTCTCCATGGGCGGAATGACTGGCATGTTTCTGGGAGCGAATGCCCCGAACCGGTTTCACAAAATCGTGCTGTGCAATACCGCGGCGACAATCGGCACGCTTGAATCCTGGAATGCGCGCATTGAGGCCGTGCACAAGGGTGGTATGCGCGCGGTGGCTGGGGCCGTCCTTGAACGCTGGCTCACGCCTGCCTATCGCGCCACCCACCCAACAGAAACCGCGGGGGTCTTGCGCATGCTGGAAGAGGCAAACCCGGAAGGTTATGCCGCCAACTGCGCCGCAGTCCGCGATATGGACCAGCGCGAGGCCCTGCAAAATGTCAAAGTGCCGACGCTTGTTCTTGCCGGGACGCATGATACCAGCACGCCTGCGGCGGAAGGTCAGTTCGTGGCACAACACATTCTCGGCGCGAGCTACGTCGAGGTGAACGCCGCGCATCTTTCCAACCTCGAGGCCAAGGAAGAGTTCAACCGTCAAGTAGCCAGTTTTCTTGAGAAATAATAGGGGAGCTCCACATGGATGAGCGCGATCGCCACAAAGAAGGCCTGAAAGTACGCCGCGCGGTGCTGGGAGAAGCGCATGTCGAGCACGCCCAGGGGGCCGAAAATGAATTCAATTATGCGTTTCAGGATCTGATTACCCGGTATGGGTGGGGCGAGATATGGACGCGTCCCGGCCTGCCGCGAAGAACGCGGAGCCTGCTTACCATCGCCATGCTGGTTGCGCTGAATCGCGGCGATGAATTGAAGCTGCACATCCGCGGCGCGCTGCAGAATGGCGTGACTCGGGAGGAGTTGCGCGAGGTGCTCTTGCAGACGGCGATTTATTGCGGCGTGCCCGCGGCGAATTCCGCTTTTCACCTGGCGGAAGAAGTTTTCTCTGAGATCGAGGAGTAACTGAGGCGGCGCGGTTCAAACGAGCACAGGAGAATCCGCGAGCACCTCTCCGACCCAGCGCACGGAGCGCAAGTATAGATCGGGCAGGAAGTTTTCGTGCAAGCGAATGTGCCGTGCGGAATGCGCCAGTTGCTCCCAAGTGCCGCTTTCGTAGTCCAGCACCACCTCAAAGACAGGGCGAAAGCGGCTCTGATGGCCGAGCAAAGCTCTCTTGATCTCCTCATCCACGGGAATCTCCTTCAGAACATCGGCCATCGGCACGTTGAGCAATGCATCCATTACCGAGAGCAGGCCCAGCAGAAACAACTCGTTGGTCTCCTGAATCATCCCGATTTTCTGGCCGATGAGTTCACAGAACATGGCCCGCAGCAATGGCAAGCGCAGTAGATCGTCCGCGACGGAATCACCCAACGCCGCCACGCTGACCAGCGAAATCCACTTGCGCATCGCGCGCTCGCCAAGAAGGGAGAGCGCATGGGGAATCGAACGAATTTCCACGCGAAACGCAAATGCCGCGGAATTCAGATAACGGAGCAGGCGGTACGACAGCGAAACGTCACGCTTGAAAATCAACGATATCTTGTTCAGATTGAATTCAGGCGCGTTGGCGGCCTGCAATAGCTGCAGGTACACCGTTTTATTGGCTGGCACGCTTCTGCGCCCCACAATTTGCGGGCGGCAGAAGAAATAGCCCTGAAAGAAATCGTAGCCAATGTCCAGGCACCGGTGGAATTGCTGGTCGGTTTCCACTTTTTCCGCAACAACGGGAATGCCGCGCCCGTGGCAGATATCCACGACGCGCTTTTGTTCCTCAAAGCTTGTCAAGAGGACATCCAGCTTTACGAAATCCGCGATGTCCAGCAGCGGCCGCATGTCTGGATGATGGCAATAGTCATCGAGCGCAAAACGGTAGTTCTGCTCTTTCATTCTCCGGCAAGCCGCTAGCACTTCTTCATCTGAGGGAACGCTTTCGAGGATTTCGCCCACGACTAATTCTCGCGGCATGAGCGTCAAATAATCCTTCACCAGAAACTCGCGCGTACAGTTCAGGAACGCCGGCAGCCCTTCCGTCATGGTCTGGATTCCCATGAGAAACAGTTCGTCCATTCCATTTACGTGGAACTGGTCGCCGGCCATAGGGCGGCAATAATTTTCCGGGCCATAGCGCGACAGGATCTCATAGCCGAACAGCTTCCGTTTGGAAGTCAGGATCGGCTGGCGCGCAAGGAATCGATTCAGTGTCTCGGATGGTGTCATGCGCAGAAAGACCGCGAGTAACTCCGGTAAGGGGAATAAGCACACCGAATGCCATGCAGCTCACTCCTTTGAATCTCACAACGAATGCGACGCCAGCGGGAGAATGGGGGCCAAGGTGTTTACTGGAAGGATTTTCCACGCCAGGCATGTCGGCGAGAGAGAGGCGCACAAGGCGAGAGGCGATTAAAAAAAGAATCGCAAACGGGATGTTTGTTCGCCTTTGGAACATCCCTTCCTGAGAAGTCTGGTCTCCTGCTCCACTTACACTGGAAGACGGCTTGCTCCATTATTTCGAGGAAGACGGATGGTGTCCGACTGCGTATACTTCTGCCGCCTGAGTCTGCCAACTGAGGTCCTGTGTGAATCCGGTCACCTACAACATCCTGACGCAACGCGTAAAACAGTTGGGCAATCTGCCAGCCATGCCAACGATTTTGACGACGCTCTGCGAAGCATTGAGCGCGCGCCCTAATAAGGTCGATGTCAACCGGATCGCGCGGACCATCTCCTATGACAAATCTCTGACCGCGCAGTGCCTGCGCCAGGCCAATTCGGCATTGTACCGCCAGCGTGGAGACGTGGACACCGTTCGCGAAGCGGTCCTTGCCCTGGGGCTTTGGCGCATTCGCGACATCGCTTTTTCCTGCAATCTTCCATTGCTGTTTGCCAACCTCAACAGCGGCGTGAAAAAAGAAGTGTTCTGGCGTCACGGCCTGGCCAATGCGGTGATTTCACAAAATATTGCGGAGAGGTTTTGCGCCGCCAACCACGAACAGGCCTACCTGGCGGGGTTACTCCATGACGTCGGGATTCTGGTTAACGCAATTCTTTTCCCCGAAGATTTTCGTGACGTTATGGAGCAGGCCACCACGGAAAGAGCCTCCATCGAAGCCGTAGAACTCCGCAACATGGGATTTACGCACGCGGAAAGCGGGCGCATCCTTGCGGAGCTTTGGCGACTGCCCTTGGAGATCGCCGAGGTGATCGAATATCACATGCACCCGGAGGAGCAGGCACCGCAGAATGAGGTGACGTTCATCGTCAGCATTGCAGACCAGATTTGCAGAAGAAGCGGCCTGGACTACGGGTACGAGATCGAAGGCGAAAAACCTTTCGCATACATGGAATGCTGGCGGGAACTCAGCAGGAAATTTCCAGCCGCGGAATCCTACTGCGAAGCGGATGCAACGGCCTTGCTGGAACACTTTGTGGCAGAAGCTCGCGCCCTCGCCGACGAAGTTATTTCGCCGGCCCTGGTGCGGTGAAACGAAACTTCCGCAGCGAGTGCGCTGCGATGATCAGTCTTGACTGGATCAGCTAATCATTGAAGACGTTGGCGCGCAACGTATAGGAGCTGAGCACCTTCATGTAGTTGCCGCGTTCAAACGCCGTGGGATCCGGCACGGAGCCATGGCTCATGCTGCCGCGCATCTGCTGAATCGAGCTGTACTCATGCTCGTCCAGCCAGCGGTTCGCTTCGGCCAGCACGTGCGCGGCATGATGCACGCCGTTGCGCAACAACGCGGACGTCATGAACGCCACTTTTGCTCCCGCCAGAATGCACTTCAGCAGGTCTCGCGAACTGTGTACCCCACCGGTGATTCCCAAATCGGCGCGCACATGGCCAAACAGAATGGCGGTCCAATGCAAGCGGAGAAGGAGTTCCTCCGGGCGGCTGAGATTCAACGAAGGAATCACTTCCAATTGGTCGATGTCAAAGTCGGGCTGATAGAACCGGTTAAAGAGGATAATGCCATCCACGCGCGATTCGTCCAGCCGCACTCCCATATTTGCCGGAGCGCTGAAGAAGGGCGAGAGTTTCACAGCCAGGGGGATGCGCAGGCTGCGCTTCAGTTGCTTTACTAAATCAATGTAGCCCTGCTCGACCTCTGCACCGCTCACCGCCGGGTCTGTGGCGATGGAATAGATGTTCAGCTCAATCGCGTCGGCACCCGCTTCTTCCATCAAGTGCGCATATTCCAGCCAGCCTCCAGTGGAAACGCCATTGAGGCTGGCGATGATCGGGATGTTCACGGCTTCCTTGGCGTGGCGGATTAATTCCAGATAGCCATCCGGCCCCAGGTTGTAAGTCTGCAGATCTGGAAAGAAACTTGCGGATTCCGGGAAGCTGTCCGCTCCCCTGTCGAGATCCGATTCCATCGCCAGGCTTTCCAGTTCCAACTGCTCCTCGAAAAGCGAAGGCAGGACCACGCCCGCTAAACCGTTATCCTCCAGCCGCTTGATGTTATCCACGGATTCCGAGAGCGGCGAAGCCGAAGCCAGCAGTGGTGATTTCAGGTTGAGTCCCAGATACTTCGTGGAGAGATCGCTCATTCCTCTTCCCCTCCCTTCTTCACTGTTTCGGGCGCGGAGTCAGGTGCTTCCGGCGCAATATGGGGCGATTCGGAGCGTCCCGGCATGGCGGCCCGGTTGGAATAGACGCGCCACTGGCGTTCCACATCGTCCTGCGCCTGTTTCAGCAATTCACGCGCCTCTTCCGGAGCACTCCGTACCAGCATGGTGTAGCGCGCTTCCTGGTACGCATACTGCTTCAACGGAATACTGGGCGCCTTGGAATCCAGCTGGAACGGATTTTTGCCTTCCAAGCGCAACGCAGGATTGTAGCGCATCAGCGGCCAGTAACCCGAGAGCACTGCCTTCTTCTGCTGTTCCAGGCCCATGGACATGTCGTAGCCGTGCGCGATGCAGTGGCTGTAAGCAATAATCAGCGAGGGTCCATCGTGCGCTTCTGCTTCCAGAAACGCCTTCACCGCGTGCGTATCACTGGAGCCCAATGCCACACGCGCCACGTAAACGTATCCGTAGCTGACGGCCTCCATGGCCAGGTCTTTCTTCGCGGTGTGCTTTCCGCCCGTCGCGAATTTTGCCACTGCGCCGCGCGGCGTGGCCTTGGACATCTGTCCACCGGTGTTGGAATAGACTTCCGTGTCCATCACCAGCACGTTGACGTTGCGTCCCGATCCCAGCACATGATCGAGCCCGCCAAAACCAATATCGTAGGCCCAGCCGTCTCCCCCGAGCAGCCAGACGCTTTTGCGCACCAGGCAATCGGCAACCGACAGAAGAGCCAGCGCCTGCGGCGTATTCAGCGCCTGCAACTTTTTCTTCAGATCCACAACGCGATGGCGCTGCTCTTGAATTCCTAGCTCCTTGGTTTGATCGGCTTCCAGAAGGCCTTTGACGAAAACCTCGCCGATCGTGCCGTTCATTCCCTTCAACAACTCGCGCGCGTACACATTTTGCTCGTCCACCGCCAGGCGCATGCCCAGCCCAAACTCCGCGTTATCTTCAAACAACGAATTCGACCACGTGGGGCCGCGGCCCTGTTTGTTCACCGTGTAAGGCGTGGTGGGCAGGTTCCCGCCATAAATCGAGGAGCAGCCCGTCGCATTCGCGATCAGCAAGCGGTCACCAAAGAGCTGCGTCAACAGCTTGATGTATGGCGTTTCTCCGCAGCCCGCGCAAGCGCCCGAAAACTCGAACAACGGTTCGAGCAGTTGCGAATCCTTCACCTGGGAGTGCGAGATCTTGTTGCGGTCGAACTCCGGCAGCGACAGGAAGAACTCCCAGTTCACGCTTTCCGGCTGGCGCAGCGGGGCCTGGTCTTCCATGTTGATCGCTTTGTGCTTCACTTCGCTCTTGCTCTTCGCCGGGCAGACTTCCACGCACAGCTTGCAGCCGGTGCAATCTTCCGGCGCCACCTGGAGCGTGTACTTCAGCGTTTCAAATTCACGCCAACGCGGCTTGGAAGACTTGAAGGTCGCCGGCGCATCCTTCAGCAGCGAGGAGTCATACACCTTCGCGCGAATCACGGCGTGCGGGCATACCAGGACGCATTTGCCGCACTGGATGCACAACGCCTCGTCCCAAACAGGAATTTCCTTGGCGATATTGCGCTTCTCCCACATTGCCGTGCCCGTGGGGAATGTGCCGTCAATCGGCATGGCACTGACCGGCAACGAATCGCCGTTTCCGGTAATGATGATTCCCAAAACCTCGCGCACGAATTTTGGCGCTTGCGGGGATACGGCCGGTAGCATGTCGAATTGCGCCGTCACCCTGGCCGGCACCTTGACTTCGTGGAGATGCGCCAGAGCCGCATCCACTGCCGCGTAGTTCTTTTGCACCACGGCTTCGCCGCGCTTGCCATACGTATCTTCGATCGCTTTCTTGATCGCCGTGATGGCCTCTTCCCGCGGCAGCACGCCACTGATGGCGAAGAAACACGTCTGCATAATCGTGTTGATGCGGCTGCCCATGCCCGCAGCGCGCGCCACGGTGTAGCCGTCAATCACATAGAACCGCAGTTTTTTCCTGATGATGATTTCCTGCGCCTGCCGCGGCACGTGATCCCATATTTCGTCCGGCCCAAACGGAGCGTTCAGAAGGAAGACCGCGCCTGGTTCTGCCGCCACCAGCACGTCAATGCGGTCCAGGAACTGGAACTGATGACACGCCACGAAGTTCGCCTTGGTAATGAGGTACGTGGAGCGGATGGGATCCGGCCCGAATCGCAAGTGCGACACGGTCACCGCGCCCGCCTTCTTCGAGTCATAAACGAAGTAACCCTGCGCGTAATTATCTGTGCCTTTGCCGATAATTTTGATGGAGTTCTTGTTGGCGCCCACGGTGCCGTCTGAACCCAATCCATAAAAGAGCGCGCGGACGGTGCGCGGATCCTCGGTCGAAAAATCCGGGTCGTAGGACAAACTGGTGTGCGTCACGTCATCTTGGATGCCAACGGTGAAATGATTCTTAGGCTCCGGCTTCTTCAGTTCGTCAAAGACGGCCTTGACCATCGAGGGCGTGAACTCCTTCGAAGACAAGCCATAACGCCCGCCGATGATGCGCGGAATGCCCGCGTCCGGCTTCGTTGCGTATCTTTCCGCATAGGTCGTCAGCACATCCTGGTAGAGCGGCTCGCCAAGGCTGCCCGGTTCTTTCGTGCGGTCCAGAACCGCGATGGCCTTCGTGCTGACGGGAATGGCGCTCAGAAACGCTGACGCTGCAAACGGCCGGTACAACCGAACTTTCAATAACCCAACTTTTTCGCCCGCCTTCTGCAATGCGTCCACAGCCTCTTCCGCGGCGCCTGCGCCAGAGCCCATCAGGATCACCACACGCTCGGCGTCCGCCGGCCCGTAATAATCGAAGAGGTTATATTTCCTCCCTGTACGCTTCGCAAAGCGATCCATCACATCCTGCACAATCGTGGGGCACGCGCGGTAGTACGGATTGCAGGCCTCCCGCGCCTGGAAGAACACGTCGGGGTTCTGCGCCGTGCCGCGGAGAATCGGACGATCCGGCGACATGGCACGCTCGCGATGCTGACGCACAAACTTGTCATCAATCACCGCACGCAAATCGTCATCGCTCAGCGGTTCAATCATGTTCACTTCGTGAGAGGTGCGGAATCCATCGAAGAAGTGCAGGAACGGCACACGGGACTCAAGCGCGGCAGCCTGGGCAATGCAGGCGAAGTCGCTCGCTTCCTGCACGGAATTGGACGCCAGCATTCCAAAACCGGTGGCGCGCGTGGCCATCACGTCGCTATGGTCACCAAAAATGGACAGAGCATGAGTGGCCACGGTTCGCGCGGCAACGTGAATCACCGCTGCGGTCAATTCCCCGGCAATCTTGAACATATTGGGGATCATCAGGAGCAAGCCCTGCGAGGCCGTAAAGGTGGTGCCCAGCGCGCCCGCCTGCAGTGCGCCATGTAGCGCACCTGCCGCGCCGCCTTCGCTTTGCATTTCAATTACATCCGGGATGGCGCCCCAAATGTTTGGCTTCTTTTCGGAGCTCCACTGGTCGGACCACTCTCCCATGTTGGACGAAGGCGTGATCGGGTAGATCGCGATCACTTCATTGATGCGGTAGGCGACGGCTGCGGTGGCCTCATTGCCGTCGAGGATCGACATTTTGCGGCTCATTAGGTTTCTCCGGGAAACTCAAAAAAGGTCTCAAGAAAATGGTAGGCTGCGCGGCAATTGAAATCAATGGAAAGTACGATGAAATAAGGGCAATGACGACTTGGACAGTCGCACATTGCGTTTTGTGACGCGCGTCACTGCGTGATGTTCGCTTTTCTAGTCCGGTTCTTGCCATTCCGCTGATGCGGAACGAAGCTCATTCGTATCCCGTGTAAGCGCGGCAAGAGTACGGACCAAATGTGAAGATCCAGAATGAAAGGGTTTTACGTGCTTTCCTCGAAGTCTACTTCTGGTTCGGGAAGCTTGTCGCGATCTCGGGAAACCCAGACATACAGCGTCGGCAATAGGAAGATGCTCAACACTAAATCGGAGATGAGCCCGCCCACGATCACAATGGCGAACGGACGTTGCGAGTCGGAACCGATAGCGTGCGACATTGCCGCGGGCAGCAATCCAAACGTAGCGACCAGCATGGTCATCATAATTGGCCGCAGCCGGAGGACCGCGCCCTCGATGGCGGATTCCTCGATGGAATGTCCTCTCACTCGCAATTGGTTGATGTACTCCAGCATAATTACACCGGTTTGTACGGACACCCCGAAGAGCGCCAAAAAGCCAACGCCAGAAGACACGCTGAAGTGCGTGCCGGAAATCAACAGCGCGAGCGTGCCACCGATCGGAGCCAGCGCCACGTTGGCGAGAATGAGCAGAGCCCATTTGAGCGAGCGAAACATGGAGTAAAGAATGATGAAAATCAGCAGGATGGTGAGCGGCACAATGACGAACAGCCGCTTCCCGGCGCGTTTCTCACTTTCGTATTCGCCTTCCCAGTCAATGTGGTACCCGCGCGGCATCTGTACCTGGGCGCTTACTTTCTGAATGGCCTCCTCGACAGCCCCACCGAGGTCCCGCCCGCGCACGCTGTACTTGATGGCGATGAAGCGCTGGTTGCCTTCGCGGTAGATTTCCGAGGCGCCGTCGCGTTCCTCGATTTTGCAAAGCTGTGCAAGAGACATGCGCTCGCCAGTGGGTGAAAGCAAACGAATGTTCTCAATGGCTTGCCTGGTGTCACGGTACTGGGGAAGATAGCGCAATACCAAGTCGTAGCGCGCCTCACCCTGCAGCACCTGGGTTAGGGCGTTACCACCCACCGCGGTCTGGACGGCATCCTGAACGTCCGCAACGTTGACCTGATAGCGCGCCGCTTGCTGCCTGTCCACGGTGATGTTCAGGTTAGGCTGGCCAAGAACTTGCAAAACTCCCAGATCTTCGATCCCGTTTACACCGCGCATCACGTTGACGATTTGATCCGCTTTTGCCTCCAGGATCTTCAAATCATCGCCATAGACTTTTGTGGCCAGTTCCCCCTTCACACCGCTGACCGCCTCTTCCATGTTGTCTTCGATGGGCTGGGAAAAGCCCCAGATTACGCCGGGAATTTTCTCCAGCTCTCGATCCATGGCGGCGATCACTGCTTCTTTGTCCTCGTGAAACACGGGACGCCATTGTTCTTTCGGCTTCAGGCCGACGAAGTATTCGGTGTTAAAGAAGCTGGTTGTGTCCGTGCCGTCATCGGGACGTCCCGTTTGACTGGTGCACTCCGTGACCTCGGGAAAAGTGCAAAGCAAGTCTCGGGCCTGGTTGGACAAACGGAATCCCTCACTCGGTCCGGCGCTGGGAGCAAGCGTGCCGCGCACCCAGAGGGCGCCTTCATCCAGATGGGGAAGGAATTCCGAACCGATCACCATAACCGAAAGATACATGGCGACAAACAAGCCTGCCAGCGCCACGCTCACAGTGATCAGGCGGTGCTCGATGGCCCACTTCACCGCTATGCGGTACGCCTTGGTCAGAAATGCCATTACCGGGTTGTGCCATTCGCGGGCGCCCTTTTGAAAAAACAGGCTTGCAAGCACGGGCGCGACGAGCATCGAGAAAAGTAGAGCGCCGAGCAGGGCAAAGGCCACCGTCCAGGCCATTGGTTTGAACAAGCGCCCTTCGACCCGTTGCAACGTGAAGATCGGCAGGTATGCGGTAATAATAATGGCAATGGCATAGAAGACGGGGCGCTGAACTTCATGCGCGGCTTCGCGAATGCGGTCCATCGGAGTTTTGAGGGCGTTTTCCTGATGGCTTAAATGGCGGATGATGTTTTCCACCATCACCACGGCACCGTCCACCACCATTCCGAAATCCAATGCGCCAAGCGATAACAAGTTTGCAGGAATGCCCTTGAGCTTGAGGCAAGTGGCAGCGAACAACAAGGAAAACGGAATGGTCATGGCGACAATCACCGCTCCGCGGACATTTCCGAGAAACAAAAACAGGATGATGACGACGAGGATGATGCCTTCGGTCAAATTGTGCAGCACCGTATGCGTCGTGTAGTGCAGCAAATCGCTGCGATCAATGAAGGGCACGACCTTTACCCCAGCAGGCAATATGTGATCGTTCAATTCGCGCACCTTTTCGTGGAGGCCTGCCAGGGCCTGTTCCGCATCGGCCCCTTTTCGCAAAAGGGCGATGCCTGAAACGACATCGTCGTTATCGCCGATCCTTCCATCTTCGCGATGAATGGCCCGGGCGAACTGGCCAAGGCGAATCTTCGGGCCTTGCGAGACCACGGCAATGTCCTTCACGCGAATCGGTGTGCCGCTCTTGGTCAGAATTACCGTGTTCTGGATGTCTTGTACGTTTGAGACGAGTCCGACTTCGCGAACGTTGATCTGCTGCAGACCGGCCTCAACGAAACTACCGCCCGCATTCGTGTTGTTGTTCGCGAGCTGCTGCTCGACTTGCGCCAGGCTCAGGCCATAAGCGATCAATTTATTCGGGTCAACCCGAACCTGATACTCACGTGTCGGCCCGCCGAAACTCGCCACGTCCACGATGTCCGGCACGGCTTTCAGATTCTTCTCGACCACCCAGTCCTCGATGGACTTCAGCTCCATCACGTCATATTGCGGATTGCTGCTGCGCAGCGTAAAAAAGTAGATTTGCCCAACGGGGCTCCAGTCCGTGCCCATGGTTGGCACGACGCCCGGCGGCAAAGAAACCTGGGAAAGCCGCTCCAGGACTCGCTCCCGGTTCTTGAAGTTGTCTTCCTCGTCGTCAAAGATGAGCTTGAGGTCGGAGAGCCCGAACAAGGAGAAGGAGCGCAAATGTGTCACGTGCGGGATCCCGTTCATCACGATTTCCAGCGGAATTGTCACCTGCTGTTCAATTTGTTCCGCAGAGATTCCTGGCCACTGCGTGATGATCTCAACGTAGTTGTCGGCAACGTCCGGATACGCCTCGACGGGAAGCTGATGGAAAGAAACTGCGCCCCACACAAAGAGCACTAGCGCCAGCGCGAGGACAAGTAATCGGTTCTCCAGGGCGAAATCGACGAGTTTACGTATCATTACTGTTCTACCGTGCTTTGAAACGTCAGAGCGTCCGCTATGACCTTATCGCCCGGCTTGACGCCCGAAACAATCTCCTGCTGGTTGCCGGGGAGCATATCTCCTGTAACGACTTCAAGGCGCTTGAAGCGCCCGGCGCTTACGGGCGCGTACACCCACTGGCGATCATGCAGGTGTAAAACGGCGGTTGCAGGAACCGCAGCGCGCATTTCGGGTTGCTTGCCATAAAAGGTTGCCGTGGCAAACATGCCCACGCGCATCAATCCAGGGTTAGCTACCTCCAGCCGGACTTTCGCCGTGCGAATGGTGGGATCGAGCACCGGCAGGATATTGTCAATGCGGCCTTTCAGGACCTTATTGGGATAAGCATTTAAGTGAATGTCCGCCGTCTCGCCGATATGGACGGCATCCAGGTCGTTCTCGTAAACATCGCAGATGATCCAGACATAGGAGAGATCGGAGATGGTGAAGGGATTGGGGCCAGAAAGACCCTGGACACCCGCGGCGTTGGTAACCTGTTGGTCCGTAATGACGCCCGATATGGGGGCAGTAACGTCGACAATCCCGGACGGATGGTCCTTGTCCACACCGAGAAGGCGCAATTGTTCGGCTGCCGTATCCAGGTCAACCTTGGCGTCCTGTTCGGTGTCTCCGGCTTGTTCGAGAACGCTCTTTGCAACGGCGCCTTTGTCATAAAGAATCTGCTGTCGTTCAAGCTGCTGGCGTGCCAACCGCTCGTCATTCACGGCCTTTAGATAAGCCTGGTAGGCTCCAGAGACATCGCTGCTCCTGACTCTCAGCAGCAACTGGCCCTTCTTCACCACGTCACCTAGCCGGGCCTTGATTTCCACCACTCGTCCAGCGGCCAGTGAGATGACGGGCACGGCACGCGCGATATCGGGCTGCACCACACCCGTAACATTCAGCGCGGGCACCGTTTTATGTTCAACCGCGGTCGCCAACGGAAAGCGCTCGGGGTTGTCGACTTTGAAGTTATTGACGTCCATCTCAGTCTCGACGGTAGCCGGAGGAGGCGTCTCGGCCTTGGCATCCTGCTTGCCTTCGCCGCAGCCAGCGAGCGCAAAACTTAACGCAAAACACGAAATAGCTCCTGTGAAAAACGCCATGCAGGCTACCGTGCATCGAGGGACAAGTACGAATCTCATTGGATTACCTCCCGCCCTACCGCCATATTCAATTGGGCCGCAGCGGTTAAGTAAGAACCGACCAAGTTCACATAGCTGAGTTCAACCGTGCGGTAGTCGCTCTGCGCATTCAGGAAATCGAGAAGAGATGCGCCGCCGTGTTGATAGGAAAAGAACACCGTGTCACGGACTCGCACCGCTTGTTGCAAATACTTCGTTTTGTACGGCAGCAGCAGGATCACATTGCTGTTCACCACGGCGTAGGCGGAATCCACATCGCTGAAGACCAGGGCCCGCGACGTTTCCATTAACTTTTCGTTGCGGCCGATGTCCAACTGCGTGCGTAGCTTTTCCCCCTGGTTGCGGTCGAAGATGCGGAGGGGAATACCGACACTGACACCAATCGTATTTATGCCAACCGGGTTATTGTTGGATGAGTTGTGCGTATACCATGCGCTCAGAGTGGGATCGGTTGAGCCGTTGGCCACCGCGAGATTGTGATCCGTCTGCGCTTTGTCCACCGCTTCCACGGCCGCCTTCAAGTCCGGCCTGGTGTCCAGAGCGATCTTCCTGAAGTCGTCCCGCGGCATGAGTTGATCGTTGAAATCGAATGGACCGGTTATATCGAATTGTTCAATCGGAGTCCGGTCGTCCAGCAGGGTGAGCAACTGAATTTTGGCAGTGCGCAGATTGACCTCCGCGGATTGCAAGTCCGATTCATACTGCACGCGCTGCAGCTCCAATCGGTCGAGATCGATTTGCGCGATGTCACCGGCATCGAAGCGATTTCTGCTGATTTCGAGCACATGGTCGTAGTAAGCGAGGTTGTCTTTTGCCAGCTGGAGCCACGCTTTCGCCTGCAGCGTTGCGACAAAGGCGCCGCGCAAGTTGAACAGCAGAGTCCTATCCAAGTCGGCATGACTCGATTCGGCAATGAGAGTCCCCTTTTTCGCGCTTTCGAGCCGCAATTCCCGCTTGTGCTGACGTTCGTGCAGGTAACTGACGCTGGGCGTTTCGTATGTGCCAGCAAACGGCCTCCACACCCCTTTGTAAGGAGCGATTTGAGTACCATCCACGGAAAGGGCGACATCTGGATTGGGCCGCAGAAATGCCGTGATCTCCTCCGCCTTCCCTTCGTCGATATTCAGCTTATCCGCAAGCAATGTCGGATTATCTCTTTCAAAACGCGCACGCACCTCGTCCCAGGTCAGCGCTTGCTGCGCTTCTACGAGACTACAGCTTCCTGCTATCAGAACCAGCACAAGACAGACACCCCGAATAAAACGCCGCATCGTTCTACCCTCACATCCTTCCACAACACGGGAGATTTCAGCTCCAGAAACCCGCTTCTTTCTGTGATTCTGCGACATCCCCTGCTGGTTGTAATTCTTTCAAGGCAAGGGATTAGCCGAACGATAGGTCTACACTCATTCTGAGTTTATTACGAGTGTGTGAAGAAACTGTTTAGGAATGATAAACGCCATCAGGCGGCGAGCGGCCGGACTTCCCTTGTCGAAAGTCAGCTAAACTTACTTCTTGAAGACCTGCCAGCAATACCCTCGCTTTGCGCTCCGTACTAGCTCCACACGCAACGAGACTTTCGATCCCAAAGGTGCTCCGGCTTATTTGCAGGGTGCCATATTCTTCGGTGGGTTCGCGCGCAGCGTTCAGGCATACTCTTCCATCCCTTTCAATGGCCGGGAATTCTCCCGCGCGAGCCTGCGTGAATTTACCGTGTCCGTCGTTAAGCAGCACAGCCACAAAGTGCGAATCCAGGGCCGTGGTTACGACTAGGTCAATCGCGTCGTCGCCGTTGACGTCTCGCGGCTCCAATTGCAATCCGCCCTGTGGCCCGGTGATCCCGATCGCCGATTCTTCACCCGCGCTTAGTTGTAACCGGATGGAGTAGTGCGTCCCAATCAGCCCGTCCCGCTCGACTTCTATTGTCGCCAGATCAGGCTTGCGGTCTCCGTCGAAATCGGCAATGGCAAATCGCGGTGTGAATCCGCTGGCGCCCACAAAACTCCCTTGCGCTGCTGCCGTGCCACGGCCAAACAGAGTTACGCAGGCGCAGAGGCAAAGCAGGCCGGGGCTCACCCGCGCGAAGGTGGCAAGGCGCCCTCTACTCTGGAAGTTCCCGCACATATAGGCGACTATTGTATCGCAAACTTTGCAGACTTCCACTGCAGCGCCGAGTCTTGATTGCTAAAGCGGCAAAGCCCGCACTGCGTGATGTTTGTCACAAATGAGGGTGACGAAGAATACGGCACCACGTGCGCTCTATACCTTACCCTTTTTTTTCCGCGCACCTTGCTTGCTTTTTGCTCCTCCGGGCTAAACCCTGAATCGCTCGGCGCTGCAAAGGTAATATATTGAATGCATTAGTGATAGCCGCTGCGATGGAACGGATTGCCAGCAGCAGGCCGTGTTCGCTTCACGCACTGGCCCAGTTCCGGGATGGTTCCTTTGCGGCGAAACTCACGCTCCCAGGGAAGATTAGCGGGATGAAGGAGTATTCAACCCATGGCCAAAAATTCGGAACCCGCGGAATCGTCTTCCGAGCCGCGCTGGACCCCGGGGCAAGTAGGTCTCCTCGCGGCCGTATGCCTGGCCCTGGGATTGATCGGCGGCTACTACATGCCGATAGGTAATGCCGCCAGCATCGCGCATCCTCCCGCCGTGGCGAGTACCCCGAACGCACCTCATCCGCCAGCAACCTTGGACCAGATGAAAGCCGTGGCCGACACCAAAGCCGCACCGCTTCTCGAAAAACTAAAGACAACGTCCAACGATGCAAGCCTTTTGGCGCAAGTCGCTGCGATTTATAGTTCGATGCACCAGTTCAAGGAAGCCGCGCGGTATTACGATAAATCTCTGAAGATCGATCCCAAGAATGTTCCCATCCGGACCGAACTTGCCTCGTGTCTCTATTATGACGGCGACGTTGATGGCGCGCTCGCACAATTGGATCAAGCGCTGAAATACGACCCAAAGGACACGAATTCCCTTTTTAATGTTGGCGTGATCCGGTGGAAGGGGAAGAAAGACGCCTCAGGGGCAATCGCCGCCTGGGAAGCGCTTCTGAAGGCGCACCCGGACCTGGATCGCCGGCCCATTGTCGAAAAAATGATTGCCGAGGCCAAGTCCGGCGGCCAGGTGAAGAACTAGCACGTGTAAACATCCTTAGCAGAAGGAGCCACACGAAGTGCCCGAGATTAGAACAACAACCGCCAGCGTGAACTGGAACTCCGCTCAGGCTTTCGCCGTCGGGTTGATCTGCCTGCTGCTGGGAATGGCTGGCGGCTGGTTCATCCATAAATCCATCGGCGCCGCGCGCGTCGCGAACACCGTGATGCCGCCCGCCGCCCCTGCAGGCACATCTTCCGTTCCTCCGCTCGGCCCACTGGCCACTATGCCCGCTCCCGAACAACTAAAGAAGATTGCGGACACGCAGGCTGCTCCACTTCTGGAGAGCTTGAAAGCAGATCCAAGCAATGTCGAGTTGCTCATTCGCCTTGGCAACATCTATTACGACGTGAAGGAGTACCCCACGGCCATCGATTATTACGAGCGCTCGCTGAAACTCCAGCCTGCCAACGCTGCCGTCCGCACGGACCTGGGAACAGCCTATTGGTACACGGGAAATGCAGACACCGCGCTCGCCGAACTTAACAAGGCGCTCATGTACGAGCCTAACAAGGCCAACACCTTATTTAACCTCGGGATTGTAAAGTGGCAGGGGAAAAACGATGGCAAGGGCGCGATTGCGGACTGGCAGAAATTGCTCGACACGAATCCAAATTACGCTGCTCGCGACAAAGTGCAACAGTTGATCGAGCAGGCGAAATCTGGCTCCCACGCACCCATTTCCAACTAGCCTTGGAAGGCAGCAATGACAATTCTCAGACTCTTAACGGGCGCTATCCTCTCCTTCTGCTTCTTTTCTTGCGCCGCTCGCGGCCAGACCTCATCCAAAGCGCAATTCATCTCTCTAGAGGAAGCTCGGCCTGTCCTCTCCGGCATGCCTGATGCGCTTCCTGCTGACCTGAAGGGCCCCGCAACACAGGACCCAGTCGCGTGGTCAGAGTGGGTCTTGAAGCAGGATCAGCAAATCCGCGAACGGCTGGATCGCGGCGAAGAAGACACGCTCACCAATCTTCTGCGCTTCGGTGTTACATTCACCAAGGAATACCGCATTGATGATGAATACCTGCCCAAATATGGCAGCAGCTCACTGGTCAACGCTTTTGCGGAAAATCGCGCCAACGATCTAATCCGCGCCATGGCTTCCCCCAAACCCAGTGAAGGCATTGCCCATATGCGCGCTTTCCTCGAAAAGAAGGGCTATTCCTTTAAAACGCCCGAGGATCGCAAGAAAATCAAGAAATACCTGCTCGATAATCTGGCGCGCCTCCGCGATGAATACCTCCATTATCTTGCGCAGCCTAAGGACGAATCACGTTTCCAGCTTTTTCAGGACCGTGGCATTTCGCTCGACACCAATCTTTGGCCCGATTACCTGATTGACGAACACCTCCGGCACATGGTGGAAAAGGGTCTGCTCAAGCCCGGCAGCGTACATCGTGTCGCCGTTGTAGGCCCAGGCCTGGATTTCGCCAACAAAGAAAAAGGCAACGACTTTTATCCTCTGCAGACGATTCAGCCCTTCGCCGTGCTGGATTCCCTATTCCGGCTGGGCCTGGCCGATCCCGCCACCGCGGAGCTCTACACGCTCGACATCAGCTCCGACGTCAACTTTCATATTGATCGCGCCAGAAAAAATGCCACCGCGGGCCATGCCTATACGGTTCAACTGCCTTGGGACGCCTCGGCCCGCCAAACTCCTGAATATCGCGCTGGCTTCGTCAACTATTGGCAGAAACTGGGCGATCACATTGGGGAATCCGTTGCGCCCATTGCCGTCCCACCTGGCGCGGCCGGCGAAACACAGATGCGCGCCGTGAAGATCCGGCCCGCGATTGTCCGCCGTGTCACGGCCCTGGACATGAACATTGTTTACCAACACCTGCAGCCATCGGCTCAGCCGGGGTTTGACCTGATCATTGGCACTAACATTTTTCTGTATTTCAACGCCTTTGAGCAATCGCTGGCCCGCGTCAACATGTCGCTGATGCTGAATCCTGGCGGTTTTGTTTTATCGAACGACAAACTTCCCGGCGCCGTGCCTGCAGGTCTCGCGGATTCGCTCACCACCACGCAAATGGTCGCCCGCGATCCAGATATGACCGAGTTGATGTTCTGCTACCAGAAGAAGTAGTGGTTCTTCCCGCTGCCGCACTGCTTACGGATAGGTGTGATCGCGGCCGGGAATCGCTTTACGCTCACCCGGGGCTGAATTGATTTTCTGGACTTCCTGGGCATTTAGGTCAGCAAGAATGGCAAGCATTTCCTGGGCCTGTTTCGGCTGGCCGAGTTTTTTGTAGACGCGCGCAAGGTGCCTGTAGACCGCGGGATTGCGTGGATCCAGTTGGCGGCCTTTTTCAAGATAGGGGAGAGCCTCGGCTGGTTTGTCGTCCAGAAGAAACAGGTAGCCCAGGGCAATCAGCGCCCGAGCGTAGTTGGGCCTGATGGAGACACACTCTTTTAAAGCGGATTCCGCTTCCGCAAATTCCGGTTGTCCGGGGCTGGCGCCCGTGCGCAGAAGCGCGTCGCCAAGGATTGCGAGTGTCAGATAGTTTGCATGGTGTTCCTCGACGGCCGCGCGAGCCGCATGAATCGCAGCCGGCAAATTGCCTTCGAGGAAATTCTTCTGCGCGGCAGAATCAAAGGCAACCTCCGAATGAGGATCGAGAGAAGTTGCCAGATCGAAATCCGCAAGCGCGTCGTCCAAGTGATCCATGGCGGCGAGGAAATTCGCGCGTTGATAGTGCAATCGCGCGGACTTGGGCAGATGCTGCAGCCCTAAATCAACCATGCGAAGGCCCAAACCGGAATCCTGGTGGTCCGCGCAGGCATCGCTAACGAATACATACAATTTTTCGTCCTTGGGAGTAAGTTTGGCCGCTCGCTGCAATGCAGCGAAGGCATCCTCGCCCTGGCCATTCCCAATGTAGGCTTGGGCGAGCAAATTCTCCACGTTGGCCGTCGCTTTGCCCTCAGTGCGCATCGATGTGAGCGTCTGAATCGCGCGCGGGAATTGGCCTGTGCCAATGTAACAAAGAGCGAGATTGAAGTCGGCCACGAATTCGTCCTGGACGCGACCGTGCGCGGCTAGGAAGTGCGGGATGGCTTCGGCAAATTGTCCATGCCGTGTCAGTTCGACGCCCGTGCGAAGTTCCGTTTCCGCTTGCGTGTCGGTGGCGCCGGTGTTCATCTCCACCTGAGGAGTCGTTGTGCTCGGTTGAACCTGCGCTTGCAACAAAGGGCTGGCCGCAAACCCAATAAGCGCGAGAGTCGCTGAAACCAAGCCACGCGATGGAAGATAGCCTTGGATTTTCACTGCCTGCCTACTTCCCTACTTCCAATTCCCTACTGCCACTTCCCCGTGCCTTCCACAATCGTAATATAGCGGTCGATGGGAAGGTTTGTGAATCGCTCGGTTCTGCCGCGACTCGGGTCTAGTGCGGCGGCGGGCCTTGTGAGACCCGGTGAAGTTGCTCCTGCCTCTTGGAGAGTTCCTGCTGAATATCGAGCTCCCGGGTTGCCTCCGTCCTTCGGCCAGTTCGGCCATAGGCAATCGAAAGCTGGTAGTGGCCAGCGGGATCGGCTGGCACCATCTTCACATAGCGCTCCAGCGGCGCAATCGCGTCCTCAGGGCGCATGGCGGAAACGAATGTCATTCCCAAAGCCAAATAGGCCTCGGCGAAGCTTGGGTCCAACTTGTAAGCTTTTATAAGATGTGGAACGGCGTCGTCCCATTGACTATTGCGGAATGCAAGTTCCCCAAGCCAGAACTCCGCAGAGGCATTCAAGGGATCGATGGTAAGCTCCAGTTCGAATTGCTTCTTGGCCTCTTGGTTGTCCTCCGGAGCATCGGGACGCGCCACGGCCACGCGCCCAAGCCTGTAATGCGCCCCCGGTACGTTGGGATTGTCCGCGAGGATCTTCTTGTAAATCATTTCCGCGCGATCCCAATTGCCCTGGGATTCGGCAGACTCCGCTTCCAGTTCGAGCGCTTGATAGGATGTGGGAGCCACTTCCGCAAGCTCCTCGGAGGCGCGCGTAGCCATTTCCGAAAGGAAGTGCGTGGTGATGTACAGAACTTCGGGATCCTTCGGGAATTCGCGCCGCAAAGCCATCAGCGCATCGAAGGCGGTCCGGTCGTCGCCAAGGCTCATGGCACAGCGCGCGATGGCCATCCGGGAGCCATATCGGACTTGCTTTCCCACCTGCCTCAAGTCCAACTTCTTGAGAATCGCGAGCGCTTCATCACACCGTCCCCTTGTCACAAGGTCAGCCGCGTGTTCCGCTGAGCTGGTCACGGACGTACCCTGCGGAGTTGAAGAGACCTGAGCGCGAACACTGGGTCCGGAGAGAGAACCATAGAGACAGATAACCACCGAGGCTGTCAGGCGCGGGGCAACTACATTCAGAAAATGGGAACGGAAGAGAGTCACTTCAATTGATTCTACTACAGACGTTTTCAGACCACACCCGTTCGCAGTCGTTCGCAGTCGTTCGCAGTCGTTTTTCGCGGTAACGAAAAAGAATCCAGAGACAAGCATTAAAAATGGACGGCATCCAATTGGATAAAAGGCGGGCACGCACCCACGGGGTGCGTGCCGCAAAGCACGGCTCCTTCAGCCGTTTTTCGTTCGGTTAGAACGAAATGTTGGCCCGCAATTCAATGACTCTTGGGCCGTTCAGGTTGCTAAGGCCGGACTGTCCGAACGTAAACGTGTCTTGAACGTTCGAGTCCGGGTTCGCCCAGTTGGGGTGGTTGAAGACGTTCAGGAACTCCGCTTGCAGCCGGAACTGAATGCGCTCTGTGATGGGTACCGCCTTGGAAAGCGACAGGTCGTCATTCCAGATGCGCGGTCCGATGAGCCAAGGATGAGCGCCGAAAGTCCCTGGGGTAATGTTCTGGCAGACACCCTGCAAGACGCTGCTGCACGTGGTTGTGGCAACCTGCTGGGTAAGAGCAGGGTTGATCGTGTATTTGTAGGATCCTCCGCCGGGGGCAGTGAAGACGCCCACGGCATTTTGCAACGCGGAGACCGAGGTTCCGCTCAGATTCAGACCGCCATCGCCATAATCGTTGTAGGTCTGGTAACCGCCATATAGCTGGAATGGAAACCCGGAATCGATGGTCAGGATGGTGCCAAGAGCCCAGCCGCCGACGACCCGGTCAACGACGCCATGACTGTTGCCTAGGAATGCCTTCCCTTTGCCAAAAGGCAGGTCGTAGGTGCCGCTGGCATGCACCACATGGCGCAGATCGAAAACGGTTGGCCCATAGTCCAATCGCAAATTGCGAATGGTGAATACGCCGGTGTTGCCGGTCCAAGAAGTGTCTGGCTGGAGTCCAAGCGTGTGGCTGTAGGTGTAGTTCACGTCGAAATTCATGCCGTGCCATTGCTTCTGGCGGAAGTCCACTTGCAAGGCGTTGTAGTTGCCATATCCCTGAGCCGTCAGGTAGCTTGCTGGCGCTCCACCTTCGTACGAATCGAGGTACGGATTGGATTGCAGGAAATTGACCGGATATGGTCCGGGCGTGGTGTAGCCATCGCCGCCACAGGGCGACAGCGAGGACCCAACCAGGTTACAGACGTAATTGAAATTCCCTTGGGGATAGGCCAGGTTGGAGGCCAGTGCACCGGCGGCGCCGCGGAGCAGGTCCGTAACGAAAGCGGTGTTGGTGAAGTCCGTGGAAGCCGCACCGCCAAATGCTGTGCTCATGATGGGCAAACTGACTTGGCCCGCCAGTCCGGAGTTGCCAAAATTGCAGGTGCCTGCGCTAAGGCAAGCAGGGTTGGCAGCCTCGTAGATCTTCAAGTTGGATTGGGCGGCTTGGAATTCCTTCAGGAACCCGTTTTCAAAGATATTGACTTCATTGGTGTCCACGGAAATCCATTGATGGACTGCCCGATGTCCCATGTAGCGGACCTCGAGGACGTTGCTCGCTCCGATTTGCCTCTGGATGCCGAGGTTCCACTCCTGCAGATAAGGTTGTTGAATGTGGGGATCCATGCCGGCACCGCTGAAGTAGACGCCATAGGTATACAAAGACTGCTGCAGCGTATTCGAGTATTGGGCCGGGAACAGCGAGTACGGAGGTAAGCTGGTCTCCGGGTTTCCCGTATAGGTCAGATTACCCGGAGTAAAAGTGCCTACACCACCGCCGTTAACCGGCTGCAAGGCAAACGCCTGGAAGAAGGCCTTCCCATAATTCGAGGCGTTGTTCCAGAAGTATTGGTAGGGCTCGGTGAAGCGCTTGATGTCGAAGCCGGCGCGAATTACTGTGCCGCTTCCCCCTAGCAGTTTGTGCAATAGGTCATTATCTGACGCCGGGTTCCAAGCCAATCCAATGGTCGGCTGTGGCGTCACATTGTACGAAGGGTATTGATGACTGCTGGCCACAAACGCAGGATCGGTGTTGCTCGAGAGTGTGCCCGGGCTGAAGGATTGGCCAATCGGCGAGGGGCCGTAGATTTCTGACGCGTCCGCGCCGTGATAGGCGCCGGTTAAGTCGTGATCGTCGCCCATGAAATCCCACCGCAGCCCATAATTGACGGTCAAACGAGGAGTGAGGCGGAAAGCATCCTGGGCATAGATTCCCCAGTTCTTTTGGAGTTCGTCGAGGTTGAACGAGGAGCCTGCCGAGGTGGCGTACTGGCCGGTCTTCTGATTGTAGGGAAACCCGCTGCCAACCGGTCCGATGCCGGAAATTCTGCCAATCAGAGTGGCATACAAAGCCTCGGCACCGCCCAGGTCGCCGGAAGACTCGCTGGCGAGAGCGGTATTGAAAGCATTGGTAGCGGGATCACCGCCCGCGAGGCCCAGCCCGATATTCGGAATCCCATCCGGCGCATTCCAGTAATGGTCCTGTTCACGGTGAAAATCCATGCCAAACATTGCAGAGTGTTTCCCGTGCGTCCAGGACACGTTGTCGGAGAAATTCACCACTGGATAAAAGGTGCTGATGGGCAGATTGAACCATTGACCAGAATTGCCGTAAGCCCAGCTGATTTGATCTAGTGTATCCCAAGTCGGCTTCGCTCCGACAGCATAGAAGGCGGCGTTGTAATAGTAGCCGCCACGGAACTGATTGACGAGTGTCGGTGTGAAGGCGTAGCTCACGCCGAGCGAACCAATGTAATTGTTGGAGGAGTTTGCTGCCGTCTGATTTGCAAAGGCGGAACCGGGAAAGGGCGGAGCGGCCCCATTTGGCTGGCTGTACTTGGTTTCATTAAATGCGAAATCGAAATGGAGCTTCTGCGTGGCATTGTAGTCAAGGCGGAAGGCTGGATAGTAATTGGTGATGGGAGAAGGCACAAGCCAATTGACGTTGTCCAGGTTCGGGTTGCCCGCTTGAGTAACCGCCGTGCCTGGCGTGGTGATCGCGGTGTTGAGGAGCGCCTGCTGTGCGGCAATGGCCGAATTCACAGTCGTGTAAGCCGAGCCAGTGAGCCCATTCGCCGACGCAGTCGTGAACAGATTAATCTGGTTCGCATTCGAATCAGTGAAAACCCCCGATTGCGCCAAAGGCGTCAAAACCTGATTCGAGGCGGTATAGGAACCCGGCTGCTTGAACATGGCGAATGAACCGAAGAAGAAGAGTTTGTCCTTGATAATGCGCCCGCCGACGCTGCCGCCGAAACTATTCAGTTGTTGCACGTTCCTGGGCAGCCCCTCAGCATTGTTGGTCCAACTGTTCGCGTTCAAAACGGTGTTTCGGAAATCCTCAAAGACGCGTCCATGGAAGTCATTCGTGCCCTGGCGCGTAATGAAATTCACTTGCATGGTCTGCCCGCCCATGCCCTGGCTGGTGTCCATCTGCCCGGTCTGGACGGTCATTTCCTGAATGTCTTCGAGGCGCGCTTCGAGCCCGGGAGTTACGTTGCCACCAAACTTCATGCGGTTTGTCGAGGAGGCCACGCCGTCGATGGTATTTCCTTGCGCGGCAAGGGGAAGCCCGTTCCACGTGCCGTATCCCGGTATACCGCTGTAACCGGGGGTAAGCTGTGCGAGGTTGCTGATGTTCCGGCCTTCCAAGGGAAGATCTTCGATCTCCCTAAGGTCGATCGTGGCGTTGAGAGCATTAGATGTGGTCTCAATCAGCGGCACCGCGCTGGAAGTTACTTCGATGGTTTCGGTGGCTGCTCCGACTGTGAGTGTAACCTTCAGGTCCGTAACGCGCTCGCCTTCGATCACGACCGATTCGACGACTTCACTCTTAAAATTGGCTTTCGTCACCGTCAACCGGTAAGTCCCGATGGGAACCCTGACAAATACGACCGTTCCCAACCCTTGCGTTTGCAACGTCCATGCCCTGTTAGTGGTGGGACTCCGCAATTCCGCAGTCGCCCCTTCCACCACAGCGCCAGACTGGTCCGTCACAATGAGGTTCAAAGTTCCTTCGGAGCCCATCTGCCCGTAAGCAGCGGGGACACCAACCAGGAGGTAGAGACAACTACATACCAGTGCCACCCCCAGAAAAACACGACCCGATAAATGCAACATTACAGTCTCCCTTCTCTTGAGAACACGGAATACTCAGCGAAACCGGCAAATATGGCGCACCCCTCGAACTTGGCTGTCCGGGAAAAAACGCTGTTCCCAGCATGTGTGGGAAAGGCGGAAACCGGCCGATTCAACCAGGAAACTGTCCCGATTGAGGATCCGCCGGGAAACCCGGCAAAAGGAGCTTTCGGTAAACGTTTTCGCATAGGCCCCCAACACCCCGCGTGAGCCAGAACGGTTGCCCTAATCTGTATACATTATTAAATATTTTGTCAAGCCTAAATTCTGGCTGCACCCCATTCACCTTTCTTCTACTGGCCTGTTTCGGCCGACCAGGTACATCCTTACCCGGCGGGCGGCGGCTCCTGGGGAACGGGAGGGGAGCGATTGCCTAGGCTATGTACTTGGGTGTAATTAGCTTGCTGAAAAAGGCTTGAGATAACGTGTACTGTGTTAGATTATACGCACTGAGGCGGAGTTCTTCGAGTGGATATCCGAGACGTTGCCAGGCGAGCGAAAGTATCGACCGCGACGGTATCGCGCACGGTCAACCAGGTCTCCACGGTAGATGCGCGCCTGGCAAAACGCGTCTGGAAGGCCATTGCTGAACTTGGGTATTACCCCAACCGGCAGGCGCGCACACTGGTTTCCGGAAGAAGCCACACCTTCGGGCTAATCGTATCGGAAATCACCAATCCTTTTTTCCCCGAAATCGTGCAGACGTTTGAAACGCTGGCCGTCGAACAGCGCTATGAGATCCTGCTGACCTCCACGATTCACGATCCCAAGCGCATGGAACTTGCCATTCGCAGGATGATTGAGGGGCGAGTAGATGGCGTGGCCATCCTTACCTTCGGGATGGAAGATGCGCTGCTGGACCACCTGCGCTTCCGGAACTTGCCGCTGGTATTCGTCGACGTAGGACCCAAGGCGCCGCGCGTCAGCAATATTCGTGTTGACTACGCGGATGGAATTCGCCAGGCCATTCAACATTTGGCAGCCCTGCGCCACGAACGGATTGGCTTTATATCCGGACCATTGGGTCTCAGGTCCGCGGTGGCTCGCAAAGATGCGTTTGCAGAGTCGATGCGTGAAATCGGCTTGCCGGTGAAGCCGGAATATGTAGTCGAGGGCGATCACAGATTAGAGGGTGGGAAGATGGCTCTGCAAAAGCTTTGCCGGCTCCGGGAACGTCCCACGGCGCTGCTTTGCTCGAATGATATGACCGCTATTGGCGTGATCCGAGAAGCGTTCGAGCTGAAAATCAAGGTGCCGCAGGAATTGTCCGTGGTGGGATTCGACGATATACGCATGGCGGATTTCATTATTCCTCCGCTCACCACGGTACAAATGTCGCAGACGGAATTGGCCAGGCTGGCGTTTAACGCCTTGCTGAAGGAAGTAAAGAGAGAAACACCCGCGCCGGAAGGCACCGAATACGTTCTAAAGACGCGCCTGATCCTCCGAAATTCGACCGCTTTCCCCGCCAGCCAGGACGAGCCGAAGTCGCCGGACACGACGCAGCGTACCAGGGAGACGATGAGCAAAAACTGAGCCGGCAGAATTCGCGCTTCACCTTGCACGGCGCGTGCGTTAGTTCCTTTCCACAATTTGGTGTTGCTTAGCGGGGACGGATCTGCGCCCAAAGCACCACGACGGAACGCGGGGCGGCGTGATACACAAAACCGGGAACGGTAGGGGAGGCGTGCCACAAGCAAATATCCTGCGGTGATTCCAGAGAAGTGTCGATCCAGCGGCGCCACGGATCGTACTCGCCGGAATTCAGTTGCGGGAGCTCGAAATCGAGCGGCTCCCAAAAGGCATTGAATATGTTGAAATAATGGCGATTTTCCTTGGGTAAATCGATGCTGAAGGCAATGGAGTGTGAGTCCGGACCCCAATCGGGCCGATGGAGTTTGACGCCGTGCCACTCTTTTTGGGCCTGCTGGAGAAGTTCGACCAAGGTGAGGCGCTCCATCTCAGGAGCGAGGTCTCGCAACAAGCGACGGCCAATCAGCAGACGAAGAAAGCGTTGCACATCGCCATGTTTCTGCAAGAGTGACCAGTCGAACCAACTGATTTCGTTATCCTGGCAATAGGCGTTGTTGTTGCCTTGCTGGGTCCGCCTGACTTCGTCGCCCATGGAGACCATGGGCATACCAATAGAGAGTAAGGTAGCGGTGAAGAAGTTCTTCACCTGGCGGTTGCGTATTTTTTCGATTTCCGGATCGTTCGTGGGGCCTTCGACGCCGCAATTCCAAGAGCGATTGTCGTCTGTGCCATCGCGGTTCTGCTCCAGGTTGGCTTCGTTGTGCTTTTGTTCATAGGAGACCAGATCGTTAAGCGTGAAGCCATCGTGGCTGGTGATGAAATTTATGCTCTGCTCGGCCTCTCGCTGTTTGTGGCCATAGAGATCGGGGCTGCCAATGTAACGATCGGCAAAAGGACCGACGGAGTCCTTGCTGGCGCGGAAGAAGTTGCGCATGTCGTCGCGGAATTTGCCATTCCATTCGCGCCAGCTATCACCGACAAAACTGCCGACTTGATAGAGCCCCGCGGCATCCCAGGCTTCGGCGATGAACTTGGTGCCTGAAAGATAGGGATCGGAATCGATGTCCCAGAGTACCGGAGGGTTGGAGAGCACATTGCCGGTGGAATCGCGGGCAAGGATGGAAGCGAGGTCGAAGCGAAAGCCGTCAACGTGCATTTCCTGGACCCAATAACGCAGGCTATCAACAATCATGCGGCGCGCGACGGGATGGCCGGCGTTCAAGGTGTTACCGGTGCCGCTGAAATTGGCGTAATGGGAAAGGTCCTGGTCGAGAACGTAGTAGGCGACGTTGTCTATGCCACGGAAGCACAGCGTGGGGCCTGTCTCGTTGCCTTCGGCGGTGTGATTGAAGACGACGTCCAGAATCACTTCAATGCCTCCGCGATGCAGGGCCTTGACCATGTCGCGGAATTCATCCACGGGTCCCAGCGGGCCGCCGCGGGAACTATAGGCAGGTTGCGGCGAAAAGAAATTGACCGGCGCGTAGCCCCAATAGTTCACCAATCCTACCGGACAATCCTGTGCATCAAACGCAAACACGGGAAGAAGCTCGACGGCCGTGATTCCCAGATGTTGCAGATAGGGGATCTTCTCGATCAGGCCGCGATAGGTGCCGCGAAGGTTATCTTCAACCTCAGAATTCGGATGGCGAGTGAACCCTCTTACGTGTAGCTCATAAATGATGGTGCGCGTGGACGGGGTGCGAAGCGGGGCGTCGCCTTCCCAATCATAGGCGCTGGGATCGACAACAATACTCTTCATTGCCGAGGCGAAGTTATTCCCCTTCGTGCTGGCGGCCTGGCGGCTGTAGTTCTTGGGGATGACGACTGCCTTGCCATAAGGGTCGAGAAGCGCTTTATCGGGGTCGAAGCGGAGGCCCTGCGCGGGATCGAAGGGACCGAATAGTCGATAGGCGTAGATTTGGCCCGAGGCGGTACCGGGGACGAACACATGCCAGTAGTGCGCCGTGAGGTTGGCGACGGGATCGAAGGAAATCATGCGGGAGGGTTGCGCCTGGTCTTCGCGGTCAAAGAAAAGCAGGTCCACGCCGATGGCTTCACGCGCATACAGGCTGAAATTGGTCCCCGTCGGGAAAACCGTTGCTCCCAGGGGAGCGCTGCTGCCTTTCATGTCTGTGGGGGTCATGAGCTGCCTGAGCCAAGGGTACCTTGCGTCACAGCGTTAGTGCTTCCGGCTGGCACGAGGGCCAGAAAGAAGGCCACGCGTTCATCGTAACCTAGGTGGAGATTGCCAGGAATTATTCTTTGCGTTCCCCGCTGGATACTACAAGCGGCGCGGAGGGGCGCATGGTGGGCACAACCGATGAGGGTCAGCGAGTGCGGCGGAGGGTGTCAATCCAACTAGCCAGGATTTCGTTATAGGGCGATTCGAGGTCGAAAAACTCGATGCCAAGGCCAACGCGGGGCTTGACGATCCGCACGATGACCAAAGCTTCCAGGACCTGTCCCTTGCGCGTGAGTTTAAGGCGCGCGCGGCAATTCATGGGCAGGGCTTTGCTGGTGCAGATGAAGCAGCCGCCCAGGGAGATATCTGAGGTAACACCCTCGACCTTCTGGCCGCTTTGCATGTCCGTGATTTCTGCATCCGCCGCGAAGGGGTAGCGGATCGTATAGCGGCGATCGCGCACCCCCGTAATGCGGGTCGATGGGGCGTTCGTGCGTTCGGGCATAGGAATGACTTTGTTCACGCTAGGGACTCAATAGACAAAAATAGACAACCAGCGCCCCAAGGCGGATGAGGCCCCCTGAAAATAGTGTGGCCGAAGAGGCGGAAATTGTGAACCGTGTTGCGGTGGAGTGTCCACGTAAGGGTAACTGTCGACGTGCCGTGAGAGGGCTATTAGTGGGTTCGACAAGAGCGGAAGCAGGAAGAGTGGGGCGGTAAGCGGGCATGATAGCCTGACGAGGTGGGCGGCCCCATTAAGAACCAAGACATGCGCGCTGAAGGAATACGTCAGAGCGACCGGATCACGTTGCGTCTGCAGGTGGAAGCATCGTGGTTTGGGAGCAACGGAATGGCGGTGACGCAACCGGCACAAACTATGCTGGTCAGCCGCAACGGCGGCGTGCTACGCCTGCGGGAGAAGCTCTTCACGGGGCAGGAAATCACCTTGCATCGCAAATTGGAGGGGGATCAGAGCAAAACCACACGAGCCAGGATTGTCGCGGAGATCGACCGCGAGCCGGAAGGGTTTATTTATGCGGTGGCCATGCTGGAGCCGCAGTTGGATTTCTGGGATATCGAGTTTCCGTCCATGCATCATGCGGATGAGGCGCTGGCGCGGCTGTTGATGGAATGCAGCTTCTGCCAGCGGCGCGAAGTGGTGTACCTGAACGAGATGGAACTGAAATCGTTTGAGATTCGCAAATGCGTGGCGCGATTGTGCCACCATTGCGATGCGCCTTCCATCTGGGTGGAAGCGGCTACGGAGCCGAAGATTGACGAGACACTGCCATCGCGAACGGCGGAAGAAGAGAGGGTGATCCCTCGTCGAAACAGGACACGCATCAAGGCGCGCGTGCTGGCGTGCATACGGCGAAGAGGCTTCCAGGAAGAAGTGGCCGTTTGCGAGGACTTGTCAAAAGGCGGAATCAGTTTCCGCAGCAGAAACCGTTATCCCGAGGGGACGCGTCTGGAAGTGGCGGTGCCCTACACGCCGGGGGCGGGAGCGATTTTCGTGCCGATCCGGATTGTGTTTTCGCAACCCATAGCGACGGCAGGCTTGTTCCGCCATGGCGCGGCGTACGTAAGGCCGCCGGATTAGCACAACAAATGCGATGACATGAGAATTATCCCCTAAGATTCCCTGCTACACACCCTCCAGAGCGAAGCGAAGTCCCTGGGTAAATTGCAACTCAATGGAATTGGCAGATGCCAACATTTCCAATCCATGGCCGATGTGTCTTTGATGCCGTTGTCAGAGATTGAGCCAAACCAGGCATAGGCGTAGGATTGCTCCCATCAGGTCCAACGAGACTTGATTGGAGGTGTTCCATGCCATTCAACTTCCTGACCCTGTCAAGAGTAGATATGCCCGTAAGTCAAGGCGAAGGCCTGAAGATTCTGGAACGCGATCAATTCTGCTGCAGGTACTGCGGATTGGACGGGAAGGCCAGTTTTGAAAACGCGCTGGTCATGTCCGTTGATTTCGTCGTGCCTCGCGCTCGCAAAGGCAAGAAGGATCCTGCCAACCTAGTCGCCTGCTGCCGTCCCTGCAATATGATCAAGGGCAAGCGGGTCTACAAGAACTTTGAGGATGCCAAAAAACATGTGCTTGCGCGGCGCGAAGAGATGCGCCAAGCCTGGGAAGCCAAGCGCTCCAGCCCGGCAGCAAAAGCGGCTTCCACATAATTCCACGCAATACGATTTGAACGGGTGCGAACCGATGAAGAAGAGTGACCCGTCTTAGCGCCCAACAGATTGCCACACCGAAAATCCTGGAACCGCAACGCACGTTCCAGACTTGACCGTTGCTGGCCGCCGCGTTCTTCGCGCCGCTAACCAATCGTCGTGTCTTTTGACCATGATCGCCGGTTCAATAAATAGCGGTTGCCACAATACCAAAATCGACTGGGCTCCCGATGATACGTGCAACGACGAAGCCTATGGGAAACATCAAGAGCAACGCCGCAGTAAGCGCGAGCGCAGGAAAAACGCTGGCAACAAGCACGGTTCCTGGCAGGCCGCCGCGTCGAGCCGAGAGGTAGGCTCCCAGAGCCCCAAAGAGTGGAAGTGACGCCAGCCACGGAACATAAAAAAGAATCGTGTTCGGACTGCTCCCGACGATGCGAGGCTGGAATCCAAGTTTCTGGAGCGTCATCAAGAAAATCATCGAAAGAATCAATGTAAGGAACCCGGGAATCCAGAGTTGGTGCATGCGTTTCTGCATCGGTTGTTCCCTCCTCCTTGCGATAAGAATCTTGCGTTGCAAATCCTGCCAGTCTGTAACCTGCGCAAGGGTTCGTCGAACTGCTTCCCGCTGCGGCAAACCTTCCGCGCAAAATACTTCATACGATTCCTCCAGGTGCGCTGCGAGCTCGGCGTGGATTTCGTCCTTCTGTGCGGCATCCAGAGCAAGGCCGGAGAGGCGGTGGCGAACAAGCTCTTGCCAATTAGGCATGGGCCACCTTCGTAAGCCGTTGCAATGCGCGAAATAGTTCCGCCCATTCGCGCCGCAGCGGCGACAGCTTCTTCCTCCCCGCTGGGGTCAGCCGGTAGCAACGCCTGCGCCGCCCGTTGCTGCTCGTTTCCCACGCCCCGCGAATCCACCCGTGCTGCTCCATGCGATAGAGCATGGGATAGAGCGCCGCAAGCGTAAACCGCAGCGCCCCTTTGGTTTGCTGCTCGATGCGCCGCGCCATCTCATAACCATGCATTGCCCCGCCTTCGAGAACGCTCAGAACCGCGAGTTCCGCCGTGCCGCGCTTGATTCCCGTCCCAATCATAGGTCTTCCCCCTACATGTAGGATTCTTATACATACAGCCGGACCTTGTCAATAGCCCAGTCGTACAGCCGTGATAAGACTGACTAAATAAGTAGCGCAGTTGTGTTTAGCGATTGAGGATTCAAACAATGTTCCCAATATCCGCCCAACTTCTGGTAAGTCGACATGCCGGATATGATCCGGGCAGTGCTAACGCTGACCGGACCTGTGTTCATCCGCTTACATCAACGGCCGTAGCGGCCCATCCATTCGCCTTGGGCTAGAATGTGGCCTTGCATGGCGCGCTCGACGTCTTTTTTGGTGGCGCCAGGCTGAAGATTTAACTTTTTGTCCAGGGCATAGAGTTTGAAGAAATAGCGGTGGGGTTTTCCAGGCGGAGGGCACGGTCCGCCATATCCGAACTTCTTGAAATCATTGCGGCCCTGGCGCGAACCGTCCGGGAGTTGCTCTATTTTTGCGACATTTTGTGGTAGCGCTCGCGCGTTTGCCGGTAGGTCGAGCAGCACCCAATGCACCCATGTACCCACTGGCGCATCGGGGTCGTCCGCGATGAGAGCGAAACTCTGCGTCGCGGCAGGCGGGTCGTTCCAAGTGAGGACTGGCGAAATGTCGGCCGCATCGCACGTGAATTGCTTCGGGATGCTCGCGCCGGAATCAAAATCGGGGCTTTGTAATTTTAGTTGCATGGTTACACCTCCTTGGGGACCCGCTTTGCATCCTATGGCCAATGCAAAACATGCCGCGAAGAAAACTATTGCTGGGATGAAGCGGCGTTCTCTCGGATCCATCGGAACTCCTCCGGTTGCTCAGAGCCATTCTACGCCGGGAGGGCGGAGGAAGACGCGGCTCTTTGACTCAACTAGCGCCCGTAAGCCCGCAGAGTTCCAGGGAGAGTTGTAGTCTTGAGCCGTGATCCGGTCAATTGACGTGCAAAACGGTGACGCCAGATTCAACCGCCGCTTTGGCGAGCTCCTGATCACGCGTGGCGAGAGGAACGCCTTTGCGGAGCGCAAGTTCAAGATAGGCCGCATCGTAGACGGTTATGTTGTGACGTTCGGAGAGGTGGAGCGTCCTGGTCCAAGCGTGAGTATCCGTCTCGGGATCAACCTCAATGGGCAGCCGCCCAGCCCTTTGAATCGTGCCATCCCGGTGGGCTCGATCGATCCGGTTACGTCTCACAGCCACCTGCAGAGCGTTGGCGATCTCCAGGCGCCATAGAGAAGGTACAATCGCTCCTTCTTCAGCCACCTGCGAAAAAAGCCGATCGCTCGCTGGACTCTGCTCATCTTGGAGAAACCAACTCAGCGCAACGGAAGCATCAATCACCGCAATCAAGCGCGCCCCTCATTGATGAATCCCTTGATGGTGGCATCGCCCAGCCGCAGGCCTTTCCTCATCGACTTTATTTCCTCGACGGCCCGCCGAGCTGCCTCCCGGTCGAAGGGCTGGGAAATAGGCAAGAGCCGGGCGACCTGCTTGCCATGGCGTGTGATGACGATCTCCTCGCCCTTTTCGGCCAAATCGAGCAGATGTCCGAGTCTGTTCTTGGCATCGAAAGCACCTATTACTTTCATGTGTGGGAGCCCATTTCCAAGCTAGACGTCAGCTAGCTTATTATTAATCTAGCATGGGGGAAGCCGCATGTCGAGGATTCTCGGCGGTACAGGATATGGGGAGCATTCGCTAGTCGAGGGCCGGGACGGTGGCGTTTTCGCGGCGGCGGCGATGGAGATAGTGCATCGCAATATTGATGTAAATCTCGCCACAGGGCGTTTCGATGCAGAGGACCATGGCTTCGGTATCCACACTGCCCGCGAGGCCTTCCTCGTTCATGTGAATTTCCGGGGGAAACACCTTGAAGCGAAAGCCCTGGTCATTGAGCAGCGTGACAGAATTGCCGATGACCATGTTGGCGAGTTCACATACAGTTTCGCGAACGACCTGCTCGCTTTCGGGAAGTTCAGCGCCGGCAAGCTGGCTGGCAACGCGCATGGCCACTTCGGGAGCAAGATCGAGGATCACGCGGCCCTCGATGTCACCTTTAATAGATACGAGCGCGGCCACACCCTTGCGCCGATAGGTGTTCTCATCCATGGAGAGGTCGACAATCTTCGTGGGCGCTTGCAGCGATTCAGCGAACACGGCGTCGGCAGCATTGATGAACGGCTGAATGAGTTCCATCCTCATCGATGTTGCTCCTCGGCTAGCGCCACGGGTGCGCCGGCACCGTTGGGATCGTCTCCAAGAACATAGCGAAGAATTTCGTACAGCACTTCTGGCTTGACGGGCTTCTGCACGAAGTGCTTCGCGCCCTTCTGCAGCGCCGCCAGAATGTTCTCCTGGTAGCCGACGGAAGAGACCATCACGATACGGGCGTCGCTATGCTGGCGCACGATGCGCTCGACGGCCTCAATGCCTTCCATCTGCGGCATGGTGATGTCCATCAGCACAATATCGGGCTTGGAGCGGTTGAATTCGGCGATGGCCGTCAAACCGTCACCGGCTTCACCGGCTACTTCGCCGCCGAAGAGCTCGATCATCTTGATGAGATTCTTGCGGGCGAAGACGGAGTCGTCCACGACCAGATAGCGGACCGGCTGCTGGTCTTTGCGAAGTAAGGGTTGAAACTGTTGCATAACCTTCTCCTTTGGCGCCGTGGCCCCTTCAGGAACGCGGCGTCGAAACTGTTGTCCTTTCGTTCTTGTCCGTTTTGTCGGTTTTCTCATACGCATCGGTGCGATCCGGATTGCCGCGCTCGGCTCCGTACTGGCTGAGCAAATAGGCGGCGAGATTATCGAGCGGTACAACTTTATTGGCATAGCCCTTTAGAATAGCGGCGCGTGGCATGCCGGGAACTACGCATGTCTCCTCGCTCTGAGCAATGGTATGACCGCCAGCCCCCTTGATCGCTCCAAGACCTTCGGCGCCATCTTCGCCCATACCGGTCATCAGGATGCCCACAGCGGTAAGCGCGAATTCCTGGGCCACGGAGTGAAAGAGCACGTCCGCGGAAGGGCGATGGCCATTAATTGGCGGACTATCGGAGAGCACAACCATTTCGCCGCGCGGCATACGGCGCACCATGATATGGCGATTGCCGGGACAGATCAGAACGCGGCCTGCGACAAGCAAATCGCCGGATTTAGCTTCATGGACATCCAGCGCGCAACACTCATCGAGACGGTGGGCGAACATCTCCGTAAAACCTTCGGGCATGTGCTGAACGACGACAAATGTGGCGGGAAAATCGCCGGGAATCTGGGAAAGCAGATATTGCAGCGCATTGGGGCCGCCCGTGGAAATGCCAATGGCGATAACGCGATTGGGAGGAAGCGCTGCGTGAGTCCGCTTTTTTGTGGGCTCGTCGACATCGGGCTGGAACTGCGGAAGGGTTCGACGGCCGCTGGCACGTTTGGCGACCTTAATCTTTTCAATCAGCTGATAAGCGATGGGATCGAGGTGGCCCGCAGCCGCTTCCTGGGGCTTGGCAACAAAATCTATGGCGCCGAGAGCTAGAGCCTTAAAGGTTGCGTAGGCGCCTTCTTTCGAATGTGTGCTGAAGACGATGACGGGAAGCGGAGCATTGCGCATGATCATGCGCAATGTTTGGATGCCGTCCATGCGGGGCATTTCGAGATCGAGAGTAACCACGTCGGGATGCAGCTCGGAGATTTTGCGCAGAGCAAAAGCGCCGTCCATGGCGGTGCCGACGACCTCAATGTCCGGGTCGCGCTCCAGAATAATGGGGATCAATTTCCGCATCAATGCGGAATCATCCACCACCAGGACTCGGGTGCGTTCTTTCATGCGATGGCCCCCAGGGGCAACGAACGGGACAAACGCGTAAGAATGGCGGGCACGTTCAAAATAAGGACAACCGTGCCGTCGCCGAGAATCGATGCGCCGCTGACCAGATCGCTGGCGACGATTTCGCCGGGCAGGGCCTTGATGACCAGCTCTTCCTCGCCCACGAGGCTATCCACCACCAGGCCAAAGCGCTTTTCCGCAACGCCGATAACGATCACAAAGCTTTTTTTCTTTTTGCCATCGGGCTCATCAACGGCGTGAATGCGGTTCAGGCCGCTGAGGCGCACAAGCGTAAGAATCTGTTCGCGCAACCGCAGGACTTCACGTTGATCGACGCGGGTAACGTCCTTTTCATCCACGCGGGTGATTTCAATGACGGACGAGAGGGGCACGGCAAACAGGCGGCCACCCACACGAAATAGCAAAGTCTGAATGCTGGCAAGCGTCAGCGGCACACGAAGCTGAATGCTGGTGCCTTTCCCTTTGACGCTGGCAATGTGCACGGTGCCCTTGAGGCGATCGAGCACGGTGCGCACCACATCCATGCCGACGCCTCGCCCGGAAACTTCGGTGACCTCGGAAGCGGTGCTGAAACCGGGCTCGAAAACCAGGTTCAAGAGGTCCTGTGGGTCAAGGCGCTTGGCGTCTTCCGCCTTGACCAAACCATTGCGAACCGCTTGATCGCGAATAAGGTCGAGATCGATACCACGGCCATCGTCGCGGACTTCGATGACGACTTGCGTTCCCTGATGATAGGCATTGAGGAAGACAGTGCCGCGAGCCGGCTTTCCAGCGCTGAGGCGCTCGCTCGAGGGCTCGATGCCGTGATCGACCGCGTTGCGGACAAGATGCGTGAGTGGTTCCGCGAGGGCATCAAGGATGCCTTTGTCGAGATCAGTGTGCTCGCCGGCCACTTCGAGGGCAATATCCTTGCCGCAAAGCTTGGCAATGTCGCGAACAACGCGCGGGAAGCGGCGGAAAAGCTGCTCGACGGGAACCATGCGGATTTTCAAGACGCATTTGTGCAGTTCGTCGAGGACGCGCGATTGAAATGCCAGGGCTTCCGCAAGCTTTCCGCGCACGGGATCGCGCGCGTGCTTCGCTTCGAACTCGGAAAGCGTGCGATGAAGCATGGACTTGCCAATGATTAATTCGCCGACCAGGTTCATCACGGCTTCAATGCGCGCTGCATCCACACGCAAAGTGGCCTCGGCAACGGCGGCGACTGCCGAGGAGGGCGCCTGCTTCGTGGCCGTGGATTCCGTGGAATCACCGGCGCGCGTGGCGATTTGCGCAGCCTGCGCTTCCAGCATATCCCCTATGAGTTCGTGCTCGGCGGAATCCGCGGAATGGGCAGGTTCGACGCGCTGATGGGACACCACCGAAGGAATCCGGCAGCGATGGGCGACGTGCTCGATGGGATGCGTGCTGGCAATGGCGGCTTCGACGATTTCCACCGAAGCGGCGGCCAAGTTGTCTTCCGGGCGAAGGGCAATCACAGTGCCGCAGGCGTGCAAGACATTGCGAACGAGTTGGAAGGCGGCGGCGCGCATGGCGCTGTTGGGATCAATGCGCAGGGCGATATTGTAAACTTTGTCGCCGCGGAGGAGTGCTTCGGAAATCATAAGCTGTTCGTACTCGCTCCAACGAAAAGTTGCGGGAACCTCGGCGTGGGCGGATTCTCCAGCGTCTTGCGAAGCGGCGGGTGCCTGAAGTAAGGCCTGGATGAGTTCGCGCAGCGCGGTGGCCGGGGGCGGCTCGAGCTGCTTCTGATAAGCGCTCAGCATGCTCTCAAACGTGTCCACGGCGCCAAGAACCACTTCGGCAAATTTTGCGCCGTGAGCCTGGCCGATTTGAAGCGTAAGGACGTCCTCGAGTTCGTGGGAGATTTCACTGAGCTTCTGGAAGCCGCACGCCGCGGAGTCGCCTTTCAGCGTATGGACGGCGCGGCGCACACTGCGGAGCAGTTCCTCGTCAGCAGGATGCTGTTCGAGGCTCAGACCAGCTTCGTTGATGGTCTGCAGGATTTCCCCGGCGCTCTCAAAGAAAAGCGCGCGAAGCTCCGAGCTGCGATCGTCGGGCAGTAAGCTCAACCGTTCACCTCGAGACGCTTGTAAGCAGTGCCATTGTTTTCATGGACCATGCGGAATTTCTGTGTGAGACCGAAGAGGCTTTCCGCATGGCCGACAAACAGGTAGCCGCCGGGATTCAAGCAGTGCCAGAACTTCTCGATCAGGCGCTTCTGCTCGGCTTCGTCGAAATAGATCATCACGTTGCGGCACAGGATGATGTCATTGCGCCGCGGCAAGAATTCGGTTTTGAGATTGTGGAAGTCGAACTGGACCAGTTCCTTAAGTTGCGGCTTGACGGTGTACTTCTCGCTGGCCTTCTCGAAATAGCGCAGCCGCGTCGTGTAATCCACTGGCTCCATTTGCACTTCCGAGTAAAGCCCCTCCTGGCCATGGCGCAGACTGGCGTAGCTGATGTCGGAAGCCACGATCTCCAGTTTCCAAGGAGGTGGAATGAGCGGTTTGGGCGAGGGCATATCGAAGGGGAGCGGATTGCGCAGGTAGTAGTAAGCAAGGGCGTCGCAGATGAGAATGGCGACGGAATAGGGCTCCTGCCCGGTGGAACAACCCGCCGACCAGACACGGAGATTCCAATCGCGTCGCTCCTGTTTGTGGTGGAGGATTTCTTCGAGCACGCCCTTCTGCAGCAAATCGAGCTGAGGTCGATTGCGAAAGAAACTGGTTTCGTTGACGGTAAGATTCTCCAGAAGCAGCGCTAGCTCCGCGCGTCCCTCACGGCTGGTAAGCAGGCGGTAGTAGCTATAGAAAGACTCGAGTTGGCAGGCCTTCAGGCGGCGCTGCAGGCGGTCCTTAAGGAAGTGGGCGCGGCGTTCGTCGAAATACATGCCGCATTCCTGGTAGACGAGGGTCTGCAGGAGCTTGAGTTCCGCTTCGGTGAGCTGAACCTGCGCAGTGATCGTTCCCATGCTGAGTGCGGGCGGAAACATAAGCGAACGGCGGCTCTTCCAGAAAATTGGAAGACGCTAACGAGCCACCGCGACGGGTTCCGCGACCTCCTCGAGTTTCTTGAATTCCGGCTGGCGCAAGAGCCTGGCAATATCCAGGAGGATAATCAGACGGCCCTTGAGCTTACCCACACCGGTGACATAACTGGATTCGCCTTCGGCAAAGACAGAGCCGGGCGATTCGATTTCTGACGGCGGAATCTTCAGAACCTCGGAAGCGGAACTGACAATCAGTCCGAGAAGCTTGTTATCGAGTTCAACGACAAGAATCCGGTTCTTTTTGTCCGGCTGAGAGGCTGCGGAACGGAATCGCTTGCGAAGATCCATGACGGGAATGATCTTGCCGCGAAGGTTGATGACCCCTTCGATGATGTCCGGAGCGTTGGGCACCGAAGTGATCTCGGGAACACGGACGATTTCGCGCACGGAAGCGATGCGGACCCCGTATGTTTCGTTTCCGATGCGAAAGCCGACAACTTGAAAGTCTTTCTCCATGGAGCAGTCTCCGGTTCAGGAACGGGTGACTTCGGCGTACTCGAATTCTCTGGATTCGGTGGCCGGAGCATGGCGGCGCGATGCGGCGGCTTCGCGTCGAGAGCGAAGATTGCCGTTATTGTCGAGGACGAAGCGGCCCATGTTTTCGAGCAAGTTCCGAGAAAGTTTGAGCATCTGCTCGGCGGCGGCGGAAAGCTCGGTGGAGCTGGATGCGGACTGCTGCACAAGTTCACGCATCTTGTCCATGGCGCGAACGACAGCCTGGGCGCCGGAAGCCTGTTCTTCCACGGCGGAGTTAATCTCCTGTGTGATTTCGGTCAGGCGGTTCGTGGCCTTGGCAATCTGCGATGAGCCCACGGACTGTTCGTTGGTGGCCGCGCCGATTTCCTGGGAGAACTTGTAGACTTCCGTGACCACGTCCGAAATCTTGTGGAGGGCGGAGCCCAAATCGTTGCCGAGGCTGAGACCTTCCTCGACGATGCGGGTGCTGTGCTCCATGTTTTCCACGGCCTGCCGCGCTTCGCGCTGAATACTCTGGATCAGGTCGGCAATTTCCTTGGTGGACTGAGTGGACTTTTCCGCGAGCTTGCGGACTTCGTCGGCTACGACAGCGAAACCAAGACCATGTTCACCGGCGCGCGCGGCTTCGATGGCGGCGTTGAGGGCGAGCAGGTTGGTCTGTTCGGCAAGATCGTCAATCACTTCGATGATCTTGCCGATGTCGTCAGCGCGGTGACCGAGAATGTTGATGATTTCCGCGGAAGATTGAATGGCGCGGTTGGTGCGGTTCAGGCCGTCTGTGGCCTTCTCCATGGTTTGAATGCCGGTGACGACTTCCTCACGCGAGCGATTGGCGATGTCAAGAAGGACCTTGGCAGTATCAGCGACGCGCTGAATGGAAGTGACCATCTGGTCGATGGAAGCGGAGGTTTCGGCAACGCTGGAAGCTTGCACCTGCGTGTTCTTCACGACGTTCTGCACGTTGATGCTCATCTCGTGCATGGTGCTGGTAACTTCTTCAATCGCGGAGGAGGCCTGGACGCTGACCTTCGCGGATTCGTCGGCGGCGCCGGCAACCTGATTGGAACCTGCGGAAACCTGGGAAGCGCCATCGCGGGTGGTACGCACAATTTCCTGCAAGCCATGAGACATGCGCAGGAAGGCGTTGCCAAGAGTATCGCGCTTCGAGCGTGGCACGACTTCGACGGTGAGATCGCCTTCCGCGACGGCCATGGAAACGCTCGCCATTTCCTTCAGGTAAGCCACCATATTGTTAAAGGTCGTGGCCAAAGCGCCAATTTCGTCGTTGCGGTGAATATCAATGTTCTGATCGAGGTCGCCAGAATCGCCGATTTCCTGAGCGACGGTGATGAGGTGCTGCAGAGGTTGTGTGATGGAATTGGCAGTCCGGAAAGCCGTCCAAAGCCCAAAGGCAATGGCTGCAATCGTGCCGAGAAGGACCAGGATAAAGCTGAGATTGCTGGCGGTCTTGGCGGTCTTCTGGGAATCATCGAGGGCGCGGTTGATGTCCGAATTGGCTTGGTCAAGGACGGCGGAGGATTTGGCAAGCCAGGAAGCCGGATCCTTCTGCAAATAGAAAATCTGGAGATCGGAGACAGTGGCGTCGCCGGCGTCCACTTGATGGCGTTTGGCTAGCAGTGGCTTGGCAAAATTGTCGGCCCAACTGGCCTCCGTGCTCTCCACCTGGATGAGCGCGGTTCGCAAGTATTCGTTGGGCGTGTTGGACTGGCCGCGCTTGATGGCATCGGAGAGTTCCGCAAAGCCGCGGTTAACCTTGTCCTCATCGCGAGGATCACCGCTCAACAGGAAGTTGTTGAGGCTCAGGCGGTTCTCCATGATCTGCTTGCGGACAGCTTCCGCGGCGCGGACGTCCTTCAAAGTGTCATTGACTTCATCGTTGGCGGAGCGAGCCTTCAGGATCGCGCCGACATCCACGATTAGTAGACCGAGCAGGGTGAGCAGGATCGCTCCAAAACTTCGATATAACTGCTTTCCTATCGTCATTGCGTCACTTCCTCCACTCCCCGATACCGGAACAATCACCCAACGCGCCAAGCGGCCGCCAAAGGCCCGCAGCCCGGCGCATCACTGCGACTTGAAATCGAATTCGAGAATCTGCGTGGTCTCTTCCGCCCCTGGTTCGTACTTCCAGTCTTTGATGGCATCCATGCACGCCTGAACCAGAACCGGGTGTCCGCCGACGGCCCGCGTGCTGCGCACATGGCCGTCAGCTGCGATCACGACCTCGATCTTGACCTTGCCAGCGATGTTCATGCGGCGAGCAAGTTCAGGGTAGACAGGAGCGGTCCGGCTTTTGACTTTGCGCTTGCCTTCCTCATTGACCGTTTGCGAACTGGCCAGCGACAATGCGAACAAGCCTATCCCAACAGCCGCGAGGATCTTTCTGGTCCAAGGGAATCGGATATACACCACAGCCTCCTCAGGCGGAAAACTACCCCACGCAAAAGAAGGCAAGTGCAATGCCAGCGTGAGGAGGGTTTAAGCAATCGTGCGATTTTTGCGCACATGGCGACTAACAGCTTCCTTTCAAGTAAGATAGAGAACGAGGAGAAGGAGTCCGCAAGACTCAGGCAACGCGAGCCCGTCTCACCGAAGGTGTAGTTCGCGAGGAAAGGTCTCACGCTGAGACGTGCGAAGCCTAGACTAAAGGTCAGGTAACGCATGCGTACCAATAACACGAACAGGATTTGACTCAGAATGAGATGGCTGAGTAGCGTGGGGATGCGTGGCTTCTTAAAATGAGACGCTCGCAGAGCCCTTAGCCCCTATGCGTGATCGCAACAACTTTCGTGTCCACCACACGGTGGCTGCTCGTAGCCGGGAGATTCCCGGACAAACCCAGGGCAACTATTCGCAGGAACTGATGGATTTGGTTGTGGAAGCGGCAAAGTCGCGAGACCTGCCCGTGTTTCTGGCGGGCTTTGCGGCGCGCGCAACAGAAATGTTGCAGGCGGAATGGGGCGGCGTGGGAGAAATCCTGGGGAGCAAAGTTGAACTGTATTCGCAAGGGACGGAATTTCCGGGCGGCGAAGGCGAACGGGCTTGGGTCCTGCAGAACGTGACGCGGAAGCGGCCGGGACTGGAAGTTCTGCCGCTGTGTCAGACCGCGAAGTATTGTGCGTTTTATCCGATTTATGCGAGCGACGGCGAGTTGATGGGGACGGTATGCCTGATACGTCGAAAGGCAAGCTTCTCGCCGAAAGAAGATGAACTTCTGGCTGTCTTGGGAAGCCATGCAGCGCTATCGATGGAGAAGGTGCGGCGCTTTGCGCAACTGGAGCGCTCAAAAAAACAGTGGGTGGAAGATATTGATGCCATCAGCGACTACATCGCCGTGCATGACCAGCGTGGAAGGATCGTAAGGACCAACCGCTCGCTGGCCACGCATCTGGGCAGATCGCCCGTGGCGCTGGTGGGCGAACCGATGATCAGTTTGCGGCATATCGCCGAAACGGGTAGCGCCCTGCCCTGCCCGTTTTGCCGCAACACCAACGAAATACGGGAAGAGTACATCGCTAACTCTGAAGGTCGCACGTTTCTGGTGTCCACATCGCGGACCCACGGAGTAACGGAAGACGACACTCGAACGATTCACGTCCTGAAGGACATTACGGACCGCAGAGAAGCCGAACGGAGATACCGCGAGCTGTTTGACAGCATTCAGGAAGGCCTCTTTTTTGCCACCCCCGAGGGGCAGTTCCTGGACGTCAATGACGCCATGGTGCGCATGCTGGGCTACGCATCGAGCGCGGAACTGTTGCAGGCGGATGTGAGCACGCATCTGTATCCCACAGCGGCGGCAAAAGAAAGACTGGTACGGGCCATCGCGGAGCGCGGGGCGCTCCGGAACTACGAAGAAACGCTGCGCCGGAAAGACGGAAGTCTGCTGCACACGCTGCAGAACATTAGCGCGGTCCGGGACAAGCAGGGCCGCGTGGCACAGATCCGCGGGCTGATGCTGGACGTCACGGAGCAGCGCATGTTCCAGTCGCAATTGCAGCGGGAGCGCGACTTCAACCAGAAGATTCTGAATACCACGCAGAGCATGATTCTGGTGCTGGATACGGCAGGCCTGATCAGTTACGCAAACCGGCGGTGCTACGAGATGGGTTATCTGGAAGACGAGATGATCGGGCACCGGCTGGTGGACTGGATGGAAGCCTCGCACAGAAGGGATTTTGAGGCCGCGTTGCAAACTACGGCACACGGGCGGCAGGTCGAGAATCTGGAGCTACGGGTACGGCGGAGCGATGCCTCTATGGGACACTTTTCCATCAGCTTAAGCCCCATGCGGGATGAAACCAACCAGGTGAACAGCGTGGTGGTGGTCATGACGGACATCACGGACGCGGCATTGTTGCAGGCGAAACTGGCGCACTCCGAAAAGATGGCCACGATCGGGCGATTGGTATCCGGTGTGGCTCACGAAGTGAACAATCCCCTGGCAGCGATTCTGGGGTTCACGGACCTGCTTTTGGAAAATAAGGATATGCCTGCATCGGCCAAGGAAGATTTGCAAATCATCCTGCAAGAGACCCAGCGCACAAAAGAGATTGTGCAGGACCTGCTGCGATTCGCACGCCAGCGGCCAACGCAGAAGGAACCCGTACAAGTAAATACGGTGTTGCGGCAAACGATCCGGTTGCGAAGTTATGATTTTGCAAGCCATGGGGTCGAGGTTCTGGAAAAGTTCGACGAAGGTATCGGAGAAACGCTTGGCGACGCGCAACAACTTCAGCAGGTGTTCCTGAATATTTTGAACAATGCGTACGACGCCATCCAGGAGTCCGGAAACCACGGGCAGATCTGCATCGCTACGAAGCGCGCGGACGATTCCATCGAGGTGACGTTCGTGGATAACGGAACCGGCGTCAGCGACCCGGAGCGCATCTTTGATCCCTTTTTTACCACCAAACAGGCGGGCAAAGGCACGGGGCTGGGATTGAGTATCTGCTACGGAATTGTGCGCGCCCATGGCGGAGAGATTCTTTGCTGGAAGAATGCCGGTGAAAATGGAAGCACATTCCTGGTGCGTTTGCCGCGTGCGACGGAGACGGCGCTGGCCGCGGCTGCGAATGAGGCGGGGCGATGAGTTCACCGGCGGCAGCGCGGACCTTCTCGCCAATCCTACTTATAGAGGACGAGAAATCAGTGCGCGCCTTTCTGCGCGCGGCACTCGAACGGCGCGGGTACACCGTGGTGCAAGCGGCAAACGGCGATGAGGGCCTGCGACATCTGGCGCAAGGAAAATACGCGGGCGTGATTACCGACATTCGGATGCCGGGAAAGATTAATGGCGCCGACGTTCATCATTGGATCAAAAAAAACCGGCCGGAATTGAGCCAGCGCATCATCCTGATTAGCGGAGATACGGCCAACAGCGAGACGCAGGCCCTATTAACGAAGAGCACGACGCCCTGCATCGAGAAACCATTTCGGGTTCAGCAACTTATTTCCATTGTGGAGACAACCTTCGGGAAACCATGAGCGAAGATCTAAGAATTAAACTGCTAGTAGTGGACGATGAGCAGAGCATCCGCCGGCTCTGCATGACCATTGGAAGCTCGCTGGCCTACAACTGCAATGAGGCCGAGAGCGCGGAAACGGCCATCCAGCGGCTGGAGACGGACCCTCCGGACCTGGTGCTGACGGATTTGAAACTGCCCAACCAATCCGGCGTAGAACTGCTGAAACAGATCAAGGCGGTGCTTCCACGCACGGAAGTGGCCATCATGACGGGCCACGGTTCGATCGAATCGGCTGTGGACGCCATGAAATTGGGGGCCTACGACTACATCGAAAAGCCTTTTCGCGTCGAGAAGATGCGGCTTTTGCTGCAGCGCATGGCGGAGAAGGTGCGGCTGGTGAACGAGAACGCATTCCTGCGCGAGCGCGTGAGCACGGAGGAGAATCTGGACGGAATCATCGGCACTTCCTCCGGTATGCAGGATGTCTTGCGGATGATTTCACGCTTGAAGGACACGCGGACGCCGGTGCTGATCTCCGGGGAAAGCGGGACAGGCAAAGAACTGGTGGCCCGGGCCGTCCATTTTCGCGGCATGCTGGCGCAAACGCCGTTCGTGGCCGTGGATTGCGGCGCACTGGTGCCCACGCTAATGGAAAGCGAGATGTTCGGGTACGAGAAGGGCGCGTTCACCGGCGCGATGAAGTCGAAGATGGGCCTGTTTCAGGCGGCGAATGGCGGTAGCATTTTCCTGGACGAAATCGGCGAATTGCCACTGGAGATGCAGGCGAAATTGCTGCGCGTGCTGCAGGAAAAAGAGGTGCGGCCGGTCGGCAGCAACGACCGGCATGCGGTGGACGTGCGGGTAATCGCGGCAACGAACCGCGACCTGGAGGCCGCTTATCGCACGGGAACGTTCCGCAAGGACCTCTATTTCCGCTTGAACGTGGTGACGGTGCACATCCCTCCGCTGCGAGAGCGCCGGGCGGACATTCCGATGCTGGTGCACCACTTTCTGAACCACTACACACCCACCAAACCGCTGCAAGTGACGGCCGCAGCCATGAAGAGCCTTCTGCAATACGACTGGCCGGGCAATGTTCGCGAACTGGAGAATTGCATTGCGCGAGCCGTGACGCTGGGCGACCAGGCGGTGATTGACGTGCAAGACTTGCCTCCTGCAATTCGCAGTGAGCAGCCTGCCAGCAGCGAGATGACCCCGCAAGATGCCGCTTCCCTTTCCACGACAGCACTGGCGGAGATGGAACGCATGACTATCCTGCGCGTGTTCGAGCAGGCGCATGGAGACAAGGCGCTGGCCGGTAAAATGCTCGGTATCAGCCGCGCCACGCTATATCGCAAACTGAAGCGCTACAACATTCCACTGCGCGGGGATACGCAGCAGGATGATAATGGAGCAACGGCGCGCGCGGCGGGGCAATAGTACGTCTCAGTGGAGAGAGAAGCTCTCTCAGAGAAGAGTGAGACGAAATCGTTTCAGCATGAGACGGTTGAACATGGGCGCGCTTGGCGGAAAAACCTAAGTCTCAGCCTTTCTGTAATTTCCGGAGTTCGTAATCCCTCACAAAAATTTGGTGGTCTGCGTGCAATTCCCTCCTCGGGACACTGTGTCCCGGTCCGTGCCGGGTGTGTTCTTGCTCGCCACGCGATCAGAGTTTGCGTGATAAGCAGTTCGGTGGCAACGGGGCAAAAGCGCGAAATGACACTCATTGCGGATGAACGGGGATGCGTGGAGCAACTCGCCCGGTTCTTTCCAGCACTACCCGCCGTCCGTTTTCCGGTGCGAGTGACGCCGCTGCGGCCCGCGCAGGGGAAATTGCAGGAACGCACGGTGCTGGAGTATGGCACAGAGGAATGCGCAATCTTCCTTTCGACTTTGCCGCTGGAATTTGCGGATCGCGTGAAGCTGGAACGAGATGGAGTACGTCCCGCGGAGGCCACGGTGATTGCGTTGCAGTATGAAGAAGGGCGCAAAGCAGTCGCGGTACGGTTTCTGGAAGGCCCCTGCGAATGGATGAGGCAGCCGTGAACAAAACGATTACAACATTGAATCTGCCCGCCCCGCCGAAACCCGAAGGTGCCAGGCAAGCGCAGTGGGAAGAGATTCGCTCGGTTTTTCCTATTTATCTGGCGCTGGCCAAACATCTGCAAATCGAGATTCCCTTCCCGCCGAACAAGCGGGTGCTGCCGCAGAAGCCAGATCTGGATTTGTTCAGCCGCGCGCAAGCCTGGCTGGATGCCATGGACCAGCAAGTGCTCGTGCACCAGTTGCGGCACCTGCTGCAGATGACGACGCTCAACGCCAGTGAAAGCGGATTGCGCGCGTTGATTATGCGCCACCTGCGGAAGCCGGCCAAGTCCACGGTCGACCGCGATAAAATCGACTTTTTAATGGTGCAATATTTCGCGCTCAGCGTGCCCACCAAGATTTATCACAAGCACATCGAGCTGAACGATGTGGCGCAGGTGATGAAGCCGGTGCTGGGAGAAGTGGATACGGCGCCGCTGCCGTGGTGCGAGCCCCTGGAGAAAATGATCACGGCGTTGCGGACGTTTAAGAGCCTGCGCGACATACTGAAGACGGATTTCATCAGCGAAGGACGCCGCATCAAGGAGAAAGCGGGAGGGATGTTCTACGACCCCTCGGCCATGCTGGCGTTTGTGCGCTTTAACTTCCTGCTGCGCCGGACCCTGATCGAGCTGATGCACTCGGATTTGATCTTCATCCGCTCCGGCATCAACCACCTGGAACATGCCGGGTCAAGGACCGTGGACTGCCAGACCTATGGGTTGACGTCTTCAGAACCGATCGCGAAGATACGCGTGCTGGCGGACGACTGGAAGCAACCCTTCCAGAAGGAATACACGGAACGTTCCGTGAGCCAGGCGTTCGAGAAACTGCTGGCGTTGCGCGCGGACGTGGATCGCAATGCGGTGAAGGTTCTGGGCAAATCGCTGGATGCCGCCCCAATAAAACCACCTGAAGCAAAGGCTCCTGCCAGTAACGGAGCCTCGGCGAATGCTGCCGTGGCTCGTCCGGTCGAAAAGGCGGGGCCGGTCAATCTCCACATGGCCGAGGAAGTGCTTCCGGAGCTCGATTTCGAATCCTGTATGGAGCAGGTGTGGGAGCAATTGATTTCGGCGCCGCCTTCGCGCGGGCGCTCAATGACCACGGTCCGAGTAGGCGGAGCGCGACTGCTGATGTCGTCATGGGAAGTGGCGGCGTTCGTTACCGAAGACGGGCCGGCGGCGGAAGACCTGCGCCGCGCAGTGGTGGCGCGGGCGCTGGTAACGGCGGCGGTAGAGAAGGCCAAGGAATCAGGGATCGCCACGGGACTGGACCACGTGCTGCCCATCGCGCGCATGGAAGTTTCGCGCTTGCAGGAACGCGTGGAAGCGGCCAAACAGGCCAAGGACACGGAAGCGGCAGTGAACCTGGGAATCAGCACGAAACGGCTGCTTTCGGCATTGGACGAAGCCGAAAAATTGTAATTCCCTGCTGCGGATGAAGGGCAGGCAAGAAACACAGTCAGGGAGCGGATCACTCTTGCGAAATACGAGCGTACTGATTCTCACGGACGATGCCGAGTTTGCGCGCTTGCTATCGGCCTGCTGGCAAGTGGAACGCCAGCTTCCCGGCCTTTCCGTTGTAACCAGCGATCTATGGAGAAACGGCGATGGCGTTTCCCCCGATTTGATCGTGATCGGCCCCCTAAAAGAGGGAAAGCTCGCGGAAGCGTTGCGCGCAATGGAGCCAAATGTCGCGGTGATTCTGTGTGCGCCGGCGGACGCGACGGAGCTGGGGCTATTGCGCAAGCGTTACCCGCGTCTGCTGCATGTGCCGTTAAAAGAAGATTGGACGCAGATGGTGCTGCTCTTGGCCGGAGAATCCTTGCGGCGGGCGCAAGCAGTAAAGCAAGTGGAGCGCGCGGAACAGCGTGCGGCAGAGAATGCCAATCAGGCGATGCTGGGCCGCTACATGATGGACATGAGGCACAGCGTGAATAACGCGCTGACGTCGCTGCTGGGAAACGCGGAATTGTTATTGCTGGAGCCGGGCCAGCTTTCCACACAATCAATTGCACAAATCAAGACCATCCACACGATGGCCCTGCGAATCAATGAAGTGATGCAGAGATTCTCATCGCTCGCCAGCGAAGTTCGGGAGGGTGAGACGGCTTCTCAAGCTGAGACGGAAGAGGCAATCGTGCCTGCCGTCCGGCGTCGCTAGTCGTTGTTTATGAACGTGCAACTCCTTTTCTTTCCTATAGTTAAATAAAATAGACACGCCACCCGAAGGAAACTCCAAGCTGGCCGCTGACGTGCATTTTTCTGGCGTGGAGAACTATGCGGGGTAGAGGCTCGTGCAGAAAAAAGTACTGATCGTCGATGACTCGCCGTCGCAGGTGCGACTGATCCAGGGTCTGCTGGAACCGGAGGGCTATTGGCCGGTGGGCTTAAGTGACCCGAAGCGCGTGGAAGAAGCCATTACCGCGGAACGGCCGAGCGTGATTTTGCTGGACGTAGTAATGCCGGAGAGAAACGGTTTCCAGGTTTGCCGGGAATTGAAGGGCAGCGCTGAATTCAATTCGATTCCGGTGATTCTGGTGACATCAAAGGACACCGCAAGTGACAAGTACTGGGGCGAGCAGCAGGGTGCTGATGGTTACGTGACGAAGCCCTTCACACGGGAAGAATTACTGCGAGCGGTGCGGCGGTTCGCATAGAGGAACGAAGAAAGAACAACGGATGAGCGACGACTTCCAATTGATGCCACTTCCCCCCGATGCGGAACTCGGGGAGATGCTGGAAGCGCTGGGCAACGTGGCCGAGCGGCCGCCGGAATCGCAGTATTGCGTGTTCCGCAGCGGGCGCGAGCGGTTTTGCTTGCCTGTGCTGGATGTGGAGGAAGTGCTGGAGTGGCCGCTGGTAACGAAGCTGCCGCTGGCCCCCCCGTATGTGCTGGGAATTTTCAATTTGCGCGGCGCCATTGTGCCGCTGATTGACATTGCCTTGACGGAAGGCAGACGCCCCGGGTTGTTGCCGAAGCACGTGGTGGTGGCTTCGCTGAGGAGCGAAAGCCATCATGACGATCTGCGGCTGGGGATTGCGTCGGATGAAGTCGTGGGGACCTATTCGGTGAATGACGCGGAAGACCTGCTGGAGCAAGCGCCGGAAAACGTGCCGCACTGCGTGGGCATGTTGCGGCACGACGACCGGCTGGCTCTAGTGATTGATTTACGGCGGCTGCTGGAAGTTTACCCAGGGCCGAGCATTTGACGAGATTCGGAGAGTTGGGGAGGCAGGAATGAAATCGCGACTGAGTAGCACAATCTGGACGCTGGTGATCCTGAACGGCGTCGCGCTAGCCGCGGTCCTGTGGCTGGCGTACAGCGCAGGACGCCAGTCCGCTTCAAGCGGGGGCGGATTTGAGCCCGGCGGGCTGATCATTCCGGGGGTCATCGCCCTGGCAATCAGTATCGTGCTGGCCTGGCGGTTGGGCAGCGCTATCCTGACGCCCGTGAACGAGCTTTCGGAGTTTTCCGAACGGCTGGCCGCAGGCGACGCCAAAGCGCGCGCGGACGTATCTTCAAGCGACGAGTTTGGCTATATCGCGGAGAATTTGAACCGCGCGGTGGCCAAGGTCTCGAAGGCTTCCAGCAACCAGGAAGCCAACGAAGCCCTGCAGCGCAGCATCACGGACTTGCTGGCGGTGATCAACCAGGTGGCGCGCGGCGATTTGACGTTGCGCGGCAAGGTCACCAACGACGCGCTTGGCAATGTCGCGGACTCCATCAACTACATGCTCGATAACTTCACCAAGGTGTTGGAACGCGTCCGCAAAGCTGCCATGGAAGTTACCGCGTGCTCTAACAACATTCTTGTCGCCGCGGACGAGATGCAGGCAGGCGCCACGCAACAGGACCAGGAAATCACGAACACCTCCAGCGCCGTGGAAGAGCTGACAGTTTCGATGAAGCAGGTGTCCAACAACGCGGAAGCCAGCGCGGAAGCGGCACGCCGCGCGCTGGATGCCGCCGAACAAGGCAACCGCGCCGTTCGCGATACGCTGGACGGCATGCAGCGCATCCGGTCTTCCGTGCAGGCGACGGCCAAGAAGATCAAGTCTCTTGGCGATCGCTCACTGGAAATTTCGGAAATCATCAACGTGATTAACGACATCACCGAGCAAACCAACTTGCTGGCATTGAACGCCGCCATCGAAGCGGCGCGCGCGGGCGAGGCGGGCCGCGGGTTCGCGGTCGTGGCCGACGAAGTCCGCAAGCTGGCCGAACACTCTCGCAGCGCCACGAAAGACATTGCCGCGCTCATCAAGGCCATCCAAGCGGAGACGAACGAAGCCGTGGTGGTCATGGAGGAAGGCACAAAGGAAGTGGAGTCTGGCGCAACGCTGGCGGATCAGGCGGGGCGCGCATTGGATGCCATTTCCAGCGTGGTGCGGCAATCGGCGGAACTGGTGCAGGAAATCTCCCTGGCATCGAAACAGCAGGTGCGCGGCACGGAAGGCGTGGCGCACGCAATGCAGATCATCTCCAACATCACGCGGCAAACATCGCAAGGTACACGCGGAACGGTGGCAACGGTAAGCCAACTGGTGAAGCTGTCTGACCAGTTGAACGAAGCGCTGGCGCAATTCCGTGCGCACACCAAGGCGGCGGCTCAAGCAGCAGAGGAATCGGAAAGGCCGGTGCCGGCGGGCGCGGTTCGATAGCGGTAAAACCACTCCCAGGCGCAGGGCCGGGGCAAAAGCGTGACCAAGATGAGCGAACGCCACGGGGCGGGACACGGTTTGAACGAACACGAACTGAGCGAGATCCGCATGTTGATTGAAGAGCGGACGGGCATTCATTTTGATGAATCGCGCGAGAGGTTCTTCTCCACGCGAGTCCGCGAACATCTGCACGATTGCGGGCACGCGCGCGGCAACGAGTTGTTGCGGGCGATTCGCAAATCGAACGTGGAGTATGAAGCGCTGCTCGAAAAATTGCTCACGCAGGAAACCTCGTTCTTCCGGTACCCGGCGGTATTCGAGGCTTTCGAAAAGCGCGTTCTGCCGGAACTCCATACCAAGAAATTCTGGAAGAATCCACGGACGCTGCGGGTATGGAGCGCGGGTTGTTCGACCGGAGAAGAGCCCTACTCGATCGCTATTACGATCCTGGATTCGCTTTCCTTTGCGGACGCCTGGAACGTGGAGATTCTGGCGACGGATGTTGGGCGGCACGCGTTGAAACTGGCGGAGCGCGCCATCTACTCCGGCCGGAGCATCGCCAGTGTGAACGAACAACAACTGGCTGCCCACTTCACAACCGTGAACGGCGGTCACCAGGTGAAGCCGCGCCTGCGCCGGCTGGTGACATTCGCGCAAATGAATTTGGCCTCGCCGGTTTATGTGGGCCGCATGGACCTGATTTTCTGCATGAACGTGCTGATCTATTTCACGGAAGAACGGCGGCACGGGCTGGTGCAGAAATTCTACGAGTCGCTGGAACCGGGTGGCTACCTGATTCTCGGGCATTCGGAGTCCATTTCCAAAATGCCCGTGAAATTCCAGGCCATTGTCTTGGGTGATTGCATTTTGTACCGCAAGCCAACGGCGGAAGAGTTGCACAAGCCGGAATTGGTGACGGAGGGGCGCGCGTGAGCATGCCGGACCGCGAATCCGTCGAGTTGTTCCTCCAGGAAGCCTCGGAGCACCTGCAATATTTGCGGGAGTATGTGGGTGTGCTGCAGGAGGTTGCGCCGCGGCGAGAGGACATGGAGCGGCTGTACATCGCGGCGCACACGCTAAGTGGAACTTCGGCGAGTTACGGATTTCCGCGTTTTTCGGAAGTGGCGGCCAAGCTGGCGCACGTGTTTCAGTACGCGTTGAATGCGCCACTGGGCGATGATTTGCACGGCCCGCTGACCGAGTTCCTGTCTGACGGAATCTCCCTTCTGGAGACCTGCCTCCTGGAGATGAGCGACACGGGCCAGGAAGCCGTGGAAGATGTGGCCGCGTTCAAGGAGCGCTACCGGTTCGCATTTCCACCCGAGCCGCCACCCTTGAATCTTTCCATGCCAGGAGAAGATGCGCGGGCAGAAGCAGTGGCGCTTGCCGAGGAGCAAGCTGCGGCGCGCGAGGCAGAGGCCGCGCCAGTGGGATTGACGGGTTCGTATTTCGATACGCTGCCCTCCGATGATGAAGTGCCCGACGAAATTCTGGAGTTCTTCCAGCCTGAAGCGGAAGAGCATCTGCAAATCGTGAGCGATTGCCTGCTCTCCCTGGAAGGCAACAACAATCCGGAAGAGATTAATAGGTTGTTCCGCGCAATCCACACCGTGAAGGGCTCGGCGGCGCAAGTAGGATTGCGGCGGCTGGGGGCGATTGCGCATCGCGTCGAGGATCTGATTGGGCGGATGCGCGATGGTGAGATTCAGCCGTCGCCCACCATTGTGGATTTGTGCCTGGAGTCCGTGGACGTCCTGAAAAAGACCCTGCACCGGGACTGGGACAGCGAAGCGGATATGCGCGCAGGCGTGGATTCGCTGCTGGGCCGGATTGCGGAGTTCGCGCCACTGGAAATTGAGGAAGAGGCGCCGGCCAATGCCGCAGCGGAGCCTGAAGCAACAGTCGGAGAAAGTGCCAAACCCGTTGCGGAGCGCGCGGCGGCCAAGCAACGCACTCGAGCGAGCGCAAAACAGGCGTCGGTATCGAAGTCGGTACGCATCGCACTGGCACGGCTCGACCGCATGATGAATACGGTCGGCGAACTGGTCATCAACCGCACAAAAATGCTGGGCCGCGTCGCGGAGCTCGAAAAGCTGATCGACACGCTGAGTTTTTCGAAGGAACGCCTCCAGAACAAGGTCAACGAATTCCAGGAGAAGTACGAATTCAACCGGCTGAAGTCTTCGCAGATGGGCACGCCATGGGCCTCGTCGCAAACGCAAAAGATCTTGACCAGCGCGGCGGCAGGTGAAGCTTCGTACTTGGAAGAGTTCAGCGAACTCGAAATGGATCGCTACGACGACTTCAACATCTTGTCGCGGTCAATGACGGAAATCTCCGCCGACGTGAACGAAGTGCTCTCGCAACTGGAAGGCTTCATCGGGCGCGTGGAAGGCGACATCGACGAGTTCAGCAAACTGGCGCACCATCTGCAAGACGAAATCACTGCCGCGCGCATGGTGCCCATCGGTACGCTCTATTCCCTGCTCTCGCGCACGGTGCGCGATGCCGCGAAATCGGCAAAGAAACAGGTGGAATTGGAATTTTCCGGCAGCGAAACGGAACTCGATAACAATATCATTCAACAGATTTCAGACCCGCTGGTCCATCTGGTGCGCAATTCCGTGGCGCACGGGATTGAAGGTCCCGCGGATCGCGCGACCGCGGGCAAGCCGGAGCAGGGCACGGTTTTCCTGCGTGCCTATCATCGCGGCAATCACATCTACATCGAAGTGGAAGACAACGGCCGCGGCATTGATTACCAGCGCGTCAAGCAAAGCGCCATCGACTGTGGCCTGGTGTCAGGGGAAACCGCGGACCGGCTGACCGAGCGCGACCTGCGCGAGATGCTGTTCCACCCGGGTTTTTCCACTGCGGTGGTGAAGACGGAATTGGCGGGACGCGGCGTGGGGCTGGACGTGGTGCGTTCCAACCTCAACCTGCTGAACGGCGAAATCGAAGTGCTGAGCACGGCGGGCGCGGGCACGAAGTTCACCCTGAAGGTGCCCTTGACCTTGATCATCTCCCCGGCACTATTTGTGCGCTGCGGCGCAACGCATTTTGCCTTGCCGCTCGCGGTGGTGGAAGAGATCCGCCGGTTGCGGGCCGATGAAATTGAGGACGTGGGCGGAAAGCTGCTGACCAAGGTGCGCGACGTGGTGACGGAAGTGGTCCGGCTGGATACCTACCTGGGCTTGCCGCCGCTCGAGCCTATCAACGGGTACTTCCGCATGGTCGTGGCGAATGCGGGGAGCCGGCAAATCGGATTGGTCGTCGAGGAAGTGTTGGGCAAAGACGAAATCGTGATCAAGAACCTGGGCGAATATTTGCGCCGCGTGAAGCTATTCCCCGGGACGACGATTGCTCCGGATGGCAGCCTGATTCTGCTGATTGATCTGAACCGCATGGTGGCGACCGAGCCGAACGAGCGGCGGGCGATCCAGGCCAGCGCGAGCGCTGCACGCGTGTTTGCGCCGGGGTCAACGGCGGTGGCGCGCGGCACGATTCCCACGGATGCCATCGACCGCGTGGAGCAGGAACGCGTCATTGTGATTGCAGACGATTCCATCAGCGTACGAAAGTTCGTGGGACGCATGCTGGAGAAGAATGGCTATCGCGTGAAACTCGCGGCCGACGGATTGGAAGCCGCTGAACTGGTGACGCAGCACGGGTGCCACCTGGTGATCACGGACCTGGAAATGCCGCGCATGACGGGCTACGAATTGATGGCGCAGTTGCGGCAGACGCCTTCGACGCGACGGATTCCGGTGATGGTGGTGACTTCGCGCGCCGGCGCAAAGCATCGCGATCGCGCCTTGAAGGAGGGGGCTTCGGCATTCTTGACGAAACCGGTGCAGGAAGATCAGTTGCTTGCGGCAGTGGAGCAATTGATGGGCAAGGAGGCGGCACGTCCGGTTGTGCCGGTCGGATAAGTGAGTATGGTGAACAACCAGCCCAAGAAGTTTCGCGTGCTCGTTGTGGACGATTCCACGTTCATGCGTCGTGTGCTGGAAACGATATTCAATTCCGATGATCAACTGCAGGTGGTGGGCCATGCCAAAGACGGGAACGAAGCAATCGCGCTGGCGGAATCGCTGAAGCCGGACGTAATCACCATGGACTTGAACATGCCCCACATGGACGGCTTGCAAGCCACGGCTCACATCATGACCACGAATCCGCGGCCGATCGTCGTGGTCAGCTCAGAGACAAAGGAAGGCGCAGCGAGCACACTGAAGACCCTGGAACTGGGTGCGATCGAATTTGTAACCAAGCCTTCTGGCGGCATTGATCTGGACATGCAAAGCGTAAAAGAGGAATTGATCCGCAAGGTGCGCATGGCGGCGAAAGTGAGAGTGGTGCGCACGGCGTCTCGCATGGTTTCGGCGGTACAAGGTACAGGAAATGGATCGGCGCAGCCCTCGCCCGTGCAACGCGAGCGGCTGGCGCAGTCTGGCCCCATCGTGCCCGCGGATCTGCGCTTCCCCGTTGTGGTATTGGCGGCATCCACGGGAGGCCCGGCGACGGTGATGCGGATGGCGCCGGGATTCACGAAAGATTTTCCGGCGGCCGTGTTCCTGGTGCAGCACATGCCCGCTGCATTTACGACGCAATACGCGTTGCAGCTTGCGGAGTTCACCGGAGTTCGCGTGAAAGAAGGCGAATCGAACGAATCCGTACAGCCGGGAACGCTCTACATTTGCCCGGGTGGACAGCATTTGCGCGTCACGCCCACGGGACGGATTCAATTGGACAGCGCAACCGGACGGATCGAAGGCTACCTTCCCAACATTGACGTCACCATGGAATCCGTCGCGGCCTACGCAGGCGCGATGAGCATCGCGGTCGTGCTGACAGGGATGGGTAGCGACGGAGCGCGCGGGGCAAAAGCCATCAAGTCGGCGGGTGGACTAGTGCTGGCGCAGGATGAAGCAACCTCTGTGATTTTCGGAATGCCAGCTGAGGCCATCAAAGCGGGCGTCGTTGATCAGGTGTTGGGGCTTGACGACATATATCCCGCGATCGAGAAGCGCGTCCTTGGCCTGACTCGCATGGCACCCGTGGGAGTGCGCTGATGCGGTTCGAAGCCATGCATAAGACGCCAGCAGTGCGCACGGAGCAGATCATCCTGTTCCGGAGCAGCAATCAGGTATTCGCGATCTCTTCCTCCTCGGTACAGGAAGTGCGCAGTGTGGACAGCCTGTCGGGCGCGGCGATGGAAATCAATGAGCCGGCCGTGCCCAAGGTGCGCCACTTGCTCCGGCGTAGCGATCACAACGTTTACGTGGTGAATTCCGCCGCGCATTTTGGACTGCGGCCTTCACCAGCGGCGCTCATTTTTCTTTTACGCAAGACTCGGGTGGCGTTGCTGATCGACGGCATCGAAAAAATGACCACGATGACCCGTCTGCAGGCTTTGTCTGGAGCCTTTTGCCACGAGGAGCGCGTGTGGTATCGCGGCCTGACCGTGCTGGACCAGAACGTAATCCCGGTAGTGAATCCGCAGGGTTTCTTGACGGAACAGGAAATGCTTCAGTTAGACGCCGCAGCGGATGTCTTGATTGCGGCGAAAGCTGCGAACGCGCAGGAGATGGGAATCACGCCGTGAGTTGGACGGAACAATACGACGCACGCTCGTGCGTGCTTCTTCGGCTAGGTGACCGCCGTTTCGCACTGGCGGCGGATGAGGTGTCTGAACTGGTCGCGCCAAGCCGGATGTTTCGTTTTGCGCACCGGACACCGGAGATCGATGGAGTGATCCTGCGGCGCGGGCGCGTGGTACCGGTGTGCGATGTGGCGGAGAAATTGACTGGAAAGCGCCTGACCTCGCGGCGCTTTTACCTGATTTCGACGCGGCGGCTGGGTGCAAAATCGGATTGGATTGCACTCCCAGTCAGCGGTGATTGCGAATTGATTCAGGCGGACCTGACAGCGGCGGGGCCAACCGATTCTCCCCACGTGGCCGCCTGGCTTTCCCACGATGGTCAAGTGATCGAAGTGCTGAATTTGAGCGCCCTGACCCCAGGAATGGAGCCGCAGGATGCCGCGAACGGGAACCCGGTAATGGCGGAGGCGCAGGCATGATGCTCCCCGGCAAACCCGCCAAGGTTCTGTTGATTGACAGCAATGTGCTGTTTACGAAACGGCTCGGGGACGCCCTGAAACGCGAAGGCTTCGAGGTGCGTACAACAACGCAAGCAGCCTTTGCCTTGACCACGCTGGAATACGACGCGCCCACCGCGATTGTCTGCGCAACCAATATGCGGGAGATGGGCGCGCTCGAAATGGCCAAGATTATTCACGCCGATTCGTCCAACTCTTCCCTGCCCATCATCGCGCTGGGAGATGGCAGCCAGCGTGCCTTGATGCAAGCATTTCAAGCGGGCTGCGACGATTATATTGATCGGCAGCTTCCGCCGGCTACTATCGCCAATCACATTAAAAACATCATCGTGAGCAAGCTCGATGGATTCCAGCCGACGCAGATGCTGGGGCAGGCCGATACGAGCTTGAGCGGGAATTTGACGCATCACGACCTGACCGGCGTGATGCAGATGCTGGGGCACGCGCGGCAGACAGGCGCGTTGACGATCAACGCAGGCGACACCGACGCGGTGATGTTTTTTGACGCGGGAGAGATTACTCACGCGGAATGCGGCGCGCTGTTTGGCGATGAAGCGGTGCTGCACATCCTGAAAAGCTGCGTGGACGTGAACGCGGGCGTGTACAAGTTTGTCTACGGAGCGACTTCGGCGCAACGCACGGTGCTGCGCTCCGCGACGGACCTGATGCTCGACGCGATGCGGGAACTTGACGAGACCGCGCACGATACCACCGATGAACTTGCGGACAAGGAGGCCCAATGAGCGACATGATCGCCATTCCGCCGATCGAGGAGGCCGAGGTGAAGCATACGCCTACGGTCTATTTTATTGACGACAGCGCTACCATGCGCGAAGTGATCAAAATCGCGTTTCGCCGCGAGAACATTCACGTGATTACGTGCGCGGACGCGGCTTCGGCGCTGGCGCAGTTCGAGGAGCATCCACCGGACGTGGTCATCACCGACGTGATTATGCCCGATCAAGACGGCTATTCGGTGTGCAGCCAGATCAAGCAAAGCCCGCAGTACGGAAAAACGCCGGTGATCCTGATGTCCGGCGTGGTGAACAAGAGCGTCGCCGACCGGGCCGTATCGGTGCAAGCCGATGAGCTGGTGCGCAAACCGTTTCAGCCGCAGGAATTAATTGGCAGGGTAAAACACTTGCTCGCGCCAGTGATGCCTCCGCCAGCCATGTCTCCAGCTTCGGATCACCCCTTGGCAGTGCCTTCATTGAGCAGCCTGTTTGCTCCTCCGGCGACGCCACCTGCGCGCGTCACGCCGATTGCGGCTGCGCCATCAAACGTGTCCCCGCCCACGGAACAAAGGCAAAATGATGCACTGTGGTCGCGCGCCGTGACGGAAGCTTTTACAGGCTACCGCCCCGCCGATGGTCTTCCACAAAGTCCGGCCTCGACCGCGCTGCCAGCCATGCGCGTGAGCGGACTATCAGTGGAGGGCAAACTGCGTGCTGAAATCGCGCACCTCGAGTTGCTCGTCAAGAAGTTGCAAACCGAGCTGCAAATCGAGAAGCAATATAATCAGGCGCTGGAACTGCAAGTCCGCGCGTTGACGCACACAGAATAACCCGTTTGTCAGACCACATGTTGCTTGCGCGCAGGGATATCGTCCACGCAATTCCGTTCACAGTTTCGTAACAGCCATGAGTGTATACTTACAAATGGAGGATTCCAGCCGCATGCCAGTGAAAGAGATCGATGAGAAGGGCAAACGCGACGCCTTGAAAGCCAAAAGGGATCTCCTCTTCGAGCGACTTTTGAAGAACCCCACGAACACCAGCCTCGCGGTGGAAATCAAGCTGATTGACGATCAGATAGCAGAATGCGTCCAGCATCTGCAGCGCAGTAACGCGGCCCAGCGCTAAGCACGAAATATCTTCCATAAAAAAGGTGTTTCCGAGTTTGTAGAACTTGCTGGTTACATCAGTCCGTTTTGGCGGGCCATATTCAGCGCTTCGATGGCCGCGCCGCGCGCTCCAGCGGTGTCACCATTCGGCATGACGTAGATCGGGATGTTGGCCTGTTCTTCGCGTTGCGCCCCCATGGCCATGCGGATTTCCTGCAAAAACCACTGCTGAAACTCTTTGCTGGCCTCCAGCGCGCCACCACCGACGATTAGCGCGTCAGGGTCAAACGTGTTGATCATCTCGTCGAAGAAGAGTCCCAAAGCATGAGCCTGCACGCGGAAAACATCCTTGCACAGAGCGTCGCCCTTGTCCGCGAGGCCGCGCACATGTTTGGCTGCCTCGTGCGCATCCATTTTCCCCAGTTCGTGGCCAGGATAGCGTGGCAGAAAATACGGCAGGATATTCTTTTCGATCGCGGTAAGAGAGCAAAGCGATTCCAGATCCCCGGTGCGCCCGCAGTTGCAATGCGGCTTAATGCCCGAGGTTCCTGCGATGCTCTGATACGGAATCAGCACGTGGCCAAGCTCTCCGCCAAATCCATTTTTCCCCTTCAAGTCATGACCATCCAGAATGATCCCGCCGCCATTGCCCGTGCCGATCACGATGGAGATCGAGGTCCCGTGGCTGTTGGACCCGAAGATGTTGTAATGCCCCCACAAGGCGGCGGCATTGCCATCGTTTAAATAGGTAACTGGCTTGCCGAGTTTTTGCGCCAGCCCTTCTCGAATATCGAAAGACGCCCACTTCGGGTGAACGAAATTCGTCGAGCCTCGCGCGCTCAGCACTCCCGCGGCACTGGCTGGGCCGGGAGTGTCCAGGCCGACCGCGACCACATCGGACAGGGGAACTCCCACTTTTTCCGTGGCGATCTTCAATCCATCGGCAATCTGGCGCAGGCAGACGTCCGGCCCCTGCTTGGCCAAGGCGGGATGCTCGCACAATCCGTCAATGAGAAACTTTTCCTGCTGATTGATCAAGGTATAGTTGACGGCGGTTCCGCCAAGGTCCACTCCGGCCACGACACTCACGCGAGTTCTCCTCTAATTTCAGGTAAATGCACTGCCCAGCGTAGCAGAATTGGCAACCATCGGCTAACGCTCCATGCGGGGATAATTCCTACAAAGGGAGTTTCCCTACAGGGCCAGGAGGCTACTCTCTCCAATGGCGACAAGGGTGTCGTGTTGGCGCCCACTTCGGCTGAATCTGGGTTAAGGTAGAGCTAGGCGAGGCGTGCCATGGCCCAGATACGACACCGCGCACATGGAGGCTTTTATGCCTGAGGGCTTGTGTTCATCGCCCGGCTGCAAGGGTCCCGCGGAGGCGGCGCTGGATGCGCGCTTGTGGTGCCGCATCCATTTCCACGAGGTGGCTGCGAAGCGTCTGAAAGAATATGACGTGCGCTTGCACAAGGGCGAGCCAGCCCCGGCCGAACGAATCGCAATGGCGAAATTCCTCTCGGAGCTGATGAGCCAGGCGACGAAACTGATCGCCGTCGCGAAGTCCCTGACCGCGACGCAGCGCGAACAAATCCTGGCCGTCTCCTTTTCCGCAATGGAGTTCTACAAACAGCTACAGAGACAGCCTCGGGCGCCGCGTAATCCGCCCATTCCGGTTTATCTCGAAAATGAGGCGGGCGGAAAGCAGGAACTCGCGAACGCATTGAATGTGAGCAGGCAGGGAGCTTGCATCGCAACGACACGAGCGTCAAAAGAGGGCGAAACAATTTGGATTCAAAAACCACAGAGCCAACTTAAAGCGTATGCGCGAATTGTCTGAGTGAAAAAAGGCGCGGCATCGCAATACTTGATCGGAATCGAGATACTGGATTGCGAGAATTTCTGGGATTCGGAAGACGCGACGCCAAGTGCAAGCTAGCGAATCGTGAAACCTCCACGCGCTAGTCAAGGGGAGGGACGTAGAGGCTCGCGAAGAATCTCGCTTCACCGTATTCCCGGGCAAGATCCGCAAGCGCAACCACTTTTGTGTGCGTCTTGTATTCCGGCAAACCATCGGTCCATAGCAGTGTCACCGCGTGTTGAGGAGGGTAGCACCGTAGCAGAAAATTCATCGTCAAATCCACACGCGGGGCGTCCTGCGAATGGCTGGTAGCTTCAATCTGGCAGACCATCAGGGCCAGACGCGGCGTGAAAAGGCCGTGCTGAAGATGTGTTAAAGGCATGACGACCTGCAGCCCCATCGCGAAATCGAAATTGATGGCCGCAAGGGCCTCGTCCAGAAAGCTGACACCGGGAAGCACGCGAACTTCAACTCCTTCGTTTGGAGCCCAGGCGCGAATCAGATTCGTGGTCGCTTCTAGCATGTCGGGGCTCCCTGGGACGGCGTAAACCACTTCGTTGGCCAATGCCGCTTCCTTCAGCAAGGCCACCACCATAAATTCATAAACGTCCTCTGGTTTCACCCAGTGGCTGTCGTAGAGCTTGTCGAAACAAACTACATGCTTGCCCATGCCACGAAGCCATTCGTAAACAGGGTGCGAGCCAATGCGAAAGAAAATCTTCTGCGCACCGAGCAGCGCCGCTTCCGCCTCCCGCGTTAAGCAGGAAACCGGCCCGGGACCAATCCCAACTACCGTGATTCTCGCCATGATCCACCTGGGTTGATGCGTTGCACCGTCAAACGCGCAGCAAGCCCCTTTGCGTTTTCCATCTTACCGTGAGGTCTGCTTCGCAATACAGGCGATGTGCGAATTGCAGGCAGCTGCGCTAAACTGGCCGCCCATGAGCGTCATTGACGAAGTTCTGGTTGCCAACGAACTTTACGCGCGCACGCATGAATTGCGCAAACTGACGCCGCGCCCTGAACGCAAACTGGCTGTGCTGACTTGCATGGACACGCGGCTCTCCATCCAAACCCTCGGCCTGAAAGCCGCGGACGCGCACATCATCCGCAATGCCGGCGGCATCGTTACGGACGACACCTTGCGCTCGCTGCTCATCTCGCACTATCTGCTGGGCACCGAGGAGTTCATGGTGATCAATCATACCGATTGCGGTTTGATGCACACCAACGAACAGGACTTGCGCACTAGAATCCAGAATCGCGCGGGAACCGCCGCGGTGGCCCCAGCGTTCTTCTACGCCTTCCAAAATGTCGAGGACAATGTGCGCCACCAGTTGCAGAAGCTCCGCAGCCATCCCTGGGTGCCGCAAAACGTCGCCGTCCGAGGCTTCGTCTACGACGTCACCAGCGGCCTACTGCGGGAAATCAAAAGTATGTGACAGCCCCGCTGTGGACTCTCGTATCCGTTCGCTTCCCTTGTTGGAAGCGCCCCACGCGATCCAGGCCCGTGAATGTCGCTCGTCCGATTTTCCGATTTAGCGGGACTTACACGGTTGACTGCGACAATTGCCGATATTCGTCGCCGGCGGCATCCGGCAAGAGTATGAAAAGCGTATAAATCCCCAGGGCAGTGTCAAGCGGGGGATGGACGAGGGCGATGAATCCCATCACGAGAGCAAACATGCGGCCCCAAGGCTGCATCTTGAGCAGGCCCCATCCGGTGACAAAGCGAAGGGCTGCCGATATCAGGAATACGATGCACAGAATCACGAACAGCCCGGGTGCAAAGATAAAGGCGATCTTCGGGGCCCCATGCCCCGCCAACGGCACGCTGATGACAGCGGCAAGCACAGCCATGACGAACGCAGGAATGAGCCAGAACGCCCCAAGCACAAACCACAAAATGGCAAGGAGATGAATGTGTTCAGCGACCCGCTGGCGTTCCGCGATTGCGACCCGCGCCCCCATGGTACTCCTTCCGCATTGCGAACAAACCGACTGCTCTGGAGTGATGGGCGAACCGCAAGAGCTGCAGTACATACGTTTCTCCTTTGGAGCGAAAACAGGAAATGACTGAGGAAACTATAGCCTGCCCGCAACCATCAATGTTAATGGAATTGTTCACCTATGTTTGCGTCTAAGGTCTCTATTACTTTTCGTCGGAGGAGAGGCATTTCATCCGATAAAGAAACTTGATGGGGAAGGCTGCTTGCTCTCCTCGTGTCACCTTAAATCTCCAAGTCCGAACCGTGGCGAGTGCCGCTTCGTCGATGGCAGGGTCCACTGACTTTGTCACCAGCGCTCCAATCACCTCGCCGCTGGACGCGACAGTAATGACCATTTCTAAATCTCCCTCTGCCCCTGCTTCTTTGGCTTCCTCTGGATAAGGCGGCAGCGCTTCATTGAGATCGCCCACGATTTTCAATTCGCCTGCGTGCTCGGTTTTCATCGGGAGTTTTTCGGTATAGGTCACCTCGGGATGCTGGCCCTTCTTCCCCGGTGGACATGCTATGGGCTCAAGGCCGTAGCTCATCTCCAAAGTTGTTGTTACCGGAGCGTCTTGCGGTGGCTCAAACTGATACTGCATCGCTGCATCCACGGACGACCGAAACAGTGCAGGAGGGCCGCTCAGGGCCTTAGCGCGGGTGACCTTCCCATCCTTGCCCACCTCAATCCAAACGATCACCGTTCCCTCGATATTCTTGGTCGATGCTTCCGCAGGATAAGTGGGGTTGACGCTCTTGATTATCTTTAACTTTGACCTGCGCTCCGCCGCCTGTGCCTGTATCTCAAATTCCTTAACCAAGTGCTCGCCCACGCTGTCAAATCCAGTAAGCAGGCCACCCCAACGCCGCGAAGCGCTCCAGAGAGTCTCCCCCGTTTGCGCATCAATCACGGTTAGAAACGCATAGTGAATCGGAGCCTGCTTGTCATAATTGGGAATGGGATCTTCTTCGACGCTCCCCTGCGAATCGATGGTTCCCGTCTGCCCTCCCGACAGGACCAGATTCCCTCCCTGATGCGGGTCTGTCTCAAGCTCAAGGATTAATTCGGCATTTTTTCGTTCCGCAACAATCTGGAAGCGCCCCCACTTGCTCAGCTCAGTGGATGCTTTCTTCCCAACCGCATCCACACCAGATTTGTCTTCAAAATAGATGGTCTTCGCGGAAAGAATCGCTTTAGGATTCTCAATCTCGTTCTGGGCCAAGGCCAAACTCGCAGCCAACATAATCCCAAGAATGAAGGCCCCCTGGAACGCCATTCTCCTGAATGGCATTTCGCTTAGTAGCAGGTGGGCTGAAAAGTGCATCGGCACCTCAAGACATTATCCAAGAGCGTACACCCAGGGCCACATTTGCCTCAATCACGGCTCTTAACTAATGCTGGGCCGGGCCGGGCCGCGCCTAGCCTTTCGTCCAGTTGACGCCTCAGCTTGAATTGGGTAGCTTGGCTTTGCGGTGAAAGTTGTGCCCTGTGTACGGCGTGCGTAGTGTTCAGGGGTATTGCGGATGAACAAAGACAAAGGGCAAAAGATGAACAGACGGGAGTTTGCGCAGAAGGCGGCACTGCTCTCCGCGGCCATGGTTCCGGCCGGAATCGCTTTCAACGAGCCCGCAACGGCAGCCGCAGCCAACGAGCAATTGCCGGAAGGCGCGGAAAAGTTGAGCGCCGAGAGCCGCGTGGAAGCTGAAGCGCGTTTTCAACAGCTTATGACCCAGTTCGGCACCCGCTTCGATACCGAAGAACAAAAGAGTGTGCGCGATAGCTGCTACAGTTTGCAGCGCTCGTTGGAGCGGTTGCGCGCCTTTCACTTGGAAAATGGCGATGCTCCCGCCGTGTACCTGAAACCGCTGGTGGAACGAGAGAAGAAGCCGGGGAGCGCTCCCACGGCCGGTGCTGCGCCCACCGCAGCAGCCAAAAAGCCCTGAGCGGAGCCACTCATGCTGAAGGAATCCATTCTCTACGAATCGGTTGGTGAACTTGCGAAGCGCATCGAATCGAAGCAGCTCTCCCCCGTTGAATTGACCGAAGCTTACCTGGAACGCAGCCAGAAATTTGGACCGCGCCTGAATGCTTATGCGCGGCTGATGCCGGTGGAAGCGCTGGACCAGGCCCGCACGGCGGAAAAAGACATTCACCGGGGACACTATCGCGGGCCGCTGCACGGAATTCCCTATGCCGCGAAAGATCTGCTGGCGGTGAAGGGCGTGCAAACCACGTGGGGAGCAAAGCCGTTCGCCGAGCAGGTGTTCGACTACAACGCCACCGTGATTGAACATTTGCACAATGTAGGCGCCATACTGCTGGGTAAAGCCTCCATGATCGAATTGGCGGGTGGCCTTGGCTACAACTTCGCGTCGGCGTCACTGCAGGGCGAAACCAAAAATCCCTGGGACACCAGTTGCTGGACGTGCGGATCATCTTCGGGCTCGGGCGCAATCGTGGCCGCAGGGCTGGCGGGATTTGCGATTGGGACAGAAACGTGGGGCTCCATCCTGTGCCCATCGGCATTTTGTGGCGTCAGCGGATTCCGGCCAACCTATGGACGCGTGAGCCGCCATGGGGCCATGGCTCTTTCCTACTCGCTGGACAAAATCGGCCCCATGGCGCGGAGCGCTGAGGATTGCACGCGGATTTTCGCCGCAATTGCAGGCCATGATCCGCTGGACCGCAGCATGCTGCCCGTGGACAGAGCAGCGTTCACCTATTCACCCGCGGCGGATCTGAAGAGGCACGGACTGCGTGTGGGTTGGCTGGGGAACTTGTGGAAAGAATACGATCCGAGTGTCGCGAAGGCCATTCTAGCAGCGCACAAGGTATTGCCCCGGCATTTTACTTCGGTCAAAGACGCCGCATTGCCCGAAGGACCGTGGGAGGAAGCGGCGGGCGTGATCCTCCAGGCAGAGGTGGCGTCTTCCTTTGGTGACCTGATCCGCTCGGGGCGCGTCAAAGAGTTGCACGATCCGCTGGGACGCATCGGCGGCTACGTGAACCTGACGGTGAGCGGCGGCGACTTTACGACGGCGCAGCGCGTGCGCGAGATTCTGCAGAAAAAAATGGAGGCGCTATTCGAGAGCTACGATGTTCTGGCTGCCGCTACATTGCCCGCGCCGGCCACCCCGTTGACAATGGACCTTAGTAAGGGGCTTTCCTTCCCTGATCCTTTCGGAGCGATTGGCAACTTATGTGGTTTACCGGCAATTTCTGTGCCTTGCGGATTCACCGAGAAGAATCTGCCTGTAGGGCTGCAATTCGTGGGACGCGCGGGGGATGATGCGTCGGTACTGCAGGCGGGCCAGACGTTTCAACACGCCACCGAGTGGCACCGCAGGCATCCCAAACTGACGTAACGTTCAGACAAAGCCTAAGCGTGCGGTCGTTGGCGCACACTACATCGCTTCAGCCGGAACGAAATGGCCGGAACATCACATCCGGCACCCAACTGCAAAACGCCGCAATCACCGATACTGCTAGAACCGCCAATGGAAATACCCAAAGCCGCGCGTCCTTCCACTTTGCTTTTTCGGGTGAAGAAGGATCGTAAAGCACAGGCACCGGCGTCCCCACCTGCAAGCGCATTCTTGTCAGGCCGCTCATTCCTTTCGTGCTGGGGAGATCCTCATCAATTTGATAGGACTGGCCCGCCACTTCATATTGGATCGTAAAGATGCGGGTGTCTCTGGCTACGATCACGCCTGTGGCTTCTTGTGCTCGAGAAACGAAGCTCCAGGTGTCCAGCAAACGGTACGTGCCGAAAATGAATCCACAAACCGCGATGACTCCAGCGACGATTCTTCCCTGCGTACGCCGGTCGGGTAAGGTGCTCATGGAGAATCTCCAGTTGGTGTTTCTGGTTCTGTTAGGGTCGCGGTTCCTGCTCCATTCCTTCGAAAATGGTGCTGGAGCTACCCAAGGGCGCTTAGCGCTGCTGTTTGCTGTGGAGGATTTCGCGCACGCCGCGCAGCAGCGTCCCGCGGCTGAACGGCTTGTTGAGGAGGCGCACGTTGGGGTCCGCGTTGGCCATTTCCGTGGCGGCATGTTCGCTATAGCCGGACATGAAAACGATGCACAGTCCTGGATATTCGTGTTGCAGTTGCACGGCGAGTTCCTGGCCGGTCATCCCGGGCATGACCATGTCCGTAAGCAGAAGATCGATGGCCCCGCCATGCTCGCGGGCTAGCTTGACGGCCTCTTCGGCATCTTTGGCTTCCAGGACTTTGTAACCTCCCGACTCCAGAAACTCCCGGGCGATCTCGCGCACATCCTGCTCGTCTTCCGCCAGAAGAACAGTCTCCGTGCCCATGGGCACTTCCGCGGTTGCGTTTGGAACATCGGAGAATTCTTCGGCCTGATCAACACGGGGAAGATAGATTTTGAAGGAAGTGCCTTTGCCAAGTTCGCTGTACACCCAAATGAAACCGCCGCTCTGCTTGACGATGCCATACACCGTTGCAAGCCCGAGGCCCGTGCCCTTCCCTTTTTCCTTGGTCGTGAAAAAAGGCTCGAAGATGTGCGATTGCGTTTCCGCATCCATGCCCGTGCCGTTGTCACTCACGGTCATCTGGACGTAGGGGCCAAGCTTCATCAACGGATGGCTGGCCGTGTAGGTCTGGTCGAGATCGATGTTGCGGGTTTCGACGACCAACTTGCCCCCATTGGGCATCGCATCACGGGCGTTGACCGCCAGATTCATGATGACCTGCTCCATCTGGCTGGCGTCGGCGCGGATGGTGCCCAATTCTTCGTCAGCGCGAACGACCAGTTCGATGTCCTCGCCAATCAGCCGCGGAAGTAGCTTGGCCATTTCCTCGACGACGGAATTCAGATTGATGACCTGCGGCTGCAAGACTTGCATGCGACTGAAAGCCAGCAACTGGCGCGTCAGCGTGGCGGCGCGGTCTGCGGAGCGGTCAATCTGCTCGATCTTGCGCGCCACGTGATCGGATGGCGACAACACATTCAGGAGCAGCTCCGTGTGCCCCTTGATCACCATCAGCAGGTTGTTGAAGTCATGCGCCACGCCGCCTGCCAGCCGGCCAATGGCTTCCATTTTCTGCGCCTGGCGAAGCTGGTGCTCCAGGTTTCGCCGTTCGCTGATATCCTGCGCCACCACCAGTCGAACACGCTTCCCAGAGTAAGCCAATGCGTGGGAGATGACTTCCACCTCGATGGTTTTTCCGTCCTTGGTCTGGTGCAGCCAAAACCCATGATCTTCGTCGTTATCGTGTACCTCTCGGAGATGGGCCGAGAGCTTTTCGCGCTCAGTGAAAGGGCGAATGTCGAGGATGGTCATCTTCTCGAATTCCTCATGGGAATAACCATAGAGTTGGACGGCGGCCTCGTTCACGCGGAGGAATTCGAGGGTATGGGCATCGTGCAGCCACGTTGGCAACGGATTATGCTCAAAGAGAAGCCGGAAGATGGATTCACTCTTGCGTAGTTCTTCTTCGGCGCGACGCCGCTCGATGGCCAGCGCGATATGGGCGCCCACGGAATCCAGGAATTCGAGGTCGCGAATATCATAAGCGTTTTCGTTCTGGTAATGCTGCACGACCAGCACGCCAATCGTGGCGGTAGGCGTTTTCAAGGGAACGCCCAGCCAGGCAGGCGCCGGAGAACCGACCAGTTCGACCTCACCAAGAGCAACCAAGCGGTCAAAATCCGATTGCGGGATAAGCATGGCGCGGCCGGTGCGAAAAACATAAGCCGTGCAACTCCGCCCGACTTTCTGAGGCGCGGGCGCCGTATCGTATTCGTCCGCGAAAAAGGGGAACTCAAACAAATCGTGCTCCGGGTCATGTAACGCAACGAAGCAGTTCTCGGCGGAAACGACGCGCTGCAAAGCCTCATGGATGCTGGTGAGGAGCTGATCCAGGTTGGAAGTCAGGTTGAGCGCATGCACAACATCGGAAATCACCTGGCGCTCGGACTCCATGCGCTGAAGTTCGGTAACATCCTGGGCGCGGAAAAGAATTCCTTCGAGGTCCGTTTCGTTGGGGCGATTGCTCCAGACGGCCTCAAACCAGCGCCATGAGCCATCGCGCATGCACAAACGGCAGCGGTCGCTGGCGCTGGTCCCCGGCCGGGCCGCAATTTCCCGCAGGCGCTGGCGCAAATGCTCGGCGTCAACAGCATGAACGATCTCATGAATGTTGCGCCCGAGCAGTTCACCGGCCTCATATCCCAGGCAGCGGCGGAAGGCGTCGTTTACGAAATGAATGATGCCATCCTCACTGAGGATGGCGATGAGTTCCTGGGTCGCATCGAGCAGCGCCGCAAGATGTCGCGTGCCAAGCCGGACGCCCGGCTCCGTAAACGTTTTCTGTGACATGAATTAGCTGCTTCACGAGCCGGTTCGAGCGAGCCTTTCATTCCCGGCGGGAGTTCCCGAAGCCTCCATGGGTCTTCGTGCAACGAGCACAGCAATGCAGGAGAACAGAGAGTCTCCCTGAAAGAATAACTGTAAAGCGCGGCGCCGTAAACGTTCTCAACGAAAGAGGTTCTCAAAGTATGACTGCCCTAATGGACAGGCAAGGCGCCCGGAGCGCTTCAGGCTGGGTGTGACGCATGTTACCCTGCCATACATCCGGAGCGCAAGGAAAAGCGAAGAAGCGCCCGAGTTTGGCCCAAGGAGGTTGCGGCGCGATGCACGAAATTTGGAAAGATATGTTTGTGATGACACTCCCGATCCTGGAGAAGATCCTGCGGCCAGTGATCGTGTACATCTTTCTGGTGGTGATGCTACGGCTATCCGGAAAGCGCGAACTCGTGCAGTTGAACCCTTTCGACCTGGTGGTGTTGTTGACTTTGTCGAACACCGTTCAGAACGCCATCATTGGCGACGACAATTCCGTCTCCGGCGGACTGTTGGGGGCGACTGCCCTGCTGGCGATCAACTATCTGACGGTGCGCTTTTTGTACGGTCACAAGAAACTCGATCAACTGGTGGAAGGCAAGGCCGACGTCTTGATCGAAGCGGGCCGCGTGCGCACGCAACACTTGAAGAGCGAGTTGATCACCATGGTGCAACTGGAGGCGGCGGCGCGCAAACAGGGCTTTTCCTCGCTCGCAGAGGTAGATCAATGCATCCTGGAGCCGGGAGGAACGTTGTCATTCATTGGCAAAAAACCCGATGCGGAAGACAAGCGCCACCGCGAGCTGCTCGAGCGAATGGACCATTTGAACTCAGAGATAGCCCTGCTGAGAAGCGCACGGCCGCCGGCTACGGCCTAAGCGCGAAATGCCCAACCCTATAAGCAAAATTGGATTTGTAACGGCGAGCCTCAGTGCATCAGGAAGCCGCTGAGGGCCACGGCAAGGCCGGTAAGACCGAGAATCGACCCGGCAAACCAGAAGAACTTTTTCTTAGTGATCAGAGTAAATGAGGTAAGAATGAGCGCGATTTCGAGAAGTACTTCCGCGCCTTCATAGCGGTCACCCCTCCGCGCGATCACCCCTCTCTCTTTCTGCAAGTCCTCGGCTTTCTCCTTGGCCTCTTCCTTTTCCTTGCTGTAGCGCTCCGCTTCCTTTATGGCCTTCCCGCGCTCTTGCGCGGCCTTTTCCTTGTCAGCGATGGTGAACGAGTCGAGCTCGAACAAACGGAGTTGCATGAAGTGCAGGCCGCTATTTTTGGCCTGGAAGAATGCCCACTGGTCGGCCTCCTGCGTTTGCAGAAGAAGTTCTTCCTTGGAGGAACGATGGCCCATCAGAGTGGAGATGGCCACCAGGACAGCCAGAATGGAGAGCGTAACCGAGACCGGGATGGTGAACGGGCCCTCTTCGTGCCCGCCGTGTCCTTCGTGGCCTTCCAGAACTTCATGCATTGCTTGCTTCTCCTCTAGTTGGTTTTAACCAGACGGCTTCGCAGCCATCGCATGCAATACGTCCCCGGCAGCGGAAATGGTGCGCTCGATATCCGCGGTCGTGTGCGATGCCGAAACAAAAGCGGCTTCAAACTGCGAAGGCGCCAGAAAAATGCCGCGCTGCAGCATATCACGGAAGAAGCGCGCGAAGAGTTTCGTGTCAGAGCGCTTCGCATCTGTGTAATTGTTCACGGGCTGGGGCGCGAAGAAAACCGTCGAGAGCGAGCCGATGCTGTTGACCTGTGCCGCGATCCCCGCTTCTTCCACCGCCTTGCGCAGACCGGCGGCGAGCTGTTTCGCCAGCGCGTTGATGCCATCGTAGATCTTTGGCTTGCCCAACTCTTTCAGCGTGGCAATTCCCGCGCGCATGGCCAGCGGATTGCCCGCTAACGTGCCCGCCTGATAGACCGGGCCAAGCGGTGCAACATGATTCATCAGTTCCGCGCTTCCCCCATAAGCCGCCACAGGCAGGCCACCGCCGATAATTTTGCCCAGTGTGGTCAAGTCGCCCTGCACGCCGAACAGTTGCTGCGCGGAGCCGTTGTGCAGGCGGAATCCGGTGATCACTTCGTCCATGATCAGCAGCGCGCCATGCTTCCGCGTGATTTCCCGCAGCCCTTTCAGAAAACCATCCGCGGGAAGAACCACGCCCATGTTGGCGGCAACCGGCTCAACGATAACGGCGGCGATTTTATCTTTGTGCTGGGCAAAGAGCTGTTCCACGCCATGGAGGTCATTGTAGGGAACGTTGAGCGTGAGCGCAGCCAGCGCTTGCGGCACACCCGGACATTCGGCGATCCCAAGCGTGGCCAAGCCGGAGCCGGCCTGAGAGAGGAAACTATCGGCATGCCCGTGATAGCAGCCCTCAAATTTAACAATCAAATCCCGCTTGGTAATGCCGCGCGCCAAGCGAACGGCGCTCATGGTCGCTTCTGTGCCGCTGGATACAAAGCGAATCTTTTCGATAAACGGAATGGCTTTGATGATCAGTGAGGCAAGTTCGACCTCGAGTTCCGTGGTTACGCCAAAGCTTGTGCCGCGCTGCGCCTGATCGGCAATTGCGGCGGTGACGGCAGGATGCGCGTGGCCCAGAAGCATCGCCCCCCACGAGCACACGTAATCGAGCAGCATGTTGCCGTCCGCATCATAAAGGTGTTGGCCGCTTCCCTTCTCGATGATGAGCGGCTCGCCGCCGACGGAGCGGAAGGCGCGTACGGGGCTGTTCACGCCACCGACGAGGATCTTCTCGGCTTTCTCGAAAATCTCCTTTGAGCGGCGGCGTTCGGGTAGGGATCGGCGTTGCGTTGCACTCATCTGCGCACCTTTGCGTTTAGGATTTCAGCCAACGAGCTGCGTCTTTGGCGTGATACGTAAGAATGATGTCCGCACCAGCGCGCTGAATGCCGGTCAGGATTTCCAGCACGACGCGCTTTTCGTCAATCCAGCCATTGCGCGCCGCCGCCTTCACCATCGAATATTCGCCGCTCACATTGTACGCGCCCACCGGCACATCAAAACGGTCCCGCACCCGGCGCACGATGTCGAGATAAGGCAGCGCCGGCTTCACCATGACCATGTCCGCCCCTTCCTCGATGTCCAGCGCCACTTCCTTCAGCGCTTCGTGCGCATTGGCCGGATCCATCTGGTAGCTGCGGCGATCGCCGTGCTGAGGCGCGGATTGCGCGGCTTCGCGGAAAGGCCCGTAAAAACCTGAGCAATACTTTGCCGCGTACGCCAGGATGGCGATGTTTTCAAAATTATGCTGGTCGAGCTTTTTGCGAATAGCAGCGACGCGGCCGTCCATCATGTCCGAAGGCGCCACAATGTCGGCGCCGGCGCGTGCGTGAGAAAGTGCCTGCTCGGCCAAAATGTCGAGCGTGGGATCGTTGGCGATTTCCCCGCGTTCGATTACGCCGCAGTGGCCGTGATCCGTGTACTCGCAGAGACACACGTCCGTGATGACCAGGAGTTTCAATCCAGCCTTGCGGATGGCTTCGATGGCTCTTTGCACAACACCGTCGGCGGCATAGGAAATCGCGCCGCGCGGATCTTTCGATTCGGGCAAGCCAAACAGAATCACCGCCGGAATGCCCAGGGACTCGACCTCACGGCACTCTTCCACGATTTGATCCGCCGATTGCTGGTGGACGCCCGGCATCGAACCTACTTCGGTGCGTACCTTCGTGCCGGGGCAAACGAACATGGGATAGATGTAGCCCGCGGTGGTGAGGCGCGTCTCGCGCACCAGACCGCGCAGTGCTTCGCTGCGGCGCAAACGCCGTGGGCGATGCGTGGGGAAACTCATGGCTGTTTCGCTCCTGCGGGCAGGCTGTGCCCCGAATCTGCAAAAAAAGAGGACAGGGACTCGAGGATGGAAGGAACGGTGGTGTCCCGAGAAACGATCACACGTTGCGCACCTGCTTCGCGCAATTTGCGTCCCGTAACGTGGCCGACAGCGGCAAAGACGGATTTTTCTGAAAGGTCGTCAAATAGCCGCGGGCCGATAATCTCTCGAAAGTGAAGCACTGCGGATGGGCTGAAAAACAAAACCGCGTCGGGAACTGACTGGAGCAGGAGTTGGAGATCATGAGAATCCGAGGTAGTCGGGCGGATGGTTTTGTAGGCCACAACTTCGGTTACGAAGGCGCCGAAATCGAGCAACGTCGTCACTAGTTCGCGATTTGCCCGGTCGCTTCGCGGGAGCAGGACGTGCTTGCCCCGGACTTCATCCTGCAATTCCTGCGCGAGCGTGACACCGCTGGGTTCTCTGGCTACGTAATGAACAATAAGGTCCGCAGCCCGTAGAGCATGGGCGGTGGCGGGACCAACGGCGGCAATTTGCGCCGCCCCCACCGCCTCGCGCAATGTGAGTTTGAGGTGCTCCGCACGTTCCTGCAACGCGCGCACCGCGTTCTGGCTCGTGAAGAAAATCCATTGGTATTCGCGCAAGGAGCGCACGGCAGCATCCAGGGACTCCAGATCGTCCGGCGGAGCGAACGCAACCATGGGCAGGAGGATGGGTTGCGCACCTTTTTCGCGCAACGCCGCAAGCAGAGGTTGACTCTGCTCCGCAGCGCGGGTGATCACCACGCGCCTGCCCGTAAGTGCGCTGGCGAAAGATTCAGCCACGGGAGCGTTGCACCTCGTCCAGAATACCTCGCGCGCCACCCTCAGAAAGAAGCTTGGCCATCTGCTGGCCTAGTTGCGCCGCCTGTTCCGGCGGAGCCGTAGCACGCTGGCGAACATATTGCAAGCCATCCACGGAACAGACCACCGCGTCCATCACCAGTTCCCCGCGTTCCATGCGGGCCCAAGCGCCCAGCGGCACCTGGCAGCCGCCCCGGAGCGCAGCCAGCAACGCGCGCTCTGCAATGATGGCTGTGCGCGTTTCGGGGTCATCGAGCTTCCCAAGAAGGTCCGACGCCTCTGTGTCTTTCACCCGGGATTGAATGGCGATGGCGCCCTGCCCTACCGCAGGCAAAGAAATTTCCGGGGAAAGCGGTTCGGTCATTTTCTGGCTCCAGCCAAGGCGATCGAGGCCGGCCTTGGAAAGCACGATGGCGTCGTATTCGCCGCTTTCCACTTTGCGTAGCCGCGTGTCCACGTTGCCGCGTAACTCACGGATGTCCAGATCGGGGCGGTAATGGCGTAGCTGCGCCTGCCTCCGGAGGCTGCTGGTTCCGACCCGCGCGCCCTGCTTGAGGGCGGCAAGCGTGTCGCCCTTGTGAGTAACAAGGCAATCGCGCACATCATCCCGGCGGCACACCGCGGGGAAATGCAGCCGGCTGGGTGTTTCCGTGGGAATGTCTTTCACGCTGTGAACAGCCAGGTCCACGGTTTCTTCCAGCAACGCTTCTTCCAGTTCCTTGATGAAAATGCCCTTGCCGCCAATTTGCGTCAGCGGCGCCTGCTGCATTTTATCCCCGGCGGTCTTGATAATGATAATTTCAGCTTCGACGCCGCTCACCTGGAAGAGTTGCTTGCGGATGAACTCCGCCTGCCAGCGCGCCAGGATGCTTCCTCGACTGCCAATGCGCAATGGCCTCACGGTTTCTCCCGGTCCGACAGATAGAGTTCACGAATCGCTTCGACGTTCTGAATCTTTTTGCGCAGTTCTTTCTCGGCCCGCAGGCGTTCGGCCGGCGCGATCAGCAGCTTCTCCAGCAGTTCGTCCATAAGCGCGCCGATTTGTTCGCGGTCCTCGCTGCTGAAGTGATTCATTCCGGCAAGTTTCTCATGAAGAAAGGCGGCGCGGCGTTCTTTCAAGCTGCCGCGCAGGGTATCCAGCACGCCAATCAGCTCCACGCTGGCCTGCCAGGATATGAATTTGCCCACATGCTCCTCGACCAGCGCTTCGGCCTTGGGCACTTCATTCTGGCGGGCGCTGCGATTCTGCTCCACGATTTCGCTCAGGTCTTCCATCGAGTAGAGGTAACAGTTGTAGAGTTCGCCGACGGCGGGATCGATGTTGCGGGGCATTCCCAGGTCCATCAGGAAAAGCCCGCGATTGCCGCGAGCGGCCATGGAATGTTCGATGAGCGCCCTGGTCAGCAGCGCTTCCTGAACGCCGACAGCCGACACGATGACATCGGGCAGCTTCAGCGTGGTCTCCCAGGCGCCCCAATCGAGCACTTCCCCCTTGTACTGCTTGGCGAACTCCTCGGCCTTTTCGCGGGACCGGTTGGAAAGAAGCAACCTGCCGATATTACGATCGCGCAATTGAGAAACAACCTGTTCGCTGATGGTGCCTGCGCCAAGGACAAGTGCGGTGCGATCGTTGAGTTTGCCGAAAATGCGTTCAGCCAGCTTCATGCCAGCAGAAGCGACGCCCATCGGCCGCGTGCCCAGCTCGGTTTCCGCGCGGACGCGCTTGCCAATCTCCAGCGCGCCTTGAAACAGACGATTCAGCACCGGACCGGTTAGATGCGTGGCGTGGGCGCGCAAATATGCTTCGCGTACCTGGCCGAGAATCTCCGCTTCTCCCAAAAGCATGGACTCCAGTCCGGCAGAAACACGAAAAAGATGCCGCACCGCATCGTGATCGTAGTGATGATAGAGAGAGGCATTCAGAAGTTCCGGTTGGATATGGTGAAACGTGCATAGAAAACTGCACAGCGCAGCAGCAGAAGCCCGTTTGGCCGTCGGGTGAACGCCATAAACTTCGCTGCGATTGCAGGTGGAAAGGACCAGCGCTTCTTCAAGGATACTTTGGGAACGCAATTCCTCAGCGGCTCGTTGCGCCTGCTCGGCGTCAAAAGACACCTTTTCCCGCACCTCGACAGGCGCCGTTCGGAAGTTCAGGCCGACGAGAACAATCTCCATGCCGTGTTCCGCGCGCTCCTAAAAGTACCGGTGATGCTGCGAGAAAAACACATTGATAACCCAGAAGTTCATCACCACGAGAACAAAGTTGAAGACGCACAATTTTGACGCGCGTGCCCCACGCCACGCCGCCGTGCGCGCCAGCCGAAAGTAGGCGATGTACAACAAAAGCACGAATAACGTGAAAATGTACTTTGGGTCAAAGTACGAGTAGTGCTCCGCAACATTGCGGTCGACGGCGATAAATCCCAACGCCGTGCCGACCACGATGGTAATTAGGCCAACCATTACGCTGGTGTGGCTCATGCGCTCCAGAAGTTCCAGCGGCGGCAGGCGCCAGACCACATCGCCCAGGCGCCTCATGCGTAACAGGCGCTCCTCGCCCAGATAGATCAGGCTGAGGACACAGGAAAGCGCGAAGGCGGCGTAGGCGAGAATGCTTAATGTGACGTGAAGGGCAAACACCACGCCGTGTATGGGCGAATCCGTGTGCGGGCGGGCGGGCATCAGATTCGCGACAATGAAAAAAATCAGGATAACCGGCATCACAAACGCGCCGACGGTGCGCTGCCGGTGGTAAATCTCCAGGCAAAGGTAGGTAACCGCCAGCAGCCAGCCAAACAGGGACATGGCCCCCTGCAGGTCATGGTAGGGAACCGTATGGCTGGCGCGGGCGCTCAACAGCAGCGCCAGGTAATGCGTGGCTAACCCCAGGATCAACATTAAGGTAGCCAGGCGCCCGGTAAACTCCTTGCCCGTGTAGAGGAATTGCACGTACAAGCTCCAGCTAAGCAGGTACGCCAGGATAGTCAAGATAACGAACGTATGATTCATCGGCCTAGTCCACGCACGTCAAGACTCATTCGGGAGCGCGAAGTTCCTGAATTGGCGCGTAACAAGAGATATTTTGAGTATAGCGCACTCACCACCGAGCCGCATTGTGGTCGTGCTGGGTGTTGTATCACATGGCTGACTCGGACATCCAAATTGCAGTAAAGTGGAGACATCGTGATCATCAACCTTGCGCGGCGCGCCCATGACCATAACTGGGAACTCGATCCGATTACGCGGTCCTTGCTCGACACCGATTTTTATAAACTTCTAATGCTCCAGTTCATCTGGAAACGTTTCCCAAAGGTGGAAGCTTCTTTTTCCTTTATCAATCGCACGGTTGAGGTCCGCCTAGGCGATTTGATCGAGCTCGATGAACTGCGCGACCAGTTGGACCAGACAAAAAGCTTGCGATTTCACAAATCCGAGCTGATCTGGCTGGCAGGCAATACCTTCTATGGCAAGCGCGGTATCTTCGAGCCGGCTTTCCTCGACTGGCTCGAACGGGACTTCCGCCTCTCTGATTATGAGTTGTCCGTTCGCGACGGGCAGTTCTCCCTCCTGTTTCGCGGCCTCTGGACGCAGACCACCATGTGGGAAATTTACGCGCTTTCAGCGATCAGCGAATTGCGAACGCGCGCCAGTTTGAAGCGCTTGAGCGAGCTCGAGCTCGATATTCTTTATTCCCGCGCCAAAACGAAACTCTGGGAAAAAATGGAAAAGTTGCGCGGCGTTCCCGGATTGCGCGTCAGCGATTTCGGCACGCGGCGGCGGCACAGCTTTCTTTGGCAGGAATATGTCGTGAAGGCCATGAGCGACATGCTGGACGGCCACTTTACCGGGACGTCGAATGCCTATCTGGCTTATAAACACGACTTGGAAGCCATCGGTACAAATGCGCATGAATTGCCCATGGCCTTGGCGGCAATGGCCAGAGACGACGAGGAACTGAGGGCGGCGCCCTATCGCTTGCTGGAACTTTGGCAGGAAACCTACCAGGGCGAATTGCTCATTCTCCTGCCTGACACTTTCGGCACGACTGCATTTCTCAATAACGCTCCCGATTGGGTGGCGGACTGGACTGGGCAGCGCGCGGACAGCAAGGATCCCTTCATCGCCGGCGACGAATACATTGCCTGGCTGCAACAACGAGGGCGCGACCCGTTGCAAAAACTCTTCATTGCATCGGACTCACTCGATGTGAACACGATTTTGGGATTACACGCCTATTTTTCCGGGAAGATTTGCGATGGCGCTTCCCCCCCGGATTTTCGCCAAGCCAGCGATTTCCTCGATGAACGCAAATGGCTTCCGGAAAGGCGCATCCGCTTCAGCGCCGGTTGGGGCACTTTGTTGACCAATGATTTCCGCGACTGCAATGCCCAGCGCGGCCGCGATTTTGATCCCCTGAGCCTGGTGTGCAAGCTCAATGACGTGAATGGCAGGCCGGCAGTGAAACTCTCCGACAACTTTCACAAAGCCCTGGGACCGCCCCAAGAGATTCGGCGCTACCAACGTGTGTTTGGCCTGGCTGGCATCGCGGACGCACCGCTTGTGACCTAGTCGCGCTTCTCATCATGTGCCTTGCGTGAACTTCTCCTGGTGTTTCGCGCGCTCCTTCTGGTACGCGGTTGCCTGGCACGACACGTCTCTCCATTCAACGCCAGTTCCCGTTCAATCGCTTGCCTTGCGTCTGGTGCGAGCCCCAAGAACTCCACGCCAACTCCGACACCGGGCAGGCAGTGGCGCACCTCGCCCCGCGTTTCCACCAGGGCGTTCGTGACGGCAAGCCGGAATCGCAGATTCAATACCGCTCCCTCCGGGAAGGCCCGCGTGGTGTTGATGAACATGCCGCTGGCGCTCAGGTCGGGCGCCTTCACCACCGTGTGTTCGTTCTGTCCCTCGTAGGTCACCGTAATTTCGCGCAGGCAGTGCGCGCGTGAACTCCGGCGCACCCCCGTAATTTTTCCATTCGACTTTTCTTTTCCATTCATCTCAGTACCGTTTCCTGCGCGGCATTGCTTTGATTCAAAGCTTTCCCGCGCCAATTCTCCCGTTTCGTTCCGCAGAACGGGCAAAAGGCAAAGCTCGCGGAAAGTTCCCGCCCGCAGGAGCCGCAGGCAACATGGCTGACCTGTCCGAACGGCACGACGCGTTGCACCTCTTCCAACGTGGTAACGCCATCATGAACCAGGTCCAGCGCATACTCCTGCATGAACTTGATCCCATTGTGGCGCGCCAGCGTCCTCATCTCATCGTTGCGATCACCGGAGCGTGTCGCCTGGCGGATCGCATCGCTAAGAAGCAGCATTTCGTAGATACCGACGCGCCCGCGATGACCGCTGAAATCGCACTTCTCGCATCCGTTCGCCACGTTGTACGTTTTCGGCGGCTCCATCATTCCTGCGGCCATCACCGTCTCGATATACTCCTGAGTCGGCCCGGAAGAATAGTGGCACTCGCACAAGCGGCGCAGCAGGCGTTGCGCAATGATCGCCGTCAACGCGCTCGCGATTTGAAACCCGGGCACGCCCAGGTCCATCAGCCGCGTGACGGCTGAAATGCTGTCGTTCGTGTGCAGCGTGGAAAGCACCAGGTGTCCTGTTTGTGCGGCTTTGATGGCGATCTCCGCGGTTTCCACGTCGCGGATCTCTCCCACCATTACCACGTCCGGGTCCTGGCGCAACACTGAACGCAGCGAACCCGCGAACGTCAGCCCCGCCTTGGTGTTCACCTGTACCTGGTTCAGCCCCGGCAAGGTGTACTCGATGGGGTCCTCGACCGTGACGATATTGATCGCGGGCCGCCGGATCATCTGCAGGCATGAGTACAGCGTCGTGCTCTTCCCTGACCCCGTCGGCCCCGTAACCAGCAGCAGCCCTTGCGGCATTCGCAGAATGTCGCTGAGCCCACTCGCGATTTCGGGTGGGATCCCCAGCCCAGCGAACTCTTTTGTGGCAGCCTCGCTCTCCAGTAGCCGCATCACCACTTTTTCTCCATATTGTGTGGGTAGAGTGGACACTCGCAAATCAATCCGGCGCCCGGCAACCTTAACAACAAACCTGCCGTCCTGCGGCGCGCGACGCTCCGCTATGTCCATATCCGAAAGAATCTTCACGCGAGAAGCTACTTGGTTTTGCAGCGCTCGCGGAATTCTTTGGTAATCGCGCAAGATACCGTCGATCCGGAATCGTACGGCCGTCTCCAATTGCTGCGGTTCGATGTGAATATCGCTGGCCAGTTTGGCCGCGGCCGCTTTGATCATCCCCGCAACCAGGTTGACCGCCGGTGTCGCTCTTGATTTCTGTTGCAGCTCCTGTTGCATCTCCCGCATCGCTTCGATGTTGCGTTGCTGCGAACTCGTGGAGATAAACTCCATCCCCGTCAGGTCGTCCGCCACCTGCACCGTCTCGGCGGGGCGTTGCGCGGCGCCGTACAATCGCTGTATCGCTGCCAGCACTTCACCCTGGAAACCAAAGCGCGGCCTGATGGTCATCCCAGTCTTGAATTGCAATTCATCCAGGAGTTGCACGTTCTGCGGGCTGGCCATAACCACGACCAGGCTCTTGCCTTCGGCTTTCACGGGAATGGTTAAGCAGCGCCGTGCCAACGCGGCCGGAATCAGCTTGATGAGTTCCGTCGGAGGATCGACCTTCTGGCAATCCAGGTATTCCACGCCGGAAACTTCGCTGATCGCCTCCGTCAGCTCTTTCTTGGAGACCAGCTTCCGCTCCAGCAATAGTTCGCCCAGGTGGACGAGCTTCACCTGCTGGTCCTGCAGCGCCTTCTTCAGGTCACCCGCGGAAATCTGGCCGCGTTCGCAGAGGACTTCCCCTAAGCGTTTCTTCTTCATGAATTCTTGCTTTCCCCCGGGCGGACACACCGCAGCCGCCAGGTCAGGGGCTTTTAAGGAAGGGGCATTCCTACGCTTAATTCAGTGCACGTCTATCGCCAGCCGAACAGAATCTTCCGACATGAGCTTCTCGCCTTGCGCGCGGTCGTCAGTGCCACACCCGGTGTTCCACTCTGGCGATCGCAAACGAAACAGCAGTGTGGCAATTTGGGGCAAAGACTGAGTTCCAGACTTGTGCCTGGATTTCATTTCACAAATGTTTTTTAGGGGGTCGGAGCTTCAGCTCCGACATCAAGAAGCTCCGAAGAATGGGATTTAGCCCCTGAGGAAACTCTTCGCTCCCCACGGTACCTGTCCATGGAACAAGTTCCAGGCTGCATCGCGCCGCTCGCCTCTTGACGCCTACACTTCGCCGGAGCACGCTTAGGGTCGTCCGTAGGAGTCGCTTCCATGCGCAAGCTGATCGTGAGTCTGGCGATTTCCGCGGCATGTCTGCTGGGCAATAGCACAGCGGCAGGCCAGGCCAAAGAAACAAAGGGCATCGCGCCGCGCGCCGCCGCCGAAGAGTATCCGGCACATGCGCAACGCGAAACTGTCGCCATCGGCGTGAAGCTGCTTACCGCCGAAGAGGCGCACAAGGCCTTCGTGGCCAATGTGAATGACTGCTGCCTGGTGGTGGAAGTGGGCCTGTATCCCCAAGGGGACAAGCCTCTGGACGTCAACTTTGACGATTTCAAACTGCGCGTCGTGGGGACAGATACTACCGTGAAACCGCAAACTGCCTGGCAGGTCGCCACTGCGCTTCAGAAGAACCATGACACCCAGCACGACGTTTCGACCGAGTCCTCCGTGGGCGTCGGGTATGACACCGGCACTTACATCGATCCCGTCACCGGCCAACCGCGGCACGTGCACGGTGTTTACACCACCGGCAGTATGGGCGTCGGCGCTGATCCCTCGGGAAGCCCTTCCGCCGCTGCCGACCGCGAACTCGAAGTGATGAGAGTCGAGTTCAAGGAAAAAGGATTGGTAGAGGCTAGCGCGTCCCTCCCCGTCGCCGGCTGCCTCTATTTCCGCACCCCCAAAAAAAAGAAAGACGCCAAGCTCGCCCTCGAATATACGATTGAAGAAGAGAAGGTGACTCTCGCCTTGCCGTGAATTTCAATAGCGGTAGTGATACTCCCACAGAAGCTTCGGGCGTGGAAGCATCCGGAACTCATTCAGAGATCCCTATGCACCGCTCCCTACCGAGACGTAGTGACCAGTTGGTGTAAATAGCCTTCTAGAAAACGAAAAGGCCCGAGGGCAGTCCCCAAGCCTAAATTCCAGTGGCGAGTTGGCCGCGTCCCTACTGGGCCCCAGCAGGGACAACTTGAGGCAAAAGAAGCGACCCGAGCGTTCCCCACACACCCTGTTCGACAATGGGCACCCAAATCTGCCTGTTGCAGACTCCGATCGGAGGTTTCTGGACGTATGTGGCTCTCAAAGTTTGAGGAGGGGTAATTGAAGGCGCCGAGTGTTCGAACACAGCTGACCCAGTGACTGTGATGAACTGTTCTTTAATGTGGGTGGTCCAGAAGTTGTATGGGGCCATCGGCGTATACCCAAGGCGCATTTCATAATCCGAAATCGCTGCGTTAAGACCTTTCAAGCTGTTCGAGAGACCGACCTCGAACAACTCGCGGCCGTAACCCGAGAACTGTCGGGCCTCCTGACGCAGTATTCGCTCCAAGCGTTGCCGTTTGGCAACTGCGGCCATGTATTCAAGCGTGTTATCGATTGGCATGTTCACAAATCCATAAATAACATACCACGTTCCCTGTTAGTATACGAGCAAAATCCATACTGACGTGCCCAATATTGTATTTTATCCTCGTCATGGTCTATGGCCAAGTATTGCATATTCCACCCGTACTCTTCCTTGGCGGCTGTGTCTTCCATCAATCTGCGGCACTCCGGTTTAACCTTTTCCTTGTCAACGTCCGGCTCAGTAATCCACATCAAATCCATGTCCCTCGGCCGATCCTTAGAGGTGGGAAAACTGCCGCCAATCAAGACCGCGACGAAGCCGCAATTCCTTGCAATCTCAAGTATATGCTCGAACTTTTGACAGAGGCCAGTCCGATGCTCGTTAACGCGAAACCGCTCAAAGATTTCTTCGAGGGTGCAAGCGTGGCCTCCCACGGGGAGATGACCGAAGGCATCAAATCCGGGAATCATGCCTGCTAATTCACCGGGAGTATCAGCTCTTCGGCTGAAATTCGGAATACCTTATTTGTCCTTATCGCTGGCATGAGGAGGTAGACCGTTGGGTCCAGAGTGTCTTTCAGGAGAGGGGGCCGCGGCAACGCAAGAATATGCGGCGCAAACGCTGGATAAGCGCCGACAATTAACGGTATCTGACTTTCTTCGGCGAGGATACACGGGAGCTCCTTCACGCCAAGACTTGCAAGGAGGTATGCGCGATGAACTCCGTTCCGCAGGTAATAACGACCCTCAACTCGCGTCACCACAATCAACTGGGGAGTCCCAGCAATCGTCAGCTTAACTTCGAGTCCGACGCCTGGAACCTTAGTTACGGTGATGGGTTGAAGAGTTAGGGTCTTCTGAGAGGAAATGAAATTCACGGCTCGTCCAGATGGGTCGATCGCAGACTTAACCTGCATAAGCAGCTGATCCGGCAATGCAAATCGCACAATATCTTTAGGATCAGTGCCGGTCAAAGTCGCCTTAAGCTCTTCGACATACTCGTAATCTATCATCGTCAAAGGCATGACTAACTGCTCCGTCTGTACCATTGCAAAGCGCCCTCCAGGAATACTTGAGAGCAGCCCGGGTAACTTGGAGATCAATTCCTCGCAGTAAGCCGCAACTTCGCCCTCTACGTCCTTGTGCTGCTGTGTTTGCAGGGGGGTTTGGCTTAATTCGCTCAGCCTCGCTTGTGCTTGAGGCCAGTTTTGAAGCTGCTCTAGGCGTTGCTCCTCGGTCCACCGGGACATCCCCAGTAGGAAAGTCGAGATGTCACCCTCCGTTCGAAAAAACGTCCACAAAACGACTGCCATCGGTCCTTCTGTCATGTACTTTACCAAGAGGGCAAAATCCTCCTCCGAATAGTGTATGTATGCTGATGCAGGCCAGTTGGCCTTTAGGCCGAGATTATCGGCGACTCCTGCCTGGTAGTCCTCGGCCGCGGGGACATTCCTGCAATCACGAAGTATATGCACTATTGCAGCGTTTGCGCCAGCATCACCGAAGAGCTTACGGGCTTCCCTAACTCCACCCCAATGATGTCTGAACCTTCGATGGGTGGGACCCACCGTCGGCATGAACTCGTCCAGCCACCGATGAACCTGCTCGAAAGGCTCTCCTAAGAATCGCTGACAATCTTCCATGTGCTGTCGAAGTGATGCCATTTGTGGTCTGAATTCTTACACACCCTCTGAATCTGGTCTACTACTGCCAATCGAAAGCTATCTAGACAGTAGCCACTGACAGGCATACTGAAGAAACTTCAAGCGTTCCCGAGAGTAGTCGGCCAGCGCCCAAAGGACTTCTGCGTCACCATTTCCCAAGAAGGCAAGTTCTGCCCGGTTTTGCTATTCTTGGTGAATAACTTTATGACCATTCCGGCCTTCGTATTGACCCGCAAAGAACTCTTTCTACGAGCCACGCGTTGCGAGCCTGTGCCGCGTCTTCCCGTTTGGATGATGCGGCAAGCGGGGCGCTACCTTCCCGAATACCGCGAAATCCGCGCCAAACATTCTTTTCTGGAGGTTTGCAAGACGCCGGACCTGGCCGTCGAAGTGTCCATGCAACCCTTCAGGCGGCTAGGCGTGGACGCCATCATCATTTTTTCGGACATTCTGATCCCCGCGGAAGCGATGGGCTTGCCCCTGGAACTGGGCGACGCCGGGCCGAACTTGCCGGAACCGGTGCGCACCGAAGCCGACGTCCGAAAGCTGCACCTCTTCGACCCGGAAATCGAGACCGGCTTCCTGATGGAGGCGCTGCGCCGCACGGTGAAACAGGCTGGGCCCGACGTGCCGGTGCTGGGCTTCGCCGCTTCCCCGTGGACGCTGGCCTGTTACATGGTGGAAGGCCGCACAAAAGAAGGCTTCGCAACGGTAAAAGAATTTCTCTACCGCGAGCCGAAGGTTTTTCGCGAGCTGCTGAGCAAGATCGCGCGGGCAACCGTCCTCTATCTCAAGGCACAGATCGCCGCGGGAGCTTATGCGGTGCAACTCTTCGATACCTGGTGCGGCGAACTGGATTTGCACGACTACACAGAATTTGCCTTGCCTGCCGTCAAGGAAATCATCGCTGGCCTGGCCGGCCCGGTGCCGGTGATTTATTACACCAAGGCTTCACATCATCTTCTTCCGGCGATTGTGCAGGCAGGCACAGGCGTCCTGAGCGTGGATTGGCGTATCCCGCTGGCGAAAGTGCGCGAACTTGCGGGGCCGCGCATCGCCGTGCAAGGCAATCTCGATCCCGCGCTGCTCTTCGCACCGGCGGAAAAGATTCGCCAAGCCACGCTGCAACTCGCTGCGGAGCTTGGCGGGTGTGGCCACATCTTGAATTTGGGGCATGGCATCCTGCCGCACACGCCCGTGGAAAACGCGCAGCTCTTTATCTGCACCGGACAGCAAGCGACTTTGGCGGAAGCGCATCCCGCCGGAAAGGCGCGCAGCTGATCGCGCGGGAAGGAGGCACCGTGGCACTGATGAATCCAAACTTGCGGGAAATGCGCGATGCACTTTCCGTCGGCGAAGAGTTTGTAAACCGCTACAACAAGCCCGGTCCGCGCTACACCAGCTATCCCACCGCGCCGGTGTGGACCGATTCCTTCGGGCCAAAAGATTTTGAAGACGCCATGGCCGCGGCGGAAGCGAAACGCAGCCCTGTTTCGCTCTACATGCATCTTCCCTTCTGCGAAAGCCTTTGCCTGTTCTGCGCGTGCAACGTGGTGATCACGAAAAACAAGGGCGTTGCTCCCCCGTATCTGGACATCCTGAAAAAGGAAACCGAACGCATCAGCCACAGCGTTTCCCGCGAGCGCAAGGTGACGCAGTTCCACTGGGGCGGCGGGACTCCCACTTATCTCTCTCCCGAGCAAATCGAAGACCTCTTCAGCTACACGCGGGCGCGCTTCACGTTCGCCCCCGACGCGGAAATCGGCATCGAAGTGGACCCGCGAGTCACCACCCGCGAGCATCTGGAAACGGTGCGCAAGATGGGCTTCAACCGCCTCAGCATGGGCATTCAGGACTTCAAGCCCGAAGTGCAGAAGGCGGTGCACCGCATTCAGCCCTACGAAGTGACCCGCGATCTCATCGCCAGCGCCCGCGAACTCGGTTTCGACAGCATCAACGTGGACCTGATTTACGGCTTGCCTTACCAAACCGCGGAGAGTTTCGCGCACACGGTCGAGCAAATCGTCGGTCTCTCCCCGGATCGCATTGCCATGTTCAGCTACGCACATGTTCCCTGGCTGAAAAAGCAGCAAGGCTCGTTCGTGGCGCACCTTCCGGAAGGCATGAAGAAATTTGAGATTTTCCGCAGTGGCCTGCTGGCCTTTGTGGAAGCCGGGTACCTCTACATCGGCATGGACCATTTCGCAAAGGACAACGACGAACTGGCGATATCTCAACGCAATCGTACCCTGCATCGCAATTTCCAGGGTTACACCACGAAGGCAGGCGCCGACCTCTACGGCATGGGCATCACGGCGATCAGCGGCATCCAGGATTGCTACGCGCAAAATTTCCGCGATATTCCGTCATGGGAAAACGCCGTGAACGCGCGCGGCATCGCCACCATGCGCGGTTATCGCCTTTCGCAGGACGACATTTTGCGCCGCGAGGTGATCAGCCGCCTGCTGTGCCACACCATAATCGTGAAGGACGAAATTTCCAACAAATTTAGAATTAATTTTGACGAATACTTCGCTCCCGAACTGGAACGCCTGAAGATGCCGCAGCAAGACGGCCTGGTGGTGGTCAACGAAAAGGAGATTCGCACTGCGTGGCTGGGGCGCATCTTCATTCGCAACCTGGCCATGGTCTTTGACCCGTACCTGGAAAAGCAGCAACTCGCGTCCCGTCCGTTATTCTCGAAAACTTTGTAAGAGTTCTGTCACACTGATGGTAGCGGCCGCGCCGTTTCCGCGCTATCGTCGCGAATTTGCCGAGGGGCAAACGTTATGTCCACGCAGGTCCAGGCTCTGGTGGTTGGCGCGGGGATTTCCGGCCTCGCCACGGCGTATGCGCTGCAGAAATCGCAAGTCGCCACGTTAACCCTGGACGCGGCGCAGCGACCGGGCGGCGTCATTAAATCCGTACAACGCGATGGCTACTTGATCGAGTGCGGCCCCCAAAGCTTCAGCGGCAATCGCTCCATCACGGCGATCTGCGAGGAACTTGATCTTCTGGAAGAACGCGTGCTCGCTGATCCCAAAGCCCCGCGATTTGTCCTCATCAATGGCAAGCTGCAACCCGTACCTATGAATCCCCTGGGGCTGCTGGTTTCGCCGTTACTGAGCGGTGGAACGAAGCGGGCGATTTTGCGCGACATTCTTGGTAAAAGCGCGGCACCAGAACCCGACGAATCCGTGGCTGATTTCGTTCGCCGAAAGTATTCAGAACGGTTGCTGGACCGCCTGGTGGGCCCGTTCGTTTCCGGGATTTACGCGGGCGACCCGGAAAAATTGAGCTTGCGCGCCGCGTTCCCCATTTTGTACGAAGCGGAGAAAGCTTCCGGCAGCATCTTCCGCGGGATTTTTGCCGCCATCAAAGCGCGCGCCGCGAAACGCCCCAAGGGGCCGAGAGGGCCGCGCGAACGGCCAACCCTGCAGACCTTCACCGAAGGAAATGAAATGTTGATCAAAGCGCTGGCCCTGAATCTGGGCGAGCGATTGCAGTGCGGCGTCGAAGTCCTAGGAATCGAACATCTGGAGTGGGGGCACGATGCCAAAGCGCCACGCTTCCGGGTTCTGGTACAGACTCCGCAAGGCGAAGAACATGTGGAGGCGGAGCGCCTGGTGCTGGCCGCGCCGCCAAACGTTGCCGGAAAACTGCTGCGCGCGCTCGACGGCGAGTTTGAGAAGCAGTTGAGCGGCGTCGAGTACGCGGGCGTGGCCGTTGTCTCTCTCGGCTATCGCAAGAGAGATGTAAGCCACTCCATCGATGGATTTGGGTTTCTCGTGCCGCGCTCGTCAGGCCTGAATGATCTCGGCACGGTCTGGAACTCTTCGCTGTTTCCCGGCCGTGCTCCCGGCGGCGAAGCGCTGATGACCAGCTTTGTCGGCGGCGCAACCAATCCTGGCGCGCTCCAGCAATCCGAAACCGCTCTCGCGGAGTTGATTCACAAAGAGCTCACGCCCCTGTTGGGCATTCGCAGCGAGCCGGTATTCTCCAACGTCACCATCTGGCCCCGCGCGTTGCCGCAATACAACCTGGGTCACACGGTACGTCTCGCAGCCATGGAAAAGCTGCGCACAAAATTCCCCGGGCTCTATTTTGCAGGCAATTACCTGAATGGTCCGGCAATTGGCACGTGCATCGAACAGGCCTTGAAGGTAGCCGACGAAATTCGCGTCAGCTTCGCGAATTGATGTAATTCCAGCAGCCAAACGAACCCGGGAATTAATGCTTCTTGGAGTGCCGGTGGGCCAGGCGAATCTCGCGCCGCTTGGCGGCGGCGCGCCAGCGGCCACGCTCCTGAGGCGTGCGCAGAATCAATGGCGGAACGGGTTTGGGCTGCCGCGTGTGCTCGTCAATCGCCACGAATGTGACGTAAGCCGTGGTCGTCTGCTTGCGCTGCCCTGTGAGAATATCCTCGGAATATACCTCGACGCCAACCTCCAATGAAGTGTGAAACACGCGATTGACGTGCGATTTCAGAATGACAATCTCGCCAAGGCTCACGGGGTTCTGGAAATCAATGTAGTCCACCGAAGCGGTGACCATATAACTGTTGGCGTGGCGGCAGGCAGCCATGGCGCCAACGATGTCCACCAGATGCATCACGTGGCCGCCCAGCAATTTACCCAGTGCATTCGTTTGCGCGGGCAGTACCACCTCTGCCATCTCTGACGCTGACGCGCTGACCGGCTTCCCCTTCATCTCTACGCCGCCCTCGACCATACCTTTCTTTTCGCTTTTGCGTTTCATGAATCTCCTCACCGGCCCTTATCGCACTCTTCGTATGATACGGGACGTCGCGTGACCAGCCAAAACAAAACCGCCACCAATACGCGAATGCCACTGCCCAATCGCGGGCCCGCCGTCGGCCCATAACATGTGACGCTGACCTCCATGCTAGAATTTCGCCGAGGTTTTTGCATGACGCAATCCGCCCTTCCCCTTGCTGACAGCGCGCCTTCGCAAAATCTGCGCATTGCCTGGATCCTTGGCGCATTCGGCTTTCTGCTTCAAATGGCCACAAACGGCCGCTACGGCTATTTCCGCGACGAACTCTACTACGTGGCGTGCAGCAACCATTTGGCCTTTGGCTATGTGGATTTCGCGCCGCTCATCGCCTGGCTCGCTCGCGCCAGCCGATTGCTTTTTGGCGATTCTCTGCATGCTATTCGATTGCTGCCAGCCCTTGCTTTCGGCGCGGAAGTTACCCTGACCGGTTACCTCACTCGCGAACTGGGCGGCCGGAAATGGGCCATTTTTCTGGCGTGCGTTAGCGTTTTGCTTGCGCCAACAATTCTCGGCAATGGCACGCACCTGGCCATGAACGCGCTGGAGCCGTTGTTCTGGATGGGGTGCATTTATGTTTTTCTCGTCGCGCTCAATCGCCAGCAACCCGCCCTGCTCGTTTACTGCGGAGTGCTTCTCGGTTTCGGCCTCCTGAACAAGCATTCCACGGTATTTTTTCTCGGCGCGCTCGTTGTGGGCTTGGCGTTGACTCCGCAGCGCCGTGTGTTCGCTTCGAAATGGTTCTGGGCCGCGGCGGCAATCGCGTTCCTGATCGCGTTGCCCAACCTCGTCTGGCAATACGCGCATCATTTCCCCACCCTTGAGGATTTGCGCAACGTCAAGGCCACGCACAAGAATGTCGAACTCGCGCCACTTCCCTTCTTCCTGCAACAAATCATGATGCTGAATCCCATCACCGATCTCGTTTGGATTGCTGGCCTCGCCTATCTGTTCCTGCACCGGAACGCCAAACGATTTCGTTTTGTCGGCTTCACGTACATTGCTTTTCTTGCCGCGATGATGGCCTTGAAGGGCAAAGACTATTACCTCGCCCCGATCTACCCCATGCTTTTCGCCGCAGGCGGTGTGTTCTGGGAAACGTTGTCGGCAGACCGGCCGCGACTTCGTTGGCTACGCGTTGCGTTACCCGCGGTAGTCATCGCCTTCTGCATGGTATCTGTGCCGCTCGCGCTGCCAATTCTCCCTCCGGGCGAAATCGTGCCCTACATGAATATGCTGGGCATACACCTGCCGCGCACGGAAACTTCCATGCAAGGTATTCTTCCGCAACACTTCGCGGATCAATTCGGATGGCCAGAGATGGTTGCGCAGGTCGCCCAGGTGTACAACGCGCTTCCGGCGGAAGAACGTGTGAAAACAGCGATCCTGGCGGGAAATTACGGCGGCGCCGGCGCAATCGATTTCTTCGGCGCTCGCTACGGATTGCCCAAATCCATCTCCGCCCACCAAAATTACTACTTCTGGGGCCCGCGTGATTACACCGGCGAACGCATCATCATGCTTGAGTGGAGCTTGAAGGATGCGCAGTATTGGTGCGGAAGTGTGGAAAAAGGACCGCGCGTCGAACCCTTTTATGGCATGGGTTGGGAGCACTACGACATCCTGATCTGCCATAACCTAAGGATGCCTCTATCCCAAGCGTGGCCGAGGCTTAAAACCTGGAATTAATTCTGATTCGGATTCTGAGGCGGAGGGGGCTCAGAGGGGAAGCTTGTAGCGGACGAGTTTGGGCCCGCCGCGCCTCCACGTATAATACGGGACATCACTATGCTTGACCAAAAGAAAACCCGCCGTCAGAAACTGGAAAAATACCTTGCACAAAATCCCAACGACGCATTTTCGCGCTACGGCCTGGCGCTGGAATTCCTGAAAGAGGAAGACAAATCCGCGGCGGAGGCGCAGTTCCGAACGTTGATTGAAAACAACGCCGATTACGTGCCGGGTTTCCAGATGTACGCCCAAATGCTGGCGCAAGAAGACCGCCGCGAGGAAGCCAAATCCATTTTGACGGCGGGAATCGCCGCGGCCACGCGCGCAGCCAACGCCCACGCGCGCTCAGAGATGGAAGGATTGCTGGCGGAATTGGAGGCAGGATGAAATTTGCAAGGATCGTATTTTTGGTGGCGGGAATTTGGGGCGTGTTGGTAATTGCGCCGCTGTATTTCCTGTTTGACCTGATTGGCCAGAATGATCCACCGGCAATTACCCACCCTGGATTTTTTTATGGGTTTGTCGGCCTGGGACTGGCGTAGCAGATTGCCTTTCTTTTCATTAGCAGGGATCCGGTGCGTTTCCGCCCCCTAATGATCCCCTCGATGATCGAGAAATTCAGCTTTGGCATCGCGGTGGTGGTGCTTGTGATGCAGACAAGAATGCACACATCCGACCTGCTCTTTGCGGCCACGGATCTGCTCCTCGGTTTCCTCTTTGCGGCAGCGTATCTGCGCACGCCTGCACGCGCAAATTGAGCGAACCTGGAGAGTTTCGCACTTCCAGCCAGCAAAGTTGTCCGCAAAGGTGTCCCACTACATCAATTCTTCAATGAAGCCGCGGGCCACGTCCGCCGGCACCCTCGGGTCACGATGGACAAGCGGTCCATCGTTCAACACCGGCTCGGCCTGGTGCAGTGCCGGGACATCGGTGCGCTCGAAAAATCTTCCAATGGGAATTTCTTCTCCCCAGAGCAGAGATTTTTCCATTGCGGCTGTCCAAACGCTAGGATCATATGAGGGATCGTCTTCAAGTTTTTTCACCCGCGGCTTGAACCACTGGTAGGTATTGTCGTGATTATAGGTGACGCAGGGACTGAACACATCAAGGAACGAGAAGCCCTTGTGTTCGATCCCCCGTTTGATCAGCTCCGTGAGATGCTTCTGATCGGCGCTATAACCCCGGCCGACAAACGTGGCGCCGGCAGCTAAAGCCAATGAAATCGGATTGATGGGAGCTTCGACATTGCCGAACGGCATGCTCTTCGTCTTCATTCCGATGCGGCTGGTGGGCGAGGTCTGGCCCGTGGTCAAGCCGTAAATCTGATTGTCCATAACGATATACAGCAAATCGACATTGCGGCGCATCGTGTGGATGAAATGGTTTCCGCCGATTCCGAAGCCGTCACCGTCTCCGCCTGTCACCAACACCGTCAGTTCGTGATTGGCGAGCTTCAAACCCGTGGCCACCGCGAGGGCACGGCCGTGAAGCGTGTGCATGCCATAGGTGTTTATGAAGCCAGGTAAATTCGAGGAACATCCGATGCCACTGATGGCAACGACATTGTGATTCGGGATTTGCAGTTCGACGAGGGCCTTTTGAATCGCCGAAAGGACGCCAAAATCGCCGCATCCGGGGCACCAGTCGGGATCGACTTTGCCTTTTAGATCCGCAAGTGTGAGTGGAATTTTACTCTGTGCCGTCGTGGCCATCTTCATTACCCTTTCAAACCGTGATCTCGTGCAAAGGAATGGAGAGTTTTGTCTTCCCGGAAAGCTGATCTCTTACGGCCTCCACAATGTGGTGCGGCATGAAGGGCTCGCCATCGTACTTGCGAATGTGACCGTTAGGCACAAAGCTGGTTTCGCTTCGCAGATAGCGGGCAAATTGTCCGGAGTAATTGTTCTCGACGATGATGGTGTGCCGCGAATCTTTAAGGATTTCGAGAATGGCATCGCCATGGAGCGGCACAAGCCAGCGAATCTGGAGTTGATTGGCAGAAATACCCTGCTCAGTGAGAATTTCGCAGGCTTCCTCAATCACACCCTTCGTCGAACCCCAACCAATTAGGGTCACATCGGCATCGCGTGGGCCGGACAGCACGGGAGGGGGAACGGAGGCCTCAATGCCGGCCACCTTACGCATGCGCTTTTCCATCATCTCGCGGCGTTTGATGGGATTGGTGAACTCATCGCTGATCAGTATGCCGTCTTCCATATGTTCATCCGTGGCCACCGTGTGGATGTGTCCAGGAACGCCGGGAACGGCTCGCGGGGACACGCCGCTCTCCGTGAACTTGTAACGTTTATAAGAACCGTTCGCGGGAACCTCTGAGGATGTTCCTTTCTGACTGGTGATGAGTTCGCCCCGATCGATCGGCGGGTCGAAATCGAGGTCTTTCGGGTGCACGCTCAACCTGCCCTCCGACAACAGGAGATCGCAGAGCACCAGACCCGGGCACTGAAAGCGATCAGCCAGGTTGTGCATCTCGGGAACGAGCTTGAAGCAATCGGCGATATCCAATGGCGCTGCGATGGCTCGGGGATAATCGCCGAAAGCAGCGCCCAGCATTTGCCACAAGTCGCCTTGTTCGGTTTTTGTTGGCACTCCGGTGGAAGGGCCCGCTCGCTGACAGTTGATCACCACGACTGGCGTTTCCATCATCGCGGACATGCCCAGCCCCTCGCTCATCAGCGCGAAGCCGCCACCCGACGTAGCGCACATCGAGCGGACCCCGGCCTGTGCCGCACCAATCGCCATATTGACGACACCAATTTCGTCCTCAACCTGCCGAACCATGATGCCGGCTTTGCGCGCGTGCGCCGCCATCCAATGCAGCACACCGGTCGCAGGGCTCATGGGGTAGGCACAATAAAACTTCACGCCGGCAGCGGCGCCACCCATCGCCATCGCAATATTCCCGCTCAAAATGGCATAGCGATTCTCGGTTTTCGGGAGTGGAATGGGAAAAGCCTTGAAGTGCGCGGCAGCAAAGTCGTAGCCGGCGCGCGCCACACTCACGTTTTCGGCCACCACCGCCTCCCCCTTTTTCTTGAACTGTTCGCGGAGGACGTCTTCCAACGCCTGGAATCCGATCCCAATCATGTGCAGGCCGGCGCCGATCGCAATCGTGTTCTGCGCAACTTTGTTTCGGGTGATGTCCGCTAGTTCGGAAACGGGAAGCGGGCAAAGTTGCACACCCTCGGCGGCCGGGCCCGGCGTGATAGTGTCCGCATTGTACAGACACGCAGCGCCGGAAGTGAGGAGCTTCAGGTGGCGATCCATGCTGTCCTGATTGAGCGGGATGAGCAGATCAATCCGGTCACCCATATTGGTGACTTTTTCCGGGCCGGTGCGAATCGTCAGGAAGGTATGACCGCCACGAATTATGGATTGGTAGGCGTTATAGGCATTCAGATGTAGACCGCGTCGGCTGAAGATTTTCGCGAAGATGTCGCCCGGCGTAGCTACACCCTGCCCGGCCGCTCCTCCAATCCCGATGGCGAAGGTTTGCTTCATATACCCTCCCTGGCCGCCAGCGAGCCCACCGCGCCGGACCGGCGCCGCCCCGGCCTCTTGCGGCTAAAATCAGCTCCTACGGCGCAAGTCAACCTAATAGATGTCCCAACGTAGCGCTATCTCGATGGGAACATATACGATTCCAGCAGGTCCGCGCGTCCCTTGTGGTCGGCCGCCATCACCCTCAACAGGTCGCTCACGGATAGCATTCCTTGGAACCGCTTCTGATCGTCTAGTATCAATAAGTGATACACACCGTTTTGTTCCATGGCTCGCAAGCTCTCTTCAAACGTCATTTCTGGAGCCACTGTCAACAGGTTCCGGCTCATGATCTCGGACACTTTGATCCCTTCCGAGGATTTATTCTCCGCGGCGACTTTATCCGAGATATCGCTTTGCGAGACGACGCCAGTCAACTTCCCGCCGGCATCCACAACGCCCACCGAACGCACCTGTTTCTCGCGCAGGTATTGTGCGGCCTGCATGACGCTCATCTCTTCTGATATCGAAAAGACTTCTCTGCGGGACCCGATCAGATCCGAAACTCTCATAGGACCTCCGGGGAAACAAATTTCGGGCTATCCTAGTCCCCGGCAATCCCGATTGCAATGGAATTAATTGGTGTTCAGCGGACTGGCGGTGCTTATCCCGGTCCCCAAGTCCTCAACCCGGCGCCATTCCGCAACGGCAAGAAGTTCGACGCCACTGCCCCAGGGCCGGAAACTGTTGCGTTACCGGCAGAAGGCAGCAATATTCGGCACCTTCTGGTATCCTTTGCCCTGCGAACCATGCGGCCGGAACGCATTCCGCTTTTCCCACTCAACGTCGTTCTTTTCCCCGGCGAACAACTTCCCTTGCACATTTTCGAGCCACGCTACCGGCGCATGGTGCGCGAGTGTCTCGAGGACAAATCGCCCTTCGGCATGCTCCTGGCGTTGCCCAACGGCGTCGTGCGTGTCGGATGCAGCGCGGAAATCGTGGACGTCATCAAACGATATGGGGACGGGCGCATGGACATCCTGACCGTGGGGCGAGAACCCTTTCGCATTCTTGAGCTTTTCACCGATGACCCGCTGCTCGCAGGCCAGATCGATTATCTGGAAGACGAAGATTCCCAGCCCGATCTCGCCCGGCACAAGCGCTTGATCGAGGCTTACGAAACCTGCCACACGCTCCTCTTTTCGGAAATTCCGCGCGAGTTCCAGGAAATTCCCGCTGAACAACTGGCCTATGCCATCGCCGCGGCCCTGCCTATGGATTTGATGTGGAAGCAGCAAATCCTGGAATTGCGTTCGGAGGCACAGCGGCGGGAACGCCTGTTTGCGTACCTCCGGGACTGGGCGCCGCATCTACAGAAGGCAGAGGCCTTGCGGCAACGCGCTGACGGCAATGGTCACGGACTGAACTAAAGAGTAGCGGGCCATTCTTTATGGCCTGGGCTGGGGGGCCCTATGACAGCAAGCACCTCGTTACATCCCGCGGGACATTCCAGGCCGCGCACCATCGGCGAATGGAAACGCATCCCCGATTTCGATGCGCGCGCCACTTCCCTGCCCGTGAAAAGCGAAATCCGCCGCAATCTGTTGCGCGCGATCGAACGCAACGAGCCGCTCTTCCCCGGCGTGCACGGCTACGAAGACAGCGTAATTCCGCAAATCGTAAACGCGCTGCTCTCCCGCCACAATTTTATTCTGCTGGGGCTGCGCGGCCAGGCCAAGAGCCGCATACTCCGCGGGCTCATTCAATTATTGGACTCGGAAATTCCCGTGATTGCTGGCTGCGAGATTAACGATAACCCGTTGCGCCCCATCTGCCGTTCCTGCCGAGAAAAGGTGGCCGCGGATGGCGACAACACTCCCATTGCCTGGCTGCCTCGCGACCAGCGCTACGTCGAAAAGCTGGCCACGCCCGATGTGACCATCGCGGACATCATTGGCGACGTTGACCCCATCCGCGCCGCTCGAGGAGGCCGCGACCTTTCCGACGAACTCACCATTCACTATGGATTGCTGCCCCGCGCCAATCGCGGCATCTTCGCCATCAACGAATTGCCCGATCTTGCCGGGAAAATTCAGGTGGGCCTCTTCAACATCATGCAGGAAGGCGACATCCAGATTAAGGGCTACCCGTTGCGCCTGCCGTTGGACGTACTGCTGGTTTTCACTGCAAACCCGGAAGATTACACCGCGCGCGGGAAAATTATCACTCCGCTGAAGGACCGCATTGGCGCGGAAATCCGCACCCATTATCCCGCGACCATTGACGAAGGCATGCGCATCACCGGGCAGGAAGCCTGGCTCGAACGCAACGAAGAAATCAAAGTGGAAGTGCCGGGCTATTTGCGGGAGGTCATCGAAGAAATTGCCTTTCAAGCGCGCGAAGACAAGCGCGTGGACCGGCGCTCTGGCGTCAGCCAGCGCCTCCCGATTACGGCGCTGGAATGCGTGGTGAGCAATTCCGAACAGCGTGCGGTACGCACCGGCGAAACCCGTGGCGTGGCCCGCGTTGCGGATGTATACGCCGCACTCCCGGCCATCACCGGAAAACTGGAACTCGAATACGAGGGCGAGTTGAAAGGCGCGGAAACGATTGCGCGCGAACTGATTCGCACCGCCATTGGCCGTGTGTTCAGCAAGCATTTTCCGAACGTCAGCTTCCAGTCGGTGATTCAGTGGTTCGAGGCAGGCGGCGAACTGAAGATACCGGACGTCGTTACGACCAACGAGCGGTACCAGCAACTCGCAAAAGTCCCGGACTTGCTGAGCCACACGGACAAGCTTGGCGTGACGAATCGCAAGAACGAAGCCGCGGTGGCAGCGGCAGCCGAAATGATCCTCGAGGGATTGTGGGCCCACCGCCGCATTGGCCGCAGCGAGGAGCGTGGCTTCTATGCGGAAAAGCCACAGCGCCCCCCTGAACAGCGCGAATCGCCAAACCGTCCGCCACGCCGCGGCTACAATTGAGGAGCGAGGCCACGCCATGAAAGTCATCAAGTACGGAAAATATACCGGCGAACCGGCCGATGCCGTGGACTTGAATGAGCTGCTAAAACGCCTGGGCGATTTTTTCTTGCAGAGCGGCTTCGAAAGCCAATACTACGGCCTTTCTGAATTTGAAAATGAACGCTCGATGGAAGCACTGCGCGAGGCCATTCTACGCGCGCTTCAGGAAGGCGACCTGCTGCCCCAGGATCAGATGAGCGAAGAGTTGCGCGAAATGCTCAAGGACCCCGGCGCACTGAACAACGAGGAAGTTCGCGACTTGATTGAGAAACTGATGGAACGCCTCGCCGGTGAAGGCTACATCAATCCGCAACAGCCGCCGCAAGTCACGCCTCCGCCGCAAACATCCGCGCTTGGTCAAGTGGGCCAGCCGCAGGAACGCAACACCGAAGCGCGCTTTGAAATCACGGATAAAACCATCGATTTCCTGGGATTCAAGACGTTGCAGGATCTGCTCGGCTCGCTGGGCCGCAGCAGCTTTGGCCGCCACGACACGCGCGATCTGTCCACCGGCGTCGAGTCCGGCGGAGTTTCGCGGCCCTACGAATTCGGCGACGTGCTGAACCTGGACATCAGCGAGACGCTCTCCAACGCCATTCGCCGCGAAGGCGCCAAAGTGCCCATCGACATGCAATACAAGGACCTGATGGTGCACCAGTGCGAATACCAGAGTTCCTGCGCCACGGCGTTGCTGCTCGATTGCAGCCACAGCATGATTCTCTATGGCGAAGATCGCTTCACCCCGGCCAAGCGCGTGGCCATGGCTCTTTCCCATCTCATCCGCACGCAATATCCCGGCGATACTTTGAGCCTGGTGCTCTTCCACGATTCGGCGGAGGAAGTTCCGCTGAACGAACTGGCGCGCGTCCAGGTGGGTCCGTACTACACCAACACCCGCGAAGGTTTGCGTATGGCGCAACGCATTCTGCTGAGGCAGCGCAAGGATAGGCGCCAGATCGTGATGATCACGGATGGCAAGCCGTCGGCGCTGACTCTGGAAGATGGCAGGATTTACAAGAACGCCTTCGGGCTCGACCCGTTTGTCGTGAGCGAGACGCTCGAAGAAGTGAACAAGTGCAAGCGCGCCGGCATCATGATCAACACGTTCATGCTGGCAACGGACTACAGCCTGGTCCACTTCGTGCAAAAAATCACGGAAATGTGCAAGGGCAAAGCATACTTCACCACACCGTACAACCTCGGACAGTACCTCCTGATGGATTACATGCAGCGAAAAACCAGGACAATTCATTAGCAGAAAGCCGGCACCGGCATTTTCTTGCGCGTTTGCAACACCCGCTGCGCGATTCTCTCACTGGATTGCAAAGATTTCCCGCACATTAAATTACGGAATAATTTGCGAGAGCACGGAGGAGATGTGCGCGCGGAAAGAATTCACAGCACGGACCCAAAAAGGTTGCATTGAAACATTAGGACGCCTGCATCGAAATTTTCCCGGACAAAATGCGTCATCAAACGGAACGTCACCGGGGGCATGTCCGTCTAAGTAACCAATGGCACAAAAAACAAATCCTCCACGGATGCGGGGCACGCGGTGTCCTGCGAGCTATCGCCCGGGAGAATAAAAAGGAGCTTTACGTGAAACTTTCAAAGATCGTTATGACCGCAGTTGCAGGAACGTTGTTGCTATCCGCAGGCGCTTTCGCCCAGGAGAAGGCCAAGCTCAGCTTGACCGAAAACGTTACCGTTCAGGGCAAATCCCTGAAACCCGGTAATTACAAACTGGAATGGGAGGGCGCAGGTCCTACTGTGCAGGTGAGCATTATCCAGGGCCGCGACACTGTCGCGACCGTTCCAGCCACCATCGTCACCGAGAAGGAGTCCAACGTCGTCGACGCTTATGGCACTCGCAAGGCGGCAGATGGCACTCAGTTGCTGGAAGCCTTCTATCCGGGGGGCAAAAAGTTCGCATTGCAGCTGACCTCGAACGATTCCGCCGCAAATTAACCCGCGCGTGAGCAATAATCGCCCACATAGCACATAACAACTAAGAACAGGCATGCGCCCGATTCCTTGCTGCTTCGTCGGCAAGGAATTGGGCGCCCTTTTCCTTCGCCAGGATTTGCAGCACCCCCGCCGCATTGCGCTAAAATACCTACATGAGTTTACGGAAGCGGCTTTCGCGCATGCTCGGCTTGGAGGCTCCCTTGACGCACATCGAAGCGGGTCACGCCGCGCCCGAATTTTCCCTGAAGGCGCTGGATGGCAAGGAATATTCGTTGAATCAATTGCTGGAGGGTGGGCCCGTGGTTGTGGGCTTCTTCAAAATTTCCTGCCCCGTATGCCAGTTCACATTCCCTTTTCTCCAAAGATTGCATGAGCGCTTCGCCGGTGGTGGTGTTACCGTGCTTGGGGTCTCGCAGGATGACGCGCGCAGCACAAAAGAATTCAACCAGGAATGTGGCGTGACGTTTCCCACTCTGGTGGACACCGAAGGGTATCCCGCGTCAAACGCCTATGGCCTGACGAACGTGCCCACGATTTTCCTGATCGCGCCCGACGGCAAAGTGAAAGTAAGCTGCACGGGCTTCAGCAAAAGCGACTTGGAGAAGATCGCCGCTGAACTTTCGCAGCACAAGAAGGTGCAAGCAGCGCCGCTGTTCCGTAAGGACGAAGCCGTTCCCGACTACAAACCTGGTTGAGGCAGCAAAAACTAGGTCCGGTCGGACCTCTGGCAGGTTGTCAAACAATCCAAGCAAATTTCATTCCGAGTCCCGTTCGCATTTTGAACGGGGCGAGGAATCTGATTACTTGCTGGCTTAGACCAAAAGCAGATCCCTCGCTTTGCTCGGGATGACAAAGATGCCTGAAGCTTGCCGAGATGGGGCGCTCAGTCCTCTACCTGAAGTATCGCTTTCTTGTGTTTGGGTGGTTTCTTCCGCTTGTCTGCGATCACCCGCGTGACCGCGGGCGCCAGTCCGGACTTTCGTGCCAGGCGCCGCGCTTCCACGCCTTTATCCAAAGCTTGTTTGCGTTTTCGCTTCATGCCAAACCCCGGCGCGCCCCCAAAATCCTACTCAGAACGAGAAGGTCACTTGTAAATCAAGCCGGCGATTGGATGAGGATTCGCTATAGGGTCTTCCGGCAAGCCCGTTCGATTCCCCGAACAGCGGCGAGCCCAAATTGCCGATGGGCGTTGCCAGGTTCACGTCATTAAAAATGTTGCGCGCGCTCACGCCGAACGTTAGTGCGTACCGCCGATTCGTCGCGCCCGCATCCATGCCCCCGCCACGTCCGCCTCCGCCTCTCGGTCCGCCCCCCCGCCCGAACATGCCGCCACTGGGTCCACCTGGGCCGCTGGGCGCTCCTTCAAGTACCGGCCCAAAGCCAAAAGTCTTGCTAAGGCGGAGATTCAAAGAAAACCGTCCGGGCCCTTCGCCGTAATTCACCGGGATCGGCGTGTATGCAGAGGACTGCCCCTCCGTCGGTAGGGAGAAATCCGTTGCCGCCGGTATCACGAAACAGCCGAATTTCGTTTGAATTGCCGAAGTGCACGGGCCGAATTCGGGCCGCGCATTATACGCATTGCTTTGATAAGGATCGATGCCGCCGGTGATGTTAAAAGGTATCCCGGATTGTGCAATCAGGAAGGGGCTCAAGCGGAAGCCACGGGGCAAACCGATTATGCCGCCCGTAAAGAGTCGATTGCGAATGTCATAACTCGAACGCCCGTAATCTTCCTGCGGATCGCCCGGAATGGAAGGAAAACTTCCCGTGCCAGAGGTGTCGCTGTCGGAGTAGTTCAAAACATAGTAGCCAAACAGAGTGAGCTTGGTGCCCATGCGGATGCTGCCGTTCACGATCAGCTGATTCTGCTTGAAGATGCCTTCGGATTGGTACTGAAAAATGTTGCCCGCATTCGGTTCAGTCACGGAGAGCACCCGCACACCTGTCGTTGGATCGACTGGGTTCAGGTTGTCGGTATAAAACTGGTGTACCCCGCGGGAATTCAGATAGGTGACGGCTATGTTGGCGGACTTGGTGAGCTGGCGCTCCAGCGTCAGGCCGGTCTGCATCGTGTACGGCGCGTGCAGGTTGGGATTGACCTGATACACATTCGTCTCGCTGGTGCCGGCGGGGGACTGCTGCACCATCGGGTTGAAGAACGGCGGATTGACCAACTGATATTGGGTCAGCAGCGGGTCAATGGCGCTGTAGCGCAATTGCTGCAGGACGAGGTTGTACGCAAACCGATCGTAGAACATGCCAAAGCCGCCGCGCAGCACGGTCTTGGGAGGATTCTTCGCGTTGCCGCCGATGCCCCAGGCGAAGCCCAGTCGCGGCGCGAAATCATGTGTATCGCTGAAGTGGTTTTGTGTCTCGAATCGCACGCCATAGCTGATGGTGATGTTCTTGCGCACTTTCCAGTCATCCTGCACAAAAAGGCCCGCATCCACCAGCGTAACTGTTGCGACGGGCGTACTACCGGTCGTTTGCGTGTAGAAACTCGCGCCGCCCCCCTGCGCAATGGCGTCCGCAATCGTCCCTCCGGGTTGCGCGAGCACGGATTCCGTGATCTGGTACGCTTCAATCGGCGTAATAATGCAGTTGTTGTTCGAGGCGGAAGGCACGCACGTAGTGCTGGGATTTGGGCGCGAACCGAAAATATACTGTCCGTTGAAATTACTCAACGTGGAGTTGTCATCAGCCGTCGCGCGCAGCCTCCCGCCAAACTTCCAGGCGTGCTTGCCGTAGTTCATGTACGTGATGTTCTGCCCCTCGTAGCGGTTCTGAATATCAGAGTTGGCGCCGCCGCCGCTCCCGTAACCGGTGAACGCGCCTCCAACCGAAATCGTCGCAGCTTGATTCACGGGAGTGGTCAGCGAATTATCGTGGACGAACTGGAAGCGCGTCTCGTTGATGACGTGCGCGCCGATGACCTGCGTATCGCTGGCCTGGAAGGTGTGCTCGGTACTCCGTTCGTTCACGCCTAATTCCGCCAAGCTGAATTGTCCAACATTGTCATTGGTTTCGGAATCGCGCCAGAATTGATAGCGGGCCGTCAGCGTATTGTTCGGCGTCACCTGGTAGTCGATTCGCGGACTTACGTTCGTCCGTGTTTGGGGATTGTCAACGGCGGCGCTGTACGGAATGATGCTGAACTGGGGATCCGATCCTGGGCATGCGATCGCGAGATATTGATCTCCACAGACTACTTGACTACTCACGATGTTCAATCCCTGTATGTCTCGCTGCTCCACATTTAAGAAGAACGACGTTTTCTTGTTGAGGGCGCCGCCGATACTCCCGCTGAATTGCTCCGAATGATACGCGGGAGGCGACGTTCCAGACGGCACTTGTTCAAAGGGATTGCGCGCATTGAAGGCGGAGTCATTCCCGTTGATCAGGAACTGCCCGTGCAGCGTGTCCGTCCCTGGCTTGGTGAATATTTCGATGCGGCCATAACCCAGCTTGTCGTACTCCGAGGAAAATGGATTTTGGTTGATGCGAATTTCGCGGATGGAAGCTTTCGGGGGCAGTTGTCCGGCGGTGAAGCCGTCAATGTACATCTGGCCGCCGTTAGGTCCGGCAGAGGGTCCCGCGAGAGCCTGGAGTTGCGCCTCCAAATCATCGGGGTCGTCCGAGAGGGCGTCGAGGTCCTGTCCCTGTAGAACGACGGTGTTGGCATTGTTGGAAGGGTTTACGTCCAGTTGTGCGGTGGCGCCAGTGACAACCACCTTTTCCGTCTGTACTTCCAGGGCCAACGGAATATTTACGCGGAGCGCTTGCCCAGCCGCAAGCGCGATCCCGCCCTTGTCGAACAGCGCAAATCCCTTGGCCACCGCTTTGATCTCATAATCGCCCGGGGCAAGGTCCTTGAATTCGTAGAATCCATCCTTGTTCGTCAAAGTGTCCATGGAAGCGCCGGCTGGTGTCGTCAAAAGCACCGTGGCTCCCGCAACCGAAGCGCCCGAGGGATCGGTGACCTGGCCGCGAATTGCGCCCGTGGTGGGGGCTTGCGCAGCCAGAGCAACAGCGGCGCAGAAAAACAGGAGGCCCGCGAGGCAGGCGATAAGTTTAGCGTTTTTATAATTTCGAGAAATCATCCGGGGTGTTCTTCCCTTTCTAATCATTGTTAGTGCTTGCCGCGCATTACGGAGTGCCGGCGTCGGCGGCGTTGCCGTTATTCAAACTCCACGGCGTAAGAATCGAGGCTGCCTGCCCTTGCGGTGATGCTTGCAGAATGGGCTCAACCCCTCCCAAAACGGTTACCGCGGTCGTTTTCGACGCGTCATGATCGGGAGTCGCCACAATCATCACCGCATCGCCCTTCTGAAAATCCGCCAACGAGTTTGCCGGCAAACGGCTGAGCATCTGCTGCAGATCGCCCCCGCCTCCGCCCGTTCGTCCCCCGCCATTCATTCCGCCACCATAACCCCCACTTGCGCTTCCGCCCATTCCCTGTTGAGCCCGCGGGGAAGGCGCTGCGGAAGGCGCTGCGGGTGCGGACGCCGCTTTTGCCCCAACGGCAGCACCATTGGCGTCCGCAGAGGCCGCTTTTAAACGCATGGCGATCCGTTGTGCCATCTCTTGCGGCAATTTGCGCAATTGCGAATCCGCGATCAACTTCACCTCGACGTTTTTCTTTGTGAACACATCGTTGATCGTCAGCGAATTTCCTGCCGTATCAATGGACACAATTGTCCCCGCGATATTCCGGAACGATCCCGTGACGATTTCATCCGCTTTGAATTCGGAGCCATCCGCGCTGCGCGAACCACGCGCCCGCAATTGATCACCGGCATGAATTTCCGCAAGAGTGCTGGACTTGGCATCATCGAATTTCACGGAGCCCGGTGCGTAGCGGCGGAGAATGGTCGTCGAAGCGGTCTGAACCGCAACATCTTTCTTGCCCGTGGCAGTCGTGGTGCCAATCGTAATCACGCCGCTCGATGCGTCCACCGAGCGTACCAGCCCCCCAATGCCATGTCGCTGCCATTCTTCCCGCTCGTGCGCTTGTTTTTCGGCAATATCGGTTTTCTTCATGGCCACAACGGCCGTGGCCACCAGCGAATTCGCCTCATCGCCCGGCTTGCCGCGGACCATAATGCGATCTCCTGCTTGCAAATCGGCAAATTGCAGCGGAGCGGCTTCCTTCAAATCTTTGGAGCCTGGCGGCACGCGAAGGAGTCTTGCTTCGGCCGGGACGAGTACCTTGATTTCTGTGCCTGCGTCTGTCGTCAGCGTAACGCTGTTGCCCGCGATGGCTTTAATCGTGCCCATGACCGGCGGCGTCTTTGGCGCGGGAGTTGCCGGTGTTCCCTGCCCGCCGCGCGCGGAAAACGCTGCGAGGCCGAGCAAGCAGCAAAGACCCATCACCATAACGGCTAAACGCAAAGTTTTTGGACAGACTCGGCTCACATCAACTGTTCCCATCGAACTCTCCTCAAGTTCCCCTTCGGTGGTGGGAGCGACAAGCAAAGCTGCAGGCACACCTAAAAAACATGCGGGAGCCAGACCCTTCTTTTTAGACGCACCCATACATACTTCGCGTTACATATATTTTATCCAATAATCACGGACACCCAAAGCAGCCTGCGGACTCGCCGAACTGGGAGTACCATGGCTCGCAAGCATCAAGGCTACCTCAGCAAAGTGTCCAAGGCGAGAGCCCGTCGCAAAATTGATGCAATCCTCCAGAAGTGAAAAAAGTCGAGGCGCCGATGAAAATGGACCGTCGCAGTGTTTTAAAAGCGATTCCCGCAGTGGCGGGTGGGACGCTGGTAAGCCCGCATTTGACGTTCGGAGTCGCCCCGAAATTGCAAATTGCGCCATCGCGGCAAACTCCTTTTTGTCCGCTCGATGAAATCCAACTGCGCGGCGCGGCCGCCGGCACCATCGTCGTGGAAGATGCCGCCGGCCATGCCTACGTCCGCGAAAGTGCCCGCGACCCCTTTGTATTCCATGCAGCTGGGGCGCTGGGGGTGCACACGGCAAGTGTGCTCGACGCGAACGGAGCGGTGCTCGCGTCCCTCCCTTTTCATGTGGATTGCCAAACCGAAATTCGCGAGGAGAGCGGCGTCTATCAGGGGCTGCTCACGGATATCCTCTGGACGATGATGGATTGGAACCAGGAAGCGCCGGTGAACGTGATCCGCTACAAGGATCGCGTTTACCAATTCTTTGCCAATTGGGTTTTCGACCACACGCTCATCATGAAGGGCATGAAGTATTACTGGCCGGATTTGAAGGATGCCGTGGACTTCTTCGCCGAAACGCAGCGCGAAGACGGCATGATCTGGGAAAACTGCTATCCGTCCACGCCAGAGGCTAACTACTTCGACTGGAAATTCGGTTATGACGATTTCGTCCGAAAAATTGAAGGAGGATTCCGCCAGTTGCGCCGCGCCCCGGTGGAAAGCCACGTCGAGCAATATTACATCGAGGCCCTCTATTACACGTGGAAAGCCACGGGCGATGATGAATGGATGAAGGCAAAACTCGACGGAGCGATCAAGGCGCTGCGCTTCGTGACGAAAAATCCCTACCGCTGGTCGCAAAAATATCAGCTCATGCACCGTGGATTCAGTATTGATACCTGGGATTACACTTCGGACGACCAGCAGAAGATTGGTTCCGATTGCGTCTTCGTGGTCTACCTCGGGAAAAGTGAATTCGGCGTCTTCTACGGCGACAATACCAACCTCGTCGCTGCCTGCCGCCGATTGGCGGAGATGCTGTCGTATGCGGGGCGTGCAACCGAGTCCGCTGGGTTCATGACATTCGCGGATGTGATTCAGGAACGACTCGACAAGCTGGCGTGGAACGGCGAGTTCTACACCCACTGGATCGCGGAAAATCCGGATTACAAGCCGGACGTCGGCGTGGATATGGCCAGGCAGGTCTCCTTGTCAAACGCCTACTCGCTCAGTCGTGGCATCTCTCACGAAAAGTGCGTGGCCATCTTGAAAACCTACCAGCGTATCCGGCGAGAAATGCCAGCGGGTTCACCTGGTGAATTTTACGGAATCTATCCTCCTTTCTTTAAGGATTTCACGAGCAACGAGCCTGGACTGGTTTGGGAGTACGTGAATGGTGGCGTGCTTTCTTGTGTCGCTGGCGAACTGGCCCGCGGCGCCTTCGAGCACGGTTTCGAGGAGTACGGCGCAGACATCCTGCGGCGGCAAAAGGCCATTGCCGATCGCTACCGTGGTTACCTGCCCGTGACTCTGCGCGGCAACAGTGTCGAAACGCCAAAGAGGTCCTTTCAGAAGCTCGACTTGCGCCATGTGGCCAACGCGGATATTGCTGCAGGCGCTCCGGGAATCCCAAGCTGGGTAGGAGACGCCGCCCACGACTTGAGGGATTTGCCTATGGGAGTCCAGGAATTTCAGGGCATTCCGTTTGACGTGATTTCGCCTGCTGATAATGGCCACCGCTCGTGCCTGGGTCTGTCCGAAAGCAATGGTTACACTCAGAAAGCTTCCCTGCCGGTGCATGCCAAAGCCGCTTCGGTTTATCTGTTGCATGCTGCGTCTGCCACAGCCGGAGCCTTCGGCACTTTTACTCTGCGCTATGCGGATGGTGCGTCGCATTCGGAGTCCATCGAAGGCCACAAAAACATTGGCTCCTGGTGGGAGCCAAGTGACAGCAAGTATGCACGGGAAGGTCCCCGCGTCCGTGATCGATTGCGTCTTGCGTGGCAGAAATCGAGCCGTGGTCTCCCTGCGTTCGGCGTTTATGCCGCAGGGTTTGAAAATCCCCATCCGGAGCAGGAGATTGCGGCGCTCGAATTTTCAGCTACGGCGGGAGACGTAAAGTGGATGGTGCTGGCGGCGACGCTGTGCAGCGCGCCCGTGTTTTTCGCTCCGTATGATGACCTTTCGAGTGGCATACCCGACGGCTGGAACGCCGCCGTAGCGTACGCGCTCTTGGAAGGATTGGCCGGGGTGATGGACAACGGCACGGCCTTCAGCCGCATTCGGATTTCGCCGCGCTGGGACTCGGCAGGAGTGCGGGCCGCAGAAGTCACCGTGAAATATCCCGCTTCTGGCGGCTACTGTCGCTACCGCTACAAACACGATGCCTCCCTTCACCGCATTTCGCTCGAGTTCACGGGCACGGGAAAAGAGTTTGAGTTGCGTGTGCTCCTTCCAAAGGAACACTTCGTAACGGGAGCAATTCTGGATGGACGGCCGGTGAAGGCTTCCACGGAAACAGTGGAGCAATCGCAATACGCGGTGTTGCAGGTCACTGGCTTGGGTGTGCACCACCTGTTGCTCGATCTCTAGTTGGTGTCCCAGAAGTTCCGGCTATTCCTCTTTAGGAGGTGGAGGCTTCAGCCCCTGAAGCTGCAACACTTTTTTCGATTATTTACCGGACCGCACACTAGCAAATGCCAAAAATCCAGCCTCTTCGCTCCTGGCTGTGATAAGAAGAACTCAGGATCTCTGCCGGGACAAACCTTCGGCCCAATCAGAACTCCACCAGGAGCAATCATGGCGCCAATCACCAGACGCGATTTCGTGCAAAGCGGCGCAGCCGCCGCAGCTTTGGGAACAACCGGACAAACTCTTTCACCTGCGCCGCCTTTTCCTGAGACAGGCGATTCGTTCCCGTCCTATCAGGAGCGCCGGCGAAAAGAACTTTGGAGTTTACTGGGTGACCTGCCATGGCAGCGCCAGCCGGCAAAGCCAAAGTTGTTGACCACGGAAAAGCACGAAGGCTACACGCTGCAACGCCTCACTCTCGATCTCAACGGCATCGAGCCGGTCCCCGCGCTTCTCCTGATCCCCGACAAGCGCCAGTCCCCTGCTCCCGGCCTCCTGTACATTCACTGGCACGCCGGGATGTACGGCCTCGGCAAGGAACAACTTCTGCACGGCGTGGATGTGCAGCCCGCCTACGCTCCTGTGTGCGCGGAGAAAGGCATTGTAACGCTGGCCATTGATAGCTGGTGCTTCGGCGAGCGCCAGCACGATGTCGACGGAAGTCGCGGCGAGGAAGATGCCTTCAAGCTCATGCTGTGGCAGGGGCAGGTGCTCTTCGGCATGATGATGTTTGACGAGCTCCGCGCCCTCGACTATCTCGCCAGCCGTGCCGAAGTGGATCCCCAGCGCATTGGCGTTCTAGGAATGTCCATGGGCTCAACCAAAGCCTGGTGGCTCGCGGCTCTCGATCCGCGCGTTCGTTTGTGCGTGGACATCTGCTGCCTGACGGATTACGAAGAATTGATTAAGGCGCACTCCCTCAGCCTGCACGGGATTTTTTACTACGTGCCATCTCTCCTGAAGCACTTCCAGTCGGCGGATATCAACGAACTGATCGTCCCGCGCCCGCGCCTGAGCGTGAATGGACGGCGCGACCCGCTGACTCCCGTGCCCGGCGTCGAGAAGATTCGTGATCACCTGCTTCCCCTTTATCGCAAATATGGCCAGGAATCCGATTGCCGCATCCAGATGTTTGATGCCGCCCATCAAGAGCTGCCGGAAATGAGGAAGCTCGTTCTCGAAGCGCTCGATCACTATCTCGTCACCAAACCTGCCTCCCCCTCAGCTTGACAGAGGCCTGCGAGAACGGGCCGGGCGTAAGCTTGCGATTACAAGTGTTGTCACACCCCCTGGTGATGCCGGTTACAGACGCCCCCTTTCTGCGCTGCTAAAGCCAATGAACGGAAGGCCGAGCCAACACACATGTTGTCGCTTATGTGGTTGTGTGTTTGCCCTCTATTCTTTCAGCCCAACGCTGGATCGGAGCACGCAAACCCCATGTCAAACACCACCAGAAGAGATTTCCTTCGCGCCAGCGCGGCTATGGCTACCGCTCTGTCCAGCGCTGTCTCTGCCATCGACGCCCAGACAATGGCTCTGGGGTCAGAGCAACCCTCCCCACAAACTCCTCCGGCAAAGCCTACCAAAGACATTCAGGTGCCCAAGATGAAGTTTTTCGGCGTGGACATCAGCCGCTTGGTTCTCGGTGCCAACCCCATCTGCGGCTTTGCCCATTACAACAACAATTTCGGCGCTGCGATGAAAGATTGGTACACGCCCGACCGCGTCTGCAACGTGATGCATCAGTGCAACCGCTTCGGCATCAATGCCTTCAACTACGTCCATCTCGACCCCGCCCCCAAGGACTGGGCGCGCTTTCAAGCCGAAGGCGGCAAAATGCACCTGATCATGCAGGTCATCGCCAGCGACGATACCGTTGCTCTCGCCAAAACTCTCAAGCCATTAGCCATGCAGCGCCAGGGTGAAGTGGTCGACGTGGCCTTCCGCGAAGGCAAAATGAATACCGTCAAAGATTGGTGCAAGAAAGTCCGCGACCTGGGCATCATGGTTGGCGTCGGCACTCACAAACCGGAAGTCATCGCCTACGTGGAAGAGCACGGCTGGGACGTCGACTTTTACGCCGGCTGCGTCTACAACCGTACGCGCACGATCGACGAATGGAAAAGGGTCCTCAACGGCGAAATCATGGAAATGCCTCATGACATCTACCTGCAAAGCGATCCCCCGCGCATGTACAAGGTGATGCGCCAAACCAAAAAGCCCTGCTTCGCCTTCAAGATTTTGGCCGCTGGACGAATTTCCGATGATGCCGTGGAACAAGCCTTCCGCACGGCCTTCGAGAGCATCAAACCGATCGACGGCATCTACGTCGGCATGTTCCCCTTGGTCAAAGATGAAGTCCGGGAAAACGCCGAAATCGTCCACCGCATCCTCACTCATAGCTGACCCCGGCTCGCGATTTCCCTTCGCTTTTCCCCAACTGTCCCTTCGGGCAGTTAACCCCTCTGCCCCTCCGCTCAGTTAACTCCTCCACCATGGCCGCCGATTCCTCCGCGCGCCCTCTCCCTTTCCTTCTCACAATGAATTCAGTAGTTGCCGATTCTGTCTGGTGGTGCAAAATGAAGATCGTTGGCCTCTTTTTCCTGCTCGCCGTACTTGCTCTATCTTCACCACCGGTCTGTTTCTCGCAATCTCTTTCTCCTCTAATCGCCTCCCCTTCCGCCGCGGGCACTGTGCTTCTTTCGGGCGACGACCGCCCCGTCCCTCACGCTGATGTCGAACTCTACCTCTCAGATACCGGCACCGCCATTTCCACTCTCACCGATGACACCGGCCACTTCGGTTTCGACCAGCTCTCCTCCGCCACCTATACCATCACCGTCACCGCCCCCAATTGCGAATTGTTCCAGCTCACCACCAGTCTTCCCGCCATCACGCCTCTCGTCATCCGTTTGCGCAAATCCGCAATCGCTCCCACTCCTCGTAACGATTCCGTTGTGTCCGTCCAGGAACTCGCCCTGCCCCGCAAAGCCGCGCACGCCTTTGAAAAAGGCACACAACTCCTCCTTAAGGGAGATCTCGAGGCCAGCCTCCCCTACTTCCGCTCGGCCATCCAACTGGCTCCGGATACCTATCGTCCCTACCACAACCTCGCTCTAGCGCTCTTCCGCCTCGGTCAACTGGACGCCGCCGCTGAAAATTTTCAGAAATCCATCGACCTCAGCAATGGTGGTTTTGCACCTTCCATCTTCGGCCTCTCGATGATCCTTTATCGCCACTCCGAGTACCATCAGGCCGAATCCCTCGTTCAGAGAGGCCTCGAGGTCATGCCCTATTCCCCCGTGGGCCGATACTGTCTCGGACTTGTGCAGTTTTCCCTCGGTCGTATTACGGACTCCGAGCGCAGTACCATGGAATCAGTCAGGCTTGATCCCCGCGCAGCCGACGTCTACGTCCTACTGGCCAGGATTCACGAACATCAGCACAATTCCTCTGCCGTCGTCGCCGACGCCCAAAACTATCTGAAGCTCGCCCCCCACGGCCCGTTGCAAGCCGACGCCCTCAGCCTCCTCCACCAAGCCCAGCAAAATCTCTCCCGCCTCTCCGCCTCTCTCAACTAGTCCCGCTCGGCTTTCGGTCCGTTCGGGAGCGCTAATCTATGTAAATACCTTTCAAGACCCCTATCGGGACATTGCGTTTCTCCTCCGAAGCACCGGGTGCGATCCCCTTTTAGGTGACACGCGGCGGCCTGGTGATACCTCAATTTCAACCGCCACACGGCGGCCCATCGCTGCGGCAATATTAAACAGTGCGTCCAGCGAGAATCGGGACACCCTGCCCCGCAAAAGATCGTTCATGCGTGGCTGAGTTACTCCGCACAGGGCAGCCGCCTCCGTCTGTGTCCATCCGCTTTCCTTTACGATCGCTGCGATCTTGCGCATGAGTTCTGCCCTGGCACGCAGGTTGGCGGCCTGTTCGGGTGTGTCGGCTATGGCGTCCCAGACGCTCGCATACGTTTTGGTGTGGTTCATTTGTGCTCCCTCATCAATTCGTTGAACCGCTGCTTGGCAATCTCAATGTCTCTCCGGGAAGTCGCTCGAGTTTTCTTCTGGAATGCGTGAAGTACATAGACCGCATCGGCGAGCCGCGCGGTGTAAATGACCCGGTACGTGCCCGCGTCGTCCCAGACTCTCAACTCTTCCACTCCTTTACCTATAGCCGGCATAGGCCTGAAATCCTTTGGTTGTTCGCCTCGTTGCACCAATTCAAGCTGGTATCCCGCATCATGTCTCGCACTCTCCGGAAACTGACGCAAGCGGTTCAGCGAGTCTCCACAAAATGCCACCGGCTTCATGGAACCATTATACTGATATGGATATAGAATAGCGAGCGCTCTATCACAGCTAACGCCGGGTGGCCTGCCCTTTGCGGGTTCACAGGATGGGTCCGCTCATACTCCTTGGAAGTTGCAGCCGCCTTTCTAACTAGGCCGGGCTTGCACCGCTCATGTGCGTTTTGCTATGACGAGTGCGCCCTGAGATACGCCGAAAGCCTCTCCGCGATAATTCTTTCCTCTCCCGGCTGCAGCATAAACGACTTCATCGTAATCACTCCCAGATGTTCGTCGCTGGCAACCACAATCGCAGGCTTGCCCGCGCGCAAAGCTGTGACCACCTCTTCGGGAGTCACCGCGATGTGTTGCTTGTCCCAAGCAATATCCAGATGAGGTACGTGGTTGGCCACGTCGGGAGTCCAATAGGTGGTCGTCACGCCACGAACTTTGCTGACCTCTGCAACAATCACTTCCAATCGCCGCTGCCATTCTCGGTTCAGCGCTTCGTGGTCTTCCTTCAGATAACTCTCCAGCGCCTTCACCATCCCCACGATCTCTTCCTTGCCTACTTTTTGGCTTCGCCCCAATGTGTCCTCGTAGGGGCTGTTGTTCAACAGCGCGTAAGCAACCAGGTCCTTGCGTCCCAGCAAGAGCCCCGCGCACTGCGGCCCGCGAATCGCTTTCCCGCCGCTGAAAGCGATCAGGTCATATCCCATCGTCACATAATCCCAAAGATGCGAAACCGGCGGAGTATCCGCCGCCGCGTCAATAAACGTGGGAATGTTGTACTCCTTCGCAAGCCGCGGCCATTCGTCAACTTTGATTTGCCCCGCCGCGTTGGCAAAATTGGTGAAATGCATCATCGCCGTCTTCGCATTGATGGCCTTCTTCAAATCTTCTCGCGTCTCCACCTCAATCAACTTCACTCCCGTGGACCGCAGTTGGTGGTCAAACGGGTTGCGATGTGACTTCTGGATGATCACTTCGGATTTCATCCCGTTCAGATCCGGCAATTGCAGGATGAATTTTGGATTGTCTCCCGTCAGGATTCCAGAAAGCCCCGATTGCATCGCGGCCGCGGCCCCGGAGGTGACGATGGCGCTGTACCCTTCCGGCAGATTCAGCATTTTCGCAATGCGTTTTCCGGCGGCCACCTCGAGCTCCGGGATACTCACAAAGTGCCGCCCGGCCATGGCCATCACCGCTTCCACTTCCGGCCGCATCAGCGAGCCGCCAAGCATCGTCATCGTACCTTGCCCGTTGATCAACGTAGTGACACCCAGTTCCTCATACACGTTGCCAGTGTGCCCAAACCCCGTGATGCTGGCATCTTCGGCGGCCGTGCCGCCCGGGCTTGCCAGCAATCTCTTGGCATTCAACAGCGCCGCAGCAAAAGCGCTGATCCCTCCCATAAATCCTCGGCGTGTCCACTTTGTAGTGATTTCCATTTGATCAAGCTCCTTCGCTTGCTTGCGCACGGCTGTTCCCTCAGTGCCATATCTTAACCCGCAAATGCAATAGGGTGCCCCACCCTTTGCGGTTTCGCAAAGGGTGGGTCCGCTCTTCTCTTTGACTTTTCTTAAGCTCTAGTCTGACGGAAGCGGCAGCAACTCGCAGCAGCGTTCCTGCTCAGTTGGCCGTTTCGCTGAATTTAGCGATAGGATGCCCCAATTGATAAGGCCCTTCCGCAGTCACATTGACTGGCCCGGCGGTGGCCGGAAGCGTGAGAGTGACAGTCGCCACGCCGGAAGAATTCGTGGTGACCAACTGCGTGGTGGCGTTGCCAGTAGTTCCACCCGAAAGGGTTCCAGAATCCGTTGTGAAACGAATCGTGGCGCCTCCGGCGGTGGGCGAGTTGGGAGTCGTTCCCTCGGACGAGCCAGGATTGAACGTCACGGAAAGCGTGAGTGTCGTACTCACTCCGCTCGTTTGCAGGTCGCCTGTTTTTGTGAATGTCGCCGGAGGATTACCCACTATGATCCAGCCGCCCTGCTGTTGAATCACGTTTGAGCTGTCAATGCCAACGACCGTGTAATGATAGAAGCCCGGGGTCGTGCCCGCGGTCACGGTGATCGCGGCAGACTCTGCCTGTGTGACATTTGGACTGGTAATGCTCATCGTGCCGCCTCCGGAATCAAACGAGGCAGCCGCGAGCTTGATGGTGGGGCCGGAAATGCCGCTCGTGATTACGGGATGCAGCGTCACCGTGCCGCCCGCCGGAACCATGGTCGTATCCGGATTGAGGTCCCATTCCGCCGCGGGAACGGAGCCCTGCGCTCCGGTAAACACCAGCAGCGACACCGTATAAGGTGCAAACGTCATCGAACCGCTCGCCTGGCAGGACGAGCTCACAATCGCGTTGGGGGAAGACTGTGAAAGCGTGTAAGTCGTGCACGAAGTTCCGCTAAAATTATTGATCTGGAAATTCACCACGGCGGAATTTCCCGGATCTTTGTTCAGCACCATGATGGTCAGCGGCGAGCCACCCTTGCCCAGCGCCGCATAAACGCTAAACAGATTCGGGTCGGCGTTGTGCGTGGCGGAGACGGATGTCGTCCCAAACATGTGATGAGCGCCATCGTAATTGGCGTAGAGCTTCAGGGCCTGATAGTTGGGATTCGCGGGAACCGGCGCTCCCCAACGTGACGCTAGGTACACGCGCTCTCGCCCAAGAATGCCGTAAGCGTCCGCATCGCCGATGGCAGTGGAGAAATCGGATTCGCCGGCAAACGGAGCGCTCCACTCCGTAATGCTCATCTTGTTGATCTCCGGATATGTGGAATTGTAGATGGCGCGCAGCCGCGGAATGCGGAAAGGAATGGCGTGATTGGGCTGGATTTGCGTGGTCCATATCTGATTGATGCCGCCTGATTCGCTGGTGTAGGTGGGATCCCAATAATCGCGGTAGATGCGCACGGCCAGGGCTTGTTTCTGCGCTTGAGTGTAAGTCGAGGTGTCGGGCGAGTCCGGATAAGCATGCACGTCGAAGACTTCCACCGAGGGCACCCCACTGATTTGGTCGCGCCAATACACTTCATTCACCCACCAGGGCAGAAAATCCTGGCTGGCATGATTGGGTTTGTCAGCGCTGTTGGCGCCATTCCAGTAAAACCACCAGCAGCAGGTGATGGGTCCAAGACGAATCGCGGCGGGATCCCAAGTCTTCAACTCGGAAGCAACGTGGATGTAAGTGTCGCGTAGTTCTTCGTAAGCCGAAGGGGTGGGGTGAATATCACGGTGCGTGCTGCCCCAGATTTCCGGTTCATTGTCCATATTGTAGAAATGCGGCGCGGAGCCGAACGCGGTCGCCAGCGCGGCGGCCCAATCGCTGCGATAGAGAGTACAGGGGCTGGTCGCGTTGGAAGGACAAGTGGACGTTGAATCATCCACGAGGGGCACATTGGCATCGTTGGGATTATTGCCCGCCACGTAATTGGTGCTCGAAAGGCAATTGGCCCCCGGCAAAATGCCATCGCCCGCGTCCGAATCGTAGGGATCGGTGGCGCACTGAGCCCCATATTTTGCAACCGAAAAACTGTGGACCTGGCCTCCGTCATTTGCCTGAGTGGCGCTGGAAACCCAATCCAGCATTACGAACGTCATCAGGGGACTGCTTCCCGCATTGATCACGTCAGTAATGAACCGCGTGGAGCTGCTGTCGCCGATCTCGCCGATCAAATAATCGCTGTAGTAATAATCGTTTCCGGCGTTGTAGGTTTGCGTTTGCCAGTTATAGCGCGAAGTCGCATCGCCGCCCCAGCGCACCACGGTCATACCACTGTCCGTGATATGAGCGGCGTCTTGCGGATAAGCCCCACCGTAAACATACGGGCTGATGGGGTGGCGATTGCTCAGCGTGTCGATAGATACAGTGACCGATGCCGTTGCAAGCGGAGTTGCCGTGACTTGAGTCGAGTTCGCGCTCTCGCCGCCGGCGTTGAATGCCGTCACAACCTAATAATAAGGTGTGCCGTTCGTTAAGCCGGTGTCTGTGTACGGCGAAGCCGTGGGTGCGCCCACTTGCGTGTAGGGACCTCCGCTGGTCGCGCCACGCTTCACGTGATAGCCAGTCGCGCCGGTGGACGCGGTCCACGCAACTACCACTTGGGCATTCCCCGGTGTCGCGGAAACGCCAGTTGGCGCGGCAGGCGGCGCGACAGGGGTTGCAGTCACTTCCGAAGAGTTCGCGCTTTCACCTGCGGAGTTCACCGCGGACACCACGTAGTAGTATGTTGTCCCATTGGTCAGGCCCGTGTCGGTGTAAGTTGTGGCTGTGGGTGCACCAACCTGTGTGTACGGGCCACCGGAGGTCGTAGAGCGCTTTACGCGGAAAGTTGGTGCGGGTGACAGACCGCTGCTAACTTCGCCCCACGTGAGCACCACTTGTGCGTTTCCTGGCGTTGCGATAACCCCAGTGGGCGCAGCTGGGATTTGCACTCCACCGCCTCCTCCGCCAGTGCCACCACCACCAGAGCCTCCGCAACCTGATAGCAATCTTCCAAAAGCGAAAACTACAACAAGACCTGTAAGTGCTTGGGAACGGTTCCAGAGTTTCAAGGTGCCCCCTCTGCCGCTCTTCGCACCGGGCGAGCGATACGGCATGTGCTGTCGATACTTCGAGCGAAATGCCAGTAACGAGAGTCGCGAAGGGAAGCCTGAGAGTTTAGGGCACAAGGAGCGTAGCCTTCGCCTGTAGAAGAAATCGTAAGCACTTACCGAGTCAGTCGCAAGGGCTGGCATCACAAAGGACACTGGCCGGACGGGCACAAGTCTGGTTTTGTCCCCGAGGGTAAAGCGCATTCGCCCAATTCAGCAGATTTCTAGCCAGGCGCGTTCAAGGTGCCGGTAAAGCCATGATTTTCCGGATGGTCTGGCCTTCCTTGATCTCATAGATGGCGTCCGCCGCGACGTTCGCAAATTCCTGGTGCAAGCCGCTGGGCCAGAAGACTTCCACTTTGTCCATAACGGCATCGCTACCCAGCCCGAAATGGAGACGCGTGTCATCGGAGGAATTGTAGCTGCCGCCTCCGTGCACTTCATCGATCTGTGACATTTTGGGTGTAGTGACGCGAACGCGCGCCCCAATCGCCATGGCGTTGCTCTTTGTGCCAATCAGGCGGAACAGGACGCGATGATTGCCGTTCGCCGTCTCATTCAGAAAGACGGAGGGCGGAGCGGCCACGTTGAACACCACCACGTCCAAATTGCCATCGTTATTGATGTCGCCGAAAGCGGTGCCCCTCCGGGAGAGAAGTGGCCCGTCATTGAGGCCTGCCGAATCGGCGATCTCCTCAAACGTGCGGTCGCCCTGACTACGAAAGAGTTGCATAGGCTCCGCGAACCGCGCTTCGCCTGAAATCGTATCCATCAAAGAGGTGAAATTGCCGTTGGCGATGAGGATGTCCGGCCAGCCGTCATTATCGAAATCGCCGAACCCCGTGCCCCATTTCACGGGAGCAAAGGTGGGTCGTGCGATTTTCGCCGTGACGGCAATGTCGGTGAAGAAGTCGCCGCGGTTCCAATACAGGCTGGCGGGCTGATTACCAAAGCGCGTTACGATAAGGTCAAGTTTGCCGTCGCGATCGAAATCCCCAAAACTGGCCGCCATGTTCCCATTAAATTGGCCAAAGGGGCCAAGGCCGGCCCCGGAAGGAATTCCCACGTCTTCAAACGTCCCGTCATGATTATTGAGGTAAAGGTAGTTCCAGCCGGTGTCATTGGTCACGTAGAGATCGGGCCATCCATCGTTGTCATAATCGCCCCAGACGACTCCCATCCCGTGTTGTTTGTGGGGATCATTCACGCCAGCCTTGACGGAGACATCATCAAAAGTGCCGTCGCCACGGTTACGGAAAAGGAAATCCGTCTCGCCTTCCATCGTGTCCGGCAGTTCCACGAGCACGCCTTTGTAACCGCGAGATTTCGCGGGGTCGGGAAGATGCCGTGGGTCGGTCTTCACGTAGCGCGCGACGAAAAGGTCCAGAAGTCCGTCGCGGTCGTAATCGGCCCAGGCAGCCCCTGTGCTGAAGCCGCCCACCTCGAGCCCCGCTTTTTTCGTGACATCCTCGAATTTACAGTTGCCCAGATTATGGTACAGAACGTTGTGGCCGTAGCCAGTGATATATAAATCAGGCAGGCCATCATTGTCGTAATCGCCCACGGCAATGGCCATGCCGTAGCCTTTTGTAGTTAGTCCCGCGGATTCCGTGATGTCTGTGAAGTGCAAGGTGGGTGAATTCGAGTCCTGGTGATACAGCCTGACCATCAAATCGCCGCCTTGCAAATACTGTTCAATCGTGGAGTCGTTGATGACAGCGATGTCCAGCTTGCCGTCATTGTCACAATCGAACAGAGCCACGCCGCCACCCGCCATGGTATCGAGAACATAGTGCCGGTCCAGGCGCGTGTGTGGCACCGTGGTGATTCCAACCTGCGAAGAAACATCGCGAAAGTGGAGACGGGATTTCTTATCCGGAGGCGCGGCAGGACTGTCACGCTTGGGATCTTGCGGCGCCGCCGGAGTCGCATCTCGTTGGGTGGAAGTCGGCCCCGCGGCGGCCGTCTGGGGCAAAGATTCTGCGGATGGGGATTGACAAAGCAGAAATGCGAGCACACCGCCAAGGAAAAATGGCAATCGCAGCATGGGGAAGCGACGAGTTTAGCAGATTAAGAGGGGAGAATGCAGGCGACTACCAATCGGCAGGCCGCTGTGGCCAACTTGCATTCCGGCTGGCGAGTACGGGTACCCCTTAAGCCGATCGGAAGCCCACTGTAAACGATAACAAGTGGCGTTTTTCTCCGATTGGCCCCTTGGCCAGCACCGGGGACTGGTCCGTTGACTATTAATAAACTATTTAGTTTCTGTAAGTTAAATACAGGAAACCATGGGGATCGCTTGCAGCGTGGCCAGCGCCCAACGAAATGGCAAGGACCAAGCCCAGAACTACGACCATACTTGTCTACTTTTGGCGTCCTTGCCAAAGTCCCCGCTCTACAGTTTGCCGCCAAAAAAACGATATTTAACATCGGATTCCCAAAAAGACCCCTTGACAGCCACGCTCGACAGGCGTAGTAGAGAAGTATTAGGGCCGTAAGCGATTACATTGCAATATCGATTTTAGAAGCAGTTCGCTCCTCGTCTTTAGCGGCTCTTTCAGGTCCATTCACAAATCGGGTGTTTGGTTGGGAATCTCGAATTTGAAGCGGGGGTGCTTCAGTGCCTAATTATGTTTCTACATTTGTACGTTGCTTGACCGCGCGGCGGAGCGTTGCCGTTCTTGCAATGATCTTAGCCGCGTTTCTTTTGTTACAGCCGGTGGCCTCGGCGCAGTCGCAGTTCGCCACGTTGAGCGGCGAAGTACGCGATCCGAGTGGCGCGGCGGTAAGCGGAGCAAAAGTCACGGTGAAAAGCGCGCTGTCCACCGACACGCGCGACACGGTGACGAATGACGACGGATTCTTCAGTGTGCCGACGCTTCCTGCCGGCACCTATGATGTTTCCGTTGTGAAAACGGGCTTTCAAGCGTGGCGCGGGAAAGGCATCACGCTGAACGGAAGCGATAGCCGCACCATTAGGATTGATTTGAAGGTTGGCGCGGTCAGCGACTCCGTCGTGGTGGAATCCACCACCATGGACATCGCGGTGCAAGACTCGGGAGATAAGTCCGCCTTGATTTCGCAAAAGGATTTGGAGGACCTCTCTCTGGAAGGCCGCAACGCCACGGAATTTCTTAAGATTTTGCCGGGAGCTTTATTGGCCCCCAATTCTTTGGGCCTCAATAAGTCCAACTACAGCGGCGCCGTTGTGGGTATCAACGGTTTCGCAGTCGGCGGAAACAATGGCGGCGGCTTGTCAGGAGTGAACATTAACGGGCAAAACGTCAACATTACACAGGACGGCCAAAACACCTTCGACCCGGGTGCGCAGGGGAACGCAACACCTGTGAACCCGAATCCGGAAATGATTTCGGAAGTTCATGTGCTCACTTCCAATTTCAGTGCCGAGAACGCCCAAGGGCCGGTGGTTGTGAATACCGTGACCAAGGGAGGTGGCAGCGATTTCCACGGTTCCGCCTATATGTACGCGCGCAATGAAGCCCTGAACGCCGAGGATCATTACTACAAAGAACTCGGAACACCTAAGCCCGACGCATACTATTATTATCCAGGCTTCAATATCGGCGGCCCCGTGATTATTCCGAAAACTGGGTTCAACAAGAGCCGCCAGAAGCTGTTCTTCTTCGACGGCTTCGAGGATTATCACCAGACCCTCAACGGCGGTGTCGACCGTGCCTTTGTTCCCACCCAACAGATGATCAAGACGGGAGACTTCAGTTCTTATGTGACCTCGCCCGTTTCTGGCGCGCCGTTTGCAACCGCCTCCGTCCCCACAGCGCCGACACCAGGCTCGTATCCGGGATTTGACCTGAGAGCCGCGGCCGGTTGCACCATTGTTGGCGGCGTGCTCTCGCAGGCTTGCATTTCTCCAGCAGCGCAGATTCTATTGGAGGCCTACGTACCAGCTCCGAACGTGGACCCCAAGACGCACCAAGGCTTCGATTACGTACAATCATTCGAAGCGCCCATGGACTCCTATCAGAACCTCGCACGCCTTGATTGGGACATCACACAGAACACCAAGCTCTACGGCTCCTGGAGCCGGCAACGGGAAACCGCCCAGTTCCCCACCGGCCAATGGCAAGGCCCGGCTACACCCGGGGTACCCACGCCCAGCGTTGTTGACGGCAATAACGCCTCGGACTTCACCACGGCCAGCCTTATTCATGTCTTTTCCCCAACGCTGACCAGTGAGACCCGCTTTGGCTATACCAAAATCAACTTCCCGAACGCACCTGCTGATCCAGCCAGGTTCCTGAAATCGGCTGCAGGTTATCCGCTCAACGGGATCTATGGCAACGCGGAGATGCCCGCGGTCCTGGACTGGAGTTCGACGATTCCGGATCTGGGTAGCATAGGTTACGACTATCACCCCACGATGATCTGCTACAAGGGCATCCCCAGCGTAGCCGAAAACCTGACCAAGGTAGTCGGTACGCACACGACCAAGTTCGGCTTCTACTATGAACACGTCTACAACACCCAGGACAATTGGGGCCAATATATGGGGGTCATGGGCTATTCTCCGTGGGGCTCTCCCACGGGCAATACCTACGCCGATATTTTGATGGGCATCGGCCAGTCCTATTACGAGCAGGCGCTTCCTCCTCCAACTAACATTTCGCAAAACATCGCCGCCTTCTACGCCCTGGATAGCTGGAAAGTCACACGTCGCGTTACCCTTACCTACGGAATGCGTTTTGAACACTACGCCAAGCCCTACTCGAATGATGGAGTTGGTCTGGCGGCCTTCTATCCAAATGATTACATTCAGGGTTCCGGCCCGGATGCCAACACCGGCGTCTCCTGGCACGCCATCCAGGGTTCGGTGCCGCTGTCAGGTTCACCCAGTCGATTCCTGTTCTATTCTCCGCGCATTGACGGTGCCTTTGACATCTTCGGCAATGGGCACACCGTCTTGCGTGGCGGCTGGGGCATGTATCGCTCCTACGATTCTCTGCAGAGTAATAACTACACCGCACCTGCGGATACGGCTCTGGGTTCCGTGGGATGGTCCTGCAATGAAAACGACCCCGCTTGCCTGACTTGGGAAACAATCGACAACTACAAACAATCACCACCGCCGTTCAACGGTCTTACGGGACTCGGTCCAGGTCTGAAATCCGTATCGACTTTGAACCCGGATGACACTGAGCAACCGGTCGTTTACGCCTACAGCGTCAACATCGATCAAGTTCTGCCTGATAAATTCCGACTGGAAGTTTCCTATGTTGGGAATCAAAGCAAGGATCTCCAATACCAACTTAACTACGACGCGATCCCGTACGGGGCCATGTTCAACGCTCCAGCGAGCACCGGGGTAACCTGCAGCATTGAAGCGCAGGCATGCCAACAACTGTATCGGCCGTGGTCGAGTTACACCGCCGTAAACGAGGCTCAGACTGCCGGCTATGGCCGGTACGACGCGCTGCAAGCATCTCTCCACAGAGCCTATGGGTTCTTGACCTTGCAGGCTAACTACACATGGTCTAAGCAAATGTCCACCGCCAATGGCGACCTCAACAACGCGATGCCTGATTTCGGCCAAGCCTGGTCCTACGGTGTATCGCCGTTCAATCGCGCCCAAGCCTTCAGCGTGTCTTATGTCTTCAATCTGCCCAATAACAAGGGCGGCAATGCGTTCGTCCGCGGGGCTGCCAGCGGCTGGCAGATTTCTGGAATCACGCAGGTAGAGAGCGGCCTCCAGATCATCAACTCCGGAAACGCCACCAACACGTTTGGTTTTACAACGGCTGGATCGAACATCGACTCCGCCCACTTGTACGGTACGACGGATATTACGTTGTTCCCGGTACTCACTTGCAATCCAACCTCCCACCTGCAGCCTGGTTACTACCTGAACCCAAATTGTTTTGCGGAGCCGAAGGTGGGCCAACTGGGTGACGCGGGAATGCCCTATATGCCAGGCCCCATGTTCTGGAACACTGACCTTTCCGTGATGAAAAACTTCAAGATCAAGGAACGTCAGAATCTGCAATTACGCTTGTCGGCCTTCAACCCGCTCAACCACGCTCTGACCTCATTCGTGAGCGGTGACCCAAACCTCAAACTCAACTACAACGCTGCTGGACAGGTCACCACGAATACCCCTCTACCAAACGGACAAACCGAGCCTGGAACTACGTTTGGCCAAGCTGACTATAAGTCTGGTGGCCGCGTACTTGAGTTGGGCATCAAGTATTCCTTCTAACTTAACGTCAATTAGCCATGGGGTGGTCCGAAAGGGCCACCCCATGTATATTTTAACTATGCTAGTGTTTCCTTCCCTCCTGGTGTTGCTCCTAACGGCCCAAGCGAATCCCCAAGCTTCCCAATCGAACGGTTTTGAGCAGCTCGCAAAACAAGCGGAAGCCGCGCGTTCTGCCGACCATTTGAATGAAGCGTTAGCCTTGTATTCCAAGGGCGTGCAGCTTCGCCCTAGGTGGAGCGAGGGTTGGTGGTCCATGGGAAGCTTGCTCTACGAACAGGATCGCTTTCCTGAAGCACAGGATGCCTTCAGGCGCTTTGTTGCCACGGCGCCAAAGCCTGGGCCGGGCTACGCGTTTTTGGCGCTCTGCGAGTACGAGACACACGATTATGTAGGGTCTCTGAAAAACTTCCAGGCCTGGGCCAAGGTGGGTTCTCCCGGCAACGATGCGCTGATTGATGTAGCGGGCTTTCATTGGGCCCTCTTGCTAACGCGGGAAGGGCGATTCACCCAATCCCTCTACTTGCTGTCGGCTAAGGCTCGCAAGCTGGGCGACACCCCGGCACTGTCAGAGGCTATGGGTCTGGCTTCACTGCGCATGGCAAATCTTCCCGAAGACTATCCTCCTGCGAAACGTGAGATGGTCTGGTACGCGGGTCAGGCTGCACTCTACTACGCCCGCCAGGATCTCCAGAGAAGCGATGAATATGCCCAAAGACTGGGCATGCGGTACGGCGGAGAGGCGAATGTCCATTTCTTTTTGGGCACTCTCTTCGGCTTTCAGAGAAGATTTCCTGAAGCAGCGCAAGAGTACCGCAAAGAACTGCAGATTTCCCCGCAGCACGTTCCCGCAATGGTGGAGTTGGCTCTCGCTGAACTGGAAAACTATAAACCGGAGGAAGCCTTACCTGTAGCCGAGCACACCGTCGCTCTCGAGCCCAACAATGCCAGGGCCCACCTTGCCTTTGGAAAGGCTCTGCTGGCCAGCGAGCGCCTTCCCGAAGCGGCTCATGAACTGGAATTGGCGAAAGAGCTTGCTCCAGAAAGTTCGGCGGTGCGCTCCGCGCTTGCGAATACCTACCAGCGCCTGGGCCGCCTGCAGGAAGCCAAACACGAAGCGCAGGCATTTTTGGCGCTGAAGGACAAAGAAGAATCCCTCGCTCCCATAGAAAAGAAAATCGAACCACCTAAGCATCCGGAGCAGGCAAAACCATGATCTACGGCCTGCCCCTACTTGTTCTCTCATTTCTGGTTTCGCCTCATCAGGCGGCTACGCCGGCGCAGAATTCCTCGGGCAGCCAGAGCGAATCCACGCACGCGACGCTGAAGCCCAAAAGCTTTGAAGAGATCGCAAAAGCAGCGAATCAAGCGCGCGAGGCGGATCGCGATGACGATGCCATAGATCTGTACCAGCAGGGACTGCAGCTGCGGCCGGAATGGAAGGAAGGGCTTTGGTATCTGAGCACGCTGCTGTATCAAAAAGAGCGCTACTCGGAATCGCGAGATTCGCTGCGCCGCTTCGTGGCTCTCGAACCGACGGCCGGGCCCGGATGGGCTTTGCTGGGAATGAGCGAATATCAGACGCGTGAATACTCACGGGCCCTGGATCACCTGAAACACGCCATGCGACAAGGTTGGGAAGGGCGAAAAGAGTTGGCGCAGTCGGTGTTCTACTTTACTTCTGTGCTGCTGACACGCTTTGAGCAGTACGATGACAGCATGAGCCTTCTTTTCAGCGTGGCAAAATCGGGAGATCAGCCGAAGCCCGACCTTCTGGTGGAACCGCTTGGACTGGCTGCTCTGCGCTTGCCGTTACTCCCGTCGGAGATACCCCCGGATCGCCGGGAAATGGTCCGCCTCGCTGGCCAGGGTTCACTGGCCATTGAAAGCGGCCACGCGGATGAAACCGAAAAAATGTTTAGCGAAATGGTAGCGCGCTATCCGAACGATCCCGGGGTGCATTTTCTATATGGCGTGTTTTTGATGGGCGTTCGTCCTGACGATGGAATCCGCGAGATGCGCCGGGAACTGGAAATCTCGCCGTCTCATGTGGGAGCTCGGCTCCGCATCGCGGAGGAATACATCAAGGAGCAAAAATTTGGGGAAGGGCTGCAGTTAGCGCAGGAAGCCATCAAGCTGGTGCCGGACAACGCACAGGCACACATGGTTCTAGGGGAAACTTTGGTGGGCATGGGAGAGACCACAAAGGGAGTGGAAGAGCTGGAAACGGCGCGGAAACAGTCGCCGGACTCCGTGAGGACACATTGGGATTTGCTGCGGGCTTATACCAGCGCCGGCAGAAAAGAGGACGCCAAGCGGGAGAAGGAGGAGATTGAAAAACTCAATCGTCCGGAATCCCCGAAGGAACCCTAGTTCAGGAGAATTTCCCATCAGAAGAGTCCTGATTCCAATTGTCTTTTGCGCCTTGCTGGCCATTTGCGCGGCCACGGGGCTTGATTTGCCACCGGTCCGGTCCCAAGAACCTGCCAAGGCTCCCATTCATTTTTCTTTCCAGCCCATTCCGTTTTCCTTGGACAGTTGCGAGACGCCACAACGGCACGCACCGGAAAGCATGGCGGGAGGGGTGGCCGTATTTGACTATAACAACGACGGAAACCTGGACATTTTCTTTACCAATGGTGCGGACATCACCACGCTGAAAAAAGACTCGCCCAAATATTCCAACAAATTATTCCGCAACAATGGCGATGGAACGTTCACGGACGTAACCGAACAGGCGGGCCTGGCCGGCACAGGCTACGACGTGGGCGTGGCTATCGGCGATTACGACAACGACGGCTACGAAGACATCTTCGTCAGCGGCGTGTATCGCAACACTCTGTACCACAACAATGGGGACGGCACGTTCACCGATGTCACGGAAAAAGCCGGCCTGGCGCAACCGGACAAGCAGTACGGCCCGCTGTGGTCCGTCGGCGCGGCTTGGGTGGACGTGAACAACGACGGCTTGCTGGATCTTTTCGTTGTCAATTACATGAGCTGGAACGTCAACAAAGAACCGCCGTGCAGCTTCAACGGCAAGCCGGAGTACTGCCATCCCAAATTCTACAAGGAAACGGCCAACCAGCTCTTTCTGAATAAGGGCAACGGGAAGTTCGTGGATATCTCCGCGGAATCCGGGATTCGCGCGCACCCCGGCAAAGGAATGGGCGTCGGGATTGCCGATTACGATGGTGACGGCCTCCCGGATATTTTCGTCACCAACGATAAGCTTTTCAATTCGCTCTTTCACAACAAGGGCAATGCCAAGTTTGAAGAAGTGGCTTTCGAGGCCGGCGTGGCGCTGCCTGAACATGGCAACCTGATTTCGGGAATGGGCGTGGATTTCCGGGATATCAATAATGACGGCTGGCCCGATATTTCCCTGGTCGCCTTGGACACGGAGACGTTTCCGCTTTACGAGAACAATGGCAAGGGTTCGTTCGAGGAGATCACCGCCAAATCCGGAATGGCGCTTCTGAGCAATCCCATGTCGGGTTACAGCCCAAACATCGCCGATTTTGACAACGATGGGTGGAAAGACATTTTTGTGAGCCGCGGCGACGTGCAGTCTCCCGCGATGGAAGGCCGCCACCACATCGCTCAGCCCAACACGGTGTTCCGCAATTTACCGGGGGGCAAGTGGGCGGCATTAACGGAGGAAGCGGGATTCACGGCGCAGCCTCCGAAACGCCATCGCGGCTCGGCTTACGGTGACTTCAATCACGACGGAAAACTCGACCTGGTAGTGACGGCCCTCAGCGCACCAGCAGAGATCTGGATTAACAATAGCCCCGGCGACAATCACTGGCTGGAGTTGAAGCTGCAAGGCACCAAAAGCAATCGTGATGGCATCGGGGCCAAGATCCGGCTTGTGGCCGGTGGACAAACGCAGTACACCCACTATACAACGGCATCGGGATATGCCTCCAGCAGTGCTGGACCGGTGCATTTTGGCCTGGGCACCGCAAAGGTCGCGGATGAGATTGAGATTCGCTGGCCTTCCGGGACAGTCCAGACACTCAAAAACGTGCAGGCCAGCCAAATCGTAAAGGTTGTTGAGCCAAAATAATCTTTAGGGCCTTGGCTTTAGCTCCGTCTCGCGCGCCTTCTCATTGAGCTTCTGAACGATCTCGCGCTCACGCTGGCTGTCTTTCGGCTGACCCATCTTGGCGTATAACGCCGCCAGTTGTACGTGAACCTCCAGGAACTCCGGATAATCGTGCTCCAACTGTTCAAATTCCTTGCGCGCATCCTCCTGCTTATCGAGGGCCACGTGAAGCGCAGCAACCTGGAATTGCGCCTCCGGTGAGGCCGGGCGCAAGCGCAGTGCATGTTCCTCGTATGGCATCGCTTGCAGATAATCGCCTTCGCGCCGAAAGATACTGCCTAGCAAAAGGTTCGCATTGTAATCGTTGGGATCGAGTTGCAGCGCATGCTGAAACGCCGCCTTCGCGTCGGCAAGATTCTCTGCGCCGGAGTTCAGCAGCGCGTGCCCATACAGAGACCATGCTTCCGGCAAGTTGGGATTCTGATCTACAGTCTTATGGAGCGTGGCCACGGCAGCGTTGAAGTCATCGGCGGCAAATTGTGCCTGGCCAAGCAGCAGGTTCGCCTCAGGCGTGTCCCCGGCTTTCAGGATGGGGTCAATCACCGCTTCCCCCTGGTGAATGTTTCCCTGCCGGAGAAGCGCCGTGCCCAAGGCATAATCCACGGCAAGATCCCCATGGTTGGCATCGTATTCCGGTTGCAAAAGCGCGACCACATCGGCTTCCCTGCCCACCCGCAGATAGCAATCCGCAAGCAGGTACAATGTCTGGCGATTTTCCGGGTGATCCTTGCGCAAACTTTCCAGCACTTCGGCGGCTTTGGCGAAGTCCGCCTGCTTGTACCAGGCCAACGCCAGGTCCAAACGCACGACCGCATTCCCTGGATCGTGCTTCAGCGCCTGCTCGTAATTGTTGATGGCTTCCGTGTAGCGGCCGAGCCGCACCAGCGCTACTCCAAGATCGGTCCGTATGGGCACGGAATCCGGATGCAGTTTCAGCGCCTGCTCATACAAAGCAATGGCTTGCTCAAATTCCCCGCGATCAAACGCAGCCGACGCGTCTTTGTACTCGTCCGCCGCGCTCTGCGCCTGGATCGTGGCAGCAAATCCCATAAACGACAGCGCCGCCATAGTCGCAAAGACAACGAGCCTCCCGGCCCCGCGTGCTAGCCCTCCCGGCGGATAACCATCCTTCTGAATAGCGGTGCATCTCCTAAGTTTCATAAGAAATTACAGTATAAGGCTTGGGGGTGGCCTGCCCTTTGCGGTTTTTGCAAAGGGTGGGTCCGTTCTTCCTCTTTGCCTCTTTGCCTCTTTGCCTCTTTGCTTCTTCTTTTTTTCCGATCTGGCGGAGGCGTGTGGAAGTCGAATCCACCATTCGACCCGCGAAGGGCCGAATCGCCGGCTTTGAAGGCCGGGAAGGTCACCGGACCCCTTTCGCCCCCGATGCCAGTATAGCTGCAGTTTAGAGGTCAGGCGCGGAGGGCTTCCACTCCGAGGTCTTGCGTGCGCTTCAGCGCGGCGACGAGGTCGTACAGCGCCGGGCTGGTGCATACTTCGTAGTAATTGTGCTCGGAGAATTTGCCGATCTTCCCGTCAGGCAGCAGTTCCCGCGCGCGTCCTTTGCGCAGCACCAGCAGCTCCACGGATTCGCCCATGGGCACTTCGCCAAAATACAGCGTCACTTCTTCCTTGCCCCAGGGTAGTTCGAGTTTGGTGTTCAGAGTCTCCAGCGAAATCTCTTCGGCCAGCTTCTGAAAGCCTTCTTCGTTCAATTCGATGCCATTCATGTTGTAACGCACCAGGAACTCGTCCAGCTCTTCGGCCGACGCGCCTTTCATGGCCGTCAGGAAGTGGTACACCGCGAACTGCGTCTTCTGCTTGGCAAGCATTCGTTTGGCGAGTTTGGCGCAACCCGAAAGCCGGTCCGAAAGATTCAGCGCCTTGGAGATCATGATGCGCGATTCGCCGTCGGTCCAATACGTTGGCGCGGAGCCCTGAAACGCCACGCCAATGCCGATTTCCAGCGCCGGAAGCTGCGTGGAGGCGGCCGTGTCGTTGTAGGAATTGCAGACCGTAAGAATTTGCCGCGAGAGCACGCAAGCCTTGGCCACCGCGCGAGCATACGCCACGGTTGACTCGGTCTCAAAGATCGCCAGCACGATGGCGTCGCCCTCAATAAAAACTTTCTTGGCGCTGAAGCGATCCAGCAGCCGCTTCACCGGCTCATGCAAATTCAGGCTGAAGTGGGAAGCAGGGCTCAGTCCGCGTGCCAGCAGGTCCTGCGTCATCTTCGTCGAGCCGCGCACATCCGCCTTGATGATGACGTGAGAGACCACCTGATCCTGCGCCGGCCTCGCCTCTTCCCTCAGCAGGCACTCATACAAGCGGTTGTTCATCCGCGAAAGTTCGCGGATTTTCTCGGCGGAAATAAGGTTGACACGCTCCATGCAGGCCGACAGGTGTTCCGCATCGCGCAAATCGTGGCGCATGCGGAAAAAATCGATCGCGAAGCGCAGAACGACACCCTGCAGTTCATCTCGCGAGTAGCGGCGCATCCGGCGCGTCAGTTCCTCCAGCGGCTTCATCGTCAATCGCTTGGCCGGGACCTGCTTGAGCATCTCCTCCACGCGCTTCGCTTCTTCCCGCGACACCAGCGCCTTGCGCAATTGCTGCAAGTGCACCGGCGGGCAGAAGTCGCCGGCGATCGGCCGGATTTCATAGCTCGCCAGAATGTGCACGATCAGTTCGCGCTCCTCCAGGCGGCTGACCAACTGCGCGAGCAGCCGGGTGCGCGCCGAGCGATTTCCTTCTTCTCCGAACGACGCATCAAACAGGCGCCGGGCATTCTCCGGTTCATTCAGGTAGTCGTCGATCTTCCCCTGGTAATCCTTGCTCACGAAATCCACTTGCTGCTTGGCGCGATCGAGCTGCGGGGCCAATTCTTCCAGCCGCGTTTGGTGAACCTTCAGCCGCGTCTCGATTTCGCTCAGGGAAGCGCGCATCTCCGCGGGGTCCGTCGCGCTGAGGAATTTGTTCAGCAGGCCGTCGCCGCGTTCCAGTTTCTTCCGCAAATTCTCGCGCCGTTCTTCCAGGGAAACAATTTCAGCGCGACGATGCTCGGCTTCCGCGAATAGCGCTTTGTAGCTGTTCGCGGCGGGCGCCGCGGGCTGCTCGTGCGGAATGTTCGCCCCCGCCTCCTTCAGGAATTCGTGGAAGAGGGCGTCCATGGCCTCCAAACGGTCCGGATCGCGCGCGTAATTGCCCAGCAGAATATAGTGCTCGAGAAAGAAGAAATCGTCCTTGCCGCCATCGAGGAACACCAGGCGATTCTTAAGGATTTCGTAGTAAGGCGCGAAGTCCTCCCCAAACAGCGCCCTGCGGGTTTTGGCGATGACGTTCTCCTCGATATCAATCAGGATCTGCGCCACCAATTGCCCGATCAGCCGCAACACATCGCGACGCGCCGATTGCATTTCCGTCAGCCGCGCCTTGATAACGTGCGCCGCCTGGCTGCGCTCAAAATATTCGCCGCGTTTGCGGATGTACTCCTTGCAGTCCAGGATCACGTTGGCGAACTGGTTCTGCAGCTCCCCGGTGATGAACTTCAGGATGGCCAGGCGAAACAGCAGGTCAATTTCGATGTTTTTCTGGTGCTTGGCGTTGGTCAACGAGCTTTGCAGCAGCTCGGTGAGCAGCTTGCGAAAGGTCGTCGAGTCCACCGGCTTGGTGTGGCGGAACTCGATGCCGGAAAGGTAGGTGCTGCTAGTGTTCTGGCGGATCAGGTCGAACAGATAATCGCGGGCCACCTGCACGAACTTCGGGCTAAGGAAGACGTCGTGGTGGATATTGTCCACGCCAATCGAAAGCGTGCCCATGGGCAGGGTCACGTGGTAGCTCTTTAGCTCGCCGCGCTGGCTATCCGTCACATTATTCGAGAGTTCCACTGGCATGGGGGCCGCCTGGGTACGCCAACTTCCACCGTAGCAGTGCCAGCAGCACCCGGCAAGGAAACCGAAGTACAGGGGTGGCGAGAAAGCAACGAGGGCCGGGCAGGTGGGGGGTTCAGGGGAGCGTCACCTCAAGGGCGACCCAGGTCGCACCAAAAACTGTCATTTCGACCGGAGGGACGGCGCTTCTTGCCGTCCTGGAGCGGAGAAATCGCTAGATGACTTCAGACTGAAGGTTCAGCTCCGCGTAATCCGCCGCGAGTCTCCCCCCAGATGCTCCAAGTGCACCCGTACGACTGGCCAGGGGGTCTTCAGCGGGAATTTCTCCGACCATTCCAGGATCAGGATGGCGGGCGCAGCGAACACATCCTCCAGCCCCAGCGTCTCGAAGTCGTGAAAGTTTTCGATGCGGTAGAGGTCCCCGTGAAAGACCCGCTTCCCGCTGCCATATTCGTGCAACAGCGTAAACGTTGGGCTGGTGACCTCATCTTCCGATGCCGCGCTCAGGCCCACCACGATGCCCTTGGTTAAAGTTGTCTTGCCGCTGCCCAATTCCCCGGAAAGCAGCACGAGCACCGGCGGGCGCAGTCCAGCCGCGAACTGGCGTCCCCACGCGATGGTCTCTTCCGCCGAGCGGGTGATAACCTCGTCAGGCACGCTCCTGCAGCTCCTGAAGAAGTTTGCGCCGGGCAAATGGGATGGCGTGCGCTACTTCCCCAGCCAGAATGCCGGAAGCGTCGCTTTGTTGCGCCAGCAATTCCGCGGCAAGCCCGTGGAGATAGACCCCCAGAGCGAGCACGCGCAAAAAGTCGCGGGTGGCAAATTGCGCGACCAGCGCGGCAAGCAGCCCGGTCAGCACATCTCCGGAGCCGCCTTTCGCCAGGCCGGCGTTTCCCGTGGTGTTAAGCAGGATCTCGCCCGCGGGCGATGCCAGAACGGTGTGGAATCCCTTCAGGACAACATAGGCATTCCACTGCCGCGCTGCCTCCACCGCAGTTTTCACCCGGTCCTGTTGCACTTGCGCACTAGAAACGCCCAGCAGCCTCGCCATTTCTCCTGGATGCGGCGTTACCACAAGATGCGCGCTCTTGCGCTTCAATAGAAGTTCCGCGTGGCCCGCGAACGCATTCAACCCATCCGCGTCCACCACGATGGGCAAATCCGTGTGGGCCACGACGCTCCGCACAAACTCCTGCGTTTCCGGATGTGTGCTGACGCCCGGCCCAATTGCCAGAACGGTTTTGCCTTGCAAAGCTGCGGCGAAGCGCCCCGAGCGAATAGCTTCGGCAGCGATGGTGCCTGAGGCCGTAGAAGGCAGCGGCTCGGTCATATACTCCGCCTGCCCTGCGGCAATAATGGGTAGCGCTGGCTCCGCCGTTGCCAGCGTAACCAAACCCGCTCCGCCACGCAAAGCCGCCTGCCCCGCCATTACCGCCGCCCCCGTTTTGCCAACGGATCCCGCAACCACCAGCACATGGCCATAAGAACCTTTGTGAGCTTCTGCGGCACGCACCAACGGCATACCAGCGAATTCGTCTGGCCCAGCCCAACGCACCCGCGATTTCCCTACCTCTTCAATCAAAGCAGCGGGCGATCCAATCGAGCGCACCACCAGTTGTCCGCAGCACGCCGCGTCCGGCGAAATCAGTTGCCCGATCTTTGGCGCGGTAAATGTCACCGTGAGATGCGCCCGCACCACGGGACCAGCGGCGGCTTCCCCATCCGACGGCAAGCCGGAAGGCGTATCCACCGCAACAATCCAGGCAGGCTGCGGTGCCGTCGCATTCTGCGAGAGCCGGTTTAAATCTTCAATCGCCTGGGCCATCACACCAACAACCGGTCCGCGAATGCCCGTGCCAAGCAGCGCGCTAATGATCACTTCCGCCCCGCCCACCTGTGGCCAGGCCTTTTCCCAATCGGCCTCATTGCGAATGACCGTGACGCTCCCGCCCGGCTCCCGCCAGCGCTCGAAATTCTTCGCCGCGTCCCCGCGCAACTCTTCCGGCGCCGCAAACAAGTACACCTCCACATGCTCGGCTTCTTCGAGCAAATGCCGGGCCACCACAAAGCCGTCTCCGCCATTGTTTCCCTTCCCGCACAGCACGCAAACACGCCCGGGCGGTTCGGTGTTTTTGTAGCCGTATTGTTCCAGGAAAACTTCCGCGACGCTCTGCCCCGCCGTCTCCATCAGTTGCAGACTGGGCACACCAAAGCGCTCCGTGGTCAGACGGTCAACCTCGCGCATTTCCGCTGCAGTCAACGCTTTCATCTGAATGAGTAGTTTCTCGTCAGGGCATGGCTTCAGCCATGCCAAAAAAGTATTATCCCGTCATTCCGAACGGAATCCGCGAAGTGAGGGACGGTTTTGCATCGCACGTCTTTTGTGCGATGAATCTCTCTTTCCTGGGTTCCCTTTAAGCGAGATTCCTCGCTTCGTTCGGGATAACGAACCCTGCTATTTTCGTCGCCCACCCCTACAACATCCACCCGCCGCTCACGTTCACCACCTGGCCCGTCACATATTCCGCCTCTTCCGAAGCGAAAAAAGCCACGCTGGCCGCAACATCCTCGATCGTCGGCGGCCTTCCTATCGGATACCGCGCATCGCGCAATTTGCGCGCCTCCTCAATCGTCAAATCCTTCGCGTCAATGTTCGACGGGTTGACCACGTTCACGGTAATCCCATTCTTCGCCTCTTCCAGCGCCAGCGATCGAGAGAGCGCCACCACCGCCGCCTTCGCCGCCGCGTACGCCGAAATCTTGGCCTGGCCGAAAGCGCGCTCCGCTCCAACTGCACCCAGATTCACGATGCGGCCCCAGCGTCCCTTGCGCATCACGGGCAGCACCGCGCGGCACATATAGAAAACGGTCATCACGTTGGACTCGAACACCGTGCGCCATTCCCCCGCCGAAGATTCCACCAGCGTGCCCCAGCGAAAATCGCCCACGTTATTCACCAGGATATCCACGCGCCCAAAGCGTTCCACCACCGTGCTGATCAGTTGATCCGCGCGGCCAGACTGGCTGATGTCCGTCTCCACCGCAACGCAATCCGCTCCCACCGATTGTATTTGCTGCAGCGCCAGTTGCGCGGCAATTTTGTTGGCGCGATAAGCAATGGCAATGCGCGCCCCGTCTTTTGCCAACCGCAGCGCGATGCCCCGCCCAATTCCACGGCTACCGCCTGAAACCACAGCGACCCGGTTCCTTAGAGACATTCTTCTCCCCGCAAAACGTGCCAGTATATCTGACTCCGTTGCGCTCCTCCACTCTATCTCAAGCCAGGTCCGTTGGAAAATTCACAAGCGCGAATTCCTCACTAGTTTCAGTCCTGTGCAATTCCGCAACGCCGAAGATATTGTCATCCTGAGGGGCGCGTGTTTTGCGCCACGAAGGATCTCAAACGCAACACATCGCACAATTTCAAGATTGCGCCCCTTCGGCGATCCTCATCGCTGTGTAGCGCCGCCATCTTGGCGGCGATTTTCCTTGCTGGCAAGATGCCAGCGGTATCTTTGAAACGTAAGGATACATGGCGATACCCAATAAATGGGTCACCAATAAAGCGCAGCTCGCCCAAAAAGGCGCTAGGCGTCCGTGATGTTTTGTGCGAAACTTCACGACCGGTATCGAATCGAAAAGGAGAGAACAGTGAGAGCCCTAAATATCCTGTGTGGAATTTCCGTGCTATTCACCACGCTGGCCTTCTGGCATATCATGTATCACCACCTTGTTCATGCCTCTCACGAGGACTTTCACACGCTGCTTTTTTGGGCCTTGGCCCTGGTCGCTGTCTGCACGGGCATCCTCTCCTTCATCGGCGCAATTCTCCTTCTGAAGCGCCCTGCTAATTCGTAACGCGATCCACTTTATCTTATGCGGGGCCCTCGCTCAGTTTCCGGTTTGCCGACGATTCGTCCGGAAGTACTATTCCGGTGCGATGGTTGAAGGCGCAACCGCCCTGCCTTTCCGGATCATCAGGATGCCGACGGTGATCATCCAGATAGCGAGCGGGAAGCTGGAGGCGAAGGCTTCGGGACCCAAGCCAGCGGGATTGTAGAAGCCCATGAGATCAACATGGTGAACAAACATCGTCGGGACGAAAGCGAAACATGCCAGCGCGCAAATGTAGGCGACCCAGCTTGACCATGGGGGAAGAGCCCGGCTTGCCACGGCAGCGTAACCGGCAAGAGCCATCATCATGCCCATCAGGAAGAGGGCCACGGCGCCGTACATCAGGAGCATGCTTTCAAACATGGTGCGAATGATGACTCCGTTAGCGGGGATGGTGAGGGCGTCGACGACCGTCGCGGCCTGCAGCGAATCGGCGACCAGCGTAAGCGTGACATAAACCAGGCCCACGCCGAACACGAGAGTACCGAGCCACTCCTGCTGCGGGTCCGAGTGGCCGATGAGGTAGCGGAAGCCGGCGAGGAAAATCATAATCAGCCCGAGGATGATGAAGTCGAGGAAAACGCAAGTCATGACGTTCGTGGCATTGCGAGCGGTAAACTCGGCGATCTTCACCGGATCCGTGACGCCGGGAAATGCACCGCGCACAAAGTAAAATGGGAACTCGATGAGAAAAACGGCGATGCTGGCCACAGCGCCTACGCCGGCCCAGCGGTAAATCTTTAAATCGTTCATGATTGTCGCTCCCCTCTTGCGTAAGGTGCACTAGTGTGTGAAAGGTGTTGTGTCACCCTCTTTGATCCCCGCCGCACATGCTTGACGATGGCGTGTACAAAGGCCTCTCGTGAATAGGCGACCGATACCATAGCGCCAGGGTTCGGAATTCGTCTGTGCTCGGAGTCACCCCCTGCCGTTCAATAAATGCAGGCGGAGCTAAGACAGACTTGTCTGCTAATGCCTGTGATTAGGTGGCAACGATTTGTGACCTTGGTCGTGTCACGAGCTAGCCGGAAACTACCCCGCTCCCCAGCCTCGCAACGATCACTGTCATATCGTCGGCCTGTTCGGGAGCCCCCGACCATTCCTCCGCCGCGGTCATTAGCGATTCCGCAATATGTCGCGGCCTGGCATGGCGAACGCGTTGCGCGGCGGCTTCCAATCGCGACACCCCAAACTCTTCGCCATAGGCATTCTCCGGCTCAACCAATCCGTCGCTGTAACCAATCAGCACGCTGTCCGACGGCACCTGCACGATGCCTTCCACGTAAGGATAGTCATCCACGATCCCCAGCACCATTCCGCCTTGGTCCAAGTGAATGGACTTGCCGTCAGACAGGCAGAAACCCGGCAAGTGCCCCGCATTCGTGTAGCGCAGCGTGCGCGTAGCCGTGTCAAAAATGGCCACCAGGAAAGTGGCAAAGCGATCGTCACCGGTATTGCGCACCAGATGTTTGTTCAGCCGCCCCACGAGTTCCGCGGTCGTCATCTGTTCGCTGCCCGGCACCAGCAACTGGCTGCGCAGTGCCGCTTGCAAGCTGGCCATCAAAAGCGCCGCGGAAATTCCCTTCCCCGAAATATCGGCGATGGCGATGGCCACGTGCGTCGGGCTCAGTTGGATGAAATCGTAGTAGTCGCCGCTGACGCTGCGCGCCGCCCGGCAAATCGCCTCGATTTCCACCCCCGCCACATGCGGTACGTTGCGCGGGAAAAGCTGGTCCTGCACTTCCCGCGCGATCGAGATTTCGTTCTCCAGCCGCTGCAACTGCTTCTGCTCGTTGATCAGGTTGGTAATGGAGCTCGTCATCGAGTTGAACGAATCGCCCAGCGCGCCAAGCTGGTCCTTGTGTTTTACGCTGACGCGATAGTTGAAGTTCCCTTCCTGAACGAACTGCGTGGCACGGTAGAGCTCGGATACCGTACGCGTGATCGCACGCGTCAGCACGAAGCCGATGACCAGCGCCGCAAGCTCCAGCAACAAGAAGCCTACGGAGATCAGCGCGAGCGTAACCACCTTGGAGAAGCTGAATTCTCCCACCAATCCAAATATCCGGTGATCCAGTTGCGAGATGCGCGCCTGGTAGGAAGCGAACACCGGGTGTGCGTGCACCACAACGCCGTCGTTCGAGATATGGCTGACCTCCAGGATTGAAAGGTCTTCCACCACCGGATCCATCCAGCCCGCCGCGGGCGGCAGGACGCGCTTGCGGGTCGCCACCCGCCCAACAACGCGGTAATTCCGCGTGCCCACGGTAACGTCGGTCCCGGTGCTCGCATCCTCCACGTGGTGCAGCAGCAGTATATTGAAAGGCCCGAGGTCGCTGGTCATGTGCTCCAGAAGATCAGAGGTGACCGGGACACTCAGCTCGATGAAGTGGCGGCCCCGCGGCGGCTCCAACTCCCTCATACTCACCAGCCGCAATTGGCTTCCAGTCTGCACCAGGCCCGCGAACGAGCTCGCCTCAGGCTCCGCAAGTTTGCGGAAGTAGTCTTCCTGTACATGAAAGTCCACAACTGTACCGGGCAAGGCCTTGCCCTCCGCCTTCTCTAATTGCGCGGACAGGGACTTTTCCAGCGTTTTCTCGTCAAGCGAAGCAGGTAACGTCTCTTCAGCGGCGGCGATATGCGCGGCGGAATCCGCCAGTAAATCCACGCGGCGGTGAATCTCTTCATGAAGGATGTACGTGCCAAGTTGTGCGTAGATAATTTGCCGCGCGCGCCCCGCCAGAATGACCAGCAGAATGATGGGCACGACCGCAATGAACACGTAGGCAACGATCAGGCGATTGCGCAAACTCCAGAGGAGTTCGGTGCGCCAGCGGCTCCAGAACCGGTACGCAACATAAAATAAAGCCAACAGCGCAAGGAATCGTAAGAAACGCATCGCCGCGTCGCCTTGCAGAGGGTTGCCGGACCAGCCAGCCCAAATCCCCAGCGCAATAACAACGCAAGCGGCCCAATCGAGCTTCGAGAGGCTCTTCCAGAAGGCGGTCCGCGAATTTCCTTTACCGTTCATGAGCAGAGAGGCAGCAACCCCACTTTACCCGATTCTCCGCGGGCCGACGAGTCTGCCGTCATAATTTCCTTGGACGATTTGGCGGTGCGAGATGCTGTGAGCGGGCTCAACTTCGGCCAAGTTGATCTTTCCCATCTCATCCAGAACCCAAAACTTGTCATTCCGACCGGAGGGACGGCGGTTTTGGCCGTCCCGGAGCGGAGGAATCCCTCCTCAACTTCGGATTGCAGGCTTATTTTCCCTGCAGCTCCGGGTGGCGCACCTTGCTATGCTTCACGCTGTACGTGAAGTAAATAATCAGGCCAATAATTAGCCACACGACCAGGCGAATCCATGTGACACCGTTCAGCCCCGCCATCAGGCCCAGCGAAATGAGAATTCCCATAATTGGAACGAACGGTACCCACGGTGTGCGAAAGGGGCGCACCAATTCAGGCCGCCGGACGCGCAGAATCCAGACCGCAGCGCACACAATCACAAAAGCCAGAAGTGTGCCGATACTCACCATTTGGCCAAGGCTGCCGATGGGAACCAGCGAGCCCACGATGGCCACCGCCAGCCCCACAACTGCCGTTGATTTCCAGGGAGTGCGGAACCTCGGGTGGATATCGCCGGCCCACTTCCATAGCAGACCGTCGTGCGCCATCGAATAGAACACGCGCGACTGGCCCAACAGCATCACCAGCATCACTGTGCTTAAGCCCGCCAGCGCCCCGGCATTCACCACGTAACTGCCCCACTTCACTCCCGTTTCGCGAATGGCCAGCGATACCGGCGCACCGATATTCAGCCGCGAGTAGTGCACCGTAGCCGTCAACAGCCCGGAAACCACGAGATAGAGAACGGTGCAGACGATCAGCGAACCAAGTATGCCGATGGGCATATCTTTTTGCGGCTTGCGGGCCTCCTGGGCCGCCGTCGAAACAGCATCGAATCCGATATACGCGAAGAAGACCACGCCAGCCCCTCGCAGCACTCCCGACCATCCATAAAAGCCAAACGTTCCCGAGTTCGGCGGTATGAATACTTTCCAATTGGCATGGGCGATCGCCGGATGCTTAAGCACGAAGGGGATGGCCACCGCAATAAAGGTCAAAACCGCGGCCAGCTTCACAAAGACGATCCCCGTATTGAAATTTGCGGATTCCTTGATGCCGATGATCAGGATGGTGGTCACGGCCAGGATGGCAAGGAACGCCAGCAGATTGAAGCTCGCGGTGGCGCGGTTTGGCAGCGCCGCCAACTGCGCAGCGGGCAGATTGAACGTCGTTTCAGGCCCCCACCGGCCATCTACCATGACCCACTTTGCACCCGGCACATCACAAATTTGTGGAGGCAGGTTGATTCCGTAATCCTGCAGGAAAGCGACCAGCGTGCTGCTCCAGCCGCTGGCGACCGTGGCGGCGCCAAACGCGTATTCTAGAATCAGGTCCCAGCCAATAATCCAGGCGATGATTTCGCCGAGCGTGGCATAGCCGTAGGTATACGCGGATCCCGCGATCGGGATCATCGAGGCAAACTCCGCATAGCAAAGCCCCGCAAAGACGCAACCCAGTCCTGCCAGCACGTAGGAAAGCATGATCGCCGGACCGGCATAAAGTGCGGCCGCCGATCCCGTCAGCACGAAAATGCCCGCGCCAATGATGGCTCCAATCCCCAGCGTAATCAGATTGACGGGGCCCAGCGCACGCTTCAGGCTGTGCTCGCCCGTTTCTCCAGCCTCTTTCATCAGCGTGTCCAGCGACTTCGTTGCAAATAGGGGGTTGCCCATGCAACTCCTCCTTCTTTTTGTCCTTGCGAAATTTCCGCTCGGCTAAGCTTTTCGCCGCGACCACAGCAGGTACACCGGCACGCCTAACAAAACGATTACCATACCCATGCCGGCAGTTTGTGTCTGGTAAAGCAGGAGCACCACCATGATCCCTGTGGCTGCCACAATATACAACAGCGGCAGCACGGGATAGCCAAAAGCTTTGTAGGGACGTTCCGCGTTCGGCAGTTTCCAGCGCAACAGAAAGATCCCACCAATGGTGAGCACATAAAAGAGCAGCGCGGCAAATACCACGTAATCGAGAAGATTGCTGTACAGATTACCGTAACTGCCGTCGGGCTTTCGCGTGCGCATCAGAATCAGAAGGACGATCCACATTCCCTGGAAAACCAACGCCGTTCCTGGCACACCCTTATCATTCAACTTTCCGGTGGCGCGGAAGAACAGCCCATCCTTGGCCATGGCGTACGCCACGCGCGACCCCGCCAAAATCAACCCATTGTTGCAGCCGAACGTGGAAATAATAATCGCGATGGCCATCATCGAAGCGCCCTTCGCGCCGAATATGGCGGAAAGCGCGGCAGTGGCCACGCGGTCATCAGGCGCGTTCTGAATCTGTTCCAGCGGCAACGCGCAGAGATAGGCGAGATTCGCAAGGAGATACAGCGTCATCACGATGATGGTTCCGAAAGCCATGGAAAGCGCCACATCGCGCTTCGGATTTTTCACCTCGGCGGCCGTAAACCCGATGTTGTTCCAGGCATCCGCCGAAAACAGCGAGCCTACCTGCGCGACCGCAAGCGCCAGCAACAGTCCGTACCAGCCGCTTGCCGCTGTCACCGTCGGCAACAGCGACTTCAGGAAGTTGGTCCCCGGCACGATGAGTTGCGCGCCGCGAATCGTCCAGAAATGCGAAAAATTATCCGCGATCGCTGTCGCGTTCCGGGCCACAAACAAACACAAAACAATCAACCCCAGCAGCGAGAGTATCTTCGCTGAAGTGAAAATATTCTGAATCCATTTGCCCAGCTTGACTCCGCGCGTATTCAGAAACGTCAGGAACACAATCATCACCACGCCGACCAACTGCTGCACGGATAGGCTGATGGCAAACGAGGAGCCCAGATTGATCGGCCGCACCACCCACGTCTGCGGCGAGATGGCGGGAAATAAAACGCCAAGATACTTCGCAAACCCGATCGCCACCGCGGCAATCGTGCCCGTCTGAATCACCAGGAACAGCGTCCAGCCATACAGAAAGCCCCACAGCGGCGAATACGCCTCTCGCAGGTAAACGTATTGCCCGCCCGCATGCGGAAACAACGCCGCCAACTCCCCATACGACAGCGCCGCCGCAATTGTCAGCAGCCCGCTCAGAATCCACGTGAGCAGCAATCCCCCCGGCGAACCGGTCTCCCGGGAAATTTGCGCGGCAACAATGAAGATGCCGGAGCCGATCATGGACCCGACCACGATCATCGTGCCGTCGAACAATCCAATGGCCCGCACGAAGCCGTGCTCAGACCCTGGACCGTGCGGGGATGAAACGGTGCTGGAATCAGCCATGCGTCGCGTTCCTCACTGGGACGCCGCCCGTGTCTTCACGCTGCGGCATCGCAGCCGGCGCCCGCCGAAATGGATTGATTTTCTAGCCGTGGCCAGAGCGGTTCCCGTCATGGCTGCAGCGTCTATTATCACATTGCCACCCGGCATCACAAGGCGCATGGCCGCTTATTTTCCGTTGCTGTTTACAAATCTTTCAATGAAGTGGGTATCGAATTTCCCGCAGGCAAAGTCCGCATCCGCCAGGATGCGCAGGTGCATGGGGATGGACGTCTTGATCCCTTCGATGACGAACATCTCCAGCGCACGCTTCATGCGCGCAAGCGATTCGCCGCGGTCGCGGCCCCTGACGATCAGCTTGGCCACCAGCGAATCGTAATACGGCGGAATCACCGCATCGGAATGCGCCGCCGAATCCACTCTCACGCCCGTTCCGCCGGGGGCCTGGAATGTGGTGATGCGTCCCGCGGACGGCACAAACGTGTCCGGATCTTCCGCGTTGATGCGGCATTCGATGGCATGGCCGCTGAACTGCATTTCGCCGGCGGCGTCCTCGATCTTTTCGCCCGCCGCCACGCGTATCTGCGCTTTCACCAGGTCCACGCCCGTCACCATTTCGGTAACCGGATGTTCCACCTGAATGCGCGTGTTCATTTCGATGAAGTAAAACGCTCCATCGTCGTCCATCAGAAACTCCATTGTGCCGGCATTGGTGTAGCCGATGAGTTCGAGCGCCTTCACTACCTTCCCGCCCAGCTCTTTTCTGCGCTTCGCGTCCATCGCCGGCGAGGGCGTCTCTTCAATCAGTTTCTGGTGGCGCCGCTGGATGGTGCATTCGCGTTCCCCCAGATGAATCACTTTCCCGTGCTGGTCGCCGAGCACTTGAAATTCAAGATGCCGCGGATGCTTCAGATACTTCTCCATGTACACGTCGGGAGTGCCAAAGGCTTGCTGCGCTTCGCTGCGCGCGGTTTGATACGCGGAAAGCAAATCCTCTTGCGCGCGCACCATGCGCATCCCGCGCCCACCGCCTCCCGCGGCGGCTTTCAGGATTAGGGGATACCCGATGCACTTGGCTTCGCTGGCAAGCTGCTCCTCGCCTTCAACCACGCCGTCGCTTCCGGGGATCGTTGCCAGCCCCGCCGCTTTCATCTCGCGCCGCGCCCGGTCCTTCTCTCCCATCATTTCGATGACTTCGGGCTTCGGCCCGATAAAAGTGATTTCAGAGGCTTCGCACACCTTGGCGAAATTCGCGTTTTCCGAAAGAAAGCCGTAGCCCGGATGAATGGCGTCAACATTGGTGATTTCGGCGGCGCTGATGACTTGCGGGATGTTCAGGTAGCTTTCGCTGCTGCGGGCCGGCCCGATGCACACCGCTTCGTCTGCAAATCGCACGTGCAGCGCATTGCGGTCCGCCTCTGAATACACGGCCACCGTCGCAATGCCCAGCTCTTTGCAGGCACAGATAATCCGCAGGGCGATTTCCCCACGGTTGGCGACAAGGATCTTCTGGAACATATTCGCGCGGACCGGTTACCGCTTCCGGCTGGGTCGTATCCCAAACAGTGGCTGCCCGTATTCCACGGGCTGCCCATTCTCCGCAAAGATGCGCAATACTTCGCCACTTACCTCGGACTCGATTTCGTTCATCAGCTTCATCGCTTCCACGATACACAGCGTCTGCCCGGAGTCCACGTGGTTGCCGATTTTCACGAACGGTTCCGCGCCGGGGCTGGGCGATCCATAGAAGGTACCCACGATCGGCGACTTCACCAGGTGCAATTCCTCCCTGCTGAGATCGTCGGCAGCCTTTTCCGAGGGCGCTGCAGCTTCCTCCGCCGGCGCCAGCGCCGAGGGCACAATGATCTCCGCGGCGGGCCGTGGCGCGGCAAGCACTACATTCGCGCTAGGCTTCTTCAGCCGGATTTTCAGGTCGCCCCGTGAGTATTCAAATTCCTCGAGGTTGTGCTCGCTCATGAATCGGAGCAGTTCTTCAATCTGCCCGATTTCCGGGTCAGCAAACGACGGATTACTACTCGCTTTCGACGGCTTTTTCCGTTTCATGCCTTTTTCAGATTTCAATGAGATCCCGCTTTACGCGGGTTAGTACTTCATTCCCTGTTGCGCCTACCGCCACATCGTCTTCGATGCGTATGCCCCCGACTCCCTCAACGTACACACCGGGTTCTACGGTAATCACATTTCCGGCTTGGAGTCGAATTTGCTGGCCACGGGCGATGCGCGGTTCTTCGTGCACTTCCAAGCCCAGGCCGTGGCCTGTGCTATGCACGAAATGCGCTTCCAGACCTGCCGTTCTCAGGACTTCCCGCGCGGCGCTATCCACTTCTCCGCACGGGATACCCTCTTCCACTGCAGCGACGCCGGCTGCTTGCGCCTCTCGCACCGCCTGGTACCATTCCCTGATGCGTTTCGGCGCCCGGCCTAGATACACGGTACGCGTCATATCACTGCAATAGTGGCCGAGTATAACACCCAGGTCGAGCACGACCAACTCATTTTTCCTCAGCTTCTTGGAGGTTGGCCGCGCATGTGGAAGCGCGGAACGCTTCCCGGACGCTACAATCGTCTCAAACGACGGCCCGCTGGCTCCTCGGTGGCGCATCTGATATTCGATTTCCGCGGCCAGTTCGCTTTCGCGCACGCCGGGACGCACCTCTCTCAGTATGCTCTCGAACACTTCTCCCACCAGAACCGCCGCCTTTCGCATTTGCGCCAGTTCCTGCGCGTCCTTGCGCATTCGCAGGACTTCTGGGATACCTGCAGCCTCAATTGTGCGACATTTGGCGCCTGCAGCCTTTCGCACTACACTCCATTGCCCCAGGGACAGTTGGAAAGGGTCAAACCCCACGCGCCGTAGGCCCCTCTGCCGCAACCACTCACCCAGCGCCGTATATAATCCGCCCTTCTGAAGTACGGTGCGGATTCCCGCAGCTTCTTCCCTGGCTTGTACTGTGAAGCGGCCATCTGTGATTAGCGTGGCACGGTCTTTTTCCACGACCAGCGCACCAGACTCGCCCGTGAACCCAGTTAGGTAGAACCAATTAGGCGGATGAGTGACCAGCAGGCAATCCAGGCCTCGCTGGCGCAGCATGCTGGCCAATTGTCGCCGTCTTTGCGAATAGTTAGCGCGCATAAAAAAGAATCGAGGAGACTTGCGCCTCCTCGATTCCAGTGTATCCGAATTCTGAACTGCCTTCCGGTTTTCCGCTGCAGCTCTTACCGGAAATCAGCCTGGGATGATGCGTGGCGTCAGGAAGAACAGCAGTTCCGACGACTGGATGCTGACACTGTTTTCCCTGAAGAGGTGTCCGATCAAGGGCAAGCTGCCCAGGATCGGCACTTCATTCACGTTGGTCTGTTGCTGTGTGATGATGATGCCGCCGATGACCACCGTGCCGCCGTCTGCTACAAGCACCTTGGTTTCCGCGGACTGGGTATCAAGAGCCGGGATTCCTTCAATGCGTGGAATACCGTTGTCCACTTGCGTATTTTCCACCAGCACGTCCATGAATACGGTGCCCTCGGCGGTAATCTGCGGGGTGACTTCCAGCTTCAGCACTGCGTCAATGTACTGCACCGAGATGGTGTTGTTGATGGTCGTCTGAATCGGAATCTTGGTACCTTGCTTCACCGTCGCCTTCTGATTGTTCTGCGTGATCACTTTCGGCTTCGACAGCAGTTTGCCAACGCCCTTGGCCTCTGCCGCTGTAATGAACAAATCCACGGCGAAGTTCGGGGACCGGTGGCCAAAGTAGAAGCCGCTGGTCGGAACTCCTGCGGGCAGGTTCACGTTTAACGGCAGACCGGGGGTCGTGTTGCCGCCACTGCTACTGCTCGGTGTGCCGATGAGTGGCGGAGAGGGAATGCCTGTTCCCGTTTGAACTGGGCTGACACCCACGCTGGCCGGGCCACCATACACGGTGCGGCCGCTGGTCGTAGTTCCGGCCATGCCCCACTGCACGCCGATATCCTCGGAAAAGGACCGGGAAGCCTGAATGACGCGCGCTTCGATCTCTACCTGCTGGGACTTGCGGTCCAATTGGGCTCTCAGGTTGTCGATCGTTGGTATGACGGAAGGAATGTCGCGGATGATTAATTGATTCGAACGATCATCAAACAAGATGTCGCCACGCGAGCTGAGGAACTTCTTCAGAATCGGCGCAAGCGTAGACGCCTTGGCATAGCTAAGGACGCGCGTTACGGTAATCGGCGCAACCGCTTCCGCCTGTGCCTTTATCAGGTCCCTCTCCGTTTCGGCTTCGTTCTTCAAGGTCGCGCGGGTCGCCACGCGCAGAACGTTTCCTGTAAGCTGCTTGTCCAGCCCGTTATTCTGCAGCACCAGGTCCAGCGCCTGATCCCACGGCACTTCGTCCAGCACGATCGTGAGCGTGCCCTTGACGTTGGGATCCAACACCACGTTTAACCCGCTGATTTCGTGGATCAACCGGAAGAAATCCTTCAGGTCCACGTCCTTCAGGTTCACCGAAATTGGTTCTCCGGTGTAGTGCCCGGCTGCCGCGGGATTCGGCGACGCGGTGGCCTGTGAAGCCGCCACCGTCGTGGCTGCGGTGCTGGCCTGCTGCACCGCCTGCTGAGCCGCCTGTTGCGCGTTCCCTGCCGGACGGGCCGGCTCGGGGGTTTCGTTTAGCGATGCCAGAACGAGAGAGGGCTGGGTCAGTTCGCTTGGCAGGCCAAAACGAGGAGCCGAGACATTCAAAGTCTTGCTGTTGCGTGCGTTCGCACGGGGTGCGCTCGCCACGTAGGAAATCTTCTGCGCCGGCTTCGCCACCGCTGTTGACGTTGCCGGTGCGGTCAGGTTTCCCTCCCCTGGGGCATTCTGCGCCTGGAAGTACACCACGATCGCCGCGCCTTCATGCGCGATCTGGTATGGCGCCGAGGCCGTCAGGTCGATCACCACGCGCGCCACATCCGGACGGAATTGCCCCATCCGCACATCGCGCACCGGGGCCGACACCCCGGGAATCGAACTCTTCTGCACGGCCATGCGCGCCCCGGCGAAGTCCAGCACCAGGCGCTCCGGGTTCTGCATCCGCGCCGCATGAACGTCGAGGCGTCCAGCACCTTCGACGCGAACGGCCGCGCGCTGCGTGTCCTGCGTTATGGCCACGCTTGAAATCACTGCGGCGCTAGTGGGCGCAGCAGTGGCTTCCTGTCCGCGAAGGGCCGCCGGGCTTCCACCCAACACCACAGTCGCAAGTATCAGGCAGCCAAATCGAGGGGCCGGCCAGTTCGTCTTCATTGCTGTTCTCCTGCACTGGAGTAAAGTCTCTTATTTACCTGCCGTTCCACTGGTTTTCCAAACGCGTCCTTGCCAATTTCGTGGAACGACACACCATCCATGGCAATCTTTTCCACTCGTCCGTCGTATAACTGGTCGCCTTCCCGCAAGAAGTACGTGCGCGATTGCGGGTTGGTGACCACGGCGATCATGCCGTTTGGCGCGCGCACAATGCCGTCCAGGCGCAGCGAGGAAACTTGCAAGCCCGCTTTGCCGGGAGGCAGATTCTTGTTGGCTTCGGCCGCCGCCTTGTCGCGGCCCACGAGGGATTCAAACGGGTCACGACGCGCCACTTTCTCTTCGGCCGGGGCCGCGCCTTCGGCAGGGGCTGCCGTCTTCTTGGGGCTGGCCTTCGGCGCCTTAGTGGCAGGCTTCACCGCAGGCTTGGCCGCAGGCTTAGTGGTGGCCGGTTTCGCCGCAGGCTTGGCAGCAGGCTTAGTGGTTGCCGGTTTCGCCGCTTGTTTCGTGGCGGGCGCCGGCTTGGTCTGGGCGAACAGGCCGTTTCCGGCTGCCCCCAGCAGTATCCCGATAACTAGTATGATCGCTCGACGCATGGCTCGCTCATTCCTGCTCACGGTTTTCTCACTGGCGGAGTCGGACCCTTCCCTCCACCAGTTCCCGGAGCCGTATCAGCCGGCTTCGTGAAAAACGTTGTTACGGTGAAAACTCCACTGACCGTTGTGCCTGGGCGCATGGGGTATTTCACGCCGTGTTGCGTCCCGGTGGCATCGTCGAACTGAATGTCCCCGACGTTAATGATGCGCGAGAGCCGGCTCAGACGCCCGAAGAAATCCAGAATATTAAAGTAGGCTCCGTCCGCCTGCACTTCAAACGGCATCTCGTAGTGGATTTCCCTGGCCACAATCGCTTGCGACGTCAACCGCCGCAGTTGCACATTCGAGGCGCTCGCCGCTCCCTGCACCAGCCGGATGAATTCGTCCGTTTCCTTCTCTTCCGGCACAATCGTCTTCAAGGTGTCCAGTTGTTTGTTCAACGCATCCATCTGCTGTTTCAGCTCGCCGTAACGCTGCTTGTACACTTGCAACTGCGTGACTTCTTGGTTCAGCTTCTGCCTCGCTTGAACCGCCTTGTCATAATCGGCGCGCTCTTGCGCTACCGGAGAACCCGGCACATACAAACCCGCCAAAACCAGAACCACCGCGATAGCCAGGGCCACCAGCCCCTGCATGATCACCGACATGTCTCGGAAAGGATTTGCCATGATCTTCCCTTATCCTTTCTTCGCCGGTGCGGCGCTATTTGGCGCGCGCTGGCCAGGGGCGCTCGCTGGTTTTGCCTGCGGCGTGGCGCCCACGGGCCCACTGGAAGCGATCTCTGCACTGATCGAAAAAGTAAAAGTCTGGACGGCAGTGTTCCGGTCGTCCTGCTTGGTGTTCTTAATCTCTACCTTCTGGAAATAGCCGGAACGTTTGAGCGCGGTGATGAAGTTAGCCACCGAATTGATCGAGGCCGCCGCTCCGTCCATGCTCACGTTGGTACCCCTCTTGGTCATGGACGTGAGCCACAAGTTCTCCGCGCGGGATACTGTATTGGCCACCTGATCCAACAACTCCTGTCCGCCGGTGCGGTCGCGCTGGAGCTGCTCGATAGTGGCGACGCGCTGCTGCAGCACGCCCCTCTGCTTCTCGAAGGCATCCACTTGCAGCTTGATCTGCTCGAGTTCCGTCTTCTGCGCAGTGAGTTGCTTGATGCGGTTATTCTCTTCGTTCAGCTGCGTTTGCCAGGAATGGTAGAAGTAAAACAGGAAGAGGCCGCCAAGCAGCACGCCTGCGCCGATGAACACCAGCGGCAATGCCGCTCCGGTGTCCACTGGCCGTCGTGCGGCCTTCGGCCGTATTTGTCCCAATAAGTTTATGCGGATCATGGCTAGTCGAAGCTCCTAAGTGCCAGTCCCACCGCGACAACCAACTTTGGCGCCAAATCCCGGATCTGGTCCTCGCTGTGCTTCCCCGGATTAATCAATACTTTCCGGAATGGATTCAACTCCTCCACCGGCATGGCAAATTCTTCTCTCAACAGGTCCACCAGCCCCGGCACACGCGCGGTTCCCCCGGCGACCATGATGCGCTGAATATTCTCACCGCTGGCCGTGGCCCGGAAGAAGTCGAACGTTTTCTGGATTTCCAGCGTAAGAATATCCGAAACGCTCCGCAAAATCTGGCTTTTTTGCTCGTCCGTCACGCTGGGCAGGGTGTCGCCCTTTTTCAGGCGTTCCGCGTCATCGAAGCTCAGGTCCAGCTCCTTTTGCAGCGCGTCCGTGTACTGGTTGCCGCCCACGCTGACGTCGCGCGTGAACAGCGGCACGCCGCCGCGTACGATATTAATATTCATCACGCTGGCGCCGATGTTCAACAACGCCACCGTCTGTCCGGCATCCGGTTCGTAGTTCACTTCAAAGCAGTTCTGCAAGCCAAACGCGTCAATATCCACCACCACCGGCGTCTTGCCTGCCTGCGCCAGCACGTTTGTGTGGTTCAGAATCTTATCCTTCTTCACCGCCACCAGCAGCACGTCCATCTGCGCGTCCATGGCTTCCAGGAGTTGATAGCTCAAGTTCACGTCGGCGATGTCGAAGGGAATATGCTGGCTGGCTTCCGACGGGATGCGGTCATACAACTCATCTTCGGTCATCAGTGGCAGTGGAACTCTTTTCACGATGACCGAATGTCCGGAAACGGAAGTGGCCACGTTCTTCGTCTTGATATGTTCGGTGTCAAAAATTTTCGTGATCGCGTTGGCCACCTGCGGTGCGTCCATGATCGCTCCGTCCACCACGGTGTCCTGCGCCAGCGACTCCATGCCAAAGCTGACCAACTCGTAGCCGGCCTTTGTCGATTTCAATTCGACGGCCTTGATCGAACTGGAGCCGATATCCAGTCCCACCAACTGTTTTGCTTTCTTACCCCCGAGTAACCCCATATCGCGGCCTCTTTCCCTCACGCCAGAGCGAACCTAGCGGCGCCTTGCTACCACTTGGCTCATCTTACGTTCCATCCAGCGGTCCAGGATCGTCTTCCTTAGTTTCCAACGATTGCCGAGCTTAAATGCAGGTATTTCGCCCTCTGTGATGTACCGGTACAGAGTATCCGGACTGATGCCCAGATACTGGGATGCCTGCCGTACGTTCATCACTTCGCGCGATTCGCTCACGAGAAACGTCCACCCTGTTTTTCGTTCACGCCTGAGGACCCGGCGCTTGACACCCTCTTTGGAGACCAATAGTAATCCAGAGAGCGCCGCCCGTGTGAACTTTATGTCACCGAGAGTAGGCGACCGTCAAGCACTTCTCTCCTGTATTTGTGCTTACAATACAAGGAATCCTAGGCAATTCGCCTGGTATTGTAGGCAGTCACCACTAAATATAGCGCCGCATAGCTACTGGTACCACAATCTACAGTATTTTGCCCTGTTTTCCACCCTGTCCCCGGGGACGGTTATCCTTTGCATGCAATGACCGGCAATCACCCGGTTTTGCCGGTGTTTCCCCTGCCCTGCCTCCCGCCGTTTCCGGCCTCCTACAAAAAGCGCGGGATTGTCGCCCCTTCACGCGCTACAATCTGCAAGCTCGAATATTGGGGCATCCCCAACAAAAAAAGTCGAGGTTGCAATGAAACACTCGCAAGGACTCGCCATTGTGTTGCTGGTCTTTTTTGTGCTCCTGGCCACCACATTATTTGAACAAGCGCGCAGCGATGCTCACTCGCCGGCAGCGCACGTTGCGGGATTCCTGGTGATTGCCAATCAGGGCGACCACACCGCGTTGCTTGTGGATCTGTCCACGCGACAAACCTTGATGCGCGTCGCAGTCGGCGTCAATGGCCATGAACTCGCCGTCTCCCCCGACGGCCATTTTGCTTTCGTTCCCATTTACGGCAATTCCGGCGTCGGCAGACCAGGCACCGATGGCGATTCCATTGACATCATCGACTTGAAAGAGCGCAAACTCGTGGGACACATCGCCCTCGGCAAGCCCGTGCGCCCTCATTGCGCGAAGTTTGGCCCCGACGGCCTGCTGTACGTCTCCGCCGAACTCGCCAACGCCGTCTTTGTTGTTGATACCGCCGCCCACAAAGTCGTTGGCGAAATCCCCACCGGCCAAATCGAATCGCACATGTTGGTGATTACACCGGACGGCCACCGTGCATATACCGCAAATGTGCATGCGGGCAGCGTGAGTGTCCTGGACCTGCAAAAACGCTCGCTCATTACCACCATCCCCATCTCCAAAATAGTCCAGCGCATTTCGATTTCGCCGGATGGCCGCCGAGTTTACACGCATGACCAGGATTCCCCCCGCATCGCTATCATTGACACCGCCACGAACACCGTCACCGGTTGGATCGCTCTGCCAAGCACGGTGTATTCTTCCGCGGCTACTCCGGATGGCCGCTGGCTGGTCGCCGCCTCCCCGGCAGGCAAGTTGTTTGTTGTGGACACCGCGAGCGATAAGCTCGTGCATTCCTTTGATATCCCGAAGGCCACCGGAGAGGTTCTGGTCACCCCGGATGGTTCGCGCGCTTATGTGAGCTGCCCGCAAGCCGCCACCGTGGAAATCCTCAACCTACAATCTTGGAAGTTGGAAGAGCCCCTGAAATTTACGCCTTGGGTGGACGGCCTGGACTTCCTCGCCTCCACAAACTGAATCCATTCTCCTGGTCCGTTGGCAACTTTCTTTTGTCATTTCAAACCATGTTCTCCGCGCCTTGCGCCCCTTTCTCTTCTCCTGTCGAAACATTATGCTGGCTTCATTCGTAACCTTACTGTAGCTCGACTGCCTTTCTTTTCCGGCCTTCACTCTGGCACCATGCATCCCAAGGGGCGCACTGCATGAAACTCTCCATTCGCTCGCTCAGCAAGAAATATTCTGGAAATCTTTGGGGCCTCCTTGATTTCAACTTGGAATTGAAGCCCGGCGTCCTCGGCCTGCTGGGACCCAATGGCGCGGGCAAGTCCACGCTCATGCGCATCCTGGCCACCGTTACGCGCCCTTCCGGCGGCTCCATCCAGTGGAATGAGTTGGACATTCTTTCTTCGCCCGACCCTCTCCGCGCCGTTCTCGGTTATTTGCCGCAAGATTTTGGTGTCTATCCCCATCTCACCGCGTATGAATTCCTCGAGTATCTTGCGGCGGTCAAGGGCCTCGATGGCTCCGCCGCGCGCCACCGCATCGAGGAACTTCTGTCCGTCGTGAACCTCAGCGACGCGCGTCATCGCCCCCTCGGTGGATTTTCGGGCGGCATGCGCCAGCGCGTTGGCATCGCGCAAGCTCTTTTGAACGATCCGCAACTCCTCATCGTGGACGAGCCCACAGCTGGCCTCGATCCCGAAGAGCGCGTCCGCTTTCGCAATTTACTCTCCGAGCTTTCCGGCGAGCGCATCGTTATCCTCTCGACGCACATCGTTTCGGACGTCGAGGCTGTCGCCACCGACATCGCCATCCTCTCGCACGGCCGCCTTCTGTCCCATGCTTCCCCTGAAGCACTCCTCGCTTCCATCAACGGCAAAGTCTGGGAAGTTCTTGTCCCCAGTGCCGATCTGCCCGCGCTCCAGCAGCGTCATCTCGTCAGCAGCGTCGCCCACCGCAGTGACGGCGTGCACGCGCGTGTGGTTGCTGAGTCCGCACCATTTTCCAATGCCTTCCCTCTCGAGCCCTCTCTCGAAGATGCCTACCTCGCCGCGATCGCTGCCGGGCGCGCCACGCAGTCAGGGGCGCCAGCATGAGCGGGGCAAGAGTGATCCTGGCTGCGGCCAGGGCGGACTTCCTCGAACGCGTCCGCCGCTACAGTTTCCTTTTTACTTTGGGACTCGCGCTGTACTTCGGCTACCTGGCCACCGTTGGCAAGCTGACATTGCGTGTTGGAGATTCCCGCGGTGTCTATAACTCGGCTTGGATAGGCGGGCTGCTCGCCGTTGTGGGCAGTACCTTCCTCTCGCTCGCCGGATTCTACTTCGTCAAAAACACGGTGCAGCGCGACACCGAGACCGGCGTCGGCCAGATTCTGGCGGCCACTCCGATTTCCCGCTTCGTCTATATCCTCGGCAAGTTCATCAGCAACTTTGCCGTCCTCGCTTCGATGATCGGTGTCCTCGCGCTTTCTTCCGTCGCCATGCAGCTCGTCAGCGGAGAGGACAGGCACATTCATCTCTGGAAGCTGTTCTCTCCCTTCCTTCTCCTCTCTCTTCCGGCAATGGCCGTTGTCGCGGCTGTGGCGCTTGTATTTGAGACGATTCCCTTCCTGCGCGGCGGATTTGGAAATGTCGCCTACTTCTTCCTGTGGACTGCGATGCTCACCACGCCGATTCTCGGCAACTCCTCCTTCTACGACATCAGCGGCCTGTTCCTGTTGCGACAAAGCATGATTACCAGCCATGCCGCGCCTATGGCCGAAACCAGTTTTTCCCTCTCCATTGATTCCGGCCAATTCAAATCAGCGGCCACGTTTCAATGGGACGGCATTCCCTGGACCGCGGAAACCCTGTTTTCGCGCCTGCTATTGTGTGTCGTGGCATTGCTGCTGTGCGTCCTTGCCGCCGCTCTATTTGACCGCTTTGATCCCGCGCGAGGTTACCGAACCCTACGCGCCTCTCCCGCTCCCGCGCTTCCCGTGCCTGCGTCTCAAAGAAATCTAAGTGGCTCGCGGGAGGGCACGGCTTCAGCCGTGCCGAACAGCCTCGCGCATCCAGGGGTTTTAACCCCTGAGGTCCGCGCGACAAATCTCGCCCCTCTTGAGGCCTCGGCGCAGAAATTCCGTTTTCCGGCCATTCTCGCCGCGGAACTCCGATTGATGCTGAAAGGCCAGCGCTGGTGGTGGTATTCGATTGCCGCAGGATTGCTTCTGGCGCAGGCATTCATTCCGAAGGCAGACGGGAGAGGCGTCGCACTCGCCTTCGCTTGGATCTGGCCGATCCTGCTGTGGTCCTCTATGGGCATGCGCGAGATGCGCTACCAGACTTATCAAATCCTGTTTGCAGCTCCGCACCCCTTGGCCCGGCAACTTCCCGCGATTTGGCTCGCGGGAGTTCTGGTGTCTGTCATGACAGGAAGCGGATTCGCTATTCGTCTCTTGTTGGAAAAAAATCTTTCTGGATTATTTGCGTGGACGGTTGGCGCTCTGTTCATTCCCACCGCTGCGCTTTGCTTGGGTGTTTGGTCGAGCAGCAGCAAGCCCTTCGAAATTCTCTACACTCTCTTCTGGTACATCGGTCCCATGCACGCAATGCCTGCATTTGACTTCATGGGCGCCTCGCCCGCCACCGCAGCCACGCGCTATCCGCTCGTCTATCTCGCGCTCACCGCAATCCTGTTCGTCATGGCCGTCGCCGGTCGCAAGCGCCAACTCCTCCAGTAACTCACCTCGTCCTCGCCGCTCCATACACTGTCAACCCGAGCGGAGCGACCCGATTCTTTTCCGCCGCGCCGCCGTTTGGCGCGTCGGGTCACGTAGTCGAGGGATCCAGGCTACACCTCACCGTCTTCTCCGCTACCTCTGCGGCCCTCTGCTAACTCTGTGGTGAAATCGTCTTCAAATTCCCAGACTCTTCCATAGAGCCTCAACCCGCGCCTTCGTCTTCTCATCCATCAAAATCTCGTCTGGCCAGGGCCGCGTGAACCCCTCGCTGGCCCATTTGCGCGTAGCATCAATGCCCATCTTCGAGCCGAAATCCTGCATCCGCGCGGCGTGGTCCAGCGTGTCCATGGGCCCGAACATGAATTGCACGTCGCGCTCCGGATCGATGGCGCATAGCGCTTTCCATACCACCTCGCGATAGTCGTGCACGTTCACATCGTGATCCACTACCACGATCACTTTGGTGAACATCGCCTGCCCCAGCGACCAGATCGCGTTCATCACTTTTCGTGCATGCCCCGGAAACGACTTGCGAATCGCCACAATCATCAGGTTGTGCACGATTCCTTCCGCGGGCAGCGACACGTCCACGATTTCCGAGTGCGTCATCTTCATCAGCGGCAGGAACACCCGCTCGATCGCATAACCCATGAAGAAATCTTCCTGCGGTGGCGGCCCCACTACCGTCGTCAAATAAATCGGATCCTTGCGGTGCGTCACACACTCCACGTGGAACACCGGATATTCCCCTTCCAGAGAATAAAATCCCGTGTGATCACCAAAGGGACCCTCCGTGCGCATCTCGCTCAGGTTGACGTAGCCTTCCAAAACAATTTCCGCATTGGCCGGAACTTCCAATTCATTCGTTTCGCACGGCACCAGTTCCACCGCTTCCCTCTTTAGAAAACCGCTGAACATCATCTCGTCCAGGTCCGGCGGAATCGGCAAAACTCCGCCAAGCGTGGTCGCGGGATCCGCGCCAATCGCCACGCTCACCGGAATGCTCCCCTCGGGATTTTTCGCGCGCGCGCGCCGGAAATGTTCCGCGCCATGTTTTTGCGTCTGCCAGTGCATGCCGGTGGTTCGTTCGTCATAAATCTGCATACGATACATCCCCACATTGCGCTTCCCCGTTTCGGGATTCTTGGTGAACACCAGCGGAAATGTGATGAACCGCCCCCCATCCTGCGGCCAGCATTTCAGGATCGGAAAATCCAGCAGGTTGACGTTATCGCCCTTGCGCACCACTTCTTTACATGCGCCATCCTTCACGCTCCTCGGAAAAAACGAACCCATCTCCGCCAGTTTCGGCAGCATCTTCAATTTGTCGAAGAGCCCTTGCGGCGTCTGCATATCCAGAAAGCCGCGAATCCGCGCCGCAATGTCCTGCAGATCCTCCACTTCAAACGCCAATTCCATCCGGCGAATGCTGCCGAACGCATTGATCAGCAACGGATACCGCGAGCCTTTGGGCCTTTCAAACAACAGCGCGGGCCCCAATCCGTCAGGAGTTGGCCTGTCATGCCCCGCCCCGGCATTATTTTTGGGTTTTTGTGTTGCAGTATCCTCACCGTCCAGAGCTTCGCGCCGCAGCCGCTGCACCACTTCGGCAATCTCCAGGACCGGATCGACTTCCGTCTTCACGCGGCGCAGCTCGCCTTCGTCTTCCAGTTTCCGCACAAACTCCCGCAAATCGCGATACGCCACGTCATCCCTCCGCAAACACCAGCGATCGGCCACCCAGCATTGTCACTCTAGCACGAACGTAAGTGCGCCGATTGCCGGGCGGCTTGAATCGAACGGAATTGATTCTTATGCCAGACAAATGGAATATACTACTGCTGTATATTCTATGAAAGTATAGAAGGACGGAGGGTGCCCCAGGCCCGCCTGCGCCGTAATAGACTTCGATTCGTTCAGTCTGATCCACTCGCACATGTTGCGGTCTGTTCATTTGCGCGGGGGCCGCGTCAATGTAACAATATCCCCATGCGAAAAACACATATTTCCGCTCTCACTCTTTTAACGGCCGGGCTGTTGCTCACCGGCCACGCCGCGGCGCAGCAGACCCCGGCGGCCACAACCCAACAATCTCCCGCCGCAACGCCGGCTCCGGCGACCAAAAAACCCACAACTTCCACCGCCAAGAAGCCTGCGGCCCCGCTCACGCTGACCACGCCGAAGGACAAGGCCAGCTACGCCATCGGCATGAACATCGGCAAACAAATGCACCAGCAATCCATTGACGTGGATCCCGCGATCCTGCTGCGCGGATTGAAGGACGGGATCGCCGGTGGGAAAACGCTGATGACCGATGAGGAAGCCAAAGCCGCGCTGATGGCTTTGCAACAGGAAGTGAAAAAGAAGCAGGAAGAAATCGCCAAGGCACAGGGCGAAACGAACAAGAAGGAAGGTGACGCGTTCCTTGCCCAGAATAAAGCGAAGGAAGGCATCGTCACAACTCCCAGCGGTTTGCAATACAAAATCCTGCAGGAAGGCACCGGCCCCAAGCCGAAGCCCACAGACACTGTAGTGTGCAATTATCGCGGCACGCTGCTGAACGGCAAGGAGTTCGACAGCTCGTACAAGCGCGGCCAGCCCGCTACTTTCCCTGTGACTCAAGTGATCAAGGGCTGGACCGAAGCGCTGCAGCTCATGCCCGTAGGTTCCAAGTGGCAACTCTTTCTGCCGCCGGACCTGGCTTATGGCGAACGCAGTGCTGGCCCGGACATCACTCCCAATTCCACACTCGTCTTTGAGGTGGAGCTGATGTCCATTAAGCCGCCCGCGGAAAAGCCCGTCCCCAAGCCGGCGTTGGAACAGCCGGGCGGAAAACCGGTCGTCAATCCCGTAGATAAACCTGCGGACGCTCCAGCCGCCAAGCCAGCCGATAAGCCCAGCACACCGCAACCGCAATCGTCCACCGCAAAGCCCCAGGAATGAAGCTGCGCGCTCTTAAATTACTGTAACAACCTAGGGTGGCCCTTGCTCCAGCAATGGGCCATCCTTATTCCTCCCACCACAGCCAAGCCTTCATACGGAAGCCGGAACGCGTGACAAGCGCCTAATTCCCCAACTTCCCCAGCGAATCTCAAGCGCCTGCGCTCTGCTACGAGTTGGCCACCCGCCCTTAACTCGCAGCGCCCTATTGGTGCAGACTCGTCCACACCTGGTATACGACCACCACCATCATGAACAAAACATAGATTCGCAGCGACCACATCGCGAACTTCTCCCAACCTTTCAGGTGCCGCCTCGGAATTTCGTGCTTTTTCAGACCCGCGAGCTGTTCCGGCTCCAGCGAAGACAGCACCAGTTCTTGATCGGAGGTAGTAATCGCAGTGGGTTTTTTGTCTTTTGGCGTCATGCCACGGTCCTCTATTTTCCGCCCAGAAACGCGAAAGCGTTTGGCGCAATCACACTAATGCCGAAAAGTACGCCCGCAAGCGTCAGGAAAACGACGACGCAAGTAGCCAGGAAGTTCGCCCATTTCGGACTCACCAGATCGCCCATCACTTCCCGGTCGTTTGCAAGCAGGAACAAAAACACCAGCGCGGGCGGCATCGCCAGCACCGCCACCACGTTGACCAGCAGAACCACATAAGTAAGTGGCAGCCCGGGGATTAAGACGATCGCTCCCGCAGTCGCCGCGCAGACGAATAGCACCGTGTAAAAAGATTTTCCCTGCGTCACAGGCAGGTTCAGGCTGTGCGGCCTGCGTGCCACTTCTCCAAACGCATAGGCGGAGGAGATGGAAATCGTTACCGACGCAACCAATCCCGCTTCCACGATTCCGAGTGCGAATAGCGATGCGCCGAATCGTCCGATCAAAGGCTGGAGTGCTTGCGCGAATTCCGCCCCCTGAAAGTTCTCGGCACTCATATGGTGAATGTAAAGCGGGGCTGTCGCGATGATGGTAGCGACCGCAGCTGTCGCGGCCAAAGCAGCGCCTAACACCGTATCGATACGGCCAAGATGGATGTCTTTTGTGGTGAGTCCTTTATCAACCGTGGCGCTCTGCTGAAAGAAAAGCATCCACGGCGTCACCGTTGCGCCAATGTCAGCCAGAATGATGATCAGCGTGTCCTGGCTGAAACCAGGAAGCGGTCGCCAGGTAAGGAATGCATGACCGACAGAGTGCCAATTCGGGTGCGTCATCAGAGCAACGGGAACGAACACGAGATTGAATAGGGCGAAAGCGAGGAGGGTTCGTTCCCACGTCCAGTATCGGTGCATTGCTACGGCCGCACCCAAGAACACAAGCGCACTGCCAACCGCGGCCCATGGCGGCACGCCAAAAAATCCCAATCCGGCACGGATGGCAATGAACTCTGTAATCAGCGTCAGGAAATTGCCGATGGCCAGGTCAAGCATGGAGAACCAACCCCAGAACGGCCCGAAACGGACAAAGATCAACTCCGCATGGCCGCGGTGCGTGGCGGCGCCCAAACGCATGGTCATCTCTTGGACAACGATGGCCATGCAGAACGTAAGCACGACGAAGGGCAGGAAGAATCCGATTCCGTACCGCGCGCCCGTGGCGGCATAGGAAATCATGCTGGGGCCGTCGTTCTCTCCCAACATGACCAGGATGCCCGGTCCGACGAGCAGCCACAGCAAACGGAACCTGGAGAAGAACCCGCGCTGGGCGCGCGCCGCGGACACACGAACGCGGTCATGCGCGCGATCCACGTCCTCGTGCGTGATCACGACGTCTTGTTCGTTGACGCGCTGCGCCATCAATTTGGATAGAGGCCCTAAGTTCACAAGCGGTTCCTTCGCGATGTGCGGGAGATACTACTGCATTCTCCCGTAATAAAGCGCAGTATATCAGAATTTATTAACTGGGATTAATAGTAGTTTGCTTAATGCTCTCGCGCCACCCAGATCTTCTCGGCCGCCGGAGAGCCCAGGGCAATGCGCTTGCTCGCGACTTTCAGGATGGCGGTTCCGTCGTAGTTCCGGGATTCCACTTTCAGCTCGATGCCGGGACGGATGCCTCGTTCTTCCAGGAATTCCAGCAGCTTGCGGTCCCGCTCATAGACGCTGAACACGCGGTAAGTCGCGCCCGCTTCGGCTTCGCTGAGCAGCCGCTGGCCTTTCTTCTGCCGCTGTTTGGGAGTCATGACGGCCAGGCCATTTCCGTGCGGACAGGTTTCTTTGTGTCCCAACAGTTCGACGAGTTTCTTCTCGAACGCGGGAGAGACGGCATGTTCCAGGCGCTCGGCTTCCTCGTGAACTTCAAACCAGCCCATTCCGAAAACCTCGAAGAGCATGCGCTCGATCAGGTGATGGCGAAGAATGGTGCGCTCCGCAACTTTCCGCCCTTCGGCGGTCAGTTGAATGACGCCTTTTTCTAGCGTGACCAGGCCGTCTTTTTTCAGACGCTTCAGCGCAGCGGTTACCGCCGGCGGTGTCACGGAAAGCCAATGGGCCAGCAGCGCGGGGATTACCGTCTGGCCTTCCGCCTCGGCCTCGGCAATGGCCTTGAGATAGTTTTCCTTGGAAATGGTGATCATCATAATTTCGACGCGTAGCTGATACTGTTCTTACTTTAGCACCAATCTCCACACCGGCGGGCTGACCACTTTGGACTCGATTCTGTTGCCCTTGCGGATTTGGCGAGTTCGGCCCTCCTCGGGAGTGCTATTCTGCCCCCGTGAATCCCCAATATGGACATGCGGCAGGAGCGCTTATCAAAATTTGTTTTTCCCCCTATTGACCTGTCTACCGCTTCAGGGTTGAGCCTAAGAAGGCAGGGATGATGACCGTTACCCAACTCGCGCGACGTTGCCATCTCAGCCGTAGCACGATTCTTTATTACGAGTCCGTCGGGCTGCTGAAACGCCCGTTGCGGACTTCGTCGAACTACCGTGCCTACGGCGAGAAAGACGTGGCGCGTCTCGAGGAGGTTTGCGTTTACCGCAACGTGGGCCTGGGTCTCGCGGACATCCGTGCGATTCTGGAACGTCCCGAAAGTGACGCGTCCGGGATCTTGAAGCGCCGCATGGTGGAATTGAACGCTGAAATTCAAGCGCTTCGCGGCCACCAGCGCGCCATCCTGAAGCTGTTGCAGCACAAAATTTCTTTCGGGAGGAAGAAAGTGATTACCAAGGAAAAGTGGGTTTCCATCATGAAGGCGTCCGGATTCAGCGAAGCCGATATGCACAAGTGGCACGCGGAGTTCGAGCGCTCCGCACCGGAAGAACACCAGGAATTTCTGGCGTTCCTCCACATCCCCAAGGACGAGATCCGCTCGATTCGCGAGTGGAGCAAAAAAGAAAAACACGCGTAGACGGCGCACCGGGTACGGAGCGCGTTGTTTGCGTCCCGGATGAGTTTGCGGGACGCGATGGGCGCGCTCCGTCGCGGCCTTCACGGGTCAGACCAAAAAGTGTATGATCCACTGAAATGAGTGATTTTAACCTCTTTGAGAATTCCGGTTCTGAGAACTTTGCAACGGCACTAGTTGTGGTTGCCTGCCGTTTCTCCCCGGGGTTTGCATCTCGTTTCCTCAGACTGATTCTAGGAAAATGCTCCATTCCTGTGACAAGCGGCTGCTCGGTCAAGGCCATTGAAAGAAACTATCTAATTAAAATCCCCAATCGACCGTCTCCAAGGATTCCTGATATCTTCATCCACGCAGAAGTGAACGGCACTCCATGTACTATTCTGGTGGAAGTCAAGATTTCTGCTTCCGAACAACTGGAGCAACTCGCTGACTATCGCAAATGGCTTAATGAGCAACCACCGGGTCTGAAGCTTCTTGTGACTCTGACGACTCACAGCATGGTGTGGTCTGAACAACCTAATGGGCAAATAATATGGACCGACCTTCGTCCAGAGTTGATCCACATGCACCAGCGAGCTGCTTCCGACAACTTGCTCTTCGAGAAAGCATTTTGGCAACAATTCATCGAATATTTGGAGCAAATCATGCGAACCTTCGACGGATTTACATCAGACTTCGCAGATGTCCATGGTTTGATGATACAAGTGGAGTTGTTTTTGAGTTCACTCTTAGGGGCAATGAAAGTACAAAAGTCCATTGATGCTTGGAATAAAGATCGAGCTGCATACTATCTGCCGGATTTGCACCTCACAGTCGGTTTTTACTGGTGGTATCAAAAGGGATGGTGGGAGAGAGTAAAGGGACAAGAGAATATGTTAGTGGTGTGGAAAGACGGCGAGAAAGACTGGCGGCCAATCGCCTCCCTTGAGCAAATCATCCGAGAGTCAAATAAAGCCAAGCATGATGGCAAGCTCGGAGATTACTTCGACGGATTGGCCAAACGCCTGCTTGAGGTGGCTCGCTAGTTCCGCGAACTCTATTGCTGCCGCCAAGGCCATCTATGGCGACAAATTCGAGCCCAGAACGACGCTCCGCGCATTGAGCTATTTCGCCGACGGGGATCTGCCCAAACTTCCTGCAGCGATACAAAACGCGTTGCGGACCGCAGCAGCAGGCGTAAAATTAGATGAGCTGCCAGTGTTGGTTGGGAAGCCCGACTTGGCCTCGCGGGGTGACGAGCGATGAACTATTCCGCCGATCTTCTGGCCGTTGCCAAGCGCATCTTCTGGTTTGGAACTCCGGAAGAAGCGCTGGAATTTCCTGCGCGCTTTCTCACCTACGCGATGACTTACGCTTCAGATGAAGACATTACAATCCTGAGGAAACACTTCAGCGACGCCGATTTCAAGGCCGCATTGGATGACCCCGCGCCCGGAATTTTTGACAAAACCTCTTGGGCCAAATGGAATGAACGCTACGGCCGTACTCCCGTTCCACCGCTGCCAAAACGCCGGATTCCCGGCGTCGATCCCGCCACGGTCCCGGATTTCTTCCCTGCTAAGTCCTGAAACCAACGGCACGGCCAATAATGGCCGATCGCCAGCACACGACCTGCCCCGCATTATCAGGCGCCAAGCAGGGGCGCAGCCCGCCTGGGGCGGGCGCCCCATGTCCCCACGATCCCCGACCTTGGCACCCGGTTGCCGTTCTTCTGCAGTTGTAGGGGCTGCCTGTGCCTGCCCGCCGCAGGAGGGAGGCGGTCCGCTCTTGGGTTTGTCTCTTGTCATGTGGTCGAAGGAAAATGTCGGCGCGCCGACATTTTGTATCTTAGTTGCAAGTAGACAAGGGGTAATACGTACAAGAGAGTTATCAGTAGACGCATTGGATGGGATACCCCCCACCCCCTGTTTTGCGTAAGTGCGGGAATGATTGGGGTTAGGGGAAAAAAGCAGTTCAAGGTTGAAAGTTGAACGTTCAAAAGTGGACCCCCACCCCCCTGTTTTTGCGTATGTAGGGGAAACAAAGGACTTACGGGCGCATTTCGTGGATGTAGGGGAAACAAAGGAGTTAGAGCGCGGAAGAGCGAAGGGGAGACGAAGGGCGAGGGGGTGGGGCGTTCCGAATTGGCACAAGCGCCGCGTCCCCTCAGCATAGCATGTGGAGCTTAGCACATTATTTACCGTTTGTCTACTATTATTTAGTGGGTACTAGTTTCGAAACTAGCACTCGGGGTGAAGTCCCGAAGAGGAATGCCAAAAACCGCACCCTCGGAAATCACAAGGATGCGACACCCAGAATCGCTTCGCACACAATTCTCTCGGCCACCCGCCGCTTCCACACTACTACTGTGATTATTCCTTTCAGTTGTCTTCCTCGGCGCGGGGGGGGAAATGCTTTTCCATGAGTTTTTGCAGGCTAGCGTTGCGCGTAGAAGAGAAAACCCAACGAGTCGCGCTGCTGACGGTGCGTCGGTTGATCTCCCGCGCGATCACGTTGGAGGCCGTACCGTAGGTCATTTTGACCGGCGTGGACGATATAAGGCGGCTAATCTCTTGAGGCGTCGAGCAGGCGATGGCCTTTTGCCGGAGTTGGGCGTCGTGCGTGGCAACAAGACAGCGTCGCGGAGAAATGGGAAACGTCAGTTCTACCCCTACGTCCATGAAAGCGCCTCCCCAAAAGCCTCTTGCGTGAGGATTCCTGTAGACGACGGGGTTGTCTGACGTGAGGAAGAGATCGTCGCTCTCGACCGTCAGAACGTTCCATTCCATGTGAAAAACGACGGGCCACAACTCTTTCGCCTCGCGGAACATCATGTCGAGACTGACTATTGAGGGAACCTTAATCTTGTATTTTCGGCCCAGAATATACTCGCGCACTTGTTGAGGTGTCGCCTCCGGTTTCTTTCCTGTTCGAGCTTCGATTTGTTCCATGAGCGACTCAAACCTCCCGGGCACACGCGCCGCCGTCTGCATCAGCATTTCAGCCATATCGGCGCGAAGTTTGTTAATCCTCTTTCGTGACTCCGGGACACGAAGCATAGAAATTACAATGAAGAACGCAAGTTTTTCGCGTTCCATCTGATCCAGCGCTCGAGCCTCAGTGCAGATTGCGTTTGGCAGAATGGAGCTCACTCCCGTTTCGATACTGCTCAAGAATTTTTCGAAAGCATCTGTTTTTTCCCCCGTCGCCAGGACGACGGTGTTGTAGTCCATCTCGACGGCCGCGCGACGCGGCGGAATAGGGATCGGGAGGTTCGCTCCACGCTCGAATCTCCAGAGGTTTCCTTCATTGTTGCCGCCAGTCTGAATTGCGAATGACTTGAGATAGAATTCCGGGACGTAGTGATGTTGTTTGCTGCGCACGGGTTGTCGCTCGCTGGACACACCGATTGTGTACCCCCCTGTAAATTCTCTGCAAGGCTGAATCGATCGGACGGCGGGTGAATATCTGGCTGTCTCTTTATTCGCTTTTACTTCGCCAAGGGCCGTGATACTCTCCCCCTAGCTAGGAGAAATTGCCATGACGACTGTGCGAATCTACAAGATTGGAAAGGTCGAAAAAGATTGCGTCCTATTTCATGACGGCGATGCCGGGCTGCGTGTGAAGTTCGCCGATGATGGGGAGCTAACAAAGGAAGACCGAGCGGCTGGCTTCCATGCACTGGAAGGCAAACGGGCAGCCATACCAGTAGATGGTCCATTCCAAGTCGGCATTGATTTCCTTCCCAGTGATCTTGAGCGCTGCGCAAGAGTTATCTTGTTGCCGCTTCCAATTGCCTCTGTCGAGAGCCTGTAGGAATCTTGGCGGGTGGCGGAGAGGTAAGAATTGGGTGCCGCAACCCTCCCACTTTCAACACTTGCGCAATCCCTCCTCCCAACCCCTCTGCAATCAACACATGCACGTCTGTCTCATCCCAGACCACCTATAACCCCTGCAGTTCCCACACATGCAAACCTCGTTTTTCCTAACTCCTTCCCTTTCAACATATGCGAAAAAAAGAGCTTCGGTCGGCGCGCCGACATTTTTGCAAAGATGGGCACGACATGTCGTGGCCCCTACACGGAAAAGAGGGGCCCGCCTCGGAAGGACGGGCCCTACAAAAGGGAGTGGAACCCCGCGCGCTTATGTTGCGCGCAACTTGCTTCCCTTCTATTCTGAATGCTCGACTTTATGAAGCGCATCTATTTGGATCACAACGCGACTACGGCCGTCGAGCCTTCCGTGCTCGAGGCGATGTTGCCCTATTTCTCGGGCGAGTTTGGCAATGCTTCGTCTATCCACACGTTTGGGCAGCGGGCGCGGGCGGGAGTGGAAACGGCGCGGGAGAAGGTGGCGGGGCTGCTGAATGCGCGGGCGCAGGAGATTGTGTTCACCAGCGGGGGCACGGAATCGGACAATCATGCGATCTTCGGACTTGTCGCGACGGCTTCGCGGTCGCTCACCGCTAATGAGCCGGCGCCGCACATCATCACCTCGTTGATTGAGCATGAGGCGGTGCTGAATGCGTGCCAGGCGCTGGAAAAGCAAGGCGTCGCGGTGAGCTATCTTCCCGTGGATGGCGCGGGATTGGTGGACCCGGAAGCGGTGCGGCGCGCGATCCGGCCGGAGACGATCCTGATTGCGGTGATGCACGCGAACAACGAACTGGGCACGGTGCAGCCGCTCGCAGAGATTGGACGCATTGCCGCGGAGGCGGACGTTTATTTCCATACGGACGCGGTGCAATCCGTGGGAAAAATTCCCGTGGATGTGAAGGCGTTGCAGCTCGATCTGCTTTCGCTTTCCGGGCACAAGCTGTATGGGCCGAAAGGCGTTGGCGCGCTGTTTATCAAGAGCGGCACGCGGCTGCGGCAGTTTCTTTATGGCGGGCATCACCAGCGCGGATTCCGGCCGGGGACGGAAAATGTGCCGGGGATTGTGGGGTTGGGAAAAGCTGCGGAGCTGGCGCGAGTTTCATTGCAGAATGATGGGGAGCGCATTGCTTCGCTGCGCGATCGGCTGGAGCAAGGTTTGCTGGCGCGCGTGCCGGATGTTCGAGCGAATGCTGCTGGTGCCCCGCGCACGCCCAACACTTGCAACGTCACGTTTCCGGGAATTGAAGGCGAGGCGCTGATCATTGCGCTGGATCTGAAGGGGCTGGCGTGTTCCACGGGAGCGGCTTGCTCATCGGGAGCGGTGGAACCTTCGCATGTGCTGACGGCGATTGGGCTTTCGGCGGCCGATGCGCGGGCGACGATACGATTCAGCCTGGGGCGACATACTTCGGAAGAGGAAATTGACGCGGCGCTGGAAATCGTGCCTGCGTCGGTGGCGCAACTGCGGCAGCTTTCGCCGACGTACCGGAGGGAGGTGTCGGCGTAAGAGTGAGCATGGAGAGAGCGCACCTCAGGGGTTAAAACCCCTGAATTATTGGGGCTTTTCGGCACGGCTGAAGCCGTGCCCTGACGGGGAACATTTGCGAGGCGGTACGTGAAGCCGTGCCCTGACGGGAATCATTTGCGAGGCGGTACATTGAACTCGACGATGAATTGATTCGTCATTCCGAGCGAAGCGAGGAATCCCTCCGTGGCTAGGACCCAAGAGAAGAGAGATTCCTCACTCCGAAGACTCCGTTCGGAATGACGGGTCGGTGCTTTGTCCACAAACTGTAAGGGCATGCCCAGACGAGGTGGATTTATTGGAAGGGCTGAAGCGAGGAAATGGATAGCGAAGTACAACTCGAGAGTTTGCCCGCGGCTCAGGAGCTGCAGCCGGGGCTTGTGGCTGTGGCCATGTCTGGTGGCGTGGATTCGTCTACCGTGGCGGCGGTGTTGCTGCGGCAGGGGCGGCCGATCGTCGGGCTGACGATGCAATTATGGAACCAGCGGCGGCTGCCGGAATTGCAGGGAGATGGCCCGGCGCAGCACCGCTGTTGTTCGCTGGACGATGTGTACGACGCGAAGCGCGTGGCGCAGCACCTGAGCTTTCCTCATTACGTGGTGAACTTCGAGGAGCAGTTTGAGGAGCGCGTGGTGAGGCCGTTTGTTCAGCAGTACCTGGCGGGCCGCACTCCGATTGCGTGTACGAATTGCAATACCGACGTGAAGTTTGAGCCGCTACTGCGTATGGCGCGGCAGATTGGCGCGGAGCGGCTGGCCACGGGACACTATGCGCGGATTCGCAGGAATGAACAGAGCGGGCGCTGGGAATTGCTGCGGGCTCGCGATGACGCCAAGGACCAATCGTATTTTTTGTGGGGGCTGACCCAGGAGCAGCTTTCACGGAGTGAGTTTCCGCTGGGCGAATTGACCAAGGAAGAAGTGCGAGGGCTGGCGCGCGAAGTGCAATTGCCGGTGGCGGAAAAGCCGGAGAGCATGGAGCTGTGCTTCGTGCCCAACGGGAATTACGTGCAATTTATTCACGCGTATGCGCGAGAGCGTGGCGAACCGATTCACGACGCGGCGGGCGACATCGTGACCGAAGATGGTACCGTGATCGGGCGCCATACTGGCGTGCACAACTACACGATTGGGCAACGCAAGGGACTGGGCTTCGCGGCGGGGAAGCCGGTGTATGTGCTGGCGATTGATACGGCAAACAATCGCGTGATTGTTGGCGAAGATGAGGCGCTGCGCACCAGCGCGTTTGAGATTGCAGGCGTGAACTGGATTTCGATTGAGGAGCCGGGAGCGCCTTTGCGCGTGATGGTAAAGATCCGCCACAAGCATGAGCCCGCTCCGGCGACCGTGGAGGCTTTGCCGGGATTGCGTGCGCGCATCACTTTTGATGCGCCGCAGCGCGCGATTACGCCGGGACAGGCGGCGGTGATTTATGACGGCGAAGTGGTGCTGGCGGGGGGTTGGATTGAATAGTTTTAAGTCTTAAGTTTTCAGTTTTTGGCTTTTAGCATGAAATCTAAAGTTGCGGAGTGATTCCTCCACTCCGGGACGGCCAAAAGCGCTGTCCCTCCGGTCGGAATGACAAGTCTTGGTCCATTTTGCGAGGGAATGAAACCTAGGAGTCAAACTCACTAAAGCGGCGCGGACCTTGTTGCGATCCGCGCCGCCGGAGGTTCTTGCAGCACTACACTCTCAAATGAACAGTTCGTCTTCCTGGTCGATCTTTTCGGGGGCGGGTTCCGGATTGCGGCGCGAACGCAGAACATCCAATCCAATCTTAATACCCTGAACGAGCGCGGACATTTTATGCACGGGGCCCCAAAATGTGCGGCGCACTTGCGTCCCCGCGTCTTCGACGGCTTCGAGAGTGCCGGTCAAGATGCGGTCCACGCGAACGAGTTGGCCGCGCAGACGGTCCGAAGCTTCGCCGACGATGCGATCGAGGCGCTGCGCCTGGCCGCGGGCGAGATAGACCATGTACGAAGCATCTTCGACAAGATTGGCGATTTTCGGCTGCGTATCATCCAGCAGGATCTGCGTGCGCGTAAGAATGGGGCCCATGCGCGAGTGCAGATCGTTGACCACGCGATTGATGGATTCCGTGGTGCGCTTCAGCTGGAGGAACAAACCAATCAGAATGCCAACCTGAACGACAAGCGCAATCGCCGCAACAATACTGAAGAATTCCATCCAGAATTGCATACACACCCCGCCCTCTCCGCAGCCTGCGCGGAAATTCCCCAAGATACAGCGACCGGGCCCCTAGGACTTCGTTTCGCGAAGGAACGCTTCGCGGCCGGCATCAACAGCGGCGGCAATTGAATCGCGCTTGCGAGCGGCAACATCCTTGCCACGCTCAATCAAGTCGTCCGCGCGATCCCGCAATTCCTTTGCTTTCTTCTGGGCGAATTCGCGGCCTTCATCAGCGCGCTTCGTCAGATACTCCCGCGTCTCTTCGCCGGACTTAGGAGCAAAGAGCACACCCACCAATGCACCAATACCGAGACCGACGAGGAAATAAGAGACCTTGGAACCAACGTTGTCAGCCATGGAAACCTCCAAGGGAACCGTAGCATAGAGAAATGTGAGCCGCAACACGCGTTAACCTGTATACCACGTCTTGGCGGTTATGTAGTCTTAGCTGGTCGGGCAAAATGCTGAAGGATTTTTTCGGCACTTTTCCTTGAAACTACACGGCTTAACTCTTCCAGGCTGGCGCGCTGCAGGTTGGCGATGCTGCCGTAACGCTGTAGCAGGAGTTGGGTAGTGCGGGGACCAATGCCGGGGATTTCCAGGAGAGCGCTGGTGGTCTGGCGTGCGGCGCGGCGTTGGCGATGAAATGTGACGGCGAAACGGTGGGTTTCGTCGCGAATCTGCTGGATAAGGTGCAAGACGGGGGAGTGACGATCCAGGGTGATGGGCTCGTCTTCGAGGCCGAGGACATAGAGGATCTCCTCCTGCTTGGCAATGCTGGCCATGGGTTGATTGATGATTTGCAGGGATTCCAGGGCTTGCGCTGCTGCGTGAAGCTGGCCGAGGCCGCCGTCAATTAGGATGAGGCCGGGGAGGGGCTTTTTTTCTTCCTGGAGGCGGCGATAGCGGCGGAGGACGGCTTCGTACATGCTGGCGAGGTCGTCATTCTGAGAACGGCGGCGGTCAGCGGGAGTTTCATCGCCGCGAATGATGAATTTGCGGTAGTCCGATTTTTTCATGCGGCCATTTTCCCAGACGACCATGGAAGCGACCGTATCGGTTCCCTGGATGTGAGAGATGTCGAAGCTCTCGATGCGCTTGGGATCTTCCGGGAGATTGAGAGTGTTTTGGAGCGCCTCGGAGATGTCTTTGGAGGTGGGCTTCAGAACGCGGAAGCGCTGCTCGAAACAGTGCTTGGCGTTGTTTTCGACGAGGTCGAGGAAGGCGCGTTTGCTGCCGCGGATGGGCGTGTGAATTTCCACTTTGTGGGCGGCGCGTTCGCTGAGAGTGGCTTCGAGGAGCTCGCGATCTTCAAAGTCGAGGGGGACGTGAATCATTTTCGGGAGGTATTCGGCATCGAGATACAGCTGCTTGAGAAGCGAGGGGACAAATTCGTGAGGGTCGAAAGCTTCCAATTCCTCCCAGTAGAATTCGCGGCGATCAACGACGCGGCCTCCGCGAAGGTGGAAAAGATTGGCGGCGACGAGCGGGGGCTCGGCGTAATAGGCGAGGACGTCTGTGTCGTCGCCTTGCGCGGCGGCGATGCGCTGGCGCTCCTCGATGTCTTCGATGGTGCGGAGGAGATCGCGATAAGAGGCTGCTTCCTCGAAGTGCTCCTGCTCGGAAGCGGCTACCATGCGCTCTTCAATGCTTTTCATGAGGTCGTGGCGGCGGCCATCGAGAAACATGCGGACATCGCGGACGGCTTCGGCGTAGCGGGCATCGGTGGTGAGTCCGGCGACGCAGGGGCCTAGGCAGCGGTGAATGTAGTACTGCAAGCAGGGGCGCGGATGGTTTTTGGTGAGATCGACGAAGCAGGAGGGGATGAGAAAGCGCTTATGGATGAAATGCAAAATTCGACGAGCGAGGCTGGAGGGAAAGTAGGGGCCAAAATAGAGCGATCCGTCTTTTTTGACGCGACGAGTGAAATAGACGCGGGGATACTTTTCGGAGAGAGTGAGCTTGATGTAGGGATAGGTCTTGTCGTCGCGAAGGACGACGTTGAACTTGGGTTTGTACTGCTTGATGAGGTCGTGCTCGAGGGCAAGAGCTTCGCGCTCGTTGTCGACGACGATGGTTTCGAGATCAGCGATTTCGCGGGCGAGGGAGCCTGTTTTGGCGTCGGCCCAACGCGACTCGAGGAAGTAGGAGCGCACGCGATTGCGCAGCGAGCGGGCTTTGCCGACGTAGACGACGGTGCCGCCGGCATCCTTGAAAAGATAGACGCCGGGCTGTTCGGGAAGTTGCGCGGCTTTTTCGCGTGGTTCCATGCTTGTGTAATGGCGAGGGAGCGAGACGCGGCCCCTTCGCATGATTTTACGGCGAGTTCGATGGCAAAGCGAATCGGCGGAATCGGGGACGGCGAGGCTATTCGTGGCGCAGGGCGACCATGGGATCGACTTGCGCCGCGCGTCGCGCTGGGATGTAGCAAGCTGCTAACGCCACGACAAAAAGCAGAGTCACCGCACCGACAAATGTCAGCGGATCCACAGGCTCTACGCCGAAAAGCAGGCTTCGAAGGAAACGGGCCAGCCCGAGTCCGGCGGCTACGCCGAATGCACTTCCAAGAGTCACGAGGATGATTCCTTGTTTCACGATGAGTGCCAGCACGTTGCGTTGTTGCGCGCCAAGGGCGACGCGGATACCGATCTCGCGGGTCCGGCGGGTCACTTCGTAGGCCAAAAGGCCGTACAAGCCGATGCATGCCAACAGCAGCGCGAGCAGACCGAAGAAAGTCAAAAGTCGTGCGATGATTCGTTGCGGAGTGATTAATTGCTCGATGTGCTCGGATTGCGTGCGAATGTCGAATACCGGCAAATTGCTATCAACCGCGTTCACGATGTTACGTATGGCCGGAACAACTGCGGCTGGCTCGATTGCCGTTCGCAACTCGAAATAGGCGCCACCGCGACCTCGAGTGAGCGGAACAAACATTGCTGGTTGAATATCGCGGCGGAGGCTCGAGTATTTTGTGTTTCCCACCACGCCGACGATTTGATAGCCAGGAGGTCTGGGAGCGGAGGTTGGCTCTTCTGGCTCAGGTTGGTCAAAATGCCGGCCAAGACAATTTTGTTTGGTGAAGTAACGCTTGGCGAACGCGTCGTTGACGAGGACGGGAATAGGGGCAGCAACGGTCGGAGGCGAAGAGAGCGCAATCGCGGCTTGTTTGGCGGGTTCGGCCGGGGCTTTCGTCGCCGCTTCGCTCATCGCGGCGGCTGCGAAATCGGCGGTCGTCAAGTTGCGGCCTTCGAGAAGCGGGATGCGTAACGTCGACAAAAATTGGGGCCCGACAGCGAGAAGATCTACCTCGACGCTGGATTTCTTGGGCTCACCCGGGAGATGTATGTCCGTGGTGGACAAGGCGCCGCTTAGAAGCGCTTCCGACGCATAGCTGGCCGAAGTTACGCCGGGTGTCGCAGCGAAACGATCCCGCAAATCCTGATAGAGGTTCTGGATCCGCTCATCTTGATAGCCGAGCAATGACGGATTTATTTCGAGGAGCAAAACATTGTGAGTGTCGAAACCGGGATCGACTGCGCGCAAGTCTTGCAGCGTACGCAACAATAGTCCGGCGCCGACAAGCACGAGAATGGAAAGCGCGACCTGCGCGACAACGAGCGTCCCTCTCAGGTGGAACCCCCGGCCCGCGATTGCTTGCGACGTTGACGCGCCACCTTGAAGTGCGGGTGCCGGGTCTACCTGGGCACCGCGTAGTGCCGGTGCGACACCGAAAAGGAGTCCCGTGAACACGGAAATCGCCAAGGTGAATGCAAAAACACGCCAATCGGGCGAGACGAGAAAAGGAAAAGGCCGGTCGGAACCCGCCGTGAACAAAGCCTGGAGCAAATGCACACCCCATTGAGCCAGCAACACACCTAGCGCTGCCCCTGCGAGCGAAAGCATCACGCTCTCTGTTAACAATTGCCTGGCGATTCGCCAACGGGACCCTCCTAAGGCCAGTCTCACGGCCATCTCGCGCTGGCGGGCGTTGGAACGGGCCAGGGTCAATCCGGCGACGTTCGCACAGGCAATCAGCAGGACGAATCCAACTGCGGACATCAGAATGTAAAGAACTGTCGAATAGCCCTGACGCTGGCCGGAGAGTCCTCGATTTGCGGGCACGAGCACAATCGCGGGGTTATCGTCTCTCTGCGCAAGCGGTTTTGCGGAATGTAGCATTTCATTGCTGAAAATGGTCGTGGCGGCCGCTTGTGCCTGACCGAGCGAGATTCCGTTCTTGAGGCGACCAAGCACGACGACCCACCAACTTCGCGAATCGGCAAGATTGGACTTTGTCAGCCACCCAAGATTAAAGTGCGCCACGGATCGAATCGGAAGAAAGAAATCCTGCGTTTTTCCCGGTGCGAGATTCGTGAAACTTTTCGAGGTAACGCCGACAATCGTGCATGGCACACCGTTTAGCTGAATGGTACGTCCGACAGCCGAGGGGTTTCCCGCGAATGCACTTTTCCAGTAGCCATAACTCAAAACTACGACCACGGGCGCCGACATCGTATCGTCGTCCCGCCCGAGCGGCCGTCCAATCACTGCCTCGACTCCAAGCGTCTCGAAGAAGTCGCCCGAGACGAGTTCTCCCCGCCCTATGCTGGCGGGTCCGTTGCCGCCAACATTGAACTGCATTGGGCCGGAAAATGCTGTGAGCCCGGAAAAGACTTTCGATTCGGCATACATACGATCAAAGAACGGAATCGAAAAGGAGCATCCTGAGCCCTGACCACCGCGACCACAATCGCCATAACTGCTGTAGCCGTAATATTTGGGATCGTGGAGTGCTTGCCAGCGGAAAACGACGAGACTCTGCGGATCGCGTACAGGCAGAGCACGGAGCATGACTGCTTCGATGAGGCTGAATATCGCCGTGTTAGCCCCGATGCCGAGAGCGAGCGTGAGTACGGCGACGGCGGTGAAACCGGGGGATTTGCGGAGCATGCGAGCGGCGAAGCGCAGGTCCTGCCAACAGGTTTCGACAAAAGATTCCCAACCAGCGGCGCGGATGACTTCCTTTGTGCCTTCCAAGGTGCCGCGCTCCAAACGCACGGCGCGAAGGGCTTCCTTGCGGCTCATGCCCTGCTTCATTTTTTCTTCGGCGGCCATCTCCAGGAAGCCGGTTAGTTCTTCGTCCAACTCTTGGTTGACCTGGTCCTTTCGGAACAGTGACCGAAGCCCGCCCGCTAATGTACGCAGAAAAGACATCTTCGCTTACGACGCCTCCAAGATTCTGGCGATCGCCGCCACTTGCCTTCCCCATTCCCGGGTTTCCACATTGAGCCGCTTTCGCCCCAACTCTGTTAGGACGTAGTATTTGGCGCGCCTGCTGTTCTCGGTGGCTTTCCATTCGCTTCTGATGAGTCCATCCCGTTGCAGCCGTTGAAAGGCGACGAAGAGCGAACCGGCATTGAGGCGGAAAACGCCCTTGCTCATCTGTTCGAGGCGGACGGCGATGCCATAGCCATGCATGGGTTCGAGCGCAAGGGTTTTCAGAATGAGCATGTCCAGGGTGCCTTGCACGAGATCGGTGGGCTTGTCGGCCATGCGCGCTCTCCTCCTGATGACCAAGAGGAAGGATAGACCTTTCCTACTGATTGTCAAGAGGAGAAGGGTGACGCGCTTGCCTTTGAAAGATAACGGTGAGACAGATGGCAAAGCGAATGTGGTGCAAAGGGGGAGGACGGGCTACTCATGCCGTAGGGCGACCATCGGATCGACGCGTGAGGCACGGCGTGCTGGTAGATAGGCCGTGAGCAGGGCAATGGCCAGCATCATGGCGATACCAAAGAGAATTGCCATCACACTCTTCCCCGTGAGTTCGGGAATCAATCTGTTTGCAATTTGTCTGCTCCAGTAAGCGAGCGGCACTCCGATCGCGAGGCCTGCTCCCACCAGCCCCAGGGCTTCTGTCATCACCATCCGCAGCACCTTGCCACTGTTCGCGCCCAACGCCATGCGTACACCGATATCGTGGGTGCGTCGCGCGAGGGTGTAGGCGAGCAAGCCGTACAGGCCGACCGCGGCAAGCAGGGCCCCTAACGCAGCGAACCAGGTGGACAATGTGGCGATGAGCCGTTCGGGGACAATCGTGGCGTCGATCTGGTCATTCATGGTGCTGAGGCGATCGACAGTGACTGACTTCAGGACAGAGGCTACCTTCTGGCGGACTGCGCTTGCCAATGCTTGTGGGTTGATGGCGGTGCGCACGGTGAGCCGAGAAACTATGCGGCCCTCCTGGAAAGCGTGCAAATAGATTGTGGGCGGGCTGGATTGTTGAAGTTCGTTATATTTCGCGTCGCCTACGACTCCCACAATTTCGTAGGTGGGCGTGTCATTGCCACGCAAAGTGACGTGGTCCAAGGTCACATAGCGTCCGACTGGGTTGTTGCTGCCAAAGTAGTCGTGCGCCATGGATTGATTCAGGATTGCGACCAGTGGGCCAGTCTGGTCCTGAAACGAAAAGTCGCGACCGGCGAGCAGTGGTGTGCCATACGTTTCAAAATAATTTGGCGCAACGAAGTTGATGGAAACTTCGCGATGGTATTCCGGCTGGCCCTTTGCAGCGGCGAAGCTGGATGCTCCAGCGCCCAGCATGGGAGTCATGCCGCTCATGGTGGCTGAACGCACTCCCGGAAGTGCTTGCAATTCCGCGAGCAATTCCTGGGACAGGTGCGCCAATTGGGTGGGATCGTAGTTGCTGTGGTCCGTATCGAGAGAGACCAGCAAGAGATGGTCGCGGCGGAATCCCAGATTTAGGTTACGCAGGTTGGAGAGATAACCCACAAATAGAGCGGCCGTGCTGAGCAGCACGAGGGAGAGCGCCACCTGCGAAGCGACGAGGCCCTTGCCGAACAGCCGCCGGGACTTGGATTCTCCGATGCGCGATGCCTGTCGCAGCGCGGACGCTGGTCCCGTGTTCGAGGCGCTTAGAGCAGGTGCCGCTCCGCACAGGAGTCCCGTGAGCAACGCGATCGCCAGGGTGAACAAGAGCACGTGTGCATCCGGGTTTGTCAGAGCCTCAAAATGCACCGGCGCCCCCGTGATGAACCTGCCAGATGCCAAGACTCGGATCAGTGCATGAGCTGCGAAGTAGGCGACGAAGATGCCGACGGCGCATCCGGCCAGCGACAGCAACAGCGATTCGGTGAGCGTTTGGCGGAGCAAGCGAGTGCGAGGCGCTCCGAGGCAGGCGCGCATGGCCATTTCATGCTGCCGCGATGCGCTGCGGGCCAAGAGCAGCCCTGCTAAATTCGCGCAGGCAAGGAGCAGCAGCAGCCCCACCGTTGCCATCAGGATCGTGAGCGGTGTCGAGAGCATCTGGCTCAAAGGCGTCGTAACGCCGTTTCCCGCCGGCACGATGCGGAGTTTCATTTCCCTCAGGAATGGCCCTGTGTCGGGGGCGTTCACAACGGATTGGAACACCACCGCCATTTCCGTCCGCGCTTGTTCCAGGGAAACGCCTGGTTTCAGTCGCGCTAACAGCCCGAATCCCCATCCGGGAGAAGGGCCGAGCGATACAGGCCACCAAATATCTTGTTGCTCTTGATAGTTGAGCCCGTAAAAGCCTCGTTGCGCCACGCCGACGATGGTAAGCGGAGGGTCGTCGTTGATGACGATTGTCTTGCCGATGACGGCAGGATCCAGATTGAATCGGGACTTCCAGAATGACCAACTGACGACGGCAACTGGGGCGTGATAGCCCATGTGAACATCTTCGGGGCCGATCAAGCGACCTGCTGCGGGCCGTAACCCGAGCGATTGGAAGAAAGTTCCTCCTACGCCTCCGCCGAACACAGTCTGCGGCTGCAGATTATCGCCGCGGACAGTGAAAAAGTTCATACCCTCGACGATCAGGTCCGAGAAGACATGATTGCCGTCGCGTATGGTTTGGTAGGCGTTCCACGAGAAGCCATTGAACCCTGGTTCAGGCTCGTCGGGATTATGGTGGAGGAGTTCAACGAGCTGCCTGGGATCGCGCACGGGGAGCGTATGCAGCATCAGGCCATTCGTCATGGTGAAGATGGCGGTGTTGGCACCGATGCCGAGGGCGAGGGTGAGGATAGCGACGGCGGTGAAGCCGGGCGATTTGCGAAACATGCGCAGGGCGTAGCGGATGTCTTGCACGACAGAGTCGAAAAAGTTGGTGCCGGTGGCATCACGGCATTGTTCTTTGGTTTGTTCAAGGCCGCCGAACTCGAGACGGGCGCGGCGCCGGGCTTCGGGGCGAGGGACGCCAGTTCGGACCAGATCCTCCGCGTAGGCATCAAGATGGAAGCGGAGTTCCGAGTCCATCTCACTTTCCATACGAGAGCGGCGCAGAATCGCATTCAGCCAGGAACGTAACTGGTTCCAGAGAGACATACGACCTCCGGGGTGAGGCACGAGCGACCGAAGATAATCGCCGTAGTCATTCGTACCTCAGGGCAATCATGGGATCGACGCTGGTGGCGCGGCGCACGGGAACAATGGCGGCGGCTGCGCAGATCGCAATAAGGGCCAGAATGGCTGAGCCTATAGAGAGCGGATCCGATTTGCTGACACCGAAGAGCATCGCCCGGAACAGATAACTGGCGGCCATGCCCAAGGGTATTCCTACCGCGAGGCCAATCGCGAGTACGATCCAGGCTTCGCGCATGACCATCCAGATGAGGTCTCCGCGCGGAGCGCCCAGGGCCATGCGCAGGCCAATCTCTTTGGTGCGGGAAGCCACGTTGTAAGCCATGCTGCCGTACAGGCCAACGCAAACCAGGATGAGAACCAGGGCGCCAAAAAATGAGGATAGTCTGGCGACTAGCACCTGAGAAGTAAGAGTATCGGTGACGAGTGCGCCGGCAGTTTGGATATCGCCCACTACCAAATCAGAATTCACGGCGCGAATGGCGCCACGAACGGAATTGGTGAGCATCTCCGGGTTACCCACAGCGCGGATTTCAAAATTCAGGAGATCGGGTTCGTCAAACGTGCTGCTGGTGAGGGGCGCGTACACGCGGCGCCGGACGGCATCCCGTACACTATGATCGCGCACATCGCGGGCGACGCCGACAATCTCGTACGGCGGCTGATCGGGGTGCTCCGAAGCTTGGATAAAGATTTTGTGTCCGAGGGGATTTCGCTCTGGAAAGTAGAACTTCGCGAAAGTTTCGTTGATGACGGCAACGTGGGCCGCAGTAGAAAAATCCTGTTGCGTGATATCGCGGCCGAGAACAATGGGGACGCCGATGGTGCTGAAATAATCGGGCCCAACTTCATCGTCAGCGGTTTCATTGTCGAGGTCATTGCTGAGGACAACGCCATCAATGTGAACGCCGTCCGACGACTCATGGCCGCTGAACAATCCGTTGCTGGAAGCGGTCACGCTACGAACGCCGGGCAGGCTGGCGAAGCGGAGGAGCAGATCCCGGGTAGCGTTTTGGAGGGCGGGGCCCTGATAGCCTCCGGAGAGAAGGTCAACCGGGACGAGGAGAAGTTGGTCGCGACTGTAGCCGAGATCGGCCTCCTGCAAATTGCGAAGACTGCGAACGAGCAAATTGGCGGTCATGAGCACGAGCACACCGAGGGCGATTTGCGAGGCGGCGAGAAGAAAGCGGAGGCGGCTTTTTGGCCCGGCGCCGGAATCGCGACCACCTTCTTTGAGCGACCTGGCCAATTTCACATGCAAAACGCGGAGCGCGGGAGCAAGGCCAAAGAGCATTCCAGCCGTTAAACAAATGGCGGCGGTGAAGCCGAGCACACGCCAGTCAACTCCAAGCGAGAGAGGATTGCTCGTGCTGTTGTTGGCGTAAACCAAGTTTACGAGCAAGCGCGAACCCCATTGGGCCAGCAGTAAACCGAGTACGCCACCCAACGAGGCCAGCACCAGCGATTCGGTCAGCAATTGACGAACGACCCGGCCCGGCCCGGCGCCCATGGCAAAACGAATGGCGATTTCCCGCTGGCGTGTGGCAGAGCGCGCCAGCATGAGGTTGGCAACGTTCACGCAGGCAACGAGAAGCACCAGGACAACCATGGCCAAGAGTAGCAGCAGCGGCGATGCGAATTCTGCCCTGAGCCTGGAAAGTCCACGGCCTCCGGACGAAACCTCCACGGCAAATTTCTTATTGCGCATGGCGTCGCGATCATCGGAAGAGAGTTTTGCATCCAGCGTGACTGTGAGCGCCTGTTCCACAACGGAGTTCACGTTTGCGCGCGCTTGCTCGACTGTCACACCGGGTTTCAATCTTGCGATCAGCAGCAGGGAGGCAATGTTGGCATTCTCAAGAAAGATGCGGCCGGGCATGAGCTGCGGCTGCATCATCATGGGGGCCCACACATCCGGGCGGTCACCCACGACTTCGCCGAAGAATCCAGGCGGTGCAACTCCGATGATGGTGAAGGGATAATTGTTCAAGCGCACTTTCTTTCCAATCACAGCGGGGTCGCCGGCGAACCGGGTGCGCCAATAGCCGTAGCTGATGACCAATACTGGATCGGCCCCGGGGATGCGGCTTTCATCCGATGAAAATGTCTGCCCTAAGAGCGCGCCGATCCCAAGCGTCTGAAAATAATTTTCGGTCACCAGCCTGCCCTTGATATTCTCCGCACCGCGTTCAATGGTGATGCGCAGGTTTTCCAAATTCGAGCTTGCCAGCACGGACGAAAACACGGTGTTGTTATCGCGGACTTCGCGATAGAGGGGATAGGAGAATACATCCGTGCGTGGAGTGCCACTGCCCCACGAATGGACGCGCGCGGGGTTGCCCACAGCCACAAGCTGCTCGGGGTGTTGCACCGGCAGGGCACGCAGCATGACGGCATTGATTACCGTGAAGATTGCAGTGTTGGCGCCAATGCCAAGCGCCAGAGTCAGGACGGCGACCGTGGTGAATCCGGGATTCTTGCGAAACATTCGCAGGGCGAAGCGCAGATCTTGCGTGAGGCTATCGAAGAAGTTCAGGCCACGGGCGTCGCGGCACACTTCTTTGGTCTGTTCGAGGCCGCCGAATTCGAGGCGGGCGCGGCGGAGGGCTTCGGGGCGAGGGACGCCGGCGCGGACCAAATCGTCGGCAAAAGCTTCGATGTGGAAGCGGAGTTCCGCGTCCATTTCTTTTTCCGTGCGAGAGCGGTGGAGGATCGCATTCAGCCAGAAACGCAGACGGCCCCAGAAAGTCATACTTCCTCCGAGGTGGTTCCCAGGATTGCGGCGATGACATCGGCCATGCGGTTCCACTCTTCGGCTTCCGATTGGAGTTTGCGCTTTCCTGAGGCGGTGAGGCGGTAATACTTTGCTTTGCGATTGTTTTCGGACTCGCCCCATTCGCTGGCGATCCAGCCTTGGTGCTCGAGGCGGTAGAGGGCGGGGTAAAGGGAGCCTTGCTGGATGGTGAGGCGATCCCTGGAAATCTGCTGGATGCGCAAGAGGATGCCGTAGCCGTGCAGCGGTCCGAGGGAGACGGCCTTGAGGATGAGCATGTCGAGGGTGCCTTGCAAGAGGTCGAGTGGTTTGCTCACGAGAGAGACTCTCCTAGATGACCTAGGAATATAGACCTGGTCTCCTAGACTGTCAAGGAGAAGGAAGCCGGGCAGGATGGTAAGGGAGGAGCAATGCGAATGGTGGCATTACTCTTCGTCGGACTTGGGCGGGGGATGGTGGTAGGAGTCGAGAATGTCCTGAAGGGTGATGACACCCTCGAGTTCGTGAACATTGGCGCGACTGACGACGGGCAGCATTTCCAGATGTTTTGCGCCCATGCGTTCGAGTGCGAATGGCAGCGGCTGATCGGAGTGAACATGCGGGAAAGCGCCGGGCTCCATGATGTCGCGGATGAGGCGAGTGGGTGGACCTTCAGCCAGGGCGTCTTGCAGCGTGCTGGAATCGAGGACACCAATGACACCGCAGTCATCGAGGACGGGCCAGGCAAAGAAAGCACTTTGGCGATCAAATTCCGAGGCTTGTTGAAGGGTGAAATGCGCGGACAGGGTCTCCTCGACGGGCCTCATGGTCTGGAAGATCTTGCGCTGGCCTTCGACGGTACGCGAATGCGCGCTAGGCAAGTGAACGCCATCCTGGTGGGCGAGGACCTCGTAAATAGGTTCCTGTTGGAAGCGCGAAGAAATGAAATAACTGACGAGACTGGAGATCATCAGTGGGACGATAACGGCGTAGTCGCGAGTGGTTTCAAAGATCATGACGACGGAGGTCATGGGAGCACGAATGATACCGGCGAAAGCCGTACCCATGCCGACGAGGGCATAAGCGCCGGGAGAGGCAACGTGGCCGGGGAAAAACTTATTTGCAAGCGTTCCGACGATGCCACCCAACATGGCGCCAAGAAAGAGGCTGGGGCCAAAAATGCCGCCCGCATTGCCGGAGGCATAGCTCATGGTGACGGCAAAAAACTTGAGAATGAGAAGAATAACCATGAGCTTCAAGGCCATGCTGCCATTGAGCACGCTACCGACGTGTTGGTAACCGACGCCAAGGACTTGAGGCACGAACCAGCCCATGATGCCAACGAGAAGGCCGCCAGCGACAGGTTGGTACCAAACCGTGTTCGCAGGAAGCTTCAAGAAGCGTTCGCGCCAGCCCGTGAGCACCTTGGTAAAGGCAACGGAGACAAAACCGCCAACTACGCCCAAGACAGCGTAGATGGCGAATTCCCAGGGAGTGACCAGTTGATACTGAGGCACCTGGAAGAGCGGATTGTTGCCGAGTAACAGACGAAGCATGGCCCAGGAAGTGGCGGAAGCCAGAACGACGGAGCCGAGGACGGGGGCGTGGAGGTCGCCGACAACTTCCTCGAGAGCGAAGAGGACGGCAGCGAGAGGGGTGTTAAAAGCCGCGGCAATCGCAGCGGCGGCGCCGACGGGGATCAGCGCTTTCACCCTTTCGGGGCGCAGGCCAAGCGTTCGTCCAAGAACGGAGGCAATTCCCGCGCCCACCTGCACAGCGGGTCCTTCACGACCGAGGGGGATACCGCTGGCCAGGGTCACCGAAGTGCAGAAGAACTTGCCAAAGACAGTACGCAAGGAGATGCGGCCCTCGTGAGCGTAAAGGGCAGCTTTGGTTTGTGGAACACCGCTGCCGCGGGCATTCGGGAAGAAGCGCCAGAGCAGATAGCCCATGCCGAAAGAACCGACGACTGGGACGACAAGACGACGCCAGGCCGCGCCGCCGGCGGGATAGAGGCGCGCACCAAAGCGCTCGGTGATCAGGATGAAGGCGACGACGACGAGGCCAACAAGTGCGCCGATGAGAAGAGTGAGGACGAGGAAGACCTGTTCCTCGCGGTCCTGAACGAGGGCGGTCCAGCGACTCCATGGTGCTTTCCAACCGGGACTAACCTGCGGGTCTTCCTGCATGGCCTGGCGAGAGCTCCCTGGAACCAGTATATCGTACTGCGATATGAATTTGCCTCGATGGCGAAGAGGCTGTGGAAATGCCCTTACGAGTGGAGTCGTACTATACTGAGAAGCGCCGCCATGCGCGGCATCACTCCCTGAGAAAAGAGGAATTCCCACGTGATAACAAATTTTGTGTTGCGGCACGCGCCGGCAGCGCTGCTGGCCACGGCATTGTTATGCCCCGCTGTACGATCCGATGAAGGCATGTGGACCTTCGATAATCCGCCGGTGAAACTACTGCAGGAAAAGTATAACTTTGCGCCGACGCAGCAGTGGCTGGATCATTTGCGGCTGGCATGCGTGCGATTGAATGACGGGGGTTCGGGGTCATTCGTGAGCGCGCACGGGCTATTGCTGACGAATCATCACGTGGCGCGCGGGCAGCTACAAAAGAACTCGACCGCGGAACACGATTACATCCGGGACGGTTTTTATGCGGCGACGCCGGAGCAGGAGATGAAATCACAGGACCTGGAAGTGAACGTCCTGGTGTCCATGGAGAACGTGACGGACCGGATAAGCGCGGCCACGAAGGGCGCAAAGAATGCAGACGAGGAATTCGCCAAGCGCCGAGCGGTGATCGCGGATATCGAACGAGAGAGCACGGAGAAGACGGGCTTTCGTTCGGACGTGGTGACGCTGTACCAGGGCGGAGAATACTGGCTGTATCGCTACAAGAAATACACGGATGTGCGGCTGGTATTCGCGCCGGAGCAGCAGACGGCGTTTTACGGCGGGGACCCCGATAATTTCACGTATCCGCGGTACGACCTGGATATGGCGTTGTTCCGCGTTTACGAGAATGGCAAGCCGGTGGACAGCAAGGATTATCTGAAGTGGAACCCAAAGGGCGCGGGCGACGGTGAGTTGGTATTCGTTTCGGGACATCCGGGATCGACTTCGCGGCTGGATACGTACGCGCAACTGGAGAGCCTGCGGGACGGCAATGCGCCTTATACCCTGCAAATTTTGAAGCGTCGCATCGCGATGCTGAAAGAATATTCAGCGCGGGGCCCGGAGCAGGCGCGTCAGTGCGCAACGTTGATATTTGGACTGGAGAACAGTTTAAAGGCGTGGCAGGGGCGTTATGAAGGATTGCTGGACAAGAATGTGATGGAGAAGAAGAGGAAAGACGAGGAGGAGTTCCGCGCCAAGGTGAAGGCGAACCCTGAATGGCAGAAGGAGTATGGCGGCGCGTGGGATGCGATTGCCCATGCGATGGAACTGGCGAAGCCGCGCATCAAGGAACAGTATTTCCGCACGACGGATTCATCACTCTCGGGCCTGGCGGTCACGCTGGTGACATACGTAACGGAAATTACCAAACCGGATGGCGAGCGGCTGGCGGGATTTCACGATTCACAGTTGGACTCGCTGAAGCTGCGGCTGTTTTCACCGGCGCCGATTTATCCGGAAATGGAAATCGCGCGGATGACGAGTTCGCTGGAAGCGGGGGTAAAGGAACTTGGGCCGAACGATGTCTTCCTGAAAGCGGTGTTGGACGGGCGCACGCCAAAGGAAGCGGCGACGCAACTGATCACGGGAACGAAAATGGGCGACCCGGCGTTTCGCAAGAGTCTGGTGGAGGGCGGAAAGGCCGCCGTGGACGCTTCGAATGATCCGATGATTGCGATGGCACGAAGGATCGATCCGATACGCCGCGAGATGATCAAGTGGGAAGAAAAAAATGTGCAGAGCGTGGAACAGAGCGCGGGCGAGCAGTTGGGCAAAGCGCGGTTCGCAGCGTATGGAAAGACCACTTATCCCGATGCGACATTCACGCTGAGGTTGTCGTATGGACAGGTGCTGGGCTACCCAATGAATGGAACGAAGGCGCCCTATAAGACGACGTTTTATGGTTTGTACGACCGCTCCTTAGGCTTTGACAACAAGGGGCCGTTCGAATTGCCGAAGCGGTACGTGGAAGGGAAAGAAAAGCTGGACCTGGCCACGCCGCTCGATTTTGTCACGACGAACGATATCATCGGAGGGAATTCGGGCTCACCGGTGGTGAATCGCAACGGGGAAATTGTGGGGCTGGTGTTCGATGGAAACATCGAGTCGCTGGTGGGCGATTTCGTGTATGACAGCACGGCGAATCGCACGGTGGCGGTGCACACGGGGGCGATGACGGAGGCGCTGATCAAGCTATATGGAGCGCAGGCGCTGGTGGACGAGCTGCTGGGCAAATAGCCCAGGCAACTTCATTCACGGTTTGCGGAATCGCAGAGTAGGGAGAATCCAGGAACGTGAAGCGATACGAACGATTGTTTGCGGTCTATCTGCTGGCCGGGGCGGGGCTGTGCTTCGCGGCATGGCCCACTTTGGCGCAGGAACCGCCAGAGGGCGCTCCTCCTCCAAAGCAGGACGCACCCAAACCAAAACCCAATACCGATTCTGCGATGCAATCCGCGCCGGACCAGCCGAAGTGGGATCCCTTGCGCGCGGAAAAAGACATGGAAGTTGGGAAATATTATTTGAAGAAGGGAGATGTGGACGCGGCGATCGACCGTTTTCAGGATGCCGCGGAGGCGAAACCGGGGTACGCGATTCCCTTCCTGTACTTAGGAGAGGCGTACGAGAAAAAAGGAAAGAAGAAGCCGGCGGTGAAGGCGTACCAGCGGTACCTGGACTTGTATCCGCACGCGGAAGATGGGGACAAGATCCGGAAGAAGATTGAGAAATTGCACGCGGAGATTGACAAGGAACGAGGCTGAGAAGAGCGCAGCGAGGGGTACGGCTGGCAGAAATGTTGGTTTCTCTCCTCCTTTGCTGGGTCGGAATCACAAACAGTGAGTCATGCCAGTTTGGGGCGTACTTTCAACTCACTTTTGTACAGATCATAACTTCCGGATTGCCGACAATACGTCCGGAATGTGAACTCAGCTTGGGGTGCATGTACTCCAGCCCCGCTGCCCGCTTCTCGGCGCTCCACACATTTCAAGCCTTTGGGAATTCTGAAAAGCCCCCACGCAACAACGGCTTGCGGGGCACCCTCGCGGTCGAGTGACCTCAACGGTCAGGGCCGCCCGCCCTTGCAAGGGGGAGAAGGTGACCCAAAACCTAGTATCCGGTGTGACAGAGAATGGGAGCGGTCCAAAAGGATTAAACGTCGTATAATCTCGTGCGCGCAACTGGGGAGCAGAACATATGAACGTACAAGAACAAATCAAGAAGTATATTACCAGCCAACCGGAGCCAAAACGCAGTGACATGCGAGAGTTGCATCGGCTCACACTTCAAGCGTCACCAGAATGCAAATTATGGTTCTTCGATGGTAAAGACAGCAAAGATCATACTGTTTCCAACCCTACGATTGGATATGGATTTCACACAATAAAATATGCCAATGGAAAAAGTAGAGAGTTTTTTCAAATTGGTGTGAGCGGAAACAAAACCGGAATCTCTGTCTATATTCTTGGTCTCAAAGATAAGAAGTACTTAGCCAAAACGTATGGAAAAAAACTAGGCAAGGCGAGCGTGACCGGATATTGCATTCGGTTTAAAGCTCTAAAGGATATAAACATCGATACGCTTGAAGCGGCAATACGATATGGGCTTGCAGCTCAGAATGAAAAAGGCAAGCTGACGAAATAATTCCACTGTTAAAGGCAAGCAGTTATCGATGTAAAGGCGCTCCAGTATACGACCCCTACAGCCCTGAGCGGCGCCACAAAGCCATTCTCTATAAAACGGGTCTCCCGCAATAGTCGTGCGGCTCTCTGTCAGCGCTCCTTGCCTTTCCCTGTTTGCCGTTGCCCACTGCGGAAGTATCACGGGCTAACCGGAAATTGCGAGCCACAAGTCCCCTTCGAGGAAGAATGGCCGACAATAGCTCATGGGTGCACGGATCTCCTCGAACCCCATAGCCGCATGATTTCCAGATTGCCGAGGATGCGAGAGTAACCCAGAGCGCGAGTTACTTCGGGCGCGCTGATGCGTTAAGAAAACTCACCAGATTGCCGATGTCAGTGGGCTTCAGGGTCGGCCAGGGCATCCCCAATTCCTCAGCGCGATCAATCATGCGCGGGCCATGCCGCCAGAGAGCGGCGCTGAACGAAACCGTGGTGAAAGCTTCTTTTCCCGACCTGAGCCCGGGCCCAATCTTTGTGCCTTCCGCCATCTGGCCATGGCAAGCGGCGCAGCCGCGCTCGGAAAAGACGCTCTCGCCAACCAGGGGAGATCCAGTTGGCTCGAAGTACCGCAGGCTCGCAAGGAACGTCCTCAAGTCTGCCATCTCATTGCCTTGAAGAACGGGAGCAGGAATCCTGTTATCGCGGGACTGTTGGATCATCGCGGGTGCGTGGTTCCACAGAACGCTGGCAAACTGCCCCGTCGTGAGTGGAAAATCACGCTCTGGCCCCAGCTCCGGACCCACGCTGCCACCCTGCCCGCGCACAGAATGGCACTGTATGCATCGGTTCTGGAACACGGCCCAACCCCGCTCTGCGTTGCCGGGTATTTCTTGTGCTTTCGTCGCCGACTGGGGAGCGCTGAGCATCACATACGCGATCAGATCATTCATCTCATTCCCAGTGAACTGAGGCCATCGGCCCAGGGTACTGGTGATAGGACCAATCATTGATCCGGCGTGGTTCAACATGGCGCACGTCCAGGCGTTCGAGTCTAGACCGGAAGCGATCTTGGATAACTCGGGCGCCGCCTGGCCACCCGTCCCGCGCACTGAATGGCAGCGGACGCAGCCCTTCTCGTTGAAAACCAGCTGGCCGGCGCTCGGGTCCCCGGCGCGGTCAATGCTGCTCGCCTGGTATAAGAACGCAAGTATGTCAGCCATTTCTTGCGCGTCCATCTTGGGATAAGGCTCGTTCTTTCGACGGATCTGTCGCCACATGCCCGGCCCGTGGTTCCACAGTACCGCCTCAAGCCACCCCATTGCGGGAGTACCGGGTTGCCTTCCGGAGAGCTCCGGGGCAACGCGCCCCCCTTCGCCATTGACGGCATGGCAAATGCCGCATTGCTTGCTACCAAAAAAAAGCGCGGCGCCTTTCTCGGGTTCCCCGATAATGTAAAGTGCGCGGCGAGTATTGGCCGGCCCACGCACCTGTATGAACAGGGCCACCAGCACGGCTGCGGCAATCAGTGCTGCGGGAATTACAATGAGAAGCCGTTTGCCTCCATTCAGCATTGCCATACCCAACACTCCTCTCTCACGTCCGTGCCGTGGGATTGTGAACGCCTCACGTCCCGCGCGATCTACAAGGCTGTCGAGGACTGATGAAATCGCAAGGCGAACGCCTCACTTCTGTTCCAATATCCCAAGCTAGAGTCCGAGCTCGTCTGAAACAAACGCTTCAAACAGAGAACATCTGTCGGTCTTAGGTCTCTATCTTCTTGATGTACAGCCGAAGTCCAGCTAACGCTATGCCGATCGCGATGAGTGATATTCCAAGCCCAACCCGGCGACGGTTGCGCTCAACCATGGCTTCTTTCCCAGCTTGCAGGTCCTTGGTGGCGAGTTTCAGGCCAGCTTGAATATCCTGATCGACCAGGTCCGTCCGGAAACTATGGATCGTGACTCGAGCCTTGGTCAGCGATGCCCGCGCCTGATCCTGTCCCAGTTGAGCCTCGCTCACCTCCATACCAGAAGACTCGGCGACGTCGAGAATCCGGTCTGCGCCTTTGATGGCCTCGTCCAATCGATTCAAGCCACTCTGCAGTCCTGCCCTTGCTTGATCACAACTGTCACCCCGGGTATGACATCGCATGCAGACGGCCTCAGGACCATTGCCAAGATACGCGTCCGTGGGATGGCCGATGCCATGATTGCCATGACATACGACGCATCCTGGAAGAGAAGCTCCTTCGAAGGCCTTTTTGTGCGAACTCTTTTCGTACATCTGGGCCTGGAAGGCGTGACAGTTCGAGCACACATTCTGAACCCTGTCTACTCCTGGCGGGGCCGCGCCGTGGTTTCCATGGCACGTGGTACAGGTTGGCGCACTCAGATCCCCACGCACCGCTAGCGCATCGTGGTGCACGCTCGTGCTGTATTTTGCGAACTGATCCGTAGGAATGGAGTATCCCTTCATGTAAGCCGCGTCAGAATGGCAGCGAGCGCACGTGTTCGCCACGTTTACCGGGTTAACCGTGGAACGTGGATCACTGGGTGCCCTTAGATCATGGACACTATGACAATCTGTGCACACCGCAACTTTCGTGTCTCCAGCCGCGAAGCGCTTGCCGTGCACGCTCGTGCGGTATTGGTCCAACTGGTCCGTGCGCAAGCTTGGGTTGAACTGCCGAATATACGCTGGATCTGAATGGCAACTTCCGCACAGCTGTGGAATCTGCCTGCGATCAATCTTGCCCTTCCACCCAGCCTTTCGGCTCATTGCTTTGTCTGGATCGTTGCTGGCTGGGTCGCCTCCATGACAACTGGCGCAAGTCAAACCCTTTTGTTCGTGTATGTCCTGACTGAACTTCTCCTGACTCACTCCCAAGGGATCAGGCAAGGCGGAGTGGCAATCCAGGCAGGAGTTCGGGGTTTGCCCATAAACCAGGCACGCTGCGAGCACGATGTAGCCGGCCAGCCCGACACAGCAGGCTACGCTGAACGGTCGGAGCTTATTTCGCAAGATAGCCATAAACACTCATGCCTGCCACGTACGCAAGAGCAAAAACTGCAAGCCCAGTGATCCACCCTTTCGTGCGCGAGGGTTGGTCACTCTCAAAAAAAGGCAGCAGAAGCCACAACAAGCCGACTAGGCCGAAAACAAGTACACCCAGAACCTCCCCGTCGATAAACCACACTTTGGGTGGGATGAGCTTGAGCGTCTGAAACATGAAGAGGAAGTACCACTCGGGCTTGATTCCCGCTGGGGCGGACACAAAGGGATCTGCCTTGACACCGAGGTTCCACGGGAAGACTGCTGCCAACGCGCCAAGCACTCCCAGGGCCACGTACCAAGCCATTAATTCCCGCAGCATGAAGTTGGGAAAGAATTTCATTTCCCGCTTTGCGGACGGATTCGCAATCCACTGAACCTCCAGCTTCGGGGGAATGCTGATGCCAAGACGTTGAACCAGCAACACGTGCAGCAGGATCAGCACGGTTGCCAATCCGGGTAGGACGGCGACGTGGAATCCAAAGAACCTAGTCAGTGTGGCTCCAGTCACCTCTTCACCCCCGCGAAGAAATATCATCAGGGGCTTGCCGATGATCGGAACCTGCCCGGTGATCTCGGTGCCGACCTTGGTGGCGAAGAAGGCCAGCGTATTCCAGGGCAGCAGATACCCGCTGAACCCAAATCCCATGACCAGAAATAGCAGGATCACTCCACTGACCCAAGTCAACTCCCTGGGCTTGCGGTAGGCCTTGAGAAACAACACGCTGAACATGTGGGCGAACGCGGTGAAGATCATCAGGTTGGCCGACCAGGAGTGGATGGAACGAATCAGCCAGCCAAACTGTACTTGGGTCATGATGTACTGCACGCTCTCGAAGGCTTCGTTCGCTCCGGGCCGGTAGTAGAGAAGCAGCAGGATCCCGGTCAGCACCTGAATGACGAAGAGGAAAAGGGTGATGCCTCCGAGGAAATACCAGTAGGAAAGCTTGTGGAGAGGAACAGTTTTCTTCCGCAACGGGGCGACCAAGTCATCCAACCCGAACCGTTCGTCCAGCCAACCCCGCAAGTTGCGTAACGGACTCATCTCAAGTCTCCCGCCGACGCCTCGCGAATATCTCATCCCCTCGCACCTGCACCTCAAAGTCTTCCAGCGGGCGCGGCGGGGGACCGGAAATGTTTCGGCCGTTGAGGTCGTACCGACCGTTATGGCAGGCGCACCAGACTTGGCGCAGATCGTCGCGGTATTGCACTGTGCAGGATAGATGTGTGCAGGTCGCCGACATGGCGCGGTACTCTCCGCTAGGAGTGCGGATCAGCAGGCCAGGACGATTCCCGAAGCGGAACAACTTTCCACTGTTCGGTTTTAACTCGCCGACACGCCCGGCCACGACAGCATCGCTGCCAACGTCGACAGCCTTCGGTGGCACGAGATAGCGCAAGACGGGATACAGGAACGCAACCGCAGTCGCGAGAAATCCGCTACCCATTAGCGCCTCGACAAATCGTCTACGCGGTACAGGCGACGACAGCGGATCGCCAGCGTTGGCAATGCCTTGGCTGTGTGTTGGCATCCATCCCTCCTGCTGAGCCGAGTCGTCACTTTGCCTCAAATAAGGTGCCGGGAGTTCGCCCTGAATGACCGCCTGAGACAATGAGCAGTCAAGGCTGCTACACGCCTGAAATGCCTTGACATGTCATTCCTGAATGCTCTACTTCCGCTTCCCAATTTCCCGGACGTAACCGACTAGTTGGTCGATCTGCTCCCCTGTCAGCTTGCCCTCAAAGGCTGGCATCTTGCCCTTGCCCTTTGTGATCACCGTTTTCAGATCCGTGTCTGATTGCTTTTGGACGTCAGCGGAGTGCAAGTCGCGAATTTTGAGGTTCTTTCCCATGGTTGTCTGCGCAGAGCCGTCGGGTCCATGACACATGGCACACTTGCTGGCGAAAAGGTCTTTTGCGGGAGGGTTCTGCGCGACTGCACTGGCAGCAAATGCAATCATCAGAAGCACAACCAATGCAATTGTGTTTTTCATAGCTCTCCCCTGAATCTTTGAAAGTGTTTTACGAAAGTGTGATAAATGGTTTAGATTCACGACCAACTCTCGATATTCAGTATCCTCATTGGCAGTTGGCTGTTGCGTCGTTCGGACAAGGCTTCTCTGCGACTACTCGACCCGAGATATTTGCTAATAGCTCTAGGCTAACAATCCACCACGAAAAAGCTGCGCGAGTTTCTCACCGGCCTGCCCAAGCCACTGTGATACAGGACAACCATTAATGTGACCGGGGTCACAAATCGTAGCCGGATAACCAACTTCCTTCTTCGAATAATTCTGCCTAAGCAGCCATAGGGGAGCTTTCGTTTTCCTTCGTAAGCTTCGCTTTGCAGTCGGGTGAGTCGAAAAGCTGACCTGCGCCTGTCCAGAAATCCCGGCCTGTAAGTTACGGCGATCGGAGGCTTCGTCGGCATCGGTTTGGGTAGGATCACGGGCAAACCGGGAACTGACTCAATGCGAGATTGCAAGTGTGTTTGGAACTTGCCTAGATGGGGCGCAGCTTGCTGCGCCCCTACAGAGGCAAGAGGAGCGGCCCGCCTCCCTCCTCCGGCGGGCAGGCAGTAGGACGGGCCCTACTGAGGAAAACCCAAGAACACAGTCAGGAGTGACTGTGCCACAAGGGGAACCCAAGACCCGGGAGAAGAGCAAACTAAAAAGAAAAGTAAACCCAAGCTAGCGGGCGAGGTGGTCTAGAACTTTGCGGGCCAGGGAGAAATGTTCGAAGCGTTTTTCTTCGGCGCGGAATTCGGGAGAGTGGGAGACGAGGGAACAGCCGGAGCGGCGCGTGGGGTGCTTGACGTGCAGCATCTCATGATAAAGAACGTACTCGACGACAAATTGCGGGATTCCGGGGCGGTCCATGCGGCGATTGAGCAAAATCTGATTGGGGCCGGGATCATAGCAGCCAAACTGGCGGCGCCATCCGCGAACGCTCCAACCGATGTGAGGGCGGCTTAGCTCTCCAGCAAAATATTTTGTATTGAGTTGATCGAAGAGCGAGGCTAGATCGTACTGGCGGCCGTGAGGAGTGGTGTGCTTGAGGCGCACGCGGCGGCTGCGCATACGGCTAATGCGGGAGCGCGTACGATCGGAACGGGCGTACGTGAGATACGGCTGAACAAGCGACTGAGGCAGCTTGCGGCGGAAAACCCGCGCGAGGAGCAGCGCGGCGGCGCTTTCCAGAACGGCCGTCGGCGCGCGACTAAGTAAATCGGAAAGACGCACGATGAGAAGATCCTGGCGGCGGCGAATCGTGAGCACGAGGCTGCTGTAGGGATAAAACTCCACCTGAAAACGAGGTGGGCGGCCCTCGCAGCCAATACGAGTGAAAACGCGCTGAAAGAGCGCTTCACCGCCGGGAAGATGATTCGGATTGCGGGGCTTGGGGCTCAATTCTTGCGCCTCACGGGTGGAGGAGCGGCCTTTTTCTTGGCCTTCTCAGCTTCATTGAGGGCGTCCTGCGTACCTTCAACGGCATCGTCCAGATTATCTTTATAGATTTCGAGCTCAGGCCCCTGCGCCTGGTATTTTTGCAGGATAGGGAGGAACTCCTTGGTCTTGGCGGCCATGAGATCCACGCCCTGGCGGATATTATCCTGCTTTTCGAGGCCCAACTGAATCAGATCGGCAGCGTCGTCCACACACCCAATATACGAGTTCATCAGGAAGTTGAGCATCTCGCTGTGCTTAGTGGGTGACGGGTGCTCGAGCTCGTACTGAAATTTCTTCAGGCGATCGTCGGCGAATTCGAGGAAAAGCTTGATGCGCTCGTTGGTAGTTTCGGCGTCGCGAATTTTGTCGGCTTCAATCCCGGAAAGGTAATCCTTGTCGGGGCGCTGCGCAGAGGTTGCTAGCGGGGAAAAAAGGGGAAGCACCAACAGAACGGCGAGCAGCAAGATGTAGCGTTGCGACCTCATGGTTTGGCCTCCGGAGGCGAAGGAACCTTTTCGGGATCCTTGGTGCGGCGAGGAAACAGAAGACGAATCAACTCATCATCCATGGAGATGAGATCCTGGTGGACAATTTCCAAAGGCGGCCGGAGAGGATCGGGAGCGGCTAGAATCGTTTCCTCCACTTCACGAACGCCGCGGCGCACCTGGAGTTCAAGCTGACGATAGGGATTGGCGTGGCGGTCGGCATCCGGCTCCTGCTTCTTAAGAAGCTCGAAAACGGTACGAACGTTGTCCCGGTATTTTTCAAGTGTGAAGCCGACAGTGGAATAATCGCCAGCCTGGCCGGCTTTCGCGGCGGATTCGAATTGCGCGAGGCTGAGTTTGTCGAGCGTCTTGACCCTGCTGTCGGCATGCGGATCGTGATCGAAGCGCTCCTGCAAATCCTTTACCTTGTCCGCTGCGAAGAGGGTTGAACAAAAAAGGAGCAAGAGAATAGAGGCAAACACGGGAATGGCGAGGCTTGCGTTCCCTGTCCTATTTCTTTTTTTCGGCCCTTTTCTCGAGAACATGGATACGCTGATTCGCCTGCCACACCTGGTCAGGGTTCTTGTTCTGATCAAGCTCCAGAAACTTTCGATACGCATCGAGAGCAGGTTGAACCTGATCCAGCTTATCGTAACAAAGTGCGCGAATAAACCACTGGCCCGCGTTGGGCGTTTCCACTTTGGCGATCACATCGAAGGTGGATAAAGCGGCCGGGTAATTGCCGCCGAGGTAGTAGGTGGAGCTGAGATCCTTCCAATAAGAAAGATTGTTGCGATCGAGTTGAAGCGCAGCTTTAAGCTCCAATTCGGCGGCGGGGAAATCACGTTTCTGGAGGAGAAGGCGGCCCAGACCAGCGTGGAGTTGGGGGTCGTTGGGAGCCAGTGCGACGGCCTGGCGAAGGGTAACGATCGCGTCGTCGATTTTTTTCTGGGCGATCTGAACATCGGCGCGAAGCTTCAAGGTGTCCGCCATGGGCGGCTGGCCCGTGGTGGCACGATCGATTTCGGCGAGTGCAGCGTCATACTGTTGCTGGTCGATCAGAATTCGAATGAGGCGGTTGCGCGCAGCAAGGTCAGCGGGCTGCACGGCGAGGTAGTTGCGATAAGCGCCGGCGGCCTCCGGCTTCTTCTGGACATCGAGGCTCTGGGCCAAGCCCTGCAAGGCGAAAGGAGATTGGGGCTGAAGCTCGAGAGCCTGGCGGAATTTGAGTTCCGCGTCGGCGGCGCGGGAATCGCGAAGATACATGGCAGCAAGGTGGGCGATGGCTTCGACATCATTTGGATCCAGATGCGAGGCAGCTTCAAAGGATGCGGCGGCACCGACAGAATCTCCGGAACGCTCCAGGGCGAGGCCCAACAAGACGCGAGGACGGGATTGGGCGGGTAAAAGCTCCGTGGCCTTGCGAAGGGGTGCGACGGCGGACGCGGGGTCCTTATCAAGTTGCAGGATGCCCAGGTTCAGGTAAGCTTCGGCCATTTTCGGATCAAGCTCGGTGGCTTTCTGGTATTCGGAGCGGGCTTCGTCCATGCGCTTCAGAGCGGTGAATGCATAGGCCAACTGAAAGTGGGCGAAGGCAACATCGGGTTTTTCGGCAAGGAATTTTTGAAGGGGGATGATGGCGGCAGCGAAATCATTTTTGTCGAGGTCGGCCTGCGCTTCGTCAAGAAGATCGTTAAGGGGATTGCGAAGTTTTTGCGTTTTGGCCTGCTGAGAATTGCTGAATCCTTTCTCAGGAATGCTCTGAAGTGCCCGTACGTCCGCCTCAGGGGTTAAAACCCCCCTATACTCGGGACTTTTCGGCACGGCTGAAGCCGTGCCCTGACGAGAGGAAAGGATGAGAATAGCTGCCATGGCCACGGAACAAAACAATAAGCTGAGTGGAGTGCGCTTCATGACTCTTTGGGAGGCTGCTTCCCAGCGTCTTTTTTTGCCGGGGAAGCACCTGGAATTTTGGATGCGCCGTTGGAGGAACGTTTTGCCTGGGCATTGCCGTTACCACTGCCATTGCCGAGGACGCGCGCGAGATAACGGCCGGTGTGCGATTGGGTGTTGCGGGCTACCTGCTCGGGTGTGCCGGTGGCAATGATTCTGCCACCTTGATCGCCGCCCTCTGGGCCTAGGTCGATAAGCCAATCGGCGCATTTGATGACATCGAGATTGTGTTCAATCACGAGGAGCGAGGCGCCGGATTCGAGAAGTTTGCGGAAAGCGGCGAGCAGCTTGTTGATATCGTCGAAATGGAGACCGGTGGTGGGCTCATCGAGAATGTAGAGGATGCCGCTATTTTCCGTGCGCGTAAGGTGGGAGGCGAGCTTGAGGCGCTGCGCTTCGCCGCCGGAGAGCGTGGTGGCAGACTGGCCGAGGCGCAGATAACCAAGACCAATTTCATTGAGAATGCGAAGTTTGGAGACGACCTTGGGAACATTGACGAAGAAGGCGAGAGCTTCGCGCACGGTCATTTCGAGGACATCGTGAATATTTTTTCCGTGGTAACGGACTTCGAGGACGCTGCTTTTGAAACGCTGGCCGCGGCATTCCTCGCAGATCAGCTCGACGTCGGCGAGGAATTGCATTTCCACGGTGACGGTGCCATCGCCCTGGCAGGTTTCGCAGCGCCCGCCGGGAACGTTGAAAGAAAAATGTCCGGGGGAGTAGCCGCGGCGCTTGGCGTCCGGAGTATCAGCGAAAACATCGCGAATGGCGTCAAAGGCCTTTAGATAGGTGGCGGGGTTGGAGCGGGGAGTGCGGCCAATGGGCGATTGATCCACGATGACGAGGTCTTGAATGTATTCGTCGCCATCTAGACGATCGCAGAATTCCTTGATGGTGGCGCCGCTGCGCTTGGCATGGAGCGCTTTATAGAGGACGTTGTGAACGAGGGTGGACTTGCCGGAGCCGCTGACGCCGGTGACAACGGCGAGGACACCGAGCGGAAGCATGAGATCCACATTTTGAAGATTGTGAAGAGTGGCGCCGCTTAAGCGAAGGAATTTCCCGCTGGGCTTGTGGCGATTTGCAGGCACGGGGATGCGCAATTCGCCGTTGAGATAACGCCCGGTGATGGATTTGGGGTCCTTGAGAATTTCGTCATAGTTGCCGGAGAAGAGCAACTTGCCGCCGAGTTCGCCCGCGCCGGGACCGAGATCGAGGATGCGATCGGCGGATTGAATGGTATCCGGATCGTGCTCGACGACGAGGACAGTGTTGCCGAGATCGCGGAGACTTTTCAGGATGTCAATGAGGCGCTGGGTGTCGCGGGGATGCAGGCCGATGGAAGGCTCATCGAGGACGTAGAGAGCACCGACGAGATGCGAGCCGAGCGAGGTGGCGAGTTGGATGCGTTGGGATTCGCCGCCGGAGAGAGTGGAGGTGAGGCGATCGAGGGTGAGGTAGTCGAGGCCGACTTCGTCGAGAAATTGCAGGCGGGAGCGAATTTCTTCCAGGATTTTGTCGGCGATTTTGGATTGCGATTCGGTCAGGCGGAGTTCCAGGAAAAATTTGCGCGCTTCCTTGACGGTGAGCTTGCACAGGTCGGTGATGGATTTGCCGGTGATGCGCACGGCGCGAGCTTCGGCGCGGAGACGCGTGCCGTTGCATTCGGAGCAGGTGGCGTAGCCGCGGAAACGGCTTAAGAAGACGCGCACATGGAGTTTGTATTTTTTGCGTTCAAGGTAGTTGAAGAAGCCCTTCACGCCATCGAAATCGTTTTCGGGATCGCCTTCGAGGATGAGGCGGCGGTGCTCGGCGGAGAGTTGACGCCAGGGGATGTTGGTGGGGATGCCGCGGACGCGAGCCCATTTGCGTGCTTCCTGGTAGAGAACGCGATAGCGCGGCTTGGTCCAGGGCTCGATGGCGCCATCGTCGAGGGACTTGCTGGGGTCGGGGACGACGAGATTGAGATCGAAATCGATAGTGTTGCCGAAGCCCTGGCAGCGGGGGCACGCGCCATAGGGATTGTTAAAGGAGAAGAGGCGCGGTTCGGGCTCCTGATAGAGAGTGCCGTCGTTCTTGCACTCGAAGCGCTCGTTGAAGGTGAGACGCTCGGCGGGAGCTCCGGCGGGATCGGCGGGAAATTCGAGAATGGCTTCGCCGCCGCCCTCGCGGTAACAGATTTCGATGGAATCCACGAGACGCGAGCGGGACTCAGGAGTCGCAGCAAGGCGATCGACAAGAACGTAGACGGGCTTTGCGAAATCGACGTCGAGCAGCGATTCGGGTGAAGAGAATTCGTGGACGCGGCCTTCCTGATAGAGGCGGTTGAAGCCGCGCTTCTGCAGGTCCTGAAGCATCAGGCGAAGAGTGTCCTCGGGTGGAGGCGCGACTACTTTCTTGCGGGAAGCCTTTTTCGCCGGTGCGGATGGTTCGGGGGTGGCGACACGGAGGAGATAGAGGACGTAGAAGCGGAGGCCGGGAGCTTGTGCGAGGACACGATCGGCGATCTGGTCCGGGGAATCGCGGCGAACTTCAGTGCTGCACTTTATGCAGAAGGTCTGGCCGCAACGGGCGAAGAGGAGACGGAGGTAGTCGTAGACTTCGGTGGCGGTGGCGACGGTGGAGCGGGGATTGCGCGTGGCGTTTTTCTGGCGGATGGCGACGGCTGGGGCGATGCCGGTGACCTCGTCCACGTCGGGTTTTTCCATGCGCTCGAGGAACTGGCGGGCGTAGGCGGAAAGGGACTCGACGTAGCGGCGCTGGCCTTCGGCGTAGATGGTGTCAAAGGCGAGCGAGGATTTGCCGGAACCACTGACGCCAGTGACGACGGTGAGGGCTTCGTGTGGGATTTCGACAGTGATGTTCTTCAGGTTGTGGACGCGGGCGCCGCGCACACGCAGGACTTCCTGTTGCTGGAGGGTGGGAGCGATGGTTTCGTTCGTGGCCAAAGGGAAGCTCAGTCAGCAGGCTTTTCGCATGCTGCCTAAACCATTAATTATAAAGCCTTCGCGCGGACGCGGCAAATTGGGTGCTGAATTGGTGGCAGGTCAGTTTCCTCTAGCCGCGTTAATCACGGATTGGATCGCAAATCAGTGTTATTGCCGGCCGAATCAGATTAGTTTGTGGCCCTTATTTTGCGGGCTCTCAGAAAGGGCGGATTTATCCACTAGGAATTTGCACAACGCAACGAACGCTGTCAGTCCTCGTTTTTGTGGATTGTAGGACGTCGCGCACCAGCGCTCTACGACATGATAGTTGCCTTGCGAGACGCCTTCAAGAATCCATTCGTCGCCATCAAACCCGCGAAAGTTTTCCTTTGTAGGCAGCTCAAAGAAGTTGAGATTCTGGATGAGGGCTTCGAGCGCCTTCGAATCGGCCACACTCAAGTCGCTGTCTTTTGTCTCGATCAATTTACCCGGCTCGTATCCCGCCTGCCCATCAAGTCTGCGAGCTGAGAGGCTAAACAGTTCCCCATGTCTGTCGATTCTCACGGCGACGGCGTTCCCCCACGTGGGAAGAACCATCAAACGGTAAATTTCTGCGTTTACATCTTTGGCGAGATCGGGCAGTGGTTTTTCACCCAAAGCGTATAACTCGCCGGAATACGAACGCACTAGAAAATTGCGAGGTCCTTCAGCGAAAGTTTGCGGCGGGAAATAGTTAATAATAAATAGGGCGTTATCGGTCTGCAACTTCGCCAGGCACTCTTGCGCAAGCTGATAGATTGGCGAAGACTTCGGTATGTTCATCAAGGTCGCCTGGATCGCGTCGAACCTCGGCCGCGCCAGACCGAACATTGCTCCGGCAATACAGGTGGCAACCCTTTGCTGGTCCGGCCCTGACAAACGCGACACGGCGGTGAGAAAGGTGTTTGGATTGGCGATCAAACTATCGCCGAAAAAGTCAGTCTGAGTCAGATAGGTAAACTGCAGCAACGTCGGAAGGACTGTTTGGTCGCCTTGCCGATAGAGCTCCTCTAGGGTCCCGATGTTCTTGTTCATGCTCTTGCACTCCCGGCTAGAAGCCTCGTTACGTCGGAGGCACGCGTTAATTTCCTTGAACGCGGCGTCTCGCTTCGCAGTCGCGGACGAATCAGCGTATGACGCAGTCGAAACTGTCACGGTAAGCACAATCAAGAGAACGCTGAATCTCATGTCTTGACCCTCGGCACGATCTCTTCTGCCCTCGGGAGCTTTTCGAGCAATTGTAACATTCGCCAGACTCTGCTCAGTGAACGAGTTGAGGAAGCCGTGTAGGGCGGCCGCGTCTTGAATGCAATTGGACGCATTGCCGCGTAATCGGAAACTGACCCACTACCGGTGGAGTGCCAGCAGGTCAGTTTTGGTTAGCTTATTACGCATTTAACTGATCACGGCTAGGTTCAGAGCAGTCTCCCGGAGCGGGCTTTGGTGCTGATGTGTCTTACCAGAATAAGGTTTAATAGACCATTGTATTGGGGCGGAATGAAAGCAAGCGCGGCGCCATCACTTCTTGGCGTGACTGAGCGCCGGCAATCCCAATAGCGCGAAGGAGACAAATAGGATTCTGCTGATGGTTTGTATTCGCATATGTTGAAATGCACTCCGAAAGCACTCGGTCAGCAATCGCTCAAGTAATATCGAATCAACTACAGAAAGAGGGATGCGTCATCTGTGGATTGTTCATGCTGTATTCATGTTTAGAGAAGAGGCCAGCTACTGGGTTTGGCGGGGCTGGAAACGATAGGTGTAGGAGACGCTGACATAGGAGGGCAGGCGAACGCCGACGACGCGTTCGAAGGGAGCTGGATCATCGGGCAGGGCGAGAACTTCGGTGGTTTGGCCGGTATAGCCCCGGGCAATTAGAAAGTTGACGCCGAGGTCCATGCGGCCTTGGTAGAAGGAACGAAGAAGGGCGCCGCGGATTTCCGTGTTTGGCACGCCCGTGAAACCATCGCCTAGCGGTTTTGCCCCTACATATTCAAATTCGCTGCGGGCGCGAAGATGGAATGGAAGACGATCGAAGGTGGCTAGGGCGTCCACGATGAGGCGCGGGGCTTCCGGCGTTGGCGTGCCATTGGACAGGTCGCGCGCGTCAGCTTGAGAATAGGATGCCTGCAACATGCCAAAACCAAAATAGTGGCGAGCGGCGAGCGTCATATAACGCAAACGTCCCGGGCCTTCGTTGTATTGCAGGCCGGTGTCGGGGTCGATTTTCGCTAGAGATGCTTCCGTGGTCGTGTGAGCCAGGGTGAGGCGGAATTCGGTTGCGGCAAGCGTCTTGCTGGCGACCAGTTGATAGGAGTGGGAACGGCTCACCAAAGTGCCTTGCGTGGTGCCCGTGCCGATCCTTGGATCGTTGGTGAAGAAGGCTTCGCCGCCGCTCAAGGAAACAATGGGCAACCAGGAGTGATCTTTGGGGAGGAAGGAAACGGTGGCCTTGGGATTATTGACGCCGGCCCAGTTTTGAAACGAATGGGCAGGAACCAGCAAATCGTCGTTGTTGATATCAATTTCGTCGCGGCGCCAACCGAGATAGTAACGGAGATAGTGGGCGAGAGCGCCCTGGAGGGCGAGGTAGGGGGACAGATCTGCGATGGTGATGTTGTTGGCGGCTACTTTGTCGAAGGGGCCGTAGACGGTGGGGTCGGTGGAGGCGTAATGGTCGAGATCGTCGCGGCGCGGGGCATCACGCTGAAAGTCCACACCGGCTAACACGGAGAGAAAATCGCCAAACCTATTGGTGTAGGTGGCGTTGGTGCCTGTGACCGTGCGGAATTCGCTTTGGCGGATCAGGCCGTCGCCGAAATTGGAGAAGAGCGACAAGTTGTAGGTGCGGAAGAAAGCGGAAAGCTGAAGTTGCTGGGAATTGGTGAAATGCCAGACATCGTTGAGCGCGAGCAAGCCCGTATGGGTCTGGTCCTTCTGGCGAGGGTCAATGGTGTCGTGCAAATCCGGAATGCCAATGGGCACAAGACCGGGTACATAGGAAAAACCGTAGTAGCCGATGGCGAACAAAGTGAGGTCATGGTTGCCAAACTGAAATTCGCGAAAACCGTTGATCTTATATTGCTGGCGGTGTTCGAGGCGGTCCAGAAAACCATTGCCGTAAGAAGCTTGCACCACAATCCAGGAGCGTTTGCCGGGACCTTCAGGGCTCCAGCCAGAAACGAGATCGAGGTCGCGATAGTCACCCGTTAGAGTGACGAAGGGATCGAGGCGCGAGCGCAGTCCATAAGTGGCGGAAAGATTCTGCGAATGATTCCCTTCCCGGACGTTGAACGCGCCGCCATCCACTTGAACACTCTCGATCACGGCGGGAACGAGGATGTTTGGGTCGGCGTAGCCATTACCGTGGGCATTCGCTGAGAGATTATTGGAAACGAGGTAGCTCCCGACCTGGAGATAGGAAGCAATGGGTTCGCCATGATCACCCGCTACTCCGGGCGCGAAATATTGAGGAGCCTTGATGCCCCCAGAAGCAGTCTCGATGGGAAGACCAGGGATGGAGACGGGCGCTCCGGGGCGGCCGGGATTGGCGTCGAGGGTTTCCTCTCGAATGAACAAGCGTTGCGCGGGATCGGGGGAAGCAACGCTTACATCGAGGACATCAGAGGCAACCCGGACTTCCTGCTTGGTAGCTGCGAGCTTCAGTTGAATATTGACGGTGAGAGGCTCGGCGTCGCGAACGACAAGCGGCTGATTTACCGGGTCAAAACCAGCCACACTAAGCTTCAGCGCGTATTTGCCCGGCAGGATGTTCTGGAAGTTGAATTGGCCATCCGTGTTTGTCGACCTCTGTTGGAGCAGTTTTCCATCTTCGGCGATGAGGCTCACCACGACGTTCGCGACAGCGCTGGCCTGCGGGTCCGTCACCTTGCCCGTAATGCTCTGGGCGTCCGCGGGCGCGGGGTGCGCGGTTGCGAAAAGACAGAGCAAGAAGAACAAGAGCGCGCGGCCCACGGCCGGAAATGTACGCATTGAATAAACGTAACACAGGCTGGAGATTCGCGGCTTTGCCTCTAGGAATGAAACCATCGGGATTGGTCAATTGCAGGCTTCAGGCGCGACCGAGATTATTTTCGTTCGCCGATGTACCAGGGGGCGCTGACGGTGAAGATGCGCTTGTTGCCTTGCACGAGGAGCAGCCATTCCAAAAGGCGGCCACGCTGATTATGGAGGAAGTATTCATACCAGCGGTCTTCGACGAGCTCCGGGATGACGACGACGATGTTGCGATCGGGATGTTGCTTCGAGAGATCGAGAATGAACTGAATGATGGGAATGATAATGAAGCGGTACGGTGAAGGCAGGACCTGGAGTTTGGGTGGCTCTTTGCCTGATGCGCGGAAGGGTTGCTCGACGTAGCGCTGCCAGTCATCGGTGAGCAATTCGGAGGATTCGGCCGGCTCGACGTGGAGGGCGAGCACTTCGCAGGAAAGGCGGGCGGCGAATTCAAGACCCTGCCGCGTGATGTTGCTCCAGCGGTCGACGGGAACAACGGCGATGAGAGGGTGGCTGATACTATCCGGGTTGATGGGAACCCTGCAATTGGTAAGTAGTTTCACGGAGTGGTAGTGGCGGCGGACGAGGGTGAAAAGAAAAATCGTCAGCGGAATGAAAAGAAGAGTAATCCAAGCACCTTGTGCGAACTTCGCCACGAGCACGACGATTACGGTCACTCCCGTGACCAGCGCGCCCAGGCCGTTGACGAGAGCGTTCCTCACCCAGCCGGGGCCGCGCTCCCTGCGCCAGTGCACAACCATGCCGGACTGCGAAAGCGTGAAGGCCAGAAATGCACCGACGGCGTAGAGCGGGATGAGGCGATCAGTGACGCCACCAAAAAGTATAAGCAGGCCGCCACTGAGCACCGCCAGAACAACGATGCCGTAGGTATAAACGAGACGGCGGCCCCGGTAGCCGAATGCGTGCGGAAGATAGTTATTTTGCGCGATGGCACGGCAGAGGCGGGGGAAATCAGCGAAGGCGGTGTTCGCAGAGAGCGACAGAACAAGAAGAATCGAGCCCATGGTCAGATAGTAGAAATAGCCTTTGCCAAAAATGGAAGCGATGAGCATGGACAGAAGGCTCTGGTAACCCGGCTGGCCCGGATCGGTGGCGGCGATGCCGTAGGCCCTTACGAGATAGGAGATTCCCGCCAGCAGCACCGCCAGGAGAAAAATAATCACGGTGAGGGTACGCTGGGCGTTTTTCACGGCGGGCTCACGGAAGGCTTTGACGCCATTGCTGACGGCCTCGACGCCGGTTAATGCGGTGCAGCCACTGGCGAAGACTTTCAGCAACAGCCAAAAGGTAACAGCCTGGGTGATCGGGGGCGGAGGCGGGAGGGCCGCTGCGGGAGTGGGATGTCCGCCACTGAGGAGAATGCGAATCACGCCCGCAACAATGGTGATCAGAAGAGTGCCGACAAAAAGATAGGTGGGAACGGCGAAGGCCAAACCTGCATCGCGAACGCCGCGGAGATTGACGATGGTGACGATGATCAAAATAGTGATGCAGATTAATACGGTATGTGGGAGCAAGGACGGAACAGCCGAGATCAAGGCGCCGACTCCCGCGGAAATGCCCACGGCAGCGGTGAGGATGTAATCGGCGAGGAGCGCTGCGGCGGCAAGGAGAGATGCAGACGCACCCAGGTTGAAGCGCGCCACGGTGTAAGAACCGCCGCCGGAGGGGTAGGCTGCGATGGTCTGGCGATAGGAGAAATACACGATCACAAGCAAAATGATGATGGCGGCGCTGATGGGGACGATGTAGCGAACACCAGCCAGACCGAGAGGAATCAGAAGGCTAAGAGCAGCTTCTGGGCCGTAGGCGGCGGAGCTCAGGCCATCGAGGCCAAAGATGGGGATGCCTTGCGCGGGACCGATTCGTTCGGCGCGCTCGTCACTGGTTTTGATGGGCTTGCCGACAACGAGATCCAGGATGTTCATGGGCGGCCGGGTGAAGAGTATACGATTCCAGCGGGGATGCGGCAAATTGAAGCAAAAGAAGTCCGACCCCCTAACGCTCGTTGACGTTTGCCGGCAAAGCCAAAAAGTTGGCGGTGATTCTACGGCTGGACCGGCTGCAAGGTGACCGGCGCTTGGCCCGTGGACGTCGCGGGCTTTTTGCGTATTGGCTGTTTTCTGCCTGGGACTTCCATTCCTTCTCCAGATTGCGGCGAGACTTGTTGCTCGGGCTTGAATGGCGATACCTGGCCGGAATTAATTCGCTTGAGGAGCAATATGCTGTCGCCGTCCGAGAGAACCAACTTAATTTTGTCTTTACTTAACCATTGAACGACGGCGGGCGTGACATGCTGATCCGAAAACTGAAAATGCAGGGACCATGAAGTGGGATCCTTCGTGTCAATTGCGTACGTCCCCTTCGATTCCAACTGTTGGAACACACCTTTTTGAAATTCATGATCGCTGAAGAAGATTCTTTGAGGATAGAGGTCGAGCGGGGATTCATCGGATTGTTCCTCCTCCTCCAGAATCGCCCATGATCCTTGCAGTCCGGTGGCCGGAATCTGAGAAGCGATTTCGGCAACTATAGTGCGATCAAGCTGGTCTTTTCGGGCCTGGTATTCGGCTCGCCGCGAAGCGTCATCGAGATCGCCGAAGATGGACAAACGCAAGGGTGCAGTTAAGGTCAAGCAATGGACTGCGCCTTGTGATTTCGCTGCCGCCGTGGCTTCGATGGTGACAATTTCAGTCTTGGGACCAAAGGCGTCCGCAATCTGAAGCAAGGCTGAGGATTGAACGCCTGTCTCATAATCCCTATAGGTTGGAACAAGAATCTGTTTGTACCCGTCAGTGCCGGTCCGCACCAAAGCATTTAACACCGTTGGATAGTAGGTATGGCCGTCCGCGGGAATTCTTGGAAATGGCGAAGGGACGGGAACTACCTCGTATCCGAGGCGCCTGAGCCGTTCGGCATCCAATTCCATGGCGAGCCCGGCGTTCACGGCCAGGTCACGTTCGGAGTCGCTCAATTTGCTCCAGTATTCTGCCGCGAAAGGTTTTGACAGGTCGTATGAAGCCAGCAGGATGCGTTTTCCGTCAACTGGGAGCAGGAACATATCGACGTGCTCAATGACGGGACCCGGCAGAGGATCAAGGTAAGTAACATTCTTACAGCCGCCGATTTTCTCGAGCTCCTGGTCAAGATTGGTGTTTTGATCTTTATTACGAGAAAGGAAGCCGCGCGTTGTGAGGCACCGGCCATCATCCAACTTGAGAAGATTACCGCCGTCGAGCGCAACGGGCGAACTTTTGTAATTGAAATCAGGAGTTGCGAGAACCGCGTCAGCAATATCGAACGCAGAATTATCGTCGTTGAACCGTTGTATAGAGGCTTCGCTGACAATCTGGGAATACTCACGAAGAAGATAAATTCTGTCGTCGATGGCGGAAAGCACAGCTTTGTGCGCGTCAGATGTCGAATCTTGAGAGAATTCGCCGGGCTGATCTTCCTGTTGCCGAGTTTCGAGCAGCTTTAGCCGGGCTGTCTCCAATTCTTGAAGCTTCTCTCGCTTGACCTCTTCCGCTCGAATATCGAAATACCGCCAGTGCACGACGTCCGCCGAATCCCCGACTGCGGCAATTTGCGGCCCGAAATCACGAATCCATACGCCGTCGTGGGGCACAACTTTCATGCGGACCCGATCGGTCGTAAGCAGCTCGCAGATCTGAAATTCCTGGCATCTTTGATGGACAGCGGTCTTGCTGGTTTCGTCAGGAGCCAAAAGCAAAACCGGTCCGAATCTAGCCGTCTCACGGACAATATTCATCTGAGTCTCGAGTAGAAGTTTCTCGACCTTGAGCGTTTGCTCAGAATCGCCTAGCAGTCCTTCTCTCACGTGCCGGCTGTGCTCCACACGAGGGCCCAGCGCTTGGAGCGCCAGCATCACCACGTCGCTCGCCGGGTGTTGTGCCGGAGCCGGAATGGTCTGAGCTCGTGAACTGACGGCGAGAAGCAGGAGAAAAAACAGAAGGAAAACAAGGCAAGGTGATCCCGTACGATTCCCACTTTTGGTCATGCCGCTTCTCCGTTCATCAAGACTCGAAGTTTGCAAAACTGCTCGTAAGGCAAATGGCTTGAGCCGCGGGGTTCCGGAACCGCGCTTTACGAAGCAAATACCCCTAGATTTCACCACACTGTCCCGCGTTCGCAAAACTCGACCTCAGCAACTCTGTCTATGCGTATGCCTAGATCGCACGTCGGTCAGGAGGGAAAGGCTTGGCAAGAGGCCAAAACGGATATGGTTGTCCTAGTACCTATATGCGCGGTTCTGGTTTTAGCCAGGATTGGGCGTAGTTTTCCCCGGGAAAATCCCTCGCATGGAAGGCATCGTATGAAGATAGCCAGAATTCGAGAAAAAACGATGCGAATGTTCGCAAAGTTATTGACTTGACGCATGCTTGGAGGTAGCTTGCTATTCCTAATATATCTGTATGTACAAGCTCAATGCCTCTCTCAAGGAGCCCCTCATGAAGAAGCAAAAGGGATTTTCTCTGATCGAGCTATTGATCGTCGTGGCGATCATTCTGATCATCGCAGCCTTTGCCATCCCAAATCTGATCCGCTCGAAGATGGCGGCGAACGAGTCTTCGGCGGTCGCCTCTCTCCGTACCATTAACACGAGCGAAGTGATGTACAACAATACGTATCCTGGAACGTATGGCACGCTGGCGCAGTTGGGTCCAGGCGGCGCGACCTGCACTACTGCCAGTTCGGCGAACGCCTGTTTGATCGACAACATGTTGGCCAGCGCTTCCTCGCCAGCTACACCGAAGAGTGGCTACTACTTCACGATCGGCGGCGACCTGATCACGGGCTACACTACCCTGGCGCAGCCCTCGGCTGCCGGTTCGTCGGGAGTGCGGACGTTCTGCTCGGACCAGACCCTGGTGCTTTTCTACGACGCGACCGGCGGAGCTTGCACGACGTCCACTGCCAGCCCGCTGTAGTAGCTCCCGCAACAGAACTTGACGGCCCCCGGCGTTCGATGACTCCTGGGCCAAAGGCACTTCCTCATGTTGAAATCACTCCGGCGATTATATTTTACAGGCTATACGCTTGGGCGGATTTGGTGCACATGCGTTCTCGCCGCCCTATGGTTCGCGGCTTTGCCAGTGCAGGCACAGAATGAATCCGTGCGCGTCATCGCCTTCGGCGCCCACCCCGACGACTGCGACCTGGGCGCGGGAGGACTTGCGGCGAAGTACGCCGCGCTGGGCTACAAGGTGAAATTCGTTTCGCTGACCAACGGCGATGCCGGGCATCAATCGGAGGGCGGAGGCCCCTTGGCCATGCGCCGCCGCGCCGAAGCACAAGAAGCCGGCAGGCGAATCGGCGTGGAATACGAGGTGCTCGAAAACCACGACGGGCGGCTCTTGCCTACGCTGGAGGTGCGCGAGCAGGTCATCCGCGAGATCCGGCAGTGGAAGGCTGACATTGTCATCGGCCCCCGCCCGAATGACTATCACCCCGATCATCGTTACACTGGCGTGCTGGTGCAGGATGCGTCGTATATGGTGATCGTGCCGAATATCGTGAGCGATACGCCGGCGCTGCGGCGGAATCCTGTGTTCTTGTATTACAGCGACCGGTTCACACGGCCGCAGCCGTTCCGGGCGGACATTGTGGTTTCAATCGACGACGTGTTCCAGAAGAAGATCGAGATGCTCGACGCGCATGTCTCGCAATTTTACGAGTGGCTTCCTTGGACTGAGGGTAAGCTTGCTGATGTTCCCAAAGACCCCGTGGCACGGAAGATGTGGCTGGCGACTCAGATCCGTGCGGAGAGCAAAGTAAAGCCGGAGTGGCGGGAAGCGCTGGAGAAGCGGTATGGCACTGAGGCCGCTCGCGTGCAGCACGCCGAAGCTTTTGAAATCACGGAGTACGGACGCCAGCCCAGCGAGGAAGAGATTCGCGTGCTGTTCCCGTTTTTCCCCGCGAAATAGCGATCGCTCTCAAAATGCTCGTATGGCAGGTGGTCTGTGGTGTCCTCTTTTGCCTAGAGGGTGCGCGTGACTTTGGACAGAGATCGCGGGGTATCTGGATCGAGTCCTTTTGCCTCTGCCAGAAGCGCAGAAAAGAGCTGGGCGGGGATGATGTAAGGGATGGGTGCGAGAAACTCCGTAATCTCTGGAAGCATGGGCACGACGCGCGTGCAGATATTGGCAAGCTCCGCATCCGAGGTGATGACCACCGTTTCCGCGCGCAGTTCCCGGAGGCGATGGGCCAGGGTTTTCATTCCGGGCATCATCACTCCCGGCGCGGCAAACAGGATCGCCGGGAAATGGCGTTCCACCATGGCTAGTGGGCCATGAAAGAAGTCAGCGGTGGAAAATCGCTCTCCCACAACGTAACAGGTTTCCATGAGCTTGAGGGCAAGTTCAAATGCGTTGCCATAAAGAAGGCCGCGCCCGATCACGACGCAGTATTCCATGAAGGTGTAGCGCTGGACCAGTTCGCGAATGGCAGATTCGTGGACGAGTGTTTTCTCGCAAAATTCCGGGATGCGCTCGAAGTCCTGAGTGACGTCGCAGGCGCCCGCCAGCGCTTCGGCCAGGAGATAGAAGATCATCATCTGGCCGGTAAAGGTCTTGGTGGCGGCGACGGAGCGCTCGCGCTGGCCGTGAATGAGCAGAGGCACATCCACGGAGCGGAACATGGACGAGCCGGATTCGTTGGTGATGCCGACGGTAAAGGCGCCTGCCGCGCGCGCTTCCGCCAACACTAGATTGATGTCTTCGCCTTCACCGGATTGGGAAACGCCGACGACGAGGGCGCGATCGAGGCGCAATTTGGCGCCGTAGAGCGTGTAGATGGAAGGAGCGGCCAGGGAAACGGGGATGCCGGTGGCGATTTCGAGCAGGTAGCGGCCGAACTGGGCAGCGTTGTCTGAGCTGCCGCGCGCGACAAGAATAATCAGGCGGATGGGGCGCTTGCGCAGCGTTTCTCCGAGTTCGCGAATTTTGCCGCGCTCCTGGTGCAGAATGCGCTCCAGGACATCGGGTTGCTGGCGGATTTCTTCGAGCATCAATGACAAAGCTGGCTCCTTATTTTCATGAGGACGGTCACAAGGTTCGCTCTCAAATGCATTTAATCACGAAATCCCTTTTTGAGCGCAGGAATGGATTGAGTTGTGCGTATGACTTGGGCGTGTGTGGCAATGCGTGCGATTTCAAAGGAAACGCCGACTGTTGGCAATAGAGGCCAATGGCGAGGGCGCTATTCCTGTTCGAGGCGGATGTGGCCGATGCCGCCTTCTACGGTCAGGTGGATGGTGCTGGGGGATTTGCCGTACGCGGCGTTGGTGTACTGGCCATCCTCTTCCTTGAGGCCATGGACATCAATGGAGCCGAGCCCGCCGTGGACCGTAGCGACAACGCCGACATTTTTTGGAAGGCGAACAATGGCTTCACCGACGCCACCGTGAATTTCGGCCTGGAGGTCCTTGGCGCGCTCGCCGGTGAGGTCCACGTTGGCCTGGCCGGCGCCGATATTTAATTCCAGGCGCGTCAGATTCACATTGGCGAGATGAAAATCCCCTTGGCCGGCGCCCACATCCACTTTGAGTTCGAGAGGCGTTTCATCGTCCACCTTCAGGGTCCACGTATTGTCTGATTTCCCGAAGGTCTGGCCGCCTTTTTCCTGATCGATGGTCAGGGAGCCGACACCCTTTTCAACGGAGTAGTCTATTTCGGGCTCGCCCCAGGAGCCGCTGCGATAGAATTCCGCTTCCAACAGATGGTGGGCGCCGCCATCGAAGCGAAGCTCTCCCGCGGGCATATCCAGGTTCATGCGAACGGCCTTGGCGCCCTGCAAGTCCACGGTCTTGCTATCGTGACGGCTGCCGCCGACTGAAGAGGTGTCCCAATCGGTCCAATGGCGCATGTGATTAGAGTGGTCGTGCCAGAGCAGAAGGGTAAGAACGAGCAGAAACGCGAGGGTGCCGAACAAAGAGCCGTACGGAAAGGGCGGGCCGCCTTGTGGATTGCGAAGGCGTTGCGCGCGATCCCAAACCATTCCTGCGCCCACGAGAATCAGGAATAGCGGCCAGTATTTCCAGAGTACGGGCCAGGGATCGAAATCCGGAACCCTACGCCAGATCAAAACCATGGTGCCAAAGGCGATGAGCAGAAGCGGGAATACTACAGAACCGCTTCGCGGGCGACCATCATTGGACATGGGTACTCCTTCTATCTATTTAGTACGCAAGATTTTGGTGAAAAGTTCACCAGGAGCCGCTGGGAACATCGTAGGGCGAGATGGGGGAGGGGTCAATTGCTTGAGGAGGGTAGGGCTATGCTAGAGTGCGGCGAAGGATGGGCGCAATGCGGGAGGCCGGAGAATGGCGAAGTTTGAAAGGGTGATCTGGATTGTGCTGGACAGTGTGGGGATCGGCGAGTTACCGGACGCGGCAGAGTATGGCGACACTGGACGCCACACGCTGGGGCACATCGCCGAATCGCGGCCTTTGCAGATACCGACGCTGGCGGGCTTGGGGCTGGGGAACATTGCGCCGTTACAGCATGTGCCACCGGCAGAGGCGCCGCGCGGATTCTATGGGAAAGGCGCGACCGTTTCGCCGGGAAAAGATACGACCACAGGACATTGGGAGATGGCCGGAGTGTGGCTGGACCAGGCGTTTCCCGTGTACAAGCAGGGATTCCCGCCGGAGGTGATGGAGCAGTTTGAAAAGCAGATTGGGCGAAAGACACTGGGAAACAAGCCGGCATCGGGGACCGAGATTATCAAGGAGTTGGGCCTGGAGCACGTGCGGACGGGGAAGCCGATTGTGTACACATCGGGGGACAGCGTGTTTCAGATTGCGGCGCACGAAGAAGTGATACCGATTGCGGAGTTGTATCGCATGTGCGAAATCGCGAGGAAATTGCTGGATGGAAAGCATCGCGTGGGGCGCGTGATTGCGCGGCCGTTTATGGGTGCACCGGGAAATTTCACGCGGACATCGCGGCGGCACGATTATGCGGTGGACCCGCCATGGCCGATGCTGCTGGATGTGCTGAAGGAGAGGCGTGTGCCGGTGTTCGGAATTGGCAAGATCCACGATATTTACAATGGGCGGGGAGTGGACGATTACGTCACGACAAAATCGAATGCGGATGGGATGGAGAAACTGACGACTTCCTTGGGCGAGCGCCAGGGCGGGCTGATTTTCTGCAATCTGGTGGATTTTGACATGTTGTATGGGCACCGGAAGGATGTGGAGGGGTTCGCGCAATCGCTGGAGGAATTTGACACGTGGCTGGCGGGATATTTGCCGCAGCTGAGGACAAGCGATTTGCTGATGATCACAGCAGACCATGGATGTGATCCAGACCCGCGCTGGGAGACTACGGATCATTCACGAGAGTACGTGCCGATTGTGGCGTACACGCCGGCGGCGACACGCGGCGCTAACTTGGGCGTGAGAGAAACACTGGCCGACATGGGGCAGACGATTGCAGAGAATTTTGGGGTGGCGATTGGGCACGGGAAGAGTTTCTTGAGGGAGCTGGGTTGACTTGGTGTTGGCGGCGAGTGCGGCTGAAGAAAAGAATTTCGCAGAGTTCACAGAGGACGCAGAGTTCACAGAGAAGAGAAAGGCGACGGATAAGATGAAATGGAAGTTGTGCCTCGATCCCTCCACTGCGCAACGGCAAAAGGCTCCGTTGCTCCGGTCGGGATGACAAATTCTTCGGGTTGCCGCGATTGGCGGAGGGAATGTTTGGTGGAGGGTTAGGGATTATTGGGATGAGGTTTGGCTGAAATGGGGTCGAGCAGTGCTCGACCCCTACGAGAGAAAAGCGCGAAGTTACTTGCCGGTGGCGGTGGACCTAGAGGGCAGGGGGGCGTAGTAGCCGTTGCGGGTGCGGGCTACGAGCTTGCCTCTGCCACGCGGCGGAAGGACGTCGACGCGGACGGAACGGAAGCTGCCGTCGCGGGCGACATTCAAAGGATAGTAGCCCAACGTGTACTGGTGGCGAATGTCATGGGCCACTTGCTCGCAGATGTCGTGAACATCTCCAACATTTTCGGGAAAATAGGCGACACCGCCGGAAGCATTGGCGATTTCGGTAAGGGCTCTCTTGGCGGTTTTGGCGCTGCGCTTACTTTCCTGGCTTAGCAGACCGATGGTGTAGATTACGGTATCGGTCTTCTGAATCTCGCGGATCGTTTTTTCGAGGGAATTACGGCTGGTGTTGTCTTCACCATCGGTGACGATCAGGAGAACTTTCTTTTCTTTCTTTCCTTTTTTGAGATGGTCCAGTGAGCCGATGATGGCGTCGTAGAGGGCGGTGCTGCCGCGAGCGTCAATGCGCTCGAGGGCTTCCTTGAGTTCGGGGATGCTGTTGGTGAAGTCCTTGTCGAGGTCAAGGTAGAAATCGTCGTTGAAATTGACGACAAAGGCTTCGTCCTGGGGATTGCTGTTCTGGACGAGCGTGAGAGCGGCTTCGTTCACGCGGGGGCGTTTGTCGCGCATGCTGCCGCTGTTATCAATGACGAGGCCCATGCTGACGGGAATGTCCTCGCGCTTGAAGAGATTGAGCTTCTGTTCGACCTTGTCCTCGTAGACGCGGAAATTATCCTGGCTGAGGCCTTCCACAAACTTGCCGCGGTCATCGAGGACAGTGGTGTGAAGCACGACCAGGTTGACTTGCAGCTTGATGTGGCTGCCGGTCTGGGATTCGTCCGGTGGAGGAGGCGGCGGGGGAGTGTCCACGGGAATCTGGGCGAGCAACGGACCCGCAAGGAAGAGCAGCGCCAAAAAAAGAGCGATGGAAACGAAAAACGGAGAGCGCGAGTGAAGACGGAGATCAGTGCGCCGGGGCGTAGTAGCCGGTCTTGGAGTAGACAGAGAGGGGCGGGAGGCCCTTTGGCGCGCGCAGCTTGACCTTAATTTTGCGCCAGCGCGCATCGTGAACGTGGTTGCTTGGTCGGTATCCCAGAACATATTGATTTCGCAGCTCCATGCCGATCTTGGACGCAATGTCCGGCAGATCATTTAGATGTTCGACGGCAAAGACGCGGCCACCCGTCAATTCGGTAATTTCGCTGAGAAGCGAGGGGCCGTTGAGTTCCTCAGGCGTTCGATTGCGATAACCAAACGGGTCAAAAAGGCCGATGGCATAGAGCTGGGTATCCGCTTCCCTGACCAGGCGTTTGATATCGTTCTCATTGTACCTACTATGATTATCGCCTCCATCAGAAAGGATGAGCAAGGCACGTTTGACGTTGTGTGCACCCCTCATCTGGCTGAGACCCAGGTAGATGGCGTCGAGCAGAGCGGTTCTGCCCCGCGGTGCGGTGAGCATCATGCGGCTTTGTAAATCTTCCACGCTGTTGGTGAAGGCGCTGGTGAGTTCGGCGCGTTCATTGAAGCTGACGAGGAAGAATTCATCCTGGGGATTGGCGGTCTTGAAAAACTCCAGGGCGGCGTCGCGAGCCTTATCAATCTTGTTGGACATGCTGCCACTGAAATCGAAGATGACGCCGATGGAAATGGGCACGTCCTCAGCGGAAAAAGTGACGATTTCCTGCTCCACGTTGTCCTCGAAGACCCGGAAGTTGTCGCTGTCCAAACCGGTAACCAAACGGTTGTAGGGGTCGGTGACGGTGACGTTGACCAGGGCGAGATCCACGTCGGTGCGGATGACCTTGCCGGGGACGATTTTCACCGGGGGAGTGTTGCGGGTGAGGTTGTCGAACTTGGTGGCGGTGGCCGACGGATCGGGAGGGACTAGCGCCTTAGGAGTATCTTGCGCGCAAAGAGGATAGGCCAAACAAAGCAGCAGCGCACCGGCGAGCAGGCGGGAAATCGCAGGCACGGCCAAAAAGCGGGTCTTACAGACAGCGCGCTTCACGGCTCCCCCTTCTCCCGGTCTGCCGGGAGGGCCGCGCAGAGACAACATAATAGCACCGGGGTTCGGGAAGGCAAGTCCCGAACGCACAGAGGGAAACGAGAGGGTAAAGGCCGACGAAGATTGTCGCGTGTGCTAGCATCGGCTACAGAATGAGATGGAGAGGGGCGGAATGATGAGTGATCCCAAAGTGATTGTAGTGATTCCATCGCGTTACGCTTCGACGCGGCTACCGGGGAAGCCGCTGGTGCCACTGGCGGGGAAGCCGATGGTACAGCATGTGTACGAACGAGCGAAACAAGCGCAGACAGTGCATCGTGTGATCGTGGCGACGGATGATCAGCGGATTGTGGATGCCGTGAACGCGTTCGGGGGCGAAGCGCGGATGACCCGGAGCGATCACCGCACGGGCACGGAGCGCATTGCGGAGGTGGCGGTACATGAAGAGGGAGATGTTTTTATAAATGTGCAGGGAGATGAGCCGCTGATTGATCCAGTGGCGATTGACACGGCGGTTGGAGCGCTGCTGGAGGAGCCACAGGCGCAAATCGCCACCGTGGTCACGCCGATCCGTCACGCCGGAGACATCATGGATCCGAACGTGGTGAAGACGGTGCTGGACTTTGACGACAACGCGCTTTATTTTTCGCGCGCGCCGATTCCATGGATCCGGGATACGCAGCAAAAATTGCACGTGAAGTACTGGAAGCACCTAGGACTGTACGTATTTCAGCGCGAGGCGCTGCTGGAATACACGACTCTGCCGCAGGGTGAATTGGAGAAGATTGAGCAACTGGAACAATTGCGGTGGCTGGAGAATGGCTGGAAGATCCGCGTGGCGGAGGTGGCGCATGACGCGGTGAGTGTGGATGTGCCCGAGGACGTGGCGCGGGTGGAAAAGCTGATGCAAAAATAAAACCGCCCGGCGAAGAGGATACTTGCCGGGCGGCGGTTATGGGATGGCCGTGGGAGGGATCCTTACGGCCGGTTATTTACTGTACTTGCTGATAAGCAATGCCGGCGAGTACTTGGTTTGTGTCTGTATCGAGAATGAGGACCGTGTTGGCATCAACGATGTAAGCCACGGAAGTGAAGGTGGTCGAAAGGGGGCTGCCCGCAACGATTATGAAGGGGTTGCTGGCGGTGCCATCGGAGGTAATCGTCAAAGTACCTTTCGTGCCGTTGTCGGGGTAGGAGTTGCCAGCCCTCGCGCCGATGACCGTGCCGTCCAGAACGCCGGTGATGTTGTTGGTGGAAGTGCTTGCCAAGGTGAACAAGCCAATGAAATCTTCCTCGTTGAAGGAGATGTTGTTGACTCCGTTCCAATTGTAGGCGTAGTTGCCAGCGAGGGTAAAGGGCGAACCGGACTGCCCCAGCAGAGTGCCATCCGCGATGATGTTGGTACTGACGTCTTGAATTACCCCACTCGTAGGCGAGACCAGGTAGAAGACATAAGAGAATGTGCCGTGGGTGGAATCGGTGAAGGTGAAAGTACCACGCCCGCTGCCGGGGTACGTGGTATCAATGGCATAGTTGGCATTGGAGATGTTGGTGCCCTGCGTGATGTGAATATCGCCGTTGTTCGTGCCAGCGTTGTTTTCGTCGTACGCAATCGCGCCGATGGTGCCGGAGCCGATGATCGTGAAGCGAGCGACAGACGCGTCGGCGCCCATCGTGGATAGAGAGTCGCCACCGGTGAGATAGACAAAGCTGCCAGTGAAGGCCGCGGTGGTTGTAGGAATGGTGCCGGATTGGAGAACCGCGTCGCCGGAGGAACCGCCGTTCGCGTCTTCCTCGATGAACTTGATGCGGGTGTTATCCACGATATAGAAGGCATAAGAGTAGCCAGCGAACGTAGCGATGCCGCGGCCATTCGTCGGTCCGTAAGTGGGATCCATCTCAAAGGCTCCTTGGGTGGAGAGAGAGACGGGGCCGGAGGGTCCATTGTTACCGTCATTGCTGTCGAGAACGCCGGAAGTGATTGCGAGGCCGCTGCCGTTCGCAGCGATATTTCCGATGATGGAGATATTGGTGACAGTTGTGCCCGTCAAAGTGATGCCGGAGAAATCAAATACGTAATTTCCACTGAAGCTTGTGGCAAGGAAATCACTGATGTTTTGCTGGTTGAAGCTGCCGCTGCTGGCAAACGCCCCATCGGTTTCCACAAGCAAGCCCTGGCTGGTGGATTGGAGATCCATGGTCCACGTCAAGTTACCTGTACTGTAGGTAAGGGCCAAGGTGCCGCGGCCACTGGCCAGCATGGTGTATTTCCCGGTGAAAGTGGCTTGCGAAACGGGAGTAGTGGCGCCGAGATCAACGTCATCTTCAATCCCGCCAGAAATATTTCCAGCACCATCGGCGGCAAAACTCCCCGTACGCGTAAAATAAGCGCCGGTAGTGGGATCCATGCCGCTCATCGAGAAGGCGTAGTTGCCTTTCAGGCTGGCGAGGGTGAAGCCACCGGTTGGAGGGGGCACCGTAACCGAGGAACCACCACCGCCGCTGCACGCGGCCAGCGCCAGCGAGAAGGCGAGAGCCGGGAGCCAGAGGAGGCGCTTCACAGGACACCTCCCTGGGACTTTGTATTCGAGCTATTTTGCGGGGCTGCGTAGCGAACCGGGATGCCGCGCTGGGTGCGAAGCGTTACTGCCTGGGTGCCCTTTTGTACGATGCGCGCCAGGAACAGCGAGGCTGAACCGTTGGGGGTGTAAGCGCCGATGATGCGGAGGGTGTCACCGGCCTGGATATTGAAGTGGTTTGCGGTGAGCGGCCGGGAATCGCCGAGGTGAACGTCAACCACGCCCGCACTGGTTTGCAAGGTAAGACGGGCACCCATTGGGGGAGTTGTCGAAGAGAGCTTGAAATCAGTGACCGTACCGACGAGAGTGCCCTCGTGCGTCATGTCGTAGGCTCCGAATCTCGGCGAAGCCTGCGGGGATTTTTCCTTCGCCAGAGCCGCAACGGAAAATAGCGCCGCAACGGCAATGCATAACACGGTCTTTCTGATTGGCATTGTTTTCCTCATTTGCATGAATCTATGGCGAAAGCGGTCATAGGCCCCAAAGATCCCAGAGATTTGGACGCTTGCAGGTCCAGACTACGTTACTCCCGAACCTTGGCTGGATTGCCCCCCTGTGCCGTACCAGCCACTAAGCAGACCTTTACGCCCTTGCCAATGGTTTGAACCCACGAAAAGGAAAAAGGTTTCACGCGGCCATAAGAAAGACTGATATTTGGCAGCGAAGAGATTGCATTGACACACTGGGAGGTTCCGCCCATAATTGTTTGTACGTCAATCCTGCGGAGGTACGACAAGCTCAAATCTGCATCGTGCGGACCAGAGCGACCCGGATGGCGCCAAAATATATCTTTGTAACTGGCGGTGTAGTTTCCTCACTTGGCAAGGGCGTTGCAGCATCCTCCATCGGTTGTCTCCTCGAAAGTCGCGGCTTTAAAATCACCATCCAAAAATGCGATCCGTACCTGAATGTGGATCCCGGTACGATGAGCCCGTTTCAGCACGGCGAGGTTTTTGTCACCGATGACGGGGCGGAAACGGATTTGGACCTGGGGCATTACGAGCGCTTCACGCACGTGAAGCTGACGCGCGACAACAACTGGACCACGGGGCGCATCTACGAAACGATTCTGGCCCGCGAGCGGCGCGGCGACTACCTGGGAAAGACCGTGCAGGTGATCCCGCACGTCACCGACGAAATTAAACGCTGCATCCGGAAAGTGTCTGAGGGCGTGGACATTGTCATTGTGGAGATTGGCGGGACCGTAGGCGATATCGAATCGCTGCCGTTTCTGGAAGCCATTCGGCAGATGCGGCTGGAGTTGGGCCCGGAAAATACTTTGTTTGTGCATGTGACGCTGGTGCCGTTCATCGCAGCAGCGGGCGAACTGAAAACCAAGCCGACGCAGCACAGCGTAAAGGAATTGCTGGGAATCGGGATTCAGCCGGATATCCTGCTGTGCCGCAGCGATCACCACATTCCCGCGGAGTTAAAGAAAAAGATTGCGCTGTTCTGCAACGTGGCGGAATCGCGAGTGATTTCGATGGAGGATGTGAAGGCGATTTACGAAGTACCGGTGGAGCTAAGCAAGGAAGGACTGGACGAGCAGATTATCCGTTCGTTGAGGCTGGAAGAGCGACCGGCGGATATGCAGGCATGGCTGGAGATGCTGGATCGCCTGCATCATCCGCGGGGCGAAGTGCGGATCGGGATTGTGGGCAAATATGTGCAGCTCGAAGACGCGTATAAGAGTTTGCGCGAGGCGCTGCTGCACGGTGGATTGGCGCATAACCACAAGACGGTGATTGAGTGGATCGAGTCCGAGGAGATTGATTCGCTGGAGGCGGCGGAGAAACGATTGCGAGGATACGACGGCATCCTGGTGCCGGGCGGGTTCGGGAAGCGCGGCATCCAGGGGATGATTTATACGATTCAGTATGCGCGCGAGCACAAAGTGCCGTTCTTTGGCATTTGCCTGGGCATGCAATGCGCCACGATCGAATATGCTCGCGACCTGGCTAACCTGAAGCAAGCCGACAGCACGGAATTCGATCCGCAGACGCCGCACCGCGTGATTTACAAGTTGCGCGAACTTCTGGGCGTGGACGAAATGGGCGGAACGATGCGCCTGGGCGCTTGGCCGTGCAAACTGGAGCCGGGCTCGTTCGCGCACAAGGCTTACGGAAAGCTGGAGATCAGCGAGCGGCATCGGCACCGCTATGAATTCAACCGCGAATACGAAAAGATTTTGACGGCGGCGGGGTTGATGATCACCGGACGCACGCCGGACGAGAATTACGTGGAGATCGTGGAGGCGCCGGAGCATCCGTGGTTCCTGGGTTGCCAGTTCCACCCGGAATTCAAGTCCAAGCCATTCGATCCGCATCCCTTGTTTGCGGCGTTTATTGGGGCGGCGCTAGAGCATAGGCTGCAGAAGGCGCGGCCGAACGCTGTGGCTTCCAGCACCGCAACACCGACAACCGTCGTCGGCGAAACTACACAGCCTGCGGCTGCGCTGCGCTTTACGCCCCACGCAGCGGCGTGAATTTGGTCCATGAAGACCGTCGTCTATCGTTGGCGGCTTTCGACGAGGCTTAAGTCTGAGCTACAAAGCGCCGCTCGCGCACGCCGCGTCTCCGTCTCCACGATTATTGATCTGGCAGTGCGAGAATGGCTGGCCAGAAATGCAGGGGATATCGTCGGAGGTCATTCAGGGGAGCGGGGAACGGTCAGCGAAACGGTCCCCAAACGCCGCGCCCGCAAAGAGGGCCGCTGACTCAGTAATAGAGCAGGGCCTGATAATATTACGAGAAATGCGGGCTTAACTGCGGCTGTGATATCTTCGATTCATCCATGACTGCTACTCGCGAAATTTCACTTGGGACGCTGCGGCTTGGCGGGGATAATCCGCTTTTTCTGATTGCGGGACCGTGCGTGATCGAGTCTGAGGCGCACGCGCGGATGATGGCGGAGCGCGTGGCGAAGATCGCGGCGGATGCGGGTGTGCCGTATGTTTTCAAGGCTTCTTACGACAAGGCAAATCGTTCCGCTGTTAAATCTTATCGCGGGCCTGGACTGGTGGAGGGTCTGCGGATCCTTGGCAAGATTAAGGCGGATTTGCGTTTGCCCATACTGACCGATATTCACGATGCTTCGCAGGCTGCGCCGGCGGCGGAAGTGGCAGACATTTTGCAAATACCAGCGTTCCTGTCGCGGCAGACCGATTTGCTGGTGGCCGCGGCAAAGACGGGGCGGATCGTCAACGTGAAGAAAGCGCAATTCCTTTCGCCGTGGGACATGGGAAATGTGGCAGAGAAGATAGCCGCGGCCGGAAATACAAAGATCATTCTGACTGAGCGAGGGGCGAGCTTCGGATATAACAACCTGGTTGTGGACATGAGAACGTTTCCCGTGCTGCGGAAATTCGGATATCCCGTGGTTTATGACGTGACGCATTCCGTGCAACTCCCCGGAGGACAGGGTCACGCAAGCGGCGGGCAGCCGGAGTTTATTGAACCGCTGGCCCGCGCGGGCGTGGCTGCAGGCGTAGATGGAATTTTCCTGGAGACGCATGACAACCCGGGCGCGGCTCTTTCCGATGGGCCTAATGCCCTTCCCTTGGCGGAATTACCGCAACTCCTCTCACGCCTCAAGGAACTTTCCACATTGGTGCGGCGTTGGAGCACGGCATGAGCCTGGAAACCGCGCGCCGGGTTCTGCGTATTGAAGCGCAGGCTATTCAGGATGTATTGGCGCGCCTCGACACATCGTTTGATCGCGCGGTTGAGCTGCTCTTTGCCTGCAAAGGGCGCGTGGTGGTGACGGGCATGGGAAAATCCGGGCTGATTGGGCGCAAGCTTTCTGGAACGCTATCCAGCACGGGAACACCGTCATTCTTTTTGCATCCGGCGGAGGCGCTGCACGGCGATTTGGGCATGCTGGCGCGGGGCGATACCGTGTTGGCGATCAGCTACGGAGGTGAGACGCAAGAGATATTAAACCTGCTGGAGACGCTGAAGCGGCTGGAAATTTCGATTGTCACGCTGACGGGAAAATTGAAATCGACACTGGCGGAAGCAAGCGATGTGGCATTGGACGTCAGCGTGAAGGAAGAAGCCTGTTCGCTGAACCTCGCGCCCACGGCGAGCACGGCCGTGGCGATGGCGGTGGGCGATGCGCTGGCCATTTCCCTGCTGGAAAAGCGCGGATTTCGCCCGGACGATTTTGCGGCGCTGCATCCGGCGGGGCGCCTGGGGAATAAACTTCTGCGCGTGGAGCACCTGATGCACACGGGCAATGCCCTGCCTAGAGTGGCTTCAGACACGCCGATGCCAGCCGTGTTTCATGAAATGTCTGCCAAAAAATTGGGTATGACGACGGTGACGACGCCGGAGGGCAAGCTTGCCGGCATATTGACGGACGGCGATTTGCGCCGCTTGATGGAGAAGCACGGCGGCGCGACGCTGGCAATGACCGCTGGTGATTGCATGGTGCGCACGCCGCAGACGATTGGGCCGAAATTGCTGGCCAGCGAAGCGCTGAACTTGATGGAAAAGAAAAAGATCACCTCGGTCGTGGTGGTGGACGACGCGCAGAAGGTTTTAGGCGTGGTGCATCTCCATGATTTGTGGACGCTGGAATTGATCTAGCCCGCTGCCGGGATGCCAAGCGACCGGGATCGCGCAAGTCTAACAACCGGTGGCGCGGCGAAGGACAAATAAACCGATGAAATCCAAACTAGCTAAACGCGTGCGAATTGAGAGATGGGCGGCGTGGGCCATGGCTGTCGCAATTGTGGCGGGGATCCTGGCTGGGAAAAGCATTTGCAAAGTGGAAGCGCAAACGAAGTCTTACCCGGAGATTCAGGCGATCCATCCGCCGGAAGGCGGCTTCTTCACGAAAGTGATTTTCGTGAACGGCATTCCGATCAAAGCTCCCAGCGTGGTTGTGGACGAGGCGCTTTACGCCGCGTACGACCGCATCAACATGGAGACCGCGCACCTGCCTGTGGTTGTGGCCAATCTTGTTGCCGCCGGGGCGGAGTTGCACATCATCGGGCGCGACCAAGGCACCACGGACCTGCCCGAATGGCGTCAGGACAAACACGTGCCGCTCGATGAATACTTCGGACTGACGCGGGATCAGCGGACACGCGGCATGGGCGGCCTGATTACTTCATGCGGTGAGGAGAATCTGCTGCAACTTCCCAAGGATCGCTATCGCGGCCGGGATATTTGCCTGCACGAGTTCGCTCACGACATCGAGGGTGAGGGCATTCCGCACTCCGTGCGCGCGATGTTCGACAAACAGTACGAGGCTTCAAAATCGAAGGGCTTGTGGTTGCATTCCTACGCCGGCTCAAACCCCGACGAATTTTTCGCTGAACTGACGATGTGGTATTTCGGGACGCACGGCGATATGGGTATGAGCGGGCCCAAGCCCGAAAATGGCCCGGAAGGACTGAAGAAATATGATCCGGAGGCTTACAAGCTCTTTGACGATTTTTACAGCGGGCGAATCGAAATCGCGAAGATTGAGCCGCGCCCGCATGGAGCCGAAGGTGGAGGGCCGGATGAACAACCGCAGGACAGCCTACCGGCACGCGCCATGGTTGCGCGTCTTACTTCTTATAAGATTGGGGAAACCAAGCTCGGGGATTTTTTCAAGGACGCGGGGATGACCGGTCCGGGCGACGGCGGCACAAACAGTTGGAGGGTGGTGCACCAGGAAGCCGGTGGCGGGGACGGCCACTATAAGTTTCAAGTCTACTTTCGCAATCCACACGACCTGGTCGATAAGAATGGCACGGCCAGCGGAGCGGCGAGCCAGAAACCGGACCCGAAGGCGCCGCATCCGCGCTCGGGCGGGCCTTTTTGCCTGTTGGCTGACGTGGAATTCAAAGGTGGCGTCCTGACTGCTTTCCAATGGGATAACTAGACGCGCTTCCCTTCCCGAATTTCATGTCAGTTGAAGTTTCCTGTAACATGCAGTTGCTTATGGATTGGAGGAATCATTGGCTCGCGCGACGAAAATTTCACCCGCTCTGAAGAAGCGTGCGGCGAAGATCAAGCTGCTGCTGATGGATGTGGACGGCACGATGACCGATGGAGGCGTGACCCTGCTTTCGCAGCCCGACGGCACGGCGCTGGAGATTAAGACGTTTGACGCGCACGATGGCCAGGGCCTGACGCTGGCGAAGACCGCGGGCCTCAAGACGGGCTGCATCACGGGCCGGGAGAGCGCCGCGTTGCAGCGGCGCGCACGCGAGCTGCAGATGGATTATGTGTACATGAAGATTCCGGTGAAGATGCCCGCGTACGAGGAAATTCTGCGGAAAGCCGAGGTGCTGGATGCCGAGGTGGCGTTCGTGGGCGACGATCTTCCCGACATTCCGCTGATGCGGCGGGTGGGGCTGGCGGTGGCGGTGGGTGATGCGGTCGCCGACGTTAAGGAAATCGCGCACTATACGACGCACGCGCACGCGGGCCACGGCGCGGTGCGCGAAGCCGTCGAACTCATCCTGAAATCCAAAGGGATTTGGAAAGAGATGATCGAAAAAGCGCGGGCGTAGTGATATTCTCTCGAAACAATGCGGCTGATTAAATATTTTGTGGCGTCCAGCCTGGACAGCTACATTTCACGCAAAGATGGCGGAGTGGACTGGCTGTTTATGGACCAGGACTACGGCATGCAAGAGTTTTTCGCGAGTGTGGATGTGGCGGTGATGGGGCGGAAGACCTATCAGAAAGCCATTGAACTTGCGCCTCGTGTCACTCTGTTCCCGGGAATGAAGAAATATGTGTTCTCGCACCTGTTGCCAAAAGGAAAGCAGGAACACATAGAAGTGGTTTCCGAGCCGCCCGAGGTGTGGGCCGAAGCGGTGCGCGCCCAGCCTGGAAAAGATATCTGGCTGGTGGGCGGCGGGGAAATGATGCGAGAGTTCCTGCAAAAGCGGTTGGTGAACGAAATCGGCATTTCCTTTCACCCTCGACTGCTCGGCGATGGCATTCCCATGTTTGCGCAACCTTATCCCGAGACGGAGCTTGAGTTGCTGCGCTCGAAGGCCTATCCCAGCGGGTTGTTGCAGGTGTTCTATCGCGTGAAGTAGCTTGACTTTGCCCCGAGCGCGCTACAGACTCTGCCAGAAAAGCCACCGCCCTTTCTCGGGCCAAAATTCTTGCGGTGCGCGCCTCGTGGGGGAACATCGAAATGAAGACCAACTATCTTGCAGTGGTGGTTGCCGCCATCGCTTATTGGGTTCTCGGAGGTCTCTGGTATGGGGTTCTCTTTAACAAACCCTGGATGGCCTTGGAGCACATGACCATCGAGCAGGCGAAAAGCGTAAACCCCGCAATTCCCTATATTGTTTCATTTCTTTTGGAACTGTTGATCGCCTATTCGCTGGCGCAGTTGTGCATCTGGCGCAATGCCAATACGGCGGGGCGAGGCGCTTCCATTGGCGTACTGATATGGATCGGCTTCGTTGGGCCAATCTCATTTATGAATTACATGTTTGAGATGCGGCCCAAGGAACTTTTCGCCATTAATGAGTTTTATCCGCTGGCGGGGCTCGTTTTGATGGGCGTGATCCTGGGCGCGTGGACCAAGAAAGCTGCCTAGCGATCCGGGCTTACGCTTCGGTAGGTTCCGGGGCAATAATCATAAGTATGGACGTACCGAGAGCGAGGCCCACGTGATGCATGCATGGCATGACGTTTCTCCCGGCAAGGAAGTGCCGCGAGACTTTCAGGCGGTGATCGAGATACCGCTGGGATCGAACGTCAAATATGAGCTGGACAAGCCCACGGGCTTGCTGAAGGTTGACCGGATCATTCACTCGGCGGTCTTTTATCCCGCGAACTACGGATTCATTCCACAAACGTATGCGGAGGACAACGATCCACTGGATGTGCTGGTGCTGTGCCAGGAACCGGTGCAGCCGCTGGCGCTGATCAAAGCGCGTGCCATAGGCGTGATGACGATGATCGATTCGGGTGCGAGCGATGACAAGATTATCTCGGTAGCCACCAACGATCCGGAGTTCAGCAGCTATCTTGAGGCGCGCGACCTGCCACCGCATCGACTGCTGGTTCTGAAACGGTTTTTTCAAGACTACAAGCTGCTGGAAGGCAAGCAGGTACAGGTGGAAGACATCAAGCCGGCGTACGCGGCGATTACCGTGATTGAGAAAGCGCTGGCGCGGTACAAAGAGCTGCGGGAACAACTTCGCGCGGCAGACGGGCTTTGAACTGGGGACCTAATGAATCGAATGCTTCTTTGGACACTCGTCTCTGTGGGAGCTTTGTTAGCCCTCACTTATATCGGGCTGAGCATCATGGCCGGTGGACCGAAGGATGCCATCCAGATGGTGCGGTTCGCCTTGCCGCACATGCATTTGGGGAAATTGAAGGTGGGCGACAGCGCGCCCGATGCGCCGTTGGTGGGGTTGGATGGCGCGACGCGCTTTCAGATTCACGAACGTACCAAGGAGCGGCCGCTGGTGCTCATCTTCGGTAGCTTTACTTGACCACCCTTCCGTCGCCAGTTGGGCGACATCGTGCAAATCTATAACGACTACAAAAACCGCGTCGATTTTCTGACCATCTACATCCGGGAAGCGCACCCGATCGACGAGTGGCGCATGAAGTCCAACGAAAAGGATAAGGACAATGTGTGTTACGTCCAGCCTAAGACCTTGGAGCAGCGCATTGCCATTGCCAACGATTTCACGCAGCGGTTCAAGTTTCCCCTGCCCTTTGGCGTCGATGAAATGAATAATGCGGCAAATGATGCGTATGCCGCATGGCCGGAGCGGCTTTACATCGTGGATGAGAATGGGCGGATTTCCTACAAGGGCGGCAACGGCCCATTCAAATATGACCCGAAGGAAGTGCGAACGTGGCTGGCGAAACGCTACGGCGAAGTAAAGCATGCGACAGCGGCGCCTGAGAAGAATAGTTAAGCTGGGTTTCCCTTTGAAATGGTCGAGTTCGATTCTTTATAAGGATGCGTTCGGCTGGGGAAGGCCTCAGGCCTGAAGGCCTGAGCTACAGCTATGGCCAGTAAGAAACCTGCGGCGCTGCGACGCACAGAACACGGCTCGAACAGAGATAAGAAGGTGGGGCTTGCGCGAGCGCTACCAAAGCTCGGTTTTTGTTCGAGGACGCAGGCGTTTGCCCTGATTCGCGAGGGCAAAGTGCGACTGAATGGCGCGACGCCGCGAAATCCTGAGACACCTGTGCGACTTGGAGTGGATCGCGTGGAAATCGCCGGTAGACCTGTCAGGGCGGCAGAGAAGGTCTATGTCGTCATGAACAAGCCGCGCGGGATTGTGACGAGCGCTGCCGATGAGAAGGGCCGGGAGACGGTCTATTCGCTTTTGCCTGAAGATAAGGGTTGGCTCGCGCCTGTGGGACGGTTGGACAAGGCGAGTGAAGGCCTATTGCTCCTGACAAATGATTCGGAGTGGGCCGCGCGAATCACGGACCCCGCGACTCATTTGGAGAAGCGTTATCACGTGCAAATCGCAGTGAAGGCGGACGAACGACTTATTGAGGCGCTGGAGCAGGGCGTGGAGACACCGAAGGGTGAAATGCTGAAAGCGAAGAGAGTCAGCTTGTTGCGCACCGGCGAAAAGAATTCCTGGCTGGAGATACTTCTGGAGGAAGGCAAGAATCGCCAGATTCGCCGGATGCTGGAAGCGCATGGAATTGAAGTGCTGCGACTGGTGCGCGTGGCGATCGGGCCGCTGCAGCTGGGAGATTTGGGCAAGGGCGCTCATCGCGTGTTGCGCGCGGAAGAGAAGCTGTTGCTGGACCGCGCGATGGGGATTCAACCCAAGACGGGGTCGCAATCGACAGTGATTTAATGAATCGCCTGGCGCGAGATCGGACTTGCACTTGGAACATAGATGGGTTCAGGTGGTGATTGACGATCGCGAAAACCGGATTCAAGGGAATCGCGACATCGCCAGGGAGGGAGATATGCGGTTGATTTGCAGTTGTGCCTGTTCTCGATTCGCCTCCCTGTTCGCGAGTCAACCCGCATGGCAGCGGCAGTCTGCTCCTGGTGTTTCACCCCAGCGCTAGCTTGCGTACCGGAACCCACTCTTCCGATTTGCGCTGCCAGCTCAACCGTTCGATGCAGCACCATCCAATGCATTGATTCGACAATGCCTTCCCGGGAGAAGCGATTTGTTTGGCTGTACTCTGTCAAAACCTAGCCAGGGTAGTGTTCCGGCTGATCTAACCCTAGCGAGCGATTTAGCCCCTGTTTTCAATGCAAGTTGGGTTCGACCTGAGTGTTGCGTCGACCCATTGAGACCACCCGACAAATCAGGAGTTGGCTGGAGGGGAGCTGTAACGACTATAATGCGGAAACGGTATACGGGGATTTGAAATCGGTATACCGGCCAAAGAAGAGCCGCGAGTCCTAAGGAATCGTGCTGACCAATGCCCACAAACACAATCAACTTCGACACCGTGCGGAATATCGGACTCACGTTGCCTGGCGTGGAGGAGAGCACAGCGTACGGGCAGCGGGCGCTCAAGGTCCGTGGAAGACTCCTGGCGTGTGTCCCCGCTAATCGCTCGGCCGAACCCGGCTCGCTTGCCGTTCGCGTGGATTTCGATGACCGCGCCGAACTGCTCGCTGCGGACCCTGATGTTTACTACGTGACGGACCACTATATTGGCTATAGCGCCGTGCTGGTTCGCTTGTCTGGCGTCAATCCCGAAGTGTTGCGAGACTTGCTCGGCATGGCCTACAAGTTTGTGACCCGCAGCGCCGCACCCCGTTCGTCAGTGCGGAAGAGCCGAAAGTTGGGACCAAGAAAATGAATAAAACTCCGAATCCGAGCGCGTAACGGCGCACGCGGTAGCAATCCACAGGCCAGATAGACGCCCAAACCGTGAAGGTTCGCCCCGGTACCCAAGTCACCGGTTTGACGACTCCGTGCCCACAACGCCAGCCACGCCCGCCGGATCCGTAAGTTTCAAAGAAAAGTTCGACGGGCCGTTTTTCAATTACGGCTCGACTCATGCTCCGACGCAAGCATAACGGACACACTCGGCCAACGATCTGTTGGCAGCATCAGTCATTATTCACGCGAATAGCCACGCTCACTTCGAAGTACCGCGCCAACGTATGGAGGAGTTCACCGAACAATGCTTTCTGGCCATCGCAAGTGGTGGCGGAGAAAATCAAAAGTTCCCACGCCATGAATCGTGTGCGGACCGCTAAAAAACTCGATCTCCGTCCTGTCCCCTATATCCATTTTGTCGTAAAAACGGCGTACAGCAGCATATTCGTAAGAGACCCGCTCATCGATCCCCACGGGATCATCGTGGCCACGCTCCACCATGAACGGCCGCGGGGCCATTAGATTAGCCAGGTCGGAGTAGTTGATAATATTCGCGAAGTTGAATTCATACATGTCATATTCGACGGTTAGCAGGTAACTTTGCGGCGCCAGGACCGTAGTAGTCTTCCATACCCATTCATTAAAATCGCCTGAGCAGATGGAAAGCGCATAACGGTCCAAGAGCGGCGGAACGCGAACCGCTGTCTTTCCACCGTAAGAAAGCCCATAAAAGCCGATGCGTTCGGGATCCACGAAGGGCTGTTCCGCCAGCCAATTCAGGAGTTGCTCATGCTGCCCCAGAATGAAGGAAAACAACGCGAGTTTCAGCGGATGCCCCAGGCGCTGAATCAAACGGAAATCATCGTGGCCGATGTACGGGTTCTGCGGGGCAAAGGTGATAAACCCCTGCGCCGCAAGGGTTGCGGCAAAGTGATGGTAGAAGGCTGAATCAATTTTTGGATCCGCTACGTCGGTTGGCCGTCCTTCTAAACCATGTTGACAGACCACAACGGGGCGGCGTTCACCCGGCTTCAAATCCTTCGGTAGAAGGAGTGTGCCGTAGGCAAACACGTCCGGCCACACATCCAGCATGACTTCATACCCGGTCAACTTGCGATCATCCAGAACCAGACGGGTTCTGGGATTAGGAGGCAAACTAGGTGCGGGCAAACGCCCGATCACCTCATCCCAGATGTAGTCGCGATAGAACTTTGTTGTATCCTTCCAGCGTTCAGGCGAAGAGGCGTCTGCTTTGCTCCAGAACTCCTTTCGACGATCCGGTGACTTCCGGACCAACGCCTGGGTAAAATCCACCAGCTGGTTGAATTGCCGGTGCAGCCGGGGTGTCGAATCCTCTACCTTGTGAACGCTGGCCGGCGGACTTCCAGCGGCGAGTAACTGGCCGCTTCCGCGGAGAGACCGCAGGAAGGCATGAAGCGCCGCCTCCGAACCCGGTTGTCCGTCGCCTGCTTGGCTTGCTACCAGCTGCAGTTTCGCGTCAGCCTTTAGCCCAGCAAAGAAGGCCCGAGCACGATCAATTTCTTTCTGTACCGCCTCCAGCGGCGGTGTACGCAATTTCCCATTGGGACAAGCGTACTCCTTATGTTCCTCTGTTCCAGGTGGTGGTCCGAGGACTTCAGGAGCCTGGCAGGCTTCAACAATGAGAGCGCGCGGCGCAATGAGGCTGGCTAACTCCGCGTCTCCAAACTCGTAAGTCAAACCCCAGACGTCGCGATAAATCGGTTCCTTCCAGACTTCATGTGCTTGGAAATATCCGCTAACCAAGGTTGCATCGATCCGGCTATCTATAGCCGCACTGTAGAGCGCCAGCAATCCGCCTTCGCCGTAGCCCATGACTCCAATCGGGACCGGTCGCTCCGTGTTTATCTTTTCAAACCAATCCACGAGGGCCAGCACCTTCTGAACTTCGTACCCAATAATGTGCCGGCCCACCTCAAAAGACATTCGGTAGATCCATTCCCGATGCGGCATGTTCGTCATGCCGGCACCAGGAATGCCCGAAAAAGTATCGTCGCGGTTGATAAGCACCGGCACGACAACCTGACAGCCGTTCTCCACCAGGCGTCGCGCAAATTGCACCTGCGGAGAAACTCCCTCGGCCAGCCCCACTAACATTTCCGGAGTGCAGTCGGCATCGGGAATGGCGACTACCCGTGCCACCGGTGGCTTCTCGGGCTCCAACAACAAGCCTTCAGCCTCCAAGCCGCCCGAATCAGCAGTTACGGGCGGAAGAACTGACCAGCGCGCGCTATATACTTTGTAATTTTCTCCCTGGGCAAACCAGAGCGGAAACGACGCTGTCCCTGTAAGTTGAAAAGAAGGAGGAGCAGTCCGGTTGTTCTCTGCCCCGATGATGCGCTGAAAACTGCCACGGTTTGAAGCGACGGAGCGCTCATAGTGCTCCGGAGAACTGTAGTCTCGACTCCACCGTTGCGCCCGGTCCGCCTCCTGAGTCTGCATTTTATGCAGCAAGAAGCGCCGAATCCCATCCACCATTTCCGAGGCCATATCGCCCTGTATCGTCAACGGTGCAGTTCCAGGCAATACCGACCCTGGGGGAATTGCGGTCGAAGTCTGCGAACCTCCAGAGCTAGTTTCCGCCAGAAGGTGCTGAAGAAATGCTTTACTTCCTGATCCGACGCCAAGAGTCACTGCCGTGGAGCGATTTAAGAACTCTCTTCGATTCATATTGCTTGGCCTCCTCAAGAAGATCGTTTGGAATCCCGCAACTATGCTTCAGTGGCTTCGAATTTGAGGCTCCAGGCATATTTGCAAGGCCGGTTGCTCTCTTGCTGGAGGTTTTCCGGGAAAGTGATGGTTGTCCCCCCATCCGCGTCAAACTTCCACGCTAGCCCTGTCTTTGAACCCAGAAAAGTCACTTGAGAGTTGGCCTTTGGTTGCACTCTGTTCAGCGTCAACTGCGCACCAGGCCATTTCGTCATGATTGCGTAAACAAAACGGCGATCTTTGGACCGTGTGTAACGAATCGTATCGCCCTCCGACCAGCGACTGCCTTCGCGCGGCCGAGTCGCATAGATAGCCTCGCCATTCACCTTCAGCCACGCTCCCGCGCCTTTCATCTGCCGGATCGCTTCAGAATGGAATTCACCGTGAGAGCTAGGCCCCACGCCGATCATCAGCCCGCCTCCTTTGGCGACAGTGTCTATCAGGCTCTCCACGATCCACTTCACCCCTTTGTATTTAGTGGCGTCCGGCTCATACGAGAAATCTGAACCCAGCGGATTGATACAGAACCACGGTTTCTGCGATTCCTCTTTTGATCGGGGGATCGCGCGCTCGGGAGTGTAGTAGTCTCCATAGTTTCCGATCCCTCGGTCACGGAGCATGACCTGTGGCTGCACTTCACGCAGCTTCAGAATGGTCTTGCGAAGCTCAGGCCAGACATGCGGTCCAAGCCACATGTCCAGACAGAGCATGTCAATTTTTCCGTAGTTGGTCAGCAGTTCGAGAAGCTGCGCGCGATGCCTCTCCATCATCCGTTTCACCTCTGCATCCGTGGGATCCGGAACGATCACAGGATTCATGCCATAGGTGCGTCGCATCCTATCAAGATCGCCGGATACAAGTAACTTTGCAGAGGAAGGTACTTGCAGAGGATGCACCACGTAGGGGCGGAAATCCGCGTCGTACCAATCGGGGTGTGAAAAATAGAGATCTATTTTCATATTCCGCTTGTGCGCCGCATCGCAAAGCTCTTTCACAACATCCCGGCGAAACGGTGTTTCCATAATTGAGTAGGCCAGGTCACAGGATTCAATTTGTGGTCCCCCGGGAGCCGCCCAATTGGCACGATTCTTCACTCTGGTCCGCGTGTCGAACATGGAAAAACCTTCGTGGTGTTTCGTCGTGAAAGCGAACATCTTCATGCCGCTATCCCGAAAAGTATCCATCCACGCGTCTGCATCGAATCCCGTTGGATTCCACGATTTGTACAAAGTGTTGTACTCCTGGCGATCAGCAAACGACATCTCCAGAAAGGGCCACGACTCCGCGCCCCGATGCCAAATGGAATAAATACCCCAGTGAATCCGTACACCGAACTTCATATCCTGGAATGCTTCATACGCACTTTGGGGGGCCGGTTGATAACCGGCAATCGGCTGGGTCTCAATGTAGGGGACGTTTTTCAGTTCCGAGGCCGGAAACCCGTTTGTCGGTTCCGACAATTGCGCCAGACTTGGATAGGACCAGCTTGCAGCCAATGCCGCTGTGGTCGACCCGAGAAATTCTCTCCGATTCATAAGACCATCCCTCCTGATCGCGGGACTACTCGTCAGAGTGCAGTCCTGGCTGAGGATAGTTCAGGCGTTCGTTGGATTTCTACAGCAAATATAACGTGAACTTTTGTTTGCCTGCGGATGGCGAATGATATATCAGATTTAGATACCATCTCCTGACTATGGCGAAAGGCGGAGAGCGTGAGAGATAGGACAAAGTGGCTGGTGCTCGGGATGGCTTTTCTGGCAACCGTCATCAACTATCTCGATCGGCAGACCCTCTCCGTGATGGCGCCCCTCTTACTGGCCAAGTTTCATATCTCGGCACAGATTTATTCCGAAATCATCTTCGCGTTCATGTTGGCCTATACGGTTATGAATGGAGTTTCCGGCAGACTTCTAGACCGGCTGGGAAGCAGAGTTGGCTATGCCTTGACGATCGCCTGGTGGTCCGGCGCGGAGGTTCTGCACGCTTTCACCGCTGGGGCTCTGAGCTTGGGCGTTTTTCGATTCTTGCTGGGCATAGGTGAGGCGGGTAACTATCCCGCCGGAGTGAAGCTGATTGCAGAGTGGTTTCCTGCAGAGGAACGTTCCCTGGCATCAGGCATCTTTAATAGCGGGGCAGCAGTAGGTGCGATCCTTGCTCCACCGCTTCTCGCATGGATTGCATTGAGTATGGGATGGAGGGCCGCGTTTGTCGTCATTGGGCTGCTTGGGTTTGTCTGGCTGGCAGTATGGATGACCTTCTATCGTGAACCACAGGCAGTGGGGGAGGAAGCAAAACGTGTTCCACTCAAGACACTGCTTCGGTCCAGATTCCTTTGGCAGTTCACCCTCTCTAAGGTTTTCAGTGATCCTGTCTGGTACTTTTACACATTCTGGTTTCCCCAATACTTGAAGGTTGTGCACAGTTTTTCTCTTCGGCAGATCGGAGAAACCGCCTGGATTCCTTTCTTTACCGCCGCCATCGGTAATCTAGCGGGAGGCGCAGTGTTCCGCGCGTTGCTATTTTTCAGAACGGGAGTGGCGACCGCGCGGCGAATTGCAGTCCTGGTCTTTTCCTCGCTGATGATGTCTGCACTCTTCGTCGGAGCAAGCCGAAGCCCTGTGGAATGCATCGCTCTAGTCTCGATCGCTACCTTTGGCTACTGCGGTGCGCTTGCGAATTTACTGGCCATTCCCGGGGATGTTTTTCCGAAGGGAACACTAGCCTCGATCTGGGGCTTCGCAAGCATGGGCTCCGGATTCGGAGCCATGATTTTCAGTCTGGCAACGGGCTGGCTAGTGGATCATTACTCGTTCCATCCCGTTTTTTTGCTGTTCGGTATTCTTCCGATGATTTCCGCGTGGATCGTCTGGACCTTGCCTAAGAGAGCCGTCCTCTGATCAGCAAACTAGACGATGCGCATCGTCATTCCGCCGTCAATCACGAAGTTCTCGCCAGTGATAAAGTCATTCTCGATCAGGGAGACAATCAGCTTAGCAACATCCTGGGGCTGCCCTTCTCTATGTAGCGGAATACGATTCCGTATGTTGTTCTCGACCTGCTCGGGCGTAAGGTAGGCCTGGAAAGGTGTGCGAATGACGCCAGGAGAGACACAATTTACGCGGATGTTCTGGTCGGCGAGTTCGCGGGCCAAGGCGCGTGCGAATTGCGGCAGCGCGCCCTTTACCACCCCGTAGGCCAGCGCGCCAAGACAGCCACGGAGGCCTGCCGCCGAGCCCAATAAGATGATGGCTCCCGCGCCCTGTCGTGCCATGTGCGGCGCTGCCGACCGAACGAGATGAAAAATGGCGTGAACATGAACCGCGAAAGCCTTCATCCACGCCTCGTCCGTGACGGTGTAGAGACCGCCAGGAACTGCTCCCCCTGCCGAGTGCACGAGAACATCCAGGCGCCCGAATTCCTTGATGACCTCGTCAACGCAACTGCGGCACTCCGCTGGATCGCTTAAATCAGCTTGCAGGGAGCGGATGACCGTGCCATGAGTTTCGAGCGCGGAGAACTCTTCGGGCTTCGGATCACCACCTCTTCTAGAAACAGTCACGATATGAGACCCGCTCTGTGCCAAGCAGAAGGCGGTGGAAGCGCCAATGCCGCTGGTACCTCCCGTAACCAGGCAGACTTTTCCTCGCAAATCCATCAAAACCCCCGTCCCCGCGGGGAAGGCTGATGCGATTGCAAATGCAATCCCCGGGCGAAAACATTTTGACATAGAATCGACATATTCGTGCGACGGAAGCACTTTGCCGCTTCTTGAGGACACTGCGAAAATGCACCTCCTGTTGATCACAGCTTGCATCCTTGTTGGTAGAGCACATGAATGAAGCGGAAGTGCACAAAGGCTGACAATGAAAACTAGAATCGTTTTGAATCATCCGGGAGTAGCACTTGCGGCCTTCGTGGCACTTGCCTCGCTGTGCTTTACAGGATTGGCGGCGCAAACAAGCTTGGTGGTGGCTAAGGAATCCCGCGCGAGCGCTCCTGCCTATCCGCTCAAGCTCAGTGCGAACCACCGCTATCTGGTCGATCAGAATGACGTGCCATTCTTAATTGTGGGGGACACGCCACAAGGCTTAATGTCGCGGTTGACTGAGGAAGAGGCGGAGAGCTACTTCGCTGACCGCCAGGCGCACGGATTCAATACCATGGGATGGATAGATGTAGTATGTGCCGGCCGTGATTTCCCCGAAAACAAGGACGGCAGCACCGTGGACGGCATTCATCCGTTCACTGGATATGTTCCTGGTGGAAGCGATTACACGCACTACGATCTCGGGAAACCGAATGACGCCTACTTTATTCGTCTCGACCACATAGTTACGCTGGCGGCGAAGCACGGCATATTTGTCTTTCTTAATCCTATGGAGACAGTTGGGTGGCTTCCAACACTGCGCAATAACGGTGCGACTGCTGCTTATGCGTATGGAGAGTATGTTGGCAATCGTTACAAGAGGTTTCCCAACGTCGGCTGGCTGAGCGGCAATGATTTTGTTAGCTGGAACGATCCTAAGGATGACGCACTCGTCCAGGCAGTGGCAAAAGGAATTAAGTCGGTTGCTCCCGGACAGCTGCAAACTGTCGAACTGAATTATGAGACGAGTTCTTCCTTCGACGATGCGACTTGGGTGCCACTTATTTCTCTCAATGGTACCTACACGTACTCGCCGACATACATGCAGATGCTCCATAGCTATAATCAGACGCCCGTGGCACCTGTTTATTTGCTTGAAGCACACTATGATCAGGAGAATGTGGGCCATCCACCGGATTACGGGACACCCCCAACGCTTCGACGAGAAGAGTATTGGACCATGTTGAGCGGGGGCACGGGACAATTTTATGGGAATTTTTATACCTGGTCACTCTCACCTGGGTGGAAGTATTACATCGATACCGCGGGAGTAGCGCAACTCACGATCTGGAAAAACTTTTTTTCTTCCTTGCCCTGGTATGAGCTCGTTCCAGACCAGGACCATTCGGTGGTTACAGCCGGACTTGGAACGTATGGAACATTCCAGACGCGAGTAAGCAATAGTGATTTTTGTGCTGCCGCCAGAACGACTGACGGTTCATTTGTGGTGGCCTACATGCCGACGGCCCGTACCGTTACCGTAAACATGGCGGCGTTAAGAGCCCCTGCGAATGCCAAGTGGTTTGATCCTACCAAAGGAATGTACACAACCGTCGCTGGGGGACCATTCGCAAATACCGGAACACGCCAATTCACACCGCCCGGGAACAACAGCGACGGTGACAGCGACTGGATCCTGATGCTGGATGCATCGGGTTGAACCATGTGCCCACAATAGGAGATGTTGTCTGATGATTCTGATCCCATCTTGAGAGCATTTGGGTTTGTGCATCGAAAGCAGGCGGTAGATTCCTCAGGATCGGACTCAGAATAATCTGCCATCTTGTTCCGTTTGTTCCTGCATCCCGCGCCGTCCCGGCTATGGTTGGGAACGGGACAGGTTTTCGGGATGGTCAAACAGAGTCGATTCCCGAATACCCGTGAAGCAAAAGGGATACTAATGATTGCGGGCCGTGCTTTGGCGGACGATCAATTGGGGCCGCATCACGATTTCGCGAGGATAACTGTTTTTGCCGGGGGCGATGATCCGTTGGAGAAGAGTTTCCGCGGCTACCACACCCAGCTGGCTTTCGGCAGCGCTTTCCAGGGCAGGGCGGACCGGGGTTGCAGCACTAAATTCAGTGCCGAGACCCGCCCGCGCCGACGGCATTGACTTCTTCCGGGAGTGCGACAAACGGTCCCCCCACAAACCGTTCCTCGGCGAACAAGAATGGAGGATTTTGTGTCGCCGAATAGACCCTGATCGAGTAATCCTGAATACGATCCGTTCTGCAAGTGATGCTGATGGGCTCTGACGTGGCTTCCTGGACCGCAAAGTTGATCAGCAGCGGGAATGCCGGTAAACGTCAGCGTGACGTCAGGGCTCCAATTACTGCTGCCTCCCGGCGGACCATACTGACCATTGGTGCCAACGGTTCCAAGAGCCCCTGAAATGGAGCACCCCTCGCTGGCGCCGGTAACCTGGCAGGTCAAGAAGGCATTCGAGGCGAGCGTCCCGTCGAGCAAGCTTCCGGGCAGCTTCCAGAATGCGACCCTCCAGGAGAGGATCAGGTTGCCTTGGCATGGCATCCTCTCGTGTGACGGGACGTCACAATATCGTTGACAGCGTGAACATAACAGTGTATACATTATAAGATTAATTGGCTCTAAGCTGTTTGCAAATCTAATTTAGGAGTGATGGATGCGTTCTTTGTCTTATTCGTGGGACCTGGCCCGGCCGGTTCCTGTGCAACGAGAAACACGGGCGAATTGCGGGGCAAGCCGTAGCGAAGGAGAGTGCGAGCTAATCGAGGAGCAAGTTCTTAACGTGCTCGAATGCGTATGCGAGTACATGCGAGGGCAGCGGGAATATTACGCATTCGTCGGCAAGCCGCTCGATAGCGGGCATGTGGCAATGATGAGACCTTTCTTTTCGCCCACGCTCCTCGCCGGCATCAAGGTTGTGCAACTGGAGGGTCAGCGGATAAAGGCCCCTTCCTATTGCCAGGAGATTGGAGCTTTGGACTTTCGTGGCTTTCGGGAATTCACACATATGGCCTCCATGACGTTCGAGGATGTCTTGGTCTTCAACGAAAGGATTACAGAGCGGATGCTCTTCCACGCGCTGGTGCGTTCCGTCCAATTTCAAGTGTTGGGACTGGATCGCTACGTCGAGTTGTTCTTTCGAGTTTTTCTTGCTACGGGTTGGCGCTTCAGCGTGCCGCTTGAGGCGCACGCTTTCGAGTTGGAAGCGAAGTTTGTGAGCAACCGAGACATACCCTTTTCAGTCGAGGAGGCGGTCCGAACGCGGGCAAGCCAGAATTGCTATGAGTCATTATGACTTCCAAAACCGGGGACAGACGGGACGTTTTCCGGTTTTCCCCGGTTTTCTCGTCCCGGTTTTCCCCAAAGACGAAACCGGATATCATAGCGAAACGTCTCAAGGACAAGTACGATTTCTAGTGAAATAGCCGGCAATTGCTTTCGGCATTGCAAGATTGCAAGTTCTCTTTTTTTTGGAATTTAAGGATTGGCTCTTTAAGTGTGTCCAGACTCGGAGGCGTCTTATGAATAAGCGTTGGTCTGTTTTGTGCGTGGCTGTTTTTCTGGGAGCGTTGCCCGCTCTAGCGCAGGATGAAGCCGCGACGGCCCGCACTGGGGCGGGATGCGGCCCGAGCACGGGAATGTTCGACGTGAAGACAACGGATTTGAAACATCCCGTTGGGCAGCCGGAGCAGGGGAAAGCGCTGGTGTACTTTTTTGTGGACTTTGTCACCGCGCCCACGATGCGGGTGGGGGTGGATGGAAATTGGGTAGGAGCGAACGACGGCAAGTCGTATTTCTTTTTTCAGGTCGCGCCAGGAGAACATAATGTCTGTACGGAGTGGCAGTCGGGAACCTTTAAGAAGTCTTCCGAGCGGGTGGGAGAAGCAATACACCTGACGGTGGAGGGCGGGAAGACGTATTACGTACGGCTGAACTTTAGCTACCAGCGGATGAATCTGGAACTATCGGACGAGGCGGAAGGACATTTTTTGATTGGGTCGTCGTTGTACGCGACATCGCAGCCGAAGAAAAAGTAGGGGGAAGTTTCGCAAAGAACTCTTGTCGCTTGCGTCGACCGTCTGAGCCGGCAGCGTTAATCGGGAGTTAGCGATCGAACCTCGCCGCTCTCGTTGGGTTCCTCTGTGAGGGTAAATTCGCTGTGTCGAAGGCAGGGGAAGGGTACGATGCGCGAGACTGAGGTTCAATTCGGGAATCTGGTATATAGTTTCGTCGTTCCGGCGAATCGCCGCAGGAATTCAGGACGATTCATAGGGAGAAGAAGAATGTCTCGATGCCTGTTGCTAATCTTGTTCATGAGTGCGCAGATGTGTACGCTCGCGCGAGCGCAGCTGGTGACGGACTACAACCCACCGAGATCGAGCTGCTGTTTGGCTGACACCGCCAAGAGCCTTTCGGATCAAATGCAGGACTGGAACCAGCTCAGCCGGTATCACACCGCCAATGAAGAGCTGAAGAAGCAACCCGCCGACCCAAAGCGAGTCGTGTTCTTGGGAGATTCCATCACGGACTTTTGGAAACTGGGAGAGTCATTTCCCGGCAAGCCCTACGTGAACCGCGGAATCGGAGGTCAAACAACACCGCAGATGCTGGTGCGAATGTTTCCAGACGTGATCGACCTGAAACCGGCAGCTATCGTAATTCTAGCGGGGACGAACGACATTGCACAGAACACGGGTCCGGAAACGGCGACGATGGTCGAGGAAAACTTGATGGCAATGACCGAGCTCGCCCAAAAGCACGGTATCAAGGTAATCCTTTGCTCGGTGACGCCCATCAGCGATTACGCGATGATGCCGCCCGACTGGTACCCTCCCCCGCCACCAGGGGCCACTCACCCCAAGATCATACAGAGCGTCCAGCGTCCACCGGCTCAAATTCTGCAACTTAATGTTTGGATGAAGAGTTACGCAGCCAGCGTCGGAGCGGTTTACGCAGATTATTTTTCGGCACTGGTGGATGGCAGCGGCATGCTCAAGGAAGGCCTCTCCCACGACGGTCTCCATCCAAACCCACAGGGCTACGCGCTGATGGTTCCCGTAGTGGAGGCAGCGATTCAGAAGGCTCTGAAATAGGGCAAACCTTCCGTCCCTTGCGGAATCAGTCTCCTACCGAGGCCAACTCCCGATAAGTCGCTCATAGTACCGGCCCGTGGCAAAATCCGGGGTACTGATACCCACTTCGGCGGTAACGGCGTTTACCTGGACTTAAGATTCCCCTGACCATATTTTGTGACGCATCACTGGGATGTGCTTGTCTGGAAACCGCCATCCCACATTTTAACGACACAGGGAAATAGCATCTTATGATGATTTTGTATGTACGAAGAAAAGCTCACAAATGCGAAACGATGGTTGAAGAACCGGCGCAGCCAGCGGATTGAATTGAACGTTCCAGTGGTCGTTTACAGAGCCCCAGGGGAAGGCCCACAGTTCTATGAAAACACGGAAACACTTGTCGTCAGCGCGCATGGTGCGCTGATGGCCTTAACGGACATGGTAGCACCCAGGCAAAGGCTCCTCGTGCAAAATGCAGAAAGCGGGGAACAACTAGAGTGCCGCGTGGTCTACGTGAAGAGGGAACGGGCGGGACCGCCCAAGGTTGCAGTGGAATTCACACGGCCCGCACCGCGCTTTTGGCACCTTGCGTTTCCGCCGGCCGATTGGACTGCCAGGGCCTAGACCAACAGCGTCAATTCCAAATTGCCCCGACTGCCTAGTACCCACATGGACGGTTTGGGCGTTAATCAAGAGCCAGTTTGTTATGATGGGAGGAAGAAAAAAGTCGGCCCCAACGTCAGGGCCGACTTGAGTCGTACTCCCACTGAAGGAAAGGCGCTTGGAAGGTCAAGCGTTCCTGGGCTTTTTTTTGCAGTCTGACATCCCCTCTGCATGAGACTCCTTCTCTCCGCTCCTGTTGAGTGCTCATTTGCTTCTCAGGGCCCTTTTATTCACTTTTGTCCAGGCGTGTATGATCCGGGTTGCATCGAGTCGTGATGTCCATGACAGTCAGATGCGGCGAGCAGAGAGTAGTTTGCGTTGGCGGGATTGGGTCAACATGAGAGGAAATGAGGCGCTTGTGAGTTGCGTCCTCAGGCGACTTGGAAATAGTGATATTATGTACCCCTCAGCCCGCAAGAAGCTTGAACAGGTCACACAACTCATTAATAAAGCCAATTGCAAGACTTCACGCATTTGAGGTCATGAAGGAAATTTCAGCTAGATCTTCAAGAGGAGAGACACATGACGATGAAACTGGCGATCAGCGCAGCGGCCCTCTTTTTTCTCGCCGGAACCATGACTCCTGTCTACGCGCAGGGCGAGCAACACGAAAAGGAACAGCCCAAGGGACAGGAACATCAGGAGCAGGCTAAGAAACCTGCGGCACGACCGCAACAAGCCTACGGCGGCTCCTATCACGGGGGCGTCAAGGCCGACGACACCACGCATGGCGGCGTCCACCACAGCGGCGTTCCGCAACATGCAGGGCAGGTGCGTAGCGGCTTCACGCAGTCGCGCGCGAAATCGTGGAGCAGCGAACACCGAACTTGGGCGCAGCGCGGCGGCTATAATGGCTATCGAATCCCCGACGACCGCTTCCGAATGTACTTCGGGCATGACCACGTCTTCCGCATCGGCAGGCTACCGCTGGTCTTCGTCGGCGGGTATCCGCGCTTCCAATACGACGGCTATTGGGTGACGTGCATGGATCCATGGCCGGAATCGTGGCCTGCGACGTGGTACGAAAACGACGACGTATACCTTGATTACACCGGCGACGGGTATTACCTGTATGACCGCAATTACCCCGGCGTCGGGATCGCAGTTACTGTCTCGTTTTAACAGGATGGAAGGGAACTACACGGGCCTCGTGTTTGAGCCGAATTCTGAGCGAGAGAACGCGGCACGAGTCGGATATGGGACCGAATGGACTTCAGCTCCTGATGCTTGAGCGTTCCGCCGATGAGGCCGAGTGAAGAGAGTAGGCTGAGTGGAGTGAGGCGTAAGCAAGCCAACTCCCGGTAAGCCCTGACTGCGTCTTCGACGCGTCGCGAGTGCCAGGAACTTGTCTGGGACGATTTCTTGATTTGAAAGGACTTATCAACAAGTTCCTGGAGAGTCGGCAAGCCGGAGAGGTTGTACATAGTACCGGCCTGTCTGTCCGAATGGGATCGCTAGCCGGATGCAGTCTCGGCCGGGTAGTTGAAGAAGAGCTGATTGCCGTCGGGATCATCGACCACCAGGAGCCGGTAGCCCCACGAACCTTCCTTGACCGAAACGCCCTTGGCTTCGAGTTCCGTGCGCAGAGCATCCACCGCGGCGATCGCGGCCTCGCGCGTCGCCTCGCGCGTCTCCCGCTCGACGTTTAGGGAAATGAACATCAACCCCTTGCCAATCTTCTCCGGCCACGTGTCAGCCAGGATGAGCGCGCAGCCCTGCCGGTCGACCTGTGCAACGTGCGCTCTGCCGTCCTCCTCGTAGCGCCAGGGGCTCGTGAAGCCGAGCCGATCAACATAAAAGCGGAGCGAGGCCTCAACGTCCGTCACGTGCAGGACGGGGCGCGCGAACCAGTCTGTCATAGGCGATATATCCTCGAATGAAGACAACTTCTTCTGGGTTTTGAATTCTACGGCTATCTTAGACGCAATCAGAAGCCGCGAGAGCGAGATTCTGTTGGAGTATCACGACAACTCCTGGTAAGTCGTGCTTACCGGTAACTTGGCTACGGGGACCAGCGTCTCCGCCTGCGGCGCTAGCCAAGACTTACCGCACTTTTGCTGCGGTAGCGCTCAACTCCTGGAGGAAGTGTCTTTTAAGCCGGGCTTTTCGGCGGCCACGTGATCTGACCGGCGCCGCGGTAGGCCAGATTGGCGATGTGGCCGGCGCGGGCTGCGGCGACTCCGGCTTCGACGGGCGCGTTGGGCTCTTTGCGCGTCCTGATGCAGTCGAAGAAATTCTGCATGTGGTCGATCGTGCCGTCGCGGAAGCTCTCTGCCTTGACCACCGGATTGTCTTTGCCTGCCACGCCTTCGTGATAGACGCCAAAGCCGCTCCGGTTGAGCTTCAAGGTTCCTTCCGTGCCGCGGAACTCCAGGCCGCCGTCATCGATGGAGGAGGCCATCATGCCCTCGTACACGACATCGAAGCCGGGATAGCGGAGCGCGGCCTGGACCGTGTCCGGACAATCCCACTGCTCGAAGATGTATTTATCGGCGAGCATCTGCGCCTCGCGCGGCTGGTCTGATTTCATGCCCCAGTGCACGACATCGATCCAGTGGGTGAAGAGGTCGGTCATCGCGCCGCCACCAAAGTTCCAGAACCAGCGCCAGCGGTAGAACTTTTCTTCGCTGAACGGTTGATCGGGTGCGCCGCCGAGCCATTGCTTCCAATCCAGCGCCTGGGTGTCCACGGTCTTCGGGGCCATAAAAGCATAATAGTTCTGCCACCAATAGGTCCTGACCTGGGTGACGCGCCCGAGGCTCCCTCCTTGAATAAGATCGACCGCATCGCGAAAGTGGCTCCAACTGCGCTGCTGCATGCCGCATTGCAGAATCTGTTTGCTGGAGCGGACTGCACGGGTGAGGGTGGCGCCTTCCTCCAAGGTGTGGGTGACCGGCTTCTCAAGATAGACGTCTTTGCCGGCCGCAAGAGCGTCGGCCGCCATGCGTACATGCCAGTGGTCGGGAGAAGCGATGATGACGGCATCAATCTGCTGCTGGAGGAGTTCGCGATAGTCCCCGTGAGTGGTGGCCATGCCGTTGGAGCGCGCTCTGATGGCGTCGCGTCGCGGCGCATAGACGTCGCTTACCGCGACGATCTCGTACCGGCCGGCCTGGTCGGCGGCATGGAGCAGGCCGTCTATGCGGCCGCCGGCGCCGATGACTCCGACGCGCAAGGTGTCGTTGGCGCCGAGGACTCGGGTTGACGCCAGAGCGGTGAGCCCGCCGGCAATGAGAAAGCTGCGACGATTGGGTTGGTAGGACATGGCGGCTATCTTAGCGAGTCGCGGCGAAAGAGAAAAGTGGCGAGATGCGGAATGTGAGTTCGCAGCCCATCGTGGCGGTGGGGCTGTCCCGGCACGGGGCGGGGTGCGTGAGACTGCCGGAGTAGGGACTTGACCGCCTAATTTGTGACTTTCAGGATTATTTCCGGGAAGATGGTCGCTTCCATGGCCACTGTCCACGGCTGGGGAAGCGTCTTCATCCACATGTCCAGCGTCAATCGCGTGGCGGGTATCGAACCTGCTGCGTAGATACGGCCATTGCTGTCCTTCACGCAGTAGCTGATCGTTTTCTTGTGAACATCCAAACCGATGTAGTACATAGTCTCCATGGGGGAGCCTCCTTGGTTGTATCTGAATCAGCGCGGTCGCTGAGTTCAGCTTTTTTGCACCAAGCGCTCCTCCATGACTTTTTCATTCAAACAATTCGGCCGGAATCTGCCCGGCGATGATGGGGTTCAGAGATTGTGATGCCGGATGAACTCCAAGATGACGGCGAACACTGCGTCGCCGGGCTGGTGAAGTTGCCGAACCATGGTGTAGTGCTTGCGCCCGGCGAACACTTTATAGTCTGCCTCGTTGCCGGACTTACGTGAGTCTTCCACGAATTTCGCATTCGTTTTCAGGACTGGGGGCTGCTCCTGCTCTGATTCCGCGATCAGAAAGAGGAATGGAGGCAGGCCGGCGTGGATGTGGTGGATTGGCCAGTGGTCCTGATACCGTTCAAAACTTCCATACATTCGGTTGTCGGGATCGCGGAGAAAATTCTGCGCGACCATGTCACGCCCGCGCTGCGCGATCGCCTGTTCGAGTTCGTCGTCCCACATGATCGAGCCCATCGGCATCACACCACGCAAATCCGAAGGCTTCATCCCGTGCTTGGCGAGGTAGCGGTCGTCGGAACCGACTAACGCAACGAGCGTGGCGCCGGAACTGTGACCCAGCAGGAAGAGCTTCTTAGGATCGCCACCGGAAGCCGCGATATTCGCGCGCACCCACACAATGGCGGAGGCGAGATCTTCGGCCTGCGCTGGCCAAGAATGTTGCGGTCCCAATCGATAGTTCACATTCGCGCAAGCGATTCCGGCGGCAGGGAACGAATCACAAACATGGGCGTAATCAGAGTCCGCTTTGTCGCCGCTGGTCAGACTGCCGCCGTGGACAAAGATCAGCGTCGCGAAGCCTGTGCTGGCCGGTATCCTCAAGTCGAGCCTCTGCGCAGCGTCGTTACCATAGCCGATGTCGGTTTCGACCCTTTGCGATGCTGATACCTCGCACACAAGTGTCAGCAGGAAAACCACTACGAGTTTTGACATAACAGCGTTTTTCACCATCGAATCAGCGCGAATCTCGCCCTGGGGTCGGAATCCTGCATAATTCTACATTCTGGAAGCGATTGCCGGGCATAGTTGTAGCAGCTAAAACGGACAAGTTCGTTCCAGCACCCTTATGGACGGTAAGCGTTAATCAGGAGTTGCGCTGCGTCCTCGTCAAACTAGAACCTGTCTCGTAAATACCCTACCGGCGGCGCGTGTAATTCGGTGGGGGGGACAACTGTCCGCTAATCGGCGCGGCGATTTTCAGTTTTCCGTTTTCGGCTCTGAGATGCGTTGCTTGTCGTCCACGGAAAACAATAAATAATTGTTGAAGCTATGGCGCCGATGCATGCGCCGCGTTCTCCAATCGAAATACACTTCCACCGTCTGTGGCAGCCACATGTCCACGTTACGAGTTTCGAAGCGTACCGGTCCGTACTCGATGGCCATATGATAGGCAAACAGCTTGATTTGCGGCACTGGGGCGATCAAATCAGTTTCCAGCCGGGCAATCTGGAAACCGTCAGCTAAAATCCATGCACGACCCTTGAGAGCAACGGAATAAGAAGGACCGTTGATGCCGACGCGGTACACCAGGATGGTGTTGGGCTTGTCCCGCCTTTGCCGGAAATGGATTTGCCAGGCCGGCTTGCCATTCCATTGCGTCAATCCCTCGCAGGTCATCTCAAAGTTCGCCGCGTTATAAGGATGAAAAATGAGCATGAGCGCCGGCAAACCATTGGTCGCGACGCCGCCCGGAAATTCCAAGGCGGAACTGACACTGCTCCGATACTCCTCGACACTGAGCAATCCGGGCCTGGGTTCCTGGATGCCTACCACGTAATCAAATTTGCGCGTTTCGGGGGCCCCGGCCATCCCCCACTTGTCGATCGCTTCATGTTTCAGAAATTCACTCGCGGTAAAGCGCTCGACGTTTTTGAGAAATACCTGGGACTGCTTCCCTGCTTTCTGTACCACATCCTCAAGCGCACAGGCAGCTCCTTGCTCCACCGGCGGCACGCTCTCATCCACGTCCGGCGGCATCCAACTCGAAGGAAGCGGCAGCGAGGTCGCCGCGCTCGTGGAAATGGACATTTCTTCGGCCTTCAGCGCGCTTGCCTCAGCCGGCCCTCCCGCGGCTGAGATTTTTCGCAGCTCTTCCTGGAACTTGATGGCCTCGCTATCCGCGGGGTGCTCTTTCAAGTAACTTTGCAGAACGGAGATGGCGCGCTCCATCTCGCCTTTTCTCGCCAGAGCTCCCGCCAGAACTGGCTGCACAATCGCGGCTTGCTCGTGCCCCAGCTCCATCGCGCGCTCTGCCTGCTGGACTGCCTCATCGGCCGAGCCCAGGCGCAAGTAGACATTCGCCAGAATTGTGTGTGCTCGCCAGGAGGACGGTTCAACTTCGACCGCCCTCGTCACGTATGGCAGAGCCTCAGTTTCGTGATTTTCACGCAGCAAGGCGTCCGCCAGGGATAGCAGCGAAAGAACGTGGTTGGGTCTGATCTCCACGGCTTTCATCCAGTAGGCCTTGGCTTGCTCCGCGTTGCCAGTCTGCTTTGCATAAACGCCGTAAAGGTATTGGACCTCTGCCTGATTTGGCGCGACCCGGTTGGCTTTATCGAGATGGCTCCGCGCATCGGCCACTTTTTGGGTGCGTAGCAACTCCAGGGCTTTCCAAATTTCCTTTTGCGCCTTTGGGGCCAGTGCCTTATACGCGGCGTTTTCGGCAGCATCTTCGGCCGACAGTCGCTGAAGCTCAATGGTCACTGCCCTGACATCATCTTTGCGCGCCTCAACTTGCTTCACCGCCGTCTGGTACCCGGGAGCCACCACCTCGACGGAATATTGCGTCTCCGCAATGTTCTTAAAACGGATGTGGCCCGCCTTTGCCGTTTCCTGCCGGTAAGCTTCCTTGGATAACTTCAGTAAGGTGACCACCGCCGCCACTTGTACCGGTTGGCCGTCTGGCCCTTTGAGGTAAACGTCAATGGCTGCCGTTTCGAACGTATTCAGGTTCAAGGCGTTGGTGAGCTGAATATCTCCAGTCGAGGGTGTGCTCGGTGGGGTTTGCGCGTAAACAACGGCCTGCCAGCAGATTGTCGCGGGCATGATTACAATCACGAGAACATATCTCAACGTGCGGAAAAACATGGCCAACTCCACATACCGGAAGGGGAACCTGAGAATGACGGTATCATAATACCCGCCGCTGTTTATTAGTGCAAAGAAAGCCAAATCGTGGCAGCTTCCTGGCTATCAGGCTCGCCCCGCTTACGGCCTGAGCTCCCCGGTGCACCGTAAGGAAGCAACGCTCATGGAGACCCAACAGACGAGATCGAGCCATGTTGAAAACTAGCTCGCATCAATGCTATGGCCGTGCTATCCGGTTTGCCCAAGGGTGGACTGCATGCCTTCCGTCGTGGCTGTAACCAGAGGTGGGAATTGGCTGGTTTGAATCCCGCCGTCCTTCGCCAGCAGATGGGGCATTCGGTTGGCTCCGCAGCGATGACGGTTCTTTACACCGGACAAATCCCGCTAAAAGAGGTCGAAGCAGCGTTCTCAAAAGTCCAATCTTCCACGAGGTCTGGCAAGAAAAATGTAGTTTTGGAAAATATGGAAAATGAGTCGGCTGCGTAAGTCTTTTAGAATCTGGAGCGGGCGATGGGAATCGAACCCACGTCCGTCTCCTTCTAACCTACTGAATATACTGGCTTCCTTTCCCTGTACCGCGTCCAACTGCGTCCAACTTCAGGGAATTTGAAACGTCCGCCATCGCTTGCTCGGTGATGCCGCCCCGGAGGTGAATGTAATTGAGCGTTGTCCGAGCATTCGAGTGGCGAAGCTGCTGTTGCGCGACTTCCGGCGCGTATCCGGCGTCCACAATGAAAGACGCGACGGAATGGCGGAAAGCGTGGAGGCCGCAGCGTGGGATTCCGAGCGCGTCCAGAATCGGCCAAAGCTGGTATTCCACGACGTTGTTGGATGACGGCGGCCTGCCATTGCGTGTGACAAACAGATACCCTTCAGGATTTGGCTTCCACTCCTTCCGGTATTCTGTCAGCACCGTAGCAAGCGGAACCGGCAGCGTGATTGGCGCTGAACTTTTCGTGCTCTTTGTGGACTGCGCCTTTCCGTACCACGCGGACCGGCGAATGTGAATGCACTGGTGGTCGAAGTCTATATCTTCCCACTGGAGTCCGAGTGCTTCCCCTGCTCTCACTCCGGTCATAATCAGGAGAATGAAGAAAGTGCGCCAGGGGTCTTGGGCCAGGGTGAAAATGGATTCGACCTGTGAACGGGTGAAGTGAGCAGCTACATGCGTATTTCGTTCGGGGAGGACGAGTTTAGGGAGTTCAATTTTCCGGCACGCATAGCCCCAATTTTTGGCAGTGGTTAGCATTGAGGAAAGAGTGCTCAGAATGTTAAGCACTGTTTTCCTGGACGCACCGGCAAGCTGGTTGACGAAAATCTGCTGATTCTCGGGGCCAATCTGGTCAAGGCGAAGTTTCCCGAGTTGTGGAATGATGTGCGCGTTGAGATGGGAGTTTGCGGAACATACCGTGGAAGGCTTGTGCTTGGCGAGAACATCTTTGCGCCAGCGGGCCGCAAACTCTGCGATGGTTGAAATACGGGTGGGTTGGTAAGAATAATCGTTGATCCGCGACAGAATTTCATCGAGCTTCCGGGCTGCGAGGCGCTGCGTCGGAAAATCTTTCTTTGTGCCGAGCACAACTTGCGGTCGCGTGCGGATGACGGTTCCGTCCGGTCCAGCGATGTCCTCTCGGTATCTTCCCAGCCACATTTGACGGCTCTTGCTAAACAGGATTTGCCCTTTCTGGAATCTGCGTCTGGCCAAGTCTCCTCCTTGGCCTGCTGACGCAGTTGGCTGGATCGGAAAGTTACACTCTGCCGCTGAAGTATGCAACGCGAGTTTTGCCGAGGCTGCCATTTCAAACTCTAACGGCCTCCGAATTGCAGTTGTGTACGCGAGGCTGACTCATGCACTTCATGTTTGATTCCAAAATTGTGTCCTGCTCGCAAACGTGTGGGCTGGAGCGACTCCACGACACTGTTGGGCACGCCGCGTGCACAAGAGGTGGGGTCGCTCCAGCCCACTCAGCGCCCATCCTGCGGCCAAACATTCTGGTCTCTCTTGCGCAGACTCTTTTTTCTCTTTCACTTGCTCCAGAGAAAGGGTGAACGGGAAGGTGAACGATATGGTGAATCGTATCTTCCACGCGCCGTTCACCCTTCCGCACCGCCAAAGTATTTGAATTCTCTTCGCGGGCATCGACGCCGCTGTCAGTGAGCATCTGTAAAACTTTCCGAAGGTGGGAAAGAATTTCACGGGGCGCATTGTCCCTCATGGGCTCATACCCCAATGGCTGCGGTGCGAGCTTTGGAGCGCTCGCCATTTATGTTCGCTGGCTCGAAATGAGCGGTTCGCCAGATTCTCTGGATTTGCAGCTATCGAGATGGCGCGCCAGGACTACGGCGCTCGGCTGAACCTGTCCGCAGATCGCGCAGGGCACAGGTATTGGTGGAGGCCCAATCCATCTTTTTCGAGAGCGTGGCTGTCCCTCTCCCGCTCCCGTGGGAAGGTTTGAAAGCGCAACAACGCCACAAACCCCTGTTTTATTGGGGATTTCTCGTTTTTCGTGCCGCAACAAACCTTCCCCGTTGCACTTCGAAAAATGGATGAAACCCGCGCCAGTATTGGGTTGTTGCGTTGTTGCACTTTGAAAAGCGGATGGTGGGGAAGTGGGAGTATTCGTACTGGGCAGATATCGCTCAAAGGCGTCTCGGAAGTCATCCAATTCGTAGCCTTTGGGTGTTTTATCGTCCACGCGAACGCTATGAGGCACGATCATGAACCGCCCGAGCAGCCGGGCCAACTTTGCGGCTGATAGCGGCTTACCAGATTTGCCCCACTCGCCCCAGGGCGACGTTTCGATTTCTGCCAGCGCAGCCACAATCTCAGCGGATGGCATCCGATCCACGTCCCGATCCTGGAAGATGCCTCGAACGTCGGCCAGCAACCGCACCCCAATAGATTCATCCGTGGCTTGCGCCTCGCTGCATAGCTCTATCAGCGCTTGCCGTGCGGATTCCGGCCATTCACCCTTGGCCAGGTCCGCAATCGCCAACAGGGGTTCCGCAGCGTCTTGCTGGCGGTCTGTAAGCGCATCGGGCAGTACAGGTCGAGCCGTTCTTAAATCCTCGACCGAAACCGCAGACCACGCCTCAAGCCGTCCTCTCAAACCCGAGGCTTCAGCCTCGACATCGCGGCGACGGAATCGCTCAACGTGTTCACCGCGCGCCGCACGCTTTAGGCGAATCGGAATAGATCGGTCTGCGATTGTATCCGGCAGGTGCCCAATGCCCGCGATGGCTTTCGGGCAGTACGTCGAAAAATCCTTGTAGGTTATCTTAGCGCCTTGCCCAACACAGCATGATGCTTTTCCCCCGCGTCTGTGTCCGGTGTTGAGCACACCGCGCAAAGCCTCCGCATATTCCTTCTCCCCGGCGAACGCCGCATCACTTTCGTCCAGCAAAAGACTCGGCTGCTCGGAGTCAATCTTGCGAATGAGAACCGCTGCGCTAACTTTTCCCGTCAACCACGCGCCCGAAACAAGTAGCTCTCCCACTTCGAGCAGCCGGGTTTTTCCGCTCTGCTTTTCTGCGCTTGTAATCGCCAGATAGGGCGTAGCATCGGAAGCGTCAATTGCGTGAGTGTGGGCAATCCAAACGGCAACCACGCGCGCCTGGGACGGAGACAAGGAAACGAACCGGCGAACGAACGCGAATAGATCGTCTAGCATCGCGCCGGTATCGACGGCTTGAGCAGTCCACTCGGGCGCGTGCTGAATCAGACTGATAAGCACTTCGCGCGTACCGCCGCGCTCTACCCATTCGCTAAGGTCTTTCGCATTCGGCAATTCGAGAATCTTTACGGATTGCGCCTTTCCGTGGAGCGAGCAGGCTACTTGCTGCGCGTGTGTGCGGCCCGCCTTGTCTGCGTCCGCAACGATGGCGACACGCTTCCCACGAAGTATCTCCGAGTATTCATCTTTCCACGATCCAGCCGAGCCGGACGTGGTGGATGTGAAACCTAGAACTATTGCCGTCTCGCAATCCTTCTCGCCCTCACAGCAAAGCACGTCGCTTGCAGTCATCACTTCGGGTAGCCGATAGAGCACGCGGCGCACGCCGTCGAGTTTCCATGTCCAGCCCCCTTTTCCATCTGGGCGACGTTGCCGAAAGTCTTTCGGCTCGTAACGCACAATCTGATAGAGCAGTTCGCCGCTTTCACTTCGATAGTCGTACTCGGCTACGATGCGGGGAGAAGGTTTGCGCGAGCCGTTTCCGTTGCCGTTCGACTGCATGAAAAGGTCCGAAGGTTTCCATCGTTTCGCGGCGCAGATTTCCTCGAAGGTGCAACCGGCGAAGCACTTCACAAGAATGCGGTTATCGCTGCCTCCTGTAATGGACAGGGAATTCCGTTTGTCCTCATGAGCGGGACAACGGGCGGTCCAACCGCTACCAGATTTTCGGACGTTCGCAAGCTGGCCGAGGATTTGCGAAGCGTTCATCTGGCACCTGCCAACTTTCCGGTGACTTGGGCCACATTTGAATTTCGTTTCACACGGCGAGTAAACGCAACGATGGAGTCATAGGTGACAAGCGCCTTGTCGAGTACCTGAACGGCAGTCAGGTCATGGTCACGGATGAGCTGGGCAACCTCTTCCTTGGAAATGCTGAGTTGGAAAGCAGTCTCGTCGAGTGAGACCAACAATGGATTCGCAGTGTTCATGCTTCCGCGAAATTAGAAGAGACGAGACAAACCGTCAAACCAACTTTCTGCTTCCGGCGAGTTAAAGTAGCTATTTTAAGCAGGTGTTATGCGGGTTTCTGTATGGCCCAAGGTTTACTCGCTAGCGAGTGGTTAGCGATTTTCCCTTTGAGGAGACCTTGTATTTCTCATCCTGAATTAGCTTTCGCCACGGTTGCCCAAGCAGATAGGCTCCCGCATACGTACCCGGACAGCCCTTCCATGCTCCTGTTTTGCGCGGCCTAATACCGGCACGGTCCAATTCGCGGCAATACTGCATTCCCTTGGCCCCTTGGCAAGCGACAGCCCAAATCTTCTTCTCGTGTGCCGTTAATACCGGAGGCTTTTTGGGATGCGGTTCCGGTGGCCCGAGTTCTCCGAAAAACAGCGCTTTCTGGAGCGCCTTCTCTCGGGCAACCGCGTCTGCGAGATAGTCGAGCGGAGTCTTTCGCCTAATGGTGCTTTCGTCCCCGGACTGTTTAGGCTCATCCTTTCGGCGTCTATTCACGTTCGCACCTCGCCCGTGTCAGCCGGGGCTTTTCTTTTACCTTGACGAGCATACACCTATAGGTGTATATCTACAAGCATGAAACGGACTAATATCAACCTGCGGGAAGAGCAGTGGGTCAAGCTCGGGAAGCTCTCAGAAAAGACAGGGGCAACTATGAGCGCATTGATCCGCAAGGCGATTGATGCTTACTTGAAGAAAAACAGGTGAGAAGCGGGACGCGCCGGTGTCATCAGCATCGAACGCGCCCCTAACCCAATTGCACTTAGGAGGTGCAACGTGGCTTCAGTCAGAGTAGCAATCTACGCCAGAGTTTCAACAACCAATCACGGCCAAGATGTTTCCATGCAGACTAGGGAACTGCGCGAGTACTGCGAGAGGCGCGGTTGGACTGTCGTTGGGGAATACGTTGATATGGGTATCTCCGGTGCGAAAGACAGGCGACCAGAATTGGATAAGCTCATGCAGGACGCGCATAAGCGCCGGTTTGACATTGTGGCCGTCTGGAAGTTTGACCGATTCGCCCGCTCTGTCAGCCATCTATTGCGGGCGCTCGATACGTTCCGCATCCTTGGAATCGAGTTTGTGAGTCTATCGGAATCACTCGACACGGCCACGCCAGCAGGCCGGATGGTCTTTACCGTCTTGGGAGCCGTGGCAGAGCTAGAGCGCAGCCTGATTGCCGAGCGTGTCAGGGCCGGACTGAGAAATGCCAAAGCAAAGGGCCGCAAGCTTGGAAGGCCTCACATCACCGTGGACACGGCCAGGATTGCCATGCTGCGCGGCCAGGGATGCTCCTGGGCTACGATCTGCCACCAAACGGGTCTGAGTAAGGGTACGGCGCAACGCGCCGTTCACACCTTGCCCAAAAACCCTACTGATTCGTCGCCCGTAAGTCGTTGTTTTGTCGCGGCTGATTAGACTTCCGCAGCTCGCCCAAAAAGAAATGTTTTTGGGAACCCCTGACGTGAGTTAGTGGGCTTGATTGCTCGATTGCGACGGACGCAATCTCAGGTCTGACCCCGCTACGAGCGCGAGCATCTGCTCATAAGCACGTTTGGTCATTTGAAAGTGCATGACCGGAGTCTCGCCCTTTACATCTTCATCTTTCCAGTAGAACAATGAAGGTGTCGAATCCGCGTGGCTCTTTTGCCACGAATCCAAGTTTACAGTCGGCGGATGATAGTTGGTGTCGAGCACGCTCGTCCCGGTCTGGACTGAGGTACTTCCTTGCCGTGCCTTGCGCAAGAGATCGAGAGCGCCATCGTAGGCTCGGGCAGTTACTACAACTTCAAACAAGGGGGCTCCTGGGACCGGAGCCGTCTCATCAAACCACAAAAACAAATCCTGCGGCATTGCGCTGGCTGCGGCAGGCTGGTCAAATATCCGGGGGCCTTTGGCTTTCAAATCGCGGTAGGCTTCATCGTAACTCTTGGTTTCAAAAAAGCTCAGATGATGCTCCCCAACATAGGCGACCATCGTTTGACCATTCGCGGGATTAGGTTCGTAATCGGGGTGCTTTGCACGCCATTCAGCGGCTACTTCATTGGCCAGACCCTCAGCCGTGGGACATGTTCCAGAGATCGAGTTGCCAGCCGCATTGGAATAGACATAGGGCTGGGTGGGGTGCGTAGAGCAATACTTGCGCCGCCATCCGGGAAAGTGAGCGCGAAAGATTGCCATCCCAATTCCATTGCCGATGGCTTGCCCTGTCTCGTACTGCTCGTGCTGCTGTTCGGCGATCCGAGCCCCTTGGTCGTTGCTGGTGCAATAGGCAGTGTTACCGGATAGCGAACAAACAGTTGTCACTTGGGCAGCGGCAGTATGAGTTATAGCCGCAAGAAGGATCACCAGGATTAGCGGTCGCATGGGCGTGGCCTCCCGAGTACAAGCTACTCTCGATGGGCTAAGAAGTACAGGAGAGCGCGGACGGGACCTGACGATTCTCGCACTCATCCGGTATACGCTTTTTCGAGAATATTCGCGACTTGGTGGAGTTCCTCATCGCTGAGTCTGGAAAAGTCAAAGCACTTATCTGGCATCGGCCCGCCGTTGAAAGCATCCGCCTTGGCCAGCATCTCCCCGAGCGATTCCAGGCACTCGCGCACTTCGCGCAGCGCCACAATCGAGCCTCTGTGGTCGCCATCTGATTCCGTCCGGGCAAGCAGTTCCCACGCCTTACGCTGAACCCGCCGCATTTCATCGAGCAAGGTTTCGCCGAGGCGCTCTTCGTGCTGGGCTTTGGCTTTGCCAATCGCGTTGGCGACGTGGTTCTTGTGGCGGAAAAGTGCGGCGGAAGATATCGAGACGCGTTCCGCTATGTTTCGAAACGACTCTCCAGCAACAAGCGCCTTGTCGATTGCCTCTCGCTCTGGACTGGAACAGGCTAAGCATGTTCGCGGCATGGCTAGGACCTCCCGACTGACACTATCTCAATTGCAGTAACAAAACTCGCGTCCAAATGGAACAGTGAGCTTCGGTTTCGCGTCCAACTGCGTCCAAAATCGTGCATTTTATGGGTCAATTTGGGGGAGGGAAACCAGTAAGGCCAACTGCATCAACAGGCTTTATGGAGCGGGCGATGGGAATCGAACCCACGTCCGAAGCTTGGGAAGCTTCTATACTGCCATTGTACGACGCCCGCTCGTTTCTCGAACTTGCTAATTATACATAAGCAGGCAACTGCTCGTACAGTCCGCGAACAATGTCTAAGAGCGCGGCTTCGCCACGGAAGGGCCGGCTCCCACCGCGGTGTGCGGGTGTAGATGGCAGGTGAGGTTGCAGGAATTGGTCGCTCGGCTGTAGGTGATCGGAATTCCGCCGTTCGGGGCGACCACGTTTATATCAAAATTCACCAGCCGCTCGCCGGAAATGCTTCCATTCACGGAGCCCATGCCATGCGCCGTGTGGCACGCGGAGCAGGAAAATCCGTCATTGATATGGCGCGCGTGTTCGCTGAAGCTGGAATTCGAGAGAATCACGCTCAAGTTGTGGCACTTGCCGCACATCGCATAGGGACCGTTGATGGACAAGTCGGGAGTCGGAAACAGGTTCGTGATTAATTGTCCCGGAGCAATCGTCTGCGAGAATTCGTAGCGGCGTTCCAGAATGTGCGTCCACTTCGATCCATGCGGACCGTTGGGTCCCACTCCGCCGAACTCGCGATTGTCGTCGCTGTTGTGGCAATCAGTGCACAAAATCTGCACGCCCATGCTGCGTCCTGGCGTCGCTCCGTCCAGGTTCAGCATGTTGGCCAGCAGACTTGGTTGCGGCAGCGCGCTCATACGCACATGGGTAACAGGGTGGCTTGAGGTGCTGGACATCGCAAACTGCGGAATCACATTCAACGGGTCGCCCGAGGCAACTACACGCAAAGGCAAATATCCGAATATAGGATTGACCACTTTCCCCACACTCGTTCCATGGCATCGCAGACAATTCTCGTACTGATTGACCGTCGGGCTCACCTCGGTGATGCCGTCCGTCGCACTCACACCGTTGACACCGTTTTGGGACGCCCGCGTCATGGGAGGCACGGGGAATGAAGTCACTTGGCCGGACGCGTGTCCATTGTGGCAATCCGCGCAGGTGGAATGGCGATTGTTGTTCAAAATGTTGGACTCGACCGCGTCATGAATGCTCGTTCCCGTGGAGAAAGGATGGCCCACCTTCGGAGTGGTAAATTCCACGAATACATTCATCGTAGCCGGCGCCATGTTCGTGCCGCCGCTGTGGCAGGCCACGCAATCGTTTTCATTCGGCTGACGCAGCAGCCGCGAGCCGCCTTGTGCATTGTGCGGCGCATGGCAGGAGATGCAGGCATTCTGCGTCACCGAAGGATAACTGCCCACACCTGCCTGCGAAGATACCTTGTTCGTGGCTATGGCATGAATGCTAACGGCCCAGCCCGTCAAGGGGTTCTGTTTGCCCGTCATCACGCGAGTTGGATCGTGGCAATCCAGGCAGAGCTGGCCATTCGCACTGTTGACTAAGAGAAAATTGGGAGAGAGCAAATCGGTCGATTGCACGTGGGGATTGTGGCAGGTGGTGCACTCGATATTCCCATTGATGAGCTTGATCGTGCCCGTGGGATCCAACGTCTTGCCCTGCGCCACCAGCGTTGCTGCCAGGTCAGCCGCATCCACCAGTGGCAGCACCAGGCTGAAGGGATGCGAGCCCTCCAAATTCGTGGTGAATATGTCAGTGGCATTCATCTGCCCGGTCATCAGGATGGTCTTGTAGGCCACCGTCTGGCCCGGCGCCACGGTTCCGTCGTGGCAGCTCAAACACAAACTGCTGTCCGCGCCCAGCAAGGGCTGCGTTGTTTTGTCCGTCTCTGTTGTGCTCGTATAAGTTGTGTATACGCTGGTCGAGAGTTGCTGGTTCCACAGCGGCGTGTTTCCTCCGACGCCCGAATGCGGCGCATGGCAATAGAGGCAGGAGGCCGACAGTCCGCCCTTGATCGGCGAAATCCCGGAGGGAGTCAAATCATGCGCGCCCAAAACGTCTCCCTGGCCGCGCGCCATCCCGCTCGCCAGCAGCAAGGCGGCGCAGATCCACAATGTCCTTTTCACTGCGCTCCTCCAGCGGCTTGCTTCGGCAAACCCCAATAGCGATAAATCTGGACACGCCGGTTGAGTGAATCCGCCACATAAATTCGGTCGCCCCGGTCAATGAAGAGACCGGTTGGCAGTTGGAATTTCCCAGGAGCGGTCCCGCGCCCGCCGAAGTAATACAACAACTCGCCTTTGCGGTTGAAGACCTGTATGGCACCCCACAGCCCATCCACCACGTATAGATCGCCTTCCGAATCCACGGCAATTCCCTTTGGCCGGAACATGGCGCCCGAGGTGTCACCGATTCTGCCGATGGCGTACTTGAAGCTGCCCGACTTGTCCAGCACCTGCACGCGGAAATTCATGGCGTCCACGACAATTAAATCGTTGCCGTCCAGGCGCAATTCCGTGGGGAAGTTAAACTCGCCTTCGCCGGCGCCGGGCTTGCCGATGGTCTGCAGCACGCTTCCCTGCATGTCCATCACATAAATTTTGTTGCGCAGAGTGTCGGACACATAGATGCGGCGGGCCGCGGAATCTATGGCAATTCCCGTTGGCCGCTTGAAGATGCCCTCGCCATACTTCAAAGCTCCGATCATGTGGTCGTATTTGCCGTTGGCGTCGAACACAAAGATCTTGCCGGACTCCGAATCGGTCACGTAAATGCTGTCCTTCGCGTCCACCGCCACGCATTGCGGCGCAAACAGGGAGTTTTTGCCTTTTTCCTGCCGCGAAATGAATTTGTACTTCTGCTGGGCAAAATCGAAGATGTGGATTCCCGCGGCATCCGGATCGGTCACGATAATCCGGCCGCGGGAGTCTGTAACCACGCTGTACGGCCGCATGAGAGAGTGGTACGCCGGTGGCCCCGCCACGACGTCCACCACGCGCGCCCAAAACCCTTTCTTTGGCTTTGCATCGCGCTCCCAACCGAAGTTTCGTTCGTACACCAGCTTGCGCCCGCCCTCCAGGAGCAAGTCCGGCACGCTGGCCTGCACCGAAGCTTTTTTGTCCGCCTTTTTGTTTTTCTGTGTGGCCCAGGCTGGGGAAGCAATCAGGAGAATAGCTCCGCAGACTTCCAGAACCGGGCAGCGCCAACATCTTGCTGCCCGATTTAGAAGAAATTGAACCATCGTTCCACACCAACGTAATACGAGTTTAGCTGAGCCGGAGCTGTCCCGGAAGCGCTGAATCCCTGAACGAACCTGCTGTATCCGGCATTGAAGAACATCTGCCGGAATTGGTATTGTACGCGGCCAAACACATTTTCGGAATTGTTCTGCGAACCCACGCTGTTGCTAACCGTGTTGCTGAAGGATCGGGAATAGCTGAAGGTGATCGTCAGGCGCTTGTAGGGGTTGATCCCTAATCCGCCACCATAGGCATGGCCTCCGTACAGGATCAGATCGGTGGGCAGGGGCGACTGACCAGCCAGCGGATTCGTAACCACGCCATTCACTCCCAACAACCCGGTTCCGCTGGACTTCGCGTAGGTGCCACTGAACCCAAGCCACCTGATGTTAAATCCCGTGCCGTAATTCTGGGAGTTATAGCCGTAGCCGACAGCCGTGTTCAGCAGGCTGCGTGATCCGCCCGCGTTCGCATTCCAATGAACCGCCCCAAATTTGCGGGCCACCTGCCCGGAATATCCCCAACCGGAAGTGGTGTACCCCACCAACAGGGTCTGCGTGTTTTGAAAATAATTTCCGGAGCCACTCACTTCCCAGAGCATGATCCTGCGGGAGTAATTCACAACGGTAAGCAACCCGATGGCGCTCTGATTGGTCGTGTCTTCCGTCAATCGGGTGACGCTTAACACCGTGCTCAGCGAACCGCCAAGAAAGCGGTTCCAGTAATTCGCGGAGCCTGTGAGCGAATTCGAGCCAAATGAGCTTCCGAAATAGCTCTGATCGCGATGCTCAAACGTTCCGGTAAAGGTCCAGTGTTTGGTCAGATTGTAACTCGCTAATCCACTCGCATCCCACGAGTCGGAGGATTGGCCCGGCGTGCTCTGCTGCAGGATGCCCCCGGCGGAAATGATGTTCTGATAGAGCGTACCGATCAGGTTGTCTGTGTAGTTAAAATCGGCGCCGAGGGTCAACTGGCCGGTGGGGTGGAAATTGGCATTCGAGTTGACGGTGTCCACCGTCCCCGTGTAACGGCCGTCGGAAAAATCAGAGGTGAAATCGGAGCGGTTGAAGTTCGCGCCCACTGTTCCATGAAACGGCAAATCGTGGCTGGCCCCAAACGAGTAGGAACTCCCATCATTGTCGAGGTTCTCGAGTTGCTGGGTTTGCAGGAACAGAGGATATTGAGAATGGTTCTGGTTGTAGACGTAGCCGGCGTTGAGGTTGAAACCGTCCACGCGGTACACCGCATGGGCGTTGAAGTTATGGTAGTCCGAAGTGCCGTTCGTGTCCGTACCGTAAATCGAATAATCGTTGGTGCCTTGCCCATAGTTCAGGGAGAGTTGCGGCAAATCCGGCACATTCACGCCCCAGCCAACATTGAATCCTTGCGAGTTGCCGTGCGTGGTGTAATTGGGCAAACCTGGAACGTTAAACGTGCCGACGCTATCATAGTTTTTCGAAAAACTGATGGAACCGGGATAGTTGCCGCCACTGAAAAGAGAGAGGTTGCCAAGCACGCCGCTGCTATCGGAAATGGATGAAGACGTGGAATTGTCGCGCGATTGATTGTAATAAGGGCTAACCTGAAACGACAGAAAACTGGGGGTGTAATAGGATCCAGTGAGCGTGACGTTTCCACCGGCAGTAATGCCGTGGTCCGAAGGAATTTGGTTTCCGTAATCCCCCGTGTATCCGGCGGAAATCTGGCCGTTCATATTCATGCTGACATCGTTTCCGACGGTTACCTGCGCGGGCATGCGGGCGGACGCCGCCAGCAGGATGAAGCATCCGATCCATGTAGCGCGCCAGCTCACGAAAACGCCGCCCTTCTCCTACAGCACTTCCACTTTTGCCGTTGCCCGGAGTTTTTTATCCAGCGCCGAGCGAAGTTGCTCGGTCTTTGCTTGCTGCAATTGTTTGGTCAGCGAATCCTTTACGTCCTCAAATTTCCGAATGCCCCCTGGGTTGTGGGAAATGAGCCGGACGATGGTCAGAACCTGGTCCACCTGGATCAGGTCACTCACCTGCCCAGGTTGTAGGGCCAACGCCACGTCGACCACCTGTGGCGGCAATTTGGCGCGATCCGCGTTCTTGTGCTCGCCCATCATCACGCGGTAATCGTCTTCGGAAATTTTTTCCGCCAGCAATCCAAACCCTTCGTAATTCGCGGTGGCCTTGGCCTGCTTTAGCGCATCTTCCGCGCGTTTGCGCGCGTCCTTCAATTGCGCGTCCGTGGCTTTTTGCGAAGGGATAATTGAAATCGATTGAAAGGAAAAAGACTCGGGCAACCGGAACATCTCGGTATTTTTGTCGTAGTAAGCCTTGGCTTCAGTCAGCGAGACGCCAGACTTACCCTTAATTTCGAGTTCCAGCAGACGGTCGATCAGCAGCGAACGCCGCACCTTCTGCCGCAGCACTTGCTCCGAGTTTTGGCATTCCCAGGCCATGAAACCTTTGTAGTCGTCGGGGCTCTTGAACTGCTTCCGGAACTCCACCACGGCGTGATCCAGTTTCGCTGGAGTGATGGTCATGCCGCGCCGCTTGGCTTCCTGGTACACCAACTCCTCGAACACAATCATTTGCAGCGCGCCCTTGCGGATGTCCTCTTCCATCGCTTTGGGAAATCCGCCGTTGTGTTGGCGCGCATAGGGAAAGATGGTGAGCATCTCGCGGAGCAAGTCGCGATCCGTCAGGACGGTGCCATTGACGCGAGCCACCGGCTTCTCTGGCGCGGCTGTTGTTGCATCCGCGCTTGGCGCTGCCACACCGGTCGTGGGTTCGTGAGAAACCGCCATCTGCGCATTCGCCGACGACGCCATTCCCGCCAGCACTAGCATCGTTGCTATGAACGCCTTCTTCATGATTCCCTCTACCTGCTTTGCTTCTTTGCTTTTATTTTGCTGGCCACCGAAATATTGCCGGCCCGAAAAGTGGGGGGAGAAACTTCCTCCCCCCCAATTCATGAACGTCCCTTTTTAGGTTGTCGGGAGGTTTGCGTTGTGCATTTCGTTTGATTCGCCACCATGGCACTGACGGCAGAACTGCGCCACCGAATTGCTGGTCGCGCTGCTGGGGTTGTAGTAGCCACGGATGAAGAACATGGTCTGGTAAGTGCCCTTAACACCAGCGATCGTGCCGTTAAAGGCATTCATAGCGTGCTGGTCGTGGCACGTGGTGCAGTTCACGGCGGGGTTGACGCCGTCAAAAGACACGGTACTCACGGTGAAGCCGTAGCTGTTGTTTACGAACAGCGCCATCTTCGTTCCAGCGGGGTAGGTGATCTTTCCGCCGGCAATCGTGCAATCCCAGTTGTAAGAGCCGCCGCAGCCGATCGTGGCTTTGGGTCCTACTGGGTGGTCATTGTTGTAGTCGCCAGGGGTCCCGCCGTCGTTGCCGAGCCACGTGGGAGCGTGACCGCCAATCGCGTTCGGGATCGTTTCTACGGTCTGGCCGGTCATCATCCCGTTCTTTGCTATGTTGCCGTCGTGGCAGCTTAGGCAGAGCATGATAACGACTGTCGGGTCATGCGCACCGGCAGACATATTCGCCGGCGTCGTGACTGGGTAACCGCCTGCGTCGCCAAACGCAAACGTCTGGGTGTAATACGGGGTGACATTCGCGCCCCACAACGCCGCATCGCCACTGGTGGGATCCGCCGTTGTGATGCCGTTGCCTCGGGCGCCGCTGTGCGGCGAGTGACAGGCTACGCAACCCCGGCCATAAACGAGGTGCGCACCCAACACGTCCGAACCCGGCGCGTAATTCGGGTTCGGCTGAGCGGTAGCAATCGTCGCCGCCGCCAGGACCCCGATTAGTACCAACATGATTCTTTTCATAATTGAAAGAACCTCCTGATTAGTGTTGCAACACTGCACTGCTTTTTCGTTCGAACGAATACATCTCCGAATCAGTAGGGGACGGTCCGGCCGGACCCATCCCCTCCTGTCTTGGCTGTCCGGAGACAACCAGAGCTCTTGGCGACTCATGGAGTCACCAATCCTTGCGCCTTCTCCGCGGCGCCAGTATTTGATGGCGCGGCCTCCGGCGACTTTTGTGCCGGCTCCGTTGCCGGCTTGGATGTTGTGTTGCTGTGCTGCTCTTCGCGGCTGGCCTTTTCCGAGGCCGCTTCCGCGTCCGTCACGTAGCGAAACATTTGCACGCGTCCCGGAAATTGCTCCGAGGTAACCACTCGATTGTTCCTGGGATCGATGGCGATGTCATAAGGGGCGGAGAACTGCCCTGGCCAATTCCCGGGCTCGCCAAAATAAATCAACAGGCGCCCTTCGGTATCAAACACCTGCACCCGCTGCTGCACACCGTCCACCACCCAGATGTGCCCGTCCCGATCGATGGCAATCCCCTTGGGCCGCGCGAAGTGCCCGGGCCCATCGCCGCTCCTTCCAAAAGCGCTGACGAATTTTCCGTCCGCGTCGAAGATTTCCACGCGATTGTTCATCGTGTCCGTCACGTAGACGTTGCCTTCTTTGTCCACGGCGACATTCGTCGGCAACGCGAAATCTCCGGGATCAGTCAATAGGTGCTTCTTCCCGGGCGTCCCAATCTTCCGCAGCAGCTTGTAAGTATCCGCATCGAACACATCAACAACGTCGCTACCCGTGTCCACCACGTACAGAAAACGGTTCTCCGTGTCGATGGCCATGCCGCCGGGGCGCACAAGGACATCGGCGCCAAAGGAGGATTCCTCCTGATGTTGCGGATTGATCACGATGACCTTGTGGAATTTGTCGTCACTGACGAAGAGTTTGTCGTTATCGTCAATCGCCAGTCCGTTGATCAGCCCAAAACGTGCTTCCCTGCCGTTGCGAATCAACTTGACGTCGAATTTCTTGTCCGCATCCGGATTGAAGACAAAGATCGCTCCCACGGCCTGGTCCGCCGCGTAGATATATCCCTTGGAATCAAACGCGAGCCCGTAAGTGCGCACGAGTTGGAAAGGCAGGTCTTGTACGGTGTCGACCTGAGGTTTAGTGCCCGCCAGGCGGTCCATCCAACTTTGTTTCGGCTTTTGAGGTTTGTTGAGCGGTCTGTTGAAATCGATCTTTTCGCCGGTGAGTTGTTCCACAAACTTGACCCGCGCGATATCCGGCGGGCCCGGCCAGACGATTTTGCTGATATCAAAGTTTACGCGCTTCGGAAGTTGCGCGTTGGGGTCCACAGTCTTCTTCTTTTTCTGGGCCGCATCCATGACTCCGGGAAGAGTCAGAGCGAGCGCCAGCAACCCAGCCAGGATGGCCATAATTTTCGAGCCGCGATTCGTATTTGAGCGATGCGCGAACATACCAATGTCTCTCCTAATTCAATCTGCCCTTGTGGCAGGTATTGCAGAAATCCATCCCCGCCTTCTGATCCTTCACCAACATTCCCGGTTGATTACCAGAATGTGCCTGGTGGCAGGTCAGACAATTCAACTGCCCGGCAGCCGGATTCTTTGGATCGATCGGCCCAGAGATCGGATGGAACTCGACTGGATGCCCTGTGTTGTACTTCAACGTAAGAATTGGAACGTGATACTTTTCCGGGAGCTTCACCTTTCCATCGAAGATGGCAATCAGATGTTGGCTTTCCAGCCGCTCCGGCACGGTGTCTGGCCCGTGGCATTCCAGGCAAAGCGTGTTGACATCCTTGACGCGCAATAGATGTTCGTTATCGTTGCCATGCGCATCGTGGCAAGTGCCGCACCCGTCCACGAACGCGGGTTGGTGCCGCACTTTTTTCTTGCCCAGTTCCGCGATATCGAGGTGGCATTGCAGGCAAATGTTTACTGGGTCGGTCTTGGGAAGCCCCGGCGTCCTGCTGGCATGAGGCGAATGACAGTCGGTGCAATCACCGCCCGCTCCCGGATGCTGCACTTTCGCTGAAGCAATCTGTTTGGCCTTTTCGTCGTGGCACAACACGCAGAGCGTTTTCGCGTCCGTTTGCGTCAGCACCACTTTTCCGTCTTTCGCCGGCGCGTGGCATACCTCGCACTGCTTGTCCGCGAAGGGCGGGTGCATGAATCTGGCCATGAGTTTAGGCGCTGCCGACTGGTGAGGATCGTGGCACTGCAAACAATCCGCGGTGCCGAACGGCTGATTCTGGTGTGCCTTCTGCAGATCGGCGTCTTTTGGATCGTGGCAATCCACGCAGAGTGCCGGCGCGGGCTTGGTCAGGTGGTTCAGGTTTTCGACGGTGGGGTCCTCGCCCGTCTTGTGGATGACGTGGCACGTCTCGCAGCCCATATCCAACGCGGCGTGCCGGCTGCCTTTTTCCGGAACGTTCAAGCCGATGGTGTGGCAGCCCAAGCAGAGGTTTTCTTTTGCATCGCCTGAGGTCGGCTTCAACAATTGATATTTATTATCCGAAGCGTGCGGGTCATGGCACTTCAAGCAATCCCGCACGGCAGGCTTGTGTACCAGCCCTTTAATCTCCGCGGGATTTTTGTCCGCGTGGCAGGTGAAGCACAAAGCTTGCGGCGTCGTGGTGGTCAGCTTCACGCGAGTTACGTCCTTGTTGTTGCGAATTTCATGACACGTGGTGCACCCCATGGAGATCGCCGTGTGCACCGACTTACCTTTGGCCTTGTCCGCATGACATTCCAGGCACTTCGCCGAATCTGTATTCTTATCAAGGGGCACCGGGTGGATATCTGCCTTGGCCTGCGTGGCGCCCAGCAACAAAAGCACAACCGCACTTCCCAGCGTCATGGCCAGGTGTCGTGCAGCAGTGGCTAGGCCCATGGATATGCACATCCAATCAACTCCACCCCCAAGTTTGTCGTTTGTGTTCCGAAAGCACTGCGATGGGAGAGTACGTTCTTTTCGCCGTTCCAGTTGCGTTCGCCGGCGAGAACCAGAGCCGAGGTCAGAGCCACGGCCATCATCAAGAGCAATACCAGATACGCCACCCGGCGGGAGCGATTTGTCAGTTTCACGGTCATGCTCTTCTCCCTGTCAACTTCTACAGGGATCAACAAAATTCATCCAATCCTCGTTCCCTAGGAATTGCGCTTGTTCATTCTCTTGAAGGCTTATGGAGCGAGTCGGAAGAACGGCACCCTGCGGAAGCCCCAGCTGCATCAAGAAAGGCTGAACGAGGGAAGCGCTCATTCATTGACCCCAAATTCAGTGTTCCTATGTGCACCCCCTGTGCCGAACCGAATCAAAACGATAAACTGGACCTAACCCGTTCAATTGCCGTTAGTTAACCGGCCAAATGAGATGGCGGAAAAGAGCTTTAATCTCTGCTTTTGAGTGTTTTGCCCCATTTTTTGATGGGAAAGCACACAGGCACCTGCTGAGATATTAAGCTATCTGCCTAAGCCCCTAGATTTCCTTGTACTTGCCTTCATCGTTGCTCGAGCCAGAGACGGCCCATGATTGAGAAGTCTTGCTCGTTCGATGTCCCGGTTCGGCACCCACTGTTTCGCGCGGGCCCATGCCGGAGGAATATTCGTGTCGCCATCCGGCAAGCAACTGTGGGTTGAATCCTACGAAATTACTATGGGAGGGAAATTCTTTGGCCTATTCTAGGCACTATCCTGCCTAAGATACTTGCTCAGCTCTTGAGCATGCCCAGGTAGGGAAACTACGCACTCACTTGCAGAACGGCTGCCCCCTTAATCGCGTCACTCTTCAGCGCACTCAGGGCCCGGTTGGCCTCTTTCAAGGGAAATACTTGGACTAGCGTTCGCACCGGGATCTCCGCGGCCAGGCGCAAGAAGTCTTCGCCGTCTTTCCGCGTGTTGTTGGCCACACTGCGGATCATCCGCTCCTGGTACAACAGGTCATATGAAAAAGAGGGTATGGCACTCATATGAATGCCGCCCAGGACCAAGCGCCCGCCCTTCCGCAAAGCCTGCAGAGCCACAGGCACGATCTCTCCCGCGGGCGCAAACACGATGGCCGCATCTAGTTTTACCGGTGGCGAGTCGAGTGTTCCCCTGGCCCATCTGGCCCCCAACTCTCTCGCTAATGCTTGGTGCCGCGAATCACGCGTCGAAGCGTACACCTCCACTCCCCAGTGCCGCGCCACCTGGATGGCCACGTGCGCGGCCGCGCCGAAACCATAAAACCCCAGCCTCTCGCCACTTTGAATTCCGCTTAACCGCAGACATCGGTAGCCGATGATTCCCGCGCACAGAAGCGGCGCAGCCTGCTCGTCAGGAAATGCGCCGGGCATCGCGTATACAAAGTTTTCCGGCGCCACAATGTATTCCGCATACCCACCATTCACGCTATAGCCGGTGAAAAGCGGCTCATCGCACAAATTTTCTTCGCCGCGGCGGCAATATTCGCATGTGCCATCCGTCTTGTGCAGCCAGGCGATGCCCACACGCGTGCCTGTGGCGAACCGCTCCGCACCCGCACCCTTCGCTACGATCTGTCCTACCACTTGATGCCCAGGAATTAGCGGAGAACGCTTCGGCGGCAACTCCCCCTCGATGACGTGCAGGTCCGTGCGGCACACGCCGCACACTTGCACGCGCACGAGCACTTCGCCCGCGCCCGGTTCCGGCGTTTTGAATTCTCCGTATTGAAGGGGATTGCTCTCAACTGCCGCGGGTGTGCTAAGGAAACAGGCCTTCATCGCGAACCCTCAACCGGCATTCCTCAGCACACCAGAATAAGGCGGCCAACACACTAATTGCCTTAACGATACCGCAAAGTTCCGTCCCTGACTAGAAAATTCCCGTGTTTCCGGCAGACCCGGTAATTCAGTTTGGTCCCTGCGCTTTTTTGCGATCTATCCCCTCGTGTAATCCCGGAGAATGCGCCCAATTAACTCGCATTTCCTTGTTATTGCTTCTTCATCCGGGCCTTCCTTGCATTCGGCGGTCTGACACCCTAACCTAAAGTTGTCTATGCCCGATCTCTCTCCGGAAGCACTCGTTCTTGCATTTATCTGGTACGTCGCATTTCTTTTCTCAACCACGTGTCACGAGGCGGCGCACGCTCTCGTTGCCAAACTCGGGGGAGACAGCACAGCCGCTCTCGGCGGCCAACTCTCGCTGAACCCCATCCCGCACATCCGCAGAGCGCCCTTTGGTATGGTAATCGTCCCGATTCTGGGCTTCTTTATGGCAGGACGCATGATCGGTTGGGCCAATGCGCCTTACGATCCTCTCTGGGAACGCCGTCATCCCCGGCGCTCCGCCTGGATGGCGCTGGCGGGCCCCGCCGCCAACTTCACGTTGATGCTCCTAGCGGCTGTAGCGCTGCGCATCGGCCGCTCCTACCACCTCTTCGCGATCGACCCGCTTACTGGCAGACCGGACTTTGTTCCGGCGGCACTCTTTATTATTTTCTCGTTAAATCTTCTTCTGGGTACTTTCAACCTCATTCCCGTTCCACCACTGGATGGCAGCACCGGCATCATGATCTTCATGTCCGAAGAAAACGCGCAGCGCTATCTGGACTGGATTCGCGGAAACAGTTACGCCATTGCTGGCCTGCTTGTGGGCCTGGTGATTTTCCAGCGGATATTCCCCATCGTGGAGAGGACGGCATTCCGCATCTTTTTCTAGAGCTCAGGGAACTCAGGAGGGCGGAGTGCTTCACTCTGAACCACCTGTTCGCGTTTCTGTTTCCAACCAGCACATTGGCTCCTCCTAATCCCACTTAAGTGCTTGCCCTGCTTTCTTTTGCCTTCTTTTTCCCTGGCAAAACAACTGCTCTTCTTTTCACCGGAGGAAATCCCTTGCTTTCGGAAACATTGCCCATTGCCAGCAGTTCCCATGTGGAAGTCTCCGGCTGGGACGAAGATGAAATTTTTTTCGTGGAATTATCCGAACTCTCCTGGGACGATTTTGCGGGCAAACACATCTCGCTGAAACGCATGCTCGCCAAGGGTGCCCTGGTCTTCGTACGCACGCTCCAACAAACTTCTCTTCAGCCTTATTTCCCCATCGCTTATGAAACCGAATTCATCGGCTGCGATGCACAGGGCTCACACGAATTCCGCTTGAACCAAGTACTGCCACGCCACGAGCGCGATCGCTTTCCGCTCAACTAGGATTCCCTGCCGTTTTGGAACAATGGCCCGAATTGGGAGACATTTACTGTCTTTTTCTAATGTTTCCCTCTCTGCATTATTTCCCGGTTTCCTGATTTTCTCCGCGATGCACACCAGCAGTTCATTCATTGCACACTACTTATGCTTGCTGACCTTTTTGTTCGCGCTTGGAGGCGCGAATCCTCCAGCGCGAAACATGCGGCGCCGGGTTTGGCACACTTGTTGCCTTTGCCTCGTACATGGCATACGCAACTTACAAATCAGTGGAAGTCGCAACCCTTCACACCTCACTAACCCCATGCGTCTTTGACGACGAGCCCCAGGAGCGCGATTCGCTCTCTGGGCTGATTTCTGATTTCGGCTATGAGCCACTCCCCACGGGCGACCCGGAGGAAGCACTCCGCCTGATCCGTTCCGGGCGCTGCCGCCTGGTTCTGGCCAGCATTCATCTGCAGAATGCCGAGCCTTTTGAGTTTTTGGACCGTGCGCTGCGCTGCGATCCCGGCCTGCACATTATTGTCATGACCGCGGATTACACGCTGGACAATGCGCTGGAAGCGATTCGCCGCGGCGCCACCGATTTTCTTCCCAAACCGGTGGATCATGTGCGCCTGAAGCGCACGCTGGATGATGTGGCGGCTCTGTACGATCAGCGGCGCCGCGTCCGCGCGCTGGAGGAGCAACTCCTGAAAGACCTGGAATTCCACGGCATCATTGGCAAAAGTCCGGCCATGCTGGAGGTTTTCGACTTTACTCGCAAGGTAGCCCGCCACTACACCAATGTTTTGCTTGTGGGTCCCACCGGCGCGGGCAAGGAGCTCGTTGCCCGCGCCATCCATCAGATCAGCCCGGTGAGCCAGCAACGCATGGCCGTGTGCAACTGTTCCGCGCTGGTGGATACGCTGCTGGAAAGCCAATTGTTCGGCCATGTCCGCGGCGCTTTTACGGGTGCGACGGACACCCGCCCGGGCTTGTTCGAGTACGCCAACGGGGGCACGGTGTTCCTGGATGAAGTGGGGGAAACTTCCCTGCCCATGCAGGCCAAGCTACTACGCGTCATACAGAACCGCGAGATTCAGCGGGTCGGCTCCCCCGAAGTCAAACAGGTGAACGTCCGATTGATCGCCGCCACCAATCGTGACTTGCGGGCTGAAGTTCTTACCGGGCGCTTCCGCGAAGATCTCTTTTACCGCTTGAGTTCCATACAGATCCGCATTCCATCGCTGGCCGAGCGCTTGGAAGATATTCCGCTGCTGGTGCAGTTTTTCCTGAAGAAGTACAACGATGCCTACGGCAAGACCATTGCCGGGCTGACGCGGCGGGCGCAAACGCTGCTGCTGCAGCATCCCTGGCCCGGCAACGTCCGCGAATTAGAGAATGTGATTTCCACCGCTTGTATCACCGCCACCGGCGATTTCATTGACATCAGCGATCTGCCCGAGCACCTGCAGCATCGCAACACGCGCCTGGCCAACGATGAGGAGTGGCATCCGCTTTCGCTGGACGAAGTCCGTAAGCACCACATCCAGAAGGTTCTGCAGATGTGCAACGGCAACCGCTTGCGCGCCGCGCAGATTCTGGGCATTGGCCGCACCAGCCTGTACCGCTACCTGAAACGCGACGGCCTGGACATCCGCCCCCACGCCCATAGCACCGGCGCTGCGGCATGATTCACGATTCGCCGCACAGTTAGCCCTATTCCCGCTTCCACTTGGGCGCGTTCCGTCAGTCCAGAGGCGAGCTGCTTGAGGCGCGAATCGTAATCCGATTCCCGTGATTGGCTGGTTTGTGGGCCGCGCTCGCCGTTCCTTCCAGGGAACACTTGCTTGAATTCATAGACTCGGGCAGATTCCCTCGGCTATCATGAAACCAGCAAAACTCTTGGCCCCTTCCCCAGGTTGCCAAGATGACCGACCAAAGGGCCCGTCGTAGCGGACGCATTTCCAAACAAGTTCCCATCCTGCTGCTCGGCAGCGATTCCGAAGGCCGCATCTTCTCTGAAGTCACCAAAACCGTGGTGTTGAGCCTGCACGGCGCGGGCATTGTCTCCGCGAAAAAGCTGATTGCCGAGCAGGAACTCACTCTACGTTCGATGGTGACCAACCGCGAAGCTGAAATCCGCGTAGTGGGCGAGATCGCGGAAAGCGAAGGGATACACACCTATGGTGTAGCTTTTATAGATGACGCGCTGGACTTCTGGCAGGCCGAGTTCCCGCTGCCCCCGCCGCCCGATGAACATCCGCTGGTTCTCTCCCTGGAGTGCTGCGGTTGCCATGCGCCCCTTACCGTAGAAAATGCCGATTTTGAATTTGATGTGTGCGCGATTCACGGAGGGCTGGTGCGCCATTGCGACAACTGCGGCCTGGCCACTGTGTGGAAACAGACTACGCACCTGCCGTCGCTGCGCCCGATGGTCGCGGAGCTCAGGTCTGGGGCATTGCGTCCGCCGGCGTCAGCGGCAGTCGCTGTTCTGGAATTGCCATCCGCGCCTGCCAAGCCCATAGCCCCGCCGGGGCCGCCTGCCGCGAAGCCACTTCAACAGCCGCTACCAACTCCTCACTCAGCGCCACCCCCCGTTTCGGCGCCACTTCTCGAGCGGCGGCAACGCGTGCGCGCCAAGGTGAACTATTTTGCGTGTGTGCGCAGCGAAGCCTTTGGCGATGACATCGTGGCTTGCATTGATATGTCGCGCGGAGGAATGAGCTTCAAAACCAAGAATTTCTATCTGGTGAACATCCCGGTGAGGATCGCTGTGCCCTTCTCGCCGGGGTCGCCGCAAGCAGCCGCCATCTTTGTTCCCACGCGCATCGCCAGCGTTTCGGATTTTCCCAACGGCAAGCTGTACCGCTGCGGCGTGGAGTTTCTGACCACGACACCCTCCACCAAGTACAAATAAACGCCGCGAACGCAGGCGTGGAAATGCGAAACGCCCGCCGGGAAGAGATGGCAGGTTGCTGCCAAGAATCGGTGGCATCGCCTTCCCACGCTTGAAGCGCCCTTCTTAAGTGCCATGGTTTTCTACACTGGGTACTGGACGCACTCGGCGTATGGCGGTGTCGTTGCTTAGAAACCGTTCGGTGTTAGCGCACTGGGCAGCTTCGCTCTTTCAATTCTGGCATGATATCTGTAAGACTTTTCCGGAGAAGCTCAATGCTAAACGGTCGGCCTCGCAAATGAAAACTGCGCTGGCGCTCATTACGATTAGCACGCTCATCTTCCTGCTCGGGTCTCCTGTCGTTCTGGCGCTGGACCCATCGCTCGAGGTCAGCCAGTATGCCCACACAGCCTGGAAAGTACGGGATGGCTTTACCAAGGGCACTATCCACGCGATTGCTCAGACGCCCGACGGTTATCTCTGGCTGGCCACGGAATTCGGCTTGCTTCGCTTCGATGGAGTTCGCACCATTCCCTGGACGCCGCCTCCAGGTGAACATCTCCCCAGCACCGACATCCGGGGCCTACTCGCTGCGCGCGATGGGACTGTTTGGATTGGCACGGCGAAAGGGCTCGCAAGTTGGAAAGACGGCAAACTGACTCAATATCTTGAGACCGCCGGAAAAGATATTATGGCGCTTCTTGAGGATCACGAAGGAACCATATGGGCGACCGGCAATGCAATTCCCAGTGGAGCGGGAATACTCTGCAAGATTCAACATGGCAACATCCAGTGCTATGGAAAGGACGGCAGTCTCGGTCAGTGGGTGTTTGCTCTTTATGAAGATAGCAGGGCCAATCTTTGGGTGGGGGTGCCAGCTGGAGTCTGGCGATGGAAGCCTGGTCCTCCGACATTCTACCGTGCTCCAGATTGGGTGGACCAAGTCCAGACTCTGATTGAAGGCGACAACGGCGCGCTTTTGGTCGCGATGCGCGGCGGCATCAGACAGCTGGTTGACGAAAAATTCCAGCCTTACCCGCCAGGTAGCGGACTACGCCCGGATCCCGCGCGTCTGCTCCGGGATCGCGATAGCGCTTTGTGGATTGGTACTCTCGAGGGCGGGCTTTTGCATGTGCACCAGGGAAAAACGGACCTGTTTGCAGAGTCTGACGGTCTCTCTGGGGACTCGATCGAAAGGATCTTTGAGGATAGGGAAGGCAATATTTGGGTTGCGACGAATGGTGGCCTTGACCGCTTTCGCGACTACGCCGTCAGTACCATCTCAGTGAAGCAGGGTTTGTCTGATGCCAACGTACAGTCCGTTTTAGCGGCCCGGGATGGCAGCGTTTGGCTTGGTACTCGTGATGGCTTGAACAGATGGAATAACGGGGAGTTTACAGTCTTCCGCAAAGGACCACCAGCCTTGAGCGCCCGCGCGAACCGGGAAGAAAAACCCAGCCCACTTGGAACGATGAGCCAGTCGCGCTCCCGAGGGCCGGTTCGCGAGATTATCGATCGGGGATTACCGGGGGATTGGGTGCAGTCCCTCTTTCAGGACGATCGCGGGCGAATTTGGGTGTCCGCCACGCCGTTCGGTTTGGCTTACTTCGAAAATGGCCGCTTCGTTCCCGTGAGCGCGGTGCCCGCCGGCGGAGAGATCCATTGCATCGCCGAGGACCGTCCCGGAATTTTTGGGTCAGTCATAAAGATCGCGGCCTTTTTCACTTGTTTGCTGGGAACGGCATCGAACGGATCCCTTGGGCCAAGCTGGGAGGTCAGTCCCCGCCCACAACGATAATCCCCGATCCCGGGGCGGGCGGAATATGGCTTGGATCTTGGCTGGGTGGAGTCGCGTTTCTCAAAGACGGTGAGATCCGTGTCTCGTACACAAGCGCCGAGGGCCTCGGCGAAGGCCGCGTCAACAGCCTTGAGCTCGACGCAGACGGTACGCTATGGGCTGCGACCGAGGGTGGGCTGAGTCGACTGAAGAACGACCGCATTAGCACACTTACCAGCCGGAACGGATTGCCCTGTGATTCTGCTGACTGGATGATTGATGACGATGTCCACTCGGTTTGGCTAAACATGGCCTGCGGCTTGGTGCGCATTCCCAAGACGGAGTTGGATGCGTGGGCCCGCGATCCGAACCGGTCGATCCAGGCGACTGTGTTCGGTACTTCCGACGGAGTCAGAAGCCATGCCGGCAATTACGGCTACAATCCCCGCGTTACCAGAGCAAAGGACGGAAAGTTGTGGTTTCTGCCCCTCGATGGCGTCAGTGTCATCGATCCGCGTGACCTTCACCTCAACAAGCTTCCGCCCCCGGTGCACATCGAGCAAGTCATCGCTGACCACAAAACCTACTGGCAGAACTTGTCCGGCGATGCATCCTCCTCGCCCCCGAGGCTCCCGCCGCTGGTGCGCGATCTGGCGATTGATTACGCCGCGCTTAGTCTGGTGGCGCCGGAAAACGTCCTTTTTCGCTACAAGCTGGAAGGCTGGGATCGCGATTGGCAGGAAGCTGGCACGCGGCGGCAAGCGTTCTATACCAATCTTGCTCCACGCAAGTACCGCTTCCGCGTGATGGCTTGCAATAACAGCGGCGTGTGGAACGAGGCGGGCGCATTCCTGGATTTCTCCATCGACCCGGCGTGGTATCAAACCACGTTCTTCCGAGTGTCCTGCGTAGCCGCTTTTCTGCTATTGATTTGGGCGGTTTATCAACTCCGGCTGCGTCAACTGGCGCGGCAGTTCAACATACGCCTGGAAGAGCGCGTCAACGAGCGGACACGCATCGCGCGGGATTTACACGATACGCTGCTGCAAAGTTTTCACGGATTGCTGCTGCAGTTCCAAGCGGTTTCCAACCTGGTCCCAGCGGGCGAACCCAAACAAAAACTCGATAGCGCCATCGATCAGGCGGCGCTAGCGATCACCGAGGGCCGCGATGCCATACAAGGCCTGCGCCCTACCACGGTCGAGACCAACGATCTCGCATTGGCGATCAAGACTTTGGGAGAGGAACTCTCGGGCGGCGAGACCAATCCGAATGCTGCCGAGTTTCATGTGGAAGTGGAAGGGACGCCGCGCATCCTCCATCCGATTTTGCGAGCTGAAATCTACCGGATTGCCGGCGAGGCCATGCGCAACGCCTTCAAGCACGCGCAGGCGCACCAGATTGAAGTCGAAATCCGCTATGACGAACGGCAGTTTCGCCTGCGCGTCCGGGATGATGGCAAAGGCATCGGCGCGAAGCTCCTGAACGAAGGCGAGCGTCCCGGACACTACGGCATGCGCGGCATGCGCGAACGCGCCAAACTTCTGGGCGGTAAGCTGACGGTTTGGAGTGACCTCGATGCTGGCACGGAAGTGGAACTGCGCATTCCTGCCGCGAATGCTTACGCGACGGCTGATGCTCGCAGGCGTTCGTGGTTGGCTGAGAAATTGGCGGGGAAGTTGGCGGAGAAAGACACGGGGACGAAGTCATGAGTGCGGAGGGTGGCCCGATTCGCATCCTGGCAGTCGAATCCCGGATTCCAACAGCAAAGCCCGTACAGTTTCTGCACATTTGCACGGGGCTTTACTGGAAGTCAAATTTTTTCTGTAGCTTAAAGTCTAGAACAGGTTCCAGAGGAACTGGTTGTAGACCTCGTGGTGGAACTGGACTTCGGGAGCTTTGACGACGGTGCCGAGGGAGCGGGCACAGCGATCCGCGGAAGCCCTCTTCAAGTCGGCATAGCGGCCCTTGACGTCCGCGCCAAGCAACTCGCTGGTCCATTCGGCTTTTTCAAAGTTCTCGATAGCCGTATAAATGTTGTCCGGCAGGTAACGCTCCGCGGAGCGGAGGTTCTTGATTTTCGCGGTTTCTCCTTCGAGGCCGGTTTTGAAAATCGAGTGCATCACGAGATAGGGATTGGCGTCGGGCGCGACGGCGCGAAACTCAATGCGCATGCTGCGCTCGTTGCCGATGGGAATGCGGATCATGGCGCCACGATCCACGGGCGAAGCTTTCAACTGATTGGGGGCTTCAAAGTGCGGATCCAGGCGGCGATAAGCGTTGACGCTCGAATTCATCAGAAGACATAGATCGTTGCCGTGCGTAAGAACGCGATCGACAAAGGCCCAGCCAAACTTGCTGAGTTTTTCTTCGCCCTTCGGATCCCAGAAGAGATTCTTGCTGTCCTTGCTGACGGAAACGTTGGTGTGCATGCCGCTGCCGTTTACGCCAACGACGGGCTTGGGCAGGAAACTCGCCGTGAGCCCCATTTTGTTGGCGACCTGGCGGCAGATCAATTTGTAGAGCTGGATCTGGTCGGCCGCGCCTACCACGTCGGTGTAGCTATAGTTGATCTCGAATTGCGAAGGCGCGACTTCGGGGTGGTCCTTCTCATTCTGGAAGCCCATGGCACGCTGCACTTCGGCGGTGGTGTCAATGAATGTGCGCAGAGGATCGCCAGGCAGCGAGTGGTAGTAGCCGCCGGTGTTGACATACTCGAACTTTCCGGTTTCGTGGTACGTGCGTTCGGCGTCTGGCCCCCTAAAAAGGAAGCCCTCGATTTCGTTGGCGGCGTTGAGTGTGTATTCCTCTTTCTTGAAGAGCGAGTCGGCATAACCTTTGAGGACGCCGCGGATATCGGCGTTGTAGGGGGTGCCATCCTTGTCGATGACATCGCCGAAGACGAGGACTTTGCCGCCGCCGAAGATGTCCGCCGGCCCCCAATAGAAGGAAGCCCAATCCATGCCCAGGCGCAGATCGCTTTCGCGTTGCGCGGTGAAACCGCGAATGGAAGAGCCGTCGAAGGTAAGGTTGTCATAACTCTTGATGAGGAACTTTTTGTCATAGTCGAGCATGTGGAGACGGCCCTCGAGGTCGGAAAAGAGGACCGTGACAGCCTTAATGCGCTTTTCGTCGGTGAGGTACTTCAAGCGTTCTTCCTGGATTTTGCCGAAGGGAATGCGTTTCTTGCGTTGCTCTTTCGCTTTCAAATTCAGATCTTCCAGCTCGTCATAGCTGAGGGCTAGAAAGTTACGCAGTTCGTTGGACATGTATCTCCTTGAGATGGAGCGATATAGAATTTCTTGGTTTGTTTGTTGCCAAGCATGCGGTCCCTTGATGGATAAAAGGTATCGCGGGGTTCCATTGAGCGTCAATTGGAAAAAGGCGGAGAGCCAGACGCAAAAAACCAATGCGGCGAATAAAAAAAGTGAATGGAGAAGACTAATAAAAGAGTTAAACGAAACGTTGTGCAAAGCTGCGACGTTAGGATTTTCAGAGGATATTGTCCCGGAATGGAACGGCTTCCCGTGCTGATGCAAGCAGGCTACGAGAGGCCTTTACGTAAATACAGAGTTTGCAGCGAGTTGGAAAATCCTCACATTGGCCCCTCTCCTGCACTTCCAAAGTCAAGAAGTTAAGCTCCAAGACTCGAAAACAAAGTGGACTGGTTTCGGCCAGACTTCATTGTTTCTCCGAGTCAATTCTCACCCCCAAAGGAAAGTCCACGAATTGCCCAGCCAGAACCCCCAACGGGCGTCGCGATTCTCCCCTGATGGAATCGTGACGCCCACCTCCCGCCAGTCCGCCGTAATTCCGCCGCGGCCTCACTCATTCCGCAACAAAAATCGCCCGCGCGTGTTGTCACGAGCGGGCGATTTCTGAGGAGGATTGTTTCTGCTTTTATCGGGAATTCGTGGTGCCGCCGGTGGGGGCGTTGCTCGCCGCGATGAACGGCACTGTAACTGTGCTATCGAGCCGCGCCAGCATGCCCGTCTGCGGTGGGAGTTCCACGTTCTTGCCCTTGCGCGCGACAACGTAAATGGCTCCAGCGGCAAAGCCGATTCCCACGCCGCGGGCTAAATTGCTGAAAACCAGGCCGACGACAGAGCCGCCGCCTCCGCCGATGACCATGCCTTCCGCGTCACCCTTATAATCATGCTTCGCTTCGACTACTTCGCCTTCGACGATTTTCACGTCGTGGCGGCGCTTGCTGTCCGAATTGACGCGCGGCTGCCCGATGGCCAGCAGGCTCATCTGCACCGGAATGAGACGGCTATCAATTTCAATGCTCTTGAACGTGAGGTTCATGTAGGCCTGGCCGCGAAACATCGCAAACTGTTTGGGACGCTGAATGGTGCCGATCACGCCATGCACGCGCGTGCCTGCGGGAAGGACGATACGGCTATCGAACGCGACGGGTTGGGCCAGAACCGCGATGAAGGGATCGCCTTCCCGGGCGCTGGCGGAGTTGATGCCATTGATCAGCGTGAGATGGATTTCCGTGCCCTGCAGGACCTGGCGCGGCTCGGCGTAGGTGGGTGGCGCCGCGGAGCACACAAGGGCAAACACCAAAAGAAGAGATACTACGGCTTTCATGCAAATCCTCCTGCCTGCACGGTGTGTGCAGGTGTGATGTCCCCGTAACGTGGGGATGTCCCGCGAATGGGACGCTGCGCTGGCGCGCGGACCCAGCGCCTGCTGCGAACAGGCACAAGGCGGTTGGGGAGGAACTCCAACCGAGATGTAGTGTAGTTCACACGATGGGGCATGCGGCAAGATGTTTTGGCAATGTGTTGTGTTTGGCAAGGCGGGGAGCCAGAGGCGCCGAGCAACATGTTGGGCGAGATTCATGCTACATTTAGCGCATGGAAGTGACCGTCAAAATCCCCAATGAGATTGCTGCGCGAGCCAAGGCGCGCGGACTTCGGTTGGAGGCTTACCTCGAAGAACTCCTGGCGCAAATCTTTGCGGCGCCAACATCGGAAGTTGAACCACCCCGCAGCCCGGAACAGATCCAATCGTGGTTGGAGTCGCTGGCGCAGTTTTCCGAGAAAATTCCACCCTTGCCCGAGAAAATCTCCCGCGAATGGATTTATCAGGAACACGACTAGATGGCACTTGTTTCGTGTCTGGTTGATACGAACATTCTGTTGCGGCTCACGCGACGCGGCGATTCACAGCACAAGATTGTAGCAACTGCTGTGGCTCGCCTGCTGGAACAGGGTGCGACTCTATTCTACACACACCAGAATATCGCGGAGCTTTGGAACGCCATGACACGGCCTGTTGATCGCAATGGTCTGGGATTGACTGTTCTGGAGGCGGAGCAGGAGGTGCGCGCAATTGAGGCTGGCATGCTCTTGTTGCCAGATAACGAGGCTGTTTACTGGGAATGGAGAAGAATCGTCTTGGAGCATAGCGTATATGGGGTTCAGGTGCATGATGCCCGGTTAGCTGCGGCTATGGTAGTTCATGGAGTTGCCCACATCCTGACACTGAACGAGGCTGACTTCAGCCGTTTCTCCGGCTGCGCTGCGGTGCATCCCCAAGATGTTCAGGAATAACACCGGTCGCTTATCGTCACTAAGAGCTCGATGCGACATGCGAGGGAAGCGAGGAACGTCACGCCTTTCCAAAAGCGAAGACGACGTAGCAAGGCAATCAGAAGTTGGAGCTTCGCACCCCCAGCTTAGTGGAGAACGGTGGTGAAGAAGGAATTCCTTCCAGAGCGAAGGTCCTTGCCATAGCCGAGGACAAATTCAAAGGAACCCAACACGCGGATTTTGACTTGCGCGCCGGTATCCCACATCCATTTCGGTGAACCGAAATATCCGGAAGGGTCGTAGGCCTTCCCGGTGTCCAGAAAGGGGCCGAGACGGAAGGTCATAAATGGCGCGGTATAGACGATCTTGTCGAGCTCCGTGTTCGCCAACACATACTCTCGTCCGAGGGGAGCATTTCCCTTTTGTCCGGAAAGCAGGCCCGGGTGGCCGCGCATCCACAAATCCGTGTCGCGGTCGAATCCCAAAACGTAGAACTCGTCGAAGGGCACATCACCAAAAGTTCCGCTGGAACGCAGCCTGGCCTGCACCTCGTAATCATCGCCACGCGCTTTTGGAAGCCACCGCGAATTCAAGTCACCCTGCAACCGTTCATAGCGTCCCAGCGGCTTGGCGAAAAACGTGCCCGCTTCGCCGCTCGCTTTCGCCTGCAGCGTGAATCTTCTTTCCGGAAAGCGCAACAACTCCCGCGATACGCTTCCACGCAGGCCCAGATTCGAGCCGCTGGCAAAGAACGGCGCGGTGGCCGTAGAGAATCCCAGCGGATTGCGCATTGTCCGGTAGGAATAGTTCACTCCCGCGTTCCAATTCCAGCGCCCGTTCACGATGGACTGGATTTCGATGCCGGCTGAGACCTTCTCGAGGTTCACCGCTGCCGGAGCCGGCACGGCAGGCTGCAGGCTGTTCGTCAAATTCCAGTTTTCATTGCGCGCATCGAAGTACACGCGATAGCGCCACGCGGGATTGTCTTTGAGCGGCCCGGCAAGCTCCGAGGTGACAAGCCTTTTCTGGTCGTCCCAGCGAAACGATGAATTCCATTGCCAGGCACCCCGAGTGAGCCGTGGGAATTCCGCGTAAACCGTCTGGTAGGGGAGGCCGCTGATAGAGTTCGCCGCTGCGATCCATGGCGAATCTTGCCAGCTTGGTTTTTCTGAGGATTGAAAGACCAAGTTAAACGTGTCATCCGCGTTGGCCTCCAAGTCGAACCGCTGGACTTGGAAAGTGTCGAGGCTCTGCAGCCGCGCTGTAGTGGTCAGGAAATCATTGCTTGTCCATACGCCGCCGCGAGAAAACTGGAAAGCGCGGTCCAGCAGAATGGGCTTGATGGGCGGTTGCGGCTGAAACGACAGATCGGAAAGTTGCGGCTTGCCGATGCGGTTCCAATACTTCAGCGCGGCTTCCAGGTTGCCCTCAAGATCGTAAATGGAGGCCAGAAAATTGTTGGCGTAAGCATCCGTGGGTTCAGCGGCCAGGACACGGTGCAAATCATGCTTGGCAACTTTAAACAGTTTCTTGCGATAGGCAAGGCCCGCAAGCTCCGTCAGGATGCGCGTGTCACCGGGGTTGCACGCCAGAGTGGCTTCAAATACTCTTTGCGCCTCGTCCCAGCGCTCCAGGCGTGCGAGCGCCAGGCCGCGATAAAGGCCGAAATCCCCGGGTGTAGGGGGCGCATCGTGCGTGGCGGCGAGGACTTCTTCCCAGTGCTTGCCGTCGTAGAGCACCTTGACCGCGAGGATTTTTTCCTGCAGCGGTTGGTCCTCCGGAAACGCAGCCCTCGCGCCAAAAACGATGAGAAGTGCAAGCGCTGCTACTTTTGTTCTCCGGGCACGGCCAGCAGCGTCCAGTTTTTTGCCGAATCCCATTCCGATTGGAATCCCTCGCGCGAGATGCGCAGCATTTTCCCGGCCGATGGATCATTCAGAAAAACGAATTCGCGCTCCGGGTCCAGGCCGACCACCACGCTGTAGTGCAGCGGACCCCGCGGGCCGCTCTCCTTTAAGCAAACGATGAGCGGCCTTCCCTGTTGCAAGTGGTGCTGCAGGTCGCCCCACTCGCCGTGAAAGGCGAACGCGCGGTATCCCTGGTCCCGGAAGAATTTCTCCATGGCGCTGGCGGGAATCCCTTTTTGCCGGGGAGAGTAAAGCAAATTCTGAATCTTTGCCGCATTCATTTGGGGCGAGGCCGGCTCTCCCGATTGCTTTGCCCAATATTGCAGCACCATGGAAATGGCCGCGGAACCGCAACCTTCTTTCGTCTGGGAAACGAAGGGCACATCAACCCAGATCGCCGGCGCATGGGCGGCCAGGACCAACCCATCGCCGGCAATGCACATTCCCAGACAAGCAAAGATCACCGCGAACTTCACGGCTTCATCGCACAGCCACAATGATCAGCACGAGCACGGCCACCGCCAAAATGATGAGAATCAGGTCGCGGTCCGAGAGATCACCCGCGGCAAAGTCCTTCTGTGCCTGATCCGCTTTCGCCGCGACTTTTGCTAGGTCTTCATCGCTGAGCGATTGCACGGCATTGTGCACTTGTTGGTAATCAATGTGCGCGTCAGAGAGCGCTTTTCTGGCTTCGCGCGTGGTCAGTAGATTGTCAACCTGTGCAAGTTGCTTTATCCTATCGGCGGTTGCCGTTTGCAGGTCTTTTTTGATTTCCGCAGGGGAAACCACATGATCTTGCGCGATGGCTCCCTGAGGAAACGCCATGAGAGTGCTCAGCCCGGTTACCAAAAGCAGATTGAGGCCGCGTGGCCATGAAACAGTCATCCATTCCTCCATGGGGGTTTATTCAGGCTGGAGCCTTAGTTTACCGTCAAACGCGGGCCGCAGACAATGGGGTTTGCGGCCAATCTTCCCGTTGAATTGTTCCGGTGCGGCGCCCACCAGCGGTCACGCCTAAGCGTGCTGGGACAATTTCTCGAGAACAGCGAGGCGGACGCAGACGGCCACGCCCTCGGCGGCTTTCGCTACTTCGGGCAATTCCGGGAATGTGGGAGCGATACGAATCGTACGATCGTCGGGGTCGATTCCGTGGGGATGAGTGGCTCCGGCGGGGGTGAGTTCGACGCCGAGTTCCTTGGCGAGGGCGACGACGCGCCGCGCGCAGCCTTGGGGAACATCGAGGCTGATAAAGTAGCCGCCCTTCGGCCGGGTCCACGTTACATCGGGAATGCCGGAAATTTCATCGTCAAAGATGTCGAGCACCTTTTTGAATTTGGGCGCGATGATGAATCTATGGCGATCCATCAACTGCAGGATGCCCGCCTCATTTTTCAGAAAGCGGACGTGACGCAATTGATTGATTTTGTCCGGCCCAATCGTGCGCGTGGCCAATCGTGTGAGGAGCCAGTTTACGTTGTTCTTCGACGAGGCAAACAGGGTCAGCCCGGCGCCGCCAAACGTGATCTTTGAAGTTGACCCGAAAACCAACGGACGGTTGGGATGGGCATGGCGAACACAGAGTTCGATAATGTTGGCGATGGCGACGCGCTCGTCCGTCAAGTGATGCACGGCGTAGGCGTTGTCCCAATAGAGCCGGAAGTCCGGCGCCGCCGTGTGCATTGCCGCCAGACGCTCGATGACCGCATCGGAGTACACTGCGCCGGTGGGATTGCTGTACTTGGGAACGCACCACATGCCCTTGATCGAAGGGTCCTGCGCCACAAGTTTTTCCACCTGGTTCATGTCCGGGCCACTCTCGGCGAGTCCCACGGGGATCATGCGGATGCCAAAATCCTCGCAGATTTTGAAATGGCGGTCATAGCCCGGCACGGGGCACAGAAAGGCAATCTCACCCTGCTTGGACCAAGGCGAACCGCCGTCGCAGGTCCCTTTGAGCAAGGAGTAGACAACCGTGTCATGCATCAACGCGAGGCTGGAATTATTGGCGACAACCACCTGTTCTGGCTGCGCTCCCAGCATGCCGGAAAATAATCGGCGCGCTTCCGCGAGCCCCTGCAGACCGCCGTAGTTCCGGCAGTCTATCCCGTCTTCGGCTATGTAATCGGCGGTGCCAGGCAACGAAAGCAACTCGGCGCTCAGATCGAGTTGAGCGGAGGAGGGTTTTCCGCGCGTGAGGTTGAGCTTCAGGCTTTTGGCCTTGAAGGCAGCATAGCTTTCGCGGACTTGTTGATGGAGTTGCATGATGTTGAGTGGCTGAAGCTGAGCAAGGTCTTTCATTGTGCGAAGTGTCCTTTGTTAAGCCGCACTCTGCGGCAACCGCGTGACCGGTGGTTTGGCTTTGCGCTTACGAGAAATAGTCGTGGCGGGCATTTCGTTCCGGTCATTGGAGTATAGCTGGAAGCAGGGCCTGCCGTGCAGGGCGGGAGAGGAACGCAAAAGGGTTGTGTTAAGCTGTAAGAGCAGTCTCGCACAGCGGGACTGCCGGAGCGTGGAACTTCGGGCTCTGTGCAACGAGGTCCCGCGAACCCCGCCAGGCCCGGAAGGGAGCAACGGTACCGGGTAAGCCGAGTGTGCCGCGGAGATCCCGAAGTTCCTCGGTTTGAAGACAGATATCAGCGATCAGATATCAGTTATCAGGATTCGGTTGGCTTCGCTGCATTCCTGCCTGTTTACAATACGACATAATGGTGGCGACCGGAGATCAGCGACCGGCGATCAGGAAGCGGTTGGCTTCCTCCCTCAGTAGATCTCCAATGAGAACTAAACAAAGTTTCTTCAGGGGCGAAGGCCCTTCCGTGTTCAAAAGTCTATGCTTCCTGATCGCTGACATTTGATCGCTGATATCCCGCAGCCATTCTCAACAACCCCGACTGAGACGGACACGTCATTAAGGCGGTAACCGAGCCTCGACGCCGCAAAGAGTTTTGACTTTTTCGGAGCGGACGCCGAAAATGAACCCACCCTTTGCAAAAACCGCAGAGGATGGGGCACCCAGGCACGTATGACATACCAAGTGATTGCGCGAAAATGGCGGCCGCAGAAATTCGCGGACCTTGTTGGGCAAGAACATGTGACGGAAACGCTGGCCAATGCGATCAAGATGAATCGCGTGGCACACGCGTACATCTTCAGCGGGGCGCGCGGTGTGGGAAAAACCACGGCGGCGCGCATCCTGGCTAAGGCGCTGAATTGCGTGCACGGGCCGACGGCGGAACCTTGCGGCGAATGCGATTCGTGCAAGGAGATTGCCGCGGGCTCTTCGCTCGATGTTATTGAAATTGACGCGGCTTCGAATCGCGGCATTGACCAGATTCGCGAGTTGCGCGAGATGGTGCGGTACGCCCCGGCCGCTTCGCGCAGCAAGGTGGTCATCCTGGACGAAGCGCACATGCTGACGGGCGAAGCGTCCAACGCGCTGCTGAAAACGCTGGAAGAGCCGCCGGAACGCGTCATTTTCGTGATGGCCACGACGCAGCCCGAAGATCTGGAAGAAACCATCCGCTCGCGCTCGCAGCATTTTCATTTTCGCGCGCTGACGTTTAACGAAATCACCAGCCGGTTGAAATACATCGCGGAAAAAGAAGGATTGAAGATTGACGACGGCGCGCTTTCCGTGATGGCGCGTATGGCAGAAGGCAGCATGCGCGACGCGCTTTCGCTGCTGGAGCAGACTCGCGCGTATTGCGGCGACGACATCAAAGACGAACCAGTGCGCAATCTTCTCGGTGTTGTACCTGAAGATGCCTTGAATGAACTTGTGCAAGCCATCGCCGAGCAATCGGCAGAACGCGCGTTGGGCCTTGTACACACGTTCCAGAAAGAAGGGCGCAACCTGCAACACTTCTGCCGCGAAGCGATTCGGCACATGCGCAACCTGCTGATTGCGCGCGTGTGCGGCGCGGATTCGGATTTAATTGCCGCCACGCCGGAGCAGCGGCCGGGGCTGGCGAAAGCCGCGGCGCTGTTCAGCGAAGAAGACCTGACGCGCTATTTCCAAATTCTACTGCAGACGGAAAACGATTTGCGGCACAAGTCCGATCCGCGTGTGCACCTGGAAATGGGATTGCTGCGCATGGTGAACGCGGCGCGGCTCGCTCCGCTTGAGGAATTGCTGTCGCAAGCGCGCGGCGGCGCAGGCGGCGGTTCGCAAGGTGGAGCGCCGCCGCGGAGCACAGGATCTGGCCCCGCGACTCCGCCAGTTTCCTCGCGCTCCGCGTCGGCAAGCGCATTCTCGCCGCAAACAGAAACGAAACCGATGGCCGCAAGCGCGTGGGGCACAGGGGGCATTGGGGCCGCAGCAGCACCGGCGCGCACCTCGGAATTTGCGAAGCAAGCAAGCGCGGTTGCCGCGACGAACGAAAAGACATCCATTCCCTCGCCCGAGCCCATCAAAACTTCAGCGAGCGAATTGGCTGTGGCGGGGCTGACCGTGGAACAAGTGGCCGAAATCAAAAGCACAATTCAGGCACAGCAGAAATTTATCGCGGAATTGCTGGAGCACGCGTCGCGCTGGGAACTGGAAGGCGGAGAATTGCGCATTTGTTTTCCGCCGGAGAAGAGCACGTTCGCGGGATTAATCGAAGGGCGCGGCACGTTGGAAAAGATTCGTGCCGCATCGAGCAAGGTACTAGGGCGCACGGTGCGCGTCTGTGCTAGACTCGAAACTGGTGCGGCGAATGCTTCCGTTTCGACACGCGCGGCATCGGCGACGCAGGAAATGCGCGCGCAGTTTGAGAACGACCCGATGGTGAAATCCATGCTGCAGCGTTTCGGGGGAAGGATTTCCGAAGTGCGGCGGCGCGAAGAGGAGTGAAGTCGCACTGAAAAGTGAGGCTTTAAAATTATGGAAGTCAACGCTCTCCAACAGATGCTTTCGCGGCTGCGGCAGGTGCAGGAAGACTTGCAGCGGCAAGTGAATTCCGTCGCGGTGGAGGCATCCGCAGGCGGCGGGATGGTCACGGTGAAGATGAACGGCCAGAAGCAGGTGCTGGACGTAAGAATCGAACCGGAAGTGTTTGCGAGCAAGGATCAGGAGATGCTGCAGGATTTGGTGCGTGCCGCGGTCAATGAAGCCGCGCGGCGCGTGGATGAAGAGTTGGCCAACCAGATGAAGAGCCTGGCGGGCGGAATACCCGGCATGGCGGGTTTGAAGATTCCCGGATTGTTCTAGCTACTGCTACAGAAACCAGTAAACGAATTCCCTTCCCCTCAGAACTGAATCCCGCGAAAATCAGATCCCTCGCTCCGCTCGGGATGACAATTCATTTCCATGACGTACTAGTGCAGGACGGGAAGAACGAGCGCGGAGGCGTTGGACTTTGAGTGATACACGCGCTCGGTGGCCTTCTGGAAATCCGCCTCGGTGGCATCCGGGATATTCACGAATTTTTGCGGGTTGCGGTCCACCAGCGGAAACCAAGTGCTCTGGATCTGCGCCATGATGCGATGGCCGCGGCGAAACGTGTGGTTGATGTCCGGCAAAGAAAAATTGAGCGCAGTGGGCTGTCCAGGCACAAAGGACTCCGGTTTCTCAAAACTATTTCGGAATTTCCCACGGAAGGGTTCTCCCCGCACGAGTTGCTCGTAGCCGCCCATCTTCACTTCCTTTGGGTTGGGATCGGGATTCGGAAAATCGTTGGGATAAACGTCGATGAGCTTCACGACGTAATCGGAATCGGTGCCCGAGGTGGAAACCCACAGATGTGGCGAGACGGCGCCTGAGACGGTGATGTCCTCATCAAGCGGCGCGGTCTGATACACCAACACATCGGGGCGCTTGGCGGCGAATCGCTGGTCGGCGTCCATATAAGTTTGCGGCACGCCAAGCGAAGGAAAATTCACGAACGGCACGGGATGCGCGGGATCGCTGACATACTCATCAAAACTGCTGCTGGATACCGTGGGCGGGTCAAAGGAAAGCTGACCGCCCGAATGCAGATAGAGCGAGCGAGGTTCGGCATTTTTCGGCGGCCAGGAATCGTAGCGTTGCCAAACATTCGTGCCCGTCTCAAACATGAACGCGCGCGGCAGATTGGCGTTGCCTTCACCCTTCAGATATTGGCGGAAAAAAGGCAACAGAACGCTGTCATTGAAGAACGGTGAATTCTTACTGGCGAAGTTGACGTCACCAAGATGATCGCCATCTCCATGCGCCCAGCCGCCATGCACCCACGGCCCCATCACGAGCGTGTCCGGAGTGCCGGGATTGAACTTCGCGACGGCCTGGAAAACTTTTCCCGGGCCAACGAGGTCTTCCGCGTCGAACCATCCACCAACCGCCAGAACGGCGCAGTGCACGTTCTTCATGAACGCGGAAATGTTCCGCGCCTTCCACCAATCGTCGTAGTTGGAATGTTTGACCTGGTCGTCCCAATAAATGCTGAAGCCTTTCAGGTAGCGATCCCTGAGGTTGGCCAGCGTGCCTGCCTGAAGATAGAAATCGTAGCCATCGGCCGTGCCGTAATCGAAGTGCGGCCATTCTTCCGGCGCGGGTGCGATTTCGGCGCGTGGCCTGAAAACCGCATAAAAGCCGAAATTCGCTTCCAGCATGAATGCCCCGTTGTGGTAGGCGTCGTCGCCCATATAAAGGTCCGCGACCGGCGCCTGAGGCGACGCTGCTTTCAGTGCGGGATGCGAATTGATGATGCTAGCGGCGGTGTAAAAGCCATCGTAGGAAATGCCATAGATGCCTGCCTTGCCATTATTGTTGGGAACGTTGTGCAGCAGCCACTCGATGGTGTCGTAGCAATCAGTGCTTTCATCCACGTCCTTCGCGGACTTCTTGATTTCCTTGTATGGCGTGACTTCCACGAAATCGCCTTCAGAAAGGAAGCGGCCACGAGCATCCTGATACACGAAGATGAAACCATCGCGCTCAAAGCTTTCGCTGGGCCCCAGCGACCTGCGATAGTGATCCGGGCCATAAGGAGCGACGCTGTATGGCGTGCGATTGATGAGGAAGGGATACGCCTGCGTGGTGTCTTTCGGAACATAAACAGCCGTGAAAAGCTTCACACCATCGCGCATGGGGATGCGGAATTCATACTTGGTGTAGTGCGCCTTGACGTCGTACGCGGGAGGTGTATCGGGCTTGGCTTGCGCGTGAAGAAACGCGGGAAAAACAAGCAGCGCGGCACAAAGAAACAGGAGCACGCGATGGGATTGGGCAGCAGAGTGGTGGAAGGAACTCATGAGTTGCTCCTTAAAGAATGGTGACCAATCTATCTTAGGGAACCTTACTTGGCGTCGCGCGGAGTGTCAAATTTATCGCGAAAAATGTTCCACGTTGATGGTGCGCATAACACTAGTGGGAAGCGGCGCGGAATGGAATGGGGGCGCGGAGCGCTTCGCGGAGTTGCAGGTGCGGGCGCAATTTATCGAGCGCGGCCTCGACTGTAAGGCCATATTTCGCGCGCAATTGTTCGGGCTTGCCATGTTCGATGAACTGGTCGGGCCAGCCCATGCGTTCGACCGGCTTATGAATGCCAAGGTTGTTGAGTTCCTCGAGCACCACGCTGCCAAAGCCTCCCATTAAGGCGTGGTCTTCCAGCGTAAGAATGACGTCCACATTCCGGGCAAAAAACTCCAGCGTCTGGGTATCGAACGGCTTGCTGAAGCGCGCGTTGATCACCGCCGCGCTCACATCCTGCTTCTCGAGTTGCGCGGCAACCTCTTCCGCCAGCGGCACCATGGCGCCCAAAGCAAAGATGGCCACCCGATCATTTTCGGAATAACACAGAATTTCCGCCTTGCCGATGGCGATGGCCTTGGGAAATGGCTTCAGCTCGACGCCCAGCCCGGCGCCGCGCGGATAGCGGATGGCGATCGGCCCATCGTGCAGGGTTGCAGTGTAGAGCATGTCTGCAAGCTCGTCTTCGTCCTTCGGGGACATGTGCACGATATTGGGGATGCCGCGGAGATAACTGATGTCGAACAGGCCATGATGGGTGGGGCCATCGTCACTGGAAAGGCTGCCACGGTCCATGCAGAAAACGACGGGAAGATTTTGCAAGCAGATGTCGTGAACGACGGGATCAAAGGCGCGCTGCAGGAATGTGGAATAAATGGCCACAACCGGCTTCAAGCCCTTGGTGGCGAGGCCGGCAGCAAAGACCACGGCGTGTTCTTCGGCGATGCCCACATCGAAATATTTTCCGGGATGGCGGGCTTGAAAGCGGTCGAGCATGGTGCCATTCGGCATGGCCGCGGTGATAGCCACGATGTGGGGGTCGCGATCCGCCAGTTTGTTCAGCGTCTCGGCAAAAACTTCGGAGTAGGTAGGTTTGCCGGAGGGTTGCGTTTCGCCCGTTTCCGGATCGTAAGGGCCGAGGCCGTGGAATTTTTTCTGCTTGCGCATGGCCGGCTCGAAGCCCTTCCCTTTCGTGGTCAACACATGCAGCAGCGTAGGCCGCTTCTGGCGCTTCAACGATTCAAGGGTATGGATCAACGTGGGTATGTCGTGGCCATCGACGGGCCCGTAATACTTCAGGCCAAGTTCCTCGAAAATGACGCTGGGCAGCAGCATGCTCTTCGCGGCTTCTTCGGCTTTTTTGGCCATGCGGAAGGCGCTTTGTCCCCCAATCATTTTCACGAATTTACCGGCGTGGCCGTGCAGGGCCTCGAACTGAGGATGGGTGACGATCCTATTCAGATAAGCGGCGACGGCGCCGACATTTTTGTCGATGGACCATTCGTTGTCGTTCAGGATGACCAACAGCTTTTCCGTGTGATGCGCAATATTGTTCAGCGCTTCGAAGGTAATTCCACACGTGAATGCCGCATCTCCCGCCAGGGCAACGACGTGCTCGCGGCCGCCCTGTTTATCCCGCGCCACGGCCATGCCCAGTGCCGCGGAGAGCGCCGTGCCTGCATGGCCCGCGCCATAACAATCATGCTCGCTTTCCGTGCGCAGCATGAAGCCGTTCAAGCCGCCGGGCGTACGAATGGTGTGAAAGAGGTCGCGGCGCCCGGTCAACAATTTGTGCACGTAAGCCTGATGGCTGACGTCGAATACAAAATGGTCCTCGGGAGTGTTGAAGACGTAGTGCATGGCGATGGTAAGTTCCACAACGCCGAGATTCGGGCCAAGGTGTCCGCCGTTTTTCGCCAGAACAGTGATGAGTTCATCGCGGATTTCCGCGGCAAGCTGCTCGAGTTGCGAGAAGTTGAGTTGCTTCACGTCCGCTGGAGAGCGGATTCCGTCAAGTAGATAAGCCATATCCTCTAAACACGACCTTGCTTGCGAATTAGATGAGGGGGCCTACTAAAAGGATACCCCAGAAACGGCTGTGGGTTTGCTTCGGCTACTATGCCTGTGCTACACAAGGAACATGCCTGATTTTGCCCCTCCTGTGGAAAGACTGATTGACGAACTGAAGCACCTGCCCGGCATCGGGCAGAAGACCGCGCAACGCTTGGCATTCCATCTATTGCGGGCCACGCCGGAAGAGGCGTTAGCGCTGGCGGAAGCCATTCGCGACGCCAAGGAAAAAATTCGTACATGCACAGTCTGCTACAACATCACGGATACCGACCCGTGCCTGTATTGCGTGGGACCGACGCGGAATAAGAGCACCATTTGCGTGGTGGAAGAAGCGCATAACATTCTGGCCATCGAGAAAACGCGGACGTATAGCGGGATGTATCACGTATTGGGCGGCTCGCTCTCACCGCTGCAGGGACGCGGGCCAGACCAGCTCCACATCAAAAGCCTGATCGAGCGGCTGAAGGGCGGCACGGTCGAGGAGATTATTATCGCCACGAATCCCACCGCGGAAGGCGAAGCGACCGCCATCTATCTATCCAAATTGCTGAAGCCCCTGGGTGTGCGCGTGACGCGCATCGGCGTGGGCATTCCCGTGGGCGCGGACCTGGAATATGCCGACGAGGTCACCATGCTGAAAGCCATGGAGGGCCGGCGCGAGCTGTGATGGCACGGAGCGACGCGAAGAGCGGCGAATGAGGCTTTGAGAATTTGGCGGTTGACGGCCAGGGTCTGGAATAAAGAAAAGCGGCAAAGTACCATCTTGCGTTGCGTGGGTAAATCCCCGGCCTGCGAGAAAGTTTCGAGCTATGCCCATTTCTCCGCGATATTCTGCCATCCGCGAAGCGCAAGAACTCCTGCTGGAATATTTTGGGCCGACGCCGCTGATCAGGACAAGAACTCTGGGGAGTGAAGGCGCTCAGGTTTACCTGAAGAACGAAACGGTACTGCCGACGGGCTCGTTCAAGCCGCGCGGGGCTCTTTTCGCGCTGGCCTGCACGCTGAAACGCCGGCCCGTCACGGAAGTGATTGCTTCCAGTACCGGCAATCATGGCGCGGCAGTGGCCTATGCCGCGAAATTACTGGGTGTGCCCGCCACTATTTTCTTGCCACAGAACTGCAATGAGGTGAAGCGCAAAAGCATTGAACGGCTGGGGGCAGGGATCATGGAAGCGGGAGGCATTGACCTTGCCGCCGCGTTTCAAATGGCGCAGGAATACGCCCAGCGGCCTGGCGTGTATTTCTTGAATGACGCCACCGATGCAGATCTTCCAGCTGGGCCTGCAACGATTGCGATAGAGCTTCTGGAACAATTGCCCGCGATAAGGACGGTGATCGTGCCGATGGGAGATACGGCGTTGATTCGCGGCATTGGCGGGGCATTAAAGCAGCGCGCGCCTGGCGTGAAAGTTGTGGGCGTGCAAGCCGAGCGTGCACCTTCCTACTATCTGTCGTGGCAACAAGGCAAGGCCGTGCCCACGGAGAGTTGCGACACGTGCGCCGATGGATTGGCGACGCGCACACCCGATGAGCGCAACGTGGCCAGCATTCGCGAGGTCGTGGATGAAGTGCTGCTGGTGAAAGAAGAGCAGATGCTCGACGCCATCCGGCGGCTTCGCCTGGACGAGGGAGTTTTGGCCGAGCCCGCAGGTGCCGCGTCCGTGGCCGCGTATCTGAGCAGCGGGCCGCGCGCTGGGCAAACAGTTTTGCTGGTGACCGGGCGCAATATTTCTGAAGCAGTGCGGCAGCAGGCGGGAATCGGCGCGAGTTGATCGTAAATGCAAGATAAAAATTGGAAAAACTTGTGAACCGGAAGCCCTAGTACGTCTAGCATCTTTCTCCCTCTAGGCAAGCAGAGCAATTCAGGATAAAGTCCAATTCCGCGGTGGAAGTCCCCGCCAAATCGCGGCTGGTCTCGCAGGAACCAGCAGTAGGAGGTGCGCTATGCCCGGGTTGGCGCACTACATGGCTCAATACGACCACGAACATGGTTCGCCCTGGAACAAGTTGCTCCATGGCATTGGCATCCCGCTGATTTTTGCCGGGATTATCCTTCTTGTGTTGCTGAAATGGCGCTGGGGAATACCGTGTTTTCTGGGCGGTTGGGTTCTCCTGTTCGCCGGACATCGAATCGAAGGTAATAAGCCCGCGTTCTTTCAGGGACCGATCTATTTGCTGGTAGGGCCGATCTGGGTCGCCAAGGAAATATGGACGTTTCTGAGCGGTGCGAAGCGGGGACAGAGGCAAGATGCCGACGCCCCCAATAGCCCTAAGTTAATGTAAAGGCGGATTTTAGTCAGGATACGGCGACGATGCAAAACGAAGAAGAGGGGCCCGGCCCGGTACCCGGTGAGGAGTCTCATCCGCAGGACGAAGCGAGCGATATGGCGACTGACATGGCAAGCGAAGGAGCAGTGAACACAGGCTCGGAATTGCGGAAGCGGCGAAGCACCCGGATCGTGCAGGCGGTGCCGCTGCAGGTAACGGGTGTGGACGCGCTTGGACGCCCATTCGCAGAGCGGACCTCCACGCTAATCATCAATTGCCACGGGTGCCGATACCAGTCCAAGCATTATGTCCTGAAAAATATGTGGGTGAACCTGGAAGTACCTCACCCGGAGCAAGGACATCCGCCGAGGCGCGTGCGCGGCAAGGTTTCGTGGATTCAAAGACCGCGAACGGTGCGCCAGCTTTTCCAGGTGGCGCTGGAATTAGAGCAGCCCGGCAACGCGTGGGGAATCGCATTCCCGCCGGACGACTGGTTTGTGTTTCCGGAAGAATCGGCTACGTTGACGAGCGGCGGAATCGGGGGAGAATTGCCGCCAAGTCCGGTTGCACCTCCGCCGGGAGAAATGGTGATACCGCTAACCGAAGGGGAATCGGGCGGACCTGTGCCGGACAATTTGCGAGTGTTCCCTGCCCCGGCGAGCGTCACGGACGCTTCCCTGCAACTGGCGAGGCAAGTGGCGCGGTTGCTGGCGGAAGCGAAGCAGCAGATTCATGCCGCGGCGCGAGAGGCGGCGGCGCAAGCTGTCAGTTCCGAACGAAGGCTGGCCTTCGAGCAATGGGAGCAGAAGTACGTGGCGTTCCGCGATGAAGTGGCGCGCGAAACTGCCCAGGCGATTGGCACCATCCAGCAGGAAACCGAAACGCGGACGCGTTCCGCGCAAGCGGCCGCCGCCGAATCGTTGAAAACGGAATTGCCGCGATGGCTGGCTCCGCAGTTGGAGCAACTGACGCACGAATTGACGGCGCAACTTGCCCGCGAAGGCGCTTTGCAGCGCGACCAGCACGAAAAGCAACTCTCTGCCGCACAGGAAACCCTGCAGACTCTTTGCGGGCAGGCGGAAGATACCGCATCAAAACTGCGGACGCAGGCCGAAGCGGCGGAATCGCAGGCGACTACCCGCCTGGATGCGGCGGCACAACAAGCTGAACAAGAAGCACAGCGGCGGGAAGAGACCGCGGCATCGCAGCGGGAAGCGTTAACCAGCGCGGTGAACGATTTACACGAACGCGTGACCGGCACACTCGCGGAAGCCCAGAATTCATTGCGCGAGCAGCTCACCAGGGAACTTGATTCCGCCCAAGCTCGCTGGCAGGCTTCGCTGGAATCCGCGATGCAAGCGGCGCAGGAGCGGGCATCGGGAATGTTGCGCGAAGAAACCCAGGGGCTGCGCGCGGGACTGCAGGAAGAGGGTGCGCGGCAGAGCGCCAGCGTGCGCGAGGCCCTGGAAGCACACACGAGTCAACTGGAAGAGATTGTGACGCGCGCCAACAGCGTGTCTGGACGGTTGGACCAGCACGCAGTGCGCATTGAGGGCGTGCAGCAGCAAGCGGTCGAAAGCTTCCGAACCCAGCTTAACGGTGTTCTGGACGTGCACCGGGGTGAACTGCAGCGCCGCTCAGAAGCTCTGTTTGAGGAGCTTCACACGCGCATTCGCAACAGCTTTGAAGCTGCCAACAGCGCGGCGCTCGAGAAGTTCGACGGTCAGATCGAGTCGCTGGTGCAGCCGCACGTGACTCGCGCGGAGGAAGCGGTACACCGGCTGGCGGGCGGGCGTTCATTGCTGGATGCGGCGATGACCATGCAGCAGGATCGCGTGCGCGCCACGGCCGATGAGGCATTCGCGGATTCACTGGCGCGCTTCCGGGAAAATCTGGGAAGCGTGGAGCAGGTGTTGAATGAATCCGCGCAGATTATTACGGGGCGGAACCTGGAGGAACTGGAGGGCAAGACAGCAGACTTGAAGCATCACACGCTGGAAGAGATGTTCAAGTCCGCGGAATGGTACGAGAAGAAGTCCCAAACCCAACTGCAAAATCTGACGGAAAAGATGGTGGAGCAATCCGGCGCGCAATTGCGGGAGAAAGCCGGGGAAGTTTCCAGCGTGTTCAGCAGCGAATTGAACCAAGCGAGCCGCGGCTTCGTAAACCAGACGCAACAGCAACTGGAGGAATCGGTGCGCGACGCGTTCGAGCGCGTGCGTGTCCTCTTTGCCGAGGCAGCCGATACCACCTCCGCGGCATTCACGGACGAAATCCAGCGCAATGCCCGCCAGGAGCTGGAAGGCTTCAACGAATTGGCACACAAGACATCCGAACAATCGCGGGAACAGCTCGATGCGGCACGGCTGGAGTTTGGCCAGCACTTGACGGGCGAACAGGAAGAGTTCTTGCGGCGCTTCCAAAGCTCGATGCACGGCGCGGTGGAACGGGGACTGGCGGAAGCGCAGGAAAAGGTGCAATCGAGTTTCGGCAGTGTGCTGAATTCGTGGCAGTCGCTGGGCGACGCCAAACAAACGGAAATGCGCAACAGCCTGACGCAGATCAGCGACGAGACGGCGGCGCAGTACCGCGGCCGGCTGGAAAACATTACCAACTCCTGGATGGTGGCAACCGTGGCTACACTGGATCATCAGTCCCGCGACGTAATCGCCAAGATTGCGGCGACGGCGGAAGAACGATTGAAAGAAGCGACCAGCGAAGTGTTTTCGCGATTTGGGGAGACGCTGCGCGAGCGATTGCAGCAAATTGCGGCGGGGTTTGATAAGTCTGTTCCGCCCGCGGGGCGCTGAACGGATGTAACCATCTGTGAGTGCGCCAAGGCAGAGAGATTCCTCACTTCGCGGACTCCGTTCGGAATGACGGGGTCTTATTTTCCCCGAAACCGGTTTGTCGATGGATTCCGCTGGATATGAATGGCGAGTTGTGGCAACCTAGCTCGCATGGGAAACCGAGATAAGGGAAGACGCGAAGCGAAAAAGCCCAAGAAGCAAGTGCCCAAGCCGGGTCCTACACGCCATGATGCGGGTCAGTCCACCGTGCAAAACGTGAAGCCGACCACCGAAACCAAGTAGCCTTCGGCGGTAGGCCCCAGAACCAGCCGCTGCACAGTCGTTCTCTCTCCCAGCACGTTACACACGCGCGGGCCAAGCCCTGTATAATTCCTAAGTTCAGCCATGGCCAACCGAGCGTATCTGCGCGTGTGGACGCGCGACTTTTCACCGGACACGATGATCGCGGAGTTTGCGCGATTCCTTGCCAGCGTTCCCCTGTCCGAATCACATGCGGGCTTTGACCAGTTGACGGTGCAGGCGGTGGACGCCACGGAGACGCCTGTGGTGGAGTGGGACATGCGCGAGCAGAATTATGGCGCGGCGGAAGTGGCGGCGCTGGCGGCGCAGCAACTCTACCCGGATGTGGCCTACATTGTGAATGCCAAGTGGGATTTATGGGCCTTCGACATCGAGACACTGAAGTGGCAGCACGGGCCACAGCCGCTGGTGTTGCTCTGCCAGGGGAAAGACTTCGACGGAGGCTCGGCGGCCAGCGATGGGCAGCTTTCCGCGGACCTGGGCTTCGAGCATTTATTCACCGGGCATGCCGGGATGCTGGCGCCGGGCGCGACTTCGGACCCGTTTGCGGGAAGCGACCACCCAATTGAGAGGACGTTCCGGAGTTGGATGGCGAGCGGGGAGAACCTCAAGGAATATCACCAGAAGACGCGGGAAAACATCCAAAAGCTATTTGCGTGGCTGGAAGCGGTGGAGCACGCTTTGCCGGTGTTGCGCAGCGAGCTGTGGAGTGAAGGGGAAGAAAATTTTGAGGCGCGGCTGGATGCGATCCTGGGCCAGCGGTAGGTTGTAAGTTATAAGTTTTCAGTTTTCAGTTAAGACACACAAAGGACAGGATTTTGGCAACTCGCTTGCAGCCCTATTGCCTTTTCCCGAGGAGTGCGCTCTTAACATTGTTCCTAGTGACCACACTCGCAGGTGCGCAGGCGGGTCAGAAGCCGGTGGCAATGAAGCCTGCCGCACATCGGACGAACGAACTGACGCTGGCGGGGTTGCGGCCGGGAAAGGATACAACGAAACGAGCAGAGCATCTCTACAAAACGCCTGACAACTGGATGACCGAGCAGGGAGAACTGAACTGGAAAAACGGGTGCTACGCAAGCACGCTGACGGTGAGTTACAACCAAAAGCAAAAGATTGAGACGATCCGAGTGAGCAAGATGCAAGGCTCGATCGATGCTGACTGCTTCGGGAAAGACAGTATTAGTCCGTGGCGAACGGGGCATGGATTGGCGATCAAGGATTCTGCGACAAAGATGAAGGAGTTGTATGGGGAGCCGGATTCGCGGAGTCCTAGCACGAAGGACGGGCAACCGTTAGAATTGTGGTATTACGCCTTCGATTGGGCCGGCGCGGACGTGCCGCAGGTGATGGAAGTGCTGTGCACTAAGGAGCAGGACGGGCAACCGGGACATGTTGTGGAGATCACGCTGGCGGCGCCCAGCTTGTAGCGAGAAAAACGTATGGTGGATAGAGATTACGCCTCGGGCGATTGCGCGTCTATTAGCGGTTGAAGAGTTCGGAAGTTTAAGAGTGTAAGAGTGTAAGAGTGTAAGCGTTGAACAGTAGGGGTGGGAGAGGAAAGGACCAGAATGCTGCGTTCCCTTTTGCAATGGGCAAAGCCCGAAGTGAAACTCATGCATTCCTCAAGCGGCCGGCAGTTTCTTTTGCCCCAACATGCCGCGTGCCTCGGTGTGTTGGTGATCGCTGCGTGCCTGCAGGGATGTGGCTCGGAGCCGCAGAAGCCTGCCGTGGATGCCACGAAGCCTGCTGAGCCAACCATTCCCGAGGATGTCCAGGATGCCGCGAAAGCGCTGTTGGGAAGTGATGCGCAGGTTTTGCTGTATGGCGACCTGGCGAAGACCGGCAAGCAGCAAGTGCTGGTGGCAAACGTGGTGCCCAACACGCCGAAAAGCGTAGTGGCGGGCACCGTGGTCACACGCGCCGTGGTTGCGGAGAATGACGACGGCAAGTGGATGGAGTTGTTACGGTGTGACGAGTACCTGAAGAACTCGAAAGGGTTTCTGGCGCTAACCCCGCTGCAAGCCGTAACCGGGTGGAAGCTGCAGTATGAAAACGGCCCAACGGAAGGAATGTCGCTCTACTTCACACCAATAAAGTCCGGTACAAGCGAGCGCACATTGCCGATCGCGGTGCGCTGGAATCCGGCGACCAAACGCTACCAATCGATGGACTACTCGTACACGAATTTTCTGTTGGAAGGCGCATCGCTGGATCATCCGAGGTCCACATTGCGATGAGCACGGCTGCCGCAGCGCTGCGCGCAGGGGAGCCCGCGAAGAAGGGCGCCAAGGTCTCGTCGTGGGAGAACCTGCGGGGACTGCTGCCCTACCTGGCACGCTACAAGGGCGCAATTGCGTGGGGCATGTTGACGCTGGTGCTGATGGCGCTGATCGGAAATGTGGTACCGCTGACGACGGGAATCATCACAGATACATTAGCGGGAAGCCCGCGGCCGTTTGAACTGGCGATGCATGGGGCGCAGGACGTGCCGCCGCTGAGTTGGCTAAGTAACCTGGTCCCTTATTACCAGCCGCACAGCCGACAAACACTGTTAATTTATTGCTTGATTCTGATCGCGTGTATTGCGCTGAAAGGCTTACTGTCGTTCGCGACGCGATGGATTTTGATCGGGATTTCGCGGGACATCGAATTCGATATTCGCAGCGATTTGCTGGACAGGTTGCTGGTGATGGAGCCGGAATTTTACGTGCGCAATCGCACGGGCGAACTGATGTCTCGCGCAACGAACGACTTGAATTCCGTGCGCATGGTGCTGGGCCCGGGAATCATGTACAGCGGCCAGACCATCGTAACGATGGTTTTGTCGATTGCGGTAATGGTGGTTTTGTCCAAATCGCTGACCTTGTGGGTGCTGTTGCCGGTTCCGATAGTGGCGATCACGGTGCGGCATTTCGGCAAAGTGATCCACGAACTTTACGAAAAAATTCAGGCATCGCTGGCCACGCTTTCTGCAAAAGTGCAGGAAAACCTGTCTGGAGTGCGGGTGATTCGAGCCTACGCGCAGGAAGAATCGGAGATGCGTCTCTTTGACGGGCCGAACCGCGAGTACGTTGTGAAAAACGTGCAACTGATCCGGACGTGGAGCATGTTCATGCCTTCGCTGCAAGCGATGATCGGGATCACGTTCCTGATCGTGCTGTGGCAGGGCGGCTACCGGTTTCTGCACGGGCAGATGTCGCTGGGCGCGCTGATCACTTTCAACACTTACCTGGGTCTTTTGGTATGGCCGATGATCGCACTGGGTTGGGTGACCAACATTTTCCAACGAGGCGCGGCGTCCATGGGCCGTTTGAATTACATCTTGCGCGCCAAGCCGCAGATTGACGATAGCGACGCGAAGGTTGCGCCCGGGGCGCAGCCCGAGGGCAACATCGAGTTTCGCAATTTGAATTTTACGTATCCCACGACACTTTCCGGGGAAGGCGTGGCCGCTTCCAACGGCCATGCACCGAAACCTGTATTGCGCAACATTAACCTCGCAATTCCAGCGGGCTCGACGCTAGCCATCGTGGGGCCCACGGGCAGCGGAAAGACAACGCTGGCGGCATTGGTGGCGCGATTGTGGGAAGTGCCGGATGGCGAGTTACTGCTGGACGGGCATGCGATCCGCGAGTGGCCGCTGGAAACACTGCGGCGGGCGATCGGCTTCGTGCCGCAGGATACGTTTCTATTCAGCGAAACAGTGGGCGGGAATATTGCATTCGGGCTGCCGAAACACGATCCAGTGGAGGTGCAGGAAGCGGCGGAAATTGCCAGCTTGCATGGGGATATTCTCAGGTTCACCAATAAATACGAGACGATGGTCGGCGAGCGCGGCATCACTCTATCCGGCGGCCAGAAGCAGCGCGCGGCCATTGCCCGGGCGATCGTGCGCGAACCGAGGATTCTGATCCTGGACGATTCCCTTTCCGCCGTGGACACGCAGACGGAGGAGAAAATCCTGGGGCAATTGCGCGGGGTGATGCGCGGGCGCACAACGATACTGATTTCCCACCGCACGTCCACGGTGCGCGATGCCGACCAGATTGTGGTGTTGAAGGATGGCCAGATCATCGAGCGCGGCACGCATGATGAATTGCTGGCAGGGCAGGGCTACTACGCGGATTTGTATCAAAAGCAGTTGCTGGAAGAAGAGCTCGAACGCGCATGAGCGAGTACCGACAAGAAGAAGACGCCCTCGATAAGGCGTACGATTCGCGGCTGATGAAGCGGCTGCTGGACTATCTGCGGCCGTACCGCTGGCGGGTGATCATCGCGATGGCTCTGGTGGCGGTGGTGACGCCGCTGGAACTGGCGCCGCCCTGGATTTTTGGCCGCGCTATCGACAAATTCCTGGTGCCCAGCGCGGAGGCACGCCTGGCGGAATCCGCCGCATGGCGCGGCATCATCCTGCTCAGCCTGCTTTACCTGGGCGTGCTGATTTTCGATTTCCTTGCCCAATATGTGCAAATCCGCATCATGCAGCGCGTGGGCCAGCAGACCATGTACGACATGCGCACGGAGATTTTCGGGCGGCTGCAGCGGCTGCCCATGAGCTATTTCGACCGGAACCCCGTGGGGCGGCTGATGACGCGCGTTACCACGGACGTGGACGCGCTAAACGATTTATTCGCCGCGGGCGTCGTGACGATGATCAACGACTTCTTCCTGCTGGTGGTTATGGCGGTGTTGTTGTTCCGGATTGACTCACGGCTTGCGCTGGATGCTTTCGCGGTCTTGCCCTTCATCGTGGTGGTCACACTGATTTTCCGGAAATACGTTCGCGACGCAAACCGCAAGATTCGCACGGCGATCGCGCGCATCAATGCATTCCTGCAGGAATACATTTCCGGGATGGCGGTGGTGCAACTTTTCAATCGCGAGCGGAAAGCACGGGAAGAGTTTGCGCGGCGCAACAAAGACAACATGCTGGCATGGCGCGATGCCATTCTCGCCTACGCACTTTTTTATCCCACGGTGGAATTTCTGAGCTTCGCGACAATTGCACTGATTTATTGGGCGGGCGGATTGCGCGTGCTAGGCGGCGGACTAACTTTGGGAATACTGGTGGCGTTCACGATGTACGCGCAGCGGTTCTTCCGGCCGATTCAGGATTTGAGCGAAAAATTCAACATTTTGCAGTCGGCGATGGCGGCTTCGGAACGCATTTTCAAGCTGCTGGATGAGCCGATCACCATCGATACAAATGCCAACGCACAGGCAATCGTGAAGCCGCGCGGCGAAGTGGAATTCCGCAACGTGTGGTTCAGCTACCGGAATGTGGCGGAACCCGCGGACGAAGACTGGGTGTTGCGCGATGTTTCCTTCCGCATGCTGCCGGGCCAATCGTTCGCCATCGTGGGGCACACGGGCGCGGGAAAAACGACGCTGATTTCGTTGCTTCTGCGCTTCTACGATGTTCAACGCGGGCAGATTCTGCTGGACGGCGTGGACATACGCCTGCTGAATCTGCAAGAGCTGCGCAAACAGTTTGGCATCGTGCTGCAGGATCCCTTCCTATTCAGCGGCACAATCGAATCGAATGTGCGGCTGGGCACGCCGGGAATCACGCGGGAGGATGTGGAGCATGCGCTGCGGGAAATCGGGCTGGGCGAATTCATCAGCACGCTGCCGCAAGGCGTATGCACGGACGTGAACGAGCGAGGTTCGACGCTTTCCGTGGGGCAGCGACAACTGATCAGCTTTGCGCGCGCGCTGGCGCACAATCCACGCTTCCTGATTTTGGACGAGGCTACCTCGAGCGTGGACACGAAGACGGAATTGCTGATTCGCGAAGCGTTGAACCGGTTGCTTACCGGACGCACGGCGCTGGTGATCGCACACCGGTTGAGCACCATTCAGGACGCGGACCGCATTTTAGTTTTCCACAAGGGACGCTTGCGCGAGCAAGGCGCGCACCAGGAATTATTGGCGCAACGCGGAATTTACTACCGGCTGTACCAGTTGCAATATAAAGAGCAGGAGCTCCACGAACCGCTGGCCACCGATCACCTGCCAGGCTCGTCGTCGCTGCCAGCTTCGATGCCTACCAGCGATTGAGCAACATTTCTCGCAAATGCCACCAATTCCTCTATTGCTCTCGGCCGGTGAAGCCTCCGGGGACATGTACGCGGCGCGTCTGGCGAAAGCGTTGCAGTCACGAATGGACGTGCAGATTTTTGGGATGGGTGGGCCGCAAATGTGCGCGACGGGCGTGGAAATCATCACGGACTATTCGGAAGTGGCGGTTGTGGGGATCACGGAGATACTGGGACATTTGCCGTCATTACTGCGGGCGATGGACCGCCTGGTGAAGGAAGCGGAGCGCCGCAAACCCGCGCTGGCAATCCTGACGGACTTTCCCGGGTTTCATCTGCGGTTGGCGCGCAAATTGGCGCCGCGTGGCATACACAATGTTTACTACATCTGTCCGCAATTCTGGGCCTGGCGGCCGTGGCGGGTGCGGCTAATCCGCGAGCGATTTGTGAAGGCCTTGTGCATCTTTCCATTTGAGGAGAAATTCTTCCGGAATGCCGGAGTGCCTACGGAGTTTATCGGCCACCCACTGGTTGGGGCCGTGAGCGCGACACAGAGCCGGAAAGAGTTTTGCACGGCGCACGGGCTGGACCCGGGCTGCAAGATTGTTACGGTATTGCCAGGCAGCCGCGCAGGGGAGTTGGCGCATCATCTACCTGTGCTTCAGAAAGCCTGCGCGCTGATTCAGGGAAAAGCGGACACGCAATTCGTGATGGCGGCAGCGCACCCGCAGATCGCGGAGCGATTGAAGAACGGGTGGCCCGCGGGGCTGAAGGTGCGCGTGGTGGAAGGGGAAACGTACAACGCGCTGGCGGCCGGGGATGCAGCCATTGTCTCGAGCGGGACCGCCACGGTGGAAGCGGCGTTACTGGATGCACCGATGGTGGTGATTTACAAGGTTTCGCCGTTGACCGCGGCACTGGCGGGGCCGCTGGTGCGCACACCGTTTTTTGCCATGGTGAATCTGATCGCGGAGCGGAAAGTGGTCCCGGAACTGGTGCAGGAATTCTTTACCGCGGAGCGCGTGGCCGCCGAAACCTTGCGCCTACTGGAAGACCCCAAGGCGCGGGAGGAAATGCGGCGCGGGCTGGCCGAGGTGCGGCAGCGATTGGGGCCGCCGGGAGCCGTGGAGCGGGCTGCGGACTGCATTGCGGGTTTGCTGGGACGTGGCACTGGCAACGCTTCCTAAGGCATTGCTATCCTATCTACATGCACCGGACGTGATTCCTCCGGAAAGGTATATGATGACGCGACGCCAAATGGGCTGCCTTGCGCTGCTGCCAGCCCTCTTCTTGCTTCTGACGCTATTTTGCGCACCCGGGAACGCGCAGACGGTGCACCCGCCAAGCTATCTGGCCCAAAACTACGATCTTGCCGCATATTTGGACACTACCGGGCAATCCATCAACGCGGTGGTGAAGATTGAATTTCGGGCCGTGGATGTTTCCACGAACCTGCGCGTGGAACTGCATCAGAATCTTGACGTGAAAGACGTGAAAACGGCGGATGGAAAATCGTTGACGTTTCAGCGAGACAATGACAATCCGCTCTTCGTGAACGTGATTTTGCCGACACCGGTGGCGGTTGGGAAAACGGTGACGCTCACGTTCAGCTACGCGGGACTGCTGGTGAACGAAGAGAACAGCCCGGTGCCGGGAATCCGCGTGGCATCGATAGGAAAGGATTGGGTCTACCTGCTGTTGCCGTCGCGGTGGTTTCCACTGACGAATTATCCGGCGAACCGCTACACGGGGACATTCCGGCTGAATGTGCCAGACACGATGGCGATGGCGGGAACGGGGAAGGCGGCATCGCCACAACCGATGGCGCCGAGGGCGCCGGCCGAGGGCGGGCGATTGATGTACACGTTTCGCTGCGACCGCGCGGAGCCCAATGGCTCATTCGTTGGCGGACCGCTGCAATTGAATCCCGAACAGGCGGAAGGAATCAATGTGTCGGTGTACGCGCCACATGCGGATTCCGGCAAGGCGCAAGTGTTCGCGAACCTGGTAGCGCATCAGGAGATTATTTTCGCGGACATGTTCGGAGAGTTGCCGGACTCGGATTTGACAGTTGTGCAGTTGCCTGACGGCACGTTGCGAGACTTTTCCGCGCCGGGAGTCATTATGTTGGCGCATGCCGTGTGGGATCCGAAGTTCAGCGATCGCACCATGAGCCGCCTGGTGGCCGGGCAGTGGTGGGGAAACCAGGTGCTGCCGGCTTCAATGGGAGACGTGTGGATCAGCGACGGGTTGGCGCGGTATTGCGAGGAGCTTTACGCCGAGCAGAATTTGGGGAAGGAAGCGGGGCTGCGCGCGGTTGACGAATTTGCGGTGGGCTCGCTGATGTTTGAGGATGCGGCTCCCGTGGCGCAATCGGCGCGGCTGATACCGTATTCCGCGGAATACCGCTCCGTAGTCATGAATAAGGGGGCAATGCTGTTTCATATGCTGCGGATGCAGTTGAGCGACGTGGCATTCAAGTCGTTGCTGCGGAATTTCTACGACAAGTACAAAGGCAAAACCGCAACCGTGCAGAATTTCGAAGGCATGGCGATTGCCGCCGCCAATGCTTCCCTGAAGCCGGGGGAGCCCCCGCCAAACTTGCAAGGGTACTTCGCGCAATGGATGAACTCGACCGGCATTCCGGAGTTTACGTTGGAGTACGTGACCTACCGTACGCGGAAAGGATTCCGGATTGTGGGGAAGGTCAAGCAGCCGTTGGACACGTTTGCGATGCCGGTGCAGTTGCGCATTGATACGGAAGGAAACCCGGAGTTGAAGACGATTGATGTGGTGGGCATGGAGACGGACTTTACAATCGAGACTTTCGGACGTCCGAAATCCGGTGGCATCCACATCGATCCCAACAATCTGATTCTGAAGAGTTCACCGAATTTGCGGGCGCGGGCGGCGATAGCGCGCGGCGAGGAACTTGCCATGCTGGGCAGGTACTACGATGCGGTGAAGCAGTATCAACGGGCGCTGAGCATTCAGCCGAACCGTTCGCTGGCCAACTTCCGGATGGGAGAAGCGTTTTTCAACCAGAAGAATTATCAGGCGTCGGCGAACGCATTTCGCGAGGCGCTGGCCACCGTGCCGGAACCGTCGGAGAAGTGGACGGAGGTTTGGGCGCACATCTACCTGGGGGAGATTTTCGATTTGCTGGGGCAGCGGGAACGCGCACTGAACGAATACAGCAAGGCGCGGCAGACGAACGACAATACTGGCGGGGCGCAGGATCGGGTGGAGGCGCTGGTGAAGAAGGCGTACACGGAGGGTGGCACGCCCGCGGTGACGCCTGCGACGGATGCAAACGCTACGACACCGGCGAAGGGGAAGACGGCTGATATGCCCGAACCGGCGTCGGGCGAGAGGCCAACCTTGAAGAGGCCGAATCCGTAGGAAGAGTGCACCCTGTATGGAACTAATGCGAAGGGTGCGGCATCCAGAGTTGTTCTGCCCATCGACCTGTGGCCCACGCCCCTAGAGCCTTCTCCAGTTCTGATTTACAAGCCTGTAACCTCCGACGGCCAGACTTGAAATCCCCTTTTTGCTTTTCAAAACATGTGCAAGGACTCTGATGGTGTGGTCTTCGACCTTATCAAGAATGCCCGCATACTTTGGTAGCAAAATGTCATATCGAAACTTATCCCATCCGGCTGGCATACCTTGATGTTTTTCTCCGGGCCTCACCCGCTCTCCTAAATGTTCCGCTTTGCCGACATACAAGCGTTTCTTCCCGGTGTGCGCAAGGTAATAGACCACATTGCTTGCGGCAGCGTGTTTCTCGAACTCCTTGACACTCATCCATTTTGTGCTTGCTGCAATGAGATGGTCCCCCTCTTTATCGAACAGCCACCCAAACACATTCGCATCCGCGAGTCGTTCAAACAAAGCGTTCCAATCGTGCTTTATCTGGATAAATACTTCACAGTTTATTCTTCTTGGAGTCACAATATGGAATATTAAGACCTCTTGCTGACCCCCAGGCAGCATTGTTCTAAAATGCGCCTTTTTTGTTTTCTTAAGAACGAATGCTTCTCTCTGGCCCTTCAAAACAATATAGGATTGAATAAAAGTTCTTCTCAGTTTTTTCAGAAACTCTTTGCTCCTGTTCCCGTCCCATCGCAATCGCCAACGATTCCGGTTAATATTTTGCAGTTGAAGCGGGTAAATGTTTCCGCCCCAACGCACTTGGACGTCGCCGTGCTTCCTTAATTTAATGTCTCTCCGATTCTTCCTGAAATATTCAGCAAATTCGCCAGAGAAATTTGTTCCCCAGTCCATCATAGAGCGGTCAACTTTTTTGTAATAACTTAATGTCAAGTGCGAGCTCCCTCTGCTTAAGTCAAAGCCTCGGAATCTAGCGCCCTCGCCCTTAGCTGCCTATCGCCCGGAGAGACCGGAGAGATTGGAGTGGGGAACGGATTTTTGTTGGATTAGGACTTGGAAGCGTTCGCCCATGCCTTCGGGGTAGATTAAGGTCTTGAGCTTGAGGCGGGCGCGGGTGCGATCGGTTTCATCCATGCCGTCGTCATAGAGGTCGGCGAATTCGTTGGGCTGGCCGAGGGCGAGTAAAAAAGCGGTTTGGGAGATGAGGCCGAGGGTTTCGAGGCCGTGGTGCTGGCCCCAGAGGCGGAGCGCGGTGAAATTGACGTGGGCGGTGAGGTCCTGTTCACCGGGCGCGAGGAAGAAACTTTCACTGGCTTGATGCTTAGCATAGGCGAGCAGCGTGCCTGCCATGTGGTGGGAATCGAAGAGATCGGCGGCTTCGTGGCCGTAGTCGATGGTGAAGACAAAGCCCCGAGTCATACGCCGCGCGATTTCCGCAATCCAGTCACAGGCTTCCAGACCTGCCTCAGCTTGCTGGCCTTCTTCAAGAGTGATTTGTTGCGCAGCGAAATAGCCGGCGATGGCTTCGGTGGAAAGGGGCATGAGGATTTCCAGGAAGGAGTTGCCATCGTGCCCGACGAAGATTTCCTGGAGCCGGCCATCCTGTTGACGAACACGATGAACCGAGAGGGCATCCAGGAGTTCGTTGGAGAAAACGCAGCCGGTGGGGATGTGAGAAGGGATTTCGATGGAGGGGCGGCACTTCCCTTCTTGAAGGAATGGCGCGAGTTGGCTTGCCATCTGGTCGCAGCGGGCGGGGGAACGCTCGACGGCTACGTAGCGCAGGGCGGCGTAGAATTCCGGCAATTTGGATTGCGCAAACTCGAGGATGTGTTTCGCGAGGCGGCCAACGCCTGCGGCGGCTTCCACTAGCAAGAACTCGTTGGGGCGATCGAGTTGCTCCCAACATTCGGCGAATTGGCGGGCCAGCAATCGTCCAAAAATGGGATGAACATCGGGGCTGGTGTAGTAATCGGCGAAGCGGGCAGACTCGGGCTTGCTGTAGTAGCCATGAACGGGATGATAGAGGCACTCGCGCATGTACTCGGCAAAAGTGATGGGGCCGAAGCGGCGGATACGTTCGGCGAGGAGAGCGGCGAGTGGGGTCACGCGGAAGCGGCTCCCGTGGAGAGATCTTTGCGAAGCGCGTCCCATGTGGATTGGAAGACGTCGCGAGCGCGGGCATCGAAGAGGGCGAAGTAGACGGAGTCGAGGGAGGTTTCGCCTTTGAGATGCTGGATGGTTTCGGTGAGCATGATCTGGGCGCATTCGTCGAGCGGGAAGCCGGAGACGCCGGTGCCAATGGCGGGAAAGGCGATGGATTTGAGTTTGCGTTCGGCGGCGAGGCGCAGGGAATGCGCGGTGGACGTGCGCAGCGTTTTGGCGGTGGTGCGCACACCGCCAAGACCCATGCTGGCAGCATGAATGACGAAACGCGCTTTGAGTTTGCCGGCGCCGGTGATGGCGGCATAGCCGACGGGGATGCTGCCGATTTCATTGCACTCTTCCTGGATGGATTCGCCACCCTTGCGATAGATGGCGCCGGCTACGCCCGCGCCGAGGATGAGATCGTTGTTGGCGGCGTTGACGATGGCGTCCACGTCCATTTCGGTGATGTCGCCTTGCTGGATGAAGATGCGGTCGGCGAGGAGGGGCATAAGGGGTATTGTAGAACAGTTGGTGGGAGTGGGGGTGATGTTGCGAGGAATGGAGCGGGTTATCAGATATCAGTTATCAGATATCAGGAGTCGGGACAGAGCGATCGGCGACCAGCGATCGGCGATCGGGAAACTGGGAGGAAGTCCGGGATTGAAGAGGCTTGCGCGATGGTTGGTTCGTTGGGCTGGGGTCGTAAAAGCGGCGGCGAGCCGCCGCACTTCTATGAAAGAGCCGGGCCGTGTCAAGCGCGGCGGTTATTTTGCGAACGATGCAGCTACACTTCTATCCGTGCTCGAGGCACAAAAGGTTGATGCACATCCTCCGCCGCCCGATCTCCAAATCGTCCTCGAAGGACCAAGTGCGGCACCGGGCTGGCGGAAGTCCCTTCACATCGCCGCAAAAATTCGCTCGTCGAAACAAAGGCCGTGAGTCCAGAGGGCCCAAACCGCTCCCAATAGTTTTCGCGCCAGGGCCGTGCGCGCCACGTGCGGATGCTTGCGTTGCGCCAGCCGTGTGAACCAAGCATGCGCCGCCGGCGAGTAGCGCGCCGCGGTCAGGGCCGCTTCGCTCATCACCCAGCGTAGCTGGCGAGAACCGGCGCGGGTGATTCCTCCGCTGCGCTTGCGATCCGCGGACTCGCGAATCACCGGCACCAGCCCGGCATAGTTGTATAAACTCTTTTTGTCGCGGAACCGCCGGATGTCTCCGATCTCGGCCTTCAAGACCATGGCGGTAAATGCTCCGATTCCTGGAATGCTCATCAGGCAGCGGACATCAGGATCTTGCTTGGCCATCTGCTGCAACTGCCGATCTAGGGCGTGCACCTCCAAGTCCAGTTGCTCGACCATGCGCAGGTTGGTGTCGAGAGCTTGCCGCGCCGCGGCGCGCAGAGAAACCGTTGCGAGCCAGGCGCGTCCGGCACACCCGAATAAATCGCTCACCGGGGCGCGCTCGCCATGCATGTGCAACGTGGCATGGATCTGGTTCTTGTAACGCGTGCGGTCCTGGCCGAGCGCGCTGCGCATGCGCAGCAATTCTCGCAAATCGCGCGTGGTGACGTCGGCCTTCCAGGCTTCCGGCAACAGATTGGCGCGCAGCAGTTGCGCCAAGGTGGCGGAATCCACGCGATCGTTCTTCAGCTTGGCACTGGCGATGGCTTTCACCTTGGCGGGATGCACCAGCACCACCTGCGCGACCAGCGGTTCGACGCAATCCACAAAGGCACACCAGAATCCGCAGGCCTCCACCGCCGCGATGATTTCTTGTTCTTCCTTACCAGGGATTTTTAACTCCGTGAAAAACAAACGCAAATGCTCTTCGTCGTTGAGCACGCGTCCTTGACGCAGAATCACCCCCCTTGCATCGAGCACCGTCATGTAACAAAATCGCAAATGAAGGTCTACTCCAACGTAGATCATGCCGTGCCTCCTCTCGGTAGCAAAGTTGCCTGCTAACAACAATTCTACCGCCGCCGAGGCACGGCTCTTTCATTACATCTCCAAAGGAGCCGGGAAAAGAGTGCGCGGTTTCCGATCGCTGATAACTGATATCTGATAACAGTGATCGAAAAGCGGAGGCACGGGAGCGGCTACGTTACAGTCCTCCCAAGGAGTTTTCATTTGCAAAGCTGGCGATAGGCGGGTTCGTCGAAGCCAAAGAGAATTTGAGAGCCACGAATGAGAAGCGGGCGGCGAATCAGGTTGGGCTCTTTGGCCATGAGCTTGATGGCTTCGGCGCGGGATGGCGGGTGGAGTTTCATGTTGCGCTTGCGGAAGAGTTCGTTCCGGGGATTGAGAAACAGTTTGTAGTCGCGGTCAGCGATGAGCTGGTCGAGTTCCGCTTCGGTGAGGCGTTGTTTATCGAGATCACGGGAATCAAATGCAATTTTTTGTTCGAGCAAGAGACCTCTTGCTTTGCGGCAGGTGGTTCAAGTGGGTTTCTGGTAGAAAACAATTTTGGCGGGCATTTTTTCCTCTCACTGGTCATTGAATGCTACAAACGGCATGTCCGTGGCGCAAGAGAAAAGCAGGTTCCTCGCTTCGCTCGGAATGACAAACTGGGGGAATGACAAGCTGGGGCATTGGTTTCACGGAATCTCATGGGGCCGAAAACCCGCAGGGCTCGAAGACTCGCCCTGCGCTACAAGAATTCAGTAACGTGGGACGGCGGGGTCGATTTCGGTGGACCAGCGATCGATGCCGCCAGCCATGGATTTGGCGGATTTGACGCCCTGTTGACGGAGCCAGTCGGCAACATCGAGACTGCGCATCCCATGGTGACAGAAGCAGATTACATCTTCATCTGTATCGAGTTTTTGGAGATTTGCTGGGATTGTGCCCATGGGAATGAGGACGGCGCCTGCGATGCGGCAAAGAGCGTGTTCATGGGGCTCGCGGACGTCGATGAGGAGGAGTTTTTCGCCACGGTCGAGACGATCTTTGACCTGGCGTGGGGTGATTTCGAGGTCGGTCATTGAGGCTCCTAGGATGAGATTAGGGCGCTAACGAGTACAACGGAAATTGGGACGTTTTGCAAAGGTCAGAGGCAAAGGCGCCCGCCTCAGAAGGCGGCCGCTACAAACCCAGGAGCACAGTCAGGAGTGACTGTGCCACAGATCATTGGATGGCGGTCTTGGGGGCGATCCATGATTTTTCTATGGACTGGATGTCTTCAATGATGGCCAGGTCGGCTGGCTGGGGGAGCATTTCTTTCATGTAGTCCCCGAACATGCTTTCATTGAGAAGCTCGCCGTGGACGTTGTACGGCTTGTGGGCGTGTTCGCCGATGTGACGATTGAATTTGACGTTGGGGACATAGAGCAGCGGTTCGCCTGCCTGGACATTCTTGTTGATCATATCCACCAGCTTGACGCATTCCTGGTGGTAGAGTTCGCGGCTGTGCTCGTTCATGAGTTCTAGATTCACGTCTGTGCGGGCCGTGGGCTCATCGTAACGGCCTTTGAGGCCCCAGACGTAGAACCAGTGCGCGGAGCTGGAACGGTCGACACCGAACAGGTCGAGACTGACGGGAACCCATTTGTTGATGTACTTCTGGATGATGGGAAGAGGAATGACGCCGGCTTTGACGATGCGCTTGATGCCGTCCTGCCCGGTACCGAGGTGGAAGGATTCTTCCTTGAGCATAGGAATCATGGATTGCGCGAGGGGGGCGAAGCCGGAATAGCTGAGCATCGTGAGCTGGTACTTCCCATCGCGATCCACGAAATCGGTGTAAACGAAGAAGTCCAGCCAGTTGTTGACGTCCTGATTGAAGGCGCCGAGGAGACGTTTCTGATCGAAGGCGCGGCGCTCCAGCATTTTTTGAGCTTCGACGCGGCCGCTGTAGCCGAAATGATGCATCAGCAGGTGGCACATTTGCCAGCCGTGGCGCATCTCTTCGGTGACGACGCGGCAAAGAGACTGGCGGTCGTGTTCGCTGGGAGCGGTTTCAAAGAGGCGGCGCTGCTGTTCGACGGAAGCGAATTCGGTGTCGCCCTGATAGACGATGAGATTGAGGAGGGCGTCGCGCATGCGCTGGTCGGGAATGCTGACGACCTTTTCCCACTTGGGGCGGCCTTTGTAAGCGCCAAATTCGACTTCGTTGGAACGGGTAGGACCGAATTTGGCCTCGAATTTGTAAGTAGTGATTTCGGGATAGTCGACACCGATGTCTTTTTGCCAGACGCGGAAGAGATCCACCCAATCATCGAAAGTAGCTAAGCGAGTTGCAGGCATGAGCGTTTGCCTCCTTGCGAAACGTTGCGGAAAACCATAAGACCTTGCCAAGTACAATTGTGAGCGGACTGCCTCGGAAGGCGGTCCCTACATACCCAAGAGAAAGGCGCCCGCTTCGGAAAGCGGCCGCTACAAAAGCAGGAGCTCAGCGGCCCTGGAACTTGGGGGCGCGCTTTTCGAGGAAGGCACGAATACCTTCCTGGCAATCTTGCGAATGAAAACATTCGAGCTGGTACTCGACTTCCCTTTCCAGAGCTTCGACCAGGGCTTGATGATCGCGAGCGAACAGCGTGCGTTTCACGGCACGAATGGCGACTTGCGGTCCGGCGGCGATTTTATCGGCCAGAGCGCGGACTTCTGCTTCTAAATTGTCGCCGGGCACGATGTGATTGACGATGCCGAGACGATGGGCGGTACTGGCGTCGATCATGTCACCGAGGTAGAACATCTCCGCGGCGACGGACGGGCCAACAAGCTGCGGGAGGAAGTAGGTGCCACCATAATCAGGAAACAGGCCGACCTTGGCGAAGTTCTGGCCAAAGACCGCGTCTTCGGAAGCGATGCGAATATCCGCAGCTAGAGCAAGGTTCATGCCCGCACCGGCCGCAGGACCGTTGATCGCAGCGATCACGGGTTGCGGCATGGTGCGCATCTTCAATACGGCTTGCATGCCGGAGCGCAGGATGGGAGCCAATTCGGAGGCGTCGTTGCGTTCACGGCCCTTCCCGATGGCGCTGAGATCGCCACCGGCGCAGAAGGCGCGACCGGCGCCTGTCAGGATGACGACGTGAGTGGAAGAATCGTCGGCAATGCGGGTCAAGGCTTCGTTGAGAGAATTGGAAAGATGGCTATTGAGAGCGTTGAGACGATCGGGACGATTCAAAGTCAGTGTGGTGACAGAGCCGTGCTGGGCTTCAAGAACCAGGGGAGCGGCGGCTTGCGGGGAGTGGCTCATCGGATGATTCCTTTTCCTGGCTGGCTATGAGCTAGGATGCGATTCGCGTGCTTTTTGGGTGCGTTCGACGAGCTGGGCGAGTTTGCGAAAATGTTTCAGGCGGTCGCTTTTGCCGCGAGCATTCTGGCCGCTGGTAGAGGGGAGGACGTACACCAGCGCGCCATAGAGATTGGCCTTTTGCAAGCCATAGGCGCATTTGCGCTGGGCAAACTGTTCATAGACGATTTTGCCGTTGAAGGCCACGACGCGCGGCGCGAATTCGCCGAGCTTTTGCGAAAGAACGATGCGGCCCTCGGCAAAATCCTCGCGGGTCAGTTCTTCGATGCCTTTGGTGGGTTTCTTGACGAGATCGGTGAGGCCGATGCCGAATTCGATGATGCGGCGGTCGTCGGGATAATCGAAGGGCTCGGGGACAACGCCCGATTCATAGAGCATGGGCCAGAACAGATTGCCACGTCCGGCGTAATAATGGCCGGCGCGCACGGAAGATTCGCTGGGATTGCAGCCCACGATCACGAGCTTCATACCTTTGCGGAGATAATCAGGAAGCGTCTTCATGCGAAGTTCACTCGCTCGGAAAAGCAGATTCCTCTCAGTGCTCGGAACGACGAGAAGTCAAGCCGCGCGAGCCGTCGCATAGATTCTACTTGCCTTTGAAAGCTGCGGCACGTTTTTCCACATAGGCCGCGAGCCCTTCCTTGGCATCCTCGCTGGTGAAAAGCAACTGCTGGAGTTCGCGTTCGAGGCCGAGGGCTTCGGCAAACGGGATTTCCGCACCCGTGACAACGGCGCGCTTGATGCGGCCGACCGCGCGGGAAGCCTTGTTGGGAGGACAGAATTGGCGAGCATAGGCGAGCACGTCTTCCCAGAAGGAATCCTTTTCGTAGAGGTAATGGATGAGGCCCATTTCGAGGGCTTCTTCGAAGCTGAAAGTGCGGCCGGTAGCCATGAGTTCGATGGCACGAGAGCGGCCAACGGCGCGCGCAAAGCGCTGCGTGCCGCCGGTACCGGGAAGGACGCCGAGATTGACTTCGGGAAGGCCGATTTTGCCTCCCTCTTTCTTGGCGATGCGGATGTCACACGCAAGAGCGATTTCCAAGCCGCCACCGACGGTGTGGCCATTGAGAGCAGCGATGACGAGCTTGGGCGTTTGTTCGAGGCGGGAAAGAGTTTCGTTGGCATGGAGGCAGAAGTAGTACTTAAACTGCGGGTCGGCCTTGGTGAGCATGGGGATGCTGGCACCGGCGGAGAAGAATTTTTCGCCCGCGCCACGGAGAAGGAGGACGTGGACGGACTCATCCATGCGGGCCTTGAGGATGGCGGAGTCTAGTTGGAGCATCATGTCGTAGGTGTAAGTGTTCGCGGGGGGATCGTCCAACTCGAAGATGGCGATGCCATCGTCGACGCGGTATTTGACGAGTTCCTTCCCTGGAGCGCTTGTAGTGGTCGCCATATTTTTGTCCTAACTCTCCGTCTTTTGAATCATCTGATTCTGTCCGTTAAGTATCCCCCGAACTGGTGGCGGGGCTGATGGCCCGCATGGACACACCCGCGAAGCTACGTGCGGCATTGACTTGGGCGGATTGACGAAGGATGTGGAAAAGCCTGGCCTGTGAATCGCGCGGAATGGGGAGCGAGGTGGCCATGACGCCTCGAACGAGCGTTCCAGAACTCTAGGGCGGAGGTGCAAAAGTGTCAAGGCCAGAGTCAATGGAAAAGCTGCTCCAGACACTCTGGCCTTGGATGTGTTGCCGTTCGTAAAGTCGAGCTCAGTCCGGATAAGGCAGGTAGCGCCACAAGTCGTTGAGGTAGCCATTGCCGGTTGTACTTGTGGAATCGTAGCCCTCGCCACCGAAGAGCCAGAGCTGGCCGGTGTTGGGATCAAACCAGTGCGTGGCGTTGCTGCGGCCACCGGGAGTCCAGATTTCGTAGGTCAGGTATGGGCGCGTCTCAGGGCCGTAAATACCGTTATCGCTGCCTGTGTTCGAGCCCTTGATCCAGGTCCACGTGCCGGGCTGGCCCGCGGTAGAATTCGGCGTATAGACCCAGAGGTCGTTGAGGGCTCCATTGCCATTGGTTCCGGTTGAATCGAGACCCCATCCACCGAAGAGCCAGAAATTTTCGCCTTTGTCGACCCAACCACTAGCCCCCCAACGCGAGCCGGGGAAGATGCCGGGCGTGGCACCGGTCAGACCGACCGTGCCTGCAGCACCTGTAGTGCTAGGTGGACCAACCAATGGCTGAAGTCCATAAACGCCAGTCTGGTTTGCCGTGACGGAGCCAGTCACGAACGTCCACAGTTTGCTATTGATGTTGTAGACCCAAAGGTCATTCAGGATTCCGTTGGGCGTTCCAACAGAATCTTCGCCCTCTCCGCCGAAGATCCAAAGATTTCCGGTGGCATCGGCCCAGCCAGTTGCTTCATGGCGTCCGCCGGGAACGTTGGTTGCGACCGCAACTCCCGGAGAACCATAGACTCCATTTTGGTCAGCCAGAGCAGAGCCTGATTTGAAAACCCACGTGCCGCCGGTGTATTCCCAGAGATCGTTCAGATATCCCAGATTTCCGCTACCGTCGAAGCCGTATCCACCGAATAGCCAGAAATTTCCGGAACTATCCTTCAAGGATAGAGGATTCACGCGAGCGCCTGGGTTTGGATTGGCGTTAGGCGGGTAAATTCCCCACGCGTCCTCTCCCTGAGATCCACCCACAAAAGTCCACAGACCGATTGTAGTGGCATCATTAAGGGTAGTGAAGTTGAAGCTACTGGCATTAAACTCCCAGAGATCGTTAACAAAGTGGGCACCGGGAGCCTCGCCCCCGAAGAGCCAAAGATTTCCGGCAGCGTCGGTCCAAGTGCCCGCGCCCAATCGTCCTCCAGGAACGGGTGTCGGATAGGGAAGAGCCAAGCCTACGTTCGTATACACACTGAATTGTGCCTCGGTCTGAGCGTTAGCTATAACTTCCGCGCCAATTGTGGTCAGTGTGGCGTTGCCTGACGCCGCCGGGTCATAGCCACCGACCAACTGCCATTGGCATTCATCGCCATACATAACACAGACCCAGAGGTCGTTCATTGGCGCATCCAGTGTGTCGGGCGCGGGGTTTCCGGTTAGTTCCCAGCCTTCTCCACCGAAGAGCCAGAGATTCCCGGCATTGTCAGTCCACCCCGCGGCAGAGTATCGCGCCCCAGGGGTGTTGGTGTAAGGGTTGGGATACGACGCAGGCACACTTGATGGAAACTCACCATACTTAGGCGTCGAAATGGTGCCGGCTAGCTTCAAGCCATCGATCCATGTCCAGTCATTGTGTGCGCAATCGACCACGATGTCGGTGATGTTGCCGGTGACCACACCCTTGTAATCCCAGAGAGTACAGCCCTGCGACTGGGTGCTAGGGGAGTGGAGTATGGAGATCTGGTATTGGTCGTTGAGCGCCTCGGGCGTGGCAAAAGTGAAAGGCCCGTTCTCTGTGACGATCAAGGAATTACCTAGGTTGGTCTCGATAACGAATTGGCCGTCCGTCTCGGGGCCATTATTTGGAAGAATGCCTTCCAGTCCAACTACGTTTCCGCCAACGCTATAAGTGATCGCCGGGCAGGTAATCGCAATGGTGGTGACGTTAGCGGTAGCGACGCCGCTGGCCGTGCCAGGGGTGATAACGCAAGTCTGCGCCGGGTTTGTGGGCTGAGCGGAGATCGTTACGGTGTAGGCGAAACCAGTGGGGACAGGATTGACGAAAGTGAATTCTCCATTCTGAGTGATTTTGAGTAGTTCGGCGCCGGTGTTTTGCAGGGTCAAGCCGGTGCCAACAACACCCGTGACGGTGCCGCCGACGGTGTAAGCCAAGACGCAGGAGACGGCAACGGTGGTGACGTTGGCGGTAGCCGTTCCGCTACCACTGGAGACGGTACAGATTTGCAAGGGGTTGGCCGGCTGCGTAAGAACCGTGACGGCGTAGGCATCCGTTGGGCCGGTTACAGGGGTCTTGAAAGTAAAAGAGATGGGGGCGCCTGTACCGGTAACCGTCAGGCTGTCGCCACCGTTGTCCTGCATGACTAAAGTCGAGTTATTCACGAGGCCGGTGACAGTGCCGCCGATTGTGGCGGTGACCGGGACGAAAGTGCAGTTTACCTGAATGGTGACATTGCCAGTAGCCTTACCACTACCACTGACTACAAGGCAGTTGTCCGACGCGGGTTGAGTAATAACCGTGACTGCATAGTTGCCATTGGCAGGAATGGTAAGGGCAAAGGGGGTGGTGGTATTCGTCGTGAAGGTAAGAGTGTCAGTGACGTTGTCCCCAACAACCACGGTTTGGCCCTGAGTAAGCCCGGTGACAGTCGCACTGATGGTGAAGGGACCAGTGGCTCCGCCGCCACCGCCACCGCCGCCGCTGGTGACCTTTACGCCGCTGCACGCGGCCAAGAGAAATGCAACCAAAACGAGAGAGGCTAGAGAAAAGATCTTCGCTGCGGACTTCATTGTCGTATCTCTCCTTTGCTGCTGGCAGCGGCTTGCAGAACACAGAGAAAGCTCGGAGGACAGGCAAGTTTCCCGCTGCTCCAGAACCGGGCATGTGAGGGGAGCGATGAGTCAACTGCACCAAGCGCAGCGTGCCCTCAGGACCGGGTCAAAGACAACCACTGGAACTTGGACTCCAGCATAGAAAACTGCGGGGCAGACTAGTACTAGAAACTCCAGTACCTGTGCTCATTCATGCACGATATTCTTGGCTCACAAACGGGGCGGGGGTGTAGCTTGCGTCACAGAGGCAATCGGGCGTGGATGATGGCCGTTTTGGCTGAAAAAGAAAACTGATTATGCGAGAGAGGAATAGAAAGGTAATTCGCGGCCGAGGCCCTTTTGTTTGGCGAGGTGGTAGACTTTTACGGCGACGGCGAGATCCCAGGCGGCGATGCCATTGGACTTGAAGAGGGTGATCTGAGAGTCTGACGCGCGACCAGGAACCTGGCCAGCGACGAGTTGGGCAAGTTCGTGGACATCGTTCCAGCGTTCCGGATGCTGTTGGAACGGAATGATGAGGTCTCCGGCTTCCTGTTTGGCCTGTTCGATGGAATCCACGAAGATGAGATTGGCCTTGGCGATAGCGGCGGCATCGAGTTCCTGTTTGTGGGCGTGATTGGCGCCGATGGCATTGATGTGAATGCCCACGGGCAGATCTGCGCCAGTCAAGACAGGATGCGAAGCCGTGGTGGCAGTGGAAACAACCGCTGCATTGCGGACGGCGGCGGCGGCGGAGTCCATGGGATAGACGTTGATACTCAGATGCTCTGACATTTCCTGGCAAAATTGATGGCGGCGTTGCGGATCGCGGCCGTAGACATAGACTGAATCGAGCAGACGAACGGAGTTGATCGCCTCCAATTGAGTTCTTGCCTGGGTACCGGTGCCGATGATGGCAGCGGAGTGCGCGCCTTTCTGAGCCAGATATTTGGTGGCGACACCGGAAGCGGCGCCAGTGCGGAGGCGGCCCAGGTAATCGGCTTCGATGAGGGCGAGGAGTTCACCGGTGGTGGTGCTGAAGAGGGAGACGAGGAAATAGAGATTGCCCTTGACGTAGGTGTATTGCTTGGTGGCGACGAAGCCGGCTTCTTTATCGAAGGCGGCCATGTAATGAAAGAAACCACCATCGCCGAGTTGGAAGCGGCGGCGCGGATGGACGAGGACGTTGCCGAGAGCTTGTTTACGGGAGATGTCCTCGACAGCATCGATGGCCATGGGCATGGTGAGAAGTTGGCGAACTTCGGATTCGTTGATGTGGAGGGTCATGGGGGTTTCGGAGAGTAATTTAACATAGAGAGGGATTCAGCGAGGAAAGAAGAAAAGAGAGAGATAACGCAGAGGCGCAGAGTTCGCAGAGGAATGGAAGAGCGAAGAAGAAGTGCGGAGAGTTCGCAGCGTTGGTCTTAAGAGCCCACCCTTCGAAGAAACGCGAAGGGTGGGGCACCCTCAAGTTCTTGTGATGGATGAGGGCAGCGGGAAAACCCAAGACCCAGGCACACACTCCGTGCCTGGGGCAACCGACCACAAGAGGAACCCAAGAGCACAGTCAAGAGTGACTGTGCCACGGAGTTAGTGGCGGGCGGGGAGTTTTTTGGAGGGATTTTCTTCGCGGATACGGCGGACTACGGTTTGATTGAGGTTATAGGCGCGTTCTTCTTTGTTATTGTCCATTAGGTGAAAGCGGAATTCGGGATTGCCCTTGGGGCCTTTGCCGACTTGGATGGGGAAAGCACCGCAGAGATCGTTTTCGATATAGGCGGTTTCATAGCGGGATTTCCTGGAATTCCAAGTATAAACGCGGAGCGTGGTGAAATCGCAGGGCTCGCCTTCGGGGCTATGAGTGCCGGCAACGAGATATTGCGGGTGGTCGCCCTCGGGATCAGTGACGCGGTTGAGTTCGAACCAGGCGAGGGGGCGCACGTTGGCGGAGTTGGTGCCTTCTCGAACAGCATCGGGGATATCGAGGGAGACGAATCGGGCAACGACCCAGCCGGCGATGGGAATGGTCTGATCGCCCGGTTGCGTTGTGGTGGTGATGGCAGAATTGCGCACGACGCCTTCGCCGGGAGGACGAGTGGCGACACCACGAACGAGGAACCAATCTTCTTTCCTGGTGACAGCTGCGTCTTCGGAAGCTTCTTTCTCGTCGGAAACCTGAACCCAATCCGCGACGGCACGGCCGAGGATTTCAAGTTCAGCGCCACGGCCGAACTGGTAGAGGCGAGGCTCGGTGCGTCCCGGCGTAACGCGAAGATTGGTGGTGGTTTTGGTACGGCCGCGAGCCTGGACAGGCAGGACTTTGGCTTGTTCGAGGAGTTGAGCGCTGCGTTGCCAGAGTTCAGGCTCCATCAGATAACGGCCATCAACCCATCCGGTGAGGCCGGCAGCGGTGCGAACTTTTACGTTGTCGTTGCGGCGGGCGAGGACTTCGACGCGGTCGCCGTAGAGAAGCACACCAAGTTGCTCGCGCACTTGAGCGACGCCACTCCAGAGAGTGACGCTGCGTTCGCTGACATAAGCCTCGCCGAGTGACTCGTGTTTAGGGCGGACGTACCATGCCAACAGAGCCACGAGACACAAAATGGGGACAGCAACCAGAAGCTTGCGTTTCATTTGCCATCCCCGAAGGTGGCTCCGACGGCGCGCGCCGCGTGAATGATTTCGCAATCAGGTTCGATGAACTTCATTTTTTCCAGTGCTTCGTCGAGAGACACCGAAGCCATTTTACCGGCTTTGAGGCAAACCATGCGACCGAATTGGCCTTTGGCGACAAGATCGGTAGCGGCAACGCCAAAACGGGTGCCGAGGATGCGGTCGAACGGCGTAGGAGAGCCGCCGCGCTGAACGTGGCCGAGAACGGTGACGCGGATTTCCTTGTGCAACATTTCGCGCAGGATATCCCCGATGACATTGGCGACGCCGCCGGGGCCGACAGGTGGAAGAGGTTTGCCATGGGGATCATGAGCGGGAAGCTTCACGCCCTCAGCTACGACGATGAGGCTGAAATGCTTGCCGCGAAGTTCACGGGCGCGGACAGCGTCGCAGATAGCCTCGAATTTAAAGGGGATTTCGGGAACGAGGATGATGTGGGCGCCGCCGGCGATTCCGGAGTGCAGTGCGATCCAACCGGCATCGCGGCCCATGACTTCAATGAGCATGACGCGGTGATGGCTTTCGGCGGTGGTGTGAAGGCGGTCGATGGCTTCGGTGGCGATGACGAGAGCAGTGTCAAAACCGAAAGTAACTTCGGTGGCATCGAGATCGTTGTCAATCGTTTTGGGTACGCCGACGATGTTGACGCCGCGGCGAGAAAAATCGCGGGCGATGTGCTGGGTGCCGTCACCGCCGATGACGATCATGGCTTCGATGCCGAGGCGGCGAGCGTTATCCATGCACAGATCGGAATAGTCGTGGACGACTTCCTGGCCATTCTCGATGGATTTGTAGGCAAAGGGATTGCCGCGATTGGTGGTGCCCAGGATGGTACCGCCGCGAGGAAGAATGCCGCTGACAGATTCCTCGGTCATTTCTTTTGCGCCTTCGGGCCAGATGAGTCCATCGAAACCGTTACGGATGCCGATGACGCGCATGTTGTGCTCATAAATGGAGGAGCGAACGATGGCGCGGATGACGGGATTGAGACCCGGAGCGTCGCCACCGCCGTTGACGATGGCTAAAGTGCGAACGGAAGATTTCATGGAGCCTCGCAGAGGACACATGGCTACTTGACGAATTGTACCTGATTCGGAGGCGTAGCCGACGTGACACAGCGCACCATAGTGAGTATGGAAATCGAAAGGAAAGAAAAGTAAGGTGGGAGACGCGGGGGGACAAAATGAAGTTTTTGAATGGATTGCAGCCGTTGGGGCTACTGGTGTTGCGCGTGTGCCTGGGAATCATCTTTGTGTACCACGGATACCCAAAATTGGTACACGCGAACGCGGGGATGCGGGAATTTTACGTGATGCACGGTTTGCCGGGATATCTGGTGCCAGTGGCAGGGATACTGGAGAGTTTCGGCGGGGGGTTGCTCGTGGTGGGATTGTTCACCAGGCCCGCGGCGTTGCTGCTGGCGATTGAGATGGGCGTGGCGATCTGGAAAGTGTACAGCGGGCACGGGTACCTGGCGGTGAAGGAGTATGAATTTCCGCTTGCGGTGGGAGCGGCGTGCTTCGCGCTAGCTACCGTGGGGGCGGGCGTTCTATCGATGGATCATTTGCTATTTGGAGAGGGTGGGAAGAAGAAGCGATTTGGGAAGAACGGCAGAGAGTGAGTCTGAATTTGCGGGTTGAGGAGAGATTCCTCCGCTCCGGGTCGGCCCAAACCGCCGCCCCTCCGGTCGGAATGACCGATTTTTGATAAGCCGAGAGTGAGAATGGAGAGCGATTTTTGTCGCAGCGTCAGACTTGCGCAACCGTAGGGGGAAGGCACGAGTCCACCGGCGTTAAACCGGGCGGCAGGACAATCCACAGAATGATGTAGGCAATTATATTTGGGCCGGGAATCAGCGTAGCCAGCAACCAGAGAGCTCGGACCAGGGTCGGATCAAGATCGAAATAGTCTGCCACCCCGGCGCATACCCCAGCGATTTTCTTGTTATTGATGGAACGCACCAACTTCTTGGGCGGAATATAACAGGGAGAAATGGACGGGACTCCGGCTTCCGGTTGTCTTGCGCCACAGTTGCAGCAGAACCTGGAACCTGGGGCGATGTCCTTCTGACATGATGGGCAGAGCATAGGGTTACCCCCACAGAGCGGTAGCAATTGGATTCTAAACATATATACGGAAAAGGGGAGGGAAAAGTTTCCGGGGGTGGGGCTGACGAGGCAGTTGGGGAGGACATTGAAGAGGGATTTCTCACTTCGCGGACTCCGTTCGAAATGACGGGAACGGGCGGACGCGCCTTGCGGACATGGGGCGCAGGAATCCTGCGCCCCTACGGGACGAAGGCGCCCGCCTCAGAAAGCGGTCGCTACAAACGAGGGGAAACGGTTTAGTAGGCGAGTAACTGGTGGACGGCCGCGATTAGGTCGTCGGTTTGGGGGAGGATGGCATCTTCGAGATGGGGGTGGTAACCGCAGAAGGTGTCGCGGGCGGCGACGCGTTTGACGGGGGCGTCGAGGTCGGAGAAAAGTTCTTCAGCGATGCGCGCAGCGATTTCAGCACCGTAGCCCCAGCTCATCATGTCTTCATAGGCAACGATGACGCGATTGGTTTTGCGGACGGTGGCGGCGATAGATTCCCAGTCATAAGGAGAGAGGGAGCGAAGATCAATGATTTCGACGGAAATGCCTTCGCGCTCGAGAGCAGCGGCGGCCACTTCGGCACGACGAACGACGGCGCCGTAGGTGATGATGCTGACCTGCTGGCCTTCCTTGACGAGGCGGGCTTTGCCAAAGGGAATCGTGAAATCGGGCCCGGGATATTCGGAGCGATTGTAGGGCTGGCGGTAGAGATGTTTGTGTTCGAGGAACATTACGGGGTCATCGCAGCGGATGGCGGTACGAAGCAGGCCGGCGACATCGAGGGCGGTGGAAGGCATGACGACGCGCAAGCCCGGACAATGGGTGAAGATGGATTCGCCGCTCTGGCTGTGATACACAGCGCCGCCGGTAAGATAGCCGCCGATGGCTACGCGAATAACCATGGGGCATTTGAATGCGCCGTTGGAGCGCCAGCGAAGGACGCAAAGTTCATCGCGAATCTGCATCATGGCAGGCCAGATGTAGTCGAAGAATTGAATCTCGGCGACAGGCTTCAGGCCGCGGGTAGCCATGCCAATGGCGCGGCCAACGATACCGGCCTCCGCCAGGGGCGTGTTGAAGACGCGATCAGCGCCGTATTTGCGCTGTAACCCAGCAGTGGCCTTGAAGACGCCACCCTTCCCTTTCACTTCGCGAAGAGTTTCTTCGCGGCTGGCGTCGGCAACATCTTCACCAAAGACGACGATGCGTTCATCGCGGGCCATTTCGTCTTGAAGGGTGACGGCGATCATTTCGACCATCGTTTTGGGAGTGCCCTGGAATTTGGGCTCGGAGGAGAAGGCCGCGGATGTGGGATCGATGTCCGGCGAATAAACGTTTAGAGGAATGGAGGAGACTTCGGGAGGCTCGGCGGCGAGGGCCTGATCGGCGGCTTCACGGACTTCGCGATCCACTTGGGATTCGAGGGCTTCGATCTCTTTCTGATCGAGAAGGCCTTCGCGAATCAAGAAAAGGGAAAATTTGGAGAGAGGATCGCGGCGCGCTTCGGCTTCGCGCTCTTCGGGAGTTTTGTAAAGCTTTTCGTCGTCGGAGAGAGAGTGGGAGTACGGACGAGTAACGCGGGCGTGAACCAGCGCGGGGCCGCGGCGTTCGCGGGCGTAGGCGATGGCTTCCTTGCAGACGGCGTAACTCTCCAGGGGATCTGTGCCGTCGCATTCGGCGATGTGCAGGCCGGGAAAACCTTTGACCAGGCGGGATATGCTGCCGCCCGCGGTTTGCACTTCGACGGGAACGGAGATGGCATATCCGTTGTCCTCGATGAGATAGAAGAGCGGGAGTTTTTTTGCGCAAGCGACGTTGAGGGATTCCCAGAATTCGCCTTCGCTGGTGGCGCCATCGCCGGAAGAGACGTAGACGATCTCTTCGGGTTGGTAATTGACGTGTTCGCCGAGGGGAGCCTTTTGCGCTTGGGCGAGGGCTTTGTGGCGATGCTCGTAGTAGAGCGTAGCTTCAGCAGCGCCCGCGGCATGAAGGAATTGCGTGCCAGTACAGGAAGACTTGCTGACAAGATTCCACTGAGTATGGCCCCAATGGGAAGGCATCTGGCGTCCGCCGGAGCTGGGATCGTCTTTCGCGCCGACAGCCTGGAGAAGCGTGTCGAGAGGAGTGACACCAAGCATGAGGCAGAGAGCGCGGTCGCGGTAGTAAGGATAAACCCAGTCAACGCCAGGGCGCAGAAGAAGGCCGGCAGCGGCCGTGACGGCTTCATGACCGGCGCTGGAAATCTGGAAGTAAATTTTGCTTTGGCGCTTGAGCTGGATTTCGCGGTCGTCAAGGCGGCGCGAGAGATACATGGCGCGGTACAGACGGACGAGGGAATCGCGGTCCAGGCCGTGGTACTTGGGGGATTCGAGCTTGGTGATCTTCACGCGAGTTTGCACGGCCATTCGGTTCGCCCTCGTGACGGACAGGATTCAATCGCGCGCGAACCTTTATTATACCGAAGGAGCGCGGCTGGGCGATAGGAAAGCGAGGTGGTTAGCGCGCAAACGGCAGTACTATACCAGGTCGTCAAACTGCTTCTCGGTCTCGGCGAACTGCAGGTCAGCGGGTTTGACGATGGTGGGGGAAGCGGCCTGAAAAGGTTCCTCGGAGGGAATCCGTTCCAGCCAGCGCTGGCCTGAAAGCTTCTCATAATTGGAAAAGTCGAGACGGACGAGGAGCTTGACCGTTTCGGAGGGTTTGGTGTCTCCAGATTCGGGTTTGTCCGTGGCCGTTTTCTTGGACTTATCGGCCTTTTCCGAGGCGCCGGGCTTGGCGGCTTCTTGGGCAGGAGGGGCAGCGATGCGTTCAAATTTGAAAAGTAACTTTTTGTCGAGGCGGTAGGCTTGCTTCCAACCTTCTAGTTTGTGACGTGCTTGCTGGGCCTTTTCTTCGTCTTTGGCGAAGTCAAATCGAATATAAGTGTGAGGCATAAAATAAGTTTGCGTCTCGCGGGGGGAGTAAGTCAAGAAAGGCGGAAAAAAGAGGAGGCGGGGGGCGCGAGAGACCGGGGAAGAAGATAGATTTGTGGGGCTGCTTGCGCCTCAAAACGGCGGCGAGCCGCCGCGCCTCAAAACGGCCCGGGATTCGCCAAAGACGATGGCAAGCACTAAAAGCTTGTTTGTGGCTCCGCAAGGAATTGCGAATGAAACGTAATTAGAGTATCTTCGGTATCTCAAAAATGAAGACGAAGGGCCACATTCCTATCGCTCCGGGAAAAATGGGGGCGTGGGTGTGCCTGGTGGCGGTGATGTTGCTGTGGGCGCCGCTGTGGGCGACGGCATGGCAGTCAGGCGGAATGGACTGTTGTAAGGATGGCATGTGCATGGCGCACAGGCTTGCAGCGGGACAACACGCGTCCGGGGCGCAGGATAGCGCGCCGATGGATTGCGGCCACGGGAAGCACGCGGGACTTGCAGCGTGCGAGATGAAGTGCTGCCACGATGCGGGAACGACGTTTGTAGCGGCGGTAATCTTCGTGATGCCCGAGCCGATGAAGATAACTGCGCCAGCGGAAGCGAGCGATGCTCGCGAAAAGGCGCAAGCCGTGATCGCCTCGATTTTGTTTGCACCTCCCTCTCCCCCACCTCGCACGCCTCTCTTCTCTCTGTAATTCCTCTCATCTTTTCGTGCATTGGAAGATCTTCCGGGTCCCAGCGACCCGTCGCGGATTTTCCCGCCATTCCATGGAGAAGAAATGACACAGCGTATTTTGCTTTTTGCGGCAGTCACATTCTTTTTTGCAAGCGGAGCGTTCGCCACCATATTCGGAACGGTACGTGGCGTCGTGCACGACCCGCAGCATCGGCCAGTGGCCGACGCGTCGGTGAGACTGAAGTCGGCGACTTCCGATTGGACAGAGACGGTGCGAACAGACCAAGACGGGGCGTTTTTGTTCACAGCGGTGCCGGTGGGCGATTATCAGGTGTCGGTGACAAGGAGCGGGTTTGCCGACGAACAGGAAACGGTGACGGTGGTGTCGGGTTCCGCGCCAACATTGCATTTTCAATTCAAAATCGCTTCCGTGAACCAGACGGAAACGGTCACAGCCGAAGAACAGGGAGGAGTGGAGAACGTCGATTCCGTGACGCCAACAACGCTTGTGGCGCGCATAGACATCGCGCAAACGCCGGGCGCAGACCGCACCAACGCGTTGCAGATGATTACCGACTACGTGCCGGCCGCGTATGTAACGCACGACATGCTGCACATGCGGGGAGGCCACCAGGTGGACTGGCTGATTGACGGGGTCACGATACCCAACACGAATATCGCGACGAATCTGGGCCCGCAGATTGACCCGAAGGACATTGATTATCTGGAGGTTCAAAGGGGCAGCTACGAGGCCGATTACGGGGACCGCACCTATGGAATCTTCAACATCGTGCCGCGCACGGGGTTTGAGCGAAACACTGAGGCGGAGCTCGTAACGAGTTTCGGGAATTGGTACCAGACGAACGATCAAATTAATTTCGGCAGCCACACCGAACGCTTCGCTTATTACGCGAGCTTGAACGGAAACCGATCCAATTATGGGCTTCAGACGCCGATTGGAGAAGTCGTTCACGATGCGGAGAACGGCTACGGGGGATTTGCATCCTTCATCTACAACGCCAATTCGCAGAATCAATTTCGGTTGATCACCTCTTTGCGGCAGGACTACTACCAAATTCCCTACGACCCAGATCCCAACTCAATCGGAAATCAGTCCTATCCTAGCTATGGCCTGCGCGATGGCGAGCGCGAAACCGACGGCTATGTAGCCTTCAGCTGGGTGCATACATTCAATGCCAAGCTGCTGTTGACGGTTTCGCCGTTCTATCACTACACCAAGGCCAACTACCAGGCTTCACCCAACGACACCCCGGTGGTCACGAACGCGAATCAGACTTCCAATTATGGCGGTTTACAAGCAGCCGTGAATGCAAGCTTTTGGAAAAATGATTTTCAGGCAGGCGTATATGGTTTCGCGCAGAACCAGAGCAACTACTTCTATAACTTTTTTCAGCCTTGCGTCTCGCCATGCCAGAATTTTCCCGCCTCGTCTGCTTCGGTTACGGGAGGACTCGAGGAAACATTCCTGAGCGACAAATTCAAGGTGACCCCGTGGCTGACGTTGATCGCCGGCGTGCGTCAGTCGCACTTTGCGGCAGACAATGTGGAAAACGAGGTGGACCCCCGCGTTGGCATTGCCGCAAAGATTCCGCGGATCAATTGGGTATTCCACGCCTTCTATGGCCACTTTTACCAGCCGCCGCCCCTGTTGACGGCCACGGGCCCGCTGCTGGATTTAGCAAGCAGTCAGAATCTGACGTTCGCGCCGCTGCATGGCGAGCGGGATGAAGAGTATCAGGTTGGCGTTACGATTCCATTTCGCGGCTGGGCTCTTGACGGCGATCACTTTCAGACCAGGGCGCAGAATTGGCTGGACCATAACAATATCGGAGAATCCAATCTGTTCTGGCCAATCACGTGGGATGCCGCCTTGATTCAAACCTGGGAACTCACGTTGCGGTCCCCCCGCCTGTGGCGTCGCGGCCAGTTTCACCTTGCCTATGCAAATCAAATCGCGCAGGCAACCGCGCCCATCACCGGAGGTTTGATTTGCCCCAGTTCCGGAATGCCGACGGCATGCCCACTTTACATACTGCCTGGATATGCTCCGGTAGATCACGACCAGAGGAACACGTTGAACCTGGGATTCAATGCGACTCTTCCCTGGCAATCGTTCGCTTCGACGAATGTGTACTACGGCTCCGGGTTCACGAACGGGATGCCAGACGCGCAATATCCCGGGAGCTATTTGCCGGGGCACACGACGTTTGATTTGTCGCTGGGGAAAAGCTTCTCGGAGAAGTACAGCGTTTCCGTGACCGCGCTGAATGTGGCGAACCGACGGGTGGAGCTGGACAACAGCCTGACGTTCGGGGGGTTCCACTACAACGAACCGCGGGAAATCTATGTGGAATTCCGGTATCGTTTTCATTATTGAGGTGCGGCGATGAAACATGTCGTTCTTGTTTTGCTGGGAATCGTTGTGATGATGTGCGTGGGATGTCAGACCCCGCTGGTGAAACACTATGCGATTCAGGCAGAAGTGATTTCCGTTGATGTGCCGAAGAAGATGGTGACGGTGAAGCATGGGGAGATACCGGGGTTGATGCCTGCGATGACGATGAACTACCTGGTGGCAGATGAAAAGCAGATCGCGGGGTTGAAGCCGGGAGATAAGATCAGCGCGGATTTGGTGGTGGGAGAGAATGTGGGGCATCTGGAGAAGATTGTGCTGGTGGAAAGGGGTCCCGCTCCAACGCCAATGTCATCCGCCGCGGGTGATGCGAATCAACGCGCGCGTTGAAAAGATGCGCGCAGGGATCGCCGAAGAGGCTTGCTTGAAGAGAGAGGCACGGATAAACTTTTGAGCGAGAATAGACATGGCGATGGAGTTCGCCAAAACTGCCGCGGCTGGAATGGCCGGGCTGATGACTCCTGGCTGCCGTAGGGCACCAGGAGTTTTTTGTTAGTGGAAGCCAAAGCGGCCGGACGGGAGAGACGTTGCGAATACTGTTGATTGCGGTGTTTGGGGCGATGGGGACGCTGGCGCGTTATGGCTTGCAGGGGCTGGTGCAGGTGAAGATGGGGAGCACGTTTCCCTACGGCACGCTGGCGGTGAATCTGACAGGTTGTTTTTTTCTGGGGCTGATCGGACAAATCACACTGAATCGCATGGTGATTTCGCCGGAATTGCGCATGGCGATTGCGATTGGATTTTTTGGCGGGTATACGACGTTTTCCAGTTTTGGATGGGAAACGGCGAAGATGCTGGAAGCAGGGGAATGGCTTTGGGCGACTACGTACGTGGCGTCAAGCGTGGTGTTGGGAATTTTTCTTTCGGTGGCGGGGATACGGCTGGCGAACAGGTTCTAGGGGGGTTGGCTTCACTGCGGAGAGCAGCCCTCAGCGGCTGAAGCCGGGTTGCATCAGAAGCGGCTGCGGCATGGCTGAAGCCATGCCCTGACGGGCCGTAACATGAGAGGTGCGCGATGACACATCAGAAATTTGAAGGGGAACGGACGCTGATGAGAGTGCACATCGGCGAATCGGACAAGTGGCACGGAAAAGCGTTGCACGAGGCGATTGTGCAACTGTTGCGCAAGGAAGGGTTTTCCGGCGTGACGGTGCTGCGCGGCGTAGGCGGATATGGCGGCACGAGCGCTTATCACACGGATAAGCTGCTGCGACTCTCCCAGGATTTGCCGATTGTGCTGGAAATAGTGGAGATGCAGGAACGCATCGAGCAGATCCTGCCTCGTTTGGACGAGATGGTGGATGGCGGGTTGATCACGCTGGAGAAAGTGCGCGTGATCCTGTACCGGCCAGCGTCGCGCCAATTGTGAAGGACGGCGCAGCGGGGCAGGCTGGGCAAGGGCAAGAGAAGCCCAGGAGCGGCCCACCTCCCTCCTACGGCGGGCAGGCAGAAGGACGGGCCCTACGGATGCAAGAAACCCCAAGAGCACAGTCAGGAGTGACTGTGCCACACGCGAAAGGCGCCCGCCTCAGAAGGACGGGCCCTACAAAAGCGAGTAACGCTAGGCGTGTTTGTCGGCCAGGGATTTGGAGAGGCGCATGCGGCGCTGGACTTCGGCCTGGAGATAGCGGCGAAGATTTTCGGGGACGATGCCGGGGGCAGCGAGTTCGCGAAGATCGGAAACTGTGAGATGAGGCAGGAAGGCGAGGACGGTGGCAAGCGGCGAATAGGGATTGCGAACCAGGGCGAGGCGCACATTGTAGGTCTGCGACCATTTGCGGTGGTTGGCGACGGCCTGGACCACGCGGAGAGAGGTTTTTTCGCGCGCGAGCGCTTTGAGGACCTGGGCTTCCGTCAGGAAGGGATTATCCAGAGCAACGGGGAGCACATTGGTGTGGCCTTCGGCGACGAGCGCGCCGGCAACGCGGGCAGGACCGCGGCGGGCTAGAGCGATTTTCTGACCGAGGGGCAATTGCGGGAGACGCGCGATGATCTGGGCTTCGGCGATGCGCCTGAGTTCCATGGAGACGGCAGGGGAAAGAGTGAGCTGGACGAGATCCATGAGGTAGATGTCGCGAATCAAACGCAAGCCGACGAGGCGCGGCGAACGGGGATGAAGGAGCAGGGTGCGCTTGACGAGATAGCTCTTGAGCAGATTTTTGCGCGTGCCGACGTTTTCCAGGACTTCGGTGGGAAGATCCTTGCGGGCCAGCAACAGGCAAAGCTTTTGTTCATCCAGAGCGGGATTATCGAGGAGTGCGGTGAGCACCTCGGGCTCTGGGTGATAGAGCAGGGCGCTGAGGTCGTCACCCGTAGCGGTGCGCGCGAGTTGTAGTTCGTGGTCGAACTCAGGCACGCTACTTCCTTTCCCCAGCGGGTACCAGGAAGCGGAGGGCGAGGCGCGCGGCGGACTCCGCCGGCGAGATAGTCATGGCGCCAAACTGAGCGTGAGGAGCGATGGCGCGGAGGCGCTCGTCCAACTGCTGGTCGAAGAAGCGAGAGTGGCCCATCATGCCGCCGGTTTTCGCAAGAAGGAATTTCTGATCGTGGAGTTGCAGACGCTCGATGAGAGCGGCGACAAGAGTGGCAAGGTCGTCGGCGGCATCCTGAAGCAACTCGCGGGCAGCGGAATCGCCTTGATCAGCAGCGCGGACAATCACCGGAAAAATCCTGGGGAACACTTCATCAGGAGCACCGTGGGTGAGGGATTGCACTTCGTGCCAGGAGGAAACCTCGAGTTCCCGGAGAATCAGTTTGCCCATCGTGGAGTTGGCGCCGGTGCGATCGAATTCGTGAATGGCGGCGATGGCAGCGCGCCGGCCGACATCGAAGGCGCTGCCTTCATCGCCGAGAAGCGGGCCGTGGCCGCCAATGCGGGCGATTTGGCCATGGGCATCGCGTCCAACGGCGGCGGAACCGGTGCCGGCAATCAGGACGATGGCGGGACCTTCGCCAGTGGCTTCGAGAGTAAGCTCGAGATCGGTGCAGACAATCACGGTTTGACCGGAGAATTCCTCCTCGAGGAGACGCTTCATTTTTCGCTCGGCGTCCGCATGGCCCGTGCCGGCCAGGCCCGCGCAAAGAGCGGAGACCTCCGCGAGTGGGACATTGGCGGAGTTGAGCGCGGAACGCGCGGCTTCACAAACCGCAGCGAGTGCGCCGCCAAATCCAACACGCATGGGATTGGAGGGCCCGCTGCGGCTGCGCGCGCGGACGCGGGAGGATTCATCCATGAGAACGCATTCCGTCTTGGTGCCACCACCATCGAAGCCGAGAACGTAGCGCATAGCCAAAGCATACGCGAGGCGGGGCGTGGATGCACAAGAGCGAGAGGCGGGGTGTTGAAAGGGTTGGGGGGCGGAGTGATGAGATGGAACGCTAACAGGGGGAGGATAAGAGTAAAACAGGTGGAGTGGGGGCGGGATTCGGAGTTGTTCGCGAAAAGAAGTTTTGTGGCGTGGCTTAGTTTGTAAAAGCGGCGGCCCTTCGAAGCTCAGGGTAAACAAGCCGCCGCACTCCAAAGGGGAGAGTTGGCTTGACGGTGCTGGCGGTTGCCACTATTCTCGACTCGCTCCACAGCGCTCACCTGTAAATTAGCTCGGCTTGGTGTTCATGCACATTCATCCGTTGGATCTGGCGATCGTTATCGCGTACTTGCTGGGAGTGACCGCGCTGGGACTGCATTTCCGGCAAGGGCAGCAAAATGCGCGCGATTATTTTCTGGGAGGACGGAGCGCACCGTGGTGGGCGCTGGCGTTTTCGATTGTGGCCACGGAAACTTCGACGCTGACGATTATCGGCACGCCGGCACTTGCTTACGCGGGGAATATGACATTTTTGCAGTGGGTATTTGGATATATCGTTGGGCGGATTCTGATCAGCGTCATTTTCTTGCCTGGCTATTTTCGCGGGGAATATCTGACGGCATACGCATTAATCGAGAAACGCTTTGGAAGCTGGATGCGTTCGGTTGCCGGAGTGACGTTTCTGGGGACGCGCACGCTAGCAGAGGGCGTGCGCGTATCGGCGTTTGCGCTGGTGGTCAGTGCGACGCTGGGGACCTCCGAGCGGCTGGCGGTGTTCATCGTGATGGCGCTGACGGTGCTGTACACGTTTGAAGGCGGAATGAAGGCAGTGATCTGGACGGACGTGGCGCAGTTTCTGGTGTACCTGACGGGAAGCGTGCTGACGCTTGGACTTTTGCTACATCGCATACCGGGCGGATGGACGGAATTGAGCCAAGTGGCGGCGATGAACGGGAACAAGTTGCAGGTGCTGGATTTCTCGTGGAATTTGGCGACGAAGTATACGTTCTGGTCGGGCGTGATTGGTGGCGCGTTCTTTACGATGGCGAGTCACGGAACGGATCAGACAATCGTGCAGAGATTGCTGGCGGCGCGAAATCAGAAGGACAGCCAGCGCGCGTTGCTGGCGAGCGGATTCATTGTGCTGATTCAGTTCACGATCTTTCTTTTGGTGGGGGTGGCACTTTTTGTATTCGCGCAACACACGCCGCTACTGGCTGCGGGCCAGAAAACAGACCAGGTGCTGCCGCTATTCCTAGTTCGCGAAATGCCGACCGGATTGGCAGGTATCCTGCTGGCTTCGATACTGGCGGTGGCGATGTCCAATGCGAGCGGGTCGCTGAATTCGCTGGCGGCTTCGAGCGTGATGGACCTGAATGCATTGCGGGGGCGCGCGACCGATCCTCGGAATTTCATGAAGGTTTCGAGGAGAATGACACTGGTGTGGGGCGGCGTGCTGATCGTTTTGGGGTTGGTGCACTGGGGGCCATTGCTCGAAGCAGGACTGACGGTGGCTTCGCTTCCCTTTGGAAGTTTGCTGGGATTGTTTTTACTGGGGACGTTTGATGCGCGGGCGAACTCGCGAGGGTCGCTGGCGGGAATGTTTGCGGGGCTGGCGACGGTGCTGCTGGTGTTCCAGTTCACGAAGATTGCGTTCACGTGGTACGTGCTGATTGGAAGTTGCGTGACGTTCGCGGTAGGAGCGGTGGTGAGCCGGATGATTCGGGAGCGGCGGGGGGAAGGGTAAACAGGGGAAAGTCGCCCGCTTCAGAAAGCGGCCGCTACAGAAGCTAACCCAAGAGCACATTAGAGAGTGATTACGCTACAGGGCTGGGAGATTGCATTTTGGTTTGGGAGTGGGATCGCGGCCGTAAAAGCGGCGGCCCTTCGAGGCTCAGGGTAAACAAGGCACCGCACTCCACATTGCGCGGAGGGGTATGAGCGAAAAGCGGTTGGAACTCGTGCGCGGGCTGGGGCCGTGGGCCTCGGTGGCGATTGTGGTTGGCACGATGATCGGAACGGGGATTTTCCTGAAGCCAGCGGAAATGGCGCGGGAAGGCCACTCGGTTTCGATCGTGTTTGCCGCGTGGATCGTTGGCGCAGTGCTCTCGCTTTTTGGGGCGTTGTCATACGCGGAATTGGGCGCGGCGATTCCGGAGGCTGGCGGAGAGTACGCGTATTTACGGCGCGGGTTCGGGCCGGTGTGGGGATTTCTGTTTGGGTGGATGCACTCGATTGTGGGACGGCCCGCTTCGACAGCTTCGATAGCCGCGGGGATGATGCGCTTCCTAAGTTTTTTTTTGCCGGCAGTGGCTGCGCCGATCTTCAGCGTACACTTCGCGATTCCGGGACTGACGGGGTGGATTAAGCCGTACGATTTTGCGTTCACGTGGGCGCAACCGTTGGCGGTGTTCTGGCTGGTGCTGATGACCGGGGTGAATTACCTGGGCGTAAGACTGGGCGGGGGAGTGCAGGTATTGCTGACGGCGATCAAGCTGGTGAGCATCGCGATTGTGATTGGCGTGGCATTTGTGCTGCCGTCGGGAGGGGGGCACGCGGGTGACCCGGTGTGGCCGACGGCAGTGAACGCGGGATTGTTGAGCGCGTTTCTGGCGGCGCTGGCGGCGGCGTTGTGGGCGTACGACGGGTGGGAAGATTTAAACTTGGTGGGGTCTGAGGTGAAGGATCCGGCGCGGAATTTTCCGCGGGCGCTGGTGGGCGGAGTGTCGCTGGTGGCGGTGGTGTATTTGTTGTTCAACGCGGCGTGCTTGAAAGTGCTGCCGTTTGCGAGCGTGGCGAATTCGATGCACGTGGCGTCTGATGTGGTCGAGCGCGTGGTAGGGCATGGGGCTGCTGCATGGGTGACGCTGGCGATGCTGATCTCCGCGCTGGGGTCGATGAATTCATCCATCTTGAGCGGCGCGCGCGTGCCGTACGCGATGGCGCGGGATCGGGTGTTCTTTAAGATTGCCGACGGCATTCACCCGAAATACCGAACGCCGGGGCGGGCGCTGATTTTTCAGGGCGTATTGGCAAGCGTGTTGGCGCTGAGCGGAACGTTTGAAGAGTTGACGAACCTGTTTATTTTCGCGGGATGGATTTTTTATGGGCTGGCGGTAGTGGCGCTGTTCCGGTTGCGCAGGACAGAGCCGGAGATGGAGCGGCCGTACCGCTGCTGGGGTTATCCGTGGGTGCCCGGAGCGTTTGTGCTTGGGGCGCTGGCGCTGACGGTGAATCTGTGGCTGGACCGGCCGGGACGCTCGACGATCGGGTTGCTGATAATACTGGCGGGACTGCCGTTTTACCGGTGGTGGACGCGGAGAGCGGCAGACGCGTCAGGCTAAGAGTGCGCGTCACCCATTTTTCGCAGGCTCTGTAAGGCAACGCCAAGGCTTAAGGCCAAGCCCGGGAGAACTACCCAGCCGACCATGAGCGCTGCGAGCGCAGCGCCTTTGATGTGAAGAGAGACTTGCGGGTCAACCACAAAGGACCAGGGGAAAATCAGCAAGAACAATACGCCAAGGGCCAGGGCAGGAAATGATACCGCGAGATAAACGCGCCAGCCTGTGGCCCGCGCCCGCCGGGAGAGATACGCACCGACAGCTCCAATCAAGGGCAGGCTCAATAGCCAAAGAGGATAAAAAACGATGCCACGCGGCTCGCCAGGGTGAAAGGTCATCGCCCGTAAACCAGCATACTGCATGAGCGCTAAGAGAACATATGCAGAGAAAAGCGTGACGAGACCGGGAATCCATAACTGCGCAATGCGGTTTTGCATGAAAGCCTCCAATTTAGCCGCGAGGATGTCGCGGTGAAGTTGCTGCCAACTGGGAACCTGCTCGCAGACGAGTCGCGCGGCGTCCCGTTCAGAAACATCTTGCGCGCGCAAGGAGAGATAGGCGTCTTCGAGATGCGCGGCGAGCTCTTCCTTCACTTGTAATGATTCCGCTTCCGAAAGGGGCAAGCGGCGGAGGTGATTGTTCACGTAAGCAAGCCAATCACGCATGGTTCACCCTGGCGACGCGGCGCATGGCGCGGAAGAGGTCGGCCCACTGGGCGCGAAGAGGAACGAGCATCTTGCGGCCACGGGGGAGCAATTTGTAGCAGCGGCGGCGGCGGCCGGTGTCGCTGGTTTCCCACTCACCGCGCACCCAGCCGCGATTTTCCATGCGGTAAAGAAGCGGATAGAGCGCGGCTAGCGTGAAGCGGAGTGCGCCTCCCGAATCGCGTTCGATGCGGCGGGAGATTTCGTAGCCGTGGAGGGGTTGCCGCTCGAGGACGCTGAGGATGGCGAGTTCGGCGGTACCTCGTTTGAGTACTGTGCTGACCATAGAAAAATGCCCTCTTATATGTAAGAGTCTTATATATACAAGAGTGAATGTCAATAGTACGTTTGGGCAGAGGTGAGTCAGGCGTGAGCGGACTGGGCGGTGGAGATGGGTTGGGCGATGCGTAGGAATGCGGCGTCCACGCCGGGGCGGACATTGATGGCGGGATGGAGAATCTTGGCAAGGGCGGCTACACCGGTGACGAGGCGAGGGCCGGGGCGCGAAACGTAGCTGGTGGCGTCGAGAGCGTAGACCTGCCCATTGCGGATGGCGGGAATGGCATGCCACTCGGGCGAAAAGGTCAGCGAGAGATATTCATCGCGGGCTTGTTCCTTGGTGTAGCCGCAGGGAGCGATGAGGATAACGTCGGGGGCGGCTCCGAAGATTTCATCGAGGGTGACGCGGAAGGATGGGGTTTTCCGCTGGCCGAGGAGGTCAACACCGCCGGCACGCGCAATCATCTCCGGAACCCAATGCCCGCCAACGTAGAAAGGCTGCAGCCATTCCAACAGTACGACGCGGGGCCGATCGACTAGGGAACCAACTTGCAGTTCTATTTCGCCAAGCCTTCCGCCGATGCTCTCGACAATCGCATCCGCGCGCGCCAGGCGATCTGTTTCCTGTCCCACAAGTAGAATGTCGCGCCAGACATCACCGAGTTCCCGGGGATTGAGGCAGAGCACTTCGGGGCGGTAGGGAAATTTCGCGAGGGCAGTGGCAAGTTCGCCGGGAGAGGCCGCGCAAACGTGACACAAATCCTGAGTAACGATCAGGTCGGGAGCAAGCTGTTCCAGGAGACCTGCGTCCACGGCGTAAAGGCTCTCGCCGCGGGCAGTGAATTCACGAACTTGAGCATCGATTTCGGCGGGGCTGGCGCCCTGGGGGATGCGGGAATGGACGACAACGGTTTTGGTGCGAGCGCGCGCGGGAAAATCGCATTCGTGGGTGACGGCGACGATTTCGTGGTCGAGCTGCAAGGCGAAGAGAATCTCGGTGGCGGAGGGGAGGAGCGAGGCAATGCGCATGCAGCGGACTGTACCACAAAATGGCTGGAAAACGATGGGGTGAGGGATGGCGGAAGAAGCAGCAAGGTGCGTCATTCCGAGCGAAGCGAGGAATCGCTCTTTTCCGGTGGCCCAAGAGAAGAGAGATTCATCGCACAAAAGTCGTGCGATGCAAAACCCTCCCTCACTCCGCAGACTCCGTTCGGAATGACGGGATGGGAAGGCGCAGAGGACACCAAGAAGAACAACCCCAAGACCCAGGTAAAAAAACGTTACCTGGGGCACCCACAAGAGAGATTCCTCGCTCCGCAGACTCCGTTCGGAATGACGGGACATTATTTTTCTTGCACCCTGCCAAGCCGTGCCCTCCCGGCAGCCATTTATGCGACGACCTACGGCGGCACGAAGAAAACGAAAATGGGACTACTTATACAGGAAATACTTGCGGCGGACTTGGTCGTAGGCCGCGAGGTCGGTGGCCCAGCTGCTGACGATTTTCTCGGGGGAGACACCGGATTGCAGATCGCGGACGGCTTGTTCGTTGCCGAGGAGTTCCAGGACTTTGGAAGAATCGAATTGCTGCGGGTAATTCTTTTGCAGCAGAGCGGCAATTTCCAGACTCATGCGCATGGAGCGCACTGCTGCGCGGTCGGTAACTTTGATTCCGACTCCCCCGCAGCGCTGTCCGGCGAAGAGACCGCTGACGGGAATAAAGGGCTGATTGGAGAAACGGAGGCCGGGAAGATTTTTGGCGTTCAGTTCAGCGGCAACGTCTTCGCCATTCAACCATGGCGCGCCGAACTCTTCAAAGGGCGCTTCCGTGCCGCGGCCAACGGAGATGCCGGCGCTCTGCAATACTTCCAGGCCGGGATAGAGGATGGCACCTTTCAGGGTGCGGAGATAAGGGGAGGGGGGAATCCACCGCGCGCCAGTGCTCTCAAAGAAATAGTTGCGATGCCAGTTTTTCATTTTGATGACATGTAGATCGGCGTTGATGTGGTTTTCGGAATTGTAGAATTGCGCGAGTTCGCCGACGGTGAGGGCGTAGCGTACAGGAACGGGATAGTAGGCGACGATGCTGGTTTTGTCCGGGTCGAGCATGGGGCCTTCGATAATGTCGCCGGTGAGGGGATCGGGGCGGTCGAGCACAAAGAAAGCGATGTTGCGTTTCGCGGCCTCTTCCATGCAGTAGCCCATGGTGGTGATGTAGGTGTAAAAGCGAACGCCGGCATCCTGGACATCGAAAACTAGAGCGTCGATGCCTTGCAACATCTCGCCGGTGGGGCGGAGCTGTTCGCCATAGAGGCTGAAGATGGGAAGGCCGGTTGAGGGATCCTTGGAGGAAGAAACTTTTTCATCGGCGTGCCCGGCGAGGCCGTGTTCGGGGCTGAAGAGCGCGACCAGATGGACACCGGGAGCTTTGGCGAGGAGTTCAACGGTGGAGCGGCCCTGGAAATCCACGCCCGTGTGATTGGTGATCAGGCCGATCTTTTTGCCGCGGAGAGAAGCGAACTTCTCGGATTCCAGAACGTCAAGGCCGGTTTGGACGCGGCCCACATGGCTGTGCTGCGATCTGGTATGTTTTTGAGCCGCGGACGCGAAGGGTGCGGTGAAGACAGAGGGAAGAAGCGGCAGGATAAACGCGAGACAGAATCGAGGAGCAAAACGAGACGCAGGTTTCATAGCTTCCAATGATATTCTGGAACGTGCTGTTCGCAGCTTCATTGTTAGCAGTGAGTGCGCGTGCTATATACAGTCGAGGCGGCGGGCAGGCGGCTGGGAGACCATCGGAAAATGAACAGGCGTGCTGCCGGATTTTTGTTACTGCCATTTTTGATTTTATTCTTTATGACCAGGAACGCGCTCAGCGACTCACGAGAAACGAAATCCGCGGAAGCCTCGGCAGGCAAGAGGAAGGCCGCGCAGAGCGCGAGTGCGAGCGTGGGCAAGGCGACGCCCGAGCAGGAGCGATGGGTGGAGACAACGCTCTTGCAGATGAGCCTGGAAGAAAAGGTCGGCCAGGTTTTATTTACGACGTATCACGGCACCTTCACATCCACGGATTCCGAGGCGTACGCGCAGATGATGCACGACGTGAATGAGCTGCACGTCGGGGGATTCATCAACATCACGCAAGGGTCGCCGCTGGGCTACGTGAAAAGCCAAGCGTACCCGACAGCGGTGCTGACGAACCAACTGCAGTCCAAAGCGAAACTGCCGCTGCTATTTGGCGCGGACTTCGAGCGCGGGACAGCGATGCGGTTGAATGAGGGAACATCGTTCCCGACGGCGATGGCGCTGGCGGCCGCTGGGAATCCCAAGGACGCCTATACGATGGGAAAGACGACGGCGCTGGAAGCAAGGGCCGTGGGGATTCAGTGGATCTATGCGCCGGTTGCGGATGTAAACAATAATCCGGGGAATCCGATCATCAACACGCGTTCGTTTGGCGAAAATCCCGCGCGGGTGGCGGAATTCGTCAGTGAATTCATACGCGGCGTGCAAGAAAACGGCGGAATGGCGACGGCGAAGCATTTCCCCGGGCACGGCGATACGGCAGCCGATTCACACATTGATTTGCCGGTGATCAAAGCGGACCGGGAGCGGCTGGACCATCTGGAATTGGTGCCGTTTCGCGCGGCAATCGCGGCTGGGGTGGGCAGCATCATGACCGGACACCTTTCAGTGCCCGCGCTTGAGCCTGATCCGAATACGCCGGCAACGCTTTCGCCGCGCATTTTGACGGATCTTTTGCGGAAGCAGTTGGGATTTGAAGGGCTGGTGATTACCGACGCCATGGACATGGGCGGAATCACGGTGCGTTACGCGCCAGGAGATGCGGCGGTGCGCGCGTTTGTGGCGGGAGCGGACGCACTGCTGATGCCGCCGGTGCCGGAGGCGGCGTACGATGCGCTGCTGGCCGCGGCGAAGTCCGGGCAAATCACGGAAGAGCGGCTGGACGCATCGGTGCGGCGCATTCTGTTGGCTAAGGCGAAACTTGGGTTGGACAAGAACCGGCTGGTGGATGTGGATGCGCTGAATGCGAAATTTGGACGCAGCGCCTGGCAAGCGGAAGCGCAGGAAATTTCAGACCGCGGGATCACGATGCTACGCGATACGCCGCACCGGTTGCCGCTGGACGAAACGAAGCCGACGCGGGTGCTGCTGGTATCGCTTTATTCGGACCCGGAACCTTATCCAGGAGAAGACCTGGAGCGGGAACTGCGCGACCGCTGCGATTCGCTGATTGCGCTGCGCGCGGACACGAAGTTCGCCAAAGCGGACACGCTGAAATTGCCTTCGCCCGATCAGTATGACGTGGCAATTCTGGCGTTGTTTGTGCGGGTGAGCGATCGCAAGGGCGACGTGGACGTACCGGCAAACCAATTGCCGCTAATTGATGAGATTTACAAATCCGGCAAGCCGGTGATCACGGTGGGACTGGGTAGCCCGTACCTGATCGAGAAATTCCCGCAGGCCGAGACGTGGCTCTCGGCGTTTGGCATCAGCGATGTGGCGCAGATTTCGGCGGCGCGCGCGTTGTTTGGGCAAATTCCCGTGCAAGGACATTTGCCGGTGACAATTCCGGGTGTGGAAATGAAGGCCGGCTTTGGAATGGAAGTTGCCGCGAATCCGATGACGCTGCAGGCGATGGACGTGCGCGGAGAAGCGCAATTGCGGCCTGCGTTCGATGTGGTGGAAAAAGCCATTGTGGACAAGGCGTTTCCCGGTGCGACGATGGCGGTGGGCTATCGCGGGAAGGTTTCGCTGCACGCGTTTGGAAAGTTGAGCTACGACGCGAACTCCCTGGCCACGAAGATTGACACGATGTATGACCTTGCATCGCTGACGAAGGTGGTGGTGACGACCACGTTGGTGGAGAAACTTGTGGAAGGAGACTTCCCTTCCCCGCTGGATTTGGACGCGCCCATCGAACGCTACCTGCCGGAATGGATTGACGGGCCGCAGGGTGAAGGCCCGCATAAAGTGGTGGTGCGGAATTTGAAGGAACTCTCCCAGTGGCAGGACGATCGGCAGATTGCGTGGCGGCATAAAGTGACGGTGCGCCACTTGATGACGCACACTTCGGGGCTGCCGCCGTTCAAGGAATACTGGCGCACCTCGACGGGAAAGGCAGACACGTTGAGCCGGATTTTCGCGGAACCGCTGGAATATGAGCCGGGCACAAAGGTCGTGTATTCGGACCTGGGAATTATTTTGATGGCGGAGATCGTGCAGCGGCTAACTGGAGAACCGCTGGATAAACTGGCGCGCGAATATATTTTTGCGCCGCTGGGAATGAAGAATACGATGTACCGGCCGCCGCAATCGCTTTGGCCGAAAATTGCGCCAACCGAGGTGGACAATCAATTGCGGCACCGGCTGGTGCAGGGCGAAGTCCACGATGAAAATGCGTTTGCGATTGGGGGAGTTTCGGGACACGCCGGAGTGTTCAGCACGTCGCCAGATTTGGCGGCGTTTTGCCAGATGCTGCTGAATGGAGGCGTCTACGCACATCAACGCGTGGTGAAGCGTTCGACTATTGCGGAATTTACCGTGCCGCAGGCGCTGGCGAAGAATGAACGCACGCTGGGCTGGGTGGTGCCGACGGAAGGCAGCTCGAGCGGACACTATTTTTCGGCGCACAGCTACGGGCATACGGGATTTACGGGGACAACGATCTGGATCGATCCGGACCGGCAATTGTTTGTGGTGCTGCTGACGAACCGCGTGAATCCGACGCGAGAGAATCAGAAGATCATGGAAGTAAGGCCGGCGGTGCATGACGCGGTGATGAAGGGGCTGGGGTTGGCGGGGGAGAGCACGCCGGTTAGGTGAAGCGGCTAAGGGTTATCAGTTATCAGATATCAGGGAACAGAAGACAGCAAGTCAGACTAGAAAAAAACTCCGTTCTCCAAATCTTGATCGGCCTGAACCAGGTCGGCGGGGCGGCCTAGGTCGCGCCAATAGGCGTTGTCGGCTTGAAGCGCGACGATGTTCTCTCCGCGGGCTGACAAATTCAAATAGGTGTCGATTATGGAGAAGGTGCCTTCTTCCTGCATCAGGGGGAATAGATGCGGAGAGACGACGTGGATGCCGGAGAAGGCGAAGGGCTGAAGGTGCGGCGAAGGGCGCACGATTTCCTGCTGCTGCAAGATTTGGCGGCCGCAAAGGAGGTGGCCGCTGTCGAACAGCAACTGGCGGGAGCTTTTGCGGCGCTGGACCGCCAGAGTGGCGAGCGCTTGTTTTTCATCGTGAAAATCGAGCATGCGGCGAAGATCGATAGTGCTGATTACATCCACGTTGTGGAGAATGAACGGTTTTTGTGCAAGCGGACCATTCTGGAGAAAGAACCAGGATGCTTTTTTCAGGCCGCCGCCGGTTTCAAGCAACTGCTCTTCGCGGGATATTTCGATGTGCAGGCCGAAATTATCGTGGGCTTTGAGGTAATCCACGATCATGTCCGCGAAATGGTGGACGTTGATGATGACTTCGCCAACGCCGAAGGAGCTCAGACGCGTAAGAGTGATTTCGAGCAAGGTGCGGCCAGCAACTTCCACAAGGGCCTTGGGGCGAGTGTTGGTGACAGGGCGGAGGCGCGTGCCGAGGCCCGCCGCAAGAATCATGGCTTTCATTGCGGGGCCCCATCCCGAGTCGCGACATGGACGGAATGGCTGCGGAAAGCCGGGGAAAGACTATTCTTCAGGGGCTGAAGCCCAATGGCCGCTGGCGCGTTATGCCGGGACTGAAGTCCCGGCCTCCTAAAGAAAACTTCGGAAGTACTCCTCAGCGGCTGAAGCCGGTTTACATGGGTGCTGGTTGCGGCATGGCTGAAGCCATGCCCTGACGTCAGGAGCAGATATTCGCGCAATCCGAGAAGCCCCGGCCTTCTAAAGAGAACCGCAAGAGATTCCATAGCTGGGACCGTGGGGGCTTTCACTTGCCCATCTTCTCTAGTTCAAGATGGCGCACGACGACTTCCAGGCCGTTGCGAATGCGGAGGCGCTTGGCCAATTGCTCGGCAAGAAAGACGGAGCGATGCTGACCGCCAGTGCATCCGAAGGAAACCATTAGATTCTTGAAACCGCGCTGCTGGTAATTTTGGACGGTAGCATCCACCAGGGAAAGCACGCCCGCGAGGAACTGGTGCACGCTTTCCTGCTGGTTCAGGTAATCGATCACCGGGGCGTCTTTGCCGGTGAGGGTCTTGAAGGCTTCTTCGCGGCCGGGATTCGGCAGGGAGCGGCCATCAAAAACGAATCCACCGCCATTTCCAGTTTCATCCTGCGGCAAACCACGATGAAAGGAAAAACTGTAGACGCGCACGACAAGATTTTGCGCTTCGGAGGCGAGGCCCAGAAGCTTTTCCGAAGCCAACATCCCCTGGAATGCCTCCATGAGCGTAGGCAATTCAATGGGCAGTTTCGTATTGTGCAGGAGCCAGCGGAGATTTTTCAGGGCGAAGGGGACGCTCTGGAGGAAATGCGTTTTGCGTTCGTAGAAACCGCGAAAACCGTAAGCGCCGAGCGCCTGGAGGATGCGGACGTAGACGTAAGCATAGTAATAATGGAGGAAGGCATTGCGGTCCACATCGAGAAACTTCCGAAGGCAGCGAATATAGTGTTCGAGGAGATCCTGGCGGAGCGGCGGGGGCAGATCGGCTTTGGCGTCAAATAATAGAGAGGCGATATCGTATTGCAAGGCGCCTTTGCGGCCACCCTGGTAATCGACGAAGAATGGCTGGCCATCGCGCAACAGCACGTTGCGAGACTGGAAATCTCGGTAGAGGAAATAATCGCGGGGGGCGCTGAGGAGAAAATCGGCGAGGCGGCTGAAATCGTTCTCGAGGCCCTGTTCATTGAAGGGGATGGCGGCGAGTCGGAGAAAATAATATTTGAAATAGTTCAAGTCCCAGGCGATGGATTGGCGATCGAAACTGGCACAAGGATAGCTGGCGGAATAATCGAGGTCGCGGGCAGCTTCGACTTGGAAGCGTGGAAGGATGGCGACAACCTTGCGGTAGGCCTCGACAACGGGAGCGGCAATGGTTGCGCCATTGCGATTTTTCGAGAGAAAGTCGAAAAGAACCGTGTCGCCGAGATCTTCTTCCAAATAAGCGCCGTTTTCGAGATCTTCGGCATAAATTTCCGGGACCGGCAGGCCGTGTTTGCGGAAGTGGCGAGAGAATGCGAGGAAGGCAAGATTCTCTTCGCGAACGCCGTAGAGAACGCCGATGGCGCTGATTTGTTCGTTGGCCAGGCGAATGATTTTTCGGCCGGAACCGCCGAGCTCCCCCTGCAGCGGCTGGATGCGCGTGGGAGCGGCATGGAAATGCTGCTCGAAGAGTTTCTTAAGGGCGTCCATAAACGAGAGTACCCGTAAATGCGCTTCGCCAGACTGCAAGATGGGTGCCTTACCATCATAGATGATTCCCGGAAATCGGATGTCCAGGAACGGGGAAAGATGTCGTGGGCGTTAATTCGGGATAAGCACAGCTATAATTCAAGTATGCCTTTGCACAACAGAAAGCGTGGACTTGTGGAACGCCGACAGACGGAGCTTAGGAATCCAGCCTCAAGAAATCTTGATCGCATGGCGCCCATGCAAATCGTGCGGCTGATGAACCGCGAAGACCGCAAAGTGGCGGCGGCGGTGGCGCGGGAGTTGCCTGCGATCACGCGAGCCGTGGAAGCGATCGTCGAGAGGATCGAGAAGGGCGGGCGATTGATTTATGTGGGCGCTGGATCGAGTGGGCGCATCGCGGTGCTGGACGCCTCGGAGTGTCCGCCAACGTTTGGGACACCGCCGGAATTGGTGCAGGCGCTGATCGCAGGGGGAAGAAAAGCGATGACGCAGCCGGTGGAAGGAGCGGAAGACCGGCGGGGGGACGCGGTGCGCGATTTGAAGAAGATCGGTATGACGGGGAAGGATGTAGTAGTGGGGATTGCCGCTAGCGGAACCACGCCGTACGTTCTGGCGGCGCTGGCGTTCGCGAAGAAGCGAAAAGCGCTGACGATTGGGATTACGTCGAACCGGAGAACGCCACTGGCGCGGGAAGCAGAGATTGCGATCGCGCCGGAAGTGGGACCGGAGGTGATTGCTGGGTCCACAAGAATGAAGGCGGGGACGTCGCAGAAAATGGTCCTGAACATGCTATCGACCGCAACGATGGTGCGGCTGGGCCATTTGTATGACAACCTGATGATTGACGTTGCACGGACGAATGAGAAGCTTCGCGAGCGGGAGAAGCGGATCTTGATGGAAGCAAGCGGGAGGAATGTGTCTGCCGTGGAACACGCATTGCGTCAGAGCAAACACAACCTGCGGCTGGCGCTGATTATGCTGAAAAGGAATGTTTCGGCGGAAGAGGCGACGAGATTGATGAAGGCGGCGCGTGGCCACTTGAGGCTGGCGTTGGGCGAATAAACGGGTAAGTCGGGACATGGACAAATTTAAAATTCGAGGCGGAAAGCCGCTGCAGGGGGTGGTGAAGATTAGCGGCGCGAAGAACTCCGCGCTGCCCGCGATGGCGGCCGCACTGCTGACCACGGAGCGCGTGACGCTGCACAACATTCCGATGGTGCGGGACATCATCACGATGGCGAAGCTGCTGGCGTTCATGTCCGCTAAGGTGAGCACGACGGAATTTCCCGCGGCGGATTATACGATAGAGGCGGAATCGCTGAATGGCGCGGTGGCGCCTTACGAATTGGTGAAGACGATGCGCGCGTCCATCCTGACGCTGGGGCCGGCGGTGGCGCGCTGGGGAATTGCACACGTTTCGCTGCCGGGAGGATGCTCGATTGGCGCGCGGCCGGTGGATTTGCACGTGGCGGCAGTGGCTAAGATGGGCGCGGAGATCAGCACGGACCACGGGTACATCCGTGCCAAGGCGCCGGGGAAAGGGCGGCTGAAGGGCGCGCACATTGTGTTTGAAAAAATCACCGTGACGGGCACGGAAAATATCCTAATGGCGGCGACGCTGGCCGATGGCGAAACGATATTGGAAAATTGCGCGCGCGAGCCGGAGGTGACGGACCTGATTCACCTGCTACGGAAAATGGGCGCGGACATTCGCGGGGACGATACTTCCACATTGCGGATTCTGGGCGTAGATAAGCTGCACGGCGCACATCATTCCGTGATTCCGGACCGCATCGAAGCGGGGACTTTTCTTGTGGCCGGAGCCATTACCGGCGGTGATTTGACAGTTGCGAACTGCGTGCCGGAACATCTGGGCGCGGTGATTGCCAAGCTGGAGAAAGCAGGCGTCGCAGTGGAAACGAAGGATGCGACAACGCTGCGGGTGCGCGGAGCAGAAAAACTGGCTGCGGCGGATGTGACGACGGAGGAGTATCCGGGGTTCGCCACGGACATGCAGGCGCAATACATGGCGCTGGCAACGCAGGCGGAAGGCACATCCGTGATTACGGAGACAATTTTTGAGAATCGATTCCTGCATGCGAGTGAAATGATGCGCATGGGTGCGAACATCTCGATTGATGGGCGGCGGGCGGTGGTGCGTGGGCCTGCGCAGCTGACAGGGACTACGGTGCAGGCGTCCGACCTGCGAGCGAGCGCTGGATTGGTGTTGGCGGGGCTGGTGGCGTCGGGAGAGACGATTATTGATCGTGTGTATCACATTGACCGCGGGTACGAGCGGATCGCGGAGAAGCTGCAGGATGTGGGTGCGGAGATTGAGCGGATCCACGCGAAAGAGTCATAGAACTGGCGGATGATCAACAGGCGGCTAGGGAGGGCGCCCGCCTCAGAAGGCGGCCGCTACAGGAAGAAGACACATTTGCGCCGGGGCTTACTGCGAAAAAGCGATGGCAAGCCGCCGCATTCCAAAGTAGAGAACTGCACGGCAAATTTTGGGAAACTCTGGTACAATCCGCGGATTGCTTTGCACCCAGTAGCAGAGCAATTGCAAAGTGTCTCGGGAAACCAACTGGAGGGCCGACCATGCGGAACACCGAACTGATGGAAAAGATCGATGGCGCGATTGCGGAGAAGAGCCTGCTGAAGCATCCGTTTTACCAGGATTGGATGGAGGGGAAGCTGAGCCGCGAGGAGCTGCAGCTATATGCAGCACAGTATTACCGGCACGTGGAGGCGTTCCCGAAACACTTGCGCGTATTGGCGGCGCGCACGGAAGGAACGCTTCGGAACATCGTGGTGGAGAACCTGGCGGAGGAGGAAAACCCGTCGCGTCCACACCCGAAACTCTGGCGCGATTTTGCGGCGACCCTGGGCGTGAATGAAGAGGACATCACGTGCTGCCCGGCGCTGCCCGGAACGCAGACGGTGGTGGAGACCTTCCGGGAGATTGTGGGAGACCGTCCGGTGGCGGAGGCGGTTGCGGCACTCTATGCCTACGAAGCGCAGGTGCCGGAGATCGCTACGACGAAGATAGAGGGGTTGAAGAAATATTACGGAGTGGATTCGGCGAAGGGGTTGGCGTATTTCACGGTACACGAAGAAGCCGACAAGTTACATCGGGCGGCTTGGCGTGGTTGGCTGGAGGAACACGCCCACGGGGATGAGGAAGAGATCATGGCAACGACGAACGAGGCGCTGGACGCGCTGTGGGGGGCGTTGGACGCGGTGCATTGCATGCACGCTTAGGCGAAGAGAGAGAAAAACGGAGCGGAGTTGATGTAGAGATATTGCCGAGAAGGGGCACAACAGTGTTGTGCCCCTTCAAAGGCGAGAGAAACCCAAGACCCAGGCACATACTCCGTGCCTGGGGCACCCTTCGCGTTTGCTACGGTTACTGAAAGGGAAAGTTCTGATGCCCTCGCAATGGAAAAAGGCCCCCTTGCGGGGGCCTTTTTTGTTTCGAGGCAATTTCGGATAGTTGAGGACGGTTAGTTGCCTTCGGGAGCGGGGGTTGACGGTGGTGCGCCACCGGAGGCGACACTCTTGTGGGCCTGCTTCTCGCGGGCTTCCTTGATGAGGGCTTTGCGGGAGAGGCGGATCTTGTTTCCTTCGATGGCGAGGACCTTGACGAGAACCTGGTCGCCGAGTTTGAGTTCGTCGCGAACGTCACGGATACGATGTTCGGAGATTTCGCTGATGTGCAGAAGGCCGTCGGTGCCGGGGAAGAGTTCTACGAAGGCGCCAAATTCGGCGAGGCGGACGACTTTGCCGAGGTAGGTCTTGCCGATTTCGGCGCTGGCGGTGACATCGCGGACCATCTGCAGGGCCTGATCCCCGCTGGCTCCGCTGGTGGAGAAGATGTGTACGGTGCCGTCTTCCATGACGTCGATCTTGACGCCCGTCTGCTCGATGATGGACTTGATTTTCTTTCCGCCCGGGCCGATGAGGTCGCGGATTTTGTCCGTGGGGATGCTGAGCTTGAAGAGGCGCGGGGCGTAAGTGGAAATGGATTCGCGATGCGCGCCGAGGGTCTGTTCCATGGTGTCAAGAATCTGCAGGCGAGCCTTTTTGGCTTGCGCCAGGGCTTCACGCATCATTTGAATGCTGATGCTGGTGACCTTGATGTCCATTTGCAGGGCGGTGATGCCTTCACGTGTGCCGGCAACTTTAAAGTCCATATCGCCGTAGTGATCTTCCGCTCCGGCAATGTCCGTGAGGATGGAGTAGGTGCCTTTATCGCCGACGACGAGGCCCATGGCGATACCGGCACAAGCCGCCTTCATGGGCACGCCTGCATCCATCATGGCCAGTGAGCCGCCGCAAACGGTGGCCATGGACGAAGAGCCGTTGGACTCCAGGATGTCGCTGACCACGCGCATGGCGTAAGGGAATTCGACTTCGGGCGGCAGGAGGTTGGCGAGCGCGCGTTCCGCCAGGGCACCGTGGCCAATTTCACGACGGCCCGCGCCGCGCATCATTTTGACTTCGCCGACGCTGAAGGGCGGGAAATTGTAGTGGAGCATGAAGCGCTTGAAGGTGTCCTGCTCAAAGAGCAGGTCGAGGCGCTGCATATCTTCCTTGGTGCCAAGGGTCAAAGTGGCGAGTGCCTGAGTTTCACCGCGGGTGAAGAGGGCAGAGCCATGAACGCGGGGCAGGAGGCCGACTTCGCAGGTGATCTGGCGAATCTGGTCAAAGGCGCGGCCATCGGGACGGCGGCGGGCCTTGAGAACTTCGTCTCGGAAGATTTCTTCGCGGAGGCGTTCGAAGGCACGCTTGGTGAGAGCCAGCTTTTCTTCGTCGTCTTCGTCGATAGGCTTCAGGACTTCTTCGAGAAGAGCGTCAACGAGGTGATAGCTTTCCTTTTTGGGATGCTTTTCGGTGTTGACCGCGTCCTGGAGCTTCGCGCCATAGGTTTTCTTCAGGCTGTCGTAGATGGCCTTATCGAAGGGCAGGGGCTCGACGACAACTTTCTTGGGCTTGATCTGGGCATGAAGCTGCTTGATGCCCTGGACGATTTTCTTGACCTGCTCGTGGCCGAATTCGAGAGCTTCAACGATTTTTTCTTCGGAGGCTTCGAAGGCGCCCGACTCGACCATAACGATGCCATTTTCTGTGCCGGCAACGATGATGTTGAGCTTGCTGGTCTTCTGCTGGGCAACGGTGGGATTGGCAACGAGCTGGCCATCGAGCAGCCCGACACGGACACAAGCGATGGGGTCGGTAAAGGGAAGATCCGAGCAATAGGCAGCCGCGGAAGCAGCGGTCACAGCGATGACGTCGGGATCGTTATCGCTATCGGCAGAGAGAACCAGGGCGATGACCTGGGTTTCCGTGCGCCAGGAATCGGGAAAGAGGGGGCGCATGGGGCGGTCAATCAGCCGGGAAACAAGGATTTCCTTTTCGGTGGGGCGGCCTTCGCGCTTGAAGAAGCCACCGGGGATTTTGCCAGCGGAATAGGTGTTTTCGCGATAATCGACGGTAAGAGGGAGAAAGTCGCGGTCAGTCGGTTTGGAAGCCATACAGGCGGAAACGAGGACGATGGTATCGCCATAGCGAGCCGTTACCGCGCCGTTGGCCTGCCTGGCGATTTTGCCCATTTCCAGGGTCAGGGGGCGACCGCCAACTTCGATGGAGACCTGGTGAGGTGCGGGAACGTGATTATTTTCAGCCATAGATGTTCTTCCTTTGACTCCGTTCGAGGAGTATAGAAGCAGGCGATGCCTGCGTGTAGCCGAGCATGCAACTCGAAGAAAAAAGGAAGGTTAGCGCGGATGGGATGATCCGCGTGGAACTACACCAGAACAAACGCCTAACGGCCTGCTGAGGCAGACCTGGCACAAACACGTACGGCAGAGACAATGCCTACGAACAGACTCCCATTGGAATTTGTGCGTTCGTGATACCGCAAGAGGCGTAGACCTGATTTTGGTGAAACGTTACTTGCGGAGGCTAAGGCGTTCAACAATCTGGTGATACCGATCCGGGTCTCTCCGGTTGAGATAGTCCAGCAAGCGCCGCCGCTTGTTCACCATCATAATCAGCCCACGGCGTGATGCGTGATCCTTGACATGCAACTTGAGATGCGTCGTCAAATAGTTGATGCGCTCGCTCAGGAGTGCAATCTGCACTTCAGGCGATCCCGTGTCCTTGATATGGCTGCGGAATTGCTCAATCAACATAGCTTTCGCTTCGCTCAAGTGCCCCCCAACCGTCATCCCTTTAAATTTCCTCTTTTCTTCAACCCTTCTAAACTAGCATAGGAAGGTTCCCAGAGTAAAGCCTCTGTAATGACGGGCGGCAGGGCAACCTGGGGAAGGTACCTTACAACAGCCAGATCTCTAATTGGACAAAAGCAGGCTAGAAAGAATGCCGGCAAAGAGCGAGCTAAGATTTTGTCCGACAAACACAGATTTCATGCGGCTGGTGCGCTATGGTGTTTGGTTTTTCCCAGGAGAACTTATGCGGCGGATCTCAGTAGTAGTCTTTCTTCATGTGCGTTGTCGCCTTGGGCGCGTCTATGTGGGCACGCACGGACGTGGCATCGTGTATGGCGACCCGTTGCAACAGTAGGAATTGGGTTTAATTCACTTCGGGTGGAGCGTTTTGTCGGCGATCTTCGATTTTGAATCCTGCGGGGAGTTCAAACAGGTTAGAGTCGGGTTCGGCCAGAATGAGATCGGTGACGGTGAAAGTCTGGGTGCCGAAACGAGGATCGGAAAGTTTGGAGAGCAGATTGATGCCGAGTTGGGGCGAATACCAGAATTCGCGCTCGACGGTGACTTTGCGATCATTCCCAAAAACGCCTGGATTATAAATCGTCGAATCTCGCGTGCCGGAAGTTTCGACGCCCGCCATAAATTGCTTGCCCAGATCTTCATGAATAACCTCCCCGGCATCGTTGGGGAGCGGCCCCGCTTGCGGGCCTTGAGTCCGGTAGACAGTCGCGGTAGAGGGAACGAAGGTAAATAGCTGGCAGGTGCGCGGCTTCTGAAGCGGGAAGCAATTGTAATGAGTATGAGCGTTGGGGTCGGAGATTTGAATGGCGCTCATCTGCGACTCGATCTTGCCGTTCTTGGGAACCAGGAACCAACGCTCCTGATAAATGCGGCCCTTGGCGTCGCGCGCAATCCTGCGTTGATTGACCAGTGTGGACGTGCCGCCGTCGTAAAACGTCTTCACCCACTCGGTTGCGAGAGTAAGGGTGAACGGAGCGTCTGGCTTCGGCGGAATCACGATGCTTTCCAGCGTCTCGCGCGTCCCTCCGTCCCGGACATAGACCTGTTGCGTTGGTGTTTGCGGGGCAGACGGCGCGGTTGGAGTTTGCGCAAACAGGCATGCGGGAGCCAGGACGACGGAGAGGGTAAGACAGGCGAGACGTACACGCATAGATATCTCCAGTGACGCGGCGTATTCTGCCACAGCGTTCCGGCCAAGGGAAGAGGAACTGACTAATGTAATCCGGGGACGCTCCCAGTTTGCGCGTTGGCACGGGAGGATGGCAAGCATTTCACTTGCGTTTTGCAAGCTAAATGTGATAGCAATACTGGCCTGGCTGCTGGCGCCAGAAGTCATGCGATGCAGCCATTGGAACGCCAAAGAGGACTTCACAGGCAGGAAGTCAGGAGGATGCCATGAGCGCACTGGAAAGTTTTCCCCGGATTACGCCGTTTCTGTGGTTCGACGCGAACGCCGAAGAGGCGGTGGAGTTTTACCTTACGGTATTCAAGAACTCGCGCCGCATTAAGGAAGTGCCCAAGACTGGCGACGGTCCGGGACCGAAGGGGGGCGTCCTGACAATCTCGTTTGAACTGGACGGTCAGAGATTCACCGCGCTCAATGGCGGCCCGTTGTTCAAGTTCACGGAGGCAATCTCATTTTTGGTGCGCTGCGACACGCAGCAGGAAGTGGACGAGTATTGGGCGAAGCTCACCCCCGGAGGGAGTGAAATTCAGTGCGGCTGGCTGAAGGACAAATTCGGGCTGTCCTGGCAGATTGTGCCCGCGCGACTGTCCGACCTGATCAAACATCCCAAGGCGATGCAGGCTATGATGAAAATGAAAAAGTTGGACATCGCGGAATTGGAACGCGCCGCGCAATCGTGAGCGGTACATTCGTTCGTCTAAATGTTTCGTCGAAGGCATCCCAGCCCGTAACCATGACAGAGCGCTTGCAACGCGGCGGCAAATCCGGTTGAATGCTGGTGGTAAGGTTCCAGCCCTACCAGATAAGACTACGTTGACCAAGGAATGGAAACTCAAGGGGAGAAACCATGAGCAAAATTTTTGGAAAGATAGCCGTACTCTGCCTCGGCTTGGCGTTATGCGCCACCGTTTTTCTGGCTCAGCAGGATAAATCGAAGCGCCCGAGCCCGCCAGCGCAGGCTACGTTTGACCTGGGCGGCGGGAAAACCATAACGATCGACTATTCGAGCCCGCGCGCCAAGGGACGCAAGATTTATGGCGGACTGGTGCCTTACGGCGAGGTATGGCGTACAGGCGCAAATGAATCGACAACGTTTGTGACGAATGCGGACCTGGTGGTTGGCGGCACGACAGTGCCGGCGGGAAGCTACACGCTTTTCACCGTTCCTGGCAAGGATAAGTGGCAGCTCGTACTGAGCAAGAAAACCGGCGAGTGGGGCACGCAATATCCTGGCGCGTCGAATGACCTGGCGCGGATCGACATGAAAGTATCCACGCTGCCTGCAGCGGTGGAGGACTTCACGATCTCGTTTGAGAAGGCGGGCATGGGCGCGACGTTGAATATTGATTGGGAGACGACGCGGGCTTCCGTGGCAATCAAGAAGAAGTAAAGACGATTTGATAAAACATCATTGGGGGCGCGGCCCGTCAGGAGGCCGCACCCTACTGGCGACTGCTTGTGAGAGGACAGGGTCCAGGCCAGATTTTAGTTCGCAGGCGTCGCGGACTTGCGAAAGATCACGCAGTAATCATCCTCAGGCCAATCATCAATCGTCTGTTGCAGGTTAAATCCTGCTTCCGTCAGCTCATCCACCAAGATCTTCTGTGGGATACCATGACCGCCGCGGTTCTTTGGCACGCCCTTGACAGGGGAGGTCTCCGTCAGCCATTTTCGCGGCGGAAAATCGATGATCGCCAGGAGGCCGCCGGGCTTCAGATTGCGCAAAAGGCTGGCGTCGATTTCCTGGGGCGCGGTGAGATGGTGATAGACGCGGCGCAGGTAAATAGCGTCACAGCAATTTGCGGGAAGATTGGTATCTTTTTCGGCGGCCTGCAGGACGATCACGTTTTTCAGGCCACGCTTGGCCACTTCATCCTTGATAGTGTGGAGTTTCTTTTCATCCAACTCCGTGGCATAGACCTTGCCGTTCTCCCCGAGGAGTGCGCTGGCTGCAAAGGCATATTCGCCATCTCCCGCGCCGATATCGGCGACGGTTTGGCCGGGCTTCCAGCCCATGGCCTTGGCAAGACGCGTGATTTGGCCGCTGGGTTGCGCGGCGGCAAGGCAAAAGCAAACAGCCGCGAGACAGGCGCCGAACAGAAGGAAAACCTGCTTCAGGCGAAAGCGGCTGCGGCTCATAGCTAACTTAGACGCATAAAACGCTATTGTGATTTCTGGTTGCGAACGAGCGACAGGAACTCATCGCGAGTCTGCTTGTTGTGGCGGAAAGAGCCGAGCATGGCGCTGGTGACGGCCTGGCCGTGCTGTTTTTCCACGCCACGCATCTGCATGCACAGGTGGCGCGCTTCGATGATCACGCCCACGCCCTCTGGGCTGATTTTTTCGGAGATGGCTTCGGCGATCTGACTGGTCATGCGCTCCTGAATCTGCAGGCGGCGCGCGTACATGTTCACCAGGCGGGCGATTTTGCTCAGACCCAGCACTTTCTGGCTGGGGAGATAAGCCACGTGGGCCTTGCCGAAGAACGGGAGCAAGTGATGCTCGCAGAGGCTGAAGAATTCGATGTCCTTGACGACGACCATTTCATCGTAGTGGACGCTGAACGTGGCGCCATTCAGGACGCTGTCGAGGTTCTGGTGGTAGCCGCTGGTGAGGAATTTCAGCGCCTTTTCATAGCGCTCCGGCGTCTTGCGGAGGCCCTCGCGGTTGGGATCTTCACCCAAAGCGACAAGCATCTTGCGCACCAGGTCGGCGATGCTTCCTTGCGGCGTTTCGAGCTTTGTTTCGTGTAATACAATTTCCGTTGGTTTGCTCACTGGCCCATTCCCCCCTCGATCGGACCGCAGCGCGATCCTAAATTTCTTTCCCGGCGTACTCGAACGCGTTGTTCGAAGTTTCTTCGACGCGGACACGCTCCAGTTTCGCCTTGGGGAAGTGCTTCAGGCGCCGGAAAATCTCTTTGCAGACATTCTCGGTTGTCGGCACCTTTTCGCGAAAAGCGGGCACGTCTTCGTTGAGCGATTTATGATCAAACGGTTCGATCACTTCGCGCTCGACGAAGGCATCCAAGTCCGCAAGATTCGCGATCATGCCGGTGGCAGGATCGACATTCCCTGACACGCGGATTTCCACCACATAGTTGTGCCCGTGGCCATAGGGATTATTGCATTTCCCGTAGACGCGGGCATTTTCTTCGACGCTCAGGCGCTCGCTGTGCAACCGGTGCGACGCGGCGAAACGATAGCGGCGCCCAAGCTCGATTTTGAGCGATTTACTCACGCTGGCTTCGCTCCATTCCGGTAACAGTCGGCGAACAGATCGGGTGTTTCGTACAAACGGACGCGGTGAAGTTTCCCCTGGTGAATGCGGGGCTCCAGGAGATTCCAGATAACCCGGGCGATGTTTTCGCAGGTGGGAATCTGCCCCTTGAGTTCGGGGACTTCATAGTTCAGGAAACGGTGATCCATGCGCTGGGTGATTTCGCGATCGAGGATCTCCTTGAGTTCCTTTAGATCTAAAACCATGCCTGTGGTAGGGTCCGGCTCGCCCGCCACGGTGACTTCGAGCGTGTAGTTATGGCCGTGGCCATGGGGATTGTTGCACTTGCCAAAAATGCGCTGGTTCTCCTCCGCGGTGAACGCGGGGTTGTGGTAGAGATGCGAAGCTGAGAACTCGATTTTGCGCGTCAAGTACACCATCGCTTTTTATCCGCTACCCTTTCGATGCGCGAGGGGTACCCACTGGATACTCCCTGCCCTTCCATTCCAGCTTACCGCGGGAATGGCTGCGGTAGGAGGCCCAAAGGACGGCAGTGTAAAGGAGAGAGCCCGGAATAAGGTAGGCGGTGAACGCGGCAGAGAAATGATTGCGGCGCAAGGCCTGATAATGCATGGCGTGGGTGAGCAAGAGGAAGAAAAGGCCCAGGAAAATGGCGAAATCGAGGCGATGCCATTTGTAATAGACCAGGAGAATAAGAGCGAGCGGACCTAGAAGGAAGGCGCACTCAGCCAGGAGTTGCTTATAAACTTCCGCAGGACTTCCGCCCTCGAGTTGATAGAGATTCTTTTTCCAGCCCTCCCACATCGCTGAAAACGTGCGGTACATGCGGACACGCACGAAACCTTTGCCGCTAGCAAACCATATGGGGTAGCCGGCGCGTTTGACGAGCCGGGCGAGAGCCACATCTTCGAGCACTTCCCCGGCAATGCTGGCGTGGCCACCGACGGCGTTGTAAGCATCGCGGCGAATCAGAATGAACTGGCCATTGGCGGCCGCCGCTTCGTTGCGGGGATCGTTGATTTCGTCGAAAGAGAAGTTCCGGTTGAGGCGGCCGTAAACGAAGGGGATGAGCGCCTTTTCGTACCAGGTGTCCATGATTTGCTCGGGGGAAAAGGAGATCAGAGCGGCGTGGGATGGGTCCGCTAGTTTCAATGCCTGTGTGACAGAATCTTTTTCGTGCACAGCATCCGCATCCGTAAAAAGTAGCCAATCGCCCGTGGCGTGTTGCGCGCCGAGCCATACGGCGTTGTTTTTGCCGACCCAGCCTGGAGGAGGCCCCGCGGTCTCGAGGCAGGCGAACTTGTGAAAATTTGGAAGTGAGTCCACGCACGAATTCGGCGGTTCGATCGGACGATTGATCGTTGACCACAAGGATTTCCGCGATTTCGGCTTGCTGCGCCAACGATTCGACGCAGGCGGCGATGACGCCTTCTTCGTCGCGGGCGGGGACGATGGCGGAAACTCGTGGCGAATTGGGAGCGGATTCACTCATGAAGGGTTGGAGCGGCCAGACTTTCCGCCGGGGATTCTCTACGCTATTATAGCTATATATGAATACCGTTCTCCGGAAATTGTTTGCCTACGGCAGCATGGGATTTGCCTTTGCCGTGCTGGCATTTTTCACTTTGCCCCACTACCGGCAGGGCGAATCGTCGGTTGCCGGGAGGACAGCTTATGACTTCCCGATCGAATTAAATGGGAAGAGCGAACACCTTTCGGACTTGCGGGGCAAAGTGGTGGTGCTGAACTTCTGGGCGACGTGGTGTCCGCCGTGCGTGGAAGAGACTCCCGGACTCAATCGCCTGCAAAAGTACATCGCGTCGCGGAATGGCGTGGTGCTGGGGGTAGCGGCAGACGAAGATCCTGCGGCTTATCAGAAATTCTTGCGCGACCAGGGAATTGTCTATCCAACCTACCGCGACCCGGGAACCAAGGATAACCATTCGCCCATCGGTGGAAGCTACGGTACTTCGATGTATCCGGAGACTTACATTATCGACCGCAAAGGCAAGATTGCGCGCAAGATTATTGGGTTTCAGGACTGGAACTCCCCGGATATGCTGGCGTACTTCGATGCGCTGCTGGGACAGAATTAATCCGCTTAAGCGCCCGCTCGCAAGCAGACTTTAACGAATCCATTCCTTGCCGGTTAACTACAATTCTCATTATTTTTTCAGAAGCAAAAGCCAGCGTTGCGAGGGCATAAGCTGCACGCCGGCGCGGCCGAGTTCCGTGAGGACTTTGGGTGCGGCGCTTTCTTCCACGGGGCGAATGAGGTCGGTGAGGAGAATCGTTTCAAAGCCGGAGCGATTGGCGTCCAGCGCCGTGGCGCAGACGCAGTATTCGGTGGCGATACCGGCAACGCTGACGCGCCCGATCTTCAACTCGCGCAAATGGGCTTCGAGCTGTGTGGAATCAAACGCGGAGTAGCCTTCGCCGTCAATCGCAGTTCCCTTTTGGATGAAGATGTCGCCCGGGGTGGCGTGGAGTGGCGGCATAAGTTCGGCACCCGGGGTGTCCGCGACACAATGGACAGGCCATTTTCCGCCATTGACCTGGAAAGAATTGTGATTGGCGGGGTGCCAGTCCTGGGTGAAGATCATGGTGACGCCGCTGCGGCAGGCCGTGTCAATGCACTCCTGGAGCGGCGCGAGCAGGGATGGAGTGTTGGAGGCCTCCAGCGCACCGCCGGCGCAAAAATCGCGCTGCACATCCACAACGATCATTGCCGTTTTGACCATGCGTTTCCTTGCCCCTAACCTTCCCCATGGTAATCCGTCCGGTCCGGACGCACAAAAATAAAACAGAGCCGTCGAATCCACACAGGAGACTTGTGCATGTGGGGCTCCATGAACTGGAGAGTACTTGTTGAGGGATGTGAGGACAGCCGCAAAAACAGAGATTGGGCGCGTGAGATGGATTGTGCCGCGATCCCTCCACTGCGCAACGGCAAAAGGCGCCGTTGCTCCGGTCGGGATGACAGAGTGAAGAAAGGCTCGACGCGTCAAAAAGCGGCGCGGAAGAAACTATCGGACCGCTCCGGCCGGGATGACATTCTTGGAAAGCGCGAAATTTGACAGGTAGTAGTGCGTCCAATGCAAGTTGTGGGAGAGAGCTTCTACTCGTAGCGCAAGGCTTCGACGGGATCGAGTTTTGCGGCTTGCATGGCGGGCACCCAGCCGCTGATTACGCCGACAACGATCAGAATGAGGCTGGACATGATCATGGTCATGACGGAGATCTGCAGATGGATGTCCACCTTGCCCGAGTCGTCTTCATAGGCCGGGCCAAGAAACGGCAAGGTGCCGATGGAGGAAGTGAGCACCCAGGAGAAAAACATTCCGATGGCCCCGGCAGCGAGCGTAAGCACCAGCGCTTCCAGCAGAAACTGCCAGCGAATATGCGCTTTCCTGGCGCCGAGGGCGCGCCGCAAACCGATCTCGCGAACACGTTCATCCACGGAAACGAGCATGATGTTCATCACGCCGACGCCGCCGATGCCCAGTGTCATAGCTCCGATCATAAAGAGGAGCCCCTCGATTCCCAGAGTGATGCCGTCGTAAATCGGCTTGAATTCCTGGCGCCCGAACATGGTGATGGCGCGTTTGTCGTTGGGAGAAAAATGCTGACGATTGGCGATGGCGGTGCGGAACTGCAGCATGGCCTGGGCCTCAAATTGCGGCGCCACAGGCTCGAAAACAATCACGCTGGCATAGCGCGCATCCCAGATGTCCCCGGCAGCGGTGTAAGGAATGAAGGCGGACTCATCATCGCAGTTGAAATAGCAACTGTCGGCGAATTTCATGTCCATGGTCCCGATGACGATGAAGCGCACACCGTCAATACGCACCGTTTCGCCGACAGCGGGCGTGCCGCTGAAGAGTTTTTTCTTCAGGCGGGCGCCCAGGAACACCACGCGGCGGCGTTCGGCGATGTCTTCGGGTGAAATCCAGCGGCCCTCGGTGGGTACCTCGTTGCGCATGTCGCCATATTCGGGGTAGACGCCGCGAGTGGCCGTGTCCGAGACGCGCTCCTCATGCGAAACCCCTTTCCACCGCACGGTCTCCATGGTGACGCGCTTGATGAGCGGCGATTGTGCTTTCACCCAGTCCGCATCCTCCTGCTCGAAGCGGACTTCCTTGCCGGCGCGTTCACCGCCAGCCTGTTCACTGGTGGTTCCCGGCCAGCAGATCACTGCGCCTTTACCGAACACTTCGAATGTGTACATCAAGACGCTTCGGAAACCCGAGCCGTAGCTCAAGAGAAGTGTTACGGCAACAATCCCCCAGGAAATGCCCGTCATCGTGAGCAGACTACGAACACGATTGCGTCCGAGGGCGATCCATGCTTCTTTGAAGACTTCAATCAGCATGGGCACCTCGCAGTTCGAGTTGACAGTTATTAGTATTAAGTTGTAAGTAATTCACTGTATCGCTTGCACGATGGAATGGGAGGGCGAGATGCAAGACTTCCGGAAACTCGAGGTTTGGCACCGCAGCCATCAGTTTGCTCTTGAAGCTTATCGAATTTCTCGCCAGCTTCCGGTTGAGGAGCACTTCGGGCTCAGCAGCCAGATCCGGAGGGCAGCTAGTTCTATTCCGGCAAACATCGCGGAAGGTTGCGGCCGGCGGGGGCGCACCGAACTTCGCCAGTTTTTGCACATGTCGATGGGATCGGCCAGCGAACTGGAGTATCTCCTTTTGCTCACCCGCGACCTGCACATGATCGACGTTTCCAATCACCATAGGGCCGAGGCCGAACTCATCGAAATAAAGAGAATGCTCGCCGGGTTGCTCCAACGTCTTGGCCCGTAAAGTTGTGGAAGTTTCGTTCATAGAATCAAGCCCAATCTGGAAATCCTTACTAGCCACTTAATACTTAAAACTAATGACTTGTCTCAGCCGCCGGCCTCGAAGCGGAGGGCTTCGATGGGATCTACAGAGGCGGCTTGGTTCGCGGGATAGAGCGCGGAAAGCACCGCGATTGCGCCGAGCAAGCTGATCGTCAGAGCCGCAAGCTTCCAACTGGCGTCCAGGCCGTCAAAATAAGGAATCTTCGGCAAGAGGTTGACGAGCGCGCAGAAGCCATAGGAAATAATGAGACCCGCGCCGCCGCTGATAAACACGACGATGATGGTCTCCAGGAAAAACTGCCGCAGGATGGATTCGCGGGTGGCGCCGAGTGCTTTGCGCACGCCAATTTCGCGGGTGCGTTCGCGCACGCTGACCAGCATGACGTTCATCACGCCCAGCCCGCCGAGAAAAATCGTGGCCACACCGACCGCGCCCATGAAAACTTCCATGCCCACGAAAATCATGCGGTTGGCCTGTGCATTCTTGACAGTGTCCCAGATGCTGGCCGCTTCCTCGTCCCGGGGATCGAAGTGATGCAAGCGTCCCAGGGTGCGGCGAATTTGGCGCACACAATCCGGATGGGTTTCGAGCGACCAGGGAGCTGCCAGGATGCGGTCGACGGTGTGCTCAACGGCCGGCGGCTTATTCGGGAAATCCCGCTTCATGGAATTGAAAGGAATGAAGACCTTGCGGATGTCGACGCCGTCGTAGCTGGAATTCTGGTCCTTGGTCTTCATGACGCCGATCACTGTGTAGGGCATGCCATTCAGTTCGATGGTTTGGCCGATGGCTTCGCGCTCCGCGAAGAGTTGCTTCTTCGTGTCACTCCCAAGGAAGGCGACGCGGCGGCCCTCTTCGTTGTCCTCGTCGTTGTAGAAACGCCCTTCGGCAACATCCACGCTGCGAATGATGGCGAAAGGAGGCAGGGAGCCGACCGTATCAATGTCGCCGCTGTTAAACGCGCTGTGCACTTTCACATTGTTGCCAAGTTCGGGCATCACATACTTGCAGGCCGGCGCTTCTTGAGCAACTTCCTTGTAATCGTCTTCCCTCCAATGGATGAGGCGGCCGGAACGCGTGCCTCCGGCCTGCATACTGGTGCGGCCGGCGAATATGATCATGACGTCCTTGCCGAAATTTTCCTGTTGCTTCTGAATGCCGCGGCCGAGGCCTTCGCCCGCCGCGACCATCACGGTGATGGAGATGATGCCCCAGGCGATGCCGAACATGGTCAACAGCGTGCGGCGTTTGTGCGCCCAGAGCGTCGCGATGGTGTCGCGCAATAAATCCTCGAACGTCATGGCCGCCTCGTGCTATTGCAGGATGACTTGCTGTTTTTCGGTCAGGCCGGAAACGATTTCCGTCTTCACGCCGTTGGAGATGCCCAGCTTCACGGGCACTTTTTTGCGTCCGTTGTCGGCCTTGGGATCGGGAAGTTCGACCGAGGCGCTGCGGTCCTTGTCATAAATAAGGGAGGCTTCGGGCACCATCAGGACATTTTTCTTTTCTTCGAGCAGGATCTCGGCGTTGGCACTCATGTTGGCCTTGAGCTCGAGCGTTGGATTGGAGATGGAGACGCGCACTTCAAACGTGGTGACGTTGTCTTTCTCCTTCCCCATGGGGGAGATCTTAGTGACTTTGCCCGTGAATTTCTTGTCCTTGAACGATTCCACGACGATGCGCGCCGGCTGGTTCAGGTAGACCTTGCCGATATCGGCTTCGTCCACTTTGCCCTGGACGTAGACTTCGCTGATGTCGCCGAGCGTCATGATCAGAGTGGCTTGAGAGCCCAGGACGAGGATGGAGCTGACGGCATCGCCGACATTGACGTCGCGCGACAGGACCAAGCCATCAATGGGGCTGATGATGGTGGAGTTGCGCAAATCTTCCTCGGCATTTTCGAGGGCGGCTTTCGCCTGCGCTACCTGCGCTTCCGCCTTGGCGATCTCCGCGCGAGAAACAGCCAGGTTGCGTTGTGCGCTGACCTGCTTGTTCAGGGCCAGTTGATAATTCTTCTCGGCGTCTTCGACGAAGCTCTTGGACATGACGCCATCGTTGTACATCTTCTCGGCGCGTTCCATGCTGAGTTTGAGGTAAGGCACGTCGGGCCCTTCCGCGTCGACCTTATTGCGTTCGAGAGTGGCCGTGGCGGAATCGCGCGCGGCTTGGGCTGCCTGATAATTGGCCTCGGAGGCGCGCACGCTGGCTTCGAGTTGGACTTTGTCGAGTTCGGCAAGGATGTCGCCCTGCTTAACGTGGTCACCATAATCTACATAAAGCTTCTTTACGATACCGCTGGCTTTGGACTTCACTTCAACTTTGGAGAGCGGTTGAATTTTTCCGGTAGCAACAACGCTGCGCGCCAAGTCGCCACGCTCCACGGCGGCAAGCTTGGACGGATCGATCTCATGATTGGGGCGCAGGGCGGCATAGACGCCGTAGCCCCCGCCGATGACGACAAAGGCCGCGACCGAGATAAATATGATTCTGCGGCGGCGCTTCTTGGCCGCTTTCCCATTGCCTATTCCATTGCCATTGCTGGACATAACCGACCCCTTGGATAACGTTCTCGAGGCTACTACTTAGATATACGCACGGGCGACCGAAAAGTTCCGATTCCTACCTATGTAAGACGCTGGAAACGACGAACGGTCAGGCATCAAATTGTGAACAGACGGTCACAGCGCGGTGCGGCGGAGACGCAGGGCGTTGGTGATGACGGACACAGAACTGAAGCTCATGGCGGCGCTGGCAATCATAGGGCTGAGCAGCCAGTGGAAGACGGGGTAAAAAACTCCCGCAGCTATGGGAATGCCTAGCGCATTGTAAACGAAGGCAAAGGCCAGGTTCTGTTTGATATTGCGCACGGTTGCGCGGGAGAGGCGCCGGGCGCGGATGATGCCGCGGAGGTCTCCCTTCACCAGAGTGATGCCAGCGTTTTCCATGGCCACATCGGTGCCAGTACCCATGGCAATGCCGACGTCGGCCGCAGCGAGGGCAGGTGCATCGTTGATGCCATCGCCCGCCATGGCCACGATGGAGCCTTGCGCTCGCAGCTCGCGGATGATTTGCTCCTTTCTTTGCGGCAGGACCTCGGCTTCGAAGTCATTAATGTTCAATTGCTGGGCGATGCGCTGAGCCGAATCTTTTCGATCGCCGGTGAGCATAACGATGCGCAGGCGGTCCTCGTGCAGAAGTCTGAGGGCTTCGGCGGTAGTGGACTTCACCTGATCGGTGAGCAGAAACATTCCCACGGCACGTCCGTCCACAGCAAGAAATACTGGCGTGATCGCGGCAGAGGCAGAGTCCTGCACGGACGCGGATGTAGATTCCGGCAGACTGATCCCGCGTGCTTTTAGGAAAGCGGCCGTGCCAACCAGAACTTTCTTGCCGAGGATCACGCCTTCGACTCCGCCGCCTGCCGTGGATTGAAAGGCAGTGACCGGGGCGATGGGCAATTTTTTTTCTTCCGCGGCACGGACGATCGCGCGCGCCAAGGGATGCTCGCTGGCGCGCTCGACGCTTGCGGCCAGTGAAAGGAGCGCATCAATCTTTAACGTAACGTCACCAAAAATGGTGATGCTGGCGAGGCTGGGCCGGCCTTCCGTGAGCGTGCCGGTCTTGTCGAGCACCAGGGTATCCACGCGGGCAAGGGTTTCCAGTGCCTGAGCGTCGCGAACAAGCACGCCGGCGGAAGCGCCGCGGCCCACGGCAACCATGATGGACATGGGCGTAGCCAGGCCCAAGGCGCAAGGGCAAGCAATGATGAGAACGGAGACGGCGGCAATCAAGGCATGAGCGAAGCGTGGCTGCGGGCCGAAGAATCCCCAGCCCAGGAACGCAGCGATAGCCGCCGCAACAACGGCAGGGACGAAAATCCCTGCCACCTTATCCGCAAGACGCTGCATGGGCGCGCGGCTGCGCTGGGCTTCGCTGACCAGCTTGACGATTTGCGCGAGCAGGGTTTCGCTGCCGACTCGTTCGGCCACCATGATGAAACTGCCGTTGGTGTTGAGCGTGCCGGCGGTGACTTTATCGCTTATGGATTTTTCGACGGGAAGGGGCTCGCCCGTGACCATGGATTCGTCAACGGCGCTGGCACCTTCGCGTAATGTGCCGTCAACGGGAATGCGTTCACCGGGTTTTACGCGCAGCAGATCGCCATGCTTGACCTGCTCCAGGGGCACATCCTGCTCTGTTCCACCGGAGGCGAGATGCGCGGTTTGTGGCGCGAGATGCAGGAGCGCGCGGATAGCGTCGCTGGTACGGCGGCGTGCGCGTAATTCAAGCACCTGGCCGAGCAAGACCAGAGTGGTAATCACAGCAGCGGCTTCAAAATAAACATCCACGCCGCCATGGATGTTACGGAAGGACTCAGGAAACAATTGAGGGAACAGCGTTGCGACGAGGCTGAAAAGATAAGCCGCGCCGGTACCCAAGCCAATCAGCGTGAACATGTTGGGGCTGCGATTGACGAGCGAAGCCCAGAATCGTTGGAAGAATGGCCAGCCGCCCCAGAGAACGACGGGAGACGCGAGCAGGAGTTCGATGCCGTTTCGTGTGGACGGATCGAGATGCAAGCCCAAAACTCCCCCGAGCATGGAGAGAATCACCAGCGGCAGCGAAAGAGCTGCGCTCACCCAGAAACGCAAGCGCATGGAAACGTACTCGGGATCGGGCTGCTCTTCTCCGGCGGGAGCGGCGACAAAATCCATTGGTTCCAGAGCCATGCCGCACTTCGGGCAGGTTCCCGGGCCGAACTGGATAATTTCGGGATGCATCGGGCAGGTGTAGCGCACACCTTTGCCAGCAGCAGGCGGGGCTGCCGGTGCGGGATGGGTGGCGCTCATCGCGTGTTCCATGCCGGCCTTTCCAAGAGCCGCCAGGAATTTCTCGGGCTCTCTCAGGAAGCGTTCCGCGCATCTTGCCGAGCAGAAATAGTAGGTTTTGCCTTTGTACTCGTGTTTGGCAGCGGGCTTTTGCGGGTCCACCATCATTCCGCAGACCGGATCCTTCTCCTTTGGCGCGGGAGGCAGGATCGGCAAGCCGGGAATTTGTGGACTGGCCATGAAACCTCTTGGCGATAGCTTACTATGTTCGCGATTCGGAGGTTAGATGCGGCGCTGGGTGTTGCCGGTAGAGGCTGATATAATGCGGCCATGACCCTCGTGGAAATTACTTATGAATTGCAGAGGCCGGTGAGCCTGGAACAGCTAAGCCGGCTGGAAGAATTTGCCAACACGTATGGATTGCGACGATTCCGCGTGGACGAGCAGAACAAGCAAGTGTCCTTCGAATATGACGCGTCGCGATTGCGCGAGACGCAGGTGGCGCACGTGCTCGGCCAGGCCGGGATCGCGGTCACCCGAAAAGTGAATTAGACCAAGCAAGAGAAATCGCCTAACATCCACTGCTCCGCAATTCAGCACATTATTATTACAAGCTTGCGTATTTGGTTTAAGGGGATATGCCCGAGGCGGAATGGGTCGTGTGTGTATTGAAGAAAAAATGGGGCCCCCGCTTGGGACCGGGAGCCCCGAAGGCGCGTTTCAGATGCCAGTGTCGTTTTCACACCGGCGCGTGGGGTCATCCATCCTAGCTTCCCTCTCAGAGGCAGGTGGGAACGAACCACAAGAACCAGCAAGCAAGCCCCTTCCCCCTCGCTTGCAGTCCTTGCGTTTCGTCTACCAAAACGCGCCCACGGCTGACGATAGTGCACGAGGACAACCAACCCAATTCTGGGCGAAAAAACGCGTAAAACATTAAAAACACATAATTTATAAACGCGATGAATTGGGTATGCTTGGACCAAAACTGCACTAGGATTCAAAACGGAACGAAGCCCAGCAGGCTGTGCACTCTTTCTAGGTGGGCCTATACCGTCTTAGTACCTACAGAACCCGGGTAACGATTTTTTCGGGAGGCGCGAACTATCGGTTTTTCTGTTGTTTCAGGCTGAAACTGGGCCTGCATGAGTTCCTCCTCATATAAGCGCGTTCGCCGCCTTGTCACCTGGGTCCTGCTGGACCTGCTGGTGGCTGCAGCTGTGATGGGATTCTCTGTGTGGGCCGACACTTCCGGGCGCGTGAAGGAAGTGAACCCCGTGGTCTGCTACTGTGGCTGCGCACTCTCAAAGACTGCCGGGGGGTGCAACAAGATGTGCGAGTTGCCGAAATATGCGTCGCGGTGGTGGGCGGTAACTTGCGCGAAGCCCCGGACGAATCCTCCCGCAGAGGACCCCGGCGCCGGGCCGCGGCTGCCAAGGGCCTCGCATGCCGAGCGCGCAGCGAAATAGCGTGTCAGCCGGAATTAGAAGTTGAGTCACGATTCATCCACTTTGTGACGGCAGAAAGCGCCGTCCCTCCGGTCGGAATGACAACTCTTACGTGCTGAAGGGTACGGGAGAATTCGACTTCAATGGCTTCGCAAGTCGTTTCACGAACTCTTGGTCACTGCTCCTGGCGGCTCACGCAGGAGTTTCGAGAGAATCTCTGGAATCTCAAAAATCGCCTGATTGTTGAGGGCGGCGACGTTCTGGCGAAATTCAGCAAATGTTGCGGGCTCCAGCAACTGATTGACGCCTGAAACGATTTCCTTGAAGTTGCCAAGAACGATGCCCACGCGCTTTTCCTTGACCCACTCGGTGTTGTAGCGCTCCTGCGGCATGGTCCACGCGTTGCATTCCAGCACGACGGGCAAACGGCGGACCATGGCTTCGGCCACGCTGCCGGGGCCGGGCTTGCCGATCAGGAAATCCGCGGCGCGCATGAGGCGATGCACCTCCTTCGTAAAACCCAGAACATGCAACGGCAGGTTCCAGGAACGCGCGCGGAACTTTGCGGCGAGTTTGTTGTTGCGCCCGCAGATGACGATCAGTTGAACAGGCATGCGCGCGGCATCGAGTCGCTCCACGATCTCGTACATCACTTTTGAGCCGAATCCCCCGAAGAGAAGAATCCCCGTTTGGAGATCGGGCTGTAGGCCGAGTTCGCGGCGAAGCGCTACGGGGTCTGTGCAATCGGGAGCATAAAAATCTGGGCGCAAGATCATCCCGGAAGTTGCAAAGATGTGGGATTCCGGTTTGCCCATGGTCCTGGCCTGCTCCACGGCGCGATTCGTCCCGCAAATGACGTACTGCTGTTGCAGCGGCTCAATCCAGAAACGCGGAGGATAATCCGCCAGGTCCGTGATGAGGGTGACGAAGGGGCGATCAGGGTACACAGAGGACCAGGCTTCGGCAATTTGCCGATTGAAGTGAGGAATCACGGAAACCAGCAGGTCCGCGGGATGTTCCCGGAAGTAGGTAGAGAGCAAACGGACCACCGGTTTGTGGAAGACCCGAATGGTGGTTTGAAGGACACGGAGGAGTTGCGCGGTGCCCAGGGTCCAGCCATTGCGCAGGAGGGTATTGTATTGCTCCTGGATGCGGATACCGGTGAGCTTGCGGAGGATGTCCAACTGGTCGGTGAGGTCTTGGAATTGAATGAGCTCGACTTGCCAGGGCCGGTGTTGCTGAAGGGCGATGGTCTGCAGGGCTAGAGCAGCATTGCGATGGCCACCCCCGGCATCATGGAAAAGAACGGCAATTTTTTTCATTAACGCCATTGTTACACGGCTGGGGGAGGGCAAGACAAGAGCACCCTCCATGCCATGTGGAAAACTAAAAAACTCATTTGTGCTCAGTAAGTTCCATGGTGTTTTTCACCTTCAATTCGCGGTCTCTTTATGCAATGTTCATATTCTGTCTTTACCCTTAAAACATGCGATGCGACCTTCATGTTCATTCGACAGGATCGGGGATGTGCGATACCCCGGGCTTGACCCGGATTTGCAAGGAGTCCTATAACGACCCCGCCGAGGTCTATGCGCGTTGCAAGCGGCTGGGTATGTCGGTGGTCACCCTAACGGATCATGACTCGATTGACGGGGCGGAAGTTCTCCGCAAACACCCGGATTTCTTTGTAAGTGAAGAAGTTACCGTACAAATGCCTACGGGGACAGGGATGCATCTGGGGGTCTACGGGATTACCGAAAAGGATCATGCGGAAATTCAGCGGCGACGCAACGATTTTATAGCGCTTATAATGTACCTGACAGAGCGTAAGATTTTCTTTAGCGTGAATCATGTGTATTCCGGATTGACAGGGCACCGCGAGGCAGAGGATTTTGCGTGGTTCGCCTCTTATGTGCCCGCCTTTGAGGTGCGCAACGGGCAGATGTGGACGGAAGCCAATCGCGGGGCGGAGCGCCTGGCAGAGAAGCTGGGCAAAGCCGGGATTGCGGGGAGCGACTCGCATACGTTAACGGGAGTGGCAAAAACCTTTACGGAAGTGCCGGGAGCGCGCACGGTCGATGAGTTCCTGATTGGTTTGCGCGCGGGCCGCGGCGTGATTCATGGAGAGAACGGCAGCTACGGGAAGCTGACGGTGGATATTTTGCAATTCGCGGGTAATCTGTTAAAGGAAAAACCGTGGGCTGTGGTGATGTTGCCGCTGACGGTTTTCATCCCGGTGATTACCGCGGGACATTGGTTGAACGAAGTGCGTTTCTGCAAGCATTGGAGGCCGCGACTGGAAGACGAAAAAGAGCGGCCGCGAATGTTGTGGGATGTGGATGCGCGTTTGGAAACCAACTGGGCAAATTGAGGTGCCGCCATGGCCGTGGCGAAAGACGTATGGGGCTACATCGAGAATCGCGATCACCGCGTGATGCGGCGGATGAACCGCTGGAAAGCGCCGCGGTGGATCCGGTTCTGGCTGTTGGCCGCAACGCGGATGGGTGATGGCTGGTTGTGGTACAGCCTGGGCCTCATGTTGCTGGTCGTGGGTGGGCCGCACCGCTTTGCCGCGGTGGCAGCAGCGGGCTGTGCAGCCATTGGCGGGATACTCGTGTTCAAAGCGCTGAAGACCATCAGCCACCGCCAGCGGCCGTGTGAATTCGAGCCGCATTGCTGGGCCAACGTGCTGCCTCCCGATCAGTTTTCGTTTCCGTCAGGACATACCATGACGGCATTTGCGATCGCCCTGGTGGTGAGCTACTTCTATCCCACGCTGGAGGGACCGTTGTACTTTCTCGCGGCCAGCATTGCTTTCTCCCGTGTGGCACTGGGAATGCACTTCCTGAGTGATGTGCTGGCCGGAGCGGTGCTTGGCAGCGCCCTTGGCGTCGCCTCCATCGTCACGTTTGCTTCGTACGGTCTCGTCTGATTGCTACAGGAAAAGAGCAATAGGCCTGGGGACGAAACCTCCCTCTCTCAGCGAGTAACTAGATTGGCCGGCTGAATGTTCGGCTGGCAAATCAGGTTAGATAACAGAAAACGTCCCGGCTGTCCCCGCCCAAGAGTGAAGACGAAGAGCCCGCCCTTTGCTGGAAATCGCAAAGGGTAGGCCACCCGAAGGCATCTTAGCCTTTTAAGTGTGCGCCATCAGCCGCTTGTCTCTAGACATATCAAGTCAACATAGCTCAGGACTATCCGGTTTTTATATGGTATAGCGTTGCGTAATGAAACCGAGCGCGAATTCTCCAGGAAACTCACCTGACGCTGAGCGATCGACTAAGAGTCAAAAGGCGCGCCTGTGGCGCCACATTATTCTGTTTGGGCTGGCGGGTGGACTTGTCATCACGCTGCTCAAGTGGACTGAGTACCGCTACCTCGTCGTTGAGCATTCGATTGAGATTTATGGAGGGCTGACGGCGGCCACGTTTGCGGCGTTTGGCATCTGGCTCGGACTGCGGCTAACCCGGAAGCAGATTGTATTGAAGGAAGTGCACGTTCCCGTTCCGGCCGGGAAGCCGTTTGCTGTGAACTCCAAGAAACAAGAGGAGTTGGAAATTACGCCTCGCGAGATGGAAATTCTGGAACTGATCGCCAAAGGCATGAGCAACCGCGAAATCGCGAGGAAGCTTTTTGTGAGCGAGAACACGGTAAAGACCCACTCCAGCCGCGTTTTCGATAAACTTGGCGCCAAGCGCCGGACACAAGCCGTGCATTTGGGTAAGGAATTGGGATTGATACCGTGAATTATGTTACCGGAGGACGGCAATTGAAGCCAGCTAGCTCACTCCAAAGCATGATTTTTGGCCCTCCCGGCCAAAATCACCCGAAAGGATGACGACAATTCCGGAGGCTGCAGCTAGATTGCGCGAGTCGTCAATCTTCAAATATCGGAGGACACAAAAGTGAAGAAGACAATCATCACGTTCGGGTTGATTTCCGGCGTTATTTCATCGTTGCTGATGGTTTGCACGATTCCGTTTTTCCACCACATAGGGTTCGACAAAGCCTTGATCCTTGGCTACACGTCAATTGTGCTCTCGTTCCTCCTGGTGTATTTTGGCATCCGCTCGTATCGCGATAACGTCGCGGACGGCCATATCAGCTTCGGGAAGGCGTTCGGTGTTGGGCTCTGCATCACGCTGATTTCGTGCGTGTTCTACGTGGCGACGTGGGAAGTGCTGTCCCACACGGTCCTTCGGGACTTCATGGATACGTATTCAGCGTCCATGATTGACAAGGCGCAGGCGTCCGGCGCTAGTGCGCAAGCGGTGCAGGCGAAAATCGATGAGATTCAACAGATGAAAGTAAGGTACGCGAATCCGCTTTACAACGTACTGATGACGTTCATTGAGCCGTTCCCGATTGGCTTGCTGATCACTTTGATTTCGTCAGTGGTTCTGAGAAAAAAGGCGCGGCCGGAACCGGCGCAGACTGCCGCGATGGCGTGAGGCACTGCTAACCAGCGCGCGGTGACGCTTGAACTATTTATGAATGGGTGAAGTCTCTGCGATTGGGACAATTTGCAATTGAAGCTCTGTATTCCAATTACCGGACAGAAGTTTATTTAAGAGAGAGAGAGGGAAAAATGGCAAGAGTCACTGGAATTGGCGGCGTATTCTTTAAAGCGAAAACCGACGAGCGAGCTCTCCGCGAATGGTACAAGAAGCATCTCGGCATCAAGCTTGATGACTGGGGAGGCTGCGGCCTCGAGTGGACCGAGGACAAAGCAGAGGATAAGGGTGTTACGGCATGGCATGTCGCAGAGCCGAGCACAAAATGGTTCAGCCCGAGTGAATCGAGTTTCATGATTAACTATCGAATCGACAATATGGAAGAAATGATCGCTCAACTAAAGAATGGCGGCATTGAAATCTTGAAGGGTCCCGAATTCCACGAGAACGGGAAATTTGCTTGGGTAATGGACCCCGATGGAAACAAAATCGAATTGTGGGAGCCAAAGACCTGGGACGAAAAAAACAAGAGGCACTAGGTAAGAAAACGTCCCGTCTGTCCCCGGGTTTTCAGGGTGCGCCACCTGCCCCAATCAGAAATGGAATGAGACCCTTATGATCTGCACAAGTCCTGCAATGATGGAAGTGAACCCTACGACCCTGAAAAGAAGTCTCGTCGCTCCTAACTTGTACTCGATAGAAACCCGGGGACAGACGGGAAGTTTCCTGATATCTGCTCCCCCTATGGGCGAGCAGTCCATCCGGGCCCATAAGGGTTGTAGGTTACGCGCGTGACCGGATTTTGGCCCGTTACACTTGGTTAGATCACCGGTTTCGGATGTTCCGCCAGGGCTCTGCGGAAGGCGGCCAGATTCGTGATGTCAATCATGGCAGTGCCGGTATCCACAAAAGTGGGCAGGGGAGCCGTGGGGGCGGTGGCCCAATCCTTGAATTCGTGAACGGCGTTGTGGTGCAGGTCATCGAGGAAGCGCACACCGTAGAAGGCCATGACGTAGGGCTTCTGTGCAATCGTTGCGGTGATCCATTTGCGCTCGATGCCTTCCAGGGTCTGCGGATCCTTGTCGAAGGCCATGATTTTGATTTTCTCCGTCAGGTCCAGGCGGTGCAGCGCATCCGCGGCGCCCCCACCACCGGAGGCTTCGAGACAGAGGATGCCGTCGACTTTTTCGTGTTTGAGCAATAACGCGGAGATGCCATCGTAAGCAATGCGCGCGTCACCCTTATCATCGATGGTCTGGATGATCTTGATGCCGGGATAGTCTTTTAGCGATTGATTCACGCCCTCCATGCGTTTTGCGCTATTCAATTGCCCGCCCAGCGTAATCACCACGATGCGGCCAGTTCCGCCAAGGAGGTTCGCCAAACGCTTGCCAATCTCCTGGCCCGCGCGAAGGTTGTCCGTGCCGATGAACATAATGCGGCTGGAATCCGGTGCGTCAGAGTCGATGGTGATGACGGGAATGCCCTGCATGATGGCTTTATCAATGGGCTCCTTGAAGAGCTTGGGGTCGGTCACAGAGACCAGAATGCCGGAAGGATGCTGCCCAACCGCTTGTTGAAACGCGGTAAGTTCGTCCGCCGGAGAAAAAGACGCGGGCCCGACGACATCCACTTTGACACCGGCAGTTTTCCCGATATCGGTCATGCCCGCGGCAGCTTCCTGCCAATAAGGTATCTCGACGTTGGCGGTCACGAGCACATAGCGTTCATCCGGCTGGTGGAACGACTGCTGACAGGCCCCGGCAAACAACGCCAGCGCCGCGATGCAAAATCCTGAAACGATTCGGTTGGCTTTCATGTTCGGTCTCCTTTTCCATGGCACCCCGCTGAGGATCGTTCGGTGGGATGAGACCAGATGGGTTTAGACAGAAGCCTAGCACAAGCGCGGCGTAACGGCGATGTGATGGCCGTCGCATGCCTGGTGTTCTCCTCGCCAGTTCCCGGGCGTTTCCTCCCGCAAGAATTGGGGGGCAAGGCACTGGCAGCGGCGCGGGGAACCATGGGTTGCATCCGGGGGAAACGCGGAGTATATAGTGCCAGCAACCTTCCGCGGCAAAGAGGCTTTTGTGACATCGGAACTTCTCCTGGAAATTACCGTTGAATCTCTGGATTCCGCGCTGGCTGCGGAACGTGGCGGAGCAGACCGCATCGAACTGTGCTCCGATTTGAATCACGGCGGATTGACTCCGTCCGTCACGACCATGCGAAAGCTGCACGAGGAGCTGGAGATTCCGGTCTTTGCGATCATCCGCCCACGCGCGGGAGACTTTGTTTATAGCGAACGCGATTTTTCCGCGATGAAGCGTGAGATTTCCACGGCGCGCGACCTGGGCATGGAGGGAGTGGTCCTTGGCATCCTTCGCTCTGATCATTCTGTGGATGCCGAACGCACCGAGGAATTGGTGCAATGGGCGCGACCCCTGGATGTCACTTTCCACCGCGCGTTTGATGGAACGCCAGACATGCTTGCGGCCCTCGAAGACGTCATCACCACAGGCGCGACGCGCATCCTTACAGCGGGCAGCTTCGCCAATGCGCCGCAAGGCGCGGAGACACTGCGAAAACTGGTGACATCGGCAGGCTCGCGCATTGTGATCATGCCCGGCGGGGGCCTGGATGCCGCGAATCTCGCCAAAGTGGTTACAGACACGCAGGCAAGAGAGTTTCATTCCGGGTTGGGGAGCGTGCTGCCTTATGGGAGCAGCAATCTGGTTCGATTTGAAGCGGAAATCCACGCGATGAAGGAGCTACTAAAGCGGGCGAGGTCGGTTGGCAGATAGGCTTGCGTGGGGGTTGCAATCGTAAAAGCGGCGGCAAGCCTCCGCACTCCACATTGGGCTGAGATACTGGTTGAAGTGGTTTGTGGATCAGGCTTTTTGCGCTTGGCGCCGCAAGAATGTGGGCACGTCCAGATCGTCCTTGGGAACTTCCTGCGCGGCTTCGCGGACATTTCGCGCGACCTGATGAACGACGTTCGGTGGCGCCACGGGCAACTCACCCTGCGTTGGCAGATCGCGGCCCGCCTTCCATGTTTTTGGCAGAAACGATTGCTTCTGCTGCAGGCCCTTCTTTGCGGTTTCCTTGAAACCCGCGGCGATCACGGTGATCTTGACGGCATCTTTCATGGCGTCGTCCATCACCGCGCCAAAAATAATGTTGGCGTTTTCGTGAGCGGCTTTCTGAATGATGCTGGAAGCTTCATGCACTTCCTGCAGCGAGAGTGAAGAGCTTCCGCAAATGTTGATGAGAATTCCCTGCGCACCCTGAATGGAATTATCTTCCAGCAAGGGACTGGAGATGGCGCGATTGGCGGCATCAATGGCGCGATTGGTGCCCGTAGCAATGGCGGTGCCCATCACGGCGTAACCCTGGCCGTGCATGATGGCCTTCACGTCCGCAAAGTCGCGATTGATGATGCCGGGGACGGTGATGATGTCAGAGATGCCCTGCACGGCCTGGCGCAGAATGTCGTCGGCGATGCGAAACGCGTCGAAGAAGCTGGTGCCGGGCTCAACTGTTTCCATCAGGCGCTCGTTGGGAATCACGATGACGGTGTCCACGACGCCCACAAGTTCCTGCAGGGCCTGCTCCGCCTGAAGCATGCGGCGTTTGCCTTCGAACGCAAAGGGCTTGGTAACCACGGCAACGCTGAGCGCGCCGATTTCACTGGCCAGCGAAGCCACTACGGGAGCAGCGCCACTTCCGGTGCCGCCGCCGAGGCCGGAGGTGATGAAGATCATGTCCGCGCCTTCGAGGGCTTCGATAATTTTTTCCGTGTCTTCGAGGGCAGCTTTGCGCCCGATTTCAGGGTTAGCGCCCGCGCCAAGACCTTTGGTGAGCTTCGCGCCGAGTTGCAGCTTTATGGGGGCCTGGGAAAGTTTCAGAGCCTGAAGGTCGGTGTTCGCGGCGATGAACTCCACGCCTTCCACTTTGGCGCGGATCATGCGGTTCACGGCATTGCAGCCGCCACCGCCCACACCAATCACTTTCAGCTTGGCGGGTTGCAACTCCTCGCTGAAGCTCATCCGGATACCTGCGTCTTTCGGTGTCATGCCTTTCCCCCTGTCCGGCTGGTTCAAATCCTTTATAAATCGCGTATTTAGGCGATTCCACAGGGAGTTTTTTTGGGCTGTGGAAATCCCTTTTGCCAAGCCGCCCTTCGGGCCGTGTTACCAGTTCCCCGGGACCACGCCAAGAATTCTCCAACATCGCCACGAGCCAATAAGAGCAACCCGGTGGCCGACGATACTGGCGCGGCAAGTGTTCCCACTTGAATCACGCGCCCGCGAACATCGCCTTCAGCTTGGAAACCAAGCCGCCCGAGCGATGCTGGGCGTTCCGCCGCGCCTTTGCGGCATACAGCACAAGTCCAATGGCGGTGGCGTACTCGGGTTGGGCCACGGCTTCCGGCAGATCCTGGATGCCCCGGGGCTCCGCGATGCGCACGGGGAGATGTAAGCCGAGCTCGGCGAATTCCGCGAATCCATTGAGGCGCGCGCCACCACCGGCGAGGATGAGCCCGGCAGGAATCTGGCAGTCGAGGCCGGCGCGCCGCAAATCATCCGCGATGAGGGCTAAAAGTTCCTGAGCGCGAGGCTCGATGATGTCCGTAAGCATGCGCGAAAAAATGGTGCGCGGAGGGCGATCGCCAACGCTGGCGATTTCAATGGAGTTGTCCTGTCGCAAGAGATTCGCGGAGGCGCAGCCGTGATGCCGCTTGATCTTCTCGGCTTCGGGAATGGGCGTGCGCAGACCAACAGCCAGGTCATTGGTGAAATGATCGCCGCCAATCGCGACCGCGCTGGTATGGCGAACAACACCGCCACCGTAGACGATCAGTTCGGTGGTGCCGCCGCCAATATCGAGGAGGCAGCAGCCGAGATCGCGCTCATCCTGGGTGAGGCAAGCTTCCGCAGCGGCCAAAGGTTCGAGGACCGTATCGTTGATGAGGATGCCGGCCTTGTTCGCCGCAGTCACCAGATTTTGTGTGGCAGCGATGGACGAAGTGACGATGTGAACGTTGGCTTCCAGACGCTGGCCAACCATGCCGATAGGATCGCGAATGCCGTCCTGGGCATCCACGATGAACTCATGCGGAAGAACATGCAGGACTTCACGGTCGTCGGGAAGCGAGATGTTGCGCGCGGTATCAATGGCGCGGCGCACGTCATCGCGCTCGATGTCGCGGGAACGGGGGCCAAGGGGAATTCCTCCGCGGCTGTTGACACCGCGAACGTGGCTGCCGGCCACGCCAATGGTGGCCGCCTCCACCGGAACGTTGGCCACGCCTTCGGCCTCTTCCACGGCACGGCGAATGGAGCTGACCGCGGAATCCAGATTGACAATGAGGCCCTTGCGCAGCCCTTTGGATTCCGCGGCGCCCAGCGCCAGAAAACGCACCTGTTCGTTTTCAATTTCCGCGAGCAGTACACAAGTCTTGGTGCTGCCGATATCCAGCCCGACGAGGTATTTATCTTTCTTTGCCAAAACGTTCTCCTCAGTGCTGCCTATTTTTGCTTCACGGCTGGGGCGGAGGTGTCGGGGTTCACCACCACCTGCCGGGAATATTGAAGATCGATGGACTGCACGCGGCCCGCATTGGCCTGCCATTGCGCGAAGTTTTCGACCAGCATGCGGTACTTTCCGGTGAAATCGTTCTGGCCAAAGTGAACGGTGACGGCTTGCGCGGCATCGCCGGAGCCCAGCCCGGTGAGCACGGCATGCAGGTCGCGGGGATTGCCGAGATCGAGCTCACTGACGCGCTCGGACGAGCCGGGACGCACAAGTTCAATGTTATTCAAAAACTCTTGATAGGTTTGCATGCGCTTTTCGCGTTCTTCGCGCGGCATGCTTTCCGAAAGCCCGGTGACGATGGGGAAATGGAAGTCTTCGCCCTCGGGGCGGTCCAGCAGAACACCGTGCGCATCGACAAGGACCAGTTCGCTGGCATTGCGGAGGAACGCAATAGGTGTGCGCTCGTTGATCTCGATGCGCAGGCGATTGGGGAGGATGCGCTGAACGCTGGCTTCCTCGACCCAGGCAAGCTCCTGAATCTGCGTGCGGCGAGCATCGAGCGGAATGCGCAGGACGCTGCGGTTGCGGTCGGGCACGAAAAGCTTCTGAATCTCTTCGCGCGGCACGATGTGGTTGCCGGAGACTTCGATCTGGTCGGGCTTGAGCAGGAGCATTTGCGGCGAGTACAAGGCATAGCGGACGGCGTAGATCGCGACGGTTGTGCCAATCGCACCGAGCACCGTCCAGACAAACAGGCGGCGATAGAACGGCCAGGCCTTGCCAGTGAATTTCTTACGGCGAATCTCCACGGGCTTCTGGCGGCGCAGATAACGGGGCTCTTCGTCGGCGACGAGCTCGGGCCGATAAGCTTCCTGGTTGGCCGCGGCGGCGGAAGAGTTTCGCTGCATGGGCTTCAAGCGTTCCAAACGACCACCTCATTTTCGAGAGTCACTCCGAAGGCCGCGTGCACCTTTTCGCGAACGCCGGCGATCAGCGCCAGCATGTCCGCGGCGGAGGCGCGGCCTGCGTTGATAAAGAAATTGGCGTGGCGATGACTCACGCGTGAGTCGCCCACTGCAAAACCTTTCAGGCCGAGCTCGTCAATCATGCGGCCCGCGGATGCGCCGGGAGGGTTCTTGAAAATGCAGCCAGCGCTTTTTTGCCCGAGGGGCTGGCTGGCGCGGCGCTTTTCGTTGCAGATACGAATGCCTTGGAGAATTTCGGGGTACGGTTTGGAGGGAAGTTCCAGCTTCACCGTGAGCATCATATCATCCGGCGCGAATGAAGTGTGCCGGTATTCAAAGGAGATTTTCTCGCCGCGCACAGTTTCGACCCTGCGGGCGGCCGCGCGGTAGAGGGTGACTTCACGGACGTACAGGCCGATTTGCGTGCCGTAGGCGCCGGCGTTCATGCGCAGCGCGCCGCCAATGGTACCGGGAACGCCGATGAGGCCTTCCATACCGCCAAGGTTGTGCTTCGCGCAGAAAGTTACGGTGCGGCCCAAGTCAGCCGCGGCATCCACATGCGCAATGCTGCCCTCGATGACGACGTCCGGATCGGGGCTGGCGAGTTGCAGGACGACGAAGGGCAATTCACCATCCATCACCAAAAGATTCGAGCCGCCACCGAGAAACTTGTGCGGGATGGCATGTTCGTCAAGCAACTTCAGCAGATCGGGGATGGCCTCGTGGCGGCGAATGCCGAGGAGGTCCGTTGTGCCGCCGATCCGGAGGGATGTGAGTTCGGCAAGCGACACGGAGGGCTTGCACTCGACAGCGAGCACCTGTAGTGCCTTCAATACTTTGGGATCTTCAATGCGCATCCTTGACCCCGTCCATCATGCGGTATTCCGTGCCGAGCAAAACCATGAATTCGCCGCTGGCGCGGCTGACGTTGCCCGCACCAATGGTGAGGATGGCGTCACCCGGCCTTGCTTCCCGCAATACGAATTCGATGGCGGCCTGCATGGAGCGGTAATAATGGACATTCTTGTGGCCCGCCTCGCGAATGTAGTTGGCCAGGGCTTCGCTGGTAATTCCGGCGATGGGCGTTTCGCTGGCCGCGTAAATATCAATCAGGACGAGCAAGTCCGCTTGATTGAATGAGCGCGAGAATTCGTCCCAAAGATGCTGCGTGCGGGAAAAGCGGTGTGGCTGGAAGAGGACGAGAATGCGATTGAACTTGCACCCGCGCGCGGCTTCCAGCGTGGCGCGAATTTCGGCGGGATGATGGCCGTAGTCGTCCACGACGGTGATGTTGTTGACGCTGCCCTTGATATCGAAGCGGCGGCCCACGCCCGCAAATTTAGCCAAGCCTTCGCGAATCAGGTCGGATGCAACATTCAGATAGAGCGCGACTGCGGCGGCGGCGGCCGCATTACGCACATTGTGAATCCCCGGGGGATGCGGCAGATGAAACATCCCGAGGTCATCACCTTTATAGGTCAGGCGGAAATCACTGGTTAGGCCATTCAACTGGATGTCGCTGATGACCAGATCGGCCTGGCTGGATGTGCCGTAGGTGATGATAGGGCGCTTCACGTTGGGGATGATGGCCTGAACATTCGGCTCATCGAGGCAGAGTATCGCCGCGCCGTAAAAGGGCACGCGATTCACGAATTGCAGAAAAGCGCTCTGGATGTCTTCGAGCGAGGAGTATTGATCCAGATGCTCACGGTCGATGGTGGTGACCACGGCGACGACCGGGGCAAACATCAGGAAGCTGCGATCGCTCTCGTCGGCTTCGACAACGAAATATTCTCCACGACCCACGCGCGCGGTGGTGCCGGCTTGATTGACCCTGCCGCCGACGACGAAGGTTGGGTCGAGATGAGCAGCGGCGAGGATGGAAGCAACCATGGAGGTTGTGGTGGTTTTGCCATGCGCGCCCGCCACGGCGATGCCGTATTTCAGACGCATGAGTTCGGCAAGCATTTCGGCACGCGGGATGACAGGAATTTTGCGCTTGTGGGCTTCGGCAACTTCCGGGTTGTCGGGCTTGACGGCTGAAGAGATAACCACAACGTGCGCGCCTTCCACGTTTTCGGCACGGTGGCCCTCGAAGATGGTTGCGCCAAGATCCTGCAGCCGTTCGGTGATCGTGGAGGGCCGCGTATCCGATCCGGCGACGGAATAGCCAAGCGTGAGCAGAACTTCGGCGATGCCGCTCATGCCGATGCCGCCAATGCCCACCATGTGAATGCGCTGAAAATTGCGAAACGATACCATCATGAGCGTAAGGGTTCCTTCTGGCTCGCTTGCCCCGATCCTCGAGGGGCTCGCCGCGCGGCCTCTTCAATCAAATCCACGATTTCGCGCGCCGCATCAGGGTGGGCTACACGGCGTGCCGCCATCGCTAAACCTTCGATCTCCTGGGGCAGGTCGAGGAGGGAGAAGATCTCGCGAGTCAAACGCTGCGCGGTGAGTTCTGGTTCGGGGATCAGGCGTCCCGCACCTGCATTGGCCATTTCCTGCGCGTTGCGCAACTGATGACTGTCCGTGGCGCGGCCAAAAGGAATGAAGATGGCGGCCCTGCCCGCGGCGGCTACTTCTGCGGCAGTAATCGCGCCCGCCCGGCAAACAATCACATCGGCCCAGGCAAAGCGTTCGGCCATATTCGAAAGAAAGGGCACAACCTCCGCAAGAAACTCGCGCCGCGCGTAGGCGGTGCGTACCGCATTATAGTCGCGTTCACCAGTCTGGTGCACAACCTGCAGCTCACTTTTTCTTGCCGCGAGAAGATCCATGGCATCCACAAACGCGCGATTGATGGGCAAAGCGCCTTGACTGCCTCCGGTTATGAGCAGCCTGAATGGTTTCACAGGCGTGCGTGGCGGGATGGAGAAAAACTCCGAGCGCACTGGGCAGCCGGTGACGACCGCCTTTTCTCCCCACTCGTGAACAGAAATTTCATAGCCGGTGGCGACGCGCTTGGCCAGCCGCGAGAGAATTTTGTTTGTGAAACCCGGGGCAGCGTTGGGCTCGAAGATTACGTTGGGAATGCCGCGCAGCCAGGTGGCCAACAACATCGGACCGGCAGCGTAGCCTCCCACCCCGAAAGCAACTGCCGGCTTTTGGCGCTTCAGCACGCCAAAGGAATCGGCAAGCCCGCTGCCCAGCATGGCGAGATTCTTCAGTAGAGTGGTGCCACCCTTGCCCTTCAGCCCGGCGACGCGAATCGTCTCCAGCGGCAGTCCGGCTTGTGGCACCAGCTTCATCTCGATCCCGCGTTGTGTTCCTACCAGCACGACTTCCCTTTCCACTCCTCGCGATAACCACTCCCGCGCAATGGCGATTGCGGGAAAAACGTGGCCGCCGGTGCCGCCGCCTGCAATCAAGAGCTTCATCCGCGGCCTCGTTTACGCATCCACAACCGTGCGGCAGCCAGCCTGCTGCGAAATATTAAGGAGCACGCCGGTTGCCAACAGCATCACCAGCAAACTCGAGCCGCCATAGCTCACAAACGGCAGTGGAATCCCCTTGGTGGGCATCATCCCCAGCACCACGGCAAAATTGATGAGCGACTGAAACAGCACCATGGCAGTGACGCCGACCGCCAGCATGCGCCCGAAACCGTCGGGCGCGTTGAACGCGGCGCGCATGCCGCGCCAGCCATATACCGCGAACAAGGCAATTACGATCACGGCGCCGATGAAGCCAAGCTCCTCGCAAATCACCGCGTAAATAAAATCCGTGTGCGCTTCGGGCAGATAGAAAAGCTTTTGCTTGCTCTCCATGAGGCCAACGCCCGTGAAGCCGCCAGAGCCCACCGCGATCAGCGATTGCAATAGTTGAAAGCCTGCGCCTTGCGGATCGGAGTCCGGGTGCAAGAAAGCCATTAAACGAGCCTGGCGGTAGGCAACGAAATCGATCAATACGAAAAGCGCCGGCAGCACCGCGCAAGTACCGACGGCCACCCACTTCCAGGAAAGCCCCGCGACGAACAGAATCGCTGTCATGATCAACAGGATGTCCACGGAAGTGCCCAGGTCGGGCTGCGCGATGATCAGGCCAACACAAACCAGGATGGGCGCAACCGCGGGGAGAATCGTCTGCAGCAGATCCTGCTTCTGGAACTCCAGGCTGGTGGGAGTACGCCGCCGCAAATCCAAGAACCAAGCCAGGTAAAGAATGACGGCGAGTTTGGCGAGTTCCGATGGCTGAACGCCTACCGGGCCGAAGCGAATCCAGCGATGTGTGGCGTGAGACTTATCCAGAAAAAATGTGCCGAGCAGCATCACCACCACCAGGCAGAGCACTGTGTAGACGACCGCGGGTTCGCGCAGGCGGTGATAATCGAGTTTCATCAGCGCGAACATGCCAAGGAGGCCGAATGCCAGCCACAGGGCCTGTCGGATGACGAAGTAGTATGAATGGCCATACTGCTGTTCCGCGGTGACGGCGGAGGCGCTGAAAATCATCACCGCGCCCAACAGGCACAGCGCCAGCGTCACGATAAACAGCCAGCGGTCGGTATCCGAGTGTCTCGCCAAGTCATTCACCCCTTGCTCGAAAGATCACGCGACGACTTCGCGCGCAACTGATGGACAAGCTCTTTGAAGGCGCGTCCACGATGCTCGTAATTCTGGAACTGGTCGAAACTGGCGCAGGCGGGAGCGAGAACCACGATGTTGCCAGGCTGGGCGGCATGCGAGGCGATTTCCACGGCGCGGTCCAGTGTAACGGCGCGCTCAATGGCCACGCTTCCTGCAATCTGCTTCTCAATTTTGTCCGCAGCGGCGCCAATCAGCAGGGCGAGGATGGCTTTTTCGCGCAGGGGCTTTTGCAAGACGCTGTAATCGCTGCCTTTGTCTTTTCCGCCCAGAATAATCAGGATACGGCCGGGGAAAGCATCGAGGGCTTTTAGCGTGGCGTCCACGTTGGTGGCTTTGGAATCGTTGAAATAGCGGACACCGGCAATTTCCGCGACGAACTCCAGACGGTGCTCGACACCCTCGAAGTCGCGCACCGCTTGCGCGATGGTGGCTAGGTCCACGCCTGCCAGGCGCGCCGCGGTCACTGCCGCCAGCACATTTTCCAGGTTGTGCGCACCCGCCAGAGGAATTTCCGCTCGTTTCATCACGAATTCTTCCTCGCCATGATGAACGATGATGATGTCGTCGCCGCGCAAGCAAGAACCCTGTTGCACAGGCTGTTTGCGGCTAAACCAGAAGACTTCCGGTTTTTTCGGGGCGTAATGAACCGTGGGCGGATCATCGGCATTCAGCACGGCAGCGTCCAGCTCCGTCTGGTTTTCAAAAATGCGCGCTTTGGCGCCTGCGTATGCCTCCATGGTTTCGTGGCGATCCAGATGATCGGGGGTGAGGTTCAGGAGAAGGCCGATGTCCGGGCGAAACTTCTCGATGAGTTCGAGTTGAAAACTGCTGAGTTCCACGACGGTGATCGTGCTGCCCTTCATCTCGTCGACACGGGAGATCAGGGCGGTGCCAACATTGCCCGTGAGAATGGTGGGAACGCCGGCACTCTTTAAAATGTGGTGAATCAGCGTCGTGGTTGTCGTTTTCCCGTTGGAGCCCGTGATGCCGATGAGTTTGCCTTCGAGGAAACGGTACGCCAGCTCAATCTCGCTCCAGATGGTGATGCCTTTCGAGCGCGCGGTCTGCAAGAAATGATCGTCGGCCGGCACACCGGGACTGGGAATGATCAGGTCCTGCGCCAGAAAAGTTTTCTCTGCATGTCCGCCAAGTTCCAGAGTGACGCGGGCTTCGCGCAACCTGGCAGGCACATCGCCGAGATCGGATTCCGGGCGCGACTCCGTGGCCGTGACGATGGCGTTGTGGCGGGCGCAGAACAACGCCGTGGCCACACCAGTCCGCGCCAGTCCCATAACCAGCACGCGCATCTTTCGCAATTCAATCGAACCAGGCATAACGTCAACCGCCGGACCTTTCAGGGCAATTTACTCACCGCAATTTCAACGTCGTCAGCGCGAAAAGCGCGAACACGAGCGCTGCAATCCAGAAACGCACAATCACCTTGCTCTCGCTCCAGCCCAACAATTCAAAGTGGTGATGGAGTGGCGCCATACGGAAAATCCGTTTGCCGCGCAACTTGAATGAGCCCACCTGCAAAATCACGGAGAGCGCTTCGATCACGAAAATGCCGCCCACGAAGATCAACAGCACTTCCTGCTTGATGATCACCGCGATTGTTCCCAGCGTTCCACCGAGGGCCAGCGAACCCACATCGCCCATAAACACTTCGGCTGGATGCGCGTTGTACCACAGAAAACCGAGTGAGGCGCCGACCAGCGCGCCGCAAAAGACGGTGAGTTCGCCAATGCGCGGGATGTACTGAATATCAAGGTAGTTGGCCCACCGTGCATTGCTGCTCACGTAAGTGAGAACCGTCAGCGCGCCTGCGGCTATCACCGTGCACCCAATGGCCAAACCGTCGAGCCCGTCGGTGAGGTTCACGGCGTTGGAGCTGCCCGTGATCACCAGGGCCACAAAGATGAGAAACGGCACATAAGCCAGTGGCCAGAAATGGGGAGAATGCAAAAGCGAATGGATGACCAGATCCGGGTGCAAACGCTTCAAGAAGGGCAGCACGAGTTGCGTGGAATACGCGTAATGCCGGGCCAAAATGACCAGGACGATGCCCACGATGGTACTGACGAGAATTTGCAGGAAAAGTTTGCGCCTGCCCGTCAAGCCAAGATTGCGCTGCTGGGCCACTTTCGCGTAATCGTCGACAAACCCGATGACGGCAAACGCAAACAAGGCGAACAGCGCCAGCAACACGAACTGATTCTCGAGATCAGCCCACAACAGCACCGGCACGGCCGTGGAAAGAACGATTAAGACGCCACCCATCGTAGGCGTCCCGGCCTTCTTTTTGTGCTCCTCCGGACCTTCTTCGCGAATGTATTGGCCAATCTGAAGTTCGCGCAGCTTGCGGATCAGCCAGGGACCAAAGACCAGGGCCAGGAACATGGCCGTCAAGCTGGCGTATACGGTGCGAACGGTGATGTAGCGAAACACGTTGAGCGGGCTGAAATATTTCTGCAGCACGTGGTAGAGGAGGTAGTAGAGCATCTCAGTGACTCATATCCACTTTAGACCGGGAATCTTCCGGGGCAAAACGTCCCAGCAGCGCTTCGACGATGCGCTCCATCTTCACGCTGCGCGAGCCTTTGACCAAAAGCACATCGCCGGGTTTCACGAAATCCACCAGGAAATTGCCAGCGTCAGCTGGCGAGGCGAAAAATTTGGTCCGTTCGCGAGGAAGTCCGGCGGCAACGGCGCCCTCGACGATTTGAGCCGCGTCGCCCTGAACCCCAATGACAAAATCCACTTTGCCGGTTTTGGCCGCGAAAGTACCGCCCTCGCGATGAAGCTGGGCGGAACTCAGGCCCAGTTCGCGCATCTCTCCGGCCGCCAGGATGCGCCGCTGAAATCCTGGCGTCGCTGCCAGCAGGCTGGTCATTGCCTGGAGCGCGGCAGGGCTCGAGTTGTATGAGTCGTTGATCAAAGCGAAACCATTCGTGAAGCGAATCAGTTCGCCACGCATGGAAGGCGTGCGCAGACCAGGGAGAATCTGTTGCGCCTCCGCAGCGCCAATGCCCCACACGCTGGCAGCGGCAATCCCCGCGAGAGCGTTCAAGACAACATGGCGCCCGGGAAGCGACATTTCAATGCGCGTGCGCTTTCCCTTGTGCACAAGCGTGAATGCCGAACCAAGCGCCCCACGATCTTCGATCTCCTCCGCCCGGTATTCCGCGGGCTTTTCAATTCCGTAGAAGAGCACTTTCCCCGGAGCGGCAGCAGCCATCGCCGCCACGCGCGGATCGTCGGCATTCAGCACCGCCAGCGAGCGCGGCCCATTCAAACCTTCGACGAGTTCGCGTTTTGCCAGGGCGATTTCGTCCACCGAAGAAAAATTCATCAGATGGGCCGGAGTGACGCGCAACTCAATGGCCACATCGGGCAGCGCAATCGCCGCCAACCGTCGCAGTTCGCCGGGATAAGACATGCCCATTTCGAGCACCGCCACATCGTGCGTCTCTTCCAGACGAAAGAGCGTCAGGGGTAAGCCATATTCGTTATTGAAATTCCCCTCGGATTTCAGGACGCGTAACTTCGCGCCCAGCAGTGCCGCCAGGATTTCCTTCGTGGTAGTTTTCCCGACGGAGCCCGTAATCCCGCAGACTTTGCGGCCCCATTCCTTGCGCACTGCGCGTGCCAATTGGTGCAGTGCCGCGAGGGTATCGGGAACGGCGATGCAGCGGTCCTGCAGCCAGCCCGGATACTTCGAGAGGAGCGGCTCCGCCACCACTGCCGCCACGGCCCCGGCTTCCAGGGCTGCGGCCACATAGTCGTGTCCATCGTGAGAAGGACCATGAATGGCAACGAAGAGTTCTCCGGGACGTAGCGTGCGAGAATCAATCGAGACACCGGCCAGCCGGGCCAGGGGGTCCAACCCGTGCCCCGGCTTTGCCCCCACCGCATCAGCCACTTGTGTAAGCGTCCACCGCATAGTTGCCTCAATAAGCTAGTTCTCTCCAGGGTTCGGACGAAGCGTTCACCTCGTCCGTAAAGCACATCACTGTGCGTTCTCACCGGTTGAGGGCCCCTCCTTCTGACTAGTCTGCGAGCAACTGCCTTGGTTCGCAGGCCCTCGTCCCGCAACAGGAGACGAGCGCGCTACGTGCCAAATCCTGAGCCACCCTGGGGCTCGGTATAGCCGCGATCGCGCAAGGCCCTTCGCGCTTCTTCGCGATCATCCAGATGAATCGAATGGTCGGCAAAGACCTGGTAGTCCTCGTGACCTTTGCCCGCGAGCAGCACCATGTCTCCCGCGCGTGCCTCATCAATGGCCAGCGTGATGGCTTTGCCGCGGTCTGGCTCGATCATGTATTTGCCGCCGGACTTCTGCATCCCCACAACGATGTCGCTGATGATCTTAAGGGGATCTTCCTGGCGCGGATTGTCGCTGGTGAGAATGGATAGATCGCTCAGGCGACCGGAAAGTTCGCCCATGATCGGGCGCTTGGTGCGGTCGCGTGAGCCGCCACAGCCAAAGAGCGTGACGATGCGGCCCTTGGGATTCAGTTCGCGTGCGGTGCGAATCAAGTTTTCGAGCGCGTCGTCCGTGTGCGCGTAGTCCACGACGACCAGGAAGGGTTGGCCCTGATCCACTCGCTGGAAGCGGCCCGCGACAGCTTCCAGATTGCGAATGCCTGCTTCAATAATCTCGTTGGAAAAGCCCAGTGCAATGCCCGCACCCACGGCGGCGAGTATGTTGTACACATTGATGCGACCCACCAGCGCCGATTGCACCTGGATATTCCCATTGGGCGTCTGCGCCGTGAAATTCAGTCCGCTGAAGCTGAGCTGGAATTTCTTCGCCACGAGGTCCGAGCCATTTTGCAGGCCGTACGTGAGCGCTTTCTGGCCCAGCCCAAGGAGTTTTTTGCCCCACTCGTCGTCCGTGTTGATGACTGCTACATCGGGTGCGCCGGCGCCGGTGCCTTCAAACAGCCGCCGCTTGGCGGCAAAGTAGTTGTCGAAAGTTTTGTGGAAGTCAATGTGATCGCGTGTCAGGTTGGTGAAGACAGCGGCGGCAAAATGGCAACCCCACAAGCGGTCGAGGGCCAGCGCGTGGGAACTCGCTTCCATCACGGCGTAGGCGCCTTGCGCGTCGCGAATCTCCGCTAAAAAGCTTTGCAGGTCCACGGATTCGGGCGTGGTATTCGGCGCGGGAAATTCGCCGCGCGGCGTGCGATAGGCAATGGTGCCGAACAATCCTGTCTTGGCTCCCGAAGCGCGCACGATGGAATCGATCAGCGAAGTCGTGGTGGTCTTGCCGTTCGTGCCCGTGACGCCGACAAGTTTCAGTGCCGTTGCAGGTTTGCCAAAGAAATTCGCAGCGGTGAGGGCCAGGGCTTTGCGCGCTTCTTTCACCTGGACCCAAACCACATCGCGCGTCCAATCCGCGGGCGCGGGATCTTCGCTGAGGACCACAACCGCGCCGCGCGATGCCGCGTCTCTGGCGTAAATGTTGCCATCCGTGGCCACGCCATGAATAGCCACAAACAAAGCTTCAGGCTGGACTTTGCGGGAGTCGCAGACAATCTGCCGAACCCGCAAATCGAGCGAAGGCACCACGGAACATACCTCGACGCCCTCCAGCAGAGAGCCGAGCGTTTGCCCGACGGGGTGTCCCTCTTCAGCCACAGTGTGTTTCCGTTTGTCCTCGCCGCATGTCGCGGAATTTTTCTGTACTTCGTCTGCAACCGTAACTCCGTTGCTCATAGCTGCGATAAATCCTTTTCCTAGCGCACATTGCCGGCATGCGTTGGTGTGCCGCCGAATTGCACGGTCACCTTGCTCCCGCGGCGAACCTTGGAGCCCGCCGCCGGTGATTGTAGAGAGGCAAGCCGGCTGCCAACCAGGATGGGATTGAGTCCCAGGCTGAGGCACGCGTCTGTAACTTCACGCATCGTTTTCCCGGTAAAGTCCGGCACGGAAATATCGCCACCTTCGTCCACGGCCAGGGTCACTTCGGGCAAAGCTGGTTGTGGACTTTTGGCCGACGATGTCTTCAGCCCCTTGCCTGAAGAATCAATTTGCGCATTGAAATCCACGGGCGCCAGATCGTCGAGGGAGTCGTTTGCTGTGCTTGCATCCTGGTGAAACGCCGTTTGCAACAGGCTCGGACTGACCGGCACATCGCGCGGCACGTCCAAATAAGCCAGAACCTGTTCCGCGATGCGCTTGAACACAGGCGCGGCCACATCGCCGCCCTCATGCGGCCAACCTTGGGGAGAATCAAGCGAGACAAGAATGGTGATCGCCGGATTATTAATGGGAGCAAATCCGGTGAAGGAGGCAATTACATTCGTGCGGGAATAGCGCCCCGTCGCTGGATCAATTTTCTGTGCGGTGCCCGTTTTTCCGCCGGCAGTCCAACCATCAAGACGCGCGGCTTTTCCCGTGCCATGCAAGATGACACCTTCCATCAAGTGGCGCAAAGTTGCTGCCGTTTCCGGGCGAATCACGCGGCGCGGTTCCGCGGGAGACGATAGACTACTCAGCGACAATACCTGCTCGCCACGCATAATTTGCTGGACCGTACGCGGCTTGTAGAGCAGCCCGCCATTCGCCACGGCAGACACCGCTGTGGCCATCTGCAGCGGGGTGACGCCCACTTCCTGGCCCATGGAAATCGCGCCGATGGAAGACGGCACCCAATGCTGTAGGCGCTCCAGCAAACCCCGGCTTTCCCCGGGCAGGTCCACGCCCGTAGGGGAGCCAAAGCCGAAGCCGCGGATATAGTCGTAGAATTTCGGCGCGCCCAGCCGCAGGGCAATCTTCATCGCGCCCACGTCGCTGGAGTTGGCGAGAATATCGGAGACGGTCAGCAGGCCATAGGCCTTGTGATCGTGGATGCGGCGCCCACCGACTACCAGGGATCCGTTTTCGCAGTCGAAGACTTCGTTGGGGCGCGTCAGATTCTGGTCAAAGGCGGCTGCAAGCGTTACCAGTTTGAAGGTCGAGCCGGGCTCGTAAATGGCGCTGATGGCGCGGTTCATGCGCGCTTCCGGGGGCGCGTCGGTGGCCGCATTGGGATTGAATTTGGGCCAGTTGGCCAGCGCCAGAATTGCTCCGCTATTGGGATCCTGGACGATGATGGTGCCCGCGGGAGCGTGAGTTTTTTCGATGGCCGCGGCGAGTTCGCGCTCGGCGACGTACTGCACTTTTTCGTCAAGGGTCAGAACAACACCGGCGCCGCGGTCACGCTGCGCTTCTCCACCATCGAACCAGCGCTGCCTGGCGTCGGCCATCACCACGATTTTTTCGCCCTTGCCGCGGATGAGATCGTCATATTCGTACTCGATCCCACCGAGTCCCTTTTCGTCGACATCCACAAATCCCAAGACATGCGCGGCCAAATCACGCTTGGGGTAGTAGCGCTGGTTTTCTTCCTGAAAATAAACGCCTGTGAGGTTGAGGGATTTCACCGCTTCCGCTTTTTCCGGGGGAAGTTTGCGCTGAATCCAGACAAACGTGCCGCCGCCATCCAGTTTCTGCCGAAGCACGTCTTGCGGGATGGCCAGCACGCTGGAGAGGAGCCGCGCGGCCATGGCCGCATCTTTCACTTCCGAGGGCACGGCAAAGGCCGACTGCACAGGCGCGCTCATCGCCAGCGGGTGCATGTTGCGGTCATAGATGGCGCCGCGTTTCGGTGTGATTTCCATGACGTGGCGCTGCTGACGCGACGCGCGGGCCAGGTAATCGCCGTGACGAAAAAGCTGCAGGTAGGCAACGCGCCCGAAGACCGCGGTCATCCAGAAGAGCGCCACGGCGGCAAGTATCAGTAAACGTACATGAGCTCTATCCTGCTGCATGGCTCCTGAACTAGGCTCGCGGACTGGGCAGACTGCAAAGGTGTTTCACAACCCGGAAAAGTGCAGTGGTGGCCATGCCGGCGGCGCACGAGGTTAAGGCGCGCGATTCGTGCGCACATAGTGCACGGCAGCCACTTCCGAGCCGTCGAAAGCCGAGTACTCACGCACCTGCTCCGCGGTGGGTTCCGTCAGACCAAGCTGGTTTCGCGCCAGCAAATCAATTCGCTGAGGGTCGCGCAAGGTGGCGATTTCCAGCTTAAGGGCTCCGTTCAAGGCCAGGGACTGTTGTTGCCGGGCGCGCAATTCTTCCAGCTGAAAGCTCAGGTCAATGCAGCGAAAGTGCTGGTAGACATAAAGCATGCAGCAGACGGCAACCAGAGCGCCGAGACCGGCGGTTTTGTATAGATTGCGCATTTTCAGGGGCTCGACGTGGCGCACCAGACGCGAATTGTCGATGCGCTTCACCGTGTGAAATTCCACCATCGCCGGCTTTTTCGTTTCCAACATAGTTATACTTTCTCCGCGCACCTGAGCTTCGCGCTTCGCGATCTCGGGTTCGCCGCCTGCTCTTCCGGGCCGGGCACAATCACGTGCTTGGTGAGCACCCTCAGCGTTCCGGCTCTATCCGCCTCCTGGAACGCGCGCTTCACCGGGCGGTCTTCCCGCGAGTGGTAAGTCAACACCACCCAACGGCCGCCAGAAATTAAAGTGGCAGGGGTCCGGGAAAGAAACTGCCCGAGTTCCTCCAACTCTCGATTCACCGCTATCCGCAGCGCCAGAAACGTTTTTGTCGCGGGATGCAGTCTCTGCCTTCCCCATTGCTTCCGAACGCCTGCCACAACCGTTGCCAGGTGCGCGGTGTCCCGAATGGGCCTCGCGCGAACGATGTACCTGGCGATTCTTCTGGAATCGCGCTCTTCCGCTTCGCGGTAGAGCAGGTCGGCAAGTTCTTTCTCCGGCCAGCGATTCACAATCTCTTCAGCGGTCAGCGCATCTTCGGCGAGTTCGCCGCTGCTCATGCGCATATCCAAAGGCCCCGCTTCGCGGAATGAAAAGCCGCGTTCCGGTCGATCAAGCTGCATGCTCGAAACTCCCAAGTCGGCCAAGACCCCGTCCACCTTCGCTATCCCCAACTCTTGTACGGCCTCCGCAATCCTCGAGAATGGGGTGTGCACGAAGGTCACCCGGCTCCCAAATTCCTTCAAACGCTCGCGCGCAATCGCCAGCGCCTGTGCGTCCCGGTCCAGGCTGATCAAGCGGCCGGACGACAAGCGGGCGGCGATCGCCTCCGAATGCCCCCCGGCTCCCAGCGTGGCGTCCACGTAAATTCCGTCTGGCTTGATTTGCAGCCATTCCAGCACCTCTTGCAACATCACTGGCGTGTGTGGTGCGCCCAATTCTCTTTTCGCCCTATTGCCGCCCCAACTACGCCCACTTCCAGCCCGTAAAGGTCCCTAAATCCCCAATTCGCCTAAGACTTTGTCGTCTTCCGCGGTGTACGGCTCATTCTTCATTTGATCCAGCACCCTGGCGTGGTTCATCACTTCCAGGTAATCAAGCTTCCCAAAGACATCCACATCGCCCTTGGTCTGGGCCGCTTCTCTTAAGACTGCGGGCAGAAGGACTCGCCCCTGCCCATCCAGCTCGACGACTTGACCGAAATAACTCGTGCGCAGCAAAAACTTGTTTTTCGCCGGGTTGGTGCTGGGTGCCTTCGCCAGCTTGTCCTCGATTTCGTTCCACACTTTCATGGGATAAATTCGTGCCGATTCGCCCGTTGTGCTGGTGATATAAAACTGCTTGCCGTATTCCGTTATTTCTTCTAAAAAGGACGCGGGGATCTTCAGACGACCCTTCTCGTCGACTTTTGTCGGAGAGTTTCCCCTTAGTTTCATGCGCCCCGTCTCTTTGGAGGACTGAGATGCCCACTTCGACCACGGCCCCCCGCAGTGCCCTACTTCGGTCTACTTAATACCACTTTGCCCCACTTCTTTCCACAGCATAGGCTGTCTTTTGGCTAAGTCAAGCGAAATTCGCAGAATGTGTGAATAATTTGTGGAATTTAATGGAGCAGAAAACTCGTTTTTCTACTACCACATCCTGTGTGTTCGGGAGACCTCCCTTCCCAACTGCTAGTGGTGCCCTTTCCATGTTCGGACAACGCGCCTCCCGACCTTCCTGGCCATGCTATGTTGTCTTCTGGGTATCCCGGTGGAATAAGTGCGAGGGTGCTCAGACCCGGGAAGGACTGAGAATGACGCCTGAATTGAGTGCCATGCCACGACTTGCTCCCGGGGTTCGGCTGAACGAAAAGAACCAGCAGCCGCGGGCGCTTCTGGGAGCCGCCCGGGAATTGCGGTTGAGCGGGCCAAGCTTGGAGATTGTAGAGTTATGCGACGGCAAACACACGGTGCAGCAGATTGCGGAGGAGCTCCACGTGCTTTATGCCAAGGCGGAGCCGCAGCGCATCACGGACGATCTTTTGCGCTACCTGGGACTGCTGCACGAACAGCGTGCGATTGAATTTTGATTTGTAGACTGCGCAAGCTGTGCAAGAAGCTCGGCGAGGGGTAGTTGAAGCCCACACCTATGCTGCGGCCGGAATGGGGCTAGGTTTATTTGTCTTCATCACCACGCGGGTAATAAAGACCAGGCACCCGGCCAGGACCAGCAAACCAAAGAGAAGAATCGTATTGGGCGTGCCAATGTGCTTGGCCACGCCGCCGGCGATTAATGAACCTATGGGTTGCACACCCACGAACATGGTGGCGTACACGGCCATCAACCGGCTGCGCATTTGGTCCGGCACGCGTTCCTGGACGATGGTGTTCGTCGAAGCCATCTGCGTGGTTGCGGCAAACCCCATGACCAACATCGCCGCCGCACATAGCCAGAAGACGCGCGCCTGCGAAAAGACGATCAGCGCTACTGCACACGTTGTTCCGGTGATTCCGATCAGCCGGGCCAGCCCTTTATACTGCGTGCGGGCGGCGAACTGCAGCGCCCCCAGTAGCGCGCCAACTCCTGCCGCGGTCATCAACAGTCCCTGAGTCTGCACGCCTCCATGCAGAATGTCCTGCGCGTAGATGGGCAGGAAGACGGAGTATTGCAAGCCAAACAGACTCAGCACGCTCAACAGAAGCAGCGCCGAGCGGATCGGCAGATCGTTCATGGCGAAGCGGAATCCCTGGATGAAACTGCGCACCGGAGATTCATCGCTGTGTTTCTCTTCAACGCGCGGGAGGTGCATCATCAGCAGGGCCACGATTACGGCGACAAAGCTCAGGCCGTTCAGGAAGAAGCACCAGCCTTCTCCTACCAGGCTTATGGTAAAGCCCGCGATGGCCGGACCAATGACCCGGGCGCCGTTGAAGATGGAGGAGTTCAACGCGATAGCATTCGGCAAATCCTCCTGTCCCACCATGTGCACAAAGAAGGACTGGCGGATGGGCATGTCAAAGGCATTCACGATGCCGACCAGAAACGCGATCAGGATCACCTGCCAGACGCGGATTACGTGCATCAGCGTCAGCGCCGCCAACACAAACGCCAGGATCATGGAACACGTTTGCGTCACGATTACGCCGTGGTGCCGGTTGTAGCGGTCGCCTACATAGCCGCCCATCCACGCAAGCAGTAGCATGGGCGCCTGGCTGGCGAAACCGAAGATACCCAGAAGCACGACGGAATGCGTCAGGCGAAAAACCAGCCACTGCTGGGCCAGGTTCTGCATCCATGTGCCAATCAGCGAAATCAGCTGTCCGATCATGAAAAGTTGAAAGTTGCGATGCTTGAGGGCGCGGAACCGTGTGGACAATTCGAGAATGGGACTCTCCCCTTCGTTGGATGCGACGTGCCGCTAGATGTCACCATGCCGCGATTGTTTGTTGGTTGTCAATGCAGGCATGGACTGAGGAAATCTTGGCACATGAAGGCCGAGAGGGATTCCTCCACTTCGGGACGGCAAAATGCGCCGTCCCTCCGGTCGGAATGACAGTTATTCGGCATGTCGAGAGATCAGTGGGACTTGCTATTCGCCTGGAGGCTCGGGGGCGCCGCCGACGTGGGTGTGGCTGAGGTCGTGGAGCATAGACTTTTCGTCGTCGCTCATGCCCTTGGTGAATTCCGGATCGTTCAGCCGCTGATTGCGAGCCGATTCGGGCATGTTCTGCAACACACCCAACTTCTGACGCATCACTTGCTGGCGATCCCAGGGCATCTGTTTCCATTTCGGCAGCACATCATTCTTGATGTGCTCGCGCTGCGCCGGCGTCATCTGCCGCCATGTTTCTTCCTTCGTTCTCTGATCGGCCCGCTGTGCCGGCGTCATGCGGTCCCACTGATTGAACTGCTGGCGGATTTTGTTCTGTTGCTCCGGCGCAAGATTCTGGAAGGCGCGGCTGTTCTGTAAAACGTTTTCGCGCTGGGCTGGTGAAAGGTCGCGCATGCGATCCACCCAGGGACGTGCTGCGCCAACACCTATTTGCTGCCTTGGCGTAAGGTTAGGACGCGCGCCGTTATTGAGATTCGCGCGCGGGCTGGCGAAATTCTGCGGCGGCCGATTGGCGGGCTGATTCCGGTTTGCGGGCGCACGATTGGGATTCGCCGGGAGACGGTTCGCATTCGGATTCTGCGGGTGCGGCCGCGCCGCTTGGGCCTTCGGCTTTGCTGCCTGGGCCTGCGGAGGACGGTCGGCATGCGGAGCGGCATTGCCAGCGGCGTGCGGCTTCTGCGCCCAGCCACTCCCCGGCATCGCGGCAATGCTTACTGCCGCAAGTACCAGTAATCCGAGTTGGATCTTCTTGTGCATCTTTCTACATTCCGGCCCTTATACTTCTCCTTCTCACATCGGCTGCTGTTGTTGTTGCTGCGGTTGCGTATCATCCGAATCGTCGTCCGCTTTTCCCGGCAAGTCTTTCAGCGGCTCGAAATTCGAGAGAACATCGTGATCTTCGAGCACCGGCAAGTCTTGCAGCATCTGCGCATCGGCCTGTTGCATATCCATCGGCGGGAGTGCTGAATTGTTAGGCGCCCAATGACCCATCCAAATCGCGGCCAACAAAAGCATGGAGGCCGCAAAAGCTGCGCGGGGCGAAACTCTCAGCCAGGCCCACCAGTTTTCCTTCACTGGCTCCGCAGCAACAAGCGCGTGCACGCGCAAATCAAATTCAGGCGAGGGCTCGATCACCGGAAGTTCGTCCAACAACCCAGACACGGCGCGAAATTCATTCGCGCGCACCGAACACGGCGCGCACGAGGCCAGATGCTTTTCAACTTCCAGCCGTTCGCTTTCCTTGAGCCGCCCATCCAGATATTCCAGGATCCGGCTTTCCATTTTTCCACAGCTCATAACATCCTTCTTTCCCTACCCTAATGCTTGACTTGGTGCGCCACCAGCGGGGCTAGTTCCACTCGCAGCGCTTCATATGCCCGGAACAGCAGCGATTTTAGCGCGCTTTCCGAGCAACTAAGAATCTTTGCAATCTCCGCATAATCCAGCTCCTGGTATTTGTGCAGCAGCACGGCGGCGCGCTGCTTTTCCGGGAGCTTGTTGATGGCATGGCGAATCATTTTCACCCGCACATCTTCGACGAGATGCTGCTCGATGTTGGGGTGTTTCTCCGCAAGATCCAGCGGCCGCTCGTCGCCATCTTCGGCGTCCAGGGTGACCGGCGCATCGATGGAGACTTCCAGTTTCTGGTAGCGAGTGTCCCGCATCGAATTCAGCGCCAAATTCGTGGCAATGCGGAAGAGCCAGGTGGTGAACTTCGCGCTGGGCACATACTCCTCGCGCGCGCGGTACACTCGCAGGAATACTTCCTGCGCCAGGTCTTCCGCCTGTTCGCGGTTGCGAACCATCCGGAACAGGAAGTTGACGAGTGGCGTGCGATAGCGCTGCAACAGAAGCTCAAAAGAAGCTTCGTCGCCGGCTTTCACATCCAACATGAGTTGGACGTCGGTTCTGACCATAGCCGCCACACTTTAACAAACCCATTTGTATTCAAAAAGTTGCAGTTTCACCACGGTGCGCGAGGAAGGCACGGGGGGGCTGGCGAAGCCCGCTAAACATGGAATAACCACTTTAAAATCAGTAGGGTAGCTACGCCGACAAAGACCAGCAGAGCCATGCGCCAGTTGGGCTCTCGATTCACTTCCGGGAGCAGGTCTGTGGCCGCAACGTAGAGCGTCACGCCACCCGAAAGCGGCAAGGCGTATTTGAGTTCGCCCTGAAGATGGCTGGTGAGCAGGACACCGGCCAACGTTGCAGCCCCCAGAAGTCCCGCGGCCTGCACCGCGCGGCGCTTGCCCTGGCCGCTGGCCAGCACCACGGAAGCCACGGTGAATCCTTCCGGAAGTTTGTGGAGGAACACCGCAAAAAAAATCACTGCTCCTAGCCAAGTGGACACCAGGAAGCCCGCGGCGATCGCCACGCCATCGAAAAAGGTGTGGATTGCCAGACCGAGCAGCACGGTGCTGCGCGCATGTTGGTGCTGCATCTCTGCGGTATGCGTTTCTTCGCCGAAATGAAAATGCGGCGCGATGGTGTGCTCAAACAAATGCACCAGGAAGAAACCGATCAGGACGTAGATGAGCGCTTGCTCCCCGGCCAGGTGAATCGACTCCGGGATCACCTCAACGAATGCCACAGAGAGCATGTAACCCGCGCCGAGCGCCAGGAAATATTGCAGATAGCGCCGCGGCCAATTGCGGTACACCACGAAATAACCGCCAAGAAGATTCCCGCCGGCGGCAATTAGCCCGAGCAGCGCCGCAAGCGCGATACGGAATGGCAGTTCGTGGATCATGGGGAACGGAAAGTCGTAAGTTTTAAGTTTTAAGTAGTAAGTAAAGCCTGGAACCCAGCACTTAAAACTTAATACTTATTACTTCGAACTTCTTCATCCGCTGTGGCGGAAGAGAATAACATCCCCTTCCTGCACAATGTACTCTTTCCCTTCGAGGCGCACCTGCGCTTTTTCCTTGGCGGCGGCGATACTTCCGGCGGCGAGGAGATCCTTGCATTGCACCACTTCGGCGCGGATGAAACCCTTTTCGATGTCGCTGTGAATCTCGCCGGCCGCTTTCACGGCCGTGGAGCCTTTGCGAATCGTCCAGGCGCGAACTTCGGGTTCGCCTGCGGTGAAAAAGGAGAAGAGACCCATCAGATCGTAAGTCGCATCAATCAGGCGGTTGAGGCCCGGCTCTTTTAAGCCGTACGAGGCGAGCAGTTCCGCGGCTTCCTTCTCTTCCATTTCCGCGAGTTCCGCTTCCAATCTTCCGCAGACCGCGACCACCGCGGTGTTTGGCCGTCCCTGAAGCGCCGCCAACTTATGCTTTTCGACGGCTTTGTCCATTTCGGCGGCTTCCTCGTCGCCCAGATTCAGGACGTAGAGCATGGGACGCTGCGAAAGGAATAAAAAGCCGCTAATGGGCTTGCGCTCCTCGGGAGTCAATTCCAGTTCGCGCAGAGGCTTTTCGGATTCAAGGTGCGCCTTGCATTTCTCGAGCACGCTTTTTTCGTGCTCCAGCACCGGATCTTTCTTTTTCTTGAGGTCCTTGTCCACGCGCTCGAGCCGTTTGGAAACCTGTTCATGATCGGAAAGGATCAGCTCGAGGTCCAGATTGGTGGCGTCGCGCAAGGGATCGATGCTGCCTTCGGCGTGCGGCACGCTGGGATCGTCAAACACCCGAATTACGTGAGCGATGGCGTCCACGTCTCGCAGGGAGGCCAGGCTTTCGCGCATGCGTTCCTTTTGCACGCCAGCCATGTCCACATATTGGACCGTGGCATACGTGATCTTCTTCGGGTTATAGAGCTTTGCCAGTTCGAGCAGGCGCGGCTCTGGCACTTTGGCTACGCCGACGTGGGTGGTTTGCCCGCTTTTGGCGTCGACGTGCGCTTTCGTCAAGATGCGGAACAGCGTGGTCTTTCCTACTTGTGGCAGTCCAATAATTCCTGTCTGCATAAACATTGCATCTTAGCACACCACCGTTGCGCGGCCGATTTTCCTGAAGGCGGGGATTGGCTTGGCCGCAATTCGCGCTGACCAATTCACTGCCTCTGTGCTATGTTTTTGAGCCGCCATGACCATCAACGCGCCGCCGAACAACCTGGCTTTTGATCTTGCCGAGGCCGTCCGTCATCTGTCAGAACGGGATGGATGTTTGAAGCGCCTAATCGCGGAGATGGCACCCTTTCAGATTGATGTGGCCGACGCGCAATCTCCCTACGAAGTTCTGCTTGAGGCCATTGCCTACCAATCGATTTCGGGTAAAGCGGCCGCTACGATTTTCGGACGCATTAAGGCGCTCAGCGCGAAGGGCGGTGTTCCCACTCCCCAGGAAATCCTAGATTTTCGAAAGCCTAAGCTGCGCAAGGCGGGACTTTCGGGTGCGAAGGTAGAGGCAATGCGCGATTTGGCGCAGAAGACGCTTGATGGGGTGGTGCCGTCACATGACGAAGCCGTGAAAATGTCCGACGAAGAACTTGTCAAGCGGCTGGTGTCCGTGCGCGGGATTGGCGCTTGGACAGTGGAAATGTTCCTGATTTTCCGCCTTGGCCGACCGGATGTGCTGCCCATTCACGATTTAGGTGTGAAGAAGGGCTGGTCGGTGGCCTACGGCAAAAAACACATGCCGAAGCCCCAGGAACTTCTGAAGTTCGGCGAACGCTGGCGGCCCTACCGCACCGTTGCGAGTTGGTACATGTGGCGGGCGTTTGAACGCGCAGGATACAAAGTTACCAACAAAATTCGCCCACGTCCCGTGCGCCGCAAGAAGCAACGGGCACCCCAGAAAACCAAAAATAAATAACTGGCTTATGGCTTGATGGAAACTTCGCGAACCAGAAGGTACATGGCCGCGAAGCCCAGGAGCAGGACGACCCCTTCATAGCCTACTGAAAGGTGATGGAGGTGATTGAAGGCGACGCGGCGCGGGTCGTTCTCGGGGGTGTTCTGTACCGACACCATTTCTTTCTTCAAGCTTTCCATGCGGTTGCTGACGGTGAATTGCGAAGCAGCAGTCAGCAGCACCATTAAGAGAACACAAAGTGCGGCTGGGGTCGTGAAGCTGGCAAAACTGTGCGTCCGCAGGAGCCGCGCCACCAGGAAAATCAAGCCCAGGAAAATTCCAGCAAAGTGCAGTCGCGCCAGCGAAAACCCCACCATCATTCCGGCGGCATCGCGGCTACCTAGAATCGCAAAGGCTCCCGGCGCCACAACAAAACTCAGGAACGCGTCCGCTCCCAGCCACAAGCTCAAGCTCAGAAACTCAATCGTGCGCAAGAAAGTTTGCATGGCGCCACTATACAAGACCCTGCGGGCCGCCGACAAATCCTCCTTGCCGGGCGATAAAACGGTCCGGTGAAAATAGGTTTTTGAACACACCAATTCGCTCTTTGATTCGGTTAGCCAGCCAAAAGATGAGAAACTAAATAGGAGTGGTGGGCGATAAAGGATTTGAACCTTTGACCTCTCGCGTGTGAGGCGAGCGCTCTAACCGCTGAGCTAATCGCCCGTCCGGGAATGGGTTATCATCTGTCGGGTAACCCTTGCAACGGGCCGTCCGTCAAACTGTATAGGGTGCTTCATTCGCGCCAACCAGCGGCGCGTCCCAGGTTCTATTTGTAGCAGGAAGAGTAAGGGTTTTCAACCAATGCCGACGGTCACCTCTCAAATCGTCACGCAATTGCAGCGCTCCATCGCGCGCGCCATTTACGGCAAAGAAGATGTGATTCAGCTTGCCCTGGTCACACTACTGGCGCGTGGCCACCTGCTGATCGAAGATGTTCCCGGCGTCGGCAAGACCACGCTGGCGCAGGCGCTGGCCAAATCCTTTCACTGCAGCTTTCAGCGCATCCAGTTCACGTCCGATTTGCTGCCCAGCGATGTTCTTGGTGTCAGCGTCTACAATCCGGAATCGCGCGAATTCGAATTCCGCCACGGCCCCATTTTTGCCAACATCGTTCTGGCCGATGAAATTAACCGCACCACCCCGCGTACGCAATCCGCATTGCTGGAAGCAATGAACGAAGCGCAAGTCACCGTGGATGGGCGCACGCTGCCGTTGCCGTTGCCTTTTCTGGTGATCGCCACGCAAAATCCCGTGGAGCATCACGGCACCTACCCGCTTCCAGAATCACAACTGGACCGCTTCTTGATGCGCGTGAAGATGGGTTATCCATCGCACGAAACTGAGCGCGCGATTTTGCGCAGCCGCGCCGGCAATGACCCCGTCACGGCAATGGAACCAGTGGCCGATGTTGCCGACGTGCTCTCGATGCAGGAGACAGTCACCCGTGTACGCGTCGATACAAGCTTGCATGATTACGCCCTGGAAATCGTAAACCGCACGCGAAAATCGGATCAGCTGGCCCTGGGAGTGAGCCCCCGCGGCACGCTGATGCTGCAACGCGCCGCACAGGCGCGCGCGTTTCTTGACAACCGGGATTTCTGCCTCCCCGACGATTTTAAGCAGTTGGCGGTTCCCGTGTTTGCGCATCGCGTCGTGGCTTGTGCGCGCCACGCTTCTCTGCAGAAGAAATCGGAGACCACGGAAAACGTTTTGCGCGAAATCGTGGAATCGGTTCCGGTGCCAGTGTAACACCGCGGAAATTGCGAACGTCGCTTGCTGAATTCCGAAATTACCTATATGCCTTCCCTTTCCACCACTTTCGCCAACCTTCTGGCCAAATCCGATCGCCCCGCGGTCCGCGCCTTCTTTCTGTCCATGGCCGCGCTTAGTGTGGCGCTGATTCTCGCCCTCTATTCCGGAGCTGCCGCGCAACTCGGGAATTTGTTTCTGGCGAGCGCGACGGCAATCACCGCGCTGCTCGTCGCTGCCTGGGTGTCCATCACGCTGGTTCCCGTTCTGGCCAAACGCACCGCGTTGCGCTGGATTGGCTACCGCATGGAGTACCGCGTGACGCGCGCGGGCTGGGTTTATATTGTTGGAATTATTCTGGTGGCGATGGCGGCCATCAATACTGGTAATAACCTGCTCTTTCTCATCCTGGCTTGCCTGATTGCCAGCATCCTCATGTCGGGAATACTTTCTTCCGTCACGCTGACAGGTGTCGAGCTGCGTTTGAATCTTCCGGAACACATATTCGCGGGGCAAACGGTGCGTGCCACGGTTGAACTGGTGAACGAAAAGCTCTCGCTTCCCTCGTTTTCGCTGCGCGTGGAAGGGGTGAAGAAAAAGGGCGAACCCGCGGCGGTGCTTCTGCAGACGCCGGTCTACTTTCCCTATCTTCCGCGTAAAATTTCCGCGCGACAGAGCGTGCCGATGCTGTTCTCACGGCGCGGCGTCTATCACCAGGAAGCGTTTCGCATCGTGACTCGTTTTCCCTTTGGCTTTCTGCAGAAGGCCCGGCGGCTCGACCTCTCCACGAAGGCTCTCGTATATCCTTCCGTGGAAGCTACACCCGAATTCCTGGAGGTGCTGCCCGGCATTCAGGGAGCGATGGAAAGCCAGATGAAGGGTCGCGGCCAGGATCTTTACGCGTTGCGCGACTACTTGCCGAACGACAGTGCCCGCCACGTCCATTGGAAGGCTTCGGCGCGGCTGGGCGTGCTCATGGTGCGCGAATTTGCCCGTGAGGATGATTACCGCGTGGTGCTGGTCTTCGATCCGTACAGTCCCGCGGCGCAAGCCAACTCTTCGGAAATCGAAAAAGAGCGCTTCGAGCGCGCTGTGAATTTGTGCGCGGCTCTTGCATGGAATTTTCACGAGCAAAGTGCGCAACTCGAGTTCCGCAGCGTCGTGGCTGAGGTTCCACTGGGCCCTGCCACGGAGAATATCTTCACGGTTCTTCGGCACTTGGCGCTCGTGGAGCCCCTCGCTCCTGCCCCGGATCATGATTTGCTTTCGAGGCTCGCGGCGGATCCTGATTCGTGCAAGATTGTAGTGACTTCGCAAACCCGCGGCTCCATTCCCGCGGAAATTTGGAATTCCTCGTACGTCGTGTTCGCGGAAGATTCCCTGCCCTGACCTTTCCCCTTCCCGGATGCGCTGCCCGCAGCGTTTCATGCGAAACTAATCGGGCCGATGCTTACCGGACCCGCACTCACACGTTTTCGCAAAAATCTCCTGGCATGGTTTTCGCAATTTCAGCGCGACCTGCCATGGCGCCGCTCGAGGGACGCGTATCGCATCTGGCTTTCGGAAATCATGCTGCAGCAAACGCGCGTGGCTGCGGCCATTCCTTATTACGAGCGCTTTCTGGAACGTTTCCCCGATGTGCGGGCCCTCGCCGAAGCGCCCGAGGATGAAGTGCTCCGTCTGTGGTCCGGCCTGGGCTACTATTCGCGCGCGCGTAACCTGCAGAAGGCCGCACAACAAATCGTAAGTTTGCACAACGGCGTTTTCCCAACAACAGAAGCGGAAGCGCTGGCGCTTCCGGGTATCGGCGCATACACCGCCGCGGCTATCTTGAGTATTGCTCACGGCCAGAAACTCGCTGTACTCGACGGGAACGTCGCTCGCGTGCTCGCCCGCCTGCTGGCCATTCGCGGTGATTTGCACGCAAACGGCCGCTGGCAGGAACTTCAGAAAACCGCCGACGCACTATTGGCTCCCAATGCGGCTGGTGACTGGAACCAGGCCTTGATGGAGCTCGGCGCGATTCTCTGCACCCCCAAATCGCCGCAGTGTTTGCTGTGCCCGGTCAACGAATTTTGTCAAGCACGTAAGCTGGGACTCGCGGACGCTATTCCGACGAAACGCAAGAAGCGCGCCACGGTGGAACTTAAACTCGCTGCCGCCGTCTTGCTGGATCCCCAGGGCCGCACGCTGCTTCTGCCACCGCCGAAAGGAGATGCGGGCTCAGCGCGACAAGCCGACGTGGGCGCGTTGGTTTCGCGTATGTGGCATTTCCCTACGACGGAAGTTCGGCGAAATGCCCAGACCGATCTGCGGGATTACTTTCAAGAATCGCTGCTGGGTGGGCGGAAAGTCTCGATCACGTTCGAACTGTTGCGCAAAGTCCGCCATGTAGTCACTTATCGGGCGATCACATTGCAGCCTTATCGAATCAATCTGAAGAGGCTCCCGCAAGTCCCCGGGGCAAAAATCGTGTCGCTCGACGACTTATCCTCTGTTCCCATATCAAACCTGACGCGCAAAATTGCCCGAGCTGCCCTGAACTCCCGACCAAGCCAATGATCGCCTTTGCTCCAGTGCTTCCTGATATCTGGTTTCTGATATCTGATATCTGATGTCCGGCATTAGACAACTGGTCTTTCACTACCGCTGAGGATTACCCTTTCGTTTTCCGCCATTCGGTCCGCGCTCACCCGATGCTATTCTGAAAGCTGCGCCATGGCTTCCTCTGCCACATCTTCTGGAACTCCGCTCCCGGCCGATCGCTTCTATCGCACGGCTCTTTTCTTCCTTGTACTGTCGAGCGTGCTGGCGCTGGTGGCCACCGGAAAGCTCGACGCCATCAGCAACATCGTTGCGCCCTTGTTAATTCTCTTTAAAGGAATCCGCTGGTGGCGCGGCTATCCCGCGGAATTGCGGCAAACCACGGCCACGCGCTTCGTGCTGGGCTACATGCTGATTATTCCCTTGGACATCCTGTTTTTCTCCCGTACGCTCGCCCAAGGCAACGTTAATCCCACGGTTTACGCCGCGCTGCTTGCCTCCGTCCACTTTCTCCTGTTCGTTATGGTGCTGCGGCTTTACAGCGCCGTGACGGATCGCGATGCCATTTTCCTGGCGATGCTGGCGTTTGCTGCTCTTCTTGCTGCCGCTGTCTTCACCGTGGATACTCACTTCCTCTTTTTCTTTGTGGCGTTCTTGCTTTTCGCGGTGGCCACCTTTGTCGGCCTGGAGATTCGGCGGGGCGCGACGGGAGCGGTCTTTCCTCTGTTGCAGGCGCGATCGGCTGCGGAAAGCCGCTTTCACCGCGCCCTGGCGCTTGCCGTGCTGAGCGTGGCAATTGGCGGGCTCTTATTCGGCTCGCTATTGTTCTTTTTCTTCCCGCGATTCAGCGCAGGCTATCTGGCACAGGGAGGATTTCAGCCCTCGCTGATGACCGGCTTCACCGACAATGTGGAACTCGGCCAAATTGGCGAGATCAAGCAAAACACTTCGGTGGTGATGCGCGTGCGCACGGGTTCGCCGATCGGTTATCCGATGTTGCGTTGGCGTGGCATCGCGTTGAGCAATTTTGACGGCAAGCGCTGGTCCAACCCCGAGACGAACCGGCAAATCCAATCCCCCGCTCAGGATGGTTGGATCACTCTGGCGAGCCGTAAGGATTTTGTGGCGCCACGTGCAACGGAAATCCAATACACCATCCTGCTTCAGCCCATCGCCAGCGATGCGCTGTTCGCACCCGCGCAGGTGGTCAGGTTGCGTGGAAACTTTCTCTCCGAAGCCACCACGTATTACTCTTCAGTTCGTAATAGCGTGCTGCTGCTGGATTCCACGGGCTCCATCTTCAACAGATCGCACAACTATTCGCAGATCCGCTACGAAGGTCTTTCCATTCTTCCGCAGTCGCGGCCCGTGCAAGCCCGCTCCGCCGGCACAGCATATCCCCAGGAGATCCGTGATACCTACCTGCAACTTCCGCACCCGCTCGATCCGCGCATACCGGAGCTCGCCAAAAGGATCACCGCCTCCACCGGCAATCCGTTTGACAAGGCCGTGGCCATGGAAAGTTACCTGCGCGACAATTTCGCCTACACCCTGAATCTGACCGGCAAGCCCGGCGCTGATCCGCTGGCTCATTTCCTCTTTGAGACTCGCGCGGGACACTGCGAATATTTCGCTTCCGCGATGGCCATCATGCTGCGCACGCTGGGCATTCCTTCGCGCGAAGTGAACGGATTCCTCCCGGGCGAGTTCAATGACGTGGCGGGTGATTACATCGTGCGCGCCAGCGACGCGCATAGTTGGGTGGAAGCGTATTTCCCCGGAAGCGGCTGGGTGACGTTCGATCCCACTCCGCCGGCCGCGGGAGACGCCACGAACCTGCTTTCCCGTATGGCTCTGTACTTCGATTGGTTTCAGCTCAACTGGAATGAATGGGTCATCAACTACGATTTCTCGCACCAGGTCCAGCTGGCCAGAAATGTGCGACAGGGTTCCACGGACTGGGTTGGTATTACGCGCCGGAAGTTTGAACGCATGAAACATCGCGGCATGAACAGTCTAACGGGTTGGCAAGCCGCTCACCCTTGGCTCAGCATTGTGTTTCCCATCGCGCTGGTGTTGGCGCTGGTGGTGTTGCGCTTGGATTGGATTCGCGCTGCGCTGCGCTGGGTCACGCTTTCCTGGCAAGTGCGGCGTTCGCCCGCCGAACGCAATAATCCGCAACTTGCCTCGCGCCTCTATGTTGAGCTATTGCGGCTCCTTGAAAAGAGAGGATTCGCCCGGCCCATCACGCAGACGCCCATGGAATTTGCCACCTCTGGCGGCCTGCAACCCGAACTTGCCGGCCCGCTTCGCGAATTCACAGAGTTGTACGCGCAGGCCCGCTTCGGCGACAAGCCCTGCGATTCCTTCCGCCTGCGCGCACTGATGGAACAAATTCGCACTGTTCCGCGCTCCCGCTAGCACTCATTTGCTTGAAAGTCACACCAGTGGCGATGCGCCTTTTGGCGCGCAGCCCTTTTCCCCGCCTTACCGCGTCGTTGCGCGAAGGATATGGCCGCCCCGATCTGGCAAAGATCCGCTGCGCTTCGCAAAGTAGCGCTCGCGAATCAAGGTTGGGCCAAGATCTTCGATTTCGCGAAAACCGAGCGCTCGGAGCTTAGGATGTAACGTCTCTGTTTCAAAATAACTCTTGAACGCCTCTCCTATGGAGGCGACGCGCGCCGCGAGGGTTTCATGGGCAACAGTGAAGTGATCCCGCTCGGACCCTGGCGCCGCTGGATTGGCATAGTCAAACACCACGTGAGCGCCGGCCGGCAGGTGCGCGATGAATTCAAGCGTTGAGTAAACGGCCTGCTCCGTCAGATACGGGACGACGCCGAGCCAGGTGAAGAATGTTTGCTGCTCCGGAACAAAGCCGGCAGCAGCCAGACCGTCCGCCAAAGTTTCCCTCTCGAAATCCACGGGAGCGAAAGTGAGCGAAGGAGGAATGGGGATGGCCACCTCGGCAAGGCGTTGACGCTTCCACGCTTGAGTCGCCGGGTGATCTACTTCGAAAACATGCAGCTTTTCTGCGAAAGCGTTGCGGTAAGCGTAGGTGTCCAGGCCGGCTCCGAGCACCACCAACTGGCGAACACCGCGCTCGACAGCAGTCGCCAGGGCATCCTCGGCAAATCGTGTTCGCACCGCAATGAAAAGGCGCAGGAACCGCCGCGAAGGATTGTTTTTCGCATCGCGGATAGCGGCTTCGGCATCCGCACCCAAAATACGCACGGCTAGTGGATCCGAAAAAATACTCCCGCGCTCCAGCACTTGGTGAACTGCACGATGCGTTGCCGCTCCCAACGCGGTACGGCTGGGTTGTCCCGGTTGCATCGGAAAAGCGTAGTGGTCCTGGCAATCGCCGTCAATTGCCCGCCGGCAAATTTACGGGATTACCACTGCACGGCTCAGGGCAGCCATCTGGGCCCCCTCGGAATCGCGCACCACGATGCGCAGCAGAAAGTTGCCGGCTTGCAGATCATATCTGGACCTGACATTGAGGCCCGCCTTGTTCATTCTTCCCAGCGTCGAATCCCGCAGCTGCATTTCGACGACCTTCTCCGAGCCGGTAACTAGATTTCCATTCCCGTCAAAGATGGCCGTCGCGATCGTCAGTTTGTTATTGTTGCGATCATCAGCCCTGCGGAATTTCAAGGTGCCAGTCTGGATGTGCACCAGGACCGACAGGTGCTTGCCGGTGGCGTTGCTGAAATATTGCGTCTGGCATCCAACGGGCAGGTCATGTACTTCTGCTTGAGAGTAAACCGCCTGGTGAATTTCCTCATTCGCGGCACGTTCGGGATCGGCTTCGCCATGCGGAGCGAAATAGCCGTGACGGGCTTGCAGCGTCCATTTTTCCTTGCTCGTAAGCGACACCTTCAGGTGGTGATACTTCCCATCGAGCTTCAGCTTTTCGGGCGTAAATCCCAAAACATAAGAAACTTCCGGCTCCGCCGCGGCCTGCAATAATGCTTGATCAATGTCATTGCGGTTGTGAAAGAAAACACCGCCGGTGCCTTCGGCAATTTCCCCGAGTACTTCATTCTGCACCATCTCTTCGGTATGGATCAGCCGCGTCTTCATGGGACTCTGCTTAACATTGCTTTCAGCGTGAAACTCCGAGGAAACATACAAGCCGCGCGCATCAATCGTGTTGATCACCAGGTTTGCCTTCATGGCCAGATCGATACTCTCGCCGGACTCTTGTTGGAAGGAAGGGGCCAGGAAGAATCCCGGGGACATCAATACGATAATTCGTTGACCGGGCGCCGCGCTCATCCTACGAATGAACTCGTCAAGTATTTGAAACGCCTGGCGGGCCTGCGATTCTCCGATGTTGCGCTCGCGCTGGGCCGTCGACCGCGCCACGGACTCGGCTTGTTCCCAGGGGAGCCTGGCGCATTGGACGACGTCCTGGGTTGCCACGGACAGCGTCGCCGAATCGTTCGCGTCCACGATCTGATAGGCCTCGTAAAAGGACATTGGCGGACAGTCCGCGGCCGTGTTCGACGACTGCTGCATGATGCGTTGGATGGCTTGGTTCAGTTTCGCCCGGTCGGCGGTGAAATCCTCGTTCACCTGGCCGGAAGTGGTGAAGATGGCGAAGCGGTCTTTCGGTTGCATCGACTCCAGGAGCTTCGTTGCGGCCTGCTTTGAGAGCATGGCATCCGCCATCGAAATATGAAGATCGTCGAAGAACAGCGCGACAAATCGCTGCGGCAATCGCGGCGCTTGCGGCGGCGTTGGTTCTTCCGGAGGTGCGTCCGCTGTCCCTAGCTTCACGCTAGAAACCTGGGAAGCCGGAGTCTCCACGGAAAATGTGGATATCGCCTGCGGTTTGTTGTTGTCCTCGATCTGAAAATCTTCCGTTCTCAGATTCGGGATCACTCTTCCGCTGTCATCACGCACCACCACGCGCACGAGCACCAGGTTGACGCGCACTTTGAACGTTGCGGGAGAATCACGCGAGATCACTTCGTCCGGCGGCAGGTTCGCATCCGGTTTGGCAGGCTCTTGGGAGCTACCTGACGGCGAGGTTGGTGATGTTGCGGAAGGCGTTTGGGCGCGCGCTACCCACAAAAAGGCGGGTGACAGCAGCCCAGCGAGAAAAACGAGCCGCAGAGTTCTTGGGAGGCCCTGCAAAGAGCGGTCGAGGCAGAACTTCGACATGCGCCCTCCAATCCGTTACGTTGTTCAGACTATTGTGGAGGAAACATCCTGTCAACGCAGGATCCAAGGTACGTGGATTCACATGGGCTGTGAGCGCTGCTCTGTGTTCATGTGGGGAGCGCGAAGCACAAACACTCCTTGTATGTGGCGCCCCCGGCCACGCGGAACGCGCGATTACTTTCCGTAGATGAGCAGGGTGAACGAGTCCGGAAGAATGGCAGGGCGCGGCCGAGGATTGTCCGCCGTTGCTGCTGGCGCGGGGCCGAACTCCGCAGTGACAAGATAGACGGTGTGCGTGGCATAGTCGATCGCCATGGTGCGCGCGCCGCGTTGTGTCTGGATTATCTCCAGCGGGGAAAATTTCGTCGGGGAATCTTCATGAGCGATGGTGAGTGTACCGTCGCCGCAAGAGGCGAAAGCGTAGCCCGTGCCGGGATCGAAGCGGTTGGCATCCACGCCCTGGCCGATGGGAACGGTGCCGAGGACCTTGCCCGTGTTGCCGTCAACGAAGGTCATGAGCTTGTTGTGACAGCCAACCACGAGGATTTCGTGGGCGGCGTCAATCGCCAGGCCGGAGGGAGATTCGCAAGGCGCGAGCGGCCAGGTGTTTTCAATTTTCAGTGTCTTCGCGTCGAACTTGACGAGGGAGCTCTTGTCCTCCAGGTTAACGAAAATCTTGCCCTTCCTGTCGGTTGCGGCGAATTCCGGGCCGCCACCAAGCGGGAAAGTGTTGACGAGCTTCCCGGAAGCAGCATCAATGGCCGATGAAGTGTTGGCGTCGCCGTTGAAGGTGAAGACACGCTTGGAGAATGGATCGTAGATGACGCCGTCGGAATCTTTGTCCGTCTTGATTCTGTCCAGGACATTAAGTGAGGTGAGATCGAACATGATGGAATCGCCGCTGCCGCCATCGGTGGTGAAGCCTTTGTTGAATTCATTGGCGAAGGCGATGCCGTGGGCTCTCTGGGAACCGGGAATATCGCCGATGATTTTGCCCTGGTCAGGATCCACAACGATGTAATGCGTGCCGCGGGAAATGAACAGGCGATGCGTGGCCGGATCAACTTCCAGATAGTCCCAGCCGCCAGTTCCGCCGAGTTTCACTTTCTTCACGAGATGGTAGCCGGAGCCACCAGTAGATTGCGCAGCGGAAGGAGCGCAAGTAGCAACAAACAGAGCAAAAAGAAGAAGCGCGAGAGAAGCGCGAGCACAAAAAATTTTATTCGACATGGAAAACCTCCAGTAGCGCTGAGAGGAGCATAGTGGGCTGAGTGGGACAATGTCACGTGAAAGATGAATGCAAGATAAATCGGTTCTCTTCCACGCTTCATCAAATCCTGAGATCGCTCTTTCCTCCAGTGACTTTTGAAGGAAAGAATAGCCTAACGGCATTGGGCGAAACAATGGAGTGCCTCCAAACCAATGCATAGTCCCATCTTCCGGGAACTGCCTTGCCGCCCTTCCGCTGGGCTCGAACGCAGTGCTGGCGCTTATGCTAAAGTTGAAAGGTTGCGCTTGTGCACGCATTTCGCTCCATGACCAAAGTCGGATTCATCTCACTGGGTTGCCCCAAAAACCTCGTTGATAGCGAGGTGATGATGGGCATTTTGGCGCGCCAAGGCTACGAACTGACGCCGCGCGCCGACGAGGCAGAGATCCTCGTGGTCAACACGTGCAGCTTCATCGAACCCGCGCAAAAAGAATCCGTCGAAGCAATTCTGGAAATGGCCGAGCACAAGAAATTCGGCGCGGCCAGAAAGTTGATTGTGGCCGGCTGCCTGGTCGAACGCTTCCGCAACGAAATTCTCCAGCAGGTGCCCGAAGTGGACGCCGTCGTGGGCACAGGAGAAGTCGAGCGCATCCTGGAAGCGGTTGAGGGCGATTTGAAAGTGTTGCCCGCGCAGCCTCCTTCCTTCCTCTATCACGACTTGACGCCGCGCATCGTCACCACGCCGAAGCATCAGGCGTACATCAAGATCGCCGAGGGCTGCGATCATCCCTGCACGTTTTGCATTATTCCGGAGTTGCGAGGAGCGTTTCGCAGCCGCCGCTTTGAATCCGTGATTCGCGAAGCGGAGAATCTTGCCGCGGCAGGCGCGCGCGAAATCACGCTGATCGGGCAAGACACTACTTCCTACGGAGAGGATCTCAACCTTCGCGACGGCCTCGCGGTTCTTCTTGAACGGCTCGCGCAAGTCGAAGACCTAACCTGGGTGCGTTTTCTGTACGCTTATCCGAATCGCGTCACGCAAAAGCTCCTGGACACGCTCGCTGCGCATCCGCGCCTGGCAAAGTACATTGATATGCCTCTGCAACACGCCAGCCGCAATGTTCTCGCCCGCATGAAGCGCGGCTCGAACGGCGACGCCTTTCTGAAGCTCCTTGAACGCATGCGCACCACGATTCCCGGCGTCACCCTGCGCACCAGTTTTATCGTCGGCTTTCCCGGCGAAACGGAAGCCGATTTCCAGGAGCTATATCAATTCGTTGCCGCTGCCGAACTCGATTGGATGGGCGTGTTTGAATATTCCGACGTGGATAACGCCGCCAGTTTTCCGCTGGATGGCAAAGTGGACGCCGCCACGATCAGTGACCGTCGCAATCGCTTGATGGCGCTGCAAAAAAAGATTTCGCGCCAGAAGCTGCGCGCCTTCAAGGGCCGCGTTGAAACTGCTTTGATCGAAGGTCCATCTGTGGACTACCCGCTCGTCTGGGAGGCGCGCCTGGAAGGCATGGCGCCAGAGATTGACGGGAAGCTCTATTTGACGGACATCGAGGTTCCCGGCCCGACTCCTTCCTCTCCCCCGATTAGCGCGCAACCCGGTGATGTGGCGCGTGTCGAGATCACCAAGACGGACGCCTACGATTTGATTGCGCGTGTGGTAGAGATTCTTCCGCGGCCTGCCCCGCGCACTCTGCTAACAGTTGCCACTCCGCCCCCGCAACCTCTTACACGTATCTCCACTGGCGCGCCGTTGCGGGTGCTTGGCTGAGATTTCGCGATGCTCTGTGCTACTGACCGCGCTCTGTGGTAAAACATTTTCTTCGATATGAAGCACCGCTGCCCCATCTGCAAAAAGCCCACGGACTCCGGCGAGCACGCTGATTTTCCGTTCTGCTCCGAGCGTTGCCGCCTGCTCGATCTGGGCGCCTGGGCTTCGGAAAAATACGTCGTCTCCGATCCCATCTTCGATGAAGAAGAACTCCCGGAAGGCGAACGCCCCGCTCAACAGAAGCTCCAGCGTGACCCCGATGAAACCATCCAATAACCCCATGGCCGCCACGGGAGATTCCACCGCGCTGAAGCCCGGCGCCGCCTTCGCGCTGGCCACAGCCCTGGGGACCGGCTACCTGAAGCCCGCGCCCGGCACCTGGGGCTCGCTCGTTGGCCTGTTGATTGCCGTGTTTTCGCACCCATTCACGTGGTTCATCATGGTGGGTTACGGCCTGGACAAGAGCTTGCATGAGAACGCGCCCCTGTTTACAGGCACACTCGGGGCACTCATCCTGCTGGTGCCTTCCGTGGCGGTGTGGTTCCTCCTGGCGTATCTCGGAGTGAAAAGCAGTGGCGAGGTTGCGCAATTTGCTGGGATCAAAGACCCGCAATATGTGGTGATCGATGAAGTCTCCGGAATCCATTTGGCGCTCATGCTTGGCCTTGCGCCGCTTAGCACCCCCGCCACGTTTTTCCATTCCAGCGACGCCGCTGCCTTCGCCATTTACTCCGGCATGAGCCTTCTGAACTGGAGATACCTCCTGGCAGGCTTCGTGCTCTTCCGCATATTCGATATCGCCAAGCCCTTTCCCTGCCGCCGCCTGGAAAACCTGCCCGGGGGCTGGGGCATCATGGCCGACGATTGGATGGCGGGGATCTACGCTGCCATTTGCCTGCGTCTCGCGTTACACTTTCACCTGCTACACTTTCACTTGTTTTGAAGGGCTGTGACGACGAACAAGCGGCAAAAAGCAGGCACAAGCTGCGAAATCTCAACACCTGCTGTAAAATCGGGCTCCTGTTATGAAACTCGGATTCGGCTCCTCGGCAGAAAAAAACGGCGTGCCCCGGATTGAGCGCATCGCGCCTGGTGCTGCCATTCCGGGCGGCGAAATCACTGTGTACGGCAGCGGCTTCGCACCGCGGCCCGGGGCGCGGCCCGCAGTGCGCTTTGGCGAAGCCGAAGCGTCGCTTTCACTTGCCAGCAGCAATCGCCTGATTGCGCGCGTCCCGGAAAACGCCGCCGGCGGCACGATTCAGGTGGTGAGCGCACAAAACGAGAGCCAGCCCTTTCCCGTTTCGATCGGCTTCCAGATTGCCGACAATCTTCACCCTGTGGCGAATCCCGCCGTGGACTCCCACGGCAACATCTACGTGACGTTCAGCGGCCCGCGCGGGCAACGCGTGCCTGTCTCGCTCTACAAAATCACCTCCAACTACAGCGTGAAGCCCTACGTCACTTCGCTGATCAATCCTTCCGGGCTGGCCGTGGACGCGAAGGGCGACCTCTTTGTCTCCTGCCGCCACGACGGCACAATTCATCGCGTCACGCCCGACGGCCAATCGGAGCAGTGGGTCGAAGGCATGGGCATCGCCACGGGCCTGGCTTTTGATCGCGCCGGCAATCTGTTTGTCGGCGATCGCAGCGGCACCATTTTCAAGATTAGCCCCACACGGGAGATTTTCGTGTTCGCCACGCTGGAGCCTTCGGTGGCCGCGTACCATCTGGCGTTTCATCCCAGCGGAGAACTCTATGTCACCGGCCCGACGACCTCCAGTTACGACCGCGTGTACCGCATCACGCAAGGCGGCGAGGTGATTGTGTTTTATCGCGGGCTGGGCCGGCCCCAGGGCATCGCCTTCGACCGCGATACGAATTTATATGTGGTTGCGTCGTTCGGCGGGCGCCGCGGCATCGTAAGAATCACGCCGCAAGGCCACGCGGAACATGTGCTCAGTGGCTCTGCCCTTGTGGGGCTCTCGCTGCTGCCCACCGGCCGCGCCATTCTCGCCTCCAACAGCGCCCTTTTCACCCTCGATTGGAACGTCCGCGGCCTGCCGCTGCTGGGTTAGTTGCTGCTGCTCCCGGTGAGGCTTTGTAGCGGCCGCCTTCTGAGGCGGGCGCCTTTGACGTCCAAGGCGGACACCACAAAACCGACGGAACCGGCATCTGCACAACCATCTGCGAAAACGACCCGGCAAAGGGATATTCTCCGACTGTCCGGGACAATCCTTTCCGAACAGGATTCATCCAAATGTAGTAAGCAACCGGTTCGATGTGTTCGTTCGAACGGAGAACGTGGTCGAAGAACTTCTTCTGCCAGAGGGGTTGCGATGCATTCTGGCCGTACGCACGACTAGTCTTGATTTTGAGTGATTTGACAAAGTCTGCGAAATCGCTTGAAGGGAGCAGACCCTCGGTCAGGAAATGTACGTGATCCGGCATGATGCAGTAAGCATGGATTGCAAAGTTGCGAGCGGCGGATTCCGCACGGAGTATTTCGAGAAACCAGCAACAGATGGATAAGCCTGAGAATAATTGGCGCCTGTCGCAGCAGCACAGTGTGACGAAGTAACACTGGCGGCCTATATAACTGCGCGTTGAGAGGCGGATATTCTTGTGAAAGTACATGATTGGGGGCTCTTCAAACCTAGCATGATATTAACACGGCTTATTAACTGATACGTAATCGATAGCAGCGTGAGGAAACGCGCCCGCCTCAGAAGGCGGCCGCTACAAAGGCAGAAGCATCAGCGAGCGGTAAGCTACAATATTGCTCATGAAAGCGGAAATCATCGCGGTTGGGTCGGAACTACTTACCCCGGATCATCTGGACACCAATTCCCTTTTCCTTACCGAAGAGCTGAATAAGCTGGGCATTGAGGTTCTTCGCAAGACCATCGTCGGCGACGACCGCGAACTGCTGGCCGCAGCCTTCCGCGACGCGTTGAATCGCGTGCCCGTTGTGATAGCCAGCGGCGGCCTGGGCCCCACGGAGGACGACCTGACGCGCGAAACGGTTGCCGAACTTCTTGGCCGCAAGTTGCGCCGCAACGACGAGGTTGTACGCGCCATCGAAGCGCGTTTCCGCAGTTTCAAACGCGACATGCCCGCCGTGAATCTTCGCCAGGCCATGGTGCCCGAAGGCGCGGAAGTGCTTGCCAATCCGCGCGGCACTGCTCCCGGGCTGTGGCTGGAAGAAAAGGGCCGAATGATCGCGCTGCTGCCCGGCCCACCGCGCGAATTGAAGCCGCTCTTTCTCGAAGAGGTGTATCCGCGTCTGCAACGTCGCGTTTCCGGAGTGCGCATGTTTCACCGGGAATTGCGCGTCACGGGCCTGGGCGAATCACACGTCGAAGAGCATATTCGTTCCATTTACATGCGCTTTTCCGAGGTGCACACGACGATCCTCGCGGCTCCCGGCGAAGTGCAAATCCATCTTCGCGTATGGTCCGATGAACCCGCGCACGCGAACACGACGCTAGACGAAATGGTTCGGAGTTTCGAGCTGGCGCTTGGCGACCGCATCTTCGCCCACTCTGCCGTGTCTCTCGAAGAAGTCGTCGCGGAAATTCTTACCTCCAATCGCGCCACTATTGCGGCCGCGGAAAGCTGCACCGGCGGCTTGCTCGCTGAACGCCTGACGCGCATTCCCGGCAGCTCCAGCTATTTTCTGGGCGGAGCGGTTTGCTACAGCAATGAGATGAAGACGGCTTGGGCCGATGTGCCCCCCGCGCTGATTCAGGCGAAGGGCGCGGTCAGCAGCGAAGTGGCCGTCGCTCTCGCCGAGGGCATCCGGCGGCGCGTTGGCAGCACTTTGGGAGTTGGCATCACGGGCATCGCGGGCCCTAGCGGCGGCAGCGAAGAAAGACCCGTGGGCACGGTGCATGTCGCTCTCGCTTCCTCCGAAGGCGTGAAGGAGCGCGTCGTGCATCTGCCCGGCGATCGCGAAATGATCCGCTTCCATGCTTCCCAGTTGGCTCTGGACATGGTGCGCATGCATTTCCTGTTCAACACCAAGCCCCGCCCAGCCCTGTAGCGCAGGGAGAGTCTGCGCTTTGTTCGGCCCGCCGTTCGCTGGTGGGAGCCCTGCGGGGTCTTTTCTACCGTCCGCCTTGCATTTGTCTCTCTTCCACCGCGCCAACCCTCCCCACTCGCGTTATCATTCCATCAAGCCCCATGCGCCTCTTCATTGCCATTGAAATTCCCCCAGACGTTCGCGCTGCCCTTGCAGCCCTCCTGCAGGAATTCCGCGCCATCGCCCCACAAGCAAAATGGGTTCGTGCGGAAAACATACACATCACGCTGAAATTCCTGGGCGAAGCCGAAAGCACGAAACTCGCAGCCATCCAGGAAGCCCTGCACACGATTCGTTCCAGCGAGGCCGTGGCGCTGCGCTTTCTCGGCCTCGGTTTTTTTCCCAATGAAAATCGCGCCAAAGTCTTTTGGGCCGGCATCGAATCTTCGGCCAACTTGCCGGCCATTGCGGCGGATATTGATCAGTCCATGCACAAACTGGGCTTCGCCCTGGAAAATCGCCCGTTCACGCCGCACCTCACCCTGGCGCGTTTCGAGCCTCCCGGCATCCCTGCAAAGCTCTTCGCCGCCGCGGAAGAACGCTCCTCGCGCGAATTCGGTTCGCTCACCGCCCGCGAGTTCCACCTCATCCAGAGCAAACTTAAACCGTCCGGCGCGGAGTACACTACTCTGCATTCGTTCCCGTTCGTGACGGAGGCTTGAGTTTCCATGGCCGGTATTGCGTGGATGAATGTGCTGCTTTGGCTGGGCGCCTATCTACTGGGCTCGATTCCTTTTGGCTTCCTTTTTGCACGGCTCCTCGGCGGCACGGACATCCGGCAATCCGGCAGCGGCAACATCGGAGCAACGAATGTGGCGCGCGTTGCGGGGCCGCTTCCCGGCATTCTCACGCTGGTGTTCGATGCAGCCAAGGGTGCACTCGCCGTGTGGCTGGCCGGGCGCTTCACCGATCACAGCGCCAGATCCATGATGCTTGCCGGCATTGCCGTTTTGCTGGGGCATTGTTTTCCCGTTTGGCTGGGCTTCAGGGGCGGCAAGGGCGTGGCTACGGGCCTCGGCGTTTTTGCGGTTTTGTGTCCACCGGCTGCGCTCGCAGCGCTTGCGTTGTTTGCGCTCCTCGCGGTGTCTTTACGTATCGCTTCTCTGGCCTCGATTACCGCGACCGCCGCCATGCCGCTGCTGGTCTACTTTCTCTGGGCACCGCATCATGCCCCGCCGCTGGTGGTCAGCTTCGGCACGTTATTCGCCTCGGCACTGATCATTTACAAACACAATGCGAATTTGCAGCGCCTTGTCGAAGGCACCGAGCCGCGCTTTACATTCCGCAAATCCAGGGATGATGCCGAATGACGAGGATTGCGATTCTGGGCGGAGGGGGCTGGGGCACCGGGCTCGCTGTAGTACTGTCGCAAAGCCGGCGGGCGCACGAAATCCGGCTATGGGTTCGGGAACCCGTGATCGCCGAATCCATCCAGCGCGATCGCCAGAACGCGGTCTATCTCCCGGGTGTCGCCATTCCTACAAGCATCGTGGCTTCATGTGATCTTGGGGAAGTTTTGCAAGAGGTGGACATTGTCCTGGGTGTTGTGCCCTCGGCGTACACGCGCGCCGTGTTCACGCAGGCTTTGCCCTTTCTACGGCCGGAGGCCACCGTCGTCAGCGCCACCAAGGGCCTCGAGCCCGCCACGCATCTGCGCATGAGCGAAGTCATCGAACAGGTTTTTTCGTTGCGATTCCGGCCGCGCCTCGCCGTTCTCTCTGGTCCATCCTTTGCCCTCGAGGCCGCCCGGGGAGAACCCACTGCGGTCGTGCTTGCTTCGCACGATCGCGCCCTGGCCACGTATCTTCAGGAAGAGTTCGCAGGTCCAACGTTTCGTTTGTACACAAATGACGATGTTCTCGGCGTGGAGCTTGCCGGTGCGATGAAAAACGTGATGGCCATTGCCGCGGGCGCCTGCCAGGGACTGGGCCTAGGCGCTAATTCGCTCGCGGCGCTAATCACCCGCGGCCTTGCGGAAATGGCCCGCCTCGCCGTCTCTCTGGGGGCGCGGCCCGAGACGTTGAGCGGTCTTGCAGGGTTAGGTGACCTGGTGCTCACTTGCACTGGCGCGCTCAGCCGCAACCGCAGCGTGGGCTTTCAACTCGGCCAAGGCCGCTCGCTAGAAGAAATCCTTTCCGGCATGACCATGATCGCCGAGGGCGTGGGCACCACCGCCGCGCTGCTTTCGCTGGCCAGCGAACATCAGATCGATTTGCCCATTACCAAGCAGGTGGACGCAATTCTGCGTCACGGCAAGTCGCCCCGCGACGCCATCCGCGACATCATGGATCGCCCATTGAAAAGAGAGTGATCGGCCATGATAAATCGACGCAAGTTTTTGCCATCTATCCTCAGCCTTACTTGAAACTGAAAACGGAGAACTTACAACCCCTCCATCCTTTCCCCCTCTGGTACTACCGGCCTAGTTGCACTTCCGCGCCCCCTGTACTTCCGGCCAGCCGCTTTTGTGGCTTTACTCTTCTAAAATCAGTGTGTTGCAATGGCGGTCTCTCTCCCATCCCTGGTGACGCGCCTGCGTGCCGGCCGCGTGCGCATCCTGTGGCTTGTGCTCGGCGCGCTCCTGCTTGTCAGCGCACTCCCTATTGGTCTCTATCATCGCCAGGTGCTCGACCTTAGCCAGGAAAAACTCGTTGATACGGAGCGCGTGCAGCAGACGGAACTTACCCGCTCCCTGGCCCAGGAAGTGCAGTTTTTCGAGTCCAACCTCACGCAACAGCTCATCAGCGAGCGTCAGATCCTCACCCTCACTGGCTTGATTGACAACGTCGAAGATCCCGTCGCCGAGCCCAAAGTCACCAGCTTGCTTGAAAACTTCGTGGACTCGAACCGCAATACCTTCATCTACCTGACCGCTGTGGGACGTTCCGGCAAGGGCACCAGCGCCTCGCAGGGGAATTTCCGCGCGGAGCAGGATCCCTTTGTGGAAAAGGCCCTGCAGCGCGCGTTTGTCAGCTGTCAACAATCCGTACTATTCCGCAGCGACCCCCTGGCCCTGGCGCCGGATAGCCGGCCCGCGTTCGTCATCGCCGTACCCTTAAAAGACTCCAACGACACCTTCAGCGGCATGCTCGCGGCGGTGGTTTCCCTGGACACCATTCTCCGCCGCCTGCAGGATGCCAGCGTGCGCGGGCGCAGCGTATTCGTCGTCGATCACTACGGGCACATCGTGGCGCACCCGCAAACAAAGACCTTCGTGCCGGGCGAGGACCTGAGCGAGAAATCGCATCTGGTGGCGCAAATCAAGGCCCTGCCAAAGGAACTTCGCAATACGGAAACCGTGCGCTTCACCGAAATAGAAAATAAGCACTCCGTCGAAATGGTGGGCACTTACAGCACTTTCCCCGAGGTCAACTGGGCGGTCATCGCGCAACGCAGCGTGAATCAGGCGCGCGCCGATGCTGGGGTTACGGAACTGAACCAGCAGGCGCTGGCTTTTGTTTCCGTGGTCGTTTTACTCGCCGTTCTGTTCGGCTATTTCTTTGCCGTCGGCATCAGCGGACCCATTCGCGGCCTGGCGGCTTCCACGCGCGCCATCAGCCGCGGTGAATTCCACCAGCGCACACCGGTGCGCGGCGCGGCCGAAATCAGCGAACTCGCCGAAAACTTCAACCTGATGGCCAGTGACATCGAGGAGTACATCGAGCGCCTGAAGGAGGCCGCGGAGGAAAACCGCGAACTCTTCATCGGCTCCATCCGCATGCTCGCGGCCGCCATCGATGAAAAGGACCCGTACACTCGCGGTCACTCCGGGCGTGTGGCCAAATATTCCACCATGATTGCGCAGGAGCTGAAGCTATCCGCCGAAGATTTAGACAAGTTGCGCATCTCCGCCCTGCTCCACGACGTTGGCAAGATTGGCGTGGACGATCGCGTCCTGAAAAAGCCCGGCTCGCTGACACCGGAAGAGTTCGACGTCATGAAGACGCACACCACCAAGGGCGCCAACATCATGCGTCCCGTGTCGCAACTCAAGGACATGCTCCCCGGCATCGAATTGCACCACGAGCACATGGATGGGCGCGGCTACCCCTATGGCCTCTCCGGCCCACAGATTCCGCTGATGGCGCGCATCATCGCTGTTGCGGATACGCTCGACGCCATGACCACCAATCGCCCCTATCAGAGCGCTATGGACCTCGACTATGCCCTGGGGCGCATCAAGGCACTTACCGGCTCCAAGTTTGATCAAGCGGTCGTCAACGCCCTCGAAGCCGCCGTGAAAGCTGGAAAAATCCGCCTATCTGCCGTCGAGGTGAACGTCTAGCCGAAAAAATTGCCTGGCAGTATACTCTCCCAGATCACTAATCATGCGTCGCACAATATTCTCGTTCCTGGCGGGCATGACCCTTGCCGCAGCCTGTGTCAATGCTATTTCTGTCTACGCATTTCACGATGTGGACAAGGAACTGGCTGGGGGATGGAACGAAGCCTACCTTGGATTATGTCTAGAGTCTGTCATTTTTGCGGTTGTGGTTGGCGGACCTGTGTGGTTATTGACTCTCCTCGGGCGCCAGCTTTTTCGATTGAAGGGCTCTTCGCCGCGCCCAAAGCTGGGTTTTCTCCTCGGTGTCGCCGTACTTCCTATTCAATACCTCGTCGAGACCACAGTGAGAATACTGGCCCATGATTTTGCGGACCTGTCACGGAGCCTCTACATCGTTTTCAGCATCATCGTGTGCACTGCGGTCCTGTTACGAGATAACTCCAAGCAGGTGAAATCTACTGCGTGAGCCCCCGCCGAGGCACCCTGTCCCCCCATCTGTTACAATTTTCTTTTGCGCTTTCTTGCAAGCGCGCACCGTATGATTACCCTTTTCGGCAAACCGGAACCCACGCTCCTCGAGCGGCTGAAGGAATCCGTTGGCAAGACCAAGGACGCGCTCGCCGATACGCTGGATACCATCACGCAGGGTGGCCGGCAGATTGATCCCTCCGTCCTGAAGGAAGTCGAGACGGCGCTGCTTTCCGCTGACCTGGGCGTGAAAACTACGCGCGAAATTCTCGATTCCGTGCGCGAGCAGATGTCTCGCAATGCCCTGAACAATGGCGATCAGCTCAAGCGCGAAATCAAGGCGCATGTTTTTCGCGCGCTAAACGTCTACGGCACATCGCCCAAACTGGCGGATGCCACGCACGGCGCTGACCCACGCGTGATTTTTGTCGTCGGAGTGAACGGCGCCGGAAAAACGACCAGCATTGGCAAGCTGGCCAATCGCCTGCGCCAGGATGGCCGAAGTGTGGTGCTATGCGCGGCGGACACGTTTCGCGCCGCCGCTGTCGAGCAGCTCGAGATTTGGGCTCAGCGCAATGGCATTGAAGTGATCAAGCAAAAACCTGGCGCCGACCCCGCCGCCGTAGTTTTCGATGCGATGACGGCGGCGAAGTCCCGCGCTGCCGATGCAGTAATCGTGGATACCGCTGGCCGCCTGCACACCAAATCGAATCTCATGCAGGAGCTTGAGAAAATGAAGCGCACCGCCGCCAAAGTCATTCCCGGCGCGCCCCACGACATCCTGCTCGTGCTCGACGCCACCACCGGACAGAATGGCCTCGCTCAGGCCCGTGAATTCACTTCCAGCGTTGGCGTCACCGGCATCATCCTGACCAAGCTCGATGGCACGGCTAAGGGCGGCATCGTCGTGGCCATCTCGCGCGAACTCGGCCTGCCCATTCGTTTTGTTGGCACCGGCGAGCAGCTCAATGACCTTGTTCCCTTTGACGCGCAAACCTACGCGGATTCGCTCTTCAACTAACCATGCGCCGATACTGCAGACCTATCTTCCCGACCGGAGAGCCAGCGCCTCTTGCTGACACGGAGCGGAGGGATCTCTCTTCGTTCTCGCATCACGCCGCATTTCGTCGGGGCGCCCATGCCTAACGAACACGACTTCCACTTCATGCAGCACGCGCTGGATCTTGCGCGCAAGGGCGTCGGCCTCGCCAGCCCGAACCCCACCGTGGGTTGCGTCATTGTGAAGGACGGCGCGATCGTCGGCCAGGGCTTCCATCAATACGCATGGCGCGACCACGCGGAAATTGTCGCGCTCAAGCAGGCGGGAGACCGCGCGCCGGGCGCCACTCTGTACGTCACGCTCGAGCCTTGCAATCACACCGGCCGCACCGGTCCCTGCACCGAAGCGATTATCGCGGCTGGAATCTCCCGCGTCGTTGCCGCGATGCAGGACCCCAATCCCAAGACTACCGGCAACGGTTTCGCCCGACTGCGCGAGGCGAAAATCGAAGTGGAAATCGGCCTCCTCGAATCCGAAGCGGAAAAACTGAATGAAGCCTTCGCCTGCTGGATCACCACGAAGAAGCCCTTCGTCACGCTGAAATCCGCGCTGACGCTGGACGGCCAGATCGCGCTTTCCAGGAAGAGCAAGAAACGTGTGTGGATCACCAGCGAGGAATCGCGCGCCGAAGTGCAGCGCATTCGCCATGCCTCCGACGCCCTGATTACGGGCATTGGCACCATCCTCGCCGATGATCCCCTTCTCACTGACCGCAGCGGCCTGGAGCGCCGCCGCCATCTTCTCCGCGTCATCCTGGACACGAAGCTGCGGCTGCCGGTCAAATCACGCATCGTGCAAACCGCCAACGACGACCTTCTCGTCTTCACCGCCGCCTCCCTGAAATCCCCGAAAGCCCGCAAATTGCAAAACGCCGGAGTTGAAGTCGTGCAATCAAAAACGCGCTTCGGCAAAATCGATGTCCTCGCTGTGTTGAAGGAACTCGGACGCCGCGAAATTCTCAGCGTGCTCCTCGAAGCCGGACCTCATCTCAACGCCGCCGCCCTCTCCGCCGGCCTCGTACACAAACTCGTCCTCTTTTACGCTCCCAAGCTCGCTGGCCACTCCGCCGTCCCATTTATCAGCGCCCTGCCATCCTCGATTCACACTCTGCGCCTCCGCTCGCTTCGCCAATTCGGCCCGGACGTGGCTCTCGAACTCGTCTTGGGCGATCACGCAACGTAGGGGTCCAGCCCGCCGGGGGCGGAGATCCTTCGGCGATCCTCATCGGATCGCCTTAGGTTGACAATGTTTTTGCCAACTTGAGCAACAGCGGGAGTCTAACTCGCGCCGCCCCTGACCAACAAAAAAGGCCGCTCAAAAGCGGCCTCTTCCCTGGGAAAAATGTTTCAGAATTCCGTTATTCGGTTTTGTCAAAATCGCGCAGCAAACAGCTCATCGCGCACTTCACTTCGCCGTTCGGCAACAGCGAGCATTCCACTACTGACCAGTCGGCATCCTCGGAGTGGAATTTCGCGGCGGTAATGTTCGCGACCTTGTCTTTGTTGGGACAAACTACATTGCGGAAACGGTAGCTACACGTCTCCAGGATGCGGTCGAGAACATCGGGCTCGGACATGCCTTACCTCCGTCGCAAAGGCCGGGGATGACCTGTTTTTCAACATGGTGCACTTCTCGGGGCCCACTGTCAAGATTACCGAGTTGTGCACCGGCCTTCGCGCCCTGGTGCCTCCCGATCGGGCCGATTTCTCCCAAAGAATTCTCTCTAAGACTTGTCCAGTCGCGCCTGGGATAAGCAATCCATCCCGCAGTGTACAGCTCCCGGGGGCAGCAACGAACAATCAATTACTCGCCAGTCGCTCCAGCCTTCTTCGCTGTACGGCCAGTTCGCCACCACCACGCTCGCCTCACATTGCCGTTGCTGGCAGAACACCTTCTGCGGATAAGTTTTCGCGGATTCTGGATGCGGATCGGTAAGTTTCGGGTTAAACATGCCCACCTCCAACCAGGAGCGTGGCCTGAAACCATCTTGCCCCCGGGTCTTTCCTTCGTCAAGGATTTGCGTCACGGTTCGCGGTATCCTGTATCTTCGCTCCATGTACCTGCTGCCCATTCGGCGTGGCCAATTAACAAGAGGAATTCATGTTCACCGGCATCATTGAGCATCTCGGCATCATTGATTCGTTACTACTGCACAAAGACGGCGGGCGCCTGACCATCCATGCGCCCACGGTTACGCCTCATCTGACCATCGCCAACAGCATCGCCGTGAACGGCTGCTGCTTGACGGTCGTAGCGATGGAAAACGAGCGCTTCTCCGCTGATCTTTCCGGCGAGACCATTCGCAAGACCTCGTTCGGTGAACTGCGCCCCGGCATGCGCGTCAATCTCGAACAACCCATGACGGCGGGAAAGGAATTTGGCGGGCACTTTGTTCTTGGGCACGTGGATACCATAGGCCGCGTCAGGCGTCTCGAACCCGAAGGCGAGAACTGGTGGTACGGCGTAGAGGTCCCGGAATCATTCGTGCGCTCCATTGTTCCCCAAGGTTCCATTGCGATTGATGGTATCAGCCTAACCGTGGCGCGCTGGCACGACCGTGTGGCCGAAATTGCCATTATCCCGTTTACCTACGAACACACCAATGTCCGCGACCTCAAGCTCGGCGATGCGGTCAATCTAGAAGGAGATGTTCTAGGGAAATACGTCGAGCGTTATCTGGAAGCCCGCTTCGCCGCGAAGCCGGCGAGCAATCTCACCATCGAACAACTCGTCCAGCAAGGGTTCTAAATTGGGGATTTTTTCATGCGGAAAGGGTCATCAGAAATCAGATATCAGTGATCGGAAAGCGGTCATTCATTTTGCACGCGGATGGATACTCAAGGTTCCTGATATCTGATCGCTGATAACTGATATCCCGCCCCGCCAGGCAACAATTGCGCTACACAACCCGCTTCGCCCGCGCCCCGCGCCAGTAGAGCACCAGTCCCAGCAGAATCGATGCCAGCGTCCCCCCCACCAGCTTCAATTCAAATCCCACCTTGTTGGAAGAGTCGCCCGGCGGCACCAGCGAAACAAAAATCCCAATCAGCACAACCACAAATCCCAGCCCGCCTGACAGCCACAAGCCCAACTTGCCGCCCGGGATCAGCACGGCGTGCTCATTTTCCAGCCGGTCCTTGCGTTTCGATAGCTTGATCACGGCCAGGAACATGTAAATGAACGGTATGAAATAGAGGATGATGGCCGCATCGATCAGGACCTGGTAAGCGCCGCGTGTCGTGTCATTGATCTGGCTCACCAGCAGGATCGCTCCGGAAACGCCCGCTTGCACGAGGATGGAAACATACGGCGTCTTCCATCGCGGGTGAATTTTGCCGAACGCCGCCGGCAGATAGCGATCGATGCCCACCACAAATGGAACACGCGCAATCCCGGCCACCGTGCTGCCAACTCCTCCGGCATTGCCCACCGTTACGAGCAGTGCCGCAAGGATTCCCAGGAATCCGACCTTGAGCGCAATCGAGCCGATCGTGATCGCGTGAAACACGCCGCTCTGCGGGTCCAGGTCTCCGGCGGGCGCCAGCATCAGAATCGCGAAAGTTCCCACAATGTACATCAGCGCAATCAGCGCCCCTGCGCCGAATACCGCTCGTGGCAATGTTCGCCGGGGGTTGCGCACCTCTTCGCTCATTGCGGAAACCAGTTCGAGCCCCGTGAACGCAAAGGCGATCTGCGACCAGAAATTCACCGTATCCCAGTTCCAAGTTGGCTTCATGTTCGCCAGGGTGAAATGCGTCACCGACCCGTGCTTCATGTAAACCAGCCCCGCTACTCCCACCAGCATCATCAGAGGCAGATACGTTCCCACGCCGCCGGCATTTTGCAGCCACTTCCCGATGTTCAAGCCAATGATGTTCAGAAGCACCGCAATCAGCATTAACGCCAATGAAACGATGATCAGAAACCAGCGGTTTTGCGAAAGCGCCGTGCCTCCCTCTCCCAGGATGTACGCGCTCATGGATGCGCTCGCCAGCAGCAATCCCGGAAAATAAAACACCGTGTAAATCCAGTATGTCCAGCCCGCCACGAACCCGTGAAAATCTCCAAAAGCTTCCTTAGCCCAAACGTACAAGCCGCCTTCTTCCGGAAAACGTGAAGACAGTTCGTTGATGACGAACGCTCCGGGTACAAAAAAGAACAGCGCCGCGATCACCCACAAACTGATGGACGACGTGCCATTGTGCCCCGCAGCGGCGATCCAGCGCGGCCCCAGCACCGTGGCGATGTTGAAGAGCAGCACGTCCCAGAAGCCCATCGTTTTGCGCAATTGTGATTTGGGATCGGCGTTGACGGCGGCGGCAGTCGTCACAGAGTCACGTCCAGTTCGGGTATCAGTTCATCCTGCATCCGGAAATTCTGCAAAAAGGGATCCTTGGAATTCTCGAATTCGGCCCAAGTGTCAAACACTTCCGCCCGGCCATCCTGTAGAAATACGACCGTGTCAGCCAGGCGCTTGGCCAGGTGCGTGTCGTGCGTCACCACGATCGAGGTCTTCCGGAAGGTCTCCTTCAACCGCGCGATCAGATCGCCCATGTGCCCGGCCATGATGGGGTCCACCATTGTCGTCGGCTCATCGTACAAAATGGCTTCGGGATTCTGCGCCAGCGCCCGCGCGATGGCCACCGCGCGTTTCATCCCCGTGGAAAGTTCGCTCGGCAATCTGTCCAGCACTTCCTCCACTTCCAGCATCTTCGCGAATTTCATCACGTACTGGTCGACATCTTCGTCCGTGAGTCCCGGCTGGTCATCCAGAGGAAACGCGATGTTTTCCGCCACCGTCAGCGAATCGAAAAGCGCGCCCGACTGAAATACCATCGTCACCTTGCGGCGCAGTCCGGCAAACTCGTGCTCCGTGAAATCCGTGACATCCTGGCCGGCAATGAAAATGCGCCCGGAATCCGCCTTCAGGAATCCGAGAATGAGTTTGAGAGTAACCGATTTGCCCACGCCGCTGCGCCCCATGATGACGCACGTCTGGCCGCGCTTCACCCGAAAGCTCACATCATTCAGGACCACGTGTTCATCAAACGCTTTGCAGACGCCGCGAAACTCAAAATAGCTTTCCGCGGCGCCGTCAGCAGCTTCCGCCGTCAATCCGAATGCATTGCGTTCATCGCTCATGATTTGCGCGTTTCGATGATCCGGCGGACTTCTTCATAGTCCGCCCGCGTGTTCCAATTCCAAAATAAACGGCCTTTTGTATCAAACCGTTTCCAGGCGGACACGTCAAGCACTTCCATGGACAGGCATTTCATTACGCCGGCCGCCGTGCGTCTGTCATTACGTCATTCATCATCCTCGACCGGTCCCTGCCCCGGCCGCCGGATCCCCAGTTCGCGCATTTTTTCTTGCAAACTTTGCCGGTGCAAGCCTATCGTCGCCGCGGTCCGCGAAATATTCCAGCGATGCGCGCTTAACTGCTTCAGCAGAAACGCAATCTCAAATTTGCGTTTAGCCTCGCGCAGATCCTTTTCCTGCAAGCCATAATCCTCGTTTTCCTCGCCGCTCTTCGGCAGAATCGGCGAGCCTCGCAGAATCTCCTCCGCCAGATCGTTCACGCCAAGCTCCGCATTGCGGCAAAGCACCAGGCTGCGCTCCAGCGCATTCTTCAACTCGCGTATGTTGCCGGGCCAGTCGTACTTCTCCAATGCCGCCAGTGCGTCCTTGGTTAAAACCGCCGTGCGCCCCAAACGCGCGCCGTGAATCTGCAGAAACGCTTCCGCGAGGATGGAGATGTCCTCCTTGTGTGCGCGCAGGGGGGCCAGTTCAATCGTCACCACGCGCAACCTGTAGTACAAATCCTCGCGAAATTTTCCGTCCCGGATGGCCGCCGGCAGATTGCGATGTGTCGCGCTGATGATGCGCACGTCCACGGGAATAGACTGCGCCCCGCCGAGCCGCTCGATGGTGCGATTTTCCAGAGCACGCAACACCTTCGATTGCGTCACCGGGTTCATGTCCCCAATCTCGTCCAGAAACAGCGTTCCCCCCGTGGCCAGCTCAAACTTCCCTTTCTTCTGCTGCGCTGCTCCGGTAAAAGCCCCGCGTTCGAAGCCGAACAGCTCGGACTCAATCAGCGTTTCCGGCAGCGCCGCGCAGTTCACCGCCACGTATGCTTTGCCGTTGCGCGGCGAACGCGCGTGAATCTCCTGTGCCAGCAAGTCTTTTCCCGTCCCGCTCTCGCCCAGGATCAGCACCGTCGAATCCGTCCCCGCCACGCGTTCCGCCAACTCAAAAGCGCGGCGCATTGCGGCAGTGCGCCCAATCATTTGTCCGAATTGCCCTTCGGTGGCCAACCGCCGCCGCAAGTTTTCGTTTTCTCTTTCGAGCGTGGACAATTTCAAGAGGTTTGCCACCCGTTGACGCAGCTCCTCCAGTTCGTACCCTTTCACCAGGTAATCCGCGGCGCCGAATTGCAGCGCTTCCACCGCGCTCTTCGCCGTATCCAGCGCGGACACCATCAGCACCGGCAGTTCGTGCCCCTCCTGCCGCAGCCACTTCAGAAATGTCAGACCGTCCTCGCCCGGCATCACCACGTCCAGCAAAAGGAGGTCAGCCTTGTCGGTTGTCAGCAAGCCGCGCGCCCCCGCTGCGGAGTCTGCTTCCACAATGCGGTAGCGGCTTTCCAGGGCCCGCCGCAGCGCATACCGCGCCGCAGGTTCATCATCAACAATCAGAATGGTTTTCATGCGCAGCATTCCTTTGCCAAGGTGCAGCAACGCCGTGCCCCGAACGCCGAAGCTTCCCTAATTTGAAATTTGCGGTCGATTATTGAGCAGCGCGCCGAGGCGCAAAGCGTCCCGCCACTTCGCCCCACAGCACATAGACGAGATACACGCCCAGAAGCAGTAACTCCGGCTCCACTGCGTGCCTGTATTTCGCGTTCGGGTAGGCAAGGTAATACGGAATGGGATAAACCAGCAGAAGTGTCAGGAACAATGGCCAGCCCCGCGGGCGGCGCGTCAGCACAAACAGCAAGCCCATCCACCCTACGGCCGAAAGTGGCCAAAATTCCCAAGGCTTCCACCACTCTCCCATCTGGTAAAGCAGCGGGGTGCCGTCCCAGAACCATAGCGTCCGCGTCGCGGTCAGATGGAAAAATTCTCCGGGATACCTGCGCACAAAATCGAACGCTTCCTTCTTGTGAAGATCGATGAAGGCCAGTTCGCCCATTTTCGCCACCTGCTGAAACACCTTCGGGTTGTTGTTGGGATGTTTGCCGCTGAATCCCATGCCATTGCTGGCATGATAGTTGCCCAGGTAAAACTCGAACCAGTAGTTGCTTCGGAACAGCACGGGCTTGCCGAAGACCAGTTCGTTGCGGATTAGCCAGGGAGAAACCAGTGCGCCAAACAGCACGCAGGAAAGCACCAATGGGCGCACCCACCGCTTGCCCGCTTTGTGGTTTGCGTAGATCACATAGAGAAATGCGAAGGGCATCAGGCTGAGCGGCGCCGGATTCGTCAGCGCAATCAGCGCCCAGATGGCCGCCATACGCATCCACAACCCCAGCCTGCCTTTTTCCCCGGCCTCGATTGTGGCAATTAGCACCGCGCTTACGAGCAAGGCGCTCGCCGTGAAATCCCAAATCCACGATACCGGCCAGCGAAAGAAGATGGGACTCACCGCCCAGATCCACGCGGCCCACAATCCCACTCGAGCGCCAACCGTGCGCACTCCCAAAGCATAGATCGCGATGCTCGTTGCCGCGGCCATCAGGCACTGCAAGAAAAGCAAAACCATCGCGGACGCCACACTGTAAATACCGAACAGCCGAAACACTCCGGCACACAGCAGCGGGTACACCGGCGCAATCCACGCCGTTGGCCCCGTCGGGCCTTCCAGGAAGGGGGAGCTGTAGCCGTGCCCCTCCACGATGCTCTTGGCTATCTGACAAATCTCTGGGCCGAAAGGCAGGATGCCTCCGGGGGCTCGCACATAGGTGTGCTTCCAGAGCACAAAGCCAAAACGCAACGCAAACCCCACTAGAAACAGGGACGTATAGAGCCAACGTTTGTTGATTAGTTTGATAGCAGAAAGCGCGGCTGGGATTCCGGTGGACGACACGCCGGCGCTCCTCCCGGCCCGAAGCGGTGTTCCGGCAATCGTGGATGTTTCCATACCTTTCAGTGTCCTGGAGGAAGCGGCGAAGCGGCAAGCCACGATTGCCGCCAGCGTGTCCAGAGCGCCAAGACAAACTGCTGTTTCGCCCAGTCATTTCTTCGGCTCTCCAGCACCGTTCACTGTGACAGCGCGGTTTTGTTGTTGCGCCACCACGCTCATCCCCGGCAATGTAATTCTGAATTTTGTTCCGACCCCGTTTTCCTTGGGGCTCCACCATTCCAGCGCGCCGCCGAGTTCCTCCAACCGCCGCTGCACAATCGCCAAGCCCAGCCCAGTACCCCGCGGCTTAGTGGTGAAAAAGGGTTGCAGGACTTTCTCTTTCAACGCGGGTGGGATGCCTGCCCCATCGTCTTCCACTGTAACCTGGCAATCGCTTCCCACTGCCTGCAGGGCGATGCGCACATGGCCCCCTGCTGGCGTAGCCTCGATGGCGTTCAGCACCAGGTTGGAAATCACGTCGTTGGCCACCTCCGCGCTCGCCGCTGCCCACAGTTCCCTCTCCGCAAGCCCTGCCTCGAGCACGACTCCGCGATTTTCCGCCTCATGACGCAGCACGCTCGCCACGTTCTCCACCGCCTGCGCCAGATTGCACCGCTCGGTGCCTCCTCCTGCCCGTACTCCTGGCCGGCTGAATTGCAGCAATTGATTCAACTTTGCGGAAAGCCGGTTGATCTCGTCCAGCACCATTTGCGTTTCGTCCCGCAGCGAGGCGGGCAGTTCGGTACTTTCCATCTGCACCTGCAGGATCGTCTTGATCGAGCCCAGCGGGTTCTTCAAGTTATGCGAAATGCTCGCCGCCATTTGTCCAACTAGCGCCAGCCTCTGCCGTTCGGCCAGTTCGCGCTCCAGTTCCAGCTTCTCCTCAATCAATCGGCAAAGATCGAACGCGGCGGGAAGTTGTTCGCCCAAGAAATCCAAGGCGGCATACGTCTCCCCGGACATAATTGCCCCGTGCGATCGCACCCGCAGTGAACCCAGGCGGCGCCCTCCCCGCCCCACCCCGAACACTTCCTCGGAGGCCTTGTGTGACTCTTGCAACAGATTCGGTCCCTTTCCTTCCACGTGAAGAGCTAGATGAACTTCGGCAAGTTGTAACTGTTCCGCAATCCACTGTTCGCTGAATTCCCTCAACATGGCTTGGTTTCCCAAACGCGCCACTTCATTGATTGGCCCAATTAGCTTCTGCGCCCGGTCCACTTCGGTTTGTGCCGTCTTTCGCAGCAGCCGACCCATCACACGCTGAAGCGGCTCAAAAAACACCACCGGCAAAAACAGCAGGAGCGCTGCGGTCGCTTCCGGAGGAAGGTAATGCTCCCACCACAAACTGGCCCTGCGCACGAAACTCAGGTACAGCAGCGCCAGAAACACCATAAAAACGGCATAGATCAGGTTCTGTTGCCGCCCGATTTGCAGGAAATTGAACTTCTGGACTTTGCCAATGAGAGCGACGAGAGGCTCAAGGACTAGAGCGATCACCATGGCCGAATAGAATCCCGCAAGCGGGTAGGAGCCAGCGCTGTCTGTGCCCACATGGCGAGTCCACGTGAAAAGCAGCGCCAGCCAGATGGACAAGCCCAGCAAATCCCACTTGAGTCTTTTGTGAAATGAACGCTGCTCTTCGTCAGGTGCAATTCTCGTAAAACGCCATTGCCAGTAAGCTCCCAGAACAACGGCCGCGATCAGCCAGACCTGAAACGGCAGTCCCATCCGCATGGACGGACTCTCAAATCGAAAGCCCTGTCCTGATTCCAGGGCAACCCACAGTCCCCCAGAAAGCAGCAAGGCCGGAAGCCACGCAATCAACAACCACGTGACTTTCTCCCTTCCCGGGCTGACGAGCTGACGGACAGAGGCATATTCAACGTGGAGATGCACCACGAGCGGAGGAATGAACCAGAGGCCAAGGCAAAGAAATATCCAGGCAAACAAGAGGAGCCCATGTGGCGGAGTGGCGTAGTGTAGCTCAGCATTAAGCGCCAGCAAACTGCTTCCGAAAAAGCACACCAGCGCCAGGCAGAGAAAGAAAAAAATCCGCTCAAAATTCCTTTGCCGACGGTGCCCGAGAATCACCACCATCCAGAAAAACGGCAGGAGTGTGCCGGCAGTAAGCAAGAACAAGCGAAGATAGAGGAGCCAACGCATGGCGTTTTGACGAGAGTCTATCGCTAGAGAGGGAAGCAGGGCAATTGCCAAGTGCAAGAAAATTCTGGCGCTTATAGCATAATGTAAACAAAGAACTTAAGCGAATATGTAGGTTGCAAAATCTGCGTCCGCCGTACTCACATCGCAAGAATTTCGCTTGACTTGATGGCAATACCTGCTATATTAGCACTCGGTTGCGAGGAGTGCTAAATCCCCTTTTGTGCCCCGCACCACGGTAAATCTTCATTCTACCGCTAGTTCACCTTATGGAGGTTTTTCGACGATGGCAGTCAATCTAACACCGCTGCACGACCGCGTAATCGTGAAGCGTATTGAAGAAGCAGAAACCGTCAAGGGTGGCATTATCATCCCTGACTCCGCGAAGGAAAAGCCGCAAGAGGGCGAGATCATCGCCGTCGGCGCCGGCAAGCGCGAGAAGGGTGAGCGCATTCCCCTTGATGTCAAGGTTGGTGATCGCGTGCTCTTCGGCAAGTACAGTGGCAGCGAGATCAAGATCGAGGGCGAGGAATACCTGATCCTGCGCGAGGAAGAAATTCTCGCCAAGCTCGGGGGCGCCGCCAAGGCAGCAAAGAAGTAAGAACTGATATCAGATGTCAGTTATCAGAAGGCAGCTAACTCCACCTCGCATTCTTCTCTTACTGATTACTGATAACTGATTACCGATTACCTTTAGCAACTGTCACGAACAATGGAAAAGTCTCAGATCCAATAAGCAACACAGGAACTAATTCAGGAGGAATCAAGCAATGGCGAAGCAGATTGTTACCGGGGAAGCATCCCGCCAGGCGATTCTACGTGGCGTGAATATCCTCGCGGACGCAGTAAAAATCACCCTCGGCCCCAAGGGCCGCAATGCGGTGATTGAAAAGAAGTTCGGCGCCCCCATCATCACCAAGGACGGCGTCACGGTGGCCAAGGAAATCGAACTGCGGGACCCGCTGGAGAACATGGGCGCGCAGATGGTTCGCGAAGTTGCCAGCAAGACCAGCGACGTCGCGGGCGATGGCACCACCACCGCCACCGTTCTGGCCCAGGCCATCTTCCGCGAAGGCGTGAAGACCGTGGCCGCCGGCGCCAGCCCCACCGCCCTCAAGCGCGGTATTGACCGGGCTGTGGAAGCCGCCGTCGAGGAAATCAAGAAGCTCCACAAGGACGTCAAGGGCGACATGATCGCCCAGGTTGGCACCATTTCCGCCAACAACGACAAGCAGATCGGCGGCATCATCGCCGAAGCCATGAATAAGGTCGGCAAGGACGGCGTCATCACCGTGGAAGAGTCCAAGACCATGGAGACCACGCTGGAAGTCGTCGAGGGCATGCAGTTTGACCGCGGCTACCTCTCCCCCTACTTCATCACCGATCCAGACCGCATGGAGTGCGTCCTGGAGAATGCTCTGATTCTCATCCACGAGAAGAAGATCAGCTCCATGAAGGATCTTCTCCCCCTGCTCGAGCAGATTGCCAAGCTCGGCAAGCCCCTGCTGATTATCGCTGAGGACGTGGAAGGCGAAGCCCTGGCCACCCTGGTGGTGAACAAGCTGCGCGGCACGCTGCAGTGCAGCGCCGTCAAGGCCCCTGGCTTTGGCGATCGCCGCAAGGCCATGCTGGAGGACATTGCCACCCTGACCGGCGGCAAGGCCATCACCGAAGACCTCGGCATCAAGCTCGAGAACGTGAAGATCGAAGACCTCGGCAAGGCCAAGAAGGTCACCATCGATAAGGACAACACCACCATCGTCGAGGGCTCCGGCAAGGCCGGCGAGATCGAAGGCCGCGTGAAGCAGATCCGCCAGCAGATTGAGAACACCACCTCCGACTACGACCGCGAGAAGCTCCAGGAGCGCCTCGCCAAGCTCGTCGGCGGCGTGGCTGTCATCAAGGTTGGTGCCGCGACCGAGACCGAACTAAAGGAAAAGAAAGCACGCGTCGAAGACGCCATGCACGCTACCCGCGCAGCCGTTGAGGAAGGCATTGTTCCCGGCGGCGGCACGGCCCTGCTTCGCTGCCTTGCGGTCCTCGAGAAGCTGAAGCTCCACGATGACGAAGGGGTTGGTGTCGGCATCGTGAGGCGCGCTCTCGAAGAGCCGACCCGGCAGATCGCACTTAACGCCGGCGCCGAAGGCGCTGTCGTGATCGGCAAAATCCGTGAGTCCAAGGATGAAAACTTCGGATTCAACGCGGAGACGGGCGACTACGGCGACATGGTCAAGATGGGCGTGATCGATCCAGCCAAGGTCACCCGCCTTGCCCTGCAGAACGCCGCTTCCATCGCTGGCCTCATGCTCACCACCGAAGCTCTCGTGGCCGAGCTCAAGGAAGACGACAAGAAGGCTGCGGCAGCCGGCGGTCCAGGTGGCCCCGGCGGCATGGGCGGCATGTACTAAGCCTTATCACCGAATCAATCTCAACCGAAAAGGGCGGCCGGTTCTCCGGTCGCCCTTTTTCTTTTCCCGTAGGGATCCAGCACGCTGGACCCCATCTCGGCAAGATTCAACACCATTGTCATCCCGACCGGAGGGCCGCGCCGTTTGCGGCCCGCAGTGGAGGGATCGGGGCAAGATCGCTCGTCGTGAATACCCGCTCCGCGTTTCCGTCGTAGCCGCGCAGCCCGTTCCTCGGACCAGAAGCATCAAGCAAACATCTTACTTCTCACTCCGCACCTCACTCATCAGTGCGAGCAAATTCTCCTCCGAGTCGCGAAAGAAGCACATCCACAACTCATGATCGGGCATGCGTGCAATGAGATGAGGTTCATCCACCGTTTGCGTGCCCTTGAGGCGCAAATTGTGGAATGCCTCCTTAATATTCGAAACACGAAAATAGAGGACGGAGCCAGGATGATCGAATTCAGGTTTTTCGGGGCGTGAAAGCATCAGCCGCACCCCGCCACAATCAAAGAAGCCCAGGTCCGGTGTTGCGAAAAGAAAGGGCAGTCCAAGCGTGTCCCTGTAGAATGTGGTGGCGCGCGCCAGATCGTGCACGCGAACCGCGATTTGTCCGATATTGGAAATGCCGGGGCCGGGCGCCACGGCGGGATTCGGTGTAACCATGGTTCTGTACCTCCAGCGGAAAATTAGGTAGCATAGCTAACTATATTCGATGGCAAAACGCAAGCGCAATCTTAACCCTTCCCTTGACCCCCTGGCGGTCGCCGACCGCCTGCATTCCACCGCGATCCACCTGCTGCGCCGACTCCGCGTTGTAGATCGCGCCAGCGGCATCGGTCCCGCGCAACTCTCCGTTCTCTCTCTGCTGGTATTCGGGGGCCCTCGCTCCATCGGCGAGCTGGCCGCCGCCGAACAGGTTCGCCCTCCTACTATGAGCCGGATCGTTGCCGGACTCGAGCGCGCAAAATTAGTGCGGCGGAGCGCCGGACATGATAAGCGGAGCGCACACATCGCAGCAACGCAACGCGGTACGCGCCTTTTCCAGGAAGGACGCCGGCGGCGCGTGGGAGTCCTCGCCAACGGGCTTCGCGCACTCAGTCCGTCAGAACTGCAAAGGCTTGATCAATTCGCGGGGGTGATCCAGCAGGTGCTCCAGAAGCTTTAGCCCGGCTGTTCTGGCGAGGTCACTTTTGCTCCGGATATTCCGCCTTTACACTCGACAAATCTTCCAGCATCACGGGGTGCACTTCCGTCTTCAGCCATCCGCCATCCACCAGCGCGTCGCCTCGCTCCAATTGCGCGGCCTCCTCGGCGTTCGCTGCCTGCGCCACCGCGATGCCCCGGATTCTGTCGTCATCCAGCAGCGGGCCCACGATCAGGAATTTCCCTGCTTCAACCTGCTTCCGCAGATGCGCCAGATGTTTTTGCATCAACGCCGTGTTTTCTGCCTCCGATAGGCCCGCTCGGGACTTGTCCCCCTTGACCAAAAGAATCAGGTAGTACGCTTTCATGTTTTTGGGAATGTACGGTGCAAGCGGGTTCGCCTCTTGTGTCTGCGCGGCCAGAATCGCCGCAATTCCAAGAGTCAAAGCAAATACGATGTACTTGATACCTGTCTTCATGCGAGGCCCCTCTTTCTTTTCGGTTCCAGCTTGCCATAAATCGCGAAGAAAAGCGCCAAACCCGCCAGCTGGTACGTCTCCTATTCGGTCGCACTAGCCGCCACTTGCCCGGCAATCCCCTGTTCCCCTTATACTTGAAGAGAGGCCTTGCGCATGACCCAACTGCCTTCTGCTTTTTGCACGGTTGAAGAAGCGGTCGAGGAAATTCGCCAGGGGCGCATGATCGTCCTGGTGGACGATGAGGATCGTGAAAACGAGGGCGACCTTACCCTGGCTGCCGAAAAGATCACTCCCGAGACCATCAACTACATGGCCAAGTTTGGCCGCGGCCTCATCTGCCTCGCGCTCACCGAGCAGCGTTGCGAAGAACTCAACCTCCCGCTCATGTCTCCCATCAACACTTCGTTGCATGGCACCGCATTTTGCGAGGCCATTGACGCCAAGCTCGGCGTCACCACGGGCATCAGCGCCTCTGATCGCGCCATCACCATCCTCACCGCCATTGACCCCAAGACCCGCCCCCAGGACCTGGCCCGCCCCGGCCATATGTTCCCTCTGCGCGCGCGCAATGGCGGCGTACTCGTTCGCGCCGGACAAACCGAAGCTTCCGTGGACCTGGCGCGAATCGCAGGCCTCAATCCTTCCGGCGTCATCTGCGAAATCATGAACGAGGACGGCACGATGGCCCGCGTGCCTCAACTCATCGAATTCTGCCGCGAGCACAACCTGAAGATGCTCACCGTCGCGGACCTCATCCGTTACCGCATGCAACATGAGCGTTACGTTCGACGCGTAGCCGAAGCCATCCTGCCCACCCGCTATGGCGATTTCCGCATGATCGCCTACTCCAGCGACGTGGACCACGATCAGCACATCGCGCTGGTTCGCGGCGAACTGGCCGGTCCCACGCCTCCGCTTGTGCGCGTTCACTCCCACTGCCTCACCGGCGATGTTTTTGGATCAACCGCGTGTGATTGCCCCGACCTTGTGGCTCGTTCCCTGGAAAAAATTGCCGAAGAGGGCCGCGGCGTCTTTCTGTATTTGCATCACACTGGTCGCGGCTACAGCATTGACACACCAGACACTGCGGGGACGCTCCCGCAAATCCATTTTCATTCGCGCGGGCAGCTCGATCGCGAGCCTGCGCGCCAGCGCATGGTGCAGCACGAAAGCGGCATCGGCGCGCAAATCCTGATTGACCTGGGCCTGACCGATATCCGCGTCCTTACGAATCACCCAAAAAAGGTCGTCGCCCTGGAAGGCTATGGCATCCGCATTGCGGACCAAGTCCCCTTGCAACTCTCCACGCCCAAGCCCACCCACCAGCGCCTGTAACCAGGACCCTCAGTTTTTCAATAATGTAGGAGTCCAGCACGCTGGACCCCATCCCGGCAAGGCACAAACAACTTCGTCCTCCCGCTTCCGCGAAGCAAGAAAGAAATCCGTTCTAGTCAAATGGCCTCCACAGACCAACGCTTGCCTGTAATCATTTAACTTTTGCTATTGCTCTTCGTCGTCCTTCCCTGACGAGTTCGTGTCGGGTTTGTTCTTCACCGGCGGTTTCGTGGCGACCGTCTTCCCGGGCGGCACTTTCCCCACCGTCAAATACCTCCGCATCTTTTCCATTCGCTTCGGGCCAATTCCCTTGATCGCCAACAGGTCATCCACCTTCTTGAACGCGCCGTACGACTTCCGCATCTGCAGAATCTTATCCGCCGTTGATGGTCCGATTCCCGGCACCAATTGCAACTCCTCGCTGGTCGCCGTATTCAAATTCACCGGATGCGCCGGAGGCTTCTTCTTCGCGCACAGCAACCCGGGCATCAGAACGACGGCCAGCAGCAAGAATCCTGCGAGGATAATCCGATATTCCCGGGAAGCCATGACGCCACCATAATAAGTTCGTGAAGTACCTAATGCAATACCTTTCGAGTGAGCCCGGCCCCCGCAGGCATATTTCCCGGGTTACGTCCACGCTGTAGCAATAGTGCGGGGATTTTGCTATCTTAAGCAGGTTTTAGGCGGGGGGCCGTTCTGTGACTTGCTCCAAACGAATGGCGGCTGTGATCGCAAGCTTGATTGCTGTATCGTGGCTCGTCTGCCATATCGCCGGCGCACAAACAAAACCTCAAACCGCGCAGGCAAAGCGCAATCCCCCGGCCCAAACAACCATCAAGACTCAAGTGCGTCAGGTACTTTTCGATGTGGTCGTGACCGACTCGAAAGAGCATCCAGTCACCGGGCTGAAACGCGAGAACTTTTCCGTCACCGAAAACGGAGCCCTGCAGCAAATTCTTTCGTTCGAAGCGCATACAAGCGAGGGAGAATCTGTCCCCCGCATGGAACCGCCGTTTGATCTTTCCAAACTTCCCGCAAATACGTTTCTGAATCTCATCCGCGCGCGCGATGATCTTCCTCTCAACGTCATCCTTTTCGATGTGCTTAATACCCCCGTTTCCGACCAGTACAACGCTCGCCGCGACATCAAGAAGTTCTTGATGCATAAGCCTCCCGGCAGCCGCTACGCCATCTTCGTTCTAAGCGATAAGTTGCACCTCTTGCAAGGCGTGACGGACAGTGAAGCGGAGCTGCTTGCCGCCATGGACAGCCGAGGCGCTGTTTCGCAATCCACAGGGCAGGGCGTTCCAAACTCTCCTGCCGTGTCAGCCAGCACGGCGATTGCGGACAGCGGCCTCATGCCCAATTTTGCGGAGGCCCAGGAAATGCTGGCCCGCTTGAAACACCTCGAAGGTCTCGGGGATAGCTACTTTCTTCAGCGCCGCTTGGGAGTGACCGCGGACGCCTTTGCTGAAATCTCGCGTTTTCTCCAAGGCGTGCCGGGCCGCAAGAACCTGTTCTGGCTCTCCGGCTCATTTCCCGTGGGCGTCTTGCCCGGCGGAGATCCCATTGATCCTTTTTCGCGCGTCGTGGATTTCAGCCCCGAACTTAAACAAGCGGCCGACCAACTCACCCTGAATCAGATTGCCGTTTACCCGGTTGACATTCGCGGGCTTATGGCCAATCCAAGCTATGATGCGTCGAACAACCGCAGGTACAACGCTACTTCGCTGGAGAACGACCGGAAACAGTTCTGGCTGCAACTCATGGGGGAACATAGCACCATGGACCAGCTCGCGGAATTCACCGGTGGGCACGCGTTTTACGAGACGAATGGTTTTGAGCAGGCGTTGCGCATGGCCGCGGAAGATGGCTCAAATTTCTACACACTGAGTTATTCGCCGTCGAATACAAAGTTTGACGGGCGCTTAAGAAAGATTTACGTCAAAGTGGCGCGGAAGCATGTGCACCTGTCCTATCGCCGGAACTATTTTGCCGATGATGACGCCACACTGGCGCAGCGTGCAACGCAGGCCCCGCTGGAAAAGGAGGACGCCGCGATGGAGCGAGGTGCGCCCCCTAGCCACGAACTCCTGTTTTCCGTCCACGCCAAAACAGTTGGCTTCCCGGCCGATGTGACTCCGGAGCAGATCAAGGATCTTTCGCAGTTCACGCCTTTCGCGAAATTCACAAAGTGGGACTCCGTCAAGATGCAGGAGTATGAACTCGATTATGCGCTCTTGCGAAAACAAGTCACCTATAGGATTACCGCTGACGGCCTGCGTCATGCCAAATTGGAATTTCTCTACGCCGCGTATGACAGCGACAGTACCTTGCTGATTAGCCGCACGTGGAGCGGGGATCCCACAATCTCCCCGGAGGCGTCAGACCAGGCACGCACCGGCCTATTCCGCGCAAAACAAACCGTCGAGATTCCCGCAAATGCATCCTGGCTGCGCATCGGTGTTCGCGATGCCGTGGATGCCCGCATCGGCTCGCTCGAAATCCCTGTTCCCCTCCGGCCGGAATAAATCGCTACAATCGCGCTACGGCGCAATTCGCATTGAGGTTACCCAATCATTTTGCCTTGTGTGTCATAGATTTCAATGTCGCCGAACAGTCGCGCCTGCTCCTCGATCTGCGCCCGATCTCCCACCAACACAATCTGCATATTCGCCGAATCAAAATACTTTCGTGCCGTCTCCAGTAAATCCTCGGATGTCACCGCCCGGATTTTGTCGCGGTAAGTCTCCAGATAGTCCGCGGGCAACTCGTTCAGCTCCACCACCGAGAACTGCGAGAGCAGCCCCTCCTGCGTCGCCAGCCCCATGGAAAACACGCCCGTCAGGTAGTTCTGTGCATCGGCAAGTTCCGGCGCTGGAACCGTAACGGAGCGTAGCTTATCGAGTTCATAGAAAATTTCCGTTAACGAAGCCGCCACCACGTCGTTGCGCACCGCCGCCGAAATGGAGAAATACCCGTACTGGCGAAGCGGCAATACGCTACTGCGCGGGCTGTAGGTGTACCCCTTGTCCTCGCGGATATTCATCACCAGCCGCGAATTGAACGCCCCGCCGTACAAGCTGTTCGTCAGCACCAGCCGCAACCAGTCCGGATGTTTCCGCGTGATCGCGTGACAGCCCGCCAGGATTTGCGTCTGCACGGATCCCGGGTTGTGCACCAGGTACACTCGCCGCCCGTGCGGCCTCGGCGGCGCCGGGGGCTCTTTCTCCACCGGTTTCTTCCCGGTCCAGCCGCCAAACACGTCTTCGACCATCTTCAGCATCGCTACCGGATCAAAATCGCCCACCAGCATCAGCAACCCATTTTCCGGCGTATAAATCTCGCGATATACATCTTGCAAATCCGCGCGCTTATACGCCGCCACCTGCCCTTCGCTGGGAGAGATCTGCGCATACGGGTGTGCTCCAAACAGCACTTTGCGCAGCCTTTCCCCGGCCAGGAAGCCCGGCGATGTTCTCTCCAGCTTCACTTCCTCTAACTTCTGCCGCCGTTCCCGCTCGAACTCCGCTTCCGGAAACGCAGCCTCGCGTACCAATTCGTTCACCAATTTGAGCAGAGGTTTCCCGAATTCACTCAGTCCGGCAAACGAAATCGCGCTGGTATCCTGCCCTGCACTTGTTCCTAAGTCCGCGCCCAGCCGCCGCAGGTCCTCTTCGATCTCCCGGCTTGCGTGTTTCGCCGTTCCCGTGCGCACAGCGGTCGCCGTCATTTCTGCCAGACTGGGCGCGCGATCGGCCACCAGCGCGTTCCCCGCGCGAAAATAAAGCTCTCCGTGAAATTTCGGAATCGAATGCGCTTCCGCCAACACCACATCAAGTCCATTCGCCAATCGCGATCGAGTCCGCTTCGGCCACGTAACGGGGCGCTCCGTTGTGAGCGCCGGCACCAACGTGGGCACTTCTGTCGTCCTCGTGGCCATTACGCGGCCTCCTTTGCCTCGCTCTTCACCGGCGTGCGGAACACGATCGCGCGGTTTCCCGGCCGCAGATATTTCTGGGCAACGCGCTGGATCTCCTCGCGTTTCACTCCAAGGAAGCTGCCCAGAATTGTGTTCACCAGTTGCGGCTCATTGTCGAACAGGGTGAAGCACGCCAGCAAGTGCATCAGCCCATAGCGCGGCATGCTCCCGCCGCGTCCACCTTCCAGCGTCGCGTAGTAATCCGAGCGCCATTTCACCTTAAGCTGCTGCAATTCGTCTTCGCTGATGCCTTTTTCCTGCACCTCGCGCATCACCGCGTCAAATGCCGCCAGCGTCGCCTCAGCGGAATATTCTGGTTTGTGCAAGATCCGCGTCGTCATTTGTGACGGCCCATGAGAGCCGAACAAATCGTCGATTCCACCGTCCGCCTCCACGGCAATCTGTTTTTCGAGAACCAACTCGCGGTAGATGCGTCCGGCGCGACCGCCGTGCAGCGCCTGGTCCAGCAGCGCCATGGAGAACCACTCCGGGGTTCGCCGCTCCGGAAGCACATACCCGATGGCCATCGCCGGCAGCGTCCCGAATTTTTCTTCGACTTGCCCCCGCCGCTCCTCTTTCTGCGGCGGCTCCGTTGCATCGGCGAACGGCGGCGCCGCCCCAGCTGGAATCGGCGCGAAATACTTTTCCGCCAGCGCGAATCCCTCTTCCGGTTTCACGTCGCCCAGAATTAACAGCACCGCGTTGTTCGGCACGTAGTATGTCCGGAAAAACTTCTGCACATCCGCCAGGCTCGCGGCGTCCAGGTCCGCAAAATCTCCATAGAAATTGTGGGCATTTGCCCAGTTGCGGAACGCCACTGGCGGCATGTCCAGCCACGGAAAACCGCCATAAGGCTGGTTGAGCACGTTGACGCGCACCTCCTCTTTCACCACGTCGCGCTGATTGCGTAGATTCTCGTCGTCCACTTTCAGCGCGCGCATGCGGTCCGCCTCCAGCCACAGCACTCGTTCCAGCGCATTGGAAGGCACCGCTTCGTAATAATTCGTCACGTCGTACATCGTCGAGCCGTTCAGCATGCCGCCGCTCGAATTGATCAACTTGATGTGCTGCATCTTCGGCGCGTGTTCCGAGCCTTGGAACATCATGTGCTCGAATAAGTGCGCGAACCCGCTGCGCCCCTGTGGCTCCAGGCGGAATCCGATTTTGTAGTAGACCCCGATGGTTACCACCGGCGCGGTCGCGTCCGGCGCAATCACCACGCGCAATCCGTTTTTCAAGATAGTGCTCTGTATGGGTATTTGAAGTCGCGTCAAACCTGGCCCCCTTTGATTTTCGATGATTGCTCTGTTGCAACGGAAATCACTTCAAGTTCATTCACCATGCTCGCCGTATCGTGCGCCAGCACATGTGCCGCCAGCCGGCTCACCGCCTGGTACGCTTCCAAAAATTCCGGGGCGAATTGTTGTAAAGCCTCTTCATGCCCGGCTACCACGCCATAATCGCCGCGCGCCAGTGGCCCGGTCCACGCCTTGCCCGGCCCCAGCTTTTCGTAGTGATCAAGCACCTGTCGCGAAAGTGCCAGCAGGGCCCGCGTTGCTTCTCGTCTCTTCATCCCCGCCTTCATCAGCATCTGCACTCCCGCCTCTTCCAGCGCCAGCACATGCCCCGCTGCAAACACCCCGGCAGCGTGATACAGCGGCTTCATTTCCGCCGCGATGCTCACCGGAGTTCCGCCGAGCTCGCGCGCGATTTTTCGTGCCATGCGCACCGCGACCTCGTCGCCTTCAATCCCGAAAACTTTGCCTTCCAGCGGAGGCACGCCAACGCCGCTGAACGTTTGCAAAGGATGCATGGAAGCAGCAGCCGCGCCGCATGCCCTCACCGATTGCAGCACTCCGGAATTCAGCGCCCCGCTTGTGTGCAGCACAACCTTGCCGCGGAGTTCTTCCCCGCCCATTCGCGCCAGTTCATCCGCTACGCTGGCGATCACATCGTCCGGCACACTCACCAGTATCGTTTTGCTGCCGAAAATCTGCCGCGTGACTCCTGCCTGCGGCTGCCCTTCCCCAATAAATCGTACGGCCTTCCGCGCGCTGGCTTCCGTCCTCGCCGCAACCACTCCGATCCTCCAGCCCAATTCCCGCAGCCGCCGCCCCAACGCGCGGCCCACACGCCCCGCTCCCACGATGGAAATGCTCTTTGGCATCCGTGCTAGCATAACCTGAGGCTGGCTTTCGACTCCAATCCGCATGCACCTCTTCTGGCTCATCCTGTTCGGACTCATCGCGTTCCTGTGGCTCACCTATGGCTTGCGCGTGGCCTATGGCGCCGTGCGCTTGCCGTGGCTTAAAAGCTATGCCCCCGCGAAAGACGCCGATTGCGCGCGCATTTCGCTGATTTTCGCAGCTCGCGATGAAGAGGAGAAACTCCCCGCTGCCCTCGCCACTCTCATCGAACTCGATTATCCACACCTCGAAATCATTGCCGTGGACGACCGTTCTCGTGATGCCACCTCACGTATCCTTGATGATTTCGCCGCCACTCACGACCGCCTGCGCGTCGTCCATATCAGCGAACTTCCTAAAGGCTGGCTCGGCAAGCCCCACGCCCTCCAAAAGGCCTACGAAGCCTCCACCGGCGATTGGCTCCTCTTCACCGATGCCGATGTGCGCTTCAAACCGGATACGCTGCGCCGCGCTGTGTCTCTCGTGCGCGATCGCCAGCTTGACCATCTCACTCTCTTCGGCGACGTCGTCATGGTCGGCTTCTGGGAAAAAGTGTTCATCTCATTTTTCGGCCTCTCTTTTATGATGGCCATCGACCCGCACCAGGTCGGCAATCCACATTCGCGCGCTTATGTTGGCGTGGGCACTTTTCAGATGGTGAAACGCACCGCTTATGAAGCCTGCGGCACTCACCGCCGCCTGGCCATGGAAGTGATTGACGACGTCATGCTCGGCAAGATAATCAAGATGGGCGGTTTGCGCTCGGGCGTTGCCGTGGCGCAGGATTTTGTTTCCGTGCGCTGGCACGCAGGTATCGGCAACCTGATTCGTGGCGTAGAGAAAAATTTCTTCGCCAACGCTCAATTCAGCGGCCCGCGGGTTGCCGTGCAATCCTTCGGTGTCCTCGCACTCAATGTACTTCCCTTCTTCGGCATTTTCTTTGGCCATGGCTGGGTTCGCGCCTTCGCCAGCATCGCGGTTCTCATCGCTCTTTCCTTCCACATCGGCGTGGACATCGTCATGCGCGTTTCCCCGCTGTATTGCCTCACGCTCCCGCTTGGCGCGCTCATCTTCAATTACATGCTCCTGCGCTCCACCTTTATCACCTTGCGCCAGGGCGGCATCACCTGGCGCGGCACCTTCTATTCCCTAGATGAACTCCGCCGCCGTAAGAGTTGATTCACCTCAACCCACGTTCCTAGATGTGTCATCCCGACCGGAGGGACGGCGGCTTTGGCCGTCCCGGAGTGGAGGGATCGCTCCTCAACCTTAAACTTCAAGCTGACCTGTCGCCAGCGCCTTCTCCCGTTTCCTTCCCAAACATCCCTGCCAAATCCTGCTGCTTCAAACTCTTTATCCTGTCCCGCAACTGCGCCGCCTTCTCAAACTCAAACTTCTTCGCCGCTTCCCGCATCTGCGTTTCCAGTTTCACCAGCATCTCCGCAAGCTGTTCCTCCGAATGAATATTCGCCGCAGCCGCATCCAATTCCACCGCATCCAGTGGCACGGTCACGTAGTCGGCCTCCACAATGTGCGCCAGCTCCATGTCCACGCCCTTCACAATGGATTGCGGCGTGATGTTGTTTTCTTTGTTGTACTCCAACTGTTTCGCCCGCCGCCTGTAGGTTTCGCCAATCGCCTCGTTCATGGATTTCGTTCGCCGGTCCGCATACAGAATCGCTTTCCCGGAAATGTGCCGCGCGCATCGCCCCATGGTCTGGATCAGCGAAGTCGTGCTCCGCAGATAGCCTTCCTTGTCCGCATCCAGAATCGCCACCAGCGACACTTCCGGCAAATCCAATCCCTCGCGCAGCAAATTAATCCCGATCAGCACGTCAAACTCGCCCTTGCGCAAATCCCGCAGAATCTTGATGCGGTCCAGCGTCTCCACTTCCGAGTGCAGATACCGGCAGCGCACGCCAATCTCCGAAAAATATTCGCTCAAGTCTTCCGCCATGCGCTTCGTCAACGTCGTCACCAGCACGCGCTCATTTTTCTCCGCGCGCAATCGTATCTCCTCCAGCAGGTCGTCCACCTGGCCTTTCACCGGACGCACTTCCACCTCCGGGTCAATCAACCCCGTTGGCCGGATCACCTGCTCCACCACCACGCCTCCGGACCGCGTCAATTCGTAATGCCCCGGCGTCGCCGAAACGTAAATCACCTGATTCATGCGGTGCTCAAACTCCTCAAACGTCAGCGGCCGGTTATCCAGCGCCGAGGGCATGCGAAATCCATAATCCACCAGCGTCTGCTTCCGCGATCTGTCGCCATGCGACATCCCGCCCACCTGCGGAATGGATACGTGCGCCTCATCCACAAACAGCAAATAATCCTGCGGCACATAGTCCAGCAGCGTTGGCGGCGCTTCTCCCGGCAAACGCCCGCTCAGGTGCCGCGAATAATTTTCCACGCCGTGGCAGTAGCCGATCGTGCGCATCATCTCGATGTCAAACATCGTGCGCTGCACCACGCGTTGCGCCTCCACGAATTTGTTTTGCCTCTCCAGCTCCTTCTTCCACCAGCCCAGCTCTTCCTGGATGGTCACAATCGCGCGGTCGCGCTGCGCCTGCGGCATCACGTAATGCGTCTTCGGGTAGATCGGCACGCGCCCAATATCTTCCTGCCCCGCGCGGATTTCCCCCGTCAGCGGGTCAATCTGCCGTAGCGTATCAATCTGGTCGCCCCACATTTCGATCCGGTAGCCCTGGTCTTCATACGTCGGATATATCTCGATGATGTCGCCGCGCACGCGAAACGTTCCTCGCCGCAAGTCTTCGCTGCGTTCGTACTGGATATCCACGAACCGCCGCAGCAGCGCCTCCCGCGAAGTCTGCTGCCCCTTTTCCAGCATCACCAGCATCCCGTAATACGCTTCCGGCGAGCCGATTCCGTAGATGCACGATACCGACGCCACAATCACCACGTCGCGCCGCTCAAACAGCGACCGCGTCGCGCTCATGCGCAGCTTGTCCAGCTCGTCGTTGATAGTCGCCTCTTTGTCAATGTAGATATCCGCGGAGGGCACATACGCTTCCGGCTGGTAGAAATCGTAGTAGCTCACGAAATATTCCACCGCGTTTTCCGGAAAGAAGTGCTTGAACTCGTGATAGAGCTGCGCCGCCAGCGTTTTGTTATGCGCCAGCACCAGCGCTGGCCGGTTCGCTTCCTCGATCACTTTCGCCATCGTGAACGTCTTGCCCGAACCCGTCACCCCCAGCAGCACCTGGTGCTTCTCCCCCGCCTTCAACCCGCGCGTAAGCTGCTCAATCGCGGCAGGCTGGTCCCCCCGCGGCTGGTACGAACTGTGCAGCCTGAAATTCATAGCAAGCGTCTCCTGCTGACCCATCACCGCCAGCCGAAACCACCATTATACCGCGTCCCCAAAATCGCCATAGAGCCGTCAAATGGCTGAGTGACCGGCAAGTTCTCGGTTAGCGCATTCACCGGCCATGCGTGTTATGCGTAGCAATTTGGGCTATTCTATTCAAGTAGAGGATGTCATTGAGTTACTCGCCGGGAATGCTCGATGAAAAATTTTTTGAAGGAAAAGAGTTACTTGGCGCTTAGCTGTCTCGCATGCACAGTCGTGCTGTTGGCTCGTTTGGGTAACTTCGGCGATTCAGAGTTTAGAGGTGGTCGCCTCACAGGGCCGTTGTTCCATATGGCCGATCTCGGGTCTCTCCTATTCCTATTGGCGATGCTTCTGACATTCTTTCTTCGCCGAATTGCGGCCGCTATCGCCCTAGCGGCTACGCTACTTTGTATTCCGCTCTACCTGTACACCTTGATGCCAGGACCCTACCGATGGGCTTTCAAGGGTGAGTATTCTGTCCCACTCAATGGACCATTTCATTGGGACAACTGGGCGATGGTTGGAATAATTAGCCTCCTTTTCGCTGTCATTCTGAGTCTTCGCAGTTATTCCAAAGCCAAAGCGGATCTGTAGCCGGGTGCCGAGTGCCCTTCGTTTTTCGATGGCGGGTCTCGGGCTACTCTTTCTCCTCATTCATCGAGCACTCCACCCGTTTGCGTTCAAAGCCCGAGCACAATCAATCGGTACCCATCACGCACGAAATCAGCGTCGTATTCACGTCCGCGCTCTGTCCAGATTGGAATGCCAGCCACTGCTTATGTTGCATTTCACGCGGGATGACACACGAGGCGGCTCGCAGCGTATCATCAAGGAGATCAGCTCCGTAGTCTGCCTGAACTGTGTCACCTGCTTTGCCGGTGAACTGCGTGCCATATACCTGTTTCTGTGAAATCGACAACAAGTAGCGATCTAAAGAAGCCGCTGCGAGCCACCGGCCGTTCCGATTGCCCTTATACGCCGCCGTTAGAGCAAGGACATGAGCTAGCAGATAATCCTCAGGCTTCTCGCCGTGCTGGAATATCAACGCCGCAAACCAATAATCCTGATCGGTCTTTACGCTCCCTGCATCAAGCAGTTGGTGTACCCGGTTTCTGCGTTCGCGGTCACGTTTTTCCATTGTTTCCATGGGTTGAACGGGCCAGGGCTTTTTAGGCCCTACTCGTTTCCCGTGTTCGTCAAGCGTGGTGAAAGGCTCAACGCCCCGATCGTGTTGGTCATCCAGAAATAGGGTTTTAAGTTCTGGGTTGTCAGCGTTTGCTGGTTTCGTCGGGGGGCTGGTCTGGGCCACAGCGGATGTAACTCCCAGAAAAAAGAGCACGAGGCTGAAAACACAGAAATGTGAGAACCGCAATTTGGATATCATGAGCAGCTCCGCTTTGAGAATTGGAAAGACCTCTAGCCGATACGCCTTGCGCTAATACTATTCGTCGTCGTCGGCCCTGTCGATTTTAAGTTGCCGGGTGCGCGTGCCTTACCCTCGTTGTGTGAGGGTGGGTCTTGGGGTTGTTTTCTCTTCTCACTCATTCACGAACCACCTCCACTTTCCTTCAAGGCTGGAGCCAGCCATACTATGGCACCGGCTATGAACCAGCACTTCCACTTCTCTAATCTTCGTGAGCTCCTTGCGAAGGCCAATGAGGAAAAATCTGGCGATCAACTCGCCGGAATCGCCGCCGCTTCCGAGCGAGAGCGGGTTGCCGCAAAGAGCGCCCTGGCGGGTGTCCCGCTAATCGAGTTGCTGAACAATCCAGTCATTCCCCCCGAAACCGACGAGGTCTCCCGCCTGATTCTCGAATCCCACGATTCTTCCGCGTTCCAACCCATCCGCAGCATGACCGTTGGCAGTTTCCGCGAGTTCCTCCTAGACAGCCAAACCACCGAGGCTGACCTGAAGTCCCTAAAGTGGGGCATCACGCCAGAAATGGCCGCAGCCGCGGCGAAGCTGATGAGCAACAAGGACCTGGTCCTCGCCGCAGGCAAAATTCGCAACGTCACGCGCTGCCGCAACACCATGGGAGAGCGCGGCGTCCTCGGCATTCGCCTGCAGCCCAACCATCCTTCCGACGACATCGGCGGCATCTTGCTGGCCGCGTTTGACGGCTTGCTCTACGGCTGCGGAGACGCCGTCATCGGCGTAAATCCCGCCACCGATTCCGTCGCGGGTGTCGCGAACATCCTAAGAGCGCTTGATCGCCTGATTACGGCCTTCGCCATTCCCACGCAAGCCTGCTGCCTGGCGCACATCACCACGCAATTGGCGTGCCTCGAAAACGGCACGCCCATCGATTTGCTCTTTCAGTCCGTCGCCGGAACGCAGTCCGCCAACACTAGCTTCGGCGTCAATCTTTCCATGCTGCGCGAAGGCCGCGAGCGCGTCCTCGAACATCACCGAGCCCGCAATATTCCATGGGCAGGCGACAACGTGATGTACTTCGAAACCGGCCAGGGCAGCGCCCTCTCCGCCGAAGCCCATCACGGCGTCGACCAACTGACGTTGGAAGCCCGCGCTTACGCCGTCGCCCGCGCCTTCGATCCCTTCCTCGTCAACAGCGTCGTCGGTTTCATCGGCCCGGAATATCTTTTCGACGAGCGCCAGATCGTGCGCGCCGGCCTGGAAGATCATTTCATGGGCAAATTGCTGGGCCTGCCCATGGGCTGCGACGTCTGCTACACCAATCACGCCGCCGCCGATCAGAATTCTGCGGACAATCTCATGCTTTTGCTGGCCGCCGCCGGGTGCAACTACTTCATGGGCGTGCCCGGCTCGGACGACGTCATGCTCAACTACCAGTCCACCAGCTTTCATGACGCCCTGGCGGTTCGCAAAATCTTTGGCCTACGCCCCGCTCCGGAATTCCTCCAGTGGCTGGAACACACCGGCATCTACCGCGACGCCCAGCCCGTGGCGCTGGACGCAGGCAAACGGCAGAAACTCTTGCACGGCCTGGAAGGCGTGCTATCGTCACCCGCCTCGCAGGTCTGAGCTGAAGATATGAGCGACGACCACAATCTCTCCCTCCCTCCCGCGTGGCCGGACATCATCCGGAAAATCCGCTCCCGCACACCCGCGCGCATTTTCGTCGAGCGGGGCGCAGCCTACTCCACGCAAATGGAACTCGACCTTCGCAGCGCCCACGCCAGCGCCGTGGATGCCTTCTGGACCGAGTTCGACCTGCAAAAGGATTTCCCGCCCGCCTTCGTCGCGCAGTGGAACCTATTCCAGGTTTCCAGCCAGGCCGAATCGAAATCGCAGTTTTTGCTACGCCCCGATTTTGGCCGCAAACTCAGCGACGCTGCAAGAACGCTTGTGAGTCAAAGCTGCCCCAAAGCGCCCGATTTTCAGATTGTAATAGGCGATGGCCTGTCAGGCGCCGCGCTCTCCGCGCAGGTACCCACTCTCTTTCCGTTACTGCAGCAGCAGGCCAGTGCGCGTGGTTGGTCGGTGGGCCAATCCTTCTCCGTGCGCTATTGCCGAGTCGGCATCATAAACGCCATTGGCGACCTGCTCGCCCCGCGCGTACTCGTCCTTTTAATCGGAGAGCGCCCCGGCCTCGCCACCGCGGAAAGTCTCTCCGCCTATATGGCCTACCAACCGCGCGCCGGACAAACCGATGCGGACAGAAACCTAATCTCTAACATTCACATTCGCGGCGTTCGTGTCGAGGATGCCGCGCAGCGCATCGCAGATCTGGCAGCGCGCATGATGGCGCTGAAACTCAGCGGCACGACCCTGAAGGAAGAAACGCCCCAGCTTCCGCACGAAGCCGAAAGCAAATAATTGGAACAGGTCGCAGCCAGGGCAAGTTGCCGTTAGTTTCCACGTCTAGGCTCTACACAAAACTTATCTGCCAAGCTCTCGCTAAGTTAGCCTTTGGCTAATTCAAACGGCCGGGCCATTGCCGCGCGCCCATCCGTTTGCTACGTTGAATCGTAGGAATTGCAAGCCCCGCCGTTCCGGACCCTCTCCGGCAGACTCCGATTCCCACCTATTGAGCTAACTGAGCTCCACGTGCGCGAACTACGAGCTGGAACATGAAAACAGAGAGCAAGACCGTACAGCCTCCGCAAACACCAACCGGTGCCGAGCGGCGAAGACATCAGCGCCACCGCCATATCCAACCGCTCTACGTCGCGCGCAAGGACGGCACTTACCAGGACGGCACGACGTTTGAGATCAGCGAAAGCGGTTTGTCCGCCGCCATCATGGGCAAATTGACCGTGGGAGAAGAGGTGCAACTCTCCTTCATCGCCGGCGAGCGCATCATGGCGATCGTCAGGCGCGAGCAGGGCACGCTCCACGGGTTCGAATTTATCGGATTAACTCCCAGAATTCAGGAAAAGCTGCAGAAGTTGTGCGAAGGCCTACCTCAGTTTCAAACCTTGCTGGATATCTGATCCAAAAAAGCTCTATCGGTGTTGCGCCTTTTCACTCTTTTACTTTTATACTCTTTCACTTTTATACTTCTTAGCTTTGTTCCTTCTCTGCATCTCTATTTCCCCAGGCTATCGTTCCCCGTCACCAATAGCGTCTCAAACTTACTGCTCGCCTCAATCGCATAATGCACGCCGTTCGATCCATCCGCCTTCGCAATCGTCACATCCATGGACTGCTGCGTTTCTTCCGTCGCCCGCATCACCAGCCCGCTCTTCAACGAAATGTACGTGACAATCTCGTCCGTGCCCTTCGCGGTCCCCGATGTGCGCAATTGGTTCAGCCGGTAATCTTCCGGCGTTGCATCCTTCGTGGACGATTTCTGCTTCAGCGTCGCTCGCGTCAAAAAACTCGCGCAAGTTTCCGACGCAATCAGCGGGCACTTGTCATTCCCCACGTAAGTCGTTTCCGACTCCCACACCAGATTGGCGATGGGCGAAGGCGATCTCTCCGGCACTTCGGATTTCCATTTGTCCCCCGGCTTCGCGCCATCCGCCGGCAGTGTCCACCCAAACGCAAACCGCGACAGCCAGAATTCCCACGCTAGCTGCATTTCCGGAGCGACATCGTCCAAGCCTTCTGCCTTCGGCACTTGGCCATCCCCGGCAATCAGGAATTTCACGTTTGCGTTTGCCGGAGCGCCTCTTTCCGCGGATTCATTGTCGCCCGCATCGAACTCCGCGTGCGCCGCCACCACCGGCCTTCCGTTCTCGACGTGCATCTCGCTTGCGGTAAACACCAGTGGAGTTGCCACGTCGCGCTGCACGTCACCCGGATGCAGCATCGTCGCGACGCGGCTCTCCGTTCTCACACCCCGTTGCACGTGCCCGTGTACGTCGTACTTGATCGTTTGCCCCACCTGCAACCGCGGCAGCAGCACCACGCGCTGGTCTCCGCCAGCCGCGCCAACCCACCCCGCCAACAGTGGCAGTGCCAGGCAACTCGCCACCCGCCATGTAACGTTCTTGCTTCGTCCCGCCACTATTTCTTCTCTCCGCCGAGCTGCCGCTCAAAAAACTCGCTCCCGGCCCGGTACGCTTCCACCCAGTGCCGGTGGAGCAGAAAATCGTGGATCTCATCCGGAAACACAAGTTGTTCCAGGTGCACGCCCCTAGTCCGCAGCCGAGCAATCAAGTCCACCGTCTGCGAAAATTCCACGTTGCGGTCGTCGTCCCCGTGAATGAATAACACCGGCGATTTCCACGTATCCACGAACGCCACCGGCGAAGAATCGTGCGGCACTTTGGTCCACTGCGGCGTAACGTATTTGTCATCCCAGATTTCGGCGGCCCAATCGTGCACGCCGTGCATATCCACGCCCGCCACGAACAAATCGGAGTTGCGGGCCAGTCCCAAAGCCGTTAGATATCCACCGTAGCTTCCGCCCCACAATCCAATACGCTTGCTGTCGACATCGCTGCGTGATGCCAGGTATTTTCCGGCCGCCACTACATCCTGATACTCGCTTGCTCCCTTCGGCCCACGTTTCGTGGCCTCGCGGAACGCCCGCCCGTAACCGATGCCGTCGCGGTAATTCACGGAAAGCACAATGTAGCCGCGATTCGCCAGGTACTGATTCATTCCATAGGCATTCGAGTAGTAATACATGTAATGCCAGCCAAGGAGCATCTGCCGCGGCGGTCCGCCGTGGAAAAAGAGCAGCGCCGGACGCTTCTCTCCCACCTTGAAGTTCCGCGGCACAAACAATTGCCCGTGAATCTCCAGCCCATCTCCTGATTTGAAAATCACCTGCTGCGGCGTCACGAGTTGCTCGGCCGGAAAATCCGCGGGAACCGTTTGTGGCGCCAGCGCAATGGGCTTCGCATCCTTCGCGATCTCGCGCACAAACGCCCGCCCGGTGTGTTTCGCGTCCGATGAAAGATAAGCCACTCGTTGAGCACTGCTTAGAAAGACTCCGCCCCATTGGATGCTGTCCCCCCGGGTGATTGCCTCCGGCGCGCCTCCGGTGACACTAACTTGCCACAAATGACGCCGGTCCACATCTTCGCAATTGGAATTGAACAGAATCGCGCGCCGATCTTCCGAAAAAGACCACTGCTCCACCTCGCAATTTCCCGGTGTCAGCAATTTCGTTGCGCCGCCGTCCGCGGGAATTGCATACAGATGCTGCCAGCCGTCCTCCTCGCTCGCAAACACAATGCGATTTTCCGCCGCCCAATTCAGCACGCCGCCTCCCGTATCCTCCGCCATCTCTGGATACGACGACTGCAGCGACGTTCCACTGTGCCAAATCTCCCGCGCACTTCCACTTTCCGCGTCCGCCACCCAGATCGCCCACGCCGTCGTGCGGTCCGGTTCGCTGAAATAGCGCTCCTCCGCATCACGTGCCTGGCTCGGCACGCGCGCGTACGCCACTCGCCTTCCGTCCAGCGACCACACCGGGTCAATGTCCCAATCCACCGTCGGCGCGATGTAGTTCACCGTCTGCGCCTTCGCATCATAAATCCCCACGAAGCCATGATCCGCGCGCCGCGAAATAAATAGCAGCTTCGTTCCATCCGGTGACCACGCCACCGGCTCATTTTTCCCGCGCGCCACAACTTCTTTCGGCTTCTCTCCCGCCGCCGTACTCGAAATCCAGATCTGACTGTCCTTCGCATAAACAATTTTCCCCTGCGCCGAAAGCCGCGGTGAACTCCCCGCATCAATCTTTGTGGGTTCCCCGCCACTCCACGGAATCGTCCACACGGCCTGCTCCGCCCCAGCCGGGTTGCTCGTCGGGTTCGCGTACTGCCCCGCTCCGTTCTTTCCTTCGCCTCGCACGTAAATAACAGTGCCGCCATCGGGCGTGAATTGCACATGGGAAAGCTCGCCGCCGTCGTCTTCGTTGTACGCCGTTAGCCGGCGTGCCGCGAAGTTCGGGCCTTCCGCCACCCAGATATTGTTGTGGCCTCGCTCATTCAGGGTCCACGCCAGCCGTTCGCCGGTTTTCGACGCCACCAGATTCGCGGGAAACGGTGCGCTCAGAACTTGCTCAAGCGTGAAATTTTCCTGCGCCGCTCCCCGTTGCACCGCGAATAGAGTCAGCAAGCTCAAGCACAACAGCAATCGCTTCATGGGAATCTCCTGAATCACTAGTGGTTTTGGAACCAATCCCTTCATGGCTTAACTTGCGCCACCGCTGCCGGCTCAATGCGCACTCGCAGGGCATCCGCCGTTCCGCTCATTTGAAAACTCCGCGCGGCCGGGATTCCCTTCGCTTTGTGCTCTCGTTGGTCAACCTCCGCGATTGTGATTTTCGCCTCTTGCCCAAAGCTCAGAGTCCCCTCAAGTTCCATGGGCTCTTTCAAACCTTCCAGGCGAATCCCATTAAAACTCAACACGCGGTTCTTAATCTCAAACTCTCCTTCACCGTTCTTCCAACGAGACGATCCCAGGCGCGGCGCACCCGCCTCCATGCTGGCGGCAACATCCCAGCCGCGAAATTCGACGCCCTTCAACTTTACTTCTCCATGGCCCTGCAACCCTTGCAGTAATTCGTCCCGGCCCACGCCCTTGGTCGTCAATTGAAGTGTGCCCGTCGCCAAGCCCACCCAGCGCTCAGTCCAACGCTGGGCCCAGGGCAGCAGCATGAGGTTCACGCCGTCAAATCCCGTCGCGATGGTATATCTTGGCGAAGCCGAAAACACAGCCTGCATTCCGCCCTGCACCACGCCCCCGGCCCACTGTGCCTCCGCGTCGCTTACATCCAGGTGAAGGTCATGAAACGCCAGATTTGCCTTCACTTTTTTCAATTTCACTCTTTCAATCGTGACACTGTCCGCGGTCAATTCGCCTTCTGCAGAGATCCTTCGCAAAAGTTCACTGGGTTTCGCCTCTGTATTGTTTTTTTCCAGCAACGACGTCAGCAGCCGCTGCAACCAGTTCGGCCTCGCCCTGGGCCCAAACCAGCGGTCAAGTTCCGTCGCATCCAATCGATCCGCGTGCAAACGGAATCCCCAGTCGCCCCCGCCAGTCGCGTTCTTCGACGATGCTTCCCGAACTCCGCCCGACCACGTTGCTCCAAACGCTCCGGCACGCGCAATCGTTGCCGCGCGCTGCCCATTTTTCCATTCAACAGATACCTCATCCAGGTTGAGCGGCTGGTTCAATCCGGCCACCTGCATCTCCGCTTTTTTCAACTCCACCGTGCCGCTCCACTGCCGCGCCTGAAACCCCTTCTTCCAACTCAAATCCATCGCCGTGGCCATGCCTCCGCTCAGTTCCCAGCCGTGATTCAAGGTGTGCCCCAACGCCGCCGCTGCCTTGAAAACATTTTGCACTTCCTCCACTCGCCCCTCGATCCGCAGATCACCTTGGCCCGAGCCAAAGTCCTCCACCAATCGCAAATCGGCACCGTTCGCCGTCCCCGCCTCTGTTTTTACCTTAGCTCCGGACTTCTCCATTTTAGACGCGCTCGCGGCTTGCCTGGCAGGTGGTCCGAACGTCAGGTGCACCGGCTCGACGCTGAATTTCTCTCCGCGCATTCCTCCATGCACCTCCCCAATCCGCACGGGAGTCTGGAATCCAGGAAGCTGCAAGCTCCCATCCGCACTGGCGATGCGCATCTCTTCCCACCGCAGCGGCCATCCGTGCACGGCCGCTTCTCCAGTGAAAAAATCGTCCACCGCCACTTCTTCAGCTACGTCAGGTTGAAACGCTCGGTACCACGCCAGAACGTCCGCCGCCTGCACGCCGGCGCGGTTAATTCGCATGGTCCATGTAAGCGGCTCCGCAATTTGTAGCTCGGCGGTACCTTGCATCCGCGATCCCGGCAATTCGATGGACACCGCCTCCGCGCGCCCCTTGCCTCCAACAAGGTTCCAATTCCCTTTCAATCTGAGATTGACGCGTGGATTGTCGCTGCGTTCGGTAAGGTCCCAGCGGTGAATCTGGGTTGCGCGCGCTTGCAGGTCAAACTGCCAGGGCCCCGCGGTGGCATCGCCTGGATTCCCTTTGCCAACGCTGGCGTTCCCGTCCAACGCGAACTCCCCGCGCACCCCTGGATCATTCCCTGTTGCCAGCCGGAACAAATCCGCAATCGACACCCTAGCCCAATGCAACTGGAGCCGTGCTGGCTGCAGTCGTGCCGATGTCCCCGCCACGTCTCCGCGCACTTGCAATATCCCCGTGGATTGCAGCGCCACCCCGCTTCGCCAGGGCTGTGCTTCCAGCCGCAATTGCCAGCGTCCCGGAGAAACTTGCTCCACGCTTCCGGATACAGCCGTGAAGGCGAACGGCCTTTTCTCTTCGCCGTACTTGAAGTTCACGCGGCCTTCATCGAATTCAATCTTCTGCAGGTGATTTGTGGCTTTCGCCAGTTGTTGCGGCCCATAGGGTATTGCTGCATTTCCCGGTTTCGCATTCACAGGCGGCAGCCAGTCTTCCAGGTTCCACCGCCCTTGCTCGTTGCGCACCAGGATCAGGCTCGGCCTGATCAGCGACATCGTCCCAAATTCGAAATTCCCGCGCAGCAGCCCGATCCACCGCAGGCTTGCGGTCATGTGCTCCGCTCGCAGGAAGTACTCGTGGCCGAACGCGGGCTCCTCGCCAATTGTGACCTCATCCGCATCCACTTCGGGAATCGGCAGGATCTGTGCCGAAAAATGGCCAACCTCCACCGGCCTCCCAAACGCCCTCTCCAGGCGTGCGATCAGGTAACCATGCATGCGGTGCGCGCGCGCCACAAGGAACACGCCCACCTGTGCCGCAATCAGCAGCGCCACTACCCACGCCACAATTTTTACGTATTTCCGGGTTTGCCTCATGGAGATGGGAGTCCCTCAAAGAATCACGGACTAGTGTAGACCTGTTGCAGAGTCTCCCCCAGAAGAATTGCTCGCCCCGCTCAATGCACGGTATGCAGCATCCGGCTCCAACGCGTCCGCGACGGAAGGTGCAGAAGCGTTTCGAACACTCCGATAATTCTCTGCACGAACGAAGTGTCGCTGTAATCGCTGCTGTTGGCCTCCACGGACCAGTAGATCAGGAAGGGCCTACCCATGATCGCGTCGCGGTCCACGAATCCCCAGTAGCGGCTGTCCGCGCTGTGATCCCGGTTATCGCCCATTGCGAAATATTTTCCTGACGGAATCACCAGCTCATCTCCCTGGATGTATTTGTGGATTTCGTGCGCCCATTCGGGAATTACCGGCGACACGTAAATCTGGTTGCCCACCGGCGGGAATGAATAGTTCAGCGGATCGTATCCCGATCCCGGATCGTGCACCACGTACGGCTCATTCAATAGCTTTCCATTGATGTACACCTGCTGGTCCACCATCTTCAGGTGTTCGCCCGGCAATCCGATCACGCGCTTCACGTAGTGCGGATGATCCTGGTATGGGTATTTGAAGACGATTATGTCTCCGCGTTCCAGTGCCCTGTAGGGCAGGAACTTGTCGTACCACGCCCCGCGCCCGCCAAAAATGAATTTGTTCACCAGCAGGTGATCGCCCACTAACAGCGTCCGTTCCATCGATTGCGATGGAATCTTGAACGCCTGCACCACAAAACTCGTGCCAAAAAGCGCCAGAATTACCGTTACCAGCAGCGATTCAAGATATTCGGAAAATGTTGTGTGGTTCGTTTCCGCTTCGTGCGGCTCTTCAGGAGCTGTTTCGCCCGGCGCCGCCTGACCCAGCATTTCGGGCGAAGCTGTCCCTTCCGCCGCCGTTTCCCCGAGGGTCACCAGAGCGGATTTCTCCGGCGGGAGCGTTTCATCCGGCATTCGGTTCCACCTCTTCGCTGGCATTCACTTCCACTTGTTGCAGCCTCTCCAGCGCGCTGCGCGCGGCCCGCTGTTCCGCTTCCTTCTTCGTGCTGCCCTCGGCGTTTGCCAGGCATTCACCCTTTACCCACACTTCCACCAGAAATGTTTTCTGGTGATCCGGCCCCGTTTCCCCGGCCAGCCGGTATTCCGCTGGTTGTTCTCCCCTGCCCTGCAAGAATTCCTGCAAGGCGCTCTTTCGATCGGATTCGGAAATGCGCTCGCCGCTTTCCAGCGCCAACTGGAATACCGTCCGCTTCAGCAAAGCTCTCACGGGTTCCAGCCCGCCGTCCAGATACATCGCCGCCACCACTGCTTCAAACGCATCCGCCAGCAGCGCCGGCTTTTCCCGTCCGCCGGTTTTTTCCTCGCCGCGTCCCAGCCGCAGGTGTTCTCCAATCCCCAACCCGCGCGCCGCCGCTTCTAATGAATGTGCATTCACGATGCGCGCCCGGCTCTTGGAAAGCTGCCCCTCTGACCATTCCGGAAAATTCGCCAGCAGGTATTCGCTGGTCAGCAGCTCCAACACCGCATCGCCCAGGAACTCCAGCCGTTCGTTGTCTTGCACCGCCGAGCCGCTAAAGGAAATCTCTTCGCCTCGGGCGCTGCGCAACTCTGGCACCGCTGAACTGTGCGTCAGTGCGCGGTCCAGCAATTCAGGGTCACGGAACGCGTAGCCCAGTTTCTCCTGCAGTTGTTCATCTTCCCCGCGGTTCATCACCTTGACTCCCGACCTTCCGCGGCAGGGGCCCTTTTATTTCGGCGTGCTGAGTTGCGTTGCCGATAGCTTCTTCGCTTCCTCGGCCCCCGACTTGCACCTGTCCTGCATTCCTCCGGGAATGCCGGCACACTTCGTGAAGGCCGCGATCGCATCGTCGAAATGCGAACTCTTTTCATTGGAAATCCCCAATATGAAGTAATTCACTGGATCGGGGCTTGGGTCAATCTTTACGGACTGATCTAGATTTGTAATGGCATCTGCATACTTCCCGCGGCGGAATGCCACCACACCCAGCCCGCTGTAGGCCATCGCGCTTGTTTGATTCTTTGCGGCGGTGAATTGATCGTCAGTAAGGTTCGCCGGCTTCGAAATCGTCGGAATCACGTCCAGCGCTCTCTTCGAGTACTGTTCCGCTTTTTCCAGACGCTTTTGTCTATCCGCCTCACTCATGCTCCCGCTCATAGCGCGGGGCAGCGTCTGGCCCAGGAGGGCCAGCGTCGTGGCGTCGCTAGGCTCAATCGCCAGTTCCTTATCTGCCGCCGCTTCCATCTTGTCAATATCATTGGCCCCAAAGTAGCCCTTCACTAGCCAGCCATACAGTTCCGCGCGATAGCGGCTCTGGGGATACTTCTGCAAAAAGTCTTCCGCAAGTTGATTCTTCTTCGCCGGGTCGGTAACGGGCGCGTCCCGGAACGTCTTCATCGCCGCATCTTCCTCGGCGTTCACCGGCGGAGGCGTGGCATCCAGCGTTAGCGTGGTGTTCGGCACGGGCGGCTTGTCCGCCTGCGTTGGCGGGGTTGGCTGTTGTGCAGTTGGCATTTGCGCCGAGGCGATCTTTCCTCCTATCAACAGAATCCCCAGGATTAATGCAATTCCCAATTCCATCTTAGTCCGTTTCATTTTCCTTCTCCTTCTTTCTTTCCGGTCAGGGTCTCTCCACGGGTTTCCTCAGATCCAGATCGCCCAGCCCCTTTTGGGCTTCCTGCTGCGCCTGGGCCGGGGCCCCCTGTACCGTGAGTGCCGCCTGATATTCTGTCTTCGATTTGTCCAACTGTCCTTCATCATCGTAAATCCGGCCGAGGTACACGTGGGACCACGCCAGCACCAGGGGGTCCTGCGTCGCCGCATGTTCTCCGGCCGTTAATCTTCCGAAAATTTCTTTTGCGCGCGGACCGTCGTGGTCCAGCAGCGCCACCAGGCCCAATCCATACCAAGCGCGCGGCTGATCCGGGTATTTGGCCAGCACGCTATTGAACGAACTTTCCGCGCCTCGCAAATTCCGCGCCGCAATTCGCCGCTCCCCTTCCGTCAATTCCGCCAGCGCCTCCTGGTCGTCGGGTACCGTTGTCACTTTAATCCGGTGCTGCCGCGCCACGTCTTCCCTGTTCAAGCGGGCCGCCTCTTCCTGTGTTTCTACCGGGGAAAAGGCGATCGCCGCCACGCGCTGCTGTTCCGCCTTCAGGTCAATGCCGCGCACCATGTCCGGAAAATAGATGCGCATTGAAGGCTCCGACTTCTCAAAATCCCCCAATGCTTTGAATAGCGTCCGCACCATCACGTACCCGCTGGTGTCATCCTTCGCCAGCGCCACTTCCAGTTCGCTCGGCGACATCCGCTTCAACTTCAACTCGACTGCGCGCACCATGCATTCCGAAAACCACGAAAAGTAATCGTCCTTCAGGTCTGCCGCCAGCCGCGGCGCTTTCGCCGCTAGTTCATACAGCGGGCGTTTTACGGCCACCACGTGCGGGTACATCAGCGGCAGCGGGTCCAGCAGAAAATGCAGAAATGCGTGGCGCACTACGTCGATCGGTATGTCTTCGCTGCCGCTCAATATAATGGCGTAGGCGTCTCCGAAATTGCGCACGTTCGTGATCCGCCCCACCAGCGGCTCCACGATGATCGCGAACGTTCCCGGTTTCGTCGGATCCAGGATTTCCCGCAAGTACGCGGTGGACACCATCACCGTCTGCGATATTGGATCATGCAGCCGCTCAATCTCCCGGTCGTACACCGGCTGCACCTGCCGCCACAACTGCCCGATGTTCTGTTCCGTGTAGTAGTTGGAGAGGATTTCGCTGAAGCCTTCCAGGGCCAGCATCTCCGGCGGCAATTCGTCTCGCCGCAGCACCGGCTGAAATTTTGGCGCCGGTCCCGCCACCAGCCCGAACCAGACATAGCGCGAAAGCATCGCTCCGGGATCCCGCAACTGATGCTGCGTATAAAACTCGCGTACCGCTTCCACGGCCGGTCCTTGCTGTTGCCGTGCCCGTTTCTTGATCTCCGCGCGGAACGCTGACCAGTTGTCCTCGTTCACTTCCCCTTCGTACCCGCCCGCATACAGCGCGCACATTGTCGTAAACATGGCCTCGCTGCCATCCACGCGTACAGGCGAAAACGCCGCCGCGGTTCTCGTGATCTGCGGGGCTCTCTGCGGCGCGGGCTGTGGTTTTCCCTGCGCTTCCGCTACTCCCAGGGACACTCCGAGCATCAACAGCATCACGCAAATTCTTCCGGCAATCCCTTGAATCATCTGATTATTCGAGGCCCGGCAGCGCGGAACTCTAGCGGGCGCGTTCTGGCCGACTCATGAGGTGACCATGGCGGTATCACTTACGGATACGGACATTCACGAATCGCACTGCCGCCGCCTCTTGCAAATGTACAGGCGCCTTCCCGATCAGTCAAGGAACCGCGCCTCCTTTTTCTCCCGTGCTCACAAACTCCCTACACCTACATGATGGCTGCACCCCTCAATTCCGTTGTCCGGGTGGCATTCGGCTGCACGCCGCAGGGCTTGCTTCTTCCTTCCCTCTTTTGCTACTTATGGATATGGCCCCTATCGAGGAGCTTTTTTGGCAATGCGGACTTCATTTATTTCGCTGCTTTCTTTCGCAATTCTAGTTCTCATTCTTCCCTCGCCCGAGCGCGTGGCCGTGGATGTTCTTGCCGCGGATGCTGCCGCGCCGCCAGCGGCCCAAGCCTCAACCTCTCCCACGAAGCAAGCTCTTTCCAAGGAATTCATACTCGATGACAGCAAAGTCTGGACCGACACCGGCATCAACCTTGAGCCCGGCCAGCGCATCGTTGCCACGGCCACAGGCACGCTCCGCTATTCCGACGCCAAGGTGGACAACGGCCCTGGCGGCCTCGCTCGCGGTTTCAAAGATCTCATTCGCAACCTTCCCGATAATGCTTCCGGCCGTGGCGCGCTGATTGCCAGGATCGGGGATCCCGATGTCGCGCAACCCTTCCTCCTCGGCACAAATAAAGAAGTCGTCTCTCCCATCAGCGGCAAATTGTCTCTGGGGATCAATCAGTCCAACAGCGATTCCCCCACCGGCTCGTACACGGTAAAAGTCGAAGTTTATGCTGCGGACTCATCTACCTCTCGCGAAATCGCTCGCCAGGTCCAATCCATCCACGGCATTGATGATGATCTCTTCGCCAGAATTCCCCGGCGCGTCGGCGACAAGGAAGGCAATCCCGGTGATATGGTCAACTTCCTGATTATCGGCAACGAAGACGCCATGAAAAAAGTGTTCACCACAGCTGGATGGGTCCATGTGGATGCGGACGTAAAATCGACCATCCTGCTCGGCGCCATCGCCAGCCTCGAGAAAGAGTCCTATCTCACCATGCCGATGAGCCAGCTCTATCTCTTCGGCCGCCCGCAGGATTTTGGCTGGGCTCACGCCGAGCCCGTCAAGGTCGTCGAATCCCGCAACCACTTGCGCATCTGGCAAGCACCCCTCACGGTTAATGGGCAAATGCTTTGGGTCGGCGCCGCCACCCACGATATCGGTTTTGAACGCGATCAACGCAACAAGGGTCTGACTCACAAAATCGATCCCGATATCGACCTCGAACGCGATTACGTCGAAAAAACTCTCTCCTCCACCGGCCTCGTCGCCGAAGTCACTCACTTTCTCCCCAAAGATCCCATGCAGGAAGCCAAGACCGCCACTGGCGGCTCCTTCCATTCCAATGGCCAGGTTCTGATCCTAAAACTGTCTGACTCTGCCAATAAATAGCTCTCTTCCCCGCCGGTCCCATCAATTGTTCGCCCGCAACACCTGTAGCGCAAGGCGAGTCCTCGAGCCCTGCGGCTTTTCTCTTGGGTTTTGTGGCACAGTCACTCCTGACTGTGCTCTTGGGTTGCTCATTGCTCTCCTCTGTGTCCGCTCCTGAGCAGCCCGTGTTCCTTTACCTCCTTTAGTTCCCTCTCCCCATCTTCTTCTCCCCCAGCATCCTCTTCGCTACCAGCGCCGTCTTCCCGTAATGCTCCCCTTCCAGAATTCTCACCTCGCACCAACCCGCACCACCTTTCACAGAGAGCAGCCGCACCGTGCTCGCCTTCTCCAGCAGCAGCAACTTTTTCTCCGTGACCAGCATGGATACTCCCACATCATCTCCCAGTTGCTTCAGCCGTTGCCATTCCTCCAAGCATTTCTCGTCCACTGGCGCAACCAGGCACTCGGATCCCTCCTCCGCCTCCAGCAAAAACATCTTCCCCGCCAGTGGACTCGTGCCCTTGGCCACCACCCGAGGCGCTCCTTCAGCCTTCTCTACTTCCGCAAGAAACCGGTAGCCTCTGCGTGGCAACGTCTCAATGTACTTCGGTCGCGCCGCATTGTCTCCCAACGCCTTCCGCAGCTTCTTGATCGCTGTGTTCAGGCTGTGCTCGAAATCCACGAACGTATCCGCGGGCCAGATCCCCGCGCGTAATTCCTCGCGTGTCACCACGTCTCCGGCCTTCTCCAGCAGCGCCGCCAACATCAGCATCGGCTGTTGCTGCACCCGGTTCTTCTTCCCGCGTTTGTAGAGTTCCCCGGCACGCGCGTCCACCATGAAGGGCCCAAAGCGATACACAGGTTTCGCTTTCTCTTGCAAACTCATTGCTTGCTCCTAAGTTTCGCGACTATAGCAAACTCCCTGTCACTGGCGGTCCAATTTCCTCTCTGTGCACCATTTGCTTTTTGCTGAGACTCTCCTGGCACGCATTTAACCCTTTCTATTTCAGAGTATTACCGCCATGCCTCAGTTCACCTCCAGTTCACCCCAACTTCACCCGCCGTGCATTGCCCCTTTTTCCTTCTTCCGGCAAAGTGCACATGTCGAATGCAGCAGTGCTAGGCCGGTTTTAGCAAAGCGTCAGTTTCGAGTGGATTTTGCAGGAGGGCCCATGAAAAATGAATCCGAAAACGTCCTGATATTCCCGAAGGATTCCCCTTATCCTTCAATGACGATCCCCATTAGTTCACGCCTACAGCTCACCCTGAAAGTTCCCTTCGCCTTCACCGTGGGGCGTAAGGTTCTTCCTCCTGGGCAGTATCACCTCGAGCCTCAGATGAGCTGGGATTCACGCAGAAACGTTGTCGTCATTTACAGCACCGATGGCGAGATTTACCACGCTTCCTGCGCCACCAACATTCCTCTCAACTCCGCTTCCAGAACGGGCCGTGCCGTCTTTCAGCGCGTCGGGGGACAACTCTATCTTTCGGAAATTCAGCCGGCTCAACAACCCATTCTGATTCGCTTGGATTCTGGCGCAGCCGTGCCGTCAAACAATTCGCAACTCGCCGCATCGCACATGAATCAGCGCCTGGAACTCAAACTCACCAGCGCGGCCCCAACGAACTCCCCCGTACCACTCCCCGTAGTCTCCGCTAACAATCCTCAGTTGTGACTCCCGCCACCGAAGTTGGCGTGCTATCCCTGGCGCCAGCCTTCGGACCCTGACCCAGACGAAGCCCGGGCCTCACACCCGGGCTTCGCTGTTCTTCGGAGCACGTCCCATCGATGAGCTCCGGGAGGGCACAACTTCACAGGCTTCAGATTAAAATATCGACCCGTCATTCCGAACGGAGTCTGCGGAGTGAGGAATCTCTCTTGTTTTATGAGCAAACCCCCAGTTTATTGATCGCCAGCGGTTTCCCCACTTCACTTCGCCGCAATTCGCCCGATCAACAATCGAAAAAACATTTCTTCATCCGACTTCATACACACCTGCGCGTTAGGCTCTCCCGCTTCTTTCCTTGTAAATCCCTTGTCGTCCACGCGGATATGCATAGGTTCCACTGGGCAAATTTTCGGATTCAGAATAAACGCGATCGTCACCGGATCAAACAACGTCGGCGTTTCTTGCCCCCATTCGTGATACAGCAGCGTCAGTGCATCCGTCAGTGGCGTGCCCTGCCGGAACAGATACGCCCGCTTCGTCTCTTCCAACTTTAATTGCGTCGAGTCCAGCGGCATCACGTAAAGCGGCACTCCGGCGGTAAACAACTTTTTCGCCGCACCGATATCATTGACTATGTTCCACTCCGCGTCGGGCCCGCGCTCCGGGCAAAACCATAACTCCCCGTAGCCGCATTCGATTGAACCGCCCATGATCACCACGCGCTTCAGCTTCCGGAAAGTCGCCGCATCCTTGTCAATCACTGCTCCCACGTTCATCAGCGGCCCGATGCCCACCAGGGTGATCTGTCCAGGGTACTTCCGTATCTCCTCCAAAATAAAATCCACGGTGTTCGCATGAGGCGCTTTGCCGAATCGTCCGCCCTGGCCATAGTTTCGCTGGCTCATCGCGTTGCTGGGCTTTGTCGGCACGCCCGTTAGCACCGGAATGTCAGCGCGTCCCGCTTCTCCCAGCAGGCGATCCGCAATTCTCGCCCTCGATTCGGTATCTCCAAACGTCGTCGTCACGCCCAGAATTTCCAGCTCCGGGCTTCGCACCGCCAGCGCAATCGCGAACGCGTCATCAATGTCGTCCCCAATGTCCGTGTCAATGATCACCTTCTCCGCTGCTTTTCCCGTTGGCTCCGCCTTCTGTGTCTGCGCCATCGCTCCCATACTCAGCACCAATGCAGCACCAACCATCAAGATCGCAATTCTCATGCTGCCTCCTATTGCTCTCACTGTCCGGATTCTATAGAAGTTCCCATTCGCCCGCACAGAATTGCGCCGCATTTTGCAGTACACTGTCCCTTCGCTCCACAGTCGCCTGTAGCGCAGGGAGAGTCCGCACTTGCCCGCCGCCTTCTGGCGGGAGCCCTGCGGCTTTTTTCTGTCTTTCTCGGACATACCAAATGCCCCATTCGCATTTCATCGGAGTCCATCATGAGTCTTAAACGCTTTAGTGTTGCCTTGTTCTGCGCTTTGCTGTTTCCCCTCCTCGCTTTCGCGCAATCCTCTCTCCAAAAGCAAATTCTCCCGCTTCATTCCGGCTGGGAATTTCGCCAACTCCCCGGCGACACCACTGCTCCCGATACTTCCGTTTGGCGTCCCGCCCAGGTTCCCGGCTGCGTTCATCTCGACCTGCTGCGCAACAAACTCATTCCCGATCCCTACTTCCGCGACAACGAAGCCAAACTCCAGTGGATCGAAAATGCCGACTGGGAATATCGCACCACTCTCCAGGTTCCCGCCGATTTTGTCTCACACAAGAATGTCGATCTCGTCTTCGAGGGCCTGGACGCCGACGCCGAAGTCTATTTGAACGAGAAGCTCATCTTGACCGCCGATAACATGTTTCGCGAGTGGCGCGTCCCCGTGAAGTCGCTCCTGAAGCCAGGCGCCAACCTGCTTCGCGTTGTCTTCCCTTCGCCGATCAAAGCAGCCGCCAAAATTGCCGCCACCGATAAATGGCGTGAGCAAACGCAAACCGAAGAAAAGACCTACGTCCGCAAAGCCGCCTACGAATATGGCTGGGATTGGGGGCCTCGCTTCGTCACCAGTGGCATCTGGCGTCCCGTTCGTTTGGAAGCCTGGGAGGCCGCGCACATCTCCAATCTTCATATCGCGCAGCTTGATGTCACCGCGAAAGTTGCTCACCTCACCGCGCAGGTCGAACTCACCGCCGCCGAAGACGCCTCCGCCAAAGTCACTCTCGATTTCACTCACGCCGGCAAGAAAGTGGAACTTTCACGCAACGTGGAACTCCACCCCGGCCTCAATCGCATTGAACTTCCCATCGAGATCTCTTCCCCGCAGCTCTGGTTCCCCGCGGGTTACGGCGCGCAATCCCTTTACAAATTCAACGCCCAGCTCCACATCGGCAATCGCGCCGAAGATCAAGCCTCCACGCGCGCTGGCCTCCGCTCCATCGTCTTGCGCCGCGATCTCGATCAGTGGGGCCGCTCTTTCGAGTTCATCATCAACGGCATCCCCGTTTTCGGCAAAGGCGCTGACGTCATTCCTTTCGACAGTTTCCCCACCAGGGTCACCACCGAACAGTATCGCTACATCCTGCAATCCGCCGTGGACGCCAACATGAACATGGTTCGCCATTGGGGCGGCGGCTATTACGAAACTCAGGAGTTTTACGACATCTGCGACGAACTCGGCATCATGGTCTGGCAGGATTTCATGTTCGGCAACGATTGGCAGCCCGGCACCTACGCCTTCAAGCAGAACGTCGAAGCGGAAGCCGAATTCCAGCTCCGCCGCTTGCGCGAACATCCCAGCATCATCCTCTGGAGCGGCAACAACGAAACCGAAGAGGCCATGAATTGGGGTGGCCGCGAACAGTTGCCCCCCAACGTTCGATATCACATGTGGCAGGACTATCTCACTCTTTTCAGCGGCATTCTCGCGCGCACCGCTAATCGCCTTGCTCCCGAAACTCCGTACTGGCCTAGCTCTCCCAGTTCCGATTACGAAGAAACTTCCCCCAGCTTCCAGTCCGGCGATTTCCACGATTGGAGCGTGTGGCACGGCCGTGTCCCCTTCTCCGAATATGAAAAGCACTTCCCGCGCTTCATGACCGAGTACGGCTTCCAATCCTTTCCCGAAATGCGCACCATCGAAGCCTTCACCGCGCCCGAAGATCGTGCCAGCATCTTCACTCCCGTCATGCTCGCTCATCAGAAAAACGACGAAGGCAACTCCATCATTCACGATTACATGCTCAAGTATTATTCCGAGCCGCGCGATTTCGCTTCCTTCCTCTACGCCAGCCAGGTTCTCCAAGCCGAGGGCATCAAGGTCGGCGCCGAGCATCTTCGCCGCATCCGCCCACGCTCCATGGGCTCCATCTATTGGCAGCTCAACGATTGCTGGCCGGTCGCCTCGTGGTCCAGCATTGATTACTACGGGCGCTGGAAGGCCCTGCAGTATTACGCGCGCCGCTTCTATAGCCCGCTGCTCGTCTCTCCCCACATTAGGGACGGCAACTTCAACGTGTACGTAGTTTCCGATAAAACCGCGCCCACCGCTGCGCGCTTGCGTCTCCGCGTTTTCACTCTGGAAGGAAAGTCGCTCGCCGACACTACGCAGGATATCCAGGTCCCCGAACTCTCCAGCAAAATCTACATCCAGCGCCCGCTCGCGGAATTTCTGAGCGCCAACACCACCGATGTCGCCAACATTTTCGCCGTCGCCGATCTCCTAGTTGAAGGCAAAACGGTCTCCAGCAACATTCTGTATTTCGTCCCTGCCAAGCTCATCACTCTGCCCCAACCACAAATCTCCATCAATCTAGCCAAATCCGGCGAAGCCTATCGCTTGCGCCTCTCTTCCCCCGTCATGGCCCGCAGCGTCTACGTTTCCTTCGGCACGCTCGACGCCTCTCTCTCCGACAACTATTTCGATCTAATCCCCAACCAGCCCGTAGAGCTCACCCTCACCAGCCCAGCCAAACTCGATGATCTCCGAGCCCAATTAAAAATCACTTCCCTAGCCGAAGCCTTCGCCCCCAAATAATCGCCATGTAGCGCAGGGCGAGTCTTCGAGCCCTGCGGCTTTTCTTGGGTCGGTTGCCCCAGGCACGGAGTCTGTGCCTGGGTCTTGGGGTTTCTTCTCTCTTCTCTCTTCTAATCTCTGCGAACTCTGTGCTCTCCGCGAACTCTGCGTAATTCTTCCTCTTGCATTTGCTCTTCTCTTCTCCGAAAACTGAAAGCTTAAAACTGCTTACTGAAAACTCTCCCGCCATGTTACGCTCCAATACCGTCACCAAGGTACACACCATGAATCGCAGGAACTTTCTAAAAACCGCAGCCGCAGCTCCATTGCTAGCCAGCAGCACTCCTCTCTCCTCAGAATCCGCGCCTTCGGAAACCACCGCAACACAAGGCGCGCCCCAAGCAACTAACGCTCCCCTCCGCGACCGTTACGAACTAACCCTCCGTCGCGTCCTCTCCGGCACCGCCCCCGCCTTCACCGACGAATTCCTACTAGCTGATGTTCGCCCCACGTCCGGCCGGCGCTTCACCGAATTCAGCGGCGATCTCTCCGGCCGCTACATCGGGGCGCTATCCACGGCCGCCCGCTTTTATCGCACCAATTTCCCAAGCCTGGCTCCGCTAGTCGAAAAAATCCTCGCCCTGCAAAAGCCCGACGGCTACTTCGGCAGCGCCTTCCATTTCGACCATCCCACCGATGACGATCTTGCCCTGCTTTGGGGAAATGGCCGCCTGCTCGTCGGCCTGCTCGAGTATCACCGCTACAATCCCTCCGCTCCTGTGCTAGCCGCTTCCACGCGCCTCGGCGATTTCCTCCTGCGCATTGCTCCCCTCATGCTCTCCCAAAAAATCCGCGATGAATTCGGCGCCGCCCATTTCGCCTCCAGTTACATCTGCTGGATGCAGCAGACCGAAGGCCTCGCCAACCTCTATCTCGCCACCAAAGATGTTTGCTACAAAAATGTCGCCGAGCAGATTGCCGCCGTTATCGAACGCCGCCCCGGCGATCATGTCCACGGCTATCTCACCAGCGTGCGCGGCGTCATGGACCTCTATCAAGCTACTTCCGATGCGAAATATCTGCACCAGTGCGAAGCCGCCTGGCAAGACATCGCGCAATCGCAGGACCTTCTGATTACCGGCGGCGTCCCCGAAGGTTGGAGCCCCAACAAGCATCGCACCGAAGGCTGCGCCGAAGCCGATTGGGTACGCCTCAGCCTCTCTCTCTGGAAAGCCACCGCCAGTCCCAAATACCTCTCCATGGTTGAGCGCGCCACTTTCAATGAGTTCGCGTTCAACCAGTTCGTCACCGGCGATTTCGGCCATCGCCTCTTGACGGACACCGGTTTCGCCGGTGATGGAGCCGTCCGCGCCTGGTGGTGCTGCACCTTGCATGGCCTGCGCGCCTTTCCCGATGTCCACGCCAGCGTCATCCAAAGCAAAGATGGCGCACTGTCCTACGACTTACCGCTGGATGGTCAGACAGACGGTAGTCTCGCGAAGTCCCCAAGCCTCTCTGCCATCGCCACGTCTTCCCTCGCCTACGACCGTTCCATCCGAATCACGATTATGTCATCCGACGATTCGTCTACTTTGCTCCGCATCCGTAAACCAGAATGGGCAGGTGCACTCGCCGCCCGCCTGAACGACGCCCCAATCTCATCTCCGATTGAAAACGGATACGTGAACATCCATCGCCGTTGGAAAACAGGCGACGTCCTCGCCCTCCACTACGCCATGTCGTTGCGCTCCGAATCCAACGATAAGAAACTGTTCGCGTTTTCATACGGCCCCTGGCTTCTCGGCGCTTCCGAATTTGCCGAACCTGCCTATTTCAATGAACTCACCACCGAAAACGAACTCTCTCCCGCGAAAATTCAAACGCCACCTGCCAAGTATCCCGCGCGCCCCTTCGCCGTCCCCATCGCCGCCACCAGCCTCCACTACTCACCCGCTGAATTCCCCGACCAGCAACAAACCGTCACCCTCCGCTCCATCTCCGAACAGACCGGTCAACCCTCCGCAAACTGGCAATTGCAATTCCTCATTGAAGAGTCGTCCTAGTCCACTTCCCGTCTTCAGTTTTTGGTGGCACAGTCACTCCCGACTGTGCTCTTGGGTTGCGGGTGCCCCAGGTTCGATTTTCTACCTGGGTCTTGGGGTCCGTTTTTTCTCCGTTACACAAAGCTATCAGCGCGAAGGACTGCTCGCACAAAATACTAAACTAGTGATTTTACGGATTGACATTCACATTGGATAAATAAACAACCGGCCGAGAGACCGGAATTCGGCGTCGCAATTCTTGCGATTGGCTCATAAGCGGCGCGGACTTTGTTTTTTCTCTTTTTGCACGTTGCTTCTGGTAGCAGCCGCGATTCTCAGTCTTTTCTTCTCGGAAACCTAAAACTGAAAACTTATAACTTAGAACTTCTCTCACCCCGCCGCAGCCACCGATTCCTTCTTCCTCGCCTCATCCCACAGCGCAATATACGGCTTCAGCTCCGTCATCATCCGTGCGAACTGATTCAAGTCCAGCGATTGCGCGCCATCACTGATGGCCTTCTCCGGCGCTGGATGCGCCTCGATGATCAATCCATCCGCGCCGATCGCCACTCCCGCCCGAGCCACCGCAGGCACCAGGCTGCGCTTCCCCGTAGCGTGACTGGGATCCAGAATCACCGGCAGGTGCGTCAATTCGTTCAGGACCGGGATCGCCGAAATGTCGCAAGTATTCCGCGTCGCCGTCTCGAACGTGCGGATGCCGCGTTCGCACAAAATCACGTCCGGATTCCCGTGCGCCACGATATATTCCGCGCTCATCAGCAGTTCCTTGATGGTGCTGCTCAATCCGCGTTTCAGCAGCACCGGCCGCCCGCACTTCCCTAGCGCCTTCAGCAGCATGAAGTTTTGCATGTTTCGCGCGCCCACTTGCATCACGTCCGCGTACCGCGCCACCAGCTCCACGTCGCGGTCCCCCATCACTTCGGTGACGATCGCCAGCCCCGTCGCCTTCTTGGCCTTCTGCAGGAGCTTCAATCCCTCTTCCTCCATGCCCTGAAAATCGTACGGCGAAGTTCGTGGCTTGAACGCGCCCCCGCGCAACAGCTTGGCCCCGGCCTTTGCCACCGCTTCCGCCGTGCGCATGATCTGTTCTTCGCTCTCCACCGAGCATGGCCCCGCAATCACCATGAACGCATCGCCGCCAATCTCCGCGCCATTCACGCGGATGCGCGACTTCTCGCGGCGAAACTCCTTGCTCACGAATTTGTACGGCGCCGTAATGCGCATGACGCTGTCCACTTGCGGCAGCGCTTCCACCGATTCCATGCAGGGAGTCACGTCGCCCACACCCACTACGCCAATCACCACGCGCTCTTCGCCTTCGATCGAGTGCACTTTATACCCGAAGTGCTGCACGATCGCGCACACCTCATCGATCTCTTCCCGCTTCGAGCCTCGCTTCATCGAAATGATCATCTTCGTTCCCCTTTTCCCTTTGGCCGCATGCAGCCGGCCCGAATTTCGTGGCCACAAAACAAAAAAGCCCACTCTTTGCGAGTGGGCCGCGACTTCATGTTTTCGCGCTTTCTAGACGACAGCCCACTCCTCCCGGATTCTCCGGTACGTAAATCGCCCGCTATACGAGTAGGCCTTCAATTTCATGTCCGCCAGTCTATCCGTTCTGCCCCAAAACGCAAGCCTGAATTCGCTTATTCCCGCCATTACTCCGCGCAATACTCCCAATCCCGTTTCAATACAGCAAAATCGCAATGCGATATCGCGTGAATCCCGCCGATCCGCTCGCTTCGCAAGCCCCCACGGCCGCGCTGCGGTATATTCCACCTTGCACGCGCTGCTCGATGTCCGCTGGCAAATGGCTCAAGTCGGAAGTCTCGTAGCGGATCACGTTCACCGGCCTTTGTCCCGCCCAGCCGCGATCCATCTCGCACGTCTTGCGCCCAACATCGGTGGTATTCAGCACCCGCAAGCCATGCGCCGCCAGTTGCGCGCCGACCTGAAGCTCCTGCGCATCCAGTCCCAGCTTCGGCACTGCCGCGGAGAAATCCTCCACCGCAAAGAACATGTTGCCGCTCTGCACCACCGCAATTCCCACGGCATTCAGTTCGTGGTCCAACAAGTTGGCGCGGTGCGGAGGCGAATTCATCCATTGTGTATGCAATCCCGACAAGCTCGGCCCTTCGGCGACATTCTCCGCAACCAGGGTGAACCGCGCGCCGGACTGTCTCGCTCGCTCCTGCAGCGGCAACTCGCCGGGAAACTGGTGCGAAAGTGTATTCTGTTGCATCATCCGCAGCGCATGTTGACGAGCCGCAGCCGCCAGCGCCGCGTCCCACTGCAATGCCGGCAATCCTTCGGCGGCGCGGCTGTGATTGGCGGCCTCCAGCAGTACGCTCTCCGGTGAACTATCCTGTGGCGAAGCGGCGGCGTACGATGTCGACGTCAACAACAACGCCGCCAGCATGACTGCGGCAATGATGGCAAGGCAGCGCAACAGGGTGGACATAGAAACAAGCTCCTGCCTCCATTAAACACACTCTAGGCGAAATGGATGCGCAAAGCGTGGTACAGATTGCGTCGTGGGAAGCTGGCCCCTCGGACAGGCGGGCTCGGGAATTTTCGCAATGTTATCTAAAAATGCTTGCAGGCCGCTTTAGAATTACCCGCGGACGTAAACGGCGCTGAAGCTCAGCACCACGTGCCCGCCGGAAGTTGGCCGGCCAAAGGTGAGCATCGGCCGGAAGCGCGAGAAGATCAGCATCTGATCCAGATGGTGGCGCAATTCCTGATTGTCCGGGCCGTCCATGATGTCGTACTTGATCATGCGGCCATCGGCGTCCACCAGCACGTCCACCTTCAAGTCCTGATCCAGCACCACATCGGGATGCTGCATTTCCGGCGAAGCTGGAAGGTCCGAAAGCGAAATCAGGCCCGCGGGCTGCAGCAGCGAAGTGGGAATATCGTTGGGATCGGCGCGCACCACAATGCCCGGCACGATCATGTGCAGCACAAACACGAACACCACAATCGCGGAAAACAATCCGCCAGTTGCAGGCACGGTCAATGGGCGAAACACGTTGTCCTGCAATAGTTCCATGCGGTCCTTCACCATCTGCCAACGCTCTGCCCAAGTCTTCGGGCCGTTTCCCTGTGCTGCCGCCACCTTGATGCGCACGGCCAGATCCGCCGGAGGCAAAGCGCGCGGCATCCGCGAGAGCATCACCGCCAGTTTGCGGTAGCGCTGCAATTCTTCGCGGCACGAATCGCACTCTTCCAGATGTTGCTTAATCGCGTCCCGTTGCCGCAGGCGCGCAGCCGAAGCCAGGTTGTCATCCAGATATCCGGCCAGTTTGTAACGGACCTTTTCGCACGTCATGATTGTTCCTCACACGTTTGTCTTGGACGCGTCACTTCATCTGACGACCCACCGGCTGGGGCTCGTACGTAGGCCATTTCTAATCCCATTTGCGCGCCGAATTGGGCCGCGCCGGCTGCTTCACGGCGCATCGCTTCCCGGCGTTGCGCGAACTCTTTTTCTCCCAGCATGGGTTCCAGCAATTCCTTCAGCGTGCGCCGGCCCCGCAATATCCTCGATTTCACCGTGCCCACACTGCAATCCAGCACTTCTGCCACCTCTTCGTAGCTCAACCCTTCCAGGTCCCGCAAAACCAACGCGCTGCGAAATACTTCGGGGACCTCTTGCAGCGCGCTCTGCACCACGGCCTGAATCTCGTGCGTGGCCATCTGGTCGTACGGCGTGGCGCTGTGGTCTTCCACTTCCACCGGCGCACAACCCTCTTCCGGTTCCGCATCAATCGAAATATTCTTCTGGAGGTGGCGCTTGAACCAGCGGCGATTGTTCAGTGCTTCGCGAACGGCAATGCGGTAAAGCCAGGTCTTCAGCGAACTGCCGCGGCGGAAACTTCGTATGCCGCGAAACGCCTTCAAGAAAACTTCCTGCGTCGAGTCGGCGGCGTCGGCTGTATCTCCCAGCATGCTCAGGCTGAGACTGTACACGGAACCGTGATAATGCGTCACCAGCCAGTCGAATGCCGTCTCTGAGCCCGCCTGCAGCTCGCTGACGAGTCCGGCTTCATCGTGGCCCCACGAGAGGGCGCTAGCCCAATCGGACACGGTCTGCCTTTCTAGTTCGTCCCCTGGCGCTGGATATCCTGGGACGAACTGGCCCACGCTGGCTTCCGCCAACGCGGACGGCCCATAAACTTCTTCCCTGCTTCGGGCCTCTTGGCACTTTGGATCGAGAGCACGATCCCAATCCACGTCCGCTCACTCTATTAGACACCGCCGAGCGGAGGAATGTTTCCTGGCCTGGGAAGGTTCACGCACACCAAGAACGCTGAGCCCGAAGCCCACACAATCAAGAATTGTGGCACTGAATAGGACGCAACGCAATGGGCCACCCGTAATGGATGTCTTGTCAGATTCACGGGCTGTCCTTCCTGTAAAGCTTGAATTATGTGTTAGATAGATGCTATTAGCAGAAACATCGAAAAACTACTTGCAATTGTTCTAGTGTTGTAGTTGACTATAACACATGCGCTTGCAGCTGATGGCACTCACCAACTAGCGAATCGGGTTTCCAGCCAGTGCCACAGCCGAAGAAATAATGTGCGATTGGTGGAGCACACGGGAAAAAATTCCGATCCAAAAGTAAAAAAAAGCTAAAGGAGAATGAAACATGAAATCACTTCGTTTTATCCTGCCGGCCGTTGTTCTGATGTCGCTCTCAAGCGTGGCCTTCGCCCAGACTGATGCGCAAAAGCCCTCCGTGGTTCCTGTGCCGTCCGCGGCGCAGAAGTCCTTCGCAACCATGAAAACCCTCGCGGGAGAGTGGGAAGGCCCCGTCAGCGTCCCGGAGATGCCGGAGATGTCAGGCGGCAAGCCAATGCACGCCTCGCTGCGCGTGACCTCGCGGGGAAACGCCATCGTGCACGAGTTCCAGGAAGCAGGAACGCCGTTGGATGCGACAAAGTACGACCACCCGGTCACGATGCTTTACGTGGACGGAGACCAGCTAATGCTGGTTCACTATTGCGACGCGGGGAATCGGCCACGCATGACCGGCAAGATGTCGCCGGACGGCAAGACGGTCGAGTTCGAGTTTGTGGACATCAGCGGGGACATGGAGTACCACATGCACCATGCGGTGTTCACCATCGTCGACGCCACCCATCACACCGAGGATTGGACGTTCATGATGAAGGACAAGCCGATCCACGCGCACTTCGACTTTACGCGGGCAAAATGACTCGAGCATGTCTCTGGCAAGGGCTACCTGGAAAACCTGATGGACGGTGAGTGGAACGACAAAGAGCCGATTTACCGCCAGATTCGCGACCGCGTTGTCGCCATGATCCTGGACGGCCTGCTCAAAGAAGGCGACCCACTGCCGTCGGTGCGCACAGTCGCCGCGGAGTATCGGGTCAATCCGCTCACGGTTCTGAAGGGCTATCAACAATTAGCCGACGAGCAGATTGTCGAGACCAAGCGAGGCCGCGGCATGTTCATCAATACCGGAGCGCGCCATCTGCTGCTGCGGACTGAACGCCAGAAGTTCCTTGCGGAAGAATGGCCCAAGGTTTCCGCAACCATTCAACGGCTCGGCCTGACACCGCAAGAACTGCTTGACGCCGCAAACAGCCCGTCGGACGACGCAGAGAAGGAGCCGAAGCCATGACCGTCATAGAAGCAAGCGGACTCCGCAAGGCTTATGGCGCAACTATCGCATTGGATGGCGTGAATTTGCGTGTTGAAGAGGGCCGCATCCTCGGACTCATTGGTCCCAACGGCGCGGGCAAAACCACCATGCTCAACGCGATTCTCGGCCTCACTCCCTATCAGGGAGAAGTGCGGGTGCTCGGACGCAACCCCTGGACTGAGCGCGCTCAGCTCATGCGCGATGTCTGTTTTATTGCCGATGTCGCCGTGTTGCCGCGCTGGCTGCGGGTTGCTCAGGCGCTCGAATACCTCGCCGGCGTGCATCCGCGATTCGATCGTGCGAAAGCGGAAGGTTTTCTTGCCAAGACAAACATCCGGCCCACCAACAAGGTCAGGGAATTGTCGAAAGGCATGGTCACCCAGCTGCATCTCGCTCTGGTGATGGCCATTGACGCGAAATTGCTGGTGCTGGACGAACCCACCCTCGGCCTGGACATCCTCTATCGCAAGCAGTTCTACGATTCCCTGCTGAACGATTACTTCGATCGCAGCCGCACTATCATCGTGACGACACATCAGGTGGAAGAGGTCCAGGATGTCCTTACCGATCTCATGTTCATCAACCGCGGCCGCATCGTGCTCGATTGCAGCATGGAAGAATTCGAGTCGCGCTATCTGGAAGTGTTGGTGCATCCCGAACAAATCGCGGCAGCACGGGCGCTCAAGCCGATTCAAGAGCGCCAGGTGCTCGGTCGCGGCATCCTGCTGTTCGATCATGTCGATCGCCAGCAACTCGCCAGTTTTGGGGAAGTGCGCACGCCTAGCATCGCCGACGTGTTCGTTGCCGTTATGACCAATCATGTCAGCCAGGCAGAAGGAGCGGCCCGATGAACACTCCAATGAATTCTCAATCGAACATCGCTCCCGAATCTGCCCTCGAACCGCAGGTCAACGCGCCCACTGTCATCTCGCCGACTCGCCGCATGTACTGGTCAGTGCGGCGCGAATTGTGGGAGAGCCGTTCGATCTATATCGCGCCACTGGCCGCCGCCGCGCTGATCCTGACCGGATTCCTAATAAGTATGGTCGGTCTGCCGGACAAGATGCGTGCAGCGCTGGCGCTCAACCCGATGCAGCAGCACCAACTCATCGTGCGACCGTACGACTTCGCCGAGTTTCTGATTATGGGGACCACTTTTATCGTCGCGATATTTTACTGTCTCGACGCGCTCTACGGCGAACGTCGCGATCGCAGCATCCTGTTCTGGAAGTCGCTGCCGGTTTCCGATCTCACCACAGTGTTCTCGAAGGCGTGCATTCCGCTCGCGGTTCTGCCGCTGGTCACGTTCGCGATCACCGTCGTCACGCAGGGAATCATGCTCCTGCTGAGCACCGCGGTGCTGTTGGGAAGCGGCGTGAGTGTCGCGACGCTATGGACCGATTTGCGATTTGGGCACATGTCGCTCATGCTGCTCTACCACCTTCTAGCCATTCATGGGCTCTGGTATGCGCCATTTTACGGCTGGCTGCTGCTGGTCTCCGCCTGGGCGCGACGTTTGCCATTTCTATGGGCCGCGTTACCGCTCCTGGCCATTGGCGTCGTCGAGAAGATCGCGTTCAACACTTCGCATTTTGGCGCCCTACTGGCGTATCGCATGGGGGGCCCGGAGGGTGCCGCTTCCTCGGCGGGCGGCATGTCCATGGATTCGCTGACGCATGTCACTCCAGGCCAATTCCTGGCGAGCCCCGGGTTGTGGATCGGCCTGGCAATAACAGCGGGATTCCTCGCCGCGGCGGTCCGGCTGCGCCGTTATCGTGAACCCATCTGATTCGCAAGCACGCTCAATTCAATCTCTAGGCATATGACCAACAGATAAGTCCGTATTTCGGCTATTTGCTTAACGGAGGACGAACGACCAAAACCGAACAGTGGGCGTGCCGCACAACCGATTCGGCAACACTGCCAAGCAATAGCCGCCCCATGCCCTTGCGTCCGCGAGAGCCAAGGATGATCAGGTCCGCATGCCAGCTTTCCGCGAAATCTAGGATGCACTCGCGGACATCGCCATTTTCGACCACCGCGTCCACGGTAAAGCCGGTGGCCCGGAGTTGTTTGGCATATTTTTCCAGCAGCGCGTGCGCCCGCACCCCCTCTTGTTCCAGTTCAGGGGCATAGCCACGCGCCATCTCAGGAGGTGCGGAGGCCGCAGCCGGGGTCAACACGTGCAATATCTTGACTTCCGTGGATTGTGGCTTGAAATAATTCGCCACGCAATCAATGGCATTCTCCGAATGTTTTGAGTCATCGGTGGCGACAAGAATTTTCATCGTTCCTCCTGGTTCCGCGGGATCTGGCGACAATTTGATACCTACATTACCCGGAATCCATTTGTTTGCAAAACGTTAGTTCTCGTTTGGCCAGCGGCAGCAGAGAAACCCAATCACCCAGAGTGGCTTCATCATCTGTCCTCAGGGACACCAGCGGCGTCATCGCCATTGCTCTTTTAATCACCAGCGATATGAAAGTCCGTGTTATAGCATAGAAGTACCTTTATATTGGAGTTGTTTACGCTCAAGACTTCTCACAAGATTGCCAAGCGGGATTTAGCCAGGCATCCATGAGAGCACAACGTAATTTCGGCATTCTCGTCTCGACCGCATTCTTCCTGGCCGGGATCTTCCTGCTGCGCGAATCGGCTGCCAACTCCGAATGGTACATGGACATTCTCTTGTTCGCCGGTGCCATCATCTCTGCGATGGGCCTTTTGATGGGATTCTGGGCATTCCAACGGCACTTGTCCATCCGGAGGCTGGAGCAACATCTCAGCGGACATAGGTAAATCGTCCCCGGCGGCGCACCTTTCGCGCATTCCGACACCTCTGGGTGGCCCATCCTTTGCGCCTTCTGCAAAGGGTGGGGTCTTTCTACTTGATGCATCCTCGCAGTATCACCGTTGACATGGTGCCCGCACGGGGAAATACTACTCATGTAAAGATTGGCGTTGTTGCTAGGAATTGCTGAAGACCGAGTCGAACGCGAGTCTCACCATGCTGAAACAATGGCTCAACAAGGTCAGAGAATTGCTCAATAGGGTCAGAAAATGGAACCTGCCTGCGGGCAGCACGTCCTGCCCTGTACGTCCTGTACGTTACACCAGCGTTCCCGTTTGGAAGCCTTGGCGCGACTTCTAGCGCAGGCCGCCCCGGGGCCGGCGTATCGCTGCCTGAATTTTTTCTGTTCTTCGTTCTTTCCCTTTTCTCTTCTCCTAAACTTAAAACTGACCACTGATCACTTAAGAGTGCCCAACGCGCCGCTTCTCTTGTTCGCAGGAATGGCATAGTCTGTAGGCGCATCCTTAAAACCAGAGGCGGAGAAATCATGAGCATTGAACAAGACATGGAAAAAGTGGCGTCGCAGGAAAAGTTCTTACAATTCAAACAATTTGATGCGGAAACGGCGTGGACCATTGGAGGCGCCCTGAAAGCGGCAGCGGAAAATCGTCATGTCGCGGTGGCCATTGATATTCAATTGAACGGACATACCCTTTTTTCCTATTCGATGCCAGGAACCACGCCCAACAATTGGGACTGGATTCGCCGCAAACGCAATGTGGTGCTGCGCTTCCGCCGGAGTTCCTACTCCCTCCGGTTGAAGGATGAACTGGCGGAAAGCACTTCAGGCAGCAAGATGGAGCTGGACGAAAAGGAGTATGCGCCCCACGGCGGCTGTTTCCCGCTCCTCGTTGCGGGAACGGGCTGCGTGGGCACCATCACCGTTTCTGGTTTGCCCGGACGCGAAGACCACGGGCTCATTGTTTCCGTGTTGCAGGATTACCTGCATCTTCAGGGCGAAGACTTGGCCCTGGAACCGCAGAAAGAGTAATCACTGATCAGTTTTAAGTTGAAAGTTTGGGACAAGGAAAAGCAAAAACTCGACCGATCCTTGCTAATCTCACAAAGGTCAGGCTACGCGCCCGGGAACGCCATTCTCCCGAATGGCGCATTTGAGCTCGTCACAAACGCCAATCAGGCGATTGGCGTTCCCAGGTGGTCCGGATTGCTCGTGGTCAAGCCTTGGTTTCCTGCTTTGCCGCAGCTTTGGCTTTAGCGGAACCGCGCCAGGCCAGCAGGAGCATCAAGATCCCGAAGGCGATCAGCCCCGCGCCCGCTTCAAAATTGATGTTCACGCCCAGCGAACGCGCGTAAATGCGTTGATCGCCAAACAGCCCGTACAGGGCCAGGATGACTCCATACAGGCTGAACATCCATCCAATCGGATAACGAATATCCAAACTCATCGCGCGTCTCCCCTCTACCTGAAAATAATGTTCAGCACCAACGCGATCATCAGCACAACACCGCCGAGGTATGCCGGCCGCTGGTACCACGACAAGTGCTCTTCACTCGGCTTTTTCGTCAGGGAATAAACCAGTCCGACGAGTTCTTTTTCGTCGCGAGGCTTGGTAATCAGGCTGACTCCCACTGTGACCACGAAACAAATAAAAAAGGCCCAAATGGCCGTCCAGAAGTTCTGCGCCATCTCGCTGGGATAATTATGAACGACAGTGATCCAGCCGCCTTTGATTCCCACCAGGTCCCCTCGCGGCAAAGTCAATCCATGATGCAAAGCCGCTGCGGCCGTGCCCGAAAGCAGTCCGGCGAACGCGCCGTGGCCCGTGGTGCGCTTCCAGAACATCCCCAGCAGAAAAGTGGCGAACAAAGGGGCATTCACAAACGCGAACACCAATTGCAGGAAGTCCATCAGGTTATTGAAACGCGCCGCGGTATAAGCCGCACCAATGGAGAACAACACTCCGAAGATGGTGGCGAATTGCCCCATATGTAAGTAGTGTTTATCCGAACCACCTTTGTGGATGTAGGACTGGTAGATGTCGTAGGTCCAGACGGTATTAAAGGCAGTCACGTTTCCAGCCATTCCGGACATGAAGCTGGCCAGCAGCGCGGTGAGCCCCAGGCCCAAAATTCCCGTGGGAAAGTAGTGCAGCAGCATGTTGGGAATAGCCAGGTCATAGTCGAGGACCGGCTTTCCCTCTCGGTCCACGGCAGGCTTGCCCGTAGCCACATCAATCTTTAAGGGAATCAATCCTTTCCCCGCGTTGGGTGCCGCTTGCATCTGGACCACGCCATTGACCGTGACCGCTTGCTGCGGAGTGGGTAAGGCCAGCGCGATCATTCCGGGCAAAATCACCAGCGCCGGAAAGAACATCTTGGGCACAGCAGCGATCAGCGGCGTACGCTGCGCATCGAGCATCGAGCCCGCCGCCATGGCGCGCTGAACGACCAGGAAATTCGTGCACCAATAGCCAAACGAAAGCGTAAAGCCGAGGCCCATAACCAGCCCGAACCACTCAACGCCAAGCGGATTGTTGTTCGCGTTCGTCATCCCCTGCCAGGAGTGCGTGAACGCGGAAGGCAGTTGCGTTTTCAAGCCGCTCCAACCGCCGACATTTTTCAGCCCCAGGAATACCAGCGGCAAAAACCCGGCAACGATCAGAAAAAACTGCAGGACTTCATTGTAAATCGCGCTCGTCAGCCCTCCCAGAAAAACGTAACCCAGCACAATCAGTGCGGAAATGAAAATGCTCAGATGAAACGACCAGGACGCCGGCAAGCCCATCTTGGCCAGCGGCACGTCAAGGATATGGAGCACCTGGATCAGCTTCGCCATGGCGTACATCGAGATGCCCGAAGAAAAAATGGTCATCACGGCGAAAGAGATGGCGTTGAGGGCGCGCGTCTTCTCATCAAAACGCAGGCGCAGAAATTCCGGCACGGACCGGGCGCGCGAGCCGTAGTAAAACGGCATCATGAAGATCCCAACGAACACCATGGCCGGAATCGCGCCAATCCAGTAAAAATGGCTGGTGGCGATGCCATATTTCGCGCCCGATGCTCCCATCCCGATCACTTCCACCGCGCCAAGATTCGCGGCCATGAACGCGATGCCGCACACCCAGGCGGGTAGCGATCGCCCGGCAAGAAAGAAGTCCGTGCTCGTCCTCATGAACCGTTTCAAGTAAATACCGATTCCCAAAACGAAGACGAAATAAAGAAGCATGATGACCCAATCAATGGTCGTCAGATTCATTCCATAATCCTTTCCACCAGACGCCAGTAATTCGCTTCGCGGAGCAGCGTGCGCATGCTGGCCGTTTCAGTTGTGCTCCCGAAAAACTCCCAGTCCCTCGAAAAATTTGCATGTGCTCTGTGCCCTCGCTCGCGGCACACAAAAATGTCGCCGATGCCCACAAAAAAAAGAATTGCAACTCCTCGTGAAGTGGTTGAATCGATGAAGAAGAGAATCAGGAACCTGGATTCTGTTGATACCCATAGGGCAAGGGGCAAATCGAATGTTCAGGCGGAACTCTGTCACCCCCTGCGTGGAGTTGTCAATTGTTTTCTGGCCAAAGCAGCGCCCTTTCTTTGCGCGCAATCCCGGGAACACCATTCTCCTGAATGGCGTTTCACCGGGGCGCCAATCGGGAGATTCATCCCGCAAAACCTGCAGGATGGGGCAGAGTTGGCGTTCCCGGCGGCACGGCCTGGAACTATTCCTCCTCCGCAAATCCCACAAAGCTGTGCGGCTTCACATCAAAGTGAAATTCCATGCGTTGCGGCGTTTCCATTTCCCGCCCAAAACTGCGGATGGGCGCGGCCGCTTTGCCTTCCATCACCTGCCCGGTGGCCAGATCCCGTAGGTGTTTGTACGGCCCAAGCACAGAAACCATCACCTGCGCAGGCTTGTCAAGGAACGACTGCACCACGAAAGTGTGATTGTCGTAGGCAAACAGGCTGACCTGGCTGGGTGCATCGAGCCGCACCGGAAAGTCGCGCAGCATGAATTGTTTGATGGAGGTGAGCATCGGCTGCGGCAAAACGTAAAGGTCGTTGAAGTTTTCGGGGATCGTCAGCACGTAGAGGATGCCCTTGGAATAGCGATCCATGAGCAGCATTGGCGCGCCGCGTCCGTTGGCGACGCCACGCACCACGGGCCAGGCGTCGTTGGTCAGGAAAGCGATTTCTGGCACGGGCACATCAGGGACCGCATGCTGACCCAGGCCTGCGTCGAAGCCCTGGCCGCCCGGGCCAAAAGACGGGCTCCAATAGTCCAGCATCTTCAGCACGTTGCCCGTGTCGTAAATTTCCGCGATCTGCTCGATGCCCTTGCCCTGCAGCGCGCGCAACAAGCCGGAAGTGATGATGACGTTCTGCCCCTTCTGCAGATGCGCCTGAATCTCACTGACGATTCGCGGATCGTCCTTGGCGGATTCCGTCAGCAGCACCGGCCCGGCATCCGCCGGAAATTGCGGGTAGAGTTCAATGGGAATTCCAATCATCCCCAGATAGTTGTGAAGGAAATCCTCGCCGGTGGATTGATAGGGCTTGTAGCTAGCCAGGCCAATGGGATTGCCGAGCTTGCCCACCACGGCATTCACCTGGGACAGCGAATAGCTGGCCACCGTCGCCATGTTGGCTTGCCCCGGCGCGCCGGAAGCCGTGTGCACCTTCTCCATGTCGGCGTAATCGAAGCTGGTGTGCAAAGCGCCCCATGCATCGCGATTGCCTGGCTGCGCGGGCCTGAGCAGATCGCCATAGTTGAACAGCATGATCTCCGGAGTTTTAGCCAGCATGGTGTCCCAGAGTTGCTCGGCATAGCGATCCAGATAGCGCGTGCCGTAGATGTCCACCCAACCCCCGCCATTGCCGCCGGGCTTGATGTTGTCAAAATAGCGGATGATCTCGTAGCTCTCGTATTGCTGAAGGTGCTGATCGTTAGCCACGGGATCGCGCGTCTCCGTGCCGGTGTAGATGCCGTCGAAGATTTTGGGCTCCACGTCAAGGTCGTAACCGTTGCCTTGAAAGTGTTCATACCAGTTGGGGAATTTGATGATTACCCTCACTTTGGGATTCACGGCGCGCGCGGGGCCCAGCACCAATTCGCGCGAAGCATCGTCCATCAGGCGGAGTCGAAAGTTCGTCCAACTGGCATCGCCTTTGGCGGCAATGTCTGAATCCGATTTCGTGCTGTTAAAGAAAAAGTCGTCGAGTATGATCTCGTCGAAGTTTCGCGCGGTCACTTCGGAAACGTGCTTCACATAGTCTCGATCTTTAGCATCGGTGTAGCAAAAAGATTGGAACTGGTTCGATTCCTTCGCCGTAAAAGCGATCCCTCCGGCCACGGCCACGCCATGGGCCACGAAAAATTTCTTCACGCCCTGCAGCAGGGCATCATCGGCCAGATCGCCGCTGCGGTAGCTTTCGATATAAACCTTGTCCACCTTCAACTGGCTGCTGATCTCATCCCAGGATTTTTTCAGCCATGCCGGGTCCTTCATCCTATCCACGACATTTACCGGGATATAAATAGCAACGCGGAAATGGTCATGCTCAGGAGGCGGAGCGGCGCTGAGCGGAATGCAAGTGGATATCAGAAAAAACGAAACCAGCAAACGAGTTCGCAGAGTCACGTTGGAACCTCCTGTGGCGCGGCGATGCGGCCCGCACTCCATCGGATTTGTCGATGCGGACCGCGGTATCCTGCGTCGCACCAGTATAGTCATGATTGGTGGCGAAAGAACGATTATCTAGAGGTTTGGAGGGGCGGGCCTGTCGAGGGCAGAGCCGTTGCATCTAAACGAGTGTAACCGCACACGAAAGAAGGCGGCGCTATTCAAAGAGGTTCTGGCCCGGGAAGAGGGTTCTGCGTTCTTCGTCGGCGCCCGGGTCTTTCTCTGTGCATCCAGGCGAAGCGTGGTCAGAGACGCGGACCATTGTGAAGCGGTAGGGTGGCTCCCAGCGAATAAGGAAGTAGATCGTGCCTTTCTTTTTGTCGGCGGTGTCGAAGGCCACTTGCCAGAGATCGGGGCTATCGGTGCAGTGGGTTGTGGCGGCAAACTCGCCATGGTCAACGCCGGAAAGCACAACGTCATGCTCGTGCTGAAGCGCGGCAAGCGAAGATGTCTGCGACCAAAGCTTGCTCTGTTCCCAAGGGTTGGCGAGCCACTCCTCGGAAAAATCGCGTGGGCTGAGCGCGATCGGCCCGATGCGTTCGACCGTGTTTCCATGCACCGCATAGTGGCGCACGGCCGGGCGGTTCTGGACTCCTGGATCCTTGCTGGCTGCTGAAAACTCGATGAGCGCGTCCTCGCGCCCAACGCTTCCTTGAATAGGTATGTCGTGATTCCCCAAAAAGGCTAGCTCTTCGCCGTTAAGTAGAAGCTTTGGAGGGTAATCTTCGGAGTAGGTACGCCACAGGCGATAGTAAACCGAGTGCCAGTTTGAAGAACACCAAGGCTCAGAGCCCAGTGTAAGGATGAGTGGTGCTCCCTCTCTGAGTGATGGTGATAGCAGTACGGCGTGAAGCGTCTGCACGGCATACTCGTCTTTGGTGTAGTGGTTTTGCTCACTCTGCCAGATCCAGTTCCACTTCCCATTACGCCAGGTGTAAACGTAAGCGGACTCGTCGTAACCACACTCGACCCCGACGGCGGTTTGTAGAACCAGGAAAGTGTCCCTTTGGCGCAGATCGATCCGGATGTCACCCAGAAAACCCAGCCGCGTGCGATCGTTTGTCGAACATTCCGGCTCCGTGCCGCACAGGAGGTGCGCTTGTTTGAGGGCCGCGTTCAGCTCGGCTATAAGTTCTGTCTTCTCCATTTCGTCGGATTCTCCCGTGAGCCTCGTAAGGTGCGATTCGATCCAATCGCGAAGCTGGTGTTTCAGGGTGGTGAACTCCGGCGAAGCGCCGCGGGTTTCCGCGTGTTGCGCGGCCTCGGCGCGAACCTGTTGCAGCATAGTGCGAATTTCGACGAGTTGCGCATCGTCTGCTCTGGCGGGCAATGACAAAGTCGAGAGGAGCAGCAGGCTGGATAGAAATTTCACCTTCCGATGATAGAGGCAATCAAGACAGCCAGTAAAGTTCATGGATAGGCAAAAGTGCAGCGGGGCGGCGATGGGTTGCTGGACACCAGCTACATGGGGATGGGATCGTTGGCGTGGCGCGTGACGTACCAGCAGGGACTCATGCTTGCGTGAGGAAAAAAGGAGTTGGCGCAGGGAACGTCCTCTTCGGGCTTCTGCGAGTCAATTTCGTAGTCCACCTTATTGTTTTTGATACGAACCGCGAGAAGGCGTATGCGGTGAACGCTGCTGGTGGCGGGCCCTATGGCGGGATTGTGCAGGCGTACCTGGAACCAGATAGAATCGCCGGCATAAACTAGCAGGAAAAGTGCGAGTGCGGCGAGGAAAGCACGCCGAAACATGGATTTGATAAACAGAGAGGATGTAGCCGGAGTGGTTGGTGGTATCGTCATGGGTTTCAGGTTGCGTCAAGAACGAACTGGCGCACATTGCCACTATACCAGCATGGCGATGGTGATGCCTTCGTTGCTGCGATTCAGGTCGCGGTCGCCACGCAATTCGGGGCAATGTTCAATGGCATAACGCGCGTCTTCCTCAAACACGCTCCACTTTTCGCCGAAGATCACGCGGGTGACCATGCCTTCCTTCTTGCGACGCAGCAATGAAGTGCGCAGCGCGCCGCGCAATGCCCCTCCCTTCCCCGTTGAACCATAGCCATGAATGATTTTCACCGCGGTGACCCCGCTTTGTTTGGCCTGCTTCAATTCGGCCAGCAGAATCTGGCGCGCCTCTTCCACCGTGGGCATGTCCGCTTCAATGTTGAGGATTTTCACGCGCGCCATGCGCAACCCCGTTCGCCGTGCTGCTCAGATTGTGCCTGAGAGCGCGGGGACAACTCAACCAAGGATGACTGATGATGGATGCCTGCGCCATAGCAATGCTCCGGCACAGGAGATAGTTGTACAATCCTTGCAGTTTACGAAGTCAGGAAAAACCTCGTTCCCGTACCACCTCAAACGGAGACTCCTTTCATGGACAGACGCGATTTTCTTTATACCCTCGGTGGTTCCGCCGCGGCGCTCGCTTCGGCGAATTTGGAAGCTGGCTCTCTTCAGAATCCCGTTCCTGCCAACAAGCGCTGGAACAAGTTGAAGTATGCGGTCTACTTCCTCAATGGCGACATCGATTCGCTATTGGTGGACCCCGCTGAACGGCGCAAGACCTTCGAGTATTTCGCGCCCATCCGGCCCAACCGCTTTTACCTGGAAGGGCCGAGCGACAAAGATGTGGACGTTTCGCTGATGAAGAAGGTGGCGGAGGCGGTGCGCGCCGAAGGGATCATCGCGGCGGGCTCCATGGTACCCATCGTCCCCAGCGGCCCCGCCTGCTACAACAACCCGGAGCACATGGCCATCCTGGAGAAACGCGCCCGCGCCATGGCCCAGGTCTTCGACGAATTGATCTTGGACGATTGGCTCTTCACCATCTGCACCTGCGAAAAGTGCGTCGCCGACCGCGGCCAGTCCACCTGGGCTGACTATCGCACGCGCTTGCTGCGCGAAAAATCCAAGCAGCACATCATCGATCCCGCCAAACAGGTCAATCCAAAGATCAAAGTCATCATCAAGTATCCCGATTGGTACGAAGGCCACCGCGAGAATGGCTACGACGTGGACGGCGAGACGCGCGAGTTCGATGGTATGGCTGTCGGAATCGAAACGCGCCTTCCCACCACACAAGATCAGCACATCCCGATTTACAGCGGCTACGTCTTCCAGAAATGGTGGCCCAGCGTCGAGCCCAACAAATGGGTCGGCTCCTGGCTGGACAATTACGGCATGCAGGGCCACGCGAACGAATTCGTCGCGCAGGTGTGGCAGGCCGTGCTGGCGCAATCGCCAGAGATCATCCTGTGGTGCGCGGGCACGCTCTATGAAACCAGCCCGTTCAGCGATGTCTATCCGCACTTCTGCGAAATGCTGCCGGAATTCAATCACGTTGCGGGCTTGCTAAGCGGCGCGGCCCGCGGCGTGCCCATGTACTTGCCCTACGGCTCCGTGGGCGAGTACAACGTCTTCGGCTATTTGGGCATGGCTGGAATACCGATTGCTCCCGTCGCGCAATTTCCCACGGACAGCCACAACGCCATCTTCAGCAAGCACTCGCTTCGAGACCCCGGCCTCGCCGACAAACTGCTGGCGCGTTTGCGCAACGGGCACGACGTCTTCATGACCTGGGGCCTCTTCCGCAAGCTGCAGGATACCGAATTCAAAAATATGCTCAGCCTGGTGGACACGGGCGGCAGCGTTTCCTCGTCCAATTTCCGCCTGAGCAGCTGGAACTGGGACACCGAACAGGTGTCCAGCGAACGCCAGTTTACGTTTCCGCGCATCGAAACCACCACATGGCCCTATGTTCGCGATGTTGCCGTAATCCGCGAGGACTACGATTTCGGTGTGATGTTGAAAGCGAAATACCTGAATGCAAATCTCTATGTCCTGAATCTACCGGAGAACAGTTACGATCTGCTGCGGCTTCCCACGGCGGTTCTTAACAAGATCCGCGGCGAGTTCAACAACGAACTGGGTGTGCAATTGATGGGCCCGGGCGGCGTGGCCTTCTATCCCTTCGGCTCCGCACAATTCGTTCTGTACAACATGAACGAGGAGCCAGCGAAGGTGGCGCTTTCTTTCGTCAAGTCCGTGCCCAGCACGGGCTGGCGTGAACTGGTGCGCGGCGAAAGCCTTACCATAACTGAAATCAAGCCACCCAAAGAGATGGAGCAGTACGGGCAACCCGTCAGGTCCGAACTGTCGTTAACGCTGCAACCTTACGAGATCGCGCTGATACAAGCTCCCTAGAGGGGTGCCAGCAACCTCCAAATGTCGCGGTGAGCGGGAAGACGCAGCGGAGAGAAGAGAAGCGCAAATGGCGAAGGCCTGGAAGAGGCGCAAAAAGAAGACGGTCTTGCAAATGGCGAAGTTAACAAAGCCACCTAATGCGCTTGGAAACGGTGCACCAGGTGCTCATTATTCTCCGGACCAGTCTGGCGTGGGGATATTACCCCACTCGACGGCACGATCCCTCCCTTCTTCCACCTCAGTTCCCCACGCCAAGCCTAGCTGGCTCACGGAAACAGCGACTCCATCGTGAATCTGGGAGTAGTATGGGCAGTGGCGCGGCGCGCACCAGGTCAGGTGTGAGCATCCCAGATACGCTGGGCCACAGGAGGACGCCATGAGAATCCTGATCGCGGTTGACGGGTCATCCGCGTCGGATACAGTGATCCAGGAAGCGGCCGCGCGGCCTTGGCCAAAAGGAACCGAGATGTGGTTGGTGACGGCGGTGGATCCGTTCTTTTTCACTCGGGCCCCGTTGCTGCTGGAAGAGACGAAGAAGAAAACGGACGAAGCGCTTGAAGAATCCGCGCGGCCATTGAAAGACGCGGGGTGGACGGTGAGCACCGCGGCGTTGGTCTGCAACCCCCGCCACGGGCTTCCGAAAGTCGCCGGCGAGTGGAAGGCCGACTTGATCATGCTGGGATCGCACGGGCGCGGGGCGTTCAGCCGGTTATTGATGGGCAGCACGGCACAGGCGGTGATGCGCCACGCCACGGGTTCCGTGGAGATCGTCAGGCCAAAACTGAAGAACCGCGCGGAGCGAGCGGGTATGCGCGTGCTGATTCCTACGGATGGCTCGGACTATGCACAGATGGCTCAGCACTCCGTGGTGGAGAGGCCTTGGCCGGCAGGCTCGGAATTCCTGATCATTTCCAGCCCGGAATTCCCCGTGATGATCGGGGAGTTTCCATATTACTCTCCGGAGCAAATGACGGAACTCGTCGAGATCAGCGAAAAGCACGCGACAGAATCCGCGGCCAGCGGCGCCGAGTTGCTGAGCAATGCGGGGCTTCGCGTATCGCGGCAAGTGACCGAACCGGATGATGCACCCGCACCCGCAATCCTGGCGGCAGCGGATTCGTGGGAAGCCGACCTGATCGTGATGGGCTCGCACGGGCGGCGTGGGTTTGATCGCATCGTGCTGGGCAGCGTCAGCGAATCAGTAGCCATGCACGCGCGCTGCTCCGTGGAAGTGATTCGCAAGACCTGAAGCCCGCACACATAGCAGACCCTGGAAACGCATAATCCGAGAAAGTCAAAAAAGGGAGACCGGGCCCCGGAAGCGAGGCCAAGTGTGGGGAGTTGCGGGAATTTTCCAGCCGGAAAAGACTACAGGGCAGCTTCGCTGCGGCTTGCCGTGGCAGCCATGGTCTGCGGCGGAGCACAATCCACGATCTGATTGATCGCGTAGATGGATTCCCTTTCGCAGGCGCGGCAGCGCAAAACGAAGACCCTGGACACCAGAAGAAACTCCGAATCATTCTCCTCGTGCTTCCCCTGGTACGCGCTTTCTTTCTTGCTGACGAGACTGGGGATACGCACGGGCTTTCCGCAATGACGACATAAGACACCGCGGAAATGTTGACTGACAGGTTCGGCTGACATCAGGACAACTCCTTGGACACGCTCAGCGGAGACTTTGGAAGGTGCAGAATACCGATTTTCCGATGAATTTGTCTACCTCCAAGATAAGGTTTCCACAGGGCGAAGAAATGTGACTGCGGTCACATGCACCAACAATTCTAACTCACTCAAAACAATACACTTGTATGGGTACTTGGTTCACTGCGCGTGGCTTCAAGGTGATTTTTCTCTGGAGGAAAATAGTGGGCTGCTTCTCCACCGATGAATTCTTCAACGCTTTTGACGCGGGAATACGTTGGCAGGCAGCCGGGATGAAAGCTCGAAACCCAACCCGGAATAGGTATGCACAACTGAATTTGCGTCCGGCTGAAAACGAAGGAGTCCTAATCGGCGGGGCAGATCAGTTGGGAAGGGTAGAAGAATTGGTGATTGTGAGTTTGAGGAAGCGCCCGTTGGGGCTTTGTCGACCGGGTCCGGGAAGAAACTGTCCGCCGCCCAGCCAGAGTTCCACTGGACCAACCGGTACACGACGCGTGCCATCCGGGTCGATGATACTCAGTTCTCGTGGAGACAAAGCGAAGGTCACCGTTTGCGAGGCATGAGAAGCGAGATGGATGCGCTGGAATCCAGCGAGGGCGCGAAGCGGAGCGCCTTCGATGCCAGGGTGAGTGATATAAAGTTGCACCACTTCATCGCCAGCGATGGAACTGGTGTTGGTGATACGTGCGGAAACGCTGACCGATGAATTGCCGTCAGTCTCGGCGGGAGTGATCGCGGCGTCCGAGTAGGCAAACGTCGCATAACTGAGGCCGTAGCCAAACGGATAAAGAGGCTGCTCGGAAAAATAGCGGTAAGTGCGGCCAAACATGGAGTAATCAGTGAATGGCGGGAGTTGCGCCACGGATTGATAGAAAGTAACCGGCAGACGACCCGCGGGGTTGTAATCTCCGGAAATCACATCGGCAACGGCTGCGCCTCCCTCTTCGCCCGGATACCAGCCTTCGAGGATGGCAGCAGCATGTTCGTTCGCCCAATTGACGGCCAGGGCGCTGCCATTGGTCAGGACGACAATCAATGGTTTACCGGTGGCCGCGAGGGATTCGAGGAGATCCTGTTGCGCGCGCGGAAGTGTGATGTCCGTACGGTCGCCGCCGAAAAACCCGGGATCGCTGGATTCGGATTCCTCTCCTTCCAGTTGCGCGGTGATACCCACGACGGCAATAACGACATCGGATTTTCGAGCGGCCTCAACGGCTTCCTGCGTGAGATTGGGCGGAATCCACAAAAGGCGCACCGCCGATTCCCAGGAGTTGTGAAAATACTCCAGCTTGATGGGGTACGCGTGGCCAGACTGGAGATGAACTAGGGTGGTCATGGCGCGCTCGCCGTGCGGTTGCGTCGCCCAATCGTTGATGAAAATCTTGTTGTCGAGGTAGAGACGATAGCCTCCGTCGGAGCTCGCCCCCAGGCGGTAGTCACCGTCGGCGGGAGGAACGAGCTCACCAGACCAGCGGGCCGAGTAATTCTCCGAAGGGACACCCGGAGCAGGGGCGACGTTGTTCCACTCGAAGTCAAGCACAGGATCAACACCCGTGTGCGTCGCAGGGCCAGTAAGACTTGTGTTCGAGTAGAATTCCGCTTTCAGTCCGGGTCGCGAATCGCTTCCTCCCGTGCGCAGGGCAGAGGCAGAGACGGGAAGAGGCCGGGTTTCAGTGATTGGCGCGCCAACAGCATAAGAAATCCTGGCATTCGGGAACCGTTTGCGTAGGCCCGCCAAGATGGTGGTGTAGCGCGAAGGGTTGCCGTTGTAATTGCCGAGGAGGGCGTCGAGAGACTCCGCTGTGGGACCGATGACCGCGATGGATTTGATGGAAGGCTTGAGCGGCAAGGTATTGCGCTCGTTCTTGAGAAGGACAATGGATTCGCGCGCGGCCTCCAGAGCGACCTGGCGATGAGCGGCCGTATCCACATCAGCCAGCGACAGCTTTGACCAGGGCACACGATCCGCGGGATCGAACATCCCCAGCCGAAACCGCGCTTCGAACAGGCGCTTGACGGCGCGATCAATGTCTTCAGGATCGACCAGCCGGTCAGCCATGGCGTGGTCCAGAATCTTGAATTCCGGGCCACACGAAAGATCCGTGCCGGCTTTGACGGAGAGTGCAGCGGCCTGATCGAGGGACATCACATAGCCATGCCCCTGGTAGAGGTCATCAATGGCCCAGCAATCGGAGACGACGTAACCGCGAAAACCCCACTGGTTCCGGAGCAGATCGAACAGAAGGCGGTTGGCGCAGGCAGGTTCGTCGCGGACGGCGTTATACGCGCACATGACGGAATCCGCACGGCCTTCCACAACCGTTGCGCGAAAGGCAGGCGTGTACGTGTCATAGAGATCATGCAACGAAACGAAAGCGTTGAAGCGGTGCCGCAGCGATTCGGGGCCGCTGTGAACGGCATAGTGCTTGGGCGTGGCGACGACCTTCAAATAATTCGGGTCGTTGCCTTGCAGGCCCGTGACGAAGGCGACTCCGAGACGGCTGGTGAGAAACGGATCTTCGCCATAGGTCTCCTGCCCCCGGCCCCAACGTGGATCCCGAAAAATGTTGATGTTGGGCGACCAGAAAGTGAGGCCGTAATACCGCCCCGTATTGCTGTGCTGAATGGCATCGTTGTACTTGCCGCGAGCCTCCGTGGAGATGACCTCCGCGATCCGCTGAAGCAGGTCGCTGTCCCAGGTTGCCCCGAGTCCGATGGCCTGGGGAAAAACGGTTGCAGTACCGGAGCGCGCCACGCCATGAAGCCCCTCGTTCCACCAGTTGTAAGCGGGAATATGAAGTCGGGGAATAGCGGGAGCCACGTCCTGCATCTGAGCGATTTTTTCTTCCAGGGTGAGTCGGGAGACGAGGTCGTTGACGCGTTGATCGATCGGGAGCCCAGGGTCGAGGTAGGGAGCCGTGGACTGGGCCGCAGAGAAAATTGGGAATAGCAGCAGCGCAAGGAAAAACAGAATGAGCTTTTTCACGGCCAAATTGTCGCGCAGTAAAGTTGGTCTTTCAAGATGTAAAGTGGAAACGCGCGGGCCGCACCCTCCGCCAATCCTTATTCCATGAAGCCATAACCGTGGAGGTCCACAGGCTTCGCCGGTGCGTGGTGTGTCTTTACAACCTCACTGAGAAGAAACAGGTCCGTAAGCAACGCGCGGAGGTGGATCGAGGCGTTGAGATTATCAACCAATTGCGAGCTGATCATGGGTTGCGCCAGCACCAGTTCCAGTGCAGCGAGCGAATCGCTGGCGTCGCGTTCGAGCACCCCGAAAAAGGCCTGACAACGTTCGGCCGGTTCAAGTCGTTCTTCTTCCACGGCCACCCTGCAGATTCCCGCCAGACTGGAAATTGCTCTCACGGCGCGGCCCAGATAATCGCGGATTTGTCCACCGGACTGGCTGCCTTGCTCATTGGGCAGCCCTTGCGCGGCGTAGGCCAGCATGAACTCGTAGCATTCTTCGATGGTCTCGCACCGATCGGAGAGTTCAGCCAGCATCAGTCAGCCCCTCGGCGCCGGCTGGCTGCGCCCGTTCAGGCGGCGCGGGAGTCTCCACCGGCCATCGTGCCGGATCGTGCTCCTTCAAATAAAAGTCGCGGCTCATCCAGCCATAAATCATTGAATTAGTAATGGGACGTTTTTCCGGCCGAAGCCCAAAGTAGACATGCATCATAATTAGTGTGATGAGCCCAACGCCCGCGAGTCCGTGCAGCACGTACATCATGCCCCACGTCATGTCGCTGAACAGATATGGATTGCGCGGGAAAAAGATCGTCCGCACGCGAAACATCATGAACACGCCGGTAACAATCGCAGACAGGCCTGTGGCGATGATGGCGCCGTGGTACAGCTTGTTTTCCAGAGGATATTTGGCGAACCGGTCCGGTGGCGGCTCGGTTTTACCGAAGAAGCGACCCACTCTTCTACCTGCATCCCGCAGGTCAATTCTGTCCGGCCAAATCGACCAGAAATCCATGAAGAAGGACGCGTGAATCACATGAAAGAGAATGGAGGCGGTGAGCACGGTTCCCGCAATCCAATGATAGGTCACCCAATTGAATGGAATGCCCATCTTCGGCAGGAAAGCGGTAAAGAGCAACGTAAACATGGCCGCGGCCATAATCCAGTGAAACAGGCGCGCGGTCAGCAAGTGTCTGGGCACATGTTCAGGAATGCGCGCGGCAATGAGGGGCGAATCACTGCTCGCAAACTCCTTGCGCTTCGCGAAATATCGCAGGTAGGTGGCATGGGCGACATAGAAAAGCAATGCCGCGATGATCGCAACCCATATCAAAAACCACGCAATATGAATGGGAACATTCTGCCCCCAGGGACTTCTGGCCCACTCTAGGAAGCCCATGTTGCCTCCTGTACTCCTCCGATCGCGCGCTTCACCAGGTTCCTCATCAACGGAATTTTGTAGGCGTTGAATTGCAATGGCACTGCTCCTTGTACTGCCAGTTTCCCCGCGATTTCTCCCGTCGCCGCGTTTGCCGGTTTGCCGCGCACCGCGTCTTCAACAGCCTTTAACCGCAGAGGACGAGCAGCCGCGCCGTTCACCGCGATGCGAATTCGTTCGATGGTGTTCCCCGAAACCGTCATCGCGGAGGCCACGTTCAATAGCGGAAAATCCCACACATTCCGGTCGCGCACTTTCTCGAAGTAGAACTGCGCGCCGGCCCATGTGGAGGGGATGCGAATGAACGTAAGCAGTTCTCCCGGCTTCAGGATGTGGAGGCTCGTGATATCAATGTCCGGGCCAATGAAATAGTTTTCGGCGTCTACAATGCGCTCGCTCTTGGAACTGCGAATCACGAATTTGGCGTCGAGCGCAATCAGAGCCGGCGCGGTGTCGGATGGATTCACCGCCACACAGCGCTCCGCATGGAGAATCGCGTGCTCCCGGTTGCGGCCCTCCGGCGTATCGGCATAACAGATATTTCCACCCGCACGATAGCAAGGCCAGCCCGCGCGGTAATACCAGCAGCGAGCGTCTTGCGACACGTTGCCGCCAATCGTCCCCTGATTGCGGATCTGCGGCGACGCCACCAACTCCGCGCTCTCCGCCAGCAATTTGTACTTCTCCCGAATGACGGGATGCTGAACTACTTCCGTGAGCGTGGTCATCGCTCCAATCTCAATGCCGTCAGCCGAAGCGCGAATGCCCTTGAGCTCCGCGACTCCGCTCAAATCCACTACCACTTTTGGTTTCTTGATGCGGTCCTTCAGCCAGTCGAAGCTATCCATGCCTCCGGCCAGCACCCACGCCTCGTCTCCTCCCTGCTCGAGCAACTTCTGCGCGTCAGAGATTGAGTTCGGCTGGTACAGCTCAAAAGCTGGCATGACATCTCGAATTACAGCCATGGCCTCTCCTTTCGCGCCTTCACTAAATGTGCGCCATCAGCGGATGTTGCATAGGGCGTCCCGCTTCCAGGGAAGTGAGAATCGTGTCCGCATTTACGGGTGCCCGTCGAAAAATCTCGTCACCCAGAGCATCGGAGAGCGCGTTCAATATGGACGCGCAACCCCCTCCAACGGGCGGTTCGCCCACGCCGCGGGCGCCCACCGGCGTCTCCGGATCCGGAATATCCAGCGCTGCCCACTGCATGTCCACCGGCACATCCAGAATCGTTGGCGGCTTGCTTTGGCTGAATCGCGTCGAGAGCATGGCGCCGTAGTGGGGATCGTATACCCACTTCTGGCCAATCGCATGTCCCATGCCCAGAACCGACCGGCCCAGGACTTGGCCGCCCAGCGCGCGCGGATGAATCACCGAGCCAACATCGGCGTAGGCCAAGTAATCCACGATGTAGTATTTGCCCGTTTCCAAATCAACCTCGACCTCCGCAAAACACGCCACATACGAAAATGTCGCGCCGTCTCGCGGATATTTGTCTTTGGCGGCCGCCACCAATCCCTGGCCTGCCAGCTGCGCCACGGACGCCTTCGTCACTTTGTTCAGGTCGGGCGACACTTCGTGGCCATCGTAGATTCCGCCCAATTGAATGGCGTGGTTGGCAGCCTGCCCCAGAGTCATGCTTGCGCCACCACCCTTGCGAAATACGCGCTCGTTCGCCACTTCGTAATTCTCCGGCTTGCCTCCGAGCTTCTTGGCCGCAATCTCCTGAAGTTTCTTGCGGGCATCCATCGCGGTGGCGTGCGCCGCGCGCGTCATCGCATGCGTCGTCTGGCTACCGCCGGATACGCAGGTGAAGGGAAGATTCTGCGACGAATCGCCCCAGGTGATGTCGCACTTCTCCCAAGGCACTCCCATAATCTCCGCTGCCACGCGGTGAACATCAATCACCGACTCCGTCCCCAAGTTGCCGATTCCAGAGAGGATGGTTAGACGGCCGTCCGGCCTGATGATCAGGATTCCATCGAAGCCCGTCGTGCCGCCCACAAAACAACTCAGAGATACCCCCACGCCGCGCACCTTGGAACCAATGCGCCTCGGAGTGCGCGCGACCCGTTCCCTCCATTTGAACTGTTCCGCCCCGCGGTCTAGCGCTTCCTTCAGGAACGCGCTCGTCGCATATGGGCGTTTGCCGCCTTGCCCCGCCGGTCCAAATGACGCTTTGCCCTCCGGACAGTTGATTCGGCGGATGGCCACTTGGTCAAGCCCGAGCTTGCGCGCCGCTTTGGCGATCACCGGCTCCATAATCACAATCCCCTGCATGCCCCCGGGTGAACTTTGCGCGCTTCTCGGCGGCGTGTTCGTCAGCAACGTTGCCCCGCGCCAGCGCATGGCTTGCGGTTGATAGAGGAGAGACACGATACGGCCCGATGTGGGAGCGTCGCCGACGGCGTCATAGGGACCAGTGTTTACGATCGAAAACATATCCAGCGCGATGATGCGGCCGTCCTTGGAGAAACCGGCTTTCATCCGTCCTAACATGCTGGGCCGCGCGCGGCCAATGAAAGTCTCTTCCTCTCGGCTGATCCGCATCATCACCGGGGCGTTGGCCTTCTTCGATAAGAGCGCCGGAACAACCAGCGTGACGCCTCCCGTGATCTTGCTGCCGAAGCCGCCCCCGGTGTACGCGCTCAACAACACGACTTTGCTCGGATCAATGTTCAACCACCGCGCGATCGCGGGCACGGTTTGCGCTGTGCTCTGCGTACCGGTGTGCATATAGACTTTGCCGTTCTGCCAGTACGCCATGGCGGTACGCGTCTCCAGCGTCTGGTGGCTGGTGTCCGGTGTGACGAACGTTTCATCAAGCACCAGCGCGGCATTCCGAAAGCCCGCTTCCAAATCGCCATAGGACCATTCGTCGGACGCCCTTCCCATCGGCAGGCGACCTTCCTTCTCTTCGGCGAAGTCGGCCTCAGTCCACTTGAGCACTCCGATCGTGGGAGGTTGTGGAGGAGGTGGAGGAGCCCCCGCTGCGGCCGCAGGCGCCGGGTGCCGAACCCAAATGTTCCCTTCGATTCGCGGGTTTGGCCCGCCAGGCCGCAAAGTCTCCAAAGGATCAAGGACGAAGGGCAGTGGCTCATACTCGATTCGTATTTTCTCAATCGCTTCCGCGGCAGTGAGTTCGTCCACCGCGGCCACCGCAAGAATCGGTTCGCCCTGGTAAAGCGGCTCCATCGTGAGCGCTTTCTCGCTCTTTGGGTTGGCGTGGATGACCGTGCCATTGTCGGTGAGTGTATCGGCAGGAGGCGGAAGCTCGTCAGCCGTGAGAATCGCTTTCACACCGGGCATGGCGAGCGCCGCGCGCACGTCCAGGTGCTTCACGCGCGCATGCGGCAAGGGACTGAGCAACAGCTTGCAGAACAGCATGCCTTCGGCGTGAAAGTCCTCGGCGTATTTTGCCTGGCCCGTGACCTTTGCATAGAGGTCGTTTGTCGCGTAGTCCTTGCCGATTAATTTGTGTCCGGCTCCATAAACTCGCGGAGTCGTTCCAACCGTCGTTGCCGCAGATTTGCGATCATCGCTCTCAGGCATGGCTGGCCCTCCTCAAGTTTTCCGCTCCACGCATCATTGCGGTCAGGATTTTGTCGTAGTCCTGGCACCGGCACAGATTTCCAGAAAGTCCTTGCGCCAGTTCACTCCGAGTAGGATTGAGGTTTGTCTTCAGGAATCCCACTGCCGTCATGATGAATCCCGGCATGCAGAACGCGCACTGGAAGCCTTGTTCGTCAATCACTCCTTGCTGCACGGGGTGCAACGTTCCGTCAGGGCTCGCCAGCCCTTCGATCGTCAGGACCTTCCTTTCGCGCACGGTGTGCGTCAACACCGAACACGCATAGTGCGGCACGTCTTCGATCAAAACGGTGCAGGAGCCACATTCGGCGCGGTCGCATCCCAGCTTCGTGCCTGTAAGCCCCAGCTTATGCCGCAGCGTCCACGCCAGCGTCTCCTGCTTCATGACGTCAACCCGCCGCAACTGGCCATTCACATTAATGGTCAGCAGCCGTTCGCCCGTGCCACGTACCGATTGACCCACGAGATTCGAGGCGCGGAAAAGATAACTCGCGGAGGAGACCGCCACGCCGCCGACAATGACTCCCTTGATCAAGTCCCGTCTTGAAAGTGTGTTAGGCGGAGGTTCGACTTTTTCTCTGCCGTCGAAGTCACTCATCTCTTCATCCTCCCTCTAGCGTCTCATCAGGCTTTAGCGGAGCGCATATCGCGAACGGCACATCATCGAAACTACCTGCTTCTTCGCTTGAAGCTTTGTCAAGAACAATTGTCCAGCCCCCCGGCCACTCTCGTCGTTAGATGGTCCGGCGAGCCAAAATGGGTACGGTCCGTCTATTGTGACTGGGGCGTCTCATTCAGCGTTTTCATGAAATCCAGAATGATTTGAACGACAGCCTCATCGCCAATCGCGGTATTAATCATGGTGTGATAAATGGCGCGGTCGGGCCAGTCAACGTGGAAATATTTCTGGATGAAATCCGCGCGCTCCCTATCCACGGAATCCGCAAGCTGTTCGGCTTCGTTCTTACTCTTCCCGCGAGCCAGCAGACGCCGCACCTTAGCTTCTTTGGGAGCGAAAAGAAATACACGCAATGCGTCGCCGCGATTTTTCAGAAACTGCTGCGCCCCCCTGCCAACGATGACGGAATTTCCAACTTTCGCGGCGTTGAGCACGACACGTTGCGTGAGCTTTAGGATGCTTTCGCTGTCCACCACCTTGAGCTTGTGGGCGTTGAGGCTTCCTTCATAACTCCCGCGCAAGAAGGATTTGAACAGCCGGTAGTACAGGGGATCGGTTCGTTCCTCGCGAACCTCGACGACCGCCTTGGGGCATTCTGCGAGCTTGGCGATCTCTTCCGTCAGTAATTGATCCCAGAGTTTCCAGCCCAGTTGCGTCGCAATCCGCTGAGCGATTTCGCCGCCTCCACATCCGTATTCGCGTTCAATGGTTACGATGTTGATCATCTGCTTCCGACCTCTGTAATCTGCTGCACTTCCTAGGATTCATTCTTACTCCGCAATGGTTTGCTCGCCGCCACCCGGATCATTCTTCTTCAACACAAAAGCCAGGCAAAACATCACCGCCGCTCCCACGGCAAGAACCATGAAGGTATCAATGTAGGCCAGGCTGGCGGCCTGTGCCTGGACGGACTGGTAAATCCTGGCATAAGCCTGCAAGCGTGCCTCATGTGCTCCTACCCCAGCGTGAGCCAAGTACTGGGCAAGTCCGTTTAAGGAGTTCTGGAAATTGGGATTGTCTGGCCTGATGTGGTCAATCAGAACCTGTTGATGGAATTGCCCGCGCCGCGCAATCAACGTCGTCACCAGGGACGTTCCCACGCTGCTGCCCATGTTGCGCATGAAATTGATAATTCCGGCGACCGTATTATTTCGCTCCGGTGGAATTCCGATGTAGGCCACCAGAGTAATCGGTACGAACAGGAATCCCAATCCAATCACCTGAGTGATGCGCAGCCATACCGCGGCGCTAAAGCTAATCTGCAAGTCAATGCGCTTCGTGGAATAGTACATAGCAGCGGACAATGCCAGCCAGCCAAAGGCAATCAAGTAGCGCGCCTGGAGCTTTGTTGTCAATTGGCCCATGATGGGCATTTCAAACAGCAAGACCAGGCCGCCCGCCGAGAGCGCAAGCCCAGCCAACTCGGAAGTGTACCCGACAAGCGTCTGGAGAAACTGTGGCATCAGGACCAGGCTGCTGAACAATAGGATTCCCAGGGTGAACATCATTAAGCTCGCGCTTGCGAAATTAAAGTTTTTGAACATGTGCACGTCGAGAATGGGCGCCTTTTGAAACCACTCCCAGATCACCAGCGAGATCAAGCACACGGCCGCCACGATGACTAAGGTTGTAATGAAGGGTGAGCCGAACCAATCATCTTCCTGGCCTTTGTCGAGCAAAATCTGCAGTGCGCCAATTCCGAGCGCGAGCAGCGCAATGCCAATGTAGTCCAATCTCACGCCGCCTTTCCTCAGGCGCGTCAAATAGGGCGGATCTTCCACAAAGCGCCGCACCAGAAACCATGTCGCGACGCCGACCGGAAGGTTGATGAAAAAGATCCAGCGCCATGAATAGTTGAAGGTGATCCACCCGCCCAGTGTTGGCCCGATGGTGGGCGCCATGATGGCCGTGATGCCGTAAAGCGCAAACGCTAATCCTCGCTGCTGAGGAGGGAAAGTGTCGGCCAAAATGGCTTGAGCCATCGGTTGCAACCCGCCGCCACCTGCGCCTTGCAAGACGCGAAAGAAAAGAAGAGCCCCGAGACTCGGTGCCAGTCCGCAAAGCAAAGAGCTCACCGTAAAAATGCTCAAACAAGCCATGAAAAAACGTTTTCGGCCTAGCGCCCCGGCCAGCCAGCCACTGATGGGCAAAATGATGGCATTGGAGACCAAATAAGAAGTCAACACCCACGTACTTTGGTCATTGCTGGCGCCCAGGTTACCGGCCATGTACGGCAAGGCCACGTTGGCGATGCTGGTGTCGAGCACTTCCATAAAAGCGGCCAATGCCACAACAACAGCAATCAGCCAAGGATTGAACCTGGGCCGCCAAACTTCCTGGTCGAGCGTGAGGGTCGCGGCACTCATTGCAAGTACACGTCAGGAACGACGTTCATGCCGGGCCGCAGCCGGCGATCCCGGTTTTCTCCCGGCTCCAGAATTATCTTGACCGGAATTCTTTGCACAATTTTCACGTAGTTGCCGGTGGCGTTCTCCGGCGGAAGCAGACTGAAGGTCGGGCCCGTCGCGCCCGCAATACTGTCCACATGACCTTTCAAAGTCCGCCCGGTCGAATCCACGTGGATTTCCGCTCTCTGTCCAACGCGCATGTGCTTCAGTTGTGTCTCTTTGAAGTTGGCCGTCACCCAGACTTCGTCGAGAGGCACGACTGTGAGGAGTTGCTGCCCGGCCTGAATGTTCAGTCCCACTACCACCGTTTTATTCACTTCCCCGCTGACCGGAGCTACAATTTTGGTGTACTGCAAATTCAGTTGGGCCTGATCTAGCAGCGCGCGCTTTTGCTCCACGTCGGCAATCGCCGCGCGCACGCGAGCCTTGGTGGAAGACACCTGCTGTGGGCCGGTCTCTGCCGATTGGTGGTTGGCTTCCGCTTCCTCTGAACGGCTCTGGGCTTGTTGCACGAATTGTTGTGCGGCGGACTCATTGGCGCGGGCCGCGGCTACGGTTGCGGTGCTGGCTTTGGCTGCGGCCAGCGCCTGATCGTAAACCTGTTCGGCCACTTCCTTCTTATCAACGAGCAACTTGTAGCGGTGCAGATCGTCTTGCGCCTTCACATCATTCGCCTCTGCCTGCTCAAGCTGGGCATGGGCAACGGTCAGTTGCCTTTCCGCAGCGATGATACCGGCTTTGGCGTTATCAATATCGGAAGCGGTGAACCTTAATTGGCTTGAAGTGCTGATTGAAGTGATCGGCACGGTGATGTTCAACGATTGCGCTGTCGCTTCGGCGTTGGCCAGATTGGCTTGCGCCTGCACCAAGGCAACTTCATAGTCTTTGGGATCGATCTCCACCAGAACCGTGCCCTTCTCCACCCATTGATTGTCATCCACGTTCACCTTCACCACGTATCCGGAAATGCGCGCGCTGACAGGATAGAGATGCACATCCGCTTGTGCGTCGTCGGTGGATTCATAGCTGCTCAAATAGCGCCACAAATACCATCCGCCAACAAGCAGCGCCAACACGGCCGCCAGGATTACGATCCTTCTGCGAATTCTCGGACTGAGGTACAAGCGCGGCGAAAACTTCCTGTCCGCTGAGAATGGCGGGTCACCAGGGGATCCGTCACCGGCCGCAGACGCCGAACGGGGTGGGTTTTCTTCAGCCATGTTCATTTTCCTTTGAAATATTCCTTGACGCCCTCTTCCGCAATGCCCAGAGCGCGTGCCAGCGATATTTTCGCAAAATTGTAGCTGTAGAGACTGGAGATGTACTGCTCGTGGGCGCTCGCCACCGCCTCCTGCGATTGCACCACTTCCACCGTATCGGTCACACCTGCGCTGAAGCGGTCCCGCGACTGCAGGAGCGTCTCCTCCGCCAAATCAATATTGCTACGGGCTACATTCACCTGATCCGCCGAGGACTGGAGATTCAGCAGTGCGGTGCGGATGTCGGCATCGATTTGCGCTCGCAGATTGTCCAGGCGTTCCCGCGACTGCTGGAGCCGGGCATCAGCCTGCAATATGTCGCCGTGAACGCTGTTTCCCTGAAAGATGGGAATCGAAAGCGTTCCGCGAACATCGAAGACTTGCGTTGCCGTCGAGGGATGCGAACCACCCGCACCATAGTCCGCATTGAAAGAAAGCGACGGTAAATAGCCCGCCACCGCGGCTTTGCGGGAGTATTCCGCTGCGCGCACATCGGTCATAGCCGACAGGTAATCGGATCGTGAGGCGTAAGCGCGTTTTAAGGCCTCGTCAATCGTGATGCCCTCGAAGGGATGGTATGGCGACTTGTCGGTGAACTCGAATTCCTGCCCTGGTGCCAGGCCAATCACCCGAGCAACAGTCAGTTTCTGAATCGCGAAATTGTTCTTCGCCTGAATCAACTGCTGTTGCCGGGTCTGGAGTTCCACTTTGGCGCGCAGCCCGTCGATCTCCGGGGAAGTGCCCGCATGCACCTGGTCCGTCGCTTGCGCGTAAAGCGCCTTCGCCGTCTCTACTTGCGCTTCGGCCGTTTCGATACGCGCCTCGTCGGCGATTCCTTGCAAATAAACATAGCCGACTGCGAGTACGACGAGGTCGCGTGCGTCCTTGAATGTGTATTCCGCCGATTTAAGGTTTTGGTTGGCTGCGCGGGTATTGTTGATCAGTTTCGAATCAAACAGAGACTGCGACACGGATAGGCGCGCGTCAAAATATGAAAAAGGGCCCACAGACGGCGGGATAGCCATTCCACCAATACTCGTAAAACCGAGTTGAGCCAGATTCACTTCTGAGGCCGTCACTGCCGGTCCTGCCGACACGTGCGGCAGGAGCGCGCTTAACTGCTCCCAGCGCTCCCCGCGGGCCGAACGAGTATTCGCAGCGGAAAGCAGCAGGCCAAGATTCTGTTTCAATCCGCGATCGATCGCTTCCTGTAAAGAAAGCGGCAGAACTCCCGGGACTGATTTCCCCGGTGTACTTCCCGAAAACGGGCTGACTCCAAGCGTGCCGGGAATCGGCTGGCCCGGAGTGCTCGCCTCTGTTGTTGATGTTTGCGCAACTGTTATCGCCGGTCCGCATAGCAGGAATGCGGCCAGCAGGAAATTGCGCCCGGTTCCGCGTGCGAATCTCAAGGCAGCTCCTCCTCATTTGAGTTGCTCTTCGCTTCTTAACGTGACTTGTCCTTAATATCCCTGTAGTCCGGACATGAAGCTAGATGTATGGATGGCACGCGAAGTTACACCTCGCATGGGCCCAAATTTAGTGTTTGAACCTCCCCGATTCCCTTTTTCATGTAGTGAAGGTACTAGAAGCAAGGCGTATATTTGACGGATCGGCGGCGAACCCCACACCCGTAGTGTGCAATCCAGCCCGTCCTCCGTACCTCAACAGCCTTGCGATGGGCGGCCGGCAGCATCATGGTGCAATTCGAAGCGGAATTGGACACCAGTAACTAATAGCTGACCATGAATTTAAGTTAGATTAATGGTAATTGGTGGAGCCGATGGGATTCGAACCCACGACCTCCTCGATGCCATCGAGGCGCGCTCCCAACTGCGCCACGGCCCCACCGGAGGAACTTCACAAAGTTTACCACAAATCGCCGAGCCCCCGGAGTGGCCGGCGAAAACGCGAATCGTCAGTTCCCAACATTGCAGCTTTTTCATCGCCGGAAGCGCCTTGGTTCCAGTAGAATGCACTCATCATGGCAAAACTTACTTTTCTTGGCGCGGCGGGTTGTGTGACCGGTTCAAAATACCTGGTGGAAGCAGCCGGCAAAAAATTGCTGGTGGATTGCGGGCTGTTCCAGGGCACGGAGGACCTGAAGGAGCGCAACTGGCATCCCCTGCCGGTGGATCTGAACTCCATCAATTTCGCGGTTTTGACGCACGCGCATCTGGATCACACGGGGTGGCTTCCGGTCTTTGTGCGTGACGGATTCCGCAAGCCCATCTTCGCCAATCCGGCCACCATCGAACTCACGAATATCCTGTTGAAAGATTCCGGCCACCTGCAGGAAGAAGAAACGCAGGATGCCATCAAGCACAAATGGAGCAAGCACCCGCAGCCTCGCGCCCTTTACACCGCGGCGGACGTTGATCCCGTGTTGCAGTTGCTGAAGCCCATGCCGCGCAAGGGCGGTTTCGATATTTCGCCGGAATTTCATGTGGAGTCCTACGACGCGGGGCACATCCTCGGCTCGTCCAGCCTGGAATTGACCGTCACCGAAAACGGCAAAAAGACCGTGATTGTATTTTCCGGAGACGTGGGAAGGTACACCCAGCCGATCCTGAATGATCCGGCCACTCCCGCGACGAAGCAAATCGACCTGCTGCTGTGTGAATCTACCTACGGCGACCGCGACCACGACGCCGGCGATCCGCTGGCGCTCTTGGAGGGCATCATCAATCGCGTGGTGAAGCGCGGCGGCTCCATCGTGATCCCGGCGTTTGCGATTGGGCGAACCCAAACGTTCATGTATTACTTGAAGCAATTGGAAAATCTCCAGCGCATCCCCAAGATTCCCGTTTATGTGGACAGCCCCATGGCCTTAAGCGCGACGGATCTCTACCTGAAGCACCAGGAGGATCAATCGCCTCAGTTTGCGCGCGACGAAAAGAACGGTGCCGATCCCTTGAGCGTCCAAGAATTCCATCTGACGCGCACGGCGGAAGAGTCCAAGCAGATCAACAATGTGAAGACGCCGTGCATCATCATCTCGGCAAGCGGCATGTGCACCGGTGGGCGCGTCCTGCATCACCTGGCACTGCGGTTGCCCGATAAGCGGAACGCCGTAATCCTGGGGGGATTCCAGGCGCAAGGAACCCGCGGCCGCGCCTTGCAGGATGGCGCGAAGACCTTGAACCTGTTTGGGCAGGCCGTCCCAGTACTGGCGGAGATCCTAATGATGGGGCAGCTTTCCGCGCATGCGGGGAAGAGCGAGTTGCTGCGCTGGTTGACGGCCCTGCAGGTTCCCCCAAAGCAGGTCTACCTGACCCACGGCGAGCCTGCGGCAGCCCAATCGTTACAGCAGGCCATTACAGACAAATTTCACTGGAACGCCTCGGTGGCGCGCTATCTGGATACAGTGCAAGTGGGGTAACAGGTAACACGGGAACCTTTTGGAACATTTTCAGGCGTGAACGCGGATGGGCTGGTCCTGCCCCACGGCTTAATTCAAAAATGACAAACTATTTTGCTCAGGGCAGGAAACATTTCCGGGGGTGCTTTCGTCTATATGAGCAAGACCACTCGCGGGGTAGGAAGCTAACCACCACAGGGCAACCGACCAATAGCTTCCTACCCCTATAATTCTCCACAACCAAACGCGCGGAGGGAAGTGTGATTATCTCCCCGCGAGATGTTGGCTAAGATACAGCCAAAACGGCCCGTTTGGTAGGGGTTTTTTCGGACATCGGAGGAACCTCGGTCAGCTTCAGCCCTGCCACAAACATGGGCGTGGGGGCGCCGCGTCCCCAGCGGTTGAGCTCCCAATGCGCGCGAAGAAAACGCACTTCGGGGCGCAGCGAGAGATCCAAAACCATTTTGGTAGTGCCGCGATAGAATTGCTGCGGAATTTTCAGATACGGCTTCTTGCCGAAGACCTGCCCATCCGCCGAACCCCACAACGATACATCCAGGGACTCCTGCTCAATCTGATCCGTAACACTAAGCTCGCACAGAAACGTGCGGGTGGCGCTTGCGGAAATGTCAACGGCTTCGCCATCGGCGCTGGATTCCAATTTGCTTTGCGGCGGAATGATCGAAAGTTCAAGGGGCACGGTGGGGTTCCCTTTCGTTTTCACTATGGATCTTAGCACGGAGCACAGATCCCTAGAGAAGCTTGAGCAAATCCTCGACTGTTAACTCCGCGTTGCTGAGAATCGAGCGGAGGGTACCGACGCGAAGCGCCTTGTGATCTGGAACCACCACTCTCGCAGGGGGATCAGTTCGCCGCAGAATGATGTGGCTACCGCGCTGGCGTTTCACAATAAAACCGACCTTCAGAAGCACACGGACTAAATCGCGCCCGGAAAGATCGGTCGGAATTTTCGTCATCGTAATGACGTGGTGACTTCGACGTACTCGCGATCCGTTTCGACTGGTATAGACTCGCCCGCTTCACGGACATCTTCGAGGTACAACTCGATAGCTTCTTCAATATTCTTGAGGACCTCTGCCCGAGTATCGCCCTGTGATACACAACCCGGCAGGGCGGGAACCACAGCTACGTACCCGCCGTCCCTTTCGCGCTGAAGAATCACTGTATATTTCATGGCTCACTCAACCGTATGCGAACTATGTTGGTCATGATATTCCCCCGGTCCTAAAAGGTAAAGCGCGCGAAGGAAAGCGGGCAGGTCAGTTTCCAACTCATGCGTCACGCGTGAAGATTGGCGAGGCGGGCTTCGGCGGCGGCCAGTGTTTCTTCTTTCTTGCAAAAGGTGAAGCGGACCTGTTGCGCACCGTCTTGCGCGTCATTATAGAAGCTGGAGCCGGGAACGCAGGCAACGCCGATGTGTTCGACGAGATATTTGGCGAAGGAAACGTCGCGCGTGGGGGCGGGATATTTAGCTTCATCAAAACGAAAGCGCGAAATGTCCGTCATGATGTAGTAGGCGCCGCGAGGCTTATAGACCGTGAAGCCGGAGGCGGTCAAAATTTTCAGCAGCCGCTCGCGCTTGACAGAATAGCTGGCGGCTAGCTTGTCGTAGTAGGCATGCGGCGATTTGAGCGCAATCGCGCCAGCCTCCTGCAGCGGGGCAGCCGCGCCAACCGTCAGAAAATCGTGCACCTTGCGGATGGCTTGCGTGGTTTCCGGCGAGGCAATGGCCCAGCCAACCCGCCATCCGGTGACGCTATAAGTTTTGGACATGCCGTTGATGACGATGGTGCGCTCACGCATGCCATCCAGGCGGGCCATGGTGATGTGCTCGGCGCCATCGTAAATGATGTGCTCGTAGATTTCGTCGGTGATGCAGTAGGCGTTCCAGCGCACGCACAGATCGCGGATGAATTCGAGTTCGGCGCGCGTGAAGACTTTGCCGGTGGGATTGTTGGGCGTGTTCAGGATGATGGCCTTGGTGTGCGGCCCAAAGGCGGCGGCCAGTTCCCCATCGTCAAAGGTCCAATCGGGAGGACGTAATTTCACGAAACGAGGCGTGGCGCCGGAAAGAATCGCGTCGGGGCCGTAATTTTCGTAGAACGGCTCGAACACCACGATTTCATCTCCGGGATTAATGATGGCCATCATGGAAGACATCATCGCTTCCGTTGAGCCGCAGCAAACCGTGATTTCGCGCTCGGGATCAACGCTGATTCCCTGCGTGCGCGCGAACTTTTCCGCGATAGCGTCGCGCAGAGGCTTCGCGCCCCAGGTGATGGCGTATTGATTGATGTCGTCGGCAATGGCCCGCCGTGCAGCCTCCTTGATCTCTTCGGGCGCGGCAAAATCAGGAAACCCCTGCGAAAGATTCACGGCGCCGTGCTTCATTGCCAGCCGCGTCATCTCGCGAATCACGGATTCGGTAAATTGCTCGGCCTTGGCGGAAAGCATCCGCCGCGCAATGTGCATCATGTTGGTTTCGGGAGTGGACATGGGCATTTATTGTAGCAAAGGCGGAGAATTTCTTGAGAGGGCAGTGTTTCAACGCAAGGTTGAGAATGCCGGAGTGCAAGCTCTCCTTAGTCACAATTTAACTCCGCTTGGTAAGAATCACGTGGGTCGCTTTTGGCGTAGACAAGTGCTCGGTGCATAGGTAGCCAAGCTTGGGCAAGTCGGTATTCGCGAACAGCGGCTCGCCAGAGCCGAGAAGGATCGGTGAGATGGCGAGATGGACGTAGTCAATGAGTCCCGCGCGCAGAAACTTCTGGATCGTCGCAACGCCTCCCCCTAACCGAATGTCTTTCCCATTTGCGGCTGCGGAAGCGCGCTGCAGGGCCGCGTGAATGCCCTCGGTAATGAAATGAAACGTAGTCTCCCCGGCCATAGAGATGGAGGCTCGCGCGTGGTGGGTCAATACGAACACAGGAGTATGGAACGGCGGATTATCGCCCCACCAACCCTTCCAGGATTCATCAAGCCAGGGCCCTCGCACTGGCCCAAACATGTTGCGGCCCATGATCCATGCCCCAACATTCTCGAAACTCCGGGCAACGAAATCATCGTCAATGCCGGTTGCCCCGCCGTCCTTCCCGATCAGGCGTTGGAAGGTGCGAGTAGGAATCATCCAATCGTGCAACGCCATGCCGCCAATGCCGAGCGGGTTCTCAAGGTTTTGACTTGCGCCAGCACCGTAACCATCGATGGAAATCCCAAACGCGTGGACTCTGAGTTTAGTCATGAGCGCAGTGTGAAATTCCGGGTATTTGCCGTTTGTAAGCAGAAAATGATAAGCGGGTCGCTTGCATTTTGCAAGTATTCTTTGGCCATCATTCGTCAAACGGGCGGAGCTCCCTTAATTTATGAGCGGGACGAATCGAGCAACCACCGGTCAAGTCTCCAGGAGCGCACCTGCCGGTGAACTGACTCTTGATGCCGACGCCTATGCTTAGCGGGAGTGGATCGCGGCGGAAACGGTCGTCTTTGCGGGTTCGCTGTACAGCAGGCGGTACATGGTCGCGTTGCGCACAACGATTTGCACGTACTCGCGTGTTTCCGTGAACGGAATGGATTCCACGAATTCCGGAATCTCCTCGTAAGTGCGTTCCGCTTTCCATTGAGCGAGCCTATCATCCCCAGCGTTGTAGGCCGCGGCGGCAAACTCGGGCGCGCCAGTTGTGCGCACCAGGTCGGCGATATCCACCATGCCCAACTCGATATTCATGTTGGGATCGAATAGCGAAGATTTGCTGTAACGGACTTTGCGCTCCCTGGCCAGGCGTCGGCCTTCCTTCGGCAGAATCTGCATCAGCCCGATGGCGTTGGCGTGAGAAACGGCGTCCGCCTGAAATGTGGATTCCTGGCGGATGAGCCCGGCGGCAAACATGGCGTCAAAATTGTCTCGTTCCGCTTCGCGACGCAGAGTGGCTTCATAGGGCAACGGGAAAAGAACCTTCCACACGTTGACCGGAACATCCTTGAACGCCCGCGCATCGAAGTTCGCGACCGCCATGCGTCCGTAATTCATCCCCGTGGCGAAGTGGCCCTGATCGAAAGCGGCTTGCGCGGCTTCCACGATGAAGCGCGGTGAAGCCGTCGCGGCGAACGCGGCTTTCAGTTCGAGTTCAGCGGAGGCATCAAACGCAATCGTGCGAAGAGCCTGCGCGCGATTCCACCGGTCCGCTACATTCGACGCAATGGGTTCGTCAAACGCGCGCAGCGGCGGCGCGAGCGGAATTTGCGCAAGGAACTCCACCGGATCCTGCTCGCCGGGACCAAGTTTTTCCAGGTGCATCTCGGCATACTCCGCAAAATAGCTTGTGGGAAAGCGCTCGATGGCCTTGGCGTAGTAAGCCCGTGCATGCGCGGGGTTGCCGCTGCGTTCCGCATCGCGTCCCAGCCAGTAAAGAGCGTTCACAGCCGCCGGGGAAACAGGATACTTGCGCAGGAACATGCTCATCTTCTCGTCTGCGATGGGTAGCCGATCAAGATACGCGACCCAGGCAATGCGCCATTCTGCGTTGTAGGCATTCTTGCCCGCGGGAAACGCATCCAGAATCCGCTGGTAGTAGCTGACCGCTTTATTGCGTTGCAACTCCACCCAATAGTAATTCCCCCCGGCCATCAACGCATCCTCAGCCCAGCGGCTCTGCGGATATTTCTCCCAGATTTTTTCGATTGTCCCGAGCATCTCGCCTTCGTTCTTCTCCGAGCGGTACTCCTGTGAAAGCGTGTAAAGGCGTTCGGCATCCGCTTCCGGATCGCTAACGTTCAGCGAAGCAAGCAGCTTGATAGCGGGTTTGGGATGCTGGCGGCACTCCGCGATGCGCACCAGGGCGCGCTGGCGCGTCGGATTGCCGGGATCCTTCAACATGCTGGCGAGCTTTTCGTATTCGGCGCGCGCTTCCTTCCATTTGTGCGCCTCGTAGAAAGCCAGGGCGCGCTGGTCCTGCATTTCGCCGGTGGCGTACGGGAATTCGTTGTGAAGCTGCTTGTTCAACCGCGGCAGGGCGATACCCGCGTCGTGCGCCTCATCGGCAAGGGGGAATTTGTAATATATCGTCTGATAATCCTTGGCCGCAGCCACAGTGTGATGAGCTGCTTCATTGGCGCGGGCACGCTCCAATAGAAGATCCGTCTTCGAGGAGGCAGCGGGATAGCCGGCCAGCGCGTCCAGGCCATCTTGTGCGCGGCCGATCTGCACAGCCGTGGGCACGTAGCCTTCCAGCACCTGCTCCTTGATGATGGTGTTCGGGTAGTCGCTCAGAAGCGTGGTGAAATCCTGCGCGGCTTCGCCATTCTTGTTCAAGGCGTGCTCGCTCATGGCCGTCCAGAAGAGCGTGTACTCGCGCAGCAGCGTATCGGGCTTGGCTTTCTGGAGCCAGGCGAGGGCCTGTTGCATGTGGGCGTGAGAGTACTCTTCATAGCCCAGCGCAAGCGCCGCGCGTTGTCCCCAAACACTGGCGGAATTCTTGTTGGCGAAACCGGCAAGTTTTTCGTAGGAGCCGGGCGTCCCATGATGAACGTCGCGGGCGAGCAGCGTGAGTTCCTTTTGGGCGGCAGCGTCTTCGGGAGTCGCGGCGTCGAGTCCCGGCGCGGTCGTATCCGGTTTGCAGCCGGAATTGCACGCAGGGGACTTCGGCTTGGCAGCTTTCTTCTTTTTGTGGATAGGGTTCTGCGGAGTGGTGGAAACATTACGGCCTGCCGCAGGCGGCTGCGTCGTCGAAGATGACAAAGAGGAAATCGTTGCGGGCCGGGCGTTCTGGGCGTAGCCGTGCGGCGCCCCTGCAACGGCCAAGGCGCAGACAATTAGCGCAACGGCGCGCTGGATATTCATGTGCGTGGCGGCATAGTTAACGCGACTTGCCGGCCGTGGCGTAGGGGTATTCGCCGAGCAGCGACGCATCGCCGTCCGCAAGGATTTCCACCATCCAGCGATAAAAGTAATCCACGGGATGGTCCATGATGGGCTTGAATCTACGATCGTATTCTCGATGGGCTTTCTCAATGTCTTCTTTCAATCGGATGCAGATGTCTTTGTGTTCGCGGCCGACTTTCACCAACTCTGGCCGCAACATCTTAATATCCTGCATCGAAACTTTGGCCACACGATTCGCGCGGCGGTGCAATTCCTGTTCTTCTGGCGACAACCGGTTGATGTCGAACTCGCCGTCGCTGCCCGCCACAACTTCGGGCAATTCCAATTCTACAGGAGCAGGCGGCGGCGTGGGCTCCACATCATAGGAAGAAGATCCCGCAGGTTCCACTCGCGCACCAGCGAAACCTTGCGGAGCCGGAATTTTGGGCGCCGGACGCCCGGGTGCGGCAGGCGCCTCGGGCATAGCAATGCCGATGGCCTGCGTGATCTTCTCTTCCAGTACGCTGCGCTGGCCCGGTTGCAGCACAACGGCAATGAAGCGGGACAAAACTTCCAGGGAAGCCGACAAAGCTGCCGCGGCCGTTTGGGCGCGCAGCATGGGCGGAAGAGCGTTGGTGGGGCGGCTACTGGAGCAGGCCGCAACGACGTCGCTGACCGCCTGGGTCAATTCGTCGTTCGTGCGCTGGATGCGTTCGAGGTTGTCTCGCACCGCACGCGCAACCGCTTGTTCCACCGCATTGGGTTCTGGAGCCATAGCCATGTTCGGAGTTTTGCCCGAAATTCCCCCGATTGTTCATTTTGTGAGCAAGGAGGCGGGGAGTCAACCGGCACCGCAGAGCCATGTGACCAATTGTTGCTCCTGCGCCAGGGCCGGGACGTAACCAATTGAAGACAGACTGCTTGAACCCGTCGACACACATGTCATCCCGACCCCCGATTTCCCCACAAATGTCATCTCCTCAAACCCCAAGTCCCACACACATGTCATCCCGAATCCCCGCGGTTTTCGCGGGGTGAGGGATCTGCTTTTCGCTTCCGGATGTCTCTTGCGCGAGGATGTCAAAAGAACCAGACGGACTTCTATGGGATGATGGGCAGCAGCAGCACCGACGGGTGCGCCGCATCATGCAGGATGGTGTTGGCGGCGGTCGCCCACTTGGCGGAGGTAGCGGCCGATTCCCCTGTGTTCAAATTGCGATCGAAGCGTGGGAAATTGCTGCTGGAAACTTCCAATCGAATGCGATGCCCCGCGCGAAACACGTTACTGGTGGCCCATAAATCAAGGGTGAGCGAATAAACCTTGCCGGGTGTCAGGAGCGAAGGAGCTTCCTGCGATTCGCGATACTTTGCGCGCAGAATCCCTTCGGTGATGTTAATGGCAGAACCATCGGGAAAGACGTCCACAAGCTTGGCGGTGAAGTCCGTGTCCGCCGCCGAGGACGACGCGAAGAATTCCAGCCACACAGGGCCGGTGACTTCCAGGTCGTGCTCCAGAGGCGGTGTGGAATAGACGAGCACATCTTCACGCTCTTCCACGGTGCGCTGGTCTTTCGGGCCGGGAGCAAGATGCCCCGCATCGCAGCACAGCGGGCCTCCGATCGTGGGCACGGGCTTGCCGGGATCATAGGTGAACTTATCCGCAGGTTCCGAAGCGGGCGCGGAAGTGGATAGAACGCCATTCCCATGAACAGAGTTCGCGGCGCCCTGCGAGTGCAGAAAATACTTGGTAGTCTTGGCCCGAGCGAGCGGCCAATCATCTTCCTCTCGCCACTGATTGACCCCCATCACGAAAATCTTGACACGCTTGCCGGTGGCAAATTCGTTCTGTACGCCTTTGAACAGAAAATCGTACCAGCTTAGCGTGATCGCGCCTTCCTCGAATTTCGCAGCTTCGGGGCCGAAGTCGCTGTCGCCAATTTTGCGCCCGCCACCCGCGTGTCCGCCAATCACGACCAGAAGACGCTGGCCTTTGCGTGCCTCTTCCGTTGCGGCGCGGGCTTTCAAGCCGGTGAAATTCCGCAGCGAGCCACCCAGGAAAATGTCATACCAGGCCGCTATATGCAGCGCAGGCACGCGAATATCCGCATAGTATTCCTCGATGGACAACCGCTTCCAATACGCGTCGTAAGATGGATGCCCAAGCCAATCCAGAAAATAGGGAGCCAGAGCGGATGTGTTGGCGTTGAGAGCACCCGTCATCGGGAGATTGAACAGCGGATAACTGGTAAGCGGGAGAACATCCTCTCCCTCGCGCGCATTCGTGACTTTTCCTACGGCCCGATTGAGCGTGTCCTGCGCCAGCCCCGAACTCCAGGATTCATTGAACCATTGCTCGAATGCGCCGCCTTGATACGTCCACCCGTCGTGATAATTGCTGGCTGTTACCACGGGGCAAATCCCCGCAAGATGTGGTGGATGCGCCGTGGCGGCAAGCATCTGCGTCGCTCCCACGTACGACCCACCGAACATGCCCACTCTGCCGTCGGAATACGGAAGCGCCGCAGCCCACTCGATGGTGTCGTAACCGTCTTCGGCTTCGTGGGCGAAGGTGTACCAGTCGCCCTCGGACGTGTAGCGGCCACGAACGTCCTGGATGATCACAACGTAACCGCGCGCGGCGGCCCGATGCCCGAAATTCACTCCCCCGGCCTTGTTGTAGGGAGTGCGTTGCAACAGGACGGGAAATTTCCCCTCCGCATCGGGGCGATAAATATCCGCGCGAAGCGTAACGCCATCGCGCATCTTGACGGCGACGCCCTGCTCGACTTTGACATCGAAGTGTTCTGCAGCAAGCAAAGGCGAAATGCATAAGGCAAACAAGAGCACCAGGAATGACGGGCGGAAATACATCTGTCTCGTTGTCATCGGAGGATCTCCAGAAGAAGCTCCGTAAATGATAACGCTGCCCAGATTTCCAAGTGAAAAAAACATGAAACAAAGCCCAAGAGAAGGTGGTGCTGTGTTATAAGGGTTTGGCAATCCTGATGCTTCGCGGCCATCCCTCATTGGTTCTCACTACGAAATCCCGGCTCAGCTCCCAAGCGTAGGAGGGAAAAGATGCTTTTCGAAGAGAAAGACACACATCCTTCGAGTTCCTTGGTTCTCTCTCTGCGTTTCCTCCGCAAAATCCCCATCATCGTGGTAATCGTGGCCATTGGGAGCGGGCCTGCCCGCGCACAGACCACATCGAGCAACTGTTCAGTGCGCACCTTTGGCGCGGCGGGAGATGGCCAGAAACTGGACACCCAGGCAATTAACGCAGCAATTCAAGCCTGCCATTCACGTGGTGGCGGGACAGTCGTCTTTGACGCCGGAACTTACCGCACCGGGACAATCCATCTGCTGGACAACATCACGCTGAAGCTCGAGCCAGGCTCGACCATCTTGGGCAGTCCCGATCTCCGCGACTATCCACGACTGGAAAAGGCTTCCGAGGAACGCGACACCGCGTTGCTGCTAGCCGAAAATGTTCACAACGTGGCCATCATTGGCCAGGGGACCATCGATGGCAACGGCCGCTCCTTCACGGACGCCGCTCACGCGCATTTCGACCCCTTCTTCGATCCCGCCCAGACGCGCCAGGGTGAAGCTCTAGTGGTGCGCATGCGCGAGGTCCGTGAAGGGCCAGTTCGCATGTTGCCGAGGCCGGGGATTCTTTTCCTCGCGCTCCACGTGGACGGACTTCTGCTGCGTGATTTTCACGTCGTGGACAGCCCCAACTGGAGCATCCACATCGGTTGCAGCAATCACATTTTCGTCAGCGGTCTGGACATCCGCAACAGCTTGCTGGTGCCAAACAGCGATGGCTTGGACATTTCCGCTTCACAGAACGCGACTGTCTCGGACAGCTACATGGAAGCGGGCGACGATGCGCTCGTCATCGGCGGTCCGTGCGCCGACGGCTGGTGCCAGGAACCCACGGAAAACGTCACGGTCAGCAACGTTACGCTGCGAAGCCGCTCCGCTGCGATTCGCATCGGCCCAGCGGCGAAGGATGTGCGCAACCTCGTATTTCAGAACGTCATCATCCGCGACAGTAACCGCGGCATCGGTATCCAGGCCCGCAGTTCCGCCATAATCGAAAATCTTCTCTTCTCCAATTTGTCCATTGAAACGCGGCTCATCGACGGCCCCTGGTGGGGCGCGGGCGAGCCGATTACAATTTCCGTCGCCATCTGGGACTATGCTTCGTGGAAGGCTCCCGTCACGCTCGGAGAGGTTCGCCACGTGCGCTTCTCAAATGTCATTGCCAACAGTGAATCGCCGGTCATTCTGTATAGCACGGAGCCGGACCGCATTGCCGACGTTGCCTTCCGCGATCTCACGCTTACGATGAAGTCAGGACCGCTGACCGCGCTTTTCGGGGGGAACATCGACCTGCAACCGACGGACCCGAGGTCACTCGGCTTGACGCGTCACGACCTCTCCGCCGTATTTGCTCACAATGTGTCAAATCTCTCTTTTACCTGCATTCAAGTGCACTGGGATGGCAACTTCCCGGCCTTCTACCAGCATGCCCTTCAGGCGGATGGGTTCAAAGACCTTGTAGTCGACGGTTTTCAAGGCCAGGCCAGTTCGCCGTCGTTTGCCTCAATCTTCTTGCGAGATGGAAAGGACGCAACGATTCGCAATGTCCTCTCGACATCAGGCCGCCTGCTCGATGCGCAGGACGTCGTTGGCCTCGACCAGGGGTCGAATCGATCCCCTCTTCACTAGCATTTGCTTGACTCAGGCGTGGTATAGATTAAGGCGGTCAGTAAGAGGGCAAGCGCGATGTCGGAGAAACTTATTTTCGACGAGGTTGTTCTTTTGATTCTGAGTATTGCATTCAATTACTTTGGGCTATCGCTGAGTTTTGCACCTCATCAGTACAAGGCCTTTGGCGCGAGTCTCAATAGACCGCTCGCGCGTTCCCCGATTTGGGTGATTCGAGGCGTCGGCATTCTGCTGATATTGATTGGGATTTCTCTTTTTTATGTCCTGATGACCAAATGGCATCCAAGGTAGAAAGTCGGGTCACAACTCTAAAAGGACTTGTCCGGCTTGGCGCCCACCTTCCACTTCCAACCACGCACGAGCCAAGCCATGCTTTCCAGAATCTATTTTCCTTTCGCACCGCGGAAATTGCGGGTGGATGAATCGCGCATTTCTTGCTAGCCTTTTAAGTTATTCCAACCTACGAGCCTAGGAATCGTTCTTTGCCCACAAAAACAGCGATTATTATTGGTGCGGGTCCCGCCGGTCTGACGGCAGCGTACGAACTGGCCACGCGAACAGACATTCACCCCATAGTGCTGGAGCGCAGCACCTACATGGGCGGGATCTCGCGCACCATCAAATACAAGGGCAACCGCATGGACCTCGGCGGACACCGTTTTTTCTCCAAAAGCGATCGTGTCATGGATTGGTGGCTGAGCCATTTACCCCTCGAGACAGAAGGGAAAGCGGCGCGGGAAGACAAGCTGATGCTGGTGCGCTCGCGAAAGTCGCGAATCTATTTCCTGCGAAAGTTTTTCGATTACCCCATCCAATTGAGCCTGGCGACACTCGCCAACCTGGGTGTGTGGCGAACCATGCGTATCGCCTGCAGCTACTTGTGGAGCGCGATTTTCCAACCAAAAAAAATAGAGAACCTGGAGCAATTCTTCATCAGCCGTTTCGGCCGCGAATTGTACCTGACATTCTTCAAATCCTACACGGAGAAGGTGTGGGGCGTCCCGTGCAATGAAATCAGCGCGGAATGGGGCGCGCAAAGGATCAAGGGACTATCCATTAAGAGGGCCCTGCTGCATTTCCTGATAAAAAGCGCGAAAAAGGGCGGCGATATCGCGCAGAAACAGACGGAGACTTCGCTAATCGAACAGTTCCTTTACCCCAAGTTCGGACCCGGGCAGATGTGGGAGGAAGTTGCGAGAAAAGTGCGGGATCGCGGCGGCCAGATCATCACGGCCTTTGACGTCACCGGCATAGAGGTGCAGGAAGGGCGAATCGTGGCCGTGACTGGCAAGGATGCCCAAGGGCAGGAAGCGCGCTACGCGGGCGATTATTTTTTCTCGACAACCTCAGTCCAGGAATTGGTACACGCCCTGAAGACGGACGTTCCGCTCAACGTGCGCGAAATTTCCGAGGGCCTGCAGTATCGCGACTTCATCACCGTGGGCCTGCTCCTTTCCGCGCTGAAAATTCGGGAACCGGGCAACGAGGCCGGCAAATTCGTTCGCGACAACTGGATTTACCTGCAGGACCCGGACGTGCTTGCCGGACGTCTGCAGATCTTCAACAACTGGAGCCCCTACCTCATAGCGGACTCCGCAAGAGTGTGGATTGGCGTCGAGTATTTCTGCTACGCCGGCGACGAATTGTGGAAGCGGTCGGACAAAGAGATGGCCCAGCTGGCGATCGAGGAGTTGAGCAAGATTAGGATTATTGACGCGGCGGCGGTGCTGGACTTCACCGTGGCGCGCATGCCGAAAACGTATCCAGCGTACTTTGGCGCGTACGAGCGTTTTAGTGAAGTTCGAGAATACCTGGATCGCTTCGAGAATCTTTTTCTGATCGGCCGGAATGGCATGCACAAGTACAACAACCAGGATCACTCCATGCTGACGGCCATGGTTGCCGTGGACAACATCATTGCGGAGCGCAAGGACAAAGCCAACATCTGGGATGTGAATACGGAAATGGATTATCACGAGGCAAAGCAAAACGTAGCGGGGCATACAGCGAAATCGCCGACGAGAGCGGTGAGAGCGTGAGCACGGCGAAAGAGCAGGGCGGCGAGAGGAAGTTTGCAGACCGGCTGCCGGGATTGCTGGTGGTCGTTATTCTGACGGTAGCCGCGATTGGCATCGCCGGCTTTCACAGCGGTATGGAAGACGACGCCATCTATCTGCCAGGAATCAAGAAGCTGCTAAATCCTGCCCTGTACCCACGCGACGCGCAGTTTTTCACCAGCCAAACGAACGCTTTTCTACTCTTGCGAATGGTGGCCGCGTCGGTGCGGATTACACATCTGCCGGTAGTGGCGATGCAGTTGTTTTGGCAAGTCGTGTCCATCTTCGCCCTCGTGGCAGGGTTCTGGACGATCGCCTCCCAATGCTTTCGCGAGTTTTGGGACAAGGTAGGTGCAACGGCCCTGGTGAGCGCGCTGTTGACCATGCCCGTTGCAGGAACGGCGCTCTATATCGCGGACCAGCATCTGCACCCGCGAACACCGGCCTGCGCGGCCATCATGTTCGCGATTGCGGCGGTGCTGCAGAGGCGCTACGGGATTGCGGCGCTTTGCAGCGTGGCGGCCATTCTTCTTCACCCACTCATGGGGGCGTTCGGCATCGCGTTCCTGATTGTGCTGGCCTTGCCGCTGGAGCGCTGGAATCCTCGCATGGCCGGATTGCTCGCGGCTTTACCGTTGCCGATTATCTTGCATCCGAACGCGGCGTGGAGAGAGGCGGCGGCGACCAGGAGCTATTTCTTCCTGCGGCGTTGGGAGTGGTACGAGTGGCTGGGGATCTTTGCGCCGATGGTTCTGGTCTGGTGGTTCGGAATGGCCGGCGAAAAGATGGGCTCGCCGCGAATGGCGCGGCTATGTAGGCGGCTGGTTCTCTACAGCGTGTTGATGACGGCGGGGGGATTAATCGTAGGGCTTCCGGAGCGATTGGTCTGGCTGGCGCCGCTGCAGCCGATGCGGCATCTGCAAATCGTGTACGCGCTGATGTTATTGTGCGGTGGAGGCTTGCTGGCCCATTACGTACTGCAAAAGCAGGCATGGCGCTGGGCGCTGCTATTTGTGCCGCTATGCGGAGGTATGCTCTATGCCCAAAGGGCGAGTTTTCCCACAAGCCCGCACATCGAGCTGCCGGGACAAAATACCTCGAACCGCTGGGTGCGCTCTTTTCGTTGGATCAAGTGGAACACGCCACAGGATGCATATTTCGTAATCAATCCCAGATACATGGCCAGGCCCGGAGAAGAGTATTTCGGCTTTCGCGCTATTGCGGAGCGCAGCAAATTGGCGGACTACCTGCAGGATGCGGCCGTGGTCGCAGTGACGCCGGATCTTGCGCCAGAGTGGAAAAGACAGGTGGATGCATTGCGCGGTTATGAGAATTTCACGCGGGAAAATTTCTTGCAGTTAAAGAAAGAGTACGGTGTGACCTGGGCAGTGGTGGAGGGGAACGCACCAGGGCTGCCGTGTCCCTATCAGGAAGATGGTTTGTTGGTCTGCAAGATTGAGTAGTGGAAATCGGCCGGAGACTTTCTCAACATTTTCTGAATCAGCCATCGGTACGCTCTCAAGCTCGCAATTCACTTTTCTCCCGCCATTCTTCAGTAATTGATCCGGTAGACACGCACCGACTGCGCCGGCACTTCCGTCTTCACCGCAAATCGTTTTCCCTCCGCTTTCGATGCTTCCCCAGTCATAATCTCCCGCACGCTCACCGCTGGCCGCGCCAGTTCGCCAGCAAACTCCACCTCCGCCATCTTTTCACCATGATTGAACAAAAACACGAAGCTCCCCTTCTCCGCTTCCATCACCCGCAACTCCACTAAGGTGGGCGCTTTCAGTCCCGGCTCCCTTAATCCCGCCCATTTCGCCAGAATCCCACCCAGCGGATGCATCGTGGCCGGCTTTGCTTCGTTCCATTGTCCCGCGAACGTCCCTAGTAGAATCACGCTTCCCTTCCCATACGCGTGTTCATATCCCGCCGGCGTTCCGTCGGTAAACGTCGCCACCACTCGCGTCCCCTCGTCCAGGAACGTGAAATGTTCCGCGAAGCTCATTCCCGTAAACTCCGCATCTCCCCACTTCACCGTCACCTCCTTTGCCGGAGCGATCGAGCTCTCCCTCACGCCACACATTTCCGTCCACCCGAATCCCGGCACCGCCGCCTCGGCGTGTCCGTCTTCATTCACCCACCCCGGCCGCGCCTCCACAAACAGGTGCCCGCCCTTGCTCACATACTCCTTCAGCGCCCCCGCTTCGTCCTTCGTCATCATCAGTGGATACGGCAGCACGATCAGCTTGTATTTCTGCAAATCCCGCCCCGCCAACTCCCGCGAACTCAACACCTCCACCGGCAGGTTCCTCTCGAAAAACATGCGGTGGTATCCCGCCAAAGCCTTATGCATAGCATTCCGGGAGTCTTCCTCGTCGTACCCGCCCAGCAGCGGCACCAGCGGACTGAACACGATCGCCGCTTCCGCTTGCTTGGGCTTGGCAAGCAGCAGCAAATCCGCGTTGGCCTCAATTCTCTTTGCCGCCTCTCCCGCCCGCTTGCTTCTTTCCGTCAGCGTCCCGTCCAATTGGATCATTCCGTATCCGCCGCTTTCATACCCCGCATTCATCGGATAAAACGCATAATAATTAATCGCCCGTGCTCCGCGCGATATCATCCCCCACGTCCACATCTCCAAATCGCTCGCAGTCACTTCTGACCCAATCGTGGTCCCGTGCACGCCAAAGCCGCTCTGCAACTCCCCCACATAAAATCCGCGCCCTCCGGTCATGGATGCCGTCAAATCCATCGCCAGGACGCGCCGGTTCAGCTTCCAGTTGTATTCCACTGCCGTCAGCTTCGGATAAAAGCTCGTCCCGAAATAATCTACCGAATCCTTCATCAGGAAGTCGTCCGTCGGGTCGTACGGATCCGCCAGCGTCCGCACCAGCGGTGAAGGATTCGGCGCATGGCTCGTCGTCACATGCGTCGCATCAATCGCCTTCACCGCATCGCTCCTCATCTTCAAGTCTTCCGCCAGCTTGTACCCGTAATACACACGCCAATCCATGAAATCCGTGTACGTAAGAATCGTTCCAAAGCGAGGCGGCTCCACCTGCTTCCAGTCCGTAAAAGTCCGGTGCCACGCTACGTTCAGCTTGTCCAGCGTTCCATATTTTTTCTGCAGCCATTCCCGGAACCGCTCCATGCTCGCCGGGCAGTAGCAGAACATTGGCTCGGACTTATATCCCACGCGCGCCCAGTTCAACGCTGCCGGCTCGCTCCACAAATCCCATCCATAAAACGCTTTGCTCTTGCTCGCGTGACTTGCTACCTCCTGGAAGAATCCCAGCACCGCTTTGCGCACATTTTTGTTGTCGAAGCAAAATCCCGGCGCTGCTTGTGAAGGAATCGCTTGCCCGTCCTGCGCCGCATACCGTCCTTCCGGATATTTTGCCCCCACCCATTCCGGCGCCGAGTCCACATACACCTGTACAATCACACGCAATCCCACTTCATCGGCCAACCGCAGAAGCAAATCCAGATTCTCCAGGCGATACTCCCCTTCGCGCGGTTCGCCCACATTCCATTCCACCCAGGTCCGCACGGTGTTAAAACCCAGCCCCTTAATTTTCAGCAAATCTGCTTTCCACAATCGCGCGGACTCCGCGTTCACCTCCTCCAGCATGGGCGCTCGCGCCTTTCCGCCGCTGTACCATACCGCCATCGGGAAAAAGTCCTTGTTGTCGGCCGTTACCGCGCCCTTCTCCGCCGCGTGCGACGCTCTCCGCGCTCCGCCCGCAAGCACCGCCATCGCCACACAAACACAGATCACACCTACTGCTCTTTTCCAATTCATCGTTTGCCCCGTCTATTGCTCCGTGCGTTTCGGCCATGCTCTCTTGTCGAATCGTAGTGCCATCATCACCCCAACAGGTGCCCGGGTGTCGCAAGAAATCTCAGAAACACGTCTACCGCGACACAAATTTAACACCTAACTCCCAAACGAGCACTGGCACAATACATTATTGTCAAAATGGAAGCTGCATGGTCCGACCTGGGACACTTTCCCCGCGCTTTGCCAACGTTTATTGCGGTAAAGTTAGCTCAATGGCCGACGGAAAACCACTTAGCGCGCTGTCCAGGCCAGCGATGCGGCTTACGCCTCTCTCCATCGCTGCTCTCGTCCTGATTTTCGCGCACATTATGGCGCTCCTGGTCTTCCAACATTCCTCTTCGGTCGGCCTTGTCTCAGATATCCTGACTCTTGCTTCAGCGCTCTTTGCGGCAATTGCCTGCTTCCACGCGAGCCGTAATTCCTACGGCGTTGCCCGGCCGTTCTGGCAGCTTACCAGTATCACCTTTGTCCTTTGGTCGCTTGGCAGGTCTCTCCTGATGTATGACTTTTATCATCTAGGAATCACCGTTGTCCCGATCGCCCCTCTCCTGATTTTCTTCTTTTCCGCCGCGCCTATGTTCGTCGCCATATTTGTTTCTGACGACAACCCTGGAATCACCATCAACTGGGAAGGAATCTTGGACGCAGTCCAAATTTTGGTTTTGATCCTCATTATCTACCTCTTTGTGATTTGCGTCCCTTTATTAACAAAAGGCGAGCACGCAGTGAGCCCGCTGGAAGACCAGGTGCTTCTCGCGCGAAATATTCTTCTGGCTGCAGGATTGCTGGCGCGCGCCATCCTTTCCCGCTCGCGCTATATGCGGCGCTTGTACTTGCCCATGGCGGTTATTATGGGCATCTATGCCTGTACAACGTGGATCGGGAATCGCGCACAGGCCACGTTGAATGCGCCCGGGGTTGTCTGGTATGACTTGGCTTGGTCGATTCCCTTCTGTCTTGTGGGCTTGACGGCCAGTTTGTGGCGGCAATTTCCCGAAGAAGCAAGCGCGCAACGCCAGGTTCAGCACATGTCAGGCGTCGTCTTTGCCTATCTGCCATCTCTCATACTCCCCGTCATGTTGCTGTTGAAGATTCATGATGCAACGTCGGAGCAGATTGTTCTGGGCCTTTCTGGCCTGATATTCTCCATCGTCCTTTTCAACGCCCGCCTTGCGCTTGCCCAACGGCGCCAGCAACTTACCATGGAGGCTCTTGATGTAACAGAACGCCAGTACCGCTCGCTCTTCGAGCGAAACATGGCTGGTGTTTACCGCAGCACCGTGGAAGGCAAGCTCCTCGACTGCAACCCCGCTTTTGCCGGTATGTTTGGCTACACACGCGACGAACTGCTGCGTCTTCCCATGGACGCCTTGTACTTCGGCGGTGCAAAGGAGCGTACCGGCAGGATCGAGGAGCTTCGCGCTGGGGCTCCTCTCCTGCAACGCGAGTACTGTTTCCGCCGCAAGGATGGTTCCACGATGTGGGCCGTGCAAAATGCCGGCATCGAAAAGCAGCGTGACGGGAGCGAAGTCTTCGAGGGCACGTTAATTGACATCACGGACACCAAGCTGATCAACATCACCATCGAGAATTGGAAGCGCCGCTACGATGCCGTCGTCCTCGCCAGCGGTCAGATCATCTACGATCGTGACCTGACCTCCGGACAGACCACCTTCGGGGGAGCGTTGCATGAAATTCTGGGGTATTCCCCCGAGGAATTTGCAGCTAACCCAGAGGCTTGGCGTTCTTTGATTCACCCTCAAGAGCTTCAGAGGTACCTCGACACAATGCAGCACGCCGTGGAAACCTCCGAACCGTTTGATTTCGACTATCGCGTCAAACACAAGGATGGCTCCTACCGGAATATGCGGGAGCAGGGCCGCGTTGCTTTTGAAAGCGGAGATACGGCCAAGCACCTGGTCAGTTCCATCGCTGACATTACGGAACGGCGCGCTCTGGAAGCTCAACTGCGCCAGGCGATGAAGATGGAGGCAGTGGGCAGGTTGGCCGGGGGCGTGGCGCATGATTTCAACAACCTCCTGACCGTCATTACCGGGTATACAGAGTTGCTCCTGGAATCAGATGGCACAAAAGGGGCTGTGTCGCGCGAGAGGACCGAGCAGATTCGCGCAGCGGCGCAACGGGCCGCTTCCTTGACGCGGCAATTGCTGGCCTTCAGCCGCCAGCAAGTGTTGCAGCCACGGAAACTGAGTCTCAACACGGTGGTAAGCGGCCTGGACAAGATGTTGCGCCGCCTCATTGGCGAAGACATTGAGGTAAAAACAGCGTTGGCGGAAAATCTCGGATTGGTGGAAGTGGATCCCAACCAAATCGAACAAGTGCTCTTGAACCTCGCCGTGAACGCGCGCGATGCGATGCCCAGTGGAGGGCTGCTTACTGTGGAAACGGCCAATGTCCGCTTGGATGATTCCTACAGAGCGCATCACAACTATGTCGTGCCTGGAGACTACGTGCGCCTGACCGTTAGCGACACCGGCGTGGGCATGGACCCAGAAGTGCGCGCGCGCATCTTCGAGCCTTTTTTCACCACTAAAGAGGCCGGAAAAGGCACTGGGCTGGGTCTTTCCACCGTCTATGGGATTGTGAAACAGAGTGGAGGGTACATCGAGGTTTACAGCGAACCCGGCCGTGGAACTTCGTTCAAACTCCACTTTCCCCGGGTGGCGCAGTCTGAAGACGATACCGGAAAGAAAGCCCACGTGCCGACAGACATGCGTGGATCAGAGACCATCCTTTTGGTTGAGGACAATGAACAATTACGCGAACTGGCAGCCCTGGTCTTGACGGCGCGAGGTTATCGCGTCCTCTCCGCATCGAGCATCGAGGAAGTGGAAGCCATCTGCAAGCTCGAACGCGGTAAAATCGATTTGCTGCTCACGGACGTGGTCATGCCACGCCTCAGCGGAACTGAAATTGCCCGCTATGTCGCCCAACGGCGTCCAGGAATTCGCGTCCTTTACATGTCAGGTTACACAGCCGACACGACCGTGCACCATGGAGTTCTCGAGCAAGGCGTGGCCTTCCTCCAAAAGCCCTTCACGCCAGCAACGTTGGCCACCAAAGTACGCGAAGTTCTTGACCAATCCACACGCAACTGAAAAAGTATCAGCCTTCAGAGTCCCTTCCCACATGTTCATCGGAACGCGACACCCCCGCGTTGAAAAACTCAGGCTCCCGGCATATCCATGTACAATTCCGGTAAGAGGACTGTTCTGACGGCGGCGCTGTCTTAACGTTTTGATGAGCTACGACTCGATATTTCCCGACCCCAAGCACGCGTGGCACAAGGTTCTCGAACGTCTTTACCACGAGGACCACATCCTCTATGCACGCATGAACAATTTCTCCACCGTGCAGGCCTTTCTCGCCACCGCTCTCGCCTTCACCACTTCTGCCACAACCACCGCCCGCAACATCAGCTTCATTGTCTCTCTTTTTGGCTTGGCGCTTTCGCTCTTCTCCATATCGCTCGGCTTCCGCGGCGTCCGCGTCATTCAATTCTGGCGCGCGTACTTGCGCCTGCTGGAATCCATCCCGGGTGTCACTTCCATCGACTCACACCTGTCGGAGTTCTACAGGTTGGGCCACCGCCGCGGCCCGGTGGAAACGGAGTTGCCCCTGGCGGAAGGATTGGGCATAAAGATCGACACGTCCTGGTGGGCTCGCCGGTCCGTGCACGATCAGTTCCCGTGGTATCTCCTCGGTTTCTCAGGAACCATGTTCATCGCGGTCGGAATCCCCATGCTCACTACTTCCTTTTGGCTGCTCGTCCTCTACGCCTTGTTTTATCCGCACACAGACATGCGCTGGTTCGTGCTCGCAATCGCCGGCGGCCTCGCAATCGTTTTCCTGCTCCATCTTTTTGCGGGTCGCCTCATCCCCGCTCCCATCCACGAAGGGCAAACACACCCCGCCCACCCCGCCGACCCACTCTTGGAGCGCGACCGCGACTGAGCAGCCATCTCAAGAATGGTTTCCGGGAGGGCGCGGCTTCTTGCCCAGAGCCATGATGGGCGCAGCTTGCGGAAAAAGGACCAACCCGTCATTCCGAACGGAGTCTGCGGAGTGAGGGACGGTTTTGCATCGCACGCATTTTGCGCGATGAATCCCTCCTTTCTTGGGATTCCGCCCACGAGAGATTCCTCGCCTCGCTATTCTCCAACTGCGTCCATCGTCCTGTTGAATCTACCCCCTCTGCCCGCCCCCAATTCTTTGGGCGCGCGCCGTGCTAAAATACAGTCTTCAGGGGGCGACACGGTTTCGACGGAAGCTGTCGCGTCTCGGAGGCATGCCGGGGCCCACCCGCCCGTAACAGGATGGAAACTAGAACTGCCAACAACAACTTGGCACTTGCTGCTTAATTAATTAAGCGCACGCTTCCCCGGGCTTTGCTCACGGGCCCGGCAAGAAGCGTCATACAGTGAGCTGGCCTGAGCCTTTCGGTCCGTAAGGCTTGCGCGAGAACCATCGGACTAGCCGGCTGCGTTTCTTGCTCGTTCTAAGCGCGGCTGGCGAACCAAACGGAACTGAGATAAGCATGTAGGCTCCGTGGCGCAGCGCTTTTCGGACGGGGGTTCGACTCCCCCCGCCTCCACCATTATTTCTTCAATGTTTATGCCGGACCCGATCTCCGTGGCGGGTTCTACGATGCTGATGGCTGGGAATCATCCTGGGTTTCTGTCCCTCGCTGGAGGCGGCTTAGAGTACGCCTTTTCGTTGCATTCTAGGCAACGACCACATGAAACGGAACGCCGTCGAAATCCGTCATAATGTCATTACCGGTCTTTGGGCGGAGATACTCCGGCATATGGCACTTCCGGCTGAGGAGCGTTTTCGTGTCTCCTTGTGCGCTGCAACGCGGTGAGCCAATCATGAAAAAGTCCAGGTCCCTGGTTTTTCTCCACGCTCTAAGAACTAAAAAGTCTTCTCTCGTAGTTTCCTGTTTGATTCTGCGAAAGTGGGCAGCTTGCTTTGGAGCCGCCTTGCTGTTTTCGCTGGGTGGGTGCACGGCTGTCAAAGTCAAGCTGGGGATGAAGGTCTACCTGGCTAAGACCCCTATTGCGTCCATAAAAGCGACCCTGCCCAATGCCCCGGGGATAGCGCCGGGAGAGAAGTCCCCGCTCGCTGTAGTGGTCACGGAGCCGGACGGCAAAGTATTGCAGACGGAAGGCAAAGGCGGCGGAAAGGTCATGTGGAAAGACCTGCAAGTCACGGCCAGTGTAGTGACTGTCAACCAAAAGGGCATTTTGTCGCTTCCCCATGATCCCAGGAAAAGCGAGGGGCAGACCCCACATGTCACCATCACAGTACCCTCCCATCCCGACATCCGCACGGAGCTCGACATTCCCGTGCGCTATAACTACAACTTCACTTCGAACTTTTCCGGCAGCGCTGGTTCTAGTGGTTTCAATGGCAGTGATGGAATCGACGGCACGAGCGGAATGCCCGGCTCCCTCGATCCGAATAATCCATCTGCGGGCGGCGACGGCTCGAACGGGACCGATGGCTCGAATGGCCAAGATGGAGGTCCTGGAGGTGACGCGCCACCAGTGCAGGTCCGGGTGACACTCAAATCCGGGAGCCCTCCGCTCCTGGAGATGGCTGTGTCTACTGCGGGCCATCAAAGGCTGTATCTGGTCGATCCGCAGGGAGGTTCATTGACCTTGACGGCTGATGGAGGACCGGGAGGATCCGGAGGGAAGGGCGGCCGTGGGGGTCGAGGAGGCTCGGGCGGCATTGGAACGCCTAATGGATCGGACGGCAGGTCCGGCTCGGATGGACGAAATGGCTGGGATGGGCCGCAAGGGAAGGGCGGGAGCATCACGGTGACGTACGATCCTGGGGCCAAACCCTTTTTGAGCATGATCCACCTCTCGAACAAGAATGGCCCCGCGCCGGTATTCAAGGAAGAACCAGTGGCGCCTCTGTGGTGAGCTTGGCTTGGCTGCACGGGACCCTTTGTATACTCGATCATCGCGGTCTTGATTTGCTCCGGCAAGCTGGCGGTGGAATCCGTCTTCAACAACACCAAAGCGAGCTCCATTCCGCAGTCTTTCAATTGCCTGCTAATCCGCGTTGCCTCTGATTGTTACATGGCGCTCTTCACGAACTTCGCGAATTCGCGGAGAGTCTGCGCCTCTATGAGGCGACAGCCCTTGCGTTTTGAAGGGTTTGCAATTGGCGTTTGGATTGCCCTAATAAAACCGTTGGTGGCAGTCCATCGGTCAAATCGGAGGGAAATTTATGTCAAAGAAGGCAGCAGAGCATCATCTGAGGGCGGCAGAGCTTCTCGAACTCGCGGCAAGGCACCATAAGGAAGCCGCAAGGCACCATGAAATAGGAAAAATCGAGACGGCAGCGCATCATGCGCTCTTGGCTCATGGTTTCCACGCCCTGGCAAAGGTCCAGGCTATTGAAGCGGCCAAGTCATATATCGAAGATCATGGCAAGGCCACTACGGCCCACGCCTAGCTGATTCGGGCGGAGGGAACCCCTCCGCCCTACAATATTATTAGGACTAGGTTGCCCGAATGCATCGGTTGGAACCACGCTGTGCGGGCCGTTGGAGATCCCCGTGCGCTCAGCCCACCCTCCGCCATATTCGTGCGCCAATTACTCTATTTTTGGCTCAAAAGAGAATGCATACGAAGGGAAGGCTGGTGAATCTAATTGGGTATGAAAATGCGAGCGGGTTTGATTGTGTTTATTGCTGTCGTGCAAGTGGTTCTCATTCTGGCGCATTTCTTTTTATATGAAACTTGGACGTTTTCGACGTCTGGCAGCAGCGTCGCGGGGTCGCTATGGCTGAAAATCGTTCTCGGGATTTTGTCGGTGAGCTTTCTTGCGGCATCGCTGTTGGCTTGGCGATACTCCGGAGCGGCGGTACGCGCGTTTTACAAAATAGCCGCCGTATGGTTTGGTCTTCTTAGCTTTTTGTTTGTCGCCGCGCTTTTAACCTGGTTCGCTTTTGGAGTGGCACAAGTGGCTGGGCTGCACGCGAACTTTCATTCGATTGCGAAGGTGTTGTTCGGCACGGCTGCCGCATTGGGTATCTATGGAGTCTTTAACGCAAGCTGGACCCGCGTCACGCGAGCCACTGTGCGGCTGGCGAATCTGCCGGAGGCCTGGCGCGGACGAAAGGCGGCCCTCATCAGCGATTTGCATCTGGGGCACGTGCGAAACGGCGGCTTTTTGCGGCGAATCGTGGCGGACGTGCTGAAAGAGAAGCCGGACGCGATTTTTATCGCCGGCGATTTGTATGACGGCACGGCGATCGATGCGAACCGCGCGGCGGAGCCGCTCAGCCAATTGACGGCGCCTCACGGAGTCTACTTCGTGGCGGGAAACCACGAACAGATCGGTGACGATAGCAAATATCTGCGCGCGGTGGAGGCCGCGGGTGTGCGCGTGCTGCAGAACGAAAAAGTGGAAGCTGCCGGGATGCAGATCATTGGCGTGCCTTACCGGCATGCCTCGCATATGGCGCATTTGGCTTCGGTGCTGAAGGACATTGATGTAGACCGCGGGCGCGCGAGCATCTTGCTGACGCACGCGCCGGATCATCCGCAGGTGGCGGAAGCTGCGGGAGTTTCGCTGCAGCTTTCCGGCCACACGCATGAGGGACAGTTCATTCCCTGGAGCTGGGTGGCGCGCAGGATTTATCGCCAGTTTGCGTATGGGTTGAGCCGCATCGGTAAAATGCAAGTTTTCACGTCGAGCGGCGCGGGAACCTGGGGGCCGCCGCTACGCCTCGGATCAAATCCAGAAATTGTCGTTCTCCAGTTCGAGTGAACTAGCCTCATATGCGTCTGCAGTCCGCGCTTGCACCCCGTAACTAGGTAAAGCACCCATGATGGACTTCGTGAATCAACCCGCTTTCCGGGTGCCTGGCGCAGCGCTTCTTCCCGCAGCGCAATATCGCACTCCCATCCTCCTGGCAGTTTTTGAGATACTGTTTCCAGATTCGGTCCAGTCTCGGATTTGATCGCCTAGGCGCGTATCCGAAGTCCCGTGGACGCGTTCCTTGGATTGGAGAGGATGGAAGTTTCTCAATCCCGGAGGATCAAGATGAATGGCCCATCACCGTGGAATCTGGAACCCGCCCAGGCCTTGTTCCAAAGCTTCTTCGAATTTTCCCCGGACGCGATCGTCGCGACGGATGGGAACGGACGAATCACGAACGTGAATTCGCAGGTTGAAAGAGTTTTCGGATATACGCGGGCCGAATTACTGGGACTTCCCGTAGAGACCCTCATGCCCGAGCGATTTCGAGCCGCACATCCCGGCCACCGCCGAGGCTATAGCGCCCATCCGAGCGTCCGCGCAATGGGCTCGGGGCCGGAGCTCTACGGCAGACGCAAAGATGGCGTCGAATTCCCAGTTGACATCATGCTCAGCCCAGTGGAAACGCCCGGCGGCCTGATTTTTCTGAGCGTTATCCGGGACCTCTCCGAAAAGAAGCACGCCGAGGAGGCTCTCCGGCAAAGCGAGCAAGAGTTGCGGAAGAGCAAGGAACATATGGAGAGGGAGCTTCGGCAGCTTATCGATGCAATCCCCCAGCAAGTCTTTGTTTTCGACTCAGATTGGACTCCTCTTTTTGCGAACCGGCGCGAACTGGAATACACGGGCCTTACTTCGCAAGGGGCGCAGTCAAAAGATGCAGTTGCCAGAATCTTTCATCCGGAAGATCTGAAGAAACTCGAGGTCATGCGTGAGCACATGCGTTCAGAGGGTGTCCCTTCCGAGATGGAGGCACGCATCCGGGGGAAAGACGGGGAGTATCGCTGGTTTTTGATCCGAGACAATCCTCTGCGGGATGAGCAAGGACGCGTCCTTCGGTGGTACGGCACGCGTACTGACATCGAGGACCGGAAGCGGGCCGAGGAAAAGCTTCAACAAAGCGAGGGGGAGCTTCGGCAAATCGTAGACGTTGTTCCGCAGCACATCTTCGTTTTGGAACCAGACGGTGAATTTCTTTATGTGAATCGGCGCGATCTCGAATATTCAGGCCTTACTCTGCATGACGTCCTCGCGGCGGACTATCTTGACAGAATCTGGCAACCAGATGATTGGGAGAGACTCCGGTACGATCGCGAACACGCGATTGCACAAGGAATTCCATGGGAAGCGGAAGGGCGATTGCTCGGAAAAGACGGGCAGTATCGCTGCTTTCTAATTCGTCTCAATCCGCTGCGGGATGAACAGGGTCGCATCATCCGCTGGTACGGCACGCGCACCGACATCGAAGACCGCAAGCAGGCTGAAGAAGAGTTGCGCCAGGCGCAGGCGAAGCTCGCTCATGTCACCCGAGTGGTAACCATGGGAGAATTAGTGGCCTCCATCGCCCATGCAGTCAACCAACCGATTTCGGGCATTGTGAGCAACGGTAGTGCTTGCTTGCGTTGGCTGGCGGGAGATCCCCCCAACCTTGAAGAGGCCCGGGAAAACGCCCGTCGCATCGTTCGCGATGGCAAGCGGGCGGGTGATGTGATCGCCCGGGTTCGGGCTCTGGCCGCGAAAACCGCCACGGCAAAAGTTCGGCAGGATATGAACGAGGTGATTCAGGAAGTTATTGCTCTTGCCCGCAGCGAAGTGCACAGAAACGGTGTCGCACTCCGGACGGTATTTGCGGATGATCTCTGGCCTGTGTTGGGTGACCGGGTGGAACTGCAGCAGGTCGTACTTAACCTGATCATGAACGGCGTCGAAGCCATGAGGTCGGTTGAAGAAAGACCGCGAGATCTGGTCATCACAACGCAGAACTATGAGGGCGATCAGGTGCGGGTCAACGTCCGGGACTCGGGGATTGGGCTTGACCCTCAGAGCATCGAGCGGATCTTTGATGCTTTCTATACCACCAAGCAGGGTGGCATGGGCATGGGCCTCTCGATTAGTCGCTCCATTGTCCAGCATCACGGGGGCCGGTTATGGGCGGTGGCGAATGATGGCCCCGGCACAACTTTTCACTTTACTGTTCCGAAGTACCAGTAGGAGCTGCCTTGCCGGAGCCTGCCGCAATCGTCTTAGTCGTGGACGACGACTTGTCTGTTCGAGAGGCGTTGGGAAGCCTGATTCGGTCAGCAGGATTGAACGTCGAGACCTTTGCCTCTGCGCAGGAATTCTTGGCCCACCCCCGAGCCAATGCGCCGAGTTGTTTGGTGTTGGACGTACGGCTGCCAGGCCTGAGCGGGCTCGATTTGCAGAAGCGCATGGCTGAACTACACCTTGAGATCCCGATTGTTTTTATTACCGGGCATGGCGATATTCCGACTTCGGTACAGGCGATGAAAGCGGGAGCGCTGGAATTTCTTACCAAGCCCTTCGCTGACCGGGATCTATTGGACGCAATTCAACAGGCTATTACGAGCGACAGGGCTGCACGCCACGAGCAAGAAGAGATCAGGGAGTTGCGGGCCCGGTATGAATCGCTAACGCCGCGCGAGCGGGAGGTGATGGAGTGGGTAATTTCCGGCCTGCTCAATAAACAAGTAGCCTCCGAACTGGGGACAAGCGAGTTCACGGTTAAGGTCCATCGCGGCAAGGTTATGCGTAAAATGCGGGCTGACTCTTTGGCGGACCTGGTGAGGATTTCGGAAAGGTTGGGGATACGTTGCGCGAAGGAATAATAGGTACGGGTAGCGCTCCCCGGGCAGAACCATCTACGACCAAGGTGTAATAGACTTTCCTTCTGAAATGCTGCTAAACATCTTCCCGTGGCGAAAACTTCCCTTATTTCGGTGGTTGATGATGACGAGTCCGTTCGCGAATCGCTTCAGAGTTTACTCAGGTCCGTCGGGTTCGCAGTAAAGGTATTTGCCTCCGCCCAAGAGTTCCTGGAGTCGAATTATCGGGGCGATATCAACTGCCTGATACTGGATGTGCGTATGCCAGGGATGAGTGGAACGGAACTCCACCGTCACCTCCTGGCCAATCATTGCGAAATACCGGTTATCTTCATTACGGCCCACGGATCGGATGAGGAGGCGCGGTCACGAGCGTTCAGGGACGGAGCGGTGGATTATCTGATCAAGCCATTCGGTGAGGATGTATTGCTGAATGCGGTTCGCAAGGCTCTGGGCTCGAAATGACGCGAATCTAAAGCTAGTCGAAACTCGAATGGAGGCAAGTCCCACTCAAACCGTTGCCCAGGTCAGAAAAGGTGCTGTTATGAGTGAAAGAGGTTCTCCTATTTACGTAGTGGATGATGATGCGTCAGTGCGCGAAGCGGTGGGAAGCCTGGTTCGTGCCGCGGGATTTCGGGCGGAAACCTTTGCGTCGGCCCATGAGTTCTTATCCAGCCCGCGAGATGATGTAGCGAGCTGTTTGGTCCTGGATGTGGAGCTTCCAGGGTTGAGCGGGCTCGATCTGCAAAAAGAGCTGGCCAAATCGGATAATCAGATCCCGATCATTTTCCTCACCGGCCGCGGCGACATCCCGATGACCGTGCGAGCGATCCAAGCAGGCGCCCTGGAGTTCTTGACGAAGCCGATTGACGATGATGTTTTATTGCAGGCGATCCGTAAGGGTATCGCCAGTTATGATGCATTTCAGCAGTCACGTCGAAATCTTGCCCCGGACAGTTTTGAACCGGAAAAGTTCTATTTGCAAGAGGAAATTGGCAGTGCTGCGGGCTTTGATGGCATCGTTAGTGCATCTCCTGCCCTGCAGGCTGTACTTTCTCGCGTTTCCAAGGTTGCTCCGACGGATTCCAGCGTACTCATTACCGGTGAGACGGGCACAGGCAAAGAACTCATCGCTCGCGCCATCCACAGACTTTCGCATCGTTTTTCCCGCGCCTTTATCAGCGTGAACTGCGCCGCCATTCCCCTCGACTTGCTTGCCTCCGAAATGTTTGGCCACGAGAAGGGCGCCTTTACGGGTGCGACGCAAAGGCACGTCGGCCGCTTCGAATTGGCCGAAAGAGGCACGATTTTCCTTGATGAAGTCGGAGAGCTTCCTGCCGAGACCCAGATTGCTCTCTTGCGTGTCCTGCAGGAACACGAATTTGACCGCGTCGGCGGTACGCGAACCATGCAAACAAATGTTCGCGTCATTGCGGCCACCAACCGGGACTTGCAGGCTGCCATCGCGGCGGGAGTTTTTCGCAGCGATCTGTTCTACCGGCTGAACGTTTTCCCGATCGAGATTCCTCCGCTGCGGGAACGGCGGGAGGACATTCCCCTGCTGGTCGAGTACTTCATCGACCGTTTTGCAAGGCAAGCCGGAAAGAACATACGAGGCGTAAACAAGAAGAGCCTGGACTTGCTTCAGTCTTATCCATGGCCGGGCAACATTCGCGAATTGCAAAACGTCATTGAGCGATCTGTCATTGTGTGCGAGACGGAATTCTTTTCGGTGGATGAGAGCTGGCTTTCTCGACAGCCCCTTGCAACCGAACTGAATAGCTCGCTGGATCTCGCGGAAAGGGTTGCTGCTCATGAAAAGGAAATCATTGAGGCTGCCCTGCGCGAGTGCGGAGGACGGGTATACGGGCCATCGGGCGCGGCGGCCAAGCTGGGCATGCCACGCTCTACCCTGGAGTCGAAGATCAGGTCGCTGAAGATCGACAAGAATCGCTTCAAGGCTTCCACGGAAATGCCTACGGCAGATGCTGTTTAGAGTCGGGTCAATGAGGGCGTTTGCTGGTGACGATGGAACCGGTACCGAAGTTGCCCCTCCGCTACGCTAGTAGTGGAATCCGTCTTCGAAACCAAAGCCAGCTCCATTCTACAGTCTTTCCAGTACGTGCCCATACGCATTGCCACTGATTGTTACACGCCATCTTCACGAACTTCGCGAATTCGCGAAAAGTTCGCGACTCCATTCTGCCTCACTCCCAATGTTTTGAAGGACTTGCCATTGGCGCTTGCATTGCCCTAACAAGCATGAAGAGACCGGTAGGCAGACTGGCGATTCCAGTTATGTTAACGCGCAAAGCGCGAAGGAGAATTTATGGCAGACAAGACGGACAAGACGGTTGTTGTTTACGTTGGGACTTATGCGAATGTCAACGACGCAAAGACAGACTACGAAGCAGTGAAGCAGCTTTATTCCGCCGGCATCATCGGCACGTATGACGCGGCAGTTGTCAGCAAGGATGCAACTGGTAAGGTGTCGATCACCAGGACCGAAAAGCCGACTGAATATGGAGCATGGTCTGGCTTGCTGGTGGGGGTGCTCGTCGGTCTGTTCTTCCCGCCGTACCTTGTATGGGAAGCTCTGGTCGGTGCATCCGCGGGAGCCCTGATTGGGCACCTTTGGCGTGGACTGTCCCGTTCCGACATGAAGCAGATCGGGGACGCGCTTCAGAACAGCACGGCTACCCTGATTGTGATCGGCAAGTCCAAGCTGCAAGAGGCTCTTCAGAATGCTACGAAGCACGCCTTGAATCAGTTTGAGCGCGAACTGAATACCGACGTCGCGACCTTTGACAAGGACCTCGAGAGTGCCGTCAATCAGGCGCTGAAGGACATCAAGGCGCAAGCTCAAACTGCTTAGTATTCTTCACACACTTTTTTGCGGCCACTGCATAAATATTCTAAGGAGACTGATATGGCTGATACAGGAACATCAAAATCCAAATCCGGCGACGCGGACCCGAAAGCGAAACAGGAGCAACCGGAAAAACTCGTCGCAGACGATCAAATCGAAGAACAAGAGATGGCCATCGTTGACTCGGAAATCGACGCGGAAGCGGACCTGGTGGAGGACGACCGCATCGCCAACGAGCGAATCGAGCAACAGGATCTAAATCAAGGCATGGATACGGGAACCCACGGTTCGACTCGCCGTGGCATCAACTGGGGTTCGTCGTATGCGATCCCCAAGACTACGAACCGCAAAGACCAGAAGAAAGATCAGCCAAACAAATCGTCCAAATAGGCTGAGAAGAAGTCCACCGCCTGGTTGTGGCGTTCAACTGACATAATACAGGCCTGCCTACGCCTCCCCGCGAGCAATCCACTTTTTCGATAATTGCGAGGAAAAATTTGGCGAATCGACCTCGGCCCCAAATGCTAGCCTTGAAAGACAGCATGGGAGGCTGGGGAATCATGCGGTACTCACTACCCGGAAAGGTTTACCTGGCAGGCGCCGGGCCAGGCTCCGCCAACTTACTGACTCTGCGGGCTTTGGATGTGTTGCGTGAAGCGGATCTGGTCCTTCACGACGGCCTGGTCTCCGCCGAGGTGCTGGCCTGCATCCCGGCTCGCGCCGCCGTGCAGAACGTTGGCAAACGCTGCGGACAAAAGAAAACGACCCAGGACGAAATCAACCACCGCATGATCAAGGCAGCGCGCGGCGGTCAGACGGTGGTGCGCTTGAAGGGCGGCGATCCACTGATTTTCGGCCGCACGCATGAGGAAATCAGCGCCCTCCGGCAAGCGGGCATCGACTTCGAGATTATTCCTGGCATTACCGCGGCGGCGGCAGCCGCAGCGGAAGCGCAAATCCCCCTGACCGAAAGAAACGCGGCATCAAAACTGGTTCTGGTTACCAATCACCCCAGCACCGATAAAATACAGCGGGATTGGCACGCAAGCGTGACGCGCGACGCCACCATGGTCTTCTACATGCCCGGCAATAATTTTGCTTCCCTGATCGCGGAATTAGCCGTCAGCGGATTGGGCGTGGGCACGCCGTGCCTTCTAGTCTCGAACGCGTCGCTCCCTGGACAAAGAATGGTTCGCACAACTCTGGGCGCGTTGGAGTCTGCGCCTGTAGCCAGCGCACCAAGCCTGCTGATTGTGGGCAGCGCCGTCGCCGGCGCACGCGCCGAAGAGTGGCTTTCACCCACGGACAGCGCGGAAGTAACCGCTAAGCCGGAGCCTCAGGAGTTTCGCCTCAGCTTGCAGGAATCCAGCCAGATCACCGCGGAGTAATCAACTCGCCCGCTTCCCCCGCGCAAATTCTCCCGAGACGGGTGTCCCGGATTCGGCGTTTCGATTGGTATTGACATACGAATCCTAGGGAGTATATCAGTTCCGCAAGTCTCACAGGAGTACGGAGACGCGGAGGGTGCCCCAGGTTCGCTTTCGGAACCTGGGTCCTGGGTTGGCATTTCTTGCTTTGGGGTTTCCGATGCCTTCTGGGCTGAAGCGGTACTACGGCAAGGCCGATCTGCATTTCATCACCTTCAGTTGTTACCGGCGATCACCACTGTTCAAGACGACGCGTGCGCGCGACCTCTTCATACAGGAGCTGATCAGGGTCACCCGCCTCATTCATCCAACTGTAATATTCCATTATCTCCTCTGATATTTCCGGCTTACCTTTTTCGTATTCTTCTTAGCCGCCCTATGGCTTCCTTCAAAAAGGCAGTAGAATAGCGGCACGCACGGAGCAGGTGGCTTCGCCCCCTTCTCACCGACAAGTCCCAAGCAGGTGCCCCATGTCGATTGCTTCCGAAAAAATATTTGTGCGTAAGATTCGCTCCCTGCGCATTTTGCCAATTTTGCTTCTTCCCTTCGTGTGCCTCGGCCTCGGCAGTTGTCAGAAGAAGCCCTCATCAACTCAAGGAGGTGCCTCCGTTGAGCAGGCTCCTCGTGGCTCCCTCGAGCTGGTGTTTCCTTACGGTTCCGAGAAAGAAAAATGGATCACCGACGTCACTCGCGACTTTAATCAACGCAATTTCAAAACGCAGAGTGGCAAGGCCATTTACGTTCGCGCGCTGCCCATGGGCTCCGGCGAGACCATTGACAATATCCTTTCCGGCCGCCTGCAAGCGCACCTGGCCAGCCCCGCCTCCGCCGCTTTCATTAAATTAGGCAACGCCGATTCACGCTCAAAAACCGGTAAAGACCTGATCGCTTCGACCGACAATCTGGTCCTCTCCCCGGTCGTGGTTGCCATTTGGAAGCCCATGGCCGAGGCGCTCGGCTGGGGCAAGAAGCCTCTCGGATGGGCGGACATTCTGGCGCTCTCCCGAAATCCAAAGGGTTGGCAAGCCTATGGCTATCCGCAGTGGGGCAAATTCAAGTTCGGACACACGCATCCCGAATACAGCAACAGCGGCCTCATTTCTCTTTTCGCGGAAGCCTACGCTGCCTCCGGCAAGACCTCCGGCCTGACGCTCGCCGACCTCAACAAACCGCAATTCAAGCAATTCCTCGGGGGCGTGGAACAAAGTGTCGTTCATTACGGCAGCTCTACTGGCTTCTTCGGGCGCAAAATGTTCGCCAACGGCCCGGAATATCTTTCCGCCGCGGTTTTGTACGAGAGTATGGTCGTGGAATCCTACTCGGAGGCCAACCTCGCCTTCCCGGTCGTCGCGATTTATCCGAAGGAAGGAACTTTCTGGAGCGATCATCCCGTGGGCGTCGTCGAACGTGATTGGGTGACGCCCGAGCACCGGGAGGCCGCGAAGATTTATATCCAGTACTTGCTGGCGCGCCCGCAGCAACTCAAAGCGATGGAGTACGGCTTCCGCCCCGCTCTCGTTGATCTTCCCCTCGCCGCCCCGCTCGATACCGCGCACGGCATGGATCCCCAGGAGCCCAAGACAACCCTCGAGGTTCCTTCCACTGACGTGATCAACGCCATCCTGCAGGTCTGGCGCACGCAGAAGAAGCATTCCAACGTTGTGCTGGTGCTCGACACCTCCGGAAGCATGAACGAGGAGGGCAAAATACAGAGCGCCCGCGAAGGCGCCAAGCAACTCATACAGCTGTTGGACGATGGCGACACGTTTTCTTTCTTGCCGTTCAACTCCGAACTTCATTGGGCCCAGCAGGATGCTTCCGTGAAAGACGAACGCGCCAAGCTGAATTCGCAGATCGATTCGCTTTTCGCCGGCGGCGGCACCGCTCTCTACGACGCCATTGATGCTGCGTATCAGCATCTCGCCACGGCGGGCGCGGGCGACTCAAAAATCCAGGCGGTTGTCGTCCTCACCGATGGCGAAGACACCGAGAGCCGCATGAAGCTTGATGAATTGATGCAGCGCATTCAATACAACGGAGAAACCCGCGCCATTCACATCTTCACTATCGCTTACGGCAGGGATGCGCGCAAAGACATCCTGCAAAAAATTGCCGATGCCACTCAGGCAAAGTTTTACGCGGGCACGCCGCAGAACATCGTGGAAGTGTTCCGGGACATCTCGACGTTTTTCTAGTTAAGGGCTTTGTCGCGGAAGCAAGCAGAGGAAAATCTCATGGCAGATGGGCCAAAACTGACCGGACTGGGAAAGCTCTTCATTGTGCTGTTTATCGCCGGTTGCATCGCCGGCGCTTACTACCTCTTCGTGGAGAAACCCAAGTCGACAGCAGGCAACAAGGGGACTTCCGGCGGAAGCGAATCGGTCTTCGACTCCTTCAGCAGTCAGCCCAATGTCGAGATTGGCATCGCGTATGGCACCGAGAAACAGCGCTGGTTGGAGTGGGCCGTCCAACAATTTGCAACTACAAAAGACGGCAAAAAGATCAAGGTAAACCTCATTCCTATGGGTTCGCTCGAAGGCGCACATGCGATTCTAAATGGCGACCAGCGCATTCATGTGTGGTCGCCCGCCAGCGCGCTCTATAAAGATACTTTCGTCGAGGAATGGCAGGTGAAATACAGCAAGAACCCCATATTGAAGGAAGAGCCTCTCGCCCTTTCCCCCATGGTTTTCGTCTTCTGGGACGAGCGCTACCAGGCTTTCCTGCCCAAGTACAAAACGGTTTCGTTTGCCACCCTGGCCCAGGCACTGCAGGAAAAGGGCGGCTGGGAAAGCATCGCGCAAAAGCCGGAATGGGGCCTGTTCAAGCTGGGCCATACGCATCCGAACGAATCCAATTCCGGATTGATGACCATTGTGCTGGCCGCCTACTCATACCAGAAAAAAACCAAAGATTTGGAGTTGAAGGACGTCGTGGACGTGGGTTTCCAGAATTGGTTGCAGACTTTTGAGCGCGGCATCAGCGGCCTTTCCAACAGCACCGGCAACATGATGCGCGAAATGGTCCTGAAAGGGCCTTCCTCCTACGACGCCCTCATCGTCTACGAAAGCGTGGCCATCGACTATCTCAAGAATGCCGAGGGACGCTGGGGTCAGTTGCGCATCATCTATCCCGAATACAACGCGTGGAACGACAATCCTTATTACATTATTGACGCACCGTGGAGCACCCCGGACCACCGCAAGGCGGCTGATATCTTTTTGCAATTCCTGCTCAGCGAACCGATCCAGAGGGAATCGCTGAATCACGGATTTCGTCCCGCCAATCCCAATGTCCCCGTGAAATTCGCGGACAGTCCCTTCGTCAAATATGCCGATTACGGCATCCGGGTGGATTTGGGAAAGATTTGCGACCCCCCGCGAGGAGAAGTGGTGAATAATTTGCTGCAAAGTTGGCAGCGCACCCAGGGGAATCGCTAGGACGGCGAGTTTAGCCGGCGTAAAGTAAGAGCGGTCAAACGAGAAAGGGGAATCACGCCCATGTGGCAAAGGTTCGCGAATCTCATCCGTGGTTTCTTCGGCCTGTTCATCTCCGGACTGGAAAGGCAAAATCCGGAAGCGTTGCTTGAAGTGGAGACCGAAAACCTTCGCAAGCAGATTGCCCAGTACAATCAGGGATTAGCCTCGCACGCTGGCCTGTGTGAGAGCCTCATGAGCCAGGTGCGTAAACTCGAAAACGAAGAGCGCGACCTCAAGGCGAAAACTACCGCCAATCTCCGTGCCGGCAACCGCGAGGCCGCGGCGCAATACGCTCTGCGCCTGCAAACCGTATCCCGTGAACTCGAAGAGAATCGCAAACAACTCGAACAGGCGGAGACGACCTACAAGGATCTGCTGAAAGCGCGCGACGTTGCCATCAACAACGCTCGCAGCAAAATTGAATCCCTCAAGTCCAGCATCAGCGACATGAAGATGAAGCGCGCCATGGCCGAGCTCACGGAAATGGCCTCCGGCATGATCAGTTCTATCGGCGGTTCCGGCGACACCCTCGATCGCCTGCAGACTATGGTCGAGGAAGAACGCAACAAGGCCGCGGGCCGCGCCCGCGTCGCGCGCGATTCCATGGACATGTCCGGCGTCCAATTAAAGGAATCCGAACAGAACGCTCTGGCGGATCAGGCCCTTGCGGATTTCGCCGCCAAGGAAGGCATTGCTCTCGATCCTCCGGCTTCCGCCAGTTCCGGCGCCCCGGCCGCTGACGCTCCGGCAAAGACCATGGGTCCGCAGACCGAAAAAACGTGATGCTGCGTTAAACTAAGTTCACCGTGTGGCGATATCTCAAGGCTGCCTTCTTGGTTGGAGCGGACATTCCCCCGCTGGGGCGCGTGCCCGTGAACGCTCTGGCCAGCGCGGCTTTTTTCATCCTGGGTTTCGGCCATCCCGCATTTTGGCTGCTGGGCCTGGCAACGGAAGCCGCCATATTGCCCACACTGGCCTTCAATAAACGCTTTCAGAATTATGTTGATGCCACAGAGCGCCAGTTGAGCAGCGGCGACTCCCAGGAAAAACGCGCCGCCCTCGTTCAGACGCTTCCTCCGCAAGATCGCCAGCGCATTGCGGCGCTCGACAGCAAGTGCGCCAAGGTTCTCGACGTCTATCGCAATGCACAGGCCGAAGAGTTTCTCATCGATACCAACCGCGACGCGCTCGACAATCTCAAATGGGTCTATACCAAACTTCTCATCGCCCGCTTCCACCTGATGACTGCCGGCACCGACGACACCCCCGCAACTCTCCAGCGCAAGATTGCTTCCATTGAAAAGGATCTTCAGGACTCCCAGGAAACACCCGCCCTTCGCCAATCCAAAACCGCGACGCTGGATATCCTGAAACGCCGCCTAGCCGGTCTTCAGCGCCGCGGACAATCCCTCGAAGAGGTGGAAAGCGACCTGACCCGCGTCGAATCGCAGGTGGACCTCATCCTGGACAACGCCGCCATGCAAGGCAAACCACAAACCATTTCCACGGATCTGCAGCTCGCCAGCGACCTGGTCGGCGGCGGGCTCTTTGGCGAAGCGGAATCCGCCGTTGCCGATCTTGATCGCGACTATGGCCAGCCGCGCACCCCCGGTAAGACTGCCGTAAGCGGAACCACATGAGCGGAACTCCCACCACGATTCCGCCTCTCGCTTCGCCCGTTCCTGTGCAGAATCTTCCCGCGTGGGCGCAGTCGCTCATTGAGCAGTACGAATCCAATGCGGCAAACCAGTTCCTGCTCTACGGCAACATTGGCGATTCCGTGTTACTGCACACGCCAAACGGGCCGCGCCTCGGTCCGCTCTCCGATTTTCTCCTTGCCGGACTCCTCACCCGCTTCGATGTCGTCCTCAGCTACGATCTAGGCAATGGCATTCGCATCGAAAAGGGCGCGGAGCAGTTCTCCAAGTGGCCGGCTTTTCAGGAAAGCCAGAAAGACTGGAAAGCCCCGCGTCCAGCCGTCGAAAGCCTGACGCGCTATTTTCGCTATTGCGCGAACCTCACGCGGTTGAATCAGCCGACCGTACAAGTCGGCTGCATCATCAAGAACGCGGATCTGCTCGTCCCTCCCGTCCCAGGCGGCCTCGACTACAACCTGAACGCGCTGGCCTCGCTCATCCGCGATTGGGCCAACGATTCCCTTCTCACCGGCCACGCCCTGGCAACCTTTCTCCTCACGGAAAATCTCAACGACCTTCATCCGCTCATCGTAAACAATCCTCGCGCCGCTCGAATCAAAATCGACTTGCCCACCGTGCCGCAAATCGCCGATGCGCTCCAGCAGCTCTCCGCGGGCTACGCCACCGCGATGTCGGAGATTGGCAAGGATATTCCTAATGCCGCGGCGCAGCTTGCTGGTACTACGCTCAGCGCCCTGGAAAGTGTCGTGAAGACCAAGCAGCACCGCAAAGAGCCGCTGGTACCTGACGATCTTTCGCGAATCAAAAAAGAGCTCGTCGAAAACGACACCAACGGCTTGATCGAATTTCTCGAAACGAAGCGCACCTTAAACGATGTCTATGGCCTCGACTCGATCAAAGCCTGGCTGCGCCAGGACATCGAGCTCTGGCGCAAAAACGACACGGACGCCCTCCCCAAAGGCTATCTGGTCTGCGGGCCCGTCGGCACCGGCAAGACCTACCTCGTCGAATGTCTCGCGGGAGAAGCGAACGTGCCGGTCGTCAAAATGAAAAACTTCCGGGACAAATGGGTCGGCAGCAGCGAAGGCAACCTTGAGAAAATTTTCCGCCTAATCCACGCCCTCGGCCGCTGTTACGTCTTCATTGATGAAGCCGATCAAACGCTGGGCCGCCGCGATTCTTCCAGCGGCGATTCCGGAATTAGCGGCCGCATCTATTCCATGCTGGCGGAGGAAATGGGCAGCAGCACCAACCGCGGCAGCATCATCTGGGTGCTAGCCTCCAGCCGTCCGGATCTCATCGAAGTGGATCTCAAGCGCCCCGGCCGCGTCGACGTCAAGATTCCCATCTTTCCCACGTGCACCAAACGCGAAAGCTTCGATCTAATTCAGATGCTACTCAAGAAGCGCGGCATCACTCTTCCCCCGGACAGTCTTGCCAACCTGGAAGCCTTCTTGCCTTTGCTGCTAACGCCGGGCGCAGCCGAAGCCCTAGCCGTCAAAATCTATCGCCAAGTCCGCACAACCAACCAGCCCCTCAATCAGGTCCTCCTCTCCTCCCTGCGCGAGTACCAGAATCCCGTCCCACCGGACGTAATGCAGTTCCAAATCCGTCTCGCCGTAGACGAAGCCACCGACCTCGATTTCGTCCCCGCCCTCTTCCGCCCCCCAGCCCAACCCGCCTCATAGAACTTGGGCAGCCGAAGTGCGGCTTCTCGCCAAGCAGCCAATAAACACAATAGAATTCTTGCCTTCCCGGCGTCAGAAATGCTCCTGCAAGGCTTTCCTCATGGAAGAAGTTTTGCATTTTGCACTCGTGGAGATCGGACTGCCAATAATCTGGGATACGGCTGCGTTCCAAAAATACCCAGCCACCATCCAAGTGCTTGACTAACGCGATTCACGGACAAGTGCGTACTCGCCACCTCTAAGGCGACCAAAATCAACCGCCACAGTAACCCCTAGTTTGAGGACGCGGGCTGCAAGCAAGGAAACAACTTGGGGGGATACCGGAGTTGGAGGTCTTTTCGTCTACTGTCTGGTAGATTAGCGACTTTGAGCATCCAGTCTCGTGGCTTATCCACCTGCTGGGGCAGTGTCATTTCGAGCCAATAAAATTCCTTTATCTGCATATAGAGCCCTCCCAGGACATACGCAAGAGCTGCTTTGTCTTTCTTGCCCAGAGAAAAGTTGCGCAGCCTTAATGTCCCTCCCGCTGGCAAGAAGATGATGTTACCTCCGGTGAACCTAGTGAACTCTTGAAGTGTTGAAGCACCTCCCATCTCATCAGGCCTTGTCTGCCCAAGCGTTGACTCAGAGATGAGAACGAAAGAGAACAGACGCACGCCCGTTCGAACGTAGGCAGCTTCCACCGCTTGTGGCTTCGTTTTGCTTGTGTTGTCACCCCCATCCGAGATCAGATAGACCACATCCCCCGGCTGGGATCGACCGAAACGGTCCAGTGCCTCAAGGAGAGAGTCCCAAAGTGCAGTGGTCCGAAGCTTCGAGTGCAACGGTTTGATCCCAGGTTTCAAGGCAATTATCTTCTCGGCGACGGCTTTTCGGCCCTGAGCAAACTCTACTGTTTCCTCAATCTTCTCTGCGAAAGTGTCCAAGGCGACTTCGCTATCCTGCGGGAGAAAGGCTGCGGCGTCGCCGGCAACCTGAAGGGCCAAAGTCCATTTCCTATTCTCAGATTCGAGCATGCTCCCGCTGGTGTCGAGCAAGATGATAATGCGCCGAGGACGAGCGTCTTTCGCGACCCTCAGATTCTCGATCGGCTCTCCTCGGAAGTCGCCGCGCAAGGCTGAGGTTTCGATGTCTCTTTGAGGATATCCCCAGTGATCCACAAGATTCACGGGCACTTGACGGTGGAGGCATGAAGGATCTTGAGCAAGCGCAAGAGTGGGCAGTAGGATGACGCAAGCGAGAAAAGGTGAGCAGTTGCGTAGGCCGTGCGCCGATGGGGAGAAGGCAGCGTCTGGCAGGAAAAACAGCAAGATTCCACGTGGCGACATGACTGAGCAGTAAATACCACAGCGTATGCAGGAGGGCAAGCGGGAAATGCCTGTCCCGAAACTTCTAGCAGCTTGCTGAAATACCCCGAGTTCGTCATTCCGAACGGACTCTGCGAAGTGAGGAATCCCTATTTTCTTGGTACTTTAATCGAAGAGGGCGAGGGGAATCCTTTCTCATCCGGCATAGTCTTTGCTCTTACACGCGGGCCCTAAACGACCTAAACTCTGCGGGGGAAAGTAGTTCCTAACCAAGTGAGAGACCAGCCTGGGGAAAGCACTTGCACTCTGCCGAAACTATTTCATCCCCGAACTTAATTCTCGCAAACTTCCCCGCAACGCGGCATAATGCCCGGTTGTTCCAACGGAGGCGCGAATGACTGAGAAGAACGATTTGCCAGTGAAGAAAGACGAGAAGAACGAAATCACCCGGCGCAGCTTTATTGAGAAAGCGGCCGTGGCTGGTGCCGCATTCACGATTTTGCCCAGGCACGTGCTGGGTCGCGGTTTTACTCCCCCAAGCGACTTGCTGAATATCGCCTGTGTCGGCGTGGGCGGCATGGGCCGCAGCAATCTGATCAACCTTGCCAGCCAGAACGTCGTGGCGCTCTGCGACGTGGATTGGGATTACACGGACAAGAATCTTTCGCGGCTGGATACCGATGCTTCAAATTTGAAGGGCCACATTGATCACCCCGGCGCTACCGGTGCCGCCATGACCCCAGAGGAAGCCGCAAAAGCGCAGGGTCGTCTGAACGCCATTCTGCACCTGAAGAATGACCTGGTACCCAAGGCCAAGCGCTACGACGACTACCGCAAAATGTTGGATCAGCAGAAGGACCTCGACGCCGTCGTCGTGGCCACTCCCGATCACATGCACACGCCGATTGCTCTAGCCGCTATGGATCTGCACAAACACGTGTACGTGCAGAAGCCGCTGTGCTGGTCGGTGGATGAAGCGCGTCAACTCTCCAAGCGTGCCGCGGAAACCAAAGTGGCCACGCAGATGGGCAACCAGGGCCACTCGCTGGATGCCGCCCGCACTGCGGTCGAGTACGTCTGGGCCGGCGCAATCGGCGAAGTCCGTGAAGTCCACGTCTGGACGGATCGCCCCGTAGGCTACTGGCCGCAGGGCGTTCCCCGTCCACAACTAGCTACCATGGACGTTCTCGCTAAGTTGGGCTGGGACAAGTCCGGTGTTGACGCTCGTCTTGCAAACGCCATGGGCACCTATTCCATTCCCAGCACGCTTTCCTGGGATCTCTTCCTCGGCGTGGGACCCGTCATCCCGTATCACCCCGTCTATCACCCCTTCAACTGGCGCGGCTGGACCGATTGGGGCTGCGGCGCCATCGGTGACATGGGCGCTCACCTGCTCGACGTCACCATGTGGAGCTTGAAACTGGGCCTGCCCACCACCATCGAAACGGTCTCCTCTCCCTTCAACGGCGCTTCTTATCCGACCGCTTCGATGACTTTCTACGAATTCGCGGCGCGCGGTTCCATGCCGCCCGTGAAACTCACCTGGTATGACGGCGGCCTGATGCCGGCCAAACCGGTGGAAATCGGCGACGAGGACCTGAAGAAGGAAGGCGGCGCGCTTCTGATCGGTACCAAGGGCAAGCTGATGCACGACACCTACGGCGCCAATCCCCGGCTCCTTCCAAAGTCCCTGCAGGATTCCGCGGGCAAGCCTCCGCAAAAGTTGCCGCGCATCGAGAACCAGGAGCACGAAATGAACTGGGTCAACGCGGCCAAGGGCAAGACGCAATCGTCCTGCCCCTTCTCATACGCCGCAAAGCTTACTGAGACTATGCTGCTGGGAGTGGTATCTCTGCGCGCCGGGAAGAAGCTCGAGTACGACGCCCCGAACATGCGCATCACCAACGTGCCGCAAGCCAACGACTACCTGAAGCGGCAATACCGCACGGGCTGGTAGTCCGTTAACTCGAAAAACGCCACGCCGGAGCGGGCCGCGGGTTCGCTCCGGCGTATACCCCGCAGCAAGGATTTCAGACTACATTTTCTCTGAGTTTTCGCGCATCGTAGGTTGCCTCAGGGCGAATCCGCCGAATAAGGCGTCAGTTGTGCGCTTCCCGGCCCTTCCTGCGCCACCCACGCAGTTCGATCTTTGAAGTATTCCACCAGCTTCGCGTTTTCGTCAGGGCCGAGGTCGCGCGCCCAGACGATTTTCGACCCGTCAATGTCCGCCCTGTTGTAAACCCACTCTTCATGAACGCTGTGCGTATCACTGTATTCCACGATCACCAAATGTTTTCCGGGCGTCCCATTGAGTTGGCGCTGAATCTGCACGCGCTGCCACAATCCGCCGCCGCCCCAACCCAGCGGATCGCCATATCCGGTTGCCGCGAATTGCGCAACATCGATGACCAGAAGCAGCACGATGGCTCGCGAAAGCGCCGCGCCAATAGGCCGCTTCCAGAACGAAATGCGCCGCAGATGCCGCATCGCCTGCACCACAAGCCCGAAGTAAATGCAGGTGACCGGGGCCATGTAATGCGGATTCGGCCAGGTAGTGGCAAAAAACGCCAGAACCACCGCGAGCAGGACAACAAGCAAAAAGCGCCAGTGCCTGTCGCGGTACACGAAAAAAAGCCCCGGCAGGGCGAGCAGAAGTTGCGGCCATGTGAAAACGATGCGGCACCGGTACACCTTTTCATCGAACACACTCTTCAACGTGCCCCACGTGCGCAGGTAATTGTCGTGAGCGTATTCGTTGTAAAACTCTTCCATTTCCGGATTGTTGTAGTGCTTCATCGGCCCGGGCTTCTGCCAGATGAAATTTGCCGAACTCTCATAGGTGCGCGCCGCCTCGACAAGCGGCGGCAAAAATGGGTTCCCCGTCACGCGCCAGTTGTAATAACCCATGAAGAGAACCGTCGCCACTAGGATCAAGCCCGCAGGCAGCAAAACGCGCAACGCCGGCTGCGGCCAGCACCGACCATATTTTGTTTTTCCCATGACCCATCGCACCAACAAGAACGCCACGGGGATGCAGAAGATCAAACCTTCATATGGCCGGCTGTTGGCAAGAATGGCGACTCCAACCCCCAGTAGCACGCCATGCCACCGAGCCGGGCGTCGCAGCATGCGTCCCAGCGCACCAAGCGCCAAGGCTCCACCGATGGCCGCAACCGCGCCGCCCCAATAACTATTGATCCAGTAGCTGACGACGCATAGCTTGATCGCTGCCAAAACTCCAGCGAGCAACGCCCATCGGGCGGGCATCCAAGCTTGCAGCATCCACACGATCGCGGCGCACATTGCGGCCGCGCTGAGCAGCACGCCAATCCAGGGATGCCCCAGCAATTGCCCAAGCGCGAGCACCGCGCCCTGCGCTGGTGGATATTTGGATGCGTAACTCGGCCACCACAAAACGTGGAACGTTTCAAAGCTGCGCCACATCGCATGAGGCGGGTTGGCCAACCGCCCGTGGGCCAGCGTATCCCCCAAAAGCAGGTAACTGAATTCGTCATGAATGCTGGGAGTTGGAACTTGCACCAGTGGTAAAAGCGCAAGGCGAACCGCCAGAACGCCTAGAAACGTCGCGATCACGGCGGTAGTCTTATGCGCGCCAAATCGCGCAAAGGGCCTCTCCACCGCGTGCAGCACTCGCTCCGATCCCTTTGGCCAGAGGACAGCCACGACGCAAACCAACAGCGCCACCATCAAGGTGAGGCCCGGTTCGGTGGTTAAACGAAAGAGAGAGAAATCCATTCCCTTCTGCGGCGTTCTTTGGAGATTAGCTGTCTGGAACAGGAATCAGCGCGGATAGCAGCGCGGATTCCAGTATAGCGCGCCTCCGCAAGTCAGACGATGGTCCTCGACCCTCTTCGGTGAGCAACGAACCAGAAATCCACTGGGATGGCACAGCCTGTACCAATTCCGCACACTGCCGCACGTCAATCACCTTGCCCATCCTCCTCGAGCAATCGAATTCGTCTCTGTTCGCTTCATGAACGCGCCATGCTGGCGGCAAACTTCCCGTTCCTTAGTGGTCATCGCACACATTACTCCCATAAATGCATCGGATTCTCGTCAATCGCATTCCTGGCGCGGTGAGCCGGAAAAGCTTGGCTCAGAATTTACTTATTTTCGGCCCCTCTAACATCGCTTTATGCCGTACTTGCTCCAGTGGCTCTTCTCATGCATGCATATACTCACAGGAGGAAGCCTTGAGCGTCGTCACCCCCAATGCGCGTCCCGCAAGCTTGGCCAATCAGCGCCGCAGCCAGCGCGTCCTCCTTTCCGTCACCGTGATTATTTCCGGCAAGCGCGAAAATGGCTCCTCCTTCACGGAACGTACTCGGACCCTGGTGGTGAACGCCCATGGCGCCCTGCTCCTACTCCGCGAACCGGTCACTGTTGATCAGGTTCTGAGCATCGCGAACGTGGCCACGGGCGAAGCACTGGTGTGCAACGTGAAAGACATAAACTTTGGCCAGCGCCAAGCCCCCGAAATCGGCATCGAATTTGCCCAACCCAGCCCGCGTTTCTGGCGCGTTTCGTTCCCTCCTCCAGGCTGGACTTCCCACAGCCCCGAAGCCAAGCGCTTTGGCAAATCAACCATCCCGCCAGCGAACCTCACCCCACAGGTCAAGAAGTAATCCAAGCCATCTTACGAATGTAAGTCACGCTCGGCAGGGCACGGCTTCAGCCGTGCCGAAACGATGAGGCATTCCAAGGGTTTTAACCCCTGAGGTGCGTTTTCTGGCAGCCAGAAGCATGAATAAAATAGATTTCCCTTAGCCACGCTTTCCCCATCACGCATCAAACTTTGCTGTAGCCTGAGACCTTTCCAGCGCATCTCATCCCCATGACCATCCATGGGGAAATCTGCCAACTTCTGGGGGGATTTATGAGGAAAGAAAGCATATTCATCGTTGTGAGCGCCATCGTAATCGTGATCGCATTCTTCGCGATCTGGAGTTTCACCGCCCGCGCCGGAGACACCGCACCCACGGTAGGTTCCGCTGCGCCAGACTTCACGCTCAATAATCAGGAAGGCAAACCCGTCAGCCTGCACGATTTCAAGGGCAAGTGGGTAGTGCTGTACTTCTATCCCAAGGACATGACCACTGGCTGCACCATCGAAGCTCACAATTTCCAGCGCGATCTGGCCAAGTATGACGCCAAAAACGCCGTCATCCTCGGCGTCAGCGTGCAGGATGAAAAGTCTCACCAGGAGTTTTGCGCCAAGGAAGGCCTGAACTTCAAGCTCCTCGCCGACACCAAAAAGGAAGTTTCCGAGAAATATGATTCCATCATGAACCTCGCCGTGGCCAAGCTTTCCGCCCGGCACACTTTCCTGATTGACCCCAGCGGCACGGTTCGCAAAGTCTGGACCGAGGTGGACGTGAAAACCCACAGCGACGATGTCCTCGCGGCCCTCACCGAACTCCAAAAGTAGAAGTCATCTGGCCCTGTTGAAATCCTCACGACACTCGTAACGGGGGGCTAAGATTTCCTTTTTCTTATCCGGCATGCGCCGGAGGCGCGCCACCAGTTAGCCCGGGGCGTAAGCCCTGGGTCGAGAAACCATAATAACGGCCAGCGCCGTAGGTGCGGCACAAATGGAATTTCAACCTATTAGCAAGTTGGCTTCCGGCTCCGAATTGCGCTAAAGTTTCGGAGCCATTTCCTTTCGGGGGTGCTCCATGAATCGCAAATTCTTCCTTCCGGTCCTAACATTGACCATCTTTGCCCTCAGCCTCGCCTTGCATGCCGGCTCCGTGAAAACTGAAACCGTCAGCTACCCAAGCGGCAGCGAAACGGTCAACGGCTACCTGGCTTTGCCCGACGGTGGCGGCAAGCATCCTGCCATCATCGTGATTCATGAATGGTGGGGCCTGAACGATTGGGTGAAAGAGCAGGCCCAAAATTATGCAGGGCAGGGTTACGTCGCTCTCGCCGTGGATCTCTATCGCGGCAAAGTGGCGACGACTCCCGATGACGCGCACATTCTCAGCCGCGGCCTCCCCGATGATCGCGGCTTGCGCGACCTGGAAGCCGCGTTCGCCTATCTCTCTTCGCGCCACGATGTGAACGCGGCGAAAATCGGCTCGATTGGTTGGTGCATGGGCGGCGGTTGGTCCATCAAGCTGGCCGAGGACCAGCCCAAACTGGCGGCCTGCGTCGTGAACTACGGTTCATTGCCCACTGATCCCGCGATCGTTGCGAAAATTCAAGCTCCAGTGGAAGGCAACTTCGGCGCCGACGACAAGGGTATACCTCCAACCGCAGTGCGCGCCTTTGAAACCGCCATGAAATCCGCCGGCAAGTCCATCGACATCAAGATTTACGATGGCGCCGGCCACGCTTTCGAGAATCCCAACAACACACAAGGTTATCGCCCGGAAGCCGCCGCCGATGCAGCCCAACGCATCACCGCCTTCTTCCAGAACCACCTGCGCTAAGCCCGTTCCTCTCGCGCACTGGACATTACATCGCTGCGTAGCGCCGCCATCTTGGCGGCAATTTCGCTCCCCGGCATGACGCCAGCCCTACCTGCTTTTCCCACATCATCCACTACCCAAACACTGTCATTTCGACCGGAGGGACGGCGCTCTTTGCCGTCCCGGAGCGGAGAAATCGCGGTACAACTTCAAAATCCCCTCCAAATCGCAATTTCTCCGCACTCCCCTACGGCTCGTCATCCCCATCCGAAGCCCCGCCCAACTCTTCCCCCAACGGCTTCTTCACGTCCACAGTTGGCAACCCTGCCTTCTTCAAATTCTTGTTCAGCTCACCAATTTCCCGCTCGCATAACCCGCTCCAACGTTTGTGCAGTTCGCTGGCCTGCTCGTTCAATTCCAGGTCGGCAGCCATTGTCTGCGATGTTGGCGCGGCATCCGCGCTGTCGGCGACCGCCAGAATCGCCGAGTAATGTTGGTTCAGAGTCGAAAAGTTTTCCGGCCGCTTTCCGCTCGGCGGCACGCCAAAGAAAGCCCGCTGCGTCGCTCCTTCCAGTTCCGCGCACTCCTTTTCCAGCGAAGAAATCTCCTCCGTCAACCGCGCCTTATCCTTGGGCTTTCCTTCCACCTTTGGCGCAATTTGTTTCAATTGCTCGCGGACGGATTTGGCCTGCTCGAGCGCCTCATAACTCTCATCCATCCCTTGCGACGCGCCCAATTGCATCTCATATTGTTTGCGCAAGTCCTCCAGCGAAGTCTTGATGCGCGGGTCCATCCTCACCGTCAACGGCCGCGTGTAGCTCCTGCCATCCACCGTGAGCTTTACCGTGTAATTCCCCGGCAGTACCCACGCGCCTAGCGGATATTTCGGGGTGTCGCGCAGGATCGCGGATATGGGAAATTCATACTCCAGCGCTTTCGGCGGAGTGTGGTGCAGGTTCCAGACGAACCGGTGCATCCCCGCGGCGCCGGAAAGGATTTGCGTCGGTCGCACCCAGTACATCGGGATCGGATGCTCCGCGGCAAGTTTTTCGATGGAATCCGGCTGATCGGCGCTCGAGTAGCGTCGCACAAGATTCCCCGCATCATCCAGAATTTCCAATGTCACTAAGTTCCTGGCAGTGTTTCCCAGGAAATAATCAATGATCGCGCCATCGGGCGGGTTTTTCCCAGCCGGCACTTCCGGAGGCAGCGGCGTATCGGGATTGCGGTTCCAGCGCCAGCGGATGGCCTCCTCCGGCGCGAAAAGATACACGGGAGATTTGGCCACCTCATCACTCAATTGGCGCAGCGGCGTGATGTCATCCAGGATCCAGAATGACCGGCCATGCGTGCCCACCACCAGATCATCGCCATGAATCGTCAAGTCGCGCATCGAAGTATGCGGCAGATTCAACTGCAGCAACTGCCAGGAATCGCCATCGTTGAAGGAGACATAGACGCACGTTTCCGTCCCCGCAAACAGCAATCCTTTCCGCATCGGATCTTCCCGTACAACATTGGATGGCGCGTTCTGCCCCATGCCCACGGTGATCTCCTGCCACGTCGTGCCGAAATCGCGCGTGCGGTAAATGTGCGGCCGCAAATCGTCCAGGCGGAAGCTGTTGATCGCCGCGTACGCCGTGCCTGCATCGAAATGAGACGCCTCCATAATGGAGACTTTGCTCCATGGCTTCAGTTGCAGCGGCGTCACGTTTTTCCAGGTTTTTCCGCCGTCGCGGGTCAGTTGGATCAGGCCATCATCGGTTCCCGCCCAGATCGTATCCGCCTCCTTGAAGGAAGGCGCAAGCGCATAAATCGTGCCGCGATGTTTGCCCTTTTCCGGATCACCCGCGCTGAATGCGCCAAGATTTGCCGGCATTTCATACGATTCGCGCGTCAAATCCGGGCTGATGATGGACCAACTCCGCCCCTGATCGCTGGTTTTGAAGAGCACATTCGCGCCAAAGTACAGCGTCCTCTGATCGAACGGAGAAAACGCCAGGGGCAGCGTGCGATTGTAGCGAAACTGGCCGCGCCGTAGGGTCTCCGGCGCAATATCCGCCACCTCGCCGATATCCTGCCGGGTGCGCGTCAGCTTTGCGCCATACACCACATTCGCGTCTGTGGGATCCACGGCAACTCTTCCATACTCGAACACGCCCGGGAGGCTCCAGTCGCGAAAGGAGATTTCGCCATAGTCGCTGCGGCTCTTTGTGGCCACGCTGCCACTTTCCTGTTGCCCGCCGTAGACCCAGTAGGGAAAGCGATTGTCCGTGGTGACATCGTAAAACTGCGCGGTCGGCTGGTTGTACCAACTGCTCCAAGTAGCCCCGCCGTTCACGCTGATCGCCGCTCCCTGATCTGCGCTCAGCGCGATGACCTGTGGATTCTCGGTGCTGATCCAGATGCGCTGGTAATCATCACCCCCTGGCGCTCCCTTAAATCCGAAAAACGTCTTCCCGCCATCCGTGGATTTCCACGTGGTGGTGTTGGCCACATAAATCACGTCCGGATTGTCTGGCGCAACGGCGATGCCCATCGCGCCCGGCCCCCGCCCGCCGATGCGATGATCGGAATTCACCTGCGTGAAACTCTCTCCCGCATCGTCTGAGCGGTAAATGCCCGCGCCTTTGTTCTTCGATTCCAAGGTGAGGTAAACGCGCTTGGGTTCACTAGGAGCGATGGCAATGCCGATGCGCGCCAAACCGTCCTCGCCCGTCGGTAAGACCTTCGTAAGTGGCTTCCACGTCGTTCCTCCGTCAGTGGACTTGTACAGCCCGCTCCCGGGAATCACGAACGATCCGCCATCCCGCACCTCCCAAGGTGCAACGCGCGCCGCCCACAGCGCCGCGTAGAGCACTTGCGGGTCCGCGGGGTCCATCACCAGGTCCGCCGCGCCCGTATTTTCATCCTTATAAAGGACCTTTTCGAAGTTATTCCCGCCATCCATCGACCGAAAAACGCCGCGTTCGGTATTCGGTCCATAGGGATGGCCTTCCGCAGCCACGAACACGCGGTCAGGATTCTTCGGATCGACCACGATCGCAGTGATCTGCTCTGCGTCCCGCAATCCCAGGTGCGTCCACGTCCGTCCCGCATCGCTGGATTTGTAGATGCCGTCGCCCACCGCAAGGTCCGGCCGCTGCAATCCTTCCCCGCTCCCCGCATAGAGGATGTCCGCATTGGAAGCCGCCACGGCCAGCGCCCCAACGGACCCCGAAGGCTGGTCATCGAAAATTGGGAACCAGGTGTTGCCAAAGTCGTTCGTTTTCCAGACACCGCCATTTACCGCCGCCATGTAATACACATTGGGCTGGTGCGGCACGCCACTGATTGCCACCGTGCGCCCGCCGCGGAACGGCCCGATGCAGCGCCAGCGCATCTCTCCAAATAATTTCTGGTCATACTGCTGTGAACGTGCTGTGAACCCCGCCACAGCAGTCACCAACAACACGAGCAGGACTTTCGTTTTCATCGGCAAGCGCATCGCATCCCCCGCAAAACATTGCAGCATAACCCGTGGAACCCGCAACAGCAAACGGTAGTGTGCATGGCACCCATTCCGATGAACGCCCAAGTTGAACCTGAATAATGGGCCGTGAATTTTCCCCATCGCCTGGGACTTGTGTGCCTCGCACGGCAGCGCAACACATGTTTCGTTCTCAATTGGCCGTCTTCGCAGGCTTGGCTTCGACAGCCTTCTCCACCGGCCGCGCCGGCGTTCCGTCCGCTTTCACATAATGCGCGTACCATGCCAGCCAGCGCTCGTTCATGTCCTTAATATGGGAGGGCGTCTTGAATTCGTGGTATTCGTCCGGGTAGACCACCAATTCCGTTTCGCGTCCCAGTGCCTTCAGCGACTGGTACATCTGCTCCCCGCCCAAAATCGGCACGTTCCAGTCAATGTTCCCACCCAAAAACAACGTCGGCGTGGTGATGTTCTTCACTTTATAAAACGGCGCAACACGGTCCCACACGGCGCGGTTTTCCCAGGGATAACCCAGTTCGTAGACATACTCCTTTTCGTACATGTCATGCCCCCACAGACTGGTGAACTCTGCCGCACCTGCATTGGAAACGGCGGCCTTGAACCGCGTCGTCTGCGCAATGATAAAGTCCGTGGAAATGCCTCCGTATGAGTGTCCGCCGACGCCCAGCTTGTCCGGGTCCGCAATCCCCTCCGCAATCGCGTAATCCACGATGGCCATGTCGTCCTGGAAATCCTTGTTGCCCCAATCCGCAAAGATGGCCTTGCAGAACTCCTCGCCATATCCCGTCGAGCCTCGCGGGTTGGGAAGCAGTACCGCATAGCCATTCGCGGCGTAGAGTTGCGCCATGTCCTCGAATTCCGCCTCGTACTCCTCGGCAGGCCCTCCGTGCGGCCGCAGGATCGTCGGATACTTCTTCCCAGCCACATAATCCACCGGCTTATAAAGGTAGCCGTGCACCATCGTGCCGTCCTTGGATTTGAAGCTGACATACTCAGCGTGTGCCAGCTTGAACTGCGCCAGCCAGGCATCATTCAAGTGCGAGAGCCTTGTCAGTTTCCCGCCCGCCAATCCATACACCTCGTAAGGCTGCGTAGGGACAGAGATCGCCGCCGCAAGCGTGCCGTCTTTGGAAAACGAGTAGCTTTCCACCGTCAGCCGCCCGCCTATGGGCCGGGTGATCTTGCCGTCAGACAGGCTCACCTGGCAGAGGTTTTGCGTGCCATCGTCGTCTGCAACAAAGTAGATGGATTTGCCGTCCGGGGCAAAGCGCGGCAGCGTGGCAAAGCGATCGAGCGACCGCGTCAGCACCTTGGCCTCCCCTCCACCGGCAGGCGAGATGGCAACGTGTTTGGTGTCGTAGAAAAACAGCTTCAAGTCGAGCGAGCTGACGTAGGTGATCCACTTTCCATCCGGCGACCATGAAGGATGGTCCTTCTCTCCCGCATGGGTAGTGACCTGAACGGGATGCTCACCCTTATCTTTGTTGTCCGCAGCCACCACCCAGATGTCCCGGTTATACGTGGTGTCCGGGTCCGGCTTGCTCCGATTGCTGCTGAACGCCAAGAGCTTGCCGTCCGGTGACCAAGCCGGCTCAATATCGTCAAAGTCGCCAGAAGTCACCTGCGTGAGCGCTTTGGAAGCAATATCGAACACGTGCAAGTGCGTGCGTCGCCGCTCCAGATAACCCACTGTGTCTTCCTTAAAGAGCAGCCGGTCGATCACCCAAGGCCGTTGCGCCTTGGCTTTCTTGCTGGAAGCGCCCGCCTTCTCTTCGCCCCCGTCTTTCCCTTTCTCGGCGGCAGCCTCCAGTTCCTCCGGCGAAGGGTCGCGCAGCACCAATACCAGCCGCTTGCTGTCCGGCGCCCATTCAAAAGCCTCCACATCCTGAATTGTCTCGGTCAGCCTCTGCGCCTCGCCGCCCAGCCGGTTCAACAAGTAGATCTGCGTCTTCCCTCCCTCGCGAGTGGATAGAAATGCCAGGAATTTGCCGTCTGGCGACCACCGCGGATGATCGGACGACACGCCTTCCGCCGTCAGCGCAATGGCTTCGCCACCCGCCGTGGGCAGCATATAGATGCGCGTTTCGGCCTTGTCCTCCTTTAGCGAACTGGACGACACGGTGTAGGCAACGAACTGCCCGTCCGGCGCCACTTGCGGGTCGTGCGCCTCCCGGTAACCGAACAAATCGTCCACACCCAACGGCCGGAGCGCCGCAACCTGCTGCGCCCCGGTAATAGAACCCTCCAAGCCAATCACCAAAAGCAAAACCACCAGACGAAGCTTCATTCGTGGGTCTCCGATGAAAAAATAAGTGCGAAGCAAACCCGCGATTTTAACACACTCGCGCTCCCGGCTAAGGAAAGCCAGGCGCAAACCGTCGACTCCCAGCTTGCCGAGCCGCGCGTAACCCACTCCACGGTGTCATGCGGCGCCCCCTCGGCTGTACGAAAGTACGGTGCCCTCTTGATAAAAATTTTGCCTTGCATGCATTTTTTTCTTGCGCGTGTGTGCAGAGAATGTATTCTGCAAATGGCGACCTCGCTCCGGCATTTCGAGAGTGAGCGTCCATTTAGGAGGACGAGAGAAAAAAATTGAGCACTTTATCGCTCCCCGCACAAATCCCCACCCAAGCACTTCCCTCTGCGAAAAAAGCAATCGCCAAGATGACCCTCTGGCCGCTCGTAGCCGCCACCTTCTTCATGGTCTCCGGGGGCACCTATGGGACGGAGTCCATCATCTCCGGGGCGGGCTACGGCCGTGGCATTCTCGTTCTGCTCTTCCTTCCGGTCATCTGGTGCCTTCCCACCGCATTCATGATCGGCGAACTCTCCAGCGCTCTGCCTGCCGAAGGCGGTTATTACGCCTGGGTGCGCCGGGGTCTGGGCAATTTCTGGGGCTTTCAGGAAGCGTGGCTGAGCCTGGCCGCGAGCATCTTTGATATGGCGATTTACCCCACGCTTTTCGTGTTTTACCTGAAGCAGATGTCGCCGTGGTTTGGCGAAGGCAATCGCGGCATCTACGCGGGCCTTTTCGTCGTGGTCACGTGCGCGGCACTGAATCTGGCGGGCATCCGGGTGGTCGGCATCACCTCGCTCTGGCTATTCTTCCTGCTCTCGTTGCCTTTCGGACTGGTAGTCCTGCTGTCACCGGCCAGGACCTCCACCTTCACGGAGCCCCACGCGGCTTCGGCAGGCGTCAGCATCGGTTTGCTTGGCGCAGTTCTCGTGGCCATGTGGAATTACATGGGTTGGGATAACGCCTCCACCATCGCGCAGGAAGTCGAACGCCCGCAGCGGACCTATCCCAAGGCCATGATCGCCGCGGTAATTCTCGTCTCGCTGACGTACGTCCTGCCCTTCGTAGCCGTCTACTTTACCGGCACTCCCGCCTCCGCCTTCAACGAAGACGGTTCCTGGGCCGCCGTCGCCGGCCAGTTGGGCGGCAGGATCCTCGGATTCGAGTGGCTCCGCTTCGCCGTAACCATCGGCGGCATGATGAGCGCCTTTGGCATGTTCAACGCCCTGGTCATGAGCTACTCCCGCCTTCCTTTGGCCATGGCGCGCGACGGCATGATGCCCAAGCTCTTCGGCAAGGTCACCCGCAAGAACCACACACCGTGGGTAGCCATCATCGTCCTGGCCACTTGCTGGGCGCTCTGCCTCGGTCTGGGTTTCAGGCGGCTCGTGACGCTGGACATCATGCTCTACGGCGCCGCGCTGATGCTGGAATTTATCACGCTTGTAGTGCTCCGCATCCGCGAACCCAAGCTCCGGCGGGAGTTCCGCGTGCCCGGTGGCATGGCGGGTGCCATCAGTTGCGGACTCTTCCCTCTGGCGCTGCTCATCCTAGCCGTCATCGAAAGCGGCAGCGAAACCATCCTTGGCATGAATGGCCTGGCTTTCGGCGCGATCATTATGGCCGCCGGATTCCTCTTGTACCTGGCCACCCGCAAGGTTTTGTCGCCTCGCAGCTCCCGGGAAGTTCTGGAGACCGCCGAAGCGGCATAACATCCACGCCTCGCTTGATGAATCGCAAACCTGCAAGCGATCTCATAAATGGATGCCGGGAGGGCACGGCTTTACAGCTCGCGCAAAAAACTCTGCAGTTTAGGGGGTCGGAGCTTTAGCTCCGACATTGAGTTCCTGGCTATCATTGGGCTTTTTAGCCCCTGCGGAAATGGTTTAGGCATTTTTCCACAGCCTCTTCAGCCGTGCCGAAAAGCTCCCAAAATTCAGGGGTTTTAACCCCTGAGGTTCGCAGGCTGCCACCAAGCGCCGGAGGCGCGGCACAATTTAGCCCAGCGCGTAAGCGCTGGGTTGCAGCGGCAAAAAGCAGCGAGCGCCGTAGGCGCGACACTCCGGGAATCCCATTCGCTTCGCGGACATGTCAGCAAAGGGAGAGAACTCCCAATCTCCGGCCTAGTCCCTCTTTCGTGTGAAATAAAATCCCAACCCACAGCAAGTCCTCGAGATTTGCTATTCTGCTTCACGTGAGAGATGGCGTAAGGTATTGGACAACTCGACTGTCGGCGCTCCTGGGCGGGGGCCTCGCCTTTGCGGTCATGGCGGCGAGCCAGACCACGCCCCAATCGCCAAGCACTCCCGTCAACCAAGCCGCCCCGCAGTCCACCACTCCTACCGCACCGCCGCAAGCCAGCACTCCTCCAGCGCAATACGTTCCCCGCGGCGGTCTCACCACCGTCGTTCTTGACCCCGCCCACGGTGGCGTCGACTTGGGCGCGCGCGGCACCGAAGGCATCCGCGAAAGTGAAGTCGTCCTCGTCTTCGCCGCCGAAGTTCGTAAAGCGCTCGAGGCGCAGGGCCTCCAGGTCGTGATGACTCGCGAGGGCAACGACAATCCTTCCTTTGACGACCGTTCCGCGCGCGCTAATGCCCAGCACGGCGCGGTCTTCGTTACCCTGCACATCGCTTCCACCGGCGTGGCCGGCACGGCGCGAGTCTACGTCGCCCCCGATATCCCGCCTTCCAATGACGCGACCGGCCTCATCCCATGGGACCGCGCGCAAGGCCCATTCGTGGGCCTCAGCCATAAACTCGGCGATTTCGTCCAAGCGGAATTGGCAAAACGCTTTCGCGGTTCCCCCGAAACTGCCCTGGTCGCGCCGGTGCGCCAGTTGCGCACAACAGCGGCCCCTGCAATCGCGGTGGAGATTTCCAGCGTCACGGTCCCGGAACGCGCCGACCTGGACCGCATGATGCCGGGTGTCGCCGAAGCCATCGCTCATGGCATCGTCGCTTTCAAGCCTTCCTATGTCCTGCCTGTCCCATCGGCAACACCAGGAGCCGCACACCCATGAGCCCGCAATCGCGCGTCTGGCTGGCGGGCGGCTTGCTCGCCGCGGTCTTTGCGGCTGCCCTGTATTTCCCCGCACTGCGCCATCAGGTTCGCAGTGCCGCACAACTCACGGAGAAAACCGCGGAGCAGGCGCGCCGCGAACTGATTCCGGTCACGCCTGCAACCAGCAGCGAGCCAAAGGTTAAGGTGAAGATGTTTTGGGGCTCGGGGAATGACGATGGCCTGCTGAGACCGGTCATCGTCGAACTGCCGCTCTCTGACGATCCCGCTCTGCGCGCCAAGGAAGTGTTGAATACGCTTCTGGCGGGGCCCGTCGATCCCGAGGCGCGCACTTTGCCGCCCGACGCCGCCCTTCTGGCGTTTTATATTTTGCCCGACGGCACTGCGGTTGCGGATTTCTCCGAAGCAATGGGCACTTCGATCCCTTCGGGAATCCAGAGCGAACAATTGGCCATCGATTCCATCGCGCGTACTCTGGAAGCCAATGTGCCTCAGGTGCAGCGCATCAAAATTCTCATCCACGGCCAGGAAGTAGAAACGTTGGCGGGCCACATCGATCTGACGCAAACCTTCCGCGTCAACACCCAAGTGCCCGGAGCGCCGCCTGCCCCAACTCACTCCGCGGTTTCGGCGATTACCGCCCCGATCCAGAAAGTCGTGGAAAAGGTCGAGAAGGCCGTGAAACGATAACCGGAGACAAGTTGCGGGTGGAGAAAATGCAAGAGCCCAGATGGCCCTGTTGACATCCTCATCAGACTTGTAACGGAGGGCTAAGATTTCCTTTCTCATGTCCAGCAAACGCCGGAGGCGCGGCACAAGTTAGCCCAGGGCGTAAGCCCTGGGTCGGAAGGGCATAATAATGTCAAGCGCCGTAGGTGCGGCACTCTTGGAGTTTCAATCTGTTTGCGAGGATGTCAACAGAGCCAGTCCAGATCTTAATTGTCGTAGGGGACATCTTTCTTGGACCATGTCGCGTTATATTCGATCCTGTTGCGTCGTGTCCGGCCCCGTCAGGGCACGGCTTCAGCCGTGCCATAAGGGGTATCACCTTCAGGGGTTTCAACCCCTGAGGTCCGAAGTGGCGGACACAGCTTGCAGAAAGAATCTTTTCTTTAGGAGGCCCGGGCTTCAGCCCCGGCGTAAAGTCATAACGGCCAATGGGCTCTTAGCCCCTGAAGAAAATCTTTTTCGGGGCTTTCCTGACGCCGCGTTGACGAAATGAACGCTCTTCACCATTTGAATGGACTAGTTCAAAAGGCCCAAAAAAGGGGCATACCTCATGAGAATTGACGGACGAACCGCCGACCAGATTCGCGCATTGAAAATCACTCCCGACTTCATTTCGCAGGCCGAAGGCAGCGTCTTGATCGAACTCGGCAAGACTCGCGTCATCTGCACCGCCACCGTAGACGACGGCGTCCCCGGCTTCCTGAAAGGTTCCGGCAAGGGCTGGGTTACCAGCGAATACGGCATGTTGCCGCGCGCCACCGAAGAGCGCACGCCACGCGAAGCCGCACGCGGTAAGCAAACGGGGCGCACGCTGGAAATTCAGCGCCTGATCGGCCGTTCGTTGCGCGCGGTGATGGATACCGAATCCCTTGGCGAGCGCACCATCGTGCTCGATTGCGACGTGATTGAGGCCGACGGCGGCACGCGCACTGCTTCCATCACCGGCGCGTTCGTGGCTCTGGCGCTGGCGATGGAGCGCATGGTTGCTGCCGGAATTTTAAAGCGCTCCCCGCTGATCGATTCCGTGGCCGCCATCAGTGTCGGCATTGTGGATGATGAGGCCCTGCTGGACCTCTGCTACGAAGAAGATTCTCGCGCGGAAGTGGACATGAATGTGGTCATGACCGGACGCGGCGATTTCGTGGAAATTCAGGCTACCGCCGAAGGACGCCCCTTCACCGGCGGCGAAATGCAGGATCTGCTCGCACTGGGCGCAGCGGGAATCCGCCGTCTGGCTGAAGACCAGCGCGAAGTCTTGCCCGAACATTTCCTCGGCCGCGGCCGGTGACTTCGGTGGGAACAGCGAAGAAGCTCTATCTCGCTTCAGGAAATGCGGGAAAATTGCGCGAATTCCGCGCCCTGGCCACAGCCGCTCATTCCAACCTGGAAATGGACTTGCTCCCGCAATACGCGTCGTTCCCCGAATTTCCAGAGACCGCGGAGACCTTCGCCGAAAATGCCGCGGGCAAAGCGTTCTATTATTCACGGAACTGCGAAAACATGGTGTTTTCGGATGATTCAGGCCTGGTCGTGCCCGCGTTAGGCGGCGCACCCGGCGTCCATTCAGCTCGCTATGCCGGCATTGGCGCGAGCAACGATCAGAAGATTGCAAAATTGTTGGCCGCCTTGCATGACAAAAAAGGCGCGGAGCGCGCTGCGTACTTCGTGTGCGTGATTGCTGTAGCGCAATTCGGCCGAGCCATTGCCGTCGTTTCAGGAAAGGTGGACGGCGAAATTCTCGAAGCCCCGCGCGGTACCGGTGGATTTGGCTACGATCCCGTGTTCTACTTTCCACCGTTGGCCAAAAGCTTTGCCGAATTGCCGCCACACGAAAAAAACACTCGCAGCCATCGCGGCACCGCCTTCCGCCACTTGATCCAAGCCCTGGAATCGTAGGATAAGAGTTCAATGACGGTAGCAGAGATCATCTCATCAAGGACGCAAGGATCATCTCCTCAAGGGCCCCGTCAGGGCATCAAGGTCCCGGCAGGGTATCAAGAGTCCCGGCAGGGCACGGCTTCAGCCGTGCCGTAACCGCGGCAATACTCACGCGGCTTTAGCCGCTGCGGGCTCGTCAGCTATGTTCTTATCAGCCATCTGACAAAGAGGTCCCAATGACAAGCAAAAAGAAGACAACCAAGAAGAATCCAACAAAACACGCAAAGAAAGTCCCTGCAAAAAAAGCTCGCAGCAAGCCCGCCTCCGTCGCCGGCACCAATCCCCAACGCGTCGCTGCCATCCTCGCCAAACTCGACGAGGCCTACCCCAACGCCACCTGCGAACTGAATTACGAAAACGCCTTTCAATTATTGATCGCCACGATTCTTTCCGCCCAGTGCACCGATGTCCGCGTCAATCAAGTCACCCAGGAACTCTTCAAGAAATATACGAAACCGGAAGATTTCGCCTACGCCAATCCCGCCGAACTCGAAAAAGAAATTCGCCCCACCGGCTTTTTCCGCAACAAAACCAAATCCATCATGGGCGCAAGCAAAGCCATCGTCGAAAAGTTCGGCGGCCAGGTTCCTCGCACCATGGACGAGATGCTCACGCTACCGGGCGTGGCCCGCAAAACAGCCAACGTTGTCCTCGGCACGGCCTATGGAATCCCCAGCGGCATAGTCGTGGACACGCACGTCCTCCGGCTCTCTGAGCGTCTTGACCTGACGCGCAACAAAGATCCCAAGAAAGTCGAACAGGACCTCATGGCCATCATCCCGCAAAACAAATGGATCAAGTTTTCCCATCAGTTGATCTGGCATGGCCGCCGCGTCTGCATCGCCCGCAAACCCAAATGCGCCGACTGCAACCTCGAATCGCTCTGCTACTCGAAAGACAAAACGATCTGAGCGAAGGTTCTCCGCCCCAATCGTTGCATTCTCCCAGTCGCAAAAGCGTTGCATCTTTGACATCAAACAGTACTTGTGCAATAAGTAAAGCCAATGGCAGTTCCCGCGAAGCCGGGATTTGTTCCTTCCAAAGAAACCTACATCGCTGCTCTCACGCTTGTTGCAATACTTTTGCATGTCGTCCTTAGGTACGCCCTGCGCTTCCCTGCTCTCCCCGCAAGTGTTCCTCTCTTTGTCGCGCTGCTGATCGGCGGCATTCCGCTCGTCTGGGCGCTTCTAAAGAAACTCTATCACCGCGAATTCGGCTCCGATCTTCTCGCCGGCGTTTCCATCCTGACGGCCATGGCGCTGCGCGAATATCTCGTTGCCACCATCGTTGTGCTGATGCTTTCCGGCGGCGAAGCCCTCGAGGAATTCGCCACCGCCCGCGCTTCCTCGGTGCTCGATGCCCTCGCTCGACGCATGCCCAGCGTCGCCCATCGCAAGGAACCGAGCGGCCTCGTGGACATAGCGTTGCCCGATATCCGTATCGGCGACGAACTCACCGTCCTTCCCCACGAGATTTGCCCTGTGGACGGCACCGTCCTCGAAGGCCACGGCATCATGGACGAGGCTTACCTCACCGGCGAACCCTACGAAATCTCCAAGACGCCCGGCTCGATGGTGATTTCCGGCGCCATCAATGGCGAGCAAGCCCTCGTCATCCGCGCGGAGAAGTTGGCGGAGGATTCGCGCTACGCCCGCATCATGCAGGTGATGCACCAGACCGAGCAGGAGCGCCCCAAGTTGCGCCGCCTCGGCGACGAACTCGGCGCGTGGTACACGCCGCTGGCTCTCGCGGTTGCTACCGCAGCCGCATTACTTACCCATCAACCGCAGCGCTTCCTTGCCGTCGTGGTCATCGCCACGCCGTGCCCGCTCCTTCTGGCCATTCCCACCGCCATTATCGGCGCCATCTCTTTAGCCGCGCGCCGCGCCATCATCATCAAGAATCCCGCGGTCCTCGAGCAGATCGAGAACTGCCGCACACTCATCTTCGACAAGACTGGCACGCTGACGTACGGCAGGCCGCGGCTGACCGATGTGCTCTGCGCGGAGGGCTTCGATCGCACCGATGTATTGCGCCTCGCCGCGAGTGCGGGACAATACTCCAAGCACCCGCTGTCCAGCGCCATCGTCATCGCCGCCAGGCAGGAACAGATTCCACTCCTTTCCATGGAGCATATCAGCGAGCATCCCGGCCTCGGCTTGGTCGCCACCCTCGGCGGGCGCAACGTTCAGATTACCAACCGCAAAGCAGTGAATGCGCAATCGCTGCCTCTGCCGGAACTCGCCAGCGGCCTCGAATGCCTCATCTTCATCGACGGCAAATACGCCGCGGCTATTCGCTTCCACGATGCCCCCAGAAGGGAGAGCGCTTCCTTCATCCAGCACCTGGAACCAAAACACGGTGTAGCCAAAGTGATGCTCGTCTCCGGCGATCGCGAGTCGGAAGTGAAATACCTGGCGGAAAGCGTCGGCATCAAGGAAATCTACGCTGGAAAAACTCCCGAGGAGAAAGTAGCCATCGTGAAGGCGGAAACCGCCAAAGCGCGCACGCTGTTTGTGGGCGACGGCATCAACGACGCTCCCGCGCTGATGGCGGCGACGGTCGGCGTGGCGTTTGGCACGCAGAACGACATCACCACGGAAGCGGCCGACGCGGTTGTGCTGGAACCCTCGCTGGGAAAGATTGACGAGCTCATGCACATTGGCCAACGCATGCGCCGCATCGCACTGCAAAGCGCCCTCGGTGGAATGGGTGCGAGCGTCGTCGGCATGATCGCCGCCGCGTTCGGTTTCCTGCCGCCGATCTGGGGAGCGATTGGCCAGGAAGTGATTGACCTGTTCGCGGTGCTAAACGCCGTCCGCGTAGCGATCCCAACCGAGGATCTGCAGGATTATGAAGGGAAGTGAAGAGTTATCAGTTATCAGTAATCAGTCATCAGGACCCAAGAAAATTTCAATTCGCTGCTGGTCTTGGCTCCCTCTTCTCTGCGCTCTCTGCGCCTCTGCGTTATCTTTTTCTTGGTTCCTGATCGCTGGTCGCTGATCGCCTCTTCACGCTTCCTGATACCTGATATCTGATATCGCCATCCCGCGCTCAAGGCTTCGTCGTACTCGACCCACCCGCCGCAGGCGCCTGCGACGCCGGCGGCTGCGCCGACTTCAAAATCTCATCGAAGTCTGGATGCCCGGCCGGGGCTTGTCCCGCTGTGCCATTCACGTTCGGATGCCCCGGAGGCAATCCGCCCGGCGGCATTTCTCCCTGCGCGGGATGCTGCATCGTTCCGCCAGCCGGTTGACTCTTCACCACGGCCCACTCATCTCCGCGCTTTTCCAGATTATACGTAAGCTTCATGCTCGCGCCATCCGGCGGACTATTCTTCAGCCGTATTTCCACCTGCGCCTGAGCCTGATTACCGTTCACCGTGGCTTGCGTCACGTTGATATCCATCGCGCTCACGTTCAGCGTCTTCAGCGATCCCAAATAGTTGATCACCCCAGTGCGGATCGCTTCTTTGTCATCCAGCTTGGCCTTGCAGCCTCCGGCAAAGAGCACGGTCGCGCCCAGCAGAGCGGCAAGAATTGCGCGTTTCATCAAGAGTTCCTTTCCAGTCTGAGCGGCGCCGAGAGCTTCGCCTCGTCTTTCTATGGTAGCGAATCACAAACGGATTGCAACGCGCCCGCGTCCTGCTGCCTCATCCGTGTTTGGCCTCGGAATTGGCAAGCTGAATCCCCGTCTCCGTTTCCTCCGCTTTAAGGGGTCGGTCATCCATGTCCGACATAACCGCCCCCCAAAAACAAAATCTCCCCAAGCTCTTTGTACTCCCGGCTTGCCCCGCGCCGTTTCCCGCCGGTGATTTCAACCGGCCTTGACGACTCTTCTCTCCACCCAGCGCCAGAGGCGCGTCAGAAGTTAGCCCAGCGCGTGAGCGCTGGGTGCATCATGTATAAGTATGACTAGCGCCGGAGGTGCGGCACATGTCCCACACCTATTCTCAAAATGTGCTCCATGTTGTTTTCAGCACCAAGGGCAGGCAGAAGACCATCTCGCTAGACCTTCAGCCGCGCCTCTGGTCATACGTGGCGGGCGTTTGCAAAAAACTCGACATCCACGTTCACGCGATAGGCGGCATTGAGGACCACATTCATCTCCTCATCCAAGTCCCACCCACTCTGCCTGCGGCCAAGGCGGTCCTCACCATCAAATCGAATTCCTCCCGTTGGGCGAACGAACAAGGACACAAATTCTCTTGGCAGCAAGGATACGGCGCGTTTAGCGTCAGCAGTTCCAACATCCCCGCTGTCGTTCAATACATCCGAAATCAGCAAGAGCATCACAGAAAGCGCGGATTTGAAGAAGAGTTCGTCGCCCTGTTGAAAAAGCATGGCGTTGCATTTGATCCCAAATTTGTTTTCGGCTAGGTGTCGCACCTACGGCGCTGCATTTTCTTTTTCCAGATTTCCCAGCCCTAACGGGCTGGGCTAACTTATGCCGCGCCTCCAGCGCTCTTCGATCCACGACCAACCGATTATCCATAACCCCCAAGTGCACATCCCCAAGCCCCGGAGGTGCGTAAGAAGTTAGCCCAGTGCGCCTGCCCTGAGCGGAGCCGAAGGGTAAGCGCTGGGTACCCGGTGTTCCCCAAACTCCTTCTATTCCCGGTGATTTCAACCGGCCTAGACGACTCTTCCCGGTCGCCGGTCGCCGCTCGCCGGTCGCCGTATTCCCCTTCACACCGCCACCGGCTCCCCGCCGCTTCAGCTTGGGAAGCGTCTTAATGGACTTCCCGGCTTTCTCCTCGGCCACCCTCAAGTCGTAAAGGGTCTGCAGATTCAGCCAGAACTGCGCGCTCGTGCCAAAGAAATGCGCCAACCGCAGTGCCGTATCCCCCGTGACGGCCCGCGTCCCATTCAAGATTTGCGTGACGCGATTGGTGGGCACGTTCATCTTGCGCGCCAGTTCCGCCGCGCTCATTTCCAACTCTTCCAGTTCCTCGACAAGGTGCTCCCCCGGATGAATCGCAACAATAGCCATGTCATCTCTCCTGGTGATAGGCGACAATCTCCTCATTCTTAGGGGATCGGAGCTTCAGTTTACCCTTCTTACCTGAGTTGCGAAGGGAGCTTCGGAGGGCACCGTTCCGTGCGGATTGATTTGAACTGCCCTAATCGATTCTACCCGGTCGCCGATCATTGGTCGCGGCTCGGGCAGCATGCCATCCGCCAAATTGCATCTTGAAACTTCGTTTTTTCTTCGCCACAATGGAGTTGGCGGTTTGAATACAGCGACCGCCCTCAAACGGCGAATTTCCGGCTTGACTGCTTTGCGCATCGCCGAATTTTGAGAACACTGATAGACTTCAGAGTTGCAGAATGACTAAATCTGATACGCCAATTGGAATTGACCTTTTTGCCGGTGCCGGGGGAATGTCACTCGGCTTCGAACAGGCTGGATTTCATGTCGTGGCTGCGGTGGAATACGATCCAATCCATTGCGCCACGCATGAGTTCAACTTTCCAGACTGCGTGACGATTTGTCGCAGCGTGACTGACATCGACGGGACCTACATTCGGAACGTGGCGAAACTAGGCAAACGCGATATCGACGTCGTGTTTGGTGGAGCACCCTGCCAAGGTTTTAGCCTCATCGGCAAGAGGGCGCTCGACGATCCCCGCAACTCCTTGGTGCATCACTTTGTCCGACTGGTCGCTGAAATGCGTCCCAAATACTTCGTGTTTGAAAATGTCAAAGGATTGACCATTGGCGATCACAAGCGATTTCTTGAGGAAATCATCAAAGCGTTCATAAATAAAGGATATTCGGTTGAGCAAAATTATCGGGTTTTGAACGCTGCTGACTACGGAGTTCCTCAAGACCGGAGGCGATTGTTCTTGTACGGAGCGCGAGGAGGGCACACCCTTCCGGAATACCCTGAGCCTACACATTTTCTAGCTAATGGTGCGACGCACCACGGCAAGCTGAAAAGAACTCCCACCGTACTGGAGGCGATCGGAGACCTTCCTGAAGCCGATGATTTCGACGTCCTTCTTGAACGCGATTGGGTCTACGCCAGATTTGGCAAACCAAGCTCGTACGCCAGGAATCTTCGGATAGCAAATGACACGTTAAAGGGTAAGCTGCTGTTGTCGTCAAGCCTCCGAACAATTCACACTGAGTTGTCGATTCAGAGATTCAGAGATACTCCGCCAGGAGCTGTCGAGCAGGTTAGTAGGTTTTTGAAACTCGATCCGGATGGAATATCTAACACTTTGCGCGCTGGCACCGCTAGCGATAGGGGAGCATTTACCTCTCCGCGACCGATTCATCCGTTCTCTCCGCGGTGCATAACGGTGCGGGAGGCCGCGAGGCTACATTCATACCCGGATTGGTTCCGTTTTCACGTCACGAAGTGGCATGGTTTTCGACAAATCGGAAACTCTGTACCACCTCTCCTGGCCCAAGCGATTGCCTCCAGCATCATCGAGAAACTCGTCGTATCGGTTGGCAACAAGGAGCGGGTTCGTGCATCTGGACTCGAACTCTTGGAACTTGATATGTCGGGAGCGGCTGCGCACTACGGCGTCCAGGCAACGGTCATTGCCCCGCGAACAAGGAAGGAATACGACGTCCACCCATAGAAATACTAATACAGAGGATTCCCTTGCCAAAGAAAACGGCCCGAAATCAGAAAAAGAAGAGTCCCAAGCCAAACAGGGGCAAGGGGGGGAAGAGAATATCCGAGAAGGCCGCCCGCTACGACGCGATCATCAAGAAACTGTTTGACCGACACCATAAGTCGACCGAGACGAGTTTTCTCTTCGACCGAGTGGAACTCGAAGAGATCGCCACTTACTTAAAGCTGAAAAGGATCAAGAACCTCGGCGATATCCTCTACACATACCGGTTCAGACGTGATCTTCCGACATCAATTCGAGAAACCGAACATTCCGGTCTGGAGTGGGCGATCAAACTTGCGGGCCGCGGAATGTATAGATTCCGCCTGGGCCCTCCAAGCAGAGTAATACCCAGACCTGATATGGCGGTGGTCAAGGTACCCGATTCTACGCCACAAATAATTCTCAAGTACGCGCAGGGCGATGAGCAGTCTCTTCTGGCACAAGTTCGCTATAACCGACTGATCGACATTTTCTTGGGCATAGCGTCGTACTCGCTTCAGAACCACTTGCGGACAACCGCGGAAGATCTCGGACAAATCGAGATAGACGAACTGTACGTCGGCATAAGTCGAAGCGGACAACAGTTCATAATCCCGGTTCAGGCGAAAGGCAACAAGGACAAACTTTCGTCTCTACAGGCGGAGCAGGATTACACATGGTGTCGCGAGCGATATCCTGCGCTCGAGTGCCGCCCGATCTCTGCCCAATTCATGCCCGACCAGACGATCGCTCTTTTTGAACTGTCAGTCGACAAGGATAACGAAGTTCACGTTGTGGAAGAGAAGCATTACCGCCTCGTTCCCCGCGACCAAATATCGGACGAGGAACTCCAAACCTATTCGTTGCGCTGAGATATCTTTCCCATGGATCGAGTTTCCAAAGCCACACGATCACGCATCATGGCTTCGGTGCATTCGAGGGGGAACCGCAGCACCGAACAACTGATGGCAAGAGTGCTGAGGAAGGCCGGCCTTCGAGGATTCAGAAGACACTGGAAGGTTCCTGGAAAACCTGATTTTGCCTGGCCGGACCTCAAAATCGCTCTCTTTGTCGATGGATGCTTTTGGCATGGCTGCCCCAAATGCAATCGGCCGTCCAAAAGCAACGTTTCCTTTTGGAGGAGGAAAGTCTCCAGCAATCGCAAGCGAGACCAACGTGTATCTCGGCAGTTGAGAAGACGGGGTTGGAAGGTAATGCGGGTTTGGGAGTGCGCAATAGAAGCCCAGCGAACGATAAGCCGAATTCGTACCACATTCGACCGACGATAGGCTGGTCCACAGCTCGGAAATGCGTGCCGCACCCTTTGCGTTTGGTTCTTAAAGGATGCGGTCTTTGACTTCTCCCCTCCGGACGTTTCCCCAGTACCAGTTTCGAATGTAGTACCCACTAAATAATAGTAGACAAACGGTAAATAATATGCTTAGCTCCACCTGCTATGCTGAGGGGACGCTGCTCTAGTGCCGTTTCGGGACGCCCCACCCCCTCACCCGCCTCTAAAAACACGCTAACTCCTTTGTTTCCCCTACATCCAGGAAATTCGCCCGTAACCCCTTTGTTTCCCCTACATACGCAAAAACAGGGGGTGGGGGTATACCGTCCAATGCGCCCACAGATAGCTCACTTGTGCATATTACCTATTGTCTACTTGCAACTAAGATACAAAATGTCGGCGCGCCGACATTTGTGACTTCGCGCACAAATACCGGCAAACCCAGGAACCGATCTGAAGACCGGCCACTACTTGGGATTCTGCGGCGAATTGGGCTCGGCGAGGACGACGCGGATGTCGTTCCAGACGAGCCAGCTTGGGTTGAGATCTTCCGCGCCGTGGCGCATGTAGAAGCGGCGCGCTGCGGTGTTTTCCGGCTCAACGTCAACACAGATCCGGGAAGCGTTTTGCGCGACGAACCACGCCGCCAGCAGGCGCAGCAATTCCGCGGCAACGCCGCTGCCGCGACGCTCGGGAATCACGTTGATCCACTGCAATTCCCCTTCGCAGGCGTGGCGGCGCGTGAGATGCCCGGCGATAAAGCCCACAATCGTAGCATCATCCACCGCGACGTAAACGGCGCGCGGCGCGAGCGCCTGCCGCGGATGGTGTTCGTAGTTCAGGTAACGCGAGATGCGCACGCGCCACAACTCCTGGATACCCCAGTCGGCAGCGCGAATGCGCGCCATCCCGGGGATGTCGGGTTCCTCTGCTGGCCTGAAGAGTAGAGTGCTCACCGGACGGGCTGATTATAGTACCTGGCAAGGAGATTGGCGCGGGAGATTCGAGCGCTTTCCAATTCGCCAATCGGGAGATTCATCCCGCTTAACCCGCGGGATGGCGCAGAGGTGGCGTTCCAAAGAGGGAGAGAGCTTAACGCAGAGGCGCAGAGGACGCTGAGAAAGAGAAGGCGCGGCGATAGAAAGGTCAACCCCAAGAACCAGGCATACACTCCGTGCCTGGGGCAACCGGTTGGTGTGAAACAGGGGAGGGTGGGAGCCACGATCCCTTGTATCTGTATGGAGGCGGCAAGTTGTGGTGGAGAATGTCGCTGCGAGGGGTTCGCGATCGCGAACCCCTCGCGCGGCGAGCGGCGCCCGTGATTCCTCAGGCCGATAGCCGTAGTGGAGCTTTGGGACCGCCGCCGCAGTCACGCACGACCGAACAGTCGCCAGACTTCTATCGCACGTACAAGGTAGGTTACCGTGACCAAGATCGTTTGTGGAGTAGATGTTTCTTCTCTTTCGCTGGACGCTGGTATCGGCCCCGCGGGGCCGCACCGCTCTTTCCCTAACACTGCCGAAGGCGTCGCCGAGTTGATTGCCTTTTGTCGGCAGCATCACGTCGAGATGGCGGCCATGGAAGCCAGCGGCGGATACGAAAAACAGCCGTTTGCTTTGCTGTGGGGGCATGGTTTGCCGGTGGCTTTGCTCAATCCCCGGGCGGTGCGTCGTTTTGCCGAAGGCATGGGCCTGCTGGAGAAAACCGACCGTATCGATGCCGGGGTGATTGCGTGGTTTGCGGCCGTGAAAGGGAGCAGGCCCAACGCTCCGGCGAGCGCGGAACAAGAACGGCTGAAAGCCCTGGTCACGCGGCTGCGGCAACTCACTGAACTGCGAGCGGCGCAACGAAACCAACGTCTTTTGGTGACGGAGGCCAGCGTACGAGACACCTTCGGGGAAGTTTTGGCGGTGGTGAGTTTGCAAATACGCAAGCTGGAAGAGGCCATTGCCGCACTGATCGCCGCGGATCCGCTGTGGCAAAAGCTGGATCAAGCGTTTCGCTCCATCAAAGGCGTGGCCGACCGCACCGTCGCTCGCCTGATGGCCGAGATGCCCGAGATTGGCATGGCCTCGAACAAAGCGGTGTCCAAACTGGTGGGCCTGGCACCGCTGGCGCGGGACAGCGGCAAGCATCAGGGCAAGCGTGCGGTGCGCGGTGGAAGACGAAACGTCCGTGCCATTCTCTACGTCGTGGCCGGGGTGGTGCGCCGCCACGATGCGGACTTCGCCGCCTTCCATGAACGCCTTGCGGCGGCGGGCAAACCAAAGAAAGTCATCCGCATCGCCTTGGCCCATAAACTTCTCGTCCGCCTGAATGCGAAGGCACGCCAAGTACGAACCGAATTTTGCTCCATCGAGCCCTTGACAAATTAGACAGTCGCTCCACTGCGCGGCCCGACGCGCCAGAATTCGGCGCGGAAGAAAAAATCGGGCCGCTCCGGTCGGGATGACAAAGCATGAAAAGGCAACTCCAAGACCCAGGCGCCCGCCTACGGCGGGCCTGGGGCACCCAGCGGGTTCCTCAGGGGCTGAAGCCCAGTTGAGTTTAGAGCTTTCATGCCGGAGCTGAAGCTCCGACCCCCTGAAGAGAAAAGAGGCATCAGGCGGTGAAGGCATACGTAATAGGCTTAGGCTACCAATCGCGATTGCGCGGAATGGGCGTGCTTGTTAAGGTGAAAGGTCAATCCACTGCACCAATTCCGTTGACCCAGGAGTTTCAACCGCAATGTTTACAAGTCGAAATATTCTGTTGCCGGCCATGCTGGCAATGTTCTGCTGCTGCGCGGCCAGTGTCGCGAAGGCGGACAATCTCCGTGTGGGCACCGCGCGCGTGGACATTACACCCGCGTCTGATCCCGCGAACCCGCCAACGGGCAAGTATGCGCATGAGAAGCTCTACGTGCGCGCGATCGTGCTGGATAATGGCACGACGCGAGCGGCCTTAATCGGCGCGGACCAGGGCGGACTGAATGACGCGGTATGGGCGCCGGCAGCGAAGCAAATTGCCGCGGAGTTGAATTGCCCAGTGGAAAATATTTTGATGTCGGCCACGCACACGCACAGCGGATGGGGCCCCGGCGCCAGTCCTTTCGGAAGCGGCCGGCCGCGCACCCCGGGAGGATTCCAAGCCGCTGACTCCAATGAACCGCCGCCGCCGATTGTGGGGCAGATCGTGGATGCGGTGCGCCAGGCAAAGGCCAAGCTGCAGTCCGCCAGCGTCGGATTCGGCACGGGTTTCTCGTATCTGAACGTGAGCCGGGACAACATCGATCCGGTAACGCATCGCTGGACGCAAGCGCCCAACTTGCAAGGCGCGTCCGACAAAACGGTTGCCGTTGTGAAATTCTCCACACCCGATGGCGAACTGATCGCGGTCTACTTCACCTACGCCATGCATCCGGTGAACGGCTTCCTGGCCGGGTTCATCAGCGCGGACTTTCCCGGAGCGGCCTCGCGTTATATCGAGCAGGCTTACGGCGACAAGGTGGTTGCGGTGTTCGCGCAGAATGCGTCTGGCGATCAGAACCCGCTGTATCTTCGTGCCGGCACTAACGCGATGGCTTCGCGCAGCGGCGTGAAGATTACCGGAAACGTCATGACGCGCGAGGCGGTGGAAGCGCCGTTGCGCGATGGCAAAGTCGCCGCCGTGCCGATTGACCCCCAGGTTCGCGACAATCTGGAACGCGTGATGGATGCCGAGGGACTGTTGCTGGGCGAGGAAGTGATTCGCGTGATCACCAACACTTCGCGCATGGACCGCAATCCGCGCATTTGGGCGGCGCAAAACACGGCCACTTGCCCGGGCCGCAAACGGCTGGACAGCGCGCGCGAGGGCACGCCGGGCAGTTACGAGGACGGCGATCCAGTACACATGCGCCTGGGCATACTGCGCATCGGCAACGTGGCGCTGGCTTCGGTGAATGCGGAGATTTACACCCCGATCGAGCAACGATTCAAGGAACGTTCGCCACTGGCGGACAGCATGATGGTCACGCTGGCGAATGGTGCGGCCAACTCCGGCTATGTCCCGGACGATGCCTCGTTTGGGGAATATACATTTCAGGTGCTTGGCTCGCGCCTGAAGCCGGGTTGCGCCCAGGAAGCAATTGTCGGCGGCTTCCTGGACATGATCCAAGCCAGCGAGAAATAGCCGCGGAGCAAACTAGAAACGAAGTTGGAAAGTATGTTTGAACCAGGGATTGGCTCTGTCGAGGTGCCCGCCGGTGGCGTTGCCGGGCAAGATGGCGCCGATTTGAAAAGCTTGTGATTATTGCGGCGCCGGCCCTCGGATAATCTGGACGAATTCGTCGGGACGGATCCACTTTGCGAACGCTGCCTTGACTTGGTCGGCGGTCATCGAAAAGTAAAGCTCTGCTCCCCTGATGGGTTCGTCAAGCGGAAGGCCGATTTGAGCCCGGGCGAGTAAACCCCTGGCTACTCCGCTTTCGCTCGATTCGGCGAGCGGGATTTGGCGCAACAGCAGCGCCTTGGCTTGCTGGAGTTCGGCATCCGTTACATTTTCCCGCTGCATGGCGACAAGATCCCGCCGGATCAATTCTCTTGCTTTCGATACATTCTTCGGGTCGCACGCATAGGAAACGGTGTACACCGTTCTTGTCTTATCGGCGCTCATGCCAACTTCCACGGTGTACACGTAGCCGCTCACCTGTCTGAGATCGTGATAAAGGCGGGTCGCGTAGAATCCGCCGCCGAGAACATGGTTTCCAAGTTGAAGCGGATAGTAGTCTCGATCAAATCGCGTGATGCCAACCGTTTCAGAAAGATCAACAGAATCCTGCAACTGACTTGGATCAGGAATATTCGCTGCAGAGGCCTTGTTGGCAGGAACACGAGGCAGGTCGACATCGGGCTTGCTTCCGGAAGCCGTCCATCCTCCGAACGATTTCTCGACCGCGCTCTTGGCTTCTGCCGGCGTAATGTTGCCGATGACCACGATCGTGGTGAGATCGGGACGAAACGTCTTGGCATAATATTGCTTTACGTCGTCAAGAGTCAGAGACGATACCGTTTGCGGTGTGGCTTCTCGCAGCGCCGGGTCATTCGCCGGGAAAAGCGCCTTATACAGGGCTCGTTCGGTTTGAAAACCAGGGCTCTTCATCCTGCCGGCCAGATATTGCGCTGTTTGCGGCTTGATGACCTTGAAGGCTTCGTCCGGAAGTGCGGGGTTTAATTCATTGTCGGCCAGCAATTGCACACCTCGCGAAAAATCCGGCTTCAAGACTTCCAAGGAAAAGCTGGAGCCGCCTGATTCTTCCGCCGCTATATCATCGAGCGCCTTTTGAAATGCCAGCCGGTCCAAACTTTTTGTGCCGTAGGAAAACAAATCCTCAAGCACGTCGCTCACGCCGTCCTTTCCAGGCGCAGCTTCCATTTGGGGATCGTTCCTTACGTTGCCCTGGATTGTTATCGTCGGCGTTATATTTTCCGTTCGTACGATCAGGCGCAGCCCATTGGGCAAGGTCACGTCCGAGGAGGATAGCTCGGGGAGTGGCTTTTCAAGCGATAGAAGCTTCGATGCGGCCCACGAAGGCAGATCAACCGGTTTAGTGGGCGCCGCAGTCAACTGCTCGCCCCCTCCGAAGCCCTGGGCCGATACCGGCCCGCCGCTCGGCTGGGGCTTTAGTTCCGCCGCGATCGACTCCTGATCAACCAAATATTTCTTCGCGACGCGATTTATATCTTCTGGGGTGACCCGCTTCATAGCCTCGACGTCATCATCGGGCGAGTTTCGCCCCTCTGCCGCCAGCGCCTCTGACCAAGCATCTGCCAGGCCTGAGATGGAGTTGCGCCGAAACTCCGCCCTGGCGATTTCTTTGCTCTTGGCTGCTTCTACAAGTTCGGCCGGCACGCCGTTTGCCGCGTAATCGGACATGATCTTGCGCATCTCCGCGATAATCGGTTTCGCATCTCCATCGGCGGGCAATACGGCCGCACTATAAGCCACACTTGCCTTCGCGTAAGTCTCCGCAAGGCCGAACTCCGTGTCGAGCGCTTTCCCTTGTGGAACGAGGTCATACAGTTTTCCGCGCTGGCTGCTTAGAACGTCACTCAAAATTTGGACCGCAGCGAAATCGGAGCTATCGGTTCCAGCAACGCGATAGGAAACAAATGCCAAAAGGTAGGAAAGGTTGCTATCGAGCGTGAAGGACTCCGCCTTCACGGGCGGGAGCGCGATCTCCGCTCGTGGGGGCAACGATTTTCTCTCGATTGTTCCATAGTATTCCTTCACCTTCGCAAGCACGGCGGACGGCTCCACATCCCCTGCTATTACCAGAATTGCGTTGTTCGGGGCATACCAGCGCTTGTAGAACGCTTTGAGCATGTCGCCGGTGGTTGCCTCAAAAGAGTCCTTAGTCCCCAGAGGATCATGGCTGTAGACGGTGCCGGAGAACATGTCCTCATTCAAACGGGTTATGAACTTGTAGGTGGGATTCGAGAGGTCGCGGGCTACCTCCTGCTCGATTGCTCCTTTTTCCTTGGCCCATTCCGCCTGTGAGTCCTCGATGTCCCGCATGCAAGCGGCGTCGAGACGGAGCGCAATGTCCAGATCGGCGGCTGGGAGGGTGGTGTAATACTGTGTGATGTTCTGCTGGGTATCGGCATTGCCGGCTCCGCCGAGTTGGGCATAGACCGCGGCAGTCTGGTCGGCAGTGACGCCGGAACATCCCCGGAAGGCCATGTGCTCTTGGGCATGCGCCATGCCGGGAAAACCCGCAGGGGTCTCGTTGCCGCCCACCAGAAAGTTGTCTTCAACTGTAACCACCGGGGCGAGTGGGTCGCGCACGATCACGACTCTCAGTCCGTTGTCCAGGGTGGCTCTTGTGACGTCGGAATCTCCAGCGGGTTTCTGCTGTGCGGACATCAAGGACGCGGCGACCAATACAACTGCGCAAATGTTGAGCATGCGGAGCAAGGTGATTCCTCCCTGTCGGATATCGCTGGCACGCGTGGTCCAGAAACTTCCCGGGCCATTCGGGGCGCGCGCTCCAAATCTTGGCGTTACGCTTTTTGGATGCTTCGACGCCTGGGGATGACACTCGTGCCCCCGCGATGATAATACTTTTCCTTCGCTGCGCACACCTCAGTAGCGAGTAGCGGCGTGCGGAAGCTGTCTCTTAAGACCTTGGATCACTCCAGGAGCTGGTCCACCTCATGGAAATCGACAAAGGGATCGTGAGCATCTTGCCCAGCCCTTGAGTCGAGAGAGCGCGCTTAGATCGACCACTTCCTGGGTCCTTGTTCATTCCGGGTGGATCGTCCCAAACCGTACCTTGGGATTACTTCTTAGTAGCCCGTCAATCGCCCAAAATTGGGTCCGAGCATACCGAATCTAGTCAAAAGCAATTTCCCAGAACTGGACTTCTGGCCCGTGTTCTGCCCTTGATGTTTGCGGTATTCCATTTAATGAGACGCCAGCTCATTTCCACGTGGGGAAAAGAGGAGAAATCGCGCGCGGAGTCCAGCTACCTTTCAAGCGCACCGCGGTCCCAGTTGGCAAGCGTTGCCGCGGCTGAGTACGTACTTTGGCAAAACTCGAGTAATGAGGCGGTGGGCGACTCCGCGTTTCGTACATCGTCATACATTAGGAGGAATTCACCGAGCTGCCCGTCGTAGAAGGCGGCATCCGGACGGACGGGCTCGTTCTTGAATCCCTGCGGCTCGGGGGCGGCATACGAGTAGAACGCCGCGCCCTGAACGTTGCCACCACCAGGCCAAAAGCCAACACTGCTCACTTCGTGGGAATAGGCTTCTCGAGTCACAGCGTCGATGCCGGGTCGCTCCGGGGCCCGGCGGCCAGAAAACCGCGTGACCGCAAGATCGAAACTTCCCCAGAAGAAGTGCACCGGGCTGGACTTGCCGATGAATCTGGCCCTGAACTGGTTGAGAACCGTATCCACGGATAACAGGATACGCCAGAATTTCTCGACCGATAGGCGGTCGTATGAGGCGTGCACCCGGTCCTTATCAAAAGCAATCGGATCGGGAATTTCGACCGGTATTCTCCAGATTTTGACCTCAATTTCTGCAGATCGAAGCAATTCCATGAATTCCTGGTAGAACTCGGCCACCGAGCGCGGCGCCAGCGGAAGAGCTTTTAATAATCCGTCACTCGTCTCCAGCACAAGCTGATGCTGTATGAAGTCAAAGCACAGTTCGAATGCCCTTTTGCCATAAGGGATACGAGATGTCGTCAAACCGCGAGCCGTTACGTACAAGGGAACATTCCACCAGTGGTTCACGACCGGCGTCAGACGCAGCCGGACCTTACCAACGATCTGAGTCCATAGATGAAGCGTTGCATACGTGTCGTTCCATGAACTGAGAGGCAGAGCGGGCCAGCATTCTGGCTGATCGGCAGCGGCGTGAGCCATGGTGACCCCATCGCTATCCTACTCTCTGTGACAGCCCTACTCCAATACCCCAAGAGCTTGTTGAGAGAACACAAGTGACCTTCGATGACTGCTAGTTTCCTCGAACGGGACTTCTGGACGGCGAGGAGAGACGGCACTTAATCTCGCACAAACTCGCCGTTGGAATAAGGATTTGGACTGGCTCGCGCAATAGAACACATTTAAGTTGCTTCCCAGCAAGGTAATCTGACAGGTGGTGCTCGGGGTGGAGTTAGCCATGACCGTGGGCACTATTCCCAGAAACTTTATTCTTCTCCCCGGTGTCAAATGTTATGTTCGCAGGGCGTAGCTGAAGCTTGTGCCATCGCTGAAAGGAAGCCGCGTGCTCGAGGCGACAGGACTTTCCAAGTTCTACGGTTCCGTGTTGGCCATACAAGACATTAGCTTTTGCCTGAGCCCCGGACAAGTGCTCGGCTACTTGGGGCCAAATGGTTCGGGAAAGAGCACGACCGTGAAAATGCTGACCGGTCTGCTAGAGCCTACGGACGGTCAGGTTGTTTATGACGGCCAGGATATCAGACGAAACTTAACTGCGTATCGAAAGCGCTTAGGGTACGTTCCTGAGGAGGCCAATCTTTATCCCTACCTGACGGGCGAAGAATATCTTGAGATGGTGGCGGCGTTGCGTGCGGTGCCAGAGCCGCGCAAACGGAAAGCGCTAGACTCCCTTTTGCGGCTCTTTTCGCTTTGGCCTCATCGACACGTCACGATGGGCTCTTATTCAAAGGGGATGCGCCAGCGCATCCTTTTGATCGCCGCACTCATGGACAATCCGGATGTGCTCATTTTGGACGAGCCTCTATCCGGCCTGGATGTAACTTCTGCCCTCATTATTAGGAATCTGATTCGCGCTTTGAGCGCGAGAGGTAAGGCGGTTTTTTATTGCTCCCATATCCTTGAAGTGGTTGAAAAAGTGTGTTCGCACTTGATCATTCTCAGAAAAGGTCAAGTCATTGCTCACGGGGCGACGGACGAGGTTCTTGAACAAATCGGGAAGTCTTCGCTTGAAGGTGTTTTCCTGCAGCTCGTCGAGGAAAGAGACGTAACTCAGGTCGCGGACGAAATCGTCGAAGTCGTAGTCTCAGCATGATCCGGCTAGCGAAACAATTCCTGCGGAAGCGCTGGGAGGCATTCGCGCAGACTCCTTTCGGGTGCCTCCTACGGCTTTTCGTTGGACGCATGTTCCATGGAGGTGCCGAGCCCGGCGCAGAAGAGTTGGACCTAGGCGTAGGCGTGATTATTATCATGCTCGCCATGCCCGGCTTACTAGCCTCTCTTTTGATGTTTGAAAAGTACGGCTCGCTGATTCGATTCTTGCGGGGCGATGGAGTTTACGATCCGTTTACGGCGACGATACCTGATGAATATTTCTTCATAGTGCTTTCGATGGTCGTCACCGGAGCCGCGGCATTGTGGCGCTGGGACAGTATCTTTCTGGATAAACGCGACTACATGAATCTCGTGCCTCTGCCAATCTCCCTTCTCAGCCTTTTCTTCACGAATCTATGCGCTATTCTCGTTCTCGCTGGTCTTTTTACGCTTGTTGTCAACGCCGCTTCATTGGTCCTATTTCCTTTGGCTGTGGTCGGTTCGCAGGGTTCCCTTTCTCTCTTGTTACGATTCGCCGCCGGCCACACCATTACTGTCTTTCTGGCGAGTGCTTTTAGTTGTCTTGCGGTTTTTGCATTGGCCGGGGTCTTAATGGCACTCCTGCCTGCATCGGTCTTCCGCGGAATCTCCCTTTTCGCTCGCTTCTTGGTAGCTATCTGGCTTCTGGTCCTGCTTTGCAGCTGCTTTGCTGTGCCCCAATTGCTTACAGAGATCTCTGTAGTAAACGCTCATAGAGTCGCAGTGTTGCCTCCGCTCTCATTTTTGGGACTAGCTCGAACGGTTTGGGGCAGAGGTAGCGAACCGTTCGTTGCCGACATGAACAAAGCAGCAGTCACCGCCCTCGCATTTACCCTTATCACAGCCATCCTGGCCTATTCTGTTAGTTTTCGCAGATCGTTTATGCGCATCCCGGAAACACCGGACGCTGGTCCCCTGCCTCGGCTGACGTTTTCCTCATCGCCAGTGGCAATGCTTCACAATGGAATTCATCGAACAGCGTCGCAACGCGCCTGCTATCACTTTGTAGCTAGAACTCTGCTGCGCAGCGAAGGCCATCTACAGGTCGTCTTAGGCTTCCTCGCATTAGGGTTGGTCGCGGCGGCGGTCGCCCTCACCTCTGCACCCAATGCAAAAGCTATCGTCACTGGAGGCACTCCTTCCCTGGAATTTCTATCGGTACCCTTCATCTTGAGTTATTGCCTGGTTGTCGGTATACGCTTTGCCTTCGAAATTCCCGTGGACTTGCGGGCCAATTGGATGTTCAGATTCTGGCTGGACCGCAACCGACATGGAGCCAGAGCCATCGCGAGGCGTGTCCTCCTTGCGTTTTCTCTTTCGTGGCTCGTGCCTGTATGCTTTCTAATTACGCTTGGGTTGTGGGGCTGGATGGCTGCTGTGCTGCACACTGCAATACTAAGTTTGTGCACCGCAGTACTTATTGAAATTCTGCTGGTTCAATTTCGGAAAATCCCTTTTACATGCTCGTATCCAATCTTCAAGAGCCACTCCGGGATCATTCTCGTAGCCTATCTGTTCGGGTTCGTGGTTTTCACAGACTACCTTGCACAAATAGAGCACTGGTCCCTGTCCGTTCCTTGGAGGGTAGCCTGGTTCGTGCCGCTACTATCGAGTGTCATGGGATGTCTGCACTTCTATCGAAAGCAAATGCTCGATATGGACAAGGAGCTGATTTTTGAGGATCCCTCAGTTCCTGGATTCTGATGGATGTTCTTGACAGGTGGATCACCTTTAACGCAGCGAGGCGATTTTGACTTCATTGTTGCCCTGGTGCGCTGCCATTTGCGGTTTTATTTCCTGCGCGTCTCTTGTGCGACGGAGTGTGCCCCCATTGTTGAGGTCGCGGCATGGCCCTTCCAAAAACAACGGATTTGGGCAGGCGCTGGTAGGTTTGGTCGCTAGATAAGTGGTTATAGCGCCCCAGAAACGGGGTTGTGGGAAGTTACCATCAGACTCTGGGTGGACGTCGGCAGCTCGGAAGGTGAGAGGAATGTATGCCTAGCTCCCCGAGTGACCCGTCACCCGCCAGGAACCGCATCTTTACCGCGGCCCTGTTTAGTAAGAGGAACTGAGCTATCCCCCGTTCGAATCGCGAGGAATCGTCATGCGAATTCGCTCGCGAAGGGAAGCAGAAAAACCGTCGTGTGAAAATTATCGTTTCTGGTGAAGTAATCGGAGCGAAAATCGGCTAAGGCGCCGGACAAAATCGCAACGGATGATCGGTCTCGCTACCGTGTCGATCACGACGAAGGGTCGATTCCCGCCACACGCATTTAGGCGCGAGGGATGATTGTTTCCACGGCATCGCAGAACCGATCGATCTCCGCAACTGAGGTGTAAACATTGGGGCTGACCCGAATGCCGCTCAGGCTGGGCGCCGAGATAGGGGTAACCAAAATATTGTATTTGGTCAGGAGCGCATCGCTCAGCTTTCCTGGATCCATGGTATCGAAGTGGATGGTGCCGAACGCGCCGGAATGTGCAGGATCCAAGCCGACCAGCATTCGGGCGCCAGGAAGTTTGCCCAAGCGTTCGGCCCAGCGTTGCTTCAAGTACCTAAGGCGTGTGAATTTTCGCTCGGCACCTATTTGCTCGTGGAATTCCAGCGCTTGAAGAATTGCATTATGCAAGGCTGCAGGGTGTGTTCCGATTTCTTCGAACTTGCGGATATTCTTGTCCATCGATTCCGGTGCGGCCATCAATGCCCAGTGTTTTTCGACGCGGTTCTTTCGTACGTACAACATTCCGGTACCGATGGGCGCCGATAGCCATTTGTGCAGACTGGCGCCGTAGAAATCGCAGTCGAAATCGGAGAACTGGAAGGGTACATGGCCCAAAGCATGCGCCCCATCCACGATGCTGGTGATGCTCCGCTCGCGCGCCAATGCACAGATCTCCTTGACGGGAAATATCTGGCCCGTCATGAACACTACGTGCGACAGATGGATGACGCGGGTGCGCGGTGTGATTGCCTGTTCGAATATGCGCACCAAATCACTGAGATTCATTACCGGTACAGCGAAGTCCAGTTGCTTGAGCACAATCTTTTCCCGGCGCCCACGCTGCTGCCACGTGGTGATCATCCGGGGATAATCCTGGCTGGTCGTCAGGACTTCGTCGCCGGGTTCGAGGTCCAGGCCAAACTGCGCGATCTGAAGCGATTCACTGGCGTTCCGCGTGATGGCAATGCATTCGGGATCGGCGTTCCACTTACGGGCGAGGCTTTTCCGTACGTCTTCGATGTGGGGTTCCAAATCGTGCCACATGCGGTAGCTTGGGAGCTGGTTGCTATAACGTATGGCTGCGATCTCCGCATCCAGGACCATAGCGGGCGCGGGCGCAACCCCGCCATTGTTGAGGTTAACGATCTCCGGATCGCGGACGTATGCGTTGCGGATCCTCTCCCAGAAGCTCTCGTCGCTGGCCAGATCTTCCGGGGAGACACCCGCGTAGCCGGGGTTCAGGGCGGCAGTCAACAGTGTCGCTTCTGCCCCGAGGAGAAAACCACGACGGTTCATTTGTGTGAACATATCCGTAAACTCGCACGAACAGCTTTGAATGTCCAGCATACATTATTTCGGCAGGTTTCAGACCTTCGAACCCGGAGTCAAAGCTGGCATACCCAAAAGCGTTTCCTGGTCCGGCCGCCGTCGCCGCGCGACCGGCGTCTTCCCGCACGCCGGTCGTTTCCGTCACACCAGTGTGGGAAGAAACAGATGTGCAAGAACCCCAGAGTGATAACTTATGACTGGATCAAAACGGGGGAAGGTCAGGGCACTGGCTCCAATACTTGTCATTTTTTACAAGAGCTTCCGATAGCCGCGAATGAAAACATCGGCGCAAGCATAGCTGTCGTGCCGCTTATATTCGGGAGGGGTTCCATGCGATTGACTGTCATCTGCCTTTTAGCGTCCGCCTTGTTGCCGTCATTAGCCCAAGCACAAGGTCCAGTTTTTACGATTGTCCGGGAAGAAAGCTCCGTTCAGTTCTCGGTGAAGGCGTCGGTGGCAATTGAAGGGAAATTCGAGAAGTGGGCCGCCACCCTTACATTTCCAACTACAAATGCCACGTCGGGTGTTTTGGACATCAAGATTGCGGCAGACACCGTGAATACTGGAAGCGGTGTGAAGGACAGCAAGCTAAGGAGCAAAGACTTCTTCAACACCAAAGATGATCCGTACATCACGTTTCACTCAACCAAGGTCGCGCAGACCGGTCCGAGCACCTTTGATGTGCAGGGGACATTTACCATACGCGGAGTTTCTAAGCCCGAGACTTTGAACCTTGCGCTCAGCGGTAAAGGGACGGGACCTGGCAAGATTGCAGGGACTATGGCCTTCGACCGAAAGGAGTTTGGGATGAACAGTGGCATTCCCTTTATCAAGATCGCCGATCGCGTTGAGGTTACCGTCGCTCTCCAGGGCAAAAAGGTAAGCGGGCCTCCTCTGGTTTTTAAGGAATAGCCTGGCTGGCGCAAAAACACTCGTGTCGGATTACCGGTAAGTTAGATACCGGGGAACCACATTTGCGGCTACCGTGTTCTACACCCGCACAGATATTTGAGAGCTTGTCCTGCAATGCCGACGCGATAACTACTCCCCCGAAGGTCTTCAAGAGGTGCTCGCAGATGAAATTGCAGATGAAGCGGGAGGCTTCGGAGAAAATGAACCGCCAAGCCAATGAGATGCGGCTGGATTATGGCACGGCCACGATTCAGTGAAAGTATTTGGTAAAGTTTCGGCACAGTGAAGCCAAAAATGACGAACGGGATTAGGAGTTAAGTTGGGGAGTGCTTTAGAATGAATAAAGCAGTCACTGTCGGGGCGTAGCGCAGCCTGGTAGCGCGCCTGCCTTGGGCGCAGGAGGCCCCCGGTTCAAATCCGGGCGCCCCGACCATTCTTCTGGGATGAGTCCCTCACTCCGTTCGGGATTTCGCCCGCAGGCTCAAACGCCGCAAGGCGGCTCAAGTTCAAACCCGGGCGCTCCGACCCGATGCGCAGACATGACGCTGCCGGAAGGGGAGATGGATCCAGCATGAACAATTTTGAAAAGTCCCTTGACGATTCCCTGCTGATGCTGGAATCGCTGCGCGCCATGTCCGGCTCGGTGCGCGATTGCGCCGACCGGTGCCTGACCTCCCTGAACAGCGGCGGCAAACTCCTGATCTGCGGAAACGGTGGCAGCGCTGCTCAGGCACAGCACCTGGCCGGCGAACTGCTGGGGCGATATAAGAAGAACCGGCGTCCGCTCGCGGCCATCACGCTGACCGCGGATGCTTCTGTTTTGACCTGCATTGGAAACGACTACGGCTTTGAAGAGGTTTTTTCGAGGCAGGTGCGGGCCCTCGGACGCCCCGGCGACGTGCTGATCGCGCTCACCACCAGCGGGCGGTCGCCCGACATTCTCGAAGCGTTGCGAGCCGCCAAAGAGATTGGAATGAAATCGATTGCGTTCCTCGGAGGCGACGGCGGGGCCGCACTTCCCCTTTCGGACTGTGCCTTGGTCGTCGGCCACGACGATACGGCGCGAATTCAAGAGGGCCATCAGTTCCTGCTGCACTGCCTTATGGATTTGATTGAAACAGGGTTGAAAAAATAATCGCGAGGGCAAAATGCGGATCTGGAAACACGTTTGGTTGGTATGTCGATCTCTTTTACCCTGCTGATGATCTCCTCAGTGAATGTTGGCGGGCTCCAACTTGGGCGCCAGAAGCTGAATGGCAGCCAACGCCAGCAAGTATGCAAGACCGGCCATCAAGAAAGGGACCATATAGCTGCCGGTCCACTGCAATGTGTATCCGACAATCTCGGCGATCAACATTCCTCCGATGGCGCCCGCCATTCCACCCATGCCAACGACGGAGCCAACCGCTTGGGAAGGAAACATGTCGGAGGTCAAGGTAAACAGATTCGCGGAGAATCCCTGATGAGCCGCGGCGGCCAGCGCAATCACAAAAACCGCAGCCCACGTACTCTGGATATGAAAGGCAAACATCATGGGGACAACGCATAACGCGCAAAGCAGCATGGTGATCTTGCGGGCGATATTCACACTGCTTCCACGGGAGATCAGCCACGAAGACAGCCAGCCTCCCGCGATGCTGCCAAAATCGGAGACCAGGTAGATCACCACGAGGGGCAGGCCGATTTGCATCAGCGCCAGGCCATGTTTGCGTTGCAGGAAATCGGGCACCCAAAACAAATAGAACCACCAGATGGGGTCGGTCATGAACTTGGCCACGATGAAGGCCCAAGTCTGCCGATGCGGAATGAGGCGGGCCCAGCTGATTTTCACCATTGGCGGCTGCGGATCGCTTTGGATGTAATCGAGTTCCGCTTTCGAGAGGCGGGGATGATCCTCGGGCTTGCGGTACAGCAGCAGCCAGAATATGAGCCATAAGAAGCCCAGCGCGCCCATAATCACGAAGGCCCAGCGCCAGCCCCAGTGGATGGTAATCCAGGGCACGACCAGGGGAGTAACCATCGCGCCGAGATTCGACCCGGCGTTGAAGATTCCTGTCGCCAGCGCGCGCTCTTTTTTCGGGAACCATTCGGCTACGCATTTGATGCTGGCGGGAAAAACTGCCGATTCCCCGAGACCCAATGCCGATCGAGCGACCATAAAACTGGTGAGGGAGCCGCCCAAGGCGTGCGCCATTGACGCCAGGCTCCAGAAAATCATGGCCACGGCGTAGCCCAAGCGAGTGCCGATGCGATCGATCAACCGGCCCATTAGCAAGATGCCAACCGCGTAAGCCGCCTGGAACGCAAAAACCAGATTGCCGTAATCGATCTCGTTCCAGCCCAAGTCATGTTGCAGAGTGGATTTCAGAACTCCCAGGACCTGGCGGTCCATGTAATTCTTTGTGACACCGAAAAGGAGGAGGGCGCAGATCACCCAACGGAAGTAGCCAACCTTCGACGTTGCCTTGGCCGCCACGGAAGCAGATGCCGATGTGGCGGAGGTTGGGACAGGGTCCATGATTTGAGGATGCTATTTCTTGCGGCTGGCTTCAAGTCCTGAAGAGAGCTGTTGGAATCTCTTCCGAAAGCGAGCCTTGGCCGGGGGATTCCTGCTCGCGGAGGGCTTTTTGCCAGGAGCGCAATCCGACTACTGCCAGGAAAATCAGGAAGGCGAAAAGCACGGACGTGAGATAGAGATGCTTGTAGACGAAGACACCGATTTCGATGGCATCCACGACAATCCACAGCCACCAATTGGCGATGTGTTTGCGCGTGGACCAAAATTGAGCTACCAGGCTGAAACTCGTCAACGCGGCGTCAATGTGCGGCAGCGCCGCATCCGTGTAGTGCGCCATGAAGTAGCCCAGCAGGAAACTTCCGACGGCGCCGATGATCATTCCCGCCGTGAACCCTCGCGCAGAAAGGCGTTCCACCTTGACGCTGCCTTCTTCCTTTACGCCGCGCCACCAGTGCCACCAGCCATAAATGGAGAAAGCAAAATAAACAAACTGCAGCAGCATGTCCGAGTAAAGCTTTTCGCGCCGAAAGACCAGCGCGTACAAGACGCAGGAGACGAGAATCACCGGCCAGGAGGAGAGTTTGCGGCGCGTGGTCAGCCAAATGCCGAGTACGCTGGTGAGCACGGCGGCAGTTTCGAGAGGCGACATCATTTGTTCACCAACGCCGACGCTGCGGGTTTGGTCTTTGCAACTTCGGGATGCGATTCGGCCCAGCGCTGCAGGTGATCGAGTAGCCGCTTACCCGGATCGCTGCTGAACCAGCGGGCGTGCCCGAGGAAATACCCGCCGTACGCGAGGTCGGTCTTTTCCCGTGAGTTCAAGACACGCAGGAAATAATCGGCTTCGGAAAGAGCGAATTCCGCGTGGACCAGTGGCAGCAGGGCCACCACCGCTTCTGCCTCTTCGCGCGACAATGGCCGCAGCTCCTCGTAGCCGCGCAAGAGCGCACGGATTTGTTCCAAGTGCAGTAGGTCATGCGAGGGGTCGTGAATTTGCAGCCACTCCACGCCGTTCCGTTCGATCGCGGTCGCTATGTCATGAGTCGCGGTGGTGCGATCCGCGAGGCCCACATCAATAATGTCGGTGACCGCTGCCTTTGGCGAGGCATCGCTCCAAAACAGATTGGAAGCGTGGAAATCGTTGTGCGTCCAGAGCGGCTGAAAAAGCGGCAGGTAATTTCGCAAGCGGTTGTGCAGCGGAAGAAAAGTTTCTCGCGCTTCCGCCAGCCAATCGCGCTGAGCGAGGTAGTCGTGCAGTTCGGGGCGCGCCTCAATATAACGCCTGAGTTCGGGCCACGGGTTTTCGCTCGAAAATATCTTGAAGCTGGTGACCAGAGTTGCCGCCTTGCGTGCAGGCGCATCGTAACCCGCGGAAGCGGCGTGCAATCGAACAAGGGCCCGCCCAGCGTTGCGCGCATGGCCCACGCTGAGAAATGGAGTCCAGGATTGCGCCGTCTCATACAGGTCCAGGCCTTCGCCGGTTGGATGAACTTCGTATGTCCACTCACCAATTTCGATGGCGGTTTCAGCGGTGTAGTCTTCAAGCGGCTTTTTCACCAGCGTGTCGCGGGCGCTCAAGTGCGCCAGCCAGCGATGCTCTTCGAGCAGCGAATCTCTATCGCGAACCGTGTGGTGATGGCGCTTCACAAACACTTTTCCCAACGGCGTCTGCACAACACTGGCCGCCGAAAAGGGACGCGGGCTGAACGACAGTATGCGCTCCGCTCTGCGCGCATGGGGAAAGCGCCGCAGCAACTCATTCAATTCATCGAGCTTCAGTGCCGGCCAATCGGGCTCGACAAGGTGTCCATCCAGGCCATGCGCCTTCACTTCACCGTTCATTCGGGCACTCGCGATATGATTCCCATTGCGCTCCCACTGTTCTCAGCGAATCCTCTATTTTGCATTGCCTTTCAAAAGTTGTATTCCATGGATAGCCGCACCGTCGTGGGTGCGCCGAGATGCAAGAAAGTGTCGCCGTAACTCGCGCCCGTATCTTTCCAGTAGCGCTTGTTCATCACGTTGTCCGCGAACAGGTGAAACGTCAGCTTGCTCCATTCGCCGCTGGGCGTGTAACGCGCGCCCATGTTGAACAGGTTATAGCCCGGCACGCTAACCGAATCATCGCGCATTGCTTCTTTCGGTCCGGTGTAGCTCCATCCGGGCAGCAGATGCAAGCCAGTGATAAAGGGAACGTCGATGTCCGCGAACACGGACGAGCGGAAACGCGGCACATCGATGACTTGCTTGTCATTGAAGTCTGGCGTGCTGCTTCCCGACGATATGGCCCGCAAAAGCGCCGCGCTTCCCGTGAGCCGCAACCAGTTGTTTACTTTGCCCTGCGCGCTTAACTCCAGGCCGCGATGCGTTTCATGCCCGTCGGAAAGAAAATCAATGTCGGCTCCATTGTCCGTCACTTTGGGATAGAAAAATGACGCGCGCATGCGGAACAAGGCTGCGGTCAACAGGATGCGGCTCCCGGGCGAGTATTTGATTCCCGTTTCCACCTGGCGCGTGAAAAAAGGCGCCAGAAACGCATTGGGATTGACGGTCGCCCAAAACGGCGCCTGCAATCCCAGCGACAACGCCACGCTGTAATTTCCGTAGAACAAAAAATCGGAGATGGGGCGGTACGACAAGGAATACTGCGGTAGCCAGACAGTCTTACTGGGAAACAGAAAGTCGTGCATGATGTCGTATTGCCCGCCGATGCCCACATCAATTCTTTTCGGCAGGTGAATGTGGTCCGCCACAATCAGGGCGTATTGATGCGTGTCTTCCGCCAGCGTAACCGGACCCGGCACATCCGTCGAGGGCAGAAAGGTCTGCTCGAGCTGATAAATATTTTCTGTTCCAACATAGGTGTACACGGGGTTGGGCAGATTCACACTGCGACGCTGCAAGCTGGCGCCGATGGCGACGTCGTTGATTACGCGGCCGAGTTTCACCTGGCCCTGCAAAATGGACTGGAATTGATCGTTGATGCGCACTTCGCCGGGGCTGCGATAGTCGTAAACGTCGTAGTCTCCGGTGGGGCTGAAGAAATACGGCGTGGCGCTGTTGGCGCAGGAAGCGGCGTAGTAGCAGCCATAAGGCCAGGCAATGTTGTCGTCCAGCAGCGTATGGCTGAAGTCTCCGGCAACGAAGAATCGCCAATGGCCGGAGAAATTGTGGTCCAGCCGCAAGATGGCATTGAAATCATCGTAGGTGTTTGGCTTGGCCCACCACTGGTAGCCGAGCATGACGTCAGGCGACACATCCACCGGTACCGTAGTTCCTCCGAGCAACTGGTAGCCGCCCACGGAACGTTGCACCAAATGTTGATAGTCAAAATCGCCTTTCAGGTACGTGGTGGCGTTGATTTTCCAGTCGGCCGCAACGGCGCCGAACTCCCTTGTGCCATTGGCGCCGTGCACATAGGAGCGCATGTCTTCTCCGGCGAAGTTCGTGCGAATGCCGAATTGTTGCTGGTCGCCCAGGAATCCGCCAAGGTCAACAGCGGCGTAGGCCGTGCCGCGCTGGTCAGTGGCCACGCTCAGCGTGCGCACACCCGCGGGCCGCTTGGTCACATAGTTCACCAATCCTCCGCCGGAGGCTACGCCCACTTCGTCGGAGTCCACACCGTGCAGAAATTCGACCGCTTCCTTATTCTCCATGGGGAAGAGTTGTTCGCCGGCCACGGACATTCCATTGATTTTAATCGCCGAGGCAAGGTCAAGCGGAAACCCGCGAATCTCAAAATCCTGGTACCAGCCGACTGGGGCGTAATCCTCTCCCACCGAAGCGTCATTTTTCGCCACATCGGAAAGCAGGCGCGCCTGCTGATCATCCAGGAGGGTTCGCGTCACCACGAGCGCGGAAATGGGCAACTCTTGCAGGGGCTGGTTGTCCAGATTTCCGATGGCAACATTGGCGGGCTTGTAGTCGTCCGCGGCTTCACCATTTACGATTACCACCTTGCGCGCAGATTCCACGGCCAGCTTGACGGATACGTTCGCCACTGCTCCCGCGGAAACACTGATCTTATTTGCGCGAAAAATCTGGAAGCCCGGGGCGGATACTTCCACCGAATAAAAACCCGGCGGCAGCTTCTGCAATTGGAATTCGCCGGACGAGCCGGAAACCGCGGTCCACGTGTGGCCCCTCGTTTCGTTCGTTGCTTTCACGGCCGCATTGGGCACCACGGCGCCGGATGCATCTGACACGACTCCCGAGATCGTGCCCGTGGAGGATTGCGCCCAGGCAAAGCGATCCTGTGGCACGGCAAGCGCCAGCAGCACCATCGTTGCCACCATGAACACCCGGAGAAAAATCATGATGATTCAATTCTCCCCGAAATCAGAGATTACAACCACAATTGATGTTCATGCAGCGCTGCACCCGAAATTTTGTGAGGGGCAACTTGGGTATTGACATTGGGCATCCCACATTCTTAGCATTATGTTTCGCACATTGAGTTCTTTTTGCGATGAAGGAATGGTTATTCCTTCTTCGTCTCAAAGCTAAATCTTATGATCACCGCAAAACAGCTTACCAAAAGGTACGCCCGCAACACGGCCGTCGACCAAATCTCCTTCGAGGTGCAAAAAGGTCAAATCGTCGGCTTCCTGGGGCCCAATGGGGCCGGGAAAACGACGACCATGCGCATGTTGACCTGTTTTCTGCCGCCCACCTCCGGCACGGCTGAGGTCGCCGGGTTTGACGTTTTGGAAGATCCGCTCGAGGTAAAGCGCCGCATCGGCTATCTGCCAGAGATGCCGCCGCTTTATCCCGAAATGCGCACTACCGAGTATTTGCAATTTGTCGGCGAGATCAAGGGGCTGCGCGGCGCAGAATTGAAGAGCCGCATCAGTTACGTGCTCGATCGTTGCGCGATTGCCGATGTGCAAGACAAAGTTCTGGGCAAGCTTTCCAAGGGCTATCGCCAGCGCGTGGGCCTGGCCCAGGCTATCATTCACAATCCCGACGTGCTGATTCTGGACGAACCCACGGCTGGACTCGACCCCAAGCAGATCAACGAGACGCGCGATCTGATCAAGGGCCTCGCCGGGGATCACACCATCATTCTGAGCACGCACATCCTTCCTGAAGTCGAGCAGACCTGCCAGCAGGTGATCATCATCAATAAAGGGAAACTGGTCGCGACGGACTCCGTCAGTAATCTGCGGCATCGCGCGCGCGGGGTTGGTTCTGTTCTGGTGGAGGTGGCCGGCCGCGATATTGACTTCGATGCAGCCACCGTGCAACGCCGGATTGAACAGGTTCCTGGCGTCAGCCGCGTGGTCTTCCGCGAGACGCACAAGAACCGCTCCATCTTTGAGGTGGAGGGCCAATCCGATCACGCCATTCGCGGCGATCTGGCACGCGCCATTGTCGAATCCGGCTGGGACCTCAACGAACTGCGCACCACCGCCGTCAGCCTGGAAGAAATCTTCCTGCAGCTTACCGGCACGGATGCCGCAGCTTCATCTACAAATGAAGCCGCTGCGACGGCGCAACCGGAAACAGTCGTCACCAGGACGGAGGAGTAAAAACCCATGCGTAACGCCTGGATCATCTGCCGTAAGGAACTTCACAGCTATTTCGTCTCCCCCATTGCCTACATTCTACTGGGTGTGTTCGCCCTCTTTTTCGGATTCTTCTTTTGGAACATTGTCGGTGAATTTATAAACATCGCGAGGCAAGCGATGGAGCGCGGACAAATGTTTCCCATGAGCCTCAATGAAGAGGTCATTCGTCCCCTCATTTCGAACGCCAGCGTGATTGGTCTCTTCCTGATTCCCATGATCACCATGCGCCTCTTCGCCGAAGAGAAGCGCACGGGCACGATTGAACTCCTGGCCACCTCGCCGATCCGGGATGGCGAAGTGATTTTCGGCAAATGGCTGGCTGCGCTGATTCTTTACACTGGCATCTTGCTGGTGACAGCGCTTAATTTCATCTGGCTTTTCAAGTACGGCAACCCGGACTGGAAGCCGCTGGCAGTCGCCTACCTGGGCTTGCTGCTGCAGGCGGGCGCGCTGCTGGCCATCGGCGAGTTTATTTCCACGCTCACGCGCAATCAGATCATTGCGGGCGCCGTAACGTTTTGCGTTTGCCTGCTTCTTTGGGTTGTCGAATGGGTCAGCATGTACGACTCAGCGACATGGGCTCGTGTTCTTGCTTACATGTCCGTGCTCACCCATTTCGAGCCCTTCGCAAAGGGTTTGATTTCCACGAAGGACGTGGTTTTCTACATCACTGCAACTTATCTGGGACTCTTCCTGACCGCCCGGTCGTTGGAATCCCTGCGCTGGAGATCGTAAGCCAATGAACACGGCATTCATACACGCCCGCCAAACGAAGTACGCGCTGTTCGCCGCCACCTACATACTGCTTGCACTTGGTATCATCGCGGTCGCCAACACCCTGGCCGACCGCTACAACAAGTCCTACGATTCCACTTCCAACAAGCGCTACAGTCTTTCTGAGCAAACCATCAAAATCGTCAAGGGCCTCAAAGAACCTGCCACGATTACTTACTTCGACCAGAGCACCCGGTTCCATGAAGCCAAAGACCAGCTTGATCTCTACGCGAATATTTCTCCAAAGGTTCACGTCAAATACGTCGATGCGGACAAGAATCGCCAGATCGCGGCTGCCGCTGGCGTCAGGAGCTATGGCACTGCCGTTGTCCAGGTCGGCGACAGAAAGGAAGAGGCGAAGAGCCTCACGGAGGAAGGGATCACCGGCGCCTTCATTCGCGTGCTGAAGAACAAAACCCGCACCGTTTGCTTCCTGGCTGGCAGCGGCGAGCACCGGATTGACGACAGCCAGAGGGACGGCTTCTCTCAGTTGCAGCAATTGCTCGGCAGAGACAGCTACGAAGCCAAGTCCGTCGACCTCCTCACGAAGGCGGAAGTTCCTTCGGACTGCACCGTCCTCGTCGCGGGCGGGCCGCGCGAGGATTATCCACAGCCAGAAGTAGACGCCATCAAAGCCTACGTGGAGGGTGGAGGCCGCGCGCTGTTTCTCCTCAACCCGCCGCTCAAAATGGGCCGCGCGCAAATTGCCGATAATGACGCTCTCTCGAACCTTCTGAGTAGTTGGGGCGTTACTCCCGACAAGAACCTGATCCTTGACATGAATCCCATCAGCCAGCTCACGGGCCTAGGACCGGAAGTTGCCCTTGTGACACGATACGAATCCCATCCGATCGTCAACGAAATGAGCGGATCCGCAACGGGCTTCCCGTTGTCCCGTTCGCTGGAAATCAAGAACACGCCGAAGACCACCGTCGAAAAACTTTTCTCTTCATCTCCCTCCAGCTTCGCCACGACCAAGCTCGACAGTCCGGCGGTGAACCCTGACGACCCGAAAAATGCGAAGGGTCCTTTAACCCTCGCGGCAGCCGGAACCTACGATACCGGGAAGGAGAACTCGCAGGGACGCTTCGTGGTGATTGGCAGTGCCGAATGGGCCGCCAACTCTTTCATCCCTTCCATGGACGATAGCGACCTCGCCGTGAACAGCATCAACTGGCTGGCTTCCGACGAAGATCTGATTTCCATTCGCCCGAAGGAGCGTGACGATCGCAGCATGACCTTGACGCAAGCGCAATTCAACTGGTTGCGCATTAGCAGCCAGATTTTGCTTCCTCTGATCGTAATTATTGGAGGAGTTGCCGTATGGTGGCGCCGCCGCTAGATTCGGGCTCGTCCGTTCGAACTTAATGAGGAATTTCTGTCCATGAAACTCCGTGGCCTTATCATCGCCGCACTCATTCTTGCTGCTCTTACCGGCACATTGTATTGGTCCAATCATCACAAACCCTCGGAGGACACCAGCAAAGCTGCAGCGGACTTGCCGCCGAAAATACTTTCGCTCAATGAGGCTGACATTTCGCGACTCGCCATCCGGCGCAAGGGCGAGCGTGAAGTCGTGCTGACCAAGAACGCGTCCGGCACGTGGCAGATCACTGAGCCGCAGCCTCTGCCCGCTGACCAGGAGGCCGTTTCGAGCGTTCTTGGAACCGCTTCCTCTCTGAATTCCGAGCAGCTCGTCGATGACAAGCCCGCCGATATCGCTCAATACGGCCTGGCCGAGCCTGCGCTCGAGATTGAGATCACCGCAAAAGACAAAACACAAAAACTTTTGGTCGGCGGGACAACAATTACTGGCGGCTCCAGCTACGCCGCGCTGGTTGGCAACCCTCGCGTTTTCACCATCGCCAACTACAACAAGACCAGTCTCGACAAATCCGCCGCCGATCTCCGCGACAAACGCCTGCTGACGGCCGATTTCGACAAGGTCTCGCAGGTTGAACTCCTCCAGGAATCCCCCGGCAAGAAGGAAGACATCACGTTTGCCCGCGAAAAGGATTCCTGGCAGATCCTCAAGCCCAAACCCTACCGCGCAGAATCCTATCAGGTGGATGACCTCGTCCGGACCTTGAGAGACGCCAAGATGGAAACCTCTTCCAACGATGATGAGACCAAGATTGCTGCGGCCTTCAACGGCGCCTCCCCGTTTGTCACCGCGAAAATCACCGGCGCTTCCGGCACTCAGGAACTGCAAATCCGCAAGGCCAAAGACGATTATTACGCCAAATCCACCGTGGTCCCCGGCGTGTTCAAAGTTTCCGCGTCTCTCGGCACCGGACTAAACAAACCCATCGACGATTTCCGCAACAAGAAGCTTTTCGACTTTGGCTACGAAGAACCCGACAAGATCGAGATTCACGATGGGGCAAAATCCTATTTCCTGACGCACTCAGGTTCGGGCTGGTGGGGACCCGACGGCAAGAAACTTGACTCGTCGACCGCAGAAAGTCTTTTGGACAAGCTGCGCGATCTCTCCGCGACGAAATTCCTCGATTCCGGATTCACCTCGCCGGCCATCGAGATCACGGTGATTTCCAATCAAAACAAGCGCGCCGAAAAAGTGGCCATCGCCAAATTCGGGGATTCCTACATCGCCAAGCGCCAGAACGAGCCGGCTCTTTATGAATTGACCGCGGCGTCCGTCAGCGACCTCCAACAGGCTGCCGCCGGGCTCAGGCCCGCCCCGCCTCCAGCACCACCGGCCGCTCCGGCTGCAAAAAAGAAATAGGTGAGACAAGTCTGATGCCATTCGCTCAATGCATTTTGCACTGGACCTAAATCTTTACTTCAAAAAAGTAAGGTTTTGGATTAGAATCCGCAACTGATTCCCATACCCCCGCGCGCACTCCGAGGAGCACAGGCCATGGCTATTGCTACCATCAATCCGGCGACCGGCGAAGTCGTCAGGAAATTCGACGCGCTCAGCGACGCCGAGGTTGACGCCAAAATCACCAAAGCGGCGGCGGCCTTTCACAGTTTCCGCGAGACCTCCCTAACCGATCGCGCGCGCTGGATGAGTAAGACCGCGGAAATTCTGGAATCCGAAAAAGAGGCCATCGGGCGCCTGATGACGCTGGAGATGGGCAAGACGCTGTCCTCCGCGATTGCCGAAGCCGAAAAATGCGCATCCGCATGCCGCTATTACGCCGAACACGCGCCGCAGTTTGTCGCTGACGAACCCATCGCCACCTCCGCCACAAAAAGCTTCATCCGTTATGAACCCATTGGCATCGTCCTTGCCGTCATGCCCTGGAACTTCCCTTTCTGGCAGGTTTTCCGATTCGTCGCGCCGGGTTTGATGGCCGGAAATGTCGGTCTGCTGAAGCATGCGTCCAACGTTCCGCAATGCGCGCTAAAAATCGAAGACATTGTGCGGCGCGCCGGATTTCCGCCGGATGTTTTCCAGACGCTGCTGATCGGCGCATCCCAGGTGGACCGCATCCTGAATGATCCGCGCGTCGCGGCCGCCACGCTGACCGGCAGCGAGCAGGCCGGCATACAAGTTGGCATCTCCGCCGCCAAGCGAATCAAGAAGGTTGTGCTGGAACTCGGCGGCAGCGATCCCTTCATCGTTATGCCCAGCGCCAATATCGCGGAAGCAGCAGCCACTGCGGTGAAAGCCCGCGTCATCAATAATGGGCAATCCTGCATTGCCGCCAAGCGTTTTATCGTTCACGAAAAAATCGCCGAGCAATTCGAGAAGGAATTCGTCAGCCGCATGCAGGCGTTGAAGCTCGGCGATCCCTTCGACCCGAAAACGGATGTTGGCCCGCTGTCCACGCCGGATGCCGTTCGAAATCTTGATGCCGATGTCCAGAAAAGCATTCAGGCGGGCGCGAAACTCATCCTTGGCGGCAAGCCGGTTGGGGGTCCGGGCAATTTCTATCCGCCCACGGTTTTGACCCACATCCCCAAGGATTCCCCGGCCTATCGCGAGGAGCTGTTCGGCCCGGTCGCCTGCGTTTTCCGCGCAAAATCCATTGATGAAGCCATCGCCATCGCCAACGATGTCCGCTTTGGCCTGGGCGCCAGCGCCTGGACGAACGATCCTGCGGAACGCGAACTCTTCATCAGCGAATTGCAAGCCGGCATGGTGTTCATCAACCAGATGGTGGTCTCTGATCCACGCGTCCCATTTGGCGGCGTAAAAGCTTCCGGCCACGGCCGCGAGCTGGGGCCTTACGGTATTCGCGAGTTCACCAACATTAAGACGGTGTGGGTCCGCTAGGCCGAAAATAGCACTCTTGAGCAGTGGGGAGGAATTCGGCTCCATTTGACCGGGCCTCGATTGACGAGCGAACACGCGAAGTAGCATCATGCTGCCTCAGGCTTTTTCGGGGCGGCGCCGCTTTCCGGTGTTTCCAGGCCCTCGCGCATGGGGGTTCTTCTCGCAGGCAGCATTTAGCCCCCATGCGGTCTTGCAGTCTTTATCTTTCAAGGGAGTGAGTGCCGTGCCAAAAACCGTCGCGAAGCAGCCCACCGAAGCTAAGTCCCGCTCCAAGAAGCCCGGCCTGACCGAAGCGCAGATTGCCGTCCACTGGAAGGAAGAAGCCTACATCCGGCCTCCTGCGCGCTTCATTGCGCAAGCCAATTTGAACGACAATTACGCGCTGGAACGCTTCAGCGAGAAAAATTTCCCGGAATGCTTCCGCGAATACGCCGAACTCCTTCACTGGGATCAGTATTGGCACACGACCTTGGACACCGATCATCCGCCCTTCTGGAAGTGGTTTGTCGGCGGCCGTTTGAACGTCTGCTATAACTGCGTGGATCGCCATCTGGCCAAATACAAAAACAAGGCCGCGATGATCTTTGTGCCGGAACCCGAAGAGGAGAACCACGTCGTCATCACCTACCAGGAGCTATATCGCCGCGTCAACGAATTCGCCGCGGTGCTGCAGGGATTCGCCGGTCTGCAAAAGGGCGATCGCGTGACGATCCATATGCCCATGATTCCGGAGCTGCCCATCACCATGCTGGCGTGCGCGCGCCTGGGCATCATTCACTCCGTCGTTTTCGGCGGCTTCTCCGGGGAAGCCTGCGGACTGCGCGCCGCCGACTCCGGCAGCCGCGTGCTGATTTATGTGGATGGCTATCATCGCAACGGCCGCTGGGTGGACCACAAAGCCAGCGCCGATATCGCCGTGGAAACCGCCAAGAAGGAAGGCCAGGTAGTTGACAAGGTCTTGGTGTGGAAACGCTATCACCACAAGTACACTTCGGACGCGCCCATGATTATGGAGCGCGACTTTTTCGTTGACGACATCCTGAAGGACTACCGCAACGCCGTTGTCCCGCCCGTCTCGATGGAATCCGAAGATCCGCTCTTCCTGATGTATACCAGCGGAACTACGGGCAAACCCAAGGGCTGCCAGCATCGCACGGGTGGCTATCTTGCTTATGTCACCGGGACCGCCAAGTATTACCAGGACATTCATCCGGAAGATGTCTACTGGTGCATGGCGGATATTGGCTGGATCACCGGGCACTCTTATATTGTTTACGGCCCGCTCGCTCTTGCGGCCACCACCGTCCTTTATGAAGGCGTGCCGCAATTTCCCGATGCCGGGCGTCCCTGGCGCATCGCGGAGCGCCTGGACGTGAACATCTTCCATACTTCTCCTACGGCGATTCGCATGCTTCGCAAAGCAGGCGCCGAAGAGCCCAAGAAACACAACTACCGCTTCAAGCACATGACTACAGTCGGCGAACCCATCGAGCCGGAAGTTTGGCGCTGGTATTACGAAGTGGTGGGTAAGGGCGAAGCCGTTATCGTGGATACCTGGTGGCAGACGGAGACCGGGGGCTTCCTGTGTACCACCAAACCGGCGCTCGATCCCATGAAGCCGGGCAGCGCGGGGCCCGCGTGCCTGGGCATCTATCCGGTCATCTGGGATGAAGAGGGCAAGGAAGTAGCCAGTTCGGACCACGCGGCCGGCAATATTTGCATACGAAATCCCTGGCCGGGGATTATGCAGACCATCTGGGGCGATCCGCACCGCTTCGTCGAGCAGTACTACAAGAAGTACAACAAGAATCCGCAAAGCAAGGATTGGCGCGACTGGCCGTATTATGCGGCTGACGGCGCCGTGCTACCTCCCGACGGCTACTATCGCATTCTCGGCCGCGTGGACGACGTCATCAACGTTGCCGGCCACCGCCTCGGCACCAAGGAACTGGAGTCCGCCTGCCTCACTATCCAGGAAATTGCCGAAGCCGCGGTGGTTCCGGTCGTGGATGAAGTGAAGGGCCGCGTGCCGGAAATTTACATATCACTCAAGCCCGGCGTCCTGCCCAAGAAGGCCATCATTGAGAAGGTTACAGCGACCATCGAAACCATGATTGGGAAAATTGCGCGGCCCAAGCGCATTCACATCGTGCCGGATATGCCCAAGACGCGCTCCGGCAAAATCATGCGCCGGGTGCTGGCGGCGATTTCCAATCACATGGATACTGGGGATATCACCACGCTGGCCAATCCGGACATCGTCGAGCAGGTGCGGCAGCTTGTGCAGGGCCGCGAAATCATGCCGCTCAACGAAGGCCCCGAGGACATCAAGCTGTTTGGCGACGAACGGTAACGCAAGCTTGCGCGACTCGCGGCGAATTGTATCTGCTGACGACTTATCTTTGCTGTACCTATAAAACACGTACATGGCGTCTCATATAGTGAGAAAGCTTTCCTCATGAAATTGCTCTTGTCAGCCTTCCTCGCTTTCTTGCTAACGGATTTGGTTTTGCCCGTTTCGGCGCAGGAATCGGCGGCAAACAACTCCCCGGAAATAATGCAGTGGCTCAATGGCCCGAATCGCCGGGACATGTCGTGGAAGATCTGGGTATGGCCCCCCCTGCTTACATTTCAGCAACGCTATCGGATGGTCGTGAGTGGCATGATTGACAGTTCCGTCTTGCGCGAAAAAGAGATTCAGGATATCACCGTCGAGATCAAGCTGGAAGACAGGAAAGGCAACTGGTTTGACGGGGAGGACAGCACAGACTACGAGGTTCCCCCGACACCTCCCAACTCACTCAGCTTCGTTGTTTTCCAGTCCGCCTTCTATGCATTCCCCGGCAACTACAGACTAGCCGCCTTGCTTTTTGACAAGTCGCACCGGGTTGTAAACGTCCAACACAGAGATTTGCATTTTCCCGCAGTGAAGGGAAATGTCCTGCCTGAATTTGCACAGGGCTTGCCAGCCATTGAGTTTCCGTTGCGGATTCCGGGCATGAACAGGGACCAGCCACGGATAAAAGACCGAGGTTTCTCTCTGGCGCAGGGCGTCGAGCACCTTCCGATTGCGAGTGTGCGGCCTCTCCTCGTAGATATCCTGATGGACTTTTCTGAACCCGATGCAATCGATCTGCCATACCACTTGGGCCCTCTAGACAAGGGGCTAATCTCTCAACGTGAATACTACAAAAACTTGGCACTCATGCTTGAAATGGGAAGCGTGCTCTCGCACTTGCAGCCCGCACACGGCTGTGTCCGTGTGAGCGCGACGGATATGTCGCGGATGCGAATCATACTGGACAGGCAAGAGGCAGGCAGCCTGAATTGGGGGAAACTCGAGGACGACCTCTATGAAGCTGACCTTGATCACATTGATTTGGCGACGTTGACCAGCCAGCTCAGCCGTTCCACCTTCGCAGGTCATTTTCTTGCACAACTGGCCAATGATCCCAGCGGTTGTGGAGCGGGAAACGAACCGCTTGATCACGTAGTCGTGCTCGTCTCGCATCATCTGCAGTATCCACCGCACACGCCGGTGACGCCCATTCAACCTCAGGACTGCCCTCATTGCCGGTTCGTGTATTTTCGCCTGACTTCCTTCAAATTCGAGCCTATCGATCCCTACAGGGACATTCTTAAGCCGCTTCACCCGCGCTCGTTCCGCTTCTCCTCACCCGAGGGATTCCGCAAGGCGTTGTCCGAACTGACCACAGAACTCTCGGGCCCTCAGAAAGATGATCCTTACTTGAAATAGAGATGAGTTATTGTCGAGGAGTAGTCTGCGCGGCTCCGCACATCTGCTCGGTCGCCGTCTTCACATCCAGGTCCAACTGCGCGGTGCGCCAGCCTTTCGTGGAGCAGACCTGCCACGCTTCCAGGCCTAACGCTCCATGCAGGTCGGCGCCTTCCAGATTCGCACCCTCCAGGTGCGCCTGCCGCAGGATGGCTCCGGCGAACGTTGCCCCGCGCAAGTCCGTCTTGGACATGTCTGCTTCCAACAGGATCGTTCCCTTGAACTGGGCCCCGGTCATGTTTGCGCCAGCGAGTTTGGCCGCGGAGAAATCCGTCTGGTCGAGCATTGCCAGAGAAAACACCGACAATTCCGCCTTCACATCGCGCAAATCCGCGTGCGACAAATCCGCGCGTAAGAGGTTGGCCTGCCGCAAATTCACCGAGTACAACGTTGCATGATCCAGGTTCGCCGTGGTCAGCATGGCCCCCGCCAGGTTTGCGTAGGACATGTCCGCGCCCCGAAAATCCGCGCCTGCAAAGTTTGCTCCCTGTGCGTCCGCCGATACCAGGTTCGCCTTGCTGGCCTGCAGCCTGTCCATATTCGCCGACCGCAACAACCCTTCACGCAAGTTCACATTGCGGAAATCCGCTTCCGAAAGGCTTGCGCCTTCCAGATTCGCGCGCCACATCCGCGCATTCGGAAACGCCGCATGATACCCGCGCGCATAACGCAAATTAATCTCGTTCAGCCGCGGCCCTGGCGCATCGCTGGCACCCCTGTCGCCATTGACAGCCTTTATCGGTGCGGTCTGGATGCTCTCCTCCGTAATATCCGCATAAGGCCGGAAACCCACGGCCCGAAATGCAATGGCCGCCCAGCGCCGCGGATCGCCTCGCCCGACCTCTGGCCTGATGTTCGGGTCCGCCGGCAGTCCCCGAATCACGCCCAGCGAAAGCAGCAGCAACACCAACCCCGCCGCCACGGGTATGCGTATTGCCGAAAGCACATCGTGCAAGAAATGCGGCGTGCTCTCATCGTTCCAGTCGCCCGGCCGCAGCACACGCGCTACGATGCGAGGCGTCCCGCAAGCCGCCGCGCTCGCCAGCGTAATCAGGAACACATGCAAGAGCGTGCCGCGATAGTCCTGCATCACCAGATAACGTAGCCAGAAGAAGAACAGCACGGCCGGCACGGCCCAATACACCAGCAGCCGCGCCATCACGCTTTCCACCTGAGCAATCGGCGAGCGCGGATCTCGCGACCATTGCAGATGCGGCCGGATCGGTCCTACCAGATACCAGCGCCCATCCTTTTCTGGCGTCTGCCCATCCGGAAACACCGCGGGCAACGCGCCCATGCTTCCCCACAAACGCAGCAGCAGGAATTGCAGACGCAAATAGAAAACCGTCAGCAGCAGCGGCGCTCCCAGATAGAAGCCCTGCAGCGGCAAAATATTCGGGATTTGCGAAGTCGGCGTTGCGGAAAGATCCAGCAGCAACCGCACATCGGTGGTCATGGCCATCAGCGCGCACGTGGCCAGGCAGAGTCCCATGAGCAACAGGTAAAATCCGCGCGCGGATTGCGTGGCTTCCGCAATTGTTTTTCCGCCATCGTGCACAGCCACCGCTTCCGGAAGCGTCGTGTCGAACAGATTTGTTCCGCCCAAACGCCCGGCCCAGAGCCCTTGCGCGCCGTAAAGGTTCGCGCCCATCAGGTTCGCGCCGGAAAACTCCGCGCCCAACAGGTTCGCTTCGCGCAGGTCAGCCTCCACCAGATTCGCCCCGCGGAAATTGGACATGGAAAGATCGGCACCGCGCAGATTCACCTTTTGCAATTGCGCGCCCTGCAAGTTCACACCAGTCAGGTCCGCGCCCGCCAGATCCGCTCCCGCAAAGTCTCCCCGCACGCCCGCGGTGCCTGCGCTCTCTACCCACTGGCGATGCTGGTCGAGCACTTCCGCAAAAAGCAGCAGGTCCGCGCCCACCGTGCGGGATTCCCGCGGCGCTTCGGCAGTTGGCTCTTCGGGGCTTGTTTCCACGTTCTCCACTTTATCGGGAGGAACTTGGCCCGGCCCGCTTCCCGTGTGCGCCATTTGCGCTGCGCGTGGTTCCAGCGACACTTCGACAATCTGTGTCTCCCGCAATTCAGCCGATTTCTTGGTTTGTTTCGTTTCCAACAATGGATCCTGTACCGGTTTTTCCACCGATTCCCCTTCCGCCATCTGCACATCCAGCAACGCCAGAATCTGCGACTCGATTACCGGATCGGGCGGAACCGCTCCAAATTCAGAGAGTTCCTGAGGCGTGGCCAGACGCTCGACCGCGCGTCCCACGCTATGATGCTTGGGCCCTTCCTTGTGTTGATTCGCCGGCGCATCCGGCATAGCACTTTCCTATGGCCTGGTGAACAAAAGGCCTGTGGGATTCCCCGGGCGGGATCGGGATTGGTTCCATCATGGCTCATGGCCCCAGGGAAGTCGCCTGACCCAAAGTACAGGCGACACCTGAACTACACTCTGCTGCGCTGCACCCCTGCGCTACGAGCAAGGCCGCTCAGATGAAGGGCTCTCACTTTTCGTGTAAGATGCTCCGAAGCAAAGCCATGGCGGAACCACTCATTCGCTCCATTTCCGACACCGCGCGCTGGGTCGCCTACCATCGCGCCACAGAGTCAGACCGCCCCGACCGCCTATTCAACGATCCTTACGCGCGGCGGCTGGCCGGCGAACGCGGAGAACTCATCGGCCGCAAGCTCCACCAGAATCAATGGGCGATCGCCCTGCGCACCTTTCTGTTTGACCGCGCCATCAGTGAATTGCTTTCGCGCGAGCCAATCGACATGGTTGTGAACCTGGCTGCCGGCCTGGATTCACGCCCTTATCGGCTCTCTCTGCCATCCACATTGCAATGGATCGAAGTGGACTTGCCCGAAATCGTCGAGCCCAAGCGGCAGCTTCTCCAGGACGAGAAACCTCATTGCCAACTGGAGATTCTCACCGAGCATCTGGGCGACGAAGTGCGCCGGCGCAGCTTATTCTCTGAACTCAACCGGCGCGCGCAGTGCATCGCGGCCATGACCGAGGGGTTGCTCGGTTATCTTGACGAGGACAAAGTGACCGCGCTGGCCGCTGACCTTCATGCCCAGCCCCATTTCCGTTATTGGCTGGTTGAAATCGTGTCGCCTAAGGTTCTGGCTTTTATTGACCACAAGTGGGGAAAACATCTTGCGGCCGGCAACGCCAAGATGGCTTTCGCGCCGGCCGACTGGCGCAAATTCTATCGCGAACGTGGTTGGGAGGTCGTAAGTTTTGAGGAGATGGCGCAAACCGCCTTCCAAAAGAATCGCGAACCGGGCGCCATGAAGGTCATGCGCATCCTGCGTAAATTGTTTCCCGCGTGGTATGAAAAGCGGGCGCAACAATGGGAGTCTGGCGTCGCCCTGCTCCGTCGCGCATGAGATTCACGAAGACACTTCTCATTTAGTCTGTTCTGAGAGAGGATTTGGAAGACAAAATCAAGCAGGTTAAGTTTCGCGGCTTTACTGTGGACTGAGAACTGAAGACTGAGAACCAAACACTTTGCCAGCCGCACTACCGCAAACAAACAACTGCCGGGGCGCTCCGCTGAGGGGCCGAGGCACCCCGGCTATTCCCGCCCGCCTCCGCAGTGAGCGAGCAAGGAACTTGTACTGAATCTCTAGACGCGCGATCGCGCCAATTACATCTCTTCGGCGCCGCGCAGAAACTCGTACCGCTCAATCGCCGCGACCACACCGATGGCACCTTCATCGCGGGGTTCCGTCCTTTGCACGCGCCCCAGGCAGCGCACGCGCACCGGTCCGGCCAACGTAATTTCATTGGGCAATGTCAGCAGAATCTCGACAGGAGAGCCTTCTTTCACATCCTTGGAGAGGAAGAAATAAACCCCGCGGGAGCTGACGTCGCGGGATTCTGTCATTGTTTCGCCAACCGCCGCGCCCGTTGTCCATCTCACGGTAAGCGGCAGCCGCATGGAAAACCTCTGAGTGGTGCGGCGCTCGGACCCGGTCAAGGGAAACCTCCATGTTCGAAGGAACGAGTGTAGCCGGGGTGGGGCCAGGGAACAATAGAACTCGGGATTCAAAATCATTCCCGGTCAAAAAGGTACCAATGTACTAGAACGGGTAAACCCAGGTCCTAATTTCTGAAGGTTCCCTCATTTCGTGGTTTTAGCATGGCTCCCGTAACTCATTCAGTATGCAGGACTTCCCCGGCCATCGACGACTGGCGTGCAGGGCCTACGGAATCCTGGCCGCACCGTGGCCTTCTGCAAAAAGCAGATCCTTCGCTTCGCTCAGGATGACACGGAATTACAGCTTTTGCAGCGGTGACGGCGAATTACTGTCTTTGCAGCGATATGTGTACGGGAAACGGAGCCCTCGCTCGGCGAGGAATCAGGAATGGTCAATCAGGCGATGGTGAATGGCATAGAGCGCCAGTTCCAGGCGGTCGGAAACGCCAAGTTTGTCGAAAATATTGTGCAGGTGATTCTTCACCGTCTGCTCGGAGATGAATAACTTCTCGCCAATCTCCTTGTTGCGAAAGCCCTGCGCCACCAGTTGCACGATTTCTTTCTCGCGGTCGGAGAGCAGCGGCTTTTCCCGCCGCGGCCCGGATTCGGAAGATTTCGCGAACGCCTTCATCACTTCCGCGGTCATGCGGTTGTCCAGCCAGATCTCGCCAGCGTGCACGCGGTGAATGCTCTTGACCAGCAGGTCCGTAGCGGACTGCTTCAGCACCACGCCCCGCGCCCCCAAGCGCATTGCCCGCACAACGTCGCGGTCGTCTTCCGCGGCGGTCAACACGATGACGCGCGTGGGCATCTGGTCGAAATTCACCTCTTCCAGAACCGCCAACCCGTCTTTGTCTGGCATGCGCAGGTCCAGCAGGAGAATGTCGGGCTTGAGCTTTGCAAGGAGTTTGATGCACTCGGCGCCATTCTGCGCTTCGCCGACAATGGTAATCTCCTCGTCGCCGTCGAGCAGCTTGCGGAGGCCGTCGCGGAAGATCGCATGATCGTCCGCCATCAAAACGCGAATCTGCTGTTTAGTCTTAGCCATATCAGCCGAGCGGTACCTCAATCGTCAGACGCGCACCATGACCCGGATTTGATTCCACGGTCAAGACTCCGCCAACCGTGCGCGTTCTTTCCTTGATGGAAATAGGACCCAACCGCAGCCGGTCGAGCTCATCCCCCGTGAAACGTCCGGCAAAGCTGAACCCCTCGCCGTTGTCGTCCACCACCAGAGCGAGCCGACTATCGTCCTGCGACAGTTTTACCACGACATGGGAAGCCTTGGCATGCTTTTTTATGTTGTTGAGTGCTTCACGGTAAATCTGGAAAAGCTCTCTACACACCCTGTCCGGGGCGTGCAATTCGGCCGAATCAATCAACAAATCCAAGGCTAATCCGGACTCGTTGCGGAAACGCTCGGCGAACCCTCTCATAAGGTCAACCATGTCGGCTGATTGCACCCGTAGTGGACGCAGGTCCGTCACCAGGTGCCGCAACTCTCCGCCCTCGTTCCGTACCGTCTGTTGCAGCGAAGTCAGACCCGCTTCCACCTGCTCGGGTTGCGTGGACACCTTTCGCCGCAACACATCAATCTGGATCTCGATGCTCAAAAGCGTTTGCAGGATCCCATCGTGCAAATCGCGCGAAATTCGCGAGCGCTCCGCCTCAATGGCCCGCGCTCGCAGGTGGCGGAGCAGAAAGACGCTTTCAATCGAAACGCTTACGTGCTGTGCGATGCGCTCGAACCATGCCAGATCTTCTTTCGAGAATCCCGGGTGTCCCGGCTTGCGGTTTAACAGGAACAGCCGCCCTACTGGATGTTCGTCCTGATCAAATGCCACGGTCAGAAAATTCTTGATCCCGAATTCCTGCAGCGTCGGTCCTGGCACGCGCGGCACGTTTTTCAGCGCCTCCCCGTTCCGGCGGTCCCAGCCAAATCCCACACCACGCCCGGTCACCAAGTTCCAGCACAGCGAGGCTTCCATATCGTCCAGCAGGAAACCGTCCGCGCGCGTCAGGGGAAGATTTTCGGGAGAGAGCCGCTCGCTTTCGCCGGATTTCAGTTGCCAGAGGAAGATACGCTCCAGATCAACGTCGCGAAACGCCAGCAACGCTCCCTCGGTCTGAAACTCCGCGCACAATTCTTCCAGCAGAAGCCGCAGCGATTCCGCCAGCCCCAGGTCCACGTGCATTGTGTTTGCCACACGCGTCAGGAACGATTGCTGCGCGGCAAAACGCCGGTTGCGCTCTCCCAGGAGCGCCATCCCCGCGGCTCCCAGGAAGGAGGCCGCAAAAAACGAGATTAAATAGAGCAAGTCCCGTGGTTGCGCGGATTGCGCTCCGCGGTGCATGTCCAGCGCAAAACCCAGCAGCAACAAGCTGAAACAGAGGAAGCAGGAAAAACGCAGGTTCCACCTGTAGGCCGCTGCAAATGCCACGAAAAAGAGCAGGAACCATGCGGGAAGGAGTTCCGGCGAGATGTATAGGAAGACAACCAGCACCAGGATGTCGCAGAGAAGAGGCAGCCGCCAGTTGTAGCGCCGCAGGGCCCGCTCCAGCAGCACAATCACGATGGCCGCAACGAAGTAGGCGATCAGGAACGAGAGTGTCCGCTCCACTTCCCGCGCGGGCCGCATCTCCATCAGGCACAATACCGCCAGCATCGCGACCACGGGCCGCGCGTAGGCCAATTGCAGCTCGAAATGGAGACGATCTGATGCTTGCGGGTTCATGCGCGGGGACACGCTTCCCTGCCCCATTTTACCAACTCCAGTGTCCCGTTTTGGCTGGGTGCAGACCCGCGTTTCCTCCTCGTTAAGAGTAGACACGACAAGGGTGCTTACCTGGGCGGTTGGATATCGGCTGTCGGTTATCAGATATCAGGAAGCAGGAAGCAAAAGCAGTGGCGAGTGGCGGGTGGCGAGCAGGAGGAAAGAGAAAGGCAGGGCAGGGTGATAAAGTTGTCGGCTACCGGTGACCAAGAAGTAGGAGGATCGTGGGATGGGGATCATTTCGAGATGGATTGCAGCAGGGTCGGTACCGTATAAAAACCGGCTGGCAGCGCTTGCTGCCAGCCGGTTCCTTTTCTAACTTATGACCTGATGCAAATTACCTGTGGCCGCCGCCGTGGCCGCCACCACCATGAGAGCCGCCTCCTCCGTGGCCACCACCACCGTGAAAGCCACCACCTCCGCCGTGGAAGCCGCCTCCCCCGTGGAAGCCACCGCCGCCATGAAAACCGCCACCGCCGTGGAACCCGCCTCTGGCATAGCCGCGAGCCGCACCGCCCCTATAGCCACCATAGCCTGGGCGATTGCCGTAACCTCCCCGGAAGCCGCCGTATCCGCCCCTATAGCCATATCCCCCGCGACCGTAGGCCCAGCCGGGCCGGCCATAGTAGCCGCGACCGCCCCAGCCGTGATACCAGGGGCCTGCGCCGATAAACACGCCGCCGACGAACCAGTCTGGCCCATAGTAGCCGTATGGCGCGCAGGCGTACGGGTAATAGCTGTAGTAACCATAATCGCAGACAGGGGCGGCGCCGATCCCGGCGTACACCGGGCCGACTCCTACTCCAACTCCCACGCGAACTTGCGCTTGCGCGTAGCTCGCGCCCATCAGAAGAACTCCCAGCAAAACCACGTATTTTAGGTATCTCATCGCTTTCCCCAATTCCCCGGCTCTCTTTGCTGGATGGTCTATCCAATGCGAAAGGGTTCCGGTACCTCCTCTTCTCTCCAAATCTGCCTTCAGGCTATCTAACCCAAAAGCCCTCCCGGAGTTGCGCTCGGCATCCCGCTGCTCTCGGAGTGCTCCCTGGCTTTGCTTCCCGGTCGCTGGTCACTTGCCGTTGCTTCCTGATATCTGATATCTGATCGCTGATATCCTTCCACCACGCCACCAAACGCGCAATCGGCAAGTTTTCCCGCCCTCCGTGGTCATGCTAAACTACAGACGAGTGGTGGGAGTAGCTCAGCTGGTAGAGCGTCGGTCTGTGGCACCGAAAGTCGTGGGTTCAAATCCCATCTCCCACCCCAAATTGATTTTGCGTCTACTTTTTCTCTCAATTTTCCAGCTTCATTTTCTGCATCTCGAACAGCGGCTGGCCGCAGCTTTGCGTTTTCCTCACGCGACTAGCGAACCTATTGACTTCGGCGGCGGGAAAGGCGCAGGCTGAGGCGGAATCGTGATTCGCTTTGAATTCTGCTGGCACGCTCTCCCCATTTCAAGGATCGGCAATGGCGCCAACCGGAAAAACAAAATCCCACAAGATCCTGGTCGTTGATGTTGGTGGCACGCATGTAAAGATGCTTGTTTCGGGGCAATCGGCGCCGCGAAAATTCGACTCCGGCCCTGACCTGACGGCTGACAAGATGGTCAAACTGGTCAAAACTGCCACCCGCGACTGGGACTACGACCGCATCACCCTCGGCTTTCCCGGCCCCATCATCAATGGCCATGCGCTGCGCGAGCCTCACAACCTCGGCGACGGCTGGATAGGTTTCAATTTTTCGAAAGCCTTTGGGCTCCCCGTCCGAGTGATCAACGATGCCGCGATGCAGGCCCTCGGGAGTTACGAGGGCGGTTCCATGCTTTTTCTCGGCCTGGGCACGGGGCTTGGCTCGGCCATGATTGTTGACGGCATTTTGGAGCCCATGGAACTGGCTCACTTGCTTTACCGCAAGGGCAAAACCTACGAAGACTACCTGGGCTTGCGCGGCATCGAACGTCTTGGCAAAAAGAAATGGCGCAAGCATGTGGCGAAAGTCGTCGAGAAACTGAAGACCGCGCTGGAAGCCGATTACGTCGTCCTCGGCGGCGGCAACAGCAAGAAACTGAAAGGCATTCCCCCCGGCGCGCGGCTCGGGAGCAATGGCAATGCCTTTCTCGGCGGCTTCCGCCTGTGGCAGAGGGCCTCCAAGTCCTGAACGCTACAGGAATGAGGAACTTTACTCTGCATATCAACATAGCAACGTTTCACAGGTAGCGCTGGCATCTTGCCGGCGAGGGAAATCGCCGCCAAGATGGCGGCGCTACAATCTGCGAGTCTCGGTGGGTCTGCTAGCGAAGTAAATTCCGCATTCCTGGCCTTCCCCTCAATTCATTTTCACGCCACAATAATTGTTTCGTTACACTGGTGCCCGATGACTCGTATCCTCTGCTCTGCCCTGCTCTTCGATATGGACGGTGTGCTGGTGGATTCCACCCCTGCGGTGGCTCGCGTTTGGAGTGCCTGGGCCGTCAAGCACGGCTTCGACCCCAAGCAAGTCGTTCAGCATGCCCACGGCCGGCCCAGTCTGGTCAGCATTCAGGAACTTCTGCCGCGCGCCTCCCCGGAGGCCCACCTTGCTGAAGACCTTCGGATGCAGCAAGCCGAAATCGCCGACATCGCTGACGTCGTCGCGCTACCCGGCGCCGCTCAATTGCTCGGGCAACTCCCGGCGGACAGCTTCGCCGTGGTCACGTCCGCTGTTCGCGAACTCGCTGAAGTGCGTCTCCGTGCCGCCGGCCTTCTTCACTTTGTTCGCCACATGGTTACGGCCAGCGACATCCAGCATGGCAAGCCTGATCCTGAGCCTTACCTGAAGGGCGCGGCCGCGCTCGGCATTCCTCCGGCCCGGTGCATCGTGGTCGAGGACGCTCCTTCCGGCGTTCGCTCCGGCAAAGCCGCCGGCTGCCGCGTCCTGGCAGTCCGCACGACCTCTCACGATCCGGAGCTTCTTGCCGAAGGCGCGGACTGGATTGTCAATGATTGCGCCTCTATCCATCTCGGTGCGCCCGCCTCGCGCTGTGAACTCGCTCTCGAACTCGCCGACGATTCCGGCAATCGCCGCATCCCGCAAACGAGCTGACACACCGTTTCATTTCCAGTTTGCTTTTTCCCCACACAAACGTATGATGGCGCCTGCTGCCCAAGGATCTTGAGACCTCATTTTGCCGCCGACCGCTGACACTTCATCCACAATGGAAACCGCGCCTGCTGTTCGCATCCGCAAGGAGCGCGGCAAGCTCCTGCAAATTCTCGGCGTGGGCTTCGGCATCGCTGTGGCCGTGGGCAATTCCATCGGCGCAGGCATTGTGCGAACTCCCGGCGACATCGCCGCGCGGCTGCCCAATCACTGGCTGTACTTCTGCGTCTGGTTTGGCGGCGCTTTTTACGCCCTTGTCAGCGCTTTTCAACTTGCCGAACTCGGCTCTGCCATCCCCAAAAGCGGCGGGCAGTACAATTTTTCGCGCCGCGCCCTGGGCGACTATGCCGGCTTCGTCGTGGGCTGGAGCGACTGGCTCTCCACCTGCGGTTCCACTGGCGCGATCGGGATTGTTGTCGGCGAGTACATGGCGCACATCTTTCCTCTCCTGGACGGCGCCCTGCGCATCAAAGTCACCGCTGTTTCTGTGATCGTTCTCTTCGCGGTGCTGCAGTGGAAAAGCATCAGCATGGGCAGCAAGGTGCAAAACTTCACGACCGTTCTCAAGGGCCTGGCTTTCTTCGTCATGGTCATTGCTTGCTTCTCTTTCGGTGGCCACGCGCGTCACGCCGCCGAAGCTGGCCCACTTGCGAAAGCCGCGGCTCCTGTTGTCATTCCCGTCGGCGCCGCCCTCATCACCGCTATCCTTTTCGGAATTCAGGCCACCATCTACACCTACGACGGCTGGGACGGGGTCATCTACTTCGGCGACGAAATCAAAAATCCCGGCTACCTCGTGCCGCGCGCCATCTTCGCCAGCCTCTTTTCCATCGTTGTCATCTATCTCCTCATCAATGCCGCCGTTCTTTACGTACTGCCGATGAGCGATATTGCCGGCAACAATTTCTCTCTTGGGCTGGCTGCGCAGCGCGTCTTCGGCCCGCATGGCGACACCGTCTTCCGCTCCATCATGGTTGTCGCGTTGTTCAGCACCATCAACGCCCTGCACCTGATGGGCGCGCGCGTCATCTATGCCATGAGCCGCGATGGCCTCTTCTTCCACGGTGTTTCGCGCATCAATAAAGGCGGCACACCCACGCTCGGGTTGCTGCTCAGCGCGTTGGTCGCCGTAGCCTTTGCCGTTTTCAGCTTTGATCGCGTCATCGCCATGCTCGCCTTCTTCTTTGTCACTAACTATCTCCTCTCGTTCATTTCGATGTTTCTGTTGCGCGCCCGCGATCCCGAACTGCCGCGCCCCTATCGCGCCTGGGGCTATCCCTGGACCACCGCACTCGCGCTTCTCGGCTCGGTGGGCTTCCTCATCGAAGCCATCCGCGAAGACCGCACCAACAGCGTCTTCACGCTCATCGCCTTGGCCTGCAGCTATCCCGTCTACCGTGTGCTAAAGATGGTCTCTAGCAAAGAAGCTCCGGCCACCGCAGAATAAAAAAGGGCGGATTCTTCATCCGCCCTCTTTGTTCTTCTCTGCGAACTCTGTGTTCTGTGTGAACTCTGCGTAAGTTTTTGCCTGGGGGGACCCTTACTTCACCTTCTCCGCCACGGCCTTGGCCTGCAGGAACAGCAGCAAATAATCCTTCCCGCCGGTCTTGGAGTCCGTCCCGCTCATGTTGAATCCGCCGAAGGGATGCGCGCCCACCATCGCTCCCGTGCATTTCCGGTTCAAGTACAGATTGCCGACGTGGAATTCCTCCTCCGCGCGGCGAATCTTCTTCGGATTCTTCGAGTACAGCGACCCCGTCAACCCAAACTCCGTGTTATTTGCGATTTCCATCGCATGGTCGAAGTTTTTCGCCTTAATCACCGTCAGCACGGGCCCGAAGACTTCTTCCTGCGCCAGCCGCGCTTTCGGGTCCACGTCCGCGATAATCGTCGGCTCGATGAAGTAGCCATCGCCGGGCGCGCGTTTGCCGCCCGTCAGCAAGCGCCCTTCCTTCTTGCCAACTTCGATGTAGTCCAGAATTCCCTTCATCGCCGTTTCGTTGATCACCGGACCCATGTAGTTGTCCGGATTGTCGCTGGGTCCAACCTTGATTTTCTTCGTGCGCTCGACCAGCTTGTTCAGAAACGTGTCGTACACCTTTTCGCTGACAATCACGCGCGAGCACGCCGAGCATTTCTGCCCTTGATAGCCGAACGCGGCCTGCGCCGTGCCTTCCACTGCTGAATCAATGTCGGCCTCTTCGTCCACGATCATGCCGTCTTTGCCGCCCATTTCCAGCACTGTGCGCTTGATCCAGATCTGCCCCGGCGAAGGCTTCGCGGCAAGTTCCGCGATGTGCAAGCCCACTTCCTTCGAGCCAGTGAACCCGACGTAGCGCGTCTTTGGATGCTGCACGATCGTATCGCCGACCGCCGCGCCGGACCCGGTCACAAACTGGACTGCTTCCCTGGGAATTCCCGCTTCGAACAGAATGTCCACAAACTTTGCGGCAATCGTCGGCGCATCCGAAGCCGGCTTCAGCACCACGGTATTCCCGGTGACCAGCGACGCCACCACCAGCCCCGCCATGATCGCACACGGGAAATTCCACGGGGGAACCACCACGCCCACGCCCAGCGGGATGTACACCAGGTAGTTGCGCTCGCCGCGCATTGGCGTCAACTTCTGCGGCTGGCCCAGGCGCAGCATCTGGCGCCCGTAAAATTCGCAAAAATCGATGGTCTCCGCGATGTCCGCTTCGGCTTCAAACCAGGTCTTCCCCACCTCGTAGCAGACCAGCGCGTCCAACTCGAACTTCCGCGAGCGGACGATGGACGCCACCTTGAATAGATACTTCGCTCGTTGCTGCGCCGGCACCTTCTTCCACACATCGAAATATTTGTTCGCCGCCTCAATGGCCTCGATCGCCTGTTCCTTCGACGCATCCTGGAACACGCCAATCACTTCCGAAGGCCGCGAAGGGTTGGTGGACTTCCGCTTGCTCGTCGTGATCACCTGCTTCCCGCCAATCCACATTGGATACTCGCGCCCAAACTCCGATTTCACTTTCGCCAGCGCCTGCTCCATCTTTTTTCGATTTGTTGCAGTGGAAAAATCGATAAATGGCTCGTTCGTGAATTCCCGCACCTTCAGTTTCGCTTTTGCAGTTGCCATGGCGTCGCTGCCTCCTGGTTTGGAACAATCAATTATAGGACCGCTCCCGCAGCCCGAACAAGCAAACTCCACTTTTTGGCGGTGCGCCGGCCCGCGATTGCGCAGCTCATCATTGAGTCAATGAACTTGAATTATGTTTTTGAGTACGCCCTCGGAACGCTCTCGCAGGATTGATTGCCAAATCCGGTCGATGTCATTCTTCGGCCACATTTGTTGAAGGACTTGCTTGGCTTCCGCTTCGCGGCCGGTGTACAAATACCAAAATACAATTTTCAGAACCTTACCCGTTACTTCCCCCCGCTGAAAGTCGTCCGAAATACGATTGGTCCGGAACTTTTGGATCTTCGACTGGGATAACTTTGATCGATAGGACTTTATTTCTTCGTCGAAATATACGCGGCACACGGGGGTTGCGTCGACCAATCGTTCCCCTTCTATTTCAAAGACAACATCTGGAGCGAAGAGAAGACCATGGTAGACCTGGTTCAAATCAGGGTCTTTCTGAAAACCGCCATCTGAAGTCCAAATTCTGATTCTCCCCCCACAGTCGTCCTGAAGCCAGAAGCCGTATAGATTTTCGAGCACCTTTACTAAGCGTGGGTGTTCTCCGAGAGACACGATGAATAATTTGTACGGGTGAATTGTATCTTCTTGGATTATGGCGTTTGGGCCTCCATCTGTTGTGACGCCCACGCCAACATAGACCTGAATACCAGTTGAACCGAAGCGAAATAGTTGTTGCTTGTTCGCGTCTAGAATGGAGACTCGGCACACTCCTTCAGTAGGCGTAAGCACCACCGTGTAACCATTAGCTTCCCTTGTTTGGGTTGCGCCTTTGCCGAGGTCACAGTCCATCTGGTAATCGACACGCGCGGCCTGACAGAGAGTTGCGGAGGTGATGATAAGTAGGAAAAGGAGGGAAGGCTTTAGCATTTTGGGAGACCTTATCGGGCTGCTTTCTCATCATACAACGCCAGAGACTCTGTCGGTATTTCACTCTCCTTTGGTCTCGACGCGCACGCCTAGCCACAACAATCCCGCCATCAACGCTAGTCCTGCGGTGAGCGACAATGCTGTCTCCCAGCCGATGCGCTCCGCCAGCCATGGCGTGAATGCAGGCGAAACCATGCCTCCAAGGTTGCTGCCAAAGTTCATCGTGCCGCCCGCGATGCCGCTGCGTTCACCGGAAAGTTGCGTCATCGTTGCCCAGAAGGGGCCCTCGGTGCACAGCACCAGCACGGTGCACGCCGTGAGTGCGGCCACGGCCACCAGCGGACTTGGAGTACGCGCGCCAATCGCAAGGCAGACGGCCGCGGCACAGAGGGCTACGAGCGGGACGATGCGGCGCCCCCAGCTCGCGCCCCACCGGATCACTGCCGCGTCTGAGAAAACACCGCCGAGCGGGATGGCGAACATGGTGGCTATCCATGGCAGCGCGGTGAAGCTGGCAGCCTTGAGCACTTCAAAGTGGCGCACCTGGACCAGATAGAGGTAGAACCAGAAGACGAAGATGTATCCCAGATAGCCCTGCAGTAGATAGCTGGCGGAGAGGAACCAGAAACTTCGCGAGCGCAAAGGTTGAGCGGACGTGTTCGATGATCCGGCACCAACGGGCGTCGCGGTTATCTCATTTCCATTTGAACTACTGTGTGAATGATGCTGCCGTGGCGCGAACCGCCACCACAGCAACCCGGCAGCCGCACTGAGTGAAGCCGCAACGCCTAACGCCGTGCGCCATCCGTAGTGGCTGGTGATGGGAGCCAGCAGCAGCGGCGTGATCGCCGATCCCACGCCCACGCTCGCCAGCACCAGGCTGTTAGCCCGCGCCTGCAAGCGCGGCGGAATAGTGATGGCGATGGTCCTGCCCGACGTGGGGTACGTGGGCGCGGCGATTACGCCAAACATGGCGCGGATGAACCACAGTTGCGGAATCGCCAAGGCCAGACCGAACCCGCGCCATCCGACCAATCCCGTTAGAGCGGTTAGCACCGTCCATCCCGTGCAAAGGACCAGGAAGATATTGCGCGCACTGACTCGGTCCGCCAGTCCTCCCGAGGGCACTTGAAACAAGGTGTACCCGAGCAGAAACGCGCTGAACACCGTCCCCATTTGCGCCTGGGTCAGCCCGAAGTCCCTCATCATGTTGGGAGCCACCACGGTTACGGCCACGCGGCACACATATCCGGCGGAAGTCACGGCCATCAGTAGCAGCACGAGGCGTTTACTCGCGGATGCCAGTGGAGGCGCCGTCGCAGGGACCGCCCTCATGGGAGCCTTTTGTGCAGGATGAGTTCCGAGTGGCCCGGCACGACGTAATCCTTGAGCTCGCCACTGAACTCGTACCCATGGCGGCGATAGAGCTGGTGTGCACCCGGGTTGAACGACGAGACGAGCAGGAAGATGTGTCCGCGTCCGGCAAAGTGCTCTTCGGCGAAGCGCAGAAGTTGTGAGCCGACACCATGCCCGCGCGCCTCCTCCGCAACCGCGATGGAAGCGATGTAAGGCGATCCCGCCAGACCGTAGGAGGCGAGCAGAATGAAACCGGCCGGGCGCTCCTTTTCACGGGCAACAAAAAGCTCAGTGCCCGGACGCACCAGCGCCGCGCGGCATGCCTCGAGATCGCGGCGCAGCGTAATCCAGGGCTCGTTCGAAGCCATCACGCGGGCGCACCATTCATAGTCGTCCGGTGCGGCGGCCGCGATGTGAAGCGATGTCTCCATTTTTGTTCGTAGCGTTGCCGTTCGACAGATTAACCCGAAATGAGAGCTTGGTGTGGATTATTGGGGCGCTTACTCGAGGCAGAAGTACGACGCTGCTTTTGGCGGCGCGCTTGCCGCTGTGAGATAATTGCGAATCATGCCGCAATCGCTGGCTCACGTTACGTTGCTGGTTCGCGATTACGAGGAAGCGCTGGCCTTCTTTACCGGAGCCCTTGGCTTCCGCGTCATTGAAGATACGCCGCGCCCCGGCGGCAAACGCTGGCTCGTTGTTGCTCCCCCTGGCTCTGGCGGCACAAGTTTGCTCCTGGCGCAAGCGGATACTCCCGAACAAGTCCAGCAAATCGGCAAGCAAGGCGGCGGCCGCGTCTTTTTGTTTCTTCAGACCGATGATTTCCTGCGGGATTATCGCCTGATGCAGGCCTCCGACGTAAAATTTTTGGAAGCTCCGCGCCATGAATCCTACGGCATCGTCGCCGTTTTCGAGGATCTCTACGGGAACAAGTGGGACTTGCTGCAACCGGGCGATCCAAACACACCTCAGCGTTTGCCCCTGGCATCACGATGACGCTATCGCTCTTTTGGCAGGTACTTTTCTGGGGCTGGTTTGCCTCGGAAATTCTTGTTGCCATTGTGACTCGCACCAAGCGCAGCGGCGGAAAAGTGCAGGACTGCGGCTCTCTGATCATTCTGTGGATCGTCATTTTCAGTCCCATTACGGCGTGCCAGTGGATCAGCGAAGCCACCCGGCCGAATATGTTCGGCGGCACACACGCGCTAAAAATCGCCGCCGTGATTGTGCTGACCGTGGCCCTGGCCATCCGCTGGACCGCGATCTTCACGCTTGGCAAATCCTTCAGCGCCAACGTGGCGATTCAGCATTCGCAGCAGATTGTTCGCACGGGACTCTATCGTTTTGTCCGCCATCCTTCTTATCTCGGCTTGTTGCTGGCGTTTCTTGCGGTCGGCCTGCACTCCCGCAATTGGATCAGCTTCGCCATCGTGTTGGTGCTGCCCACGATTGCGCTTCTCTACCGCATCCACGTCGAGGAAGCAGCTCTGGCCCAGGCTTTCGGCGAAGATTACGCGGCGTACAGTAGATCCACGAAACGCCTCGTCCCCGGCGTCTACTGACCAGAGTTCACCCGGCTCCTAGAAAATCCTCTATGAATGTTGGTGCGGCACGACAGCCCGCTCGGGAAGAGCGGTTCCGGCGACGCTATTTGACTCGCAGCAGCACCACGCCATGCGCTGGAATCTCGACTTCATAGTTCTCCAGCGAGCCTAAATCTTTCGCGTTCCACACATCGCGCACTTTCACCGCGCCGGTGAATCCCAGGTCGCGAAAGTTCACCTTCATCGTCGCTGGTCCGGCCCATTCATCCAAGCGGTTGAACAGCGCCACGGCCTTCGAGCCGTCGGCCAGCGGCTTCACCCAGATTTCGTAGGGGCCTTCCGCCCAGAAGCGATCGCCCTGCTCTCCCGCTTTGTCCTGGTCGATAGCGAGCACTTCGCGATTCGTCAGCATCGCCACCGTCTCCGAAGTCATCTTGCTCAGGTCGTTGCCCGCCAGCAGCGGCGCGGCCAGAATCGCCCACAGGCTCATGTGCGTGCGATACTCGCCCGGTTTCATCCCGCCGTTTCCCACTTCCAGCATGTCGGGATCGTTCCAGTGGCCCGGGCTGGCATACTTCGCTAGTCCGGCCTGGCCAAAGCCGATTTCCGCCATGCGGCCGTAGTTGTCGTTGATATCTCCCGTGGTGCGCCAAAGATTTCCGCCCACTTCCGGCCCCCACTGCCAGACTTTATATAAGCCATACTGGCAAAGGCTGAAGATGATGGGGCGACCGGTTTTCAGCAGCGCGGCGTGCATTTTCTTGTAAGCATCCAGCATGCCCTGGCGAAATTCGGCCTTGCCGCCAGTCTTGGCCAGGATCTCGCCCAGGCTGCACATATCGTATTTCAGGTAATCGATTCCCCACGCGGCATAGGTTTGCGCGTCCTGCTCCTCGTGCCCGTAGCTGCCCTCAAAACCCGCGCAGGTCTTGGGTCCCGGCGAAGAGTAAATTCCCAGCTTCAAGCCCTTCGCATGAACGTAGTCGGCCAGCGCCTTCATGTCTGGAAATTTCTCGTTGGAATGGATGAAACCCTTGTCGTCGCGCTTCCCTTCCCAGGTGTCATCAATGTTCACGTAGACGTACCCGGCGTCCCGCATGCCGCTGGAAACCAACGCATCCGCGGCGGCGCGCACCACCGCGTCGTTCACCTTTTCCGCAAAATGGTTCCAGCTATTCCAGCCCATCGGGGGAGTGGCCGCAACCTGCTGGGACATCACGGCGGGCGTATACAAACAGCAAAGCACTACAATCACCAACAAAAGAAAACGAACTCGCATTTCCGCTCCTTGCAGCGCCAGCTCGAGGAAAACCCTCCGCGATTGAGCGTGTTTCGCGGATCAATGGCGCTGAATCACATCCGCGCCCATCATATTGCATGATTTCTCATGAAGTGAAATTATTTCTGAAGTGGAATTTTGTTTCTGAGCGGACCCGTGTTGTCACAATTTTGGTAGTTTCTTCAGGGTGCGTCTGCTTCCTTTCATTGCCTACGCTTCCACCAGCGCCTTCCACTGCGCGGGCGTCAGCGGCACCACCGACAATCTGCCCATCTTTACCAGGGGTGAATCCTTGAACAGGCGGTTTTTCTTGATTTGTTCCAGCGACACGGGCTTGCCCAGCGCGTTCCCTGCTTGAATCTTCACCACCGGGTTCTTCGCGTTGCTCGCGTCCACGGATACAACTTCGGCGGTGCCCACCGCGCACTTTACTTTTCCCGTTTCATAAATCACCAGGCGGTCGCCCGGTTTCATCGCGCGCAGATGCATCACTGCGGTGGCATTCGTCACGCCATCCCATACAACTTCTCCATCCTTCACCAATTGCGCGAATAAATATTCCGACGGCTCTGTCTTCAGCAAATATTCCATGGGCTCCATCTTCCTTTTCTATGAAGTCTGCGTCCTGCATTTCCAATGTCCGCCTGGCCATCCAAAACAATAGCGCAACTTGCCTGCCATGCAGAATGTTCTTTCGTCACGCCAACAGTATCCTGGGTAATTCGTTGTCGTCTTCTACAATCTGTGTTTAAATCCGCTCGAGCCCTTCCATCATGTATCAGTTGTATTTCATTCTCATCCCGCTCTTCCTTGCCGGCTCGGTAGTTGCTTTCATCGCCTATAGCGCCGTTAACCGCCTGGAATCGTTGCTCAAAACGTTTCCTCCAAACGAACTGGCTTCCCGCCTCCAGCAACTCGAGCAGAAACTCGCGCAACTCCAGAAAATCGTCAACGCCGCGCCCTCTGAGCCTCCTCCGCCTTGCGAAACTTCGACGCAACCTACGCCACCTCCTCTTGCTGCGCCCGTGCCACCGGTTCCTTCTCCCCAACCCGCGAAGGAAACTTTCACTCCGCCACCGGCCCCTTCTGCGCCACGCGTAATTCCGGTTCCTGCGCCGCGGCCTTCCCTGAGCGTTCCGCCGCAATCTTCTCCCGCCGATCTGGAAGCCCTCATCGGTGGCCGCTGGTTCAACCGCATTGGCATCATCGCTCTGCTCTTTGCCGTTTCCTACTTCCTGAAACTCGCCTTTGACAATCATTGGATCGGCCCCGCCGGCCGCGTCACCATCGGGATTTTTCTGGGCGCGCTCATGCTTCCCTGGAGCCAGTGGCTGCTCTCGCGCGGCTACTCGTACTTCGCCGAAGGCATCGCGGGGCTTGGCGAAGCGACACTTTTCGTTTCCGTGTGGGCGGGTTGCCAATATTACACGCTGTTCAGCCGCGGCACGGGTTTCGCCGCTCTTGTTCTCGTCACCATCATCATGGCGGCGCTGGCCTTGCGGCGAAACTCCCCGCGTATCGCTTTCCTCTCGCTTCTCGGCGGATTGCTAACGCCCGCGCTGGTGAGCAGCGGCAAAAACGAGCAACTTATCCTCTTCAGCTATCTCCTATGCCTCGGTGCCGCCGCGCTTTTCATCATCTGGCGCAAGAACTGGCAACTCCTCGTTCCGCTCGCTTTCGTCGGCACGCAACTTTATTTCTGGCAGTGGTACGACGCCTTTTACTCGCGCGCGGGCTTTCTTGCCAGCACGCTTGTATTCGCCACTCTGTTCTTTTTCCTTTACAGCGTCCTTCCCATCGTCCGGGCGCTTCGCCAACTCGAACTCCGCGGCATGGATCTACTGCTAGCTTTCTCCAATGCCCTGGTGTACGGCGTGAGTCTCTACGTTCTCCTGTGGCCCGAAGACCGCTGGCCGCTCACGCTACTTTTCCTTGCGCTCGCCGGCGCCCACCTGCTTGTCGTCAGCCTGCTGCCAGAGTCCGGCGCGTCCGCGCCAGCATTGCCCCGAATGATCTACACGTTGCTGGCTGTCTCTTTTTTCACGCTCGCCATTCCGATTCGCCTGGAGCACAACGCCATCACGCTGGCGTTCGCTGTCGAGGGTGCCGCACTCGTCTGGATCGGTTTCCGCACGCTGGGCCCGCTGCTTCGTTCCGTGGGCTATCTTCTCTTTGTCATCACTGCGTTCCGTCTGCTCGAAGAGCCACCCGAGGCGGGCACTTTTCTCTTTAATGCGCGATTCGGCAGCTACCTCCTCCTTATCGCTTGTCTCGGCTTCTCGCTTTGGTCCGCGCGCGATTCATCGCATACGGAACAGACTCACCATCGCGCGGAATCGGCATGCCTCGCCATTGCCACAAATTTCTTCACCCTCTTCGCCCTCAGCCTGGAATTCTGGGATCTCTTCGGGCGCATCGCCGCCGGCCGGGATCATTACCTCGCGCAGCACCTCTCCATCTCCATCTTCTGGACCTGCTACGCTGCGCTCTTGCTTGTGCTCGGCATCCAACGCCATTCACCGCTTCTCCGCTGGCAAGCCCTCTTTCTTCTCGGCATCGTGGTCGCCAAAGTATTTCTCTACGATCTCTCGTTCCTCGCCCGCGCCTATCGCATCCTTTCCTTCTTCATCCTGGGCTCCGCGCTCCTCGCCGTCTCCTTCTTCTACCAGCGCAAACTCGCCCGCGCGCGCCCTCATTGACTTGGCTGCTGCCCCAGCGTAGGGCAACCGCTGGCCAACCCTAGCCGCTAATGCACGGGCCAGTTGTACGAAGCGATGATGGCACCGTCTTCGCCGATTAGAAGGAGCGCACCGTGCCCTGGCTCCAGGTGCGCGCTGAAATCCTTGCCACTTTTCTGATCGCGAAAAGAAACTTCGCGCCCTGTGGATTCCGAAGTGAGCACGTAAAGTGTGGCGTGCGTGAATTGCGTGGGGCAGATCAGTATCCCGGGATCGTTGACCGCTGCGGTATACGTTGGCATGACGGCGGCGACCTTCAGGGCATAGCGATACACGCTGCCTATGGCTTCCAGGTTGTCGTTCAATTCCAGCGGAAATGCCGCCACCAGGATTTTGCCCTTGCCGATGGATTTTTCCGCCCAGGAGGCGTTGCCGGAAAGAACGGCGCGGTCAAGGTAGGTGGTCCGGTCTCCGCCGAAGGTGAGCCGCGCCTGGCCCTCGGGCCACTGCAGCAGGGATTCGCGGGTGGTGAGCATGGCGTCTTCATAGGGCAATGCGATCTCCTCGCGGCGGCCGGCGGAATGGAAATGCGCATCGCGGTCGAACGGCCCGCTGACCAGCAGCACGCTGCCAGTCCGCACTTTGGTGAGGATGTCTTCCCAAGCTGCGGAATCCAGCGCGAGCGGCGAAGGAAGAATGATCAGCTTGGGATTGCCAAGCCGCGATGTTTGATATTCGCCGACGGCATAAGCTTCGCCACGTGCATATTGATAGAGCGCGCGCACGGAAGCTTTCTGCGCATCGAGCGCCATCCCATTGAACACGGAAAGCTGCAGCGATTGCGGCAAAACAATGGCCACCTGCGGCGAAACTAGATTTGTGGCGTAGGGCGCGGCCTTGGCGGCGAATTGCGCAACGCCGCTCAGCATGCCTTCCCAGATTTTCACCGAGCCATCGCTGCGCAATATGCCGAAATCCGTCTCACGATCCCAATCCCACGTCAGGACGCCGCTGTTTCCCGCCGCGAAGCCCAGCGCCCACTTGCGTTCCAGAAGCGGTGCGCCGGTGAATTCATCCAGGCGCCAGGTGCCATCGGGATTCCACGCGGGCTGGTAGCCGGTTTCTCCGACGATGTTGGGAATGCCCGTGGACTTCGCGGCGACGGAATCCCACAGCAGGCCATCGTCGCGCCAATAGGTGTGATTGGTAGTAAAAGAAACGCCGCTGGTGGCGTAGAACTGGTTCAGTACGCGGTCAGTGACGCCGCCTTCGTCCTGGCCGATGTCGATGAGTTGCGTGCTTCCAGTGGAGCGAATGGTCAGAACCATCGTGTGCACCCAGCCGGAGAAGGCGTCTTGCGCGAAATGGTTGTAGTCGAGCGCGCGAATCTGGTTGGCATCGCCGTAGCGCTCATGAGTTAGGTTCTCAATAGTGGGCAGCGGAATCTGGTCGAAACTGCCGAGTTCTTCCGGCGTCACTCGCCACGCGCTCGCCAGCGTCGCCGCGTCGTGATACTTCTCCTGCAACCACTTGTGCCACGCGGCAATTTCCGTAGGATCGTTGTTGGGCGTATTTCCTTTCCACAGCCGCTTGGGATTGGAGAAACTGGGCTCGTTGATCAGGTCCCAGCACAGCCCCGGCACATTCCGAAAACGGTTGACGACGGAAAGAATGTAGTCCTGTTCGCCACGAATCGAAACCGGATCGGTATAAGGATTCCGCCCCGAATCATCCGCTTCGAAATAATTGCGCATGCCCGTGTGCGGCACGAAGGCAAAAAATGTGAAGTTGACGAAAATGTTGTGGCGCCGCGCGCAGAGCAGATACGCCTCCAGATTGCGCTCGAAACGCTGCGTTACCATGTCCGTCAGCGGCTCGACGAAGTGCAGATGCGTCATCCACACGCCCGTGCGCACAATGTTGACGCCGTGCTTTTGCATCTCCGCGAAATCTCGCTCCCAATTCCACGCGTTGCGCGGGCCCGAAAAGTCCCATCCGTTTGCCTCGGTGCTGAAATAGTTGGAGCCCACGGGGAAAAACGGTTTGCCATCGCGCGTCAGGAAATCGCCTTGCACGCTAAGCCTTGGGCCGGACGTGAGCAGCTTCTCGTCTTCGACCCACAACGCGTTTTCGTAAAACTCGCGCGGTTGCCCGGCGTCTTCATACACGCCGCGGATCGTGTAGAAGCCCGGTGGAAGCGTGGTGTGAAAGCTGGCGTCCTCGTCAAACTTGGCGCCGGAGAATGGCACTCGCGCGGTTTGTAGCAGCTTTTCGCCGGACAGAAGTTCCAGTTTCACTTCGCCGGAGAGTGGCTGGCCGAGGCGCTCGCGGCGCGCGTTGCGCAAGTGCACGACGACGTTGATCGGCTCGTCGAGCTTGGCGGTCGAGAAAGGCATTTCCACCCAGAACGAAGTGGCGCCTTGCCGCGCATAGGCCGCGGACTCGCGAATCAGCATCAGCCCGTCCTGCGATTCCCAGTAGCCGGGCTCGGGCTCGAAATCCAAAAGCACGATGCGCGAGCCCAGCATGGCTTCTGGCGGAAGCGCGACGCTCGTGTGGTCCTTCACCACAACTGGCGCTGCTACGCGCTCGCCTTGCGCATCCATCATGTAGCCGAAGCCATCCAATTGGCCTTCTATGGCGAAGAAACGCCGCGCGCGGATTTGTGGCCCCTGCAGAAACGAGTAGCCGTCTCTCCACGCGAAATGGCTGGCGGTTGACACGGGAACTTCGTAGGAGTGTTCAAAACCCAGTTCGCGTGCGTAGGTGTCTTGCGGCGGGCTGGGCAGGAACTTGCCGTTGGCGGAAGTGACCGGAACGCGCAGCGCCTCTCCGCCCACCACAAGCAGGTTGCCGCCATCGCGAAGATAACTTGTGATGCTGCCCCAAGCCTCGGCGGGAACCGCGGAGCCGTAAGGGAGCACGAACAAATCCACGCCCTTCCATATAGCCACGTCTTTCAATTCGGCGATGCCCGCGAATACCACGTCGCGGTCAGCGAGCGCTTTTAGCAACGCGTCGCGCGAAACTGCCTGGCTGGCCACAGTAGGGAAACCGTCTTGCCAAAACACCACGGCCTTAGCCGCAAGTGTGGAACTCCACGCAAGCAGGAGAAAAGACAGCAACGCAACTTTGCGCATGAACGCCTCGCAGGAATCTGAGCTGAAATTTTCTTTCTTGGCTTCGGAAACAGCGCGATGCCACGCGCAGTTCGGCCCTTCAAGACATTGCCATCGCGAGCTGCCATGAGGATACTACTTTACGGTGGCCAATTGAGTCAGCAGGAAGCGCAGCGAGCTTGGGTTTTCTTCGCTCCAAAACTTACAACGGAAAACTGAATACTTAGTACTCCCACTGGCGAGTGGGGCGGCGGCGCTACTTCAATTCTCCCCAGCGAAACGTGGGGCCAATCGTGAAGCGGGTATAGTTTTGCCGGTCGGTCAGCAAATTGGAAAACAGATGGGTATTGATGTAGTCCACGGAAACGCGCAGGCCAACCCGCCGTGACAAGTTGAAGTCGCAGCCGCCACCCACCCCAATGAACCAGGTCGTGTCGGTCTGATTCGCACTCGGGACGGGGAGTTGCAGCGCCGTAAGCAATTGGGGCAACCCCGGTGGAAAAGTAAGGTCGGCGGACTCGTGAATGCCCCCGAAACCCGGCCGCGCAAACAAGGTGATCTTCTTCCACTTGCGCAGATAAAATTGCGGGCCGGCGGCAAAGGTGTAGGTCGTCGAATTGAAGGGCACGTTCACCGCGCTGGCAGGTGGCACCCCAGGCGTACCTGCCGCGTATGCTGCGTTCAGCACAGGCGCGTAGACAGTTTCGCTGCCGTTGATTGTTCCCGAGCCGTTGATGATGCTGTTGCCAAGGGCGCTGAAATCGCCCCCCAGGGCCATCCAGGGCTTCACGGTGACGCCAAAGTCCACGTCGAAGCCGTACTCCGTGAGGCTGCGCGCCGGGCTGATCATGGCATCGAAGCCGGTATAGAGGGTGTACCGGTTTATGTCCGTCTGCTGCGCCGCCGCAGGCAGGCAAACCAATAGGGCAAGCACGCAAAATAGCACATGTTTCATGGGACCCACTCTTCCATCTAGAACGGGACGGGAGCGTCCGCAAAGACGCCACACGAGGTTCCTAACTCAGTCTCAATTGATGGCCGCTTCCCCTGTTGCGTGGGCACGGCTGCCGCGCGACCACTGGATGGTGAGTCCAAATTTCGCCACAGAACTGTAATATTTGCTGTGATGGCCATCACCGCTGATGGTGTGCGAACGGCAACTGATGTAATCTGAACCGCAGAATTCAATTGACCATTGGTTCTCAGGGATTCACACAATGCCCGTGAACACCAAACGCATCAAGAAGATTGCGCAACAGACCTTGCTGGCGATCTTCCTGGCGATCCTGCTTTTGGCCTTCCTTGCTCATCGCCTATTCCATCCGAAACTGCCATAAAGCGTTAACCGGAGTTTCCCAGCTCGCCCTTCCTTAGCAACTTCTGTTTGTTCTTGACTGACTCGAACCGCTCGATTTCATTGAGAAGGTCCATAGGTGTCGGCTTTACAGAGGCATATGCGTCACTGTGAAGATGTGCGTCGATGAATCGGGAGATCGCTTCCATTCGCTCGGTGACTTCCCCAATAAGCTCAGCGGAAATCTTCACGTCTTTCAGAGACATGAACTTGATCCTCTCCTCAAATCGCTCGACGACTCCCTGAAATAGATCGAAGACGATAAACGCTTCATAAGTCGTTCGCAATGCGCCGAACCCGTGTTGTAGAGCTGCCTGCTGGTCCGATGGAGGAAGCGACTTCGCCTTTGAATAGTATTCGCGCGCGATTCTTGTAGTTTTGTAGTCTCTTTCGCAGACCGGACCCTCATTCCTATAGACGAAACCAGGACCCGACTCTTCTCTTCTAATCCAACAGGGTGCGAGGTCAATTTCCGTTTCCTCGGCATGCTTTTTGAGAGCGTAAACAAATGCTAGGTCGTGGGTGAAGATAATCACCTGCCGTTTTGAAGCGTGCTCTACCAAGCACTGAGCAATAGTGTCTTTCCAGTTTTGGTCCAACGAGGTCACCGGATCATCCAAAATAATTCCACAATTTGCTTCGTCCAAAGTAACTTCCGTTAGGAAATCGCTAATTGCAACCGCTCGCTTCTCTCCGTCACTAAGAACCTGGTCAACAGGACGTGTAGATACGAACTGACTCGGGCAAAGAATAATCTGCCTGACAGTTTCACCTTTGGATCCTTTCGTCTCGATTGCGATATGGATCTCCTCGTTGAATCGCCGCAGCGTTTCCGAGAATAGCGCTATGTATTTATCAGTAACTAATTCCTTGTAGAGAGCGCTATATTTGTTTGTGATAGCACGAGTCGAACCAAGCGACTGCCTCGCCTTCGCCGCCCACTTCTTGTCTTCGACAAAAGAAGAGATCACGGTCAGCTTCTGGCCAAGTTTCTCCCGATGCTCTAGCTCTCGAAGCTCGCGCTTCGCGAGTGCACTCCGTTGCGCCGCATTGGACTGTTCCAGATTCTGTATATCCGCCCGCAGGGTCTCAATGATTTTTCCAAGATCAGCTAGATCGGAGTTGATCAAAGGGGAAGGAGTTCGGAAGTGGCCCGAGCGGAGCGACTCTATCAGATCCTCGCGTCGTGCCTCGAACGCCTCGGCCTGAGCGTCCAATCCAAGAACAACTTCTGGCAACTCTTCGCTCAAGAACGATCTAACTTTTGAATCCTTAGAAAAGAATCCCAGATTTAGCCGTTCCAAGAGTCGGATTCTGTCCGAACATGCCTCTTCAGCTTTCTCAAGACGAGTTTGTGCATCTGACCTAAGGAACTGCCAATAGCGACCGATCAATTCCAGTGCATCATGAGATAAGTTCTGACGACAGAACAAACACTGATCACCGTGAGTCGGATATGGTCTATCGGCTCGCTGCTCCACCTCCGCTAGGTGTCTGGCAGCAGTGAGAAATTCTCGCCAGAGCTCCGTTCCGACTTGCGAGAATCGATCACTTTGAAACTGATGGGCTCCGGTTCTTTCCAGTTCCACCCGGCACGCGGTGAGGTCGTTGACAAGTTTCTTTACATCCGTCTCTGTTTGCTCGCCTAGTCCTGTTCGAGCTCCCTTGGTCCACTCGATCAGCCTTTCAAGAGACTGCTTCTCTTGTCCCTTCCTCTCAATTTCCTTTGACGCGTCTATTAGCGTGAGCTGCGCTATCTCTCTCTGGAGCACACCAATCTTATTCTTTTCAGCTTCACTCAATTCGCCGAGGGCCGTCAGCACCGCCAAATCAGTATTACTGTCCAACCTTTCAAGTTCTTTCCTGACGGCTGAATCGCCGTCGAACCATTCATAAGCAGCCGGAGGATTGTCGCGGACATTGATAAGTTTCTTGACTCGTTCGCGAACCTGATCTGTGAGCTCCGCAAGTCTAGTCAGGATAGATAGACCGCTCGGGGAAAAGCTCAGAGAATTTTGTGCGGTTAGATGTTCGAGAACGCTGTTGCCGTCAAACACATAAAACCTACTGAGTTCATGAAGGAGGCCAGCCTCAGTCCACCTCAGGACTCTTGAATTGCCGTCGTCCAGGACCTCGATGTCAGCCTGAGGCGCAAATTCAAGGTCACCGCGGGTTAGATTGGGTAAAACATGCCTCTCGCCGCGCGCAAAGCCGACTGAAGCTAGTGGCCGCGAGTAACCAGTTTTGCCTGCAGCGTTATTTCCGTAAACAATCGTCAGTTGGGGGCCAAATGGAATTTCCTGCCCCTCAGGTAAAGCGTTAACGTTTCTCAGATTGAAAAGACGGACCAAGCGGCAGGGTTTTTGGACGTGCCCACATTGCACCTCCTCTGAAGGCGAATATTGGGCGCGTTCGTTCTTTATTTCCTCGAGCCCAGCGTCCTGGAGAAAGTATTCTACGAGCTTAACGAAGTCCGGCTCTTCCGGTTCCTTCTCAGTGGCCAGTTTTTCGAGGGTCGCGCGTTCCCAGTAGGGAAGTTCTCTCGCTGCCCACGACCTAATCTGGTTGAGTAAGCTACTCATGTTGATTCACAGTTTCATCTAAGTCTTGCGGGACGGCCTGTTAGGGGTTCATAGCTAGGTATATTCGTGAATTCTAACCTTTTTCGCTATCGGCCGCATCACGCGAATTTGCAGGACGAACGGCTTGCACACTTATTCCTTAGCAACTTCGGTCATTGCGGTAGTTTGCATATATATGAAAATAGAAGCTTTACATCCAACCTGTCATCGGAAACCCAAGAGAAGAGGGATTTCTCACTTCGCGGACTCCGTTCGAAATGACGGGACGAAAATTTGTCCGCCGCCTGTGGAAGCGATTGGAGTAGTTAGCTAGCGCAATTCGTGGATGATTTCTTTTGCGGCGTTTGCGCCGGAGGCGCCCGTCAGACCATTTCCGGGATGCGTGCCGTTGCTGCAGAGGAACAGCCCTTTGACGGGCGTCTGGTAGCGCGCCCAATCCAGCACCGGCCTCATGGTGAAGATCTGGTCCAGCGCTAGTTCGCCATGATAGATGTGGCCGCCGGTGAAGCCGTAGATGGTCTCCAGGTCCTGCGGCGTGATGACGTGGGCCGCTTCGACCAGGTTTGCCAGATTCGGCGAATAGTTCGCCAACGTCCTGATGACAATGTTGGCCAGTTCGCCGCGCCGCTGCTCCCAATTCCCTTCCCGCAATTTGTACGGCGCGTACTGGAAATACGCGGAGAGCACGTGCTTGCCTTCCGGCGCCAGCGTGGAATCGAGCAGCGAGGGAATCGTGATATCGAGGTGCGGCGCAGCGGAAATTTCGCCATACTTCGCCGCGTCAAACGCCTTTTCCAGATAATCGATGTTCGGGCCGATGTGAATGCGCCCGGAAAGCGCCTGTCGCAGGCCATCGGGCCCCATCGCGTCGGCGAGCGCAGGAAAACTGGGCAAGCCGCCCAGCGCCAGGTGCACCTTGGCTACTTTGCCCAGCGAACGGTAATTCTTGATGCGCGTGGTGAAGACGGGATCCAAGTTCGCCGGATCGAGCAGGTGAAAAAATGTCCGCTTGGGATCTACGCCGGAGACAACCGCTTCCGTCTCAATTTCCTCCCCGTCGGCCAGGACCACGCCGGAGACGCGCCCTTCCTTGGTGCGAATCAACTGTACTTCCGCATTAGTGCGAATTTCCGCGCCGGCTTTTTTCGCCGCTTCGCCAAGCGCTCGCGCGAATTCGCCCAAGCCGCCGCGAGGAAACGCGGCCGAACCGATGGGATGCGCATCCGCGGCGGCGCGAAGCAGCAGCACGGCCGTCGAGCCCGCCGACCACGGGCCGAGGTTTGTGCCGAATATTCCACGCGCCGCCACCGCCGCGCGCAGCAGCTCCGTCTCAAAAAATTCAGAAACGAAATCCGCGACGCACATGGGACCCCAGCGCAGCAGGTCGAAAATGCCGCTCTTTCCCAAGCCGCGGATGCCGCGGCCCGTTTGCAGCAGGTTCCAATAATCCAGCGGCGTGGGGTGATCAATGGCTGGGGGAGTGATCGATGCGATTTGCAGGAGCACGCCGGAAAGTTCATCCAGGGCTGCGGCAAATTCGGTGTAGCGCGAGCCATCCTTGGCGGAGATGCGCGTGATGCCGCCGGCAGTCTTGGCCGCATCGTTGAAAAACACGATAGCTTTGCCATCCAGCCCCAGCGCAATCAGCCGCGGATCGGGATGAAAGATGCCGAAATTGAAACGTTCAAGCCGCAGATCGCGCGCAATGTCAGCGCGCAAAGGCCCCAGCGTGTGCGCCAGTGTCGAAACTCTGAATCCCGGATGAAATCCTTCGGTGACCGCGCCTCCTCCTACCACTTCGCGGCGCTCCAGCACCACCGGCTTGAAACCGCCCTTCGCCAGGTAAAACGCGGTGATCAGCGCGTTGTGGCCTCCGCCAACAAGAACTACTTTCTGTCCGATGGGCATGGTCAGTTCGCCGCCTTCTTCCATTCTTTCAGGATGACCTGGCTGGCGATGCGCCCGTTCGCGGCCATGATGCCGCCGCCCGGATGCGTCGCGGAACCACACATATAAAGATTGCTGACCGGCGTGCGGTAGTACGCCCAGCCCGGCACCGGCCGCAGGAAGAAGAGTTGCTCAAGCGAAAGCTCACCCTGGAAAATGTTTCCTTGCGTCAAGCCGAACTCGCGCTCCATATCCAGCGGCGTCAGGAACTGCTTGCCGACGATGATGTCGCGGATGTTGGGCGCGTGCTCGGCTATGGTGTCAATCACGTTCTCGCCGAAGGCTTCCCGCTGATCGTCCCACGTGCCTTCCGCCAGTTTGTAAGGCGCGTATTGCACGAAGCAGGAGAGCACGTGCTTGCCCGGGGGCGCCACGGAAGGATCGGTGAGGCTTGGAATCACCATGTCCACATAAGGGCGGCGCGAGAAATGCCCGTACTTCGCATCGTCGTAGGCGCGCTCCATGTATTCCATTTTTGGCGAGATGGAAATCGCGCCGCGCAAGTGCGCGCCGTCGCCGGGCAACGCCCGGAAATTCGGCAGCGCGTCCAGCGCGAGATTGACTTTGCCGGAGGAGCCGCGGAATTTGTAGCGCCGCACACTGGCCAGGAAATCCGCAGGCAAATCATGCGGGTCGAGAAAAACTTCAAACGTCAGGTGCGGGTCCACGCTGGAAGAAACTACGTTGCAACTGATTTCTTCGCCGGATTTCAGCGCTACGCCGGCTGCGCGGCCGTTCTTCACCAGAATTTTGCTGACCGCGGCCTGCGTGCGGATTTCCACGCCCGCTTCGCGCGCCGCCGACGCAATCGCCAGCGAGATGCCGCCGGTGCCGCCGCGGCTGAAGCCCCAGGAACGAAACGCGCCGTCAATCTCGCCCATGTAATGATGCAGAAGAACGTAGGCTGTGCCCGGCGAACGGATTCCCAAAAACGTGCCGATGATGCCGGAAGCGGACATCGTAGCCTTCAGCACGTCGGTTTCAAACCACTGGTCGAGGAAATCCGCCACGCTCATGGTCATCAACTGCACCAGGGTGTAGCGCTCGTCGGAAGAAAGTTCGCGAAAACGCTGAAACAGGAAATTCAACTGCTTCAAATCCTTGGGATTCAGCGTAGTCGGGTCCGGCGGAACCATGGAGAGCAGCGGCTTCACGAAGCGGCACATCGGCGTCATCAGCTTCGAGAATTCTTCATAAGCTTCAGCATCCAGCCGCGAATGCCGCCGGATTTCGCGTTGCGTTTTAGCGTGATCGTTGACGCGCCACAGGTAATCGCCGTTGAGCATCGGCGAGAACGTGCCATCGAGGGGAAGAATTTCCAGGCCGTGCCGGGGAAGATCGAGTTCACGAATGATTTCCGGGCGCAGCAGGGAAACCACGTAGGAAAGCTCGGAAAATTTGAAGCCGGGAATGATCTCTTCAGTAACGGCGGCTCCGCCGAGGACTCCGCGGCGCTCGAGGACCAGAACCTTTTTCCCTGCTTTGGCCAGATATGCGGCGTTCACCAGACCGTTGTGACCGCCGCCAATGACGACCACATCATAAGACTGGGGCATGCGTTAGGGCTCCGCTTTATGGAAAGGACCGGAATGAATCGCAGAACAAAGTATTCTACTGAGAGGCTGCACGGCTTACAAGAGAATCGCTTGATTTTTCGCGCGATGCAGCGCTTGCGGGCGCGATGAAGTCGAAACTATAATCCGAAGTTAGCCTGGCGCTTCCGCCAGATTCTCCAAGCGTTTTCGTGCGTCAACATCGGAGGGAACGTGCCCGTCGGAACCGCATTTCACGAAAGAACCCTGGCGCTCTGCGAAAGCCTGAATTTCAAGGAATGGTCCGGGTACTATACTGTCGCTGCCTATGAAATGACGCATGAGCACGAATACAACGCCATCCGCAGCACCGCGGCTTTGATTGACATCACGCCCCTGTTCAAATACCACGTGACCGGCCGCGATGCCACGAAGCTTGTGAATCGCGTCATTGCGCGCGACATCAACAAGGTCGCCGTGGGTCAGGTCATTTACTGCTGCTGGTGCGATCCTCATGGCAAGGTCATTGATGACGGCACGATCACGCGCCTTGGCGAAAATGACTACCGTTGGACCGCCGCCGATCCCAGCCTGCGCTGGTTCCAACAGAATGCCCTGGGCCTCGATGTGCAACTTGAAGATATTTCCGAGTCCGTTGCGGCACTTGCGCTGCAAGGCCCGACGTCGGGCAAACTGTTGCACGCCGTTGCAGATGCGGACATCGCCAAGCTGAAATATTTCCGCGTCACCCACGGCAAAATTGCCGGCGTTCGCGTGGACATTTCGCGCACCGGCTACACGGGCGACTTGGGCTACGAAATCTGGGTCGACTGGGAAAATGCGGTAAGAGTGTTTGACGAATTGATGGCCAAGGGCAAGCCGTTTGACATACATCCCGCGGGCATGGTGGCCCTGGATATCGCGCGCATCGAAGCGGGGCTGATTCTGATTGAGGTGGATTATATTTCCAGCAAACGCGCTTTGATTGAGGAGCAGAAATACTCGCCGGGAGAAATTGGCCTGGGCAGGCTGGTGGATTCGAAGAAGGAAAACTTCGTAGGGCGTGAAGCCCTGGCGCTGGAAGCAAAGAAGGGCGGGCCTGCGCGTACGCTCATCGGACTGGAAATCAATTGGAGTGAAGTTGAGGCTCTGTATGAAAAAATCGGGATGGCGCCGCAAGTGCCTTCGACGGCTTCGCGCGTGTCCGTGCCCGTGTATCGCGGCGGGCGTCAGGTGGGCAAAGCAACATCCACAACGTGGTCGCCGACACTGAAGCGCATGATCGCGCTGGCTTCCGTGAACCGGGAAAGCGCCACGCTGGGTCAGACGCTAAGCATGGAATTGACGGTGGAAGCTGCGCGCCGAAGCGTTTCCGCCAAAATTGTGCCCTTGCCGTTTTTCAATCCGCCAAGAAAGACCGCGCCGCTGGCGCTTTAGGCGAGCGGAGCACAAGCGCACAAATTCAAGGTACTTTGTTCCTGCGAGATTGTATCAGGGGTTCAGACGGTTGTACTTTTTCAAAACCGCACGCAATTGCTCGTGTGGCAGCGCCGTGACGTGGTGATTATCTCTCCCGGTCATCGATTCGGCTGCCACCATTGCATTGATGATGGCTTCTTCGGTGGCCTGCACGGTCGCAGCGAAAACGGGATCGAGCATGTCGTTAGGCAACATTTTCAGGTCAACGACGTGGTCCTCCGCCGCGGCTCCCGGGTTCGCGGTGGAGAAGGCGATGAAAATATCGCCGGAGCCATTGCCGGAGATGCTGCCGTCGCGGCCAAGACCCAAGGTCACACGACGAGAGAGGCGCTTCAGTTGCGTCGGAAGAAGCGGTGCGTCCGTGGCGACTATCACAATGATTGAGCCACGCTCCGCAACATCCGAGGGCACGAAAGCGTAGGGATCCTCGGAGACAATTTCGCGCCCCACGGGAATTCCCGCCACGCGGAAATTCTGCCGTACTCCATAGTTGCATTGCACGAGAACGCCGACGGTGTAACCGCCACCCTTCATGGAAATTCTTCGTGACGAAGTGCCGATGCCGCCTTTGTAGCCATTGCAGATCATGCCCGTGCCGCCGCCAACGGCTCCTTCTTCCACGGGCCCGCCATGCGCGGATTCGATGGCGTGAAAGGCGTGCTCGGGCTTCACGTGGAAACCATTGATGTCGTTCAGCCAGCCGTCCCAGGTTTCCGCGACCACGGGCAGCGACCACCAATCGTCATCGGGCCCCGCTTTGTGATTCGCGACGAGCCACTGAATCACGGCATCGCGCACCACGCCAACGCTATGCGTGTTGGTGATCATCACCGGGCCGACCAGAAAGCCTGACTCTTCCACCCAGGTTGTGCCGGTCATTTCGCCGTTCCCATTCTGCGAGAACCAACCGGCAAAGACTCCGCCCTGCATCCCGTCTTTTCCTTGCGGCAGGACGGCGGTTACGCCCGTGCGCACTGGCCCTTTGCCGACCACGAGCTTTCCTTCACCAGAAATGAGCGTGGTGTGGCCCACGGTTACGCCAGCGACATCCGTGATGGCGTTGAATGGACCGGGGGTGCCATCAAAGGGCACGCCAAGATCGCGGGCGCGAGGTTTGGCCGCGGTTTTTTCCTGGGCCATGGATGGAATGAAAATCAGAATGAAGGCCAGCGGCAAGGCAAGGAACTGCGGAAGTCGGCGCATGAAAGGCTCCTCCAGAATAGACGAGCGAATGAACTAAAGATGATTTCCTGACAAGAAGAGTAACGCGAGCCGCTCAGGCAGGAAAGACTTTTGCCAGCGCATATTGTAATGCGTCTGCGATGAGGCGGCACTCCTCCGGCGTGATGATGAAGGGCGGCGCAAGAAGGACGTGATCGCCACGTGAGCCGTCCACGCAGCCCTGCGAAGGATAGGTGAGAACATTCTTCTCCAACGCGGCTTGGCGAATTTTTTCCGCGATGCCTTCTTCCTTTGCGAATGGCTCTCGTGTGGATTTGTTCTTCACGAATTCGACGCCTTGCAGCAGACCCAGGCCGCGCACCTGGCCAACGTGCGGATGGTTTTCCAGCGCAGAGAGGGCCTTGCGCAGCGTCTCGCCCGCAGGGGTCACACGATCAAACAATTTGTGCGCTTCCAAATAGTCGAACACGGCATTGCCCGCGGCCGTAGCCACCGGATGCGACTGGTACGTGAAGCCGTGCATGAACGCACCGCTGCCTTTTTCAAAGGCTTCGACAACGTGCGGAGCCACCAAAACTCCGGCGAGCGGGGCGTATCCGCTGGCAATGCCCTTGCCGGTAAGAATAATGTCCGGCTCGAGGCCCCAGTGCTGGCTCGCGAAAGGCTTTCCCGTGCGGCCCATGCCGCTCATGACTTCGTCGGCGATCAACAAGATGCCGTGCTTGCGGCAGATTTCGGCAATACGCGCGGTGTAGCCATCCACAGCGGCCGCGGCGCCGAGCGTAGCGCCGACAACTGGCTCAAAAATAAACGCAGCGACGCTGGAAGAATCGTTCGCTTTCAAGAACGCATCGAGATCATCGGCGCACGCAAGATGGCAATCCGGGAAAGTCAAGTCAAACGGGCAGTGATAGCAGAAGCAGGGTGCAACGTGGCCCCATTCCGTGATCATTGGCGCATAAGGTGCTTTACGCGCGATATTGCCGCTGACTAACATCGCACCGAGGGTGCTTCCGTGGTAGCTCTGCTTGCGGGAAACGATGCGATAACGCGAGTTTTGCTTGCGCTCTAGAAAATACTGCCGGGCGAGCTTGATCGCGGTTTCGGTAGCTTCCGACCCCCCCGAAGTGAAATAGACCCGGCCACCATTGTGGAAATTCTTCGGAGCAATGGCCAGAACGCGGGCCGCCAGTTTTTCGGCTGGCTCAGAATGAAACTGTGAGGTGTGCGCAAAGGCGATTTTGTTGGACTGCTCCGCCATCGCGCGGCCAATTTCGGCAACGCCGTGACCGATGCTGATGACCGCGGCCTGGCCGGAAGCGTCCAGATAACGGCGGCCATCGGTGGTGAAGATCCAACTGCCCTCGCCGCGCACGGCGATGGGGTAATTTTTGTGAAGATTGCGGGAGAAAAGCGCAGAGATATGGGTGATCGTGCTCATATCGTGATTGTAGCAAAACGCGGAGCACCCCCTGAAGGTGCTCTCGGAAGGCCTCTCATGCGATACTCATTCGCGGGTTTGGAGGATTCCACTTGTTGACGCGTTCCTGCACTCGTTCCTTCCTTATTTGCATTGCAGTAGTACTGTTTGCGGCGGGCAGCATTCACGCACAGTCCACGTCAGCCCCGGTGAAAATTTCCGTGGATTTGCGCGACGCCCCGAAACACATTTTCCACGCGGAGATCGAGTTTCCCGTAAAGCCCGGACCACTTACGCTGGTATACCCGAAATGGATTCAGGGAGAGCATGCGCCGACAGGGCCGATCGTTGATCTGACCGGGCTGAAAATGCGCGCTGCGGGAAAAGAAGTGGCGTGGCGGCGGGACGATGTGGACATGTACGCATTTCACCTGGAGGTCCCGAGTGGCGCCGATTCGCTGCAGGTAGAGCTGGACTATTTGTCTCCGGCGGATGCGAACGGAACGCGCGAAAGTCCCGCGGCGACGGCGCAGATTGCGGTGTTGGACTGGTATCTTGTCACGCTCTACCCACAAGGAGCGAAGACAGACGACCTGACTTATGAAGCAAGCTTGCGGCTGCCCGCCGGATGGAAATATGGCACGGCGTTGCCCGTCGCAAACGAAAATGCGGATATGGTGGAGTTTGCTCCGGCTTCGTTGACCACGCTGATCGATTCTCCCGTAATCGCCGGCCCTTATTTCCGTACCATCGATCTTGCGCCCGGACAGAAGCCCGAGCATTTCATTCACATTGCCGCGGATGGGCCTGGAGCACTTTACCCGGGTCCCGCGGAAGTGATGCACATGCGCCAGTTGGTAGCAGAAACGGGGGTGCTCTTTGGTGCGAGGCACTATCGCCGTTACGATTTCTTGCTTGCGCTGAGCGACGCCATGCCCCCCGACGGCGTGGAGCATCACGAATCCAGCGATAACCGCACGCCCGAGGCGTTGTTTCTGGATCCAGAAGTCCGCGAAACGCAGATGGATCTTCTGGCGCACGAATTCACGCATTCCTGGAACGGCAAATATCGCCGCCCCATCGGACTGGTCTCTCCCGATTATCAGACGCCTCTGAAAGGTGATCTGCTGTGGGTCTACGAAGGGCTAACACAGTATCTGGGTGTGATGCTGACGGCCCGCAGCGGCTTCTGGACTCCGGAACAATTGCGCGAATATCTTGCGGCCACGGCCGCCTATTTAAATAACTGGCCGGGACGCACCTGGCGGGATCTGCAAGACACCGCGATTGCCGCGCAAATCCTTTATGGCGCGCCAGCTGCGGGAACCGCGCGGCGGCGCGGCACTGACTACTATGATGAAAGCGTGCTCATCTGGCTGGAAGCCGACACGATTATCCGCCGCGAAACGCGGGGGAAGAAATCGCTGGACGATTTTTGCCGGAAATTCCATGGCGGTGAGAACAGCGGGCCAAAAGTCGTGCCATACACATTCGAGGATGTGGTGGCAGGAATGAACGCAATTGCGCCTTACGACTGGCGAACATTTTTCACGGAGCGGCTGCGTTCCCACGGGCCGGGCGCGCCGCTTGGCGGGCTGGAAAATTCGGGCTGGAAAATCGTGTTCACCGAATATCCGAACGAACATGACAAGGCGGATGAAATCGTCAACCAGGTTGCCAACTTTGGCTTCTCGCTTGGCTTTGACGTGCACGCACCTGGCGGCGATCAGAGCGACCGCATCCTGGATGTGATTCCTGGTTCGCCGGCAGACCTGGCAGGGCTGGCGCCGGGAATGCATCTGGTAGGAGTGAATGGCCGCAAGTGGTCGCCGGAACTCCTGCACAACGCCATCGAACTGGCGAAGGACGGCAAGGAACCGATTGAGTTGCTGGTGGAAAACGCGGATTACTTCAAGACCTGCCGCATCGATTATCACGGCGGCGAGCGCTACCCGCACCTCGAAGCAATCAATGGAAAAACAGATGTGCTGGGAGAAATCGCTCGGATGAAGGCGGCCCCAGTCAGCGTACCCAGAAACTACTAAGAACTCGCCTGGCGGGAAGGATTGCCACGGTTGACGCAAAGTCCGCACGCGCTGGTGCGCACCATCGGCCGTTGGAGCCTGACGGCTCTGATGGTGAATTCGATTGTCGGCGTCAGCATCTTCAAATTGCCTGCGGATCTCGCGGCGCGACTAGGCAGGCTCAGCCCGTTCAGTTGCCTTGGGGCGGGCATGGGAATCCTGATAATCGCGGGATGTATCGCGGAGGTTTCATCCTACTATGACGAGACCGGCGGGCTGTACCTGTACGCTCGCGACGCGCTGGGGCGCTTCGCGGGACTGTTGGTTGCTTGGCTGACGTGGCTGACGCGCATTGCCGCGCCTGCTGCGGCGGCGAATCTGTTCTGCACTTATGCGGCACAGTTTTATCCAGTATTCGGATCACGGCGTGGCGAGTTACTGCTGTTGATGGTGCTGATCGGCCACCTGGCGCTGCTGAATTATGCCGGCGTAAAGACCGGGAAAAATGTAAGCAATTTTTTCACCGCGATAAAAGTGGGGTTCCTGCTTTTCTTTGTGGTGGCGGCGCTGCTTGCCCTGCTCTTCAAGCCCGAACTTCGCGTGGTAGCGCCTTTGCCCGCAGCTTCCGCGAAGAGTTGGTTTCAGGCGATGTTGCTCCTTGTGTACGCGTATGGCGGATTTGAAGGCGCGCTGTTCGTTGGCGGCGAAACGACCAATCCCAAGCGCGACACGCCCATCGCTCTGCTGACGGCGCTCGGCGTGGTTTGCGTAATCTACACGGCGGTGCAATTTGCCGTCGTGGCCATTTTGCCGGAAGCGGGAGCTTCCGCGCGCCCGCTAGCCGATGCCGCACAGCGATTTTTGGGGCCGGCAGGAGGAATCGCGATCGCGCTGGCGGCTCTGGTGTCGGCGTATGGTTACTTGAGCGCAAACCTGTTGCACGCGCCACGAGTCACTTTTGCGCTCGCGGAGCAGGGTGACTTCCCCGCACTGCTGGGGGCGGTTCATCCCCGGTACCGGACACCGTACGTTTCGATTGTTGTGTATGGCGTGCTGGTTTTCGTATTTGCGGCGTTGGGAAATTTCGAGTGGAATGCGGTTCTCTCCGCGGTATCGCGTTTGGCGGTATATGGGGCGATGGCCGTGGCAGTGCTGCTCCTACGGAGGCGCAGCGATCGCCATGCGCAGTTCGTTCTTCCCGTGCCGTATCTTTTTTCCGGACTCAGCCTGATTTTCTCGCTCGTGCTGCTGACGCAAATGGGCAAAGGCGAATTTGCAGTTGTGGGGACGACATGCGTGGTGGCGCTGATCAACTGGCTGGTGGTGCGGAACTAATGGCATGACAAAGTGGCAGGGCTGCCCGAGTTCGACTTCAGGCTGTTCATCTTGGATTCGCCGCCCAATCGTGACATCATGCAATGTTTTGGATACCGCAGGAGAAACTACAGTACGGGCGGAGGAAGCAATGAGAAATCGGATTTTAGTGCGCGGGGGAATTCTGGCCGTAGCCCTGTGCGTGGCGTGGACCGCGCAAGCACAAACGCAGGCGCAGGCTCCGGCAAAGCATCCCATCACTTTTGACGACCTGATCAAAATGCACCGCATCTCCGAATCGCAGATTTCGCGCGACGGGAAGTGGGTGGCCTACGCCGTGTCTACGCCAGACATGGAGTTGAACCGCGGTGTCAGCAATATCTGGATGGTTCCGGCGGCCGGCGGCGAAGCGCTCCAGGTAACGCAGGGTGGGCGTGACTCTTCCCCGGCATGGTCTCCCGATGGCAAGACTTTGGCGTTTCTATCCGCGCGCGACGGCACTTCGCAGGTCTATCTGCTTTCGATGGAGGGGGGCGAAGCCAAGAAACTGACGCAACTGTCTACGGGAGCGGATTTGGTCAAATGGGCGCCAGATGGAAAAAGCATTGCGTTCACTTCATCCGTGTATGTGGACTGCAAAGATGACGCGTGCAACGCCAAGCGCGACGAAGAAAAAGAAAAGAGCAAAGTGAAGGCGCGCATTTACGATCACCTGCTTTACCGCCATTGGGATCACTGGTCGGAGGGCAAGCGGAGCCATTTGTTTGTTGTGGCGGCCGACGGGGGATCTCCGGCGCGCGATATTACGCCAACGGCAGATTACGACATTCCTCCCGACGTACGCGGCGACCCCAGCGACATCACTTTTTCGCCGGACAGCAAGGAGATCTGCTACACCGCGGTGACGGACAAGTTAGAGGCAACCAGCACGAATGGCGATCTTTTCGTCGTGCTCGTTTCCGGCGGCGAAGCGAAGCGCCTCACCTCCAATCCCGGTTTCGATGGCAATCCCGTGTATTCGCCGGATGGAAGTTCAATCGCCTACCACGCGCAGCTCACTGCAGGATACGAAGCGGACCGCTGGCGGATCATGTTGTACGACCGGCAGTCCGGGAAGAGCACGGATCTGACGGCCAGTTTCGACCGCAGTGCGACTAATCTGGCGTGGTCGCCGGACAGCAAAACGATTTACTTCACGGCGGATAATGAAACGCTGGAGCCGATTTATGTGATGGAGGCGCGCGCGGGAGCGACGCCGAAAAAGTTGCTCGATGGCTTCATTGGCGCATTCTCGTTCAGCGGCGACGGCAGCGTGTTGTTGACAGAAAGGATGAGCCTCACCTCACCCACGGAATTGTATGTTGCAGCGGGCGATGGCGGCGGCCTGAAACAGCTAACTCATCAGAACGACGCCATACTCGCACAATTGGAAATGAACAGGCCCGAGAGTTTCTGGTTTGATGGAGCGGAAGGAACGAAGGTGGAGGCGATGCTGGTGCGGCCGCCAAATTTCACCCCGACGAAAAAGTATCCGATGCTGGTGCTGCTACACGGTGGCCCGCAGTCGATGTGGGATGACGCGTGGACCTACCGATGGAATGCCGAGGTCTTCTCGGCTGCGGGTTATGTAGCGCTGATGATCAACCGGCGCGGCTCAACCGGCTATGGACAGAAATTTACGGACGAGATTACCAACGATTGGGGCGGGAGAGCGTATGTGGACGTGATGAAAGGCATCGATGCAGCCATTGCGAAGTATCCGTTCATTGATAAAACGCGGCTGGCGGCAGCAGGCGGCTCCTACGGCGGCTACATGGCGGACTGGCTGGCGACGCACACGGACCGCTTCAAGGCCATCATCAGCCACGCCGGTGTGTACGACAAGGTCTCCATGTACGCGACCGAAGAATTGTGGTTTGAAGAGCACGACATGCAAGGCACACCGTGGACGGCGCCGGAAAACTACAAGAAGTGGTCACCCTCGACGTATGCAGGGGATCTCGGCAAATACAAGACGCCAATGCTGGTGGTGGCGGGAGAGCGGGATTACCGCGTGCCGTATACGCAGTCGCTGGAACTGTTCAGTGCGTTGCAAAGGCAGGGAGTACCATCGAAGCTGGTGGTTTTCCCGGATGAAGGGCACTGGGTGCTGAAGCCGCAGAATAGCCAGTTGTGGTACAAGACGTTTCTGGATTGGTTGGGGATGTATTTGAAGTAGGGGTCGCAGGAGAGAAAGAATTTAAGGCGCCCGCCTCAGAAGGCGGCCGCTACAAATGCGGCTAGATTTCGGCGAGTTTGTGGAAGGTGCGGCGTAGAAAACGAAACAGGTGATAGAGCAGGAAGAGCGAGAGGCCAATTAGCAGCGTCACGACAATAATGGCGGCCGTGGGATGGGCGGTGGCGAACCATACGACCCAGACCGATAGTATGTCTTCCCCAAAACTCAGGGCCCAATTGCTGAGGGGTTCCGGGCTCATGTTCACAGCGGCACGCGCACTGGCCTTGGTGCTGTGGGACGTCAGCGCGATGCTGCCAGCGAGCAGGGCGGCTCCCCAGCGCCAGACGTCAGGAGCGGCCGCAGTGGCTCCAAAGGCCAGAAGCGCGGCAGCAGGCGGTCGGATAAACGTGTGGAGCGCCTGCCAGATAGAATCGATGTAAGGGATTTTGTCCGCGAAGAACTCCAGGAGATACAGAACGACCGCGATCCCCAAGACCACGGGATGAGAGAGGACGCGAAGGTGTTCCGGAAGTTGAATCACGCCAAAGCGCTGGAGCAACCCCAGGGTGGCCACAGTGGCATAGAGATTGAGGCCGGAAGAAAAGCCGGCGCCGAGGACGAGGCTTAGGGTCTCGAGAGGGTTCATGTTCGCACAGAATGCCCGCATCAAGTCCAGGCGGACCATTTCAAGGTATCACGAAAGGGCGCGGGATAGGCGTGGACGCGCGGGGACAAAAAGCAAACGTCCCGGCCAAAGACCGGGACGTTTGGAAAGGTTGAATTAGAGGAGAGCGACGATTTACTGGCTAGGCAGCATCAGTCGCGTCCAACCTGTCGTGTTGACGTCGCGGAAGAGAGGCGTGCGCGGCGGCAGCAGCAGCGGGTTCAAGAAGTCCGAATCGAAGTTGTAACCACGAGAGGGTGGGCTGTAAACCGTGGTGCAGCATTTGTAAGTGCCGTTGGCCTGCCGGCTGTAGTACAGCTCCACGATCGAACCCAGATAGTTCAGGGTGTCTCCACTCCAGTCTTCGAGGTAGCGAAGGAAGTTGTGGACACCGCCATTGGTGCCGAAGTCCTGCGGGACGGTAGCGGTGGTGGCGCTGCCAGGTTGCGGAAAGGCGACGGTGACACCCGCCAGGACGGCCATGCGGTAGAAGCTGGTAGCACCAGTGCGGTGTGTTGTGCAATTCGATGCGTTGGCGCAATAGGGTGTGCTGAAGGAATTCACATCATTCCAGTTATCGGAGAGAAGGGTGACCGCATCCGCCGAGATGGAAGAGGCCACGTTGGGATCACTGAAACCGTTGCCGCCGGAATTGGCGTTGTAGTCGCCCTGAACATAGACGGGGTTTTCGGAGGCAAAGGTCAAACCGCAGAGCTGACCGCCCGGGCATGTAGGCAAGGCGGTCAAATTGTTAGCGTTGATGATCTTGACGGCGCGGCGGAAGAAAAGAGGGGGGTTTTCCCGCGGAGCGTTTTGGCTGGAGGCGACCAGCATGGGCCAGAGGTTGTCCTGGGCGGAGTACGCGGGAACGGTTGCGCAGTTGGCATTCGTCGTGAGGCCAGTTCCGGAAAGGCCCGCAAAAATGCCTTCCGTGCCGGGCTTAATGAGTATGTTGGCGAGGGTGTCGCCAGCGTCATGGATATATTTGGCGCTTGCGCCATAGTAGTAGAGCGAACCGGCAAAGGAAGTGCCGGTATTCTCGTCTTCGCCCTTATCGAGACTGTTGCTGGGGCAGCCGGCTGCGATGCTCTCGGTACCGTTGACGATATCCGTCCAGCCATATTCGCCGGTTTCATCCTTCGTAAAGGAGAGCGGAGGCCAGCCGCTGGTGATGGACTGGACCGTAGGGTCATCGTAGTTTCCACGACGGTCGGAGACGTAGACCACGAAATTGTTCGAGGCGTTGCTGGGATCGGCAGTGGCTCCGCCGGTGGTGACCCAGCCGTTGATCTTGCCGGCGAACCAGTTGGTCAGGTTCTTGGCGTCAACTTCAATGTAATACATGCTGCCGTTGAGGGTCGGCAGGTTTGCGGCAGACATTGCGGATTCGCGAAGCTCGCCCTCGCGTGTATCGAAGAGGACGAGCGGCCAGAAGTCGTAGCCATTGGGCACCCACTGTCCACCTGTATATGGATTCGTCGTCGGGCTAGTGCGCAAGAAAGGGAGAGCGGCGGGAGTTACGGAGGTATCCCAACCACAGACTTCCGGAACGGTGGACTTGACAGGTGCGACGGTCGCGGGGTTGCCAGTCTGCCAGTTTACCGATCCAGGATTGTCGCGGACGCGTTCCAGGCGAATGACGGCGAAAGGATGAGGATCGGGGCAAGTGCCCGCGGGAGAGGCTGCCCCCGGCGTATTGCGGACGGTAAAGTATCCAGGCGCCGGGTGGGTTCCCGGATTCAGAGCCGGAGTGTTAACCCCGTTGGTAGCATTCTGCGCGGCAAGCTGGATGGTAGGCAGCAAGGGGAGAGCCGGAGTGGAAGGCGGCTGCATTTTTGTCACGCTCGTAGTCGGCCATTGCGGATTGAGGTTTGCAGTTCCAACAAGTCCGTTGAAGGATTGCGGGACAGGGTCAATGTTGCGCCCGACGTAGCCATAGCTGAGGATCTCCGCGGTTACGTCTTTCCATGTACCGCATCCAGCGGAGGTACCGTAGCTGGTTTGCTCTTCAATCTTGATGTACCCCGTGATGATGGGGAAAGTAGAAGCAGGGGGCTGCCCGGGCTGCCAATAGCCGTCATTCGCATTGTAAGCGCCACCGACTGCACTGCCCGAACCGGAGGTGGCCAGAGGAAGCTCCGTAATGACGTGGCTTTTCAAGTTTGTGTCGAGATTCTTAAGCTGTGGATCAGCGGCGGTGCCCCCGGCGCTCCAAGTGCCAATGGCGGAGGTGGCCATGTTGCTCAGGTTCAGCGGCTTTGTGCTGCCATCAATGCAAGGCAGATTCATGATGTCGTTCTGATTGTCCGAGAGCAGAATCCTCAAGCTGGCTTGATCATAGTAGCGCTCTGCCGTGATGGTGGAGGACTCGCCAATCACGGGGCGGCGGATGAGGTCGACGGGTTGCGTGGCGCCGTTGCCAAGAATGGCGATGCCCAGGTTCAGTTGTTTCGCACCCGTGGACAGGGCGGGGTCCTTGCTCCCGAGCCCGTTAATCAGGTTGTGGTTGTAATCGGTGGGGCTGGGGCCCGTGGAGATGGTGGGCCAATTGGCATCTGCTGCGCCCGCCAAGGGGTCCCAGCTACCCTCGCTCATGGCGAGAGTTCTACAGGCATTGCAGGTGCTGCCGGTTCCGGGGTTCGTGGTGACTTGTACCGTGCCGGGATATAAAGTTGCCGTGGCGACACCGTTCGAGAGTTCTGTGCGAATCACGTCATCGTAGACATCGACCTTGCCGGAGAGAGTGAGCGTGTTTCCCGAGCCCTCCGCGAGGTAAAGGTTGCCGTTGGTGTGAGTGCGCCCGCCGAAGTTGAAGTTCGGTCCCGGGAAGAAGCTGAGGTCCATTTGCGAAAAAACGCCGAACGAAAAGGCCGGAATGCCCACAGCCTGAGTGGTGCGCTGGAGTTTCACTTCGCGACCCGCCGCCGTGCGAGCGTTAACCGTAAGGGTGTATTCGGTGACAAAGGCCGTCAATCCGGCATAAGGGCCGATCTTGACGATGGAGGATTGCGGAACGGGGTTCCCGTTGGTATCAAGAGGCGTGCCGGGAGGCAGCGCCACCGTGTAGCCCGATTGACCAGAACCATTGGTGAACGAGATTCCCGGAATGACCGGAGCGGGGGGGGTGGTTTCCAGGGCGTTGATCTGCGTCATGGTCGGCGAATAGGTCTGCGCGAAGAGGTTGCCGATATTCGCGGTCAACTGTTCCATGCCCGCTTCCGCGCCGTAGAAAGCCGACACGTCCGCATTATTGGATCCCGCCAACTGCTGGTTGGAGATCAGCAGGATGCAGAAGCCCACCAGGAGGCTGGACATCAAGAACAGCAGGAGGAGAGAGGTGATGAGGGCAATGCCCTTGTCCCGCCGAGAGCGAATTTTCTGATGATGGTGCATTGTTTGCATTGCCAGCTCCTCTTAAAAGTAGCGATCGACGTAGGACATGCTGCGAAGGCTGACCTGCGTCATTAAATTATTTCGTGCGTAGGAACTGCTAGTGCCTTTGCTCAAGTTGTAATTGGAGCGTGCCGCCAGGTAGACGTTGACGGAACGGATCTGTGATTCCGAATTGCCGACGGGAACGGTGCTTTGGTTCGAGGGATTGGTGATACCGTCCACGAAGTTATAGGTGAATTGCAAATTCTCCAGAGTCTCGCCGACGGGCGTGGGCTGGTCGATGGTGGTGCTGCCCGCCACCGGCATATTGACTTGGCGAATCAGACGCACCCAGGGAGGACTGGTGACGTTGTCAAGATAGTAGGTGACCATCCAGACGCGGGTGGCGAGCACCTGGGGGAAACAAGAGTTTGCTCCCGTGGTGCATCCGCTGTTGGCCATCTGGGCGATCGTGCCGCTGGTATCCGTTTTGTTGCGGCCATTCAGGCCAAAGGCGTCACCCGCGGTGAAGGTCAACGAATTGTTCGGTAGAGATACGGCCGTGACGCAAAGCAAGACCCCGTTCGTGACATTCGGATTTTGCAACAATATGAGGTCGCCAACCTGAACCTGGATGCCGGCAGTGTTCAGGTTGATGCAGGTGGGATCGAAGGTGACCGTGACAGTGGTATTCGACAGCACCACACTGCCATTGGGGCATCCCGGATTTGGCGGTGATGCAGTAGCCGCAGCATAAACGGGGAGGTTGTCGAGCTTCAGGGTATTATCCTCATACAGCATGGTAATTTCGTCGGTGATGCCGCTGGGGTCCGGATTCGAGGCGGTGCCGGCAGTGGCGTCGGGGGCGGTAAGAGCGGGTCCCAGAGAATTTCCAGGCTCAATTGCAGGCATAGTGGAATTGCATGAGGGAAAAGTGGTTTTGCCACCCAACTTGGGCCGATTGATGGCAGCCGTTGTTCCACAACCCGTCGTAATATTTGGGGTGAAAGGAATGGAGATGCCACCGGTGGGAATGCCTGCGCCCGCCTGCTGGAGATCCTGTTGAATGAGGTTCAATCCGGCACGCAGATTGTCATTCATATCCGCCGATTGCACGACGATCTGGTTGGAGTTGCTGGCGTTCTGGAAGGCCAGGACGGCAGCATAAAGAATGACGAGGGTGACCGCCATGGCGATCAACAGTTCGATGAGTGTAAAGCCGGCGAATTTTTTCTTTGTGTGGAGTTTCATCGTAGGCCTCACGAATAATTGGAAATGTAGCTGACGATCTGGAACGAGGAGGACTGACCCTGGAATGTCCAATTGATGGTAATAGTGATTTGGTTCAGGTTGGGCGTGTTCGGAGCAGGGATGATGGCAATCGTGCGAGTCATCCAGGGGTTCAGATTGATGACCGCGTCGTCGGCGGTACCGAAAACGCCGTCGGGGCCCGGGCCAATCGTAATGACGTCAGGCTGGGTGGTGATGTCGTCATCCGTGCCAAACAAACCGTCGGGGCCAGATGAGCAGAGGGGCTGTGGACCATCCTTAAAAACTCCGCCTTTGCTTACGTTGTTAATTTGCGCCCAGGCAAGGAGTTTGGTGTCACGGGCCGTAAAGATGGTCTCCAAAGATTCCTGCGCCTTTTGTTGCGCGATGTACTGAAGCTGGGTCTGATAGGAAGCCCTGAGACCCCGAGTGAAAACAGAAACGAGGGAGAGGACGCCGAAAGTGAGGACGCACAGGGCAATCAGGACCTCGATGAAAGTGAAACCTCTTTGTGTTCGAATTCTGCGATCTCTTTGCATTTTAGAACTCCCTACTCCGTCCATGCATACGCTCCAGTTCCGCCAGCGTAGCTATAGGAGCGGACGCGGCCCGTACCGCCCATGATGGTCACCGCACGCGCCGTGGCTGGCTGATTTGCAATTCCGATGAAGATGGTCCCATTGAGCGTGTTGACCCAGGTGCTATCTGTAAACTGGCCCTCGGAATTGAATCCCATGATGGCGGGGCCGCCGCTGACACTCGCGATGCACACGCCAAAACTGCCGGCGCAGGTGCCAAAAGCCATCGGAGTATCCACTTCATTGGGTTCCGACGTAAAATTGACTTGGTTGGGAAGCGGCATGGTGACGGGAGTTCCAGCCACTTCGGTGGTGCCTTTGTAAGTACCGGGCTGTACCGTATAGATAATCTTTGGGGGAGTGACCGCAATGTTAAAGGAGACCTGGACGTTGCGGCGCTGGCTGATGGCCAACTGGCGAGCCACACGTAACTCGCTTTGGACGATGTCCATGCCGGAGTTCACCTGATAACTTTCCATCGTGCCGAAACTTTTGAAGATGGCGATGGAAGCGAGAATTCCCATGATGCCGATCACGACGAGGGTTTCCAGTAAGGAGAACCCTTGCTCGGGCTGGTTTACCTTCTTCATGCGAAACTCCTATCTGCTCTCATCGTCGCCTTGACTTGACCGCTCCGGGAACGCGTCCCAAATAGCCATAGTGAGGCGGATACACCCGCTCCGCCGATACTTGCTTCTACGTTAGTGGTAACTCATGCGGATGTGAGCCAACAACTGGACGGAAGGACGGGTTCGGAGCAGTGGGGTTACACCCGTCCGCGCTTACTATGGGGACAGTTACTAAGGTTTATGGACATTAGAACATTAGAGGAAGGGCCCGGAATCGCGAGAATGTCGGGTAAACAGTTGATTTGCAAGGTTATGCGCATTATTCAAGGATTTGGGAGAAAGAGTGGCGGAAGAGATCTTGCGGCTTGACGGCTGTGGGGGCGGGCGAAGTTCCAATCAGAGTAGTACTTTCGATGTTAGCGTTCTGACGCCACCGCGGCGGGAAGTGCGAGAGATTCGCGCCGGTCATGCGTGGCCACGGGCTGCATCTTAAAGTATTCACACAGAGCCTAATGAAGAGAGCGGGCGCCACGTGAAGAGCATGGGCGCCAAATCCACATCCTTAATCAAGCGCTGTGATGTAGACTCATCCCAATGAACCTTCAGGAAGACGCGGTTCGATCAGAGCGAACGCAGTGCGTTAGTGGCCTCCTGGCGTTCGCCGCGCCAGATGAATAAAAGAAGGATGATTCACGGAGGAGCTTGAATGACACGGATTCTGCTGTTAACAATGTGTGTTGGATTACTGGCGATGAACATGAGCGCACAAGTGAAGGTGACAAAAACGGAGTACAAGGGCTGGCAGAATTGCTATCGCGTCAGCAACGGCGAAGTGGAACTCATCGTGACTGGAGACGTAGGGCCGCGCGTGATTCGCTTTGGATTCGTTGGTGGCCAGAATCTCTTCAAGGAATACGCCGACCAGATGGGCAAGAGCGGCGAAGAGAAGTTTCAGTTGCGGGGAGGCAGCCGCGTCTGGAAAGCGCCGGAAGATCCCATCGCCACGTGGGCACCCGACAATGTTGCGGTGGAAATCATTCCGACGGCCACGGGCTTGATCGCCCGCGCGCCAGTGGAGCCGTTATCCTCGCTTCAGAAAGAGATTGAAGTGAGCATGGCAGCGAGCGGCACCGGTGTCACAGTGATGCATCGGATTACCAACCGCTCGTTGTATACGCTGGAATTTTCGCCGTGGACGCTGACGATGATGGCGCCGGGTGGCGTGGCCATTTCGGGTTTTCCGCCGCGCGGCAAGCATCCGATCAATCTAGAGGCGACCAATCCGCTGGTGATGTGGGCGTACACCGACCTGGCCGACAAGCGCTTGACCTTCACGCGCAAGTATTTGCTGCTGCGGCAGGATCCAGGCAAAAGCGAAGCCGAGAAGCTCGGCACGTTTAATCCCGATACCTGGGCTGCTTACCTGCTGAACGGCGAAGCCTTTGTCAAACAGACGAAGGCTGATCCGTCGAAAATTTACCCGGACTTTGGCTGCTCATTCGAGACATTCACGAATAATGAGTTTCTTGAAATCGAAACACTGGGACCGATGACGAAAGTGCCTCCGGGCAAGAGCGTGGAGCACGTGGAGCACTGGAGCCTGCACCGCAACGTCAAGCTCAGCGAGTTCACGGATGCGGCCATTGATCAGGCGCTGTTGCCATTGCTGCAGGCTCCGAGGAAAACAAACTAACGTCAAGGCTTGACGGGCGCGCTTGTTTTTTTGAAATGCACGCAATCGTTCTAAGCTTGAACCACCCTTCAGAAGAATTCTCAACCGGCCGTGTTTAGTTTCCGTCATTGGCGGGAATAGGGTACGGGTATTGCCGCAGAAGCTTGCGGCGGATTTTGGCGGCTGAAGATTTGCTGAGCGCAGAGGAAGGAGCGTTGCGAAGTTGCGCGATGGTGGATTCGAGGCTGGCAAGAAACGCTAAGCAAGGTTCGCAACCTTCGAGGTGCTGCTCCATCTTTTCGCATAGAGAATCATCGAGCTGTTCGTCGAGGTAGTTGGAAAGTTCGGCAAAAAGGGCTTTGCAGGAAGCGGGGCGCTTTTCCTTTCCCGCCAGAACCGCGTGAGAATGGGCGCTGATTTTCCCCCGAACAGGTTCGCTGCGATTCCGGCGGGCCAATTTCTGGCGCACAAACAGCCTGGCACGATGGAGCCGCACGCGAACATTTCCCGGGCGAAGTCCCGTGATGTCTCCCACCTCTTCATCGGTGAGGCCTTCCATATCCCGCAACACCAGAACGATGCGGTATTGCGGCGGCAACTCCTGAATTGCCTCGCGCAGACGTCTGGCCTGCTGGCTGCGGATGGCCAGAGACTCCGGATTTACCGGAGCTTCCTGCGCGAGATTGGCGAGTTCGCGGCGATCGGGCATGAGTTCGTCGAGCGAAAGATCCTGCTTCGGCGCAAATTTGCTTTTGCGGCGGCTCATCAGGCAGCGATTCTTCGCGACCTTATAAAGCCAGACGAGCAGTGCGCGGGGGCTTTCAAATTTCGGGAGATAAGGAAGAGCTTTCACGAGGACTTCCTGCATGGTGTCCTCGGCGTCTTCCCGGTGTCCGCAGACTTTCATGCTGAAGGAGAAAACCGTGCCTTGGAGTAATTCCAAAGCTTGTTCGAGCGCTTGCGGGTCATGCTTCTCCAGGAGCGCCACCGCTTGTTCGATCTCTTTTCGCATGGACTTTTACCATAGCACATGCGCCCCGATTTTCGCGGTGCCCGATCACAACCTACTGATGGACTGAGACTTAGAGGAGACTTGTCATTTTTGCATCTTCCAAAAGCTGCCGCTGTCTTAGCTGTAACAAATTCCCGCGGATTGCATTTGTTCCGGTGCAGGGCCACCAAGAGGAGTTAGAGATGATTACGGCAAAAGTAAGTCTGACGCAGGCATTGAAATCGCAACGGCAGTTTATTGCGGAAACCGGCAGCGGCCACCACATCATTTTGGATGACGCCGCGGGAGCGACCGGCGCAAAGCCAATTGAATTGGTTGCCGTGGCGCTGGCGGGCTGCACGGCCTTCGATGTTGTCACCATGTTGCGACAGAAGCACCACCAGAAACTGACTGGATATGAGGTCCATGTTGAAGCGGATCAGGCGGAACGGCCGCCGCAGGTATTCACGACGATTCGTGTGCGCCATGTGCTTACGGGAATTGGGATTGATAAAACAGCGGTGGAACAGGCCATTCGACTCTCTGAAGAAAAGTATTGTTCCGTGGGTGCGATGCTGAAAGAAAAGGCGGCGGTTGAAACCGTGTACGAGATTCACGAAGAAGTTTCCGGGTGGCTGCAAACCGCGCCCAATCCCGAGCGAGTCTCCGCTTGAGGCATGCGATGAATCGAGGATGGAGTGGAGTCGCAGCCCGACGCCTGACAGGCGCGGTGATTCTGTTTGTAGCGGCAGCGTCACTGGCACATGGGCAAGAAAAGGTCGCGACTCAGCAGTTTACTTTGGAGCAGGCAGTGCATCTGGCGCTGCAACAGAATCCGGCGTTTCAAACGAGCACGGACGAAGCGGAAGCTGCTCGCGCACGGTTGAAGCAGGTGCAAGCCGCGTGGTTTCCACGATTCGATTTCCATCAGGATTTCACCCGCGGAGATAACCCGGTGTACGTGTTCGGGACCAAGCTGACACAACGACAATTCTCGCAGGCGGACTTTGCACCGAATAGCCTGAATACGCCAGCCCCGCTGGACAATTTTCAAACACGCATTGACGGGCAATGGATGCTATTCGATTCCAGGCAAACTCAATTTCATCAACGCAGTGCAAAGCGCCTGGTGACTGCAGCGGATTTCGAGACGGAACAGGCACGGCAGGATCTGATCCTAGAGGTTGTACGAGCGTACTACGGCGTATTGGTGCTGAAGGAAAACGCGAAGGCCGCGGACGAAGCGGTGAAAACGGCGGAATCCAGCGCGCAGCGCATGGAGACAATGCACAAGGCGGGGCTGCTGGTCGATTCGGACCTGCTGAGCGCAAAGGTTTTCGTTTCGCAGATGAAGGACCGGCAAATCCGCGCGCAGAACGATCTGGCCGTGGCGGAGATGCAACTGGCGCGAGAGATGGGAATATCTCTCGACGCGCCGGCGGAACCTTCGGCCACTTTGGCCGAGCCGGGAATGCCTGCGAAAACGATTGAGGAGTGGGCGCACATTGCGCTCGACCAAAGGCCCGGGCTTCGCGCCGCCCAATTGCAAGAGACGGCCATGGGCGATGAAACAAAAGCAGCCAAGGCAGAGTTTGGGCCAAAGATTGGGCTGTTTGGGAGCGCAGAGCGCGACGCGATGACACTCGGTGGCCCTTCAGGGACGAACTGGACGGCGGGAGCGCGGCTGGAGTTCAACGTGTTTGCCGGCGGAGCGCAAAAGGCCCGTCTGGCAGAAGCCGCGGCAAACGCAAACAAAGCGAAGCATAACGTGGAGTGGTTCCGCTCCGGTGTGCAGATGGAAGTGCGCAAGGCGTATCTGGACGGCAATGCGGCAGCGCAGAGAGCGGCGTCGGCACGCGATGCAGCCGAACAGGCCAAAGAGAGCTTGCGGATTGTACAGAACAGGTATGAGGCGGGCCTGACGACGGTCACGGAGTTGTTGCGGTCGCAGACAGCGCAGCTCGATGCAACGACGGAATATCTGGCGGCGCTGCAAGACTGGCATGTGGCACGAGCACAACTGGAGCGAGCCGCGGGACTCTTGACACCGGAATCGGCACTTATCACGGAAGCGGGCAAGCCATGAGCATGATGGAGAGGATGGAAGGGATGATGCGGCGAGGACTGTGGATCCTGTTTATCGCGGCGGGTGTGTTTGCTGCCGGGTGCGGCGGAGGAACAGAGAGCACGCCGCAAAAGGTTGAAATTGCGCAAGGGCTTCAACTACAGAGGATGCAGTTGCAGACAGTGGCGGACGAACTGGAAGCGCCGGGAAGCGTGATTGCCACATCCACAGCGCAAGTGGCCGCAAGAACAATGGGTACCGTGCTGGTGGTTGCGGTTCGTGAAGGCGATCGCGTGAAGCGCGGGCAGGTGCTCGCGCAATTGGATGAACAAGAATTGGCATCGCGGCGGAACGCAGCCCAGGCCGCTTCACAGGGCGCAACTGCCGGAGTAGGGCAGGCGAGGAACGCATTGGCTGCAGCGCAAGCGCAGGCCGACGTGATGCAGAAAACCTATGACCGCTATGCGTACTTGCAAGTACAGAAATCGGTCAGCCCGCAGGAATTCGACGAAATCGTGGCGAAACAACAAGCCGCGCAAGCCAGCCTGGAGCAGGCGAAGGCAGGTTTACGGCAAGCAGAAGCCGGCGCGGCACAAGCGGAATCCGAAGCGCGGGCGGCGCAGGATGTGGCCAGCTATGCGCGAATCACGGCTCCGTTCGATGGCCGTGTGATCCGGCGGACCGTGGAACCGGGATCATTGGTATCGCCGGGAATGCCGCTGTTCGTGGTGGAAGACACTTCCCGCTATCAACTGGAGGCGACGCTGCCAGCGGAAGCTGCGGCCAACGCAAAAAGAAGCGCAGCGGTCCGCGTGCAAGTGGATGGCCTCGCGGAAAAACCGCTATCCGGCAAAGTGGCCGAGATAGAAGCTGGAGCCGATCCGGCCTCGCACACGCTGAAGGCGCGAATAGACCTACCGAGGGACTCCGGAGTTCAGTCTGGAATGTTTGGGCGGGCCTTTTTCCCGCGGGGAGAAAAGCGGGCGCTGCTGATACCGGTCGCCGCAATGATGAATCGCGGCCAACTGCGCGGGATTTACGTTGTGGACGACGCAGGCCTGATCCACTGGCGCGTTGTCACCGCCGGGAAGATGACCGGCGATCAAGTGGAGGTGTTGTCCGGGCTTAGTGAAGGCGACATGGTGGTGATGAATCCGGGCAACGAGGAACTTGAGGGAAAGAAGACCAGCGCGGTGCCAAAGGGCGGGGAGAAGCATTCGTGAAGCGCGGACTGGCAGGAAAAATCGCGCGTGCCTTCATCGATTCACCGCTGACACCGCTGGTGATTGCAGCCGCTTTGTTGTTGGGAGTTTTCAGCATCTGGCAAACACCGCGTGAAGAAGAACCGCAGATCGTGGTGCCGATGCTGGATGTGTACGTGAGCATGCCGGGCGCGTCGGCGCGAGAAGTTGAACAGCGCGTGACCATTCCGATGGAGCGTCTGCTGCAGGAAATCCCCGGGGTCGAATATCTCTATTCCACCAGCCAGCCGGGAGGCGCGCTGGTGATTGTTCGCTTCTACGTGGGAATTAAGGAAGAGGATGCGATCGTCCGGACCTACAACAAGCTCTATGCGAATTTCGACCGCATCCCGCAAGGCGTGAGCCAGCCGCTGATCAAGGCGCGCTCGATTGACGATGTTCCTGTGCTGGCGATGACCTTCTGGGGAAAAAACTACGACGGCTACGCGCTGCGGCGAATTGCGGCGGAAGTACAGCAGAGCGTGAAACAAGTGGAGAACGTTTCTGAAACCACGTTGCTGGGGGGCCAAAGGCGCGAGTTGAAGGTCACGCTCGATCCGCAGAAGCTGGCCGCCTATCGCGCGAGCCCGTTGTTGATCGCAAGGGCGCTGCAAACGAGCAACCAGCGCCTGCAGGCAGGATCGTTTGCCGAGGGCAATCAGGAATTCGCCGTAGAAGCGGGAAGTTTTCTGCGAAGTGCAGAAGAAGCGCGAAAGATCGTGGTGACAGTTCAGGGAGGCCGCCCGGTTTACCTTGCAGATGTGGCGACCGTGACAGATGGGCCGGAAGAGCCAGTGGACTACGTGTTTTTCGGAAGTGGCGGGGCCGAGGCCGGACCCAGCGGAACATATCCGGCGGTGACACTGGCGGTGGCAAAACGCAAGGGGGCAAACGCAACGAATGTGTCACGGGATGTGCTTGCAAAGGTGGATTCGCTGCGCGGCTATGTATTACCGAACGATCTGCAGGTAACCGTAACGCGAAATTACGGTCAGACGGCAAAACATAAATCGGATGAGCTGCTGAAGCATCTTTTCCTGGCAACGATTTCCGTGACGCTGCTGATTGCATTTGCCCTGGGCTGGAGGGAATCGGGCGTGGTGATGCTGGCAATTCCGGTGACGCTGGCGCTGACGTTGTTCATTTTCTATGCCTACGGTTACACGTTGAACCGCGTGACGCTCTTCGCGCTGATCTTTTCCATCGGTATTTTGGTGGACGACGCGATTGTGGTGGTGGAAAACATTGTGCGGCATTTCCGGCTGCCTGAGAGTCAGGGCCGGTCGTGGACTGATGTTGCCGTTGAAGCGGTGGATGAAGTCGGGAATCCCACGATTCTGGCGACTTTTGCGGTAATTGCCGCGATCCTGCCGATGGCGTTTGTGCGCGGGCTTATGGGTCCTTATATGCGGCCCATTCCTGTGGGGGCCTCAGCCGCCATGCTGTTTTCGCTCATGGTTTCCTTTGTGGTTTCACCGTGGGCCGCGTTGCGGTTGTTGCGCGGACATACCGGAAAGCATGCTCATGGCGAAACGGAAGGCAAGGCGACCAAGCTCTACCGGAAATTCATGGGCGGGCTGATACAGAACGCCCGGAAGCGTTGGGCATTTCTGGCCACCGTTGCCGCGCTGTTGCTGCTGGCCTGTTCACTGGTCGCATTCAAACTCGTGCGTGTGAAAATGTTGCCGTTTGATAACAAGAGCGAGTTTCAGGTGATTGTGGACATGCCGGAAGGCACTCCGCTCGAGCGCACGCTTGCCGTGGAGCAGGAGATTGGCGCGTATTTGCACACGCAGCCAGAGGTAGTGAACTACCAGTCGTATGCCGGAACATCCGGGCCGTACAACTTCAACGGACTGGTGCGGCACTACTACCTGCGGCGCGGTGCGAACCAGGGAGACATTCAGGTAAATTTGCTGTCCGTGGACGAGCGCAAGCGCCAGAGCCACGAAATCGCAAAAGAGATGCGCGGGCCTATTCAAGAAATTGCGAAGAAATGGAATGCGCGCGTGAAGGTGGCGGAAGTTCCACCAGGACCGCCAGTGGTGTCAACGCTGGTCGCGGAAGTGTATGGACCTGATTATAAGCGGCAGATCGAAGTCGCGCGGCAGATTCGCCAGATTTTTGAGGGGACGCCCGGGGTCGTGGACGTGGATTGGTACGTCGCGGCCGACCAGAAGAAACTGGATTTTCAGGTGGAGCAAGATAAAGCGGCGCTGCGAGAAATTTCGCCGGCGGAGGTGTCGCAATCCGTGGCGATGGCGCTGGGAGGTGCGCAAGTTGGGCTGATGCACCAAAGCAGTGAACGTGAAGATGTGCCGATTCACGTGCAACTTTCGCGGGAGAGCCGGTCGAGCGCGGAGGCGCTGCGCGGGCTCTATCTGAATGCCCCGGACGGCGCGATGGTGCCGCTCGGAGAATTGACAAAGGTCCAGGAAACAACGATCGACAAGAACATCTACCGGAAAAATCAGCGCGAAGTGGTTTACGTTATCGCCGACGTGGCGGGGGCCGAAGAGAGCCCGGTATATGCGATCGGCACACTAGGGAACAAAATCGACGCGTTGAAGATTCCGGAAGGCTACAAGATCGCGCAGTTCACCGCGGTTCAACCCCCTGATGGGAAAAAGATCGCCATGAAATGGGACGGTGAATGGCACATCACCTATGAAGTTTTTCGCGATCTTGGATTGGCGTTCGCGGCGGTGCTGGTGCTCATCTACGTACTGGTGGTCGGCTGGTTTAAGTCTTTCAAGACGCCGCTGGTGATTATGGCGCCGATTCCATTGACGCTGGTGGGCATTCTGCCGGCACACGCGGCCATGCACGCGTTCTTCACGGCAACGTCCATGATCGGGTTCATTGCCGGCGCGGGCATCATCGTAAGGAACTCGATCATCCTCGTGGACTTCATCAAGCTGCGCCGCGAGCAAGGCATGCCGCTGGAAGAAGCGGTCGTGGATGCCGGGGCGGTGAGGTTTCGCCCGATGCTGTTGACGGCGGCAGCGGTTGTTGTGGGGGCAGGCGTCATCCTGTTTGATCCGATTTTTCAGGGGCTGGCGATTTCCTTGATGGCGGGGGAAGTGGCGTCAACGCTGCTTTCCCGCATCGCGGTTCCCGTCCTTTATTACATGAGTGAGCGAGGTGGAAAATGAGCACGGAAAGATACATCCGAATTATTGCAGGAACATTTGTTCTGGTGTCGCTGGCGCTGGGGAGTTGGGTGAATCACAACTGGTATTGGTTCACGGCGTTCGTGGGAGCAAACTTGCTGCAATCGGGCTTCACGAAATGGTGCTTGATGGAAGACATTCTGCGGAAGCTGGGCATCGGAACGATGGCTCATACCTAACGCGACTTGCACGATGGCGAGGGAGTGCGGCGGATAGGCCGAGCCGACCGGCCTCACAATAGTCCACGGACTAGGCCTGAATAGTCCTCAACGAAGGGGATGAAATTGGCACATGAGGGGTCCACTCAGAGTTTTTATAAGGGTCTCATGTTTCTATTTGAAACATCGCATACTGTATACTCTCGATATCTATAAAGTTAGTTGACACCCCCTCAACACATGCTTAAACTTCTGTTGCCAGCCCGGTAACGTATTTGGTACGCCCTCTCTCGGCGCAGGCGAGTTCCGCTCACTCGCAACGATTTAATGGCCTGGAGGGTACCTAATGGGAGAGACATTTAACCTGAAGTTGTCCCCGCAGATCAGCGTCTATCTCCTGGCGGAAAACAGGTTGCTGCGCGATACGCTGGCGCGCCTTTTGAGGAAGCGCTCCGAAATCAATGTTGTCGGAGTGAGCCGCAGCTCGGAGAGTGTTAAGGATGAGCTGGTCTCTACTCCTTGTGATGTAGTCTTGACGGATTGCTTCGACGATACGGCCCGCGTGCGCTTCTTGCAGGACCTGCTCGAGCAAGTCTCAGGAATTAATGTGCTTCTTTTCGGAATGAACGAGGACCCGGACGTCTTCTTGAAGGCGGTCTCTCTGGGAATCTGCGGCTATCTGCTCAAAGAAGCCTCTGCCGCCGAGATTATCGCGGCTGTGTATGCCGCTGTCCGCGGCGAAGCCACCTGCTCCCCGAGCCTTTGCATGCACCTGATTCGACATCTGAGCAAACAGAGTCACGAGAAAGTCATGGCTTTGGAGGTGCAGAGTGGCGATCGGAAAGTCCTCACTCCCCGGCAGCTCCAACTCATTCGCCTTGTAGCCAAGGGCATGACAAATAAGGAAATCGCGGCCACTCTCAATCTATCTCAGTTCACGGTGAAGAATCATTTGCGGCGCGTCATGCGGCAGGTTGATGCCGCAAGCCGTTCCGACGCCGTCGAGCTGATTCGCGCCACGGGACAGTTCACCACGCCCTAGGCCACGGCCTGTCTTGCGCCAGCATTCTTTTACAATAAATTAATACAATTCCTGCCGCGGCTCCGAGCGCAGGGAGTGGCTGGTGATTTTGGGTGGGCGTGACGTGGCGGTTTGTTTTCTCTCCTTTATGCACCTGCCGACTGCGCCGCCCGTGCGGATCCTATCTCGAAGGATAACGTCGCCAGCGATCTGAGGGTGTTTCTCGCCGGGAAATATTTTAGAATGGGGATGTGCGCCCGTAGCTCAGTTGGATAGAGCGTCTGCCTTCTAAGCAGAGGGTCGCCCGTTCGAATCGGGCCGGGCGCGCCACTTCTTCCGAGAACTGAGAAGGAATCGGAGAGCACCGTCACGGCCCATTACGGTCCATAACCAAAAAAGGAAGATGGTAAAGGACGCCGCGACTGAAGGGCCTTCGCACGATGCTGAATATCAAGAAAATTCTTTTACCGGTTGATATCCCGATAACATCGCTGGATGTAATTCATCAGGCTGCGATGTTGGCCCGCCATTTCCATTCCGAGATCGTGATGCTCCACGTCGTGACACCGCTGAGTCATGCCGCCGGTGTACCTGAGGATAACCTCGAATCGAGTGACTGGGACTTGCTTACAGAGGTCATTAAAGAGGCCGAGAAGCGGCAGGACGAGTCTCTCGTTGAAGAGCTTAAAGGCCTTCCCATTGGGCGCCTATTGGTTAAAGGCGAGCCTGCTTGGGCAATTGTGAGGGTGGGTGATGAGGAAAAAGTCGACTTGATCATGATGCCGTCGCACGGCGCCACTTCCGAGCAGTTTCTGCTGGGTTCAGTGGCGACAAAGGTGTACTCCAGGACGGGGTGCCCGATTTGGACCGGCGCGCACATGGACCAAGCGCCGACGCAGAGGTTTACGATCCGCAATGTTTTGTGCGCCGTGGATTTGGGTCCGCGTAGTAACGAAGCGATATCATGGGCCGCCCCGATGGCCGCAGAATTTGGGGCCCGTCTCACGCTCGCTCACGTCACTCCCAAAGTGGAGTTTTGGGGGCCCGGTGGCAACTACGTCGATCGAGACTGGAAAAAGTCGCTCGTCGACGACGCATCCCAGCGTATCGCAAAGCTGCAGCAAGATACGGGCATCAATGCGGATGTATTCATCGGAAGCGGTGACGTGCCCACGGTGCTGAGTCAGGCGGCGGCTCAGACGAAGGCTGATTTACTGGTAAACGGGTGCTACCCGTACGGCACTCACCTACGGACCAACGGCTACGCCATCATTTGCGCTGTGCCAATTCCGGTGCTGAGTGTCTAAGGGCTGAGCGTTCCTCGATGTGCGCGAAACCGCCCGCTCGCTCGCTCCCATAGACTTGCTCCCGAAACCAATTTGTAAAGTGCATGCTACACGCTCTTGTCGTGCGAGAACTTATAACGGTCCTCAATTAGTGCTGCCAGCGATTGGCGCACATCGTCCAGATGACCGAGCCGATAGCGTTGCTCGACTTTTCGCACGTCCGACGCCAATCGCTGATCGTGGAACACATCCGCAATCCATCGGGAGAAATCTCCACGGCGAGTGTGACCGTCAAGAGAAGCGGCAGATATATTTGGTAACGAAAGGACAAACTGCTTCAAGGACCGAGCGGGCGGACCGACTGCTCTCCCGTTATCGGTAAACACAAATTCCTGTCCTGCCGCTAGTTGGACATCAAGGTACTTCGTCTTGTGCCGTACATGCGGGGTCAAGCGAGGCAAAAGCTTAAAGCGGAGTAATTTTCCTTCCGCCTCTTCAATGCCAGGCAACAGGACAGCCTCATCATCGGCGAGGGTTGCAAGAGTGTTGGTCCATTCCTGCTCGACGCCTTTGTTTTTAACCATGGTCAGCAGCGTTTGCACCTCTTGAGGGCGCGTCAAGCGTTTGGCAAAGACAACTTGAATGTCCTTGCGAAGATCGGGGTGCAGGTCGGACGGGCGATAAGTCACCAGACTGTAGGCGTTCAAGTCAAAATCCAGCAGCTGCTGGACATTGGGTTCATGAAGAAAATAATGCGCCTCATCAACGACAATGCGATGCGGCAGTCCCGTGGTTCGCCGAAGCGCAGCCAGCATCGGTAGCAGCGTTTTCAAATAACGGACCTTGTCTTCGTATAAGATGCGGGATAAATCGACGACAACGCTCAGATCGAAATGCCGGAGCGCGCGCGCCACGTCGGGTATTTCCGGCGGTTGATCCGTACCTCCCAGAACCACCACGCCCGGCAGCGATTCCAGCGTGCCGTAATCACCCTCGGGATCAATCACACAGAGACAATAGCCTTGTAGAATCATCTGCTCGCAGGCAAGTCCGCTGGCCCAGGATTTGCCGGATTGTGGATCTCCCACAATTAGAACATTTCGCCCATCGATGGCAAAGGCGAGCGGATGTCCATCCTCCACTGTTCCCACGAGCGTCCGATGCCGGGCAAATTGGCCGAGCGGCAACTTCATCTCTTGCGCCGCTCGCTTGATATAAGCCGCCACTGCAGGCGGCCCATCTCCGTTTATAATCTCGTCGGCTTCTTTTTTGAGTGCAGCACTGCCCCAGCTGACAGCGACGGCAATCTCGCATGCTGAGAGAAGGTCATGGTCGTTCTCAGCGTCTCCGATGGCGATGGCGTTGTGGACCGAGAGGCGAAATGCGTTCAGCGCCACACGCAGGCCAGTTCCCTTGCTGATGGCCTGCGGAAGGACCATCAGACGGCTGCGGTTGAACAAGAGCACGAGCGGCAGTTCGAGATTCCTGATTACCTCCAGAATCTGGGGAGCCGAGGCAGCAGTGGCTTCCACGACGCACTGGCCCGCCTTAAATTCGACCCCACGCCGGCGCAGTTCATCCAGGAATACTTGAGGCGGGGGATGACCGATCGGCCAGGTAAGGCGACTTGGGAAGGCGAGAACTGCGCCATTCTCCGCCACGACTGCGTCGACAAATCCGAGGTCTCCCGCCACTTGCTTCAGGTCGGAGAGGATGCGGCCCGTGACGATGATGACCACGATGCCGCGCGCGCGTGCTTCCACGATGGCGGACTTGACGTCAGGATCCAGCACACCGTCTCGCGCGATCGTCCCGTCATAATCCAGCGCCAACACACTGAACTTCATGCTTGCCTCCGTGTGCGCGCCCTGGTTTCACGCACCGTGCAGCAAAAATCATATCTCTTGCGCGGAACTTGAGCCAATTCGATCACGCCGGCCGTATTTCGAGAGATCATGCCGGCACAGCCGAACTCCGGGACTTACTGGTTCGCTTCCAGAGTAGTCTTGATGTTCGTGAGTCCTTTTTGGAGATTTGAAAGCGACCGGCTCACCGCAGACTTTCGAATGATGGATCCCTTGGCGCCCGTCAGACCAGCCTGCTCGGAACCCATGGTCGAGATTAGATAGAAACCGAGTTGCTTTGGATCGTTACTCCCGCGAACACAAAAAGAGAGGCCCAACGCCGTCTCGAAGTAATGGCTCGAATAGAGCTGTTTTTCGGCGATGGCGTAAGCAACCGGGTCGGAGGGGTTGCCGCGCATAGTCACCATCTGCACCACACGCAGCGTTGGTTTCAATCCGAATTTCACTTTTGCCCAATAGAACGCGTCTTCGACGTTTGCGGGCTTCGCGTTGGGATACGAAAGAAGGTAGGTGTAGAAATCCGGCAAATACGCCGGCAGGGCCTTGGCATAGGTGAGCATATAAGCAAACTGCTGGGGCACCACGGTCGGATCGCGCTTATCGTTATAAACTCCCAAGACCTGATTGCCCTTGCGTTGATAGGCGAGCAAGCGCCGCAATGCCCCCTCCTGCAGGAATCGATTCACCTGTTCGTTCACGTCGGAGGCGTCCCAATGGATGGCGTATTGAAGTTCCTCAATCGAGCTCGCGGGCAGTTGAATCTGACAATCGCCAGGTGTGCACTTTTTCAGCGCCTGGATTTCATCGGCATCGAACGAAAAATCTTTCAAGTCGGAAAGTTTCGGAGGATTGCTGAACACCTGGAGCGCCCAATAGCTGGGGAGTTCGCGCCGCCGATCAAAATCATGGGAAAACTGAACGTAGCTCTCTGGAGTAGCGTGGATGTAGATGGCGCCAAACAAAAAAACTTCGGCCGGCGCCCGGGAAGGAAGTGCCTTGGTGACCGCCTGCCCGCTTCGAATGGCGGCGATCTGATCCTGGGTCAGTCCGATGTTTTGTTCAAAGAAGGTTTGCAGGTCAGGATTCGACTGACAAAAAGCTGGCAGGGCGGCGCCGGCAATCAGAGTCAAAAGTACAACAGCAAGGATGACACTTCGCGTCATGGCAACTTTGCCCCAGACGCTGGCCGATGCTTCGTTCATGGCATATCTTGAAGTCATATTCTTCATAGAAGCGGCGTCGTTTACACTGCCCCCAGCAGATTGCGAAAGGTTATTCCTGTGAAGCGAATTGAGTTCATCTGACGTTCTCTTGTTTATTGATCTTACTGCGTGCCGAAATTGGATCCTCGCCTTCAACCTCCCGCCAGGGGCTGGAACTCCTGAGCGATGCCCTTACGATGTAGCGTTGCGGGGCGCTTCCGACAAAGTAGAAGGGAAAGCAGGTAACAAGAGTCAGCGAAGGCGCCGGTGTCGTTTCCAGGACTGACACATCTTCGGGGCTAACGATCTGAATCCGATCAATGACGTAGAAATCGGTCCGGTCTGGTCGCGCGAGCTCGATCACATCGCCCTTTGCCACGTCCTTGAGGCCGCGGAAAAAACCGTCACGGTGGCCAGCGATACCGAGATTGCCGCCCGCGCCCAATTGCGCGGTCCCCACAATGCGGCCAACGCCGCGGTTCAGAATGGCATCGCCGGTGCCGTTAAACACAGGCACTTCGAGCTGAATCTTAGAAATGCGCAGGACCGCGAGGGGAGGATCAACTTTCCCCAAAAGGCTGTCTTTGTATGCTTGAACTCGCCCGAGCGACCAGAACCCAAAATCAACACTGGAGCCGGAAGTCAGACCTTGCTGTACGGGGATACTGGGCTGCACCGAGAAACTGGCGGCTTTCGCGTCCTGAATCGCCTGGAACTGCGCAAGCGCCACTCGAGAGAGAACGATACCGTGAAGCATCGCCGCCCCCCACACCGCCAGGAGTGCAAATCCTGCCTTAAAGAAAACCCGCTCAAGCCTTACCATCGATCCTCTCTCCCGCCCATGAGAGCCCTTTTGTTATGTAGCAAGGAGAGGGCCACAGCTAAACATTTGAAAATGCGTGATAACGCCGATTGCAGGATTACGATGGCATCGCGAATTCGCGAACTTCGCGAACAATGGCGGGCGATGAACAATGGTTTTGCACCGCGGCCCTATAAGCGCGGGCTAGGCTGCGGCAGGCAATGCGGCACTGTGTTTGACCGCATTTTTGGAGGCGGTTGCTCGGAGAAGGCGGCGTTTCGCGAGTTCCACCAGGAAGAGGTAGACAGCCGTCGCGACGGCCACAAAAACAAAGTAGGCCCCGGGGAGCGGTGTGAAACCAAGCATGTGTGCAAACGGACTGAATGGCAGATAAAGACCGAAGGCTACAACCGAGAGGCATGTGGCCATCAAGGGACCGCTCGGGCGGCTGCGGAATGGGTTCTGTGACGTACGGATAACAAACAAGACGAGTGTCTGCGTTGCCAGCGATTCGACAAACCATCCGGTATGAAACTGCACTTCGCTCGCGTGGAAGAAATGCAGTAATACATAGAAGGTCAGAAAATCGAAGATGGAACTGATCGGTCCGATGAGCAGCATGAAATTGCGGATCAGACTGATATCCCAACGCTGGGGCTTTTGCAGGTAAGCCTCATCCACATTGTCCGTTGGAATGGTGATTTGGGCCAGGTCGTAAAGCATGTTGTTCAGCAGGATCTGCGTGGGCAGCATCGGTAAGAAAGGCAGGAAAAGCGAAGCCCCGGCCATGCTGAACATATTCCCAAAATTCGAACTCGTGCCCATCAGCAAGTACTTCATCACGTTGCCAAAAGCTTTGCGGCCCTCGATGATGCCATCATGGAGAACGCGGAGGCCCGGCTCCACGAGAATCACATCGGCGGCCTCGCGAGCCACATCAGCGGCACTTGGCACGGAGATGCCCACATCGGCGGCGTGAAGCGAGGGAGCATCATTGATGCCGTCGCCCATGAAACCGACCGCGTGGCCATTATGTTTAAGAGCCAGGAGGATGCGGTTTTTCTGCGCAGGAGAGATACGCGCGAATACGCGCGCCTCTTCGGCGTCGTGAGCCAGCGCGGGGTCGGTCATCTGGTCGAGTTCCTCACCGGTGATGATGGTGCCAGGGTCGATCCCGACCTTAGTGCAGACGTGTCCGGTGACGCGGTCGTTGTCACCAGAGATCACCTTGACCTCAACACCGTCCTGCTTTAAGGAAGCCAGAACTTGGGCGGCATCAGGCAGGGGCTCGTCGGCAAAGCTCAAAAAACCGGCCAGAATCAGATTGCGCTCGTCCTGAACGGAATAGTCCGGGCGAACTGGAACTTCGACATAGGCCACGGCAAGGGAGCGGAACCCCTGGCCATTCAACTCATCGCTGGTTTGTCGGATGCGTTTGGCGGTCTCCGCGGTGATTGGTACAACCTTGCCTTCCAGTTCATAACCGGAGAGCAGCGGAATGATTCCTTCGGGAGCGCCTTTCGTGATGAGAATCCGTTGGGACTGACGTTCGAGGACGACCGAGAGCCGCCTGCGCACAAAATCGAACGGAATTTCGTCGCGCTTGATGTAATCCTCCGTCTTAGGTGGAGGCTGATGGAGGATGACGTCGTCGAGCGGACTGCGAATGCCTGTCTCGAACTTGCTGTTGAAATAAGCGAGTTCAAGCGCATGAGGGGCTGGGTTTCCAAAGGCGTCGAGCGAGCGATCAAGCGTCATGGTTCCCGCTGTAAGCGTTCCGGTTTTATCGCTGCAAAGCACATCCAAACTACCGAGGTTTTGAATCGCGGAGAGATGTTTGACGATGACTTTCTTCCGCGCCATGGCAACGGCGCCTTTCGATAGCGTCACCGACGTAATCATCGGCAGGAATTCCGGCGTCAAGCCGACGGCGAGCGCAACCGCAAAGAGGAAAGATTGCAGCACATCGCGGTGGCGCGCGATGCTCACGACGATCAGGAAGAGAACGAGAAAGAAAACCGTGCGCGCCAGAAGATGGCTAAAATTTCGCAAACCTTTATCGAAGGCGGTTTCTTCCGGCCTTGCTGCCAGGCGAGCGACAATGTCGCCAAAGGCCGTCCGAGGACCCGTCTGGATAACCTCTGCCGTCGCTGTACCGCTGACGACGGATGTGCCCTGAAATACCATGTTGCGGGCATCGGCCTTGGTCGAAGCGGGATCTCCGGTGGCTTCCTTATCGGCGGGCATCGATTCGCCCGTCAACGATGCTTGCAAGACATAGAGATCCCGCGCACTCAGGAGGCGGCAGTCTGCTGGGACTAGATCTCCGGCAGAGAGCCGTACGATGTCTCCCGGCACAACGTCGCGCCGCGGAATCTCCTTCCAATTGCCGTCGCGCAGGACGCTGGCGGTCGGAGCCACGCGATCGCGGAGTTGTTCGACTGCTTTTTGCGAGCGATAGGTTTGACTTAAGTCGATAATCATGCTGATTACAACGATGACGCCGATGATTACCGCATCCACCTTGTCGCCCAGAAATGCCGAAGCAGTCGCGGCAATCACCAGGATCAACACGAGCGGATTTGTGAGCGCATGCAAAAGATCGGAAAGAAAGGAATAGTGCCGTGTCGCGGCGGGCTCATTTGGGCCGAACTGTTCGAGCCGCACCCCAGCTTCTTCAGCCGACAGGCCGGCAATCGCCGCGGAAGTTGCATTGGCATTGGAGGACATTGCATTCACCTAGACTGGAATCTTTCCTGCAGGATAACAGCCGAGTCACCAGGAAACCAGAAGAACGGTCCGTCCATGATTTCCTAAGGCGGACACTTGGAAACAGGGCCGGCTGATCAGCCCCAATCAGGCATGTTGCGCAACAGCAACAGGCTGGCTTGTCTTTCGTGGTTTGTAGAACCACGCCTTCGACCCTTCTGTTGCCGCGATGTATCCAGCGGTGATTATGAAAACAGACAACATCTGGAGCCCCGATAGTGGCACAAAACCGAACGCAGAGGAAAGGGGCCCGAGGTACGGGAGAGCGACGGCGACGACACTTAGGACGATCGTAGTCCACAACAGCATGCGGCTCGGCTTGCTGCGGAATGCGGGCCCGCGCGTTCGCAGGACCAGGACAACGGCGAGCTCCGTCAACAGTGAAATGACGAACCAAGTCGTCTGGAAAACCGCTGCGCCGGCATGAAAGACAAGCAGCAGAACTGCGAACGTCACTAAATCGAAGACGGAGCTGACCAGCCCAAAGACGATCATGAATCGCTTCACGTCCTTGATGCTCCAGCGTTGAGGGGTTTTGATGCTCTCCGGGTCAACGTTGTCGGTCGAGATCGTCATCGACGGCAGGTCTGAGAGGAAATTCTCGAGCAGGATCTGCTTGGCGGTCATCGGGAGGAACGGGAGCAACGGGGTCGATAGCGCCATGCTGACCATGTTGCCGAAACTCGCGCTGGTCGTAATGTTGATGTACTTCAGCGTGTTGGCGAAGGTGCGCCGGCCATCCTCCACGCCCTGGCGCAGGACGTCCAGATCGGGTTTCAAAAGAATAATGTCGGCGCTTTCCCGGGCCACATCCACCGCATCGTCGACCGAGATGCCGACATCTGCCGCGTGCAGTGCGGGCGCATCGTTGATGCCATCACCGAGGTATCCTACGGCATGCCCGGTCCGCTGCAAGGCGCGGACGATACGCTCCTTCTGCTGGGGATCGACTTCGACGAAGAGATCGGTGCGCGGCGCGCGCTGCCAGAGCGCCTCGTCCTTAAGGTTGGCCAATTCGTCGCCAGCAATGATGGACTTCGGATCGAGCCCCACCGCTTCTGCCAGGTGGGCCGTGACGTGGCGATTGTCGCCGCTGATGACCGTGATGCGGATGCCGAGGTTGGCCAGGTCAGAGATCGTTCGCTTCACGTCTTTTTTGGGCGGGTCGAAGAAGACCAGGAATCCGGCAAATGCCATCTCCTTCTCATCGTCGAGGGCATAGTGGTCTTTGGCGGCGACCTTGCGTGTCGACAAGGCCAGCACCCGAAATCCTGCTTCACCCTTGGCCTGGTAGAACGCCTCGATCCGCGCGTGCAGATCCGCGGTTAGAGGGGCATCCACACCATCGCGGTCCACTGCGGAACAGATGGCCAGCACATTGTCGAAAGCGCCCTTGGTGACGATCAGATGTTGCGATGGATCGGAGTCATCGGCCACGACAATCGTCAGCCGCTTGCGCTGGAAATCATAGGGGATCTCATCGACCTTGCGATAACCGTGTGTCGTCAACCCGGCGCTTTGGCCGGCCGTCACGAGGGCTTTGTCGAGCGGATTCTCGATACCGGTCTCGAACGCCGCGTTGAGAAAGGCGAGCTGCCTGATCTGGGTCGACGTCCGGCCATCCGAGTCTGTGGCGTCCTGAAGAACGATGACGCCCTCGGTCAGGGTGCCGGTCTTGTCCGTGCAGAATATATCCATGCTGCCGAAATTCTCAATCGCATTCAGGCGGCGGACGATGACACCCTCTTTGGCCATCTGGCGCGCGCCGGAGGACAGCGTGACGCTGATAATCGCGGGCAGCAGCTCTGGCGATAGACCGACAGCAAGCGCTACCGCAAATAGCAGCGAATCGATTGCCGGCCGGCCAAGGAGCAGGTTCACCGCCAGTACAAACAGAACGATGACGAACATCACCCGGACCAGCATGTAGCCGAACTGCCGAATGCCGCGCTCGAAGTCCGTCTCGGGCGGGCGCGCCTTGAGCCTCGCGGCGATCGCGCCGAAGGCGGTCCGGCGCCCCGTTTCGACCGCAAGCATCTTCGCCTTGCCGCTCTGGACCGAAGCACCGAGGTAGACGGCGTTGGTGCGCCCCGCGATGGGCGTCTCCGGCGGAACGATCCCGGGTTGCTTCTCGACGGGGAAGGATTCGCCGGTCAGGCTGGCTTCATTGACCAGGAAGTCCGTGGCCTCAATCAGGAGTCCATCGGCAGGAATGAGGTTGCCTGCCGACAGCATGATGACATCGCCAGGTACAATGGCGCTTACAGGAACAGTTTGCTCTTTGCCATCGCGTATCACACGGCATGTCAATTCCAAACGGTGCTTAAGCTCTTCGACCGCGGCCGATGCCCGGTACTCCTGATAGAAACCAAGCAGCGAGCTGCCAAGCACGATTGCCAGAATGATGCTTGCGTCCACCCGTTCCCCCAGCACCAGCGAAATCACGGCGCCGAAAACGAGAATGAGTACAAGCGGGCTTTGGAATTGCTGCAGAAGTAGGCGCAGAGCGCTCTTGTGGGGGCTGGCCTCCTCGACGCTATTGGGGCCAACTTGGCGAAGCTGCTCGCCAGCTTTTTCGGATGACAAGCCCCCGGGGCCCGAGCCCAGAGCAGCGCTCAGCCCACCAACATCACGACTCCAATATGGGAGGTCCTTTACTTGCTTTACTTGGTCGGCCATCCGCCTTCTCGTTTATCATTCGCCTTGCCGCGAACCATTCTGCAACTCCATCTCAAATCAAACGAGTACCTTCTTAATCAGCCGAGACCCGCCGCGGATCTTCAAAAAGGCGCGCGGTGGCAACCCCAAATACGGCGCCACCAACGTGGGCCAGGTAAGCCACTCCACCCGTCTGCACTTGCGCCACCGACCCGGCGTCAAAAAGCTGAGTGAGGAACCAGAATCCAATTAGAAGGGCAGCCGGGATAAACCTGATGGTCACAAAGATAAAGAAGAAGAGTACCGTGCGAATGCGATCGGTAGGATAAGTGATCAGAAAGGCGCCCATGACTGCGGCGATTGCACCGCTCGCGCCCAGGTTTGGCACCGTGGAATGGGGGATGGCTATGACTTGCGCCATCATTGCAACCACTCCGCCAAGCAGGTAGAAAATCAAATAGCGCCAGGGATTCATCGCGTCTTCGATCTCCGGGCCAAACGCCCACAAGAAGATCATGTTACCGATGATGTGCATCCAACTGCCGTGCATGAACATGGCCGTCAGAAGGTTGATCAAATGATGGCCGGCCATGATGTCCGCGGGGATTACCGACCACCGCTGCACGAATGCGTCTCCGCCGTGCAGCTCGAATATAAAAACGATAAAGTTCACGACAATGATGCCAGTCGTAACGACGGGAAAATGCGCCGGACGTCGAGACGCATCGCTTAATGGGATCATGCCACCCACGGCGTATTCCTCCGTTCCAAGAGCTGCACACCAGTTTCAGCAAATTTTTCCCAGGCGAATGGCGCGAATGACTGCCTCGCATCATGGGAATGAATGTACCCTAGCACAAATTGCTTGTGGCGGGGTGCGCTCCCCTCAGCCATTGCAAATTCGACGGCCACGCCTTCCGAATCCTGGAGCGCTTGCACTAATCCGGGGTGACTGCTGCAATCCTCTTGCTAACTTGCGTCGCGCTCGAAACACCCGCCCCTTGAATACGCTCGTTGGAATGCCGAGTGCATGGCTCGATTCCGTGACAGAAAGTCTGGTCATTGCGCGATGCCGGTAAGCTGTTTGGAGTGCTGGCGGGAGTTGGCGGACATGCTCTTCAACGAGGATATGGATCTCGGCCGTCGCACAAAGTTCCTCGGGATTGGGCCGGGGATCGATAACACCGAGCGGCGACTGTTCTGGTTGGGCTTCGAGAATCTCATCCAGGGAAAGTTCAATGTGGGCACGTTTTTTGCGGCGAGTCATGAGAGCCGAGTTTATGACGATGCGAGTAAGCCAGGTGGAAAACGCCGAGCGGCCCTGGAAGGAGTGTAGCTTGGCGTAGGCCGTGAACAGGCCGTCCTGCACGGCATCCTCCGCGTCTTCTTTGTTGCGCAGCACGGCGAAAGCAGTGCGATAAAGCCTGGCAGCATGAGGCGCGAAGAGTCGCTCTTGGGCAATGGCATTTCCAGCGATGGCTTGCTGAACCGCGGCCCATTCTTCACTTACGCCGCGTGGAGCAGCAATTTGGTCAGTATTCAACTCCTCTGAGGCACGCGAGCTAATCCCCCGGGGCTTCCCAATTCGCACCTTTGTGAGGAGTCCAAGAGTACCAACGTTAGGCCGCAATTCCGATGAACAAGTCTGCCAGGTTCCCATACACACGATCCCCTTTCACCTTTCTTTCTTACTTTTTCCTTCGCGAACCGGCGCTTTGCTCCAGTCCGGAAATATTTCAGCGTCCCGTTGCTTAAGCGGCACCGGCGGCTGATAACGTTTCTCTTGCCTCAACGAGTGGCACCTTGACGAGGTGTTCACTGAGAAACCAGACCTGCAATTCGTTCGTGCGCAGGACTTCGCTAATGAGGAGGTCGTTGCTGCCGTCGTCACCGAGTTCGATGGCGAGGCGCGCCAGCTTGCGGGTCTCCAGAATGATGACTTGATGCGCATCCAACAACCTGGATAGCTGCACAAGTACCTCTTCCCGGCCGCGTGGAGGACGCGCAATTCGCGTAGTCTCAGCAACATCGGGCGCCATGGCGATGCTGACACCCCCAAGCAACTGAACCCGCTCGGCGATTGCATCCACGAGCTCGACTTGCTCGTTGTAATGCTTGTCGAAGAGCAGATGGAGTTGATAGAAGGTCGGACCCGCGACTTGCCAATGCGACTTCTTATAAAGGTCGCGGAGGGTCATGGTGTCGGCCAGCAATTGATTGAGTTGCTCGGTCATTTCCAGACGAACAGGCTCTTCAAGCCCAAGCGGCAACAAGTGGCTAACCGTTCCGTAGGGCTGAATCTCCGGCGCCGTCTGATGAAAATAAGGTTGTGCGCTGACATTTTTGGTATTAGATTCTTGTTTTTTCCCGGGCACTGAAGTTCTCCTTATATGATTTCTTTCTTGCGCTTAAAAACGTGGCCGAGCAGATCCTCGCTCCGCCGCTCACATCTTGTGCAGGTCGACAGCCAGCACGATCCAGGCCCAGCCGTAAAAAATCAGATCAATCCCAATGAAGAGACCGATCACCCAAAGGCCCGAGACCGGCCATTGCGCCAGCAGCAGGCAGCCCAAAATTGCAGCCACGATTCCGTTCAGGGCATGCCAACCCCAGCCGTGAAGATGCGTCCATATCGCGGAAATAAATTCATACAGTCCACCGATCAAGAAGAACACGGACATTAGAAGAGTCACTGCCTCGGCGCTCATCACCGGTTTCACCAGCATCGCCACACCGGCGACTCCGCAGAGAATGGCGAACAGAAGATGCAGGAAAAAACCAGACCAATTTCCGACCATAAACGCGTGGACAAACTCAATGATGCTCCCGAACACTAGCACCCACCCGAAGAACACCATCGAAGCCACCGTTGCGGCGAAGGACCGGACAATTGCGGCGACGCCAAGCAACATCAAGACAATGCCAAACGCCAGGAACCATCCCCAGTGATGAATCATTTCCGGGGTGACTTGAATTGCCACCACATCAATCGGACCAGACATTGTAAGTCTCCTTTCATGTCGTAAATTCTGAACTGCCCCAGGGTCGGCCAAGAATCGAACCGTCTCGATAACTTTCAGTTCACACCGTGTGATCTAGCAATGTGGCGGCCACCCTTAAGCTCTTGAAAACGTTGGGTTGTACGGATGATGGGGTCACGATTCTTTCGCGAATTCGCGAATTTGGCGAAAAAGAATCGCGGCTACTGGCGGGAACTACTCGTCCATATCTTAGGCCAGAACTTGTCTCCCGGGCTCGAGCTAGGATGATGCGGCAGAGGAACGCATTTCTCACGCCTCGCGCCAATTCCTGGATGCATTTTTTAGCATCCAGATTGCCGGCAAGAGATGCGAAGAATATGGTTCTAGAACGATATGAAGATTGTCTGATAGGTCGAGACGCCAAAGACTTCCGTGATCAGTGGCGAATGGTCAATACAGGGCATTCCGCGCGTGACACGATCTTGTAAGCGATCTCGGTCGGCAGATGATGCGTTTCCTCGCCGGGTGCGCCTTTCTCCGGCCGGACACCGAGAACGATTAGATCCGCTTCTCTGCGGTGAGCGAGTTCCAGAATCTTCCCGGCGGGGTCGCCGCATTCCATGAAGTACTCGGTCTTGCGGCGAGCCGCGGCGTCTGGCGGAACGATTTTGTGCAGCAGATCCTCCAAGCCCGGTTCGACATTGACGGGCTCAACGAGATCCTCGGAATCCGGCGTGGCAATTACGTGCACAAGAGTCAGGCCTGATTGAAATTCCCCGGCCAGGGAAATCGCATAGGGAGCGGCAGAGCGGGATTCGGGGCTAAGATCCGTGGCGTACAAAATTTCACGAAGCTCGCCGCTAACCTCATGGGATGGGTCGGAGTGAGGTCCAACGGTGAGCACAGGGCAGGAGACCGTGCGGAATATCTGTTCCGCAACCGAGCCCATGAAAAGCTTCCCGAGCCCGGTGCGGCCGCGTGTACCGATTATCACGAGGTCTGTGTTGTTCTTCTCGATGGCATTATCCAAGTTGACCTGGATGTCGCCTTCTACAATCAGGGCCTGCGTGCGAATTCCAGCAAAGGTCTTGAGCAGTTCATCGTGGTGTTCGTCATCCTGTGCTTTCGCCTCATCGACGTCCGCCGCCCAGGTTATCGGTTCGGTCATAGGGTTCACAACGGCCGGGCGGACGTACAGGGCCACCAGATTGGAGTCATAGTGTTCGGCGATCTTCCTGACGTACGGAATGGCCAGAGCGGCGGCTTTGGAAAAATCTGTTGCGTATAAAATGTTTTTGAACCTTGGTTGAGCTTTCGTAGCGGCAGTTTCCACGGCTTTTTCCTCCTGCGATCGAATGTCAATTCAAAGGCAAAACACGATATTGTGATTGTGAGGCGCGTCAACGGCCTCTCGATCCTTAGATCGCTAGCTTCCGTTTGGCTTCTCTTCCAAACACTTCTTAGATCTCATAGAAGCAATGCGACAGCCACCTGTAACCTACTGAAAACATTGGGTTGGAGGGATGATAAGGTCACGAATCCTTCGCGAATTCGCGAACTTGGTGAAAATGACCACGGCGCCAGGCACCTTCCCAATTCCATAAAATAGTCAGTCAGGGTCTTATTTCTTTCCGGAACCTGCCACCGGGCTCTCGGGCTCGCTTTGGCCCCGGAACGGAAGCCGGAATTTGCGTGCAATCTCGGGCCAGAATTCCCTGAGCACGTCGTACCCGATATCTCCCCCGACGCCGTAGCCCACTCGCACTGCCGTCGGTCCCACCCCGCGTTTATAATCCGAGTGATAGGTATTGCTCAGGACCACGGCGCTCGTCGTGCCCAGCCATTCCGTAAAATTGAATGTTTTGGTGCTATCTGCCCGGTGGGCCACGACCGAATGCCTCATGGCATAAAGGAAACGACTTCGCGTGCTTCCATATCCTAAGCGGAAGTACCGTGGGTCCTGGGAAAAAATTGTCGGATAGAAAAGAACTTTGAAAAACTGGGAAGAGGCTGCGCCCGCCGCGTCGGCGCTAAATCGCTTTCCATACCCTTCCGCGCCCTGCCCGTAGCTGGGGTCGTCGCGTTCCGCCTGGCTGACCCCCGCATTGTAGGCAATGCCCAGGAATGTCACTGGGTCGGCCGTTTCATGAAGGGTAAGCAAGAACTTGTCGCGAAGACTCAGCTCGCATAGCACCGTTCCCGGTTTGTAGTGGGGCACGTGGGTTGCCTTGCGCTCGAGCCGCCGCCCGAATGCACCGGCTACTTTCCGCAATCGCCCATCGTAGTCGTTCCAGCTGACCATCGGCGCAGGCTGCACGCACGGTGTCACCGCATTCGGCTGGGCCACTTGCGGCGAAGCTATGGAAGCAGGCGGGGAGCTTTGTCCCCATACTGTCCCTCCCCAGGCGGCCGTGACGAGAGCCGCTTTCGCGACGGCCCGTGTGATTGGAATTCTCATCCGCGTCCAACTCTTGCCATCAGGCGGGCAGCCACGCGATCGTTAGCTCCGACGATATCCACGGCAATGCATCTCTTAGGCCCGATTCACAAGGACTACAACGCTCCGGGCCTTGACCTTATAAGTATTCCCAAGCACGGCTCGCTCAGAGCCGGGGTCAGCGATGTCACGAGGCGAAGGCTGCGACGTGTCCACGGCCAGGCACCAATGTCTGCCCGGCACAACGGGCAGTTCAAACTCCAGGTCTTCCCAAAACATGTTGAACATTAGGTGCAGGTCTGCGTCTCCGTCGAAGCCCGCGAGGGTCATGGCGAGCGCCCGAGCGTTTGCATCGTCCCATCCAGGGCTGTTGAGCTTGGTGCCATGCCACGAAATATCCTGCAATCCGCGCTCGTTCAGCCGTCCGTTAAAGAATTTGTCGCTCCGGACAGCCGCATGCATCTTTCGAAAACGAATCATGCCCTTGCAGAAGCGGAATAGATCGGAGTGTTTGTTTACAAGAGTCCAATCGAACCAGCCAATCTCATTGTCCTGGCAATAGGCGTTGTTGTTCCCCTTCTGCGAACGACGGGCTTCATCGCCGGCAACAAACATGGGAATACCGCGCGAGAGCAACAGAATTGCCATAAAATTGCGAATTTGACGGTTGCGGAGCGCCTCGATTTCAGGATCGCTGGAATCCCCTTCCACGCCACAGTTCCAGCTGACGTTATCGTTGATACCGTCAGAGTTGTTTTCGCCATTCGCCTCATTGTGCTTCTGGTTGTAGGAGACCAGATCATTGAGGGTAAACCCGTCATGGCAGGTCACGAAATTGAGGCTGCTCATTGGTGACCCGCAGCGTTCCTGATAAATGTCGGCGCTGCCTCCCAAGCGCGACGCGACTGCACCCACTAATCCAGGATCGCTCCGGACAAAGCGACGTATGTCGTCGCGATAGCGGCCATTCCATTCCGCCCAACGGTCGCCGGGGAATTGCCCGATCTGGAAAAGTCCGGCGGCGTCCCAGGCTTCGGCAATCAGCTTCGTATCAACCAGGCTTTCATCCATCTCGATCTGCCAAACGAGTGGGGGATGAACGGCAGGCGCTCCATCTTCACCGCGCCAAAGGATGGAGCCCTCATCGAAGCGGAAGCCGTCCACATGGGTTTCCAGAACCCAGTACCGGAGACAGTCGATGATCAGCTTCTGGCCAATCGGATGATTGCAGTTGAAGGTGTTCCCACATCCGGAAAAATCCATGTAGTATTGCAGCGCCTGTGGAACCAGCAAGTAATAAGAACGGTTATCGATGCCTTTAAAGGAAAAGATAGGCCCCTGATGATTGCCTTCATCCGTATGATTAAAGACCACGTCGAGGATGACTTCAATTCCCGCCTTGTGCATGGCCTTGACCAAATCGCGAAACTCTCGCAAATGCCCGCCTGACTCGGGCTGCAGGCAATAGGAGCACTGGGGCGCAAAAAAGCCCATGGTGCTGTAACCCCAGAAATTACGAACAGGCTTCCCATCGACATCCCTGAGTACCGCGGTCTCGTCGAAATCAAAGATGGGGAGCAACTCCACGGCGGTAATGCCCAGATCCTTGAGGTAAGGAATCTTTTCAATGAGCCCAGCGAAAGTGCCGGGGTGGCGCACACCCGAAGTCGGAGATTGCGTAAAGCCGCGGACATGCGCTTCATAAATGATAGTCTCGTCCAACGGACGTTTGAGGGGCTTGTCCCCGTGCCAGTCATAGCCGGAGGGGTCAATGATGACGGAGCGCATGGACGTTTTTACGTTGTCTTCCGGCGTGCAGGCGCTGGCGCGATCCCAAAGAAAATCAGAATTCCCGCGAGCGTACGGGTCGATCAGAACCTTATTTCTGTTGAATCGCTGCCCGTTGGAATCGAACGCGCCATCGACACGGTAGGCATAGTGCACGCCCGGTTTCAGACCACGCACAAAGACGTGCCAGAGATGGAAGGTCTTGTTCACATAAGGATCAAGCCGAATCGTCTGGAATGGCTCTAATGAATCGTGAGCCGAGAAGAGGAGCAGGTCCACATCCGTGGCATTCGAGGAAAAGAGCGAGAAATTCACTCCGGAAGGTGAAGGTGTGGCGCCCAAAGGATGGGGTGATCCGGCCTCAACTGGAAAGGCAACGTTCCCCACAGGATTATTGGAAGACGGGCTGGCCATCGTATTTACTCCTTTTGAGCTGGAAATATCTCATAAACCAACTTCGCGACCAAGCCCATGCCAGCGCTTATTTGCAGGATGCTGACTATCTTTTCTGCAGCCTTTTTAAGGCTTCCCGCAGGGCCTTGTTCTGAGGGTCAAGCGCCAGGCCAGCTTTATACTGCTCGGCCGCCAGGTCTGGCTTCCCCTCGTTTTCAAACAATCTTCCAAGCCACTCGAAGGCGGAGGAGTGCGCGGGGAGATCGGAATTATCGGGCACGGTTTCGATGTAAGCGCGAAGATCCTTCTCGGCAGCCGCTGGGTCCTTCTTTTCCAAAACCAGGGCGACGCCGCGGTAGTAGCTGAGCCGGCGATCTGACGGCGCAATTCTTGCGGCGGCCTCGACGGCTTGATCCATATGCCCGGAATCGCCCCGATCGCGATAGTAATCGGCAACTTCCAGATAGACAGCGATGCGGTCTGATTTCGATTTGAGCACTTTCTCATATTCGAGGCTAGCCTGGTCGAACTTCTTTCGCGTGGCGTACAGTTCAGCCTGGGCCAGTTCCCCTTCCACCGGGTCAATCGCAGACAGAGCGTGGATCTGATCCAAAGCATGCTCCTCGCCGCCCCCAAGGCTGGCTGGAGCATTCACCATAAAAGAAATTAAATCGCGCTGCGCATTAATATTCGTGGGGTCCAGACCGACCGCAGTCTCGAATTCTTTATGGGTTCGGCGCGCCAGAGAAAGAGCGGAGGCCATGTTGGAATGGCTGCTTTCGTCTGCCTTGCGTCCGCACGCCCGGCCGAGCCAGTCGTGGTAGTCGGAGCGGCCGGGGGCCAAGGAAACGGCGCGCTCCATGCTGGAGATCGCGTGGCCAAAATCCTGGAGCTCAAAGTAGCAGCGGCCGAGCCAATATTGAAGAGAGGCGTCCGTGGGGTTTTGTTCGACAGCGGCTTGCAGTGCGTCTGCGGCCTGGCGGTACTGCCCTGCTTCGTAAAGTTTCGCAATGTCCGGCGGGAGCGTATCAAGCCCCACAGCCAAGCCCGCAACGGAGCGTGCCGCGAACTGGGCGGCCAACAACGCGGCTAAGACGAGCGGAATACTCCAACATATCTTCTTCTTCCGTCTCAAGGCCCCTCCCCTCTGATGTCGGCCAGCGATTTCGCGGAACTCTCGCAACGATTGCTCGCATCAGGACATTTAATCATTTCGCGTGCCTGAGCTTGCCTCTTGTCTAGCCCGCAAGTGAGCCGCAAGCTGCTTAAAGTCCGCCTGGAGTGCCTCCAGCTCCGACTGAAACCTGTTGTGAATTTCATTCAGACTCGCATGAAATCGACGGTGCGGGGACCTGATTGTCTCCATCTGCGTTCTCGATCCTCTTTTACGTCCCACGGCTCGTTTCTGCATCGCGTTTTCTACCTCCCCTTACATGAACCGCCGGGGCGCTTGCAAGTCCAACGCGACACAACGACTGTCCGTGTCAGAAGCAGCCGTCCGAAAAAGTCCGTCCACCTCCGAAGGATTCGCGCCTGAGGGAGATGAGCCTGAACATTCCGCGGACGGCTGTTCCGGGGGCAGGGCGGTTGTTGGGGCCAAACGCCCTGGAGCTTGCTCCCCTTCTCCTTGCCTGGGAGTTTCGTTTACTTGGCAGCCGAGTGGCTCTTGCTCTTAGCGCCGACTTGTCCCAAAGAAGCCTTGAACTTGGCCAGTTCTGCCTCGATTTCGGTTTTGAGTTGAGCGGCCCTGGCTTCGCCAGACGTTTTCAGCTCCTGGCTCTTCTTTTCGATCTCCTCCCTCATGGTCTTGAGAGTATTGATCGTATTGACCTCCGCGTCCGCCAACGTTCCCTTGGCACTAGCTTCGATCGCGTCAATCTGCGACTTGGCTTCGTGCAACTGCGCGCTGACCTTTTCTCCGAAGGTCTTTGGTCCTGCCTGATGTGCGTGATGTTGATGCTTACTCACCGTATTGCTCCTCTCGTTTTTATTTTCAGATCTGGACCTTACATTTCGTTCTTCACTGCTGGTGAAAAACCGTGTTCAACTGGCCTTGGCGCTGAGAACCTTCTCCACCTTCGCCTGCTGATCGGGGCTCAGTGTCGTGCTCAGGATCGTGCCTCCGTAACCGTGGAACTGGTCCGCGACGACATCCGGGCTGTCCACGCGCAGAATGGCATAAATCGCTGAATCGCCCGGCTGGATCATCGCCCCTACTCGCTTGACGAAATCATCGGGAATGCCGAACTCATCTTTCCAGGAAGACGCCTCGACTGCTCCCGCTCCGGCACCGATGGCGCTGCCACTCAGGGCTCCAGCCGCAACGGCGCCTGCCACCGCAGCGGCACTGACGCCGACGGTGAATGGAATGGCCAGCGTGGCTCCGATCAGCATGCCCCAAAGGGCGCCCCACCCTGCGCCTTGGCCCGTGGTCATCTGGTAGCTCTGGTCGACCCGCAGCTTGCCCTTGTTGTCGCGATAGACGACGACAGCATCCCGCAAATCAACCACCCAACCGTCGTTCAGTTGAAGCAGCTCGTTGAGCACCTCCGATGCGCGGTGCATGTCCTTCTTAAACCCAACTACAATCAGTTCCGCCACGATTATTTCCCTTTCGATGTTCTGCCAATTGATGGGACCGTCAGTCTCGTCATGCTGGCAATTTCTCCCTCAATCTCTCTAATTTTCTAGGCAACATCAATGCCGCTTGTAAGCTACTGAAAACGTTGCGACACGCGAACCATATGGTCGTGGATTCCTCGCGAATTCGCGAACCTCGTTAAAAGCATTAATGAGGAATGTTGCTAGCGCGTTCTTCTCGCGTCTGAGCTTCGCAGTGCAGAGCAATGTTAATTGGGTTTGTGGAAGAGCCGCATCTTGACGTCGGGCCAGAATTCCTCGAAAGCATTGGCGGCCATCCGTCCGGCAAAGCCCCCTGAGGCCCGCAGCAGTGCGCCCCGCGCATTGTCCTGGCTGCGAACGCGCCAGGTATTTGAGAGGAAGTTAGTCCCGAGAATCGCTGTGTAGCGGCCATAGGCGGGCCCGAAGCTGCCGTCCCTGCTGCGGGCAGCAAAGGTGAGGTGCAGCACATTCTTGACACGAGAATGGAAGGGACTGCCAGGCGAGCGAAAATAGCGCGGATCCTCCCTGAGAATAAGGCCAGCGCCTGCCTCAATTGCATTTCCTGTGACAGCGACGCTTTTACGCATTCCATAACGGTCAGCAAAACCACCCCAATGCGGCCCATACTCTTTCGGGCCATTAAGAGCCGTTCCGAAGGCACCCAAGAAGATGCCGCCTGTCAGATAAGCGGCCCCGGTCGAGTTCGTGATGTACCAGCGGAGACTTTGCCGAGATGTGATTGGGTGATAGGGGGCCAGCAGCATCTCCGGTTTTAGAGGCTTCAATAGTGAGGTGAAACTGGAATCCATGGGCTTGTCCAGCTGGGGCGAGGGTACCAGTGGAGCGGGCTCAATCGTGGGGCCGGACGAAGTGGATTGGGCTGACGCGGGAAGATTTGTTGCGAAGAAAATGACAATCAGAAGGGCAAACTGCCCCCAGAACGCGGCACCCTGAGGTTTTTGGGGGTTGCATCCAGCCGGGGTTCGCTTTCTTTGGCAGGCCTTCAAAATAGTTCTTCGGATTTCCTTATGGCAAAAGAAGGGCCAACGTTAAACCTTTCAAAACGCAAGGATTGTCATAGGCTGGAGCCACCAACTCATCACGAATTCGCGAACTTCGTGAAGCCCAGGCACTTATTCGCATTGTTAATGCTGATTCTCGATTCGAGCCTGAACGGCGCAGCTTCAGAGGGGTGCTAAGGCCTCGCATTCGAGCCTAGCGAGGAATTTGCTTGAATTTGCTTTGGCGAGGGGATTTGAGAAGCATCCCAACCGCCACCCAGCGCCTTGATCAGTTGAACGCTGGCCACCATTTGTTGCATGCGAAAGTTCACGGCCGATTGCTGGTCGTTCAACAAAGTCGTTTGAGCAACGATCACATTCAGGTAAGGATCAAGGCCCGCTTTATACCGGACCTCGGCTTCATGCAAGCTCCTTGCAGCGGCTGCGACGGCGGCATCCTGCTGTTCGACGGTCTGGGACAAGATTCTTAGAGATGCAAGGTTATCCTCGACTTGCTGAAAGGACGTGAGAACAGTCTCCCGGTAATTCGCCACGGTTTGGTCGTACATCGCGCGATATTGTTGAACGGTGGCCTTGCGCAATCCGGAATCAAAAATGGTTTCGGCAAGGCTGGGCCCAACGGACCAGAAGCGGTTCGGCCAGGTAAGCCAACTCGTAAACGACGATGTTCCGAAGCCGCCCGAGGCAGTGAGCAGGATCGTTGGGTAATAGGCAGCCTTGGCCACCCCGATCTCCGCGTTCGCCTGAGCCATGGAACGCTCGGCAGCCGCAATGTCCGGGCGCCGCTCAAGAAGCTCAGACGGAATGCCGACAGGGGTTGCCGGGGGACTTGCTGCCAAGACATTCGCGGACAGTGAAAATGACGACGGGGATTGGCCAATGAGGACCGCGATGGCGTGTTCATACTGCGCGCGCAGGACACCAAGGTTGGTGTCTTGAGCCTGCGCCGCTTTCAATTGAGCTTCCGCTTGCGCCACCGCCTCGTCAGAACTGAGACCGGCTCGATACTGGCTTTGAGTCAGCTCCAAAGTTTCCTGGTAAGCGACAACCGTGGAATCGAGTATCTGCTTCAATGAATCTTGCGCTCGGAGCTCATAGTAATCCGCGGCGAGTTCCGCCTGTTCGCTGAGGCGCACATTCATCAGGTCGCTGGCACTGGCCTGCGCCGCATAAACATTCGCATGTACATTTCCCCGGATGCGGCCCCAGAGATCAGCTTCCCAAGAGGCATCGAAAGGTAGCGAATAGTCGGTGTAAGACTTGACGGTCAACGCGGTTGGGCTTCCTGTTTGCAAGCCGCCGAATTGCGCCGCCGACGGGCGGGAATTCATAATACTTGGGTTGGTTGTGACCGTGGGAAAGTATTGCGACTTGGCCTGTCTGACCAAAGAACGTGCCGCAAGGAAACTAGCTGCCGCTGCGGCGATGTTTTGGTTCGATAGGCTGGCTTTCTCCTCGAGTTCGTTCAGTTGGGGATCATGGAATGCTTCCCACCATTTGCCACGAACCGCGGCATCGCTTGGCAGGGCCGTCTTCCAGTTACCCTCGTTCTGACCGCCTCCCTGCGCGAGCTCTTTGTAACTAGATGGTGTTTCCACGGAAGGCCGGACATATTTTGGGCCGACTCCGCACCCACTCTGGAACAAAGCGCAAGCCATCAATACCGTCAGCGTTAGATGCACTCTCGGCTGGCCAAACCTTATCGCCCCACGCGGCCCCCGCGTGAGCAGCATTAATCTCGGTTTCTCCGAAAATTTAGTCACTGATATACACATCGACAAGTTCACCCGGAAAAAGATTTACGTCCTTGGGTTTCTCGAAACTGAAAATGATCGGCAAGACCCGGACGTCCACGCGCTCTTGCCTTTGGTCTGAAAGCTCGATCTTTGGCGACACGAAGGGCTGCACCCTCACGAAATTCAGCGGAATCTTGACATTCGTGCCGCGTATCGTCATTTGGGCTTGGACCTTCGACGACGGCGGCAGGCGCGGCACAAGGATTTCATCGATATAACACCGAACGTGAAGGTTTGTTTGCGGTGTACCCAACACCAATACGGGATTCATTCCCTGCGTATAGCTGTCATAAGCACCCTGAGGAGATACATAGTTTCCCACGATCGTGCCAATTGTCAGGACGAGCCCATCCGTGGGCGCTCGCAACGTATATTTGGAAAGAAGGGCGCTGGAGGCGCGATAAGACCTGTCGAGAGCGTTGTATTGTCTTTCCTGGTTCTGTATATCGTAAGTCCAGGCGCCCGCTTTGGTCAGGTCGCGCTGCCTTTGCGCAACTTCAAAATTTGCTTGCGCCACGGCCGCAGCATTGATGGCGCTGTCCAAGGCATCCTTGCTGATCGATCTTGGATCGATCTCATAAGCGGCCTGTTGCTTGTTCAATTCGTCCGTGGCAGTTTTCAGCGCGGCTTGCGCGGAGACAACTTGGGCCTCCGCGACATCGAGGTTTTCCTTTCTGGGTTCGGCCTTTAACTCTTCCAGCATGGCGTGGGCGGCCTGCGAGGCGGATTTCTGCTGCTCCGTGGTGGCTTCCTGGATGGAGGGGTCAATCAAAAGCAGCGGCATTCCTTTCCGCACCTCTTGTCCTTCCTTTACCAGGATTTCTTTGACAGTGCCGGGCACCTCCGGATACATGTTGATGTTCTCGCCGCTGGATTGAACGCTTTCGACTATGCCTTCAGCATAGATAGCGCTCGAATAGGGATTCGCAGGCGGATTGAAGGCCGGAGGCAGTGCTGGCTCCGCCTTGGCAGAGTAAATTGCGGTCACAATCCCCACCAGGATTCCGATGGCGGAGATGATAAAAATCATTTTGTTTTTCATGCTGGCTTCCCTCCCGCCCCGCTGAGCTTGCCGTCCACCATATTCAAGATCCGCGTGGCGAATTCATTGATGCGGTCATCGTGCGTCACGACGATAATGCAGCGATTCTGGTTGAGGACGTTTTTGTGCACGAAACTCAAAATTTCATGGCCCGTATCTCCGTCCAGCGAGGCAGTCGGCTCATCCATGATTAAAATGTCCGGCTGACCGGACAGGGCGCGCGCGATGGCCACGCGCTGCTGCTCCCCACCGCTCAACTTCACCGGGGGCAAGTCGGCACGGTCCTTCAGACCAACGATATCCAGGTACTTTTCGGCTTCGCCGATAGATTCGTCCCAATCTTTTTTCCTGAGGATCAGGGGAATCGCGGCGTTCTCCGCTGTAGTCAAGCGGGGAAAGAGGTGAAAATCCTGAAACACGAAACCGATTTTCCCCAGGCGAAAATCGGCAAGCTGGTCGGTCTTCAGCCCCCAAATGTCGATTCCTTCCACCAAGACCTTCCCCTCGTTGGGTCTCAGAATGCCAGAGAGAACGCTGAGCAAAGTCGTTTTCCCGCTCCCAGAGGGTCCCACGATATAAACCATTTCTCCGAATTGAGCTTCCAGGCTGACTTGCTTCAGCGCCATCGTTTTGGCCTCGCCCTCCCCAAACCATTTGACCAATCCGCTCGCTTGAATGGCTATGTTCGGCATCTCATCCCCGGAAAATATCGAACGGCTCAATTCGTAAAACCCGCCGGACCCCGAAATAGCTGGAGACTGCTGCAATCACGACGACCATTCCCAAAGCAATCGCGAGATTGCTATAGGTAATCATGGCCGCATAACTGGGGAGTCTTTCTTTCGCGAGCCAGACCAAAAACGCACACAGCCCGACTCCCAGACCATAACCAGTAAAAGCCGTAAATGTAGCTTGGAACAGGATCATGCCCACCAGTTCGCGGCTCTTTGCGCCGATAGCCTTCAACGCGCCAAAGCGCTCCAGGTTCTCGAGGATGAAGGTGTAGAACGTTTGGCCGGAGAGCGACAACCCAACGATGAAACTGATCAACATCATGATCAGCATGTTCGTTCCTCCACCTGTCTCGTAAATAAAGAAGTGTTCAGTCCTCTGCATGAATTCTTCTTTGGTCCGCGCGCGGTAGCCGAGCGCCTCTACTTGCCGCTCGATCTGGGGTATATCGCTCGCGCTCTTTGGCTCAACAAGCACATACGAGGTCGTGTACCGAGGATTGGGGATGTACTGGATGGCTCGCTCGAAGGTCGTATACAGTGTAGGGACACCATATAGGCCGGTAGTCGGCACTTTGGCGATCCCAACGATGACCCCGCGATTATCATTAAGCTCGAACGTTGAGCCCAGACGGGGATTTTCGAGCTTGGAAAATTCGGCATCCTTCACCACGATAAATCCATGTTCCGCATAGATATCTTCGATCTTCCCATCGAGGAGTTCGGGCCTGCCAAACAGGCTTGTGTCGTCCACTCCAATGACGGTGACAGTTTGATAGTTTCCGTCGGCAAGCTTGACGAGCGCCCCCCCGGAGTACAGAGGTACGGCATATTTCACGCCTTGCATGCTTCGAACGGCGTCCAGGACATAATCCGGCATGCCTATCGAGTTGGACACGGTGTTGACGGCCGGGTCCATGACCCATATGGATGCTCCAACATTGATGATTGTGGAAGAGGCGTGCTTCAAAACTCCGCTGAACATCGAGGTGACAAACATCATAAGGAAAACGGCAAAGGAGATGCCGACCAACATTGCTGAGAACTTTGCGAAGTCAGTGATGAGGAGCTTATAAGCGAGTTTGAGAATTCCCTTCATGGCCAGTTTTTTGATTGACTTGCTCAACTCAGTACGCCAGACAGCATGACGAAGGACCTGCAGCGAATCACTCATCTGAGTTCAACGCACACGACGAGCGTCGTCATGCTTCAGCGTAGGTTCACAGCCCGTGGCACAGACCTTTGTGCCACGGGCAGCGACAGCAACTAAGCAGTTTTGGTCTGCTGCACCTTGGGCAGGCTGTTAATGGCGGCGGCAAAACCTGTCAGGGCTGCGCCATCAAAAATGAGGTCGATGCCGATGGCCAGACCGATGAAGAAGCTACTGGATGTCGACCAGGTGGCCAGAAGATAGATGCCCAGAGCGACGGCGACGAGTCCCGCAAAGGCAGTCCATCCCCATCTGGGGAACTTAATGGCAGCCGCGCCGGCTATGCGGAACAGTCCGCCCACGATGAATAGGCTCGCAATCAATATGGTCACGCCTTCCGCGCCAGCGTTCGGGTGACGAATCAAGAGGTATCCAGTTACTCCGCGGATGATGGCATTCAGCAGAAATATAAAGAATCCCTGCCAGTTATACGCCCAAACTGAGTTGACGAGCCATATAACTGCGCTGATCACAAGGACCCAGCCCAGCGCCAGGATTGAAAAGGTGGTCGCAGTTTGCGATTTCACGATACATAGGGCGCCCAGAGCTGCGAGCAGAATGCCCAGTATGAGAAACCAAATCCAGGATTTCCTCACTTGCTCGAGGCCAGCGGCGAAATAATCAGCAACATCGGTCATTGTTCTTCTCCTTTTGTGCGCTGCAGATTGGGTTTTTACCCACCGGCAGCGCGCTTGAATCGATTCTTCTTACCGTAAAAAAACTTCCGGAGCCTTCTTGGGAACTTCAATGGGTCTAGCCGACTTCGGATCGGAGTTGAATTTCCCAAACACTGCCGGATCCTTTCGGAAGTGGTCCTCCAAAGCCTCGATGCGGTGTTGGTTGTTGGGATGATCGGACAAGATTTCCGGCGGTTGTTCCATCTTTGCATTTGAAAAATCCTGGAACAGCCAAACCAGGCCCCAGGGGTTGTAACCCGTTCCGGAACAAACGTCGGCGCCTGTCAAATCCGCACGCTCCTCGACATCCCGGGAATAGCCCTGAGAATTAAGCTTGCCAATGAGAGCGATCGCCAAAACATGCGCTTCCGTTGGACCCAACAGTATGGCCGCTCCCAATCCGCGTCTCATGATCTTCTGCTGCTCCGCTATCATGTTCATGCTGTCATGATGAATGGTGTGGGAGACTTCGTGACATAACGTCCCTGCGAGTTCGTCGGAGTTCTTCACGAAATACAGAAGTGAATCCGTTACGTAAACATTTCCGCCTGGCACGGAGAAAGCGTTGGGCTGCGGTTCGTGCACCAAATAAAACTTGAAGGGGTGATTGTAGCGGGGCTGGGCAGCCCGGATGATGGCATCGGCAATGGGATTCAACTGATCATATAAGGGAGACGATTCAATGATTTCCGTTTTGGCCTTCTCTTCATTGAAGACTTCCTGGCCCACCTGGACTTCATCGTCCTGATCGCTTTTTTGAGTCGCTAACGAGGCTATCACGCCACCAAGCACCGCGAAACACAACACCGCAGCGATGGAAAATACGTGCGCTTTTCGAAATGGTCTGAGTAGCTTCATTGTCCATCTCCCCCAAACAGAATTAACATTCGCTATCTACCGCCAAAGAAACACACACTTATTCCAGCGCGCATGGAGCATGTTGACAGTCGCACTGAAGCGAGATTTCATGCACTTCAGCGGCATCCGAACAATAATCACTGCAGTATTTCTGGTCGGATGGAATCTGACACTTGCACTCCTCGTAGGCGCATTTGTGCCGGCTCTCGATATCCGTGATGTAATCATCCATAACTTGCCTCCCGAGTTCGAAATTCGCCGATTAACCGCCCAGACTGATAACTACTACCGAAGCCGTTGCGAGTTCGTCGCGCGTACGCGCACTGGTTTCAGTGCCAGGGTGGATCCCAGCGGTTCAAAATGACGTTTGAAAATAGACCTCATAATGGCGGCAACGATCGGGATCCAGCCGAACAGCATCGTCCTGATCGTTGCCGGGGCCAGAGGATAACCAATGACGACAAGGCTCAGTATCACAATCAAGCTGCCCAAGAAGGTTGCCTGTCGGCGTGTCTTTGCTTCGTCAGTCATGTTTCCTCGTGCACACATATAACCTCGTCCTTATCATCAATTGTGGATATTGAGCAAGCTGAATAAATTGAAGCGCCGTAAAATCGCGCGCCGGGTGCTAGATGGTCGTCTGAGCTGCCTTGGCCTTCATAGTTGCTGCCTTGGCCTTAAGAATTTCGACCTTGGCTTTTGCCTGACGCTCGGATGCCTCGCGTTGTTCCTTGTTTTTCTGCAGCCTTGCTTGCAATTTGCTGTCAAGTTGGTTCATCTTTTCCTGGAGCTTTGCCTTCCGGTCGGCGTGAGCCTTGGCATGCTCGGCCTTCATTTGCGCCATGTCGGCTTTCATGGCCGTCGTTTCCTCTTCATTGACCGTGTGTTTCACGTCTGACAGCGCCCGGCGGAAAACAACCCCGCCGATGGCTTCCATCCGGGTGTCCACCGGAGTCGTCCAGTCTTCTTGAATCTCCGCAACGACTGCGAACTTATTCGGCAGCAGTACCTTGTTCACATCATCGATGAAATCGCCACCAACCCTGGCGTTGTTGAGATCCGCCGTGGCGCCGGCAAGCAATCCCACACTGGCGCCAATGGCGAGGCCGAGCGGTCCACCGAGAAGGCCGATGAGGCTCCCTAGAGAGGTTCCCACTAGAGTCCCGAGCGGTCCCTGGTCATCACTTTGCCGCACCGTTGTTGTGCCGTCTGCATTCTTGGCAACAACCGCGTAAGTGTAGACGGCAATGCTTCCCTCGTTATCCAGCTGGAGAAGCGCCTTCTTGCCTTCGTAAGCTTTGACTTCCGTGTCAAATACAACTACCAGCATTCTGTCCATAATCTTTGGACTCCTTTCGATTTAGCCCCCACTTCCGACACCTGTTCAAAAGCAAGGCAAACGCCACTGCTAACCCACTCAAAACACAAGGACTCGCGCAGGTTTGGGTCGCGAACTTTTCGCGAATTCGCGAACCTCGTGAAAAGCACTCTTGGATTCTTGCTGGGGATGGCGCTTCGACTAAAGGGCTTTGGAGCGATACTTATTCATTGAACGGATCTTCGATTCCAGTGCGGATGGGGGATACTCAGCTTGGCGGCAGCGCCCGAGGATTCAGACACCTATTCTTCGCTTTCCACGAGGCCGGCTTCGATCAGCTCTTTCTTCCGGGCAGCGAGTTTTTGAGAGAGTGCAGACTATGCATTCGGCCCAGTTGCAAGAGCTTGCGGGCAAAGCCAGGATTCATCGAGCGAGAAATCCTCTGTTTCGCACACGATGACGGAGCGCTCGATGACGTTTTGCAATTCGCGAATGTTGCCGGGCCAAGAATACGACTGAAGCAAGTCGCGAGTCTCTTTCCTTATTCCCTGGATGTTCTTTCCCATTTTTCTCGCATAGCGATCGATGAAGTACTCGGCCAGCACGGGAATGTCTTCCCGGCGTTCCCGCAGCGGAGGAATCTGAATCGGAAAAACGTTGAGGCGGTAAAACAGAACGCTGCGAAAGGTACCTTCAGCGATGGCCGATTGCAAGTCACGGTTAGTGGCAGCAATCACCCGCACATTTGTTGGGATGGATCGAACACCACCCACACGCTCAAATTCGTGCTCCTGCAAAACACGCAGCAGAGCGATCTGGGTCTCGGAAGGAAGCTCTCCGGCTTCATCGAGGAAGATCGTGCCTCCCGCAGCCAGTTCAAAACGGCCCACACGCCGTTGAATTGCGCCCGTAAAAGAGCCCCTCTCATGGCCAAACAACTCTGAGGCGATCAGGCCGCGCGGGATCGCGGCACAGTTGACACTCACAAAAGTGCGGGAGGAGCGAGCGGACCGCCGATGGATGGCGCGTGCAAAAAGTTCCTTGCCCGTTCCGGTTTCACCGGTAATCAGGACGCTGGCGTTCGTTGGAGCGACTTTGCCTACCAGCGAGAATACCTTTTGCAGGGCGGCAGAAGTTCCGACGATCTCGTCGGACGTCGATGGCCTATCGATTCCTCCGCGCAGGGCGGCGTTCTCGCGTATGAACCCAACTTCGTACTGCTGTGGATCTTTGATGAGTACCGCGACGCTTGCCATTGAGTTGCCCCCTAAGCTAGCAACATTGCACGCCTGGTTAGCCCCCCTGTGTTTATTGCGTGCATTATGGAGCCAGCCCCGTCTGCGGACAACCCTAGTTAGAGTTGTCACATCCACCAAATCGGGACGACTCGGCGACTCTTTTGGGACTTAGTGAGGACTCTTTTGGATCAGGGAAGCCCATACAAAAGTGGATGAAATAAAGCTGTATGAAAGCTAACTCTTTCGATCTGGGATGTCGATCCGCTTCCAGCCAAAAAGGTGAGCATCAACCGACCAGGCACCCGGTCCGAGCAGTGCCAGGGCGGCACCGAGGGTGCCCAACAGAATGTAAGTCCAAGGATCTCCAGTTTGCGAAAAGGCGTACCACAGCGCAATGAGCGCCACGAGTGTTCCCACGATGGGGGTCCATAAACCAACGAGTAGCAGGAGTCCTGTAACAATCGAGAGCACGAGGAGTATGGCTGGTCCGATGGGAGGCCCGGCCCGGAGCGCCGTGACACCATGGATAGCTAATGCAGTTCCAGCGACCAGCCGCATTAGCAAAAGGCCGACCCCCGGTGCACCGTGTGCGAATGTTGAGAAAAGCCGTCTCAAAACACCTCAAGGATAGAGGATTCCCGACGACAGCAGGAAGCCCCAAAAGGCTGGCGCAAACCACTCTTTCGAGTTGCATTAGAATTCGATAATTCCGCGCTTCAAACCGATCATGGCGGCATGGGTCCGGTCGTTCGCGCCTAATTTGGAAAGGATGTTGCGCACTTGCCCCTTGACGGTTTCTTCGCTGATCGAGAGCTGCGCCGCAATCTCCTTGTTGGCATTCCCTCCGGCAATCAGCTTCAGCACACGGATTTCTGCCGGGGTCAACGGGTCATCAGTGGCGTGCTCGGCAATTTGGTAGGAAGCCTCCGCGGAAAGAGACTTTTTCCCGGCGTGAACCGCTCGGATCGTTTCCAGCAGTTCCTTGTGCAAACTATTTTTTAGCAGGTAACCCCGCGCGCCAGCTTTCAGGGCGCGCAGCACCTGCACGTCACCGGCATAGGTTGTCAGTACGATGATTCTCGCCTCGGGAAATTCGCCGCGAATCGCGATGATCGCATCGAGCCCGTTCATCTCCGGCATCTGTAAGTCCATTAGGGTGATGTCCGGATGATGCGCACGGAATTGCTGGATTGCTTCGCGTCCATTCGAGGCTTCGGCAACTAAACTCATGTCCGCTTGACCACCCAAGAGCGCGGCGATTCCTTGGCGGAGGACGGGATGGTCGTCAACCGCTAGAATCCGTATCCGGCTGGGCTCCGCACTCATGACTTCCGCTCCTTATCTTTCCCAGACAACTTCTCAGCCAACCAGGAGCGCTTGGGACCATTAGTCGCGTAAGCATTCGCGGCAGGTACGCTCAGCTCAAGTTCCGTACCAGAATCGAGTTCACTCCACACCGTCAGCTTACCCCCCAACAGTTTGGCGCGCTCGCGCAGGCCGCGCAAGCCAAAGTGTCCGGGGCGGCCATCTTCATTGAGAAGCTTCGGATCAATGCCTTTTCCATCATCCCGCACTCGCAGCCGTAACTGCCATTCGTCATAGTGGATTTCCACTTCGATCCGTTGCGCCTGTGCGTGGCGGAATGCATTGCGCAATGCCTCTCCTGCAATCCGATAGATTTCGTCACGGAAAATGGGATGGAGGTCCCGCGGCGTGCCTTCCACCACCACATGAAACTCGGCAGCATTCGGGTTCGTTTCACCGGACGCGAGTTCATCACCCAGAGTGCTTATCGCCGACGCTAGATCGTTAGTGACTACTATCGATGAGCGCAACCCCTCTACGGCATCCCGGCCATCGGTGATCGCTTGAGCGGCCTGATCGATGGCGCTATCCAGTGTTTGTTTCGCTTCATCCGGACGCGTTGGGAGCAGGTTTGAAACGGCCTGAAACCGCAGCAACAGTCCGTGAAAGCTTTGCAGTAGCGTATCGTGCAGTTCCCGGGCAATGCGCGTCCGCTCGCCGACGCGCTCTTCCAGGCGCATGTTGAACTGCCGGTGGATATTTTGGAGTCGGAAATGGTACGCGGAACCCACTGACAGTAACATAAATGCCATCGCTACAGTCCTGAACCACCACGTACTCCACCACGCGGGAAGAACCCGTATGCGAACGCTGGTCCCCTTCTCATTCCAGACATCCTGATTATTCGACCCTTGCACGCGGAAAACATAATCGCCTGACGGCAAAGTCGTGTAAGTGACTAACCGGTGTTTGCTGGACACTAGGTTCCAGCCCTGGTCGAGGCCTTCGAGCCGGTAACGATAGCGATTGGCTGCGGGCGCTCGGTAGCTCAGAGCGGCAAACTCGAACGAGAAAATGCTTTGGGCACGCGAGAGCTCAAGTGAATCGGTATAGGAGATCCCTTTCTTCAGCAGCGAATGCGGGCCGACCGGCACAGGCTCATTGAACAACCGAAAATCAGTCAGGACAAGCGGCGGCACGTAAGAGTTATCTCTGATTTTGTCGGGATAAAAAGCAGTGAGGCCGTTCACGCCCGGAAAAAACATCTCACCATGGGTGTCTTGAAACGCGGCTCCCCAGTAGTTGAATTCGCTTCCCGCCAGACCGTCGGACGCGTAGTAGGTGCTGACTGAGTTCGTGCTGGGTATGAACTTTGCCAGTCCGTTATCGGTACCGACCCATAAATTGCGTTGCCGGTCTTCAAGAATACCTTCGACGGCGTTGCTGGGCAGAGCGTCGCGCTCCGTGTAGGCATGAAATTGCTGGGTCGCACCATCGAACCGATCCAGACCTAGCTGTGTGCCGACCCACAGAGTTCCACCCGCATCGACCAGCAAAGCATTCACGCGGTTACCCCTGAGCGCAGCGGAGTTCCCAGGCTGGTTTTTATAGGCCTCGTAACGTCGCGTCGCCGGATCAAAGCGGACCAAGCCCGCCTCGTTGGTGCCTAACCAGAGCATGCCTCGACGGTCCTGGACAAGACAGGTGACCAGACCGACGCTCAGACTGCCGTTGAGCTCAGGATAATGTTTGAAGCGCTTGCTGCGGGGATCGAATTCATCGAGCGCGTGATCGGTAGCCACCCAAATGGTGCCTTTGGGGTCCAGTTGCAGGCGCATAACCACATCGCTGCTGAGCGAATTGGGATCACCCGGCTCGTGCCGGTACGCTTTAAATCTGCCCGTCCTCCCATCAAACGAGTTCAAGCCGCCCCGGTATGTCGCAAACCAGAGCGTGCCCGCCCCGTCCTCAACCGCCGACAACACCGTCCCGTCCGATATGCTGCTGTCTCCATTGCGACGCCGGTAGAACGTGAATCCGCCGGTTTTTGGATCAATGCGGTTCAGCACACCATCATTGCCCACCCAGAGGATGCCATCGCTGCCCTCGAAGACGGATAAGACAAAATTCTGGTCGAGACCGTTCCTCTCTCCGGGCCTTTTCTGATACGACGTGAATCCGGAAGGAATGGCGGGAAAGCGATTGATTCCACCGCCTCCTGTGCCGGCCCAGATATTTCCCTCCAGGTCTTCGTACAGACACAAGACAAAGTTGTTGCTGAGACTGCGCGGATCCGCAGGCTCATTGCGGTAGCGAACAATAGTTCCATGATTGGGATCGAGCTTCAACAGACCGCTGCCCTGGGTCCCGAACCATAAAATCCCTCGCTCATCTTCCAGGACGGAAGTCACTCTTTCGGCTGTTTGCGTACCCGGATCTCCGGTGGGGAATTTGTAGCGAACAACCTCGCCGGTTTTCGGATTGAACGTGCCTACGCCGCTCCCTTCGCGCGAATGGATCCATAAACGGCCGGAATGGTCGTGATAAACATACTGGACATGGGATTCGCCATGGTTCAGGAGCTGCGGAAACCGAGTTGCTTTGCCGGTTTTAGGATCAAAGGAATTGATTCCGGCACTGGTTTCAACCCACAGCGTATCGGAGTTATCCACCCCGACAAACCTTACGTCTGTTTGCAATCCCTTCGCGTCCAAGCTGGTGGGATCGCGATCGTCGTGTCGAAAATGGCTGAAGATGCCAGTAGCGGGGTTGAGCTTATCGAGCCCAGTGCTGGTTGCAAGCCAGACCTGGCCTTCGCGGTCCTGAGTGATCGCATAAACTGTGCCGCCTAAGCTCGTGGAAATCTTCGGATCGTGCCGGTATTCGGTAAGTTTCTCGGTGATGGGATCGAACCGGTCGAGGTACTGGTCGACTCCGATCCATAGTTGGCCGGAGCGGTCCTTAAAGAGCGCCGTGATCGTGGTGCCGCCAAGTTCTGCATTGGGCGCGCCACGCTTGTACACCTTAAACTCATATCCATCATAGCGGTTCAGTCCGTCCAGGGTGCCAAACCACATGAATCCCTGATCATCCTGGGAGATTTGCTGAACCGCCATTTCAGACAATCCGTCAGCCGTGGAGAGGTGGGCGAAGCGGATATCGTGGCCATCCATCACTTGCATCGGCACTGTTTGCGAGTGAGGGAGTGCGTCTGAGAGACTCGTCGCTCCCGCGCACGGGCAACAGAAGATTACCAACAGTAGCAACGCTTCCGTCTCAGGCGCGTGGCGCTGCCGTCCCAGCGGCCTTGAACGGGCCTTAGCCGCGCGAAGACCTCGGAACAAAGGCCGGTTCTGCAGGGCGGGACCAGCACTAGGCCATTGCCGCGCCAGAGAGTGCGAACCGGTGAAAAATGCAACAGCCTCTCGCAAAACCGCCAAGGCGAAAATCCCAATCGCGGCGAGGTCGGCACTCATGAGTTTCTCTGCGTTCCTTTCGCCGAGAACCAAGAGCGGCGGGAAGCGGGAGATGTCGCGTAAGCAATGGTGGCAGGAATGCTCAGCTCAAGTTCCGCACCAGAATCGAGCTCACTCCAGACAGTCAGCTTACCGCCCAGAAGCTTGGCGCGTTCGCGCATGCCCCGCAAGCCGTAGTGTCTGGTGCGTCCATCTTCATTGAGGATCTTTGGATCAATGCCCTTCCCGTCATCCCGGACGCGCAAGCGAAACTGCTGTTCGTCATAGCGGATTTCCACTTCGATCTGGTGCGCCTGCGCGTGCTTGAAGGCATTGCGCAGCGCCTCGCCGGCAATCCGGTAGACTTCGTCGCGCAATATCGGATGGAGGTCTCGCGTCGTACCTTCTACTCCCACATGAAACTCAGCAGCATTCGGGTTCGTTTCACCGGCTGCGAGTTCTTCTCCCAAAGTGTTGATCGCCAACGCGAGATCGTTGGTCTCTATCGTCGACAAGCGCAGCCCTTGTATGGCATCCCGGCCCTCCGTGATCGCGTGCGCCGCTTGATCGATCGCGCTCTCAAATTGCGCTTTGGACTCGCCCTCCGGCAGCAAGTTCGTTGCCGCTTGAAACCGCAGCAACAATCCGTGAAAACTCTGCAGCAGCGTATCGTGCAAATCCCGCGCGATACGTGTCCGCTCGCCAACGCGCTCTTCCAGGCGCATGTTGAACTGCCGCGCCACCTGACGCAGCCGCAGTTGATAAAGCGCCCAGAGCAATGCCAGAAAAGCGGCTACGCACGACAAGCGGAACCAAGCGGTCTGGTAATACGTCGGGTCGACGGAAAAATCCAGGAATGTGTCCGCATCATTCCACACGCCGCTGTTATTGCAGGCGGTCATGCGGAAGCGGTAGTAGCCCGGACGAAGGTTCGTATACTGCACTTCGCGGTCGTTCACTACCTCCCTCCAGTCCCGGTCCTGCCCCTCCAGCTTGTAGCGGAAGTGAACCTTTTCTGGCGCAACCAGGCTCAGCGCTGTGTAATCAATCGTGAGATCGCGCACCAGCGGGGGCAGCTTCGGGTGCAAGGAGGGTGCATCAACGGACAAGTTCTGCCAGTAGGTTTTTTGGTCTGCGACGATTTGCTCGATGCGCACCGGCGGCGGGAGTTTGTTGACAGCAAGATGACGCGGATCGACGACTTGGACGCCTTCTCCCGTCACGAACCACAGTTTGCCGTCGGTGGACTTCGCAACGCGAGGACCATATGCGCTAGACGCGCTCGAGCGGAGCCTGACACCGTCCGCCGCATCCCAAACCGTGGTTTGGATCCTGCGCTTCGGGTCGGCAATCCACGCGTCCAGTTCGTTCCGCGTGATGCGTACAAGACCGCAAGACGTGTACAACCACAACGAACGATCATCGTCCTCTATCGCCCAGTGAACCGCGTCGCAAGGCAGGCCATTCCTGTTGGTGAGCGTAGCGATACGACCGTCTTTAACCCGGCTAAGGCCGCCCAACTCGGTTGCAGCCCACAGTGCCCCATCCCGATCGAGTTGAAGATCGGTCACACCGCCCTCGCCTAGCCCATCAGAGGCTGCATACGACGATTTGAGGTGGCGATCCTTGAAGTACCACAGCCCCCCGCCGACCCAGAATCCAAGCCACACTCCGCCTTGCTCACGATCAGAGAGTAGAATCGCAGCAGTTTGTGGGCGTCCCAGCTCTGACCAGGGGATCTGCTCAACCAAACGTCCCTCCAGCAAGTGCAGGAGCCGCTGATGCTCTGCAAGCCAGAGATTGCCCGCCTTGTCTCCCGTGATGAAATGTACTTCTCCGCCAGGTACGGCATTTTCGGCGACAAACCTGCCGTGCTTGAGATACGCAAGTCCGTGACGGGTGGATGCCCAGATTCGCCCAGCATTGTCCTGAAACAGTGATTCCGGGGCATCATCCGGCAGTCCGCTTGCCGTACCAAAGATGGTAGCTTGTCCATTCTTCCACCTGGTCAAACCCTCATGAGAACCAACCCATACGCTTCCATCTGTGGCAGCGAGCACGGACTGGGTAGCATCGCTTGACAGTCCTTGTTTCACAGAAATAGTTGCGACCGGGAGCTCTCGAAACCGGTCGAGTCCTCCAGTGCTGGCGACCCAGACGTTGCCTTCACGATCCTCGAAGAGACTCAAGATGACGTCGCCGGAGAGGCCATCTGATTTCGTAAATACATCGGTCCGGCCACGATGGACATGGATGAGCCCCCGCTCCACGGTTCCGATCCAGAGACCTCCATCGCGATCGCGGAGCAGTCGATTTGCATCGACATCGGGGTCCCGGAGCAGCCTATTCGAGTTGATTGTGCCTCGAATCGGATACGATTCGACCTTATCGCCGGCGAGCCGCAGGAGTCCTGCTCCGTGCATAACAATTAACAGCCGTCCGTCGTCCGCTTTACTTAGGCCAATGAGCTCCGTCGGGGTCCCATATCGCCTTGGAGGACCAGGCCTCATCCGCCAAAGGCCAGACTGTGCACCAGCCCAGAGATTGCCCGAGCTGTCCTCATACAAAGTCCAAACGGCTCTGCCGAAGGCGCCATCCCCACCGTAACACTGCGCGCTGGCGTTTTGGATCGCGCAGAGCTGACCGGAAGTCTGAATGCCGGCCAGCGTGCTTGCCCATACTGTTCCCTCACGGTCCTCAAACAGCGATGCCACAAACTGCCGGCCAAGTTCCGGGCGCCAAGTCAACTTGCCGCCACTCCAGGTTGCGAGGCCAGCAAACGTCCCAATCCAAAGAGTGCCATCGCGCGTGACGAGTAGCGCGTTGATGTTCTTCTCAGGGAGTTGCTGACCCGCAGGTGGTTGCCAAGGGATACTGCGAACGCCATCGAAGCGAAACAAGCCGTTTTCCCCGCCTAGCCAAAGATACCCATCGGGAGTCTGGGCGATCGCGTAGATGTTGCCCAGGGCGAATCCGTCCCGGACGGTCCAGGCGGTATGCGCGTACTGACTGATCTCCAGCGATGGGTCTAACGCGAAAGCCCCTGGCCCCCACGCCAGCACCAGGCCAGCCAGCCCCATGCATAGCGCGAGAACACCTCGTCTCCGGGCTCGGCCTCTTCCCATAATGTACGCATCATAACTCACCTCCCGAGGAGAGTCGCGTCTCGTGCCGCCGCTGCTGGAAACACGAACCAGTCGCCCGGTCGACAAATAACCGAACAGAAAGCTGACGAACGTCGCATTGGGAGAGATAAAGCAGGTCGCGTTAGGGAAAATTGCTGCGAAAAAGCGAGGCACAACGGTGAAGCAGACCGTTTTCCAAGCGTGGGAAAGCGAGGCACAGAACAAACGGATGGTCAGTGCGAGCACGATGAAGAAGCCTGAGTATCTCCAATCAGCGGCGCGGACTGCTGGTTCATAAGCGTGCCGGCCTCCCTCAACGAATATTAGGCGACTGAGGGAGGGTAACTCTTCTAGAAGGCCTTGAAGCGGTACTTGTTGATGTTCATTGAGCGGATCTTCGATTCCAGAGTGGAGGGTGGAAGACCCAGCCTGGCTGCGGCGCCCGAGGGTCCGGACACGCGGCCGCGCGTTTCGGCCAGGGCCGCCCCGATGATTTCTCGTTCCTCCATCGAAGATCGTTTGAAGAAGGCCTGGGGCGCCGCTTCGGATTGGAAAAATTCGCTGGAGAGCCAACTCTTCTTGATCGCGAACGTCCCCTTCTTGAACATGACCACGGACCGTTCGATTACATTCTGAAGCTCGCGGACGTTTCCGGGCCAGGGATAGCGAGTCAGCGCCTCCATCGTCTCCGAAGAAATCGCACTGATCGTCTTGTTCATGCGCTGGGCGAATTGCTGGACGAAGTGCTGCACCAGTAGAGGAATGTCTTCCGGGCGTTCGCGCAGCGGGGGGATGGAAATCGGAAATACATTCAGGCGGTAGTAGAGATCCAGACGAAACTGCTTCTCCACGATCATTTCTTCCAGGGCGCGATGGGTCGCCGCCACCACCCGAACATCCACTTTCCGCGTCCTGGTGCTGCCCAAGCGCTCGAACTCGCGCTCCTGCAAAACGCGCAGTAGTTTGGGTTGCAGCTCCAGCGGGATATCGCCAATTTCATCCAGAAACAGCGAACCTTGGTCGGCAAGCTCCAACCGGCCAATCTTCTGCGTGATGGCGCCGGTGAAGGCACCGCGCTCGTGGCCAAAAAATTCGCTTTCCAGCAGACCGCTGGGAATCGCCGCGCAGTTGAGCTTCACAAACGCCTGCTTATGCCGGCGGCTACGATTGTGAAGCGCATGTGCGATGAGTTCCTTGCCGGTGCCTGTTTCTCCCAGCAAAAGCACGGTCGAATCGCTGGGAGCTACCATTTCCACGAGTTGCAGCACCTCCCGAAGCGCTGAACTCTGCCCCACGATTCCCGCAAAGCCTGCCTCAAAAGGCATTTCTTCCTCCGGATCGAGTTTGTCAGTCACGCAGGCCATATCAGCACCTGCGAATCGAAAATTTCCGCCATGTGTATTGAAGCCTGAATCGCCCGAAACGTTCGTCATATTCATAACAATCCTTCCAAGCTGCAAATTTTGGCCGACCAAACCTACTTCCAATACTTGAAAATCTCTCGGGACCGGACAGCCCGGCTTCCCTTAATATCCAGCTTCCGCCGCTGCAAGGTGTCCCCGATTCGACGATACAAAAGGCAAAGGTGAATTAGGCGAAGAATAGGGAGGCCGCTGTTCTGTGTCCCTCGCGAAGGTCAACTCCTCCTCGCCGGGATGCCAATCGATGAGAAGCACATCACCCGACCGCACTTGCGCTGTAGCCAGCAGCCTCGATAGCGGGCAGACCACGTAGCGCTCGATGGCGCGCTTCAGGGGCCGCGCTCCATATCTCTGATCGGTCCCTTCTTGCAACAGGAACTCTCGTCCTTCGTTCGTCATGCGAAACAAGAAGGGGTGCGGCGTGGAATCCAACACGCGCTTCTGAACTTGCCCCAGCTCGATCTCCAGCACTTCTTCAAGTTCCTCGCGCCTCAAGGGGTGAAACACCACCACTTTGTCCAGCCGGTTCATAAACTCCGGCGAAAACTTCCGCCGCGCCGCTTCCACCGCCGTCCGCTGCACCTTCTGATTCAAATCAATTACCGGCCTGTCCTTTGGCTGGATGAATCCCATCCCCCCGGCCATCAATTCCGTAATTTCTCCACCACCCAGGTTGGAGGTCAGGAAGATGACTGTTTGCGACAAATCCACTCTGCGGTTGTCGCCCAACGTCAGCGTGGCCTTGTCCAGCATTCCCAGCAGCAGTTGCCAAAGCGCATCGCTGGCTTTCTCGATCTCGTCAAACAGCAGGAAGCTCAGCTTCAACTGCTCTCTGTAGCTCTTGGCCAGTTCTTCCTGGGTGATCATGGGATGCGTCTCGCGGTGCCCCATGTACCCGGGAGGTGAGCCAATCAGTTTGGCGATCTCATGCGAGTGCTGAAATTCCGCGCAATCCACTTTGAGCAGCGCCCGGCTGTCACCGAACAACACTTCCGCAGCGGCCTCGACAATGCGCGTCTTGCCCGAACCGGTTGGCCCCAGAAACAATAAATTCCCGACAGGGCGCCCAACAGAACGCAAACCAGCACAGAAAACCTCATACAGCTCGACTAGCGCTTGCACGGCCTCGCCCTGCCCTACGATTCTCTCCCGTAGCGCATCCTCAAAACGGCGCGAGGCAATGCTCCGCTGCCGGGGATCCAACTCCTTTCTGTGGGCCGATTGCGCTGCTGTTGCCATAACGTCCTCTTTACTATCGTGCTCTGGAATCCCTTAGGACACGACCTGCGATTTCAGTCTCCCAAAACCGACGACCCATGTGGTCCTGCGTTTTTGTGACCGCGAAAAATCGCTAGCACTACAGCCTGCAGAATCGAAGCACGCAGGTCATCCCAACTTCGAAGGCTTTTTTTCTACCGCCAAAGCTGCGCGTACAAATACTACTTTGGTGGTAGCAGGTTCCCTCAATTTCCGCCCCGCTCTCTGGTAATCCATTCGCGAATATATGCGGGGCAATTCGCAAGCTTGATACTGTCTGCTTCGCAGCGCTCGAGGAACTTCACTGTCTCTCGATCCACGAGCGTTAGATCCTTAAGATCCAAGATGATTGGGCGATCTTTCGTTTCAGTTCCAAGCAAGCTTTGCAATTCCCCCAGATTCGATTCGTCTAATCTCCCGCTGAGCTTCAAGATCACATCCTTATTGTTGACAGATCGCTGAATCTTGAGCATCTGATCTCTGCCTGAGCAATTCGACTTCTGCGCCAATAAGGAGCAATCTCTTCTCCAATCTAAATAACTGAAAGTAAGGGTGTTAATGAATACAGAAGTGTCTGGCTTTCGTCAATTGGCGAAATTCAGTACAACATCTCAGGGTTCTTTGAGATTCAATAAAGCGGCTAGTCGTTCCCAGAGGAAGCCGCAGTCTTGAAGAGATTCTTGTTGATCTTCAGCGACCTGATCTTCGACTCCAGTGTAGAGCGTGGCATGCCCAGCTTGGCCGCCGCGCCTGAGGGCCCATACACCCGTCCTCCACACTCGCGCAGGGTGGCCTCAATGATTTCCTTCTCATGAGCAGCAAGCTTTTCAGCGAGGTCCAGCGAGCTATTCGGCTCCGTTGCAAGGGGCTGACGAGAAAGCCAGCTCTCATCCACCGAAAAGAATTCCGTCTCGCACACAATGACAGATCGCTCAATGACGTTCTGCAATTCACGGATGTTACCTGGCCAGGGGTAAGACTGGAGCAAGTCCCGGCTCTTTTTGTTTATTCCTCGTATCTTTTTTCCGGCTTGCCTGGCGAAGCGATCGATAAAGTACTCGACCAGCAGGGGAATGTCTTCTCTGCGGTCCCGCAGAGGAGGAATCTCGATCGGAAAAACGTTTAGCCGGTAGAACAGATCGCTGCGAAAAGCCCCTGCCGCGATGGCAGCCTGCAAGTCACGGTTGGTGGCCGCAATTACGCGAACATTTGTCTGGATGGATCGCGTGCCGCCGACGCGGTCAAATTCGTGTTCCTGCAGGACACGCAAGAGAGCAATCTGGGTCTCGGCAGGAAGGTCTCCGACTTCATCGAGGAAAATCGTGCCTCCTTCGGCCAATTCAAATCTGCCGATATGTCGCTGCGTCGCGCCCGTGAAGGCGCCCTTCTCGTGACCGAACATTTCCGAGGCGATCAAGTCGCGTGGGATGGCAGAGCAGTTCACGCTGATAAAGGCGCGGGAAGAACGATGCGAACGTCGATGGATGGCGCGAGCGATGAGTTCTTTCCCTGTGCCCGTCTCACCGGTAAGAAGGACGGTGGAATCTGTCGGCGCGACCTTGGATACGCGAGAAAGTACAGCCTGCAATGCCGGAGATGTGCCGACGATCTCTTCAAACATGGAAGCTTTGTCAACTTCATCGCGCAAAGCGACATTCTCGTGTTGCAGCCTCTCTTCAGCTTGTTTGCGCTCATCGATGTCGATCGCCGCAGCAACCCAGCGCGTGATGCGTCCTTGTTCATCTCGTAATGGCCGGTAGTGGAAAGAGAACCAACAATACTTCCCGTCGCGTCTCAGGACTCGCGCTTCCAACTCGAGCGGGGACCCGGCGGAGAGCGCATTTTGAGCTTCGCGATCCACCCGTTCCCAATCATCTGGATGATATAGCATGCGAACGTTGCAATTCTTCCAGTGCTCGAGAGTAAATCCATGATAGTCGAGGGCCGCCTGGTTGAGATAAAGGCGATGGCCATCAGGCCCCAGTACAGCCACGTGCTGCGGCGATACGTCCAGGATCTCTCGCAACTCCGCCTCGTTTTGCTGAACCCTAGCCTCGGCTTGCTTTCGGCCCTCGATATCGGTCCGCGTACCGTACCAGCGGGTGATGCGACCCTGCTCATCCAGCAGGGGGTTGAGACGAATTAGAAACCAGCGATACTGACCGTCTTTTCCCAGAAGTCGCCCTTCCGCTTCCCACGGAATTCCCTGTGCAATCGCAGTTGCGCGAGCGTGGCGGAGTCTCTCCCAATCGCCCGGATGCCAAATTCTGCCAAGATAATCCTCCGCGAGAACGTCTTTTAGAGTCAGGCCTGAGTATTCCAGATCGCGCCGATTCGCATAAAGCAATCCACCGTCCGGTTCCAGGACAAGAATGTGCTGTGGGACAACATCCACGATCTGCCGGAGCTCCATTTCTTCCTGCCGGAGCTTTTCTTCCGCTCGCTTGCGATCTTCAATATCGACACTCGACCCATACCACTTAACAATCTTCCCCTGTTCGTCGCGCTCAGCGATATTGTGGTGCAGCATCCAGCGATACTCTCCATCCGCCCGCCGCACACGTGCTTCATGCAGGAAGGGCTCGCCACTGGCCAACGACGCACGCCACCTGTTCACCATTCCTTCGACGTCTTCAGGATGAATTACAGCTGTCCATTTCCAGCCCACCATATCCTCTAACGAGAGGCCCACGTACTTCAGCCCAGTTCGATTGAAGAAATCAAAGGAGCCATCAGGCAGAGCGGTAAGGATCAGCGCGGGGACCGTATCGACCAGGAGCTGAAGGTCCGTGGGTTCGAATCTGTGTCCTTGAGAGGCCATCCTGTGCATCATACACCGACAAGAGTTGGGCAGCTGAGAACCTAACTTGTCTGTTTAGGGGCCTTCGCCGGTGATTTGTGATATCAGTCACTATGGTCGCTCACCAAGCACGAGATCATCTTAGTGTCATCATTAGCAGAGAACCTGCCATCTCTCGTAAAATGTCAGGGCGAGAATTATTCTGCGCGTCAGCCGAGGCGTGTTTTGCGTGTAGGAAGGAGCACCGCTCTGGCACGACAAGAAAGAGATCCCAAACTACCCCTGATGACCCTTTTGAAAAACAGAAATGCTCAACAACATGTGTGGGGCGCGATCGCCCTGCTTCTAGTACTCGCCCCGCTTGCTGTTCTAGCCCGCCCAGTCACACCGGCCTCGGGTAATATGCCGCGGGAATACCGCCTCCGTCTGTATCACACACATACGGGCGAGAGGCTTGATATCGTTTACCGTCGAGGGGCTGAGTACGTTCCAGAAGCCATCGCGAAACTCGACTATTTCCTTCGGGATCATCGCACCGGAGAGGTTCATCATTTCGATTCCAACCTCTTTGACATTCTGGAGGAACTCACGGTGGCTGCGGGTCGGCCCGGCGCTGAAATCGATATCGTTTGCGGATACCGCACTCCCTGGAGCAACGCGTATCTCCGTTCCCATGGCGAAGGGGTAGCCAAAAACAGCCTTCACATCCAGGCGCAGGCCATTGATCTCCGAATACCCGGCGTGGAAACGCGGCATCTGCGCGATATCGCTCTTTCCCTTCATCGCGGCGGTGTGGGCTACTATCCCCGCTCGGATTTCATTCATGTGGATACGGGACGCGTTCGTCAATGGTGTTTCCAGTGCGCCGCGCGACCCCTCGCCCGGAACTAGCGAGGGTAGGGATAGCCCTTCTCCAGGGCTTGCTCAAGAGCGGCATCGTGCTTGTAGATATCTTCATAAAACTGGACCGTGCCGTCCTCGGAAACGGTAACAGTGCCATACACGATAAGGACGGAAACAGGGTGAGCAAGCGTCACCTCTTCCGTCTGGGTTCCGTTCATCGCGGCGCGGATGTGGTCACTATCCCACCCGGGATTGTCGCGAAGAACCCACACCGCCAAATCAGCTGGTTTTTCCAGCCGGATGCAGCCGTGGCTGAAATCGCGCCTCGATCTCGAAAACAATTCCGTTTCCGGGGTATCGTGCATATAGACGTCGTATTCATTGGGAAAGTTGAATTTGATGAGCCCTAGCGAATTCTTGGGCCCAGGCCGCTGCCGGACCGACAGCTTTCCTTCACGAACCTCCTGGAGCATATCGTCGGTGACTTCCCCCGTGCTGATGACATTCTCATGGTCGTCCACGATTTCCATATTCTCTTTGCTCAAATAATTTGGATCCCGCTCAATCTTGGGGATAGTTTCTGCTCTTGCAATCGAAAGCGGGACGTTCCAGTACGGGCGGAAGACGACAGAACGCATCCTGCCCATGAAGACCGGTGTGTCGTGTTTGTAAGGCTTGCCGACCACTACCTTCATCGTCACGGCGATCTCGAACTGTGCATCATAGGCCCGCAGTCGAAACTCCGGAATGTTCACCACAATTGGTGAATGCCGGTACTCATCCGGGAGCCAACGCCAGCGTTCCAGCGCGAGTTCCATTTGCCGCACTCGCCGGCTCAGGGGAACGTTCAGCTCCGCCAAAGTTAGAGCATCGATTCGTCCGTCCGGCGTCAGGCCATGGCGTTGCTGAAAATTCTCGACAGCCTGCACTAATGCACCCTGGTACACGGTGTTGCCGGGCTGGAAAGTGGCGTCCGCCGGCAGATCTCCCACAAGACGAAGCAGGCGCACCAAACGCGGCACTCCCGGATACGAATCCCCCGGCTTGATTGGCTTCTTGATGGCGGGAAGAGTCTCGCCATCGTCCTGGCGCGCCATCTCGCGGTACTTTTCGAGCGCGCAAATCGTACGCTGATAACCAGGATAGGGAGGTTCGACCTGCTGCAGGGTGGCCGTAACATTAGAGGCGTGGATCACATGCTCGCGCAGGAATTCCGGCAAGTTGTACTTACGTTCGGCAATGTCGACCGCAAAATCGAGGCGTTGCGGGTTTACTCTGCCAACGTGCAGAGCGGAAATGTAGCGCATGGCCGAGACGGTCAACGCCACATCGAAACTTACCAGATCGGACTCCTGGGGATTTCGAGCCGCTGGCTTGAGCCGAGCCAAGCGCGTAGCCCAGCGTGAACCGTCATAGTCGTCGGCAGAGAGGCCCTTCCCACCAGCACTCTGGAGAACTGCGATCATGGCTTGCGCCTGCGGTGTCGGCTCCGTTCCTTTCACCCAGGGCAACGCATCGCCATACATTTCATAGAACTTCGCGACATCCTTTTGGTAATCGCTGAAATCAGGCCACCGCGCGTCGGATAGTTTTCCCGTTTCTAGGATGGCGTGCAAAGCGGCTCGTCCCGCCGGCCCCAGTGACTCGGCGCCTGCAACAGATGAAGCCTGGGGTGCAAGCGATCCGAACATCGAATGTGGAACGTGATTGCAGCCCACCATCAGAAAAAGCAACGGGAGGAAGACCCGCGACGCCAAACGATCGAGCATAGATAGGCGGAATCCGTATAGGCTGGTGATCGGCATCGTGAAGAGAGTGGGCCCAGTCATTAGTACTCACAGTTTATTGAGCAATCGACCGGCATCTTTCAGTGATTGGCGATTTTCAAAGAAATCGCTCCAGGGGTCGCCGCGCTTAAGCCGCTTTGCAAAATTCCCCATGTTGAAATCCGAAGGGATTAGCGCCGGTTTGACCTCTGACCATTCCAACGGCGTCGAAATGGGCGCCTTCTCGCGCCGCCGGACGGAGTAAGGCGCCACCACGGTTTGACCAAAACCGTTCCGGAATGGATCCAAATAGACGCGGTCGCGCCTTGCTGCGATCGAATGCTCCACCGTCAATTCATCCGGGTGCGCCGCCGCTACGCGTGCAACAAACGTCTCGGCGAAAGTTAGAACTTCGTCCGCATCCGGCCCTCTACGGAGCGGCACGAAAACGTGCATGCCCCGGCTGCCGGAAGTCTTGGCGAAGGACACCAGCTTCAAAACATCCAAGGCGGCCTTGACAATCAGGCCCGCACGGGCAGCGTCTCCGAATTTCCCGGATTCGGGATCAATATCAATGCATATCCAGTCCGGCTGCCGGGGAGTACTCGAGCGGCTCCCCATGACATGCACGGCGATGCAACCCAGATTAGCGAGTGCGAGCTGCGTAATCAGCGAGCCGCCAACAACATAATCCGTGGACTTGCCCCCGCTTTCATGAGCAATCCGCTTGGTTGGCGTTCCCGGAGGCATGCATTGTGGCTTTTGCTTTTGATAGAAGCATTCGCCTCCCATCCCATCGGGGCAGCGTTCAAGAGTCAGTATGCGATCTTTCACGTAAGGTGAAAGCTTCGGGAAAATTGCGTCGTAATACTCAATCAGGTCAAGTTTCGTGTATCCTTCCTTTGGCCAAAAGATCTTGTCGGGATTCGATACGGCGATCGGCAATTTCGCAGGCGTGGACCCGGCGGTTTTATTCTTCTTCATGTGGAGGCTTCCGGCAAGAACACGTCTTCGGGACTTTTATCGTCGCGCAGTCCCAGAAACACCGGCTGGCGGAGTTTCTTGTCTGCGGTCCACTCCTGAAATGAGATTTGGGCGATCAGCCGTGGCGCCAGAAAAACCACGCCTTTCTCCCGGGGAGGATCTACCAGAGCGGTCTTCGATCTCACAAACGGTTGGAACTTTTTATATAGAGCGGCGAGAGCCTTTTGATCGAATCCCGTGCCGACCTTGCCGACGTAGTTCAGCTTGCCCTGCTCATAAGCGCCGAGGAGAAGCGCGCCAAAATGTTGCCGCGAGCCGGCGGGCTTCGTATATCCGGCGATAATGAACTCATCCTCCTGGTGAACCTTCACTTTCAGCCAGTTCATGGAACGCGCTTCCACGTAGTGAGAGGAGAGTTCCTTCACCACCAATCCCTCATATCCTCGGCGCTTGGCCTCGCGGAAAGCCTCGAGGCCATTCGTTGCCAGTCTGCGGGATGGCAGCAGCACCTTGCTCGAGCCGATCGATTTCTCCATCACTGCGCGGCGCGCGGACAGTGGCTCACCGCGAAGATCTTTGCCATCACAAAACAGGCAATCAAAAACCGCGTACACCGGTTCACCCTTGTCCTGCTGCAGGAGCTGGAATCGGGAAACCTTCTTTCTGTCAAACACAACAACTTCGCCGTCAAGAAGGAGGGTGGCGGGCTTGAGATTGCGGATGGCTGTGGCAATCCGCGGGAAGCCCTTCGTGCGATCGATTCCATTCCTGGACATCAAGCGGACGCGATCCTCCTCCTTGTAGCCAAGGGCCCTGATGCCATCGTATTTTTCCTCATAGATCCATCCAGGCCTGTCGAATGGCTCGGAAACGAGCGTGGCAAGCATGGGCTGAACGCGAAATGGAATCCGGTTCGTCATGATGACCGCTTTTTCCGCCCGACTCGCCTCGACGCCGGCTTCGCACTGACTGCGCGCTGCCCCTTGCCAGTTGGATCGACCATCGAAGCTCTTTCGACGTCGCCCCCTTCGTCCCGCGCAATGTCCGCAAGAAGTCGACGGCTCTTCACAGATCGCGGCTCCTCCTGCGTCACGTCCTTTGTGCTTGCATGCTGATCGCGATGTTTGATGAGTAGCCAGGCAGACCGAGTCGGGTTTTTTCCAAAGCCACGAGTGCGCACCAAGACCCACGAACCCTGGAGCTTCTTGCCCTGAAGCGTGAACTTGATCTCACCCCTCTGCAACGAACTGTCCACATCGGCACTTTCGGGTTCCCAAGTTCCCTCGTCCCATACCATCACGGTTCCGGCTCCATATTGGCCCGGGGGGATCACTCCTTCAAAATTCGCATATTCGATGGGGTGGTCTTCGGTCTGCATTGCAAGCCGCTTCACTGCCGGATCGAGCGAGGGGCCCTTAGGGACAGCCCAGGAAAGGAGCACCCCGCGCCATTCCAGGCGAAAATCGTAGTGCAGATTCGTGGCCATATGTTTCTGCACAACGTAAATAAGCGATCCCTTCCCCTTCTTCTCGCCGTTGCCCGCCCCCGATGGCTCGGGCGTCACATCGAATTTGCGTTTTTCCCTGTATTCCTTAAGTTTCATATCAGCTCGCTTTGCGCCGCGTTCTCTTTTCGTGCGCCGTGGCTTCTCTCGTCGAACGCGACACCTTTCCCCGAGTTTTCGCGGTCTGTTCGAGGCTTTTCTTCAGCGCAGTCCTGATGTCAATCACGGGCGCTCGCTCTGTGCGAGGAGTGGTGGCAATGCTGCGCCCTTTCTCCTTCGCTTCAATCAAAGCGCGAAGCCGTGTCTCGAATTCATCGTGATATTTCTTGATGTTGAACTCCTCGGAGAGATTCTCGACGAGTTGATCGGCTAGTTTTATTTCTTGCGTCGAGAGCTTCACATTATCCGCCTCGCCATATCCCGGCGCTTCTCGTATTTCGTTGGCAAAATACATGGTATGGAGAGCGATGCCGTGGTCGTACGGCCGAAAAAAGACGGTGTATTCGCGCTGGTACATCGTTACTTTGGCAATAGCCACGCGGCCCTTGTCTTCCATCGTTTTCAGGAGCAACTTATAAGCTTTCCTACCGGCTTCATCGGGGACAATGAAGTAAGATGAATCGAAATAGATTGGATCGATTTCGGATTCTTTAACGAAGGCGAGGATTTCCATGGAACGTGCGGTTTCCGGCGTTATTTTCTTGATCTCCTCCGGATCGATCAGCGCATACTTGCCATCTTCGTATTCATACCCTTTTACCACCTCGGAACGGTCCACGATCCGGTTGCACTTCGGGCAAAAAAGTGGCTGCTGAAGCCTTGTCTTGCACACTTTGTGAAATTGATGAAGCCTGATCCTGGCAGTGCGCGCAGCGGGATAGAGTTTGACGGGTATCGAGATCAGTCCGAAGGTAATAAAACCTCTCCAAGCGGATGCCATCAGTAGTCCTCCAGTGCCCTGCGGTAGAGAGCTTCGCCATTCCCTGTTGGAACTCGTTGAAAGTTTTCACAAGCCATTTTTTGCAGCGAAAACGCGCAATTCCACCCGGCTATTTTTATGCCAGTCAATAATGCTACGCCACCTTTGCTTCGGCCGCGTCCTAGCTGGTCTTTGGCGGTACTTCGTCGCCTTCCTTGCGCGCTTCGGAGAGGCCTATGGCGATGGCTTGCTTTCGCGACGTGACCACACCGCCTTTTCCGCCCTTGCCGGAACGAAGCGTCCCGAGCTTTTCCCGATGCAGGGCGCTTTCCACAAGCTCGCTCGCTGCTTCACTATACTTTCTTCCAGAACCTTTTTTCTTTGGCATCTGACATCCTCCTGACAATTGGATTAGGAACTACACGAAAAAGCGTTCCACCGAGTACTCAACCGTTCATCCCTTCGCTTGACTCTGCAATTGGGTTTCATCGGCGGGAGACCCTGTACTCGGACTCTTTCCCAGAGCCTCTTTTACGTCATTGCCAGTGACCGTTTCCTGCTTCAGTAATTCCTGTGCCAATGTTGTAAGCGCCGTGAGGTGGCTTTTCAGCAGCGCCTGAGCACGCTCGTACTGTTCGGTCACCAGGCGTTGGACTTCTCCATCAATCACTTCCCGAGTCTCCGGACTGATCTGACTGTTGTCCTCAACCGATTGCCCCAGGTATTGGAGTTGCTGACCCGCGTAGCGCACCGAGCCAAGTTTCTCGCTCATGCCAAATTCTGTGACCATACGGCGGGCCAAATCAGTCGCTCGCATAATGTCGTCACTGGCCCCGGTGCTGATTATCTTGAACTCCACCAATTCCGCGGCACGCCCGCCCAACATCACGGCGATCCTGTCCTTCAGTTCGTCGATCGTGAGCAGGTAGCGGTCTTCGGTTGGCAATTGCATGGTGTAGCCCAAGGCGCCACGGCTGTGTGGAACGATGCTGATCTTGCTCACCGGTTCACCATGCGGCACCAGTTCTGCCACTAGCGCGTGGCCGGACTCGTGGTATGCAACCGTAGTTCGCTCCTGTTCGTTCATCACCCGGCTCTTTTTCTCGGAGCCCGCGACGACCCGTTCGATGGCCGCCTCGAAATCATCCAATGTAACGGCCGTGGCCTTATGCCGGGCGGCGAGTAATGCCGCCTCATTCATGGCATTTGCCAGATCAGCGCCGCTAAAACCAGCGGTCATCCGGGCAGCGCGCTCCATGTCAAAATCTGCCGCCAGCTTTACATTCTTGCTGTGAATCTTCAGAATTTGCACTCGGCCAATGAGATCTGGGTTGCCGATAGCAATCTGGCGATCAAAGCGGCCCGCGCGCAAAAGCGCCGGGTCGAGCACTTCCGGACGGTTGGTGGCTGCCATGATAATCACCGGAGCGCTGGCGTCGGTTTTGAATCCGTCAATCTCCGCGAGCAACTGGTTCAGGGTCTGCTCGCGCTCGTCATTGGTTCCCATGCGCGCCACGCCTCCCCGGCTCTCTCCAATGGCGTCGATCTCGTCAATGAATATGATTGCGGGAGCCACCTTGCGCGCCTGCTCGAATAAGTCGCGCACGCGCGCGGCGCCCACGCCAACGAACATCTCGACAAACTCGGAGCCGCTGGTCTCGAAGAACGGGACCTGGGCCTCGCCGGCCGTTGCTTTCGCCAGCAGCGTCTTGCCGGTGCCCGGGGGACCGACGAGCAACACGCCCTTGGGAATGTGCCCGCCAAGCTGCGCGAATTGCTCGGGCGCCTTCAGAAACTGAATGATCTCTTGGAGTTCGGCAATGGCTTCATCGGCCCCGCCCACATCTTTGAAGGTGACCGTAACATCTTCGGGCTTGACTTCGATGGCTTTGCTCTTCCCGACCCCAAAAATGCCGCCCAGTCCCCCACTGGCCGCCCCGCCTGCTCGCCGGTAGGCCATGTACCAGAACCCGCCGAGTAGCAGGAGCGGCAGAAGATACTCCAGCAAAATGCCCCCCAAGGGGTTCGGTGCGCGCTCGAAGCGATAAGTTACGTTTGCGTTTTGCAATTCTTCAATCAGCTTGGGGTCGCCACCAGGCGCAGGTATGGTAGTAAATGGGACCGTCGGATGAGCTGCGTCCGCTTTGGGGTTTTTCATCTCGCCGGAGATGCCCCTTTCGCCAATAGTTATATTTACGATTTGAGCGTCAGCCACTTTTTTCTTGAATTCGCTGTAAGGAAGCTCGGAGTTCCGCGCCAGCGGAGTCAAAACAAACACCTGGAACAGCCACAAAAGAATCAGGCTGGTGATCAAGTAAGTTATGCCGAAACTAATCCGGCGCTGATTTTGCTCCCGGCGCTTCTTTTCATCGTCATGTTTTCCTGGTGATGATCCTGGCCCGTTCATGTTTCACCTCGCTCGTCGATGTATCGGATATCCTTGAACTCAGTCCACAGGTCTTGCAAACGCATCCAGTTTCAGTAGCTGATGCACGGAGCGCCATTGCTCAGGAACTCAATCAGCTTTTGGCCTCCCACAATCGTCGCTCCCGCGACCAAATTATTCTCCGCCAAACCGCGCTTCTTAAAACAGGCCGTGCAGACGTAGATTTTTCCGCCCGCCTTGGCAAAGTTTTCAATCAGCTCCTTCAACGGAGGAAATTCCTGTTCTTGAACGCCGTCCGCATAGCCCTTCTGGGAAAGGCGGACGCCGTCGACGCTGAGAAACACCATCGTGTCCTTGCCTGACGCGACGGCGGCATTGGCCATGGCCATGCCAACCGTGGCCTTATCGGTGTTGTCTTTCGAACTAGTAATGCTGAGGCAAAAGCTGCCTGGCATAATCCCTCCTTGGGAATCAACAATTAATTTTTTCGTTCATACCGAGATGCACCTAGACCTCATTTCTTCTTGAGCAAGCTCAACACAAAAAGCAGCACGGAAACGATAACAATCGTCGGACCGATCGTTGACGTCTTGAGAATCAACGTGCTAATGACGAACCCCACCGCGACTGAAACCAGGCTCGCCGCACACGCGAGAATCACAAACTGGGCCATCCTGTTCGTAAGCTGGCGCGCCGTTGCGGCCGGAATGATGATCAAGGCGCTCGAAAGCAGCGCTCCCATGAAACGCAGGCCCACCAGTACGGTGAGACTGAACACGAGCAGGAATCCCAGGTCCAGGCGCGCGACGTTCACTCCGGTTGCAGCAGCCAGATCGGGAGAGAAAAGGTCCAGGATCAATCGATCCTTCATCTGAACAATGAAGAGAACGACCAGAATGACGGCGGCCGTCCCGAGAAGGAAACCAGCGAGCGAAAGTTTCTGGAAATTGCCGAATAGCGCTTCCAACAGATCCTCTCCCGGGGTGACGAGCGCGCCGATTCCGAGGCACGCCGCGAACACCACGCCGATCGCAGAGTCTGTCGCCAGCCCCGTCTTCCTCTGAAGCTGCCAGACAAGAAGCGTTCCCAAGAATAAGGTTGCTCCTCCACCGACCAGCGGGTTGCCCTTGAGAAGATAAGCAATTCCGAGTCCGGGGAGCGCCAAGTGCGAGATAACGTCACTGGCGAGCACCATCCGCTTCATCAGCGCAACTGATCCCACAAGGCCAGCCGCGATGGCAAAAAACGCTGCAAGCAGTACCGCGTAACTGTGGCCGGCATCCATGCTGATTGCTCCTTCTCCTTTCCGCGAGCGAACTGCTCTCGCTTCCATCAATGCTCCTGGGTGTGCCCGTAGAACTTGGATGGTCCCCCGTACACTTCCTGTAGCATCTCCGGCGTCAGGATTTCCTTTGGTGCTCCCATGCAGGTTTTGCCCTTGCTTAAACACAAAACCCGGTTCGCATAGCGATACACAACGCTCAGATCGTGCGATACCAGGATCAACGTAATTCCTTTCTGCGCTTGCAATTTATGAACCAATTCATAGATGTGCTCTTCGCTCAGTTCATCGAGACTGGCTGTAGGCTCGTCGAACAGGAGCACGTTGGGACGCCCAAGCAAGGCAAAGGCAATCAAGACTTTCTGAAACTGGCCTCCCGAGAGTGTCCCTATTCCTGCATTTAGAAATTCTGGCGACAGATTCAGCTCGGAAGAAACCTGATCTATCTCCTGATCCTCAAGATGCAGGAATCCAGCCTTTGCTGTCAGTAATTCTCTAACCTTTAGAGGCAGCTGCCGATCCGCAGCAACACTCTGAGGGACATACCCAACACGTGCAGTTTGGCTCCATTGAATTTCTCCCTCGTACGGGATCAGGTGCTGCAGCGCCTTGAGTAAGACTGTTTTCCCAGCCCCATTGGGTCCAATGACCGCGAGGCAGTCCCCGGGATACACCTCGAAACTCAGTCCGCGAATAACCACGTGGTTATCGAAAGCAACTCGGAGATCTCGAACCGAAAGTAAACGGTCGGTCATGGAAGTTCCCTGCCCCGCTTTCCGCGCGGCCCGCTGAGTGGACCTTTCACCGTTTGTTTCTCCCAGTGCCAATTTCACTGTATCCTTTCAATCTGGCATTGCTGCGGTTCACTTGTTCCGCTGGCCCACCGCAGAGCCGCCGTTCTCATCTATCAGATGCCGCCCCGGGGCAGGAAATTCTTCAACTTGCTCGCCCCGCTCGCGTTCTTCACGTTGCGCTTTGGGCCGGTACCATTTGAAATAGACCAGTGCCCCGATGCCGGCCAGCACTGCCAGGCCAATCAGGGCATACATCGCCTCCCGGTAGTGCTGCGAGAAGAAGTCGATCATCTGACGGCTATAAATCCTGCTCAGATAGGCCACGACAAAGAAACGCAAGCCGCGGCCTGAAGCCAGCGCGGAGAAGAAATTCTTGCGCGGATATTGCATGACCCCTGCGGTCATGAGGACAGACGTGAACGGGAAAGGCGGCGGCAAGAGAGCGCCGATGAATACCGTCAGGAACCCATGCTTCTTAAAAAGCTTATAGATTTTCTCTGCGCGCGGCTTCCCAATTTTCTTTTCCACGGTTTCCTGGCCGCCTTTTTGGGACAACCGGTAGGTCACGTAGCCGCCAAGCACTTCTCCCACAGTGGCCATGAATGCATAGTAGATCCACCATTCCGGATGGCGCGCCGAGAGCACGATCAGGAAAATGTCCTCGCTCCCCGGCGGTGCAGAGACGAAAGGAGTGTTATCGGCGAGGCCTAAGAGTATCAGCCCGGGTCCTCCCAAGCGGTGGATCCATTTCCACACCGAAGGGGGCAACATTGATAGGATGAGGTAACTCATACACGAGCCAGATGCGCACCCACGGTCGTCTCGACGGCATTCGTATCAGCTGAACACGTGAGGTCTCCCGTCCAGGGCGTCTCCTCCCTCGCGCTATTCAATCCTTTCGGTGTTTGAAGAATTCCACCTGGCGGAGGCGTTTCTTGGCCTCTTCGAGCGTCTTGTACGGTCCGCCCAGATTTTTCCCGGTTTTCTCCGAGAGTACCTGGTATCCGTCTTTCATCTTCTTGATCATGTCAGCTCTCCTTCTAGGGAAACACTTCTTGAATTGCCCTGGTCACCGTTCGCTTCGTTCCATGCTCGCCTTGCTGCTTGCATCCCGCGCTAAGCAAGCAGCGTTTCTAGGCATGAGCGTCCTTGCCGTGCAATGCTACGAAGGCCTCTCGTAGAACACGCGGATCATGTTGCCCCTTGTAAACGGGAGGAGGTGTCCTCTTTAGTCCAAGCAATGAGTAGACGGCCGTTTGCGCGGACCGGATTGAATATTCAACCGTGAACACCACATCATCGGGCAGTTCGCAGAATTGTCCGATGAACGCCAAGTTCATCGAATGGTCCGGTATCACCTGGGGACGATCGCCCTTGGCCCGGCGCAAAAACTGGCTGGTGATGAAAGGCATCATGCACGGGATGCAAGTGCAAGACTCGAGGATCTTCGCGGAATGGGCTTGGATGCCCAGCTGGCCGATGATTTCCGTCATAATTTCCCGGCCCGTGCAGCCTGACATAGACTTGCTGACGAAGTCGCCTATCTGGTCTACGACCAAGCCGTAGCCCCAAAAGACTTGGACATCCGCAGGCTGCCCAATGAAATGGGGCTGGTGCGCTAAGACGATGGACGCTAGCCACGGGGATTCCGGAAACGTGATCAGGCCGCCCTCTCCCGGTGCGTTGCCCGTCAGGTCCCGTACAAGCTGGAAGAAGGTCGGGTCATGAAGCGTCGTTGTGAAGGACAACCATTTCGATTCATCAATATGGTCTGCGAATTTGGCGGGAGTGCCGAAGTGAGACCTGCCAGCGGCGAGCTTCTCCCACAACGTCCAGGCGCCGCCATCGGATTTGCCCTTTAAAACTGGGGCAGAGTTCATCGAACCCAGACTGGAAGCCTCCGTCATGGATCCCAGCGTGACGAGAACGAAATCCTTTTCGTGCACTTTGATCTCTTCCACGCGCCCATTGTTTTCACAAATGATGCCAGCGGCAAAATAATCCTGGCCGATATTGCCCAAAGTGAGATCCACTACCCGAGTATTGAGTGCAAACTTCACGCCATGCTGCTCCAACCATTTGCGCAGCGGACGGACCATTGAATCGTACTGGTTGTAAACCGTTCGCATGATCCCCGTAAGGGTGTTGAAACCTGAAACCATGTGAGTGAAACGCACCAGGTAGCGCTTAAACTCGACGGCGCTGTGCCAGGGCTGAAATGCGAAGGTGGTACACCACATGAACCAGAAATCTGTCTCAAAGAACCAGGGATCGAACTGGTCCGCGATGCTGCTCTCTCCGAGTTGTTCCTCCGGCTCAATCGAAAGGCGCTCGATAGTCAAGATATGCTTTTCACTCAGACCAAACTTGGGAGCATCCACCCTGTGTCCATCGCGAAAGAGGCGGGATTTCGAGGAAGTTTTTATCATTTCATTAAATTCAAAGATCTCCTGCGTGACTGTCTTGCTTTCATCCAGCGTGGGGATTGCGGAAAAGAGGTCGAAGGTGCACAGATACTTGCTCTCCAGCATCCGGCCGCCACGCATGCCATAGCCATCTTTGGGAGTTCCTGCGGCGTCGAGGCTGCCGCCGATTTTGGAAGTTTCCTCAAGGATCATGATGTTGCTTCCCTGGATGTCTCCATCGCGAATAAGAAACGCTGCGGCGGCCAACGAGGCGATGCCGCTTCCAACCAGGTAAAACTGGGCGTTATTGTCCACAAGTCTTTCAGACATGGCTTCATACTCCGTTCTGTTTAATCCATCTCGCGCGGGGCTTGTGAGGGATGCAGCGGAGCCTAGCAAAGTACCTCACAAGCCCCAATTTGTGATCTAACTTCCTTTCTGCGGCTTCTTGCCAGGAAGTTAGATCTCGAGAGATTCCATTTATGGCAAACCACTCGCTGCTCGTGACAGCTAGTAACCTGCGCTGGCTGCGGCGGCGTAATCGATTGTGATGAAGCTTTTCACTTCCGTGACACCCGGCGCTGCCCAGGCGGCACGTTCCGCCTCTTCACGCTCCGTCCAGGAGCTTGCGCTCCCAGTCAGGGTCACGGTTCCACCGTCGACCTGCACCTTGATGCATTGCGCGTCCAAGATGGCGCTGCGTTTAAAGGCGGCTTCGATGTTGCTCTTGATGTCCGCAGGCACTGGCACGACCTTCGGCTTGACGTTGATTTCGTTGGAAACCCCTTTTACTCCCGTCAGGCCATAGACAGCTTCCTCGGCGGATTGTTTTTGATACTGCGAGTCGACCTCGCCATCCAGAGTCAGCCACCCATGCTCCACCGTGACCCGGACGCGGTCGACCGGCACGGTGATATCCCAGTCCAGGGCATTCTCAGCCGCTCGCGCGATATCTGAGTCGTTTCGCTCGCTGGTACCCGGCAGTTTTACTTCGAGCTCCACCGCCAAGGCATTCACACCGAATACTCGCTGGGCCGCCCGCTCAGCAGCCCATTTCTCAGCATAGCTGTCGACAGTGCCAGTAAGTGTCACAACGCCGTCCTTCACGGCCACCCCAATCTTCGAGGCGTTTGTGACACCGGGTTCCCACTTAAGTTCTTCCTGAACATTTTTTTGCACTTCTGAGTCGTTTTTCATACTGCTTCTCCTTTGTAGGTCTTTCCCATGAATTCGTTACGCCTCATGTCCGAGCGCGGTTGTCCCGGCAACGGCTATGCCGCCTTGACTTCGATTTTGACCGGCTTGGAAGCGGCTTTGGCCGCATCGGCCGGAGCAGCTTTTGGCATGTCCAGCTGCACAACGCCTTCCTTCAACGTGGCCTTCACTTTCGACGGGTCCACAGCGGCCGGAAGATCAAGGACACGCAGAATCTGATTCGAGCAAGTTTCGGAATAGATTGTTTCCTTAGTCTTAGACTCTTGCTTTGTTTCTCGCGTGCCCGTGATCGTTACCCGGTGCGGCTCCACATTGATCTCCAAATCGTTAGGCTTGAAACCCGGCACTTCCCCGCGAACGGTAACGGCTTCAGGGGATTCCGAGATCCCGATGTGCAGGGGGTGGAGGAATTCCACCTCGGCCTGAAACCAATCAGCCAGCTCGCGTCCTGTGATCCGCCCGTTGCCGTCGAAAATCTCATAGGCGCGACGCGCAATGCTGTCGTAAATAGTGTTCATCCGTTGAACCACATCAGCGGGAGCGGCTGATTGAACGGACGTGTCACGTGCGGCTTGAACTGCTAATCCTGAGTCTTTCATTTCATCCTCCTTGGCCCTTCGACGGGGCCTAAGCTTTTTCGATGAAACCGGCGCCCCATGTTTGACTTTCTTTGGCAAAGATCCTCCTTGAACCGGGTTCTTAACTTCCATTTACAGCTGTCTCAATCCTCTTCTCCCTCCGGCGAGCCGTCGAATTCGCCCCAGAACTGGAATGCGCGGGAGATGTTTTAGTGTTCACAAGCTGGAGCGCCCATGCGCCTGGGACAAATGTTGTGAGAGCAGCCGAATTCCCGGTCGAAATCGGATGCACTCCCGAAGTCATTTGCTCAAGAATCTCTTTCAGGACCGGATGGAAATCCTTCGGCCTTATCGCAGGAGCTCCCCAACAGTTCTTGCCTGTGATTACCGCGGGCAACCACCAGCAACCATCCTCCACTTCCAGGCGGAAAAATAAGGAAGTATCTGAACCGGTCAATTGAGAGATCAGGCGGTGTGCATGGATGTCGGCAACGCCGAATTGGCTTAAAACAACGTGGAAATGCTGCCTCGTCAATAAAGTCATGCCTTCTTGAAATGCCGCGACCCGGCATTCGCAACCGGACTGCTGCAAGCGATCCATCAGAGCGGAGGACCCTGCCGGATCGCTTCTCAGTAGAAGAACCCGGGGTGTATCACCGTGAGTGTCGTCCGTCCGCTGGGGCCCAGAGTGGATATCGTGACCATGCGCGGCTTTGTCCTCATGATCAAAAACTACCACTAGCATCTTGTCCATAATGAACGGTTGTTCCCTTTCCTCCTCGATTTCAACCGGAGCAGACTCCACGCTCATGTCCCGACGTGCCTCAATAATTTTGAGGGTCATGCTTTTCTTCGTGCATTCCTCGTTCGCGAGTTCCTCACTGTTCCGGCGGTTGGTGATCGGAGCCGGTGGCCTTCGCGTGACGCGTAATGGCCTGCGGGAACGCCGACAGGGCTGTGGCCGGGTCGGCAGCGGCACGCGTATCGTCGCTCAGTAATTCCTTTGCGCTCTTGTTGTAAACAGCATGGTTCAGATTGTCTTCCGGCCGAACGACCACGCCTTTTAAATTGATCCCGGCGAACAATCCGCGGCTGCGCGAGTAGGAGAGAATCTCCGCGTGCATCAATACGTCCGTCCCTGCGCCCGCTTCGCGCCCGACGGGACCACCGGCGACACCGGCCTCTGCCCCTAGTGCAAACTTGTCCTTCATCAATTCGGCCACGGCATCGTCGTTCATAAACAAAAGAACGAAATCGGTCGCCGATGTCCCGATTTGCGGACCGACGCTGCCACCGCCAGCCCGAAAGAACACGGGATCGGTCCAGCCTGCACTCGTGCGGCGGCTCACCACCCCGCGTCCGCCCTCGCCGCCAATCAGAAAAGCCGCCTTGATGACCTGCGGAAACACAGCGATGGCCTTCGCGCGCGCGAGCAGGTCGCGCGGAATCGCTTTATCGGGGGTCTGCATGATTTCATCAAGCACTTTCGCCGCTTTGACGGACTGCGACGCGGCTTCCTTGACTTTCGCCGCATGCTCATCATCATCCGAGCGCGCCAGGGATATGATTGAGGTGAACGCCACAACCGCTGCAAACACTAAACTGAGAACAAAAATTCGCTTCCAGCTTTCTAGATTCACGATCGCCCTCCCTGCCCTCTGCGCATAAGAGGGCGGTAGATTCTTCGATTCGATTACCAGCTTCACCCGCATCCTTGCACCTCAGCTTGCTTTGGCTCTCGATTCGATTGCCTTTAGCGCCTTCTCGAACTCGGTGATCCGGATTTCGAGATCGGATTTCGTTGGTTCCCAGCGGTCTCCGCCGGCATTCTTCAGTTCCTGCAGCTTTTGCCGGATCAACGGCTTTTTGGTCAGCAGCTCCGTGATCGCCTTGATCTCAACGGTCGCTTTCGCGGCCTCCGCCCGCGCCTTTAGCGTATCCAACCTCGCCTCTGCGGTCTTGATTTTGGATTCAAGCATGTCGTGGATGGCCTGCTTCGCAATGTTTACTTCGGCGCTCATTCGATGCTCCTCGTGTGTTGCTTTCGATTTAGGGCAAAATTCTTCTGAAACGTCGTTTTGTTTTAGAGCAATGCAGAGGCCAGAGCTAAACTCTTGAAAATATTGGAATATACGCATCGCAAACCCCCAGACCTCTCGCGAATTCGCGAGTTTCGTGAAATGCGCTGTGAAGCAATCCATGGCGGCGCGAATCGCTAGATAGACGCGACCAATATCGAAAGAAATGGGTTGCGTAAGGTTACGCTCAGAGAACCCAAGCCGCGGAACATGGCAAGCAAGATGCTCCAGGACTTTGTGCAATCATATGAAGAGAAGTGGGAGAAAGACCTCCCAAGGATGGGAAACGCTATGCCAAATGACTCGCATCAAAGAGCTGCCGAATTCCACGAACTCGCCGCACACGCGCACCGCGTCGCCGCGGCGCACCACGCGAAAGGAGATCACCAGACCGGACACGAACATTCCAGGCAAGCCATGGAACATGCCGAAAAAGCTTACCAATGGTCTCAAGAAGCCTATCGCAAATCGGCAAAGGCGGCGGGGCAGCCATAAAGGTACGGATGGCGACTGCCAATTTTGGTTGCGGCACAGTAGCTTTGTCCCACTCGCTGATATAAATGCAAACCCCTTTTATGGGACAAATTCGGCAGCACAGCCATGCGCGAAGTGATGCCGGGCACTTTGCCCCCCGTCTTAATTAAAGGCGGATGCCTCAAAGCGTATTGAAACTCGACAATTAAAATCCATACTAACGGGAATGCACTACGCATTCACCGATCATGACATCCGAGTTGTGCGGCAGGGTGCGCCCTATCTCGATTGAGTTAGCTCGCCAGGTCTTAGGAGTAGCGTTTTGAGCTCGCAGGGTATGGCAATCGGTAGCAGCGGCGCGTGCCAAGTTGCAGTCTTCAATGGAACTGGAACCAATTTATATTGCCCAGGCTAGTGGTGCCGCTCGCAGGGGCGTTGAAGACCACGTACAAGTCATGAACGCCGCTTGCTCCGGACACGTTTGCTGGTGAAGTTGTTTGCCATGTTTCCCATCCTCCGGTGGAAGGCACAGTGACGGAAGCTACGAGGGTACCGGTATTGCTGTCCAAGTGGAACTCGAGGGTTCCCCCGCAATTGCCTCCCCCGTTGCCTTGTCCGTTGTCTTGAAGGCAGGCGAGCCGGGCAGCGACAGTAGAAACCCCCGTGCCGAAGTCAACATTGTTGTAAACGGCGTAGTCTCCATCGCTGGCGAATCCGACGTCATACCCGCCATTTGTGTCTGAAGTGAGCTCTGTCTCGAGTCCCCAAGTCAGGTAGTTCCCCGTGGTGTTGTTGCCCGCAGTGCTATTAAAGCTGGAGGCCTGAATCTGCGACACTGCGCTGACGGTGTAGGCAGGAGTTTCGGCGCTTTGGGTTCCAGCCCAAGTGAAGGTTGCTCCGGCCAGAGACGGCAGCGTGTAGGTGAACGACTGCGTTCCCCATTGCACCTGAAACGTCTGGGTCTGGCTTGAATCGTTGAAGGCCACTAATATCCTGGAGTTGTCGGGAGCGGGATTGACAAATGCCGCAGTCACGATGCCGGCGGCATTACTGGAATAAATACGATTCGCGCCAGGCAGAACATATTTGCTGAAATTGCCCATGGTGTAATATTCGCTACCGTAAGTGATATTGCCGGAAGTACTGTTCACGGTTACGATTGGAGTGCACGTGCTGCAACCACCCGTGTGAGGGCCATTATTCTCGTCTAGTGCCAAACTCCACTTGACGTAAGCCCTGGCCCAGTTCCGCATACACTGCGTAATCTCCTCGAAGTCTAATCTTGTCTGCTCGGAATTCGTTATGAAGCCAGAGTGCTCCGTTTCATAGGTACCTACACTGGGAAACATATTTCGGATGGGGGTTATTGCTCCCGGCGTGGAAGCATAGCCATGCCAGGCGACACCGGCAATCTGGCCCAGATTCTGGTCCGAAAGAACATTTTCCGGATAATCCGGCCTGTCCCAGTTGTGGTCGTAAACCAGCACCTTCGTATTAAGGCCCGCTGCAGTGAGCGCAGGCGCCACGTAACTAAACAAAGCTGTCGCCTGATTGGTTTGCGATGTTGGGCAATCGGTGGAAGAAAGAACTGCAGGCATGCACATCCCCGGACAGCTGGTAGGAACGTACAGCGGTTCGTTCTGTAAGGAAATATAGTCGACGTTTACGCCTGCGGCCGCATACGCTTGGAGGTAGTCGACAAAATAGTTGGCGAAAGGAGTGTACATGCTGGAAAGAAGGGATCCGCCAATCATGGAACCGGAGTCTTTCATCCAACCCGGAGGGCTCCATGGATTTGCCATAATCTTGATTTGCGGGTTGAGCTGCTTGGCCTGCAGGATGAGCGGGATAATATCCACCTGGTCGTGCGCAATCGAAAAATGCGCCAGTGTTGGGTCCGCTTGGCCGTTATTGTCGTCGAACGAATATACACTCCGCGCCAGGTCAGAGGCACCCATCGGATTGCGAAGGAAACTGAGCCCGATGCCGTTGCCTTGGCGAGTAAACAAGTTGTTCATGGCTTGGGAGAGTTGGGCGGGCTGGGCGACCTCATTCAGAAGATACATCGCGGAGTCTGTGGTTGCAGCCCCAAATCCTTCGATCGGTTGATATACCTGCGTTTCATCCAGATAAACCACATTGCTGCCGCCGCTCGCGGTCGAGAAACTCACGGTTGGTCGTGGTGTCAACTGCATCGTCTGGTCGTTGGTTGTCACTACGATCGAAACCGCCGGGCCGTTTCCGGGCGGTGTGACTGTGTAAGTGCCAGTTGCCAATGCACTCTGTGAATAGCCCAGGGCCGTGGCGATTGCCTGGAACGTCGTTGTCGACGTGATCGTGATCGGATTCTTGTATTGAGTTGAAGAAGTCGTCGGCGTCGTTCCATCCGTCGTGTAGTAGATCGTTGCGTTTGGAGTGCTATCCGTTAGGGTGACTGTCTGCCCTGCCTGAGTTTGACTGTAGGAGCCCGGCACGGGCCAGAGCGCGGGTGTGGCCGCCGCAGGCGGAGGCGGTGGTGGCGGGGGAGCGACGGAAGATCCGCCTCCGCCGCAGCCTGCTGCCACAAACGCCAGTGTGAGGGTGGAGAACCAGTCACAAAGGGCTCTCAACCGGGAAGTAGGGAAACGATGTCCTTGCATTTCACTCCCGCCAATTTCTCTTGCGGCCCTGCGAGATCGCGGGGTTCCGACAGCTCGGTTTTGCCCGTCTGACGAGCCCCGCAGACCAAGGGCTCTACTTCAACGTATCGAGCAATTCTAATTCTTGCTTCGCGGTCTCGCGGGGGAGCGGCGCGTAGCCTAATCCGGAGCACTGCTTCTGTCCAGAGGTCAGCACCCACTGAAGAAGATCGACGAGAGCAGGTTTTTTCTCACCACCATCGAGATCACGTGGCAACAACCACCAAGTGAACGTCGCAATCGGGTAGGCATCTTTTCCCGGGGCATCTGTGATCGATACTCGAAAATCTGAAGTCATCGCTCTCGGAACGCCTTCCGCAGCAGCGCTTACGCTATCCAGATCAGCCAGGATGAATTCCCCTGCGGCATTTCGCACGGCGCCGGCATTCAACTGATGCCGCAGAGCATAAACCCACCCCACATATCCAATGGAGTTCGGTGTCTTCTGGACCAGGTTGGCAATCCCCTCATTTCCTTCCGCGCCCTCTCCCACCGGCCATCTCACCACACTGCCTCTGCCGACCGTTTTCTCCCACTCGGGATTCACCTTGGAGAGATAATCAGTCCACAAAAAGGTTATGCCGTTCTCGTCAGAACAATGAATAACGACAATGGGGCTGTCCGGCAAATGGGTGTACCGATTAGCCTCCCGAATTTTCGGGTCGTTCCAGCTCTTGATTTTCCCCAAATAAATTCCGGCCAGAATTTCCCCGGTGAAGTTCAGGCTTTCGTCAACATCTTGCAAATTGTAAATGGGGACAACCGCAGCCAATGCCGTCGCAAAATGTAATAGGGGCGTTTTCGATTCAGACATCCTTTGGTCGGATAAAGGCGTATCTAAGCCGGCGAAGTCGACTTTGCCCTGCATCAACATTTGAATGCCCGCCTCAGATCCTACGGAGTTATAGATGATGTGCAGATTTGGACGGCGTTGCTGAAACGATTCGAACCATTCCTGATAAAGCGGCGCTGGAAAGGCTGCCCCCGCACCATTCAGAACTCTCTCTGCTGTACCGCCCATGACCGGCGTCGGCACGCTCTCAGCTTTCTGTTCCAGCGTCGCAACCAGTTCTTTCACGATGTGGTCAGCCAGGTCATCGGTGATAAATTTTGGGCTGAACTTAGTGGGAGTCACCATGTACGACCACAGAGGCTCGCTGCCCTTCCCGACGATTTCCACGGATAGAAAGCCTTCGTAGTTCGCTTGTCGCGTGGCCGCTAGAGCATGCGGATCGGTCGAAAAGTATCCTGTTATCCAAATAGTGCAACTCCCTTTGAGGACCGCATCCGCCTCCTTCGGATCATTGACAATCGCCAGCTTTTCATCTCTGCGAAGCTGCTGAATCACACGTTCGCGCACTTTGCCTGCCATATCGTCCTGCCCGAACGACTCAACATAGACCTTTTTTACCTGCAATAACGTTTCCGCTGTTTGTGCTCGCATGCTCCTTCCCGTCGCGAATATCAAAATCAATTCAGCGGCCAGTATGCAAAGCACATTCAGAAGGAAACTACAGTGTGAGGATCGATTAAGCAGCATGGAAATTACTCCGTGGGATCGCCGGGGGGGAATGTGGGAAGTAGGATCCTTCCTAAGCACAAACACACTTTATCGCATGATTTCCGTGAAATCACATTCTCTCCTTCGGCAATCCGAAGGCCACTCTTAGATTCTTGAAAATACTGGAGCTTATGCATCACACAACTCCGGCTCGCTCGCGAATTCGCAAATTTCATGAAAAGTCCCCGTAAAAATCAGGAGCGACCTAGCACAGAAGGAGCTTTCACCAAAGGGCGCTGCGCGGCCAAGGGTCGCGAATTCGCGACGAAATCGCGGCTATGTGGTTCGCAGATCGAAGTGTTTTCATGCGGTTAGAATTGGCCCTCCTGTTGCACATCAATCGGAGAATCGTGGAGGTCAGCGACAGCTCTGGCAAAAAACTCCCCGATACATGATTCCGAAATGGAGACAGAAAGATAATGAGCGACAATACTGAGCGGACTAATTCTATACAAGAAGGGCTACCCCAGTGGGTCACCCCCGTGATCGGACTGGTGGCCATCCTTGCGGTGATTGCACTGGTCGTTGGCTGGAGAGGTTTGAGCTTTGCGCATGAAAGCCGGCAAGTTTCAAACAGCGATATTCAAGCGCTGGAGCAGACCTCCGTGGCGAATTCAAAAGATGTGGAATCGCTCCAGCAGCGCCTGACACAGGATGAAAAGACGAGCGCCGATCTTCTCGGAAACGTCAGCGTCTTGAGCAAGCGCCTGCGAAGCACGCAAGCCCAGCTCCGTAAAGCGCGGCAAGATTCGCAGGAGCAGGTTCAGCAGGTTCGCGACGAATCAAACGGACAGATCGCCGCCCTGAGCAACGCCGTCAATGGTCAACTCGCCACCAAGGCTGGCAACGATGACGTACAAGCTGTCAGTGGCCAGGTGGCTGCCGTCCGTACCGATCTTGTTTCTACTGACAGAGAACTCCAACGGACTCGAGTCGAAATGGGAGCTCTCGCCGTCGGAGGCCACTTTGCTGTTGACGCTCTCGTCTGGCTGGGCGAACGCGATTACATCAACTTTACGATCGCCGCAAAGAACAAGCCCCAGAGGGTAGGCGACGTAACGATCGAACTCAAAGGCACCAACCCGAAGAAGAATCAATTTAACCTCGCGCTCGTCGTCGACGACAAGCACACCGAAAGGCGCAACTGCACCATCAACGAGCCAATTTTCTTCTACTACCACGATACGCGGCGGCCCGTTGAAATCGTGATCAATCAGGTGGACAAGAACAAAGTGACTGGCTACCTGGGCGTGCCAAAATCCGTGGAACGGGCATCAACGGCGAGCGGCGGAAACTAGCGGCAAGCCGCCGGCAGGGAGCGCGTCGCACCGCGATGCGCTCCCTGCGTGCGCCATTGTCAAGGATGTTTTATCAGCAACTGTATCTTTTGACAGCTGGGAAAGCTGACGCAGCTCCGGGAGGGCAAAGAAATGAATGGCAAGCTCATCGCATTCGACGACTCTGAATTGGGTACTTGGCTGATCGAGCTGATCGCGGATGAGTCGGACAACTTTCTCTGCGCGCTTGCGGAGGCAGTTGTGACAGCCAATGCAGCGGACTATGATGTCATCCGTCCCGCACTGCTCGAGCTGAAGCGCAAGTATTGCAATGTCGAGCGGAGGCAGATACCCGGTTGCAGAGTATCAGCGAGCGGAGTGGCGTCTCCACGATCGTGGAACGTCAGGAGCCAGATGCAATGAATGATTTCTTTGCAGGAGATTTGCCCGAACTTACTGCAAGGCTCGCCTACGAATACTGGGAACGCCGGGGCCGCCCGCTCGGTTCTCCTGAAGTCGATTGGTTTGCGGCGGAAAAAGCTCTGGCCTCATCCCATGAATCCTCGGAGAAAGATTTTTCGTTGTGCAGCCTTCGGCTGGAAGCAGATGAGGGATCGTACCGCTGACGAAGCACGCCTTCTCTCGGCATTGAAGATTTCCATATGAGCGCCAACTCCTCGATCACTCCCTCCGTCCGGGATGCCAAAAAACGCAAAGAACTCCTTAAAATTCTGGACAGCAATTGGCAGGCAGAGATGCGGGGACACTATACTTATGAAACTCTGGCGGACCGCGAAAAAGACCCGGTGCGGCTCACCGCATTCCGGAATCTAGCCTCGGCCGAAAAGCACCACGCCGATCTCTGGGCCGGCCGCATTCGAGAATTGCAAGGCCCCGAGCCCGTCTATAAAGGTTCAAAGACCGGCGAGGCCGACACAATTGCATATCGTGCAGGCGGCATGGAAATGGCATTGCGCCGGCTGGAACTGGGCGAAAGCCAGGACATCGCCAAGTACGCCAAACAGCTAAAGGAACTCGGCGATGAACCCAGCAACAAGATACTTACGCAGATTCTGAAAGATGAACGCGAGCATTACCAGATCCTCAGCAATCTCATCCGCAATCGGGGGCCTATTCCGCAATCTTCGCCCGAGCAGGCCAAGCAGATGCTCGACGAGATCCTGGCCAGCGACCAGAAAGGACATGCGAAGGCAGCAAGCTGGGTTGGCGACGCCATCTATGGAATCAATGACGGCCTCGGTTCGATCTTCGGGATTGTTTCCGGTGTCTCTGGAGCGACGCTTGGCGATAGCAAATTTGTAATCATCGCAGGAATGGTGGGCATGATTGCGAGCGCCCTCTCCATGGGTTCTGGCGCCTATCTCGCGGCCAAGAGTGAACGGGAGATCTATGAAGCGGAATACTCGCGTGAGCGCGATGCTGTTGAGTACGACGAAGACCAAGCGCGTGAAATTCTTTCCCTCAGCTATCAAGTTCGTGGCTTGAGTCCGGAAGAGGCCGACCGTTTCGCGGACGACCTGGCGCGTGACAAATCGCAACTGGTTCGCGCCCTTGCCCAGGAACGCCTGAACACGACCGAAGAAGGGCTCCGCAAACCTTGGACATCAGCGGTGTCGGGCGCTCTTTCCACAGCCATCGGCGCCATCATTCCCGTTATTCCCTTTTTCTTTCTTAATGGCTATCCCGCGGTCATTGTGGCGGCCGTGGTATCTCTCATGGCTCACTTCGCTGTCGGTGCCGCCAAGTCACTCGTTACGATCCGCTCCTGGTGGTCCAGCGGACTCGAAATGACCTTCGTGGGCGCAGTCGAGGGGGCAGTGACATATCTGATCGGCATGGCAATCGGAAGAATGACGGGAACAGGTATCTAGATTTTGGGAAGTTGAATTGGATGCTGCAATCGCCGGACAGCCCTCTCAATCCACTGGCGGCAGATGCCCTTAGCTGGTCCCCGCACCGTTCCTAACGAACTTCGCGAATTCGCGAGAAAATTGCGGCAGCATGGTATATATTTCGGAGTGTTTTCATGCGCTTAGGACTGGCCCTCTTGTTGCAAATCTAAAGCAGGTTCAGGTTGAGGAAAGAACGTCACAAGCGTGACGAGAACTCATGATCAAGCCTGTTAAGCCTAGCCGGCCGGGGCTTAGCGCGTCTAATTATCGAAGGTTGATAACGAGGTGAAACATGTTTCGACACACAATCCGATTGGGGCGGATCTTCGGGATCGATATTGACCTGGATTATTCCTGGTTCCTGGTCTTTGGCTTGCTTACCTGGGTTTTGGCGGTCAACTACTATCCCGCTGAATTCAAGACGGGCAGCGCTTGGGAGTATTGGTTGTTGGGAGCCGTGACCGCAATCATGCTGTTTGTGAGTGTGCTGCTCCACGAGCTAGGGCATTCGGTCGTCGCCAAACGATACAAAATTCCTGTTCCGCGAATAACCTTGTTCATCTTCGGCGGAGTCTCGCAGATCGCGCAAGAACCCACGAGCGCGGCGATGGAATTCTGGATCGCAATTGCCGGACCCGCCGTCAGTTTCGCGCTGGGGGGCATCTCTCTGGCATTGCTCCCGGCCTTCGCCAGCGTCCCACCGCTCCTGGCTCTCACGAAATATATGGGGTGGATCAACATAGGTTTGGGCGCTTTCAATCTAATTCCCGCTTTTCCACTCGATGGAGGTCGCGTCTTCCGAGCGATCATTTGGGCCACCACTGGAAATTATCGTCGCGCTACTTCCATCGCGGTCTTCTCAGGGCGTTTTTTCGGCTTCGTTATGATTTTTTTCGGCGTTTGGATGGCTCTCGAAGGACAATTCCTCAACGGTATGTGGACGGCGTTTATCGGTTGGTACCTGGAAAGCGCGGCTGCTAGTCAGGTTCAAGAACAAAAAGTGAAGGATCTGCTGGCGGGTCACAAGGTATCGGAGATGATGACCCGGGATTGCATTCCAGTCCCGGATAATCTGACTGTGCAAGAGCTCGTCGAAAACCACGTATTAACAGGCGGGCATCGCTGCTTTGTCGTGACCCATGGTGATCAGACCATTGGATTGGTAACCCTATCGGAAATCAAAGCGGCGCCGCGGTCTTCTTGGCCCACGACGAATGTGACACAGGTCATGATTCCCGCAGACAAGCTTAACTCGACGCCTGCGACCGCAGAGGCATGGCCGACCATCGAGAACATGGAGCGGAACGGAATCAATCAGCTCCCTGTAGTGGACCACGGTAAACTCATCGGAATATTTTCGCGTGACGATCTGGTTCACTATCTGGGGATCATGCAAAGTCTGCATGCGTAACTAATCCGGCGAGGTTAATCGTTAGTGCCAACACGCTGGCACTGACCGCCTTCAACTGAGTTTGTATTTTGTGCATCTATGAAAGGGAGCATTTCCTTGCGCCGCGCTGGCCATCGCGTGAGGTGACCTTGACAATCGCTTCTTCTCCGGCCAACTGCATCAGCCTTTGCCCGGTACTCTCCAAAAATGGCGGAGGACCATCGGCTTCAGACACCCCCTAGAGGACGGTCATAATGCGGACGATCACACCTAAATCCGGGAGTCAGGCTGGTCCTCCGAATTCAGCAAAAGGAAAACCTCCTGACATCACCTCCGCTTCCCTTCCCGACACCCTTGAGGCGCTTCAGGTCAACCCCGACACCGGGCTGACTCGTGCAGAAGTGGACGCCCGCCGGAAGAAATACGGCTACAACGAAGTGATCGAGAAAAAACAGCACCCGGTCCGCGAATTCCTCGGGAAATTCTGGGGAATCTCGGCGTGGATGCTCGAATTGATTATGGTGCTGTCGGCGGTGCTCCGGAAATACTCCGACCTGGCTATTGTGGGTGCGCTGCTGGTGATCAATGCGGTCTTGAGCTTTATGGAAGAACGCCAAGCCGCAGGTGCCGTTGAGGCTCTCCGAAAACGATTGCAGGTTAGTGCGCGCGTCCAACGAGAGGGGATCTGGGAAGTAATTCCCGGCCGGGAACTAGTTCCTGGTGACATCGTTCGTGTGCGGCCCGGTGACATCATCCCAGCGGACTTGAAACTCCTCATGGGAGCGTTGGCCGTGGATCAGTCCGCGCTTACTGGCGAATCGAAAGACGTAGACAAAGCGCCCGGTGCAGTGCTCCCGTCAGGATCGGTTGTGCGGCGGGGCGAGGGCAACGGCGTGGTGATGTTGACCGGGGCGAACACGTACTTTGGCCGCACCACCGAGCTTGTGCAGGAGGCGCGTCCCAAACTTCACATCGAGGCGGTCGTCGCCAAGGTCGTCCGCTGGCTGTTCATCATCGTCGGCACGCTGCTGGCCGTGGTCGTCGTGCTATCGCTGATTCGCGGCGAAGCGCTTCTCGAGATGCTCCCGCTCATGCTTGTCCTCTTGATGAGCGCGGTCCCGGTGGCCCTTCCAGTTATGTTCACTGTCAGTATGGCTACAGGGTCGAAGGAGTTGGCCAAGCGCGGCGTTCTAGTCACCCGTCTCAGCGCCTCGGAGGATGCCGCAACGATGGACATGCTCTGCGCGGATAAAACGGGCACAATCACGATGAATCAAGTCGCGATCACCGGCGTGATCCCTTTGGAGCACGCGACGGAAGCCGACGTGCTCTCCGCCGGCGCCCTAGCCTCGCAAGAAGCAAATCAGGATCCCATTGACCTCGCATTCTTGGCAGCGGCGAGAGAGCGGCACATCTTCGACAACCTTCCCAAAGTGGCGCCCGTTTCGTTCGCGCCATTCGATGCAAAAAACCGGCGGACGGAGGCCGTGGTCGAGCAGAGCGGGCAACGGCTACGTGTGATGAAAGGCGCCGTGCGCACCATCGCCGAGGCCTGCGGATTGCCGTCCCCCGCGATTGAGACATTGGAAGCACGCGTAAGCGCATCAGCCGCGAAGGGCTACCGGACACTCGCGGTGGCGCGTGGTCCGGAAAAGGGCACTCCTGCGTTGCTCGGGTTAGTGTCCTTGAATGATCCGCCGCGGCCGGATGCAAAGCAACTGATTGCTGAACTACGAGACTTGGGCGTTCCAGTAAAGATGCTCACCGGCGACGCGCTGCCGGTGGCGCGTGAGATTGGACAAGAAGTTGGCTTGCCCAATATCCGGCGCGTCGCGGACCTGAAGGCTGCGGGCGCTCTGGCCAGCGGCACGGCGGTGGCCTTACTGGCAGGTACCGATGGTTTTGCAGAAGTGTATCCGGAAGACAAATACATCGTTGTGAAGCATTTACAGGCAGCAGGTCATGTGACCGGAATGACCGGTGATGGGGTCAATGATGCTCCGGCCCTGCGCCAGGCCGAAGTGGGAATCGCCGTCAGCACCGCGACGGACGTGGCAAAGAGTGCCGCTAGCGTCGTCCTTACCAAACCAGGGTTGACGAACATCGTGGCGTTGGTCGAGCAGGGACGAACAATTTATCAACGCATTCTGACGTGGATTATTAACAAGATCAGCCGAACGATTCTGAAGGCAGGCTTTGTATCTGTCGCATTCATGGTAACCGGTAAATTCGTTATCTCCGCTTCTGCGATGCTACTGCTGGTCTTCATGACCGACTTCGCGAAGATCTCCCTGGCCACCGACAACGTCCGCCCATCCAGGAAACCCGAAACATGGAAGATTGCAGGCTACGTCAGCGTGGCCGTCGTGTTAGGTGTTGCGATGCTCGCTGAAGCGCTTTTCCTGTTGCGGCTCGGGTGGTCACATTTTGGTCTGGCAACTAACGACAACGGCCTATATACCTTCAGCTTTCTGACGCTGCTGTACTTTGCCGTATTCTCCGTGGTGTCCGCGCGGGAGCGCAGCTGGTTCTGGAAGACGCAGCCCAGCAAGACCTTTCTCCTGGCCGTCGCAGCGGAAGCGCTAGTGGGCACCGTACTTACGATGATTGGTCTCCCAGCACTCGAGCCATTGCCTTGGCGGCACGCGCTAGCGATTTTCGCTTATGCGATGGTCTCGTGCCTGGGAGTCAACGACGCCATAAAAGTCGCGATGATCAAATGGCGCGTACCTGAAATGAACGGCAAGGCTCTCTAGCATACCAGACGGAAACTCACCGGCGTGCATGACGGGCTGTCGAGCGCATAGTGATTGAGTTGAACCAGAATATCTGCGCTCGTTCCCGCTGCTCACCCGATTGAATCGATTTAAATATAGAAGTACGTCAATCCCTGGTCGAGGAATTGGTGTATGCTGCACTGGAATCCCGCTCTGCGAAGCATATTGCCCGGGAAACTGTCGCAAGTGCTGAGCCTGATCTGGACTCCGGAAGATGCGTGAGCGGGGTGGTGAGGAGGTTTTCATGGCGAACGGTATGAAGCGATGGAAGGTGCGATGGGGAATTGCGATCAGTGTGCTGGTGGCAGCCAGCGGCGCGCGAGCGCAGAACATTGTGGTGGATGCAACGCCCTCCCATGTTGTGAATGTGTTCAGCCCGCCCCACGCCTTGGGCGGAGCCATTGACCGCCTGAGAGCGGGAGAGGGCGCTCCGGGAAGAGAAACGACACGCCTGTCGAAAGAAGCGGTCGATAAGAATACGGATACGCTGCTCAGTGATCCCGTACTGAAGGAAATCCTGAACGCGGGATGGCAAACGGTGACCTACCGGCAAAATACCGAATTGATGGTGGAGGCGTGGCATTGGAACGCTGCCGGGACGTGGAGCAACGCGGAAAAGAAGGAAGGATATTTCACGGGCGACACGGATCTGGGGGAAATGATACGGCACTCGTATGCCTACCCGCTGCCGCATCGCGGTTTCAGCCGGGGAGATGGCAACGGTTGGTCACGGCTGACTGACGGCAATGTGAATTCGTACTGGAAGAGCAATCCATATCTGACCAAGGACTTCACGGGGGAAGACGACTCGCTCCATCCGCAGTGGGTGATGATCGATCTGGGGGCGAAGGTGGATGTGAACGCGATCCGCATCGCCTGGGCTAATCCTTATGCGCGACGGTATGCCGTCCAGTTCTGGACAGGAGTGCTGGAGCCGTTCTACGACGGAACGGAGGCAGGGGCGTGGCAAACGTTTCCGAAGGGCTACATCTCCGATGGGCAGGGCGGCACGGTCACGTTGAAGCTGGTCACGGGAACAATTTCCGCGCGCTATTTGCGCATCTGGATGACGGAGTCATCGAACACCTGCGACACCCACGGATCGGCGGACAAACGAAATTGCGTGGGCTATGCGATTAACGAACTATATGCGGGGACGCTCTCGGCGGGCGGCAGCTTCAATGATGTGGTGCAACATTCGCCAAGCCGGCGGCAGACAATAACATGGCCGTCGTCGGTGGACCCATGGCATGCGGAGACGGACCTGGACTACTCGCGCGGCGACCAGATCGGATTTGACCTGTTCTTCACGAGCGGGATCACGCGGGGGCTGCCGACCACCGTTCCGATCGCCATTCTGTATGCAACGCCGGAGGATGCGGCCGCGGAAATCGCTTATCTATACAAGCGACACTACCCGATTTCATGGATCGAGATGGGAGAAGAAGCCGACGGCCAGCACATGCTGCCCGAAGATTATGCCGCGCTGTACATCCAGTTTGCCACGGCAATTCACAAACTGGTGCCGGAGGCGAAGCTCGGCGGCCCCGCCTTTGAAGGAACATTCGGCGACGTGGATGTGTGGCCAGATGCGATGGGGAGAGTTTCCTGGCTGGCGCGGTTCCTGGATTATCTGAAGGCGCATGGACGCTTGAGCGACTTCACGTTTTTTTCATTCGAGCACTATCCGTTCATGGACAAGGAAAACACGGCCTCCTGGAACGATTTGTACCTGGAACCGGGCTTCGTGAGCCACGTCGTGCAGGCGTGGAAGGACAACGGCCTGCCGGCGAACCTGCCATTTTTTATGACCGAAGGAAACATGGGCGGAGGAGGCGGACCGAGAGATGTGAAAAGCGCACTATGGCTTGCCGACTACGTGGGCGCGATGATGACGGAAGGTGCGAGCGGGACATTTTATTTTCACTACATGCCGACGCCGGGAGGACGTGGGCAGTTCCTCGCGTTGGACAAGGACTATCACGTGACCAATTATCCGCCGCAGTACCTGGCCGCCCAGGTGATCACCAAGGAGTGGGTGCAACCAATCGATGCACCGCACCGGCTTTTCAAGGTGGCCAGCGATGTCATGGATGAATCGGGCAATGTTCTGGTGACGGCGTATGCGGTGGAACGGCCCGACGGGCAGTGGTCCGTGCTGCTGATCAACAAGGATCGCGACAATGATCATGAGGTGAGCGTGTCATTCGCGGATGGAGAGAAAAAACGCGCACGTCATTTCGTCGGGCCCGTGGAGCGCATCACCTTCGGATCAGCAGAGTATCAATGGCAAGAGGGAGAGAACGGCGGCCACGCGATGCCGGATGGGCCTCCGGCAAAAATCACCTTGCCGGGCGGTACGGACGTGAAGTATGCGCTGCCGAAGGCATCGATTATCGTCCTGCGCGGGAAGATCGCAGAGTAGCGAGCCCTCCCAGCTGAACATGCTCGGCACACACCAAAAGCCCTCTCCCCGGTTATCGGGGAGAGGGCCGTTGTGGTCGGGACGAATATTAAAGTCCGCCGTCGTCCAGGTCAGCGGTTGCAGGTGCTTGCTTGTTGAAGTCGCTCGCCGGGCGAACCGTCTTCTCGCCGGGGAAGGGGACCTTAAACCCAGTGGCCTCGTACCAGTCGAAGTGGCTGACGGTGTCTGGGTCTAGGGAGTCGGGAACGTGATATTTGGCAGCGAAGACTTGCGCCTTCATGTTGAGCCAGCCAGCCCGCAGAGCTTTGACTTTGGGGCTATCCTTCAGGGCCGCGGACACGGTGCTGCAGGTGTTAAAGCCGGGGGGAATGTTCGACGGGGGCATATATCCCTCGACGCCGTAACACAGCGGGACCTGATTCGCCACGTGGTTCCATGGCAGGAAGTTATTCGCAGGGGGTTTGTTGACGAAGAGCGTCTTCATCGGCGAGGCCACGAGGTCGAACTGGTTCATCGGCGTAATGCCGAGGATCTGCTCGATCGTGCGGGTCATGTTCACCTGGGTGTAGAAGGTGCTGTCTGCGACGACGCCGGCGCCGGTGCCATCCATGTTTACCTGCTGCTTGACGTAGGGGCTGACGATATAACCCGGGCTGCGGTGACCATCGACGTGGTCGACGCCGTTTTGGGCGTCATCTTCCTCGATGAAGATCGCCGAGTCATTCCACACGCTGCTGTGGCTGATGATGTCGATAACGCGCCCAACGGCCAAGTCGTTATCGGCCTGTTCGGCTGTCGCGTTCGGCGGGCCGGTCGTGTGGTCGCTCATGATCCATAGGAATTCCAACTGGGGCACCTTACCGGCCGCCACGTCCTTGGCGAAGTCCTGCTTCCAGACATCGACCCGGTACTGATCGGGGATGCCCAAATCGAATTGCGGGTAGTTTTGGACCGTGACCTTATAGAGGTTCGGCAGCGGGGTGGCGGAGGTGATGGTGTTGTAGTACTGGAGTTGGGGCTCGTTGCCGCTCTCATATTCCAGGGTGTCGTTGTAGAACTGAGTCCAGCTTGGCTCGCAGCTGTCGGTGACAATGAAGGGCAATTCTGCGGCGAAGCCCGGGCCGTTGTAATAATTAGCCTGCGTGAAATTGTTCAGCGTGCAACCCGGCGGGGTGAAGGTGTTGTACTCAACATACTCGCCGTAGTTTTTCACAGTGACACCGGCCTTCGCAGCCTGATCCCACAGAAAGCCCTTCTGCTGGTAGGCGATGGCGTCGCCACCGTTAGAAGGATAGTCGCGGAGCCAGTCGGGCGACTGGATGTCGTCGGAGTAGGGAGCCATGGCTTGGACGATCCAGTTGTGACCGTCGGCGGATTGGCGGCTTGGGTCGTAGAAGTTGTCGAGAAGCGGAAAGCGCGTCACTAGGGTGTGGGCGTTGGGGGTGACGACGGGATATGCGGCGTAGGTCGAGTTGTCACCGAAAACCGCCAGGGAGGGGTCGCCATTGCCGCCAACCACGTCGCCCAGCATCTGGTCATAGGTGCGGTTTTCACGAATGATCACAAAGACGTGCTTGATGGTCGAAGGGTCGCCGATCCTCTTGGGAATTGCGACGGGCTTGGCCCAGCGGTTGCCACCGGAGGCAGATTGGATATTCTCCAAGAGATCCCAGTGGTTGTTCTGGTAGACCTGAGCCGTCAAGACCCAAAGCAGGGAGCGATCCGGGACGGGGATGATACTGGCGGTGCCAAGGTCCTGGTGCGTGTTGAAGGAGTATACACCATAATACTTAGCGTAGGAATTTTCGGCCGTATTCGTCGGAGGGGGGGCCACGGCGAAGCCCGTGGTGCCGATGCCCTTATCGTTGGCAACGAGCAGCGAATCGTCGGCAGCATCGAGCACAACGGAACTTGGCGCATAGCCGACCGGGATCATCCCGACGACAGAATTATCCCAGCGCTGGTCGCCTTCGTTGCCCTGGTAGCCCCAACGGTCGCAGTCTTCGTATCTGCTGAGATCAACAACGGCAATGGCGTTGGCGTTGTAGAGCGCAACGTAAGCGATCTTCTTATGGGAATCAACGGCGATGGAGTTCGGACCCGCGCCGTAGGCCGGCTGAAGTTCGCCGGGCACACGGATGGGCAATCCGAGGTCGATCTTTCCTACTTCGCGGTTACAGGTCGTGTCGATGATGGAGAGGCTGTCGCTGTAAGCGTTGGCAACGAGGAGGTATTTGCCCCAAAAGGCCATGCCGGTCGGGTGCAAACCGGTTTCGATGTTGGCAGTAACTGTAAAGGTGGTGAGATCGATCACGGAAACAGTACCGCTGGCCATGGAGCCCGTTGAAGAGGCGACGACTGGCCAGCCGTTGGAGTATTCCCGGAAGTCGCTCTCGGTAGGAATTCGGCCGCCCTCGTTGGAAACGTAGGCAGTCTTGCCATCAGGCGAAATCACCACGCTGTGGGGCATGTTACCAACATTCACCTCCGGCCCTTCCGCAGGGGAAGTTGCAGTCAGGTCAATCTTGGTAAGCGTGTTGTTGTTGTCCAGCACGACGTAAGCAGTCTTGTTATCCGCCGAGACGGCGATGCCGGTTGGATAGGCGGTCTCTACAGCATCGGTGAACATTGAAACGGTGAAGCCGCAAGGGATATTAAAGCTGCCGCTGGTCCCCCCAGGACTGTTCGAGAAGCAGTTGACTTTGTTTAGATACCCCTCGGCGTTGATGTCCATAAGAACGGGCACATGGGCGTAGTCTGAAAGCATGCCGCTGGTCGGATCGACCTTAGCGATGGCAACGAACGAGCCTTGTTGCAGGCTGCCATAGTAGTTGTTGCCGTCCTGGCTGAACAGCAAATACTGGCCGTCTGGGGTGTAGGAGATACCAAGGTTACTGCCGTCGGAATCGGGCCCGTATGGTGTGAGGTAGGCTGGCGTGTAGTTCTGCACGATCGCGCCAGTCTGGGTATTGAAAATCGTTACAGCCTGGGGAGCTTCCATTTGAAGGACTGCGGCGGTGTGCGTGCTGGTATTAGGGTTCAGGGCAACGGCCTTGGCGCGGGTCGTGATGCCGAGGTAGACCTGGGTACCGACGGGGGTGATGATCTGGCCACTGCCGACGACCCACGGGCCGGGCAAAGTCGACGGGTAGTTCGGGCCCTGCGACCCGTTCTGGTTCGCGCCTACCTGGTACGTCGGGAATGGCTCGGACTGAGCAGCGGCGAGCGAGGCAAAGCTCAGCCCCGCCACCAGCAGACCGGCCAGCGGACGCAGCAGGTTAATCCTCGAATTAGTTCGAGGGGATTTTTGCAACATATACGGTTCTCCTCCTTGGATTTTCTTTCATCAGGGACATGTGCTCCCAACGGAGTGCGAGTCTAGCAGCGGAGCGTAAACGTCAAGATGACTTGCGAATTACATTTTTGTCATCTGGCGCACGAGGCTGGCATGTGCAGCGTGACTCGGGTGCCTTGTCCCGGTTGGCTGGCAATTTCCACATTTCCGCCGTGGAGCAGCACAATGCTCTGCACGATCGACAAGCCCAACCCTGTGCCCCCCGAGCCTTGCGAACGCGACGAGTCCACGCGGAAGAATCGATCAAACACCTTCGGCAGGGCTTCCGCTGGAATGCCCACGCCCGTATCGGAAACTTCGATGCGAATCGTGGTAGTCTCCGCCCTCGTGTCCAACTGGACCTCGCCGCCGGGCGGCGTGTTCGCCAAGGCGTTCGAGACCAGGTTGCCCACCGCCCTTTGCAAAAGCGTGCGGTCCACTTCGGCAATGACCGGTTCGCCGGTGACATTCGCGGTGAGCGAGACTCCTCCGTCTGCAGCCGAGGCTTCGTAGTATTCCCGCACTCCGCCGAGTAATTCACCCACATCCACGCGCTCGCGGCGCAAATGGGTCAAGGGACTCTCTGTGCGCGCCAGAAACAGCAGGTCGCCGATCAGATCGGAGAGTCGCACGGCTTCTTCGAGGAAGGACTCGATCACATCGCGATATTCCCCGGTGCTTCGCGCGCGCGCCAGGGCCACTTCAGCCTCGCCGCGAATGTTATTCACCGGCGTGCGCAGATCGTGCGCGATGTCCGCGGAGAATCTGGAAATGCGCTCGAAGGATTCTTCCAGGCGGTCCAGCATTTCGTTGAAGGTGCCGGCCAGGGACGCCAGCTCGGACGGATATCCTTCCGGAAGAATGCGCTCGTGCAGGGTCGTCGAACTGATGTGGCGCGCGGTCGTGGCCATTTCCTCGACGGGACGAATGCCGCGACGCGCAACCTGGTATCCGACCAATGGACAAATGGCGAAGGTCGCCAGCAGAATGGCCCAGAACCAAAACCGGTAGCGCGCCAGCAACGCCTCTTTCTGCGAGATATCAATCGCAATCTGAATGGTGTCAGTCTGCGTAGCGGGGGAACCTGCTGGCGCCGAAGCGCTGGTCACACGGAAGTCCCGGCCGTCTCTGCCCTTCATGCGCACGTTGCGAGCGGGGTGGCTTTGCGTTTGACTGGCCAATTGCGCCAGGTCCAATTGCTCTGCCATGCCCGGCGTCGTCAGCAGTGGTGTGTTTCGTTCATCCAGCAGGCGAATGTAGAATTGCTCGTATCGCCGCGCGGCTGATTCCAGCTCAATTTCCTCCCGCAGCGCGTCCCAGTCGCCAGGTCTCTCCCGCAACATGGTGCTCAGCACGTGCACCTTGTCGGCGAGGAACAAATCGGTGCTTTTGTCCAGTTCCTTCACGAGCACCAGATAAAGGCTGGCCGTGGCGATGAACACCAGAAACAAACCCGCCAGCGCATATCCGGCCGTTAACCGGAAGGCCAAAGTTCCCCACAAGCGTGTGACGGGAGTGAGGCTATTGCTGCGATTCCAGAACATAACCGGCGCCCCGCACGGTATGAATCAATTTGAGCGGGAAAGGATCGTCCACCTTGCTGCGCAGCCTGCGCACATTGACGTCCACCACATTGGTGCCACTGTCGAAGTTCATTTCCCACACGGCTTCCGCGATCAGCGTTCGAGAAAGCACTTCGCCCGCGCGCCGCGCCAGCAGGGATAACAGCAGGAACTCTTTGGAAGTCAGGTCCAACCGCTGACCGGCGCGCGTGGCACGCTGGCGCAGCAAATCGATTTCAAGGTCCGCCAGGCGCAGCCGCTCTTGCACTCGTGCTGGCCCACGGCGCAGCAGCGATCGCACGCGCGCCAGCAGTTCGGAAAACGCGAACGGTTTTACCAGATAGTCGTCCGCGCCCAGTTCGAACCCGCGTACCCGCTCGTGCACGGCATCGCGTGCGGTTAGTAACAGCACCAGCGCGCGCCGGCCCGCTTGACGCAAGCGCGTAAGAACCTGCCAGCCATCCAGGCCCGGGAGCATCACGTCGAGAATGATAAGGTCGAACGGCAACTCCTGCGCCAGGAGCAACCCGTCCAATCCGTCTCCGGCGACATCCACCACAAAACCCGCTTCACCCAGCCCCTTCTTGAGGAACTTGGCGGTCTTGGCTTCATCTTCGATGACCAGAATTCTCACGGCGTGCCGTCACCTCCACTCGGCAATAAATAAGGGGCGGGCTTCTGAGACCCCGCCCCCCTTGATTTGGTTTTCCTTATTGACCGCTTCCAGTGTTTCGAGCCGAACTTTCCTGGGAATTCTCCGGCTCCAGGTTGGCTCGGTAGTGTTTGAGAAGCTCCTCGCGATTAGCGCGAAGATCCAGTCCGCTGGAAGTCGACGGATACGGCTTATCACCCATCAAGCCCCTCCAAATAATGCCATTGTAGCGGTGGGCATCGAGATGGTCCTCAACGGAGAAATCCATCCCCTCGGTGACTTTCGCCCAGTAGGTTGCGTCGTGCGTGGAGTAAAGAATGTGGTGTCCCGCTTGCATCGGGGGCAGAGGGAGTGTGGTGCTGTAGAGGTAGTCGGACGGCACAGCATTGAAGGTCCAGGGTTTCAGTTTGGTGTCGAACACATCGGTCATCGGCACGGCCAACGAATCATTCAGGTTCGAGTGCCCGATTCCAAGGATGTCCTCAATCGTGCGGACCATGCTCAGCGTGGTGTAGCTCTTGGAAACCACCGCCCCTCGCTTCACGTAGGGTCCGACAACGAAAGCGATACTGCGGTGAGCATCCACGTGATCGCCGCCGTCTTGCGCATCATCCTCGATCACGAAAACGAGCGTGTCATTCTTGTAGATGCTGTTCGCGATCGTCTGCACAAGCAACCCCACCGAATAATCGTCATCCGCTTGCTGCAATTCGACCGTGTTTACTCCGGCGATGGCCGTGCTGTAGTTTCCGGTATGGTCGTGGCACAGGCGCACAAAGGACAGGTTTGGCAGTCCGCCGCTTGCGTAGTTGGCATTAAAGTCCCTCTGCCATTCCGTGAAGCGGTAATAGTCTGGGAAGCTCTGGTCGAAGCCCCGGAAATAAATATCCGTGAAAGGGGCCATAGACGGGCTCGTGGGGACCGCTACCTGGGTCGAGGAAGCGAACGGATTTGGAAGCTCGGGAGTCGAGTACGGAGTGTACGGTTCCGGCAGGTTGTAGAGCGCTTCGTCAATGAAGAACCCATAGTTCCGGATCGTCAGCCCAGCTCGCAATGCTCCGTCCCAAAGGAATCCGGCGCCCAGCTCTCCTTCTGGCCCGTCGGGCGCGGCCGCATCCGCCGTGCCGGGCAGCACATTAGGAGTGTCGGGAACAAGAGCAAGAAGTGGGTCTGCCTCAAGCCGCCCCGTCAGCGTGGAAATGCCGACGTTGACGTTGCGGTTTGTGCCCTCAGAATCATAGCTCAAACCACGCCCTGCGTATTCCACGGAGGTCTGCCGTTCGACCACATCGGTCGCGTGCCCGGAAGTGGACCACGGCCAGCCGTCCATGCTGACCTCACTGGTGTCATAGAAATTGTCGAGGTCCACAAATTGGCTTGCCATATTGTGGAAATTCGGGGTGATGGCGCTGCCAAATTCCGTGATGCTGGGATCGCCATTGCCAACATCCAGATCACCCAAGATTTGGTCATAGGTGCGGTTTTCTTTGATGATGTAGATAACGTGATTGATGTGGCTCCGCAGGAACGCCAACTTGTCCTTCTCATCGCTGCTAAGCATCCGGCCAAAGTGATTGTTTTCCCCCACTTGTGCCGTCAGCCATTCAAGTTCACCGGGCTTGGGAGTCGGGAAGCTCTGTAACCCTGCCTTGATCAACTGCAAGTCGTACTGGTTGCTTGCCAGGCACTCGGTCTGGTTCCTAGCCGTTGTTCCGCCAATTTTGCAGTAGCCCGGGTTGGGTCCCGTAGGCGACTTGTAGTTCACGACGTACATGAACTTGCCATCGTGACTGACACTGACCGACGTGGGATACTCGCCGGTGGGGATCAGTCCGATAACCCAGCTCTGTTTTGGCGCCCCCAGTTGCACTACGGCCACATCGTTCATCGCTCCGTTCGTAACGTAAAGAGACCTTTCATCGCTGGAAAGCGTGACGCTGTTGGTGTCGTTGCCCTTAAACTTCGCTCTCCACTCTGGGAGCAGTCCTTGCGGCGCGGTGACCGGAATGTTGTTCACGAGCTGGTTGGAACTTGTGTCAATCACGCCAACCGAGTCCGTTAAATCCTGCGCCACATAGAGCGTGGACTGGCTCGCATTTAGGACCATCTTGTTCGGCTCGCCGGGTACCGAAATCCGCGTGACGAGCGACGGCGATCCAGTGATATCGACCACATCTATTTCACGGTCGCGGAGACTGGAGACATACGCCGTTTCGCTGCCTTTGATGACCACCCAGAACGGATATTCGCCGCCAGCTACGCCCGTATTCGCCGGATCAATTACGCCCGGACGGAGGTCGAGTTCGTGCGTGAGCGCCCAGCCACTTGAAGACTTGGACAGAATGCTGATGGAATCGTTGTAATAATTCGTCACCACTAGTGTGTTCCCGTCGGCCGTGATGGCGATTCCTGCGGCCTGTGAAAGCACTTCCAAACCAATGCCGCTGCCGGCTATTTCCGGGTCGAATTCGTGCCCCAGCGCGATGGGACTTCCGGCCTGTTCCGCCCATACTCCGCCTGTAAGCCCGTAGAAATGGACATTGTCATTCACTCCCCCGGCAACGTAAAACGCAGTCCCCGACGGATCAAAAACGATCCCGTTGTATGTATTGGGAACCTGTATCACCTGCTTTTGAACGGGCAGTCCCCTGGAAATATCATAGATAAATACGAATTGCGTGGAATCCGCCGGATTGACAGAACCCTCGTTCACTCCGGAAGTAAAATTCTCCAGGTTGTAACCACTGGTCAAAACGAGCATGGTCTTGCCGTCTGGACTCACGACACTCGTAACTGCTTGTCCTGCAAGGTATTGCGGATTATCGCTGAGGCCCGGATTCAGTGGCACGAATTGCGCTCCAGCGGGGGCCAAAGGCGTGATTTGCCGATCCAGGTTGGGCAGATTTTGCGCGCGAGATACAGAACCCAGTGCAAGCGTAAGCACGGCCAGCCCTATTAGTTCGCTCGTAATCTGCTTCCATTTCATATCAATCCTCCATTGCAACTGAAAGAACTGCGACTTCGGGAGCATGCTCTCGCCGTGTTCACTGGTAGCACTCCCGCTGAGAGCGACGGGAGAACCAAAGTCGGAGTGTTTCCTGGCGGGTTGGACACATTTCCAGCAGCAGCCATTCCCCCCTCAGCGGAATGCAATCTGCCCATAAACAACAACAGCCGACATGAAGTAGAACAACTTTCCGCTACTTGATGATGAGCACAACGTGAATTCCCTGCGAATGACAGATTTGGACTTAAGTCTTGAGTCCCAGTACTAATGCACGATGGCCATAACTCCAGCCAGTGCAATGACGTTCAGCGTGTCGAAGCTTAGGAAAAACGGCGGCTCAGTGGAATGGGCGAGCTTCCTTGGTTGTCTCTGAATCGGCGTGTCGCTGAGTTTGGTATACCTGCCTGGCTAAACGACGTCTATCACGATGAGGGTGATGTCATCCTGCTGGGGCACGGAAGCAGGCCGCCATTGGCGTATCCCGGAGAGCAACTGCTCCGACAATTCAGCAGGCGGGCGCGAGTGATTGTCACGAACGATCTGTTCAAGTTGTTGATCGCCAAAGAAATCGCCGGCTTGGTTCTCTGGTTCCACGACACCATCGGTGTAAAGCAGGAAGCGCTCGCCGGAGTTTAGCGGCATCTCACAAACGGGATAATCGGAATCCGCTACGAGTCCAAGCAATAAGCCGTTGCTTTCGATCCGCTCCAGCTTGCCTTTCCGCCAGCACAGCAGTGGCGGGTGTCCAGCGGCCGAGTACAACGCCTTGCGATTCTCCGTGTCGAGCCATAAATAGGCCGCGGAAACAAACTGGTCCTGGAGTTGGCCCGAGAGGATGCGATTCAATCCGCGCAGCACTTCCCGCGGATTATCTGCGGAAGGTACGACCGATTGCATCGCCACCTTCACCATCGCCGCGATGAGTGCTGCCGGAACACCGTGCCCGGACACGTCAGCCACAAGGAAGCCAACCCGACTGTGATCGACAACCACGAACTCGTAGAAATCGCCGGCCACCGCGGTCATGGGCCGATATGCGGCGCTAATGCGAAAATCCTTGAGTTCGGGCACGCTTCTCGGAAGGATGGAACTCTGTATCTCGCGGGCCACCTCCAGTTCGCTTTCAATGGAGAGCAGGCGGCGCTGATCGGCGAAGATTTTCTCTGCGGCGACCCATCCAAGAGAGAAAACAAAGACAGCGAAGGCAATTGGCTCAAGGTAAGGATAGTCGGAAAGCCGGAGAAACACCTTTAAATTGGAGTGCATCACTGCAACCGCCAGCACTAGCGTACCGATGACGGAAATCCGGTTTTGGATGACCAGGTATCTCTTTCCCAGGCTGGGAACGGCATTCACCACCGCGAGTAGCAGAAGGGTCCAGATCGACAGGGCACTGTTGTACGGCACGAAAATGTCGGGCGACCCGGTGATAAAGGCCATGCAAATGCCGGCAATGCCAAACACAATCGCTGCAATAATCGTGATTTGCAGAAGGCGACGAAGTTTTCCGAGGCTCAGCTCCAACCAAAAAAGCGATGCAGGGATGATGATGAGATACGTGATAACTGCGATGACGTAGGGGCGAGAGGCCCAGGCAGATTGCGGCAGCACATGGAATGCTGCGGGGACTTGTGCCAGTATGCGCACGCCATACATGACGTTGAAGATTCCAAACCAAAACAGGATGCGAACCCGGCCGCGGGATTGAATTGCGGCGATGGCGCAGTTAGCCAGACCGACGCAAAGAAAAACGGTGGCCAGCATGATGCCGCCGACCTGGCCGCGAAGTAACGTCTGAACCTGACTTTCCACACCCAGACTCCTCAGTGACCGCCAGCATATCAGAGTCGCGGAGTGCCACCGGAAGCGAACCTGTAGATTACGGAGTTGCGCCGACACGCCAAGCGTCTGCAAGCGGCAAGAAAACAAATGTCAAGAAAATGAATTGCGAAAAGATGTGCGCGAAATTCACCTTTCAGGAGGTGGCAATTTCGTCCAGCAGTTCCCCGTTGGAAGCCCGCAACTGGATTCGCAAAGCGATCTGCCCGGCGGCATGCGTCGAGCAACTCAGGCACGGGTCATAGGCCCGCACGACGGCGGAGACGCGATTCAACATGCCCTCCTGAAGTTTTGTCCCGTCGATAAAATGCTCGCTGACCTGCTGGATGCTGCGTCCAATCGCCAGATTGTTGTGCCCCGTGGCGACGATCAGGTTGGCCCAGACAATGCCCCCCTCTTCATTGACCTTGTAGTGGTGAATCAACACGCCGCGCGGCGCTTCGACGACGCCCACGCCTTCGAGGTCGTTCACGCCCGCGGTGGCGCGAACATGCGTCTCCAGGATTTGCGGGCTGTTCAGCAGCATCTCGATTTTCTCGAGCGCACAAAGAATTTCGATCAGCCGTGCGTAGTGATTCAGGAAGGCGCTATGTGCGGGGGAACCGAAGCGCTCGTGGAATTCCCGGAATTCGGCGTCCGCCTTCGGGAAACCACACTGTTGCGCTACATTCAAGCGGGCCAGCGGGCCCACGCGGTACACACCATCGGGATATCCCTGCGGCTTGTAATAAGGCGCCTTCAAATACGAGTCACGAAGGCTGGCCTCCCCAATCCAATTGGCGTAGTCCTCCGTCGGAATGTGGTCGGCCGCAATCTCGCCGTCGGCTTTCCGGAAGCGCAAAGTACCGTCGTAAAACTGCAGATTCCCCGCACCATCAACCAGCCCCGCATACATCGTCGGCGCAGAGCCGAAATATTCGATCTCTTCTTTGTAGGAGTCAAGCACGCCCTTAAAGAAGCCAAGCGTGCGCTCGGCAATCGCTTTAGCGGCAGGTAAATCTGCCAGAATGCGGTCTCGATTTAGGGCGGAAAGCGGCGAGGCGACGCCACCAGGAACAATCCAGGAGCAGTGCACGCGTTCTTGCCCGAGGAGTTCAATGATGTGCAAACCGAATTTCCTGAGTTCAATGCCGTCGCGGGCAAGTTCCGGATGCGCGGCAATCACTCCCAATACATTGCGCGTGGCGATATCGGAATCCATGCCCAGAAGAAGATCCGGCGACGAAAGATAGAAAAAGCTGAGCGCGTGGGATTGCACCATTTGCGCGCAATGAATCAATTCCCTCAATTGCCTGGCGGTTGGATGAATGCGCACGGCCATAATGGCGTCGCAAGCTTTGGACGACGCCAGCAGGTGGCTGATGGGGCAAATGCCGCAAATGCGCGCCGTGATCCCGGGCATTTCGTAATAGGGGCGCCCTTCCGTGAACTTTTCAAAACCGCGGATCTGCGTCACATGAAATTCGGTTCCCGCCACATGGCCCTTGTCGTCCAGATGAATCGTGATTTTGGCGTGCCCTTCAATGCGGGTCACCGGATCAATCGTGATGCGCTTCATGGAAAAACTCCTTATCCAAACTTCACCGTCAGTGCTGCTTCCCGCTTCCGCCCGTCCAAAAGTTCCGAGAGCACGCTGGAAATCGCCTTTGCGGGAGGCGGGCATCCGGGCAGGCACATGTCCACTTTCACGAATTCCCGCAGCGGACGCGCCTGTTTCAGCAACGGGGGCACGCCATCCGTGGGAATCACCTTGCTGGCCTGCACGCCTTCCACGTAAATCCGCTGCAGCAGGCGTTGCACGGGAATGGAATTGCGCATGGCCGGGACATTGCCGGTTACCGCGCAATCCCCCAACGCGATAAGCAACCGGGTGCGCTGGCGAATCTTCCTGATCTTGTTGAGGTCGTCCTGCGAACTGACCGCGCCTTCAACCAGGGTCACGTCCACGTCCTCCGGAAATTCCTGCGCGTCCACCAAGGGACCGTAGACCAATTCAATTTTCTGCGCCAGTGAGATAATCGCTGCGTCCATATCCAGCAAGGACATGTGGCAGCCCGAGCAGCCGTCCAGCCAAGCCGTCGCTACTTTGACTTTCTTCATGCCTGGACTCCTCTCCGGCGGACCAGCGCGCTGATATTCGCGTTTTTCTTGACCATCTCCTCGACGGCCCAGCCCTTTTCCGCGAGCGCTCCCGTGGGACAAGCTTGCACGCACTTGCCACAACTTGTGCATCCTTTGGCATCGCCCCATTTCTGATTCAGATCGCCGACAATCCGCGAATGAATGCCGCGCGAAGTCACTTCCCAAACGTGCGCACCTTCCAATTCGGCGCAAACACGCACGCATCGCGTGCACAGGATGCAGCGGTTCTGGTCGAGCACATAGCGTGGATGCGACAAATCAACGGACAGCTTGGGAAAGTTGTAGGCAAAGCGCACCGTGCTGATGCCCAAATCGGTGGCCATGGCTTGCAGTTCGCAATGGCCATTGGAAACGCACGCGGAGCACACGTGATTGCGCTCGACGAACAGCAACTCGAGTGAAATCCTCCGGTATTGCGTGAGTTTCGGTGACACCGTCGTAACTGACATTCCGTCCTGCACCGGCGTTGTGCATGCCGGGAACAGACGGTCGGTTCCGGAAATCTCCACGATACACAGCCGGCAAGCGCCCACCGGCGTAAGCCCTTCAAGGTCGCAGAGCGTCGGAATGTGTTTGCCGTTGGCGCGCGCGGCTTGCAGGATGGTCTGTCCTTCCACGGCGCTGATTAATTCGCCATCGATTCGCACGGAAAGTTTTTTCTGTGGCAAGGCGTCGCTCCTTTGCTTAACTCACGTTGGCGACTTTGACGTCGCAACGCAGGCACCGGCACGTTTCATCCAGCACCTCTTCATGGCTCAAGCCCAGGACAACCTCAGCGTTGGAACGGACCCGCACGGCTGGGGCGAGCATTTGGCCTTCGTTTCGGTGGTTGGGACTCGGAACCTCGGGCGGATCCTGCCCGTATTCGAACACGGGAAAGATCCTGGCCCAGCGGTCAGACTCCATGAGTTTCAGGTCAATGTTGCGCGCTGCCTGTTTGCCATAGGCCATGGCGTTGGAAACGTTGGAGGCTCCGGTGATCACATCGCCGCCGGCATAGAACCCAGAGCGGCTGGACTCCAGCGAGAAGCGGTCCACGTCAATCGTGCCACTCGGTTTCAAGCTCAAACCGGAAGCGCGCGCGAAATCCAGGTCCACGCTTTCGCCGATGGCAAATATCACGGAATCGCACTCGTAGCGGCGAATTTCGTCGGTGGCTATCGGCTTGCGCCGGCCGGAAGAGTCGTAGCCCCCGAGGGTCGTCTTGACGATCTCTATGGCTTTCACGTTTCCGGCCTTGTCGCCGATGACGCGATGCGGCGCGGCCAAAAACACGAATTCCGCGCCCTCATCCCTGGCAGCCTGTGTCTCTTCCTCGATGGCAGGCATGTCTTTGTGCTCACGCCGGTAGAAGACGGTGACTTCCGCGCCGCGGCGTAACGCCGTGCGCGCCGAATCAATGGCGGCGTTGCCACCGCCGATGACCGCAACTTTCTTCCCGATGGGAACTTTCTCGCCCTTCGACACCGCCTCCAGGAAGAGCAGCGCCGGATAGACACCCTTCAGTTCCGTGCCCGGCTGATAGACCCAGGATTCCCGCCACGTCCCAATGGAGATGAAAACGGAATCGAAACGGTCGGCCAAGTCATTTAGCGGTACATCGAAACCCACGCGGGTGTTAAAGACAAACTTCACGCCTAGGCGTTCGATCAATTCAATTTCGCGCCGCAGCGCCGCCTTGGGCAGGCGGTACTCCGGAAGTGCGAAACGCAGCATGCCTCCTGCCTCTGCCTTGCCGTCGTAGACGGTGACGTCATGGCCCAGCATTGCCAGGTAAAACGCGGCCGTAAGCCCCGCAGGGCCTGCTCCGGCAATGGCGATTTTCCGGCCGGTGGGTTCCAGTTTGCACGACAACACACGCTGCAGCATTTCTTCATAGCGGTCCGAGAAGAAAACGGAGTCCGCGATGAAGCGGTGCACTTCGCGCATGTTTACGGGTTCGTCCAGCGTCTGGCGGCGGCAGCGGCTGTCGCAGGGATGCTGGCACACCCTGCCCGTGGAAGCGGGCAGCGGATTTTCCATGATGACGGAGATAAACGCATCATCCAGCCGGTCCTCTTTGTAGAGTTGCAGGAACCGCGGAATGTTCATGTGCAAGGGACAACTGTTCTCGCACGGAGACAACGCCAGTTCTTCACAAACGCCCGCCTGGCAGCGTCGCGCCACGATGTGGTCCTCGAACTCGTGGTGAAAATGCCGGAGCGTAGTGAGCACGGGATTCGGCGCCGTTTGCCCAAGCCCGCACAACGAGCATTCCCGTATATAGCGGCTCAGTTCATCCAGAAGGCCAATGTGGTGCATGGTCCCGGCGCCTTCCGTGATCCGGTTTAGTATTCGGAGCGATTTATTTAGCCCCACGCGACAGGGCAAGCACTTTCCGCAAGATTCGGAATGGGTGAACTCGATGAAGTAGCGCGCCACGTCCACCATGCAGTTGTCTTCATCCATCACCACCATGCCGCCGGAGCCCATGATCGAGCCCAGTTGCGCCAGGCTCTCGTAATCAACGGGCGTATCGAACATGTCCGGAGGGATACAGCCGCCGGACGGCCCGCCAGTCTGCACGGCCTTGATCTGGCGCCCGTTCACGCCACCTTCGCCGATATCGTAAATGAAAGTTTTCAGCGGCGTGCCCAGCGGCATCTCCACCAGGCCAGTGCTGCTGACTTTGCCGACTAGCGAGAAAACCTTTGTGCCGGAACTCTTCGGGCTGCCCGTTTCCGTGAACCAAGCGGGACCATTCGTCACAATGGGAGAGATGTTGTACCAAGTCTCCACATTATTAATGTTGGTGGGCTTGCCCCACAGGCCCTTCTGCGCCGGGAAGGGAGGACGCGGGCGCGGGCGGCCCGCACAGCCCTCAAGCGATGCGATTAACGCGGTTTCTTCTCCACAAACGAAGGCACCCGCGCCTTCCACAAGCTCGATGTTGAACTTAAAGCCACGGCCAAGAATGTTATCGCCCAGAACGCCATGCTCGCGCGCCTGTTCAATGGCACGGCTCAGCCGGTGTACCGCCAGCGGATATTCCGCGCGAATATAGATGATGCCTTCCGTCGCGCCCATCACGTAACCGCCGATGATCATGCCCTCGATCAGGGAATGCGGATCGCTTTCGATCTCGTTGCGGTTCATGTACGCGCCGGGATCGCCCTCGTCGGCGTTGCAGATGATGTACTTCTGATCGGCCTTGGCCTTGGCCATGAATTCCCACTTGTTTCCGGTGAGATATCCGGCGCCGCCTCGCCCGCGCAGTTTCGAGGCCTTGATCTGTTCGAGAACATTTTCCGGACGTCCGTCAATCAGGACCTTATATAAAGCCTGGTATCCGCCCACGGCGATGTATTCCTCGATGTCGTCGGGATTGATAAACCCGCAATTGCGCAGCACGATTTTCTTTTGCCCTTTGAAGAAGGGCACGTCGTTCCAGAGGGGAATCTCCGGGTAGCCCCGGCCATATTTCAACTTCGCGGTAATGTGGTCCCACTCTTCGACCTTGCAATAAGCCAGGTCGTTGATGATGTTTCCGAGGGAAAGCTGGTGGAGAATGTGCGCAGCATCATTTGCTTGCACCTTGTGCAATATGACCAGCGGAAGCCCCGGCAGGCGGAGATTCACCAGTGGTTCCTGGAAACAAGCGCCAAAGCAACCGACGCTGGCCAGCACGACGTTCATGCCGCTCTTGTCAATGGATTCGGCAAACGCGCGGTACAAACCTTCGGCGCCGTTGCCGCGTCCGCATGTGCCCATGCCCACCGCGATGCGCGGCACTTGCGGCACAAGTTTCGCGAGTCCTGATTCGCGAACAGCGGTAAATGCTCCAATATCCTGGATTCGCGGCATCACTCACTCCCCCGCTCGATCGTTTGAATCTCACGCTGCAGCGTGCGCACATTGGCGTGGCCGCAGATGTGATGGTTCACTTCAACGACGGGTGCCAGGGCACATTGGCCGAAACACGCGACAGTGCGCACAGTGAACTTATGATCGGGCGTAGTCTGCAGAATCTTGTCCGCGCCACCTACGTCGCTCTCGTCTTCCAGCGCCAAGCCGAGTTCCAGGCGCAGAGTCTCCAGGAGATTCCGGGAGCCGCGCGTGTGGCACGCGGTGCCGCGGCAGATGCAAATGGTGTTGTCGCCCTGCGGCTGGAGATTGAACAAGGCGTAGAAAGTGGCGACGCTGTAGACGCGCGAGAGCGGCGTCTGCGTTTTCAACGCAATGTATTCCAGCGTCTCCATGGGAAGGTATTTGTGCGGGTTGTGCTCTTGAACCGCTTCCAGGATGCCCAGCAGCGCGCCGGGGCGATGGTCTTTCTCGCTAATCACTTGGTCAATAAAAGCACGTTCCCCCGCGTCGAGAAGTTCCTTGGCCGAGTCGTTCATAGCACTCCTTTCGCAGGTACTTGGGCATCCTCCTGAGCCTGGTGTGCGGCGTCGTGAACCGGTGCAGTCCTGCAGCGTTGCGCGTCCCTTTCCGCCAGAGAGGAATGCGCGGGTGTGATTCACACCCACTGCCGTCATCGATTCTGAGCTACGAGGATGGGGAGAAACTGGATGAGGCGTTGCTCTCTACGAGATGGGGCAGGCCGTGCGGTTCAAACCCTGGCAGAAGCCTTTCAGCCTTAACTGAAAACCTGTGGCCCTTGCCCGATCATTCTTCCTTACTTCTTCATCCAATTCATCAAAACCGCCTGGCCCAGCGTTCTCCCCTTTTGCACACTGTTGCCGGAGGACTATGTCCTCATTCACCTCAGGACTGCGGACTACAGATTAAATATTAATCGGGTGGCTGGACTGACACCGTGATGGGAGTCACGAGCGAGGGTGACTCTCAACAACGTGAAAAGCATGTCTTTCGTAAACATAGGTTGCGCTTTAGTCACATTGCTGCCGGACGAAGCTGTTTCGTGGCTAATGAGCTGTCTGCGCCGCGCATTGGCGCAAGATCCACACCCGGCAGAGTAGGGAGTTTTTATCACGTCACATTTGCCGGTGACGGATATCACAGACCTATGTGTCCCAGGTTTGACAGATTGGTGAAGTCTCCCACCGAAAGGACTCCATCCATGTCCACCGCCACCCGCCACAAACTGGAAATGCTCCGCACGCTCCCCTCCGATGCCGCCCGCCAGATTCAGTGGAGCTTTGCCGACCGGTATGACCTCCAGATGCTCGTTCAGTCTGTTCGGGCCGTTGCCCGGGGCCCGGTCGCTCGCCTGGTAGCACAAGGTGGCCGAAACACCCACGAGTGGACCCCCGCCAAAGCGGAAATGCTGGAAGCCTTTGATCGCTCGGGAATTACGGCGGTCTTCATGGATCCAGAACATGGCGGTTTCATAGCTGGACCCCGGAACCTCGCGCTGGCGCTTGTGGCTTTTGAACTGGCCTGGGTGGATGGTGGTGCAGCCACGTCCAGCCTCGCCGGATGTCTTGCCCTGGCCCCCATTCATGAGCGTGGCACCCCGGAACAGCAGGATCACTACATGAAACTCGCGGCTCCTCCGCAACCGGGCGAAGATCGCAAGCCGTGGCGTGGGGCGTTCTGTCTGACCGAACCGATTCCCTACGTTGGCGTGGATACCGGGATGCTCGACGGCAAGGTGAGTATCGCCGAGTGGAAGCCTGGGGAAGAACCCCTGCTCCAGGTGGAAAAACGCGGCCGGTTCATCACCAACATCGGCTTCGCCAACTTCGTCACCGCCGCTGTGGATTCTGGCGATGAGCGCATCAAGGGCAGTTGCATGGTCATCCTGGAGGAGGGCGATCCGGGCATTTTCGACCGCGGTACAGCCACCAAGAAGATGGTTCACCAACTCTCTTCGACCGGCGATCCGGTTTTCAATTTGCGTGTTCCGGCTAGCCGCATTGTGGGCGGATACGATGTTAGGGATGGCGTTCTGATTCCGCGCTACAGCCACAGCGAGGTGATTGAAGCCGTCTTCCGCCGCACCCGCGTGACCGTAGGGGTGATGACCGCCGCCAAGTTGCTCTCTGCAGTGGAACCCATCATCCGCTACCAGCGCGGCCGGTTTCGCGGCGCCACTACGGCCACCCCCGGCTCCGTCCGTCATGAAATGGGTTTACAGGCGCGCGAAGATGCCCTGCACCGACTGGTGGATGTCTGGGCCACAGGCGAAGCAAGCGCTTCCCTTGCGTTCGCGGCAGCGCGGGCATTTGACGAATTGGACCCACTCGAGCGCGAAGCCGAGCGCATCCTCGCCGAGCGCGGCATCAGCGGCACACGCGCGAAGGCCAAGTTCTTGCGCCAGATATCAGATGAGGCCGCTGCACTTCTGCGGCTCATGCCAGGTGATCCGCGCAAAGAAAAACTGCAATCAGACACGCTCATGCGTTTTGTGACTCTCGATTCTGTGGCGGATATTCTCTGCCCCGCCGCAAAACTGTGGAACACGGGTTGGGGCGCGCAGATGATGCGCGAAGCCGTAAGCCTGATGGGCGGCTACGGCATCACGGAAGATTGCCCCGGCTTCCTGGGAAACAAGTGGATGGACGCGCAACTCGAAGCCACTTATGAGGGACCCGAGGCGGTGCAGCGGCGCCAGCTTTCCGTGACCATGACGAACCCGGTCTTTTTGGCGCAGTTCCGCAATTGGATTCGGGCGATGCGCGGCACCGCGTCAGAACGCCCGGGCACAGGCGCTTGCACTTTGGCGACTGCCATGACCATGTGGCTCTGGTCGCTCGAACGCCTGCAGCACGCGACGGATAGCGACGGCGGCAAGTTGTACCAAAGTGCGCGCCAGGGCGTCACCTTCCCGCTGGCCGATGCGCTTTGCTGGCTGCTGGCCGCGCGTTGCCAGATTCTTGATGTGCTGGAACTCGAACGCCGGGGCGCTCAGGATAGTTCGGTGGCCGAGGGCCTCTCCGGCCTTGTGAATTTCCTGACCGATCTGTGTCACGTGCAAACCACTCGCGCCGCCGGCGAAGCGGCCCGCATTTGCGCCGAGCTTGTGTTTGGCTACAACCGCCACCCGGCTTGGGATGAAGAAGGTTACCGGGGCTGCTACCAGCAGGATGAACTCGACGAACTCGAAGGATTGGTGCCGGGAATCGCGGCATACGCCACCGACGTTGTCGGCAGCGACGGCTCGCATCCAAGCAAGGCAGGGCCCTGCGCGAAGTGCAACGGCGCCGAGCAGTTCCTGAAGTTGCACAGCAAACTGGCCACGTGCATGACAGGCTCGCGATTGGCAAAAGACCGCGCCGCCGAAGCCGTATCAAAGCTTATGATTCCGGAAGTTTTGGATTACCCCGCATGACGCCTGTCGGACCCGAGCCGGCCCCCACGCCAGCTTCCATCCCAACTTCCATCACTGATCGGCAACAGATGGATGTGGATATCGCTTGTGTCGGATTCGGTCCGGCGATGGGCGGTTTCCTCACCACACTCTCGCGCGAACTGCTGAACCCCGACGGCACGCCGCGGCTCGGAAGCAGTTGCATGCCCGGCGCGCCGCTTCAAGTGATTTGCTACGAGCGCGCCGATGGTCTGGGCTTTGGCGTTTCGGGAGCAGTCACGAGGGGGCGCGGCATCCGGCAAAGCTTCCCCAATCTGGATCTGGCACAAATTCCGATGGCGACACCAGTCAAAAAGGAGAAGCTGGTTTATCTTCTGGATCCCACAGGTGCGAGCAACCGCTCGTTCGCGCTGCGTGCTGCGGACAAATTGATTCGCGCATTTGGTTCGCTGGTTGGTTTTCGCGAAGACGCTCTGGAACTCCCAGTCATTCCAAGTTTTCTTCAGAAACATGATGGTTTCATACTTTCGCTAGGCCAGTTCAATCAATGGGTGAGCGAACAACTCACTTCTTCGGGCTTGCTGCAGATCTGGCCCGGCACGCCCGTGAGTGCACCTCTGTTTGAAGACCACACTGTGAAAGGTATTCGCCTCGCGGATCAAGGCGTCGCTCTGGATGGCACGCCGCAAGACGGCTTCCTGCCCGGGATGGATATTCGCGCAGCGCTGACGGTAGTGGGTGACGGACCTGTCGGTGCCGTTGGCCGCGGCATTGATGCGCATTTCGGAATGCCTGCCGGGCACCATTCTTCCGAATGGGCGCTGGGCATGAAGATGGTGATCGAGCTGCCCGAGAATTCCGGCCTGGAAACAGGAACGGTCCTGCACACGTTCGGTTTCCCGGAGCCGGAAATTTTCGGCTTCCTCTACGTCCACCCGGATCGGCTGGCGTCCGTGGGCATTTTCATCCCTTCGTGGTTCCGCAGTCCGGTGCGCACTGCCTATCGCTACTTGCAGCATTTCGTCCTGCATCCTTATTTATGGCGCCATTTGCAAGGCGGAACGCTGAAGTCCTGGGGCGCAAAATCGCTGCAGGAATCGGGACGCCGCGGCGAGCCTTATCTTGCGGGAGACGGCTACGCGCGCATCGGCGAAGGCTCTGGCAGCACCAACGTTCTATCCGGCTCCGGCGTTGACGAAGCCTGGACCACGGGCACCCAACTCGCCGAAGCTGTCATCGAATTGCTCCAGCAGAAGCTGCCGTTCACACGACGCAACTTGGAAGAAACCTATGTGCGCCGGCGCCGTGCCAGTTGGGTTGACCGCGAATCCCGCGTTGCCGCGGATTCTCGCAATGGTTTCCCGCATGGATTGATCAGCGGACTTTTTGGAATGGTGCTGGCGGGCTTCACTGGTGGGCGCGTAGTGATTCCGCCGGCGTCTTCGCAAAAAAAGGGTTCCTCTCTCGAAGAGCGCTTTGGCGCGCGCATCCCTCCGGCCGAATTGCAAAAACTGAAGGACGAAGCCGCCGGGCGCAGCGTGACTCTCCACGATCAGATCATGAATCGCTGCGGCTGGCCGGAAATTCCATTCGACGGGAAGCTGCTCGTTTCGCATCAGGACGCCTTGCTGACGGGCGGAAGCGTGCAAGCACCGCCGGGCTACGCCAATCATGTTTCGTTCCTTCGCCCGGACGTCTGCAGCAAGTGCGAGCCGAAGCTCTGCGTGGAAATGTGTTCCGGGCAGGCGATTTCCCGCGGTGAAGGCAGCGTGCCCCAGTTCGACCGGGAAAAGTGCATCTACTGCGGCGCTTGTTTGTGGAATTGCCGCGCCGAGGATACCGGCGAGCCCGCCAACGTGGATTTCCGCGCCGGTGCGGGTGGCCTGCATTCCGCTTTGAATTGAGTTTCAGAACAAAATACGCGTACAGGGGAATTCACCAGCATGAGAAATGGATATCACATCGTAGTTTGCGGCGGTATCGTGCCCGATCCGCTGCAAACTCTCGAGCCCATCGAGACGCCGGCCGGCCCAGCCCTCAAAAATGAAATGCTTCTCCCCGCCGTGCTCGATCCCTGGGCCGCGCACGCGCTGTATGAAGCCGCGAATCTCGCCGCCCACGCGCCGGGCAGCAAAGTGTGGCTGGTCAGCCTTGGCGCCAAGGCCAAATTGCAGCAGGTGATGATGACCATCGCGCAAAAGGTCAGCTTTGAGTTGGTTCCGATCGATGGGCCCGCCGGCGGCTTCACCGATGCGCATGCCACAGCTGCAGTTCTTGCCGAAGCAATCCAATCGATCCCGGGTCTTGATCGCTCGCGACTGCTTCTGTTTGGCGGATGGGAATCGGCTTCGCGGGGTGCAGGCGTCACGATGCAATTGATTGGTGAACGCCTCGGTATTCTCGATCAGTTCCAGGGAGTGGATCAGCTAAACGTGCAGCCGGATGGCTCGTTCGAAATTCTGGAACGCATCGAGGGCGGCCGCCACCAGATTTCCCTCTGTCAAGGCGCTCCCGCGTTGTTCGGCTGGGCCACCGGCAATCTTCCCGAGCCGCGCAACAATCCTCAAATCGGCATGGCCAACATGCGAGCCATCATGCCCGCGTTGCAACGGGCCAAAACTACTGCCCCCGCTGCCGACGCCCTGCGTTATCGCAGCGCGAGCCCCCCAAAGCAGCAGCGCCAAACGCGCATCGTCAAGAACCTCTCCGCTGATGAAATTGCCCAGGAAATCGTCGCCTGGATCGGGAAGGCGTGAGGGAGAGACCATGACCAAAAACATTCTTCTCCTCGCGCATCCCGATGAATCTGGCAGCGGACTGCCGAAGGCGGCTCTTGAAGCGTTGGGTGCCGCAGTCGATCTGGCCGGGGAATTGAACGCAACGCTCTCGATCGGTTTAATCGGCGGTGATGTCCAAGTGGCCGCGGATTCCATCGCGAACGTGGGCGCACACCGCCTGCTCGCTGTCGCCGGACCGGAGTTTGCGCAGCCGCGTTACGCCAGCGACCTCCTGGCCGCCGATGCGCTCTGCCGCGCTGCCTCAGCGGACTTAATCTTGTCACCAGCTACGTCGCGCTTTCTGCGCGCTGTGCCCGGCCTGGCCCATCGCCTCAACGGCCGCGTGGACACGCATGTCACTTCGCTCCAGGTGATTGACGGCACGCTCTGCGCCACGCGCTGGTTCTACCGGCAGCGCATCGAAGGCGTATTCCAACGCGACGCGCGTCCGTGGATCCTGCTTCTCGATTCCGGATGTCACGAGGCGTTTCCCGGCGCAGCAGGAAAAGCAAACATCGAAAAAATCGCCGTGGAGTTACCTGTCGAAGCACGGCGCACCACCATTGTGGGAATCCGTGCGCCCAAGTCTGACTCGCAAACCATTCGCCCCGATGCCGCCTTACTGTTCGTAGCCGGTGCAGGCTGGACCAAGAAGCAGCCCGACGGAAAGTCGCACCCGGAACAAGCGGAAATGCTCATCCTGGGTTTTCTTCGCGCATCGGGCGCTTCGCTCGGCGGCAGCAAATCACTGGTGGATCAGAGCGGTGAGAATCAGGCCGTGCTGGGTTTCATGACCCATTTGAATCAAGTGGGCCAAACCGGCGCAACGCCACGTCACCCCAAAGGCCTCTCCACCTGCTGCCACGGCGAAGAACCCCACGTGGTCGGTTGGCGCTTCATCAACGAGCGCCGTGCCATCAACCTCGATCCCAATTGCGGCTGGGCCCGCGGCAAAGCCGACGTCCTCTACGTTGCCGATGCTTTTCAGGTCATGGCCAAGGTAAACGACCTGCTGAAAAAACCTCAGACGTGACCGAGCACATTCGCCGCGTTGCGCCCGCATAACGTCAATCCGTCTGGCGGACGGGTAGTTTCCGGTTAGACGACGTTTCAATCGAACAAAGGGCTCCCCGTATCAACATCTCCGGATTGGCGAATAATCAAGCGCGTTGGAGAAGACCCGTCTCAGAGAATGCCCCCACGTTATATTTATGGTTCAGCCCGTGGACAACCCGGTAATTTTCGCGGATAAGCTATCTGCGCGTTCGGGAATCTCTTACGAACGGAGTCGCTTAAATCGATGGCAAAGCCCTCTGGCGGGGAAACAAGCCGAATACGGTAATAGTCCGTGATGCCTTTGTAGAGCTGTCCTCCGCGCTGAGTCACGTCTTGGAGCCGCTCATCAGTTAATTGGTATTTTCGTTGCGGGGCGCCTTCCGTATTCTCCAAAAGCGAAAATCCGCCTGTTTCGACCGCGAGGTTGAATATTGTTTCGGAATTGGGATCGACCGTAGCCGTGGGCAAAAGCATCCCGCCCGGTGCGGGGGCGAATGCAACTCCGGTGTGATAAGTGCCCGCATAGAATCTCCCAAGTTGGAAGGCGAATAGCCGAATACCGGCAGTGGTCAGTACATTGCCCAGTCGACCGTAGCTAGTCTCGTCAGGCTTAAGCCCCATGGTCAGGAGAATGATGGAGTCGCCCGGCTGCGGAGGTTGCAGCCAGCCCGACGCTTCGAGAACGGCGTCCAACACCGATTTAGACTGGTCCTTCGCTTTGATGGGCGAGGACGCTTCGCCGATAGCGGAGAGGAGTGTTTCGCGAGGCGCGCCGAAGGGAACGTCCATTCGCGGGCCAATGGCCGTCAGAAGCGCGAACGAATCTACGGGGCGCCCGTTTGTCACGACGGAGCTAAGTATGCTCGCTTCCAGTTTGCGCGCTGCCGCGTTTACGCTCTTTCCGTTCTCGACCACGAATACGATGCGCCGAGGACTATTATTAGCATCTACGGAACGGATGGCGAGTACATCCTTCCCGCGATGAGCAATGAAAGCGTCCTGGGGAATGTTGCGCAACAGAGCCGCGTCAGGCATAACGACGTTCACCGGAACATCCACGTCACAGGATTGATTTAGTGCAGCTGTACTGGCCGAGAAGAAGAAAAGTAAACACCCAAGGTGTAGTCGTCGCATTCGAGTCCACTGTGGCTGATTATAGCAGTGCATTTTCCCGAAGAATCAACTCTCGCTCCTGCACGCTACATCCTGGTGAACACGCTAGCCGAACAACCAGATTTTCCTCCGAGATTCAGCAGCATCCCAAAACTGGAACGCTTCCCGGTAATGTGCTAGCTTGGCTTCCATAAATCGATTTTGCCGCGGCTCTCCTCTGCTGCATTCCGAGGTGACCCCCAAAAGGATAGGAGCCTCTGCCAGTGCCATCCAAGTCTATCCGTTTGTTTCTATCGCTTACCTTTGCAGCTTGCATTTTCTCCACCTCTACACCCGCGCAGCGCCCGAAAGAAGCCGCCGCCTTCCGGGGCCTTCCCGTCCGCTCCGCGCTCGCAAATCCATCCATTGAGAAAAAAGTGGATGCTTTACTCCGCCAAATGACTCTGGAAGAAAAAATCGGGCAACTGGTGCAGTATTCGGTGGGCACACCGACTGGCCCCGGAACGGGCCGGAGCGACTATTCCGATATGGTCGCTAAGGGCCAGGTGGGCTCTCTTTACAATCTCGAAAGCGTGAAGGCCACCAATCAGTTTCAGCACGAGGCGGTTGAGAAGTCCCGGCTGCACATTCCTCTTCTGATCGGACTCGACGTCATTCACGGCTACCGCACGACCTTCCCTGTGCCATTGGGCCTCGCCTCCACGTGGGATCCGCAAATCGTGGAAGCAGCTTCCCGTCTCGCCGCCCAGGAAGCTTCCGCCTCCGGCGTGCGTTGGACGTTTTCGCCGATGGTGGACATTGCACGCGATCCCCGCTGGGGCCGCATCGTCGAAGGCGCGGGTGAAGATCCTTTTCTCGGCAGTGCGATGGCGCGCGCCTACGTGCGCGGCTACCAAGGCAAGAGCCTGAGCGCTCCCGACAGCATTGCCGCCTGCGCGAAACATTACGTGGGCTATGGCGCCGCGGAAGGCGGGCGCGATTACAACACCACGGAAATCTCTGAGCACAATTTGCGCGAAGTATATCTACCTCCATTCTATGCGGCCCTGGATGAGGGCGGCGCTTCCGTGATGAGCGCCTTCAACTCGCTCAACAGCGTCCCCGCCAGCGCGAATCCTTTCACACTCACCGAAGTTCTGCGCAAGGAATGGAAGTTCCCGGGCATGGCGGTGAGCGACTGGACCTCGATCAACGAATTGATTCAACATGGCATCGCCAACGACGGTAAAACGGCCGCCTGGAAAGCCTTTACGGCCGGGGTGGATATGGACATGGAGAGCGGCCTTTACCATTTGTATTTGGCCGACCTCGTCAAAAGCGGCAAGGTAACCGAGGCGCAGCTTGACGAAGCGGTGCGCCACGTTCTCCGCGTGAAATTCGCTCTTGGCCTATTTGATAAGCCCTATACCGACGAGTCGCGCGAAAATCTCGGTCCACTACCCGAAGAGAGCCTGCAACTGGCGCGCACCGCTGCGGAACGCTCTTTCGTTTTGCTCAAGAATGATTTCGTCACAACTCGCCCGGTTTTGCCGATTGCAAGCGATATCCAAAGCGTGGCTCTGATTGGCCCAGCCGCCGACGATGCCACCAACATGCTGGGAAGTTGGTCGGGCCGCGGCAATCCCCAGGATGTCGTAACGCTGAAAACCGCTTTGACGCAAAAGCTGGGTGCTGAACACATCAAATACGCCGCGGGAGGCGAATACCTCGCGGCCAGTGACACGCAAATCCAGGAGGCCGTAGCTGCTGCGAGCGCTTCGGAGGTAGCAATTCTGGCGCTGGGGGAGAATACGCCGGAGATGACTGGCGAAGCGGGTTCGCGCGCCCACCCCATGTTGCCAGGCCGTCAGGAAGAATTGCTGGAAAAGGTTTGTGCCACGGAAAAACCAGTCGTGTTGCTGCTTTTCACGGGCCGCCCGCTGGTGTTGCCGTGGGCCTTCGCGAATGTCCCAGCCGTCATGGAAGTGTGGTCCCCGGGCGTGCAAGCTGGTCCGGCCATCGTAAGAACACTGTTTGGTGAAGCCACGCCGAGCGGCAGACTAACGGTAAGCTGGCCACGCGCAACTGGCCAGATTCCTGTTTATTACAACGCGCTCAATACGGGCCGCCCGCCAGGCAATCGCGATCTGACCCGTCCACCAAGGAACGGCGACGAGCGTTTCGCTTCGCGCTATATCGACGAACAGAATTCGCCGCAATTCCCCTTTGGCTATGGTATGTCCTACACGGATTTTTCCTACAGCGGGCCGCAGTTCAGTTCAAGCAAACTCAGCGCGAAATCGCTTCGGGCGGACTTGCGCAAGGATCCTGCCACCGCAATGCCTGTCTTGACCGTTACGGCTGATGTCTCTAATACCGGGAAGACAGCCGCCGACGAAGTGGTACAGCTCTACGTTCGCCTGCAAGGCACGAGCGTTGAAGAGCCTGTGCGCAAGCTGAAAGGCTTCCAACGCGTTTCGCTGGCCCCTGGCGAAACCAAGAAGGTGACGTTTTCCCTCGGGGCTGACGCTTTTGCGCTGTGGAACATCAACAACGAATACACCGTGGAACCCAGCCTCGTGCACATCTGGGTAAGCCCCGACTCTTCGCGCGGCGAGCCCGTCGAACTGGAAATCGCCGACTGAGCAAGCCTTTGCTTAGGCCTAAGTTACCAAGCGTTTCGACACACAAGTGTGCGAAAACGCACACGTCTGGCTACCCTTAGGTGATACCCTGTAAAGGCCTATGAACCCACTTTCTATTCTTCGCCGTGACCGTACGTTTCGCCAGCCCATCAACTGGGGCGTAACCAGCATCATGATAGGGCTGCACGCCTGCGCCCTTGCCGCCGTCTTCTTTTTTACGTGGAAGGCGTTGATTCTAACCATCGTGATGTGGTGGATTGCCGGCAGCCTGGGCATCGGCATGGGCTATCATCGCCTGCTCACGCATCGCGGCTACAAAACGCCCAAGTGGATTGAGTATTTCCTCACGACTTGCGGCACGCTGGCCATAGAAGGCGGCCCCATCGCCTGGGTTGCTACCCATCGCATCCATCATCAGAACACGGACAAGGAAGGCGATCCACACTCACCGAACGACGGCGGCATTTGGTCGCATATGGGCTGGATTATCACGGGGCGCGCGATGCACCAGGATCGCTCCGAACTTCTGCCGTATGTGCCGGATCTGCGCAAAGACAAATTTCATTTGTGGATCAGCAAGTGGCACGCCATTCCTTCGATTGCGCTCGCAGTGATCTTTTATTTCATTGGCGGCTGGCCCTGGGTGTTTTGGGGTGTTTTCCTTCGCACGGTCTTCAGCATGCACGCCACCTGGCTCGTGAATTCCGCCACGCACATGTGGGGCTCGCAGCGCTTCGATACAGGAGATCTTTCCAGGAATAGTTTTTGGGTGGCCTTTCTCACCTTTGGCGAAGGCTGGCACAATAACCACCACTTTGCGCCGCAATCGGCGCGTCACGGACTGAAGTGGTACGAACTGGACATGAATTGGTATGGGATTTACACACTCAAGACTATCGGCCTGGCTTGGGACGTCAAGCGCGCCAAACTCGCCGAGCTCACCGAGATGGCCAAGATCGAAACGCCACAGCCTGTCTTGAGTGAAACAGGCAGCTAGCTTGCCAATCGCAAATCTGAAAAGTCGCGGTGCTCCTCGCAGCACGTGCAATTCTCCCTGCAAATCTGGGAAGATACGCCTATGCGGCTTCTCCTCGTTGAAGATGATCCCCGGATCGCGCACTTCGTTGCCAAGGGGCTCCAGGAACAGGCCTACGCCGTGGACGTGGTCGCGAACGGCCACAATGCCCTCTATCAGGTAGACATCAACGACTACGATGTGGTCATCCTCGACGTGATGATTCCCGGGCTCGACGGATTCGCCACCTGTCGCGCCATCCGTTCTGCCGGCAAGCGCATGCCCATCCTCATGCTTACGGCGCGTGACGCCACTGAAGACCGCATCCATGGCCTTGATTCCGGCGCGGACGACTATCTCACAAAGCCTTTCGAGTTTGGCGAACTCCTTGCTCGTCTTCGCGCACTCCTCCGGCGCCCCACGGAATTGCGCGCGCCGCAAATCGTGGTCGGGGACCTCGTTCTGGACACGGCATCGCAAACCGCGATGCGCGGCGCGCGTGCCATTCCCCTGACCGCCAAGGAATACGCCCTTCTCGAATTCCTGGCGCGCAATGCCGGGCGCGTCATGGGCCGCTCTGAAATCGCGGAACACGTCTGGGACGAGTCGTTCGATCCCTTTTCCAACCTCATCGAGGTCTACGTGAACCGCTTGCGCCGTAAGATCGATGAAGGCACCGCGAAGCCTCTTTTGCAAACGCGACGAGGCAGCGGCTACGTCCTTGCAACCCCCTTGGACGCCGCTGCGGAGGCACCGCGGAAGCCCTCAGGCGCACCCGCGCCGGGCAATCCGAGGAAATCGCATGCTTGATTCAGTGCGCGTGCGACTCACGGTGTGGTATACCGCGGCAGTTGCTGTCGCCCTGATCCTGCTCGCCGCACTCACCTATTTTCTTTACGCCCGCAATCTCGCGCAGCGCACCGATAGCACTCTCGTCGAATTGACAGACGCGTTCATCACAACCTTCAATGCCGAACTCCCCGATGAGAGTGGCCCTGATGCGCCGGTAAAAGCAGCTCGCGAAGCCGTGCTGGAGCACCGTTTCCGTGGCGTCATCTTCGTCTTCGAGGATACCGAGGGCCAGCCTGTCCTGAGCTCGTTTGATCTTCCTGCGGGCGTCCTGTCGAAAGAGCATCTCACTCCGGCACTGTTCGGCACGCCTGGTTTCCGGGGCCTGAGTTCCCTGGCCGGCTCTCCGCGGTCATTTCGCACGATCTCTGGAGGCAAGGATGGCTTCCGCGCTTACGCTCGCCCGCTCTCCGCCGCGGGGCACGCATACATCCTTGTCGTGCTGCAATCGCTGCATCCTCAGCAGGAGCTCCTGGACGACATCCGCTCCACTTTTCTCCTGATCATTCCGATCGCGCTTCTCTTTGCCGGGATCGGTGGCTATTTTCTTGCCCGCAAAAGCCTCTCTCCCGTGGCCGCAATGGCCTCGACGGCGCGCACCATCGGCGCCGCGAATCTTCACGATCGTCTTGGCGTGTCCAACCCTCGCGACGAACTCGGCCAACTGGCAATCTCCTTCAACGAGCTGCTCGACCGCCTGGAGGATTCGTTCGAGCGGCAGCGCCGTTTCATCGCCGACGCCTCTCACGAGCTGCGCACTCCCGCAGCGATTCTGCGCGGAGAAACGGAAGTCACGCTGTCGCGCCCTGATCGCTCCCCTGCCGAATATCGCGAAGCGCTGACCATCCTTCGCGATGAATCCCAGCGCCTCGCTCACATCATTGAAGATCTTTTCACCCTCACGCGCGCCGATGCCGGCCAATATCCGATTGTTTTGCGGGACTTTTATCTCGATGAGCTGGCCGCCGATGTTCTGCGCCACGCCCGTTCTCTCGCGCTCGTGAAGAACATCACACTCACCCCTTCGATTGAGCCGGAATTGCTTTTCCACGGCGATGAAGCCTTGCTGCGCCGGCTGCTTCTGAATCTTCTGGACAATGCCATCAAGTACACGCCCGCCGGGGGACAGGTCAACCTCGAGTGCAAAAAGACTTCGACGCACTACGTTGTCAGTGTCACCGACACGGGTCCGGGAATTTCGCCGGAACTCCAATCACGCATCTTTGAGCGCTTCTTCCGCGCCGATAAGGTCCGCTCGCGCTCGGAAACCGACGGCGGTGGGGCCGGACTGGGCTTATCCATCGCGAGTTGGATTGCCGAAGCGCACCACGGCCGGCTTGAACTCGTGCGCTCGGATGCCTCCGGATCCACATTCAGCGTCACTCTTCCCGCCCCGCAATCGTAGGGTGCAGCACGTTGCACCCCAGTTGCGTACTCCTTCGTCACCCTGCCTCCATTGTCTGCCCTTGATTAATCCTGCATTTATCTCCACTTCGCTACATTCCGTTCATGGGGATCCCGCCCCAAGGCCGCGATTGCTGCGAGCAGTGGTGAACGCGGCCGGAAATTCGGTTCCCAATGCGAGTTCCACTGATCCGCAAATCCTTAGAATGCGTAATCTTCTTTGCCGCGGCGAATTTCCTTGCGGTTCCTGCAGCCCTGCATGCCGGGCAGCAACCCATTTCCCCTGCGCCACAACCTGAAGCCGTTTCCCACCAGCCGCAAGCATCATCGCAATCTGGCCCGGCAACGGGAACACCGGTGCGGCTGACGCTGCAGGATGCCCTGAAGCTGGCGCGCCAGAACGATCCCACATATCGCGCAGCCGTCACCGAAGCGGGCCTCGCGCGCGAAGATCGCGCACAATCACGCGACGCCCTTCTGCCAGGGGTTAATTTCGAGACTTCGGCGCTCTACACGCAGACCAACGCGAATGGCGTGCGTTTTATCGCCAATAATGCCGCGCACGAATACGTCAGCCAGGGTAACGTCCACCAGGTCCTCGATTATTCGGCGTTCTCTTCCTATCGCCGTTCGGCCGCGCTTGCTGCCGCCGCGAAAGCCCGCGCGGAAGTGGCTCAGCGCGGGTTACTTGTGACCGTGGTTCAAAACTATTTCGCGGTGGCTGCCGCAGAACAGAAACTTTCCGCCGCGCGGCGCACAGCCAGCGAGGGAGAACAATTCTTCGAGCTCACGCAAAGCCTGGAAAAGGGCGGTGAAGTGGCGCACTCGGACGTGATCAAAGCGGAACTCCAGATGCAGGATCGCCGGCGCCAGTTGCAGGAAGCGCAACTCGGGCTGCTGAACGCGCGGCTCGATCTCGCCGTTCTTCTTTTCCCGGATTTTAATGACAATTTCGAGCTTGCGGACGATCTTCACGCGAGTGTCCCGCTGCCGCCTCGTAATGAATTTGAGGCTCAGGCGGCGCACGAAAATCCGGAGACTCGCGCGGCTCTCTCCGCCGTCCAGGCTGCCGCCCAGGATGTGAACTCCGCGCGCGCCGGTTATTTCCCTTCAGTCAGCCTGGATTATTGGTATGGGATCGACGCCGAGCATTACGCCACATACACGCCGACGGCTGACGGCGGCAGGACCAAGAACCTCGGCACTTCTGCCATGGCCTCTCTGAATCTGCCCATCTGGAATTGGGGAGCAACACAGAGCCGGGTTCGACAAGCGGAGTTGAAACGCGATCAGGCAAAGGTGGAACTCTCTTACGCCCAGCGCAAACTCCTTGCTGAGATGCGCTCGCTCTATTCCGAAGCGGAAACCTCTTTGAATGAACTTGCTGGTCTGCAGCGTTCCGCTGAACTTGCCGCGGACAGCTTGCGTCTGACCACGCTGCGCTACAAAAACGGCGAAGCCACCGTTTTGGAAGTGGTCGACGCGCAAACCACATTTGCCCAGGCGAATGCTGCTTATCAGGACGGTGCGCTGCGCTATCGCGTCGCCCTTGCGAATCTCCAGACATTGACAGGAGTACTCACAACTCCATGAATGACTCAAGCACAACTTCATCCGCGTCCCGACGGCAATTCTTCCTGCCAACTTCCTTTTTGATCGGGCTTGCAGCGCTGCTCTCGGGTTGCGGTGGTGCGGAAAAAGAACCCGAGCCCATCGTTACCGTGCAGGTTACGCCGGCAAAACGCGGCCCCGTCGCGCTCACCGTCTCCGCCGAAGCCGTGGTTTCGCCGCTGCAGCAAGCGGTCATCACGCCCAAGATCAGCTCCACGATCAGCAAGTTTTATGTCCAACGCGGCAGCCATGTGAAGCAAGGCCAGGTTCTCGCGGTTCTCGAAAACGCCGACCTCACCGGCGCCGCGGAAGAGAGCAAAGGCGAATTTGAGCAAGCCGAAGCGGGCTATGCGACCACGACGGGGGCCAGCCTGCCGCAACAAATCCAGAAAGCAGAACTCGATGCGGCCGCCGCCAAATCGTCCTTCGACGCGCAACAAAAGGTCTATGACGCGCGCAGGGACCTCTTCAATCAGGGCGCCATCCCCCGCCGCGATTTGGATTCCGCCGAAGTGGCGCTGGCGCAGGCGCGCAGCCAGAACGAACAGGCGCAAAAGCAGCTTGCCGACTTGATGCGCCTCGGAAAAGAGCAAACACTGAAATCCGCACAGGGCCAACTCTCCGCGGCCAAAGGCAAATATCTCAATGCCAGGGCCCAACTCAGCTACTCCGAGATTCGGAGCCCCATCGATGGCGTGGTGACGGATCGCCCGCTCTTTCAGGGCGAACTCGCAACTGCGAATCAGCCGATTCTCACGGTGATGGACACATCGAAGCTCATCGCCAAGGCGCACATCGCGCAAGACGAAGCAGTCCTTCTAAAAGTTGGCAACCCCGCCGAATTGCAACTGGCACGCGTCGAGCAGGCGATCAAGGGCCGCGTCATGCTGATCAGCCCGGCGCTGGATCCCGGCAGCACCACGGTCGAAGTGTGGATTGAAGCGTTGAAGCCGGGTCCGTCGCTCAAGCCCGGAATGAATGTCGAGGTAATCGCCACGGCTAAGACGGTGGATAACGCGCTTGCCGTTCCCGCCTCCGCGGTCTACAAAACCCCCGAGGGCGACGATTTCGTTCTGCTCGCCGGCGCCGACAATAAAGCGCATCTTGCGAAAGTCAAAATTGGCATTCGCAATAAGGAGCTTGCCGAAATTCAGTCGGGCATCAAGGCAAATGATTCGGTGATCACCGTGGGTGGCTATGCGTTACCCGATGGGGCCCAAATCAGGATCGAAGCCCCAGCTCCCGCCGAGAGCGAAAAGGAAAGTGCGGACCATGACGAAAAGACCGGAAAGAGTCCGGCCGACTCCGCTGCTCCCGCAAAGGGCAAGGAATAGCGCCGCATGGATCCCCAGTCCTCTCCATTGCCGCAGGATTCCGCCCGCGCCGCAGATAGTTCGAGTCCCGGCCAGCCGTGGTTTCGCCAGCTATCGAAGCCCATATTATTTCTGACCATCAGCCTGGCGCTGGTGGGCGCGTATCTTGCTTTCAGCATTCCCGTCGCCGTTTTTCCCAACACGGATTTCCCGCGGATTGTCATCGGCGTGGACAACGGCGTCATGCCGATCGATCAGATGCTCGTCACCATCACGCGCCCCATCGAGGAAGCGGTCAACAGCGTTCCCGGCCTGCAGAAAGTGCAATCCATCAACAGCCGGGGCTCCGCGGAAGTGGATCTTTTCTTCGACTGGAAATCGGACATGATCCTGACGTTGCAGCGCGTGGATGCGGTTGTCGCGCGCCTGCAGCCGGAGCTTCCCACCAGCGCGAAAATCGAGACACATCGCCTTACGTTCGCCACATTTCCCATTCTCGGCTACAGCCTGACGTCCGAAAACGTCCCGCAGAGCAAATTGTGGGAAATCGCAATGTATGATTTAAAGCCGCGCATCAACCGGCTTGACGGCGTCGCTTCCGTTCTCCTGCAGGGCGGCCGCGTCCCCGAATTCCAGGTCACCCCGGATCCCGCTCGCCTGCTGGCAGCGGGTGTCACTGTCACGGACATCCTGGAGGCGATCCGCCGCACGAATCTGATTGATTCGCCTGGTTTGCTGGAGCACGATCACCAGCTTGTCCTGAGCCTGGTCAGCGGTCAAGTCCGCACGCCTGAGCAGATCGCGCAGATCGTCGTAAAAACCTCCAGCAGCGGTGTGCCTTTGCGGCTTGGCGATATCGCCAAAATTGCGCCATCCGTCGCGCCCGTGTACACGATCGTTACCGCCGACGGCAATCCGGCGGTGCTACTCAGCGTGAATCGCCAGCCGGAAAGCAACACGCTGGAGGTGGCGCGCGAGGTCCACGAGAAAATCACGGAACTTCGCCCTTCGCTCCCTCCGGGGGTTCATCTTGAAGCGTTCTACGATCAATCCACCATCGTTCAACAGTCCATCGCCAGCGTCCGCGACGCCGTCCTGCTCGGCATCATTCTTTCGGCGGCAATCCTCGTGCTCTTTTTGCGCGATTGGGGCTCTTCCCTGGTCGCCGGTCTTGTGATTCCCGTAACCCTCCTTCTTACCCTCATCGTTCTGAAGATCAGCGGGCAAAGTTTTAACCTCATGACCCTCGGTGGTCTTGCCGCAGCCGTTGGCCTCGTGATTGACGATGCCATCGTCGTCCTCGAGAACATTGTGCTCCATCGCGATGCCGGCGAATCCCGCCTCCAGGCCATTCAAAGCGCGCTTCGCGAAATTACCGTGCCCCTCATCGGTTCCACCATTACCCCGATTGTCGTTTTTCTACCGCTCATTTACACCACCGGCGTTACGGGCAGTTTTTTCCGGGCGCTGGCCATCACCATGACTGCTGCCTTGCTGACTTCGCTTTTCCTCGCGCTTACCTGGACACCCACGCTCAGCCAATATCTGGTTCGCCCGAAACAGGTGGACGCTGGCTCGGAATCCCCGGCGACAAAATCGTTGGACGCCGCCTCACTCCTGGCGGTTGAGGAAGCTCACCTTTCGGGTTTCTTCGGGCGCATCGTGTCGTTCTACGCCGCCGCGATGCAGCGCATCGTCCGCCGCCCTTTCCTCGTCCTGGCGTGTTCCTGTGTCATCATTCTTCTTTCTGTTGTCTGTTATCTCTCCTTGGACAGCGACCTTCTTCCGCAAATGGACGAGGGCAGTTTTATTCTCGACTACTACACGCCTCCGGGCAGTTCACTCGCCGAGTCCGATCGCATTCTGCTGCACATTGAAAAAATCATCCGTTCCATGCCCGAAGTCGAGAACACCTCGCGGCGCACCGGCCTCCAGCTTGGTCTTGCCGCCGTCACGGAAGCGAACCGCGGCGATTTTACCGTCAAGCTCAAGAAGGACCGCAGCCGCAGCATCTACGAAATCATGGATGACGTTCGCATGGAGATCAAAAAAACAGAGCCGGGCGCCGACGTCGAATTCGTTCAGGTTTTGCAGGACATGATCGGCGATCTGACCAGCGCGCCTGAGCCCGTCGTCATCAAGCTCTTCTCTCCGGACGCCAAACTCTTGAACACCACCGCCCCGCGCGTTGCGGACGCCATTGGGAAACTTCCGCATGTGGTCGATGTTTTGGACGGCATCGAAAATACCATCAGCGGTCCGGCTGTCACGTATCAAGTGGATCCACTGATTGCCGCGCGCGCCGGCTTCACGCCGGAGGAAGTCGCTACCGACGCCGCCGCTGTTCTCGAGGGCGAACCCGCCGCGACTCCGGTGGTGCTGAACGATCGCGCGTATACAATCCGCGTCCGTTTTCCGGAGCAGAATCGCGCGTCGCTGGATCGCATGAGCAACACCCTCCTCACCAGCGCCACGGGCCGAACCGCGACGCTCGGGTCTCTTGCTGACGTCACCCTGGAACCGGGGCAGACGGAAATCCGCCGCGAAAACCTGCAACGCCTCGTCGAAGTTACCGGCCGTTTTGAAGGCATCGGTCTCGGCTCGGGAATGGCCGCCGTTAAGAAAGCCGTGAACGACTTACGTCTGCCTTCTTCCATCCGCGTGGAATACGGCGGCCTTTATCAAGAGCAGCAGAAATCCTTCCAGGATCTTCTGACGGTTTTCCTTCTGTCGCTTGTGCTGCTGTTCGCGGTGATGCTCTTCGAGTTCCGGACATTCTCCGCGCCCACTGCGATACTCACTTCCGCAGTGCTATCAACGTTTGGCGGCTTTCTGGCGCTGCTCGTCACTCGGACGACGTTCAACGTCGCGTCGTTTATGGGAATGATCATGGTGGTCGGCATCGTGGCCAAGAACGGCATCTTGCTTCTTGACGCCGATCAGGGTTACCGCAAGCTGGGTTTTACCCCGGAAGAATCGCTGATTCAGGCGGGACGCCGGCGGTTGCGTCCCATCACCATGACGGCACTCGCGACAGTTGCAGGCATGCTGCCTTTGGCGCTGGGGATTGGTTCCGGCTCGCAGATGCTTCAGCCGCTGGCGATTGCGGTAATTGGCGGGCTGCTCAGCTCGATTGTTCTTTCATTAATTCTTACGCCGATCATTCACTACTATTTGGACCGCAGAGCAGAAGCGGTTTGAAAATTACTTTGAAAGGTTGGGAGGAACGGGCTTGTTGCGCCACCAATCCTGGCCTTGCTGCGGCAAAGTGTAGACGGGGTCGTAATACTCATAGCGGCGGCTCAACGCATCCGGATCATCGGCTTCGATGCCCGTGCGGTAATTTTTCGTCCAATACGAAATGCCCAGATGGCGGTCGTACTCCTTCACCTGGTTCACCCAGCGCTTGCCAACAAACGGCACGTCGCACACCATGCGGGGTGTGGCGAATCCCGGCAGATAGCCCATGATGTCGTGCTGCAGTTGCTGCACTTCGTGAATGGCCAGGCGCCAGTGCTCGGCGTTGGGAATCATGTCGCACTGATAAAAGTAGTAGGGCATGATCTTGCCGTAATCCAGCAGCATGAAGCACAAATCCAGCAATTCTTTCTGAGTGGTGTTCACGCCGCGAAGCAGCACGCCCTGGTTGCGCACGTCGCGATAACCCATGTCCAGCAATGACTGCACGGCCTTGGCCACCAGCGGCGTCACTTGCCGCGCGTTGTTCACATGCGTGTGCACGGCAATATCCACGCCGCGTTCACGCGCTTTTTTGGCCATGCGGTCCAGGCCCGCCTGCACGTCCGCCTGCAGAAAGTGTTGTGGGATGGCGATCAAGCCTTTGGTGGCCAGGCGGATATCCTTGATATTCGGGAGATCCATCAGCTTCGAGCAAAATTCTTCCAGCGTGCCAATGGGCGTGTTGGCAATGTCGCCACCGCTCACCACCACGTCGCGGACGGAAGGCGTCACGCGCAGATACTCCAGCATCTGGTGGTAGCGATCCTTCTGGGGAATCTGGAATTTCAGCTTCACCACCTGCGGCACATCATTCCCCACCAAATCCATGCGCGTGCAATGTCCGCAATATTGCGGACAGGTCGAGAGCAATTCCGCCAGCACCTTGGTCGGATAGCGGTGCGTCAAGCCTTCCACGGCCCACATGTCCGTTTCGTGCAAGGAATCGCGGCTGGCCTTGGGATGGCTGGGCCATTCGGGATGACGATCGTCAAACGCGGGCAGCATGTAGCGGCGCACCGGATCGTTCCACAAATCCTTTTCGTCCATGGTGTTGAGCATATGCGGCGGCACCAGGATGGACATGGTGGCGCGCTCTTTGATGTCTTGCTCCAGGCTGGCCATCAGCGTTGCCGGAATCAAGTCGCCGAAGACGTGTTTGAGTTCCTTCAGGTTCTTGACCGTGTGCTTGCGTTGCCACAGCGCCGTTTCCCATTCTTCCTTGGTCACATTGCGGTAACCCGGCAGGCGCCGCCAGTCCGGCTCGACGAACTCGCGCTTCAGGGGGTAGGTGAACGGCTGCTCGCCTGCATGGACCTTGCCAGCAGGCTTCCAGGTGGGGCGGGCGGCTTTGGTTTCGGGCCCTGCTTGATTCGTTTCAGCCGCAATGATTTTCGTGTCACTCATAGGCATCATCCTGTGTTTGGGGGACGCTTCGTGCACAACGGTGTGTGTACATCTAAGGATAGCGTAGTCGCGCGAGTTTCCGCCACCCCGGGGGATGCCCAGTCTACAGTTCACAGTCGACAGTTTACAGTTCAAGAGCATGCCACTAGTGGCACAGGCACTCTTGCCTGTGCTCTTGGGTTTCTCCTCTCTTTGTAGGGCCCGTCCTTCTGAGGCGGGCCGATCTTGGGGCAAAATGTCGGCGCGCCGACATTGGTACTTGATGTAGTGGTAAATGCTGGAGCTGGTACGAGTCGTAGGGGAGCGGTTGCCCAGACGGAGAAACCCAGCCAACAGTCGACAGTCTACAGTCCACAGCTGAAGAGGAAAGAGGGACGGTAACACAGAGGTCACAGAGATCGGAACACAGAGGACACAGAGGAAGAAAGGAGAGATCGGGTGAAGGGGGCGCAAAGCCGAAATGGAACGGTCGGTCATGTCAGAGGGGGGGATGTACCCCCTATTTTGCGTATCAAGGGGAAACAAAGGACTTACAGGAGAATGGCTTGCATGAAGGGGAAACAAAGGAGTTAGAGCGTGAAAGTGCGAAGGGGAGACGAAGGGCGAGGTGGTGAGCCGTTCCGAAATGGTACAAGAGCCGCGTCCACGGTGTTTGTGTCCCGGATGATGTTGCGGGACCCTCAGCATAGCGGGTGGAGCATAGCACATTATTTACCGTTTATTCAACATTATTTAGTGGGTACTAGTTTCGAAACTGGTACGAAGAGGAAGGAGAGGAAGAAAGAGCACCCCAAGACCCACCCTTGCATAAACCAAACCCGCAAGGGTAGGCCACCCGAAGTCATTTTACTGCTTCAGGGATGCGCCAGCGCCTTGCTGGGAGAGTGCATTCATCGAGAGCTTAGTACGAATGGAAGATTGCGAAGCAGTACGCTTGCTGTTATCCTGATTTGCGTAACCGTTTATGCAGACAAAGAACAAACTCGCACGCAACGCAGGACGCGCCGCCACAATTCTAGAGGAGCATTTCGCGACCTTGTCAGTCGAACAGGAAAATAAGGCGCGCAAAGAATTGAACACTCTCGCTAAAACCGTTTCGGGCCGCGCTCGCGGAAAAGCTTCACGATCTTGCCAAAGCGAGGATTCTCGTCCTTTAAGCCGTTCCCGCGTAAATACTGCATAAGTTCGCGCTCCGTCCCATGTTCAAAAATATCTAGCATTGCTTGTTCTGTTCCTCTGTTTCGTGGCAGAGGGACATACTTTTCCACGGCTCTGCGGGCCTTCTTAGGTTTCGGTGGCGGATGGGGTCCCTTTTCCTCTGGGATGGCCGGCGTCTTTTCCCTTATTAAGAGTTACTGGCGGGTGGCACGTCCTTTGGCGTCGATTTGGGTTGCACTTGGCAGGATACCACCTTATAAATTAACCGGGGAGTGATAAAAGGCGCAAAGGGTAGGCCACCGAAGTTGTCTCTGCTCGATACGGTGCGCCACCCGCCCGAAGGCATCTTAGCTCGATGGGGGTTGCGCCACCCGCCCGCCTTCAAGAGCGAAAGTCAGTTATGAAGGCAGACAAATGATCAAAGCATGTGGTATCGATTGGAACCGGATTCTTAACATCACTCCACATCGTGTGGGCTGAGCACCACGGATTGTCTTCACAGAAGGCCCCAGCAAGAACAGACATTCTCATTTTTGCTTGTTTGTTTTGTTTTGCCGACCTTAGGGCACCCGTACAGTCAGAGAAATCATCCAAACATTTTTCGAGTTCGGGCTTTTTCAGTAAGGCTGCTTCAAGCAGAAGGTGTTCAAGGGTTCCCGTCCGGCCCTGTCCGGGGAGCAGATAGACTGCTACACGGAAGGTGGCTATCTCTTGGATGCTGAATGAGCGGTCCGGAGTCGGGAAGATTGCATCATTCAGCGCATCCCGGATCGCCCCGAATGCTACATCGGCATCGGTATCTGCGTCGCCAATCACCAGAATTCCTCGCAGTGTGACTGAATTGACTCTGGTCCTCGCAGTTTGAATTGACGCGAGGTAATCCGGGAAAGCATCTTTTCCCGTTTTATTTTTGGAACTTTCTCTGCTTGGACAGCCGACACTGCAATTCGTAATGCCTCTGAATTGCAGTATTTCATCTATCAGGCGGGCATCCCCCATTCCCTCGGTCACAATGAAAAACGGATGAGGAAGCAGCTCAAGTCTTGGGGGCTCAATGAACGTCACCGCATCTCGACTCCTTGGTCAATCGCAGCCTCTAAGAACTTCCCTTGAACAGAGGCTATAGCCGACGACCCATTTACTCGCTCGGCTCTTAGAAGCATAAAGTCATTCTCATGACCTTCCATCGCCGGTAGTAGAGCTCTGACACATTCTGCGCTATGTGTCGATGCAAAAATCTGTGTGCCATTGTCTACAGCGAATTTCAGCAGGTACTTCCAGAGAGATGGGAAAACCTTGTACGAAAGTCCGTTCTCGATCTCGTCTATTAGTACGACACCTTTTCCTCTGATAAGCACTGCTGACATCATGGTGATAAATCGACTTATCCCGGACGACAGATAGCTGATGGGCAACTTTTCTTTGAGGTAGAGCAATTCCGCATAGAGAGCTCCTTGTCCCGCTATCGGAGTCAGAACGGCCAGATTTTGCAATGAAGGTTCAAACTCCGCTCTAACCGCGGCTACTATCTCCTTTTCACGTCGTTGAATGCTCAACTGGGAAAACATCTGAGCTGGAAGTAATGGATTAAGGTTCCAAGAAGAAGTGAAAAACTCGGTGACAGGGCCAAGTTCTGGGCCTGCGTCAAAGTTCAGCCCACCTTGCGGTTGGATGGAAGCGTAAAGGGTTGAGGTTTCGCCTGAGAAATCATTCCGTTCAAATGCCAGTGGTGGGATGAAAGGACTTGGTACCACAGGCGGTGGCGGTTGTTGCGGAGGCTGTGGGGGGATCGACGTAACCGAACGTTTTGTATCAAAGAAAACCTTGACGGTGGCGTGACGATTTTCGCTGTTGCAGCAGTCCGTAAAAATCGGGTGGGTTGCGTCAAAGTTGAAGAAATACGGATTCCATAAGGATTCAAAAGCTTCCCGTGTTATCGGTTGTTGAAGGCCCCCCACAAATCCCCGGCTCGGATTCATTGCCCACAAAACATTGGGTGTTCCGCCAAGAGCCAGGCGGACAGCCTCTAATAGGGCCGTCTTCCCCGTAGCATTCCTTCCAACGACCACGTTGATACGGCGAAGATCGGAGAGGTCTATATTCTTGAAGCATCGGAAGTTCTCGACCTGTAAGGAATTTATCATATAGAATCCGGTATATTCAGTTCGCTACTCCAATTTCATGGATTGACTTTTGAAGCTCAACTTACTCCCCCCTTGTCCTTGCGGTGATTGTAGCGAAAAGTTGGGTTCCATATCGAGAAATTCATTCATTTTCCGCCTTCAGGGCACCCCAGACTGGCAGGTCTGTTTCCATAGGACGGGTGCTATCGGCGGGAGGCGCAGGCTTAACTTCCGAAAACAATTCTGGGTGGCCCACGGGTGTTCGGCTTCCTGAGAAGCTCAAGAACCGACCTAAAGGTCGGCCACTACAAAGACGAGGAATCTCCAGAGAGGCGGCTGGCCCGAGCGCTAAACGGGAATGAAGCACTAGGTGGAGGCGGGACACCCGGCTTGTTCTGACATCTCCGCGAACCCGCGTTATACTCGGTCCACTCGACATTCATGTCGACATCGGCGTTCTTGCCGAGAAGGAGGTGATCCAGTGAGGTACGGTTTACGTTGACGCAGTAGAGGAGGCGCTTGTGAGGTTACCGAGCGCCTCTCTCCTTTCCTATTTATGACCGATATCTGTTGGATAGACTAGCGCGAGGTGATTTGCATGATTCAGGGCGTGAAGGAAGCCGTGATGTCTTACATCAAAGCGATGGACGATAGGGACTATGCTGCCGCTCGAAATTATTTGGGCGACAACGTGCGCGTGAAAGGGCCTGCTGGCGAAGCCTTTCGCAGCCCGGATGAGTTTCTGAAAATGATGGAGCAGCAACGCGGAAATTACGACATCAAGAAAGTTTTTGTGGACGGCAGCGATGTTTGCTTGCTCTACGACTTTGTGACGCCCAAGGTGACTACCTTTTTCTGCTCGTGGTATCAGGTGAAGGACGGAAAGATAGATTCGATCCAGACCGTCTTCGATCCCCGCGCATTCGCAGCAGCGCCGTAGAGGAGGCGCTTGTGAAGTTGCCGAGCGCCTCTCTCCTTTTATAAAGAGAATCCAATGTCGCAGGAGAAAACAATGAAGCGAGAGATCGTCAGAGCGATCGGAGTATCACTCTTTGTGTTGGCTATCGTGTTGAGCGCGGCGCGGGCGGGGCAAGCGCAGGACGCCAAAGCACCGTATCCGAACATGGCTCCGGTTGAGCAATACATGATCGCGGATCGCAACGCCGAGATTGCCCTGGCACGGAGCGCGGCGCCGGAATCCATCTCGCGCGAAGCCGAGGTGATGGTGATGGGAGGGCATAGATACGAAACCGCGGTGAGAGGAAGGAACGGTTTCGTGTGTATCGTGGAACGATCATGGACCGCCGGAATCGACTATCCGGACTTTTGGAATCCCAAGCTGCGTGCTCCCATCTGCTTCAACCCGGCGGCCGCACGGACGTACCTTCCGCTGGTGATGAAAAAGACGGAGTTGATATTGGCGGGAAAATCCAAAGCGGAAATGTTTGCGAGCATCAAGGCGGGGCTGGACAAGAAGGAATTGCCGATGCAAGAGCCTGGCGCAATGTGCTACATGATGTCAAAGGAAGGGTATTTGGGCGATGGGGTGGGGCACTGGCATCCTCACCTGATGTTTTTCGTTGCGCCAACTGGCCCGGAAACCTGGGGCGCAGATCTGCCGGGGTCGCCGATACTGGCGGCTGACGACCCGGAGGACCGGCTGACGGTGTTTATGATTCCGGTGGCGAAGTGGTCGGACGGGACGGCGGATGACATGGTGAAGCACTAAGGTTTGATTTCACCGAGGCATGAGGCGGGCGGCCAAAAGGTGGAGTCCGAGTGCCGCACCTACGGCGCTCGACGATTAGGATTACTAGGTACCCAGGGCTCACGCCCTGGGCAAACATCTGTCGCGCCTACGGCGCTGGGGACCACCCAAGGCAAGAAAAATGTCGGCTAGCGGGCGCGGGCTATGACCATCGTCAGGTCATCGAACTGTTCGCCGGTGCTGAATTGTTGGACGGCGTTTTGGATGGCGGTGACAAGATCCTTTGGCGGGAGGGAACGATTGGCGCGGACGGTTTCGATCAGGCGGGCTTCGCCGAACTCTTCGCCGGCTGCATTGTTGGCTTCGGTTACGCCATCGGTATAAATCACGAGGAGGTCGCCGGGAGCTAGAGTGATGCGCTGGGTGACGCACTTCCAATCGGGGAACAGGCCGATGACCGTGGACGTGGAGGTGAGCCGTTCGAGGGAGCCGTTGGCGCGGAAGAGCAGCGGAGCGTTGTGGCCGCAATTGCAATATTCAAACTCGCGGGAGTGGTCGTCGTAGAGCGCGAAGAACAGGGTGGCGTAGCGGTCGTCGGGCGTGTTTTCGTAAAAGAGTTGATTGACGGATTTCAGGAGGCGGGGAAGATCATCGAGCGCAATCGCGTAACGGCTGCGCAGGTTGGCCTGCAGGTTGGCCATCAGCAGAGCACCAGCAATGCCCTTCCCGGAAATGTCGGCCAGGACAAAGGCAAGATGCCAGGCCGCGGCAGGGAGGGCCTGATTCGCTCCGCGATCGAGCCGGTGCGAGGAGCCGAGATCGAGGAAGTCATAGTAATCGCCGCCCACCTGGCGCGCCTGGATGCAACTGCCGGTATATTCGAGCGTGGCCAGCGGCGGCATCACCTGGGGAAAGAGGCGCGATTGCACGTCGCGGGCGATTTCGATTTCCTGCGCGGCGCGCCGCTCGATTTCCATGCGGTCGGCAATGTGTTCGGCCAGGGTGATGTTTTGAAGCGCGATGGCCGCTTGCCCCGCTACGGAATCCAGCAAGCGCTTGTCCTCGCGAGAGTAAGGCTCTTCGGAAAGAGGCTGGCCAAGCACGAGAAGCCCGACGAGTTGCGCGTTGTGACCGAGGAGCGGCACAAGACATTCCGGAGCGAACGGCAGGTACGGAAAATTTTCCAAGGCATCCCGAGAATCTTGGGGAGGCACATCCCACGCCCGGCCGTATTTCACCAATTTATGAAAGAAAGGCGTATCCGTCTTGAGCGTCTCGAAACCAGCGGGAGTTTCCCGGCCAATGGCGCGGAGCGTGCCATCGGACTCCGCAGCGTAAATGATTAGGGATTTGGGATGGAGCGCTTGCAGGAGATGACGATCGAGCAGCGCCGCGAGTTCGCCGCGATTGGTAACGGAGCGTGACTTCTCTGCAAGGTCCTGGAGAATAAGACGGGCATCATAGGAACTGCGGAAGAACGCACGATCAATGCGCTGCGAACCGCGCTTGACGAGCGGTCCGGAAGCCCACACCAGAGCGACACCGAAAACGGCGCTGAGAGCCATGCCCTCTTGGGAATGTGCGGCAAAAACAGGGGAAAAATATCTCGCAAAGAAGAAGATGGCGAGGAAAGCGCCGAGCAGCAACAGGGTGAAAAAGCCGCGCTGCACCAGGACGTAACGGGCGCTTCGGCGCAGTAAAGCGGGGATTTCGAGCACACGGTACTTCACGATGGCGTAGGCGAAGGAGAGCGGATACACGACGACGGTGAGAAGGATGAGCGTGTCCAGCCAGAACGGGACCCGAATGGTCCAGAAGTCCACCGCGAATTTCTCCAGCACCACTGGCAGAATGCCGAACAGAGTGCCCCAAAGCAGCACACGCGCCTTGCGACGAGATTCCAGCGATGCCTGCTTGTTGACCGAGGTGAGAAACAGCGAGAGCAATCCCAAGCCCGTAAAGACGTAGCCCAACGTCAGCCGCAGATAGTGCATGGCTACCGAACTGAGCGGCCCGGACAGCCACGCGGCCCATTGCGGACTGCTGGTATCCAAACCGCGCACAACCTGGGTGATTCCGAAAAGGATCGCTACCCACTTCAGCCACGGGGCGCGCCGCTCCAGCGGCGATTTCTCAGGGAAGATGGCGAAGAAGAGGTACACCATCGCGGGAATCATGCCCGCGAAAGCAGCATGGAAAATCTCCGCCGGGCGCCGTATCCAGGTGGCTTCGAGGCCCAAGTTGTTGAATGACGGACTGGCAATGAAGCAGCTGAAAAGCAGGGCCAGAAGCCATGCGTAAGGGTCCTCGATGCGCGAGAATAAAACCGCGAAACCCACGATGAGGAAGAGCACCGGGAACAAGCCTATGATCTGTCTCGCGGCGGCGCGGGCGAAACCTTCAGCGGGGAGACCGAGGCGTGTGGCCTGAAAAACCCCGTCCAGGTTTGCGGGAGTTGGCTGCCCGGCACGCGCGACGGCAATTTTGACGTGATCGCCGGGAGAAGAGCGCGTCCAGATGTCGTCAAATTGCTTGTAGGAAGTGACGGGCTGGCCGTTGAGTCCGATAATCGAATCGCCGGGGTGCAGTCCAGCGCGTTCCGCGGGGCTGTTCGGCGCGACGTTGTAAACAGAGATGCACTGCGTTTCCGGGTTGAAAACCGTATCGCGGCCGAGGTTGAATCCAAGCTCGACAGGATGACTCAGCCGCCGGTTGTCGTACATCCAGGCGGAGGCGTAAAGCGTTGTCGCCGCGCAGAAAACTACGGCGACTAGATACAAGAGCGGGCGTGGCACTGCCGTCCACGGGCGCATGAGCACCTCAGTCTGAATGCGATTCGTTCTACTGTAAGATTAGGACCTGAGTTGAGACCGGTCAATGGGAGCCGGAAAGAGAAAACTCAGGCGATTTTTTGACGACAATTGTGAGAGAATTCGCCCAGTGTCACCTGGCAAGGAAAATGTTGCTTCGCATTGTGAATCCCCGCAGATGAAGAGAACTTTCGCAAAGGGAATATGCTTTGTTGTGTGGCTACTGCTCGCTTTGAGCGGAGCTGCGCGTAGTGAAGATATCAAGCAGATTCGGCCAACTGGTTATGTGACCGACCTCGTCGGCATTATTGAGCCGCAAACGAAAACGCAACTGGAAGCCATGTGCACGGAACTTGAAGAGAAGACGGGCGCGCAGATGGCCATCGTCACGGTGAAATCGCTTGATGGCAATGAGGTGCAGACCTACGCAAACGATTTGTTCAAACAGCTCGGCATCGGCCAAAAGAAACAAGACAACGGAGTGATGCTGCTCGTTGCACCAAACGAGAGGAAATACTGGATAGAGGTTGGCTACGGCCTCGAGCCCGTGATTAATGATGCACGGGCGGGAGATGCCGGGCGACTGATGGTGCCTTACTTCCGCAAAGGCGATTACAGCGGAGGTATAGCCGCTACCGCGTGGCAGCTGGCGAAGTACATTGCCGATGATAAGGGCGTGACCCTGACGGGAATGCCGCAATCGGGAGAGGCTCCTCAAAACAATGATGATGACTTCAGAGGCATCTGGATCTGGATCATCCTCGGAGCCATCGCGTTTTTTATTTTCTTAGGACGCGGTGGCGGATCCGGGGGCTTTTGGCTCGGCGCCCTACTGGGCAGCATGGGCCGTGGTGGCAGCAGCGGTTCCGGCGGCGGTGGCTGGGGCGGTGGAGGTGGAGGGTTCGGTGGATTTGGTGGCGGATCGAGCGGTGGCGGCGGCGCAGGTGGGGGCTGGTGAGAAAGATTCTCTGATCGTAGGTGATGGTTATGGAAACAAAGCTGACCGAATTGGTGGGCAGGCTAAAAGAAGCAGCGGGCAAGAATCTGGAATCGGTGATTCTCTACGGCTCGGCGGCGCGCGGTGAATTCCATCCGGGCGCGTCTGATTTGAATGTGCTCTGCACGCTGGTGCAGATTGACGTCAATGAGATGCAGCGGCTGGCGCCTGCCGTGCGCTGGTGGATTCAGGAAATGAAAGAGCCGGCGCCGCTGTTCTTCCTGACCGAGGAACTGCAGCGCTCCACCGATGTGTTTGCGATTGAGAGCCTGGACTTAAAGCGTTCGCACCGCGTGCTGTTCGGAAAAGACGTGGCCGCGGATCTGCAAATCCCCATGAACCTGCATCGCGTGGAAGTAGAACGCGATTTGCGCCTGCTGCTGCTCCGGCTTCGGCAGCATCTGCTGCACGCGGGCCGGAATGAGATGGAAGTTCTGGCAATGCTGAAGCGCTCCATATCCAGCGCTTTGACGTTACTTCGCCATACGCTGCTGGCTTTTGACGAGGAGCCTCCCCAGGGCGCACCGGGTATTTTTGCGCGCATCGAGGAACTCGCCGGGGCCAAGGCGGAAGCCTTTTCGCGAATTTACAGCTACCGCGTCACGCGTGCGATTGATGGCGACTCGCTGGAGGCTTACGATGCCTACATGCACGCGTTGGAAAAAGTGATCGTGGCACTGGACAAAGGCGTGCCGAAGACGGAGTGGCAGCGGGTGGCGCATTAGATTTCAGGAACTCTAATCCTCGAGGTGCTTATGAAAGCCGTAATCGTAATCGTTGTGGTGCTGTTGGTTCTGGTGCTGGTGATTGGCGGAGGCTATGTCAGCCGCCGCAACCAGATGGCCATCAAGCGTGAAGCGGTGAACGCGGCGTGGGCGCAGGTGGATGTTGTGCTGCAGCGGCGCGCGGACCTCATCCCCAATTTGGTGGAAACGGTGAAGGGCTACGCGGTGCAGGAACAGACAGTGTATGGGGAGATCGCTGCGGCACGCGCGGCCTTGATGGGGGCAAAAACGCCTTCCGACAAGATTGCCGCGAACGGACAATTGGATTCCGCGTTAGGCCGGTTGCTGGTAATCGTGGAAAACTATCCGCAATTGAAATCCAACGAGAATTTCATGCGTTTGCAGGATGAACTGGCGGGGACGGAAAATCGCATCGCGGTGGAGCGGCGCCGCTACAACGACGCGGTGCAGGACTACAATACCTACATCTCGCTTTTCCCCAACAATATTGTGGCCAGCATGGCGGGTTTTGCCAGGAACGACGCGTATTTCAAGACGGATGAAGGCGCGCGGCAGGCGCCGAAAGTGAATTTCGATTACAACAAGCCGGCGGCTGCACCGGGTCAGCAACCCGCGCCAGCGCATCCGTAGAACGAGCGGAGCGTCCCTTCCTTATCGCGGCAAATCAGGACGGGCTCTCCAGCGATATCAGCCGTGAAAAACGTTTCGGCATCTGCAATCGTGCCTGGTTTGCTGTTCACTTCATCGCAAGGATGAAAGAGCATGCCAACCCATTGCCATGTGCGGCGGAAGATGTGGTCCTTCTCGAGAACCAGAATCGCCGGCTCGGTTTAGAAACGGGAGGCGAGCGTCTCCGCGCATTCCAGTTGCGGATTGATGTCGAGGTGGAGCGGCTTGCGGTTCATGGGGAAAAATTAGCCGGAATCATCCCGATCGTACCCAACCACGTCTCCACCAACTGAGGCCATGCCGTAATCGGAAGCTCGGTGCGCCGCAGCCCGAACGCATGCCCGCCTTGCGCATACAAATGCATCTCCACGGGAACCCCGGCGTTCTTCAGAGCAATATAGTAAACCAGCGATTGGTTTACGTTGTCCACGTCGTCATCTTCGGCCTGCAGCAAAAACGTTGGCGGAGTCTGGCGCGTGATATGAGTACGAATATCTGGATTCAACTCAAACTTCTTATCGTCAATCCATAGATGCCCGGGATAAAGAGCCACCGCAAAATCCGGGCGGCAGGTTTCTTTGTCGGCCGCATCCACAGCCGGGTACAAACGGTGCTTAAAATGTGTGCTCATCGCTGCCACCAGATGCCCGCCTGCCGAAAACCCAAGCACGCCGATCTTGTGTGGATCAACATGCCAATCGGCTGCGTGAAAGCGCACCAGCCCCACCGCCCTCTGCGCATCTTCCAATGCCGTCGGTGATTTCGGAGTGAACTGGCACTTACATTTTGGGTCCCAATGCATCCCCGAATTTGGCACCCGGTACTTCAACAGCACACACGTGATTCCCTTGGAAGTCAGCCAGTCACAGACCTCCGTGCCTTCCAAATCGATGGCCAGAATCTGATAGCCCCCGCCCGGAAACACGACCATAGCAGCGCCCGTATTCTTTCCCACTGGCGAATAGACCGTCATCGTAGGCCGCGAGACGTTGCTCACCGCAAACACCCGCTTGCCGCCAATCAACGTGTCATTCGTCGTGGTGATCTCCGGCCCCGCGACCGGCTGCGCGTCAGGCACGGCCCCCGGCCATATCGGCACTTGCGTATGCCCCGGCGATGGCTGCCAGGCAAGTGTCTGGGCTCGGACACCGCCGAACGCAGATACAACACAGATAGCAAAGATCAAAGGCTTCATCACAATCCCCACGAGTTCGTTCGGCACTAAGTAGGTATACACAATTAATAGCCCACAGTCAGAGAATCAAAGCTCCAGCTCCGGGGATCAAACTCAAAGCGAGCGCGAATGGAAGAATCCACGCGATGCTACCGGAGATCTCAAAATTTGCGCGTTTCCTGGCGCGACCAGCGTTCGATTACGATCTTGGATTCCGTGTAGAACTCGACCGCGTCTTTTCCCTGGGCATGCAGAATTCCGAAGAAACTTTCTTTCCAGCCATTGAATGGAAAATAGGCCATGGGAGCGGCCACGCCAATGTTGATGCCAATGTTGCCGGCGGGGGCTTCATAGCGGAATTTGCGCGCCGCGGCTCCGCTCGTTGTGAAGAGAGATGCTTGATTCCCGTAAGGGCTTTTGCGAATGAATTCGATGGCTTCGTCAATGTCGCTGGCGTGGATCAGGCTGAGCACCGGGCCAAAAATTTCCGTATTGGCCAGTGAACTCGACGCTGGAACGCCGTCCAGAATTGTGGGTTTCACGAAATTTCCATTTTCGTAGTTGGCCACCTTAGCGTTGCGGCCATCCACAATCGGCTTGGCGCCTTCGCTGACTCCCGTGGCAATCAACGATTCAATGCGGTGCTTGCTTTCGGGCGTGATGACCGGTCCCATCTGCACGCCGGCATCGAGGCCATAGCCCACTTTGATCGAAGAAGCCGCTTCGGCAATAACGTCACGAAACGTTTTTTGGGCTTCGCCAATCGTCACGGCCACCGAAACCGCCAAACACCGCTGCCCCGCGCAGCCAAACGCGGAATCGCTGATGATTTGCTTGGCCAGTTCCATATCCGCGTCCGGCAGCACAATCACATGATTTTTCGCGCCGCCCTGGCATTGCATGCGCTTGCCGCTGGCGGCGGAACGTCGGTACACGTGCTTGGCCACCGGCGTGGAGCCCACAAAGCTGACCGCGCGAATCGTTGGATGATCGCAAAGCGCATCCACCACTTCCCTGCCGCCATTGACGACGTTGACGACGCCCTTTGGAATCCCTGTTTGTTCCACGAGTTCAACGATGCGCCGCACGCTCAGCGGCACGCGCTCGCTCGGTTTCAAGACCAACGTATTGCCGCAAGCAATCGCATAAGGCAGAAACCAGAACGGGATCATCGCGGGAAAATTAAACGGCGTGATTGCCGCGACGACGCCAAGCGGCTGCCGGATCAACGTTTCATCAACGCCAGGCGTGATGTCCTCCAGATTGTACCCCTGCATCATCATCGGAATGCCGCAGGCTACTTCGACATTTTCGATGCCACGCCGGAGTTCGGCCTTCGCTTCGGCGAACGTCTTGCCGTTTTCCAAGGTGATCAGCCGGGCCAGTTCATCAATGTGATCTTCGAGCAGATTCTTGAGCTTGAAAAGATACTGGATGCGTTCGCCTGACGGCGTGCGACGCCATGAGGGAAAGGCTTGCGCCGCGGAGTGCACGGCCGCATCCACATCCGCCTTTGGGGAAAGGGGCGTGCGGGCAATGCGCTCACCCGTCGCGGGATTGGTGACGTCCAGAAAATCCGTGGCAGTGGACTTATGCCACGCACCGCCAAAATAGTTGCGGATTTCGATGACATGCGTGGTGACGCTACTGCTCATGACGATTGCTCCGTGCCTCCGGAAGCGCTCCGGCAGGACTTGCAATATGAAGGATAGCGGGAAAAAACCCCGCGCAACGAGGTGCTAGTTTACCAAAATCGCGTAAGACGCGGTGGACCGGAAGAGCGGCGAACGCTGCACGGTGGGAAAGTGGACCTTGGCGTGTAGCGAGCTACTTTACCGCGGCGTAGGCTTCATAGGCAGCGCCGATCAATGGGGCGGATTCGTTGAGCACGATGGAGACTGGGACCTTGTCCAGGATGTCGGTGAAGTGCCACTTGTCCTTGAAGGCCTTGAAAAAGGTTCCATCCTTCATTTTCGGGAGAATCTTTACGGCAATTCCGCCGGCGATGTAAACCCCGCCAAGAGCGAGAACTTTCAACGCAAGATTGCCGGCTTCCCCGCCGTAGATCGCGGTCCACAGATCGAGCGTGTCCACGCAAACGGGGCAACTTCTGTCCAAGGCACTTTTGGTGATGAACGGAGCGGGATCCGCATCCGGATCGTCAAAGATCGGATGCTTTACATCCGGCGCGATGAATTCGTGAATCGTGCGGAAACCGCGCCCGGAAAGAATCACTTCTCCGCTAACTTGCGGATAACGGCGCAACATGAAACGCAGCAATTCAATCTGGCGCTCCGTGTGGGGCGCAAAATCGGAATGCCCGCCTTCCGATGGCACCACTTTGTAGCGTGAGCCATCCCAGAACAAGATCGACTCTCCGAGTCCTGTTCCTGCGGCAAGCAACGCGCGAGTGGCATCCGGCACGGCCACACCCTTATTCAGCACACAAAAATCTTCGTGCGGAAGATGCTGCAAGCTATGACCGGTTGCGCCCAGGTCATTCATCAGGACGATGGGCCTGACGTTCAGTTCCTGCGCCAAGTGTTCCGCGTCCACAACCCAAGGGAGATTGGTAGCGTGGATGCGGTTGTTGATCACCGGTCCCGCAACGCCAAAACCAGCGGCACGCACCTTTTGATTGCGGAGGTAGGGCGCGGCCTGCAGGGAGAACTCTTTTACGAGGAGATCAAATTGGGCAAAACTCTTGCTTGGAAAGCGTTGCCGATAGACAAATTCAAGTTTGCCATTTTTTTCGGCGAACAATGCCAGGTTGCACTTGGTACCGCCAACGTCACCGGCGAGAATCACAGGACCTCCCGATAAACTCTAGGCATTAAACCGATTTAAGAGGATACCGGTGAAAATTGCAAGTTTTTCCTTTGAGATTCTCTTGCGGCGGGCATTTTCTTGTTACGGGTTGTACCACTGCCGTGCTTCGCGCTCGAGCAACTGGTCGGACTCGCGCGGGCCCCAACTGCCCGAAGCATATTGTGGCACGCTCACGCTTTTTGCCGCACTCCAAACATCCAGGATGGGATCAACCAGCGACCACGCCGCTTCCACCGAATCGCCGCGATCGAACAGCGTAGCATCGCCGCGCAGGCAATCGTTGAGCAGGGTGGCATAGGCACTTCGCGAGACGCCGCCGAAACCTTCGCGGTAGCTGAAATTCATGGTCACGTTGCCGATGCTCATCTCCGTGCCGGGCCTTTTGGCGCCAAAGGAAAAAGAAATCCCTTCTTCCGGCTGGATATTCAGAATCAGGCGATTGGGTTCCACTTCCCTTTCGCGGAAGACAATATGCGGCGCGCGCTTGAATTGAATCATGATTTCGGTGGTGCGTTTGGCGAGACGCTTGCCGGTACGGAGAAAAAAGGGCACGCCCGCCCAGCGCCAGTTGTCAATCAGAAGCCGCATGGCCACAAAAGTTTCGGTCCGCGAATTCGGATTGACATGGGGTTCCTGGCGGTATCCAACCACGGATTTGTCGCCGATTTTGCCTGGCGCATACTGCCCGCGCACGACGGATTGCGCCACCATCTCCAGATTGAAAGGCCGGATGGATTGCAGCACCTTGAGCTTTTCATTGCGAACGGCGTTGGCATCGAAGGAAGCCGGGGGTTCCACAGCCGTCAGCGAGGTGAGCTGCAGGACGTGGCTCTGGATCATGTCCCGCAGCGCGCCCGCCGTCTCGTAGAATCCGCCGCGGCGCTCGACGCCGAGAGTTTCCGAGGCGGTAATCTGGACATGGTCCACGTAATTGCGGTTCCAGAGCGGTTCAAAGATGCCGTTGCCAAAACGGAGAACGAGCAAATTCTGCACCGTGTCTTTGCCGAGGTAGTGATCGATGCGGTAAACCTGTTTCTCTTCAAAGACGTTCAGCACAATCTGGTTGAGTTCGCGCGCAGAAGCCAAATCCCGCCCAAACGGTTTTTCGATGATGATGCGCACCCATGAGCCGGGATTGGCGGGACGCGCAAGCCCCGCACGTCCCAACTGTTCGACGATGTCCGGATAAACTTCGGGAGGAGTGGAGAGGTAGAACAGGTGGTTGCCGCCCAGCTCATTCTTCTCATCGATCTCCGCCAAGCGCTTGGCCAGTTGCGCGAACGAATTCTGGTCGCCGTAGTCCCCCGGCGAATAATAAAGGTTGGACGCGAATTCATTCCACTTAGCGGGGTCAATGGGGCCCACCTCTGAAATCGTCTTGGCCGCTTCTCCGGCCATGGAGCGGAAGGAATCATCGGTCATCGGGGTGCGCGCGAAACCGATGATGGCATAGCGATCGCCCAACGATTTGGACTGCGCCAGGTCGAACATCGCGGGAATGACCTTACGTTTCGCAAGGTCTCCGGAAGCCCCAAACAGAATCACGGTACAGGGATCAGCGGAACCACCGTAGATCGAACCAGAGCGATTGGTTTCTTCGGGCATGCACTGCCTCCGGGGGAAAAGTTAAAAGCGGGCCGAATTGCCGCTCAGAGACTATACCGCAATCCCGAGCGATTGCAGGTCCTGGCGCAATTGAGGTGCGTTCTGATGGTGAATCACGTTCATCCCCATGCGCCGGGGGTTTTCCAGGTTCAGGGAGCGGTCATCAATGAAGACGCAATTCTCGGGCGCGCGCTGCGTCACCTCCAGGGCGATGCGGTAGATGGCCTCTTCCGGTTTGCGGGCATTCAGGTAGCAGGAGGTGAAAAAAACCTGAAAATCCTGGCGTAACTGGAAGGCCTCAATACGATATTGGTTTAGTTCCAGCGGTTCATTGTTGATCGCGCCAATAAGGTATTTGCCGGTTCGAGCCAGAGCAGTCAGGATCGCGCGGGTGTCCGGATACTCCTTGGATTGCGCAAACATGAAGGCCGTGAACTCTTCACGCGTGAATGAGCGAGGCCGATAGAAGAGGGTGCGATCCAGGTATTGGTTTAGCGTGATCTGGCCGGCGTCAAAAGCAGGGAAGGAGAGATCATGACGATCCTGGAAATCCTCCCAATCAAGTTGGAAGGCCTGGGCAGCTTCGCGGCGCGCATCGCGATCCCATCCGTTGGTCAGAATGACGCCGCCAATATCGAAGAAAATCGTGCTGATTTCGGGCACAGAGACCCTCCTGATACCGGCCTGAGACATATCAGATGTGCTTCCCGGGGAAAAGGGTAAAAATGGGGCGGCGCCTATTGCGTTCGGCTCAGCGCCTGAGCGATGGCATGCTCCAGGCTCGCGAGCGCCGCCGGGAAATCGCCCGTGAGATTGATTCTAATGGCAAAACGATGGCTCTGCTCCAAGCCTTCAAATTCCCCCAAAGCCAGCGCGCGATACAACTGCCCAAAGGTATAAGAAGCTCCGGGAATGGAAATATCGAACGGAGGATCGGCGGTACACACCAGGTACTGTCCTTGGGGCTGACCTTTGTGATGCAGATGGCTGTAGTGATGGAGTGCATGTGGGCCATAGACCATGAGCACGGGAACCTGCAGTTTGGCGGTAAGTTCCCTTCGGATGGCTTGAAAGGTGGTCACGATTGTGGGCGATTGTGGAAGAAAAACAAGTACTCCAAGAAAATCTTCCGGTTGCAGCAAGCGAAAAAAGGAGCCGAGAGCCTCCTGCAGATTCAAGGAGGAGAGTTCGCGCCGGGTTTTGCCGTCGGCAAAGAGTTGCAGGTTTCCATCCTGAAGGCGGGGCTTGCGGCTCAAAGTGTCATTGCTTGGTGAATAGTTGTTGAGGATTTCCATGGCAAGTGTGCGCGGCAAACGGTCGTCCGCACCTTCGAAGGGATCCAAACCCAGCCTGGCGCAGGCGAGGACCGTGGCCACCTCCCAACCAAACGTGCCTGGGAGCAATTCGAGAGGCTCGGCAATTTGCATGTGAACAAAGGGGACGGCCGAGAAGCGGAATCGACTCATCAAATCGGAAAGCTCAGTATCGGCATCGCCGGAGTACGACAAGATCGCAAAAACCGCTTTATCCTCGAGCGCACGAGTGTCGCGCGGAATATTTCCGGCCAGGGGAATCAGGCCGGTGCCCTCCTTCGCCATGCTTCCACCGATCAATTGGCTAAGGCACAGAGTGTACGGAATCAGAGCAGGTGACGCCAGAATTGCCAGATATTCGCGCTTTTCCAGAATTGCAGAGGAAAGGAATGCCGCCAGCTGTAATGCTGGATTTTCCGCAGGAATCCTGCTGGGCGAACAAGCCTTGTGCATCGCTTGTGCCGCCGCCGTAATTTCCTCGGGCTGTTTTGCGCATTGTGCGGTGAGAAGAGCGCCCAGACGTCTGACGGAAGTAAATGGGGCAAGAATGCCAGGGGGGTCAGGGAGGGTAGCCCGGAAATTGTATTCCCGGCCAATCATGGCAAGGTAGGAACCCGGCTCGGTTTGGGCCACGAACTGGTTCAGCTGTGGCGATACTCCAGCACCTAGCATTTTATCCCGGAAGTATAGGAACAGTGCATGTTCTTCCAGCCGGTAGCCTACTTTGCTGGCGAAAATGAAGAGGCTGCGCTTGAGATTGATTTCTTTTTCGGCCCTGGAAATGGCGACGGGACAGGTGCTATCGAGGATCACCCACTTCTGGCGGTCGCCCGATGGCATGAAAGGCAGGAGAGCCCTCGCCGCCAGGTTTGCAGCCTCGAAGGCAATCAACACGCGCTCATCGAGTCCCTCCACTGTGGCGGATAACTCCTCGCGCTTTATGTCGTTGAGAAAGGGCTCAAGCGAGTCCGGCAGGTCCAGCCAGTTCAGATTGGAGCGAATGTGGGAATGCTCGAACTCATCCTCTGGCCAGAGCGTAGCGTCTTTTGCCCACAGCCGGTCCAGGATTCGATTCTCGAGAGAGTATTTGAGTTCGCGAAGGAATGCGGATTGCAATGATCCTGCGACGATAGCTTGCGTGGGAATCGCCATCAGCCCCTCCGATCAAAGTACTCGATGGAGCAATCACGCATCCGCTAAAGAGGTCGTACTTGTTTAGAATCGGGGCCCAAGACGGTTCCAAATAAGCAGTATGACCGTGGAGACGGACAAGAAATTCACCGTGGCCTATCAACGGGGAGTAGGGTAGCTAGAACAGCCTTCGCTTGCAACATCTCTTTCTCTAGTCGAGAATGGAGGCTCCCAGGAGGAACGCATGGCCAATGATTCATGTGGCGACGCAGCTGCACCCAGCGAGCCCATCAAGCCGGGGACACGCATGGTGCAGTGTGTAAAGTTCGGGAAAGAGATGCCCGGTTTGGATCGCCCTCCCTGGAAAGGGGAAATCGGCAAACGCGTTTACGAGAACGTCTCGAAGGACGCCTGGAAGCTGTGGCTGGAATACTCGAAGATGGTGATGAACGAATACCGCCTGAATCCGCTGGATCCCAACTCGCAGAAGATCATGGAAGAGCAGATGGAGCAGTTTTTCTTTGGCGAAGGGGCGAAATTGCCCGAGGGGTACGTGCCGCCGAAGGCGAAGGGATGAATGAAGTTTTCAGTTTTCAGTTTTCAGTTTTCAAGATTAATAGTTTGTTTCCTGTGCGCCTTGATCGTGCGAGGCACCCGTACTCATCTGGGTCCACAATTTCTTCTCTAATTCCGTAGATACGCAAGAGGCGGCGCATCGAAGGCAACGAAAGCCCCGCCAGCGTTATACTTGCGGTGTTCGCCTAGCCGAGTACACCTAACTCCTGGTCATTGGATCCGTCTTACTCCATAAGTGAGCGCGGTGCCGAACACGGAGGGAATCATGCGTTCATCACTGGCCCTGATCGCGCTATTGAGCGCTTCGTTCTTGGCCGGTGCTATTCCAGCGCGGTGCCAAACAACCCTCGCCCTGCCGGGCTGTGAGACTTCGCCGGAGGTTCGCAAAATTCTGGACGAGAGACTCGACGGGAAGACGCTGGACAAGATGAAATTTGTCGAGCGTGTGGCGTTTGAGCGGCAGGCACTGGAAGACCTGATCGCGAAATACCCACGGGAGTACGAACCGTATCAAAGGCTTGTAAGCATTCGCTGGACGGCTCCTGATGAGTTTCCACCTATACAAGAGCGCTTCGTGAAGCTTGCCAGGGAGAATCCCGGAGACCCTTTGGCGCTGACTGTCGCAGGCATTGCGCTTTTCCATAAAGATACGCCCGAAGGCATTGGCCTGCTGGAAGCGGCGAAGGCCAAAGCCCCGAACTTTCCCTGGGCGTCGTTGGAGTTGGCAAATATCTATTTCGGGGGAAAACGAGCTGACAATAGCAAAGTGGCCGAGAACATCGCCGCGTTCTTCTCCTCCTGCCCCCACTCCACGGACGGGAGAGCCCAATGGCTGCTCACAAAGAATGCTTCGCTGCAGCCCAAAGTGGCTGTGGCTCTACGCGCTCGGCTGGAGAGGGAGACTGATCCCAAGCGTTTGCTGGACTATGAGACGCTTTGGGGGTTGGAATTCCGCACGCGCCCAGTGGCAGAACATGATGCGCTGCGCAAGCAGATTGCGGTGGACTTGACCCGGCTGGAGTCCTTGAATCCGAAGGGCGACGCAGCATGGTCCGCTTTTCTGATCAAAGGATATAAGGAGAGCGGCGCGCCGCAGGAAACAATGACGACGATGGAGGACCGGCTGTTGCGAGAATATCCAAACTCCGGCAGCGCGGATCAAATCGAGGAGCAGCGCTGGGTAAGAGCGCACAAGTTGCCGGAGGATCAGAGCGACGCAGCAGCATGGAAGAAATATTGGGGGGCCTTAGAGGAAGCGGTGAAGGGTTGGATTGCGAAGTACCCGGACGACGCTGACTTGCAGCGACACATGTTGTTTGACTCCGTATCGAATGACGAAGCACTCCCGGAGAAAAAAGGCCTTGCCGCGCTAAACCAGTATCTAGAGAATATGGCTGATTATAATCCACCTGCCTCGTCACATCTCATAAACGCAGCGGAGTTTCTGACGGACCGCGGATGGGAACCCGAGAGGGCAATTGGACTTTTGAGTCAGGCATGGCCCTTGCTGGCCCAGGAGAATGAACGTGCCCGGCAAGATGACAATCTCTCCGCGGACGAAGTCAAAGACCGCGCGGAAGGCGAACTTCGGCGTAGTCAGTGGGTGGCGGGCCTCCTTTTGAAAGCGGCAAAACAGGCTGGGCAGCCTAAGGCGGCTGAGAGCCTCCGAGCAACCATCGAAGGCAATCCTCCGCAGAACAAGAAATATCTCTCGGCCTATTGGTGGAATCGCGCGCGCCTGGCGGCCTTGGACAACCACAAGCAAGATGCACTCGCCTATTACCAATTGGCGTTACAGACGCGCGATGAGCCGCCTAAAGCCTGGGGCGGCAAATTGCGCGACGACGTGATGGATGAGACCCACGCCCTTTGGAAGGAGTTGGGCGGCTCAGAACCCGCATGGGCGGTGTGGAGCAAATCGCCCGCTGGGAAAGCCAATGAACTTGTAGAGGGCCGCTGGGAAAAACCTAAGAAGGAACTTCCGGCTTTCGAGCTGGCCGATCTATCAGGAAAGACTTGGCACTTGAAGGAACTGGCAGGCAAGACGCTGCTGATTAACTTGTGGGCCACCTGGTGCGGCCCGTGCAATGAGGAACTTCCACGGCTCGAAAAATTCTATCAAAAAGTGAAAGATCGCTCCGACATCCAAATCCTGACGTTCGACATCGACGAAGACCTGGGCCTGGTCGCGCCTTACCTGAAGGATAAGGGTTACACTTTCCCGGTGCTCCCTGCCTATTCCGTGGTAGTCAGTTTGCTGGATGGCTTTGCGATTCCCCAGAATTGGGTTGTCGATTCGAAAGGAATCTGGCGCTGGTCGCAGATTGGTTACGGCGGCGAAACTCAAGCGGACTTTGAGAAAGACATGCTGCAGAAGCTGGATTCCATGAGAAATCCGTAGGCTACCTCAACCTTGCCTAACTGTGAAAGCGCAACGGGCGCAATTCTGATTACACACGATCTGCGGGTGGCACGGTGCGGGTGATCGGGTGTTCGACGGGCAGGCGCGGGGTTAGAGTAAATTTCAGTTGGGCGTGGGCTGTCCGTAGTGCTCTTTCTACTGCTTCTGGTGTCTCGCCCCGGGCAAACAGGAAACCCAGATAGCTCGAGCCTTCCGGCCAAGCGGCGATGTAATCATGCAGCCGCGCGGTGATTTCCAATCCGGTGATTCCGGGAATCCCGCGCGCTACTACTTCCCCCACAACCTTTTCAAGAATTCCACTCTTGGGGACGGGAATCATCATGACGCCGGAAGCAGTTGATTCGCGGAGCGCGTCTGCGCCGGGGAAGCCCAGCGCGTGGCGCAAAAGAAGTTCTTCCAGGCCGATCGGTTCTGACGCTTCAGCAAGGCGAAACCGCAGTGACTTGGCACATAAACCGCCGATTGGGCGCGGAGCCACTTCGATCGGCCAGATTCCCTGTTCATTCAGGCGAAATTCGGCGTGCACAGGCCCGTGGTTTAATCCCAGCGCCTGGATGGCGGAGCGCAAGGAGTTTTCTATCGAACGCTGCACGGAATTCGGCAAAAGTGAAGGCGTGACGTAGATGGTCTCCTCGAAGTATGGCCCTTCCAGCGGGTCGGGCTTATCGAATATCGCGAGTATCCGCAGCGCACCTGCGGTCAGCAGCGCCTCGACGGCTACTTCCCTGCCCGGCAGATAGTCCTCAACCAACATCTGGTCCAAGTGAGGCTCGCGGGTCGCGCGAATCTCTGGCGACTCGAGAAGTTTCTTGAGCCGCGTTGCGCCGGCGATAAATTCGTCGCAATTGTTCGCGCGCACCACGCCCTGGCTGGCTGACAGCGAGAGCGGCTTGAGCACACATGGGTAGTTGATGCCGAGAAGGGCTGGTTCGGGTATGGGGTTCAATGACACACCGCGGAACCAGGGCACGGGAATCCCCGCCTCGCGAAATACTTCCCGTGAGCGCAATTTGTTGCGGCAGGCCTCCACGCTTGCGGGGTGATTGTGGGGCAGGCCGAGACCGCGCGCCACATAGGCCGCCGTGGGCGCCGGGCGATCCCCCAGTGCCAGGATGCCATCTACGGGGAGTCCGCGTTGCGCTTCCAAGATTTTGTGCGCGGCCGTTTCAGGCGCGTCAAAATGAGCGGCAAGAGCGTGGTCGTTCCAAGGATCGTCCATCCGTCCGCAGCGATCGGTCACGAAGGCAATCTCGACATCCAGCTTTTTCGCTGCCGCGTTGAAAGAACGGGTTTGGTAGCCGAGTTTTGTGGCAAAGAGCAACAGCCGTTTTCGTGGATTCATCGGATGGCGATCCAGTCTTTCGTCGCGGAAACTTCTCCTATTGAGTCCCGCCAATTATAGTCACGTCTCACAAGTACCGCTGGCATCTCGCCAGCAAGGGAAATCGCCGCCAAGATGGCGGCGCTACACAGCGATGCCAGATGGACCTAGACAAACGTCTCCGCTTGGCGGACTGCTTCTTTGGCCTTCGCGATGGGGACCAACTGGTCCCGCGTCGGCTCCGCTCAACAATACCAAGGCTCATTGAGATACGGCACGGTCGCCCGGGCGGCCAGAATCGGCGTCTTCGCTGCTTCGATCTTCCGGCCGGCTGCGCGGTTCGTGGCTTGCCAAAGCTGTTCAAATGTCGCTGCGCGGCTCTGCTTTTTCTTTTCGCTGGCGGCAACGATGTCTTGCAATTCCTTGGCCAGCCGGTCGAGCACGGGGTTCGGGTTTTTCCAGGGATAGATGAGCGCACTGGGATCGAAGAGACCGACCTTTTGGCGGACTTCTTCAAGCTCCAGCAGGCGCGACCCCGAGGGGATCAGTAAGCGAATCGTGAGTTGAATGGGGGCGACGGCCTCGATCAAGTTGAGCCGGAGCACATTCTCGAGTAAGTCGAGGTAATTCTCAAAGGTGGTCCACGGCGTGAAGGGGACGAAGGTCGGTTGGAGGGTAAGACCAGTGCGGCGGCAATCGTCGAGGACGCGGAAGAAATCGGCGCGCGTATGGTCCTTTTGCAATTTTTGCAATATCAGATCGTCGAACGATTCGACCGCCGTAATAACGAACAGGCATCCCGTCCGCCGCAGCGTTCGCAGCAGTTCCGCGTTCTTCAGAAGATGCTCGACCTTGATGGTCACGTCGTACGTCAGCGCGGGAAATTCGCGGTGCAGCGCTTCGACGAGGGGAACGGCGTGGCCCACTCCATTGAAAAAATCCGGGTCGCCAAAGGTGATGTGTTGCGCGCCCGCCGCCACCTGCTGGCGAATGTCCGCCAGCACAATGTCACGGTCCACGATGCGGAAAACCCCGTTGTAGACTGGCACGATGGGGCAATGGCGGCAGAGATGTTTGCAGCCGCGGCTGGCTTCCGTATAGCCCACGGTGCGATGCTCACCGCTGGGCAGCACCAGGTGCGCGTACGAGCGCAACGGCGGAAATCCGGTGCGATCCGGCTTACGAAAACGCAGCCGCGCCAGCGAAACATTGCTGTCCAACGGGTGAATCTGGGGCGAAGCCGAGAGGCCTTCCAGATGCTCCGCAAGGTCCACCAAAGCCTGCTCGAATTCGCCGCCCAATAAGCTGTTCACTTCGTGCGCACGGAAACTCGCCGCGGCGAGCGAAGCGTACAGGCCGTAGGCGCACAAATGCGCCTTAGGATTGATGCGGCGAATGGGGTCCAGCAGTTCCAGGGTGAGGCGAGTCGCCGTATGCATCGGCACGTAAAATGCGATCAACTGCGCCTCGCGCAAGGCCTGTTCGTTCAAGCCCTCTCGCGATAAATCGAGGCAAGTGACCTGATGCCCGCGCTCGCGCAGCCACGCCGCGGGTGATGCCAGCCCGAAGGGTTGCCGCCCCAGTTCGTACGTTGAGATCAGGACAATCTTCACGGTTTCCCATTATAGCGTCCCCCGCGCCGGTGCAGGATTTCGGGTATCATAGAAGTCCAACCAACCCTGAAAGGACGCTACGAATGCCCATCTCCGCAGCCAATTCCTTCGGAACACGCGACAATCTGAACGTGGGCGCGCAATCGTTTGAGATTGAGCGCCTGGAGAAACTGGAAAAACAGGGGCTCGACCAATTCACCCGGTTTCCCTTCTCTTTGCGCATTCTTTTGGAAAACCTGTTGCGTTGTGAAGATGGACGCACGGTTCGTGCCGACGACATTCGCGCGCTCGCAACCTGGAAGCCCGGCGGCGAGCAAAAAGAGATTGCCTTCATGCCCGCGCGCGTTTTGTTGCAGGATTTTACCGGCGTCCCCGCCATCGTGGACTTGGCCACAATGCGCGAAGCGATGCAGAAGATGGGCGGAAACCCCAAACGCATCAATCCGCTTTTCCCGGCGGAGCTGGTGATTGACCACTCCGTTCAGGTGGACGCATTCGGCAACGCGGACGCGTTTGGCTTAAACGCTGAGCTGGAATTCCAACGCAACGTGGAGCGCTACGCATTTCTCCGCTGGGGACAAACTGCTTTCCGTAATTTCAGGGTGGTCCCGCCCGATACGGGGATTTGCCATCAGGTCAATATCGAGTATCTGGCGCGCGTGGTTTGCTCCGTTCCGAGCGGCAGCCGCCTGGAAGCGTATCCGGACTCGCTGGTGGGCACGGATTCGCACACCACCATGGTGAATTCGCTGGGCGTATTCGGTTGGGGCGTCGGCGGAATTGAAGCGGAGGCGGCAATGTTGGGCCAGCCTCTTTCGATGCTGATTCCGGAAGTGGTGGGCTTCAAACTTCACGGACGGCTGCGCGAGGGCGCGACTGCTACGGACCTCGTACTTACAGTTACGGAGATGCTGCGAAAGAAAGGCGTCGTCGGCAAATTCGTGGAGTTCTACGGGTCTGGGCTCTCCACGTTAAGCGTGCCGGACCGCGCCACGATTGCCAACATGGCTCCGGAATATGGCGCGACGATGGGCTTTTTCCCGGTGGACAAGGAAACACTCAACTACTTAGAGTTCACGGGACGCTCGCATGAACATATCGCGCTGGTGGAGGCTTACTGCAAGGAGCAGTTTCTTTTCCGGACGGACTCGACGCCCGACCCGGCTTTCAGCGACAGGCTGGAGTTGGATCTGGGGAGCGTTGAGGCCACGGTGGCGGGGCCCAAGCGGCCGCAAGATCGCGTTGCGTTGAAAAACGCCAAAGCTTCGTTCACGAAAGTCATGGAAGGCGCGCCGGGGAAGCAGGTTCACGTCAAGAACAATGGAGATGCGTTCGAGCTTTCCAGCGGCGCGATAGTGATTGCGGCTATTACAAGTTGCACGAACACCTCGAACCCTTCGCTGATGCTGGGAGCCGGATTGGTCGCCAAGAAAGCCGTCGAGCGCGGGTTGCAAGTGAAGCCCTGGGTGAAGACCAGCCTCGCGCCGGGATCGAAGGTGGTGACGGATTATCTGCAATCGTCGGGCTTGATGGCTTACCTGGAAAAATTGAAGTTTAACCTGGTGGGCTACGGCTGCACCACGTGCATCGGCAACAGCGGGCCGCTTTCGGAGCCCATCGGCGCGGCCATCAAGGAAAACAATATAATTGCCGTCGCGGTGCTCAGCGGCAACCGCAATTTTGAAGGGCGCGTGCACCCGCTGGTCCGCGCGAATTACCTCGCCTCGCCGCCGCTTGTTGTCGCTTATGCGCTGGCCGGCCGCATGGACATGGATTTGACTACCGAGCCTCTGGGAAACGATTCCGCCGGCAAACCGGTTTATCTGCGTGAAATCTGGCCTTCGGCGCAGGAAGTGGAATCCACTGTGCGCGCCTCGGTCTCTACCGCGCAATACCGCAAGGAATATAGCGAAGTGTTCGAGGGCGACGCGCGGTGGAAATCCATGCCCATTCCCGAAGGCGATCTCTACAAGTGGGACGCCAACTCCACGTATATCAAGCTGCCGCCGTATTTTGAGAACATGCCCCGGACACCGGCTCCGCTTGCGGATATTCACGGCGCGCGGGTGCTGGCGGTTCTGGGCGACAGTGTAACCACCGATCATATTTCTCCCGCGGGCTCCATCGCGGTGGATTCGCCCGCCGGGAAATACCTGATCGCACACGGAGTGAAGCCGCACGAATTCAATTCGTATGGCGCACGCCGCGGCAATCATGAAGTGATGATGCGCGGCACGTTTGCGAATATTCGGCTGCGCAACCAGCTCGTCCCAGGCACGGAAGGAAGCTGGACGCTGCATCTACCCGATGGCGAAAAGATGTATATCTATGACGCGGCGGTGAAGTACCGCGAAGATGGCGTTCCCCTGGTGGTGATTGCGGGAAAGGAATACGGCTCCGGGTCTTCGCGCGATTGGGCCGCTAAGGGCACGCGGCTGCTCGGCGTGCGTGCGGTGATCGCGGAAAGTTACGAACGGATTCACCGCAGCAACCTTGTGGGCATGGGTGTGCTCCCGCTGGAATTCAAGGCTGGGGAAACGCGCGAATCGCTGGGCTTGACGGGACACGAAGTGTTTTCGATTGACGGTGTCGCGACATTGACGCCACGCAAACAGGTCACCGTCCGCGCTAAGGCGACGGACGGAACGGAGAAAACCTTCACGGCCACCGTGCGGGTGGATACGCCGGAAGAGGTGGCATATTACAGGCACGGCGGGATTTTGCAATACGTGTTGCGCCAGATGCTGGAGTGATGTTGACTCATTAGCATGAGTAAGATAGACTCATAGCATGGCTAAACGGTTGCAGGTTATTCTCCAGGATCCTCAATACCGAGACATCCAGCGCGCGGCGCGGGCGCGGTGCATGTCCATCGCTGAATGGGTCCGGCAGGCGCTGGACCTGGCGCGGCGGCGGGAGCCTTCAGAGGGCCTCGACAAGAAACTCGCAGCCATTCGCGCAGCCGCAAAACATGAGTTCCCCGTAGGCGATATCGATAGAATGCTGGCTGAAATCGAACAGGGCTACGGGAGCGGCGAGCATTCGTGATTCTGATCGACTCGAACATCCCGATGTATCTTGTCGGGGCGCCTCACGCGCACAAAACAGACGCGCAACGAATGATGGAAAAGCTGGTGACGGACCGCCAACGATTAGTCACCGACGCCGAAGTGTTGCAGGAGATCCTCCATAGGTACGTGGCTATCAATCGCCGCGACGCAATCCAACCGGCTTTCGACGCGCTGATGGCGATTGTGGATGAAGTGCTGCCGGTTGGCCATGACATTGTAGAGAAGGCGAAACGAATCGTTCTGGCTTATCGACATCTCTCCGCACGTGATGGCATCCATCTCGCCGTCATGCAGCAGCATGGAATCGATCACATATTGAGTTTCGACGCCGGTTTCGACGGCTTTCCCGGAATCACGCGCCTCGCCTAAGCCGGATTTCTCAGAAAAAATCGAAGAGAATTTATGCAAAGGCGCCAGGAACCTGGAATCGCTGAAGTAAGGTGATGGAATCCAGGCCGCAGAACATCGCCACGGGAAGAATTGTGCTCGAATATGCGATGTTCTTATTTCTTCACGTTGAATTGGCTTTTAGTACGCCAAAGCAATACCGCGCCGGCAATGATGCAGAGAATGCTGACAATCTGCGCGTTGCTCATGCCCCAGAGGACCCGCTCATTTCTGCGGATGATCTCCACCAGAAACCGGGCGATTCCCGTCAAGATCAGGTAGCCGGAGAAAATGAGGCCCTGAGCTTCAGGGCGGCGCATCAGCTTGCCGCCTAAATACCAGAGAAACGCGCCGATGGCGACCCAGGCAAGGAATTCATAAATTGGAGTCGGGTGCACTTTACAGTTTTCTGGCCATCCCGCTTGAAGGCAGGCTCCAGTGGCGCCCGTGGTGGGATCGAGCCCATTTGGAAAGCTCATACCCCACGGCAACGTGGTTGGAATGCCGTAATCGCCGTCACCGGAGAGCAAGCAGCCGATACGTCCAATGGCATAGCCGACCGCGCCCGCGGGCGAACAGGCATCCAGAAATCCCAGGAGCGGATACCCGGCACGTTTGCCGAGGATGAGCATCGCGAAAAAACCCCCGAGGAATCCCCCGAACCAGGTGAAACCAAAGCGATTGAAAAGCGTCGCCGCAGGATGAGCAAGGAATTCCCCTGGGAATTCGATCGCATAATACAGCTTCGAACCAACGATGCCAGACAATCCGGCGATCGTAATCATGGTGAAGGCGTCCGCTTTCATGCCGCGGCGGTCGAAATCGGCTTGCAGAATGTAGGCAGCGCAGATCATGCCCAGCGCTACCATCAAACCGTAAGTGGGAATTGATAGGGGGCCAATGTGAACAAAAGGGATCATAGAGGTTGCAGGGGCACCAATAAAGATTATACACGAGGTGCCTGAGGGACCCGTCAGGAGCGCCGATGCATCAGCAGTCCAATTACCAGCCATGCCACAAGGGCCATCCATTCGGCAACAGAGAAGTGGCCGGGGAACACTGGTAGCCACTTCATCAGCACCAGGAGAAGAGAGACCAGAATTCCCAACGTGGCGATTAAGCGAGATCGCAGCCGTTTCTCCACCATCCAGAAGGACAGACACGCCGCAAGCCAGCCGATGGCGGAGGCCATCGAGCCTACTTCCGTGACGGGGACGAGCAAGGCGTCACCAAGGAATAGCCCCGCCAGTGTGGCCGCGGTGATAGCGAGAATCGCGACAGAAGGCGTCAGGTACCTTGCGTGAACCGATGAGAAGACCGGCGGAATCGTGCCGCGCCGGCCAAACGCAAAAAGGAGCCGCGAGGACGCGACAAAGTTGCCGTTGAACACCTGCAACAGAGCGACCAGCGTGATGGCAAGGATCAGCCGAACGAGCCATGCGGAATGCGTGCCCTGCTCAAAGGCGATAGCCGTGGCGAAGCGCTTGCCCAGGAGGCTGCGCCAAGGTGCGATGTAGGAAGTCGCTCCAACAGCCAGGGTGTAAAACGCCGCGCCAATTAAGAGTGCCATCGCGATGGCCTTGAAGAAACTCCGTGGAGGAAATCCTGGATGTGCCTCCTCCGCGACTTTGGGAACGGACTCGAAGCCGGTCATGAAGTACGGCACAATCTGCAGAGTCAAGAGAATCGAAACCATCGGCGCCTGGCTGAAGTGCGGCTGAAGATTGACGGGCGAACCAACCCGCGCGCTCACAAGAACAAGGATGAGGAAAACACCAAGCACGGTGGAAGTCGCCCAGATCTGAAATGTGGCGCTGGCGCGAATACCGCGATAATTCAGGGACGCCAGAAAAATGGTGAAGGCGATGCCCAGCAACAGGCGCGGAAGAAACACGGGCTGGCTCGCCACACGATAAAGCTCCATGGTATCGAGTCGGGGGAAAATGTATGCCGCGATTTTCCCGGCGGCCACGGCTTCCCATGGGCAAACGATGAAATACGCGAGCAGCATCATCCATCCGGTGAAGTAGCTAACAAGGGGAGGAAACACTTGCGCGGTATAGGCAGCTTCGCCGGCAGCATCAGGAAGGCGCTGCACCCACTGTCCGTAGACATAGCCCACAGGCAGCAGGAGAATTCCGCCGAGGGCAAAGCCAAGCATCGCACCGAAGGGGCCGCCGCGTCCCAGCCAGTCGTCCATCAGGACGACCCAGCCGACGCCGATCATGGTGCCAAAGCCCAGCGCGAAATAACTGGGAAGCGTCAATTTGCGGGCGAGAGTGGGCATTTAGGGAACGCAGACCGTTTTGGCAGAAAGAAAAAAGAAAAGGACCCCAGTTCGCAGAGTCGAGTAACTCTTGCCAGTTCGACTGTTACCCCACTTCTTGTCATCACTTGGTGTGTACATAGGGGCGTATGGTATTGGCGACTGCGTGGCAAGTCAACGGCGCACGAGGTTTGGTGTTTCACCTGAGGGAGAAAACCGGGCCTGATTTCAGCCAACGCCAAACCTGGTTTCCGCGCAAAACGAGGACAGAATCCGGGGAAAATTCGCCCATAAAAACCGCGAAAAATGCCGCTTTTCCCTTGACAAATAATGAGATTTAGCGCAGATTTTGCGTCGCAAAACCTTGGGGAACGCGGGTCTTTACCCAGGAACCCGCGTGAGTTTAAAGGTTCAGAGGAGGAAGGGATGGAAACCGCTATTGGTGTATTCGGTTCCCGTGAAAGCGCAGAAGAAGCGGTCAAGGAACTGCTGAAACAGCACGTCCCGGAAGAATCTATTGTGTTCTTGACGCGTTCGGAAAGCGAGGCCATGAGTTTCGGAAAGGGCTTGGGTGAGTATGCCGGGGGATTCCTCGGCGGGGCGCTTGGGGCGACCGCAGGCTGCGTGGGTGCCACACTGGCGCTGATTCCAGGGTTTGGGCAGGTTTTTGCCCTTGGCGTGGGGGGAGCGGCGCTACTCGGCTATTTGGGCTCCAAGGCTGGCGGCTCGCTCGCCAAGGGTATTGCGGAAGAACCTGCGGCTCCTAAGCCGGCCTCGTCTGAAAAATCGGGAGAAGAGGGGGCGCACCTTCTGGAAGTTCTAAAACAGGGGAGATCGGTGGTCGTAGTTCGCACGGAGTTCCGGGATGTAGCTGCGGCGGCGACGGGAGTGCTGGACCGCTTGGGACTGGGAATGCAGGCGCCGACGACGACGAAATCCCAGACCAGCACGCGGCAGGATGGCGATGTCACGATCATTGACGCGCGGGGAAGAATCGCGTTTGGCGAAGGCACTACGAAATTGAGGGAAACGATCGCCAATCTCGTCGCGAGCGGCCGCAGGAAAGTCGTTCTTAATTGCAAGGAAGTGGACTACGTTGACAGCTCCGGCATGGGAGAGATTGTGCGGAGCCACTTAGCCCTTCGCAAGCAGGGCGGCCAGCTGAAACTCGCAAGCCCGAGCAAGATGGTGAGCGAGCTCTTGCAGGCAACTTCCATGAACAAAGTCTTTGAGATTTATCCTGACGAGGCCAGCGCCATTCGCTCCTTTGGTGAAACGGGGCTGAGAGCGGGCGCAAGCTGACAAACGGTCCCGTCTTCAACGGAGCCCCGCGGCCAGCCGCAGATGTAGGATGCCGCTGATGGCGGGGCTCAGCGTTTTATCCCCTGGAAGAAACAACCTCGCTGTGTAAGTCCTGAAATTATGGCTTAGCCGGGAAATTAGTCTTCGATGCCTTCCGGCCTCTCCGCGGAGTCGTCATTGAATTGATTGCGCTTTTTGTAGGCCATCCAGGTGATGCCGAGGCAAATCAACATCGGAGGTATCACCAGCATAAGGATACCGCTGCGCAATGCCTGGATCATGCGCGAACCGGAACCCGCAGCTTGCGTGTAGCAGAGGGCGCAGCTTTGTGCTGCCGTCAGGGCCGGCGTACACACAGCCAGGGCCAGCGCCGTAATGCGAGCCGCCCGGAATCCAATTCTTTTCGTCATCATTCACTTCCCATGTTGTGCCAGACGAATTCGATCGCAGCAGTCTACTGCGCGAAGGGCTTCATGTGCAACAGGCGCACGCTGTCACCCCAAATTATGTTCATCAGCAAAAGAACGAAAATCACCGCCGGGATCAGGGTGAGGAACAGGGCGCGCCGCTCCTCCGCAAGGTGCATGAAGTACATCAGCCCGAGCGTGGCACTACAGAGGGCCAGAAAGAGCAAAATGAACACCAGCTTCTCCGTGGAGAAGCTCTGGAAGGAGAGAAACACTTCCACCAGGAAAATGGCCAGTAGCGTGAAATAGACGGGCAGGTATTTGCGAATCACGTTTTCGGAAGCCGAAACAGCGCTCATCGAGTCTCCTTATGCTTAAGGCGCGTCAGTGCGCGATATTCGTGAGATAAACCAGGGGAACGACAAACATCCAGACCAGGTCAACGAAGTGCCAGTAAAGCCCGACGGTTTCCACGTGGCCGGGCGTGAGCGCGCCGCGCGAGTATTTGGTGGAAATCACCAGCAGCGCGATGACGCCGCTGATGACGTGCAACAGGTGCAGGCCGGTGATGGCAAAGAAAGTCTGCCCAAAGAGTCCCGAGCTGATGGTGATGTGGCGGGCGAAGAGTTGGAACCATTCGCGGAGGTGCAAAGCGGCAAAAAGAACGCCGAGGGCCATGGTGGAATACAGGAACTTCATGGCCTTGGATTTGTCACCGGCCTTGGCGGAATCGGCGGCGCCGAGCATGGTCAAGCTGCTGGTGATGAGGACAAAGGTCATGACAATCACGTTGATGACGCTGCCGGTCTCGAACGGGCGGGGCCAACTGGAGGCCGCGACCCGGATGTAACCGTAAGCAAAGAGAAGCGCGCCGAAGGTCACGGCGTCGGAGATGATGAACAGCCACATCGCCAGCTTGCGCGAAGGGATGGCGTACGGCGATTCTTCCAGCAGGGCGCCTTGCCCGTGTACCGCTACGTCGGTGTCGCTCACAGTTTCTCTCCCTCCTTACGGTTACAGCTTGATGCGGCAGAGCAGGAACAAATAAACCCACAAGACACCGAGGAAATGCCAGTAGATGGCGGTGTTATCGAACAAGCTGCTGCGGAAAGTGGTGCGGCGGAGGATCAGGCAAGCGGTCAGGTAGAGCAACGCGATGATCCCGGCAAACAGATGCAAGACGTGAATGAAGGTGAGCACGTAAAAGAAGGAGCTGTTGGGATTCGTGGCCAGGTAAATGCCCTGCGCGCGAAGATTTTGCCAAGCCATGTATTGGCCGCAGCAGAAGGCGATGCCGAGTACCAGCGTGCACAGAAGCCAGGCGATCCCGCTCGAGGGCGCGGAGGAATTGGCGGCGGTCCCGTGTGCCAGGGAGCGCCGGGAGAGCTCCAGCGTACCGCTGCTGAGAAGCAGGACAAAAGTGTTCAGATAAAGGATGGAGGGAAGAACCAGGTGTCCCCAGTCCGGGGTGCCTTCGCGGACGAATAACGCGCTGCTGAACGCGGCGAAGGACATGGTAATGGCGAAGAGGCCCACCCAGATGCCGCTGCGCGATGCCCGCGCGGCGCCGCCGGTGGCATTCATGCCTGGTGCATGAGAATTTGCTGTTGATGCAATTGTTGACAAAATGTTCTCCTCTTCCGAAAATTTCCGCGCAGTACGCCACCGTGAACATCACCGCGCCGCGCGTTTAAGCTCAGTCGCCGCTCGCCAGGGCTTCCGACGAATCCTGCATGACAAAATCACCCTTGGAGCCTTTCACGCCGTATTGATACGGATCGTGAAAGACCACGGGGTGGCGGCCGCCAAAATTGTTCCAAGGCGGAGGCGAGGGGACGGTCCACTCGAGGGAAGTCGCATTCCAGGGATTTTCCGGAGCCAGCGCACCCTTGAAGCGGCTGTAAATGAGGTTGAACAGGAAAATAAATTGCGCGGCGCCCGTGATGAGTGCCGCAATGGTCATGAATTCATGCCAGGAGATATAGGGCGCCATATAGTCGTCCACAAAAGACTGGTAGCGGCGCACGTTGCCGATCAAACCGAGATAGTGGAACGGCATGAAAATGCAATAGGCGCCAATGAAAGTGAGCCAGAAATGCAACTTGCCGAGAGTGTCGTTCATGTATCGCCCGGTCATCTTCGGGAACCAGAAATAAGTGGCAGCAAAGACGCCGAAGAGCGAAGCGACTCCCATGACCATGTGAAAGTGGCCGACGACAAAGTAGGTGGCGTGCAAGTAGATATCAATGGAAGGTTGCGCCAGGAAAAAGCCGCTGACGCCCCCGGCCACGAACATCGAAATAAATCCCAGGGCAAACAGCGAAGCGGCGTTGATTTTGATGTCGGCTCCGTAGAGACTGCCGAGCCAGATCAGCGTCATTACCGTCGCGGGAATGGTGATAGTCAAGGTCGGGAACGAGAATGCCAGGGCGGACATGGGGTTCATGCCGCTGAGGAACATGTGATGCCCCCAGACCATGTAACTGAGGAAGCCGATGGACATCATGGAGTAGATGATGACCTTGGCGCTGAGCAGCGGCTTGCGGATGTTGGCGAGCAGAACGTGCGAGACGATGCCCATCGAGGGCAGAATCGCGATGTACACCTCCGGATGGCCGAAAAACCAGAAGAGGTGTTGCCACAATAGCGGCGAGCCTCCGGAGTGCGGCTGCAAGCGATCGCTGATTACCAGCCCCGAGGGAACAAAGAAACTTGTTCCTGCATGGCGGTCCAGGATCAACAGAATGCAAGCGGGCAGGAGCACCGCGAAAGCCAGCAGGGCGATACAGGAAGTGATGAACCAGGCCCAGGTGCAAATGGGCATGCGCATCAGGGTCATGCCTTTGGTGCGAAGATCCAGTGTTGTGGCAATGAAATTCAGCGCGCCGAGCAACGATCCGATACAAAAGATGGCGATGGATATGCCCCACAGGCTGGCGCCCCATTGCATGCCGGGGCCTGCGTCCTTTCCGACAGCGCTGAGCGGCGTATATTCGGTCCATCCCGCGATGGGCGGCCCATCGGGAATGACGAACGCCAGCATCAATACAACCCAGGCCACGAAGGTGATCCAGAAGGACATCATGTTGAAGCGGGGGAAGGCCATGTCTTCCGCGCCAATCTGAATGGGCAGGAAGTAATTGCCGAAGGCGGCGAAGGGCGCGTTGGTGAGAACGAAAAACACCATCAGCGTGCCGTGCATGGTCATGAGCGAAAGGTAATACTCCGGCGTCATCACATTGCCGGGCGCGCCCACCTTAGAGAGCAACTCCAGGCCGGGAATTTTCGCATTGGGCCAGACCATATGAATGCGCATCAGCCAGGACAGGAACATCCCGGTGAAGACAGCCACCAGCGCCAGACCGTAATACTGCTTCCCGATGACCTTGTGATCCAAACTGAAGATGTATTTCCGGATGAATCCTTTAGCAGGAGCATGCACGTGGGCCTGTTGAACTGAACTCTCCGCCATCTTAATCACCTCGCTCGAAAGCGCCCCAAGTCCCGGCAAGCAGCAATGCCTGCCGCGGCCCGGTTTGGTTGCACTGCTACTGCGCCGACTGGTCTTTTAACCACTTCTCGAAATCCGCCTCGGACATCACGTTGAGGTATGCCTTCATGTTGTAGTGACCCAAACCGCAAAGCTGGGTGCAGACAATTTCATACTTTCCGATTTTCGTGGCCGTGAAATGTACGGAAAGATCCAAACCGGGCACGAAGTCCTGCTGGATGCGGAGTTCACGAACATAGAAGGAATGGCCAACGTCCTTGGCGTGCAGCAGCAATTGAATCTCGCGGTTAACGGGAATGACGAGTTCGCCAGACACAATGTCATCCCGGGCTTCCACTTCATTGGCTGGGTCCAGGCCGAAGTAGTTCTGGTTGCCCTCGTCAATCTTGTCGGGGTGAATGGCGCCGAATTTGCCATCTGGACCCGGATAACGGAAGTAGTAGGCAAACTGCTCGGCCTGCGCCTGAATTTGCAGGGCGTCGGGCTTTGGCGAAGTGAAGTAAACATTGGCCCAGGCTTTTTGCCCGAGAACTCCCAGCGCCAGGATTTCGGTTCCGACGAGGAGGAACGCGGCAATCACTAATACCTTGGCGCCGCCGGGAAAGTTCTTGAGGGGGCTGCCGGGCTTTCGTCCGGTAAACATGAAAAGAAAAGCGGCGAGGACCAACTGGGCGGCGACGAAACAGAGGCCCGCCTCGATCATGGTGTCGTTCAACTGGTCGTCAATCTGGTGGCCATGGGTGGAAATGTCCTCTGGCAGTGGAAACTTGTGCGCCAAAATCGGATAGGCCGACAAAACAGCAATGACCACCAGTACGATTGCAAAAAATTTCCCCATCGTCTCCGCCTCTGCCCTACGCCGTGGGCGAATGAAGTACCTAGCGATTTTTCGGGCCCGAAAACCTGGTCGCAGAAAGGACCAAGCGCCTTGTTAATAGGGCTTGGCCTTGAATACGAAGTTGACGGTCTTGGTTTCGCTGCCGCTGATGGTGACGTCCTGCGACTGATCGCCATAAGACTCGTGCCAGGCGGTTATGGTGTATTTGCCCGGAGGCAGATTTGCCAACGAGAACGAGCCGCCATCGCCGGTCACGGCGAAGTGGGAGTTCTTCAAGACCGCAAAGGTGCCGTGCATCCAGGGATGCACGTTGCACTTCACGGGGATGAATTCCGCCTTGTCATATTTTTCGCTGATGGGCGGCGTTCCCGGGGGTTGCGATTTGTTCCACTCGCGGTTCAACTTCGGCAACGGGTGAATGTTGTGCGAGGTCTGATCCTCGTTGGTGATTTTGAGTTCCTGATTGACGTGGAAGGCCAGCAGGTGGGGGATATACCGGCAACCCTTCTGGGTAAAAGTGGCCGCATTGGAAGGAGCAGCATCGTCCGGCGCCCCCGCGGAAACGTAAACGACCACGTTTTCCAGGCTGTTACCTGAGCCGGTTACGACGGTTTCCCCGAGTTGCGGAGTCGCATACATCTTGGCGCAGGAAGGTTCTTTGGACATATCAATCGGTTTCATCTTGGCGGGTGTGCCCTCGTAGGTCACTTTGCCATTGACTGTGCCGCCGCTCGGTCCGGCATATGCCACGGCCGAAGCAGCAAGCAGGGCCAGTCCTGCCATCACTACATGCTTGGTTTGCATTACTCAATCCTCCTGAACTGCAAAAGCTGTTGGGCTACGGCTTAACTCCAGAGCCAGTGTAGGTATTCTCGACCTTCTTGGCGCTTACTATTACTTTCCCTTCGGGTGTGGTCTCCCAGAGGGCAAGTTCCGGGCTTGCGTTGTTCACCTGCAAGGTGCGTAGGTAGTGCACCAGGTCCCACGCATCCTGCGGTTTAACCACATCCGCGAAGGAAGGCATGGGCGTGCCGTCAAGGCCGGTCATGAAAATGCGGTACAGATCCGCATTCGTTCTACCGCACTTGGAGCGGTTTGAAGAAGTGAAGTTGTAGGGACGGATGGGCTGATCGTTGCTGTCGGTCAGCGTGGAGGCGGATGGACCATCGCCGCGTCCTTCCTGGCCGTGACACTTCCAGCATTCCAGCTTCTGGAACAACACGCCACCGTGCTTAATGCTTTCGACGGTGAGCTTCGGCTCGGCCGGAATCGGAATCGGGTCGCCGGGCTTTTCTGTGACCCAGCGGGCTGAAAACGTTTTGATGAAGGCGACCAGGTCGGCGCGGTTCTGGGCCGTCAACGCTGCCCACGAAGGCATGTTGGTGAAGTTGAAGCCGCGCCCAAGCGTGTTGTAGAGGTCCGAATCCAACGGCAACATGCCCGTTGGCGTGGAGCGGCACTTGAAAGTCCCCGCAACGAAATTGCGCGGCTGCGGAGTTACGTAGGGAGCGTTCTCGCCATCGCCGTTGCCGCGCGCTCCGTGGCAGCCCCAGCAATAGCGGTAGTACAACTGCGCCCCCGCCTCGGAGTGCCCGGTTAAGTTCCCGATGTGCGATTCCATGTGCTTCGACGGCTGCGGGGCAGGTTGATCTCCCCCCTGAGCCAAAGCCGCGACAGGAAGAATGAGCGTTAGAGCGACATTCAAGCAAAGTTTCTTGATGTTCAGCATCGTCATTCTCCCTCAGAACGCGAAGTCAAAGCCGGCCAACAAGCTGCTGCTGGTTAAGTCTGATCCGGTCACCGGGGAGACGTTTCGCTGGCGCAGGATTGAATATTCCGCGTGATAGGCAAAACCGGCGCGACTGGAGATGAAGGGGTAGTAGCGCATCCCAAAGGTCAGGACATCCATGTTCCCGAAACTGGAAGTGGGGACACTTACTCCCGGGACGTAGGGCCCGGCCACGACAGGGAGAGCTTGCTGGGACATGCGGATCAGTTCGTAGCGATTGATGAGGATCCATTGCGGGTTGAACATGTAATGGCTCTCAAACAAACCGCCGTTCCAACTTGGTGAGTGCGCGCCATTGGGCAAGGAGCCGGTTGAGGGAAGGCTGAGTCCCAAATAGGCGTTATCCACGCCATGGAAATAGATGGTGGTGATATCGAACTTCTTGATGTACCACATGCCGATCAGGCCGTAGCGTTGGAAGCCTTTGTTTCCAATGCCGGTGCCGGAATAGGGCGTGGTGGTGGTAGAAGTGACCGGGTTACCGGCGAGGTCCGTACCCACGGTCGCGGTAGTCGTGAGGTTGTACTGATAATAGGTGGGCGCTTCGCCAAGATAGGCGAACGCACCAACGCGTTGCAAGCCCAGGCCTCCGACTTCAAAGGCGTGGCTGGCGGCGAAGTATCCGCCATATCCGCGGTTGGTCGGGAGTCCCGGCGAGCCATCATTGGAACTGAGTAAAGCGGCAGAAACACGAGTGCGATCGTCTTTGGAATGGCCCATCCACTCGAGTCCATCCTGGTTATCGCCGATGCCAAAGGTGTAGAAGCCAGGAGTTTCGGTGGCGGGTTGGAAGTGATAGTTCTGGTAAACGCCGGCTTCATTGGTGAGGGTGAGAATGCGCTTTTCTGAGAGGAGGTTGTCGAGTTCAAACTTTCCCATCTTGATGTTGAACCAGGAACTGCCCCCGATGTTGTCCATGCGCGCCCAGACGGACTCAAAGTGAAAAGCGCCAGTATTGTCGGAAGAAGGCAAAACATAGAAGGAGAAATTTTTGGCAAGCGTGCCGCCGGTATGGAAGTCCAGACCGCTCCAGTCGAAACCATGAGTCGTAACCGTGGCCTCATTCCCGCCGGGGCCGTTCGAGCCATCCACTTGCGCCCTGTTCGTACTCTCCCGGTGCCAGATGGGCGTGATGCGGAAGGTGACCGGCCAATAGGCAGCTTGCTGGAAGATGGGGGCATCACGATCGTTCCCCATCTGGTATCCGTTGTCTTTGAATTGCTGACCAAAGGGGCTCAGCATCGGCCAAGCTTCATGGCAGGCGGAACACGGCATGCCGTATTTCCGGGCAAAGGCAGGTAGAGCAGATGCCGGACTACAACTTACGAGCAATACAAAGAGCAACAAGAAACAAGACAACAGAGCAGTCCTTACTCCCATCCGACTGCCCTTCCCCTCAAAAGGACACCAGCAAAGCATACTGCCTCCTCTAAACGTTTAAGCCACCAACGTCGAGCAGACATCAAGTTCTTAGTCTTCCATGGCGCGAAGGGAATGGCGTGCGAAGACACCTAACCGGGAGAGCCCTTTGCGTACCCCGTTAGCGCAAGGATTCTCGAATTGATGGTGCTCCACTCTACCCGCCGAAAGATTCGCTCCTCTTTCCGTCACGAAGAAGGCGGCGAATTTCCCGGTCCCTGAACCGCCGGGGATGCTACTCCTAGTTCCATGTCAAATGCAAGTATTTTCTTAAGAGCAGCAAAAAAATCCTTTCGAGGGGTTTTAGTACCGCAAAAACTTCGCAAAATGAGCTGCGTGCGGATTTGACAGAAATAAAGATTTGGAGGTAACAAAGTAAGAACTTGGAGGTGGCATGGCGCTCACGAGAGACGAAGGCTTCTTCTCCCGGCGGACCTGGATTTCCGATCGCGTGGGAATCTTGCTTGCCTTGGTTCTTTTGATCCTATGTTGTGCGAGCCCTTTGCTGGCTTCGCGAAACACGGCTCTCACGACGCCGGGCATCATGCGTGAATTCGCGGCGACTCCCGACGAGGTGCGCCAGGCAGTTATGGGCGTGAGCCGCGATCAGATTATTCATGGCACGCTGGTCTTTGATAAAGAGCCGACGCTGACTGGGGCGGAATCCGTGGAATCCACGCCGCTGTTTGATCCCTGGCAAGGGCCCGGCGAAGTCTATTACAAGATTCGCAAGGATGTGATCGCGCCGCGGCATTTTGTGGACAGCGGCGACCAGGGCACCATCGCGGTTCGTTATGTGGTGATTCCGGTGAACGCCGAACGTACGCGGGTGAAGATTGACGCCGTTTACGTGGAGTCCTCGCGCCGGGTAATGCACGCCTCCGACGGCTCGGTGGAAAGGAGCGAGATGCAGGAGATCAAGGATCGCATTGACGCCGCGCAAGAGGCCACTCAGGAGGCAGCGGAAACCAAGCGGCGGCAAGAAAGCGCGGAACTCGTTCGCCAGACTTATGTTCGGCAGCGCGAGGGTGAAGGGGCCCGCTTGGGCAGCGCGGAATCGGCGGAACAACAACTTGAGCAGCAAGTGAAAGATTTGCGGCATGAGTTGGAACGCCGCATCAAAGCACCCGGTGCGGATTTGAAAGCGGCGCCGTTCCAATCAGCTGCCAATCTGAAGACGCTAACGGCGTACACGGAAGTGATCGTGCTGATCGTTTCGCCGCACTGGCTGGGAATCGAAACGCCGGAGGGACAACGCGGTTGGGTCTACGAAGAGCATCTGGAGCCGATACCTTGAGGCATGCGATGGGATGGGTCAGGCCGGTTGGAGTTGGAATATTGCTTTTGTGTTGTTGGGCGGGGGTTACGGCAGGTCAAGCTGTTCCCTATGCGCGTAGTTATGCGCGGCCGAAGGATGAAGTGGAGCGCGCGCTGCGGGAATTGCAAGGGTACTCGGGACAAAAGTTGCCGATTCTGGAAGGTTTTGTCGCCACAGGGGCGAAGCCGCTGGAGCGCTACGAGCGCGGTTTCTATCAATTCAACATTGAATTGCTGCCTGGGGACGCGGGCGCAACCGTGGTGAGACTCTCCGCCAAAATCACGGCATGGTATGCGGACAGCGATGCCGCCAAATCAGGATATGAGGTCTTGCCGTCCAATGGGCGGCTCGAACTCGATTTCCTGGATCGGCTACAAGAAAAACTCACTGGCAAGAGCGGGGTCCAGACTGCGTCGGGCCGCTCCACCGTGCAGGCGCCACTCCCCAAGCTGGATTTATCGGGCATTCCCGGAGCGCAAGCCGCGGCGATCATTGCCGGCCCCATGCCGGAAACGGCGCGGACGCCCGATGAGATTTCCAAGCTTCGCATGCAACGCGAAACCGCGGAAAGACACATGAAGCAGCTTACGACGGAGCTTCAGAGCCTGCAGGAAATTCAGCGCAATCAAGCCCACCCCCAGAATCTTGTGATTGTGAAAAACAACGGCACGCCCGTTTATGCAAAGGGAGCGGAGAACGCCCATGTGCTGTTTCAAGCGGCGGCGAACGACGAGTTTGAATTCCTGGACGAGGAACGCGGCTGGATTCATGTGACCATCTCCGGTGATTCGCGAGGCTATGTGCAACGGGACGCCGTGGAATTGCCGGAGAAACTTGCAGAAAGGCTGCAGGCGTCCAGCGCGGGGCCGGAGGCGAGATTCGCCGGGTTTCGCATCGAGCGCGAAGAAGCCAGCACGTTTCCCGGCGATTGGGCGGGGCTTCGCGGCAAAAATGTGAAGATCTACACGGTCCAGATGGTTTCGCAGAACCCGAAGGAGTCAGGGCCCGCGGTACGGCTCAGCTATGCGCTGGCACTGTTTGAGAAGGGCATGAAGGAAACCGCCGGCACGAACCCTCCACCGGATGGAGTGGTGGTGATTTTTGACGCGGCAGACGGCGGGATCGTCGCGGCCACGCTACCTGATATTCAAAGAGTGACCAGCGGCGCAATGACACGCGATTCCTTCTGGTCACAATGCGATCTGGATCCTCCCGAAGCCTTCCGGCCGCCGGCCAAACCCTGAAAGGCGTTCGCGAGAGGGTTTTCCATTTTTAACTTTGTGCGCCCTGGGGATGGATTACTCTTGGGAGCAGTCGATCCACAAGGAGTCTTCATGAAGAACATCAACGCAGCCATTATCGGGCTGGGATTTGTTGGCCGCGCGCATCTGGATGCCTTGCGGCGGCTGGGGATTACCGTGCAAGGCGTGCTGGGAAGCACACCGGAGCGCTCCAAGGCTATTCGCGATGCGCTGGAATTGCCGCGGGCCTACGCCTCGCTAGAAGAGCTTGCCGCTGATCCGTCCCTTCGCGTGGTGCATTTGTGCACGCCCAACAACGAGCATTTCCAGGAAGCCAGCCAGCTTCTTCGCGCCGGCAAACATGTAATGTGCGAAAAACCGTTGGCACTGGATTCACGGGAATCCGCTGCGCTGGTTTCGCTGGCGAAGGAAACGGGGCGCGTCGGCGCAGTGTCCTACAATCTGCGCTACTACCCGCTGTGCCAGGAGGCGCGCGCGCTAATTCGCAAGGGCGCGATCGGGCAGGTGCGGCTGGTGCATGGCAGTTTTTTGCAGGATTGGCTGCTCTTTCCCACGGACTGGAATTGGCGGCTGGATGCAAAGATTGGCGGCGAACTGCGCGCCGTTTCTGACATCGGCACACACTGGCTTGATTTGGTGGCCTGGATGACCAACAGCAAGGTCTCCGAACTTTGCGCAGATCTGGCCACGGTTCTCCCGACACGGCGCAAGCCCAAGGGACGCGTGGAAACTTTTCAGAAAGCAGGCGCAGCGGAGACCACGGAAGTGCTGATGACGACGGACGATTACGCATCCGTGCTGCTGCACTTTGAAAACGACGCGCACGGGGTGATGACGGTGTCGCAAGTCAGCGCGGGGCGGAAGGCGCGTTTGTGGTTTGAGATTGATGGCTCCGAGGCTTCGCTGGCCTTCGATTCGGAATCGCCCAATAGTCTGTGGATTGGGCGCCGCGAGCGCGCTAGCGAGGTGCTGCCGAAAGATCCGGCGCTGCAATCGCCGGAATCCCGCGGTTATGCGGCTTATCCGGGCGGCCATCCCGAAGGCTATCCGGACACTTTTGTGCAGCTTTTCAAGGATTTTTACGCCTATATCGCTGGTGGTGATTTTCGCGCGCCGCGGACCTTTCCTACTTTTGAGACCGGTCACGAGGAATTGCTGCTTTGCGAAGCGATCGCCGAGAGTGCGCAGAAACGAAGCTGGGTGTCTGTGGGAGCGTGATCGCTTGCGGTTTTATTTCACAGCGCAGGTGGATTCGCGGACGGCAAGTTCCGCGGGAATTTTTCGGCGCACGATGGGGATATCGCGAGTTTGATTCGTCACTTTGATAGCTTCCAGAACGATCCCCGCGCTCATCGCGCCCATGGCTTCCATGGGCTGACGAACCGTGGTGAGCGAAGGCACGCTTAAATTGGCCTGGGCCACGTCGTCGAAGCCAATCACGGAACAATCTTCAGGGACGCGCAACCCCTTTTTCTTCAAGGCACGCAATGCGCCCAAGGCTGTGACATCGTCGAAAGCCATCAGCGCCGTGAAGGGTTTGCCGCGGCGCAGGAGTTCGCCAGTCAGATGCGCTCCCGCTTCAAAACTGGAATTGGCGTCGAGCGATTCCGGCAATTCTGCGATGCGCTTCGGATCGAGGGTCAGGCCCGCGGATTGCGCGAAACCGCGAATTCCTTTCCAACGCTGGCCACTGCTGCTGAGCGCTTTCGGCCCGCGCAGAAAGGCGATTTCGCGGTGGCCCAGCCGGTAGAGGTGTTCGAGCGCCAGGCTGGCGCCGCCTTCGTTGTCCACGGAAACCGTGCTTACCTTTTCAAGTTGAAATTCTCTTCCAGCCACGACTGTAGGCACCTGCCGTTCGGTTAAATCCGCAAGCAGCTTGATATCGGTGACCAGCCAGTTGGCAATGACGATCAATCCCTCGACGCGCCGGTCCAGCAACATCTCCAGGTAGCGCTCGAAGCGGTGCGGCTCGTTGTGGGCGTCCGCGAGCAACGACAGATAACTCGCTTGATAAAGCGCGTTTTCCAAGCCGCGAAGGATGGGCGTGCAGAATGGATCGGTGATATCGAATACCATCACGCCAACGATGTTGGAGCGCTGGCTGCGCAGCGAACGCGCGAGCGGATTGGGACGATATCCGAGGCGTTTGGCCGCGGTTTCGATGCGTGTTTTCGTTTCTGAGGGGATGTAGCGGGAGAGTGGAGCGCTGTTCAACACGATGGAAACGGTGGACGCGGAGTAGCCGCTTTCTCGAGCTACATCGCGGATCGTGATGATGCCGCTTCTCACCATGTTGTTTCCCTCACTTCGGTGCGGGATACGCGTAACGCAAATTGCCCGGCAGTTTGTCTGAGCGCGAGCGAGTGTTGCACTCCAATTCGTATCCCAGATGATCCGCGTCCAGCGGGTAGTCTTTGCCTTCAGGATACGGATAGGAAAACAAACCATGCTTTGGAAGCGGCTCTACAGTGAAAGCATTGGCCGCATAAAAGTCCAAGTCCTTTTCGAAACCGTTGGCATAGAAGAAATAGTCGCGTACCCAATTCGCGGGAAGCTTTGGCAGATGCCGCGGATCGAACTCGAGTTTGACGCCTTCGCCCGAGCCAAACACGGCGAACTTGTCGTCGGGAGCGCTGAGAAGAGCTTTTGCGTCGCCATAGCGGGTGTAGTTACCGGCGGCGCGCGCGTACGGCCCGGTGGGACTGCGGCGCGCGTAGGAATACACCATGTCGCTTGCCGGATGCAGGCGAATCTCCCGCGGGTAGCCCAGGAATTCCAGGTCCGCCGTGGCCAGTGGCACTTCGTTGACGTGAAGCTCCTTCAACTCGGGGGTCTGGTCAATGCGCACGGCATCCCAATAAATTTTCAGGTTGGTGACGATGCGGATGCGCCGCGTGCCCGCGGGAATTTTGCCGCTAAGGTCCGTCACCATCGTGCGCTCCAGCCCGGCGGGGAATCCCATATCCTCGACGACGCGCACCCAATTACCACGGGCATCTTGCGCTTCCACGTATGGTGCGATGACCTTGATGCCGGCCTGATCGGCGGCATACATGGAAGTCGCAGTGAAATAGTCGGTATAGCCATCGATTATCAGGCGCAGTGGTTTGGCCGCGTCCCAAGTTCCCAAATCGAGTTCGAGCCAGTGCAATTTGGCGAACCCGGTGTAGGGCAGGCCGTCAAACTGCGTGACGTATTTGCGGTCGCGCCTGGCGATCAGGGGAAGCACGTTGTGGCCTTGGTCGTCCCACGCGCCAACCGGCAATCGCGCATTCTGCGTGGCAATGACGCGAAATTCCGGGAAAGGGGGCGCGCTGACAAAGCGCTCGTTGGGGTTGACCTCGACATTCGCGGGATGATCGATGGCCAACAGGCTCACCTGATCCAGATAGACGGTCTCTTCCATCGGCTCGAGGAAGCGGAAACTGAGCATGCCGTTTTTCGGTTGCGCACTTTTGGCGGGAACTTTCAGGTATTCGTCGGGATCCGGGACGTCGCGCTCCCCGGGAGCGACCCAATGTCCAACAACGGCGGGACCGATCATGTCGGCGATGAATTCGTATTCCTTGCCGTTCCAGGAAAAGAGAATGGGGCAGGAGCTGCCGCGGCGGTCGAGTTCGCTGATGGATTGGACTTTCCTGGCTTCGAGATTCACTTCGTCCTGCGGCACTCCGGTGGGCCACAAGAGACGCACGACGTCCGTGGCTTTTTCGCTGCCGAGTCCGGCAATCATCGCCGGGGAATTCTGGCTGAGGTAACCGGAAGCGCCAGTGATTTCCCATTTTTGATAAAGCTCTCCCGCAAAGATTTCCACTTTGGCGCCAATCCCGTTTTTGTTGTCGTTCAAGCCCTTCAAGTCAATCTGCATCCAGTTGTTTTTGTTGGCCCCGATATTTTCGAGTAGGATGGGACCGCCGCCCGCTTGCGTGACAATCAGATCGGGGCTTCCATTCGTTCGCAGATCGGCAAGAGCGATGGCCGCCGGCTGGTTCAGCTTGACGCTATCGAGTTGCGTTTTCTTGGTGACATCGGCCCAGCCGGCGTCGCCCAAATTGCGCAGCAGACGGATTTCGCCACCCCTAGCGGATTCGCCAACTGCCGCGAGGTCTAGCCAGCCATCATTGTCGTAATCGAGTGCTGTGAGGCCCCAACCTCGCTTCCAGCCAAGATCGGGGAGTGGCACGCGCTCCAGTTTCTTGCCTTGAACATTGCGCCACAGGGTAAGTCCCGGCGGGCCGGCGTGTGTAAACGCCAGATCCATCCAGCCGTCTTTGTCGAAGTCGAAGGCGATGACCCCGACGGCGGGAGGTAATCCTTCTTTCGCAAAATCGATCCCGGGGAGCGGGTTGAATTTTCCTTCGCGTGGATTCAGAAAAATGGCGGCGCCGTGCGCTCCACCGGCGACGACAAAATCAATGGCGCGATCGTTGTTGAAGTCCGTCATGGCGACGCCGCCGCCGCTCGCATCCAGACCCATGCCGGATTCTTCGGAAACGTCGGTGAAGGTGGAATTTCCGTTGTTGCGCCACAGGCGGTTCTTGGGAGTTTCTCCGCCGGGTGCCATGGTCAGGTAGAGATCCAGGTCGCCGTCGTGGTCGTAGTCCACAAAAGTGGCGGCGACACAGCCTTTTTCGCGGCGAATCCCGACTTTCTCTGTGACGTCCACAAACTTGCCATTCCCATCGTTGTGGAAAAGACGCACTCCGGCCGATTCGCAAACGGCCAGATCAGTGTGGCCGTCACTATCGAAATCGCCGGCAGCGCAGCCGAGTCCCGAACCGACACTGCCCAGACCCGCTTTTTCCGTCACATCCTCGAATTTGCCCTCACCAAGATTGTGCAGCAGGCGGCTCTTGCCCTCGCCCGCGCCAACCAGGAAAAGATCGGGCTTGCCGTCTCCGTCGTAATCCAGAAAGCACGCGCCGGCGCTGGGACCCAGGATTGCAGCTGAAGAGACGCGCTTGGCAAGTGGCTCCTGGGTGTATTGAACGGGAATTTCCTTTGGGGCCGTGGTGCCGGTTCCATGAACAAATTCCGCGAGAGAGAATTTACCTTGATCGCCGTAGCCGGCGCCAAATGGAGTGCCGAGATGCTCAGTCGTGATCTTCTGGAAGCGCTTCATACTCTCACGAGCAGAATCGGCGTCGCCCTTCCGCTGATAGGCGCGCGCGAGCCCGAATTGCGCCGAAGCATGATAGGGAGCCAGCGCCAGGGCCTTCTTGAAAGCGGCAATGGCCTCGTCGTAACGCTGCAATTGCGCGTTCATGAATCCCTCAAAATAGTAAGCATCAGGCTCTTCGGGCACGATTTTTTCCACGTGCTGAAAAGCGGCGATGGCCTTTTCCTGATCGCCTGCGTCCTTATAGGTGAGGCCCAGGTTGTACCAGGCATAGGGATCCTGGGGAAGATTTGCGGCCGCCTCCTCGAGAGCGGCGCGGGCCTGCTCGATTTTCTGCTGGCCGAGGAAAGAAATGCCAAGATTCATTTTCGCTTGGGCGAATTGTGGGTCGGCCGCCAGGGCTCGCTCGAAATATTTTTGTCCTTCGGCAGGTTTTTGCTGGTTCAGGTAGGCCACACCGAGTGAATTCTGGCGTAACGCCTCGGCGGGGGCGCTCTTGGTGGCAACGGCTCCGGGCTTCTGGGCACCGGAAGATTGCGTAGCCTTCAGCCGCAACACCGCCATGGAACCAAGCGCAAACAAAACGAGAAACGCACTCGAAACAAGGAATCGAAAGCGTGAACTGAATTTTGTGAAATCCATGAAGGACTGTTCTTTCCGGACGCGCGACATTGCGTGAATGTGACCCCGCCCATTCTCCTTTCGATTGTCTTGGCTCCGCAGACGGTCGTCAACCGTTTTTATGCTGGTTTTCTGCAGCAGGCCGGGCTCGCCCTTGACCAGAAAACCGCAGCGCTTTACCTTGCTGAAGGAGCCCCATGGCTGCTTTCCACTATTTCTCCATCGCGGAAACTCTCGAAAAATTCCGCCGGAAAGAAATTTCACCGGTTGAAGTGGTGAAGGCACATCTGGAGCGCGCCCAGTCTCTCCAGCCCAAGCTGAATGCATTCGTGTACCTGGACGCGGAATCTGCGATTGCGCGGGCACGACAGGCCGAGACAGCCATTCAGCATGGTGAGCCGTTGCGAACGCTGACCGGCATACCGCTGACCATCAAATCGTGCATTGATGTGGCCGGGTGGCCGTGCCCGGCGGGCTCACTTTTGCGCAAAGAATATGTGCCGGCGAGTGACGCGACGTTGGTGGCAAGACTGGAATCCGTAGGCGCGATTCTTCTGGGAAATACCAATACTCCAGAATTTCTGATGGCCTACGAAACGGACAATCGCGTTACGGGCAAAACGTCAAATCCCTGGGACCCTTCCAAATCGGCGGGTGGCTCCAGCGGGGGAGAGGCGGCGGCCATTGCCAGCGGCTGTTCGATGGGCGGTGTGGGCAGCGATGGCGGCGGTTCGATTCGCGCGCCTGCGCATTTTTGCGGCGTCTGCGGACTGAAACCCACGCCGGGCCGCATTCCGGCCACAGGACACTTTCCGCCAGGGGCGGGCGCTTTCTCGTGGATTGGCGTCGTGGGTCCGATGGCGCGTTGCGTCGCCGATGTTCGCGCGCTGTTTGAGGTGATGGCGGGTCCTGATGCCGGGGACGCGCTCTCCGCACCTGTGCCTTTGGGCCGTGTCCTTCCCGAGGAATTGCACGGTCTGAGAATCGGGATACTGGAGAGCGAGGCGCTTGGCAAGGCCACTTCTGAAACGCGCGCCGCAGTCGTCCGGGCGGGTCAGCTTCTGGGTGAGCAAGGCTTCCGCATCGAGCCGTTTGCGTTGCAGGGCCTGGATCGAGCACTGGAATTGTGGTGGTTTTTCTTCGGTCCTGTGATTGGGGATCTGATTCGCCACAGCACGAAGGGCCAGGAGGAGTTGTTGAGCCCGATGTTGCGCGAGTATCTGGCGATTACGGCAGCGGAGCCCGCGGTTACGCTCGAATCGTTCATGGCCGCATGCACGAATCGCGATTTGGTGAGGGCGGAAATTCTGCGCCAGATGAAGGACGTCCCCATTCTGCTCTCGCCGGTTTCTTCGGCGCCGGCCTTTGCGCACGGCGCGGGCAATTATCGCACAGGAGACGCACACAATTACCGGGACACGATGCGCTATTGCCAGTGGCTGAACTTGACGGGATTCCCAGGGATTTCTCTGCCGCTTGGAAAATCGCCTGAGGGCTTGCCGATTAACGTCCAGTTGATCGGCCGGCCCCATGAAGAAGAACTGCTGCTCGCGGTTGCCGAAGCGCTGGAGCAGGCGCGCGGTCCCTGGCAGCCTCCTCCCATACAGATGATTTGAAAGCGGCGCAGGGTTTTGTTACTGCGGTTCCCTGGCGCGGTCAGGATCGGGCACGCGTTGTTCCTCTACGGCGGCACGGTCGCTTGCAATCGCGGAGTCGAGAATTTTTTTCGCTTTGGCCATTTCGGCCTGGGCTTCGTCCTCGCGCCCCATACGCTTTAACAGTTGGCCGCGCACATAATGGACGTTTTGACTGTCTGGCGCAAGATGCACGGCAATGTCCATGGAGCGTAAAGCCTCGTCGTACTTCTTGTTTTGCATGAGAAGCTTCGCCAATCCGAAGTGAGAACCGGCCGAGTTCGGATCACGCTGGATGGCCTCGCGGAAGGCTTTCTCTGCGTCGGACTCCCGCCCCATGCGCGCGTAAATCATGCCGAGTTGCTCGTAATTATCGGCCACGTCGGGCTCGATGGCGATGTCCTTCAGAAATTCCTCCACCGCGCGATCCAATTGATTGGTGCGCATGTAAGCGAATCCGGTATAGAAATGAACGAAGGGCAGGCCGGGCTTGGCGCTGCTGGCAAGATTCAGCTCGGAGAAGACTTTGTCGTAATCCTTATAATCCTTATGGTTGAGATAGGCCTTGGCGAGGATGAGATGAAACTCGGGAGTGTCGGTACCTACAGCAAGGAGCTGGGCCAGCGCTTTTTCGTCCAAATCCTTTCGTCCGGCATTGTTGGCAGCAATGCTGAAAACATACAGGTACGCCACGTCGGTAGATTTCTGCGGCCATAATGGTTCGAGCGCTTTTACCGTACCCGCAAAATCCGATGAATAGAATTTGCAGAGCCCGAGCAAATAGCGCGCCTGTTGCGAATCCGGCTGATCGCGAACCACGCTCGCAAGCGGCGCAATGGCAGCGGCATAGTTGCCCCGCCGGTACTCCACGAGGCCGATGTTGAGACGAATGCCTGCTACGTGCGGCTCGAGCTGCTCGGCTTTTTTGAGCATTTGGAGTGCCCCATCCCAATCCTTCCGGCGTATGGCGATTACGCCGAGATTGGAGTAGGCAGCTGCCGAACGCGGGTTCACAGTCAGCACGCGGCGAAAGGCGGTTTCCGCGGCATCAAGATCGCCCCCCTGCATCGCCGATTGCCCTTGCTGAAACCAGGTGCGCGCCTGATCGGCTGTGTCCTGAGGGCTGGCGGCCGCAGCCGCATCCTCACCCATCATGCTGCTGCAACAAATCGCACACGCAGCCAGTGCGAAAGTCAGGGAAGCCATCTTTATCAATCGCTGCTGGCTCATCGGTTCCCAGTTTCCGCCAGTTCCGCCCTTCCCTCAAGTGCTTCTGTTGAACACGCAGGCCGGTGGGATGCTTGCTGCTGGCGACCCCCGTTCAGGAAGGATTGCCGGCGCAGAGATTTTGGCCTTGACACTTTCAGAATTCTAGCGTATTAACTCGATTTAATAACGCCCTTCTGGGCAGGCCGGTGCAAGAGTCGGGGACTGGGGGTGCCCCGGCGAGTGGTTAGGCCTCGGAGTATTTGGTCCGTGCGACCATCCTTTCGACTGCCTGGCGCTCGTCAACGCATCCTTCAAAGCGAAAAGTCGGTAGAAATTTCAATCTACTGGAGGTCACAGCGTGAAGCTACACATTGATTTCTCGGGCCACACTTGGAAGCCGCGATTGATCCTGCTCTTTGCGGCAACTCTTCTGCTATTCGCGCTCCCGTCGCTCGTTATGGGGCAAGAGACAGCGTCCATTACGGGCACTGTCCGCGACGCTTCCGGGGCCGTCATCGCCGGTGCTGATGTAAAGGTCACCAGCACCGCAATCGGGCTGACTCGCGCTCTCACCACGAACGAGGATGGCGATTATCTCGCGGGGGCCTTGCCGGCAGGTACCTATGATCTAGTGATCAGCGCCAAAGGGTTCAAGTCGTTTTCAGCCAGGGGCATTACCGTGCGCGTGTCGGAGAAGGCCCGCGTGGACGTAACGCTCGAGGTAGGCCAGATGACTGAAAACATTATTGTTGAGGGGGCGAGCGTTGCCCAGGTGGAAACACAATCGTCCGATCTCTCCGGGGTGGTTGCTGGAAAAGAGATCAGCCAGCTGGAATTGAATGGCCGGGACTTCACGCGCCTCGTCACCCTGGTCCCCGGCGTGAGCAATCAAACGGGCCGGGATACGGGCCAAGTCGGGCTGAATGGAAATATCTCCTATAGCATCAATGGCGGCCGGGAGGAGTACAACAACTGGCAGATTGATGGCGCCAATAACATGGATACCGGCTCGAACGACACCTTGGATGTTTTTCCGAATTTGGATGCCATCGCCGAGTTCCGCGTCCTCACTTCAAATTACAGCGCGCTTTACGGCCGCAACGGTTCCGGCAACATCGAAGTCGTCACCAAGTCCGGTACAAAGGACTTCCATGGCGACGTCTTCGAATACCTGCGCAATGACATGTTCAACGCCAACGATTTTTTCGATAATGCCGCGGGAAATGCCAGACCCGGCTACAAAAAGCATGACTTCGGCTACGTGATTGGCGGGCCAGTCTTCATTCCCGGGCATTACAATAAGAACAAGGAGAAGACCTTTTTCTTCTGGTCGCAGGAATGGCGCCGCGAACGCAACCCTTTCACCTTCAACCAGCAAGTTCCCTCAACCGCCGAACGCGGCGGAAATTTCAACGACGTTTGCCCGGGGTCGGAATGCCCCGTCGACCCAACTACCGGTCTGCCTTTCGCGGGCAACAACGTCACGATCGATCCCAATGCCAAAGTGATCATGAACGCGCTGATCCCGGCCCCCACGACCGGCAGCGGTGCTAATTCTTTCTACGTTGGCTCAACGGTGGAGCCGCTCACTTGGCGGCAGGAACTGATAAAAATAGATGAAAACTTTTCCTCGAAAGTACACCTGATGGGGAGATACATTCACGATTCCTACGCGAGCACCGACCCCACGGTCAGCTTCGTGGGCAACCCCTTTCCGACGGTGCAGACCAAAATCGGCACTCCCGGAACCAGTTTTGTCGCCCACCTGACAGCCACGTTCTCACCCACATTGCTGAATGAATTCATCGCCAGCTATTCCGATGACCACCTCATCCTCGTAAATACTGGTAATTATCAGGTTCCATCGGGCTTCACCATGGGGAGCATTTTCAATAATAGCTTCGGCGGCCAACTGCCGGGGATCTCTCTTGCCAACGGGAATGCCTACGGAGGCGGGTTCAGCGATAACCCCGGGTTCATGCCGTGGATCAATTCCAACCCCACTTACGGCTACCGCGACACGGTGACGAAAATCGTCGGTTCTCACAATCTCCAGTTTGGCGCCGAGTTCATTGCCATCCAGAAGAACGAGCCGAATGCTCCGACTTCCATCGGTCTCGGCGGTCAATTGAACTTTGACGAGACTTCTCCGGTCTCAACCGGGAATTCGTTTGCCGATTTCCTAACGGGAAACGTCGCTTCTTACGGGCAAACCAGTGCCATCGTCAAGTATTACTACCGCTATAAGATACTCGAGCCCTATTTCCAAGACGACTGGCACGTCAATAAGCATTTAACTCTCAATCTGGGTTTGCGGGTCAGTTTGTTCCAAACCAACCGCGACCGCACCAAGACGTCGTTCAATTTTGATCCTGCTGTGTACAACGCAGCTGCGAGTACAGCCCCGACGATTGCCAGCGATGGCAGCCTGATTCCGGGGAGTGGCAATCCATTCCTGGGATTCGTGCAATGCGGCGGATCGGGTGGCACTTCACAGATTCCCAGCGCAATCCTGACGGCTTTTCCGGGAGCAACTATCGCAGGATCCTCTGAACCTGGTTGCATGAAGGGCCACCTCTTCAATCCAGGCCCGCGTCTCGGATTTGCGTATGACCCGGTCGGAGACGGTAAAACGGCAATCCGTGGTGGATACGGCATCTTCTTCGAATACGGCAACGGAAATGAGGCCAATGCGGAATCTCTCGAGGGCACTCCTCCCCGCGTTCTCACGGCCAGCCAACCGCTTATTTCCACAGGCCCCAACAGTGCGACTCCTTGCCTTTCACCCAATACTGGCTACGAGTGCATTGGCGCGGGTGCCCAGGTCTTTCCATCCGCCGTCAACAACGAGCCGCCAGCCATCATTGAAACAAAGGCGATTTGGCCATACGTGCAACAGTGGAATCTGGACATCCAGAGAGAACTTCCTTCTCATTTTGTGGCCACCCTTTCTTATGTCGGCAGCAAGGGCACCCATCTCACAGACGCTCGTGACCTGAATCAACTAGAGTCCATCGGAGATATGGGGGTGGCGAATCCGTTTGCACCGGGTCAGGCGATTGCCAATGCCGATTGCCAGAATTTCGGCGGACTCAACGCGAATGGGTATCCCACAACAGCAAGTCTAGGCAATGGCACGGTGGTACCTTCCAAGGCCGTACCAAACCTGTGGGTTGCCTGCGGTAACGACGCCGATCCATTCCGGCCGTTCGTTGGACTCTCGAGCCTTGAACTCCTGGAAACCGAGGCCAACTCTCACTACAATGCCCTCCAGGCAAGTTTGCGCCGCACCTTTGGTGCGCTCAGTTTGACGGCTGCTTACACCTACAGTCACTCGATTGATGATTCTTCCGATCGCGGGGACGCCACCTTCGTCGATTCCTACAATTTGAGGGCAAACACCGCCAGCTCGAACTTTGACCAGCGGCACATTTTAAATCTCAGTTATGTCTACGATTTGCCGTTATTCAAGAAGTCCACTGGGCTCTTGAAGACATTTCTGGGCGGCTGGCAATGGTCGGGCATCACCACCTTTCAAAGCGGCGTGCCCATCAACATCACCAATAGCGTCTACGGGGACAGCGCTGGCGTTGGTAATGGCGTCGGCACCGGCTCTCACCCGGACTTGACGGGCGACCCCCATGCGGCTGCTTGCCAGCCTTCAACGGCCCCGGGGCCTTATCTCTTCAACTCTTGCGCTTTTTCTGCTCCCACTGGCCTGACATTTGGGGATGTCGGCCGCAACTCGCTGAACCTGCCACACCGCACGAATTTCGACATGGGCCTTTTCAAGCGCTTCCTTATAAGAGAGCCTATGGCCATCGAATTCCGCTGCGAAACTTTCAACACCTTCAACCACACGCAGTTTTCCGCTGTCAATCATTCCTTCGGCTCGGACATCTTCCTGACAGCCACTTCATCGCACGACCCGCGCATCATGCAGTTCGCCTTAAAGTTTGTGTTCTAGAAAGCTAGTAGCAAGGAGGGGAGGCTATTCGAATGGCCTCCCTTTTTTTGTCAATCCCTTTTCCCCTTCGCTCCCTCAAGGAGTAAAATGCATTGCATGAACCGCAGAACCTTTTTGGAATCATCCGTTGCTACAGCTTTTTTCGCTTCTCTTCCCGGCAAAACATTCGCCGCCACACATCAAATTGAAAGAGTGGGCCTGCAGCTTTACACCGTCCGCGACGCCATGAAGAGCGACTTCGAGGGCACCATCGCCAAAGTCGCCTCCGTGGGCTACAAAGAAGTCGAGTTCGCGGGGCTTTTCAACCATTCACCGAAGGACGTTCGCGCCATCCTGGACAAGGATGGGCTGAGCGCGGTTTCCTGCCATGTCGGTTACGACGTCGTGGAAAAGCAGTGGCCCGAAACGATTGAGGCCGCAAAGATCATGGGGCAAACGTACATCGTTTGTCCGGGGATTCCGGGAGACTTGCGTAAACAGCCGGATGGCTACAAGCGGGTCGCGGAACTATTCAATAAGGCCGGCGAGACCTCTGCTAAGTCCGGCATCAAGTTCGCTTATCACAATCACAGCTGGGAATTTCAGCCAGAGCCAATGTTAGGCGGCAAGCGCCCGTTTGATTTTCTGCTGGATTCCACGGACCCGAAATTCTGCAATATGGAAATGGACATTGGCTGGCTCTGCGTCACCGGCCAGGATCCCGTTTCTTATTTCAACCGCTACCCGGGTCGCTTCCCGCTGGTACATGTCAAGGATATGAAGAAGCTGCCGAAAATATCGGTGGACACTGACGTGTCGAAACTGCCTCATCAGGAGATCGAAATCGCGGATGTGGGCTCCGGCGTGATTGACTGGAAAAGGATTTTCGCCAGCTCAGACAAAGCGGGCATCCAACATTACTTCGTGGAACACGATTCGCCGAAGGATGCTTTTGCGACCATCGCGAATAGCTACAACTATCTCTCGAAGCTGCGATTCTAGCTGCAGCAATAGCAGATCAAATGAAACTTGCGTGCATCCTGTTCCTTTGCATTCGTGTACGCGGTGTGCAGCCGTTGGCATTTATCGAGGGCGTTGTAGCCCTGCGGCTTGCGCGGTTACGTCCGTGTACTTGAGTCCTGCGCCTGTGTTGAAGAGCACGACGCGGTCTTCAGGCTTCAAGTAGCCGGTGCTTAGCAGATGGTCGTATGCCGCGGTGGCCGTGGCTCCTTCGGGGGAGAGAAAGATGCCCTCGTTTTTGGCCCAATCTTTCAGCGAAGCAAGGATTTTTTCATCGGGGAAGGAAACAGCCACGCCACCTGATTCGCGAAGAATGTCCAGCATAATATAGTCGCCGTAGGGTTTTGGCACGCGCAGGCCGGAAGCGAATGTAGCTGCGTTCTGCCACATCTGGCTGGCCTTTTCGCCTTTTTCAAAGGCGCGCACAACGGGTGCGCAACCCGCGGACTGCACCGCGATCATGCGCGGCCGTTTGCCGGGACGCACCCAGCCGAGCTCTTCCAATTCACCAAACGCTTTCCACATGCCGATCAAACCCACTCCGCCGCCCGTGGGATAGAAGACCGCGGCGGGATATTCCCAGCCCAATTGTTCGACCAGCTCGTATCCCATGGTCTTTTTCCCTTCCACGCGAAAGGGTTCTTTCAGCGTGGAGATGTCGAACCAGCCTTCCTTTTCCTTGCGTTCGGCAACCATGCGGCCGCAATCGGAGATCAAGCCATCCACCAGCGTGATCTTCGCGCCGTATAAAACCGCTTCGACGTAATTGGCGAACGGAACATCTTTAGGCATGAAGATGTGAGCTTCCATTGCGGCAGCAGCAGTGTACGCGGCGAGCGCTCCTGCGGCGTTTCCGGCGGAGGGCACGGCGAGTTTTTTCAAACCGTAATGGCGCGCCATAGTCACGCCGAGCGCCAAGCCGCGCGCCTTGAAACTTCCCGTGGGATTCGCGCCCTCTTCCTTCAGAAACACATTTGGATGGCGGCGGCTGCGCAGCATGGGCGTCCAACCTTCGCCCAATGTGACGGGCTCAACATCGGGCAGGACGCAGCGGTAACGCCACATGCCGGTCCATCCGGTGGGAGAGGTGGCCCTGGCAATTTGCTCGCGATGGGCAATGCCCTTCAGCGGCGTAAGGTCGTAGCGGACGTAGAGCGCGCCGGCGCATTGCGGGCAAACCGTTTGTGGTTTATCGGCAGAAAGAGTTCCGTGGCACCGTGAACATTCCAGGTGGCTGATGTTTGGCATGAGGTTACGATAGCAGCGGCTCCGTTGGCGCGGCAAGTCGCGATTTGCAGACGCAAATATCTTGTGTTCCGGCTCGCGCGGCTCGGGCTATGATGGCGCCACTCGCTCCTTTCTGAATTAAGACCGAGGACGTGCTTTGGCCAACGCACAATCCACGAAGTATTCCCTGTTTTTGCGGGCAGGCTTGCTACTTTTCGCGGCAGGTTCTCTGTTACTTCTGATTTTCCCCTCACACGCAACGCACGTTGCGCTCAGCGTGGTGCGCTGGGCGGGATTGCTTTGTTTGGCGGTTGCGGGGATTCGCAGGCGGTCGCTCACTTTCTGGATCTTTTTTGCGATGCTCGCGGGGCTGGAGATCGGGATCGATCGCCCGCAATTCGCGGCGCACCTGCGCCTGCTCAGCGATATTTTTCTGCGCTTAATCAAGGTAATCGTGGCGCCGCTGATTTTGGGCACGCTTGTTACCGGAATCGCGGGGCATGGCGATCTGAAAAAGGTCGGCCGCATCGGCTGGAAGAGCCTGGTTTTCTTCGAGGTGGTGACGACGATTGCGTTGTTCCTCGGGGTGGCCGCGATCAACCTTACGCACGCGGGGGTGGGGCTCGTCATGCCGGCGGTAGCTGCGGAACAAGCGCAAATGGGCGCGGCGCCATTGAAGTGGGACGATTTTATCTTGCACATTTTCCCGGAAAACATTGTCAAAGCGATTGGCGACAACCAGATCTTACAGGTGGCTGTGTTTGCGATTCTTTTCGGCATCGCGCTTACACGTGTGCCAGAAAAATACCGGCAGCCCATGTTGGGTCTGGCGGAATCGCTGACGCAGACGATGTTCCGCTTCACGAATATTGTGATGTACTACGCGCCGATTGGCGTGGGCGCCGCGATGGCGTATACCGTCGGGCATATGGGAATGAGCGTGCTCCTGCCGCTGGCGAAACTGCTTTTCACGGCGTGGGGCGCCATGCTCGTTTTCCTTTTGTTTGTTTTTCTGCCGATTCTGTTCCTGGCGCGGATACCGCTGGCGCGTTTTCTGAAATACGTGGCGGAGCCGGCGACGATTGCGTTTGCCACAAGCTCATCGGAGGCGGCGCTGCCTCGCGCGATGGAATCCATGGAGGAGTTTGGCGTGCCGCGGGAAATTGTTGCCTTCGTTATTCCCGCGGGATACAGCTTCAATCTGTGCGGTTCAGCGCTTTATCTGGCCATGGCTTCCATTTTTGTGGCGCAGGCCGCGGGCATGCCCATGAGCTGGACGCAGCAACTTTTTATGGTATTCGCGCTCATGCTCACAAGTAAAGGAGTGGCGGGCGTGCCGCGCGCGGTGCTCGTCGTTTTACTGGCCACGTCCGCGACATTTCATCTGCCGACCGAGCCGATCTTCATCATTCTTGGCGTGGATGCGCTGATTGATATGGCGCGCACGGCGGTTAACGTCATCGGCAATTGCCTAGCCAGCGCGGTAATCGCCCGCTGGGAAGGCGAATTGGACACATCCGCTCCGCTCAAACTGGAAGCAACTTGATCACCCGTTGCTCGCCGGTTCGTTCCCGAATTATTTATGTTGGGTGAGGCCGTGGCAAGAATGTTGCGGGCGGTTGTTTCGATATACAATCGAAAGTGCTGGAGGGAGCAAGATGAGATTCTGGTGTGTGCCCCTTTTCATCGCGCTGGCATTGCTCGCAACTGGTAATCAGCCGGCGGCGCGGGCACAGAGTGATCGCCCGCCCTCGATTCAAGATACTAATCAGCCAGGAGCTCGGCCTAAGCTGATTGGTTCGCCTTTTGCTCCGTACCCAAACGAAGCCTTTAAGAAAAAGATTGAGGGGAAGGTCACGTTGAGTATCACGGTGGATGCTAATGGGCATGTTTCGGACGCTAAACCTTTGAGTGGCCCGCCAGAGCTTATCCAAGCTGCCATTGATAGCGTGAAACAGTGGCAATACGAGCCGCCACTCCACGCCCCAGTAACACTCACTGTAAAGATTAGTTGGGGTTTCCCAAGAGAATGTCCGGGCGCGATTTCTGAGCGGGGGGAGGTCAGCAGCTCCTGCGGGCTTCGCAACGAAAAGGGCTTGGTCCTCAGCGCCGAGGATGACCCAAATTGGCGTCTGCCACCTTATCCCGAGGAAGACAGGAAAGCTGGCATCGCTGGAGAAATGATTCTTTCTCTCACTGTCAACGCAAAAGGCGACGTCACAAACGTCCGCGTTGTTAAATCGCTTTCGCCCCATCTCGATGAAGCTGCAGTTGATACGGCTCGCGCCTGGAAGTACAAGATCATCAAGGGGAATCCCGAGAGCCTGCCGGACGATTTTCAGATTCACATTTTCTACCGAGCGACCTGCTTGCCTCAGTTTTAAGCGAGCCGCGACTTCTTGCCTGGCCTTCAGGGGAGGCTCAATCTCTCCGGGGGTTCTCCATTTCGACGGAGCAACTCTCAGGATTCGGGAATCGGTGGGCAGCCGGGGAATTCGGCGAGCGCGGTGTTGCCGATGTATTGCAGGTCGGCGATGCCGATTTTGCTGGTGTAGAAGGCGTCGCAGGTCATTTGGCGAAGGCGGGCGAAAAACGCGATTCCCTGGGTGAGAGAGGGATCGCTCTTGGCGTTTTTGCGATAGGCGATTAAATCAAGGATTTCTTTTTTCTGCGCAGGCGTGGACTCGAGAAAGGTGTGCTCGTAGCGGTCGCGGCAGGCGTTGTCCAGCCAATTCAGGCCTCCGCCGATTTGGAGTTGAAACTCCTCGTTTTCGCTGCAGAGCAGATCAATGAACTCTGGCGCGCCCCCCTCCACGGCGCCGCCTGACTTTTCGTCCTTGGGGATGATGGTGTCGCAGAGAGTCGTGAGTGTTGCGTAATGGTTCGCGGAAAAGAATTTCGGCGTGTACTTTCCCGTTGCCGATGCCGCTTTCGCCTGTTGCACCATCTGGTGGGCAAGGGCGGCGGCTTCCGCGGGAATGAGTTGGAGAACGGAGCCGGCGGCCGCGCCCGCAGCCAGGTTTTTCAGGACATCGCGACGTGAAATGCCTTGCATCGGTTACCCCTTTTTACGTGCCACCAATCTCATAAATACTTCTCCCGACCATGTTGCTCCCCTCAGGGGTTAAAACCCCTGAATTCCGGCAGCTTTTCGGCACGGCTGAAGCCGTGCCCTCCCGAATTCTATTTATGGTATCGCCTCCAATTAACCAGTGATTCTTTTCCCAGACCATTGTTTCCGAATTAAAGTTTTCCCTTCTTCGCCTCGCTCAATAGATATTCCGAGGCGCGCCAGGAGAGGGCCATAATCGTCAACGTGGGGTTCTTGTCCGGATTGGTTACCAGCGGCGCGCCATCGGTTACGAACAGATTCTTGACGTCGTGCGCCTGGCAATAGCCATTCAACACGGAAGTCCTGGGATCGGCGCCCATGCGGGCGGTGCCCACTTCGTGAATGATTTTTCCGCCGTCTTCGATGCCGAAGGGATTTTGTCCGCCCAGATCCGTTTTCGTTTTGTACTCGCCGCCCATGGCTTCGACAATCGCCTTGAACGTTTCTTGCATATCCTTGGCCATGCGAATTTCGTATTCGCTCCACTTGAAGTGAAATCGCAGCACGGGAATACCGAACTGATCCACAACTTCGGGATCGATTTCGCAGTAGGTGTCCGGGTTCGCCACCATCTCTCCACGCCCCGCGAAATCGACGCTGGCGCCGTATCGCTTGCGGCAGGTGCGCTTTAGCTCCGCGCCGTAGCCCTCGAATTCGTCGCATACGTCGTCAAACATGCCTGCGCCGGGCATTTCCCTGCCCCCGCCGATTTCGATGTGGTAGCCGCGGGGAAACTCATTTCTGCGATCGAACTTCCACCAGGGGATGTACATGTGCATTCCGCCAGTGCCGTCGTGATTGTGCGGCGGAATCTTTTCCATTTGCGGCACATGGCCCCAGCCGCTGCTGCCGACGGAATCGGTCAGATTGCGTCCCACTTGCCCGGAGGAATTGGCCAGCCCATCAGGAAACAGTTTAGAGCGGGAGTTCAAAAGGAGGCGTGCGGATTCGCAAGCGCTGGCGGCAACGACGATTGCGCGAGCCATTACGCGTTTTTCGGCGCCCGTGTCCTTGTCAATGTAGGAGACGCCGGTGGCCTTGCCTTCCGGGCCTACAAGAATTTCCCGCGCCATCGCTCCCGTGAGCATGGTGAGCCGTCCCGTTTGCAGCGCGGGCGGAATCATCACCTGGCTGGAGCTGAAATTCGAGGCGGTGGTACAGCCGCGGCCGCACTGGCCGCAGTAGTGGCATGCAGGCCGGCCATTGAGGGGTTTGGTAAGAATGGCAAGGCGCGATGGGATACAAGTGATGTTGAGCTTGTCGCAGGCTTTTTTGATCAACAATTCGCTGCAGCGCGGCTTCGGTGGCGGCAGAAAAACGCCGTCTGGCGCATTGGAGATGTTCTCCCTGGTGCCAAATACGCCGATGTACGATTCCACTTTGTCGTAGTAGGGCGAGAGGTCCTCGTAGGAGATGGGCCAATCCTCGCCGAGCCCGTCGCGCGTTTTGGATTTGAAATCGACCGGGGCAAAACGCAGAGCGATGCGCCCCCAGTGGTTCGTCCGCCCACCAACGATGCGCGAGCGGAACCACTGAAAATTGGAGCCGGGCGCGGAGGTGTACGGCTCGCCTTCGATCTTCCAGGCGCCATTGGGGGCAAGAAATTCGCCGAAATTCTCCGCCGCTTTGCCGCCCACGCCGACGCCGCGATGTGGCAACTCATACGGCCACACGAACATCTTGAAGTCTTTTTCGGGATTCAGCGGTGGACCCGCCTCCAGCAGGACAACGCTCAGGCCACCCTCCGTCAGGATTTTTGCAGCCACACCGCCGCCGGCACCGGAGCCGATGATGCAGACATCATAGGTTTTGGGAGCGCGCATCACCTGGGGCATCAACGGTCCTCGTGACTCCGCAGTATTTTGGACCTAGGATACGGTTCCATCAACAATCGAATGAGTGTTGCCGGTTCAGGGGCTGAAGAGGCCGTGTGAGAACTGGAAATGCGGTCCTCAGCGGCTGAAGCCGCAAGGAAAGAGCCTCTGTTCCGGCATGGCTGAAGCCATGCCCTGACGAAGGCTGCGAGTGCTCACACAAACGCTGAAACTCCGACCCCCTAAGAAGCGACTGCTTCCACTTCACAAATTCGCGGCGAATCACCTCACGTATTGAGAATTTCGTCGCGAACATTTTTGAGAAGGTAGGCGGCGCGTTCGACGCCTACTTCCCCGCTCAGAATGGGATCTTCGTTCTCGATGCTGAGAATGCCTTCGTAGCTCACGTCCATGTAGGCCTGCACGACGGACTTCCAGAGCGACGCGCTGTGACCGTAGCCAACAACGCGGAAAGCATCGGAAGCCATGGGGAGGTCAGCCGATTCGAACACGAAGTTCAGGACGCCGTATTTCGCCAGGTTTTCCGGATAAAGGACTGTGTCCTTCATGTGCGCGTGGAAGAGCGCGCCCTGCTTGCCAAGGAAATGGATCACTTCAACGGGATCGCAACCCTGCCAGAAAAGATGGCTCAGGTCGCAGTTGGCGCCAATTTCTTCGCCGACGGCTTCGCGAAGCCGCATCAAGGTACGCGGATTGTAGACGACGAAGTTTGGATGCATCTCGAAGGCCAGGCGATGAATCCCGTGCTCGCGAGCGAACTTGGCCGCTTCCTTCCAGTAGGGAATGACTTTTTCGTTCCACTGCCACTTCAGCATTTCGTCGTATTCGGGAGGCCAGCGATAGGTTATCCAATTGGGCTGCGTGTCCAAGGGCGAACCACCCGGGCAGCCAGAGAAGCCAACGATCACCTTCACGCCAAGGCGCTCGGCGAGCAGCACGGTCTTCTTGAACGTTTCCTGGTCCGTTGCCGCGTGCTTGGCATCCGGATGGATGGGATTGCCATGGCAGCTTAATGTGGCGACACGCAGGCCGTGGTCTTCAAATTTCTTGAGCCACGCTTTGGCCTTTGCCGGATCGGCAAGCAATTCATCCACGGGGCACTGCCAGGAGTTTGGATAGCCTCCGGTGCCAATCTCCATGGCTTCGAGGCCAAGGGCGCTGACTTTGTCCAGCATGGCATCGAGGGAGAGAGTTTTGTAGACGTCCGCGTTGAAGACGCCGATGGGGATTTTGCGCTTTTTTGTAGCCATACCTTGCGGAACGCGCGGCGATTCCCCTGGAGCAGAAGAGGCTGCACCCGTCAATGGCGAGGCTATGGGCAGAGTAGCGGCGAGCAGGCCGGTACCACTAGTGGCAAGAAATTTTCTACGATCCAAGGTAAGTTCGGATTTCGGGGGCACAGAGTGCTTCTCAGACATGGGCAGACCTCCAGAAGGTCATGAAAGATAGGTAAAGAGAATTCCAGCCGCATTATACGCCGTAGGAAACGGCGGAGAGACACTAAAGTGCGGCGGGATCACTTCTTGGGGCGAAGAGATTCGAGTGGCGGAACGGAAACTGCCACAGTAATAGCGCGCTCCGGAGGCGTCTTGGAATTTTGCAGGGCGTCAACGAGCATCTCGATGGCCTGGCCGGTGTTCGGTGGAATATAAATGGTGGCGGCCAGCGTGCCGCTGCGCACCCAAGCTTGCCCTGTTTTCGGAAGGCCGTCGCAGCCAAGGCAAGAGATGGCCAGCCAGCGATCCCGCTCGATTTCCGAGGGCAGTTCCTGAAATGCCTTCCGCGCGCCTATGGCCATGGAATCATCCTGGGCGGCAACCAAATCGATGTTGGTTTTCTGGGAGGTAGTAAGTTTCAGCCAGGAACGAACCGCCCGCTGCGAACTTTCTTCGGTCCACTGACCCTTTAACATAATCAGATGGATGTTGGCGGGCTTGGCTTCCTGCATACCCAGGGTGCGTTCCTTGGCCGCTGAATTTTCCGAGGGGCCCTGAATGTAGAGCACGGTGCCTCCCGTGCGCAGAAGTGCGGCGCATTGGCGCCCCTGGATGCGCCCGATTTCGACGTGGTCGGATGTTACACAGAAAACCGGCGCTTTAAGGGCCGCCCGCAACTCCGGAATGTAATTGGCGTCGCGATTGAGTACCGCCCAGCCGACTCCGGAAGCCACCGCGGCACGGGCGACCTGCGGCAGGGCCGTGCCTCCAACCGGCTCGAAAACGATGGCATTGGGGCGGTCTTCGGGAGCGGCCTGAATCGCTTTCAGGATTTGCGAGCTTTGGTTGATTGCATCGTTGTCCGCATAGACAACCTGCACGTCCACGCCAAACTTACGCGAGGCTTGCTCCGCAGATTGCGCCTGCTCGAGCTGATAGTCGTTTTCGTTGGTTGTCAGTGAAACAAGGAACTTTAACTTGGGCATCATGCCACCGAAATTGGAACTTCATTCCTACCATACACCAGGGACAAAAAATGTGTGCAGGAACCTTTAGCGGTGTGACATGAAGGGAAACCCGCGCTTTGCGTGGGGCAGGACGGTCGTGCACAACTCCATGAGCGTCGCAATCGGATGAATCAGGCCCGCAAAGGATGAAGCGCTTCCAGTGGCGGTACCGAAGTGGGGGCTACCAACACCCGCTCCGGCGGAATTTTCCCATGCCGGTACGCATCGAAGAGCAATTCAATCGCCTGGCCCGCCAGCGGAGGAAGATAAATTGTCGCTGCCAGGAGGCCACTGCGTACCCAAGATTGTCCGGTCTTTGGAAGTCCATCGCACCCGGTGAAAGGAAGGCTCAACCAGTGCTCACGCTCCGCTTCATCAGGGATTTCCTGGAAGGTTTTGCGGGCGCCGATGGCCATGGCGTCGTTTTGGGAGCCCACCAGATCAATATGGGCTTTCTGTGAGGTTGAAAGCTTTAGCCACGAGCCGACGGCGCGCTGGGCGCTTTCTTCGGTCCACTGGCCTTTCAGAGTAGTCAAGTGAATGTTGGACGGCTTCACTTCCATCATGCCCAACAATCGTTCCTTGGCTACTGAATTTTCCGAGGGTCCCTGGATGTAAAGAATCGATCCACCACTGGGGAGCAGCGCGGAGAATTGCCGCCCCTGAATGCGGCCCGTTTCCAGATGGTCTGAGCTCAACACAAAGACGGGTGCCTTGCAGGTCTGGCGAAGTTCCGGGATGTAGGAAGCCTCACGATTCATGACCACCCATCCCATACCGGCAGTGGCAGCGGCCCGCGCGACTTGCGGCAACGCCGTGCCACCCGCGGGTTCAAAGATGACGGCATCGGGGCGCTCCTCAGGAGGGGCCTGAATCGCTTTCAGAATTTGCGTACTTTGATTGATGGCATCGTTATCGGCATAAACGATTTTTGCTTCGATACCCAGCTTGCTGGCTGCTTGTGTGGCGGAATTGGCTTGTTCGATCTGGTAGTCGTTGTCCTTAGTCATCAACGCTACAAGGACTCGGAGAGTGTTCATAGACTGCCCCTGCGTGGGCAATACGCTTAGGATACTCCACCAAGAGAAACGAGTCGGCAAAAGTTGGGGCAAATGTTTCGCGACAGAAGAACCAGTATCCGGCAGGCAATTGTGGAAAAAATGTGGAAAATCCAGACCGGGTTCCCTAGAGGGGGAAAGAGCCTACCAGGAAGGTCTGAGCAAAAGAACGCAAAGGCAGGTCCGGGGTGGGGCAAAAGCCACAATTCGACTTATAAGCAAAACTAAGATTGTCTATAAGTTCTTTCTTTACAGGGGGCTGGAAATCAGCTTCTAGTCGCGTTCTGGTACGCCTCTTGCATCCCTGAATGTGGAGGCGACCTTCGTGGCGTCGCTAGCGTACTGGTTCGTTCTCGCTCTTTTGCTGCCACCGGATATCCACAGCCCCGAACTATCCCCTAAACCATTGTGCTGTCATCGGATACGCAGGCACTTTGCATCTGTCAAATTTTCTTCAGTGGTCCATGGTTTGCGGCCCGCAGAACTCAGCGAATCGCGGCAACGCCGAGCACCTTGTGGAGTGGCGCCATGACCTGGCAAGAAGATTATCGCCGCAAGGTGATGCAGCCGAACGAAGCAGTCCAATGCATCCAGTCCAACATGCGCGTCTATATTCATCCTGGATGCGCTGAACCAGAGACTCTAGTGGAAGCCCTGATGGCCCGGGGACCTTTCGTCAAGAATGTCGAGATCGTGCACCTGTTGACCACCGGGCGCGCCGACTACATCGCACCGCAGATGGAAGGCCATTTCCGTCACAATGCCATGTTCATCGGCGGTAACGTACGCCAAGCCGTGAATGAAGGGCGCGCGGATTACACACCGGTGTTCCTGAGCCAGGTCGAGGAGATGTTCGAGAACGGGCAGATGCCCATCGACGTGGCCCTGATTCAGGTGACGCCGCCGGATGCTCACGGCTTCTGTTGCCTCGGTGTGGGCGTGGAGGCCACGCTGAGTGCCGCGCGCAACGCCAAGATCGTGGTTGCGCAGGTCAATGACCAGATGCCCCGCACATTTGGCGACTGCTTTATCCACGTACACGAAATTGATTCGGTGGTGGAAGTGTCGAGGCCACTATGTGAATTGAGAAAGATCGAAGTCACCCAGGTCCATCGTGACATCGGGAAAAACGTGGCCGGATTGATCGAAGATGGCGCCACATTACAGCTTGGCATAGGCTCCATTCCCAATGCGGTGCTGCTTGAACTCAAGGATCACCGCGATCTCGGCATACACACGGAGATGTTGAGCGACCTGGCCATCCCGCTCATCGAGTCAGGCGTGATTAATGGAAGCCGCAAGACGATCCACCCGCGCAAAATCATATTGGGTTTCGTGCTGGGCTCGAAAACACTCTTCGATTTCGTGGACAACAATCCCCAGTTTGAATTTCATCCCAGTAGGTACACCAACGACCCCTTCGTTATCGCCCAGAACTACAAAATGGCCGCGGTGAACTCCGGAGTGCAGGTGGACATCACGGGCCAGGTTTGTGCCGATTCCATTGGCACCTTCTTTTACAGTGGCATCGGCGGCCAGGTGGATTTCATTCGCGGGGCGGCCCACTGCAAGGGCGGCATGCCCATTATCGCCCTGCCCGCCACGGCCAAAGACGAAACCATCTCACGAATCGTGCCCATGCTGGACCCAGGCGCCGGTGTGGTCACCTCGCGCGGCTCCGTGCATTACGTCGTGACCGAATTCGGCGTGGCCTATTTGCACGGGCGCACCATCCGCCAGCGCGCCGAAGCGTTGATCGAAATTGCTCATCCGAAATTCCGGGAAGAGCTGTATGCGTTTTGCGAGAAGACGCGGTGGCTGCAACGCCCCGCGCTTCAGGAGAACTGACCCATGGCACAGGCACGAGGGAAAGTCACCATTGACACGGAAGAATGTAAAGGCTGCGGCGTTTGCGTGGACGCGTGCCCGCCCAAATGCCTGGAACTGCTGCCGGGCTTGAATGCCTATGGCGTGCATCCGGCGCGCTATACGGGGGAAAAGTGCTCGGGTTGCGGAATTTGCTTTTATGTTTGTCCGGAGCCCGGAGCGATTACGGTGTACCGGCTGATCGTGCCGAAAGTGGCGCAGCCGCCGTTGGAGGGAACCCATGCGGCAACTTTGTAAAGGCAATGTAGCGATCGTGAAGGGCGCTCTGTTAGCAGGCTGCCGCTCGTATTACGGGTACCCCATTACGCCGGCGAGTGAAATTGCCGAAGCGGCTGCCGAGTACATGCCCCAGGCAGGCGGAACGTTTCTGCAGGCAGAGAGCGAAGTTGCGGCCATCAATATGGTTTATGGCGCCGCTTCCGCGGGAAAGCGCGTGATGACAGCGTCTTCCGGACCTGGCTTGAGCTTGATGCAGGAAGGCATTTCTTACCTGGCAGGTTCCGAACTTCCCTGCGTCATTGTGGACGTCGTGCGCGGCGGGCCGGGACTGGGCAACATCGCGCCGGAACAAAGCGACTATTTCGCGGTCGTGAAGGGGGGCGGGCACGGCAACTACAAGAATATCGTGGTGGCGCCCGCTTCCGTTCAAGAGATGGCGGACCTTACCAGGCTTGCATTTGAGTTGGCGGACCGCTACCGCAATCCCGCTGTGGTGCTAACCGACGGCTTCATCGGCCAGATGATGGAACCTCTGGAACTCGTGGACGACGAAACCACGCCGCCCGAGAAGTCCTGGGCCGTAAAAGGCACGCGCGAGACTCGCAAGAATCTCATCTCTTCCATCTATCTCGAGCCTGACGAATTGGAAGCGCACGTCCGCAAGCTGGAGGCAAAGTACAAGAAAGCTGCGGAATTGGAAGCGCGACATGAGTTGTATCGCGCGGAGGATCCCGAAGTTCTGTTGGTGGGCTATGGCATCACTTCACGGGTGTTGCGGTCTGTGGTGGACATGTTGCGCAAGGAAGGCATCCGCGCGGGATTGTTCCGGCCGATTACCGTGTGGCCCTTCCCGGCGGAGGCATTGCGCTATGCTTCACGCCGCGCCCAGATGGTGCTGGTTGTGGAAATGAGCACCGGCCAGTTGGTGGAAGATGTGCGGCTGGCGTTGGATGGCAGAGTGGACGTGGAGTTTTATGGCCGGGCGGGCGGGAACGTCCCGATGGCCGATGAAGTTTGCAAGGAATTGCTGGAACGCATGGGCATGACTGCGGACTGGGGCGTTTGAGCTTTGTGAATCTGACGAGGTGACGCTGTGGATGAATACCAAGTGATCGAGTCGAAGTCACCGGTTTTTTATGATAAGTACGAGCGAAAATCGGAGTTGCAGCACCAGACGCACTATTGCCCGGGCTGCGGGCACGGCGTGGTGCACAAGTTAATCGCGGAAGCGATTGCGGACATGGGCGTTCAGGACCGCGCTATCTTTGTGAGCCCCGTTGGCTGCTCCGTTTTTGCTTTTTATTATTTCGATATGGGGAATGTGCAGGCCGCTCACGGCCGTGTGCCTGCGGTGGCCACAGGGGTGAAGCGCTCGAACCCGGAAAGCATCGTCATCGGGTATCAGGGCGACGGCGACATGGCGGCCATCGGCACCGCGGAGATTGTCCACGCAGCAAATCGCGGTGAGAAGGTCACCATTTTCTTTGTGAACAACGCCATTTACGGCATGACCGGCGGGCAGATGGCTCCGACCACGCTGATCGGCCAGGTCAGCACTACTTCCCCCTGGGGACGCCGGCCATCGAACGAGGGCTATCCATTGCACATGTCCGAACTGCTGGCCACGTTGGAAGCGCCGGTGTATATCGAACGCGTGGCAATTTCCGACAACAAGAACATCATGAAGGCGCGGAAGGCCGCGCGCAAAGCCTTGGAACTGCAGCGCGATGGCGCAGGCTTCACCTTCATCGAGATTCTGTCACCCTGCCCAACTATCTGGAAGATGACGCCCCAGGAGGCGCGCAAGTGGATCGAGGAAAAGATGCTGGCGGTCTTCCCGTTGGGTGTCTACCGCGACCGCAAGCCTACGCCGGTGGCGGACGCGGTGGCCCAGACCACCGTGAATCACCTGCTTGGCCTGGATCAGCCGCAGGAAGAGGTGTCGCGTCTCGTGGCCACAAAAGATGCTCACCCAGATCTAAGCGTAAAGATTGCTGGCTTCGGCGGGCAAGGCGTGCTCCTTCTGGGCCAAATCCTGGCGGAGATGGGTATGCGGGAAGGGCGCGAGGTAAGTTGGTTGCCGTCCTATGGGCCGGAGATGCGTAGCGGGAGCGCACACTGCCATGTGTGCCTCGCCAGGGAACGCGTTGGCTCACCCGTCATCGAGCATCCTGATGTGCTCATCGCGATGAATGAACCATCACTGCACAAATTCACGAAGATGGTGGGGCCGCATGGAGCCATCCTTTATAACAGCGATAAGCTGCCAGCAGATTTCACCCGGCCCGAGGCGAAGATCTACTGCGTGCCTGCTTCGGAAATTGCGGACGGGATTGGAACAACCAAGGCAACGAACATGGTCATGCTCGGCGCTTTGCTGGAATTGACCCATGCGTTGCCTCGGAAAACTGCCACTGAGGTTCTAAAGGCCAAAGTTCACAATGCAAAACTTCTGGATGTGGATGGTCGCGCCATTGACGCGGGAATGGCCTGCCTGCACAAACAACTCGCGCCCGCCGCGGACGCTCACGCACATGATGGTGAGCTGGCGCCCTGTTCATAGCTGGAATTAGACGCAATCACGAAGAGGGGCTAATCAAACCCCGCTTCGTTTTCTGCCCATCCATTCGCTGGAAATCGCACACAAAAACAGTGCTGCCCACTGAAGAGCACTCTCGCTCCGCCCATCTGTTGCTGGAGGTGCTTCTCAAGAGAGGCACCACAGGAACATTGACGAGAGTGCTCAGCAGCGGGCGGCCGACACAACCAACTAGACCCACTTCGTCGCCTAAATTATGTAATTTCCTTCAAGCCCGTCTCCCTCGCAGTGATGGTTGTCATAATTCTGTGTGATGCCTAAACATTGCTCCTCCAATTCTCCCGGGGTGTTCGCTTGCCAGAAAATCGGCATTCGCGTGAATAAGAATCCCGATAACACGCCCGCATCCAAGATTCGCCGATTGGAATCGCCAATTGGGCGACTAGGATTGGAAGCCGCATTGTTCCATGGCGGCAGAAGGAACTGGATTATGGTCTTCATACTACGCTGTTGGCAACCTTGTCACTTAACACATGCTTTTTTTCGTCGGGGGCGGTAGACTAGGGCTGCGTCTAGTGTGCCCGGCGGCCGCCTGAAAAGGTTCTCCTTCCCTGCCGGATTCGGACGGAAAGCTGTGTTCCCACTCCGCCCATTGGATGAAAAAGGAGGGTATTTCCGTGAGTACGTCAAAACGAATCTTGGTAACAGGTGCGGGAGGATTCATCGGGCATCACCTTGTGAAGCGGCTCCGCGCGGACGGCCACTGGGTCCGCGGCGTGGACATCAAGGAGCCCGAGTACGAAGCAAGCGATGCCAACGAGTTCCTGCTCCGCGATCTGCGCGAATATGAGAATTGCGCCGCGGCCGTGGGCGGCGGAATCGATCAGGTTTACAACCTCGCCGCGGATATGGGCGGCATCGGCTTTATCACCGCATTCCACGCCGATGTGGCGCACAACAACACGCTAATCAACGTGCACATGCTCGAGGCAGCGCGGCAGGCCCGCGTTTCGCGCTTCCTGTTTTCGTCTTCGGCGTGCGTCTATGCGCAATCCAAACAGACTGACGCGGACGTGACGCCGCTGCGCGAAGAGGACGCATATCCCGCGGAACCCGAGGCCGGCTACGGCTGGGAAAAGCTGTACACCGAAGAGCTTTGCAAATACTACCGCGAGGATCACAAGCTGGACACGCGCATGGTGCGCTTCCACAACGTCTACGGGCCCCTGGGCACCTACGACGGCGGACGGGAAAAAGCGCCCGCGGCGATCTCTCGCAAGGTGGCGCTGGCCGAAAACGGCGGCATCATTGATATCTGGGGCGACGGCAAACAGACGCGCTCCTTCATGTACATTGACGATTGCGTGGAAGGGCTGCTGCGTATCATGGCGTCGGATTTCCTGCAGGCGTTGAATCTCGGCAACGATCATCTGGTAACCATCGACGAGTTGGTGGACTTGACCTGTCGCATCGCCGGCAAGACTCTGAAGAAAACGCACGACCTCTCTAAGCCACAGGGCGTGCGTGGCCGCAACAGCGACAATCGCCTCGCCCGGCGCATCCTCGGCTGGGAGCCAACCTTTCCCCTGGAAAATGGATTGGCCATTACCTATCCGTGGATTGAAAACGAACTCGTCAAAACCGGTAGGTTACACGCTCCAAAAGCCGTTCACGCCGACTGAACTTCTTGCGTGATCTCAGGCACTTTTTCGACTGTCGCAGTGGAGATCTCTGCGCGCGGGCTATTCCACAAGCTGTAGATTCAAGGCAATCCGGACGCCGTTGACGAGCACCTGGCTCTTGTCAATGAGTGCCTGGTTGGTGATTTCATTGTTGACAAATTGCCGCGCCAGATTCGCGGGAACGATGAACTCGACGGCTTCGGAACGCTCCCTGGTGCTCATGCCGGACGTTAGCGGATTGACGACGGAGAAATCGTACGTGGAGATTGCGTTGTCGTCGGGGATCTTGTCCAGGATGTCTTTCAGTTTGGGGGCGAGGAAAAGATCGAAGGTTTGCGCCGCGCGTTTATAGATGGAAGATTTCTCAATATCAAAGCGCAAATAATTGCGGAGCGTCATCTGCAAAGCTAGCTGTTTGCTGATAATCACGAAGGCCGGCGGGTCGTAATCCACAAACTGAAACTTGGCTTGGCCCTCCCTGGAGAGGGCATCGAGTTGCGCATGGTACTGCGTCTGCAAGCGATCCACATCCTCTTGCGTCGCCACAGGCTTTGCTTGAGAGAGGTCCGGCTTGGTTACCGTGCGCAGGGAAGATTCCGGAGAAATTCCTGCCGCAGCCAGCGGGATCGCGCTGGGACTTGGATGGTTCAAGCGGCTGAGCGTGCTGGAAGTGTCCACCGTGGAAGAAGAGTCGATCTTCGCTGGCTTGCCGCCAGGCAATGCCGAAGCGGCATAGGGATCCTTCTCCAGCAGCGACAATCCGAATTCTTTCCCACCCAGAAAGATCAGGGATTTGTTGAGGATATCCTGGCGCTCCGTGTCGTTGGTAGCCTGCGAAAGCACGAATGCGTCCGCGCGATCCACCACGATGACAAAGAGTTCCTTGCCCTCGTAGTCATAGCCCTTGTCGGCTGAGCGCGTGTGGTAGGACACCTCAAAGCCGATGGCATCGCATGCAATGTCTGGAGGAATGGTTTGCGTGACTGTTTGCAGAATGGGAAGCAGGACGTCCTGAAACGTGCGGGCGGCGCGCTCGTTGCGCGTGAATTGCGTCGCGCTATAGGCCGCTTCGTAATTCCCGGTGATTTTCAAAACCGTGCGATCGCGAAACTTCACGAATTCCAGCCCGCGCGAATCCGTTTCCGCCTGCTTGGACGGCTCGATGCCCACGTAGCGGCTCAGAAAGAACGGATACGGGAAATGCATTTTGGCGATGGCTTGATTGAGGCTCTTGAGCTGCGGGAAATATTCCTTCTCCAGTGCCTTCAAGTCTGGATTCAATATTTCATTCGGATTGACCTGGGCGGAGAGCTTCGACGCGCTCGACAGAGCGAGAGCGGTGGTCAAAAAAAGCAAAAGTGCACGGATTGCCGTCTTGAGGCCCATCAATTTCATCTTGGGATTTTATCATCCACTATTTCGTGGTGTATTGCGAACCCTGGCGCCCGGGCTTTTGATAGGGCGGCTGGGCAATCGCGCGCGTGAACGCGATGACTTCCTTGATTTCGTTGGTGGTGAGCGTTTTTCCGTAGGGCGGCATCATTGCGGATTTGCCGAGGGCGCTTCCGCCGAGCGTGATGATGTTCTCCATGAACTCATCGCTTTCCGCATTCAATTTATCGCCGTCGTTCAGGAGCGGCGGCACCGGCGTCAGGTTACTGCGATTGGAGGGGCCAGCGGGCGAAGCATCCGCATGGCACCACACGCAATACTGGTAGAAAATGCGCTTGCCCTGGGATTCCTGATAGCCGAGATTGATCAGCTTCGTACCATCGTTCCAGTCCGCTTCGGTGTCATAGGCGCCAAAGGCTTGCACAGGATGCACGACCTGCGCGGCCTTCTTGCACGCGGAAAGTGAAAAAACAGCAAGGAGAATGGGCAGGGCCAACAGCAGTTTGGATTTCATCGGCCGGCTCCTTGCCCCGCGGGGCGCGCGTTCGCGGCACTGGTTGAAGTTTGCGATTTGATGCCGGCCTTCAGTGTCATGAGGTATGCCGTCAAGGCGCGGATTTCGTCTTCGGTGAAATTTCGCCGCGGTTCAATCGTGTCCGGTTGGAGCGCTTGCGGATTCCGCAGCCACGCCTCGGTCCATGCAGGCGTGAGCCAATACCCGGCGTTGTTCAAGTTTGGCCCGACGTACCCGCCGGTGCCGCCGATGGTATGGCAAGACTGACACTGGTACTTCACCTCATAGAGTTGCTTGCCCAGGCTGGCCATCGCCGGAGTGAACTGCCGCGCATCCACGCTTTCCGGATTAACATCCGGCTTCTGCACTGCCAGGGCAAGATATTCCGCGATGATGTTCACTTCCTTGTCCGTCATATTGAATTGCGGCATGCGCAGAATCAGCGTTGGGCGAATGGTTTGCGGGTTCTTCAGGAACTCGACAATCCATTTGCGCTGGGCCCGGCTTCCTTCATACGAAAGATCCGGCGCCAAAGTGCCGCCATAACCGTTGAAGCGATGGCAGGCGTAACATTTGTAGCGCTCGTAGACTTCCGCGAAATCGCCGACGGGCCGGTAAGAAGCTTCCACTTTCGGCACGGTGAGGTGCTGCAGGGCGCTGGTGGGCTTCGGGCCCGTCTGGCTGAGCAGCGCCGTAGTGACCGCATCCAGGTCCGCCTGATCCCAGGAATATTGCGGCATGCGCGAAACCGGGTTGACAGAAACGGGATCCTGCAACTTGGCCTGGATATACGAAAGGAGATTGTGCGTGATCTTCGCTTTGCCGAACTCGAGTTCAGATGCGTTTTTTGCGCCCAGCGCCATAAGGTCGGGGCCAAAATCTCTCTGAGGCGTCACGCCTGCAATGCTATGGCAACTCGCGCATCCCTTCTCGAGGAAGAGGCGTCTGCCGTTCTTGACTTGGTCGTCGGTTGCGGCCCCCAGCTTGGGCACGGTGGTGAGCAGATCCGCATCGGTGAGCTGCTGCATAACATATTGAGAAACCTTGAAAAGGTCATCGTCGTTCCAGCCGTAGCGTGGCATGTTGTTGTGCACCAGGTAGCCTTGCGGATTGCGCAACCAGGAGACCAGCCACTGCTCGTTGACCTTGCTGCCCACTTTGGTGAGTTCGGGGCCGACGGCTCCACCGATCAATTTTGTTTCGCCCGCGCGTGTGACGGCCAGCGAGTGGCACGTCGTACACATCATCTGGCGGAAGCGCAGCTCGCCTTGCGACAACAGGTCGGGATTCTTACTCCACGCAGCCACAACGGCTGGATTGATCTTGTAATTTTCCAGCGGCTTGGCTTTCTGGGCGCTCAAGAACGCGGAGAGACCGACAATCTCTTCATCCTTCAGCCGGAATTTCGGCATCCGCGATTCGTCGCCGCTTTCATATCCATTCACGGTAATGTTGCCGTCCTTATCGAGAACCGTGCGCGGCTCCTTCAGCCACTTGTAGATCCACTCGCGCGAGGTTTTGTAACCCACATTGGAAAGATCAGGGCCAAGCTCGGGTGGCTCCAGGCCGTTCAGTTTGTGGCAAGCCTGGCAGTTCAGGCGCGAGAGCAATTCCCTGCCCCGCGTGAGCTGTGGCGTTTCATTCAAATCCGCGTGATGACAGCTCCCGCACGAAGCTTGCAAGTAGCGCGCGGGAAGAATGGGCTGCTCCCAAGCAAGTGTGGTTTCATGTGCTTCCGCAACTTCCGTGGCAGGGCCCTGTCCACGGTGGCAGATTGTGCAGCCCCACTCACGCACATTGTGCGGAATCGGCGGGTGCGCCCGGAAGGGTTGCGGCACCGAAGCATCCGCAAGAGATGGCTGCGTCATCCCCTGGTGGCAGGTCGTGCAACGATCCACCACGTTCATACCGGGAATCCACACCTGATCGATCTTGGGGCTGTAGTCGGCCAGTAATTTCTTCGTATCAGGACGGCCTTGCGCGTAACGCACGAAGGAGCGCTTGTACTTTTTCCACTCCGCACGAAAATCCTTGATTGGAGAAATCGCCAGTGCCAACACACATACCACGGTGGCCACGGCAAACGTGAGCCGCATCCGGTACGTCAGCTTGCCCATGTCTTCAGCCGGCATGTGTCCCCCAAGGCCACACCCAGGACCAGCCCGGGCCGCGGAAAAATGTCCCGACAACCGTCAAGCAGACGGCGGTGGCGATGAACCACGTCATCACCCACCAGGAGAGCGGCTTCGTTCGCAAATTGCCCAGCCAACCTGTGGTCGCCTTCGAGAAGTAGGTGGCCACCAGCAGCACGGCAACAAGAGCGGTCGGCACAATGATGGTCCACGCATCAAAAATGGCGAGCACGATCAACAGTCCCAGCGTCACGCCCGCCATGATGGCGAAACGCTTCGAGGCGTGTTCTCCCCACAGCGGCTTCCCTTCCACGTTGACGTGGAAATAGGGAATCACGATTAACGCAAGGAGCACGAGCGTCGGGATCAGGATGCCCGCAACGAATGGCGGGAAGAAGTGCAGGAGTTCCTGCAAGCCAAGGAAATACCACGGCGCCTTCGCTGGATTTGGCGTGAGCAGAGGGTTCGCCAACTGCTCCAACGGAGCATCCCAGAAGAGCGCCAGCACCACCATCGCAATGATGAGCACCTCGAACACGATGGCTTCCCGCACCAAAAGGTGCGGATAGGTCATGAGTTCGGGACCGCGTTCGTCCTTAACCTTCGCGGAAGTGTTCCGCGTGATGAAGACAATGCGGCGCGGCTCTTTTTTTGCGTCGGAGCTGAATCCAGATTCGATTTTAGTTTTTTCCATCATCGTCTTTTGACCGCACCGTCAAGCCGCCATCCTTTTGCACGCGCCAGAAATGCACGCCGATGAGAAGAATAGCCAGCAACGGGAGAATGACTACGTGAAGCACATAAAAGCGCAGCAGGGCGTTTTCGCCCACGATATTTCCGCCCAGAGCCACAAAGCGCACCTTGCCGCCGATGATCGGCATCGCTGAAACGATGTTGGTTCCGACCGTGACGGCCCAGAATGCCAGTTGATCCCAAGGCAGAAGATATCCGGTGTAACTCAGAAACAGCGTGACTATCAGGAGCACTACCCCGATAACCCAATTGAATTCATGCGGCGGCTTGTAACCTCCGCGATAAAAAACGTGGAACATGTGACAAAACACTAGCAGCACCATCAGGTGCGCGCCGATGCGGTGCATATTGCGCAGAAAAACGCCGTTCGACACAACGAAGCGCAGGTCTTTCATGTCCCGGTAAGCGTTCGGTGCGGCCGGATGGTAATAGAACATCAGGAGCACGCCGGTGACTACCAGGAGCAGGAAGAGCAGGAAGGAGACCGAGCCAAGATAGTAGGCCGCGCGCACGCGCAGCGACTTCTCGCGAACCTTTACTGGCAGCCAATGCAGGAACAGATTACCAAAGACGGCCACGCTGCGCGTTCGATTGGTGATGGCCGGGCCTCGGCGGAAGATGGACTTCCAGACGCGAGTGGCCCGCAAATTCTCGAGAACAGTTTGTATTGAGGTCGCCATATTTTCCCTCAGACCCTCAGGACCTGGTCGGCTTTAATGATCTGGAGTTTGTCCACAAGCAATTCGCCGTCCGCGGTCAGTGTCACCGAAAAATGCGGCAGCGGTCGTGGCGCCGGGCCTTCGATTTTCTTGCCATTGGGCTCAAATTTGCTCCCGTGGCACGGACAGGCAATCATGTTGGCTTCCGGCTTCCACTGCGTCACGCAGCCCAGATGCGTGCAGATGGCGGACACGGCGAAGAACCCGTCGCCGGTGCGCACGATATACACCTGTTGCTCCTGTAAGAATGTGACGGAATTTGCAGGATAAAGATCGGGATTACCGGCGCGAAATGTTGTGGAAGGCTCGAACAACACGTTGGGCGAAAGATATTGATACGTGAGCGCTATCCCGCCGAGGCCCGCGATACCCATCCCACCAATGGTGAGTTCATTGAGAAACTCCCGCCGAGTCACTTCCTTGGGATCCGGCGTAGCCTGCGCGTGGTCTGCCGCGGTCGTTGGTTTGGTGTCACTCATGGTCGTAGCACAATCTCCTCGACAGGGATGATGCTGGGGTCTTCATCAAATACCTCGAATGCTTCCATCGAAATCGTGTGTGCCGGACAGCGTTCCGCGCAAAGCCCGCAACGGATGCAGATCGTTTCGTCCTTGACCATCACGGAACCCTCAGACTGGTTCAGTTCCTCTGGCGCGACATGCTGCAAGTCGAACGAGCGCAATTCCTGTTCCTTGCTCAGGCGTTCCTTATCCTCTTCCGTAAACGCAAAATCCTTCAGTGGCACAAGCGAGAGGCAATTCTCCGGGCAAACGTCCACGCAGCCACCGCACAGAATGCACTCCGTGCCGGTGGCTTCCGTGCCCTCGAAAATCGTGTTGATCCAGCAGCGCAGGCAACGACTGGCTTCGCTGCGTGCCTGCGCTTCGGTGTAGCCCGTTTCCACTTCCGCAACGCCGGTGCGGCGATCGATGGGAAGTACGGGCACGGTGAGGCGCGAATATTCGTCGTAATGCTCGGCCATTTCGTGATGATCGAGCACGGTGATCTGCACGTATTGGGACTTCGGCTTCCATTCCAGTCCGCGCAGAAACTTATCAATCTCCACGGCGGCTTTTTTGCCATCGGCAACGGCGTTGATAATCAGGCGTGGCCCAAAGGCGATATCTCCCGCGGCGAAAATGCCGGGCGCCGTGGTCATCAGCGTTTCCGGATTGATTTTCAGTGTCCCCTGTCGCGTGGTTTCCACTCCGTCGGCAGGCGTAAGGAAAGAAACGTCGGAAGACTGGCCAATGGCCAGAATCACCGTGTCGCAGGGGATCACGAATTCCGTGCCTGCCTCGAACTTTGGATTGAAGCGCTTGTTCTCGTCGAACACAGAGAGGCAGCGAATCACTTCCAGCCCCGTCAGCTTTCCACTTTTCCCGATGAACTGTTTCGGGCCGAGCGAAGGAAACAGCTTCATCCCTTCCAGCACGCCTTCTTCGATCTCTTCTTCCGACGCAGGCATTTCGGCGCGCGATTCCAGGCAAACCAGTTGCACCTCGCGCGCGCCCATGCGCAATGCCGCTCGCGAAACGTCCATGAACTCTTTCATGGCGACGTCCATTTCGCTGGAGCTCAGCTCATTCGGAAGAACAACGCTGGCCATGTCGGTCACAAGCTTCTGCTGCTGTTCGCGCATGGCCGAACGCGCCACGTCAATCGCCACGTTGCCGCCACCAATCACCACGACTTTTTTCCCCACTTCAAAGCGGTAGCCCAAATTGACGTTAAGGAGAAAATCGATGCCTTTGACCACGCCATCCAATTCGTGCCCGGGCAGATTCAGTTCGCGGCTGCGGTGCAGGCCGAATGCCATCAACACCGCCTTGTAGCCCTGCCGGCGCAAATCTTCCAGCGAAAAATCTCGGCCGAGCCGCTGATTCAGCTTCAGTTCCGGCCCCAGATCCAGGATTTCGCGGATTTGCGCCTGCAAAACATCGCGTGGCAGGCGATATTCGGGGATGCCCAGGTGCATCATGCCGCCCGGCACCGCCGCCGCTTCAAAAACCGTAACTGGATAGCCTAGCAGCGCCAGATCGTGCGCCGCGGACATTCCCGCAGGGCCCGATCCGATTACTGCCACCTTCTCCGCATTCTTCGGGCGGGAAACGTTGGAGAAAACGTCAATGGGATTTCGCGATTCCGGGCCGTGCCGCTCCGTCACAAATCGTTTCAGGGCGCGGATGGAAATCGGCAAGTCAAATTGTCCACGGCGACAGGCCGGTTCGCAGGGATGGCCGCACACGCGGCCGCAAATCGATGCAAAAGGATTGGGCATCCGGGCGTAGCGGTAGGCATCTTCGAATTTCCCCTCGGCAATCAGCGATACATAGCGGCCCGCCTGCGTATGCACGGGACACGCTTGCATGCAGGGAAAATTCGATTCCAGCCATTCTAAATCGACCAGCTTGGTCCGCGTCGTCAAGCGCTTCGCCTTGGATGCCCTCTTCTTCGCTTTTCTTTGCTTCTTTACTTCTTTATTTCTTTACTTCTTTACTGTGAGATCGGCGGTCGCTCCGCTCGCGGTCACTTCCACTGCCATTGTGGTCGGCTTACCGTTTTCACTCCAGGCCTTCAACGTGTACTTCCCAGGGGGCACGTTCTTGATTTCATAGTTGCCGCTGTTGTCCGTCACCGCGAAATACGGCGTGGACACTACGATCACATACCCGTTCATTTCCGGATGCACGTTGCACAGCAAGGCAACCACGCCCAAATCATTAAACTGGAAGCTTTTCTTTTCGCCCTTTGGCCAGGTGCCCAGGTTATGCGCGAGCTTCTTGTTTCCACTGACGCTGGGCCAATAAACGTTGTGGCCAACAGGGTCGCTGTTTAGGAAGTCCACGGTGGTTCCCTGAAGCACAACTGTCACGTGAGGAGCAAATGCCATCCTAGCCTGATCGATCAGCGCATGTTGCGCCGGCGGATCGAATTTTTTGTCGGGAATCGTGTCCACATAGACAGCGATATTTTCCGCGGACTTGATTCCCTGCACGGTGACTTTGCCCTTGATTTCACCCGCCAGGCTCGCGCCCGCCAGGAGTAGTGCCGCACCGCCGACCGCAACTGCTTGCACTGCCAATGAACGTAGCCTCATCTTATTTCCTCTCATTCCCGAACAATTTTTACGAGAAACCCGGTGTTCTAGCTGGAATTAGCTAGAAAACGTAGTCTATACCGGTCATAAACGTATTGGGGCGATAAAAGAGTGGGGCACCGGTCTCGGGATCGGTGCCATACGAGGCCGGCTCCCAGGCGCGATCATATTCGCCCACGATTTTGATGTTGGCGCGGAGCAGGATCTGGTAGCCCGGCCGGAATGCGTTACGCGTCCGGTATCGCGATTCTAAATTGGCAAAATCGGACGGCGAGTTCACGAAATCATAGCGCATCGTCGCGATCAGCCACGGGTAGATCCAATAATTTGCCGCCACGAAGCCGCCGGTGAACGTGACCGCTGGGGCGCTTGTGATCGTCCCCGCCTCAGTATCCACCATGTGGTTGTTGTCGTGCCCGACCATCCCCACGCCGTACAGCTCCAGCTTGCGATACTTGAAGCGGAGGTCCGCGCCAGTGCGATAAAAGGGTTCGTTGAGCGTGCTTCCGAACTCGTAAGTTGTGCCGCCAAAGTTCTGCTGATTTGTGCCGTGGTAGTAGAAGGCGCCGACGCGAATGGAAGTATGGTCGTGTGGCCCCGTAGGTCCGGCAGCCTGGATACCGTGACGGCTCTCTGGATCGCGCTCGAGGTTGAACCTGTAGTACACGCGCAGGTAAACGTCTTTGGTATTGCGAGTCACAAGCTCGTTCGAGGTGCCATAAGCGGAACCTGTGCCATCGACGTAGGCCACAGACCAGTTGAAGTTATAGTTGTCCGCGTAGCCTCCGAATTCAATTCCTCGTTGTGGCATGCCAAGGCTAAATGGGTTATTCACCGTTTGGCACATTGTCGCGCCATTGCCACAGGGGCCCGGAGCAACTGCGGTTTCGTTGAATATATCGTAGCCGGAAAGATACGGCGTCCTCGCCTGCGTGAAGGGAAGGTCCAGTTCAAATTGCCCGAATCGCACGTTCAAGAGATTAGTGGGCAAGTGAAAAACATGCCCCAGGTCGTTGTACTTCAACCACGCATCGCCCATCCCGCCATTCGCGCCGGAGCCTCCCGCAGAGATGTCATCATCAACCCAGAAGGATAGGTTTGGCCCAAAGCTCCCAGCGCTGATGATCGTGAACGTGTTCGGCACAAAGAGATCCGTTCGCGGGATGTATCCTCCTTCAGCCAACACTGCCGCGGGCTGCTGCGCATTCCAGTTGAAGTTGCCTTCGTAGCGGAAGGCAATAGGCAGTGTGCCTGGAATCTCTCCGGGATAGACTGCCTCAGGGAAAGCCTCTTTTTGTGCTTTGGAACCCAACAAGACCGGATCCTGTTTCACGAAAGTCTCATCGTCCTTCGGAAACTTAAATCCGTTCTTCTTGAAGGCTTCGCCAAAGTCGTTCAACTCCGGATAGTTGTTGTGGCACGTTGTGCAAGACGTTTGATACTTGCGGGAAAACGCTGGTATGGCATTGGACTTCGGCACAGACCCCAACACCATCCAAATCAGGCCCCCCGCCATGATCAGACCCATCGATACGCCTGCTCCCACCCTCACCCTCGTGCGATCCATGAGCACCCTTCCTCAATGTGATTTGTGCAGCGCGCTTCAGAATCCGAAAATAGTAACAGAATGGCTGTGTGCTGTGGGTTACTAAGATGGGCGATGAGGTCACATTCATGCCGTGACCTTGGTCACATCCAATTGTGACATTGGTCACAAACTCTTCGCTTTGGCTCATTGTTGAGCACTATCATTTTGGGGAGGAAGAGCCGACGGCGAAGGGAGCCAAGCGTTGTACACGTCCAAGTCGCCGCTTCGCGCATCCGTGCCGAACGATTTACGGCAAAGTCCTTCTCTTAGGAGCCGAGCGTCTGATTCAACAAGCAAATGTCACTCACCGCGCTTCAAGTTTGCAAGCGCAGAACATAAAGGAGTCTTCAGGGATAAACGGGGCGAATTGTCTAGGCGCTGAAGCGTCGGCGGCGTGCTACCAGCAGGGCCAGGCCGCTGCCGAGTAGCAAAAGGGTTCCCGGCTCCGGCGTGGCAATCGGGCTCGTCACGTTGATATCAAACAACGCAGTATTTGAACTGACGATGTTTCCATTCGGATCTGAGCCGAAAATATAGTACGAGTTGGACAGATAAGAACCCACCGGAATCCCCGAAGCAAGCATGATTTCAAACAACTCAATCGATCCGGTATTCGCGCCGGCCGCCAGGGAAAACGGCGCATTGGTGTCAAATAAATCATTGAACGTAATTGAGGGCGCGACACTGGCCAATCCGTCACCGTCAAGAGAGAGCGTATCCGCCGCGGAAGTGTTCGTAATCGTTCCGAAGACGTCGATCGTCGTCGTGCCCTGAGCCACGGTAAATGATGTCTGAGAGAGAGTGACGTCGAACGAGTCCGCACGCACAATGGGTACCGCCAGCAGCAACAATGCTCCCGCAAGCAACAGTGCCATGCTGAATTTGCGCATCATTTTTTTTCAATCTCCCCTTTGTGCAAGACACGCTGCGGAGGACAGTGCCGAGTGTAATGAGGCGAGTACCTTACCCGAATGCAAGGCTATTTTCTAGCACTTTTTTAAAGGTTTTAGCATTAGACTGGCGCAGGCATTTTTAGTTCGCTGCAGTAAAGGAAATCGGCAAATCATTATGGCAAAAGATGTCCGGAAAAATGAAATTCATTGCATCAGGGCAAGGCCTTGCATTTCAACCATCCGTCTAACCTATTGATAGAGATAGCCGATTTTGGCGCGTTTTCTGCAGGCGGCAAGATCGTCGTTCTCAGCGCCTCTTGCGGGGGCCAACAGCTATGCCAACTCCGTCCTGTGAGTAGCAGAACTCTCTTCCCGGGAAATCCTTGCGTTTAAGCCGGATAAGGGTACATGGCCTCGGCGATGGTCATTCCCAACACTTCAATTTTGGAAAGGTCCGCGGTTCCCACGCCTGCTTGCTCAGCCAGCAGCAAATGATTGTCGCAAGTTTGGAAGGGTGGCGTGCCGCGCGTCGCTTGCGGATCGGAGTAGCCCATCACCGCAACTCCCACCGCATCGGTGGAAATGGAATTCAGACCTATAATCATCACGCCGGGTGACACCGGCGCCGCCGTCGGCGCCCAGGGACCTTCGCCACCGCTCATGGACATGATGCCGTCGATGATGCCGATGTCCACGTGCCGCGCTCCGTTAATATCGGCGACGGTCCGCGGAATCCGCCACCCGGCGTCCGACGTCGGAACGACGTCGCTGCGTGCGCCCGGTGGCGGACCCTGTGTCCAACCCGGGTCAGAATTGTAGACCCACCCCGCGGTACCATCCCCGTGGATCCGTCCGCGATAACCAACTGCGTTTTCATTTCCCGTGTCAGTGCCGTCGGTACCATAGATTGCATTGGGCGTCGAGCCAAAAACGCACTTTGAGGAAAGCGTTACGCCCGCGGTCAGATGCTGCTTCAGCTTGGCCATCGAAATGAACACGTCCGTGTCCTTGTAACAATGATTGAGTTCGAAGTAGCTGAACATGTATCCGCCGCCGGGAACATTGAATTGAGGATAGGAAGTACCGCTGCCCAGGTTACGCGTGTTCTCGAGTTCAACATTACCAACTGCGAGCAGTGTGGGCACATCCCACTGCGCCATGGTGAGAATATCGCTCAGATCGAGGAGGAACCCCACGGAATCCACGAAGCGAACCATCGTGGCACCATTCTGAAAAAGCAAGCTAGCCAGCGCGATAGCCATGGCGCCATTCGAGATGAAGGACTCGCCCGGCGGCAGGCCAAACTGTTCCTCAAATTGTCCATCATTGGTCAGGTTGATTTTCACTGTCACGGTCTTACCGTTGACCAGCGACCCGATTCCACCAAGCAGGCTGAACGCTTGCGCCATAGCAGGCTGAAGGCTGGCTCCGTAATCCGTGCATTTTACAATAGCGACTTTAGCGGCCGGAGCGGGCGGTGTGACGGGCGTTATGGGGTTGCTGGAACTTCCGCAACCCTCTGAAAGGAGAATTGGGGTGCCTGCAGCGGCCCCCAGCCCCAGACGAAGAAAAGACCTCCGGGTACACTCGGATTGTTTTGTCATGACGCATTTCCTCTCGCAAAAATTTTGCCGAAGAGATTGTGGAAGAGCGAGGGGGACTTACCTCATTATAGTCAACTTATCAGGTTTCCCAGTGACTCGCATCACCATTTGCCGGTCCATTTTCCTGATCTGCGAGGAAAGCCGCTCGCGGTTGACGCCACAGAGCAGGAAGACTAGGCTTGTGGCGAAGGCGAAACACAGGGCGGAAAATTCACACCAAACTGTGTCTTGCTCACCTTAAATCCTGAATCCCGTATGGGCCCCAAAGCATCAAAGCCACAGAGGAGGTTCAAGAAAATGAACATTTCCACTCCCAACGCGGGTTTCTCCAAGCCTGGATTGGGCAAACAGGGTTTGGCATCTCTGCTCTCGCTGTCTCTGCTGTTTGCGATTTGGCCAATGCCTGTCAGCCTCTCAGGATGCGCAAGCTCCCGCCCAGCCCCTCGTGCGCAAGCCCCGGCGGAGCCCCCGCCGCAGGCTGCGGAGGAGCCTGCGTACGCGCAGCAGACTCCTGAGCAGTTGCAGCAACTGGTGGCCCCGATCGCACTGTATCCGGATTCGCTGGTGGCCCAAATCCTCGCGGCGTCCACATTTCCCGAAGAGGTGGTCGAAGCGGATCGGTTTGTGCAAGATCATCCTGACCTGAAGGGCGATGCTTTAGCTCAGGCCGTGGACAAACAACCCTGGGACCCGAGCGTCAAGGCGCTGACTGCATTTCCGTCGGTGCTTGGAAATATGGACAAGAACCTCTCCTGGACCTCCTCCCTGGGCGATGCCTACTACAACCAGGAACCGGATGTGATGGATGCGGTTCAGGTGATGCGCCAGAAAGCGGAAGCCGCGGGCAATCTGAAGACCACGCCGCAGGAGACCGTGACTACGGGAGGTTCGACGATCACCGTTGAACCAGCGAGCCCCGATGTCGTTTACGTTCCCGCCTATGATCCCTGGGTGGTTTACGGGGGCCCGATAGTGGCATGGCCCGGATGGTATCCGTATCCCGGAATCTGGTATGACGGTCCCTACCTTTCATGGGGAATTGGCTTCGGTATTGGATTCTTTGCTGGTTTTGGATGGGGCTGGGGTCATTGGGGATTCGATTGGCATAACCATTACGCAGTTTATAACCACGCCAGGTACTACTCGCCCAGCCGGACGTTTTACAACCGCGACGCCTACTACCGCGGTGGACGTGGTGTGCCTGGAGCGGCGCGCGGAGCCGCGTACGCGCGCGCCGGAGCTTCCCGAGGTCACAGCGCAGCGCCCAAGCCTTTCGAGGGAAATTCCAGGGCAGCTCGGGGATACGCGGCACCAAAGGGTCAGAGCAACGTCAGGTCGGGCGCCTTCAGTAATTATGACCACGGCGGAGAGGCCAGAACTTATTCGTCACGTGGAAGCGCCAGCATGGGTGGCGGAGGGGCCCGTGGCGGCGGTGGACGTCGTTAATCGAAGTATCGTTGTGTTCCTGGTGAAACGAGAAATCTGAAAATGGAGAGAAGCCATATGCAACGAGCGAAGCAGAACTTCGAAAAATTGAATTGGGCGAATCTTTTTAAATGGGCTGTGATTGTTGTCCTTTTGACGGTGTGTTTGCCTGCGCGCTCTCTGGCACAACAACGGGGCCAAAAGACATTTGCTTCGGCGGAAGACGCGAGCAACGCTCTGGTCGCGGCAGCACAAAGTAATGACGAAAAAATGATGCTGGAAATTCTCGGTCCTGAGGGAAAAGATGTCGTCTCTTCCGGAGATGAAACCGAGGACACGGAGAACCGCGCGAATTTCGCCAGGCGATATAACGAAATGCACCGCCTGGTGAAAGAGCCGGATGGAACGACGATCCTGTACATCGGCGCGCACAATTGGCCCTATCCAATTCCGCTCATGAACAAAGGCAAATTGTGGTATTTCGATACCGCCGCGGGCAAAAAAGAAATTCTGTACCGGCGAATTGGCCGGAATGAGATATCGGCCATTCACGTTTGCCAGCAGTTGGTGGCGGCGCAAAAAGAATACTACTCCCAGAACAACGAGTATGCTCAGAGGATCTTCAGTGAAGAAGGGCGGCACAATGGCCTTTATTGGAAAGTGGCCGAGGGACAACCGCAAAGTCCCATCGGGCCACTGGTGGCGTGGGCCGTGGCCAGGGAAGATGCCAAGAGCCAAGGTGGAGGCCCGGTTCCTTACCGCGGTTATTTTTTCCATACCCTGAAGAGTCAGGGGGCCAATAGCCCGGGCGGCGTGAAAGACTATGTTGTCGACGGAAAGATGACGGGAGGTTTCGCTTTCATCGCTTTCCCCGCGGAATACCGGTCTTCCGGCGTGATGACGTTCCTCGTAGACCAGGCCGGTGTGGTCTATCAGAGGGATCTCGGCGTCAAGACTGGGGTCCTCGCGAAAGCCATGCGGGAATACAACCCCAACTCCAGTTGGGAAAAAGCGGAAGAACAAACGGAAGAGACTGCTGGCAAGCAGAAACCCCAGTAAGGCGCGTCTCTTCTCACGAACTGGTCGCGACAATTACACTCACTGATTTCATTCTTCGGTCTATCAGTGCCGGGTGTATTTATCGAAAGTGGTGATCACAGGGAGAGCGTTGCCTGCCTCGTCGAAGAACCCCCGAGAACCCAGCGGACCGATCACGGCTGGTTCCCACCAGAACACGCCCTTGCCGCGGCCGTCCGGAGTATCCTGCACAACGCGATTGACTTCTTCGAGAAATTGCTTTTGTCCTTCGGGAGTTTCTGGAAACGGCCCGGGCCGCTTGGTGTACTCGGCCGGCCGCCAATTGTAAGCAGCCTCCACGACGATGATGTCCTTCTTATATTCCTGCGCCATGAAAACCATGTTTTCGCGCAGATCGTTCAGGCTGCCATGCCACCAGGGATAGTAGGACTGGCCGATGAGGTCATAATTCACATGATAGGAATTGAGTTTGTCGAAGAAATACTTGGTCTTGACCTTGTTGCCGCCCTGATCGATGTGGATCATGATTCGCGGCCGGACCGCATCTCCCTTGCCCGCCTCCACCCCGGCGATTCCCGCTTTCACCAGATCCGCGAAATTATCCCAATTGTCCGGCAGGCGGCCATCCGGCCATAGCATGCCATTGGTGATTTCATTTCCGATCTGCACCATGTCGGGAAGCACGCCCGCGTCGTGGAACGCGCCCATGGTTTGCTTTGTATACTCGAAAACGGCTTTGACCAGTTGGGCATGCGACATGCCTTCCCAGGCTTTTGGGAGGAATTGCTTGCCGGGATCGGCCCAGGTGTCGGAATAGTGGTAGTCGAGCAGGAAATGAAAGCCCAGCTTTTTGGCGTCTTTGGCGAGCGCGATGGTGTACTCGAGATTGTTGGGCAGCTCCGTGGGTGTATGAAAGAGCCGCAGTCGAATCCAGTTGTAGCCATGGTCCTTGAATATTTCCAATCCCGGCTTGGCGACGCCGTTATCCTTAAAAACTTTGCCGTGATCCTCTGCCATCTTTAGAAAAGACAGATCAGCGCCAACCGCATAGTCAGAGGCGGGCACTGGCGAGCTTTGCAGCAGCAACAGAAATGTCAATATGACGGTGCAGCATATCTTTTTCATGGCCGATGAAGCGCCTCCTGATCGCGGAATGCCTCCGGGTAAAAGCTATGGCCCGTCTCTAAACCGCCTGGACTTATCCAACGCCGCAGCACACTGCAGACGCAATCCAGGCTGCTCCTTAGGGTTTCCCTAATCCATCCAGAGCCGGGAGCGGCGTCGCGTAGTTTGGATCATTCACATTGGTGGTTCCTGAGCTGTCGGCATTATCAAACAACGTCAAGCCACTCCAACCGTAGAATGCGTCCGGCAGATTGTCACTGTTGACAAACCCACCGCTCAAATTGGGTACGTTTACACCTGCTGCGTCCCAGTAGGCCGCGCCCATCCCCAAATTGTTCGGAAGTGCCGCCACTACGGCACGCAAATCCAGCAGGAATTGATTCTGCGACTGCTCCGTCGGCGGAGTGTACCAGGGATCGTTGGACTCAAATCCATTTTCGTAGTGCTCGCCCGTCTCCAGAATCAGGATGGGCTTGCCGATGCTATTGGCGGCGTTCGTCAGAACGGTTTGCTCAACTGGTTGGTTGTTGGGGTTAGACGCGGCAGCCTGCGCAGCGGTCAGCGGACCATGATAGAAAGGATAGTAGCTCTGGCAGATGGCATCGTACGGAATGTTATTTTGATTCGCGAGTGTGAAGAACCCAGTGATGTCCCAGTCTGGGGTGATGTGGATGCATGTAAGGGGGGCAGGGATGGCGGGGCCGATGGATGTATCGGCGGCGGCATCCTGCACAGCTTTCATCGCCTGTATCTGCAGGAGCGCAAATTGAGGAAAGGTAGAGGTCGACAGGCTGCCGGGCGGCCCCAGGAATCCATTATTCACTTCATTGCCAACCGCCACCATGTCGGGCATGGTCCCCGCTTGGCGGTACGCCATGATTTCAGCCTTGACATAGTTGTACAAGTCCGTCTGTAGCTGAGTGGGGGTGTCGGCCGCCCATGCGGAGGGGACGCTGGCGGAGCTTGCGCCATCAAACAGCAAAGTCAACTGCAAGCTCAAGCCGAGGTTCCTCGCACGCTTCGCCAGATCCAAGTCCTGCGCTTCGGTTTCTCCATAGCAGGAAGTGCTGGTGTTGCAGCCAACCTGGGAGATATTCACATAGGGTGGCATGGAGCTTGGCCGCAAGCGCAGCATGTTAACGCCGTGGTTTTTGAGAATCTGCAAAATGTCCTGCTGCTGGCCCGCGTCCTTCCACCAGGGCACGCCGGCCGCCGCGCGGGCCGCCTCCTGCTTCTCCAACAAGGCATTGTCCACACCGCGGAAGAAGGCAGGGCGCAACAACCATTGTTGGCTCTGGGTGGCGGCCCCGGAGAGGGAGGTCTGAGTTACACACGCGCCTGCCGCCACGCACGCCGTGCCCACATCCATCAGGAGACCCGTGCTCTGATTTGAAATCGTATAGTAGCCATTGTTTGTGGGAGTGAGGTTCCACTGCTGCGTCGCCGTGGCCGCGGCCGCACACACGTTTTGCACCACGTACGTAACGCCGGAATTACTCGCGCTATCGAGGCACAGGTTATTTAACGTATTGAGGATCTCCCACTGTGTGCCGGTCACGTTTGTGAATTGCCATCTTTGGCTCAGGCTCGTAAAGCTGCGCGGTTGCACGACGATATTATCGCCGGTCGAAGTCGAGCCATTGTTGAGGTCGGCCTGTAGTCCATCGCTTTGATTCAGGATGTAGTAGACGTCGAGGCTAATCGGGGTGATAGCAGTGGGTTCAGCAGGCTGCTGGCTTTGGTTTGTGACGGTGATCGAGGCTGACCCCTTGCTGCCGCTTCCGCCTTCCGTCGAAGTCACTGCTGTGGTTGTGTTGTTTTGCACTCCAGCGGCGACCGCGGAGACACTCACCGTAAAACTGCAGGTGGCGCTGTCGGCCAGTGTGGCACCAGACAGGGTGACGCTGGATGAACCGGCGGTCGCCGTGATCGTGCCGCTGCAGTTGCCGTTCAGACCATCGGGCGTCGCGACCATAAGCCCGGCAGGCATCGTGTCCGTAAAGCCGATGCCACTTAAAGAGGCTCCGGTGTTTGGATTGGAAAGTGTAAAAGTTAGGGAGGTGGCACCGTTCAGCGCCACGTCAGCCACTGCAAACGCCATTGTGAAATTCGGTGGCAGGGTGGTTGGTGGTGGAGGAGTGGACCCGCCCGAAGAGCCACCGCCGCACGCGCACAGGCACGATAGAACGCAGATCATCACGGTGCAGCAAACGAGAAATCGTGGTTGTCTCTGCACTTCGCCTCTCACACCCTACCAGCACCCCAGAAGTCACCCGCGGCGAGTCCCGGACGTCAACCATCCAAATTATTGATGCACGATCTTAGCTTCGTGAATCGCAGAGGCCATCCTACTAAGGTAGGAGTCTGGAAAAACGCCCGGGAATGCCAAGGTGAGAGGCCGCCGGGGGAGTCAGATGAGCTTTATGGCTCCACATCCGGAACTTGTTCCCCATGCTGTGGCGGTTTTTTGTTCATCTGCCGGTACAGGTCCTCGAGGCGGTCCTTCGCCTGCTTAATCTCCTGATAGAGCCGCACTTCTTTCTTAGATTCGTCTTTCATTTGAAGAATCCTATAAACGGAGGCCAAGCGGTAGTGCGCTTCGCCGTTGAGAGGGTCCGCTTGGACGGCCATGCGAAAGTACTTCATAGCCTCTTGGGGTTTCTCCTTGCTTGCCAGTAGGCGGCCAAGACCCATTTGGGCTTCCACCTCCCCGGGATTCAGGGCGAAAGCGCGCTGGTAGTGAGCATAGGCGTTATCCGCCTCACCGCGCCGATCGGCAATTCGTGCAAACAGGCATTCCGTCTTTGCGCTGTCACCATCGGAATTCACAGCAGTTTCCAGCTCTTTTTCGGCCTGGGCCTGCATCTGCGGTTCGTTGGGCGCAGACTCCAGGATGGCTTCGGCCAGTTCGTAGCGGACTCCCGGCAATCTCGGGTTGATCTCCAGCGCCTTCCTGAAGTGCTCTGTGGCGCCCTTCAGGTCGCCTTCATTGATCAAGCGCTCCGCGATCACTTGCTGCATGCGGGCTGAACCGGGCGCAAGTATGGCCAACTTGTTCAGCGTGTCGTCAGCCAATTCAAAATAGGTCTGCTGCGCCATGTACAAGATCTCGACATTATCGGGGTTGAGCTCGACAAGTGAGTGCATCAAAGAAGCGGCACGGTCAAGGTCATTCTGCTGGTAGTAGATGTTGGCCAGCTCCATGCCCACCTGGATTTGCAGGTTTTTGTCTTTTAGCTTGGGGAATGATTTCTCCAGCAGCGCCTGGGCGGAGGGTTGTCCCAACCTTGTTTCGCAAATCCCCAGTAGAGCTTGCGTTTTCACTATGGAGGGGTCACTCGCCAGGGCTTTGCGCAGATATTGTGCCGCACTTTGATAGTCATGCTGGAAGAAAGCAATCACGCCCAGATTGGCGTTGGCCTCGGCATTCTTGGGATCGAGCGCCAGGACCGCACTGAACTCCTTCGCCGCGGAGTTCGCATCGTTTGCCTTCAGGTATTCGGTTGCTTTCTGAAGGTGCTCATGAATCGCCGTAGCGCGGGAAGTTGCGGTTTGTGCACCCATCATTGGGAGCGTGCTCAGAAGAAGAGCCAGAGCCAAAACGAGTGGCCTGCTGAATGAGGGTCCGGCTCGAATCACAACTACTGGCGCAGAGCCGCCAAACTGAATCGCGGATTCTTGAGATTTACTGGGTGGCAATTCTTTCATGGAGAATCGAAGCCTGCCATTAGGGATTCCCGGGCATGTTGCACAGAATTTCGGGCCGTCCATCAATCATGATTGTGCTTTCACCATAGCACAGCAAGCCATCCGGAACGGCCTGAAATTCCGGGCGTCGCAGTAGGAAGGCTCCCACGAAATCCGCTGGGTCGAGGAGTCGAAAAAAACTGCGGAGTGCGGAAGAAAAGTTGCTTCCGCACTCCGCAGGGGGTGTGAATAATACAGGCCGTGCGCTCAGAATCTAAAGTGAGCGCCGAGTTGCAGGATGCGCGTGTTGGCGGCATAGCCAGCGGAGTTGGTGATTTGGCCAGCGGAGCAATCCGCCAAATTGAGACCGGCGTTAGGGCCGGATGAACACGGAGCGGAGCCATAGCCAACGTTGGCATCCGGGTTGTTGTAATTAATATGGTTGAAGAGATCATAGGCGTCACCTCTAATTTCGAGTGACATCCCCTCACGCCACGGGAGGCGGAACTCTTTTGCGATACTCAGGTTGACGTTGGAGAAGCCCGGACCGATGAGGGTGTTGCGTCCCAGATCGCCAAAAGCTCCCGGTGCTGGGTTAGCGAAGGCCGCAGGGTTAAACCAGCGGGAGGCCGATGGACTCGACAAACTCGGGCTGCCAATTATATCGGGATACAGGTGGGAACCCGCGTTAAGGGACAAGTCAAGCCCCGGATCAAGAGGATTGGCAACAGAGCCCTGGATGACCGGTGTGTACGGCACGCCGGTGTGCCATTGGAAGAGAGTGGAGAGGCGCCAGCCACCGGCGACGTAGGCAAGCGGGCCGTGAAGCGCGAATTGCCGCCCGGAACCGAAGGGCAGCTCGTAGACGACCTGACCGACCACGGTATGGGTCGAGCTGAAATCGGACAAACCATAATTGTCGCCCGGGCTGAAGGCATTCTGGTAGATATCAACGCCGGATCCATGACCGGTGCCAGTGCCCGTATCCAACGATTTCGAGAAAGCGTAATTGACTTGGAAGTTCAAGCCATACGACATCCTCTTTTGCAGCCGGAATTGCAGGGCATTGTAATTCGACCAGCCATCGTAGATGGCGGCTGAAATTGCGGTGTATTGCGGCACAGGGCCCGCGCAATTCGGCATCGTGTAACTGACCGGGCAAACTACTCCCAGATTGCTGACCGGTGCCTGGTCGACATCCGTTTGAAAATTCAGGTTTCTGCCGCGCGTATAAACATAGCTAGCGTCCAGCAGGATACCGCCCACGAACTCGTGCTGAATACTGAGGAGGAATTGCTGCACGTAGGTGGTCGGTATGTTGCGGGGGTAATACTGCACGCTGCTGTCGTTGCTCAGGATCGGCGAAAGCGTCTGAAGGGTCGGATAGACGACTGTGCCTGCGGGGGGTCCCACTGACAGTTGGAATGCCGGCACGCCGTTTCCGTAGTAGCCAGCACTGCCGTGGGGATTGAAGCCGAGACCGAGCGCGCCATCAGTGTAATTCTCGGCATCGCGCGGAGCGTCAAAAATACCGTAGCTGGCCCGGATGGACCACTTGTCGCGTGGCGCCCAGGCAATTCCGACGCGAGGCGCGAATTCTTTATAATCGCCGTTTTGGATTGTATTCAGGTTGCTCGTCGAACCTCCATAGACCAAGTCGCTCTGCCCACCATAAAGTATGGCTCCGCGAGTGCCGGACGGAAGTGGTCCCCAAGACGGACCAGGATTGGGAAGAAACGGATCGTAATTGCCGAACTTGTCGCCAGTCACACCCCAGCCACCCTGCATCTGCCAGCGGAGGCCCAAATTCACAGTGAGGTGCGATGAAACTTTGTAGTCGTCGCTGGCGAATAAAGCGGAAGCCCAAGTGTGAGCGCTGGTTGCGTCGTAATCATAGACGTACCATCCGTAAACGTCGCCAGAAAGGAAATCCGCGTAGGGGATTCCGGTGGTGGCTCCATTGAATTCGAAATTGCCCGAACTGAGGTCGCCCCAGTTGGTATAGTTTTGGTAGAGTCGGTCGTATTCCCCGCCAACCTTGATGGTATGTCTGCCGCGAATAAGGGTAAGAACATCGGAGACGTTATAAACACCCTCGCCCAAAACGGCATCGATATTGCCATTTTCATTGCATCCAGCGCCAAGCGCGATGCATCCAACTCCGGATCCCTGGTCAATACTAATTTTGGGGAACACATTGGCTGGAGCATTCGTGCCGTAAGCGGGCTCAAGGCCGAGGGTTGTGGGATCGTTCTTACCAAGAGAAGGCGGGACATACTTATCCAGCTCTCGGCTGGCCCCAATACGGAACTCATTGAGAACCGAGGTGGTAAACGTATAGACATCCGAAAGTTGTCCGGTCAAGTTGTAGTTATTGCCTTGGGCATAGGAGGTAGCGTCGTTGGGGTAGAGGGGATCGGCAGGGACGTACGAAACCTGGTTGGGATAATAGTTGAAACTAAACGAGACTTTCTGTTTGGCGGAAATATTGTAATCGACTTTGCCGGTGTACCAAGTTGAGAGATTAGGACTGCTGCCGCTGAAGATGTAATTGTTTGTGGTGGGGCAGGTCTGCGTGACGGTTGCAGAAACGCTGGCAGGACCGGGGCATCCGGAAACCCAGCCCGGAGCCGTTGCCGCAGGGAAATACGACTGGAGCTTCAAGGCCACGGGATCGGGGGTTGCCAACAGTGTGCCGGCAGAACTAAAGGCCGAGCCGGTGTAGCCGGGGACCCCGTAAAAGTCTCCCGCTTCCATGGCCGCAGTCGGGTAAGTATATGTTCCGCCTGTCGGAGAAGTGGCGGGATTGCGCTGGTAGGTGAAAAAGAAGAACAGTTTGTTCTTAATGACTGGCCCACCTACGCTGCCGCCGTAATCGTTCCAGTGCTCTACGGCCTGCGGCCCGCTGTGATTATAGAATCCTCTGGCGTTGAACGCAGTGTTTTGCACGTATTCAAAGGCGCTACCGTGCCATGTATTTGTACCGCTCTTGGTGATCACGTTTATGGAAGTGAGGCCGTTGCCATATTCGGCGGGGGCATTGCCGGAATTGATGCTCACTTCGCCGATGGAATCGATGGGCATAATGAAGTTGCTTCCATTGTTATCTCTGGGAGAGGTAGCCGACGACCCATCAGACAGAAAATTTATGTTATAAGCTTGCGTACCGTTTACACCGGCTTGCTGACCGTTGGCCTCGCCAGCGCCTCCGCCCGCATTCACGCCAGGGATAAGTTGAACTAACTCGGCGCGCCAGTCCTGCCCAACGATAGGCGCGGTGATGACCGATTGGGTACCCAAATCCACGTGCTGCTCGGTGGTTTCCGTTTCCACCAGCGGCCCCGCGGCGTTCACCTCAATTTCCTGGGTGGCCACGCCGAGTTGCAGGCTGGCGTTTATTTCCAACGTTTCAATCTGAAGAACAATGCCTGAGCGGACAAAATCGCGAAAGCCTTGCTTCGAGAACTTGATGGTGTAGTTGCCAGGCGCAAGAAATGGCACATCGTACAGGCCGGCCTGGTTCGTCGTTGTTGGTGTGACGATACCAGTCTGCACATTTTTGATGGACACCGCTGCATCCGGCACGACGGCCCCGGTAGGATCCATCACCGCGCCTTTAAGCTCACCCGTGTTCGAGTTTTGCGCTTTGGCGAGCGGAGCGAATAAAATCGCGGCCGCCAAAACCAGCATCAAACCGTACCGACTAAGAGCTTGCAAATTTTTCACTTGAACCTCCTGAAACTGAAAACCCCACAAAGAATGATTTTCGTCAACAGCTTTAAACGCCTGACACTTGGGTGCGCCGCTCTTCATCGCGCCGCACCCCCTTCTTCCTCGACAGTTTTTCTATTTAAACCGATCTCTTTGCACCCCAACTTCGGATTCAAAAGAGTCCGAGTCAGCCAATTGCACGGATTTTACGGCCTGCGCAACACGGAAGAAATCCGTCTAAAGTAGGATTGCCGATAGGACGTATCGAATTTTGCGCATCACGGCTGGTTTCGTGTTTTCGCAAACAATCGCCTCCATTGGTCCCCCCGGGGAACAGGGGAGATATTCCGAGTGGCATTTATTTGCCGAACATAGCAACGGTCTGGTACTCCGGGACGATTTCAACCCCTTTTAGCTCAGCGACTTGGCCGGAAGCGGGGAATGAGATGCGGGCGCTCGGAGGCAAGTAAATTGGAGTGTCCTTCCTCATCGCGAGGATTTGGAGTTCAAGGATGGGGTCCGCTCCCAGATCCGGAATTTGCCCCAAGTCGACCTGCCAAGGTACCCCGTCATAAAAATCATCAGTGACGAGCTTTCCATCCGCATACAGACGGGCGATATCACCCGTGTAGGTAATGCGCAGAAGGACATTTCGCGCTCCGGATTGCGCAGTATCTGGAACCTGAATGCTCCACTCCGCGGCACCCTTGAATGCCTCGGCCTCCGGCGCCTCCGCGACTTCTTGAGCTATGCGAACCGGTGAACGCGCATCTGCGTCGCGAAGTTTTTCAACTTTCGCTCCCATACTTTCCTTGTTTACATGAGCCCGGTACTGCTCAAAAAGGCCTTGTGGACCGGAAGCGGCAAACCCCTCGGGAGTAATATCGGGTTTCGGAAATATCTTGAACTCTAACTGGTCGGGCTCAGTGGAGATGAAATGGACGGCGTTTGGCGTGAAATATAAGTCCGCAGCGGAGAGCAGGAGACGTTCCCGTCCCGCCAGATTTGTTTTCCAGGCATCGCGAGCCATCTCCTGGCTGAGCAGCACAATCTGGATTTCCTGACCACCCGTCTTTCTGATGCGTATCACGTTTTGTTCTGCTGGCTCGATCTGCTCTACGCGAACGAGATGGTTTTCGCGTGCGATTCGGGCGTTGGGAGCTTCGATACTTTCATCGCCGGTAGACTGGAAGGCAAACTCCGCAGGCAATCCGGGCCAGGCAAAGAACACATACGTGTTTAGCTCCTCCAAACGGCAGAGGAGCTGCGCCGTCGAATACTCGAGCACTGTTCCTCCCAAGTTGAGATTCACGGGCCACATCACATAAGCGCCGCTCGGAATTTCGGTCGGCTCCCGCGGCACTTTCATTTCCCCAGCAGCTGTCTTCAGTCGGATCTGAAACTTTTTCCGCGCGGGAAGTGGATAATTTCGCTGGTAATTATTGATGAAAACAAAGCCGTGATCCTTATCAAATCTCGCCGCCACTCGGGGAGTAGCCGTATCGTTTTTGCTTGCTGGCATCCGTTCCGGAAAATAGGGAGCCATGGTGGCCAAACTGGAGCCGAAATCATCCAGGAACAGATGAAACGTCTTCAGCGCTCCAAACGATGGATTCATTTGTCCAAATTCACCGAGCGGCGCCTGATAGTCATAGGATTTCACGGGAAGATCGTTGGGATAACCTGTGGCTTGCGACTCCTGGAGAGTAGTTCGTTTGCCTTCCGGATTCGTTCCTCCGTGAAACATGTAATAGCCGTACAGTGTGACGCCCGATCCCAATTTCACCAGCGTCATCGCCGCCACGTCATCTGCGCTCAGCACAGGCCGCCGGTGATAAGACGGTTCCATGCCACCACCCATCTCCGCCGTTAGGAAGGGATAGGAAGCGAAACGGGCGTCGATGTCCGGGCGCGTTGAATGCAAATCGTCGCCCACATTTTCCTCGCAGCGGATGGACGTAAAAAAGTAGTTCACATTGGGTGGAAGCTTTTGCAAGCTCCGACTCCAAAATTCCTCGGGGTAGCCGCCAAACACCGGCAGGAATTGTTGCGACGGAATTTCCGCGGCATCCCAGCCGGTCGCGGTATAAAAAGGCGCGTTGAGACCCGCATCTCGGGCGATCTGGAGGAGAGTCAACATATGCTCCGGCCCTTTGCCCGGCCCGCGCTCGTGATATTCGTTCTCAATTTGAACGCCGATAATGGGCCCGCCTTCTTTCCAGAACAATCCCTTGGTCTGCAAGGCGATTTGTTCGTAATAACGGCGAACATAGCGAAGATAGACAGGATCATTCTGTCGCGTGGGACATTTCTGAATCAGCCAATCAGGAAGGCCGCCATTGCGTACCTCGCCGTGAGCCCAGGGGCCCACCCGAATCCACACGTACAATCCGTGTTTCGCGCAAAGTTGGACAAACCGGCGCAGATCGCGTTGACCCGTCCAATCAAACTGGCCTTCGATTTCTTCGTGGTGTATCCAAAAAATGTAGGTTGAAACAATCTGTATGCCCCCGGCTTTCATTTTCAGGAGTTCTTCTTCCCAGCCACTTTCGGGGTAGCGTGAATAATGGAACTCTCCCATCACGGGAAACCACGGGATCCCGTCCTTGATTAAGTAGCGGCTGTTCGCCGAAAGCGTGTGTCCGTCCGGCGCTACGCCCCCAATTGCAAAGGGAAGGGGTTCCGGCGGAGCGGGAGGATGGCTTACGTCAATAAATATGGACGAATCTTTATCCTGGCAAAATCCTCTGGATGCATTTGCTCCGAGCACGCCAAAACCAGCCAGAAGTACAAACGTCAGTCGGACTACAAGGTTGTGTGTGATCACCAGAAATCCTGATACTTCGTATGCAACTCTTCAATCTAATGCGCACACGTACCTTTGCCATCCGACTAAGGTCGTAGAACGAATAGGAGGGAAATGCTTGGTCTACAGGTGTTCCAGACCGCGCTGCAGAGCCGCAATCACGGCTTGCGTACGGTCATTGACCCCCAAACGCAGCAGGATCACGCTCACATGGCACTTTACCGTGGCCTCGGTGATCCCCAGCGCGTTGGCAATTTCTTTGTTGCTATTTCCCCGCACCATCAAGGAAAGAACTTCGCGTTCGCGCGGGCTAAGATCTGAATTTGGGGTACGGTCAGCCAGTGTTCGCATAACAGGTGGCGGAAGGAAATTGGACCCAGAGCGCACGCGGCGCAACGCGTTGACCAGCAATTCATGCGACATTCCCTTAATGATGTAGCCAACCGCACCCGCTGCGATGGCCTGGTGGATGTCCTCATCTCCCTCGTAGGTGGTAAGAACAAGGCACTTGGCATTTGGTTCGTCCTGACGGATTACGCGGATTGCTTCCAGGCCGCTCATTCCCGGCAACCGAAGATCCATCATGGTGATATCGGGACGGTGCTTGCGGAAAAGGAGTACCGCCTCCTCACCCGAACCGGCTTGTGCGATGACGCGCATGTCCGATTGAGCGTCAATGATGGCGGCGACGCCGAGCCTCATGATGGGATGGTCATCTACTACCAGGATGCGGGTTTTTTGTTCAGGATTCATGTGAATAGTCTACCCATGGGTCAGGAGACGGCAGGGCGCACCGGGACATCCACAAAAAGGCGCGTTCCTCTTCCCGGCGCACTCTCGATCGCGAACCGCCCTCCCAGGTGCTCGATTCTTTCGCGCATCCCGATCAATCCGAAGTGCGGGCTGGGGCTGGTCAGGGCCTCGTCGAGATTAAATCCTCTGCCATCGTCGATCACCTGCAAGTGCATCTTGTTCTTATCAAAATTGACGTTTATGCGAACTTCCTCGGGATGTGCGTGATGCACAGCATTTGACACGGCCTCCCGCGCCACCATTAAAACCACATATTCCACGGTCCGATCGAGCGGCATGGTTTTGCCGGAAGCCTCAAAGCGAACGGGTACGCGAGACACGTGGCTAACTTGTTGAGCCATGCTTCCCAGCAATTGCGTAATCTCGGGCGAAGCAGATTCCTTTTGGCGGAGGTTCCAAACCGCCTGCCGCGCTTCGTCTACAGTCGCACGAATCTGGGTGCGCGCAGAATCCAGAAGATTCTTTCGAGGCTCATTCGAGTCTGGCTCCATTGAGACAACGGCTTCCAGCAGTGCTGAAGCGCTTGCGCAACCCTGGATGACGGTATCGTGCATTTCACGTGCAATACGATTTCTTTCTTCCAGAACTGCCTCGAATCGGGCATGTACTTGCCGCAACCGCAGACGGTAGAAAATGAAGATTCCGCCGACAATCAACAGAGTACAGACCTCCAGGAACCAACCCGTGCGGTAAATGTGCGCTCGCCAGTGGAAGCCCAAAGAGGCCTCCGCCACGCTTTCCGGCATGCTCATCTCAAAAGCTTGAACCCGAAAGCGATATTCCCCAGCAGGCAGATTCGTGTAATACGCCACACGCCTGTTCATCGCTTCAACCCATTCCCGATCGAATCCTTCCAGCATGTACCGAAAACGAATCCGTTCCTGGGAGCGCAGGCGAATGGCGCTGTACGCGATCTGGAGTCTGCCTTCACCTGGCGGTACGACCAGAAGACCCGAAACTGGCATTTCACGTCCGTCCACGAACACTTCTTCGATCACGACGTGTGGCAAATCCCCAGGATGCGCCAAACTGGGAAGAACGCGAACTGGCCCACGGTTGCTCGGGAACCACAGCTCACCGTTCGACGTGAGGACTCCAGCAGGTTGCGTTCCCCCGTGCATTTGCGTCGCTTCGATACCGTCGGATAACCCGTATAAAGTGACTGCGGGCCGGGAATCCGGCTGTTTGGCCAATTTATCCAGATCACGTCGTGAAACGGATGAAATTCCCTTTGGACCGCTCATCCAGAAAATCCCGTGCGAGTCTTCCAAGATATGATAAATGCTGTTGCTCGCCAGCCCTTGTTCGCTGCCGTACGAGGTCAGCGCGCCATCACGCCACCGAAATAGTCCTCCGCCGCGCGTGCCAAACCACAACCCGCCTTCATCATCCTCATGAATGGCCCACACCTTTTCAGCCGCGAGGCGCTTCACAACCGCATCTTGTACAAAGCTACCGTCTTCCCAGTGACTCACGCCTCGGTCGGTACCAATCCAGAGGCCGCCCCTGCGGTCCTCGAGCAGCGCGCGAATACTGAAATAACACAGGCCGTCGGTCATGCGATAATTCGTCAAAACACCGTCGCGCCAACGATTGATGCCTTCATCCGTCCCAATCCAGATGCTGCCATCGCGGTTCTCCAGGAAGGCCCGGATGAAATCGTTCGTCAAGCCATTATGTGTGGTGTAGTGAACTTTCTCAGAGTCTTTTAGCCGGAACGCGCCATGCCCATCCGTGCCGATCCACAAAGCGCCAGAGCGGTCGCGCAACACATTGCGGACGCGGATGCCCGGTTCCGGTGAAGGAATCATCTCGGAATCAGTGCGTTTGGGGTTGATACGGTACAGGTGTGTGCTGGCCACCCAGAGCGATCCGTCTCGATCTGAATAGACCGTGCCGAAATCCGCGTTGGGAGCCTCCGGCAACGGGAACGTACTCATCGCCGCGCGGCTCAAACGCAACAGCCCCGTCTGCATCCCGACCCAGATGTTCTGTTCGTTGTCTTCAAAAATGGCAAGGACGGTGCCACCCGGAAGGTTGTCTGGTGTCACGATCCGGCTGAAGTTGCCGTCATGAAAACGCACGAGGCCGCTGCCGATGCTGCCGATCCACAAAGTGCCCCCGCGATCTTCGTGCAAGGCGCGCACCGTGCTGGAGATTTCGGGAACCTTCTCAAAACGACCGCTCTCGACAGAGCCGAGCAGGTGCTGGAGGCCAGAGACAGTTCCCACCCAGATTGTTCCGTCGTTGGTTTCGAGAATGGACTTAACGCGTGTGGCGCTCGGATAACCCTCCAGAACAAACTCCTTACATTCATCGCCACGGATCATCAGCAACCTTGAGCCACCGACCCACAAACGGCCCAAGTGGTCCTCTCGAATATCATGCACGGCGAGGGCGGGAATTTTATCGTTGTCGTCGGTCCGGCTGAAGCGCTCACCGGAAAGCCGGAACAACCCATCGTCCGTCCCTGCCCACAATGTTCCTTCGCGGTCTTCATAGACGGCCCTCACGAAACCGTTCGTCAAGCCATCGGCCGCGGAGTACTGGCGAAATACTCCGCCGCGGTAACGAAGCAGTCCCCCACCTTCCGTGCCGGCCCACAGACTTCCGTCACGAGAAACAGTCAAACAGAAAATGCTGTTGTCCACCATCTGTGGGGTGTTTCCCCGGTCGGAGGTGACGAAACGGACGCCGTCGAATCGCACCAATCCTCCACTCGTTCCAATCCACAAATAGCCGTCGGGGGTCTGGGCAAAGGACTGAGACATGTTCTCTGGCAGCCCGTCCTGGGTCTGCCACACGCGCCGCGTATAACCATCGGGCAGAGTGCGTTGTGTTACCGCATCCTGCCGCGTGGCCAGGAGGAGAAGGAACGCAAACAGCCAAATGCTACGATTCAACATAGCTCGCCACATCGTACCATTTGGGGGCGCGGGGGCAACCCGAGTCCGGTGCCTCAGCCGGCGCGGACTTTCGTTCGAGCTGCGAACTTCGTTTAAACGCATTTTGACGGGCTACTTAAAATTCGACACTGCGCCATTGCCCTATGGGATTCTACTCGCCAGTGTCCCAACTTCTTCGGTAGACTCTGCACATCATGTCTCCACTATCTCGCCGAAACATGCTGAAGAGTGTTCTCTCGGGAGCCGCCATGGCTTCCATCCCCTCCGAGTCTTGGCCACGCCAGAACGTCTCGACACCTAGAAAAGGGCGCATTCGCCAATCGGTTTCCCGTTGGTGCTACCAGCAGATTCCTTTGGACAAACTCTGCGCCAGCGCCGCAGAACTCGGCCTGCAAGCCATTGATCTGCTGAACCCGGAGGAATACGATGTGCCCCGGCGTTTTGGCCTGATCTGCAGCATGGGTTATGCCGGTGGCGGCGAAATTGGCAGCGCCATGAACCGCGTGGAAAACCACGCCAAGATTGAGGAAGGCTTTCGGAAGTACATCCCGCTGGCCGCCAAGGCCGCTGTCCCGAACGTGATTACCTTTTCCGGCCTTCGCGATGGCCTGTCCGATGATGAGGGCGCCAGAAACACCATTGCGGGATTCAATCGCGTGAAAAAGATTGCCGAGGACCATGGCGTCACTATTTGCATGGAACTTCTAAATAGCAAGGTGGACCACAAGGGCTACATGTGCGACCACACCGCTTGGGGAGTGCGCGTCATGCAGGAAGTGAACTCACCGCGCGTCAAACTGCTCTACGACATTTACCACATGCAGATAATGGAAGGGGACTTGGTCCGGACTATCCAGCAGAATATCGAATGGCTCGGTCACTTCCATACCGGAGGCGTCCCCGGGCGGCACGAGCTGGACGACACGCAGGAAGTGCAGTGGGATGGCGTGATGCGCGGCATCGTCGCCGCCAAATTCCAGGGTTTCGTGGCGCACGAATTTGTGCCGACACGCGACCCGATGACGTCGCTGCGCCAGGCTGTCGAACTGTGCGATGTCTAACTCTGACGCTTGCACATTCACCGGTTGACCATCGGAGCCGGATTTGCGCGCTGCCATCTGCGATGCCATCAAAAGAGAATCCGAATAAACCATGGCGAGACGAGGAAAGCGTATCTTAATTGACGTCGAGCTGGATACTTCCGGCGCGGCACACCAAATGAAATCGGAGATCAATCCGTGACGCCGGTGGCAACTTCTCGCGAGCGCTCTATCCCGCGCAGGCGTTGGGGGATCGCTTTACTTTTGGGATTCGGCGTGTTGGTGAACTATTTCGACCGCGTGAATCTTTCCGTCTCGCAAGATGCGCTTCGCGATGCTTTCGGCATCTCCACCGTAACGTTTGGATATTTGCTTAGTGCTTACAGTTGGACCTACGCGGCGCTGCAACTTCCCTCAGGCCTCCTGTTGGACCGCCTCGGAGTGAAGCTCGTTGGCCGGATTAGCGCGCTCCTCTGGAGCGTGGCCTCGTTTGCTGCGGCGATTTCCACGGGGCTGGCCGGATTCTTTGGCGCGCGACTCTTGCTGGGAGTGGGCGAGGCTCCCACGTTTCCGGCAAACGCAAAAGCGATCGGGTATTGGTTCCCTACGCAGGAGCGGAGCCTGGCCACGGCGTTCTTTGATTCCGCGGCAAAGCTTTCTTCGGCCATTGGCGTGCCCATGCTGGGACTCCTGATGTGGCGATTCGGCTGGCGATGGAGTTTCGCGGCGACGGGCCTCATCAGCCTGTTCTACTTTGCCCTCTTTTGCATCCTCTACCGGAATCCCAGCGAAGATAAATCGCTTTCCGCAGCGGAGCGCGATTTTATCCGGCAACGGGGAGCGCAGCCCGAGGACCCAATCAGGGCAGCCGAAGGCGCGCCGCTCGGCTATTTATTGCGCCAACGAAAAGTTTGGGGGCTGGTGCTGGGGTTTGCGTCGTACAACTACACTTTCTATCTCCTGCTGACCTGGCTGCCTTCTTATTTATCGTCAGCGCATCACATCGATTTGCTGCATTCCGCTTTGTACACCAGTGTGCCTTGGTTCATTGCCACATTTGCGGACATTTTTGTGGGCGGCTGGCTCGTTGATAAATTGATCCAGCGCGGCCGCAACGCTTCCTTTGTCCGGCAAGCAGTCCTTATTGGAGGCACTACGCTTGGATTGGGAATGCTGGGCGCAGCATACGCGCAGAGTACGATCGCGGCTCTGCTGTGGATCACACTGGCAATTGCAGGGTTGTCTGCGGCAGCCCCTGTAGGGTGGTCCGTGCCTTCCTTGATTGCACCGCGGGAGAGCGTGGGGACGCTGGGAGGAATCTTGAATTTTGGGAACCAACTCTCGGCCATTGCCGCGCCCATCGCGACAGGTTATGTGGTGCAGTACACCCACTCTTTCTTCTGGGCGTTCGGCACAGCGGCTGCGTTTCTGATGGCCGGGGTCGCCGGATATATCTTCCTGCTTGGCCGAATCGAGACAGTTCCTGAGCCGTCGTGAATCTGGGGATTACGGAGCGGGCGCGTAGTGCTTTGCGGTTTGTGTCCGCGAATTGTAAACCTCCAGGGCGCCGTCCGGCCAAACTGAAAGTTTCAGATAGTTGCCCGCATCTGGGCCCGGGAGATTCGCAATCAAGGGATTGGCCGAGTTATGCGCCACACCCCCTTCATTCGAGAAATGAATCTGCCACAAATCCTCGAGTTTTGGAGAGTTCTTGATGATATCCCACGACGAAGGTGAGCCACCCTTGTTCGCGCCGTTGTCCATTATGGCGATGCGTGGCGAAATCGCCGCAAGGAGAGCCGGACTGTTGCTCTGTGACCAGCCGTGATGCGACACGATGAAAACATCCACGGGCCCCAGTTTGTTGACGGGGCAAACCAATTCAAGTTCCTTGTCCCAGGTAAGGTCTCCCAAATCCAGAATGCGCACCTTGCCAAACGTAATCATCGTGCCAAGCGAACGGGCATTCTCCGTCTGGTCCGCCGGCCTTTTTTCGGTTTTCGCGCAGGCGGGATTTTCCATGCCGGCGCCTCTCAAGGGTTCCTGGAGTAACACGCCGTCGGAACTCACGACTTCCATGTGAATTCCCTCGATCGGAAGGACATCTCCCACCTTGGCGATAATTCGCTTCACATTCTGGTTTGAAACTACCTTTTGGTACTCCTCCCAGGCTTGTTCCGTTGCCCCATTGCCGGGCTCGCGGTTCGGGCCGTGATCGATGAACTCCCCGACAGGAATTTTGGCTACAAGTTGTGGCACGCCACCGGCATGGTCCATGTGATAGTGAGTGAGCAGAACGAAATCGATCTTCGACAGACCGGCTTTCTTTGCGGTAGCGGCGATGCGCTCCGCGTCGCGCCCCGCGTTATCCGGCCAGCCGGTGTCGATGAGCAAGGATTGGCCTTTGGGCGCGACAAAAAGCGTCGCCTGTCCTCCTTCGACATCGACGAAATAGACTTCCAGGGATTTGCCGGGCGGGGCAGCTTGGCATGACCCTGACAGCGCGAAGAGCACGACCCCTAGAAAGGCTACTAAGCTCAAATGAAGAAGAGGCCACTTTGCGCAGCCCCGAAGAACAAAAAGAGGAGAGACGGTTTTCGACATTGCATGTGCTCCTATTCCGGTTCCGACTTCCGATTTGTTTCGGACTTGGATATGCCGACCAGGGCGCGGGTCGCGCCCGTAGAGATTCCGCCATCCACAAGAAGTGTTTGTCCCGTTATATACCGGCTCGACTCCGCCGCAAGAAAGACAATGGCGGCATCCAAATCGTGAGGTTCGCCAGGCCGCTTTAACGGGATGCGGTCGCAGAGATAGTCAACCCACTCTTTGTTCTCGTAGAGGACTTTGTTCTGTTCTGTGCGGAACCATCCTGGCGCCAGACAGTTCACGGTTATTCCGTGCTTGCCCCAGTCGTCGGCAAGGCTCATCGTCAGTTGGCGGATGCCGCCGCGGCTCGCGCCATAAGGACCGAGTCCCGCATAGCCCGCAACGCTCGTTACGGAACCAATGTTGATGATGCGGCCATAGCCGCGCGGAATCATTCGCCGCGCGACCGATTGCGCGACAAAAAAACTTCCTCGCAAATTTGTGTCGAGTATCAGGTTCCAGTCCTCCCAGGTGACCTCAAGCGCGGGCTTGCGCACGTTACACCCGGCATTGTTCACGAGGATTTCCAGATGGCCGAATTCCTTTTCCGCAGCTTCGACCATGCGCTCGATGCTCTCTTGATTGCGAACATCCAGCTCCAGCGCAATCGTTTTTCGCCCAAGCAGCTTGATTTCCTGCTCGAAGAGCAAAACCCTCTCGCGTTGCCGGCTCGTGAGGACCAGATTGGCGCCTGCTCTAGCAAGTGCGCGCGCGAAGTGCTGCCCGAGCCCGCGGCTTGTCCCCGTAACAATCGCTGTTTGTCCCTGAAGATCGAACAGTGTGTCGCTCATGTCGCTCCGCCGGGAGTGAGTATCACTTTTGTCAGGCCCGCTTCATGCGCGTGGAGCCTTCGGAACCATTCCGGGCCCTCCTCCAACGGCGCAACAGCCGTGATCAGCGGCTTCACATTGATTGCACCACTCGCCAGCAACTCGATCGACCGTGGATATTCGCCAGCCGAAGCGCAGGAACCTTGCAACCTGATTTGCCGGGTTACGACCTGCTGCAAAGGTAGTGTCACTTCCCGTGCGACATTTCCGACCAGAATGACGGTGCCTCCTTTGCGAACCGCTTCGATGGCTGCGGCGACGGTCTCATTCCTGCCGACTGCTTCAACGACCAGGTCAACTCCCTCTCCGCCGGTCATCTGTTTCAACTGACCAGCGAGCGCGGAGTTAGATAATAGAGTCGCCGTCGCACCCAAGGTTCCCGCGAGCGCCAGTCGAGATTCGTCAACGTCCGCCACGAAAATGGGTGAACAACCAGCAACGCGCAGGGCCTGCAGACACAACAAGCCGATCGTGCCTGCGCCGATCACCAAAGCACTGGTTTTGGGCCCGATTTCCGCCAACGAGACCGCGTGAACCGCCACGGACACCGCTTCCAACAGGGCAGCTTCTGGAAAGGAAATACTCGGCGGCAATCGGTACACGATACGGGCGGGAACAGTGACATATTCCGCGAAGGCGCCGGCGCGACGATAGTCGCTGCACGATACTCCAAGAACCTCGCGACGGTCGCAGAGGTTGACCTCGCCCCGGCGACAGAAATCGCACACTCCACAGGAGATGGTGGAATCGAATGTGACGCGCTCGTTTAAAGCGAAATTCGTCACCCCTTCGCCAAGTGAGGCGATGGTTCCCGCGGCTTCGTGGCCCATAATGATAGGAGGAATGCGTCGGCCGGAAGAGCCATCGTAGCCGTGAACATCGCTGCCGCAGATGCCGCAGGCGGCAACGCGTATCAAGACTTCGCGTGATCCGGGCGTTGGAACGGGAAAATCCGCTATCTCCAACTGCTGGTATTGTGAGAGCAAGAGGGCTTTCATGGGCTTGTTCCGGGAGCAGAGCGAAGCAACCTTTCGATCAGGGCTCCGTTCGCGCCAGTCAAAACTTACAACAATCAGGAATGCACCGGCAAACAAATTCCAGCGCTGGGGGCAACAATGGCCGCCCCTACTTTAGATGGATGCGCGATTGCCCTATGCCCAGTAAGATGGTCTGGCTGCAACATTTCCCACTGAGTGGACACAATGCGAAAAATCGTCGGGTACTTGTTCCTCGTTTGCTTTTGTGCGGCGGAGTTTTCCGCGGGAATTTCCGCGCATGCTCCTGCGACGCAAGTGCGGGTCGCAAAGGAGCGCCGGATCAGTTTCAATGACGGCTGGCGCTTTCTGAAGGCGGAAGCGCCTGGCGCGCAGGACCCGGCGTTCGACGATTCGCAATGGCGCGAGGTCCAGTTGCCTCACGACTGGGCAATTGAGGGACCGTTCGATCCAAAACTGAATCCCCACACGGGGGCGCTGCCCGTCTCGGGGACGGGATGGTACCGCAAGGGTTTTAAGGTTCCCGAAAATCTCAAGAGCCGTTATTTCACAATCGAATTCGATGGGGCCATGTCCAATGCACGCGTCTGGCTCAATGGGCAGGAACTTGGTGGGCGGCCTTATGGATACATAGGATTCGCCTTTGACCTCACGCCTCATCTTCGCTTCGGGAGCCAGAAAAACGTGCTCGCAGTCCGGCTGACCCCAGAGGCGAATTCCTCGCGCTGGTATCCCGGGGCAGGCATATACAGAAATGTTTGGCTTACGATCACCGGGCCGCTGCACGTGGCTCGTTGGGGCACGTACGTCACAACTCCGAATGTCTCCGATGAACAGGGCACAGTTGCGGTGAAAACCGAATTGCGCAATCGCCTGGACCACGATGCAAAGGTTGTCTTGCGGACCTCCATTCTGGACAGTGACGGAAAGCAAGTCAGCCAGAGCACGGCGGAACCCACCATTCCCGCCGCTGGAACTCAGACGGTTGCCCAGACGCTAACCATTGAGCGGCCCCACCGGTGGGACATCGACCATCCCTACCTCTACACGCTCGTTAGCGAAGTCACGTTGGATAAGCGAGCGGTTGACGGGTACTCCACGCCGTTTGGCGTTCGCACCATCGCCTTCGACAAGGAAAAAGGCTTCCTTCTGAATGGCCACCACCTGCGGCTGCACGGTGTGTGCTTGCATCACGATTTGGGCGCGCTGGGTGCGGCGGTAAACCGGCGCGCCACCGAACGCCAACTCCAAATCATGAAAGCCGCTGGTGTCAATGCCGTGCGAACCAGTCACAATCCCCCCTCTCCAGAGCTGCTCGAGTACGCCGACCGCCTGGGTTTGCTGGTTATGGATGAGGCGTTCGACATGTGGCGTATTCCCAAAGTGCCAAACGGTTACAGCAAGTATTTTGACCAGTGGTCCGAGCAGGATGTTCGCGACATGGTGCGCCGCGACCGCAATCATCCGAGCATCATTATGTGGAGCATTGGCAACGAGATTCCGGAACAGGGCGAACCCGATGGATGGCAGGAAGCCAAGCGCCTTGTGGCCTTCTTCCATGAAGAGGATCCCACTCGCCCCACGACCTCCGCTTTCAACGACTGGAGTGGGGCGATCAAGAACAAACTTGCGGACCAGGTGGATATTCCCGGATTCAACTACAAACCCATGCACTATGAACAGATCCTGACAGAACATCCCGACTGGATCATCTTCGGCTCAGAGACCGCCTCTTGTGTCAGCTCACGGGGCACGTACCACCTTCCGCTGGAAAAATACGAAAAGCACCCGTCCCTGCAGATCAGCAGCTACGACATCATTTCTCCGCCGTGGGCGTATTGCCCCGATGTGGAATTCACCTATCAAGATCTCCTCCCAAAGGTGCTGGGAGAATTCGTGTGGACGGGATTCGATTATCTGGGGGAGCCAACTCCTTACTTTGACCGACGTGGATCGTTGGAACACGATTGGCCCGCGCGAAGTTCGTACTTTGGCATGGTGGATCTTGCCGGATTTCCCAAGGACCGTTACTTCCTCTACCAAAGTGTTTGGACCGAGAAACCGATGGTGCACCTCTTGCCGCATTGGAACTGGCCGGGTTGGGAGGGCAAGAACATTCCGGTGATGTGCTACTCCAATGCCGACGAGGTAGAACTGTTTCTCAACGGAAAGTCATTGGGGCGCAAGAAGCGATTCTCGGAGCCGGTCGTGTTGCCCGTGGGGCCAAACGTCAGTGAGGACCTGAAATTCACCACCAAGTACCGCCTCCTGTGGGAAGTCCCGTATGAGCCTGGCACTCTGAAAGCGGTCGCCTATCGGGAAGGAAAAGAGGTGGCTTCTGAAGAAATGCGTACCGCGGGGCCACCTGCGCGGATCAGGCTTATCCCAGACCGGAATGTCCTTCACCCGGATGGTGACGACTTGTCGTTTGTCACCGTGCGAATCGAGGACAAAGATGGCAACCTCTGCCCCATGGCGGACAATCTAGTTCACTTCCAGGTGACGGGCTCAGGCCAAATCGCTGCCGTGGACAATGGCAACGCGGCTACGGTCGAACCATTCCACTCCGATCAGCGCAAAGCCTTCAATGGTCTGGCGCTGTTGATTGTCCGCCTGCGGCCCGGCCAGCGAGGCCCGGCTCACGTTGTGGCAACGGCGGAAGGCCTGCATGCGGGCGCAAGCGAAATCACCGTGCAAACAACAGCGCCGAGAACCCGAAATGTTCAGTAAAACAGCTCCCCCCCTGAATCCTGTCTGCATGGAGCGTTTTTGTCGCATGAAGCCCTTCAGGGATTTAAAAAGAAACCATGGCAACAACATTGAAACGCTTTTAAGGGAAATTTCTTAATGGCGCGCCCAGGGAGATTCGAACTCCCGACCTCTTGCTTCGGAGGCAAGAGCAGAAACGCTAAGTAGTTGGTTCGTCTAGCATTTTCCTATGTCATGCATCACAGTTTTGCACGGTATTTGGCAATATTTGTTCCCAAGTTGTTCCCAAGTCTCGTTCCTCGGATAAGATCTTCCGTGGAGCTCATGGCAATGAACAGCGACATGCCTAGTCAGGACGATATTCAAGAGCGCCTGAAGACAATTCATGAGGAATGCCAGCGGCTTCGGGAAGAGAATGCGCATCTCCGTGCGATGCTCGGGATCAATCAATCGCCCCCCAACGAAGCAGTTCCCCAAGCCGCCCAGGCCGCAAATGTATCGTCAACCTCGAAAAGTAGTGTTTCCACCCCCGAAGATAAGATCTCGCTCTTTCGAAACCTATTTCGTGGGCGCGAAGATGTTTTCGCCATTCGGTGGGAAGGAAAGAGCGGCAAGTCTGGTTATTCACCTGCTAGCATCATGGACTGGCGTGCCATCCATATCGCGAAACCAGAAGAGCGAAAGAAGGTTGCCCGCAAAACCCGGATGCTGCAGCCACTGACGGATGACGCGATTCGTAATCATCTAACTGGAAAGCACACGGTCGGCATTTACCCGCTTCTATCTGACGACACCTGCCGGTTTCTTGCAGTGGATTTCGACAAGAAGTCTTGGGTAATTGATGCAGCGGCGTTTGCCGCAACATGCAGGCGATTTGAGGTTCCTTTCGCAGTCGAGCGCTCGCGGTCAGGGAATGGCGCGCATGTATGGATATTCTTTGACCGTTCGGTGTCCGCCGCCGATGCGCGAAGGCTGGGATGTGCCTTGCTGACACGGACCATGGAGAGTAGGCATGAAATCGGCCTTGATTCATACGACCGCCTTTTCCCCAACCAGGACACCTTGCCCAAAGGCGGTTTCGGAAATCTGATTGCGTTGCCATTGCAAAAGCGACCCAGAGAGCAAGGCAACAGCGTGTTTTTGGATGAACTGTTTCAACCTCATCCTGATCAGTGGAGGTTTTTAGAGTCGGTTCAGAGAATGCCAATCGATCAGCTCGCTCGAATAACTCACTTGATAGCTCCCGAAGGGAATCCCATCGGAGTGCACCTCCATTTGCCCGATGAGGACGAGGGCAAAGCTCCATGGCTCTGGCGACCTTCCCGAAAACAGAAGGAAAGACAAATCACCGGTCCGCTACCTGCGAATGTTCGTGTCGTGGCGAGCAATCTTATCTATATCGAGAAAGGGGGCCTGCCGCCCGCGATGGTGGATCGCCTGATTCGCATCGCTGCCTTTCAAAACCCTGAATTTTACAAAGCTCAAGCGATGCGGCTCTCGACCTACGGTAAGCCGCGGATCATATCCTGCAGTGAAGACTTCCCCGAGCACATCGGCCTTCCAAGAGGGTGCATGGAAGAGATAGCCCGTGTTTTCAACTCACATCACGTCAATGTGGAAGTTCATGATGAACGAACCACCGGGCAGCCAATCGACGTTTCTTTCCACGGTGAATTGCGGCCTGAACAACGAGACGCCATCGAGCGGGTGCTTGCGTATGACCAAGGCATACTCTGTGCGCCAACGGCGTTCGGAAAAACAGTGGTGGGGGCTTGCCTTATCGCCAAACGAGCGGTCAACGCCCTGATCCTCGTGCATCGGCGTCAACTGATGGACCAATGGCGCGAGCGATTAGCGGTGTTTCTGGCTTTGCCGCTTGGGCACATCGGACAATTCGGGGGAGGGAAAGCTAAGAGAACCGGTTTGATTGATGTTGCTGTAATCCAAAGCTTGCAGCGTAAAGGAGCAGTTGAAGATTTCGTCGCGGACTACGGCCACGTGATTGTGGATGAATGTCATCATCTGTCAGCAGTCACGTTTGAACGGGTCCTTCGCGAAGTCAAGGCAAAATACGTTTTGGGGTTGACGGCAACACCAACTCGAAAAGACGGGCACCAACCCGTCATCTACATGCAATGCGGCCCGATTCGTTTTCATCTCAGCGCGAAGAAGGCTGCCGAGTCTTCACCACTCCAACATAAGGTTTTCCCCAGGATCACTGATTTCGGTTGGAATCAGCCGGAAAATGAGACAGCCATTCAAGATATTTATGCTGCTCTTATCGTTAACCAAGAGAGGAACGAACTGATCGTCCAAGATCTTCAGCAGGCTTTGGCCAGCGGACGTTCACCACTTGTTCTGACAAGTCGGACGGAACATCTCGATTACCTGGCTGAACGGCTGCGTGGGCTTTGTCCGCAGATTTTCATTTTGAAGGGTGGAATGGGTGCCAAGCAAAGAAAGAGACTGGCTGAATCTCTCGCAGCCGTTCCTTGCGATGAGCCGCGCGTGATCCTAGCGACCGGAAGTTACCTCGGCGAGGGATTTGACGACGCGCGTCTTGATACGCTTCTCCTTGCGATGCCCATTTCGTGGAAAGGCACTTTGCAGCAGTACGTGGGTCGCCTGCATCGTCTCCACCACAACAAGAGCGAAGTCCACGTATACGACTATGCGGATGTGATGGTGCCCATGCTCGCTCGCATGTACAAGAAGCGGCTTGCAGGGTATTCTGCGCTCGGCTATACGGTTGTCGATGTGGTTCGGAGTTGATGCCGCGACTGCAATTATGAAGAGAGGAGAAATGTGGGTCGCTGCAAGTTGTGAGGATATCAGAAGAACCCGGCGCTGTGCCCAGAGGGATTGCCAAGGATGCAACTTCCAGAAGGCATATTCCGCACGAAAAAACGGAAGAATGATCAAACTGAGGCTTCAAATTGTCTCCTCCTGAGGGAGCGATCTGGTACCGGGGTGGGAGTCGAACCCCTCGGGGGGATTGATAGTACGTAAGTTATTGATTCTACAAAACGGCAAATTGGAGAAAAACTGCAAAAACGCCGGACTGAGGTACACGACAGGTACACGGCGTAATTCCCACATTTCGTAGCTGCGCGTGGTTGCCATGGGGCGCAAGAACTACTTGGTCGCCGGCTCCGATGCCGGTGGCGAACTCGCCGCAGCGATTTATAGCCTGATCGGCACAGCGAAGCTCAACGGCCTGGACTCCGGAGCGTACCTGCGAAACGTCAAGTCCCGAATCGCCGATCATCCCATGAACCGCATCGAGGAGCTACTGCCCTGGAACAGCGCCCCAGTTCACTCAACTGAATTAACTCCTGCCGCGTAACTCCCGCACCCGCCTGTCAAGACGGTCCTGGTCCGACGTTTACGACTGCTGCAGTTCGGCAGGCGCTGCTGGACCGCATCACCGACCGCGCACACATCATCGAAACCGGCACGGAATCGTATCGCTTCCGGCGCACGGTGGAAGGAAGGCAGAAGAAAAAAGCATCGTGAGCGGGCCGGACCGGGCACCGCGCCACGCGATTCCGTGGCCCCGGCGTCCGCTCCGGGGCCACGGAACGAAACCCCCGGAAAAGGAGCAAAATCACGGCCTTAGGGTGGGCCAAATGAAAGTATCAAAGGTGGGCCAAATCAGGTTGTCAAACGCACGATGAACTCCTCCTGCTGCAAGGCTGGTTTCGCTTCCTCGTACTCCCGGGGTTGCCGACAACTTTCCCACAGCTTCACGAGCCCTATCCGTTTTTTGAGATCACCGCTTTCAGCATGTCGTTGTCGCCATAATGCTCCTCCTCGTTTGATCGGCCCCCCAATTCTTGACACGCTTTGAGAGTTAGTTTCCGGCAGAATCTAGCCTGAGGAAGGGAGATTTGCCGTGAAGAGGAAGCGATTTTCTGTGGAGCAGATTGTGGCGGTTCTGAAGCAGGTTGAGGTAGGCGTTCCGGTTGTGGAGGTATGTCGGCAGGCCGGGATCACCGAGCAGACCTATTACCGCTGGAAGAAGCGTAAGCGTCCGGTTGTGGCCGTCTGTGAGAATTGTGGGTAGTCAGAGGATGATGGCTCATGTGGGCACATCGGGAAGTGTCCACTTGAGGAAACGTGGACACTTCGGAACGGATAGTCGTTAAGAGAGAGCCGCGTAGACGGCGGTCGGTAGCGGAGAAGCGGCGGATCGTCGAGGAGACGTTAGCGCCAGATGCGTCGGTGGCCAAGGTGGCGCGGGCGCACGGAGTGAATGCCAACCAAGTGTTTGCATGGCGGCGTCAGTATCGCCAGGGGTTGTTGGGCGAGACGCAAGAAACGGCGAACTTGTTGCCGGTGCATGTGACCGGAACGCGAGCAAGCAAAGCGCATCGCTCGGACCGTCGGCACGCTGCCCAGGGAAGCGAGGAAGCAGCGGGCGCGATTTACGTGGAACTTCCCAAGGGACAACTGCGCATCACGGGGCGTGTGGATGCAGAAGCGCTGCGTGTGGTGCTGGAGCAGTTGCTGGGATGATCGGGCTGGCGGCGGGGACGCGCATCTGGATCGTGGCGGGGGTGACGGACATGCGGCGCGGGTTTGTGGGACTGAGCGGGATGGTGCAGACGGCGCTGGCGGAAAATCCGTTTTCCGGGCAGGTATTTGTGTTTCGCGGGAAGCGCGGGGATCTGGTCAAGCTGCTGTGGTGGGACGGTGATGGGCTGTGCTTGTTCGCGAAAAGGCTGGAGCGCGGAAAATTCACCTGGCCGCAAGCGGCGAACGGTACGGTTTCGCTGACGCCAGCGCAGTTGTCCATGCTGCTGGAAGGGATTGATTGGCGGCGGCCAGTGCGCAGTTACACGCCACAGATGGCGGTGTGAAGGGCAGTGGTTATCTGTTGCGCATTTTTCTTTGTTGTTTTTTCTTTCTCTACGTTTTTTGCTTGCGCATAAAAAAGTTTCTGGCATACTGCGCGCACGATGACACTGCGCGCGACACTTCCTGATCTCGACACACTCGATCACGAAGCATTGAAGGCGCTAATCTTCATCCAGCACGGACAGCTTCTCTCCCAAACGGAAGAACTCCTCTCCAAGAACGCGCAACTGCAATCGCGCGACAACGAGATCGAGCACTTGAAGCTGCTCATCGCCAAGCTGCGGCGCATGCAGTTCGGGCGCAAATCGGAGAAGCTGGACCGCCAGATCGAACAGCTGGAGTTGCGGCTCGACGAGTTGGAAACAGCGCGAGCAGAGAAAACCGCGCCTCTGCAACTGCCTGTTGCTGTCGCGTCCGTTACGAATGCAGCAAAACCCACACGGCGGCCGCTGCCGGAGCACCTGCCGCGCGAAGTGAAAAAGTATCCGCCGAAGCAGAAAGCCTGCCCGGACTGTGGTGGTGAGTTGAAATCGCTCGGCGAAGACATCTCGGAAATCCTGGAGTATGTGCCGGCGCATTTCAAAGTGATCCAGCAGGTGCGTCCGAAGCTGGCCTGCGCATGCTGCGAACGCATTGTGCAGGCAGAAGCGCCGAGCCGTCCCATCGAGCGCGGCATTGCTGGGCCCGGACTGCTGGCGCATGTGCTGGTCTCGAAATACTCTGATCACTTGCCGCTGTATCGCCAGTCGGAAATTTACGCGCGCGAAGGCGTGGAGCTGGAACGCTCGACACTCGCGGACTGGGTGGGCGGCACGAGCGCGTTGCTGGCACCGCTGGTGGAAGCGCTGCGACGCCACGTGATGAGCGCAACGAAGCTGCACGCCGACGACACGCCGGTTCCGGTGCTGGCGCCGGGCAACGGCAAAACCAAAACCGGGCGGCTGTGGACCTACGCTCGCGACGACCGTCCTGCGGGAGACGCAACGCCCGCGGCGGTGTGGTTCGCCTACACGCCGGATCGCAAAGGCGAGCACCCGCAAGCACACTTGAGCAACTTCACCGGAACGCTGCAGGCAGATGGCTACGCGGGCTACGATCAGATTTACGAAGCGGGGCGCATTCAGGAAGCCGCTTGCTGGGCGCACGTGCGCAGAAAATTCTACGATCTGGTGGCGGCGCACAAATCGCCAGTGGCAGCGGAAGCGCTGGAGCGCATCGGCGCGTTGTACGCCATCGAAAAAGAAATTCGCGGGCGCTCGCCAGAACAGCGACGCGAGGTTCGCAACCAACAGGCGCGCCCGCTGTTGGAATCGTTGAAGCAGTGGCTGGAAGAGACCTTATGTAAACTATCCAGAAAATCGGACACCGCGCTGGCAGTCCGTTACGCGCTGGGACGCTGGGAAGCGCTCTTGCGCTACGTGGACGACGGCCGCATCGAGATCGACAACAATGCCGCGGAACGAGCATTGCGCGTGGTCGCCCTGGGCCGCAAAAACTACTTGTTCGCAGGCTCCGATGCCGGTGGCGAACGCGCCGCAGCGATCTACAGCCTGATCGGCACCGCCAAACTCAACGGCATCGATCCCGAAGCGTACCTGCGCGACGTGCTCTCGCGTATCGCCGACCACCCCATCAACCGCATCGAAGAACTCCTGCCTTGGTACCTCGCCCCCGCCACAGAAACTGCTTCGTTAACGTAATCCGCCCGTCAAGACGGTCAACTTCGGACGCTTACGAAGAAGCAGTACGTGGGGTTGGAGATCGACCAGGTGCGGCAACTGAAGCAGCTGCAGGAAGAGAACGCGAGACTGAAGAGGTTAGTTGCCGAGCTGAGCCTGGACAAGACGATGTTGCAGGATGTGCTGGCAAAAAAACTGTGAAGCCCTCGCGCCGCCGTCCAGTGGTGAGCTATCTGCGCGGCGTGTACCGGGTGAGCCAGGGTCGTGCCTGCCGTGTGGCACGCATTCCGGTTTCCACCTTTCGGTACCAGAGCACCCAAGAGCCGAGGACCGCACTTCGGCTGCGGATTCGGGAGATTGCCCAAGCCCGCATCCGGTATGGCTATCGGAAGATCCGGGTGCTGCTGAAGCGTGAGGGCTGGAATGTAGGAAAGAAGCTGGTGTATCGCTTGTATCGCGAAGAAGGCCTGACGCTGCGCTATAAACCACGTCGCAGACGATGTGAGACAACGAATCGCAGAGAGCGATGTAAGCCGAACGCGCCGAACCAAGTCTGGAGTCTGGACTTCGTCGCGGATCAGTTGGTGGATGGACGAAGGTTCCGTGCGTTGACGGTGGTGGACGTATTCACACGGGAAAGTCTTGCGATTGAGCCAGGACAAAGCCTGAAAGGAGCGGACGTGGTACATGTACTGAGCCGAATCTGTTTGCAGCGGGCCACTCCGAAAACACTTTTTTGCGACAATGGTTCAGAATTTACCAGTCAGGCGATGGACCTGTGGGCGTATCATGCCGGTGTACAGATCGATTTTTCACGGCCCGGAAAGCCAACCGACAACGCGTACGTGGAGTCGTTCAACGGCACGCTACGCTCGGAGTGTTTGGACGCGCACTGGTTCGCAACACTGGCGGAAGCCAAGCAGGTGATCGAGGCTTGGCGCCGGGAATACAATGAGAGTCGTCCTCACAGGGCGCTGGGCGAGAGGACGCCGCACGAAATCGCTTGTGAATTCGCGGCTAGCCGCGAATTCACAAGCACCAAAACTGCCGAAGACTCACTCTCCGGGTGATACAGGAAAAGGGGACCGGTCAACGTTCCGCAGAATCATATACACTTTCCTGCGGATTGAGGGGAGCAGGTCACTCGGCTTCTAGGAGCTTGCAAGCTTCGGAGCGGTCTAGCGGCAAAAACGACGGATCAATGTATGGGCTTTGTGCAGCCGCAGGGGAAGTGGCCTTCTCATCTCGGGCCACCTTGACCAACAAAACTGCCTCCGTGAATTCGCCCTTGTGCTCTTTGGACTCCCTTGTCTCCTTGACGTCAAGATTAAGGCGAAGTCCACGCAATGTGAACACTCGCAATCGACCCCACGCTGGATGCCCACCACACGCAACGGACAGGTCCAGATCGATTCGGGAACGCTTCTGTAGACTGTATGGGTCCACTGTGTCTGACAACAAGTCAACTGGTTTTGGTCCGATCTGATACAGCGCACAGTCAATCGCAACCAAGGCCTCAGCGAACCTGTCGACTTCGCTATCACAACTTAACCGGTATGTAGGCTTGCCAGCCTCATCGCGGATCACTACTGTTTGCGAGCCATCCAGACCAACTTGGAGCCTGGCACTCGCCGGGCCAATCTTAGGGAACGAGGCCATCGATCCCGATGGGCTTGCGGACTGTTGATGCTTCTGTCCCTGATCTGGCTCATACCTGACGTCTCGGCAAGCTTGAGCCATGGCGGAATCGTCAGCTTGATCAGGAACATCTGGCGTGAGTGGGGGTAGGACGTTTGTCTGCCCGGCTATGGCCGACCTTGCTTGGGGATCAGGTCGGATGGAGACGTGTAAGTGGAATGATGCCAAATGACGTCGACTCAAGTTTTTGGTCTGCATTTCCGGGGAGAACTTGATAGCCTTCAAGGTGAGATCAATAGCCATGCCCCTCAAATGGAAATGCCGAGCGCGGCCAAATTCCGGGTACTCTGCACACGGTCCGTATAGCTCATAGGCAAAGAAACGAGCGCGACTGTGCCAAGCATCCCTCTCATTGGGGTCGTCATCAAACAGAGTCGGGTACCGCGTGTCTTCTGAACTCCAGATGCGGCATTCAAAGTCACCAGTGTAGTCGAAATGGAGGTCGCGGCTGCCGTAGGCAGATGGAGTCGCGCATTCGAACTGATACAGGACGCGCCCGTCCTTTCCAAGCACATCGAAATGCAGATACTGATCGCCTTCATCGCCGATCAGAAAGTCTTTTTCAACGGGCTTGACTACAGGCCAGTGGTAGCCAGCAAACGCTGTGAATGGCCAAAAGAGAACGAGACCCATTAACACGATTCTAACCACACGCATGCTCCTTAGAATGGGATAGGAAGTCCCGGTGCACTCGGAGGAGCGGAGGTTCCTTCTGGGCATGGTCTCCCCGGAGGCATGTAAACGATACCGGGCTGGGCATCCTTTGGATTGCCAGATCTACCCCCTATGCCTTCCATCTCAATCGTCATCGTCGTGCCGGGTTGCCTGGCTCTGATCGCAGCTCGGGCTGCGTCCCCCGGTGGAATTCGCTTACCTGTGGCGTCGGTCATATCCTTACTGTTTACTGTATCTCTGATGTGATCGAAAGTCGCGTGCCCGTTCCCGAACCCGGGAGTCCTAACAACGCCAGACACTTGCTCACCGTCCTGCACGTCTATCTGCGCGGGGTCTGCAGCAGCAGAGTGTGGGCCCATGGTTCTTCCGGTTGAGGTTTTGGCCTGCTTATTTCCAATATGTCTCCGATTTCCGCGCAGCACATTAAACTGCCCAGAACAAGGGGTTTTCGAGTCGTACTCGCCAGGCCACTTCCACGGGGGTCGTATCATGGGCCCGTAAGGTGGGCCGTTCTGCTGGCCCTGCGCAGTGGTCTGCTCGCTGGCTTGCGTCATGGCCCCGATTGCGGTCATGGCCTGAATGCCCTGCAGGTCAATTCCCATTTGGATCGTCTCGGGAGTGGTCGCTCCCAGCGTGAGGAAGTCAGTCAAGATCATCAGCGCGTCCATTAGCGCGGCAAGCCAGCCCTGCCCGCTGGGGTCGGTCATGTTGATGGGGTCGTTGCGCACATAAGCGTAGCGATTCCACGATTGCGAATCGTCAGGGTCTCCGCCTAGCGGATCGGCCGAGCAGAAACGCCCTGCACTGCTATCGTAGTAGCGTGCCATCGCGTAGTCCAGCCCGCTCTCGGAGTCTCGCTGGTAGCTCGTGAACACAAATTCGTTTCCATTCGTGGAGTACCACGACTCCCCAAACGGAGAATGCCCCTGCTGGCCGTTCACCTGCCCATACGTGGGACTCCCCGGCGTGCCATCCGTGCTCACCCGCCAGTCCAGATGGTCAGCGTGGAAGTACGTCGTCTTTGGCGTGGATCCTCCTGTTATCGTAGCGAAGTGCGACTCCTGGATCAGCCGGTTCAACTGAATTACCCCGCTTTCCTGGAGCCCGAAGGGAGCCTCGAAACATCGCGGGTGCAGACTGCTCTGGCGTAACCCAAGAGCCCACCCTCCCCGACCAGGTCGGGGCAAGCACCAACCGAGGGGCACCCAAGATCGTCCAAGATTCTTCGTGACCCGCCCATGGAACAGATCAGTGGGCGAGTGGGTTTAGCACCGGAATCTCGCACGTTGTTGGCACCAATGACCAGTCTGCGTATTTCACCTGCTCGGGAACCGGCGTGCTGGCAGATGAATCAGGCGCGACAGTAACGTGAATCCTCGCGGCAATCAGGTCTGCTGCTGGTAGTCCCGCAAGGTCAGGTTCAGCGGGGCCAAACTTGATTTGGTCCATGTCTATGGTCAACTCCATATTACGAAGACGAAACGAACGTCGCCGCCCCCAGTCAGGATAATCGGCGCAAGCACCCCGTAGTTGGTCCGGAAAGACTTCAGCCCGCGACGTCCTAGTGTAGGGGTCAGGAGTGAGGTCAAGCAGGTTCGGTGTTTGCTTGCCTGCCTCCAACAAGCGGCACCATATCCCGCCATTCACGATTCCGATTCCTTCTTTGGCGTACCTTTGCCCGGGGACAACCGTGGCCGTCCTGCTTATCGGTTCACCATCATCCAAACACGAGAATTCATACGCCAGATTTCCATCATCCGAAAGGATGGGATGTGTCCAGTCGCGGGTAGACTTATCCTCGGGAGCATTGGACTTTGGGACCGGGAAATAGAAATCAAAGTCACCTTTCCGAACCGAGGGGTATTGAGCTGGAGCTTGCATCCGCTCCAGGGTGTTGGGTTTGGGATTGTCACAACCGTGTGGGTCCACTTTCGGACTACCAAAGCCGTCAAGTGGTGAAGGCAATGCAATGGAGCTAATTGCGCCTTCATCACGATGCACCGCCACCGAAACATCAAAGGACTTCAAATATTCGACACTGTCTACGATTTCGCTTTGCACATTCCGAAAAGTAAGGGTTAGCTTCATCCCGCGCAATCGGAATACTCTCTCCCGCCCAAAATCGGGATAATCGCCGCATTTTCCAGTCAACTGCCATACCCACACGGACTCCCGGTCGTAGACGCCACCAACCGAATCGTCGGAGCGAGTGCCCGCAAAAGGAGTCGGGCTGAGCAGATTCAACCCGCGCATAAATCGTGATTTCAAACCAGGGCCTATTGCCTGCAGCAAACACGCGAAATCGCCAGGCATCGTCTCACTTTCTCCCGTGGGGTCTGTGTTTGCGCATTTGAGCAGGTAGAGTGGGGTCCCAGCCCGACTTCGAATTGCAATCGAGAGTTTGGCCTTCGAGGCGTCAGGAAATGAATATGAATGTTCCTGAGGTTCGACTGTAGGCCACGCGAAATGCTTCGCAGTAGTTTGTGAAAACGCTGGCAGCGCTACAGCGATGAACGCGACCGCCAACAATGCCCGACCATACATGATTTTGGTCTCCTGCGGACGAAAATTTCAACTCACCTACCTGGTACCTGGTGGGCAGTGCACCATATAGCCCTGAAGATCAATTGTTCTTCTCAAATCAGGCAGGTTCTTACCTTTTTCGTCCTTATATGGGACGCCCTCAAGTTCGATCACTGTTTGGTTGTTCTGATTGGCTTGTCTGATTTTACCCAAGGCATTTTGAGGGTTTTTTGCGTCCGCGATTCGATCATCGACACTGAAGTCGATACTCGATCCGTCGTCGTTATATACAGTCCCTGTAATACCCTTGCCCTGACCGCGTAACCTTGCCATCTGATTCTTCGACATGCCAAACTGTTTCGGAGATACGGCTGCGGAATCGCTCGAAACTGGCCCGCCACCAATGGACGTTGGATGTTTCTCCGCCCATTTGTCATTATTCAAATGTTTGTACTGCTTCGAATGGGTGATGAGCGCATCATTGTACGAGACGCAATTCTTCCAGGTAGGTTGTGGTTGTTTTGGCTGTCGCTGTGTTAGCGACAATGGAGGTGGCACTGCGACCTGCCCTTGTCCTTCTTTTTGCGTCTGCTCGCTGGCTTGCGTCATGGCCCCGATTGCGGTCATGGCCTGAATGCCCTGCAGGTCAATTCCCATTTGGATCGTCTCGGGAGTGGTCGCTCCCAGCGTGAGGAAGTCAGTAAAGATCATCAGCGCGTCCATTAGCGCGGCAAGCCAGCCCTGCCCGCTGGGGTCGGTCATGTTGATGGGGTCGTTGCGCACATAAGCGTAGCGATTCCACGATTGCGAATCGTCAGGGTCTCCGCCTAGCGGATCGGCCGAGCAGAAACGCCCTGCACTGCTATCGTAGTAGCGCGCCATCGCGTAATCCAGGCTGGTTTCCGAATCGCGCTGGTAGCTCGTGAACACGAATTCGTTTTGGTTCTGCGAATACCACGATTCTCCAAACGGATAGTGTTCCTGCTGGCCGTTCAGTTGACCGTACGTCGGGCTGCCCGGCGTGCCATCCGTGCTCACCCGCCAGTCCAGATGGTCAGCGTGGAAGTACGTCGTCTTTGGCGTGGATCCTCCCGTGATCGTGGCCAGCAGCCCGGACCCCGGTATCGAACCGGAGTAAATAAACTCCCGCGAGGGCGAACCCGGCGCGGCGCCATTATCATATTCGGCGATGTCCTGCGAACCGGAAAATAGGAACACAGTCGAAGATGTTGGACTGCTGCAGTTCGGCAGGCACTTCTGGACCCGCGTTCCATTGCCGTCGTACACGTAGGCACCCCCGGCCCCAGGGGCGCTCACCATGCGATTCTCGCCGTCGTAGACGAAGCTAGGATTAGTCGGAGGACAGGGCGAAGCCGTCTTCGACAGCAGGTTTCCGCTGGCGTCAAAGCACCAGCCGTCTGGGCGATTCGTCTGCGCCCCGCCGGGATTGCCGAACGAGAGCGAGCTCATCGGACCAGTGCCCGCCGTGACCGATTGAGACAGGCGGTTGCCGTATCGATCGTAGGTCTCGGAAAGCCCCCATTTCGGGAATTGTGAGGAGCCTGTCGTGAGCGCCGTCGCCAACCGGCCGAGCGCATCGTATGTGTATGCGACTGTCCGTCCAGCAGCCCCCGGCGTGATCGTGGTAGAGGTGGCATCCGCAATGCACTCAATCTGCCCATTGTTTCCAGCAGTGCCCGCCGTGCAATTGGTCGGGTCGAGAGCATAGAAGTAGTTCAGCCCAAAACTGGTCGTTAAGTCGTGAGCGCAAACGGTCCGGTTGGTGGTGGAGTAATCCATGCAGTTCAATTGGGACCGATTCTGCGAAAACCCGAACGAGCCATATACCCCGTTCCCATACTTGAGCCCCGTCAACTGTCCTGCCGCATTGTAACCATAGCTGGTCGCGTAGGGGCTGCTCGAACTGCCGCAGGAGGTTGTATCCGGTGCGATTTCACACGGTTGTCCAACGAGATTGTAGCTAAGTTTAACGATGCGGTCCGACGGATAGGTGATTTGTGTCAGTTCGTCGCCCGCGTTGTACTGATAACCCATCGTATAGGTATTCGTGCCGATGACCTTCGCGACTTGCGTTATTCGCCCAGCGGGATCGTACGCGTTTGTCTCGGACCCGGACGGATCGATCGTCTGCGTGAGCCTCCCCAATGCGTAAGCCCCCGCTCCGCCCTGGTCGTAGTTATAGCAAGTGTTTGCCGATTGGCCGGTCGAAGTAGTGCAAACGTTCGGCATCGCGGCCACATTGCTTCCGCCCGGAATCGTGTAGCTCTTTCCGGTTAGCCGATTCGAAGTGTCGTAGTAGTAGTTGGTCACAACCCCTCGCGCGTCCGTCCTCTGACAGAAATTGTCCGGGTCGCCGCTGCACTGCGTTCCGGCCGATGTATAAACAAGGGTTTGGGTCCCGGCCTCTGGTGTGGTAATAGAGGTCGGCCGCCCGAAGCTGTCATAAACAGAGCTGCGAGTTTGCACGCCTTGGACTACGCTGGTAAGCTGATCCAAAACATTGTACGTGTAAAGCGTGGCTGTGCTGGTCGCGTTCACTCCGCCAGACATGCCGCTGGCCGACACCGTTACCGGAGCAGCTGGGCTACCTCCCACACTCGCGCTGAGAGGGTAGTCCCCGGCGGTCCCGGTAGAATCGGCGCTCACGGTGACCCTTGTCCCTGAGCAGGAACCAGTGGCGATGCCCGTTTGGGTCACGGCGTTTGCTATGGCCGCACAAACCCCCTGGAGAGAAATCCCCGTGCTGAACGAGACCTGCTGCATTGCACTGCCCACGTAAATAGTGACCGTCTCGGTATAGTGAAAGGGCGGATTGGCCGTGCCGCCGACGCTGAACGTTCCCTGGGCGTAGGCCCCGGGCGTGATGCTGTCGTCAATTTCTATCACGCGGCCAAAGCCGTCCTTCCATTCCTGCCTGGTTTTGCCAGCTTCGTCGGTATGCAGCACAGGATAGCCGTATCCATATGTCGATGGTGAACCCTGCTGAGAACCCACACCACGTGCTGAGACACCCGTTCCGTAAGCAGTAGTTACGTATTGGCTGTCTGGGTGAGAATTCTCCAACATGCGGTTGAGTCCGTCGTAGTAGTACGTTTCGTAAACCTCGCCGGAACTTTGATAGGGATGACTGACCTCCCAGACGCGGCCATCTCCATCATACACAGTGTCTACGGTGGAAACTCCCCCAGGGTAGTTTTGAATCTTGTCGGAGATCTTACGCCCCCAACTGTCGAGTAGAATTTGCTTGTGCTGGCAGCTTTGGCAGTTTGATGATGGGGTTGTGTCACCTACGGCCAGGTAAGCATCCGTCTCCGTCATAGACGTGTAAACCGTTTTATCCCACTCAATCGGTGTACCAGACACAAGCGAGTAATCGTCTTCAGTAGAACGGTCAAGGCCAAATGGGTCCATAAAATGAGAGTACGACGTAACTCCGTTGGGATCGGTTGCGAGCGCTTGCATTCCGCTGCCGTAGTAATAACCTGCATAGGTCGTTCCGATGATGGGTTGCGTGATGCTCGTAACGTATGCATTTGTGGGTTTTGAGGGCGAATAGGTTTGCGGCGGGTTGGCACCATTGTCGCTGAAGAAGTTATCTGTGTAGCCATATGAAGTGGCGTTGCCCGCGGAATCGAACTTCTTGGTGATCTGACCGGTCATGTCATAGCAGTTCTGGGCTGTAGTTAGATAAGTGGACCCGGTCCACTTCTGAATTTGCGTTAAATTGCCGCGAGTCGTGTAACTCAATCCGAAGTTAGTGTCGTCGTGGTTGCTGACGCCGGGTACTGAACCGAGGCCAGGACACGAACCTGAATAGGAGTCGTAAGTATAGAGTGTTTTGGCCACAGTGGCAGTAGCGTTGGAAACTGTCACGCTCGTCGGGCGATCTATGTCATTCGTCCCGGTTGAAAGATACGTTGTTTGCGTCGTGCGATCAGCGGTGGACGGAAAGCTCCCGGGGTAATATCCCCATTCCTGTTTCGTTATAATGTTTCCAGTCGAAGGCGAATCATAAGTATAGCTGGTCTGACTTGCGACGTTCAAACCGCTAGGAACAGGGACGCTAGCCTGTTGTTTGCTCAACCGGACATACGCTGCGCCAGAAGAGCAACTCAGGAGAGGGCAGTTGTTCGAGAAATCGTAGGTGTTTGTGACCGTAAGAAGCGTGCCTCCAGATGAGGTCGTAACCTGGGTCGGCCAGGCTCCGTTGTTCAGAGTGAACGTCGTAACCTTTGTGGCTCCACTCGGAGCCACTACTGTGGTGCTCTGCGTGCAACCCGGCCCTGAACCGCAGGTCGTCGTTAGGACCTTCGGAGTGTACGACCACGTTCCTCCTTCTGACGTCCGTGAATTAAGCCAGCGGCTGTAGTTGCCATAGGCATCCTTGAACGTTTGATACCCGTAAGTGACCGTCCCGCCCGTCGGCAACGTAACGCTGGTGAGGAGCCCATAATACCCACTCTGATTTGCAGGGGATCCGCACGCCGGATTTCCCGTACTCGAATCGCAGTCGTATTTGAAAACGTAAGTCACCGGAGTACTAGGTGACGCCGGGTTTGTTATCGTAATGCTCTGGATCACGGTAAGCAAACAGTTGCTATTACACTCGGTGACCCCCGACTGGCCAAAATTAGTCTTGACCGGAATATACGCACCCACGAGGCTGATCTGATTGGTGCCCTGGGCGGTCGGGACTTGATAGCACCACCAGTTGCCTGTCCCAGGACAGCTGGTAGGCGAAAGAGATTGTAGCGCAGGTCTACCCAGGCTATCGAAATAGGTTCCTGTTACCGGCCCAATCAAAAACTCCAAGAGTTCGGTATCGGAGGACAAATAGTTCCCGTTCGAATCCCAGGCGAGGATGTATCTGCCGAGAGTATCCTTCGCCGGGTAGTTCTGATCTACAAGGCTTCCATCCGGTGCGTACACCTGAACAGTTGGCGTTGGATAGACGACAGACATAAGATAACCGGAGGAATCCGTCGCGTAAGCAGTCGCGGACGTTGGGCAACCGCTTCCTGTCGTGCCAACTGTTAGCGGAAAGAAGCGCGCCGTGCCTTGGTTATCAACCCACTCGAAGTCCTGGCGACAGCCGCTCGTGTTTATCGGTCCCTGGCCAGTGCCCGCTATGCCCAATCCCTCTAGTGGTAAGCGCCATCCGTCCATGAATACGCTCCCATTCACACCCGGCGTATAAGCGTTCCAATACTCTGAGAGACCAGCACCCGCGATGTTCCAAATGGAACTGTCGTATGTGAAATGAATCGGCAGCGGTTGTCCGTTGGCCCGCTGCGGGAGGGACGCCAACGTGATATCGAGGTGGAGGTTTCCGTTGGCCGTGTCGGTAAATCCTAAGTCAACTGGCTCAGGGGCGGCAAAACTTGGCTGGCCAGTACTCGTCAAATAGCCTTGCCCTCTAGCCGTGCCACTCGTCAAACCAAACAAAACGATGCCCACAAGGATAAGCGTAGCCTTACAGCACCACACCGCCAGTAAATGCGCCACAATCCCTCTATAGCAAGTAAACCGGCTGCTTACTCTCATGTGTGTTTCTCCCAGTAATCTTGCAGCTTCTATTCGAAATCGGAATCAGTGAGATTCGTATTGAAGGTGATTGCGTTCAGCTGAATGGCCATCGTCCGCTGCCCATTGATCGTCTCAGTCACCGAAAACGGCACGGCAAGGCCGTTGATTTGACGAAAATCAGCAAATTGCACTTCATGCTGAATACCCACCGAGAAGTTATCCCGAAGATACGCCATATCCCGGACGCAGATGACCTGAAGGCTATTTACATCAATAAAGAACTCCTTCTCGGTCAGTTCCCCTAGGCGTCCGCTCGAATCATCGCTAGGCGAATACGTCATTCGTGCTTTAACTTCGTACACTTGCTGGCCATTGTGTGTTACTGGGCCCAAATATGTGAGACTAGTGGAGGCGTCTTGGAGGGCGGCGCTCAGACGCATTATTGGGAAGGTGGTGCTTCCGAGATTCACGGCAAGCGGTCTGCCCAGAATCATCTCGCCACCGTCAGTCTTCCTGACGAAACCCGTGCCGTCGCGTGCCACAACCGCGCGTGTTCCTCCTGCGAGACTCGCGTCAAGTCGGAACTTCGTTATGCCACGATGTTTCACTTTTACAGTCCCTCCAACCTCCTCGTCTGCCCAGTAATACGTGATATTGCCCGTGGCGGTGAAATCTTGAACTGCAGCTATCGCAGAAGCGCCTCCCGCTGCGGTGAGCGCGTGGGTAACCACGGCGATTGCTTGTGGGTCGCGCTGCGCCTGCGGCGGAGATGTAGGAGGAGTTTGCTGACCAGCCAGCGGAGCACACACGACGAATGTCAATATCAGGACGAAAGATCTGTGATAGACCATGGGGAGTTTGCACCTCTCTGAAGTATGGTATTTATAAAGTCTTCCCGAGCCACGTGTCAAGAGTGCAACTTAATTTTCCACAGATTTTTGCACTCCATTTACTATAGGGAGGAAATCTCATGCGCTCCTCCGCTAATGGAAGGGCGGAACAGCGAAAAGAATGGTTCTCTTTGTAACGCCCGTCACGGGCGCGCTGTTCATACATCACACGGTTTGGTCTCAGGCTAGGAGCAGTGTTTCATCTACTTCATGACGAAAATGAGTTTGCTGTCTTCCACGCGAATGTCACTGATGTTGGCAGGTAGTCGGTACTGGGAATTCTTTCCGGACGCATCCATCATTTGGCGACCCGCCGCCTCCAGCCTTGATTTTGGAATCGGCAACTCGCCCACCTTTCCGCTCTCCGGCTCAAATTGCAGGTATCCATTCACAGCGTGCAGCTTTCCTGTCAGTTGCAGCGTCAACTTTTGTCCCTTGTAGTCGAGAAAGATATATGCCTGCATTTGGTCGCCGAGGAGCTTTATCTTCGCGTCAGTCAAAACACTCCCTTCACCCTGCTGCGACCTGGACCGATACGCTCTCATGAAGGCTTCAAGCTCGGTATTCATTTGGGTTTCGGTGGCTCGGACTACCTGTTGTGTGCCTGCTCGTGCGGCATCGACTGCCCCACGGTATTCCTCTTCGAACTGTTTAGCTGACAATGGGTCAGTATGAATCGCCGGGGGAGGCGGCGAATGGAGGACAAGCATCAAAACCACGATACAGAAAAAAAGTGCCGCTCCAAGAATTCCGCCTACAACGAAGCCAACGACTCGCCATTTGCTTTTGTGTCCAACTTCTCCGTGCCGGCGCCTCAACGATTGGGCCATTCCGCCTCCCAGCCAAAAGAACTCTCCTCTCAAAATGAATCTTGATTCTCCCTCAATCTGCGCGCTTGGTGCAATTGGGTCCCGGCAAAGCTGTCGTTGTAGACCCCTGAGGTCCACTATTTGGATTCATAATATGGCATGGCTAGCGGCCGGGGCTGATGTCTCGTTCGATTGTTCGCTCTCTCTCCTGGGTCAGGGAAGGAGCCGGATCGGTCCGTTGTGCTGACGGTGGGTCTGCTGCGCGTGTCGACTCCAATGCAGATCTGTGCGAGACATCGCGGCCAAGCCCCTCGGCAAGAGAGCTTTTATCGTTGGTGTAGATTTGCGCATCGTAGCGGCCACGCGACACCGCGACGTAAGCCAAGCGACGATTGACGAGCTTCTCTCCCGCCTGCTCGGTGTCCACGTGGATGAGCACGCGATCCGCAGTCTGTCCTTGACTGCTGTGACTCGTCACTGCGTAGCCATAATCGAGATGCGGATTCTCCCGAATGTTAAATGCAATGGTGTGACCGGAGTCGAGACGGATTCGGAGGTCGCCACTCTCCTCGATCTTCTGGATCGTGCCCAGCTCGCGGTTGGCAACGCGCTGCTCTCGATTCGGTGCGGTCAACTGTATCCGGTCGCCTTCACTGAACGCTCGCTCCGCCTCGCGGTAGAGTGTCACGCCTTGCAAACGGCGAGGGTCGTAAGTCAGACGCTGGCCATTCTCCGGTTCAACCGTAACGCGATTCTGTTTCTCGTCAACGCTTTCGACTCGCGCGTACTCGCCTGGCGCGATGCCAAGCGCCTTGCTGCCCTTGGCGTACCGCACCACATTGCCTGGTTCGTATTGGGCCGCCCATTGGCGGTCGGCTCCTGTGACCTCCTGCCGGACGACCAGGACTTTCATTCGGTACTCCAGGTACGGTATCCGGTTCGTATCCTGCATAACATAGTGAATCGCCTCATTGATGGCCTCCCGCGACTTGTTGTCGGGGGACACCACAAGCGTGCCTTCAGGTTGTTTCTTGTATTCATGCGCGATTGTTGCGATACGCTCGTCGCGGTCGAAGATCTCATGCACTCGACCGCCGGCATCGAGTTTCTCCATCGCCTCTCGGACCTGCCCTCGCGAGAGCTTCTCTACAACTTCCTTGAGCGCCGGGTCTCTCTGCCGAACGATTTCGTCCAGTCGAGCCGTCTGGATTCCCGCATCCTGCAACTGCTGGTACGGTTTGCCAGCTTCAACAGCTTGGTGCTGGCGTGTGTCGCCAACGAGCAACACGCGATCGTCTTTCTGCAACCGGTGGAGGAATTCGTTCATTTGCCTCGTGCTCGCCAGGCTCGATTCGTCCAGGATGTAAAGCCGTTTCCGTTCATCGTGTCCCACGTAGCTTTGGGCAAGATGCCGTTGCAACGTGTTCGACCTGATTCCGCTCTCTTCTAATTTCTGCGCCGCGCGAGAGGTGGGCGCTAATCCCTTAACAATGTACTTCTCTCTCTCTGCGGCTTCGCGAATCGCCGCGAGAGAGGTGGTCTTGCCCGCGCCTGCCACGCCTTCGAGCGCGGTCACTTGATCGCGACTCGACAAGATTTGTTCCACAGCTCGGCGTTGCGTGTCGCTTAGATGGCCATGCGCTTGCCGCATCGCCCAGCGCGTGCCAAAAGTCGTTAGCGCCGCGTGCCGGTCTTGTCCTGCGCGCATGGCATCGATTGTGTCCCGTTCGTAGCCGATCATCTCCGTGGTTGTAAACGCCCGGTCGGGAGAGTTGCCCAGCCTTTGTGCTTCGACGAACTCACCTGATTTGATGCGCTCTTCGAAGTCGGCTTTCACCCGGGCCAGCGTCGCTCCCCCCATGGAGCGCCTGAGCGCATCCGTCAGCAGTGCTCGCTCATCGGCTACGGCGTCGCGTTCGAAGTTTCGTTCTTTTGCGAAGGTTACGGGCGAGTGTGCAGTCCTCAATCCCGCATCTTGGCTAAAGTCACGCGCCCTTCCTTCGGCCTCCGCCTTCACGTGCTCAGGTTGATTCCCAAACTGAATCGCCATGTCCTTGTGCCGCTCCTGCATCTCTTCATGCGAGAGCCCGATCTTTGCCTCGCGCGTGTGATGAGCGGCGATCTGCGCGGCGGCTGCGCCGCTCTGATTCTCCATCGCCAGATGCTCTTTGATCTGTTTCCGGCGTGGACTCGAAGCATCGAGATACTCGTGGCTATACCCCTTGATTTCCGGCTGACCGCTCTTGCCGTGCTCGATCTCGTAGCCCAACTCTTGTAGACGGTGTGCCAGTTCCGAGCGATATACGACGGTGGCGTACTGCTGCGTGCGATAGAGTTCCTGCGGTTGAAGTGGCCGTGTTTCTGCATTGGCCGTTTCTGTCAGATTAAAGAAGACGACGTGCGTGTGAAGCTGCGGGGCTGCATAACCGTTCACGGGCCTCGCGCTGTCGTGCTCGAATTTTGCGGCAACCCAATTCCCAGTTGTCTCCGGTGGGAGATTTCCTCCAAGCCGGGCCTGGACATATTGCTCCATCTCGTCCAGCGCGACTCCTACACTGGCTCGATGGGCCTCTTGGACGCGTTCGTCGCCGCCCACAAGCGCTGTCAGCGATACACTTTTCGGCGCGGAGAAGGTGGCATCCCAGCCCGCGCGGTGCTCCATCGTCTTGACCGTTTTGCCTTGCTCGTTCACATATTCTCGCGCCGTCTGATGGCGGACCAACTGCTCGCCGCTAACCGGGTGTTGGCCGTCGCTGAGCCGCCGAAATTGTTCCTCCTGGACGCCACCACGCAAGCCCCACGTCGCGGCCAATTTCCCGTGCCACTCACCGCGTATCCGGTCGCCCTCGCTGTAGTAGTTCTCCTGCGCGTTGCTAAACTCCTCCTGATGATAAGAACGCGCTTGGCCCGCACTGAGCGCCTTGGAAATGGTAAGCATGTTCTCTTATTCGAAAAAGCGCCTCTTAGTGGGTGCAACGACGTGCTCCAGCTCGGGTTCCTGACTCGGTTTTTGCTCCTGTGACTCTGATTCCTGTCGCGTGCCGTTCGCTGGGGAACCAAGTTCTATTCCAGCATTAGGGGCCGCTCTCTTAACTGGTTCTTGAGGTGAGGGTTCGACCGGCACCAGGATGGAAGGATTTTCTTTGCGTGGTGGAACAGGGGGCTTCTTGTGAAGAGTAAACATTCTGTCTAATGCCGTGCGTTTCTTGTTCACTAGACCAAAGCCCCGAAAGCGGTGCCTGGGATTGCGGTTCGTCACATTGGCCAAATCCCGACCACTTGGTCTCTTCCCATAACGCAGCTCAATAGAACGTTTGCGATCTAGATAGGTCGCCGGCAACAGACCAGCGAAGAACAGAACGAATCCAGCCCGCAAAGCTGGCCGGATAAGATCCATCGGGGTTTGGTTCTGATAAATCCAGTTACCCAGGTAGGCGTGCATCTCGGAGTTGTTGCAATACCTGCGATGGAATTCAAGGCGCATCGCGCCATGCTTCAAGGCTTCCTCGGAGAGTGCGAACGTGTTCTCTCCGCTTTCTGTAAATGCGGTGGCTACGTCACTGTCCAGCGCCAATCGGCTCCCCTTACGGGTGACAACTTGCAGCACGGTGTACCAGCCGTTGTCGCGAACAACGACGGCTATCTGCGACGCCAAATAAGCACCAAAATAATGTCGTTCAAGGGGCGTCCAGACCCGCTCGCAACGGAAGCCTTGGACTCCCACAGTAGCTACGACGGAGAGGAACGCGAGGGCGTAGGTATACACCGGCTGAACGCTCGGTCCTGCGGTGCTCTTTGCCCGGTCCCATTCCATGCGCATTAGCTTGCTCCGATTGGGTTGTCTCTCAGCCCCTCTGTGGTCCCGTAGTTGCACTTGTCAGACGCTCCATGGCCTTCCCCAACTTTGCCGCGTCGGCCTGTTTAATAATGTCGTCCATAGCCGTGCTTGTGAGCTGCTCGCGATTGGCAATGCTGAATAGGATATTCATCAGGATCATTCGCAGCGCCAGCAGTTCCGCCACCATAGTTTGCTCGGCGGGACTAGGGTCAGCCGCCTTCAGCAATACTTCGCGCACCCACTCACTGATCGTCTGATCGCCTGCCAGGACTTCAAATTGCGCGTACTCTTCTTCGGTAACTTTGGTGCTGATGGATTTGCTTCGTGGAGTAGGCATGCGGCACTCCTTAGTTCTGAATCAAAGGCAGGTAATCGGGCGCGGCGTGACGCCCAACAGAATCAACAGGTTCCCATAGGGGAACCACGGGTTGGAGGATAGGAACCACGGCGAGCGGAAATTTGCTAGCCGCCACGTTTGCAGCAAGTTCCCGTATAGCGACCTTGGTCTCCAAACAGCACCCGAAACGGGGTGACGTGTCATTCCCCCCACCCGGTGCCGAAGGCACCGCTCTTCGAAAACGCGGCGTACACCAGCGATTCGCGCAATCAACCCTGTTCGCCATACTCAAGTTGAAGCTCCTGCAACCACCGCTGAACCTCGGGGATGGCCCACGCTTTCTGGAACAGTTCGCGCAAGGCATCCCGCTCGCTTTCGGTGAAGTCGATAACCACATCGCTCTGCCGCAGCCAAAGCGTGAAGTTCGCTGGCCCCTTCTCCTTGGCCCGCGTCATAAGAAAATGCCTGCCGTTCCAGGAACGCTTCTCCGACCACCCTTCGAGCATGGCGCGGAACTCGGCCAGGTTGGGATACCGGGCAATGAGATAGCTCACCCGGCGCACCGGGCCGAGGTCGATCTGCACACCCAATTCCGGGCGTCCGTTCCCCGTGAACGATAGTTCCAGCTCACCCGATTTCAATGGCTCGGGCAGGATGATTCGGTTGCGGAAATCATCCTCGAAAAGGCCTGCCGGTCGCACTGGCTGGCGGTCGTGCCGCACCCAGTGGCCGCGCGCGGCAAGCCCCCAGAGAGTCGTCCAATAGGGGGCAAGGATTTGGTCGAGTCTGGTGCTCTCAACTCCTTCATCACGGATCGCGGTCAGGAAGCATCCGCCGACACTGCCAGGGCTCTGCCATTTCTCGGGCGGTTTCAGCAGTTCCTTGCGGATCGAGATTTGCTTCAGAACTGCTTGATGCCTTTGCTCCGCATCATCATCGGAAAGCCGAACATCGGTCGAGTGGCCGCCGAGGTTCGCGAAGTAATGCCAGACATGTTTCGAAGCCTGCTTCTTCCGGTTCTGATAGGCGGCCTCGAAGGCATCGAGCAAAGTGAGATAAGTCTCCCTGGATGGAATCGCAGGCCAAAGCAGCGGAGGCACCTGAGCTTCTTCCTCCGTGCCGATCTGCACGTACTGGGCGTGAACATCCCATTCGGCCATGGACAGGGTGTGCTGTGACTCCCATTTCTTACGAATGTGGTAGAGCGAAGCCGTTGGCGTGCTGAGCATTTCGTGGCGCGCTGTCTCGCGGTCCATGCCCACAGCGCGCTCCTCAAGCACCAAGAAGGCAGCTTCGGCCAGAGATACGTCACGGCCCGTCTGGTCGGTCAAGAGCTTCTGATAGCGTTCCAATAGCTTGAGGCGATCCTCGTTGAGGCGAATGGAGATGACCTCGTGGCGGGGTTTCTTGGAAAGGATTCCCATACAGTTGACATGTCCTCCTACTGTAGGTGTACTATCACAGTCTGATGTTAGCTCATCTCGGGAGAGTTGCCAAGAGAATTCTTTCGAGGGCAATCCCCGGGCCTCCAGAGGGATACCAAGCCGGAACAGCCACATGAAACACCGCACTACCCAACTCGTCGCGCGCAAGAACCCAGACTCGCCAAGAGTGCATGGCTTGCGCCTCGCAGTAAGCCCGTCCGAACTATCAGGAAGGCCGTCTCGAACGTCCGCAGAAGTTCAGGGATCGACGTTCGCGACCCTTGCAAGTGAGGTGCCGAGTCTGCTTCTTTCGGAAGCCACCCACGAAGTCAAGGAGAGCGGAAAGTGTGAGGAAGGGCAACTCCTCACTGTCCAAGAAGTAGCAAACCTCCTACACGTCCCAGTGTCATGGGTATATGGTCGCACTCGAAAACGGTCTCTGGAACGATTGCCAGGCTACCGCCTTGGAAAATACTGGCGCTTCCGCGAAGAGGAAATCCACGCATGGGTCAAACGTCAGAGCCGAGGCCACCATGCTGCTTGACACCCGCGTTACACTCGAAAGTGACATAGGAAAAGGCAGACGAGCCAACCTCAAAATAGAGAGGAGAAAAATGGCTCGTTGCCAGTATCAGAACGGTTGTCTATTTGTTCGCGGTAAGCGTCGGAAGATGTGGGTGGCACGGTGGAGGGAAGACGTGATTCTCGCTGATGGATCAGCCAGTCGAGTGATGCGCTCGGTTGTGCTCGGCCCAGTCAGCGAGATTGCCGGTCGCCGTGAAGCCCGCAGACTTCTTGATGCTCACCTCAGCCCAATTAACCAAAGGCAGTATCGCCCGGAAGCAACCATGTTGTTCTCGAAGTTCGTTTCAGAGTGCTTCGAGCCGGGTGTATTGCCGACACTCAAGTTTGCTACTCAGGAGATTTACTCCGCTCTCCTGCGGAAGCACTTGACTCCCCGATTTGGTGATCAACGTCTGTGCGACATCTCCAGAATCGAGGTCCAGCAATACGTTCTGGAAAAACTCAAGCAAGGTTTCGCATGGGAGACCGCAAACCACCTACGCAACCTAATTAGCAAGGTTCTAGGAACTGCAGTCAGTTGGGACTATCTGGCGGAGAACATCGTTCGCGGTGTGAAGATGCCAGAACGTTTTCTCAAACGACCGCACCAGTTCCTGAATGTTGATGAAGCTCGGCGTCTCATTGCCGCATGCACAGAACCAACCAAAACCATCGTTTTGCTTGCCACAATGACTGGACTGCGCATTGGGGAAATCCTGGCATTACGGTGGAAACGCATAGATTTTGTCAAGGAGACGTTGGTCGTTGCGGAGACTTGCTACTTGGGGCGATTTGGTACACCAAAGACCCGTGCTAGCAGGAGGGAGGTCCCGCTGTCGCCTGCGGTTGTAGAAGCATTGAAAGCCCATTTCTCTGTTTCTGCGGATCGCAACCCCGAGGCTTTGGTGTTCGCCACTCGCAACGGCGGTCCCTTAGGATCCAATAATTTGCGGAACAGGGGATTACGATCAGCATGCAAGCGTGCTGGGCTCCCAAGGTTGAGTTGGCATGCGCTTCGCCACACCCACGGGACGCTCTTGCATGTCCAGGGAACTCCCCTAAAGGTCGCACAGGCCCAACTTGGGCATTCAGACTTGGCAACGACTCTCCAGGTGTATACACACGCCAGCGTGATTGCGCAGCGTGAGGCTGTGAACATCCTTGAGAGGCAATTGTTCCCAAGTGTTCCCAAAAACGTCGCAGAAAGTGGCAGTACAGAAGAGGCGGCTTCGCCAATTAATTGATTTATCAGGATTAAGTGGCGCGCCCGGGGCGATTCGAACGCCCGACCTCTTGCTTCGGAGGCAAGCGCTCTATCCAGCTGAGCTACGGGCGCGCCGGTGAACTACCTCTCAAAGTCTAACGTGTCCTTTTGCACCGCGCCAGTGGCCCCAGGCCGCGGCCTGCCGGCGCGGTTCCCTTCTCCACTACCCTTTCGAGCGAATCTTGATATCGTGGGCCAGTTTCTCGATTTCTTCCGCTTTCTTTACCAGATTCAGCGAGAGCACCTTGGTTGAATCCGTCTTGTCGGCCTCCGCCTTCAGTTCCATGACCAGCTCATAGAGCTGCTCGACCTTCTTATGAAGATCCTTTTCATTTTCTTCCAGGATGTGCTTTTCCGACGACGGCTGCATCGGGTCCGGCGGCAAAGGTGTCCCGCCAGTCAGCGTCGGCGGTGAAGGATTAGGGTTCTGGCCTAGCGTCAGGGTCGCGGCTAACCCTGTCGCCGCCCCTGCGGAGAGCAACTCTCCCAAAAACAAGCGTCGCGTCTTCATTGTAGTTCCTCCTGCGACCGCCACCCTTTCCGGAAACGCCCGCCACTGCATCACATCCTCACCAATGCTATACTCCCCCTCCGACAACCCTATGTCCAGTCTGTTGACGCATCTTCCGGAATTCACGTTTGCTCACCTGTTGCACCTCATCCTTATCTTTGTCGTCGCCCTTATCGTGATCCGGCTCTTGCGCGTCGCCAGTAACTTGATCGTCAAGCCGGCGGCCACACAGACTCGCGCCGCCCAAGCCAGAGAACAACAAACTCGCACGCTCTCCGGGGTAGTTTATGGGACGGGTAGCAAGGTTGTCTGGGTCGTGGCGCTGCTCACTGCCGCGCAGGAGATTGGCATCAACGTCTTTCCCGTGGCCGCGCTCGCGGGCCTGGCCACCCTCGCCCTTGGCCTTGGCGCGCAGAATTTCATTCGCGACATCATCACCGGCTTCTACATCATTCTTGAGGACCAGTTCGTCGTTGGCGACACCATCCAGGTTGGCGACACGCAAGGCCGCGTCGAGCAGCTTTCCCTGCGCCGCACCGTTATACGGGATTCCCGCGGTGCCCTGGTCACCCTTTCTAATGGCGAAATCCGCATGATCGCCAACCTCAGCCGCGATTGGTCGCAAGCCTTCGTGGATGTGGCTGTCTCTCCCAATCTGCCCCAGGAAAAACTGCTGCAGATTCTTGATGCTGCCGCTGCCGCCTTGCGGAGCGATCCATCGTGGTCCCAAGCCCTCGTGGATGGGCCGCGCCTTCTTGGCCTGCAGTCATTCGATCAATCGGCCTCCACCGTGAGACTTCAGGTGCGCACCGCGCCCTCCCGGCACGAGGATGTAGCCCGGGAGTTGCGCCGCCGCATCCAATTGGAGTTCCAGCGGCAGGGCATCCCCCTGTACAATGTCCAGCGCGTCGAGTTGGTGCATCCTGCCTCTTCGCCGGATTCCCCGCCGCAGGCTCACTCCGCATGAAATAAAGGAGAATCTCCCATGGCTCAGATCACTTATGACGAAGTGAACCTCATGCTCCGGCTCTACGATCTCCGCCGCGAACCGCGGCTGCGCGAAGCGCGCGCATGGTTCGTTGAGCACTTTCACGCGGCTACTCCCGAGGAGCTGATGCAGAGATATCCGCAGGGCAGCCAGGAGAACACGTATATCCGCATGGTCATCAGTTACTGGGATATGGTCGCCAGCATCGTCAACCGTGGCATGATCAACGACGAACTCTTTTTCGAAAGCAATGGAGAGATCTGGGTGGTCTGGGACCGCATGCGCTCCATCGTGCCCACCTGGCGCGCCGCTTTCAAAAACCCGCTTCTCTTTTCCGGCATTGAAGAGACTTGTGCGAGGCTGGAATCCTGGCGCGAACGGCGTGCCCCCGGTTCCACCGCCGCCATGCGTCAGATGATGGAGGGAAGCCGCACGAAGATTAAGTAACCTTCGGTTCCACGAGGGCTTGCCGCTGACTACTTGTGCATAACCGGGACTGGGCTTTCTGCTGGCGCCGTTTCATCCTCCCGGGCCAGGATTCCGGGTTTGGCAAGGCGCACGCAATTCCTCCCCGACGCTTTCGCATCGTACAGCGCCATGTCCGCCGCATGCAGGATTTCGTCGGCGCTGCGGTTAGGGAAATCGATGGAGAGCGCCACACCCACGCTGATTGTGACCTTCAGTGAGTTCGTTGCCAGCACAATGGGCTTCGCTGCCACCGTGTTTCGCAGATTTTCCGCCCTCGACACGGCGCTGCCAGGATCGCACTTGTTCAGCACCACCAGGAATTCTTCTCCCCCATAGCGCCCCACCATGTCATACGAGCGCACCGACGAGTGCAGCCGCCGCGCCACTTCCCGCAAAACATCATCTCCGGCAGCGTGGCCGAATTGGTCATTCACTGCTTTGAAGCGATCGATATCGCACATCATGATGGCGCTGGAGCACTTCTCACGCCGCGAGCGCACTACCTCGCGGGACAAAAGTTCCACGATCACGCCGCGGTTCCACAACGACGTCAACACATCATGTGTGGCCTGGAATCTCATGCTCTCGCGCGCCTCCACCAGGCGATCTTCCAGTTCCAGGATGCGCTCCCCAGCGCGCAGTCTGGCTTTCAATTCGTCGGCGTCATAAGGCTTTGTCAAGTAGTCGTCCGCGCCAGATTCGAGTCCCTGCACGATATCCTGCTTCGTTTCTCGCGAGGACAACAGGATCAGGTACGTATACGCATGTTGCTTCCGACGGCGTACTTCCCGGCATACTTCGATGCCATCTCTTCCCGGCATAATCCAATCCAAAAGCGCCAGCCGCGGCGGATCCTCTTTGCTCAGTTCTGCCAGTGCGCGGTAACCATCTTCCACGGCCATCACTTCATATCCAGCCCGCTGCAGCGTTCTTTGCAGGAGCGTTCTGGAAAGCGAATCGTCTTCCGCCACCAGAATTTTCATGCGCCTACCTCCGCCAGGTGCGCTTCCACCTCCGGCATGATTCCTGCCAGGGACTGCTCCAATTGCTCCAGATGTTCCTCTGCTTGACCGCGCGCACCGAGCCGTGCGGCTGTCTCCAAAGCCCCGGCTGTTCCGGCGGCCTCATTCATCGACAAGTTCCTCAGCATGCCCTTTAGCGTATGTCCGGCACGCGACAACTCCACCAGGTCTCCTCTCGACAGCGCTTCGCGTGCTTTTAATAGATTCGCTTTACTGTCGTCACGAAAGATCTGCAGGAGTTCCTTGAGAAAGTCCTGGTCGCCTTCCAGCCGTTCCAGCAATTCCTTGATGTTCCATTCTTTTTCAGAACACGCGCTCCGGCCTGGGGAGCCCCCTCGCGCTTCCGCCGATGCGCACGGTGCCGTCACTCGATCGATCTCCTTGCGCAGCACTTCCCGCCTTATCGGTTTTGTCACATAGCCATCCATTCCTGCCTCCAGGCACCGCTTTTCATCCTGCGCGGCCGCGTGCGCGGTCATGGCCAGGATGGGCACGTGCCCTCCTGATTGTTCTTCGCTCTCGCGGATTTTGCGCGTTGCTTCCAGCCCACCCATCACAGGCATTTGCAAGTCCATCAGGACCAGGTCAAACCGGGCCGCGTGCAGTACTTCACAAGCTTCTTCGCCGTTATTCGCTACCTCGACCTGGTGCCCCATTTTCTCTAGTAAACGCACGCCTAGCTTCTGGTTCACGATGTTGTCTTCCACCAGCAGAATCTGGCACCGTCTCCCCGCTACTTGTATTTCTTGCTCAGTGCTCTTCCGGGTCTCCATTTCTCCTGGCATTAATGCGGCGTGCAAGCTTTCCCACAGCGCCCGGCGGCGTAGCGGTTTTCCCAATTGACGGAATATCCCGCATCCCACGGCCCGTGGATCCTCCAGCATCGTTGGCGCGGAGGACATCATCAGAATCGCGGTGGTTTCGCAGGGAGCAGCAACGCGGATTCCCCTCGCCACTTCATATCCATCGGCACCACGCAGGTTTTCATCGAGTAAAACGACGCGGTATGGCTGGTTCTTCTCTTTCTGACGGGCCAGCAGATCGCGGGCTTCTTCCACGCCTCCTGCTACTTCCACATCCAGCCCCCAGCGTGTCATCAGCCATACCAGCAGTTCCCAGTCCTCTTTCCTTTCTTCCACCACCAGAATCTTCACTCGCGGCAATTTGCTCTGCTCGCCATTCCCTCGCTCACCATCTGTCACCGTTTTCAGTTTTATCGTGAAGTAGAATCGGCTTCCTTTTCCTTCTGTGCTTTCCAGTTCTATCTCTCCGCCCATCATGCGCACTAACTTTGCCGATATCGATAATCCCAGCCCCGTCCCTCCAAACTGCCGCGTTACGGAAGCATCCGACTGCTGAAATGCCTCGAAAATCACGCTATGACTTTCTGCCGGTATACCCATGCCTGTATCCCGAACTTCGAATCTTATCTCCACCTTTTCTTCCCCGCGGTTAAGGCACTCGACCCCCAGCGACACTTCTCCTTCTTCAGTGAACTTCACTGCATTCCCCAACAGGTTGATCAGAATCTGCCGCAATCTCGTGGGATCGCCCTGCACCATTTCCGGCAGTTCGCCATTTACCAACCATCCCAATTCGACACCCTTCTGTTGCGCGCGCACGGTCACCGGTTGCAGCGCGTTCTCCACGCAGTCCAAAATCGCAAACGGTACGCTTTCCAGTTCCGCCTTGCCCGTCTCGATCTTGGAAAAATCCAGCACATCCTCGATGATCTCCAGTAAGGACTCTGCGCAGCTTCTCACCATCTCCAGGTATTCACGTTGCTGCCCGCTCAGGGGAGTTTCCAGCGTCAACTCCGTCATCCCCAGAATCCCGTTCATCGGTGTCCGAATTTCATGGCTCATATTCGCCAGAAACTGGCTCTTCGCTTCATTGGCCGATTCCGCAGCCTGTTTCGCTTCCAGCAGACGCTGTTCGCTCGACCGTCGCTTCGTAATGTCCTCGATCACCCCGACGAATCCGATTAAGCTCCCGTCCGGCCCGTGCAAAGCCCGCGATCCCCAATAGACCCAGTTGGTATTTCCCTCCGGGGTCAGAAACCGAGTTTCGTCCTGCAGTTCAATTCCCATCTCCGTTGCGGTTTTCCAAAGACGTTCTGTCTGCTTCCGCTCCTCTGGGTGCACGGCTTCCAGCCATCCATAGCCAAGCGCGGACTCCGCCGCGCGGCCGGTCATCTCGCTCCACCTTTGGTTTACGTAAACCCAACGCCCCTCCGGGTCGGCACGGAAGATGCCAATGGGGGCCGCGGAACTCAGCAACCGGAACAACTCTTCACTTTCGCGAATGGATTTTTCCGCTTCCACGCGCTTCGAGATATCCACATAGATCGCCAGAAACCCCTGACCTCTTCCCTCAAGATTCAAAGGCGCACCGAACACTTCAACGTCGATTTCCTTTCCGCCCTTCCTCTTGCGTTTGACGGTGCGGTGCACAACACGCCCCGAACGAACCAGCTTGCTCATGGAGACGCCGCTCTCAAGCATTGCTGGCGTCAGTACAAGATCGTTCAAAGACTTCCCGGTAAGCTCCTCCTCCGCGTAACCAAACATTTCCCGGAAGGCGGGGTTACTCAGGACGATGCGGTCATCCGCCTCAGCGGCAATCCCGACCGGAGCTGCTTCGTTCAATGCCCTGAAGAGTTCCTCGCTTTCTTTCAGCAGGAATTGGGTGTGTTGCCGCTCGGCAATCTCCAGCTCCAGATTCAGTGTGCGTTCCCTCACTCGCGCTTCCAGTTGATCGCGCGCTTCGCGGAGCGCCTGGTCGCGGCTTTCAATCACCTCCAGCATGTGATCAAAAGCTCCCCCAAGTTGCCCAAGTTCCGGACCCTGCAGGGACGGCCCTCGTATGGCGTAGTTCTTCTCTTCCGCAACACGCGCCGCGACGCTCGAGAGCTGCCGGATCGGCTCAACGATGGACCTCTGCTGGATCAACGTCAGGAAATATACCAGCAGCAGTGTTGCCCCAAGCACTGGGATGGCCAGGATGCTTGTGTGCCATCTCTCTTCTCTCAGGTCGTTTAGCCCCGCCTCCAGATACAGTTTGCCGATTTCGCGGCCCTCCAATCTGATGGGCCCTACCAATCGCAGGCAATCGCTGGCCCAGGAGATGCCTTCTCCTTTCTCTGCTGCTTCAACGGTGTCCCTGCTCCGGTAATCTGCGCGCTTGTACTCTGCAAAGACGCTCCCATCGGTCAGAAACAATACGCCTCGGCGGATGTGCTTTCGCGTCCGGAGCGCCTGCAGGACTCGCGCTCCCTCAACGTTGTCGCCGAAAACCAGGGCTGCCGTGCTGTTTGTCCCGATGAGGTCCGCTGCGGATTGCAGCTCTTCCACCTTATGTTCGCGAGCGAAATGTTCGTAATAGACCAGGCCCATGAAGAGCACGAACACCAAACCAATACTGCTGCTGACCATGGTCAGCAGCAACAGACGCCGCCTCAGCGAAATTTTCTGCCATCCGCTCATCTCAACCGCCAGATGTGCCTTGCTCGGTGATTACACGTTTCGCCATCGCCAGTAGCCTCGCGTCCAACTTCAGGTTCGCCTTCCGAGCCACCCCCAGGTTCACTTCCATCTGCACCTTGTCGTGTTCAAAGTTGAGTGCCACCATGCCGCCGGCTTCCAGAAAACCCTCGTCCTCGCCCACGGTTAACACGCTTTTTCCTTTTAATGACTCCAGGATCTTCTTGTAGTACTTTCCCTCGGACGCGTCGAAAAACACCATTTCGCATCCACCTAATTCCTGTCCTCTGCGAAGCATATGCAGTTCGATCTTTCGCCCCGCAACGGTGACGCTCTCGACCTCCGACGCCAGCCTTGTGCCGAAGGGGTAGTACCCTACCGTGCACATTTGAAAAGTTGCTTTGTGGGCGCCTCCATCATTCGAAGGCCACTCCACAAAATTCGGAATTCTCCCCAGGTACATTGCTTTTAATCGATACTCTTCAGAGGTGTTCTGGCCGAACTCCACGCTGGGGAACACGAAAGCCAGGCACACTGCGACCAGCAACCGGGTCAGCCACATGCTTCCCGCCGAATGCGAGCCTCGCCTCGTTTCCTTTTTAGCCCCCATGTCCCTTTCTTCGTCTCCGTTCGCCGCGCCTTCCCGGGCAAATCACGCCCCTCCCCAACTCCTTCTTCAACGAGCAAGGCACACACCACTTCCAGGGCCAATCGAGAATTTCCCTAAAGGAAACACATGACTTGTGGGATTAGAAATTTCTAGAGACGGGGGAACGTATCGTTCCGGAACACTTCCGCGGTTTTCGATTCACTTCCGCGCAAATGCACCGGCCACAGCTTTCTTGCAATTTTCACAAGATAAACGACTAGGCGGTTGTTTAGGCCGAGCTGTTCCCGTGAAGATAGTGAATTTCGGAGAGGCTTGCCAGGCGCTCGGCGGCGCTTTCGGGCGTGATGTCGCGTTGTGGCGTCGCCAGCAGTTCGTAACCGACCATGAACTTGCGCACCGTTGCCGACCGCAGCAGGGGCGGGTAATAATGCGCATGAAAATGGCACTCCGGGTGTGCCGCGTCGTCGCAAGGCCGCTGATGAAATCCCATCGAGTAGGGAAACGATGTCTCGAACAGATTGTCGTAGCGGATGGTGGTCTTCTTTAGAATATCGGCCAGGAGATCGCGCTCGTTTGAAGAAAGTTCGTGCAGGGTTGTCACATGGCGTTTGCTGAGCAGCAGAGTTTCAAAGGGCCAAACCGCCCAGTAAGGGATCACCACGGCAAAGCCGTCGTTCTGACAAACGAGACGCTCGTTTTTGCCGAGTTCCAGCTTGAGATAGTCACACAATAGGCAGGATCTCTTTTCGCTGGTGTACGCCTCGAACGAAGAGACTTCCGCGCTGGGGATGTTGGGCAGTGTAGCGTTCGCCCAAATCTGGCAATGCGGGTGGGGATTGCTGGCTCCCATCAGCGCGCCTCGATTCTCGAAAATCTGAATGTGGCGAACCCAGGGAATGGCTTCCAAGCGCAGAAACTCCTCGGCCCACACATCGACGACTTGGCGAATTTCTCCGTGCGACATCACCGGAATTGTCAAATCGTGTCGCGGGGAAAAACAGACGACGCGGCATATCCCCGCTTCAGACTTGGCGATCAGGAGGTCCGCTTGGTTGGATTCGACCGGAAGAGTATCCGGAAGCAAAGCCGCGAAATCATTGTCAAACGCGAACGTGGATGTGTACTGCGGATTGCGAGCGCCGCCGGCGCGTTCGTTTCCGGGGCAAAGATAGCAAGCGGGATCGTAGCGGACGGAAGTTGCTGCCGCGTCTCTGTCAACTTTTCCTAACCACGGCCGCTGCGTGCGATGGGGCGAAACCAACACCCATTCGCGAATCAGAGGGTTAAACCGGCGGTGCGGGCTCTGCGCGAACTCCGAATGACTCATGCAACTCCCTATTGGCGTTCGGTCACCCCGAATGCCGGCTTCCTATGCTCCCACTTCGACTTTTTCAGCGCCCTGGGAAGCTTCACAAACGTAAATGTTCGGCGCAAGCCCAGTCGCCGCTTCGTACTCCCGGGCGACATTCCTGCGAAACTCGTCGCTATCGGCTTTCTTTACCAGATTGATGGTGCAACCACCGAAGCCGCCGCCGGTCATCCGTGCGCCTAAAACGCCTTTTTGCTTCATGGCAAGTTCAACCATGATATCCAATTCGCGGCAACTGACTTCGTAATCATCGCGAAGACTCCGATGGGATTCCGCCATCAGTTGCCGCAACGCTCCGATCTGACCGGCCTCCAGCGCCGCGACGGCCTGCAACACGCGGGCATCTTCGCTCACCACGTGGCGGCAACGACGAAAAACGGTTTCGCTCAGAAGGCCGCGATTGCGTTCAAGATCCTCGGGTGAAACATCTCGCAGCGCGCGAATGCCCGGCAGGGTCTTGGATAACAACTGCACGCCTTCTTCGCATTGCGCCCGGCGCACGTTGTATTCGCTCCCGCCAAGATTGTGCCGCACCATGGTGTTACAGATCACCATGTGAACTCCATGAGGAAGCGGCAACATGCGAAATTCAAGCGAGCGGCAGTCGAGAAGAAGTGCACTTCCCATTCGCCCATGACAAGAGATGAATTGGTCCATGATGCCGCAATGCGCGCCCACAAATTCGTTTTCGGCCTTTTGGCAGAGAAGTGCGACTTTCGTTGCCGCAAAAGGATGGTGCGCCGTGTCCAACAGCGCGTACGCGGTGGAGACTTCAACGGCCGCGGAGGAACTGAGCCCCGCGCCGAGCGGCACTTCTCCTAGAAGATAAAGATTGGCTCCCTGCAAGCGGTATCCGGCCTTCTCAAGCGCCCAGGCCACACCCAGCGGGTAGTCTGCCCATTTCCCCGTGGCGTGGACTTTCAGCGCGTCGAGATCCGCCTCGATTGATTCGTCGTAATTCTCTGAATACAGATTTATTTTGCGGTCATTCCTGCCGGTAACGGCCACCCAGCAGGAAAACCCGATCGTGGCTGGCAAAACAAACCCGTCGTTGTAGTCGGTATGCTCACCGATCAGGTTCACCCGGCCCGGCGCCCGGTACACGCTCGCGGCCCCGCCGAAGCGGGAATTAAATTTCGTGAGAAGGCTGCGTATGTTATCCATAAGGATTCTCTTGACGCACCAGAAACAGGAGAAGCCTCTTTTCTTTGAAAGACTCACTCAAGAGGAATAGCAGCAGGAAGATTCTCGAAGGAGTCTCCCAGCCACATTATATTGTAAGCGATTACATCAGGATATTGTTCATCTTTCCACGGGAAAACTCATCCGATGCACCCTGCCTTCGCCGAGGCTACTTCCCGTGCCGGCTGGGCATTACTCCTTGCTCTTCCCTGTCGAGCCCCGAACGACAAGATGCGTTTCCACGGTAAACACACGCCCCAGTTTGTTCTTTTCGCCCAATACCGAAACAAGCGCATCCAGCGCCTTCTCGGCTAGTTCCACGCGAGACAACCGCACCGTCGTCAAGGCTGGCTGCGTGTACTGGCTGAAGTCGATGTCATCAAAGCCGATGACGGAAATGTCGTCGGGCACGCGGAGTCCCGCACTATAAATGGCGCGGAGCGCGCCAATCGCCGTCAAATCGTTGGAAGCCAGAACAGCTGTAGGTCTTTTCCCGAGGGCCAGGAGTCGCCGCATCGCCGATTCCCCGCCATCGATCTTGTGGTTCCCGGATTCGATCAGTTCCTCATCGACAAGCAGCCCGTGATGTCCCAGCCATTTCAGGAACGCAGCTCTGCGAATCTGCGCTGAACGTAGTTCCATAGGGCCGCTGATAAAACCGATTCGCTTGTGGCCCAGATGAAACAGGTGTTCGATTGCTTCGTGGATGCCCATCTCATAATTCACCTTGATATTGCTGATGCGCTCGCGAACCGTACCCGTATCGAGAAACACAATCGGAAGCCGGCGCTCCTCCAGCTGCGCGATCAGGCCTCTTTCGATTTCCGAAGTGAAGATTGCGACACCGTCCACTTTGCGTTCCAGCATCCGCCGCACGCAATGCGACATGCGGCCGGGATCGTAACTCGTGTTTCCGACGATGACGTCCAGACCGTGCTTCAGCGCCATCTCTTCAAAGCTTTTTACAAAGTCCGGGAAGAAAGGATTCGTGATGTCAGAGATGATTAAGCCCAGGAGGTTGGTGCGGCCGGAAACCAGGGCGCGCGCGTTCGTATTCGGATGATAACCGAGAGTGCGAATCACCTTCCAGACTCGCTCCGCCGTTTCAGGCCGGACGGTTCCCGTTGCATTGATCGTTCGCGAGACGGTGGCGGTGGAGACTCTCGCGCGCTTGGCAACTTCAGAAATGTTCATGGTTTCTCCGAAATCACCCGGCGCTCCAATCAACTACAAAACGGACACGACAATTTCTCAATCTGGGCCAGCCACTGCAATAATACCTACATTAAGCTGCACCGCGCAGGGATACAAGTTCCGGAAATGCGGCGATCCGCTCGCTGCTGGCAGGCCGTTCATCCCAGATACGCGTGCTGCCGAACGGACAGGCGCTCAGAACGGGAAGGTCAATTCACAGGTATTCGAGGATTTTGGCGAGTATGACCTAATGCACTCTGAACAGGAGAAATTGGAGGCGCGGGTGAGAATCGAACTCACGCATAAAGGTTTTGCAGACCTCTCCCTTACCACTTGGGTACCGCGCCATTCCTTTTATTATAGCGAAAATCTTTCAAGCCTGTCAGCGCGCCCGGCGTTGCTCTTTCAGCATCCCGGACCTGGAATACAGGCCTACTTCTTCGTTGGCTCTTCGATTTGCGCTTCCCGCAGAAACCTCGCCGATTCTTCGGGCGGCGTCGGATTGATATAGAAGCCCGTGCCCCATTCAAAGCCCGCCACTTTCGTCAACTTGGGAATGATTTCGATATGCCAGTGATAATGATCGTTAATCTCTTCGCCGATCGGTGACGTATGAATCATGAAATTAAAAGCCGGGCGGTCGAGCACGGCGTCCATGCGCATCAGCGTGTCTTTCAGCATGGCAGCCAGGCTGGCGTACAACGAACTTTGATTATTTTCGTAGGCCGATCCATGCACCTTCGGCAACAGCCACATCTCGAACGGAAAGCGCGGCGCGTAAGGCGCCAGGGTTATGAAATGGTCGTTTTCGCCGATCACGCGCTCGCCCGTATCCCGCTCCTGGCGAATGATGTCGCAGAAGATGCAGCGCTCTTTTTCGTCGTAGTAATGCCAGCAATTGTCCACTTCCTCGCGCACGCGCCGCGGCACAATCGGAAGCGCGATCAGTTGCGAGTGCGGGTGCTCCACCGTCGCCCCGGCGGCCTCACCGTGGTTCTTGAAGATCAGCACGTAGCGGAAGCGTTTGTCGTTCTTCAGGTCCAGCATGCGGTCACGATACGCCCAAAGCACGTCCTCAACAGATTTCTGCGGCAGTTGCGACAGGGTCGTCTGGTGCTGGGGCGTCTCGATGATGACCTCGTGCGCCCCGATTCCATTCATTTTGTCGAACAGCCCTTCGCCTTCGCGATCGAGCTCGCCTTCGATGCCCAGCGCTGGAAAACGATTCGGCACCACGCGGATGTTCCACCCGGAAGAATTAGGACTTCCTCCATTCCGCCCATAGGCCAGAATCTCCGGCGGTGTCTTCCCTTCGTTGCCCGGGCAGAATGGACAGTTTCGTGGCGGACCCGGGAAAACGCTTTCGCGCAAAAAGTCCATCGGCCGCTTCCCGCGGTCTGTCGAAATGATCACCCAACGCCCTGTGATTGGATCCTTACGTAACTCCGGCAAATGTTCCTCCGAATGCTCTTGTACCCTACATCGAACAAACGCTTACTGCAAAGTGCATATTGTACTCCGACTTGACCTTGGGAAGATGTAAAGACCATCACATGGCGTTTTGTCGCTGCAAACAGCGACTATAAACGACAGGCATTTGCCGTGCACGGACCTGGTTCACGCGCGAGGGCTGAGCGCCGCTTTGTGCAGGCGGACGATGGGCGCCTTGCCGGGAGTATTGTCAATCGCCACCACGTCAAACCGCACGGGACATTCCTTCAAGTGGCGCTCACGGAGAAAATAGTGGGCCGTGCGCACAAGCACTTCGTGCTTTTCCCTCGTGATACTCAATTCCGGCAGCGCGGGCTTCCCTTTCACGGCCAGGCGCGTGCGGACTTCCACGAATGCCAGGGTCTCGCCATCAAAGCCAATCAGGTCGATCTCACCCTTGGCTCGGGCAGGCGCATAATTGCGCGCGATGAAGATGTACCCTAGGCGCCGCAAATACCAGTAGGCGTACGTTTCTCCCCGCGTGCCGGTGCGCTGCGCCGCCAGCCTTTCAGCTGTCGCACCAGCTTCAGCATCAGCGGCCTGCGAGGAATCCTGCAAGCCGTACCGCGCCTTCCACTGCACGATTGCGAATCCGATGCGCGCCAGCATTTCACCGCCTCGTTATCTTGTTGCTACGACAATCTCCAGTATAAACAAAAATCCCGTGGCGGGCTGAACTTTCGGCCGCCACGGGATTTGTTGCCGCTTCCGGGTTCCCGATCACTGATTTCTGGTCTCTGGTCGCCTTCTTTACAGCGTCTTCTCCACTTCCCGGATGCTCTCTTCCAGGATATGAATCGCGCAATCCGCTTGCTCTTCATCAATAATGAGCGGCGGCGACACGCGAATGGAATTTTCGCCGGATTCCAGCGTCAGCAATCCGCGGTGGAACGCGCCAACCACAACTTGATTGCGCAAGTCCGCCGCTTTTTCCTTGGTGCGCTGGTCGCGCACTATTTCCAAGCCGATCATCAGCCCTTTCCCGCGCACATCGCCGACAATCTTGAATCGGCTGGGCCAGTCATTGATCTTGTTGAAGATGTACTCGCCCATCTTCCGAGCATTGGCCATCAAGCCGCCCTCAATCAAATCGAGCGTGGCCATGGCCGAAGCGATGCATACGGGATTCCCCCCATAAGTCGTGCCATGCGAGCCCGGCTTCCACTGCATCACGCTTTCCTTGGCGATGAACGCGCTGATGGGCATGCCGCTGCCCAGGCCTTTCGCGGTCAGCACGATGTCTGGGGTGATTCCGGCATGATCGTACGCCCACATTTTCCCCGTCCGCCCCACTCCGGATTGCACTTCATCCAGGATCAGCATGATGCCGTACTGGTTGCAAATGCGCTGGAGTTCCTGCAGGAAGAACGCCGGAGCGGGAATGAAACCGCCTTCGCCCTGAATCGGCTCGACGATAATGGCCGCGACTTCTTCCGGCGCAAACAGCCTCTTGAAGATTTGCTGCTCGAGTTGCTCGATGATTTCTCCGCCGCAAGTTTCCTTCGTGTGTCCCAGCGCGCAGCGGTACGCGTAAGGATAAGGAATGTGCTCGACGCCGCCCAGCAGTGTGCCGAAATACTTGCGCTGCGTGTTCTTCGAGGCCGTCAGCGAAAGCGAGCCGAGCGTGCGTCCGTGGAAGCAACCATAAAACGCAATCAGCTTATCGCGCCGCGTGGCGTAGCGCGCCAGCTTAATCGCGCCTTCTACCGCTTCCGTCCCGCTATTGCCGAAGAACACTTTGTACTGATGCGATTTCGGCATGGTGGCGACGAGGCGCTCGGCAAGTTGCGGCATGTGCCGGTGATAGAAATCCGTGCCCGCAATGTGGATGAGTTCCGCCGCCTGCTTTTGAATGGCTTGCACCACATGCGGATGGCAATGGCCTGTCGAGCAGACTGCGATTCCGGCGGCAAAATCCAGGAAAGTGTTGCCGTCGGGATCTTCCACGATTGCGCCGTAGCCGCGTTCTGCTACGAGCGGGTACTCGCGGAAGAGCGAGGGCGAAATATATTTCTTGTCGTACGCGATGACTTCTTGCGCTTTCGGTCCGGGCAAGGCCATCTTGATTCGCGGGAGTTTTGTTTCTGAAGCGGTAATCATGATTCCTCCAAATATCGTGCGCGGTGGTTCAGGTTATTGCCGATGTGCAAGGGGAGAGGGCAGGCGAAGTTTTGCTGCAACCTGCTGACAGTGGGGGACTTAATCGACGCCGTAGAGACCGGGACGCAGGATGGCTGGACGAAATTTCCGGGGCACGCGCGGGCCCACTGCAACTCGATCATGTTTCAAAAAGTGGAAGTACTTCATTTGCGTTTCCAGCGGACGCTGCCGTCCTTGGCATCTTCCAAAAGTATACCACGCTCGGCGAGTTCCTTGCGGATGCGATCGCTGGCGGCAAAATCGCGGCGCTGCCGCGCGGCCTGGCGCTCGGCGACAAGCTTTTCGATTTCCGCGTCTTCCACTGCGCCGGAAGCGTCGGCATAGCCCAGCGCCTGAAGCTTTTCCGCATCGTTGTCAACCATCACGGCGAACACGCGATCAAAATCCGCGAGCAACTCCTGGACGAGCGGGATTTCACCCTGGCGAAATTCACCTTTGTCCATGGCGATGTTGGCTTCGCGCACCAGATCAAAGACGGCGGCGAGCGCTTGCGCGGTGTTCAGGTCATCGGAAAGGCCAGCGTCAAAATCATCCGCGGCCTTGGCGATGCTTGCAGCGATAGACGGCTGCGAGCCTGCGGGAAACTTTTCCTGCTTCAAGCGCGCCGCGAAATTGCGTAAACGCTCGACGGAGCTCGTAGCCTGCTGCAAGCCATCAAACGTGAAATTCAGTTGCCGGCGGTACGGCACGCTGGCCAACGCAAAGCGCAACGCGGACGGCTTGTAGCCCTTGGCGAACAGATCGCGCAACGTGAAGAAGTTGCCCAACGATTTGGACATCTTCTCGCCTTCCACCAGCAGATGCTCCGCGTGCAACCAATAGCGCACAAAGGGCTTTCCCGTTGCCGCTTCACTCTGCGCAATTTCGTTTTCGTGGTGCGGAAAGGCCAGGTCAATGCCGCCGGTGTGAATGTCCAGCGTCTCGCCAAGAAACTTCATGGCCATCGCGGAGCATTCGATGTGCCAACCGGGCCGCCCCGCGCCAATCGCGGTTTCCCAGAAATGTTCGCCGGGCTTGGGCGCTTTCCACAAGGCGAAATCGCGCGCGCTCTCTTTATCGTAGCGGTCATTATCCACGCGCGCTCCTGCCTGAATGCCGCTTAGATCGATCTTGGAGAGCTTGCCGTAATCCTTGAACTTGGCGATGCGGTAGTAGATGGAGCCTTCGCTGGGATAGGTGTACGTATTTTTCTGCAGGCGCTGGATCAGCGAGACCATGTCGTCAATGTGTTCCGTGGCGCGAATCCAGTGCTCCGGCGATTCGATGCTGAGCGCGCGGCAATCGGCGAAGAAGGCCTGAATGTACTTTTCCGTGTACTCGCGGATGGAGACGCCCGCCTTCGCGGCATTGACGATGATGCGGTCGTCCACGTCGGTCAGGTTCATGACGTGGTTCAGCTGGAAGCCGCGCAGCTTCAGGAAGCGCCGCAGGATGTCCTGGAAGACGAACGTGCGGAAATTGCCGATGTGCGCGTAGTCGTAGACCGTGGGCCCGCACGTGTACATCTTGATTTCCCCGGGCTTGAGGGGCACGAAGGGCTCAACCTTGCCGGAGAGGGTGTTGTGGACGCGGATTTCGTGCATGACGCTTCGGGCAAGCCTTTCGACAGTGTGGCAAACGCATGATTGTAGCCGAGGGATTGCATGCGCCGCAATGACGGGGAGTCGGAAGAGTGAGGCAGTGGAGAAGTTTACAGTTCATGGTTGACTGTTCACTGTCCAAATCGGGAAGGAAGGGGCCACCCGAAGTTGTCTCAGTGGGCTTAGGGTGCGCTACCCGCCCACATCCACATCACACATCAGGAGACATCCCGTCTGTCCCCGATTTCCCTTACCTGGCTGCGGCGCGCAGACGATGACGTTTTAAGAGTTGTTGGTGTAAGGATTCTGCGAAAAAGAATCCGCTCGCTTTCAGTTGCTCGAGAAGTTGCGGAAAGTTCTCAACCATCCCCATCGTGTCGGCGCGTTCCAGCACTCCCAGCGTGCCTGAAAGGGGAAGACACCGGCCCAAGGCGATGGACCGTCCCACCTGCTCATCGATTAAAAGGACGTCAGCTCGCAGCATCTCCGCTAGAAGGATGGCTTCGCGTTCGCCGCGATGCAGTATGACGGGAAATAAGCTAGCCGGTGCTTCATGCACGGAACGGATTTCAAACCATGCGGGTGGTGACAAAACGCGGCCTCGCACATCTTCAGGCGTTTTCGCATCTGTCAATTCTTCATAGACGGCAACGGGCACAAAGACCTTTTTAAATAATTGCCCGAGGAGATTTTCGTGACCGATGGCGATTAAATAGCGGAGAGGGGTGGTGTTGGAAACAGCGATCATGCCGCGATTTTGCTAGCGAGGGTCGCGGCGCGAGGCCGCTTCAAACAGGGCCGCCTCGCGATCCAGATCTGCTTCCGCGATGGCGGACAAGGGCACCTGGTGCCGGCCTAAGAAATCTTCCGTTTCGATGCGAGACAGGCCAAGCATTTCCGAAACCTGATAGAGCGTCAGAGTTTGCTCGCGGTAGCCCTGCAATGCTAGAGCTTCCAGGGCGCGGCGGGAGACGTCCCCACCGGCAGCAAGCCGCTGGGCAACGTCATCGGGGATGTGCAGCGTCACTTCCATAAACTGCAGTTTAGCACGCCCAATATCGTTTGGCACTGCCTCGCGAACCGCCTAGCGGGGAACTCTGCCCATCCAGCGGAGCCAGGCGCACATGCAGCGATGCGCGAAATCCACGGGCTGGCAATACATCAGCGGACATCCGCCGACGATGCAGGGGATGCCGGCGCGGGCGCACTCCTGGGTTGCCGCGGTGGAGACGCTGCCCTGTCCAAACGAACGGTGGAACCAGATGCGGCGGACGTTGCGGGCCGCAGCTTGTTGGACGACCTGCTGGGAGACGTTGGGGTGGGTGGCGATGACCAGGCCATCGAGTTCACCGGGAATGCTGGCCAGGTCCGGATAGCAGGTTGCGCCTTCGACTTCGGAGGCATTGGGGTTGACGGGAAAGACTTCGTAACCGGAATTGCGGAGTTTGCAGAACACGGCGTTCGCGGCACTTTGTTTGCCGCGAGATACTCCGGCGACGGCGATGCGCTTTCCGCTGAGAAAATCGGCGATGAGCGCGGGCATTTGGGCCATGAGTGACTCCTGAGATTAATCAAATCACACCGCAGGCTGCGCAACAAGGACGCCGGTCACAACGCCAGCGCGGCGGGTTGTGCGTTCTCTACTTTTTTATTTTCGAGGTGCTCAGCGCCGACTCAGATACCAGGAGCAGGCCTTCTGCTTCGTCCACGGCTTCCAGTTTCAAGTATGGGTTGTGCTTTAGATCACCGATGAAAACAATCACGTGGAAGTAGTACGCCTTCCCCGCTTCCGCGGCCAGCTCCGCCGCTGCACTTAATTTCTGGTCGGCCTTTGAGTTGGTCTGCCAATCTGAACAGACGTGATGATTCCCAGGTTCCACCGTATAAGACAGAAACGAGGCACCGTTGTTCGCGCCCACCCAATTGCCATCCAACCCCACGCGCGTGGTCACGTGCCCGATTTCGTTCATATCGGGACCCATTCTCTCCTCTTCGATCACATACACCATAGCCTTACCCGGCCCGGGGGGCGTTACCGGGTGTTGCTTCTTATCGGTCTTGACGTCGAATTTTATGTCTGCCGGACCGCATCCCGCCGCCGCGCGCGCGTCGATAGGCTGATTCTGCGCAAAAACCGGTGCTGCGGACACAAGTGCCAAGAGCAGGTACCTGTACATGAGCTACCTCCTGGATCGGGAGCGAAGGTGAGCCTGGAATTGCGCTCTGCAATTAGGACGCGGGAAGGCGATGGCGGGTTTCCACAACTTCGCAAGTTCCCTTTTCCTAATTGTACAAACAGCCAAGCCAACCCGCGCGAAGGATGCGGCACGCCAACCACCTATTTCATCTTGGATGGCAATTTGATGTGCCGTCCCGCGACCATGAATTCGCCGTATCCGCAATGATGAATTGTGCGGGGCTTTTTCCTGCCGGGATCGATCCACGCTTTCACGACTTCGAGGATAAACAGGCAGTATTTGTCCACCATGCTGGCGTCGAACACTTTGCATTCGAGATTTGCGAAGCACTCCGAAATCAGCGGCGCGCTGACGCTAGCGGCAGGAAGCGGAGTGAGGCGGAATTCCTTGAACTTGTCGACATTGCGGCCTGAATCATTTCCGCAGGCGACCACTTTCTTTGCCAGCTCAACAGTGGGAATGTTGATCACGCATTCCCGCGTCTCGTGCAAAATGTCGAAGGTGAAATTGCGATTGCTGATGACGCATGCCACCAGCGACGGCTCGAAATCAATCATCATGTGCCACGACATGGTCATCACGTTTGGTTTGCCGCCGCGCGCGGAACTGACCAGGACAACCGGGCCCGGCTCTAGTAAGCGATAAACCTTGGAGAGGGGAAGCGATTTCTTCTTCATGATTGCAAACCCCTGCGACGCAAGCTTGCCACGCCCGGATAAGATTATCGTACTGCTCGGTGAGCGGTGCCTGCACGGTTATACTTGTGGTGGATTCTTTATGGGCGAGCAAATGGCCAAGGAGAGCCTTCGCGTGCGAAATTTGAGCATCACTGGCCTGGTGGCAGTGGCGTGTTTGCTTTGCTCGACTTTTGCTTTCGCCCAGGACCAGAGCAAGACGCCGGCCGCTCCGGAACCCGCGAAGAATCCGGCCAGCGCGCCGCCCAAACCCCATCGCTTCTGGGACAAAGAGAACGACTGGCTGTTTGCCGGCGTCGGCGCGTCCCGCACGCTGGATTACTTTTCCACGCTGAACTTTCGCAGCCGGGGCGACCATGAAGTGTTGCTGTCAAATGCCCTGGTGGACAATCACGCGGCTTTCGCGGCCGTCGAAGCGGGCGCCACGGGGCTCTCGATCGGCGTCTCTTATCTGTTTCATCACTATGGCCACCACAAACTGGAACGCTGGGTTTCCATCGTACATATAACCGCAGCGACCATCGGAGCGGCGCACAACTATGCGCTGCCGACGGTGCCCAAGGGGGAATCCGAGTCGCAAGCGGTGGGGCGCCACTGATGCAACAGGGTACCCGGCGTCCGTCGAACGAAAGTTTCAGACCAACAAGGAAGAGCGAGACACTTGCCACCGATTATTAGCGCACAGGGACTTTCGAAACGATATGGCGCGGAGCCGCTGTTTGAATATATCTCATTCACGGTAAACGAAGGTGACCGCATCGGAATTATTGGGCCGAACGGGTCCGGAAAATCCACACTCTTGGCGATGTTGTATGGTCAGGTGATTCCAGACACCGGGGAAGTGGCCATACGCAAAGGTATGCGGCTGAGCGCGGTGCTGCAGATTTCGGAATTTGCGCCAGGCGAAACGATTCGCACGGTGATCGAAAAAGCGCTGGATCGCGCAGGCGTTTCCGAGGGCGAGCGGCTTTCGCGTACTGCGGAGACTCTGGGGCGCGCCGGCTTCACCGATCTGGACGCGGAAGCGGCCACACTTTCGGGCGGCTGGCGGAAGCGGCTGGCGATTGCGGAAGCGCTGGTGCAAATGCCGGATATTCTGCTGCTCGATGAGCCCACGAACCATTTGGACCTGGCGGGGATCCAGTGGCTCGAAGGAGTTTTGCAGAATGCGGCGTTTGCCTGCGTAGTGGTCAGCCACGACCGCTATTTCCTGGAGAATGTGGCGAACGAAATGGTGGAGCTCAACGCCGCCTATGACAACGGGGCGCTGCGAGTTTCCGGGAACTACAGCAAGTTTCTTGAAGCAAAGGAAGAGTACCTGCACGCGCAAAGGAACCGGCAGGAGGCGTTGGAAAATCGCGTGCATACGGAGATCGAGTGGTTGCGGCGCGGGCCCAAGGCGCGAACGACCAAATCGAAGGCGCGCATTGATAAAGCTCATGAAATGATCGGCGAGCTTGCGGTACTGAACGCGCGCACGCGAAGTACGAGCGCACAATTTGATTTCGCGCCCTCCGGGCGGCAGACGAAACAGTTGATCACGCTGGATGGCGTGAGCTACGCGATGGGCGAGCGGTCACTGTTCAGCGATGTGCATTTCATCATCACGTCGGGGATGCGCGTGGGACTGGTGGGCCCGAACGGCAGTGGCAAGACGACGCTGTTACGGCTCTTGAATGGTGACTTGAAACCTACACAGGGGAGCATGCGCCAGGCGCCAGCCCTGCGCATCGTGTACTTCGACCAGAATCGCGCGCTTGATCCGGAAGTGACGTTGCGGCGCGCGTTGGCCCCGGAGAGCGACGCGGTGATTTATCAGGACCGCGTGATCCACGTGGCGGCGTGGGCAGCACGATTCTTGTTCACGGGCGAGCAACTCAATCAGAAGGTGGGGCGGCTTTCAGGCGGAGAACGCGCGCGCGTGCTGATCGCTCAGTTGATGCTGCAGCCCGCCGACGTGCTGCTGCTAGACGAGCCGACCAATGATCTGGACATACCCACGCTGGAAATTTTGGAGGAGCGCCTGCTGGAATATCGCGGGGCGCTGGTGTTGGTGACGCACGATCGCTACATGCTGGACCGCGTGTCCACTGTCGTCTTGGGACTGGACGGTCTGGGAGCCGCGGAGCGTTTTGCAGATTACCAGCAGTGGGAGGCGTGGCAGCGCGCACAGCAGGCCGCGGGAAAGAGCAATGCTTCCGTGGAAACGCAGAGTCCAAGCAAAGTGACAGATCGGACGAAAAGTTCTCTGACGAAGAAAAAGCTTTCCTATAAAGAAGCCCGCGAATTCGAGAGCATTGAGGAGCGCATAGCGGCAGCCGAAAAAGAATTACAAGCGAAACACGATGCGCTGCTGGACCCGGCGATCATGAGCGATGGAGTGCGGCTGCACGCGGCATCGCTGGAACTGGATGCGGCGCAGAAAGCGATTGACTCGTTGTACGCGCGCTGGGTGGAACTTGAGCAGAAGCAGAAGTGAGCTGTCTCCGATAGCCGTCGTTCTCGCCAACCATTGCTTGCCCATGCGATAATGCTGGCCTCGAGTGGAGAAGACGAAGTGAATAGCTTACTCTCGCGAATCTCGATCACCCCCGGGCTGCGTTCTGGAGAACCGTGCGTACGCGATTTGCGTATTACGGTGTGGGATATCCTCCGATGGCTCGGAACCGGCGCATCCCACTCGCAAATCCTCACTGATTATCCTGAGCTTACTGAGGAAGATATTCTGGCCGCGCTGCAGTGGGCAGCGGCGCTCAAGGATCACACCGCAGTCCGGTAATCTGCATGAAGTTACTTTTTGATGAAAACCTTTCCCGGAAATTAGTGTCCTCTGTCGAAGACCTTTTCCCCGGGTCGGCTCACGTTACTCAAGTGGGCCTGAGTAGTGGCACATCCGATCGCCGGATCTGGGACTACGCAAAGCAAAATGGTTTCGCGATCGTGACCGCCGACAATGACTTTGTAATTCTCGGCAATACATTGGGGCACCCGCCGAAGGTCATCTGGATGGAAAACTGCGACTACCCGACGGATATTGCTGCTCACGTAATACGTGGAAATGCGATCCGCATAATCGAGTTTGAGGGCGATGACCGGCCAGTGTTAATCCTCCGTGTATAGCAGTGCCTGGGTAAAGCTTCATTGGAGCGGCGGGGGAAAAGTGTTTTGAAGGAGAATGCGATGCGCAAACTAAGACTGACCGTGGCTTGTGGGGTACTGGCATGCAGCGGGGGTGCAGGAGTGGCGCAGGAGCAGGCCGCGGCGCCGGCGAAGAAGCCGCTCACTCCGGAAAGCTTTCTGGAATGGCGCGATGTGCAGGACCCACAATTCTCCCCCGACGGCACAAAGGTGGCATTCGTGGTGAGCGATGTGCTAAAGGGTGAAAAACGCACGCGGCACATCTGGATGTACGACAAAAGCAGCAACACGACACGGCAATTTACGTACTCGGAAAAGACGGAGTCGTGGCCGCGGTGGTCGCCCGATGGAAAGCAGTTGGCATTTCTTTCCAACCGCGGAGGCGACGATCAGCAAATCTACATTTTGCGCGTGGAAGCAGGTGAGGCCGCCGCAATAACAAAGGAAAAGGCCAGCGTGACGGGCTTTGAGTGGTCGCCCGACGGCCAGACGATCGCGTTTCTTGCGCCGGACCCCAAGAGTGAAGCGCTGGAGAAAAAGGAGAAAGAGAAGGACGACGCGCACGTGGTGGACAAGGACGAGAGGCACGCGCGCTTGCGGCTGTTGAATCTCGCCAAACACGAATCACGCACGTTGACCGAGCCCAATTGGGAGGTGAAAGAACTGGCGTGGCTGCCCGATGGTCAAAGCGTCGCCGTGGTCGCCACGAATCGTCCGGCTTCCGATGAATATACCGATCGGATTTACCTGGTCAGCGCCAAAGCTGGAAAGATGACGGAGCTATTCGCGCCGCACGGGCCGGTAGGCGATTTGCGCGTTTCTCCCACTGGATCGACGCTGAGTTTTACGGGCTGCCGCGAGGATGGGCCTGAGCCTAGCGACATCCTGCTGCTGCCCGTTGGTGGAGGAGCGGCGCGCAATTTGACCGGCGCGAGTTTGGACCGACCGGTTATGGACTACCGCTGGGCTAAGGGCGGCTGGTTGATCGCCGATTATGCAGAAGGATTTTCGAGCAGATTCGTGGGCTACAGCGGCGAGGGAGAGAAGAAAGAGTCGAAGCAATTGCCGACGAATCCGGAGCAGTTTTCGGTTGCTGACACGGGAGAAATCGCATTTGTGGGCAGAAATGCCACGGCGTTGCCGGAACTCTGGCTGCGCGATACGAGGGGTGAGGCACAACCCGTCAGTCGCCTGAATGATGGGTTGAAGGATTATGCCGTGGCCGTCCCGGAAGTTTACAAATACAAATCGTTTGATGGGCTGGAAATCGAGGCAGCGTTGTTGCGGCCAGCGGGCTACGACGGCAAAACGAAATTGCCGCTGGTTGTTCTGGTGCATGGCGGACCGACCGGTCGATGGAGCGACAGCATCGATGCGTGGGGCCAATTGCTGGTGGCGCGCGGTTATGCCGTGTTTTATCCCAATGTTCGCGGATCCGTCGGGTATGGCCAGAAATTTGTGGAGATGAATCGCGCGGATTGGGGCGGAGGAGATTTCAAAGACGTTATGGCGGGAGTGGAGGATCTGATCGCCAAAGGAATCGCCGACCCCGAGCGTTTGGGAATTGGCGGATGGTCCTACGGCGGGTATATGGCGGAGTGGGCCGTGACGCAGACGACGCAGTTCAAAGCGGCCGTGTCCGGCGCGGGAATGTCCAACCTGATTGCGGAATTTGGAACGGAGGATCACCCGGCTTATGACGAATGGTTCTGGGGCACGCCCTATGAGAAGCCCGAAGGATTCCTGAACAGTTCGCCTTTTCTTTATGTGAAGAACGCGAAGACGCCCACACTCATTCTGCAGGGCGAGGCGGACGCCATTGACCCACCGGGCCAGAGCCAGGAACTCTATCGCGGCCTGAAGCGCTATGGGGTTGCAACGGAACTCGTGATGTACCCACGCGAACCGCATGGCCTGCGCGAAGCGAAACATCGCGTGGACATGGAAACCAGAATGGTGGAGTGGTTTGATCGCTACCTGAAGCCAGCGAAGTGATCGGTTTTATCTTGGGTCCTGATATCTGATATCTGATCGCTGATATCGCCGTCCGGGCTCGGGATATCAGATATCAGGAAGCAAAAGCCAGAATGAGGCACTCTTGCGTGAGGATAGGCTTAACGCTGTCTACTCCAGCCCCACAATGAAGCGCCGGTACGAAGTGTGGTTTCTGCGTTGCGGCCTGGCAGACGGCAGTGGGGCGTGGTGGTTCCGGTATCTGGTGATGAACCTGGGGCTCGCAAGAAAGGGTGGCAAGGCGGCGGCGATGCCGGCCCAAGTTTGGGCCACATGGTTTCCCAGCGATGGAGAGCCGCGAAGTTTCATCCAAGGCTATCCGCTGGAAAAACTGGAATTGAGCCCACGCGGAAGACTTCCGTTCCATTGCCGGATCGGGGAGAGCGGAATCGAAGAAGGAGTGTGCTGGGGAAACTTGCATGTGGACGGTCATGCCTTGTCCTGGCACTTGCAGTTCAATTCGACGTTCGGGACGACGTTGAGCGATAAGGGCTGGATTGGTTTTAGCCGTTCGCCGCGCTCGGATGCGGTTTTTTCCGGCGAAATTATGATGGACGGGCGAAAGTTTGCAGGGACGCCGCTGGGATTCGGCGTGCAAGGGCACAATTGCGGTTACCGGCACCGCACCTACTGGCGCTGGATGCACGCATACTTCCCGCAACCCAATGGCACGGCAAGCACCCTGGAAGCTCTGGTATACGATTTGCCGTTTGACATGGTGTTTCGCCACGCGGTGTTGTGGCACCAAGGAAAAGCCAACCACCTGCGCCGCGTGAAAGAGAACGAAATTGTTCGCGACGCGCAGAGGTTGAATTGGGCCTTCGTCGCTGAGACAGGCGATACCACACGCATTGAAGCTCATGTGGAAGGTCTTGCGCCGGGCATTCACAGCTTGGCGTATACGAGGACCGACGGCGAGAGCACGTTCCCTGTTGCGAATGCGAGCCTCGCACGGGCAACGTTGCGGATCGGCGAAAACGAATTACTTGAAAAGGACGGCGGCGCGGTTTTGGAGATGGGTGGCGAATAGAGAATACACTGACTTTGGAAGGGAGCAGTGGGAAACATGGGGAGTTCGGCCAGGTGGGATACGGGGTTATACGACGATAAGCATTCGTTTGTGTGGAAGATGGCCGCGGGTTTGGTGGAATTGCTGGAGCCCAAACCGGGCGAACACATCCTGGATATCGGGTGCGGAACCGGCCACCTGACGGCGCAGATCGCCACAAGCGGCGCGATCACCCGCGGGATAGACCAGTCGGCGGAAATGATCCGGCAAGCGCGCGAGAAATTTCCGGAGTTGCGGTTCGACGTGATGGATGCGAGAGAGATTACACTGGACGAATCCTTTGACGCCGTTTTTTCCAACGCCACTCTTCATTGGATTAAAGAGCCGGAGCGCGTAATCCGGGGAATCTCCAAAATCTTGAAGCCCGGCGGGCGCTTCGTGGCGGAATTCGGCGGCAGGGGGAATATCGCGAGACTGATGGAAGCGGCGGAAAAAGGCTGGAAAAAGCTGCTGCCCGAAACGCCGTTCGAGAGCCCGTGGTTTTATCCGAGTGTGGCCGAATACGCTGGCCTGCTGGAGCGGCACGGCCTGGAAGTCACTTATGCACTTTTGTTTGACCGGCCAACGCCGCTGGAGGATGGCGAACGCGGCCTGCGCACGTGGCTGGAAATGTTCGGCGGCAGAATGGCGGATAAGGTTCCGAAAGAAAAACGCGAGCAACTGTTGGAGGAGATCGATCGGCAAGCGCGTGGGAGATTGTTCAAGGATGGCCAGTGGGTGATGGACTATCGCAGGTTGCGAGTGGTGGCGAAAAAAGAGTAAGTGCAGCGGGCGCCGGGGGCCAGGTCAGCGCGAGAAGACGACGGCGACTCGATCTTCGTAAACGCGATGCCAGTCCTGTTGCAAGCGCAGGAAATTCGCAAGAGCGCAACGCGGCTCGAGGATGACGGTGTGGATACTTACAAGAGCCGGGCGCGGGTCCACATCCACTTGATAGAGGTGGATGAAGCTTTCGAGGAAAGCGTCGCCATACAGATCGGCGCGTCCATCAATGTAAACCTTGTAGCGGGGATAGAGCTTCCAGATCAGAAAACCGCCGAAATCATAGGAATTGAGAATCGGAGCGGGGAGATGATTCTCGTCCAGGAATGCGGCCGCTTTGAAGGGGAAAAGCGATTGTTCCAGGGAGAGTTCGTTCGACAGATGATTGGCGGCCACGTCAGACGAAATAACAGCGGACAGGATCAAGACGCAGGCAGCGAGAGTCTTGCGAAGCAGAAGCGGCAAGACGGGAAAAGACCAGGGTAGCCTTACCGGGATTGCCGCGTAGGTAGCCAGCAGGGGAAAAGCAACGAGAACGAAGATAGGCAGATTGCGCATGGAGTGAAGAGCGGCCAAGCCAAAAAACCCGAAGAGGAGCACCTCGCTGGGGCGTGGCCGTGAAGGGGCAAGAGCGAAAGCGGCGAACGTCAAAAACAGAAGAGCAGCGAAGGGATAGAAGATGGCCATGTGAAAATCCGGCGAGCGCCACTCCATGATTCCGGATTGCATAGCGGAAGAGCGCAGTGTTTCAAAGGGGTAAGAGTACATGGCGAAGCCATTGGCATTGAGCGGCACAAGCGCCAGGCAGGCGAGAAGTGCTAGCGCGAGGCCCAGCAGGCGGCGCTTGGCCTCCGCGGCGTCGTGCAAGTGCCAAAACCAATCGGCGACAACGCCCACAAGGAAAAGAATGATGAGCATGGGGCCAAGAATGTACGCGCCATGAAGATTCACCCAGAGAACGCTCAATACGGGAAGCGCCAAGAGCTCGCGATACCGACCGTGCGCAATAAAGCGGCGCAAAAAGAAAAGGAATAACGCGGCCAGAAGCAGAGTGAAGACGAGAGGGCGTACAGAGAAGGAAGGAAGAGCCGCCCAGATTCCCAGGCCAAGGGCGAGAAGACGGCTCACTAGCAGTCCGGACATAGAACGAAAGGCAAACCAGAAGGCCAGCGCAAGAGCCGCACCACAAAAACAGAGCAGTCCGGGAGAACCCACCATCGAGTAAAGGTAAAAAAACAGAACTTCCGAGAGCCATTCGTGGGTGGTCCAGGGCTTTCCCGCAAACGTAGAAGAGAAAGGATCGGTATGCGGGATGGAATGAGTATGGAGGATGTACTGGCCCGTGCTGAGGTGCCACCACATGTCCGCGGAGGGAATTGAGGGAATGCACAGGGCAAAGATTGCCAGGAGCAAGGCAAAAGAAAGTAAGGAGCGTTCAAGCAAGCTGGAGGAAGAGGAAGACGGGGGAGCCTCAGCGGGCGCAGACTCCGGCGAATGATCAGACATGGACCTGCCTCTCGGCAACAAGCAGCCGCAACGCGAAAGCGAAGCAATCAGACTGAGTTACTCTGTAAAGTGTAAGCCGAAGGAAGAGCGAGTAAGTCGAAAAATAGGAAGGAGTTTCCGCCTGGTAGCGGAGGCTTGTGGTGCGGCGCAAAGCGCCACAATAGGTAGAGTAGGGCTTTACAGGTGCAGGACCTCATGGTAGTCTTGGTTCCCGTACCGCCATCTTAGCGCCAGGCGGCTGGGCCTCTGAACGAGAACCTGCCAAACGTGTGTGCTTTCTGTCTGTTACGGGCAGAAGCGTCGCCGAAAGATCCCCTGCCCTCGAGGAAAGGAAAAGTCGTCTCTCTTCGCGCGGAAGAGCTGTGGCCATTTTGCAAAAAGGGAGCCACGGTTGGATGGCATTGGGTGACGCGCCGGGTTTGGGGCATCATGAGGGAGAGCCGCGAAGTGGATGTTCACGACAAAAGGGGACACCTTGCTTAAGCTCCGAAAAGTGGAAATTGTAGGTTTCAAGTCCTTCTGCGAGCGGACCGTGGTCACGTTCAGCGGAATGGGCAGCACCTGCATCGTCGGGCCGAATGGCTGCGGGAAATCCAACGTCGTGGACGCCATTAGCTGGGTGCTGGGCGAACAAAGCCACAAGACCCTGCGCGCGGAACGCATGTCCGACTGCATCTTCAACGGGACAACCAAGCGCCCGCCCCTGGGTATGGCCGAAGTTACTATCACAATGGAAGACCCTGAGCTTGCGGAAGCGGCGCGGTTCGTCCTGGCGGCGGAAGAGGAAGCCGAGAAGGAAGTCCTTCCCACAGACGGCACGGACAGACCGGCGATTGGCGAAGACGAGGTTGAAGCGGGGGAAGCAGTCCCTGCTCTGGATGAATTGAGTCAGGAATCGACCTTCCAGACGGAATCGTCAGAGGAAGCAGCGGAGGCAGGCTTCAAGGGCAAGCGCAAGAAGAAGGCGGAAAAGCCTGCGCTGGTAACGCGACCCGGCGAAGTGGTGGTTAGCCGCAGGCTGTACCGCAGCGGCCAGAGCGAATATCTCATCAACGGCCGCGTGGCCCGCTTGCGCGACATCCAGGAAATGTTCATGGGTGTGGGCCTGGGACCGGACTCCTACGCCATCATCGAGCAGGGACGCATCGGGCAAATCCTGGCCACGAAGCCCTTGGAGCGGCGCGCGATTATCGAAGAAGCCGCGGGTGTCACCAAGTTCAAGACCAAGAAGCGCCTGAGCGAGGCCAAGCTGGAATCAGCCAAGCTGAACTTGGCGCGCGTGAACGACATTGTGGTGGAAGTTGAAAAACAGTTGGGCTCTCTGAAGCGGCAAGCCTCCAAGGCCCGGCGCTATTCGGAGATTCGTGAGCAGATGCGCGGCATCGTTCGCCAGATGTTGGCCGGAAAAGCGCGTGAACTGGATGCGGAAGCGGAACGCCTGGGCGCGCGGCTGGCGGAATTGACGGCGGCGGAAACGCAGCAGGCGCGGTCCATTCACGAAGAGGAAGCGGAGCAGGACCGCCTGAATCAGCGCATCTATTCGCTGGATGCGGAGATTCGCCAGAATCAGAATGTGGTGAATCAAACGGCCCTGGAAGTGGACCGCAGCGAAAATCGCATCACGTTTAATCACACGCGAAGCGCGGAATTGGCTGGCCGCAATGAACAGATTACCGCGGAGCGCCAGGCCCTTGCGGCGCAGACCGGCGAGTGGGAAGCGCGCAACTTGGCGCAGCAGCAGATCGTAGAGAGCGTGCGCACGGAATCCGTCATCGTAAACGCCCGCGTGGAAGAACTGGGGGCCCGTGCCTCCTTCCGCGCTACGCAAATCGCGGAATCGGAAGCGCGCGTGGAGGCCCTGCGGCGCGCCGCTACCCAGGCGAATGACAGTTTGCTCTGGTTGCATGGCGAGCAGAAGCAAGCCGAAGAGGCGCTGGTGCATCAGAGAGAGGCGCTGCGCAAGCTGGAAGAGCGTGAAGGCGCACTGCTGGAATCTTCCATCACCGTGCGCGATGATGCCGACCGTGCCGCGCAGGACTGGCAAGGTGCCACAAGTCAATTAGGCATCCTGCAACGGCAGTCTGCGGAAGTACAGGCGCGCATGGCGGAACTTCGTCAGAAGAGCGAAGAAACCCGCAAACACGCCGATTCCCTGCGCGACTCGCTGGCGGGGGTGCGCGCGCGCCACTCTACGCTGACGCAAATCCTGAATGACCACTCGTACACGGGCGAGGCCGTGCAAAAACTCTTCGCGGCCAACGAGCGCCATGGCGGAGACAATTTCCGCGCCGTTGGGGTGTTGGCGGACTACGCCGAAGTGCAGGAACAGCACGAAGCCGCCTTCGAGCAGTACATGCGGGATGAACTGGAATACGTGGTGGTGGAAACTTACGACCACGCCCGCGCTGGCGTTTCGCTGCTGCGCAATGAAGTGGGCGGGCGCGCCACATTCTTTGTCGATTCCCTACGCAACCTGAAGCTCGACGAGTACGAGCCCATCATGCATTTCCATTCGGAAGACGGCGTCATTTCCCGGCTCGACAAACTCGTCGAGTTCCGCGATCCCCTGGGCCCCGCCGCAAAACAGTTTCTCCCCCGACTCCGTTCCGGTTACTTGACGGACAGCGCCGTGGCTGCGGAAAAATTGGCACGCGAATACCCGCAGTACGCGTTTGTCACGCCCGAAGGCACGTGTTACCAGGGCCGCATGGTCACCGGCGGCAGGCCGGACGAGGCAGGACCTTTGGGAATGAAACGCGAGTTGCGCGCCGTGGATGCGGAAGGGATACACCTGGAGCACCAGAGCAGCTTGGTTCAGGCGCAACTCGAAACTCTTACCCTGGAATTGCGCGCCACGGAAGCGGCCAACGACGAACTTACCGCGCTACAACGCGAAGCGGAGCACAACCTCTTCGCCGCGAAGCATCGTCACGAGCAGATGCAAAGCGAGTTGGCCCGTTTGGGGTTGGAATTGACCCTATGCCAGAGCGAACTGGCGCGCTTACGCAAGGAAATTGCCACCGTACAGGAGCGCGCGGAACGTGCCCGGCTCCAGCATGAAACCGCGGCCACCACCCGAGCCGAGGCAGAAGCCGAAAGCACCCGCTTGGCCGAAGAAGTCGTGCAGCTTCGCGCCATGGTGCAGGCCGAGCAGGAAGAATTGGCCACCGCACGCGCGGAACTTGCCACCATGAACGAACGCATGGTTTCCGTGGAGGCCATTGCGATGCGGCTGCAGGAAGAGCGGGCCGATCTGGAGCGTCGCGTGGCGGCTCTGCGGCAGCAGGAAGCCTCCATCAGCGAAGAGACGGCGGCCATGGCCCGGCAAACGGATGAATTAACACAGCAATTGGAAGTGCTGCGCGCCGAAAAGACGAGGCTGGAAGAAAAAGAGAAGCAGCTTGAGCAGGAGTGGGATGAAGGCCGCACGCGCGTGACACAGGCCGAGGATCACCTGCGTATGGCGCGCCAGTCGTTGCAAGAGATGCGCGAGCAACGCGGCCATTTTGAGGTGGACAAGGCCCGCAACGATTCTGACCGCCAGCACTTGCGCGAGACCTGCCTGGCCGAGGTCAACGCGCAACCCGAAGACCTGATCGCCTCCGAGACCGCTTTCATGTCCGGCGAAGAATTGGCGCTTGCCGAAGCCAACTATCGCGAGATGAAGCAGCGCATCGAGAACATGGGCGCGGTGAACATGATGGCGCTGGAAGAGTTCAACGAATGCGAACAGCGTTTCATTTTCCTGACGCGCGAGCGGGACGACTTGCTGCAATCTATCGCCGATACCCAGCAAGCCATCAAGGAACTCGACCTCATCACCAGGGAAAAATTCGAGCAAGCCTTCGCGGCCATCAATACGAATTTCTCCGCCGCCTTTCACACCATCTTCGGCGGCGGCATGGCGGAGATGCGCTTGACGGAGCCGGACAGCTCCGGCGATGCGGGCATCGATATCGTGGCCTCGCCCCCGGGCAAGCGCCTACAGAACGTTTTGCTGCTCTCAGGCGGCGAAAAGGCCATGACCGCGCTGGCGCTGTTGATCGCTATTTTCCGTTACCAGCCCAGCCCCTTCTGCATCCTCGACGAAGTGGATGCGCCACTCGATGAAGCCAACGTCGGGCGCTTCACGCGCTTGATCAGCGATATGAGCGCGCAAACGCAATTCATCATCGTCACCCACAACCGCAAGACGATGGAGACAGGCAGCGTGCTCTACGGCGTCACCATGCAGGAGCCCGGTGTCTCCAAACTCGTCAGCGTCCGCTGGGAAGGTGAAGAAGCGGCACCGTCTCGCAAACAGCGTGCGACTGCGGCCACTGCAGCATAAGAATTCCTTCACTATCTTAATAGCCGAGAAGGGGCGGAAGCGATTCCGCCCATTTTCATTCTGTGGCCTGTCCCGATGCCATGGTCGTTTGCCACAGGAAACGTGACGAGTAACATTGACATCGGCGTGGGCTGAGATAAAATGCAGGACACTTCTACAGGGGAAGTGTTCCGTGAGTGCAACTTCTGCAGCGAAAGTGATTCGTGAAACCAATTTTGCCGGCCTGGCGCCAATCGCCCGCGGGAAGGTGCGGGACATTTATGACCTGGATGACCGCCTGCTGATTGTCGCCACGGATCGCCTGTCCGCGTTCGATGTGGTGATGCCCACGCCGATTCCGGATAAAGGCCGCGTCCTTACGCAACTCTCACTGTTCTGGTTCGACCTTTTGAAGGACGTGATTCCAAATCACGTGCTCAGTTCGACGGACTTCCCTGCCCCGTTCGACAAGTTCCAGAGCGATCTGGCTGGCCGCTCGATGGTCGTGCGTAAGACGAAACCCCTGCCGATCGAGTGCGTCGCACGCGGCTACTTGTCCGGCTCCGGCTGGAAGGAATATCGCGCCTCAGGCAAGATTTGCGGTATTCCCCTCCCGGACGGCTTGCGCGAGTCGGACAGACTGCCTGAACCGATCTTCACACCAGCGACAAAGGCAGTTACCGGCCACGACGAGAATATTCCCTTCGAGCAGGCGGCGGGAATGCTGGGCCACGACCTTGCCGAGCAGGTGCGCAACGTCACGTTGGAGCTTTATCGCCGTGCCGCCGCCTACGCCGAACCGCGCGGAATCATTCTGGCGGACACGAAATTCGAATTTGGGCTGCTCAAGGGCCAGCTCATCTGGATTGACGAAGCGCTGACACCGGATTCCTCGCGCTTCTGGCCCGCAACGCAATACAAGCCCGGCGGCGCCCAGCCTTCCTTTGACAAACAGTTTGTGCGCGACTACCTCGAACGGATCCAGTGGCCCAAAACGCCGCCTGGCCCCGACCTGCCCCCCGACGTCGTCGCCGCGACGCGTGCCAAATACCGGGAAGCCTACCGCATTCTGGTAGGGCACGAATTGGAATAGCAAACCGGCCCATTCAAAATACGCCAGTCCGCGGAGAGTGTTCAGGTGAGAGATCAATTGGAAGGGCTTGTCGCCCAAATGGTGGAGCGCGGCATCCTGTTCGACGAGGCGGTCGGGGAATTCGAGAAGCGCTTCATCAAGCGCGTACTTGAACGCACCAACGGAAACCAGTCGCGTGCCGCCGAAGTCCTGGGCATTCATCGCAACACCCTGAGCCGCAAGATGACGGAGTACAAGCTGGATCACCGGCGAGGCCGCAGCCGGTAATTCACGCCACAAAGGCGATCCGCCGAGGTGAGATCGGAATCTACGGGAAACAACCCCAAGAACACAGTCAGGAGTGACTGTACCACTTAGCTCAAGAAAAAAGGACCTCGAGTCGCCTCGAGGCCCCATGGTGTATTTCGCGAAAAGGTGGATTACTACTGTGGCTTCGCCGCTGCCTTTCGGACCGGCTTCTTCGCCGGAGTCTTTTCCTTCGGCAAATCATCGGCATTCACTTTGCCTTTTTCCCAATGAATCATGAAGGCGGGATCGGGATCATAGGAGGTCAATGTTCCGGTGATGTGCACGAAAGGAACAGAATCGCTTTTTGGATTGATCTTGCCGGCATCCGGCTGCCCGGGAATCTTGAACTCCATGTCGGCGGTCGTGGCAGCTTGAAATTCCGCATCCGTGGTGACGAAAGCAGTCTTAATGACAACGGGGTCGGCGCCGCCAGCCACTTCAATCACCTTGCCGGGGACATCGGGAAATTCCAAGCCACATGACGCCGTCCAGGTAAGCTTGGCCTTATCGCCACCAGCCTTCAGGTCAGTGAAGACAGAGGCGATGGTCATGTTGGTGCGGGCTGCATCGAGATCGGCGCTGCTGAAGAGTTTGTAGCTGGCCGGGCGATCCACGGAACTTGCGGCAAGCTGCAACAGTTCGTTCATTTCCGCGTCGGTCAACGCATCACACACTGTGCCGCCTTGGAAGTTCCCCACTAGTTTCCGCAAGTAGTCCTTGACCTTCTTGGATTGCTGCTCGTTGGCATTCTTCGAGGTCGCCGCCCGAGCATAGGCCCACAGCGAGTCAAGTTGCTGCGGCGGAGTCGTGCAGGAGTAGGCTTTGCCGAGGTTATAGTTGGCGGTCAGATCGTCTGGAGTAGTCGCGAGCACCTGTTTGTAGGCATCCACGGCCCCAGCGCAATTCTTGCCGGCCAGAGCGGCATTGGCCGCCGTGCCGTAGAAGAAGATGATGGACTTCTTCTTCTCATTGGCAAACGTGGCGTCGTCCACGCCCGCGGGCTTTGGCACGGAGTCGACAATCTTGGCCCCGGCGAGCGCCGCGTCATGAGCGGCATTGGAGGTTGCCGCATCGGGGTTCTGAATGTTGTTGTAAGCGTAAGCGCGAACGGAATAAGCCTCATACTTTTCCGTGACATTGGCCTTGTCGCCGAGAGCGATCAGCTTGTCACAATACTCGATGGTCTTCGGGAAATTCTTTTGCGTGCCATAATTCTTGTAATACAGGGGATAGATGTAGTTCAGGAGAGCTGAATTCGGGTATTTCGCCACGAAGTCGTCCAACAGCTTGATCTGATCCGAGCCCTTCGCGGCAGCCGCAGCCTGGTAAGCGTTGTACTCCGCCATGGTGTATTTCGGCTGAGGCGCTGCGCTCGCGCCGGCGCCCTGGCCCATCGCCGGAACGACGGTGAAGCACAACAGGCAAAGCGCCGCCAGCACTGCAAGGCTTGCCATCCTACGTGTAGCGTTCATTCCCTTTTCTCCTCGCTGCAACCAAATAAATTGAAATGAAATCACGCCTTCCGGCCGCAACCCATGTCACGCACCGGATACCCAGTCTTCCCCGCGAACCGATTAATGCTCTCTCGGAAACTTTCGAATTATAGGTGCAGCCGCCACCCGTTCGCAAGCCGCATCCGGCAGAAAACCGGGAGAGCCTGTGGACGGACGAAAACCCTCCGCCAACCGCAAGACTGGGCCTCGGTGCACCTCCGAGGCATCTGAAATAAGGCGGCATCCTTGGGAGTAAGATGAGTGTCGCACAAAAAGTGTAGCTTGCGCGAGAAAGAAATCTAATGGCGAACATAGATACAGTAAATAGGGGAGTCGAACCGGGAAAACCGCTGACAGGGGAAGTGGCCTTGGTCACGGGGAGCAGCCGTGGCATCGGCAAAGCCATCGCCCATCGGCTGGCACAATTGGGCGCTGCCCTCAGCCTCTGCGGGCGCAATGAGGAATCGCTCATAAGTACCGCGGAAGAATTACGGGCACTGGGGGTTCCCGTGCACGCGCAAACCGCCAACGTGACTCAGGCGGACGAGATTGCCTCGTTGGTTGATGCCACGGAGAAAACGCTCGGGCCCATTGCGATTCTGGTGAACAACGCAGGCATGGGCGACTTCGGGCCTGTACATGAAAAGAGCGAGGAAGAGTGGGACCTGGTATTGAACACAAACCTGAAGAGCGTCTTCCTGGTTTCCCGCGCGGTGGTGCCGGGAATGATCCGGCGCGGCCGGGGAGACATCATCAATATCAGTTCGCTGGCTGGAAAAAACACGTTTGCGGGCGGCGGAATTTATTGCGCGTCCAAATGGGGGTTGCAAGGATTGAGCGGTTGCATGGCGGAGGACCTGCGCGGCTATGGAATCCGCGTCAGCGTCATCTGCCCTGGGAGCGTGGCGACGGAATTTGCGGGGCGCGGGCCGAAAGATCCCCGAAGAACTCTGACGGCCGAGGATGTGGCGCACGTCGTGGGGATGGTGGCCGTGCAGGGTCCGCAGAGCTTCATCAGCCAGGTAGACGTGAGGCCGTTGGCGAAGCCGTAGAAAAGGAGGATGTGGCGATGGCATTTTTGTGTTGACAATAGTCGTATACACGACTATAGTCGACACATGAATCACCGCAACTGCTCCTCCGGCGCCGGCGCCCCCCTCGAAGACCGCCTCTTCGTCACCATCCTGAAAACCGCCGATGGCCTTTCCCAACAAGCTGAACAACTCATCAAATCCGCCAGCCTAACCATGGCGCAATACAACGTGCTGCGCATCTTGCGCGGCGCGGAGCCCGAGGGCCTGCTGTGCCGCGGCATCAGCGATCGCATGATTTCGCGCGACCCGGACATCACCCGCCTCCTGGACCGCATGGAAAGCCACGGCTGGATCACACGCCAACGCGAGAAGGAAGACCGCCGCGTGGTGAAAACCCGCATCACCGAAGAAGGCCTGGCCGTCCTGAAAAAGCTGGATCAACCTGTCCGGCAATTGCACAAGGAACAATTCGCTCACATGAGCGCGTCGCAGCTGAAAACGCTGGCCAAATTGCTGGACGAAGTCGAAAAGCGTGAACCCTCCAAGTGAACGCACGCATCGAAACAACGATATTCGCCTCTAACAACGAAAGAGATATGGAAGCGCTCAGGAGAAAAGCATGCACAAGACAGCAGCCACGCGGTTTCCCGCCCATCACTTGATCCGTCACCGCTGGAGCCCGCGCGCTTTCTCGGACAAAAAAGTTGCGCCGGAAATCCTGCAAAGCCTGTTTGAAGCCGCGCGTTGGGCGCCCTCTAGCAGCAACGAGCAGCCCTGGGCGTTTCTTGTGGGCATCAAGGGAGAGGGGGATACCTTCCAGAAAATCCTCGGCACGCTGGTGGAGGGCAATCAGGTTTGGGCAAAGCACGCGCCCGTGCTGGTGATCGCCGTATCGGAGCTGGCATTCGCCAAGAGCGGTCAACCCAATCGCAACGCCTTCTACGATACCGGCACCGCCGTTTCGCAATTGACCACCGAAGCCACTTCCCGCGGACTGTTCGTGCATCAGATGGCGGGATTCGATCCACCCAAGGCCGTTGAAGCCTTTGCAATTCCAAACGGCTGGGAACCCATTTCCGTCTTCGCCCTCGGCTATCTGGGTGACCCGCAAGCCCTGCCTGATACGTTGCGGGAACGCGAGCAGGCGCCGGGGAAGCGCAAGCCTTTGCGCGAATTTGTGATGAGTGGCAACTGGGGCAACCCCACACCCTTTGCACACGAATAAATAGGACGGAGAATCCACACCACCATGCACAACCTCCTCGAATTTCTGTTGCGCCACGGCTACCTGGTCCTGCTGTGCTGGGTATTTCTGGATCAAGCTGGGGTTCCAGCGCCCTCGGTCCCGTTGATACTTGCTGCGGGCGCACTGGCAGGGATGGGGCGCATGAGTTTTGGCGGTTCGCTAGCCTTGTGCATCGTGGCGGCGGTTGCTGCGGACACGATTTGGTATTCCCTGGGACGCACGCGGGGGATTAAGGTCTTGCAATGGCTCTGCAAGATTTCTCTCGAGCCCGATTCCTGTGTGCGGCGCACCGAAGGCCTGTTTGAGAAGCAGGGCGCCAGGTCGCTGCTCTTCGCGAAATTCCTTCCCGGCCTTAATGCCGTGGCCACGCCGTTAGCCGGTATATTCCGCATGCGTTATCGCAAGTTTCTGCTGTTCGATGGGTTGGGCGCACTGCTCTGGGCCGGCACCTATCTGGCGCTGGGGTATCTGTTTAGCGGGCAGATTGAAAAGATTGCGCAGAACGCGGCGGCGCTGGGCGGGTGGCTCCTGGTTGTCCTGGCGCTGGGGCTCGCCGGTTATATCCTTTTCAAATTTGCCGCCCGGCGGAAATTTCTGCGCGACTTGCACATTGCGCGCATCAGCGTTGACGAGTTGAAGCAAAAAATCGATGCAGGGGAAGAGCTTGCCATCGTCGATCTCCGCCATTCCCTGGATTTTGAAGCGGCCCCGGAGACCATTCCCGGAGCATTTCGCATGGATGCGAAGGATCTTGGCGAAAGGCCGGGGTTACTCCCGCAAGACCGTGAGCTGATTCTCTACTGTACTTGACCCAACGAAGCTTCCAGCGCCCGTGTGGCGCTGTTGCTTCGCAGGCGCGGCATCCAGCGAATCCGCCCGCTGCAAGGCGGCCTGGAGGCATGGCGGGAACGCGGCTACCCCATGCAATCGGCCTCTAGTTGAGGCTGGCGGGAATAATGTTTTAAGACTCACGAAAAAGGAGAAGCAGATGAGCATCAATGTCCAGGTCATTTTCTACAGCATGTACGGCCACGTCTACCGCATGGCGGAAGCCATTGTGGAGGGAGCCAAGCAAGTGCCGGGCGCAAATGTTTCGCTCTACCAGGTGCAGGAACTTATGCCCGACGACGTTTTGGAAAAGTACGGCGCCAAAGCCGCAAAGGCAGCATTTGCACAAGTGCCCGTGGCCAAAGTCGACCAGCTGGCCGAGGCCCACGCGATCATCTTCGGCACTCCGACTCGCTTTGGGAATATGGCCGCGCAAATGCGCAATTTCCTGGACCAGACTGGGCAACTCTGGGCCAAGGGCGCATTGATCGGTAAGGTCGGGAGCGTCTTCGCCTCCACAGGAACGCAGCATGGCGGCCAGGAAACTACCATCACCAGTTTTCACACGACGCTTCTGCACCACGGGATGATCATCGTAGGCGTGCCTTACAGCGAGTCTGGCCTTTCGCACATGGGCGACATCACGGGCGGCACGCCGTATGGCGCCACGACCCTGGCAGGCACCACGGGCGCACGGCAGCCCAGTGAAAATGAGTTGAAGATCGCACGCTACCAAGGCAAGCACGTGGCGGAAATTGCGTCACGCCTGTTTGCGAAATAATACGGCAGCTACAAACGCGGCAGGACGATGCCGCCCTGCGCCTGGTACTTCCCTTTCTTGTCCTTGTAGCTGACTTCACATTGTTCGTCGCTCTCGAAGAAGAGCACCTGGCACAGGCCTTCGTTGGCGTAGATTTTCGCAGGCAGAGGCGTGGTGTTGCTGATTTCCAGCGTCACAAAGCCTTCCCACTCCGGCTCGAACGGCGTCACGTTTACGATAATGCCGCACCGCGCGTAAGTGGACTTGCCCAGGCAAATGGTCAGCACGTTGCGCGGGATGCGGAAATACTCCACCGATCGCGCCAGGGCGAACGAGTTGGGCGGAATGATGCAGACGTCGCCCTTGTACTCAACCAGCGAGCGTGGGTCGAAATGCTTGGGATCGACCGTCGTCGAATTTACATTGGTGAAAATTTGGAACTCGTCCGCCACGCGGATGTCGTAGCCATACGAAGAGACACCGTAGCTGATGACGCCTTCCCGGACCTGCCGGTCGGTAAACGGTTCGATCATTCTGTGTTCCAGCGCCATCTTGCGAATCCATCGGTCGGGCTTAACAGACATCCACTCCTCCTCACACAGATAGGAACTAATTGTGTTCTTGAAAGGTAAGAGTCTATGCGAGCGAACACTCCTTGACAACCTGCGCCACACCCAATAGCATCGGGCCACGTAGGGTGGGAGGCCGGTGTGATTAAGCTCGACATTGTAAACGCGGTGGTAGGCAAAACCAACATCAGCCGAACCAAAGCGGAGCAAGCCGTCGAAACCGTGTTCGAATCCCTGAAGGCCGCTCTCGGCAAGGGACAACGCATCGAACTGCGCAAATTCGGAGTGTTCAGTGTGAAGCCGCGCAAAACCGGCATTGGTCGGAATCCGCGCACGGGGGAAGAGGTCAGCATTCCTCCCGGCAAGGCGGTGCGCTTCAAGCCGGGCAAGGAACTGCAGGGCCTTGAAGACACCACTGCGGGTGCGGCGGCCAAGTAGAAATTCGTGAACCCTCCGGAAACAGAGCAGCGCGCTCCCGTTTTTCTGAATGCCAATACCTGGCGGGATTTAGCCGCGTACGACCCTTATTACGTGGCACCTCCGCCGCCCCCGACTACTCGTTCACTCATCCTTGCGGCGATTCTGTTTTTCCTTACGCTGATTAGCTGCCTGCTGGCGGGCACGCATTTCGCCATTGCGTATGCGCACAACCAGGCTGCATCGCTTGATACCTTCTTCCAGACGTTCACTCTTGCCTATCGGCATCCCGCCGCGCTTCTCGCCGGACTTCCCTTCGCCATAACTCTGATGACCATCCTGCTGGCGCACGAATTGGGGCATTACTTCGCCTGCCGGTACCACCACATCCGCTCAAGCTACCCAATGTTTATTCCCGCGCCGACGCTGATCGGAACGTTCGGTGCGTTCATCCTGATTCGATCGCCGATTCGTTCCGCGCGCGCGCTTTTTGATGTGGGCGCTTCCGGGCCGATGGTGGGGTTCCTTCTGGCGATTCCCGCGATGGCGTATGGCGTGCTCCATGCGAAGGTCATTCCGGCGCTCGCGAGCGATGGCAGCGCCGATTTGATTTTCGGTGTGCCTGGGTTGATGAAGCTCATCGCCGCCGTGATTCAACCTAACGCCCATGCGGGAGATTTGATTCTGCACCCCGTAGGGCGTGCGGCGTGGGTTGGACTCTTTGCCACGGCACTGAATCTCTTGCCTGTGGGCCAACTCGATGGCGGGCACATTCTGCGCTCCGTAAGCCCGCGGCTGCATCGCGTCGTGTCGCTGATCTTGCCTGTCATTTTGGTTCCGATGGGGTATTTCCTGTGGAGGGGCTGGCTGCTCTGGGCGGCTCTTTTGTTTGGCGTGCGCTACTTCCGCGCCGCCCCCATTTACGATCCAACGCCGCTGGACCCCAACCGCAGATTTGGCGCGCTCCTCGCGCTGCTCGTTTTTCTGCTCTGCTTCATGGCGAATCCGCTGTAGCTGGTTGGCTCAGCGCCGTTGTCTTCCCGGGACCGCCGAAAACTAGCTGCCTGCGGCCTTTTCAGGCATATACAATTGGGAGCCCATCGGGGCCCAAGAGGAGATTTGCAAATCAGGGAATCAACATGAAGACAATGCTATGTCTTTTTTCATGCCTTCTCCCGATGATTCTGCTTGCACAAACCCCGTTTGACGGCACCTGGAAGACGAACTTCGCCGAGTCCAAGCTGTCGCAAAAACTGTACGAGTATTTGGTGAAGAACGGGGCGTACGACTGCAAGAGTTGCGTTCCGGAGATCAGCGTAGCAACTGACGGGCAGGACCACCCCGTTACTGGTCAGACGTTCGACACGATCGCGGTTCAGGTTGTCGATGCGAACACGATTCACCTCACCGGCAAGAAAGCCGCCAATACGCAGTTCGAGACGATCAGGACCGTGTCGCAGGATGGGCAGATTTTAAGCAGTACCACGACAGTCTATGCTGCCGACGGTAGTCAAGCCTATAAGGCGGAAGGCAACTACACGCGGGTTTCCAAAGGACCGGACGGCTCGAACGCAACCTCTGGTTCCTGGCGCATCCAGAACGTCAACGAAGACGCCGCCGGGCTCACGAGCACCTGGAAGAGTGCCGGCGACAGGCTGAGCATGTCTACGCCGGGAGGAATTAGCTGGGAAGGTAAGCTCGATGGCAAAGAGTACCGGGTGAAAGGCAATTCCACGCATGAGACTGTCTCGTTGAAGCAGCTCGGGGAGCGCTCTATGAAAGTGACAGTCAGGCGTGATGGCAAAATCGAGTGGGTCGAGAAAATTACGGTTTCGAGCGATGGAATGAAAATGACCAGGGTCGTCGACAACAAGTTAACAGGAAGAGTCTCGACCTATTTTGACGAAAAGCAATAGCGACTCAGTTGCGAAGCCCGAATCCAGGCAACCGCTTGCTCGCCTTGCTGGCCATCCTGCGCCAAGCATCCCACGGCTAGCTTTCGGTCGGCCTCTGGCGCGGTTTTCTGGCTAATACTGATCGTCGCCGTGGTCTTCGGGCGCAAAAGCCACTCCACGAAACACCTCTCCAGCCCGCGCTGAGCGGATGGTCTCAAAATGGCCGAGCCAACCTGGACCGTCGTTGCTCGTTGGCAAAGTTGTGGCACTGAGCAGGTCCGTCACCTTCACCAATTTGTTGGGGTCGGCACCTTGGTCGCCATTTGCGCTGATGGTTGAAGTAATCGCATAGATGGTCACCGTGCCGTCGTGGTTGTGCCGTCCGGCGATATTCCTGCAACCACCCGTGGCGGGGTTCAGCGAAGTCGGATAATTCGCCACGCTGTACGGCACTCCGATATTCAATCCATCTTGCAGAACATAGAGCATCGTCCACGTGCCGTTCACCAAACTCCATTTCTGCAGGCCCGCAGTAGCCAGGGATTGCGCGTCCGCCACGTTCCCATTAACCGGAGGCGTTACCAGCGTCCCATCGCCCTCATCGCAGACATACAGCGTATTTGCGTCGGCAAACCAAATCCCGAAAGGAAACGCGGTTGATGTGCTCGCGGCAGTGTTGGGGAATCCCGGCAAAATCGTAATGGGTACCGTTGCAAGGTCCGCTGCGGTGCCCGTTGGCAATGCGCCCGCGCTGCCCACTTGGTACACCGTGTTGATGCCGTTGCCCCCGCTGCCTTTGGTGATGTACAGCGTGTTGTTAAAGATGGTCATGCCGCGAAAGTTGGTGTCCTTACCCGGTTTGTCTGTTCCGAACTGCAAGCGCCCGATCATGGCGATGTTCGGTGGCACGGGCGGCGTCTGACCAGGCACGAGCAGTTCCGAACCCGTTGCATTGATAAGCTCAATCCCGCTTGGGGTAATCGGGAGTTGCTTTTTGGACAGGTTGCCGCTGTTGTCGTTTCCCACCATGTAGTACAAATCGTTCCCGCCCTTGATGGCCGCGCGCCCGTTGTCTCCGCTGTACGCGTTCCCATCGGTGATGCTGAGGTGCCCATCGCCATCCACTTCCGCGACGGCCCGATAGTAGGCCGTGGGAACAATGGGAGTGCTCGGATAGGTGGTGATGACTGGATTCGTCAGGTCGCAGACGCCCGGCGTATTGGAAGCCGAAACATCCAGCAGGTTGGGGGCGGTGGGAGAAACCGGAAAACCTCCGCAGCCCGGCCCGCCCTGGTAGGCCATGAACGTGAGGGACCTTCCGTCAATCGAGCGGTTCAGGGCCAGTTCCGATTTCGAGCTGAAGCTGGTAACAATCTGCTCGCTGGGAATTCGCAGCGTGCCGAGCAGCCAGCCATCGTTAGTTAAGTTGTCCAGGAAGATCGGTGAAGTGACTCCAAAACTGCCGTCGGAGTTGGCGTTGTTCCAGACGTTGTGTGAGTCGGAAAGGTTCGGAAATTCCCCGTTGTCCGTGGCGATGCCGCAGGGGACCGCCACGCTAACTGTGGTGCCAGCCGTGGTCGTTGGCACAGATACATTCGTACTGCCATTTGGACCACCCGCGCATCCCAGCGGCAAGGTCTCGCCGATTGTAACCGTCGAAGCTGTTCCCACATAGACGCTGCGGCTGAGCACCAGGCTATCCGGCTGAAATTTGAAATGATCGAAATGATGATCATCGCCGGCAGTCAATCTTGTCTCGAATGTTCCCGCTGCCAAAAGCAACCCTGCAATCACAACCGTTCCAGAAATGAAGATCTTTTTCATGATCGGCGGCCTCCCAGGAGGCCGAAATAATGGCACGGCCAGAGGGCCAATGTTTTAAGTTTCTGTGAAAGCTAAGTGAATGCTGTTTGAATGCGCCGCATGTGCGGCCATGCCACTGAACTGATCGCTGGTTTAGGTTGTAACGCGGCTCACGATTTCCTGGTCGAGTAATTGCCAGGGAGTTGGTGCGAGCGATTACAGCAGCGTCAGTGGGTCCATATCCACGAGCACGGCGGTTTGCGGGATTTCGTGGGCGTCGCAAAAGGCCAGCGCACCTGTCAGCACCTTTGTCAGCAGGGCGCGTTTCGGCGACTTCAGCAGGAATTGAAAGCGGTGCTCCTTTTTCAGGCGTGCCAGCGGAGCTGAAGCCGGTCCGAGGATGCGCAGGCCTTTGCCATCTTGCGGCGAAAAATATTCCGAGAGCTGGCGCGACCAGCGGATTACGTTTTCCAGCTTCGTATCTCGCACAATCACATTCGCGAGCGACGTGAACGGCGGATACGCCATCAAGCGCCGGAAATGCAGTTCGCGCTCGAAGAACGACAGATAATCCTGGCGCAAGGCATCCTGAATCGCGTAATGCTCCGGATAGTACGTCTGAATGAGCACGCGGCCGGGCAGATCGCCGCGGCCGGCGCGTCCCGCTACTTGGGTAAGCAATTGAAACGTGCGTTCCGCGGCGCGAAAGTCCGGCAGGCTTAGCCCGGAATCCGCGGAGATGACGCCGACGAGCGTGACGCGTTGGAAGTCGTGTCCCTTGGCGAGCATTTGCGTGCCCACCAGAATATCCAGCGCGCCAGCAGCGAACGCGCCCAGCGTTTCCTGGTATTGCCGCTTGGTGCGCACAGTGTCGCGGTCCAGCCGGGCAATGCGCGCCCCGGGGAATTCCTTGCGCAAGCGCTCTTCCAGGTGCTCGGAGCCTTCGCCAAAAAAATACACATACTTCGAATCGCACTTAGGGCAAACCTTCGGCACAGGCTGCGTCGAGCCGCAATAGTGGCATTCCAGGCGGTTGCGGCTTTTGTGGTAGGTCATGGAGATGCTGCAATTGGCGCACTGTACGCTGGCGCCGCAACTTCGGCAAAGCACCGACCACGAATAGCCGCGGCGGTTGATCAGAACGAGGGCTTGCGTCTGGAACGAAAGGCACTCCGCGATTCCCGCATGCAGAACCTGCGAAATCGGGTTGGCCTGATGGGTCTGCTGAAATTCCTGGCGCAGGTCCACAATTTCCACCGCAGCCAGCGAACGATTTTCCACACGCTCCGTCATGGTGAGCAGTTCGTATTTTCCATTGACGGCGTGATAGTACGATTCCAACGATGGCGTGGCCGACCCCAACAGCGCCGTGGCATTTTCCAGTTTGGCGCGCACGATGGCCACATCGCGCCCGTGATATCGCGGCGTTTCCTCCTGCTTGTAGCTGCTCTCCTGCTCCTCGTCCACAATCAGCAAGCCAAGATTTTCCAGCGGCGCAAACACCGCCGACCGCGTGCCGACGACGACACGCGCCTGCCCGTTGCGTACTCGCCACCATTCGCGCGCGCGCTCGACGTCGCTCAGCGCCGAGTGCAACACCGCAACGCCTTCGAAGCTCGCGCCAAACCACGCGCGGCATTGCCGCCCGGTCCACAAAGTCAGCGCGATTTCCGGGACGAGAATAATCGCGGTTTTCCCCCGCGCCAGCGTGTCCTGCACCGCGCGCAGATAAACTTCCGTTTTGCCACTCCCCGTGACGCCGTGCAGGAGTTGCACGCCGAATTCGCCCAGCTCAAAACGCGCCCGGATGGCGCCAAACACACGCTCCTGCGCTTCGTTCAAGGAATGCACCGGAGGCGTGTAACATGAGTCGAAGGGGTCTTCCGCCGGATCAATCGGCTCTTCCCAACTTTCGAGCAACCCCTCGCGCAGAAGCCGTTCAATCACCGCGCGCGACAATTGCGAAAGTTTCAGGAGCTGCGGCAGCGGCAGCGGGCCGCGCTCGGTTTGCAGCAGCGCGCGCAGCCGCTCTTCCTTCTCCCCCAGCGGCTTTGCTTCGGGTTGCGCTTCCCTGCCCTTCCACGCGACAACTCGTTGCGTCTTCCGCTTGCGCCCTTGCAGCGTTTCCTGGATCTGCAGATAGCCGCGGCGCTGCAGCCGCTGCAATCCCCCAGTTGAAATTCCCAGCTTCGCCGCCGGGCCCACCTGCCACGTTCCCTTTTTTTCAAGGATTTTCCTTAGGAACACGGCTTCTTCATCGCCAAGATCGGTCAGCGTTGTGCCATGCTGGAGTTTCTCCGCCAGCGCGCAGCCAGCTTCCGTCAAAAGGATTTCGCGCCGCGCGGTCAACTCCGTGACGGGCGGCATCATCGCCCGCAACACTTCGCCAATCGGTGCAAGGTAGTACGCGGCAATCCACTGCCCAAGCTCCAGCAGCTTCGGCGTCAGCGCGGGCATGAGATCGATCAGCTTGCTGACGTCACGGATCGTCGTGTCCGGGGGTGGTGCGTCCGTGAATTCAAGCACCACACCAACCATTGCTTTCTTGCGGAAAGGCACCAGCACGCGCGAGCCGGGCTGCAACTGTGCGCGCAACTCGAGCGGCACGCCATAAGTGAATGTTGTGCGCAAGGGAACGGGCAAGGCGACGTTGCAGTAGGAAGCAGACATCCCGCGTGTAGTTTAGCAGGTTGGCGAATTGCGTTGATTCCCTGTCATCCCGGCTTTCATTCACTGCTATCACTAGTTAGTTTTCGTTGCCATCCCGATAATAATTCCTTGTCATCCCGAGCGAAGCGAGGGACCTGCTTTTTCGCAACCGGCAAGAAAGAACAAATGAAACCTCAGCGGCTGATCAGCACAATCCCCGCAAAAATGGAAACAATCCCCACCCACTGCAGCCACGATACTCGTTCATGCAGAATCACCGCGGCCAGCCCCACCGTCACCGCCCCGTAAAGTGAAGCAAGCACGCTGACCACGGAAATCTGTTCAAGCTGCAAGCCCAGATTGTTGAATACGTACGCGCTGGTATCGAGGATCCCCACGCCTAGAATCCACGGCGAATCCTTCCTTGATGGCGGCGCAATGGATTTCCCCGCAATCAGAATGACCAGCGCCGCGGAAATAACGCACGTCAATCGAATGATCCAGACGGTGGGCACGCCGCCCAGCAGCGGCACCACGCGAATGCCCAGCAGCCAGAACATCACGCCATAGACCACAGCCGCCAGCAGCGCCCAGCCCACACCCAGCCTACTTTTCGCGGGTTGCGTAGCGGGATCGATGGGGTTCGCATCCCCCGGCTGAGTTTCGCCACGCGCCACCAGGATCACGCCGAGGATCGCCAGCGTCATGCCCATCAGCCGCGCCAGCGTCAGCCGCTCTCCCGTCAACACGGCAAGCAGCAAAGTCAGCACGGGATAGCTGGCGGAAATCGGCGCCACAATGGACATTTTGCCAATCTCGAAAGAGCGGTAGAGCGCCATGGTGCCCGCGGCATTCAGCAGGCCCGCAAGAATCCCCCAAGCCCAAGGGCGCCAGCCGGAGCCGTCCATCAGATGCCCCCAGCCGCCGAGCCAGCGCATGACCAGCGTCAAGAGAACGAAACCCGTCAACTGCATGTAGAGCATCGTGCGCAGCGTGCCGATCTTTCGCGTGGCGAAACGCGCAAACAGATCGGCGCTTCCCCAGGAGAGCGCGGTCAGCAGGCCATAAAAGATTCCCATGTTGGGTCAGGAATACATGTCCAGAAGAAGTTTGCCTGCACACGGCAGAAAATGAAGCAAAATTTCCGGCATCATGCTATGACGATTTTGATTTCTTCGGCGGCTGCAGGCCCAATTCCGCCATCACCTTTTGCAGGTCTTTCCAAACTTCGCCCTTGGCGTTGGGATTCCGCAGCAGATACGCGGGATGGTAAGTCGCCATCAGCTTGTAGCCGCGCCAATCCAACCACTCCCCGCGGAATTGCGAGATGCCCCGCGCCGTTCCCAGCAATGTTTTCGCGGCAACGGCGCCCAGGCATACGATCACCTTTGGTTTAATCACGTCAATCTGCCGTAGCAGATATGGCGAGCAGGTGGTCACTTCATCCGGTTCCGGCGCGCGATTTTCCGGCGGCCGGCATTTCACCACGTTGCAAATGTAAACGTCGCGGCGCTGCAAGCCCATGGCTTCGATCATTTGCGTCAGAAGTTTTCCCGCGCGGCCGACAAACGGCAGCCCCTGCGCATCTTCATCGGCGCCGGGTCCCTCACCAATGAACACAAGCTCCGCCTTGGGATTGCCGTCGCCAAACACAATTTTGTTGCGCCCCTTGTGCAGCTTGCAGCGCGTGCAATCGCCGATATCATCACGAATCTTCAACAGCGTGTCGTCCTTCACCTTGTCCACGCTCTCAAAAAGTGATGGGGCTGAAGGCGCAACGATCGGTGCGAAGCGCGGTGGTGCTGCAGCTACAGCCGGCTTCGGCGGCAAGGGCTTGGCCACGGGTTTGGGCAAGGAACTCTCCTGAGTCGGGGGAACAGCCACAGCGTTTGAAACAGAGGGAGGGTAGTTTACTTCGGCAGTCGAGCGATCTCGATAAAACAAACGGATACCCAAATCCTCGTAGTACCGCAGGCGTTCTTCGATCTGCTTCTGCAGGGATTCCGGAGCGCGTTCAGCCATAATCGTTCAGTCGCCTGCCCGGTGCGCGGCGGGCTTGCTGCGCAAGATGCCACGAAGGCGCAGCGCTTCGTCCAGAATGTGCTCAGCCACTTCACTCTTGCTCATGCGAGGCAGCGGGAGATCGCCGCCATCGCGCGAAAACAGGTTGACGATGTTGGTGTCGTGATCGAAGCCCGCGCCCTCCGCCGTCACATCGTTGGCAACAATCAGGTCAGCATTCTTCTGTGTGAGCTTTTTGCGCGCATTCTCGGCGACATGATCGGTTTCCGCCGCAAATCCCACGACAATCCGTTCGCCCTTATCCTTTGCAAGCGTGGCCAGAATGTCCGTATTCGGTTCCAGGCGAATCATCAGAGCTTCCTTGCTCCGTTTGATTTTTGCATTTGCGGGATCAGCCGGCCGGTAGTCCGCCACCGCCGCCGCGAAAATCGCCATCGAGCAAGCCGCGAAATGCTCCCGCGCGGCTGCGAGCATTTCCTCCGCCGTGCGCACATCTACGCGCTCCACTCCCTCCGGAGCCGCCAGTGCCGTCGGGCCACTGATTAGAGTAACTTTCGCGCCCCGCCGCGCTGCCGCCTCCGCCACCGCATAGCCCATTTTCCCCGAAGAGCGGTTGGTGATGTAGCGGATAGGATCGATGTCCTCGCAGGTGGGCCCGGCAGTAACCATCAGGGTTTCGCCGCTAAGATCGCGCTTCGTCTTCGCGATTCCCTGCACCGCCTTCAGAATCTCGTCGAGCTCCGCCAAGCGCCCCGGTCCGGTCATGCCACAGGCAAGATACCCTGCATTGGGCTCGACAACATGCACGCCCCGCGCCTTCAGCATGGCCAGATTTTCCTGGGTCACACAATGTTGCCACATGTTGACATTCATGGCTGGCGCCACGATTACCGGCGCGGTGGAAGCAAGATACAACGTGGAAAGAAAATCATCAGCCAGGCCGTGCGCAAACTTCGCCAGCATGTCGGCTGTTGCGGGCGCAACAAGCAGTAAATCCGTGCGCTGCGCCACGGCTATGTGTTCAATCGCGGATTCCAGATTGGCTTCGCCGGTGGAAGACTTGGCGAACAGGTCGGTGATAACTTTCTGGCCACTCAAGGCGGCAAACGTCAGGGGCGTTACGAATTCGCAAGCCGCGCGCGTCATCACCACCTGGACGCTGTGCCCCTCTTGCTGCAATCGGCGAACGAGTTCCGCGGATTTATAGGCCGCGACTCCACCGGTGACGCCAAGGGTGATGCGCATGGAAACCTCGCGGGGCGCTACCTGCGCCGCTTCACGCTTTCCTTTTCCTCGTCGCTCCAGGGCTCGGTGAAGTCGTATTCAATCAAGCCACTGGTGACCTCTTCGCAGGCGATACGCGTCGCCTTTAAGGATCGTAGATTGTCCACCAGCGGCGGTGCGCCCGCCATAATCTGCCGGGCGCGTCGAGCGGCCAGCACGACATAGGCAAACTGGCTCTCCGGAGCTTTGGTTTGCACGGTCATGAGTGTCTTACCCTCCAAACGATGCCAGGACTTGATTTACGCGGCCTCGGCGGCGAGAACTGCTGCAGCGCAGCGCCAGGACAATCGCCTGAGCTTCGCGGCCGGCACGTTCCACGTCGTCGTTCAATACACAAAAATCGTAAAAATCCTCGCTGGCGGCAATTTCCTCGCGCGCCTGCGCCAGCCGCCGCGCAATTTCTTCGTCGGAGTCCTGGCCGCGGTTGCGCAAACGCCGTTCCAGTTCCTCGCGCGAAGGCGGCAAAATAAAAATGGCCACGGCTTCGGGCAACTTCTTCTTTACCTGTGCCGCGCCCTGCACGTCAATCTCGAGCACCAGGTCCAAACCACGCACCCGTGATTCGTCCAGCCATTTCTTGGGCGTGCCGTAGGAATGCTTCCCGAAGACACGCGCGTATTCCAGAAATTCACCCCGGGCGGCCATGGAGTCAAACTCCGCTTCGGTGACGAAATCATAACATTTTCCAGTGGCCTCAGTCGCCCGCCGCGGCCGGGTAGTACATGATATCGAAGGCATCGTACCCGGAAGCTCCAATATCTTCTGCACCAACGTCGATTTCCCCGAGCCTGACGGCCCGGAAACAATCAGCACCAGTGGCGCAGACCCATTCCTCTCGCTCATTCGATGTTCTGTACCTGTTCCCGCAATTTTTCGATTTCCGCTTTGATCTCCAGCGCAATCCCCGTAATCGCCAGCGCTTCGCTTTCCACTCCGGGCGTCTTTGAAAGCATGGTGTTCGCTTCGCGTTGCATCTCTTGCAGCAAGAAATCCAGTTTCTTGCCCAGCTCCCCGGCGCCGTCCAGTAATTGCGCGAACTGCTGCAAATGGCTGCGCAGCCGGTCTAATTCTTCACTGATATCGCTGCGTTCCGCAAGTAGCGCCGCCTCCTGCGCCAGTCGCGCGGGATCAACGCCGCTGCCTCCGAGTAATTCCTTGAGCCGGGAATCCAGGCGTCGCGCAAACGCGGGCCGCAAAGTTTCCATCAGTCCGCGCACCCGCTCCACCATGGCGCCAATGTTTGCCACACGCGCGCGCAGTTCCTCCGTCAGGTGGCGCCCTTCCGCGCGCCGCATTTCATCCATCTTGTTGAGGGCTTCGCGGAGTTGCGCTTCCAGCACTTTGCCGAACTGCTCCTGCTCTTCATCCGAATCCGGCAATTCTGGCGCCAGCCCCCCAATCACCCCCGGAAGCCGCAATAACGTAACCAGGTCCAGCTCCGATTTCGCTCCCGTCTGCCGGCGCAAATCATCGGCGGCCCGGAGGTACGCTTGCAACAGTTCCTGGTTCACGTGCACCGGCGCCGCGCTTCCGGGCTCGACGCTCAGATGAATGTCCACATGCCCGCGATGGATGCGCTCGCGCACGGTCTGGCGCAAACGAATTTCGTACGGCTCCAGCGATTCCGGCAAGCGCAGTTTCACGTCCAGAAATCGATGGTTGACGCTTTTCACGCTGACGCGAATGAGCCAGCCCTGGTGTTCGCCGCGAACCGTGGCGTAGCCGGTCATGGAACGGCATTCGAGTTTCGGTGGGGCGGTGCCTGCGGCCTGGGTCGTGCTTTGTGCGCTCATGCTTCGTCTCTCGAACTCAGGCGATCCGGGTTCGGCACTTCCGCGGGGGCCAGCACTTCATCGCCCGCGAATTGCAGGTCATGCAAGCGAGCGTAGCTCCCACCCTTCGCCAGAAGTTCAGCGTGCGTCCCGCTTTCCCGGATGGAACCATCTTCCAACACAAGAATCTTATCGGCTTTGCGGACGGTTCCCAAGCGGTGCGCGATCACAAATGCGGTTCGTCCTACCATGAGGTTGCCCAATGCCTTTTGCACGTATTGCTCCGACTCGGAATCTAGCTCCGACGTAGCCTCATCCAGGATGAGTATCGGTGAATTCTTCAGGATGGCGCGCGCGATGGCAATCCGCTGCCGCTGCCCGCCGCTCAGCCGGGTGCCCCGCTCGCCGATGACGGTATCGTATCCTTGCGGCAGCTCAGTGATGAAATCGTGAGCCAGCGCCGCCTGTGCAGCTTCGATTACTCGTTCGCGCGGCACATCGCCCATTCCATAGCAGATATTGTTCAACACGGTGTCGTGGAACAGGATATTTTCCTGCGTGACCATGGCAATCTGGTTGCGCAACGATCTCAGGTTCATTCCTCGAATGTCGGTGCCATCAATCAGAACGCTCCCGGAGCTCACTTCGTGGAATCGCGGTATCAGGTTCACCAGTGTGGTCTTCCCCGCGCCGCTGGATCCCACCACTGCGATCACTTCTCCCTTGCTGGCGGTAAAGTTCACCTGCTGAAGTACTGGCGTGCTTTCCGAATCATAGGAGAACGCCACGCCGTCGAAGACAATATCGCGCGCAAGCCCTTCCAGGATCTTCCCGCCCTTCTGGTCGATCACTTCCTCTTTGCGATCCAAATGGGCGAAAACCTGAATGCTGGCTCCCTGCGCCGCCTGGAATTGCTGGTATACATAACCCATGCGCTTCAAAGGCATGTAGGCGTTGAACATCACGTACACAAAGGAAATGAATCCGCCCAAGGTGAACTGATGGTGCTGAATCTGGTTGCGGGCATAGAGAATCAGGAGCGGGATCACCACCGCGCTGACCAGATCCATCAACGGAGAAGTAATCACCGCCGCCCGCACCCAGCGCATGTTTTCTTTCAGCAGACGCCGCGCCACCTCGCGGAATTTCTTGATCTCAAAATCCTCCATCCCGAATGCTTTTACGATGCGATTTCCGCTTACCGTCTCTTCCAGGATTTGGCTCAAGTCGCTTAACCGCGTCTGGGTTTTCTCCGCCGAAAGCCGGATCTTTTTGCCCAACTTGTTCACGGGGAGCACCACGACGGGCAGGAGCACCGAGGTGGCCAACGCCAGCTTCCAATTCAGGATCAGCATGGCTGCCACGAAAGCGATGAAGGTGAAGCTCTTCATGAACAAATCCGCCAGGTATTCGCTGAGCGCGAAACGCACGCGGTCCACGTCATTGATGGCTACGGAGATGACCCGCCCCGTGGGGTTGTATTGAAAGAAGCCCATGGGCTGGCGAAGCACTTTTGCGTAGAAGGCATTGCGCAGGTCGCGCGTCGCCGCCAATCCCACATATTGGATTTCCGTGAGTCCCAGGTATTCCGCGATGGCCTTGCTGACGAAAAGGAACAGGATTGTGAAGGCAAAAATCGTCCAGACGTTGTGGATGCTCGAGGGGAAAAATTTGTTCAGGTAAATGACGTGGTGGTTCCACGGCAACGTCACCAGGGGCAGGCTCGATCCGAATTTCACCGGGTCCAGCACGAAGTCCACGGCGGGCCGCACCATGAACCCAATCGTGGCTTCCGCCGCCGCCACATACGCGACCAGAATCACACCCACCGCCAGGCGCACGCCGTAGGGCTTGGTGTAACTCATCAATCGCTTGAGTTGTGGCGAAAAAAGTGAACCCACTCCCGGACTCCTCGGCCGCTTGCTCTGGCCCCCCTTGGTACGCTATTCGGCACCAGCGCAGCGTGTCAAGTTTTCGGGAGTGGGAGTTGCGGGCCAGTTTCCGTTTACCAGGGGCAAGCGAGTCTCGGCCCGAGCTCTGAGCTTCGAGTTTCCATTGTGACATGATTGATCCTGCAAGGTATTTGCTTTCACACAGAAAGAGGGCGACACCATTCCCGGTGCCCGCCTTTTGCTCTGTTCGTGAAATGGCTTGCCCTCGAACGCCCCGTTTTACAACTTTTTACAATCCTTTGCGATGGCTTGACACATCTGGCTTTAGAGGTCTTTATAGTCTCGCTAGGATTAAGAAGTAAGTGAACCAGTTGGAGAGGCCTAGAATGTCCAAGAAGTGGCGATTGACGGATCGTACACGAACGCTCCTAACGTTGGAGCTGGCCATCGTCCTCCCTGCCGCGGCCCTGATGGCCTTCAGCATCTGGAACTTGAAGCATATTCAGCGCGACCAGGCCATCGAGGCCGCGATTCAGCGCGACTTCTCTTATGTTTTGAAGATTGCGGAAAAGCACAGCTGGGAAAAGGCCAACGACCTGTTGGAGCCCGTGCGTAAGGAATTTCCTAACCCAGATGACGGCCCCCAGATCAATGCCCAGCTAGACCACATTCTCTCCCAGCATCCCGAGTTCGCATACGCGGTTCTCTATGATAAGAAGAGCGGCCTCATGGTGAGCCGCATGCAGCCCAGCCGCCATGATGATGGCGACTTCTGCATGCGCACACTGGACACGATCAAGGTCTTCGTGGGCTGGCTACCCGTAGACGCACCTTCCATGGTAGAGCATCTCAGAATGGCAGCCGAGAAGGGAGATCCATCACCTGAATTCATGGGTGGTTGGATGCTTGAGGGCAATCAGCGCGTGTACTGGAATATCGCCTATTTCATTCCCCACGGCGTTCCAAAAGATCGCGTGAGCCTCGGAATCGTTTCTTTTGACCAGGACTATCTGCAGAAGAACCTTTTCCCCGCGGTCATCAAAGATGTATTGAACAGCAAGAGCGCCATGCTGAAAGCCGACGCCAATCCACCGGCAATAATGATCCGTGCTTCGAAGGATTCAACACCCTTGGTCGTTTCTGCAAACTGGGACGGTGGCAAGCCTGAAGTCGAACGCTCCTTCGACAGTATTTTTCAAGGCATGGTTTGGTCAATCAAATTTCCGGGGACCACCATTGCCGACATCGGAGCGAAATTCCTCCGGTACAACTATACCGTCCTCGCCGCGCTCTCCCTCCTGATGATTGGCGGGATCTTCCTTACCTATCGCAACGTGTCCAGGGAAATGAAACTCGCCCGGCTGAAATCCGATTTCGTCGCCAACGTCTCGCATGAATTGCGCACACCGCTGGCCTTGATTCGTCTCTATGCCGAGACATTGGAGCTTGGCCGCCTCACCGCAAAGGACAAATACCAGGAGTATTTCCGCATCATCCGCGAAGAAAGCGAACGGCTCACGGCGCTCATCAATAATATCCTCGACTTTTCCCGCATCGAGGCCGGCCGCAAGGAGTATGAGTTCAAGGAAACCGATCTCCCCGAGCTTATTCGTTCCACACTCGATTCTTACCGCTTCCAGATCGAACAAAACGGTTTTGCCTTCGAGGAAAACATCTCCCGCGATATTCCCCCGGTCAACGTGGACCGCGAGGCCATTGCCCGTTCGTTGCTCAATCTGGTGAACAACGCTCTGAAGTACTCCAAGGACCAAAAATTCATCGGTGTCAGTCTGTACCGCACGAACGGTTCCGTGAAACTGGAAGTCTGCGACCACGGCATCGGTATCCCGCCCGCCGAGCAGGAGAAGATTTTCGAGAAGTTTTACCGCTGTGGCGATCCCCTGGTGCACAACATCAAGGGTTCGGGCTTGGGCCTGTCGCTCGTCCGCCATATTGTTCGCGCGCATGGTGGCGACGTGCAGGTTGAAAGCACCCCGGAGAAAGGAAGTAAGTTCACCATTGCGCTGCCCCTGGATTCTTCTTCACGGACGGGGGCTGCAATCGTATGAGCGTTATGGATTGTGCGGTGGCGTCATGTTCCTCAGAAGCCCAAGGGAGAGCTCATGAGTTCAGGCAAAATTCTTATCGTTGAGGATGAGCCAAATATGGTGGCCGGTTTGCGCGATAATTTCGAATACGAAGGGTTTCAGGTTTTAACGGCGCTCGACGGCGTGGAAGGGCTGGAGCGCGCGCTCAAGGATTCTCCGGACCTGGTTGTCCTCGACGTGATGATGCCGCGCATGAGCGGGCTGGATGTCTGCAAACAGCTCAAGGCCAAGCGCCCTTCGATTCCCATCATCATGCTTACGGCGCGCGGCCAGGAAGTGGATAAGGTTGTTGGCCTCGAACTGGGCGCCGATGACTACGTCACCAAGCCATTCTCCATTCGCGAGCTCCTCGCTCGCGTCAAGGCCGTTCTGCGAAGGACGCACACACTTCCGAAAGACCAGGACAGCTATACCTTCGGCGACGTCGAAGTGAATCTGCGTAGCTACCAAGTCATGCGCGGGGGACGGCGCGTGGAGTTCTCTGGCAAAGAGTTCGATTTACTCAAGCACTTTCTCTGTCATTCCGGAGAAACCCTGAGCCGCGATCGGCTTCTCGACGAGGTTTGGGGGTACGAGAATTTCCCGACGACCCGCACCGTGGATGCCCATATTGTTCGCATTCGCCAGAAACTCGAACCCATCCCCGAGGTGCCTCGTTACTTTTTGACGGTTCACGGAGTAGGTTACAAATTCGTAGGATGACTCGATCATGATGGCCCTAATCGAAAGAATGCTGGACATCCGGCGGTCCGCTCTCGGAAACCACCCGGCAGAGGCGGCCCCAAGCTTAAATGACGAAGTGTCGTTTCATGCCTTGGCTGCAACCGGAGGAGACCTCAGGGACAACGTGCAGTTCCTCACGGACGAACTCGAAGCCCTCCGCCGTGATCATGCGAAAGTGCAGCAGGCCATCTTTGAAGCCGCCCAGGTGCAGCGTAGGCTGTGCGCTCCCCGCGAGCGTACCTGGTGTGATTTCGAGATCGCCGGAGAGATTTTCCCGGTCCGCCATCTTTCAGGAGATTTTTTCAAGGTGATGGATCTGGACTCGGACCTTGGGGTGATCCTGGGCGACATCGCCGGCAAGGGGTTAACTGCAGGAATCTGGCAGGCCCATCTGATGGGCTTAATCCAAAGGTCCGCGCGGAACCATGCGAGCCCAGGCGATGTCGTTGGCGAGGTCAATCACGAGCTGTGCCACGACGATGGAGCGCCACCGCTGACGGCGCTGTTTTTCGCGCGAATCGATCCGCGGAAGAACGAACTCGCCTACTGCAACGCCGGCCTGCCGGCACCGCTGTTCCTACGAGCCAATAAGACTCTTGAACACCTTACGCTGGGTGGTCCAATGCTTGGAGCTATGAAAAACGCTTCATTTCAAACCGGAACTGTCTCCCTTAATCCGGCCGACATGCTGATCATTTACTCCGATGGCGTGACGGAATGCCGCAACCGCGCGGACGACGAATTCGAAGTCGACCGCCTCGCCGCTGCCGGCAAAAGTGTCCACGGCGTGAGCGCAAGCAAAGCCCTATTCTCGCTGCTTGGAACTGTCCTCGATTTCGCTGACTCTTGCACGCCGCACGATGACATAACACTTTTGGTGGTTCGCCGCCGCGACGCGATCAAAGGCACGCGGCCCCGTGCGCGCGGCAAAGATTTTTCGGCTCCTCCCCGGCGGCCAGCTTCGGTTTCGCGGCCGAAGAACTCCGGCTTGGGAGGACACGGTTCCACATAGCTGACTACTGTGCACACTATGGTCCACGCGTTGTCTTGCGTGGATCCGGAGCTGTGGGTGTGTCCAGCTTCATCGGCAAAGGAGCAGGTATGGCAACTCGATCCGCCACAATGTCTCTCGAAGGAGCCGGACTCGACACCGCCCTCAATCAGGCTCTGCATACTTGCCCGGAGGTTTTGGCCTCCATCTATACCGCTCACTATTCTCACGTCTTGCAGGTCTGCCGCCGATTCTTTCGCCGGCCGGAAGACGCGGAGGATGCCGCGTCAGAGGTTTTCTTGAAACTGCACACGGTCCTCGAGAAAAAAGATCATGAGAATCCCTTCCGCCCTTGGGTCTGCCAGGTGGCAGGCCGGCATTGCATTGACATTTTGCGCCGGCGAAAGCGCGAAAAATGCTCGATCGTCGCCGGAGATGATCTGTGCGCTGTCCCGGACGTTTCCACTCCATCTCCTCTCTCCCAAGTTCTGCGCAAGGAAACAAAACGCCTTGTGCGGGAACAGTTGAATTGCCTGCCGGATTATTACAAAGTCCCGCTGGTGCTCCGCTATTACAAGCGCATGAGCTACTCCGAGATCGCCCGCAGGCTCAACCGCCGCCTACCTACGGTCCGAACCATTATCTTCCGGGCTAAAAACCGGCTTCGCCGCAATTTGGGAAACTTAGAGCGTGCCCGGCAAACACCCGGTTCCTCAACTACATTTCCTGGTCTAACCTCGAACGTCTTGTCCCTTTTTGACCCGCAGAATCTGCCGAACCACCCGTCGCATTCAAGTGAGCCCGACTGAACATCCACAACCTAGCGGTTCGCCAGGGATGTCGGACTTTTCTGGACTAGAAACGTTTGCGAGGCGGCTTCGACTGTCTTAATTCCCCTCAGGTAAGCCCTTCGGCAGCAGAACAGCGTGTCAAGTTTTCGCGGGTAGGGGATGCGGGTCAGTTTCCTGTTATGAGGCTAGCTAGGAGTCGATAGAGGCCAACATTCTCTACTTGCTCTTAATTGCCTGCACACGAAGTTTCACGTCTGTGCTGGCGGGGTGGACCACACCATCCTTTACAAATGGAAGAAAAACCCAGTTTCGAGCGGACGCAGCGACTCTTTCGCCAATTCCAGAGTTTGTCGCATGAACGATTTCGGCCTGCTCTACCAGCCCGTTCTGAGCGATGTGCAACTTGAGCTGCACGTCGGCGACTCCCTGAAAATCAGATGTCACCATGATTCTCTCGAAGTCACAGTAGAGGCACTGAAGTCCTTGGGATGGAGGAGCATCCAGTGGTGGAGCGGAAATTGGTGCCGGGACGGGAGAAGAAGTGTCGAGATAGGCTGGCATCGTCTGTGTTGTTGTCACTGTCGTGCACTTCAAGCCTGTTTCCACAGTGCAAATCGTACCTTTTGCGACTGCCCACCTTGCCGTGACCACCTTTTCGGGTGCAAGAGTCCAAAAACTGACAGGGGATGTCGGTGGAAGTTGGACTCCCGCACCGTCCCAGTAGAGACACCCCTGCGAATTGCACTGAGAGAACTCATTTTTTGACCACCTCGGCAAATGCGTCCATTTCTCTCCATCGGCCGAGTGCATGACCAGAGGAACGCCGTAGCCGCCGCCCGGTTTCTCTTTCTCAATCACCTCCACACCTGCAAACCAATACTCGCCATTGTTGGAAGTGAGTTTTCCGAGAACCGTGCTTGGATTATCCGAAATAGTCCACTTCGTGCCCCCGTCTTTGGTGAGGAGTAATTTGTAGGCATACACTGATGAGTTACCTTCACTTAGAACGATTGCCATATGGTTTGCATCAAGTGCAACAACTGAAAGGACGTGAGAAAATCCCTTCAAATCCTCGCTGGCAAGGTCGATTTGTACAGGAACCCACGTCGCTCCAGCGTCGCTGGTCGTGTAAACGTTTCGCAGGGCATGAATGATGCCATGTTTTTCGTCCGACAAAGCAGCGTCGTAGACCACCTCAGACGGGACCTTGGTCGCGTCCCACGTATTCCCGCCATCCCTTGTAATAAGGACCTTCCCCCCAGTCCCAGCAGCGTAGCCGAATCGTTCATTGGCAAATCGGATGGTCAGAAGGAGGCTTCCGTTCTTTGTGCTATGTTTGGCCACCCAAATATTTCCTCCATCTGCGGAGGAGGCAATTAGCTCATCCGCCCCACACACCCAAAGAGTCCCGTTATTCTCAGCGATGTTTAACGGACGGGCTGGGAGCTCGACTGTGCGCCATTCGGAAGCCGAAGTAGCCGCGACACTGCATAGTGCCAAGAGAATGAGGAACAGATGTCTGAAGCTGGCGAAATGAAAGTACATTATGTACCTCAGTTCTATCTGGACCGCGGAAGATCTGGAATAAATCTCACAAAACAGAGTTCTGTTTCATCGCCACTCAACTGATGCAGTAATTCTATCAAGGGTGGTCAACTCCTGGTAATCCGCGGGATCGGAAATCGCCCCATCAACGCCGTAGGGCAGGCACCGACACTTTGGCCTACTTTCACTTGTCGATGTCGCGGTGCATCACCCGCGTGGCAAACCCGCGCTTGTCCAGCGCCTTCCTCATCCATTCCGCCATCATTACCGAGCGGTGCCTTCCTCCGGTGCACCCGAACGCAATCGTCAGGTAGCTCTTGCCCTCCTCGATGTAGTGGGGGATGAGATAGGTGAGCAAACCTTGCATGCGGCGCAGGAACTCCCCGGTCTGCGGAAAAGACTGGATGTACCGCCGCACCTTGTTGTCGCGACCGGTATATCGCCGCAGCCGGGGCACAAAGTGCGGATTCGGCAGGAAGCGCACGTCAAACATCAGGTCCGCATCGGTCGGCACGCCAAACTTGTAGCCGAAGCTCACCAGCGAAACGAGCAGCGGACGCTGGCTTTCCGAGCGGAAGCGCTGATTCACAAATTGCCTCAACTCATGCACGTTGAACTGCGACGTGTCAATTACCACGTCCGCCAGTTTGCGGATCGGCTCCATCAAGGCGCGCTCGTGCTCCAGGCTTTCGCGCACGCTGTAATCCTTGCCCAGCGGGTGCGGCCGGCGCGTCTCGCTATAGCGCCGCAGCAGCGCGTCTTCATGCGCTTCGATGTACACCAGCGAAATGGGATGGTCGCGCCGCAAATGTTTCAGGAGCCCCGGCAACTTCTCCAGTTGCAGCCCTTCGCGCGCGTCCACCAGCAAAGCCGCTCGACGATAATCGCCTTCTCCCGCCGCATTCAGCTCCGCGAAAATCGGGATCAGCTCCACCGGCAGGTTGTCCACGCAGTTGTAGCCCATGTCCTCAAACGCTTTGAGGACCGTGCTTTTTCCGGAACCGGACAAACCCGTCAGGATAACAAGTTGGCGCCCTGAAGCTCGGTTGTTTCGTGATCGTGGAGAGTCGCGCTTCACGGCAGGCAGGAAGTCAGCTTTTCACGCGGCGCTGGTGCGTGCTGGGAATTCTCATATCCTCGCGGTACTTGGCCACGGTGCGCCGGGTTACGTGGATGCCGTTGTCCTCAAGTTTCTTGGCAATCTGTTCGTCGGTCAGCGGCTTGGCGGTGTCTTCCTCATCAATCATCTTCTTCACCAGGCGTTTCAGCGTCAGCAGCGACATCCCGCCGCCCTCCGGCCCGTTCACCGCCTCGCTGAAAAACGAACGCAGTTCAATTACGCCCTGCGGCGTGTGCGCGTATTTGCTGGCCACCGCGCGGCTCACCGTGGAGGGATGCACGCCAACCTCTTCCGCCACTTCCTTAATCATCATCGGCTTCAGCGTGTCGGGGCCCTTGTCCAGAAATTCGCCCTGGCGCGCGATGATGGACTGACAAACCCGCAGAATGGTGTGCTTCCTCTGCTCGATGTTTTTCATCAACTGGATCGCCGCCGTGAACCTCTCCTTCACGTAGTTCCGCACTTCCTTGTCCGCGGCGTCGCGCACCAGCAATCTTCTGTACGTCGGGCTGAGGCGCAATTGCGGCATGTCGTCTTCGTTCAGGAAGACTTGCCACTGGTCATCCACCTTGCGGAAGTACACGTCTGGCTCGACCAGCCGCGGTTCCGTCTTGTTGTAACGGAGCCCCGGGCGCGGATCGAGCTTCTTGATCGTGTCAATGGCGTGCTTCACGATATCCAGCGGCCGGTTCAGCGCGCGCGCAATTTCCTTCAACTGATTGGACTGCACTTGTTTCAGGTGTTCGGAAACGATCTGCTGCGCCAATGTGTTCTGTGGATCAAACGCTTTCAATTGGAGGAGCAGGCACTCCCGCAGGTCCCGCGTCCCCACACCGATGGGGTCAAACTCCTGCACCACCGCCAGCGCATCTTCCAGGTCGTCCTGCGAGTACTTGCCATTCTGCGAAAGCTCTTCCGCGGAAGCCATCAGGTAGCCGTTTTCATCCAGATTGCCGATGATGTTCTCGACGATTTCCCGCACGTCTTCAGAGCAGATGGTCACGCTCAATTGCCAGGCCAGATGGTCGGTGAGCCCTGCGGGTGAGGAGAGGAATTTCTCGAAGGAGGGCCGCTCTGAAACTTCGCGTTCCTGCGACTGCCCGCCGTCCCCCCCGGTATCCAGGTATTGATTGAAGAAAGCGCCAACATCGAATTCGTCGAAGGGATTGGCGTCTTTCTTTTCGGGCACCTTCTCGGTTTCCGCTTTCAGGAATGTTTCGTCGCTGTAGTTGTCGGTGACGGTGGGTTCTTCGGAAAGCTCTTCCAAAACAGGGTTCGCGATCATCTCTTGGTTAATCATCTCGCGAAGTTCCAGGCGGTTCAGCGCCAGCACGCTGACCATCTGCACAAGCCCGGGCGTCAGAATCTGCTTCTGCTGTACTCTGAGGTTAAGTTTGAGTCCCTGCCAGGCCATGGGTTACGTTCTCAGTCCCGTTCTCGGTACACGTTCTACATCCCGGTTCGATGTCCCTAGGATAAACCTAATTCAGGCGGAAGTTATCACCAAGATAGACCCGCCGGACTTCCGGGTCGTTGCTCAATACCTCTGGAGTGCCCTTCTTCATGATTCTCCCATGATTCACGATATAGGCGCGGTCGGTTACGCTAAGAGTTTCCCGCACGTTATGGTCGGTAATGAGCACGCCAATTCCCGAGCGACTTAACTCCCTAATTAGGTCCTGTAGGTCCTTAACGGTCAGCGGGTCAATCCCGGAGAAGGGTTCATCCAACAAGATGAAGCTAGGCTCCAGCGTTAAGGACCGGGCAATCTCCAGCCGCCGCCGCTCGCCGCCTGAAAGCATATAAGCCTTGCTTTGGCGCACCGTCTCCAGCCCCATCTGGGCTAACAGTTCTTCCAGGCGGTCGCGCTGTTGCTCGGGGGTCAGGGGCAAAGTCTCCAGTACCGCCAGCAGGTTCTCTTCGCTCGTAAGTTGCCGGAAAACCGAGGGTTCCTGAGGCAGGTAGCTGATGCCACTGCGCGCCCTCAGGTACATCGGGAGGTCCGTAATCTCTTCGCCATTCAACAGCACCCGCCCTGCATCTGGCCGGGCCAGCCCGACTATCATGTAAAAGGTGGTTGTCTTGCCGGCGCCGTTCGGCCCCAGCAAGCCCACTACTTCGCCATTCCCTATTTCGAGTTCAACGTTATCAACTACCTTGCGTCCCCGGTAGGACTTGCTGAGATCGACGCCTTGGAGTGTGGGCATTCCGCTTCACGCGGGATCGCTTGGCGGTCCCCTTATCTCTGGACTCGATGTTTGGTCAGCACGCGCGAACCAGTTCCCGAGTCGACGATGATCGTATCATCCGCTAAAAAGAAGGTCAATTCACGCCCGGTGGTTACGCCTTCTTCGGGATCAAAAAGTGTCGGGTTTCCCCCGCTCAATACGAATTTTTGATTTTCGGCGGTGTATATTCCTTTTTCAGCCGTGCCCCGCCGGCCTCCCTGCTCCACGATTACGCCCCCGGTGCCAACCGCGCGGCTAATTTGGGATGCTCCTCCGGCAGCGCCTCCCGCGTGGGTGAAGTACAAATCCAGGAGCGGTCCCCGCATGCGCTGATCTTCCGACTGCATGACCACGTTGTGCTCAAGGTGTGCACGGCTCTCCGCATCCCAATAGGTGAGTGTCCCGCTGGAGACGTGCCAAAGCGCCGGTGGCTTGCTCGCCGCAGGCCCCACTGCGGGCCCGGTTGCAGGCCCTGGCGCGGCCGGTCCAGTTGCCGTTTGCTGAAACACTCCCCGGACATTGCCCACTGCGTTCATCACGCGCGTCTCTTTCAACAACTCGATGGAGTTCGCCTCCAGCACGGATGGCCCCTGCCAGAGCCGTGCGTGGCCCTGGTACAGCGCACGCCCCGTTTTCGAGTTGGCCTGAAGATGATCCGAGGAAATATTCGCCGGTATCGAGCTCGAGCCCAAATGCGTCATGCCGGTCTGCCCGGAGAAATCTGTTGAGCGCACGCCGCCTTCCGCCTCCACATCTCCCGTTGCCTGGTGGAATGTGATCTTCGGCGCGTGTGTCTCGCTGGTAGCATCGCGCACCACCGCCTGCCCCGTCAGCACCGCCGTTTGCGCCGCCTTGGCGAACACCGCCTGCTGCGCTTCACCCGTGCGGTCGCCTTCCTTCAAGTGCACGTCCCCCTGCAGATTCATCTGCGTCCATTCCCCGTTCGCATCCAACTTTACGGTTCCCCTGGCGCCACTGGCCGTTTGCGTGGGGTGTCCCTTCAACTCACGCTCCGTCTGCACGGCTCCCGTAGCCGTCAGCAGTTGGGCTTTGCCCGCATCCCCAAACTCCATCGCTAATTTGTCCGCGGACAGCTTTGAATGCGCCCCCGCCGAATCCGTCCATTCCGTAGTGCCATGCTCGAGCGTCTCGGCATGCTGCAACTGGCTCGCCCGCCCTTCGAGCCCTTCCTGGAACGCAAGTTGCGCAGCATTTGTCCGCAAATCCCGCGAACTTCCCGTTCGCGCGTCCTGCGTCTGCAGATTGACGTTACCCCGCAACGTCACCAGCTTCGGTTGATTCACTCGCGGCCACATCTCCATTTCGCCGCGTTCGGCCTGGAACGTTCCACTCGGCGAACTTCCCCGGACGTTCCCTTCTGCTTCCATCGACTGGATCCAGCGCTCCGGCACCAGATTGCACGTCAGTTTTTCCGCTTTCAGGGTTGTCTTTCCACGGGCGCCCTGCGATGTCGCCTCTGGAAGTTCTCCCAGTTGCCCCGGTGTCGCCACCAGCGCCTGCGGACGGGACTGCGCGTCCAGCATCATCACGAGCTCTCCGGCCGTCAGTTGCTGCGGCTCCGCCGTGGCCGTTACCGGGCCCTCCATCACCACGGCCCTCGAGTTTTTCCCAAACTCCAGGCTGCTTCCGCGCACCACCACCTCACGCGGTGTCCCTCCGTGCGGTTTCGCTCCGGCTGCTTCGGTAGAGCGATCCAAGTTCAACTGCGCATCCTTCACCAGCCGCAGCACGCCTTCTTCGGAGGAGTAGACTGCTCCCAGTCCTTCTCCGTTCCCGCCTGGAAACGAGAATGTCACGCGCTCCACGGTCTGCGCGCGGCCCGTGGCCCGTTCAAACGTCACCGCGCTGGTCTTCACACGCACTATGTTCGGAGCGCCGGACGATTCCCGCCGGGCGCGTTCAGCCTCTGCGGCGCTCTGCAATTCCATCTGCACTACCCCGCTGCATTGAATGGCCCCATCACCTTTGGAGTAATTGCAGCTATGGGTGTTGATCACATCGTTGCGCTCGCCGGTTTTGCCGAACACCGTAATCATCACGTCTTCCAGCAGGCTCACGTCCTGGCCTTTGAAATCCGTGGATTTCGAAGCGTGCACGGTGAATATGGTGCGGTTCCCTTCCACTTTGGAGAAGGTCAGCCCGATCGATTGACGTTCCTTGTCCGCGGTCAGCGGTGGCGGGGCGTTCTTCTTCTCCACATGGGCAACCCATTGCCGCTGGATGTAAATCACAAAGGTGGTTGCCGCCAGCACAAAGGCCAGCAGGGCTGACCACCGCGCATAACGCGCTGCTTCGCTCCTCTTCATGTTTTCAGTTAATCAGAATTCCGGGAGTGTGTATACCCGCGCATGGTCGTGATCGGAATGACTCCGTCATCCCGAACGGACTCTGCGGAGTGAGTGACGGTTTTGCATCGCACGCCTTTTGTGCGATGCATCTCTCTGTTCTTCGCGGCGTCTCGCCTGGCCACGCCCTATCCCGCGGCCTCGCTGGACACCGGCAGGATGCCGATATTCGCCGCGGCTACATTATCGCGGTCGGTGTTCTTCACCAGGTACATCGCTTCATCTGCCAGATGCAGCAATCCTTCTTTTGTCTTCGAATCGATCGGGTAAGCCGCCACACCCACGCTTGGTGTGATACGCGTGTTTAATCCGTCTGTTTTCAGCCACACCGTTTCCCGAATAATTCGATGCAGCCGGCGCGCCACGTTGATGGCGTTTTCCTTCGAAGTCTGCGGCAGCAGGATCACGAATTCGTCCCCGCCGTAGCGGAACGCGAAATCAATTAGACGGCAATTGGTCTTCAACGCCTCCCCAATTTCCGCCAACAGCCGCGAGCCCACCAGGTGGCCGTGCGTGTCGTTCACCAGCTTGAAATGGTCCAAGTCAATAAAGACAATGGAAAATTCGTAGTTGTAGCGCTGCGAACGGTAAATCTCCGTATCCAAAATGAAGCCCATGTGCCGCGCGTTGTACAACGAAGTGCAGTCATCCTTTATGGTCAGCTCGTGAATGCGCTTCACGTGCCGCGCATTTTCCAAGGCAATCGCCGCGAAGTCCGAAAGCGCTTCCAGCAGCTTCAAATCCTTGGGATCGAACCCGTCGGGCCCCACGCAATTGATCAATTCGATTACGCCCAGACAGGTTTCGCGGAATTTCACCGGCACGGCCACGATGGACCGCGTTTCCATCTTCGTCTTTTCGTCCACTTTCCCGAAGAACCGCGTATCCTTCGAGGTATCCGGCACAATCACTACTTCGCCGTGCTGCGCCACCCATCCCGCAATTCCCACTCCCAGCTTGATGCGCACGTCCTTCAGCGCCTGCGAGGCTTTCCCCACCGCCAGCTCAAAATAGAGTTCCTGCTTGGCCTCGTCCAGCAGGAGCAGCGACCAGTTGTCCGGCCGCAAGAATTCGTCAATCTTCTCCATGATCGTCCGCAGCACCTGATCCAGCTGCAGCGACGAAGTGAGGGCCTTCCCCAACTCCTGAAACACGGCGATCTCACCCGCTTCACGCTGGTCTGAGGGCAGGCCGGAATTTCGCCGCCGTTCCACCGTCGGGAACTGCTTGATTTCCTCTAGGCTCACTTGAGCACGTTTCTCCAGGTAACTCTGCGGCTCGCAGGGTCCATCATCCCCTGAAACCCGGTGAGTTCAGACACCTATTCCCAAACTTGTACCTCAATCTGCCAATCTGGGCCAGTATAGGCGCGTTGGAAAAACCCGCGCAACCCACTCGTAGTACAGGCGTGGCCATCTTGCCATCCCGGGCCACCCCCATGCTGTATGACGGCATTGGCACGCTTCTCTTCGCAACTCTCTTCTCGTGCCATTAAGAGTGAAGAGGGAAGTGCGGTCAAAGAAGATTTGACAGATCCGACATTGTTAGAGGATGTCCGGTTAAGCGTTAATCGAAAGCTAGGAACTCCCCAATTGACAGATCTCGTTAGGTCCGATCTGACGAGGGATTTGCGGTAGTGTGATATGGATCACATCATTCGACTGTGAGACACGCGACCCTGTTTAGTGTGCACGCAGGGCATCTGCCTGCTAGACTGGGAGTTAATGAGAAGGGTACTCATCCTCGGACTCGCGTTGAGCGTCTTTGCCGCTGGCTTGGTGCCACTTTCGGCTTGTGCCCTGTTTGCCTCAAGAATGGCGGAGTGCGCGGAGGCGACGGCCCAGCCACCATGCCATCAGATGCTTCCTCGCAGTGCAGGAACTCAGTTCTCCCAAACTTCGGATAGGTCCTGCTGCGTTACGTCGCAAGCTCCACTCCCGGAATTGCAGTTCAGAGCACCTGAAGTTGGACCGGCCGTCACAATCGCCGTATCCCAAAACACACTTGCGGTTCCGAGTGCCAGTCTGCACAGCGCCCTTCTTGTCACTGAAAATCCTTCACCACCTTCCTTCCAATCCCTTCTCTGTACATTCCTGATCTGAATCGGTCCTGATCACAGCTAACCCTGCGCACAGGTGTCTTTGTGCGTTCCGTTTCCCTGGTTTTGATTACATGCGTCGAGGCCGGTCGGATTTTGGCTCGATGCCGTGAAAGGACAGTTTATGAAGTTCAGTTCTGTTTGGATTCTAGGAGTCTCTCTCCTCGTGTTTTCAGCACCCAACGTACGCGCTCAGAACGCTTCAGTCGGGGAACCCACAACACTCGCGGACTTTTTGACTGAGGCCGAGAAGAACAATCCTCAGATACTGGCAGCGAGGCACGGCTGGAAATCGGCGAGGCAGATTCCGACGCAGGTCGCAACGCTGCCCGATCCTCAAGTGGTTCTGCAGCAGATGAATGTGGGCAGTCCCCGGCCTTTTGCGGGGTACACCAACAGCGACTTCGCGTTTATCGGGGTGGGCTTTTCGCAGGACTTGCCCTACTCAGGCAAGCTGCGGCTTCGCGGTGAGATTGCCCAAAAAGACGCGGACGCAACGCAGCAGAAATATGAGTCCGTCCGGCGCGCGGTGCTCGCGGCCGTGAAGATGACCTACTTCCAACTGGGCTACCTGGCCAAACGGCAGAAGATTCTCGATGAAGACGCGCAACTCTTGCAGCAATTCGAACAAGCGGCGGAGTCCCGCTATCGGAACGGCATGGGCAATCAACAGGATGTTCTCCAGGCACAACTCGAACGAACGAAGCTGCTTCGCGAAATCAACATGAATCAACTGGAACAGGGGAAAACACAGGCAGAGCTGAAAAATCTCCTGAATCGCTCACAATCCTCGACGGACATTGAAGTAGCCGAGCTATCGGAAAGCGTCCCTGCTTACGACTTCGATCAGTTGCTAGCCGAAGCGAAAGCCAACAATCCCGACCTGGCCGGTTTGCAAAAGGTGGTGGAGCGCCAGGGACTACAGGTAGACCTTGCGAAGAAGGATTTTTATCCCGACTTCAATGTGCAAGGTATGTGGCAGCGCACAGACCCTTCGCAATACCGGGCCTATTACCAATTCACCGTCGGCATGCGCATTCCGATCTACCGGAGCCGCCGCCAACGTCCCGAGCTTGCCCAGGCCGAGTCCGACCGGGACCGCGCCAAGAGCGAATATGAAGTGCAATCGCAGCAGACGGCCCTTCAACTTCGCCAGCAATTTATCACTGCAGACAAATCAGCGGAGCTGCTGAAGATTTATCGCGAAGGCTTAATACCTCAAGCGCGCGCTGATCTACAGGCGGGCATGGCTGCATACCAATCCAACCGCCAGGACTTCCAGGCGTTGCTGGCGTCCTTCCTCGATGTCCTGAAGCTGGACGAAGAATATTGGCAGACGCTCTCTGAACACGAAACCGCCATGGCACAGATGGAAGAAGTGACTGGGGTAACGCTGCGCTGACCCGCGGCACAAAGGAATCATTCCATGAAAAACTATCGAACTGCATTTATCAGCGTCGTCGTCGCAAACCTGGTTCTGGTCGGAGTGCTGGCGGGTTTTTGGTGGCAGTCGCATCATCCTGTTGCGACAAAGACTGCCGCCACACCTGCCTCCAATCCTGCGCCCCAGCAGGAGACGAGTCCTGCTGCCGTGCAGACACCGTCTGCTGAGACGCCGCTCTCTCCCATCCAACTCTCGCCAGAACGTCTGCAATCCATTGGAGTGAAGTTCGGAGTAGTCCAACGGAAGGACCTGAAGGACACCATTCGCACAACGGGGACCGTCGCGATTGACGAACGCCGCGTTTCTTACGTGCAGACACGCATTTCCGGCCACATCGAAAAGGTTTTTGCGGATGCCACGTACCAATATGTGAAGAAGGGCCAGCCGTTATTTACGATTCACAGCCCGGAACTCGTTACGGCTGAACGCGAATACCTTCTTGCGAAACAGAATGCGCAAAATTTATCGCGGAGCACGGTTCCCGGCGTCGCCTCTGGCGTAACGTCTCTGCTCGAATCGTCTCGTGAACGCTTGGCAGAGTGGGACATCCCCGAACAGGAGATTGCGCGTCTGGAAACCACGGGCCAAGTCGGCGAGACCCTGGAAGTTGACTCTCCTGTTTCCGGCTACATCACGGAACGGGACGCTCTTCCTAATTTGATGGTGCAGCCAGATACTCGGCTCTACACCGTTGCCGACCTCTCTACGGTTTGGGTACTCGCTCAGATCTTCCAAAATGACTTGGGCCGCATCAAGGTGGGTTCATCCGCATCCCTCACCGTGGATTCCTATCCAAGCCGCGTATTTCGCGGAAGAATGGATTTCATCTACCCGGACGTGGATATGACCACGCGCACCGCTCGTGCCCGTTTGGTTTTCTCAAATTCGCAACTCACCCTTTCTCCCGGAATGTTTGTGAATGTAAGCGTGGACGTGAATTTAGGTAAACAATTAGCGATTCCGGTCAGTGGGGTATTGCAATCAGGTACGCGGCAGATTGTTTTCGTGGATCGTGGCAGCGGTTACCTTGAGCCGCGTGAGGTCCAACTCGGCCCTCAAGCAAACGGCGAGTACATCGTTCTAAAGGGCCTGCACGCCGGAGAGCGTATCGTTACTTCCGCAAACTTTCTGGTCGATTCGGAAAGCCAGCTTCAGGCTGCGATCGGTTCGTATGCCTCCCCGCCTCCGGGCGGTAGCACAACAGAATTCAAAAACAACCCAACCACTCAAACAGCGGCGCAAGTCGAATTCTCAACCGAGCCGCAAACTCTGCGAAAGGGAACAGATCTTTATCGGGTGAAATTGTCCGCCGCCGATGGTTCACCCGTTCTGGGCGCTCAGGTCAGCGTTCGCAGCTATATGGCCGGTATGCCGGAAATGGGCATGGCCGCGATGAATGTAGTCACGCCGCTCAGCGAAAAAGGCAACGGCGTCTACGAAGGCATTGTGACGCTAGAGAGCGGTGGAACATGGAAGGTCACCGTCATAGCGCTTAAGAACGGCGCTGCCCTTGCAACGAAGCAGCTCAGCCTGCAGGCGCAAGGAGGCATGTAGCCATGATCTCCCGCGTCATTGATTGGTGCGCGAACAACCGCTTCCTCGTTTTCACCGGGACTTTCCTGCTTCTCCTCGCTGGAATCTGGTCGCTAAAAAACATTCCTCTCGACGCCCTGCCAGACATCTCCGACGTGCAGGTGATCGTCCACATTCCCTGGGAAGGCCAGCCGCCCAACATTATTGAAGACCAAGTGACATACCCCATCGTTTCGACTCTTCTCGCTGCTCCCCACGTTAAGGCCGTCCGGGCCCAAACCATGTTCGGCGATTCCTACATCTTCGTCGTTTTCGAGGATGGCACTGACCTCTATTGGGCCCGATCTCGCGTGCTCGAATACATCCAGCAACTTCAAGGAGTCTTGCCGAAGAATGTGTCTCCGATGATCGGGCCAGACGCAACTGGCGCAGGCTGGGTGTATGAATATGCCGTCATTGATCGGTCTCATCGTCACAGCCTGGCTGAACTACGCAGTCTTCAGGACTGGTATCTCCGCTTTCAACTCGAAACGGTTCCGGGTGTGGCCGAAGTTGCCTCGATGGGCGGGTTCGTCCGGCAGTATCAGGTGAACCTTGACCCCAACAAACTTCGCGCTTACAACATTCCGCTTTCCCTCGTGATAGACCGCGTTCGCGATTCGACCAATGAGGTCGGTGGTCGCGTTCTCGAAATGGCCGGTGCTCGATACATGATTCGCGGCTTGGGCTACTTGCGTTCGCTCCAGGACCTCGAAAACGTTCCGGTCGCAACCAAAAACGGTACCCCTGTCCTTGTGCGCGACCTCGGCACCGTCGCCTTTGGCCCCGACATTCGCGAAGGAGTTGCGGAATGGAACGGAGAAGGCGAAGTTGTCGGCGGCATCATCGTCATGCGTGACGGCATGAACGCTCTCACGGTGATTAATGGTGTGAAGAAAAGACTCGCCGAAATCAAGCCCGCACTTCCTGCCGGCGTCGAGATCGTTTCCGGTTATGACCGATCTGGGCTGATCCATGACTCCATCAAAACATTACAGCGCGACCTTCTTCTCGAAGTAGCAATCGTCAGCTTTGTAACCATCGCCTTCCTGTTTCATTTTCGCTCCGCGCTTGTTCCTATCCTGGCTCTGCCGATTGCTGTTGTCTCCTCCTTCATCCCCTTGTATTTCCTGCGTGTCAGCTCGAACATCATGTCGCTCGGCGGCCTGGCGCTCGCCATTGGCGTCCTTATCGACGCCTCCATCGTCATGGTTGAAAACGGCTACCGCCACTTATCGGAACGCATGGCGTCCGCAGTGCAATCGGGCACTGAAGTGTCGGACAAAGACAGGAAGACCATTCTGATTGGCGGTGCGAAACAGGTGGGCCCGGCGATTTTCTTTTCCCTACTGGTCATCCTCGTCTCGTTCTTACCTGTTTTTCTTCTCGAAGCGCAGGAAGGAAGGATGTTTCGCCCGCTCGCCTGGACAAAAACACTCTCGGTGGCCTTTTCCTCCATTCTTGCCATTACGCTCGTACCCGTTCTGATGGTCATATTCATCCGCGGCCATCTTCGTCCCGAGTCCGCGAATCCCTTCTCACGATGGACACAGGCCTTGTATCTGCCCGTACTCCGCTTCTGCTTGCGTTATAGGAAAACCACGCTACTACTCAATCTCATCTTTCTCGTTGTCACTTTTCCTCTGGCCTGGCGCATTGGCAGCCAGTTTATGCCTCCGTTGTATGAAGGCTCTTCTCTTTACATGCCGACCGCCCTTCCTGGGATTTCCATCACGCAGGCTTCCACGCTCCTTCAAGAGCAGGACCGCATCATCAAGTCTTTCCCCGAGGTCGAAACTGTCTTTGGAGCCGTGGGCCGCTCCGACAGTCCCACCGACAATGCTCCCCTAGATATGTACGACACGACCATCATGCTCAGACCACGCGAACAGTGGCGTCCGGGAATGACCTACGAAAAACTAATCCACGAGATGGACGAGAAGCTCCAGTTTCCTGGCCTGACAAATACCTGGACCATGCCCGTACAGAACCGCCTCGATATGGAGTTGACTGGCATCAAGACCCCTGTGGGACTCAAGATTCAAGGCCCCAACGTGGAGGTCATTCAACAAGCGGGTGCGCAATTGCAGCAAATTCTGGGAAGCATCCCGGAACTCCGTTCCGTATTCGCCGAACGCGTCGCCGAGGGCTTCTACATCAATGTCGAAGTCAACCGGCTGGAAGCGGCTCGCTACGGGCTGACGGTAGGAGATGTCCACCGTGCAGTAACCTCTGGGATAGGAGGCGAAAACATCGCGGAAAATGTAGAGGGGCGTCAACGGTATCCCGTCAATGTCCGCTACAGCCGGGACTTTCGCGATGACATCGCAGAACTCAAACGCGTTGTAATTGCGACGCCTACAGGTGCGCAGATCCCCATCTCCGAAGTCGCCAAAGTCTATTTCAGCCGTGGCCCCGCCATGATTCGCGATGAAGACGGCCTCCTCACGGGATATGTCTACCTGGACCTCGCAACCAAGGACTACGGTGGATTCGTTAGGAAAGCAGATCGCCTCTTACGCGATAAACTCAAGTTACCCCCCGGCTATACCTACAAATGGTCCGGCGAATATGAATTCGAGTTGCGTGCCAAATCGCGCTTGAAGGTCATCGTGCCCGTCGTGTTCTTTGTAATTTTCCTGCTCCTCTATATGGTCTTTCATTCCGCAACGGAAGCAGCGGTCCTTATCTTTCCCACCTTTTATGCCATGACCGGAGGACTGATTCTCCAGTATTGGCTTGGTTACAACTTCAGTGTGGCCGTTTGGGTAGGCTACATCGCGCTCTTTGGAATTGCCGTGGAAACGGGCGTCGTCATGGTTGTTTACCTCCACGAATCGCTCGACAAACGCCTCGCTTCCGGCATCCCCCTCAAGCACGAAGATATTGAAGCAGCGGTCATCGAAGGAGCCGTTCAAAGATTGCGTCCAAAATTAATGACCGTCACTGCGGTACTCGCCAGTCTCATGCCCATCCTGTGGGAGAGCGGCATCGGTTCGGATGTGATGAAACCGATTGCCGCACCAATCGTAGGCGGCATGGTCACATCCACCATCCACGTCCTGATTCTCGTTCCCGTCTTCTTTTCATTTATGAAAGAACGTGCTCTCCGTCGTGGAACCTTGCATTTTTCACCAACTCCTGGCCAAAAGTAGCCCATTGAGGCTGAATTGCTGCCGCCTCACCGGAGAAGTGCCAATTACGCGCTCACGATAGCTCAAAAGAAAATGCCAGTGGGTGTAGAATCCAGGCTGCTTCCGGAATCCATGCGGATACCCTCGCTGCTGCGATGACTAGGGGAATTCGTGATGACCGCCTACTTCAAAATCGATAAGGAACATCGGCTGGTCATGACCACAGTTTCAGGTGTCTTTAACGTGGCGGATGTCCTGGCACATCAGGTGAATCTCCGGAAAGATCCCGATTTTGATCCCAGCTTCTCTCAGTTGATAGATTTTACCCACGTGACCAGGGTAGAACTCAAACGGGAGGAGGTGCAAAGGGTGGCGCAAGAGTCGATATTCTCACCCCATTCTCGCAGGGCCCTCCTCGCGAGCAACGACGCTGTATTTGGACTAGCCCGCATGTTTGAAATGCTTCGTGAGAATATGGGTGAGCAAGGAATTCGCGTCTTTCGCAATCTCGACGAAGCACTGGACTGGGTTCTGGGCAAGAACACCTCTGCTTGAGGACCCTCGCTACGCTTTTTTCGCGTTCCCCCTTTGACACTTTTTCCCGCCCCTCTTATAGTGACCCCAGGGACGCCGCGTCACCACTTCGCATCATTGGCCGCGTCTGCCTCCGCTACCACCTTCCCGGAATTGAGGCTGGTTTGCGCTCCCAGCGGATTGGTCAAGTCCTCTGTCGCTGTTACACTCTCCTCTACAGGAAAAAAGCATGGCCAAGGGAATTTTTGGAGAACGTTTGAAGCGTGAGCGCGAGCTACGCGAGGTCACGCTGGAGGAAATTACCGCAGCCACGCGCATCAGCTCCCGTTTTCTGGAAGCCCTGGAAAACGAAGAATGGAACAAATTGCCTGGCGGCGTTTTCAATCGCGGCTTTGTGCGCTCCGTGGCTCGCTATCTGGGCCTTGATGAAGAAGCCCTCCTTGGCGAATATGATTTGGCGCACGGCACTCCAGTGGTGTCTGCTCCACCGACACTTGAAAGTCCGTTTTCCTCAGGTTCCAAATGGATTCCCTTCCTCCTTTTCATCGGCCTGCTCTTGCTTCTCTTCTGTGCCGCAATTGGTGGCGTCTATGCCTGGCGTTATTACGCTGCGCGTCGCGCCCAGAAGCAATCGATGGCTTCCACGACGGCTGTCGTAAACTCACCCCTGGCCCCGGCTCTCAACCCGCCGGCCAGCGAACAAAAGCAGGATGCGCGCCCCACCGCTCAGGAACCGCCGCTGGACCTGCTCGTCTCCGCCAGCGCCGCTACTCGTGTGCGCATTGTTGGCGATGGCCAACTGCTATTCGAGGGCGAATTCCTCTCCGGGGAAAATCGCCATTTTCGGGCTGCCAGCGAATTTGAGGTCACCGCCGGGGACTCCAGCGCGGTATTGCTGGAATTGAACGGGCAGGCGATGCCGCCGCTTGGTGCTCCGGGAGCCTCAGGTACAATGACCTTAGGTCGCAAGGACCTTAGGCAGGCAAATGGTGGAAACTCTCAGCCCTGAAGTACTCGAAGATCTGCGCCACGGGCGCGCACCGCGCGAACGCAAGCTCGCCGTCTGCAGCACTGGCGCGCATATTCCTCCCGTCGACCGCGTCGAAATCCTCGCTGTTCTTGCGCAGGATGGCGATGAACTGGTTTCTTCACGCGCCCAGGCTGCGCTTCTGTCTGATGCTCCGGAAATGTTCCTGGAAGCCATGAACCGCGAGCATCCTTTGCCGGCGCTCTTCACCTACGTGGCCAAGAATCTTGCCACCAAGCCCAACATCGTGGACGCCCTCGTTGCCAACAAGAACTGTCCCGGCGATCAGCTTGCCATTGTTGTCCCACGCATGACGGCGGCTAACGTCGAATCGCTTTTTGACGAACTCGATCGCATCAGCCTTTCTCATACGCTCGCCGTTGCCCTGGAGCACTACCCCGCCATCACCGCCGACCAGAAGGGCACACTGCAGGAACTTCGCAGCACCGCCATTGACGAAACGCGCCTGGCGGACGCCGCCGCCGAAGCCGAACCCGATCCCGTCCGGCGGCAGACGTTGCTCCAGCAGATTAGCCGTATGACCGTTTCCCAGCGCGTGCAGTTCGCCATGAAGGGCAGCTCGGAAGCCCGCCGCACGTTGATCCGCGACTCCAACAAGGTCGTCCAGCGCGCCGTGCTGCAATCCCCGCGCCTTACCGATCAGGAGGTCGAGGCGTTCGCCTGCATGGCCAATCTCACCGATGAAATTCTCCGTTTGATTGCCACCAACCGCAATTTCCGAAAGAACTACGTCGTCGTGCGCAACCTGATGAACAATCCCAAGACGCCGCTCGACGTCAGCCTGCACATGCTTCCGATCTTGAATGCCCTGGACCTCAAGCGCCTTTCCATGAACAAGAATATTCCGGAGACGCTGCGTTCCACCGCTCACAAACTCATGCGCACCCGCACCGATCAGAAGAGGTAATACTCGAACGGCCCCGCCATTCTTTCCCCCGACGGGGCTTTTCTTTTGTTTCACTCGGATGCTCGCCAGGCGTTACACTACGCTCATCTTTATTCAGCGGAGGTGCATGAAATGTTTCCTCGCACGGTAACGCGCCTGACTTCTCTCGGGATTCTCGTTGCAGCAGCCTGCACTCTACTTTTGCTGTCACAGGTTTCTTTGCGCGCCGCTTCTGACCCCTGGAACGTATCGCAAACTGTTCAGCCTGCGGATTTGCTCAAGGAACTCGATAATCCCAAAATCGCACCCACTGTTCTGTTTGTGGGCTTCAAGCGTCTTTACACTTCGGGCCACATCAAGGGCGCGCAGTACCACGGCACTGCGGGCAATGAAGCAGGCCTCGAGGAACTTAAGACCTGGGCCTCCTCGCTTCCGCGCTCCACGATTCTCGTGATCTATTGCGGTTGCTGTCCCATGGAACGTTGCCCCAACCTCCGCCCCGCTTTCACCGCGCTTCATGATCTCGGCTTCACGAAACTCCGCGTTCTCATTCTGCCCACGGATTTTGCCGCGGATTGGGCCGATAAGGGGTATCCCTATGATAGGGGCCAGTAACGCGCGCCCTTTGCTGCCGCTTCCTCTGCGCGGTATTTCCCGCATCTGAAAATCCTTTTACACGCCTTACCCGCTGACCCGCTACAATCTATCCCTATTCTTGACTTGTTGAGTGAGGTCCCTATGAAATCTTTAACCAGACTATTCATTGCATTCGTCGCCGGCGCCATCTTCCTCTCTTCCGCCCACGCGCAATCCCAACCCGTTGCCCTCGAGCAAAAGGCCTCCATCCCGTTCCACTTCGTCGCTTTCGGCGACACGCGTTTTCACGATCCCACGGACACTAAGCCCTCCAATCCCGAAATTCGCCATGCGCTTGTCACCGCGATCGCCGGTGAAAATCCCGCGTTCATTTCAATCGGTGGGGACATCGTCCTGGACGGGTATAACGTGAAGGACTGGCAGGTCTGGGACACGGAAACTTCACTTTGGCGGGAACGCAAAATCCCCGTATATCCGGCGATCGGCAATCATGATCTGCACGGCGACCTGGACACCGCCCTGGCCAATTATTTCCAGCGCTTCCCGGATATCCAAAAGAGTCGCTTCTACTCCACGCGCGTTGCCAATTCGCTGATGCTCGTTCTCGACAGCAATATCGACGAACTCACCGGTCCGCAGGGCGCCTGGCTCACGTCGCAACTCGATCATCTTTCCCCCGATGTGGATTTCGTGTTTTTCGTCTTTCACCATCCGCCTTACACCAGTTCCTCCGACCAGAAGATTTTCGGTGGCGGCCATTCCGCGCGCTCCACTGAGCAGGCTCTCGGCAAAATGCTCGAAGACCGCCAGCAGCACACCCGCGCGCGCTTTATCGTCTTCAACGGCCATGTCCACAATTACGAGCACCACGAACACGGCGGCGTCACGTATTTCGTTACCGGCGGTGGCGGCGCGAAGCCCTACCTGATTCCGCGCGCGCCCGACGACCTATATAAAGACATGGGCATCAACTACCACTACCTCTTCGTCGAGGTCGATCACACCACGACGAAAATCACTATGCATAAGGTGGAGATCAAGGACGGCTCGCCCGTCTGGACCACTCCCGACACGGTTGCGGTTCGCGTTCCCGCCGCAGCAGCCGCTAAGGCCGCTGCCGGGAAATCCCGGTGATCGCACTGGTGTCCCAAGCAACCGCTCTCCGCTCAAATCGCTTCACCCAGTATCCTGTCGGCCACGCGCCAGAAGAATGAGAATGTCGGAGTGCCGACAATATTAGTAATCATATAGTTTATTATATGGTTAACGCACTAAATGGAAAGAAAGGAGTTATGGGGGAACGCATTCTGCGAAAGGCGCCCGCCCCGGTTCCCGGTCAAGTGGCACGAATTTTCCTTTGAATTTCATCTCAGCGTCATTTTATGTAATGTCGATTAGATAGCCCAGTAGGTACAGGAGGTTAGTCTATGTTCAAGTCTACAACTGTTTTGCTTAGTCTTGCGGTACTTGGCTCGCTCCTAACGGGATCGGCATGCTCCGCCGCGGAAGGCACTCGAGTTATCAATTTGCGCGGTCAACGAATACCTTCGATTTTCTATGGCACTCGGCCCGACGCTCGTTTCGCGAGAACATACAGGAGCCTCATAAACCGGGCGGGCTATTCTGCGTCCTGCTCCATTCAAGAGGCCGTCCTTCGCAATACGGATCATCCGGCACGTCTACTGAGAGTCCAAACAGAGTGCCACAGCCACTACATGCTCTGCGAGGATCGCAGTTGTGGAAGCTCCTGCCGCGGTGGGACGGAACAGTGGTGCTACGCCGATGATGAACAGCCTTGCATTGACGGATTCGAAGATGACGCGTTTGGGTGCGAAACACGCAGCTGCAACGAAGAACACGAATGCTTCCAAACTGACTGTCCATGAATGCTGGAGTTAGGATTCTTTGAGAGGTGAATCATGCGAGTAATAACCAAGAAGGGGCTTCTGATGGTGCTTGTGTTCCTGTTGTTTGCGCCTAGTATCGTCGGTCAATCGAACTCTTCTGCTAAGGTGCTATCGGACTCCATTCGGCGTGTCTTTGACAGCGAGGCGTTCTTTGGTGAAGGTCAAGCGTTGCCCCGCTGGAGTAACGGCTATCTTGTGGCGCGCCGAGCTGAGACATTCCAAGCCGGCGTTCCGAACATTCGAGTGTACGACCAGAACGGGAACCGCGCGCGCGAGGCGGCGGTCTGGTTTCCGGAATCTCAGCGAATACTCATTTATTCAGTAGCCATCGATCCAAACGGTCGGATTGTAGCCGGAGGAGCTGCGAACAAGGCTGACGGCACTCAAGTCCCGTTTATCTCGCTTAGTGATAGGAACGGAAAGCTGGTCTCAGCTCTGCAGACCATTGGCTTTGCTCCGAGGAACATATGTCTTGCCCCAGACGCAACCGTGTGGAGCTTCGGCGGAACGGGCTATGATGGGTCTCGGCCGAAGCCAGGCGATACCCTGCGTCATTTCGATCTCCAAAAGGGGCAAGTCGGTTCTTATCTGCCACGCTCTACTTTTTCACTAAACCCTCCCGACGTGCACGCTCAAATCCAGTGCTCTGTAGAGGGAATTACGGTTTATAGCGCGTCGGCTGAAACGTACATTGAGATGAAATACGGCGAGGCATTGCCACATGTTTATCGTGTGGCAGTGCCTCCGCAGATGAAATTCCTCGGTTTTGCGACCATTAGTCCTGAGCAAGTCTACGCCTATTTCTCGCATGGGGACTTCGGGGGACTCTACTATCTGGCCTTTGACGAGTCCGGAAAGCCTGTGAACTGGCATCCAGTAAAAGGTGCGGTCGGCCCGTCGAATGGCCCGGGCGTCGTGAGTGGACTATGGGGAGCAGAAGGCGACGAGCTTGTTGTAAGCCGTGGGGATGACAGCGTCGGCGTGCAAGCCATTCATTGGACTCGGGTAGTAAACCGATAGGCTACGGCAGTGGCATCAAGCCCGGCGAGGCATTCGGCGTTGGGAGCTGCATTAATCCACCGAGCGCCGCTTTGCGTCGTTGCTCGCGCTCGTCGGTTATCTGTTGCCAATCTGTCCCGATTTGCGTTACGGACGGTGAATCCGGGGACAGTCGGGACGTTCACCGGTCTTTCGAATTGGAATTTACTTTTCAAAGGTCAGCACCTTTTGCGCTTGATTCTGCACGGATTTGCCGGGGCGGCCACGCATTTTCAATTGCCGGTCGGGATGATCCCCGCGTTTTCCACCATGAGCACCACGGTTCGCTGGGAAGCTTGAGTGCGGTGCAGGATTCCCTTTGGAACGACAAAACTCTGTCTCGGCTCGAGTGTCACAGTTCGCTCTTCCAGGTCGATCAGGAGCTGTCCCTCCAGCACGTAGAAAAACTCATCGTCCGCGTCATGCTTGTGCCAGTGGTATTCGCCAAGGAAAACACCCAAACGCACCACGGCGTCGTTTACCTGGCACAACGTCTGGTTGTACCACTGAAAAGTGCAGGCATCGGCGAGTTGCTTTTCCTCGATGATTTCCAGCGGCTGGTAGTAAATGTTCAAGCGGGTTTCGTACGGATAAGACGGTGTGTCGCTCATTCCCAAGCCTCCCCAGACCCTCGCCAGGTGCATTATCCCACGATGAACATTGCCCGAATTCCCGCAGTTTTGTTATTTTTTCGCTAGAGCTTGGCTGAACTTCGATCCCTGCTTCCGCGAACAGTAGTTCCGCGCTAGACTACCGGCTCTTGTGCCCTGGCACGCGAGATCATGATGGAGCTTTCGCGCGTTACACCAATTCTCGTTCGGCATCCTGATAGGCTCGCGTAAAGACGCCTGCCCTTTCGGTTCCAAGGCGAACCGCGCAGCGTAGGAGTCACTTATGAACATCGATCAGCTCCGAAAGATCTGCCTCGCCTTTCCCGCGGCCACGGAGCACGTCCAATGGGGCGATGACCTCCTCTTCAAGGTCGGAGGCAAAATGTTCGCCATCACCCCGCTGGAACCCGCACGTGTCTGGCTCTCGCTGAAAGTCACCCCGGAAAATTTCGCGGAACTCACGGAACGCCCAAGCATCATCCCTGCGCCTTACCTGGCGCGCGCTAAATGGATCGCCCTGGAGTCTCCAGACGCTCTCTTCGCCGCGGAACTCGCACCGCTTCTTCGCGCCTCGTATGATCTGGTGGTTGCCAAGCTTCCGCGCAAGACACGTGAATCCCTCTTGCATGGCAAATCGAGTGCTTCTCCCCGAACCCGCGCCCCTCGCAAACAGAAGCGCCGCAAGCCGTCTTCAGTCAAAAAGAGCGCCAAGTAGAAGCGTAATTTCGCACGCAAACACAGTACGCCGCAAAGGTCACACCCTTCGTTTCTCTTCAGGGTTTTATTTCAGGAGGGTTCTTCATTTTGCTGATGCAGTACCGCTCGCCTAGCCAACCGCTTTTGAGCCAGCTGCGCGCCGCAGCGGTCTTGCGCCTGGAATCGGAAATGTCATCTTCCAGAAATTTGTATCGGGATTCTCAAATTCCAGTCCCACATGCAGCTTGCCGTCGCGCTCTCGCTTCACATACACCACGCGCGTTTCCACCGACCGGCTGGTATTCTCATTCACCAAGAGTAGCGGCTGTCCCGAGAGGACGGGTTCGTCCATCACAATCAGTGCGCCTTGCCTGTTAACGGACCGCGTCGTCGCCCGCACACAAAATTTTTCACCCATCTCATTCTGCCCATGCACCACAACGGGCAGAGACAAGGCCACGCGCAAGGTCCTTCTACGCTCGCGGTATCGAAAATGAAGTACACCCATGGGGACCTGCTTGCTCCTCACCTCTTACGATCCGCCACAACCGACACCCCCGACCTTCCCTAAAAGCACTCAGCGCCAGTTCTCAGAAACAACCTGGGCTTCCGTGGAAGAATCAGTCGTGCGGCTGACCCAGCTGATATTCTGTACTGTTGCACGAATTCCAGGCAATAGCTGGGCCGTACTAAAATACTCCCTTGCAATTCAGTACGCTAGTACTTCTCAAGAGTTTTTTGGTCAATGCTGAATGAACAAGCAGCGTCATCCTCGGCGGAATGGCTTTAGACCGTCACTAGAACAGTTTTAGCTACTGCCAAACTCACTGATTGTAAAAGCTTTACAAATTCTCGCTAATTTCAAAGGACCTGTCAGCGCCTTGCTCTCTTTGGATTAGGACACCAAGGGCCATGAGAAGGACTCCCATGGCCCCTGATCGCTGACATCTAAGGAAGATCGCGGCGTTTTGTAGATTTCGGGTTTACAGCTTACACCCCGGGGCACAACGAAAAACTTCCCGGTCACATCAGAATCGCCGCTTATGCTAGGGTGATTCTTGCAAGCAAGCTACCATCTCACTCGAATTCTATCCTCTGATGAATTAGTGGGTTACGCGAAACAGACATACTTTTCCCAACGGCTCTGCGCTATTTTCCTCATACCGCGGGAGTACTCCCCCAACTCCCAGCGTTTTGCTGCCCCATTCAGTTTTGCAGCAACTCCACAATCTCCACTTTCCATGGATCACTTCCCACATCTACCAGCGCAAGCGTCACCGGAAGATGAAACCGACGGGGTCCCGCACTCCCTGGATTCAAGTACAGCACGCCTTCTCGTTCCCACTGTTCCGCCTGATGCGTGTGCCCGCTGATCACCACATCAAACCCCGCCGCCTCTGGCCGCAAATCCAAATCTCCCAGGTTGTGCAGCACATACAGGCTGACGCTTCCCGCGTCCACAATGGCTGTGGCGGGCAATTCTTTCGCCCATGATTCCGTATCCACATTCCCTCTTACCGCGAACACCGGGGCCAACGCCTTCAGCTTCGTCAGCACTTCGAGGCTCCCCACATCTCCCGCATGAACAATCAGGTCCACGCCGCCGAGCGCGCGCGCCGCTTCCGGCCGCAGCAACCCATGAGTATCCGAGATAATCCCCAGCTTCATTCGCGCGTCAGTCCTCTTCCAGGTACTCTTCGGGCACGTCGTTCTCGGGGACTTCCCGAGTCTTCACCTCCGATCTGTCGGCATCCGGCGTGTACTCCACTCCCTCCACAATTTCCGCTTCAAGCGTCTGACCTTCCTCCAGCAATTCTTCCACGCTGTCGGAATCCCCTCCCGCGGGGATCTTAGGAAGCCCTTGCGTATCGCCCGCTTGTCCGGCTGAATTCGCTCCCAGCCCGCGCGCTTCGTAGGTCTCTGCTTCCGCGGAGAACTCGGGATTAGGAATTCTCTTGTTCTGCCTCTTTTTCCTGGGAGCGCTCACCATCTTCCGTCTCTTTTTCCTGGAACCCGCTTTGGTCTTGCCTTTCGTTTTTCTCATTGCCTTCTTTGTCTTTTTTCGAGCCATGGCTCCCTCCATCCTTCGTTGAGTCTACCACTCCCGCTGGGTTCCGCTGCTTCCCGACTGGAAATTCCTGCCGCTCCCACTATAATGCTCTGATACAAGTTGGCTTCGCGGCCCCACCCGGTCCTTCACGGGTGAAGGGCCTTCGGAGGAATTTCTGGTCATGAACAAGCAGGAGTTGCGTGCCCGCGTTGAAGAAGTAGGTCTCGTGCCGGTGATTCGCACCGCTTCCGCGGACGATGCGCGCTTCGCCATCGAAGAAGTCTCCCACGGTGGCATTCCCATCATCGAACTCACCATGACTGTCCCCGGCGCGCTCGACGTCATCAAGGATCTGGTGAAACAGGTTCCCGGCGTCATTCTTGGAGCGGGCACGGTTCTGGACGTGGATACGGCACGCCGCTGCATTGACGCTGGCGCTCAGTTTATCAGCAGCCCCGCGCTCGACATTCGCACGGTCAACTATGTTGCGGGACTCCCTCATATCATCATGATGGCCGGCGCCATGACTCCCACCGAAGTTCTCGCCGCATGGAAAGCCGGTTCCGACTTCGTCAAGATTTTCCCCGTGTCTTTGGTCGGCGGCGACAATTACATCCGCGCTCTTCGCCGGCCCCTCCCTGAAATTCCCTTGATCGCCGGCGGTGGCGTCACCCAACAAAACGCCGCCTATTATTTGCTCGCCGGTGCCTCCGCCCTCAGCGTTGGCAAGGAGCTGATTCCGCGCGAATCCATGCTTCTCCACAAGCCCGATCGCATCCGCGAACTTACGCGTCGTTTCGCCACTATCGTGCGCAGCACGCGGGCCCGCATCGCGGAATCCCAAGCCCAAGCCGCGCAAACCCACTGAAACTGTCCGCTTCAGTGAACAAGTCCTTAGAAGTCCACGTGCAAGCGCAGCGTCGGCACAACCACCGGCCCGCGATCCCGGTTATATCCCGGATTCACCATGTACTGCAGTCCCACGGCCGGAAAGACTCCTCGCCACAGATGCACCGTGTAATAGCTTTCCAAAACATTTTCCCGCCCGTAGTTCAGCTTCCCATCGCCCAGAAGGAATCCGAGCCCGCCGTCTGCCAGATAGTTCGCGTGCGCTCTGCTGATCCCGTCGCTAACGACGACCAAACCTACATGGTCATTCCGACGGCCCCAGCGCGCGCCATTCCCGCCGACGCCGATCTGCCACGTTTGATCTACTTCCGTGTACGCGTAAGATTCGTGCTCCCCTTCGTTCCAGCCCCAGCGCCCGAATACGCCTATCCAGTTGGTCAGTGCTTGCTCGAAGTTCAATCCAAACCCGTACTTTACGGTGGTTTGTAACGGGTGCGCGGTGATGTCCGGCGCGGTCGTGGCTTGCAGCGTCCCCTGATTCGCCAGCCAACTGCTGACGGCTTCCTCGTAATCGCCCATATTTGCGTGGTTGACGTAAGTCAGCACCCTCACGATCCCTAGCTGCTTCCTAATCCTTCGTCCGTGCAGTTCGAACTCGACATTTTCCGCGCGCGCCCGGCTCAAGTCCGCGTCCAGGTGGATGCCGTTCGCCACTTTCGGCATCAACGCCTCCGCAAACCGCAGCACCCAGTGGCGGTCATGGTATTCCACCAACGTTCCAAAGGTGTATCCCCGGGTGTCTGCCGCATAGTCGTACGCCCCGTTGTTGTCCACTGCCCAGTTCATAAACTGTAGATTGGAATCCGTGCCGTAGAAATTCACATCGAAAAAGTCCACCATGCTGAATTTGCCGAAGCGCACTTCCAGGCGTCTCTCCGGCAACACACCGAACAAGGAATAGGGGCCGCGCTCTGCCACCACTTTCTTCCCAGAGAGTGGAATCACCTGGTGCCACATCAAGCGGGCCACGTACGGCGCGTGACTGAGCTGCGGATTGCGCACCACGTCCAGGTTGAAAAAGCCCGCCACGCCCAGCGCTTCCCCAAGTCCGTGCCCGCCCGTCTCCTGCACGTCGCAAAGGAGCTCCATCGTATTCGTTGCGCGCCATCCGGTGTACAGCGTCAACACGCGCGAGGACGCGTCCTGCGCTTCCGGCGATAAGCTGTTTTTCCCTTGGTACGGCGAGTGAAAGGCTGGATGCCACTGCGAAATGAAATTCGCCTGTCCCGATAGCCACAGCCGGTCCCATTCCGCGTGAGGAAACATCGTTGTTAGTGGATCATCTGCAGGGAGTTCCGCTGGATCCGCGGCTGCCGCTGCGTTTTCTCCGGCGGAAAGATTCTCTTGCGCGCGCGCCATCTGCCCCCAACTCATCCACAGCAGACACAAGGCCAGCAGCTCCGGCAGAAACCGCGTTCCGCAGCCGGTAATGAACTTGTTTGTCTCCTGCTCTCTCATCGCCGTTACACTTCTTCGATGCGAATTTCTCCTGCCTCATTCTCTTGAATATTCAACGGCAGTTCTCCGGCCACTCTCGCAACCAGCGCAGACTTCTCATTCCTTCTCGTTTCCTGGGCAAATCCGGCCTCAAAAGCCCGCATTTCCGGGTCAATCCAGACCGCCGCCAGCCTTTCGCTTTCTCCCTGTCCGGTGAGTATCCATTGGCAGTACAAAGAGGATGCCTTAGATGCCCTATTTGTTTTGTGAATGAACTGTAACGTCATTTCGCCTTCTTTCGAGTCCCGGTTCCGGAGCGCCCTGATCGCGGCGCGGCGCTCGCGGCCACCAGAAGGCGGGCAAGTCCCGTCAATCGATCAGGCCGCGAATCTCTGCCCGCAAGCATTTTCGATGGGGCTCCGGCTCTTGTATCGGTATCTCCATTTGGTTTACCTTCTATCCGGCGGCATTGCTGTCGTGTTTGCAAACAGCCGCGTTTTCTTGATACCATACCCCCCTAGGGTAGTCAACCAAAATGTCACACCTGACCAGCGAAAAACTCGATCTCATCTCTCGCACCAAGAAACTGATTGGCCAGTTGGAATCCGCTCTCCGCGCCATTGAGGACGACGCCCATTGCGCCGACATCCTCCAGCGCCTGGCCGCGGCCCGCGGCTCCCTGAATGCCCTGATGGCTGAACTCATGGAGGACCACATCCTCAATCACATGCCGCGCAAGAATAAATCCTCCACCGAGGCGGCTCAGGATCTGATTGAAATTGTGCGTACGTATTTGAAGTAGGAAGTCCCCGCGTCTATGGCTCCCGCTGCACGATCTGCAGCGCATTCACGCGCGCCCGTTCCACCGTCAAGCCCCAATGCAGGTGCGGCCCCGTCACTCTTCCCGTCGCGCCCACTTTCCCGATCTCTTCCCCTGCTTTCACCATCTGTCCGGGCTGCGCATCCATTCCCGAAAGGTGCGCGTACAATGTGTAAATCCCGTATCCGTGATCAATCACCACGGTGTTCCCCGAATAAAACAACTCCTCCGCAAGTACTACTTTCCCCGCCTGCGCCGCAAACACCGGCGTCCCCGCCAGTGCCGGAAAATCCACGCCCGCATGCGGCGATCGCGCTTCGCCATTCAATATCCTGCGGCGCCCGAAATTCCCGCCCGCCGTCACACCCTTCAATGGCAACTGAAACTTCCCTTCCCAATAGCGCTCCGGCGTCACCGTTTCAAGAATTGCGCGCATCTTTTTCTGATCTTCTTCCGCACGCTTTTCCTGCTCCGGATCCGGCTGTACAAACTGCTTCTCCACCTTCAATCGCTCGGTTGGAAATTTGCCTGACCTTACGGTCACGAACGCGCTGCAGGAATTTTCTTCACCAGCCGCATTTTTCCACGACACCTTCCAGGCGTAGCTCCCGGGGGCCTTCTCCAGGTCCACGCCGATCAGCCCGTGCAGGATTCCACTCTTCTCGCTTTCACTCCACATGGGGATCGCCTGACCATCCCAGTCTCCCGCAAAGCCGCTCAGCGCCTTCGTTCCCAGCACCTCCGCAATCAGAAGACTCCCTTGCGCTGTCACCCCTGCATTCAATTTCAGCGTGACGCCGCCTTCGCACGTTTTGCGTACCTGTCCCTGCAAGTGACCGGGCGTCAGCGCAAGAACCCCAGCCACCAGGCTCACGATTCCCAGCATTTTCTTTTGGTTAAGCCGAAGATGATGCTTGATCACAGGCAAGTGCTCTCCTTTCCCAGAATCACAACAGTGCGTGACCCCTGTCACAGCCGCCCTTTCCTTCTTCCCCCACAATCTTAACCCGTAATGGCCAGGCGACCCCTAGGAGTGGTTTTGATCGTAGCGCTTCTAGGCTGGACAGTATCCGTCAACCAGCCGCTTTGGGCGTGCACTGGCATGAACTCTCGGGCAGCAGTTGGGGTGCCGGCAGGAGCTTCACCTGCCCATAAGCCTGAACCTTCCCCTTCGCATCACAACTGCTGCCCTCCCGAGGGTGTAAGTTCGACGGAAGCCCAGCCCTCAGTCTCCCCTATCTGTCCCTTTCATAAATCTCGCAATCGTAATTGCTGTTCCGTGTCTGGCAACTCAACGGCTATTCCATTCGTTCTTGCCACTCCAAAGCCACAGATTGCAAGATTCGTGGTCACTGCTGGCGCCGCCTTCTTGCCGGACACCGTGCCTTCCGCTCGCCACCTCACTTCTCCTTTGCTTTATTCGCCATCGCCGGATTTTGATTCAAGCGCCGTTCTTCGCCTCTGAGATCTCCCCCGCTTCATTTGCCATTGCATCGTTGTGCCCGCGTGGGACGTGCTTCCCACACTTCCTTCCAAATTAAACTTTGAGGTGAAAGAATGAAACTCCGAATTTTAGCTGTGCTCTTGATCGTTACGCTCGCGGCCTGGCTGCCTTTGGCTGCCCAGCAATCCGCTCCAACTTCACAGGTTCCCGCTACGTCGCAGGACCCTGGCAAGGCGGTCGCAAAATCCGCTTGTTGCTGCTGTGACAACAAAGCTCAAACAGACAAGGACAAGCCTGCCAGCTCCAGCCATTCCGACATGGCTTGCTGTCAGGGCAAAGATGCCAAGGACATGACCTGCTGTGGCAAAGACTCTAAAGACGCCAAAGCCTCGATGGACTGCTGTAAGGGTAAGGACGCCAAACTCTGCGCGAAGGATGGGAAGTCGTGCTGTGGTTCGGGCGATGCCAAGTCCTGCTGCGGCAAAGATGCCACCGCGTGCAACTCCAAAGACGCCAAGAACTGCTGCGTCGGCGCAAGCGATTGCTGCGTGGGCCATTCTCACGCCTAACAAATAGCTCACGTAGGGGTCCAGCACGCTGGACCCCATTTCGGCCAAACCCAAAACAAAAGGCCTCGTCCCTCGACGGGGCCTTTCGCTTTGTTCGCAGTCCAAAAAGTTCGCGAATTATCGCTCTTAGAGTCTCAGCCCCAGCACCCGCACCAGCTTTTCTTCCAGGCGTTTCAATTCCAACTCCCGCGCGTGTTCCTCGCGCGTGCGGTCGTTCAGCGCTTCTTTCAACAATCGCAAGTTCTGCCGCAGTTCCATCTGCCCCAGCGCTAGCCGGCTCAGCGATTTCAGCGCTTCCTTCTGCGCGTCGTCCAATTCCCGCGGCTGACGGTCCACCACACACAGCGTTCCCAGGGCAAAGCCATCCTCATTGATCAGCGGTGCGCCCGCGTAGAACCGGATGTGCGGCTCGTTCACCACCAATGGATTCTGCCCGAACCTTGCGTCGTTCAGCGCATCTGTGACGATGAAGAGATCCCGCTGCTGGATAGCGTGCGCGCAAAACGACGCCTCGCGCGGCGTCTCCCGAATCTCCACGCCCACCTTCGACTTAAACCACTGCCGGTGGTCATCCACCAGCGACAGCATCGCGATCGGCGTCTCGCAAACATTTGCCGCCAGCGCCACCAGGTCGTCAAACGCTTGTTCGGGCTCGGTATCGAGAATTGCGTATCGATCGAGTGCGGCCACGCGAGCCGACTCAAGCATGGGAGAGGGTGCGTTCATGTCCGACTCCGCGTTCCGGCCATCCCCACGGCCAAGTTCGCGGGGGGCATCATACTCCAGACCGCCCGGCACACCCAACAATTTATCCGGCGGCTCTGTATTCCTTGGCGCTTGCGGCGCATCGATGGCATCCTCTTAGGGTGCTGCTAACTTTGACGGCATCTGAACCTGGTAGGATGCTCCTTTGGGGGAATTCATGAAGCGCTTGCAAGTCATCTTCGCTATCAGCTTGATTACTTTTGGTTTGGCGTGGAGTGCCACAGCATGGCCGCAGAAAGGTGCTACACCTACGGCAGGACGCGAGCAGGAACGCCGCAGCTTCGCCATCAACTTGGCCCGCGCCATCCAAAAGGCCGAAGTGGACTTCAAAGCAAATCATGGCACTTACGGCAATTGGGACTCTCTCATGGGCAATGGCTACTTCACCTCCACGGGAACCAAATGGGCCTCGCCAGACTTCCCCACGGTGGGCCAGGCGCTCTATGGCAGCGGTCCGGAAATCGTACCCGGCTGGCGCTTGCGCCTGAGCATATCCAACAACGGCAATTCCTATGATCTACTCCTCGAGGACGTCACCGATCCCAAATGCGGCTATGCCGCCCTGACCGACGACCGCGGCCGAATCCGCCAAGCCAAGTCCCTCGAATGTCCCTTCCAGTAGAACTTCACGAACCCAGCCGAGTTTTCACGCTAAGCCGAATGATGCGGAAACTGGGGACCGGGTAGGCTACAAATATTCGTATGAAGTATCTCTGAGCGCCGGAAGTGCTGCTTACTCTCTATCGCGCAGGATGGCTGCAATAACCCTTGGATTGCGACGGCCATGAAGTACAGCTAAGACGACGAGCGGCATTTCGTCGGGTGCATAGGCTATCAGGAAGTTCCGCACGGGATGAAAGCGCAGCGGCCGCCCACTAAGATCGGAGCGGATATGGCCAACCTGAGGGAAAGGGACAAGGGAGCGAATCGCTTCGTAGATTTGTTCTAGCACACGGTCCGCGGCGTGATGAGAGTCCGCCGCAATGAATTCCCAAATTTCCTCAAGGTCTGCGAAAGCAGCCGGGTGGAGGACAAAACCGCTCATGAGCGGCGGCGGGATTTGCTTTTGGTCCGGATGCGGTTAAAGGCTTCTTCACCGTCGATTGGCTTCACACGCCCGCTCTTGATCTCGTCGTACCGGGCATCCAATGTGCCACGGATTTGGGCTAACTCCACCAGGTAGCCAGCCATGGCATCTTCGAGGAGTTCATCCGGGGCGCGACCGGTTGTCGCGGAAAGTTCCTTGAGACGAGACTCGGTTTCAGGCTTGAGGTGGACTACCATAAAAGCGAGTTTAGAGACGTGGAGACAAACTGTCAAAGCGAATGTTGGCCAACCGCCGCAAGGGCTGCTTCTCGATCTCCGCAACTGGCCCTGCAACCAACGGCAGAGGATCCCTCAGAAAGCGACCTTTCGTATTATGGCGCCAGATACTACGATCCACTTGACGGACGCCGACTCAACCCGGCTCATGCTCAATAATTGGAAAAAGCAATGTCCAATTCATTTAATCCGCCGAGGAGACGCGCACCGTTTCTTCTTCCGGCTGCGCTTCGCGCATCGGCAGAATCGAGAAGTACTTATACCGGCAGGGTTCGCAACGGAACGCGGGCACGCGGAGCAGGCGCCACAAGAATCCCAGGGGACGGTCCACATAATGCGGGGAAATGCGCTTCAACTCCAGGTTGCCGCAAATCGGGCAGTGCGCGTGGAAGGTATCGCTCAACGGCATCAGCCGCGCGTAAAACCGTGTGTGGCAGGAGCGGCATCGCCACGGATAAATGCCCAGAGTGCTCAGCGCATAGTCTGCTATCGCATGGCGCCGCGATCGTCGTGCACCAATTTGCTTACACACGGGGCAGGTCATCTGAGGGTTGGGCTCTCCTCCGGGTTTGCGCTCAGAATAGGTCAATCTTGCCGCGCGGGCAAGAGAAACAACGCACCATTGTCTTAGCTCCATAATTCTGTCACCCCCTAACGGCAACGTGAAAATGTCACCCTATGAGACAGGAGACATTCACGTTGAGTCAGAAGGAACTGCAGCGAGTGAGCGTAATTAGCGCATGCATCAAGGGAGACATGGCGTGTGCCAGAGCCGCCGTACTCCTGTGTCTGAGCGTGCGGCAGATTAAGCGCTTGAAGAAACGCATGCGCGAAGACGGGGAGGCGGCTCTGGCTCACGCCAACCGCGGCCGGCCCAGCCCCCGGCGCCTGCCCGAAGCCGTCCGTCAGCGCATCGTGCAGTTGGCGCGCACCACCTACGTCGGCTTCAACGACCACCATCTCTGCGAGAAACTGGTCGAGCGCGAGGGCCTTTCCCTTAGCCGTGAAACCTTGCGCCGTCTGCTGCGCCACAATGGCATCGGCTCGCCGAGAAAGCGTCGTGCTCCCGCTCATCGTCAGCGCCGTGTGCGTTCCGCGCGGCTCGGCGAACTGGTGCAACTGGACGGCAGCCCGCACGACTGGCTCCAAGGCCGTGGCCCGCGACTCACCGCCCTCGGCATGCAGGACGACGCCACCGGGAAAGTCCTGGCCGCGCAATTCTTCCCCACAGAAACCGCGTTCGGCTATCTCTGCCTGCTGCGCCAGTTGCTGCGCCGCTTCGGCGTGCCCCTGGCTTTTTACGGCGATCACAGCGGCATCTTCGTGCGCAATGACGACACCTGGTCGATCGAAGAACAACTCGCTGGCAAGCGCCAGCCCACCCAGTTCGGCCGCGCCCTGGAACAACTGGGCGTCTCCTTCATCGCCGCCAATAGCCCGCAGGCCAAAAGCCGCGTCGAACGCCTCTGGGGCGTGCTGCAGGATCGCCTGTGCAGCGAACTCCGCCTGGCTGGCGCTCAGGACCTCGACTCCGCCAACGCCGTGCTGCGCAAGTTCATCGCCGATTACAATCGCCGATTCGCCCGGCAACCTGGTGAAGCCACCACTGCGTGGCGGCCCGCTCCAGAAAATCTCGCGCGCATCTGCTGCTTCGTGCATGAACGCACCGTCAGCAACGACAACGTCGTGCAGTGGGAAGGCCGCCGCTTCCAGATCCCCCAACAAGCCCGCCGCTTCAGCTTCGCCGGCGCCAAAGTGCACATCTACCAAGCGCTCGATGGCCGCGTCGCCCTCTACTACGGCGACACTCGCCTGGACCACTCCGCCCTCCCAGAGGGGTGACAGATTTATGTTGCCATTAGGGTGACAAATTCACGTTGCTACAACAGAGAAACAACGCACCATATTCACAGGTACAATAGCCCTGGAGGCTCGCGATGGTTAACTACACCGATGCTCATGCCCGGGCAGGTATCTCCGCCGTTCTACCCAAGTTGGAAGTCTGGCCCAACCAGTTTGCCGGCTATGTCATTACCACGCGCTTTCCGGAATACTCCTCCGTGTGCCCCAAGACGGGCCTGCCCGATTTCGGCACCATCACCATCCAGTACAAGCCGCGCAAATCCTGCGTGGAGCTCAAATCGCTGAAAATGTACCTGCTCGCCTATCGCAGCCTGGGCATCTTTTACGAAAATGCCGTCAACAAAATCCTCCATGACCTTGTGAAGGCTATGCGCCCAGAATGGTGCGTCGTTAAAGGCGATTTCACTCCTCGCGGCGGCCTCAACACTTCCGTCTTCGCCCGCTGGCCAGAGCGCTTCGCTTCTCGCCCGCCTCGCCGCGGGCGCCCCGGCAATTCCCGTTGACCCGATGGACTTGTCGCGAAACAAATTGCATAATCCTTATGTCATCGATGCACATGCATGACTTTCATTTCTGAGGAGGGAGAATGAGCATTTCTCCAAACGTACCGGATCCGCAGGAGTCCTACCGCTACGAAAACATGGGCACACCCCGCTGGATTCCCGTGTTGTTCGTCGTCCTGATTCTTGCCGTCGCCCTGTTGGCCTACGCCGGTTATTCCGCGCAGGCGCGCATGCAACAGGAACTCGCCAAAGCCGAAGAGCAGAACAAGATTCTCACCGCGCAACTCGAGCAAGCCAACGGGCGCTTCGCGGAACTCAAGGGACAGATGGACGTCACTTCACAAAAAATCGGCATGACCCAGGCGGAACTCGCCGACGCCAGGAGCCGCGCGGAAGGCATCCGCAAGGCCCAAGCCGCCTCTGATCAGCGGCTCTCCGAGGAGATCACTGCGGCACAGAAGGAAAGTGAAGCCAAGATCGGCGCCGTCGCCACGGATGTCAGCGGCGCGAAAAAAGACATCGAGTCCACCAAGAGCGACCTCGAAGCAACGAAGTCCAAACTCGACCGCTCCATGGGCGACATGAACGTCATGAGCGGGCTCATCGCCCGCAATCACGATGATCTCGAGGAACTCAAGCGCAGGGGCGATCGCAACTACTATGAATTCACCCTGCAGAAGTCCAAGACCCCGCAGCGCGTCGGCCCGGTTCAAATGTCCCTCAACAAAACCGACCCCAAAAAATCCAAATACACCATGACCGTCCTCGTGGATGATAAAGCCATCGAAAAGAAGGACAAGACCGCTGGTGAACCCGTGCAGTTCTACGTCAAGGGCAGCGCCCGGCTCTTCCCCTACGAAATCGTCGTTTTCGACGTCGGCAAGAATCAATTGACCGGCTACCTCGCGACACCCAAGGAAGCCGGAGCCAGCGCCCCAGCCCCGGCCCCCACCCCCGCTCCAGCTCCTGCTGCCGCCGCGAAACCCTGATCTTTCCCAGTAGGGGCGCAGTATTGCTGCGCCCCATCAACCCAGGCTGCATCTATCCTCTCCTCTTCCTTGCCATTGCCATTCCCGCAATTCTTGCAGTTAGCATTGTTCCCGTGCTGTTCTTTTTTCTGGAAACTCCCTCGGCAACATGTCTTTCGTCTCTCGGGTCCCGACGCTACGATGAGTTCAGCTTCTATTCTTTCCGGTGCGGAGGGTCCTTTCCATGCGCGCTCTTCTCTCTCGCTCCCTATCTCTTTCTCTGCTCGCTGCCTCACTTCTCTTCGCGTCCTGCTCCTCTGCACAGTCTCCGCTGGAGCCCGCCCAACTTCCCGCGAAAACTACTTTTTATCTCATTTGGCGCGGCACCCCCTCCGAAGATATTCGCAAGAGCAATGCCCTTTTAAGCCTCTGGGACGATCCCGATTTCGTTCCCGCGCGCTCCAGCTTCCTTGAATCTCTGTTGAGCGCTTCACAAAAGCCGGCAGACAATTCCAAACTTTCTCGCGAAGAGATCACTCAGTATGCTTCCCTGCTCGATAATCCCTTCGTCCTCGGCTACCTGCCGCGTCTGGACTCCGCACCCGCCAAGTCCGATGCCGCAAAAGCCGCTTCCGCGAAGTCCGCGTCCGCATGGAACGGCATGTTCTTTGTCTATGATCGTTCCGGGAAGGAAGAACTGCTCACCAAAGCCGTTCTTCGCATGCGTGCTACCAACGCGGAAATTCCCAAGCTAACGCCGCTGATGGTCTCCGGAGTTTCCGCTCTGAAAGTCGAGCGCAAGTCCGGCATTAACTACTGGGCCGAAACCGGCAAGTTCGCCGTCAGCGCCAGTGAACTCCCCGTCTTTGAGGAAATCCTGAAACGCCTTGGAGGCAAGGGCGACTCTGCAAACCTGGCGCAGACTCCCGCCTATCAGGAGGCCAAGCCTGTTCTCGCGGGCAGCACCCTCGAAGTCTTCCTCCGCATCCCGGAATTAAAGGATTTCGCCGTCGACTCAAATACTCAGCTCAAGCCAGTGAGCGATGCGCTCAAAGCCATCAAGCTCGATTCCATCCACGTTCTCGCCGGCCGCCTTTCCTTCGAAGGCCCCAGTACCCGCATGCAGGGCGCAATTCTCGGCGACGCATCTCCCGGCACACCATTTGACATCTGGTCCGAGGGGCAAGCGAATCCCGCCTTCCTCTCGTTCTTCTCTCCAGATACTGTTTCGATCAGCGACGCCCAAATCAATTTCCAAGGAATCTACGAAACCCTTAAGCGCGCCTTCTCCGCCGGTGGCAAGGATTCCGCGAAGATTCTGAGTCCCCTCGAAACAGCCATCCAGACGCGTATCGGCATGCCCCTGGGTGATGCCTTGACCCTCACCACTGGCGAAATAGGATCTTTCCAAACCAGCCCCGCCCTCGACAACACGAAACAGGTTTTTCTCCTCGGTATTCACGACAAACCTGGGGCCCTGAAATTACTTCGCACTATTTTGGGCGATCAGATTACCTCGGAGCGCAATGAAGGCTCCACCACATACTTGAAGATTTCCTTGCGCGGCGGACAAAGCTCCGCGGGCGTGGCCCAATGGAATTTTTATCATCTCGCGTTGACGCCAGATTTCCTGTTAGCCGCACCCAAGGCGGAGACGCTCCACGCTGCCGTTGCGCAGCGAGCCACCAATATCGTCCCTTCGCTTCCTCAAAAATTCTTCGACGCCCGCAAGCGGTTTCCTGAGAAAATTAACGGTTTTTCTTACTTCGATTTTCAAAAGGTGGATTGGTCCGCGGCGAAGGAAAAATGGATCGCTGACGCCAACAAGGCTGCTCAAGCAAAAGACCCCAAGGCTTCCCAAGCCACTTCCAAACCGGCGGGTTGGCTCGATTCCGTCAATCCCACGGTTTTCCCCCGCCATCTTCATTCCATGCTGGGCGCATCATGGAAAGACGGTCAGGGAGTTCATTTTGACGAGTGGCTCGAATAAGCAATCTGGTTTAGGCGCGCAGGATTCCTGCGCCCCAGTCACCCAGGCGTCAAATCTGGTTCTTGCCTTTTGCGTTCATCATCAACACAAATTCTTCTGCGCCCGTGTTCAATGCTTCTTCCTCATTCTCCCGCTCTTTCTTGTCGTCGCCTTGTCCCTCCCCGCGCAGGACCTTCCGACCGCTCCGCCGCAAACCATCCGCATCAGCGTCACTCGAGTAAACGTCGGCGTCATCGTCACCAACGCTCGCGGCAATTTCGTTGAAGGCCTGCGCCGCGAAGACTTCCGCATCTTCGATAATGACGCGGAACAACCCATCACCGAATTCGCGTCCGTAGATGACCCCGCACAAGTTCTTCTTCTCGTCGAAGCTGGCCCAGCGGTTTATTTCCTACAGGACGTGCATCTCTACACTGCCAGCGCGCTTCTGCAAGGCCTCTCTCCCGGTGACCGCGTCGCCGTCGCCAGTTATAGCGAGGCGCCTTCTGCTCTGCTCGATTTCAGCCCCGACAAAGGCACCGCGCAAGACGCCCTTGGTGACATTCGTTTCAATCTTGGATTTGGCCAGTTGAATCTTTCCGCCAGCTTGAACACCATTCTTGATTGGCTTGCGCGGGTCCCCGGCAAGAAAACCATCGTTTTGCTCTCCACTGGCGTGGACACTTCCTCGAGCGCTGTCATCGATTCATTGCAGCCCCGACTGCAGACCGGCGACGTGCGCATTCTCTGCGTCTCTCTCAGCGCGCCTCTGCGAAACGGCAAAGAGGGCGGTCGCGCCAAGGTCCAGCAGGCGCAGCAGGGTTTTGCCGACGCCGATGCGCGGCTCCAGGCGATTGCCGATGCAACTGGCGGCCGCGTTTTCTTCCCGGAAAACGCCAAAGCGTTTCAGGAAACCTACCGCCAGATTGCGCAACTCGTCCGCCACGAATACAGCATGGCCTTCCAGCCGCCCGTTGCCGATGGCGCCGTTCATCAAATCAAAGTGAAGGTGAATTTATTGGATGAATCAAACAAGGGGAAGCCACTCGAATACCGTGTAAATCACCGCAGAGCCTATCTCGCTCCCAGCCCTTCTCCCGCTCCCTGAATTTCCGGTTGCCTACTGTTTTCCTGGCGGGCGCTGCTTGCGGCAGATGCATCTCACTCGAATTCCTTCATCGTCTTGGCCATATCGCGCAAGCGCTGGTCCACGCGCGCAAACACTGTTTCTTTCTCGAATCCGCCATCCCCATTTCTTTGTCCGGCGCAAACCCCTGTCAGCAGTTCTACTCCCTGCTCCACCCGCCCGATGGGCCAGATATGGAATTTCCCGCTCTTCACGGCTTCCAGCACGTCTTCGCGCAGCATCAGATCCTCGACGTTTGCCGCTGGAATCATCACGCCCTGGGTTCCAGTCAAGCCCTCGATCCGGCACGTATCGAAGAATCCCTCGATTTTTTCATTCACGCCGCCGATGGCTTGAATATCGCCCCGCTGGTTCATCGAACCAGTCACCGCAATATCCTGCCGCAGTGGAAGCTCCGCCAGCGCCGAAAGCAGCGCGTAAATTTCCGTCGAGCTCGCGCTATCCCCGTCCACCCCCGAATACGATTGCTCGAAGCAGATGCTGGCTGCTAGCGAAAGCGGCTTGTCCTTTGCAAAGCAGCTTCGCAAATATCCCGCGATAATATGCACGCCCTTGTCATGAAACCTGCCGCTCAGGTTCGCTTCACGCTCGATATTGATGAGTCCTGCTTTGCCGAGCGCCGCGCTCGCCGTTATGCGTACGGGCTTGCCGAACGCATACCCCCCGATCTCCAGCACACTCAGCCCATTCACCTGACCGACGCACGCGCCCTTCAGGTCCACCAGCAACGTGCCTTCTTCGATCATCTCCCGTATACGCGTCTCGATCAGATTGTGACGCTCCATCTTCGAGGCAATCGCCGCCCGCACATGCGCCGCACGCACCACATTCTCTCCCGTTGCAGCCGCCGTGTAGTGCGCCTCGCGCGCCAGATCGGCAATATCCACAAAGCGCGCCGTCACTTTGTTTCGTCGCCCCGCCTTGCGCACACCGTACTCCAGAATCGCCGCGAAGGCTCCACGATCGTACGGAAACAGATTCTCTTTTTCACTGAGAGCCCGCAGCCGCCCAGCGTATTCTTCGATCACGCCATCGCTCAACGGCATCTCTTCGTCAAACTCGACGCGCACCTTGAAAATTTTCCGGAAGTCTTCTTCGTACTCGTACAGCATTTCGTACAAATCGCGATCCCCGATCAGGATCACCTTCACGTTGAGTTCCACCGGCTCCGGCTTCAAGGCCGTGGTTGCAAAAGGATAGAAAGCCTCAACCGGCTGTATCTCCAGCCGATTATGGTTCAGCGTGCGCTTCAACGCTCGCCACACGCCCGGCTCTGAAAGCGCTTCAATGGAATACATGATCAGGAAGCCGCCGTCGGCGCGCAGCAGCGAACCGCCGCGCAGATCCATGAAATCGCTGGTCCAGCCCCCACGCGCGTCATAGGCTCGCTGAATGGTCCCAAACAGATTGGCATACGTTGGTGTGGTCTCGAAAATCACCGGAGAATCGTTCTCGCTGTTGTGCGACAAAATTACATTCACGCTGTACACCCGGAATGGATCCCGCTCCGGCCCCGGCATCTTTTGCATCACTTCCGGCGGCTCTCCGGATTGCTCTTCTTCCCCTTCGCGCTCCTTAAACGGTCCCAGGTTATCCAGCAGGTGATGCCGCACCTCTTCCAGATATTCGGAGACTCCGTCGCCGGGATACTTCTCCTTCAACTCCTCGATCACTCCGTCCACCAGCACCGAAGCTGCTTCCTGCTCCAGGTAACTCAGTTCGCTGGCCAATTCCCGCGAAAGCGTCAGCGTCTTCCGATAGACCACCGTGAATTCCTGCCGGAACTGCTCGTACTTCCGCTCAATCTCTTCCGCAACTCCCGTTTCGAGTTTCCCCTCGTGCACCATCTTGGAGATATCCTCAATGGGCACCATCTGCCCTTCCAGCACCGGGAATATCTCCGGCAACGCGACAGCTCCCACTTGCATATGCCCCAGCGCAAACTGTTCGCGGGCAATGCGCCGCGTGAAATCGTCCATCAACTCCTTTTCGCGCACGGAAAAGCGTTCGACGATTCGCCCTTTCTGCCGCTGGAATGGTTCGCCTTCGAACACCTGGGGAATTCGCCGCCGCAGGAAATCCACACCCGCCTGCATGTCTTTCTTGAACACGTTCGCCGAGCCGCGCGGCAGGGAGAGCAGGCGCGGCCGGTCCGGTATCTTGAAATTATTGACGTAGCAGCGGTCCAGCGAAGGTTTGGTGGCCGGGTGCAAATCCTCGATCATTTGCGCGATTGTGCCGCCGCGGCTGGTGCCCGCCAATCCACACACAAACACGTTGTAGCCCGGCGCGGACAGTTCCACGCCCATCTTCAGGGCTCGCAGCGCGCGCTCCTGCCCCACGAATCCTTCACGCTTCTGCGCCTGCGCGGTTGTTTCAAAGGGTATGCGCGAAAGCTCGCAACGCCACCGCAACTTTTCGGCAGGCAGTTCTGTCGGCATGCTCATCGTCTTTTCGGTTGTCACACTCATTCGAGGGCGTACTCTAGCATAGAGCGTTGCGCGAAGGGCGGAATTTACCCTAGGCGTTACGCTTTCAGTTACGCAGTCTCCTTCTCGATCTGGTCGCGGTGCTCCATGTACACGCGGAACACCCCCTGGGCCGCCGCCATGATGGTCGGTCCGATGATCAATCCCAGCATGCCGAAAACGTCCAGCCCGCCAAGGATACTGATAAACAGCAGCAGCTCGTTCAACCGCGAGCGACTGCGCATAAACAGCGGCCGCACCAGGCTATCCAGCACTCCTGCAACGACGCCACAGATGGCCACTATGAGCAGCGCCTTCCCCCAATGGTGGTTGATTCCCAGCCACAGCGCCGCCGGCACCCAAATCAGCGCCGAACCTACCACCGGCACAACCGAAGAAAGGGCGATCACCACACCCATGAACACAGGCGCCCCCAGCCCCGTCAAAGCAAAGGCCGTCCCTCCCAGGACTCCCTGGATCGCCGCGATCAACACGGCCACGGCGACACTCGCAAAAATCAGGTCATGCGATTCTTTCAGCATGTCGTCTTGAATCTCGGGATCAAACGGGATCAGGTGCCGCAGCGCGCGGACGAACTGTTCGCCATCGCGGAACATGAAAAACAGCGCAAACAGCAGAATGAAGAGGTGGAGAAAAAATGAAAACAAATCCTTTACCCATGAACCTACGCTGTTTGCCAGATACGACCCGACCTTTTCTGCTCCCTGCCGGAGTGGCTCAACGATGTCCATACCGCGCCACGCCTCCGGCAGCCGGTGCCTTATCCAATCCGTCAAATGAGTAGGTAGCCCCACTGCACCCTTGCTGATCGCTGCCTGCATTTGTGCCGAAGCGCCGACGGCTTCTCGTGCCGCATACCACAGCACCAGTAAAGACGGCACAATCAAAAGTAAGGTCACACCAAGCGTACAGTACGCCGCCGCCCGCCCTTTCGAAGTTTTCTTCAGTAGCTTCGTGTATGCAGGGTAGAAGAAAATCGCAAAGATCGCCGACCACGCCAGCGGCCTGGCAAACGGCTCCACGATCCGGAACACCAGGTAGCCCATCAGGAGCAATGCTCCGTAAGAAAGGACCGTGGTTAACCGGTCACTCGTTGTTGTGTTTCGTGTGGCTTCTGTCATGTGCGTTATATAATCCACCCGGTTCATATCGATGCGAACCCCAAAGGGTTCTTAACTTACCAGGTCGTCTGCGCGAGGATTGTAGACGGTATGCCCATTCGCAAAATCCCGTTCACGCTTGCGCAGGCTCGTCTCCTTGCTGTACTTGCTTTAATCAATTTTGTCAACTTCGCCGACCGCCAGGTTCTGAATCCTCTCGTCCCCCTGCTGCGCCAACATTTTGGCGTGAGCGACGCCCAGCTCGGTTCCCTGCAAATGGTGCTTCTGGTGATTCTGGCGATTGCCAGCATCCCTTCCGGTTACCTCGCCGACCGTTTTAGTGAGCCTAAGATCATTGCCGCCGGCGTGCTGTTCTGGAGTATCGCCGCCATCGCCAGTGGCTTCGCTCCCACGTTTTTTCTCCTGTTCGTGTCGCGTGGGCTGGTCGGTGTCGGCGAAGCCGCCTATGCCCCGGCTGCGCAATCCCTTATCTCCGATTCTTTCTCCAGGGCCAATCGCGCCATGGCCCAAGCCGTTTTTGCTTCGGGGATGATTCTTGGCGGCGTCGCCGGTCTGGCGCTTGGTGGCATTATGGGAGCGCGACACGGCTGGCAGCACGCCTTTATCATCATGGGCGTGATTGGAATACTCCCCGGTCTATCCGCCCTCAAACTCAAGGAGCCTTCGCGGCGGCCTCGTTCGGAAGCCGTCAGCCCTCTGCAACTTCTTCGCGTACCCGCTTTCGTGGCCATGATCGCGGCGGGCATCTGCATCACCTTCTCCAGCGTTTCGTTCGTTACCTGGGGCATTGATTACGCCATGAACTACAAGAACTTCAGCCTCAAGGAAGCTTCCCTTTCCTTGGCCATCATTGCCCTGCTCTCCTCCGTCCTGGGAGCGCTTTCCGGAGGATACATTGCGGACCGTCTGCAAAAACGGCTGAAGTATGGCCGCATCCTGGTCATCGCCTGTGCTTTCCTGGTGGCCACGCCGTTCCTGTTGCTGGCCATTCAGTCCGACGAAAAGTGGATGGTGCTCTCGGGATTCTTTGTCGCCATGTATTTCATGTCGTGGTATCACGGCCCGACCACCGCGGTGCTCCACGATCTCACCCCGCAGCGCGCACACGCCACGGCCATCGGCGTCTATATGTTTGCCACGCAACTCTTTGGCGCGCTCGGACCAATGTTAATCGGGCGCATTTCAGACATCAGCGACTTGCAAATCGGCTTGCAAGCCGCAACTGCCGTCATGGTCTTTGGAGCTTTGTTACTGCTGCTGGTAATCCATTTCGTGCGGCGCGATGGTTTGCATCATCCACGCCTCGCCGCCTTCCGCGCCGAGGACGAGGCCGCACCTGCCGTCTGAATTCGCAATTATTTTGGGGTTGTTCCTACTTGATGCCGATCATCGCGATCAAGCGCTTCACTTCGTCGTGGGGAACGTCATACAGCGGCCGCTCATCTTCTTCTTCCAGCCGTTCGCGCAAAAATTCCGCAGCCACGAAACTCGCCTCACGGTCGGTCAGGTCGCGTCCGGCTTTTGCACGGAAGTCCACAAACGCCGTGTGCGCCAGCCCCACGATGCGCCCTTCGCCGTCCACCACGAATTTCGCGTCAATGGTGTCGCTGTGGCGCGTGGCAATGGCGTTCCAGATGTGCGAAAAACTGCAGCTATAAACGTGACCGCTCAACTTCGAGGTCACTTCAAATGCGCCAATGAACTGGTTCATGGCGCCGTTGTTGGCAAGCACAGGTACGCTAGGCACGTTCGCTCCTCATCCCGTTGCTCTCAGTCGAAGAACTAGTGTTCAATAGCCTAGCGCGACTGTCAATCCCGCCGCGAGAAGTGCGGCGTTTACCGCCCCACCAGCGCAGGTGCTTCCGCGTGGCTGTAGTGGCGAATGGCGGCGCCCACTCCGGCGCCGGGTTCGTGGCGGTGACCCTGGTCAATCAAGGCCTTGTCCAGCGCGCCCAGCAATTCCAGCACGAATTGCTTCTGGCTGCAGAAGCCCATCAAGCCGAGCCGCCAGATTTGTCCCTTGGTCGCGCCAATGCCGCCGGCGATTTCGATGTTGAACTCGTCGAGGAGCTGATTGCGCAACTTGGCATCGTCAACGCCCGCGGGAATCTTGACCGCAGTGACGGTGGGCAGGCGGTCGGCCGGCTTATCCACAAATGGCGTCAGGTTCATGGCTTCCACACCCGCGATGAGCGCGAGTTGATTCTGGCGGTGACGTTCCCAGCGCGGCTCGAGCCCTTCCTCGAGAACGATGCGCATCGCTTCACGCAGCGCGTAAATTAGGGAAATCGGCGGTGTGTGATGATACAGGCGATCCTTGCCCCAGTAATTCATCGCCGTAGAAAGATCGAAGTACCAACTCTGCACCTTCGTCTTGCGCGTGCGGAACACTTCTTCGGCGCGCGGGCTCACCGTGATAGGAGACATCCCCGGCGGCGCGCTCAACGCTTTCTGCGAGCCACTGAAGCAGATGTCAATGCGCTGCTTATCAATGTTCAACGGCACCGCAGCTAGCGAAGCCACCGCATCCACCACCAGCAGCGCGCCGCATTCATCGGCCACTTGCCGGAAGGGATCGATGTTGGTGATCACGCCCGAGGAAGTTTCTCCCTGAGCGAGACCAATCATTTTAATCTTGCGGCCCTTGGCCACTTTGCGCACATCTTCGGGGTCCACCGGCTTGCCGTAGGGCGCTTCGACGAGGTGCACATTAGCGGGCGTGTGTCCCGCGATGACGTACATGCGTTGCGAGAACATGCCGTTCACGCAGCAGATGGCCTCATCGCCGGCTTCCAAAGAATTCAGCACAGAGGCTTCAATGCCGCCAGAGCCGGAAGCCGAGAGCGGAAACGTAATGCGATTCTCGGTCTGGAAAACCTGGCGCAGCAGGACTTGCGTCTCGTCCATGCAGCCACGGAACCACGGGTCCAGATGCCCCACAAGCGGAGTGGCGAGGGCCCTGTAGACGCGCGGGTCCATCGAAGACGGCCCGGGAGTCATCATTAAACGTACGGGAGGCTTGAGTTCACCAATTGGATTGGTCATGAATGCTCCTTTACGGATCCTTATGAATCCACAAGGATGGCCCGCAGGTTCGTACTTCGGGGAGTCGCTGGAGTACGGCGGGAACTCCAGTGTGACCCAGGCAGGAGGCGAGCGCAACGGTCAAATTGGATGGGGGGTGGCTGGGATGAGGACCGGAGGGGCAGAAAGGGAAATGTCGGCGCGCCGACATTTGACTTAGTGGCAAGTGACCAGTGGCTAGTGGCCAGTAAGAGAGCGGAGAAGAAAGGCAAAAGCGGTTGAAAGTTTTTGTAGAGGCCGCCTTCTGAGGCGGGCAGGCTCTGCAATTTTCTGCTTGTGCGCGGGATCAAATATGTCGGCGCGCCGACATATTTGATTATTTCCCTGTAAAACGCATGTTTTGGCGAGTCTTGTTCACAGTTCACAGACGACAGTTCACAGTTTGTGTAGGGCCCCTCCTTTTGGGACGAGCCGTTCTTGAGGGTGCCTGCGCCAGTTGCAAGCCATGTGCAATATGTCGGCGCGCCGACAATCTTATTATTCGTATAGTGTAGTATATAGTTACTATGGCGAGAGAAAACAAAAGAGTTAGGGGAGAACGCGTCACGCAAAAGGTCGGCCCCACCCCCCTGTTTTTGCGTATGTAGGGGAATAATTGGACTTACGGGAGAATTTCTCGGATGTAGGGGAAACAAAGGAGTTAACGAGGAAGTGGCGAGTGGCGGGTGGCTAGTGGCGAGCAGGCGGAGTGAAAGCGAGGGTGTGAGGCGTTCCGAAATGGTACAGGTGCAGCGTCCCCTCAGCATAGCAGGTGGAGCTTAGCACATTATTTACCGTTTGTCTATCATTATTTAATGGGTACTACATTCGAAACTGGTACTGGTCCGGAGAGAGAGGTTATCAGCGACCAGATATCAGCGATCAGGAAACAGGAACTTAAAGATAACGCAGAGACGCAGAGAACGCTCAGGCTCGTAAAGGGAAGGTCGCCCAAGACCCTCCCTGAAACTACGGGAACGGGGCACCCAGAATTTACTTTCCCTTTACGGTGCGGGCCCCCGCCAATGAGGGGCAGCCTTGACAATGGTACCGCATGTGTTACCATTGGACATGGTCGAAGTACGCGAATACCTTGACCGTTTGGGGAGGAGTCCCTACGCCGACTGGTTTAACCGCCTGAGCAGAGAGGCGGCAGCCAAGGTGGCGACTGCTCTGGCACGCATGCAGCAAGGCAATTTTTCCAACGCTAAGAGCGTTGGGGCCGGTGTTCACGAATACCGGATTAATTTTGGCCCGGGCTACCGAATTTACTTCGGCAAAGATGGCGAGCGGCTGGTGATCCTGGTCGGGGGCGGAACGAAGAAACGCCAGCAGGAAGACATCCAGACGGCATTGGCGCGGTGGCAAGACTACAAACAACGAAAAGGGACAGGAGGGTGACAGCCATGGCTTTAACACGAGATTTCAAGGAAACCATCCGGGCGCGCGCAAAACGTGATCCTGGTTTCCGGAAGGCGCTTCTTCGGGAAGGAATCGAGAACTTTCTTTCCGGCGACTTAGAAACCGGAAAGATCATTCTGCGCGATTTTATCAACGCCACCGTTGGGTTTAAGAAACTGAGCGACGTTACCCGCCGCTCAGCGAAGAGTCTGATGCGGATGCTCGGTCCGCGTGGCAACCCTCAGGCGCGCAATTTGTTCGAGATCGTGGCCTATTTGCAGGAAGCGGAAGGCGTACGCTTCGAGATCCGGCCTACACGCGCTGCCTTACGCAGAAAGCGGAGAACCTCTATCCGCGGGGGGAAACGGCGAACCATCACGGAACGGTGAGCGCCATCTGGCGGGAATGTGCCAAGTGAAGCGCTGAACATGGGGCAGTGAAGGGGCGAGGTGACCCAGCGGCTGAAGAGAAGTCAAGAATCGCACCCTTTGTAAACCAAACCCAAAGGATGCGGCACCCAACGTCCACCTCTTGGCCACCCGCCGGAGGCTAACTCAAGTCGGAATATTGCTCTGGAGCAACTGGTCAAATCCGCGTGGCCGACGTTTGCTCAAACCTTTCCAGAAGAGATTTGATCTCGACCTCGGCAAAGCTTTGGCATTCGACATAGAGCTTCGTCAACAACGTTGGGAGCGTCTCTGTGAGGGAGGGGAGAATTCTTTCAAATTCAGGAAATTCGCGACGAAAAGAACGAATTCTCTCCAAGTTTTCATTCAGTCGGACACCACGCTCCTTCTCGTCTTCCCAAATTGTCCTCCAATACAAGCAAGTGCGGCAGGATGGGGCGCAATGGGTACCGTCATGAGATAAGAACGACTCCCAGCCGGACCTTGCAAGCGAAAGTACTTTTGACGAATCGTCCCGTCGCTTTTCACCGTTGCATCTTCTGCACGCCACCAATACATTGCCTGGGACGTGGAGGCCCGCTCGGTACTGATTCATCCCGTCGAGATGCTCAATCACACAGGTTGTCGTTGCGAGGTCGCAAGAGCAATATGGGCAGCGGTTATTAAATACCCTTCGTACCAGTTCTTCGTACTCTTCGCCATCTGCTTTAATCGGCCACTTTTGGCTGACCTTGCGGCTCAACTCGTGAAGAAACATACTCACGAGTTTGTTCGCAACGTCGGATTTGGCCCGCCGCGTTGCAGAGCGAAGTTGGGAGGAAGGGTCTTTCACCTCTCTTCTTCTCCAAGCAGCCAGTTCACGTCGACGGCAAGTGCTCTCGCAATCGCTTTAAGTTCGTAGTCAAGAACATGGCGGTGGTTATTTTCTATTTTCGCAATCGCGGCCCGGTCGAGTTGGATCCCGAGCCGAGCCAGTTTCCCCGAGAGAGCATCCTGGGTCAGTACCGGCTTGCACGCTTGACGCCCTTCAGCCACGCGCTCGCCGACAATATTTTTGCGCAAAGGTTTCTTGCTCACAGGCAAGAGACTACCCCTTGCACGTGCTGAAAATGTTCTAAACTAGAACATCACGTAAACCGTGCTTTTGAGAGGGGGCTCGCGATCATGGACAGGAAACGAAAATCATGCCTGCAACGGATGGGTGCGAAACCGGAGCACGAAAAACTCACTTGGCCGGGACTGAAGGCCAAAGACCGTTTGACTAGGGTTATAACTCAAGCTGTGAAGGAGGCAAAAGAGGCAAAAGAAAACGAGGAATGGGCAGAGATTCAGATTGCACGAGTGCTAGATTACGTCTCCCCGCAGACGGCGATTCGACTGTTTTTCCATTTGTCGCATCATCGAGGGAGCCTGACTGACAGTTCGACGAAGCTGCCCTCAAAGTCCTTGAAGGGATGAAGAGAATCCATGGAAACCTCAGCAAGTGAACTGCCAGGGCGATTGGGTGGGACGGCAACTTGGGGAGGAAAAGAGGATTTGGGGGAGTTTGTTTTTGGGCGCGGTTCTTGGCACGACTGAAGTCGTGCCCTGACGGGGGAGGCAGAGGGATCCCTCGAAGCTCGGGATGACGGATAAACTGAGGCGGGCAAGCAGTGTGATTCAGGCAGGAGAGGGGATGTCTCCCAGATCGATGCCGAATTTTTGTTTGGCGCGCTTCTTAATCCATTGCGCGGCTTCGGCGCGGGAACGAAAGGTCTGCGTTTCCCATCCCACTTGTTCCACAAGCGCTTCCCACATGCGCGCGATACCAAAACCCAAATCCTTGGGAGAGCTCAGAGCAACGAGCGTTCCTGGAGTGGTGCCTGCCGCGAGGCGCTTGTTCTGCTCTGCAATGGAGGCCACTTCGTCATAATTCAGCTTCATGCCTTCCACAGCGGTGAGATCAACGATCGCGTATCGCCACTTCTTGAGCTCTTCCGGAAAGTCCAGGAAGCCGCTGCTGGCATCATAGAAATCCTTAAAGGTCATCGTACCACGGCAGTTATAGATAACTCCTGCGCCCTCGTGCAGTCTTTGGATGTCGATCGGCATAGGCTGGGGATCTCATTCCGTGCGATGACGCTCGAATACCTGATGTGGAGGCTATTCTACTACACGTTTGCCAGCCTGGCGGACAGAGAGCTCCCCAAGGAGTGAGGAGAGATCCCTCGACTGCGCGACCCGAAGCGCCATAGTGCGGCGCGGAAGAAACAATCGGGTCGCTCCGGTCCCTTCGGCTCCGCTCAGGGCAGGCGGGATGACAGGTTTTGATGTTTCGTCGTGGGGGATCGACTATAGCGGTGAGGTGGCGGAGAGATCCCTCGACTGCGCGACCCGAAGCGCCATAGTGCGGCGCGGAAGAAACAATCGGGTCGCTCCGCTCGGGATGACATTGAGGGGGAAGGCGAGAGTGCCCGCCCCGCAAACCCATCCGGGACGCAGACAACGCGCCTCCCTCCTTCGGTGGGCAGGCAGAAGGCGGCCACTACAGAGGAACAGACCAGTCGGGGAAAGGGAGAGAGAGGTGCGGCTAATTGGAAGCGACAGGCTTGGGCGGGGGGGATTTTTCGGCGGCGACAGATTGCAGCAAGTCGAGCCTGGCGCTCAATTGGCCGAGCTCCTTGCCCTCGCGGAGCAATTCGTCCTGCTCGAAGCGGCGTTTGGCGTGGGCGTCGTCGCTCTCCAAGGAGCCGGTGGGGTCCTTGAGGAAGGCTTCCTCGTCGATGACGAACATTTGCATCAGCAGGTGCATCTTGGATTGCTTGTCTTTGATCTGCAGTTCGAGGGCGGCAATTTCCGCCATGCGCTGCTCGGGATCTTGCGGGATTGCGGGAGAATCCTTTGCGGCGGGCTCCGTTTTGGCGACCTCGGTGGATTTGGCTGGCTGGCGCGCTACGAGCAATCCGATGTCGTCGTCGGTGAGAACGGGAGCCTTCTTTACCGGCGTTCCCTTCATTCCGGTGGAGGTTTGGGCTGCTTCGACATCCGACACCTTATCTTTAGTTTTGTTTTGTGCGCGGCAGATGCCAGGCACAAACAGGGCGCAGACAAGAATCAATGTGACGACACGGAGAGAGGGAGTCATGGGAAATCTCCGCCGAAAAGTAGGCCTTTGCGCATAGGCTACTCCTCCTGTGGGGAGCGTCAAGGTTCAAACTGCGGTACTAGGCACGAGAGTAGTAATTGTACCGGTTGGGATATGGATATCGGCGAACAGATATTCGCGAGCAGATATCAGTTATCAGTTATCAGCGATCAGGAGGCTCGGAGAAGAGCGACCCAAGAGAAAAGATAACGCAGAGGCGCTGAGTGCGCAGAGAAGAGAGACGCAGGAACCAGTCAGAAGGCCAGCCACTACAGGAAGAGCGAAACCGCCGCTGCTCTGGAGAGCGCATAAATCATGAGAATTGATTGCGATGCGGGGGGAGTGCAACTTTCTTTACAGGCTGGAGTTTAATGGCACAAGCCGCTTGAAAGACGATTTAGGCTGAACCCAGAACAACCCGGCGGCCAACAAAAAACGCACTCATGGAGAGAGAGTGCAAGGGGATACTTATGCTACGTAGAGCGAAATATGTTTATTTGTTTTTCATAGCTTTGGCAATTCTGGCAATTCCTGCAACTACGCCCGCGCAAATCGCCGTGGGCATTTCCGTGCACATCGGGCCACCGGCGCTGCCCGTGTACGCGCAGCCGATTTGCCCCGGCGCGGGCTACCTCTGGACGCCGGGATATTGGGCATACGGTCCGGACGGTTATTTCTGGGTGCCAGGCACTTGGGTGATGGCGCCGACACCAGGGCTGCTGTGGACGCCAGGATACTGGGGCTGGGGCGGCGGAGTATATGCGTGGCACGGGGGCTATTGGGGCCCGCACGTGGGGTTCTATGGAGGGATTAACTACGGCTTTGGGTACGGCGGCGTAGGATTCGTCGGCGGCGAATGGCGCGGCGGAGTGTTTCACTACAACACCGCGGTGATGCACGTGGATACGACGGTGATTCACACGACTTACGTCAACAGGACGGTGATCAACAACACGACCGTGAATCGCACCAGCTTTAATGGCGGCGAGGGCGGCGTGAACGCGCAGCCGACAGCGGCGGAACGCGCGGCCGAGAATGAACATCACACGCCTGCCACATCGTTGCAGACGCAGCACGAGCAGGCAGCACGCGGCGATCGCAGCATGCTCGCATCTGAAAACCACGGGCGGCCCGCGGTGGCGGCAACGGCGAGGCCTGGTGAGTTTCATGGAGCGGGAGTAGTAGCGGCGCGTTCTGCCAGCGGGAATGCAAATCGCCCGCCAAACAATGCGGGTAACATCCACAATGCCGCACAGACAGATCGTCCGCCGAGCGCGCGTACCAACAACGCGGCCAGCGAAGAAGCGAAGACGAGCTCGAACAGGACGAATACTTCGAACGGGTCGCATGCAAATACAAACTCGCCCGGCAGCGATAAACCGAGCGCGAACTCTTCCAACAAGCCGAAATCGAATACAAAGGCTTCCAAGCCAGCGAAGCCGCCAAAGGAAAAGGAGAGCTCCGGCAAGCCCGGCGGGCACGGGCGGTAGGAAGAGCGGCGTTCAGCGAGATGCAAGAAGCCGCGTGAAACAGCAGGCATCTAAGATCGTTTGACCCGATAAAGGAACAGAAAATGCCCTTGTGAAAGCGAGGGCATTTTCTTATTCAGAATAGTAAGAAGCGCAGAAAAGCACGGAGCCACAAATTGGAGATTTTGCGGACTTGGGGCGCAGGAGTCCTGTGCCCCTACCAAGAAGAGAGAAGAAGGAATCAGGCGGAGGCAGCAGCAGAGTCGAAGGCCAGGCCTTCGGCGAGGACGTGTTCTGGAACTTTACGGAGTTCGCGGACGATGCGGAACCAGGAAAGCACTTTCAAGGCGTAGAACGTGATATCCACTTCCCACCAGTAGAAGCCCTGGCGCGCCGAAGCCATGAAGTAGTGATGGTTGTTGTGCCAGCCTTCGCCGAGGGTGACCAGGGCGAGCACCCAATTGTTTTTGCTGGTATCGGTGGTGGGAAAGCGCCGCTTGCCGAGAAGGTGCGAAAGCGAATTGATGGTGAAGGTGCCGTGCCAGAGGAACATGGTGCTGAGGCAGAAACCCCAGGCGAAGAAACCGAATCCGCCGATGAGCCAGATGGCGGCACCGAGAAGGAAGGGCGGCACGAGATAGTATTTGTTGAGCCAGCGGAGTTCCGGGAATTTGGCGAAGTCGCCGATGTAGTCGAAGCGCGTGCCCTCGTACTTGTCGGAAAGAATCCAGCCCACATGCGCCCACCAGAAACCAAAGAGAGTGGGAGAGTGCAGGTCGAGTTCCTGATCGGAATAGCGGTGATGGTGACGATGATGAGCGGCCCACCAGAGGACACCCTTCTGCGAAGAGGACATGGCCATGAAGGCTAACAGGAATTGAAACCAGCGGCTGGTCTTGAAGGAACGATGAGAGAAATAGCGGTGATAGCCGGCGGTGACGAAGAACATGCGCACTTCGTAAAGTGCGAAGCAGGCGAGCAGGTAATACCAGTGAAAAGGCACGAAGAAAATGGCCAGCGCGGCGAGATGCATGATGGCGAAGGGAATACAGGAAAGAAGCTGAAGGCGCGCGCCGTTAGGTAAGGGAACAGATAAGGATCTTGCGGCCGAGGCCATTCAAGCAGCTCCTGCGCGGGAAAATCCCGCTAAAAAGATTCATGAGCGCAAGAGAAGACGAATGCTCAGCGCCACGCTCTATATAAGAAGTCTACGGGGCCGTGGGACATGGGTCAAGGCGTTGTGCGGCACTAGGAAACCGGAGAGATAGGAACAACGGGAACGGATGTGCTATCGTCGCAGAGAAAGAGTGCGAAGGAGCAAGCATGGCGGAACGCCCGGTGTTGGTCGGATTGATTCCTCAGGTGGTGGTGCTCGATCCCGGTGATCAGGTGAGCTGGATCTCGGATGCGGGGAATCTGCGAGTGGAGTTCGACAGCAACCGCTGCCCCTTTTCCTCGAACATTTTCCAGGCGCCGATGGGGATGCGCTTGTTGAGCGGCCCAGCGGTCGCAGGGACGAAGGCAGGGAGTTACAAGTACCGGCTTTGGCTGAACGAGCAGATGGTGGGCCGCGGCGAAGTGATCCTGCGGGATAAGTAAAGCTAAAATCCGAAGTTGAAGAGTGATTCATCGCACAAAAACCGTGCGATGGAAAACCGTACCTCCACTCTGGGACAGCCAAGAGCGCCGTCCCTCCGGTCGGAATGACACGTTTTCAAAATAACAGGAGCGTTGAAGCGACAGCTATTTCTTTCCGGCGGCGCGATAGCCGGCTTTAATGGCATCGGCCTCCGACATATATTTGCCCTGCTTGGTTTTGCCGTAAAAACGGGTGCCGGGCTTGTGATAGACGCCGGAATCGGTGTTCACCCAGACCATATTGTTGGTTTTGGCCGGGGAAGCCGATTGCTTGGCAGCGGGCTTGGCGGCTGCGGGAGTGCTTGCGGCTGGAGTGCTGGCCGCCGGAGTGTTAGCGGGGGAGGGCTTGGCCGCGGGCGTGCTCGCCGCGGGCGGAGTGGGCACAGTAGAAGCAGGAGCAGCGGCGGGGGTCTGCTTGGGCTTAGAAGGTTTCTTGGTGGAACTGGAATCGGTCTGATCGGCGGATTGTTGTGCAGCCATAACACGCAGAGACAGCAAACCTGCAAGCAAGAAGAGAGCAGACAAGAGCACGAGAAAAGGAGTGTTGCGTGTGCGATTCATGAGGCAGACAACCTTTCACCCGGAGCGCGGCAAGCGGGTAAGAGCAACCTAGAACAGACGGTTCTGGGGTCTCCGTTACAGAATGTGCATATAATGAAATGGTACCTCGGGAATGTCAAGCCGGAATAGCACTGGTATCAAGCCAGTTTCCGAATGACGCTATGGTTGGAAGTTAGTCCGGTCTTGGAACAGCTGAAGTTTAGGAATTCCCTGCCCCCTCGTTGTTACTTTCAGGAAACCCTGGAGATCGTGCACATTGGGCGAGGCAAGGCAGAAGGCAACGGCAGGCACTTCGCCGCAGCTAGGGCTTGTACATCCACATGTCGTTCAGATTTCCAAGAACCCCGCCCGATGATTCGCCGTATCCACCGAAAAGCCAGAAGTTTCCTTTGGCATCGAGCCACCGATTGAGAAAGAACCGGCCGCCGAGGATATTGCCTGGAGCAGGCGTGCCTTGAGTGCCTAAGGTGGAGTTTTGGTTGACCACATTGGATCCGCTCATCCACGTCCACTGCCCATCGCTGAACTTCCAGAGATCGTTGAGGTAGCCGGGCTTCCCCGTCGAATCGTAACCATCCCCGCCGAAGACCCACACATTTCCGGATGAATCGGCCCATGTAGCTCCGAACCATCGGGCGCCAGGAATGTTACTGGCGGCAGCAGTGCCTTGCGTGCCGTACACACCGGGTTGGCTCACTATTTTGGAGCCGGAGACCCAAGTCCATTGGCCAGAGTTATATTTCCACAAGTCGTTGAGAACCAAGACCGAGCCGTTTGAATCGTACCCATATCCACCAAAAATCCAAAAGTTTCCGGAGGCATCGGCCCAACTAAAGGCGCCCCATCTTGAACCAGGAATATTACTGGAGGACGCCGTACCCAAAGTTCCATATACGCCGATTTGCTGCTTGACCTTGGGCCCGCCCATCCACGTCCATTGGCCGTTGCTATAGGTCCAGAGGTCGCTCAATTCCCCATTGATTGGGCTCGACTCATCGTAACCAAGTCCGCCGAAGAGCCAAAGGTTGCCGGATGAGTCTACCCAAATAGTCGCGCCAGAGCGACCACCCGGAATATTGCTTGCGTTCGCGACACCGAGACTGCCATAGTTGCCGTTTTGTAGCCCGACCTTGGATCCACCCATCCAGGTCCATTGGCCAGCGCTATATTTCCAGAGGTCGTTCATAGGTGATTCGTTTCCCGCGGAGTCGAAACCATTCCCGCCGAAGAGCCAGAGATTCCCGGTTGAGTCGGTCCAATTGGAAGCTTCAAATCGCGCTCCGGGAGAGTTAGTGGGTGAAGCCAGGCCCAGAGTGCCGTACCTGCCGCTCAGGCCGCTAAGCGTTGGTCCACCCATCCATGTCCATTGACCGGCGCTGAATTTCCAAAGGTCATTGAATGGCAAAAGATTCCCGTCGGAATCGTAGCCATACCCACCGAAGAGCCAGAGATTTCCGTTAGCATCCGTCCAGGTGGCCGGGTACTGGCGTCCGCCCGGAGTGTTGCTTGCGGCGGGCGTACCCAAAGTGCCGTACGTGCCGATTTGATTCGCCGCATTGGTTCCGGTCATCCATGTCCATTCGCTGTGACTGCAATCAACCTCCACATTCGTGATATCGCTATTTGCTTTTCCGGTTCCGTTGGTCACGCCGCAGGTCTGCGCTGGATTAGAAGGTTGAACAGAAATTGTGACGCTGTAGGAAACACCGCTTGCAACCGTGTTCGCAAATGTAAAGTTTCCATTCGCATTCACTGGCAGAGTGTCGGTCACGTTGTCCTGCAAAACCAGACCACCATCAGTGCCCGCAAGGTTTATGACAGTGCCGGCGATGGTGTAGCTCGAGGGCGGGGTGAGATGATTTTGGCTATTACTACCGCAAGCGGCGAGAAAAAGGGACGATGTCACCAGAATGGCAACGCAGAGGTGTTCCCGGGGGCGTTTCATGGCAGCGTTTTTCTCCTGATCCGCTGCGCGAATCCTGCGAGCGAGAGCCGACGAGAATAGCGTATTCAGTGCCGACTAAAGGCCGCTGCATCGGGTAGATAAGCGGCATATTAGCACATTTAAACTACGCCCCACGCATGCGTCGTTGACGCTATGAAATGGCCGACACCCCCAAGGGAGGCACCTCTAGCTTGCGACTGGTGTCTTCCGACAGCCAGTCACGTGTGGTCATCAATGAAGCGATTCACTACGTCAACCCGAAGTAGTTTTAGCGCTATGAGGGTGCGCCACCCGCCGACCGCCAGTTTCCGATTACGGAGTTCACCGGCAGTAGCCTAAAATGGAATAGAGGAAAACGATACAGCGCATGAAACTGAAACTGCCGCAGGGCCGATATGAAGCGTATTTGTTCGATTGCGACGGCACCATTGCTGATTCGATGCCGTTGCACTACCGGGCGTGGAGGAAAGCGCTCGCGGAATGGAACTGCGAGTTCAGCGAGAAACTTTTCTACTCGTGGGGCGGCATGCCCATTGTAGAGATCATTGCCACACTGAATGAGACGCGAGGACTGAACATGCCGGTTGAGCTTGTTTCGCGTCGTAAGGAAAGCATCTACTTCGAACTGCTTCCTCAGCTCAAGGCTGTTCCCGAAGTTCTGGAGCACATCGAGGCGCAGCAGGGACGGATCCCGTTTGCGGTTGTTTCTGGCAGCACCAAGGAATCGGTGACGGCATCTCTTGCGGCGCTGAAGCTGCTGGATCGATTCGATACGTTTGTATGCGCGGGAGACTACGAAAAGAGCAAACCTGATCCAGAAGCCTTTCTGCTTGCGGCCGCCAAGCTCAAAGTGGCGCCGGAGGCGTGCCTGGTTTTTGAAGACACCGAAATGGGTATTCAGGCGGCGACGGCGGCTGGGATGGCCTCTGTAAAGATTCCCCCGCCATGGGAAAGAGCATCATCACTCTGATACGGCTGGCAGTTGAGGGAAGGATTGTGGCAGAGCAGGGTCAGTCGCCAGCGGGTTGGACGCGGGCGAATTCGACGGACTCGGCGAGGCCGCGGCGAATGGGACCCAGGACGAAGGCGGGGACATCGCGTTCGGGTTCGAGGGAGAGATTGGCGGCCTTGCGGGGGAATTCGGAGCGCTGGTCCATGTGCAGGCCGGCTTCCTTGAGGAACTCAGCCGAGAAGCCCATGTCTTCGGCTCGGTCCACCCCCCAGAACCAGAGCTTTTCTTCGTTGCGCTGGAGGAAATGGAGGGACTCCTCGAGCTTCTTCATGGCGCGATCGAAGGAGGACGCCAGGAAGTAGACGGCAAGGGTCCAGGCGTGCCGGGGGTACAGGACGCGGATACGCACGCAGTATTTGCCGGATTGGTTCTTCTCAATACTGCAACGGTAGTCATTGCGAATGCTGGACGGCCGAAGAGGTGTGTTTTTTTTCATAACGAAGCGATGAATTTCTCTTTAGGCTCAAAATTGCCAACTACCCGGAAACCTTCCCTCGGCGAGATTGGCTGGCTGACAAGTGGCTTGGCGAAACCGCGTCTGACATAGGCCCCTCCAGATGTGGGCTAAACCAGCCATAAATAGGGTAACGGGCCGGGGCAGAGAGGGCAAGAGGGTGGCTGTGGAATACTTAACTTATTTATTTTGTGTAGCTTAAGTTAGCTCAAATCACCGAAGCCGCGCATCTTTTCGGGCATTAGCTTCAGTGTGCCGTCTTTCTTCATCTTCTCTTCCAGTGCTGTATGGAAAGCCTCAAAAGCCAAGTTGCGCTTGGTCTGGAGGAGGGTATCCGTGATGGTCTTCTTCTGTTTTTCCAGGTCGGCGGGGTTGGCGTCGTCCTTTTCGACGACTTGATAGACAACCCAGCTGTCTCCCAGAGTCAGTGGGGCTCCGACTTCGCCAGTTTTCAGAGAGAAAGCGGCGGCGAGTTGCTTACCGCTGCCCAGACCAGTAACCGAGCCGCTTTGGGCAAATGGCTCCGAGGTTTTGGGATCGAGACCCAGGGCCTTGGCAGTCGTGTCGAACTTTTCACCGCCCTTGACGCGCCGCGCGAGTTCGGCAGCCTTGGACTGCGCAAGCTGCGTGGCTTTCTGCTGCTTCAACTCGGCGACAACCTTATCGCGAACTTCGTCGAGGGTGCCCTGATGGGTGGGAAGAATCTGCTGTAGAGAGATAACGACGTAGCCGCGGTCGGTACGAATGGGTAGGCTCAGGTCGCCCTGACGCAGGCGGAATAGCTCGTTCTTGACCTCCTGCGAGTTGCCGAGTTCGAGAAGGGGTTCGTTGGCTGCCACCGGGCGGGTTACCGCAACGTTGAGGTGATACTCCTGGGCCAGGCCGTCAAGAGTGGTCTTGTTAGATTGGCGAATCTCCGCGGACATTTTGTCGGCGATGTTACCGGCTTCCGCGTCCACCTTGTCACGTAGAATGGGGATGCGAATGGAGTCCTTGACCTCTTCAAAGGACTTGGTGTGAGCGGCTTCTTTGTCGATGAGCTTGATGATGTGGAAGCCGTATTGTGTGTGAATGAGGCCGGAAATCTCGCCCTTGTTGAGGCTGAAGGCCGCTTTCTCAAATTCAGGGACGGTCTGGCCCTGCACCAGCCAATCTAAGTCACCGCCCTTGGCCTTGCTGCCGGTATCCTCGGAATACTTCTTGGCCAATTCCTCGAAGTTGGCGCCCTTTTTCTTGGCTTGCGCAAGGACATCCTCGGCCTTCTTCTTGATCTCCTCGACTTCGGCGTCGGTTTTGCCCGTGGTCAGAAAAAGAATGTGCTGGGCATGAAACCGGTTAGGCACCTGGTATTGCTGGATGTTCTGCCGGTAGATGACCCCGAGGTCGTCGTCGGAGACGGTGGTGGATTGGCGCAACTGGGCGAGGTCCAACAGGGCATAGCGAGCGACGCGCTTTTCGGGGATTTGGAAGGTGGCCTTGTGGCTGGCGTAGTAGGACTGAATTTCGTCGACGTCGACGTTGAGCTTGGGAAGCAGGTCGTCCGGCTTAATGGATACGTAGTCGAGCTTCACCTTGTCGTTCTGGAAGCGGAATTCATCCTGAATCTCCGCCTGGCCCACGCTGATGCCATCCGTGACAAGCTTACGGAATTTTTCTTCGACGAGGCCGGAGCGCACGAGTTCCTCAAAAACCGGGACAGTCAATTGGAAACGCTGGCGAACTTCATTGGAGTAGGAGTCCATGCCGACGAAGGTGTCGCCATTGAAAGCGTTGGGTACGTACATGCGGATACGGTCAGCGCGTTCCTTTTCACTGACGGTGATGCCGAGGCGCTTGGCTTCGTATTCTATTTCCTTCTGGAAGATGAGTTGATTGAGGATCTGGCGCGCATAGAGAGATTCGAGCTGTTTGGGAATGTTATTCTGCTTGCGAATTTCATCGAGCTTGTCGTGCACGTCAGCATTGGAGATGTTTTGATCGCCCACACGAGCCACCACATCCGTGGAAGTTTCCGCGGAACTGGGGCCTTGGGGAACAAGATAGAGAAGCATGCTCAAGGCGAGCAAGCCAATGACGACGCCGAAGAGGATGCGGACGCCGGTTTTCTTGGAGTTAGAATCGCCAGCCATACCAGATATCTCCTAACGAGAGAGCGAAGGGGTGCACAAACTTAAGATTATAGAGGAAAGGGAGGAAAGACCCAAATGAAGATGCGGAGACCGGGAGGCACAGCCGCCCCGCAAGCGGAAAGGCCGTGCCACTCCGGGTGGAACCATGCAGGCCGGTCAGATCAGTCGGCCACGGTCTCGTAAGCGTGTTCGCCGAGCTGGGATTCGTCCAACCCCATCTCTTCGGTATGCTCCGTGACTTTGACGGGGGTAAAGCCATCGATGATGCGCAACATGGCATATGTGAACACAAACGCCCAAACCGATGAGAAGACCACCGCCGTGACTTCCTTCAAAAGGAACGTGGGGTCGCCGTAGAGCAAACCGTTTGCGCCATCCGGATTGAACTGCTTGTTGGCGAAAATGCCCAGCATAACGATCCCGAGAAATCCACCGACTCCGTGAACTCCCCAGACGTCCAGGGCATCGTCCCACTGAAGCTTGTTCTTCATTTCGACGGCATAATAGCAAACCACGCCGGAAATGACCCCGATAATGACAGCGGTGGTCGGGGAGACATAACCGGCCGCAGGCGTAATCGTGGCCAACCCAGCAACCGCCCCAGTCAGCAATCCAAGGAACTTGGGCTTCTTTTCATGGAGCCAGGACATCATCAGCCAGGCAATGGCGGCAAAGGAGGCAGCCACATCGGTATTGAGAAAGGCAACGCCGGTGACGGAATCGACGCGCATCTCGCTGCCCGCATTGAAGCCGTACCATCCGAACCAAAGCAACCCGGTTCCCAACGCGACCAAAGGAATACTGTGCGGCCCGCGATCGACGATGCGCCGCTTGCCCACGTATAACACGGAAGCCAGGGCGGCCATTCCGGCGATGTTATGGACCACAATCCCGCCGGCGAAATCTTTCACACCCCATTGTTGCAGGAAACCTCCACCCCACACCATGTGCACGAAGGGGAAATAAACGAAGGTGAGCCACGCGGTGAGAAAGAGCATGTAAGCCTTGAAAGTGACGCGATTGGCAAACGCCCCGGAGATCAGCGCGGGGGTGATGATGGCAAACATCATCTGATACGCGATAAACACAAAGGCCGGAATCGTGTCATTCGGTGATGATGGCGTGTTGAGGCTGATGCCTCGCAGACAGGCGTTATGAAAGTTGCCAATCACACCATGCCAGTCACCGCTAAAACAGAGAGAATACCCATAGAGGTACCAGATGACGGTGGTCCAACCCATGGACACAAAGCTCTGGATCATGATCGCCAGGACATTCTTGCGTCCAACCAACCCGCCATAAAAGAAGGCGAGGCCCGGCGTCATCAGCATGACCAGACTGGAGCACAAGATCATAAAACCGGTATTGCCGGTATCAAGATGCAGCATGCAAACCTCCGAGTGAAATTGCCTTGAAGAATGCTCGAGCGGGGGGTCCAACAACAGGGATTATCGCGCGGATGGAGGGCCCGCAGACCCAGCTGCGCAAAAGCGGTATTACAGAGAGACGCTGGACCTATTCAAGCATAAGCGCAGTGAGGTATGTCACAAGATGGTGTGAGATTTGGCACTGGCGGAGTGCGGAATCCATCGCCGGGAGGACGGAAGACGGCTCCCCGCTTGGCAAAACTGTCCTAAGGACCAATTGCGTGACGATGGGGAGGGTTTATGCTGGTGGTGCTGAGAAGAGGAATGAGACCGGCTGGGTTCCATGCGACGAGATTACTGCGCAAAGCGTTCCTTGGATTTCTGGCGGTGATGGCTACCATCCCGCTTCCACGAGCGGCAATGGCAGCTCCCGATAAGCCGGGAAGCGGAGACCCGCTCTCCGCAGCGGTATGCCCGATTGTCTACCCGGTAGATGAATCGCCTTCCGACCGGGGCTTCCACTACATTTTTTATGGGAACGGATTCTTTATTAACAAAGAGGGGTATTTGCTCACCGCGGCGCATGTGTTGAGCCAGTTGCACGATGTGCAGCCGTATATTCTGCTGCAATTGCCGATGGCCCCGCCACGATTGGTGAAAACGACGGTGGTGATTGTGGACCCGGACCATGACGTGGCGGTGCTACGGGCCACACCGAATCCCTTTGAAGGAAGATTCCGTGTGAGTTTCCTGCGTTTGGCGACACAGAGGCCCAAGGAAGCGCGAGAGGTCCTGGAGGATGCGCTGCGTCCCTCGCGGATCAAGAACCCCTATACATTTGAGGCGCTCAGGGAGAATCGCCCGGCCGGAGTAGTGCTGGAATACCGGTTCACGCAACTGGATAAGGGGCGGCCGGACACAGAGATTTTTCTGTTCAGCCACGACGTGCTGCTGGGCGACAGCGGAGCACCGGTGGTGTCGAGGGAGACGCAAGAAGTAGTGGGGCTGGTCGAGGGACGCTGGTTGCATGGTGGCGCGGTGGCTAAGGCAAACGCCGTGCAAACGCAAACGGGCGGCGTGGGAGCGGCCGTGCCGATTCACTACGCCATCGCGTTGCTTCTGGAAAAAGGGATCGCATGGGAAGGAGTGGAGGAGCCGACTGGACAAGGGGAGGCGGACACAACCCACAGCAACGGATTTTCACCGCCAGTGCCACTTTCCCTGGTGGCTGCGCCGTACCCTAGCGAAGTTTTCTCCGGAGGCGAAGTGGTACTCGATGGGCTAGTCGAGACCAGTGGCAGGCTGGGCGACGTGCGGACTATAAGCGGGGAAAACCCCTTTTTAGAGAAAGCGCTGGCTGCGGTGAAGACATGGAGTTTTCGTCCAGCGCATTCGGGCGAGAAGATAGTGGAAACGCGAATTGGGATAGTGTTTCAGTTTCCGGGGTCATTGAGTTCTACACGCATGCCAACGGGAAACAATAACTCGGAAAAATGGACTGATGCACCCGAGCGGGGGGCGGAGCCGCTGGTTGCGCCGGAGGCGGCCTCTTCGCTGACAAAGCTTGGAGAGGGCAGCGTGATTCTGTGCGAACAGGTTGACGCACAAGGTCAAGTGGGGAGCATTAACGTGGTGCGCGGGCAAGAATCCCTGACGGCGGCAACTGTTGCCGCAGCGCGCCAATGGCACTTTGCCCCGGGAAGAGCAGGCGGGACGGACCGGGATTCGGAGGTCATTGTCGTGGTCACATATCGCCGCTCGGCCGCGGCAACCCGCGCGGGAACGGCTAAGTCTGTCCCTTGAGTGGCAGGCGCGCCGCGAGATTGACGCACGAATCGTGACTTTCCACCGACTTAAGTTCTGGGCGGCCATTTCGCGCGTGTCGTGGTCAATGCAACCGGAGGAATACGTGGAATCGGTTCAAACGGACCGAGTTTCGGCAAATCGCCGCTCAGTGGTGCAAAACAAACAACACTCCCTCCCGAAAAACGCAGCCGTAAGTTACGATCCTCATTCCTGTGATGTGTGATTGGGCCCGGTCTGCGCACCGCCCATGCCTGCGAGGGAAGAGGCACGTGTGTGCCGCAAGCAATGTGGGAAAATGGAGCGGGAGAGCGGGAATGGCGCGAGGAATTGCAAAGGACGCGTGGGTGGGAGCGCTTCTGCTCGGCGCAATTGGAATGGGCGGTAGCGGGGCGTGGGCTGGACAACGCGCGGCGGCACCAAAGATACCCACATTTTATGGCGATGTGCTGCCGGTGATGCAACGGCATTGCCAGGTGTGTCACCGCACGGGCGGGATAGCGCCGAGCGCGTTTGAAAGCTATGAGGAGACGCGGCGCTATGCGGGTGCGATCCGGGAAGCGACGCAGATGAAGAGGATGCCACCATGGTTTGCGGAGCCGGGCGTCGGGAAATTTTCGAATGATCCGTCGCTGAGTGCGGAAGAGATTGCGATGCTGGCGGGCTGGGAGCAGGCGAATGCGCCCGCGGGAAATCCCGCTGATGCGACAGTGAAGAAATGGGCGGAGCAGTGGAGCATTGCCGAGCCGGAAATGGTTGTCAGCATGGCGGAGCCGGTGAAGATTCCGGCGGATGGCGAAGTGGATTACACCTACGAAATCGTGCCCACACATTTCACGGAAGGGCGCTGGGTGCAGAGTTCGGAGATCCTGCCAGGGATGCGGGAGAACGTACACCACGCCGTGGTTTACGTGCGTCCGCCGGAATCGCAATGGCTGCGGCACGCGCCGGTGGGGAAACCGTTTACGGCGGCAACGCTGACGAATCCGGAGGACCAACAGGATGCCATGTGGACGGACAGCGACATCTTGCTGGTGTACGCACCGGGAAGCACGCCAGACCAGTGGCCCGAGGGCATGGCGAAGTACATTCCCGCGGGGAGCGACCTGGTTTTCCAGATGCACTACACCACGAACGGAAAGGGCGGCTCCGACACAACCCGGATCGGGCTGATTTTTGCGAAGCAGCCGCCGGCGCAGCGCGTGCTGACGCTGCAATTAACGAACGATCACTTCGTGATTCCTCCCGGCGCGCCGGACTACCGCGTGGAGGCGCGCGGGACGCTGCCGAATGACGCCACGCTGCTGAGCTTTTTTCCGCACATGCACCTGCGGGGAAAGCGGTTCGAGTACAACATCGTGAAGCCGGACAAGACGATCGAGCCGCTGCTGCGCGTGCATTACCACTTCCACTGGCAGATGAGCTATCGGCTAGCGCAGCCGCTGCGGCTGAAGGCCGGGACGGAATTGCAGGCGGTGGCGTGGTTCGACAATTCGCGGGACAACCCGCACAACCCAGACCCGGACGCAGCGGTGCGCTGGGGGGAACAGACTTCAGACGAAATGATGGTGGGGTTCTTTGACGTGGCAGTGGCAGCGGGGCTGGATAAGTGGAAGTTTTTCGAGCGAAAGGCGTTTCCTGCTGGAGCGAAATAAGGCGAGCGGATAGTCGCGGCCCTCTAGTTGTCTGTGCTTGCCAGCTTTCGGGACCATCCCACTTCAGACCCCAGCGCCAATGGATCATTCACGGTCGCGGGTCGGTCCAGCGGGGTGGCAAAGACCTTCAGGTTGGTGTGTTGGCGCGAAGCATCAATGGTGGCGATGGCCAGGTAACTGCGGACTCCAACAATGCCGTAGCGCTCTGGGCGGACTTGAATGGTGAAGCCATCTATCGCGCCATCTCGTGCACCGAGGAAAGAGTATTCATAACTGTAGCCGCCCGTAACGAGCTTGCGATTGCCGACAAACAATTGTTCTTCGAGTCGGCGTCTGAGGTATATGTCCCTGTCTGAAATTACGGATTCCGATTGCCCAGCGAAGATGCGCCAAGGGCCGGGAGAGAGCGTGGCATCCCACAGGCAACTAAGAACTTTTTGGAATTCATATTCTCCGGTGGGATAAAGAATCGCGATACCTTTGCCGTGCGGCCCGTCATAGCGAGTCCAAATCAAGCCCGATTCGTCCGTGAAAATGCTGCTGGTGTCCTTACCTTTCGGAGCAGTCTCGCTCGCCTTGATGGAGTAGGTTGGAACTCTCCCGCTCTCGTCTTTGGAGCCCGGCTCATAAACGATGGTGAAACCCTTCTGTTTTGTGGCCACGAGGTCTTCGGAAAGGCAAGAAGTCCCTTGCGCTCCAAGCTGCTCGAGGGATTCAGGAAAACCGCTTTGGGAATGAGACACAGCAAACTCCTGGGTGCATTTGGAAATGGTCAGGATTTCCGAACTCAAAGCGGTGGGATCCAATGGTCTTTCCCAGGCTGGTTCAGACAACCTGGACCGCGGGGCCAAAGCCAACAAAATTACGCTGCATACAAAACCCACACCAACACCAGTCAGCGCCCACTCGAAACCAACTCTGCGGGCGAAGGAAAAAGTGGCCGCGACGTTGATGACAACCGGCGGAATGATGAGATACCAAAAGTACACAAACATCAGCGGCGAAACGGACCCAAGTTTACTCAGGAAAAATAAAGCAATCGCCCAATAAAATGCGAGGACAACAGCCCCACAGACCGAGGCAGCAAGTTCGAAGTGGAATGCGCGATAGATGGGACCGGCCAGCGCGGGGACTAGAACGAGCAGAGACACGCCAACCACCACCCAAAAGCCAGTTAATGCGCGCGGGATGAGCACGTAGAGGCAGCAGACGGGAACCACAATCCCGGGCAGGAATATCCAGTAGGCTGGCATGCGGGTACGCAGTTGCGCCTGGGAGTTGCCGCTAGCCGTGGTGATGGGAGACATGATAGCGATTCTGCTCGATGTCCAATTCTTGACGGATTGCCGGGACCCTACAGCCTTAGGGGCTAGTGTAGCATCTCGCAACGAGCCTACAGCTTGCTGTCACCCCAATGGCTAATAGGGCAGACGGATGAGGTACCCAGAGGGCAGGAGGAAAAGACACGCATCCGCTATTTGTAGATTGAGTACGGGGCAACGGCGTGGGGCCCGCACAAGCAGATGGGTGTGCTAAATTGCGAGATTGGAGCACTCGCGGCACGCACTTCCGTGACAACGCAGACCCCTATCGAACCACGACGGCCAACGTCGGCCCCCGCGCCCCAGCAGGCGCCGAAGATTCATCACGTGGAGGTGTATTGGCACGCGGTGACGTACAAGACCGTGGCAATCTACCTGATTCTGTTGTTCGTGATCATCATCGCTGGGATGTACGTAGCCATGCCGGACTGGACCACAATTGCCACCAACAAAATCAATAAAATGGTGGGTAACGTTAACAACGACCCGCTGACAATCACACAAACGCAGGCAAAATTTGTGAACCTGGATGGCCGGGTGCAGGTGAAGAAAGTGAACTCCGTGACTTGGGTGGACGCAGATTATCACACGGCGCTGGACACGGGCGATTTGGTCCAGACGGGATCGGACGGCGCGGCGCGCATCACGTTCGCGGACGGCACGGAATACACAGTGAAGGCGGAAACACTGGTGACCGTGGAAGAGAACAACGTGACCAAAGATCGCGCGAACACCGCGGTGCGCATTAACACGGGCGAAGTAAATCTGGTGACGCCGACGTGGACATTGCGTGATTCGCAAGCGGCCATCAGCGTGGAAGATGCCACGGCGTATGTGCAACAGAACAGCCGGGCAACAGTGAAAAACGATCCCAACAAGAACGAGCATGAAATTGTGGTGACGTCGGGCGGCGCGGAAGTGAAGCGCGGGCAGGAAAAGATTGAGCTGATGCCCTATGAAAAGTTGAGTTTCGCTAACGGAGGGACAACGCAGAAATCCAAGGTGCTGGCGCCGCCGGCCCTGGTATCGCCGCTGAACCTGGCGCCCATCATTTCGGATAATCCGAAGACGGCGCAAATCCGCTTTGAATGGCAGGCGGTGGATGACGCGGTGGGATACACGCTGCGGATCAGCCAGACGACGATGTTCACGAAGCTGGTCAGGCCGGAAATCAGAGTGAGCGGTACGAGCGCGGAAGTGAGCGGGCTGGAAGCCGGCGACTATTTCTGGAACGTAACCGCATCTGACGCCAAGAAAGAAACAAGCGAATTCAGCGAAACGTTCAAGTTCACGCTGGTGACCCAGGGCAAGATGCAGGATATGCCGCTGGATATCCAGAGCACACAGATTCACGGGCGCGTCGCGGAGGTGATCGGCAAGACGGAGCCGGGCGCGGCGCTGATCATCAACGGGCAAGCAGTGGCGAATATTTCGCCGGACGGGAGTTTCCGCCACTTTACGGAACCGCTGGAACCGGGACAGCACACCATCGTGGTGATCGGGTCGAACCGGCGCGGCGGAACGGCGAAACGCGAGGTTTCCATAGTAGTGCCGAAGTGAACTTGGGGAACGGCGGGTTGCGCTTTTGCGTGTAGCGCCAAATCCGGGGACAATAGAGGATTAGACGGATTCGGAGCGGGCACGCAGAGATCCTACCTGGCAGGGTCCTCTCGGCAGGGGGAAAGCTGTAATGACTAAGAATGGATACAACTTAAGGTCGGTGTTCAGTTTGTTTTCATCCGACCTGGCGATCGATTTGGGAACGGCGAACACGCTGGTCTTCTCTGGTGGCAAGGGAATCGTTGTGAACGAGCCCTCCATCGTGGCGATTAACAAAGCGACTGGCGAAGTGGTGGCGGTGGGCCGCGAAGCAAAAGACATGCTGGGGCGCACGCCGGGAAACGTGGTAGCCATCAAGCCGATGAAAGACGGCGTGATCGCAGATTTCAAGGTCACGGAAAAGATGCTGACGTATTTCATCCAGAAGGCACACAACCGGCGCGTATTGGTGCACCCGCGCATCGTGATTGGAGTGCCCAGCGAAATCACGCCGGTCGAAAAACGCGCGGTGCAGGACTCCGCTTATCGAGCGCGGGCCAGCGAAGTTTACCTGGTGGAGCAGGCGATGGCGGCGGCGATCGGGGCGGGGCTGCCCATCGAAGAGCCCAGCGGAAACATGGTGGTGGATATCGGCGGAGGGACCACGGACATCGCCGTGATCTCCATGAGCGGGATCGTGTACTCACGGTCGGTGCGCGTGGCGGGCAATGAGATGGACGAAGCGGTGATGCAATATTTGAAGCGCAAGTACAACCTGCTGGTGGGCGAACGCACCGCGGAACAGATCAAGATGGAAATTGGCTCCGCGTACCCGCTGGAGAAGCCGCTGACGATGGAAGTGAAAGGGCGCAATCTGATTGAGGGCGTGCCGCGGACGGTGACGATTGATGACAGCGAAATCCGCGAAGCGCTGAGCGAATGCGTGGCGACGATTTTGAACGCCGTGCGCGTGGCACTGGAACGCACACCGCCGGAACTTTCCGCGGATATCAGCGATCGCGGAATCGTGCTGACGGGCGGCGGTGCGCTATTGAAGAATCTTGACAAGCGCATACGCGAAGAGACCGGATTGCCGGTGTCCATCGCGGATGACCCGCTGGCGTCGGTGGTGCTGGGCACGGGCAAGATGCTGAGCGACTTCAAATTGCTGCGCATGGTGTGCATCGACTGAGGCAGTTTTAAGTTATAAGTTTTCAGTTTTATGTAAAGAGAACTGAACCGTTCATTCCCAGCCTGAAGGTTACGGACAACGTTCTGACATGGTGGCGATTCCTTCAAGACACAGGTCTCTGGCGCTGTTGGCGGGCGTGCTGCTCGCACAGATCATGATGCTGGCGGTGCAGATCAAGCGCGATTCGCGCGGGCGGCTGATCCGCGTGTGGGCCGTCTCCGCCGTGACGCCGTTCGAACGATCAGGGGCATGGGGATTTGGCAAAGTGCGGGGAGTGTGGCACCACTATATCGCGCTACAGAGCACGGCGCGGGAAAACGAAGAGCTGCGCATCGAAAACGACTCGCTGAAGCTGACCATTTCGCAATTGCAGAGCAAAGCGGCGGAAGCGGACCGGCTGGGCTTGCTGCTGCACTTCAAAGCCAACAATGAAGAAACACCGATGGTGGGGGCGCGGGTGATTGGAACGAGCGCCGGCACGGCGAGCCGCACGATTGAAATCGATCGCGGGGAACGGGACGGCGTGCGGCTCAATCAAGCGGTGATCACGCCGGATGGTGCGGTGGGGAAAGTGATTGAGGTGTACCGCGATTCGGCGCAGGTGCTGTTGTTGACGGACAATGCCAGCGGGGTCGGCGCCATGCTGGTGGATTCCCGGATCCAGAGCCCGGTGGGCGGCACTGGTGAATTGATGCTGACAATGAAGTATGTGGCCGCTGAAGACACGGTGAACGTGGGCGAGAAGGTCGTAACCAGCGGAATGGACAAAATTTTTCCTCGCGATGTGCCGGTAGGAACGGTGGTGGAAGTGAAACAGAGCACGCCGTTCAAGCAGGTTCGCGTGGCGCCCGCGGCGAAGCTAGACCGGCTGGAAGAAGTGTTTGTGCTGCTGACGCAGGAGCCGCTGGAATTCCAGAAAGAAGCGGAGGCGCCAAGTGCACCAGCGGGGGCTTCCGAGACGGCGCCGCATGCATCGCCAGCGGCGGAAAAACCATGAACGATACATTTGAGTTGCGTGGCGGCGAGACGCACATTGAGGTGCACAAGTTTTTCCCGGGCGCGATTGCAGGCGCGACTATCGTGGCGCTGACCCTGCAAGCAATGTTTCCCGTGCATTTGCCGAAGCTGGATATCTTGGACCTGCCGCTGCTGGTCACGATTTATTTTGGATTGAGCCGGCGGAATCCTTCGACCGGTTTGCTGCTGGGCACGACGATTGGATTGTTGCAGGACAGCTTGAGCGGGCCGACTGTGCCGCTGGGACTTTACGGGATTGCGAAAACGGTGGTGGGGTATTTGGCGTCGTCGATTGGGGCGCGGCTGGATACCGAACATCCCGTGGCGCGTTTTTCGTTGATCGTGGCGTTTTTCGTGCTACATCAAGCGGTGCTGGTATTGACGCGGCGGGTGCTGCTGGCGCAGCCGGAGCCATGGTTCAACCTGCACCTGGCCATGGCGGCCGGGGTGAATGCGGTGTTGGGCGTGCCGCTGTTTATGCTGCTGGATCGGCTGCGAAGATCGTCCTGAACTTCCTCCAAAAGTGGCATCTTTGATTTACCTCACGTTTGCGTTATACTACGCCTGTAATAATTTGTAATATGATAGTATTTGATGCTTCGACGTTGATTCTAATCGCCAGGATCGAGCTGTTGGATCCCTTCCTGGGAGGTGTTTCTCTGGAGGTCGCAATACCTCAAGAGGTCGAGAAGGAGTGCTGCAGCGTTCAGGTCACGCTGGATGCGCTCATGATCCGCAAGGCCATAGATGAGTCGAGGATTCGCGTGATCCGGGTGAAAGACAAGAGTCTCATTGCAAAGCTGCAAAACGACTTCAGTCTTGGAAAGGGCGAGGCAGAGGCCATTGCTCTTGGCATCAACGAGAAGGCACAACTGGTCGCCACGGACGACAAAAACGGGATAAACGCCTGCAAACTTCTTAAGCTTTCTTTCACCACGGCGGCCGGCATTTTGATTCGCAGCTTGGAGAAGAACCTGATTAGCAGAAGAGACGCGCTGGAAAAACTCGAGAGGCTTTCGCACTATGGCCGTTACAAAAGTTCGATTATCGAAGATGCGCGTGCGCGGTTGGAGGGAAGCAAATGACCAAAACCTTGAGTATCCGTATGGATCGTTACAACTATGAGTTCCTAAGCAAATTCACCAAGGAAGAGCGCAGCGACCTATCCAAAACGATAAGGGAACTGGTCTCACGCGGAAGAGTGATGCTGGCAATCGAGAAGTATCGGAGCGGGGAAGCCTCGCTGGGCAGAGCTGCCGAACTTGCGGGGCTGCCTGTAGGGCGGATGATGACCGTCCTGACAGATTTTGGCGTGGAGAGCCGCCTGGAAAAAGAGGACTATTTGCAAGCGTTAGAGAACCTCAGAAAATCCTGGTAGGCTCAAACGTCTGGCATTGATACTTCTTGGAAAAACCAAGTGCACCCTTTGTGGGCGGACTATCGAAGAGGGCGAAGACACCGTTGCTTTTTCGCATTTCCTGCCACCGGGAGATCCCCTCTGGAAGTACTCGGACGCAGCGTTTCAAGCTGCGTGCTTTGCCGCTGATCCAAACAAAGAGGGGCTTGAGCAAGCATGGGCGGAGTGCCGCAAGATTTGGAGCCGCTACCCGAAAGATGCCTGTATGGATGCAGAGATACAAGCTCGGGCAACAAGAGCAAGTAGTGAATTCGCAGCCTTCCGGAAGAGGCGACGGGGATTGATCTAGTGGGCAAGTAGGAACTGTTTGAAATGGTCGTAGCTGGCGGACATGGGGAGAGAGAGCTTGGGGCGGTTGAGGTATTCGGCGAGGCGGGAGGGGAGCGGCGGAGCGATGCCAATTCCCTTCTGGACGATTTCGGCAAATTTGGCGGGATGTGCTGTAGCTAGAACGAGGCCCTGCGACGGCTCGGGATGTTGTTTGCGATAGGCTTCCCAGGCGTGAATACCGACCGCCGTGTGCGGGTCGCTGATATAGCGAAAGCGGTCCCAGACATAGTGCATCTGTTGCAGGGTTTCTTCATCGGTAGTGCTTTGCCCCCAAATTTCCTTGCGGACATTTTCGAGGCGGTTGCGGCATAAATCCAGCAAGCGCGGAAAATTGTTGGGATTGCCCACGTCCATGGCGTTGGAATACGTGACAACGGCCTCGTTCGGTTTGTATTCCCCGTTCAGCAGATAGCGCGGGACCGCGTCGTTGACGTTGGTGGCGGCAATGAATTTCGACACCGGCAGGCCGAGACGTTTAGCGAAGAGGCCGGCAGTCAGATTGCCGAAATTGCCGCTGGGCACGGAAACAATCAGGGGGACGCTGGCCACGGGCAATTGGCGGTAGGCGGCCACGTGATAAAACATCTGCGGCAGAAGGCGCGCCACGTTGATGGAATTGGCGGAAGTGAGGAAGGCGCGCTGATTCAGGGCTTCGTCGGCGAAAGCCTGCTTGACGAGGCGCTGGCAATCGTCAAAGGTACCGGAAATTTCGAGGGCAGTGATATTTTCGCCGAGCGTGGTGAACTGTTTTTCCTGGGCTTCGCTGATGCGTTTGGAAGGATAGAGAATCACCACGCGAATGCCGGGGACACGGAGAAAGCCGTGGGCCACGGCGCTGCCGGTGTCGCCGGAAGTGGCCACGAGCACAGTGAGCTGGCGATCTTCGCCGCGCACGAAATAAGCCATCAGGCGGGCCATGAAGCGAGCGCCGAAATCCTTGAAGGCAAGCGTTGGGCCGTGAAACAGCTCGAGGATATGAAGCGCGGGCGAGAGCGAAACGAGCTTCACGGGAAAATTGATGGCTTCGGCCACGATTTGCCAGAGGACCTCTTCGGGCACGTCTGGCGTGGCGAACGGGCGCACCACGCGGAAACAAACTTCCGTGAATGGCAAGCGGCGGAATTCCTCGAGCTCCTCGGGAGTGTGGCGGGCGATTTCAACGGGCAGGTAGAGGCCGCCATCGGGCGCAAGGCCGCGGAGAGTCGCGCCTCGTAAGGAGGTGAGTGGTGCTTTGCCGGAAGTGCTGCGGTATCTCATCTCGATTTCGCCAAGACTTGGCTATTTCCTGGGCAAAAATTGCTCCCGCATTTTTTCCAAAAATCGTTCACCAGGGGACATAGCGGCGTTTTCGGAATTGAGGGACAATTCCCGCAAACCGGCGACGGGAACGGTGCAGTGCGCCAGCGCTTCATAGCTTTGACGGCGCGCTGCGATCAATGCTGGATAGCAACGCGCCACGGTATCGTTCGGATCTTCGCCAGGTTTCGGCTGAAACGCTCCACGCCACAAGACAGGCTTGGGATCTTCCAAGTAGCGCCGGATCAAAAGTTGTTGCTCGTCCGCAGAGGCCGCGAGATACACAATGGCCATCTGCCGCCGCAATCTGTGGAGTAAATGATTGCCGCAGTAAATCACGCTGCCAGTCGTATCCAAAATGAGTTCGCTGTAAGGATTTTTTCCCAGACCAGTGAGGACTTCATCGAGCGTTGCGTTCTCTTCGGCCAGGTACTGCGCTTCGCGTTCGGCGTAGGTGGAGCGGTCTGGCCAGCCCATCCACACGGCCACGCCATTAATCCCGCTGTAGCCTTCCGCGTGAAGAGCGGAAGCAAGCCGCGCTTCGATTTGATCGTCGCAGGAAATCGCAGGGAACCCCAGGGCAGCGAGGTGTGTGGTCCAAAAGGATTTGCCCGCGCCAGACATTCCAATGAGCGCGAGCCGCAACGGCTTATCTGAAATGGGGACCATGGAGAACTAAGAAATTGTAGTTGATTCAAGGGGAAAGCACGAAATGCAAAAGCGCCATGTGTTGCGGCAAGCCATTTAATTGGTTGCGTGTTTCTGTCCCGCCCATGAAGAGCTTGGAGATACTTGTGAGGCTGGTTTTCCTGCGAAGAGAATCGAAGTATGCTTGGCATACGCACGACGGAGTAGCCAAAGGTCAAAATTAGAGATTCGGATTCCTTCGCTTCTGCCATGCGCAGCAGCCTGTTTGAGCCACACGAGACCCACTTGCATGGCCGCCGATTTCATCCCGATCAAGGAGGAAGAATGTTTCACCGCACTCTGAAAAAGGGGATTCTTGGGTTCATTTTTGTGCTAACGCCGGCATTGATGGCGGCGCCAAAAGAAGTTTCGTTTTCACAATCGAACGAAAGCGTGGAAGCTTATGATTTCGTCGAGGTCGCGGCGAAGGTCAGCATGCCCGATGCGCAGAATCCTTTCCTGGATGCGACGCTCCGGGGATCATTCCAGAAGGCCGGCGCAAAGGAACAAACCGAAGTCGAAGGCTTCTGCGATTCGGCGGATGGCAGCGTTTTCCGCATCCGCTTCATGCCCGCGACGCCCGGTGAGTACACCTACAAGATTGCCTACCGGCAGGGCGACTTTGAGAAAACATTCACGGGGAAGTTTCATGCAACGGACGGCCACCGGCGCGGCCCGATTCGCGTGGATCGCCAGTACCCCTGGCATTTCATTTGGGAAGGCACGGGCGAGCACTATTTCTTCAACGGCACCACGGCCTACTGGCTGGTCGGCTGGCGCGACGAGAAGATTATTCAAGACAGTATTGACCGGCTCCACAAACTGAAGATCAACCGCATGCGCGTGCTGATTGCCGGCACAACCACCATGACTTGGGGAGAACCGGTGATGACCGCGGAGAATTTCACGATGCTATTGCATCCCTGGGTCGTGAAGTCCCCGGGGAGTTTCGAGAATCCCGGAACGGATTTCACACGCTATAACGTCGCGTATTGGCAGAAATGGGAACGCATGCTGCGTTACGCGCGCGAGCACGACGTGATCGTTTCGGCGGTCCTGGATATCGCCACTCACGATGATCATGTTCCCGCGGGCAGCGAGGATGAGCGCAGGTACATCCGCTACGCCGTCGCGCGGTTGAGCGCCTTCGCAAACCTCGCGTATGACTTGGGAGATGATTTGGATAGCTTTCGAGATGAAAAATGGGCGCACGAGACGGGGACCCTGATTGAATCTTGGGACCCATACAAACACCTGGCTTCCAGCCATCCCGTCAATATCGCCCACCAGGATCGCGGATCGGATTGGATGGGTTTCACTTCCATTCAGGAATGGTCAAGGCGCCAGCACGAGCTGATGCTGGAGCAACGGCAGACCCAGCTGAAGACGGGCCGAATCATTCCGCAGACAAACGAAGAATATGGGTACGAGGATCACTACCCGCAGTGGGCCCCTGCCCCGCCGGGAGACTCCGCCGATACGCTGCGCAGGACGGCGTGGGACATTGCCATGGCGGGCGCGTATGGGACGGCGGGAGAAACTTGCCGCCGCGGCACGAATATTTGGCCGAACACGGGCGGTGGCTGGATCAATGGGCGTGGCGATGATTCCATGGTGATGTTGAAAGGCTACGAACACATGGTGGACTTCTTGACGAGCTTCGAGTGGTGGAAGACGGAACCACACGACGAACTCGTGGACAATGGCGCTTATTGCCTTGCAAAACCGGGAGAGGTTTACGCCGTGTATCTTCCCAAAGGAGGGAAAGTCACGGTCAAGGTCGAGCCGGGAAATTACGAAGCGAAATGGTTCAACGCGAACACGGGAGAAACGGTTCCGCTGCCGAGGGCTGAGGGGCCGACATGGACTTCACCGGAGGCACCGGGATGGTTGGATTGGGCGCTGCTGCTGCAGAAACACCTTTAAGAAGACTGCGTGCAATGGAGGTGGGACGCAGATTTCCTCAGAGAAGGGGTCTCGTTGACTCGCCATGCCGTCGAGCTGCGAATCAACATCGGACAGCGCGATCGGGCAGCCGATTGGCAGGATATTTTTCACAAGCCTACTGGTCTCAAGAACAGCTGGCGCCTGCGACAAGTCCACGCACCAGTGAGGTTGTGGCGCCGTCGTGTGGATGAAAGAATATAGAAAATGGGAGCGCTTATTCATGTAACGGCGTGGGAGCGGGTATCGCCTGGGCGAAGAATCCTATGCGCCTTTATGCGCGTGGGATTATTGATCGTTTTGTTGACTTTTCTGGTCAACCTTCTTGGGCCTCCGATTGGTTTTTTCCTGCTGGCGAGACGGGAGGCCAGAGAAATTCCGGGCGTGAAGATAATTCCACACACACTCACAGATTATTCCACGTCCGCCGCGCTGGGGACCACGCTGTCATACCTCGGGTACGAGTTCGAGGTTCCATGGAACACAAGGTACACGGAAAAGGCGGGAAGAGGCAGGATGGCACTTTTCAAGTTCGAGTCGGGGCAGGATGTGGTCTTCATCGTACCTGCGAATCAGGCCGGTCTGCTTTCCGAAATCGTGCAGGATAAGTCTTCGGGTTTGAGGGGGCTTCAGCCGGTCTTTGGCGATCTGGCAAACAGTTCGGCGTACGACCAGTACGCCGTGCTACTGAATACGACGCCTCAGAATATAAGGGCGTTTGGGTCTCGGGCGGAGGCGGTTCGGGGGATATCTCTGCTGACAGTAAAAGCTGTTGCTTTTGGTCCGGGTTTGGAGACAGGAGTGTTGTCATTTGATTTGCCGGACAAACGCGGTTTTCAAATCGGCGATCCAACGAAGTCGAAACGGATAGACCTGGAGATTTTTGAGACGGGAGGCCGCCACGTCGAAATTAGCTGCGGTACCTCAAAAGACAACATTAGGTTCTCGCAACCAGAAATCAATCGAATCCTGATTAGCTTTCATTCCGTGGCACCAGGGTCCTCCGTGGCCCCTGCTGCGCGCGTGACGGCCCTGCCGAACTGAATGGAAGATCCCGGAAAACCGGAAACTGACCTACTTCAGAATTTCAACTTGATTCACGCCACAAAAACTTCTTCAGGAAATGCTGGTTCGCGACTTAATGAGGTTTGGAATCCGGCAGTATAGTGAAGTCTGCGATTCGCTACTTGAGCTTCAAGTGGTCGTAGCGGCCCCAGGCGGACATGTCGGAGACGATAATGTTGTCGCCGGGAAGCAGGCCATCGGCAATCTGGACGCTGTCGCTGGAGCAGCGGCCGAGGGTGACTTGGACGCGCTGCGCGGCCTTGCCATCGGCGGAAATCCGGAAGAGGGAAACGGGAGTGTCGGCATGAGTCCGCAACGGCCATTTCACGAACGTGGTATGCGGGATTTTTTCCACCTCGATGGAACCGGTGGCAGAAAGATCGGAGCGTGCTTCGCGGGGCTGGGGTCCTGCGAATTTCAAGTCGATGCTGACCGTACCGTTCTGCACGTTGGGATCGATGTGCACCACGTGCCCAGCATAGGAATGATCCGCGAGCGTGATGGTCGCGGGCTGATTCATTTCGATATTGCTGGCCTGTGCCTCAGGAATATGAACCCGCGCCATCAGACGAGAGGAGTTGGTGACACGCGCCAGAATTGATCCGGGGCCGACTTGCTGGCCAATGCCGGTGTCAACTTCCTCGAGCACGCCTTCCATGCCTGCGCGCACCAGGAGCGCTTCCTTCTGCTCCTGGCGCAAAGAGTAGAGAGCCTGCATCTGGGAAACTTCGGCTTGTTTGGCGGTGAGCTGAGCCTGGCGTGCTTCTTCGGCGATGCCGAGTTTTTCCCGTTCAATTTGCAGACGGGTGTTGAGGGAATCGGCGCGAGCGCGGGAAATCTTGGCATTGATGGAGGCGCCAACCTGCATTTTGAAGAGGGCATCGTCGCGGTCGGCTTGCAACTTGCCTTCCGTCACGCTCTCCTGAAGTTGAGCTTCCGTAGCTTTTTCATTGAGCAATTGCGCCTGCAATTGCACGCGAAGATTGGCGAGTTCCGCTTCGGACTTCTTCATGGCCAGTTCAGCATCGGTAAGCTGGCGATCGAGGTCAGGATTGCTGAGCTGCATGATGACGGTATCAGGCTTCACATGTGCGCCGGGGCGAAGATAGATCTGGTCCACGTGGCCATCGGTGCGCGCGGTGAGCCAGCGGACGTCTTCAGGAACGAGAGAGCCGAGACCATCAACCCGGCAGACCATGGGGCCTGATTGTACAGTGGCAGTCTGCAGAGCGGAGCGGTCCACGATGGGAGAGGCAGAGCGCAAACGCATAACCCCAAAAGAAACGACGAGGATGAGAACCAGGGCTAGTACTGGCAGGAGCCAGCGAAGATAAGTGGACCGGAATGGGGCTCGACTCAAGTAGACCTCCAAAAAGATGACTGACTCTCAATTATACGATGCAGCGCAGAGGAGCGAGAAACAAAATATCTCAAATTCTCATTGATAAAATCGATTCGTTAGAAATTGGAGCGGAAAAGGCCGATATGATGGTGGCGACATGACCCTATTGCAATACGCGCCACCTGCCCTTTGGAACGGGTTGCGCCCCTAGTGCGCAAGTGCTACTTTTGATGAGACTTCTGGAAGAAGACGAATTCGGAAGTTGCGTGGCGATGGAAGAGATGCACCGGGTCAAGGGAGGCTTTGGCGGGCCTCGTTGGACGGACGATTCGAGTTTCTTCGCTGCCAATAGAGAGATTACGCGAGCGGGCGCCGCTCAGCCCTGAAGAAAAGAACGCTCGCGAGCAGGTTCGACGTGTCGTACTGGTTTCGCAACGACAATCGATTGCCGCAAGTACGGCTGGCGGCTTCCTCCTACGTGATTGTGGGCATGATCACGTTGCTCCTCCTTGGATTCTGGAAACTCCAGGTCATCGATGCGGATAAATACAGCCAACTGGCGGAGCGCAATCGTGTGCGCTCGATTCCCATAATTGCACCGCGGGGACGCATGCTGGACCGCGATGGGCGCGTGCTGGTGGATAACTACCCGTCGTTCAGCGTGCTGCTGCTGCGCGACGATGCTGTAGCCGTGGAAAAGAATCTTCCGGCAATTGCGGACGGGCTGGGGCTATCGCTGGATGATTTGAGGGAGCAGTTAAACAACACGGAGAAACTGCCGAAATTCCAGCCGATTGTGATCAAGCCGGAAGCGACGCCAGCGGACGTAGCGTTCATCGAATCGCATCGCGCGGATATACCACTCCTGGAAATGCTGATGGTGCACCGGCGGAGATACTTGCCGGGCGGATTCATGTCGCATGCCAGCGGGTATGTAGGCGAAGTAAGCGAGCAGCAGATAGAAGCGAGCAACGGGAAGCTGCGGCCGGGCGACTTCGCGGGGAAATCGGGGCTGGAGCGGCAATACAACGACCTGCTGGTGGGCACGGACGGGATGAGGCGCGTGATCGTGAACAGCGTTGGGAAAGAGATGGGCCACCTGGAACAGCAGGAAGCGATACCGGGAAAACAGATCCAGTTGACGATCGATTACGATTTGCAAGAGGTGGCGGAAAACGCCATGGAGGGCAAGAAGGGCGCGGTTGTAGCGCTTGATCCGCGCACCGGAGAAGTGCTGGCATTCGTGAGCCGGCCAGCCCCCGACCCGAACGATTTTGCGGTGCGCGTCTCAAAGGAAGAGTGGCAGCGCCTTAATGAGGATGATGACCATCCGCTGATGAACCGCGTGACGCAGGCGCAACTTGCACCGGGCTCCGTATTCAAGATCGTAATGGCGACGGCCATGCTGGAATCCAAGGTGCCGCCAGAAAACTTCACGGCGTTCTGCCCGGGGTACGCGACTTTCTACGGAAGAATGTTCAAGTGCCACGTCTTCGGCAAGGGTGGGCACGGCGTAGTGGGAATCCACTCCGCGATCGTGCATTCCTGCGACGTATTCTTTTACAACGTTGGCATGCGGATGGGCATCGACCGCATTTCGAAATACGCGAAAATGCTTGGACTAGGCTCAAAAACGGGAATTGATCTGCCCTCGGAGGAGCCTGGGCTGGTGCCTTCGGAAGAGTGGGTAGAGCGCGTGTTCCACCACAAGTGGTACCCCGGATCCACAATTTCGGTTTCCATCGGGCAGGGCGCCGTCACGGCCACACCGCTGCAACTTGCTTACATGATTGGAGGCGTAGCGTCTGGCGGGGCCTTCAAGCAGCCGCACTTGCTGAAGGACGCGCCAAGCGTGGGAGAGGTTCGCGTGGACCTGGCGGAAGACACTGTGGAGCAAGTGACGCAGGGAATGTACGGCGTCGTGAATGAGGGTGGGACAGGTGGCGCCGTGAAGTTAGAAGGGATCGAATTTTGCGGGAAGTCCGGCAGCGCGCAGATAATGAGCAATACGGAAAGAAGCAAGCTGGGGAAGAGCTTGAGCCAGAACAAGGACAATGCGTGGTTCGTGGGTTACGCACCGAGACGGAATCCTGAGATTGTGGTGACCGCACTGGTGGAAGGCGGCGAACATGGAGCGCTAGCTTCCGGCCCGATTGCGCGAGATATCGTTAAGGCGTATTACGACAAGAAAGCGAAAAAGGGCCAGGGAGACTACACCGCAGAATATCAGCAGCACAAGTTCGGGAATGGAACGCCGATGGAAGTGTCGGAAGAACCGAAGGCGGTGAACAAATCGCAACAATCTGCGGCTGTGGTGGCGCCAGATTTGCCGAAGAAGCCGCACGCCAATTGAAGGACTTGGCAGGAAAAAGAGAATGAGGGAAGCACCGGGAACACGAGATTACGATTGGTGGCTGGTGGCCATCCTGGCGGCGATCTGCGCGCTGGGGGTAATCGAGATATATTCCGCGACACACGGCAGCGCACTGGTGGGAATGCACATCAAGCAGATCCGCTGGCTGGTGGTGGGAGTGGTGTTGATGTTCGCATTGTCACGCGTGGATTACCACGTGATCATGGACCAGGCGCCGATTTTGTACATTATAGGAATAGTGGCCTTATTGGCGGTTTTATTGGTGGGTCATACGCGGTTTGGGGCGAAAAGGTGGATTCCCATCCTGGGGGAATTTCTCCAGGTGTCAGAATTGGTCAAATTGATTATAATCATAGTGTTGGCGCGCTTCTTTGCGGAAGTGCGCACGGATGAGCTCTCCCTGCAGGATTTAATCAAAGCAGGGTTAATCGTTGGACTGCCGTTGGCGTTGATTCTGAAGCAGCCCGATTTGGGCACCGCACTTGTACTGATGCCCATGTTGATCGTCGGCGCATTTCTGGCGGGGCTGCAATGGAAGCACGCTGCGGTGATTGTATTGATCGGCGTCATGATGCTGCCCGTCGGGTGGCACGTCATGAAGCCATACCAGAAGGAAAGGGTTACATCGTTTTTACATCCCGAGGAAGACGCGAAAGGCTCCGGCTATCAGGTCTTGCAATCAAAGATCGCCGTGGGCTCTGGCGGATTCTGGGGGAAAGGTTTCGGCAACGGCAGCCAGAATCAGCTTGGATATATTCCGGTCCGGTACTCCGATTTCATTATGTCGGCCTGGGCGGAAGAACAGGGATTCAAAGGCGTGCTGCTTGCTTTGGGGCTGTACATGGCGTTGTTGTTGCGTTTAGTGCAGAATGCCCAGCGGGCGAAGGACCGCGCGGGAATGTTTCTGGTCATGGGCGTGGCAGCGGCGTTGGGTTTTCACGTTTTGGTGAATGTGGCCATGGTCATCGGGGCAATGCCGATAACCGGTATTCCATTGCCGTTGATGTCCTACGGAGGATCGGCCACGTTGTTTGTATTTCTGGCGATTGGCCTGGTAATGAATGTCCGGCTGCGCCGGTTCGTTAACTAAGCCATAGCCAGTCCCGAGCGCATCACCTCAGTTCAGGGAGGGTGCGCCGGTCCGGCAACCCTGAGTGAAGCCGGGGTTGTTTAACAAGAAGGAATTTGAAGAGTGAAGATAGCATCGTCCGCCGTTACCCCGGGGCGATCCCGGCAACGGCCTAGCCTCGTTAGCAGAAGATTGAAGTACGAGAGCCGCAGTGCGGCCCTTCCCTCCCGCTACGAACGCAATGCCGCAATAAAAGAAGTGTGGCCAGCGTGTTCCGGTCTATACCGGAACGGCGCCCTGCCTTGGACCCCCGAACGAGAGGTTCCAGCGGCGGTGCATCCCAAGGAGTTTTCATGTCGAAAGAATTGGTTATATCGGCGAGCTCGCATGAGCGACGTGTCGCCATATTGGAAGAAGGACAGCTAGTCGAGATCTACATTGAGCGTGAGAAAGAGTTCGCGCTCGTCGGCAGCATTTACAAAGGAAAAGTCACGCGCGTCCTGCCAGGCATGCAATCCGCATTCGTGGATATCGGCCTGGATGGGGATGCGTTTCTGTACGTGAGCGACGTTTTCGAAAACCTCGAGGACTACGATCACGGCCAAGGTCATGGAGATGCGCCAGCACCAGCGCTGGCTACCGCAGATGAACCGGCCATTGAAGTCCTGCCCGGGGAAACGCTCGCGGCGGCTGCCGGCGCGCACGAAGAGGTGCACCTGGAAGCAGAAAGATCGGAACACGGCAGTTACGAAGGGCCGAGCCGAAGCGATGAATATCGCGGGCACGAGTCCGCTCATGGCATCGAGCCGGGCCGCACGATTGAAGGACCGCAGGGCGAAGAACTCGCCGGAGAGCCGGAAGCTTCCGAACTGGATGAGCGCCAGCCGGATTCCAACGCTTCCGCGCCGCAGAATTTTGCTCCCTCCTACAACCCCACGCGAAACTATCCGCCGCGCATCGGAAACGATCGCGGGGCAGGTCAGGACCGTGGTGGAGATCGTGGGGGGGATCGTGGCGGAGACCGCGGCCGCGGACGCGGACGTGGCGGACGCTGGGGACGGCGGCGTGGTGGAAGCAGTGATCGGGATCGCGGTGGACATCATCACGGCCAGGGCGGGCGCAATCTGCCCCCCTCGAAGTATGCTTCGCCGCAGGGGGAACGCGATTCGCGCGGTTTTGACAACCGGCGCCCGAACGATCGGGGCCCGGTAGACCGAGGGCCAAGCGCACCGGTCGAACGGCGGGATGACGATATCGTGCTGCCAGGCGAATCCCTGGCGAAATATCGCGGACGCCCAGTGCCCACGCCAGTCGAGCCGCTGGGCAATCACGAGCCCGAGGAGCGTCAGCCAGATTTTGCGGAACAGCCGGCACGCCCCGCAGTGGGCATGCAGCCGAACTCCGGCGTGCCACGGCGATTCTCTGGGAGCTTGCCGCACTGGGTATTAGCGGACAACGAAGCGGAAAGTGAAGCGGGGAGCAGCGAAGCGCAGACTGAAGAAGTAGCTGCCGCGGCCGGGGAATCCACCGAACAGGAGACTGCTCGCGTGGAAGAACATCACGAAGAGCACCAAGAGGAAGCGCACGCAGAACTACACCACAGCGAGACTTCGGGACTCAGCGAGGAAGAACTCTCCGCGCTCTCTTCACGGTTGGTGGAAGCCAAGCACGAAGAGACGCAGGCGCGAGCCGAAGCGGATTCGCACGTGGGCGGCCCGGTATTCGACGAAGAGGCAAATGGACGGCACGGCAACCTTCATGAGGCTCTTAACGAGGATACTCACGAAGATGCGGGTGACGCCGAAGATCACCTGAGTGAGGAAGAAATCGTCGAAGAATCCGAGCACGAAGAGGAGGAAGGCGGCGAAGAGGAAACCGAGGAAGAACAGGACGAACGGGAAGCGCAAGAAGATCGAGAAGACCGTCAAGAGCAGGAAGAGCATCAGGAAGTAATCGAAACGGCGAAGGCGGCATTCGATCGTGAAGAGGTTGGGCAACCCAGCGAAGAAGAGCAGTACGAGTCCTCCGCAGCCCCAGGCGCATCCAGCGGAGCGATAGCCGAGGAAGACATCGTGCTGTTGCCGGGCGAAACGCGCAGCCCGCGCAACCCGAACGCTCCGCCCGAGCAATTTATGCGGCGTGATTCAGCGCGCATTGGAAGCAACCCGCGTTCGCGCTTTCAACGGCCGATGCGCGGCGGACGCGGCCGGGATGACCGGGGACCGCGTGGACGGCACGACGGGCGCCGTGATCGGGGAGATCGTGGCGACCGTGGAGGAGACCGCGGGCCAGACCGGGGCCGCGGGCGATTTGAGCGGCGCCCACATGGCGGCCCGCATCGCGGGCACCATGGCGGGCACGCACCGCAGCGGCAACCGCAACTCATTTCCGAAATGCTGAAGCCGGGGCAGGATATCGTGGTCCAGATTGCCAAGGAACCGCTGGGCAAGAAGGGCGCGCGCATCACCAGCCACGTGGCATTGCCGGGAAGATTCCTGGTGTACATGCCGACGATTGACCATATTGGCGTGTCACGGAAGATTGCCAGCGCGGAAAATCGCTCGAGGCTTCGCCGGTTGGTGGGCGAGGCGCGGGGCAGCTATCCGGGCGGCTTCATTGTGCGTACGGCGGCAGGCGGCGCCACGGACGATGAAATTCGCACGGATATCGAGTTCCTGGGCAGAACGTGGAATGAGATCAAGCACAAGTTCGACGACCGGAAAGCGCCGGCACTGTTGCACCGCGACCTGAACCTGGTGGAACGTATTTTGCGCGACTACGTCAGCGACGATTTCACGGGCATCTGGATTGACAGCGAAGAAGAGTACAGCAAGGTGGTGGAGTTCGTCAGCCGCTTCCAACCGAAACTCGTCACAAAGGTCAAGCTCTATACCAAGGAGCAGCCGATCTTCGAGGAGTTCGGCATCCAGCATGAGTTGGACAAGGCGCTGCGCGCGAAGGTGTGGCTGAAGTCTGGCGGGTACATCGTCATCAACCATACCGAAGCGCTGGTGGCCATTGACGTCAACACCGGGAAATTCGTGGGCAAGGGCTCGACGCGCCTGGAAGACACGATTGTGAAGACCAACCTGGAAGCCGTGAAGGAGATCGTGCGGCAGATTCGTTTGCGCGACTTGGGCGGCATCATCGTGGTGGACTTCATTGACATGGAAGAGCGGCGCAACCGCGAGAAGGTGCTGATGGCGCTGCAAACGGCGCTGGAGCAGGACAAGGCGCCGTCGAAGGCGCTTTCGTTCAACGAGTTTGGACTGGTGTGCATCACGCGCAAACGCACCAAGCAGGCGCTGGAACGCGTGCTTTGCCAACCCTGCCCGTATTGCACGGGGTCGGGCATGGTCAAGTCCATCCCCACGCTGTGCTACGAGATTCAGTCGGAAGCGCGGAAGATGGCCGTGGCGGACCACGAAGGGCCGAACTTGACGCTGCGCGTGCATCCGGAAATTGCCAAGGCGCTGAAGACGCGCGAGTCCATTTTGATAGATGAACTCGAGCAGAACGCGCACAAGCACATCATCATCCAGTCGGACGCAACCTTGCATTGGGAGCAGTACGACATTTACTAGTTCTCAGTTTTTAGTTTTCGGTTTTCAGTAAAGAAAGAAACGCCCGGGCTCCTCACCCGGGCGTTTCTTATGTGCTCTGGATAATCTCACCGGACTAGAAGGCTCAATTACTCACGGATGCGGATGCGGTCTAACTCGACCACGAACAACTTTCCTCGGTAATGTTCCATCGAAGAATGGGCTGCCAAATATGCGGTGAACCTCCGCATCAAATGTGGAAGAGCATCGGGATGATTGCGCATCTGCAGCGCGACAATTCCGTTATAGTCTCCGGGCGGGTAAGTGACGATATCCGCGAAGTCTCCGTTCAAGGAAATCAGAATCGCGCCCATATCCTGAGCCTTGGCAATCACCAGACCATCCGGCGACTCCACGGGCATGACGTCCTTTAATTTCAGGACCTCGTGATTGGCTTCCCGTAGATTTTGGATGATGGAGTTTGAGATACAGTGATCGGCCAGAAATCGCAGGGCCATCAGACAACAGCCTCGAATTCAGCCAGTTCGCGGGCGTAATCCAGGCAAGCGGCGATTTGTTCGTGCCTCAGGTCGGGAAATTCCGCCAAAATTTCTTCAAAGCTTCTGCCGGCGGCCAAATAGCCAAGCACCAGGCTGACGGGAATGCGCGTTCCCTTCAGGCGCGGCTTGCCTCGGAGAATTTCCGGGTCGCTCACAACGAATTGTTTCCAATCCACTGGCATGAGCCGATACTAGCGCGATTCCAGGGCAAAGGCAAAAGAGGTATGCTACGGGCGATGAGCGCTCCCGCCACAAGCTAGCGAATACCGGCCGGCCCTCGCGCCTGGTCGTTTCAAGAGGAGAATGCCAATCGTGAAATCCATCACTCGACTCCTACTTTGCGGTCTGTTCGCGACTGCGTGTTTTGCGCAGGGCAAGAAAGAGGAGACGCCGAAGCCGGCGCAGACGATTCAGGAGCTCCAGGAACAATTGGAGAAGATCCTGAAGGACACGCATACTCCCGGCACATCGGTGGCAATTGTCCATCGCGACGGACCGGAATGGGTTGCGGGATTGGGGAAGTCCGATGTGGCCGCGGATCGCGCCACCACTGCAGACACGTTGTTCCGGATTGGCTCGACTTCCAAGGCGTTTGTATCGCTATCCATCCTGAAACTGCTGAATGAGGGAAAGCTTTCGCTGGACGATCCGGTGCACAAACTGGCCCCCGAGGTGTGGTTTCAGAATCGCTGGGAGGCGACGGATCCCGTGCGCGTGGTGGATTTGCTGGAACACACGACTGGGTGGGACGACATACACTTCCGTGAGTACGCCAAGGACGCGCCGGGAATGAGCCTGCGTGAAGGGCTGGATTACGACCACCACTCGAGGATTTCGCGCTGGCGGCCGGGAACGCGCATGGCGTATTGCAATTCAGGGCCGCCGGTGGCCGCCTACATCGTGGAGAAGATTTCCGGGCAGCGTTTTGAAGATTACGTGACGCAGAATTTCTTTGGACCCATCGGCATGAAAACGGCAACTTATTTTCAGGCGCCCTCGCCGCCGCTGACAATGCTGTATCACGACGACGGCAAGACCCCCTATCCCTACTGGAACATACTCATGCGCCCAGCCGGGTCGATCAACGCCTCCGCCAAGGACATGGCGGCTTACCTGGGCTTCTATCTGAATCGTGGCGGCGTGAATGGCGCGCAAGTGATGCCCGCAAGTTCGATTGATCGCATGGAAGTACCCACGCGCACGTGGGCGGCGCAAGAGGGATTGAAGGCAGGATACGGCCTGAGCAACTACTGGAGCATCCAGGAAGGCTTCGTGTACCACGGACATGATGGAGGAGTCGAAGGCGGGCTCACGGAAATGGCTTACCTGCCTGAATATGGCGTGGGCTATTTCTGCAGCATCAACTCGGGAAGCGACGGCGCATTTGAGAAGATCGGCAAGGCGATACGCGCTTACATCACGCGCAACCTGCAGAAGCCGGCAGAACCAGCGGTGGCTGCGCTGCCCGCAAATGCCAATGCGTACGCGGGTTGGTATGAGCCGGATTCAGGGCGCGTGGAGATGACACACTTTCTGGGACGGCTGCTGGGAATGATTTACGTAGGGGTGAAGGGCGGCAAGCTGTTGGTGAGTTCGATGAACGAGCGCAATGAGGTGTTTGTGCCGGTCAAGGGTGCGCAGTTTCGCCGCATCCGTGACAAGGAACCGTCCACTCCCGTAGCCACGGTTGCCTTGTTAAAGCCCAACGACGAAGGACAGTTCCTTCAAATTTACGATGGAACGGTGACGATGAAGCGCATTCCTGGGTGGCTGGCGATCACAGAGATCGCGCTCACGGCGTGGTTTGTTCTCGCTTTCACTTCTGTCCTTCTCTATGCGCCATTCTGGCTGCTTGGCGGACTCAGCAAGAAGCGCCGCCGCCCGGCGGAGCGCTGGGTGCGCCTGTGGCCGCTCATTGCGGTCTTGAGCTTGATCGCAGTTGTGGTCCTATTCATGCTCTCCAGCGACGACCTGATTACACGAATGGGAAATCTCACAGGGTGGTCCGCTGCATTCTTTCTGGCCACCGTGGCGTATGGCGTTGCGTCTGTGGCTGGTGTCATCGCCTTGTGGCGCGCACCCAAACAAGAAGTCCGCAAATGGGTCCTCAGGTTTTCGACGGCGGTCATCCTGGCACTGCTGATCGCGGCTGGGTATCTGGCGTATTGGGGAATTATCGGCTTGCGGACGTGGGCTTAGCAGATTTCTGAGAAACAGGAAGGGACGCAATAATGCACTACCGCGTGTTGGGAAGGACGCCGTACAGGGTCTCGGAGGTGAGTTTTGGTGCCTGGGCCATTGGGGGCGCGTGGGGCGCGGTATCGGATGAGGAATCGCTGGCGGCGCTGAACAAGGCTGTCGACTGCGGCGTGAATTTTATTGATACGGCCGACGTTTATGGCGATGGACGAAGCGAGCGCCTGATCGCGCAACTGAAAAAGAGCAGGAAAGACGAAATCATTGTGGCCACAAAGGCCGGGCGGCGGCTGCCGAAGCAGACGGTGGAAGGATATAGCCGGCAGAATTTGACGGGGTGGGTCGAAGATAGCCTGCGGAATCTCTCCACCGATTGTTTGGACTTGCTCCAACTGCATTGCCCGCCTACTGCGGCCTACGACAGGCTGAGATTTTCGGGATTCTGGATGATCTGGTGCGCGCGGGGAAAATCCGCTACTACGGGGTCAGCGTCGAGAAGGTGGAAGAGGCTCTGAAGGCCATTCTGTATCTCAACGTTCAGACGGTGCAGATTATCTTCAATTGTTTTCGGCAGCGTCCCGCGGACGTTTTCTTTGCGCAGGCGAAGCAGCGACAGGTGGGAATTCTGGCGCGCGTGCCGCTGGCCAGCGGGCTGCTGACGGGCAAGTTCAACCGGGATTCCACTTTTGCGAAGGACGATCACAGAAATTTCAACCGGCATGGGGAGGCGTTTGATGTGGGCGAGACCTTTTCCGGCGTGGATTACGAGACCGGGCTTGCGGCAGTGGAAGAGATTCGGAAGCTGGTGCCGGCCGGCGTTTCGATGAGCCAGTTTGCGCTGCGCTGGATATTGATGTTCGACGCGGTGAGCTGCGCGATACCGGGAGGAAAACGGCCCGAGCAGGTCGCCGAGAACTGCAAAGCATCCGACGTGCCGGCGCTAACGGAAGAAATGGTGGCCGGGGTGCGGCGTATTTATGCGAGCAAGATTCTTCCCCTGGTGAAAGACCGCTGGTGAAACGCGTAGAAAACACATTTAGCCTGAAATCCGAAGTTGAGGAGGGATTCCTCCACTCCGGGACGGCAAAAAGCGCCGTCCCTCCGGTCGGAATGACAAGTTTTTGGGTAGTGGAGGAGATGGAAAAAACAATTTCGGCGAAGCTCACGCTGCTCCACTCCGGGACGGCAAAAAGCGCCGTCCCTCCGGTCGGAATGACAAGTCTTGGGTTGTGGATGAGATGGAAAGAACCAACTTTGGGATCCAGGTTTAATCAGGGTCGCGGGCGTCGCGCGCCAGCTTTGCCGATGACGAAGGCGGGAAGACGTTGAAGTTGGGCGCGGGCATGGGAATATCGCCCTTGCGGTCTTGCCAGAGAAATTTGTTTAGGATGGTGCTGTCCGCCGAATCGGCGTGGTCGAAGTCGAGATTCATCCCTGCTTTCCACTCCTTGGTGTTGATTTCGTAGAGCAAACCGTTGTCGCGAGTGCGGTAGTCCGCTTTGAAAGGTGGCTGTGTACCGGGGCCGCTGAAGAGCGGGGCCATAACGGCCGCGCGGGAATCGTTGGCATTCATCGGCGGCGCGCCGAGGAGCGCTTCGATGGTGCGTATCATGTTCACTGTGGTGTAAAACGTGTGCTCCACAAAGCTGCCCGGCCGGCCCATCAGCGGCTGAGGGAGCGGCGAGTATTTGCTGATGACCAGCGCGATGCTGCGATGGGAATCGACATGATCGGGACCGTCCTGAGCATCGTCTTCGAGGATGAAGAAGGCGGTGTCGTCCCAATAGGGGCTGTGCGAGACCGCGTCCACAACGCGGCCAACGGCCAGGTCATTATCGGCAACCGAAGCGGCGGGCCGCGGCTGGCCTTTCCTTCCTCCGGCAGTGTGATCATTTGGCAGGCGAAGGAGAATGAATTGCGGCATGGTGTCTTTTCCCGCTTTGCGCGAGGCCACAAATTCGTTGAACTCATTCAGGAACTCGTCAGCGCGGAGCTGATCCGGATAGGGGACCTCGAAATCGGGAAAGAGAGGATCAAAGTGGCCGCGAAGTTCCACCTGCGAAGCAATGTTTTTGGCGAGTACGGGGATTTCCCAGGGGTAGGGGCTTGGCCCGCCATGGGGATCGCCAACGTTTTTCTCGAGCGGCTCGCCTTTGTGAATCACCGAGCGCGTGCAGGTGACACCCGCCACTTTGGGAGGGCCGTTGGAAGGAAGATTCCCTTCCGGAGCGGCATTGCACCATCTCGAGACGATGAACTCGCCGTAATGACGATAGGAGATGCCGTGCTTCGCGAAATTCTTCCAGAGGAAACCGCCGGTGGGCTCGCCTGCATAAGGGAGTTCATCATTCGCAGAGGAGCCGCCGAGGAATTCACCTTCGGAATCGTAAGTATGCTCGCCGCTGCGGTAACCGATGGGCCAGGTTTTCTCGACGTAGTCGGAGATGGAACCGGAAGTGGACCAGATGTGGCCGTCACCGGAGACATCGCCGCTATCGTAGAAATTATCAAGAATGCCGAACTGGCGGGCCAGGGCGTGCTGATTGGGAGTGATGTCTTCGCCATACATGGTGATCGAAGGATCGCCGTTGGCCTCCGCAAGATCGCCGAACAACTGATCGTAGGTGCGATTCTCCTTGATGATGTAAATGACGTGGCGAATTTTGTTTTCGCCGGCGGCAAAGGGGATGCGGTCGGTATTGCCTTGTGCGGCGTTGGTGGCGGAGGCGAGGGCCGTCCAGGAAGCAAGGTTTTGCGGCAGAGACGCGAGAGGAATACGCGCGAGGGAGCCATTGATCATTGCGGGGTTATAAGGATACCGCGGCCGGCCGTCGGCTCCTTTTTTCAAAGGAACGGGATTGGGGCCGGAGCCGAGGCCCTTGGCGCTGCCAATCAGCAAATCTGTTGCGGTGGCCGCAATCGCGGTGGGGTACCACTCTGTGGGGATAAATCCGCCGGCATGCAACGTCTCGCCCGCGACGGGGTGGCTGAGATCGAAGACGGCAACGGAATCGGAAATCGCGTTGGCGGAGAAAAGTGTTTTTTCATCCCCGGAGAGTGCGAGGGATTCGGGGTCGCTGCCACCATATTTCTGGCCCGGGAGTTTCGTGGAAAGCGAATAGAGGAGCTTGCCGGTGCGGGTATCGAGGACGGCGATTTCGTCGCGATTGGTGAGCGCGACAAAAAGACGCGAATCATCGCGAGAGAGAAGCAAGGCGGTGGGATGAGAGCCGCCTTCGAGCGGGGCAGCGGGTTTGCGCAATGGCATCATGCGATGGACGCGCCCGGCGGTGAGATCGAGTTCGGCCACGGCGGAAGCGTTCCAGAGGGAAACGAAGCCGCGCTTCCCGTCACGCGTCATCACCGCGGCATAAGGCAGCGAAGCGGGAATGCGCTTGAAGGTGGAGAGATCGAAGCGGTGGAGGACTTGGCCGTCGGAGGTATTCAGGAGGAGGGCTTCGTCGGAACTGTTGCAGGCGACGAGGAGTTGCTCGACGCCGCCATTGCTGGCAATGCTGAGTCCTGCCGGATAAGTTACGTCCTTGAACTGGTCGCGGCGGATCTTCCCGGGTGGCACGCTGCTGCGCGGGGGAAGCGGCAAAAATCGCTCGGGGGTCACTTCGCCATTTTGGAAGGTGTAGACGGCGATACCGTTTCCGGTGCTTCCCTTCCCTTTTCCGAGCGGGTCGGTGAGCGAAGCCATGGAGGCATAGAGATGCTTGCCGTCAAGGCTGAAGGCCAGGCCCAGGAAATAGGTTTGTTTGGCCTTGTTGCCAAGGCGGTCGTCGGGGAAATCGCGGAGGCTGTTGGTATCCAAATTGAGGACTGTGAGCGATTGCGCTTCGTTGGAGGAGTAAGCGCCATAGCCGCTATGCAGGAGAACCGCGAAGCGGCCATCCGGGGAAATCACGGCCACAGTGGGAAAATTATTGATGCGGCGCGGATCGCCGGGGATTTCACCGAAGATCTTGCCGTTAGGCATTTGTGTGCGCGGGGGCGGGGTGTTTTGCGCCAACAGTGGAAGTGCGGCGATTAGCAGGTATAAAGAAAGACTGATTATGGAGCGTGAGTTTCGCATCCGCGCATTATATTTGATTTTGGAGAAGGCGATAGTAAACGTCCGATTAAGCCCACCCAGGCCGGGAAGCCTGAGCGGCCCTCTACAGCGGTCGATTGTGCGCCTGCACAAGCCCAAAAATAATGTAATCTCGGAGCTTTCCGGGCAATAGGTGTAAATAGAGGCGGGGCATAGAACTGCCGGAGCGATTCGCGGCGGGCAACCTTGAAGCCTTCGAGTCGCTTTTCCGGCAGCATCAGGGCGAAGTGTATCGCTGGATTATGCACCGTATGCGCTGCCCGTTGGGCTGATTCTCTATTATTTCGTGTGGAAGTATTTCGTGGGGTTTCTGAATGCGGAGCTAGGCATCGCCTGATCACTTCGTGGCACAAAGAGAGGTCTCGCGGCGACTTCCTGGAGTGGTATCCTGTCCCCGTGATTCCCGAATCTACACCAAGGGCTGTCCCACACGTCAGAGTGAGACTGGCTCTGATTTTTGCTTTCGCTTTTTCTCTCTGTGTAGGGACCCCGCGCCAAGCCAGCGCACAAGAAGTAAGGGATCTTAGCCGTTATGAAAATGGCGGTACTCTGGAACTTCGCGCCTTTCAAGATAAGCCAGACTCCTATGCAGCAAGGCAGGGTCACTTCAGAGAATTCCTATGGACTCATTGGAGAAACCATCGCTCGGGTTACATCGTTGTCAAAAGATATCCGATCGACCAACCTGCCAATACAGCCCATTATTTTGTCGAACCGGACTATGATGGCGCCTGGCACGTATTATTGAAAATCGAGCATTTGAAACCGGACCCGGACAATCCTAAGCGTTGGCGTACTGTCGTAGAAGAGCTTAGTATTTACGAAATTGAACGCGCCGAATATAAAAAGGATAGTCAAGACAATTGGGTCGTCATCCCCCCGGAAGAAGTTCGGGCTCCGGGTAGCTATGTGCTTCTGATTAAAGATAAGAATCGAAAAGTGCTTGGCTACCAATGACGCCGCGGGTGACCCGGACGAAGATCGCAAATGGAACTCATGTTTCCTAACTGTCCGAACTGAGGGTAGTTTGAGGCTTGGAGGTCACGTGCCGGAGTAGCGCTGCTCTTTCCAGGGGTCGCCATAGGCATGGTAGCCGTTGCGTTCCCAGAAGCCGAGGCGATCCTGATCGAGCAGTATGAAGCCGCGCACCCATTTGACGCTTTTCCAGGCGTAGAGATGTGGGACGACGAGGCGCACGGGGCCACCATGTTCGCCGGTGAGGGGCTCGCCGTCGTGTTCAAAGGCAAAGAGCACATTAGGGCGTTGTAAATCCTTCAGGGGGATGTTGGAGGTGTAGCCCTCTTCGGCGAGGACGAGAACGAATTCGGCGCCAGGCTTGGGCTGAACAAGCTTCAGCACATCGGTGAAGAGGACGCCCTTCCAGCGATTGTTGAGGCGGCTCCAGCGCGTGACGCAGTGGAAATCGCTGGTCACTTCGGTTTGCGGCAGGGCGCGAAACTCCTGCCAGGAAAGGCGGCGTGGCTCTTCGACCAGGCCGCTGATCTTGAAATCCCATTTCACGGGATCGAAGACGGGCACGCTGCCGTAATGCAGCACAGGCCATTTGATGGTCAGGGATTGTCCCGGAGGCAGGCGGCCTTCGGCGCGCGCCTTTTTCTCCAGTTCCCTTCTGCCGCCATCGTCGCCGAACACGGGCATGGTTCCACCTCTTTCGGATTAGAGTCTTGTACCTTGGAATGGTTTCAATGCGCGTCGAATTTTGCCAAGAAGAGTCAAAAGTTGGCAGAGGCAATCCCATGGTCAGTCACTAAGAAAGTGACCCCAAGAGCACAGTCAGGAGTGACTGTGCCACAAGAGGTTTTCGAGAGGAAGGGCTGTCCGCTGCCCGCAACTTTCCCTGTGTTATTCTCAGTGCATGAGCGCACGAATCCTGGATGGCCTGAAAATCCGCGACCAGATTTTTGAGGAACTCAAAGGCGAAGTCGCAAAATTCGCCGCGCAAGGCGTGCGGCCGGGGCTGGCCGCGGTGCTGGTGGGCGAGAATCCCGCATCGCAGCTTTACGTTAAAAGCAAAATCGCGGCTTGCCAACAACTGGGCCTGGCGAGCTGGCTGCATACACCGCCCGCAACGGTTTCCACTGAACAACTCCTGAAATTGGTGCACAATCTCAACGCCGATTACGAGGTGGACGGCATCCTGGTGCAAATGCCTTTGCCCGCCCAAATAGATGCGAAGCGCATTCTGGAAGCCGTGGATCCCGCAAAGGACGTGGACGGATTGCATCCGCTGAACCTGGGCAAGCTGGTCAGCAATCGTCCGGGGCTGGTGGCGTGCACGCCGGCCGGGTGCATGGAGCTCTTGCGGCGCTACCAGATTCCCGTGGAAGGCGCGAATGCCGTGGTGTTGGGCCGCAGCGATTTGGTGGGCAAGCCCATGGCGGTGCTGCTGATGCACGCAAACGCCACGGTGACCATCTGCCATTCCAAGACGCGCGATTTGCCTGAGGTGGTGCGCCACGCGGACATCGTGGTGGCGGCGATGGGCAAGGCTGGATACGTGCAACCCGATTGGATTCGCCCGGGGACAACGGTGATTGATGTGGGAACGAACAAGGTGACCGACGCGGCCGAAGCCGAGCGGCTGTTGCGCAATTTCCCGGAGCGCCTGGAAAAATTCCGCGCAAAGGGGAATGTGTTGATTGGCGACGTCCATCCGGACGCGTTGCAGATTGCCGGAGCGCTGACACCGGTGCCGGGCGGAGTTGGACCGATGACGATCACGATGCTGATGAGCAACACGGTGAAAGCCGCGCGCCTGCGGCGTATTCCCGAAGCGGTGGTGGCCGGCCAATAGAGGGTTTTGCAGGGGCGTACTCGCGATTTTGCGAGAGGATACCTTACGAAGCGGCCCCATTAGCGTCAAACGAGAGAGCTCGGGTTTATGTTGAAACTTGGCTTAACGGGAGGGATTGCCAGCGGGAAGAGCGCGGTCGCGGCACTGCTGCGCGAAATGGGCTTCCCTGTGCTGGACGCGGATTCCCTGGCGCACAAATTGATGGAGCCGGGGCAGCCCGCGCGCGAAGAGGTATTGCAGGAGTTTGGCGCGAACCTGGCCGGGCCTGATGGGCGCATTGATCGCGTGAAGCTGGGGGCAATTGTCTTCGCGAATCCTGCCAAGCTGAAGAAGCTGAATGCCATCCTGCACCCCCGGGTGGAGCAAATCATTCTCGAGCAATTCGAGGCATGGAAACGCAGCGGTGTGCGCGATGCCGCGTTTGTGGAAGCGGCGCTGCTGGTGGAAGCAGGCTTTGTGAGCAAGCTGGACGGGCTTGTGGTGGCGTGGTGCACGCCGGAGCAGCAACTCGAGCGGTTGAAAGCGCGCGGGATGAACGAGCAGGATGCCAAGCGCCGCATCGCCGCGCAACTCCCGCTGGAAGAGAAGCTGCGCATAGCCACCAGCGCCATCGATTGCTCTGGAACGATGGAATCCACGCGCACGCAGGTGCGGGCGCTGGCCGTGAAGCTACGCAAATCTGCGTCAGCATAGGCGGCAAGCGGAGTTCGCCGCGCACTGGAAATTTCCTTATACTAGAAGCCCGGGAATTTGGATTTGCAGGGAAGGCGGAGGCAATACGCAGATGACACAAGGATGGAGCAGGAATCGCGGACGCCTGATTCTGGTGGCGCTGATACTGGTGCTGGGGGCTTTTTGGGTAGGGGCACGGTACGGGCCGCGGCAAGCGAAAAATGTGGAAGCACGCCGCATTGCTGCTGAGGGTGGCCTGGCCGAGAAGGCCAGCGGGGCAAAAAATGAAACGCTTACTGAAGATGAAGCCATCAACGTGCGCATTTACCGCCAGGTCTCGCCCGCGGTCGCCAATATTTTAACGAAGGCGACGGAATACGATTTCTTCATGGATCCGGTGCCGGTGGAAGGCGCGGGATCGGGATTTGTGATTGACCCTCGGGGATACATCCTGACGAATTATCATGTGGTGGCGGGCGCGCAGACGATTGAAGTGATCCTGGGCGATAAGAGCCGCTACCCGGGGAAATTTGTGGGCGCGGACCAGCGCAATGACGTGGCCCTGGTGAAGATCGATCCCAAGGGCAAGCCGCTTGTGGCGCTGCCGCTGGGCGATTCCGCGGCACTGCAAGTGGGGCAGAAAGTGCTAGCGATCGGGGATCCCTTCGGGTTCCAGTCCACGTTGACGACGGGCGTGGTGAGCGCTCTGGGACGCACGGTGCAGACTAGCGAGACAACTTTTATTGATGCAGCGATTCAGACGGACGCCTCCATCAACCGTGGCAATTCCGGCGGGCCGCTAATCAACACGCATGGTGAGGTGATCGGGATCAACTCCGCCATCTACACGCCGAGCGGTACGACCGCGGGCATCGGCTTCGCGATTCCGATTAACACAGCGAAGCTAATTGCGAACGACTTGATGACTGAAGGGCGGGTGCGCCGCGCGTATCTTGGCGTTACCACGATACCCGTCGCCGGATGGTTGGCGGAAGCGCTGGATCTGCCCGTTCAGGATGGCTTATTGGTGGAGACGATCACGAAGGGTAGCCCTGCGGCAGCCGCCGGAATTCACGGAGGCGACCGCGTGGCCCAAGCGGGCATGCGGCAAATCTATATCGGCGGCGACGTGATTGTGGCGCTGGATGGGCAGAAGGTCTCCAACGAGATTGACATCAACTTAATTCTGAACCGTAAGCGTCCGGGCAATTCCGTCACGATCACGCTGTATCGCGGGGCCAAAAAAATGGACGTGACGGTAAAGCTTGGCGAGCACGACGGGAATTAGCCTATTGCCACGACCATCACACGAGGCGTAGCGCATAAGATCAGAATGGCATCCGAGCAAACCTCATGAAGCGCAAAGCTGTCCCAACCGCGGGTGTGCCCACCCTACTCTTTGCGGATTTGCGGAATTGGGAGAAATGGCTGGCGAAGAACCATGCTTCGTGCAATGGCATCTGGATGCGTCTGGCCAAGAAAGATTCCGGACTCTGCTCGGTGACCCATAAAGAAGCTCTCGAAGCCGCGCTTTGTTACGGCTGGATCGATGGCCAGACACGATCGGAGAGCGAAACTACTTGGCTGCGGAAATTCGTTCCGCGCGGCCCGCGAAGCATCTGGTCGAAGATCAATCGCGAAGCGGCTGTAGCGCTTATCAAGAGTGGCCGAATGAAACCCGCTGGGTTAGCGGCGGTGGAGAGGGCAAAACAAGACGGGCGTTGGGCCGCCGCATACGAGGGACAGAAAAAGGCTACAGTGCCGGTGGACCTGCAAGCCGCACTGGACAAGAACCCCAAGGCCAAAGCCTTTTTCGCCACTCTGGACAGTCAGAACCGCTACGCTGTCCTGTTCCGAATCCACACCGCCAAAAAAGCGGAGACCCGCATCCGCAGAATTGAGAAATTTGTCGGCATGCTGGCAAACCATCAGAAGTTACATCCATAGGGAGGCGGCCCCGAGCACGCCGTGAATTCTTGATTCCTCGCGGCACCTACGGGCCGAGTTCGGTGCGATAGCGGTTGCGTTCGTCTTCGCTCATCGTGTACCAGTTCTCGGCGATGTCGCGCACGCGTTCCAACTCCTTCTGCATCTCTTCGTGCTTCGCCTTGATCATCCCTGAGCCGGCGTCTTGCGGCACATAAATCGGGGGACTGCCGATCATCACGGCGCGGGCAAACAAGTGAGGCAAGAGAAAAAGGTCCCAGGTCTTCTTGAAAGTTGTGCCGCGGTCCACACCGAAATGAAAGACGAAAATCGGGGCTCCGGTCATGCGCGCGAGGAGAACCGGGCCTACCTTGGCCATGTAACGGGGTCCGCGCGGTCCATCAATAGTGAAGGCGCAGTCCCACCGTTCGGCGATGCGCTGGGCCATGACCTGCAAACCGCGCAACCCGCCGCGCGAAGAGCTTCCTTGAGCGGTGGCGAAACCCAGCCACTCGATAACCTTGCGGGTCCACTGTCCGTCAAACGCAGTGGTGTTCATTACCACAATGCCGCGGTTGCGGGCCCACCAGGCGACTGGAATGATCACGCGATGCCAGAAGGCCCAGATGCACGGCTCTTTGGCGGCCCAGCGCGCGCCGGCGGAGTGGCGCATGCCCAGGATTTCATAGCGCAATGTCGGTCCGAGGGTGCGAATCACGCTATAAACTAGCGCGGCGATGATGGGAATTTGGATGCGGCGGTGCCATGGCAGCTTGGGCAGGCGAATGTCGTAATGCGCGCTGACCGCCTCGGGCGCCTCGTCCTGGTGGTTTTCGGGGGTTGCCATGTTCCTATAGTATAGGAGGGTTGCCGCGAGGTTGCGCTCGCTGGAGTGAATCGCTTTGCTGAAGAGCCCCCATTGGAGCGGAAGACCTTGGAGAATCGGGATGATTCTCTGCGCCGGGGTGTTGGCCGGGGGCGGGCTGGCAGCAGCGCTGGGAGCGCAGGACGAGAAACCTCAGCTGGGCGATTCCGTAGGGGCGATCGAAGGCGATTCCATCACCATTGAAGGGCCCATGAGCGTGGATGTGGTCCACGGGCAGGTGCGAACGGTATTGCGTAGCGGCAGCGACGTCCGCGTAAGAGCAGGGCAGGCGCGCGTTGAGCTGGTGGAAGGCGGGCAGATCCTCATCTGCGGCCCGGCGCATTTTTCGGTTTTGAAATCGGGCGGGGCGCTGACCGTGGCACTGGATGCGGGCACGATTCATGTGCACCTGGAGAATGGCCTTGCGTTGAGCGTCTACACGCCGCAGATTCAGGCGCAGCCCATTTCGATTGGCGACGGCCCGGAGGATATGCTGGTGGGCCTGGATGTTGCGGGCACCATGTGTATCCGCGCGAACAAAGGGGCAGTGCGCATCGAGCAGCAGCTAACCGGGCAGAGTTTGCTGGTACCGCAAAGCGGCGATGTATCGCTGAGCAATGGTCAGATTGAAAGCTTGCGCACGGCGGCGGGCAGTTGCGCTTGTGAAGAAGAGATCGGGGCAATACCAGCGGCGCCTGCGACCGAAGTGAGCGTGCTGGCTACGCCGGAGGAGATCGAGAAGACGGCAGAGGAGCGGAAAGCGGACACGCAGCCCGCCACGACAGCAGCTCCCTTGGAGAAAGAAGAGCCGATCTATCAGGTATTCATGCCCCCCTTGCGATATGACGCGAACGCCAAGGTGCAACCCGAATATGATCCCAGCCTGATTGTGCTAGTGCGGCGGGTGCGCGTTAGGCCCACGCTGATTTTTCAGGGTAAAGTGGAGGGCGATTCGGTGGTTGCGCAGGCGACACCGCCTCCGGCGCCGCCTGCGAGCCAAAAACGCGGGGTCGCGCAAAAGCCTGCCGATGATTCAGCGTGGAATCGCGTCAAGTCCTACTGGCGCAAGCTGTGGTCGCCGAGTTCCTAAAACACGTCCAGTGGCCCGAGGCTCAGGCAGGCCGACGCGGTGCACTGCATCAATTACGAGGCGCAGGTTGTGAAGAGGGAACTTCGAAATTACGAATCTTCGGCAGGGTCATCGGGCGGGCAGCGTCATTGCGGCTGCTTGCGGGCCAGCAGGCTGCGAAAGGCATCCGCAATGAGCGTGAAGAGGAAAACGAATTGCGGATATGGACCCCGATAGGTCTGCGAAAAAGAGTCAAGCGACCGGTTGGGCGCGCTTGCCACAAATCTCATAGCATTTACCCCTGCCAACATAAGGCGCCCGTCGGATCGGGAAAATCAAGCTCTCAAAGATCAGAGGGCCTTTAGTGCGGAAACTTACCAACTACCAAGCGCTCACATCCCTTCGTAGTTGGGGCCGCCACCGCCTTCGGGGACGACCCAATCGATGATCTGGTAGGGATCGGAGATGTCGCACGTTTTGCAGTGGACGCAATTCGCGGCGTTGATCTTCAGCTTCAACGCGTCGCCCTCTTTGGCCATTTCGTAGACCGCTGCGGGGCAAAAATACTGGCAGGGGTTGCCGTACTCTTCCGCGCAACGCGTTGAGCAAATATTCAGGTCGCGCACATGCAAATGGCAGGGCTGATCTTCGTCGTGGCGCGTGCCGGAATGATAGACATCCGTTAAGCGGTCGAACGTGAGTTTGCCGTCGCCCTTGAAGCGTTCCGGCGCGGGCCGCCCGTGAATTTTACCGTAGGCTTCGTACCCGGCGTGGGCGCGCATGGGGTCAATCAGGCCGCGCCCTCCGGTGATTTGTTGCAAGCCGCTGTGAATGAACCCATCCAGCATGCCGTTGCGGAAGGACTGGTGGAAATTGCGCACCTTCCAGAGTTCCGTCTTGATGTAGCTTTGATCGATTTTGTCTTTGTAGGCTTTCAGTGTTTTGGCCGAGTAGTCCTCTTTTTTCAGCGCTTCAAAAATCGTTTCGGCGGCGAGCATGCCGCTCTTCATGGCCAGGTGTACTCCCTTGAGGCGCTGCGAATCTAGGAAGCTGCCGGAATCGCCGACGATGAGGCCGCCATCCACATAATTGCGCGGCATGGCGTACCAGCCGCCGTAAGGCAGGGATTTCGCACCGTAGCGCACCAGCTTGCCGCCGTCCAAAAGATTGCGCACGAAGGGATGCGTCTTCCAGATTTGAAACGCAGCGTGTGGATCGAAGCGTGAATCCTCGTACTCGAGAGCAATCACCAGGCCGATAGAGACACGATTGTTCTGCAAGCCGTAAATCCATCCGCCACCGTACATTCGCGAAGAAATGGGCCAGCCCAGCGTGTGCGCCACGAAACCGGGCTGAATTTTCCCTGGCTGCACTTCCCACAATTCCTTGATGCCGATGCCGTAGCTCTGCGGATTGATGTTATCGAGTTTTTTCTTCGCGACGAGTTGCTTGGTGAGCGAGCCGCGCGTGCCTTCGGCCAGCACGGTAACTTTGGCGCGCAATTCGTAACCGGGCGTGAAGTTGTCCTTGGGCTTGCCGTTTTTGTCGAGACCCTTGTCCTCAGTAATGACACCGGCAATGCCATCGCCTTCGTAAATCAACTCCGCGCCGCCGAATTCCTTGAAGAGGTTGACGCCAGCGGATTCCACAAGCCCGCCCATCCATTTCACCAGCTTGCTGAGGGAAATGACGTAATTCCCCGCGTTGTTGAAGGGAGGCGGGGTGATAGGAATGCGGTAGGAGGACTCTTGCGTGAAGATGAGCGCGGCAGAATCGGTCACCGGGGTGTCGAGCGGCGCGGTCTTTGCGAAGTCCGGCACCAATTCCGCGAGTGCAACGGAATTCATGATCGCGCCGGAAAGTTGGTGCGCGCCTATTTCTCGGCCCTTTTCCAGCACATAAATATTTTCTGCGGAAAGCTCGGGCTTCGCGCCGCTGGCATTGTGCTGTTTGATAAGATTCGCCAGGTGCAGGGCGCACGAGAGGCCAGCCGGCCCCGCGCCTACGATGAGCACGTCGGCTTCGAGTTGTTCTCGTTGAATGGGCATGGCGCGATTCTAGCAATCTCTCATTTGTATTGCGAAAGTCAGATTGTGCGCGGCTTAATAAGAAGGTACCTGGTGATCTTTAGCATTCTCGTCGGCGATCAGAGCAAACACGTTCGCCAATTCGGCCAGCGCTGAATCTCGCGAATCCATCAAAGCGTAGCAGCCGGGAATCGCGGGAATCTCGGCAACCCAGGAGCCGTCTTCCTGGCGGTAAAGGATTGTCTTGTAGTCCTGGCTGGTCATGGCGCTCGCTGAATTATACGACAATCCTGTCCGCGGGTCTCGCCGTTACGCTTTAGACTTCTGCAGTTCTTCGGTGAGGGCGGGCATGACTTCAAAGATGTCGGCGACGATGCCGTAGTCGGCGATTTCGAAGATGGGCGCGTTCTGGTCTTTGTTCACGGCGACGATGGTGCGCGAGCCTTTCATGCCGACCACATGCTGGATGGCGCCGCTAATGCCCAATGCCAAATACAATTTCGGCGCCACGGTCTGGCCGGAGCTGCCAATCTGGCGCTCCATGGGGAGCCAGCCTTCATCGCAGATGGGGCGCGACGCGGCGATTTCCGCACCCAGTGCCTTGGCCAGGGCTTCCGCTTGTGCGATATTTTCCGGGGCTTTGATGCCGCGGCCGATGGCGACAATCAGCGGGGCTTGCGTCAGATCCACGGCGGACTTGGCTTCCTTGAAGAGTTCGAGCGGCTTGGTGCGAATGTCGCTGGCGTTCAAGGTGACGCTCACCGAGTGGACCGGCGCTCTTCCGCCGGGATGCGCGGCGAGCAGATCGGCGCGAAAGGCTCCCGACTGAAATGAGACGAACCATGGCGCGGTTCCTGTAAACGTGACGTCCGCGGCCGTTTTGCCCTGAAACATCTGACGCACAAAAACGAGCTTGCCACCTTCGTTGCGGAAACCAATGCAATCGCCGACCATGCCTTTACCAAGCGAGGCCGCCAGTTCCGGCGCAAAATCGCGAACTTGATAGGTATGCGGGAAGAGTACCAGCTCCGGCTTGGCTGCTTCGATCACCTGCTTCAGCGCGACGCAGTAACCGTCGGGAGTGTAGTTCTCCAGCAGGTCGTGTTCGACAAGCAACACTTCGGCAACGTTTTTCGAGGAGATTTCCTGCGCGAGCGCTGCGACTGCTTTGCCAATCACGACGGCGCTGACCGTGCCGGAGGCCGCCGCAGCAATTTGCTGCGCCGCCACGAGCGTCTCAAAGCTGATGTTGTTCCACTTACCCTGCCGCTGCTCGGTGATAACGAGGATCTTCATGGTTGGCGTCTCCCGAATCTGCGCTACATGTCATCCTGAGCGAAGCGAAGGATCTCAACTGATCCATCGCCTTGAATGCTATTTCGGCTGAGATTCTTCGGCGAACCTCATCGGTTCGCCTCAGAATGACGACCGACAAAGGGACTGGCCCTCAGATTACCCGTGCTTCGAACTTCAGCTTCTCAACGAGTTGGGCGGCGGCTTCCTTGGGCGTGCCCGTGAGGAATTCCGTTTTCTTCGTTTTCGTGGGCACGTAAATCTTTTCAATCTTCTGCGTCGGCTCAATCATCACGCCAAGCGATTCGCGCGTGACGGCCGCGATTTCCTTTTTCTTCGCGGCCATGATGCCCTTTAGCGTGGCGTAACGCACTTTGTTGATGCCGGACTGGATGGAGAGCACGGCGGGCAGCGGGCATTCCATCCACTGAAACCAGCCCGCTTCCAATTCGCGTTTCAGTTTCAACCGGCCGTCCAGCACTTCGATTTGCATGATCAACGTGGCGTGCGGCAAATTCAGCAGGCCTGCGAGCAAAACGCCGGTCTGGCCGAAGCCGTGGTCATCGCTCTGCAATCCGGTCAATACCAAATCATATTTTTGAGTGGCTATCGCAGCGGCCAGCAGTTTGGCGGAACCGAGCGGATCCAGTTGCGCGAAGCTGTCGTCGGCAATGTGAATGCCGCGATCCGCGCCCTTCGCCAGAGCTTCTTTGATGGTTTGCTTCACGCGTTCCGGCCCAAGGGAAAGCGCGATCACTTCGCCGCCATGCTTTTCCTTCAAGCGCAGAGCTTCTTCCAGCGCGTAGGTATCCGGTTCGTTCATCTCGAAGCCGATGTCCGACTCTTTGATCCAGTTTCCGGCAATGGCCAGCGGCGCATCCTTGGCCGGCACCTGCTTGACGCACACGATGATGTTCATGGTGTTTTCCTTCCACCCGCGATTCCAAATGGGGATGAATATGAACCAGATTGGGGCGGTGAATTTCTCAATGAGGGAAACCCAAGAAAAGAGGGATTCATCGCACAAAAGACGTGCGATGCAAAACCGTCCCTCACTTCGCGGACTCCGTTCGGAATGACGGGATAGGGCAATGACCGCAGGCTGCGAAGTTGTGCCCTCCTGGGTTCACATATCCCCCGGCTACTACTTCCCGGTCCAGCGTTTGAAAATGAGCGCGGCATTCGTCCCGCCAAAGCCAAAGGAATTCGAGAGCGCGAAATCCACGGTGGCTTTGCGCGCCACGTTGGGCACGTAGTCCAAATCGCAAGCGGGATCGGGCTTTTCCTGGTTGATCGTGGGCGGCAGAATCTGATCGCGCAGGGCCAGCACGCTGACGCCCGCCTCCAGTCCGCCGGCGCCGCCGAGGAGATGCCCCGTCATGGATTTCGTCGAACTCACAGGCAGCTTCTTGCTTGAGGCCCGTTCGCCGAACACCCGCTTCATCGCCGTCGTTTCGATTGCGTCGCCCAGCGGCGTGGAGGTGCCGTGGGCGTTTACGTAGCCGATATCGTCCGGTGAAAGCATGGCGTCTTTCAATGCCGCCCGCATCACACGAACTGCGCCATCGCCATTTTCGGCGGGCTGCGTGATGTGGTAAGCGTCGCCGCTCATGCCATAGCCGACAATTTCAGCCAGGATGGGGGCGTTGCGTTTTTGCGCGTGCTCCAGCGATTCGAGCACGAGAATGCCAGCGCCTTCGCCGATGACGAAACCATCGCGTTCCGCGTCAAAGGGGCGGCTGGCCTTTTCGGGCGCGTCATTGCGCGTGGAAAGCGCGCGCATGGAAGCAAACCCGCCTACGCCCATGGGAGTGATGGTAGCTTCCGTACCGCCGCAGATCATCATCTCCGCCGCGCCGCGCTCGATAATCTTGAACGAATCGCCGATGGAATGCGCCGAAGCCGAGCAAGCGGTGGCCGTGGCGGAATTCGGGCCGCGCGCTCCATAGCGAATCGAGACATGGCCAGAAGCCAAGTTGACGATTGCCGAGGGGATAAAGAACGGCGAAATCTTGCCCGGGCCGCCCTGCATCAGCTTGATGTGTTCGCGCTCGATGATGTCGAACCCGCCGATGCCCGAGGCGATGTACACGCCCACTTCATCAAGATCCGAGTGCTCTGGTTTCCACTCGGCCATCTGGACGGCGAAATCCGCGCTGGCCAGGGCCAATTGGATGAAGCGTCCCATCTTCTTGAGTTCTTTTTTTTCAATCCAGAGGAAGGGGTCGAAGTTTTTCACTTCGCCCGCGATTTTGCAGTCAAATTCCGTGGTATCAAAATGCGTGATGTGGCGAATGCCGCTTTGCCCCGCGACCAGGTTTTTCCAGCTTTCCTCGGTCCCGATGCCCAGTGCACAGACCAGACCAACGCCTGTAACAACGACGCGGCGAGTCAACTCTCTTGCTCCTTCAAGCGGGGATTTGTTTGTGGCTTACTTGCCCTTGCTATGCTTCTCAATGTAATCGATGGCGTCCTTGACGGTGGTCATCTTCTCGGCGTCCTCGTCTGGCACTTCGATGCCGAAGGCCTCTTCAAACGCCATGACCAATTCCACCTGGTCGAGCGAATCCGCGCCCAAGTCGTCCACGAACGAGGCGGTTGGGGTGACTTCCGCTTCATCCACTCCAAGCTGCTCGACGATAATCTGCTTTACGCGTTCTTCCACGCTGGCCATTCCAGTTCCTCCGCGACCCGATGTCGCATGTTCGTAGTATTACTGCTTTGCACCGTATTCCGGCCCAGAGGCCGTCCTACAATCTCTTCTCGACTTGCCGAGGTAACCTGCCAAGTCTACTTTCCCAGCCCCGCAAGGTCAACTTATTGGAAGCCTTTAGTCATTAGCCGACAGCCATTAGCCGCGAGCTAATTCGGCTGACGCCACTCAGTGAAAGTACCAATCGTCTTCTTCAGGTTCCCAGTCGTTGAACTCCTTCATCAGCCGTGAATGCGTCTCTTGAGTTCGGCTCACAAGAGCAATGACTTCGTCATGACTGTTGAAAACGAAATAATCGGAGTTTTCAGGGATCAAGAATGCGTCCCAGCCGAGGATGATCGGTAGAGTCCAGAAAGCTCTGGCATCGGGAAACTCAGCTTGCGAAAAGACTTGCGCGGGAGCCTCTGATAGCTCCCGACTCTCCCCATAGGCCGCTCGCATCCTACGAATGGCACACATGCCCGTCTCTTCATCGAGATCAGTCCAAATGCCCCATTCTCTAAAATAGACGACGGCCCCTGGATATGCCTGTTCCTGTGTGAACGGGAAGCACCACCGTGCCAAAACAACCGCTTGATAGGGTTTCTTAGGCAGTCTTACCAAAAACGTCAGTTTGTCTCTCACTCGAAACCGGAGCCACCGATGCTGGTCCAGCTCGATGCCGCGCCTATCACACCAGTGTGAAAACTCTAATTGGTTGAGTGTTTTCATGTGCAATGCGACGGCTACGCCAAATACATGCCGCCGTTCACGTCGAGGACTTGGCCGGTGATGTAGCTGGCCTCATCGCTCGCCAGAAACACGATTGCGGCGGCAACATCGCGGCCCGTGCCCATACGTCCCAGGGGAATGCGCGTCTTCAGCTCTTCCTTCACTTTGTCCCCCAGCACGTCCGTCATGGGCGTTTCGATGAAGCCGGGAGCGACGGCATTCACCGTGATATTGCGCGAGGCAATTTCGATGGCCATGGCTTTTGTCAAGCCGATCAAGCCGGCCTTCGCAGCCACATAATTAGCCTGCCCGGCGTTGCCCATGCGCGCCACCACTGAAGTGATATTGACGATACGTCCTGCGCGCGCTTTCATCATTCCGTGCAGGACCTGCTGGATACACAGATGCGCTCCGGTGAGATTCGTGCGCAGAACCGCGTCCCAATCCTCGGCCTTCATGCGCAGGGCCAGGCCGTCGCGAGTGATGCCGGCGTTGTTCACAAGAATGTCTACTTTGCCGAATTTATCCAGGATGGTTTTGAAGGCGGCCTTGATCTGTTCAGGATCCGCCACGTCAAGTTTCACGGCGAAAGCTTCGCCGCCTTTGCCGGTGATTTCCTGCACCAGAGTGGCCAGTTTTTCCTCGCTGCGCGCAGCAACGGCTACCTTGGCGCCGGCTTCGGCCAGGGCCAGGGCCGTCTCACGACCGATGCCCTGAGAGGCGCCGGTTACGACCGCCACTTTGTCTTTCAGACTGAACATGTCACGAACTCCACACATCATTTATTTCTAAAAGGACTGCGTTCCCTGAACTGGAACGCTTCCCTCAGCGGCTAAAGCCGGGGCGTCGAGCCAGATTTACGGCACGACTGATGTCGTGCCCTCCCGAACTGCTTGGTCGTTTGCCTTCACGCGGAATCGCTTTTTGCGCCGGCGATTTTTTCCACCGTGGCCTGCAAACTTTTTTCGTCTTCCACGTTCAACGACGCCACGGAGCGCTCGATTTGGCGCATCAATCCAGCCAGCACTTTGCCCGGGCCCACCTCAACAAACGTGTTCACGCCCTCGTCCAGCAACAGGCGCATGGACTCTTGCCAACGCACGGGCATGGTCACCTGGCGAATCAGGGCTTCGCGCGCTTCATCGCCTTTGCGAATGGTGTCCGCGTCCACATTGGTGACCAGCGGCACTTGCAAATCGGCGAAGGCCGTGGCGCGCAAATCCTTTTCAAGTTTTTCCTGCGCCGGCATCATCAGCGCCGAATGGAAGGGCGCGGAAACCGCCAGCATCATGGAGCGCTTTGCGCCAAGCTGCGAAGCAATCTCCACGGCGCGCTTCACCGCGCTGGCGTTACCGGAAATGACGGTCTGCTCCGGCGAATTCAAATTCGCGGGCGTGCAGATTTCGCCCTGGGCGGCGCGTTTGCACGCATCCTGCACCACGGCGGGGGAAATGCCCATGATCGCCGCCATGCCGCCCTGTCCCGCAGGTACGGCCTCCTGCATATACTGCCCACGTTTGCGCACCAGGCGTACCGCATCCGTAAAGTTCAACGAGCCAACGGCCACCAGCGCCGAATATTCTCCTAGGCTGTGCCCAGCAACAAAATCCGGCGACAGCCCCTTCTCCGCCACAACGCGATAGGCTGCCACGGACACGGTCAGGATGGCCGGCTGCGTGTTCGCCGTGAGCTTCAATTCATCTTCGGTGCCTTCAAAGCACATTTTAGAGATGGAGAAACCCAGCGCTTTGTCCGCTTCCTCGAAGACGGCGCGGGCAGCGGGATACTTTTCCGCCAGCTCTTTGCCCATGCCCGGGTACTGCGATGCTTGCCCGGGAAACACAAACGCTACTTTTCCCATACTCGACTCCCTCTCCAGACGTCACGCTTTCACTTGCGTCAGGGATAGTTCCTGTTCGATCCGCTCATTCATGCGCGCGCGCGCCAGCCCGGCAGCCACGCGGATGGCATTCTTCATGGCGTTCGCGTTCGACCTGCCGTGACCGATCACGCATACGCCCCGGACACCCAAAAGCGGCGCTCCGCCGTACTCCGAATAATCCATTGTTTGCTTGATGCCCTTCATCGCGCCTTTCGACAAAAGATACCCAAGCTGGGAAGCCCATGAACTCTTATAGGTCTTGCGGAGAAACTTCACAATCTCCATTGCCAATCCTTCGCAGATCTTCAAGGCAATATTGCCCACGAACCCGTCGCAAACAATCACATCCACCTTGCCGGAAAACAGATCCCCGCCTTCCACGTTGCCGACGAAATGCACCGGCAAGGCTTTCAAGCGATCGTAGACGGCGCGCGTCAATTCGTTCCCCTTGATTTCTTCCTCGCCCACGGAGAGCAAACCCACGCGCGGCTTGCGGCTTCCGAAAATGACCCGGTAATAAATCTCGCCCATGACTCCGAACTGCAACAGGTGCTCGGGCTTGGAGTCCACATTCGCGCCCACGTCCAGAAGCACCGAAACGCCACCCCGGGCATTGGGAAACGGCGCCGCCAAGGCTACACGGTCCACCGAAGGCAGCGTGCCCATGATGAACTTGGCCGTGGTCATCACCGCGCCGGTATTTCCCGCACTTACAAAGGCGTCGGCCATTCGTTCCTGCACCAGCCGAGCGCCCACGTGAACCGAACTGTCTTTCTTCCGGCGGAAGGCCTGTGCCGGATGATCGTCCATGGTGATCACTTCGCTGGCCGGAACAATGTCAATGAGCCCTGTCGGCCGCGAATGCCTGGCCAATTCGGCACGAACCACGTTTGGCTGACCCACAAGAAGGACGCGCAGGCCATATTCCCGCGCGGCCAACACACTCCCCTCCACCTCCGGACGGGGTGCGTGGTCTCCCCCCATGGCATCCACGGCAATTGTGATCATGGGATTCTTCTTCCGCAGACTCCAGGATCGCAGGAGAGGCCGCTATCGGTCGCGCCGGTCAGCACCTTCCGATTCGGGCGATCATCCCTGAGGTCAGCTCCCCCGTGACAGCTGACGTCCAGCCCTGCTTCTACTTCGTATCGTGAACCGGACGGCCCCGGTAGTAGCCGCAATGAGAACAAGCATTGTGCGGCTGCTTCATTTCGTGGCAATTCGGACACTTGGCCAGCGCCGGAGCGAACAGGTGATCGTGCGCCCGCCGCTTGTTCTTGCGCGCTTTCGAGTGCCGACGTTTTGGGTTAGGCATTACACTACTCCTTGTTCTCGCCTCGCTCGCAGTGGCACACAGCGCCGCACCGTACGAGGTCGGATTCTATGGGCATTCCGCCCGGAAATCTATTGTTTCTTGAGCCAGTCCTGCTTCAGCCGCGCGAGGGGAGCGAGCCGCGGGTCACTGGAGTGCCGCTCACACCGGCACTGCTCCTGATTGAGGTTCGCCCCGCAGTGCGGGCACAACCCCCGGCAATCGCTCTGGCAGATCACTTTCATCGGCAAAGACAGTAACACCTGTTCCTTCAGCACGTCGGCCAGGAACAGGCCTTCTCCTTCGAAAAATCCGATCTCCGTGTCGTCATCTTTCAGCCGCTCCTCGTCGTTCGGGGTCCCCTTAAGCAGCGGTTGATAGAAGAGGTCGAAATCCCGGTGCACTTCCTCGGTTACGGGTTCCAGGCAACGCGCGCAGACCATTTCGATCTTGGTATGCAAATCGCCGGTAATCCGGATCTGGCCTTCCAGCAGCTCCGCCGTGGCATTTACTTCCAGTGGTTCCGCCTGCTTCACTTCGCTAAGGCCGTAATCGATGCTACCCGGAGCATAGCTTTTCCGGATGCGCACTTTGCGCACGGCAAGATCCTTGACGTCAAGGAACATATCTTCAGCGCCTCCGGCGCGTACGCTCATGCCTTTCCATTATTTCGGCACTTGCAGGCGATGTCAAGAAACCAGGCCCGACGCAGCGCAACGAATGCGCCCTTCCTGTCACCACCCTCTACCAGTACTCCTACACCGTTCATCCGGCATCTTCCCGTCTTATCCTTCGATGGCAATTGAATGGGCGCCCTCGCCCTTGCATTACTATTTGCTTCTATACTGTAAAGGGAATGTTTTGCTTCTTCCCCCCGGGCCCTAAAATGGGAGCCCTCAACTATGCGCAAGCTTGTTCAAGCTCTGCTACGGCCTTTGGGCCTTCGTCTTACCCGCCTGGAGAATCCGGAAAGCCAGGACTACGGTGCTGCCGTCCTGTTTGCCACCCTCAAGCGCTTTGGATTTATGCCGAGCCACATCCTCGATGTCGGCGCAAACCATGGTAACTGGACGCGGACGGCCATTCGCTATTTCCCCAGTGCCCGCTACACCCTGATCGAGCCGCAGGACCATCTCAAGACGCACATTCAGGATCTCGTCAAGGCAGGCTACAACCTGGAATGGGTCAACGTCGGCGCCTCGAATCAATCCGGCCGCTTGCCCTTCCACATTTCTTGCCGGGATGACAGCAGCACGTTTAGCGCGTCAGGAGGGGGCTCTGCGGTCAGCTCTAGCGTCGTTGAAGTGGTGTCCCTGGATGACCTCCTGGCCTCGCGCCACCTTCCGATTCCTGAGCTGGTGAAAATTGACGCCGAGGGATTCGATCTGAAGGTGCTCCAGGGCGCGAATAGCTTGCTTGGCAAAAGCGAGGTGCTTCTTGTGGAGGCCTCCGTGTGCTGCACCTACGAGAATTCCGCGGCCAGATTGGTGGACTTGATGAATAGCCACGGCTATCGCCTGTTTGATATTACGGAACTGAACCGCAGCCCCAAGCACGGAGTTCTCTGGCTTGCGGAACTCGCCTTCCTCCGCAATTCCAGCCCGCTGCTGGCTGCGGCAACTTCCTACGAGTGAATGAATGCGTGGCTGGAGTGGCCAGCACAGGCAACGATAGGTCTGCTTCTTTTTTAAAGTACCCTGGAGGACTCAGCGAAAATAGCCGCTGACCACCTTCTCATAATCCGCAAAGGCGATTTCCGGGTCTTCGAGCTCCGGATGCCAGGCTTTCTCCCACTCATAACAGAAGTAGCCCTTGTACCCGATTTTCCGGAGAGCCTGAATCTGCCGCTGGACGGGAACTTCGCCGCGGCCTGTGAGCACGTATTTGCGTCCCTTGCCGTCCGGCACGGAATCCTTCAGGTGCGTGTGACGAATCCAGGAGCCGAGTTCGCGGACCGTGTCCTCCGGCTGTTCATGACCATCAACGAAAGTGTGGTGCGCATCCCAAAGCAGGGCGGCGTGCGGGGAATTGGCGCGCGTCAGGACTTCCTTCAAATCGGGCGAATGCACGAAATCGCCGTGCGATTCAATGATGACGGTGACGCCGCGCGGCCCGGCGTATTCGCCAAGTTCGCGCAGGCCCGCCGCCACGCGCGCGATGACTTCATCTCTTGGACCCTTGAGTTCGTTGCCGAACACGCGTACATAGGGCGATCCAATTGCAGAGGCCAGATCAATGAAGCGTTTGCCATCTGCGATTTGCTGCGCGCGTTTTGCGGGGTCGGCTTCATGGAGCATGGTGGAGCTACCGACATCGGCGAATTTCAGGTTGTGCGCGGCGAGTTCTTTCTTGCTTTGCGCGACGCGGTCCGGCGCAAATTCCGGACGCGAAGGCAAATCCATGGTTCCCATCAGGCCGCGGAGCTCGATGGCGGCAAAATTGTGCGATTCCGCAAAATCCAGAATTTTCGTCCATTCCCATGCCGGGCAACCCAACGTGCTGAAGGCCAGGGGCAGGCGTTCCTTTGTATCCATAGCCCAGGCAAGACGGCTTAGCGCCGCACTGGCCGCGCCTGTGGCGCTCGCGGCTACAAATTCCCTTCGTGTGATTCTCATCGTAGGTCTCCCATTTTCTTGATTGGATTTCTGAAGATCGCGTTCATTGTATTGTGACCGATGCGGCGATTCAGACTTCGCGAATCACCTTCAGCAGGCCGTCCATGGATTCTCGGCTTGACGATTCTTTGTCCTTCTCTGCATTCAGGTAATGCGTTTCGAGAGACATCGTGCCGGTGAATCCATCCTTGAGGATAGCGCGAAACTGTCCGAGGTAATCAATCTGCCCGCCGCCAATTGGACGCCACACGACACCCGTGCCTTCCGCATCTTTCAGGTGCATGTGCCAGAGGCGTTTTTTGTCCAACAGGTCATAGCCATCGGGGTAGGGCTTGCGTTCGCCCGCGGCATAGGCATTGCCGGGATCCCAATTCAGGCCCAGCGCCGGAGCCTTTACCGCGTTCAACATGGCCGCGCCTTCCGCGCCCGTGGCCACGTTGCAGGCGAACTCATTTTCCAACAACAGGCGGATGCCTTCGGCCTTGGCGACGGCGGCCGTCTTGTCCAGCTCCTTGGCAACGCGATCGAAAACGGTGTGGGGATCGTCGACGCGCCAGAAGGAAAAGATGCGAACCTTGTCGGTGCCAAAATCCTTGGCGCGCGCGATGGCACGTTCCAGCAACGCACCCTGTTTTTCATGTTCATTGGCGGCGAAATCGCCTTTGCCCTCGGCAAATTTTGAAGTGGTGCCCGGCAGGGTAATCTTGAAGTAAGCCGAATCCAGAACGGACACACGAAGATTGTATTTCGCCAGCAAGTCTTGGACGCGCTTCACATCGTCTGGAGGGAATTCCGTGATGTACTTGCCCCAGATGGTGCGCAGTTCGACCCACTCCAGGCCGTAGCCTTTGATCCACGCCAGCGCCTTCTCAAAATCCTGGGTGATTTCGTCGCTGATTACACCGAGCTTGAATTGCTTCACGTCTGCCGCCAGTGCGCGCATGGCGCTCATCATCAAGAACGCCGTAGTACCGCCAGCCAGAAATTCGCGTCGTTTGATCATAATGGGAGAATCCTATGCCCCAGGTGTCGCCGCGTCAATGCGGCGCTGCCGGATTCTTGAACCTTAGGCAGACACCTTAACAAATTCTTTACAAACATCTCCGGATTTCCTAAACGGGGCCAATCTACTCTTAGGGTGTCAACGGAACGCATTTTAGAACGAGGATATACCGTGTCGCCCTTTGTCATTCTCGCTTTCGGCATACTGGCCATCGACTTCACGCTGGTCTTGTTGTTTCACCTGACGTATGGCGAAAAGCGCCAAAAATTCTCCCGTGAAAGGCTGTTGCAAGAGATTCGCCGCGCTGAGCGTTAAGTATTTCTGAAAGCCTTCGGCAGGGCCGCCGGGCTCTTTCAATCTCCCGGGATCACCATTCCGCACACAGCCTGCTACACTAGGTTGCATCGCTCCCAGGAGCACCTCATGTCTGATGCACCGCAGTTCTCCAAGTCTGTTCCCACCCGCACCGAATCCGACAGCATGGGCAAGATTGAAGTGCCGGTTGACCGTTACTACGGCGCGCAAACCGCCCGTTCGCTGATTCATTTCGCTATTGGCAAAGACACGATGCCGCCGGAATTGATCCGCGCCTTCGGCATCCTGAAAAAGGCGGCGGCGCTGGTTAACCGCGACCTCGGCAAACTTTCCGAAGAAAAGTGCAACCTGATCGTGCAAGCCGCCGATGAAGTAATTGCCGGGAAGCTGCAGGACCATTTCCCATTGCGCATCTGGCAGACCGGCAGCGGCACGCAGACGAACATGAACGTCAACGAAGTGATTTCCAACCGCGCCATTGCCATTGCCGGCGGCGTAATGGGCAGCAAGAAACCCATTCATCCGAACGACGATGTGAACATGTCGCAATCGTCGAACGACACGTTTCCCGCAGCCATGCACATTGCCGCGGCCACGGAAACTTCACGCCGTTTGCTGCCAGCGGTGAAGCGGCTGCGCGATGCGCTGGACGCCAAATCGAAAGAATTCATGGGCATCGTCAAGATTGGCAGGACGCATTTGCAGGACGCTACGCCATTGACCGTTGGCCAGGAGTTTTCCGGATGGGTCAGCCTGCTGGATCGCGATGGCGCGCGGATTGCCATGGCGCTGGACGGCTTGCTGGATCTCGCGATTGGTGGCACCGCGGTAGGCACAGGCCTGAATGCTCATCCGGAATTCGCGGAGCGCGCCGCTAGGAAAATTGCCGACCTGACCGGGCTGCCCTTCCGTTCGCACCCCAACAAATTCGCCAGCCTTTCCGCGCACGATGAAATCGTGTTCGCCAGCGGCGCTCTGAAAACATTGGCGGCGTCGCTAATGAAGATTGCGAACGATATTCGCTGGCTGGCTTCGGGGCCACGCTGCGGGCTTGGCGAATTGACGCTGCCGGAAAACGAGCCCGGCTCCTCCATCATGCCGGGCAAAGTGAATCCCACGCAGTGCGAAGCGGTGACGATGGTCGCAGTGCAGGTGATGGGGAATGATACTGCGATTGGTTTCGCCGGCTCACAAGGCAATTTTGAATTGAACGTGTACAAGCCGGTGATGATCTTCAACTATTTGCACTCGGTGGAATTGCTTGCGGATTCCATGAACAGTTTCGTGGAGCACTGCGTCGTGGGCATCGAGGTGAATCGCGACACGATTGACCATTACGTGCACAATTCCCTGATGCTGGTCACCGCGCTGGCCCCCAAGATCGGCTACGACAACGCCGCCAAAGTCGCCAAAACCGCGCATCATGAAAACTCGACTTTACGCGAAACTGCCGTGAAGCTGGGCTTTTTGACCGGCGAGGAGTTTGACGCCCTCGTTAAACCCGAAGCAATGACCCATCCCTAGGCCATCAGCCAGATGCCGGATACACACCAAATACCGCTGGACAAGCCTAACAGCTCCGGGAAAAAGCGCTGCACCATTCGCTATTACACTTTTCTTCTTGCCGCTGGCCCCTAGGGGGTAAACTCTTTTGTGTTGGAAACCCCTATGTTTTGCCGGCGACCAGCTTTTTCCTACCACGCGGTACTCCTGCTGCTCGCCGCCACCGCGCCGTTCCTCTGCGCGCAGGTCAAGCAAGAGCACGGGAAACACGAAAAGACGGTCTGGAATTTCGATGGCGGCCTTTCGCTGATCACCGACGGCTCGCTTCCGGACGGGCCATGCTTCCGGCTGACCGGCCGGGTCTTCGCGCCAGACTTCTTTGAAAATTTAAAGCGCGTGGATAGCGAACTTGGCACCGTCTATCGCCGGGGCAACGACATTGTTTCCGTGTTCCCGGAAAAACTTCAACTCAGCTTCATGATCTATGACTTGCCCTGCAGCGACCAGATGCAGAACACCGGCACACGAGTGTATCTGACGCGCGCGCTGATGGACACGCTGCGGCTGAGTTTTTTCTGGAAGCACGGAATGTACCTGCGTCCCGCAAAAGGCATTAAGCCTCTGCTGATGGAAGCGCAACCTGTTCCCGCCTATGGTCAGGGGCTCGCGAAGGATCTGCCAGAAAAATACGAGTGGTCGTTTGAGTTCGAAGTGCCCAGCGAAAATGTGCCCGTTACGGACAGTCTGGTGGTCCTGGTGCGCACCGCCAACGGCTATGTGGCCGCACGAGTTGCCGCGCGGATGTAGGCGCGGCAGATTTCCCCATCAACCGGACTTTTCCCCCTCTAGCATTTTCGCCACCCGTCCATAACGCACAACGCACTGTCATCCTGAGGGCGCGCCGTATGCTCCCGAAGGATCTCAATTCACAAAGCACGCACAATTCCATCGGTGAGGTCCTTCGGCGATCCTTATCGGATCGCCTCAGGATGACAGTCCTTGGTGAACTGGAATCACAGATAAATCGTGGTTCTCGGCAAAATCTGAGCGAAAGATTATATTCTATTCTGCGCAGGCGGCCTGCGGCTCGGGAGGCAAGTTGTTGTAAAACGTGAACCCGAAGTCGAGACTCGGTCGGCCCCAATCCGGCGGAATTGGGGGGAAGGGGCTGACTTCGCGCACGGCGCGCCATGCGGTTTCGGTGAGTTTGCTGTCGGCAAACACCTGCGTCAGGAACGTGTCGTCTTCGTCCACCTTGCCGTCGGGTTGAATTCGGATGCGCAGTGTAACGAGTCCCGGAGCGCCTTCGCCCAGCGAGAAAGGCAAGCGCCGGTACCACTGCCTTTGTACACTGCGATGAATTTTCTCTGCGTAGTCCACGATCGCGGGCGTGCTCCCTGCGGGCATCTCCGGATAGGTGGTGTAGCAGAAGGGATGGCGCAACTCGACCACTAATTCCTCGAAGGGATGTTTTTCCTGATTGGAGAGCGAGACCAGGCGGTTGCGGTGCCACTGAGGCACGCCGGCCTCTTTGCGTTCGATTTCAAACCGCCCGTCGGGCTCAAAAACGCTAATCTGCGCCGCGGCAAACGGGATTTCCAGATGCAGCGGAAACTGCACCTCCTCGGTTGTCTCCCTGGGCTCCAAGTGCAGCCAGTAAACGCGCGCATGTTGGTTTTCCAGAACTACGCGAAAATGATGCGTATCGAAATTATCCGGGTCTCGCAACGAGCCCGGCACCGGAATCTCGCCCACGGCGTAAGAGTCCTTGAACTCAATCGCCAGGATTCGCGAGGGTTGGGAATCCCTGTTGCTGACGAAATTCTCCTCGTCGCGGCGGAGCCAGGTCACTTCGCTGAGCCCCAGCCGCGTCGTTTGCGCGCGATTCGAAGCGGACCACGCTTCTTGCGCTTCGCCTTCCAGAATCACAAGGAGAACATCGTTCTTCAGGACCGGAAGCGTAACGATGCTGGAGGGAGGAATGGCATAGCGCACGGCGCGCAGATTCTTGTTTTCCAGGAGCACCTCGCCGCCGGTCGCTTCTGGCGCGCGGACTCCCTGGGAAAAAACGGGAAAAGAAATCACAGCGGAAAGGAGAAGTGAGGCACAGACAGAAAACGTCGGAGACAAGGACATTGGGATGCAGCAACCCCTGGTGAGGGCAGTGTAACATGAACGAAAAAAGCGCCCTCGCGGTTCAACCCAGGTTGATTTCCGGAACGCGGTCGCGCACATGGAGTTTCGCTTCGGTTTGCGTCTGAACTTCCTCAGGGGACCATCCGGGCGCGACTTCGCGAAGGAAGAGGCCTTCTTTCGTGACATCAATGACGGCCAGGTCTGTAATAACGGTGTTCACGCACTCGATGCCCGTCAGCGGGTAGCTGCACTTTTTCACGATTTTCGCAGCGCCGTCCTTAGTGTTGTGCTCCATGCACACGATCAGGTTTTTCGCGCCCGCGGCGATATCCATGGCTCCGCCGATGTTGCCGATCCCCTTCGATCCGGGAATTTTCCAGTTGGCCAGGTCGCCTTTTTCGGAAACCTGAAAGCCGCCGAGGACAGCAACATCCAGGTGCCCGCCGCGCGTCATCAGGTGCGCATCGGCTTGATGGAAAAACGAAGCGCCAGGAATCAGCGTGACGGGAACTTTCATGGCGTCCACCAGGTCGTAATCCTCTTCGCCGGGATTGGCGCGGCGGCCCATTCCCAAAATTCCATTTTCGCTATGGAAATAGACCGTGATTCCCTTCGGCAGATAATTGGCGATGAGGTTCGGAATGCCCCAGCCGAGATTGACGTAAGCGCCGTCGGTCAATTCGTGGGCGGCGCGCTGGGCGATCTGCTCACGAGTGAGGCGTGGCTTATCCGGCATAACGCGTTCCTTTCGCCTGCACGATGCGGTGCACGAAGATGGCGGGCGTGATGACGTTTTCGGGATCGATGGAGCCCACGGGAACGATTTCGTCCACTTCCACGATGGTGGTGGTTGCGGCCATGGCCATGATGGGATTGAAATTCCGCGCGGCCAGACGGTAGGTGAGATTGCCGAGTTCGTCGGACTTCTCCGCCTTAATCAACGCGAAATCCGCATGAATCGGCATTTCCAGGATGCAGCGCTTGCCGATAAGGACGCGCTCTTCCTTGCCGTTGGCCACTTCCGTGTCCACGCCCACGGTGGTGTAGAAGCCGAGAAGACCCGCGGCGGCAGCGCGCATTCGTTCGCAGAGAATGCCCTGCGGCACGAGTTCGCAGGTGACTTCACCCTTGGCGTAGCGCTCCTGAAAATAGTTCGAGTGCGGGCCGGGAAAAGCAGCGATGACGTGGCGCACCTGGCCATTCTTGAACATGATGCCCAATTCGCCTTCGCGCGTCCCGCAATTATTGCTGATTGCGGTGATGTCTTTGATGTCCCTGCGCGACAAAGCTTGAATTAGATTGTTGGGGAAACCCGCGCCCCCAAATCCGCCAAACATGATGCGCGCGCCATCGGGAATATCCGCGACAGCCGCGTCGAGGGAAGGAACAATTTTCTGCTTCATGAGTCGCTCGATGAAAGATGAATGCGTTGACGTTACCTATAGATTGTTCACGACAAGCGGCCAATGTGCAACCCTGTGAAAGAAAAGCGTTACGGTTTGCGCAGGCCGTGTAGGATCAGGCGAAGGAAGATCTGCTTCACATGCTCGGGATCGGAGCCGGGCTGGTTGGAAGCGGCGGGAACGTTGTCATACCAGCGGTACAGCCAATTGCACATGCCCAGGATGGCGTTGACGATGAGCCACGGCTCGCCTTCGATCAATTTTCCCTGCTCCTGGCCCTTGCGCACCAATTCCACGAAGCGGTTGTTGTAGCGCGACATCACGGAGATGAGCTTGTGCTGGCGTTTGCCGGGAAGCGAATCGAATTCGTGAAGAAATAATCCGAAGGGCACGCGATGCTCGATGATGTAGTCGATCTGCGCGCGGATGGCGCGTTCGAGTTGCTCGAGGGGATCGCCAGTGGAATCGATGTGGTCCGCGATATATGCGTCGCCATCTTCGATGCCCGCAAGGAGCAGGCGAAAGAGCAGGTCGTCCTTGGATTTGATGTAGTAGTACAGCGAGCCCTTGAGCATGCCGACGTCGCTGGCCACATCTTCGATGGTGGTGGCGTGAAAACCCTTGGCGAAAAAAATGTTCGCGGCGCTTTGCAGGACTTCCTCGAGGCGCGTGGCGGGCTTGGACTTTGACGGCAACTGCGGGGCATTGCGCGGGCGCAGCGGCTTGGGAACGGGTTTGCGCTTGGAAGTTTTGGCGGGCACGGGAACCCTCTCTAGTGAGGTGAAAAGCATAGTAGCAGAGGCGAGCACCGGAAATGTGGCCAGGATTCAACGAGGCTTGAAGGAAAGTAAAAAGCGAGCCCAGGGGAAGGACTGGCGTGTTATTCTCACACTCAAAAAATGGGGCGGAGTTTTTCCTAAGGGGAAAAGGGGGGACGATGATTTCGCCACATTTGAAGGAGACTCTCGATCGCTACCGATTAGGCGAGAAGTTGCGGCACTTGCGGTTGCGGCGAAAAATGGGGCTCGTGGAACTGAGCCGGCACACCGGCCTTTCTCCGGCGCTGCTCTCCAAACTGGAGCACGGAAAGCTGTACCCCACGTTACCTACCCTCTCGCGGATCGCCTTAGTCTTCAGCGTGGGCCTGGAATACTTCTTCAGCGACGAAAAAGAGCGCCACACGTTTGCATTGGTGCGCAAGAAAGACCGGCTGCGTTTTCCAGAAGCGCCGGATCTGGAGCAAATCGCTTTTGATTTCGAGTCGCTCGACTTTTTGGCGACCGACCGGAAATTCAATGCGTACCTGGCGGATTTCCGGAGCGTCGCGCCGGAACACGCGCGGCTGCATCAGCACCCTGGAGTGGAATTCATTTACGTCCTTAAAGGGAAGCTGGCGTTGAAGATTGGCGCCCAGGAGGAGTATCTGGAAGCGGGCGATTCGCTGTATTTTGATTCGCAGCTCCCGCATGGTTATTCGCGAGTTGGTGCGAAGACTTGCACCGCACTGGTGATTACGGCAGAGTAGCACGAGATAGAAAAAGGCTTACGCAGAAGACACTGAGGACGCAGAGTTCACAGAGCAGACCGAAAATCTGAATCGGCTTGAGGCGCCTTGTGGTTTGGGCGCTATCGTGTTTTCAGGGCAGGACGATGTGGCAGGAATGCGTTTTCAGCACCATCCAAACACGCATGCCGGGGACAAGCTGCAGCGAACGAACAGCGCCGGGCGTGAGATGCACCGTGAAGCGGGCGCCCGCGCGCACTTGCGCGACGACGAGGGAGCCGCGCGGCTCGAGCGACTCAAGCGTGCCCGGCAAAATATTTCGCGCGCTGAGGGCGCGGGGTAGTTCGGTGGCCAGGAGAATGTCTCCCGCGCGGATGGCGACTTGCACGACTGCGCCCGGCGGCTCTGCCCCCAGAGGAATCTCCAGCTCACAGTTTGCGGAATCGAGCGCGACACGCATGACGCCATCCGCAGTGCGATGCTCGACCACATGCGCGTGGAGAAGGTTTTCAAACCCCGCGGCCTGCGCCAAGGCAATGCTCCGTGGCGCATCCAGAACCGCGCGAGGAGCGCCGCTTTCCTGGACACGGCCATTGATAAGTGCGACGACGCGTTCGCCAATGGCGTCCACCTCTTCGCGATTGTGCGTGACGTACAGGATGGGAATGCGGCTCGCGGCATTCCACGCGCGCAGATCCTGCAGAATGGCGAGTCGCAATGCGGCATCAAGTCCCGTAAGCGGCTCATCCAACAGTAGTAACTGTGGCCGTGTCACCAGCGAACGCGCCAGGGCGACACGCTGCTTTTCTCCACCGGAGAGCTCGCCGGGTTTGCGCACGCGCAGAGGTTCGATGTGAAATGCCGGAAGAATGCGCTCGAGACGCTCCTGGCGCTCCGCCGAAGGAAGCGTGGAAAGGCCATAGGCGACATTCTCTTCCACAGAAAGATGGGGGAAGAGCGCCAGCGACTGAAAAACGTAAGCGGTGCGGCGTTGCTGCGGGGACACGAAAAGATCGCGCGCGCTATCGAAGAACGGCTCGTCGTTCAGCTCGATCACGCCGTCATCTGGGCGAAGTAGACCCGCGATGCAATCTAGAAGCGTGGACTTCCCCGCCCCGGAAGGGCCGAAGAGCACGGTGAAGCCCGGCGCGAAAGTTTCCTTGACGTCGAGGAGAAAACGCGAGGAGCCAGCAGTGCTGAATTTTTTGCGAATCGCAACGGAGAGCATTGGCAGTGTCATTTCGCCGGCCAGGGCGACCACACGCGGCGATTCATTCCGTAAACAAAGGCCAGTACCACAAACGAGACGCCCAGCAGCAGGAGCGCCGTGTGATTGGCGCCGGCGAAATCGAGTGCCTGCGTTCGATCATAGATGTCGATGGATATAGTCCGCGTGATCCCCGGAATGTTGCCGCCCACCATGAGAACCACACCGAATTCGCCCAGCGTGTGCGCAAAACTGAGAACAAGCGCGGTGATCAGCCCCGGCCAGGAAAGCGGAAGGATGATACGGAAGAACGTGCGCGCGCGGCTGGCGCCGAGAATGGCAGAGGCATCTAGGAGACGCCGGTCGAGCGATTCGAATGAGGCGATGAGCGGTTGCACGGCGAAGGGCAGGCTGTAGACGAGCGAGGCGATGACGAGGCCGGCAAACGTGAACGCGAGCGTGTGACCGAACAGGTGCTGCCACATGCGCCCGAGCGCGCCGCGCGGCCCCAGCGCGATCAAGGCGTAGAAGCCGAGAACTGTGGGAGGAAGAACCAAAGGGAGAGCGACGACGGATTCCAGGAGAAATTTCCCGCGCCAACGCGTGAACGAGAGCCAGTAGGCCAACGGCAACGCAAGAATCAGGAGAATTGCGGATACCATCGCAGCCAGGCGGAACGAAAGCAGGAGCGGATCGAGATTCATGGGTTGGCTCCATGGGAATCCGCAACCGGCAGTGTGAAGCCATAGCGAGACAGTGTGGTACGGGCTGGTCCAGTTCGCAAAAAAACAAGGAATGCGCGGGCCGCGGGCTTGCTGGGCGAGGATTTCAGCAGAACGACAGCTTGCTCCAGAGGCGGATACAACTCACGCGAGATTTCCCAGGTCTTGCCGGATTTCATGGCGGGCGCGAAAGTAAGCGATAGCGCCAGAATGCCCGCTTGGGCGCTGCCTGATTGAACGAACTGCGCGGCCTGCGAAATGTTTTCGCCATAAACCAGTTTCGATTTGACTTGCTCGTAGAACCCGGCCTTTTGCAGGGCGGCAACGGCGGCACGGCCGTAAGGGGCGTGTTCGGGATTCGCGATGGCGATTTTCTGGATGCGCGCATCAAGAAGTGTGTTCCATCGCATCTGCGCGGGGTTCAATGGCGAATCGGACGGCACCCACAAGACGATGCGGCCGAACGCATAGGTGTAGCGGGAATCGGGCTCGGCGAGCCCCGCTTCGATCAATTCTTGTGGATAGGAAATATCGGCGGAAAAGAAAAGATCGAACGGCGCGCCATTCAGGATCTGGGCGAAGAAGTTGCCGCTGGAGCCGTACGTGATCGAAAGCTTCACGCCAGATTGTTTTTCATATTGCGAGGCGAGATCGGTGAGAGCGAATTGCAGGTCGGAGGCGGCAGCGAGGCGCAGGGATTGGGCGTGAAGGTTTGGTGCGCTCAAGAAAAACAACGAGACGAGCAATAGTGCCCAAATGGGGCGCAGCAATGCTGCGCCCCTACACTCTCGAATTGTTGGGAGATAGCGCATGGCTGCCAGTACGCGGGGAATGATCATCAGACGCGGAGGATCATCACTTCGGTGGATTTGATGAGGGCGGCGGCGCGCTCGCCGGGCTTCAGGCGCATTTCTTTCGCGGCATCGGCGGTGATGAGGGAGGTGATGTGCTGCTCGCCGATGGCCAGCGTGATCTGGGCGAGCAGTCCGCCGAACTTTATGGCGACGACGCGCCCGATGAGTTGATTGCGGCCGCTGATCTTGCGGAAATTGCCGCGGCGCAGAGCGATATCACCGCGCTCCAATTTCTTCGGGAACAAGCGGTCGATCTCTGATTCGGGAACGCGATGGTGGCCGCCGGGCGTCTTGGCGCTCTTGATTTTGCCGTGATAAATCCACTGCTTCAACGTGGGATAGCTGATGCCCAGAATGCCGGCGGCTTCGCGCGGCGCTAGAAGTCTTTGCATGGGAGTCCTCGGACTTGTGATGGTAAACGAATCTAATTGCTTGAGCAATACGTTTTTATACGGTTCTCTCGGATAGTGGCGCGCTGCTCCCGCTAATTGCGCAGCGGCTTGCCGGTTTTCAGCGTGTGCGCGATGCGCTCCTGGGTTTTCTTCTCGCCGCAGAGAGAGACGAAGGCTTCGCGCTCCAGGTCGAGGACGTACTGTTCGCTGACTAGTTGCGGCGCGGATAACGATCCTCCCGCAAGAATATTGGCGAGCTGGCGCGCCACATGCGCGTCATAATCAGAGGCGTAGCCGCCTCGAACCATCAGGTGGATGGCCATTTTGGCGGCGGCTAGAAACGATTCTCCTAACACTTTGATTTGCGTGGCCTGCGCGCCCTCCTGCCAGGAGGAGGCGGCCGGTTTCCATCCGCCGCGGGCCAGCGCGAGCGCAACCTGCTTGGCGTCGGCCACCAGGCGATCGCGATTCATCGAGTAAGCATCGCTGCGGCGCAAGTAGCCGAGTTCGCGGCATTCTTCCGCGCTGGTGCCCACTTTGGCGGTGGCGATATTTTCAAACACCGGCCTCAGCGTGTGGAATAGATCCAGGTCGTCGCCCGAAGCGGCGTTCTCGTTCGCGCGGATCAGCATCTCCTTGGTGCCGCCTCCGCCGGGAATCAGGCCGACGCCCGCTTCCACCAACCCAATATAGGCTTCCGCTGCGGCCTGGATTTTCGCGGCGTGTAGCGCGATTTCGCAGCCGCCGCCCAGCGCCATGCCCTGCGGGGCAGCCACAACCGGCTTCGGCGCGTACTTAAGGGCCAGATTCACGTTCTGGAATTGCTTCACGGCCATGTGCAATTCGTCCCACTCCTGCTCCTGCGCGCCGACCAGGACCAACATGAGATTTGCGCCCACAGAGAAATTCGTCGACTGATTGGCGATAACCATGGCGTCGAAATCTTTCTCCAAACGCTTCAAGCCTTTGTGGAGCATGGCAATCAGGTCCGCGCCGATGGCGTTCATCTTGGCGTGGAATTCGCAGCACACCACGCCATCGCCAAGATCAATCAGGCTGGCGCCGGAGTTACGCTCCACCTCGCGGCCCGCCTCCTTCAGATTTTTCAGGATGAGGATACCGGCAGGCTCCTCGACCTTCTTCACGGAAGTCGTGGCGAGGTCGAAGACGGAAGTGACGCCCTTGTCCGATTCGTAAAAGCTCTTGCGGCCGCTGGCCAGCGTCTTCTCAAAAATCGCGGGAAGCGCGCGGCCCTCTTTTTTGATCTGTTCCTCGAAGGCCGGCAGCCCCAGTGCATCCACGATTTCAAAGGGGCCGAGTTCCCAGGCGAATCCCCAGCGCATGGCGCGGTCCACATCCACGATGTTGTCGGAAATCTCGGGGATGCGGCGTCCGGCATAGAGGCACATGTCCGAAAGTCCGCCCCAGATAAACTGTTGGGCCTTGTCGGTCTTTTGCCCTTCAAAGACCGGCGTCATCAGGGCGCGCAGACGCTCGCGCGTGTCTTCGATGGTCTTCCCCGCTTCGATGGAAGCGAAGCGCGCCTTCTGCCGCGCGCGATAATCCATGGTATTGAGGTCGAGCGTCAGAATTTCCTTTTCGCCTTCGCCCTTCACCTTTTTGTAGAATCCCTGCCCGGTTTTGTCGCCAATCCAACCGCGTTGCGCCATATCTTCCACGAAAGCTGGCACCTTGTACGCCTCGCGTGATTCATCATTCGGCGCTGTCTCATAAATATTCTTCACGACATGCACCAAAATATCCAGACCGACAATGTCCGCCGTACGGAATGTGGCAGATTTTGGCCACCCCACCGCCGGGCCAGTGCATGCGTCCACTTCTTCCACGGTCATTCCGAGCGAAGTCATCAGTCGCAGCGCGTTCAACATCGAATACGTGCCGATGCGGTTGGCGATGAAGTTTGGCGTGTCCTTGGCGAGAACTACGCCCTTGCCGAGGCGCCGGTCGCAAAAATCAGAAAGCGCCGCCAGGACTTCCGGAGAAGTCTTCGGGCCGGGAATGATTTCCACGAGTTTCATGTAGCGCGGCGGATTGAAAAAGTGCGTGCCCGCCCAATGCTTCTGAAATTCCTCGGGGAGCCCTTCCGCAATGAGGTGCACTGGCAGGCCCGACGTATTCGTGGACACGATGGCGCCGGGCTTGCGATATTGCGCGACTTTGGCAAGCAAGCCGCGCTTGATCTCCAGATTCTCCGCCACCACTTCGATAATCCAATCGGCATCGGCAATGCGCGCCAGATCGTCCCCGAAATTGCCGACAGAAATCCTGGAGGCCAGGGCCGGCGTGAAAAAAGCGGCGGGGCGTGATTTCTTGGCGGCTTCGATGCCCGCAAGCGCGAGCTTGTTGCGGGCGGCGGGAGCGGAGTCTTTGGGAACGATGTCGAGCAGGAGGCACGGGAGACCGGCGTTGGCGAAATGGGCAGCGATGCGCGCACCCATGGTGCCCGCGCCGAGAACAGCAACTTTCTGGATTCGAAGAGTCATACGTAAGCCTTCTGGAGCGTGATTGGTCCGGCAAGACAGGTTACAAAACCGGCAAGCGCCGGTCAAACACCTGTTTGGTAAGCCGCCGGCAGCTTAGAATGGCTGGAACATGCCTAAAGAAAGAACCGGGGAAACTCCAGGTTTCCTGGCACTCGCGAAAGATGTGTTTCGGGCGTTTGCGTATGGCGGCACTCCGCCGGGGACAAAGCGCCCGCGCGTGGGGTTGGCGCTAGCCGGCGGATTCGCGCGCGGCATCGCGCACATTGGCGTGCTGCGCGTTTTCCGTGAAGCGGCCATCCCAATCGACGTCGTGTCTGGCACGAGCGTGGGTGCACTGATTGCCACAGGATACTGCGCGGGAACGCCGCTGGAAGCCATGCAAGAAATGGCGCTGGAAACGAAATTCAGCGATTTTGGCAGGTGGACTCCTTCCTGGTTGGGGCTGGCGACGAATAATCGTTTAGAGAATTATCTTTCGCGGGTGACACCTGCAAGAAGGTTTGAAGACCTGCAGAAACCGCTGGCCATCGCTGCAACTGATATCAACGAAGGATTGGCGGTGTATTACCACCGCGGGCCGATTGCGCCGGCCTTGCGCGCTTCTTGCGCCTACCCCGGGTTGTTTGTGCCAGTTCAACATGAAGGACGCACGCTCGTGGACGGATTCCTGACAGCACTGGTGCCCATCGAAGGAGCGCTGTTGCTGGGCGCGGAACTGGTCATCGCGGTTTACCTGGAATCCAAGATGATCGAGACGCCGCGCACGTTCACGGATGTCCTGAGCCGCTCGTTCACCATCATTCAGAAACATGCGGATCTGGAGTGGCGCCAGCACGCGGATGTGATCATCGAACCCGACGTAACCCCTTACGCCTGGGACGATTTCACCAAAACGCCAGAGATGGTGCGCGCGGGAGAGGAAGCGGCGCTGAGGGCTCTGCCCGCCATACGTGCCGCGATTGAAGGCAAGAGAACGGTGATCGGGGAGTAGCGCGCGTGGTCGACTATCAGGCGCGCGTCACTTCCACGACGACTGGCTGTCCTTGGCCCTTGCCGCGTTGCATGAGCCACGCGCCGAATCCTTCGGCAAAGCGTTCGGGGGTAAGGCGGAAACTCGCTTCCAGAAGGCCGTCGGCGACCGGCAGGGTATCGTCGAAATCGGAAGAGTTCGTGAAATTGCGCATGCAAAATTGATCGAGCCATTCCAGCGGGCAGGCCTTGCGTTCCCCGCGGATCAGAACATCCACATGAAATTTCTGAGCGTACATAACGGAATCATACCATCGCGAGCGTGGCGTAATGGCGCGGCCAAGCGAGCACCGGCAAACTGATCATGAGTGAAATAGCCGCATAAGCAAAGGCGCATCCGCTCATGAGGCTAGCCTGAACTTGCGCGGAAGCGCGGGCCTAACATACACTGTGCGGACACATGACGGTACCGTACCACCCTGCTTCTCTAGGACGCTCCTCCTGGCTTTGGTGACAGGCGGGGACAGCGCATCGGGACGCTCGTCGGATGCGACTCATCTAAGACACCGGGGGTTGAACGTGGGAACGCCAATGGAAACCTGGGTTGAGCAAGCCGCCCAGTTGACCAAGCCCGATAAAATTGTTTTCTGCGACGGTTCCGCGGCAGAAAACAAAATCGTGCTGCACGAAATGATGAAGCATGTGGATTCTTTCCCGCTCAACGAGAAAACCTATCCCAATTGTTATTTGCATCGCAGTAATCCCAGCGACGTGGCTCGCACGGAGCACCTGACTTTTATCTGCACGCCCGATAAGGACGACGCCGGCCCTACGAACAACTGGATGGATCCCGGAGCGGCCAAAATCAAGATTGGCGCTCTGCTCAATGGAGCGATGCGCGGGCGCACCATGTACGTGGTGCCATACCTCATGGGGCCGGTGAATTCGCCGCTCAGTAAGGTCGGCGTGGAAGTAACGGACAGCCCGTACGTGGTGGCGAACATGCGCATCATGGCGCGCATCGGCAAAGTAGCCACGGAACGGCTCGGCAATTCCACCGATTTTGTGCCCGGGTTGCACTCGTTGGGCGATCTGGACCCCTTGCGCCGCTATATTGCGCACTTTCCGGAAGAGCGGCTGATCTGGAGCGTGGGCTCCGGCTATGGTGGGAACGCGCTGCTGGGCAAAAAGTGTTTCGCGCTGCGCATTGCCAGCTACATGGCGCGGCAACAGGGCTGGTTTGCAGAGCACATGCTCATCCTGGGGCTGGAATCGCCCGGCGGAAAATTCACCTACATGGCCGCGGCGTTTCCCAGCGCTTGCGGGAAGACAAACCTGGCGATGATGGTTTCCGCGCTGGAGAGCCAGGGCTACAAGGTGTGGACGATTGGCGACGACATCGCCTGGATGCAAATTGGGCCGGATGGCTATCTGCACGCCATCAATCCGGAGGCCGGATTTTTCGGCGTGGCGCCAGGCACGGGGATGAGTACCAATCCCAACGTGATGAGCGCGCTGAACCGCAACACAATTTTCACCAATGTGGGCGTGACGCTGAATGATGAACCGTGGTGGGAAGGCATCGGCGGCGGCCCTCCGGAAGGGCTGGTGACATGGCGCGGCGAGAAGTGGGACTTGTCCAAAGGGCCCGCGGCTCATCCGAATTCGCGCTATACCGTGCCGGCGTGCCAAGCCCCCTGCATTTCGCCCAAATGGGAAGCGCCCGAAGGCGTGCCCATCTCCGCTTTTATTTTTGGAGGGAGGCGGGCTCGGTTGGCGCCCCTGGTCTACGAGTCTTTCAATTGGCAGCACGGCGTGTTCGTTGGAGCAACGATGGCGTCGGAGACCACTGCGGCGGCCACGGGCGACGTGGGTATCACGCGGCGCGACCCTATGGCGATGCTGCCTTTCTGCGGTTACAACATGGCGGATTATTTTCAACATTGGCTGGATATGGGAAAACGCATCCCCAAGCCGCCGAAGATATTCCACGTCAATTGGTTCCGCAAAGGCGCCGACGGCAAGTACCTGTGGCCGGGCTATGGCGACAACGTGCGCGTGCTGAAGTGGATCCTGGAGCGCGTCGAGGGACACGGCGAGGCGCACGAAACCGAAATCGGCTTTGTGCCCACAAGAACCGCGTTGACGCTGGATGGCTTGCACATTGCGCCGGAAGCGTTGAATGAATTGTTCCGCGTGGAAGCCGACGATTGGGAGATTGATCTGGCCGACAGCCGCGAGTTCTTTGCGAAGTTCGGTTCGCGGCTACCCGAAGAGCTGCGCGAAGAGCACCAACGCCTCGTGAACCGTTTCGAGAAGTCCATTCCCGCTTGAAGGTGGCCAAAAATCCATTGCGCGCGTGCCGGGAACGCCAACTCTGCTCCATCCCGCGGGTTCAGCGGGATGAATCTCCCGATTGGCGGCCCGAGAGACGTCATTCAGCAGAATACCTTTTCCGTGCGGACAGAAAGCTAGCGCTTTTCGTCGGAATGATTGTGGCGCCAGGTCCAATACTCTTTCTGCTCGCCGGAGTTGCGTTTGCGGAACTCACGATGGTCGCGGTGAGTTTCGGACTCCCAGCGTTGATAGTAAACGCCTTCGTGGGCATCCCACACGTGATAATCCTGAAAGGCCGGGTCGTAGACCCGATAGGAGGCGCGTGCGGCACACCCGTTGAACGACAGAGGCGAAAGGAGTGCAAGCGCCAACAGAATCGAAGAAGCGTATTTGTGTCTGCGTGTCACTTGAGAATTCCTTCTAGATGGTTTGGACGAAATCCGAATCGTAACGCGCTGCAAAACAGCACTCAGTCTGCCAAGCCGCATATGCTGGGGAAGCTTTTCAATTTAGAGGACATGCACGACTGTGGTGGAGATAGTTCTAGTACATGCATATCGAGTCCCTTTTCCCGGCACACCCTGCAAAATTTACAGCCCACTTTCCAGCAGGTCGGCCCGTGGCGGGTGGCGCAATGTGCAATAAATCGGGCTATGCCATTGAAATCTCAACCCACTAGCGAATTCCCTTCGCGTCTGGAAGCGAAGTTGCCCTTGCAATAGCGGAAACAAGTTGTGGGGGAATCAGCCCGCCCTAAGGGACAGGCACCATTATCAAATACAAACCGGTCGCTTTAAGGAGGCGCTGCAAATGAAATACACAAAATGGGGTTTCGGCGTGTTGGCAGGACTGCTCGCATTAGGGCCATGCTTGTCCGCAAAAAATCCGGGCGATGCAAGAGCCGTGGAGGATCGTCTTCAGAATTCAGGCAAGGTGATGCAGGAAATCCTGAATGTCCCGGATGACATCCCGCAGGACCTGCTGGACAAAGCGCGTTGCGTTGTGGTGTTGCCTTCGGTGCTGAAGGCTGCCTTTGTTGTCGGGGGCAGCTATGGCCGCGGCACCATGGTTTGCCGCACTGGTAAAGAGTTCACTGGACCTTGGGGCGCGCCAGCAATGTTCGTGCTCGAAGGCGGAAGTATTGGTTTTCAGATCGGCGGAGAGGCCACTGATTTCGTTTTTCTGGTGATGAACGACAGGGGCGCAAATAGCCTGATGCATTCCAAGGTGAAGCTAGGCGCTGACTTGTCCGCGGCGGCTGGCCCGATTGGGCGATCCGCTTCTGCGGATACAGACGCTTTTATGCGCGCGGAGATCCTAAGTTATTCTCGCGCAAGAGGTGTTTTTGCGGGGATTTCCCTTGACGGCTCGACGTTGCACTCCGATGAGGAAGCCAACCGCAAACTCTACGGAAACCCCATCAGTGCCGCAAAGATCATTACGGAATCGCGGGTTGATGCTCCAGCCTCGGCGCATGACTTGATCGCCGCCCTTCAGAGGTCATCTCCCCGGATCCACCGCTAGGACGGCGGATTGTGGCTGGCCGGAACTCTTGGCGCGTGTGATGAGCAGGGACAAGAGTTCCGGCGAAGATGTCAGGCCCCGATTGCATTCAACGCCAGGATGTTTTGCTACGGAATACAATTGACTTAATGGCGGATATACAATTCAGAATCCCCAGCCGGGAGGAACATTTGTTCACGGACCACATCATCACAATTGCCGGCAGAAGCTTCACCATAACAAGTCATGACATGATCATGACAGGGGTATCGCTTGTCCTCGGCCTGGTGTTCTGGATTGCGCTGTATTTCAGCCGAAAACGCGTGGTGGTGCTGAAACGGTCCAGCGGTACCGACCAGGTCACCTATGAATTGTCGCGCATCGCGGACGCGCTGGAGCGGCTCGCCAACGCTCCCGCGGACCGCGCGATTGCCGCGGCGATGCGTCGCCAGATTCAAGTGCAATCTCCTGCGCAACGCGAATCCAAAGGCAGGGCATTTTCCTTGCTTGGCCGTTAGTGAAGCGGATCACCGAGGCTCTCGGTGAGCACAGATTTCGGGGCGTAGGGGAAAATGCTGACAGGTCGCTAAGTTTATTGAGCCCGAGCACAAACAACTACAGAATGGACTGAATGGCGGGATCGATGGAGAGGTGTGTCACGGCTTCGCCGCTGATGATGTAGGGTTCGCCTGCGATATTGGAGAAATGCAGGAAGCGGCTGACGTGGTAATCCTCGTCGACAGTGTTGAAGAGCCTCTGAATCTCGGCCGGAGCTAATTGAAAGGCAGAAAGGGCCACAGGTTGCCCGAAAGCGTGTCCAACAGCGAGGTAGCGATCCACGACTTCGCGCAGGCTCAACATGAACGCAAGGCCTTTAGATTCGGCATTGAGAAATTCATCGCGCCGAAGTGTAACGCCCTCTACCAGCCAAAGGAAGAGCGAGTTTGGCGCGCTGCCCCAGGATTCGGTAAGATGCTGGGCGGCAATTCCAACGAGGGAAAGGAACACATCATGAGCTTGACGGTTGGTCACACTGCGCCGGATTTCACATTAAAGGATCAGAACCAGAAAGAAGTGAAGCTTTCGGACTTTGCCGGGAAGAAGAAAGTAGTTTTGGTGTTTTACCCGCTGGATTGGAGCCCGGTCTGCACCAACGAACACGCGTGCTTCGTGAACGACATGAAGCAGTTTGAAACGCTGGATGCCGAAGTGCTCGGCATAAGCGTGGACAGCGTGTGGTCGCACAAGGCCTACGCCGAGAAAATGGGCATCCAGTATTCGCTGCTGGCGGATTTCCACCCCAAGGGCGCGACGGGCGAAAAGTACGGCGTGTACCTGGGTGAAAAAGGCATCACCGGCCGCGCCATTTTTATCGTGGACAAACAGGGTAAAGTGGCCTGGGCGAAGAACTACGACATTCCTGTGGTGCCGGACGTGAAAGAAGTAGCAACCGCATTGGCCGGCGTGAAGTAAAACAAACGCCGCCGCGCCGCGAGTTTCAGTGCTTCGCCGGAGGATTGGCGAACGCGCGCACCAGCAGGACGAGTTGCCAGCGTTGCTCGTCCGTCAGGCGTTTTCTGAACGACGGCATGGGCTTGCGCCCCTCGGTAATCTGGTAGTAGATCTCCCCGTCAGTCAGCTTTTTCATGTGTGAGGAGTCGGTGAGATCGGCAGGGCCGGGGTCGTACATCATGGCGTCGGTGCCGTCGCCCTTGCCGGTGTCACCGTGGCAATTGGCGCACTGCTCCGAGTAAATCGGCCTGGCGGCGTTCAAAGCAGCTTCCGAGGGCGCGATGGGATTTTTGCGCTGCTTCTCTTCCTCGGGAACGCTCCAATTCTGCTTGTGAAACGCGGCGAGTCCAATCGACAGAAAAATTAAGCTGAGGGTGCAGGCAAGAAGAACCTTGCGCATCGTGCGGCTCCGTGGGTTGGTGGCTTTCATGGCAACACAAAAATCTTCGCATAACCAGGTCATGGCGGGAAGAGCGCCATTTCCGGCCATCAATATTGGGGCCGCGGCAACGGCATCAGCCCGACCGCTAGCATGTACTGGGTCAGTTTCCGGATAGTGCTGCAATTGAGGTATCTAATGATGAGTCCCCATCGCCCTCATTAGCGCCTGGATAATTGCCCACGACATAATCGTCACTCCAACGATGAGACCCTGGTGCAGCCGAGCCAGTCGCGAATAATGGAGCTGGGCAATTTGCGGGTAAGGTGGCGCTTCATCTGTTTGCTCCACCAGAGCACGAATTTCCCAATGGAAGAGCAACAACAAAATCCAGACGGCCACGGGGAGCAGCATTAGCCCGAAAATCGCCTCGCTGGTCTTGAGAGCGGATGACTGCACACGCATTGCCCGCAAACCATCTAGGACGAAGAGTATCAGGGCGGCAGTGACCAGGTCGAAACTCAGAGAATAAAACGGAGACCTACGAAAGTAGCTCTCAGCCGATGAAAGATTGTTCATGTCCAAAACACCTCCAGGCCGCCGCACGAGGCGGGACCAAGCCGAGCAGAATCACAAGCAAGAGTTCCAATCTCAAAAATCGAGAGAAGAAAAGACAAAGTGCGGATTAGCCGCCAAATCACGGCCTTAGGATACCTCGGGTGGAATAATAGACCAATGCTGACTCCTGGTAAGTCGGCAAATGACCCACTCCTGGCTAGCGCCAGATTGCCGTGAAACGAAGTGGGCTGTGATACCTTGGTGAGGAATACGGGAGAAATGTTATGGACGAAAAACAGACACCGCCGCCGGGACAAGTTCAAATCAAGGCCGATGAGAAGGAACTGCAGGGGCTGTACAGTAACCTGGTGATGATTCACCACCACGCCGAAGAGTTCACGCTGAATTTCGTGTACGTGTTCCCCAATGCATTGCAGGGCAAACTGCTGGCCAGCGTGATCGTCAGCCCCGGCCACGCCAAGCGCATCTGGCGGGCGCTGGGCGAAAACATCGCGCGCTTTGAGGCGCAGTATGGACCGATCAAGGAAGGCCCGGAAGGCAGCACGCCCCCCGCGAACATTGGATTTGTGCAGTAAAACGGAGAAGCACGTGGAATTTCGCGCGGCGAGCGACCAGGCGGTGCTCGTCTATTTAGGCGAGGAGATCGGGCTTGAAACCCACCAACGCGTGTTTCAATTGTTGCGGTTGCTGCAGGAAGAGCCGCTCGCCTGGGTGCGCAATCTGCAGCCGGCCTATTGTTCCCTGCTGGTGAGTTTCGATCCTTGCGCGGTGGATCATCACGAAGCTGAAGCTACGCTGCGCCGCTACGAAGAGCTCGCGGAGAAGATGGCGCTGCCGGAGCCTCGGGTTGTCGAGATTCCCGTGTGCTATGGTGGCGAGTTTGGTCTGGATCTTGAGGAAGTGGCCGCGGCGCACAACCTTTCCCCTTCCCGCGTGATTGAATTGCATTTGTCGCGAAGCTACCGCGCTTACTTTCTGGGATTCGCGCCGGGCTTTGCCTATCTGGGCGATTTGCCGGCAGAGATTGCCACGCCGCGCCTGGGGACACCGCGAAAAAAAGTTGCGGCGGGAAGCGTGGGGATCGCAGGGACGCAAACGGCGGTGTACCCCTTCGCGACGCCGGGCGGGTGGCGGCTGATCGGACGCACGCCGCTGAAAATATTTTGCAAGGAGCGCGAGCCTATGGGATTGATCGCCGTGGGTGATGAAGTGCGTTTCCGCGCGATCACCCGCGAAGAGTTCGCCGCGTGGCCGCCGCAATGAGCTCCCTTCTGGTGGAAAATCCGGGATTGCTGACGACGGTGCAGGATTTGGGCCGGCCGGGCTTTGGCGCGCTCGGCGTTTCTCCTTCGGGAGCAGCGGATCCCGTTGCGTTGCAGCTTGGAAATCTGCTGCTGGGAAATGCGCCCGGTGCGGCGGCGCTGGAAATGACGCTGGTGGGCGGGCGATATCTGTTTCCCGAAGGCGGCGTCATTGCTCCGGCGGGCGCGGATTTTGGCGCGAAGCTGAATGGTCAGCCAATCGAGATGTGGATTCCGCATGCAGTGCGTCCGGGGGGAACGCTTGAACTGGGATTGACGCGTGGCGGGGCGCGCTGTTATCTGTGCGTCGCGGGAGGCATTCACGTAGAGCAATTTCTGGGGAGCGCTTCGACGCATCTGTTGAGCGGCCTTGGAGGGTTTGCTGGGCGAGGCCTGCGCAAGGGCGATGTGCTGCAATTCGTCGCGCAGGAGCAGAGGATTCGCCGCAGAAGGATTTCAGCGCAAGTGCTAGAAACGCTGAAGCCGGGAAAGTGTTTGCGCGTGACGAAGGGTCCGCAAGCGGATTGGTTTTCGGCAGCAGCGAAGCGAGCGTTTTTTGAAGGCAATTTCAGAGTCAGCGAGGATTCGGATCGGTTAGGTTTGCGGCTCGAGGGCGCATCGCTGGCGCTGGAATCACCCCGCGAGATGATCAGCGAGGGCGTTTCGCTGGGAGCCATTCAGGTGACTCCTTCCGGGCAGCTCATCATTTTGTTTGTCGAACAGCAAACGGCTGGCGGCTATCCGAAGATCGCCAACGTGATCGGAGCGGATTTATATTGCTTGGGACAGTTGCGTCCGCGCGATGAAATCACGCTTGCGCAAGTTTCGTTGGAAGAGGCGCGGGCACTCTGGATTGCGCAGCAGCGCCTGTTGAACTCCGGGGAAGAGCTATTCTCATGATGCGCGTCGATCTCAATTGCGATGTGGGCGAATTGCCGGAAGCGATTGCGGACGGCAGCCAGGAAGCCATCTTGCGCCAGGTCACATCTGCCAACATCGCCTGCGGAGGGCACGCGGGCGACGCGCAAATGATGCGCGAAACCATCGAACAGGCGCAACGCTGCGGCGTGGCCATCGGCGCGCATCCGGGTTACGAGGATCCCGCGAATTTTGGGCGTATTGCCCTGGCACTGAGCAGCGAAGAGCTCGCGGCCTCCGTTCACAGACAGGTCGCCGGGCTGGCGGAGATTGCGGAGGGATGCAGCGCGCATATTGGCCACGTGAAAGCGCACGGTGCGCTGTATAACCAAGCGGCGCAGGATCGTTCGATTGCGGGCGCGATTGCGCAAGGAGTGGCGCGTTGGCGGAAAGACGTGGTGCTCGTGGGGCTGGCAGGCTCCGTAATGATCGAGGAATTTCGCGCGGCGGGATTTTCCGTGGCGGCGGAGGGCTTCGCCGACCGCAAGTATGAAGCGGACGGCAGCTTGCGCCCACGCAGATTTCGCGACGCGCTGCTGCACGAACCCGCGGAAGCCGCGGCGCAAGCGTTGCGCATCGCCAAAGAAGGAAGCGTGGTGGCCGCAAATGGCGCCGTGATTCCTCTGAAAGTGGAAACCATCTGCATCCATGGTGACACGCCGGGCGCAGCGCAGATTGCAGCGGCGGTGCGCCGCGCACTGGAGGACGCAGGAATCAAGGTGCAAGCGCTGGACGGATGAGCCAGACGTTCCCGTGATGTGGAAACTTACGAGGAGCCAGCGAATTGCCAGGAAATGGCTTGTACGATAAAGTAGAATGGTTGTTTGCCACGCTGTGTACGGGCCTGTAGCTCAGGTGGCTAGAGCGCGCCCCTGATAAGGGCGAGGTCGGTGGTTCAAGTCCACCCAGGCCCACCATCAAATCACCAGTAAATATGCGGCTATTCTTACTTTCCCCGATTCCAGATATCTCCCTCTAGAAACCAATTTGCCAACTATTTGCCAACTTTTCGGGCAATGACATGGCTCTACTTTCTAAGGAACTACAGGGCGTCGGTACCCTAACAATCAGCCACGGGGCGCTTGGTTCTCCGAATCAACCCGACAACAAGAAGCAATAGCCCAGAGAGGGTCGGCAGCCTGAGGAGGCTGGCTTCCTCACGGCAAGGTTTGATCTGCAACGGCGAGTAGCCGAAACGACGAGTTCCATGCAATTCTCGCGTTAGGGCGATCGAGCTTATGTCCTCTTACACATGAGTGCCGGGGGCGTCACGGACGAGTGGGTCACGCAACTGCTTCGTCAGAGCCACTCGAAGGTGTGTTGAAACCGGAAATAGTTTAGAAGCAATGTAGGCGCCCGTAGCTCAGCTAGATAGACCGTCTGCCTTCTAAGTGGAGCCAAATTAAATCCAAGTCGTTGCTCCGGTGCGCTTACGAGTTCCGAGCCGTCCTTGTGCTGCTCCAAGGTTGCTCCAAGAAATCCCCACACGAATGACTCCGCTGGTATGGCCAAAGTCGGGACCTAAATCACCGTGCAAGCACGAGTGAGCATTCGGTCCATATGGACCGAATGCTTGGGCATGCGAAGTGAAGTCGGCGCTGCGCAAGTTGATGAACCAAGACCTCGTTTCATTAGCCGGCCTCCATGCGTTGAAAGAACAGTAGTTCATCTAAGACAGCAACGTGGACTGAAATTGTGGAAATAGAGACTCGTGGTCCCGGCGGTTGAGCGGAACGGGCTAGCCGACAGCGACAGAACTCGGGCCATTGGATGGTTCACTCTGTGGTTGTCTGTCCAAGTCAAATGTCCCGCGATATAAATCTTCGCCGTAACTCGTCTCCAACGGCTGGCCTTCGAGCAGCTTGAAGGTTTGTGTCCCATCGGCCTTTCTTTCGGCGCGTAGGAAGACCTCTACCAAGGCACAGACGATTTGTCTCGCGATCTCCGACCACTATCTCGTGACCCATCCCCTCGCGGCTTCGATTTATAGGCGCCACGCGGAATTGATGGACCTGGTGAAAGGGCTGGCCGTAGGTTCTGGAAATCGAAAAGCCATTGAAATAAGAATTTCAGTCCTCGAAGAATATCGGCTACCTAAACCGTTTCCCGAAGAGCAAAGGATCTGCCGGTCGTGGACGAGTCGGGCGGGGTTGTAGCTGAGGAAAGCAGTCTGAGGCGGCTGCTAGCAACCGTGCACCGCGGACACCCTGAGGAGTACCGGATCAAGGTGCGCGCGGCGGTTGAGGAGAAAATCGTCCATCCGGAGCGGACCTGGCGAGGACTTTCGCAACAGTTCGGGTTCAGCAATTACAAAGCCTAGAGCCGCAAGCGCGATTGCTGAAAAAAGTGCTTCAAGATGAAGGCATCGAGATTCCAACCACGGCGGACCATCAAGGTGCGCAAGAAGCCTTCGACCGGGGCTTGGCGCAGCTGATGAGCGCATTTTTTAGGTGACGTTGATCGCGACCGTCGGCGGACTGGTGTTACTCTGGGTCTTGCCGCTCGCGTCGGTCCCAGTGATCGTAACCGTGTAGTTCCCTACAGGTGTACCGGAGTTCCCGCTGCTCCCCTGCCCGGCCCCACAACTGGAGATGACAAGCACGCCGGCCAGCAACACCCAAAGCGGCAGGAAGCTCACAAGCATCTTCCCCCGCAAACGGCCGGTGCCGACGCACAAGCCAAGCAGCGCTAATCCCGAGATGGGTAGGAACACTGCATAGAACATCCCTGACGGGCCGAACATCGCTGCAGATGGGCCCACCGTCGTAAAGGTCAGTGTGGCAGTGGCCGCGCCGTTGCTAACGGACACCGGGCTAGTGCTGCCAAAAGAGCAAGTTGGCGCATTTGTGCCCGTGACAACGGGCGAAATGCTGCACGAGAGCGTGACGCTACCGGTGTAGCCGTTCGCCGGCGTCACCGTGATCGTTGCAGTGGACGAACCGCCCGGATTGACCGAGGTCGGGTTGGCTGTTCCCGCCGAAAGCGTGTATCCGGCAGCGGCGGCGGGGCCGGCCAATGCTGCCGCCAGCACCACGACATTCCGGTTGTTGGGCAAAGTCAGGCTCTGAACCGTCTTGCTGCTGTCGATGCTGAACGAGTAGCCGTAAATGTGGTTGGTGGTATCGTCTCTTCCGCCGGTGCTCGTGTCGCGGTAGGACATGGTCACCACTTGCGATTCACCCGAGTTGCCTTGCGGGTAGCACCAATCGCTCAGGCTTTGGGTAGACGTAGACGTCGTGCCGTCCGTGTAGGTCACGGTAAAGGTCTGCGAGGTCTGGCTTCCGTTGACCCCTGCAGCCAGCAGGTTCAGCGTGTTGTACCGACCGAACGGAAGCGTGATGGTCATGCCGCTATAAACGTTCAGGTTGTTGGCCGTGCCAACCGTGAAGGTGCTCCCATTCCAGGTCCTGGAAGATCCCAGCAGGTTCGAGGAATACGCATACCCAGCGCCGTCCAAGCTGGCGCTGATAGGAAACGTCGTGCCGTCAGTGAAAATCCCGCATAGGTTGTAGGTGCCCGATGACGACGATCCGACCGTAACACCGATGGCCGTGGTTTGGGTCAGACTGCCCGACGTGCCGGTGACCGTCACGGCTGTTGGAGTGCAACCGTTAACCATGGCCGAGCTGCTCGCCGTTAGCGTCAGAACGCTCGTGGCTCTGCCACTGGCACCTGTCAGGTTGACGAATGTCGGGTTGAAGGATCCTGTTACTCCGCTAGGCAAGCCCGTCGCCGTAAGATTGACGGTACCGCTGAAGCTGTTGATTCCCGCGATCGTGATTGTGCCGGTTGCAGTGCCGCCTTCATTCACAGAGAGTCCTGCTGTCGAGCCCAGAATAAAAGACGGGGTTGATGATATCGGCGTGGGAGACCAATCGGCCGCCCACGTGGACGGTGACGAACCCATCACAAAACTGAGTGTGCCCCCCGCTTCAATTTGCGCGTAAGTGATATAGGGCACATCGAGCGCGAAGCCGTTCAGTGTCGCCGATTGAATATAAACATTGGTTGCGGAATTGTTGGTCGTTGTAATGGTAAAGCTGTTGCCATTGGGCAAATTCAGCGTCACCTGGGGGAACAATGGACTCCCAATCATGTAAATACCGGACGCGGGATTGACCGGATAAAAACCCATATTGGTAAACAACAACCAGGAGGATATTTGCCCACAATCATCGTTGCCCGGAAGTCCATCGGGCGCATTGCCAAAATTGGCCAACGCTGCGCTGACCTGGCTTTGGGTCTCCCACGGCATGCCGCTATAATCGTATACGTACATAAAGTGATTACCCGGCTCATTGTTGACCATAGCGTTCAAATTGGAGGTCTCGGTGGTCAGCAGGTTGTTGAAATAATTCTTGCCCATCAAATCGACCAAGCCAGCCTCATCGTGCATCACCGTGAACTGGTATTGGCCCTGTCCGCCTTCGCTGAATCCATAACCACCGCCGCCGGCCCATGTGCCGTCGGAATTTCTCGCTTCCATCAGTCCGTCCGCAGGATTGAAAACATTCCGGTAATTAAGTGAGCGGTTGAGGAAAGTCGTGTAATCACTCGTGTTGCCAACCGCTTGGGCGACTTGCGCGACACTCCAATCCTCATAAGCGCTTTCGAGCGTGCGTGACGCCGCCTCGGCGGTATGATCATTGGCCATATAGCCGATCTGCTGATACCAAGTCAGACCTTCACGGGCGTCATAGGGTCCGACCGAGTCGCCCCAGCCTGCCCAGGCGTTCGTTGTATCACCGATCGGCGGAGTCGTAGCGTCCTTATAAACCGCCGCATAAGCCGTGTTGTAATCGAACCCGTTGAAACCCTTGTTGATTGCCTCGGCGACCATGGAATCGGCGTGCGTGCTAATCATGACGGAGGTGTAGGAGGGATTCGGCCATTTCGGCATCCATCCGCCTTCGTTGTAATCATTGAGCAACGCCTGAACCATGTCGTTGATGCGCTCGGGGCAAAAAATCGTTAGGAAACTGAACTCCGACCGGAATATGTCCCAGCCCGAATAGTCCGTGTAGGCAACGCCGCTGTGAACATTATTGTCGAATGCGCTGTAATACTGTCCGTTTTCCGTAAGCATCCGCGGATATTGCATACCGTGAAACATCGCAGTATAAAATTGAGTGACTTGATCGTTCGTTCCACCCGTGACGGTAACCTCCCCGAGTTTTTGATTCCAGGTAGCTTCCAGGTTCGTTTCGATGGCATTGAAATCCCAATTCGGAATCTCCGCGGCCAAGTTCGCCTGCGCTTGCGCGATGCTGATAAACGAGGTTCCCACCTTGACCAGTACAACCGGGTTTGAGGCCGTACTGAACGTCGCATAAGCCCCGACATTCGTTCCGCTGGCGGCCGTTACGCCCGGTTGCAGAGTCGACCCCTGGTAAGTGCCGAAGCTGGAAAACGCTACGCTGATTTGGATCGCAAAGTATCCCTCGAAGTTGGGCAATTGCAACGTGGTAGCCCCGGCAGTCTGCCGGTCGGGATTATATCCGTCAATCTCCTGACCGTTCGCGTTTACCGTAACGTAGCCCCCGCCTACTCCCGCCCTCGTTGCTTCCACCACGATGCTTGAGTTGCTGTTCGCCGGATAGGTGAATCGCATGATGGCGCAGTGATCCGTCGAGGTTAGTTCCCCGGTAATTGGGCTCGATGTTCCCGGGTTCATCGTAACGGAGTAATAATAGGGGGTCACTGTTTCGCCGGAATGTGTGAACGGCAGTTGCCTCGCCGACGGCGTTGTTTGGATGCTGCCCACTCGCGGCATCAGCGTAACGTAGCCATAATCTCCCATCCAAATGGCCGGCTGATGCGTGCCGATGAAACCGGAAATGTTCGTGTCTTCGTAAGCGTAGGATGTGGAACCGATGCTGCTCTGACGTGTCTGCGCCGTCCAGGTCGTCATGCCAAAGGGTGGCTTCACATACGGCATCGTGTTGCCGTATTCCGTGGGGCCCTCGGCAGAATTGGTGCCCGTTCCAATGTAGGGATTGACGTACTGAACATTTCCAGTCTGCGCCGCAACATTTCTGGTCTGTGCTGCAAAAGTCAGAATGAAAAGAATAGCCCCAATCGCAATTTTCCTTAATCCTATGGTAACCATCACTTTCTCCTCTGGCCCAGGAATTCAGTTTTGGCATCCTAGCCCGGCTTATTCAAGAATTTCACGGTAGGCCGAATGTGTCTCGCCGTTCGTTGGCTGTTCCCCTCTTGCACCTCTGCATTCGCCTGATCCATTTGTGATTTCATTTTCGAGGAGGAATATTCGTTCACCCCCATCGCCATAAACTGACAAATGCCCCGGAGGTGTTTCTCAACGGCACAAGGCAGCTCCGCCAGCGATGCCGGCCTCGGCGCCGTATTTGGCGCGGAGTAAAGGAATCTCAGCACAGCGCGGATTGATGGACCAAGTGGGAAGGCGCGCCAGGATGCGCCCAAAGAATGCGCTCATCAGCTGCGCAAGCCCTCCGCCGATGACGATCACGTCCGGCTCCAGCAGATCGATGACGTTTCCGAGCCACACGGCGAGAAGGTCAGCTGTTGTGTTGAGCACTTCGGCCGAGAGCGCATCGCCCATGTGGAACGCTTCTCCTACGTTTTCCGCCGTGAGGTGCTCAGGCGAGCCGGCGCAGAGATCCAGGAGCTTTGAGGATGCCCGGCCTGTTTCCGCGAGGCGTTCCCGCGCACGCCGCGCAATGGCGGGACCCGAGCAGAGCACTTCGACGCAACCGCGCTTACCGCAGCCGCACCGTGGGCCGCGGTAATCGATCGAGAGATGTCCGCCCTCCGCTGCGCTCCCCGTGCGTCCATGATAGATGCGCTGGTGGAAAACAATCCCCGTGCCGATCCCCGTGCCAAGTGTGGCATAGAAAATGTTCTCGTAGCCGACACCCGCTCCCCAAACGGCTTCGGCCAGTGCCGCAGCATTGGCGTCGTTGTCGATGCACGCAGGCAGGTCAAACGTTTTCCGCACTTGCGCTGCGAGTGGAAAGTTTCGCCAGCAAGGCACATTGGGCGGATTGAGGACAATACCGGTGCGGGGGTCGAGCGGCCCCGGGGCGCAGATTCCAATCGGCGCTGAGCGAGCTTCGGGGCGGGCGGCGGAAACCGCGCGGATGGCTTCTGCAACGCAGCCGAAACCCGCGGCCGCATCCTCCCGGGACACCATCGCGACTCGCGTCTGGTAGAGGATATGGCCATTGGCGTCGACAAGACCCGCAGCCACTTTCGTGCCGCCGATGTCCACGCCCAGGGCAACTCCTTCGCTCTTCAGCGGAGCGTCGTAAGGCATCCCCAACCCTTTCTCCGGGAGAGCCGGCACCGCGTCAGTCGATGCCCAGGCGATGCTGCAACTGCTCCAGCGTGACGCCCTTGGTTTCCGGATAGAAGAACAGCACGACGAAGAACTGCGCCGCCATCATGGCCGCGAAGAGGACGAAGGGAGCGCCGTGAGAGAGTGCAAAAAGTACCGGGAAGATCCATGAAATCGCGGCGTTCATGATCCAATGGGAGGAACTTCCGAGGCTTTGGCCTTTTGCGCGCACGCGATTGGGAAAGACTTCCCCGATGTAAACCCAGATCACTGCGCCTTGAGAAACCGCGAAGAAGGCGATGTACGCCATCAGGAGTAGCAGAAGGTAATTCTGGTGACTATGCGTCAGGAAGATTCCAGCCATGCCCGCGAGACACCCGACCAGGCCCACGGACCCTATCAACAGGAGTGTTCTGCGGCCCAGTTTGTCGATCACGGACATGGCCAGCAGCGTGGCACATAGGTTCATGAAACCGACAGCCACCGGCCCCAATTCGCCGGCCACTCTGCTGAACCCTGCCGCGGCGAAAATGTCGTTCAGGTAATAGAGGATCGCGTTGATACCGGCGAGTTGGTTGAACATCCCAATGGAGATGGCGAGGAATATCGGTAAGCGATACTTCCCCGAGAACAGCGGCTCCGATTTCTGAGCGCGCTCAAGGTGGACGGAGTCGACGATCTCTTTTAACTCACCTTCGGGGTCGGCCGAACCCACTAACGTCAAAACGGAGCGTGCTTCCTCGACGCGGTTCTGCGTGGCCAGCCAGCGCGGGCTCTGCGGAATTCCAAAAAGCAGGATTAGAAAGAGTAGCGCGGGCGCTGCCGCTACACCGAACATCCAGCGCCAAGCGCTCCCGCCCAGATTGAGTTCTGCGATGCGGTAATTCGAAAAATAGGCCAGCAGGATGCCAATTACGATGTTGATCTGAAAGAGGCCGACCAGGCGGCCGCGCCATTTCCCCGGCGCAATCTCGGCAATGTACACGGGGCCAAGCACCGAGGATCCGCCGATACCCACTCCCCCAAGAAAACGCGCGAGGACCAGGAGCGGCCAGCTAAAAGCTAGAGCGCAGCCCAACGCGGAGAGAACATAGAAGACCGCCAGGATCCGCAGCGTTTCGCGGCCCCCCAGCCGCTGGCCAACGACCCCGGCGGACATCGCTCCGGTAACCGTGCCCCAGAGAGCAATCGAAACGGTGAGACCCAGGGTTGCGGGGGTGAGGTTGAACACAACACTAAGCTGGTGCGTGGTTCCGGCAACGACGGCGGTGTCGAAACCGAAGAGCAGCCCGCCGAGTGCGCCGACCCCTGTGGCCTTCAGGAGGATGGAGTTGGGTTTCACTGCTTCGCTCGCCTGATCACTTCAGGGACTCCTCTACCGCCGTTATCGCAGAGTCCACGGCCATTGTGGCTTGCGCACGTGCGTGCACCGCAATTCGAATTTCTGCCTCAAGAACTCGCGCTTACTCCTTCTTGGCCTGCTGCCGCTGCGTAGGAGAGGTGGCTGTAGATCGCACACGCTTTTTATCTCGTGAGGCTTCGCCCGATTGCTTTGCAGTGGACGTAGTCTGTCGCAGCCGCCCCGCGCAGGAGCAGGCGCCAAGGCCGTCGGAGAGATGGCCTACGGACTAGTTTTCGTGGATTCCAGCCGGCCGAGCATGCCCTTTTCGAAATCGGCGTCGGTCCCGCCGCCGTAACCAATCTGTGTCCAGCGCCAGATTCCGTGGGGGTCGACGAGCCAGTTCTGCGGAATGGCATAGCCGTCCAGCAAGCTCACTACTGTCGAATACGCCGGGAGAACAGGGAACGTGTAGCCCTTCTCTTTCAGGTAGGGCGCGACTAGGCCTAAGTCTTCGTCAATGTTGAACGTCAAGACCTGGATATCGGAGCGCCCTTTCACCTTCTCGTAGAACCTTTGCAGATGCGGCAATTCGGCATTGCAGGGCCCGCACCAAGTGGCCCACAGGTTGATCAGGAGCGTTTTGCCTCCCAGCTCTTTCAGTCGCCAGGTCTTCCCCGACAAATCCGAAAGTTCGAATGTTGGGATCGTCTTTGTGGGTTTCTCCCACCGGCCTTCTGCAAGTTCCTCCGTGCTGCCTGAGGGCGGCTTGCTCCACACAGCCCAGGCGGTTTCCGTTCCGCCCAGTTCCTTCCAGAGGGCATGGGCCTCGTCCATTTCATCGTCGCGGAGTTTTCCGTGGTACGGTTTTGGCGCTTCCTTGCGCGTCAATAAGAACAACTTGTAGTAGGCGAGCGCATCCAGTTTGCGGTTATCCAGTGCGGCGAGGCGCGCGCGGTTGCTCCAGTAGCCGGGCAGATTGTCCTTGTCCTTCGGCGCATCCCCCTCAATTGAGGCGCGCAGGCTGCTTGGCACGACAGCGGGTTTCCCCGCCTGTTTTGCCGCTTTCAGCAGGGCGCCCGCGAATTCCCGGTTACTCTCGACCTCCCCTTTGGCCTGGTCCTTCGCGTCGTCATCCGAAACGTTATCATTCTGCTCCTCGCGCGTTTTTTCCTTGGCCCGCAGAGCGTATGCCTGGTTCATGAGATCAACGGCGCGCTCGGGCTGCCACCGGTCGTGCGTCAGGAATTCCGCTGCATTCTCCAGGGTCCAACTGCGCGGCGGTTCGTAATCGGCCGAAGCCTTCAAAAACTGATCCAGCGCGGCAATGCCCTCTTTTTCGGAGAGCTTGTCGTCATCGCTTATGTTGTAGAACCAGGCGTAGCGCTGCAAGTAGGTGTTGTTTGGGTAGTCGCGGATCCAGCCCTTCAACGCTTCCCGGTAAGCCTCATCATATTTCGCCCAGGCGGCCGCATCCGATTGGTCTTCCGGCTCCTTGTGCGCTTTTCTCCAACGCTCGGAAACAATCTCATAGGCTTGATCGGATTTCGGATATTCGCGCAACAGCCGGCCTTCCATCGTGGTGATGGTTTCTTTCGAGGCGCCACTCTGCTTGTAGCCGTTGATGAGGAACGCTTGCCATTCCGCGTCGCCTTTGGGGTTCAGGGATTCCAATCGTTTCAAGTCCGCCGCAACCTGCCTGCGTAGCGCATCGTGTTCCACGGGCGGGCGTGTACGGAACTCCAGTCCCCACAGTGTTTCGTAGTCGCGCAGGCGCTTTGAATCCCTCTCCTGCTCCAGCCGGGCGCGCAGCGCCACCGCCACCTTCGGCTGCAACGAGGGGTTTTTGTTGAGCAGCCAATGCGCATAGCCGTCTGTGGAAGCGGGGCAAATGGCAAAAAAGGCCTCTATGTTTTCCGCAACCTTATCCTTATCGGCGCGCTTTCCGCTAAAGTAATCGCCGGCCAGTTCCATCGCAGGCCAGGGGAAACTTGGCGCCTTGGCCCTGGCCGCTTCCAGCAGGCGAATACTTTCCGGCGTATCCTTGCCGCGAAGCACCCAGCCGGCCAAGAGAAGGGCCAGCGGATCGTCGGGATTGTCCTTCGCCATTCTTACCAATCGATTGCGGAGCGCCGGGAACTCGTCCGGAGCCTCCCAGCGGATCCTGTTGACCAGGGTTTGGTAGGGCTCGAGCTCGCGGGGGTACTTGGCAATCAAATCCTCGAGCACCTGACGCTCGTACGGCACGCGCTGGGCATATTTCATCTTGTCCAGCACCTTGCCATCGAGCTTTTCGTCGAGAATTTTGCGCACTTCGGGCGCTGTCTCGCACCCGGGCAGGACAAGGCCGCTTTGGCAGCAAACTTGAGAAGCTCCAGTCACACACGTTGCGCCCAAGACTGCGATCATTACTAGAGATGCACGCATTGACTCTCTCCTGGACAGCCTGAAACTACCCCAACTAAGTATTAGACATGGTAGCCCCAATCGAGATACGTATTTATATATGGTTTCAGCGCCTTCTTTCTGGTGCAGGGACGAGCGTCATCGCCAAGACCAACACATGCGAGTTCGACGGCAAGGTGATACTCCGGACTGTCTTGTCGTGATCGAGCGCCAGGGTGTAGCCGTACAGGTGAAAAGTTCGGTGGTCCTCCCTGCCGTCACCTTCGAGCCGGTAGGGCATGCTTAGCGCAACGGATTCGCCATTGAAATTCCTCGGCGTATACCAGTCGCTGATGCTATGACTGTATGAGGAAGACGAGCCGTCGGCGTATGTAACGGTGAAAATCTCCGACTCCTGGTTGCCTTCGACACCCACTGCGAGCATCTCGAGGCTATCGAACTTGCCGGCGGGAAGCGCGATGGTTTCGCTGGTCACGACATCCGGCGCATTGGCCGGACCCAGGTTAAAGAGGACCCCGTCCCACACTTGCGTGGTGCCCAATTGCTCCGCTGAATAAGCAAAACCCCCTCCGTCCAGACTGGCCCTGGGCTCAAACGTCGAACCATCTGTGTGAATTCCTATTGCATTGTATGCTGACGAAAGGTCCACGCTCACGGTTCCCTTCAAGACTTCAGTTATGGCCAAGGGAAGCTTGACTGTATGTGAGAGGGTGCCCGACGTTGCGGTCACCGTTATAGTCGCGTTCGCTGGATTGGTGGAGTTGGCTGTCATTATAGCCAGCGTGCTTGTCCCTATTGTGGTCGCAGGGATGAAGGATGCTGTGACGCCTGAGGGCAGCCCGGATACCGCTAGAATGACTTTTTCACTGAAACCGCTCCTCGGAACCACCGTGATCTTAGCCGCAGTGTTCCGGCCCTGTGCAACGGAGAGCTTGTCGACATCGGTGGAGAGTGCAAAATCGGCTGGGCCGGACGGTGGGGCAGGAAGCACGTCGTAGAGTGGCTGAGCCGGCTTCACTTCCGCATTCTCATCTGCCACGGAGATAGCCAAGATTCGGACATTCTTATTGTCGGCCAGCTTGATCGTCTTTGCTCCTTCAGGAAGATCAAAGGGATACGCAAAGAGGTACGAATAGGCGTAAGCGACGTTCTGGCCGGCAGCGTCATGATGATGCGAACAGTACCAGGCCAGAGCCGCTCGCTTAATGTATCCGGGTTTTATGCCCGTCATTTCGAAGTAATCGTCACGCTCCGTGCGGCCGGGCTGCCCCGGAATAGGCGTGTCTTTGGCGATCCATTGGCGGTCATCCCATTGACCTATGAACCCGCCCCAGTCCTCAACATTCACTTCGAGTTCCTTGCTGCCGACCTCAAATTTTGCTTTCTGGTCGCCATCGGTTGCAGCCGCAAGAATATACCCACGATTGTAATGGCCCGCAGGGAGAGTAATAGTTTGGCCCTTCGCCACTACCGCGTTGGGCACACCGGTCTTTGCGCCAGGCAGGCGAAATTGCACGCCGTTGAGAATGATTTCCGAGGGTAGCATCTCGGCTGGAAGAGCGCCGCCCTTTCCGTCAAAGCCGCCGCTCGAAGGCGTGCCATCATTGCTGGCTACGGCGGTGTCGTAGGGCAAATCGACTGGCGCAGAACGCACGATCGCGACTCTTGCCCGCGATGGCGCGAGTTTCACGGCAAACGTGCGCGGCTGATACGCACCGAACGACGTAATAAGCACGCCTTCTCTTACCGTGGCTGACCCCACCGGCTGTTCCTGCCCATCCACTTCGCGGGCAGCGATGATCGGCGCGGGAAATGTGAGGCGAACGTTCAATTGCGGTTTGCCATCGAGCTCGACCACTCGCACTATCACTTCGTCGCCCAGCTCCGCTTTCTTCAGAGCGAGCAAGCGGATCCGCGGGTTGTCGACTTTCAGGAAAGAGAACCCCTTACCCAACCCGCCGACGTGCCGCGTAGTAGTGAAGGCAATGAGTGGATCATTCAGCCGCTGTCCTTGCCAATCGGTTTGAGCTTCGCGCCAATTCCCCCCGTGCCCGGCGAGGCCGAAGAGAAACTCGTGATGCCCTAAGTCTTGCGTGGCCTGATCGGGATAGCCGCCGGCAGTTCCCGGAGTGCGAATCAAGGTCAGCCGGATGGTGTTGTCGTTCGGCTTGTCCGAGCCGTTCTTGCAATCGGTCAGAACGGTTGCGCCGAATTCACCGCTCATGTCCGTAAGATCAATCCACTGGTGGGATGGCACTTCGAATTTTTTCGGTTCCGCACTGGGCCGTTGGATTGTGCCAATGTCCCAGTTGTACGTCGCGACCTGATTCGAAGCCGTGAATGGGAAAGTCGCTTTCAGATTGGATTCCTTGGTATTCCAGTCAATTACATTGGCGAACTCGACGCGTTTGCCAGCGTCGCCGGTAGCAAGCCGGATTGTCTGCGCAAACCAGGAACCTGCCGTCTCCCGGGAAATTTCCACCGCCACGCGGACGGGACCGCGCTCCACGACTCGAATCTGTGCGCGGCCGCCGACGAATGCTTTGGGCGCCGACCGCTCCTGATCCCAGTCCATGTTCCACGCTGGCCATTGCTGGGGGTTGTCGTAGGAGATCGCTAAGCGCGCTGGCGCTGCCAAAAGTTCTCTTGCGATGGACTTATCGAAGATGCTGGAGATATCCCCATCCGCATTCAGCTTCACGCGGTAGGACTCGTTCTCGAGCGAATCATTCGACACTTTCAGCGACGATGCTGCAGCCCCTGCGCCGGGCTGTACATCGTAGACTGCATAGCCGACCGATGGGACGCTTGCCAAAAACAGTACTTTTCCCCCAGAGATCTGCGCTGGAATCTCCGTACCGTCCGGACCCGTCACATGAACAGCCTTCGGCAGCCCGCCCGGAAAGTCTACGCTTGCTTCGACCACGTCTTGGCGCGCAATGTTCAGCGGGTTAAAAACGACGACGGGGACGCCTTTTGTTTCCGTATTGAGAGCTGCGGCGACATCTTCGGTCGCACTGGTCAGCACCCCCGCAAACTGATTCATGGCGATTACGTCATCGTTCCAAGCAAACTCGTAACTTTTGGGAGTGGCCGTTCCGGCAGCAAGGTCGTGGAATTGGCCGCCCATCACCAGAGTCCAAGCATCGTTCAGCCATTGGAGAGGATAGGGCCTCCCTCCGAGCCACTCGGCCGCGACTGAAGATTCCTCTGCTGCCTCGGCGAGCAGCTCTTCTTTCCTCAGCCAGCGCTTCTGGTACGCTTGCGACGTCAACGAGCCAGCCGAGTGGTTTGTCAGTTCCATCTCGCCGGTATAGCGTGGCAGGCCTGCAGCCTCATAAGGGGTGATGTCCAGGAACATCTGCTCGGCGGTGGCGGAAATCACGTGCACCGGTCCTTCCCCCGCCTTCACCTCAGGCCACTCCGGATGCGGTTGTCCGAAGAAGAACTCTCCCTGTGGCGGAAAGCTTGCTGTACCTTTGGTGACGATGGCTTCGAGTCGTTTGACGGATTCTTCATCCGGAGATCCGCCAATGTCTCCCGTACCGTAATAATGATAGTCAGTAAAAACACCACTGACCTTGCCGTTCTGTTCCACGCGCGCCGCCCAATCGTCTTGAAAGCGTTCGTGGGCTTGGTCGCGGGTCATCCTGATGAGAGCTCCCCGCTCGTTTTGCAGACGGAAGTATTCCTGAATGTCCTTTTGGTCGAATCGCTTGCCACTCTCTTCGACCTTCCGCAACTTCTGCTGAAGGGTACCGAACTTATCCTGAAGGTCTGTGAGTGTAACGTTCGGGGGCAGGGGAGGCAGGGGCTTGCTCAAATCGGTGTCGATGCCGCCGCTGTAACTACCGGGGTTCAAACCGGCTAGCACACTCTCGCCATCCGGTCCAACCCAAAGACCCACGTTGAATGGAGTCCCCTCTGGCGTCTGCTCGCGAGACTCCCGCCCGCCACCCGGCGCCGATGAGCCCCACACAAGTTTCTGAGTCGAGAATCCTTTCACGCCGGAGTGCGCGAGGATCGTCGGCAGCGAGGCTGGAAATCCAAAACAATCTGGCAGCATATATTCGGCGCTTGCCTTGCCGAACTCCTTACGAAACCAATTATTCCCGTAAAGAATCTGTCGGATGATCGTCTCGGCGCTCGGCGTATTCACGTCGCCTTCCTCCATCGAGGAACCCGCCGGAAACCATCTGCCCAGCCGCACGTAGTGCGTGAGTTTGGCAAAGTCAGCCGGGTAGTACTCCTTCATGAGACGATAGCGATTGGCGCCGCTGAAGTTGAACACGTAATGCGGGTATTTCTCGAAAAGAGTGAAGTTGTCCTTCATGGTTTTCGGAAGGTATTCATTGATGACTTGGGGATACTCCCATCGCCATTCCGTGTCCAAATGGGCGTAGCCAACAGTGTAAAGAGTGGGCTCTTTGCTGAGGTCCGGCTTTTCCGGTGATTGTGCATATGCGGCGCCCAAAGAGAGAAAGAAGACAAGAAGAACAGCGGACAGAATCGTACAACGTTGGCGCATGGCACTCTCCTGGAGTTCTTTTCAATTTACGGCAACAACCACGGTCACTCGACTGCTGTTGCTCTGAGCCACGCCATTCGCGTCCTTGCCAGTGATCGTGAGTGTGTAGCTCCCCGAGGGAGTACCAGGGCTTCCTTGGGACCCGCCTCCGCCTCTAACCCCGCAGCCGCACACAGCGAACACGACGACCAGCAGAACGCAGAGCGGGAGGAAGGTTAGGAATGCCTTGCGGCGGCTGTACCCACTGACAAGGCACATGCCAAGCAGCATGAATCCGGAGATCGGCAGGAACGCCGCATACTGCATCCTGGACCGTCTCAACAACGTCGCTGTGGACGGGCCCACGGTGGTGAAGGTCAGCGTTGCGTTAACGGAGACAGCGCCCGTCACCGAAACGGGACTCGTGCTCCCAAACGAGCAGGACGGGGCCGGGCTGACGACCGGAGCAATACTGCAGGCGAGCGTGACGCTACCTGTATAGCCATTCGCTGGGGCCACGGTGACGGTCGCCGAGGACGAGCCGCCAGCAGCTATGGACGCCGGATTCGCGGTTCCCGCCGAAAGTGAATAGCTGGGCGTCACCATCACTGTCAGATCGATTGTCGCTGTTTGAGTGAGGTTACCCGATGCACCTGTAACAGTAACCGTCGCCGACCCCGTTGTCGCGGAGTTACTCGCCGATAGCCTTAGCGTGCTCGTAGGGCTCGCAGCAGTAATACTCGCGGGGTTGAATGAGGCTGTAACGCCACTGGGTAGGCCGGTAGCCGTCAGGGCCACACTGCCGCTGAAACCCCCAGTAGGAGTGATAGTAATCGTCGTAGTTTTGCTGTTCCCGAGGGAAACACTCAAAGTGCCTGGTGATGCTGCTAACGTGTAGCCAGTGCTTACCGGGCCTGCCAAGCTTGCCGCAAGAACCACCACATTTCGGTTCGTAGGCAGAGTCAAACTCTGCACGGCCTTATTTGTATTGAGAGCAAAGGAATAGCCATAGAGATAGAAGACTCGGTAATCCGGACCGGCGCTATCATCCCGGTAGGGCATCGCGAAAGCCACCGATTCACCAGGGTTGGAACCAGTGCTCGTGCAGCCACCACCATTCAGGGCGCTGCACCAATCGCTGAAACTTTGCGTGAGCTGCGAGGTCGTGCTGTCGGTGTAGGTCACAGTGATGCTCTGCGAAGTCTGGTTTCCTTCGACTCCCGTGGCCAGCATTTGCAGGCTAGTGTAGTAGCCGGCTGCCAAGACTATAGCTGTCCCCGTGCCATAGACGGCGTCGGGTTGATTCGCCGGTCCGAAGGTAAACTGCGTTCCGTCAAAATCCAGCCCCGAGTCGAGGAGGTTCGCCGAAAAAGCGTAGCCCACACCGTCCAGACTGTTTGTCGCCGTAATGGATGACTCATCTGCATCGAGGTAGAAGCCGTAGACGTTGTATGCCCCGGATAGGTCCACCGTGGTTCCAGAGCCTCCACTCGTGGGTGGATTCACAAACACGTTCAACGCAGTTTCCTGTGTGCTGCCCGCGGCTTTACCGGAGATCGTTACTTGGTAGGGTTTGGATGCCCCGCTCAACGTTGCCGAAGCGCTAGCCGCAATCGTTACCGTGCTGGTGGTGGCATTGACGCTGGTGATGGCGGCCGTAACCCCGTTCGGCACGCCTGTCGCTGTGAGTGTGACTGGACTATTGAAGCCGTTGATGCCGACAATGCTGATGGTGTTGGCCGCGTTCGAGCCTTGGTTGACCGAAACGTCTCCCCCGCCTGACGCTTGCAGCCCCACAAATGCCGGCAGCTCGACGGTCACATATGCTGTCTGCGTCAAGCCGCCGCTTGTTCCCACGACGCTCACCACGTAGGTGCCGCCTGGAGTAGAACTGGCGGTCGAGACTGTCAACGTCACTGGGGTGCCGGCCATGATTGACGACGCGCTCAAGGCGGCTGTGAGGCCTGTGGGTGCGCCATTCGGCGCGCCGGGAATTACTACCGTCAAAACTGCAGTGCCGCTGAAGCCATTCAGTGCGTTGAGCGTGATGGAGCTGCTCGACCCACCCCCGGGCGTCAGGTTCAGCACGCTTGGGCTGGCGGAAAGCGCGAAATTGGCGTTGCTTGTTGCCGGGAAAAGATCATTGAATATTGTCGGCCCGTTGGGGCTGCCCCAACCAGTGACGATGTCGAAGCCAGTTACTGCATTAGCGCCTTGCAGTCCAGAGGGAAGACAGCCGAAGGAGGGGTACGTGCAAGTCAGAGGTGGATTGGCAGACGAAGGATTGCTGCCGGAAGTAATGTCGTGGAAGATAGAACCGTAGCTCGCCCCTTGGCCAACACTGTAGATGGTCGGGTTAAGAAAACCAACCGTGAAGTTGTTCCCCCCAGCGGTTGCGTTAGCTACCGCCTGCTGATTGATGAGCGCAGCAAAAGCCGCCCACCGCGGTGCCGCCAGGCTAGTTCCCCCGATTCCTCCCTGGCATGAGCCATTCGCGCAGAAATAGTTGTCTGTATTTGCCTCCGCGGCGACGTCAGGTATATTCCGATAATTCGGGTCGCCGTTGTTCGACGAGTTGATGACCGGCGTTTGCCAGCTCGGGATGGGAACTGCCGTGTTCCAGCCGCCTCCGCTGCCGACCCAACCTGTTTCTGATTGCCAAACGCCCCCGCCGCTCGCAGTCGTCAAATCCGTGCCTCCGGCATCGGTGATATTCGTGCTGTTCCCGGGGTACCCCCCTCCTCCCGAATTGCCCCCCGCATCGCCCGAGGCCACGAAGGAACTCTGTCCTTGCGCGACAAGTTGCTTGAAAACATTTTCGTAGCCCGATTGAGTGCTGGGGGTGCCGCCCCAGCCAAAAGATATGCTCAGTTGTTTCGCAATGTTGTCATTTGCCGCCTGAGTGTACGCAGTGAGGGCATCGGTGGTCGAGCTGTAGGCTTCGTAAACGATCAGGGCCGAAAGATTTGGCGCCATGGCGATGGCCTGTTGAATGTCAATGGCTTCTTCGCCGTCATCACAGCCTACTCCGCAGACCCCGTCGACACCCAGCAGCACGTTGACAATAGGCACATTCAGCGGCTGGCCGAGAGTGCTGAAATAGCTTTGCACATCGCCGAACCGATATGGCCCCAGTTCAACCAACCCAACCACCTGGCCGGAACCATCCAGCGATGTCCCACCGCCGTAGGCAGTTCTCATATCGCTTCCCAGAAATTGGCCCCCGGGACCCGACCCGGTCGTGTTACTGGAAACTCTCGCGCCAGGAGAAGCCCGTTTCAGCATGGGGTGCGGCAAAGTGAAATCGCTTAGACCTTCAACGCTCAATATCAGCACTCCCTGTTCAACCGAAGGCTCAACATCCGGTGCGAAGAACTGGCGATTTTCCGTGGGGTGCTGATACACCTGTAATGTGACCTGGAATGCCCTTTCGATGTCGGCCACCTGCCCACTCACCTTCAGCAATAGGCGACTGGGAAAAGTACTGGCGACGATTAAGCCGTAGGATCGGGCCCAACTAATAACCTTGTAATAATCGCCGGCGGTCGGACCAAACTGCTCTGTGAACTGTTGTACGGTCAGAAAATGTCGGTAGCGCGGACTGGCAGGATCGTAAAGCTGCTGTAAGAGCGAATCGAGTTGCTCCTGATTGCGAAGAGGCAGTGAAATGGCGAGATCCAAACGCTGCGTGCTCGGAAGCGGTCGTATAACTTGGGCTCCAGCAGGTGCCGATACTCGAGTGTCAAGCACTTGCCGCTGTTGCGCCTGCGCCGGCGTTATGAATAGGAATGCCGTCGCGCACGCCGCCAGCAAAAAACAAATACACATCACCCTTTGCTTCTTCAAAGCTCCCCCTCAGGTGTACTTAGGATGTTCGCGCAAAAACTCTCCTGGCTGCCTATGTTTGTTCTCTCGGGGCATGCAATTGGTTCAAGTTATTTTTTCTCTGGACGCCTACCCGCGCGGGTGCAGACCCAGCTCTGCAGCAATCGGTCTTCCTTAAATCCGAAAGCCGGGACGGGATTTATGATCCCATCCCGGCTCTCTAACATCAGTGGACCATTACGACCACTTGGTTCGTCGTGCCAGTAGCGTTGCTGGCCTGAGTCAGGCCAACGGCATCAATACCAGTGACTGTAATTGTGTACGGTCCCGGAGGCGTTCCGACATTCCCCAGGTGGACGTAATTTACACAGCCAGAGATTACGATGACGCCGGCCAGCAGAATCCCGAGAGGCAGCAAGCCCAGCCATTTCTTTCTGCGTGAATTGATCGAGCCAATCCCGAAGCCGATCAGCGCTAGTCCGGGAATGGGCATCCACAGCGCGTAGAGCGCCCTTGAGCTTCGGAACAGTGATCCGGACGTCTTTGGTGCCGCCGCGGCATTGAAGGTCAGCTCCGTCGTGGGCGGCACGCCTCCGGCAGTTACCGTCACCGATGTTGGATTCAAACTGCAGGTTGGCGGAATGACGCTTGTATCAGTCTTTAGAAAAGCGGGCGAGATGCTGCAAGAGAGCGTAATATCGCCGACATAGCCGGGCTGCGGGTTCACAGTGATCGTTGCGGTGGTCGAGCTACCTGCCTTGATCGACGCCGGATTCGCGGTTCCTGCATCCACTGTGTAGGTCGGCGGCTTCAAAACCATCGCCAGAGCAAACGTGTCCGTGGTGCCGTCCGTGTTCGTCAAAGTGATGCTGGAAACAACGTTGGTGAAATCAAGGGAATAGGTGTAGGCATAGAGATTGCAAGACGCACCGTTAAGAGTTCCGTCGGCGTTGATGCGATGTATTCCTCCCACAGCGATGGACTCGGTTACAATCCCGTTTGCGGTCCCGCTACTGAAACTGCACCAATCGCTAAAAGTCTGATTAAAAGGCTGAGTCGAGCCGTCCCCATAAGTAACGGTGACCGTACCTGTATGCGAGCCATTCACGGCGGTACCTAACATGATCAGTGTCGAGTAAACCTCCTGCTGCGCCGTAGGCAGTGTTATGGTCGCCCCGGTGCCAGGAAGACTGATCGTGTCGGGGAGACATGCGGTTCCGGTCATTGGGCCGCACTTGGCCGTATTCACAGGCCCAAAGGTGAAAGGAACGTTAAGCGACGGGGGTGTCAGCGTGAAAGGCGCGGTTGAGGGTAGCCCTAATTGATTTGCCGAGTATGCGTCGGGGCAATTGGGCTGCCCGGCAATGGTGCAGTTGAATCCGTTGTCCATGCCGGGCGTCCCTTCAAAGGTCGTCCCCGTCGTGAAGATGCCAGCCGTGTTGAAACAGGATCCTCCGCCGCACGTGGAGGTCAGATCCACTGGCACGTTTTGTCCCCATGCAGGCGCGGTCAAGAGTAGAGACGCTGTCACGCACACTGCTAGGAGCAGCAAAAACCTGAGCGAATGTTTTTTCTCTGTGATCGTCGTCATACCCTCATATCCTCCCCTGGTGTTTTCGCGCCCGTGTGCAAATTTCCGTTTCGTGCAGACCAACCGCACAGACTAGAAAACGATCTTGCCCGAGACACGCAGGTATCTCGGAAAATTAATCTGGTTCGGAGCAATCGCGCCGAAGCCCGTGTAGTAGGACTTCCCCGTAATCCCGTTGTGAAAAATGCTGGCCGGCAGGTCGCCGGGATTGGTGTCCGGGCCACCCATAAGCGCTGAATTAAGGGCGTTGAACGCCTCTCCTTGCAACTCGAACTTGACTCGTTCCGTTATCTTGAAGCTCTTCCGCATCGAAAGATCCAGGTTCGGAACCGTAGGGTTGCGGATTTGCCCGGTCACGTTCGGAGTCGTGTTATAGGTATACCCAGTGCCTCCTATACTGGGAACGGAGGTCGCGCAACTATTGGGCACGTTTATGTCAGCTTGAGGATTGAACCACTGGGCAGCGCTGGTTCCGTGCGGAGGAGCGAAGGTACTGCAAGTATAGTCATAGCCTTGATTGAGGCCAACGGGAGTGCCGCTTTGCGCCACGAAAGTCCACCCCAGTGACCAGCCGCCAATCGCATAATCCAAAACGCGCGGTGCGTTCGAGAGCCACCGTGCGTCTCGCCCAATGGGCATATCCCACACACCTGTAACCGTGAAAACATGCGTCCGGTCATACGGAGAAAGCCAGTGGATCTCGTTTGCATCCTGGTACGGATACCCATTCTGATAGCCGTCGCCGTTAATGATTTTCGAGTAGGTATAAGCCACATTGAAGGTAAGGCCATGGCTCGTGCGCTTTGTGAGTTTCACCTCCAGGCCGTTGTACCAGTTTCTGCCGATCGAATCGTTGTATTCCCCTACCGCCGGCGCGCTTCCATTTGTACCGCAATACTGGGAGAAAGGCAGCAAGAGGGTAAGTGCCTGGACGGTAGGCGACTGTCCGCAGCCGCCCGGGAACGATTCCGAGAAAACTCCGTAATACGGATTGGGTACCAGTTGGCTATAAATAGAGCTCCCCGGAGCCAGCGCGTATTGCAACTGGGCATAGCTTATGGTTCCGTTGTACCAAAGCAGCGCCCGGAGGTTGCTGGCGTAGTTCGCATGGAATTTTGTCTCCAGAACGATCTGGCTAGGGAACTCGCGCTGGACGCCTAACGAAAAATCCTGCGTCTTGGGTAGGGCCTCCGCTGGGGTATCAATCGCCAAACCGCCGCTGCCTACACCAGCCAAAGGTTGGCCAACCGAGCCCACGGGCGGCTGATATCCGAGCGAATAGATGGAGGTTGCGGGAAAGGGCGTGCCTGCGCCATAGGGGCCAGCGGAAAGCGATCCCGGAGCTGCCCCGCCCTGATTCGGATCAGCGCCTGCATCCGTAGAGGCCAGATAATTCGTCGTCTGCTGATAGCCGATCGGGGCACCGCCCTCCAAGCCTCCTGAGTAGAAATACCCCCATCCCCCACGAATCACCGTTTTCGGGTTCAGGGCAAAGCCAAAACCGATTCGGGGAGCGATGTTCTTCCAATCGGTGTTATAGGCATTCCGCGGCTGGCCATTTTGGCCGGCAATCACGATGTCGCCAACGACGTTGGAAAGCGAAGCAGGGTTGATCCCGGCTGCTTGCCACGCAGCGATGTTGACGGGACTTGCGACGTTGGCTTGGTAAACGCCATCGTTGGTGAGGGAGCTTGTGCACGTCTGGCAGAAGCCACGGGGGAGTTCGTTAAAGCGCTCCTTGAGCCCTACTTGCACGTCATAGCGCAGACCAAGACTCAGCGTTAGCCGATGGGTCACTTTCCAGTCATCCTGAACATATAGATTCCACAGGGGTTGGTAGTCAAACAAGGAATCGTTCCAATTCACATGGCCACCGCTCGGTAAGCCCAGCAGGAAGTCCGCCCACCCCGAACCGTTTGGAGCGTAGGCGCCGGTACATGTTCCCGGGGATGGGGTAAGGCCGAGGCTTGCAGGCTGGTAACAGTTGCCATTGTTGGGATCGAACTGGGTCCATTGGCCGCTAAATGAGAATGCCCCATTGGCGTTGTTGGCCACGGAACCGTTAATAGGATTGCCATAAGTGGAATACCCGAGGCCGCCCCCAAAGTGAATACTGTGGGGCCCTTTTTCCTTGGTAAAGTCCACGTCCAGCGTGATCAGGGTGGATGCCTCGACGTCGTTCGAGTTCCCAAATAATGTGGGCATCCCCGCGATACTCATCTCGGGGAAATCCTTCAAGGTGGTGGTCGGAGCAGCAGTAATGTTCAGTCCGATTTTGCTGGCCGGTTGGGCAAGTCCTAGGTTCCCGTCGGGATAGTTAACCGCGAACCTGGAGAACGACAGCTTGAAGTCGCCCAGGAACGTGGGCGAAAAAGTGTGCGTCATATCCTGTGACGCGGCCCAATTCTCGCGCAGCCAGTTGATGTTGCCGTTGGCCTCGAGCCCCGTAAAGCCATTCGTGCTTCGATATTCAGAACCTTTCTGCCATTCGAAAAAGCTGTACCATTTCGTGTTTGGACTGGTGTTGTAGTCCACCCGAATCATCGGCTGGTTATAGCTGTATAAGTCCGGGGCGGTAGCGAAATAGTTATAGGGCTCGCCGAATCCACCTACATAGTTCTCTGCGCCCTTGATGTTCGGCAGGGGAATGAAGCCTCCCTGCAACATCAGCAGCGCGGTTTTGTTGATTTGCGAGGCGGGAATGAGGCTGCCGCCGTTGGTGCCGCCTGTATAGGCGTGTGGATACCCGATAAGGTTCGCAGAATTGCCACAAACGGCAGGGGGTCCAGTTGGGTTGGTGCCCGCCCCGCCAGGGAAGCACTGCGCATTATTCGCATTGTTGGGATTGCTACTATCTCCAGCCTGGAAGAGTGTCAGGCCATAAAGCACGTAAGGATCAACCTGTTTGCCATTTTGAAAAAAACCAGGGTCCATGGTCTGGACCAGACCAAAATCCACGCCGGAATTGCCGTTATACCCTGGACGCAAATACGCAGGCGGCACATTCGCGAAGATCGGGTATGTAATGGACTGGCGGTACCCTTCAAAGCTGAAGAAGAACCAAAGCTTGTCCTTCTTGATAGGGCCGCCAAAGGTCCCGCCAAACTGGTTTTCTACCTGCTGTTGCGTGGGAGTACCGGTGATATCGATGTTTTGGGCCGTATTGGCGTCGAACAAGCCGCCGTCCTTGTAATATTCAAATACGTCACCGTGGAAAGCGTTGGTACCATTCTTCGTTACCATGTTTACCGTGCCGCCGGTAGTGCGGCCGTAGCGAGCATCGTATGTGCTCGTCATTACGTTGACTTCTTGCACGGAATCCAGCGTGGGTGATACGTTCCACGTTCCAGCCCCCATGGCGCCATAGGTTTTTTGTTGAGTGATATTGGTGCCGTTGAGCGTAAACTGATTGAACCCGCCGGAAGTGTCGGCTGGATTCACGCCGCCTCCGATGATATATTGATTGGTTACGTCCCAGCCGCGGGTTCCGGAGAAACCGCTCGGGCCAAACGTCGTTTGCGTGAACTGCGTGCCGGGAGTGGTTCCAAGCAACATGTAGACTTGGTTGCCGCTTACCGGAACGTTCTCAAGGATCTTCTCGTCGAGAATGGTCCCGCCCGACCCATTTGCAGCTTCCAGCAAGGGCGGCGCAGTTGTTACCACGACGCGTTCTGTCACGATACCCACGTTTAGCGTGAAGTTTTGCTGGAAGTACTTACCAGCGAGCAGCAGGACTTTTTCCTGGACCGCAGTCTTAAAGCCCGCAGCCTCGACTTTAACGGTGTAGGTCCCGGGAAGAACGTATGGAATGTAGTAAACGCCGGCGCCACTAGTGCTTGCCGTGTAAGTTGATCCGGTATCGTTATTCACTGCTGTGACCTTCGCTTGGGGAACCGTCCCCCCGGACTGGTCCGTGACGGTTCCGGTCAACGTGGCGCGGAATTCCTGCGCCAGCGATGGTAGCGCAGTCGAGAGAAGCAGCAGGCATGTGAGGGCCAATGCGACTGTCGGGAAGGCTACTGCAAGCCAGAACCGGCGCATCCCACCCCGACTGTGAAGTTTGAAGTTCGACAGAAGCGTCATTGGCATCCTCCTGAGATTGTTTGTACCTGCTCGCGTGACCCTGAGCTCGACTGCAACCAACCGCGCGGCCGCGGCTCAATTACTTCCTTCCAGAACGAATCCGCTCTAAGATCGCACGCTTCAGGGCTTGAAATTCCGCTGCGTTCAACTGCTGCCCAGATGCGCCGGGTGCCGTGGCAACTGTCGCACGCCTCGTCACAGCTTCTCGCAGCATCGCTATTGCCGCCTGACCCGGCGATCCAGCCGGATCTTGCGCCTCGATAATGCCAGTGACCGGAGCCACCGTATCCGTCTCGATGATGAGCCCTTGCGAGCCGTTGGCGAGATAGAAAGAAACTTTTTCCGCCCCGGCAGTGGGCCCGCTGGATCCGACAGGCGTATCATTCGGGAATGCCGGCGTCGTAATGATGGTGCCAACGAAGCGTCCGGGGTTGCTTGAATCTGCGACGATTGTCCCGCTCAGTGTCCCAACAACGGGCGTCGGGCTGTACTGTGGCGAGGTCTGGAAATCTCCCTCGCCCGTGAAGCTAATCTCACCTGAGCTCGAAGGGACACCGAGACTCCCGGTAAAGCCGCCATTAGAATTCGGGGGGTTGTTCTGATCCGAGAGAAGCATTGCGTATGGACCTTGGAGCGTCGCCGAAGATGGATTGGCTTGTGGAATTGCCAAACCGATCGTGCCGTATGTCGCATCCGTCTCCAGGAGCAGTGCTCCCCCGCCGCCGGTCGAATTGTTGGGATCGAGGAGGTTGAGCTTGGGATCGGTGAGATAAATGTTAAAGGTTTGGCCTTCGGGCCCTGCAACTGTTCCCCGCGGGCTGCCGGAAATGGAGTAGGTACCTGAGACAGGGGTATCTAGTATTAGTGTTCCCGAGTTTCCCGAGTCGTTCAGGTCCATGACGCCGGCAGTGATGTTTCCGCTACCGTCCACCGTGAATTGCCCTGCGGCACCTATCGCGTTCCCCGCGACGTCGAAGCCCAAATCGCTGAACACGTAACTCCCGGAAAGCGCGGCAGTCGTCGTGCCCACAGATCCTTGGCCAAAAGCGCTTCCTGTGTTACCGCCGTAGTTTGCGGTGGTCTGGTCGCCGACGGTTAGCCGCAACACTTCCGGCGCAACGATATAGTAGGAGTAATCAGCATTGGCACCCGCATTTGCTCCGAGGAATGTCATCGTGCCTCGCCCGAATGTGTCCGGAGCGGTAAACGTGCCCGTGAACGGCGTCGAAGTGTAATTGGTCGCGCCCCCGGCGAAATTGGCGTCGAGGATGCCTCCTGTGATTCCACTTATGCCGTCAGCCGTGAAAATTCCCGCCCAGCTCCCATTCAGCCCCGTGCCTCCGCTCGCCTTGAGAATGGCCCCAGAAAATCCTGTCAGCGTGAAGGAATAACCTCCGGAAACCTGCGACGCAGAGAAAGTCGGGCCGGCGGTTTGCAGGTCCAAACTCCCGATGCCTCCAATGGTAAGGCCATCGAACTCGTCATTCTCTGCCAACAGCGCGTGAGATAACGATGTAACCGTAAGCGAATGTGCTTGGGTAAACGTTCCGGAACAGCACAAGTTCAAATTCAGGACCAACTCCCCGTGGCCGGTGGGATCCACCGTGTAAGTGCCGGTTAGGGCCCCTCCGTTGGCGCCGGTGTTTAGCCGGCCGACCGGGCCATAAAAGCCGTTTGCGGAAGCTTCCGCCTCGCCGTCGGTAATATTCCCTTCCCCGTCCAACACGATAGTGCCTGCCATCCCGAACGACGCATACCCCTCCAACACAAACGTGTATTGCCCCTGCAGAATTGCTGGCGTTGCTACATAAACATTTATTGTGGTGCTGCCGCTCTTGGTGTTGTCCGCCACCGAAGTCGCCGTAATCGTGACTGGAATTGTAATGGCATTGCTGGGCCCAGTCGCCGGCGCGGTGTAGAGCGTGTCTATCTGGTAGCCCGTGGTTCCTGGGCTAAACGAACCGCATGCACCACCGGTAGGCGTGCTGCAACTCCATTTAACCCCGGCGTTTTTCTTGTCATTTTGTACCGTCGCCACTAAACCCGTCGTTGACCCCGGCATTACGAATGGCGCTGGGGGTTGGGTCAATAGAACCGAGATAGCTCCGCCAGAGCTTGTGGTACTCTTGCCGCCACAGCCGCAAATTGCGGCCAAAGCGAGAGCGGATAGCCCCACCAAGGCAATCTGAGTAGGAACTCGATTCATAGTGATCTCCTGAAAACCTGACCGGATCTCTGCCGGCGCGGCGCTTGTGCATTCGCCCGCACCGTGATCGAACATCACCCCGTGTTCTGTTTGCCCAAGAGCATGGAGCGTAGAGTGGGGGAAAGAAAAGAGCAGACATCCAACATTTGTTGTACTATCGTAACGTTTTATGAAAAGAAGGGCATCGCAAACCAGTGCGACGGAGCTTCCTCCGGAAATCGTACTGTGCGAGTTGGAAGAGTTCCTTCGCGAAAGCAGAATCCGGCGCGTGCACTTCAGTGACGGGAGCACGGTTCCGCCAGCGCTGGCTCAGGTCGCGAATTTTCCACGCCTGTCGATTCCCCTAACTGGTCATCATGCGATGGAGATCGCCAATGGGGGGCTTACGAAAACAATCAAGCCCACTCGGGGACATGTGGTGTTTGTGCCCGAGCATGCCTGGAACAAGCCCGATTGGTCAGGCCATGTCGAGGTCCTCAATTTTCTTTTTGGGGTTAAGCAAATCGAACTCAACCTGGTGCGCCACAGAGGAGGCAGCCAGCTGCCTTCGACTGCCATAAAGACGAGTGTGTATGGTGGCTATGACGTTCCAACCCGTGGCATTTTGGCCGCTCTCATGGATCTGGCCCCGGCCCATTCGGACGGGACGCTTGCCCGGCTATTGATCGAATCACTGCTCCACGCTTGTCTCCGGTTGTTGAAGTCTCCACGCAGGCCGCAGCCGCGCAAAGCCATTCGCACCTACGAATCCATTTGTCTGTACCTGCAGGAGAACTTCCGAAATCCGATCACGCGCGAGAGCGTCGCATCGCACTTTCGTTTGGCGCCAAATCACGTTTCGCGGCTGTTCCGCCAGGAAGGACTCGTCAGGTTTAACGATTACCTGAACCTCGTGCGCGTAAACCGAGCCAAATTCATGCTGCAAAAGTACGGCATGACCTTAAAGGAGATCGCCGACAACTGTGGCTACAGCGACGCAACTTACTTCTGCAAGGTGTTCAAAAAGATCTGCAGGGTGACCCCGACCGAGTACCGCGCTCGGAGTTCCTCGGGCGGACTCAGAAGTAGGATCAGTCGGATCCCCTTAGCAGGCGAGTTCCAAATGTTAAGTCCGTCAAACTCCAAACGTGAAGAGGCTTAGGGTTATACGAGTATAAGAAAGGTTCCAATTGTCCTATATTCGCAATGGGACTAATCACACATACTTCGGGGTTATGGCTCAGCAGCAGACTGTTTCGGCGCTCAAAGCGCTTCAAAAATTGCGGCAGCACCTGCTGACGGGAGTCTCGTTCGTGATTCCCTTCATCGCCTGCGGAGGCATTCTGACCGCGGCTGCCATTGCGCTCGCTCCAATTACACCGGCAGGTCCCGACTTCTCGCATTCTCCCCGATTGAAACTCATTTTTGATCTCGGCTCCACTGCACTGAACTTGATGCTACCGGTTTTGGCCGGGTATATTTCTTATTCTGTCGCAGGAAAGCCGGGTTTGCTTCCCGGATTCTTTGGTGGCTACCTCTGCATTGAAACCAGGGCCGGTTTTTTGGGTGCGATACTAATTGGTCTCGTCTCTGGCTATGTGGTGCAGGTACTCAAAAGAATTTCTGTCTGGAAGTTTACCCGGCCAATCATGCCGATTCTTGTGATACCGGTTCTTTCGGGCGGAATAGTTGGCCTGCTCATGATTAAGGGACTGGGCCCGCCAATCGTCTTTTTGATGAAGAATGCGAACCACATTTTGGGGAGCATGAGTACAGGTAATAATATTCTTCTCGGGCTCATACTGGGAGCGATGATTGCTTTTGACCTGGGCGGACCAGTGAATAAGACTGCCTTCTTTTTTGGAGCGGCCATGATCCGCGAGGGCAACTATCAAATCATGGGCGCCTGTGCCGCCGCGATTTGTACACCTCCGCTGGGTATGGGTCTAGCCACTATACTTCGAAAAAACCTCTGGAGCGCAGAGGAGAGGCAGGCAGGTCTCGCCGGAATCGCCATGGGGTTGATCGGGATCACGGAAGGCGCCATTCCGTTCGCGGTGGCAGATCCAGTTCGCGTCATTCCAAGCGCCATGATTGGTTCGGCCGTAGCGGCGGCCGTGGCCATGGTGGGCAAGGTAGGAGATCACGCTCCGCATGGCGGCCCCATAGTCCTGCCCGTCGTAGATCAGCGGCTGGCGTACGTGCTGGCGATTGCAACGGGCTCGTTTCTGACAGCAGTTTGTGTCAATCTCCTCGATACGCTCGGCAACAGAGGCAGAAATAACCTTAAAGGAACCTCATGAAAATTGTTGTGGTCACTGCATGTACGGCAGGCATTGCTCGCGCCTATTTGGCCGCGGCACACTTGGAAAAGGTTGCCAGGAGCTTGGGCCATGAAATCAGGGTAGAAACCCAAGGGGCTATGGGCATTGAAAACGGGCTCACGGAGCGCGACATCCGCGAGGCGGAAATTACTATCTTGGCGAATGACATCGAAATCGAGGGGCGCGAGCGGTTCAACGGCATGAAAATCATTCAAATTTCGTTGCAAGATGCCATTAGGAATCCCGAAGGCATTTTCAGGAAGATCCAAGGCTAGATTCCTGAGAGTCGCCCTCACAGGGCTTTCGGGGAGAAGCTATCTTTTTGGCCACAGTTCGTCCAAGGTGTTTCAATGGGCTGAGTCGCTGTGCCGCCGAATTCATCGGATGGTACTGCTCCGAGCCGCGCTTGGCCTTCAACCGTAGTGTTGTCCTTCATTATCGATTCTTTCTCGAACAGAAGAACCTGGCACCTTCGTGATCGCCGACCTTATTGGTAAAGGGAAGCACATCCGCACAGTTCCAGTTCCCGTTTGGGCGAAGAACGCCGTTGATGAGTGGACTGATGCAGCCAACATAATTACAGGTGCGCTCTTCCGGCGAGTAGGCAGGCTAGGAAAGATATGGGGCGCAGGGCTCACACCGAAAGCCATCTGGCACATCGTCAAAGCAGCTGCGAAGCGCGCCGATATCAAGAACCTCGCTCCGCACGACTTGCGTCGCACCTGCGCACGATTATGCCACTTGGCTGGCGGCGAACTTGAACAAATTCAGTTTCTGCTTGAACACGCATCGGTTCAGACGACCGAGCATTATCTGGGATGCAAACAAAAACTGCGGCACGCGGTGAATGACAATCTGTGACTGGAAGAGGTCTGACTGAGAACTTACGGCCCCGAACGGGACTTCTGGCCTGGAATAACTTCCGGTTCGCCCAGGAAACGGACGCGCTAGAGTGACTGCCCATGCCAACCGGCGAACACAGCCGTCTCGGGAGTGGCAGTATCGCCGCGGGTCCGGTGCGCTCCTTGTCGGTCGCTCTCTTTCAGACTCGTTTCAGAGGAGGCTTGGTTCCTTCACTTCATCTTGGCGCTTTTGGTTTGGTCCAAAGAAGCAGGTCCACGGAACCACATCTGCTGCCAGAAGGGCACCGCCGCATCGCGCGCGAAGTACCATTTTGCGGTCACGGAGAAGCTATTGGTCACCAGACTGTGACTTGGATTCGCTGGTGCTCCCTGATTCCGGTAGAAGAAAGTAGTGTAGGTAGGCGACAACATCAGATTTCCGATCACCGTGAAATTGATCGCCCCTGTTGTGGTGAATGCATAGAGCGATTGGGTCGGAAGAGTTACGCCCGGCCATGCGTAGTCGTCTCCTTTGGTCTCAATCGTGAACGATGAGCGCTTACTCTTGTCCAAAGCTCTTTGGATGTGAACGTCCCAGTACCAGCCGCCGCTACGCACAGTTTCGGTGAGCGGCTTCAGAATCGTACTCGACGTTATAACGAGCATGTTCTTGGAAAAACACGAAGTGAAGGAGCCCTCACTGACGGGACATTCTGCTCCGTCCGGTAATACCAGGCCCGAAAGGATGTTGTGGGTCTCCGAGTACTCAGGGCCGGTTTCAATATAGCTGCCGGCAAAACTGCCACCGAATTCGTAACGTGTGCCGAAGCGCTGAACAAAGCCGTTCCATTGGGGCGTGGGAACGGTGATCTGGCCCGGGGGAGTCGTGAATTTGAAATTGAGATAGTTGCCGGTAATCTGCTGTTGATACTGATAAGGCGCTATTACCAAAAACCAGCGACGTGAGGAGCGGTCTCCGTGCAGGCGCGCTTGCAGGAATCCGCCCGTAGTGAAACTGTTCAGAGCGTAGGTCACTGTTTCCGGCGATCCTGTGATATTGCCTGCGACGGCGCGATCGTATTCCAAGTCAGATTGGATTCCGACTTTTAGATACTGCCAGAAGTTCTGTGCGCCTAAGCCTCTCGTCATTCTTTCTAGCGCCTCGAAGTCGACCTCTTGGGCGCTCGGCGTAGTCGCTCTGGAATCCGCGACACCAGAGAAGTTGGTCGCCAATTCGGTGTTGCTCATATCCGGTCTGCGAACCATGACTCCGGCGACAGCCTTGGCATAATCGAGTTGCAAGATCGGTCTTTTCTGATGGTAAGTCTCTATTTCTCGTATACCGGTCTGCGCATCGGGCGCACTGGCTAAGGTTTCCGATGCACCCTTGCTGCTGTGGACATAAACCTCGTCTGTGATTTCGCGTGTCAGAAAAAGTCCCGGCTTCTCCAAGCGGTACTTCGGGTCGAGGCTGCTAAGCACCTTATAGAGGTGGGTATCCTGCGCGAGATGATCGCTGGTAGCGACCCAGTAGGCGCCATCATCGGCCAACGGGCGAGCGTTGATGCAATATTGCGGACCTTTCGCATCTTTCTGATCGTTCTTGCATAAACTTATTCCCGGTACGGTGAAGGTCGCCGGCCCCATGCTCGCGGCAGAAAGGTTCTTCGGCAACTGGGTCGCAATGCCAAAGGTCATCAGCCATTCATTGGTCGTATCGCTTGTCATCAGGGTCTGCTCGTCATTGCTTTCTTGTTGCGCCGTTGCCAACATCGACTTGAGCGTGTTGCCATCGACCATAACTCTCTCAGAGAGGTCGCCCTTCCAAAGCATGCGATCCAGGGCAACGTGCAGATGGCAGTATGCCTTGGGATCTGCGACGCCAGGAATTGACTCGGTTTTGTGGTTCTTCAGCCAGGCCTCGCATATGTCGTCGTTGGCATATTCCGTAAGCAGGGGTCCGAAGTAAAAGTCGCGGTATTCAAGGAGAACCACATCCGCATGGGAACTGCGGTGGATTTGTTCCAATAGGTACTGAATCATTACGGAGTTCTGGCAGGCTTCGCCGCCTTGGCAGCTGTTCCAGAAATCCTCCAAATTGGCCAAGTCTACCGACGGCTTCTGCAAGGCTAACTCGCGCACCAACTTCTCGAACACTTGGGCCATTCCGTCCGGCTTGGGGTCCGGCCCCGTATTTCGGCGTTCTGCGGGCGTGGAGTTTGTGAGAATGCGATCGCTCTCGAGCTCGTTGGCGATACTAACGGTGGCGGTGGATTCTGCCTCCGCCAAGTCGTCCCCCTGCTTGTTGAGATACCAAGCTGGCTGGGGCGTAACGACTGGAATTACGGAATCGCGCTTGTAATGAAGCTGCATATACGCCGTGGTGTGACCGGGTTGCGCCTCGCTCAGAATCAAATCGACGTGCGGGTGTTCGCTTGAAGCATGTTGCCCGTTGTTGCCGTTTGGCGTCACTGCCCGTGCATAATCTTCGCTTGTGTTTCGTAGGCTGCTGAGAATATGTGCGCCAAGTTCTTCCGCCTCCGTGCGAGGCATTTGCGCCATCACCACGACCTTATCAAAACCACAGCAGTCCTCGCCTCTTTTCAGCGAAGCTGCGCGGAGGATGGTCGTGACAGCCAGTGCGGGGTCGCCAACCTTAACCGTGCCGAAGAGCCTTCCTTTGACGATCGACGGCCCAAGTCCCTGCGAGTTTTCTGGATTCGACTTCCTCCGTTGTGGATCGCAGGGCGCGAAGTCGCTGGTGATCGCGGGTGTGCCGAGCTCTGGGGTCCATTTCGTACATATCTCTAGGTTGGCGGGCGAGACGGCGTTCATGGTCTCTTGCCCGACGACTCCAATCACGAGGATGCGGTCGGAGATCGTATAGCCGACGTTCCACTGTTCTTTGGCAATCGCCCTCAGGAGCAGGCGAATGGCGGCGTCGCGCACTTCTGGGCGAACCAGGAAGTCCTGTTCGCTTTGCATCGCCGCATCGGACAGTTGTTCAAATGTGATTTGGAGAGCATCCACGACCCTGCAAAGATCTTCATCCACATTGCCGCCTTTCCCCACCATCCAGGTTGTTAGACCGTCCAGCTTGTTTCTTCCCTCGGGACTCAAAGACAACGGAGCCGATTCGTTTTCTGGCTTATGAAAGGCCGCGTCTCTGCCTAGCAGTTCGAGTGCCGACTTGAGGCCGCTCACTTGATCGTCCGGGAACTGACGTAACGTCGCCAGGACGATCTGGGCTTCGTTTTCCAGCAGCTGCCTGCGGAAATTCACGTCTTTTCGCGCCTGGAGATTCATGGATGCCGCCACCGGGAAACATCTCTCTAGCTCAGTTGACGAGGGCTTGCAGTCCCCCTTATGGCGAGACGTCGCGTCCAATCTCGTGAGCCAGTCCATCTGTGTCGTTAGGGTATCTCCGCGGTCACCACCGGAGATGCATGTTTCCGGCGGTGATCCTAGAGGATCCCAAGCGAAAAACAGCGGGCAGGTGGAATAGCCGTTAGACTTTGGTTGCTCGCGGAGTGGCTGCTTCTTGATGCCCGCAGACAAGTCTAAGCGAGTGGCCTCGGCTTTGAAATTCAAGCGCAAATTTGCAGCCAGTATCAGGAGTTTGTGATAGGAAGCGCTGTTCTGGATCTCGGGGCTGATGAAAGTGAATGGTTCAGGAAGTTTTTCTACGGGTACTTCGGGGAATTTGTCCCGCGGAGGGTTGGTGGCCGCCGCCTCGAATAAAACCGCGATCCTGCGCAGCCACCTGGCTGAATAGAGAAAGTCCTCTTTGCCAGGAACGATGGCACGGTACCCGGCCCTCATGAGAAATCTGGCGACATTGTCGCACTCCGCCTTGGATGGCAAACGGTCTTCATCTTTGTAGAGGCTCTCGGGGGGTAACTTGTCGCGGCCTTTTCTGAATCTGTCGACGGGCAGGCCGCATGACTTGTTTTCCAGAAGCTCCCTCTGTACGCTGGCTCCGAACTCAGGACCAAAATTGTCTCCCATTCCCAACAAGAAGGAAGAACTAGGCTCTTGATCATGAAATCGTGTGGGAGGGCCTAGGGGCGGGGCATCGCTGCCCTCGGGTTCGATACGGTAGTACCCGAATAACGCACCGGTGTAGTGGAGCGAAAGCCACAAGGAATCTGCGGACACGCCCGCCTGTCTACTGGTCGGGGCAAGCGGCGGGTTCGAGCTGCCTTGTCTCACTGATTGGCCTGCAGCAGTCACAGCTGGGAGCAACGTGAGGCAGAGAAGTACAACAATCGCGGCCCAAGGGCAACGACTCGGAGAGATGAAAGGCTTTGACATGAGAATCCTCCATGTTTAAGCGCATGACCCAGGTTGGGAAAACGAGAAGGCCCGCACGGTTCCGCACTCCTGATGAGTTTTCCGGACAACCCAGTGCGAGGGGAGGGCTCTGATTCTCGTTCGTCGAAAGGAGTTGGACATCCGTTCGTAGGCCGTCACAGCCGTCCATTCAGATAGTGATTGCAATTCCTACTTCGTTACGAACTGCTCCAGGGATACCCAGCCGGTTCCTCCACTGCAATTGCCCTCTGGACAAACGTCAAATTCATAAATCGGGTGTACTTCCCAGAGAGAAGAACGCTTGGGGTCTCCGGAAATCGACGTGCCGTTCCGGCAAGGCGTGTGGCTGGAGTCGAACATGAGTTGGCCGGTTACGCGCACCCTCAAATTTGCTTTGGCGACGTCGTTCACGTTCGCTGGTGTCCAGGACTCTGGCCGGTGGTGCGGCACCATTTCCACCACGACCCCGGAACACTCTTCTGCTCCCGGCGAATCCACAATCGAGATATGAATGTCGTGATTCCCCGGTATGTTGGCTACATTCGACCCGCAGTTAACGCTCTCCGCTCCCTCCTGACGCGCCAGTTTAACGAATCCCTCGAGCGATACGATGGTCCCTTCGCCCATTGTCTGGAGCGGCTTGCGATCCGTTGCCGGACCTGCGGTAGCGGTGAGGGGATGATTATGCGGATTGCCGAACGGAATGATGGAGTCCTGTTGAACTTTTCCCTGTAGGTCTATCATTTCCGCGATAGTAATCGGCTTGGCCTGGCCGGTGGCGCAAAAGTTGTTCTTCGCTTCGTTCTGCCAAGTTTCCGAACCGCCATTGCCAGCTGGCGTACAACCAGTCTCATCGATCGATGTGGCCGTTGAATCTGCGGGAAAGTGCGGGCTAGTACAAACTTGCGAAAAACCGGGGGTGGCTTCCGCCGTCTCAGAGGAAGCTGTCTGCAGCGGAGCGCCGCCACCCGGCGATGCCGTGTGCATCAGCATCGCCATCGCCAGAGGCGCCAATGGGGCTACATGCCGGGCAAATGTGTGCCGTGAGTTCGTCAATGTAGCCATGGCTCCCTCCTGAATTCTCTTTTCCCTGCCTCCCGGCCCTTACTGCTGCACCGGCGGCGGCGGCGGACTGGCACTCTTTCCTTGCGAGGTCGCGCCCACTTGAATACCCTTGCTCACCCCGTAAGTTGTCGCGCTGATTCCCAGTAGCATCAGCACTTCTGTCGGAATCTTTGGGAACTCGTACTTATAGGTCACTACCAGGAACAGGCTCAGTGCGATCACGAACGTGAAGATCAGAAGTTGGAAGCGGGACATGCTGGCGCCCCCGCCGATCTCCGACAAGAGCGAACTGATGTCGATCTTCCCGCTTGCAATCCCCGCCAGCACTAGAAATCCAAACAGGAACAGAAGCACCAACATGCCGTACGCGATGGAAAGCTGCACTTTCTTCATCGGGTCGTGGTCCGGGGCTGGAACCCAAATCGCAATCACAATGGCTGCCACCACCGTCAGAACTACGCTGATGATGAATTCGATGTTCTTCATGTGTCCTCCTACCTCCAAAAGTCACGAAGCCGCCCGAAAAACATGGCCTGGGCTTTCCCACCGAGGTAGAGAGCGTGGCTGCCGGCCAGCGCCGCGATCATTCCGCTCGGAAGTCTTGGGAGTTCAGTTGGATTCTGGATGACTTGCCACAGATAGTACGCAGCCACGAGCACCGTTACCCAGAACGTCTGCACCCGCCCGGCGCTTACCTGCGTCGTGTAGCCTTCCGCGTTCGTTGGATCTGAATCCCGAATGTCCCCTTCGAAGAGTTGATCCAGGGCGATGCTCCCTGTCGCCAGCTTCCAAAGCACAACCCCCAAAAAACCACCCAGCAAGAGGAGGCCTGCCCATTTGGTGATGATCAATAAGGAGAGCATCTTTCGCCGCAATTCCTTAGAGGACGGTTCCCCTTCTCAGCAAAAGTCCACACTGCGCGCATCGTTTCCAGCGGTGTCATAGGCAGTTCGGAGTATCCCTTCCATCCTCACCGACCCGTTTCCGCAATTTAAGATAACGAGTTTTGCCCCTGGAACCCTTTTGGGATATGGACATCCGCCGCCCTTGCCTCTGGCGCACAAACGCATGCATTCCCGCCGTTTTCAACAAGGCATTGACCTTGAGTTCTGCGCCGAATGACCGTCCATTTTTTGGGAGGCTTTTAAACCTTTGAGAATCAACCAGGCGATCTGTTACTCGACCCTTGTCCTTCCTCATTACTTGATCGATTGCAGCGCCGGTTGCAGCCACGAAAAGAGGAAATTATTGACCCCGGGAAATTGAACGGAGACAAGACTCAACAGTGGTATGAAGACAAACGATCCAAGCCGCACCCAGAAGTCTAGCCCCAATTCCCCGGGCTTGGTGTTGGTGATCAGGCTCAAGAGCGGGTTCGCATACATCTGCCCATAAACCATGCCCACAACGAGCGAAATGGCAAAAAAGATGGAAATCAGCAGGACGTGAAAGCTCTCTCTCGACTCGAACGGATAGCTGCTGTAGGAGAGCAGCACAAAAACGAACACGCCCGCCAACGCGAGAATAAGCGTCTGCAGCCGGCGGAGCGGCACAAGAATCACATTCACATAAAACACGCATAGAAAGTGTTCAACGGCACGCGTGTGCACATCTCTCGCAGGCTCCGGAACAAGCACTTCCTTGCTGTCAATCCCGGTTGCTTTATCCGGCTCTGACGGCGGGTCCGGCTCTTTGCTCCACTGCGTGCTTGCGTAAATCAGTCCTGCTGATGCTGTCGTCGCGAGTTTTGTCTGCAGCTCATAAAATAAGCGCTGCACTTTGCCGATTTTCTCTTTGTCCGCGCACCCAGGGTCCATTTTTTCGAATTCGGCCGATAACTGTTCCTCTGCGCTTTGTGCGTTCTCGATCGCACTCTTTAGATCGCCGGCGACTCCGCAATTTTTGATTTGCCTGAGGGCATCGAGTTCACCGCCGAGTAGTTGCACGAAATCCTGCCTTCCATTCCCCGCGAGCTTCCACAGAGGTTTCCAGGTCAAGTCTTTCAGATCGCCAAATCCTCTTCGAAGGGGCAGTCTATCAATCGCCCGTAGCAAAGTGCGAAATTCAAGCCACAGTGCCACAATGTGCGTTACCAAATAACAAACGAGGAATAGACAGGAGTACAGCAGAATCCAGTAAACGACTTTGTAGGTTCGAAACTCAAAGGCCTCTGCGATTTCATGCGGCCGCATCAACAGGTAAATCGCCCCGAAGCCCACAGAAGCAATGATTAGAATCTTGTTCCTCTCACCTTGGGGGAAGGTCTCGAGAGTCTTCCATAGCCATCGATTCGCCTCGGCACTGAGTGCTTTGAGACGTATGCGGTCCGACGCCTCAGGCACGAGCTCTTTGGTGGGAACATTCGGGTCCACGGAAACCTTCCGGTCGAAATCTTTCGCCTCCGGAAGAATCATGTGTTTCTCCTCGCTCGAGGTAACGCCCGTGAGCGATTGCCAGCACCACCAAATCCAGGCCACAAAGACAAAGAACAGCGGCAGGCAAGGAGAAACACCCGAGCCGACTTCGATGTAACGATAAACGAACGATCCGAGTTGAGTGCCCATCTTCCCTGGCCACACCCAACAGCTCAGCCCAACTGACAAAAGGATGGCCGCACCACATAGGATTACTCCCGCACGCGCGAACCCCTCGGCTCCACGTGCGCGAAAACCTTTCCAACAAGCAAAACCGAGCAGTACGACGCTCCCTTCGAAGCAGGCCCCTGCGACCTCCATCCCGGTAGACAAATCCGCCCAGTCCTGCCGCACCAAGCCAAAACGTGTGAGCCAAACGATGACCGGGAAAAGGAAAAGCGCTTGCGTCCCTAGCGCCAGCGCGCTCCCCGCGAACAACAAACGATTTCGCTCTTCAGATGGCCATCCTCCAAATCGCCCTAGTATTTCAGATCGCGTAAATACATGGGGGTAGGCGATGACAAACGCCAGAAAGACGGTAAGACCCAAGGCCAATGTCCAGAAGATGGTCCATCCTATCGAGAAATGCACGGAGTAGGGCCTCACGAATTTTGAAGACGCATCCACTTCGGGGACGCTCGGCTGCGGAGGTTCCTCCTGAGGAACCGAGGTGGGGTCGTCATCGTCTAGCACTGCCACAGGCCAATACCCTTCCCTGCCGACCACCGCTAACCATAAATGAGCTCGCCAGTCAGTGAGAGCATCTTTCTTCCCCTCCAGGAACGAAGGCAATCCAAACTCCGCATAGTCCGCCGGCGGGAGGCACGTTGCCGTTTTCTCCGCCTGCGGCGCGAGCAACGACTCGATCGCGTTGAAATCCCCGACCGAATAGCTGTCGGGAAACAAACGATTCACGTCCTGATTCGGACCTCCCGATACGCTCTTCAACTTTGGGAACTCCGCTCCGTTTACAAGGGGGTAGGGTGCGATTGCAAGAATTCCGTGAAATCTCGGATCGTAGAAATCGTGAATCATGAGCAGGTCCGCACCCACGGTCACCAGTCTCGCCTGGGGATAGTTCTGCCGTAGATATCGCGAAAGAAAAATGACATCGAGCGGGTCGGTGGCGCGAATCACCACGACCTTGGCATGCTTCCTTCTTAGGGTCGCAACGATGCTCTGTAAGATCGATTCTTGTGAGAGAGGCGTTTGCAATGGCGCGTACGGGGCCACACTGTCGTCATCGTTTCCCGTGACGCTTAGACTGAGTGGCAGTCCAGTCTGCGGGGGAGGCTTTGCGCCGTTCGCCGTTGTCTGCGCTTTCACATCCCGCTGGTAGGCGTCCCTTAATTGCGCAATCTCGCGGGGGAAATAAAGTCGCACGAAGTCGAAGGCCGGCACTGGAACCTCCGGCTCGCAGGGGTCGGTGGCCCGAGAGACAGACTCTTTCATATCGCTCGTGTCTCCAGGTTTCTCCTGGCTTCCAAAAATCGTCTCGTCCTCCGACAAAATCGCTACGTGGGAATGCGGATGATTCCGTTTGTTGAAGAAATGACTCAAATAATATTCTTGATAGGCGTCGCTGAATTGGAACGTGGCGAATTCGGGTCTGCCGATCGGTTCGTGTTTTGCGTTCGGGCCGGACGGCTCAGGCCATTCCTCGTAAGTCGACTTGCAGAAATTACGCGTGGCGTAATAGCTGCTCACGGTCCCGCTACGGATCTGAATCGACGAGAATTGACTGTGTGGTTGCTGGTTGTTCAAAATGGCGTTGAGCGACAGGAGGGAGCCGGAAAAGGTCGGCCCAAATACCCGGAGCACCTTCGTTTCGTCGGTGCCGGAGCCTCCGTCTGCCAGGATGGCGCGGCGGATTCTCAGGGCATTTTGGAATTGCTCTACACGCAAACCTCCTGTCGGCGTTTCCCCAACCACGAAAACGAAAAGAATGGTGCCCGGACGGCGGCTGTCATCCGATGTTTGAAATATCAACAGCCCTGGCAGCGACTCCATCTCGTCGCGAAATTTCGCTTGTGCCATGCGCACCGTAAAGTCCGTAGGCTCCGTGTGCGTGGAAATATCCCAGGGCATCCAGGCACGCGAAAACAGATACCCGCTCGCCTGAGCAGCCCGCTCAATGGCCTCGATGCCCCGGTCAAACAGCAGCGCCATGTGGGTATGCACCGGGTCGGGCAGTGAGGCAATGACGAACTTGATTTGGGATTGCTTGGCGCGTGGCACATTCCAATGCGTGGCAAGAAACGCTTTGTCGGTTCCGGATTCGGCGTGAAAATAATCCTCAATCAATGCGCCAAGATCTGTCGCGGAACAGATGGCCTTGCAGCCCCCGCAGGTCGGACTCGGGACTTCATTCACGGCGAGGGCGCAGATTCCACCGCCAATCGTCGGAAAGGGTTGAGCTCCACTTGCCCAAACTCCTGGGTGTATGAGGTCAGTAGCTTTTCCACCTTCGTTCGAACTCCGGGCAATCGTCGGTTCCCCTCCAGAGGCAGTTTTTGCCGGACCTGCACCTTGATAGGCCGAGTAGGCCACAACAATACCAAATAGTGCCAAATAGCCGGTTTTCATGATGTCGCCCTCGGTCCGTAGAGCGTCGAGATCTCGGCACCTTATTGCCCTAAGAACGACAAAAAAAGGGAGTCCCCTTTGGGGGTTTCATCTGTTTTTCTAATTGCTTCCTCCTTCGCTCGCACACCGCTGCGCCACTCGCGGACTCGTGTCACACCGGTTGCCACCCGCTCCGGCTCGTACCAAAGTCACCTCCGTTCTCCTTCGAACGCGGTTCTTTGGTTCCCCTGCTTCAAGTGAGGGAACCAAATCCCCGCAAAGGAGAACGAAAGATGAAATCAGAACAAATTAAAGAGATCACCGAAAGAGCTACGGAACAACTCGTCGCTGCGCTCAATGCGGGCCAGAGTGAGACGCTCACGGCCTATCTCAAGGCCATTGGGCGCTTCCACCGCTACAGTTTTCACAACGTGATGCTCATCGTTTCGCAGAAGCCGACCGCGAGCTACGTCGCCGGCTTCCGCACCTGGAACGAACTCGACCGATTCGTGAAGAAGGGCGAAAAAGGCATTTTCATCCTTGCTCCGATCGTTCGCCGCAAGCCTGACGATGAAAAGGACAATGAAGAAAGCTCGGCAACGATTAGCGGTTTTCGCGCTTCTTACGTGTTCGATGTCAGCCAGACCGACGGCAAAGAATTGCCGCAAACCGGCTTCGTCAAGGGTGACCCGAGCCAATATGGCGAACGACTCCGTAGTTTCGCCCTCTCTCAAAGCATTTCCATCGAATACTCACAGGAAATTGCTCCGGCACGCGGCGCCTCCTGCGGCGGTCGCGTCACGCTGCTTCCCGGTCAGCCCGCCGCGGAAGAGTTCTCCACACTCGCGCACGAACTCGCGCATGAACTCCTTCACCGGAGCGATCGCCGCGGCACTACCTCCCGCCGCATCCGCGAAACGGAAGCGGAAGCTACCGCGTTTATCGTCTGTCACGCCATCGGCCTCGAAACTGGCTCGGCTGCATCAGACTACATCCAGCTATGGAAGGGAGATGCACATTTGTTGATAGAAAGCCTTGCGTACATCCGGCAGGCGGCTTCGCAGATGCTCGCTGCGCTGACCGATGAGTGAGCGCCGGAATTCCAAAGCGTATCAATAGCAGCCCCGCGCTCGTCCATAGCGCGGCCCCGCGCGATTTGGGAAAGCAGAGTGGAGTTGAACGGCATTTAGCTTTGTGATACGTTCTTGTGGCGATACTAGACCTGGCCGACGACAGGTTGTGAGTCGCTAGCGGCTTAGATGATCGTCTTTCAGCCTGATCGACATACCCTGAGATCCATATAGTGACCGCCTGACAGGAGGACATATGAAGCTCTTTCAAACATGCCTGGTCATCTGCACATTTCTTCTTGGGGTCACTGAGAGCTGTACGGCCCAATCAACCATGGTGCCGTGGCTTACACGCTCCGCAGATAGCTCGAGAAGCGGTTGGAATCCGCATGAAACGCAGCTAACTCAGGCGTCCGTTCAGACCAAGGGAATCATCCGAGTCACGATTATTCCGGTGATTGGAGATGCGCGGGGAATGGAAGCGCAGCCACTCATCTTGCCGAATGTCAAGACCCCGCTTGGAACCCGCGATGTGATGGTGCTTCCGTCGATGGCTAACGTTGTGCGGGGAGTCGACGCACATGATGGCTCTGGCATCTGGCAGGTTACTCTGGGCACGCCAGTCACTGGATCGCAAAAAATTGACAGCCATCAAATCAATCAGTTTTGGGGCTGTCTGTCCACCGGCGTGATCGACCCAGACACGCAACATCTCTATAAGGTTTGTTGGGTTTCGCCCGACGACACGGGCAAACCGGAAACAGCGCGTTACTTTATGTTCGTACTGAACGTGGCGGATGGAAAGCAGTTAGCAAAGGTGCTGATACAGGGAAAAAGTGGAACACAAGACTTCAACGCAGCGATGCGCAAACAGCGATTCTCTCTCGTGGAGACGAATAACAACGGTGTAAAAACTGTGTTTGGGTGTTCCGGAACGATCAACGAAACGGAAGCGGGTGTTGCTTCCGGCTATTGCTTTGCCTTTGATTTGGCAAGCAATACGGTAACGGCAATGTTGGCGATGACTGCGGGCGAGGGCGCCGGCGTTTGGATGGGGGGACAAGGCGCGGTTGCAGACGCGCAGGGCTTTCTTTACGTGCTCACCGGAAATGGCGACTTTGACGGCGTGAGCCAGTGGGGTGAGTCGTTCCTCAAACTGAAGTACACGCCACCTTCGGGAGGAGTTGCGGCCAAGCTGCAGGTGGTCGACCACTGGACTCCATGGACGGACTTCGCCAGAACGGGGCAGACGGCGAAGCCCGCCGTGAAACTTGCCGGCGTGAACGCCCCCTCCGAAGCGATTAAACCCGTTGGCGGAGGGATGAACATTTCGCTGAAGAACGCAAAACTGGTGCCGATGATCAATGAACGCGGCGTCCCAACCCTTCTCGTTTTTCCGGACATGGCCTCCGGCAACTGGTCGGATGAAGATTGGGGATCGGCTGGTCCGGCGTGTATTTTCGCGATTGGTGTTTGCGTTGCAGCCGGAAAGGACGGAATCGCCTATCCGATCAAGACGACGAACCTTGGTGGGACGACTCTTGCAGACCTCCAAAACCCCAAAACGAACTGCGCAAAGCTTGCAGCGCCTCCTGTCTGGCTGACCATGAGTCCGGGGCCTGTTGATCCCTGCCCACCCGATCCCCGTACATTGAATTTCTTTCCATGGGGCGACACGGCACATCTGCACATGACGCCAGTGCAGTTTTTTGATCCGGTGCTGCAATCCTGGACGATTTTCGCCTGGGGGGAGAATGCGCAACTCCACAAATGGGGCGTCAGCTCCACTGGAAAACTCACCTATATTGCGGAAAGCAACGAATACGCCAGCGCGGATGTGAGAGGGAATCCTCCCGGAGGAATGCCCGGCGGATTTTGTTCCGGATCGAGCAATGGATCCGATGCTGATTCAGCAATCCTGGTGTGCACGATCCCCTACGGTGACGCCAATGCCCACGTCGTGAACGGCCGCTTGCTCGTCTATGATCCGGTACACCTCGCCGCGGATGAATCCCTGAAAGTTCTCTGGGACTCGCAACGCTGGGGCATCCAGTTTCTGTATAACAAGTTTGATCCTCCGGTGATTGATGGAGGCCAAATCTATGTGCCCAATTATAACGGCGGCGTGGATCTCTACAGTCTCGTGCAATAGGAGCCGCACCCAAAAAAGCTGTGTGGAAGTCTGTGGCTCGTTTGCAGCCCGCATCTGTTTTACCCGGCGGTTTCTGCCTTGCGAGTCCTTCCCCCAGTCATTTTCTGTGCCATGGCAAGCAGCAGTTTTCGGTCGGCTTCCGACGCTTTGCTCAGGTATTTCCTCAGATGGTGAAGATATGTCGCCTGCTTTCCCTTGCTGCCCCAAACGACCTCATCTGACGTCTTCCTCCTCAGAAGATCCGGCAGCTTGGGCGGCTCGTCACCCTCGTAGAACAGCTGATATAGCGGGACCTCGAGAGCCTGCGCCAGCTTCTCCAAGGTATCGATGGCAGGAACCGTGTGGCTATTCTCGACGCGCGAGACGTAGCACCGCAGCAAACCGGTTCTCTTCTCGATATCCCCTTGCGAAAGTTTCTTTTCCTCCCGTAATTCCCGCAAAGGATCGCCGATGATCATGATCCAAATTCCTCCTTTTAAATGTCCTACAATTCCGCTTCCACTAGACGTATCGTGACTCCAATGACCCGGCCTACAATTTCGGCTTCCCGCGGATACACAATGCGTCGTCAGGTTCCAGAATAAACGCGCCGTCACTCGCAAATACTACGAGTTCGAACCAGCGGCGTCTGAGCGCCTTGAAGATCAGTGCGAATATGAAGTGCAGTTCCGGTCGTTGCTCACAAATTCCGTTCGCAGGCGCCTTTGTTCGAACAAGCCCGTGCTCGCCGAGCTTAGTGGAGGCATGGACTCTTCCTCGATTGTCTGCGTGGCTGATGCGCTGCTCCGCGAGGAGCCTAATTGGAACGAGAAACCTCACTTCACTTTAGTGGAACAGAAGCGTGGTGGCGAAGGCTTGCATGTTCCGGTTGATGCCTCACACTATGCCGCGGCGCTTTTTGAAAAACAGGAATTCGCTGTCGTTCCCGGAGACCTGGGCAGGACCTACGGGCACAGGCACGCCGTCTCAGAGTTCATCCGTTGGCGGGGGTACGGGAGCGTACTTTCGGGAATTGGTGGTGACGAGTTCGCCGGCGGTGTCCCGACACCGATCCCTGAGCTGGCAGACCTCTTGGCACAGGGACAGGTTAGGCTTCTCGCGAAGCAGTTGATGAAGTGGGCGCTGAGCCAAAGACGTCCATGGATACACGTGTGGTTTCAAACTCTGCGAAGTTTCGCTCCGCCATGCCTCGGGCGGATAGCCAATGTCAGAAAGCCTCCATCGTGGGTGACTCCGCTATTCCGCCGGCGATTTCGCTCCGTCCTCAATGGCTACGACAAACCCCTAACGCTTTGGGGGTATCGGCCCAGCTTCCAGGAAAACCTGTCTGCCTTGGAAGCGTTACGGCGACAGCTTGCTGCCTCTCACGCGGGCTCGAAAGAGCCAGTTAATACATGCTACCCCTATCTCGATTGTGATCTTCTTCAGTTTCTCTTCAACGTGCCTCGTCAGCTGCTTGTTGAACCAGGGCGCAGGCGTGCACTAATGCGCCGTTCTCTTTCCGGCATCGTGCCCGATGAAATCATCAACAGGAAACGAAAAGCCTATGTCAGCCGCGCTCCGCGGACCGCGATCACCAAGCACTGGGAAAACATGCAATCCCTAACGCACGACATGATTGCCGAGTCGCTGGGAATCGTTTCGTCTAGCGCCTTCCGCCAAACGCTGGAAGATGTTCGTAATGGCAAAGACGTGGCGCTCGTCCCGATTCAACGAACCCTATCCCTCGAATGTTGGCTGCACAATCTCTCACATTCCAGTGTGCTGCCCAAAACAGATTCAGCACCGGAGCACAATTTAACGAATGCAACGATACCCGCGCCTCTCTGAACTCGGTGCGCCAAACGAGCTTCAGCTGGCTGAAAAAAACAAAGAAGGGAGGAGGTGAAAAAAATGAGATACGAGAAACCGGAAATTGCTCTCGTCGGTTCAGCAATCGACGCAGTGCAAAATTCGATGATCAAGGAAGCCCCACCGCTCGACAACCCTACGTCATCGACCGTCGCGGCATACCAATCCGATGAGGGATAAACCTTTTACGGCACTCTAGGCGCCGAGTGCTTGGCCCTAAACTGGGACCAGCCGGCGACGTTAGGCGCTTTCCATAACTCCGCCGGGTTGGTCTCTTCTTTGGACTGCTCTGGTCTGAAAGGAGGTGGTCCACGTGAAATATGTGACCCCAGCAATCGTCCAACTCGGAAGTGCGATCGAGGCGCTTCAAGAAAGCACGCAGAAAGCATCCCTGCCGTTGGATTTGGAGGGAATGGTGACGGTTTCTGCTTATCAATCTGACGAGTCTTAGGACCTGAAGGCTTGGACCCGGCCCGTGCCTCTTCATGTCTGGTTGGCAGCCTTTTAGCCTTGCCACGAGTGGGCCAGAGCAACGGAGCAGACTTGCTGGCTCAACTACCGGAGGAACAACCCGCCCCCCAACCGTCTCCGCCAAGAAGGCGAAGGCATAGACCTCGGGCGGTACGCACCCAACTCTCCCAAGTGAACACGCACCGCCCTACTCGGAGACACAGTACATTCAGTTGGAAGAACGCAAAGCAACGAAAAACCCCTTCGGCGCAATTTCAAAATTTGGTGATTCGCACCTTCAGCCCTCCTGATGCCCTGGTCGTCAGTAGGCCAACCCAGGCCGAAAAACACCAAATTATGCTGCCCTCGCCGCCGAAACCATCCGGAGAAAAACCGCACTTGCAAAGGGTTAAATCCCTCAATTTCGTTTAAATCATTGATCTTTGGCGCGAACCGAAGTACAAGACCCTGCCCAAAGGCCCGGCAGGTTATTCGCTTTGAGGAATCGAGTCACTCATCATGCCTGAACCATTTCGTGTAGGGATAAACATGGCCGGTGCCGTTTCCGCCGGTGCTTATACCGCTGGCGTTCTCGACTTCCTTGTGGAGGCGCTCGACGCTTGGTACGCAGAACGGGAACGATGGAAGGAGAAAGATCGGGATCCATCGCACTGGCCAATACCCTCCCATGATGTGTCCGTGGAAGTTCTTTCTGGTGCCTCCGCAGGTGGAATGTGTGCCGCGATCAGCGCCCTGGCGCTGCAGGAAGAATTTGACCACGTTCACACTAGCCAACCTCCGCCCGATGCAGCCGTAAATCGCCTGTACAACTGCTGGGTTCGGCAAATTGATGTTGCACCATTGCTTGGGACGGCGGACCTCAAGAAATCTCCAAACATAGTCCGCTCCGTCCTCGACTGCACTCGAATTGAGGAGATCGCCGCTTCTGCACTTCGTCCGGATTTGACCCAAAGCAAATCTCGCCTGTGGATCTCGAAGAAGCTGGCGCTCTACCTCACACTCACGAATTTGCGGGGAATCCCTTATAGCGTCGACGCCGCGAACAACGGCTCTTTTGAAGAACGCATTCTCTACTATGCCGATGAGATTGCCTTCGGATTTGGCGTGAACCCGCTTGACCAGCAAGAAACTAAGCTTGCCCTATCCTATCCTCCGCGGCCTACCGATTCCTGGGATCAGCTCAGCCTCGCCGCTATGGCCACCGGTGCCTTCCCGGGGGCTCTTGCCGCGCGGGTGCTTGCCCGGCAGTCTCACTACTATGAGTGCAAGACCTGGGCCGTCAGCAATCCGGATCCGCAAGCTGACGGCGTTTGCAAATGCCAGCTCGAGCAACGGATCCCCGTGGACTGGGGCATTCAGCCCGTTCCTTCTGAAATCGAGATTGCCTATGTAGATGGTGGGGTCACCAATAACAATCCTTTTGAATGTGCCCGCAAGCACCTTGTTCGCTTGGCGGGCGGCGATGCCAACGGTCACAACCCCCGCGAAGCCGCAAGGGCCGATGCGGCGGTTCTTTCCGTCGCACCTTTTCCTGGAATGGCCTCGTTGGCGAAGGACTATAACGCGGAGTCGCAATCCTTGCTGTTACAGGCCTTGCAATCCCTGATACCGGTCTTTCTCGCACAATCGCGATTTCAGGGAGAAAACCTTTCTCTCGTGCGCAACCCTAATGTCCATAGTCGATTCGTAATCGCACCGAGCGACGATGTCCCGCCGGGAATTCCATCACTTTTGTGTGGTTCGCTCGGAGCATTCGGGGGATTTATCGACCAAAAGTTTCGGGAGCGGGACTACCAACTGGGACGCCGGAACTGTCAACGCTTCCTGGGCGTGTACTTTCTGTTGCCGAGGAGCAATTCCATCATCGGTCCAGGATTGATCAAGCCAGGTTCCGGGGCGCAAGACCAGGCGAACCTATTTCGATCGGACCCTCCTCCGGGCGTTACGCCAGGTGACGACAAGGACTGGTTCCCCATCATTCCGTTGATGCCCTCCGTTTGTGCCGAAGTCACCATTCCTCCCCGGGCAGACTTCAAGACAACGCCCGAAAGACTGGCCGACGTCTCTTCTCTCGCAGCCGAGAGAATCGAAGCGGTCATCAATGCTTTGATGAACTCGCCTCGACCCCACCCACTTTTAAAGATCATTTTCCAACTGTTCGCGCTGCTAGGCCGTGCACATGTAAAGGGCTCCATTGAGGATTTCCTGACGGAACAGTTGCGCGAGTCTGATCAGGTCTAGCGACGCTCTCAAAATAACGATGGCCGTGTCGAGCCACCGAGCAGCGAAGGATTCACGTTGGCAATCGTGTGTGTCCCTTCGCTTCCACCCCAGGAAAACAGCAGGAACACCTGCGGGAATCCCCCGGCCCGAAGCGTCATTCCCGCCGAGTAACTGCGCAACCACGGACTCGCTCCGAACTCGCCTCGCGTGAGCGCCACTTTGCCTTCATCTACCATAAGCGCAATTCCGAGCGGACCCCAGATCAAATGCTCGAAACTCTCTCGAAGCAGAAGCACATTTGGTGCCCGGAATCGATAATCCTGATAACTGCTAAGGGTCGGGTTCCCGTTTAGGTCTCCGCCGCCCAGCGTGGGTTGAAAGTAGAAAGGTACTTGGTCCGAGCCCTGCGTCACAGAAGTCGAGAAAAACAATCGGAAACCTACGCTTCCTTGAAGGTCACGTGAGATGGCCTTGCAGTTCGAGTCGTCCCGTTCCTTTGTCTCCTTGCAGTTCGCGATTTGTGCGCGCTTGTCGAGGGAACAGGAAGGCTGGCCTCCAATGCGCTCGATGGAACATTCATCCGGCCCATTGCTATCTCTGGGGTGATAGAAGCGCGTGGTGAGATGATATATCGCAACATTATTCGACAAATCGATGTTTACCCGCTGGAAGGAATAGTATGTATCGCCAGGTGGGACGAACTGCTGGTAGCTCAGATTGTAGTCGAGCTGAAATCGGTCGTTCCAAAATGCAGGCCGCGCTCGAATGCCCTCGCCCAACTGTAGAAATGCGGGCTGGTCGGTGAGGCCCGGAGCAGTAGCGTCTGTGTACAGCATGCCGATCGACGGGCTCGAATTCCCGGTGCTCGGCCGAAGTTCCACGAACCGGCCATTTAATTCGCCAAGGAGTGCAACATTCCATCTCATCGACAGAGGCTTGATCACATTTGTACCTGCGATTACTTCCAGCATTCCGTAATAGGAGCGGCCGGCCTCCGCCGATAATGGTCCTAATCCAAAAAATGTCAGCTTGTTGAGCGAGATTGCTTGCGCATAGAGGTTAAAGACCGTGTATTCGGGTAGGTCCGTCAGATTAGACTTGTACTTCGGCTTACCGTAATGAACCGTGGTCTTCAACAGCGGCGTGTGAACGAGCTTGAAATATACCCCTGTCCGCCAGGATGCGTTGTCTGTTGCCACAGCATCGGCATTCCAGCTCGGCCGCCAGGTTTCGGTAGGCTTTAGAAACCCGACAACAGCGACCCCGGCACCAAAGCCGTCTTGTGGCGGCAAACTGCCGATCGCTATATGCACAGGTTGCCCCGTAAACAACAAATCTACGCAGTCACCCGCCGTATGAAACTCGAGACTCCCGCAGCTCTGCTGGAATTTCTTCCATTCCGAAGGATTGTCAACGCTTGCGCCGGATGGCGGCGTGGGTTTTTCCTGCGCGCCGAGGACACTGCCAACAAGAAGAATGAGGACGACGGGAATAGCCTGGACCTGGATTCGTTTCACTGTTAACGACTCCTTCCGGGTTTTGGTCGAGGACTCCCCATTTTCACTTTTGAAACGCTGCGTCTCTTTGCCTTCCTAGCTCCCTGGGGGTGCAGTTTGGCGGTCAGATGATGGATGTAGCGAGCGGCTTCTTCTTCCGTCCGGATCGAATAAACATCAGTTCCCGTCCTGTCCTTCTTCGGAAGATGCCGTTCTGCAAGGCTAAGATGAAGAACCTGGTTCTTGACCAGATCGGAGATTGGCCTCTGGGGGTTGTAAGCCTTTCGGTCCAAGGCGGGAACTTTCACAGCATATTTGTGCTCGGCCATTTCAGTCTCCAAAATCGAACCACGGAATATCGTCATCCGGACGCATATTGTCAGAGAGCAGGTCGAGGAAAGTTTCTGAGTTTGCTTCTCTTGCCGTCCTTTTTGCGTCTCCGTTCAAGAAATACTCCGTCATCGTGTTCGGTATGCAGGCGTGCTCGAAGATTCGTCCATCAACGACCGTCCCTTTGGGAATGAAGGGTGAAATTAGAATTGCCGGTACGCGTACACCCAGGCGGTCGAAAGCAAACGGCATGCCTGTTCCCGTGTCTTCGGGTTGGGCTACGAACCCGTCGGGCTGGCAAGCCGGCGGAAACACATGGTCGAAAATCCCGCCATGTTCGTCGTAAACAACCAGGAGGGCTGTGCTCGCCCACAACGCATCGTTGCCCCGAATGGCGTTGTAGACCGTCCCAATAAACCGTTCGCCCACCTGCACGTTGTGCGTAGGGTGCTGATCGGAGGCCAGCACCTCACCGCCGTCAGGGCCCGCATGATCGTTGTAGCACGGTTCGATGAAGCTGTAGTCCGGCAGCTCGTTGAAATTACAGTCGGCGATGAATTGATCGAAGGTACCGAATACTTGGGATTGATGCTGCAATAGGTTGACGATTTCCATCGTCGAACTCTGTTGATCGTAGTAGTAGATCTTTGCCGTCTTTCCAGCGTCGACCATGCGCTCATAAATACTCTGAATGTCCTTCCCGATGTAAAACACATCCATGCCAACTTCACCGAACGACGTTCCATAATGGGCGAAGGCCCGGTTGCAGATGGTTGGCCCAGGAATGGAGGAGAACCATCGATTGAACAAAGCAAATTCCTGCGCCAGAGTCGAAAGCACCGGCAGCTTTTCAGGCGCAAAGTAATTCATGATTTGATGGGAGAGTTCAACATCATTTGTTTGTGTGAAATAACTCTTCACAAATCCCTGCATGTTCGCGACTCTGCCGGCCCCTAGTTGTCCACCAAAGATCTGCAGGTCCGTTCCCGGAAAGTGGTGATCCGGATCGTGAACCAATTGATCCTGGTAATCTGCCTGCGGCTGCACCGCCACCGGATTCCCATTGCTATCGGGATTTGCCTCTGTACCCGCCAAGCCGTCGATTCGCGGGTCCCTTTGTTTGAGGCCCCCCAACATATGGTCGAAGGATCGGTTTTCCATCATTAGAACGACGATGTGTCGCAGACTATCCAGCCCCTTCGACATAAACCCTCTCCTCCAAAAACGATCAACTGACTAGCCTGCTGACCATCCGCCAACCGATCAGCGATCTGGACTGTGGCCATGAGACCTTTTGACGGCAAACCAGGGCGAAGAATGCTCCTTCCAGGTAAAAACGAATTCTGCGGACGAATACCTTTGACGGAACTTCTGAACACGGAAGTCATTCCCGTGCTTTGTATATACGGCAAGTCAACGTCTTCTACCTGAACCATTAATGCTGTCTATAGAGAATTAACCAAAATCTCTTGTACAATCTAGCCCTCAAGGAGGGCTAGCCCCCTGGACTTCAGGTCATTATCCCCGGAGGAGTTGGTCGCTGCCTGTGTTGCGACCCGGGAGGAGGCTGTGTGGGCGGAGTTTGTCAGGCGCTTTCGTCCATTGATTTCGACCGTGGTGCTCCGAACGGTACGACAGTGGAGTGAACCGATTCCCGGGTTACTTGATGACTTGATCCAGGAAACCTACCTGAAGCTGTGCTCCGACGATTGCCGCTTGCTCAAGAACTTCCGCTCCCAATACCCCTCTGCCATATTTGGTTTCCTGAAAGTCGTCACCGCTAACGTCGTCCACGATCATTTCAAGGCATCCCACGCTGCCAAGAGGGGAGCGGGAGGCTTTTTTGCGAATCTCGATGACCATTTCGGAAATGAAAAGTGGGTGGCAAATACGTTCTCCAAATCGGCCTCCTTCACGGTCGAACAAACCGTCCTTCTCGAGGAAATTGACCGCTGTCTTGTCCAAGGCGTCTCGGCCCAGGAATTAGCGCGCAGTCGTCGCATTTTTTGGCTGTATTACCGCAGCGGACTCAGCGCCAGAGCGATCGCTGCACTTCCGAATATCGACCTGACTACGAAGGGTGTCGAGAGCACCATTTTGAGACTTAATCGTCTAGTTCGCACGGCCGTCGCGCGATCTCCAATGGTGAAATCCCGCAGTGACAACAGTTCTGAGCTCGGAGAGAAAGGGGTTCACCGAGCAGGTTCGTTATAGAAGGGAGAGGCAGTAGTGGGAAGACTGCCCGATCAGCATCTGAATCTTTACGAGCTCACGCTCCTCGCCTCGGACGAGTTGTCCGAGGGATCGCAGCTTCGCGTCTCAGACTCGGAGCGCCGAGAGCTCGAAGACCATCTCCTCTCATGCAGAGAGTGTCGGGAGTCGCTTGAGCAGCAACAAATTTTCTTCCGTATGTCCAAACGGCTTTCAATGCGAGAAACGTCCGGACCTGGTCCGGGTTGCCCTTCCGAACAACAGTGGATGGAGTTCGTCGCCGGCCTGTACTCACCTGTCGAGACCCAAGAACAACTCGAGCATGCAATCAAATGTGCTCACTGCTCTGCTCGATTGAAGCAAGTAGCAGAGCAATTTGCGGATGAAACCACAGGAGAGGAAATGAATGTTCTCGATGGTCTCCGGAGTGCCGACCCCAACTGGCAAAAAAGCCTTGCAAAGCGCATGCAAGCCACAAGCTCAAGAGAGAACCCGTCGCGATCCGAGCAGACAGGCCGGGACGGGGTCCTTCTTTTACGATTCGGCATCGCCTTGGCAAGCGCAACAGTTCTCTTGTCTGCTATAGGATGGTTCACCTACTTCCGCCCGACCCACGCTGTAAACCGTTTGCTCTCCCTCGCTTACTCTGAACAGCGGACCACGGATTTGCGTATGCCCGGCAGCCGCTATGCTTCTGTTGAGGCTTTTCGCGGCAGCGAGACACCCGGGCTCCGTCGTCCAACAGCTCTCCTCGAGGCAGAAGTGATGATCGCAAAGGAGCTTGCCTCGAAACCGGATGATCCCTTCTGGCTCGACACCCAAGGGCGAGCGGACCTTATGGACGATAACTATTCTTCGGCTCTTGCTTCCCTCGAGCGCGCTCGCCGGTATGCACCGGAAAATCAGACGATCAGCATTGATCTCGCAAGCGCCTATTTTCTGCGAGGGGAAGAGCTGAAGCGGTCGGAAGACTACGGCCGGGCAGTGGATCTGCTCGGCCAAGTCCTCTCGAAGGATCCTCGGAATGAGGTGGCGCGATTTAACCATGCCATTGCCTCCGAACGTCTCTTGCTCTACCACGAGGCCGTGGAGGACTGGCACCGCTATCTTGAGCTCGACCCGGATTCTCCATGGTCGGAGGAGGGTCGCCGACGATTGGCAGATCTCGAAGAGAAAATTGATCTACAAAAAAAAAGAAGTGAAAGGCCGCTTCTCGGCCCCGCAGAATTTGTTGCCTTGCTCCAAAACCACCGCGAAAACCTCATCAGAGAATTGGACTTCCGTATCGAGCCCTATTTTGAAGTTGCCCTTACCAAATGGGTTCCAGAAGCTTTCTCGAAAACTCAAGGAAACAATGTCGATACGGCCCGCCACGCCCTCGATCAGCTTGCCAAACTCCTAGCATCCAACCACGGCGACTACTGGTTCACCGATTTCCTTGAAGAATTGAAGAACAAGCCCCAATCCCGATCAGGTCTGCCGGACCTCATCGACTCCTTAGAGACAAATCAGACCGCTGACCTTGACCACGCCCGTGAGGCCGCCATCGGTGCAGGACTCCTATTCCGTAAATCGGGAAACCATGCAGGCGAGTTGCTGGCGGAGTTCGAATCGAGTTACGCGGATCAGCTTGCACATCAAGTGGCAAACTGCTTGTCCGAGGCGCGAGCGCGAAACGATTCGCGTGTGGCGAAAAGATACCCATGGCTCCTTACGCAGTTCTCTCTTGAATCCGCAATTTGCATGAACTTGAACGATGAAACCGCTCGCAGGCTCACCTCCGAAGCCGTCACGCTCGCGACCTTGCACCACTTTCCCGCTCTCGATCTTCGGGCAACGACGTTCCTCGCCGCGCTCTATCAGTACATGGGCGACCCTTCTTCGGCCTGGAGGTACTCGACTACGGGACTGGCTCGTTACTGGGAAGGCGATTTCAGCTCGATGCGCGGCTACAGTCTCTATTCGGGACTCGATCAGGTCGCTGAGGACACCGCAGAATGGTTTCTCGATGCTGAGGTGCTACGAGAAGCATCTCATTTCATTTCCGACGATCCCGATCTCGAGTTGCGAGCGATGGCGAAACACCGTCTCGCGAACGCCTTGGCTATGACGGGAGATTTTGCAGGAGCCGAGAGAAGCCTCCGTGAGGCCCATAGGTTGTTCCTGCATTCTGCCGACGGAGCCAGAAAAAATACTCTGGAATGCGAAGCCGAGATCGGCCTCGCAAAACTGGAATTGCTCCGCTCCGACCCGGATAAGGCCATTCGTCGACTGGAACCACTGCGGGCGCAGGTAAGCGTCCTTTCGGATAAAGATCTTGTCTTCGAGTTCTTCCGCAATCTCGGCCTTGCATACTTTGCACTAGGAGCCTCAATCGAGGCGAACCAAGACCTCGGACATGCCCTGGCACTGGCCGAAGAATCCCTGCGGAAGAATCGTGACGAACGCGAACGACTCATCTGGTGCCGAAAGACGGATCAGGTGTATCGCGCCATGGTGCAACTAAAATCGCAGGTCTCCCCTCGCGAGGCCTTCGCTCAATGGCAGTGGTTTAAGGGCGCCTCATTGCGAGGCAGTCTCAACCTAACGTACAACCCTGTTCGAGAAACTGCATTGTTGCCTTCATCTTCCGGCCCCACCCTTTCTTTCGCCCTTCCTGTCAATACGGTTGTTGTCTCCTATGCCGTGTTTCCCTCAGGCACATTTGCATGGACCTACAGCAGCGAGGGCGTGCGGCAGTTTTCTCTGGCCATCTCTGCCCGAGAGGTCGAACTCCTGGCCCATCGATTCGTCGATCACTGTTCTCGCCCGGACTCGAAAGCGGCCACGGTCGCAGACGAAAGCCATGTTCTTTACGAGACGCTCTTTGAGCCCCTAGAATCTTCCCTCGGCTCTTTCAAACATCTTATTGTTGAACCGGACAAGGCCTTGTGGCTCATCCCTTTCGAAGCACTCCTGGACCGGAATGAAGTTTACCTCGGAGATCGCTATGCCATCTCTGTCTCTCCCGGGCTCGACTACCTTTCTGTCTCACCAGCATGGCAGGGAATCACGCGGGAAAGTCGCATTCTTATTGCTGCAGACCCGGAGACGACCGGCAAAAAACCTCTCGAGGATGCCCAAGAAGAGGCAAAGGGAATTGCCCGCCAATTTCGATATAGCCATTTACTTCTGCAAGGTAATGCCGGTTACGGACAGATCGCCGAACAAATGGGAGACGCTGAAATCTTCCACTTTTCCGGTCACGCCGCTGCCTCCCCCGATGGTGTGGGATTGCTTCTGGGAGACTCTAGCGTGATGGATGTGGCAAGAATCCGAGCTTCCCAGTTTTCGCGCTTGAAGCTCGCAGTTCTCTCTGCGTGTAACAGCGCTAACGGCGCAGCGGGCGTATTTGACGACCATGATAGTCTGGCGAGGCTTCTGGTCGGCGCAGGAGTTCCCGAGGTTGTTGCGAGTCGGTGGATGGTGAACTCCCGTGCCACGGCCGCCATCATGCAGGAGTTTTATGCACAATTGCTGTCCGGCAAAGACGTGTCCGCTGCACTCCACGATGCTACTCGGAGACTCCGGACCACCCGGGAATTCGCGCACCCCTTTTACTGGGCCAGTTTTTCTGCTTTTGGCAAGAGTTAAGCAATCATAAGGGAGGATTTGTCTCATGAGCACGCTACAGCTGTCATTCCACGGACCGTTTTTGTACCGCTTCACGCGAAACCAAGTGGAAATCTATGCTGCAAAATGTCCTGGACACACCGCTGGCATCTTCACCGCCAAGAACGAACTCCCACTTACCGGCCGTCATCGCCACGGCAATGAGCGGTGCTACCGGATCGCCGGTCCGGTTTTTACGCCGCCAAACCCGCTCCCGCCCGTCCGCTTTTATGACCCTGACAACACCATTCTGGACGCTTCGCAGACGGCCAAACCAGCGCTACATACTTGTTACTTCTGTGTCGTCGTTCCCCTCCCTCAGATCGTGATTCCGATGATCCCGAACGAAGTCGAAGTCATCGATAACTCCACGAATCCTCCCGGAAAACCAACAGGCGTTCTCACCCGACGGGCCACCGGGCTGCGGTTTTACTATGAGGCGGATCTCTCGAAGAATTTGATGCTCACTCTCGACGGCTCCTCAGGCCCGGCATGGATGGCCGACTTCGACGCTCCATCTTTAGGTCACGGCTTCGCCGATGCAGAAATTCGTTTCGCCTCGGTCGTCCCAGAGGAGCAGGAGCATCAGGACGCCCTTGAGTGCTTCGACCGGATTGCCAGCTTGGCAGGCGTGGACTGGTGGCTTTGCTACGACGACCGTTCGAAAGCCCAGGGAACCCAACCGTTCGCAAAGACGGGCAGTGATTGCAGGGCCGCCATACTTGCAATCCGGTGATATCGGTTGAACATTCGCGTAGACGAGGACTTCCCGGGCTCGACAATAGGCCGATCTCTAGACCCGTGGATGCACTCCCATCGAGCCCCACGACACAATCCTCCATCGACATGATTGCCCAGCGCTACCGTTTTCCAGCTAACCTTTCTGGAAAAGGAGAATGTATCGGGATCTTGGCGTTTGGCGGTGGAGCTTGCTCTTCCGATTTGGCTCGATTCTTCGAGCAACAGACAGCAATTGTGCCCGACCTGCGATTTGAAAATGTCGCGTCCGCAAACCACTCCAATATCAACTCGCAATACGACAAGGAGATCGCACTCGACATCCAGCTAGCGGGTGCGCTTGCACCTGGCGCCCGAGTCGTGACTTATTTCTCGACCAATGACGAAAAGGGTTGGATAGACGCTGTTTTCCGAGCCATCCACGACGACAACAATCGACCTTCCGTGCTCTCGATCAGTTGGGGGGCTACGGAAGACTGCTGGAGCACAGGCGCGCTTCAAGTCCTAAACAAACTATTTGAACAAGCCGCTATGCGCGGAATGACCGTCTGCGCGGCTTCGGGAGATGACGGTTGCGCAAGAGATTCGGATGGTTACTGTCGCGTGACTTTTCCGGCATCGAGTCCCTTCGTCCTCGCCTGTGGCGGTACGAGTCCCCAGACAGAAGACCTTGAAATTGTTTGGAATATCAGAAATGCGGGTGCCTCCGGCGGCGGCATCAGCGATCGAATGCCTCGACCCGACTGGCAGCCATCTCTTTGCCACGCGATCGGTGCACCCATCCCCAGTCGGCGGAACCCACACTTCGATGGCAGGCAACTCCCTGACGTTTCCGGACTTGCCAGCAGCTCCTACAGCGTTTATGTTGGCGGCAGTTATCACAATGCCGCGGGGGGCACGAGTGCCGTGGCGCCCCTCTGGAGTGCATTAATCGCACGGCTCAATGAAGGTTTGAAAGATCGCGGGTTACCGCCAGTCGGATACTTCCATCCTCGACTCTATCGGGACCGTTCCATTCAACGATCGTTCCGCAACGTTACCACCGGCCACAACGATCCGTTTGGAACCAACGGGTACCGGGCTCGCTCCGGCTGGAATTTTTGCACCGGTTGGGGAAGTCCCGACGGCACAAGCCTATTTGAAGCACTCTGCTTCTAACTTCGAAGCCGCTCCGCAGATCGTGAGTCCGCTAGACTACTCGCAAGCAGATAACACACCCCCTGCTTGTCATCCCTCCCGAAGGGATTTACCTCCCTTTTTCGTTATCTCTAGACCAAGAGTTATTCAGGCCTCTGTATTGAGAGGCTGCTCTCCTGCGGTCCGATAAAGTCACCTAAGGAGCAAATCATGTGCGCTAGAAACATTCCCACAGTTCGAATCAGCCCAGACAACGAGACTGTTCTGCAGAAACTGGGCCTTCTGAAAGAACTTGCCGGAAATTGGCATGGCGAAGGCTTCAATCTCGTTGCTCGGCCCTTTTTTGGCCCGCCGGCAGCCAACCTTTTCCTCGAACTCAACCTCACTCATGAGACTCTCAAGTTTGACCCCATCTCTTCGTCGATCCCCAATCGAGGTACGTTTCAGGAGGACCTCGAACTCTTCGGCTTGACCTATTTGCAGAAGATAAGTGACGCAACCACCGGCGGAGCGCTCCACATCGAGCCTGGCATCTGGGTTACACATGACCCCACAACCCAGCCTCTGGAGAATCCTCCTACGGGAGGGCAGATCGTCGCCCGCATGGGCTCCATTCCTCACGGCAACGCTTTGCTGGCCGGAGGGTCTGCCGTTCCTTTTAAGGGTGCCCCAACGCTGGGCGCCCCCACAGGCACAGGTACTCCTGCTTTCTCGATCTTTCCGTCTTTCAATACGACTCCCGTTGCTATCCCCGCGCCCCCAGGACCAACCGTTATCCGCGCCGCCGGATCTTCGGAATTGCTGTCGGCTCCCGGAGGCGGCTTTACGCAATACACGCTCACCAACCCCGCAACGCCAACGAATCCCCGAACCCCGTTGGGCAACACGCCCCCTGTGCTGCCCGCCGCCATCACGCAGAAGCTACTCAATGACCCGATCACACTTCTGCAACAGAAGATTCAGGAGCAAGTTGCGGATGGCTGCACATTTGAAGGTACGGCAATTAACATCGCCACTCAGTCACCCCTCACCTTTTTCACCACCCCGCCAACCACACCTCCGGCCGGCGGTCCCGCCGCCAATGTCAGCGTCGCGGACTTCTCCGGAGGCATCGAAAACCTTCCCTTCCTCGTCACGAACGCGGATTCCGCGTTGGTATACGCCACCTTCTGGATTGAGAAGGTCACACCCAAAAATGGGGATCCCTTCATGCAGCTCCAATACGCACAATTCGTCTTCCTGAATTTCCCGGCTGTCCTGATCCCCTCAACAGCGGCACCGCCCCAGTCCGACCGGGGCAAACTGAATTTCAGTTGGCCGCATGTTTCCGTGGCGACGCTTAAAAAGACCTTCGGATGATGCACTCTGAGAACCGCTAAAGCGGGATTGCCTATGAAGATGCACTTTACTACAGGACTGTTCGCGGGCTCAGTATGAACCGTACCGGGACCTCAGTTCTCACTGGCGCAATGGTGCTTTCGCTCTTGCTATCATCTGGACTCGGAACTCGTCACGGCGGGCAAGCGACCCTAATGGGACTTTCGGAACTTGGCGGTCAAGATGCCGGAAACAGCAGTTCACGGCATTCCCGAACCACATCAAGCGCAGAACAGCCAGACAAAAAACGCAACGATGTGGAAGCTCGGGCCAAGGAAGACTATCTCACTGATTTACACAAACTCATGAACGCGGGCTGTCCGCTGCAAATTGTCAGTGGTCGCTGCCAGGTTAAACCCCAGGATTTCATAATCGCGATAGTGCCTGATCCTAGACACACTCATCTGGCTCTCCAATTCGACCGTACCGTGGACGCAATCGAGGAGGCCGCTGGGAACGAAGGATATATCTATGACCGGGATATCATGCCATGGGATCCAAAAGCGCATTCGGAATCCGATGAATATGCAACCCAATGGCTGCATAGCTACGTGAACGGCCGACAAGATTTACTCCGTCTATGTCGCTACCCGCGAAGAGAAGATTCGTGAACATGCGAGGCAGGGATGCTTCCCAACGAACCGTGTCTCGGAAGTCAAGCTTATGATCGATCCCACCTCGGCGGAAGCTGGATATCCAGGAATTCGAGAGCAATTGGGCGGGCCGGTTAACCTTGAAGGGAACGCTGGACATTTTATCAGGCCGGTATCGTTGAAGGTCCTGCCGCATACCAATCATGCACTAACCCGCCGAATTCGCTGCGACCTCCGCAACCCTGCCAGCGTCCGCCGACGTGAAGCTGTTTCGGTAAGCTCACGGTGCATCTGCCAGCATAAGGTGGAGAGGGGCTAGGCTTGGTAGCAGGGTCAGAGTTTCCCTTCAATGGCCTTTGGCATCGCCAGGTGACATGCGATGTTCTGTCCAAGAGCTCCTGCACTTGACGTATGCGCGCGGCATTCAATAAACGGGACGGATGATTTTGTGCAAGATCATTGCAAACGCCGCACTACTTCCTTGGTGAAAGCCTGTCACTGAAGCCTTGAGCATTTCGTCCTGCGTAACGAGATCCCATTCAATCTCATAACCGGCTTCCAAAGCCAGTTCTCGAATGAATTCACGTTGAGCTCGTCCGTTTCCCTCGCGAAAGGGATGCAAAGCGTTAATCTCACCAAGGTAGTAAGCGGCGCGTTGGCAGAATACCTCAGACTGATTCCCACGCAAACACTGCTCGTCGGCGAGCTGGTGAAATAGCTTTTGCAGTTCCGATCCGATGTGCTCCGGCCGAGCAAAAAAGGAGTCGCCCTTGGCGATCGGAACCGTACGGAATTCTCCGGCCCAAGCGTATACATCCTGAAACAGAAAATGATGGATGCGCCTCAGATGATCTGAGTCAAAGGATCCTCTTATAGGGTTTTCGTGGAGCTCGAGGAGTCGTGCAAAGAAATGGTCACTCTCAAATTTGCTCAGGCCGTTCGCATCGCGAATGTCGGCAAGATTGCGGAGGACAGAGGAATCCGCGTAAAGGTAGAGGTCGCCTTGGATGTTAGCTTCCTGTTTCAATCCCGACTGTACAGACGCCTGACCGCAACTGTAAGCTGCTTCGTTTCGAGCCGGCCCTCGACGTATTCGTTCCCGAGCACCATTACTTCCTTGCTAGGAGCCAGGTCCTCGAGTCGTAGTGTGGCGAGCGCCTCGCGCACACTTCTTTCGCGTCTGGCCCGCGAAGATGCGTCGAGGCGTTTAGGAGGAACGGTGGTTGTGCTCATTAGGATCCTCTGTAAATGTCCTTATTTTACACCAGCCAGTGTAAGATACCATCTACGATCTTTGGGGCGCCCCTCCCTCGACTCGCCTCCGACCACCTAGCATCAAGAGCCATGACGCAGTTTTTTTGCTTCTTCAAATAGAAAGCTATTTGAGATTGCCTCTCGAGAAAACGAGCCATGGGCACACATTGCAGGCGCCTGCTTTCATTGTTGTGCCGGACAAGCTTGAGCATGTTCGCGAGGCGGTATTTGTCGGCCGCATTTACGTCATCAGAGTTTCACAAAGATGTCCACAAGAACAAACAATGGATAGTGCACGATTAAAAGGGCCATACATTCCCTTCCCTGATAAGGGCGAGGTCGGTGGTTCAAGTCCACCCAGGCCCACCAACAATCACCAGTAAATACGCGGCTATTCTAGCTTTTCCCGTTCCAGGGGATCTCCCCTAAAAACAAATTTGCCAACTATTTGCCAACTTTTCGGGCAATGAGATGGCTCTACTTTCTAGGGAACTACAGGGCGTCGGTACCCTAACAATCAGCCACGGGGCGCTTGGTTCACCCTGCGGCCCGACGCTGCTCACCCTGATCGAATTCGGCCGGTAGCCCCGGCGCGGGCTAAGATTTGAAATCCGCGCAATGCAGGAGCCAAAATCACGTGGGCGTTAAACATGCTCAGAGCCAAACGCGGTAACCGCGGCAAACCAGCAAAATTCGCAGGTCGCACAAGACAACCCGCACCCGCAACCGCCACATCGTGACATTTCCCCTTGTAAGTGTTATAGTCATCTCGGTTACCGAGGTGAGGTGAATGAGCAAACCTTCCGATTTGGTTCAGGGGATGCTGGACATGCTACTGCTGAAAATTCTCGCGCTCGAGCCGCTGAACGGCTTCGCCATCAGCCAACGTCTCAGGCAAGTATCAGGAGATGTTCTCCAGGTGAGCGATGGGTCCTTGTATCCCGCTTTGCACAAACTCGAACAGGAGGGCTGGATCAAGGCCCAGTGGAAAACGACGGATAATAACCGGCAGGCAAAGTTCTATACGTTGACCAGGCTCGGCCGGAGACAGTTCGAGAAGGAAGCACAGAATTGGAACCGGCTAGCGGCAGCGATTTCACACGTGGTCAAGATCCAGGAGACGTGAGCGCGGCGCATGAGAGGAGGACCGATGCGGGCGGCGAATTGGATTTACACATTGCCCTTGAAGCTCCGCTCACTATTTAGGCAGCGGAAGGTCGACCAGGAACTCGATGAGGAACTTCGCTACCACATTGAGTGCAAAACCGCCGAATACGTTACCAAGGGGATGACCGCAGAAGAGGCGCGTCGGGCGGCGCTGATCAAATTGGGGGGAGTCGAGCAGACAAAGGAAGCGTGCCGCGACCAGCGCCGATTGGACTTGATAGAAGACCTTGTTCAGGATTTGCGCTACGGCCTGCGCATGCTGCGTAAAGCTCCCGGCTTCACTACGGTTGCCGTCCTGACGCTAGCCCTAGGCATCGGAGTAAACACGGCGATTTTCAGCATGGTGGATGCGCTCGTGCTTCGTCCGATGCCCGTTCATGCGCCGAATAAAATCGCCTCGTTGACATCCCACGACAAGGCGGAAGGACATAGCAACCACTTCTCTTATCCGGATTTTCAAGAAATTCGCGACGAAACCGCTTCCATCTTCAGCGACGTGACCGGCGTGCAGCCGTTTCAGATGGACGGGCTCAGCATCAAAGGCCAGAGCCAACCAATATGGACAAGTTTCGTGACAACGAATTTTTTCCAGGTCCTGGGTATAGAGCCTGCTCTCGGGTATTTTTTCCAACCGTCTGAAGGGAAGATCGCGGGCTCCGATCCAGTCCTCGTGCTGGGGTACTCCTTCTGGAAAACTCATCTCGGGGCTGACCCCCGTATCGTGGGCAGGAACGTCTCCATCAACGGGCATCCGGTGACGATTATCGGCGTCGCGCCGAAAGGGTTCCACGGAGTTGCTTCGATTGTAGACACGCAAGCCTATCTCCCGATCGGAATGGCTGTAACAACGTCCGACAACAAGAACGACTTCCTGACGGATCGGAAAGAGGGGCGCGTCGTCATATTTGGTCGGCTCAAGGACGGCGTGGGGCTGGGCGAGGCGCAGCCGCTGCTGAACCTTGTTGCGCGCCGCCTCTCGGAGCGGTACCCGGACGTACATCAGTGGGACTCGCTTCAAGCGTTTCCCGTTGGCCCGTTCGGCCCGATCTCGAACCCTTCCGGGCCTGCACTCATCAAGGCGTTGGCGACTCTCTTCTTGATTCTCGTGGCGCTCATTCTCGTGCTCGCCTGTATGAACATTGCGAATTTGCTGCTAGTTCGCGCGACCGGCCGCAAACGCGAGATGGCGCTTCGCATCGCAGTGGGAGCTGGTCGCGGTCGCTTGGTCCGCCAAATGCTCACCGAAAGCCTTCTGCTGGCGTCGCTTGGATGCGGGGGCGGGATCCTCCTCGGGCTGGGAGCCGGTCGGGCGGTGGGCTCTATGAATTTCTCCACCCCAATTCCTTTCGTATTCGACTTTGGCTTTAACTGGCGGGTTTTCGCGTACGCTTTGGGCGCCACGCTCCTGACGGGCTTGCTTGTCGGCATAACTCCTGCGATCCGCGGAGCGCGTCGAAATTTGAACGACCTCCTGCACGAGAGTCCGCGCACCGCGACAAGTCGTAGGCAGCGCACCCGGAGTGCCTTGGTCGTGGCCCAACTCAGTGGCTCCCTGATGTTGCTGATCGTCGCTGGACTTTTTGTGCGGAGCTTGCGAGCCGTACAACACTCTGATTTGGGGTTCGATCCGAACCACGTTGTGAACCTGAGTGTTGCACCGACAGAAGCCGGCTACAACGAAGCCGAGGCGAGACAATTCCTTCACGATTTGCTGCAGCGAGCGCGTACGTTGCCGGGCGTCGAATCCGCGAGTCTCGCCGCTACGGTTCCGATGGGCTACTACAGCCGTGGGGCCAGTGGCCTGAAGATCGAAGGCTATGAACCACCGCCCGGCCAGGAAGCACCGCACGCCGGCTACAACACGGTCTCGTCCGCATATTTCCGGACGATGCGCATACCGCTCATTCGCGGGCGCGCCATCCTCGATTCGGACAACCAAACGTCGGTGTATGTCGCTGTCGTTAATGAAGAAATGGCCAGGCGCTATTGGCCAAATCAAGCCCCGCTTGGTAGACACTTCATCGTCCCGGATGACCCCAGCCATCCGATTGAAGTAGTCGGCATCGTGAAGAACAGCCGCGACCAAGACCTGGGTACGGGTCCTTTTGATCCGTATTTCTATCGTCCATTCGTGCAAAATTACCACGTGCCCATAACCCTCCAACTGCGAACGAGCCTGCCGCCAGCAACAGCGATTCGAGGAGCCGTCGGCGAGATTCATGCTCTGGCTCCGGCCATGCCTGTGTTCGACATCCAAACCATGACCGAGGCCCTCGATACTCTAAACGGGCTGCTCCTCTACAAATTGGGTGCCATGTTAACGGCCAGCCTGGGAATCCTGGGCCTTCTGCTCGCGCTCGTCGGCGTGTATGGTGTCGTTTCCTACGCTGCAACTCAGCGAACGCACGAGATCGGCATTCGGATGGCGCTCGGTGCGCAGCCACGGCAAGTGTTGGGAACGATTTTGGGGCAAGGGCTCGTCGTGACCGGAGCCGGTGTGCTCATCGGCACATTGTTGGCGTTTGTCATCGCTCGTCTCGCGAGAGATTTTTTGTCGGGCGTCTCACCCATGGACCCAGTTACGTACTTGGGTGCATCGGGGCTGCTCGCCGCGGTAGCGCTGAGTGCATGCTACATCCCTGCGCGGCGGGCAATGAGGGTCGATCCGATGGTGGCGCTGAGATACGAGTAAAGGCTCCGAGCGCGAGGTACGGTTCGAGGAGAAGCGATGCGGGCAGAACATTGGATCTACACATTGCCATTGAGGCTGCGTTCGTTGTTTCGGCGGCAGTGCGTCGATCAGGAACTCGATGAGGAATTGCGGTATCACGTCGAGCGCAAGAGCGAGGAATATGTCGCCAAAAGCATGACATCGGAAGGGGCGCGGCGGGCGGCGCTGCTTGAAATCGGCGGAATCGAGAAGCGCAAAGAGGAATGTCGCGACGCGCGCCGAGTGAGCTGGATTCAGGACCTCGTTCAGGACTCGCGCTACGGCCTGTGCGTGTTGCGCCAGTCCCCCGGCTTCACTGCCGTCAAGAGACACCCACACAGGTACGCCTGCTGGGAAAAGGCCGTAAGGAACGCATCTCCCCACTGTGGCTAGAAGTTATCTGGCTCTGTTGACATCCCCAAGAAGAGGCGGCGATGTTTCAAACGGTACAGATTGAAACTCAAACCGAGCAGCAGGGTGCCATCGGTCACTCCACTACAAGTCGCGCTTCTTATGTCCCCACAGGCTCCTGACTGCAAGCAGGAGAGCGACGATAAGAAGCGGCAAGGCTCTATGCAGGCTGGACGACAGATCGCGGGTCCGCCAGATGAACAGCAATAGTCCGTGAAACCACGTAAAAAACCGTGCAGCGCCATAGAGCACGGCCCCAGCAGCAACGAGAAAGTATCCGGCTACCAACGGCCCAAAACTGTTCCTTGCTCCTTTGGCCCATTTCCTCAACTGGTCGTAAGCATCAGTCCTGATGTTAGGCGTTTTGAAAAGCGTGGACAAGATGAAGTACGTATCCGTCGCCATGAACGGTGATAGATTGAAAATCAATATCCCTGCGTTGACCAGAGACAGCCTCACCGACACCGCCGCAGCAACTGGATGTCGCGCAAGGTGCGGGTAAATCAGGAGGAGCACCGCACCAATCAATACGTTGGCGTACATACCGGCGGACCAAAGTAATAGCCTGTGCCTCGCTGAAATGGTGTAGATTCCGGGTATCCTTATGTACACGTAGGGGATGAAACCCAAATACAGAGCTACGGTGATGCTCCTGGGAACCAGTCCGTAGCGCAGGCCCACAAGGCCATGAAACGCCTCGTGAACGAGCGCAAACAGCAGTAGTCCCGCCCATACCCAGAAGTATTCGGCTTCCCGGAGTGCTCCCAAATTGACGAGGGACCCCGTCCTGAACAGCGCGTTGACTGCGCCAATCACGAGCATGGCGGCAACAATGAGACCGTACGGCGAAACCAAGATCTGCAAGGGCCGGATGCGGGAGAACAGCGAATCCACCCTGACAGTTAACAGGCGGATCGAATGTCGTAGCACCTCGCTGTAGGGGCGCTCGTCGCGGGCCTGCGCGGTTGAGATCAGACCTGACCGGAGCAATTTTTGAAAAAGAGCCGCCACATCCACGTTCGCACCGAATTCACGTAAGATCTGCCTCTGAATCCAGGTTAGGTCGTGCGACCCATCCAAGTAGCGGATAACCCGCATCGTGACGTCGACGAGGCCCTCTGGCACTATTAGGTACCTGTCCACGCTAATGCTCCCAATGGCATAGACATCTCCCCCGCTGCGCTTGAAAAGCACCCACTTATGAATATCATCAACAGCCTTATCTGGAGGGGTCGAGGCCTGGGCGGTGTTTTGTACGACAGTAGGCATCATGTCCTTCGTGCGATTGTGTTCTAGGGGCATTGGTACCATGATTGTCCGCACCCTCGGGCGGTTATCCCTGCCAGGGCCCAAGAGTTTGAAGCCAATCAGGAGTCTGTTTGCATAGGTCAGCAGAAAGCCGCTGCAGTCCTGTCAGAAAACGGGGCCACGCCTGCGGGTCGCTTTTGATTTCGTATAAGAGTGAAAGACTGCCTTCAATGAATGTCCCCATTCCCTTACAGAAGCGCTCGGGGACCCGGTAGTTGTTAGACGCGAAGATGTCGGAGCCGGGACAGGCGAGACAAAATGCCTTGGCCCAGCAATTTCGACAGAGCGGATTCCTATCCTTGTCGCAATAGGTAAGCCGGTCGAGAGCACGACTCAACTGTTCACTAGGATGAACAACATCGAAATCGCACACCGTGCCCATCAGGAACGACGGGTCCATAAGTCTATGACAGGGATAGATCTCACCGTCTGTTGTGATAGTCAGCCGATTGCGCCCCACGGAACACATGTACCGAGTGCTGCGCCTGCTAAGGAACAACAATATCGGAGCGAGCAATGTGTGTTCCAGTTTCGGTGAATCGCCCTCGATCAGACCCTGTATGAGCGCCTTAGAAAAATTGCCGATCTCGCTGTCTGTTTCGTCGTCGCTCAACGCGAGAGGGTGTTCTTTCGCGACATGTACGGGAACTATTGCGCCCACACGAAATAGGAACTCTTTCTGGAGGAAATTGGCCAAATCTTCCATCCTCATTCCGGCTTGGAGATGGGCACGGGTGTACGTGGCTTCGATCTTTGGAACCTGCCCGGTTTCGGCAACGATTCTGTCGAACCCGTGCTTTACGATTTGGTACGTCCCCGTTCCATCTTTCTTTGGCCGTAGCTGGTCGTGAATTGGAAGGGGACCATCAACGCTCACAGTAACCTGGATTTTATGTTGTCGGATAATTTGGATCGCTTCATCGTTGATTAGGGTCCCGTTCGTAACTATCGAATATTCTGGGATTCTTGCAGCCTTACCGCGCGCATGCGACTCCTTGACGTACCTGCAGACTAGTTCGATGACGTCCATAGCGATTGTGGGTTCACCACCGAAGAACATGATGCTATCGATGTTGGGGAAATTGCGGTACATGGTCTCAAGAGACTGGACGGCCAGCTCCTTGTCCATCTTCGTGCGCGGCTGGCGTCTATAATTGCCGCCCTCCGCGTAACAGTAAAGGCAGCGAAGATTGCACGCGTCGCTTACGTTGAGTGACAGGGCCATGGGCCGCTCGCGGGAGGATTCCAGACTGGGCCGGTATACGGATACGCGTCCCCGGTCAACCTTCTCCTGAATTCTATGCAGGTTGCCAACTAGGTCATCCTCGTGAATGCCGCAGGTCCTCGCGGCCTGAGACACGTCAGCGCCGTGGCGCAACTCTTCGATAACTTTGAAGAGCGCTCCGCTGATTCGAAACAGGGAAAAGCTACTTGGATGAAACGCTAAGTACGATTCTCTGTGGGGAAACACATGAAGCTCGGCGATCGACCCTACTTGAGAAGTGTTCATGACTCCTCCTACGTAGAGAATTCAGGCGCGATGGCAATTAATCCCGTACCGAATTGCTCACACATCCGCGCGCCCGCGAGCTAAAAAGTTCTGGAGGGGGCCCCGGTAGGCCCCTTCCAGAAGCCCGTCGAAATGGCGCTGAGCTTCGCCTAGATCGGACCCAAGCACAGGCATCCGTACTTGCCGCAAGTGCCGCCGCTGGCGGGGTCGAATGCGGCCACGAATATCGGAGCAATAGACTCCTCGAGCTGGTCGACATCGCTGAAGTCGAGGATCTCAAGGTCAGCCAGTTGTCCGGGTTTGTCCTCTGACGCGATAGGCGGCAGATTTTTCTTCATTGGCTTTCTCCTTCTTTGTGCTCGCCTCAACTGGACTTCCGCCCAGTTAGTGGCTTAGCACTTAACTTCAATTGCGAGAACTGGCAAGGCGAGTCTGTGAAAACCAAGCTGAGCCGCCGACTGCCCGTCCTGCTGCACTCAGACTGGCCCGGGGAAGGTTTCCATACCAGCTTGACTCGGCTACGTACCGGTTACACGCCCGCAAAGCGGTCGGCCCGAAGGCAACAACACGTAGTTCAACCCTTAGGCGCCGAAGAAGCGCTTGCAAGACTGAAACGGCGAGAAAGGGCCTGTCTAGTCCAAGCCATCAAATCCAAGTAGTAAGGCACGATTTCGCTTGGGGTAGCAAGCAAATCAGCAAAAATTGATCCAATGCCGCCACTTCAATCTAACCTAAACTTTCATTAGTGACTGTGTGACTGTGGTTGATTAACTGCGGCCAGCTCAGCCACCGGCACCTGTGTGATTGCAGGAGGGCCTGGACCCAACCTCCCATTGAGTCGGTCGTGTGGCCCTCTCAATTCCGGGTACAAAGGTGGGTGGCCTCTGTGAATGTGAATGCCCGAAAAATCAGCGCTGGCAAGCCCGTTGCGATCTTTTCTTCGGAATCGCTCCAACCTGCAGGAACACCAAGTCCGCCCAAGGTTGAAATTTCCTATCGAGTACTACTAGCATACGTAGACAGAATTTCATCCAATAGCATCCTTTCTGGATCCCCTAGTCTTCTGCGTCTTTTCAGGTTCTTGATGGATCGGTACCTCCAAAAAACATCCTCAGTATTGAAGGAGTACGTTGTGGCCGTTGAAGGCCTGAACCGCCTAGGGACGTTTGATCCCCGGACGAACTCGATTGTGCGGGTACAAGCTTCCCGTTTACGAGCCAAGCTGAAGCACTACTACAGCACTGTAGGCAGGGAGGACCAGATTCGAATTGCGATTCCGAAAGGCAGCTACATTCCCATCGTCAAGTCTGTGACAGAGAACAAGAAATCTGTGAATTACTGCCGTGCATTGTCGCGAAAGCACCAAGACGGAGTTGCCATCCTTGCATTCTCTAATCTCAGCGTAAGTAATAAGTATAACAAGCTAGCCGCAGGTCTTACGGAAGAAATCGTTGCCGCTTTAGCTAGGTTCGTTCCGGTCATCTATGCGCCGCCCGATCCGCTAGCACACCCCCCAATCGGCCTTACCCACGGCCAATTAAAGGCCGCCAAGTTGATACACGGAAGTGTGCGCGTCGAAAAAAGGAGATTGCGAGTAATCGTTCGAATGCACGACAGCGTCGACCAAAGATTGTTTCTTTCATTGGCATACGACCGGCGGCTAAAAGGCCTTCTTTCAGTCCAGCGCGAACTGTCGCAGTCGATCGCACACAGCATACGTCTTGCTTTGTGGCAAATGAGATGCGGCCACGTGAGATCGTCCGGCGTCGGAATCGACGATATTTAACCAGAGCCTGCTGGCAGAATGGCATGGCAACCCCAGGCGCAGGCGGCGGAACACAAGTATTTGCTTGGCTGGGTGACTTAGCGTGGCCGGGCGATTTCATCGAGCCCAATCCTCCTGGAACGCTGGTGGCGACGCCCTGGGTAAACGGAGATGCTGATTATTCGAACTGGGGAGTCAACACCGCGGCCATCGTTCTGAACAATACCGACGGTGCGTGGTGGGGCTTCGCCTCCAGCCAACCCGGCGCCACAATCTCAGAGTACGCCACCGCCAAGTTGTTATACCCATCGGTGCCCTTCGCCAAAACTCAAAACGGCCTTGAGTACGCGCGCGCATTGCTTCTTCGTTGATCCTCCTCGGGCGTCCTATGGGGTTGGAACGCCCGAAACCACTCGATCTGTCCTCGCGAAGGCAAAAAATTCCCCTCCTGAATTTGAATTCAGGACGTTCTCTAGGCAGCCCGGTCGTAGCGGTGATGCAAGCCGCCCAGCCGTGCTTGCGAAATCACTCTGGAGAAGGTGGCGGCTTCCACTGTCGGCCTACCGAACGGAGTTTGCTTGCGCAGCCCAAGATGCGTTCGGTCTTCGTGGTAGTAAGCAACATACTCGGTGAGCAGGCGCTTCAAGTGCGGCTCGTTCATCGCAATGACGTGATCCAACAAATCGCGTCGACAGCTCTCGATCCAGCGCTCGGCAACTCCGTTCTGCCATGGGCTCCGGACCGAAGTTCGAACAGGAGTCATGGCCATCGAGCGCACCGCTGTCGGGACTTCGAAGCCGTACTTGGCATCGCGATCGAAGATCAAGAACTTCTGAGCGGATTGATACGGGAATGCTTCTCGCAACTGCTGAATGATCCAGGCGCTCGTCGGATGCCGCGTGACGTTGAAATGCAGAATCTGCCTGCGATGGTGGCTCAGGATGAAAAAGCAGTAGAGCACGCCGAAAGTCACAGTCGGCACGGTAAAGAAGTCCATCGCGGCGATAATCTCGCGATGATTCCTCAGGAATGTGAGCCATCTCTTGGCTGGTTCGGGATCTCTCGGGGCGCGGCGCATCCACCGAGAAACCGTTCGTTCGGAGACATCGAAGCCAAGCATCAGCAGCTCCCCGTGAATCCGCGGCGCACCCCACGCTGGGTTCTCGGCTACCATCCGGAAGATCAGATCGCGAACCTCCTTAGAGATCCTTTTCCTCCCGATCACTTGGCGCGCGCTTGAGATGGCGCGCCAATACAACGCAAATCCAGACCGGTGCCAGCGGACCGCGGTCTCCGGGCTCACAATGATGAGGGCTTGTTTCCAGCCAGACCAGAACCTACGCGCAAGCACCCAGAACAGTCTGTCGAGAGCTACCAATCTCGGCCTGGGGTGCTTGCGCTTCAGAACTGCGAGTTGTTGCCGAAGAGCAAGGTTTTCAAGAAGGAGGCTCCGGCGCGTGCGGAAGAGGCGAAGAATCGAGGCTAGCAAGAGTCCGATGCTGTGTAACATGACTGGCTGTTATCCCAGGTTCCCTGTGTAGAGCAACGGCCTAGCCTGCATTATTCGTGAAAAGCGATTAAGCGAGGATGTTTTTGAGGGCGCGACAATCTACGACTAATGACAGGGATAAGTTGAATTGGAAGACTGATTCTAAAGTTGTTAGGGGAGTTGCAGTTCAGGTTTTGAAGCAAAACGAGACACCTCGACCAGAAGGTTGACGTGTAAAAGTTAATGTCGCGGAGATTCTGGATTATCCGCTTTGCGCGCCCAAGCTCAAGGCCAGACGATGAAAGCTATCGCGGTACGGAAACGCTTGAGGCAAGTGCACCACGATGCGACGCACCGTGACAACGACTTGGGCTCCGAGTTTTAGAAAATGTTCAGGCAAGATCGCGACTTGCGCCCGGGCGTGGCGGGTCCGTACCAGGCGAATTCGCATCTCTTGCATCAGCACATACGCCGCCGCTGTCAGTAGCACCCGAAATGTGTTTGCCAAGAAGTTCGAGCAACTGGTCCGGCCGATCTGCATGCCGTCGTGTAATTCCTTGATTCTGTTCTCGACGTCGCCTCGCTGACAGTACACCTGCTCGTAAATCCACTGTGGATCCTGTTTTAAGTTGGTGACCACGAAGCGCGGGTTGTCCTTCGGTTCCTTGTTCGCGGCGCGCACCACCTCGGCTTTGTAGATGACCCGTCGTTTCCACGGCCAGGTCTTGCGGGTAGCGTATCGGCACTCGCCATAGACGTGCTCGGTTTGACCGGAGACCTCCGACACGCGACGAGCCCATCTCATTGCCGATTTCACCTTACGCTTCAACACCGCATTGGAGGCTAGGTTGACGAGGTATTCCACTTTCGGTTCACAGTCCAGAAAATCCAGAACTTTCGGTGATGCGAAACCTCCGTCGAGGCGCACCCGGATCCTCACCTTGGGAAAGGCATCACCGACTCGTTCGATCAGACGGCGCAGAATCCCCAGCGCTCCTGCAGAACCAGGTGCATTCCCGGGCCGCAACACCGCCGCCACCAAGTACTGCTCCGCCTCGCCATCAAAGGTGAGAAAACAAACCATCGGCAAATAACAATGCGAATCATAATGGCGATTGAAAAACGAGAGTTGTTGCGCGCCGTGGGTGGGGTCCTCGGTGGGATCCAGATCGATGGTGATGCGCCGGGCGCGACCATGCAGGCGCTTGCGATGTCGTTCAATAACCCGGTCCGCCAACGCTTCTGTCATGCGCAACAGTTCCTTGCGATTCGGAGCATTTTCAAGACGCGACAGAGTAGGTTGCGAGGCCAGGTCCTCGCCGGCGATGGGATCCCGACCGACCAGCAACTTGTGCATCGGATCGCAAGCCAAACGTGCCGCATCGTTGGCGTCTTCATATCCCAACGCAATGGCCATAACTCGCTGAGTAATCAACTCACGCAACTCATGCTGCACCTTACTCGGTTGCCGGTCATCTCTCAGACCAGCCGCCAACGCCGAAGTAAGGCCTAAGCGCCGCTCGGCAGCCTGGAGCAGAATCGCTCCGCCATCGGAACTGCCCTGCCGTTGATCAAACTTCGCGACCACTGGTCGATCAAAAATATCTGGAAAAAGGAGACAGTCTGTTGTGGTATGTTCGGACAAGCGAAGGCCTCACTTTTGGTCTCAAATCTGCCTAGATAACGGATTTGTACCATAGCGAGGCCTTTCGTGCTTCTGAAATCATGAATTTTCCAGGCTAGACTGTTGATTTCAAAGGCAGACAGAGTATTGGCGAAGCACAGGGTTCGATCATAGCAGTGCCGCAGGTCGGCGGACTGCACCACCGCTACGAACGACGGGCCGCCTGAAAGAGCTCGAATCTACTGTGCTACGCGTTGCCTCTGCTGGGCCCTTTGAATCTGTCTCCGAACTGTGCTTCCTTGCACACTCGTGCCCCCGCAAATTTCGTTCACCAGACTCGAACAGGTCCGCGAATTGCTTGAGCTTCGCGGTTCGTCTCGGGGAGTGACATCTGCCGTAGGCCGCACGGAATTTTCGCTAGGGACAGTTAGTTGCAGTCCTTCAAAGGTTCGGGCCGTCCCGCTTTGTGGTGCGGCCCGAACGCAAGCTCGGAATTTCCCCTCGGATACTCCTGCGCCACTAATTGAGGCTGTGCCACCGCTGCCCGCGCGTCATAGCGAATTGAGTCAAACAGCGCCTTTTTGAGCGTCGGACTCGTCTTGCCTCGTCCTCAAAAAGTATATTGCACTGAGAGACGCACGGTCGCGGGAGCACCCAGATGCAGAAACGTATCGCCGTAGCTCGCGCCCGTATCCTTCCAGTAGCGCTTGTTCAAAACGTTGTCGGCATACAGACGAAAGGTTACCTTGCTCCATTCTCCACTCGGCGTATACCGCGCGCCCATGCTGAACAAGTTGTACCCGGGCACGTTCACAGCATCATCGCGCGTCGCTTCCTTCGCCCCGGTGTAGCTCCATCCGGGCAGCAGATGCAGGCCGGTGATAAAAGGAACATCAAGGTCCGCGAACAAGGACGTGCGGAAACGTGGCACGTTGATGACTTGCTTGCCGTTGAAGTCTGGCGTGCTGCTCCCCGATGACACGGCGCGCAAAAGCGCCGCGCTTCCCGTGAGCCGCAACCACTCGTTCACTTTGCCCTGCGCGCTCAATTCTAGGCCGCGATGCGTTTCATGCCCGTCGGAGACAAAATCAATGTTGGCTCCGTTGCCCGACACTTTGGGATAGAAAAAAGGCGCGCGCATGCGGAATACGGCTGCAGTCAAGAGTATGCGGCTTCCCGGCGAGTATTTGATCCCTGTTTCCACCTGGCGGGTGAAGAAGGGCGCCAAAAACGCGTTGGGATTGACGGTCGCCCAAAACGGCGCCTGCAATCCCAGCGACAGCGCCACGCTGTAATTTCCGTAGAGCAAAACATCGGAGATGGGGCGGTACGACAAGGAATACTGCGGAAGCCAGACAGTCTTACTGGGAAACAGAAAGTCGTGCATGGTGTCGTATTGCCCGCCGATGCTCACATCAACTTTTTTTGGCAGGTGAATATGGTCCGCCACAATCAGGGTGTATTGATGCGTGTCTTCCGCCAGCGTAACCGGACCCGGAACATCGGTCGAGGGCAGAAAAGTCTGCTCCGGCTGATAGATATTTTCTGTACCAACGTAGGTATACACGGGGTTCGGCAGATTCACGCTGCGGCGCTGCAAGCTGGTGCCGATGGCGACGTCGTTGATCACGCGGCCAAGTTTCACCTGGCCCTGCAAAATGGACTGGAATTGATCGTTGATGCGAACTTCGCCGGGGCTGCGATAGTCGTAAACGTCGTAGTCGCCGGTGGGGCTGAAGAAATACGGTGTGGTGCTGTTGGCGCAAGAAGCGGCGTAGTAGCAGCCATAGGGCCACGCAATGTTGTCGTCCAGCAGCGTGTGGCTGAAGTCTCCGGCAACGAAGAATCGCCAGTGGCCGGAGAAATTGTGGTCCAGCCGCAAGATGGCATTGAAATCATCGTAGGTATTCGGCTTGGCCCACCACTGATAGCCGAGCATCATGTCTGGCGAGACATCCACCGGCACGATGGTGCCTCCGAGCAACTGGTAACCGCCTACGGATCGTTGGACCAAATGCTGATAGTCAAAATCGCCTTTCAGGTACGTGGTGGCGTTGATTTTCCAATCGGCGGCAACGGCGCCGAACTCCCTTGTGCCATTCGCGCCGTGCACATAGGAGCGCATGTCTTCGCCGGCGAAGTTCGTGCGAATGCCGAATTGCTGCTGTTCGCCCAGGAATCCGCCAAGGTCAACAGCGGCGTAGGCGGTGCCGCGCTGGTCGGTGGCTACGCTCAGCGTGCGCACACTCGCGGGGCGCTTGGTCACATAGTTCACCAAGCCACCGCCGGAGGCCACGCCCACTTCGTCGGAGTCCACACCGTGCAGGAATTCGACCGCTTCCTTATTCTCCATAGGGAAGAGTTGTTCGCCGGCCACGGACAATCCGTTGATTTTAATCGCCGAAGCCAGGTCAAGCGGAAATCCGCGAATCTCAAAATCCTGGTACCAGCCGACCGGCGCATAATCTTCTCCCACTGAAGCGTCATTTTTCGCGACGTCGGAAAGCAGGCGCGCCTGCTGATTATCCAGGAGGGTTCGCGTCACCACCAGTGCGGAAAGGGGCAACTCCTGCAGTGGCTGGTTGTCCAGGTTTCCAATGGCAACATTGACGGGCTTGTAGTCGTCCGCCGCTTCGCCATTTACGATTACGACTTTGCGCGCGGATTCCACGGCCAGCTTGACCGGCACATTCGCCACCAATCCTGCGGACACGCTGATTTTGTTCGCACGAAAAACCTGGAAGCCCGGGGCAGACACTTCCAGCGAATAAGAGCCCGGCGGCAGCTTCTGCAATTGAAACTCGCCAGACGAATTGGACGCGGCAGTCCACGCCTGGCCAGTTGCATCGTTCGTCGCTTTTACCTCTGCGTTTGCGACTACGCCTCCGGAGGCGTCCGTGACTACGCCCGAAATCGCGACCGTCGAAGTCTGCGGCTGGGCAAACCGGCTTTGCGGAATACCCGACGCCAGCCACGCCAAAGAAGTCACTAAGAAAAATCGGCGAAAACGCATGATCTGATCCCTCCCAAAAATCAAAGAAAACAGCTAGAAATCGTATTCACTGCAATGAAGCGCGGAAAGTAAATCAACGGACGGTGGTACTGCGGGAACAACAGTCACGGAGATTTGCCGATGGCAAGAAACGCAATTGAATCGCCAAATGAAATGCACAGTACCAATCACCACTGACTTCCAAGACGCTGAATCTTAAGTGTAATTCGTTACAGAGATCGAGGGAAGCGCGTATCCGTGATTGCAGACTGATCCTCGTCTACGGTCGCTGATTTGAGCTAACGACTGTTCGCTCATATACCGAATGCTTGGCAGCGGCGAGCACAGCTGGGCGTCTTAGTTTTTGTCCGTTACGATCCGGCATGGATAGCGCGAAAGACGCAATTCCGGCAATCAGTAGCAGAGTGATGGCAACGTCGGACCAGGAAAGCCACCACGCACTCCACTCAACCTGTCGCATCTAAGCATGAACGCTCGTCCCGGATACCGCTGTCATTCCCTCCGTCTGCCATTCGGGGGCGCATCGTTGGGCCGGAACGAAGGAGTGTAAGAGCGGCTCAATCCAGAGAGGAGGTAATAAAAACATCGTTTGATCTCTTCTGCGGAAACGTTCTCTTCCCGAAGCTCGCAGGAAAACTTGAAATTGACACTGAGCGGCTCCATCTCTGCGAGTTGGTAGATCCAGCGGAAGAGTCTGTTCGATGAAGCGTCGCGCCATCTGCGTGTAACAAATACCAAGGAGGGTCTTGGACCCCAGAGCTCCAAACGCATTACATAGTCCGTATGGCCCTTCGTAAACGCAAAGCTACTAACGACGGGTTCCGGTGGAAGATAGTAATGTTCGTTTACGATGATGGTTCCGGCCTCTTTGTTAATTGCCGCACAAATGTCTCGCATCGTCTTCAAGAGCTGTGATTGTTCCAGGCGCTGCCGCGCTTGGGCTAACGGAAGGCCGTCATTCTTTCGAGTGAGGTGCCGTTCCTGGAGAAAGTCCTTCAGGGATACCAAGGTATTGGCCATTTGCTCATGCTCCGCAACGATTCTCTGCGCTGTATGTTCTAGTTTTGGAGAACGCCAGTCCCGGCACGCGAACTGGGACAAACGCGAGCGTCCACGAAGGGTTCACTCCTTGTTAGCTTTGCTGATCGAGGCATATCTGCTGGGCTTTGTCGAGGGCAGGTCTTTCTTCGGGCGGCCATGTCGCCAACGTCGAGCACAAATGCAGAAATGATCGAAGCGCCGTCGCCAAAACAGCCGGAGATGGGCGGCCCCGTAATTGCCAGCAATGCTCAGGGGCAACTCCCCTCCAGCCGTGAAACAGTTCCATCGAAGTAACCAGGATGACCAAGGGGACGGCATCGCTGAGGTTCGGATCCCCGCCAATAGATTCGAGCAGTCCGCGTCCTCCGTTATGGCGATCTCGCAGGTCCAACAGCAAGAAGGTCTCAGGCGAGGCTGCGCCTTGCCCGTCCACAAATTGCATTTCGACCAGTCCCTCGCCCTTCAAGATCGAGAATGGTTCCAACTGACGTGTGGGAGTTCGGGCCGTCTGGCCTATGAAACGTAAGTCACCTTCGTAACCCTCGACGAGAAGAATGAGCCTGTCAACTGGAGCAGACACCCCACCGGTTCCCAGCGTGTTTTCATGATCTGCTATTTTCTTGCGAAGGAGCGCGCCGGCTTCAGAGATCGACTTCTGAGTGCACGCGGGACGATGGTAAGGTTTCTTTCCGGAAGAACAGCTCTTTAGCCCTGGCACACGAACCTCCATTTCTTCGATTCTGAAGTGACCCATTGGGGCGCGAACTAGCGAACATCTATTACCAGCCGAAGGTCGATCGTTGAAGGAGCCTGGCCGGGAAGGCATCGTCCTTACTATGGGACTCTTACCATCGCATAAATCACCACAGTGTCCGAAACGTTGATTAGTTATCTCGGACATCTATTTTCAAAATTACAGGGATAACTTAACGCCGACGACGGCTTGGCTGCTTATCGAATCTTGCAGTTTGGCGCAATTCTTGGGATTTTTTCGAGGTCAGAGACAGCCCCGTCTGAACCTTGTGGGACTTACCCCGGCCAGGCGGCGGAATGCGCGTGCAAAGTTATTCGCATGATCAAACCCGACCTGCAGGCCCACGTCAAGCACACTGAGCTTCCGGTCGCGCAGGAGTCGCTTGGCGCGTTCGACACGCTGGTTGAGAACATATTGATGCGGGCTCACCCCCATACTTTTCCTGAAGAGCGCGGCAAAGTAATACAAGTTCATGTTGACGGCATCCGCAAGCGCGGAGAGGCTTATGTTTTTGTCTAGATTCGCGTCAATGAATTCAAGGATTTTCTTCAACCGTAGCAGGGGCAGACCGCCACGCTTCGGAGTCACACACAGCTTCGATCTCGCGTAGCGGTTTGCCAAGCGAATGCAAATGGCGTTTACTAACAAGTCGCCTACGAGTGCATCAGCGTACGAGCGGTTTTTTGCCACCGCCAGAAGCCCAAGCAGCAAATGCTGGAGTTGATCGTCCTTAATGTTGAACCCGGGGACCAGCTCGATCTTTCGGCCATGAGTGACCGGGTTGACGTGACGCTCGAATCGATCCATTCCAATAGAGAGCAAGACGCCGCCATGGTTCCCCTTGAAGCGCGCGCTGTGGCGCGCACCACGCGGCACGATCCATACATCCCCGGGATGCACTTCGTCGTCGAAGTGTTTTTCGCCGGTTTGGGAGGCAACCCGCACGGGCCCACTCTGGTAGAGGATCAGAACGTGAGTCGGAAATTCACGTCCCGGGTACGCCGCAGCATGTGGGATCACATACCTTTCGAGGACAACGTCCTCGCCCAAGGAAACGAAACTCGATAAAACCGGCGGGCGCGATGAGATGGGAATCCGGCGGCCGCTCTGGAACGCTTCGATTCTCGGCACGGAGACGACCGTCATGGCGACGATCCCACCAGGAGCGTTGTGGGCACCATCTTCTAGGGTTTTGCCTTTCCGCCGGGTGTGCCCTTTGTAAGCCCCCTGTTTTGCTTCGTCAAATTGGGACTGATTTTTGCTTCGAAGCCCAACCACATCCGCCTTGGCCAACCGTTCTCGACCCCTAGGATTATGTGATTCCTGCAATGTTTTCACGCACTTACAAGGAAAGCATCTCATTCTCCAAGAAGTTAAACAGGGGGCACGTTTCCAAGAAACTGATAAATATCTGATTCCAGCTCAGAAATTTGCTTGCAAAGGTGAGCATAAGAAATCACTACGCTTCTTCTCCCCGAAAAGTACGTAGAAGAACCGAGAACGACTAGAAGCTGTTGCACAACCCCGTTTAGCCTTAATAGAATCAATACTAAACCCGAGGGTTGGTCAAACATGAGTATCGCAGACTCTATCAGGCGCTTCAGGCAATCAATTGGGAAGTCCAATTTGTGGGAAATTAAAGAGCGATTTTCGCAAAGATAGAGGCACACGAGCCAGGCGATGGCATTTGAGAGGGAAAATCCTGGAAGCGTACACTGCGATTCACAACTGCAGCGTTGGAAACTCGCTACTGGCGCTGTCGCCATGCTACGCCCGTAAACTGCAGACTGGTCCTCTTAACGGGAAACTTCGGAACTCACTCGTTTGTTTTTCAGGCGGTGCCCGCTAATCCACGCCTGTCTGCCTGATCAGCGCTTCACGGGATGCAGCACCTCAAGCCCCGGGATCGACGTGGGCGCAACCAGCACGCGCTCCGGCGGTATTTTGCCATACTGGTATGCGCCGACCAGTAATTCAATAGCTTGCCCCGCCAAGGGGCGGCAAGTAAATCGTCGCCGACAGGAGGCCGCTGCGTAACCAGGACTGGCCGGTCTTTGGAAGGCCATCGCACCCGGTAAACGGGAGACTCAACCAGCGTTCTCGCTCCGCTTCATTGGGAACCTCCTGGAATACCTTGCGGGCCCCGATGGCCATGGCGTCATTCTGCGAGCCGATCAGATCAATGTGGGACTTATGTGAGGTGGAAAGCTTCAGCCAGGAGTGCACCGTGCGCTGCGCACTTTCCTCGGTCCATTGACCTTTCAATGTCGTCAGATGAATGTTGGCTGGCTTCACTTCCATCATTCCCAGCAAGCGTTCTTTGACAGCTGCACTATCCGAAGGCCCTTGAATGTACAGAACAGATCCACCGCCGGGGAGAAGCGCTGCGAACTGCCGCCCCTGGATGCGGCCGGTCTCGAGATGATCGGAGCTCAGCACGAAAACGGGAGCCTTGCAGGTCTGGCGGAGTTCCGCGATGTACGTGGCTTCCCGATTCATGACCACCCAGCCCACGTCGGCAGTTGTTGCCGCGCGGGCGACTTGCGGAAATGCCGTACCACCGACGGGCTCGAATACCACAGCATGAGGCCGTTCCTCGGGAGCAGCCTGAATTGCTTTCAGAATTTGCGTGCTTTGATTGATGGCGTCGTTGCCTGCATAAACAATTTTCGCTTCGACACCGAGCTTGCCAGCCATCTGTGCGGCGGAATTGGCCTGTTCAATCTGGTAATCATTGTCGTTGGTCAACAACGCCACAAGGACTCTGAGAGTTTTCATAAGCTATTGTCATGCGAGCACTAAATCCAGCATACTCCCGGGCTCGCCGGATGGCGGCAAAATGTGTAGCAGATGTTTCACCTCAGGAATTTTTCGGGCGGGCCGGAAGCTGTGGAAAACGAGAGGAAATTGCGGACCTTGGCATTTCGAGTCAAATGGTTCAATTCGAAAGGCCATGGTTTCATTGGACGGGATGATGGGCCAGCTGTATTTGTCCACTGCTCAGCAATCGTAGGCGAGGGATACAGAGCCCTGAATGAAGGAGACTCCGTCGAATTCGAAATTGTCCAAGGTTCTAAGGGTCCGCAAGCGGCCAATGTGATAAAGCTGAGTTAACTGCCGATCTCTACGGACGCGGCTGCCGGTAAGAAGCCACCTCAGGTAAGTTCCTGCACATCAGCGCTGAGAAATAAGGCCCCGCAAATGGACAGTGGCAATTCGTCACACTGTGCTTTTTTTCTCTTTCGCTTGTAAATTCCCGGGGAGAGGATAGAGACACAGCGTTTCTACATCTAATTACCGGCAACCCGGTTGCACATGCGTGATGTGCGCGGGTCGGAGGAGACCAGCCCATGAACGAAAACGAGTATTTGCAGCAGGTCGCGACTCGGGCGGGCTTGCAGCACTACCCGCTGCAGGGGCCGTGGGCCAGAAAATCAGGCAGTGCCGTCGGGACACGCGACGGTTACGTGACGGTCATCGGATTCAGGCGCGACCGCCGAGGCGCCAACGTGATGATCCTACTGCGCTTCAAAAAGCTGGAGCAGCCCGAACTGGTGAAGTCCGCGGTAGCAAGCGTCGCAATCAAGAAGGGCAAACTAAGCGCTGTCGGGAACGACTTCCTGCGCTGGGAATGGAAGTATTCCTTCACCAAGCCCAAAGCTGAAGAAGTGGCCGAGTTGGCCGAGGATCTGCGAACGGCAATTAAACCCGTGACGATCGGGTTCGACAGGCACTGCGAGCGATACGCTTCGACATCGACGCCGGCGCTCACGCTGATGAACGGGCAGCCGACGTTTATCTGCGCGGGCTGCCAGGACAAGGTGCGACACGAGCTGAATCAAGCCTCAGTCAATTATGAAGCAATTACTCCGAATTATCCGAACGGGCTGGTGCTGGGCATCGGCGCTGCGGCGCTGGGCGGGCTTGCTTGGGGTCTAGTGGCTTACGCCATAAATTATATTTTTCTCTACGGAGCGATTCTCATCGGATACTTTGTGGCTGCCTGCGTCTTGAAGGGCACTGGAAAAGTGACGCGCTTCGGACAGATCATCATCCCCATCCTAACGCTTGCCAGCGTGCTCTCCGGCGACGCGATTTTCTACACCCTGATCGTGATGAAGGATCAGCACGTCCGGTTCTCCGGCAAATTGCTGAATGTCATTGTGGTGCACCTCTGGGAGATCGAGAGTAAAGGCAGCGGCGTGTTGTCGCTCGTATTCGGGTTAGTGGGCGCTGGATACGCGTTGTATTCGGCGCGCAAGCCGAAGTTCCAGGCGGTGTTTCAATCGCTCGGCGTACCCAACGCCTAATCTCGGAGTGCGGCAGTAATCGGCGTTTCCCGCCGTAGGAGGTTGCCAACGCACATGACTACAAGCACTCGACAAGTAGGTGCCGTCACCATTGTGGACATCAGCGCTCAGACCAATGGCGTGCCAGAACAGAAGCGGGGGGCGACCGGGACGGCGACCTTGCCCTCGCGGACAATCTCCTTAGCGCTGAGGTCGCGGCCATACAGTTTTTTATTGGCACTGCCGTCAGTGCGAAACCAGGGAATAAGAATCATCAATAAGGAATCCTTGCGCTGGTCCTCGGAACAGGGTCGATAACCCGACACATTCGCGCCAGTCACACCTTGTGACAGCAGGAGAGGCCAACTAGTCTGGGAATTAGGGACATGGGGATCGGAGGGGACAATGCGATCGAGAAGATGGATGATTGCCTGCGCGGTGGGAATCTTAATGCTTACCGGCAATTTCGCGCTGGCCCAAGGTCACGGAAAGGACCATGGTAAGCACGGAGACGACGATGACCAGCGCCAATACTATAAGGATCACGACCGTCAAGCTATGCGCGGATGGTATGACGACCACCGGAACAATCTTCCGCCCGGACTCGCCAAGAAGGATCAGTTGCCTCCCGGTTTGGAAAAGCAACTTGCGCGGCGCGGCACGCTCCCTCCGGGTCTCCAAAAACGGCTTCAACCTTGCCCCGAGGACCTGGAGCGGCGCCTGGCTCCGCCACCTCCTGATTGCGCGCACGTGTTGATTGGGGGACACGTTGTTCTGCTGAATCGCAGGACCAACGTCGTTGTGGACATCTTCCACTTTGAAATTCGCTAGGTGCTCTTGCAGCGCAGAGTACCGTGGAGGTGTTTTTCAGTGCACATCGAGCGCCCACGTGCCCGCCGTTATTCGTTCGTGGCCACAATCGAACTGACTGATATGCAGTTAGAAGCCAGGATTCAGGAGCGAACCAGTGACCTGAGCTTATATGGCTGCCGTGTCGAGACGCACAAACCCTTCCCGACAGGAGCAAAGGTGAGAATTAGGATTGCCCACAGGAGCGCCAACTTCGTGGCTCTCGGCAGGGTCTCTTACAGCACATCGGAAGGTGGAATGGGAATCGCCTTTACGCAGATTGAGCCGAACGATCAGCTAATCTTGGAGAAGTGGGTTGAGGAGTTGCGCGACCACTGAGAAGCCGTGGGTTTTTGCCTTTGTTAACTTGCTTCAACGGCATGCGCTGCCAGAAATCGCTGACGCCGTGGCATCCTTGATATCTGGGATGCTTTCCATAGTGTGTGTGAGGTTCGGTGCAGCGGGCGCATCCAATCCGCAGTCTCGCCGGTGTGGACTCGAAATCTTGCGGCTGGCTTCTTTGCACTGGCATGTTTGGTGATCCCGACATCGCTGGGCACCTAGTCGGTTGCAACCCCCGAAGAAATTCCGATCGAGCCTTGCGACCAGCTTCCCGTCGTGGACCCTACTCAGTTCTAGGTGCGGTAAAGGCGATGCAAGCGAACCGGTCTTAATGAGCTTGCGCCAGACATGTGATCCTTGCTCTCATGCTCTCATTAAGCCCACTGGTCAGACGAGCATATGATCTCGATCAAATGCCCACTAGATTTCTTGTATGCCGACATCTAGCAAGGCAACGGGCAAGCCAGCTCGCATAGATGGAAGTGCGCCGAATGCACGAGAATCGGTAACGGTATCAGTCATAAAAACGTAATTTTGCCTCTCGAAAACCTCGAAATGTTTGAGTGTAGCGGAATTATACTTTCTTTCATAATCCTCCCCCGATGCTCATCTCTGTCACGAAGTTCTTCGCCACTCTGTCCGCGATCTTCCATTCGCGCGCTGTCCTCCAACTCGAGAACCTGGCCCTGCGCCACCAAATCGGTGTGCTCCAACGATCAGCGAGAAAACGCCCGAAATTGACTCCAGTGGACCGCCTAGTATGGGTCTGCTTGTCTCGCATCTGGAGCGACTGGCGCTCAGCGCTGGCCATCGTCGAGCCCCAAACGGTCCTGGCCTGGCATCGCAAGGGCTTCGTCTTTTCTGGACCTGGAAGGTGCGGCACGGCCAACCGGGACGACCTGTCATTCCCCGCGAGGTCCGAGATCTGATCCGGAAGATGTGCCGAGAGAATCCTTTTTGGGGTGCACCACGCATCCACGGTGGGCTCCTCAAGCTCGGCATCGACATCGGTGAAAGCAGCGTCAGCCAATACATGGTCCCCTGCCGCAAGCCGCCGTCTCAGAACTGGCGCACATTCCTGGAGAATCACGCCAAGCAGCTGGTCTCCATCGACTTCTTCACCGTGCCCACCATCCGTTTCCAGGTCCTTTACGTGTTTCTGGTGTTGGCCCATGACCGCCGTCGCATTCTTCACTTCAATGTGACCGCCCACCCGACCGCCGAGTGGACGGGACAGCAACTGCCGGAGGCATTTCCCTTTGACCAGCTCCCGCGCTACCTGCTCCGCGACCGCGATGCGATCTTCGCTGATGACTTCCGAGGACAGCTGCGAACTATGGGTATCCAGGAAGTGCTCTGCACGCCGCGATCCCCTTGGCAGAGAGCCTATGTGGAGCGGATGATTGGTTCCATTCGGCGCGAGTGCCTCGATCATGTGATTGTGTTCCATGAATGCTCGTTACGTCGAACCCTCCATCAGTATTTCGATTACTATCACCGATCGAGAACGCATCTTTCGTTGGGGAAGGACTCGCCCGAGCCACGACCCATTCAGCCGCCGGAAATGGGTTCGATTATAGCAGTGCCGCAGGTCGGCGGACTGCACCACCGCTACGAACGACGGGCCGCCTGAAAGAGCTCGAATCTACTGTGCTACGCGTTGCCTCTGCTGGGCCCTTTGAATCTGTCTCCGAACTGTCCTTCCTTGCACACTCGTGCCCCCGCAAATTTCGTTCACCAGACTCGAACAGGTCCGCGAATTGCTTGAGCTTCGCGGTTCGTCTCGGGGAGTGACATCTGCCGTAGGCCGCACGGAATTTTCGCTAGGGACACTCACGCGACCATTCCTTTGTAGCCAGCTTGGGACGCGAATTGTATGCGGTCCTGTCGTAAGTTTCAGCGTGGCAGGCACATTTACGGAACTGCCATACCTTTTGATTCGGGGAATTTCCTCTATGATTTTGTGTTTCGCGTTGCGCTTGCAAACTTTGCCGCCAAGTGAAGCAGTAACCGCCTGTCGGCTTGCGTAGTGTGCGTGAGTGCCTGACGGAACTCCCTGAAGAGCCTGTTACCCTTTCCTTTGGATGCCCAATCTGACTTCCCGTTAACCGGGAAGATCGGCTTCTCGAGCAATCTCTGTCCTTCATAGAAAACTTGATACAGGGGTACTTTTAAGACCTGACAGAGCTTTTCAAGAGTCTCGATGGTTGGAACTGCATGACCGTTTTCGATTCGGGAGATATAGCGTCGGTTCAAGCCAGTGCCCCTCTCGATGTCACGCTGGGAAAGCTTTTTGACTTCCCTCAATTGCCTAAGCCTCTTTGCGATGTCCACGCAGCCTCCATATTGATATAAGATATAGTATTAGTAAATATCGTATCAAGTAGACCATAGTGATGGTGTTCCTTGCGTTGGGGCATGAAGGTTGGCTGGCGAGTATTTCCCAGTCTAGTGAACCGGTCCGCAGGCCGTAACCAGCTCCAGGCAGAGAGGGTGGTCGGGCCTTCGGCTTCACTGGAGCCACCATGCAGCCACCCCGCTCCGACTTTGCTTTCACCTCACATTCTCGCTTTCCGCAAGTTGGCGCACCCGCTCGAATTCGCGTTGTGCGTCAAGAGTTCTTCCCGCCTTCTGATAAGCGCGAGCCAGCTCGTAATGGCTGTAGGTTTTGCTGGGGTCCAGGCGGGTTGCGGTCTCCAGTTCGGCGATGCCGCGTTCAAGTTCGTCTTCTTCGACCAGCGTCTTGCCGAGAGAATAATGCGGTTGTGCGTAGCCCGGTACATCCTTAACAAGGCTTTCCAGCAATCCAACCGCTTCGTCGCGCTTCTCTTCTTCCAGAAGCACGTATGCCAGGCTATAGCGAGCCTTGGGATTCTGGGAATGGCCCTCGATTTCCGCGCGGAATTCCGCTTCGGCAGCAGGCAATTTCCCGGAGTCGAGGTCAATCTTCCCAAGATAATAATGTGCATCGGGGGTTTGCGGGTCGAGCGCGAGGGCATTGTGGAGCTCCATCACCGCAGTATCGTTCTTACCAAGAGCGTAGGCTGCTTGCCCGAGCAGAATGTGAACCTCGGGTTGATCCGCGTTGTTCCTCAGCAGGCGGTCGAAGATCTTCTGTCCCTCGGCGATTTTCTTTTCATGCACAAGACATGTTCCAAGCGCAAGCAGTAATCCGGGATCGTCAGCATGAATGGCCTCGGCCTTCTCGAGATCAGGCAATGCCTCGGCAAAGTCCTCATGCTGGAATTCAGCCAGACCAAGCAGTGTTACTGCAGCCCGGTCCTCGGGCGTCCTGGCAGTCGCACGTTTCAAAGCCTTGATGGCCTCCGGAAATCTCTGCGCGCGAAATGCGGCAAGCCCCAGGTTGTAATCCGCCCGTGGAAAATCCGGCTCGAGCGCGAGGACGTTCTGAAATTGCACGACGGCGTCCTCAAATCGGTTTTGTTGCGCATCGATCAGCCCCAGGCCGTTGTGACTGTTGGCTAGAACTTGCGTATACATCCTTTCAAGGGAAATTATGCCGGCATCTTCTGCGATGAGTCCCTGCCTTTCCTGAGGAGGGTTTGAGGTGTGCGCGTGAGGCTCGGTTCCGGCACGGGCAAGAGTCAATTCACGTTTGATTTCATCATTCTGCGGTTCGAGTTTCTCCACCTCTTCAAGACGGGCGACCGCTTCGGGAAAGCGGCCAACACTGCGGTAAAGCCTGCTCAATTGCCAGGAACTCTCGGCCAGCACCTGTTCGAACAGCACGCGCCCCCGTTCGAGGTCATGTTGACGGAGGGCTTGCTGAGCCGCTTCGTAGCGCTGCTTGAGTTCCGCGTCCGAGACTTGGGTGCCAAAGGACGGCCTTAACTGGAACAGGCAAATCGCCAACGTGGCGAGCGAAATCGCGTAGGATCGTCTGTTTCTTGTAAGCACCGGCACACCTCTTAAGGGGAAAAAGGCAGGGCTCTAACCCTACGCCCTTTTTTTCTTCTTGACAATATTGGATGTTCCGGTGTAATACCCAGTTGTCTAGACATCCGGAGAACTAGCCATCCGAGTTAATTCCGAAAGCAGTGTGCCGCTTTACTCCCAGATTCGCCAGGACCTGCTCGAGCGAATCAATAAGGGCGAACTGAAGCCAGGCGACTTCATTCCTTCCGAGAAGGAAATCGCATCCCGGCTGTCGGTCAGCCGCATGACCGCCCGGCAAGCGCTGAAATCGCTGTGCAGCCTGGGTGTCGCTTACAGTGTTCGGGGTAAAGGCACTTTCGTATCCGGCATGAAGTTCGCGAAGAACATCCGCAAGGTGCAATCGTTCACTGACGAGATGAAATCACTGGGACACCAGCCCAGTTCCAGAGTGCTCAAGGTCGAGGATGTTCCTGCTCCGTCCGAAGTCGCGAGCAACTTGAGTCTTGGAACGGGCGAACTCGTATTTCACCTCCGCCGTCTTCGCCTTGCGGACTCGGTACCTATGGGTATTGAGGACGCGTACATGCCGCTGGGCCCTTACCCGGAACTTCTCGCGTCTTACGAGCCGCAGAGCTCACTTTACGACTTTCTTTGGGAGCGCTACGGCCTGCGGATCATCTTAGCGGACGAAACCATTGAGGCGAGCCTCTCCTCCCATGAGGAGTCCCGCCTACTTCGCATCCCTAAAAGGTCTCCCGTTTTCCTGTTTACTCGCATTAGCTATATTCGGGCGCATCAAGCAGTCGAATATGTGAAATCAACATACCGCGCGGACCGGTACAAGATCGTCAACCAATTGCGGCGCGTTGATTTGGACGCTCCGTGAAGGAGCAGGACACCCCGAAGCACCGTGTTTGAGAGGTAAGAAGTTCGGAGCCAAAAAAGGAGGTCTTATGGATCGTCGTCGAAACCAGATGCTGTATCCAGTGCCGCGGTTACGGCTAGCCATGGTCGTCTTGCTTTCCGCGCTTTTCTCGATTACGGGTCTCGTTCGCGCGCAGAACATCAGCGGTACGATTGCGGGGACGGTTCGCGACTCGAGCGGCGCCATCGTGCCGAATGCCGCGGTGGTAGCGATCCATGTCGAAACCAACTCTCGGTTTACGACAGCCACGAATGATGACGGCCTTTACCGATTTCCCACCTTGCCTATCGGAAGCTATCAACTTGAGGTCGAGAGCAGAGGTTTCCGCAAGTACGTTGGGACTGGGATAAGTCTCCACGTCAATGAAAGTCTGACGGTTGACGTTACCTTGGCGGTTGGGCAGATGGCTCAGGCCGTCGAAGTCACGGCCGAGCCGGCAGCAGTGAATACGCAGACTGCAGAAGTGGGCAACCTCGTCAACGGGTCACAGGTTCGAGAGCTGCCTCTTAATGGGCGGAACTTTGTGGCTCTGACGACGCTCGTACCGGGCATTGCCCCGGGCCCATCGGGGACACTGGACACATTTGATGTCGGCCTGCTGGGGGCAACACACCTTTCGGTGAACGGCAATGCCGCCAATGCAAACCTCTGGTTAGTCAACGGGGTCAACAATTCGGATATCGGTTCAAATGGTACGCTGCTGGTTTTTCCATCGGTGGATGCGATCAGCGAATTCACTATTCTGCGCAACAACTATAGTCCGGAATTCGGATTTGCGTCAGGCGGCATCGTCAACGTAGTGACGCGATCTGGGGGCAAGGAGTTTCATGGCACGCTGTTTGAATTCGTGCGTAACGATAAATTGGATGCCACCGACTATTTCTTGAATGCCGCGGGCCAGCCGAAAAACGAGCTGCGCTACAACAATTTCGGTTGGACGGTCGGCGGTCCCATCTACATCCCGGGGCATTACAACACCGGCAAGACCAAAGATTTCTTCTTCTTTTCCGAAGAGTGGCGGCGAATAGTCCAGGGCGGCACTATTCGCATGTCGGTGCCCAGCGCTCGGCAGCGGGAGGGGATCCTCGATCCGACGTGCAGCAACGGGTCGCCGCAACCATGTATTCCCCAGCCGGCGGACCCGGAAGAATTCGCCGTGAACGAGCCGAATGTCGCCCCGTATTGCGAGTCCGGTGTCACGGTTCCATGTATTACTCCTCCCGGGCAGAGCGCCCCGGCGGGCACGATGCCGTTCACGCTGGATCCTAACGCTGTGGCCTTCATGAACCGCTACCCACTTCCGAACACCGCAGGTGGCGTGAACTACACGGGGAGCCGGCCCGCAGACACGACGTGGAGAGAGGATCTGTCACGCTGGGATCACTATTTTGGCGAAAAGACGAACCTCATGGTGAACTGGATACACGACACGTGGGCGCAGGACAACACGGCGCTTTGGGGTGACGCTCCCAACCCAGCCATTGCTTCGGACTGGTCGCAACCCAGCAATATTGCCACGGCGCGTTTAACGCGGACCTGGAACGAGAGGATGGTCAGCACGTTTCAGTTCGCTTACTCTGATAATGATATTAGCTGGGTCAGTTCCAGTAAGTGCCCCGCTACTCTTTGCTCTCGCGACGGCTTCACTTACACCGAAATCTTCCCTGCCACGAACGGTCAATTCCCGAGCTTGTTCTTGGACGACGGTTTCACTTACCTGCAACATCTCCCGCCGTACACGAACCGTACCGACATCTTGCAGTTTGGCGGGGACCTGAGCTATTTGGTTGGCAAGCATTCCCTGAAGTTCGGCGCGACCGATGCATTTCTCCGCAAGCCCGCTCCGGTGATTGCCGACAATCCGACGGCTGGCACGGTTGTCGCGCTGAACCTACAGCAACTGCTGCTGGGTAATATCGCTTCGTACAGCGAGACTGAAAACGCCAACATGGTCCCTACTCGCTGGCATAATGCAGCGGTCTATGCCAACGATGACTACAAGGTTCTGTCAAACCTCACCTTTAATTTGGGTCTCCGCTGGCAGTTGACGGGCCAGCCGTTCTCGGCCTCAAATCAGATCTCGAACTTCCTCCCGAGCGCTTACAATCCAGCTCTGGCGCCGACATTGAACTCTGCGGGGATGGTGCTCTATGGGACGGGAAACCCCACCAACGGTCTGATCACGCCTTCCTCGGCGCAGGCGCCAGGACGCGGTTTGGTTGACAACCACTACCACGATTTTGAGCCTCGCATTGGCTTTGCCTACGATCCATTCAAGACCAATAAATTCGTCTGGCGGGGCGGCTTTGGCATCTACCACACCCAAGACTCAGTGGATCACCTTGTGAACATCGGTGCGAATCCGCCGTGGGACGAGACAGCGGTGCTCAGCAATGTGACGTTCTCGCAGATTGGTCCCGTCGCACCCGGAACCCCGGAGCCTACCCCGAGCTTAACGGCTTTGGACATTAAGCGCCAGAACGGTGTCAGCTACCAGTACAGCTTGGGGCTGCAGTATGCCCCCGTCGCGAATACGACTCTTGAAATTGATTACGTCGGGAGCCATCAAGTACATTTGGGACTGAACCGGGACATCAATCAGGTGTCTCCTCAGGATCAACTCGCCGTGGCTCAGGGTGCGCCCGATAACCTGTATCGCCCTTACGTCGGCTACAACGAGATCATGTTGAACGAGCGGGAAGGTTTTTCAAGATATAATTCCCTGCAGGTTTCGCTCAATCGGCGCCTAACGCATGGTTTACAGCTTCAGGTTGCGTACACGTTCTCGCACTCGATCTCGAACGCACCGAATGACCAGAACGGCGCCGGCGCCTCTCCCATACAGAACGCCTACAATCCCGAAAGCAACGTGGGTTGGTCCCCCATCGACTTGCCTCAGGATCTGGTCATCAATTACATCTGGCAGATTCCGTTTTTCGACAACCGAACTGGGCTTGCTGGCGTTTTGTTGAAGGGCTGGCAAGTCAGCGGTATCACAACCTTCGCGAGCGGTGAACCTACCAGTGCCTGCATCCCATTCGATAATGCAGGCATTGGCAGCGAATTCGGCGGCTGCGAACTCCCGAATGAGTCCGGGAACCCCAATCTCTCGCGTGGCAGCCGTACCGTGGATAATTACTTCAATACGGCTGTCTTTACATTACCGGCTGCCGGAACCTTCGGTGATGCTGCTCCTGATACGATCCGTCAGCCCGGGGTCAACAACTGGGATCTCTCTGCTTATAAGAAATTTGAGATGCCTTGGCTCCGTGGCAAATCCTTTGGAGAAAAAAGTGAACTCCAATTTCGCGCTGAATTCTTCAACGCCTGGAATCACACCCAGTTCTCCACTCTGGACACTACGTTCGGGGTTCCCGGTTTTGGCAGCGCCATTGCCGCTCGGAGCCCTCGCGACATTCAGTTTGGCCTTAAGTTCCTCTGGTGAAGTGAAAGCCGGCAGGCCTAACGGCGCTAGGAAGCGGTGCCACCGCGCGGGCCGTGTCGCTTGACGCCTGGGGCGCGCTCGTGGACCTCTTCACGCCTTCACGGCAAACGGTCGGCCTTGGCCGGGACAAGCCCCGGTCGTACGTCAGGGATGGAGGGTGTCAGTATGAAGAACAAGGGAATACGGTGGTGGATCGTAGGCGCGCTCGTTGCACTGCAACTCGCTTTTGTGTGCGCAGGAGGGAAAACAAAGGTACCCACCTCTGCCACGCAACCTGCGGACTTCTACCCGGTGGCCGTGTGGTACGGGGGAGGTAAGGCTCGCGCCCCTATGCTCGAACGCCTGGATTCCTCGAGTGCCGAGCGGTGGGGCAAGGACCTTGATCAGATCAAAGCGGTAGGCTTTAACACCGTGAAATGCTGGGTAGATTGGGCCACCGCAGAGTCGAAGCCAGGTGAGTTCGACTTCCAGAACCTTGATCTCCTCATGCGCTTGGCCCAGGAGCGTGGACTGCGAGTGGTAGTGCAGGTTTATCTCGACTCCGCACCTGACTGGGTAGGTGAAAAATACCCCGACGGCCGTTTCGTGGACCGTAGCGGCGCGGTCATCACCTCCCAGGCCGCGCCTGGGTTTTGCATTGATCACGCTGGTGTCCGCGCCGAGATCGTGAAATTCCTCACGACCCTCTCGACAGAAGCGAACAAATTCCCGGCGCTTTACGGCTGGGACTGCTGGAGCGAGCCACACGTCATCAACTGGGCCGACTTCCCATCCCTTTACAACGCTGAGTTTTGTTTCTGCCCGTCGTCCCAGGCCCGTTTCCGCGCCTGGCTGAAGGAGAAATACGGCACGCTGGACGCCCTCAATGCCGCCTGGTATCGCCGGTTCGAGCGCTGGGACCAGGTGGAGCCGCCGCGTGCTTCCACGATTCTCTCTTACACCGATTATCTCGACTGGCGGGCCTTTATCGACGACAAGCTGGCCGGCGACCTGCGCACCCGCGTGGATGCCATCCGCAGCGCTGACCCAACGCACCCCATCACGAGTCATGCCGCCGGCCCGGCACTCTTTACTTCGCCGGCCGATGGCTTTGGCGAGCCTGACGACTTCAAGATGTCCGAGAGCGCCGATGCATTCGGCACATCTCTGTATCCAAAGCATTCAGATTCTCCGCGTCCTTGGTCTTATCAAATGCTTGCGGCTGGACTCGACTTCACGCGTTCGGCCGGTCTGAGCTCCGGCAAGGGATTCTGGATTGGCGAGCTGCAAGCGGGCCAGGGAGTGACCGGCATGCGCATCGCGGATCCGGTCGATTCACACGACGAGGAGTTCTGGCTTTGGAAAGTACTTGCGCACGGTGCCAAAGAGATTTCCGTGTACGCCTGGTATCCCATGAACGCGGGCTTCGAATCCAACGGGTACGGTCTCATCAACCTGGATGGTAGTTTGACGCCCCGTGCGCGGGCTGCGGGTAAAGCGGCACAGGAAATCGAGAGTTCCGGCAGCGAACTTCTCTCCGCCCGGCCAGCTCGCGCGCAGGTCGCTGTGCTGTTCAATCGCCTCTCCTATATGGTCGGTGGCTCGGAATCTTCTCTTTCCAAGCTCGGCAATGCTACACGCGACTCACTCATGGGTGTGCACCGCGCCTTCTTCGAGCAGCAGATCCCGGTGGACTTCGTCCATCCCAATGATGTGATCCACGACAAGCTCAGTCAGTACAAAATTCTCTATGTGCCCTTCCCCGTGATGATTTCCAGAAATGTGACGGAGGGCCTCACGCGTTACATCCAGAACGGTGGCACAGTCGTCGCAGAGGCGCGTCTAGCGTGGAACGATGAGCGCGGCTTCTCGAGTGATGAGGTTCCCGGCATGGGACTCACGAAGGTTTTTGGGGCGCGCGAGAAGGCGATTCGCCCTGTGGACAAGCCCGAAATCGTTCTTGATTCTAACGTGGGGCTACCGGGCTGGGTGCCAGGCAGCAGAGCGATCGCGGAAGCTTTCGAAGAAGATCTTGAACCTTTGCCAGGCGCGCGTGTCTTGGCGCACTTTACCGATGGCGCTCCGGCCATTGTTGAGAACACCTACGGCAAGGGCAAGACAATCATTGTGGGTTCGTTCTTGGCCATGGCATACCAGCGCCAGCACGAGGACCGCGCCAAACAGCTTTTGCTGGCGTTCGCCCAGGCGGCCGGGGTCAAACCGGAAGTCACAATCTCGGGTGACAACATCTCTCAACTGGAAGTTCGCAGATTGGTCGCCGATGGCCTGCAGTTTCTCTTTGCCTTCAACCATGCTGACCATCCGGCACATGCGAAAATTGCCGTCAATGTTCCGTGGACGGTGAGCGACGCTCACTGCCTGAACGACGAACAAGCGGTGTCGTTCAGCCAATCCGACGGGCGCCTGATTCTGACGAAACAGCTTCCCGCAAACAGCATTTGGGTGGTTCGCTATGCTCGAAAATGACCGTTCTTGAATTGTGGACTGAAGTTCAAATCAACATAGCGGATACACGATGACCAGCCAATTAACACTGGGTTTAGACCTAGGCGGAACCAAGATAGCCGGCGGAGTGGTCAGTTCTCGCGGAGACGTCCTGTCCGACGTGCGGCTGCCGACTCCCGCCAGGGGTGCCAGAAAGGACTTGGCCGCGCTCTTGGATGTCGCCCACGCGGCCGTGAGCGCGGCCAAGGTACCTTGGCCCAAGGTTGCTGCGGTCGGAGTTGGCGTACCGGGGGCATTCGATCCACGAACCCAAACCGTGTGGGCACCGAACCTCCCGGGATGGTCAAAGACGCCGCTGACATCCCTGCTCGAGAAGGTCCTGCAACGCCCAACGTTTGTCGAAGGCGACCGCAATATGCAAGCCCTGGCCGAGGCATGGCTTGGGGCGGGCGCGCGAAGCAGGGTCCGCAATCTGGTTTTTCTAACAGTCGGAACAGGCATTGGGGCGGGATTAATTTCGGAGGGTAGGTTGATTTCTGGGGCCCACGGCGTCGCGGGAGCCGCAGGTTGGATGGTAATCGACCGCGCGTGGAAGCCGGAATACGCTCGCGTGGGTTGTTTCGAAGCGCTGGGTGCAGGGCCGGCCGTGGCTAGACTTGGCCAGCGTGCTCTCAAACAACATGCTGGGAGCCTAATTGGCTTCCTGGCAGAGCGGAATGGAGCAAAGGTCACTGCGCAGATCGTAGCCGCAGCAGCCCGGCGTGGCGACCCAGCAGCACGTCGGGTGCTGCACGAGGTAGGAACGAATCTCGGCCTCGGCGTAGCTAACATTGTGAGCCTGCTGAATCCGGACGTTGTTGTGTTGGGCGGCGGATTGGCCGGCATCGGAAACGCGATTCTCGTGCCTCTCCGTCGGGCCATGCGCCAGTGGGGTCAACCGCTCGCGACAAAGCAGGTTCGCGTGGTGAGATCGTGTCTGGGAGAAAAGGTGGGCATTCTGGGCGCTGCACGGTACGCATTTTTGAGATTGGAGGAAAGGAAGCATGTCAGCCGAAAAGTACTTCGCGGAAGCGCAAAAGGTTTACGACCGAATTTGTTCGACGCAACTTGAAAACATCAAAAGGGCCGCGAGCCTGGCCGCCGACTCGATCGCCCAAAAAGGTCTGGTTCATTTGTTCGGAAGCGGCCACTCCGTGATTCCCGTCCTCGATGTTTTTCCGCGTTATGGCAGCTTCGCCGGATTTCATCCCTTGTTGGATTCGCGGCTCATGTGGACACAGGTTCTCGGCTCGGGCGGCGTACGCGAGTTGCTTAAGCTAGAGCGCACGGAAGGCTATGTCGCAACTTTTCTCAGCAACTTCAAGTTTGAGCCGATTGACATCATGGTGATTTATTCCCATGGAGGTGTGAATGCGGCCGGAATCGATGTGGCCTTATACGCGAAATCGCATGGACTGAGAGTCATCGCCGTCACCTCTCTCGATAATGCCAAAATCGCCCATGCCACGCACTCAAGCGGCAAGAAACTTGCCGACCTGGGTGACGTCGTGATTGACAACTGTTGCCCGCCACAGGATTCCCTGGTTGACGTGGGCGGGACCCCGGTGGCGGCAAGCTCAACGCTGGCAGGAACCGCCATCTCGATGTCACTCGTGGCGCAAATAGCGGCGGATCTCGCCTCTCGCAAAATACACTTCCGTGTTTTCGTTTCTCCCAATGTCGTCAGCGTTGGCCCGGAGAACAATCACGAGGTTTTTGACGAGTATGTCGCGAGGGTTGCCCCGCGGCTGCGATAACGGACTTGCTTATGTTGAGTTGGACCGGGGTCATCCTTGCAGGTTTGCTGAACGGAACCTTCGCCGTTCCCTTGAAAACGGCGCGGACGTGGAAGTTCAATCACGTCTGGACATTCCATTCGCTTCTTGCCATGGGTGTGATTCCGTGGATTGTCGCGATTGTCGCGGTGCCTCACTGGCTGGGAATCGTGGCCCGGATTCAGCCGCGAGGATGGCTGATCCTGATCGGGTGGGGTTTACTGTTCGGGATTGCATCCTTACTTTATGGCGTGGCGGTGGATCTGTTGGGCATTGCCCTCGGCTTCGCGATTCAACTGGGACTCTCGATTGTGCTGGGTGCGTTAGCCCCCATGGTCTGGGCAGGGGCATTTCGATTACAATCCACCGCGGATTGGTTGTTCCTTCTAGGCCTCGCTTTGATGGTGTTGGGAGTGATCCTGTGTGCTCAAGCTGGTGGAAAAAAGGAGAACTCTGGCGAGTCGAATCCAGCTCGATTCCGATTAGGATTGCTGATTGCACTTATCGGGGGCGTGCTCGCACCCACCCTGAATTTCGGTATTCAATACGGGACCGATCTGCTCAGGCAAACCAGTGAGGTTCCTGCGAACCAGATCTTTCCGGTCGACATTTATCTAGCGTGGGCGGTTTTTCTCTGCGCTGCAGCGGTGGTGCAGGCAGGATACTGCTTCTCACGTGTGGTCAGCGATCGTTCACTGGGGATTTTCCGGCAGGGGATGGCCAGTCTCGACGCTCTGCAGGTGACAGCCATGAGCCTGTTGTGGATCTCCAGTGTATTCATGTACGGCCGGAGCGCTTTCGGCCTAGGTCGTCTGGGGAACAGCTTTGGTTGGCCGATCTTTGTGGCACTGATCATTCTGACCTCAAACGTGTGGGGAGTAGTACTAGGCGAATGGAAAAACGCAACCTCAGCGGCGTTCTACCGCATGCTCGGCGGCAGTGGGGTGCTGATCGTCGCAGCGTTCGTTATTGGCCAGAGCCAGCGAGGATAGGGCGATGTGCGCTAACTCTGCTTGTGCCCTATCTGTGTTCAGAGGGCTGTAGCAGCGCCAGTGCCTCCCGGTGGATCCTGCCGTTGGTGCTGAGCAGGTTCCCCTGGTAAATGGAGCGATCTCCGCTTCGCGACGTTGAACTACCTCCCGCTTCCTCCACGATCAGGATCAGTGGTGCAAGATCCCATGGCTTCGCGATCCAGTCGAGAGCCGCCTCGATGCATCCCTCAGCAACGAGCATGTGCTGCCAGAAGCCACCGAGACCACGGCAGGTGCGTGCGGCGTCCCCAAGTGCTCGAATCCTCACACGCGCGCCGGCATCCACCCTCGGATCGGTGCCTGGAGTGAACACGGCTGAATCGACCAACGATGCGACATGCGAGACGAGAATGCGCCGGCCGTCCCGAAATGCGCCTGCGCCGCGATATGCCCACCAGCGGGTTCGCAGTCCCGGGGCGCTGACGAGCGCCGCAACAATCTCGCCTTGTTCTTCGACCGCCAGTAACGTGCCGAAGATGGGTATTCCTCTTGAAAACTCCTCGGTCCCATCAATTGGATCGACTATTAACCGCGTGCGCCAGGAAGGGGTCGGTGCCGTCTCACCCTTCTCGCTCATCTCCTCGCCCAGAACCTCTAGCGTTAATCCGCTGGCGGCCACCTTGGCGCGGGCCATGGTTTCGACTTCGAAGTCGGCCTGCGTCACTGCCGTTCCGTCCTTCTTGCGGCTTGTTGGCATTTCGCTCGCACGGAAATAGTGCAGTGCGATTGCGTCCGCTTCTCGTGCGATTTCCTCGAGCAAATGCCCATATTTTTGCCGTGGTGCTGCCTGTCCCACTTCTCGTTTTATAGCTATGCGATCGGGCATGCGCTCTCCCGGAAGTGCAGGCCCAGCCTCCAGCCCTCAAATTGCCGGGACGGCTCGCTGAAGCATGCAAAATGTACAGTCAGGGATAATATTACATTTCGGCGACACCTCAGCATCCAGTATTTGAGAAATTCATAGATTGCTGTAAATGGGCTGATCATCACAAAGCGCATTCGACCTGCGTATCCGCCATGTGGTGGAACCTACCTCTTTGTTTGAATGAATAGGTCAAGGGAGGAGCGCTTGGTGTAGAAAAGCTGAACTCAGCGGACGCTGATTCAGAAACACCAAGGAGGCTGCTCATGGGACCTATGTATTATATTGGCCTGGATCTTCACAAGCAGAAGATCAGTTATTGCGTGAAAGACAGTAGCGGCAAGGTATTTGCTGAAGGATGGATTCCCGCCACCCGCCACGATCTGGACTATTGGATGAAAAACTTGCCGCAGCCGTGGAGTGCGGCGATGGAAGCAACGATGTTCTCGGGCTGGATCTACGATCGCCTCAAGCCACACGCCGCCGCGCTGAAAGTGGCGCATCCCCTGATGCTGCGGGCCATTGCCGCAGCGAAAAAGAAAAACGACCGAATCGACGCCAACAAGATTTGCTACTGCCTGCGATGTGATTTTTTTGCCCGAGTCTTACATGGCTCCGACGGCCATTCGCGAACGGCGTCGCATGTTGCGTTACCGCAACCTGTTAGTGCGCCAGATGGTGCAGATAAAAATTAAGATCGCTGCGCTGCTGATGGAAGCTGGTGTTGGCTACAACAAGCAGAAGCTGCACAAGGTCGGCTATTTCCGCGAACTAGTAGCCAGCAACCCAGACATTGATCCGGGGCTGCGCTCGCTGCTGCGCCAATGCCGCGAGATGGTGGTGCGGCTGGGGAAAATGGAAGCTGCTCTGATCCACTCGCTGCAGCAGGATCGCTTGCTGGCCGAACGCGTGGAGCGGTTGATGAGCATCCCCGCGATTGGGCCGATCACGGCACTCACCAGGGCGCTGGAAATCGGCCAGGTGCAACGGTTCTCGTCCATCCAGAAGGCCGCGAGCTACTGCGGCTTGTGTGGGGACCAGCACAGTTCGGCGGATCGCGTGCAATGCACGCCGCTGTCGAAGCAGCGCAACAAGCACCTGCAGACCACGCTAATCGAAGCGGCTAAGATGGCCCCACGCTACAGCCCGACGCTGGCGCTGCTCTATGACCGGGAGAAACAAAAGGGCCATGCCAATCGCGCCACCCTGGCGGTGGCCCGGAAACTAGTGGCGTATCTGATGGCCGTGGACCGCGGGCAGACGCATTTTCTGGTGCTGGACCGCGACACCTGCGCAGCTGCGTAGGCTAGGCCAGACAGAACCAAATTTTTCAGCGCGAGGCCTGCCAGGTCTTGCCTTTAAACCGACTGAGCACGAGAACACAAAGTCACGATGCTCCCGTTGATTTGTTTCGAGACTGGCAGGAACACACAAACTCAATCTTGCTGGGCAGCCAGACGAGCTGCGCCCGCCAATGGATGTCTGGTTCTATTCGCAAATAGGAACCGCGGCCGAGAGGCCAACACACGTCCTGAAACGAAGAAAGAGAATTTACACCGCGCTCCTCCCGAGCGCGTCGGGAGAGGTTTTTTGCCTCTTGACACAGACCTATCATGGATGTCGGAGAAGACCATAAGTCTTTCTCAGTACTCGTGGCTCGTCGCGCTTCATTGTTGATGTGCAAACTATCCTGACACGCCTGCCACGATTGTTCGGCACACTTGGCCATCGGCCGTCAGGAGAACGAAATCCGCGTCTGCACCAGGCTCGATCACACCTTTGCGGCCATAAAGTTTCAGTGCGCGCGCCGGACTGACCGTAACCATCTGCAGGGCGGTATCGAGAGTAATCCCAGTGAACTTCATTACGTTGCGCACCGCGCGGTCCAATGTCAGCACGCTTCCGGCAAGCTTGCCATGAGACATGCAGACATCCCCTTTCACTTCGACCTCAAAGCCACCTAATTGATACCGACCGTCCGGCATACCGGTAGCGCTGATCGCATCCGTTACCAGCACGCCCCGATTTCCCTTCGCCTTTAGGAACAGTTTCACAACTTCTGGACTGACATGAACGCCGTCCACAATCATCTCGGCAGATACGCTGTCCTCCACGAGCGCGTACCCGGCGATGCCCGGTTCGCGGTGGTCCAGCTGGCGCATGGCGTTAAATAAATGCGTCACATGGCGGCCGCCTGCCGCAATACCGCGACGTGTCTCTTCAAGCGTGGCGTTTGAATGCCCGAGGCTAACGCAGACTCCGCGGCTTGCCGCTTCGCGAATTACTGCTTCTGCGCCCGCAACTTCCGGGGCGATGGTGATGACCTTTACATGGCCTCGAGCGGCCTGCCAAAGACGATTGAATGACTCGACCGACGCCTCAGTGATGCACTCCAAGGGGTGCGCGCCTGCCATCTGTTTGCTAATGAAGGGACCTTCCAAATGAACACCCAGTGGTCGTGCACGCAGTGCATGCGTGTCACGTCTCGCGACAGCCTCAATCTCATCCGCAAGGTGCTCCAGAGCGCGGAGCGTCGTATCGACGGGGGCACTGACGGTCGTTGGACAGTAGGAGGTCGTGCCATGTCTGGCCAAGTTCAGCTCAAGCACAGCGATGCCTTCCGGGGTTCCTTCCATAACGTCGTGCCCTGCTCCCCCGTGAATGTGCATATCGATGAAACCCGGAACGAGGAGGCCATCTCCAAGATCGACCACGGAAGCCGTTGAGGGGACGGCCGTTTGCTGGCGCGCTCCTACAGACATGACAACCCCATCTTCCACTACAACAACTGCATTACGCAGTCTCCCTTCGACTCCGATGCATTCGGCGGCATGGAATGCTGTTTTCATCTGATCTCCTAATCGAAGGTTTGCATGTTGACCTTAATCCGAAAGACAGAGTCAAAGCGACACTGACTGCCGACCTGACATGCAGACATTCCGGTTGAGCTTTGTCTCATTCGGACAGCTCTAACACCGCAGGTACTTAACCCTGACCGATTTGAACTCATTGATCGATCCTGTCTCTCCACGCACGTTTTGGGCCCTGTGCGGTTCCGATAGACTCCTTACAACCGGGCGCTTCCGCCGGTCTACGGGCGCCGCGATCATAATTCGGAACGCTTAATGACGTTGAGCGAGATTCGAAGCTGAGTGGGGCTACTGCAAGTATACCCAATTTTTAATCTCAAAACAGGGGGTTCATGCCAAAACTTGGGAATAATTGTGGGAACAATTTGACCCAGACACCGCCTAAAATCATGTTTAGTCAAATGCACGGGTTGCTTTTCCCCGACCTCGGCTTGAACGCCAATGTTGTCACCAGGGGTTAACCGGGTTTTTCTGCATACGGAATCGCATTCGTCCAATTGGGCAGGCTAGTCAATCGTATGACTGACCCATTTCACCATTCTTTTCTTGAGATTCAAGGTTCGGCCATCCACGACAAAAGTTCCGTCACCATTGGCGTGGAAGGTCCGCCGCTCCTTGCGCTCGGAATCAATCCACGCCTTGACTCCCACCAGAACGAACAGGCTGTATTTATCCACCAAACTGGTGTCCTGTCCCTCGCCATAATCTCATCCCCGCCTCAAACGGAGCATTCCCAGGCCACAAAACGTTGAATGCGAAACGTAAAATCGTCAAACGACGCCCAGATCTTCTACGGTAACAGCCGTGGCGGAGTCCGGTATATACATTGGGGATGAAGTGGTCCGGCGTGATCGGGAGCCTGTAAAGTCGGTCCCGGATCAAGCCGCTCGATCGTAACGATGATGCAGCCCGCCGAGTCGCGTATGAGAAAGGACGCGCCCCGACTTCGTGGAGCGAATTCTGTAGTCGGGGGTTCCCTTCCCCAGTCCAAGATGCGTGCGATCCTCGTGGTAGTAGCCGACGTATTCGGAGAGCAGACGCTTCAGATGGCGTTCGTTCACTGCAATGATGTGGTCGAGCAGGTCTCGTCGACAGCTTTCCACCCAACGCTCCGCCACGCCGTTCTGCCACGGGCTTTCGAAGGAGGTGCGCACGGGCCTAATCTTGAGGGATCGAATGGCTGCGGGCACCTCGAGTCCATACTTACCATCCTGGTCGAAGATCAGAAACCGGGGAGCCGACTCGAATGGAAACGCTTCCCGCAACTGCTGGACGGTCCACAAGCTCGTCGGATACTTCGTGACGTTGAAGTGCAGAATGCGCCTACGGTCGTGGGCAATGACGAAGAAGCAGTACAGTACGCCGAACGTCATCGTCGGAACGATGAAGAAGTCCATCGCTGCGATGGCTTCCCGATGGTTGCGCAGAAAGGCGAGCCAACGTTTGGCCGGCTCAGGGTCTCTCGGAGCCCGCTTCATCCAGCGAGAAATGGTTCTCTCTGAGATGTCGAAACCGAGCATGAGCAACTCGCCATGGATGCGGGGTGCTCCCAGGTGGGATTCTCAGCCACCATGCGGAAAATCAACTGCCGAACTTCCTTCGACGTCTGCCTTCTTCCGATCGGCTTTTTCACCTTCGAAAGCAGTCCCCAATACAGTCGGAAGCCGGCCCGGTGCCAGCGCACCACCGTTTCCGGCGTGACAACAATGAGGGCTTGTTTCCACTGTGACCAGAACCGACGGACTGCGACCCAAAAGAGCTTGTCCATCACCCCGAGTCTTGGCCTCGGATCCCGCCGCTTCAACGCGGCGAGTTGTTGACGTAATACCAGATTCTCGACAAGGAGATTTCGCCTCGCGTGAAACAGGCGAACCAGCGTTCCGAGGCACAATCCGAGGAATCGAGACATGGCCTGGAGTTATAATAGAACGCTGGTGAGATGACCCCAGCTATGTTATTGATTTCACAGCCGGCCGGAGTTTTGGCGAGACACAACGCAAAGAAACGCTGGGGAAGCCCGGCGCCAATCATCGGCTTTTGCATCACCATGCTGTTGGTAGGCATTGGAGTATCGATATGGACCGAATTCTCATTTTCGAAGCTTTGGGAGACCCCGACCCCGAATTGGTTTTACCTCAGGCTGCAGGGGTTCTTTGGCCTCCGCAGGTTTGCGCTGGCCGAAACGACGATTCTCGCGTTGGTTGGGTTCGGCTTGTTCCGGCTCAAGGTGAAGCAGCTGATGTTCTATGCGAGGCTGGAGACGATCTTTGCTCTTACAAGCTGCTACGTCGTCATTATGTACAAGGCGCAGCACCGAATGTCCCTCGAAATAGTCGCGGCGCTTGTCGGTAGCGTGTACTTAGTCGTTCGGGGACTCGAAAACCAGAGCAAGGCTCGCGAGATGAAAGAGACGAAACTCACTGCTGCGATTGCGGCTAAAAACACCGATCCCAAAATGCGCTAAAAGGAGCTCGCCCATCTTTAGCGCCGCCCCTCGGCTGCGAGTTCACGCCCACACTGCTTTGGATGAAACAGGTGCTGAACGCCCTCGCAAGGAGAATCAGGGAATTGCATACGAAACGGGGATTTAGTCAGGAAGCCTTCGCCGACCATTGTCCACGCCGAAACTAACCGTGCCGATCGCGTTGGCGACTCGGCCGACCTCCTTTAGCTAGAGTCGAACGTGATGATCAGTAGTCTGAGACCTGGGCTCCAATTATTCATAGCGCAAGGCGACCATAGGATCGACCTTCGCTGCGCACCGCGCGGGAAGCCAAGCCGCCACAAACGTCGACACCATCAGCACAAGAATTGCCCCGCCATAGACCTCCGGGTTCCAGGCCGTCACGCCATAGAGAAAGCGTCCTACTGTCTTCGCCAAGGCCAGTGAGGCGGCGACTCCACAAGCGAGGCCCGACGAAGCGATAGCGAGAGTGCGCAACAGTTCCAGCCTTAGGAGGTCGGCTCTTTGCGCGCCCAGCGCCACACGAATGCCGAACTCGCGCGTGCGCTGCGCCATGGAAAGAGAAGCAATGCTGAACAACCCGATGGTCGCGAGGAAGAGAGCGGCAGCGGCAAAACCAGTCAGCAAACCGGCCCCGAAGCGCCTGTCGAGGGTCGTTGATTGAAGCAGGCGCTCCATGATCTGAGGATGGCTGACCGGCTCCTCCGGATCGAGGTGCCACACAATTTGTTCCACAATGGGTAAGACGGCGGCTGGATCGCCGCGTGTCCGGATCATGAACTGATCGCTCCAAGGATTTGCCGCCAGCGGCTGATAGAATTGCATCCTAGGCTCGCGCTCCAGAGAACCGTCATGGATATTCTCAACAATTCCAACCACAGTGAGTGGCGGATTGTCTCCATCCCGGAACTGTTTCCCCACAGCGTCTTCATTTGGCCACAGATTTGAAGCCATCTTGCGGTTGACTACTGCAAATCCTTGCGGTTCGTCCTCGCGAAACTCACGCCCAGCAACAAGCGCGATGCGCATCGTCCGAAAGTAGCTCGCGTCCACTAGGCGGTATTCGGCGCCCTCTCTCTCGCCCGAAGAGGAAGAAGCTCCGGCGACAGCGTGTACGTCATGGATGTCTATTTCGCCGGTTAAGGGAATGTGGTTAACAACTGCAGCCGACTCTACTCCAGGAATGCCGCGGAATGCATCGAGGAGTTCACGAAGGTGCCCCAGCCGCTTAGCCGGGTCTTTATTCGCCTTAGGATTGAGATACACGGAAATATTCAGCAAGTTATGGGGGTCGAACCCAGGATTAATACTCGTGACATTGATAAAGCTTTCGATAAGCAGCCCGGAGCCGATCAAGAGAACCATCGACACCCCGATCTGCGCGACCATCAGAACGGATTTGAGCTGATTCGTGCGCCGGTCCGCTGTGGAAGTCCGGCCTCCGCTCAGGAGGAGGGAACTGATCGCGGAGTTTGGCAGCACAACCAGCGGCACGGCTCCGAAGATGATCGAGATCGCCAAGGAGATCCCGACGAGCAACACGGCGACGTGCGTGTCGATCCTCAGCTCGTAGAGCCGCGGCAGGCGCGCCACCGCAATGCTCCGAATGACCGAAAGAGCCCACTCACACAGCAGCAGGCTGATGACGGCGGCCGCGGCGACCACTAGAACCTGCTCCGCGAGGCTCTCCCGGAAGAGTCGCCGACGCGTCGCCCCTAGCGTCTCTCGCACTACAAACTCCCGCAGCCGACTCACATTGCGCGTGAGCAGCAAGTTGCCCAGATTGAATAGGACTAGCACCAGCAGCAGCCCCCCCGCAGCGAGCAGCATCCACAGGGGCTCGCGAATCCCCCAAGACATCGAGTCTCGCAGCGGCACGACGTTGACGCTCAAGGACGCCATGATCCGTTCAAGTATCTCTCGGTAGGATGGTTCCTGCACCTCCTTATCGCGAAACATCTGTACCGCGCTCGCCTGGAACTGCCCGGCAGCGCGCTGCGTGGTCACTCCGTCCTTCAGTCGACCGAGTACGTAGTAGTTGAAATTACCCTGCTGCATGAGCTTCTCGGTGACAGGCAACGGCGTCCAGAACTCGGACTGGTCGGGCGCCCAGGACATGATCGTTCGCACGTCCGCCAAGCGAGGAAAATCGAACCGTTGCGGCATCACCCCGATCACAGTTAGCATCCCGTCAGTCATCCGAATCGATCTTCCGACGACATTGCGATCTCCCCCGAAAGATCTCAGCCAAAGCTGGTAGCTGAGAATAATGACATTATCCTGGCCCAGCGTCGCATCAGCAGCCACGAACCCCCGCCCCAGGAAGGGCTGCACTCTGAAAACCTGAAAGAAATCCGGGGTTACACGAACACCGAGGATCCGCTCAGTCCATTCAGTCCCAAGCAGGACGTAGTCTGCCGTCTCAATCGCCGCGGCGTGTTCAAACAGACCGGACTGCTCCCAGCGCTGAAACTCACGCAAATTGGCTACGCTGGGGCCGGAACCAAGAGCTGCCAGATTCTGGGAAACCACAACGATCCGGTCGGAATGCGGATAGTTCAATGGACGGAGTAGCACAGTTTGCGCAAGCGCGAAAATCGTGTTCACTGCGCCCAGCCCCAAAGCGAGCGTCAGCACTGCGACCGCAGTAAAGCTTGGAGACTTCCGCAATACTCGGAATCCATGGTACAAGTCGTGCACAGGGTCTTCAATCCAGTTCACCTTGCGTACGTCGCGACATTCTTCCTTGGCCTTTTCGATCCCGCCCATATCCAGGAGCGCCAGCCGACGCGCCTCTCGGGCCGTCATTCCCTTTGCAATGTTTTCCTCAGTTTTGCACTCAATGTGGTTGCGGAGTTCCTCATCGAGTTCTTGGTCTACGTCCTGCCGATGAAAGAGGGAGCGCAGCTTCATCGTCAATGTGTAAATGCAATTCCCTAGCCGCATCATTTCTCCTCCCTCGCACCGCCTTTATGTCTCTTCTAGACCGACCACGTTCGAAATCGCCGCCGCGAGACGGTTCCAATTCTGTGCTTCCTTCTCAAGGTGCCTGCGGCCGAACCTGGTCAACGCATAGAACTTCGCGCGCCGGTTGTTTTCCGTAAGTTTCCACTCCGATTTTATCCAGCCCTCTCTTTCCAGTTTGTGTAACGCTGGATATAGTGACCCGTCACTCACCTGTAGAACATCGCCCGACACTTGCATCAAGCGCTGGCTGACGGAGAAACCATTGAAGGGCTGAAGAGCGAGGATCTTCAGCAGCAGCATGTCCAGTGTGCCCTGGACTAAATCGGGGGGCTTACTCATTGACTCACCTCGGTAACCGAGTTAAGCGTAACGCTCTCTCGGCTCGGTAAGCAAGGGGAATCCTTTGTGTCGCATTTCAATCACCGGCTTCTGGGCTCAGGCCAGTTTGCACTTTTGCCGTTGCATGCATCCATGTCACTAGAGTCCTGCGGCAGTGTTTTGGAGAAGACTGGGGTAGCGTGTTGGAACCTCCGCACTCTTAAACGATCCGGTTGAAATGCCGGTCTAATTTCCATACGACGACGACGCGATGCCACTTCGTCTTAGAGTGCGATTCTTCCTTCGTTCTGCGCCCTTCCACGACCGCAGAGTCGCAAGCGAGAAAACCACGTATTTGCGGCCCGACGCTTTGACGGTGTTGTGCTCCGGCTTCTTGCCGAGATAACCGATTAAACGGACAATATTAATGATTTGCTCCGTTTCTGTCCTTTAATTGAGGCAACCGGAAGCTAGTGGATACTGCTCCCAAAGCGAGCGGCTGTTCTTTGGGAGGGACACAACAAATCTTCGGCGCTGCATCAGAAAATCTGTTGGGAGGAACCGGAAAAGCAGAAGACGCGAAGCTGCCCGGCCCAAGAATTATCCCGAGCAGTGCCCAATGGGGAGGGTAGGAACGAACACAGTGGCACCAGAAGAAGTTCCATCGCTGCTGACAACGAGGACCGGAGCCACAGGAGAAAGACAGACAAAGCCATCTTCTCGTTGTGTCGATGCTGAGCAGAACGGTGAAGCTGTGCCTCATGGGAACTAATTCTGGAACGCTGCGCCGAAAAGCTACTAAAGGCTGGCTCGCTGCCGTCTGTGACAACGCCGTCCACCTCGGCCGCGCGTCTGCCAGAATGTCTGTTTGTCTGGCCTCACCCAGATCGCCGAATACGAAAAGCTAATTCTTCGCCTGGTCCTCGTTCAACTGGCTAACGTCGAATTCCTCAACTTTTTATACGCGCGGACAACGAACACCGAAGTCATTTCAGACAGACCTCCTTCGCGGAAGTTCGATGGACGTTGGAACTTCGGCGCTTTGGGAATAGGGTCCGTCGCCGACGAGCCATCTTGAACGACACCAGCTGAGCATGCCACGTCAATCGCGGCATACCGATCATTGACGCCAAGTTTAACAAACACATTGGCAAGGTGGAACTTGACCGTGCGCGCGCTAATGCCTAAGGTGGTGCCAGCCTCCTTATTGGAAAGTCCTCCTCTGACCAAGCGGATAACTGCTAACTCACGTTGTGTCAGGCTCTTCAACCCATCGCGTTGCGAGGAGCGAGAGACCCCAAGTCCCCACCGCGCAAACTGGTCAACGACATCCCGAGGCATCCAGAGGCGGCCTCGCCAAACGGCTCGGATGGCCGCTGCCAGGTCCCTGGTGACCCGGTCATAAGTCACAAAACCGTCAAGGCCAGCTAAGAAATGCCATCTTGCTCGATTTGGGAGTTCCCGGCCAAGGGCAAGAATCCGTGCACCGGGAACTGCCGCTCGCAATAAGCGTAACTGCCTTTGATCGGGAGCAGTGGGTACCCCCTCGTCAACAATGAAGACCATAGGTAAACAGTGCAAGGAACTATCCGGCTCCGGTACCTTCTCCTGCCTAATAATCGCGATGTCCCAAGCATTCTTCAGGATGCCCTCTACATACCGGGAGGCAAGTGGGTTCTGCACAAGAAGGCAAACCAACACTGGGTCCGAGCGATGTATTTGTCGACCCACTTTAGGCTTTCCATTTTAGATATCATCACCAACACCAATAGACGTTCTGGTAGCGGATGTCAGTGACCTGCGTCATGCCCAGTTGTGACGTAGGTCACTTGACTTGTTATTGGAATTCTTAAAAATATGATGCGCGGTTCGCATGTCCGGCAATAAATATTTCAACGCCTCATGCTGCCATGGGTGGGGACACATGTGGCCGATCACGGGTAGGCGAGTTTAGCTCGCCGACCGAAATAAGCAAGGGCCAAGAGCACTACCGTCACCCCAAGATACATGATCGGACTGGTTGGTGTAGGAGCAGCGCCCGTGAAGTCGAGTCCAGCAGTGTGATGCATTGGGCCAAGGTACCACAACGCGGTATAGCAGACCTCAAACGGCTTGCTTGTCCCGGTCCACACCCCGAAGGCCAGTGCCAACGAAGGTATAAAACAAACTCCAGCAATCCAAGCCGCTACGCCGCGCCAGTCGTGGCTGAACAACAGATTCAGGCCCATTCCTCCGCCTGTCAAAAGAGCTACAACTACGCCAGCCATCCACATTGCGGGAAGTTGGCGACTTAGGAGAGACGCGGAGGAAAAGATCAGCGACTCGGTGGCATTCTGCGCCTCGCGCGCGCCCATTTGCGACCAAATCAGCACGGGCCAGAGCCACGCGATCGCAGCGGCTCCTGCGCGCATACCGGGGTTGGGAATCAGCAGACTGATCGCGAACAAGAGCGCCGCTACGGCGTACCACCACACACGCTGTCCCTTCAGCATCAGAAGAAGTTCAGAGAGGACAATGGGTCGCAAAGCGGGTTTTCGCTTGACGGGGGAGAGGGACCCGGCGGCACTGGTCCACATTTGCGCTTCAGATGGACTGCTGATGGATTCCGAGCCTTCGGCCGGGCCAAGGAGAGGCTCCATGGGTTTCAACCGCCACGTCTCCCGCGCTGGATCGAAACGGTGAAAGAAGAGCGAACTCAGCAGCGCAATTCCCACCGCGATCGCGACCCAAAGCAATCGATGGAAGATGATCGGTATCGTCCAGTGGACGCCGTTCCAGAGAAAGGATTGGCTGGCATGAAGATTTGGATTTATGTTGAGTGTGAGAAAGAACGCACCCTCGTGTGTTGGATCGGCAGCCTTCAGGGCGGCACTCATGCTGCGGCGCAGAAGGTTGTACCCTAACCAGTCGGCAGACCCCGTGAGGACGCTAGTCCCCAAGCTGGTCGCCCAAGCGAAGAAATAGATGACGTTGCCTGCGCCGCCGCGCAAGACGGGCAGCGTCTCGAAGAGGACAGCCAAAGCGGCGACCAGGAACATGGCCGGCAGCGCCAACCAGACAAACGGCGCCAGCAGCGTTCCAATCTCGAGATGGCTATGCTCGGCGCGGGCAAGCTCAAGCCCGACGGCTCCGGCAGCTAGCACTGCGACCATCGCAGCCAGCACAGTGAAATTGCTCAACGTCTTGGCCAAAGTGTAGAAACTCTTGCGCATCGGGGTGGTGGCCAGCACGAGCCCCACACGGGTCGCTTGGTCACGAAGAATGGTGTTCTTAACGACATAGAAGCCTGCGAGACTGAGAATGACCGTGCTGACCCAGGTCATCACGCCACCTACCCAGGCGGAGTTGTACAGGCCGCGGTACTCGTCCAGTCGCACCACAATGTCTCCAGCAAAGACTCCGTACGCCACGTAAGCCGCAAACCCCAGCACGAGCAAGAAGCTGTACCGGCGGGTACGTTCCAGAAAGTCCGCCCGAATCAAGTGATACAGCACATAAAGGGACTTCATGAGGCGCCTCCCGCCCTATGCGTGGAGAGGCAGTACAGGTAAGCGTCCTCCAAGGTGGGCGCGAGCGGCTGAGCTCCGTTGGGGCAGGATTCTGCCAACACACGCAGGTGAGTGCCATCGGCGCGGCGGACGGCGCTGCTGATTTGATAACGTTGCTTTAGAGCATTGGTCTCGCTGGTGGGAACAACCCATTCCCAGACCTTACCCTCGGCCCTGCGCAGCAATTCTTCGGGCAAGGCATACATCACGAGCGTACCCTGTGAGATTAGCGCGACCTCCATAGCGGCGGCTTCTATGTCAGAGACGATATGCGTAGAAAGGATCACAATGCGCTCGCCGGAGAGGTCTGCAAGGAGATTGCGGAAACGAACCCGTTCCTCAGGGTCCAGTCCGGCCGTTGGTTCGTCCACAATCAGCAGTTGCGGATCGTTAAGCAGGGCCTGGGCGATCCCAACACGCTGTTTCATTCCACCAGAATAGCTGCCCAGAGGTCTCTTGCGCACATCGGCAAGGTTGACAAGCTTCAGCAAGTCGTCGATGCGGCGACGAGCGCTGGTGGCATCCAGTCCCTTCACAGCGGCGAGGTATTCCAAGAATTCCACTGCGTTCAGGTGCGGGTATACGCCGAAATCCTGGGGAAGGTAGCCAAGCACCGCGCGAAGAGCGTCCGGCTGTCGCTTCACATCAGTCCCATTCCAGAGCACGGTACCTGTCGTGGCCCGAGTAATGGTGGCGAGGACATTCATCAGCGTGGTCTTCCCAGCGCCGTTTGGACCGAGAAGACCAAGAACGCCAGGACCAAGTTCCAAGGAGAAATCCCTCAGAGCCCATACCCTCCCCCCGTAGCACTTGCTGACTTTGTCGATTACTAGTTTCAAGAGCCCTCCGTTAATGCACCAAAGCAACTTAACTTAAGTTGGCCTTCGCTGTATGTGATTTCGATGCGTAGATTCTAGCCCGGCTATGGTTCAGAGAAAAAAGGCGCGGACACGCGCCTAAGTCTTGATAAAGTGGCAATCTCGGAGAAGTGACTGGCCTCACGGTCCAGAAACGACCTTCGAGGAGATAGGAACGCGAGCGGCATTCAACGGCGCCGCACTTCCCCGAACGGGCCCGAAATAGTTTCCGGGTACGCCTTCACTCGCTTCAGTCTGCAGCAAATGCCAACCGAGCCTTCAACTTCGTGGAAACGAAATAGTGGTGCGCTCAGTTCACAATAGGACGATTTGCCTAGAGTTGAGGGGGGAGGGACCTCGGAACTAATTTTCGGGTCTTGGTACCAAGGAGAGGGCTGAAATTTAATGGGGTAAAGGCTCGTACTATAGGATAGGAGGTCGTCTGCATGAAATGGATCATTGCACTGCTGGCCGTTTGCATCGTTTCAACATCCAGTTTGGCGCAATCGGTCATCAACTCCCCACAACAGACTTTTCAACAGCAATCGGCACAAGCCCAGTCGCTCTATGAAAAACATGCCTATGCGGAGGCCGCTGCGATTTTTGAAAACCTGTCTGCCGATCCGCAAATCACGGCATTACCAGAATGGCCGAATGCGGTCTATAATTTGGCGTGCCTTCAGGCCCTTGCCGGACGGCCCGCGCAGGCTCTTCTCACGCTCAAACAGGCCGTCAAGCTAGCCGCCGATTCGGGTGTTTCATTCCCAGTAGACAATGTCCGCGGAGATGCGGATCTGCTGTCTCTGCACAACAATCAGCAATTTCAGGAGTTGCTCTCGCGCATGACCAAGGAAGAGGCCTTCTGGAAGGACAATGCCGCGATTGCAACGCCTTACAAACCCGTGATCACGGACGACGAGAAGATCGCCGGCTTGTCGAAGTTCTGGTCGGAGGCGCGCTTCAACTTTCCCTTCTTTGGACGCTTGCCGGAGACGGATTGGGATCGCCTGTATATGGAGTATCTGCCACAGGTGCGGGCGGCACAGACGACAGCCGAGTATTACCGTGTGCTAATGCGCTTCGCAGTCGCGCTACGCGACGGCCACACCGCTGTTCGGCCTCCCGAAGAGCTAAACGACACTCTCAATTGCGATACGGCATTGAGCACACAATTGATCGAGGACAAGGTTCTGGTCACTGAAGTCACCGATCCCGCAGTTGTGGCACAGGGGATTCGCGTTGGCGCGGAGATCGTTTCCATCGATGGCCAGCCGGTGCGCGAATATGCGGAGAACGAAGTCGCTCCTTATGCATTCGGTTCCACAACGCAGGACCGCAACAACCGAATCTATGGCTATATGCTTTTGAGAGGTTCCAAGGCGGCCCCGGTTCTCCTCACGCTCCGGGATGCGACTGGAGAGACAAAAGTAGTCTCAGTGCCCCGCAATGGTGGAGCCGTTGCGGTTGAACGTGTGCAATTCAAAATGCTGCCTGGCAAGATCGCGTATCTTGCGGTGAACGAGTTTGGGGACGATCTTGGGGCAAAGACGATGCGGGATAACTTCGAATCCATTGCGCAGGCAAAGGGTCTGATCGTGGATGTGAGAAAGAATGGAGGTGGCAGCAGCAACAACGGATACGCCATTTTGAGTATGCTAGTAGACAAGCCTTTCCAAACCTCCAGTGCCAGGACGCTGGACTACAGACCAGCCTATCGCGCCTGGGGCAGTGCGCCGGGTTGGTGGAAAATGTCTTCCAGCGAGGTGGGTCCCGATTCCAGACATTATTTCTCGAAGTCGGTCATCGTACTGACGAGCCCGGCAACATTCTCCGCCGCAGAGGATTTTGTGGTCGCGTTCGATGCAATGCACCGCGGCACTTTGGTTGGTGAAGCAACCGCCGGAAGCACGGGACAACCGTTGATGTTCAAACTGCCAGGCGGCGGCAATGCCCGGATATGCACGAAGGACGACGCCTACCCCGATGGACGAGTCTTTGAAGGAATCGGCATTCCTCCTCAGGTAAGAGTCTCGCCCTCCGTCTCCGATATCCGGCAAGGCAAAGACGCAGCTTTGGAGCGAGCAATCGAAATCCTTCGGTAGGGCTGCATAATGCAATGGGAAGAGATTGATTCTCATGTGCTCAGCGATCGCACCGCCGCACCGGTCGCCCAAAGTAACGGTCCGCTGAGAAGTCACACACAAAGATCGTGGGTGCGTAGTCGGCAAACCGGAAGTTGGCCTGAAACGTTGTGGGAAGTGTGGGCTGGTCCGGAAGCTTGGAGGGGATACTGGAATGCTTACTCCCTCGTGCCGCCGGTGCGGCTCTGAGTCTGTTCCAGTGCTGCCTGGGTTTCTTTCAGGAGCTTCAATTGGAGCTCCAGTTCGGAGGCGTAGATTTCGGCGCGTTCATATAGACGGGCATTTTGAATCGCGACGGCAGCGGAAAGTGCTAGGGACTTGGCTAGTTTCAAATGCTCACGTGTGAATCGTTCCGCCTCCTTGTTGCTCACGGAAAGCAATCCGACCAGTTGATCGGATACGATCAGGGGAACACAAATCCAGGACCGGGCGGCTCCAAAGGCAGGGCTATCTCGCCATTCGGATTCGTTGCGAGTGTTCTCGACAAGGACACTATCGCGCGTGAACAGAACCTTCTGCAAGAAATGATAATCACCCACTTCTAGTGTCACCACATTTTTCCGGGTGGTCTCTCGCGGCATTTGCCTCGCGACGAGAAATGAACGATCTGTGTCCGTTAGCAGCACGCAGGCCGAATCGTACGGGACGATTGTGTGGAGTGTTTGCAGCAAGGTGTCGAGCAGAGCATCCATCTTCAGGTTCTGGGTCAAGGTCAGCGTTGCTTTGCGGAGCGCGTCGGCTTCCGCTCTTGCGGCTTCGGCCTCGGCTAAATGCTTCGCGATCTCTTGCTCGGCATGTTTGCGCGAGGTGATATCCTGCGCGATGCCGACAAGCCACAGAGGGGCGCCACCCGCGTCGAAGGCCGGGGCCGGGGAGCCCTTACTCCAGATCCAACGCGACATTCCGTCTGGCCGCACGATGCGAAACTCTTCGTCGAATTTCCCAGTAATGCCGGCTTCTTCCAATTTCGTTAGGAAGCGGGCTCGGTCCTCAGGGTGGACCAACTCTTTGTAAGAAGAAGGATTCTCACGGATTTCTGCGAGGGAGTGTCCGGTGATGGTTTCGTATGCGTCGCTGACGTAAACAATTTCCTTCGTGTCCGCTTTTAGCATCCAAAAGACTTCGTGAATGTTGTTGGCCATCAGCTGGAAGCGATTTTCGCTTTCTCTGAGGGACCGTTGCGCATTCGTTCGCTGTGTGACGTCGCACAGGATGACGAGGTGGGAGCCAGGAATGTAATCGGCGGCGGCTGTGTAATCAACGAATAGTGGGGAACCATCCCCGCGAATGAGTTCGGCACAGCCATGTTGATACTTTTTCTGCAAGAATATTACCCATTTTTCGGCGAAGCCTTCGGGTTTGGAGAGGAACTCGGCAATCGAATGTCCCATGAGGAAGTCCCGGTCCACGCCAAGAATGGCGAATGCTGCCGGGTTGGCTTCGATGCAGGTCCCTTGGTTGTCGAGAACCAAAATGCCGTCGAGGGCATTGTGAAAAATGGACTTGAACTCGCGACCGGTAATATCGAGAGTGTTGGCCGTTTTCTGATTGTCCCGGCGCAAGAGGATCAAGTATCGGGCGTGGAGCTACTGCAAATAGGTCAGCGTCGCTTGTATCCGTACAGCGTTCGGCGTCAGAAGTGAAAACCTGTTATCGAGCACGATGTGGTAGTGTCCACAACGGTGTCAGCATGTTGACCCAAGCGCTCCGCGCTTTCTCCGGCTCGAACGCAAATTTGGTCGCCGCCCGTCCACACTTGGCTGCTCGACCATCGGGGATTCCCCAGAGCATCCAGAACTCGCTCATTGAGTCGCTTTTGACGCTGTGCTGGGTACCCGCGGTACAGACATCCGGTCGCGGCAAGCACGCTCGCTATAGTGAAGCCGGACGCCTTCCAGTATCGAACAACTAATTCCCAGAATGTGCCCATTTTCGTCTCCACCTGCTTGTTCTCCGAGGACCGGAGCTAGGATGTTCACAAGTGAGGAAAGAGAGAGACGCTACCACTAGAGTTCATACCGGCACTACCCTTCCAGGCAAACCCGCTCCAGCGGCGTGTCCTTGCAGGTCCAAAATAGTTGCGTTTTGCCCTGAGGTAGAGCGCCGCCCAAAACTTGATTCAAGGGGAATGATGATAAGGTCTTGTCCCCGCTCATGAAGATGGGCAATTTTGAAAGTGGGCATTTCTCACTTGCTTCTCGAACTAATGGTAATCCCGCAAAAGAAAAGGCGTCAATGTAAGAAAGAGTCAAGCTGACCTGCTCAGTCCCGAGGCAATCGCCCTTCTGGCGATTCTTGCCTTGGCGGTGTCACTCAAATGCTGACAGAAGGCCGCTCACACGGTCCTTTGAAATGCCGAGTTTGATTGCGATGGCGCTCTGATTCATGCCCTTATCTCGCAGCCTTTTGGCTTCGGTCGCCAGTTCTTTCTCCGCTGCTTCCTTAAAGTCCGCCTCATAGATTGTCTCTGCCCGCCGCAGGATTTCGTACATGGGCAACTTAGGAAGCTCGTCACCCCCCACCTTTTCTAGGAGGTACTCGTGGTCCTTGCTCGTTGCGTATTTTGGGTCACTGGCTAAGGCCCTCGCCCATTTGTCCACGACCTCTTTGCTCACGGGCTGCTTGTGCCTTGGTTCGTTGTCCTCTTCTTCTTCAGCAGTCAGGTCGCTGAACGCGTCAAACCACTCCGTAGTTTCTTGACAGATGTGGATGACCCCATTGGCAAGGAAAGCGAGGTCAATGGCGCATGTCAACCCGACTTTCGATTGGAAGGTCCGAACTTTGTTTAGCAATTCCCTCTCCTCGTCGGCCCCTTCGCCACCTTCAGCGAGCCTCGATTCTAGTGCGGAGACAGCATCATCTATCTCAAACTGCTCAAACGGTGCCCAATTCAAATAGAGAATGCCCGCGCCGACTGCGCGGGCGCACACGAGGAAATCCCGCCAGTCGCCCCCGTTTTCGCGGTTCCAATAGACAGACGGAACCTTACTCTCTTCGGACAGGTAGCCCAAGAAAACCTTGAGGCCGCCCTGGTCTGCGACCTTGCGAATATCATCGACGGTCTTCAAAAGTGCGTCGTCCATCTCTCACTCTGAGAAGCTCACTTCTGGGATGCTATGGAAATTGTAAGCACTTTCGTTCCGTAGATCGACAGGTCTCTCATTCGTGGATCGTCGGCGGGCATTGCGGCAACCGATGGATGCGGATCGTGAACATCTCCCTCTGCATCCCGATAAACCCAGTGAAAATGCGTTGGCGCTTGTGGATTAGTTGGGCCCACGAGGTGGGCACACGGCACAATGTCATCCGGGCAGCCTTGCCGCTTGACTGGTTCGAGTGCCTTTGTCGCCAGCCAACCCATCCAGCAGTCAACGGTAACGCCCTGTTCGGGGGCTAAGGGCAGTTCACGGCGAATTTCGTCTTCCGTGATACCTGTGAGCGCTGCGAAGACTGGTACCGAACAATCGTGGTCTGTTTTCTGTCGAAGCATCTGCTGCTTCGGAAACTTAAAGGGTCTGCTTCCCATGTGGAGCAATGATACGACGATTTCAGCCAACCCGTTCTAAGCCGGCGGGGCATACGCCGCGTCTCCCGTCATCATACAAATCGTGCGTGCCTGCATGGCGACGGATTCCTTCACCTGGTTCGGAAACCAGTTGATGATCGAACTGGAAATGTGGGCCCAAGGCAGCCCGGGAAAGTGCCGCCGAAAGTCTTCTGATATCGGTGCGGTCGCTTGAATGGATTCGGCGAGCAGTATGGCGTTGGGAAACGAAATCAGTACAGCCGATAATTTCGTGGACCGTCGAAACCTGCCGTCGTGCTGCATCGGCACGATTCTCCTGCCGGGGAATGGCACTAATAAGCAATGACGCTCGAACACAGGTGCGCCTTTCCATCCATAAAGTGCGTACCACAGCACGCCCGAGTTGACCGAACCCCTCCACGACACAACAGGTGACAAATCCTCAACGCTCAGAGCCATCCCCAGATTTTGGGCGTCTTGAAAGTCAAGCCAAAGAAGCGCGGGGATTCCTTCCGTAAATTGACGCTCATCGTTCTTGATTTGACTAATCTTGCTAATCGCGTTTGTCCTTGTCGTGTCGTCCATTTTCCCCGGCCTCGGTCTTCCGAACGGCTGAACATCAATCATGCGTACAGTGACGCTGGGTCGTGGGGCAGACTCAGACTGAGCGACGCTCTCTTCGTAGGTAGCGCGATGGAAATTCTCTATTTCTTCAGTCATCGCCTCATCATGCTGTTTAGCATGGACTTCAACGTGCATCTCCTCATTGTTGAACCGCACTGTGAAATCAGGTTTCGCGCCTGAGGTGTTAGCCGGAATCGAAGAGACATCAAGGCCAGCCTCTAAGAGAGCGCCGTACACACGCAACTCAGCTAGAGCCGATGCAGGCTCCGTCAAAGGTTCAGTTTGGAGGAGCCGTCTCTTTAGAGAGTTAAGCCACTGCTCATCGCGCCTTGCCACCCGACCTAGAGCACGCTCTGTATTCGCGGCAATCAATTGGGTACTCGGGGATTCGCCTGTAAGCAAGACAGCAAAGGGATGAAACGGGGCGGTCGCTCTAGCGCGCAAGATCGTATCGCGCTCTTCGGCGGACAAAAGCCCTTCAAGCAAAGGAAGTTTTGCGTTTTTCGGCACTGATGTTCATTCTCGCGCGGCGCACCAGTGGAAGCAACTTATCGTAAACCCGGACGTTCAGCGCAGTCCTTTCCGTCCGAGTGATGCGTGCCTCCATGCTCGTCTCAGTCGATTGCGGTAAAGAGCGCGATAGTTATAAAATCAGCTCGTTGTTCGGTAACTAACCCCACATTTAGTAGTCGCAGACCTTCAGTCAGGGCACGACCGAGCCGCAGGAGGATCACAATGCGCGACAGTGCCGACTTTCCAGATTCTGAAAGTCTCATCGAAGAAGCCAGGTTCGCATATTCCGAGATTTATCACTGGCATACAACCCAGGGAAAGCAGAGATTCGTCGAGCGCTTTAAGGAGAGACAAGAGTCTGCAGCGTGGAGAACGAAGTACGTCGCACTGCTGGCCGAACTAGTCAATCCGAAGAAAGCGACTGTACAAAACATGCTGCACGTAGCACGTGAGGTGCTCTCGGGACAAATGGAGTGGGCGTACCACGAGAGGAGCGAGCAAGGAGTCACCCTCAGCAATTGGGCGCGTCGAATTGAAGAACTCTTAGAAGAACACCGAAAACGGCTAGAAGAACGCGAAAAACGCTTGGCACGTGAGGCGGCGGCGAAAAGCCTTCACACTCTTAAGAGCCTCTCGCAAGATAGGACAATTGCTGACGGCGTTCGGATTGAAATCCCTTTGCAGGACAACGAGTCCTGGAGTCTCGAAAGCTATCTTGCGTACGCCAACAGCGCCTACCACGACGTACCTGAAACGGACAACATTGGGGGAAAGATATTCCTCATTCAAACCAACCTTGAGCGTACCCACGACAGCAGGACCGGATATACATTCCATAACGCGAAACTGCTCCACGTCGAAACAACTGCTGGAGAGCACAATCTCGTGGAACTAATCAGACACGGTGACCTGTTCATTGAAAGCGTGATTTTAGGAGAATGACCATGTACAAAGTTACGCTGACGATGCGAAACGACACTGACGAGGACGTGATGTGCTTTGTGCCTAAAGGCCAAGTTTTTGAAAATAAAAATGTCGGGACTCAGAGACAGAATCTCGCGGCGGCGCGCGACTACCGCGTAATCATTCCAGGGCGGTCACGAATGACTTTGGAGCTGGATGCGTTGTGTGCGAATCGAACGATGAGCGGTCCCAACGGCTCGCCCGGACGTACGACAGTGTTTCGCATAGCCGGGGCATTTGAATCGCAGCAAGACCTTTGGAATATCATGTCATCCGCTGGTCTCCCGTAGGGGTGCGTCAATGGTCGAAAACCGAGAGCGGCCATCAGCCGCCACGTTGGATTTTTATATTCAGTATGAATATCTATCTTCCCGAGATTTCGGGAGGCTGCTCGAAGCCTGCAACGAACTGTCTGACAGCGCATACAAATTCTATGCGGAATCCTTACGGGGCACTTGGGCTGAGCCGCCTGTATTGGAACTGTCCGAAGCCAATACCGGCGACTCGATCAAGTTCAAGTTCACCGAACGAGCTCTCCCTTCAATTTCGAGCGACAAAGAGAACGATATAGTCATCGGCGTACCGAAAAAGTTGGGCATCCCCGTCTTGATGGGATTTCTGCTGCTGAGCGCCGCTGACAAGGCGATGGACATGCGGAACAAGTACTACGACGGACAGATAAAGCAAATCGAACTTCAGCTGAAACAGGAAGAGATCAACAAGATCCGACGTGGCAATGAAACCAAAGCTCCCGAAGAGCTAGAAAAACAATCGCAAACGATCATTGCGTCCCTTCTGAACAACAAAGCGTTCAAGTCAGTCAGCATTAACGGTGTTGAGATCAAGGGTCCGCATTCCACTGAACCCAGGTCTCGCAGAAGCGCTGCTATGTAAATACTTACAATCGCGTTGGAGGCCATTCACTTTCGGCATCGCGCAAGTGCATCAGAACCTTACGCATCGCCTCTAGCGAGAGATGTTTAACATCGCGCCATCCCCGATAGATCGGGTCAGAGCGGCCCTCAAGTTTGGTGAACGCGTCGAGCAGCTTTGGGTCATCCAACCATTCCAATAGCTTATAAGTATAGAACTGCGCTATCCCTTCCAGAGTGCGACCAAGACGAAACTGCGGTAAGTGTGTCTCAGTCGCCGGATACGCCTCCCACACCCTGGTCGGAAGCCAGGATCCCGGCCTTTTTGCTTTGGGGATGGATCGCGGGATGAATGAAGATCTCGTCCGTCCCCGGTCTCCCCGGATGCGACCTGTGTGGGGCCGCAAACGAACACGGCACGGTTCCCCGCAATGGCGGGCTTTAATGGAACAAGCAAATTGGTCACGCAAGGGAAAATCGGTCTGAAGATTTCGCATACCAAATGAATTGTCAGAGAGTGGCGAAATCAGTGAAAGGTCAGTCCTGCCTGAAATCGTGACGTGAACGTTCGATATGGGCATTTTCGCGTAGTGGAGCTGAATTGGAGTTGCCAAGTAAGTTACGTTTGTCACAAATTCCCGTACATGGCCATCCCCACGCTATACGATTGCGTCAAAGGAGGAACAAGTGGCGTCCTTCCATGTTTGGTTGGAGGTTCTTTCTTACGTTAAAGCTTTGTTTGAAGCAATCACGCTGGGGGCCGACGTCCGCGAACAATATGGAAAGCACCGGGCCGAAAAGGACACGATTGATGAGGCACGGCGCGTCAGCCAAGTATTTTCCACATATTCAGAAGAAGAAGTAGAAGCAATCCTCACCCGTCTAGAAGCCTGCATGGATCGCTTCGTTCAAGAAGGCAGCGGCGCTGCGCGGAAGCGCTGCCTGTGCAGCGTGTTCCACGATGTAATCGACGGGAATGGAGGAACCCTTCCACGGATAGACGACTGGGAGAACATATACAGGCAGCTTAACTGCCCAAGATAGGCACATGCGTCATTTGCCCCTACTAGAACAAACTTGCAGACGTATCTTGGCCGTCATGAGAGCTTTTGGAGGGATAAATATGTCCCCGGCAATCTCACGACCGATTCGCAATTACAGTGAGGGCATCGAACCGTTGCTTTTAGTTCAGGCCACGCACCTATATGGCCTTGCTTTGAAGCTGGATGACAGAGCGGTGCGTTGGCGATGCCATTCAAATGGGGAGCAAGCAATCGATCTCTGCGCGAAGAACCTGACAAAACAATTGAGGACTGTTCGGATTCTGGTGCCTGTCTCGGCGATGAAATCGGCCTGATCACGCGCTTGGCTTTGAAACACGACAGGGAATATGGATTGCATGGAGATGAGTTGTACTGCGTATGCGCCCGTCGTCGTCAGTGCAAGCGCTTAGGCAGGTTTTTGAAGAATGTGTCCGTCCTTGCCGTTCGATTCTGAGTGTTTGTCTAATTCGACGTATTTCGAACAGTTCGGTAAATCCTTCTCCGAGATGTGTAGCGCGATGAATTCTTTATCTGCGTCCAGCATGACCCAGACCAATCGATATAGAGCATCGGGGAAGCGGTCTTCCTCGTTCTTGCGTTCTTCGGCCAATTCAGTAATCGCGGCGGGGATTTTTTGGCGAGCGCCGCAAAGGGTGACAGAGTTGAACGCCGCCGACTTCGTTGGGTGAGCAACTTCACTGAGACGGCCATAGTCCCTGCCCAGTGTTGGTTCTGGCACGCCTCGGGCTTTGGCGAACTCCACCAATTCACCAATCGGCGGCGACCATTGATCGCCAACTTCGGCCTGCCATTTTGCAGCATTTACATGCTGATCTTGAAAGCGGAAATAGAAGGCCAGGTACCACGACTCTTCAAAAGCCCGCAAGACAACCTGAAAACTGTCGGTAGCTCCCGACTCAAAGAGCTGCAACAGGGAGCGAAGCAGCGAGGAGCATCGGACAAGAAGCGTCAGGACGAGAGTAAGCTGTGTGTTTTTGTGAAATCCGGCGCAGTCATCGTGCGCGGCGGCGTTAAACAGGCAACGATCCATTTCATCCAAGCAGTCTGCGAACAACTTTATGTCTAGCGGCATGCGGTCCTCTTCAAGACAGGAACTAGGCTTGTATCTGATTGGCCTTTAGCCGCGGTCCGGCTTGCGACGCACTTGAAGCGGTACGCAGTCTTTCCGCAGAACATAAAGGCACTCCAGATTGCCATTCAGATATGTAAATACGAAGCGCGCCAGATCCGATCCTTCACAACGGGACATGAAGGAATCCACATCCCCGAAACGACACGCAAAAAGAGCTTCTAAATCCTCCGGAGTCGGGTTAGTAAGCAGGATGTGAACCTCGACCTCTTCCCCATGCCTAGTCGTTGTAAATTGGAAATCCACCACTCGTTCCCGAGATTTCTTGACTGAGGAGAAGTAGTTCTTGAGAACGTTTTTCAACCCGTCGTACAGATCCTCTCCGAGCTTGGCCAACGCGCCAGCAGCAATCGCTCCGCCTACATACATCGCGACTGTGAGTACGGAAAGCGGCTCTACAGATTTTTTCACCTGGACTGTGGTGCCAGATTCGGTAGACAAATCTTTAAGGGCCGCCAAGAGTTCGCGGCCTTCCGGAGTTTCGTAGCTGCTATCGTACCCAATCTCGAACGTCGGGCTATCAACAGTCGCTACAAGTAGCTTGCGTCCGTCACCCTGCGCCGAGGACAGGGTGTCCCCCTCCTCAAACATCTCAATAACTCCCTTAACGGCAAATTCGCCATCATCGAGTGCCTCGACGCTAGCCGACTTGACTCGTCCGATCGGTGCCTTACGGATATCGTGTTCGCGCGTCAACGGTAGATAATTTTCGTTGTAGCTCGCAGCAAGCGATTCCAATCCCTCCACCGCAAATCTCTCACCTTGCAGGTCGACGTGCGTGGTGAGAATCGTGCATTCAAATGACCTCATGCCACCCTCCAGCCTTGCGCTAAGCCGCTCCCTACCGGGCTCGAAAGCAAAAGCAACTCGATTTTATCACGATTGGAAGGATGGCAAAGATAAGGCGAAAATCCTAGCGTCAATGTAATGGGCGAATTGTCTCAGGATTGTGCGGACAGGCTCATCAAGGAATTCAGACTCACCAGTGAACATAATCTCACTCGTCAACGCCCCATCGCTTGCGGAACCCTACTGAGCAGCGGCGGGACAATTCTCCAACCCACAACCCAACCCACAAAATGCGATGTCTTGTACGACTTCCGCGTATTTTGGCAGTCCCCGCGGTCTTGTAAGTTGTTGTAAAACCAAATCACGCTAGACTGATAAGGGCGAGGTCGGTGGTTCAAGTCCACCCAGGCCCACCAGTAATCAGTTTTAAGTTTTCAGTCATCAGTTCTAAGTTTTGCCCTTCCACCTAAACCTTCGCAAGTAACTTCTCCCGGCGTCCCTAGCGGGAACGAACCTGCATTCATCGCGATTTGCTGAATAGTCTGAATTGGGGATTGTTCCCATGCGGAACGCCCGCGTCCAACATGGCACGATGCCTGCGTCTCGCTTTTGCCTTTCCTTATGAGATTGCAATAGATGGCGCTGATCTAATGGCGGTGCCCATGGAAGCAAACGTGCCCGCTTCACACTGACGTTTGGCGTGCGTCTGCAATGTCTCTGCCCCAAGGCGAGCTCTATCACTTGATCCTGGAAAACCTTCCGGTCGGGGTGTACATGGTGGACCGCGAAGGCAAAATCCTGTTCTGGAACGCGGGCCTGGAGCGCATTACGGGGTATCTGCGGCAAGATGTGCTGGGCCGCCGCTGCCAGGACCGTTTCCTGGAGCATACAGATGCGGAAAACAATCCGTTGGAGGGCTCATCCATCCCGCTGCTGGAAACAATGAAGGAAGGGCGTCCCGTGGTAACGCGCGCCTCGTTGCGCAACAAAGGCGGCCACTTCCTTTCCGTGCGGCTGCGCACGGTGCCTTTGCGGGATGAACGGGGTTCGATACAAGGAGCGGTTGAAATACTCGAAGAGCTGGCTTCGAGCTCCAAGCTGGACCGGCGCCAGAACAAACTCGCCGCTTACGGATGCATTGACGGGCTCACCGGCTTGTTGAATCACAGCAGGATTCAAGCGCAGATCCAGGCGCAGCTCGGCCTCTACACCGAGCATCCCGTGCCGTTCTGCGTTCTGTGCTTCGCCATCGACGGTCTGGAAAAACTGCGCGAACGGTACGGCCAGGCGGCAGTGGATGCCGCACTACGAGTTGTCGGCCAGACGCTGGAGAACGGCTTGCGCCCCACCGACTTCATCGGTCATTGGCAAGAAAATGAGTTCCTCGCCATCCTTCTGGAATGCATTGAGAGCGACGTGACGACGGTCGGGCAGCGTCTGCGGAAAATGGTGCAACACGCGGGGATTTCCTGGTGGGGAGATATGTTGCGCGTCACGGTTTCCGCTGGCGCGACACCGGCGCATGACCACGATTCGGTGGAGTCAATCGTGGGGCGCGCCGAAGAAGCTCTTAAGAAGAGCAGCCAAGCGGGAACCGGCCAGATCGCCCTGGTCAGCAGTTGAGTAGCTAAGCGAGTTCGCGGGAGCTTTCGTCATGTTCGTAATCATCGGCATCGTCGTAGTGATCGCAGCCATCGTGGGTGGCTACCTGATGGAAAAGGGAAACATTCACGTTCTCCTGCAGCCCGCCGAACTTCTGATCATCGGCGGCGCAGCCATCGGCACGGTGCTGATTGCCAACCCGCTCTTCATCCTGAAGAAAATTGCCGGAGGATTGAGTGGCGTTTTCGGCGGCTCAAAATACGGCACTTCTCGCTATCTGGAAACCATGAAGATGCTGTACGAACTGTTTTCCCGCGCTCGCAAAGAAGGCCTGATGGCGCTGGAAACGGACAGCGACAACCCGAACGAGAGCCCCGTCCTTTCCAAATACCCGCAATTCCTGAAGGATCATCACCTGCTTCCCTTTGTGTGCGACACCGTGCGCATGGCCGCGGGCGGCGGTGTGGAACCCTTCGATATGGATCAGATGATGGAACGTGACATGGAAGTCCACCATCACGAAGCGGAACAGCCGGTCAGCGCGCTTTCAACGATGGCCGATTCCCTTCCCGGTTTAGGCATTGTGGCCGCGGTGCTGGGTGTGGTGATCACCATGGGAGCACTGGGCGGGCCGCCGGAAGAAATTGGGCACAAGGTGGCCGCGGCGCTCGTGGGCACATTTCTGGGCATCCTGTTGTGCTATGGATTCGTCGGGCCAGTCGCCCAGAACATGGCGAAAGCAACGGAGGACGAGCACGCCTACTACCACGTGGTGCGCGTGGTGATTACAAGCTTCATCAAGGGCTCGCCGCCCATCGTCGCCGTGGAATTCGGGCGCCGTGCGATTCCGGGGCATGTGAGGCCGTCCTTCCAGGAAATGGAAAAATATATAAAGGGCGGCGGAGGCGAGGCTCCCGCAAGCGCCGCGCCAGCCGAGGCCGTAGCCGAAAAGGGCTGACCCTTATGCCCGCTCCTCCACCGATCATCATCAAGAAGAAAATCAGCCATGGTGGGCATCACGGTGGCGCCTGGAAGGTGGCTTACGCCGATTTTGTGACGGCGATGATGGCGCTGTTCATCGTGCTGTGGCTGATGAACAGCAGCAAGCAGATCCAAGTGGCGATTGGCGGGTACTTCAAGGACCCCACCGGCAGTTCCAAGATGGTAGGCAGCGACATGGTGGGCTCCGGCGAGAATTTCATCGTCACCAAAGACAACATGCACGAATTGAAAGAGCAGCTCCAGAAAGCCATTCGCGAAGTGCCCAATTTCGACAAGCTGCAGAATCACATTGACATGACGGTGACCAACGAAGGCTTGCGCATCGAATTGACAGAGTCCGCCACGGGAACTTTCTTCGACAGCGGCAGCGCCAAAATGAGCACGGATGGCAGCGGCATGGTGAAGCTCCTGGGGCAAGAACTCGGCAAACTTCCCAATCACCTAGCCATCGAAGGCCACACGGATTCCAAGCCTTATCCGCCGGGCGCTCCTTACGGCAATTGGGAGTTGTCCACGGATCGCGCGAACGCCGCGCGGCGGCTGATGATGCTGCAAGGAATGCGGGAAGACCAGGTCACGCAGGTGCGTGGGTTTGCCGATCAGCGATTGCGGAAGCCAGACGCTCCTCAAGATCCGTCAAACCGCCGAATTTCGCTGATTGTTCAGTACATCCAGAAACCCGTCGAGCCTTCCGCAGCTGCTTCCCCCGAGGAAGGAAGGGCGGACAAAGCGAAAGCTGGCGGGGAAGGTGGAACAAAAGGAACGGAAAGCAAGGCGGTTGCAGACTCAACTGAGAAGAAAGGCTCGCTCTGATCTGCGCACGAAACGCCAACATCCAACCTCCCGCAAAAACACTGTTAACTATATGTATTTCAATAAGGTAGATGAGTTTCGGAGATGCGCAACTTTGCCCCTCCATTAGGTCATCTAAGCAATTTAGAGTGGTTGAGAAAATGGGTTGTGACCCGGGAAACCCTGAGCTCATTCTCGGGTTAGACCTAACGGGGCTTCGCTGTGATTTTGGCGCTTATCAAATGGGGATGGCGCAGCGGCATGGCGAAGAGTCCTTAGCACGATCACCCGCCTGATCCGGCTGAGACTGAAACAGGCGCGGGCAACCTGGCCCAAATGAAACGCTGCATGAAAATACACGCAAAAGGAGAAGAAGAAGCAATGAAGAACCGGACCGCATGGACCCTTGCAGTCGCGGCATTTCTATTGATGGCCACTTCCACGAAAGCTCAAGGACGCTTTGAGATATCTCCCTTCATCGGCTATGAAACCACTGGCTCCTATCCACTCAGCGTGGTTTCTACAATCGGCAGTGGAACAGCGTTGGTGGATAACTTGCGCGTGAATGATGCCCTGTCTTACGGGAGTTTTCTGGGCTATAACCTGACGGAAAACTTTCAACTCGAATTCATGTGGGACCGCAACAATACATCATACTCAGCGCACGACATCACCACGCTGGAGTACTTCAAGGCTTACAATTCGGATGTTGACCAATTCCAATTTGGCGGGCTGTATATGTTTCGCGGGAGCGAGCACAAATTGCGGCCATATTTTGCCGCCAGCTTGGGCTTCACCCACGATTCCAACAGCAGCATCGCCACCCCTGGAAGCGTGGAGACCAGCACAACTCCGAATCGCACCGCATTTTCCTACAGTGTGGGCGGCGGGGTGAAGTACTACCTTAATCGGCATGTGGGTTTGCGAGGGGATCTTCGCTTCTTGCCGACTTACGGCAGCTCTTCCATCGGAGAGTATTGCGACCCGTTTTACGGCTGCTATAACGCGAAGGTGAGGAACTTTCTGGACCGCGGCAATTTTGTTGGCGGCCTGATTTTCCGCTTCTGAGCGGAATCTTGGCGAATGCTCGAAAAAAGGGCCGCGATTTTTCGCGGCCCTTTATTTTGTCTCGCTGAGCGCCAAGAGTTTTATCTGGCCGATGCTATTGCGGCGGCTTTTCGCTGGGCATCACGAAAAGCTTTTCATCCACGGGAACGTTCTGCTGCACCTGATCGATTAGAATCGTGAAGCTTGCGTTGGGCCTTGTCAGCGTCCACTTGTAGGGAATCTTCACTCCATCGGCTATGCGGTAGTCCGCATAATCGATTTGCGTGGGATTGCGCCCGAGCGGAGTCTGCGCATAGCGGGTCAAGCGCAGCAATAAACCGTTCTCCTGATCAAAATAGAGGCGCAGGTCCGGCTTACCTGTCGCCTTGGCGTTGATGAGAATGGTGGGCCGGCCGGCAATCTCTTCGCCGGGGTGCACCTGAAAATCCTTGTAAAGTTCACGGAGTTGTGAGGGGAAGTGAAGTTGGGCATCAATGCGCGCTGCTTCCCCTTCCGCTGAGGTCATGCGGTGGAAGCCATTGGGCATGGCCAGCCATCCGGCTGCGCCGTTGAAGGCAGTGACACTTTGCCCCTGGGGCTGTTGCATGATGGAAACGCGCTTTTCCGGCGCTTCCGAATAAAATTCGATGGGATACTGCGTGCCTGAGGCATCAAGCTTCCCTTTCTGCACGCGGGTTTTGATTTTGTTGACGGCGTCCGCGCCGCCCACGGCGGCCAGATACTTGTCCAGCACCTGATCGGCAGTGGGCAAGGCAGCGTGGGCTTCGAGCTCCTCATCGTGAACGTGTTCGGGCTTGGCCGCAGGTTCGGCGGAGAGAATTGGGATTCCGATGGGCTGAGCTCTACCGCGATGGCAGGTGTAACAGGTGACTTCGATCTCTCCATTGAAATGAGCCTGGTTCAAGGCCAGTTCCATCGCGATCATCTTGCGCGCGGTTTGCTTTGTTTTCTTATCGTCCTTCTCCATGGCGTGTTCGACGTGACAAAAGCTGCATTCCACCCCCAACGAAGAAGCGATGAATTGCATGGTGGGGATGAGTTGCTCGGCAGGAATGCCTTTCAGCGCCTGAATGTTTTTGAACTGCTGCTCAGCGGTCTTCTGCTGGTCTGTCGCAGGCATGGCAGCGTGCTCCTGAGCGCGCCCAACGGTTATGCCGCCTGCAAATAGAAAAATAATCGCTGCTGACAGAAGCAGCATCGGTGAGTAGTTTTTTAGCTTCATCGTGGCCTCTCCGGGAGTCTGTGAAGGATCAGAGTTGAAACAAGGATTATACCGAGGTCTGGCCTATACGTTTACGTCGCATGATCGGCTGGGCTTGCCAGTTCCCCGCGCTTCGCGAGCGCGGTGATGCGGTCGGCAGCGCGGTAAGCCAGGGCCTGAATGGTCATCGTAGGCTGGCCACGGCCCGAAGTAACCAGGCTGCTGCCGTCGCACAGGAAAAGATTGGGGACATCATGCGTGCGATGGTCTGGATTGATCACTGAGGTTTTGGGGTCGTTGCCCATGCGGCAAGTACCCAGCAGGTGCACGGCAAATCGCGTCTCCCTGATGGGGGGGTGCCACTTTGTCCTCGCGTGCGCGGCCTCCAGGACTTCCATCGCGCGGTCGGTCATCCACGCCATCATCTTCATGTCGTTGGGATGATCTTCATAGGTCATGCGCAACGCGGGAAGGCCCCAAGCGTCCTTCACGTCCGGATCAAGGGAAAAATTGTTGGTGGCAACTGGCAGCGAAGTCGCGTGGCAAAAAATCTCCATGGTGCGCGTGAAGTTCTGGTGTAGCGCCTTCTTGAACTCTTTTCCCCACCGCGGCGTATCTGGCGGGAGCGCACTCATGGCGAAGGCCACGGGCGTGAGATCAAAACGGGCGTCGAGCCCGCCACCGCCGTAGAAACCCAGCTTCTTCGCGTCCAGTTCATAGAAATCATGAAAGACGCGGCTAACCGCGGGCCCTTTATAGTCATTCAGCGGTTCGTCAAAAACGCCGTAGGCCATTGCCCCGCTGTTTGGCATCAGATACTTTCCCACCAGCCCGCTGGAATTTGCCAGGCCGTGCGGAGAAGTATTGTTGGCGGAAAGCAGCAGAAGCCGGGGAGTTTCGGCGCCATTGGCACAGACAACGACCGCCTTGGCCTTTTGCAGGTGCGTATTGCGCTGCGCATCAAAGTACACAGCTCCCGTAGCGCGTCCATTTTTGTCGGTGGCGATCTGGTGGACGTAACAGTTGGGGCGAACCTCGCAGCGCCCGGTGCGCTCTGCCATGCGGATTACCGTGGCCAGCGAAGAGGATTTCGCGCCCACTTCACAGCCAAATCCCAGGCAGAAACCGCAATTGACGCAGGCGCTGCGTCCCGGCCGCGGCTGCGAAAGAATGGCCATCGGCGCCGGAAACGGGTGATAACCCAATTTACGGGCCCCGCGCTCAAACACCACTCCAGAACCCTTCACGGGTAGCGGCGGCATGGGATACGGCTTCGAGCGTGGCGGATCGAATGGACTGGCCGCGGCCAAGCCCGATACGCCAATCTCCCATTCCACCTTGGTGTAGTACGGCTCCAGGTCCGCGTACGTAATGGGCCAATCGGTGAAACCGGTGCCGGGAATTTCACCCACTTTACTGCGCTCGATGAAATCAATTTCATGGAAGCGCCAGTAATTTGCGGTGAAGTGCACGCTGCTGCCGCCAACGCACCTGCCATACATTACGCTGGGCTGCAGTACTGCTTTTTCCGATTCGCTCTTGCGAAAGGTGACCGGCTGGCGCTTCGGATTGTTGGTCAGGCGATGGTTGTTGAATACCTCGATTTCATCGTGCGTGAAGTCTGCTTCCGTCAGGTACGGCCCCTGCTCCAGCACGACGACGCGGAAGCCGTTGGTGGAAAGTTCCTTGGCGAGCACGCCGCCCGCTGCCCCCGACCCAATGATCACGAAATCCACTTCATCGGACGGCCTATATGTCACCTTGGCCTGGGTCATTTGTTTTCCGTTTCCGGCGAGGCTGGCTGCCATCCAGGATAGTCCTTGTCGTAGAACCCAAATGGCGGCGAAAAAGTGTGCGCGGGATCGCGCCCAATCACTTTCCACCCCGCGTAGTCTCGGTTGCCGCCACCCTCTGGGTCCACCAGAAACCCCGCGAGTGTGTGAAACCGCAGCGTCGCGGCAAAGCTCGTACCCGAGGCGCCGCCGATCCCGGGACCCCCGCGCCGCCCGGATTGCAAATCCTGATCCAACTGTGCAAGGAGTTGTTCTTGCTGGCCCGGTGTCGCGGCGGAGAATCGGTCCACGCCAGGAAACGTCTCGCTGGTCATTTTGCGAAGATCGGCGAAGCCCTTTTTGTACACGGGCTTCGCGTCTGCGGCAAAGGTCTTCAGCGCGCGATCAATGAAATAGACCACGCCGGCCTCGCGCGCCCCCGGTAATTCGTCGCTGGGGATCATCGCGGAGGAAAGGGCTTCGATCTCTTTTGCCTCTTCAGGCGTCAGGACTTCAAAAGCGGGCGCGGGATTGGCCTTCGCGGCGGCGTGGGCGTGTTGCGCCGCGGCGAGGATCCCCGGCCATTGCGCGGTGAACCAGGCGGCTCCTGCCGCACCGCCCATCTGCAAAAGGAAATCGCGCCGTCCCGGATTGACAGTTTTCATGAGCTCCTCAGTGACTTGAGCAATCTACGGATTCGCCTCGTCTTCGTCAAGCACTCTCTGAAACCTACATCCGCATGCGCAGAGGTAAAGTCAGCCGAGATGTCGGCGCGGCATTTGGTTATGGCCACGGCCTGCAGTATGATTTCCCCTTGGCATAATCATGAATACTTTTACAGGCGCGATTGGCACCGGGGGGAAATGGCTGCTGGACCGCATTGTCGGAGCGCTCGCTGCCACCGGAATCAACCCCAACCTGCTCACCTTTCTGGGACTGTTGGTCAACTTCGGAGCAGCAGCCAGCTTTGCGGTCGGGAATTTCCGCGCTGGCGCGATTATCATTTTCATCGCTGGTTTCCTGGACATGCTGGATGGCCAGGTGGCGCGGCGGCAAAATCGCGTAACGCCGTTTGGCGCTTTCTACGATTCCACGCTGGATCGCTACGCGGACATGGCACTCTACATGGGGCTGCTTGTGTATTACAGTGTGAGCGGGCGCACACCCTACGTAATACTTGCAGCCGTGGCGACGGCGGGTTCGGTGATGGTGAGTTATTCGCGCGCACGCGCCGAGTCTCTGATCCCGTTGTGCAAGGTCGGCTTCATGGAGCGCCCCGAGCGCATGGTGCTCCTTATCATTGGAGGAGCTTTCAATCGCATGGGGCCCGTGCTCTGGGTGATCGCGGTGATTTCCACGATCACTGTCTTTCACCGCATTTACTTCACCTGGCAGGAGACCAAGGCGGGCCGCATCCTTCCGAACCTGCGGGCGAACTTATAGTTGCCCCTCACTTTCATTGTAGCTACAATGAGGTGTAGGTAGCTACATGCGCAAAGTTGGCAGCCGTGAATTCAAAAACCGCCTGGGCCGGTACTTGGCGGCCGTCCGTAATGGGCAATCCCTGCTCATAACCGATCGCGGGCGTCCGGTTGCAAAGTTGACCCCACCGGAGCAGGAAAAACACAGCGAGGAATCCTTGGACGAGCGGCTGCGAGAACTGGAAGCACAGGGCTTGATCCGACTCGCGAAGCGCCCCATGAAGAGTTTCAAGGCCGTTGCTTCGCGCGGGAAATTCGCTTCTCAGATGATTATTGAGGATCGTCGCTAGTGCTTTATGTGGATTCGTCCGCTCTAATCAAACGATATATTCGAGAGCCAGGGAGTGATGCCCTTAAGAGGAGACTCAATGAGGCCTCGCTCCACCATCCAGGGGTTTTTATCTCGGTGGTGGGGTACGCGGAGATTCTCGCCACGTTCGCCCGCCGCCTAAGGGAAAACCCGCAATTAAAGACACAAACCGAACTCCTCCGGGAGCAGTTCCGCGATGATTGGTTGTTTGAACTAACTCAAGTTGAATTGGCCGAAGGTGTCCTCGAGTTTATTGACGGACTTGTTGAGAGACATCCCCTAAAAGGCGCCGACGCCATTCATCTGGCATCCGCTCTGTGGATGAGAGACGCTCTGCGGCTCGGCAAGCACTTCGGGCCGATTAGCCGCTCATTGACATTTGCCACCTCGGACAAGCAGCTTAAGAATGCGGCTTTGAGTGAAGGACTGGAAGTATTTGATCCCCAAGATAAGATTTAGCGGAAGCCTTTTTCGGCTGCTTCCAGCCAGGCTTCCACCGGACCTGAGATTTTTTCGCGCACAAGCTGCTGCAAGGCGGGTAGATGTTCCTTCTTCATCCCTGAGGTTTCGATTGTTTCGTGAATGTGTACGGTAATCGTTGTTGGCCGCAACATCCAGTCGCCGGTTCGGTAATGGCGGAATGAGCCAACGAGGCTCACGGGGACGATGGGCACGCCGAGTTGTTGCGCGAGCCGAAAACCGCCCTGTTCAAAATCGCCGATATGGCCATCGCGGGTGCGCCGCGCTTCCGGAAAAATAATCAGGCTGACGCCGGAGTGGATAGCGGTTTGCGTCAATCGCCATAGCCGTTTCAGGTCCTTCGGACTGCGCGTGACAGGCACGGGCACATTGCCGAAGCGTTTCATCAACCAGCCATAAATGGGAATGCGGAAGTGCGATTCCAGCTCCCAGCCGCGCACGAGTTGCGGAATGGCGCAATACAGGATGAACGGGTCGAATAGATTGACGTGGTTCACCATGAAAAAACAGGTGCGTTGCGGGTCGAAATCCGCCGCGCTTTGCATTTTCACCCTTGCGCCAGAAAAAAACGCGATGCGCCGGCACAGACCGCGCTGCAGCCAATCGTGCTTGCGAGGATCCAAGATCAGCGCAAGCCCTATTACAATGGGGACGGCGATGATGAAATGCAGCCAGCTCATGCCCCAAAGAAAAACGCTGCGCAGCACCTCCCAGGTTCTCTTCATACGTAGACGTCCATTGCCCCTGGCAGGATATCCAGCGTTTGGCAATTCAGCGTAATGATTTCGCCGTCGATCATCACGTCCACGGGCGCGTCCAGAGCAAATTCCACGTGTCTCACCGCGCGGCGTTCCGCCAGGGGGTGATCGGTGTGCGTGCCGTCGTACAACCGGGGCAACATCTTGAGCAACCCCAGGCGTCCAATGGGCCCCCAGCGCACGTATTCGATCAAGCCATCGGAGGGATCCGCCTGCGGCGCGATCATCATGGTGCCGCCGGTGTACTTGCTGTTGTTGAAGGTGAGGAACAGGCACCGCCGGTCATCCCAATTGGCATCCGCATCGGCGCGCATTCTGAAACCGCGCCGCTTCAACTGCACCACGCGCACGAACACGCCAAGGAGATAACCCAGGTGTCCAAACGGTTTGAAAATGCGGTTGGTTAGCGCGCCAACATCGGCGGTGAATCCTACGCTCAACAAATTGAAAGAATAAATCGTCCCCGTGGCGTGGCGCAGGCGCAACAAGTCCACGCGTCGCTTGCGGCCCGCGAGCAGGGCTTCGATGGAATTTTCCGCGCCGTTCTTTGTGAAATCGCGAAGAAAAGAGTTACCTGTGCCCAGCGGCAGGAATCCCAATTCAATGCGCTCAGTAGAACCTTCGCGCCCGAACACTCCATTCAGGATTTCGTGCGCGGTGCCGTCTCCACCCACGGCAAGAAACCGGCGATAGCCCTGTTCGTACGCTTCGTGAGCCAGTTGGACGGCGTGGCCCGGCTCCGTAGACGCAATCACATCCACGCGCAGACCGCTCTTCCGCAAGCGCGCGAGTTGCGCCCCGGCAAGCTTCGCCGTGCGCCCGCCGCCCGCCGCTGGGTTTACGATCGCAAGAAAACTATCTTTCACAATTCTTCCGGTAAGGAGATTCTACCTTCTCCAGGGCTAAATCGCTTGAACAGCATGATTGCGGTCCAGTGCGCCGAGGCGCTGGGCGAGTGTTTTGCGAATGAGTTTCATGGAAGCAGTGAGGGGAAAATCATCGTCATAGAGGACGAGGCCATGGACGCGCTTAAAGTTGATCAGGCGGTTGTTGCGCGCGGCGATTTCGACGCGCAATTCATCGGTGAGCGTCTGCCCGGGTTCCAGATGGATCACCAGCACCAATTGTTCGCCCACCATGGAGCGCTGCGGCCAGATATAGTTCGCGGCATACACGCAGAATTCTTTCACCTTCAAGCCTTCAAAGGTACTTTCCACATCCTCGGCAAAAACGTTCTTCCCTCCCTCAGTCACGATCATGTTTTTCTTGCGGCCGAAGAGTTGTAGATGGCCGTGCCTGTCAAATCGGCCCATGTCGCCGGTCATCAGCCAGCCGTCGACAATCGTTTCCGCGGTCATTTCCGGCTCATTCAAATAACCCGTCATGACCGATTTGCTCCGCACCACGACTTCGCCAATCCCATCGGCATCGGGATTCACGATGCGCGCTTCCATGCCCGGCAGCGGCTTGCCGACGGTGTCCGCGCGGAAAGGTTTCAGATCGTTGACCGTGACGGCGGTTCCCGCTTCCGTCAGCCCGTAGCCATTCGTCACGGGAATGCCCAGGTCATAGAAAAATTGCAGCGTTTGTGGCTCGGTGAAAGCGCCGCCAACGATAATGGCTTCCAGCCGTCCGCCGAATGCGGCGTGGACTTGCTTCAGCAAACGCCTGCTGATAGAGGGGCGCGGTCGGCTCTTCGTAAGAGCAATGTTGATTTTTCGCAGCGATTCAAAGGCGCGCCTGCGCATCGGTGGCAGCCCGTCAAATCTCGCTTGCAGACCCTTCTGCAAATTCTTTAGCAACATGGGCACCAGGCTGACGTAGGTGATTTGATATTTGGCGAACGCCTCCCGCACATAATCGGGGCGCAGCGTGCGCAGATGCACGACCGCGGCGCCGCAAGTGAACGGCCCCAAAAAGCCCACCATGAAATCGATGGCGTGGTTTGTGGGCAAAATGCTCAGGTACCTCACGCCGGGCCAGAAGGGATACCAGGCCGTCAAGGACATGCACTGCTCCAGATAATTTTCGTGCGTCATCATGCAGCCCTTCGGAGTTCCCCCGGTGCCGGAAGAGTAGACGATGCACGCAAGATCACCGCGCTGGCGAGGCACAAATGTGGGCTCGCCGCTTCCTTTTGCTTCTTCCCAACGATGCGCGCCGGCAAGGTCGGCATTGGCCGGCGCTTCCGTGACAAATACCGTTTTGACGTTCGTAGCTGCTGCGCGCCCCGGCGAGGCGTTGAGCTGTCGCCAGATGCCGTATTCGGTAATCAGGATGCTGGCGCCGGAATGCTTCAGCAATTGCCATTGCTCTTCCGGCTTCAATTTGTAATCGAGCGGAACCAGCGTTCCGCCGTCATAAAATATCGCATAGGCGGAAATCAGCCATTTGGACTGATTGGTCATGATGATGGAAACGCGATCGCCCGCCGAGAAGCCCGTTTCCTGAAGGGCTTTCGCGAAGGGCAGTGCACGCGCTTTGAAATCGCGGTAAGTCAGGCGTTGTTTCTCTTCGCCGCGGTCAGACTCGAACAGGCAGACTTCAGAAGTGAATGTGTCCAGCGCATCGCGAAGTGCCGCGCCAATCGACGCATATTTGTTCAAATCGAGCATGCAAAATGACCGTATTGCCAAAGAGGCAGAGCGCGCTCCGTGTAAGTATTGATAAAGGATAAAGCGTCAGTAACCATGAGTCAAAAACTGGAAATGGGCTTTGAATGAGAGTCCTTCGGTTACAAGCGCGCCTGGATGCGCTCCGCGAGCGTCTTGAAGTCGCTCACGCCCTGCACTTCGTAATCCGGCAACTCGATCTTGAAGTGATTTTCCAGCCGTGAAAGCAGGTCCAGCGCCTGCAAGCTGTCAATCCCGAGCTTTTTGTAGAAATCGTCCTCGGCTCTCAGCGAGCCTTCCGGCACCTTGAACTGTTTCGTGGCCAGTTCCAGGATTTCCCGCGTGGTCTGTTCTAATGTGCGCATAGAGCATCAATTTATCACTCCCGAAGAAAGAGGGAAAACGCGGCGTGCCAAGTTGACAACCAATCCGTAGGCCATGGCCTGCGGTGCCGCTCGCTACACTTTCAACGCCACTCTCGCCATACGGCTGGGTCGCACAAAAAGGGATTTGGAGTGGTATTCTCCCTCTGATCTATGGGACAAATGCCCAGCTCGTTGCCTGCGAAGCAGTCGTTACTCCTGATTTTGCTGCCGATGGTGGCTATGGTTGCCAGTTTGCGCGCCTACCTTCACGGCATGGGAGTGCGCCATGTGTACCCGGGTGGATATCTGGTGCACCACCTGTTCGTTGGCGTCCTGATAGTGCTTCCAGCTGCTTTCGTTTTGGCGTTCCCGGTGCGCAGCCGAAGGGTTGCTATCCTGACTCGAGTGGCGCTGGGAATTGGCGGCGGATTGATTCTGGATGAAGTTGTTTATCTCGTCGCGACCAAGGCAACCGACGCGGACTACATTTCCCGCGTTTCGCTGCAAGGTTCTGTGCTCTTTGTGTTCGTTGCAGCGCTATTCCTGCTCGCCCTCTACTGGCGCCACCGAGACTGAACTCTGACGCATCTCATCAAGCCGTCGAACCCGCTAACGGCCGACTTTTTCATCGAGGAATTTGGCGATCTGCTGCAGAGCGTCCTGCGTCTCCGGGAATTGGAAGTGGTACCAGAAAGCGTGCGGCATGGCTTCGAAGACGAGCAATCGCGCGTCGTTGCCCGCGTGGAGCAGCGCCAGGTGAAAGAGCACGGTGTTGCTCAGCAGCATGTCCCGCGTGCTGGTGACCAGCAAAGCCGGCGGCATGCCGTGCAGATCGGCATACATCGGCGAGAGCACGGGATCCTTGGGATCTGTCTTCCCGACGTACGAGCTATCGTGCGGTTGGTTCGGGTATTGCGGAGTCAGATCGCCGGGCAGTCCGTCCAGTGTGAAAAAATTCTGTGAATCGGAAGGCCGCGTGAAATCCGCGAGAATCGAGAACAACCCCAGCGCGCCCGGCATCGGTTCGCCCAGTTGCTTCAGCCGTACGGCTACTTCCGCCGTCAGGATGCCTCCCGCGGAAGTGCCGAAGATTCCGATGCTTTGTGGCTTGTAGTCTTTCAACAGTTCCTTGTAGACGGCCACGACGTCATCCACGGCCGCCGGAAACGGATTTTCCGGGGCCAGCCGGTAGTACACGGAAACAACTTTGGTTTTCGCCAGATTGGCGATGGGGATGCCTTCAATCAGCGAGCCGGAATCGGTGACGAAGCCACCGCCATGCAAGTTGATGAACACGCGCCCGCGATTTGCTTCCGGCATTTCCAGAGGCGTGATGATGTCTGTACGCACGCCCCCGATGATTTTCTCTTCCACATTCGCGGGAAAATATTTTCGCGCTTCCGCGGTCCCTTCGGCGCGCCACGCGTCCGTCCCCCTGCGTTGCTCGGCTAACGATTGTGGCCCGGATTTCCTATGCGTGAGCGATTCCAGCCATTTCTGGCCTTCGGGGCTGACCGTCGATGGCGTGGGAATGATGCGGGTAATGTGCGCCGTGCCATCGGCATTGAAAGTCGCGGAATCTTTTTGCGGACTGGAGCAGGAAGTAAGGAGCCTGGTAGCAACGAACAGGGCCACACCGCAGATTACGGAATTCCTCGTGCGGGCGTTCATCGCTTCACCTCACCTACGGATTCTTTTCAAGAGTCTTTCGGCCGCTCTGCCACGGGCAGATGTTTCATCGGGTCGTCGCTTTCCACGAAGCGTCGCAAACTTTCCATGACTACAGGGCGGCTGAATAGTTTGCAAAAGAGTTCAATCTCTTTGCGGAGTTCCTGGTGGGGGATCGGCTTCAGGAATTTCTTGGCCGCAACACGCGTTTCCGCGTCGAATTTCCTCACCTGTTGCGCCATGGAGCGCGCCACCTGCAACGCATAGCCTTCCCCGGCAAGATGCGACACGAGGCCAGCCTGTTGTGCGCTTTCCGCTTTAACCGTCCGCCCGGTGAAGAGGAGATCGCGGATGAACCCATTCCCCACGTCGCGCCGCAAACGCGGAATCCCGCCAAATCCGGGGATCAAGCCGAGCCGCAATTCCGGAAAGCCAAACCGCGACATCTTGTCCGCTACGATCAAATCGCACACCAGTGCAAGTTCCAACCCTCCACCCATGCACAAGCCGTGCACCGCAGCGATGGTCACGAAAGGCGCTTCATCCAGCGCGTTCATCACCGCATGGATGCGCTTCAAGAACGCCCGCACGCCCGCCACGCGTTTCTTCGGCGGTAGCGGCAACGCGCCTTCATATAACTCCTTCAAATTTGCGCCCGCACAAAAACCGCCGGGCCGCGCGCTGGTGATGATGCAAGCGCTGGTGGTCGGCGCAAGGCCATCAAACGCAGCCACGAACTTCTCCAGATCCGCCAGCATCACGGTACCGATTTCGTTCAGCGGGGGAAGGTCCAGCGTGAGTTCCACAACGCCGTCGCGCCATTCCCAGCGTAGTGCTTCGCCGCGAAACTCCTTCACCGCAGCGCGGCTGGCTTGCCATTTCCTCATGCGTTCCCGCCCGCGGCCGCGGCTTGCCTACGGTACATCTGCTCGATTTCCTCGTGAAACTTTTCGTTGATGGAATCGCGCCGGATTTTGCCCATCACGGTAAGCAAACCGCTCTCTTGTGTGAACGCGTCCGGAAAAATCGTGAAAGCGCGTACCTGGCGGTAATGCGGCAATTCCGAATTCACCAAGTTGAGTGCGGCCTGCACTGCTTTTGCTTCCACTTTGCCGGTGACAAGAGCGGTCAAGTAGCCGCGTCCATTGCCCACAACCACGATCTGCTGCGCTCCCACAAGTTGTTGGGCAAGATTCTCTTCAATCGGTTCCGGCGCAATGTTGTGCCCGGAATTCAGGATAATCAGATTCTTGATGCGCCCGCTGATTCGCCAGTTGCCGCGGGAATTCACTTCGCCTTGATCGCCGGTGTGAAACCAGCCGTCTTTCAGGGCTTTCTCCGTCTCCAGCACGCGGTTCCAGTAGCCGGGGAAAACATTGGGGCCGCGCACCAGGATTTCATCGTTCTCTCCCGTGCGCATTTCGATTCCCGGGATGGCCTGGCCCACACGCCCGGGTTCCGGGGCAATCCGCGGGTCGTCCATGGTGCAAATCCCGGTGGTTTCCGTCAATCCGTACGCCTGCAGGATGGGAATGTCCAGCATCTGGAAGAACTGTTGCGTTTCTGGCGCGAGTGGCGCGGAGCCGCAAATCAGCGCGCGCAGGTATGGGCCGAAGCGCTCGCGAATCTTTCGGAAGATGAGCTTGCGGCCCAGGAACAGCCAAAGAAAATCCGCGCCGCGCCGCTCGTTCCGCTGCTCGCGCTCCCAGGCTTCGCCTGCCTTCTGGAAAATTCTCTGAATCGCTGTGTCGCGTTTGGCAATCGTTTCGAGCACGCCGCGGCGCACGCGCTCCAAAAGTGTTGGCACATTCTGGAAATAGTGGGGTGAGGCCAGGCGGATTTCGTCCGCCAGGCGATTGAGGTCCGTGGAAAGAGTCAGCACGCTTTCGCGCAACATGCAGGAAAGCAACAGAATCATCGAGCCCGCAAAGTTGAATGGCAGATAGTGAAAAACGCGATCCGGCTCGCGCGTGGCACCCATGAGCTGATCCAGACGCTGATCCGTGCAGGCCAGCATGTGGTCCAGATTGCGCACATTCAGGCAAACGCCTTTCGGTTCGCCCGAGGTGCCCGAGGTGTAGATGATGGTGACGAGGTCTTCAGGCCGCCGTGGCATCGGCTCTGCTGCAATACCTTTTCCCGCGGGAACGGTCGCCAGCACTTCGTCAAACGTCACGCGCGCCGGCGCATCGGGCCAAACGGCCGCGACCGCTTCGCCAAGCACGGCATTACTCACAATCAGGAGCCGCGGGCCGCAATCGTTCATCATGCCGGCAAGTTCGACCGGCGCTTGCCGCGCATAGAGCGGCACAACGATCACACCTTCCGCCATCAACGCCAGATCGAAGGCAATCCAACGGATCGAGTTCGGGCCCAGCAGCGCGCAGCGATCGCCAGGCCGCACGCCCGCCTGGCGAAAATACGCCCTGGCACGCGCTACCAGGTCCAGGACTTCCTTGCCGGACACGCTAACGAACGTCTCGCCTCTGACCTCGCGCAATACCACGCGCTCCGCTGCCTTTTGCAGCTCTCCAAAAACATTTTCGAGGAAATTTGCCATGAGTATTCAGCGGCTCGCCGCTAATGCGGCAGGCGTGCGATCATAAGTCTCCACCAGCTTACGCAAATTCTCGCTAAGCGGCGGAAGATTATCTTCCCAGCTCACCACGCCGCGCCGCAGAGGAAATTCTGGATATGTGCGGCGCACTTCATCTTCCAGAAAAATGGCCATGCGCGCCATCGCTTTCAGGTTGCTAACGACCGTCTGCCCAATATTTTCGCGAATGGACTCGGCTTCGGTCACCAGCGACTCCATCACTTGCAGCAACTTTGGCTCGAGATCGGGATCGTCCACGTTGAGGACCAGATGCTGGTGGCCGCGTTCGCGCATCAGGTTGCGGATGCGCTCATCCATGGTGACGCCGACGGAAGCCACCTGCGCAGGCATGCATGTGACGATCCCGTGATAGCGCGAAGAGACCATGTAGGTGCACGCGCGCAAAATAGACACCATCTGGAACATGTCGTAATCGTCGGACGTCAGAATCGGCGCGCCGGGAATTTCTTTCGCGATTTCCCGGCAAGCCACCGCATCAAGGCGCTCCATCGCCACGAGGATCGGAAACACACGATGCTTTTCCAGAAACGCTTTCGCCGCTTTGGCGTAGCCCGAAACGTAGTGCGCGAATTTGCGATCCACCTGGGCACCCGACTCAAAAAAATAAACCGTGCGGTATTGGCTGTCCTTGTACGCGCCGGAAGTCAGGCGCGCCAGATATTTTCCGATGGAGGCGCGCACCGGCCACACAAACGGATGAATGGGGCAAAGAGCCAGGATGGGAGTCTTTTCGTCCCAGCCCAATTCCCGCAAAGCCTTGCGCGCGTATTCCTGCGGATGCGGCTCGAAGGTCCACGCCGTGTCCGCGCCCAATTCGTTCGGCACGCCCAGGCCGCTCAGCAATTGCTGCGATTCCAGGCTGCGTGTGATGACCAGCGATTCTCCGGTGTACCGCGCGCACATCCATTGGATCAGGTCGTCCATGTGGCCCGCATCGCCTCCGTAAGCCACGGACAATTTGTTTTGCGCGGAGGCGATTCCCAGTGAACCAATCATCATGGTGGTCAGCGCGTTCGCAAATTTGCTTTTGAACATCGAGCCTTCGCAAGCCACGACACCGTGATTCGCATGCACTTCGCGGAACAGGAAAGGCGGATACACATCCGGGAGATACACTTGGCGCGCGCCCTCAAAATAGCCCTTCGTGCGGTCGAAGTTCTGCGTCATCACGCTGAACTCGACATTTTCCGCCCCCAGCACGTGGCGCACCTGCCGCAGAATCTCCTGCACGCGCACGTCGCTGCCCGTGTTGCGCGTGCCGTTGTAGCCCGCAAACAGAATTTTCAGTTTTTCGCCGGGAGTCCAGCGCTTGCCGAGACCGAACATCCAGCCGAATCGCCGGATCTCGATCAGCGCGCTGACCCACGCAACCAGTAGAAAATCCGTCATGCGACTGCACTCCCGGCACTCTTCGCTGTCCTAGCGGAAGAGTCCCCGGGCCAGGGCTTTGCCGGATATTTGAACTTGTTCTTGCGGCTGAACTGCAGCAACGGATATGCATAGCTCGAAAACTTTGCTGGCGCTTCTCCCATTTCCGATATCACGCGCGAATTATCAAACACGGTGTTCCAATCCAGGTACGGCCAGAATACTTTCATCAACGAAGCGCCATAACCCACCGAGCCGCCCCTGTACGCCAGCCAGTTGACCGTCTTCGAGAACGGACTTCCCAGCCACGTCTGATACATGGGCCTTCTCCAGCCGCCCTGCTCCGCCAGCCCATCGGTTATTTCCTTATAGGTCTGCGAGCCCGTGCCGGATGCCAAATGGTAAATCCCAAATCCGGGCTTCTCAATCTGATGAATCTTGACGATGGCCCCGCCGACATAATTCGCAGGGACGATATCAATCTTGTCTTCCGGGCGTAGTGGGAGCACCGGCAATCGCGCAAGCATGGCGAAAGCCTGCACCATGTCGAACTGCGTCGTCTCTGGCCGGCGGCTATCACCCATGACGATGGAGGGCCGGAAAATCGTGTGCGGCACATCCGGCAGGAGTTGGTGCACCATGTGCTCGCAGAATTTCTTCGTGCGCGCGTAGGGATCGTAGTCGGAGCGGTTCCAGTCAATCGAAGCGTCTTCCGTGATCACTTCGTTCTGCCGCTTGCCCGCCACCGCCACCGTGGACACGTGCGAGTAGCGTCGCAGCCCGTTACGATTCTGTGCGCGCCGCGCCAGTTGAATCACCTCCAGCGTTCCCCGCAAATTCACGTTCAAGCACTGTTTTTCGGATTTGCGGTTCAACGAGGCCGCGCAATGCAGGATGGAATCCGTGGAATCCACCAAGGTGTGGTATTCGTCGTCGTCCAAGCCAAAGCGTTCGCTGGTCAAATCGCCAAGGAAAATGCGGGTGCGGGATTCCACGTGCTCGAGAAATTCGGGAAATTCAAAATGAAGCTGCAGCGATTGCCAAAGCCGCTCGCGGGCTTCCTGCTGCGATTTCGCGCGCACCAGTAGGTTCAGCTTGTCCGGGTGCCCGGTGAAGAGTCCCGCCACCAGATAGCTGCCCAGATATCCCGTCGAACCCGTCAGGAAAATGGCCATATGAGGATCGTCTTGCGGCTTAACGCGACGCCGCGGATGCTCCCGGCGTAAGCGTGGGCCACTCCAACACCCGCGGTTCGCGGGCTTCCAGCGGCCGCCCCTCCATCAGCGGGTAGCACCACCGCCGCAGAGCCGGTATGTGGATGTTAATCCAGTAGTCCCACCAGTCAATGGTTTCCGGCGAAAAATCGAACATCTCTTTTTCTTCGGGAGGAAGCGCCGCCGAGAGCAACCGCGCATTTTCGCACTCGAAGACGTGCTCATTGTGCAGAATGAATGGTTCGTAAAGTTCGATAAGCTTTTCGACGCGCACCAGGTCGCGTTCGGTCTTGGCCAGCGGCGGCTTGCCCAGCCGCAAACTCGCGGCAGCTTTGTTGATGCGCTTGACCACCGCTTTTTGCATGGGGATGGACATCCGTTCGTAGCGCAGCTTGGAAACGGGAATCGTTTCCAGCTTCACTTTCAGCCAGTGGTCAATGCCTGGCTGGGATTTGTAATGCTTGCGGTGCGCCAGCCCCGTCAATTCGATGGAACGGCCCATATTCACGGGATTGATCCCCGAAGTCGCCAGTTGATAGAGACGCGCATTCTTGCGCTGCACCAGTGCCGCCGCAATCAGCGTCATTCCGCGCGTCACCATGTCCACGGGGATAACGTCCAGGCATTTTCTTTCGTTGGAAGGCAGTTGCCGGAAATTTGTGCCCAGCAGGTACGACAGCGGTCCCGAAGTGTTGATCCCCTCGTTCCATCCGGTGAATGGCGTGCGCGTGGAACTCTCCACGATCGAAGGCCGCACAATGGCAATGGCCAGATCGCGGCCACCTTGCGCCAGCAGCGATTCGCCAAGGCTCTTCGTGAATGTGTAGGTATTGGGCCAGCCCAGGTGTTGCGCGCGCTTCATTCCCGCGCGCACCAGGCGATTGCGTACCCAGCGCGCCCGATTGCGCTTCAGCATGCCATCGAGTTCCGCGGCCGCCACTCTATTGGGATCGCCAGTGCGCCCCAGCGCCTGCCGTTGCAGTGCCTTCACGAGTACCGGGCTTTCTCCTCGTTCTTCCACCCGTTTGACCATTTCTCGCAGCGAGGCAATTTCCCGCTCCGCATCAAAATCCGGATGATTCGCCGGATTGTAATTCACGCGCAACTCTTCACCCACGCGTCCATCCCGCATGCCCACCACATAGCAGGTGGAAAGATGCATCAGCGCCGCATGATCGCAGTGGCGCAGAAATTCCAGCAAATGGCGCGCGGAATCCACGTTAGAGGAAAGCGCATCGCGCAAATCGGGATTGAAATCGGTGAGCCCGGCGCTATTCGCGATCACGTCCACCGATTGCTGTAGCCGCGCCTGTATATCAGGGGCGAGGCCAAGCCCCGGCTGGCTCACGTCGCCTTCCACCACTTCTACTTTCTCTTGCAGGAATGCCGCTAGGCCGGTCCCATGTATTTCGTGCAGCGTGTCGAAGGTGGGCGACTCCTCGACGATTTTTTCAAAGCGGCGTTGCGCGGGGGTGGTGCGGTTGCGCCGTACGAGCAACGTGATTTTCCGGATGTTGGGGATTTTTTCCAGCAGGTCCACCAGCCAGACCTTTCCAATGAAGCCGGTCACGCCAACCAGCAGCAGGTGCTTCCCGGCCAGCGTTTCGCGCACATTCAGCCGCTCAATGCGCGGCGTATCGCTGAAGAGTTCCACCGCTCGCCCCGCGGGAGGCTTGGGACGCGCCACCGGCTGCACAGCGGTTTCCAGCAGCTCGGGCGTCTTCTTCCAATCGAGTTGAGAGAGCAAGCGCACGCGGCTGATGCGTCCGTCCGCCGAACCACTGGCCAGCCAGGCGAACGGACCACGCGGACGGATCACCGGCTCGCGCAACCGTCCCGTTGCCACGCCATCACGAAATTCCAGCCGGTTGGCGATGAAGCCGTCCACGCTGAAATACTCCGCCATGGGCCGCAAGATGTGATCCAGAAGCTGCCCGACCAGCACAACGCGCTCGCCGCTGCGCACCGCATCCACCAGCCTTTCCACAGCTTCACGGCGCATCCTCGGCTTCAGAATATATTGGAAATACTCTTCGCCCAGTAGATCCAGTCGATCGCGCGTAATCCCCCGCAACACACTGTGGATAAATCGCGTGGCAAGGGTGCGGCTGGAGAGATAGGCTGGCGGCCGCAACAGCGTCAGTGCCACCATGGCGCCGCGGCGAACCCAGCGTTCCAGGAAGCTTTGGCTGTTCCAGTTGAAGAAGCCCACGCTGCGCAGCGCGCTCATCTCAAACAGCGAGCCCTCCACGCGCCAGTAGCTCACCTCGCGCACACGCCCGGCGTCATTGCCATTCAGGTTGGGAGAATGTTCTGGCATCTTTTTTTCTAGAGACTCAAACGCTTGGGAACAGGGGCGTCTTACAATTTTACGCAATTCCACGCGCTTTTGTTGCTGCGCTCTACGCTGGTCGGGAATTCAGGCTCGGCCGCTCCCCCATTGCTCAGGGCCCCTCACACGAGCGTCCAAGCCCCATCGAATCATCAAAATTAGCATCCCCACGCGCTTCCCGCAACCCGCGTTCGCAGCAGAAAGCGTACAAACCATTCCACCTATCGCACTCGCAGTTGGCGCAAGGGTTTAGCGGACCGACAAGGTTACATCGTAGGTAGCGCTGCAATTGGTGGACGGATCGTCGGTGACCGACTTCGAGATGGTGCCGCTCTTAATCTCAAACACCAAAGGCTTCTTTGGCGTTTCGGGCAGACCCGTGAAGCGGGCTTTGCCGTCGCTGTTTGTGCCGACTTCCAGTTCCGTCTTACGCGCGTTGAAAATTCCGTACTTCAGAGTGACATGAATTTTGGCGTCATAAATGGGTTTGCCGGCTCCGTCCGTCACATGGAAATCCGCCCCGCAGGGCCCGATCCCGCCATCCACCACGGGGATTTCCGGAGAATTGTTGGCCACGACTGGCGTGCACAAGACAAATAAGACGATCGCCCAGATAAACCGGGTGGAACGCACTTGCAGAGTCCACATTGCAGTCTTCCTCCAGCAATAGAAACATACGCCACGCGGTGCGCCGTTGCAATTCTCGTGGACGGGACCTGCGTTTAGCCGCGCAAGCCCGGCCATTGCTCTAGCTCAATCTTAAAATGTGAGGAGAAAATTAGCTCACACGCCCCAGCCGTATTTTTCGGCGTGCTCAAACGTACGCTGCATCTCCCGGTGCAGATTCTCCATGAACGCGGACGTGCTCACCGTCTTCGCACCGGGCTCTGCGATGTCCGTGGTGCGATAGCCTCCCCCCAGGACGCGCACCAGCGATTGCTCCACCCAATCGGCTTCCAATCCAAGCCCAAACGTATCCCGCAGCATCATCGTGGCGCTCAGAATCGAGCCAATGGGATTGGCCACGTCTTTCCCCGCCAGCGTCGGGGCCGAACCATGAATCGGCTCGAACATCGGCGCGCTGCTGCCAAAGCTGGCCGAAGGAATCAAGCCGATGGAGCCGACCAGCGCTGCCGCCGCATCGCTCAAAATATCGCCAAACATGTTGGAGCTGAGGATCACATCAAATTGCGTCGGGCGCAGCGTGAGTTGCATCGCGGCATTGTCCACGTACATGTGCTCGAGCTTCACGGCCGGGTACACCGTGCTCATCGCCGTCACCGTGCGCCGCCAAAGCTGCGAACTCGTCAGCACGTTGGCCTTGTCCACCGAACAGAGCCGCCGCGACCGCGCCTCCGCCCGTTTGTAAGCAAACACCGCGATGCGTTCGACTTCCGTTGTGGAGTAGGACTCCGTGTCAAACGCGCGCTCAACACCGTTCTCGTTTAAGTTGCCGCGCTCGCCAAAGTACATTCCCCCGGCCAACTCGCGCACAATTTCGATGTCCAGATCGCCCAGGCGCTCCGGGCGCAACGGCGAAATGCTGCGCAGCGGCTCCAGCACTTTCACCGGCCTCAGATTCACATACAGCCCAAGCCCCTTGCGCAAGCCAAGCAAGCCAGTTTCTGGCCGTTTGCCCACCGCCAGCGCATCCCACTTCGGCCCACCCACCGCTCCCAAAAACACCGCATCAGCTTTGTGGCATGCGTCCAGCGTTTCATTGGGCAACGGCCCGCCGGTCTTATCAATCGCCGCGCCGCCAACCGGCATTTCAATCATTTCAAATTGATGCTGGAATTCCCGCGCGCATTCCTGGAGCACGCTGGCGGCCGCGCGCGTCACTTCCGGACCAATCCCATCGCCCGGCAAGAGCACAATCTTCTTCTTCAACTTCATCTTGGGGTCCCCGTTCTTAATTGTAGCGCGGGTCAGACCGCGGGTGCGGCTTCGCTGGCCACCGGCACAGCCTTGCGGCGCATCACTTCGTGGGCAATGGTCATCAGGTCGCGCGCGCGCACCTGCTTGGACGCATCGGCCAGCGTGGTGACGCGGCGGTAGCATTCGGCGAGTTCGGCATCATTTGGCTCGTAGCCAAGTTCCGTCAGCGAAATGCGCAGCGCATGCCGACCCGAATGCTTTCCAAGCACCAGCGAACGCGAAGGCACGCCCACGGCCTCCGGCGAAATAATTTCATAAGTCAGGGGATTCTTGATGATGCCGTCCTGGTGAATCCCGGCTTCGTGCGCGAAGGCGTTTGCGCCCACCACGGCTTTGTTGGGAGCCACCTGCGCCCCGGTAATCTGCGTCAGCAACCGGCTGGACTTGTACAGCTCGTCCAGCTTGAGCTTCGTGGCCACGCCAAAGCTTTCCTTGCGCACCGCCAGCGCCACCGCTACTTCTTCCAGCGCCGCGTTGCCCGCGCGCTCGCCAATGCCATTCACCGTGCACTCAATCTGGCGTACACCGGCGCGAACCGCGGCCAGCGAATTCGCCACCGCCAGGCCCAGGTCGTCGTGACAATGCGCGCTGAAGATAATGTGATCCGGATCGCCCAGGTGCGCGCGCACTTTCAGGAACATATCTGCATACTCTTCCGGCACCGCGTAGCCCACCGTGTCCGGCAGATTCAAAATCGTGGCGCCCGCATCCATGGCCACCTGGCAAGCCTTGCAAAGAAAATCAACTTCCGTGCGCCCGGCATCCTCGGCGGAAAATTCCACTTCCGGGACTAAATTCCGCGCCAGCTTGATCATCGAGCCAATAGCTTCCAGCGCCTGCTCGCGCGTCATGTGCAGCTTGGCGGACAGGTGCAAGTCCGAAGTAGCCAGAAACACATGCATGCGCGGGTATTTCGCCGGCTTCAACGCTTCGGCGGCGGCCAGGATGTCGTCTTTGCGGGCCCGCGCCAGCGCCGCGATGGGCACTTCGCGAACTTCCCTCGCCACAGCCAGCACAGCCTCAAGGTCGCCCTTCGACGCAATCGGAAACCCAGCCTCAATGATGTCCACGCCCAACGCGGCGAGTTGGTGCGCCATGCGAATCTTCTCCTCCGTGTTCATGGAGAAGCCGGGCGACTGTTCCCCATCGCGAAGTGTGGTATCGAAAATACGGACGTGGCTCATGGGTACCCCCGAAGCTAGACTTCCAGTAACGCATGCCCGGGAGCTTTAGTCCAATTTATCTTCGTTCTATAATTTATAATTCTAGCTTATACTAGCGGTTAAGGGACCGGGCCGGCACGCTCCACCGTCCGCCCCAGCACAGGGGATTCTCGCTGTGTGTCCGATACGAGGTTTTGCGCCATGGATCTGGGCGAACTACAGGTTTTTCTTACCGTTGCAAAGGAAGGCAGCTTTTCACGAGCCGCCGAACGGCTCTATCGCACGCAGCCGGCCGTCAGCCTGGCCATCCGCAAGCTGGAAGATTCCTTGGGCCAGCCGCTCTTTGTGCGTGGCGCGCGCCCGGTGCGCCTGACAGATGCCGGGACGCTGCTGCGCGAATACGCCGAGCGCCTGCTGAATCTGCGCGACGAAGTGAAGAAAAGCCTTATGGAACTGGAGGGGCTCAAGCGCGGCGAGCTTGCCCTGGGTGTCAACGAAAGCTCGATCCACGCCTTGCTGCCCGCGTTGGCGCAATACCGCGAATTGCATCCCGGCGTGCAAGTGCGCCTGCATCGCATGTTTTCACGCGACATTCCCCATGAAGTGGTCAATTACCGCCTGGACCTTGGCGCCGTTTCCTTTGTCCCCCGCGACGCGCAATTACTGGCCACGGAAATCCTGAAGGATGAGCTGACGCTGGTGGTGCCGCCCAAGCATGCTCTGGCCAAAAAGAAAGAAGTGGAAATCGAGGAGCTGGGCAACGAAAACTTCATCGCGCATATCGTGGAATCGCCGTTCCGCCGCAAGGTAATCGAACTCTTCGCGCGCCATCACACCCCGCTGAACATGCCCATCGAAATGCCCACCATCGAAAGCATCAAGCGCTTCGTCCAGATGGGCATGGGCGTGGCCATCGTCCCGCGCATGTGCGTGAACTGGGAAGTCGAGCGCGGCCTGCTGAAAGAACTGAAACTGCGCCAACTGAACATGCCCCGCCACCTGTACATCATCTCGCGCAAAGGCGCCCGCCTCCCCCACGCCGCCACAGAATTTATGCGCATTCTGAAAGGCGAATAGAAGCCGCGGGGGATTCCGCACGAGCATTGGTGCTGGGTCAGTCTCCGGTAGATACACAAATGGGGACTGACCCCATTTCACAAAGCATTATGATGTGGGACAATCGCGGAATCCTGAGATTCTGGAACTCCGCAATGAAAATGGGGAAATTGAGAATCGCTTTCAGGGTCCTTGGCCTTGCGGCCATTTGCGTCGGGCTTCTCCTTCTTTGGGGAATCCACAGCTTTGAGCGCGGCATGGACAGGTTCGCCAGTGCCACTGCGAATGATGCTCAGGATTTGGGAATCGCCCTTAGAGGGGCTGCGGGAGAATCGCTTTTCTCCCAGGGGAAGATTTTACCTCTCAAGACAGATCTTGGTACAACTCCCGACCTCATCTCTAAAGGCAAGAAATTACTCGAAGCCTACAGAAAAGACCCGGAGAAATTCAAGAAAAACGCCAGCATGTTTGATACAGCCGTGAATGCTTTGGCTGTCAAAGAAAGCCTTCTCAAGATGAACCTGCCGAGAAAGACCCCTGCTAACAGCCTGAGGATTCCGGGCGTGAATCCCTCTCAAACGTTTGATGCATGGGGGCACCCTTTCTGCTTTATAACTGTCCAGAGCCGCATTGCAATAGTCAGCGGCGGCCCCATGGCAAGTTTGCCATTTTCTTGTGATAAATTGCGCACCAAGAAATCCGAGATGCTCGCCTTCCGGGACATTCCTGTGCGGAGCTCTTCTGGTGAAGTCGTTCTGATGGTTAAGCTGGACTACCCGAATGAAGATGGCCGCCACAAATTGGATTAGGTTGACCAGCTATTATCGCGATGACAGTGCCTTTCTAAGAGGATGGTCCAGCTCAGTGCGTGCCCAACGGTTTGAACCCTCGCCCTTTGGCGGCATTCTCGATTATCCTGTAAACTACCGTCGGGCATTCACAGGCTTTCTATGATCAGCGGCCTCGCCATTCTCGTCATCGGCTTTTTTCTGGGCATGCGTCATGCCACGGACCCGGACCACGTCATCGCCGTCTCCACCATCGTGACCCGCGAGCGTTCCCTGTCCAAAGCCGCGCTGATTGGCGCGCTCTGGGGTGTGGGCCACACGCTGACCATTCTTGTCGTTGGCGCCGCCATCATCCTCTTCAACCTGGTGATTCCCACACGCGTTGGCCTAAGCATGGAGCTTGCCGTCGGCCTGATGCTGATCCTTCTCGGCGTGCTGAACCTCACCGGCGTCACAAAATGGGTCAGCGAGAAATTCTCGCCCGCGCATCCTCATCTCACCGGCGAGCACGCGCACATTCACGAACACGGTTCGCACCTGCATTTCCACTGGCACGAGCACGCCCCCGCGAAGGAGCACCACGGCGATTCGCTCGCCGCGCCTCGCTGGCTGAGCAGCCCGTTCGCCAAGCTGGGAGCCTTTCACTCCTTGCGCCCGCTGTTCATCGGCATCGTGCACGGGCTCGCCGGTTCCGCCGCCGTGGCGCTGTTGGTTCTCACCACTATTCACGACCCGCGCTGGGCCATCCTGTATCTCTTGATCTTTGGAGTGGGCACCGTCGGTGGGATGATCCTGATTACGATCGCGCTTTCCGTGCCGTTCACCTACGCGGGCTCGCGGTTTGCGTGGATGAGCCGAGGTCTCGTGACCGCTTCCGGCCTGCTCAGCCTCGGTTTCGGCCTGTTCATTTCCTACCAGATCGGCTTCGTCGACGGCCTGTTCACCAGCCATCCCAACTGGACCCCCCACTGAAGCAATTGCGTTTGACGTGGGTCGTTCTACGGCGGGCTGCAAGAAAACCCCATCATTGTCATTCCGAGGCCCGTTCGCTCTTTGAACGGGTCGAGGAACCTGCTTTTCCGCAGGCGGTCAGCGAAAAGCAGGTCCCTCGCTTCGCTCGGGATGACAAATTGAAGAAATGGGATGACAGACTAAAGAAACGGAAAGACAAACTAAAGAAATGGGATGACAAACTACAGAAACGGGATGGCAGCAAACCGCGGCTGCTCAGTGAGTTGAGAGACTCTGAGCGCCCGCTGCTTTATACGTGAAAATTGCCAAGGACTACGATTTACTGGCAGCGGCTTCTGACACGCTCTTCGAGATCGGCAGCAGCTTCTGCAACCCCGCTACAGTGACTACAGCCGTAGCTTGTGGGGTCAGACAGGCCAGCCCAAAAGTTCTTCCCTGGTTCCGGCGGCTGACAAACAGGGACACCAGCGCCCCCACTCCCGCCGAATCCAGGAAATTGACGCCGCTCATGTCCAACACCGCGTGCGGCGCAATTTCCTCACGAATCTTCGGGAGGAATGCAGTCACCGTCTCCAGGCTGAGTTTCCCTTTCAAATGATACACAGCGACATCGTCAGTGCTTCCCGTTGTCTTTTCAACATCAAGTGTGAATGGTGGCATAAGCAATAAACAATAGCCCAAAGGGCCGGAATCGAACATTAACAGGCATTAACAATTGGGCGCGGTGGATTTTGGACAAGATTGTGTTCCATTTTGGAACAGGTGTTACTTCTCTTGGACTACACTTCTTGCATAATCTTTGTTGACGACCTTTCAACATCACGCTACCGTCATAGCGGTCCCCTCTCAGGTCCCCACATTTTTGGTTTTTCAGGAGTAGCACGCGATGAATGCGTCTTCCTCTGTTTTCCGTTTGTCTTTCTTGCGCAGTTGGATCCCGCCGGTAATTCTGCTTGCCATGGGGGCACAGAGCCTTTGCCAAACGCCGCAGCAACATGTCTATTCCACAGGCACGGGCACAAACAATCCCAGCGCAGCCGTAATATCAGGATTCGACAAGAACTCACTCTCTGGCGCCCTTATTCCGATTCCAACAAGCCCCTTTGCTGGGATTGCCGCCGGTCCAACGGCCGTGGATGGGCAAGGGAAATTCCTGTTTGTTGCCGGCCCATCCAGCATTGCTATGTACGCGATTGATCCTGCAAGCGGCGCTTTGACCGAAGTGCCGAGCTCTCCCTTCCCGTACATTCCCACGCTCAATCCAAGCCAGGCTCCCTCGAATCCGCTCTCCATCGCCACCGAACCAACCGGGAAATACGTGTACGTTGGCTTCCAAAATGCCCTTGCTAGTCCCTACAGTTCGATCACGCCATATGTGATTGATACTTCCAATGCCGCGGATCCCGTGCTCGACCTCGGCCCGCAGTTGGAATTGGACTTCACGGACGGGGCCCCGTCAAATCTCTTCGTAGATCCCACTGGCCGGCATCTCTATGTGGCGCTGGGGAATACGGGAGGCAATTTCTACTCGGGATTTGATTTCTACGATATTGATGGCGGCAGCGGCGCACTAACTTTCAGGGGCACGTTAGCTGGAGGTAATGAAGATGCCAAATCCAGCGCGATGGATCCAGCAGGCCGTTTTCTTTTTCAGTCCGCTGGTCAGATTGGATGCACGCTGGTTTCTTACTCGCTCTCGCCCGTGGATGGATCAGAAACGGGAGAATCCGCGCTCGCCGTCGCCTACTCCGGAGACATCGAAGGCGTCATCGCCGTGGACCCCAGTGGAAATTTCCTCTACTTCGCCGGTCAGGGGGGACCTCCGACCCTCAGTACCTATGCGATTGACCAGACGACCGGAGCCTTAACACTACTGAGTGCCGTACAAACGCCTTATCCTTTTGGCTCGCTGACGGTGGTCGATCCGCAAGGCCCTTATCTCTATACCTTGCTCAACAGTGCCCTCCATGGTTTCCAAATTGACCCCGCGGCCGGCGCGATCAGCGAACTTCCGGGTTCACCCTTCACCGATGGTTCCGCGAATTTGTACGCCACCGGACTTTACATCACCAACACGAATCCTCAGGCTTCCTCTGGTCCTTATCTTGAACTATCCGGGGACGGGAGCTTTCCGCAAACGCAAGTCGGGCAAAGCTCTTCCCTAGCCGTTGGCTTGAGCAACCTCGGCAATATCACGATGTCTCTCACATCCGTGGCCCTCGTCGGCGACTCCACCGGCAGCTTTTCCCTCGCAAACACCTGCACGGCAGTCCTCGCTCCAAGCGCCTCCTGCCAGGCAACCGTCACGTTCGCTCCCACGGCCGCCGGGTTGTTTCAGGCATCACTCCAAATCACGGACAACGCTCCCGGCAGTCCACAATCTCTGGCTCTTTCTGGAACTGCCACGAGCCCTGCCACGCCGCAGTCCCAGGTTTCTTTGTCCGCCAGTAGTCTAAGTTTCAGCAGTCAGACGCAAGGCACTTCAAGTGCGGCCCAAGCGATCACGCTGACCAACTCTGGCAATGCAACGCTCCATTTTCTTCCAGGCGTCACCTTGGGTGGCTCCTATGCGAAAGACTGGAGCGAGACAAACACCTGCAATGCTCCGCTCGCGGCACAGGGGACGTGCACGATTTCCGTTATCTTCTCGCCCAGCGACAACGGTATACTCACCGCCTCAATCGGCATCACCGACGACGCACCAAACTCCCCGCAAGTCATCAATCTTTATGGCAATGCACTGCCTGCGGCGCTGCTAAGCCCGGCGACAAGCGGCGGCTCAACTGTCGCTACCGTCACTGCCGGGAATACGGCCACCTACAACCTGCAGGCCGTCCCGGGCCCCAATTTTACCGGCACAATCAACCTTACCTGCAGTGGCGCTCCTTTTGGCGCCCAATGTGACGTTCCCTCCAGCTTGCAGGTGGCAAATGGCGCTGTCGTCCCTTTCACTGTTATGATCTCAACGCTGTCTTCTTCACAAGCGGCGGCGCTTCCGGCTCTGCCCCCTCCACCATACGGTCATCCGCAGCCGCAACCGGCTTTTCCGTTGGCGTTCTTTGCTGCGCTGCTGCTGTTCACCTGGGCGTTGCGCCCGAAGCTCCAGATGATGGCGCCAGCACGGCAGCTAGCTTCTGTGATGGCTGTGCTTCTAACAACCGCTTTCGTGTTTTCGGGAGTTGGTTGCGGCAGCGGAGGCTCTGCGCAAACTCAGGTCCAGCCACCACTGCAAAGTGCCTCCACGCCTGCCATACAACCCGCCTCGGGAACTTATACGGCTGCGCAGTCCATAACGATCACAGACGCCACGGCCGGAGCCACCATCCACTACACCACGGACGGCTCGACTCCCACGGCTTCCTCCCCTGCGTATCAGGCGGCGATTCCGTTGGCCACGTTCACAACCCTGCAGGCCATAGCCACCGCGCCTAACTACGCCAGCAGTGTGGTTGCGAGCGCCACCTTTAAGTTCCAGACGCCCTCTGGAACCATCACGATTACGCCAACGGCGACGCCCAGCGGTTCGAGTAAACCGCTCCCGATGACGCCTCTCCAGTTGACTCTAAATGTGCAATGAGGCAAGCCCGCCGCAGCGGGCAATCGCGGGAATAATGGCGAGTGAAGTTCAGGGCGCGTAGCTGATGCGGTAGACGACACCCGCGCCATCGTCGCTGACCAGCAATGCTCCGTCGGGAGCCACGGCCACTCCCACTGGCCTGCCATTCACGTTTTTGCCGCTGGGATCAGGCACAAGACCTGCCAAAAACGGCACCGGATCCGCCGAAGCTTTGCCGTCCTTGAACCCAACAAACGCCACCTGGTAGCCGGCTCGCGTTGCGCGATTCCACGAGCCATGCTCCGCCACGAATGCGCCCCCACGGTAGGATTCCGGAAACTGCTTGCCGGTGTAAAACGCGAACTGCAATGGCGCTACGTGCGCGCCCAGCAGCACATCGGGGATGATGGCCTTGGCGACGAGATCGGGTCTCTGCGGCTTCACCCGGGGGTCGACATTGCTCCCGATATAGCTGTACGGCCAGCCGTAGAAGCCGCCGTCCTTTATGGAAGTGAAATAATCCGGTGGCAAATTGTCGCCCAATTCATCGCGTTCGTTCACGCTCACCCAAACTTTGCCGGTCTGCGGCTCAATCGCCAGGCCAACCGCATTGCGCAACCCGCTGGCGAAAATGCGGGAGTTCTTGCCGTCGGGATCGCAGACCAGGACCGCAGCACGCCGTGCGTCCTTCTCAAAATCAAGATTCGAAGAAGAGCCAACACTGATGTAAAGCTTCTGGCTATCTTTGCTGAACGCCAGGGTACGTGTGAAGTGTCCCCCGAAGCCCGGCACGTCCAGAATGTGCTCGGCATCACCCAACCGCTTGGAAGTCTGCTTGTCATAGCGAAACCTGACCACCTCGTTGGTATTGCCCACGTAAACGTAGTCCTCATGAAAGGCAATGCCAAACGGCCGTTTCAAGCCATCCACAAAAGTATCCGTCTCTGCGGCACTGCCGGTGTGCTGAGGATCGCGCAGAATATACACTTTCCCCGCCCCCGTATCGGCAAGAAAAATATCACCATTCGGCGCCACTGCCAGGAATCGCGGCACCACGAAACCCTTGGCGAATACATTGATGTGGAAACCGGCGGGCACTGTGGGCAGGAATCCCGCGGGTGGCTTGGCGTGATCGGGACCGTTCCCCACCGTCTGCGTCGCGAACGGAGCAGGCAATTGCGGTTTCTGTCCGTACGTCACTTGCGCGCTGGCGGAGTTTGCTGCCAAAACCGTTGCGCCGAGAACGAGAGCCAGATATAGGAGCAAACGCATCATTCTATTCCTCCGGAGAAGGTATTGATCGCCCCAATATGATGCCCTGTGGCGGCCACAGGTTCAACGAAGAGTCTGGCAAGAAAGTGGGTCGAATTAAAGGGCGTGTCCCGTTGTTCCTCTGTGTGCCATTGTAGGATGGCTCGTCGCGAATTGAACTAGGATTGTGACAAAAGCTGCGGCTGGAATAGCACCATGCGCATCGAGATCGTGCCAAACTCAATTCCTTCATAGGGATACGTGGCGCTATCCTTTTCGTCGGTACTCCCCAAGCAATACAAAATAGGAGCATAGTGCTCCAGCGTCGGATGTGCTTCGGCAAGCAGCGCGGAGCCCCAGCGGTCCGGCTCGCCCAGCGATTCCAAGTCTCGCTTGTTGATGGCGTCCTTCACTTTGGCGTCAAATTCCTCCGCCCAGGGATACGCCGAGTCCTGCATTTCCCAGTTGATGCGGTGGAGATTGTGGACCAGATTCCCGCTGCCAAGAATCAGTACGCCGCGCTCGCGCAATTCCTGCAATTCGCGGCCAAGGGCGATGTGTTCGGCAAAGGTGCGTTGGTGATCCAGGCTTATTTGAAAAACCGGCACATCCGCTTTGGGGTAAAGGTGCCTCAAGACGCTCCAGGCGCCGTGGTCCAGTCCCCACTGGTGATCAGCGATCAGATGGTGTTCCAGGGCCAGGCGCTTGGCTTCCTCTGGCGCACCTGGCGCGGGATATTGCAGTTCGTACAGAGGTTTGGGAAAGCCATAGAAATCGTGGATCGTGCGTGGGCTTTCAGCGGTCAAGACCTGACTGCCGCGAGTTACCCAATGAGCCGAAACAACGCAGACAGCCTTTGGAGTGGGCAAAATCCCGCTGAGTTGCGCCAGCACTCTTGTGAAGGCGTTTTGCTCGATGGCATTCATAGGCGAACCATGCCCGATAAACAGAACTGGCATTTTCTGAGCGCGCGTCATCTCGCAGGTCTGACCTCCATCTTGGCCCGAAATGGATCTCCACTCTCCAGCCTTAAGGGAATTCGCCGGACCCCTTGCCGCATGGTAATGCAAAATCGCGGAAGAATCCCGGGAATGATTTGCAGCATCCAACGCATTGTGAGGGGATTTGATCTTGCGGTTTACCCCTGGAGTTGGACGCGTGAGCAAGATTTTCGGATTCCGCCTCGCTGGAATGGTCGTCGCAGGAATTTTGACCTGCTTTGCAAGCACTTGTGAGGCAAGCGCAGCTCACACCGGCACATCTTTTCCTAAACCTCTGGTAGATCAGCCGATAGCCGCGACAAAGGGCCGGGAAGTGGCTGTATTATCGGGAGGCTGCTTCTGGGGAATTCAGGCCGTTTTCCAGCACACCCGGGGCGTTCTGTCAGCCACCTCGGGCTATTCCGGAGGTGAAGCGGAAACCGCGCACTACGAATTGGTGGGCAGCGGCGATACCGGACACGCCGAAAGCGTAAAGCTAGAGTTCGACCCTTCCCAGATCACCTACGGGCAACTGTTGATGATTTTCTTCGCCGTAGCGCATAACCCCACGGAATTGAATAAGCAGGGACCCGATTGGGGGCCGCAGTACCGTTCGGCCGTGTTTTTTTCCAGCGATGAGCAGAAAAAAATCGCGCAAGCGTATATTGCGCAGCTGGAAGCCGCCAAACTTTATCCACAGAAGATTGTGACCCAAGTTTTGCCGTTAAAAGCGTTTTATCCCGCGGAGAGCTATCATCAGGACTACCTGAAGCATCACCAGGACAGCCCGTACATCCGGATTAACGATCTGCCCAAGATTGCCGAACTCAAGAAGCAGTTTCCGCAGCTCTACCGTGAGTATTGAACCCTTCTGCCTAGCGCGCCTCCCGGCTCCTCCCGCGGGTGCTTGGCGAAGTTCCTTTCTCCGGCGAACTTCTCTCTTGACTTGCCCCCCGCACAGGCGTATTCAGGGTTTCCACGCGCAGCGCTCCCTGCCGTATACCCGCCCGTTGCTTCTGCCTCCTGCGCGTTCATTTCGCGTTTTCAAAGGAGGAAATATGTGTGCACTCAAAGCAATTCCAGACGGGTATCATTCCATCACGCCTTCCATTGTGTGTAAGAATGCCGCCCGCGCGATCGACTTCTACAAGGAAGTATTCCAAGCCAAAGAAATAGCCCGGATGTCGGGGCCGGGTGGCAGCATTGGGCACGCGGAGTTACAGATCGGTGATTCACGCTTGATGTTGAGCGATGAATTCCCCGGTATGGCCACGGCGCCCGACCCGAATGCTCCCCAATCCTCTTATCTCTACATTTACAGCGACAACGTGGATGCGCTCTATGACCGGGCCGTGAAGGCTGGGTGCAAAATAGAGTCGGCGATCCAAAATCAGTTCTGGGGTGACCGCTATGCCAAGGTCCGCGACCCATTCGGCCACCAGTGGGGATTGGGCCAGCACGTAGAAGACGTTTCCCCAGTAGAAATGAAACGGCGCTCGGAAGCCTTCATGGCACAGATGAGCAAGGCGGCAACTGCAGACTGACGCGGTCCACCCGACAGAATGGTGCTTGAATTGCGGCCCTATCTTCAGGAGAGATAGGGCCGTATTTTCTTGGTGCTACGGAGCATCTAGCTCGAGCCTGAGTCGAGTTATCGCTTGGAGCAAGGCATGCCAGTGCTACTACCATCGGTACGTGTAAGTTTATGTAAAACGGACTGTTAGGAACCAGATGGCCAAAAGTGTGCAAGCAAAGTACTGGTCCTCCTCAAAAGAGTTCTCATCGCCAATAATATCCCTTTTGTTTTCTGTGATTTGGAAAAACATGTTTTTGGCATGTAACATGCATCGTCTTGGGCTGGGGTTCCGCAGCCCTGTATCAACTTTGCGGGTAAGTTTGGGAGATAAATGTTCAAGGTCAAACTCAGCATAGCTTTTCTTGCCTGCCTGCTGCTCTTCACGGTGAACGCGAAAGCGGATAGTTTCACTCTTACCGCGATCGGCAGCGGCATTGACATTTCCGCCACTCTTACGGGAACCCAAACAGGCACGCCGGGCGTCTACGATATCACCGGCATGTCTGGGATGGTTAACGGTTACAGCGCCACACTCTTGCCGACATCGGGGCCAGGAACAATCACTACATCTAGCGTCGTGGATGGCTGGGAGATTCTGTACGATAACGTCTTGTACACGAACTCAACCAGCTTCTTCGATTATTACGGGTTGGGCTTTACGGCCAACGGTATGCTGGATAACCTTTATTTCTCGGGAGGAGATTTGTACGCGCAACTCGGCAACAATCCCCCTCTTGAAGAACCGATATCGATCAGTGTGGTGCAAACTCCCGAACCCGGCAGCCTCATGCTGCTGGTTTCTGGGATGCTCGCCATGATGCTTCTGGTAATTCGCCGCGGCCGCGTGTAATCGCCCGGTTCCTATTCACTCGTTTTCCCTGAAACGCCCTCCGGAATCTCTGGAGGGCGTTTCCTTTTGTGCCCACCTGCTTCTTCCTGCCTCCCGCCACTCACGCAACATGGGGGACGGACAACCTGCCCATCTTCAGCGCGTTTCCTGGCAGAAACGAGTGGTGGCCGGGATGCGATCGTGATTCTTATGGTGATTCAAGCGGCCAAAGCCACGCCGCTCCGCGAACGCCGCTGGCATCGCCATGCTTGGCCACCAGTACCGGCGTATCTGCCTCCCTACCAAACACGTAATTCTTCAACCGCTGCGGCACATTCTGGTACAGACGCGGCACCTGCGATACGCCTCCGCCCAACACAATGACGTCTGGGTCGAGAATATTCACAAGCTGCGATAGGCTGCGCGTCAGGCGATCTTCGTAACGCTCCACGCTTGCTACCGCCGCTGTTTCTCCCGCCTCGCAGCGGGCAATAATCTCTTTCCCCTCCAAGTGCACTCGCGTCGCCCGCTCGTAATCGGCTTCCAGCCCGGTGCCGGAAATAAACGTCTCGATGCACCCACGCAGGCCGCAATAGCAGTCCGGCCCGGGGAATTCGTCGGGGCGCATCCACGGCAACACGGTGTGGCCCCATTCCCCGGCGACCCCGTTGTGCCCGTTATGCACGCGGCCTTCGACGGCAATGCCTCCGCCACAACCTGTTCCCAATATCACGGCAAACACAACGCGTTTCCCCGCGCCCGCGCCATCCGTGGCCTCCGAAACGGCCAGGCAGTTAGCGTCATTGGCGCAGCGCACCTCGCGGCCCAGTGCGATGCTCAGATCGCGATCAAACGGCCTCCCATTCATCCACGTGGAGTTTGCATTTTTCACTAGATGGGTGATCCCGGAAATCGTGCCAGGAATGCCCACGCCCACGGTCGCACTGCAATGCAATTCACGCTCGATGCGCTCGACGCCTTCCTTGATGGCGCGCACGGTCCCGTCGTAATCATGCCGGGGCGTGGGCACGCGGTGTCGGTGCAGTTCCCTGCCGTCACGCTCCAGGGCAACAAATTCTATTTTCGTGCCGCCTAAATCAACGCCGATGCGCAGCTTTGTGGAAGTGCTTAAGTCCGGATGGACGCTCATGACTCCCTCAATTCTATCCGCAAAGCGAGTGAATTCCATGCTCTTGTTTGTGCTCGAGGTATTGTAATGTGCTCGCCATCACCGCTTCATGGCGCCACTATCGTTAAGCTTGCGCGAACCATCCTCACTACAAGGAGCCAGCAATGATGGATCGGCGGCAATTTCTTGGCACGACTGCGGCTGCAGCGGTCACAGCCGCGATGAACCACAAAGAACTCCCCGCAGCAAGCGATGCGACTCCGCGTGTTCCGGGGCACGTTCTTCAGGCCAAGGGCTTTCAGATCACGGACGGCGATAAGCCCGTCCGGCTTCGCGGGGTAAATCTTGGCGGCTGGATGCTGATCGAAGATTACATGATCGGCTTGCCGTGGACGGAATGGAAAATCCGTGAGCAGTTTCGCCGGGTGCTCGGTGAAGAGTCGTATTCCGCATTTTTCAACGCTTACATGGAAAGCTACATCGCCGAGGCGGACATCTCGTTTCTCGCCAAACAAGGATTCAACTTTGTCCGCTTGCCCTTCAATTACCGCCATTTTGAGTCGGACCTGGCCCCGGGCCAATGGCTGGAGGATGGTTTTCGCAGGCTGGATGGTGCGGTGAGTCTCTGCCGCAAGCACAATCTATGGGTTCTCCTGGATCTGCACGCCGCTCCGGGCGCACAAGCGCGCGACCAGAATGCCGGCAGCGCGTATGGTGAGGCGTATCTGTGGAATCACAAGCAGTTCATGGATCGCGCCGCAGCATTGTGGAAGGAACTCGCCAGGCGTTACAAGGGAGACTCCACGATTGCCGGCTACAATCTGCTTTGTGAGCCGGTAACGAGTGACGTGCCGCTCTTGAATGCGTTTTACCGCCAAGTGATTCGCGCGATTCGCGAAGTGGACGCGAACCACATCATCGCCCTGGACCCGAATCGCTGGGCCAAGGACATCAGCACCCTGCAGGACTCCTTGTTTGAGGATCCTCAGGTCATTCCGTCGATCCATCATTACTATTCCGATGATGCGGCCTTCGCGCAGCTCGCCAGCTATCCCGGGAGCGCGAATGGAAAAGTATGCGACCGCGCCGCGCTGGAACGCACCCTCGACGGCAAGCATGACGAACCGCGAATCCACAGGCCCACCATGGTCGGGGAATTTGGCGTGGACATCACCGGTTCGCAACCCTTTGCCACCCAACTGGCCATCACACGCGACCTCATCTCCATCTTTGAAGAAAAAGCCTGGGGCTGGTCCATGTGGTGCTACAAGGACTTGCTCCAGATGGGCTTCGTGAATCCGCGCCTCGATACCCCTTGGCGGGCGTTCCTGGAATCCGAACCCATTGCTGGCTTCTTCAAGAAATACAAAGAGATCGAACCATCTTTCACCGAATCTGTCGGCAAAATGCTCTCTGACACCGACATCGAACAAGACACTCGTGAACAATGGGCCCGCGAAGTCGCCCGCGATTTCGATCCGCCCGCTCTCGACTTTGTCTTGCGAAGGCTCAAGGGAAAATCTCCAGACGAACTCGCCGCGATGGCGCGCTCCTTCGCCTTCGAGTCTTGCGAAGTGCGGCAGGATCAACTTGCCGTGCTGACTCCCTTCCTGAAATCGTCCTGAACCGGATTGTGGATTGCTGCCAGCAAAAAGCCCCAGGAGGGCTGTACGCTCCCCTGGGGCTTCGTATTCTTGCGGCGTATTAGTTAGAAGTGAAAGCCCAATTCCACGGTTTCCGTCCGTGGCGTCACATAGTGCGTGCCGCTGAACGTGGAAAGGAAGTTGTAAAGGGCATATTTGTTGGCCAGATTGATCACCGTAAAGCGCAGACTCCACTTGTGCCGGTCGCCATTGAACAAATTATCTTCGCCGACGGCAATGTCGAACAAATTGCGCGGAGCCACTCGCGGTGGATTTTTGTCGTCGTCCTCAGTGCCCGGCTTCGGTATCTGGAGCAGAGTTGACCCATACTGCGATGCTGGGCAAGAGTAGCTCGTGCTGATAGGAACTCCCAGGGGATTGCTTGCGCTTGGCGGGGCCGCGTGCACGGTGCCGCAGAAGAGGCCCGCCTGGAATTGTTGATCCGGCGTTAGCCCTGAAACGTCCACGACGCCAGGAGTACCTTGGTCTCCTGCGCAATTTCCGCCGAAGCAAGGAACCGGGCCTGCCACCAGTCCGCTGTCATACCTCCAATTGAACCCGACCCATGGGCCGCGTTTCAACGGCTGATATTGCAGGTGGGTCGTTTGGTTAAAAAGTTCGTCGTGATCAATGCGGAAGACTCCCGTTCCGCCTTGTCCCACCGGAGTTGCGCCAATACCTGTCACTTGCGGCTGGAAGAACCGGGCCGCCACGCTGGAGGCCACGAAATACGCCGTGAAACCGTGGAAGTTCGGCACGCTGGCGCGCAGCATGTAGCCGGGTATCTTGGAGTTGTGCCACTCAATCGGAAACGTGATCGGCGTATTCCCGAGGATGCTGAAGTCATACGCATTGTGCGTGTACTTCCACAAGTACTCCGCGTCAATCACAAGATACTTGCCAAAGGCTTGCTGGAATCCAGCGTGAAATTCATTCCGAAAACCTGGCGTCAATGGAGCATTGAGGCAAGGATAGCCTTGCAGCGACGCCATCAGGGCATTGACGACAGGGTCGTTGCAACCTTCACTGGCCAGAACCAGGTTTTCGTTGAAGGGTGTCTCCAGTATTCGCGCGTAGGAAAGTCGCAGCACTGTGTTCGTCCGCTTGAGGTTGTACGCAACTCCCAGGCGTGGTTCTGCCTGCTTTGTGACCGACAATCCGTTGTAAAAGTCGCCGCGAATTCCGAGGTTGAACGAGAAGTTGCCCTTTGTAATGGTGTCCTGCAAATATAGCGCCAGCTCTTTCACGTCGGTGTGCCCGCGGAAGAAATAATAGTTTCCCCCGGCCGTCAAATCGTAAGGAGCCAGGGTCGTGCACGGCGCGTCCAGATTGACGCCGAGCGCCGTCTGGCACGGATTGCCATTGGCATCCACCAAGGAAGGCAGGAGCGTGGGGTCTACGATTCCCAGGGAGTCGTTTTCCGTGAGAAAAGTTTGTTCGTAGGTAGCACCCGCTTTGAGGTTGTGTCTCCCCTTGAAGTAGGAAATATCAGACCTCAGTCCCGCGTTGGTCAGCCGACGAGACTGGGCGATGCTCTCTCCCTGGAGGTCCGGACTGAAGTCCGCGAAAGGATCCGCGCTCGGGTAGTAGTTGAATTGGTCTTGCCGCACAAAGGCACCGATGGTGAACAAAGCATCGACGCCGATCAGGTGGACGAAGGTTGGAGCCACGTTGAAGGTCCCGATCTTGGAACGTTGGTCCGCGGGTCCAACCAATGCGCCGTCGGGCCCCAGACCACCGTTGTCCACCACCAGGCCGTTCCACGCCGTGGCATACTGCGCATCATAGGAATTCGGGGTCTGAAACCAGGAACGCGTGTACCCCAAATTGAGTTGCAGCGAATTGGCTTCGGAGAACTTATAGTCCACGCGATCAAAGATGTTTTCTTCGTTTCCTTTGTCGTGCATGACCGTATGTTCCGGCGGATCGAGGAACCGGCCGGATTGCAGCCCATTGAGGGCGATGAAATTCCCCCAGTTCTTGCCGCCATACGCGAGATCAGCGGAGAAACTCGGTGTGCCAAAACTGCCGTAGGATGCAATCACACTACCGTGCGGTTCATCCACCCCGAGGCCGGACCGCGTGGTCACCTTGATTACAAGGCTTGTTTTGTCGCCAAATTCCGGTGGTGGTGCGCCGGAAATCACTTCCATGGACTGAATGGACTCCGTCGGAATCTGGTTGGAAAACACTTTGCTTTGTTGGTCCGTGATCGGCTGGCCGTCCACGGAGAAGGAGTTCTCCGCGTGGTCACCCAGGCCGTGGAACAGCCCGTTGGAATCCGCAGCCACTCCCGGAGTGGTCAACGTGACCAAAGAACTGACCGACGAAGAGACACTCTCCAGTGGCACATTCTGAAACAGGCCGCGGTCCACGTCCGTGTGAAATGTTGGAGTGTTTTCGAGAAGTTCTGCGCCGCTCGATTCCACCATCACCGTGGTGTTGGCGGTTCCAATCGTCAAGGTGATATCCGTCTTTGTGGCCACCCCGGTACGCACTTCAACGTCCCGCAGAGCCGGCGCAAATCCACTCGCGTTCACGATCAGGCGATACGGATTAAACGGCACGTTGGTGAAACGGAAGGAGCCGTCTTTAGCCGTGTTTGTGGTCCGCTCGAAGCCGCTGACCACGTAAGTGATCTCCACCGTGGCGTTCACTACGGCCTTCCCTGAAGGATCGAGAACCACTCCCTCAATGGAACCAGAATTACCGACCTGCGCAAATACCGCCGTGACCACCAGAATCAATTGGACTGCAATAACAACAGCTACTCGAAATCCGTATCGCATTATTCCTCCAATGCCTCATGAGAACGTCGGGACGACGTGTTTGTGTTGATAAAGACCGCCTGAATAACAGCGGTTGCGCGGCTAACTGGAACCGCACGACGAGGCACAACCCTGATTGGGATTTACGACGCGAAGGAAAAAGGCGGGGCGCGAGAAGAGGAATGTCCGGAAGGCGCTTCTGCGAGGCTGACCTCCGAACGAATTGCAATTTGGCCGAACGAAACGAATGGGATGCTGAAAGAGATGACTGCAACGGCTGGCGTAACGCCCAGATGCGCTACCTGGCAAAGGCTGCAAGCGGCTTCGTCCTGGCCATTGGCATGTACGTGTGGAGTGACTTGCAGAAGGAACGCGAGCGAAAGCAGCGCGAGCGTGAGCGCCGCTGGCCGGGCGAGTTTGCGGAAGATGGGATGTACAGCAGACAGCATCTCGGTACCCCCCAAAGATCGTCTTCCTAGAAAGAGGCCCTCGTCGCACCCGGGAAAACGACCCTACCTGATTGTCAGGCATGCCGCAGTGACACGCAAGCTCAATTCCCTGATAGATGTGGCCAGAGTGAAAAGGGGTTGTACGCCGCTCTAGCCCCTACTGCGTAAACGCCGCCGGATTGGCGCCGAGCAATGCCGTAAGGTTCGCCACGATCTGCGCGCAGATTTTGCGCACTTCATCCTCGGAGGGGCTCTTACTCACCTCGTATTTCTCCATGGGAATGTAGTTGTTCAGGCTGATCAACGGCCCGAAATGCGCGTCGCAAGTCTCCATGGTCATGATCCGGTAGAGGGGTTGATCGGGCCGTGCGAGGTTGTAAGCCCCGACATAGAGCAAATATTTGGGTGGCGCAGCCGTGCCCCCCACAAGCGCCAGGCAATTGTGGTTCTGTGAATCCACCTCCGCGAATACCCCTTTGAGCAAGACGCCCTTTTCCGGGCGCGTGCCCGGTTGCGGGGTGGCGGGGAATCCACTCTTGCGCAGGGCTTGTAGCAGCGCATCGCTGAAAAATGCCTGGAGCCGCGCTGCCTCCTTGGAATTTGCCTCCGGATCGATGGGGATCCGGGGTGATTCCGTCGCGGGGGACGCATTGTCTTGCGACCTCTGCGGAGTGGATGGCGGAACGCGGGCGGGCTCCTTGGCAGGCGCGGGTGCGGCTCTTATGTGAAACACTGATACATACACGTGAACCGACTTCGCATTGAAGTCAGCTCCAAGCGCGCCGAAGGCGGGGGAAGCGACATGCCCAGCGCTGCCGGACAAGAGCGCCGGTGCCAATCCAACTGACAACAGCAGGATCGAAAACAGGCAAGCACGCGCTGTCGCCATAAGTACCTCCAAACAAATGTCCAGCAAACGCAAACATTACTCTAATTAGACGGTTTTACAGGAAAAAAGATGGATGGAAACAGCCGGGATACAAACCATAGCAGCCGCTTCGGAACAAGAAGCGGAGCAGACACCTCAATTTGCCACAGTTGCGCAGATAGCTAGCGCGGCCAGAGCCACCCGAAAGTGCCTGCGGTCAGCAAACCATAGATGAGGCCATCCATGACTTCCTTTAAGACCATACCCCACGGCTGGCCCTTCCAGATGCCATTGCTTAGTAGTCCCAGTCCGTAAGCCGTGAATCCCGCCGTGCCCGCCACGCGAAAGACCACTCGATATTGCGCGCCGAACGCAACGGTGTGCCACGTAAGATACGCGACGAAGAAGCTGATGATGAGGCAATAGACAAACCACAGTCCCATGAACTTCGGAATTACCGGCGGACCGCTGGGAAACACGGTTAACATTCCCACGGGTCCTTGCTTGTATTTCTCGATCATGGTGGGTGACTTCATGTCCTTGTGCGTGCCGAAGGGGAACATATAAAGCCCCCTCTGCAGACCGGCGCCGCGCAAGGCTGCAAGAAGTTTGTCCTCTTCGGGGAGCTGTTTGTAATCGCTCCTGTGATAAGGAAGCACCATATGCATGATAGAACTGGCGATGAACACGATGATGGCCGACAGGACGATGGGGAGCCAAAGGGTCGTGAGGAAAACCATACCTAGCCTCCTTAAGGCGAAGTGGCGAATACAAATTTGCAGGCGAGGCTACACTCTTCCCCCCTAATGGTCAAGAGAAAGGCGTATTTGCCGGCCCGTGGGGCCTGCTCCAGCAGCCCGACACGGCCCACACCCCGCGCCAAACCTTTACAAACGGTGAAGTTTCACAACCCAGGTTCAGCGACGACATGTGGAACGCCTACCCCTGGTGACGCATAGCCCCACGCCCGGAAGAAAATCCAATCTACATTATTCGGCTTGTTACTTGCGAAACAACGCGGGGGGAAATGCTTTGACAACCCCAACATGCTCCAATACAGTCCGCAACAACCTTGCTGCGCTACGCAGCTTACCTTGGAGGACACCCCGATGACCCTTTCGGTGAAGCAGCATTCCCTTATCAAGTGGATCGCGACTCTTTCGGTGATGATGCTGTGTGCTGGTGGCGCATTTGCTCAAGATAATCAACGCGCTACCGCGATTGCTGCTGTCGGCAGCTTCTTTGTCTTATTTTGGATCGTCATAATTGCACTGTATGTCTATACCTCGCTGGCGGTGCAAACCATCGCGCAAAAAACCAATACAGAGAATTCCTGGCTCGCCTGGATTCCCATCGCCAATATCGTCCTTCTTCTGAATGTCGCCAAGAAACCCATCTGGTGGATCATTCTCTGTCTGATTCCCATCGTGAACATCGTCGTCGGCGTTATCGTATGGATGGCCGTGGCCGAGGCCCGCGATAAGCCCAATTGGTGGGGCATCCTCCTCATCGTTCCCGTGGTGGGTCTGATCGTGCCCGGCTATTTGGCCTGGTCCGACTAATTCTCCCCCCGGTTCAACAAAACCTTGAAATTGGCTACACTTCCCTCTTCCTGTAAGAGACAGGAAGGGGAGCGCTCAAAATGAAAGAAACCGTTCGGGAGTATATCCAGCGGATCCAGGGCAAAATCGCCGGCCAGGATCCGTTGAAAGTGCAATCCACCACGCCGAAAAAGCTGGCGCGCCTGATCAAGGGCGCCACGCCCGCCAAATTGCGCAAACGTCCCGCGCCCGAAAAGTGGTCGGCCGCGGAAATCCTCGCCCATCTTGCGGATGCGGAGATTGTCGTCAGTTGGCGTGTTCGCGCCATTCTCGGCGCGCCAGGCACTCCCATCCAGGCTTTCGATCAAGATTCATGGGTTGCCGCCCTGCACTACCCGAAGCGCGACGCCCGCAAATCCCTCGAGCAGTTCCGCATCCTGCGTGAAACGAATCTAGCCTTATACAAAATGCTCACGCCCGAACAGTGGAAGCACCACGGCCTCCATTCCGAGCGCGGCGAAGAATCCGTCGAGCGCATCGTGCAAATGATGGCGGGCCACGACATCAACCACCTCCAACAAATCGAACAAATCCTCGCGCGGCGGGGTTAAGGCTCCCCGGCGGCCCTCACGCTTGCCGGCGCCGAAAAAGTAGTCCGCCTGCGCCGATAATAAGCAGGATCATGCTGAAGACCGCGAAAGCCCATTTCGTGAGCGTGAAGACATTTGCCACGCGCGCGACGCCATCAAGCCGCTGTGGATAATCTCGAAGCATCGCCAAGAAGCAGAGATTTTCCGCATAGTCGAAAAGCGTTGTGCCCACCGTCGAAAAGCTGAGCTTCCGCCACAGCGGACGCCCGGGAAAAACGCGGGCAAACGCGTAGGTTGTGCCCAGTAGGAAAAAGGACCCGTAAAGAGCGGGGAAAACAGAGTCGACATAGTCCAGAAATAGGCGATAGGCATATCGTCCCTGCTCCCCGTATGACGCCAGCTTTGCATAGGCGGTCTCCGGGGAGTAATTTATAGTCATATCCAAGAGGCCTGTCTGCCTCAACGCATCGCTGTGAAATGGTCCTGGCAAACCGCGCACATTGATCAACAACAACACGAAAAGGCTCAACAGCCCCAGAGTCCACACCACCCCAGCGCTGGCGATTCCGAGCAAGAAACCTTGCAGTCGATTCCACATGCGCGCACCAATCCCTCTTGTCACCGCTTGATTATACGTTGCTCGGAAGCGTAGACTCGCGATTATGGAAGTCCACCTTACACCAGAACAGGAAGCGGAGCTCAGCAAGCTAGCTACGCGCAAAGGCCGGAACGCGAATCAGTTGGCGCAGGAGGTGCTTGGCCTTTACCTGGAGCATGAGGCTCGGTTTATCGAGGCCGTGAAGCGCGGTTTGGAGTCCCTCGACCGCGGGGAGTACGTTTCCCATGAGGAAGTCGGCGCGCGCATCGACCGGTTGTTTCCCACCTGATGGAAGTTCGCTGGTCACCCGAAGCGGCCGAAGACTTGGAGCGCATTGGCCGGCGAATCCAACAAGATAAGCCAAACGCGGCAAGAAATGTCGTTCTTACCCTCTACCGGGGAATCACGGACCTGCGAACTTTCCCCAACCGTGGCCGCAGCGGACGTATCGAAGGCACTCGCGAGTTGGTCTTTCCTGCCCTGCCCTACATCGCGGTTTACCGCTTGCACAACGAAGCCGTCGAGATTGTGCGCATTTATCACGCCGCCCAAGACTGGCCCTAGTAGACACCTCGAGTCAATCGCACCTCCTGCCACCACATTGTAGGACTCGTTCCTAAAGAATTGCCAAGGAGGAAGAAATGCTGGGCAAAACAAAAAGGGCCGTCCACCATTAGCGGACGGCCCTGCACTCATTGAATTTTCTCTTCGCGCAACCGATTGCGATCTGCCAGAACCTGCTCGATAAAGAGTAAACCGAGTCTAGCATCCAGCAAGCCCGTGAGAGCCACTGGATGCGCTTGGAGACCATCCTCCGCACACCATAGCGGAGTAGATCTCGCTTTATTTAGAAAGGAGGTGATCCAGCCGCAGGTTCTCCTACGGCTACCTTGTTACGACTTCACCCCAATCATGAGTCATACCTTGGGCGCCTGCCTCCTTGCGGTTAGCGCGGCGACTTCTAGTACAGCTCACTTTCGTGATGTGACGGGCGGTGTGTACAAGGCCCGGGAACGTATTCACGGCGTCGATCTGATACGCCATTACTAGCGATTCCGGCTTCATGCAGTCGAGTTGCAGACTGCAATCCGAACTGAGCAGAGTTTTTTCCGATTAGCTCCCCCTCGCGGGTTGGCAACGGTTTGTGCCCTGCATTGTAACACGTGTGTAGCCCTGGACATAAAGGCCATGCGGACTTGACGTCATCCCCACCTTCCTCTCCGTTATCCGGAGCAGTCCACACAGAGTCCTCTCTTGCGAGTAGTAACTGTGTGCAGGGGTTGCGCTCGTTGCGGGACTTAACCCAACACCTCACGGCACGAGCTGACGACAGCCATGCAGCGCCTATACTCAGGTCCCTTGCGGGAAGGCCGTATTTCTACAGCTGGTCCTAAGCATTTCGAGCCCAGGTAAGGTTCCTCGCGTAGCGTCGAATTGAACCACATGTTCCACCGCTTGTGCGGGCCCCCGTCAATTCCTTTGAGTTTCAGTCTTGCGACCGTACTCCCCAGGTGCAGGACTTAACGCGTTAGCTCCGGGACGACGCCCGAACGGGCGGCACCCCAAGTCCTGATCGTTTAGGGCTAGGACTACCAGGGTATCTAATCCTGTTTGCTCCCCTAGCTTTCGTTCCTCAGCGTCAGTTGTGGTCCAGCGCGCCGCTTTCGCCACGGGTGTTCCTGCAGATATCTACGCATTTCACCGCTACACCTGCAATTCCACGCGCCTCTCCCACACTCGAGCACGGCAGTTTTGGAAGCAGCCTCTGGGTTAAGCCCAAAGATTTCACTCCCAACTTGCCGCACCGCCTACGAACCCTTTACACCCAGTAATTCCGAACAACGCTGGCCCCCTACGTCTTACCGCGGCTGCTGGCACGTAGTTAGCCGGGGCTTCTTCTACTGGTACCGTCACTCCTCTTGCGAGGCATTCGTCCCAGTCGAAAGGGGTTTACACTCCGAGAAGCTTCATCCCCCACGCGGCGTCGCTGCGTCAGGCTTTCGCCCATTGCGCAAGATTCCCCACTGCTGCCTCCCGTAGGAGTCTGGACCGTGTCTCAGTTCCAGTGTGGCTGGCCATCCTCTCAGACCAGCTACCGATCATTGCCTTGGTGAGCCGTTACCTCACCAACTAGCTAATCGGGCGCGGGCTCCTCCTCCGACGCCTTACGGCTTTGAATCCCCAAACCGAGGTCCAGGGAATGTTATGCGGAATTAGCCCCGCTTTCGCGGGGTTATTCCCCATCGGAGGGCAGATTGCCCACGTGTTACGCACCCGTGCGCCGTGCACCCATCTGTATTGCTACAAACTGTGCACTCGACTTGCATGTGTTAAGCACGCCGCCAGCGTTCGTTCTGAGCCAGGATCAAACTCTCGTTTGAAGCCTGTCGCCTGGCGTTCAATAAAAAACCCGGTCCAAGGGACCGAGTCAGCCTGCCAGGCAAAATTGTTAGTCGCTCAAATTCACTCAACCCATTCGTGCTCGAAAACCCGAATGGGGTCGAACAGATTCTGGCACATCGTATCGGTTGTCAAAGAGCGGTTGTTCTGCCTCCCTGTCCAGCAGAGTGGCTACCAGCGAACCTTCTTACTTTACCAGACTTTCCCTTTTTGTCAACACCCCATTACTCTTAGATCTCCGTTTTCCACATCTTTCCTCAACCTTCTGTAAGCCGTTGTAGGGGCGGCCTTCTGAGGCCGTCCGCCACGAACCCCATGCCCGTCATTCCGAACGCAGCCTGCGGAGTGAGGAATCCCTCTTGGATCTGTCGATTCACAGTTAGACCGCACAAAGCACCGGAGGTGCCACACACGCCGTCCTGCGCGCGGCTCTCGGGTTTTTTCCCGCTCTATGTTTGTCATCCCGACCGAAGCGGCCCGAGTCTTTTCTCCGCGCGGTTTGTGCGCGTCGGGCCGCGCAGTGGAGGGATCGCGGCACAAACCAAAAATCCAGCTATCAGCGTGAAAGGCCCGAAAGCAACCCCAAGACCCAGGTTCCCAAACCGAACCCGGGGCACCCTCCGCGTCTCCATACTTCTGCGAGACTTGCTGAACTGATATACTTCCTAGGATTCGCGTGTCAACCCCAAACCACACGCATCACCCGGGCCACCCGCCTGGCGGCTCGGTTTCGTTCTTTTCCTCTAGTAGCTATCTTCATCAGTACCCACTTCTTTGATTCCGAAATCCACAATCTCGTTCTTTTTCAAGTCGAGTACTGCTCGAAAGCTAATTCGCAGCGTTACGTTAGCACCAACTTGCACATAGTACTCACTCCAATCCCAGTCTGTAACATACAGGATTGAATCCTTGTGCAGACCATACGCATCAACATGTTGCAAGTAGCCAGATAACTCAGCCTCGTACTCGCCTGTAAATTCCAGATAAACATCCTGCCCCATAAATTCAAGGACATCGTCGATGTGCAATTCGGTCGGATCTTCGTCCATCGAGGAGATTCCGATTGGCTCCTCAAGCCGCCGAAGGTCGTAACGTCTTAGCTTTAGAAGCCGTGATGAATTGTTATTTATTTCCTCGAATATTAAATTGAAGCGTGATTCCAGTTCACGCTTGAGATTAATCGGTTTTCCGTTTTCAAGTTCCTTTTTGAGGTCATCCAGTTTCTTGAGACTTGGTTTTGCGTGCTCATCCAAGAAAGCATTGAGGTCCTTGGAGACACTCACTTTGACTTTGAAGCCCATATTATCGAGGTCTTTCTTCAAGTCGGAATGTATGACCGACGGCGATTCTCTGCTCGCAGAAAAGTCGGCTAAATTCCCAGTGACCAGAACACAGTCTTCTTTGGCACCCCTCACCAGTTCCAGAAGTGAATTCCAAATAAGCGCGTCTCTGTACCCGGTGCCTTTCGCCTGAAATGGTCGTAAATGATTGACCTGCCGTTTTACAAGGTCCGCATGAGGAATCGATGGATAGGGTAGCGTTCGCACTCTTAATTCGGCCAACCGAGTCCGAAAACGCTTCGAATACTCTACCAGCTCTTGCGATTTATCTAGCTCTGGAATCTTGTATTCACCGTCGATGAGCCGAGCCAGCGACTGTGCTGCGTTCTTTAATCCTTCTATGGTCTCGTCCAAGCGTTTGCCGAATTTCGCCTCAATTTCGTCACGTACCACCTCAGGAATGAATACAGTGGAACCACCTCGCCTCGTAAACTCCTGCAAAAGTGCCCACGCTCCGCTCTTAACGTTTGGGTCGTCCCAAAATACGGTCGAATCAAGAACAATGAACATCTATTCACCAAGTAACGCAATCGGCCAGTGGTTGCCATGCCTCATTCAATCCCCCGATATCAATGGGCACGAAACCCACCCCGTAGCGGGCCAAAACATCAGTTTACCCTGAACTTTGAAGCATCTCACATAAAGCTTCTCTCACTCTGGGCCTGAGATCCCCCGGATTCGCAAGCGGGTGGCTGACACAATAGCGGGGGGAACGATTCTGGGTGGCGCAGCCTTAAATTCCGAAAAGGATTTTGGGTGGCCCATCCTTTCGCGTCGTTTGCGAAATGGTGGGGGCCGTTTTTCGCTGGCCTCTGCTATCTTCGTGTTCTTTTTGTTCGTCGGATAAATTCTTTCACTGGTTTCGCAACCGTTCTTGCGTTTATCTCTTTCTTCCTGCTCTTGCAGTAGGCCGTATCGAACCAATCCGACAGCTTCTGGGTTCCCTTGCTGGAATTACAGCGACGACAGCAGAAAGCGACGTTATATTTCTTGTCAAAGGGACCGTCATTATTGAAGTGTTCGATCGTCGCGCCGGATGCGCTCATCGCATGGGGGCAGTGTTTTAGCACAACGTGACAATAGACGCAGCGTTTGTCGCGTGCCCGAATCTCTTTCTCGTCTTCCTCAGAAATACCATACCGGTTGGGCATATCAACCCTTAGACCTTTGCTACGGCGGGTGGCCGACACGTTAATCCCGGGACGAATTTGGGTGCCGCACCCTTTGTTTTCTAAGGGTGCGGGTTTTTCTTAGGACCCTCTGCCCGCAGCGAACCTTACCTCAACTTAACCTCAGCGCTTTTTCGCGGGCGCCCGCCCAGTTTGCCGTTCTTCCGCGACGCGGCGATTTTCCCTCGGCTCCGCGACAGTCCTCCCAACCCGCCGAGTCTCGCCGCCATCCATCGCCGGCTGCCGTAAACCCCCTCCAGCAAGGCAGGCAGGTACAGATCAGCATCCAGTTTTGGAAAATGAATCCCATATCCTAAAGGACTGATCTCGATTTTCTCGAGTTCCGCAGGACTCGCTTTGTCCAGGCCTTCCGCATCCTTCGGAAGGAGACCAATTTCCAGGCCCGAGTTCAATCCGATCACGATACGCCCGCTCCGGCGGTCGTATCGCGCCGACACCGCCCTCGGCATGCTGGCTCGAAGCTCCCTCGCACGCCGGTTCGCCCGTTCGAACTCTTCCTCAAAGCTCATGAATGCGTCTCCACGCCTCGCAGAGTCTCCACAAGTTCTCTGACAAAGCCTCCAAAATCCGCCTTACCTCTCTCCGCGAAAATCCATAATTCTCAGCCAACTCCACCGGCCCGTTCGGGCAGTTCAGCACAAACCTGGCCTCACTACCTCTTCCAATCACATGAACGTGCGGCGGCCGGTGGTCGTTCGTGTAAATCGTCACCCGCAGCCCGTTCAACAGCAGGACTGTCGGCACGGTTATATCCTACCACAATTCCCAAGCGCTTGGGTTTCTTGTTGGCGCGGGTTCCGCATTCCCATCACCTCCAGCCGGTCTGATTGTAATTCCTATTTGTTACTCTTCCATAGTTAATTAATAGAGTTATCGGACGGGTGGCCCGGGTTCTCAACCTTTTTCTTGAACCACTCGCTGTAGATCGAGTCCCCAGATGTTTCGGTTTCCTCAAACCGATCAACCACGGAGGGTGCCTCAGGTTCCGATTTTTGGTACCTGGGACTTGGGGTTGGCGGGCGGCGCGGCCTTAGATTTCGAAAAAAATTTTGGCTGGCCGCTTTCCGCTGGCCCCTTCTCCACCGCGACACCCTCTCGCCCCGACGCCGCCAGGAGGAGCGAGCTTTAGCTTCCACGCAAAGCGCACTTCTACTCCTTCTCTCTTATGCCGGGCATTGCAACCGGCATGAACGAACCTCTTCAAGCTGCGGAAGCTTATTTTTTCGGCTGTGCTTGTGGTTGCGGCGCCTGCTCGCTGCTGGGAGGAACGATGTTCTTCAGCCGCATGTAGGTGACCAGGTTCCCGTAGTGTTCCATGTCGTGCATGTTGTTGACCGTCAGCGCGCTGAGTCTCGGCGCGTCATTGCCGAACAGCTTGATTGTCTGCACCGCAGTCGCGTCGGTCATGCTGTCGTAGGCCTTGTCGCAATACGCGAACGCGGAATTCAACGCGGCAATCAGGTCCGCTTTGCTGGTTTTGCTCTGCTCGATATTCAAGCCCGGATTCTTCTCCCCCAGGGCCATGGAACAGAACATGTACTGTGCGTCGGCCACGTGCCCAATGATCTGCCCGTAGCTGCGGACCGCCTCCGTGGGCTTGAAGCCGTAATTCTCCTCGGGCATTTTTTGCGCGGAACGCAGCAGGATGTCCTTCAATCTCGCAAAGGCCATCTTGTTCCAGGTACTGAGCGGATTCGCCGGGGCAGGCGTGGCTGGCTTCTCCTGGGCCAGGGTGACGCCGGCCGGCACAAGCAGGCAGACCAATAGCATTCGCAGAATGGTTTTCATGGGTACTCCTCCTGAATAGTAGCTACGCAGCGCTCGCAAAAAAGTAGCAGTAGCTTGCGCGCTGTTCGCGGATAACCCACTGGCATTCTCCCCTAAGGCAAAACCCGCGGCAAGCCTGCACAGTGGTAAATCACCGCGTTGTGTGAAGGCAGGGCGCCCCGCCAGCGCAGCTTGCGTTTCCACTATTCACTTGCCTTAACACATTTTCTTAAGTATAGTTAACAACCCATGACGCCGAGGAACCAATTTCGCCCAGCCCTCCTGTTCCACCAGCCCCTGTGCCTGATTCTCGTGTTTGCCTCGCTGCATTTTTTTCTGCCCGAAACCGCATTCTCCCAGGGCGAAACTACCAGCGCCATCGTCGGCCAAGTGAATGACGCAAGCGGAGCGGGAGTGCCTGGGGCCACGGTGACCGTCACCAACAAAGAGACTGGCCTGAGGCGAATCGCGAAGACTAATGAATCGGGCAGGTTCAACTTCCCGCAACTGAAGCCCGGCACTTACCTGGTAAAGGTGGAAGCCGAAGGCTTTCAACCACAACAGAATGACGCTGTATCTTCTGCCCTGGACCAGAAGCAAACTGTAGATTTCACGCTAAAGCTCGCAGGGACACTGCAAAGCATCGAAGTGAATAGCGAAGCGGCGATTCTCAACCCCGAGGATGCCAACACATCTACGACACTCACCGCTCCTGCCATGGAGAACCTCCCCAATCCCGGCGGAGATTTAACCTATCCCCTTCAATTTGCGGCTGGGGCTCTCATCAACACGGCAGGCAATGGAAACGACTTTGTCGGCGGCACGAATGGCTACGGCAACGTTGAGTTCAATGGTCTCCCCGCCCTCTCCAATGGCTATATCGTGGATGGTTTGGAAACGAATGATCCGCTGACGAACTTGAACAGCGGGCTCTCCACGAACCTGGTCCTGGGATTGAATTCGATATCCGAAGTGACGGTGAACACGCTTTCCTATGCCGTTGATCAGGGGCGCTACGGCGCATCCCAGATCAACTACGTGACCAAGTCCGGTTCCAACCAGTTTCATGGGAACCTCTACGAGTTGTGGAGCGGCTCCAAATTCAGCGCCGCTGACTTTTTCACGAACGCCACCCCGGGAAATCACAAGCCTCGCTCGACGGTGAATCATTTCGGCGGCAGCGCGGGCGGCCCGATTGCTCACGACCGTCTGTTCTTCTTCTTTGATAGTGAGTGGGTTCGCATCGCTTTACCCATCGTGACGGCTGCCACCGTCCCCACCCCGGCATTCCAGAATTACGTTCTACAGCAACTCCCCTTAGGTGGAATCGATTCCGTCACGGGGTCCGTCTACCAGCCTTCTCCTCAATCGGTGCCCTTCTATCAAAAGATGTTTTCGCTCTATGGAAATACCAGTGGCTCACCTCTTGCGGTCCTTGGCTGTCCGTTTGACGTGGGTGGTGCAACGCCGGCCATGGCCAACGATGGCAACGGTTGCGCGAATCGCCAGAGCGTTTCGCATTCCAGCGACGATCATGAACAGGTCCAGACGCTTCGCCTCGACTACAACATCAACGAAAAGAACACCACCTGGTATCGCTTCCAGGCTGATACCGGGGTGCAGGCTGCCTACACCGATCCGATCAATTCCCTGTTCGATTCCGTCTCCCCTCAACCGCTCTACTCCTTCGCGGCGGGATATACGCATGTCTTTTCGCAAAACCTGGTGAATTACTTCAATCCAGCATTTTCCTGGTACGCAAGTCTCTTCGGGCCCGCGGATTTGCAGAAGACTCTCGCCGCATTCCCGATCGTTTTGCAAGGCAGCGGTGCCAACGCCCCCTTCACCACGCTCGGGGGGCTCGATAATACCTGGATCCAGGGAAGACGCGCCTCCCGCTTCTTCATCAACGATAACCTCGCCTGGAGCCATGGCGCGCACGAGCTTCGCTTCGGAACAAATACCAGGATTTTTCGCCTCAACGACTATGATTTCGGCGAAGGTTCGGTCCCAACGGTGACCTACACCACCCTGCCGCAATTTATTTATGGAGTGGCATCGACGGCCACGGAAACTTTCCCCTCCTCCGCGAACGAACCCTACAACTTTCTCAACCTCGATCTCTACGCCCAGGACACTTGGAAGGTGACCAGGAAATTCACCTGGATCTTCGGCATACGAGATACCTTGAATTCCAATCCACTGAATCCACATCAGGAGATCGCTCGCCTGAGCGGCTCCTTCGATTCCATTTCTCATGATGTGAATCCGCCCTTGAACGCCACAATTCAAACCGGTCTCAGCCATGTATTTTCCTCGACGCCCCTCGCGATCTTGCAACCCAGAACCGCCATCGCCTGGCAGCTCGAGCCCAAAACAGTGCTCCGTGCCGGCTTCGGACTCTTTAGCGATATTTTGCCTGGCGCCGTCGCCGATCTGGTTGGAGTCAATCCGCCCTACGTACAAACTTTTCAGGGCGGACTTCTGGGAACTGTTGGCGGGACAGCCATTGCGCCGGGTGTGCCCGGCAGCGCGGTGGACGCAACTGTGGCTGCCAATCAAACGTTCAGTTCAGGATTTCCTGCGGGCCAGCTTTCCTGTGCTTCTACCGGAGCGAACCCTGCGACCTGTCTTCCTCCAGTCGCCATCACGGCTATGCCCAGCGGAGAACTTCACGCACCATACTTCATGGAGTGGAGCCTAGGCCTGGAACATCAGTTCGGATCGACGGCAAGCATCCACGCCCAATACGTCGGCACTCGCGCGGTCAACCAGCCTTATCTGACGCAAGTGAACGGCTATCAAACCGTCGGGAGACCGACCGTCGAGGACCCTAACAGTATCCCGTGCCAGGGATGTTTTGCTCCGTTCCCGTCCCAACAATCTACCGATCCCCGCTTCGCCGCCGTAACGCAATTTTCCACGGGCGCCAACAGTCATTACAATGGCCTGCAAATCACCGCCATGAAGCGCCTTGGACACGGCCTGATGGGGCAACTGAACTACACGTGGAGCCGTTGTATGGACACCGTCTCCAATGGTGGATTCTTGCAATTTTCCGCCGGAGGAATTTTGTCCCCTCTTCCAGGAGATTTAGCGCGCGACTACGGTCCGTGTGACTACGACATCCGGCAAAATCTCAACGCGCAATATGTCTATCAATTGCCAGTCAAGGTTGGAAATCGGGCTCTTGGATATGCATTGAACGGCTGGCAAGTGTCAGGAACCGCGTTCTGGCACAGTGGGATTCCCTTCTCTGTTCTAAGCACGCCCTATTCCGCAAATGGAAATGGCATCGTGAACGGCAGTGGGCCGCAATTCGCGAGTGTGGTTCCCGGCGTGCCGCTTTATTACCACCACCCGATTCCAGGCGTCACGCAACCTGGCACACTGCAATGGCTCAACCCGAATGCTTTTACGTCGACCGTGGACCCAAGCACTGGAGCGTGCCTGGGAGGCGACACTCCCCAAAACTGTCAGTTCGGGAATCTCGGCCGCAACGCGCTACGCGGTCCCGATTTTGCCTGGAGTGATTTCTACCTGACGAAGTGGTTTCCGCTGACCGAACGTGTGAAGCTGCGCTTCGACACGCAGTTCTTCAATGTATTCAATCATCCGAATTTCGGCCTCCCGAGCATGGTTTTCGCCGGGATCCCAGGCAAGCCTTCTACCCAAACTGGCTTTGGGGCGCTCACCTACACCACGTCTCCGCCAACAGGCCTGCTCGGCGTCGGTTTGGGCGGTGACAGCACTCCACGCATGATCGCCTTTCAGTTGCGCCTTGAGTTTTAAGCTGTTGTCAATCAGCGATGCGGAATTGCGCGCACATCATCAAGTTGTTTTGACGGACTGGGCGGGTGGCCGTCTGTGTTCTCTGGAAAGGCTGGGCGCTTCTTCCTCACGAAATACAGTAGAATGAACCTGTGAATTTTGAATGGGACCCGGGCAAGGCTCGAAAGAACCGCCGCAAACATCGGGTGTCCTTTGAGGAAGCAGCCACTGTTTTTGGCGATCCCCTGGCGCTCACGTTTCCAGACCCGGATCATTCCGAAACGGAGCACCGCTTTATTACCGTGGGAATTTCGGGCGCCAGGCGGATCCTGATCGTTGCCCATACCGAGCGCGGCGAGACCCTTCGGATCATCTCCGCCCGGAAGGTCACCCAGCGTGAGCGAAAACATTATGAAGAAAACAACGAAGAAACGTAAGGCATCCGGCGATCTGCGGCCAGAATACGACCTCTCGAAATTGCAGGGCGGGGTGCGCGGGAAATACTTGCAGCGCTATCGCTCCGGCACGAATCTGGTGCTTCTATCCCCCGACGTGGCTCGCTATTTCCCCGACGGCCAGTCCGTAAACACGGCTTTGCGAACCTTCATCCGCACCTCCAAACGCTCCCCGCGCCGCGCCCGTTAGCCTTGCTTCGCGTAGAGGGGCAAACCGGAGGACAGACGGAAAGTTTCAGTTCCCGCCCCCACTTAGAAGAATAGAATAAGTGGAATATGCCGAGTTCTCCATGCTCGCCGTTTGTCCCTAGATCTTGGAGGGGCCGGGTGCAATAGCTATTGGAATCGTCCCGTCTGTCCCCTTGTTTGAGCACGCCCTATTCCGCAAATGGAAATGGCATCGTGAACGGCAGTGGACCGCAATTCGCAAGTGTGGTCCCTGGTGTGCCGCTTTATGACCACCACCCCATTCCAGGCGTCACCCAACCAGGCACCGTGCAATGGCTCAATCCCAATGCATTCGTCTCTACCGTGGACCCAAGTACCGGAGCTTGCCTAGGAGGCGACAGCCCCAAAAACTGTCAGTTCGGGAGTCTCGGCCGCAATGCGCTACGCGGTCCCGATTTTGCCTGGAGTGATTTCTATCTGACGAAGTGGTTTCCGCTGACCGAACGTGTGAAGCTGCGCTTCGATACGCAATTCTTCAATGTATTCAATCATCCGAATTTCGGCCTCCCGAGCATGATTTTCGCCGGGATCCCAGGCAAGCCTTCTACCCAAACTGGCTTTGGGGCGCTCACCTACACCACGTCTCCGCCAACAGGCCTGCTCGGCGTCGGTTTGGGCGGTGACAGCACTCCACGCATGATCGCGTTCCAGCTGCGTCTTGAGTTTTAGGCCGTTGTCATCTAGCGAGAAGGAATCGCACGGACCACATCAACTCGCTTTCACCGGTTGCCCATTGGCCTGCATTTCGCCCAGCAAACTCTGAGCGTGCTCCTGGACGGGCTTCGGAAGTTTCGCGTAGTCCAGACCCTCCGACAGGTCTTGTCCCCCGCTAATTGTATATTCGATGAAACTGCGAATCGCCTGGCGTTCTTGCACATCCGAGCCGTCTTTGGCGATCAGAAGGAAACTCAATCCGCTAATCGGGTAGGCGTCCTTTGTCGAAGCAGGCGGGTCAATAATGGGGGTCCGTGCATCCCGGGACAACGCTTCGTCAAACGCTGCGACTGCCGCAGTTGCGCTGGCCGAACTAGGCGCGACGAAATTGCCTGCGCGATTCTGCACCGAAGCATACGCCAGATGCTTTTCTTTCGCCGCGTTCAAATCCGCGTAGCCGATGGTGCCTGCGTTTTGTTGCACAAATTCCAGCACGCCGTTAGTCCCTTGCGCACTGATTCCCACCGGCCATTGCACTGAAAGTCCGTTGCCAATTTTGCGCTCCCATTCCGGGCTCACTTTCGCCAGATAGGACGTGAGAATCCCGGTCGTCCCGCTTCCGTCCGAGCGATGCACCACTATGATGGCGGCATGCGGCAATTTAACGCCCGGATTTTCTCTTGCAATCGCGGGATCCTGCCAACTAATGATGTTCCCAAGGAAGATCCCCGCCAGCGTGGGAGCGCTCAATCGCAGCGGGCTTTTTACATCCGCGAGATTATAAACGGCGCACACGGCGCCGGCGGTGACAGGCACTTGAATCACCGGAACCATTTCTTTCATCTGCTCATCGCTCAACGGCGCATCGCTCGCCGCAATCTCCAGGCTGCTCTGCTTCAGAAGGTCAAGGCCGGCGCCGCTCCCGATGGGGCGGTAATTGATCAGCGTGCCAGGGTGCGCCTGCTGGTAGGTGCTGATCCATTTCGTCATGATGGGATTGATGAACGTGCTTCCCGCCGCCCCAATGGCTGTCTTCACGGAGGCGGAAACAGCGAAATCCTTATCTTTGACGGGTTCCTCGCCACCATAATTGCATCCAATCATCAGAGAGACACCGAGCATGGTGACCGCTGCAAGAATCGACGAACGACGCTTGAACATCGCGAAAGCCTCCTGGCCATGGGCTAGAACTCGAAATTGGGAAGGCCCATGCTACAGGGTCGAACAGCGGCGAATATTAACAAATTGTTACGCCACGGTAACAATGGCCGGAGCGGGCGTGGAACCAGTGGATTCTATGGCCTGGATGGAAGTCATTCCAATTTTGTTCCTTACACGCCAATTCCTCACCCGATCCCGCACGCACGCTGCTTCTCTGCGATTGCCATCTGCTCATCTGCGCCAGGAAGCAATTCGAGGCCGCGCAGGTGTGCACTTTTGAACATCTGCGCCGCGTCCGATTCGTGTTGCGGCGTATTCGGAGATGTGCCACGATTGTTGTGTCTCCCCGGCTTCGCTCCCAACCGCGAGACTGGCCGCGGCTGAACCGGTAAAATGCGCAAAACTCTTCACCTCTATCTCGTAAAGCCTTCCCAATATGATGATGACGGTTATGTGGTGCGCCATTTTCGCGGCGTCCTCCCCAGCAATACGCTCGCGTGCCTTGCTGGCCTGACGGAAGAGGTGGTGCGGCAAAACCGCCTGGGCGACTCCTGGAAGATTAAAGTCCATCTGTTCGATGAAACGGTAGACAAAATCCCTGTCAAGCGCATCTGCCGTTCCGAGCACTGGGGACTTGCCAAGACCATAGTCTGCCTCGTTGGTGTGCAGACGAATCAATTCCCCCGCGCCTGCGATCTGGCGTATACATTTCGCCGCGCCGGCCTCACCGTGCTAATAGGCGGCTTCCACGTCAGCGGCTACCTCGCCCTGCTCCCGGACATTCCTGCGGACATACAGCAACTCATGGATGCGGGCATCACGATCGTCAAAGGCGAAGTCGAGGAAACCTGGGGTGACTTGCTGGACGATGCGGTCCACGGCCGCCTGAAGCCCATGTACGATTTCCTGAACAACAAGCCCGATCTCTACACCAAGCCCATCCCCGCCATTCGCCGGAAATACCTGCGCAAGTTCGCCGCTTCCAATTTCGGCACCCTCGATTGCGGGCGTGGCTGCCCGTTTGAATGTACCTTCTGCACCATCATCAATGTGCAAGGCCGCAAGATGCGTTTCCGCTCCGCGGACCACATTGCGGAGTCCATTCGCCGCAACTACCACCAAAACGGCATCACCTTTTACTTCTTCACCGACGATAATTTCGCCCGCAACAAGAATTGGGAAGCCATCTTCAATGCCCTCATTCACCTGCGCACCGAAGAAAAAATCCCTGTGCAATTCATGATGCAGGTGGACGTCCTTTCCTGGAAGATCAAGAACTTTGTCGCCAAGGCCCGCGAGGCCGGTTGCATCAATGTCTTCATCGGCATGGAGAGCGTGGATCCCGGCAATCTGGCCGCCGCCGGAAAGAAACAGAATCAGGTCGGCGAATACCGCCAGCTCATTCAGGCCTACCGCGATTCGGAGATCTCCACGCATGTCGGCTACATCATCGGTTTTCCCTTTGACACCGTGGACTCCATCCGCCGCGATTTGCGGTTTCTCATGCATGAGGTCTGCCCCGATCACGCCTCGTTCTTCATTCTCATGCCTTTGCCCGGCTCCATGGATCATCTCAACATGTTGCGGCGTGGTGAATGGATGCACCCAGACTTCAATCTCTACGATTCCCAGCACGAACTGACGCATCATCCTCACTTGAAGGGCGGCTCGTGGAAGGAAACTTATTTCGAGGCCTGGCGCACATTTTACAGCCTCGAAAACATGAAGGCGATTTTGCACCGAGCGCCACGCGCCAATTATTGGAACAATTTCCTGCGCTTCATCTGGTACAAGAATTCTATTCAGACCGAAGGCCGCCACCCCATGATGTGCGGCTATCTGCGCCTAAAGGGCCGCAAGGCGCGGCGCCCCGGATTCCCCGTGCTTTCCCGCTGGAACTATTACACCTCTCGTGCCAAGGAAATTTATCGCGATCTCAAGGGAATGGTCGCCGTCCTAGCGGAGATGGAGGAGCTCTGGCTGCAAACCCGCCATCCCTCCGAAGCCGAGCGCCGCGTCGTGGAAGAAATCGCCCTACTGCGCGAAAAGTACGGCCAGCTTAAGATCAAAGATTTGCAGGCTGCTTTTCAGCGCGCCAAGGAGCATTTCCCCACGCTCCGCGTGCCCTCCAAGGTCACGCTCTTCTGGGCCAAGTGGAGTCCCCTGCTCGCTTCCCATTGTGTCTACACTCGCGCCGACCTCGACGCCTACTGGAAGACCGTCCGCCTACGCTGGACGCAACGCCACATATTCCGCATCCCTGTCTTCACCATACCCTTGAATTTCTTCCGCGACGCCCAGCTCTCCCTCCTGTTCCTCTTCCACATGAGCCGCTCCCTTTAGCGTCCGCTCACATCGCCTTTTCCCTTGTGCCAAGTTGCAGCACGCCATAGGCACCGGGACTCTCGCGCCGACCTGGCTGTTTTGGTTGTTTCTTTGCGACGAGCTATCACAGTGCACCTCTCCCTGGTTAGCCCTCCATGACGCGCGAACCCAGCGAACGCATCGCTTCCGGATTGCCGACCAACCGCCTAGTGACAGCCGATTCTGGGATTGTGAGTGTTATGGGGATTTTTCACCAATAATCCAAGCTCAGGGCTTCGAGTCCTGGATGATCTTCACGTCAGCTGGTTTCGCAAAAAGCTTCGAATCAAATTCCATGCGGGCGTATTGTGAGTAAAGGAAGATTTCGTTCTTGTCTCCGCGTTTCAGCGACACCGCAATTGGTAGCTCTGGCGATTTTGCAACGAATAAAGTCAATGCCGCCGTTCCGACCTGTGCCTTATACAAAGTTGTTTCGTGCTTAAATAGCACTGGGCCAGGCTCGGGGATGGCTCCCTTGCTCTCGAAAAACTCCAGCTCTCGCCCAAACTCTAACTGCCTGATTTCCTTCGTCTCCTCGTCTAACAATTGGGGGTTACCATATGCAAATATTGGTAGATGACAATTGAACGTTGGGCCGGGGTCAACACCGTGCTGCGCCGTTTTCGCAAGAAGATTGACCACCCAATAATCCGGCTCGTTAATGATCATCAGATTGTGGAGGCCATGCTCGGGGTCAGCTGCCTCCTCGATACGACAGTATCGGTCTCCTGCTCGGTAGAAGACTTTCGGCTTGGCCGCAAAACTCCCCTCGGGGACATCGGGACTGTGGAAAGTGACCTCAACTCTGGTCATCATTTTGGGCGGCTGTTGGAAGAATATCGCTCCGGTGAGGGCGCAAACAATTAGTAACAACCTGTTCATGCCGAATACTTTAGCAGCATCACAGTCTGAACGGGAACTCAATTGTTGCTAACAGGCGATAGCAATAAGGACGAAGAGGGGTGGTTCAGATTCTGGTCGTGTCACGGGCTACTCGGAAGCCATCGCCCTGTTTGGGTGAAATAGGCCTTAGCAAGGATGCCCTCCCGCTTTCGTCTTGCCGCCGCGGAATCGCTGTGCCACCATGACCGCGTTCTTTTGGCGCTCGATGCCGTCGATCCAGGAGCAAACCATGGATGAAGACCTCTCGCGCAGAAAATTCCTGGAACACATTGGCTTGGGTACCGCCGCCGGTGTGGGCCTGTCGCTGTTCAATGAACTGGCAGAGGCGCGCCCCGTCGCCTCAACTCCTCTGCCCAGCCGCACGCTGGGCCGCACCGGTGCGAAAGTTTCGATCCTCGCTTTCGGCTGCGGCAGCCGCTTCCTGATGTACGACCCTGAGGAACAAGGCCTCGCCGCGCTCAACCACGCCATCGATCTGGGCATCACCTACCTGGACACGGCCTACTCTTACGGCGATGGCAAGAGCGAGACGCGCGTTGGCAAAGTGATGGCCACGCGCCGCAAGGAAGTCTGGCTGGCCACGAAAATCCCGGACCGCTCCTATGATGATTTCATGCGCCGCCTGGAGGGCAGCCTGAAGCGCCTTCAGGTGGATCACGTGGATTTGTTGCACATTCACAGCCTGGGCCAGGCCGCCGATCTGGAGAAAATCGAGGCGCCCGACGGCGCTTTGAAAGCCCTGCTCCACGCTCGCGAGCAAAAAATGACCCGTTTCATCGGCATGACCAGCCACACCAACGGCGCCGTGATGGCCCAGGCCATCGAGCGCCACGACTTGGATTGCGTCCAAATGGCGCTGAACGCTTCCCGCAATGGCCGCTTCGAGGAGTTGGCGCTGCCCGCCGCGAACAAAAAGAATCTTGGCGTTATCGCCATGAAAGTCACCGGGCAGGAATTCCTCCTGAACAATGCCGCGGGAAAAACGGACATCGATTCCCTGCTGCATTATTCCATGAGCCTGCCGGTCACCACCGCCGTTGTCGGCATGCCGCATCTTGAAATGCTCGAGCACAACATTTCCGTGGCCCGCAATTTTTCCCCGTTGAAAGACGAACAAATGGATCGCCTCCGCCACGCACTCTCGCCTTCGCGCGACGACCTCGAGCACCGGCTCACCGGCCACCTCGACGGCCCCACAATGACGCCGCACGTATTCTCCGTTTAGCGTGCCGCTAATTAAATAGCGGATGCGGCGCCCAGGCCTTGCTGCTGTTCCTGCTCCACATGGGCCGCGCCCTGTAACGCCTCATCTTCGGCGCAGGCTCTTCTCCCCGTTTCATTCGAACGCCCGGGTCATATTTCGGCCCGTTCGACGACGAGTTGCGCGGCAAACACGATCAGAAGCGCAACAAACACCCAGATGATGTTGCTGACTATCATCGGCAAACTCCCAATATGTTCAACTGGAATGGGAACGTCGACTTGCCAGCGCGCTCGAATCGCCGCCGCAATCATCATTAGGCCGAAAATGATGCCCATGCTTGCGCTCAGCCCCTTCAGACCATTCCGCAGCACGACCGTCATTGCGTAAGTAAGGCAATAGACAAAAAGCGTGTAGAGAAGAACGCCCCCGATGTTTTGCTTTTTGATCAAACCAAAGAGCACAGACCAAAGCGGACTCTTGCCGTAGTGGGCAAGCGTGAGCCAGCCTGTCAACAGATTCATCAGAGCAATGGCCAGTAATTCCGCGCACCCCACAACCCACCCTGCCCACACAAAATAGAAGCGCGGACGCGGCTTCGTGAACAAAAAGTGAGCCGTCTTGTCCGTGAACTCTTGAATCGCCCCTATGGCGCCAAGCCCGAGAGCCACGACAAATAGGATCAGGGCGAACGTGGACAAGAAAGCCCCAGGCCCGAACCCCTCCTGCAGAGCCATTCCTTTACTTACCAAAGCAGTGACCGGCATCGCGGCCGCAGCCATCATCAAGAACACTAGTGCAAAGGAACGGGTGTCGCGCCAACATTTCCAGAAGTACATGACATTTCCTTTCGGACAAGGTGCAAGAAAATTTCCCGCAGGCTTAACGGGGCGATGCTCGTGACAGTCGCGCCATTTCGTGAGAGCCCGGCGGCGAAGCCTTCGGCATCCTTGGTTACGACGAACCTGCGAAAGTCCCCCTCGACATCGATGGACAACACCTGAGAGGAGACTTGTGCTGGAAGGAATTTGCCCGCGGCGGTAATCAGCCGGAATTCGCTTTTGATGTCATCCAACCGGCACTCCATCACGAGTTTGCCGTGGTCAATAATGCCGGCGTATTCCGCAATCTGTTCCACCTCCTCGAGTTGGTGCGAGGAAAAGAAAATGGTGCATCCCCGGTCGACGGCGTCCTCTGCCAGCACGTGCAGCAGTTGATCCACGGAAACCGGGTCGAGGGCGGTCGTGGGCTCATCCAAAATCAAGAGATCCGCACCCTGCGCGAGTGCCAGCAACAGAAAGACTTTCGTTTGATTGCCATTGGAGAGCTTTTCAAACCGCTGCTTCATCGGGATTTCAAATAGCCGGGCGTACTTTTCCACTGCGCATTCAGACCATGTAGGGTAAAAACCGCGGCTGAATCGCACCAGATCGGAGGGAGTCAGCGAAGGATACAGCGTCTTTTTTTCGCTCACAAAAGCGGTGCGCCGGAGAATGGCGATAGTTTGACCGTGAATGTCCATCCCCAGCACGCGGCCCGATCCAGCCGCGGGGCGAATCAGGCCCAGCAGCATTTTGATCGTTGTTGTTTTGCCCGCGCCATTACGCCCGAGAAAGCCATAAATCGCACCGCGCGGCACAGCGAGGTTGATTCCGTCGACAGCGCGGACAGTTCCGTATGTTTTCGCGAGATCTGTCGTGCCTATTGCAAGTTCGTTCATTTGTGCACTCCTAATCTGTCTAACTCTTCCTGCACGGTCTTTAGAATTTCCTCGTCCGTCAGGCAGAGTTGTGCGCCCTCCACGGCGATCTGCCGGGCGTACGGCTGCAGACGTCGCAGCTTCTCCGATTTCAGAAATCGCGGGACGTTATCCGCGACGTAGGTGCCTCCGCCAGGAACCGTGGAGATGACCCCATCACGTTCAAGATTCTGGTAGGCGCGTGCGGCGGTATTGGGATTGATCCCCAACTCGGCGGCCAATTTGCGCACGGAGGGCAGCGTCTGCTCGGCCTTAAGTGCTCCCGCTGCAATGGCGTTCTTCACCTGGGTTTCGATTTGCAGGTAGATCGGCACGCCCGAGGATGGGTTGACGTGAAACAGCATACTGTACCAATACACTAATACAGATAGCGAGTCAAGGGCCGCGTACTTGATCGTGAGTGAGCCGAAGAATAGCGACGCTTCACTCCGCTGATTTTGGCTGCTCGGCGCGTTGTGCTCTCGACCTGCCCGCCCTCCATTGCTACGATACCTGCTGACGCGCGGCTTCCGAGATATTGTGGCCGCGCTCCTAATGCCGCGAAAAAAGCATCAGAACACTATGCCCCGGCGAAATGATCTCGCCCAGCGACTCCTGGTCCTACTGAGGCGCGCCAATCTGTTGCGCCCCGGAGAGCGCCTGGGCGTTGCGGTTTCCGGCGGCGCGGATTCCGTCGCCTTGCTGCACCTGCTCCTGGAACTGCGGAAAGAGCTGGGCTGCGTCCTTTGCGTGGTGCATTTCAATCACAAATTGCGCGGCCGTGCTTCGCAGGCCGACGAGAAGTTCGTCACGAAGCTCGCGGCGAAGCACGGCTTGGAATTCTTCGTGGCCGCGGAAAATATCGCCGCAAAGGCCAAACGCGAACGCGGCAATCTGGAAGATGTGGCCCGGCGCGCGCGATACGCCTTTTTTGAGCACCTCGTCCAGGAGCGCCGCCTCGACCGCATCGCCGTCGCTCACACAGCCGACGATCAGGCGGAAACCGTCGTGGCGCACATCCTGCGTGGCACAGGGCTCGCCGGACTAGGCGGCATCCATCCCACGTCGGGAGTCGTTATTCGGCCGCTCCTCGAAATCCGCCGTGCCGATCTGCGCGCCTACCTTCGCCGCAAGCGCCAGCCCTGGCGGGAAGATGCCTCCAACCGCGACACGCACCGCATGCGTGCCCGCATCCGTCACAAGCTCATGCCTCTGCTTGAGAAAAAGTTTCAGCCCGCCGTCGTGGAGCATCTCTGCCAACTCGCCGAATTCGCGCGGGCCGACGAAGCTTATCTGGAAGACCAATCCGCCTTGCGCGAGAAGCAATTTGTTCAGCCGGTGCAAAACGCCGTGCGGCTCGCCTTGCCCGATTTTCTGCGCGAGCCTCGCGCCATCCAGACGCGCTTGATGCGCCGTATCGTCGAACGCATGAAGCCGCGCAGCGGCCAATTGAGCGCCACCCACATGGAAGCCCTGCTCGCGCTCGCGAAACATCCCGGCAGCGGGAAGTCCCTGCAACTCCCCGGTGGCGTGGAAGCTCGCCGCGAATCGCAGGCGCTCGTCTTTCTTCCCTCAGCAAAAAATCAACCGGAAAGCCCGGAAAAAACCACCACGCGTGCATATGCCTATGAAGTGGATTTGCGCGCAGGCCACGCCGAGTTGCGGGTTATGGAACTTCCCTGCCGCCTGCATATCAGGGTGATTGACTGGCCCCGCGAAGGGCGAGAAACTACAAGTACAGGGGCGGTCTTGGACCGCGCTAGGTTATGTGTACCCCTTGTGCTGCGCAATTGGTGCCCAGGCGATTCCATGCAACCCCTGGGTCATCAGAAGCGCCACAAGTTGGCGCGCCTGTTGAACGAGATTGGTGTCAGCCGCTGGGAAAAAACAGCCTGGCCGGTGCTCACCAGTGCCGGGCAAATCGCATGGGTTCGCGGATTGGGTGCAGCCCACGAATTTGCCGCAGGAAATGAGACCCGGGCAGGCGTCGTGATCGTCGAGGACCAGGCATCGTGACCAAGGCAAGCGTCGCCACTTATTCAGCTGCGCGCATCGCGAACCGCGTCAAGGCGCTGGGCCGCGAAATTTCACGCGGCTGCCACGGTCGCCGGCTGGACATTGTGGTGACCATGGATCGCGCGTTCGTCTTTGCCGCGGATCTGATCCGTGCCATCGACATGCCCGTGGTTGTGCATTTTGTCCGCGAGGATGTTCGCGACGTTGACTTGGGGGGCCAGACGCGCCGCGAAATCTTTTTCGCCAATCGCGACGCCATGGCCGCCAGCAAGGAACATCCGGAATTGAAGGGCCGCGATGTTCTTCTGGTGGACGCCGTAATCGAAAGCGGCGTCACGCAGGATTTTCTGCTGCGGCGCATTGGCGAGAGCAAGCCGCGGTCCTTGCGCCTGGCCGTGCTTCTGGACAAGCCGTCCAGACGCCATGTGGACCTGGAGCCCGATTACTTTGGCTTCCAGACTGCATCTAATCAAGTGTGGACTGGCTATGGCCTGGCCGCCGCGAATGGCACCGGCCGCAATGGCAAGCAATTGGTGGCGGGCAACGGTACGGCGCGCAACAGCAAGCGGAAGCAGTCCACCCGGAAAAAGCGCTAGGGGCGCTTCAAGAGTTTTTTGGTCTAAGGGTTCAGGCATAACAGTGAGGGCAAAGTGAATTCGAGTTCCACGGCTAAGACAATTCTGTTCTGGATTTCGATCGTATTTCTGGGGGTCATGCTCTGGCGCCTGGTTTCCACCCAGGGCCAGTCCGCGCGAGAAGACACGCCCAGCTATAGCGAATTCGCCGTGAATGTTGACGCGGGCCACGTCAAGGAAGTGACGCTGTATCTCTCTCCAAACAGCTATGAGCTTCAGGGTGAATACACTCAGCCGGAACACCGCAAATTCCGCGTGCTGATTCCCAAGGAAGAGGCGCCGCAGATCATCGAAACCTTGCGCGCCAAGGCCGTGCAGCTCAGCGTCAAGGAAGTGCACAGCAGCGATTGGGTCCTCATCCTTTTGAACGCCTTGCCACTGCTTTTGCTGGCGGGCTTTGTCTTTTTCCTGATGCGCCAGATGCAGGCGGGCGGCAACAAGGCTTTGAGCTTTGGCAAATCGCGCGCCCGGCTGCTTTCTGCCCAGCAGAAGAAAGCCACTTTCAAGGATGTGGCCGGTAGCGATGAAGCCAAGGAAGAGCTCCAGGAAATTATCGAATTCCTGAAGGATCCGCAGAAATTCCAAAAACTTGGCGGGCGCATTCCCAAAGGCGTGCTGCTCGTCGGACCTCCCGGCACGGGCAAGACGCTGCTGGCCCGCGCCATTGCTGGTGAAGCGAATGTGCCGTTCTTCTCGATTTCCGGTTCGGATTTCGTGGAAATGTTCGTGGGCGTTGGTGCCAGCCGCGTGCGCGACCTTTTCGAGCAGGGCAAAAAGAACGCCCCTTGCATCATCTTCATTGATGAAATTGACGCCGTCGGACGCCACCGCGGCGCGGGCCTCGGCGGCGGTCACGACGAACGCGAGCAAACCTTGAACGCCTTGCTCGTCGAAATGGACGGCTTTGAATCCAACGAAGGCGTCATCCTGATTGCCGCCACCAACCGCCCGGACGTGCTCGATCCCGCCCTGCTGCGCCCCGGCCGCTTTGACCGGCGCGTGGTTGTGGCGCGCCCCGACGTGAAGGGCCGCGAAGAAATCCTCCGCGTGCACACACGCAAGGTCCCCATCTCCGACGACGTGGATCTCTCCATCATCGCGCGTGGTACGCCGGGCTTTTCTGGCGCGGACCTCGCCAACCTGGTGAACGAAGCTGCGCTCTGGGCGGCTCGCCAGAATCGCAAATTCGTCCTGATGGTTGATTTTGAAATGGCCAAGGACAAAGTGTTGATGGGCGTCGAGCGCAAGTCCATGATTCTCTCCGACGAGGAGAAGAAGAACACCGCCTATCACGAAGCTGGCCACGCGCTTGTCGCTGCCATGACGCCCGGCGCCGATCCCGTGCACAAAGTCACCATCATCCCGCGCGGCATGGCTCTCGGCCTCACGATGCAGCTACCCGAAGACGATAAGCACACTTACACCAAGGAGTATCTGGAAGGTATGCTGGCCGTGCTCATGGGTGGCCGCACCGCCGAAGAGCTTTTCCTCGGCCACATCACTACCGGCGCAGGCAACGACATCGAACGCGCCACGGACATCGCCCGCAACATGGTCTGCGAATGGGGCATGAGCGAGATGGGCCCGCTGGCCTATGGCAAAAAGGAAGAAGCCATCTTCCTGGGCCGCGAAATTGCCCAGCACCGCGACTTCAGCGAAGACACCGCGCTGCAAATCGACAAAGAAGTGAAGCGCATCGTCAACGAGGCTTATGGAAGGGCGCACGCCCTTCTGTCAGACCATCGCGAGACCCTGGAAAAAGTGGCGCTGGCTTTGCTCGAACGCGAAGTGCTCGACGCCGTCGAAGTGAAGCTGCTAATGGAAGGCAAGCCGCTGCCGGAAAAGCCGCGCACGCCTCCCACAACGCCGCCTCAGGCCGCGCCCAGCACCGACCCCAAGGTCGTCCGCCCAGAGCTGCGTCCCGCACCCGGCTTCACCCGCGGCGATTCGCCAGCCAAAGCATAAATAGTTTTCAATTAACAGAGGTGCCCGCGAACTTTCCTCGCGGGCACTCCTGTTTTTGGCGATCGCCACCGCTAGTCTTTTGCGGTCTCGCTGGTAGAATGCTCTCCATGGAAACCATTCAATACAATCTGCCGCAAAGCCGTCTCCCACAATCCTGGTACAACATCGTTCCTGATCTCCCCAAACCTTTGGCCCCAGTTTTGCATCCGGGCACACTAAAACCCATCGGGCCTGACGATCTGTCTCCGCTGTTCCCCATGAGCCTGATCCTTCAGGAAGTCAGCACGGAGCGCGAGATCGAGATCCCCGGCGAGGTGCGCCAGGTTTACGCGCAATGGCGGCCCACGCCGCTGTTTCGTGCGCGCCGCCTGGAAAAAGCGTTGGATACCCCAGCGCGGATTTACTACAAGTACGAAGGTGTGAGTCCAGCGGGTTCGCACAAGCCGAACACCGCAGTCGCGCAAGCCTACTACAACAAAAAGGAAGGCACGAAGCGCCTGGCCACGGAAACGGGGGCGGGCCAGTGGGGCTCAGCGCTGGCGATGGCCTGCGCCTTCTTCGGCCTCGAGTGCAAAGTGTATATGGTGCGCGTCAGCTACAACCAGAAGCCTTATCGCCGCGCACTGATGGAAGCTTTCGGAGCCAGCGTCACCCCTAGCCCGAGCAACGAAACCGAATCCGGCCGCGCGATTCTGGCGCAACATCCGAACACCAACGGCTCGCTCGGCATTGCCATTTCCGAAGCTGTGGAAGTGGCCGCGAAAGATCCTCACACCAAATATTCGCTCGGCAGCGTTTTGAATCATGTCCTGCTGCATCAGACCGTGATCGGGTTGGAGACCATGGAGCAGATGGCCATGGCGGGCGATGAACCCGATATCATCGTGGGATGCACGGGCGGCGGATCAAACTTTGCAGGCTTGGTGATGCCGTATCTGGGTCGCAAGATCAAGGGCCAAACCAAGGCGCGTGTCGTAGCCGTGGAACCCGCCGCGTGTCCCAGCTTGACCAAGGGTAAATTCACGTACGACTTTGGAGATACGGGCCATTTGACGCCGCTCGTCAAAATGCACACGCTCGGGAGCACGTTCATTCCTCCTGGAATTCATGCCGGCGGCTTGCGTTACCACGGGATGGCGCCTCTGGTCTCGCACGTCATGGATTTGGGATTGATTGAAGCCAGTTCGGTGCAGCAACTCGACGCCTTTGCCGCCGGCATTCAGTTTGCCCGCGCGGAGGGCATCATCCCGGCGCCGGAAGCCAACCACGCAGTCGCCGGAGCAATCACCGAAGCCCTGCGCGCCAGGGCAGAGGGAAAGCAGCGCACTATTCTCTTCAATCTCTGCGGCCACGGCCATTTCGACATGCAATCCTACATTGACTACCAAGCGGGAAAGCTCCAGAACTACGATTACCCGGCGGAAGAAATCGCCATGGCCCTGGCCGGCTTACCGGCCCTGGCGTGAGTCGCCTAGAGCGGCAGAAAACTCCAGTCGTAGCCTGTCTCCACTGGCCGAGCTCTCGGGAGCCTTTCTGCAGCCATTCGCCAACAAAGGCTTAACAATAAACTTTTCACTACCACTACCCGTAGGTGCGCAGCACGCTGCGCCCCAGTTGGCAACCCACCAAACTGTAACGGCCTCCTGCCTACCAGCGAACTAAACCTTCCGGATCTTCCACGAGCACGACCTCATACTTTTCTAACATAGGCATTAATATGTTTTCTAGTTCGCGCTTCCAAAGCTCTCCTTCGTAAAACTTTGCCTTCATCGGCTCGCGCGAAGCGAGATCCGGAAAACCGCGCATGAAAAAGAAGGTGTCAGGATCTTCGACGGAAAGAAACGGTCCCAGGATCTTCATCCCGATTTCTGCGTGCGCGGGAACAGACTTGGCGCGGAAAACTTCAAGAAAATGGCCACGCATGCCGGGTTTGGTCTTATAAGTACGCATTTCGATGATCACTGGAGCACCCTCCATCATCAGACTCGCACGGCAACCATAAAGTTGCATGAATTCGCTTTGCGGCAATTGGTACCGTGGCTTCAGTCAGGCCCCGTGGTTCCCGCAATTTGAAAATGGAGTAGAATATGGCCATGGGACGCAAAGACGGCGAAAACCTGAATGTCATTTGCCCGTGCTGCCAGGCCAAGCTGGTGATCGATCCGATCTTCGGCGCGGTGCTCTCTCACGAAGCGCCGGTGAAGCCCGGGCCCGATGTGGACCTGACCCAGGCGGCCACCATTCTGGAAGAGCAGCATCGCCAGCGCGAAGATAAATTCGCCGATTCATTCTTCCAGGAAACGCACAAGGAAGACATCCTCGCCAAGAAGTTTGAAGAAGCCATGAAAAAGGCGAAGGACAAACCAGCCGAAAAGCCCATCCGCGATTTCGATTTGGACTAGCCAACAAAACTCAGCGTTTTCGATTTGTACCTGGAAAAAAACCTTGTCATCCTGAACCCGCGCCTTTTGCGGGTGAAGGACCTCGACGTCCACCACTTCTACGCCGAACGCGCCCAACCCAAACCCGTCATCCCAAGCGCACCGAAGGGCCTAAACGTCCACCACGGCGATGCCACATGCACCCAAACCTGTCATCCCGAGCGGAGTGACGCGGCTTTTTCTTTCGCGCCGTCTTCTGGCGCGCCGCGGCACGGAGTCGAGGATCCCTCCTCAATATTCAACTTTGCGAGGCCCTGTGATTCTCGCGCTTGGTTCTTGCTCCCACTTCTACGCTACACTTTCCCTTATCCATGCCATCACGCAAACTCTTCCGCCTAAAGCTTCCCTCAGGCACCCTCCTCCTCGGCGAGCGCACCCTCGTCATGGGAGTGCTCAACGTCACCCCGGACAGCTTTTCCGATGGCGGCAAATTCTTCACCTTGAAACACGCGGTTGATGGTGCATTGGCCATGGAGCGGGCTGGCGCGGATCTCCTCGACATCGGCGCCGAATCCACGCGCCCCGGCTCAGCGGGCATTTCCGCCGCCGAGGAATTGCAGCGCCTGTTGCCGGTCCTCGAAGCCTTGCGCACGCGCCTGGAAATCCCAATCTCCGTGGACACGCAAAAGGCTGCCGTCGCGGAAATCGCCTTGGGCGCGGGCGCGGCCATGTTGAACGACATCTCCGGCCTGAAAAATGATCCGCGCATCGCGGAAGTGGCGGCAAAGTACGGCGTGCCTCTCATCTTGATGCACATGCGAGGAACGCCCCGCACCATGCAGAAGCAACCTTTCGCCAAAAATGTCGTAAAAGACGTAATCGCGGGCCTGCGCCATTCCATCGCCATCGCGCGACGCGCCGGAGTGCGCAAATCCCAAATCATTCTCGATCCCGGCTTCGGTTTCGGAAAAAGCTTCTCCCAAAACTACGAATTGCTTGCGCGGCTGCCGGAAATCGCCAAGCTCGGCTATCCTCTTCTAGTGGGCACTTCACGCAAGGGCTTTCTCGGCGCGACACTGGCCATTCACCGCAAGCCTGCGCCTCCCGAAGCGCGCATCTGGGGCACCGCCGCCACCGTCATCGCCAGCATCCTCGGCGGTGCGCACATCGTCCGCGTCCATGACGTAGCCGAAATGGCACAAGTCGCCAAAGTCGCCGACGCTCTTCGCAGTGAAGCGCGCCCATGGAGTTTCTCAGCTCACTAAGGAAAACAAACGAATGTCATTCCGAGTCCCGTTCGCCTTTTGAACGGGGAGAGGGACCTGCTTCTCTCCGTGGCCATGGACAAAAAGCAGATCCCTCGCTTCACTCGGGATGACAATGAATCACCCGTTTCCGTCGAACTAGTTGTGCTCTCCCCGCTGAAGCGCATTCTGCTCCACGCTGCGCTATAATTCGCTCGCATTCACTTCCGTTTCCCTAAGGGACTCCTCCATGCAGACGCGCCGGCTTCTCCTTGCCTCATTACTTCTTTGCTTCCTTGCTTCCTCTTTGTCTGCCCAACTCCCGCCCGTCAATACCGGCCCGCTCCAATCACCACAAGGCATTCAGGGCGCCGCCGGCTGTTCCGCAACTGAAGCCTCCGCGTGCGCGCAAGCCGCCGCCAAAATCATTCCAATCGTCATGGGCGATTCTCCCTTGGAAGAGAATCTCCGCCGCTTGACCGATGAAATAGGCGGGCGCGTCACCGGCTCCCCGGAAATGGCCAAAGCCGTGGACTGGGCTGTAGCCGCATTTCGCGCCGCGGGCGTGGATGTGCACACCGAAAAATACCTGCTTCCCACAACGTGGAGCGAAGGCAACACCCGCCTGGAAATGTCCAGCCCAGTGCAGTTCCCCGTCTCGCTAGTTTCCGTGGGACTTTCTCCAGCCACGCCGCCTGATGGTCTGGAAGGCGTCCTCATTGACATAGGCGCGGGCACCGAAGCCGAATTCGTGCATGCCGGCAGCGCGGTGAAAGGTGCGATCCTGATCGTCCACAACGAAGTCAGCTACACCTGGAAAGACCTTGACGATGAATACAGCAAGCCGCCCGCCATCATCGCGCGCGCGGTGAAAGCCGGCGTCAGCGCCATCCTCTGGACCAGCCAGCGGGAACGCAAACTGCTCTACCGGCACACGAATTCAAACGATGGAAGGCTCGAACCCATTGCCCAAGCCATTGTCGCCCGCGAAGACGCCTTGCGCCTGCAGCGTGCCGTGGCCGCCCATCCCGGCAAAGTGCGCGTGCGGCTTACCCTGCCCAATAAAATTGCCGGCCCGGTGGACCAGTTCAACGTGGTCGGCGAGATCCGCGGCTACGAAAAGCCCGACGAGATCGTGGTGCTTGGCGCGCATCTGGATTCTTGGGAACTCGGCACCGGCGCTCTCGACAATGGCTGCAACGCCGCCATGGTTATCGAAGCCGCCCGCGCCATTAAGGCCAGCGGCCTGCTCCCGCGCCGCACCATCCGCTTCATTTTATTCAGCGGCGAAGAGCAGGGCTTGCTCGGCTCCTGGGCCTATGTGCAAGCGCATCGCGCCGAGATGGACAAGTATCGCGCCGCGGTGATCTACGATAGCGGCACCGGTCGCGTGACCGGCTACTCCCTCGGCGGACGCCACGACATCGAAGCTGGCGTGCGCGATGTGCTGCGCCCCTTTGCGGGCTGGGGCGTGGACAATCACACCTTCGACGCGGACTCCAGCAGCGACCATTTCGATTTTCTGTTGGAAGGCGTGCCCACCCTGGCGGCCAATCAGGAAGTGGCGAATTACATGCAGAATTATCATGCCGCCTCCGATACCTTCGACAAGGTGGACATCCGCGAATTGAAGTTAAACACCGTCCTCGCCGCCGTCACCGCCTGGGGCATCGCCGATCGCGTTGAACCCATCGGCAAGCGCTTCTCCCGCACAGAAATGGAAGCTCTGCTGAAAGAAACGCAACTCGATCAGCAGATGAAGGAACTGGGCATGTGGGCCGACTGGCAATCCGGCGCCCGCGGAAGAAAACCCTAGCTTGCGGCAAGCCCTCACCTTGGCGTTCGGGCTATACTAAATTGTGAAGCAAACTCCCGCAAAATCTGTGCTGCCGCGGCCTGCAGCGCCACAAAAACCCCGCAAAATCCTCGCCCTTGACTACGGCCGCAAGAAAATCGGTTTGGCCCTGGCCGACTCCGAAGCCCGCATCGCTGCACCCCACGACACCCTCGAACGCGTCAATCGCAATGAAGACATGCGCCGCCTCCGCGAATTCGTCCGCGAACACAATGTCCAGCAAATCGTAGTCGGCCTGCCCCTTCGTCTCGACGGCACGCACGGCGAAATGGCCGACGAAGCTACCGGTTTCGCCAACCGCCTCCGCAAACAAATCGGCATCCCCGTCGAACTGATCGACGAACGCCTCACTAGTTGGGAGGCCGAACGCATCCTGGAGGAGGAGATGGGCCGCCGCATCACCCATGAAACCACGCGCGACGGCAAGCGAAAACTCATAGGTAACGCTCTGGGAAAATACACCGTGGACGCCATTGCCGCCATGGTAATTTTGCGGGAGTACCTCTCGCGGGAGACCGGCACGGGGGAGCGCGCCTAGCTTGAAGGTCCTGGCCATCATCGTTCTTCTCATTCTGCTGGCCGCTGGCGCCGTGGCCGGATACCTCTGGTATTCCATCGAAAAGCCCTTCGGCGTCTTTCCTTCGGAAGGCATCTTCGTGGAGATTCCCCACGGAGCCTCTCGCCGCGCCGCCGCTCATCTTCTGGAAAAGGAAGGCGTGATCCGCAGCGCCATCGCCTTTGAGATTTACGCCCGGCGTCATCCCAAACGCACGCCGGTAGCCGGAGAGTACTTCTTCGACCATCCGCTCACCGGCAAGGACGTATTCTGGAAACTGGCCAACGGTGAAGTCTTCCAGCAACCGTTCACCGTGCGCGAAGGCCAGACCATGTACGATATTGCCCACGCTCTGGAGGCCGCGAAAATCATGCCCGCCGACGATTTTCTCAAGGCCGCCGGCGATCCCGCTTTAATCCGCGATATTGCCCCTCGCGCCGCCACGCTCGAAGGCTTTCTCTTTCCCGCAACCTATGAGCTTTCCCGCCATCCTGCAGCCGCCGATGTAACGCGCATGATGGTGCGCAAGTTCCGTGACTCCATCAAACAGATTTACCCGGAGGATCCCGCTCCCGGCGTTCCGGCGCGATCCACTTCCCTGTTGTCCACGGTCACCATGGCATCTCTCGTTGAACGCGAAACCCCCCGGCCCGACGAACGCCCTATGGTGGCCAGTGTCTACGACAATCGCCTGAAAAAGCGCATGCTCCTGCAGTGTGATCCCACGGTCATCTACGCGCTGGAACAAACCGATAGTTACAAAGGCACGCTCACTCTGAAGGATTTGCATGTCGATTCGCCCTATAACACCTATATGCATGCTGGCCTTCCTCCCGGCCCCATCGGCAATCCCGGCGAAGCCTCGCTCCGCGCCGCGCTCGACCCCGCGCAAACCGATTTCCTTTATTTCGTGGCCAACACGGAGGGCGGCCACTTTTTTGCCTCCACACTTGCGGAACACAATAAAAATGTTGCCAAATACCATCGTCTGCTGAACGGCGAACCCGCGGAGCCCCCCGCACCTCCCGTCCGAAAGAAGCACGCCGCGCGCCGGGCTCACAAAGGCAAACGATGATGGACGAGTCGAAAACGAAAAAGAATCTGATCCTGGAAACAGCCCGTTCCCTCGGGGTTCAAAAATGGACACCCGCGGAAATCGACCAACTGCGGCGCAAGCTTCTTGCCGATCATGGCGAAGCGGGAAAAACCAGCAACGACTATATCGCCGACGTCCTGAAAACCTTGGGTTGGAAAGTGCAGCTCACCGAACGCGAAGAGGCCGAAGAGCGCTTTGAGGAAGAGTTCGAGGATATCCTCCATTTCAAGACGCTGCCCGACGCGGAAGTCAGCCTGACGCGCTTGGATGAGCTGATGCGCCGCTTCAAAATTCACGGTGAAGACGCTGCCGTGCAACGTGTCCTGGAAATTGCCCGCCTGGGCAAACGCCGCGCGGAAATGATCTCGCATAATCGCAAGGTGGAAGCTCACAAGCGTGAGGAAAAAAGGGAAATCGCGGAGTGGTTTCGCATCTGGCTGGAAACTCCGGACGCCTTTTTTGACTGGCTCGACGTGCGCAAAACCTCGCCCGAGTTCCGCGAAAAGTTTGCGGAATCCGAGGAGGAATAACGTTGGGACCGGAAACGAACGCGCCCGATCTTCCTCCTTATTCTCTCGATGTACAGGCCCTGGAACTCAGCGGCAACACCAAAGCCATCGGCCTGGAACTTCTGGAAACGGATAGCCGCGAGCCTCTGCGCGGAGAGGTAGCAGCGCAAATCTGGGCCGCCGCCTTCCCTGCCCTGGCGGCCAAGGAAGTGTTCCTGCTCGATTTTTTCAGCCACATCGAACGAGTGCGCGAATTCTGCAACGCTCACGCCATTCCCTATCGCGAAGCTGCCCCGCGCTGCATGGTGATTTCGCAACCTTCCAGCGAACAACTCCGGCAATTGCTGGGGCGCTTCGAAACGGAGACATTCGGCATGCGCGCCGGTCCGGCTGCGCAGGATGCCGACTCCGTTCTCGAAAACGAGCTATCACTTCGCGGCTTGGATGCCTATCAGACGGCCTACCCGCGCTACGCCTTCTGCGCCGTGGTTGAGCCCGAGGACGCCTGGGTGACGGTGTTAAGTGAAACCCTTTGGCCGAGCGAAGTGATCCGCCGGGTAAGGCCCGCGCTTCAGCCCTTCGACGTCTACATCGCTCGGCCGCAATAAGTTCCCGGGACTGCGCTAAACTGGAAGTGAGCATTCTTGGCCGTTTGACCCGCTACCTCGTGGTTGCTAAATTGCTCCTTCTACGTCCAGGACCAGGGGATTCATTGATGTCACGCGTTTGCTTCTGTATGGTTTTGCTGGCAGTGTCGCTTGCCGCTTGCGGTTGTGGCGGCCAAGTCCATCAGGTCACCACTGTCCCCCCCACACAGCGAGCGGTGGCGCAAGAGGCCACGGAGGAGCAACTCCTGGAGCGCTACAACACCTTCGCTCGCGGTGTTCAAACTGTGAATGCCACCGTGGAGTTGAAACCCACGGCTGGCTCGAAATATAGCGGCGTGATTGACGAATATCATGAGGTCAAGGCTTTCATTCAGGCCTCGCGGCCCTACAACATTCGCATGATCGGGCAAGTCCCCGTGGTCGGGAAAACCGTGTTTGACATGGCCAGTGATGGCCAGGAGTTTGAGGTTTCCCTTCCATCAAAAAACAAATTCCTGGTCGGACCGGTATCTCTCGAACGGCCCAGCAACAAGCCCCTCGAGAATTTGCGTCCCCAGCATCTGGTGGATGCGTTGCTTTGGCCGGAAGTGCGCAAGGAAGAGGCCGTATTGATCGAGGAATTCAACGACGAGGAAGCCAGATATTACGTGCTTACGGTGCTGCGCGGCGGCTACAAAAAGGAAATCCTACGAAAAGTGTGGTTTGATCGTACGGACCTGCACATCTCGCGCCTGGAAAATTTTGGCCCCCACGGCGCTCTCCTCTCCGACGTGCATTACGCAGACTGGCAGCCGGTCGCGGCAACCAATATGCCATCGGGCAACGCCTCCATCGGTGATTTCCCCCGCGTGATTCGCATTGACCGTCCCCACGATGAATATCGCCTGGACATGAACGTCACCAAGATTGCTTTAAATGAGCCGCTGGATGCGGATCGCTTCAAGCTGGCGCCTCCGCCCGGTGAGGAGATCGTGCAACTGGGTGGCCCGGCTGAGGACAAGAAGCCATGATGGGCCAGCTCGTGGCACGCAACCTGTTTCACCGCCCGGTGCGTACTCTGATTGGCGTGATGGCCATTGCCGTCGAAGTGGCCCTGGTCATTCTCATTGTCGGCCTCACCTCCGGCATCCTCAACGAAACCGCCAAACGCATCGAAGGCATTGGCGCGGACATCATGGTGCAAGCCCCCGCCGCGCAAATCCTGATCGGCTTCAGCGGCTCTCCCATGCCCATCAAAATCGCAGACAAAATCGCGGAGCTCCGCTATGTCCAGGCGGTCTCTCCCGCCCTGTTGCAGTTCAATTCCTCCGGCGGCGTGGAGGTCGTCTACGGCATCGATCGCGACACCTTCCGCGAAGTCTCCGGTGGTTTTGTCTTCCTGGCCGGCCACGACATGCAGGGCCCCGACGATCTCCTCATCGACGATTGGGAGGCCAAAGCCAAAAAGATGAAGGTGGGCGACACCTTCAACCTTTTCAATCATGACTGGAAGGTTGCGGGAATCGTCGAGCACGGCAAGGGCGCGCGCCTGTTTGTCCCCATCACTACACTGCAGGATCTTGTCGGCGCACAAGATAAGGCCTCCATCTTCCTGGTGAAATGCACGCATCCCGATCACACCGAAGATGTCATGGCGGAAATCAAGGAGCTCCTTCCGAATCACCCTGTCCGCCCGTTGAAGGATTTCATGACCTTGATGACCTCCACTAACATTCCGGGCTTGCAAACCTTCATCAACGCCATGATCGCCCTGGCCGTCTCCATTGGCCTGCTCGTCATTTTCCTTACCATGTACACCACCGTGCTCGAACGCACCCGCGACATTGGCGTCCTGAAGTCTCTTGGCGCCAGCAAGCTCATGATCGTCCGGTCCCTGCTCGCGGAAACTTCCCTCTTGTGTTTGCTCGGTATTGCGGCCGGCGTGGGACTCAGTTATCTTGTCCGGGCAGGGTTTCTCGCTCTTTTTCCCACGCTTTCCATTTTGATTACGCCCGAATGGGTCCTGCGCGCCGCGCTTATCGCGTTGGTAGGCGCCATGCTTGGCGCAAGCTATCCGGCGTGGGTGGCCAGCCGCAAGGATCCCGTGGAAGCACTGACCTACGATTGAGAGGTTGGAAAACTAGGCATAGATGGCAATCACAGTTACAATACGTTCGATTACTGACGGAACGCTGGACCCAGAGCGGAAGCTTTTGGAACCGATACTCAAGACCGAGAATCTCTGGAAGCTGTATCACGCGGGCAAGGTCGAAGTTCCGGCCCTGCGCGGCGTGAATTTCGAGGTGTTGCCTGGCGAGTCGGTAGCGGTCATGGGACCCTCGGGCTGCGGTAAGTCTTCGCTGCTGTATGTGATTGGCGGGCTCGCGCGCGCCTCACGCGGCACAGTCTTGGTGGACGGTAACGATCTGACGGCCATGGGCGATGCGGAGCGCACCAAACTCCGCCGCAGCAAAATCGGCTTCGTTTTCCAACGTTTCAACCTCTTGCCCACCCTGACCGCCAAGGGCAACATCGCCATCGCGCAGTACATCCATGGCGACGGGTATGATCCCCACCGCTTCGCCGTCGTCACCAAGATGCTTGGCCTGGAAGGCCGCTTGGACCACAAACCCTCGGAAATGTCCGGTGGCGAGCAGCAGCGCGTGGCCATCGCCCGCGCCATCATCAACGAACCCAAAATTCTCCTCGCGGATGAGCCTACCGGCAATCTCGACACCAAGAATTCCGATATCGTGCTGGAAATGCTGCGGCGCTTGAATAAGGACCTGGGGCAGACCATCGTGATGATTACCCACAACCCAGAGGCCACCACTTCTTTCGATCGCGTCGTGCACATGCGCGATGGCATTATCGTCGATGGAGTTCCGGCGGACTGACATGGCAGGCCTCGCTCAAATCCTTTCACGGACGTTTTTCTGGTCCTATGAACGTGGCACCTGGCAATACGATGTCGCCGTCATCCTGATTTTGATATTTGTGCTGCTGACGCCGCGCGGATGGTTCCGCGACCAGCCTCAAGTGGGCGAACCCGCCAACTCCAGCCAGGTCGAGGCGCTTCCCAATAATGGTGAAAATGAGGTGTACCGCGTGGATGCCCGTGTCCTGGCCCCTCCCGAGCGCACTCCGGCACTGCAGAACGAATTGCACAACGCTCTGCAGAAAGCCCGGCCAGACCTGCACGATGGCCGCTTCTCCATCGTCACAATCGAACCGGAGCGCGATGAAAAAGGAAACGTCGTCGCCTACGATGTGACCATTCGCCACTGACCCTCGCCCGGCATGGCGTAATCCTCCCGCAGGCTCCGTCCCGGCTTCTGGCCCGTGTGTGCTTCGGCGCGCGCTGTGCTACGATTTGAGAGAGCCAAGAATCTCGCGAATACCGCTTTAGGGGTTGCTTTGAAACGATTCCGTTTGCAGTTCGTTGTAATGTTGCTCGTCGTCGCGTTTGCCGGCATGGGCCTTGCCCGCGCCAAGCAAACCAGTGGGAAGGTGTCCCTCGGCTTTGTGCTTACCATGATGGATAAATCGGCCAAGGATTTTCACAGCCTCACCGCCGATCTCGAGCACATCAAATACACCGCCGTGGTACAAGATACATCCATCGAGTCAGGCCAGATTTTCGTGCGCAAGGATGAGAAAATGCGCATTGATTTCCTGAAGCCCGATCAGCGCACCATCCTGCGCGAAGGCGACAATCTCTATATCTACACGCCCAAAATTAATCGCGTCGAAGAGTACAACATCGCCAAGCACCGCGCGCTCGCGGATCAGTACCTGGCGCTGGGCTTCGGCACTAAGGGCGAAAGCCTCAAGAAGAACTATCAGATCAGTCTCGTGGGCGAAGAAGAGCTCGACGGCCACAAGACCGCCGTCATTGATCTGGTTCCCAACTCGGATGAGATGCGCAGTCAGATCCCTAAAATCGAAATGTGGGTGGACGAAGCCTCCTGGCTCCCCATTCAACAGAAATTCTTTGAAGCGGGCACCGGGGACTACTTCATGTCGCACTATAAAAACGTGATGAAAAACCTGAAAATTCAGGATAGCAAGTTCAAGCCCGACTGGCCCAAAGGCACCAAAGTGGAAAAGCCCCGCGGCTAAAAGTGGATCACAATTTCCGAAAACCGTCATGAATTCCTGTCGATAGGAAATTCCTCTGATCGAACAGACTGCGCTGGTCCCAAGGTGTAGAATTCACTTGACCTTGGGATCTCACGTCGAAAATCCCGAAGGGTTTTCTTCCCGTCTCGCTTTTCAAGGGACGATGGATAAGTCTGAGCCATGCGCAATCTCTCCCTCTTCACGTTGCTCGCATTCGTTCTGATTTCGCCGTTGATTGTCGTGGCGCAATCACCTCCCGCGCCGCAAAGTTCCAAGCCGGATTACTCGCAGGAAGCTTTCGTTCTCGAGCAGTTCTCGAGCAAAGTGAAATTCGAGGATGACGGCACCTCGAGCGAGGAAAACAGCGCCCGGGTCCGCATCCAGTCTGACGCCGGTGTTCAGCGCTATGGCCTTCTGACGTTTTCCTACGCCAGTGGAACTGGAACTTTTGAAATTGAATATGTCAGAGTGCACAAGCCCGATGGGACGCTTGTGCTCACACCACCAGACAACATTCAAGACATGGCAGCCGAAATCACGCGCCAGGCGCCTTTCTACAGCGATCTCCGCGAGAAGCATGTGGCGGTGAAGGGACTGGGTGTTGGCGACATACTGGAATACAAAACGGTGGAGCGGGTAACCAAGCCGCTGGCCCCAGGGCAGTTCTGGCTGGAATACGGCTTTTCGCATGACTTCATCTTGTTGCAGGAGCAGCTGGAGGTGAGCGTGCCACGCGAGCGGGCCATCAAATGGAAGAGCCCGGAGGTGAAACCCAAGATCAGTGAAGTCGGGCAATACCGCGTGTACACGTGGTCCAGTTCCAGCCTGGAAAGAAAAAAGAAGGATGAAAAGGATGAAAAAGTGGAAGAGGCGAAAACGACATGGGAACAGGCGCGCGGCCGTTTCCCGCAACCAGACGTCCTCCTCAGCAGCTTTCAGTCCTGGGACGAGTTAGGCCACTGGTATGGCAGCCTCCAGAATGACCGGGTCAAACCCACCGCTGAGATTCAGGCGAAAGCTGCTGAGCTGACCAAGGGAGCCGCGGATGACGATGCCAAGCTCCGCGCCATCTACAAATATGTCAGTACGGATTTCCGCTACATCGGCATCGCTTTTGGTGTGGGACGCTACCAGCCGCACTTCGCCGCCGAAGTGCTTGCGAACCAGTACGGCGACTGCAAGGACAAGCACACGCTTCTGGCTTCGCTCTTAAATGCCGCTGGAATTAAGGCTTATCCCGCGCTGATCAGTTCTGCTCGGGAGATTGATGCGGATATGCCCTCGCCCTCCGAGTTCAATCACGTTATCACCGTGATTCCACGCGGCAACACTCTGGTCTGGCTGGACACAACCACGGAGGTCGGTACCTTTCAGTACTTGCTCGCACCACTCCGAAACAAGCATGCCCTTGTGATCTGGGGTGACCGGCCAGCCGAACTGATAAACACGCCCGAGGATCTTCCGTTTCCGGCAACGGAAAACTTTCACATGGATGCCAAGCTGAGTGGTGACGGAACCCTTCAAGGGGATGCAGAGATTTCTACTCGGGGCGATGTCGAATATGTGTTTCGCAGCGCTTTCCGCACTGTGCCCATGCCTCAATGGAAGGAATTGGCCCAGCGTATTTCTCTTAACCTCGGTTTTGGCGGTGAAGTCAGCGACGTAACCGCCAGTCCCCCGGAAAAAACCGACGAACCCTTTCGCTTCTCCTACAAGTACGTGCGCAAGGAGTACGCCGACTGGCCGAACCGGCGTATCCTCGCCCCAGCTCCGGCAATGGCCTTGCCCCTCCTCACCGACGAAGCAGCCGCATCATCCGTGCCTCTGTGGCTCGGCCCGCCACTCGAACTGGCCTTTCACAGCCAGATCGAAATCCCTAAAGGGTACTCTCTGGAAGTGCCTGCCTCCATCCACGTAAAACGCGATTTCGCGGAATTTGACTCCACTTACACTTTGAAAGACGGCAAGTTGATCTCTGATCGCCACTTGCGAACCATTTCCGTGGAACTCCCCAAAACCGCATCCGATCAGTACATCAAGTTCTGCAAAACGATTCAGAACGATTATCAAGCGTTCATTCCACTCTTATCGGAGCGGGCTTCCCCCGCGGACGAAGTATCCATTCAGGCGAACTCGATCATGAATTCGATTCGATCGCTTCCCGACAGCTCGAATCCTGAGGCGCTGCGCCTGGAAACGGAAGCGCGGGAAGCGCTTGGACGGAGGGACCAACAGGGCGCCATTTCCTCCCTCTATCGTGCCGTTTCGGCCGATCCGAAATTCGTGCGCGCTTGGATCACTCTCGGCGGCCTCCTCATGACCGCTCACCAGCTCGATTCGGGCAGGGACGCTTTCCAAAAGGCCATTGCAGCCAATCCCAAGGAGCCGATTACCTATAAGATGTTTGCCTTCTCGATTACCGATTCTAGACCCGCGGAAGCTGTCCCCACCTGGCGGGAATACATAAAACTCGCTCCCGAAGATGCGGACGGCTTCTTTAACCTCGGATCCGCGTTACTGAAGTCCCAACGTTACGGCGAAGCGGCCCAGGCCATGGAATCCGCAGTAAAGTTAAAGCCTGATCGAACGAATTATCAGTTGCAACTCACGGTGGCGTATCTTCGCGCGGAGAACGATGAAAAAGCCACGGCAGCGCTTCGCCGCCTCCTGGAAATGCAGCCGGGACCCGAAATGTTGAACCAGGCGGCCTATGAGACGGAGAAAAGAGACAAGCTCCTCCCTGTTGCGCTGGAATACGCGCAGAAAGCAGTGCGCGCCGAGGAAGAAACCTCGACGAAGATCGACAACGCGAATTTGCGGGCAGAGGATGAATCCCAGACGCACAAACTGGCCGCTTACTGGAGCACGCTGGGATGGCTGCAAGGCCGCGCAAACAAGCTGGAAGAGGCAGAGAAAACTTTGAAGGCCGCGTGGCAGTTGACCCAGAACGGCGTGGCCGCGGCGCGTCTTTGCGAACTGTATGAACGGGAACATAAGACCCAGGCGGCCATTCACATGTGCCGTTTCGCTTCGTATCGCCTCCCCCTGGAGCAGGAACCGGCGCTCTACCACATCAGCGAACTGCTGGGGGAGAACAACAAACGCCTGGAACATCTCGGCCCTGGCGCAGCAAACTCTCCGAACACCGTCACCACTTCCGACGAAATCTTTCACATGCGCAATTTCAAGTTGCTTCACCTGGTCTCAGGAACGGAAACGGGCGAGGTCCTGATGCTATTGGCCTATGACTTGAAACCTGGCAAGTTTCACGTCGAGGACGTGAAATATGTCAGCGGCTCGGAAAAGCTGAAAACGTTGGACAAGACGTTGCGTGCGCTTAATTTCAATTTCACTTCCCCGGACGGCAATCCCCTGCAGGTGGTTATTCACGGCACTTTGAGCTGCTATCCACTCTCTGGGTGCCAGTTCGTGCTGCTCGATGCGCCTTCAGGACGACTGGTGAAACTAAGGGTACAGGAGCAAGAGTAGTTGCAGCCCTTGGGGAAATGCTCTCCGCGGCTTGTCTGTCGCCAGTTGATGGATTTCTTCAGTTGAGGCTAGCCGTGGCTAGCCTCGCGCGAAAGAAGTTCTTTTTTCCGGTCCAATCCCCAGCGATATCCCGCCAGCGTGCCATCCGTGCGAATCACGCGATGGCACGGCACCACGATAGAGACCGGATTGGTGGCGCAAGCTCGAGCAACCGCGCGGACCGATCGCGGTTTGCCCAGCGCGTGCGCCACCTGGGTATACGTCCGCGTCGTTCCGCGGGGAATCTTCTGCAATTCCTGCCACACGCGGCACTGAAATGCCGTTGCGTGCACGTCCAGCGGCAGGTCCAGGCTGGGCGCATCCCCTTCGATGCGGCGGAGAATCTCCTGCAACCATTGCTCGTTCGCTTCCTGTGTCCGCCGGATTTCCGCGCGTGGATATTCCTTGCGCAACGCGTCCACCAGCCCTTCCGGCCTTTCTCCAAGGTACACGGCGGAGACGCCGCGCGTCGTTGCCGCCACCAACACTTTTCCGAGCGAAGAATTTGCCACGGTATATCCGATTTCCATGCCAGGTGCTCCTTTGCGATAAGCTGCGGGCGTCATGCCCAAATGCGTGTTCGTTTTCTCGTAAACGCGGCTCGGCGAACCGAATCCACAGGCGTACAGCGCTTCCGTAATCTGGCTCCCCTCGCGCAACATCTTCTTGAATCGCGCCATCCGCGCCGCTTCGGCAAACGCCTTAGGCGTCAGCCCGGTCATGCGGCGAAACGCGCGGCGCAGTTTTGCGGGCGAAGTGCCGATCTGAACAGCTAACGAATCCAGCCGCAAGCTCTCCTCTTCCGAATTTCCAAGCGCCTCCGCTGCCTTGGCCACCAATGCCAAAAGCTCCGGGCGCTCTTTGGGACGGCATCGTTGGCATGGTCGGTACCCCCGGCTTTCCGCTTCCTCCGCCGTGTGAAAGAAGACGGCATTCTGGCGCAACGGACGCCGCGCCGGGCAAGACGGCCTGCAGTAAATGCGCGTAGATCGCACCGCAAACACGAACGCGCCGTCCGCGCGCGCATCGCGGTGCACCGTCGCCTGCCAATACTTAGCAGCCGCTTGGGCCGAAATGTTTCCCGATTGATTGTCAATCTGTGCCGAGTTCATCGTCGGATTCATGCGCCAAGACTACTCCGAGTACCGCACCACTTCTATCCGTTTCCCACCACCAAAGTTTGGTTCCGTAGGGGTCGAGCACTGCGCGACCCCATCTTGGCAAGCTCCGATCCGTCAAGTGATCCCGTTTCGAGCGACCCGGTAAAAAAACCCCGCGTCACGCCTCTCCCGGCGCCGGAATCGCTTCATCCGCCTCCACCGGATCCTTGTGTGGCATGGTGATCACCAAAATCACGGCCGTCAAGATCACTGCGCTAGCCAATATCGTGCGCAAGCTAAGCGTTTCTCCACCCAGCAGCCAGCCCAGAAACAATGCCACCACGGGATTCACAAACGCATACGTGGCCACATGCGCCGCCGCGCCGTGTTTCAAGATATACACGTAAGCGCTGAAACCCATCGCGGTGCCAAACACCACCAAGTACCCTAAAGCCAGCCACGACCGCAGCGGCACCTCCGCGAGATGCAGTTCGCCAAACTCTCCGCCGATGCCCGCTGCAATCAACAGCGCGGTGCCTCCCGCAAGGCTCTGCATGGCCACACCCAGCATCGCTGAATTCGGGTTGGGGTGGTGCTTGGAGTAGATGGAGCCGACAGCCCACGCAAGTGAAGCCAGCACCAGGGCAAGAGCCCCAATCGGACTGACACGCTCGGAACTGCCCAGGTGTTTTGGCCCTACCAGCAGCGCCATCCCCGCAAAGCCCAGCACCAATCCCACCAGCACGCGCGGCGCGGGGCGTGTGCCCCCCGGCCGGAACCAGTCCACCAAGACCATCCACAGCGATACCGTGGCCACCAGCAGTGACGCAATCCCTGAGGGGACGATCTTCTCCGCCCAGGTTACCGTTCCATTGCCACATAGAAACAGCAGGACCCCCGTGATAATGGCCGTGCGCCATTGCCCCAAGGTCGGCTTTTCCCCGCTCTTATGGCGGAATATGGGGTAAAAGACCAAACCCACCGAGAAGTATCGCAAACCAGCCAGCACATGCGGTGGGAAGCTCTCTACACCGATGCGGATAGCAAAGAACGTAGCGCCCCACAGGAGATAGACTGCCGCAAAGGACACCAGCAGGAGGGATGAGGCCCTCCTAGGGGCTGCGTTCGCCCTGGTTCGGGCTATAGACGCGGTTTCAAGCGTTTCTGGCTGCATCGTAGGTCTGTTAACGATGATGGGGTCAAGGCTTCAAGTCTAGCGCCATATTGAATCAGGACCCTTTGTCGCATGGCCAATTCGGGGGAATCCAAGGGCCGGGTACCATTACTATCTGTTTGATGTTAGGACACTTCCGGCCTTTTCCACAGATTGACTTTCAGTACCTCAAAGTGGGATGTTGGCTTCCCAACATCTTTTCGGGGTCGTGTCGTACCGGGTCATAGAAAGATTGAAGTCGCTCTGTCCGTCTGGTCATCCCACTGAGGGGCGAGATGAGTGCCAGCAATCGCGCGTTAGCTTGGGAAAATCTGCCTTCTTCGTCGGAAACGTCGGTTCACTCGGGCGCCGCTCCCGCATTTCCCGAAACATTGCAACCTGCGCGGAGCCCCGCACTGCGGGTCATGCCGCTGCTCCGCTCGCCGCAGCCTCGCCGGTTTGTGCGCGTCCCCACGCACGCTGTTGGCGTGCACAAAGAGCAACGCGAATCCCCCCGTGCTTCCCTGAGATTGCCGCTGAAACTAAAAAGCGTTTCTGGCGTGTCCGAAGATTTCCAGGTTTCCCTTGTCACCCGCGACATCAGTTCGTCCGGCGTTTATTTCCTCTGCCCCAAGTCTCTTCCGGCCGGCACAGAGATCGAACTCGATATCGTGTTGGTCAGCCGTCCCCTCGGTTATGGCAACGTGGTCGTCTCCTCCAAGGCTTCTGTGCGCCGCATCGAACCCGCCAACATGCCCGGCTGGTTCGGCATCGCTGCCAGCTTTAATGACTTCGCCTTTGACCGCGACGATCACATTCCCTATCGCTGCGAGACAGATTAACCCCCTTCCTTTCATCTCCGTGCAATAAGTTTTTGTCCCGCTTCTGATACTCTTGAGGAAATGACTTGTCCCCCTACCCTCGCCGCCGTCCTCTTTGATTGGGATGGCACGCTGATCGATTCTTACCACGCGGATTCCCAGGCTTATCTCGCGCTGTTCCACGAGATGGATGTGCCGTGGGGCCTGGCGGAACTCGAACATCATTATTCTCCCAACTGGTATGCCGTCTATCGCGCGGCAGGAATCCCCAAGGCGCGATGGCCTGACGCCGACCGTCTCTGGCGCGCCTACTATGCGAAACACCGCCCCAAGCTCATCGGCGGCGCGCGGCGCGTCATCCAGCAACTCTCCCGCCGCCACAAACTGCGACTGGTCACCAGCGGAGATCGCAACCGCGTGACGCAGCAGTTGCGTGAATTTGATTTGCTGCGCACTTTCCGCTCGCGTGTCTGTGGCGGCGACCTGGAAGAAAAAAAACCGCATCCCGAACCGCTGTTGATGGCCCTTCGCAAGATGGCCATTTCGCCCGCGCAGTGCGTCTATGTAGGCGATACTCCGGAAGACGTGGAAATGGCCCGCGCCGCCGGAGTCCGCGCCATCGCCGTTCTGGGCCCCTTCCCCACGGAAAAACGCTTGCGCGCGGTGCGGCCCGAATTCTTGCTGGATGATCTTCGCAAGCTGCCGGGATTGTTGCGCAAACTGTACGGTTAGGCACGCCGTCCTCCCTCGTTCAAACTCCCATCCAGCTTCCAAAACCTGTCATTCCGACCGGAGAGACGGCGCCTTCTGCCGTCCCGGAGCGGAGGAATCCCTCTTCAAATTAAGAATTCAGAATCAACTGGAGTATGTGCTCAGGGTTTTGCGGCTTGTGGCGCGTTCGCCGGTGGAGTGGCCGTCTGCGTCATGGGAACGCTGACCGCCGGAAATGGCTTGAAGTTGGTCCACTTGATGGTCACGCGGATCGAAACGTCGCGGTCTTTCAGTTTGTACACGTTTTCGGAGCGTGCGTAGTCGGGAAACCAGTATTTGCCGTCCACATTTTCCCGGTAAGTCTCGAACAGGCCAAACGGCAACGTCGGCGGGTGAACAGGGCCCAGGTCGGTGACCCAATTGCCATAGGTCTTCACCACCTCCAGGTACTTCTGATCCACCCACAGAATCCCATCGAACTGGGGATGCTGGCGGTCCAGCGTCTTCGGGTGCGCCTGAAAAATGTAGCAATCGATTTCATCCACTTTTTCCGTGCTCAGGTATTGCAGGTCGTATTTCGATAGCTGCGAAGGGGTAATCGGGTACTCGGGAATACGCGTCAACAACTGCGCATCTTCGGGCTCGAATTGCAGGTACATCAGCGTGGACTCCGGAGCGGCAATGGCTTTCTCGTAAAGCTTGCCGTCACCGGAGCGCACCGCGTCGTATGTGGCGTCGTATTCGCCGCTGGGTTTGCCGTCCGGGCCAAATTCCTGGATGCGGATGGATTTGCGGTAGGCATAGAGCGGCCGCGTGTCCTGGTACAACTCTTCCTTCGCCGCGAAGGCCTTGATGATTTCTGCGGGCGGCAAAGAGGGCGGCGCTTCGGCCTCGGGCACGCCCACCACCCGGTGCACCGTGTGGTCCGGCGGGGGCGCCATTGGGCCGGGCACATTTTCCTGCGCCCAAAGTGGCGAAGCGGTCACGCAAATGAAAAAAGCCAGTACAGCCGGAATCGCCGGGCGCGCTAAAATAGTCTCGAGACGGAAGCGATGACTCTTCATGATTAGTTGGATGCGCGGACCCCGTGAGTGCGCCGCCTTTGGCCCTCAGTCTACCGCCAGTGTATCGCAAATTCCGGGGCGGATTGCCGCTGCGAAGAGAATTGCGGAGTTTTCCGTATCGATTTTCCAGGAACCGTGAACCAGGAACTTTACGCGCGGCGCTTTTATGTGACCGGACGCGTGCAAGGCGTGGGTTACCGCAACTACGTCGAGCACGTCGCCGGAAAACTCGGCTTACATGGTTTCGTGCGCAATCGCCGCGATGGCCGCGTTGAGGTTTTTGCCATGGGCTCGCCCGAAAGGCTCGGCCAGCTTCGTGTCGCCCTGGAAAGGGGACCCATGATGTCCGAGGTGGCCGGCCTCAACGAGGAGCCCGATGCGGTGGATAACCGGTACACCGGAATGTTTACGATTGAGATAACCATCTGACAGGGAGCTGCAACGATGGACGATCTGAAAAAATTGATTCGCGAAGTGCCGGACTATCCCAAGCCGGGAATCCTGTTTTACGACATCACCACCCTCTTGAAAGACAAGCAGGGATTCCACACTTTAATTGACCGGCTCTGCGACCACTATGTGGGCCACAAGATTGACCTCGTCGTGGGCATCGAAGCGCGCGGCTTCATTCTCGCTCCCGCTCTCGCCTACAGCCTCAACGCCGGTTTCGTTCCCGTGCGCAAGCCAAACAAGCTGCCCGCCAAGGCCGCGAGCATCTCCTATGGTTTGGAATACGGCACCGACACACTGGAGATTCACGAAGACGCCGTGCAAAAGGGCCAGAATGTTTTGCTCTGCGACGACCTGCTGGCCACCGGCGGCACCGCCGCTGCCGCCACGCAACTCGTTCGCTCCCTCGGAGGCCGCGTGGACGGCGCCGCTTTTGCTATTGAGCTAAATTTCCTACATGGCCGCGAACGTCTCGCCGGCATGGACGTCTTTTCCCTGATTCAATACGACAAGTAGCACGAGAAGAAGTTTGGTGTCGAGGATCTCTTTTGTGTTTGGGGGAATTGGGCAAAGGGCTTCATGTAACGAATCGACAACCGTTATGCGATACCCAGTAATCACTGTTGCTTTTTTCGCGGTACTCGCGCAGAGCACGTCCATCTGCGCTCAGCAGCGTCCATGCACTACCGCCGAAGCCCAGCGCGCAGATTTGCAGGCAGACACGCTTAGAAGCTGGGAAGCCCTGGACAAATCGTACAAGCATTACGGGCATTGCGACGACGGAGCGATTGCGGAGGGATACAGTGAGTCTGTTGCTCGCATCCTCGTAGATCATTGGAACACACTTTTTCAACTCGTTGCTCTTGGGAACAAAGATGCGAAGTTTCTGCGTTTCGTGTTTTCACACGTGGACGCCACGCTTGATACTGGCGACTTAGGAAAAATCAAGACAGATGCAACTACGCGGTGTCCGTCAGGATTGCACGGCGCATGTGCTCAACTGAAAAAAAACGCGGAATCTGCTCTCAAAGAACAGGCATCGCCGCAGTAGACAGGCGTCGATCGTACTGTAGTTAGGTCGAACGCGAACGGCGCTGCCGCAGCGCCTCAAACAACACCACGCCTGTCGCCACCGACACGTTCAGCGACTTCACCGGACCGCTCGTCGGCAACGACACCACAAAATCACATCGTTTCCGCGTCAATTCGTGCAGGCCTTTCCCTTCGCTTCCCATCACGATCCCCGTGGGTGACGTGTAGTCCACTTCCGTGTAGCTCTGCTTCCCTTCTTCATCGAGCCCTACCAGCCAGTAGCCCGCTTCCTTCAACTCCTCCATCGATCGCACCAGGTTGGTAACTTTAGCGACCGGAAGATGCGCGATGGCTCCCGCGGACGCGCGCGCCACCGTGTCCGTCAACCCAGCCGCGCGCCGCTCCGGAATCACTACGCCATGCGCTCCCGCGGCCAGCGCCGTACGAATCACCGCTCCCAGATTGTGCGGATCTTCCACGCCATCCAGCAGCACAATCAACCCCGCTTGATTCTTGGCGCTGTTGGCGTGCGCCAGAATATCTTGCAACGTGGACGCGGGGCGTGAGGCCGCCATCGCCACCACTCCCTGATGGTCCCGAGAGTTCGCCAGACGGTCGAGTTGCCCGCGGTCCTCAAAGCGCACCGGGATGTCGCGCGCCCGCGCCAGTTGCACAATCTCTTCGATCCGCGAATCCTGCCGCCCCTTGGCAATGACAATGCGGTCGAACGCGCTACCCGCTTCCAGCGCTTCGCGCACCGCGTGAATGCCCGTAAATCGGTCCATAGAAAGAAAGTTTACAGTTGAAAGTTGAAAGTTGAAAGTTTTCGGTGAGAGGGCGGGAAGTCAGACATTGGGCGATGGAGAGTTTCAGGCCAGTTGAGATCCTTCGCTTCGCTCAGGATGACATCAAACAAATGGCGTGTGGGGCCAAGTAGCACGGTGTGTGCGCCCAGTGCACTTCGCCGGAGTAGAGGGATCCATCCGCGGCGGATTTTCTCCCTGCGCCCATTCCGAAAAAACGATTTGTCACTCCAATGCTGCGCAAAATTCCAAAATGCGCGCACACACGTTTTTCACGGGCACGGCAAACGGCAGCGCCGCGGCCTCATCCACCAGCAAAATCACGCGGTCAAGCTCGCCCTCCCCCGCCCGTCCGGCCAGCGCAAGCCGGATCGGATGAAACAAATCGCGTCCACGCACTTCCAGCGTCTCCTTCAAATGCGTCACTACTTCCTTGAAACGATCCGAAGTGAACGGTCCTCCGTCGAGCAACTGCAGCGCAAGATGCCGTACCACGTCACGCGCGGCATAACGGCTGAGCACCGCATGGGCTTCCGTGGAGCGCATCACTCCCGCGGCGTCATACGTGAACACTAGCTGCAGCAGATAGGCGAGCCCGATGCGATCCTCCGCAAAATGACCAAGCAGCGCCGCGGCGTGTTCGCAAAAGGCAAGATGTTCGGGCGAGGGTTCCGCCTGCAGCCACTGGTTTTCACGTAGCAGCGCAAGAACGTCATCCGCATGAAACGGATTCTCGCGCACCGGATGCGGCTGAATATGCTCGGGCATGGGCATGCAGGAATTCTAGCGCAGCTTCAGAATCCAGGAGTTTTCGTCCGCTTTTCGAGAGTGGTTGAGCGTCACGGCAGGGAAAGCGTGGCAACGACGTATGCCGCGATGGCTTCGCCGCGGCCCACAGCATCAACGCCCTCGTTCGTTTTCGCTTTCAGATGAATTTTCTCTACGGGCACTCGTAGCGATTTGGCCAGCGCCTCGCGCATCTTCGGAAAATGCGGCCCCAGCTTGGGCCGTTCCAAAATCACTATCACATCCACGTACTCGATTGTGAATTGTTTTTCGTCCAGGAGGTTTTGCGCATGCTCCAGAAACAGCAAGCTGTTCGCGCCTTTCCACTTCGGATCGCTGTCCGGAAAGTGCGTCCCTATATCGCCAAGTCCCGCGGCTCCCAGCAGCGCGTCGCACAACGCGTGTGCCACCACATCGCCGTCCGAATGCCCCACCGGACCTTTCTCGAACGGCACTTCAATTCCACCAATAATCAGCTTGCGCCCCTCCGCCAGCCGGTGCAGGTCAAACCCGATGCCGCAGCGAACGCTCATGCCTTTTTCTGCTCTGCGTGGAGATAAAACCGCGCCAGCTCCATATCCGCAGGCTTGGTGATTTTGATGTTCCGTTCGGAGCCTTGCACAACAAACACGTCGTGACCCATGCGCTCCACCAGCCCGGCCTCGTCGGAAGCGTTCAGTCCATCGCCTTCGGCCAGCGCAAACGCTTCCTTCAGCAATCGCGTTTCGAAAACTTGCGGCGTCTGCGCCAGCACGATGCGCTCCCGTGGGACCGTCGCCGTAATCAACGCTACATCCTTCGGCAAACTGGCGCGCTTCACTTCCTTTACCGTGTCCATCGCCGGAACGCCCAGAATCGCGGCTTTGTGGTGGCGCGCTTCTTCAATCACCCGCGTGATCAGCTCCACGGCCACAAACGGCCGCACGGCATCGTGCACCAGTACAAGTTCAGTATCGTCGCCTACTAAATTCAGTGCTTGTGCTACCGAACCTTGGCGCGAATTGGCGCCCTTGATCACGCGCACAGGCTGCGTGAACTTCTCTTCGCGAATGCGCGCCTCCAGCCGCTCCACATTATCCGCGCGCGTGGCCACGATGATGTCTGTGATCAGTGGGCACGCCGCGACGCGGCGCAAGCTCAGGATCACGATGGGCACACCATCCAGTTCCAGGAATTGTTTCGGCGTCTCCGCGCCCATGCGCGTGCCGAGACCTGCAGCGGGAAGAATCGCGGTGATATGAGTCATAGGATAAAAGCAGTCCGGCCGAAGCGATCTATCCCTGGCTTAAGCGCGGGTTGCAGAAAGTTGAGTGTACCTCAAGCGGGTGTAGGAAGAAAAACCCTGCCACCTGAATTTCGACCTCACTAATAGGCGCCCTGACCGAGTAGTGATCTCCTAATGTGGTGCCCCTGAAGTTCCGCGTGCTTCTCTTTAGGAGGTGGGGGCTTCAGCCCCTGAAGCTGCAACACTTTTTTCAGTCATTTGCAGGACAGCACATTAATTTTCGCTCTCCGAGTAACGCTTCCGGGAACCTGGATCAATTGCCTCCGCGGACTCCGGCCGCCGCTGCTCACTGCTGTTATCGCCACCATTACCGATGGCGAGTTGCGAACTCTCCAGCCGGGGATTCGCCGATGCCGACGCGGAGGCGGCACGCGCGGCCGATGGCTCGGCGCGCTCATCGAGCCGTCCGAAGATCATTTTGCCGGCCGGGGTCTGGTGAACCGAGGTAACCATGATATCCACCGTGCGATTGATCAGCCGCCTCGCGCCATCCACGACCACCATGGTGCCGTCGTCCAGATACGCAACGCCCTGCGACGATTCCTTCCCTTCGCGCAGAATCAACACGCGCATGGACTCGCCCGGCAGCACCGCGGGCTTCATCGCGTTGGCTAATTCATTTACATTCAGAATGCCGATGCCCTGCACCCGCGCCACCTTATTCAGGTTGAAATCGTTCGTGACGATCTTCGATCCCGTGCGCCGCGCCAGCTCCATCAATTTCTGATCCACGCCAATATTCGACGAAAAATCCTCTTCCAGAATCCGGATTTCCAACCCAGGAAGCTTCTGCATCCGCTGCAGCACTTCCAGGCCGCGCCGCCCGCGCTGCCGCTTCAGCGGATCGCCGGAATCGGCCACCAGTTGCAACTCGTGTAGCACAAACCGCGGCAGTCCCAGCGCGCCATCTAGAAAATGTGTTTCGCAAATGTCCGCGATCCGCCCGTCAATCAGCACGCTGGTATCCAGCAGCTTAAAGGCGGTCGCCTCCACCGCGAGAGCCGTTGCGCGGCGCGGCTGAACGAACCATTGCAATTCTTTCCCCTTGCGGAAGCCGCTGGCAAATCCCAGGTAGGTAAGGGCAAGTAACGAAATAAATTCAAGGAAGGACTTGGAGGGCTCAGGCTCGGCGGTGCGCGAAATAATGAGGGCGACGAGGAGGGCGGCCAGCAGACCACAGACAGCACCTACGGCTCCCCCCACAAGCCCGCTTATCTCCGCGTGGCGCAGGCGCAATTCCCCCAGTAGAATCACCATGGCAATGAAGAAGCCCAGCCCTGCGGCCGGAAGTCCGTGGAAGCCGAACGGAGCGATGCTGTAGCAGAGGGCTACAGTGGCGCCAAGCAGGGCCAGGCGCACGGCCCAGAATTCCCATTCGCCGCCCAGAATTCGTGATGAAGCACGAGCCACACTACGCGAGCTTTCCGCTCTCGCGTTCGGCCCGCCTATCCTGGACGGCGCGCCACCGCCCTCGATTCCTGAATCCTTCATGCTGCCTCACTCTTCCATCAGACTCGAGTAACCCCGACTGGGCGGCCACGGAGTGTTGGCAGACGTGAAGGAGGCCAAGCCTTTCGGAGCACGTAATGAGGTGATTTGTATACTCTTGAATTAAGGGTTTCGTCAAGTGCCGCAGCCTAGCGGGAGGAAACGATTGTGCACTCCCAGGAAAGCGCTCGCGCAGGAGTGCCTATTCCACACAAAAACGCGGAACGCGCTGGCTCACGCCCGAGAGCAAATCGGAAGTGACCGTGCCAATGCTCCGCGCAACCACGTTGGCCGGATACGCTTGCTGGCCTACCGTTCCGTAGACGGTCGCGATGTCGCCCAACTGTGCGTCCGGAATGTCGGTGACGTCCACCATGGTCACGTCCATGGAAATAATACCCAGCATTGGCGCGCGCTGCCCGCGGATGATGACGCTTCCCTTGTTCCCCAGCGAACGATGAATTCCGTCGCCATACCCCGCCGCGAGCACGGCAATGCGCGAAGGCCGCTGCGCCGTCCAACTGGAACTGTAGCCCACGCTTTCGCCCGCGGCGATGGAACGCAAATTGATAACTCGCGTGCGCAAGCTCATCACCGGCCGCAGCCGCAAAGCCGCTTCGAATTTCGTGCGCAGCTCCGGGGGATCGAAGCCCGGATGATATCCGTAAAGGACGGCGCCGGGCCGCACCATGTCCGCCCAGGTTTCCGGCAACGCCGCGATGGCGGCGCTATTCGCCAAGTGCAGGATGCCCGGCTCGATGCGTAGGGCGCGAAGCCGTTCGATGGCCGCATGAAAACGTTGCAATTGCTGGCGAGTCTGCGCTCCGGGGCGCAGATCGCAGAGCACTTCCGAGGAAGCGAAATGCGTAAAGGTGCCACTGAGCGAAAGATGCGGACACTTTGCCAACTGGCGCGCGAAACATTCCATATCCGCAGGCCGCAATCCCAGGCGGTTCATGCCCGTATCGATTTTCAAATGGATCGTGGCATTCTTCTTGTGCAACTTCGCGGCGGCGGCTTCAAAACTCAGCAATTGTTCGCAACGATGAATCGCCGGCGTTAGCTTGTTTTCCAGCAGAATTTTCTCTTCGCCGGGCCAGAAACCGCCAAGCACCAGAATCGGCGTGCGCACGCCCGCTTTGCGAATCTCCACTCCTTCGCCGGAAGACGCCACGCCAAACCAGTCCGCGCCATCCTGCTCCAGCGCCTTGGCCACCAGCGCGCCGCCATGGCCGTAGCCGTTGCCTTTGACGATGCACAGCACTTTTCGGGGCGTCTTGCGTTTTTCGGAAGCGGGATTGATGTATTCGCGAATCGCCTGAAGATTCCTGGCGAGGGCCGAGAGCGAAATTTCCGCCCAGACCGGGCGCCCGATAAAATCACCGGGATTTTTCTTTACGCGGGACATGAAATTCCTTGGAGCATCTAGTTTACGGCATCCACATGCAGCGTGAAAAACTGTGCGTCACACTGCGCGAGAATGACAACAGGCATAGGAGCACGCGCAGGGCCAAGTGGATACTCGCTGCCCGCACTACCCGAATGGCTTTTAGGGAAAGCTTGCGACACCTTGAAGATAACTGAATCTAAAAGGTTTGCTTGCTCAGACGGCTAAATGAACTTGCTCTTCCACAATTACGCCCAGGATGTGATTAAACGGGTCATTGGCGAAAACCGGACGCGCTGTGTGTCTCCCTACATCTCGTCCCCGCTCGCAAATTGCGAGAATGCATCCGGCGCCGCTTCCTCAAATCGCGTCAACCGGCTGCGGAATACGAACTTCACCTTGTCGGTCGGTCCATTGCGCTGCTTGGCGATCAGGATATCCGCCATGTCCCGCTCTTCCGGCGTCGCGTTCATGTTGAAAAAATTCGGGCGGTAGATAAACATCACCACGTCGGCGTCCTGCTCGATGGCCCCCGATTCGCGCAGGTCGGAAAGTTGCGGCCCGCGTTCTTCGCGTTCCGGGGCGCGCGTCAACTGGCTGAGGACCAGCACCGGGATCTGCAACTCTTTCGCCAAGCCCTTCAGGCCCCGCGAGATGCTGGCCACTTCTTCCTGGCGCGAATTGAACCGCCCGCGCGCGGTAATCAGCTGCAGATAGTCCACGATGAGCAGTGAAAGCCCCTTGTCACGCTTCAGCCGCCGCGCCTTCGCCCCAATTTCCAGCACGCTGATGGAGCCTGCGTCGTCAATCCACAATGGCGCCGCGGATATCGCCCCGAGGCCCTCCGTCATGCGCCGCCAATCCTCCCGGCTCAGGTGCCCGGAGCGGAATTTATGCGCGTCCACCTGCGCCACGGAAGCCACCAGGCGCTGTAGCAGCGATTCCTTGGACATTTCCAGGCTGAACACGGCGACCGGCAATCCTCCGCGTATGGCAATGTTCTCCGCCATATTCAGCGCCAGCGCGGTTTTTCCCTGCGATGGCCGCGACGCAAGAATGATCAGTTCCGACGGCTGCAAGCCCGAAAGCAACTTGTCCAGCTCCCCGTAACCCGTGGCGATGCCGGTGACGCTCTTGCCTTCACGAAAAATCTTCTCCAGCCGCTCGAAATTGTCGCGAACGATATCTTTGATCGGCAGCAGTCCTGCTTTGACGCGATCCTCCGCCAGTGCAAAAATGCTCGACTCCGCGTTATCCAGAATCGTGTCCGCGCCATCTTCGCCATCAAACGCATGCTGCTGGATATTGTGCGTGGCGTGAATCAGGTTCCGCAGCAGCGCCTTTTCCTTAACGATCCGCGCATAGTGCTCCACGTTTGAAACCCGCGGCACGCCATCCACCAGCGAAGCCAGGTACGGCGCGCCCCCCGAGGATTCCAGCTCGCCCCGCCGGTGCAACTCCTCCGTCAGCGTCACCAGGTCAATGGCGTGCTGCGCCTCTCCCAACGCAATCATCTGGTTGAAGATGCTGCGATGCTGTGGGATAAAGAAATCGTCGGGCTTCAACGCCTCAAGCGCCGCATTCAACGCGTTATTGTCCAGCAGGATGGCGCCCAGGATGGAGCGCTCCGCATCCAGATTGCTGGGCATGGGCCGTTCAAGAGTGGAATCAACGGGCATGGAGGGGGACAAAGCTCCTTCTTATTATTCGCTTTTCCTTCGCTATAGGTAGCATGATTCCCTGCGGAAGGCAAGTGCGGATTCATTCGCCGGCTGGATGACCCCATGCGCCGGACTTCTATCGTGACTATGCGCGGAACATCCCAGCGCGTCAATCCAAGTGCCTGTGCATCGCGAAGGAAATCGTTGCAAAACTTTTTCGCGGCGTGTCGTGGTCGCCGGGAATTCCACGTAGGGGTCCAGCACGCTGGACCCCATCTCGGCAAGATCCATCCTGTCTGAGTAGTTGGTCAGTTTCTGGTTACGGCGTTTGCCAGGACCTGTTCGGCGAGAAACTGGAGGCGGCCCAAGTGAGGGGGCTATCGCCCGCCGATAGGTAGCTCGACTGCGTCTGAAGATGAAAACAATGGGTTCTTACTCTCAAAGATATTCTGAATGTCGCAAATATTCCTGAAATACCGCATCGAAACTCTAACGTGCCCATTCAGTTTCGCGACCCTTCGCGTACACATTCCAAAGTGATGATTTGGCTCTGGAAAATTAACCGCCAGTATCCAACTCTCAATACTTTCGCCCGGATTTACTATCTCCCATGACATCGGTGGGTGCTCTACACACTCATTCCCGACGCTGCTCCATTGACCGTGTTCTTCTTCTTGCTGCACGTCTAACGTTAGGAGATGGGGATTTCCGTCTGGCCATTTCCCCTCGCTTCCTATAAGAACTGCTTGTTTACCAGTATTCGCAATCCTGAAATGAACCCGATATCCATCTTGCGTCGGGTCCATTTTGGTGATGCTTACGGCGGCGCTAAACACCTTGTCATCGAGAGGCGTGCTATCGCCCGCCGGGCAATGAACGTGGTGCACCATTCTTGCGAGTTGTGCAGCCGAGCAGGATCTCGCTTCCACTTGGAGGGTTTTCATCTTTGGGGCGAAATACCAGAATTTGTATGCTACTACATCACCAGTTTTTGTCTGCCATTGTGCTTCTTTTGTATGCACCTCTCCGCCCTGCACGTTTTTCCAGGCACTCCACTTTGTCGATACGGGCACATCTGCCGTGTTGAAAGCATCAAGCTTCAAAGTCGACCACCCATGCGCATGGAGTTCGTTAGAGACATAACTTAGGACGTCATCACCAGGATATGGCGTTGAGACGGTGTATTCTAGGTATTCACAGCCTCCCGTCTGCCTCGTGATATTGAAAGCCGATCTGGCCAAGACCAGTGCGCTAGGAACGGCCGGTCCGGCGGGCTGCTGAGCACTTGTTGGGAAAACGAGTAGGAGTCCAACGAATGGAAGTCTACAGAGTAGAGTACGCAACACGTGAGATTCCCTCGGACAAGAACTGCTAATGCCCGTATTCTAACGAATCCTGCTCATACTAACTACATGTACTGCCCCATAGTGCGAAAGTTTATCGTTCACTTGCAATCAGTGCCTGGTAAGTCGGCTACTCGGAAACTGACCAGGTGCCCGTGCTTAATGGGTGAAAAACAAAAAAGGGGCACGAAGACTCGTGCCCCCGAAAACAAATGACGGCGTGAAGCAGCCTAAGCTTCTTTTTCCACGTGCACCTTAATCTCCGCCGTGACATCGCGGAACACCTTGATGGTCACCGGGAACTCTCCCAGCATCTTCAGCGGATCAGCCAACTGCACCTGGCGCTTGTCAATCTCAAAGCCCTGCGCCTTCAGCCCTTCGGCGATATCCCCCGTCGTGACCGACCCGAACATCTGGTCGTTCTCTCCGGTCTTTCGCGTGAACTTCAGCGAAACGCCCGCGAGCAGTTCCGCCTGCTTCTTCGCCGCGTCCAGCTCCGTCGCTGTTTTCTTCGCCAGCGCGCCGCGAATGCGCTCGAGCGCCTTCATGTTCCCCGGCGTGGCTTCGATGGCAATCTTGTGCGGCAAAAGAAAATTGCGCGCGTAGCCCGGTTTCACCGTGACCACATCGCCGCGGTTGCCGAGCTTATCCACATCTTCCTGAAGAATGATCTGCATAACGATCTCCTGATTCTCTCAAAACTGTTTCTAAAACAGGGCCGGCTTGCTTGCCAGCCGGGTTAGAGGCGCCCGCCTCAGAAGGCGGCCGCTACAAAATCGCGCCCGCTCCCCCGCGGAGAAACTTCACGCCTTGGGCGCTTCGACAGCCTTGGGCGCTTCCACCACGCGAGGCGCTTGCGTGCCCGCCGCGCTTCCCGCAAACGGCAGCAGCGCGATGTTGCGCGCGCGCTTGATGGCCACGCCCAGCCAGCGCTGGTGGCGCGAGCACACGCCCGTCATGCGCCGCGGCAGAATCTTCCCGCGTTCCTGCACGAATTGCGACAGGATGTCCGCGCGCTTGTAGTCGATGAAGTCCATCCTCTCGACGCAAAACTTGCAAACCTTCTTCTTCCGGAAATACTGGCGCTTGCCGCGGCGCGGTCCACCGGGACCGCCGCCTGGTCCGCCAGGTCCTCCTCCTGGTCCGCCTTCGCGGCGTCCACCACCACCGCCTCCGCCTTCACGCCGTCCTCCGCCACCGCCATGGCCTCCACCGTGTCCGCCTTCGCGGGCTTCGCGTGGCGCGCTCGGCGCAGCAGGGGCCGCGGGTGCGGCGGGCGTTGCGGGTAGCGCAACTTGCGGTTGTTTCTGTTCCTCTGACATACCTTCCTACCTTTCCAAATGGCTCCGGGCCTGGGCAACGGAGCGCCAAACCAAACTCAATCTCAAACCTAGCCGCCGGCAAACTGCGTCACACACCGGCGTGAACTTCTTGGCTTGCTCTTAATCGCCGGAAGCGGGCTGCTCGACTGGCGCCGGCGCAGGCGGTGGCGCTTGTGCGGGCGCGGGCGGTGGCGTACGGCGCGGACGCCGCGCAGCGCGAATCTCGCGCTTGTGCGCAAGCTTCTTCTGGCGCTTGATATCTTCGTCAAGCCGCACCGTCTGGTATTTAATCACCGCGTCCAGCACGCCAAGCCGCCGCTCCAGTTCGTGCACCAGTTCGCCATGATTCGTGCGTACCTGCTGGTACACATAGATCCCCTCGCGGTGTTTCATCACCTTGTACGCCAGCTTGCGCGTGCCCCAATACTCGGTCTTCTCGATCTTCCCGCCCTTTTCCGCGCAAGCGTGCTCAATCGTCGTGAGCACCTTCTTGATTTCCTCTTCCGGCGTGGCCGGGCGCACGATGAAGATCAGATCGTACAAACGCTCTTCCATGATGACCTCGTTTTCCTTCTTCTCGATTTCACCCGATCGCTTGACCGGTCACTTCTCTTCCGCCGGCGGCACCCGCCGGTTGAACTTGTTCATGGCTGCCGCAACGCCCTGCGTCAGCAGCAGCTCGACGGCGTCGCCTGCTTCCGCCACCATTTCCGCGGCCACTTCCAGCTCGCCTTTCTTCATCGGCCGCAAAACATAAGCCGCCAGATCGCTTACCGGATGATCGGGGCCACAACCCAGCCGCAGCCTTGCGAATTCCGGTGTGCCCACGACGCTCATCACGCTCTTCGCGCCGTTGTGCGTTCCTGCGCTGCCGCGTTCTCCGATGCGTATCATGCCCCATGGCAGATCGCGCTCGTCGAACAGCAACAGCAGGTCCGCGGGTTCCAACTCGTACTTCCCCAGCAGCTCGCGAACCGAAATTCCGCTGAGGTTCATGTACGTCTGCGGCTTGGCCAGGACCACTTCTTCCCCGGCCACCTTTCCGCGCCCTACTAGAGCCTTGCCTTCCGGCCGCTCCACGCGGATGGAGGCGCGATTCGCGATTTCGTCCACCGCCAGGAATCCCAGGTTATGCGGCGTCCACTGATATTCCGGGCCAGGATTGCCAAGGCCAACAATGAGCCGCATGACGTTTCGCGCGAAGCCGGAGAATCGGAATTACTTCTTCTTTTCCTTTTCCTGTTTCTCGACGGGCTTGGCCGCTTCCTCGCCTTCCTCGCCTTCCACTTCCTTCTTGCCCTTCTTGATGACTTCCGGCTCGGCCGGCGTCGCGGCAACCGCTGCAGCTTCCACGGGCTTTTCTTCTTCGACGCGCAGCGCCACCACGTGTGCCAACACGGCGTTGGCTTCGGTCAGCAACTTGAGTTTGGTCTTGTCGATCGTCAGGTCGCTGGCGCGCAGGCTCTGATTCAGCATCAGGCCGCTGACATCCATCCGAAACTCCGTCGGGATATCTGCAGGCAGGCATTCCACTTCCACCTCGCGTATGACCACTTCGTACACGCCGCCCTGCACCTTCACGCCCGTGGGCTCGCCAAATGTGTGCACGGGCACTTTCACCTTCATGCGCACATCCATCGCCACGCGCAGTAAATCCACATGCAGCAGCTTCCCGCTCACGGGATCCACTTGCCAATCCTTCACGATCGCGGGTTCTTTCTTCCCGGCCAAGTCCACCTCAAACAACGTGTTGTGCCCGGATTCGGACCTCAGGATCGCCGTCAACTGTTTCGTGTTCACCGCCAGCGACAGGGGTCCTCCCTTGCCGCCGTACAGCGTTGCCGGTACTTTCCCGGATACCCGCAAGCGCTTCGCTTCGTTTTTGCCCCGTGTATCGCGGGGCGCTCCTTCGACAATAATCTGAGCCATGGCTTCTTTCCCTTCCTGGAATCTCCTCCGGCATCACTCGCCGCCGGATAAACTCAAATAAACAGCTCGCTGATGGACGTCTCCTCGTGAATCGAGCGAATGCCGCGCGCGAGCAAATCCGCGACACTCAGGATCTTCAGCTTCTTCAAATTCCCGGCGCCTTCCGAGAGCGGCACGGAATCCGTCGCCACCACTTCGGAGATTTGCGAATTCTCCAGGCGCTCGACGGCCGGGCCGGAAAGCACGGCGTGCGTGCATGCCGCAAACACCTGTGTCGCACCTTCGCGCATCAGCGCATCCGCCGTTTTGACCAGCGTGCCCGCTGTATCGATGATGTCATCCACGATCAGCGTGCTGCGCCCCTTCACGTCGCCGATCAGGTTCATCACTTCGGTCACGTCCAGGTCCACGCGGCGCTTGTCCACGATGGCCAGCGGCGCGCCCAGTTTCTTCGCAAACGCCCGCGCGCGCTCCACGCCGCCCGCATCGGGCGAAACCACAGTCAAATTCGGCAGCTTTTTGTGCCGGAAATACTCCACCAGCACCGGTGACCCGTACAAGTGATCCACCGGCACGTCGAAGTAGCCCTGAATCTGCGGCGCGTGCAAATCCAACGTCAGCGCCCGGCTCGCTCCCGCCGTTTCCAGCAAATCCGCCACCAGCTTCGCGGATATCGGAACGCGCGGCTTGTCTTTGCGATCCTGCCGCGCATAACAGTAGTACGGCAGCACCGCCGTGATGCGCCACGCCGAAGCGCGCTTAAACGCATCAATCATCAGCAGCAGCTCCAGCAGGTGGTTGTCCACCGGATAGGAGCACGGCTGCACGACGAACACGTCCGCGCCGCGCACATTTTCCAGCACCTGAAAATAAATCTCGCCGTCGCTGAACCGCCCCAGCAGCGCTTTGCCTAGCGGCACATCCAGGTGCTTGCAGATCGCTTCTGCCAGAACTGGATTTGCGGTCCCCGAGAATATCTTGAATCGCTCGTCGTTCACGCCGCGCTCGCTCCCGTCACCGCTCTGCGATGACGCATCTCACGCAAAAGGGCCTGAACTGGACAATGTGAATTAAGAATGGGAATCAGAAAGCGGAGCAACGCTGCGGATCATCCGATCTAGGCGCTTTTCGTCAAGCGCTGATACCTGGCCCGCGAAACTGTCTCGCAGACAAAGGCCTGATCGTGCGGAAATCCCGCAACGGCTCGGCGCGCCTTTGCTGGGCTCGGGAATACTCCAAACACCGCCGAACCGCTACCAGCCAGCAAGGCTTCTGACGCCCCTCCGCGGAGCAACCCACGCTTGATCTTCGCAAGTCGGGGATGGCGCTGGAAGACCGCCTCTTCAAAATCGTTCCACAGGCGTTCTCCCTGCGCGCTCCAGCACAGAGCACAGAACTTAAACAGTTTATGGTTTGCCGCCGTCTTTGTCAATGAAGCCAGTTCTGGCGCATGCAGCCAGCGGTAGGCATCCGGCGTGGGTACATGAATTTCTCGCGGCGAAACAATCAGCACCGTACGCTTTTCCAGGTCCGGCAGCGGGTAGATTTCATCTCCCTTGCTTATGCCCAACGCCCGCCCCCCGAACAAAAAAAACGGCACATCCGCGCCAAGTTCCCCGGCAATCTCCAGCAGTCGCGCGGTTTCCATTTGCTTGCCCGCGAATTGCAAATACCCCAGGAGCGCCGCCGCCGCATCGCTGGAACCGCCACCCAATCCGCGCCCCGCGGGAATCCTCTTCTGCACCACAATTTCTACGCCGGAACGAATCTTCAGTTCCCGCCGCAGCGCATCCGCCGCGCGATACACCAGATTCTTCTCCGCGGCCTCCCGTGAAAGCTCATCATTGCCGCGAACCACCAGTGAAATCCCCGACTTGCGGCTGGGCTGGAAAATCAACTTGTCATGGAGGGAGACCGTCTGGAAAATAGTGCGAAGTTCATGGTAGCCGTCGGCGCGTTTGCCGAGGATTTCAAGACGCAGATTGATTTTTGCGTATGCCGGAATCCGGACTTCGCGCATGCACTCGTCTCAGGGTTTCGAATCGGCCACGGGCGACTTCTGCGCCACGCGGTGTTTCACTTGCCCTAGTTTCTTTTCCAGTTCCGTTACCTTGTCGTTTTCCAGATCCGCAGGAAGCGAACGACGCCATTCCCCCAGCGACTTCTCCCATTCCGCCGCCGCCAGGTCCATGCGCCCCTGCTTGGCGTAAACATCCCCAAGATGCGTGCGGATCGTGGGGTCGTGCGGCTCCCGATCGGCAGCCTTGCGCAGCGCCGCTTCCGCATCTTCAATCTTGTTTTCCTTGAAGTACGTCCAACCCAGGCTGTCCAGATATGCCCCGTTAAACGGTTCCTGATCCAGGGCGCGCTGAATCATGTCTCGCGCTTCATCCAGCCGGACGCCGCGGTCGGCCAGCATGTAGCCGTAATAATTCAGCGCCTCCGCATTCTTGGGATTCACCGCCAAAACCTTCTTGAACTGTTCTTCCGACTTGTCGTACTGCTTCTGGCGTTCAAAGATCGCGCCAAGCATGAACCACGTCATTTCATTTTCCCGCGGCTCTCCCGGAATCGCCTCGGCTTTCCGCGCTATCGCTTCCGCTTCACTATACCGCCGGCTGCGCTCGTAAATTTGCGACATGTTCAGGTACAGTTCGCGGTCACCCGGAGTACCCTTCAGGTCCCCTTGCAGCAGCTTCACGCCCTCGTCAGCCTGCTGGTTTTCGCCCAGCAGCATGGCATAGGTTGCCCGGATGCCCACGTCCGTTGGGTATTTCGCCAGCGCCTCTTTCCCCGTCTGCAGCGCCTTAGGCAAATCCTTCGCTTGACGGTAGGTTTCCATGATCAGCATCCGCGCGCGCCGGTCTTCCTCGTCGCCCAGGTGGCCCAATTCCTGAAACGTATAGATGGCCGCTTGATAGTTGTTCGAGTCGCGGTAGAGCCCCCCGAGTTGCTGGTACAAAATGGCCAGCGACCTGCGCCGCGAAGGCAGAACCGTGGACTGCGCCTTGACGCCCGTCACTGCATCGGATAGCACGCGGATGGCGTCCTCAAAGCGCCCTTGAGCCTCGTAAATCATGGCCTCGTTGTACATCACTTCCAACGTTCCGGCAGCGTACTGTCGCGCCTTCACGATGCTTTGTTCTGCCTTGTCCAGTTGATGCAGTTCGCGGTAGATCTGCGCCAGGCGCAAATATACATCTGCGTCATCTGGCATCAGGTCGGCCAGCTTCTGATAGACGGAAAGCGCCTCCGGATATTTTTCTTCGCTCAGCAGCGCCTGGCCCAGCCCTCGCAGGTGCCCAAGTTCCGAAGGATCCAGGTCCACGGCGCCGCGATACGCCTTTTCTGCCTGCGCGTACTCGTGCGTCTGTGTATACGCATCGCCCAGAAGATCGTACAGCGTTGGCGAAGGCGAGCGGGCAACCATGCCCTCGAGTAGCGAAATGGCCTCTTCCGATTTGTTCTGGTCCAGATAAAGTTGCGTCAACTGCTCGACGGCCGCTTCGTTTTCCGGATCTTCCTTCAGCATCCCCTGCAGCACCTGCTCCGCTTTCTCCGGATCGTTGTGCAGCCGGTACAGCCGCGCCAGCCACAATGCGGCTTCCTGATCCGTGGGATCCAGCCGGTGAACTTCGCCGTACTCCGCGATGGCTTTGCTCACCATCTCTGTTTGCACCCCGGAGCCATTGATGTCGCCAAGGCTGCGCAGGTAAATGCGCGCCAGCAGGCGGTGCGTCGCCAGGTCGTTGGGATCGCGCTTCAGGATTTCAGTGGCTTCGACCATGGCGTCATGCACGCGCTGCGCTTTCCAGTACATCTCCGCCAGCCGCTCGCCGATGATCGGAGATTGCGGGTCAATGGCGTAGGCCTTCTTGTATGCCTCGATCGCTTTGGTCGCGTAATCGTTCTGACTGGTCAATTCATACTGCTGCTCGTACATGTGTCCCAACGTGAAATTGTAATAGGCTTCGGCGCGCGGAGACGGTTTCTCTACGGCGGCGGGCGCCGAAGCGCTGGGTGACTGCGCCAGGACCGGCAGTCCACCGAGGGCGCCGACAAGAAGAGTGCATGCGATGCGGTTAAGCGTCATAGATGGAAAGCCCCAAAGGTGTCAGTATCCCATGCGGGGGAAACGCGGTCAAAAGACAAAAGAGAGGCGTTTCAGAGACCGGCAGCGGGACCCACATGTTCGATGCGTAGGGGAAAGAAAGGGTTGAAAGAGCTTGCATTCCTACCGTATTTCTGCAATCATCGAAATATGAAGAAGCCTGACCCCCTCCTCGTCACCCGCTGCGCCGGCCGCTTCGCCGCTCTCGGCGCCGAGCCGCGCTTGCAAATTGTCCGTTTGCTCCTTTCCGCTCATCCCACCGGTCTGGTTGCCGGCGAAGTCCAGGATGAACTGGGCATCCCCGCTTCTACGCTCTCTCACCATTTAGAGAAACTGCGTCAGGTAGGCCTTGTTTCCGTGCGCCGCGCCAGCACGTTCCTCTGGTATACGGCGAACACCGATGCGCTTCGCGAGGTTCTGGGATTTTTGTACGAGGAATGCTGCACGCGCAACCGCGCCGTCCCCGCGGAATCGATTGTGCAGATTTCCCGGTAGCGGCTGGAAGCTATCTCAGAAATAGCTGCCGTCAGGGCACGGCTTCAGCCGTGCCGAAAAGTCCGGGAAATTCAAGGGTTTTAACCCCTGAGGGGGGCAAGATGTTCGGTCGATGCATTCATCAGCTACGTTTTAGAAAGGAGCGGTCATGAGCAATATCCAAGATGCAGTAAAGGAAAAGTACGGGGCGGCTGCCAAACAGGTGGCTGCAGGAAAGACGGCCTGTTGCGGAGGCGGCGCGGAACTCAGCGGTTGCGATCCCATCACGCGCGATTTGTACGACGCTTCGGAAACGGCGGCGCTGCCCGCGGACGCTGTGGCCGCTTCACTGGGTTGCGGCAACCCCACCGCACTCGCGGAATTGCGGCCGGGAGAAATTGTCCTCGATCTCGGCTCCGGCGGCGGCATTGACGTACTTCTTTCCGCCAAACGTGTCGGCCCCACCGGCAAGGCCTATGGTCTGGACATGACCGACGAAATGCTTGCGCTGGCGCGCGCGAATCAGAAGAAGGCCGGCGCGGAAAATGTCGAATTCCTGAAAGGCACGATTGAAAACATTCCTCTCCCAGACAACACCGTGGACGTAATCATCTCCAACTGCGTCATTAATCTCTCTGGCGACAAGGACCGCGTCTTGCGCGAAGCTTTCCGCGTCCTGAAACCCGGCGGGCGGTTCGCCGTTTCCGATGTCGTCATCCGCGGCGAGGTCCCTCCTGAAATTCGCAAGAGCATGGAATTGTGGGTGGGCTGCATGGCGGGCGCGCTCCAGGAATCCGAGTATCGCGAGAAGTTAACCGCAGCGGGGTTCGCGTCCATCAGCGTCGAACCCACCCGCGTCTATCGGGCTGAGGAAGCCACCGAATTCCTGCTTGCCGCGGATCTGGACCCCGTAGTTGTCGGACCTAAGATCGACGGCAAATTCATGAGCGCCTTCATCCGCGCCAGCAAATCCGCGCAAGCCCCCTGTGATTGTCCGCCAGGATGCGTCGATCTTCCCTGCTGCGATTGAGAGGACACCATGCAACCTCCTTACAACGTCCTGTTTCTTTGCACCGGAAATTCCGCGCGCTCCATCCTGGCGGAGGCCATCCTGAATCGTAAGGGCCCGCCCTTTTTTCATGCCTTTAGCGCAGGTAGCCATCCCACCGGGCGCATCCATCCGTTCGCGCTCAAACAACTCGAAAGTGCCGGTCTGCCAATAGCAGGTCTGCGCAGCAAAAGCTGGGATGAATTTGCCAAGCCCGGCGCCCCGCAAATGAATTTCGTCTTTACCGTCTGCGACAATGCCGCGGCGGAAGTTTGTCCCATCTGGCCGGGCCAACCCATCACCGCGCATTGGGGTATTCCGGACCCCGCAGCAGTCGCGGGCACCCCGGAACAAATCGAGCGTGCCTTTCGCGAAGCTTTCGTAACCCTCGACCGCCGTATTGGCTTGTTCCTGAGCCTTCCGCTCGCCAGCCTTAGTCAACTCGCCCTGAAAAGGGAAGTCGACCGCATCGGCCGCAACTGATCGTTCGCGCTCTCCCCTGTGGCACAGTCACTCTTGACTGTGCTCTTGGGTTTGCCTCTTCTCCTGGCTTGGTTGCCCCAGGCACGGAGTTGGTGCCTGGGTCTTGGGTTTCTCTTGTGGAACAGTCACTCCTGTTCACACTGAGCATCGACGGGACTGTGCTCTTGAGTTTTCATTCACACAAGCAGCACTTCCCTCTCTCAGTGCAAAAAGTGCCGCATGGTTGTAAACACCATCGCCAGTCCCAACCGGTCCGCCGTCGCAATCACTTCCCCATCCTTGATCGAACCCCCCGGCTGAATCACCGCCGTGGCACCCGCCTTGGCTGCTTCTTCCACTCCATCCGGAAACGGGAAAAACGCGTCGGAGGCCACCACGGTGCCCTGCAGAGATTTCTGCGCCTTGGCCACGGCAATCTTCACGGAATCCACGCGACTCATTTGCCCCGCGCCCACGCCCAGCGTGGCGCCCTCTTTTGCGAATACGATCGCATTAGACTTCACGTGCTTGCAGACTTTCCAGGCAAAGCGCAAATCCGCCAGCTCCTTATCCGTCGGAGCGCGCTTCGTGGCCACCTTCAACTCCCGGCCCTGCAGACTGCCCAGATCCGGCTGCTGCACCAGCATGCCTCCCAAAATGCGCTTCAATTGAAGTTCCTTGTCGAACTCCAGCCCCCCCTGCGGCAACACCAGCAACCGTAGATTTTTCTTGGCGGCGAAAATTTCCTGCGCGCCATCCGCGAACCCCGGCGCAACGATGCATTCCACGAACAGCTTGGCCACTTGTTCCGCGGTCACCTCATCCACAATGTGATTGAACGCCAGCACGCCGCCAAACGACGACACGGGATCGCACGCGTACGCCTTCACATATGCATCCAGCAGCGATTTCTGTTCCGCCGCTCCGCACGGATTGTTGTGCTTGATGATCACCGCCGCCGGCCTCTCAAACTCCGCCACCGTGCTGCGTGCCGCTTCCAGGTCAACGTAATTGTTATACGAGAGCTCTTTGCCCTGCAGTTGCTTCGCCGCTGCCAATCCTTCTGGTAGACGTCCCGCAGGCACGTACAGCGCCGCCGCTTGGTGCGGGTTTTCGCCGTAGCGCAGTTCCTGCTTGCGCCGCAGCGCCAGGTGGATGCGCTCGGGCAATTTGGCGCGGGGCGCAACCTCCAGCTTGCCGCTCAGATGGGTCAGCCGCTCGAGTTCCGTGGTAATCAAGCCATCGTACCGCGAAGTGGTGGCAAACACTTTTCGCGCCAGTTCGATCCGCGTCAGCAGCGTCGTATCGCCCGCCGTCTCCAGTTCCCCGGCAATGCGCTCGTAATCCGCGGGGTCCGTCACCACGGTCACGCTTTCAAAATTCTTTGCCGCCGATCGCAGCATCGTCGGTCCGCCAATATCAATGTTCTCGATGAGTTCCTCGGCGGTGATGTAACCGCGCGCAACGGTGGCCTCGAACGGATAAAGATTCACGGCCACCAAATCGATAGGCCAGATACCGTGCTCCTTCGCTTGCTTTTGATCCTCCGCGTGATTTCGGCGGTAGAGCAGCCCTCCATGCACCTTCGGATGCAGCGTCTTCACGCGCCCGCCCAGCATTTCCGGCCACCCGGTGAACTCCGAAACGTCCTTCACCGCAATGCCTTCTTCGCGCAGCAATTTGGCCGTGCCCCCGGTCGAGAGCAGCTCAATCTTCAGCGCGGCCAGTCTCCTGGCAAACTCCACAATGCCGGTCTTGTCGTATACGCTGAGCAGCGCGCGCTCCACTCCCATGTCATCCTCCACAGGTGAAAAGAACTTATTAGTGTACGCGGAGCAGCGCAGTTTCGGAAAGGCATCGTCTGCGGGAAAAATGTTCAGTGCGGGAATTGAACGCGTACAGCTACGACTTCACCAGCGCTTTCAGCTTGACCTGGCCTTCCACCACTTCCACCACGTATTCCACGTCGCGGCATTTCTTTTTATCCTGAAGATCCTTGGTCTTCTTGCGCACGAATTCTTTAAAGCTGGCTTTGCTGAGCTTGCCCGTTTCCTCGCCGGCATTTTGTTTGGCTTGCAGGAGAGCTGCGTAGAGCTGGTCCACCTTTTCCGCTTCCTTGTCGGGCTCCGAACACACCACGCGAAACGCTTGCGCCTGCGCTTCTGCCGCGCTCACGGCAGGCGCTGCCGATTTCGCCTCGGGCTGCGCTTTTGTGCGTTCCGCTTCGATGGCCTTTGCCGCCGCGCCAAAGTGCCGCTGCACTTTCCCTTCTTCGCGCTGCGCCAGCCGTTTCCGGAAAATGTCTTTGTACTTTGCGTAGGTTTGCGCCAGGTTGGTAAACCGGAAGCGCTGCCCATACTTCAAATCCCCGCCGCGCTCGGCATAGCGCTTCACCAGCAAATCGCAGCGCCATTCAATTTCCGTTGGCGGACGCTTACGGCCCCCTCCGAAGAAGGCGTCGTACTCGATCTTCAGTTGCCGGATGTCCTTCTCGAGTTGCGCCAGATCCTCATCAATGGTGGCCATGAAGCGGGTCCCCCGGAACCCCCATGCTAGGGGCCTAAGGCGCCAGCGTCAACCGGGAAGGGTGGGGGCGCTGCGGATGAAACACCCGGCATCCGGTAGAGGGTCTGGTCTTCCAGACAGAAGCCCGATTGCTTGCATAATCCCCGCTGTGCTCAAATGGCGCCATGGCCTCCCGCACCAAGCCAGAGATTTCTTCGCAACAGGCGGCGCTCCTTCGCCGTGTTCCCTCGGTGGACGAACTGCTCCTTCGCCCTGGCCTGACCGCGCTATGCCGCGAAGTGGAGCGCGGCTTCGTGGTGGAAACCACGCGCGCGGCTTTGGAAGGATTGCGCCGCGAAATCACTTCCGGCAAACCGGTGGCAGAAGAGATGTTGAATCCAGCCGTCATCGAAGCACGCATCGTGAATGCCGTGCAAAGCGAATTTGTGCCTTCCTTGCAACCAGTGATCAACGCTTCCGGCGTCATTCTGCACACCAACCTGGGCCGTGCGCCCCTTTCGGAACATGTGGCGGAGGAGTTTCGCCGCACCGCTACGCAGTACTCGAATCTCGAGTACGATTTGGAGGCCGGCGCCCGCGGCAAGCGCGATGTGCACACCTCTCGGCTCCTCGAACGGCTTACCGGCGCGCAATCAGCCATCGTTGTCAATAATTGCGCCGCCGCCGTGCTCCTGAGCCTTGCGGCGCTGGCGCGTGGCGGCGAAGTCATCGTCTCGCGCGGCGAATTGATCGAAATCGGCGACGGCTTCCGCATCCCGGAAATCATGGAACAAAGCGGCGCGCTCCTTCGCGAAGTCGGCACAACAAACCGCACGCGCCTAGCCGACTACGAAAACGCCATTAACGAAAAAACCCGGTTGCTCTTGCGCGTGCACCCCTCGAATTTCACCGTAACCGGCTTCACGGAGAAGCCCGCAGTGGCGGACTTAATCGCGCTCGGCGCGCGCGCGGGTTTACCCGTCATCGAAGACCTGGGCTCAGGATGTCTCGTCGATCTTTCGGCCAGCGGCATCACCGAGCCCACCGTGCGCGAAAGCGTGGCCGCGGGATTTTCCCTGGTGCTCTTCAGCGCAGATAAATTGCTGGGTGGGCCTCAAGCGGGCATCCTCGCAGGGAAAAAAGAACTTGTCGCTAAGGTGCGCCGCCACCCGCTGTTCCGGGCCTTGCGCGTGGATAAGCTGACTATCGCAGCACTGGAAGTGACTTTGCGCGCCTATCTCCGCGGCGCCTGGAACGATATTCCCGCCCAACGCATGATTCGCCTGCCGCTCGAAGACATTGCCGGGCGCACGATGAAATTTCACGCAGCGCTTCAGCCGCGTGCGGCGGCATTGGATGCTGAAATTGCAATCGCAGATGGGAGTTCGTTGGTGGGCGGCGGCTCCACTCCCGCGCAAGGCTTATCCACAAAGGTGTTGTGCATTGCCAGCGCTCGTCATTCCGCGGCCCAACTTGAAGCCCGCTTGCGCCAACCATCCGGGGGAATTCCGGTGGTTGCGCGCATTGAAGATGACCGCCTCCTCCTCGACCTGCGCGCCGTCTTCCCCGATCAGGAACCGGCGCTTCTGAATTCTTTGCTTGCCGCGTTGCAATAATTATCGCCATACTTTTGCCATGCTCGCCTTTCAGGTCGCCAAAAATCGCCTGTGCGCCGCAAACAAGCCGCTGCCTAAGCTTCGTCCCGGCTGGGCCTTAATCCGCGTGCGCCTCGCGGGCATCTGCAATACCGACGTTGAAATTCTGCGCGGCTATCATCAATTTCGCGGCACGGTAGGCCATGAATTTGTCGGCGAAGTGGTGGATGTGGCGGGTGTCTCTGCGCAAACACGAAAACGTTGGCTTGGCCAGCGAGTGGCGGGCGAAATCAATGTTGCCTGCTCCGCTTACGGCTACAAGCCGGTGTGCGCTTTCTGCCGTCGCGGCCTGAAAACGCACTGTGTCCGCCGCACGGTGCTCGGTATCGTTGCGCATGACGGCGCGTTTGCGGAATATCTCGCCCTGCCGTTGGAAAACCTCCACATCATCCCCAAAAATGTGAGCGATACGAAGGCCGTCTTCATTGAGCCGCTCGCCGCGGCCTGCCAGATTCTCGATCAATTGAACATTCGCAAATTCCCTTCTGCCGCGACTCTCGGCGACGGCAAACTGGCGCAACTGATCGCCCTCGTATTGCAGGCCGCAGGCACCCACGTCGTTCTTTACGGCAAACACGAGAACAAGCTCCTTCACGCGCGCAAAGCAGGAATTGCGACAAAGAAAATTCGCGGGGATGCCAGCGATTTGAAAAAAGCGAAGGAAAGTTATCGGCTCGTCGTCGAAGCTACGGGCTCGCCGACCGGCCTGACGCTGGCGCAGCACATGACCGAACCGCGCGGCACGCTGCTCTTGAAGTCCACCTTCCACGGCGCCGCACCGGTGGAAACCTGGCCCATCGTGGTGAAAGAAATTACCGTTGTCGGCTCGCGCTGCGGACCATTTTCCAAGGCCATCGCGCTGCTGCGTTCCGGCAAAGTAGACCCCACGCCGCTCATCTCTCGCACCTTTCCGCTCGAGGATGCGCCGCAAGCTATCGCCTACGCCCAGAAGCGCGGCGTGCTTAAGATTCTTTTGTCCTCCCAGCCGGCGGCGACAACAACACTTGCTCCGGGCACCAAGCTGCGTTATAGCTAATCCTCACCAAAACCATGCCCGCGCAAGTCTATTCCCACTCCAGAATCGAGATGTTCGCACAGTGCGCGCTACGCTATCGCTTCAAGTACATCGATAAAATCGAGAAGCCGGACGAACAAAGCGTCGAGGCCTTTCTGGGGAAGCGCGTTCACGAGTGTCTGCAAAAGCTTTATGGAGATCTGCGCAACGGACTGGCTCTTTCGCTTGACGAGATTCTGAAGTTTTATCAGGACGAATGGCGCAGGCAGTGGACTCCGGCTATCAAAATTGTCCGCCGCGGAACGACCGAGCGATACTACCTGCTTTATGGTCAAAGCTGCCTGGTGAATTATTACCAGCGCCACGCGCCTTTCACGCAAAGCGAAACCGTCGCCACCGAAGAGCACTTCCAGTTTCCCCTCGATGGCAACAGCTGTTACGCCCTGCAAGGTTATATCGACCGCGTGGCCAGGCGGGCCGACGGTACATACGAGATCCACGACTACAAGACGAGCCGGTCTCTCCCCACTCAGAACTCAGTGGATTGCGACCGGCAGCTCGGCCTATATCAGATTGGCTTGCAAAGTAAGCGCCCCGACGCACAGAACGTCGAACTCTATTGGCACTATTTGGCACACGGCAAGACCTTGAAATCCATGCGGCAACCGAAACAATTGGCGCAGCTCTGCGAAATTACGATCAAGCGCATCGAACATATCGAGCGCGAGAAACGATTCGATCCCCACAAGAGCCCACTCTGCGATTGGTGTGAGTACAAACCGGAGTGTCCGGCATGGTCGTCGCCAAATCGCATGCGCACGCCCACCGGAAACGCAGGATAGTCGTCAGAGGAACGCCTCGACGGTGCCGCATCAAAAGCCTGCACCTATAATCGGTTGATGCAAGACGCCACGCACGCCGCGCCGAATCCGTTATCAATGTTCACCACGGTGACATTCGACGCGCACGAATTCAGCATTCCCAGCAGCGCCGCCACGCCCCCAAAGCTCGCGCCATACCCTGCGCTGGTGGGCACGGCGATCACCGGCACGCCAACAAGTCCGCCCACCACGCTCGGTAGCGCGCCTTCCATGCCCGCAACGCAAATGATCACGCGCGCTTTCGTCAAGCCGTCGCGGTGCTCTAAAAGCCGGTGAATCCCCGCCACGCCCACGTCAAACAATTGCTCCACCCGGTTGCCCATCAACTGCGCCGTCAGGACCGCTTCTTCGGCCACGGGAATATCGCTGGTACCCGCGGAAACCACGAGGATTGTGCCCTTGCCGGTAATCTCGCGTGTGCGCTCGATTGTGATCACGCAGGATAGCGAATGGTATTTTGCGCCGCGGCTTACCCGTTTCACCGCGGCAAACATCTTCGCGTCCGCTCGCGTCACCAGCACGTTGTGCCGCGACGCTTTGTGCTTCAGCATCGTGTGCACGATTCCCGCCACCTGCGCGGGCGTCTTGCCCTTGCCAAAAATTACTTCCGCGTAGCCCTGCCGCAACGCGCGGTGATGATCCACCTTGGCGAATCCGATGTCCTCGAACGGCAGATGCTTCAGCCGCTCAATCGCCGCTTCCGGCGAGAGTTTTCCCGCGCTCACGGTTTCCAGTAATTTGCGAATGTCGGATTCGGTCATTGACGATTCTCGTTCCCTCAGCTATGGATTCGGCGCACCCATAATCTTTCTGGCCGCCTGATTGTCCGCGTATACTTGCCATTCCGCGATCAGCCCATCGCGCACCACCGCTCGCCACGCCACGGGCACGCTCCAATGATTTTCCTTGGCGAGTTTTCCGTTCACCGCGTAAGTCGCTTCCGCGGCGCCAAACGTCGCCACCACATCCCCCTGCGCGAAAATCTCCGCATGCGATACCCGATAATCCGGAAACAGGCGGAAGTAACCCGCCCAACCCTTGCGCATCACTTCGCGGCCCTGAATGCGGTTTCCCAGCCCATCCACAAAAATGTGATCCTCGGTCATCAACGCGCAGAGCCCGGCCACATCCGCCGCGTTTATGCGTTCCATGAACGCCAGAACGACCTCGACCGGAGCGGTGCTGCCCATAAAATGGCCTCGCTTCCCCCGAAAGTCTAGCATAGCCGCCGCAACCGAAGTCGCCCGGAGCCCTCGCTTGACTTGCCGCCAAGCCGTTGCCAGACTGTTCCTGCCCGCGCAAATTCCATGACTTCCGCTCAAACACAAACCATCACCGTGGCCGTGACCGGAGCAAGCGGCGCCATCTTCGCGCAAAAGACGCTCGCGCTTCTGGAAGACGATTCCCGTGTCTCGCGCGTGCATCTGGTCGTTTCGGAAACCGGCCAGCGCCTCTTTGCCGAGGAGTTGGAAATTACGTCCGGGGATTTGCACCAGCTTCCCAGCCGAATTCTTGGCTGCGCCTCGCGCAAAATTGAAACCCTCTCGAATAAGGATGTCGGCGCGTCCATCGCTTCCGGCAGCTACGACGTGAACGGCATGATCGTCGTGCCCTGCACCATGGGCGCACTGGCGGCCATCGCCAACGGCACCAGCGACGACCTGGTGGCGCGCGCCGCCGATGTGATGCTCAAAGAAGGCCGCAAGCTGATTCTTTGTGTTCGAGACACTCCGTTCAATCGCATCCATCTGGAAAACATGCTGCGCGCGCAACAAGCAGGCGCCATCATCATGCCGGTGGTCCCCGCGTTTTACGACAAGCCCAAAACGATTGATGATCTCGTCACTCAATATGTTTGCCGCGTCTTGGCGCACGTTGGGCTGCCGCAAGAAAAAATGTTTCGCTGGACCGGCAGCACGCCCGCCAAGAAGGCGGCACCGTAGACACAAATGGCTGGCCGCATTCGCACCATCCTCGAAATGATCAAGTTTGAGCACTCGGTGTTTGCTCTGCCGTTTGCTTTGACCGGCGCTCTGCTCGCGGCCCGCGCCAAACAGCACGGCTGGCCCACGTTGCACCAGATCCTGTGGATCGTGATCGCCATGGTGGCCGCGCGCTCCGCCGCTATGACGCTCAATCGCATCGTGGACCTCCGCTACGACAAGGAAAATCCGCGCACCAAGATGCGCGCGCTGGCCACCGGTACGCTCTCCGTTTCATTTGCCTGGTTGTTCACTCTCGTTGCCGTCGCCTTATTCTTCATAGCCGCGTGGCAACTGAATCCCCTCGCGCTGAAGTTGGCTCCCCTAGCCATCGCCATCCTCTTCTTCTATTCCTTCACGAAGCGCTTCACCACCTGGTCGCACCTCTTCCTCGGTTTTGCTCTCGGCATTTCGCCTGCCGCCGCGTGGATCGCCATCACCGGAAGCCTCGACTGGCGCATGCTCATCTTGTGCGCGGCCGTCACGCTCTGGGTCGGAGGCTTTGACGTCCTCTACGCCTGCCAGGACATCGAATTCGATAAGCAGGCCGGACTATTCTCCGTTCCCCAGCGTTTCGGCATCCCCGCCGCGCTAATGATTGCGCGCGTCATGCATGTGGGCGTAGTGCTTTTGCTGATTTGGCTTGCGGCCAGTTTTGGTTTACCGTGGCCCGCGTGGGCCGGCATTGTCGTGGTCGCCGCGCTGCTCGGTTATGAACATTCGCTGGTGAAAGCCAACGATCTCAGCAAGCTGAACGCTGCCTTTTTCACCGTGAACGGCTATATTAGTATGCTGTTTCTGCTGTTCTGGGGCGCCGCCGCGGCGGTTTGGCGTGTTTGAACTTTTCGCAAGTTTTGAAATGCAAAATGGATGTAGCGGCCGCCCTCGCGCGGCCATCATAATCAGTAGGGATGAACAGAGAAAACCGTGGCTGAACTGACGCTCACTGACAAAAGCCTGCAGCCCATCGCCGATAAGGTATTGGCGGGCGAACGCCTCTCTTTCGACGATGGCGTAGCCCTCTATCACACGCCCGATCTCCTAGCTGTCGGCTGGCTCGCCAATTTCATTCGGGAAAAGCGTCACGGCAACATCGCCTATTACAACGTCAATCGCCACATCAATCCCACCAACGTCTGCGTGGCCCATTGCAAATTGTGCGCGTTTGGGCGCGATCGCGGAGCACCTGGCGCTTACACTTTCACGCTTGAAGAAATGTACGAACGCGCCGATCAGGGCGTGCGCGAAGGCGCCACCGAATTTCACATCGTGGGCGGTCTGCATCCCGATCTCCCCTTCGACTTCTTCATGGAACTGATTCGCGGCCTCAAGCAGCGCCATCCGCACGTACACCTGAAAGCCTTCACCATGGTTGAAGTGCACTACTTCGCGCGCATCGCCAAACTCACCATCGAAGAAACGCTCCTCAAAATGAAGGAAGCCGGCGTGGACTCCTGCCCTGGTGGCGGCGCGGAAATTTTTCATCCGCGCGTACGCCGCATCATCTGCGATCACAAGGTCAGCGGTCGCATGTGGTTGAGCATGGCGAAAAGAGCCCATCGCCTCGGCTTGCCGTCAAACGCCACCATGCTTTATGGCCACGTGGAAACCGCCGAGGAGCGCGTGGATCATCTGGTGAAGCTGCGCGAAGCCCAGGATGAAACCCACGGCTTCGTCGCTTTCATCCCGCTCGCATTCCATCCGGACAATACGCCGCTCTCGCACATTCCCAAGCCCACCGGCTACGACGACCTGCGCAACATCGCGATCTCGCGCTTGCTGCTCGATAATTTCGACCACATCAAGGCCTACTGGATCATGCTCACTCCCAGCGTCGCGCAAATCGCCTTACGCTTCGGCGCCAACGATATGGACGGCACCGTCGTCGAAGAAAAGATCTATCATGATGCAGGCGCCAAAACCTCCGAGTTCACCTCCCGCGCCGACCTGGAACGCCTGATCCGCGCCGCAGGCCGCATCCCCGTCGAGCGCGACACGCTCTACCGCCCCATCGACCGCTCTAAGCTTCCTCCCATCGTTTCGGCCACCCCGCCCGGCCTGGTCTCCCTCAACGTGTGACCTTTAGCTTTGTGTTAATATTCAAGCTTTGGAGGCCCCATGAGGCAGGTATTTCTGCATCCCGGCGAGACCGGCTATTGGGTAGCGGAGTGCCCCTCCTTGCCCGGCTGCATTAGCCAGGGAAAAACGCGTGAAGAGGCAATTCAGAATATCCGCGAAGCCATTGAGGGCTACATCCTGGTTCTAAGGGAAGATGGCTACGCCGTTCCTCCCGATTCATTCGAAGCCATCCTCCTCGCGGTATGACAAAACTTCCGCGGGTCTCGGGACGCCAGTGCGTCTCGGCTCTGCTCAAGCTTGGTTTTGTTGTGAAACGCCAGCATGGAAGCCACATAATCCTGAGGCGCGAGTCGCCGTTCGCTCAAGTTGTGGTGCCAGATCATTCGGAATTGGACACCGGAACTCTGCGATCCATTCTCCGCCAATCCGGAATTCCTCCCGAAGAATTCACCAGGTTGATCTAGAAGCTGGCCGTGTTCTTTGTTTTTCACAAATGGTAGGATGCTCCCGGCATCCCAGTTTCGCGCGCCCTTCAAAATGACATGAACCCTTTCGTTGGATTCCTGAATCCAACGGGTAGGTCAATCGCCGTCAAATCAGAGACAGGAGAATCATCCATGCAACGCAAAGCTTCCGCAGTCTGGCAAGGCGACCTGAAATCGGGCAAAGGTTCCATTTCCACCGATAGCGGCACGCTGAAGAACACGCAATATTCCTTCAGCACGCGCTTCGAGAACGGTGTCGGCACGAATCCCGAAGAACTTCTCGCGGCTGCCCACGCCGGCTGCTTCACCATGGCCCTTTCCGCCCAACTTGGCGGCGCCGGCATCACCGCCACCAAACTGGAGACCACCTGCACAATCTCTCTCGAAAAGGTCGGTGATGGCTTCTCCATCACCAAGAGCCATCTCGATCTCGTCGCCAATATTCCTGGTGCGGATAAAGCCAAGTTCGACGCCGCCGTGAAGGCCGCGGAAACCGGCTGCCCCGTCTCCCGGCTGTTTAAAACGGAAATCTCCGTGAACGCGCGGCTGATCTCCTGATCACCGCCGCGCATTTCCACACAAAGCGAGTACAATGCTGCGCATGATTCCCGTTCCGGGTGTCTTTCTTGCTGGTATCGCTGTTTTTCTGATCGTGGCGTGGGACGCTTTTGAAACCGTCATCCTGCCGCGCCGCGTCACCCGAAAATTCCGCCTGACACGTTTCTATTACCGCGCGACCTGGGCTTCCTGGAAGGCGCTGGCCCGGCTGATTTCTTCCCACAAAACGCGCGAAACCTTCCTCGGCTTCTTTGGCCCGTTCTCCTTGTTAGCCCTCGTGGGCGTTTGGGCCATCGGCTTGGTCATCGCCTTCGGCTTGATGCAATTCGGCGCGGGATCGGCCGTCAATGTTTCGGGTTCCAGCCCCAGAATATTCACCGACATGTACCTCAGCGGCACCACGTTTTTCACCCTGGGCCTGGGTGACGTTGTGCCGCGTTCCGGCCTGGCGCGTCTCCTGGTCGTTGCCGAAGCGGGATTCGGCTTTGCTTTTCTCGCGGCCATGATTGGCTATCTCCCGTTTATTTACGGCGCATTCGGCCGCCGCGAAACGAACATCTCGTTGCTCGATGCGCGCGCCGGCACGCCCCCCACCGCAGGAGAGTTGCTTCGCCGCCACAGTTATCCTACAGGCCACGAAGCGCTTCGGGACTTGTTGAAAGATTGGGAACGCTGGTGCGCGGAATTGTTGGAGAGCCATCTCTCCTATCCCGTGCTCGCCTATTTCCGCTCGCAGCACGACAACCAATCCTGGATTGGCTCGCTCACCGCCATCTTGGACACTTGCGCCCTGACCATCGCCGGCATCGAGGAATCTTGCGCGAAACAGGCGCAACTCACCTTTGCCATCGCCCGGCATGCCGTGGCTGATCTCTGCCAGGTCTTTGGTGCGGCACCTCGTCCTTTGCCACAGGATCGCTTGCCCGCCGAAACGCTGGCCTATCTCCGCGACAAGCTGGCAAAGAACGGCACAAATCTTCTCAGCACCCCCGAAGCTGATCGCAAGCTGGCGGAGTTGCGCGCAATGTACGAGCCCTATGTCTTTGCGCTGGCAAACCATTTAAGCCAGCCTTTGCCAGGCTGGATTCCCGCCAAGAAACATAAGGACAACTGGCAAACCACGGCGTGGGCGCAAACCTCCGGCACGGTCGATATGGAAAAGGCTTCGCTCCTCTATGACGACCATTTTTGACGGGACCTGTGCCCTTTCCCGGGCTTTCGCCGGGACAGATTTCTTCGTAACTCGTTGCAGAAGAAGTTCCAGAGGAAACACACAATTTTGGATTTGTGACGGGAGGTAAGCAATGAAAGCGATTCAGGTATACCAATTCGGAGGACCTGAAGTTCTAGTAGTTCATGAAGTGCCCACGCCGAAGCCCGGGCGCGGCGAAGTGCTCGTGCACGTGCGCGCTGCCGGCGTCAATCCGTACGACACCTACATGCGCAACGGCACCTATGCCGTGAAGCCCACACTGCCGTACACGCCGGGCTCCGACGCTGCCGGCACCATCGACGCCGTTGGCGAAGGCGTCACCAAAGTGAAACCGGGCGACCGCGTTTACACCGCAACCACCCTCACGGGCGCTTACGCCGAATATGCCCTGGCACGCGAAAATCAGGTCTACGCGCTGCCAGAAAAAATCTCATTCCCACAAGGGGCAGGGTTGTGGGTCCCGTACGGTACGTCCTACACGGCCTTGCGTCACCACGGCGAAGCGCGCGCTGGCGAAGCCCTGCTCGTCCACGGCGCCAGCGGCGGTGTGGGCATCGCTGCCGTGCAGTGGGCGCGCGCCATGGGCTTGACGGTGTTCGGCACGGCAGGAACTTCGCGTGGCCTCGCGTTGGTGATGCAAGAAGGCGCTCATCACGTCTTCGACCACACCAAAGCCGGCTACTCCGATGAAATCCTGAAAGCCACCGGCGGCCGCGGTATCGATCTCGTGCTTGAAATGCTGGCCAACGTGAATCTCGCCACCGACCTGAAGTTGTTGGCGAATCGCGGTCGCGTCATCGTCATCGGGAATCGTGGCGACGTCACCATCAATCCTCGCGAGTTGATGTTGCGGCGCGCCTCCGTGAGCGGCTTCACTCTGTGGGCAACAACGGAACAAGAGACCGTGGAAATTCACGCTGCTATCGCGGCAGGCCTGGAAAATGGCACCTTGCGCCCCATCGTTGGCAAGGAGCTTCCATTAAAAGATGCGCCGCAAGCTCATATCGATGTGCTGACACCCGGCGCGTTCGGCAAGATCGCGCTAATTCCCTAGGCGTTAATCAGGACCTAGCAAAAGCATGTTTGGTTTAACGCTTGTTTGGAGGAAAACACTCCCCAGGGCTGTCGATTTTCGTGCGCTGGACTTGCCCAGGGCTGGCCGGACGAAACGATATCTTTACACCCAGCAATCCGTCGTTGGGGTGAAACTTGTCACGCGTCCAATTGCCCACACGCAGTAATAGAGCCCCCAAGAAAAGGCCCTCATCACTGTGCCTGACCTCGTAGGTGACAGGGACTTTGCCGTGCTCAAACGAGGTAACGTAGTTTGCAAATTCAGCGGAGTCCGCACTCGAACTGGCCACCTTGAAATCCGCAACGCACACGCACGATTTTTCAGTCTGTGGCTGGCAAGGTGACCGTAGTTGAATGAAGTCCGGCCCGTAGTGAGCGTCTCCTCGCGTCCAATCCATCAAGAGCGTCACCGAGACCGAAGTCGCGGAAGAGGACTTTTTGTCGGCACCATCATTAGCCTGAGCGCATGAGTGCGTCGGGAAGAATGGGATCAAAAGCAATAGCACACAAACTCGATGATGAGCCACCTGGTTCACCCAGGACCTTTGGAGATGCCGGGGAATTATACGCTCCTTCTGCCGGGTTAGTCGAATTCAGATGAGACGCAGGACGTGGAGAAGGATTCCCGCCACTGCCCCGCCAAGCACCAACCAGGCAGAATTAATTTTGTAATAGAACGCGAGCACGGCACTGCTGATGGCCAGGGTCACGGCCGGTACATTCACCAGCGAAGCGCGCGCAAATTGCCAGCCCACAAAGGCCATCAACGCCACGGCCGAAGCGTTCACGCCATCCAGAAACTCGCGAGCAATCTCCCGCAATGTTCCTCGTTGTTCCACGTATCTTCAGGTCGTGCTGGTTTTCCGTTTCCGCCGGCCATAAAAAAACAGCCCGATGAGCAGCGCGTAAAACGGCACGTACACCAGCGCCTGCATAAACGGATCAAACGTAAACGTGCCCAGAATGCCATAGCCAATCAGCACGTTGTAGGAAAGGAATTGCAGTACCGTCAGCATCAGCCAGGCGGGATTGGGGAAAAAGCACAGCATCGGCACGATCCACGTGAAGTACCAGGAATAGCCATTCGCGCTGAAGGCCAGGATAGTGCCAATCAGCAAATACGCGGCGCGTGCAGGCTCCGCCCGTTTCCATGCCAGCCAAAGGGACAATCCCCAGCAAGCGGCTATTCCCACCAGCGGCGCGACTCTTCCCCTCCCGCCGGCTAGCCAGTCGATCACTGTGTACAAACTCGCATGGTAATTCTTCCAGGTCGCCTCGTAATAAACCATATTGGCGTGAAACATTCCCCGCGCCCCCCAATAGGGCGCAAGAAGAGCGAGCATCGTCCCACCCGCCAGCAATGCGGCCCACCAGCCTGAGCGTTTCTCTGGCCAGCCCGCATCGCGGATCCACACCGGCAGCAGCAATGCCGGAAATGCCTTAGCCATCGCCGCAAGTGCAATTGGGAGATTCGCCGCCACTTTCCAGTTTTTCACGAGCGCCAGCCCGCATACCACGCCCAGAACCGCAAGAGCATCGTTATGGCCGCTCCCTGCAAACTCCACGATCACCAGCGGATTCCAAGCATAAACGGCCACGCGGAAATTGCGGTCCGGCTCCTTGCGGAAGATCCACAGCAGCACCAGCATCGCCAGCACGTCCGCGGCGGCGAAGGGCACCTTGAATTCTGTGGGCCCCGGAAACAGCTTCCAGGTCCCACGAAAAACAAGTTGCGAAGCGGGCGGATAGATCGAAGGCATCTCGTGCGCCGGCATGATCTCGTAGTATTTGTCCCACAGCGAAGCGTTGCGCGGATCATTTGGAACCGTGGAATAGGGATTCAAGCCGTGCGCCTGAATTTTGCCGTCCCAACGGTACCGCTGCAAATCGTCGGAAAGCGTCGGCAGCATCGGCCAAAGCGGCGCGCGAAATGCAATCGCGGCCAAAACCAGTAGAATGGTAGTAGCGCGGGAAGAGCGTGTGCGCTCGATTCCATAGAGCGCAATCAAGTAAACTACTCCCGCGGCCAGCGCCAGTTCGATGAACGCAATGACATGATTTTTCAGATAGTAGAGACTGTGCATCCGCAGGTAGAACGCTTCCAGCAGCACACCGGCCCCCAGCAGCCAGAGAAGTTGCCGGCCGTTCACTCGGTTTTCAGAAGGTATTGGGAGAGACACGGGTCTTGTTGAGGCTTGCTCCATTTCTATTCGCCGCGTTGCAGCAGGGTCCGTTGAGCCATTACTGGCACAAGATCACGGACCGCACCTTCACTGGCGTGTACAACGCCAACGGCTTCGACCTGGCCATGATGATTCCCTACTTCATCGTGCTCTTCGTTCTGGCTTTGTACGGCATGCACCGCTACTCCCTGATTTACGATTACTACGCCTACCGCAAAAATATTCCCGCCGCGCCGCCGCCCGTGGATAACTGGCCCAAGGTTACCATACAGCTTCCCATCTTCAATGAGCGCTACGTCATCGAGCGCCTCGTTGACGCCGTTTCCCAATTCGAGTATCCCCGCGAGTTGCTGGATATCCAGGTGCTTGACGACTCCACCGATGAAACCCGCGAAGTCGCGCGCGCCTGCGTCGAGCGCCACGCCGCCTTGGGCCTGCCGATTGTCTATATCCACCGCTCCAATCGCGAGGGCTTCAAAGCCGGGGCCCTGGAAAATGGATTGCTCACCGCGCAGGGCGAGTTTGTGGCCATTTTCGATGCGGATTTCATCCCCACTTCTGATTTTCTGCGCCGCACCATTCCTTATTTCCTTGCGCCCGGCGGCGAAAACATCGGCATGGTGCAAACGCGCTGGACTTATCTTAATTCCGATTATTCCCTGCTCACCCGCGTCGAAACGATTCTGCTCGATGGCCACTTCGTCATCGAACATGGCGGGCGTTCCCGCCGCGGCACCTTCTTCAATTTCAACGGCACCGCTGGTGTGTGGCGCCGCGCGGCTATCGCCGCCGCCGGCGGATGGCAACACGACACCCTCACCGAGGACACCGATCTTTCCTACCGTGCCCAGTTGCAGGGCTGGAAATTTCTGTACTTGCCGGACATCGAATGCGCCTCCGAACTTCCCGTGGATATGAACGGCTTCAAGGCACAACAGGCGCGCTGGGCCAAAGGCTTGATCCAAACTGCCAGGAAAATCCTGCCCCGCGTGCTTCGCTCGAACGTGCCCTTCAAAGTAAAGTCCGAAGCCTTTTTCCATCTGACCGCCAACATTTCCTACCCGCTGATGGTATTGCTCTCCACCATGCTTCTACCCGCCATGATCGTGCGCTTTTATCAGGGCTGGTTCCAGATGCTGGTGATCGATCTTCCGCTCTTTCTCGCCTCCACCTGCTCCATCTCCAGCTTTTATCTGGCGGCGCAGAAGGAATTGCATCCAAAGTCCTGGCTGAAAACGCTTCTGTACATGCCTTTCGTGATGGCCACCGGCATCGGCATCAGCGTGCGCAACGCGCAGGCGGTTCTCGAAGCCTTCCTCGGGAAAAAATCCGAATTCGCGCGCACGCCGAAATTCAGGATCGAAGGCAAGAGCGGCACGTTTGCCGCCAAAAAATACAGGAACAAGGCCGGATGGATGCCCTACTTTGAGGTCGCTCTGGGCTTGTATTTCGCATTCACCGTGGCCTATTCCATCCGCAACGAAAATTACGCCACCGTGCCGTTTCTTCTCTTGTTTGTCTGGGGCTACCTCTACACCGGCTTCATGTCCCTCAGCCAGTCGTGGTTCGCACGCCTGCGCTTCGGCGTCAACGCCCCGGAAATGCGCCCCGCCTCCTCCGGCGCCCCCGGTTTCTAACCGCACTTTCTGTGTCCGTGCCGTTGTCTGTGTAGGGGCCGCCTTCTGAGGCGGTCCGCCACTGCAACCACACCGCCTGAACTCAATTGTCATCCCGACCGGAGGCCCGCGCCTTTTGCGGGCCGCAGCGGAGGGATCGGGGCAAGACCACCACCCGCTGCAAATCCCTCCACTCGTCTTCCGACTGGATATACAATCCGCTTCAGTGCCTTTCCCCAACCAATCTGTTGCCCACGGAGGGTTCATGCGATTCCGGCTTCATTCTATCCTCCCGATTTTCCTCGTCGCAACTTCTCTTCCCGCGCAGATGCCGCAAATCTCCAAAGAAGGCAAGGCCTGTCTGGAATGTCACGCCTCCTCCACTCCTGGCATCGTGGAACAGTGGCGAACAAGCGCGCACGCGAAGAAGGGTGTCGACTGCTACTCCTGCCATCAAGCCGACGCCAAAGACCCCGCCACGTTTGAGCACTACGGCTACAAAATCGCGGTCATCGTCACCCCGAACTACTGCGCACGCTGCCATGCTGCTGAAGTCAAACAGTTTGAGAAGAGCCATCACGCCGCCGCCACTCAGTTCATCGGCTCGCTCGACAATATGCTCGGCGAAATCGTCGAGGGCGGCCCCGCCGCCAACAACGGCTGCCGCCAGTGCCATGGCAGCGAAGTAAAATATCTCGGCGAAGGCCGCTTCGACCCCGCCACTTGGCCCAACAGCGGCATTGGCCGCATCAATCCCGACGGCAGCAAAGGCACATGCGCCGCGTGCCACGGACGGCATTCGTTCAGTGCCGCACTCGCGCGACAGCCGGAAAATTGTGGCAAGTGCCACCTCGGCCCCGATCATCCGCAAATCGAGATTTACAATGAATCCAAGCACGGTATCCAATACCGCGCCAATATCGCCAAAATGAATCTCGATTCTAAATCCTGGGTTGTTGGCAAGGATTATTCCGCCGCGCCCACTTGCGCCACCTGCCACATGTCCGCCACGCCGAATCAGCCCGTCACGCACGACGTGGGCGATCGCATCAGCATCACCCTGCGCCCCGCCATCTCCATCAAACTCGACAATTGGGAGCGCCGCCGCATCTCCATGCAGGACGTTTGCTCCAATTGTCACGCCACCGACTGGATCAACAATTTTTATGTGCAGTACGAGGCCACCATCGACCTCTACAACGAAAAATTCGCCAAGCCCGCCAAGTCCATCATGGACAAGCTCTACGCCGCCAAAAAGCTCACCCCTACGCCATTCGACGAAAAAATCGAATGGACCTACTACGAACTCTGGCACCACCAGGGCCGCCGCGCGCGCATGGGCACGGCCATGATGGGGCCGGATTACACGCAATGGCACGGTTTCTATGAGGTGGCGAAAACCTTCTACACGGAATTTATTCCAGAAGCCGAACAGCTCATGCCCGGTGTCACCGCGGATGTGATGAAGTCCGACTACCACAAATGGACCGCCGGCCTATCCAAGGAAGAACTGCAGCAGCAGATCGATTTCTACAAGCAACGCTACAAACAGTAGCGCGCCAACATTACTGAGACTCGCGGATTGAAGCGGCACCATTGCTGTGTAGCGCCGCCATCTTGGCGGCGATTTCGCTTGCCGGCAGGATGCCGGCGCTACTAGTACAACGTAACTATAGCGAGCGAGACTCAATAAGTGCCGGTTGCCCCAGGCACGGAGTGTGTGCCTGGGTCTTGGGTTCCCTCTTTCCTTAGTAGCCGCCTTCCGAGGCGGGCGCCTTGCCTGTACGAAACCAGTATCAAGAAATTAAATCGGCGACGCTAAATCGCCATCTTTTCCTTCGCTTTTACGGCCCATGCGCCACTGCTCCACGTAACAATCACTTCATTCCCCGCTTGTCACGCCCTCCGCATGCGCGCACTCTAATAGGTATGAAGAAGCATGCACGCAGGCCGCGCCATCGTATAACTTTCGAAGAGTTGGCCAACGCTGTCACGCACGGCGTCGGCTTGGCACTGAGCATTGCGGGCTTCGTCGTCTTGCTGGTGTTTGCGGCTTTGCGCGGCACGCCCTGGCACATCGTCTCCTGCGCGATTTATGGCAGCTCCTTGGTTTGCCTGTACGCTGCTTCCACGCTGTACCATGCGGTGCCGGTCCCGCGCTTCAAGCGCGCTCTGCGCATCTTCGATCACTCCGCGATCTACTTGCTGATTGCCGGCACCTATACGCCGTTTCTCCTTGTGAATCTGCGCGGCGGGTGGGGCTGGTCGCTATTCGGCGTGGTTTGGGGATTGGCGGTTGCGGGGATTGTGTTCAAATTCTGGTTTGTCGAGCGCTTCGGTTTTCTGTCCACCGCGGTTTACGTCGGCATGGGATGGCTGGTGGTGATTGCTGCCAAGCCGGTGTTCACCCACGTCGCCGCATTTTCATTAATTTTGTTGCTTGCCGGCGGGCTCTTCTACACCGCGGGGATTATTTTTTACGCGTCCAAACGCATCCCCTACGCGCACGCCATCTGGCATCTGTTCGTCCTTGGCGGCAGCACCTGCCACTACTTCGCCGTCCTGCAATCCGTTCTTCCCCCCCACGCCTGAGCAAGAATCCCCTCTGCGCACGTCACAATATTACCCGCGTCATCGACACTTCGTGGGAGGCACGACCTTACGACGCTCAAAAGAAGCTGCCCGTCATTCCGAACGGAGTCTGCGAAGTGAGGGACGGTTTTGCATCGCACGTCTTTTGTGCGATGAATCCCTCTTCGCATTCGCATTCCAGCACGATGATCCAATTCCAAAAGTTGTCATTCCGACCGGAAGGACGGCGGGTTTGGCCGTCCTGGAGTGGAGGTACGGTTCTCCATCGCACGTCTTTTGTGCGATGAATCCCGCCTCGTATTCAGATTGCAAGAAAGATTGTCTAGCGTTTCTGCCTATGTGCCCTGCAGCTTCTGTGCCGCCACTGCCAGCCAGCGCTGCAGCGTCGGCAGATACATGGGTTCCACATCCAGGAAAACAACCCCCGCACCCATGTTGGGCTGCGAGTAGATGATTTTGCCTTTCGTCTGGAAAACCTTCTCGTCCGACCAAATCCTCACAAGCACGAGCGTGTCCTTGGGGAAGGGGTTCATCATGTCCAGGTAACACCCATTCAAACTCAATTCGCTGACACGGGAAGCCACGCGCACTTCCGATTTCTCTTCAAGGAGTTCGGCGCTGGCAAAAAACACATACCTCGGCGTGCGGCGGCGTTCGCGTTCCACTGTGCCTCCCTGGCTGGAGATGGCCTTTCCCTCTATCCTAGCCCGGTTCCATGGCGCGATGCTGCCCGGTTGCCCAGAGCGCTACTGGCAATCTGTTCAACTCTTTCTCCCCATCAGTTTCACGCCTCCCGGCCGCCGCAAGGCGCAGAGGCAATGATGCCTGCTATTTGGCTGCGGCGTGGTGGTCGTAGCTGATTACCCGCGTAATCTTCCAGGCGCCGTCTTTGTATTGCCACAGGTGAACAAATTTCCCTTCGCCCACTCCCTCTGTATCCTCGTGTCCCGGATGGTGAAAGCGGTGAACCCCCATCTCGAGCGCGCCGTACCCCTTCATGTAATACACCTGCAGGGTCCCCGGAACGAGTTCCCGCGTCACCCTTCCGCAGATATTCTTCTTGACGCTATCGGTCAGATTCGCTCTGCCAAGCGTCACCCCACCCTGGTCGTGATAAAACTCCACGTCTTCGACGAAGAAGGTGGCAAACTTCTCCAAATCGCAACGGTTGTAGGCATCGAAGAGAGCTGCATCGAGCGTGGCGATAGCCTTATCGAGTTCCGCCTGGTTTTTGATGTCTTCCAAGGCCGGAACTTTCTGCGCCTCCGCCCGAAATCCGCAAGATACGCATACCGATAGCAGCAATAAAATCCTGGCGATCGTGAAAATGTTCTTCATGGAGCCCCCAGTGTGGTGTCAGGTACACCGGGAGATACGCCACCCAGGCACGGGATGTTCCTCGTCTTTCACCGCTCGTTTTCTGCCTTACGTTTCACAGCGTGTACTCTTTTCGGCTACAATTTCAAGTTCCCTCCATTGCCCTGGGGGACCTTGAGGTGGCCGAATGAGTGGTGTGTCCTGTCGTTTGCGAGTGGCTTTGCCGTGCGTGCATGTTCAAACTTACCTCTGGCGCCTCACCGCATTGCTCCTGCTGGCGTGTTGCGTGTTACTTCCAGCCGTAGCCCAACAGCGGCGCGAGCGCGAGCCCAACTCTGTCTACGCAGAACGCCGCGCCAAGCTCGCTTCCAACATTGACGGCCCCATCGTCCTCCTCGGCTTGACCGGGCGCGAAGAGGACGCGCAAACCTACATCTTCGCCCAGGATGAAAACTTCTATTATCTGACCGGCCACAACGAAGAGGGGGCCGCGCTGATCCTTCTGCCTCCCGCGGGCAGCAAGGCGAAAAAGGACGACTGGGAAGGGCCGCGCGAAATCTTTTTCCTTCCTCCCAAGAACCCCAACAAAGAAAAATGGAACGGCTTGCGCATGTCGCCCAGCGATCCCGGAATTGAAGCGCGCACGGGCTTCACGCTGGTCAAGCCATTCCCGGAGTTGCGCGCCACCGTCGAAAAGCTTGCCAGGATCTATCCCTCGTTTTACACCGTGCTTCCCTACGAGTACGAAAATGGCGACTACCCCCACGATAAGCAAACCGTGGATTGGCTGAAGCAGGCCGCGCCTCAGGCCAACATTAAAGACATTCGCACCAATATCACCGACCTGCGCGCCATCAAATCACCCACGGAAATTGCTTTGCTGCGCCAGGCCATTGATCTTTCGCTCGATGCTCATTTCGCGGCAATGAAAATGATTCAACCGGGCCTGTTCGAGTATCAGGTGGCCGCGAAAATGGTGTACGTCCACGCGATGGGCGGCTCCGAAGCGGAAGCCTACGCGCCCATCGTCGGCGCGGGCATCAATTCCACGGCTCTGCATTACGACAAGCTTTCCCGCAAAATCGCAGACGGCGATGTCGTGTTGATGGATGTGGCGGCGCAATACGGCGGCTATGCTGCGGACATCACGCGCACTGTGCCTGCCAACGGCAAGTACACGCCGCGGCAGCGCGAAATTTATGAGATCGTCCTGGGCGCGCAAAACGCCGCGATGGCTGCCATTCATCCGGGCGCCAGCCTGGGCTGCCGCGAAAAGCGCGACAAAAAAGGTACGCTGTACACCATCGCCTACAACTACATCAACACCCACGGCAAGGATCTGCACGGCAAGCCGCTCGGCCAGTATTTCATTCACGGCCTGGGCCATTCCATCGGTCTAAACGTCCACGATCCGGGCCTCGAAGGCTGCAAGCCCCTCGCGCCGGGCATGATCGTCACCATGGAGCCCGGCATCTACATCCCCGAAGAAAATCTCGGCGTGCGCATCGAAGACGATGTGCTGGTCACCGAATCCGGCTACGAACTCCTAAGCCAGCGCCTCCCCCGCGATCCCGACGAAATCGAAAAAATCATGGCCGAAGCCGTTAGACAACGAGAGCCAAAGCCTACGCAGTAACACCTGCCGCGGCAAGACACTGCTAATGTCATGCATCTCATAGGTTTATTACTGTGGACCAAAAGCTCAGTATCATTAAGAGATCATCCGGGTACTAGTAGCCGCTTGTCCGGTAAGCCGGGTGGGTCTCAATGGGTCAACGCAACACTCAGGTCGAACCCAGTTTGCATTGAAAACTTGAGCTAAATGGTTCGCTAGGGTTAGATCAGCCGGAACACTACCCTGGCAGGTCTTGACCGAGCACAGCCAAACGGATCGCTTCTCCCGGAGAAGCATCGTCGAATCAATGGATTGGATGGTGTTGCATCGACCGGTTGAACTCGCAGCCGTTACCGGAGAAGTGGGTCCCGGTACCGCTGGTCGCCGCCCGCCCCGATTGACCTCCTCGCTCACCCCCGTTTATATTGGTTTTCCGCAGAGGGATCGCCTTTCATCCCGATGTGCCTCGTGTCATTCCACGCGCGGCGAGCGTCGCAGCCTAAAGGCCTTCCTCAAACTTCTCCTCGGCAGCAGGCAGCTTGTCGCCTACCCGTGCGACCCATACGTACAGCGCGGGGAGCAGGAAAATGCTAATCAGCAGCGTCCCGATCAGTCCACCCACAATGACGATCGCGAAAGGCCGTTGCGAATCGGAGCCGATTCCGCGGGAGAGCGCCGCCGGCAACAAGCCGAGACTCGCCACCAACATGGTCATCATGATGGGTCGTAACCGCAGTACCGCGCCTTCGATGGCTGCGTCTTCAATGGAATGGCCGGCCGCTCGAAGTTGATTGATGTACTCAAGCATAATGACGCCCGTTTCGACGGACACACCAAAGAGCGCCAGAAATCCAACCCCGGAAGAAACGCTGAAATGTGTTCCGGTCATGAGCAGAGCTAGCAGGCCTCCGATGGGTGCGATCGCCACGTTAGCCAGGATCAGCCCAGCCCATTTTGGCGACGAGAACATAGCGTAAAGAATAATGAAAATCGCCAGAAGGGTGATAGGCACGACAATCATAAGTCGCTTCTGGGATCGTTTCTGACTTTCATATTCACCGGCCCAATTAATGTGGTAACCAACGGGCAGCTTGACCTGCCGTCCAACGAGTCTCATGCCCTCTTCGACTGCGCTACCCAGATCGCGTCCACGCACGCTGTATTTAATGGCCACGTATCTGGAATTGGCCTCACGATAGATTTCCGATGCCCCATCGCGAGGTTCCACCCGCGCAAGCTGCGCCAGCGAAACGCGCTCCCCTGTTGGCGAGAGCAGCCGGATCTTCTCAATGGCTTCTTTCGTCTCGCGATAAGGAGCCTGGTAGCGCGCCACAAGGTCATATCGCTGCTCGCCTTGCAAGACCTGGCTCACCGCTTTCCCCCCCACCGCGGTCTCTATTGCGTCTTGCACATCTGCCACGTTGATCCCGTGGCGCGCCGCCTCCAGCCGGTCCACGGTGATATTTAAGTTTGGCTGGCCGAGCACACGAAATAGCCCCAGGTCTTCAATCCCAGCGACGCCACGCATGGTGTTAACCACTTCCTCGCCCTTTTCCTCGAGTACCCTCAGGTCTTCCCCGTACATCTTTATCGCCAGCTCCCCTTTGACTCCGCTGACCGCTTCCTCCATGTTGTCAGCAATGGGTTGCGAAAAATTCCAAAGCACTCCCGGAAACTTGCTCAGCTCGCGATCCATCGCTGCAATCAGTTCATCTTTGTCTTCGCGAAACACGGGTCGCCATTTATTTTTCGGCTTCAAATCAACGAAATACTCCGTGTTGAAGAACCCCGTCGTATCCGTCCCGTCGTCTGGTCTGCCCACCTGGGAGACCACCTGTGTAACCTCGGGAAACGAGGCCAGGATGAGCCGCGCCTTGTTCATCACGCGCGTCCCTTCGTCCGGTCCCGTGCTGGGCGCAAGCGTCCCGCGCGCCCAGATCGCGCCCTCGTCGAGATGCGGCAGGAATTCCGACCCGATCGCCCCGCTAAGCGTTAGGAAAACCGCCACCCCAAAGGCAGCAGCCCCTGCTCCCACGGTGACCCCGTGGTGCTCGATCGCCCAGCGCACAGCTACTCGGTACCTTTCCGTCAAGATCCGCATCACGGGGTTTCGCCATTCATGCACTCCGTGTCGAAACTCGATTAGGGCCAGCACCGGCGCGATGGCGATCGAAAAGAGCAGCGCGCCTGCCAACGCGAACGTGACCGTCCACGCCATGGGCTTGAAAAGCCGCCCTTCGACGCTCTGCAGTGTGAAAATCGGCAGGTATGCCGTGATGATAATCGCGCGCGCGTAAAACACTGGCCGGACCACCTCTGTCACCGCATCTCGGATGCATTCCCACGGCGTTTTTCCCGCGTTAGCTTCAAGGCCGAAGTGCCGGACGATGTTCTCAATGACCACCACCGTTCCGTCAACGACCATACCGAAGTCGAGAGCTCCTAACGAAAGAAGATTCGCGGGAATTTTGTTCAGGTCCAGGCATATCGACGCAAAAAGCAGAGAGAATGGGATCGTCAGCGCGACGATGATTGCACCGCGAAAATTGCCAAGGAAGAAAAACAGGATGATCGAAACCAGCAGCATCCCTGCGGTCAAATTATGCATCACCGTGTGCGTCGTAAGATGGACCAGGTCGCTGCGATCAAGAAAGGGGACAACCTTCACCCCCGGCGGCAGAATGTGTTCGTTCAGCTCTTTGACCTTCTCATGGATCTGCGCCAGCGCCTCGTCCGCGTTTGCTCCCTTTCGCAGCAGAACGATTCCCTCGATGGTGTCTTCATTGTCGAGAATTGTGCCGTCTTCTCGATGAATCGCTTTCCCGATCCGCCCCAGCCGGATCTTTGGGCCCTGTGTCACGGTCGCGATGTCCCCCACTCGCAACGGCGTGCCATTCTTGACGGCGATAACCGTATGCTCGATTTGCTGAACGTTCTCGTATAGGCCCACCATACGCACATTCATCTGCTGCAGTCCCGCCTTGATGAAACTGCCGCCTGCATTTGTATTGTTATTGCTGAGTTGTTGTTCGACCTGGCCAATGCTCAGCCCGTAGGCCACCAGTTTGTTGGGATCCACCTGCACCTGATACTCGCGCGTCGCGCCCCCAAAACTGACAACATCCACAACGTTGAGAACCGACTTGAACTGTTTCTCGAGCGTCCAATCCTCGATGGATTTCAATTCCATCAGGTCGTATCCGGGATTTGTGCTCTTCAGGGAATACCAGTAGATTTGCCCAACCGGACTCCAATCCGTCCCCATCTGCGGCTGCAGACCATTGGGCAGCGAAACCTGAGCAAGTCTCTCCAGTACCTTTTGACGGTTCCAATCGTTCTCGGAATGATCGTCGAAGATCAGCATTACACTGGAAAGTCCGAAGAGCGACACCGAGCGCAGATGCTCCAGGTGCGGGATTCCATTCATCTGAATTTCAATCGGGATGGTGACCTGTTGCTCAACCTCTTCGGCCGCGCGCCCCGGCCACTGCGTAATGATTTGCACGTAGTTATTCGCAACGTCGGGATACGCCTCGACCGGCAGTCTGTGAAATGAAATTGCGCCCCAAACAAGCAGGAGCGCAGTGAGCGCCAGCACAATGAAACGGTTGTTTAGCGTGTAACTAATTAGTCTGCGAATCATTCCCTGGGCGCCACTACCATCACCCCTTCTTTACGATTGCCTCAAAGTCTACACATTACCTCGCTTGCCACCATTTTTCGAGCGGCAATCTAAAAGAGCTAGAAACTCCTATCTCCTATATCCCCGCCCCCGCATTGACCTCCTCGCTCACCCCCGTTTATACTGGTTTTCCGCAGAGGGATCGTCATTCATCCCGATGTGCCTCGTGTCATTCCACGCGCCGTTCCTTCGGGGAGCCGTTTGGAATTTCCGAAATGTCCCTAATCTGAAGAGGAGTTTCCGGCCCCGGCCGCTCCGGTGCCGCTTTCACTTATGAGCAGCGTCAAAGCCACACAGCTTCGCCCCGGCATGGTGATCCAGCATGAGGGCGACCTTTTTACCGTTTTCACCACCGAACACCGCACGCCCGGGAACAAGCGCGGCTCCATGCAGACGCGCATGAAGAACTTGCGCACCGGCGCGATCATCGAGTACCGCTTCCGCGCGGAAGAATTCGTGGACCGCGCCATCCTGGACGAGATCGAGTTCGAGTATCTTTACCACGAGGGCGACGATTACCACTTCATGAACACGAAAACCTACGAGCAGATGCAGATGACCAAGGAAGAGCTCGGCGAAACGGTCAACTACCTGATTCCCAATACCATCGTCAAAATCGAATTCCACGACGAAAAAGCCATTGGCGTGGCCCTGCCGGACACCATGGACATGAAAGTGATTCAAACCGAGCCGACGCTGCAGAAGGCCACGGCCAGCGCGGTGATGAAGCCTGCCACGCTGGAAACCGGGCTGATCGTAAACGTTCCCCCATTTGTGAACGAAGGTGATAGGATTCGCGTGGACACCTCCGAAGCGCGCTACGTCCAGCGCGTTGAATAGTTTCCGCCTCCGCAGCTGCGCCAGCTTCCTGCCGGCTCAGAAGAGGCAAAACGAAGAGCTCCCGCCCAACCGGGAGCTCTTTTGTTATAGCAGGAGATTTTTCCCGAAAACGTCAGGGCACGACTTCAGTCGTGCTGTAGCCTTCTGTTAGATCTGCTCTGTCATCCTGAGGCAATCCGATGAGGATCGCCGAAGGACCTCAACGTCAAAATTGTGCACCGTCGTGTAAGTTGAGGTCCTTCGACGCGCAAACAACGCGCGTCTCAGGATGACATGTGGTTGCGGTGTTTGCATGACGCGCAAATCTGTGTGCGGTGAACCTACCAAGTTAAGCAATTCCCTGCGCGCCCCCTCACGCCTTATTCGCAATTCCCTTTTCACCCGCCGGATGCGCCCCAAACACGCGCTCAAACAATTTGTCCACATAGCGCAACTGCCGCTGCAAATCAAACGTATGCTCCAACTCCGTCGGGCTAAGGTACTTCGTGATGCGCGTATCGTGCGCCACGCTGTCGCGGAAGCTGCTCTCCGCTTCCCACGCGGCCATGGCGTTCTCCTGCACGGCTTTGTAAGCGTCATCGCGCGGCATCCCTTTTTCCACCAGGTCCTGCAACAATTGTCCGGAAAAAACCAGCCCGTGCGTGGATTCCAGGTTGCGCATCATGCGTTGCGGGAAGACGCGCATCTGGCTGACAATGGCGGTCATCCTCGCGAGCATGTAGTCCACCAGAATCGTCGAGTCGGGCAGAATGATGCGCTCCACGCTGCTGTGCGAAATGTCGCGCTCGTGCCACAACGCCACATCCTCGTAACTCGCCATCATGTTGCTGCGCACCACCCGCGCCAGCCCGCAGATCTGTTCGCAGTTGACCGGGTTGCGTTTGTGCGGCATCGCGGAGCTGCCCCGCTGCTCCCCACCGAAAAATTCCTCCGCTTCGCGAACTTCCGTGCGTTGCAAGTGGCGAATCTCCAAGGCGATTCTTTCCAGCGACGCGGCAATCAACGCCAGGGAGCTGAGGTAGTAGGCATGCCTGTCGCGCTGAATCACCTGCGTGGAGCTGCGCGTCACCTCCAGTCCCAGCCGCTTGCAGATCTTCTCTTCGATCTCGGGGCCGAGATGCGATGCGTTGCCCACCGCGCCGGAAATCTTGCCGCGCTCTATGCGCAGCGCGGCCTCGCGGAAACGCGAAATGTTGCGCTGGTTTTCCGCAAACCAGTTGGCGATTTTCAGCCCAAACGTGATGGGCTCCGCGTGTACGCCGTGCGTGCGGCCAATCTGCGGCGTGTGCTGGAATTCGTGCGCGCGCACGTCCAGGACTTCCCCGAACAGCACAAGGTCGCGCTCGATAATGCGCGAAGCGTCGCGAATCAGCAGCGCCTGCGCCGTATCCACCACGTCGTTCGAGGTCATGCCGTAGTGCAGCCAGCGCGCGGCCACTGGATCGCCAATCGATTCGCCCACGGCCATGGTGAAGGCGATCACGTCATGCTTCACGCGCGCTTCCAGCTCGTTGATGCGCGCCACATTCACTTTGGCCCGCGCCCGCAGCATCGCGGCGGCTTCCTTGGGCACCAGCCCGGCTTCGGCCAGCGTGTCGGCGGCAGCCAGTTCGACATCCAGCCACTTCTGGTAGCGGTTTTCGTCGCTCCAAACCCGCCCCATCTCTGCGCGTGTATAACGTGGAATCACAGGAGCATCTCCCAACCAATCAGCAATAATCATACGGCATTTCCCACGCCCCTGGCGATGCGCGAACCAAGTAGTCCGCGACTATGCCCCCTCTTGGGCTTTTCTTTCTCGTGTAGGGGCCACCTTCCCAGGCGGGCTCCTTCCACATGTGGCACAGTCACTCCTGACTGTGCTCTTGGGTTCTCCTGCTGAGTAGGGGCGCAGGACTCCTGCGCCCCATGTCCGCAAAATTGCTTGATTCGAGTTCCGAGCCTCTTGCATTGCTTTCCCTCGTAGATCCCCTTTCTATTTGTTAGCTCTTTGATCGCTCGGATTTTGGCTTTATCCTCAGGCATCGGCCGATTCACCGTCCGGAGGCTCCCATGCGATTCAAATCTCTGGTTCGCGGCACTGTGGTTTTTCTGTTTGGCGTGGTTCTTGCAATCCCGGTGATTCTTGCCGCCCCGCAAAATGATGCGGCGCAACAAAGTACAGAACCAAAGCCCCAAGCCGCTGCCATCACCGCATACCCAGAATCCGCCGAAGGCCTGAAGAGCCTGCTCCAAGATTGGTTCGCCGCAATCAAAGCGGGAGACACAGCCAAGAGCACACAATATCTGGACAGCTTCGCGATCCCGAATCATCAGGAATGGTTTGCGAATACGTTTGGCCCTGTAGAAGGCGCGCGCCTGGAAGCCAAGTACACCGATCTTCAGGGCAAGCCTCTGGACTGGCTAAAGAAGGGCGCTGAACGGGAGATAAAAGCGGAAAAGTTCTCGGTGGAAGTGAGCGTTTTTGACAAACCGCCCTCCACGCAAATGCGATTACCGCAAGCGTTCTTGGCCGCCATGGTGCAGCCCACTGCGCTCTATCACGCCGTGACTCGCAAGGAAGCCAATGACAATTCTCCGGATTTTCTTGGCGATTTCATATACGTTGATGGCGGATTTCGATTCCTCGATTTGCAAATCATGCAGGCTCTTAGTACCGCCCCGCCAATGCGGGTCATGATTGGCGTTCAGAGAGCGAGGCTCATCAACCAAGTCCAGCCGGTGTATCCACAAGAAGCAAGAGATCAGAAAATTCAAGGCACAGTCATGCTCCATGTGATTATCAGCACAGATGGATCCGTGCACCAGATTCAAGTCGTTAGCGGCCACCCCATACTGGTCCAGGCAGCAATCGATGCAGTTAGGCTATGGCGCTATCAGCCCGTTCTGCTGAATGGGCAGGCCGTGGAAGTAGACACGCAAATCAACGTCAGGTTCTCTCTCCGGTAGTAGCACCGGGCAGAGAGCCCAAGGTCAGTTGATCGTCCGGGCCTGGGGCGCAGGAATCCTGCGCCCCTACAAAGGCATTTGAACCCCAGAAGACAGGCCTTCTGGAAGGTACTTTCCTCCCTAACCGCAGGGCCAAGATCCTGTCTAATCGTGAGAGTGGCAATGGTGGGCAGCGAACCAGCCGGTGCTGAGGACATCAGCGACGCGATCGCCGTCGAGCGCACGTTGGCGGGCGAGCGGGAAGCCTACCGTGTGCTCGTCGAGCGTCACAGCCGCCGTGTCTATCAACTGGCTTACCGCATGTCCGGCAATGGCCAAGACGCCGAGGAAATTGTGCAGGAGGCGTTTCTGCGGGCGTACCAAAAACTGCAACAGTTTGCAGGCAACGCGAATTTCGGGACGTGGGTCTACCGCATCGCCGCGAATTACGCGATTGACCGCATGCGGCAGCGCAAGACGGAAGACGCAAGGCGCGAGCCCGCGAGCAACCCTCTGGAGGATGGCATCGAGGTGGATCCCATCACCCAAGTGCGCGATCCACGGCCTTCGCCGGAACACCTGGCAAGCAACGTGGAGCTTGCCGCGAGGATGCAACAAGCGCTGGATGCGCTCTCTCCCGCGGAACGCACGGCCATCGTGATGCGCCATTGGGACGGCTGCGCGATTGAAGAGATCGCCACGGTGCTGAAATCGAGCACGAACGCAACGAAGAACACGGTTTTTCGCGCGGTCCAGAAATTGCGCCGCGTGCTGGAGGAATACACCAGCCCCCGCCGCGCGGCCCGGGCCATAGGAACGGAATTATGAAACACATGACGGAAGAAGAAATGGTGGCCTATCGAGATCGTGAGCCGAAAGGACGCGAGAAATGCGCCGCGCATCTGCGTGAATGCACGGAATGCCGCGGCGAACTGGAGCGGATCGAGGCCGTCTTTGCGGCGCTCAATGCCCTGCCCGGGCCCGATCCTGGCGAAGGCTTCGAGCAACGCCTGTGGCGGCAGATCGCTCCGCGCTTGCCGGAGAAACGGCGGAATTGGTGGGCGCGCGCCACACGAGGCTTTGCTGCGGTTGGCGGCTGGTTCGCTCCGGGACGTCTGGCGGCTGTGGGAGCCGTGGCGGCGCTGGTGGTGCTTGCGTTCTTTGTCGGGCGCCGGTCGAGGCCCGTGCCCCCTGCCGCGGAAATAACGGACGCCGCAAAGGTGCGCGAGCGCGTGCTGGTGGTGGCGGTCGGCGAACACCTCGGCCGTTCAGAGATGGTCCTGGTGGAACTGGCCAACTTGGCTCCGGCGCAGGGACGCAAGCTGGTCAACATTTCGGCGGAACAGCGGCGCGCCGAAGACCTGGTAGAAGAGAATCGCTTGTACCGGGAAACCGCTCGCGAAAGCGGCGACACGGCCATGGCGGGAACGCTCGATGAACTGGAGCGGGTTCTGCTGGAGGTGGCCAACAGCCCCGACGAAGTGACGCCGGCACAGTTTGAAGCGATGCGGAAACGCATCGAAGCGCAGGGAATCCTGTTTAAGGTGCGCGTGGTCCAGCAAGGGCTCGACGAACAAGAAAGAAAAAACGCTGCGACGCCAGAACACGGCAATGCGCAGCCAGCCGAAAGGAAAAAAGCATGAGAATCGCAAAGAGAGAATGGAAGATGGCATTGCTGGTAACGGGGCTGCTGATGTGGCCGCTGGGCCTGCGGGCTTCCGCAGCGGTGCACGCTCCACAGCAGGAACAAGCGGCGGCTGCAAGCCAGGACGCTGCGAACGCGGCCCGCGAACGAGCAAGTGCCCTCGCGGGCGAGGCCAAGCAGGAGGCGGTGCAGGCCAAAACTGATCGCGAGCAGGAACTCCAAGAGCGTGAGCTGGCAAAGCGCGACCGCGAACAGGCAGGCGCCGATCGCCTCGAGGAACTCTACGATGACGGGCGAGAGGCTCTGGACGACGACAAGTACAAGGAAGCCGAGCAAAAGTTCAGCGAACTGGAAAGAATGAACGGCCCGCAAACCGATGCGGCGCTTTACTGGAAGGCTTACGCGCAAAACCGCCAGGGCAAAAAAGAATCCTCCCTCGCCACGATTGCGGACCTGAAGAAGCGCTTTCCGCAAAGCCGCTGGAAGAAAGATGCTGAGGCCCTGGAAATCGAGGTGCACTCTTCCACCGGCGCGAAAGCCAACCCAGAGGCGCAACGCGACGCGGAACTCAAGTTGCTCGCGCTGCGGGGCTTGATGAACAGTGACCCGGACAGAGCCATGCCGATTCTCGAGGCGAAGTTGAATGGGACGGCGTCACCGAAGGAAAAGTCAGAGGCGCTCTTCGTGCTCGCTCAGAGCGGGTCGCCCAAAGCGGAAGAAATTCTTGCGCGTATTGCCAAGGCACAAAGCAATCCCGATCTGCAGAGCCGAGCCATTAAATATCTGGCGATGTTCGGGGGCTCGCGGTCGGCGCAGACGCTGGCCGAGGTATACGCGAGCAGCAACGACACCGGCGTGAAGCGCGCCGTCATCCGCAGTTACTTGTTGACAGGAGATACCGCCCGCCTCTTGGCTTTGGCAAAGAGCGAATCCAACGGAGATTTGCAGCGCGAGGCTATTCGCACCCTTGGATTGGCTGGCGGGCAGAAGGAATTGCAGGCAATGTATCCGGCCGCGGCTTCCACCGAAGCCAGGAAAGAGATCCTGCAGGCGTTGTTCCTCTCGGGAGATGAACAAGCGCTGAAGCAGATTGTGGAGACGGAAAAGAGTACGGAACTCCGGCGCGCGGCCATACGCAACCTGGGGTTGATGGGCGCAAAATCGCAGGACCTGCAGGCGATTTATGCGAAAGAAACGGACCGCGCGGTGAAGGAAGAGGTCTTGAACGCACTTTTCCTGGCCGGAAATGCCAACGGATTGGTGGCCATTGCCAGAAGTGAAAAGGATCCAGAGTTGAAAAAAGTTGCAGTCGAAAAGCTGTCCCTGATGGGCTCAAAGGAAGCGAACGACTACCTGATCGAGATTTTGCAGAAGTAATCTCCGCGCTCCCGTGATTTGGTTCGGTAAGGATCACGGCACTGGAGCTTAGCGGAGAAGATCCTCAAGTTGTACGCGAGTGCCGGTTTTGGCGTCGCGGTATTTCACAATGACGGCGGCTTGCAGGGAGAGTCCCCACTTCGTTGCTGCAGGATGCGAAACCGCGCGGGAGCCGGGAACCACGACTGCATCCTCTGGAATAATCAGCGGCTGATCGTTCTTGGCCGAATAGACCGCGTCACGCACCAAATCGTACAGAGGGATCGACCGATTGAGGATCGTGCCCGTACCCAGCACGCCGCGGCGTTTGACGATGGTGCCTTCATAAACCCCGCAGTTCCCTCCCACCAGTACATCATCTTCGATAATCACCGGCAAAGCGCCAATGGGCTCAAGCACGCCGCCAATTTGCGCCGCAGCGGAAATATGGCAATTCCGGCCCACCTGCGCGCAAGAGCCCACCAAAGCGTGCGAATCGATCAACGTGTTTTCGCCAACGTAAGCACCCACATTCACAAACATCGGCGGCATGCAGATAACGCCCCGCCCAATAAACGCGCCGTCGCGAATGCTGGAGCCGCCGGGAACGATGCGCACACCGTCAGCGGCGGAAATTGTGTGTACGGGATAAGTGGACTTATCAAAAAAGGGCTGGCGCCGCGCGTCAATGGACATATCCACAATCGCGCCCATGCGAAAGCCCAGAAGTATTCCCTTCTTCACCCAAGGATTGACCCGCCATCCCGTGGCCGAGGCCACGTCAGGCTCGGCCGCGCGAATTTCACCGCGGTTCAAGCCCGCCTTGAATGCGTCGAACAGCTCCAAATGCTCCGCGGTATAAGTGGCGGGCGGCGCGTCGAACAACGCTTCAATTTGTGGCTGCAACATGAACTCGTCCGAGGAGATTCAAGGATTCGAGAACAGCGCGAATGCGCGCACGATTCTCCGGCTTGGGAGCCACCAAAGGCAAGCGCCACACCGCTTCCAGCAAACCCATCTCGGCAAGCGCCGCTTTCACCGGAATGGGATTGGACTCAACAAAATTAATCTCCATCAGTGGCAGAAAACGCCGGTGAATCTGTCGCGCACCCGCGAAATCGCCAGCCAGCGCCAGCCGCGTGAGCACGGTCATTTCCGCGGGAATTTCGTTCGAGGCGACGGAGATGACCCCTCGCCCGCCCAGCGCAATCAGGGGCAGCGTGATGGCGTCGTCACCGGAAAACACCAGGAAATCCTCGGGCACGGCATTCAAGATCGTGGCCATCTGCGAAATATTGCCGGAAGCTTCCTTGATGCCGATAATATTTTCGATTTGCGAGAGGCGCGCCACTGTGGCCGGCTCAATGTTGACGCCCGTGCGCCCCTGCACGCTGTACAGAATGATTGGCAGGCTGACCGCTTCGGCGATAGCGCGAAAATGCTGGTACAGTCCTTCCTGCGTGGGCTTGTTGTAATACGGCGTCACCGAAAGGATCCCGTTCGCGCCGAGGTCCGCAAGCTCCCGTGCCATGGTAATGACTTCATGCGTGTTGTAGCCTCCAGCACCGGCCAGCACCGGCACCTTGCCCTTCGCCAGTTCCACGGCGATTTCGACGACGCGCAAATGTTCCTGATGCGTGAGCGTCGGGCTTTCGCCGGTCGTTCCGCAGGGCACAAGGAAATTAATGCCTGCGGCAAGCTGGCGCTTGACCAGCGCCCGCAGAGTAGGTTCATCAAGCGAGCCATCGCGGCGAAACGGTGTAATGAGCGCAGTGCCAGTTCCGGTAAACATGGGATGATCCTCCAGGTCAAAATCAAAATTTCGCATTATCTCCAAAAGTCCTTTCCAAGAAACCTGTGCGGCATGAAGCCATCACGGCGCAGCCGATGAAGCACTCGAGCGCCCGAGTTCGTTCAGGATTTCGCGAAACTCGAAAACACCCTTCTTCCCCGCAATCCACCGGGCCGCCAGTAATGCTCCACGCGCGAAACCCTCGCGGCTGCGCGCCGTATGGCGCAGCGTGATGGTGTCCGCGCTCGAATCGAATCCGATTTCGTGCGTGCCCGTATGCGCGCCAGCGCGATTGGCGCTGAGCGTCAGCGAGCCGGCGAATCCCGCCGCGCGCATTTCCTCTGCAAGTTTCTTGAGCGTGCCGGAGGGCGCATCTTTCTTCGCGGAATGATGAATCTCCCAGCCCCACGCTTCGTATTCCGGATGCTGCGCGAAAAGAGCGGCCGCACGCGCCACGGTCTCGACGAACAGATTGACGCCGATGGAAAAATTCGGCGCGTACACCAGCGCCGTGCCAGCGGATGCCACGGCGCGGCGCACCTCCGGCAGATGCTCGTACCAGCCGGTCGTACCGCATACGGTGTTCACGCCAAGCGCGGCCAGGCGGCAAAGATTCCCAGGCGCAGCGGGGGGCGTGGTGAATTCGATGGCGACGGCGGCGCCCTTCAGCGATTCGCGCGAAAGCGTGGCAATGTTGGCGACATCAAATCGCGCGCGCACTTCGAAGCCGCAATCGGGAGCAAGCGTCTCGACCAGCCTGCCCATTTTCCCCGTTCCGACAATCGCCAGTGGAATGTTCATAAGAGTGCGGCTCCGGTAGTGAGAAGCTGGCGAACCATGCGCGCGTAAATTTCCACGGCGTCCGTCAACTCCGATTTCGAGATGCGTTCTTCGGCGGTGTGCGCCAGGTGGATGTTCCCGGGGCCGATGAGGAAAGGCCGGCCCCAAGTGCCGTTGAACGAGGGAATATCTGTCGTGAAAGCCACGATGGTGGTAGGCAAGCCATTGAGCGGAGTCATATGGACCGCGGGAAAATAGAGAACTTCGTGGGCTGTGATTTTGTGTAGAGCGGCGACGTCAGCCACTTGCGCGCGGAGAAGCTTGGGCTCGCCCACCAGCCGGAACATGAGCTCAGCGCGCGCTTCATCGGCGACCACGTTGGGAGCGCGTCCACCGAACACCGTGCCAATGTTGAGCGTTGTCTGACCCAGCAAGGGATCGCTGGGCAAGGGAATCGCGCGAATGTCGCCCAGTGCATCCAGCAGTGTGTGAATAGCGGAATGGCCAAGCTCCGGGTAGGCGGAGTGCGCGAGCTTGCCGCGCGCGGTGAGTTCGTAGCGAAGCGCGCCTTTACATCCCAGTGCGAGGCGATTTTCCGTGGGTTCGCCATTGATCAGGAAGCGCGAGCCTCGCGGAGTGGCCGCCGCAGTTTTTGCGCCGATGCTGTTGCGTTCCTCGCCGACAACAAAAAGCAGCGCGAAGTTGCGGGTGCCACCTTCCAAAAGGGATTCCGCAGCAGCGATCATCGCGGCAATAATCCCCTTGGCGTCGCAAGCACCGCGGCCATGAATGTGTTCCCCGTCTTCGCGAGAGGGAAAGAACGGCGGAACGGTGTCTGTGTGCGTGGAAAGCGTGATGACAGGCTCGTCGAAAGCGACGAAAAGGTTGTCGCGATCGGGCGCAGCGGCAATGCGCTCGACGCGGGCGTTGTGTCGCCCGGCCAGCAGTGAAACACGCCCGAAGAGGTAGTCCACCACCGGCTTTTCCTGGCCGGTGGTCGAATCGAGATCGACGAGTGCGCGCGTCAGTTCAAACAAATCCATACGAAACCAATTTTGTCTGGGAGGAGCGAAAGGAAAGGAAGAAAGCGCGAGGAACGGCTCGGGCTGCTGCCTCTCGATAGCGCTCCACCCGTTTTCCGGATGACAGTGACTTGGCCTTGGACCGAGTCCCCAACCGCTGCCGTTTCAGCAGAAGCAGCGATTTCGGCGGCGAAAACTCCAGGCCCCTTTCGCCCGCGTGCCCGAAGCTGATTCGGAAAAACGCACGTGGCTACTCATGGCCGCCGCACCTCTATCAAGCCCTTTCAAGTTAGAGGAAATATCTGCAAGTGTCAAACGAATCCAGAAGCGGAAGTTTCGATGCTTTACATCGCGAATTCGGGGACGCCCTTCCCGAAAAGCAAAGTGAGGAGCTACAACTCAAGAGGCTTGAGGGGAACGTGTTGCGAGGCGACGAGAACTTCACCAGTGAAGACGGCTTCGGCGGGGCGGCGGCGCAAGGCTTCTTCGGCGGAAAGCCGCACGAGATCGGGATTATTGTTTTCCTGGGAAATGTGCGCGAGGACAAGGTAGCGCGCGCGCGAATCGAAACCTTCCGGATCGGCCAGGAATTCACTTACCGCATGATTGGAAAGATGCCCGGTGCGCGAGAGCACCCGCTGCTTCACGACCCACGGATACGGACCAACCTTCAACATGTCCAGGTCATGATTCGATTCCAGAACCAGGCAATCGCATTCCCGCAGATGCACCTTGACAAGCTCCGGCATGTAACCCAAATCGGTGCAGATGGCCACTTTGGTGCCGTTGGTGCGAAACGTGAAACCGATGGGATCAGCAGCATCGTGCGGGATCGCGAACGCGTGTACTTCGATGTCCCCAATGCAAAAGCGCTGCCCCGCCTGAATGGACTCGACACCTTTCAGGCGTTTGCCGAAGGTGTCCGGAAGAATGCGCTGCATCGCGTCCATGGTTGGTTCCGTGACGTAGAGTGGAGCCTTCCAGAGGCCGAGGGCTTGCGGAAGCCCGTTGCAGTGGTCGGTGTGTTCGTGGGTAATCAGGATGCCATCGAGGTGGTCTAGATCTTTTTCGATGGCGGCGAGGCGGGCCAGAGTTTCGCGCTTGCCCAAGCCGGCGTCCACAAGGATGCGGGTGCGTTCGGTCTCGAGCAGCGTGATGTTGCCAGAACTGCCGGACGCGAGGATGGAAACGCGCAAACCGATGGAGAATCTCCCGAAAAACGAACCGCGAAACTGGAGAGATAATGGCAGAGCGGAAGAATCGCGTCAATGCGCAAAAACTAACCAGATTGGAAAATTCCAGCGAAATTTCCTCGACGAGGTATCTCAGCCGCAAGGGCCAGATGTCACCGTTACTAGCAGGCGAGGCGGGCGCGATTAACGGAGAAGCCGTTGAGGGGGCCGAGGACGGTGACAGCAATCTGCTCGGGCTGGAAGAAGTCGCGGGCCAGCGACTGCACTTCGTCGCGCGTGACGGTTTCGATGGAGGCCAGTATTTCGTCCAGCGAATAGAAGCGCTTAAAATACAATTCCTGCCGCGCCAGATTGGACATGCGCGAACTGGTGGATTCCAACGAAAGCATCAGCGAACCTTTCAAGTGGTTCTTGGCGCGCAGCAACTCTTCGTCGCTTACCGGCGATTCCTTCATGGCCCGAAACTCGGCCACAGTCAGGTCCAAAACCTTGCCGATGGTCTCTTTGGCCGTGCCCGCATAGACCGTCAGCATCCCGGCATCGGAATAAGGCGTAATCTCGCTGAACACGGCGTAGGCCAGGCCCTGCTTTTCGCGAATATTCTGGAACAAGCGCGAGGACATTCCCCCGCCAAGCAAATTATTCAGCACCGCAACTCCAAAGCGCCGCTCGTGCGCCAGCGGCAGTGAAGGCACGCCAATGCAAAGGTGAACCTGCTCCAGATCGCGCTTGGTTTCCAGATTGATCGGCGCGCTGGTGGAAGGCGCTGGATCTTCCTGCGTGGAACCAGCAGCCTGCAAATGGCCAAATTCCTTTTCCACCAACTCGAGAACCTGCTCGTGCGTGATATTGCCTGCGGCGGTGACCAGGATGTGGTCTGGCGCAAACCAGTTTCGGAAACGGCGGAGCAGCGCTTCGCGATCGAAATTGCGTACCGTTTCGGGAGTGCCAAGGATCGGGCGCCCCAGGGAATGCTCCGGCCAGAAACCGCGCGTGAAGATGTCATGGAGCAGGTACTCGGGATTGTCCAGGTCCATCTTGATCTCTTCGAGGACAACCTGGCGCTCTTTGTTGACGTCGTCCGCATCGAGCTTGGGGCGAAGAACGAGGTCGGCGAGAACGTCAAACGCGATGGGCAGATGCTCATCGAGCACCTTGGCGTTAAAACAAATCTGCTCCTTGGAAGTGAACGCGTCCAGCATGCCGCCGACGGAATCCATTTCACGGGCGATATCTTCGGCGGAGCGGCGCTCGGTGCCTTTGAAGACCATGTGCTCCAGGAAATGGGCCAGCCCGTTTTCGCCAGCATCTTCGCGGCGGGAACCGTTGCGCACCCAGATACCGACGGAGACGGAGCGGACGTGTTGCATGGTCTCGGTAATCACGATGAGGCCGTTTGGCAGAGCATGGCGCTGGATGTCTCGGACGTTAGAGACCATGAAAGTATTGTTGCACATGGAGGAGAGAGAGGCGAGTGGCGAGTGGGGCACTGCGAAGAGAGGGAGTAAATCTTCTATTTGCAGGGAGTTACGTTAGTTTCACAGAGGCAAAGCGAGAGGCGGGCAGCCTCGGGTGGATTTGTTCCTGTTAATGAGAGAATGGTGAGGGAAGGGTGAGGCACGGATGGAATTGCTGGGAAAATCGCAGGATGAATTGCGGGCTTACTGCAAGAGCCTGGGGGAGCCCGAGTATCGCGGCGGGCAGATTTACCACGCGCTGTATTCGGAGCGGCGATTCGATGTGGCGGGGATGACGAATCTGCCGGGGGCGCTGCGGGAAAAGCTGGGGCGCGAGGCTACGATCACTTTGCCGGAGGTGCGGAAGAGGTATCTATCGAAGGATGGGTCCGTACGGTATTTGTTTGGGATCGGACCGGCGGGAAAAGACTTTAACGCAGAGAACACAGAGAACGCAGAGTCCACAGAGAAGAGCAGACAGAAGCGGCAAAGCCCGGCGGCGGTGGAAGCTGTGTTTATGCCGAGCGAGGGGCGGCAGACGATTTGCATTTCGACGCAGGCTGGATGCGCGGTAGATTGCCAGTTTTGCCTCACGGCGCAACTGGGATTAATTCGGAATTTGACGGCGGGAGAGATTGTGGGCCAAGTGCTGGTGCCACTGAAGGAAATGGGCGAGGCTCCAGAAAAGAACAAAGGCGAGATAGTGGGCGATGAAGCAGATGAGTTGGAAGAGAGCGGATTGGCCGGACGGACAAATGTGGTGCTGATGGGGCAAGGCGAGCCGCTGCTCAATTTTGAAAATGTGATGGCGGCGGTGCGGATTCTGCTGGACAAAGAGGGCTTGGGACTTTCTCCAAAGCATGTGACACTTTCGACGAGCGGCATCGTGCCGGGAATGGAGCGCCTGGGGAAAGAACCGGTGCGGCCAAAGCTGGCGATTTCGCTGAATGCGTCGAACGATGAACAACGCAACGTGTTGATGCCCATCAATAAGAAGTATCCGCTGAAAGTGCTGCTGGAGGCGTGCCGGGCCTACCCGCTCCGAAGCTGGGAACACCTGACGTTTGAGTACGTAATGCTGGGCGGAGTGAATGATGCGCCGCAGGATGCGCGGCGCGTGGTGCGCATGCTGGCGCCGCTCCCGAGCGTGAAAGTGAACTTGATTCCGTGGAATCCCGGAGAATTGCCGTACAAGGAATCGAGCGCAGAGAAGATCGAGGAGTTCCGCAGAATCCTGACCGAGCGCGGGGTGCCGGCTTTTGTGCGCTATTCGCGCGGCCGCGATGTGATGGCAGCGTGCGGCCAGTTGGCGCTGATCGAAGTGAAGAATGCCCCGCTCGCCATTCTTCCTTAGAGAAAATTCCGAGCTTACCGTCGAACCCCAATGACTGACATGAGGCGGCCGGTGAGGCCGGCTTCCTTGCGGTGGCTGAAGAAAAAATCGGTGTGGCAGGCGGTGCAAAGTCCGCTGGAAAAAATGTTTTGCACGCGCAGCCCGGCGGCAAGAAGTTGCGCGCGATTGGCTTTGGGAAGATCGAGGTGCACATTGCGCGGTGGCGGCTGGTGGCCTGGGGGCGCCATGTTGAGCCACTGCAAAGGATTGGGTTCATCGCCGCTGCGCGGTTCATCGAAATAATCGCCGGCATCGGCAAATTGCGCGGAGAATTTCGTGACGAAGTCCGCGCCAACTTCGTAGCAGCAAGCGCCAATCGAAGGACCGATCGCGGCGAGGAGATCAGCGGGCTTGCTGCCCAATTCCAGGCGCATCCGGCCAACCGCCTTTTCGGCAATCCGGGCCAGCGTGCCTTTCCAACCCGCATGAATGGCGGCGACGGCGCGTTTCTTCGGGTCAACGAGAAGAATGGGAACGCAGTCGGCCGTTTGCACGCCGAGCAGCAAGCCGGGGTGATTCGTGGTGGAGGCGTCGCCCTTGCAGGGGTGCGCGGGCGCGGCGGAGAAAAGGTGGATAGCGTCGGAGTGAATCTGCTTGAGCGGCGCGAGCGTGAAAGATTCAGCGCCCAGGGCGGATTGCCAGAGCTGGCGATTCTCGGTGACGTTTTCGCGTGTGTCCCACTCCATGAAGCCAAGATTCAAAACTTGCTGGCCTTCGAGGGTACTGACCCCGCCGGGACGCGTGCTGAATCCGTGGACGAGCCAGGGAAGTTTGCGGAAGGGCGCGAGTTGAAGAATTTGCAAGCCGCGGGAATGGCGCATCACCCAGGGTCGCAAAAGAAGAAGCGAGGGCTGGATGGCGCGTTTGCCGTGTGCAGGCTTTTTCGCAGATGATTTCCGTGGCGGCATGGTCCTGACAGTATAATCGGGTCGAGGATGGAGAGCGGAATGATCGTTGGTTTGGGCATTGATGTCGCGGAAGTCAAGCGCATCCAGGCGGTGATCGACGCGCAAGGGGAAAGGTTTCTGCGGCGCGTGTATACGCCGGGCGAAGTAGCATACTGCGAGCAGTTCAAGAACAAGTATGAACGGTACGCGGGCAGGTTCGCGGTAAAGGAAGCGGCCATGAAAGCGCTGGGAACAGGCTGGAGCCGCGGAGTACGCTGGGTGGACGTGGAAGTGGTCCGCGTGAAAGGCGGCCGGCCAACACTGTCGTTGAAGGGCGAAGCCAAAAAGATTGCCGATGCAATGGGCGTGAAGAACATTGCGGTAAGCATCACGCACACAGCGGAGCAGGCGTTCGCGCAAGTGATTTTCGAGGGATAGCGAGTCCGCGAGCCCTGCGGCTTTTTTCGTGCGCCCGCCTCGGAAGGCGGCCGCTACAAAGGCTACCATTACTTCACCAGCAGGAACGGACCAAGGGCGAGCGCGTCAATGCCGGCGCAATAGAAGCTGCGAACCGCGCCGCGCGGGTCGGTGACGAGGGGCTCCCCGAAAAGATTGAAAGAAGTGTTAACCAGGATCGGGGCGGCGGCGGTTTCCCCGAATTTGTGCAGCAGCTTCCAGAAGAGCGGATTGGCGTGCTGTTCGACGGTATGGACGCGCACCAGGTTTCCGTGGAACGCAAAGCGCTCCAGCCCGCCGATCGGATTCGTCAGCGTGCCCAGCGAAGTCATGAAGCGGCAATTCGGCGAAGCATCGAAATATTCGGCGGCGCGTTCGGCGGGGACGGAAAGCGCAAAGGGATGAAATTCCTCGCGATGCTTGACATACTCGTTGACGTTTTCCAGGACGTATTCGGAAAAGGGCGAAGCCAGCAGGCTGCGGTTGCCGAGGGCGCGGTGGCCGAACTCCGTGCGCCCCTGAAACCAGCCTATGATCTTGTCGCGCAGCAGCAACCGCGCGGACTCCTCCACGGTTTGCTCTTCGCCAGAAAGATAGCGGTAGGAAATTTTGCAATTGTCGAGGACGGCTTTCATTTCCTGCGAACTGGCGTGCAAGCCGACGGCGAGGCTGAAGAGCGGCGCGCGCCCAGAGTGCCCGGTGATTTTTTTGCGCGAAAGATAAGCCGCGCCGAGGGCCGTGCCCGCATTGCCGGAAACAGGCTGCACGTAAACGCGCTCGAATGGGCCCCGTGCTTCCAGCGCGTGGACCAGGAGCACGTTCAGGAAGATGCCGCCGGCCAGGCAAAGCGAGCGGGCGTTGGTGCGTTCCGCGAAATTCGTCGCGAGTTGCAGGACAACTTCCTCCAGGAAATCCTGGGCGCTGCGGGCAAGGTTTGCGCGCACGACGGGCCCCGGCGCATGGCCGCGCGAGGAGAGGCCGATTTCACGATAAAACTGCGGCGAAAAAATGCCGCGGTGATCGGGGCCGCTGGCAAAGTAGCGGCGATTTAGTGCAGGCGCGCCGGTAGGTTTCCACGTAAACAGCTTCCGGAAGACGGGGAGAAATTCCGGCTCGCCGTCCTTGCTGAGCCACTGCAGCTTGTGTTCATCGCGGCGGGAACGGAGCCCGGCGAGTTCCGTGACACGCGAATAGAACCAGCCCAGCGAATCGGGAAACTTCATCGAGTGCAGCGCTTCAATTTCGTCGCCATCGCCAAGCGCCACCAGGCCGGATTGCGAATTGGCGCCCAAATCAAGAGTGAGGATAAGGGCGCGATCGAAGCCGGAGGTGTAGTAGGCGCTGGCGGCGTGGCAAAGATGGTGATCGAAGCGCGAAAGGCGTGGGCCGCCACGAAGCAGCGGAAGTAGCATGTCCTCGAACGGTGAGCGCGGGGCGCGTTTGCGCGAGCGCGAATGGTGGAGAGAAGCGTTGCGGTCGGCAAGGGCGATTGCGCGGCAGTCCGCCAGCTTCAACTGATTTTCGTGGAGGCAGCGGGCCAACGCGAGGCGGGGAATTTCGAGGGAGTCCTGGAGGCGATTGAGCTTTTCTTCCTCGATGGCGAAGAGAATGGATTTTTCGTCGAGCAGGGTAACTGCGGAGCCGCGACCAATGGTGGAGATACCGAGTATGCGCATGAGAATGAGTTAGCTCGTTTCTGGAACGGCAAGCACCGGCTCGAGCGGCACGGCGCAAAGATTCTTACCTTCGACGTGAGTAACCCGGGCCGTGAAGAGTTCATTGGATGTTAATGCGAAAGGAAGCTGGATCGCGAGATAGTTTTCGGAGATTCCTGGGGTGCAGCAAGGATCATCAAGCGGGCCGCGGCGCAATGTGAGGACGCGAAGGGTGCGGCCGATTTGCGAGGCGCGAAACTCCGCGGATTTGGTTTCCGCCAGGGCGCGCAATTCGCGAGCGCGGCGCTTGATAACGCCGCCAGGAACCTGATCAGGCAGAGCTGCGGCTTTTGTGCCGGGACGCTGCGAATAGGAGAAGACGTGCAGATAGGTGAAGGGGCGCTCGGCGATGAAACGCATCGTGGCTTCGTGATCGGCTTCGGTTTCGCCCGGGAATCCGGTAATGACGTCGGCGCCGATGGCGGCGTGGGGCAGTCGCTCGTGAATGAGTTCGACGCGGCGGGCGTAGTGTTCGGCGCGATACCAGCGATGCATGGCGGCAAGGATGCGGTCCGAAGCGGATTGCAGCGGCATGTGGAAATGCGGCGTAAGGCGATCGGTGGAAGCGATGAGATCGATGAGGGAGAGCGAAACATCGAGCGGCTCGATGGAACTGACGCGCAAGCGTTCGAGAGAAGTCTCATCGAGAATACGTTGCAGAAGGGCGAGGAAATCTGCGCGGGGAGAAAGGTCGCGGCCGTAGGCGCCGAGATTGATGCCGCTGAGAACGATTTCGCGGTAGCCGGATGCCGCCAGGTTTTGGACCTCCTCGACGACTTTTTCGGGAGGCAGGCTGCGCGACTTCCCGCGAACAAAAGGAATCACGCAGAAGGAACAGCGGGAGTTGCAGCCATCCTGGATCTTGAGAGTCGGGCGCGTGTGATTCCCTTCCCCGCCCAGGACGGGAGCGACAAGCACATCGGTAAGATCGGAAATGTCGCCGGTGAGGATGCGCGCAGTGGCTTCTTCAGGCGCAAGCATGCCGGCAGGCAGCACGGGAAGCAGCGGAAATTCGGATGAATCGCGGGGAGTAGTACAGGCGTGAATCGAGTTCACGAGATTGGGGATTTGCGGCTTGTGGGAATTGCCTACGACGAAGGAAACGCCGGGAAGAACGGCAAGCTCTTCTGGAGCGCGTTGGGCATAACAGCCTGTGACGATGATGCGCGTCGAAGGATTGGCGGCGTGGAGTTTGCGAATGGCGTCGCGCGCCTGCGTATCGGCGGCAGCGGTGACCGTGCAAGTGTTCAACACGACGACGTCGGCAGCGCGTGCCTCAGAGGTGAGTTGGCAGCCCTGTTCGCGCAATTGGCGTTCGATGGCAGCGCCGTCGGCTTTCGTGGCGCGGCAGCCAAATTGTTCAATGTAAAAAGTGGGCATGTTCGCGAAGCTTGCTGATTCTATTTAACCATACAGCAGAGTTGCCGCGAAGCAGCCTGCGCGCTGTCCAGCGCCAAATTCGTCGGTGACGGAACTTTACGGCAAGGAGAGGCACCGCTACAATCTGGATTACTCTATGACACCATCACGGAAAAACCCCGCAGCAATGCTGGATGCCAAACTTTCGGTAGTGATTCCCGTTTACAACGAGAAGGACACCATCTGCGAAATCCTGCGCCGCGTGCAGGAAACGGAGATGCGCAAAGAAATCCTGGTGATTGACGACTGCTCCACGGATGGCACGCGCGAAATCCTGCAGGGCATGGCGGAACTGCAGGCAAAAGGGGAAAGCCAGGCGGCCGCGACGGATGGCGGCGATCCGATTGATCTGCGCGAGATGCGCTTTTTATTTCAAGGAGCGAATCAGGGCAAGGGCGCGGCGTTGAGGCGGGGATTCGCGCAGGTTACGGGGGACATTGTGCTGGTCCAGGACGCCGACCTGGAATACGACCCGCGGGATTATGGGAAATTGCTGGAGCCGATTCTGGACGGGCGCGCGGACGTGGTGTTTGGCTCGCGCTTTCTGGGCGGGCCGCAGCGAGTGCATTATTTCTGGCATTACGCGGCGAACAAGTTTTTGACCCTGCTTTCGGATGTAGCCACCAACCTGAAGCTGACGGACATGGAGACCTGTTATAAGGTGTTCCGTCGCGAAGTGTTGAAGGGGATACAGGTGAAGTCCGACCGCTTTGGATTTGAGCCGGAGATTACCGCGAAGATCGCCAAAGGGAATTGGCGCGTGTACGAGGTGCCTATCAGCTATGCGGGCCGCACCTACGAAGAGGGGAAGAAGATCACGTGGAAGGATGGAGTGCAGGCGTTGTGGTGCATCGTCCGATATAAAATTGGCGATTGAGGACCTGGATAAACCGCATAGCGCATTTGACCTTGCCGAGATGGGGTCCAGCGTGCTGGACCCCTACAAAACATGAAGCTGGTTAGGCCTGAGACAGGCGGCGCTGGAAGGTAAGCAGGATCAGGTCCGCGCGGCGGCGCACGCCGAATTTATTCAGAAGATTGGAGACGTGGAATTTTACGGTGCGTTCCGCGATATTGAGCTTGCTGGCGATTTCCTTGTTGGAAAGATTCTCCAGCAAGGAGTCCAGGACTTCCTGTTCCCGGCGGCTAAGATTGGTGACAGTGTCGGTCTTCAGGCGGCGGCCCTGGCTGGTGAGGATGGAATCCACGAAGCCGGAGAGCACGGAACGCGGCACCCAGAAGCCCCCATTGGAAACCAACGGAAGTGCCCGGGAAAGTTGGTCGCGCGCTTCGGCGTAGGTGAGAATGCCCTTCACGCCAAGACGGAGCAACGAATAAGCGTTGGCTTCGTTGACGGAGTCCCCCACGACAATCAGGCGAGCATCGGAGTAGCGCTCCAGAATATTCGTGAGAAGCGCCCCAGTAGCCTGCTTCGCCGCGTGCGCATCAATTACATAGACCTGAGCCTTAGGAGGCTCGATATTGCGCAGATCGGGAGCCAGTGTGGATTCAAGTTGCTTGGCGATGACCTTGAACTGGGAGGCTTTGCCGAGCAAGCGTTCAAATTCAGAGAGCACCAGGGGGTGCGGGGAAAGCAAACAGACTGTAAGTTTCGGGGACATGCGTTTATTGGCCACTGTACTTCAGGGTAGAGAAAGCAAGGCCAATGGGCAAGGACCTTGGGGACATGTGTTAACGAGTGGTCAATGACAGATTCGGCGTATTTTCAGGGGATTAGGCAGGGAGGGGGCCGGGTCTGGTGGCAAAGACAGGGCGAAAGTACCGGCGAAAAGGGGTTCGGTTATGGGGACAGGCCAAGTAAAATAGAGGGATACCCTACACCGCGGAAAGCTGCAGTAGGGAGCGGGATGAGGTATCGAAGGAACGCATGAGGAACTTGCAGGAATCCGAAAAGGTTTTGCGTGAGCTGCTCGCGGAACGCATCCTGGTGCTGGATGGCGCGATGGGCACGATGCTGCAGCAACGCAACCTGACCGCGGCGGACTTCGGCGGCGCGGCGCTGGAGGGGTGTAACGAGAACCTGGTGCGGACGCGGCCGGACGTGGTGCTGGATATTCACCGAAAGTATTTTGAGGCCGGGTCGGACATTGTCGAAACGGACAGCTTTGGCGGAACACCGCTGGTGCTGGCGGAATATGGGCTCCGGGCAGATGCGCACGAGTTGAACAAGCGGGCAGCAGTGCTGGCGCGGCAGGCGGCGGAAGAGTTCTCCACGCCCGGCAAGCCGCGGTTTGTTGCCGGGTCGATGGGGCCGACGACGAAGGCGATCACGGTGACGGGGGGCGTGACGTTTGAGGGGCTGCGGGATTCGTATTACGTGCAGGCCAAGGGCTTGGTGGAGGGCGGGGCAGATTTGCTGCTGGTAGAAACGTGTCAGGACACGCGGAACATCAAGGCCGCGATCCTGGCGATTCAGAAACTGGGGAGAGAAATAGGGGCGGCAATTCCCTTCATCGTTTCCGTGACCATCGAGCCGATGGGCTCGATGCTGGCGGGGCAGACGGTGGAAGCGATGTGGGCTTCGCTGAAGCACGCGCATCCGTTGGCGTTTGGAATGAACTGCGCCACCGGGCCGGAGTTCATGACCGACCATATTCGGACGTTGAGCACGCTGACGAGCGAATTCGTGTCCTGCTATCCCAACGCAGGTCTGCCGGATGAAGAGGGAAAATACGGAGAGACACCGGCGACTTTCGCGGCGCAGCTTGGAAAGTTCGTGGACCATGGCTGGTTGAACATAGTGGGCGGGTGCTGCGGCACCACTGAGAAGCACATCCGGGCGCTGGCGCAGATGGTGGAGGGGAAGAAACCGCGGGTGCCTCCGGCGGAGGCGCACCGGGCTATCTATTCGGGGATTGAGACGATTGAGGCGGATGAGCAGACGCGGCCTCTGTTGGTGGGCGAACGCACGAACGTCATCGGGTCGCGGTTGTTCAAGAACCTGGTGGCGGAAGAAAAATGGGAAGAAGCGACGGAAATCGGGCGGCGTCAAGTGAAGGGCGGGGCGCACATTGTGGATGTGTGCCTGCAGAGCACGGAGCGAGACGAGAAGAGAGACATTCCGCCGTTTTACGAAAAGCTGATTCGCAAGATCAAGACGCCGATCATGATTGACACGACGGACCCGACGGCGGTGGAACTGGCGCTCACGTACTGCCAGGGCAAATCGCTAATCAATTCAATTAACCTGGAAGATGGCGAGGAGAAGTTCGAGAAGGTGGTGCCGATCGCGCACGACTTTGGCGCGGCGATTGTGGTGGGCTGTATTGACGAAGACCCGAAACAGGCGCAGGCGTTCACCCGGGAACGCAAGCTGGCGATTGCGCAGAGGTCTTACGAATTGCTGACCAAGAAATACGGGATGGCACCGGAAGATATCGTGTTCGACCCGCTGGTGTTTCCGTGCGCGACGGGCGACGAAAATTATATCGGCGGCGCGGTGGAAACGATGGAGGGAATCCGGCTGATCAAACAGGCGCTGCCGGACACGCGGACGATACTGGGAATTTCCAATGTGTCGTTTGGATTGCCTGCGGGCGCGCGCGAGGTGGTGAACTCGGTATTTCTGTACTACTGCACGAAGGCCGGGCTGGATCTGGCGATCGTGAATACGGAGAGGCTGGAGCGATTCGCTTCGATTCCGGAGCACGAGCGGCGGCTGGCGGAGAATTTGTTGTTCCAGCACCCGCCGAAGGAAGTGCCGGCGGGACATCCGCAGAGGGCATTGTTGCTGAGCGCGCCGACGGACTGGCGAGAGCAAAGCAAGGAGCAGAAGGCGGCGCTGAACCAGTTTCACATTGCGGCGATCACGGAGCACTTCCGCACGACGAAGAAGAAGGAGAAGTTGAAGGCGGCGGATGTGCCGCTGGACACGCGGCTATCGAACTACATCATCGAAGGGACGCGCGACGGATTGGTGGATGACCTGGAGCGGAAACGCGCGGAAGGCACGCCGCCGCTGGAGATTATTAATGGGCCGTTGATGGACGGAATGGCGGAGGTGGGACGGCTGTTCAACGCGAATGAACTGATTGTGGCGGAAGTGCTGCAGTCCGCGGAAGCGATGAAGGCGGCGGTGAGCCACCTGGAACAGTTCATGGAAAAGGCGGACACGGCGAAGCGCGGGAAAGTGGTGCTGGCGACCGTGAAGGGAGACGTCCACGACATCGGGAAAAATCTGGTGGAAATTATTTTGAAGAACAACGGGTTCGACGTGGTGAACCTGGGGATCAAAGTGCCACCGGACAAGTTGATTGAGGCGTTTCAGGAGCACAAGCCGGATGCGATTGGCTTGTCGGGATTGTTGGTGAAGAGCGCGCAGCAGATGGTGATTACCGCGAACGATTTGAAGGACGCGGGGATTGGCGTGCCGCTGCTGGTGGGCGGAGCGGCGCTGAGCGCGAAATTTACGCAACAGAAGATTGCGCCGAGCTATGGCGGCGCGGTGTGCTATGCGAAGGATGCGATGACGGGGCTGCGCCTGATGAATGAATTGATGGACCCTGCGACTCGGGAACGCGCGTTGAGCGAGCACGCGATTTCCGGAAATGGCGTAAGCGTGACGACGACGGTGAAGATCGCGGAAAAGCCGCGCGTGACGCGTTCGCCGAAGGTGCGCACGGATTTGCCGATACCCAAGGTGAGTACCCTGGAGCGCAAGGTGCGGCTGGTGCCGGATTTGCGCGAGGTTTGGAGTTACGTGAATCCGTACATGTTGTATGGACGGCACATGGGATATCGCGGAGACTTCGAGAAACATCTAGCCGCGCGTGAAGAGAAGGCGGTGGAGTTGTTCAACGGGATGGAAGAAGTGAAGAACGAAGCCGCGACATACATGAAGGTTCGCGCGGTGTGGCAGTTTTTTGAGGCGGAGGCGGATGGCGAGGCGTTGCATCTGTTCGCTCCGGGCGGCGCGGAGCCGGTGCATACGTGGAAATTCCGGCGGCAGAAGATTGGGGACCAATTGTGCTTGAGCGATTACGTGCTGCCTGCTCGCGATGGGCAGCGGGATCATGTGGCTGTGTTTGTAGTGACGGCAGGCGAGGGCATACGGGAGCGCGCGGAGAAGGCCAAGAAGGACGGCTATTATTTCAAGTCGCATGGATTGCAGGCGCTGGCGATTGAAACGGCGGAAGGCTGCGCGGAATGGCTGCACCGGCGAATCCGCGAGGATTGGGGCTTCCCCGACCCGGCGGATATGACGATGGCGCAGCGGTTCACTTCGCGGTATCGCGGAAAACGCTACAGCTTTGGTTATCCCGCTTGCTCCGAATTGGAATACCAAGCGGGACTCTGGAGCTTGCTGCGGCCAGAAGAGATCGGCGTGCAGTTGACGGAAGGCTTCATGATGGACCCGGAAGCGAGTGTGAGCGCGCTGGTATTTCAGCATCCGGATTGCACGTATTTTAGTGTGGGGGAGAGCGAGGAGTAGGCCGTCGAAGTTTCTTGTAAACCGAAACCGCTGGGCCTACCCCATGCTTGCGCTCTTCATGAATCTGAAGCGGCTTTTTTGCACGTCATTCGGCGCTAATTTCGAAATCTGGCACATGGCCCACGTGAATTTGCCTCATTTCATTCGAAAATACCTGCGCTAACTTTCTGATTCCGGACGTCATTCCCAGCTTGAAATGAAACCCCACTAACTCGGATTTATATTTGTTATATAATTATTTTAATAATGTCGGCGCGCCGACATTCTCATTCATTGCCCGCAATCCGTCTGTCCCGCGCCGTTCCAGTCTGCAGAAACTCGCGGTCTCCTGCAGCCGGAGGTGCTGCACCCCAAATTGCAACGAGCTAGCCAGAGAATGGCGTCCGGGACGGGGTTTACTTTGCGGACCGCCTCAGAAGGCGGCCTCTACAAGAGCTAGGAAAGGCTGGACTTTGGGGCAATTTACACTCCGCGGAAGGCTGGCGGGGGTGGGTGGATTGGCGCAGGGTGGGGTAGGGGTTGGGTTGCTATTCTCAGGAGGGAGGTGCGAGGGTGGAAAATCCGTTCCCAAGGCTTCCATAAGTCATTTAAATAGAGAGTATTACTTAAACGACATGCACGGCTTGGGTGGCTTTCGGCTTGCATGCTTGGTGAACGTAATACTGGAACTGCGTTCAGGGCCTTCCTTACTACATGGCTCTTCTAAATGGTCCCTCGTGACTCCTCGCCGGAGGTAATTATGCAACAACGAATTGTGATTTTAGGAGCAGCAGGCCGTGATTTTCATAATTTCAACGTGTGCTACCGCGAAGATCCCACGAGCCACGTAGTGGCGTTCACGGCAACACAAATACCGGACATAGCAGGAAGGAAATACCCGGCGGAATTGGCCGGGCCGATGTATCCGGATGGAATCCCGATTGTGCCGGAGGAAGAGCTGGAGCGATTGATCCGGGACGAGAAAGCGAATGTGGCGGTGTTTTCGTACAGCGACGTATCGCACGTGAAGGTGATGAACCTGGCGTCGCGGGCGCTGGCGGCGGGAGCGGATTTTCATATGTTGAGCGCGGAGCGAACGATGTTGCCGGCGACGGTGCCGGTGGTGTCCATCTGCGCGACTCGTACGGGCTGCGGGAAGAGCCCGGTATCACGGCGCGTGGCGAAGCTGCTGAAGGATTGGGGACTGAAGACGGTGGCGATCCGGCATCCGATGCCGTACGGAAATTTGAAGAAGCAGCGGGTGCAGCGGTTCGCGACGGTGGAAGACATGGACCGCGAGCAGTGCACGATTGAAGAGCGGGAAGAGTACGAGCCGCACGTGCAGAGCGGAACGATTATTTACTCGGGAGTGGACTACGCGGCGATCGTGGCGGAAGCGGAAAAGGAAGCGGACGTGATCATCTGGGACGGCGGGAACAACGATACGCCGTTCGTGTTTCCGGACCTGGAAATCGTGGTGGTGGACCCGCACCGCGCGGGGCATGAAGTGCTGTATCACCCGGGCGAAGTGAATTTGCTGCGAGCGAATGTGGTGGTAATCAACAAAGTGGATTCGGCGCTCCCGGATGCGATCGAGACGGTACGGGAAAACGTGCAGCAGCGGAATCCGAAGGCGGAAATTATCGAGGCGGAATCGCTGGTGATGGTGGAAGAGGCACAGAAACTGCACGGGAAGCGGGTGCTGGTGATCGAGGACGGGCCTTCCTTGACGCATGGAGAGATGACGCTGGGCGCGGGCGTGATTGGCGCGCAAAGAGCGGGGGCAACACTGGTGGACCCGCGGCCGTACACGGTGGGAAGCCTACGGGATACATTCGTGAAGTTCCCGCACGTGGGCGCGCTGCTGCCGGCGATGGGCTACAGCGAGAAGCAACTGGCGGATTTGCAGGAGACGATCCGGCTGACGCCATGCGACTTTGTGCTGATCGCGACGCCGATTGATTTGCGGCACGTGATCGCGATTGGTCAGCCGTCGCTGCGGGTGACGTATGAAGTGGCGGAACGCGGAAAGCTGACGCTGGCGGATGTGATGCGGCGATTCGTGACGAAAGAAGTGGAAGTGAAGGTGGGATGAGAGGAGACGCACATGTACCGCAAACGCCTGGGCGTGACGCCCACAGTAACGCCGTGGCATCTGAAACCCGCGATGGGAGCACATAAGCGGGACTTCCTGTCGCTGCACGACCTGACAATCACGGAGATGGAAGGGCTGCTGAAGCTGGCGGCGGAAGTGAAAGCGCATCCGAAGATGTTCGCGACAGCGCTGCAAGGAAAGATGGCGGCGCTGATTTTTGAGAAGCCGTCGCTGCGGACACGGGTCACGTTTGAAGTGGGATTCGAGCAGCTGGGCGGCCACGCTGTGTACCTGGCGCCGGGAGATATCGGGCTGGGGAAGCGGGAAAGCGTGGCAGACGTGGCGCGGAACCTGTCACGGTGGGTGGACGTGATGATTGTGCGCACGTTCTCGCAGGCGCTTCTGGAAGAGTTGGCGCACGAAGCGCGCGTGCCGGTGATCAACGCGCTGACGGACCTGCTGCACCCGTGCCAGGCGATTGCCGACCTGCTGACGATCCGGGAAGCCAAGGGCGAATTGAAGGGGCTCCACCTGGTGTACGTTGGAGACGGAAACAACGTGGCGCTTTCGCTGGCGCACGCGGCGGGAAAAGTGGGCATGAACTTCACGATGGTGTGCCCGCTGGGTTACGAGCCGAATGCGGACATACTGACTGAAGCGCGGGCGGACGCTTCGAGCACTGGAGCGGAGATCGAAGTGGTGCAAGAGGCGAAGGAAGTGTTGAGTACCGCGGATGCTGTGTACACGGACGTATGGACAAGCATGGGGCAGGAAGAAGAAACCGAAGAGCGGCGGAGGAATTTTGCGGGATATCAGGTGAACGAGCGCCTGATGGATATGGCGCCCGCTGATGCGCTGTTCATGCATTGCCTGCCGGCGCATCGCGGGGAAGAAGTGACGGACGAAGTGCTGGATGGATTGCAGTCGGTGGCCTTGGAACAGTCGGAGAACCGGTTGCACGCGCACAAGGCGATTTTGCTGGCCTTGCTGGCGGGACAGGAAGAGGGAAACGGGAAGAAGTAACGATTGGTGGTTAGGGAATGAGGGTTGCTGGGGAGTTGCAGAAAGCGGCCCTCAGCGGCTGAAGCCGGGTTGACCTCAGACGTCTTAAGGCACGACTGAAGTCGTGCCCTGACGGAATGCGGGCAAGCCGGGATGACAATTATTTTCGTGACAGGCGAAATAAGAGGATGCGGGAAGGGCGATGAAACCGATTGCGGTGATTGCGATAGGCGGCAACTCGTTGACGCGGGAAAACGAGCGCGGCACGTTTGAAGAACAACAGGCGCACGCGAAGGAGACGTGTGAAGGAATCGCCGCGGTGCAACAGAAGGGTTACCGCGTGGTGGTGACGCACGGAAACGGGCCGCAAGTGGGCGAGGCGCTGCTGCGATCGGAAAGAGAGAACGGAACGAAAGGGCCACAACATCTGGACGTTTGCGGCGCGGAGACCGAAGGAGCGATGGGGTACCTGCTGCAGCAGACGCTGGACAACACGCTGTATGAAAAAGGAATGCCGCAGAAGGTGGTGAGCTTGATCACGCAGGTAATTGTGGATGCAGACGACCCGGCGTTTCTGCGGCCGGACAAACCGATTGGGCCATTTTACCGGCGAGAGGAAGCGGAGCAGAGGCGGGACCAGTTTGGCTGGAAAGTGGTGGAAGATGCGGGACGCGGATGGCGGAGAGTGGTGGCTTCGCCGCACCCGCGAAGGATTTATGAGATCGAGGCGATCCGGGCATGCCTGGACGCGGGATTTGTGGTGATTGCAGCGGGTGGCGGAGGAATTCCCGTGGTGCGGCGGGCAGGGCGGTTGCGCGGAAGCGAGGCGGTGATTGACAAGGACCGGTGCTCGGCGCTGCTGGCGAGGGATTTGGAAGCGGATTTGCTCCTGTTTTCGACGGGCGTGAAACATGTGTACTTGAATTATGGAAAGGAAAACGAGAGGCCGCTCTTTCATGTAAGCTGGGCCAAGGCGCACGAGTACCTGATGCACGGCGAATTTCCCGCGGGGAGCATGGGACCGAAAGTGGAAGCGGCGCTGGCGTACCTGGAAGCAGGAGGAAAGCGCGCGCTGATTACGGCGCCCGAAAGTATCGCGCTGGCGCTGGGCGGGTCTGAAGGAACAGAGATATTGCCGCCGGTGGGAGTGATGGACGACCCAGTGGCGGTGCGATGAGATTGTAAAGTGGCAGGAACAAATCGAAACAGGAAAGGGTGGGCATGTACAGAATCTTGGATGCGGAATTCATAGCGCCGGGGATCAAGCGGTTTGTGATTGATGTCCCGCGGATTGCGAAGAAACACCAGGCGGGACAGTTTGTGATTTTGCGGCTGCATGAACGGGGCGAACGCATCCCGATTACGATTGAGAGTTCGGACAGGGAAAAAGGGACGATCCGGATTGTGGTGCAGGCCGTGGGGAAGACGACGTACGAATTGAATGCGATGGAAAAGGGTCAGGCGATATTGGACGTGGTGGGGCCGCTGGGAAAACCGTCGGAGATTGAGAAATACGGGACCGTGGCGGTGCTGGGAGGCGGAGTGGGAACAGCACTGGCGTATCCGACGACGGCGGCGTTGAAGCGCGCGGGCAACCGAATCTTGACGATATTGGGAGGACGGAACCGGGAGCTGGTGCTGCTGGAAAAAGAGATGAGAGAAGTGAGCGACGCGCTGTACGTGACGACGGATGACGGGAGTTACGGGGAAAAGGGATTGGTGACGGACAAGCTGCGGGAACTGATTGGCGCAGGCGAGAAGATTAACCAGGTGCTGGCGGTGGGGCCAGTGCCGATGATGAAAGCGGTGGCGGACCTGACGCGCGAGCATGGGATCAAGACAATCGTAAGCTTGAACCCGATCATGATTGACGGAACGGGGATGTGCGGAGGGTGCCGGGTGCTGGTGGGCGGGAAGAGTCAATTTGCGTGCGTGGATGGGCCGGAGTTTGACGCGCACCAGGTGGATTTTGGAGTACTGATGCAGCGGAACAGGATGTATCGAGACGCGGAGAAGGAATCGCTGGAGAGATTCCAGCATGCCTGCGAAGGCGGCGCGGAGAATGAGGCACCGGTGGTGATTGCGGGAGGCAAGCTGTGAGCCCGGCGAAGGAAGTGTCCGCGAACCCGGTGCCGATGAAAGAGCGGATGAAGATACCGCGGCAGGGTATGCCGGAACAAGCCGCGGAATTGCGGGTGATGAATTTTACGGAAGTGAACCTGGGATACTCGATGGAGTTGGCGCGGCAAGAGGCGCTGCGCTGCCTGGAATGCGCGAAGCCCACCTGCGTGGACTATTGCCCGGTAGGCGTGAAGGTGAAGGATTTCGTGAAGCTGATCGTGAAGGGCGATTATCTGGGCGCGGCGGCGAAGATTCGAGAGGGCAACGTGCTGCCTGCAATCACCGGGCGCGTGTGCCCGCAGGAAGATCACTGCGAAGGATTCTGCCTGCTGCACAAGAAAGTGGATTCGCTGGGGATCGGGTATCTGGAACGGTTTGTTGCCGACTACGAGCAGAAAGCGGGAGCGCCTCCGGCACCGAATGCGCCGCCGACGGGCAAGAAAGTGGCGATTGTAGGTAGCGGACCTGCGGGATTGAGCGCGGCGGGCGATTTGATCCAGAGAGGGCACCAGGTGCACGTGTTCGAGGCGCTGCATGAAATTGGCGGAGTGCTGGTGTACGGGATACCGGAGTTTCGTCTGCCGAAGCAAGTGATTCGCGAGCAGATCGACACGATGCGGAAGATGGGCGTAGAGTTCGAGACGAACGTGGTGGTAGGGAAGACGGTTTCGATTGACGAGCTGTTTGAGGAAGAAGAATTCGACGCCGTGTTCATCGCCACAGGCGCGGGATTGCCAGTGTTTTTGAATATTCCGGGAGAGCACTTGAACAGGGTATATTCGGCGAACGAGTTTCTGACGCGGATCAACCTGATGCATGCCTATGAATTCCCGCGCTATGACGAACCGATGGTGAGTTTGCGCGGAAAGCATGTGGCGGTGATTGGCGGGGGAAACACGGCACTGGACGCAATCCGGTCGGCGCGGCGGCTGGGAGCGGAAAAGGCGTACGTGCTGTACCGGCGGAGCGAGACGGAGATGCCAGCGCGCATCGAGGAAGTGAAGCACGCGAAGCAGGAAGGCATCGATTTTCAGGTGCTGACGAATCCGGTGGAATTCCTGGACGACGGGCGCGGCTGGCTGCGCGGCGCGCGGTGCGTGCGGATGGAATTGGGCGAGCCGGACGCTTCGGGAAGAAGGCGGCCGATTCCAATCGAGGGATCGGAATTCGAGGTTCCGCTTAGCGTGGCGATTATCGCAACGGGCACATCCGCGAATCCGCTGATACAATCCACAACGCCGGGGCTGAAGACGAACAAGCGGGGATACATCGAGGCGGATGGAGAAACGCAGAGAACGTCGAGGAAGGGCGTGTTTGCCGGTGGAGATATTGTTACGGGAAGCGCGACCGTGATTTTGGCGATGGGAGCGGGACGGCGCGCGGCGAAAGCGATTCATGAGTATTTGAATACGGGAGTGTAGTAAGGGAGTTAACAACCAGCCGGTAGGGAGCAACCCCAAGAGCACAGTCAGGAGTGACTGTGCCACGCTTCCCACATGCCTGCGGACCTGCAGTTGGGAGAAAAAACATGACGATACAGAAATCAGACGCTCTGGCGTATCACTATGGCGCGCGCCCTGGAAAAATTGAAGTATCCCCCACAAAACCCTGCAGTACACAGAGAGACCTGAGCCTGGCGTACACGCCGGGGGTGGCGCAGCCGTGCCTGGAGATCCAGAAGGAGCCGCACGACGCGTTCAAATACACGGCGAAAGGAAACCTGGTGGCTGTGGTATCGAACGGCACGGCGGTGCTAGGTTTGGGAAATATCGGAGCGCTGGCCGGGAAACCGGTGATGGAAGGAAAAGGAGTGCTGTTCAAGAGATTCGCGGACGTGGACGTGTTCGACCTGGAAGTGGATTCGATGAATCCCGACGACGTGATCAAGGTGTGCCAATTGCTGGAGCCGACGTTTGGCGGAATCAACCTGGAGGACATCAAGGCGCCGGAATGTTTCTACATTGAAGAAACATTGAAGAAGACGATGAAGATCCCGGTGTTTCACGACGACCAGCACGGGACGGCGATTATTTCGGGGGCGGCGCTGCTGAATGCGCTGGAGATCGTGGGCAAGCCGATCGATAAGGTGAGGGTGGTGTTCAACGGAAGCGGCGCGGCGGGAATTGCGTGCGCGGAACACTATGTGCGGCTGGGAGTCAAACACGAAAACATCATCATGGCGGACACGAAGGGCGTGATCTATGAAGGACGCGCCGAGGGGATGAACCCGTATAAGGCGCGGTTCGCGCAGAAGACGACGATGCGCACGCTGGCAGAGGCGATCAAGGGCGCGGATGTGTTCGCGGGATTGTCCGTAAAAGGGGCGTTCACGCCGGAGATGCTGCGAACGATGGCGGCACGCCCAATCGTGTTTGCGATGGCAAACCCGGATCCGGAGATGACCTATGACGAAGCGCTGGCCACGCGGAAGGACGTGATCATGGCCACGGGGCGCTCCGATTATCCGAACCAGGTGAACAACGTGCTGGGCTTCCCGTTTATCTTCCGTGGAGCGCTGGACGTACGCGCGACGGCGATCAACGAGGAGATGAAGCTGGCGGCGACACGGGCGCTGGCGGCGCTGGCGAAGGAAGACGTGCCGGATTCGGTATGCCATGCGTATGGAGTGGAGCGCATGCGGTTTGGGCCGGAATACATCCTGCCGAAACCGTTTGATCCGCGGGTGCTGGTGTGGGAGGCGTCGGCGGTGGCACGCGCGGCGATGGAAACGGGCGTGGCGAGCGAGCCTGTGAACCTGGAGGAATACCGGGAGCGGCTGGAACGGCTGCTGGGGAAGGCGCACGAGCGGATGCGGCTGATTATTCACAAGGCGAAGGGCAAACCGCGGCGTGTGGTGTTTCCGGAGGGAGAGCACGAGAAAATCCTGCGCGCGGCGCACATCCTGTTGGAGGAAAAGATCGCGCAGCCGATGGTCATCGGAGATACGGAAATGATTCGGGCGAAGGCGGCGGATGTGGGCGTGCCGCTAGAGAAGATCCAGATCGTGGATCCAGCAACGTGGCCGAAGCGCGAGGCGTATATTCAAACGCTGTACGAATTGAGGCAGCGTCGCGGCGTGACGCTTTCGGGTGCGGAGGAGCTCATCCATAACCGGAACCTATTCGGAGCGTTAATGGTGCAGGTGGGAGACGCGGACGCACTGGTGGGCGGAGAGATGCAGCACTTCGGGGACACGATCCGGCCGGCGCTGCAGGTGATTAAGCCGCGGCCCGGACTGCACAAGGTTTCCGGATTGTATGTGCTGGTGACACGGCGCGGGGACATGTATTTCCTTGCGGATTGCACGGTGAATATAGAGCCGAGCGCGGAGGATCTGGCGGAGATCGCGCTGTGCGCGGCGGAAGCGGCAAGGCGGTTCAATGAAACACCGCGGGTGGCGATGCTGTCGTTTTCCAACTTTGGCAGCACGCCGCACCCGCTAACAGAGAAGGTGCGGCGCGCGGTGGAACTAGTACACAAGGCCGATCCGGCGTTGATGATTGACGGAGAGATGATGGCGGACACAGCGGTGGTGCCGGAAATCATCGCGGAGACTTACCCGTTTTCCAGCTTGCACGGGGGAGCAAACGTACTGGTTTTCCCGGACCTGACTTCGGCAAATACATGTTACAAGCTGCTGGCGCGGATTGGCGGAGTGGAAACGATTGGACCGATCCTGATGGGGATGTCCAAGCCGGTACACGTGCTGCAGCGCGGAGCGGAGGTCGAGGAGATCGTGAACATCGCCGCGATTGCGGTGGTGGATGCGCAGGAGACGGAAGTCAGGGTGAATGGCGGGACGGCGAAGAAAGACAGCATAGCGCCGGAAAACGAGGCAAGACCACATATTTTAGCGGTGCATCCGACGTGACCAATGCCATGGGTCGTGCGTAGGCAAATAGGAAGAAAAAAAGAACAAGATTTGGGGACCTTGCGGACATGGGGCGCAGCAGTGCTGTGCCCCTACAAATGTGGAAATGACAGCCAGGCGGAGGGTGGAGTGCGATGAGCGAAACGGAGAAGAGATCGCTGCCAAGCAATGCATACCGGCCATTGGAGAAGGGAGAAGTGTACCAGCCGGTGGTGGCGGCGGAGGCAACAGAGCCGGAGCTGACGTTGCGTTCGGTGGGCTGGGGCGTGTTTTTCTGTGTGGTTTTCACGGTGGCGGCGGCGTATTCGGGGCTGAAGGTGGGGCAGGTGATGGAATCGGCGATTCCGATTTCGATCCTGGCGATCGGGTTGGCGCGGTTGTACAGGCGGCGCTCGAGTTTGCTGGAGAACGTGATCATCACGGGGATTGGAGGAGTGGCGGGCGGAGTGGTGGCGGGAGCGGTGTTCACGGTGCCGGCGCTGTACATTTTGAAATTGAATCCGCACCCCGTGCAGACGATTTTTATTTGTCTGGCGGGCGGCTGCCTTGGGGTGATGTTCCTGATTCCCTTGCGGCGCTATTTTGTGAAGGAACAGCACGGGTTGCTTCCTTTTCCTGAGGCGACGGCGATTACGGAAGTTCTGGTGACGGGAGAAAAAGGAGGATCGCAGGCGAAGTTGCTGCTGGAAGCGACGGTGATCGCGGGCATCTACGACCTGTTTGTGACCACGTTTCAGGTGTGGAAGGAGTACGTGGATTTCCGGTTTGTGCCGGTGATCCGGATGCTGAATGAGCGGGCGCGGATGGCGCTGAGCTTCGATGCGATCGGGTTCATCTTGGGGCTCGGCTATGTGATTGGATTGCGCAGCTCGATGATTCTGTGCGCGGGCGGGTTCCTGTCGAATCTGGTGCTGGTGCCATTGATTTGGTTTGTGGGGAGCCACCTGGACAGCGCGGTATATCCCGCAGCGATTCCGATAGCGAAGATGACGGCGGTGGAGATTTACCGCAACTATGTGCGATTTGTGGGCGTGGGAGCAATTGCGACGGCGGGGATTTTTGGAATTGTGAAGTCGCTGAGAGTGGTGGCGAGTTCGTTCGGGATTGCGCTGCGGGTGTTCCAGAGGGGCGAAGTGGCAACGCCGGAGCGTACGGATCGCGACATCTCGATGACGACGATTCTTGCCGGGGTGGTGATCGGGGCGATCGGCGTGGCGCTGTTGCTGGGAAGTTTGCGGGTGACGGCTGGGGTGTTGATTGCCGGAGTATTGCTGACGCTGGTGTTTTCGTTTTTCTTCACGTCGGTGGCGGCGAACGCAATTGCGACGATCGCGCGGAATCCCGTGTCCGGCATGACGATGTTGACGATCATTTTTTCGTCGGCGGTGTTGCTGAGGTTTGGGCTGAGTGGCACGACGGGAATGTTTTTTGTGATGGCGATCGCGGGGATGGTGTGCACGGCGCTTTCCGTATCGGGACAAACCATCACGGATTTGAAGACAGGATACTGGCTGGGGTCGACGCCGGCGGCACAGGAGAAAGTGAAATTCCTGGGAGTGATCGCGGCGGCGATTGCCGTGGGGTTGACGATTGTGATGCTGGCCCGGGTGTTCCAGTTTGGAGAAGCGGCGGCAGGGGACTTGCGGCCCGTATTGGCATCTCCGCAAGCGTCCATCATGAAGGCGCTGGTGGAAGGATTTATGAGCCATCAGCCGATCGCGTACCTGTTGTTTGGAGTGGGGGCGGTGATTGCGGTGATCCTGGAGATGCTGGGGCAGCCATCATTAATCTTCGCCCTGGGAATGTATTTGCCGCTGGAGCTGAACACGCCGGCGCTGGTGGGAGGATTTTTGTCAGACTGGCTGAACAAACGCGCGGATAAGGCGGGAGGTGAGGCGGGTGACAGAGTGAGATCGCGCGGGGTGATTATTGCCTCTGGGCTGATGGCTGGCGGAGCATTGGGAGGCGTGTTGGGAGCGGCATTGCGAACCTTGCCGGGATTCCGGGAAGATCTGATCCGCACGCCATTTTATTCCAACGAAGCGATTTCGCAGATTGTGTCGGCGGTATTTTTCGTGGGGCTTTGTTTGTATGTTTGGTTTGGGTCGTTGCGAAAAGAAAGGGAGAGCTGATGGATCAACTGGGGAAGAGGGTGGCGGAAGGGGTCCTGGGAGTGGACACGTTGTGGGGCGGCGACGTGATGTGCGCGAGCGGGACGGGGCGGTTCATCGCGGACTCGTGGTTTTCGGATGAGGCGTTGCCGGGGGCGTACACCATTCCGGCAGCGGCGCGGATTCGGGAATCGGGGGGAGTGGCTGCAAAGGACGTGGACCGCAAAGCGATTGAAGAGTATTTGAAGCAGGTGGATATTGGCGGGGCGATTGCGGGGATTCGCGCGGAAGGGGAAAAGACGAAGGGTTTGCGTGGAGCGTATCTAGCGGGGCTGGCGACTTCGTTGGAGACGATGTGGAAGCTGGCACTGGCGACGATTGGAAAAGGCGAGCCGGTGAGCTACGAAAATTGCGTGAAGGCTTCTACGGGACGCGCGCCAGAACCATCGAAGCCGGAGAAGAAACGGGAACGCGTGGCGGAATTGCTGCGACGCGGCGGCTATTTGAAGAACGGGAATGAGGGAGTGCTGAAGGCAGTGGATGAGTGGAGGGCTGAGCGCACGGTGCCGATGGCATCGGTGAGGCGGCTGAGCACGGGGTTCATCGCGCATTACGACAAATTGTGCGAGGCACATCTGGCACCGTATTTGCCGAAGGAATTGGGGGGAGTGCCACGGGCGAATATTGAGTTTTTGCCGATCAAAGATGCGTGGTTTTCCGGGTCGATGAATTATTTGGGACGGGCGCGGAAGGCGGACGGGAAACCGAAGTATGAGGCGACGTACGAGATTAATGCTTCGCTGAAGATATCCGTGCCGGAGTTCGAGCAGTTGGTGAGCCACGAGGTGGTGCCGGGGCATGTGACGACGTTTGCGTACCTGCAGGATTTGTATGTGCGGGGACGCGCGGGTTTCGAGGCCACTGTGCTGACGATGAACACGCGGGCGGCAACGTTGTTTGAGGGCATTGCGAATAACGCGATCTTGATTGCGCATGGTGTGACGGAAGTGGAGCAGCTGCCGGAGGAGGATTTGCAGATTGGAGTGCTGCTGGCGTTGCTGCAGGATGACGCGAAGAATGAGTCGTCGTATTTGACATGGGGAGAAGGGGCGGCGCGGGAAGACGTGGCGAAGATATTGCGGCGGGATTATTTGGTGACGGAAGAACGCGCGGACAAACTTTCGGGAGCTTGGGGGAGACATCCGCTGCTGGGAAGGATGTACTTGCCGGCGTACCGGTCGGGGACGGAACGGGTGGCGGAGTTGCGCAGAAAGTATGAAGCGGGGCGGGTGCTGCCGGCGCTGTATGGTTGTGGGGGGTTGGTGGATATTGAGACGGTGGAGGGGGCGATTGGGGCGGCGTAAGGCGGGATTGAATTAGCCTCGAGACTGCGGTGCACTAAAATAGCTGAGATTTTGCCGCGATCCCTCCACTGCGGCTCGCAAAAGACGCGAGCCTCCGGTCGGAATGACAACGTGATAGTAGTTGCTGAGATGGATTGAACTGGGGCTCCAAGCCTAGATGAAACTGCGCTTGGGAAAAGACGAACCCCAAGAGCACAGTCAGGAGTGACTGTGCCACATAACCCAAGAGAAAACCGAAGAGGCGGCAATTGTTGAGACCCTGCGGACTTGGGGCGCAGGAGTCCTGCGCCCCTACATAGTCAAAAGCAAAACCAAGACAGGAAAAAGAATTAGATTTGCAGGCCTAGGAGGCGGGCGGCGTTGTGGTAGCAGATGTTTTCGATCATGGGGCCTAGAAGGTCTTCGCGGTCGGGGAGTTCGCCGCGCTCGACGTCGGCGCCCAGGAGATTGCAGAGAACGCGGCGGAAGTATTCGTGGCGAGGGAAGGACATGAAGGAGCGGGAATCCGTGACCATGCCGACGAAACGAGAGAGCAAGCCGGTGTTGGAGAGAGCGTTTAACTGCGACTCGATACCTTCCTTTTGATCGAGAAACCACCAGGCGCTGCCGAACTGAATTTTGCCGGTGATGTAACCGTCCTGGAAATTTCCGATCATGGTGGAGAAGAGGTAGTTATCGCTGGGATTGAGGTTGTAGAGAATCATTTTGGGCAGGGAGTTTTCCCGCTCAAGTTGGTTGAGGTAGGCGCCGAGGGACTCGGCCTGGGGAACGTCGGCGATGGAGTCGAAGCCGGTATCTGGACCGAGGTATTGCAGAGCGCGAGAGTTGACATTGCGGAAAGCGCCGAGATGCAACTGCTTGGTCCAGCCGGATTGGGCATCGAGATGGCCGAAGAAGAGCATGAGGAAGGAGGCGAATTCGGAATGCTCTTCGTTGGTGGCGCCGTGGCCGGAGCGGACCTTGTCAAAGATGGCGGTGGCGCGAGTTTCGGTGAAGAAATTCGCATAGCAGTGCTGTAGGCCATGGTCGGAGAGACGGCAGCCGGCTTGATGGAAAAATTCGTGGCGTTGGCGGAGAGCGTCGAGAAAATTAGAGAGCTTGCCGATGTGAACGTTGGCGGAGGCGGCGAGACGTTCGACCCAGGGATTGAAGACATTGGGCAGGTGGACGTTGAGAGCCTGGTCGGGGCGGAAGGTAGGATAGACACGCGTGGGGAGATGGGCGGCGGCGATTTGGGAATGGGATTGCAGATCGTCGGTGGGATCGTTGGTGGTGCAGAGAGCGCGGACGCGGAACTTCGCGAGGATTCCGTGCGTGGATAAATCCGGAGATTCGAGAAGTTTGTTGGCGTGCTGCCAGATTTCGGAAGCGGAGCCATCATCGAGGAGTTCATCCACGCCGAAATAGCGCTGCAATTCTAGATGGGTCCAATGGTAGAGGGGATTGCGCAGGCACTGAGGGACGGTGAAAGCCCAGGCGAGGAATTTGTCGTAGGGAGAAGCGTCACCGGTGCAGAAGGACTCCGCGACACCGTTAGCGCGCATGGCGCGCCATTTGTAGTGATCGCCTTCGAGCCAGATCTCGAAGAGGTTGTGGAACTGGCGATTGGCGGAGATGTCCGAGGCGGGAAGATGGGAATGGAAATCGAGGATGGGGAGAGGGGCGGCAAATTTGTGGTAAAGGTGGCGGGCGGTGGGATTGTGAAGCATAAAATCGTCGTGGATGAAGGGCATGGTGGTTGGGCGCGACGTGACGGATGGAAAAGACAGGCGCGCTTTCGCTGCAAAGCAAGAAAACACCGGGCGGAGGGGGTTGTCAAGGGAATCGTTAAGGAGTGCAGCGGGCTGTTTAAAGAAGAGTTTCTTCAAGGGCTAAATGTGGTGTCTCAAGAGGTTGTTAACATTCAAGCCGGACCGGGTGATGGGTGGCGACTGGTTGAGACTAGCATGAGGGCGATGCCAGTTGTAGCTGTGGATCCACGGGCCCAAGTGCGCGAACCGTTCGGCGGAGTTCTGGTAGAGCCGCGCGTAGGCCCATTCGCGAATGGCGGTTTGGATGAAGCGTTCGGCCTTGCCGTTCGTGCGCGGGGTGTAGATGCGTGTGCGGATGTGTCGGATGTGGAACCTGCGGCAGTTGGCTGCGAAGCGACGGGAGCAGAAGCAGGGGCCGTTGTCGGTCATGACGCGGCGAACGGTGATGCCCATGCGGGTGAAGTAGGCCACCGCCTGACGGAGGAATTTGCTGGCAGACGCAGCTTTTTCGTTCGGCAACATGGCAGTGAAGGCGATGCGGGAGTGATCGTCGACGGCGACATAAAGGAACTCCCAGCCAGCGCCGCGGGTTTCGTCTTGCGGATTGCCGGTGAGGCGATGGCCCGGTTTGTGGATGCGCGCCAGCTTTTTGATGTCGATGTGCAGCAGATCGCCGGGCGCGGGATGCTCATAACGGACAATGGGCACGGTGGGCTCAAGGGAACGCGCGGTGTTGAGTTTCAGACGGGTCAGCACGCGGCTGACGGTGGCCCGGCTCAAGCCGGCGGTTTGGGCGATGCGCACGCCGGTCCAGCGCTGGCGGCGCAGTTGTTCGATGCGAGTCACCAGTTCGGCGGAAATGCTACGTGGGGAGCGATGCGGACGAGAAGACAAATCACGGAGCGCCGCAGAACCGCCCTCGCGGAAACGGCGGACCCATTTGGCAGCCGACTGCCGACTGAGCTTGAACTCGGCCGCGGCCGAGTTCAAGCTCAATTCCCCTGCCAAAACTCTCTTTGCGAGTTGTTCTCGACTGTGAATCGTGAGTCGAGCATGATGGTGGTAGTCCATTCGGCCTCCTGGCGGGCTTTTGCTTCGCAACATCAGCTTCCCAGTTCTCGGCCGGATGGACAACAACGTCTTGAAACTTCACAGCTAAAGCCCAATGTACCATGCAAGCTAGATGTCAGGGCTGAAGCCCTGACCCACTAAAGAGAACTGCAAGGTACTTGTTGGCCGCAATAGCGGAGAAGTGCGAAGAGCTTGTAAGACACATCAGCAGAGATTCCACGAAGAGAGGGGTAGCGATGGCTTACGCAGGATTTGATTTGACGGGAAAGTTGGCGGTGGTGATTGGGGGAACGTCGGGGATCGGGCGAGCGATTGCGCGGGGATTGGCGGAGGCAGGCGCGGATGTGGTGGCGTCCTCGAGGCGCCCGGAACAAGTGGAAGAGACGGCGAAAGAGATTGCAGGGCTCGGGAAACGGACGGTGCGCGTGACGTCGGACGTGTGCGACGGGGCTTCGCTGGAGAAGTTGTTGGTGGCGAGTGTGAAGGAATTTGGGAAGGTGGACATCCTGGTAAATTCAGCGGGGACGACGAAGCGCGGGGCGACGGCGGATTTTTCCGAGGAGGATTGGAACAAGATCATGGAGACGAACCTGACGGGGACTTTGCGGGCGTGCCAGATCTTCGGAAGACACATGATCGAGCGGAGGGCGGGGCGAATCATTAATATTGCGTCGATATCGTCATTTGTGGGGCTGATGGAAGTGGCGGCGTATAGCGCGAGCAAGGCGGGCGTGGCTTCGTTGACGAAATCGCTGGCGATCGAGTGGGCGCCTTATGGTGTGTGCGTGAACGCGATTGCGCCGGGAGTTTTCCCCACACCGCTGAATGAGAAGTTGCTTATGGGAACCTCACGAGGAAATGAGTTTTTGATGAGGACGCCGATGAAACGATTTGGGCGTGTGGAGGAGTTGGCGGGGGCGGCGGTTTACTTGGCATCGGATGCGGCTAGTTTTGTGACAGGGGAAATATTGAGGGTGGATGGAGGGATGCTGGCTAGCGGAGTGAATCAGTAACAGAGCAATCGGTTGGTTGCAGAAAGCGGTAGAAACCTGAGAACACAGTCTGGAGTGACTGTGCCACAAGCGAAAGGCGCCCGCCTCAGAAGGCGGCCGCTACAAAGGCAAGAACGCCGGAGGTGAGGGGTCTCACGGGGGGCGTGACATGGGTCACATCTGGCGGGGCTGCGGCTTGCCAGAATTGGGCGGTGAGTCACACGACCCTGAAACGGCTGCGACTCGGGTCGCAGATTTTCTTCTTCGCCCTGTTTCTGGTGCTGCTGGTGCGGACGGAATACCGGGCGTCCGGGCCATTGAGCGGGGATGATGTTCGGCTGAGTTACCCGGTACACCTATTCTTCCAAATAGATCCATTAGTGGCGATCAGCAATGCGCTGGCGAGCCGGGCGCTGTACAAAGGGCTCTTGTGGAGCTTGGTGATCCTGATTCCCACGCTGTTTTTGGGGCGTTTTTTTTGCGGGTGGATCTGCCCAATGGGGTCGATTCACCACTTCTTCGGCGGCCTGAAATCGGAGGCGAAGAGGGGCAAGCAACTGATTGAATCCAATCGATATAAGCAATGGCAGACGACCAAGTATTACATTCTGGTTGGGGTGCTGGTGGCAGCGCTGTTGGGGACGGGGCTGGTGGGCTGGCTGGACCCGTTTTCGTTTTTGACGCGATCGCTGGGGCTTTCGGCTCTTCCGGCGCTGAATTACATGACCAACGCCACTCTAAAGGTGGCGGAGGGTAGCGGGTTTAGTGTAGTGCGGCTCGTCGGCGGGGTGGTGCACGCGATTCTGAGCGCGACGATTCTTAGTTTGAAGCAGCCGCACTTTCGGCAGGGGTTAGTACTCGGGCTGCTTTTCATTTTTATGGTTTCGCTGAATTTCCGGGTGAACCGGTTTTTCTGCCGGGCGCTTTGCCCGTTGGGCGGGCTGCTGGGATTGGTGTCGCGCTGGTCGATTCTTGGGCTGGAGAAGAACGAAGCTACCTGCGACAACTGCAACCGCTGCCTGCTGTATTGCCAGGGAGGGGATGACCCCATCGGCGGCGTGCCCTGGCACAAAGCGGAATGCCATTTGTGCTTGAACTGCGTGGGGGAGTGCCCGCACGACGGACTTAAGTTCACGTTTTTCCCCGCGGGGAAAATCGTGGAGGCACCTAACCTGCAACGGCGCCGGGTGCTGACGGGGATGGCGGCGGGAGCGGTGGCGATTCCGCTGTTGCGGAGCACGACGGTTTTTGGAGTGGAGAAAAACGCGAAGTTGGTGCGGCCACCGGGAGCAGTGGAGGAATCGGAATTTCTGGCGCGATGCGTGCGGTGCGGCGAGTGCATGAAGGTTTGCCCGAACAATGCGCTGCAACCGGCGGTGAGCGAGGCGGGATTGGAAGGATTGTGGACCCCAGTGCTGGTGGCGCGCATCGGTTATTGCGAACCGAGCTGCGTGCTGTGTTCGCAGGTGTGTCCACCGGGAGCGATTTGGGAGATTACCCCGAAGGAGAAAGCGTGGGTTGTCGGCGTCAATAGCGAATCGAAGCCGATACGAATTGGGACGGCGTTTTACGACCGCGGGCGATGCCTGCCGTGGGCGATGGCGACGGAATGCATCGTGTGCGAGGAATGGTGCCCAACTTCACCAAAGGCGATTTATCTTCAAGATGAAAAAGTGATTGACGCGAAGGGGCAAGTGAAGTTGTTGAAACAGCCGCGCGTGGATCCGGAACACTGCGTGGGCTGCGGGGCTTGCGAGTATGCGTGCCCGGTGCAGGGGCAGCCGGCGGTGTCGGTAAGCAGCATCGGAGAGACGCGGTCGAAAACCAACCAGATTTTGTTGAATCAGAGAAAGAAGAGTGCGCGATGAGAAGAAGAGAGTGGGCTTGGCGCGTTGTGACGAGTTTGGTGTTGGCGGCGATATTGCTGGCGAGCGCGGGTTGCAAGAAGACCTCGGGGCCGCAGAACCATGGATTTGCTGAGGGGAGCGAAGTGAATGGGTGGGTAAGGACGGGAGAAATACGCACGTTTGCCGCGGCGCAGTTGTCTGATTACATTGATGGCGATGCAGAGAAGTATTTGCAGGCGGGCGTGAAGAGCACGTCCACTGCGGATTATAAGGCGAAGGATCAGACTCAGGTGGTGGCGGATATTTACACGATGTCCTCCCCCGCGGGGGCAAGGACGATATTCGAGTCGGAACCTGCCGGAGTGGCCAAAGACGCGGGAGTGGGAGATGCCTCGCGGCTGTACAAGCAGAGCTTGACGTTCCGGAAGGGCGAGTATCTGGTGAGGATTGTGGCGTATCAAGAGGCGCCGCAGTTGGAGCAAGAGATGGTGGAGTTGGGGAAAGCGATTGAGCGGAAGATGACTCATTAAGCGTACCCCAGGAGTCAAAGCAAAGTGTCCGATACAAAAGAAAATGCGGCTGCGGAGAAGGCGAAGGGGATGGACCGGCGAGAGGCGATGCTGCGAATCCTGCGGCTGACGGGGATTAGCGCGGGCACGGTGGCGGCGGGGTTCTGGCTGAGCAAACGGAGTATGCGGCCGGTGGAACAATTGGTGGTTGGCGCGAGGCGAGATCACGCGGTGGCCACGAATGCGGCACTGCCGGAGTTGGCGGTGATTCGCGGGGGCAGTCCGCGGGAACTGGTGCAGCGAGCACTGGAAGAAATGGGAGGGATACGGCGGTTCATCGGGCGCACGGACGTGGTGATCGTGAAACCGAACATCGCATGGGACCGCACACCGGAGCAGGCTGCGAACACAAATCCCGAAACGGTGGCGGAAGTGGTGAAGCAGTGCTGGGAAGCAGGCGCGAAGAAAGTGATCGTGACGGACGTGAGCTGCAATGATCCGCAGCGGTGCTTTGAACGATCTGGAATTGCGGCGGCGGCGCGGCATGAAGGCGCGGAGGTAATTTTCCCGGACCCATCGCGATTCAAGGAAGTGGATCTTGGTGGCGACGTGCTGCAAGCCTGGCCGGTGTTCCAGCCATTTCTGGAAGCCGACAAGATTATCAACATTCCGATCGCGAAGCATCACAGCCTGACCGGAGCGACGTTGGGAATGAAGAATTGGTACGGCATCCTTGGCGGGCAGCGGCACCGATTGCACCAGCAGATCCACGAAAGCCTGGCGGACTTGGCGGATTTTATGAGGCCGACACTGACGTTGATGGACTGCTACCGGGTGCTGTTGCGCAATGGGCCTACGGGAGGGAATCTGGAAGATGTTTTGCTGAAGAAGACAATGATCGCCGGGACGGACCCGGTGGCGCTGGATGCATATGTGGCGAAGGCTTACTGGAACCTGGATGCGGCGGCGTTGCCGTATTTGAAGATGGCGAGCGAGCGGGGATTGGGGACAGTGGAGTTTCAGAAAGTGCGGACGCGGGTGGTGGCGCTGGGTGTCAGTTGAGTATTCCTAGTATTGACTTAAAATCTAAAACTGAAGAGAGGTTCATCGCACGAAATACGTGCGATGGAAAATCGTATCTCACTCCGCAGACTCCGTTCAAAATGACGGGGGCGAAAATTGGTGTGATTGAAATGGCTGGGATTTTGCCGCGATCCCTCCACTCCGGCCCGCATACAGCGCGCGCCTCCGGTCGGGATGACAATGGATTACTGATTGCCAAGATAGAGTGGGTCGGGTTGGGATGCAAGCGAGATGCTAGAGGGAGACGCCGCGTTTCCAGGGGATGAAGTCGTCCTGGGCGAGGAGTTCGGCTTTTGTGTGGAAGTCGCCGCTGGCTGTCTGGATTACGCAGTTCAGAATCTGCTCACCGATTTGTTCGATGGTTTTTTCGCCCGTGATGATGCCGCCCGCGTCGATGTCAATGATGTCCGGCATGCGCTGGGCGAGACTTGAGTTGGTGGAAATCTTGAGGACCGGAGCGATGGGATTTCCGGTGGGCGTGCCCAGCCCTGTCGTGAATAATACTACGTTCGCGCCGGCACCTACCTGCGCGGTGACGCACTCCACATCATTCCCTGGCGTGCACTGAAGATTCAACCCTGGCACACAGGAATAATCGGGATAATCGAGGACCGCGGTGACGGGTGAAGTGCCGCCCTTTTTGGCGGCGCCGGCGGATTTCATGGCGTCGGTGAGCAAGCCGTCACGAATATTGCCGGGTGAAGGGTTCATCTCAAAAGTGGCACGAACGGCTTTGGCGCGCGCGGCATAGTCGCTCATGAGCTGCATGAAGCGGCGGGAGACTTCTTCACTGACACAGCGATTGATGAGTTCCTGCTCGACGCCGCAAAGTTCGGGAAATTCGGAGAGAATTCCCTTCCCGCCAAGAGCGACGAGGAGATCGGCGGTGTGGCCGATCGCGGGGTTGGCGGAGAGGCCGGAGAAACCGTCGGAACCGCCGCATTTGAGGCCGAGGGTGAGTTGCGACAAGGGCGCGGGCTCACGGATGGATTTGTTTGTTTCGACGAGCCCCAGAAAGGTTTCCCGGATGGCTTCCGTAAGCATGGCCGATTCGGAAGCGCTTTTTTGCTGCTCGAAGATGAGAAGCGGCTTGCGGAAATGAGGATTGCGACGCTTTACCTCTTCGAGCAGATTGGGGATTTGCGCATGCTGACAGCCCAGGCTGAGAACGGTTGCACCGGCTACGTTGGGATGATGAATGTACCCGGCTAGCAAGCCGCAGAGATTGCGAGAATCTTCGTGCGTGCCGCCGCAACCCCCTTCATGTGCGAGGAATTTGATGCCATCAACATTTTGGAAGATTTTGGCTGATGCAGGTGCGTTCGGCGATTGTGCGAGGGAAAACTCCTTGATTTGTTTCGTGTTGCCCTGGCGATAAAGGCAGGCAAGTTCTGCAACCTGGCGGCGATAGATTTGCGGCGCCGTGTATCCCAATTCTTCCTCGAAGGCTTGCTTTAAAACGTGCAGATTTCTGTTTTCACAAAAGACAAGGGGAAGAACGATCCAGTAGTTGCGGGTACCAACCTGGCCGTCGGGCCTGCGGTAGCCGAGAAAAGATCTTGATTGTCGAGGAGAAACATCGGGCGGGGTCCAGCGAGCAGTGCTCTCTTTTGCATGGAAGGAAGCGGCGGCATGGCGAATGTTGCGCGTGGAGAGCAATTCACCGCGTCGAAGATTCTGCGTGGCTTTGCCGACGAGGACGCCGTACATGATGATGTCTTCACCGACGGAGAGATTTTGGGTGAGGAATTTATGTTTTTCGGGGATGTCGGAGAGCAGAAGGTAATCCTGACCTGACGAGGTTACGATCGCGCCTTTGGGAAGATCGGCGAGGGCGACGAGGACGTTGTCGCGGGGGTCGAGGTGGAGGACTCTTTTTTCGGTTGCGTTTTTGGCTGACACCTTGAACCCGCCTGTTGGGCCTCTCCCGGCCTGGGGAATTATGGACAGGAGAGAGTTTACAACACACGGTGATGGCGTAGAGGATTGATGAACGGAAGTTGGGTTAGCGCGTGGCTATCATAAGATTGGCGGGACCTGGCAGGGAGACGCGCGTGATGTTTTGGAAGGCGGCTTCGCGCAGCCACGCGGCATACTCGTTTTCGCTGTAGGTGCTGCCATCGCGTGTGCCGACCAACATGTTCAAGGCAAAGAGGGCTGCCTGCTTGGGCGAGGTCTTGTCGGACTCGAGAATGAAGTCGCTGATTACGACGCGGCCATGGGGCGCCAGGGCAGCGTGAGCGCGCTTCAGCAGGTCGCGATTCTCGTCGGGCCCGAGCATGTGACAGATGGCGGAGATGAGAATCAGGTCGAATCCCTCGCCAAGTGGATCCGTGCGAAGATCGCCGGGGCGCGTCTTAATGTGCTGGGCGAGGCCGGCCTGATCAATGTGGCGCTGAGCGATGGGGAGGACGTCAGGAAGATCCAGGAGCTCGACCTGAAGCGATGTGTTGGCTTGCGCAAAGGCGATGGAATAGGCGCCGGAACCGCCGCCGACATCGAGCATCTTGTGCAAACTCTGTACGCCCACGGCTTGCACCACGTGGGGAGCACGGGCGCGAGCGTTGCGGTGCATCGCGGCAATAAAAGATATCGTCCAATCGGCGCCGGACCCGGCGGATTCCTGGCGTCCCGCAGAAGTTCCCGAGCGGACGCAATCCGTGAGCGTAGACCAGCGATGCCAGAGGTTGGCGGTATGCATCATCGCGGCGCGAGCATCGTCGGGGGATTTGCCGCCGAAGAATTGCGCGGTGACGGGAGTGGTGCGGAAGGTGGCTTCGGCTTTGGTCAACATTCCCATGGACGTGAGTGCGTTCAGAAGCATCTCTGTTGAGCGCGGATTGGTGGAAAGTTTGGCCGCCACCTGACTTGCGGTGGCGCCATCGCCTACGGCCGCAAAGATGTTTAATTCAATAGCGGTGAGGATCGCGCGGCTCTCTTGAAAGCCCCGGATGGTGAGAAGGAGATCTTCGGGGAGTTCGTGAGGGGCGGTGGAAGCTTCGCGCTTGGCGGGAGTGGACATGGTGCACCTCGAATTGACTTCGCTCGGCTGTGAGAATAATGCTACTTCCGTGGATGGCTCAAGTACATCGCAGATTGAATCGCGCTGCGCCGGGCGGCATGCAAGGACCGTGCGGGCTGTTCTGATATTGATTGGGTTTACCGCCGTGATTGCGCAGATTGTTTTGATGCGCGAGCTGATGGTGGTTTATTGCGGGAATGAGATGTCGCTGGGGCTGATGCTGGCGAGCTGGCTGCTGTGGACGGCGATCGGCAGCGGCGGGCTGGGACGATGGGCTACGCGGACGCAGACGCCTCGGCGATTGATGGCCGGGCTGGAAGTGAGCGTCGGGCTCGCTTTTCCTTTGGCGATTTATTTGGCGCGCGCAAGCAGGGGAATGCTTCAGTCCGTTCCGGGAGAGATTCTGGGGCCTGGGCCCATGGCTTTGACTTCGTTAGTGGTGTTGAGTGCCTTTTGCGTGCTTTCCGGCGGTTTATTTGCGGTGGGCAGCCGGCTGTATGCCGAAGAGGTGCACACCTCGACGACGGCGGGATCGAGCAACGTTTATCTTCTGGAGGCACTGGGTTCGGGGGCGGGTGGGGTTTTGGCAAGTCTGCTGTTGATCCGATATTGCACGAGCTTCCAAATTGCGGCGCTATTGTGTTTGCTGAATTTTGTTGGTGCTGTGAGCCTGATGATTGGTTCAGTGCGATGGCGGAGAGTTGTTTGGGTGGCACTGCTTGGGGCGTTCGCGCTTCTGGTGATTCCACTCTGGTGCCCCTGGCTGGAGAAGATTTCCCTGCAACAGCTTTGGAGTGGGTTCGATCTGGTGGCAGCGAGGAATTCCGTTTACGGCAACCTGGCGATTGTACAAACGGAAGGCACGCGAAGCCTGTATGAGAATGGGCTGGCCGCGTTCCATGTGCCTGACCCTGCGGCGGCTGAGGAAGCGGTGCACTTTGCGTTGCTGCAGCATGCGGCACCGAAGAGCCTTCTACTGATTGGGGGCGGTTTGAATGGGAGCCTTTCGCGAGCGTTGCAGCATCCCAGCCTGGAGCGAATCGATTACGTGGAGTTGGATCCGGCGGTGCTGGAATTGGCGGAACAATATTTCCCCGGGGAGTGGGGGACGTTGAGGACGGACCGGCGAGTGCATGTCCACAATATGGATGGCCGGCTGTTTTTGGGGACGACGGATTCTAAGTTTGATGTGATCATCGTAAATTTGCCGGACCCAGAGACGGCGCAGCTCAACCGGTTTTATACGCGGGAATTTTTCCGGGAGGCGGCCAGCAAGCTTACGCCGACAGGGGTATTTTCGTTTCAACTGAAGGGTTCCGAAGATTACATCAGCCCGGACCTGGCGGAGTTTCTGCGCTGCATCAACAAGACTTTGCGAGAAGTATTCCCGGAAGTGACCACCATACCGGGCGACACGGTGCATTTTTTTGCGGCGTCGCGGGCCGGGAGACTGACGAATGATGCCAAGGAACTGATGGCGCGGATGCGGGCGCGGGGGATTCACGCACAGTACGTAGGAGAGAACTATCTGCCCTACCGAATGATGCCGGACCGCATGGCGGAGCTCGAGACACAGATTCGCCCCGAAACGGAGACGCGGACAAACCGGGACTTTGCGCCAATCGCGTACTACTTCGACGTGGCGTTGTGGAGCACGAAGTTCAATAGTGCGTACCGGCGCGTGTTTCAGACGATGGCAGCGATTCGTTTTGGACCGCTGGCAACGGGCATCGCGTTGGTGCTGCTGGTGGCCGTCGGGATTGTGGGCTGGGTGGCGGGAGAGAGAAATCGCGCGCGAGCTAACGCTGGATTTTGCGCTGCCGCGATGGGATTCACAATGATCGGGCTGGAATTGTTGCTTCTTCTGGCCTTTCAGGCGATTTATGGTTACGTGTACCAGCAACTGGCGATCATCATCGCGGGGTTTATGTTGGGCATGGCGTTGGGGAGCCGCTGGGGATTGCGCGGCGCTGCGAGTGCCACCGGCACAAGGGACGCGCGGCGACTATTCTACCTGCAATTGCTGGCCTGCGTTTCGCCACTAGTTCTATATGCGTTATTTGAAGGACTGGCTGCAATCAAGAATCCCGCGACCGTTTTCTTGGCGAGCCAGATTTTGTTCCCGGTGCTGGGAGTTGCCTGCGGATTTTTTGGCGGCTATCAATTTACGGTGGCTACACGAATCTTTTTCTCAGCTTCGGGAGGCAAAGGAGCGGGTCCGGGAACGCTGTACGCGCTGGACCTGGCCGGCGCTTGCATCGGGGCGGTGGTACTCAGCATGTACCTGGTGCCCGTTTTCGGATTCCGGGAAACAGCGTGGCTTATGGCTGTGGTGAATTTGGCACCGGCGATCCTTGCCGGACTGTTGGCTTTGGGATAGCGGGCTGTTCCGGCGTAAAAGCTGCGGGGCCTTTGTTCTCACCGAAGACGACAGCGGAAAAAGCAAAAATATCGGTGTCTTCCTCCTGCCAGGCTTGACGAGAGAGCCCAGCCTTGCGGCCCAACTCCTCGAGGTAGGTCTTGCGGTCCCAACCTTGTTCGGTGGGAACTTGCGGGAGAAAGATTCCTTCGTTGCGGCCCTGGACCATCAGCAAGCCATCGCGACCAATGCGGATGTCCTTGAAGTCCAGCACGTGGTGAAAGGGCGAGAGGACGGAGATTTCATATTGCAATGCGGGGAGTTCGGCAGTGTCAACGGGGGAAAATCGGGGATCGCGGAGAGCGGCGAGTGCGGCGGCATCGCGCACGGCGAGATAGAGGGGCTTCTCCGCCGTGGTCAAGCCGATGCAACCGCGGAGTTCACCTCTTTCCGTGAGGGTGACGAAGGCGCCGCGCTCCTGCTGGAATGTGGGGAAATCGGAGGCCGGCGGCTCATACATTTTCTGTTCGCGAACGGCCGTCTCCACGGATTTCTTTGCCAACTGAATCAAAACGTCTTTCTCTTTGGGACTGAAAGAAAAGGGGGCTGCCTGGGCGACGCCCTTTTCAGCGTGAAGGAAAGCCACCGCGCCATAGCCGACCACGCGGCTGTGGTCCCCGGTGACATCGCCGGTATTCGCGTATTTGAGGATTTTGGCCTGATTGGCCCCGAGGCGCTCAGCCGCGATCATGGTGGAGACGATGGGACCTCCGCCGCAAGCCTCCCAAATGCGCCGTTCGAAGTTCTGAGAAAGACTGAGGTAATCCCACTCCGAGATGGCTTTCAGAGTTTTGTGATCCATCGCGGAGGCTTCGTCGTAAGTGTGGTAGTGCGAGAGATCGGAGCTAGCCACGATAAGGGTGTTTGTGCCCTTGAGCAATTTGGCGAGGGAAAGACCGAGGGCACGCTCGATTTCATAATTTTGATCGCCCATGACGATGGGAACGACCTTGAAATCACCGAGCACAGTCTGCAGGAAGGGGAGCTCCACTTCAACGGCGTGTTCGCCTTGCTGCTGAGCTGGGTTGTGGCCGCGGCTGGAAAGCCGGATGAGCGAATTCGATTTGGCAAGTTTGGCGGCGAACTCCTTGTCCACCGGGACATTGCCGAGCGGAGTGGCGTAGGCATCGCCGTCATAAACCGAAACGAAGCCGAAGGCCTCGAAATGCGAGGGGGCAATGACGACGACACGATCGTACTTTTTCCCTTTTAGGAGCGCGTAACTGTGCGCAGCGACTTTGCCGGAATAGATGTAGCCTGCGTGGGGAGCAACCAGAGCGACCAAGTTTCCCGTGAGCGGGGGCACGTTGGCTTGCGCGAGATCGTCATTGATCATGCGGCGGAGTTCTTCGGGCGATGCGGGATAGAACTGTCCGGCAACGGCGGGTTGACGGACCACAAGTTTCTCGTCGGGAAGCCTGGTGTCACCGGAAAGTTGGAGAGCGAAGAACGCGCACAAGAGGAGAATTGCGAAGCGGAATCTTTTTCTCATAATTTTTTCCTCCGGCGCGCGAAGGGCGCGTCAATAGGCATCACGACCAGACACCCGCGATGGGTTGTTGGCAGTATTCGCATTTGCCTTTATGAAGATGGATTTCCTGGACCGATAGACCTTCCCGTTTAATGACGTTACGGCGGCACTTCGGGCAATAGGTGCTTTCCGCCGGATGGCCCGGAACATTGCCAAGATACACATAATGGAGGCCCTCGGCGCCGGCAATGGCTATGGCGCGTTCAAGCGTCTCGATGGGAGTGGGCGGAAGATTTTTCAACAGGTACTGCGGGTAGAAGCGGGAGAAGTGAAGAGGGACGTCCGTGCCGAGGTTGGATTTGACCCACTGCGCAAGGGCGCGAAATTCGACGTCCGTATCGTTCAACGTGGGGACCACCAGATAGACGAGTTCGGTCCACATGCCGAGTTTGCGCATGGTGACGATGGCGTCGAGAACGGGCTTGAGTTCACCGTTGACGACTTCCTTGTAATATTTCTCCGAGAAGGCTTTCAGATCCACTTTGATGGCATCCACGGATTGACAGAGCTTCTTGAGCGGATCCTGCTGGATGAAACCGCCGCTGACGACCACGCTCTTGATGCCGGAAGCGTGAGCGGCTTCGGCGGCATCGCGCATGAATTCGTAGAACACGACGGGTTCGCTGTAGGTGTAGGCGATGGCCGGGCAGCGATTCTGCTGGGCCAGACTGGCGAGATCCTTGGGAGGCAAATAGCTGCTGCGAACCTGTTCGGGGCGGGATTGCGAGATGTCCCAGTTCTGACAGAACTTGCAATTCACGTTGCAGCCCGCCGTCGCGATGGAAAAGGCCAGGGTCCCGGGGCAAAAATGGAACAAGGGCTTCTTTTCGATGGGATCAATATGCGCGGCGCAAACGCGGGAATGCACCAGAGTGTAGTAGGTGCCGCCGCGATTTTCACGGACACCGCAGTAGCCGCGCTCGCGATCATCAATAACGCATTCACGAGGACAAAGCTTGCAGCGTGTTTTTTTGAAGGGGAGCTTCTCGTAGAACTGGGCTTCGACGATGAAGCGCGAATCCTCGGCGGGCGCGGAGCCACTGGCTAGAGCGAGGGTGGGCCAACCTGCCAGGCAGGAACCGGCACAGGCGGCTAGGCAAGGAAGGGTGGCGAGTTTGAGGAATGCTCGGCGATCCTGCTCGGCTGACGGAAGATTAGTCAGGGAAGCAAGCACGGAGTCGGATGGCAGCGCGTCGGCGGTGTGCAGTTGGCGGAAAATATCATGAGGAGAGCAAATCGCCTCGGCGTTGAACGCATTGGGTGGTTTGGGCATGTGAAGCATCTTGTAGAGGCTCAGACCTCTATTTGTTCAATCTGGCCTGGGTCGTTTGTGCCCAGGCGGTGATTCGAATCGGCGGCCGTTGCAATATAATTTGGCGCACGGTTTAGTTCGCGCAGTGATTTGAGCCCGTATTCGGCTCTTTTTTTCTCGAGGATTTGCCAACCTGTGTAATCCAGGGCAACGGGGTCGCGCGAAAGCAGCAGCGCGTTGCAGGGCCAAGTCCATTGAGGCATGAACGAGGGGCCGCCTTCGTATTGCGCTGTGGTGGCATCGCAAATGTGCAGGCGAACCTTTTGGCGAATGGGCGGAAGCATGTTGACGTCGGCAACGTAGGGATCGCCGACGGTAAGGTGGTATTTATTGGGATTGTGGATGGCCCCGAACATGTTTTTGAGCGCCAGGGTGACGCCGGCAATGGAATGGTCCTTGAGAACGGGAAGATTGATGACGGCGTCGCAGACCTGAGTGAGCGTCTTCGATAAGCAACTGCCGACGCTTCCGTAAATGGAGAGATCCTCTTCATAGCCCAAAGTTTCGTTGCCGAAACAGCGGAGGCGGTCCGGGTGGGTGGCGATGCGAAATCCTGAGCTTTCCAGGTCTTCATTCAGGCGATCCCAGAGGATGATGTTTTTCTGCGGGATGCCGACGTCCTGGAGGCGTTCGCAAACCAGCTGGGTAAGGAGCACGTTCGTGGAAATGCCCCGGCCGGCAAGGCCGTTGACCTTTAGCCCCACGACTTCGCCCGGGTGAAAGAGTTTTTTCCAAGAATCCAGGGGAGAATCCGTGGCGAGGAGGGCCTGCATGGCGCGATCAAGCATGTTCAGGAGGCGGGCGGAATCCAAGCTGGAGCCAGCGCCGCGAAGGAGCGGGTCGCGCGCAATCACTATTTTGGATTTACCCGGTGTCGAAAGAAAAGGATAGAAACTACGAGTTCCCCCCAAGAGCACAGCACTTGCGGCACACGTTTTGAGGAAATCGCGACGGTTCGGTTGCAGCCTATGCCTCATGGAGGGCCTAGGAGGGTCCGGGGAGCGAACCGGGCACTTCTAGTTCGTTTTTACCACTTTGCGGTGTTGGTGGCAAAAGAACATGGAGAATCGCTGCGGTGAGGTGGGAGAGATACCCAACTACGCACCCATTCACATGAGTGGAAGGGGAAGGGTGCTCTACTCTTGTTATGCAAAGAAACGCCGGAGACCAACTCATCAGATCAGAACGAGGAAGGGAGCAGTGCCCGGGGGCGTCCAGGCGTACTTAGAATGTTGGTACATTTTCCCCTGTCGGGATGGGACGCGCTGAGGTAACTTTAGGGCGGGGCAAACGTTCGTTCCTCCATCGCATCTGAATCTTTACAAATATCAGGGGGCGTCCAATGAGGAATTGGAGCGCGATTTGGCTGGTGGCGGTGGCGTTGGTGTGCTGTGCGCCAAGTGCCTTGGCACAAACGGGATCTTTCGCCGGCACAGTGACAGACAGTACAGGGGCAGAGGTGCCGAACGCGAAGATCACAGCATTGAATGTGGCCACGGGAATTTTACGGACGGCGGAGACAGATGAAACCGGGACGTACCGGATCACGAACCTGAACCCGGGGATTTATGACGTTCGTATCGAACACGCAGGATTCAAGACCGTATTGTTTTCGGGGATGCAACTGAGCGTGGACGCGGTACTGACGCTGGACGCGCACCTGGTCGTGAGTTCGAGGAAAGAGACGGTGACGGTAACGAGCGAAGCCGTGGCGCCCGTGGATATAAACGACGCGCAAATGGGGAATCTGGTGGACTCGCGGCAGATGACGGACCTGCCGCTGATTTTGCGCGACCCGTACGCGCTGGTTTTGCTTTCGCCGGGGGTGGTGCAAAGCAATACGTTGTTTGGCGGGTTTTCCGTGAACGGGCAGCGGGAACGGAGTAATAATTTTCTTCTGGACGGCACGGACAACAACGATCCCGATTTTGGCGGATTCCCGAGAGGGCTGACTTCCCTGAATCCGGAGACCACGCAGGAATTTCGCGTGCTCACGAACAGCTACCTGCCGGAGTTCGGGCGCAATAGCGGGGCCATTATCGACATCGTCAGCAAGCATGGGACGAATGAATTTCATGCGGATGCGTACTGGTTTGGGCGTTATACCGCGCTATCGGCAAAGGATTATTTTGCCACGGACCGCAGCAATGACCCATTCGTGCGGAACCAGTTTGGCTACTCGTTCAGCGGGCCAATCTGGAAGAACCAGACGTTTTTCTTCGTGAATGAGGAAATTCAACGATTCAGCACGACGATTCTGAATGAGAGCACCGTCCCGACGGAAGCGTTCAAAACCGGGGCGTTCAACTATACGTTTAACGGACAACAGATACCGATTGACGTGAGTACTCCGGGATCCGCATACGATGGGACGGGAAACAATGCCACGTTCCTGCCGCTTGACGCGACGATGCAGAAAATCCTGGCGCTCTACCCCGCGCCAAATGGACAGATTTTGGACGGAGCGCGAGGGATATTGCACTTTCCGAGCCACTCGCTGGCAAACGGCAACAACGTCACGGGAAGACTGGACCATGACTTTCGAGGAGGCGGAATTCTGGCCGTGCGCTACACCTATAACCAATATTCCGATAACAACTATCGCCATCAGGACTTTCTCCCCGGGTTGGGAGGCGTTTCCACCGACCAGCACGACGACAATATCTCGCTGGGGCTGACCTCCACGTTCCGGCAAACCATGACGAATGAGCTGCGGCTGGGCTTCAACCGGCTGGAATTTCCGCTGACGTGCACCGGGGTGAGCCAGTTCAATGCATTAAGCCCGGGGCTCGATGCGGTGGGGAACGGCATGGACTTTGTGATGCCGGCGGGCCTGAGTGGTTTTGGGTGCATTTTGCTGGGAGACAGCAGCGGGTCCACGCGCGACAGCGGGACGCTGACGGCGGGCGACAGCTTTTCCTGGGTATTGAGCCGGCACACAATCAAGATCGGAGGAGAATTCCGCGATGCCTACTCGAATAGCTCCAACAACTATGCTTCGCGGACGATGATGGACTTTGCAACTTTTTCAAACTTTACTATTCCGGCGGCCGTTACAGGAACCGCCGCAGATCAAGACCCCACACTACAAAACCTAGTGTGGATGTTGCTGGGTGGCGTGGACCTGCAAACGCAAGCGCAATTTTTCAACAGTGCGGGGGCGCGAACCGCCACCGACGCAAGGCAATTCCGCCAGCATGAAGTGGCGGGATTCGGGCAGGATTCCTACAAACTGTTTTCCAATGTCACGTTCACGTATGGAGTCCGGTATGAATTTTTTGGAGTGCCGTCCGAAGCGAACAATTTGTTGTCCACGCTGTCGGTTCCACCGGACGGGCCGGCGCCGTTCACATTTGTGAGAGTGGGGGAAAGCGCGGGGCAGGCTCCGCTCTATCATAACGAGTGGAATGACCTGGAGCCGCGCGTGGCAGCAGCGTGGGACCCGTTCCGGAATGGTAAGAGTTCGGTGCGAGCGGGATACGGAATCTATCATGACCGCGTTTTCGGGCAGCTCATCAGCATGCTGCGAGGCGACCCCCCGTACCAAATGCTGGAAACGCAAACGTGTCCCGGCCTATTGCAGTTTTTCCAGGACCAGAATCCGCAGGATTATGCACAATGTTCACTGAGCGCACAAACGGCATTGCCGAATTTCACGCCATCACCGGTGGCGAACAATTGCCCACCACTGGGAGTTCCCTGCTCACCGATCCTTCCGTTCCTCATCGACCCAAATCTACGCACGCCGTATACGCAGACGTGGAACATCGGGATTCAGCACGAATTTTATCCAAACCTTTTGTTCGAGGTGAATTACGTCGGATCGAAGGGAACGCATCTATTGAGATTGGTGGATGGGAATCCGCCACAGCCCGAATTGATCTCAGAACTGGAGGCAGCTGGCGTTCCGCAGCAGGCGCTGCAGTTTAGCAATCTATGGCTGGGGGGGAACAACGGTTCCCTGCCCTTGCCAAATGGCGCGGCAAACAATAGCGCATTCCTGCAGGCGGAGCTTTATAAGAGCATCGCGAGTTCCACGTATCAGGCGCTGCAGATGAACATCACGAAGCGGTTCTCGCATGGGTTTGCAATTCAAGGAGCGTACACGTATTCGCACTCGATCGACAATGCCTCCGACCCGCTGGTTCCCGGCGCAGGGAATCAATCCTTCCCGCGAGACTCGCTTGATTTGGGACCGGAGCGCGGCAATTCGGATTTTGACGTGCGCCAACGTCTGGTGATGAATTATTCCTGGCTGCTTCCGTTTGGGCGAGGGACAAAACGCTGGGCGGACGGCGCAATGGGAAGAATCCTGGAAGGCTGGAACCTTTCGGGCATCACGGTTTTTTCCAGCGGGTTGCCGTATGACGTGTTCACAAACGTGGATACGCAACACACGGGATTCCCGTCGCGCCCCGATTACAACCCCACGGCAACGGCGGCACCCAGCAGCATTCCCCGGACGCAGACAGGTCCGGTGGTTGGGTATTTCAGCATTCCTGCTTTTGGGTCACCCGGGAATATTGGACGGAACGTGTTCCGCGGGCCGGGAATCAACAACACGGATTTTGTGACGACGAAACGAATCAGCATCAGCGAACGGACGAAGCTGGATTTACGTTTCGAGTTCTATAACCTTTTTAACCGCGTGCAATTCAATCAGCCTGACAACTTGATCGCGGACGGCGCAGGATTCGGCCAATCCACATCCGAATATGTCCGGCCGGATTTCACAACCGGGGCTCGGCAGATACAGTTGGCGCTTAAGCTCACATTTTGAAATAGATGATCGTGGGCACTGCTGAAATTGCCTTGAAAATCTAAATTGTGGAGCGATTCCTCCGCTTCGGGACGGCGAAAAGCGCCGTCCCTCCGGTCGGAATGACAACTTTTGGGATGCGGATGATCGGGAAGAAGTGCGCTTGGGTGGTTACGGCTGCGAGCGTAAGAGCGGGGGAAAGACCAAGCTAAATGACAAGAATGCTTTCGCCTTGCCGAGATGGGGTCGAGCGATGCTCGACCCCTACCAAGGCGCAATGATCGATTAGCGGTTGATCAAGGGGCTGTGGGAGATGGGCCGGTGTACTGATTGATGTGCTCGAGATCCTTGAGGTGGTCGTACCAGGTGAACTTCAGGATGATCGAGGTAATGGCCACGACAGCAAAGGTGATGGCTGCGGTTTGCAGCTTCCACGTGACGATGTACATGGGCAGAGCGACCAAGGCAATCTGCCAAACGATGCCGACCACGATGTTGAACATGTCGCGGGGAAAATCCTTGTTGCGCTGAAACGTTGGATCTTCCTGCAGGACTTTCTTCAGGATTGGTCCCCAGAAACCCCAGGGCCGGACGCGGCGGTAGAAATCCTTCAAGACTTCTTCGTCCTCAGGTGCGGTCAAGTAGGTGCCAAGGAAGCAGCCGATGAGGGATATCAGGAAGACACTGCCGAAGCCGACGGAGACTTCCAGATTGATGGAGTGAGCGCGGCCAAAGGCCTGGAGCGGCTGGATCATGAGGAGAAGCTTGGGAATCGTCAGCGAAGCAGAAATACCCGCAGTCATGCCCCAGAAATAACCATAGCCGTTGAAGCGCCACCAATACCATTTCAAGACGTTGGCAGCCGTGTAGCCACCCCAGAGCGCGGTGACGATCCAGATGACTACGTTATTGACGCTAGTGACATACCAGCCGATTAAGACGCCGAGGAGAACCACGACGAACGAGCTGAGATAGCTGAGGCGGACATAGGTCCTGGGGCTGGCATGGGGATTGATGAAACGCTTGTAGATGTCGTTGACGAAATAGGGAGGAGCGGCGTTGACGGTGGCGGCGAAGTTGGACATATAAGCAGCCAGCAATCCGGCGATGAGCACGCCGAGGAGGCCGGCGGGAACAAACCGCCCGAGGGCGTAAGGAAGAATGCGCTCGAAATCCATGTTGGTGCCCATGCCGCGAATCTCGTCGCCAAAAAATACAAGAGCCAATACGGTGAGGCCGGTGATGAGGAAGTAGCGCGGGAAGGTGAGCACGACGTTCACCCAACCGCTCATCATGGAAGCTTCGCGCGGGTTCTTGCAGGAAAGAATGCGTTGCATGTCGTAGTTTGGTGCGGGACCCGCGGCGCTGATCAGGATGCCTTTGAATAGGAGCATCATCACGAAGAAGCCGAAGAGGCCGTAGCCGTCCTGGGCGATGCGGTCATTTGCGGCGGGCACGAGATTGGACCAATCCAGATTCAAATGCCAGCCAAAGAAGATGTTGTCCCAGCCAGCGGGGACGAAATGCTGCAGTGTTCCTGGGGCGACCTTCATCAGGGCGATGGCGCCCACGGCGAAGGAGGCGACGGAAAGGATGCAAAACTGGAGGACTTCGGTAATGACGACGCTGAACATGCCGCCTTTGATGACGTACAGGGCGGTGATGGCAATGAGCAGGAGGGCGTATTGATTGACGCTGAGATGCCAGGGGAGGAAGGTGGCAGCAAATTTGCCGATGCCTTTAAAGCCGTAGGTGAAGAATCCGATGATGCTGATGAAGGCGTAAATGACAACGATGATGTGGGCCAATTGCGCGCCGCGGCCTTTTCCGAAGCGCGTCTGAATCCACTCGGCGCCGGTCATCACATTGGAGCGGCGCAGCCAGCTGGAGAGATAGACCATCAGGAAAACCTGGTTGAAGGTGGGCCAGAGCCAGGGAATCCAGACGCTCTTGAGTCCATAGACATACATCCAATAGACCAGCAGCATGGTACCGCTGATATCGAACATGCCCGAAGCGTTGGAGATGCCGAGGATCCACCAGGGCATGACGTTGCCGCCCAGGAAGTAGGCCTTCATGTCGCGGGAAGCGCGATGGGAAACCCAATAGCCGATCAGGACGGAAAGAGCGAGGTAGGCGATGATGATGGCGATGTCAATGTAGTGCAGATGCAAGGTACACCTCAAATGGCGCGGCCTGCCGCGCAAGGTGCTCCGTTTGCGCGGTCAGTTTGTTGTGCGCTTCCGGGAACCTATTTCATAAATGCTTTGGCCAATCCTGCTGACTCCTCAGGGGTTAAAACCCCTGAATTCCGGAAGCTTTTCGGCACGGCTGAAGCCGTGCCCTCCCTAAGGCCATTTATGAGATGGCTTCGACTTAACACTTTCACAAATCCGTGCGACCGTAAGGGCAGTAGATTCCGAGCTGATCCCACTGCGCCAATGGGCCGCGAAGAATTTCATCAAGGTAGCGTGCCCGCCAGCAGAAAGACCAGCGGGGCTTGCCAATTGATGGCAATTTCGTTGCTCGCATAGGAGGCCTGGTCATCGGCGTAAACTTTTGCCGGCGGCAACCCCGGAGGCAGCTTTCGAAGCGTGTCATCCTGTCGTCCGGCATTCGGACCGCCGGAGAGCAAACCTGGCCACGGTTCGGGGTTCTTGCCCGCCGCGCTTGGCCGGTGATGGGGGTGATGGTACGGGTTTGCGCCTACCTGTGTCACCCAGGAAATGGAGAAAGTATTGCGTCCTAGCAAGTAATGAAGATTGTCTTGGGCGGTTTCCACAAAGCTGGGATCGGGCACCAGGAGGTTGGCGACGAGCAACTCCATTCCGTAGTTGGCTGCCACACCGTTGGAACCCCAGACATAATCTTTTGACAGCAGGCTCACATGATAGGGATTTGTCCTGGTGCGCTCGACAATCGCTCGCGCAGCTGCGGCCGTACGCTTGCGAATGTCGGCGACCACATCGGAGTCGGCACCCTTTTGCGTGCTGAGAGCGTAGGTCCAAAGGCCCAGCGGCGCAACGTCTTTCCAGCCTTCTGGGGAAGGGGCTTCGAGGCTGGAGCGGAAATCGGGATATTGCTTGACAAAATAGTCGTTGAAGGTGACTTCACCGGTGGTGCGCCAGAGTTCCGCGGCGGCCCAAAGGCGTTCGTCGCCGCAATAGCTGTCGCCATATTCGCCGGTGCTGACGCCTGGGGGATTTTTGAACGTGACGTTAGGATACTTCTGCGTCCAGAGCCAGGCCTGGCGCGCTGCTTCGAGGTTGCGTGCGGCAAATTGGGGGTCGAAGGTTTTGTAAACGCGGGCGGCAATAGCGGCCACTACGGCGAGGTCGGCAGTGGCACAGGTGCTTTTGAAAGGAGCTTGCCCGGTGCCGATCACTTCGCTGGGCAGATGATCGTCTTCCGGCATCACGAAGCCCGGAAAATGATCGCTAGTCTGTTTGTGCCACACGCCGCCATCTTCATCCTGCATGTCGAGCATCCATTCTAGGTTCCAGCGGGCTTCGTTCAGGATGTCCGGGGTGCCGTTGCCGCTTTCCGGAATTTTCAGACTGATGCTCTTTACTCTCGGTCCGTAGATTTCCCAAGTCCACAGAAGTGTTCCCGTGGAGATTCCGGAGTTCACGACGTAACGGCCATAATCCCCGGCATCGTGCCAGCCGCCGATGTTGTTGCGCTCGCCTTGCTTGCCGGACGAGGGATGAAACTCGCCATTCAAATGGCAGGCGGCGTGGGAATAGCCGGGGAATTCGGATCCAAGATCAACCGCGGTGCCGCAGCGCTGGCCATAGAAAGCGCGCATGGTCAGATAATAGGCGCGAGAGAAGACGTCGCGGCGGATCGAAAACGTCCAACTGCGGCCCACGCCGGGAACGTCCAGGTAATAAGTCCCGGGAACGCGCAACTTCGAGAAGTCCGCGAGCTGCACGGAATCGCCTGTGTCGGCATCCAGAGTGGGCGCGCTCAGCTTGCCTTTGAAAACGGTGGCATTGTCCGAGGCGCGTTTCACTTCAAAGGTTTTGGCAGATGCGGTGACCACGGCCAGCTTAGGAGCACCCGGCAGGTAACCAACCTGGTCCACTTTAATCTGGAGGCTTCCTTCCTCCGATGCACAAGCCGATTGCGCTATTGCGAGAAACACAATGGACAAAAGAATGAGGGAGATAGAAAGAGTCGAGAAACGAGCAATGTGGGGCCTAGCAGATGTAGTCATGGTGTTCCCCTAGTCGCGGGCGAGGGAATCAAGGGAGCAAGCCTCTCGTTTCGGAGCGAGTAGCGGCAGTGATAGCCCTCACATGGAAGCGTGATTTCGGGCACACACTTCCTCCGCGGTGCAGCCACCTGTTGCGGGCTTGCTCATTTCTACACCTCAAAATTATTCTGCGCCACTAAAATATCGTTATACTAGTCCATCTTGCCAGTGCCCCACAATCGTGGCAGGGAGCCGCCCAAATGAAATTCGGTTACTTCGACGACGCGAAGCGCGAATACATAATCACACAACCGGATACGCCTCTGCCGTGGATCAACTACCTCGGCTGCCAAGCGTATTTCGGAATCATCTCCAATACCGCGGGCGGCTATTCTTTTTACCGGGATGCGCGACTGCGCCGCATCACGCGCTACCGCTACAACAATGTTCCTTACGATTTTGGCGGACGCTACATTTATCTTCGCGATGTTGCTAGCGGGGAGTTCTGGTCTCCCTCGTGGCAGCCGACGCGGCACGAACTGGAAGAGTATTCCTGCCGTCATGGCATGGGGTATACAACGATCGGATCGAAATACAAGGGCATTGAAGCACACACACGTTATTTCGTGCCGCTCGACGAGAATCTGGAAATCTGGCAAATAACCGTGACGAATCAGCGCGCGCAGGCCGCGGAGATTTCGGCATTTTCCGTGATCGAGTTCTGTTTGTGGGACGCGCAGGATGATTCCACGAACTTCCAGCGCAACTTGAGCATCGGACAAGTGGAAATCGAAGACGGCGTCATCTACCACAAAACGGAATACCGCGAGCGCCGGGACCACTTTGCGTACTTCGCGTGTTCGGAGAAAATCGCCGGATTTGATACGCAACGAGAGGCTTTTTTGGGCGCGTATCGCGGGTTTGAAAATCCGGCTGCGGTGGAGCGAGGAGAGGCTTCCAATTCGGTCGCTTACGGATGGGCTCCCATTGGCTCACACCACGTGAAACTTTCGCTGAAGCCGGGCGAATCGCGGCAAATCGTGTTTGTTCTTGGGTATCAGGAGAATCCGCATGACCAGAAATTCGATCCGCCGAATTCGCAAACCATCAACAAGAAATCGTCGAAGGCCGTAATCGCGAAGTATCGCGTGGCGGCGAATGCGGACGCGGCATTCAAAAAGCTTTCGGAATACTGGAACGAATTGCTGGGGCTGTGCCAGGTGGATACGCCGGACGTGCACACGAATCGCATGGTGAACATCTGGAACGCGTACCAGTGCATGGCCACATTCAACATGTCGCGCTCGGCGTCGTTTTACGAATCGGGGATCGGGCGCGGGCTGGGCTTTCGCGATTCGAACCAGGATTTACTGGGATTTGTGCACATGGTGCCGGGGCGCGCCCGGGAACGGATACTGGACCTGGCCGCCACGCAACTTCCCAGCGGCGGCGCTTATCACCAGTACCAGCCGCTAACGAAGCGCGGGAATAACGACGTGGGGAGCGGGTTCAACGACGATCCCCACTGGCTGATTATCGGCGTCAGCGCTTATATAAAGGAAACCGGCGACTGGGGCATCCTGGATGAACCAGTGCCTTACGACAATGCTGCGGGATCGGAAATGCCGCTGTACGAGCATTTGCAACGGAGTTTCCGGTACACGCTGGAGCGGCTGGGGCCGCATGGATTGCCCCTGATCGGGCGCGCCGATTGGAACGATTGCCTGAACTTAAACTGCTTCTCCGATACTCCAGGGCAATCGTTTCAGACCACCACGAACAAGGACGGGAAGGTTGCCGAATCCGTGTTCATTGCGGGGCTGTTTTTGGTGACCGGACGGGAGCTTGCGGAAATTGCCAAGCATCGCGGGCTCGAGACTGAGGCTCGCTCCTACCTAGGCGAAGTAGCCAAGATGGAGAAGACGATCCGGGAACATGGATGGGATGGCGAGTGGTTCCTACGGGCTTATGATGATTTCAGCCGGAAAGTTGGGTCCAAGGAAAACATCGAGGGCAAAATCTTTATTGAAACGCAGGGATTTTGCACGCTTGCAGGCTTGGGACTTGAAGACGGGTTGGCTGCCCGAGCACTGGAATCCACACGGAAGATGCTGGCAACGAAACATGGGATCGTGCTACAGCACCCGGCCTACTCGAAATACTACATGGAATACGGCGAGATTTCGTCTTACCCGCCGGGGTATAAGGAAAACGCGGGGATCTTCTGCCACAACAATCCGTGGGTGATGATTGGCGAGACGCGGCTGGGCAATGGAGACGCGGCTTACGACTACTACACGCGGATTAATCCTTCGGCGCGCGAGGAAATCAGCGAGGTACACCGCTGCGAGCCGTATGTTTACGCGCAGATGATCGCGGGGCCCGACGCTCCCACGCATGGGGAAGCCAAGAACTCGTGGCTTACGGGAACGGCGGCGTGGAACTACTACGCCATCACGCAATGGATTCTGGGCATACGGACGTCCTATGATGGCTTGCTGGTCGCGCCGGTAATTCCGAAAAGTTGGCGGGGCTTTAAGGTTTCGCGGACATTCCGCGGGGTGACGTATCAGATCGAAGTGCAGCGAGCCGGAGACGGGAACCAGGTATCGCTGGAAGTGAATGGCGCGCCGATTGAGGGCAACATTGTGCCTCTGCCCGTACCGGGGACAAAGACTGTGGTCGTAAAGGCGACGTTGCGCTAAGCTGCGGCGGGTGACGCCAGCCGGATGATTGTGCGCCACTCGGATTGCTTAGCCTCACAACAGAAACTCGAGAGGGATTCATCGCACAAAAAACGTGCGATGCAGAACCGTACCTACGCGTTGCGACGGCAGGAGAGAAAAGCACGAAAAAGATAAGATTGGGAGTCAAGACCAGTGGATCGTGCGGACATAGGGCGCAGGAATCCTGCGCCCCTACCAAGAAACAACGCGCTGTCCCTCCGGTCGGAATGACGGTTTTTGGCTAGATTTTTCACAACAATCGATTGAACAAAAAAGCGCTCTCCTGCAAGAGGAAATGACATGACGTACACAGCGGCTGATTCGCGTTACGACAAGATGCAGTACCGGCGGTGCGGGCGCAGCGGGCTGCTGCTTCCGGCTATTTCGCTGGGGCTTTGGCACAATTTTGGCGGCGTGGACTCGTTGGAGAATTGCCGGAGCATGCTCCATCGCGCGTTCGACCTCGGCATTACGCACTTCGACCTGGCGAACAATTACGGACCGCCTTCGGGCTCCGCCGAGAAAAATTTCGGCCGCATTCTCCATAGTGATTTCGCGGCGTATCGCGATGAACTCATTATCAGCAGCAAAGCTGGGTGGGATATGTGGCCGGGGCCTTATGGGGATTGGGGCTCGCGAAAATATTTGTTGGCCAGCCTGGACCAGAGCTTGAAGCGGATGAAGTTGGAGTATGTGGATATTTTTTACTCGCACCGGCCGGACCCGCAGACTCCGATCGAAGAAACCATGGGCGCGCTGGACCACGCCGTGCGTTCAGGCAAGGCGCTGTATGCAGGGATCTCCAGTTACGATGCGACGGAAACTGAGGCGGCCGCCCAGACGCTGCGGCGACTTGGAACGCCGTGCCTAATCCACCAGCCCCAGTATTCCATGTTTGAGAGAAACATCGAGGGCGGAGTGCTCGATGTTCTGGAGAAGGAAGGCATGGGGTGCATCGCCTTCTGCCCGCTGGCGCAGGGATTACTTACGAACCGCTACCTTAATGGCATTCCGAGCGATTCGCGGGCTGGCAAGCCCAACACTTTTTTGAAGAAAAACGATGTCAGCGAAGCACGCCTGAGACAAGTGCGCGCGCTGAACAAAATCGCTCAAGAACGTGGGCAATCAGTGGCGCAACTGGCGCTGGCCTGGGTGTTGCGAGATGCGCGCATGACGAGTGCGCTGATTGGGGCGAGCCGGGTGGAGCAGATCGAACAGAATGTTGCGGCGCTGAACAACTTGAAGTGTTCGGCCGGGGAACTGCAGCGGATCGAGGAGATCCTGGCGGAGTAAAAAGTTTACGGTTTTCAGTTCTCAGTTTTCAGTAAGGAAAGGGGCGGTGTGGGAATTGGGGCCGCCCGCGGCGGAAGTGATGGACTGCAAGAAACCTGTGATCGCTTTCGACGTGGCAGAAAAAGCAGGTTCCTCGCTTTGCTCGGAATGACACGGCTATTTCGTAAGTCTTTTTGGCGACCGGCCAGCGTGGCTCAGGGGTTAGAACCCCGAGTTCCCGGGGTTGTACGGCACGGCTGAAGCCGTGCCCTCCCTGGACCTTCTTATGTGCTGGCATGGCTTTGTTGAAATCCTTGCAAACATACTGATATTTCAGGAGTGCCGCACCTACGGCGCTTGACCTGTTATTCCCTGCCGACCCAGGGCTTACGCCCTGGGCTAACATGTGCCGCGCCTCCGGCGCTTGCTGGGCAAAAAAGACAAGCTCTTAACTTTCCGTCATACATTTTGTGAGGAAGTCAACAGAGACAGATGGCTTTACGGAGTTTTTGCCTGCATGGCTGCGAAGAAAAACTTTCCGCAATCCGTGGGAGCGTAGGTGTCCCAGGAAGAAATTAGTGAGGGCTCCCATTCGGGATCGAAGACCCAGGCGATCCAACTGATTCCGCGGCTCTCGAGATATTTGACGATGGAAGGGCCGTAGTCCGCGGAGTCTGGATTCGCGCGTGGGCCGGACCAGAATCCAATTTCCGTGGCAATGATGGGATATTTGGCGGCGGCGAAACCAAAATCCTCGTCCCATTTGGGCTCCCAGGGCTTTGATCTCTTGAACGGGTAGGGATGCGTGACGTAGCCAATTCCATCGGCCGCGATGGGGCGTTCGTGCAACGGCGTCAGATCGTAGGCCCAATCGAAACCCGCGACCAACGGAATTTTGCCGGGATCATAGGCGCGGGTAATGGCGATGAGATCTTCGTTGGTGTGTTTCCATTCGTCCCAGGAGATTCTGCCGAGCTGATCGGAATACGAGGTTGGCTCGTTGCAGAGTTCGTAGAAGGCGACGGTGTGGTTTCCGGCATAGTGGCGGGCGATGATGCGCCAGAAGTTGAAGGTCTCGCCGGGCGAGGTGTTGTACATGGGATCCTGGAACAGCTGGGAATTAAGGTTGCCGATGGAGTGCCAGTCGATGTCAATGTACATGCCCAAATCCGTGCACCATTCGACGGCCTGATCGAGCAAAGCGAGATATTTCTCCGGGGTACGTTCGCGCCAGGCGATGGGATGGACGGGAATGCGAATCAGCTTCGCGCCAGTTTGCTGGACTTTGACGAAAAGCTCTTTGTTCCAATGGCCCTCATGCTCGATTTTGTCGGGATCGGAGATGGAAAGGCCGCGGAATAATACGGGGTTCCCTTGCGGATCGACAAACTGATTACCGCGAACGGAGATTAGCGGCAACTTGGTGGCATCGGGACTCTTAAGGGGCTCACCGGGCGTGCGATCGTGCCACCACTGATGGAACTTGGCATTATTTGCGGCCGCCGCATTTTGCGCTGCCGTGGAGGGGCCACATACCAGCGCGAGACTCACAACAACAGCACTCAGAACTACTTTCATCTTTGACCTCCGTGGGAAAAACAAAATCGCTTCTGCAGAGTGAAACATGGTAGGCGATGGGCTTGCACTGGCGCGAAGCTTATGGACACACCTCTACCCGCGCAACTTGCCGTGCTTCGCGGCACCTGGCCGCGGGGCATTCAAAATCGCAAGATTTTTATTGATCAAGGCAATGCGCCGCTCGACGCAAGCGTAACTGCGAAGAGGATCTTCCGGCGTGTTCATGGTGTAATCGAGCAACTTTTCAACGGTGCTGGTGGCGACGTTCAGGCGGGTGTCCGAAGCGCCGTAGTAGATGTAGACATCGCCTTTTTTCGTGGCGATCCAACCATTGCTGAAAGTCACGTTGGAGACATCGCCGATACGCTCATCGCCCTGCGGCGCGAGAAAATATCCCGCGGGTCGATGTGTGATTAGATATGGCTTTTGAGTATCGGCCAGGAATGTGTACAACACGTATCGGAGCCCCGCGGCGGTGTTGCGCACGCCGTGAGCCAGGTGCAGCCAGCCCTTGGGCGTTTTGATGGGGCCGGGCCCAAGACCGTTCTTAACTTCCTTGATGGTGTGGTACTCGCGATTGTCCATGATGATTTCGTTTTCGATATTTGCGCCTACCATCGTGGGACAGAGTCCCCATCCAATTCCGCCGCCTTTTCCCGCCTGGATGAATTCATCCTGGGGCCGGGTGTAGAGGGCGTACTTTCCATCCACAAATTCGGGATGCAAGACGACGTTGCGCTGCTGGGGCGATTTGGTGCGCAAATCCGGGAGGCGTTCCCAGGTTTTCAGATCTTTGGTGCGCGCAATGCCGCATTGCGCAACCGCCGAGGAAGTGTCCCATTGCGGCGCTTTGGGATCTTTGCGTTCCGTGCAAAACAGACCGTAAATCCAGCCATCTTCGTGGCGGGTCACGCGAATGTCGTACACGTTGGTGTCCGGGTTGTCCGTCTCTGGCATCAGGATGGGGAAATCCCAGAAACGGAAATGGTCCACGCCGTTGGGGCTTTCCGCGATCGCCAGGAAAGATTTGCGATCCGCTCCCTCGACGCGGGCAAAGACGAGAAACTTGCCTTCGAATTCCATGGCGCCGGCATTGAAAGTGGCATTGACGCCAATGCGCTCCATGAGGTGGGGATTGGTTTGGGAGTCGAAATCGTAGCGCCAGAAGAGCGGAGTGTGCTCCGCCGTCAACACAGGGTTCAGGAAGCGGTCGTAAACGCCGTTGCCGTTTTCGGCTTTTACGTTTTTCCGTGTGATGAGTTTCTCGTGCTGGCGGAAGAGTTCTTGCATTTTCGTTCGATATTCGGCTTCGCTCATTGGTGTTCTCCGACGGCAGGGGTCCTGTATGCACTGGTAACGGTCAGACCGTGTGTTTGGTGACAAACTTGTCCAGGCGTTGCAGCACTTCAAAGCAGGCGCGGCTGTTGTGATAAGGACCCTTCCAGGGATCCACTTTATACTTATCATTACTCGGCGTCCCGTCGCGGGACACCTTCCAATACCACTCTCCGTATTGATGGTCGACGATGAACTTCTCGATGAACTGCCAACTCCTTTGCGAGGCTTTCAGGAAATAATCTTTACCGGAAAGTTCATAAGCGTTCAGAAATCCGACGACGGCTTCGGCCTGGGGCCACCAATGCTTGTCCGTGTCGATGATTTCCTTTCCTCTGCCTTCATAGAGCAGGCCGCCATCCTTATCGATGCCCTGGTCGAGGACCGCCTGGGCCATCCCGGCTGCAGCTTTCCATACTTCCTCGAGAATGGCACTTTCGTCTAATACTTCGGCGGCTTCGCAGAGCAGCCAACTCCCTTCAATATCATGGCCGAGGGAAAAACGGTCGGAACGATCGCGCCAGGCTTCGTCGAAGAACATCCGCAGGTGGTGCGTTTGAGGATCGATAATGTGGTCCAGGAAAATACGAATGAGTTCGCGCAGGCGTTTGCGGAGACCGTCGTCATCCCAGATGCGCAAGAGATTCGTATAGGCTTCCATGAGGTGAAGGTGCGTATTCATGGATTTTTTTTCGTCCATGTCCGCGTCGCTGAGCCGTTGCTCGCCCGCAAGCGTCCAGTTGCGCTCGTAAGTCTCAAAGTAACCACCGAAGTTTGCGTCATGGCCGGAGTTTTCAATTAGGTGGTACAGGGCGATGGATTCTTTGAGAGGTTGGTCATCCGCGGACGCGGCTGCAAATTCGGCGAGGGCATAGATGGTGAAGGCCTGCCCGTAAATGCGTTTTTTTGTGTCCACAGGGTTGCCGAGGTGGTCGACCATCCAAAAGAAACCGTCAAATTGCGAATCGCGGAAATAGCGCAGGAGATAATCGTGGGCCCGCCGCGCTGTCTGGAGGTAGATGTCTGTTTGATAGACTTTGAAGGATTTGGCAAAGGTCCACAGGATGCGGGAGTTGAGGATGAGGCCCTTGTGGGCGAGCGGGTCAAACGTCAAATCGTTGGCAATTTGCCCGCGAAAGCCGCCAAACTGATGGTCCACCGCGTGTTTCAGCCAAAACGGAAGGATGTCTTGGAGCAATTCCCGCTCAACGCGCTCTCGCAACAGATCCATGAAGGCTCACCTTTTTTACTGCGACGCTCCGCGGCGTAACTTGTGGTTCCGTTTCTTGCACTGGAGCGAAAGAGTACTGGAGGTGCGGCCCCGGTAGCGGCGTGTCAGCCCATGTGGAGCGGGTTGCGCGATCAAGGTCAACGTGGGGAGACGACACTGATCCGGCGCCAAGACTGGAATATACCCCGGCGGCAGTAATGTCAAGGTTAGATAAACGTTACTCTAAAGGGGAATTGCGGGAATTCAAGCGGTGCCCGGGATCTGCGATATGAGGGAGGTTTCGTAAGACTTTGGCAATGTAAAAGGGATACAATGCGAGACGGTTGCAAAGTAGAAATTTCTGCGCAGACGACAACGCCGCCACTAAAGAAGCATCTGGTTTGAAGCAGACCACGCTGGCCGCAGGACATTGAACATGAACGTCCTTGTACTGAATTCGGGAAGTTCCAGCTTGAAGTTCCAGCTGATTGCGACGGATCTCGAGCGCATCCAGCGCAATGCGGATGAGCGCCTGTGCCGTGGAGAAGTGGAACGTATTGGCGGGGAGGCGATTGTTACGGTGGAGACGCAAAAGTCTCCCCGGCAGATCTCCACCGCTCCGCTTGCCAACCTTTCGGCGGCGTTGGACTACCTGATCCGCTGGATTGCGTCGAAGGAATCGGGCATTTCGCAGGTGCAAAGCACGGCGGATATTAACGCCGTGGGACATCGCGTGGTGCACGGCGGCGAAAGGTTTTCGGAATCGGCGATCATCACGGACGATGTATTGAAGGGCATCGAAGATTGCATTGACCTTGCGCCGCTACATAACCCGAACAACATCAAGTGCATTCAGGCGGCAACAAGAATTCTGGGGCCGAAGATTCCGCAGGTGGCGGTGTTTGACACGGCGTTCTACCATTCGCTGGACGAACAGGTCTATTTGTACGCCATACCTTATCATTTGTACCGGCGGCACCACATCCGGCGCTACGGGTTTCACGGCACTTCGCACCGGTATGTCGCCTACCAGTACAGAGCAATGTGCAATTTGACGCGAGAACAGACCCACATCATCACGCTGCACCTCGGAAACGGATGCTCGGCTACTGCGATTCGCGGCGGGTATCCGGTGGACACTTCGATGGGAATGACGCCGCTGGAGGGGTTGGTGATGGGAACGCGATCAGGGGATATTGATCCCGCGATCGTGAACCTGATTGCGACGAAGGAGGGCATGTCTCCGCACGAGGTGGACACGCTGCTGAATACGCAGTCCGGGCTGCTGGGAATTTCCGGGCTGACGAACGACATGCGCGTGCTGCTGGATGAATTGAAAGAACATGACGACCGGCGCGTGCGCTTGGCCATCGAGGTGTTCTGCTATCGCGCAAGGAAGTATATCGGAGCGTTTCTAGCATGCATGGGCGGAGCCGATGCCGTCGTCTTCACCGCGGGAATCGGAGAGAATTCCGCGGATATCCGCGCGGGCATCTGCACGGGACTGGAATGGGCAGGGCTGAAGCTCGACAAAGCAAAGAACGAGCAGGCCTTGGACAAGAAAGCGCAGATCAGTACGGATGATTCCACGTTGAAGGCTTTTGTGATTCCGACGGACGAGGAACTGTTGATCGCGCGGGACACGGTACGATGCATTGCGGGCGTGCCGCATCCCTCCTAGCCCGGGAACACGACGATCTCAGCCGGTTGAATACTTCTTGAGAGCGGAAATCACGGCCTCAGTCACGGATTCTGCGATAGCTTCAATATCGGCAGGAGAAAGAGAGAGCCCACCGGGACCAGGAGGAGACGGAAGCACGATGGGGTTTTCCGGATCAGGCAGGCCACTCGCTTGGCGCTCCTGCAATCCAATGCGGGGATCGGGCAGACCGAGACGCTGTTTGAGTTTCATCAGGTCGGCAACCTTTTCCTGCGGGATAAAAGAAAGCGGCGTGCCCAACTGACTGGCGATGAGAAGAGTCCAGCAATAGGTTTCCAGAACTTCGGCGCACCATTCGGCATGAGTGACGGTGTCTGCCCAACAGACGATGCCGTGATTCGTCAACAGGACGGTATTGTGTTTTTTGACGTAGGGAAGAATCGTCTCCGCAAACGCTTTGGTGCCGGGGGTTTCATAGGGAGAAATGGCGACGCGGCCCACAAACACTTCGAATTCGGGAACGATGCAGGTGGGTGGGACGCGGCCAGTGATCGCGTAAGCCGTCGCGTGCGGCGGATGGCAATGCACGACGGCCTTCGCCTCCGGGACGGCTTTATAGATTTCAAGATGCAGGAAGATTTCACTGGTGCGGGGCAGGCCGCTGGTGAGCTGGTTGCCGTCGAGGTCCACCAGAGACATGTCCTTCCGTTTTAGATCACCTTTACTGACCAGGGTTGGTGTGCAAAGAACAGCGCCGTCGGCGAGACGGTAGGAGATGTTTCCCCCATTGCCGTCCACGTATTGCCGTTGCCAAAGCTTCTTGCCGACCGCGATGATTTCATCTTTGATTTTGTTGGCTTCGGGGGAATTCAGTAAAGCATTCCAGCGAGACTTGCGGAACCGGGGTGCGGTGTCGGATGAGGCTCTATCCATTGTGGGTGTGATTCCCCGCATTCGTCCGGGAGCAGTTACATCTCCCGGAAACGCTCTTTGGTCTGAGAGAGAGTGCCCGAAAATGAGCGAGTCAAATCATAGCATAACGATATTCGAGCACTGCCAAGCATGACAGTGCAATATCGATCGTAAGCACGGTGCAAGTATATGAATCTTGGGTCGCCTGTTAGTTGCGCCCGCCCAGTATTCCTACAACCCAAACAGCAACCATCAAGGCCCCCGCTGCTACCGCTTGAATCCTCGCGGACTTCTCTAGAGCGAAACCAAAAATCGCAGCGACCACCAAGAGCAGGAGGCTAATTGGAATCCAATTCTCGAGATTTAAACTGATCTCCATGTTTATGTACGCGCCGAAACCCGAACGGAACCTGGCCCGGGCGATGGCAATAATACATATGAGCGCAAGCCAGTTCAGAAAAGTCAGCACGACGGACGTCATACCCAGTGCGCTCCGAGTCCGGGAGAGACTTTGCCGAATGCTCTTTGTCCATGTGTGATAGGCCAGAATGCAAAGACAAGGTGTGGCCAGAAGAGAAATTACAATGAACGCAGGCGGAGCCAAAGTCAGCATATCAGTAGAGCCTCACATACATTCGGCCCATCCTAGTTGGACAACATGCTTGAACCCCAGACATAACTTCTCGCAGTCCTCTAATCTACACAGCCGGGTTACTGAGGGATGTAGCCTTCTCGGGCGCGGATACGATAGTCCTTAACACCTCTCACGGCAACTTCAATTTTATGCCACTTCGTTTCCCCGGGGATTGCGGGGGGTTGATAGGCAATCATGTAGAGATGCTTCAGGTCCTCGGCGATTTTCAGAAACACCTGTTCGATATCGGCGGGCTTTTTGACGGTGTAGGAACTGCCGCCGGTGCGCTGGCTTAACTCCGTAAGAAGCTTCCTCAGATTCACCGACGTCATTGCTTCTCCCTCGGCGATGGAATAGAGCGGGATACCGAGCTTCTTGGCGCGCGTGACAGAGGCGGCGGCATTGAGAATGCTGAGAGAAGATTAGAAAACGTCCCGTCTGTCCCCGGTTTCGTCCCGGTTTCGTCCTGAGGTTCAGCGTAGCACGTTTTTGCATACGTCCTCGACATCCCAAAACAATCGCGCTATACAGAGGAGAAGAGTCGCGGCTGCGCGAGAAAAGGAGGGCGGCTATGACCCCCTGCATGCAGCCTATTAGTTTGTGGGAGCTGGCCAAGAACAGCCCCGAGTGGGTCGCCGCTTTCGCCAGCATACTGTTCGGCATCGTCATGGCGCTTCTAGTATATTGGCAAGTGATTGTGATGAAGCGACAGGGTGAGAATTCGGATCGCCATGAGCGCATTGCGAATCGGACGCTCCGGCTTCAGATCGAGCGTGAATGGATACTCCAACGGAATCGGGATAGGAGACGGCTCGTCAAGCTGGCTCGCAAGCTACAGCTCGCCGCTATGACTTTGGCGAGCAATCCCCCAGTTGACGATCCACTCGCCTGGGATGAAGTACAGAGCGCGGCGGATGAAATAACTTCACGGCTACGAATTCTTGACCTTGCCACGTTTAGCAGCGAGTTTGACTCCTGGTTTTCTCCCCTCGAAGATTATGCGGAAGCGGTTTTGAATGCGTGGATGGCTTGGGATAAGGAACCACCTGAATCAAGAACACAGCAGACCAAGAAGGCGCTGGAAGACGCAGACACGTTGTTCAACCCCGGGAAAATTCGCCTGGACCTTGAGACGGCCATTCGGATGGAGTATTCCGACTTCAAGGACAAGTGGGATGCTGTTTTGACAGAGGCCGAGCCTGGTGTTTAGTTTTGGTGCGGGCATAGGAATTGAACCTACACGGCGCGTCTGCCAAGTTCCCACCGATCCTGTCCACCAAGCGGTAAGATGGGCGGATGAGCGCCAAAGAATCCGACACATCCCGCGTGAAAGGAAGCAAGCGAAAACCTAATTCCACCACGCAAGTCTCGCCAGCGATGGAAGTTCAATTGGCAAGATTGTTCGGCGCGGACTCTTCAGAAGCCAAAATGAAGAGCCGATCTCCTGCGCAATGGAAGAGGACGCTGCGCGCTATCCTGCAAGAATTATTCCGATATCTGGAGGCCAATGTTGATACCGACGATGTGCATTGGCCAATGCTGTATTCGGGACTCGCCGCCGCTTTCGAATCTCTCAAGGGCAAAGATTTTTGGCCGGGATACGTCGAAGGCATCACGCGGCTGGCGCTGATACTCATGGGAGACTACCCAGACCATCACAAGCGCAAGCGTGGACGCAAGCAGGAAGGTCACTATCAACTCTCCCGATGTCGGTCAATTCGATACATCCAGACATCGAGCCAGAAACTTAACACGCTCGTTTCGGCACCAATGTTAGAGATCAAACTGAGCAAGGATGCTTATGCTGCTCTGAGGGAATTTCGCGGAGTTGCGGGCTACAAGGTTGGCTACAAAGAGTTCTTCAGATGGTATCGTGACAAATATCCACAGGATTACGCGGCAGTCTTCTAAGGGGGCGGAAATGAGGCAATCAAAGACGGAACGGGCTAGGTACGTCTTTGCGGTCAAGGAGTTCGGGGATGGCGTACCGTGGATCATGCTGGAACGCAGTGGTAAAGGTTTGGATGTGCTTGGCAATGGTTTCGTCGGCCTTGAACTTACAGAGGGCACATCATTACAAGAAGCGGAGGCTCTCGCGGTTAGCCTGCGTCGGAGCGTCAGTGCCGTAGCCTACACAAAGTTTCTGCCGTGAATTACGCATGGGTTCAACGGCAATTTTTCAGTCCATCTTTGGTCCAACTCAAAGGGTAGAAGCGACATGCCAACCATAGCGCAATCGGTTCAGACGAGCTCCAATCCAAATCCGGTCCGAATTCTGGACCGGGTCGTGGCGGTCGTTTTAGGGATTTACATCGAGCTGCTAACCGAAATCCTTCGACAGTTCGGGCTCGACATGCGCGGCCCGATGGTCCATTGGGACGTCTCAGCCGTTTTTTGGGTCGCTCTCTTAACGGGAATGATAATCGTGCCGGTTTACCTGCTTTCGAGAGCCTCAGAAAAATTGACTGATAAAAGAGCCGAGCAAGTCATTTTCATTATCTCGTTGCTGATCACGGCGTTTTTTATGCCTTCGCTCTCTTGGTTCGCGAAACTGGCTTCGCACCCCTAACGCGTCGAAGCGTAGGCCAAACGATGACTAACTTTGAATGGCCGTTGCCTGCACTTCGTCTCACGGCATAGGATTTCGACACCTGGGTGCGCTCCATTTTCCATCATTTTCCAGTTACCGACTGCGTTAGCGTGTTTAAGTGCCGCCGTTCCAGCGAGATAGGGTTAACTAGAGGAAGCTTGGGAAGCTCCTAAAATGCCATTGTACGATGCCAACTCCGCTCTCTGACGTGGGCAGTTGCGGCTGCCATTGCTCGTTTATTCTGGCAGCTTAGGACTCAAGCGTGTCATTCGATCCTCATGCCGTGAAGATCAATATTGATGGCAACTGCTGGAAAAACCCCGGCGGAAGCGGAGGCCTCGGTGTACGTGTTGATTATGGATGTGACGTAGATCGCGAGTGCGAAGTCGTTGAGTACCGTGGGTACTTCGAGACGAACAACCAGCGTATGGAATTGCGGGCTTGTATCTTCGCTCACGAGTGGATCGAGGACAACATAGATCGTTTTGGCTGTCGCTGCAAAGTGAGAATGTCCGGTTTGTGCAAAGTAGGGATGTCCGCTTCCATGGATGGCCGAGGGCCCTATGGAAACGGAGCGAATCGCGTTGAGCCAACGAGAACGGGACCGATTGAAAGTGTTGCACGAGGTACAGCAGAAGCAGCTGACGCAGCTGGCAGCCGCCGAGCGGCTGAAAGTAACCGACCGCCACGTCCGGCGGATGCTGCTCGGTCTTCGCGAGCGCGGGGATCGTTCCCTGATTCACGGACTGCGCGGCCGGCCGTCGAACCGCAAGCTGGCGGCCCGCTTCGAGCAAAAGATTCTGGCGCGCCTGCGCCAGCGTTATGCGGATTTCGGCCCCACGCTGGCCGCTGAACACCTGGCCCAGGAAGGGTTTCCGGTAAGCCGGGAGACGCTGCGGAAGTGGATGACTAAAGCGGCCTTGTGGCGGCCGCGCTCCCAGCGTGTGAAAAAGATCCACGTATGGCGGGAGCGCCGAGCCAGTTTCGGAGAGCTGGTGATGCAGGACAGCTCACCGTTCCGCTGGTTGGAGGATCGCGGTCCAGCTTGCCATCTCATCGCTCTGATCGATGACGCCACCAGTCGCATCTGGGGACGGTTCACCGAGCACGACACCACGGAAGAGAACCTGCGAACCCTCGAGGGATGGTTACGGCGCTATGGGCGTCCGTTGGCCCAGTACACCGATAAAGCCAGCATTTTTCGAAAGGCCGGACCGCCGCCGCTTGCTGAACAACTGCGGGGAGATGCGCTGCGAACGCAGTTCGGACGCGCGTTACACGAACTGGGGATCGAATGGATCGCGGCCCACAGTCCGCAAGCGAAAGGGCGAATCGAGAGGTTATTTGAAACGCTTCAGGATCGCCTAGTGAAGGAGATGCGCTTGGCGGGAATCGACAGCATCCTGGGAGCCAATCATTTTCTGCAGATGAGCTTTTTCCCCGAGTGGGAACAGCGGTTCACGGTGGCCGCGCGAAATCCGCGGGATGTCCATCGGCGACTGGGGCGTGAACAGCACCTGGAAGAAATCTTGAGTGTGCGCGTGGCCCGCAAAGTGGCTCAGGACCATACGGTCAGTTGGGACGGAAATCGCTGGGGAGTACTGCGGGAAGAAGTTTGTGCGGGACTGCGTGGAGCGGCGGTCGAGATCGAACGGCGGTTGGACGGCAGTCACTGGCTGCGCTACCGCGGGCGCTATCTGCACCTGCGTCCCTGTCCTGAACCCACGCGAACGACCGCAAGTCCTTCCGGCCTACGGCCTCCAGGACTTGCGGAAAGAACAGGAAGACCCAAAAACAAAATCAAACCCAAATACCATGTACCCGCAGATCACCCTTGGAGAAGACCATGGACGCGGACATTTCTACCTTGCGAAAACCCGGACATTTCTACTTTGCGTTGACACGAAATTGCCACCTGAATGGGCTCCAGCAAGATTAAGATTTGGTGAATCGGGGTCATGGGCGATCCGCGACGCTTAGTTGCTGCCAGGGGTGAGCCTGCCAAGCTGATGTAATTTGTAGATGGGCGACGGAGAGGACCTCGACGCGAATACTGGAGCGCGGCGTTGCAAGCGCAGGCGGTCAGAAGTACAGTATCGGTCTACCGGGAAGGGATACGGAAGCCCCGGTAAAGTGCGCGGCGTTGCTCTTCCTCCCAGTCAACCGAGAGCGAATTCCGTAGTGAGGCATAGTGCGACTTAATGGTGTAGCGGAACCCCGAGGCCGGGGAGCGGGCGAAATTATCGGGAGGGGTTGTTGGGAAGTGAGGTGAGTGCCATGTTCCTGGACTTTTTTGGCTTGCGGGAGCAGCCGTTTGGCGTTACGCCGGACCCGGCGTACCTGTACCCGAGCCAAACGCACTGCGAAGCGCTGGACTCGTTGACCGAGGCGATTCTGGGAGACCGGGGATTCCTGGCGCTGATCGCCGAGCCGGGGATGGGCAAGACGACGTTGCTGTATCAACTGCTGGAGGGGCTGCGCGAAACAGCACGCGCCGCATATCTATTCCAGACGCAATGCAATTCCCGCGAATTCTTTCAATACCTGTTGAGCGAGCTGGGAGTTGATGCGGCAAACATGGGCCTTGTGGCCATGCACAACAAGTTGAATGAAATCTTGTTTGCGGAAATGCTGGCGGGCAAGAGGTTTGTGTTGATCGTGGACGAAGCGCAGAACCTGGACGAAGTGGTTTTGGAAACTATCCGGCTGCTTTCCAACTTCGAGACCCCGCACAGCAAATTGCTGCAGATCGTTCTGGCGGGGCAGCCGCAATTCGGGGAGAAACTCCGGCAGAAGCAGATGGCGCAACTGCTGCAGCGAATCACGATGGTGCAGCGTCTGACAGCGATAACGCCGGAAGAGACCGCCGGTTATGTGCGGCACCGGCTGAAAGTGGCGGGGTATCGCGGCGAGGGATTGTTTGAGGCGGAGGCGTTGGCGCTTGTTGCGGAAAGGAGCGAAGGAGTTCCGAGGAACATCAACAAGATTTGCTTCCGGGCATTGCTGGAAGCATATGCGAGAGGGCGCAATGCAGTGTCTCCAGAGATCGTGGAAAAGGCGGCGCGAAAGCTGGAGATTGTGGCTGAGGATCGGCGCGTGACGGCGGCGGTGCCGGTAGCTATGCCAACTCAACCAGCGATGGCGGCAACGATACCAGCGCCGGCACCGATCGCGGCGCGAGTGGCGGCGCCGATGGCGATTAGTGCATCCACGGGCAACGCTAGTGCGGAGCGCGGCAAAGCGCCGGTTGTAGCAGAGATTACCTACAAGCAGGTGGCGGGGTGGAGCGTGCCTCGCTGGGGAGTTAGGACTGGCGGAGTGGTTGCTGTACTGCTGACGGCTAGCCTGGCCGTGCCACGAAACGTATTGCCCGGAGTGGTGCAGGCCATGCGGAAGGAAGTGGCGGCAACCAAGAGTCTGCTCGTGCACAAGATGGGGAATGAGGGGAAGCAGACAACAGGGGTTCAGGAGTCTTCGCAGAGCAGCGTATCCAGCGGACCACGGGTGAGCCCGAGCGGCATGCCGTACGTCACAGCGATCCAAACATCCGGTACGGAAAACGATGCGCGGGTGGTGGTGATGCTGGAGGATGCGGTGCAATACGAATCGGCGCGCATTGGTTCGCCGGACCGCATTTATTTTGACTTGTACAAAGCACAACTGAGCCCGTTGGTCAGCCAAAGGACGGCGGCCAGCGAAGGCGGGCTGCTGAAGTGGGTGCGAGCGGCTCAAAATAAGGATGAAGTGGTGCGGCTGGTGCTGAATGCGGATGGAGCGAAGGAGTACTCAGCGCAACTGTTGACGGACCCATATCGGCTGGTGATTGATGTTCATGGGCAAAACGGGGCGGCGGCGCAGGAGACTTCGGGATTGGATGTGGGACTGCACAACGCGCCGGAGGTGATTCCAAGAGGAAATGGCAGCCAGGGGAGCCTTCACTCACTGGCGCGGGAATTGGGACTGAAGATTAACCGAATCGCAATTGATCCCGGCCATGGGGGATATGACACGGGAACGAAAGGGCCGCACGGCTTGCTCGAGAAGGATTTGTGCCTAGATGTGGCGTTGCGGCTTGGCCGGCTGATTGAAGACAACATCGCAGATACGGAAGTGGTGTACACAAGAACGGACGACAGCCACGTGCCGCTGGAGGAGCGCACGGCAATCGCCAATAGCGCGAACGCGGACTTGTTTATTTCGATTCATGCGAATTCCAGCGAGAGCCGGGAAACGCGCGGAGTGGAAACATATTACCTGAGCCTGGCTGGCTCGCCGGAATCCAGGGAACTGGCAACGCGGGAAAACGCGACGGCGGAGAGTTCGCTGCACGATCTTGGGGAGCTGATCAAGAAGATCACGCGCAACGAGAAGATCGCGGAATCAAAACTGCTTGCGGCGGACATTCAGAACACGCTTTCGCAGGGGCTGCAACTGGTGAGCCGGCGAGAAACGAATCGCGGCGTGAAGCAGGCGCCCTTCGTGGTTTTGACGGGCGCCAACATGCCCGCCGTGCTTTCCGAGATTTCGTTTGTGAGCAATGCGAGCGACGAGAAGTTGCTGCAGGAGAGCGCGCAGAGGCAGCGAGTTGCCGAGGGCCTGTACCGCGGGATTGCGGCGTATCTGGAGGGCTTGCACAGCTTGCAGCCCAACCAACTGAAACTGGTGAGTGAGAATCGCGGCAGCAGAGCATTGGGACTCGCTACACCAGCAGCCGCAAAATGAAATGAGCTGGGGTGGTAATCAATTGCCCCAGTCGCAGAGGGATTCGACGAAGGCGGCGGAGCCATCACGCAGCCAGCCATCGAGTTGGGCGGGTTCTTTGAGCTGCTGGCCGCGCTTGCGGGGAACGGCCACGAAGCGGCAGGGAAATTCGGGCAGGCTGGTCATGTCGCCCCAGAGTTTTTCAAACTGCGCGACCGGAAAGATGTCTTCCTGACCTTTTCCCCAGCGTTTTTTGACTTCCTTTAAAGTGATGTAGGTGGGCATGCGGACCGCCAGAGTTCGCACGGCGTTGTGCACTTTGTCCTTGTGCGGGAGATCGTCGCGAGTTAGACCAAACATGACGAGTAGCCGGTCGATGTCAATCCAATAGGTGGCACTGTTGTACCAGGAGAGAAGCGATTCGGCCTCCTCACTGGGAAGCGCGAGTCCTTCAATCAGGCGCAGACGGCCATCCACGCGAGCCAAGCCGCCGCCGCGGTCCTCTACTTGCCGAGCAATTACCTCGGCGGTGAGCGCCGCACCCTCCGCGATGTGGTAGCCAAGCAAGCCCGGATCCAGGTCGGCGCCCGTAGTGTCAATGTTTTGAATCATCAGGTATTTCAAGCGAGGTCTTTCTTGCAGCAGCCGCACGAGGATGCCGTTGCGAAGCATGTTGGGCACTTCATACCAGTGGCCGACCGGATGCAGGCATTGCATGGGGACGTTATCGGTATAACTGGCGCCTTCGCCCATGTGGCGAGCCCAGGCGATGAGGGATGAGCGCAGGCTGTCGCGAACCTTCTGCGCCTGTTCGTCGAGAATCTGCTGCGGCAACTCCTCCCAGGCAAATCGCAAGTCGCGTTCCATGGGCACAAAACGCAGGCCGATGGAACGCCCCGGAGAAAGCAACAAGGGGCCGGGATAGCCGTAGTTGTGGTGGGCGACGAGGTGCGCGTGGATCGCATCGTGCGTCAGGTAACTGGTGGTGATGACGTGAGGCAGGGGAGTGCCAGCGAGGCAGCCCGTGCGGCGGCTGTGGGCCAATTGCACTTCGAGGAAGCTACGGTGCTTGCCGCCCAACCGGCAAAAGGGATTCAGGGCTTTAACGACGCCGGCGCCTTTCGTCCAACGGGTGCCCGCGCCGCCAGCAAAGGAAACAACCGCCACCATTCCCGCGGCCAAGGCATCTTTGCCGATTTCCTCGTAATTCGCAAGGACACCTTCGGTGGCGTCAAAAAGACCTTCCGGGCCAACGTCAGTGATCAGGCTGTTGATGGGAAGACGATTCTGGGCGAGGCCCACGCGGCCGCTGCGCAAACCTGCCTGGATGTGCTCATGCTCGACGCGATCAAACCCATGCGCGTCGAGCAGCGCATCCAGACTTTGGGAGTGCTCGGCCTCTTGCTGGCGCTGCGGGATGAGGCGCTCGAAGACCTTCTGTACCATTCCCTGGAATTCCGGCACGGTGTGGCAGGCGGCGGTGAAGCGTTCAAGTTCAAGGAGGCGCAGGGGTGAAAGGAGACGGGATTCCGTGCGAAGAAGCGAGGGCACAGCCAGTTTGTAGTAACCCAGTGGCATGAGCGCGGAGTCGCCTTCGAGAAGCGAGGCTTGAGTGCCATGTTCGTTGATCGCAAAATCGTAGACCACGGGTTCCATGGCGAAGGGAACGGCGTCTTCCATCTCCTGTTTGGTGGCGCTCATGATGGCCTGCAGGCGTTCCTCCGCCAGCGCTTTTGCGCGCGGAGCAAAAAGAAAACCCATGCCGCCCCCCGACATTCCGCCGAGCATCCAGAAACCCCAGAAGTTGCCGTCCATTTCCGTGCGCACGCGTTGAATCAGCGTGTCGGTGTATAGATTTCCGGCCCAGGGAATGATGGATTGAATCGGGCCGTGGAAATTGCGCTCCGTCAAAGCGCCAAGTGTGCGAATGTCGCCAGCCTTCAAGCGGGCTATGAGTTCATCGAGGATGCCCGCGGCTTCGCCGCGGCTTTGCCATTCAATTTCTGAACGAAGCAGGTACTTCTCCGTGACCATCTCCAGGATGGGGCCCACATCCTGCGCCATGCCGCCATGGACAAGCACAAGGCTTTGCTGAAGTTGCTCGCGCGTATCCGGAGACACTTCTTGCGGTCCAAGGAGCTGATGATTCGGCAACAAGCGGCCACGACTGATGCCGAATTCGGGATCGCCTTCCTGGGCCGGGACACCGTGAATCAGTTTGATTCCTGGCCACACGCCGCCCGAATCCTGCCAGCCGCCGCCCGAGCCCGCCAACCACTCACCTAGAATGGCGCGCCCCGCTACCAAGCGACGGTCGCCTTCGGAGAGCCCACCGGTCAGCGTGTGGATCTGGTTTGTCGCGCGCATGCATAGCGAGATGAGGCAGGCGAGGAGGCTGGTGGAAACCGCGAGGCGTGAGCCGCGGGGAATATCGTTCACCTTGCTAACAAGTTCGATGCCGTGACCGGGGCGGCCCGTCAAATGATTCAGTACCTCGGAGAGAGGCTGCGTGGCACCCTCTATGCCCGGTGGGACGATGCCGGAGGCGATGACGGCAGCCTTGAGCAAACCCAGATAGTCGTGGGCGAAATCGAAAACTTCCGCAATCGAGGTGAGTTCAGCGCTGCACTGAAGATCAACACTGACCAGACGAAGCACCGGTTGATCAATGACGCGGAAGCACGCTTCGACGGGAGGCTTGGGGGAGCCGAGGCTGCGGACGCTCAAGTCGATGGAAATGTTGAGCACGCGGGCGCCTTCGGGGAAATCCATCCCGAGGAAGAAAATGTCGCTCCACCCGCTATGGCTCAAGTCCATGCGGACGGGCGTGGCCTCTCGCAGGATGGGGAAAAGATGATTCGGGGTTTCGCGCTTTAGCAGTTCGGGACGAATCCGCAGCGGCGCGTCCTCGGGGTAAGCGGCACGAAACATCCACTGATTGCCGCGAACCGAACGCACGCTGCGCCGCACCTGGTCCGCAAGAGTTTGGAAGCCGAGGGAACGGTAGCCAGCGGCGAGGGCGCTGGAGAGGGCGGCGCTTGGCCCCGCGGCGGCTTGGGCAGCCAGGAAGATATCGAGGGCTTCTTCGAACCTGCGTTTGAGGAGATTGGTGTAGCCGGCGAAAGGAATCAGGGCGCGAGAGGCCGGCAACTTGCGCGTGGAAATGTGGAAGCGATGGATGGCATAGAGAAAAAAGAGGGCTCGCACACGCTCGTAGAGATTGTCGCTGGTTCGCCGAAAGCGGTCCAAGGATTCGCATTCTTGCAACAATTCATCGAGTGTCGCGGCCCAGCAGAATGCGTCCAGCGAGCGATTGCGAGTCTGAGTATCGCGAGAGGTGATGACGTCCGTGAGCAGACTCACTACTCGCTCCCCGCAGACGGGTTTGTCAGTTCACGTTCGGTCAGCAGTTCCAGCAGATGGGTCAGCACTTCTTCGCGGTCGCGACCGTTCAGCGCGAGAGCCAACTGCGCGGTGAGCAGACCGTAGCGAGCACCGAGATCATAGCGGTGTCCCGTGTCTTCCATGGCCAGGTACTGCTCATGGCGGGCAAGTTCGGCGAGGACAGCGGAAAGCGTTACGGAGCCGTTTGACTCGCTTGCCAACCTGCGTCCCAAGATTTCCATCACGGTAGGAGTGAGAACATGAATTCCAAAGAAACAGAGGTAGTAGCCCGCACGAATTCCGGGAACCATAAGGCGCTGTTCGGCTTCGGTAGGCGTGGGCTTTTCGAGGACGGTTTCCACGCGATAGACGCCTGGCTGGCCCGAGATGCGGCGTCCCGCAACGACCCCGAAACGAGTGAGCAAGCGTTCGTGGGTAGGCTGGACACCGGAGGCAGAGCACGATTCGTGTTCCGCCAACTCGACCAGTCGTTGAACGCTGGGCTTCGCAGCGCTCACGTAGAGATGATCTCCGACCATGTGCAGGAAGGGCTCACCGGCAACAAAGTCGCGCGCACAATAAATGGCGTGGCCGTAGCCCCGCGGGTGCAACTGAGGGACGAAGCGCACTGCGCCGCCGAGGTTGCCGACGGCTTCGGCGTAGCGAGTTTCGTCGCCGGGCCAAACGATTACACAAATCTCGTCGATATTCGCGGTCTGGACCTGTTCGATCAGGATGCTGAGGACGGATTTTTCCACTCCGTCGTCAATCAGAGTCTGAAGTGGAAGAGCCCGCTGGTTGCCTCCCGCTGCGGTGATGACGGCCTTTCGGATGCGCACGTTTGATGCTCCTCGTCAGGGCTTGTGCCGAACTACCATGGTGAATTGTGGCGCATAGCCGGTTTGCCTACTACGTTACTAGAAATGGCGGGGAGTTCTCATCTATTTCCAGGGTTTGCGGCAGCATCGGATTGACTTGGTGGCAATTTCGTTGTGTCGAAGCCGGTAGAAGCGTATGATGCGCAGGCCACAGATGCAAATCGAAAACTCTGGACCAAATATCCGGGAACGATAAATCAATTCAGGAGCGTCTATGCACAGTTCTTGTCTGCTCTGGGCCCTAGCCTTTTTGTGTTTCACACTTCCTGCCGATGCGCAGGGAACGGATGGAAAAACGGTCCACACGTATTACGTGGCTGCCGACGAGGTGGAATGGAACTATACGCCTCAGGGTATCAACAAAATGATGGGCATGAAGTTTGAAGGATACTCGACCGTTTTCACGGAGCGCGGTCCACATCGCATCGGGAGCACGTATCGCAAGGCGCTTTACCGCGAATATACCGATGAGACCTTTACCCAGCTAAAACCGCGCCCGGCTGAATGGGAACATCTGGGGATACTGGGGCCGGTGCTACGAGGAGAAGTGGGCGACACCATCCGTGTCGTGTTCAAGAACAACGCCACGCATCCTTTTTCGATGCATCCGCACGGCGTTTTCTATGAGAAGAACTCCGAGGGCGCCGGCTACGAGGACGGGAGTTCGGGGTCCGACAAAAATGGCGTGCCGCCGGGGAAGACGCACGTCTACATATGGGAGGTTCCCGAGCGCGCTGGCCCCGGACCGAACGACCCCAGTTCGATCGTGTGGCTTTATCATTCCCACGCAGATGAACCGAAGGACGTGGAGAGCGGGCTTGTGGGCGCCATCATCATCAGCAGAAAAGGCGCTGCCGGGCCAACGGGCCGTCCGAAGGACGTGGACCGCGAATTCGTCAGCCTGTTCATGATCGTCGACGAAAACACCAGTTGGTATTTGCAGCACAACATTGACACGTACACGAGCGACCCGAAAGGTGTGCAGAGACTAGAAAATTTCCCATCCGATCATTTGGGCAATTACAACCTTTTCGGTTCGGGATTCGCCTTCGCCAACTTCAGGTCCTCGATCAATGGATACATGTACGGCAATATGCCGATGATGACCATGAAGAAAGGCGAGCGCGTGCGCTGGTACGTGGTCAGCATTGGGGAAGGATTGAACCTGCACACGCCGCACTGGCATGGCAATGTGGTGCTGCAGAACGGCAAACGAACCGACGTCATTTTAATCGGCCCTGCCCAAATGGAGACGGTGGACATGATTCCTGACGATCCGGGAATCTGGATGTATCACTGCCACTTCGATGACCATCTGCAGGCCGGGATGATGGCGCTTTATAGGGTCGAACCGTGACTCCGGTTCAAAATTCGCGCGAACAGCATTGAACTGATAGAAAAGAATGCGTCAGGATTGAGCGGGCTGCGATGCCCGAAAACCGAGTTTATTGAAAGGAGAATGTTTTCGCCCAGGGCGTTTCTGGTCTCTCCTTACTTTATCGCGACGGAGTAAAGTTGCACGGGTCCCAGAAGTCCCGAAGGCAGCAACGGCGAATCGGCCTTGTAGGGCTTCACGTCTGTAAACGTATATTTCCTGGTGATGCCGGGTTGTTGATCACCAATGAGCCGATTTACCCATGCGTTCGTCACTTTAATGGTCACATCATTCGCACCTGGCTTCAATGCTGTCGTCGCATCCACCCGGAAAGGCGCATGCCAGACGGTGCCTAGCGATTTTCCATTTATCATCACCTCGGCGAGGTTTTTCACATCTCCCAGATCGAGCCACAGATGCGCGCCCTTTTTGAACCAGCCCGGCGACGCCTGGAAGGACTTCGTATAGGTGGCGGTTCCAGAGAAGTACTTCACGCTTGCATCCTGAATATCGCTCCATGACAACAGCTTTTCCAGAGTGATTGACGGCGGGGCTCCGCGATGCGGTTCGAAGCTCACGTTCCACGGGCCATCTATCGTAGCCAATTGCGTCTCCGTCACCTTGGGCAGCGTGAGCGCGTTTTCTTTGGTTGGTTTGCGAAACACTACAAACACTGTGCCCCACGGCTCCAGATGCAAGGGCACGGTCGTGCGGCCGTCCGCGATTTTGTACGACACGGGCTCTGACTTGCCGGTCTCGGCGCGCCAGAGTTGTGGCGCCTTACCGGTCACGCGGAAACTCGCGTCCACTGTCTCATCGCGATCGTTGCGATTATCCACGAAGTACAGGTCGCCATCCGCAAGCTTGCGATGGACAAAGAGAAGGCGTGTGTCGCTTTCCGGCCTGGTGTAGTCGAAGTCTGGTGCCACCTTGAGCGTGCTGAAAACATCTGTCAGGCTTTGGCCGGCGTAGACTGTGCCTCGGCCGACGCGATGTACTCCCGTGCCGTCGCCAAACAGTTGGTCGTTCAGTTTGCGGAACTCCGCCAGGTCGTCGGCGAGACTGGGATCGTCGGCCGGCTTCGGGCCGGCAACGACGGCGCCATTTTGCACCAGTTTGTAAATGGCACGCAGCACGGGCAACGACATGTGTTTGCTGTAGGGATCAAGCCCGAGCACGCGATAGCTCATGCCGCCTTTAGTGGTGATGCGGCCGTCGGTGACGTGGAGCTCGTGAATCAAGGCGTCGGCGTTGATGTAGTCGAAGCCATAACCAGCCGGCACATCAGGTGATTTATCCGCAAAGATCGCGGTCAGATTGGAATCTTCGCCGTAGAAGTAGACCAAGTCCGCGCCGAAGTGACCCTGTTGCAAAAGAAAACTGGTGCGCGAGATGTACTTCACCCATGGTCCAGCTTCTTCCGCCCAGGTTTCATTGCGGTTGAACCACTGCCCGAAGGGCCCCAGCGTCAGTCCCGGCGCTTTGTCCACCAGCGGCTGATGTGCAGACTCGTGAATCACAAAGCGGTTGATCCCGTTCAGAAATTCCTGGTCCGCGGTCGGTTTCAACGTTTGTGGCGACCATGCCCAAGGGGCGTAGTAGGCCGTCATCGATTCCGCCGCGGCGAGGTTCTGCCCGTAAATATGGGCTACCGACGCGGACTCACGATCGTCGGCGTTGTAGCCGTATTGCTCCTTGTTCACGCCCGGACGCTGCGTCCACATTGCGCTCATGGGCACTTCGTTGAACTTCTTGACTTCCATGCCATCGGCAACAAACGCGCGTCCCTCCTCGTGAGATTCTCCGTAATGGCCCATGCCACGTTCGTGCAGAACAGCCTCCAACTCGCCGTAATGCTCGTCCGCGATCAAGTCGGCGATGGTCTTGCGGAAATCCCACAGGAACTGATCGCTGGCTTGGGCGCTTTCCACGATCTTCCCGGCGAGTACCGGCATCCACGGCAATGGATCATAGCCACGGCGTTTCTTGAACTGCGCGATCATGTCGTCGGTCCAATTTTGCGAACCAGCCTCCCAACTATCGTTGATCACGTAGCGTATGCCGCGCTTGCCCATATAGTTCGCGCCTACCGTCCCTTTGTAGCTGTCCAGGTAGGCGTTCATGTAGTTTTTCACATAGCTGCGGTTCAGCTTGTCCACTTCTAGGCCCGTCGCTTCCGGGGTCGCGGGATGGTTGGTGATTCCCAAGAGCGAATAGCCGAAGCGAAGCACGACCCAATGGCCGCCCGGTGGGTTCCAGTCAAGCGTACCGTCGGCGCGGAGCTTTGCCGTCAGGTCGACGGCATCGGACTTTGAAATGGCTTCGTCGGGAGCGACGGGAGGAGTGGCGAACTGATAGAGGTCAGGCAGCGGAGTGAAAGCGGCCTTGTCCTCGAACCTGTTGACACGCGCTCCCGAATACAGCACCAGCTCCGCAATGAGATACTCCGTTGGAGGTTTCGGCCTGTTGGAGTCTGTCGAGTCTGAATCGGAATCGTTCGGCTTAGGAAGGGGCAACGTCTTAAAGGTGACGCGGAAAAACTTCGCGGTAACCGAGGCGAACGAAATAGTGTGTTCCGTCGTCCCCTCGATGGGAATCGATACAACCACATGGTAGCTCTGGCCATCATCGCTGGCTTCGAGGGCTTGACCAGTATCTCCTCCCGGAGGGAGGTCATCGTCGGAAGGCGGCTTGCCACCCAGAACGATGGTCAAAGCACGAATCGTCTGTGGCTGCGGGAATTCATACTGAATCCAAGCTTTCTGGCCCTCGGGGGCCTTGGGCAGTGCTGTTGTCTTCACCAAGTCGCCGTCGCTCAGAAGTGCTGTGTCGATGCGGCCGCCGCTCGACGTAATCCTCGGCTGCAGATCCTCGATGGGTAAATCGTTGTCCGGCACTTTATAGGCGACGACTACGCTATCGGCATAGAATTGCGGGGATTTGAAGTGTTGGGAATCTTCGTCTTCGATGCCGAGATTCTGGAATGCCCCCGTATTCGACGGTGGATGAGCCAGCGTGCCCGTGAACGGATTGCCGCCTTCGACGCGCGTCTCGCTCCAGACGTACTTCTTCATCGCCTGCGACCCGGGGACCCATGGGCCGCCCGACTCGCTCCAGCCCGGAGAACCGGCAATGGCCTCTTCCAAGCCCAGATGATCGGCGAGGATGGTGGCGTACTTGAAGGCGTCCTTCCATTCCGGCGTCATGTAGGCCAACCGATGCTCCACCACTTTGGGCGTATCAAGTGCGGCATCAAAATTCTGGAATCCGCCGAGGCCCACGCGGTGCATCCACTCCAGGTCCAGCTTGATGCCTTCCTTGGTGATGTTGCCGTTCATCCAGTGCCACCACACCCGGGGCCGCGCACTCTCTGGAGGATTCTCAAAACCACTCTTGAGAGAGTCAAGTTTGGTCTGCGCTGAGATTGTGCCGACGCTGAGCAAAAACAGGATGCTTGCGAAGATCAGTTTCGTGGTTCGAGGATTCGTTGTGTCACACTTTTTCTCACTCATTTGCTCTCCGCTCTCTTAGGGTAGAGATTGCTACCGGAATTTCGGATTTGAACACATCGTACGCTGTCTTCTGCCTTGGGCACAACGAATTTGCCACCAGGGCATGACCGAAGCATGACCGAAGTCAGTCTCCCTGTGACATGTTGTCACTCGTGGCGACAGCGAAACCTGAGCGCTTGCACGGCTTTAAGGAGCGCGAGACGCACCAGCGGCCCGAGCGACACAGGAATGCTCCTACTCGTCTTATGGACCGAGAGGGCCAATGAGTGAAGGTTCGGCCTTCTTAACTTCCTGAGCACCCGGAGACACCGAGTGCGACGGAATCCCCAGGCAATGTTGCTATCATGCAAAAATGCCAGTCATATGCATTGCTGGTAGTGCGCCTCGCACCCTTGACGTCGACGAATCTGCCTCGCGGATGTCTGAGGCTTCGACTTTTCCCGGACGGGTGCGCCGGAGCTTCTCAAATTTGTCGATGTCCGGCAAACGGGGAAGCTACATAGGCTTCGGCGCGCTCTTGCTTATATGGATTTGGCGTCTTTGGGTCAACTGGGCTTGCTGGGGAAATTTGAGCATCGACAGCGGCCGGGAACTTTACGTTGCGGCTATGTTGGCGCGCGGGAAAATGCTTTATCGAGACGTTTGGTACCTTTACCATCCGGGCGCCCCATATTTCAACGGTTTCCTCTTTCGTGCGTTCGGGGTTCGCGCGGAAGTTTTCTATATCGCTGGCTCTCTCGCTGCTCTGGGCTCCGCTTGCTTTCTCTACCTGACCGGAATGCGCCTTTCCGCAAGGCTTGCGGGATGGACCGCTGCTTGCGCCCTTATTTTGGAGGCTTTCGCCCGGCAATTGTTCTGCTTTCCTCTACCGTACAGCTTCGCCTCCGTTTATGGGTGCTTCGTGGCCTGCCTGTATGTGTGGCTTCTCGTCAGTGCCTGCCAATCTCCAAACATCGGTTGGATTCTCGGCCTTGGGTGCTCTTCCGCGGCCGCACTGCTGTTGAAAATGGAGTTTGGCGTTGCCTGTTACTCCATTCTGGCGCTCCTTCTGCTCATCCGCGCTATCTCACAGAAATCCTGGACCAGGCTGGTCAAGGACTTGGCGGCAGTTGTGCCGGGAATGGCTGTCTGCGGAGCCGTGGGAGCGTGGATGATTTCCATTGGCGGCCTCGATTTCCTCATACAAGAAAACCTAGCCACTTGGCCCACATCTTATTTCATGCGCCACTATGGAAAGCTCTGGCTGACGTTTACGGGCTTCGATTTCAGCCGGCATTCGCTGAGTGCGAGTGTGATGTATTCCCTGATCTTTGGCTGCTGGCTGCTTGCGCTCTATGCCATCTTCTTCTGGAAAGAAAGAGGCGTGCGTTCCGTGATGTACAGGATCGTGCTAGTTTTGACGGTTGTGGCCCTTCTCGCCGGAATGGGAAATCTCGCCGGGATGGACAATCCTACGTCCAACGACATTGTGCGTATCCTATTCTTTCCACCCGGCATGGTTTTTTATGTGGCCATCGCAGCTTTAGTCGCTGGATATCTGTTTCTGCGCGATCCGCGTTCTGCACGCAAGCTCGCTCTGACCTTGCTCTTCTCTTTCTCCTCGTTGTTAGCTTTCCGGATTCTTTTTAAGACAACTCCCACGGACTATCCCATCTATTACAGCGCCCCGGCTCTATTCTCTCTGTTGCTGCTTCTCACTATTGCTGTGCGTCATTTTTCTTTGACGAACCGGGGAAGGATTTCCGCTGAGGTTGGGATCAGCGCCGCGTGCCTGTTCGCCGTTGGCTTTTGCGTCTTTCCGATTGGCCTGCAGAAACAGTTTCGCGAAACCCTCGTTACACCCTACGGAATCGTTCGCGCGGGCCCCGCAACGGTCCACAACTTCGCCGCTGCACTCGCGTTCATCCGCGACAAGAATTCTCGTGGAGAATCGATCCTCTCCGTGCCGGAAACCACCAGCCTCTATTTCTTCGCAGGAATCGAAGCACCTCTCCGCGTCTATGCTTTTACGCCCGGCATTATTGCTCCTGGGGCCGCAAGCGACAAGGTTATTGCGAGCTTGGAGCAGCACCCGCCTCGATATCTGCTATGGTCTAATCGTGTTTTCCCCGAGTACCAAGCTTTGGTCTTCGGCAAAGATTTTGACCGTCCACTCGGCGACTACTTCAAGGCTCACTACAGCCGCCGCGGGCTTCTTCCCCCGCATGACGGCACATTCGCTGACTGGCAGGTTGCCATTTGGGAACGCAATCCGCCCGGTGCTCGGCCATGATAGCCACAACCCGGGCGCCCTCTTCCAGTACCAGTTGGGGCCCAGCGGCTCTCGAACAGTTGCGCGACGCACGCCGGCGCCAACAGGAAGCCGTGGCGCCGCAGCGTTCCAAGTGGATTCGCACGAATCGCTACTTCTACAATCGTCTGAACCGCCTGCTGCAATTCATCATTCCGCCGAATAAACGCGTTCTTGAGGTGCGCTGCGAGACGGGCCAATTCCTCGCCGCCGTCGCGCCAAGCTATGGAGTAGGCGTGGAGATCAGCGACGCCATGGTAGCGGTGGCGCGAGAAATGAACCCGCAACTGCACTTTGTCAAGAGCGATCCCGAGGATACCGATCTGGGAGAGACTTTCGACTACATCATTTTTAATCACATTTTCGACACGGTGGACATTCTCAAGGGGTTTGATCGGATTCGCAGTCATTGTACGGAGGAGACACAACTCATAATCATCAGTTACAACCAGCTGTGGCAGCCTGTTCTGGAGCTCGCCAGCAAGTTGGGTATGCGCTCTGAATTTGTGGAACCCAACTGGGTCAGCGAAAACGACATTCGCGGTTTTCTTCGATTGGCGGGGTTTCGCATCGTCCGCAACCACGGGCTCTTGCTGTTCCCGAATTGGATTCCCGTGATCTCCAGCGTTCTGAACGATTTTGTCGCTCGTCTGCCGGGGATTAGGCGGCTCTGCCTGATGCAAGTACTGGTGGCGCGGCCCATTGCCGCCCCAAAACGCGAAGAAGACATTTCCGTCGCAGTGATCGTGCCGTGCCGCAATGAGTCCGGCAACATCGAGCCCGCCGTTGAGCGTATTCCTTCGATGGGGCGCCATACGGAAATCATATTCTGCGACGACAAGTCGACGGATGGCACAGCGGACGAAGTTCGGCGTATGCAATTGCTTCATCCCGAAAAAGACATCCGTCTTGTAGATGGCCCGGGCATCTGCAAGGCGGAAAATGTCTGGACTGGTTTCCGCGCCGCGCGCAGCGACGTACTCATGATTCTGGACGCGGACCTCACCGTGATGCCGGAAGAGCTGCCTGTGTTTTTCCGAAGTCTGGTGCGCGGGAACGGCGGGTTTGTGAATGGGAGCCGCCTTGTCTATCCGATGCCGGACCTGGCGATGAAGTTCGCGAACATCATTGGCAACAAGTTTTTTGGGCTGGCTTTTTCGTTTCTTCTGGACCAACGTATCAAGGACACTCTTTGTGGCACAAAAGTGCTCTGGCGCAAGGATTGGCAACGCATGGAGCCTTTTCTGGGAAGCTGGGGTATTAAGGACCTTTGGGGCGATTACGAGCTTCTGTTCGGTGCCAGCAAGTTGCACCTCGAAATCGTGGAAGTGCCCGTGCACTACCAGGAACGCATTCACGGTGTGACGAAGATGACGCGAGTCTTCGCAAACGGCGTACGCATGCTGGGTATATGCTGGCATGCCTGGCTGCGCCTGGGAGGATGAGCCTTCTTGCCCGCCGCGTTCCTCCGCCGCCTGCTTGCTCATCCGCTGACTGCGTCGCTGGACTTGGACGATCCATCCACCACTGAACTGCGCAAACAGATCATCCTGTCCAAACCATTTCTGAAAGCGATCTATGATGAGTGGTATGCAATCCTGCTGAGCGGGCTTCCATGTGGTGAAGGCCGCCTGCTGGAACTCGGCTCCGGTGCCGGATACCTGGCGGACTTGCTCCCGGAACTCATCACTTCGGAAGTATTCTATTGTTCCGGCGTGCGCGCGGTGGCGGATGGCCAGCGGATGCCCTTTGCAGAGGGATCGTTGCGGGGAATCGTGACAACGTTCTGCACCACATGCCCAACGTTCGCGAATTCTTTCGCGAGGCCCTGCGCTGCCTCCGTTCGGGAGGAAAAATCCTGATGATCGAGCCTTGGGTGACGCCATGGTCGCGCTTCGTGTATACGCGATTTCACCACGAGCCGTTCGATCCCGAAGCCGGCGATTGGTCTTTTGCCGCCGGCGGACCGCTCTCCAGCGCGAATGGCGCACTCCCCTGGATCATCTTCGAGCGAGATCGCGCAACATTTCGCGCTGAGTTTTCCGGCCTCGAGATCGAGCAGGTGCGGCCTTTCATGGCGTTTCGTTATCTGGTCTCCGGTGGAGTATCCATGCGCAATCTGATGCCGGGCTTTACGCACTCCCTGTGGGCAGGATTGGAACGCGCATTGGATGGGCAGATGCCGCGTCTGGGAATGTTCGCCTTCATCTCCATTGTGAAGAGCAGAAATCGCCGGTGAACTCGTGCTGACCACAAAGACAAAGGTTTCACTCGCATCCCTGGCGTACCGGTTCATTGCATTGGGACGCGGCCTTGCCGGCAAGAGCAAATCGGCGATCGTCAGCAGAGGCGGGATCTGTTGGGACCTGGACCTGAGCGAGGGCATCGATTTCTCCATTTACCTGCTCGGAGCGTTCGAGCCCGGCACCGCGAAGACATTGCAAGAGCTTGTGAAGCCGGGGGATGTCGTTTTTGACATTGGCGCCAACATTGGCGCGCACACGCTGCGTTTGGCGCAAAGCGTAGGGCCCGCAGGCAAGGTGTATGCTTTCGAGCCGGCGGATTTTGCGTTCGCAAAACTAAAACGCAACCTGGCGCTCAATCCGGAACTGGAGTTGCGCACGAGTCCGCAGCAGCTTTTGTTGGCGGCGACGCTTTCGCAAGAAGTGGAGCACGAGATTTATGCCAGTTGGCCGCTGGGAACTGCTGACTCTGTCCATCCGAAGCACCGGGGCCGCCTGGTTTCGACCAAGCATGCAGTGGTGGAAACGCTGGATGCTTTCGCGGCGAAGCATGGAATCGCTCGCCTGGACCTTATTAAGATGGATGTTGACGGGCACGAACTCTCCGTGTTGCGGGGAGGCCTGCAGACTTTGCTGCGCTTTCATCCCGTGCTGGTGATGGAGATGTCTCCCTACGTGCATTTGGAACAGCACAGCAGCTTTGCGGAGTTTGTCGAACTATTGAAAAGCGCGGGCTATTCGTTGCGCAATGCAGACAACGGCATGCTCGTGCCTCTCGATGACGCGGAGTTGCAGCGATTGATCCCCGATGGAGCCAGCATCAACGTTGTTGGCCGGGCCGAGGCCTCCAACCCTTCGCCGTGAATTTAGGAGTCGCAGCGGGCGAGATTCAGCTTGCTCCGCTCTTCCCAATAGAGAGAAGGCTTCACGGCGGAATCCAACTGAGCGAGAGCTCTGAACAAATCGTCAATACGTTCAAGATCGCGTGGCTGCAGCAGGCTTTGTTGCGAGGTCTGATTGGCCCGGATGAACCACTCGCGAATGCGTTCGATCAACATCCATCGGCCTTTCGCTGAAGAGGTGGAAATAGCAAAAACTCAGATTTCAAGAGCGGCTTCAACTCTCTCTTCCCCGTATCTAAGTTTGAGCCTGCGTCAAGTATTTTCCAAAACTGGCAATCAATGAATGGCGTTTGAGAGCCCCCGCGCTGCGCGAACTGAGGTTTCCAATCCACTCCTCCCGCTAGCTTTGCGATCCTGCCCGATTGAAGATATTCAGATGAATGTCGAACTGTCGAAAGAGATAGATGCGCTCAAGCGCGCTCTTGGAAATACCGGCGAAGTCGCTTCGACAGTGGTCGTTGTGGACGCAAAGGATGAAACAGCGCGTGGATTCTATTTGCGTCATGATTTTATGCCGCTCCCGACGCAACCCAACCGCTTATTTTATCCCATGAAGACCATTGAGAAACATGTTTCCCCTCAAGCTAGAAGGCACGAAGGAATCAAATCGCTGAACACGGTGGGTAATGATTTGACACGAGCCTGTATGTCCGCGTCGCGAGTTGGGAGATATTGTGGGCCAGCCCACAGTTCAAACTGAAGTGCACCCTCCGCCGTCGGCGGGAGCCGAGTGGATCGCGGCTCATCGTCATTGGCTAATGGGGTGCCGATGAGCGAATTCCAGAATTACGAATTTCGAGCGTTTGATCGCTCTTTGTAATCTTCAGCTTTTTCTCCGAGGGCGAGAACGGAGACCAGGAGGACGGCGAAGGCTGGATCAGCTCGGCGATTACGCTGCGCGCAGATTTGCTGCGATAAGTTGGCTATGGGGCTTTACATAAGCCGTCGCGGTCATTCCGCCACCCTGCTCTCGGGACTCGCCGTGGTATAGATCGAGGCGTACTGAATAATCTTTCGCGCGCGTCAGGACAGTGATCCCTGGAATGACAACTTGCCCGGGTGACAGGCGGCCCGGCAGCGTGTCCGCTCGATTCAGTTGCGCCGTAAACCCATCGGCCGTGGTTCGCCCGTATCCAGTCAGAGCACCCGTTGACATGCTCAACACGGTCGTGTTCGTAACTGCCTTGCCCCGCCGTGTTATGCAGAGATGTCTGTAAGTCGAATTCGAGAGACTCTTTGTCCGCCCTTCAGTCCCGCGGGGAGCCCAAGGTCATTCGCTACAGAGGAAGTGCACGAAGTGCATGAAATGCACGAAGTGCATCCCTGTCAAATGGCCTCGAAGGGCACCTGCGTCGACATCTCTTCGAGCCCCTGTTGCTCGCGCTCCCGGTTCACGAAATGCAGGCAATAGGAACATTTCTCGGAGCTGTCGTGCATGGCCGACACCTTGCGCTTCCAAGCGAGCTCATGTACGTGGAGGCGCATGGCATTCAGCAAGAGTGCCCCGCGCCCCGCCGAGTCCAGTTTCTGGGTGGTGATTCCCAACTTTCCCAGTCGGCGCCCGGTTGCCCAGGAGCTTATCTCCAACCACTCGCCGCGTTTTTCCAAGATTTCATTTACGTGATTGCTGACGTCGGCCACATGGAAAGATAGTCTGCCCTTCTCATGGCATAAGAACAACATGGCTTCCACGACGACCGTATCCAGGTCTGTCCCGGGCTCCACCAGAATCTGGTCTGATTGCCCTTGAAGCAAAGGCGTAATTCCAGCCTGCAGCCCGGGCTCCTCGGGCACGGAAGCGCCGAGAGTGCGCGCGAGCTCTCGGACGGGTGACGGAAGTTCGGGGACATCAAACTCCGAAATGAACGCTCGCCGGTAATTGACAAGTCTGTACATCAGCAGCTTGGGCTGAAACTCTTCGGCGATCTGTTGTTGTGTTCGCTGGTCGAGAAACGGCAGAGAGCGACGCGCAGGGGGCACGCGAATCTCAGTGTAACCGGCGGCGGCCAGATCGCCGGAAAGAGATCCCTCCGTACAGACGACTTTTGCCCCGGACAAACTGATGAGCTGCCCTTTCCAGGGAACATAGGCGTCGTGCTGGTTTAGGAGGCGGAGCAACTTGAGCAACGGAGCGTCGCATGTTCCGCTCTCGATAAAGAGAGCTGGCTGCAGCGCCGACGGCACCAAGCAGATCCCTCCGAGAGTCGTTTGCGCGAGCAGCAGCGAGCGGCGATACAGACAGCGCAACAAACGCATCAACCGAGAGCCTTGCCCCGCTTGGGGGCCTACAATCGATAGACAAACCGGGGTTGTCGTGCAGTCCACGAACCAACTGGCAAAAACCGAATAGGTGGCCAAGGAGACCAGATACTCGGGCAGGTCCACAAACTTCTTTATCAGATCGCCGACACTCGTGAACAAATCCTGGCTTGAACCATAGGGACTGGCATGGCTCGGTAGACGCATCGCTTTGCGAATCGTGGCATCCACATCTGGCGGGTGGCAGGTCATCTCACCGAAATCAGAATTTGGGGCTGATTTTAGTTCGATCCGAGAGCCAATGTGTGCTTCTTTCCCATCCCACAAGAGCAAGCGCAGGCCTTCGCCGGAGTTCTCGCCGGCGATGACTTCGATCATGAATTTCGGAAAGACTTCTCCAAACGTTCGCTTGCGGATCGTCTCATTCATCTTACTCGCTCCCTGAAACTAGTGGCTGAGGGCGTGTCACGGGTTTCCTCTCCTGCAGGATCCAGTAGGGACTTCACCTTCCTCCTTCGGCTCCTTCCTGCCCCGACAGCCCTTTGTCATCGTCGCGGTGCGACCTTGCACCGCACAAGTTCACTGTCGTCCACCTCTGACAAACCCCGGGTCAGCTGTTTCCCGATCCTTTGGCATCAGATGGTATGGTTTCGCCTTGGGAGTCAATCTCTGCCAAATGGCGCCGGATATCTGGTTCTTTCTCTTTGCAGAGCTCATGGAATCGATTCATGATTCTCTCGGTAAGTTGGTCGCCGCCTTTGCCAAGCGCCATCCGGGTTGCGTCCTCCATCATTTCGATAATCTTGCTGATCGCGAATTGAAATTTCGGCCCATCGTAATTGGATCGGTCCCGGTTGTCTGCCAGTACCCGCGTCGTTTGCCTCTCTGCGGCTGCAAGAAAACACCGGGCCTCTAGCAACAGTTGCTGCCGCTCCTCGGCGCGGAATGGATCCTCTCCGCACTCTCTGAGTTTCTCGACACAAATAAAGACCTTCGAGAAGAAGAGGCGCCGGAGTTCATCCGGTGAGGCATTGGGATCTTCTGTCTTTGCCCGAATCTTTGCGTCGATCTTTGCCTCAATCTCCTGGTGTCTGGACTCGCGCAGAAGCTCCTCTTTGGCCACGGATACGGAACCATCAGGCTGCACATGAAAGGTTTTTGTCATTGCGGAACCTCCTGCGGGTCTCGGATTTTCTTGGCCAAAAGGTCGACGACTTCTTCGATCCGCAAATATCTGGTCTGAATTATTGGGGGGAGATCTCGTGACTGGCGTTCACTAGCCAAGCGGTCGCAAGGTCGCGAGCCGAGGCCGTCCCGGATTGCGGGCACGCGACTCCCGGCACTTCTGCGATGGCCACGCCTCGCCGCTTCGTCTGGGCCCATGGCAAGAATCCTCTCAAGGAAATTCGAGAGTCACATGCGCGGGTTTCTCTCCCACGTTTGGCCCCAATGCCCCCGCACGCTACCGGCCCAATCCATCCAGCTTGGCCCAACTGTTTGCTACAGGAACAAATCACGTGGAGGGATCTACTGGGCATTGTCAACTGCGAGATTGTTACCGTCAATCACAACGAGTCGACGATGTATCTAAGTCGATAACATACAGCAAGAGAGGCAAAGTCCCCCCGTGGGACCGACGCAGGAACAACCGCTGACCAGCACCAGGGCGATCCCCCAATCGGCAGGGCCGCTGGCGCGCCTCGATTCAGTCCAAGGAGAACCCTGGACTTCTTCTCGCTGCAGAATGCAACACCGTTCCTCTGATTCTGTCTCGGTTATCAGCGAGAGCCCTGCAGGCGGCGCTGAGTTCCCCTCCGACTTGAGGTCCCTTCTTGCGCTCCCGAGTTACTCGCCGGGATCAGTTGGCTTTGCTTCCGAGGGCGAGCGTGACGTTGTCAAGTCTGGCGCCGGATTCGCATGCAGGTGCTCTCGGGGACATAAACAAGCTCGCGTGTGGAAACGACTTGGAAACGGTCGAAGTCAAAGGTCACGAGGTTACCTGCAGGGTCCATCCGAAGCCCATCTGGCTTAATGAGATTTCAATCGAGATTTCATCGCACTCAGATGCTCCGCCTCCTATTCCTCGCCCTTGTTCCTTCCGAAGCGGTCATCCAGCTCTGCCCCTGAGCGGATTCTGTGCGCAGCAAATTGGGCAACGAACGGGCAGGCCGTGACTCTTGAACGTCAGGAGTGGCGCTTGCTCGCAGGCGAAGAACACCATCCCTCTCTGGTTGTTGCCGACAATGAGATGAAGCGTTGCGCTCGGACGATTGTCCACAAGAAGTGTCAGTCGGTGGCGGTTATCGATTGTCGTCATTCGTGCCTATCTCCCTTCCACTGCGACTGCGTTCAATTCCGGTCCCCGCAACGAGGATTCCACAAATCCCACTTTCCGCTTGTGGTCCGACACGAGAGACATGCCCCCGCGGAGGGCGCGGATCCCCTCCAAGAGGTCGTTGCCGGTGACAGGCGATTTCCGTACAAACGCCCGCTGGCCGGCAAGAATATAGGCCTCTTTCAACTGCGCAAAAGAAAAACCATGGGAGTCTTCCGCTGCCCGGAAAAGAGTTTCCTCATCCAAGTGTGAGTTGAATTTACGGAAGTAGCGCAGTCGGAGTTCGCGGTCCGGCGCGGGAAGTGCCACCACGCGGTCAAAACGCCCGGGACGGCGGAGGATGGCGGCATCCAGGACCGTTGGGTCGTTCGCCGTTGCCACTACGACAATTCCATCCGGTGAATCAAGCCCGTCAAGGCAGTTCAGAAGTTGTTGCAAGCTGACCTTACACAGCAAGCCGGAAGAGGGTGTACGGGGAAATGCGCGGTCAATGTCCTCAATCACGACCAGCGAGGGCGCGGTATTCGCGGCGCAGCGGAACATCTTCTCCAAATGGACGTCATCCGTTTGCTCCTGGAACAGCCGAATAGCATGGCCTGTCAGACCGCTTGTGTTGAGCATCGCGCGGATGAGACTGGTTTTCCCGTTGCCCGGCGGCCCGTGGAGAAGATACCCTCGGCGGAAGGGCAAGCGGTTGTTTCGGAACCACTGCTCGCGATGAAGAAACGATTCAAAATCCTTGCGCACGAGTTGCACGACCGACTCGCTCAGGACCAGGTCATCCCAACCGGAAGTCCTGACTTGTCGAGCGCCATCGCCATATACGCACAAACGAGAGGTGCGGTCGCGTGCGATAATTTTCTGAAGGAACTGCAGAAATTCGGGCGCGAACTCGCGCTTCACAATCACACAGTCACAAACATCGCTGCGGTCCTCTACCGGCGACACCGGTATGCCGGCAAGGACCACGGGTTGGGACAGGCCACGAAGCCGAAGCAAAACAGGACAGTCTTCCCAGTGCGCTTGCAGGACACTCTTGCGGTTTTGGATGAGCCCATCGGAACTCTGGGCCTGGTGGATACGAAAAGCCGGGAAGATGATAGGGGGAAGTTCCACGGATTCGGTAAGTCGCTTCAGCTTTTGCATGACTGTGGTCTGAAACCGGAGTTGGGGAACTTCGGAAAGAATTTGTATCGAGGCTAGCTGCACGATAGGGAAATCCAATTCCAGAAGGACCGTTTCCTCCATGCGACACCCTAGCTTGCAGGCCATCCAGTCCGCATGTCGCTGACCGAAAGCACGAATTACACTTTGCCGCGTGACGAGTTCGGCCGGGGAGAATTGTGCCAAGTCATGTCCTTTCAGTGTGATATGACTACCAGAAAGTTGCTGCGGGGAGCTTCTTGTACTTCCTAGTATACCACCTCCATCGATAAAATGGATAGTTTCGTATGTTATTCGCCAGTGTTGCCGTAAGATGCTTACTTTCTGCTGTTTATGGTTGTTTCAGGCCTCTGTCGACCGATCTGGCCTCCAAATTTTTCTAACCCCTCCAGCGAGCCCTTTTGCTTTGGCGCAAGGGGTTTCAGGCCCATAGCAGGAATCCTGTTGCGAGCCGACGGTTTGACGACCTCTTTCGCGAGGCACAGCTTGTGGTTGAGCCTGTGAACGAGGCCCAAGCGCGGATTGCTCGCGAGGCCTACCGTGATTTCGGAAAGGGGAGCGGACAACCGGCGGGGCTGAATTTCGGGGACTGCTTCGCATATGCCTTGGCTAGGGCGGCTGGCGAACCACTTTTGTTCAAGGGCGAGGATTTCACGCACACGGATCTGTGCGCCGTTCTCACCTGAACAAGCTGTTGCAAGAAGGAAGATGTGTTCCTCTGCGACATCACTCGTTCTCAAGCAAAGCCAAACAACTGAGGATCCCCAACCATGGTTGAATGCCGGCTGGGCGTGGCGAAGTCTATTTTTGCTCCGGCTGCGGCTGCTCAGGGAGACGGACACCGACCATTCGTCCCAGATCCGCCAAATCCAGGGGCAGGCCCTGATCTTACTCACTGCGAGATTCTCGCCATGTTCGTATGCTTTGCCTGCGAGTCGTGGAACACTCTCCATGAAGATGCCGACACTCGACAAGTTCCCGAGGAAAGCACTAGTCGATATTGATGTACAGCGCGCTCTCGTCATTTCTCATCTGATCGTCACAGCCAGAGGTAGTACGTCGAAGTTGGCAGACCCATTTCCTTCAGAGTCTCGTTGTCTGTCCCCGGCGCCTGCCAGCCCTGCCCGAGGGCAGGGCTGCCCCCCCAGCGTCTCGGCCGAAGATGGAGAAGGAGAATTGGGGACTGAAGTTGCCGGTTTGGGGGAGGCCGAAGCGCTAGACGAGATCACCGTCTTCGCAACCGAACTGTCCAACGCACTGCCACAGTTGTTGCAAGTCGAATCAGCCGCAGAGGCACGGGCACCACATTTCGGGCAAACTACAAAACCCGCAGGTGCCGCGAATTGGGATGGCAGGGGCACACCGTCGATCCCTGGATCGTTAGCCGTAGTCTCCCACTTCGGCCCTTGCCCTGTAAACCTCTGTCTTTGTTCCTGTAAGTTTCATCGGTCACTCCGCCGGGCCAGCAGGGGTCGCATCGGGCAGACTCTGTGTGACCGGTCCGATCAAAGCTGCGCGACCATCCGATCCTCATTGGACTAGAAAAACAGAGGCAATTCCCTTTCTGAGGTAAAGGTTCGCCATTGGCTACCCTTTTGCCATGGCCACTTTGAATGATGCGATCGCGCCTTCTGTCTCTCCAAATATGTCAAACACTGTCACCAGCCTGGTAATGTCCAGCACCTCTTTTGGGTGATTGCCGAGGTTGGCAGCCGAACGCCGATGCCGTAGAGCACGGCCGCGACGTGTTTGCACATGCTGGCCCAGCCCGGGCAACTGCAGGAAAACTCAATCTCATCCAGTGACGGAAACAGACCTGTCTTTTGCAGGCAGACACGTTCCATCACGCCTTTTGAGAAACGCCCCTGCAGAAGCTCCACCAGCGAATCAATGCCGCCCGCGCAGTCCTGGCAGATGGACCTCCATCGCGCTTTGGTCACGGGGGTGAGCCATGCAGAGCTCCAAGAACATTGGCCGGCTCAATTCCAAAGCACAAGTTAGTCTGCCTGACACTCTCGACTCAGTCCAGATGTCCATCTTCGCGATAAGTTCCTCCCTCTTTCGAGTGGATTCAGAACCAAAAGAAGCGGGGTTGTCGAAATTGTCCCGATGCAGGCGCTTTGCCTGTCCTCGACACAATGCACAATCGGTCTGTCAACGAAGAGGAGGCCACAAGAGGGAGTTGCGAGCATGGCGCGAACGAGTTGGACAATCGCAAGAGACCTTTCTGGGTGGTATTCCCAGCGAACGCTGGTGCGACGAAAATGCCAACAACGGGAGCCGGACGCTCGCAGAGTTGAGCGCCTCAATCCTCGATTGGCTTTGCGATCGAGCTAATCCACCCGCGAATCTGCGGGAACCGGAATTCCTTTTTATCCATTGCGTTTGTGATGAAGTTGAGGGCCTCGATCGGATCTACATCGAGGAAATACCCGTTCGCTCGAAGCATCACATCCGTCAGAGTAAAGCTCAGACGTTTGTTCCCATCAGTAAAAGCGTGGTTGTTTCCCAGCGACTCCATCAGAGCCGACGCTTCCTCAAACAGATCGTTGTAGTAGCCATTTTGTGGTCGGAAAATAGCGGACTCCAACAATCCCCTGTCTCGGATGCCTTCGAGTCCGCCGAATTCCTCGATTAGCAAGCGGTGGGTTTCCATGGCTTCAGTCACAGTAGGGTAAATGCGAACTGGCATTTATTGAGCCAGAAGATGAAGGAGCTTGCGGTTCTTCTCGATGGACTTACGAACGTGCGCCATGATTTCAGGGCGAACGGTGTTCTGTGTCGGAGCCACGTATTGAATGTAGTGTTCCGCAGCCCGCTCCAATACATAGGTGGTCGATTGACCGTTGTCCTTCGCCAGTTTGGCTAGATCATTATAGAGCTCGGCTCGCATATTGAGTCCGACTTTTCGGGTCGCCATACTTGCTCCTTGAACGAATCCATTATAACGCTGAATCTGCTCCCGTCAAGAACAATCTAGATCAGTCTGGACCATTGCAAAAAGCGGCCTGCCCGATTGTTTTTCGTGCATTTCTGCCTGGCTGGCTATATCGCGAGCTGGCCCCGCGTCCTGACTGAACCAGCCTTTTCGCTGCCACAACCGTATCTCTATCTGAAGTTACCGAGAGACGTGCTGGAGTACAGAATTACCAAAGCGTTCGCAGCTGCTTGCAATCACGAATTCTGACATCTTTGGTCACTAGAACCATGCCTTCAGCGAGCGCGGTCGCCCCGATTAAGCGGTCACAGGGGTCGCTCGAATAATCTGCCGGAAACTGGTTGGCCAATGCGGCAACCTTTGTGGTGATGGGACGGATGGCAACACGCGATGAAACCTCGTCTAGGTATGCTTCTACAGTCCCCGTAACTTGCAACCGGCGGTGACTCACCAGCCAGGCCAACTCCCAGAGAGTAATTGCGGAAATGGCTAATCCACCAGCTCGATTGGCCCTACGGATGGCGGACCTAGCCTGCTTGGACAGCTTTTCTGGTTCAGCGCTGAGCCAAACTAGCACGTGCGTATCGAGCAGGATCACGTTGTCGTGACCTCCCACGCAACGGGGATCGGTGACTCGATGTCCCCTACGATCTTGACTTTCCCGGTCATGAATCCGAAGAGGTCATTCTTTTCCGGCCGGACGGGCACGACCTTGACGACTGGCGCTCCGCGCTTGGTCACGATGACCGGCTCGCCTGTCGCTTGGACTTCTTTCATGACGCCGAGACAATGCGCCTTGAAGGTACCTGCTGGGATATGCTTCACGTCCATGAGCCTCTATCCATAGTCATTATATCATGACCTTTATAGAATTACCGACTCCAAGAGATTGAGAAACCGTACGCCCGAGTCCGCGGTGCCTGTTGCGAGCTGCAGGGCGGCGTTGTAGGCAATGTAAAAGCTCCATCATTGTGGAGATCCGGAGTCCTCATGGCCGCGAGGTCGCGATCGACCACGGCCATGAATTCGGTGATTTCATTGCGGTTGGTCTTCTGTTCCTTCACCCCAACTTCCCTGGATCACGGCGGCGGTTTCAAGGAGCAGGGCGGTCTTGCCAACCTTCCGAGGGTCCGTTAGGAGCTGGATCCCTCTCGGGGTGCAACCAGGTTGCACGATTTATGGATTCGCTGCAGGCCTTCGCTTTTCATTCGTCAACATACCCCAACGCCTTAATAAGTCAAAGGACAAGTTGCCACTGTGCAGGCTATACACTTGTTTCGCATGACGCGGCGCTTCCCAGCCCGATGCTCTCGATCCAGTGCCGGTGGAGAGTGAACCTATTCTTCGCCCGTGAGTAACCATTCCAGCGACTTATCAAACTCTCGACCGATCGCGAGTAAGACTTCCGCCCCGATCTCCCCCTGCCCGTGCTCGACAATTGACAAATAGCCTTGGCTAACTCCAATACGATGCGCCAAGTCCGCCTGTGTCATTTCAAACCCTCTGAGTTCCCTGATTCTCCGCCCAACCGCTTTCCAATTCACGGACAGAGTCTTGGGTCGCGCGTTTTTCCTTGACATTGTATATATCTTTGGCTATAAAATATAGCTATGGGTATTTAGGAAAACCACCATGCAAGGGGCGGCTAGCGCCCCGCTTTCTTTTTTACATCGCCGTCACTGTCCATGGCAATGAAAGAAATGTGACTCGAGATCTCGGCAGGATTGCAAGTCGGCCACTAGGGGTGCGGTACCGAGGGAAATTATGAGGAAAAATGCCCTAAGTTTTCGCTCAAATGCAAGGCTCGCACGCCAATTGTGGGGCGAGCCTTCCTCGATGGCACTGCGCTCGCTTCGAGAGCTCACTGCTAAGTACTCGCTCTCAGTAGCGGCAGGCGATCTACAGTTCTTGGACGGCCGATGGTATGTGACCCACTCTGGGCTACTGCAGCTTGCCACCCGGAGAGGTTGTCGTGGGATTAGCACGATGCTTCAGGATAAACTCTCCGATTCTGCGGCGTGTCGATGGGTCTTCAAAGCTGTCGTCTTCAAAAGTGGACTCTCTAAAGGCTTTGTCGGTTATGGTGACGCCGATCCCTCCAATGTTTCCCCTGTGGTGCGTGGCGCGGAGCTGCGCATTGCCGAGACTCGCGCCGTCAACCGTGCCCTCCGCAAGGCCTACGGGATTGGCCTCTGTTCCGTCGAAGAGCTCGGCGCGTTCTCTAGTTCCTCGAGATCTTCCTCCATGCCGGCGCCTTCAAACGGATCCCATCCCTCCAACGGTTCCGGCAACGGCCAACCCCGGCTGCGGGATCAACTCTGTCTTCTTATTCGCCAGTACAACCTCAACCCGAATCTCGTCAAGGCCTATGCCGCTGACTTCTGCGGTACCACATCCTTAAGTGAAGCCAGTCGCGATTCCGTCGAGCGCTTCATTGCACAACTTTCCAAATCCGCGAAGGAAAACAGAGAGAGTCTCATTTGCAGGCTGAATTCATACGCCCAAACGCAGGAGGTGACCTCATGAAGCGACAGATTCCTGGCCTTCATTCCTGGCAGCCCGATGACCAGAATCTTCTTGAGGGTCTGTTCCTGGTCCGGGTCGATCGAGCCCTTTTCCGCTGGCAGCCGAAGAAACCGTTCCTGGAACTTCGATTGGCCGTGTTGCAACCGCCTGCCTTGGAGAAGAAGACTTTCGTTGGGCGGTTGTACTGCACCGAGAAGGCGCTGTGGAAATTCAGCTGGTTCCTTCGTGATTTTGGCTACGACGCCGAGCTGCTCCGCCAGGATCAAGTCGATGTAAAAGCACTTCTTCACCTGCAGGGCGTCGTGCGTGTGTCTCACACCGTCATCAACGGCCGCTATTACCAGAATCTCGATGCATTCGCACCGGCAAGCGAGTGGGAAACGCTCTCATGCACCACTGCCGGGGTGACCGAGCAGAGGGAAGAGCAAGCGTGATCTTCAGCCACACCCAGATTAGCAACTTCCTTCGCTGCCCGCGCAGCTATCGCTACCGCTATCTGGAGGGATGGCGTGAGAAAGAGACCCGAGCGGCCATGGTCTTCGGCCGCTGCTTCGAAAAAGCGTTAACGTCCTATTTCTGCGGCGACGATTGTGGCGCCGCCCTTTATCGGGAGTGGGGGGTGTATCGGGATACTCCGTTCGAATACAAAAGGGGAGAGACCTGGGATCGATTGGTCCATCAGGGTGTGCATCTCCTCGAGCGCTTTGCCCAGGACAATCGCATCCACATTTCCCAACCGCAACAGAATCTTCAAATCAAGGTGGTGCGGGAGCTCCCGAACGCAAACCAATTTGTTGCCTACGTTGATGCCATCGGTGAACTCGATGGCATCCGTTGTCTCATGGACTGGAAGACCACCACCAGTCGTTATCCCGAAGCACCCGCTGGGTTATTGTCGCTCGATCCCCAGTTGCTCTGCTACTCCTGGATCACAGGGATCGCCGAAGTGGCCTTAGTCGTATTCGTGCGAAAGCATCAGCCCGAGATCCAATACCTGAAAACGTCAATTTCGGATGCACAACGCTCGGAATTTGGCCAACTCGTTGAAGCAACGATCGGCCAGATCGAGTCCGCTCAGTTCCCTTCGCACAGTGGCATTCGCTTCCCCCAGAATGGCTGCGTGCGCTGCGCGCATCTTGGTCTTTGCCTCGGAAACCAGAACCTGATCGATTCCAGTCTCACCCTGTGACCAGGGGCGAGCGAGCTTGCTTGGCTTGCTGAGCTTGTGGATTAGCAGAGGACCAATCGTGACTCCGGAGATCAATCGCCGGCGTGCTGTCTTCGTGCTCGGCAAAATCGACGAGATTTTGTCCTGGGAAAAGACCAAGGAGCAGGAAAAGGACGTGCGGTTTGTCGAGTTGGGGGAATATCTGTGCGAGGTGCGGGCCAAGCAGTACTGGCGGCTGGAGCGATTGAAGTCCTTTGATGAATTCTTGGAGAAACGCTTTGTTGATTCGCGGCGGAAGGCCTATTACCTGATGACGATTCACGAACATCTTACGAGAGTGCCGAAGCCGCAGCTTCGTGAGATGGGTTGGACAAAGGCAAGGGAGCTCGTCAAGGTGGCGCGTAAGGATGGAGACGCGTTCGCTTCGTGCACCTGGGTGCACAAGGCAAAGGAACTGCCGAGAGAACAATTCAGGCGAGAGGTCGAGCGGCACCTGACAGGGAAAGAGACGGAGCCGTGGGAGATTATCTACTTCAAGCTATACAAGACTCAGTTGCCGGTCGTAGAAAAAGCTCTTGAAACCGTTGCCCTGATGTTAGGAACCGACAAATCACGAGGATATTGCTTGGAGATGATCTGTGCTGATTTCCTGGCCGGGGCCCAGCTTGAAGAGGACGGTCGGGAGAATGCGCCAATCAAAGATGGGTGAATTGCACACAGCTGTGATCGCAACTGTTCAAGCGATGGGTAAGCCAGTGAGAACGGGATGAGCGAGCTGCGCCAGCGGAAGCCTCGCTCTAGACTTAACCCGGACAACTATCGAACTCTCCGCAAGCAGGTCTTAGAAAGAGATGGATGGCGTTGTCAATGGTGCGGGTCTCGCAGAAGCCTGGAGGTCCATCACAAGAGATTTCGCAGCAGGTTAGGAGACGACACGGCAGAAAACCTCATCACCCTGTGCGTCGACTGCCATCGAGCCGAGCACGAGTTTCAGGGATAAGCAGCTCTGCCGTTCCGTAGAGAACATAGTGCCTTCCACTATCTTGCGACGGAATTTTTTGGCCAGTGAATTGACTGTGTTCATGGAGCAGCTCGGAGCGCAAGGAGTTGCTGGCCACCTGGTTTGACGTGAGCTAGTCCACGCGCTGGACGATCCAGTGTTGGTTGTAGCGTGCACAGCCTGACTCCGGGTCTGCTGATCGGTTCAGCGAGCCATGGGAGATTATTCATTTCAAGCTCTACAAGAGTTAGCTAGGCGTCGTCGAGCAAGGGACGCGAGCTTTGATGTAGTCCTCAACTGTGGGATCGAGTCGAGGCCATCGAAGGCGCCCGTGAACGCGTTGGATAAGCTTCACACTGTACGCGATACTAATTTTTCCACCTGAAGATTGAACTATGAGTCGTGAGCTCGCCGGGCCAAGTTTTTCGGGTTGTGCAACTTGTCCTTCACAAAATCTGGGTAGATTGACCAGTTTTGCGGCCCCACGATTTGTTCCCTCATCGGCAACTAGCTGAAAATCAATCCAACATCTGTTCCGAGAATTCCTTACATGGACAACGCTGTAGAGAACGGCGTTATTATGTGTTTCGGGTCGTAAATAGGCTACTACGACAACACCTCTTTAATCTCTTCTAGATTTCAAGTCGGTTATATTTCCCGTGCCCCTCTATCTCCGCTATAATTTTGCAGGCATGGCTTTCGGGCGGGGGTAGTTCAATGGCAGAATAGAAGCTCTCCAAGCTTCAGACGTAGGTTCGATTCCTGCCCCCCCGCTCCAAATTGGTCGCTTAGCATGCCTGAACAGCCTTGCAACGTATAGTGACAATGCCCATCTCATCCGGCATGAGAATTATCTGGGTGCCGACGTTGGCCGCAGATTTGCATGCGGACTACTCTTGGGCTTTGAAGTCCGGCACCAGCTCGCAATCGCGAGCAAGAAAAAGAGCGCGGCACCGTGAAAGAAACTCAAGTAGGAAATGGCATTTCCACCAGGCCAGGACACTGCAGATCAGGCCCAGCTAATAACCTACTGAGGAGAGTTGTTTTCCATTCCTATCTCCTTGATTCAAGTTTATTTGGTTCGGCCCTTACTCACCTTTACGTCACTCAGCCAACTAGAGGGTCAAATGTGAGTTTTCCGGCTGAACTGAGAGATTGACTTTACCAATTCTTCATTCCAAGAAAGCTGAGAACAAGCGAGCGGCCAAGATGGAAGAAAGCGAAGAAACAAGCGCTGATCAGCGCGAGGACCAGAAAGGGCCAAAGGCGTGGCTTGCGGGCAGGTTCTGTTGGGAGCGGGGTGGCAGTCAGAAAATCGCCCATGGCAGGGCATCGTAACGTGCGGAATACTGTGGGTCAAATGTACATTGGAATGGACACCGCGGGGTAATCGTTACGCAATTTTCACAGTCAGGCGTTACACTTAACGATTCGGAATTGTCCGGAGGATGCATGAGAGCTGTGGTGACAGGGGGCGCGGGGTTCCTGGGGTCGCACCTTTGCGATCGATTGTTGGCCGAAGGATGGGAAGTGCTGGCGCTGGACAATCTGGTGACGGGAGACGCTGAGAACCTCGCCCATTTGAGGGGCAATCGCAAGTTTCAACTGGACCGCCACGATGTGAACGAGCCATTCCGGGTGGACGGGGAAATCGGATACGTATTCCATTTTGCTTCGCCGGCAAGTCCTCCAGATTACTTGAAACACCCGATTGAGACACTGAAGGTCGGCTCAATCGCCACCATGCGCACGCTGGATCTGGCGATGACCAAGAAGGCGAAGTATCTGCTGGCATCCACGAGCGAGTGCTACGGTGATCCGGCGGTTTCGCCGCAAAGCGAGAGCTACTGGGGCCACGTGAATCCCGTGGGGCCGCGGAGCGTCTACGACGAGGCCAAGCGATTTGCGGAAGCGACCACGATGGCGTACCACCGCTTCCACGGCGTGGATACGCGCATCGTGCGGATTTTCAATACTTATGGGCCACGGATGCGTTTGAACGATGGCCGCGCACTTCCGAATTTTGTGTTTCAAGCGCTCACCGGGCAGGCCCTGACAGTGTATGGAGACGGGAAACAGACGAGGAGTTTCTGTTATGTCTCAGACTTGATCGAGGGAATCTACCGGCTCAGCCAGTCCGATGAGCATTACCCCACGAACATCGGGAATCCCGCGGAATTGACGATTTGCGAATTCGCGGAACGCGTTCGCGCGCAATTCCCGAATGCGCCGGCCATCGTCCACAAACCCCTGCCGGAGGACGATCCAAAACAACGCTGCCCGGACATTACCAAGGCGAAGAAGTTGTTGGGATGGGAACCGAAAGTGAGTCTGGAGGACGGACTGCGGCTCACGCTGGACTACTTCAAGGTGCAATTCGGCAAAATGACAGCGACACAGTGAAGTTGTGTAGCGGACACCGCCTAGTGGCGTCAGGCTCGCCCAAACGAGTGGTAGTCGAATCCCATTACCTGCATTTTCCTTGGTGAGTAAAGGTTGCGGCCGTCAACCACCAGCCGGCGGGCCATGAGTTGACCGGCGCGTTCCCAATCGAGCTCGCGGAAGATTTTCCACTCGGTGCAGACTAGCGCGGCATCGGCCTGCTTCAGTGCGTCATAGGGATCTTCGTGATAGACGATCTGAGGGAAGATGGGCTTGGTGCGGGCAATGGCTTCCGGATCGGTGGCGTGAACGATAGCACCTTCTTCCAGGAGTTTGCGAATCACTTCGAGAGCAGGGGCGAAGCGAATGTCGTCGGTATTGGCCTTGAAGGCGAGTCCGAGCACGGCAACACGTTTTCCCTTGACGACCCACAGAGCCTGGTGAATCTTTTCAAAGAATCGTTCAATGCGCTGTTTGTTCACGCGCTCGGCAGCCTTTAGCATATCGAAGTTCACGCCGACCGAGGCCGAAAGATGAATGAAGGCTTGAATGTCTTTCGGGAAACAGAAGCCGCCAAAGCCCAGGCCCGCTTTCAGGAATTGCGTTCCGATGCGGGGATCGAGGCCCATCGCATGCGTGACTTCCTCAACGTCGGCGCCAATCCGTTCGCAGAGATCAGAGATAACGTTGGCGTAGCTGATTTTCAGCGCCAGGAAGGAATTCGAGGCGTGCTTGATCAGTTCGGCGCTGTTGATGGTAGTGACGAGCAGCTCCCCGACGGGTTCTTTTGGGCAACCGTTCGCGTGAACGGGACAATGGAACTTCCTGTCGAGGATCGGCTGGTAGATTTCGCGCAGCTTGTCGGCAGATGCAGAGTCTTCCACGCCGACAACAATGCGGTCCGGATGGAAGAAGTCAACGACGGCCGTGCCTTCACGGAGGAACTCAGGATTTGAGGCTACCTGGAATTTTGGACCGTCTGCGGGAGAATATGCCGTGAGCGCTTTCTGAAGCTGCACGCCGGTGAGGGCCGGGACAGTGCTTTTCTCGACCACCAATTTTGGCGAACGCGCCTCCGTGGCAACTTGGCGCGCGACGTGGTCGATGGCGGAGAGGTCGGCTTCGCCGCTTTCTTTCGGTGGCGTGCCAACACAAATAAAAATAACCTCACCGGCGCGGATGGCTTCGCCGGCATCCGTGGTGAAGGAAATTGTCTTTTCGGCCACAGCGCGCTTGAGGACTTCCTCGAGATGCTCTTCATAGATCGGTACCTTGCCCCCTTTGAGCTGATCAATGCGCTTTTCGTCGACGTCCGTGCAGAAAACTTCGTGACCTGCCGCCGCAAGGCACGCGCCGGTGACAAGGCCCACGTAGCCACATCCGATTACCGTAAGACGCACAATAGTTGCTCCGTTTCCAGGTACAGCACCTTGCATTGAGGAGGGAAGGAAACTCCCCGCCCAATGGCTACAGCACTACAAAAATTATCCAACGGGAATCTCCATTTTGACCATCGCAAGCGCTTCCGATATACACCCATCGTTTCCGCAGTGCTCCACGCAAGTCCAGCAAGCTGCCTAATCACTGGCCGAGTCCTTATCTGGGTGAGCAAGACCGACAAGATGAGTGACTTTCAAGCATATTGGCTCACACTTCTCCCTGCCTTCTTACTCTTTCAAGGTCTTCCCGTGCCCTATCCTTACACGCTACTGGGTCCGCAGCGGCAACAGCCTGATCGGCCATACCATGCTTCCAAGCGGCCGCCGGGTCGAATGCGTCTCCGTCAGCAACCAGTTACACGATCGAGCCGCTCCGGATGAAAACGTCCCAGCAACATCAGAGCGGACGATGTGGGAGTATAATGTTGCCGTCCTCAAAGCCAGAAGGGAAATTCCGTTGCAATCAATGCAGCCTGCGGAAGGTAACTTAACATGGGTCCCCAGAGATTTGCGGTTATTGACACCGTCTGCCTGTTGACAGTAATCATGTCAATTGTTTCTCCAGCTGTAGGCCAAGTTGGTCTATCCAACTCAACCAGCTACGCTCTTTCAGTCGCTTGTTATTCCTCAGCGTTTGCAGGCATTCCGTGCTTGTTGTTGGCGTCGGTATCCACACCTTACGCCACACTCACTTTGCCCGACACTGGTGCATCGGCCACGATATCTCTGGCAATGGATTCCCGGCGGGCAGAGCTTTGGGTCTTGTGCCTGCCATTTGTGGGGTTGGCCGTGGTTGGTTTTGGCATTCACAGCGCGAATAAAAAACGGAGAACAGTATTCGGTGTTCTGCTGGGGAGTTTGCTACTTAGCGGTTTGATGCTTCCAGTGGCTTGCGGAGGTGGAGGTAGCAGCTCGGGAAGCGGTGGCAGTCCGGGTGGTGGCGGCACTCCCCCGGGCACTTCGACCTACACCACAAGCTTTCCTCTTACCGAGAATCCCATATCCGAAGGCGGAAAGTGGATCAACGGCGGAACGACCGGCCTGGATTGGTCGAATATCCGCACCACACCTGGGCTTGCCTTCGGCACACAGACGGACACTCTGGAGTATGACGATTCGACAGCGATACTCGCTGGTAGTTGGGGTGCGAACCAGACCGTTCAGGCCACCGTCGGGGTGATTAACCAGGATTCTGGATTGTTTGAGGAGGTGGAGCTGCGGGTGCGCACTTCCATTTCAGCCCACAACATTACGGGCTACGAGATTAATTGCTCTGTGGTTCCGAGCAATCCCTACATGCAGATTGTCCGCTGGAATGGTCCGCTGGCGAACTCCGGCAACACGAACAACGGCTTCACGCAACTGACGGGAAGTTCCACGGGCTGTGTTGATGGAGACGTTCTCAAAGCAACAATCGTAGGGAGCACGATTACGGCCTATAAGAATGGCGTGCAGATGTTGCAAGTCACTGATGGCACTTTCCCCAATGGCAATCCGGGCATCGGATTCTATATCCAAGGCGGAAACGCCTCGCAAGAAAGCGATTACGGCTTCTCGAGTTTCACGGCTACGGACGGATCGGGGAGCTAGGGCCGCTGCCATTCAACGTAACCAGCGAGGTGATGCCGCGAGGAAATTGTTTCTAAACTGCTATACGGTTTTGTCAATTCAAGCGGCCTCTTGATATAAGCATTCCCCAAAAGGGAATAGATACCGATGTATCGTTGGAATTGACGCTCTCAGCGCCTAGGGCATCCACAGCCCCATGGAAAGGAGCGCCCTTTATTGATAGTACGAGGTAGATTTTCGTGGACGCTCGGGAGGTGGCACGGACCGGATGAGTGCTCACTGCGCCGCGCGGAAGGCCACCATCAGCATGCCCCACATCTTTCCGTTATGGGTAGCAGTTGCTGAGTAGGAACCAATTGAGGCCGCGATTCGGTCTTCCGTGATGTTTCCGTAAGCCATATCGCGCGAAACGAAACCCGAACCAGCCGCGGTCACCATATTGTCGGAAACTCCCGCTCCAAAAAGCAGATCGTTGGAGCTTGTCGTGACAGCGCTGCCGCTGTTCAGTGTCGTCGAGGACCCAGTCGCCGACGCCGTGACGTCAATTGGATTGAGTATATTGATTCCAGCGTACTCATGGGCGTAAATGACACCAAAAGAAGTAACAGAAGTGCGAAACGTAGCAGTAACCGTGTCCGCCCCTCCCACAATATTTGTGGCGTAGAAGATCTGGGCGCTGTAGCCACTGCCCCAGCTAATCGGTGTGCCAACATTCACAAATGCATTGCCGCTGGAATCCGTTAACGCGGCACTCCCCGCATTGTCCCAGATCGCAAAAACCACAATCGTGTTGCCAGCTTGTGTCGGAGCATTAAAGGCGACGGAGGTTTTTGTCCCGCTCGAAATCTCGTTGTTGTTTACCTGAACGAAAGACGGCGCTGTAACCGCTGCTGACGCGGTGGTGACAGAGAGCCCTTGGGATTGCGCGGAATTATTTCCTGAAGCATCATAAGCTGCAACCGTGTAAACATACGTGGTCGAGGCGGCCAAACCGGTGTCGGAATAGCTCGTTGCTGCTGTGGTTCCTACCTGTGTACCGTTGCGGAATATTGTGTAACCGGCAACTCCAACATTGTCAGTCGATGCGGACCAGGCAAGAGTCAAGGATGACGAGGTCACGTTCGAGGATTGAAGATTCGTAGGGATTGAAGGAGGCGTAGTGTCGGGCACAGCTGAGGTCTCTGCGACCACCGGCGACGATTGCGCCGACATATTACCTGCAGCATCAAACGCAGTGACGGCGTAAGTGTATTGCACACCTGGAATAACAGTTTTATCGGCAAAGCTGGGACTCGCACTCGCGGCGATTTTAGTGTTATTTCGAAAAATCTGATAACCAACGACGGCAACGTTGTCGGTGGAAGCGCTCCAGCTCAGGTCAATCTCGGAAAGTGAAACGACGTTTGCGACGAGATTCGTTGGAGCCGTTGGGGGAATGATATCGGGCGTGCCCCCGTCCGATGCGGTGAAATTCGAGAAGCCGTAATCGCTTTCTTGTGAGGTGCTTCCGCCTTGGATATAGAATCCCATGCCCGGACTGCCGCTCGAAAAGGTACTGTCGGTCCATTGCAACAGCTGAACGCCATTCTTGTAGGACGTGATGGTGTTACCGACGATGGTCGCTTCGAGGACGTCGCCATCGGCACAGCCTGTCGAACCCCCATTCAGTTGTGTGAAACTTCCCAAAGGGCCGTTCCAACGAACAATCTGGTTATAGGGATTGCTGGGGACCACGGAGCAATTGATTTCGTAGCCGGTAATGCTGTGCGCGGAAATGGAAGTACGCAGCCTGATTTCCACTTCTTCGAAGATGTTGGAGCCTTGGCTGACCACGTGAATCTGTGCCTGAGCCATCTGGTTCGCGCCCCAGGTGCCAGCCAGTATCGCCGTCGAGTCGTCATAGTCCACGGTGTCCGTCTGTGTGCCGAAGGCAAACCCCGGCGTGGTGCGAACATTTGCCCAATCCAGTCCGGTCACCTTTCCGTTGATCCACTTTCCACCTTCGGAAATGGGATTCTCCGTGAGGGGGAAGTTGGTCGTGTAAGAGTTGCCCGAGGTCGTCGTCACGGAAAGAGTGTCGCTGGCGCTGACGACGCTGCCGAGGGTGGCCGTGATTTGCGAAGTGCCTGCGGTGGCGCCGGTGGCCAGGCCGGTGCTGGCGCCGATGGTGGCGACGGTGGTGTTGGAGGAGGCCCAAGTGACTGAGGTGGTGATGCTCTTGGTGCTGCCATCACTGTAGGTCCCCGTGGCAGTGAACTGCTGGGTCTGCGATGGCGTGATCGATGGGCTGGCAGGTGTTACGGCGATGGACTGCAGCGTGGCGGCAGTAACGGTGAGGGTATCGCTGGGACTCACGACGCTGCCGAGGGTGGCCGTGGTTTGCGAAGTGCCCGCAGTGACGCCGGTGGCCAGGCCGGTGCTGGCGCCGATGGTGGCGACGGCGGTGTTGGAAGAGGCCCAGGTGACCGAAGAGGTGATGCTCTTGGTGCTGCCATCACTGTAGCTGCCGGTGGCCGTGAACTGCTGGGTCTGCGATTGACTGACCGATGAATTCGAGGGTGTGACGGCGATGGATTGCAGCGTAATCGATCTGATGACGGTAAAGGTGTCACTGGGGCTCACGATGCTGCCAAGCGTCGCCGTGATTTGCGAGGTGCCCGCCGTGACGCCAGTGGCCAGGCCGGTGCTGGCGCCGATGGTGGCGACGGTGGTGTTGGAGGAAGCCCAGGTGACCGAAGAGGTGATGCTCTTGGTGCTGCCATCACTGTAGCTGCCGGTGGCCGTGAACTGCTGGGTCTGCGATTGACTGACCGATGAATTCGAGGGTGTGACGGCGATGGATTGCAGCGTAACAGTCGAGTCCACCGTGAGTATAGCGGCGTTGCTGGTCATTGAGCCTGCTGGATTCGTGATCACCACCTGGAATTTGGTGCCGTTGTTTGCCGTGGTCGTCGCTGGCGTCGTATAGCTCGCCGCCGTAGCGCCCGAGATGGCCGTCCCACTTTTTTGCCACTGATAGCTGAGCGGGGCTGTACCGGTTGCTATGACCGTAAACGTCGCCGCCTGGCCAGCAGTCACTGTCTGGCTTTCCGGTTGAGCGTTGATGGATGGCGCGGACGATGACGTACCGCTTGACCCATTAATGGACCCGCTCTTGAAGGCGACCATTTGCATCGCCCATGCGCCACCACCATTGCTCGCAGTCGCACTATAAGAACCCTTCGCAGAAGCGATCTTGTCTTCAGTGATGTTCCCATGCGAAGTAGCGCGAGCAATCCAGCCGACGCCAGGACTCGTGACAATACTCGCCGATACACCTCCGGCGAAAAGCAAGTCTGTCACATTGGTTGTAGTGACGGAACCACTGGTAAGAGATCCCGACGCCCCGGCGGCAGCTGACGCTACATCGACCGGCGCCGTTTGACTGACTCCGGAGTATTCGTGGGCATAGACGATGCCAAACGAACTGACGCTCGCGGCAAACTTCGCCGTCACCGTGTCAAGTCCCCCCCCAAGGTTGATTGCGTAAAAAATCTGAGTGCTGTATTTGCCGTTACTCCATCGTGTCGGTCCTACTGCGCTTGCATAGGTATTGCCAAGAGAGTCAGAAACAGAGGCCCTGCCCGTATTATCCCAAATGAGGTAGACGACGATGAGATTGCCGCCGGTGGTAGGAGAGGGCAAAGTTACGCTGTTTGTTCTCCCGGAATTAATCTGATTATCCTTCTCCTGGATGAACGATGGATTGGGGGCGCTACTTGCATGAAGCGCCATGGGGAAAAACGTTGAACCGAGAAAAAGCAAGCCGAGTGACACGCCTGAAAGTCGAATACTGTCCATGGGCACGCGATCCTTCTCGTACGATTCAGGAGCTGGGCCGGAACGGAGGAAGAGGGCTTAGCGTTCCCGGCAGATGGTTCTAACCTTCAGATGCAGGATAAGGCCTGCAGGGTTCTCCGACCACTGGTGGGAGGGTCAGAATCTGGACAGGTATGCTTGTTTCCCTTGAGGACAGTAAAAGCCTGTGCTGATTACACGAGCAGGAGATCCCCTAGGTAAACGGAAAAGTTCGCCGTTGCGAGCGTAAGTTTCTCTGAAGATTTGCGGGGCTGTCGTTCCGTTCATTCCGGCGAGGATAGAATGGATCGAGATCGCTGGAAGATTGGTGAGGCGCCGTGTGGCAGACACCAACCGCTCATCGACCGGTGGCCCCAGTTTGCTAACGAACTACCTCAGGACTTTGTCGTGCGGCACCAACTCGCAATCGCCAATGTGAAAAACAGCACAGCGCCATGAAAGAAACTCAAGTAAGAAATTACATTGCCGTCGGGAGGGCCCATGCGCGGCAGCGTGATGGCAAGCGCGGTGAAAATCCGAGAGATCAACATGAGGATGGTGCAGATCAAACTTAGCCAATAACTTAGGGTGGAGGGTTGCCTTTCCATTCCGTTCTCCATGGTTCAAGCTTTCTGTGGTTTGGCCCGTGTTCGCTAGTGCGCCACTCTTGGTGAAAGAGAGAGTCAAGGCGTCCACGGCTGAGCCAGGAGGTTGCCTTAGGTGGTGCAGAGGTGAGAATGAGTCCACAAGGTTCGAAGTGAGAGAAAATTTGTAGGCAATTGCTGCTCATATCATGCAACGAATTTCCATTAGGAATCGATTTTCATTCTTCGAAGTTTTTATTCAACAGATAAACAAGACGTTAGTCACTCGAAGAGGATCGCAATCTCTGGTTATCGGAATGCTCGCAACAATTACTGGTGTGGATGATCTGAGTTCTCGAGAAGGTTCGTGCAGACAAATGATTGAAAGACACGCTCTAAGCGTTGCGGTAGTGGTGATGCTGTTTGTCCTTGCCCCCCAGGCGAAGGCAGATTCGATCACGGTCCCGGTGGACGAAATCCTTGCAATTCCTCCTGTGATCGTTGACGGGGCACCGGCACAAGCTACCATCGAGTATCTGCCAGATGGCCTCTATTTCGTGGGCTCTGGGTTCGACATCGGCTACAGTTGGAGTGGACTTCAACAGATTTCTACCACCTACTTTGGAGTACCCGACGCTCAGATTTTGACTTGGAACAGCAATATGTCGTTCGTGGGTTGCTCGTGGGGGCAAAGCTGCGCAGGCACTGTGTACTTTGGGAACTCAGGCATTAGCGGAGCCGGCTTCATGAGCTACACGCCTCACATCGCCTTTATGGTGATCGACTCACTGACCTATTCGACGGCCGAGCCGAGCAGCTTTCTTCTGATTGGATCAGGATTACTAGGACTCGTTGGATTATCCCGGCGCAAAATCTCTGCTTGCCCCTGAGCAGGTTATTCTCGTCGTCAGTGGTCCGCAAAGGGGAAACCCGTGGCGGCAAATGCTAGCTCCCCGCAGCGGGAGCACAAAGTGCAACGATTGGAATGGGAACTCCCACCGACAACGTGATTCTTAAGATGGTGGCACATTGAACAAGCAGGGTGGTTATATCAAGTTCTTGATTTATTTCATGCAACACTCCCAACCGGTCCCGTTCTGGTTGACTTAAAGCGATTCTCTCCGCTCCTATGTGGCCCTCAGCCACCCATGAAACCGGACATTCCCACTTTGCTCAAAGCGGACATCCTCACTTAGCAGCGATAGTCCGCAGGAGGCAGTTGCGAGGATGCTGTGGCAGGGGTACCTTGTCACATGAGAGTCCCCCGACAAACTGCCTGCTGAGGCGGTACAGCCCGGGCCGTAACGGCAGCGCCCCCTGTGGGCGGGTGTGATGGGCTCGTGGATCTCAAGAGAGTCGAGCGGGCCCTAGAACTCAGTTGCATGCTCAGAGCACGATTGTGACGCACTGGTTTCAGTTGGTGGCGGGTGTAGTCTTCATGTGATGATTCACAGGAAGTTCGAGCAGGTTGGGAGAGAAGGCAACGAGAATGATACTTTCTGAAGAACTACTGAGGATAGATCCTCCCGCCGTCCTGCGCCGAATGGAAGGGGTTTTGAAAGAGCAGGTTTTCCGGCAACTGAAGAGACGCGGGGTCGTCATTGGCCTTTCTGGGGGAATCGACAGCAGTGTTACGACCGCAGCTTGTGCCAGAATCTTGGGTTGCGAGCGCGTGGTAGCTTTGCTAATGCCGGAAAGAGATTCTGCAGGCGACAGCACGCGTCTTGGACGGCTGTTAGCTGAACAGTTGAACGTGAAATCGCTGGTGGAGGACATAGGACCTATGCTCGAGGCGGGGGGGTGTTATCGTCGCCGGGATGAGGCCATCCGGACACAGATTCCTGAATATGGAACCGGCTACCGTTGCAAGATTGTGCTGTCCGAGTCCATGGATCGAAGAGGGTTTGATTTCTTTCATCTGGTAGTAGAGTCTCCCGAGGGAGTCCAGCGGAAGATCAGACTGGAATCAGAGGCCTATTTGGAAATAGTTGCTGCTACCAACATGAAACAGCGGGCCCGAAAGTTCTATGAATATTTCCATGCCGACAGATTGAATTTTGCAGTCGCAGGGACGCCGAATCGCCTGGAATATGATCAGGGATTCTTTGTCAAAAATGGGGATGGCGCGGCGGACGTTAAACCGATCGCCCATCTCTATAAGACCCAAGTCTATCAGCTTGCTGAATATCTCAACATTCCGGACGAAATCCGGCGGCGACCCCCAACAACAGACACGTATTCTTTGCCACAATCCCAGAAAGAGTTCTATTTCTCCGTGCCCTATCAACAGATGGACCTTTGCCTTTATGGTGTGAATCATCACTTATCTGCTCAAGAAGTATCTGAAGCGACAGGACTGACAGTGGAACAAGTTGAGAGGATTTACTGGCAGATCGCCTCGAAGCGCCGGGCAACCAGGTATCAACACATGAAGCCGCTCCTCGTCGAGGACATCGAAGGACTGGGTTTGGATTAGCCCATGATGCAGAAAGAGTTGGGATCCACAGGAGTTCTCCTTCCCGATATCGGAATCGGGACGGCTGGTTACCAGGCAGGGCCAGGACCTCTGCGCAAGGGTCTTGATTCGGGAGCCCTCTTCATCGACACGGCAGAATCTTACGGGACGGAGACGATAGTTCGTGAGGCCATCAAAGAAATCCGCGATCGCGTATTTTTGGCCACAAAAGTGTCTCCAGGGAACTTTCGACGAAACGACCTGCAACGGTCTGTCGATGCTAGCCTCATGCATCTCGGGGTGGAGGTGATTGATCTCCTTCAGCTCCACCAACCCAATCCTGCGATCCCGATTGATGAAACGATCGGGGCCCTGTCAGATATGGTCGACGCCGGGAAGGTGAGATTCATGGGAGTGAGCAATTTTTCTGTGGCAGAGCTACAGGCAGCACAAAGAGCGTCCGGCAAGCACAGCATTGTGTCAAATCAAGTTCGCTACAACATCATTGATCGAACGATTGAGAAAGATCTGCTGAAGTATTGTCAGGCCAATCGGATCACGGTCATAGCATACAGTCCCCTGGCTCGCGGGCTTGGGCGGATTCGAGACTGCGATCCCAGGAATACCATTGAAAGTCTTGTTCAGGCGACCGGTAAAACCGCGGCACAAATAATACTCAATTGGTGCCTGTGCCGAAATGGCGTGGTCGTGATACCCAAAGCGAGCTCGCCAGAGCACATGATTGAGAATTGCGGGGCATCCGATTGGCGGCTGAGTGAAGCACAGGTCACCTTGCTGGACACGAGCATCCAGCATCGAGAGCGAAGTGGCTTCGATGTAGCGCTGAGGAAGTATACCCCCAGCGCGATACAGAAAATTGGCCTCCGCGCAGTGAAATACCTTCCCAGATCCCTGCGCCGCAGACTGACCTGAAAAGTTTGCCTGTCATTGGCCAGAGTCTTTCTGGACTGGGGCGAGAAACAGCTTCAACAGTACCGGCAGTATTGATGGTACTAAGAGGTGTCTAAACCAGTGCGTTGAGCATGGGTCCTCATTTCCCGATGCCTTTGTTTATGTCATGATTTGAGTTAGCCTCGTTGGTATCAACTCTATCCTTCCCGCTCCGGAAGCAGGACATACGCCAGTGATTTGGAATCTTTTCCGACGGCTTTTTCACATCTTGGCGTTCATCGGCCCAGGGGGGGAAAGTTTGCGCCCGTGGTTGCAGCGGATGCGCGGGGTAAAGATTGGAAGACACGTCTGGATATCTCACTTCGTTTACATTGATGACAATCACCCTGAAGAGATCTCGATCGGCGATAACTGCACGATTGGGCTGGGGACGTCGATTTTCGCGCACTTGTATTGGGGCCCGAGAAGGCCGCAAGGTAACGGCAAAGTGATCCTCGAGAAAGATGTTTTCGTTGGGCCACACTGTGTGATCTTGCCAAATGTCCACATCGGAGAAGGAGCCGTGATCAAGGCGGGCACTGTGGTTAGCCGGAATGTTCCTCCGCATACCTTTTGGGGTTGTCCTTCTGCTGAGGTTTTGGGAACAGCGAGCGTTCCCTTGACCGCAGAACACACCTACGAAGAGTTTGTGAAAGGAATGCGGCCGCGAAGAAAAACTTGAAACATTCTCGTGAGCAGTCGTTTTGCACCAGTTAGCACCAGATTGAAGAGTCGAAGGGCTAGGAAAAGATGTGCGGAATTTGTGGTGTTTTGAGTTTGGGATCGAATGGCATGGATGCCGCGCTGATCGAAAAGATGATCGGCACGATCCGGTTTCGGGGACCTGACGACTGCGGGATTCACTGTGGCGGAAAAATTGGCTTGGGGCACGCTCGCTTGAGCGTTATCGACCTTGGTGGCGGCCACCAGCCAATGCAAAATGCGGATGGTAGCCTGTGGATCAGCTTCAATGGGGAAATCTACAACTACATAGAGCTGAGAAAAGATCTGGAACGCCAAGGGCATCGATTCGCAAGCCAGTCCGACACAGAAGTAATCCTTCACCTCTATGAAGAAGAGGGGGAGGATTGCGTTCGCCACTTCAACGGACAATGGGCATTCGCCATCTGGGATAGCAGGAAAGAGCGGCTCTTTCTATCTAGAGACCGCCTTGGTGTACGACCTCTTTACTACACCCGGAAAGACAACTACTTTCTATTCGCCTCGGAGATCAAAGCAATCCTAGCGTATCCAGGTATAACCCCTGAGATCGATATGATTGGCATCGATCAGCTTTTTACGATCTGGTGCACCATACCTCCGCGAACTGTTTTCAAGGGCATAGAGGAGCTACCCCCCGCCAGTTGTCTCACAGTGGAGGAGGGTAAAGTGCGTCGCTGGACTTACTGGAAGCTGGATTACAGTTCGGGCTACGAGAATTGGGGCGAAGAGGAATGCGCGACAAAGCTTCTGACATCGCTCACTGAGGCGACAAGGATCCGGCTGCGCTCGGATGTTCCCGTTGGCGCCTATTTGAGTGGAGGACTTGACTCGACGATCGTCACATCCCTTATTCGGCGTACCACTAATGCACCACTCAAAACATTTTCCGTTTCCTTTGAGAATGCAGAGTTTGACGAAAGAAAATACCAGAATGAGGCCGTCCAGTTCCTAAACACGGATCATCACGAGATTAGGATCAGCGGCCAGGATATCGCGGAAGTTTTCCCTCATGTAATCTGGCATGCGGAGAAGCCGCTGTTAAGAAGCGCACCTGGACCGCTCTATCTGCTTTCCAAGCTGGTGCGGGAGCAAGGCTACAAGGTTGTGCTATCCGGGGAAGGTGCGGACGAAATCCTGGGCGGATACGACATTTACAAAGAAGCGAAGATCCGGCGATTCTGGGCGGCCCAAGCGGAGTCGAAAATCAGACCACTCCTCCTGAAGCGACTTTACCCCTATATCAACGACCTTCAGTTGCAGCCGGTAGCTTACTTGAAGGCCTTTTTCCGAGTGAATCCCGTGGATTTACGCGATTCCCTGTTTTCGCACCTGCCAAGATGGGAGCTGACAGCTAGGATAAAGACTTTCTTTTCGGAGGACGTGAGGTCGGCCATAGGCAGTTACAGTGTGCTTGAAGAAATTCGCGACTCCCTACCGCCCGGATTTGCTGAATGGGATCATTTCGGTCAGGCGCAGTACCTCGAAACATTTTACCTATTTCCAGGCTACATTCTTTCCTCTCAGGGTGACCGCGTGGGAATGGCGCACGCTATCGAAGGAAGATTTCCGTTTCTTGACCATCGTGTCGTGGAGTTGGCCACCCGAATACCACCTAGATTGAAGATGAAGGTTTTGAATGAGAAGTGTGTTTTGAAACGCGCCGCTGTGGATCTCGTTCCGACGAGAGTAAGGGCTAGAACGAAACAACCCTACCGTGCGCCGGATATCGAATCTTTCTTCGCGTCAGGAAAGCCGCGGGTGCCCTATGTCCAGGAGTTGCTGGAACCGGAACACTTGCGAAGAAACGGAATGTTCAATTCCAATGCAGTTGGGAAACTTTGTGAAAAGGTAAGGAGTGGGGCCGCGATGGGAGTCAAAGACAATATGGCCCTGACCGCGATTCTCTCCACGCAATTGTGGATCGAAGAGTTCATCAACACGCCTGGACACCGCTCTTTCGGCCAAAGAGGATCGCATCATGCAACCATTTGAGAGTGAAGTTCGACAATTTGTCATCGATAATTTCCTCTTCGGGGAGAAAGGCGATGACTTATCCCTTGAGGACTCACTTCTCGAGAAGGGACTGATCGATTCTACGGGAATCCTTGAGATGGTAGGATTCTTGCAGAAAACGTTCGGGATTAAGATCGAAGACGATGAAATAGTTCCAGCGAATCTGGATTCCATTCACAAGATTGGAGCGTTTATTCGTCAGAAGTTGGGAGATGCAGGTGTGCAGGGCAATGAAAGTAAATCAAGTCATATCCCAAACGATCCAGAAATGGCCTGATAACTTGGCGGTGGTCGAAAGGGATGCGCGCTGGACCTACGCACGACTAGATTACGAATCCAGATTACTGCGGGAGCGACTCCAAAACGCCGGACTGAACAAGGGCAATCGGGTTGTACTCTGGCTGCAGAACAGTGCTCAGTACATTGCGGCATATTTAGCCTTATTGGAAATGCATGCAGTGGTCGTTCCCGTGCATTCGGATGCCATGGCTACCGACGTACTGAAGACTATTACCCACGTAGGGGCCACGGGCATCATCACATCATCCAACCACTGGAAGAAAAACCGTGGCATCCTCGAGCAGTCCGGTCTTCGATTTGCCCTGCTACCAGAAGGGATTGTGGCCGTCAGTGACGCAACCAAAACGGAAGGGGCGCCTGAGGCCCTGGCGCAGATCCTGTATACCTCAGGAACCACAGGCAAGCCGAAGGGCGTCATGCTGTCTCACGAAAACCTGATAGCAAACACTGAATCCATCCTCAAGCGACTGCACCTCACCCCATCGGATGCTATTGTTGGGGTCCTGCCCTTTGTTTTTGCTTACGGCAACTCTGTTCTGCTAACTCACCTTTTTGCAGGCGCAAAGATCATTATTGAGCAGAACCTGCAGTACGCACACTGCGTTGTGGAATCGATGAAGAGCGAGGCCGCCACAGGGTTCTCAGGAGTAGCCTCGAACTATGCATTCCTGCTACGGGAATCGATCTTTCATGCGTCAATCCTACCTTCCCTGCGCTACTTTACGAGTGCGGGTGGACCCATGCCTCAAACCCTTCTCAGAAAAGTCCAGGAAGCATTTCCCAAAACGCAGTTCCACGTCATGTATGGGCAAACAGAAGCGACTGCTCGGATCACCATGCTGCCACCCGAAGAGCTAGAAAGAAAAGCCGGATCTGCGGGGTGTCCTGTGCCCGGCGTTTCGTTAAAGATCGTGAGCGAGACCGGGGAGCCTGTTCCACGCGGCAAGCCTGGTGAAATTGTGGTGGCGGGGAGCAATATAATGGGAGGTTACTGGTTGGATCCTACCACCACCGGGAAAACCCTCAGAGAGGGATGGCTGCACACGGGTGATTTCGGTTATTTGGACGAGGAGGGGTATCTCTTCATCACAGGGAGAAGCAGTGAAATGATCAAATCCGGTGGAATTCGCATTAATCCCGAAGAAATCGAAGAAGTACTGCTTGCCCATGAGGATATCTTGGAGGCCGGGGTTACGGCGGTAGTCGACGAGTTGTTAGGCGAGAGAATCCTGGGGGGTGTGGTTTTGAAAACAGGCAGGCGGCTAACAGAAAAACAATTGCTCATTTACTGCAGGAAACTTCTTGCTCCCTACAAGCGCCCTCAGGCCATTTATTTTCTGGAAATGGTGCGGCGGTCCGCCAATGGGAAGATCCTGCGCGCGGAGCTACGGCAGCAACTAGCTTTTCTGCACCAGCAGAGTCAAATGTTGAGGACGGGGTAGGCTCGACGCCAGCGAGCAACTTAAGAAGGCACGTGAACAGCTTCACGATCGCATCACCGGCAGCGATACCGGTCTGCCCGCGAGACGACAAGACTTTGTCGTGATCGTACTGCCAAGGAGCGGCCTCGAATCACTTTCGTTCGCGGGTAGGAGAGGAAGGGCTAAAGCGGAAACGGGAAAGCGCTTCACCGAGGTTTTGCAAGAAAGCTTCGGAGTTGTAAACATCCGACTCAATCTTCGAGCCTGCATTCGGCCCGATGGGCTCGACTTCGTCCAACTGAAACTCTCTTGCAACATCTTCAACAATCTTCGGCTGGATCGGGCGTTGGTGTTCTACAAACGCATTCACCAAAGAGTGCTCGCAGAGAAGATTGATTACGCGCGGAATGCCGAGAGAATAGAGATGAACGGTGTCCAAGGTCTTGGTGCTGAAGATGGGCTCCCCTGTGGCGCCGGCAATTTTCAGGCGCTCGGCGACATATTGATGTGTCTGTTCGGTTGAAAGCGGGGCGGTCTTGCATCGGAGCATGATGCGTTGCCGGAGTTGGCGGAGTTGCGGCAGCCTCAGCTTTTCTTCGAGTTCGGGCTGCCCGGAAAGAACGATCTGAACCAGTTTCTCGGTGGAAGTCTCAAGATTGGTGAGAAGTCGAATTTCTTCCAAGACGGGATAGGTGAGGTTTTGCGCTTCATCGATGACGAGAACGACAGTTTCACCCAAGCCGTAGCGATCCAGGAGCCAATGGTTGAGTTTCATCAACTGTTGGCTTTTTGATTTGGAGTCACAAGGGATATCAAACTCGGCGAGAACGAAATCCAACAGCTGGTTTGAGTTCATTCGCGAATTAAAGAGGAAAGCGGTGCGGGCTTTGCGGTGATGCAACCAATCAAGCAGCCGGTTGATCAGCGTGGTCTTGCCAGTGCCTACCTCGCCGGTCAAAGTGATGAAGCCTTTTCTGGTTTGGATCCCATACATCAACCCGGTCAGGGCTTCCTCGATCTGTTGCGTGAGGAATAGGAAGCGCGGATCGGGATTGACGTTGAAAGGGTTCTCTTTTAGTCCGAAAAAATTCTTGTACATTCGCTGGCTTACCGTGTTCCTATTCTAGGATCTGGGTAACTGCTAAATCATTCGCCGGTTCTACTTGTTACTCCCTGTTACTACGTACTAAGCCTAAGGCAAGACAAATGGGCGCGCATGCCACTGAAAGCTCAAGGTAATGTAATTGGATGTCTGGTTTGAATTACAGGTAGTAGCGGAACAACCGGGTTGACTGGAGCCAAAGATATCCGCCGTGTAGGAGATGGCCAAATTCAGCTCCCTACCGATGGGCCGGCTAACCCCGCCGCCTACAAACCAACTATTGTAGGAAATGAGGCTAGTTTGTGTGGAATTCGCCACTTCCTTGTTATGCGCGTAGCCAAAATTCAGGTTTCCACTCCAAATCCGACTTAGTTTCCGAGAGGCAGTGAAATTCACTTGGTCCGTGGTCGAACCGGTTAAGACGCCGCTACCGCCCGCAAGCCCGTGAACGTAACCGGCGGAGAAGTTGACATTCTCAAAACCACATATGATCTGGGCGTTAGCATTGACCCCGAGCTTGGATGATTGCGTGCCAATGGGTACACGGAATGTACTGTATTCCGGTCCTCCAGAGAACTGAAGCGCGAGGCGGCCGGTAACCTTTCGGCCATAGGCTAAGTTCACGGCGTGGTCGCCAAACGCTTGCGGTTCGCCAGGAAACTGGTAGCTGCTGAAGCGGTATAGAAGACCGAGAGTGTTATTGCGATCAAGCTGATAGTTGTAACCGAAACTGCCGGTTGCAGAATTGTCGTCAACGTTGCCTGATTGTACAAAATGTAGAAGAGAGTAGGATCCGGAAGCGGTGAACGAGCTGCGGGGAGAAACCGCATAGGTGGCTTGGATCACTCCGGTATTACTGAGACGTGGGCCGAAGGCCGCATAGATGCTTTGGCTAGGGACGGAACCGCTGCCGAGACCTGGGATGGGGGGACCCAGAGACCCCGCGATTCCTGGGACGCCAAGATTTGTTCCGACACCAAAACCGAACTGGGATTGCGGCAAATAGGAGAACTGATCTAGCACCTGGACGAGCCAGCGATTCCACTCAAAGGTCTGCGCGAGGTCCAACTGCTGATAGTTACCACTTCCTTGTTCGCTATTCGATGAGAAGTACCCGCCACCCGAGTAATTTATGGTAAGCTGCGAACGGTTCCACGTTTCTAGCAAACTGACATTCCCGCTCAAATAGTTCGTGGCATACCAACCAGAGGAGCTCGGCTGATTGTATCCGCTAGATTGACCGGTGCTACCGTATTGAAATCCCGGCACCCAGTAGTTATGACGCATTTCGGGAGAACCCAAGGTGGCGTTTTGCAAGCCGGTGAGTGGAGCGAGATCTGGCCGCAGCTCATTGGTTGTATCCTGAACACCGTTGTCGCCCTGCTGGTCGCCCGAATCTATAATTGGAATCGGAGTGGAGCGGGCAGCGGGCTTCGGCATTGTGTCTGCCGGTTCCTGAGGCTCATCCTGGGCACGCCCGATCCGCGGCCAAAACGAGAGCAGAGCTGCGAGAAAAAATCCGCCGAGAATGGCATTGGGGTATTTCATTCCAGAATCCTTACGGGACAACGATAACGTCGCCCGGCTGAAGAAGAATATTCTCGTCTTGATTTCTACCTTTGACGACTTCCTTGTAATTGAAGGAGTGTTTTACCTGTTTTCCGCCCTCATTCCGGAGAACGTAGATGCCTTTAAGCTTTGCAAATTGCGTAAACCCTCCGGCGCTAGAGAGTGCCTGGAGGACAGTCATGTTTGGCAGCAGCGGAAAAGCTCCGGCCCGAGCTACTTCGCCGGTGATGTAGACCCTGCGGCTATTGATTTCGGTTACCGTCACGGTGACCTCGGGGTTCGTCAAGAATTTTGTGAGCCCGTCGTGTATGGACTTGCCTAGCTGAAGGGCGGTCAAGCCGGAAGCTTGAATGTCATTCAGGAGGGGCAAGGAGATCTTGCCATCAGGACGGACGGGAATCGTTCTGGATATCTCGGGTTCCTTCCAGACATCAATGCGAATCACGTCCTGAGGGCCGATTACGTAATCTGCGTCGGTAACAGCTGAAACTTGATTGCTTGCTTTACTGGCGTCGGTTTTCTGGCTTAATGCAGAGGTAGAAGTCTGCATAGCGGCACCCTGCGCAGGGGCAAGCGGCAAAAAAACTATAGTCGTGAATAACAAAAATGGTTGGATGTGCATGATAGAGCTTCTCCCCCTCAGTTTTATTGTTCTCCGTTTAGGGCCCCGATCTGCTTGATCTTGTATAGTAACGATTTATAGCTAATCTGCAATTCCTGAGCGGCTCGTTTGCGATTCCATCGTGTTCGTTCAAGGGCCTGCAAGATTAATTCTCGCTCGGCTTCTTTGGAGGCGGCGCGAGCCGCGACTTTCAAGGAGGCCCCTTGCCTGTTTTCCGATGGCCTGTGGTTGATGATTCGAGCGGCTTGCAGGTCGTTCAGAGCCAACTGGACATCATCGAAGATCACGATTTTTCGAGCAAAATGTTCTAGTTCGCGGAGATTGCCTGGCCAGTGATAGGCGGCCAGAGTTTGGATTGCCTTCTTGCTGAGCGGGGAGACCTTCTTTTTCAAGGCCCTGGAATGCTTGTTCAGAAAGAATTCCGTGAGAATGGGAATATCCTCTCTGCGATCGCGCAAAGGAGGAAGGCGCAGGAGGGCACCGTTGAGGCGAAAGTAGAGTTCACGCCGGAAGCGGCCCGTCTCGACTTCCGAGTCAAGGCTTCTGGTTGTTGAGGATATGAGGCGTGGGCTCAACACTCCCACGCGGCTAGGGCTTTCCCCATCTGGCAGGTGAGAAAGCAAAATGCGCTGGCAGGCCAGATCCAGCTCTTGAATATTGTCCAGGTAGATGCCCCCGAAGGCTTCTTGGTTCGGGAGCTTGCCAGTGCATTCGTGCATTTGAGTTAGCAATTCTCCGGGATCGACCGAGGAGCAGTTGATTTTCCAGAGGCGTGAATCACACTTTTGAGAAAGACGATGTATGAGACGGGCATAGACATCTTTGCCTGTGCCACTCTCTCCAAGAATCAAGACGGGAATATCAGTGCGGGCAATCTCAGCGGTCATACCATTCAGGGTGACCATGGCTGGTCCCAGGCCGTAGACAAACCCCGCTGTCGCTTGATCTTCAGCGACGACCGTTGAGAGCTGTTCCATGGTTGAGTGGTAGCTCCAAGATCTAGGTTCGGAGGAGCCACAATGTTTTCTTCTTATGAAGAATTAGGGTGCAACTTCGCTTCCAGATAGGGATAAATGCGACCTATAGGTTGATCTATGGTACCCAGCCTATTTTCTTATAGTTAGGGGCCTCTCTAGGGGGTGGCCGTGGTTACGTTTAGAGTGGTAAGTCCCCGAGAAGTTCCACGAAGTGGCAATTTATTATCCCTCCGGCGCTGGGCTCAGGCAAATCCCTAGATATCTGCAATCAGCAGAAAAAAAAGGGGTTGAGGTGAGGGGGAACTATGATGACTGCGAGGAACCTCGAATTGACCGACCGCGGAAGTCAAACTTGACGGTGCTACAGGACAAAGGAAACGGGGGCGACGGGCTAAGTTAGGTATGATTTGACTGGAGATTGCGAGAGCTGACATTTTTCTTTCTGCGGGGGGAATCGAGAAGACTGGATAACGAGCACCAAAATAGGTCAGCCTAAGGGCCGCAAACCGAATACATGGTCCCTCGTGGCTGTACTCGTTCTGTACCTCTGTACAGGAGAGATTTTGCCGAGTCTCCCGCATGCTTGGCATGGTGCCGGTTGGTGGCTGTACTGTGTGGAACTAGGGAAAAACATCCAATGAAGCTTGGTATTGCCAAGTACCATCTCGCGGCCATTTTGTTGGGAGTAGTTATCTGCCTTTCCGGGTGCGCGGGAGTCACCTCAAAGACTGGCAATCAGAATTCCAATCCGTCCTCACCCTCCATCAGTGCCCAACCGGCAAGCCAGACAGTGGTTGCTAGCCAGGCGGCGACTTTCACGGTCGTAGCAACCGGTACAGCCCCTCTTAGCTATCAGTGGCAAAAAAACGGGATGGCGATTTCCGGCGCCACCTCCGCAAGCTACACCACGCCTGCCACAACCGCAGCCGACAACAGCACCAAATTCCAGGTGGTGATCACGAATCCAGCAGGATCAATAACCAGCGCCGTAGCTACGCTCACCGTGAACTCCGCTGTCACTCTGCAATCCATCGCCGTCACACCCTCGAATTCATCGGTCAGTCAATCGCAGACCCAGCAGTTCACGGCCACCGGCAGCTACAGTGATGGCAGCACCAAGAACATCACCACCTCAGTTACCTGGGCCTCCTCCAACACCGCCGTCGCCACCATCGGTGCCAGCACCGGCCTGGCCACCGGCGTGGCCGCAGGCACTTCGCAAATCACGGCAACCCTTGGCAGCGTCGTCAGCCTCAGCGATACCCTCACCGTTACGGCCGCCACTCTGCGGTCCATCGCCATAACGCCCGCCAACCCATCGATCACGCCATCGCAGATCCAGCAGTTCACGGCCACCGGCACCTACAGTGATGGCAGCACCAAGAGCATCACCACCTCGGTTACCTGGGCCTCCTCCAACACCGCCGTCGCCACCATTGGCGCCAGCACCGGCTTGGCCACCGGCGTCGCCGCAGGCACTTCGCAAATCACGGCCACCCTTGGCAGCGTCGTCAGCCCCAGCGATACCCTCACCGTTACGGCCGCTGCTCTGCAGTCCATCGCCATAACGCCCGCCAACCCATCGATCACGCCATCGCAGATCCAGCAGTTCACGGCCACCGGCAGCTACAGTGATGGCAGCACCAAGAACATCAGCTCCTCGGTTACTTGGGCCTCCTCCAACACCACCGTCGCCACCATCGGCGCCAGCACCGGCCTGGCCACCGGCGCCACCGCAGGCACTTCGCAAATCACGGCCACCCTCGGCAGCGTCGTCAGCGCCAGCGACACTCTTTCCGTGACGACGACCTCGGGCAACTCTTACACGACCAACTTCCCCCTCACGGAGAATCCCATTTCCGAAGGTGGAAAGTGGATCAACGGAAAGGTGACCGGACTGGATTGGGCAAATGTTCGCACCACGCCGGGGTTTGCCTTCGGCACACAGACGGACACCGTGGACTATGACGACTCGACGGCGATACTGGCTGGCACCTGGGGCGCGAACCAGATGGCTCAGGCACAGATTCACGTGGTCAGCCAAGACTCCAACATCTTCGAAGAAGTGGAAATCAGGCTGCGTACTTCCATTTCCGCGCACAGCATTACCGGCTACGAAATCAATTGCTCCGTGGTCCCCAGCAATCCCTATAACCAGATTGTTCGTTGGAACGGCCCTTTGGGAAGTTTCACACAACTGAATGGGGGTTCGACAGGCTGTGCCGATGGCGACGTCCTCGAAGCGACCATCGTCGGTAACACCATCACGTCCTACAAGAATGGCGTTCAGCTGTTGCAATGGACAGAAAGTACCTTTTCGAGCGGCAGTCCGGGCATGGGATTCTATATCCAAGGCGGAAGCGCCTCACAAGAAAGCGATTACGGCTTCTCGAATTTCACCGCGTCGGATTCGGTTTCCTCTGGAACCCTGGCAACCGCAACTCACGCAGCTGAACTTTCCTCTGGGGCCATTGATGTTAATCGAACTAACGTCGACGTTGTTACTTACCACAATGATGCGATGCGTACAGGTCTCAACTCTCAAGAGACTGTCCTTACGCCATCCAACGTGAACTCGGCGACGTTTGGAAAAGTGGGTGAGTTTGGCGTCGACAGCCGAATCGACGGGCAGATTCTCTATCTCAGCCAAGTGACGATCCCCGGCAAGGGCACGAAGAACGTGCTTTATTTCGCTACGGAAAAAGATACCGTTTACGCCGTGGACGCGGAAAGCATCAGTGGTTCCTCCGCAACGGTCTTGTGGCGGACGCCGGCCCTGGCTGCCGGCGAGACGGCCGTGCCGCTAGCGAGTCTGCCCTGCGGCAACATCGATCCAAACGGCATTACCGCGACCCCCGTGATTGACCGCGCTCGGAACGCCATCTATGTTATGGCCATGTCCACGGACGGCAAAGGCAACTTCTTCCATCGCCTGCACGCGTTGGACCTGACCACGGGCAAGGAACTGTTTGGCGGTCCCACGACGGTCGAAGCCACGTATCCCGGCACGGGAGGCAACAGTTCGGGCGGGACGGTCACCTTCCTCCCCGAGGTTCAAGCTGAGCGAGCCGCGCTCCTTGAGAGCGGAAACAAGATTTATACCGTATGGAGCGGGCGGGCGGGCGATTGCGGGCCGTACTCCGGCTGGGTCATGGCCTTTGATGCGGGAACGCTCGTGCAAACCAGCGCTATTGATCTGGTTCCCAATGGCTATGGCGCAGGCATCTGGCTGGGCGGAGCTGGGCCAGCGTCTGACGCATCAGGCGATCTCTATCTCGCGACTGGCAACGCTTTTGGCAACGGCACTCCTGGAACCAACAACGATTACGGAAATACCTTCGTGCGGGTTTCTGGAACGGATCCCCTCTCTACCGTGGACTATTTCGCGCCTGCTAATGCGCTCGCCAATGATGCTGCGGGCATCGACTTCAGTTCTTCCGGCCCGCTGCTCCTGCCCGACCTGGTGGATAGCAGCAACACCACCCGGCACTTAGCGGTCGTCGCCAGCGAGGACGGTGTGATCTATGTTGTGAACCGCGACGACATGGGCCAATATAACGCTTCGCAGAACAACATCTATCAACAATTGCCAGTGGATGGGCACGCGAACTTCTCCACCCCGGTCTACTTCAACAACACGATCTTCCTCGGCCCCTCTGGGCTACCGTTGCGAGCGTACCCCATTTCCCAAGCTCTCCTGGCGACCGCACCCGCCACGCAAAGCGCGCACGTCTTTGGCGACTATGGAACGGTTCCCAGCGTATCGTCAAATGCTAACCGCAACGGAATCGTCTGGGCAATTGATTTTGAATCAGGAATCCTCTTTGCTTACGATGCCAGGGACTTGACGAAGGAGCTCTACAACTCGACCCAGGCCGGGACTCGTGACCATTTCTCCCCCGTCGCTGGTCCATTCATCACGCCGTTGGTTGTCAACGGTAGGGTGTACTTCGGCACAGGCTCCACCGTTACCGCGTTCGGACTACTCGGCCAATAAACAAGCTTCCGCGCCTCCTAGGAAGAGAATAACTCCGATCTGCCGGCTCTCTGGACGGCACTATGAAATAGCGCTCACCGCACAGGATAGCCAGGGCCATTTTTCGCGCACTGGAGAAGAAGAGAAGTGGGTCTGGTGAAACAGATGGTCTAAGGAGAGTCTGTGAAGCGGGTGATGGAGTCCACGGGCAGCGGAGAAATACGATCCTAGGCAAGACCTCAGGAATGTAAGCGTCCGAAGATAACCGTGTGGACAAGCTGATCGACTTATGCGGTGGGAGACGAGTCTGAGGGAGATGCGGCGGCCAGGTTCCACGGCAGGAGCTCCGCGATGCGGTTGATGGGGTGATCGGCGATACGTGACAGCACGTTGCGTAGGTACGCTTCGGGGTCGAGACCGTTGAGCTTGGCGGTGCCGGTCAGACTGTAAATCGCTGCGGCGCGTTCACCACCGTGATCCGATCCCGCGAACAAGTAATTCTTGCGGCCCAACACGACCGCGCGCAACGAGCGTTCCGCCGCGTTGTTGTCTACCTCGACGCGACCATCGCTGCAGAAGCGCAGCAGCGCGTCCCACCGGCCCAAAGCGTAGCGCACCGCTCGTGCGGTGTCCGATTTTCTCGACAGCTTGCCCAACGTTTCTTCGAGCCATTGTTTCAGCGAGTTCATCAACGGCTGGCTGCGCTGGTTGCGCACCTGTTGCCGCTCACTGGCAGAACGTCCGCGAATTTCTTCCTCGATGGCATACAGTGCCGCGATGCGCTCCAGCGCTTCTTTCGCCACTGGCGATTTATGGGCCTCATAGAGATCGAAAAACTGTCGGCGCACGTGCGCCATGCACGCCGCTTCCTTCACTCGGCCACCTTCGTAAACCGCGTCGTAGCCTGCGTAACCATCGGCCTGCAGCGTGCCGGTGAACGCGCTCAAGTGCGCTTTCGGATGTTCGCCTTTGCGATCTGGGGTGTAGGCGAACCACACGGCTGGCGGGGTCGCATCTCCGGCGGGCCGGTCGTCGCGCACGTAGGTCCACAAGCGTCTCGTTTTTGTTTTGCCGTTGCCGGGGGCCAGCACCGGGACCGGTGTGTCGTCCGCGTGCAATTTTTCTCCGGCCATCACGTGACGCCGCAGCGCTTCCACCAGCGGCCGCAACAACGCACTCTTTCCGCCAACCCAGTCCGCCAACGTCGAACGATCCAACTCCACTCCTTCGCGAGCGTAAATCTCCGACTGGCGATACAACGGCAAATGATCGCAATACTTCGAGACCAGAACATGCGCCAGCAGTCCAGGACCGGCCATGCCGCGCGCAATGGGACGACTCGCTGCTTCCGCTTGCACGATCTTGTCGCAACAACCGCACGCCAGCTTTGGCCGCACCTGCCGAATCACTTTGAAATGTTCCGGCACATACTCCAGTGTTTCCGAAATATCTTCACCGAGAGGCTGCAACGCGCCACCGCAGTCCGGGCAGGCTTCCTGCTTCGGCAGGATCTTGCGCGTTTCCCGCGGCAGATGCGCAGGTAGTGGCCGCCGCGCCGGTTTTGTTGCTGCTTTCGCGACGGGCTCGCAAACCGTTGGCGTTTGCGTGGCAACAGCACGTTCAGTTCGCGCTGTTTCCAGTTCGTCCAGCCGCAACTCCAACTGCTCGATCTGCCGCTCCCACTTTTCCGACTTGCGCCCAAAGTGCATGCGCCGCAGTTTGGCGATCAGCAGCTTCAAGTGCTCGATCTCCGCGTCGCGGGAAGCGAGTTGCTCGCTTTTGGTGAGAAGTTCTTCGCGCTGCGTGAAGAGCTGCTCGTGCTGCGTGACGATTTGCGTGTATTGGGTGACAACCAAGGCCCGCAGGGCGTGAGGATCCAGCTGCTGGAGATCGGGCAGAGAGGGAAGAGCGCCACTCACGCGCTCAGGCTACACCCTATTTCTTAACGCAAAATAAAAACCGCAAGAATACAGAAAAAACTTTTCGCTCACACCGCCAACTGTGGCGCTTGCGTGCGCACTGGACGGCGCCAATCGATCCCTTCCAACAGCATGGAGAGCTGCGCTTGGGTTAGCGACACCGTGCCGCTCATTGCTTGTGGCCAGATGAATCGCCCGCGCTCCAATCGCTTGGCAAACAGACACAACCCATCACCGTCCCACCACAGCAGTTTGATCAAATCGCCGCGTCTCCCGCGAAATACGAACACCTGCCCCGAAAACGGATTTTCTTTCAGCGCCGTCTGCACCATCCCGCTCAGCCCCACAAAACCCCGCCGTAAGTCGGTCACACCCGCGACGATCCAAATGCGCGTCCCTGCCCCCAGCCCGATCATCCCAGCAACTGCTCCAGCACCACCCGCAATGCTTCCGCATCCACACGCCCGATGACGCGAAGATGTCCCTTCGGAAGTTCCACGTGAATCGCGCCTGCTGCTTCCGTGGTTCGCTGCGCGGCCCGGCGCCCGACCTGGCGATTCGTTTTGCGCATCCTGGCCCCGGTCACGTGAACCGGCAGCAGGTTCACCGTCAGGGCATTGCCCTCGCCCAATAGCCCTTGCCGATACTGGCGACGCCAGGCGAAGACTTGGTTCGCGTTCACCCCATGCGCCCGCGCCACGCGCGCCACCGATGCACCGGGCTGCAGCGTCTCTTCAACGATTCGCTGCTTCTCCACTATCGAATGCCGCCGACGCTGCGGCACTCTCTTAACCACCCCTTGCTCCGATGTGTCCACTTATCCCCCAAGTGGACACAACCGTACGTGCCCACTTGGCTTATCTTCGTCAACTAAACATAATCCGTCGACACGGCCCTCGGATGACGCTTACTCAGGAATGACTGGGGGCAGAGGAGCAAGACTGGAGGATACAGAACGATGAAGGGAAGGTTCACGAGCCTCTGAGAGAGGTGGCGAGTTCCAGAGCCTGATTCAGGGCCTGGGAGCGACCTCTGCAGCGAACTCGTTTGAGACCGCTCAGGGGCAAGGAATGGGGAATCGGCTGCTGATTGAAGAAGAGACCTGTTTAATCCAAAAAGGATGCGGGCATTTGATTTCGATTATTATGAATTCGGCCAAATTTGAGAATTCAGGAAAATTAATGGGTCACGACAAGTTTGATGTAGTCCTCCTTGAAATCTTTTGCGTCAGCACCAAGCCTTCTTCCAAACTCAGGTGTCGCGGGGTTAAGCGACTGGTTTGCGCTGGGTGATGCTGGCCAGTAAAGAGTGTGAGGCGTAGTGCGTCCCTGAGACAAATTGCATCAGTGGCCCGAAACTCCAAGCCGCAGGCGCACCGAGAATGTGCAATCCGGAGACGGAGGTTTCCAGACCCCGTATCAGCCTTGGGTAACCATTGGAGCGGGCTATGGAGTCCCGGATTTGAGGCGAAAGGAACTCATACTTTGAGATATCCACGCGATAACCGGTCCCGAGGAGTACGTGATCCGCAAGGTGCTCGCTCCCATCATCGAAGCAGACTTTCACTTGATCCTCCACTTGACTCACTGAGGTAACGTGGCACCCGAGATGGATGGGCACGCCTTCAAGGCGATCCACCAGCCAACGCGCGCCTGCTGGTCTTACCGCTCGCTTACGGAGACGATCCTGAAGGCGCCGCGGCAGGAGGCGCACGAGATCGGGTCGAGCCAATAACTGGCTGATACCCGCTGGACCGACGTCGGTGGGCGCATATAGGAGGGTCCTCACAAAGGTACCGAGATGGTGGTGAAGGGTTTTGGAAGCCAATCCTTGCAGCCAGTGGATTTTGTGTGTTCTGGCGAAAACCTCTGGTTCGGCTCCGCTTTCGCGCAATATTGCTGCAGATTCTAGCGCACTCTGGCCGCCGCCGATAATAAGGACCCTTTTACCGGCAAAGACCCGCATGTCGCGATGCTGTGATGTGTGTGAAACAAAGGCAGGCGGAAGGTCCTTGAACTCGGCGGGTCTCCAAGCAAAGGATCCGATACCGGCGGCAACAACCACGCGGCGTGCCCGAAATGCCTCACCATCTTCTAACTCGAGCCGGAATCCGTTGGAATCTAAATCGATTCGGGCGATCGAACGGCGATCCAAGTGAGGCACCGCTTGTTTTTGGCACCAGTGCCCGTATTGTATGAAGCAGTCAAGCGGCACGGGTACGCCAAATCGGAGGCCGCTGGCCGCTTGAAATGCCTCCAGAGATAGCGATCGATCCGGTCCCGCGATTTCCGTCGCCGTCCAATTTGAGCGCAGAAGCATACCCAAAGGCATTTGGCACTGCCAAAAGGACATGGGTTGGCCAAACGCGCGGACTTCGAGCCCTTTCACAGTCTGGAGATGCGCCGCCGCAGAAAGCCCGTATGGCCCCGCCCCGATGACTGCGACGTCAGTCTTTGACATACGTCCTCTTATCTTGAGTGTGACGATCAAAACCCGCGCTTGAAAGCGAGATAAGGCACTAACGCAACTTCCACCAACCCTGGCAGGGGATCCTCCCAACTGAACACAGCCTCTTCATCGAACTCGAACAAGGATCGAAAGTATGCTCCCCAATCGATCTTTCCTTTGAGGATCCCGACGACGCCAGTAGGCATGTCGGTGAGAAGCCGAATCCAGCGGACGCCCGTCTTGCCTCTGGAAGGCACGATTGGTGTGTCCATCTGATCGCGGAATAACATGTATGGGAAATCGACGCCAGCGCTCCGTCCAATTGTGTGGTATCCCCACGTCCGACCGTTCACATCGAGCAGCCGATGTTGGCCGTCCCGGGAATCGAGTTTGTATTCCAATTCGACCAGACCATAATAATTAATAGCGCGAAGGAACCGCTGAGAATATTCCTCGATTATGGGATTCTCCACCGATTCCACAAACGTGCTGGCCCGACCAAATTCAAGAGGATGTTGCCGCCGCCTGCATGTAACGAGGCTTCCAACCGCGACATCGTTCTTGAAAAACGAGCAGTAGGCGAACTGGTTCTCTCCGCCACCGGGAATGAGGTCCTGAATAAGGATCTCCCCGGGCGGAATGAATTGCGTCGCTCTCTTGAATAGTTCTTCGAGTTGAGAAAGGTTATCCGCTCGCCAGGCTTTGTCGCCGGTCGCGTAAATGAAATGTTCTTTTATGGCAGGTTTGAGCGCGACGGGAAAATGACCCTCGATTTGCGCCAACTGACTGAGGTCCCGAACCACCCAGGTTCTGGGAGCAGGGATTCCTAGCTTCTCGGCAAGCGCATACGTATTTCGCTTATCCCAGAGCCATTGAACGGTTTCCCAAGGAGGTGTTGGAACGTGGTAAATCTCTCGCAACTCATCGCGATGATGCGAGAGTGCCGCAACAGTCTCGTCGCGCGTCGGGTATAAAACCCACCCATTCAGTTTGCGGCGGCGACCGATGTCTAGTAGAAGCTGTACAGTTTTGTCCGGATCGCTAAGGGAAGGCACTTTATGCGCGAATGCCCCATAGCGAGAGTATTGGGCGATAGACAATTCGTCGTCGATGACGCCAACGGGGACTCCATGACGACCCAGGCTGCGAACAATTCCGAGTCCTTGATAATCGCCACCAATCACCAGAGCGCCCGGTCTATCTGCCAGCAAGTTTTTATCTATCGTCATTTAATTCAGTCAATACCCGTATCGATTCCCTTAGCGAAGTTCTTCTTCGTCCCGCGACTGGCCCTATTGGAGTGCGTGTGCCGTGCTGGATCACCGTGAAGATGTTCTCCGAAGACAGGGCCCGTTTAAAACGTGAACTCAAGCCGACCATTCTTTTCACTCGCCCAAGCGATGCATGCTCTTTCCTTGCCTGGACCCTCGATCCGCCAGCCATCGCGGTCCGCGACCAACTTCATCTCTGCCCGCTGCCTCCACCAGCGATTCACCTCGCTCGGAGTTGTCATCCAAACGCACTTCTCTTTCCTCAAGCCATCTAAGTATCCAAGCAGGCTTTCATAAATGCTCCGCTCTTGGGAAGTAACAACGTAATCCGGATGAACGATGAAGCTGATCAATCCGTGGTTGGCCATAATGAGATCAATTTGCCGTTTCCACAGCTCAATCGAATAATCGTTTAGGATGTGAAACAACATGTAGTCCTGGGTCGTGGTTACGGGCAATTCGAGAATATCGCCGATGAAATATGGCATCACCGTGCAACAGCCTCCCCGCTGCGGATCCAAGTGCGCTACATTTGGAACCGACATATCATAAGAAAACTGTAGCGCGTCATACCAGAGCTGCCTTCGGTACAGAACCGCCGCACGAAACCCTTCAGCTCCATATTCCTTGCCATAGAAATTGATTTTGTCTGCACGTTTGAGAAATTCCTCTCTCCCTTTGTAGAGCCGCCCATCATGATTCAAATCGTGAACAGCAACTTCGAACCCGCGTCCACGAATGGAATCGATGAGCTCCCGGCTCACCGCGTAACGCTTTTCGGGAATTAACTGGAAGGAGGATTTAATTCCAAATGAATCGTCAACATCCATGAGAGTTGCGCAAAAATCTCGCCCAGACTCCGTTTCCACATCATGGGTCATAATTGCGCAACTGGGAGCGCCTCCTGGCCAAAACCAGATGAACGGAATTCGCTCCGCGCGGTTGGACTTCAGAGACAACAACATCAACTGACCGAATAATTTGTCGACCGTCATGTCGACCGGCCAGCGGGGAAATGTCAGCCTTTCCCAGCCCCTCAAATGGATTTTCTGCAGATGCCTCCGCATGCGGACTGAAAACACTGGCCGTATAAAATAGTACAAGTTAGCGAGAACCGAGGTTAGCGCTCCCTTTCGCCAATCGCCTATATACAATTCACAACGCAGATTGCGAGCAATTTCAGAAGGATCGAAGGGTAAACAGACTGTGCCGTCTTCAATCGCAACGTCAGAAAGCGCATCCTGAAGTTCCCCCGTGGGGAGTTCAGCTGGTTGAGACCCGTAGTAGCTTCCATAGCAGATCGTTTCCTCGCCAAATCGGAAGTAACCGCTATTAGCCGGAAGAGGCTTCTTTGTCTTGAACCGGACATACTGTTCCGGGCAGCGATAGTATTGAGCTAGGCAGTCATCCATGCGAAAAGGAAACCTCCCAAGTCAAACTCGAATCGCCTCAGGCCCATTCGCGCACATTATCATCAAAAGTCACTAATCCGGTAGAACATCAATTGCTGGTGATGGCCTTTTCATGCCACGAAGGAGATCAAGGTAAAATGATTTTTGTCCTGCGACAAACAGAAGAATCGCAAAGAACGTAAGCAGAAGAACGGTAGATTCCAGAACAAGTCTGGGCAGGGGAGACAACAGGTGGCCGTAAGCTAGGCGTACTCCAAAAGCGAGCCCTCCGGCCACGATACTAGACCCCATTGGCCAGCTGGCAGTCGACAGAATCTCTCGGAACGAAACTGTGGTTCCGCGCACACACCACGCGATAGCCGGAATGACCCACAGCAGCATCACCGTCGAGTAGGCAAACGCGACACCATTGGCCCCGTAAGGCAGACCTATAACATAGCCAGCAATCATGATGGGGGCGATGACCAGAGCCATCCTCAAGGTTCGTCCGACTAGCCCGAGCGAAGAAATCAACCACCATAAAGGATTGACTATCGCAAAAACCAAAATCGTTGGAGCCAGCAAGCGAAAAATAGGAACAGCAGCCATCCACTTTTGGCCTAAGAGAACACGAATAACGTCATCAGCAAAAAGTGCACAGGCGATCGTAATTGGGACGGTCAAAGTAAGAACCAAAGAGTAACCCTTGAGAAAATAGCTTTTGAGTCGTTTAGGATCGTCTTGCAATCGGGAGAGTGCCGCAAACGCTACTTCGCCAGCCGCTTGATTTAGATTATCTGTTGGGATATGGATAAGCTGATAAGCTCTCCCGTAGATTCCCAGTACATCGGCTCCCCAGAAGCGCCCCAGCAGGACCTTATCAAAATTACTGGCGGCATACACGACCAGACCATTCAGAGTGATTTTCCCACCGAAATGCAGCATGGAGCGGATCCCCGTTCGCCTTTGCGGCTTGCCCGGAATCCACGCTGTGGTCAGCCAGAAGCCAATGGTGCTGATGAGGGGAAGACTGAGGGCCATCGTCACGAGAGCCCAATATCCATAACCGGCCATGGCGGCACCGATTGCAATCGCGGTGCCTGCCACTAAAGCGACGGTGTTTACTACAGCCAAGGTCGTAAAGCGCATCTGACGCTGCAGGAGTGCCCCGTGCTGTACCCCTGCCCCGTTGAGAAGGAATCCAGCCGCCAGCGCAATCGTGACGCCAAACAATCGGGGCTCATGGTAAAAAGCGGCAATTACCGGCGCCAGCGCCACTGACAAAAGCGAGAGGAGCGCGCCAACCAATATGTTGATCCAGAATAATGTTGAAATCTGTTCGTCGGTTACGTTGGTATGCTGAATTGCAGCAGAAGAAAGCCCAAAATCACGAAATAGAGACAAGACCCCAGTAAAGGCCGTGACCATTCCGACCAAACCAAAATCTTTTGGCCCCAGGATCCGGGCCAAAACCATGAGTGAGCCTACGCGAACTGTGAAACTTGCTCCCTGGGCGCAAAATCTTGCAAAGCCGCCACGAATCGTCTTCTCTTTCAGATCCTTCATCGGGGTTCCACGACGGTAGTGGGACCGTCGATGGCGTGTCCTATTTCTAAGGCCACTAGCATTATCTCTCCTTTAGTTGCGGACGACGGAAAATGTGCTGCATTGATACCAGCGTTTGCCGAGTGGCTGCTGAAAACCGTTCAAAAGGTGACAAACTTTCATCTCGCAAGCCTCAAGCTGGAGTGGCGCGCAAACTGGGTTGCACTCCGTCTTCGTCATAATTTGGAGAATTCACAAGAGTAAATCAAGTGGCGCCAAAACATGGGCCAAGTCAATTCCGGTGCCGAACGGTGGGCTTGGTGTGTTTCCTTGCGGTCGTGAGTGAGAAGGAGATCCGAGGAAATCACTTTCAGAATGCGACCCCGGTATTTCAGGCCCCCCAGGCATTTTCACTAGCCCTTCAAAGTTGTGCTTCCGCCATTATCGAGTCCGTTCTGGCTGGAAGTCGTTGCTGATTGCCTACCGAGTGTCCCACACGTAGGAGAATCGCTCTCCACTCCCCCCACTCTGAACACGCGCCGCGCCAAAGAGTCCGACAGCTCCTTCACAAATGCAGGGGGACTTACTCCAAAAGATGCGGCGGCATTCTTTATCGCGCTCAAATACTTTTTGTGTCGGAAGAAGATCCTGCAGAGCGCAAAGTATGATGCGCCCAATGAAGTCCTGAGAAACCGCCGACTTTCGCTACTACAATTCCTCACGCTCGCAAGCAGCTCCTTATAAACCAGGATCGAAGCGTCCCAGAAAACGAGAGATCCCGCGTTGTACAACTGTGTGAGCCGAAAATCGCCATCTGAATTCATGATCGTCCCACAGCCCGAAACGGCGCAGGCAGGATAGAGAAGAGCTAGCTTAAAAAACAGTAATGTATCCTCCCTGGTTCGAAGCTGCTCGGGAAGCCCGCCTATTTCCAAATACGCCTTGCGTGAAATTACGCTCGACTGTAACATCATCGGCTGGACTCGCCTTTGCACCCATTTGCTGGCGTCAGGTTTGAATTCGCATTCTCTGTGTATTTCGAATCCGGAAGTACGCCAAAGGTAGTAATCTCCCCCATCTCCCGACATTTGCGTGTCAGCGAAATAGAGAGCGGCCCTGCCCTGTGTGGCTTCGATGGCATTCACCATCCGCTTGAGATGGTCAGGCAACCAATAATCGTCCGAATCAAGAAATGCAATCCACTCGAAATGGGCTTCTCTCACACCTCGATTTCGGGCGGCAGAGACACCAGCGTTGGTCTGGTACGCATAGCGCACCGAATCACCATAAGAATCAATAAGGCCGCGCGTGCCGTCGAGGGAACCGTCGTCAATGACGATAACTTCAGAGGGGGAATGTTCTTGCCCGAGGGCACTCTCTATCGCCCTGCCGATAACACGGCTTCGGTTATATGTCGGGATGACTACGGTGATTTGGATATCTTCACGCACACTCCACCCCACCGTTTATGCGGTAGTCCCGCGCCGGAACATCTTTTCTGCCGTCTGTTTTGGATTGAGCAGCAAGTCTAAAAGCTTATAAGCGATGGCCTTGGCAAGTTTAGTGCGACGAAGTGGGTATCCAATTTCGCTAAGCCTTTTCTGATGATGAGTCCAGTAGGCTTTCTTTCGGAAATTAATAGCGCTCGCGGCCAAAAGCGCATAATAGTTGTCCGATAGCTCGTTTAGGCGCGACTCAAGCTCTTTTGCGGTCAAATACATCGGACCGTACTCGCGCAAATCGCTGATCTTGGACAACCAATATGCATGGAGGTCCTTGGAAGTCGTACTCATCTGTGTGTGATGAATTCGCTCGTATGACAGTACCTGATGAACGAATCCAAAATCCGAGACGCTTAAATTCTTGATGCACGCACTCGTGTCTGCTTCCGGCGTCGAGTTAGGATAGAAGGAATCATCGCCCCTCACGAGGTCGGCCCGGTAGAGGATCGAAGTAGGGGTTCCAAACACGTACGGGCCTCCGAGCAGGTATCGCCGACAAATCTCTCGCCCGGAAATCACATGACTAGGATATGGCAGCTCGTCCCACCTGACACGCCAGTGTCGCCAATCAGGTCCTCCGCCACTCAATTGGTATGATCCGACGATTCCTACGGATGGGTTCTCATCCGCGAGGCAAACCATCTTGGCTATGCAATCTGGGAACAGCCAGTCATCCCCCGACACGACCTTGCAGTACTTAGCACTAAGAGACACGAGGCCGAATGCCCTGTTGTGATTGGCGATTATATCCAGCAGCTGTTCATTCCTGTAGACGCGAATACGCTTGTCGGCCCGAGCATATCCCTGGATAATTCCTGGAGTGCCATCCGTACTGCAGTTGTCGACGAGGACGTATTCGAAGTTTTTATATGTTTGGTTCAGAACGCTCTCAATGCATTCAGCCAGGAAGTCCTCGCCATTGTAGACGGGCGTCAGCACACTCACGAACGGTTCTTCATGCATACTTAACTTCGCGCCTCCCTTGTAAATAAGGCATCGAACTGACTGGTCAGTTGTCGTTTGTTACAGGCGAATTTCTCGGCCATGTGTCTTTTGATCTCGTCGCAATTGCTGACCATCGTCTGAAATGTGTCCGCCAAGACGTTGAAATCGCAGGTGTGGATATCGAGGCAATACTTCGAGAGCCCCATTTCGCTCATCAGTTTCGTAACCTTTGGATGGTGCGAGAGCGCTAAGACAGGCTTGTTCAGCATGTGGGCAAATATGACGCCGTGAAACCGGCACGTCACGACATAGTCCATTGAGGACATTTGGGAGAGCATTTCGTTGATTGTCGTAACCGGCTCGTGCCGGACCACGGTTGAATTGGCGAGGGCTGTTTCGTGCATTAAGGCCAATTTAAGATCTTCGATGGCCTGCGAATCAAACCAAATATCCGTACTGAAAAGGATCAAAGATTGCTGATTTCGGACAAGCCACGAGCCGAACGCTGCAAGCTCCTGGATTAGGCCTTCATAGACACTCTGGTTCTTGTCCCAGTAGACGCGCGGGTCACAGTAAGCCATCGGAGCAATTCCGACAATCGAAGCACCGATTCTGCAGTTGCGCCTCGTAATCACAACGGGGAGCTCGAGACCATACACACTGTCGGGGCACACCTTACTTTCGGCTCGATATCCAATCCCTTCGACGAGGGTTCTCGATTGGTCGTCTCGAAAAGAGACATAGTCAGCCAGAAATAGGGCCCGCTTTATAAACCATTTGCCCAATGGATGACGGAGTGGGCCCGCTCCGACATTTATGAAATAGCACCTTGCGCCAGACAACCTGGCCAGAATCGTCCATTTTAAAAGGGTATAGGGAAACTTCCACGGTCCTCCCCAAGAATCGAGAAGCTGACCACCGCCGGCTATGATTAAAAGGTCAAAGGAGCGAATAATCCGAAACGATCTGGCCAAGAAACGCAGTTCCCGAAGAAGATCGATGGGCTTTCGATAGAATACGCCATAAACCACTCTCAGAACCTTGGAGAGACTGACATACTTGCTTGCCGCGACTTTCACCTTCTCCTTAAGAAGCAACTTGCTGCTTTGTATGCCAAAACCTGCCTTCCATGTCTCTCTTCGGATAGCATACGAGGTGATGCCATGCCTGGTTTGGGTGTCAGAGGGATTCATGGAGAATCCAAATATTTGGGCGTCCGGCCAGCGCATTTTGATATTTTGCATCACGGCGTCTAGAGTCGCATCATCTCCAAGATTTCCGCCACCTAGATGATCTAAAAGACCAATTTTTATTGGTGCCCTAACCATTTATCGTCTGTCACCCAACATATTGATGATCGGCCGGAATTATCTCGAGTAATTGAACTTTAGAGCAGGCGCAGCCGCGTCCGCGGGGCAGGACTACAGTGAGGACACCGGCGTGGACAGAGCGCGTTCCGCGGCCAATTCTCCGCTCTTGAAGCTTTCGTCCGTCCACATGTAGCCCCAGTCTCCATACCGCCCACAGTAGGCGATACCGAGTTCATCGAGATAAGCGTGAACCGTTTTAAGAGCCGACGCACGGTCCAGGTCAAAGATGATGTTGGCATAACGGAGCAACATCGCCCCGCGAGACAAGATCTTGTCATCGTCGCGTAAGAGGCCACAGCGATGCAAATCTGTAATGACAGGCTCAATCCAATCACTAGGTGAACCGGAGAAGGGCTTGTACTTATCGGAAAAATAGACTTCCGCCTGAATGCTTCCCGTTCCCGAAGGAGAGTTACTGGAGGAAAGCATGTGCGGAAAGCCGAGGCGTGTGAAGCAGATGTCCTCGTCGTAGAAGTAGGTCATGTGGGCGCGGGAAAGGTCTTCGCGGTTTACCCCGATATTGACGAGGACACATGTTGAGCAAGCCAACCGTTTGGAAGCCTCGACCACATCCGGCGGGGCACCCCGAATCATGCGGATGAGATCCGGCAGCGCCACGGAGGAGATCAGCCCTTCGTATTGCGTGACGTGGCCGTTTGAGAAAGTAAGCTGGCGCGCGCGAGGATCGATGGAGACTAACTCGTGATTGAGTCTCAGATTTCCCATCGGGACAAACTTCTTCAGATACGACGTGAATCCGCCGTTGCTGGGGTAGCGGAAGTGCGTGATGTAATGAACGTGTGGAGCAGATGGCGAGAGCGCACCGCGCAACACTTCCTCGAGGGTTGGGCGGTAGATGCGTGGGCCGAGCCAATCGGTGCTCATGTTCTCGGCGGTGGTGAGGTGGTACTTCCGCGTGTATTGCATGGGAAAGAGCTCGGCAAACGAGCGGCCAAGGCTCGCGACCAACCAGTCGGCGTAATTGTTTATGGGCCGTTCGGGTGCCTGGCTCTCCTCGACGAAGTCCTTGATGACCTTGACGATGACGTCTTCCGGCAGTCCATGCAGGTGAACTTGCACGGGGTGCTGCGGCCAGTAGCCGCGCCAGTAATTATTCAGATTGATTTGAATGGTTTCATATTGTTGATCGACGCTATCGGCAAAGATCTCCTGAATTCGCGTATCCTTGGTAAACGATATGTGCGGGCCGACGTCGAAGAGGAAGCCGGTGTCGGAGCGGAACGATGCCGTGTGGCCGCCATGGTAGGAGTTCTTGTCATACATTACCGGCGTGATGCCCTCGGCGTGAAGCCGATAAGCAGCGCCGAACCCGGCCATTCCAGATCCCAGGACAACTATGTTTGGCATGAAAAAACTCCTCCCATTTCTCTGGTCGAGACTTTATCGGCTGGGCACAGCGGAAAGGCTACAATTGCGTGAACATTCTTCATATCGCTCGATTTGGGCTCTGGTAATCGAGCGAAGATCAGATCCCGACTGAAAGGCCCGATACCACTCCACTATCCACTCCAGAGCCTGATTCAGAGGAAGCACGGGATGCCAATTCAGGCAAGCCCTGGATTTGGAGGTGTCCAATTTCAGAGAATGTGCTTCGCGCGGGTGGGCAGCGGGATCGAGACTCCACAAAGCGCGGCTCCCCCATAACTGCGTGAGTTCATCGGCAATCCAGGACACAGGTTTAGCGTCCGTTTCTGCGGGACCAAAATTCCAACCGGAGGCGAAACGAGAGGAATCCTCCGCCAAGCGTTCCGCGAGCACGAGGTATCCCCTCAGTGGCTCCAGGACAAACTGCCAAGGCCGGATGGAGGCGGGGTTTCGAATCAGGCAAGGTTTTCCCCCGAGGAAGGCTCTGATGAGGTCGGGAATGAGCTGGTCACTCGTCCAATCACCACCCCCGATGGCATTGCCGGCTCGAGCGCTGGCGAGGGCGACGCCGTGGTCTTGGTTCGTTGCCGGAGAGAAGAACGACTCGCGATAGGCGGTAGTCACGAGTTCAGCGCAACCCTTGGAATTCGAGTAGGGATCCCGGCCACCCATGGGTTCATTTTCGCGATAGCCCCAGAGCCACTCCTGATTGGCGTAGCATTTGTCGCTTGTGACGTTGACGACCACGCATGGATGTTTCAACTGCCGCAGCGCCTCGAAGACGTTGACCGTTCCCATGACGTTGGTCGAGTAAGTTCCCACCGGATCCTCATAGCCACGGCGCACCACGGACTGCGCGGCCATGTGGATAATGATGTCAGGACGGCAGTCGGCCACCGCGGCCTTGAGCCGTGGGAAATCGCGAATATCAGCGAAAATGGTGCGAACCACATCCGTGACTTTTGCCTGCTCGAAAAGGCTAGGTTGAGTAGGCGGCTCGAGCGCGTATCCGGTGGCGTCCGCACCGAGTGCATCCAGCCAGAGGGAGAGCCAGCTTCCTTTGAAACCGGTATGTCCCGTAAGGAGCACCCGGCGATTTTTCCAGAAAGAGGGATTAAGCATGTTCGATCCGTACCCGCCATCCTGAGCGCCACTGGTTGCAACTGAAACACACGACGCAAAGACTTGAGCTACGCGTTAGGTAGAGGGACAAATGTTTTATGAGATCCTTCCGGCCGGCGCGCGCTGCATCGAGGATACTTCTGATTCCTTAATCGCGAGTGGCCATCTTGTGTTTTGTTCTCTCCAGAGGGCCTCAACTGTTCCAGGGGCGGGTCTGTCCACGTCAGCAAACGTGACCACAGCGTCCTTTGAGACTTCTCGACGCATGACACAGCCTGCGGAGAGACCAATCGGAAGGGCTGCGACGGCACGGGCTTCGCTTGTGTTGTCAATGAGCCCATAGGTGCAAAATCCGCCAACACCGTCCAAGCGTTCCCCAGCCTTAAGGTCTCGCTTAGCGACGGTGACCACTTCACAGACCGGTCCACCAAGGGGCGCTACCGTCGGATCGCGATGGACGAAAGAGCGGCCGATCGTTGAGGCGATCTGGAGGTGCGGCAGGTGAAACGGTGTGTAGAAAACATAGAAGGGCCCGTCGCCGATCTTGTAATAGGCAAGCTGAACTCTCTTCAGCGGCGATTCCTCGTGAATGATGACAAAGGCCCCAGTGTGAGGCGCCGCGCCGAGGGCATAATCAACAAGGCCAGTGGCGAGCATCTGATCCGCGGGGAGGAGTGTCGCCATCTCCCGCACGTATTTGCAGGCGGGGCCGTACATGCCACGACGTCCAGCATGAAATCCGGTGGCATTGGAGAGGACCGTCGCCTCCATAGATAGTTTCGTGGCATCCGCAAATGAGGTGACTTTCCTGACATCCTGGTCATTCTTCTCGGCAAAGGCCCGCTGGGTTTCCGGATTTCGATAATGATCGACCATACCCTTCAGGTTGCCAGCAGCCACGGGGCGGAGTCCCAGCGATCGAAGATACCGGAGTAGGGTCATCGCTACCCCCGGTTCATCCCCATCGGTATGTGTGACCACCACGCCGGCCTGGTCCGCCTTCGCCTTGAGAATCGGACCGATTAGCGAATCGAGCTCGGCGTTGACAAGAACAACATGCTTGCCATGATTGAACGCTTCCAGGACCACGCCGGTAGCCGGCTCGATAGTACCTGTAACTTCGACAAGAAGATCAACAGCGGCACAGGTGGTCAGCACCGACGGATCGTCGGTCAGCACGGGCAGTCCGCGAGAGATCGCTGCTTCGGCTTCCGAAGCGGAAGATGCACCATGCCACTCTGTGATTCCGGCCTCCCGATATGCCCGTTCGGCGTGCTTCGGAGTCCGATTGGCAATTCCCACGAGGCGAATTCCAGGCACCGGCGATCCAAGTTGAAGGGCGATGGCGCGGCCGGTGGCACCGGCGCCTACCATCCCCACGCGGATCGGACGACCCGAATCTTCAAGCTCTCGAAGTGCGGTGTCTACATTCACGGGATGCTCCAATGGCTCGGCTAGCCGGCCAACGAGATTTATTTCCAAGCAAAACACTGACGTCCAAGGAGCTGTTGCACGCTGACCTGGGATAAACCACAACAGATTACCTCTCTATCGTGTTCACCTTAACGGTCTAACAGCATCGGGAGGCTATCAATCGTCTGGGACATCTCTGGTTTTGTCAATGTTGGGGGTTCCGTATTTTACAAGACGATTTTGCGGCAGTAAAACGCTTCGGCGTAACCGCTGGGAGCATTGCATTCCATGCCGCGCAATCGCATTAGGGAGAAAAACGTGTCAGGTTGGAACCACCGCTTGGCGTGTTGAGACTGAAACGTCCCGATGATATATCGAACTTTCTTCTCCGACACTTCGACTGGGAGCGGCATGAAGACGCTCGGTTGTCCCAAATCACCGTCGTACTTGGGAATCTCGTACTCCAGGATCAAATGGTCGCGAAAAGTATTCCAGGTCAATTCTGCCAGCAAGCGGTGGTCTTGGTGTGCATCTTTGCGATGATGAGTGAAGATTAGGTCCGGGGAAACAGCCTGTTTTAGCTCTTCGAAAACGGCCTTCACTTCTGCTCCCACAAACGGCATGAAGCCGTCCTGGAAGGTTTTGAGCAGTGGTCCTTTGACGGGGGAAGTTCCCGCAAACAGCGCGGCCGCGCGTTCCGCCTCAGCGGCTCGAACTCCCGGCGCACTGAATACGACCCAGTGCAAGATGCAACCCGGATATTCCTTTGCTAGCCGAAGTATGGTGCCGCCGCAGCCAATTTCGATATCGTCCGAATGTGCTCCCAAGCACAGAATGTTGGGAGGGGCCGCTTTATCGTGCGGCAGGTTTAGGGGGCGCATGGGCACTCACGGATTAAAGCCGCTTTAGCGTTTACCATTGCCGTTGGTCTTCCAAATCTCCCACGGGGCAACTCCGAGTGAGCACAAGTTGTCCAATTGTTGCTTGTCCTTGAACGTGTCCATGCTCGCCCAGAATCCATCATACATGTAGCCGATCAATTCTTTTTCTTCAACCAGTCTCTGAAATGGCTCGCCTACGAGTTCTTCCTTTTCCCTGATGTAGTCGAAGATCTTCTTCTTGAAGATGAAGAAGCCTCCGTTAATCCTAACCGAACCATTACTGATGGCGTGGATCCCTGAGACCAGATTATCATCGCCCTCGTGCAACGCAACCAGGTGATAGCTGAGGTTCGGCCGAACACAGAGAAAGCTGGCAATTTTCCCGTGTTGGTGAAAATGTTCCAGCTGTAGAGGCAGCGGCAAGTCTGTGAGGCCATCGCTATAGTTGGCCAGGAATTCTTCTTCCCCTTCAAGATACCTCTCCGCTGCCTTCAAGCGCTGACCGATATTGGAATTGATCCCAGTGTCCGCGAAGGTGATCCGCCAATCATGTATGTCACTATTGAAAAGTTCCAGCTTCTTCCCGCCATCCGACAATACGAAGTCATTGGAAGCGCATTCGTTGTAATTCAGGAAGTAGTTTTTGACAGCGTCAGCACGGTGTCCCAGGCACAGGATGAAGTCCTTATGCCCAAAGTGGGCGTAGTATTTCATCACATGCCAAAGGATGGGTCGGTACCCAACATTCACCATGGGTTTGGGGATGGTTTCCGAATATTCGCGGAGACGCATTCCTAACCCTCCACAGAACAATACAACTTTCATGGGTGCCTCCTTTGCACAATCCGCTGCATGCGAAAGCTAAAGTTCGCGCAGGCTTGGGGTCTCATTTCGCTGGCCAAAATCCATGCGGTAGAATTTCTCGCGACGGCTTGCGCGCTCACAAAGGGAACTTCTTGGGTTCCTGGGTACTTCCTTGCCCGGTTCAGACGACCACCGGATGAAAGGCTTGATTCACAATCAGGGTTCGTTCAACCGCTCCACGAGGGGCCAGGCGCGATCCTGTTCCGAGACTACCGTAACTGCCAGGGGCCATTTGATGTTGAATGCTGGATCGTCGAAGCGCGCGCCACGAACTGCACTTGGGATATAAAACGCCGAGGTCATGTAGTGCATCTCTGTGTTTTCCTCAAGAGTTTGGTATCCATGCGCGCAGAGCTCTGGCACAAACAGCATTCGGCCGTTGAGCGCAGTCAACTCAATGCCATACCATTTGCGATAGGTAGGCGAATGCGGTCTGAGGTCGAGCACCACGTCGAAGATAGCTCCACGAGTGCAGCGCACCAGCTTGGCTTCGAGCGCAGGCGCCGCCTGGAAGTGCATGCCCCGCACAGTCCCCTTTCGCACGCTGAAGCCCATGTTCGCCTGAACCGGGATGAAATCCAGGCCATGCTTCGAAAACTCCTGCGCACACCACGCGCGCATGAACCGTCCGCGTTCATCTCCGTGCGGAGTAGGGTCAATCACCTTTGCGCCGACGACTTCGCACTCCGTGAAATACACTCGGTCACTCCTCTGGGCTCAAAACAGTGAAAGGTCTCTACGTTGCAAGATGACCAGGGTCATCTGGTAAAGCAGTTTAATTACCACTTGTTCATCTAAACGCCAGCTTAAATTCCGAGAATCAAGACGCCTCGCCGACTTGGAAGACGGACGCGTAACGAATGGCCCAATCAGGTCGGTCCTGAGAGAATGGTTCCAGCCCCCAGTACTCCAAGGGCCAGCCGCGATGCAAGGAGATGTCACCGTCGTGGATCTCCCGAATGAGTTCTGTGACCGGTTTCCACTGCAAGTCCCGTGCGACCCTCGTTCGCACATCCAAGTCGATACCCGATACAAATAGGTAACCGCCCGGCTTCACCAGCCGCGCAACGCTGCGCAAGCACTTTTCCGCAGCCATGGGCTGCATATGACAGAGAAATCGGTTTGCCACTACGATCTCCTGAGGACCCAGAACGGCGAGCAGTTCTGGATCGTTGGCGTCGCCTCGAAGCCATTTGACTCCTTCTTTGAGCCATGGCCTAACCTTTGCTTGGTCGCCTTCCACTTCAAACATCGCGTTCACTTCTTCTTTGGGCATGCGCTCGAAAATCGGTGCGTTCTGGTCCCTGGAAGTGTTCCAGGCCACATCCGTTACGGTCTTGATTCCTTCGCGTGGCCCTGGCACCGAGGCTTCTGGGGAAACACGCGAATACACCCCCCTCTCAGCGAATTCCAGAATCTCCTGTGAAATGTCCAGCGCGTGCGCATTGAGTTTCAAGTCCGGACGTGCTGAGCGAATGGCCCAGAGAATTGAATAAACTTCGGCGCCCTTGCTGCAGCCCAAGACGGAGATGTCCAATCTGGAACCAGGGGCTTTCTGGTTCAGAAGGCAGGTCATCAATTCCAGCTCAGGGCGATTTCGTAGAAAAAAAGTGCCAAAAGACTGTCTGCGCTCAGTTTGTAGCAAAACGAGGGCGTGCAAATGCCTGCCAAGAGCACGACCGGAAGCAGAAAGGCGCAAAGTAGCAGGGAGATGGTTCCACACCCGCACGAGTTGGCGCAAATAGACAGTGAAAAATGGGCGAAAAATCTTCGAATTTGCGGGCTCCTTCGCCATCGAGGTAAGAATCCTGAGTTGATGGTGTCGGCTGGCTTCATCAGATATCATGCTGGAAAAGTGCCTTCCTCCGCGCATTAAGAGAATGTGCGGTTGGGGTTGGATTATGCCTCTCAGCAGAAACACGGTGGTGCCAGACACCAAACCAGAAACCGACCTTCTGAGCTGAAGGGTACCGTGCAAAACATGGCCCTGTTCTTGATAGAAGACCGAGTATGAGACGACAGTTCAACCATTAACCCAAGTGCCTATATAAAGCCCTGCCAGCTGTCGTCAGGAAGGCGTCCGGCAGTTCACAAAAGAGTTCACGTAGCCTCTTCAATTCCCAGTGTGCGGTGGCGTGTTTTATTGGATCGGCCGTGTACCTGTAATAGGTAATCAGTTTTCTCTTCGCGCCGAGCCGGTCCTTGAAACGGATCAGGCCTTCTTGGTCCAAGTCAGTGCGTCCAAAGTCAATTCTGTCCGCCCCCGATGATTTGCTATCCTGGATAAGCCTCCAAAAGAGAAACGGCATCCCGCCTAGCCTGTGAAGAGTCGCGTTGGAGCACCCGTATTTGTACACAATGGATGAGCCATGTCGCAGTGTGAATATCGCTGCGATCGCGGTGCCATTCTTCCGGGCCAGCCGTATCTCAGCTTTCTCGCCAATGCACTCGACCAGGTTCTTGAACCAGATGCGGGGCTGAGGGAGCAGATGATGTCGTCTTCTCGTCATCAGCAGAAGCCGGTAGAATTCATTCACAATCTGGGGAGAACGGCCTATTTCGTACGAGAGTCCCTCTCTTTCAGCTGTTCGGATCTTTCTTTGAAAGCAGTTCTTGTGCATCCGTTGGAACAATTGCTGCAGCCCGGAATCTAGATCCAAATCATGAAACCAATAGGAACGGGTTGGCTGGAAACCAGACTCCGTAACATGCTCTTCCAACAATGGGCGGACTTCAATGTATCGATGGAATTCCCCTTGGCACTCCTCTTCCAGCCACTTCGTAAGAACTCCATACTCCCCAGGATCTTTTAGGAGAGGATCGCAATGATCCGCGAATGGCAGGGAAACCAATCGGGTTCCTGTCATCCAGCTCGACACCCGGCACATGACCATACCGCTTTTCAGGGGGAGGCCTGGTGGTGTATTTGTCAGGACCAGTGGCTCATAACCGTACGTACGAACTAACGCTTGCAGCCAACCTCGTAGATGGAATACCGATGCGTTGGGGTGACGAGCAACCAAATCATCCCAACGGTGGTCAGATAGCGGATCTAGGAAGTGAATGCCCACTGTTGTAGTTTGTGCCTGCACATCGCGGACTGGTTGTGAGAAACTGTTCCGACCGTACCTTCTCCCGAAACCAACTGAGTGAATCGGGAGAATAGCCAGGCAGTGGAACCCTCCAAAATTAGCGCAGTTTTTTGCCCAACTTCAGCCATCACTACGATATTATGGAAGCATTCTCTCAGTCCTGAGAACAGAGACCAGATCGATCTGCGCGAGAGGTATTCAAATCGGGAGGAGACTCCCCCAGGTGATCTCTGAGCGGGCTACCGCCATTTATGTCCCGTGCGCACCTGGCAGATATAAGCTCCCTATGAATAGTGCAATCCCTCTACCAGACACTCCCTTTTTCTAGAGCTTTTCCCTCCACTTCTTAATGCTTAGAGACTGAAAACATGGGAGTTAGTAGATACATGCCCAGGTCTAGGGAGGCACATTCTTGGTAGGTGTAGCCAATTAAAACTGGAAGACGGAAACTTCTTACCATCATTTGCGAATAAGCTTCCCAACTGTGCCGGCGAGTACATGCCGTCATCCAAGCGCCAGTATCTGGTGGACAGCATCGAGGAGTGAATGCGCGGTCAAATCCCCGCTACCGCCCCGTAGATCGCCATCTGTCATGATTCGGGCCGTTCTACAGCCAGCGTTTTTGCCGGCTTCCATGTCGATCTCGCTATCGCCAATCATCCAAGAAGCCGCTAAATCAATTCCATGTGTGCGTGCGGCTTTCAAGAGCAACCCTGGGGCAGGTTTACGGCAGCTACATTGTGGTTGTATTTCGTGCGGGCAGTAATAAACCCCCATGATTGTGGCACCAGCCGTTGCCAACTCCTGGCACATGCGCTCATGTATCGACTCCAGTTCACGCGTCGTCAGCAGCCCCTTCGCCACGCACCTCTGATTGCTGACCGCCAAGACACAGAAGCCGGCTTCCGTGAGTTGTATTATCGCCTCTGAAACGCCCGGAAGAATTTGCAACTCTTCCCAGCGGGTCACGTACTGCCCCTCAGGCATCTTCCGGTTGATAACCCCATCACGATCTAGAAATGCGGCCCTTTTCATGAAAAAGTTCCCATTCCACGAGGTCTGAAATGATATGTCCGATAAGGATATGACATTCTTGAATTCGTGGCGTTTCGTTTGATGGGACGCAAATGCAATTATCCACGCTACTCTTGAGGTTCCCCCCAGTGCGGCCCGTCAAAGCAATCGTGTGCAAGCCCATTTTTTGGGCTGTCAGTACTGCCTTCAACACGTTTGGCGAATTTCCACTGGTCGAAATACCGATGGCGACATCCCCCGCGCGGCCCAAAGCTTCAATCTGGCGGGAGAATACAAGATCATATCCGTAGTCGTTACCAATGGCTGTCACGCACGAGCTGTTTACGGATAAAGCCAACGCGGGTAATGCCGGCCGATCAAACGCAAAGCGTCCGACAAGCTCCGCGGCAATATGCTGGGCATCAGCCGCACTGCCACCATTACCGAACAGGAGCAGCTTATTCCCCGAGCGATAGGCGGAAAGCAGGATTTCACTTGCGGCAGCAATGGCCGAGATGACTTGGGGGTCTCCGAACAGCAACCGTTTAGTTGCAATCGAGTCCTCGATCGATTTGCGCACGCGGGTTTCAAATTCAAGCTTTTGCTGCATTCATCCTCCGCAACTCAAAAATGGCAAAACCGGTTCGATGGCATGACGAAGCACCAAGAAGTCGTGACTCTCGCAATGTCTCCTATTTACTCTGGAAGACCACGAAAAGACGAGTTCAATTCCTAGGGCTCCATCGAATCCTAAACCCGCCCTCTAAGGCGCCTCATCCCGTCACTCTGCTGCGTTATGCCGAGGTTTAACGGATGCGGCCTGATATAGGCGGTCACACAGAGCTTGAGCCCGCGCATAATCTTCCGGAGTTCCAATATCAATGAATACTCCTTTCTGCTCCAACGCCTGAACTCCCATGCCAATCAGTTTTGGAAAGATGTCCCGCTCCAGGCTGCCCGGGCCCTCAGGGATGTAATCAAGCACAGAGCGTTTGAAAATATAAACACCGGCGTTCACAAGACCCGTGGAGGGCGCCGCCGTTTTTTCCAGGAATCCCCGAACACGTCCCGATTCCTCGATTTGCACGGTCCCATAACGCATTTCGTTCCTCATGCGGGTGACGACCATTGTTGCCAGGGCCTGCGACTTCCGGTGAATGCGAACCAACTCGTCAAAATCAACTTCCATGAACGAGTCGCCGTTCATCACGAGAAAATCAGAGACCTCCGATAGATGTGACTGGGCATTCTTAATGGCGCCAGATGTTCCCAGGGGACTTAGTTCCTTCGAATACTCAATCGAAACGCTCCACGAACTGCCATCTCCCAGTTCGATCTCGATTTCGTCGGCACGATAGCCGGTACACAAAACAATTCGCCGAATATTCTGAGAGCTGAGTTGCTTCAGTAGCAATTCGAGGAAAGGTCGTTCGCCAACCGCGGCCATGGGTTTGGGCGTAGAAGATACCACGGAGCGCAATCGCGTCCCTAGGCCTCCAACAAGCAGGACGGCCTTCAGATTTTCTTTATTTGAGCTCATGTCGGGTGAACTCTATGATACAAAATGGCTTTCCCCATTCGGGCGCAGCAATGACCTGACCCTCCGGCTAGTCTCTGTCACTGCCCGTCTGGCAAATGCCGTTCCCAGTATTCGAGCATGGAACTCAAAGTCTGTTCAATCGTCCGCAGAGGTTTCCAGCCTGTGTCCTTCCGGAATTTTTCTGTTCTGCCAAAGATTACCTTTTCGTCGGAGGGCCTCATCAGATGTTTTACGGGGCGTACCTCCACTTTGACCCCGGAAAGCCGGATCATCATGTCTAGGAGCTCGCCAATCTGGTAGGTTCTAGTGGCGCACAGATTGTACGCCTCGCCTCGTTTGCCCTTCAGCGCCGCAAGGTAAAAACCGCGTACGGTATCATTGACATCGAGGAAAGCCCTGCGAGGCTTCAAATTGCCGACCTCCATGACGGGGGGCTGCAATCCTTTTTTTATTTTCACAAGTTGTCGAACGAAATCCGAGGGTGCGTCGTTTTTCTTCCCGGGCCCGGTGGTATTGAAAAGCCGCAAATTGACCGCTGGGACCTTGTAGTCCAAAAAATATTCGCGCGCCAAAAGGTCGAGGCACACCTTGCTGATTCCGTATGGGTGGAGTGGGTGAAGTGGTTGATCTTCCACGACGGGAATGGCGGAAGCTGGTACATGGCCATATTCCGCGCTGGAACATGCGGACACAATCACTGGAGTCCTTTTCATGTGGCGCACAGCTTCCAGCAAATGTAGGGAACCCATGACATTCGATTCGAAAGTTCCGACTGGGTCTTCCCAAGAAACGGTTGGCAGGCTCTGAGCCCCCAAGTGGAAGACATGAGTTGCTTGCAGCTCGTTCAGTAGCCGGTTGAGTCTTTGCCCATTCCGAAGATCGCATTGGATGAACTCCAGCCGCGGCAGCTTCGCCCTGTTGTCTGAGAGACCCGAAAGGTACGTGCCGATTACGCTCCAGCCTTTGGCCTGCAAGAATCTAACCAGGTGTGAGCCTATGAATCCCTCTGCCCCCGTCACCAGCGCCGTATTCTTTTGCATTCTCCGCTTCCTTGTCTGTGCCGATTCCCGCCTAACTCAACAGTCGGTGAGTCAGCATTTCTGATTCTGTAAGAAATCAACAGTCGTGAAGGTTGGTTTGTCTGCCGAGACGGCATTTCAAGCGCATTGATTGCGCGATGTACGCTTAACTCCAACAATTCAAAGGAATTGGAGCGGCCCTCTGGAATCGGTCCAGCCTCTCCGGGGGGTACCCGGCGCATCGCTCTCTATGCTTGGGCCGCGTAAAGTCAAAGCACGCTAACGACTTTTCTATCCCACTGACCAAAATACGTGGCCACCGTGCCTCCGAGTTCAAGCTACACCGTCACGTTGTCGAAATGAATCAGAGGATTGGTGACTGTGATGAATTAGCCACCGGGAACAAAGTGGCGCCTTGCCGTCAAAAAGATATCCAAAAGCTTCGCGAAACAATCGAATTTGTCCCGTCCAAGCCTGTCGGAGCGCAAGGGCCTGTGCATGCAAGACGAATAGATATCCCAAAGCTCTTTGTAGCCAGAATTTCTTCTCAGGGGTTGTGGTCATTGGTCTGCGCATAAACTTCCTGGCGCTCCCGGGTCAACCCCTCATCGTAAAGGTCCTCGGGCTCGTAAACCACAACCTGACTGCCTCTGGCAGAGAACGCTAACGGAACGCAGAGCAGCTTCTTTAATCTCGACCTCAGCGCATCTCGCTTTTCAGGGGGAACAAAAAACAGCATGAACCCGCCACCGCCCGCGCCCAAAAGTTTGCCGCCTAGCGCTCCAGCGCTCATGCCCGCTTCATAAATATCGTCGATATTTGAGTTCGTAATGTTTTGGGTAAGGGATCTTTTCAGCTTCCAGCTCTCATGCATCAACCGCCCAAAGTCGTCGAGACAACGTGCCGGGTTGGCCACAATCGATTCTGCCTCATCAACCATCTGCTGCATCAAACCTAATTCCTTGGATTTGCTCGGAGTGGCTTTGATCTGCTCTTTCGCAATTTCCGAAGCCGTTCTGGAAAAGCCTGTGAAGTAGAGCGCCAAATGCCTTTCCAACTCAGCTAGACGGTTCTTGTCCGTCAAAACGTGCTTGACTTCGATCGTGTCATCGGGGTGAAAATGAATGCGATTGAAACCACCGAAAGCCACGCTTGCCTGATCCTGAGAGCCTACGGCTTCCTGTAGAATCTCGCGCTCCACATAAATCGCATCCGCCGTCAGCGCCTGTTTGTCTCGCATCTGATTTCTAAGCGCGTACAAGCCCAGAAGGAGGCCCACAGTAAAGGCACTGCTCGTCCCCAAGCCCGTCCGGGCTGGCAGGTCAGCAACGTGATGAATCTCGACACCTTCGTTGATCTTCAGGTACTGCAGACAAGCGCGCACGGATGGATGTGCAATGTTCGCATTGCTGGGGACATTTTCCACTCGCGAATAGGAAACGCGCGTGTGATATTCGAAGAAAGGAGGCAGATAGCGGCAAGTGATATAGCAGCTTTTGTCGATCGTCGTCGAGAGCACGGAGCCGCCGTGTTCCCGGAACCACACCGGGTAATCCGTTCCGCCGCCGAAGAATGAAACACGAAGGGGGGTGCGGGTAATGATCATTTCGTCGTCCTTCCGAGCGGGTAATACCCGCGGGCCTTGCTTTGATAGAATCTCGATTTGGTGACGCTCGATCGCTAAGCGACTGTCTTTATCTCCGAAGCGGTCCCGATGCCGTTGCCTCAGAGATTTTCGACAGGCTCATTGTTGACCTTGGAGAGCATCTTGTCACAAGAGCGTACTGCCGACCATCTAACCCGCGGGAAGAAAACCTGTGCCCTTTTGGCGGGGGCCCAGCCAAACAGCGCTTTGATCCAAGAGTACTTCCAGGAAAGTTGCGGCGGCTCCAACTTCCCCCCTAACTCTCTAGCCATCTGCTCTGCTTCCATTACCAAATCGAGCCGATTGGGGTAGAAAAAAACGAGCCAGTTCTGGAGATATTGTATGGATGCGGCACGCGCGCGCGGACTATCTTCCAGCGAGCGCAGATAGCTTATATGCGATTTCATGGAGATCATCTGGGCATCCATCTTGCGATCGGACAGACCTATATAACTCAGACTGCTGGCTCCGGCGGCTCGGTAATAGACTCTCGCCTCCGGAACGAATCGGACTCCGTCACTTTGCAGGAGTACCCGGCAGAAATATTCGCCATCATCGTCGCCCAAAAGTTGCGTGTTCCATGGGCCGGCTGCCTCGGCTAATTCTCGGCTGGTCAACCAGGTTGCCGTTTGCATGTGCAAATTCTGTTCCATTTTGCGCAACAGCCATTCCGTGGTATTCAAATCACACCACAGGGCCGATGGCTTAAACTTTGCCCGGCCATATCGGTAGAAAAAGCGGCCCCAAGCTGAGGACAATAGTGTTTTCTTGCTTCCTATTCGGTCGAAAACCTGCATCTGCTTGGTGATCTTGTCCCGGGAGATCAGATCGTCGGCATCAAGCCACTGAATGAAATCTCCCTGCGAAAGCGAAAACGCCAGATTCCTCGCAGCTGCAGCCCCCTTATTTTTCTGTGTGACTACCCGAACATGGTTCGATTCAAACTGCAGTGCAACCGCTCTCGTTTGATCTGATGAACCATCGTCAACAACGATGATCTCCTTGCGCTGCCATGATTGGGCAATCGCGGAGCGGAGTGTGTCCGCGATCCATTTCTCCGCGTTATAGGCAGGAATCAAGATGGAGACTAGAGGTTTCATGTTTTGCGCCACCTAAACACAATCTCAATGCAGTGAAATTCTTCCAGAGACAACAGTACCTAGCAGCTCACAAAAGTGTCACTACGACTTGGATTTGAACAATCGCCAACAATTCTGCCTAGACTCTCCTTTTGCTAAAAGCGCGACGGTAGGCGGCAAGAAGATTGTCGACGGAATATTCCCAGGCAAGTTGCTGTTCGACGCGTTTGCGGCCAATTTCGCCCATTTTCTGGCGCGCGTCGGGGTTGTCAAGCAACCAAAGGATCTTCGCGGCGAAATCAGGCACTTGGTTGCTGTTGTCGCTGTAGAGCGAGGCTTCGCCGGCGCTGAACCTGCCTTCTTTCAGATCGAATTGAACGATTGGCTTGCCAAGCGCCATGTACTCCATGATTTTGATCATGGTGGAAATGTCGTTCATCTGGCAGGGCTTGTCTGGATTGACACAAACATCAGCAGTGGAAAGCACTTCCAGGAGATCTTTATCGGGGATTCTGCCGGTGAAGTTTACGATGTCCTCGACGTTCTTGTCCTTGACCATTTGGCGCAGACTGACGAGCCCGGGCCCGCCTCCGACACAAGTGAAATGAACGTCGTTCCTCCCTGATTTTTTGATGTGCACTGCCACATCCAAAAGGATGTCCAGACCTTCCTGGATGCTCATCACCCCCACATAGCCGACGAGGTAGCGCTTGCCATGCTTTAGGGCGGGAACTGGAGGCACGGGCTTGAACCATTCCAGATCCGGTCCATTACGGACTATGAAAACATCCTCGGGATCACGTCCACCACGAGTGAGGGCGACATCCTTATAACTGGCGTTCGTCGCCATTACCACGTCGGCAAAACGATAGGTGAGCTTTTCTAGCCAGACCAGCGTCTTATAGAAGAAGTCTTCACGCTCGTATTTGGCGAGATACAATTCCGGATTCACGTCATGATGATCGAATATGTATTTTATCCCCAGGATTTTGAACGGAAGTGCAACCAAGAAAATATCGTCGGGAGGATTACAGCCCTGAATGACTTGAAATCCGTGCCTCAGATAGATCCACCACGCATAGATGATTTCCCAAAACAGCGCCCAACTGTATTCACGCAGATACCCGACCGGACTGTTGCCTTCTTTGGGCGTGGGGTGGCGGTAGATATGAATCCCCTTGATAACTTCGTGCCTTCGCTCATAGCCCTTGTCTCTGGGACACAAGACCGACACTTCGTAATCATTCTCGTGCAGTGAGCACGCCTCTTTCCACACACGCGGGTCGAAAGGGACAGGTGCGTTTTCGACGATGATAAGGACTCTTTTCTTCATGGCCAGGGTGTCTCTGCCCTACAACAGTTTATAGAGTCCGGCGAGCGCAGAAAGCATCGTCGCCTGTCCCCAATGCAGTGTGGGAGTTTTGTTCGCCAGCCATTTTGAATATCGGCGGTAATAGAAATAGCCTTTCGAGTCTTGCATGTTTTCGATGGTCCACTTGGCCACGCTCAGGGCCAGCGGCAAGTTTTCTGGATCGCGATCATGGAAGAAGACCAGAGTGTCAATTGCCTGTGAAGAGCATTGGATATCAATCGGAAGAGTCTTGCGATCGTAGTACCGGGGAGTCCCATCCTGCAGGAAAAAGGTTTTCTTCCAGTAGTCATAGCCACGCTGGAGATTGGCTTCGAAGCGATTGTCCCCGGATGCTGTCATGTAGTACTTGAAACAATCGAGGACATAGGCAGTGTGGAAGTTATCCACCCAATGAAGGTTTCCAGCCTCGCCGTAAAACCAGGAATGGTCCACGCGCTGATATTTGGCGGTGTACCCGATCGCCTTTTCCGCAAGAGCGCGATAGGCTTCGTTGCCGGTATGGGAGTAAGTTCGAGCGAGCAGGCTAGCACCCAGAGTATTAGAGTTGTGAACCTCCTTATTCATTGCCTGTATGCTGGCCGGGATGTATCCGATGCAAACCGTCTCTCCGTGTGGAAATATTTCGAGATCCTGCAAAATATGTTCACAGGAACTGACGGCGATCTGCAGGTAGCTGTCTCTTTTGAAATGTTCATAGGCATCCAGAAATGCGTGACCGATGAGGGCCGTCCACACAACCGTGGGCGCGAACCGGGGCAGATAAAAACCTCGTGATTGGTAATCAAAATGGTTGCCCCAGCAGGCCCCCGAATAGCCCGGAGATTGGTTTTGAACCAGCCAGCCCAACGCCATTTCCGCTTTGTCTCGCCAAACTTTTTCGCCAGTGGCTTGATGAAGGCGGATGAAGCCTCTGGCTAAAAACCCCATGCCTTTGCTGGATTGGCTCTTGGCAACCCCCACCAAGGGGCGCAAGTTCAGAGGAAACCGGCGTATTCCCTGTTGGAGAACTGTCCGGAGCAACTTGGTCTCGAAGGTGAATGGACGCAATAGCGTTGCGCTCAAACCGTCGAAAGTGTCGTAGCCGCGGTAATCGCTCTTTTCCAGCCAGATTGAGAGCCGGCTGATGGATTCCCAGATTTGTTTTTTGGAATCTTCATCACCCATTCTGATTGGGACTTTCCTACCAGCAGATGCCATCATACTTGCCATTTTCGCTCCTGCGGTCGATGATCCGGACAAAATCAACGAGTCGTTGACCATCCTGCAAACGTGAGGCCACATCCTGAAACTCAGGATCCTTATTCCCAATCACAATCGTTTCCGCGTGCTTCAAGACGGAGGCGATGCTCTCCACCATCAGTTTTGAAATGTGCGGGATACGGTTGAGGATGAAATCGCGGTTCGCCCCGATTAGACTAGCAATATGGACGTTCTTATCATAGATTCTCAAGTCGTACCCCTTGCCGACAAGGCGCTCGATAATTTCAATGACCGGGCTTTCGCGTAGGTCATCCGTGCCCGCCTTGAAGCTGAAGCCAAGAATGCCAATCTTCCGGTGTCCCTTTTCCATGATGAGCTGCAACCCGCGGGCAATCTGAATTTCGTTGCTCGGCAAAATGGAATTCAGAATCGGAAGCTGTAAATCATTTGTTTTGGCTTTATAGGAAAGTGCTCTCAAGTCCTTTGGAAGGCAGGAACCCCCAAAGGCGAAACCGGGTTGCAGGTAGGCCGCGGAAATATTGAGCTTTTCGTCTTTGCAGAAGATCTTCATGACCGCGTGCGCGTCTATGGAAAAAGACTTGCAGAGATTACCTATTTCGTTGGCAAAGCCAATCTTTAAGGCGTGCCAACTGTTATCAACGTACTTAACCATCTCCGCTGTTTCCACATCTGTCCTGATGAGTGGCGCCTCCAGCTTGGCGTAAAGGGAGGCCAGCAGATCGCCGCTTTTGGTATCTATCTCTCCGATCACCGTTTTTGGAGGAGCTCCAAAATCCTTGACTGCGGAGCCTTCCCGCAAGAACTCCGGATTGTTGCATACGCCAAAGTCTGCACCCGCCTTCTTCCCGCTGCACTCCTCTAGAATAGGAATCACGATTTGACGCATTGTGCCTGGCAAAATTGTACTTCGAATCACAACGGTATGACGCGCGGGCTTATTTCTTAGCGCATGACCGATCAGCTCGCAAACGCGCCGGATGTAACTGAGGTCGAGATTGCCGTTCGCCTGGCTCGGGGTACCCACGCAGACAAAAGAAAGCGTCGTGTCTCGGATCGCCTGGTCCTGGTCACTTGTGGCCTTCAGGCGTCCATGTTTGACTGCCGAGGCAATGATTTCGCCGATTTCTGTCTCAATGATGGGCGACTGACCGCTATTGATGAGGTCAACCTTCCTGCTGACCGGATCTACGCCGATCACTTCGTGCCCCTCGCGGGCAAGGCACCCGGCCGAAACCGTGCCGACGTAACCCAATCCAAAGATGCTGATCTTCAAAGCAGGCTCCTTTTGTCGATGGCCCAAGAGCTTATCTTTGTAACTGAGGGATTGCGAATCGCGCACCTCTCCAGACAAAGCATGCATCTCACATCAAATTGAGACCAAGCAGGCGCCTGAAGATACACATCACGCTTCACGAATCCCGAGCTTGGCTTCATAACCGATGTGTTGGCGAGAGTAAGATTCGGAAGCTTGCGCCGCATCGAGTCAGCTTGGTCATCGCGGACGAAAGACCACTACCGTCGGCAGCCCAGGTGTGTTGTACTCGGGCGATTCCAGGATATCAAATTCACGCTTGATCAAATCTATCTTCCTTGTAACGCGCCATTTCCTTTTTCCGGTCTTGTAATCGCCGGAGTAGAGTCTAACGACAAAGACGCCGCCGTTCCTCAGATACTTTGAGTATTTGTTAAGTATGGTCAAAACGTCACCGAAAGGAACGTGGTACAGCGACTCGCGAAACAGGATCAGGTCAAATTCTTGAGTTGGTGTGTAACTTAGGAAGTCCCCTTGGGCAAAGCAGTTTTTGTTCTGACGCCCGTTTTCTTTTGTCCGCTTCAGGGCCTTGGATAGGGCCACTTCAGATATGTCCACGCCAACATAGCGCCGATACACTTCAGAGGCCAATTCATTTGCCGTATTGCCCGGACCACACCCTAGATCCAAGATATCTCCGTTCCGGGCATACTTCTCCAAGTGCGGGTAGACACAGTCTCCGACGGTACTATCTATGTGGTTCCATTTGTCGCTGGAGAAATCCTTGTCCCAAAGCAACTTCTTGATGCTGGAGGGGCCGTAGCTTGCGAGAAATCCCTGCACAGAGTTTAACGTACGTCGCACTAGATACATGTTTATTCTCCGTTTAAAATTTACTCCCCAGGACCCAGATGTTTCCTTCCTTCTTTGCTACTGCCAGTAAAAAAGATCCGTTCAAGGTCGCGAGACTCTTATCTTGTTCCTGCACTCTCGGAAGAAGGTAAGGTTTCGAAGTCGGCGTGCTAGGCCTTGCAATTGCCGCCTCCTGGTGCTCCAACTAACTACTGTGACTTGTGCGGCGCCGAACAGACCCATTGGTCGCAAAGCACGCTCCCGAGAATGCCGGGAACTTAATGAATCCAGGCGCCTTGAAGTCCACCACCGGGCCCCGTGCCATCGTTGAGCGGATGTCTGTCCCAAGTACAGGTTCACGTCACTGCTCACAATCTCTTTTCCGGACCAATCGGATTTACTGCAAACTTGGGGCTAGTCTATACAGTGAACCGGCAAAGAATAGGGTTGCAACTTGGGGGCCGCTCGGTTATGCCAGGGAGCCAACCGAGGTCAAGCGTCTTCTCGCCGCCCCTACAGAGAATTTCATTCGTCATACGTACGCAACTTCGGTCGTTGGTTGGTGCGAGCATACATCTAGGGTCCTTTTCTGCTTTAAGAACCAGGGGGGGCCGGTGGTAGACTAGCTTGGATTTCGCACTCCATCGGAGCTCTCAAGGAATTCACACAACGCTGCTACGTCCGTATTTCCCAGAACGCTAAGGATCTATACTGATGCTAACGATAGGCCCTCGGTCCCTCTCATCTTTGTTACTGTTGCTCCTGAGCATGTCATTTTGTGCCCACGCACAGACGACGTGGACCGGGATCATTGCTCCGAGCCGGGCAGTTGACTGGTCAAAGGCGGGTGTGCCTGGTGGAATACCAGCCCGGACCACGATTTGCGCGACTATCGCTCCCTACGGCACGAGCGGATCTCCGGCAGCACCAACAACAATCAATAAAGCTATTGCAACCTGCCGTTCCGGACGGACCGTTTTTCTAAGTGCGGGAACTTTCTACCTCAGTGCTGGAATCACGTTCACTACCCACTCAAACGTTACCCTGCGAGGCGCTGGGGCAAACCAGACTTTCATAGTGTTCAGCGGTCTTGACCGTTGTTCGGGAATCCCGGCCAACATTTGCTTGGGGAGTTACGATATCAACTATTGGGGTTCCCCCTCTAATCTCGCGAATTGGACGGCCGGATATGCTAAGGGCGCAACATCGATCACTCTCAGCAGTGTCACCAATCTGCGAGTAGGATGGCCAATCACACTCGACCAGTTCGACGATACGGTTGATAATGGTGACATATTTGTCTGCTACAAGCCCGCAGGTACATGCTCAAGTAACGGAGACTCTGGGGGATTCTTGCGCCCCGGAAGAAGCCAGGAGCAGATTGTTACCGTAACCAGCATTCGGGGCCGTGGCCCCTATACCGTTGGGATCTCTCCAGGTCTTTACCTGCCTAATTGGAGTTCCGTCAAGAGCCCGCAGGCATGGTGGCCAACGAATCCGATTTTTTCATCGGGAGTAGAGGATCTCAGCATTGACAACACAAACTCCGGGGCACAAGAGGGGATAGAATTCTTCAACTGCAATGGGTGTTGGCTAAAAGGGGTCAGAAGCATTGATCCGACTCGCTCTCATGTAATGGCTTGGCAGAGCCCGCACTCAACCGTGCAGGACAACTACTTTTACCGAACCGCGAACCAAAGCTCCAGCAGTTACGCGGCAGAATTCGCCAATGCATCGGATTCATTGATGCAAAACAATATCTCCCAGCAATGTAGCTCTCCGTTCGTGATGACCGCTACGTGTTCCGGCTGCGTGATTTCCTACAATTTTGACATCAATAACCTTTATGACTCCGGTCGCGGCAACTTTACCTATCAACAGCAGGGATACTATCCACATGCTGCGGGCGACGACTACATGCTAGCGGAAGGAAACCAAGGCGCGGGCCTCTACAGCGACAATTTTCATGGCGCCCATCATTTTCAAACGGCTTTCCGAAATTTCTGGAACGGCTTCCAGCCAAACAACGGCAATAGAACCACGAACGGACTCGGTGCCCTGCGGATTAACGCTCTTTCAAGATTCTATAATATCGTGGGCAACGTCATTGGAGCATCTGTATTCACCAACTACCAATCGAATATCGCAAACTCTGGTTCAGTCAGGGCAATTTCAGCAATCGAGCAAATCGGCCTCGGAAACGGCGTTCCAAACGACCCGAACGTAGGCAGGACGATTATGAACTGGGGGAACTACGATACGGTATCGGGCACTCGGTTTTGCGGAAACTCCTCGGACATAGGATGGACCACCACTTGTGCCAGTACCTCGGAAGTCCCGAGCGGAATAACGAACTTCGCAAATCCCATTCCAACCAAAGGCGATACGGGCGCTGGGCAACCTCCTATGCCCGCCTCATTTTATTTAAGCAGCAAGCCGAACTGGTGGCCCGCAACGAAACCATGGCCCCCTATAGGCCCGGACGTCAGCGGAGGCAATGTGCCCGGCTATGCAGGCCACGCATATACGATTCCGGCCGCGGATTGTTATGCGGTCGTTATGGCAGGGCCCCCCAACGGGACGGGCGCCGCACGAAGCTTCAACGCGAAAAGTTGCTATGGACAGAAACGGATGAACATCCCCGACTAATCCATCGCAGCCGCCGACAAATCCATTTATCAATTTAATATTACGTTGATGTGTGAAGACTCTACTATGAGGCTTGGTACTGTCAAAGGCCTGAGGCGCAGCACATTCTCCGCATCGGATTTGAGTCCATTTGCATCGACTTCAGGCACGTAGTTCACTCAAAAGGCGAAACTTAGCAAAGGTACAGGATTTGGCACAGGTTCGGACCCTGCTCGCAATCTGTTCTCCGGAACAGTAGCAATTGTTTCCTGCTGGGAGCTTAATCTAAACTGTGGCGCAGTAACGAGGGGGACAACTTTAAAATCGCTCGTTAATGCCAGAGAGCGACAGAAAGTTGAAGCGTCTCCTTGCCGCACCTGACCGAGAATGTCCTTTGTCGCTCGCTTTGCGACCATCGTCAGGCGCTGGACAGGACCTTGATACGCGCGTGGAACAGCCATCTGCGATCACAGGAGTCCAATGTAATGATAATTTACCGTAGATTTCTTGCTTCTATCCCGGCTATTTCGTTTGTTTTGCTCGTGTGCGCGAATCTTTCGTGCGGCCAACAATGGTCGGGCATTCTCACTCCAAGTCGTGCGATCAACTGGGGCGCCGCAGGAGTTACCGGTGGTATCCCCACCAATCGAACGCAATGTGTCACGAGTGCTTGCACCACGGTAACTACAAACGGTTCCAGTTCAACAGCCGCGGAGATTCAGTCCGCGTGGACCTCGGCACCGGCGAACACTTATGTGCTCCTGCCTGCTGGCACCTACAGTCTCGCCTGTCTTAGCCTGTCTGGCATCTCCAATGTGACCTTGCGAGGCGCGGGAGCCAACCAGACCATCCTCAACGTGACGGGTTCCTGTGGCGGAGCGGGCATCAACGTGGTCAATTCTGGAGGAAACTCCGGCAATAGCCCGAACAACTTGACTACCGTTTCGGGCGCCACCACTCAGGGGACTGCGACCCTTACTTTGGCTTCCGTCCCGAATTTGAAGGTCGGCAATCCCATCATTTTAGACCAACTCGATTCCACGATCGACAATGGTGGAGTCCTGGTGCTGGGAAGCAGCAGCTCTTACACGGGACCATACGTTGCTCCTGGCAATGCCGGTCCTTACAGCATAGACGGAGAAACCCAAAACGCCCGCTGTCCAGGCGGGGCGAATGACCCAGGAGACTGCTTTCATCAAGAGCAAATTTCTATTGTTACCAGTTGTAATGGAGTGACAACAGTAGGCTCTTCTTGCTCCGGCACGAATGTCGCGGTTGGGATAAGTCCGCCGCTGGGCATGTCGAACTGGTCTACGTCGAACAGCATGTCTGCGTGGTGGGCCATGTCGCCTATCCAATATGACGGGGTTGAGGACTTGGAATTAAACGTCTCGGGAAGCTCAGGCACTGATGGCATCTACCAGACCAATTGCTCCAATTGTTGGGTCAAGGGCGTGGCCATCATTGACACTAACTTGGCACACGTTCAGGCAAATTACGGAACAAATGACACTGTTGATAACTCCTACTTCTTCCAGACACAGAATCAGGTGACGAGTTCCTACGGGGTTGTCTGCAACAGCGCCTCGCACATGCTCATCGAGAACAACATTTTTCACGCGATTGCTTCTCCGGTCATCTGGAACGGAACCTGTAGCGGGTCGGTGGTCGCGTATAACTTCGATATGAACAATTACTATATCGAATCTGCTGGGTATAATCAGAATTTCTTTGGAGAACACTCGGGCGGTGTGGACACGAATCTCCTTGAAGGGAATATAGCGAACCAGTTCGACGCCGACAACATTCACGGCACGGGCAACCTAGATACAGCCTTCCGGAACTTCTTTTTTGGTCCCATGCCCGTTTGCTATGCGAGCGGTTCTTCGTTTAGTTCGGCCTCTTACGAAGTATGCAACAATCCTTACGCCAACACGCCCGTAGAACTTTATTCGTACCACAGGTTCTATAACATCATCGGGAATGTGCTGGGAACGAGCGGTGTCAACACCACTTATCAGAACGGCAGTTCTGCCAGCGTTTACCAGATCGGGGGCGGAGACAGTGTACCTAGTGACCCCAACGTTCAGGCAACAGTAATGCTCTGGGGCAATGCGGACTCAGCGACAGGTTTCGGCTCGCCTCGATTCAATTGCAGTGAAGTGCCGACGGCCTTGACCGGCGTGCAAGCTCCCTACACTAACCCTTGTCCTTCGAGCCATACGTTACCGGCCTCGTTCTATTACTCCGCTAAGCCAGCTTGGTGGCCGAGCGGTAAAGCGTGGCCGCTGATCGGGCCGGACGTTACTGGCGGAAATCTGTCAATCTGCAGTAGCGGCACCTTCGTTCGCTCTTTGGTTACCAATGTTTCCATGTGTACCGGCGGAACGGGTAGCACCGGAATGGCCGGCCTGACGAATAGCAACCCGGCGATGGATTGCTATCTTAGTCTTGGTGGACTTCCAAATGGTACGGGGCCGCAACTTGCAAATTTCAATGAGAGCGGTTGCTATGCACTAACAGTCTCAGGTAATCCACCCCAGCCGCCGACTGGCTTGACAGCGACGGTTAATTAGGTGACGCAAATGACAACAGTAACGATGGTGATGCCAACGCAGGAACGGGTTGTTTCGACGCGGGCACAGGCGATGACAAGAGTGAGGTGCTGGAAGCACCTGGTGCGCTCACGCTATCACATGAAAGACAATCTTATGAAGCAGGCAATCCTCGTTTGCTTCTTGCTACTTATTGCCCCGGTCCTCCATGCGCAAACATGGTCCGCACTGCCGGTAGATCTCATTGTGCCAATGGACACTAGCACTCCAGGAACGCCGCTTACGACCGCGATTGCTAATGCTGGAACGGTGAGTAGTGTGTGTACGGTGGGATCGCAATGTTATTTTGAGTCCTTGCCAGAAGGTGCTTTTGAGGTTGGAGCGTACCAAGGTTGCTCGAATCTGGGCCCCGTGCAGATGAACGGCACGGGTGGCACGCTCTATCCAGCGCAATCACTGAACCACAACAACTATGCTCACCTGGACTCAGCTAACGACGTAATAGGAAATTTCGCGTTCAGCGGAGTCTCCTCAAAGAACATCACCGTCACGACGTGCTTGACTCTAGGCTTCCCGGGTCAAAGCAACGGTAATGATTGGGACATGATAATGATTCAAGACGTCTCGGGATTGTATGCCGATATGCAGTTCAACAATGAATGTCCGAGTTTTGGCGTTAGGATAGAAAATCACCCGGTTCAGCATTCCGCTTGCATTAACCTGACACCACAACAAACTTACTATTTCTCGATGAATTGGGACCTGACCAATGGAATCGCAACCCTGTTTGTCTTCTCGGAGCAGGGCACGTTCATCGGCAACGCCTATGTTACAGACACCGGAGGCAGCTTAAACAACATCAGGCTCTTCAGCAACGAGAACGGGACTAACAGCGGGACCTACAGCTACTATCAGAACATTATGATGAGATGGGCCGCCAAGGCACCAAGCGGGACGCTTGCAGCCACCAACGGAAGCACGACGATTACTGGCAGTGGTTTCGCAGCGGACAACTCTTGGAATCATGCATTCATTTATATTGCCGGCCAGCCTTATACTATCGCCTCGGTACAAAGTTCGACGTCTCTGACGCTCACGACCGCTTTTTCTGGCACGACGGGGACCGCATCTTATATTGTGGAAACCCCGTTATTCTGGGCTTCAACAGGCTCGCAACCTCAACCGCCGACGGTTCTCAACGCCACCGTCAACAGTAACTGAACCGCGCCGACTTCGCCCGCGCGTTGGACGCTCGACCCGCTTCAGGTGGCCGCGTCTGTGCAATCGCCAAGTGAAGTGTGCCGGCAATCGAAACCTGCGCGATGAACGCCGGGACAGGAATCGATACAAACAGTGTCACGACGGCTGCCCTTCCAATAATTCTGCGTATATGGCCACCGTCTTCTCCCCCACCGCGTCCCACGAATGTTGTGTGTTGCCGTACTCGCGTATCTCCTGCCTCCGATTCGTGAGATTCCTGTATAGCTCGCTTTCGAAATATCTCTCGATTGCGTTGGCCAAGTCCACCGCATCGCCAGGGTTAAACAGAAACCCTGTCTTGCCTTCGATGATCTCTTCGCGAAAGGAGCCTACATCCGCGGCAACCACGGGGAGGCCAAAACTGTAGGCCAGGAAGAGCACGCCGCTTTGGAATATCTCTTTATAGGGGAGTACCAAAACATCTGCAGCTTTTAGGTATAGCTCCATCTCTTTGTCCGGAATGAATTGGATCTTGCTGATTATCCGACCCTGGCTGTCAACGCGGCGAATCGTTTGCTGAATCTCCTCGAAGTATTCCTCGGAACCTTTTTTGGGCTCGCTCGCGATAATCAGCCGGTAATCCGGCCGACGGGTGGCGAGTTGCTGATAAGCAGCCAAGAGGTGTTCCAAACCCTTGTAGGGCCGGAGCCGGCCGAAGAATAAGATAGCTTTTTCACCAGCCTCGATGCCCAGATGGCGCTTTGCATCAGAGGGGGTCAAATCGGTGCGGGGTACGGCATTGTTAATGCCGAATGGGATGACAGTGACCGCCCCTTCTCGTACCCCAAAATCTTCCGCGAGTTCGCTCTTCATCTTTTGCGTGTGAACGAAGATGTGATCGCTCAGTCGATATTGAATTCTCAGAGTAAGACGATTGAGCAGTGAGTCGTTCGAGTCCCGCCTGGCTTGATTTACATTGTGCACTGTCAGAACAATCTTCTTGCCAAGCATCTTGTAATACAGCATCAGCAGAGTTCGGTCGAAGGACTCAAACCTGTTGTTCCACAAAATATGAAGGATCTTGGCCTCGGTACGCGTCGCATAACGGATGAGCCTCGCGTAGTAAATCAACAATCTTGAGATCTTTCTTACAGGGTTACTTTCTTGCCGCTGATTCCCTCGCAGGTTCAGAAAATGCAGCTTCAGGGAAGAATGCATCTCTGGACTGTCTACTTCGTCGCTGCCAACGACGTCCAGGCGCACATGCTTCGATATCAGGGCCATTGCCAAGCCAAATGCGTATGGCCTGTCCTGACAGCCAGTGAGCAATCCAATTTCGATTTCAACTGTCGAAATAGGCTTCGTATCCGTCGGAGCACGAACCTCATACATGATAGCCATCGTGGATGGACCACTCCCTTGTGTCGCTGCCCTCGATCGCCTCTTCTCCCGCGAAGGATATCGGCGTTCTCCAGAAAGCTGCAATCGAATTTAAACAGTCCCTATAGCGCCTGGACCTAAGTGCGGAGCACTCGCCGACAGTGCACGACAGGTGGTTCCTCGGAGGAGCCTGAGGCTTCTTCTCAGCCCCTCACCTCAAGCGAATGGCACGGCTCGCGCGGGAGCCGGTGGGCTCGCCGTGTTCTTGCCGTTCAACTCGATAATTCTGCAAGCCTTGCGACTCGCCCACCGGTTCCATCGAGCTGATACCGGAGGCGACACCGCTCGAGGCTATGACGGCGAGGAGCAGGAAAATCCATATCGGATCTAGCGATCTGAATCCGGCCTCGGTTGCGCTGTAGACTGCGGCGGCGGCGACGTAGGCCAACATTAAGCCGCCGATGGCAGGCTCGCGGCGAAAAGCAGCCACGGCACGACGATAGCCACTGAAAAAAATCGTAATGATCAATCCCACTCCCACGAACCCGAGGTTCAGGTAAACCTCGACGTAACCATTGTGCGCCTCGTTGACGTGCATGTACTTGGAGAGATTTTCGTATACCATGTCCAACCGCGGGCCGAGCCAGAAGGTTTCGAACCCGGCGCCTACGAGCGGGTTTGGACATACCGGAATCACGGCCGCCCAGATTTCTGTGCGTCCGGTTAGGTTCGACTGTCTGCCAAGCGCATGAGTCACACCGGATTGACCACCGAGCAGCATTGCAAGCGTCGCTGCAAGCACGATTCCCGCAACGAGTAGATGCACTCGGCCAGGACGAAGTCTGATGCTCGGCAATCCTGTCGCCAGGAGCAGGATCGTGCCGAGAACAAAGCAGGATAATGACGTCGCGGAATCAGCCATCTTGAAGAGGGCCATGCCAAACGCGAGCAACGCACCTTGTGCCAGCAGGTGTCGACCGCGGTTGGGCTGACCCTTGTCACGGAGGAGAGTTAGAATGCGCCACACCGCGCCAAGCGAGATGACAAGTAACAAGACTCCCAGCATGTTTTTGGTTACCGCCACTCCGGTATTCATTGGCTCTCCGTCTGGAGTGTAGCCGCGACCAAGATAATCGTAATACCTGATAAGAAGGATTGAAGTAGGCAACAAAAGGAAGCCGATACGAGAAAAAAGGCGCCCGAGCGCGGCTGTCGGGTCTACATCCGTTACAACGATGAGGACCATCGCCAGGTCGCCAATGGCCTTAATCCACCGCTTGAACGCCACATCTGGAAAATCGGACCAAAGGACGCTCACAAGGCAATAGAGGAAATAGATCAAAATTGGCCCGTTTGCGGTGAGGAAGGTGCGCGTCCGCCGGCCCCGGAGGATCAGTACAATGACGGCAGCCGCCAAGAGAATCCCGAAGACAGCCGCGTCGAGCGGGCTACCCTCAAGTTGAACATTGGTCCCATTGGCGGGCGAGACGCCTAGCCAAGCGGATACGGGCCTGGACCCAACGATCCATAGCCATGCTACTGCCAGCCAGAGACCCTTGGATGTCCGTACGGTATTATCTCGATCCAGAAAAAAGAGTCCGGCGATTCCAACGGCGCAGATAATGGTGGCGAGTGATGGGCTCATCCTATGATAGCTCGGGCACGGCTGGGGGCTTGTGCTGCAGCTTCATCTGTCATCCAAGAAGAGGCGATGCAGCAACTCCAACGAGAGCAGCCTGTGAATTTCGCTGGTATAGTTCAGGCCTCCCTTGAGGTGGCCATCTACGACGGCTTCTACTCCTTTGGGTTCCAAGTATGGCCGGGAGAGTGTTCGCCGGTCGAGCAACATTTCCCGCACATAAGTGGAGAGGGCGTCCCGATACCATACGCGATAGTGGCACAGCTTGTGCCTGCCAAGGAAAAGACGTTCCAGGCGCAGCCGCGAAAAAAAGTGGTCAATCCTTGAAACCCACTGGGGCATTCCATAATCGTAAGCGTACTCCGCCTTGAATGAGAATTCGAGAAGCCCCCTGGAGGCCATGGCAAAGGGACGTCCTGAACCCGCGACGACCCCCCGGTCGCTCGGAATATGGCTGAGGACTTCATTGCCATCTCGGATTAGCCGCAGGCGCACATCGGCGTCCTCGGAGTCAGTGGCTGGCGCCCGGAAGACGGCTCGCACGACATCATTATCTAAAAACGGAGAGCGAACTGTGAGTTGGGTTTGTTCAAGGGCCAGGACTCCATAGTGTTGCCAGGGTGTTTGCCGAAAGGCGGCGAATGTGGTTGGATTTTCTCGAATTAGCGAGTTGTAAGTTGAACGGGCCTGGTGAACATACGAAAGCAGCTCAGGACGGATTAAACCCGCAGTGGGCTCGACTGGCTTAAACATTCGCGCATGACGAATCACTTCACTCCCATAGGTTCCCACAATCTTTACCGGCGCGATTCCGCGGGCCTTCTCGCTGACGAACAGGTCCGACGAACGGCTCACGTCGACGCACGCGTCTGTAAGATACAAACTTCTCTCAGCGTAGTGCGGGAATCGCGATAAGAATTCATCTCCCACCGTGATCACCGAATGGGGCTGCTGACAAAGTTTGGCCACTTGCCGCGCAACCACAACGTCATGACACTCGCGATATGGCCCTCTAAATGTGTAACCGGGGAGTGATCTAGGAGGAGCTTCTTGCCACGCCATAATGATCCGCGTGTCAAGACCCCCTGTAAGGGAAATCCCCATTGGACTTTCGCCGTTGAAGTAACGTGGTAGATTCCGCGAAAGGGCCTCTCGGAGCCCTTGGTAGTAGGATTCTCTATCCAGAGCTCCTTGCTGCTCCCACTCCTGCGGCGTAAAGTACCTGTTTTTTTTCTCGATCGAGCCGGCTCGAAAAGTCCACGCCGAACCACCCGGAAGCACAGAGATTCCCTCAAAGAGGGTTCGGTTCTCCAGAACACACCCGCAGGCGATAAACTCTCCCAAGCTCTTGAGGTTGGCCGTGCGGAGTTCTGGGCGCACAACTAGAATCGCCTTCGCTTCCGCGGCAAAGTAGAAAGCATCCTTCGCCTCATGGCAATAGAGGCGATGCATTCCGTAGCGGTCGTTGAATAGAGTTGCCGTGGAACGGTTGCGATCGACGACCAAGCCATGGAAGCGGCCATTGAGGTTTTTGTGGAAACCCGGATCTTCTTCATAGAGGTGAACCAGATAGGAGGGGCCATCCTCAGCACATTCGTGCCCTTGCTTTTTGAGATGGCGTACCGTTCCCGGCGCCGGATACTCCTCTCCGGAGAAAATGAGAACGACATCATCGCGTTCATTCCGTAGGGGCATTCCATCTGAAAAAGAATGCTCTCGCGCAACCCATCCAGCATAGACACCCCGCGACTCATCGATCCAGGTATCTTTCACGTAGAAATGTTCGTGGTGAAGGGCCTTAACCATCCGCTCTAGTTGCGGCTCCGCCCACGCGCGAGGCATTTTAGTGACAAGTCCAACTATTCCCGGCACGCTTTCTCCTCTAGGTGGCTTCTGCCGATGAACGGGAACCGCGGCTATGCCAAGCTCTCCGGAGCTCCCGGAACGTGGTGGTCAGAGAACCCGGGAGTCGGTCAACAAACCTGTGGTGCAGTCCGAGACGGAGAGCGACCTGACCGATGCGAGTTAATGGGATATAGTAGCGAGGCAGGTCCACGCGTTGAAACCCATTGACCTCCTTAAAGTGACTCAGGCTGTCCCCTTGCTTCTTGCCATAGGAAAAGTGCTCGTACACAAGGAATGGAATTCCGCGATCAGCGCAGCATCGTACAGCTGCAGCAATCAGTGCGTTCGTAGGAGCTTTGTCCTTGTGTCGAACCATCGAGAGGATATGCACCATGCATGCCTGCGTCTGCGATTCATCTGTGACCAATTTAATAAACCCAATCATGGTGTCTCCGAGAAACGCCCCGATGTAGATACTGCGATCGAGAAACGTTGACGCATAGGTACGCACTCTCTCGAGACTCATTCCGTAATGGGGAAAGCGCTTTCCTTGACGTACGGGGCACTCGTTATAAATCTCAACAATTCCTTTAAAGAGGGTTTCATCTACTGGCATCTCCCGAATTACAACGCCCTTCTTTTCGGCTTGCCGGGCGCGGTTGCGGGGGAACGAATTGATTTGCTTCGTCCACCAGTGCTCAAAGGTAGACACTGGGAGGACGGCCAGGTTATCCCACTCCATTGGGTAACTGTATTTCGGTGAAATTTCTGGCAGTCTCTGAAGGAATGTGAATAGGTCGATTCGCCTACCGCAATTGCGCAGGCCGTCTACCACTACCTCTGGATCGTCCGGAAAAGTGTATTTGTCGCCATCCAACCGGGCAATCCGAATAAATCGTCCCTCAACTTTAATATCCCTGCCGCAAACATTCATGCGGGGCCTCCTTGGCCACAGCTAGATCCGGGGCCGCTAAATGAGCATCGTCCCTTCAGATAAGTGTGGCTGTTGCTCCAAAACGTCGCTGAAAGACAGCCTTCAAGCGCTTCATTTGGTCGCTGCGGCGAAGCGCCATGAGTTCAGGAGGAATCGTTTTCTCAACCCCGCAAATTGAGTTCCAGATGAAGGAGGAGAGGACCAGAAGGCCCCCTATAATGTAGGGTTTGTGTTTCATTTGATAGAGACTTCGAAAGATCTCCCACAACGGGTGATTGCCCAGAAGGTAATCTTTCCGGCCCATATTCAGCCTGCCGCGAAGCCCGGTGTGCAAAGCACCACCTTGGGTGCGATGGTGCACAAAGCTCTTCTCGACAAATGTTCTTGTTTCCCAACCTTTCACCCGCGCCCTCAATACGGCCAACAAGTCGATCCCTCCCGACCTGATGGCCGGGTAACCACCAATGGCCTCAAAGCACTCGCGTCGGAACATCTGGCACATTCCAGACACATGTTCGAGGCCGACGAATTCGTAGTTGTAGGCCAGATTCCCTTCGAGAAACGCCGTGCCACCCACTCCTAGTTTCGGATTCTCCGCAAATCTAGCCATGAGGAATGCAAAATAGTCCGCATCGAAAGAGACATCGGCGTCCAAATTGCCTATTATGTCGAAGTTCAATTCGGCAAGTCTTATGTACCCGGTGCTGACAGCGAGAGCCTTTCCGGCAAAATGCCGCTCCTGCCGCTCCGGCATCTGGATCAGGTCTATCCAGGGGTGAATTGCGGCATACCTCCCTACGATGTCGTCCGTGCCGTCGGTCGAACCGTCACTTACGATTACCCATTTGATGGGTTGCACTGTTTGTGCCACCACAGATTTGAGGGTCAGTTCAATATAATCCGCCTCATTGCGCGCGGGCGTGATCAGTACGTATTGGGGCAACGCGTTCATATCGCTGCACAAATCAGGCCACGTGGGGTGGCTCTCCTTTTCCCATGAACTAATTATTCCCTTAAGCACTCCGTTGATGCCACTAAATCGTAGAGCTCGGCTGCTTCCCGGTAGCCTGCATCATTGTCACATTGTGATTCACGAGTTTGTGGCACCATTGCAGCAAGTGCATCCAGTCGTAACCGCCCGTCAATTTAGCTTTCAGCATCTTCGGTGTATCCCACGAATTAATCGGCAGACGGGGAAGGAAAAACGGATTGCTCATCCTGTGGACACGACCAATTATATTGGAAACTCCATTCTTGAAGCCCTCATTCTCCAAGGTGTCTCCGATGAATCGAGCGAAGTCCCGGTCTTCCTCCGGAAAAGGGAAGGGGTAAGAGAATGATTCCACTGCTGCGCCAATTTCCTGTTCGATGATTTCCTTTGAGTATCCAAGCTCATAATCGATCTGGTCCGGTTCCAAGGAACGCAGATCCGGATGCGTCACCGTACGCGAACCGAATCGAATCCCTTCCGCATGCAATTCGCGAACATCTCCCCATGTGAGGTAATCCACCCCTTCATATCGCATCGGGGTCGTTCGGATTCTGTCCGTAACCAAAAACACTGTCGCAGTGAACCCGCACTGCTTCATTACTGGAAACCCTTCCGTTAAAAAGTCTCGATATCCATCATCAAAAGTAATCACTACGCGCTTTGACATGTTCTGCCCGGAAGCAAGTCCGTCGAGCATGTCCGACAGGTGGATTCCCTCGTACCCCTGGCTCTTGAGCCATCTCATCTGTTGGGAAAATACTTCTGGAGCAGTGTTGATCTGGTAGTACGGATGAGACTGCCCAAACAGGTTTTTTGAGATACTTTGATACGCAAGTATTGGCACACACTCACCTGTGGTGTTCCCCATCAAGCGCACCAGGGGCCAGTACATGTACATCGTTATGAACCGATCCAATCGGGGCATTGTGAGGGATTGCATAGAAACAGTTGCACCGCGCTGGTGAACGGGACGAAGTTAATCAGATTAGCGAGCGGAAGAAACGCGGGCGCTGGCGAATTCTTTCAATCTCTTCGTAACCTCGTCTACTTGTTCATTCGTCATTTGGGGGAACATCGGCAGCGACACGATCTCTGCGGCAACGCGTTCGGTGACCGGGAAGTCGCCCTGCTTGTAGTTAAGGTGCTGATAGGCCTTCTGGAGGTGCAGTGGAATCGGATAGTGAATTCCGGTGCCAATCCCAGCTTCCGCAAGCGCACCCTGGAGCGCTTCCCGTTCTTGCACGCGCACCACGTAAAGATGATAAACACCCTTCGACCACGGTGCCTCCACCTGGGCTACGATGGCCTCCTCGGCCTCGGCCAGCAATCTGTGATAACGATGCGCGTGTGACCGGCGCAATTCATTCCAGCTCGCCAGATGCCGGAGTTTCACGGAAAGCCAGCCCGCCTGGATAGAATCCAGCCTGCCGTTGTAGCCTTCGATGTCGTGGTAATACTTCTTCGATTGACCGTGGTCGCGAATCATTTTCATGCGCGTCGCCATGCCTTCGTCGTTTGTAGTGATCGCTCCGCCCTCGCCGCAGGCGCCGAGATTCTTGCCCGGGTAGAAGCTGAAGGCAGCGGCCTTGCCGATCGACCCCGCGCGTTTCCAGATGTTCTCTTTCTTGGAGAAATACTCGGCTCCGTGCGCCTGGCATGCATCTTCAATGACAACGAGGCTGTACTTCTCGGCCAAATCCATGATCGGGTCCATGTCGGCCGTTTGTCCGTAGAGATGAACAGGCACAATTCCAGCCACGCGGCGCTTTGAATCGCGCTCAATCAGCTTTCCGCTACTGCTGTCAAACTGGCAGCGCGTTTCAAGATATTCGCGCAGTTTCGCTGGATCCATCGTGTAGGTTTGCTCATGGATGTCAACGAAACGGATGTGCGCTCCTGCTTGAGTGATCGCTTCTGTCGTGGCGATAAATGTGTGCGGGACAGTGACGAGGATGTCTCCCTGATCGACACCCGCCGCCATAAATGCAAACCGGAGGGCGTCGGTCCCGCTATTCACCCCCACACAGTATTTCGTGCCACAGAAGTCTGCGAACTGGTGTTCAAATTCCTCAACCATCGGCCCGCCAATAAACCCTGCGTTGCTGAAAGCCTTCTTGACCACAGCCAAGAGCTCTGCTTCGAGCTCCTGATGAGGCGTCACAAGATCAAGAAACGGGATTTTCATCGTATTGGCCATGCTACTTTTTCTCCTCATTCACAAACCTCAGGAACTTGGCGGGATTCCCCGCCACAACCGCGTTCGCGGGCACATCCTTGGTCACCACGCTGCCCGCCCCCACAATCGCCCTTTCGCCAACCGTGAGATTGCTCAGGATTGTGGATCCGGAACCGACCGACGCTCCATTGCAAATCCTGGTTTTTTCGACCTTCCAATCAGTCTCTGTCTGCAGACCGCCGCCGGGAGCGGTTGCCCGCGGGTAGGTGTCATTGATGAAGGTCACGCCGTGTCCGATAAAGACGTTGTCTTCAATCTCTACACCTTCGCAAATAAACGTGTGACTGGAAATCTTACAGCGGCGGCCCACGCGGGCATTCTTCTGGATTTCCACGAAGGCGCCTATCTTCGTTTCATCACCAATCTCGCACCCGTAAAGGTTGATGAACTTGGACAGCTTTACATCTTTCCCCAATTTCACGCTGGGCGCGATGCAGACGTATTCGTTCACAGTGCTATCGCCTGTCCCCGGCTGCGCACCGATCGATCAGCTGCCTCAAGGATCTTGACCACACGCAAGCCAGCTTGCCCGTCGTTGAATGGATTCACATTCCCTTCTATGCACTTCAGGAAATAGGCGGTTTCGGCCCGGAGTGCCTCTATCTGCTCCAGTTGTGGCGCCCACATGTCGCCGGACCGGTAGCTCACCAGCAGCTGATGCAGGTTGCCTGGATTCGCCGACATGCTTACGCCTTTGTCGTAAATTCGGATTTTCTCGTCGGCCTCCAAGTCATTCCAGACCAGCATTTTCTTCTCGCCACCGATCAGAGTTGTCCGCACTTTTACGGGTGAGAGCCAGTTCACATTGACGTGGGCAATGATACGCTTGGGAAAATAGACCGTAATGAAGGCAACGTCCTCGACACCGTTTAAGTGCTTCTCTCCGGTCGCCACAACCGCTTCGGGCTTTTCGGATATGACATAGTCCATAATCGACAAATCATGCGGTGCCAAGTCCCAAATCACGTTTACGTCATGTTGAAAGAGACCCAGATTTACGCGAAGGGCATCGTAATAATATAAATCTCCAAGCTCCTTCTTTTCGACGAGTTCTTTGATCTTCTTGACGGCGCCGGTGAACAAAAACGTGTGGTCCACCATGATCTTCAAGTTCTTGCGTTCCGCCAACTCAATCAACTCTTCCGCCTGCGCGGTCTTGTCTGTAAAAGGCTTCTCGACGAACACATGCTTGCCATTCTCCAAAGCATGTTTTGCAAGTTCGTAGTGGGTCCAAACCGGGGTGACCACCGCCACGATGTCGATGACTGGCGATGTTAGGATCTCATTTTCGTCTGTCGTAAAGGCAATGGACGGAAACACTTTCTTCAACCGGCCTTCACACTTAGGGTTGCGATCTGCCACTAGAACTACTTCACAATTGTCTTGAGAGTGGAAATTCCGAACGATGTTCGGCCCCCAGTAACCATAACCAATGACGCCGATACGCATAGAGGAACTCCTTGACACTTCAGTAGGGCTGCACGGAACACGGGGACACCGGCGCTACACGCAGCAATTAAACAGGAAGTCTTTGTTTCGCTTCCTTATATTTAAGAGTGGATAGCTTGGGTTCTGCCAACCTAAGACAGAAGGCGTCAGGTAACGAACCCTGCTGTGCTAGTGGGCGCCTTCGCCCTGAAGAACAGCAACTGGCGTTTGAGCTAGGATCTTAAGATCCAGCCATATGGTCCAGGCACGTGCGTACTTGAGGTCCAAACGTACCATATCGTCAAAACGCGTCCGGCTTCGCCCTTCCACCTGCCACAAACCTGTGATGCCCGGCTGAATTTCCAGCACCCGACGCCGGTGCCATACTTCGTACGCGCGGAATTCATAAGCAACTGGGGGACGCGGGCCGACGAGCGACATATCTCCGCGCAACACATTCCAGAACTGAGGTAGTTCATCAAGGCTGGTCTTGCGGATAAATCGCCCGATCGGCGTAATCCGCGGATCCTTCTGGATCTTGAAGACCGGTTTGGCTGCCCCTTCTGAATTCCCGTCTACCTGACCAGCAATGAACTGCTCGACGTATTGCTGGTGAATTTTCGCGTCGCAGTCCGTGCGCATTGAGCGGAACTTCAGCACCGTGAAGGGCTTTCCATACTGGCCCAGCCGTTGCTGCTTGAAGAGCACCGGCCCCTTCGAAGAAAGCTTGATCGCTACGGCGATGGCCGCGAAAACAGGAGAAAGGAACAACAACGCCGCAGCGCTCCCGGCCACGTCAATGCAGCGCTTGATTGCTAGCGGAACTCTTTTCGAAGTCTCTCGCTTCTTGAATTCCGGATAGAGATTAATATTCGCCGAGTGGTCGTCCACCCCTTCCTCGTATTCCTCGGGAAAGAAGTGGAACGAGACCGAGATGGATGCGCTTGTTTCCATTCCTAGCGTTGACTCAAAGTTATTCCGAAGTTTATCGAGAAACCTCTCTTGGACGACCTTATTCGTGGCTTTCCCAAGTTCCGTTCCGATCACTCCGATCAGGTTGTTCTCCAGATACCAGCCGATGATGTCCGTTTCACGCGTTGCGTCCGCAACTGAACTGGTCAGAGCCTGGATGGTCCGGTCCTTTTGGCGAGTGGCGCCAAATACTTTTTTCACGTCCACCAGAATCAAAACAAACCGTTTGCGCGCGCGCTCCGCTCGGCGGCGCTCCAAGTACAGCATGGACACAAAAGCGTCTTCATTCAATAGGGTGCGCGGAGGCGTATTCCCCATATTGAGCATAGACAGATGGGCGCGAACCTCAAAATTGGGTATGTCTTCCGCTCGCCGCACTCTTAATTCGGTTGGGCTCATTCTTCTTGCTCCACTTGCGATACCGTAGGACCTAACTACCCAGCGTCGCTCGAATTGGGCGGAGAATTCCTGGTGTCACGCTGCTGCGTACAGTTTCCTTGACAGGCGTCAGCCACGCCGTGTCAACTTCCATCGCCACCGACCTCTGAAGCAATGTCACGGAAAGAACCACTCGATGATTCCCTTTTAAGTTGACAAGGATGCCTTCGAGCCCCGTCAAAGTGCCGTAATTCACGCGGACCCGCTGACCCACTTCCAAGTAAGGCCATGGCTGCTTGGGTATCCCCGACGACACCGCCAGTTTCAGCGCTTGGATCTCGTCCTCGGACACGGGCACTGGTGTGCGCCCGGTTCCCACGATCTGGAGGACGCCTGGAGTGAGAATTAGCGGTCTCCGTTGCTGGAAGTCGAATCGGCAAAACAAATAACCGGGGAAGAGTGGTTGTTCCACTTCTTTCCGCCTGTCCGACCAGTTTCGGATGCACTTGTACGTGGGAAGAAGGCACTCATACCCTTGTCCCATAATCTGAGAGGCAACATAGTTCTCTTTGCGGGAGCGGACTTGGAGCGCGTACCAAGACTGCTTCGCGAAAGAACCTGCTTCCATGCTTCCCAGTAAAGTGTCCACGAAGTTAGTTCCTCCTCAGGGCGTACTGACTTTCGCAGCAGGCTATCGCCGTTAGGGTCACACCCGGCGGTTACTCCTCATAGGGCAATTGCTGTGCCAATAGAGCTTGTACCTGGGAGCCTCGACGTCGCCGATGTCCGGACATATGTTGCTGATTCTAAATGAGTTATTTATTGGCGTTGTCACCGCTGAAACAGCGACGAGACGAGAGACGCTAGCATGTGAAAATCAATGCTCTATAACTGCAATCTGCTTCCGCATAATGGGATAGAATGGGTTCCTTTCGGCGCACATAGCTAACACAAAACAAAAGGGTTAATGTTTGTTTAAGCGCGGAATAACATCCGGTGAAGGCCCCCTTCTCTTGGGATACACCGCCCTGTTTCCCCGCTCCGGCGAAGGAAAGATCATGCCCATAATTCATGCCCTTAACGCTGACGGCCAACTCAAGAATCATATTTGCGGAGGGAAACAGGAGAAACCATCCAGTGATCCCTAGGACGCTAGAACAGATCAAGTGAAGCTGCGGTGGAATGTGAGCCCGAAATCTCCGAACCAAATGACATGTATCGGATATACGGTTACCCCGAGGACAGCATCATTGACAGCTGATGGATGAATGCGAGGAAGTTTGCATCGGTCCGATTAGTCCAAAGACCTTGCATACTTTGTGTGGTTTGCTCGCAACAGGGCACTCCGTCTTGTGAGCGCTAGTGGCATAGCATCCCTTTGCGGGATGCTTCAAATCTATCAATCCATCAATTCTTTCCTGGTGTTCGCTCCCGGGACGAAGTTAGTGTGGCGCGTCCGCGGCGATCAGTGCCTTTCCGGGTCGTCGTGTGCGGCGGAGGTTTCTGTAGGATAATGACTGTGTACTGTTCCTTTCAGGGAAGGCTCCGATTGAACGCTGATACTCACTTGGTTCACAGACGCTTCGTATTCTATGGTTTGTGGGTCTCCCTTTCGGTTGCCTTTTTCTGGAAGACGTGCATCGCGCTGCTTCAGTTCGCACTTACGAATGACAACGCCTCGCATGTCATTCTCATCCCATTGATTAGCGCTTGGCTGATTTGCATGAAACAAAGCCAGATTTTTCGGCAGCTTTCGTTTGACTATTCCTTAGCTGGTGTCCTCTTCTCGCTCTCTATTGTCATTTACATCTGGACGCGGCAATCTGCCACTTTCTGGACACAAGCTGACATACTGGCCGGTTACGTGTTCGCCCTGGTGCTTGTATTGCTCTCAGGATTTGCCCTTTTTTTGGGGAGAGCAGCGCTTGAGAATGCACGATTTCCTTTGCTTTTTCTTTTTCTCACAATTCCATTTCCTGCAGTTCTGCTGAATCGCGCGATTTATTTCCTGCAGAGAGGATCCGCAGGCGTTACTGGAATGATTTTTGATCTCGTGGGGGTTCCGGCTCTCAGGGAGGGCTTCGTCTTTCATCTCGCGCACTTCAATATCGAGGTCGCGAAAGAATGCAGCGGTATCCGATCGAGCCTGGCATTACTCATCCTGGCGCTTGTTGTCGGGCACCTCTTCTTGCGCAGCCTCTGGAAACAGGTGGTCTTCGTGATTGCGGGCTTGCTGATAATGGTGGTCAAGAACGGAGTCCGGATCGCAACTTTGACGATTCTCGCTGAATATGTGAATCCTGGCTTTCTTTACGGCCGGCTTCATCATGGAGGTGGCGTGGTGTTTTTCCTGTTCGGCCTGCTTCTGCTTTTACCTATCCTTTGGCTTCTTCAACGCGGTGAGAAACCGGTCGAGTCGGTCGAAACCTCTTTTGCTAGCTGAAAAGGTCCAGGAAAAGAAGTTTTAGATAGCGAGGCGATCGATCTGGGGATCGTCTGAGTGTACGATGACCGCAAATTAAATCGGAGATCGCGTGCAGCTAGGATTCCTTTTTGTCTGCGCTCGGATACCCGTAATAATAGCCACGGTAGGATTCTCTTTTGTCGACGCGATTCAAGACTACCCCGAGCAGGCTCTTATCCTGAAATTCAGAGGACGCTTTCACCGCCAGTTCAAAATCGGTTGCGCCCGCTCGTACGACAAAAAGAACGCCATCGCAAAGATCAGCAATCAGGCTCGCATCGTGGACCGGCAGCGTCGGTGGCGAATCCAGAACAATCCAGTCGAAAACCGGACTGATGCGTTCCAGCAGATGCTTCATGCGTGCTCCCAGGATAAGTTCACTGGGGTTTGAAACTGGACTGCCACCGGGAATGAGGCACAAATTCTCCTCCAGTCCTGTCTGGATCACTGCGCACTCATCCGCTTGGCCGCGTAGATAGTCTGTCAGACCGGGTGTGGCGGGCGCGCCAAACACCTGGTGCATACGGGATATGCGGAGATCCGCATCAATCAAAAGCACGCGGCTGTGGTTTTGCCTGGCAAGGGACTGCGCCAAGTTCGCCGAAACAAAGGTCTTGCCCTCTTCGGGAACACTGCTCGTCACGAGAAGTCTCTTCAGCTTCCGGGTTCCTGCAATCTGATAAAGTCGTGACCGCAAGGTCCGAAAGCTCTCTGCACCGATTTGGTCCCTGTGTGTACTGTCAAAAACGTTGCTTCGCGGATCCGGCTGCCACTGGGGTCGTGCACATTTCTTCGCGAGTTCTTCGAAGCTGAGAAAAGACGAATCTAGTTTCGGTGGCAGATCGACAAGTAACGGCGCAGCGCGATCCTCGGCAGAAATCTTTGTCCGGCTTACATCGGCCGAGATGTTAACTAAGTCCAGGGATGTCTTGGACGAAAGCAGCGCGGATCGTTCTTGCGCCGCCTTTTTCAAAGCTTCGTGGATCCGGCTCATCATCTCCTCATAAAAACAGGCGCTCAGGCCTTTGTTGTGACCGCGTCGTAAGTCTTTTCCGCTAGTCTTGCCGTGCGGCTGGCATGGCTCGCAGCCACTTCCAGCGCCGGGACAGAGGCTAATACGGGAAGCTTGAGGGCAATCTCCACATCGCGTTCGCTGTGCAGCGATTTGTCGCTGGCCGCGATCAGAAAGAGTATCCCCAGACCGAGAGCAAACCCGCCCCCCAATCCACCACCCGCAAAAATGGTCTTCTTCGGAAACGACGGCTTGTCGGGAAGACTCGGCGGATCGTAAACGCGAAATTGCTCGCTCTGCTGCTCGCTCTCAAGGTCGCCAGCCACCCCGGCACTTTGCCGCTTCTTTAGGAGGTCATTGTAGAATTCCAACGCGGTTTGGTAGTTTCGAGTCAATTCTTTGAATTGCTGCTCCACAACGGGACTCGCCTGCACGCGCCCCTGCAACTGGTGAATTTGTTCCTGGATTTGACTCTGCCGGTGCGTCAAATCAGTAATATTTATCTCGTCCTGTCGCAACTTTGCGCGAAGCTGCTGAATCTGTGGCGGCTCGCTCACAGATGCTGGCAAACTGCCAATGGCTGGCGTCGCGTTCTTAGGCGTTGCAGCCATCATCTGCTTCTTTAGTTCTTCGATCTGACTCTTGAGCTTAATAACGTCAGGATGCTCCGGTGTGTAGCGCGCCAGCAAATTCGTAAGCTGGTCTTCCAGAACGCTAAGCTGCTGTTCGGAAGTCTCCGGGTTTTGTCCCGTTTGCGATTTTGCCCAATTCGCTTCCTGTTGGCTGAGCAGTGACTCCGTAAAGGCCTTATCCTGTTGCGCGCGGCTGAGTGCCTGGGTATTGGCTTCGAGCTGCGTGTTCGTCCCCATCAGTATACTCAGATTGGTTTGCTCTTCTTCCGGCAGGGATCCCAGATACTGTCGCTTGAACTGCGCGAGTTTTGCGTCCTGTGCATCCAGGCTTTTTTTGGCCTCTTCCAGTTGCTGGCTAAGAAAGTCAGTAGTCACTTTTACCTGGTTTTGGCGGTCCCCGGCGTTCTGCGCCAGAATCATGGACGTGATCTCAGAGCAAATCTGCTGCGCTGTCCGTGGGTTGTCAAACGTCACGTTTACGTAGAAACCAGGCAACTGGTGGCTCTGTGTCCCTGGCGTCGCTTCCATGGGCTTGATCGTCACTGCGGTCCGCAAACGCTCGACGAGATCATCGATGTGCACGCGGTCACGATCTTTGGGGTAAAGACCGAATTTCTCGATGATAGGCTGCAGGCCGGTTCGGCTGAGAACTTGTTCCTGCATGGAGGCGAGGCGATGATTCAGGTCCTCGGTAACGACGGGTTTTACATATTCGGGACCAACTGTGGGCTGCTCCACCAGCACCATGGTCTGCGACATGTATTTCTTGGGCAGCACTAGAGCGGCACCCAAGCCAATTGCTCCGAGCAAAATCGTGGTGATCGGTAAGATCCACCAGAATCGCCGCAGTACGCGCTTGGCGTCAGCTAAACCAATTTCGCCGTTTCGAACCATCTAGCCCTCAATATCTTCTATTCTACTACTCCAAGACTTCGCAGTTCGCCCACAACAATAGAGCTATTGACTCAGAACCATGCATGTTGCACGACGGCTGCCAGTGTCCCCGGCACTTGTGCAGTCTGTGGTCTCTCACTAAGACCTGTCTTTTGTTGTATATATGCCTATGGCCGCCAGGGCCAAAAGCTCCGTCCCGTAAGAAGTCTGGGCCGTTGTCAGTGGGAGTGGAATTTTTCTATCCACTTTGGGCCTTCTCTTCCCTACACCTCTTGCCTCTCTCCACCGAGGTGCACGCCACAAATCAGTGGCTGGCTACTTGACGCTTAAATGACTCATGTAGGTTATTGTATTATGGGGAGTTAATCACACTAGCGGAACTCGCACTCAACTCATGAGAGAGGGCGTAGAATTGCAGCAATTGGGTGTGTTCCTCCATTCTTATGATGAAGTGAGAGAGATGCGAAAAGCTAAGACATGCTCGACACTCACCTTTAACCGGCTCCTCAGCGCCATGGCCCTGGTTCTTTTTGCGTTGACTCTCATAGGTTGCTCCTCTGACCCGGCAGCGAAAAGACAGAAATTCATTTTGCAAGGCGACCAGGAATTCGCGAAGGGAAAATATCCTGAGGCAGTTATCTACTATTCGCGTGCGATCCAGATTGACAAGTCCTCCCCTGACGCCCACTTCAAGCTTGCTAAGTGTTTCATCAAGCAAAAGACTTGGGGCAATGCTTATCAGGAATTGTTGAGGACGGTCGACCTTCAGCCCGGAAACGAGGAAGCACAACTGGAACTCGGCAAGCTTCTGCTCGGAGGCGGAAAAGCCAGAGATGCAAGAGACCGCGCGGTCCAAATGTTAGCCAGCAATTCAAAGAATGCCGGTGCACAGCTCCTGCTTGCAGAGGCTGACGCTTTCCTTGGGGATCTCAAGGATGCCGCAACGCAAGCTAAGGGCGCCATCGCTTTGGCCCCTGACCGCCCGTCAGCGTACATCATGCTGGCCTTGATTCAGGAACGCCTGGGAGTGTACGACGAGGCGGAAGTGAATCTGAACCAAGCCGTCTTGCTCGATAAAACTTCCAATGCCCCGTTAATGGCCCTTGGTGGCTTCTATGAACGGCAACGACGCTGGTCAGACGCCGAAAAGCAATTTCAATCCGCCATGCAGTCTGCCCCCAAAGACCCGCAGCCTCGTGCCACACTGGCCGGCCTGTATATGAACCAGGGCCGCGAGGATCTGGCGGAGAAAACTCTGGAAGAATGCAAAAAGGACCTCGGAGACGATCCTGCTGCGTATCGCATGTTGGGCGATTTTTATCTCACCAGAGGCGACAGTGCAAAGGCACTGAATGAATTCGCGGCCGTCTCGGCTCAACATCCGGACGACACACAACTTCGCAAGACCTACATCCAACTCCTCATACTAAATGATCGGTTCGACGATGCGACACAGTTAAACGACGCCATTTTAAAGAACGCGCCGCAAGATCCTGCTGCGCTGATTTTGCAGGGTCAGATTCTCCTGCACCAGAAAAAAGTTGATGATGCCCTCACCTCTTTCCAGCAGGGCCTCAAGGGCGCCCCAGACATCGCTTTCGGCCATTACCAGCTTGGCGTTGCCTTTCATGAAAAAGGAAACTTGGAACAAGCGGAAAGCGAATGGCGGGAGGCCGTCCGCCTCCGCCCCGCCCTGCCCCAAGCCTGGCGCGCGCTCGCGGATGCAGCCCAGCAACGCCAGGACTGGCGTAACCTGGAGGATGTCTCCAACCAGTTGAAAAAGTATGCTCCGCGTACTCCCGAGGGTTATTTGGAACACGCCACAGCGCGCTTCAATCAGGGAGATGCTGTCGGTGCCGAGGCCGATCTCAACGCACTTCTCACGCTTGCCCCACAAAGCCCCATCGCCTATATAAGGCTCGGCCAGATGCGCGCAGTTCAGCGTCGCTGGAAAGAGAGCGAAGGGTATTACCGTCAGGCTCTCGACCGCGATCCGAAATCCGTCGAGGCCGTCTCAGGTCTCGCCGATCTATATTTCCGTCAGAATCGGATAGCGGACGCTCTGAAACTGGTGCGAGAACAGATCGACCGCAACCCTAACAACGCCCCCCTCTACACCCTGCAAGGTCAAAGTTTTCTCAGGGCCAATCAATCAACGGAAGCGGAAAAGGCACTCCAGCACGCTGTTGAACTGGACAAGAAAAACCCGCTTATCCTTGGGCTGCTTGCTCAGGCCCAAACCAACAACGGTGAACTCGATCAAGCGATTGCCACTTATCGTCACGCTCTTGAGTTCTCGCCCGACGATCCTTCCCTGCATTTGCTTCTTGGGGCCTCGTACGAACGGCAGGGAAATTGGCAGGAAGCACAGGTTGCCTACCAAAAGGTCCTCTCTCTAAAACCAGACGAACCGCACGCGGCGAACAATCTTGCCTATCTCTTCCTTGAACATGGCGGAAGCGTCAACTTAGCCTTGACTCTGGCGCAGACGGCACGAAAAGGGTTGCCAAATCTTCCCAATTCGGCGGACACTCTCGGCTGGGCCTACTACAACAACGGCGCGTTTTCAGTTGCCGCGCCCTTATTCGAGGATGCCATCAAGAAGGTGCCGAACAACCAGACTTATCGCTATCATCTGGGTTTGACCTACAAGAAGCTGAACGACGCTACTAGGGCAAAAGCGCAATTCGAGAAGGCCATCACACTTGATCCGAAGTCTGAGGTAGCAGGCCTGGCGCGTCAGGCGTTAACCGGACTAGCGGGCACATGATGAGCGGATGACCACCCAAGAATCCCGGGCACCTTCGTTTGCCACAGAAAGATCCTTGAAACTCAAGAAAGGCATCAGGCGCCCGCAAGGAATAATCACGAAAACATCATGTCACGCCGCCTGAGCTACTGGTTGCCCGCAATTCTAGTCGCTCTTCTGATTTCACTCTTCTCCACACAGTACTTCAGCAGCGAACATACGGCCCGCGTGATTCTGCCCCTGTTGCGGTGGCTCTTTCCCGCGGCTTCTTCCCGCTTATTGCATCTACTGCACGTAGCAATTCGGAAGCTTGCGCACGTCACAGAATTCGGAGTGTTCAGCGTTACGGTATTTCGTGGAATCCGCAGCGGCCGGCCCGGTTGGCGCCTGGATTGGGCCGTCAGCACCTTCTTTATTGCTTTGGCTTTTGCCGCCTTGGATGAATGGCACCAGTCCTTCGTGCCCGTCAGGCAAGCTAGCGCGCGTGATGTCGCGATTGACGCTCTCGGGGCCGTGCTGGCTCAGGTTCTGGTCTGGGCCTATGCCAATTGGAGAACAGCCTTCACCAAGCCGCCGTGCCTCCCGGCAAAGACCTCCGTTGAGAAATGAAGTTGTTCTGCCCTAACCCTAAAACTCAAGGAATCGGTGCTGTGGCTTCGTTGGAATACACGCTTTCCGTGCCGCTGGAATCCACAGCCGTCGTCACGTAGTAGTAGGTCGTGCCGTTCACCACGGTCGTGTCCGTGTAGCTCAATCCAGTGGCGGCCGACGATGCGTTGAGTTTCACGTAGCCACTCCCACTTGTCGTGCTGCGATACACGTAGTAGCCCACCACCGTCGATGTGCTCGCGTCCCACGACAGCCCGACGGAATACGTCGTTGTCACGGCCGTCGCTGTGAACGCTGGCACGGTCACATTGGCGCCGTTGACCGTAGCGCTCTGGCTGGATGGGCTGAAAGTATAACCGCTGTTGCTCGGGGTGACCACGTAAGTTCCATTAGAAAGTCCGCTGAAGCTGTACGCGCCGGAGGAATTCGCGGTTGTTGCCGCACTGGACGCTCCGCTCAACGTTACCGTGGCTCCGTTGCCACCGGTCCCACTGATCGTCCCCGAAATGGAATACGTCACTGCTGTCGCCGTGAAGGCCGCGACGGTCACATTGGCACCGTTGACCGTAGCGCTCTGGCTGGATGGGCTGAACGTATACCCGCTGTTGCTCGGGGTGACCGTATAGCTGCCGTTCGCCAGTCCGGTGAAACTGTATGCGCCGGAGGAGTTTGCGGTTGTCGTCGCGCTGGACGCTCCGCTCAACGTTACCGTGGCTCCATCGCCACCAGCCCCACTGATCGTCCCCGAAATGGAATACGTCACTGCTGTCGCCGTGAAGGTCGCGAGGGTCACATTGCCGCCGTTGACCGTAGCGTTCTGGCTAGTAGGGCTGAACGTATACCCGCTGTGGCTCGGGGTAACCGTATAACTGCCGTTCGCCAGTCCCGTGAAGCTGTACGCGCCGGAGGAATTTGCAGTTGTGCTCGCACTCGACGCCCCGCTCAGCGTCACCGTGGCTCCGTTGCCACCAGCCCCATTGATCGTCCCCGAAATGGAATACGTCACTGCTGCCGCCGTGAAGGCCGCGACGGTCACATTGGCGCCGTTGACCGTAGCGCTCTGGCTAGTAGGGCTGAACGTATAGCCGCTGTGGCTGGGAGTAACCGTATAACTGCCATTCGCCAGTCCGGCGAAGCTGTACGCGCCGGAAGAGTTGGCGGTTGTGCTCGCACTCGACGCCCCGCTCAGCGTCACCGTGGCTCCGTTGCCACCAGCCCCGCTAATCGTCCCCGAAATGGAATACGTCGTTGTCACGGCCGCCGCCGTGAACGCTGGCACGCTCACATTGGCGCCGTTGACCGTAGCGCTCTGGCTAGTAGGGCTGAACGTATAACCGCTGTGGCTGGGGGTAACCGTATAACTGCCGTTCGCCAGTCCCGTGAAGCTGTACGCGCCGGAGGAATTTGCAGTTGTGCTCGCACTCGACGCCCCGCTCAGCGTCACCGTGGCTCCGTTGCCACCAGCCCCATTGATCGTCCCCGAAATGGAATACGTCACTGCTGCCGCCGTGAAGGCCGCGACGGTCACATTGGCGCCGTTAACCGTAGCGCTCTGGCTGGATGGGCTGAACGTATAACCGCTGTCGCTGGGAGTAACCGTATAACTGCCGTTCGCCAATCCGGTGAAGCTGTACGCGCCGGAAGAATTCGCGGTTGTGCTCGCACTCGAGGCCCCGCTCAGCGTCACCGTGGCTCCATTACCACCAGCCCCGCTGATCGTCCCCGAAATGGAATACGTCGTTGTCACGGCCGTCGCCGTGAACGCTGGCACGGTCACATTGGCGCCGTTGACCGTAGCGCTCTGGCTGGATGGGCTGAACGTATAGCCGCTGTGGCTGGGAGTAACCGTATAGCTGCCGTTCGCCAGTCCGGCGAAACTGTATGCGCCGGAAGAATTCGCGGTTGTGCTCGCACTCGACGCCCCACTCAGCGTCACCGTGGCTCCATTGCCACCAGCCCCACTGATCGTCCCCGAAATGGAATACGTCGTTGTCACGGCCGTCGCCGTGAACACTGGCACGCTCACATTGGCGCCGTTAACCGTAGCGCTCTGACTGGACGGGCCGAACGTATAGCCGCTGTGGCTGGGAGTAACCGTATAACTGCCATTCGCCAATCCAGTGAAGCTGTACGCGCCGGAGGAATTGGCGGTTGTGCTCGCACTCGACGCCCCGCTCAGCGTCACCGTGGCTCCGTTGCCACCAGCCCCACTGATCGTCCCCGAAATGGAATACGTCGTTGTCGAGGCCACACCCGTGCCGGTCAAGGAAACCGTGGTAGGTGATCCAGGCGCATTGCTCGTCACGGTCACTGTGCCCGTAGCATTTCCGGCGGTGGCTGGCTCGAATTGCGCCGTAAAGCTCATCTTCTGTGTAGCTGTCAACGTTGCTGGCGCGGTTACACCAGCGAGGGTGAATCCAGTCCCGCTCACCGTAATGCTGGAAATCTGCGCGGAGGCAGTTCCTGTGTTTGTCACTGTAATCTGTTGGGTAGCATTGCTGTCGACGGAGACATTCCCAAAACTCACGCTGGAGGGGCTCGCGCTTAATTGAGCCACGGCCGTGGTCGAGCCTGTACCAGTCAAACTAGTCACCGCCGACGGCGTGTTGGGATCATTGCTCGTGATTGTCAGACTGCCCGTCACATCTCCAGCGATGGTTGGCTTAAACGTCAGGCTCAATGTAGTGTTCTGCCCGGCAGCGATGGTCGCTGGCGTGGTGATACCGGTAATCCCAAAGTCCGCTCCCGAAAGCGTGAGCAGGGAAACCGTCAAATCGGCCGTTCCTGCATTTGAAATGGTCAGGGTCGAAGTCCCGGTCGAGCCCACAGTGACGGTACCAAAGCTCACCGCACTGGAGCTCAAACTCAGTTGTGGTTGCGCAGCCGCGGCTGTCGCGGAGAGACTCACAGTTGCCGGCGAACTGCCCCCATCACCCTGCAAAGTCATAGTCCCTGTGACGGCCCCAGCCGTCGTTGGGTCTACGGAAATAGAAATTGTCCCTGCCTGTCCTATTGCGAGTGCCATAGGCAGAGTCGTTCCAGACAGACTGAACTGAGGATTGGAAAAAGTCGCTTGTGTGAGGTTGACCGCGACAGTCCCATTGTTGGTGACCGAGAGGCTCTGCGTGGTCGCCTTTCCTACGGGCACTTTCCCGAAAGGGATACTGGTCAAGCTGAGCAGAAAGGATGCAAGAGGGGTCTGTGTCTTTGAGGCATTCACCACACCCGAGCAGCCGTTGAGCAGTAGAAATGGAAGAGCGATGATTGCCAGCAGGAGGGAATACTCTCGTTTCCAGTCGTTGTGTACGGCACGGAGCCCATTGACCCGGGTCCAAGCCCCATGCATTCGTGTGCTAGCCATGACACCCCTCCATAGCTGTATCCAGCTACGAAGGTAAGGGTAATGGTACTCTGCGGCCTACTGGTGAAAGGACCAATTTCGGGACAGCCCTATGTACTGTCCCAAGGAACATCCTTTATCTGGACCACGCCCTGCACCTCATTCATCGAAGAGCCTGCGGTCTTCTTTGCGGTCGTCAGCGGAATCTGGGGTGCGTCACAACCGGCGCAAGATGGCAACATACTGAAAATGGGATTGCTAAATCTGGTGGCGGGACGATCTACCGTTTCGCTTTGCTTGATCAGGTTTCTGCTAATCTGTAGCGCATTTGCCAAGCGCGTTGCTTGAGAAACTCTTTACTTGCTCCCCGCGCTGGGCGATTTTTCGGGTCATCAATCCCGCGTCATGGATCTTATAGATTAAGGCGCGGTAACTGATCTTCAGCGCCTGCGCCGTCTTCCGGCGGTTCCACTTATTCGCGCGCAGCGCTTCCAGAATGACGTTGCGCTCCATTTCCCGGATGGCATCTTTTGCCAGCCTCTTCAAGGGCACGGGTACCCCATTGTCTCCAGCCGTCCGCATCGTCCCAGTTTTCTTGGGAGCGTGTTCCAGGTGCATCGCAGCCTCTGGCCCGATCAATACATACCGCGCCACTCCGTTCGACAGCTCCCTCAGGTTCCCCGGCCAGTTCAGATTCTTCAGGTATTCGAGCATCTCTTGCGGGAAGATGTCCGCCTTCGTCGCAAACTGCCTTTCAAAATGGGCCCGGAAGTATTCGGCGAGTGCCGGTATATCCTCCCGCCTCTCATGCAGCGTTGGCACCTTTAAGCGAAACCCATGTATGCGATAAAACAAGTCTTGACGGAATCTTCCGGCATCCGTTTCCCGATCTAAATCCCTGTTTGTTGCACACACAAGGCGAACATCAATCCGGCGTTCGGAATTATCCCCGATGCGCGAGAAAGTGCCGTCCTGTAAGAACTGCAAAAGTTTGCTCTGAAGATTCAGATCCAGATCCGCAATCTCGTCCAGGAACAACGTGCCACGATGAGCCAATTCCACGCGCCCCGGCTTGGAAACGTTCGCACCGGTAAAGGCGCCCTGTTCGTATCCAAACAATTCGCTCTCAAGCAGCGTCCCGGGAATCGCCGCACAGCTTACCTTCACGAAATCGCCGGAAGAGTATTCCGAATTCGCGTGTATCCACCGCGCCAGCGCTTCCTTGCCCGTGCCTCCCTCACCACACAGTAGAACCGGCACGTTCGTCCGGCAGATCTTCTCTGCTCTCCGGCGTACTTCCGCCATCGCCGCCGACCGCCCGAACAAAACGGGGTCTGGGGGCACGGAGTCCAAGCGTTCCCAACTGGTGTTTCGGATTGGAGACTGTCCGGCCATAGGTTCTAGGGTTATGACAGTTGCACATGGCCAACCAAAGAAAGTGTCTTCCGGGCATTCCTCACAATGACTAATACAGCCATAAAACTAATTGTTTCAATGAAATAGAAGAACTATTTCCCGCTAAGTCCTAGTACTGCTCTTCGCCCCATTTTTTGCCCGCTCGTAACAATGGGAAAACTTCCAGACACAACGGGGAAGGATTGTTCACTCACATGAATGGATGGTAGACGCGAAAAAGGAAGGGAATACAAACGAGGCGTAGGGGAGGATACCTAGGGTACAGCCTACTCAAGTGTGTGCGTCTGGTTCCAGATGAGTGCGCTCAAATGCAGAATGCCCGTCAAACCCGTGCGTGTTCTCCACGAATAATGTCATAGCGCTCGATCACCGCCGCTACCCCCATTCGTGGCTCACCATCCTCCACGCGGCGCTCTACGCGGACTACTTTTCCTTGCGCGCGAACAAAAACATCAGTGCCGTGCGTGATCTCTGCGGGCAGCGTCAGTGTTATGTCCAACTCGGAACCCGCGTCCAGATCCTGGCCGATCACGAAATACAATCCGCGAGTTGAAATGTCTCGTGTCTTTCCCTCTTGCCGTCCGACGAGTTTTTCTAATGCAAATCTGATGCTGATCGGCAACGTCAAATCATAGCGTCGCGCTGTGCGGCGTTCTTCCATTACGGACATCCTCGACTCCGTTCGTGGCCCCCGAGCATGAGCCACTGTCCCAATTCTTTTTTTGTGAAGAAGTACCCGCTGGATTATTGCTTGCCTTCACAGGAAGGAACGAAGAACCCTGCCGGCACTGACCCAATCCTGCCGCTGGTCCTCAGTACTCCCTGCCCCATGCGCAACGACCGTTCTGCGTTTTTTGATCTCGCGACCAAACTTGCACACACGCAGAGGGTTGCTACGCTTTCTCCAGCTTGGTATTACGTTTCGCTGCGCAAGATAACCCGCTCTGTCTTTTCCTGCAAGGGCTCTTTTTGAGCAGCGTACCCAGGAAGCAGCAGGTCGTACTAGCCCTAGTGGTTACTCTGACTTGGTTCCGACAGTGGCTGGGGTCGCCTCTTCCGCTTTTGCCGCTGCATTGCGACGGGTCCTCGGTGTGTCCAGGTTGAATTGCCGCATCTTATACAGAAGCGCCTTGTAGCTGATCCCCAGCATTTTCGCGGCATCTTTTCGGCACCACCGCGTTTTCTCCAGCGCGTCGGCTATCGCTTCCATTTCTGCTTCGTCCTTTAGCCCGCGCACCAACGCTTTCAATCCCTGCTCCTTGGGAATGTTCGTTACCTCGCGCGGAGAGATCCTTTGCCGTGTCGCGGACATTTCCACCAATTCCCGCAAACTACCTTCGTCATCCTCCAGAATCACGTACCGCTTGACAAAGTTTTCCAGTTCCCGCAAATTGCCCGGCCACGGATAATTCAACGCTGCATCCATCAGATGCTTCGAGGGTGTTTGCGGCGTCTTGCCGAACTTCTCGCTGTATTTCTCCAGGAAATGCCGGAACAGCAGCGGGATTTCCGTGGTGCGTTCCCGAAGCGGTGGCACCATGATCGACAACACGTTCAACCGGTAATACAAATCCTCGCGGAATCGGCCTGATTTCATGGCCTCTTGCACATCCACGTTTGTCGCCGCCAGCACGCGGACGTCCGTCTCGACCAGGTGTCTTCCACCCAGCCTTGAATACTGGTGATCCTGTAAAACGTGAAGCAATTTGGCTTGCAGGTGCACGGACATTTCCGCGATCTCGTCCAGGAAGATCGTGCCCTTGTTAGCCATCTCGAATTTTCCGGGCTTGGCCCGCACCGCGCCGGTAAAAGCCCCTTGTTCAAACCCGAATAGCTCGGACTCCAGTAACTCCCCGGGGAGCGCCGCGCAGTTCACCTTCACGAACGCTTGGTTTCTTCGCTTCGAGCGCAGGTGGATCATCCGGGCCACCACTTCCTTGCCCACTCCGCTTTCTCCGCAGATGAACACCGGCACGTCTACGGGGGCGATTTGCAGAATCTGTTGCCGGATTCGCACCATCTGGGGACTCGCCGCCAGGAAGCTCAGATCTTCCGTGATCTGGTCGCAATAGTCCCGCAATGCTTGGTTCTCCTGGGTCAACTGCTTCTTTTGACGCGACTTCAGCATTGCGGCGTCGAGTTCCGTCTTTTCAAATGGCTTTGTGAGGTAGTCATGCGCCCCCAGCCGGATTGCCTCTACCACCGTGCCCACTTCATTCGAGCACGACAGCATAATCACATTCAGGCTGCGGTCCAGATGCATGAGTTCCTGCAGGGTATCAATCCCGCTCATTTCGGGCATCAGCACATCCAATATGATGAAGTCTGGCCGTTCGCCCGCGCTTATTTTCGTCAGCGCTTCCTTGCCGCCGCTCACCGTCTCCACATCAAACCCGTCCACTTCCAGTAGCGTTTGCAGGTATTTCCGAATGCTTGGCTCGTCATCGACAACCAGGATTTTCTCTTTCACTTCTTTCACAGCCATTTTTCTTTCTCCTCGTCCCGCACCCAATGCTCAGTTCTGGTCCATTGGCAGTAGAAACGCAAACGTGCTCCCCATATTCTGTTCGCTCTCCACCCAGATTTTCCCGCGGTGTGCCTGAATCAACCTTTTCGCGATGGCCAGCCCCAAGCCCATGCCGGAGGTCTTTCGCTCCACGCGCACAAAATCTTCAAAGATCTCCTGATGGTGTTCCGCGGCAATCCCTGGGCCAGAATCCGTCACGCTCACTTCCACGCTGTTTGGCCGCGGCAGTCGGAATCTCCTTCGTTCTTCCACCGGAGCCATTTCCGCCACGCGGCGCTCCCAAAAATGCGGCCGCGCGCGTAAAGTCACCGTTCCTTGCGGCGGCGTGTGCTTCAGCGCGTTGTCCAACAGGTTCGCCGCTGCCTGTTGCACTTTCTGGTAATCGAAACGGAAGGTGGGGATCGAGGGATCAAGCAGCGTCTCCAGCTTCACCCCTTTCCTCTGGAATGCTTCCGACCACCGGTGAGCCGTCTCTTCGAGACAATCCCTCAAGTCGTTTTCACGCAACTGCAGAACCAGTTTTCCGCTTTCCAGTGCCGAGTAGTTGAGGAACATCGATACCAGCCGCACCAGCCTCTCGCAGCTCTCTTTCGACTCCTCCAGAATATCCTTTTGTTTTTCGCTCAGTCTTCCGAGCGATCCCGTCAACAGCAGATCGTAATACCCCTTGATGACCGCCAGGGGAGTCTTCAACTCGTGCGCCGCCGATGCCAGAAACACGGTTTTCTGCCGGTTCACTTCCTGCAATTTCAAGTACGCCGCGAGCAGATTCCGGTAGGTGATCTCGCGCTCTTGCAGCAGTTCCTGCACCGTCAATTGGGCGGCGCTCTCCGCTCCATTCTCTTCTTCGTCGTTCTCAAATTGGATTGCCAACCAGTCGGCCTCGGGCATCCAGCGCACGCGGGCTCGATAGGGCATGACGCCCGTGTTGCCTTGCAAGTCAAGTTGGTTCTCGCCGTTCTCAATTCTCTGCGAGATCGTCTTAGGGTCGATCTTCAGTACATCCGCAAAAATGTTGAGAGGTGTTGTCTCGACTTTGCCGTGCGCTTCCAGGCACTTCCGGCCGCGCGCATTGACCATCAACACCATTCCTTCAAGGTTGGCCACGACCACGCCCTTGTCCACCGTTTCTAGCAGCGCTCGGACATGTTCGACAGTCAGATTCGAGCTTGGGGCAGGTATGCTCCCCGAATCTGTTGTGGCTGGAATGCTCATACTTCGGATGTTCCTCAGCGCAGTGGAAAAACTTTTCCTATGCCGTGCTGCCCATCGTTGCAGACGCTCCCCAGCCTGTCAATGGTAAAAGCGCTCCAATTGCACAATTTGGGAAATCGCCTATCCAATACTCGACCGATCCCGTTCCCAACCCTCTCTGGCTCATTCTGATACAACGTAACTCCCTGATATATTAGGGCTTTAGTTGGATGATTTGGGCTTGTCAACTGGCAATCAACCTGCTCCCCTTGTACTAGTTCCTTGGTACTATACTATGGCTCTCCGACTCGACCAGTCAAAGGAGGGGCTTCGCGTGGATTCCTCCGAGTCACGCCGATCGCCTCGCATACGCATCCAGGTGCCTGTCTTTTTGCGGGCTGCGGATGCTTCTGGTGCGGAGTTTATTGAGCTCACACGAACACTCAATATCAGTGCCACCGGAGCCTGTATTACGTCCGTTCATCTTCTGCGCCCTGATCAGACGGTTCACCTGACCATCCCAGCCCCCTCCTCCGCCTCTTCGAGCCTCATACCCAGCGAAACACCCCTGATCGTGGCAAAAGTGCGCCGATTGGGTCTGTTGGGTGAACTTCGTCTATTTGGACTGGAATTCCTGCGCCCTCTTGAGTAATTCGCTATCCCAAACCGGCTGCCCCATTTCCCCATGTGGATCAGCTTGCTTCCAATCGGCCGTTTGTCGAAAAATCATCTTTCTGTAACTCGCTTATCTTGTCGTTTTGTAATAGGATACCGCCGTCCCCTTCGCATCTCCTTTCCGTGGATGCAGGTGCACGCGTGGTCTTGATTGGCACTTGATTTGCTCCCTTTTAGGGTCAGTCATCCAAATGTGCTTGCCCCAGCCCCCGCGGGGAGAGGCAGATTGTAGGAAAACCCGGCCATGCCCAGTCCCGGAGCCCCGGCGGCCCCGCGTTTGCCCGTGGAAGACGCCTACCTCGAGCTTCTCGCCGACACGCTCGATGTCATGGAGATTCCCGCGCGCAGCCAGTTTCTGCAGCGCTACTTCCGCACCACCACTCATCTGGATCTTCGCGAATCTCAATGCCTGCAACTTTGGGAGGAAATGCTCACGCGACGCCGCGAACTCACGGACCAGCTGGGCCGTTCGATCTCGCTGAAAACCACTCTGATGGATGTACTTTCATCCGCCGGACTGATTCGCGTTCCCGTTGTGCTCGAATATGAGGAGTACAAGAAACTTCAGGTCAATGCCGTCACGGATCCGCTGACCGGCCTCTACAATCGTCGTTTGTTTGCAGAATCCTTCGAGAAGGAGCTCAATCGCGCTCGCCGCTACGGTCTCCCGCTGGGCATCGTCATTTTGGATTTGCACCGCTTCAAGGAAGTGAACGACAAGTATGGACATCCTCGCGGTGACGAGGTGCTCCGCGCCGCCGCTACCACATTGCAAAAAGCTCTGCGTACCTCGGACTCCGCTTTCCGCATTGGTGGTGATGAATTCGCTCTTCTTCTTCCGCAAACCGATGCCGCTCAAGCCCTGGCTCTCAGCCGCCGCATCGAAACTGTCTTTGCCGAAACCCTGCGTCCTTTGCAGCTCGCCTTCGCCGTCACCATGGATCACGGCGTTGCCAATTTCCCTCAGGACGGCGATCAGTCCGACCAACTGGTTCGCGTCGCTGATGAGCGCCTTTATCGTCTGAAGCACGCCAATCACTCGCGTACCTCGAGCGGCACAGGGCACGCCGCAGTTCAACCCACGGTCGTTCCACCTCCTGCGCCAACCCCGCCCATTTCCATCGCTGCCGGGCGGCCAGGCGAAAAAGCTCCTTCCGATTTCGCCGGTGCCTCTTCCCTCGCCGCGCGTTCCCTAACGACGCAAACTCCGCCCGCGGCCGAAACTCCGGCTTCCTACGCGATTCAACGAAAGGCCGAACGCGTCTCCATGGTCGGCACGAATGCCTACGCCATCATTGGCGAGCAAGGTGCTCGCCGCGCCCGCGTGCTGGACCTCGGCTTTGGCGGTGTCGCGCTCGAATTTGAGCAGCCCGAAGAACTCCCCGAAAACCTCCTGGCTATTCTGCACGTTCCCATTCTTCCCCCCGTCCGTGTCTATCTGAAGCCCGTCTGGTCCCGCCGCACGGCGGAAGGCACATTCCGTTTCGGTTGCCACTTCGTTTCCTGATCCCGGGAGCTTGACAGGGACATCTCAAGTTCCCCTCTGCACGGCTGTTCCTTCCACAAAGCCTTCCACGGCCCCACAACACTACTTCATCCTGAATCAGCGCTAAGCTAGCGATTACTGGATTGCTGCACTGTCCATTGGTACAGGTTCGACCAGGTACCCCCCTGTCCCACAACTGTACCGGGGACAGGTTGCCAGTACAGCTGTACCAAAGCTATTTTCCTCTGTTGAACCTGAGGGAGTTCCTTCCCGCAATGCTATTTCGTTGTCCATCGGCTTCTGTTTTGCGAGGCTATGCGCTAGTTGCCTGCCTCGCGGGCGTGTCACTCTTCATTGCCGGTTGCGCCGGCGCCGGTCCGCATACCCCACCCCCGGAACCGAGCATTACTTTCTCGGCGCTCAGTTTCAATTTCAAGACCATTGTCGTCGGCCAGAGCGCAACACAAACCCTTCAACTCACAAACTCCGGCAGCGCGCCTTTGCAGATTTCCTCCATTTCGCTCTCCAACAATCAATTTGCCATCAGCGGCCCTTCTCTCCCGCGTACTGTGCTGCCCGCTCTGAGTCTCGAATACACCTTAGCGTTCACCCCCACGACTTCCGGAAATGCCTCGGCTTCTCTGACTATCAAGAGCAATGCTCCTCAATCTCTCCCCGCCATTTCGCTTGCGGGGGTCGCGGAAAAAGTTATCGATTCCCTGCAGGTCACTCCTTCTTCGATCAGCTTCGGTAACGAGAATCTGCAAACCACAACCACCAAGAACGTCACCTTGCAGAACACCGGCGATGTCAATATCACTATCAGCGGTGTCACTGCCGTGGGTTCCGGCTTCGGTTACTCCGATCTTTCTCCGGGATTTTCACTTGCGCCGAGTCAACAGGTCACCTTTCAGGTGTGGTTTACCCCAAAGACCAGTGGTACCACCTCCGGTACCGTCTCCATCCTGAGCGCGAGTCTGACTTCGCCTGAAACGATCTCCCTCAGCGGTGATGGCATCAGTCCCACTCCGCCCGCACCCTCTCCAGCGCCCACCAGGTACACGGTTAATCTCACCTGGGACGCCAGTTCCAGCGTTGTCTCTGGCTATCGCGTCTACCGCAGCACCACTTCTGGAACTTCCTATAGCCCCCTGTTTTCTTCCCCGCTGAATGCCCTCACTTTCCAGGACTCCACCGTCACGGATGGCGACACCTACTACTATGTCGTCACCGCTGTAGACGCAAGCGGTGTCGAGAGCACTTACTCGAATCAAGTCACCGCAAACATCCCCGCATCATAGTTCTCTGCTCGTAACTCTGAATCCCTGAATTCCTGCGGTTTTGCGTTCCCGCGAAAATCCCGTATAATTGTAAATTGTCTCGTGACCTAGCGACGCGGCTGTAACCCCGCACTTTCCGGTTGCCGCGCAGACCGGCCACGATCGATTGGAGAATCAATGAAACCCGGGATCCACCCCGATTACCACCACGTTACCGTCCACTGTGCTTGCGGCCATACGTTTCAGACGCGTTCGACCGTCAAGGGAGACATGCTGCGCGTTGAAATCTGCTCCAGTTGCCATCCTTTCTTCACTGGCAAGCAGAAACTCGTGGACACGGCTGGCCGCGTCGAACGTTTCCAGAAGAAGTACGCCAACGCCGCCGTCAAAAAGTAACCTTTAGCGACTCAAATCTGCTTGTGCCTTGCGGACCGGGTTTTTGCCCGGTCCGTTTTCTTTTCTGACGCGCGCCAATAAATCTTCCACTCCATTTTTGTGCCTCTCGCTCTTCTGACTCCGTGTAAAATCAAACCTCATCGTGGCCACGCAATCTCCCATGTTCGATGGTGTTCCTGCCTCCGATTCTGTCGAGACGGCTCCTCCCCGCGTCACCCTCCGCAACGCCTTCGCTCATCCATTTGATTCCGCCATCGCCGCCGCGCGCACCTGCTACTCTTCTCGCCTCATCACTCCCGAAGAGATCACCGACAAACAGCGGCTCAACATTGGCGCTGCCACCTTCTATAGTGGCCACCACACGGTTTACCAGCATGCCCACTTCGAGTTCGGCCTGGAAAACGTCAGCCGTCAATTTGTCTGGTCCTTCCTCCACGCTCACCCTTTCTACAATTCGGAGCAGCAAAGCCAGCGCTACGTGCGGCTCGATCGCGCCCAGGCGTACGTCCCCTCTCCCGATCTCTATTTCAATGCACAAAACCGCGATATCTACCAGCAAGCTATCGTCCGCGCTTGGAATTACTATCGCGAGCTTTCCTTGCTTCTCATTTCCGACGCGCGCGCCATCTTGAACGACATCTGGCATATCGGCCCCATGTCTCATCCGAAACGTCTTGTGAAAATCGAGCGCTCCGCTGAAAAACGCGCCATCGAAATCGCCCGCTACGTTCTTCCCGTTGCCGCCTTTACGACAATGGTTCACACCCTCTCCGGAATCGTCCTCCACCGTCTCTGGCGCATGTGTTCGGCTTCGGACACTCCCAGCGAAGCCCGCGCCGTCATTGGAGAAATGGTGGCCCAGGTCCGTCAATTCGATCCACAATTCTTCGATCGCTTTGGCACCACTCCGCTGGAAGAACTTCCTGAATGGAAAGATGCAACTCCCACTAAATCACAAGGGGATGACTTTGCCCGCGAATTCGACGCCCGCCTCGACGGCAAAACTTCCCGTCTTCTCGACTTTTCGCGAAACGCTCCCCGGGTCATGGCGGAATCCTATCGCGCCGTCGTCGGCCTCACTGAAGCCACTTGCCCGGACGCAGAAGCCATCGATCGTCTTCTCAACCCTGCACGCAATCTCTATCGTCTGGAAACCCTCAACATCGGCGTGCACGCGCCCATGATGCGCGCTCTTCAGCACGCCAATTACACCTTTGCCAAGAAAATCAGCCACACCGCGGACAGCCAGGATCAGCGTCACCGCATGGTTCCCGGCTCACGCCCGCTTCTTACTCTCGCCGATACCCGCGACCCTGACTACATCACGCCGAAGCTCATTGCGGATAATCCTCGCGCAAGGGAAGTTTACGGCCGCGCCATGCACGACGCTTGGTCCGCCAAAAATCAACTCCTCGATCGCGGCGTGCCTCCTGAAATCGCTCTCTATCTCCTTCCCAACGCCAAATCGATTCGCCTCGTCGAAACCGGATCGCTCCTCCACCTGCTCCACAAATGGACCATGCGCACGTGCTTCAATGCTCAAGAGGAAATCTACAACGCCTCCATGGATGAACTTGCGGAGCTTCGCGCCGTGCAGCCCGAACTCGCCCGCTACATCGGCCCGCCTTGCCACCTTCGCGCCGGCATCACTACTCCCATCTGCACCGAAGGCTCGCACTTCTGCGGCATCAAGGTCTGGCTCGACTTCCCCAACACGCCTCGCCGCATCTAGCCCCCAGCCATTCCACGCTTTCCGGCATCAATGAACTTTAAGGGCAAAACCGTTTCCAGCATCTTTTCCTTTTCATTCCAAGTCGCAGGCAGCGATTCTCGGTGTTTGGCTCCCCAGCCAATGTGATTAAGAAAAGACATGGCCCTAAGGCTGCCAGAGGAATGTCCAGGCGTGGTCGTAACCGCGTAAGCGTTTCTGTCTCCCTTCGATGTGGCCCTAATGGCGAATTTGTTCGTGCTCCTATCCCAAAGCAACAACGCAGCTTTTACACCCGCCGCTGCCAAAACTCTGGTCGCGGCTGCGTTGAAGACTATATTCCCGCTAGGCGTTATAGACAACATGGGCTTCTCAACTCTAGCCCCAGTCCTCTTGAAGACTTCATAAGCCATTATCGGCCTCGCACGCTTAATGTACGCGAATGAGGTTTCCTATACAAGCTTAAATCAGGGCTTTTGTGTGGACCATTATGAGGGCGTCGTGGTATGCTGCAACCCAGAAATGAGCCTCCCCAACAAACTTCGATTGATCAAAGCCGCTCGGGAAGCGGGCATGTCGGACGCGGAAATTCTTCGAGAAGTCCTAGGCGGCGAATACGGAAGTGAGAGACGGCGGAAACTCGTAGTGGAATGGGGTGAACTTCTGGGACTTACCTTGAGCGAAGCCCTCCGGCTCGCGCACGCTTCTGGCTTGATTCCGAGTGCGCACCCGCCGCGCGGGGCGTAACTCTGAACGCTTCGTGGTAAAGTTCGGGAAAAGTCGACTGCATGAAGCGATCATCTTCGGGCGAAGCGCTAGCCAGCTTCCGAATCTTCGCGATCCGCTCTCTGCGACCCATGGAACGGAAGCGTTGCTCAATCGCCGCTGCTAGCTGCTTCTGTGACATAACATTATTTTAGCATGCGCCCAAAAGTCTGTATATGGAAGCTTGGTTCTGCAGCACCTCAACAAGCCACGAGCGATGCTCCTACTTCACTCAGCAAGGACCCGGCGAACCAACGCCTGCGCAGATGCTATGGCCTCCTTTTCAGTCGCCCCATAAGCCAATACGCCGGGCACGTCTACGATTTCGGCGATCCAGCGCCCGTCAACCTCAAGTTCCGTTTCCACTTTATACACAAGGTGAGACATGCCGTGATTCTAACATGTTGCTCCGTCAAGTATTCGTGCGTTTGTCCTTCCTCTCCCCCTCTTTGCTTCACCTCCTCCTCCGGAAGGACGGGGTAACGAACCTGTCGGAACCAAAGCACGCTTCCTCTGTTATTCCGTTAATCGTCGAAACCGAGCTACCATTCCACTGCGTCCAAATACTGGGGAGGAGCTCATGACCTCATCCTTCCGGCCACTTCTTGCAGCTATTACATTGTCTCTACTGGTCGCCCCGCCTACCTTCTCCTTTGACACCCCCCTATCGGACACCGCCGTCCGGCAAGCCTATTTCATGGGCCAGCGCCATGACGAATCCCTCGCTCGTTTTCTGGACTCTTACACAAAACATCTTGCTCCGCCCAAAACCGGAGCCTACATCTCCTCGGTATCGTTTTTCACGCCGTATGCCCTCCTCACGCAACTCTCCAGCCAGCGTGCCAACTACAGTGCCCAGCAGGCCGAAATCGAACACCTCAAACTTGTGGAGACCGTGAGAATCAACATCGTAATTTATCTTACGGACAGCTATTCCAGTGTCATGCGCAATCCCGTTCCCCAGACCACGGGCACGCCCTTTGAGTATCTTCCGCGGCCCTCCGGTTTTTGGCGTGACTTTCAGGTGCAGGTCTTCGACGGCGATAAGCTACTCACCCCATTCCTCTATTCTGGCGAGCCCATATATATCTGTGGTGACACCGGTTGCACGCTTGTTGGCGCAACCATTCAACTCGAGTTCCTTGCCGAATCCTTTTCTTCGGATTCATCCCGCATCTCTATCGTTCCGCCAGAAGGAGAACCCGTCGACGTCGATTTTGAGGTGGCGTTTCTGCGCTAAACATCTACGCCATCCATCATTGCGCCTATCCCCTCAACCTTGAGTCGTTTTGATTCTATTCGCTATCGCGATTCACAATCGACACGCGAAACAGCGGCTTGACCATTTCTGAGGGTTCCATCTCATACGTTTGGGTGCTCTTGCTGGCGTCATAATCCCGCCACAGCCAAATCATTTCCGCCGGAAATTCCGCCGCCCCATGTGCTGTATTGTGCGTGCCCTTCCCGAAACTGAAGTGGAAGTCGTACTTGGTCATTTTCAAAGCGTTCGCCATTCGAATATTGGCGGGCGCCCAGCTTCCGTACCGCAATTCCAGGTCTCCGGAGCCATCTTGCAGCCAGACGCGAATGTTCCGCTTAGGTTCTCGCAAAACTTTATCCGGATAATCCTGCCCGCCGTCCGGATTCGCCGGGTCTTCCTTCCACTGAATGCTCGCGAAGCTGCCGATCCACGAAATCACGCGGCTGAACTGCTCGGGCATTTGCCAAGCCGCGTTGAACGAACAGATTCCTCCCGACGAGAGCCCTGTAATCGCACGGCTGTACGCATCCTTGCGGATGTTGTACTTCGCCGCGACGTCGGCCAGGATTTCGTCGCGCAGAAACCGGACGTAACGGTCGCTCACGGTGTCATACAAAGTGCTGCGCATGGAATCCTTCAGATCGCGCTGCCACTTCTCCGAATAGGCCTTCACGAATTTATAGGTTGGCGTGCCGGGCGAATCGCTGATGTCGCCGGGATTGATGAAGACGCAGATCATCACCGGGATTTTCTTTTGCGCAATCAGGTTGTCGATCACGTTTAGAGCCAGTGTGCCGCCGTTCCGGTCGGTATACGCTCCGCCATCCTGAAAAACCATCAGCGCCGCGGGAGTTTTCGCGTCGTATTGTGCCGGAACGTAAATCCAGTATTCGCTCTTCATGCCGTCGTAGATTTTGCTGGTGTGAATGATTTTCTCCGACAGCGTCCCCGTGGGAATGCCCGGCTGCAGGTAGGACAGCTCGCCAAATACCGGTAGATTTAAGCTCCCGCCGAACTCCTTGCCGTCGAGCACGTAGTGAAAGGAATGCGCTTTCCCGGCCCCTTCAATGCGCGCCACACCGTACCACAGTGTCGAGCCAGCCAAACTTTGCATTTTCGGGCCGGGAGCGTCGTCAATGAACAACGCCGGCTCTGAAGCCGCCTCGGTAGCAAAGAAAAAATCCGGCCCGCGGCCCGTCCACGCCGTACCTTCCTTCAATGCCTTGGCCTCAAAGCTGGTGGTGATTGCAACGTGCAGTCCGGGGCTGTTGGATTTGGCCAATTCAATGAGCTGTGTCGCGTTCAATTTGTCGGCGGCCGTACATGAAGCAATCGTGGCGCCAGCACCACAAAGCAAAACAAATACTCTGAAAGCGAACGCGACCGGCAATAAAATCGCCTCTGCGTGATTTGCCTTAAGCATGATTTGTCCTTTCAGCTTTCTTCGCTCAGCACATCAACAATCCCGGCGAAGCGATCAGCTTCTCCAGTGCAATGTGACCGGTCCGTTCATGGGGTGAGGCACGGCCACGCCCGTCCGCCGCGATTCAATCAGACTCTGCTTCAGCGCGAAATACCACTTCGCCGGGCGGTCTGCGTCATCAATCAGCATCAACCTCGGATTGTGCTGCAATCCCTCAGACTGCTGGATCATCGTCTCCTGGTCCTGCCGCAGAAACACCTTCGCAAACGCCCGGAAAATCCATACCGGAAGCGCCAAATTCCAAGCCGCGACGAAATCGATCCGGCAAAGGTCGCGCCGCACCGGCGTCACGGTCGCGCGGCTGGAAAACCACAACTTACCGCTGTGAATTTCTTCAAAGCGCATATTGGGCAAAACGAAATCAATCGTGGTGCTTACCGCCTCCCCCGTCATTTTCTTCAAAACTTGATACGGCAAGCTGTTCGTCGAAGGCGAATGCTTGCTCATCCGGAAGCCATTTTCGATCGGCTCAAACTGTTTGGACTTTTCATGAATGCTCTTCTTGCTCCGCCAGAACCACGATTGATGCACAAACGGCCCATGTGCGGGATCCATCAGTCCGATAATTCCGTGATCAATGTGCGATGGCAGTTCGCACTCCAGCCGCGTCACCCTGTATCTCGCGCTGAATTTCGGCAATTCCGGCGCCGGTGGAATTTGTTCCGGCAACTTCGATCCTGGCGCATTCATGTACACCCAAACATAGCCGTCGCGCTCTTCGCAGGGAAAATGCCCCGCGCTGATCCGCTCCACCTTCAATTTGTCGTGGCTCGTCAGCGACGGGATCAGCATGCACTGCCCGCTGCACGCCTCGAATTCCCACCCATGATAGCTGCATTGCAGATTCTTCCCGTCAAAGTGGCCGTAGGAAAGTGGAATCCCCCGGTGCGGGCAAGCGTCGCGCATCGCGAAAGCCTTTCCCTCGCTCGTCCGCCCGAGCACCAACGGCACTTCCAGCAGCATCGCCTTCGCCAGGTGTTTCCCGTGAATCGCATCGCTGCGCATCGCCGGATACCAGAAGTCCCACAAAAACCCGGCATCAGCCTGCGGCACGCTCGGTTGTACAGGCTCTGGCATCACATCCGGTGCTGTTCGCGCCGCGTCACTCATACCTTCACTCTCGTTTTCTGCCACAAACTTCCCTTCGCATCCTAGTACACCGCACTTCTTCCCAGCAACGTCCATGGGCTTGCGATTCGCCGCGATTGCGCCATCCCCCTTTTCGCGTTATTCTTTCTGAGCAGAGTGCATATGTACGCTTCCTTCTATTAGCTGCGATACTTCTTGCGTCCTCCCCGGGCGCCCACTCCCCTATTCTCGATTCACAAGCCACCCAACACCTGTCACGCCTCGATCGTGACACTTAGCTTTGCCGCAGAAAGGTTTTCACATGTCAGTACTTACTCTTAGCGAAAAACTCGATCAGCTCGACGCGCGTTACCAGGAAATGACACAGGAGCTCTCCACGCCTGAAGTCGTCACAGACTCCGCGCGTTTCCAGAAGCTCGCCAAGCAGCACGCCGAACTCGAAGAAATCGTCACCAAACATCGCGAGTTCAAGCAAGTCGAAAAGGATCTCGCCGGAGCGCACCAGATGATCGTCGAATCCGAAGACGCCGACATGCGCCACATGGCCCAGGAGGAGGAAAAGTTGCTCCTCGCGCGCAAGGAACAGATCGAACGCGAACTAAAACTGCTTCTTCTTCCCAAGGACCCCATCGACGACAAGAACATCATCCTCGAAATCCGCGCCGGGACCGGCGGCGACGAAGCCGGCATCTTCGCCGCCGATCTTTTCCGCATGTATTCGCGGTACGCCGAATCCCAAGGCTGGAAAGTGGAAGTCATGGAGAGCTCTCCCACCTCGATGGGCGGTGTGAAAGAAATCGTCGCGGCCATCTCCGGCAGCAAAGTCTATTCCAAGTTGAAATACGAAAGCGGCGTTCACCGCGTGCAGCGCGTGCCTGACACGGAGACTCAGGGCCGCATTCACACCTCCGCCGCCACCGTTGCCGTCCTTCCCGAAGCCGACGACATTGACATCAAGATTGAACCCAAGGACCTGCGGATTGACACGTTCTGCTCCTCCGGCCCCGGCGGTCAATCCGTCAACACCACCTATTCCGCCGTGCGCATCACGCATATTCCCAGCGGCCTCGTCGTTTCCCAGCAGGACGAAAAATCGCAAATCAAAAATCGCTCCAAGGCCATGCGCGTTCTCCGCGCGCGTCTCTACGAGATGGAACTCGAAAAGCAGCAAGCCGCCATACTCGCCGAGCGTCGCGGCCAGATCAAAACCGGCGATCGTTCAGAGAAAATCCGCACCTACAACTATCCGCAAAACCGCGTCACCGACCATCGCATCGGCCTGACCATCCACCAACTCACCGAAGTCATGGATGGCAAACTCGCCCCCCTCGTCGACGGCCTGGTGGGCCATTATGAAGCGGAGCGTCTCAAACAGGAGCTAGCCGAGGCATAATTTCTTTAGCGGAGGTTCCCATGCTTTCCCGTCCAGGTTCCAAGCCAGGTCCCGCATGGATGCGCTATCTTAGCGACTCCTTTTCCGATCCCGATCGCGCGCTCAAGATGATGATGCCTTTCTGGGCCTTCTTCATCATTTACATGCTTGTGTTCATTGGCCTGACTCACTTTGTTACCGCTGTTGTTCTCTCGAAAGACTATGTCTACGAATCTTCCACGCGCATCGCGGGTCTACCGCTCGTCTCCTACAGCCCCGCCGCTCACGGCATCATTGCCATCGGTGGACGCGCCACCGGCGTCATCGCGCTCGGCGGCCTGGCGTTTGGATTCGTCGCCATTGGCGGTTTATCGGTTGGCGTAATTTCCCTGGGCGGCGTTTCTCTGGGGGTGTTCGCACTTGCTGGAGTAGCGATTGGTTGGCGCGCCTTCGGCGGCTTGGCGATCGGTCACTCCGCCCTGGGTGGCTGCGCCATCGGAAAATATGCCTATGCGGGAAATGGCGTGGCCTATGGCACGGTGGAAGCCAGCGGCCGCCAGAAGGAACACCTAATTGGCTGACCCCTCTTCCATGAGCGGTATCGCGACAGATCGCTCCGTGCGTTCCTTACTCAAGCAGGGCATCAGTCAGTTGCGCACGGCCAACGTCCCAACTTTCACCTTGGCTGCTGAGCTTCTTCTCCTGCATGTCGCTGGTCATGATCGCGCCTGGCTTTACGCGCATCCGGAAGAAATTCTCTCCGCCGAAATCAGCAATCACTATTTTTCGCTGATTCAACGCCGCGCCAGCGGTGAGCCGACGCAACACCTCACGTGCAAGCAGGAGTTTTGGGGCCTCGAATTCGAAGTGAATCCCGATGTTCTGATTCCCCGCCCGGAAACCGAGCATCTCATCGAAGTCGCCCTCGATCGCTTGGCCCTCCGCGAACTCCGCGCCGGCCGTTCACCGCGCATTTCCGGCAGCGGCCTCACTCTTGTGGATATCGGCACTGGCTCTGGCTGCATCGCCATTGCTTTGGCCAAAGAACTCCCAAACGTCACTGTTTACGCCGCGGATATTTCCCCCGCTGCGCTGGCCGTCGCCCGCCGCAATGCCGCCCGCCTCGGTTTCGCGGATCGCATTCGTTTTCTGGAGTCCGACCTTTTTGCGGCCTTCACTCCCGTACGCTTCGATTTGATCGCGTGCAATCCGCCATACATCGGCCGCCGCGCAGCGGAGTCGCTCGCCCGAGAAGTCCGCGATCATGAACCCGAAGTCGCTCTCTACGGCGGCGAGGAAGGCTACGAGTTCTACGCCGAACTCGTCGCGCAGTCGCATGAATTTCTAAAGCCCGGTGGTTTGCTGGTCCTCGAGCTTGGCCACGACAGCCTGCCCGCCGTGCAACCCCTTCTCGAATCGCGCCATTGGACCAATCTTGCTGTCACCAGCGACCTCGCAGGCATCCCCCGCGTCCTCGCCGCCGAGCGCCTCACCACTCCCCACTAATTCCCGCACCTGCTTGGTGCCAATGACGCGCTACAGCCTACCTAGGTTCGATGATGCTCAGCCCCTTTATCCTTGCGAAGTGGCGTTTGTTGAATGTCGCGACCTGACTACCACGCTCCAGGGCCGTTGCTCCGACAATCAGGTCATAGAACCCTATCATTTTGCCGGTATCTTCCAATTCCGCCCAAATGCGCGCGTGCTTGTATGCCGTTTGTTCCGTGTAGGGAATGATCGGGACAGATTCCAAAACTGCCTGCAGGTAGCGTTCCCGCGTGGCCTTATGCGTTCCGGTTGCCCGCTCTACCCCGTGCCAGAGTTCGGCCACCGTGATGGCAGCAATCTCAAATTGCTCACTCGGACCGGACGCCACCCACTTCCTGAGGTCGAAGGTACCCTTCTCACCCTGAATGATGACGTCCGCGTCCAGAATTATCGCCATTTGTCCGCAGGTGCTTTGAGAGATTTACGGGCCGCTTGCAGATCGCGATGCCACGCCCTCGCTTCATTCGCCGGCAAGTCAGTCTCCGCCAGGGTCTCGGCCAAATCGCGACCCACGCAAACCTTCTCGTTGCCCGGCACAAGGCGGGCAACCGGCTCGCCATTCCTTAAAAGTACGAACGTAACATTTTGATAGTGGGCCCGGTTGACGCAATCGGCAAAATTGCGCGCGGCTTCCGTAACGCTGATTCTCGTTTTCTTCATAAATCTGATTATCAGATTATCTGATTTATTTGCTCATTGCAATGCCTGTGCGGGGTGCCCGCAAGACCATAGGCACCTTCGCGATAGCAGAAAGTCGCGGATGACATATCCGTGTCATTGCCGCCGCCACTGCGAAGTCGTACCCTACTCGCATGCCGGATCTCGCTCGCTTCCGCGCCAAACACGATCCCGCCGAAGAGCGTGAACTCCCTCTCCACTCCTCTATTCTCCATGTGGATATGGACGCTTTCTTCGTTTCCGTGGAACTTCTCCAGCGCCCCGAGCTCCGCGGCAAGCCCGTTGTCGTTGGTGGCAGGCCTGATCAGCGCGGCGTGGTCTCCGCCGCAAGCTACGAAGCACGCAAGTTCGGCATTCACTCCGCGATGCCCCTGCGCACTGCCGCCCGCTTGTGCCCCGACGCCGTCTTCCTTGATGGCCATCACGAAAAATATTCCGAATGGAGCGATCGCGTCGCCTCCATCCTCGGCAAGTTTTCTCCCATCGTGGAAATGGTCTCCATTGATGAAGCCTACCTCGATCTTTCCGGCACCGAGCGCCTTCATGGCCCGCCCCTGGCCGCGGCCGACAAACTCCTTCGCACCATCACGCAAACCACATCACTGCCCTGTTCCGGCGGGCTCGCCACCACTCGGCTCGTCGCCAAAGTAGCCTCCGATCAAGCCAAGCCCCGCGGCCTCGTCTGGGTCGCTCCCGGCATGGAGGCCCGCTTCCTAGCCCCACTTCCCATCCGCAAAATTCCCGGCATCGGTGAAGTCACGGAGCGCGCGCTCCGTGCTCTTGGCATTGAAACCGTCGAACAGCTTGCCTCCCATTCCCAGGAAAAACTGGAGAAAATCTTCGGCCAGTGGGGCACCGCGCTCTACCGCAAATCAAGAGGCGGAGACGCCTACGAATTCCTCATCGACGCCGAACCCAAATCCATCTCACACAATCACACTTTTGGCGAAGATACGGACAACGTGCAGGGAATGGAATCGCTGCTCAGCCATCTCTCCCAGAAATCCTGCAAACGCCTTCGTGAAGCCGGCCTCTCTTCCCGTACTCTCACCCTCACGATTCGTTATGTGGGCTTCGATACACATACTCGTTCCAAAACCCTTCAGGAACCTGTACGCTTGGACAACGACATCTTCGCGGTCTTTCTCGATCTCTTCCGCGAGCATCGCGACCCCAAGCGCAAGGTCCGTCTTCTCGGCGTCGCCCTCTCCGCACTATCCCACGGCGCCGAGCAGCTCGATCTCCTCGAAGCTGATCGCCGCGAGAAACTCGAAAAGCTCACCAAGGCCACGGATCGCCTACGCGATAAATTCGGCTTCGGTTCGGTGCAGTTCGGCGGCTCTCTTCGCCGCGACGATTCGTAATTCCGCGCGCCCGGCTGCGCACATATCCCCAATGTCCTATACTGGCAATTCATGACCGCATCCACCGCCACACCCGCCCCTTCGTCACCGCGCCCTTCCTTGATCGGGCGCATGCGGAACTTCTGGCAACGCGTCACCGAAGGCCGCGCCATCGACGATCTCTGGTCTCAATTTGCCGCTGACGCCCGCTCCAGCTATGGCTTCTATGGCAAGGACGTCGATTGGGTCGAAATTCATAAATTGCCCCGCTGGAGGCGGCCCTGGCCCGTTGTCAGCCAGTTTTTCTGGGCACTGCTGAATAAACTCTCACCCGCGCGCCGTGTGCTCCTTCTCGTCTCGATTGTCCTGCTGCTTTTTTCCAATCAGCAAAACCACTATGTCTTCGTCGCCGCCCTCCTTCTCTTGTTTCTGCTTTCTCTCGAACTCGCCGATAAGGTCGTAATGAAACGCGACCTCGAGATTGCCCGCGAAATCCAATCCTGGCTCGTGCCTTCGGAGCCCCCCGCCATTCCCGGCGCGGAAGTCGCCTTCTGGACCCGCCCGCAAAACTCCGTCGCGGGTGATTATTACGACGCTTTCTTTCCCACGGCTGATGCTGCTTCCGGCGGCAAGCTCCTGCTTGTCATGGCGGATGTCGCTGGCAAGAGTGTCCCGGCCGCTCTCCTGATGGCCACGTTGCAAGCCAGCCTGCATACCCTCGCCTCCGAAGGTCTTCCCCTTACGGAACTTGCCACGCGCCTGAATCACTACGCTTGTGCCCACAGCCTCGAAGGCCGCCGCTTCACCACCGCTGTCATTGGCGAATACGATCCCTCCACCCGCCGCCTGATTTATCTGAACGCCGGGCACAATTCCCCTGTTGTTCGCCGCGCGAACGGCGGCATAGAACGCCTCGAATCTGGCAGCTTGCCATTCGGTATTCTTCCCGATGCCACTTTCGTTGCCGCTTCTGTCGATTTGCAGCCCGGCGACACTTTGATTCTCTTTACCGATGGCGTGGTAGAAGCCTTCAACTCCGCGGGTGAGGAATTCACCGACGCGCGCTGGACCAATCTCATCCGCGATCTTCCCAATCTGTCCGCCCAGGCGACCTTGCAATACCTCATGCAGCAGGTGGGACAATTTGTCGGCGCCACGCGCCAGTCCGACGACATCACCTGCCTTGTCCTTCGCTGCAAATAACCGCTCCGCTTTATCTTCATCTCAATTCTTGTGCGCCCTCCATCATGCCTGGCGCATAATCAGACCGTGAATTCCCGCGAACTCGCCAATTCGATTTGCGACACACTGATCCGCCACGGCCACCAGGCGCTGCTCGTTGGCGGCTGTGTGCGCGATATCCTTCTGAATCGCGAGCCCGCCGATTACGATGTGACCACTGACGCCACTCCCGAGCGCGTCATGCAACTCTTCCCTGGAAGTGTGGGGGTTGGCGCGCAATTCGGCGTTGTTCTCGTCCCTCGCGAAGCCTGCAAGGTCGAAGTCGCCACGTTTCGCTCCGATGTGGGTTACTCCGACGGCAGGCATCCCGATCGCGTGGTCTACTCCAAAACGCCGCAGGAAGACGTGGCCCGCCGCGACTTCACCATCAATGGTCTGCTGATGCGCCACGATACCGGTGAGGTTCTCGACTACGTCGGCGGCCAACACGATCTGCAAGCCAGGATCGTCCGCGCCATCGGTGATCCCGAACGCCGTTTCAGCGAAGACAAATTACGCATGCTGCGCGCGATTCGTTTTGCCTCTCGCTTCGACTATTCCATCGAACCCGCCACCTTCGCGGCCATTCAGAAACTTGCCCCAGAGATTCACGTCGTCTCTGCCGAACGCATCCGCGAAGAGCTGACCAAGCTCCTTACAGAAGGCTCCGCGCGCCGCGGCTTCGAGCTCCTGGACGATTCCGGCCTGCTCCAGCAGCTTCTACCCGAAATCTCCGCCATGAAAGGCGTACCGCAACCTCCCGAGTATCATCCCGAGGGCGACGTTTGGATTCACACCCGCCTGATGCTTGCCGGCCTTCCCGCGGGTGTTTCCCCATCGCTGGCCTGGGGCGTTCTCCTTCACGACGTCGGCAAGCCGCCCACATTCCGGCCTGCCTCCACCACGGGAGAACGCATCCGATTCGATGGCCATGTCGAGGTTGGCGTGAAAATGGCCACGGCAATTTGCCAGCGCTTCCGTTTCTCCAATGACGACACCGCGCAAATTCTGGCCCTCGTCGCCAATCATATGAAATTTAAGGATGTCGCCCAAATGCGCAAATCCACTCTCAAGCGCTTCGTTCGACTGCCCGCCTTCTCCGAGCATCTCGAACTGCATCGCCTCGATTGCCTGTCCAGCCACGGCCGCCTCGAAGCCTACGACGCCCTAAAGGATCTACTCGCCGAGACCCCTACTGACCAATTCCGCCCAACCCGCCTCTTGACCGGCGTCGATTTGCAGGATATGGGTTATATCCCAGGGCCCGATTTCCAAAAAATGCTAACCTCCCTGGAAGATGCCCAGTTGGAAGGACAGCTTCAGACGAGGGAGCAGGCCGTACACTTCATCCGGAAGCATTATCCCCGTCCGGGAGATGGCCGATAAAGGCAAGTGGGGGAGACTCATTGCGAAGTAAGCTGTTTGTTTTCAATACAATAGTAATAGATTTGCAATTATATACGAAGGTAGGATAAAATCTTAGCGCTTGTGACTAAAGGTATCTGCTTTGGCAAAGTGCAGTGTTGGGCACCCTTTTTCCCCTTCCTGCATCTAACCCGGCATAGCGGCGATTTCCGCCGCTGGACTTGAGGGATACTATGGCTGAAAAAAAGTTTGTTGTACCGGAAACTCTGGCGATTCTTCCGGTTCGGGACACTGTGCTGTTCCCGGGCGCCGTCCTGCCTCTGACCGTGGGCCGGGAAAGTTCTTTGGCCCTTGTCAATTCGCTTTCCGGCGAAGAGAAGCTACTCGGCGTTGTTGCTCAATTGGATCCGCGGATCGAGGATCCCGCTGCGGCAGACCTACACAAGGTTGGCACGCTCGCGAAAGTCCACAAGACCGTCAAAATGCCCAACGGCAATGTCGTGGTCTTTCTGGAAGGGTTGCAGCGCATCCGCATCGTTGAACTCCTCGGCTTGCGTCCGTTCCTCCGCGCGACCATCGAGGCGGAACCCGACACCATTGGCGAAGACGACGCGGAACTCGAAGCCTTGGTCCGCAATGCCCAGGAACTTTTCCGCGATGTCGTGAGCCGCTCGCCACAGCTCTCCGATGAGTTGCAGAATGCCGCTCTGAACATCGAGGATCCGGGCCGTCTGGCCGACTTCATCGCTGGAACTTTGCCCAGCTTATCCACACTATTGCGCCAGGAGTTGATCGAAACCTCCAACGTGCGCAAGCGCCTGGAAACGCTAATCCGCGAACTCTCCAAGGAAATGGAAGTTCTCGAACTCCGCAGCAAGATCAACGAGCAGGTTCAGGAGCAGGTAAGCCAGAACCAGCGCGAATATCTTTTGCGCGAACAAATGAAGGCCATCCAAAAGGAACTGGGCGAGATTGACGACGCCCAGGCTGAAATCGATGAGTTGCGCAAGAAAGTGGAAGAAGCCGGCATGACGCCGGAGGCCAAAAAGGAGTGCGACCGCGAACTGAAGCGCCTCTCCAAAATGACCCCTGCTTCCGCCGAATACATGGTCTCGCGCACTTATCTTGAATGGATGACCTCGCTGCCCTGGTCCAAGTCTTCCGGCAGCGCGGAAATCGACATCACCAAGGCCCACGAAATCCTCGACGAAGACCATTACGACCTGCAAAAAGTCAAGGAGCGCATCCTCGACTACCTGGCCGTGAAAAAACTCCAGCCGGGCATGAAGGGACCCATCCTTTGCTTCGTCGGGCCTCCGGGCGTAGGCAAAACCTCGCTAGGCAAATCCATCGCGCGCTCACTTGGCCGCAAATTCGTTCGCATTGCCCTTGGCGGCATGCACGACGAAGCCGAAATTCGCGGCCATCGCCGCACCTACATTGGCGCCCTACCTGGCCAGATCATTCAGGGGCTGAAGCGCGCCGAATCCAACGACCCCGTGTGCATGCTCGATGAGGTGGACAAGCTCGGCCGCGACTTCCGCGGCGATCCTTCTTCCGCCCTCATGGAAGTTCTTGACCCCGAGCAGAACAACACCTTCCGCGATCACTATCTGGATGTGCCGTTCGACCTTTCCAAGGTCACCTTTATCGCCACGGCCAACTGGATGGATCCCATTCCAGAACCCTTGCGCGACCGCATGGAAATCCTCGAACTCCCCGGCTACACCGGTGAAGAGAAGATCCAAATCGCGAACAAGTACCTGATTCCCAAGCAGACCAAGGAGCACGGAATCAAGGAAGGCGAACAACTCGCATTCACCGAGGAAGGTCTTCGGGAAATCATCCACAGCTACACGCGTGAAGCCGGCGTGCGCAATCTCGAACGCGAAATTGCTACGCTCGTCCGCAAGCAGGCTCGCCGCATTGCCGAAGGCAAACCCGACAAGATGGTGGTCACGCCCGAAGTCGTACGCGAATTCCTGGGCGTGCCGAAGTTTCGCACGGAAAAGGAAGTCGAGGAGCGCGTCAAGAAGCCCGGCGTCGCTGTGGGCCTCGTCTGGACTCCCGTGGGTGGCGACATCGTCTTCATCGAAGCCAGCCGCATGCGCGGTGGAAAGCAATTCACCATGACCGGCCACCTCGGCGAAGTCATGCAGGAATCCATGACCGCCGCGCTGACCTGGACCCGTGCCAATGCCGAACGCTATGGCATTGATCCGGACTTCTTCCGCAAGGCCGACATTCACATCCATGTGCCGTCCGGCGCGGTGCCGAAAGATGGCCCCTCCGCTGGCGCGGCGATGGTGACGGCGCTTGTGAGCTTGCTCACCAATCGCCCCATCAAGAACCGTCTGGCAATGACCGGTGAAATGACCCTCTCTGGTGTGGTGCTGCCGATTGGCGGCGTGAAGGAAAAAGTCCTCGGCGCAAAACGTGCCGGAATCAAGCACGTGATTCTGCCCGCAGACAACGAACCCAACGCCGTGGCCGATCTGCCACCGGAAATCCTGGGCGACCTGAAGATCACCTACGTGCGCACGCTCGATGAAGTTCTCGAGCAGGCCCTCGAAAAGGAGCCCATCGCGCCCGTCATCCCTGAACCCGAGCCGCCTGCGGTTGGTGTCGGCGACTCAACCACCGCAGTGCACTAAGGCTGATCGCTTATCAACGAAGGCCCGGCAGCCGAGTCCGCCGGGCCTTTTTTTCCTCAGTCGATGGTCGCGAGCAAATCTAACTTCGTTTAAGAGGGCTTCATCTCCAACTCTAACCTTCGAGACTTGTCATTCCGACCGGAGGGACGGCGTTCTTTGCCGTCCCTGAGCCGAGGAATCCCTGCGCAGCTTCGGATTCCCCCCGACAACCCGCTCTGGCAATGTACCCGCTGACTCCTGCTACCATTAGTTCAACTTGAACTCGACGCCCAAAAGCGACCCCGCCAATCTCGCGGCCCTTCTCGCTCAGCGCTTGGGAGAAGCCCTGCTCCGGGAACGCATCGTCCCGCGCTTTGTGGATTCTTATGTTGTCGAACATGGCCGCTACGGCTTGCAGGTCCATGCGGCGCTCTATCGCGATCTCTTGACCTTGTTGCAGCGCGAGGCCCTGTTGGCGATGTCCGCATACGCGCTAGAAATTGCCACAGGATCCGCCCCTCAAGGCGGCGCGAAGATTCCCGCGCAAACAAAGCGCAAATTCGCCGCCGCCTTCCAGCAGAAATATCTGGCCGCCCTAACGCGCCAGCAGCGCTGGAATGCCGGCGACGCCTTGGGGTTTCAGGCGGATTTGCAAATGTATCAGGCAATCTTGGCGAAAGCAGCTCCCACCCGGCGCGCAAGAAAACCCTTTGAGGTGGCCAATCACCCGTTCGTGGATCGTTGCGCCTTCCTTCTCGATTCTTCGTTTCTGGAAAAAGCCCGCGTCGCCGCCAGCCGTGCCCTCACCGGCCTGGAATCCCTCACCTCTGAAGTTACGCAGGGAATCCTTCAGACACCTTCTAGCTCTGATGCAAAACCTGCAAAAACACGTTAGAGTTCCAGCGCATCACCACCAAAAATCGGTTTCCCCGCCCGCGACACATGAAACCCGTAAATCGCCACGCCCAGAATTACGATCATCGCCACCACGCCGCTCTCGGTCCACCATGCTCCCAAGGGCCTCGCGAGCGGCATCTGGTCCGCCAGTTGATCGATGAAATACAAAACGGTGAGCGCCACCAGCCCGAAGCGGTAAAGAATGTACAGATATGCCAGAAAAAATGGCGCCGTGAACAGCGCATCAATCAATGGATTTTGCGCTCCCAGGCTCGGTATGCAGAACAGCAGTGACATCACCACGGCTGCCAGCCAACTGCGTCGAAAAACCAATCGAAGGACAAAAAACAGAAAGAAGATCAGCAGCGCGCTCGTGAAAGAGGAAGACGCCTGGTACAACACCGTTGCGATGCCGCCTTGGAGCCCTTCCAGCACGTAAGGCGCGCCCATTCCGAATGGGCGAATTGGCGGCTTGCCCAGCCCGGCTTCGACAAGCGGCTGCAACTGCTCCAAAGCGGCCGAGGCCAGTCCAAACAGCGTTCCCAGCAACACATCGCGCGCGAATACCGGATCATTGAATTTCCCTGCAAGCATCCGCGACCACGAAATCAGCGTGTCTGGCCAATATTTTCTTACATATGGTTCCAGCGCCGCATAGAGCAGCCAAGTTACCATCCCCAAAAACAGGTTGGCGCTCAACGCCAGTATGAACAACACCATTTCAAACGCTGACGAAACATGGTGTGCCAGCAGCGCCCAGTTCACCATCCCCACGATCACCACAAACGATGCCAGGCGCATCGCACCTCGCATGTCCCCGCGCCCCGCCTTCAAATGGTTTCGCGCCATCCATACGCCCAATCCCAGGATCGTCACTAACATCACAAAACTGAACCATTGCGAAAGCGTGTTCTGCCGGGAACGAACCGGGGGCTGCATTCGTGCCGGCTTGTCCCAGGGTGATATCAGCGTGAAAAAGATTGGCTTTCCTCTATAACCCGTTGCCTCCACACGCAGCGGAATATCCGGATGATTTGGCCAGCTTCCCTCCCACGCCGCCCGCGTATCTCCCCAAGCCAGGGGATACCATCGTGGCGCCACCGGCTTGAACTGGCTCGGCTCCAGTCCTGCGGCCGCAAATAATTTACTCCAGTCCGGCGCGGGCAGGGGCTCCGTCAGCGGATCGTCCACTTGTGGAGGGACCGCGCGGAACACCTGCATTTTCCCTTGCGGTGATAACTCGATGATGCGTGACCCCGAATGAGTCAGCGGCGGTTCGTCCGGTTGCACGCGTCCATAGATCAGATTGTCCACGGGAGAAAGCGGCGTCAGCAGGATTGGGCTTTGCCGGCACCAGAAAAGCAGGCTAGGCGGTTCATCCTGCCGTAGGACTTCCCAGCGCGTTGGCGTCTTCACCGTATCGGAAATGTGCCTCAGATAATCCTGCATCAACGTGAAGCTCTGCGCCGTATCTACGGGCGTATCGGTGTAACCAAATGAATGAATCATTTCGTTTGCTTTGGCCGTCAGCACTTCCGGGCTCGGCCCGAACGGAATGTACGAAACCGCCTTCGTGCGTTTTGCGAGTCCCACCAGCAGCACCAGCAAAACGCATACACCAGTCACGCAGAGCAGTCCGATGCGTGGATTGAGCCCTTCCTTTTCCCCCGCTGCCGCCACCATTTCCGGCGAAGGCGTTTCCCCCGCCGCCAGTGCTGCCGCGAGGGGGTCACCACCCGGCAAAGCCGCGGCCACTTGAAGTGCGGAAGCCGGCCGCTTGTTCGGATCTTTCTCCAGGCAGCGCAGAATCGCGCGCTCCAGCAGCGGATCCAGGTCCCGTACCAGCGTCGAAGGATTTGTGAACGTTCCTTCTTCCCGTGCCTTCAGGAGTTCCGGCAGGGTGTTCGCTTCAAAAGCGCGCCTCCCCGTCAGCACCTCATACATCACCAGGCCCAACGAATAGAGGTCGCTCTTCGTCGTTACCTCTTTTCCGCTGAGTTGCTCCGGCGCCATGTAAGCCGGAGTTCCCGCGCGTACCTCCGCGCCTTGAATGCTGGCCGCAATTCCCGCCAACCCGAAATCCGTGATCCTGATTTTCCCCGAGCCATCCAGCATCACGTTCGCCGGTTTCAAATCCCGGTGAACCACCCCTCGCTCATGCGCTGCCGCCAGCCCCGCGCAAATTTGCCGCAACATTTCCGCGGCCTTGTCTTGCGGCAGCCGCCCAATCCGGCGTACCAGGGATGCTAGGTCTTCCCCGTCCACATATTCCATCGTCAGGAACGGGATCCCTTCCGCATCGCCGATATCGAATACCCGGCACACGTTTGGATGGGAAACCTGGCGCGCCACGCGCACTTCAGAATGGAATCTCGCCAGCGCCCCTGCATCCTTCGTAAGTGCTTCTGGCAAGAACTTGATCGCCACCACTTGGCTGAGTTTCAGATCCTCGGCGCGATACACTTCGCCCATTCCGCCGCGCCCGAGGATAGCCACGATGCGGTAGCGTTCCGCAACGATCACGCCGGGAGCAAATCGCCCACCTCCGATCGCTTCGCTGCTGCTCAGCACGGGATTATTGGGAGGATTCGAGCGCGCCACGAGCGGCGTCGAGGCGGGCCGAGGAGTTGGCCGTGGCGTCGCCGGCAATTCCGGCGCTAGCGTCTCCTGATTAGCATCCAGCCCCGCCTCATCGCCCAGGACAGTCGCCGCCGTATCAACATCAACGGGCGTTCCGCAGCGCGCACAAAATCGCGCCGTCGCCGCGATCTGTAATCCGCAGGAAGAGCAAAACATGAGGCGCAGATTCTACCATTACAAATCGCCAAGGCGAACTGCTGGAAAAAACTAGCTAATCTTCTCCACCTGCACCGCCGTGCCGTACGCCAGCACTTCCGTCACGCCTTGCATCACTTCGTTCGCGTCGTAGCGCATCGCCAGAATCGCGTTCGCGCCGTGCTGTGCTGCATGTTGCAGCAGCAGCTCGTACGCCTCTTCCCGCGCCTTCTCGCACAATTCCGTCAGTACCGTGATGTTGCCGCCCACAATCGTCTGAATCCCCGCCGCCAGGTTGCCCAGCACGCTCCTCGAGCGCACGGTGATTCCTCTCACGATTCCGAAATTCCGCACCACGCGATATCCTTGCAAATCGTTTGCTGTCGTTACCATCGAACTTTCCACTCGGCCGCTCATGTGCGTTTCTCCCTCCGCGTAAGGGTGTTTACCTCTGCGATTCTACCTCTGGACAACCCGATTCCCACACCTCTTCTCTCTGCTATGCTCGGCTTGCGTGGATAACCTCTATTACTTACTGGCGGTCCTCCAGATCGCTGCGGGCCTTTATCTGCTCTGGCAAGGCCTTCAGTGGCTTGCCTACGTGCGCCGCCGCCTGGGAACGGACCCGGGATTTTTTGCGCCGCGCACCGCCGTCATTTGCCCGTGCCGCGGTATCGAACCTGGCCTCGAAACCAATCTCGTTTCACTGTGCGAATTCAACCACCAGAATTACGAAGTTTTCTTTGTGCTGGCCTCCGAATCCGATCATGCCTACAGCATCGTGAAACGCGTGGCGGCATCTTCCCGCGTCAAAGCCACCATCATCATCGCCGGCAAACCGCAAAATTGCAGCGAAAAGGTGAACAACCTTCGCACCGCCGTCGAACAGCTCCCTCCCGAATTTGAAGTCCTGGTCTTCACCGATTCCGATGGCCGCCCCGGCAAATCCTGGCTGCACCACATGGTCGCGCCCCTTACGGATTCACGTATTGGCGCCATCACCACCATGCGCTGGTTTATTCCCAATCACTCCGATCTGCCCACCGCTCTCCTGGCCGCATGGAATGCGGCTGTCGTCACCATGCTCGGCGACCACGAAAAAAACTTCTGCTGGGGAGGCGGGACGGCCATCCGCCGGAAACTTTTTGAAGAAATAGGCATGCTGGACATCTGGCAGTACTCTTTCAGCGATGATTACTCCCTGACTGCCGCTGTGGAGAAAACCGGGCGCGGCATCGTCTTCCTCCCCGAGTGTCTGGTCCCCTCCTATGCCCAATCGGACCTAACCGGTCTACTTGAGTTCACCAATCGCCAAGTCATCATCACTCGCGTCTACCGCCATCAGATGTGGGCCATGGCCTTCGCCACGCATTTTCTTTATTGCCTTACTGCCGTTTTGGGACTGTACCTTGCCCTCAGCCTCACACTCGCTTCCCGCCCCGCCTTCCAAATCATGTTCTTACTCATCCTTCCGTTCTTGCTCGCAGCGATTCGCGGGGCTGTTCGTGTGATCGGCGTCACAGAGGCTCTCCCAGCATTACGCGCGCAAATCATGGCGCAATCCTGGATTTACATTATTCTGGCCATGGGCATTCCATTTCTGTACCTCTGGAACTTTCTATTGTCGTTTGGCCGCCGAATCCGGTGGCGGGGCATCGATTACGAGTTGATCTCTCCCGAACAGACCCGCGTTTTGACCCCGTAATCGCTTGCATCGCTGAAAAAAGCGCAAAAAATGCTTCGCCCGCGCAATTTCTACTCGGCTTTCAGCGGCCGTTCTGTTTTGAGCCTTCCTAACTTACTGAAAAATTGAACCATATAATTCTCTCGGGGCGGCATGCCGGATGCTAATCCCCTTACTGGTCAGGTGTAACGTTCGCAAGTGGTTCGACGGGGACTCCTTCTCGCATACCCTTTGATGCTGCTGCCAGGTTTTGGCTCCATCGGGGTAAGTGGCTAACCTAGCTCGCGCCCTGTCCGCTTGCCCGGTGATTCCGGCCGACCTCCTCAGGAGGGATACATAAGTCCAAACTACAGGAGTGTTTCGTTCCCGCCACGAAGCACTATCGAAGGAGTGCACGTGAAGTTGATCCGCAGATCAGTCGCAACGCATCCTATCACCCAACCCAGAACAGCTCCCTCCCCGTTTGTCTATCTCTTCTACGAAAAAAATTCTGGCACAGCCCATTTTCATGTGGAAGCCGGCCCCTCTGGCGAGCTCCCCGTGGACCACGCTGCTGGACTTCTCGCCATGCATTGTCTGGTGCGAGGCCAATCCCCCAGCGATTACATGATTATGGTTCCCGCGCCGCAGGAGAGCCTGGGTGGCTTGGAGGAGAAAGCTGAAAAGCTTCTTCAGGCCGGACACAAGGTCAAGAGCGCTGTCCGGCTTACCCGCCGCGAAGAAGAAGTCCTCAACGGCATTCTCCGCAGTCTGGCCAACAAGGAAATCGCCTCCGAACTGAACCTCTCCGAACGCACGGTGAAGTTCCACGTTTCTTCCTTGCTCGCCAAATTCAAAGTGCGCGGCCGCATGGAACTCATGCGGGAAGCCGCGCGCAATCCCATTCAGCCCCTGACGGCGGCCGTCAATACTCCGGCCCCGCCAACGCAACCTTATGCCAGTCGCCCGCGGCTCTACTCTAAGCCCATGCCTTCGCGGAATATTCTTCCGCTGGCTCGTCCACGCTTGATGGCCTGATCGCGAAGTTTGATTCTTTCTTTAGAAAAAAAGCCCGCCGGGACTGAGTCCCCGGCGGGCTTTTCCTTTTCTTTCGCCAGCTTTTTCTACTTGCGGGCCGCGCTGTACAGTTCCGCCGCCTTGTCCCAGTTCACCACATTCCACCAAGCATCAATGTAATTCCCGCGCAGATTCTGATACTTCAGGTAGTAGGCGTGTTCCCAGACGTCCAGGCCCAGCACCGCTTTGCCTCCGGTAAAGTACTGCGTGTCCTGATTCGGCGTTGAATCAATCGCCAGCTTGCCATCCTTCACCAGTAACCACGCCCAGCCTGAGCCAAACCGTCCCAAGCCAGCGGCCTTGAGCTTATCCTTAAAGCCCGCAAACGATCCGAAGCTCGCCGTGATGGCCGCAGCCAGGTCACCCTTCGGCTCTCCGCCTCCACCCTTCTTCATCAGTGGCCAGAAGAGCGAATGGTTCCAGTGGCCGCCGCCATTGTTGCGGACCGCGGCCCGTATATTCTCCGGCACGCTGTCCAGGCCCTTCAAAAGGTCATCGATCGATTTGGCCTGCAAGTCGGGATGACCTTCCAGCGCCTTATTCAAGTTGCTGACGTAGGCGCCGTGATGCTTGTCGTGATGGATTTCCATCGTCTTGGCGTCAATGTATGGTTCTAATGCGTCGAACGGGTACGGCAAAGGGGGCAGTGTAAATGCCACGGGTTTTTCCTCCACTCTTAGATTGGGATTGAAATCCGACCGGGTTTCGGCTTGCAACAGACTTGGGGCCGCCTTGCCCGCCCCAAGCAGGCCTGCACCAACAATGCCACTGCTCACGAGAAACTTGCGGCGATTCATACAAACTCCTCAGCTTTGGTGGGCGCTTCGGCTTGCGCGTGGGATTATAGCGCCCCCGCTGTCGCCGCTCAACCAAACTGATTGGACGACCATGGGCCGAACAACCACCCTGGCATTGTCACTCATTGGATGCGCCGCAAAGCCCATTTGGCAGATTCTGCGATGATAGGTTCCGGCGATCCTGCCAATCGCCGCAAGAGCGCCACAATTCGCCCGCGTTCGGGTGCATCTGGCCCAAGCCCGCTATTTCCCAATGCAATACACGTGTTGCGGATTAATCCCTTCCACTTCGTCCGTCTGATGGCGCTTCCGCGGAAGTTCGTGCGAAACTCTTCCTCGCTCATTCCGGCTAACCATTCCAAATTCGGCTGAAAGAGCGGCTTGTCCCCACGAGGCAGGAAATCCGTCACCTGTGTCACGGGCACCGACCGGTTGAATGGGCAAACGTCCTGACAAATGTCACAGCCAAACACATTCCGGCCTATTGCCGAGCGAAACTCTTCGGGAATACTCCCCCGCAATTCGATCGTCAGATAGGAAATGCAGCGCCGCGCGTCCAGCACGTAAGGCTCTACCAGCGCGGCCGTCGGGCATGCGTCCAGGCATTGCCGGCAATTCCCGCAGAGATCGGCGGGCGGCGCTTCCGCCGGTGCCAATGACGGCGTGAGGTCCAGCGAAGCAAGAATCACGCCGAGGAAGAACCACGAGCCCAGCGATTCATTCAGCAGCAGCGTATTCTTGCCGAGCCAGCCCAGCCCCGCGTACTTTGCGAATATTCGCTCTGCCACTGGCCCTGTGTCCACGTGGATGCGCGCGATAAACGCTTCGTGAAATCGTTTCGGAAGAAAATCGGACAGCGCATTGAGCTTCTCCCAAACCACTTTGTGATAATCGCGTCCCCACGAATAGCGGGATATCCATCCGCGCGGTTCTTCGGGCGTGGCAGCAGCGGCGTCCACGGAATAGGAAAAATCGGTGTTGTAATTCAGCGCGCAGACGATTGCGCTATGAAAGTCATCGCGAAAGAGAGTGGGATCCCGTCGTCGCGTAGCTTCCAGGTACTTCATCTCCCCGGCGTAGCCCCGCGCCAGCCATTCCTCGAAATGCGCCAATTCGGGAAAGGCCTCGACGCGCACCACGCCGCAAAGAGCAAATCCCAGTTCCTTGGCGCGTTCCGTGATCCACGCGGTATCCGCAGCAGAAGCCATGCCTTCGATTGTGCCCCAAGCAGAGGCTCATTTAGAGGGAATCGTCGAAGACCTCAGGCGCTCATGGCTTTGGCATTCGTTGGCATCACGCGGGGCCAGGGCTTGCGGCGCTGGTAAGACCGGGCAAGTTCCAGGAATATCCCGATGTCGCGGTCCAGGTCGGAATTCGTGCCGTCAAAATAGAAATTGCGAATGGGAATGCCGGAATGATCGCGGCTCACGCGCGGGTAAACCGCTTCGCCCACGATTCCATTCATACAACTGAACGGGCTGATATCAATCACGCCATCCAGCCCCTTGTGCGCAAAATAGACCGCCTTCCCCACGTTCAACACCATTTCCCCGTTCGCCCCTAGCGCCGGCAGATAAGGTTCCGCGCCATCGAGCACTACCTGAATCCCATGCGGTTCTTCGTACCCGCGAAAATCTTCCTTGAAGATCGCCAGCAAAGCATGCTCGTCTTTACGCTGGATGGTATTGCGAATGAACGCGCCGGCTGCCTCCATGGAAATCCGCCGGCCATACACCTGCAATCGCCTCCGCTGGTCGGCATTGGTGTACCAAATCCATTCGGATAAATCGTTGATCCACACTTCCGCGCCCGCGGCTTCCAATCGCCGCACCAATTCATTGTTGCTGAATTCGTTCAAGCGGCAGAAGATTTCGCCGACCACCCCGATCAGCGGCCTGTTGCCATCAAACTCTACCGGCAATTCGCGGAATTGCTCGCGCGCCTTCAGCAGGCACGTACAAAGCGCTCCAATCTGCTTGTCATGGCTGGCGTAAGAAATCTCCAAAACCTTGCAAAGCGATTGCACATTCTCTTCAAAGGCGGCATCCGCCGAACCCGGGGTTACCTCATACGGCCGCGTCTTCAGCAACAGCTTCTGTAAAATGTCCCCCGCAACAATGGCCCGCCACACTCCCCGCGTAAACAGGTTCGATGCTTCTCCGAAATCGCTGTACCCTTTCTCTGTCGTGGGCTGAAAAATCGTCACTTCCTGGCACCCCACCTGCGCCATCACGTGCTTCAGAAAAGGCGCATATTGCCCGAAGCGGCACGGCCCATGGCCCGTAACCATGAAAAACGCCGTCTTTTTTGGGTCAAACCCGGGTTGTTCCGTGATCCGCAGGAAATCTCCCACCGTCACTTTCAAGGGGTAGCACTCATCCCCGCTCGAGAATTTCCCACCCAGATCCATCGTCCGCGCGTTCGAATGCGATGTAACGTCTGCGTCCACACCCAGCGAACGCAATACCGCCGCGATCGCCCGCGCGCTCCCTTCCACCATCCGCGGCACATACGTCTTCTTTCCGTAGAGCGGATGCGTTGGTGGAATCGTCCGCGAATTGCCTAGTGGGTGTTCGTGCATCGCAACAGCCCCTTGCTATCGAGGTACGCTTCGCATCGCGTCAAATATCCGGCGTCGTTGCCGTGCCCGTCGAATTGCAGTACCAGGAAGGGCACTCCCGCCACATCCCGCAGGAAGTGCTTGATGAACGAGTCCGGACCGCACTTGAAGTTCGTGATGTAGATAATGTGCATGTTCGGATGTTGGCTGGCGAACCGCCCCGCCTCCAGAATCCGCCGTCCCGAATGCCAGAACATGTTGGGATGAAGATCCCCCAAAGCGCGCTCGTCCAGCGGCAAAAAATCGAATGGCAGAACGTTCACGCCATAAAGGTCGCGCAATTTCCTCGGAATATCGCAATTCCCGCTGCGATCATAAATGTTGTACGCACGCCCGATCAGCAACACCGCCGGCTCGCCCGCAGCCCGCAATGTGGCGCAGGCTTTGTGGCCCTCCTCAACAAGCCGTTCATCGAAGCGCGTTTGCGCGAGATAGGCGGCCTCCGCGGCCTGGTCGCTCTGCCGCCGTTTGACGCCCAGCCACTCGAAGTATTGCGCAAGCTGCCCTTTCACATGTTTGCGCCCGGCCCGAAAATAGAGCGTCGGTGCAAGGAATTCGTCGGCATGCGCCTCGAACTCCGGCGCGGAACGCACCACGTAAGGCAGCGTCTGGTTCCACGGGCAGAGATGCGAGGCAACCGAAGGTTCCGGCGCTTCCATGTCCATCACATTCGGCAAAAGCACAAAATCCACTGGAGCTCGCTCCTCCGTGCCTCGCAGCAGAGAATGCACGTGCCCGTGTGCGATCTGTACCGGAAAGCAAGGCTCCGCCAGGCTAAGTTCCGCGCCGCGCGTTGCGATGTGATGATCCGTAGCGCCGGACAGCACTACCTCAAATCCAATTCCTTCCAAATACGTTCGCCAGAAGGGGAAGCGGTCGTAGTAAAACATCGCTTGCGGGACGCCCACGCGGAGCTTTCCGTTGGTCCCGCCAGGAGCCGGCTCGTGATAGCCTTCGCGCAACAACCGGTCCCGCAGCGCCATCAGGTCATCGATCACCGGCCGCCGCTCCGTGCGCGCGCGTTTCCGGAACTTGTCAGAGCACTTGTCGCCCCAATACGTTTTCCGCCCCTCAACCGTAATCTCCTTCATGTCGCAATAGTTGGAACAGGCTTTGCACACAAACTCTCGCGTGTCGAAGTGGGCACGGTTCAGATCGAATCCCCGAAACGTTGAAATCGAATCGGGACATTTTGTCATGGCAGTGGTGCCCGCAAAGCTGCCCACCACTCCTGCCGCAGCCGCCATGGCCTTCCCATGCAATCGTTCCTGCACGCTCTCTTTCGCCCCTGTCACCTGCTGCGCGATCAGCGCCATCCCGATCGCCCCGATGATCCCGTTGTGCGGCGGCACGATGATGCGCTTCCCCAGCAATTGCGAAAATGCCGCCGCCACCGCATCGTTGTACGCCGTGCCTCCCTGGAAATAAATCACTTTACCGATTTTGCGCCCGCGCACCACGCGGTTCAGGTAATTCATGGCCACTGAATACGCCAGGCCCGCCGCCAGATCTCCCACCCGGCTGCCGCGCTGCATCCAACCGGTGACGTCGCGCTCCATGAACACCGTGCAGCGCTCACCCAGCCGCGCCGGAGCCGTCGAAGCCATGGCCTTCCGCGCGAATTCATCCTTGATTTGGATATCCATCCTCTCGGCCTGTTCTTCCAGAAAGGACCCCGTGCCCGCAGCACACGCCTCGTTCATCGCGAAATCCACAACCACGCCATGATCAATCGAGATGAATTTGGAATCCTGCCCGCCAATTTCGAAAATCGTGTCAACGTCCCCCGGCTCTTCGCCTTCTCCCAGCGCACTGCTCGCGCAATTCTTCACCAGCTTCTCGTGCACGTAAACCGCACCCGTTTTGTGCGCGGTGATTTCGTCGTTGACTGTGTCAGCTCCCACCAATTCGCCAATCAGTTCGCGCCCGGATCCCGTTGTGCCCACGCCCCGTATTAATATCCGTCCCCCGAATAACCGATCGATTTCCTGCAGGCCTTCCTGGACCACTTCAATCGGGCGGCCCGATGTGCGCAGGTAGATTCCATGCAGCAAGCGGCCTGATTCGTCCAGCAGCGCCAGATTCGTGCTCACCGACCCGATATCAATTCCCAGGTACGTGGCAATCTCTTCCCCGTTTTTCGGCAGGGCTTCGGTTCGTGAAGCTTCCGGATGATCGCGCAGCAAAAGCACGTTGCTTAGCGACAACGGCGCCAGGTCGCGCTCTGTTTCTCTGGCTAACTGCAAATGCGATCGGTAGTGGCCATTGCTTTTCGCGCGCGCTGGATCGTCTTTCTTGCTGCGCTCCAGTAGCGCACAACCAAGCGCTCCAATCCACGCGTATTCTTCCGGCACAAACAGGCCATCCGCGCCCAGCCGAAACGCCTCCGCCAGCGCCTGTACCACGCCGCGATTCTGCGACACCGCCCCGATCAACGCTACTCGCGGCTTCACCGTTTTCCCGCGCACGATGTTGCTCTTGAAATTTCGCGCCACTGCTTCGCACAGTCCCTTCAGCACCTCCTCCGTCGAGTAGCCTTTCTGCTGTGCGTGAATCATGTCGGACTTCGCGAACACAGAGCATCGCCCTGCGATTCGCGCCGCGCATTTTGCTTGTGCCACCACGTCCCCAATTTCTTCCACGCGATATTTCAAACGCGAAGCCTGCTGATCCAGAAACGACCCCGTCCCCGCAGCGCATTCGCCACTCGTCGAATAGTCCGTTATGCCGGTCGCGTAGGTATGCGTATTAGACCCTGCGGCGTGATGGGAATTCCCGTTCTCCGCCAACTGCAAATACTTCGAGCTTTCCCCGCCAATCTCAAAAACCGTCCGCACCTCTGGATAAAGTTGCCCGACCGCGCAAGCAATGGCTTTGAACTCATTCTCGGCCTGCGCCCCCAAAGCTTCGCCCACCAGCCGTCCGCCAGAGCCTGTCACGCGCATTCCGCGAATTTCCTCACCCGGCACCAAGGCCTGAAACTCCGCGAGTAGCTCTTTGACTGTCTGGATGGGATTTCCGTACGTGCGGCGGTACCCGGAGAGTAGCACCGGGGCTTCGCACCTCTCTTCCGCGCCGTGATTGACCCTTAGAAAATGCCCGTTCCCAGGAACAGGCGTATTCCGTTCAGAATCGCCCGGCACCCACACGGCTGCCAGTTTGGCGCTGACACTTCCGACGTCGAACCCAACGAAGAGAGCCATCTACGATTCCCCCTGCTTGGTGCCGACGGCGCCGAATGAAATTGCCGTCATGGGAAAATGGGTCGGCGGAAAGAATGGACAACCCCGAACTAGTACTCCCCCTGTCCGAGGGCATTCGGCGTAGTTAATAGCACGTTGCGGTCCAGTAGAGCTAGACTAAACTCAGGCTTGGCCCACATCGCAATCTCCACTTCTTGTGTAACTTGATGAATTGTCTATGTTTGAAGTACAGGAAAACTATTGCCGCAACCCTGCCTGAAGGAATCTTCTCTCGCTCTCTATACAATTGAGTGAATTCCCAAGCCCTGCTGAATCTCACCCAGCAAGTCCTGGACTGCATTAGGAGTGTATTGCTGGCAGAGGGAAGGGCCCTACTGAAAGCTTCCCACCGCCGTCGGTTCGTCCGTGTATACATCAAACACGGTGAACAACTTGGTGATCTGCAGCAGGTCGTGCACCTTTTTTGTCAGATGCAGCAGCTTCAATTCGCCCCCACGGCTGCGCACCGCGGTGAATCCGCTGACCAGTTCCCCAATCCCCGAGCTATCGATATAGTTCACATCGCCAAGGTTCAGCAGAATCTTGTTGTGCCCGCTATCCAGCAAATCCCGAATCGTCTTGCGGAGCAGCGCGCTTCCCTCTCCCAGCGAGATCCTTCCGCTCAAATCGATCAGGGTGATGACCCCTACTTCGCGCGTGGTGGCATACAGTGCTGGCATAAATGTTCCTACGCTTCCTGATGTGGTGCGGCATCCGAATTTGACGGCTTATGGTTCCCATTGCCCGATGCGCTTCCGGGCAGCGGCAGTCTCTTGGACATGATAATCTCAGCGCCGCCGGTGCGTCCTGACACGACGTCGAATTCATCCATGAACGCGCGCATCAGAAATATCCCGCGCCCAGACGTGCTCAGCAGATTCTCCTCCGCCAACGGATCCGGCACGTCCTTCAACCGGAAACCCTTCCCCTCGTCCATTACATGGATGACCATCTTCTCGCCAGTGAGGTCGATCCCCAAGTGGATCTTCTTGTCGGCCTTCTCCTGGTTCCCGTAGTGAAAGGCGTTGATCACGCCTTCTCGCACCGACATCCCGATCCGGTAACACTCGTCTTCCGCAAACCCCGCTGCTTCCGCCACCCGCAGACACATCTCCTCCGCGAGATTTACGCTCTCAACGTGGGTGTCTAAGATGACTTCCAGGTGTTTAGTGTCTGGCGCCATTCCTGGTCATTGCTGCGGCCACTTGGATCGCTAGATAAGCGTACCTATCCGTAACACAGCGCGCAAACCGAAGTCAATGGAGCCTTCCTCCCTCGTCCTTAGCCCACCCTCCTGTGTGTCGCAAATCTCTTTGCGCTCTACGAAGAACTGACCCCGGCCCTCGCGGCATCCTTCAAGAAAGACCGACAAAAGGCGCTCCCAAACTCGGGCGTACGTTCACTTTGTGTTCGCACCAATGCTATCCTCATCTTGTGGCGCAGAAATGACCGGCAACAAACGATTCGCGGTGAACGCTAATCCGCAAGGAGTTCCCGATGCAGCAGGTCCCTGTTCCCCGGATTGAAGTAAAGTCGACTGACCATGTCGTCAAGTCCCACCGCCAAACAGTCGCACAGCGCGTAATAGATTACTTTGGTTCATCCCTGCCAAATTCGAAGTTGCTCTGCTTCCTGGATGATGAAGACCCCGCCTCCCTCAGAGACGACCGCGGACCTGCAAATCGCGCACTTTACGGACCTATTCACAACGTTGCTGATTTGGAAGGGTGGCCCACTTACGTTAGGGAATGCATCTACCCAACCGACAGATTCGGCGGCCATAGTCGGGGCCGCGTCATCGATGACCTTATTTATCTGTATGGGAATACTTGCGCCGAGGATATGAGTCTGACAATTTCGTTGGCGCATGAACTTCAACACGCCATTCAGCACAGTAAGAAACGGGAATTGTGGGCCGTTAATAGTCTCGTGGCCAACGATCTGAGCAGGGATATTATCGAAGCCCTGGGGCTAGGGTGGGCTGATATTCCAATTGAAGTGGATGCGAGGACTGTTTCCAAAGGCGTGGCCGAGAGTTTTTTTGGCGAGGAGCTCGTCAGGCAACACATCGACAAGAAGATTGCTGAGCAGATCACTGAATCTGATGTTCGGGATTGGAAGTTTATCCGCACGGTGAACCCTGCCATGACGATTGACCTCGCTGCCGCGACTCGACGACTTTTCGAGCGATTAATGAACTCCAGGTCGGAGCTCGAAGCTGTGTTGCAAGAAAAGAGGCAGAATCCGGATTATTCCGACATCGATTTGGCCGCCTTTTTCCGTCCCGCCGCGCACCACGCAATCACCAGTGCCCCCTGAAGGCGAGTGACGAACAGGCTGATGCGGAGACCAAACCCTGAGCGCCGCACTCTTCGGTATTTGGTTTTTCAGAGTGTGCGGGTTCTGACTTTGCCTGGTGCCGCATCCTTTGGCATTTGGTTTATCAAAGGGTACGGGTTTTGACCTTAGCTATTCCATGACTGCCGCTCACCACTACGACCAGTAACTCCGGTCCAGCGTCCGGTATTGAATCGCCTCACTGAGATGCTTCGGCGGGCGGCCCGTGATCAACACTGCGGAGTTCCTTGGGTAGGGTAGTGTCGGATTTAGCAGCAGGCTACTACAATGCGCAGTTACCTCGTGCGACAAGGGAGACCAACTATCCCCTGGCCAATCAAAGTTCCGCGTGCGACAAATGAGTCAAGCATCGAGGTTGTCTGAAACGGGGTGTACCTTGCTTTCCTTTAAAGTGGTCGGCCCCCTTAAGGTCCACTTTTCCAAGGATGTCGGCGGTCGAACCATTCGAGATGCGGACATAGACAGCTTCTGGGGGTCGCACTCGAAGTACAAAAAGCGCCGAGGTTGCTATGTTTTTTCCATGCGAACGGGCGGAGGGTTGAAACCCGGCTACGTCGGCAAGACCAAGAAAAACTTCAAACAAGAAGTTTTTGGGGCGCACCAATTGACGCGCTACTACGAATTTATGGCAAGCTACAAGGTAGGCCGCCCCGTACTTTTCTTCGTCCTGGCACATCAAGCGAAAGGTAAGCCTAACGATTCCAAGATAAGAGAAGTTGAAAAATACCTCATCGACTTGGGCCTGACCGCTAACGAAGACCTATTGAATAAAAGAGACACCAAGCAACCGGGCTGGGGCATTCAGGGCGTTATCAGAGGCGGACAAGGAAAGGTTTCCGCTGGTACAAGCTCGTTCCGCAAAATGTTGGGCATTGAAAAGTAGCAGGGAAGAGTGCTGACCGCCCACAAGCGCTGCCTACACTTCGGCCCGGACTGCCGCGGGCCGATGCAGACCGAACATATAACCTACCGTCCAGACGCGACAGCCCCGATCTGCGCATTCCACAACCAAGTCCTGCGCGTTATGCGACTCTGCCTCGCGCTGTCCAAGAGTGCGGTCGCCCTGAGAGGGAAGCTGACGGTCAGGCAAAGAACCCGCACCATCGAAGTGCTCAAGCGCCATAGATTCCATCCCGCTTCTGTGGAAAATACAGATGCCTACTGCAAGAAACTTGCGGCGAAGCAGGGGATAGTTCTCGGAAAGCTCGACTACAAGAAGCATAGGGCAACGCCAACGCGCACCGATCCTGTGGATGGAATACGATTCACCATGTCATTCAAGCCTGAGGTGAAGCGCGGTCTAGTGACGTGCTGCAAGTGGGATGTGCGGCGGGTGGCACACCTTTGATGCGCTGAGACAATTTCGGGCGGTTTACCCTTTGCGCCTTGGGCAAAGGGTAGGCTCCTCGTCCTCATCCGGCCCGCTCCTCCCTTCGCCGCTCACCTCTACGACCAGTAACTCCGATCCAGCGTCCGGTACTGAATCGCCTCGCTGAGGTGCTTCGCCTCAATATTTGCCGCAGCATCCAGGTCCGCGATTGTCCGCGACACCTTCAAAATGCGGTCATGCGCCCGCGCTGACAGCCCCAATTTCACCACCGCGTTCTCCAGCAACTTTTCCCCGTCGGCCGAAATCGCGCAGTGCTTGCGAATCATCTTCGGCGCCATCTGCGCGTTGCAATACGTCTTCTTCTCTCCCTTGAACCTCTCCAGTTGCCGCCCCTGTGCCGCGATCACCCGCCCGCGCACCGCCGCGGAATCTTCCGAAGGCGATGGCGCCCGCAATTCCTTGTACTTCACCGCCGGCACCTCAATATGTATGTCAATCCGGTCCAGCAGCGGGCCCGAAATCTTTGACACGTAGCGCTGAATCATCGGCGGCGTGCAGTGGCATTCGCGTGTCGGGTCCCCAAAATACCCGCAAGGACACGGATTCATCGCCGCCGCCAGCATGAATCGCGACGGAAACGTCACCGATATCGCCGCCCGCGCAATCGTTACCGACCCATCTTCCAGCGGCTGCCGCATCACCTCCAACACATTGCGCTGAAACTCCGGCAACTCGTCCAGGAACAGCACGCCGTTATGTCCCAGCGACACTTCACCCGGCCGCGGCACCGCCCCTCCGCCAATCAGCCCCGCATCGCTGATGGTGTGGTGCGGCGAGCGAAATGGCCGCGTTCCAATTAGTCCCTGGCTGTTCTCGAGTGTCCCTGCAACGCTGTGTATCCGCGTCGTTTCTATCGCTTCTTCCAATGACATGGGCGGCAGTATCGTCGGGATGCGTTTCGCCAGCATCGTTTTTCCCGCGCCCGGTGGTCCGATAAACAAAATGTTGTGTCCACCCGCGCATGCCACTTCCAGCGCCCGCTTCGCCGCCTGCTGCCCGTGCACGTCCCGCAAGTCCACCGGGTACTGCGCCGCCTCGTTCAGCATCTGCTTCGCGTCCACTTTCACGCATTTAAACGATTCCGGCGAATTCACCAGGTCCACCGCCTGCGGCAAGGATTTCAGCGCGTACACTTCGATTCCATCCACGACCGCCGCTTCCCGCGCGTTCATTTCCGGCACCGCCACCGCCGTCAGCCCGTTGTCCCGCGCCGTGATCGCAGCGGACAACGCTCCCCGCACCGCTCGCACACTCCCATCCAGTGACAACTCTCCCAGGAACATCATCTTGTCCAGCATCTTCCCGAAAAACTGCCCCTGGCAGCCCGCCAATCCCAGCGCCATCGGCAAATCGAACGCCGAGCCTTCTTTCCGCAGGTCCGCCGGCGCCAGGTTGATCGTCACTCCCTGCCCATAGGGAAACTCGTACCCGCAATTCCGCAGCGCGGACTTGATCCGTTCGCGGCTCTCTTTCACCGCGTTATCCGGCAATCCCACCACATTGAAGTCCTGCATCCGCGCCGATCCCACGTCCACCTCGACTTCCACAAGGTAGGCGTCAATCCCGTACACCGACGCGCTCACAGTTTTGAACAGCATGCTTTGCCCTGGAGGGGACGTTCCACCTGGAGCATATATTATTTATTAACGATATGCTAGCTGCACTACACGACTGTCTCCATCCGGTCGTAATCTCACTCACTTCATGAACAGGGCGTTAATTCTGCTGCTCTTTTCGCTCTTCACTCCTCCAACTTTCCTTTACTCCGCCTTTCTTCGCCCGTATAGTGAACTTGTTCCTGCTGTTCCATCTCTCCTGAAAAGAGGTTGACCCATGCCTGGTCTCATCGTTCTGGGAATCCTCGTTCTCCTGGTGATCTTCGGCATCTCCATGTACAACAGCCTCGTCCGGCTGAAGGTCACTTGCGACAACGCCTGGGCGGACATCGATGTGCAACTCAAGCGCCGCTACGATCTCATCCCCAATCTCGTCGAAACCGTGAAGGGCTATGCCGCCCATGAAAAGGGCACCTTTGAAGCCGTCATCAACGCGCGCAACCGCGCCATGACCGCCACCGGCCCCGCCGATAAAGCGCAGGCCGAAAACATGCTTTCTGGCGCACTCAAGAGCCTCTTCGCTCTTTCCGAGGCTTACCCGCAGCTCCGCGCTGTCGAGAGCTTCACTTCACTCCAGAAATCGCTCTCAGACATTGAAGACAATGTCCAGAATGCGCGCCGCTATTACAACGCCGTCGTGCGCGACCTCAACACCAAGATCCTCCAGTTCCCCACAAACATCATTGCGGGAATGATGGGTCTCAAGCAGCGTGAATTCTTTGAAGTCACTGCCGCTGCCGAGCGCGAAGCCCCCAAGGTCAGCTTCGACGCTCCGGCCGCGCCTACGGCCTGAACCTAAGAAAGCCCATCTATGATGAAGCGCGCCAAGTCCTGCCATCGTCAATCCGCGCTCCTTTTGCTTTGCATTGTTTTCTTCCCGGCTCATCTGTTGGCGCAGGGCCGCCAGCTTCGCATCCAGAAATTCGATGCGGAAATCACCGTCACTCCCGACGCCCAGGTCGACGTCACCGAGAACATCACCTTCCAATTCAAGGGTGGCCCCTGGCACGGCGTCTACCGCACCATCCCCGTCGAATATGTCGGCCCCAGCGGCTTGAACTACAGCCTCTTTCTCGATGTCCGGAGCGTCACCGACGGCAACGGCAACAAGCTGAAATACGAATCCAGCCGCCAAGGCCAGAATCGCAAGCTCAAGATCTACGTTCCCGACGCCGACAACTCCACGCAGACCGTCATCATTGATTACATCGTCAGCGACGCCCTGCGCTTCTTCGATGACCACGACGAGTTCTACTGGAACGTGACCGGCGACCAGTGGGACATCCCCATTGACGCTGCCAGCGCGCACATTGTCCTTCCTTCCAATGCTTCCGACATCCGTACCAACGTCTTCACCGGTTCCTTCCGCTCCACCGGCAGCGAAGCCACCGCCGAAGTCGCGGGCACCGGCGTGGACGTCAACACCACCGCCCCTCTTCGGATTCACGAGGGTCTTACCGTCGCCGTCGCTTTCGATAAGGGCGTCGTTCGCGAGCCCACCGCCGCCGACAAGTTTTTCCTCTATCTCCGCAGCAATTGGGCGTTTTTCATCCCCATCGTCGCCTTCGTCCTGATGTTCTGGCTCTGGTGGACCAAGGGACGCGACCCGCGCCTTCGCCCCATCACCGCGCAATACGAACCGCCCGATAAGCTCACTCCCGGCGAAGTCGGCACTCTCGTTGATAATTCCGCCGATATGCGGGACATCACCGCCTCCATCGTGGATCTCGCCGTGCGCGGCTATCTGGTCATCGAAGAGCAGCAGAAGGACCACTTGCTCGGCCTGACTCACAGCAAGGAGTATGTTTTCCACTTGAAGAAATCCCGGGCCGAATGGAACACGCTGCAGCCGCATGAGCAGGCTCTGTTAAGCGGCCTCTTCTCTGGCGGCAATGCGGGCGATTCCGTCTCACTCTCTGAACTTCACAATCGCTTCTACACCAGCCTTCCGGGCATTCGGAACGACATTTTCGACTCCCTCCTCGGCCACGGTTACTACCTTCACCGCCCAGACATCGTCCGCTCCGGCTATATTGGCGCCGGTTTCGTTGTGGGTATTCTCCTCGTCTGGGGCGGCACTGTCATCGCCCGCAGCATGGGCATGGCTCCGGGTTCATTTATCGTGTCCGGCATTCTCACCGGCGCCATAATCTGCGGCTTTGGCTGGTTCATGCCTGCGCACACGCAAGCGGGAGCGCGTGCCCTTGAAGGCGTTCTTGGTTTCGAGGATTTCCTGAATCACGTCGAAGCCGATCGCTTCAATCGCATGATCAAGACGCCGGAAATGTTTGAGAAGTTTCTGCCCTTCGCCATGGCCCTCGGCGTTGAAAAAAACTGGAGCAACGCCTTCAAAAACATCTACACCCAGCCGCCGCAGTGGTACCAGGGCAATTTCGGCGCGGGCTTCTACCCCTACATGTTTGTCAGCAGCCTGAATTCCATGTCGTCCGTCGCCGGCACCGCCATGGCCTCTGCCCCGCGCAGTTCAGGCGGCTCCGGATTTGGAGGCGGTGGCGGCTTTTCCGGTGGCGGCTTCGGCGGCGGTGGCGGCGGCGGCTTCTAGCCTCTCCGCTTGCTTCAGTCATTCAACCAAAACATCACAGACTCAGCCGGATGCAATCGTGCAATTGGCAGAGGAGGTAGTTGTAATACTTCCTGCAATTCATCGATTTTAGAGAGTAGGCTGTAGCTGGGAGAGATGCGATGGGACTCCGAATCTCGTCGACCATTGCGGGAACGTGGAAATTAATTGTCCTCTTCGTACTCGCGGAAGTCAGCGCTTGCACCCTGGCCCCTATCTCTTCCGCTCAAACAGACAACCCAGCGGTTATCAAGGTGGAATCGCGCGAAGTGATCCTACCCATTCAAGTAATTCAAGAGAAGAAGAGTACCGGAGTCGTAGTAGGTTCTAATGGAGAGGCCCAACTCGGTTGGGTCTTACATTACAAGGTGGTAACCGGCTTGTCGGCGAAATCCGTGCATATTTTCGACGACGGCGTAGAAGCGACGATCCAGCATTTCAGCCTGGAAAAAGGAGAGGGTTGGGAAGTTCGCGATAACATTGGCGACCATGTGAACTATTCGTGTACGCCTAGAGGCATTTGGGTGGGGCCGGATGTAACCAACAAAACAACCACATTCCGCGACTCAAATCCCAATACGTATCTGGTCACTTATGCCCCTCTTCCTTCTCCCGCGGGTAGTTGTCATCGAATCTCCATCAAGGTTGACCACAGACAAAGCACCGTATTCGCGCCCCTTCAGTATTGCAATACAAACGATCCACTTTCAGACCCTTTGCAACAGACCGATCTTGGCAACAAGCTAGCCGCTTACGCAGACTCAAAAGGGAGTGGCGATCTCCCTTTGGCGCTAGAAGTCGTCCCATTCCTGGGACCCTCGACGAGCACAGCTCGGATCAATCTCTCTGCTGCGCTGCCAGCAAATCAGTTGAGACGTCATTGGGATGGGATTCATTTGATCACATCGATTGCCGTTTTGGGGCTTGTCTTCGATAGAAACGGCGCGCTCGTCACACGCTTCAGCGATACTGCGTGCGCTCCTTCCGGGGAGGGCTACGATGGGCCCCTTCCACCACCCGCTTCTTTCCTGGAAGTATACGAGCAGGGGGTCATTCCCAGCGGTTACGAAACCCAGGTGAACCTCAACCCAGGTGACTATCGAGTGGAATTCCTCCTTACAGATGGAGAGAAATTCGGAAGAGCAAACACCTCTCTCATGGTGGATGATTTCTCCGCACCTGCCCTCTCGTTGAGCGGCATCGCTCTCTGCAAGAGATATCATAAACCTGCGCGTGACGAGCGAGGCCCCACCCATGCTCCCCAGTTTGTACCGCTAGCGTTCAAGGGCATGGAATTTACGCCTAGCGCTGATACGAAATTCAAAAAAGGCGAGAAGTTATTTGCCTACCTTGAAATCTACGGGTCTCAGCTGCAGGCAGCGGGTGCGCCAAAATTCTATCTGGAAATGAAGGTCACCGACGAGAAAACCAACGAACTGAAGTTCGGAACGGGAATACGACCTGTGGACTCGCCGTTGCGCCCTGATCATTCTGCGATCCCCGTGGTATGGGACATGGAAGTCGCCAAGCTACCGGCAGGCACTTATCGCCTGGAGGTCCAAGCTTCCGACTCCGCTGGTAACAAAACGGCATGGCGTGCAACATCATTCACCGTCGAGTAGCTTTAGCCGTTCAAACCGGCGGCGGCTTCTAGCCTCTCCGCTCGCTTCAGTCATTCAACCAAAACATCACAGACTCAGCCGGATACAATCGTGCAATTGGCAGTGGAAGTTGTTTTAATACTTCCCCCAATTCATCGATTTTAGAGAGTAGGCTGTAGCTGGGAGAGATGCGATGGGACCCCGAATCTCGTCGACCATTACGGAAACGAGGAGATTAATTGTCCTCTTCGTGCTCGCCGAAATCAGCGCTTGCACCCCGGCCCCTATCTCTTCCGCTCAAACAGACACCTCACCGGTAATCAAGGTTGAATCACCCGAAGTGGTCTTGCCTATTCGGGTAATTCATGAGATGAAGATCGAGGCGTGGGATTGGGTAGGCCCCGACGGAGAGTCGCAACACGGTCCGTACATGTATTCCAGGGAAGTAACTGGCCTGTCGGCAAAATCCATGCACATTTTTGACGATGGCGTGGAAGTCAAGATCCAGCACTTCAGTGTGGAGAAAGCAGACGGCTGGGTAGAGCGTGATAACATTGGCCATCACCTGAACTATTCGTGTGCACCGAGAGGCATATGGAGGGGACAGGATGCCGGCGCCGGCGACGCATGGTACCACACCTATCTCGTTACCTACGTCCCTCCTCCTTCTCCAACAGGCAGCTGCCATCGCATCTCCGTCACGGTTGACCGTAAAGGCAGTCGAGTTTTCGCGCCCATTCAGTATTGCAACACGAATGATCCACTCTCAGACGCGCTGAAACAGACCCCACTTGGCAACAAGCTGGTCGCTTACGCAGATTCAAAAGGAAGCGGCGATCTCCCTTTGACGCTACAAGCGGTCCAGTTTCGGGGACCTTCGAACACAGCACGGATCAATCTCTCTGCTGAGCTGCCAGCGAACCTGTTAACACGTCGTTGGGATAGGGATGGGACCCACCTGGTCACGTCGATTGCCATTTTGGGGCTAGTCTTCGATAAGAACCGCACGCTGGTCGCTCGTTTCAGCGATACTGCGTGCGCTCCCGGCGAAGAGGGCTACAACGGCCCCCTTCCATCATCGGCCAATTTTATGGAATCCTCCGAGCGAATCCTTATTCCGAGCGGTTACTCCACCCAACTGGACATTGCCCCGGGCGATTACGATCTGGAGTTTCTCCTTACAGATGGTGAGAAATTCGGAAGAGCAGACGTTTCTTTGGCCGTAGATGATTTTTCCTCGCGTGCCCTCTCGATGAGCGGCATCGCTCTTTGCAAGAGGTACCACAAACCTTCGCCCGATGAGAGAGGCCCAACGCGGGCTCCCCAGTATGTACCGTTGATGTTCGACGGCCAGGAATTTACACCGGCGGGCAATATGCACTTCAAGAAGGGCGAGCAGTTGATGACGTATGTTGAAATCTACGGCTCCGAGCTTCGAGCACCCGCTGCTCCAAAATTCTATCTGGAAATGAAGGTCACCGACGAGAAAACCAACGAACTGAAGATCGGAACGGGAATACGACGTGTGGACTCGCCGTTGCGCCCTGATCATTCTGCGATCCCTGTGGTGTGGGACATGGAAGTCGCCAAGCTACCGCCCGGTGCATACCGGCTGGAGGTGCGGGCCAGTGACTCGGCAGGGCATAAAACCCCTTGGCGCACAGCTTCATTTGCGGTCGAATAGCTTTAGCCTTTCAGACTGCTGTCGCCGCTTTGGCCCCTCAATTTTACCTGGTTGCTTACTTCGCCCTGCGCCGTTTCCGTCCCGCCCGCTTGTGCTCCACCAGTGCATCAATGGCCTCGACCAATGCCCGGCCTGTTGACCGCAGTTCGATGATCCGCTGCTCCACCACTTGCTCCAGCAGCCTCTCGCCTCGCGGTTGCAGCGACACCAGCACCTGCCGCCGGTCTTCCCGCCCTCGCGTCCGCCGCAAGTAGCCCCGCGTCTCCATGCGGTCGATGAGTTCCACCGTGCTGTGATGGCGAAGGGAAAGCCGTTCGGCGAGCGCTGTGATGGTCGCTTCCTGTCCCTCCGGCAGCCCTCGGATTGCCAGCAGCAACAGGTATTGCTGCGGTTCCAGTCCCGCTTGCGCCGCCGTGGTGTCACCTTCCTGCAGGAATCGCCGTATCCGGTAGCGCAACTCCGCCAGCGCCCGGTATTCTCCGTCTGTAATCTTTGCCGCCACCCTTACAGTCTATCGTCTCACGATACATTTTGTCACCCGCCCCGTGCTCCACGTTCCGCCTCTCGCCCAGGCGCTTCAGTTCCCGCACGGCTCTCGCAGCCGTCCACTTCTCATCAGCCCGAGCCCTGTTTCCGCCCGCTTTAGAACGTTTTGTCCGAATCAATGAGGATTGTGACCGGTCCTTCATTCACCAGCTCCACCGACATCATCGCCTGAAAAATCCCCGTCCCCACCCTTACGCCCAGCCCCCGCATCGCTTCGCAAAATTCTTCGTACAATTTCTTCGCCAGCTCCGGCGGCGCCGCCGTGATGAAGCTCGGCCGCCGCTGCCCTCGTGCATCGCCGTACAGCGTGAATTGCGATACCACCAGCGCCTCGCCCTTCACGTCCAGCAGAGAACGGTTCATCTTCCCCTGCTCGTCCTCGAAAATTCGCAGGTTGCACGCCTTTTCCGCCATCGCTGCCGCCACCGCCGAGGTATCCTCTTTGCCCACGCCCAGCAAGATCATCAGCCCCGCGCCAATTTCCCCCGTCGCCCGGCCTTCCACCGTCACCTTCGCCCGGCTAACCCTCTGCACCACCAGTCGCATCGTTCTCCCGTCCCCGTAGGGGCGCAGCATTGCTGCGCCCCGGCAAGCAAGGTTTCCACTTCGACTAGGACCCTCTCGCTTATTGTTTCGTACTTCCTGCTTCTTGTTTCTTTGCTTCTTGCTTCTTGCTTCTTGCTTACTTCTTCTCCGCTTTCCTCGGCAGCATCTCCGGCAACTGCGCCACGTTGTACCCGAACACGGCCAGCACTTCCGCGCCCTGCGTCAAGTCATCCCACTTCACGCGGTCCAGCGTATCCGCCTGCGAGTGATGCGTCATGGCATAGTCTGCCGGATCTTGCACGCACCAGAAACCCGGCACCCCCGCTTCGTCAAATGGCACGTGGTCCGATCCTCCCTCACTACGCAGTGTCGGCTCCATGATTCCCGCAGTGTCTGCTAGTGGATACACCACGCGGTCAATCGTCTCCCGCACGTTGTAATTTCCCATCAATCCGATCGTCAGCACTTTCCCGGTGCCCGTATCGTGCACCAAGACACCGGAAATCTTTGCCAACTCATCCTTGTGCGCCGCCACATACGCCCGCGATCCGTTCAGCCCCTGCTCCTCGCCGGTGAACAGCACAAAGCGAATCGTCCGTTTCGGCTTCACGCCCAGCTTCTGCAATGCCCGTGCCGCCTCCAGCACGGCCGTGGATCCCGTGCCATTGTCCGTCGCCCCGGTTCCCAGATCCCACGAATCCAGATGCGCGCCCAGGATCACCACCTCGTCCGGCTTCTCCGTCCCGCGAATCTCCGCCACGGTGTTGTACACCTCCACGGGCTTTCCGCTCAACATCCCTTGGATGTTCACTTCCATCTCCACGGTCCCGGCCGCTTGCAATTGCCGGAGCAGCAGGTAGTCCTCGCGCGCCAGAAATGCCGAGGGTACTGCTGACGGTTGATACTCTCGGCTGAGCGTCGTCATGTTCAGCAGCCCGTACATTTTTTCCGAACCCATCAACAGCGCCGCGGCTTTTTCTTCCTGTGACATCTTAATCGCCGCTCTTCGTGTCGCCGCGCGCGCCTGTGCATCGCTTGGCTTATCATCCTTCAGGTGCATCAGTGGCAAAGTTCCTTCCCCCCAGGGCGTCAGCATCGGGTCGATCGGCGGCTCCAGTTCGTGCGGCATCCCCATCAGCACGATCTTTCCGCCCAGCTTCCCTTTATATTTCTCCAGGTCTTCCGGCTTATCTGCCTCAATCGCCACCAATTCGGCCTTCACTGTTCCGCTCGTACTTGGCGACCACCCCACTGTCGCCATCGTCAATTCGTGCGCCACGGGTGAAGTCACTCGCCCGCTCGCAGGCCCTCGCGCCCAGGCATTCGCGATGCTCCAGGATTCCAGATGCGCATTCTCCAGCCCCAACCCGCGGAACTTGTCCTCCGTCCAATGACTCGCCCGGTCCACTTGCGGTGATCCCGTCAGTCGTGGCCCGATCTGTGTAGCCAGATACGTCAAGTCAGCCTTGAGCAGCTCTTTGTCCGACTTCACCTGCTCCACGATCTTCTTGTCCATCTCCGCCGTCGGATCGCTCTTCTCTAATCCTTCCTTCGGCGTATCCGTCTTAGCCGTGTCTTTCGGAGCCGCCGGTGGCAAGGGCCGCCGCGGCAGCATTTCCGGTAATTCGGCGGTGTTGTACGCCCACCCCGCCAGCACCTGTGCTCCCTGGATCAAGTCATCCTTCCACGCCTTGTCAAAAGTGTCCGTCTGGCTGTGGTGCGTCTGCGAATACTCCGCAATGTCTTGCACGCACCAGAATCCCGGCACGCCTGCCTCGTCAAACGACAAACTGTCCATGCCGAATTCCCGCGCCATCGTCGGCTCCAGGAGTTTCAATTCGTGCAGGGGCGCGATCACCTGGTCCACAATTTCCCGCGCCTGATAGTCATCGTGCAAACCCAGCGCCAATACCCGCCCCGTTCCGCTGTCGTGAATCAGTACCCCCGAAATCTTGTCCAACTCATTCTTGTGCGCCTTCACGTATTCCCGCGAGCCGACCAGTCCTTCTTCTTCCCCTGAGAACAGCACAAACCGGATCGTCCGCTTCGGTTTCACATTCAGTTTCGCCAGGGTTCGCGCCGCTTCCAGCGCCACCATCGCGCCTGTTCCGTCGTCTGTCGTCCCTGTTGCCAAATCCCATGAATCCAGGTGCCCGCCCAGGAGCACAACCTCATCCGGCTTCTCGATACCTTTCAGTTCCGCGACGGTGTTGTAGACCTCCACAGGTTTCTTGCTCCACGTGTTCTTGATCGCGATTTCCACCTCCACCGGTCCTTTCTTCAGCATCCGGAAAATCATCCGGTAGCCTTCCCCGGTCACAAACGCTGTAGCCAACGGTCCCATCTCGAACGGCTTCGCGCTTGCGCTCGTCATATTCAGCAGCCCATGTGGCTTTCCGGAATCCCGCAGCACCACGGCGACTCCTTCATCCACCATGAATTTCCTCGCGGCCTCCGCGTTTGCTCGAAGGTTTTCATTTCGCCTGGGCCTCGTCGGCTGTCCCACCGGCACCGGCGGTTCTTCCATGGGATGGTAAATCTCCACGTTCCGGCTGACGATTTTCGGCGGCGAAAGAGGCTGTGGCTCCTGCGTGATGACAATCGCCCCCTTCAGCTTTCCCTTGAACTTCGCAAATTCTTCCGGCTTCTTCGCATCGAAATAAACCGCCGGGCCGCGCACGGTCCCTTTCGTGTCCGGCGCCCACGCTGCCGCGGCAATGGTCAACGGATGCTCCGTCGGCGCGATGATCCTCGCCGTCGCCGTTCCGCGCACCCACGCGTGCGGAATGGAGTACGCCTCCAGGTGCACGTTCGTCAGCCCATACTTCTTGAATATCTCCACGGTCCAATCGTTCGCCTGCTTCAGTTGCGCCGTGCCCGTCAATCTCGGGCCAATCCGGTCAGACAGGTATTCCAGGTTGTCCATCACTTCGCTGTGCTCGCGAATTTCGCTTAAGATCTGCTGATCCGTGGTCGCCACTGGGCTCGGCTCATCCCCAGCCGCCCGCGCCGTCCACACCCGCAGCCCCACCAACACCACAACCAATCCCGCCAGAATTAACGCCTTCCGATTCATCCTCATTTCCATCTCCCTGATCCCAACTTCATTCGCGATTCTTTCATCAAACCCTGGTGCGCCTCTCTTCTTCAGACGCCTTTCCCCGTTTCTTGTTTTCTTCTTCCCCGTCTTCTTCCGCCCCTCGGCGCCTTCTGGCATTGCGGACAAAAATAGCTGCTCCGTCCCGCCACGATTACGCGCTTGATCCGCGTCTTGCAGCGAAAGCAAGGCTTTCCTTCTCTTCCATACGCCCGATGATGCCGCTGATATTCTCCCGGCTGGCCTTCCACGTCAAGAAAGTCCGCAATTGAAGATCCCCGCATCACAATCGCCCGCGTCAGAATCCCCTGAAGCGCGCGGTAAAGTTCCTTCACCTGCTCGCGACGCAATTTCGCTCCCAACCGCATGGGATGGATCTTCGCCTTCCACAAACTCTCATCCGCGTAAATGTTTCCCACGCCGCGCAAAACCTGCTGATCCAGCAGCAGCGCCTTGATCCTGGCGCGCTTCCCGCAAATCCTCGCTGTGAACTCCTCCAGCCCTGCTTCCAGCGGGTCCGCGCCGAAGCGCTTCAACTCTTCCCCCAACTGCTCTCCTGCCAGATACGCCATCCTCCCGAATCGCCGCGGGTCGATGTACCTCAGCTCGCGGCCATCGTCCAGCAGTGCCACCACGTGCGTGTGCTTCGCGTGGGGTTCGCCTGCCGGCTGCGGCACCAGCATACCCGTCATTCCCAAATGCACCAGCAGCGCGGATTCCCGCTCCGCCTCATCAGCATCTTGCTTCGACGTCAGTCCCAGCAGCAGGAATTTGCCGTAGCGCATCACTTCGCGAATCGCGCGTCCCGGCAACTCCTTTTCAATCTCCTCCGGATTGTCGATGAAATCCGTTTTCCCCAGCGTCACGCTCAGGATTCGCCGCCCAGTGATTTCGCGCTGCAAGCCTCGCGCCACCGTCTCGACTTCAGGAAGTTCCGGCATCGTCCTCTCGATCGCTCAACTTATCACACCACGCTCTCAAACCCTCTTACGCCGACACTCCAGTATCCGTGATACATTTCGTACCCTGGAGGCTCCCGTGCTCATCTCTCGTTTCCGTTTTCTTCTCCTCCTTGCTCTTATCTTTACTCTCGGCTCTCCCGCACTCGCCCGCAAAAATGATACCGGCTTTCTCGATCGCACCCTTTCTCTTCACGGCGCCACCTACAAGTATCAGGTCTTCCTGCCAGACAACTGGTCCTCCAATCAGAAATGGCCCATCATCCTCTTTCTTCACGGCTCTGGCGAGCGCGGCAGTGACGGCCTGCTCCAGACTCAGGTCGGCATCGCCACGGCCATCCGCAATGACCGCTCGCGTTTCCCCGCCGTCGTCGTCATGCCGCAATGCTTGAAGGATCACGACTGGGATAAGCCGGATATGGAAGAACTCGCGCTTGCCGTTCTCGCCGCAGCATCAAAGGAATTCAAGGGCGATCGCAAACGCACCTATCTCACAGGACTTTCCATGGGCGGTTATGGAAGCTGGGCCCTCGCGGCAGCCTATCCCAACAAGTTTGCCGCGGTCGTGCCCATCTGCGGTGGCATTCTCCATTCCGAAGAATCCCGCAAGCAGCCCGATTCCGACCGCACTCCCTATCTCGAAGCCGCCAAGAAAATCGGCACGAAACTCCCCATCTGGGTTTTCCACGGTGATGCGGACCCCTCCGTCCCCGTTGCCGAGTCCCGTCTCATTGTGGAAGCTCTCAAGGCGGACGGCGCCAATGTTCGTTACACCGAATATGCTGGCGTCGGACACAACTCCTGGGACAAAGCCTACGCCGATCCCGAACTCATGATCTGGCTGCTTTCCAAGTCCCTCTAGAACCGTCCAACCAAACGAGGCGCGTTTATCTCCCAGTAATATCATCGCGCTACTAACTCTCCTTTAGCCCCTCGGAGGTGAACCGTGCAGGATTCTCAGCAGCGTCTTTCCTCCTCCCAATCCTCCCGCGAAGACCTGGTCGTGCGAATCAACAAGCGTGCGGCACTCTTGCTCCTTGCCGGCATGACCGTGATTGCGGCCGTCCTTCTGTGGTCGTTTCGGTTGAATGATGACCGCAACAAAGCTCCGGTAATCGCGCAAGCGGCGTTGAATTCTGCCGCCCCTGCGCCATCTGCCCAAGCTAACATTTCTACCGTTCCCCAGGAGTCTCCGTCTGTCACTCCCCCCGTGCCGATCACCGAAACGCCACCGGCTGCCGAGCCGCCAGCCGCTGACCAGGCTGCCAATTACCCGCCATCCGCGCCTCAGCCCTTGACCACTGTTGCTGTTTCCAAGACGATCATCAAATACTATCCTCCCTCGCCCGACCCATCGGTTATTCCCCAGCCTGATTCCACTTCGCCGGACAGCCCTTCTCCTGAGAAGCCCTCCGAACCCAAGCCAGCTTCAGATCCAAAACCGGCTCCGGGTCCGCCTGACACCCCAAACGATCTAACCGCTCCAGCAGTCATCAACGGCGCAGGGGCGACCTTTCCCTATCCTCTGTATTCAAAATGGTTCGATGAGTTCCACAACCTCCATCCCAATGCCCAGTTCAATTACCAGCCCGTGGGCAGCGGCGCGGGCATCAAGCAACTCCTGGAAAACATGACCGATTTCGGCGCTACGGACGAGCCGATGAGCGACGCGCAGCTCGCACGTGCAAAAATTCCCATTCTTCACGTTCCTTCGGTCATTGGCGCCCTGGTTCCGTCTTACAACGTGCCTGGCGTCGGCGAACTCCGCTTCACCCCCGAGATTCTGGCAGGCATCTATTCCGGGAAGCTCGTGTACTGGAATGACCGGGCAATCGCGGCAGCCAACCCCACCGCAAACCTGCCCAGCTTGCTCATCACCGTGATTCATCGCTCCGATGGCAGCGCGGCCACATTCATCTTCACGGACTATCTATCGAAGATCAGCCCGGATTGGCAGCACGCCGTTGGCATGGGGACCTCCGTGAACTGGCCTGTCGGTTTGGGCGCAATAAGAAACGAAGGTGTCGCCGACCTCCTCAAACAAACCCCCGGAGCCATTGGCTACCTTGATTTCATTTATGCAGTTCAAAATCAACTCGTGTTCGGCAGTGTCCGAAATCTAAGAGGCAAATTCGTAAAGGCGGATCTCGCAAGCTTGACGGCCGCCGGTGTCCTTCCCGACGTCCCAACTGATTTTCGCGTCTCAATTACCAATGCGCCTGGACGCGACGCTTACCCCATATGCAGTTTCACTTGGTTTCTCGCGCCGGTGCGCTCCCAGAGTTCTTCTGATGCTAGAGATCTGGCTGCGTTCTTCCGGTGGATGCTGGCAAGCAGCTCACAGGCCACCGCCAGCGGTCTGGGATATGCTCCCCTGCCCAGGGAGCTCGCTGCGCGTATAATCGAAGAAATCTCAAAAATCCACTAAAGCGGGCGGACGAACTTTCTCGGCGCAAGACCCGTTTCGAGCCCTGCAACTCCCGCTCTGTTTGTACAAATCCTCTCTACTTCTTCTGGTAGTCCGGATACGGCGGATGGTCCGGTATCACCACCGGATGCTTTTTCAGCTCTTCCATCGTCACTTCGACCGCCTTCTCCAGTTGCGCATCGTGCCCTGCCGCCACCGACGCGGGATCATTCTCCACCTCGATGTCGGGCGCGATTCCGTGGTTCTCCACTTCCCATTGTCCGTGGAGCCCGTAAATCGCCATGCGCGGCGCCATCACATACCCGCCATCGAGCAGCGGCGGATACCCGCCGATTCCCACGAGCCCGCCCCACGTCCGCGTGCCCACCAGCGGCCCAAGCTTGTCCTGGCGGAACATCCATGGCAGCGCGTCCCCGCCCGATCCGCTCATTTCGTTGATGATCATTGTCTTCGGCCCGTAGATTTGCGCCATCGGTGAGCAATACTTCTCTCCTTCGCGCGATGTCACGCAGTTCCGCAGCGGTCTTCCAAGCAGATCCACGATGTAGTCCGCAATCGCTCCACCATGGTTGTAGCGTTCGTCAATAATCGCAGCCTGTTTGTCTTCTTGCGCCATGTAGAACCGGTTGAAGTTTATGTATCCGCCGTTTGCCGTGTCTGGGACGTGCACGTAGGCAAGCTTTCCACCACTCAGCTCATCCACCTTCCGACGGTTGTCCTCTTCCCACGCGCGATTTCGCAGGTCGAACTCGCTGTCCACGGGCACCACCGTTACTTCCCGGGCGTCTTTTCCATCCGCGTTCGGCCCAACCTTGATCTTGATCTGCGTCCCCGCGGTGTTTTCAAAGAAACTATACACATCCGCCGGCGTCTTCACGTCTCTTCCGTTCACTTCGATCAGGTAATCGCCCACCTTCACCTCTACTCCCGGTTGCGTTAAGGGCGCACGCAATTGCGGATTCCAGTTCTCGCCATTGAAGATCCGCGCGAACCGGTACCTTCCGTTCTCCACCTTGTAATCCGCGCCCAGCAGCCCGCCCTTCACCTTCGCTGCTTGCGGCACATCTCCGCCAAAGACGAACATGTGTCCCACCGTCAGTTCGCCAAGCATTTCCACGAACAGGTGGGTCAAATCGTTTCGTCCTCCCACCCCGCTCAAATATGGCGCGTACTTCTTCTCCGCCTCCGCAAGGTTCAAGCCGTGAAAATTCGGCGCATAGAAAAAGTCCCGTTCGATGCGCCATACTTCGTGGTACATCTGGTTCCACTCCGCTCGTGGGTCCACGTACACTTCCATCCCGTCGAGCTTCAGTTGACCCTCGCCCGGTTTCGGCGCCGCCGCCGTCGCGGATATAAACCATTGTCCACCCTGCTGTGGCCCTTGCCGGTACAGCACCTTCTCACCGTTCGCCGAGACCGCGAACGCGCTGATCCCGCCCACAAACGGTTCCGTCTTCCGCGTGCTCAAGTCAAATTTCGAGACGCTCGCCAGCGTCGGCCCATCCAGCGACGGAATCGAAGGAATTTCCCCCAGGAATAGGATCCCGGTCTTCCCTGCATCCATGCCAACGTAGTTCGCCGCCTTGATTGGCATCGCCACAATCCGCTGCCCGATCCCTTCGAAGTCGATCGTGACCTTGACCTCTTCTTCCTTCTTGTCCTTATCTCCGTCCTTCGATTTGTCCTTATCCTTGTCTTTGCCCTTGCCCTTCTCTTTATCCGCTTCCTTCCCCTTCTCTTTATCCGCTTCCTTCCCCTTCTCTTCGTCCTTCTTCTCTGCAATCTTCTCGTCGTCGCTCTGCGGCTCTACCGGATTCGCATCGGTCTTCTTCAGCACGATGCCATACACGCTTCGTGACACCGGCCGTTGGAACCCCGATAGATCCAAAAAGCTCAGGCCCAGCCCTTCATCCGTGCTCGCCGTGAAGTAAAGATACTTCCCGCCGCGGTCAAAAACCGGAAACGCCGTGTCGCTCATCCCGTCTGTAACTTGCGTGCTCTTTCCGCTCTCCACCGAATACACGTTCACGGCGCGATAGTGGTTCGGCAGGAATTTCGTGTACGTAATCCACTTGCTGTCCGGCGACCACTGTTGGTTAAAGGAAGGGCCCACCGCGAATAAATTCGTCGTCACTTTCACCGGTATGCCCTTCTCGATGTCCACGTACCACAGGTTCAGCCGCTTGTCTTCATACGCGATTTTCTTGCTGTCCGGCGACCATGTCGGCGAATAGAAAAACGACCCCGGTGTCCCTAGATTGATTTTCTTTACTTCTTCAAGCCCGCTCTGGTCCGCCAGGTGCAGCGCATATTCCCCCGATTCGTCCGAAAAGTAAGCGATCCACTTTCCGTCCGGCGACCATGACGGATCCCGCTCCGCCACCGCCGTGGTTCGCGTCAGGTTGCGGATATCACCCTTTTCCGCTGGCGCAGTCAATATCTCTCCTCTTGCCTCGAACACCGCGCGCGCCCCGGTCGGCGAAATCTCTGCGTTCTGGATCTTGTCACCGACTTTCTCCCAGTGTGGCCGCGTTGCGGGCAGATCGCCCGCAATCTGAATGTTCACTCGCGACGATTTCCCGCTTTGCGGATCAAACAAATAGATTCCGCCAAACTGTTCGTAAACCAGCGCGTCCGGCCCCGCCGAAACGCTCTTTAGGTCCAGTCCCTTGTTCTCCAGGACCTGCTTAACGCTTTTACTTTTTGTGTCGTACGCGAACAATGTCACCGGCCCGTTCCGGTCAGACAAAAAATAGACCGTATCCCCCAACCACACTGGGCTTGCATCGTTGGAGTTCTCCCGCGGCACCTTTTCCACTTGCAGGTCTTTCAGGTTCACCAGGTAGATTGGCGTCGTTTGTCCGCCGCGGTACCTCTTCCACGCCTGCTGCCACTGGAAATTGGGCACATAGGCGATTCGCGTTCCATCCGGCGAATACTGCCCGTTAAACGCCCGCCACATCGGCAGCACTTCCGCCACACCGCCTTCCGTGGGCACGGTATAGAACCGCGTAAAATCCGCGTATGCCTCGCGGTCGGAAACAAACAGCACGCGCTTGCCATCCGGTGTCCAGCCGAGTGCGGCGTCCTGGCCGGGATGCCACGTCAACCGCTTCGGCGTTCCTCCATCGGCAGGCATGACGTACACATCGGTGTTCCCGTCATACTGTCCACTGAAGGCAATCTGCGTGCCATCGGGCGAGAACACGGCATACCCTTCGTGGCCTCCGGTCGTCAGTTGCCGCGCCACGCCGCCTTCCCGCGGCACGCTCCACAAATATCCGCCATACGTGAATACAATGGTGGTTTTGCTCACCGTCGGCTGCTGCGCCAGCAGCGGCTTCTCTTCCGCCGCACTTCCCATTCCCGTCCACAACAACATCAGCATCGCCGCCAGCGTGATTCGTGTCCTCACAATTCCTCCTTCGCCGATACAATTTGTCGCTGCCTTTTGCATATCTTCCGGATTCCGCTTCCCAAATAGCCAACTCAACCCTACGTACCGCCCTTCGCTTTCACCACCCCGTGCCCCAGAAATCTGCCTGCCGCTAGTTGCCGTTGCGACAAACATATCTCTCATCTCGAAGCTTTATGACCGGAGGTTCGCACACACCACTGTAGGTATTGACGGATTCTTCCGCCAAATGTTCGTTCGATTTTATGGAAAAGGTCAAGCTTTGGTGGGCTTTCCGCCGTTCCCCTTACAGCAGCGGCACTCCCGGCATAGCCACGATTCCGGCCATCCGCAATAACTCCTGGTACTCTTCCTCGGTCAATGCCGAAATAATCAGCCGCACGTTCTTCAGCAGCTTCATCTTCCTCAGCGCGGGGTTTGTTCTCATCTCGGCCAACGTCACCGGGCGCGGCAACTTCTCGTACGCGCGCAGGTCCGCCACCAGGTTTTTTCCTTTCATGTCGTGCGGGTCAGAATATGGATCGCGCGTGACCTCCGCGATCGAATACAGGGACCGCTCCGGCGTGGAGTGATAGCACAGCACGCGGTCCCCCCTCCTCACCTGCTTCAACGCACGTATCGCGTCGGGCTTTGACCCTGCCCCGTGCCACATCTCTTTCCCTTTAACGAATAACGTGTCCCAGTGATAGTGATGCGGGTCTGCGCTGAAGATCCAATAATGTCGGGTCTGCGAAGTAACTGTTACCATCGGCACCAGATTCGGCTGCAATATACACGTGTGTAAGACGAAAACCAAACAAAATATGAGGGATAGAAGGGTTTTCCACACCCAAATCGTCAATAGGCGCTGATTTCCAAGATAAAACTCAGATTAACTTCTTTATTTTATATGAATTAACCCCAAGGCAGGCGCCCGAAACTCCTTTTTTCACTCGGTCGGCGCTACACTTCCACAAAAATATCTTCCCCGCGCACTTCCGTGCGGTAGCAGTCCACGCCAACCGCTGGGTTCTGCACGTCTTTTCCATTTGTCACGTCAAATTGCCATCCGTGCCATGGGCAGGTGACCTCCTTACCCTGCAGCACACCTTGCCCCAACGGCCCGCCCCGGTGCAGGCACGTATTGTTGATTGCATAAATCTTGCCGCCGACGTTCGCCAGCGCAATCGCTTTCCCTTCCACGTGGAATTCCCGCACCGTCCCTGCCGGTAACTCCCCCACCTTCGCCGTCCGAACGAATCCCATCTCCGCCTCGTCTCCTATAGTTCTTGCTTCCTGATAGCTGATATCTGATCGCTGATAACCTTTAACCGTTCATCGCTCACTTGGTTCAACGGTCTGCGCCACCATCACGTTCTTTTTGAAATCTTCCACCATCTCCGGCCGCAACTTCACTTCCGTCGGCCGCTTCGCCAGCGTCATATCATCAATTTTGTCCTGCAACTTCAACAGTGCATAGAACAGCGCTTCCGGCCTCGGCGGGCATCCCACCACATACACATCCACCGGCACAATCCGGTCCACTCCTTGCAGCACCGAATACGCATTGAACGGCCCGCCCACGCTTGAGCACGCTCCCATCGAGATGCACCATTTCGGGTCCGGCATCTGTTGCCACACGCGCTGAATCACCTGCGCCATCTTCAGCGTCACCGTCCCCGACACAATCATCAAATCCGCCTGACGCGGCGACGGCCGGAATACCTCCGCCCCGAATCGCGCCATATCAAACCGCGGCGTCGTGGACGCAATCATTTCGATCGCGCAGCACGCCAGCCCAAACGTCAGCGGCCACAACGAGCTTTTCCTCGCCCAATTGAACACGTAATCCACTGACGTGATCAGTACGTTCTTTTCAAACCTTTGGTCTATAACGCCCACGGGTTTCTCCGTTCTCTCTTCCCACTCGCGGAGTATACCGCTCCGCTTCTTGCTCCGTCAAAAACTCCCTTTCCCCCTTTCCCCACTCTCAACTTATCAATATTGCTATTCCCTCGCCCCTTTGTTACATTCGCACCAAATTTGAGGTTTACAAGGAGTTTTTTCATGGCTACTTCTCCTACTCCCTCTTCGGCTGTTTCTCCTAAGCTCGACCTCGCTCTTCTGATCTTCCGTTTGTCCGGCACACTCGCTTTTCTTTATCACGGGAGCGCCATTCTCTTTGGTGCCTTTGGCGGCCCAGGCCTTCAGGGCTTCGCTGCATTCACACACCTCCCGCCCACAATCGCCTTCCTAGTAGGTCTGGCACAATTCGCCGGCGGCCTCGCCTTGCTCACGGGCGTCTTTATGCGCATCGGCACGATCTGCATCATGATCGTGATGGCAGGCGCGATCTTCATGGTCCACCTTCCCCACGGCTACAGCGTCGCGCAAGGTGGCATGGAGTACGCTCTCTCGCAATTCCTGCTGGCACTTGGCCTTTTCTTCGCCGGTCCGGGCTCCTACTCCCTGGCCGGTTTTCTGCCCCCAGCGCTTCGCAAGCTTTAGCGAGAACTTGCCTGTTCGCAATTTGCGAATGAAGGCTCGGCCAGCATGAACGAAGCCGCTGCCTTATTCGCGTGACTCCTGTCACATCTTCCCTCCCCTTCCTTCACTACCATTCGTCCAGGATCTTGGGCGCCGGCTGGTTTTTCTGTTCCTATTTCGTTCCCCAGCCTGCGAGTTTCTCCATCGCTTAGGGCGCCGTTTTGTGAAGTGTGCCTCGCCTCCGCGCACCTCACCTGAGGTTTCAACCATGTCCAATCAGGGTGCCCTCTCCCGACGACGCTTCCTGCAAGTCGCCGCTACCGTTGCTGCTTCCTCCGCCGTCATTTCTTGTGGCCGCCGCGCGGGTCCATGGCGTTTCTTCACACCCGCCGAGGCTCACACCATGGAAGCTCTGTGCGATCAGATCATCCCCACCGATCAAGACCCCGGCGCCGCCTGGGCCGGCACGCTTTACTACATCGATTCGCAACTCGTCGGTCACTTCCGCAAACTGCAAACCGCATACCGCGATGGCCTCGCCGCCTTTGACGCTGACTGCCTCTCCGCTCATCGCGCCCAATTCGCCGATCTCCCCTTCGACCAGCAGACTGACTTCCTCAATCACCTTCCGGATTCCCTCCATCCCTTCTTCGACATGGTCATCGCCCACACCATGCAGGGCTTCTACGGCGACGCCCGTCACCAAGGCAATCGCGATGCGGTCAGTTGGCGCATGCTCGGCATTCCCGTAATTCCCATCCGCGGCCGCGACCAGTACGAATTCTCCAGGAAAGGCTGACGACTACAATGCCTCTGCCTCGCGTAAATGTCGTCGTGATCGGAGCCGGAGCCGGTGGCGGCGTTGTTGCCAAGGAACTCTGCGAAGCCGGGCTTCACGTCGCTCTTCTCGAGCGCGGCCGCTGGTACACCGCCAACGATTGCCGCAAGGACGATCTTCGCAACCAGCGCACTTCCATCCTCGGCAATAATTCCGGCCCCGATGACGAACGCAATCCCCGCGTCTTCGTGGATCTCGAAGGCAAGCGCCACGTCGTTCTCCCCAGCGAAGGTGGCTACAGCAACAACGCCGCTTGCGTCGGAGGCGGCACGCTCACCTATGGCGCCATGGCCTGGCGCTTCCAGCCCAAGGATTTCCGTATGCGCACCACCTATGGCGCTCCCGAGGGCAGCACGCTTGACGATTGGCCCATCGGTTACGACGACCTCGCGCCCTTCTACGAGAAAGCTGAGTATGAAATCGGCGTGTCCGGCGATGTCAGCAACGATCCCTTCAAAGGCCCGCGCGCCAGGCCTCTCCCCATGCCGCCTCTCCCTCCTACGCGCGAGTACGAAATCCTTAAGCCCGCCGCGCAGCGTCTCGGTCTCCATCCCTTCGATCTTCCCATGCTCCGCAACAGTGTTCCTTACAACGGCCGCCCTCCTTGCATGCGCTGCCGCTGGTGCGTGGGTTTTGTCTGTGAAGTGGATGCCAAGTGCGGCACGCACAACACCGTCATTCCCCGCGCCCTCGCCACCGGCCTTTGTGATTTGCGCCTGGGCTGCATGGTCAAGGAAATCCTCACCAACGATCAGGGCAAAGTCACCGGCGTCTCCTATTTCGACGCTCACGACCGTCTTCATGAGCAGCACGCTGATCTCGTCATCGTCTCAAGTGGCGCCATCGAGTCCGCGCGCCTACTCCTGAATTCCAAAAGCAGGCTTTTCCCCAACGGTCTTGGCAATCGCTACGATTGGGTCGGCCGCAATCTTCAGGGCCACGCTTATTCCGGCGCCACCGGCCTGTTCGATTTCGATACCTACGACGACATCGGCCCCGGCGCCAACATCGCTATCTGTGATTACAACCACGGCAATCCCGGCCTTCGCGGCGGCGCCATGCTCGCCAACGAATTCATTCGCCTTCCCATTCAGGCTGTGGACATGCCGCCAAACGGTGTCCGCTGGGGCAAAGCCCACAAAGACTTCATGCGCAAGGCCTACCGCCGCACCATCAGAATCATGGGCCCTACACAGGAGATGCCGGTTTTCGATTCTCGTGTGCAACTCGATCCTGTGGTCAAAGACTTCTGGGGAATGCCCGTAGCGCAGCTCTCGGGTTATCGCCATGCACATACGGTGGAAATTTCCAACGTCATGGCCACCAAAGCAGAGGCCTGGCTCAAGGAAGCCGGCGCCATCCAAACCTGGCTAAACCTCTCTGGCAGGGACCTCAGCGGCGGCCAGCATCAGGCCGGCACTTGCCGCATGGGCGACGATCCCAAGACGTCCGTCGTGGATTCCTGGTGCCGCGTCCACGATATTGACAATCTCCACGTCATTGACGCCAGCGTCCATGTCAACAATGGCGGCTTCAATCCTGTCCTTACCATTCTCGCGAACGCTTACCGCGTTTCCGCTCACCTCGCGCAATCCTGGAAAGGAAAAGTCTAACCATGGCTTTTTTCCACTCCCGTTTGACTCTCCTTGCTCTCGTTATTGGCCTCCTGGTTGTTCTCGCTCTCCCTGCCGCTAGCCTCTATTACGAATATTCGGCCGGAGAATCCTGCGCCCGTTGCCATGAAATCCGCTCCGAACACTCTTCCTGGCAAACCTCCAGCCACCGTTCCGTCTCGTGTGGCGCGTGTCATGGCGAAATCCTCACCTTTGATCCTGGCTTCCACTTGGGCAATGTCCGCCGCCTCGTCCAGCACATTCGTGGCGCGTATCGCGATCCCATTCGTCTGCGTACTATGGATGTCAACGTGATGGTCGGCCGCTGCCAGAAATGCCATCAGCAGGAAGCCGCTCAGTGGCAAAACGGGCCGCATGGCCTCACCTACGAATCTGTTTTCCTCGATCAGAAGCACAACCACAACCGCCTGTTGATGGACGATTGCCTTCGTTGCCACGGCATGTTCTTTGAAGGCGGCATCCGCGATCTCGTCACGCCACTCAACACCGACGGGCCGTGGAAGCTTTTGCCGGCCTCCGTCGTTCACCAGCCCGCCATCCCGTGCCTCACCTGCCACGCCATGCACCGCTTCGGCGCCCCGCTCCAAAAAGAGGATGACGACGATACCAAGGCCAAGTTCGCTGGACGCGAAGAACTCTATCGTCCCTCCCTGAGTTTCTTCGATCGCCGCGAGCGCGTCAGTTTCTCCGTCGCAATTCTTCCTCTGCCTGTAATGGTCGAATCGGGCAGGCCCGTGAAGATCAGCCCTGATACGCGTCAGGCCCTCTGCTACCAGTGCCACGCGCCTCTCGCCAGCATGCAAGTTCATTCCGGCGACGACCGCACGCCCGTTGGCGTTCATGAAGGTTTGAGTTGCTTATCGTGCCATCAGAAACACGGCCAGCACACACGCGCGTCTTGTTCCACGTGTCATCCGCGCCTCTCCAATTGCGGCCTCGATGTCGAAAAAATGGACACCACCTTTGCATCAACAAAGAGCCCTCACAACATTCATTTCGTAAAATGCCAGGACTGCCATCCCAAAGGCATCCCCAAAAAACACGCCACCCCCAATCCCGTCCATTCCCTGTAGCGCCGCCTTCCAGGCGGCCAGCTGGGCGCCGGGTGCCCCAGGTACCGTTTTTGTACCTGGGTCCTGGGGTTCTCTTCTCTGCAGGTTGCCCCAGGCCCGCCGCAGGCGAGTGCCTGGGTCTTGGGGTCCTCTTCCCCGTGGCACAGTCACTCTTGACTGTGTTCCTACGCTTCTATCGTCGATGTAGGGGCGCAGCAATGCTGCGCCCCATTCGAGCAAACAGTCAACCCCCTAGTCTTTGCGATTTTCTATTTTCGATCTTCTATTTTCGTTTTTCCCGTCTCCTCACAACGTCTCATTCGCCGCCATCTCCTGTACCATCCCCTCCAACTCCCCCTGCAATTTCATTCGTTTGCCCTGCAACTCCGCATTCTCCTTCTTCAACTCCGCCAGCCGGTCCTCTTGTCCATCCAATTGCTTCGTGTACCGCAGCAACAGCGCCTTCTCCTCCGGGCTGCCCCTCAGCGCCTTCATGTTTTCCCGCAAACGCGCCTGATCCTTATCAATCGCCTCCATTTCCATCTGCCGCGCGCGTACCTCCTGGTCGACATCAAAAATTTCCTGTCTCTTCGCGATGATCCCCCGCAGCTTTGCTTCCAGCTCCGGCTTAATCGTCTTCTCTTCCACCAGCAGCTTCAATTGATTGTCTGTAATCGTGCTGATCTGCATGCTCGTAAACACGGGCCGGCTTTCTTTCACGTCCAACTTCTCCGTCTTCCCCGGCTCCACGCTCACGCGGAAGCGGTAGTACGTCGCACCAGTGTCTTCCGGCTTCAGATCACCCGCCAGTTTCCAGTGTTCGCGGATGGGGTGCTCCAAAATCACCTGCCGTGGAGTTGTATCCGCGTTGTGCAACGTGTACACCCGTTCGGAGCGCTCCTCTCGCGTCACCGTCATCACTCCCTTCATGATGATGACCCGCTTCGCCGTCTTCGATTCATCCCCTTCTTTGCTCGTAACTCGCAGCGCCGTGTCCGCCGCATAGGAGAGCAATCGCCGCTCGCCCGGGTGCAACACTTCCATGATTCCCTCACCCGCAAACGAATCCTGATCCAGAATATTAAACGTGCCGCCATCCAGCGTCAGCCCGGATGTGTTCCGCAGCCACAAAGCCCGCAGCGGCCGTCCCTGCACTTCGCCGTCTACCTGCGCCGTTATTAGCGTCACCTTCTCCGCCTCGATCGGCGACTGCACAATCGGCACCAGCGCCGACTGGTTCTTCATTACGGTAATTTTTTCTTTCAGGTTGTACTCGAACAAATCGCCCGTGTTGCTTCCCACCGCTGCCGCCGTTTCATTCTCCATCGCCGAAGTCGCTTCTGCTTCCTCCGGTTCGACCTCATTCGCTTCTTCACTGTTTCCCGCCGTTGGGAGGCTAACCACTCCTCCGATCACGCCTCCCATGGAGCCGCTCGCCACTCCTCCAGGAACGCCCCCAGCTACTCCATATCCATGACCTGAACCCGGTACTACGCTTGGTGCCGCGAGTTGGGCGACAGTTTGATCTCCTTCATTTTCCATGCTCGCCTCATGTGCTTGCGGCGTAAGCATCACCGACTGCGGCAGCGGCACCACGGGCCGTCTCGTATAATACGGCTGCGAAATATTCTGGATGAAGGACTGCGGCGCGCCGGACACCATCGAAAGCAGCACGTCCTTCCAATCTTCGCCCACGGTGTTGTCAATGATCGCCCAGCCTTGTAAAAACGGTGTCCCCGGCGCCTTCGGCACCACGATCCGGTACGTGCTTTTCCACACCGGCACTTCGCTTATGTAGCTCACGAACAAGTTCCGGTCGCCGTTGCCCGTCGCGCTGATGGTCATTCGCCGCACATCCTTCGATCGCGTCGAGCCCATCAAGTTAAGGTACCGGCTCACGTCCTCGCGGATTTCGTTCTCGACCGCTCGCACAGTAACTCCCGGCCCTAGCTCAAATAGCCGCAGTTCGCCCGCATCCGTCACAATCGCCAGTTGCGTCACGTCCAGCGTTCCGCCCTTGCTGCCCTCTTTCTTCACCGTTTCCACGCTGAACACCTTGCCCACCGCGCTTGCAGTTCCGTTCCGCACCTCCACCCGCGTTCCACGCAACGCAATCAGGAACGCCGCGCTGGTCACGTCTTCGCTGAGCGGTATTTGCAGGCTCTTCAGCCGTTCGCTCAGCGGCGCCACGGAGTTGTAGCGTACCCCGCTGATCTTCCCGCCGTTCAAGTCCACCACCGTCAGCGATTTCAGCACATCATTCAATTGCGCCGTCGTAAACTCGATCCCTAGTTCCTGGTTCCCGTGTACACGCCCGCTGTGCTCGAAATACCCGACTCCATTTTTGTACAGCACCACCTTCTTCACCGGCAGCGAAGCGTTCCCCGTTGTCTCTTTAACCTCGGTCTCCGTCTTTGCCTGCTGAACCTGCGGAGTCTGGGCAAACGACCCTATCGCAAATAACGTCGTCACACACAAGTAATGTATACGCATGGGCTAACCCCCTTTGAGCAATCGGATGCTACTTCTTAGACACCAGTTGTTCTTGGTCTGATTCCGCTCAGAGGAAAAACTATCGCACCGTCATTCCGAACGGAGTCTGCGGAGTGAGGGACGGTTTTGCATCGCACGTCTTTTGTGCGATGAATCCCTCTTGTCTTGGATTTCCCGCGGGAGAGATTCTTTATTTCGCCGACGGGTCTTCAAACTGCCTTGCCAGGATCGGCCAGTACCCTGTCGGCCGCAGCCGCTGCAAGTAATCCACAAAATACGCGTCCGGCCCGATCAACACTCGCGCGCGGCGTTTCTCCACGGCGCGAAGGATCTTCGCCGCCGCGTCTTCTGGATTCGTTCGCGTGATGCGGTGAAAGCGGTTCAGGCTCTGTTGGCGCAGCCCTTCGCCCGCGTTCTTTCCCAGCCGCGCTTGGTTCGCAATTGCTGTTCGCACAAATCCCGGATGCACCGTCGTCACAAAAACATTCGTGCCCGCCAGTTCGTGCTGCAGTGACTCCGAGAATCCCCGCACCGCGAACTTGCTTGCGCAATACGCGCTTTGCCCGATCGCTCCCACGAATCCCAGCAGGCTCGAGGTGTTCACGATGTGCGCGCGCTTCTCTTTCTTCAGCAGCGGCAGAAAGAAATGCGTGCCATGAATCACACCCCAGAAATTCACGTCCATCAGCCAGCGAAAATCCTCCAGCGAAAGCTCCTCGAAATTCCCCAGCAGCGCCACTCCCGCATTGTTGAACACCACCGTCGCGCGTCCGTGCTGTGCCGCCACCTCGTCCGCGAACGCCTTCACGTTCGCCGCGTCGCCCACGTCCACTCGGTGCTGCGTCACCTTGCCGCGCGTGTTTCCCAGCAACGCAACCGTCTCCGCCAGCCCTTTGTCGTTCACGTCCGAAAGCGCCAGCGACGCACCCATCGCCGCCAGTTGTTGCGCCAGGCAGCGCCCCATTCCCGATCCCGCTCCCGTGATTACGGCCACGCTTTCACTCAGAAATGACATCAGCGCTCCTGCATGCATGATTTCACTGCGATTTTCCTGGAGAAGTCCTTCATCGAAGTAGCCCCTCACAGCGCTCTCATACCACACTTCACGCGCGCCCAGCCAGCGCGCCCGTCACAGATGCTTTCCTCCGCGATGGCGTTGTTCGTCAGGGCATGGCTTTAGCCGTGCCAAAAAGTGCTGCGCTGGCGTTTTTCGTCAGGGCACGACTTGAGTCGTGCCGTAGCGGGAGAAAAAAAGTCGGCTTTAGCCGCTGAGGTCCGCTGGGATTGTCCGCCGCTTTTTTTAGGGGACGAGTTCCAACGAATTTTCCGGATAGGCGACGCGCACCTGGTTGCGCCCCGCACGTTTCGCTTCATACAACATCTGGTCGGCTTTGCGCACCAGCATCGCAAAATCCTGCATATCTTTGCCTTGAAATCCCGCCACGCCGAAGCTTGCCGTTACGCTCACGCTTTGCCCCGCCAGCGGGAAACACAGCGCGCCAAACTGTTCCCGGAATCGGTTTATGGCCACTTCCACGTGGTCCGGTTCCACGTGCGTTACCACCAACAGGAATTCGTCCCCGCCCAGGCGCCCGCAAATGTCCGAAGCTCGCGTGTACTTCTTCAATCCTTCCGCGAACGTCTTCAGCACCGCATCGCCCGCGTCGTGGCCAAACGAATCGTTGATGCTCTTGAAATTATCTATGTCGCCGATCACCACCCACAGCGAAAATCCATGCCGCGCCGCTCCGCGCAACTGTTTGAATGCCCAATCCTCGATCGCGCGCCGGTTCGGCAAGCCCGTCAAGGGATCCGTGCGCGCCGCTTGCTCCAGCTTCTCGCTCTTCGCAGCAAGCTCGCGGTTCAAGTCCACAATCCTTCTTCCCACTCCGATGCGCGCCAGCATTTCTCCCGGATCGAACGGCTTCGTCAAGTAATCGTCCGCACCCGCTTCCAGGCCTTTCACCACGTTGCTCTTTTCCGTGTTGCTGGTCATCAGGATCAGGTAAGTGTACGGCCGCGTCTTATCCGCGCGGATGCGCTGGCACAATTCCGGCCCGGAAATATCCGGCATCATCCAGTCGGTAATCACGATGCACGGCGAGTGCTCCTCAAACATCTGCAGCGCTTCCTGGCCGTCGCGCGCAAACAGCAACGAATACGGCTCCGCGTAGAGCAACTGCTCGACGAGCTTCCGGTAGACCGGTGAATCGTCAACCACCATCACTTCGTATTTTGAGGTAGAAGCGCTCATGCCTTTTTGCCGCAAAGGACAACGTCCGCGCGGAAGTTCACCTTGTTTTCAGGGACGTGCTTGCTTCCAATCTAGCAGGGGCTTTCCGCGGTTGGGCGTTGCTGCGCGCCTTTTGCGCTAAAGAGGCAATATCGCATTGGTTTTTTTCCGGCCGTTTGTGGCAAGCCGTCATGTCTTTCTTCCGTAAACCAGCAGCGCGCCTTCCGCCTTGAACGCCTTCAGGTGCGCCGCATCATGGAACCATCGCCCGGTGTACGATTCCGGCGATGGCGAAGGGTCGGGAACGCGCTCGTGCGCAATCTCCGCGAATCCCGCCTCGCGAAACAGCCCGCTCCACTCCTCCGCCGAGAGCAGTTTCGTCGGCACTTGCAGCAATTCTCCCCACTGGTGGCAATGCGGATTGTCGCGGTAATAGTTCATCAGGATCCACGCCCTGCCGCCGGGCCGCAGCACGCGATGGATCTCTTTCACGCCCTTCGCGGGCTCGGGCCAGTAATATGCGGACTCCACCGAAATCGCGTGCGTAAAGAAGTTGGGCTCCCAGGGAATCTCATCCACTTCCCCGGTGATGTACAGGATGTTGTCGTGCTCCTGGCTGCCGCGGCGAGCCACGCGGACCATCTCGTCGGAAATGTCCATGCCCACGACGCGCCCTTCCGGCACCATCCGGGCGATCCGGCGCGAGAGCCAGCCCGCCCCGCAGCCCACGTCCAACACATTTTCCGCCGGACCCAGGCGCATCTTCTCCAGCACCGGCAGAGTAATCGGCAAGTGGTCTTCTTCCATGCCATCGCCGCGTCCCGCTTCGGCCCAGCGGTTAAACTCTTCGCGCAGATTTTTTGTGTTGGATTCGGTCATCGTCTTAATGGCCCGCTCAATTCATGTTCCGGGCTGCATTCGGATGACCTCAGAGTATCAAACCGTCCGGCCACACGCAGTGCAGAAGTGCGCGCCCGGACAGGCAAACGTGCCGCACTGGCAGCAGAACGGTCCGCCGGCCGGCACCGCGACCACCCTCACCGGACTATACGGCTCCGACGTGAGAGCCCAGACGAGCGCAATCACCCAGCCGATCACCGTCCATCCCAGGAACAGGTTGACCAGGATGATTCCCGCGGCGTCGCGCTTATCTCGCCCAATGATGGTCGGCAGGAAATACAGAAGAACCAGGAAAAGCAGGGTCAGCACAGGGCACCCCTTTCACGACATCCTCGGCGCCGCAGACACACTGCCGCGCCTCTATCCCATGATACGCATACCCCGTTCAAAATGTTTCCCGAACCATCTTGCCCGCCTCCAACTTCTTCACGTAGTGGCCGGTCTTCAGACCGGTTCCTTGGTTTCTGCTGTCCGTGTAGGGCCCGACCGTCTGAGGCGGGCCGTTTTTTAGACTCTGTGCTCGCGCGCGGAAACGAAAATGTCGGCGCGCCGACATTTTGTATCTTAGTTGCAAGTAGACGAAGGGTAATATATACAAGTGAGTTACCTGTAGACGCATTGGACGGAATACCCCCACCCTCTGTTTTGCGCAAGTGCGGGAATAATTGGACTTAGGCAGTTCTAAGTTATCAGTTGTAAGTTTTAAGTTTAAGAGGATGGAGAAGAGAAAGAGGGGCATTGCGGGGATCAAACATGTCGGCGGATCGACAATTTCGTTTGACGCTGCGTGTAGGGTGCGCGGGGAGGATTCCGAAATGGAACGCGTGGTCATGTTAGAGGAGGGGGGTACCCCCCCTGTTTTTGCGTATGTAGGGGAAATAAAGGGGTTACGGGAGAATGGCTTGCATCAAGGGGAAACAAAGAAGTTAGGGGGTGAAAGAGCGAAGGGGAGACGAAGGGCGAGAGAGTGGGACGTTCCGAAATGGCACAAGAGCCGCGTCCCCTCAGCATAGCGGATAGAGCTTAGCACATTATTTACCGTTTGTCTACTATTATTTAGTGGGTACTAGATTTGAAAGTGGTACTCGCTCGAAATGGGTGGCCGGAAGAGCCGGACCTGCCGCCGCAAGGCCGAGGCGCCTAGAGTTTAGCGCGCATCAATCGAGACCTAGCTCAGCGCAGCGTTGATCATTTTAGCTAGGGGATAGAATCCACCGAAGTATTCATGGCCGGCGGATGCGGTTTTCTTGAATTCAGCTAGGAGAAGCGCTTTCAGCTTATTCTTAGCGCTATGCTGCTCGTCTTTATCTCCTTGAGTTGCTTCTCGCACCAAATTTGCATTCGCTGCGTAGACCGCCTTCACAACAACTTCGGGGAGCAAGCCTTCAATATTGCGCTTACCGGCTGAGTTCACTCCTACCGGGGCAAATTGTTTCTTTTTTTCAAGGCCGAGGCCGGTTAGCACCTTTTCTAGTTGCTTTTCTGCATCTAAATCGTAGACCACGAATAGCTTATGGTATCTGTTCTTAACAAATCTCAGCAGAACCGTATTCTGGAGGGATCCTGTGCCTTCATAGGGAACAATCTCTCCGCGAAAGTTGAGACGATTCGCCCCATGCTTCGCTTCTCTAAGCATCTCAAAGTACTGCTTGTCGGTCTCTCCTTCAACGAGAAGAATTGCCTCGGAGTCAGAAAGAATCAGTTTTTCCCAGGGCCTGATCTCTTCGGACTCCAAGCCCAGGGCTAGGCTGAATGGTCTTAGCCAGTTTTCGCCGCTGGTATCTTGTCTGTCGGTCTCGCGCAGTTGGTTATAGACGGTATGCCTTGAAAGCAGGATATTGGAGCTCGGATTGGCGACATTTAGGAGGTACGGGCTGTGCGTCGTTACTATAACCTGGACCTGAAATTCTTCTGACAGATCCTGCAATACCCGACCGAACTCCGCCTGGGCTGAAGGATGCAGAAAGCTTTCGGGCTCCTCTACGACGATTACTGGAGTGACTTTTGAAGCAGACGCCTCGGAGTTTCCGAGTTGTTGGGCTCGAAAGAGCGTCAAAAGGATGAGCGTTCGATTCTTCGTTCCGCTCCCCCATGCATCCAACGGAACCTCACACTTTTTCTGCCCGAGGGTCATACTGAACGGAACTGCAGAGAAATCGAATGAAGGCATAGATAGAGAGACTTTGTACTTCGTTTCGAGACGACCCAGGAGTGATTCCAGCTCTTGCTGGTGGCTTCTTGAGATTCTGGCCAAGCCACGGTTCACTTTTATCTTCATTGATTCAATTAGCTCTTCGTGTTCTTTAGAGGCGGCGCGGAATGAGCCAATTGCGCTAACTCGAAATGGTTCAGGGAGGTCAATTTGCGTCGAGTTGTGGAACAAGATACTCCGGGAGGATTGCAGTCTCTTCCAGACTTCTTGGGCTTCGAGTCCCTTGTATTCTTTTTCTAATTGCTTGACTTGGACCTCTGTGTCTGAGGAATCGCTCCGATAGGTTACCGCTATCGTGAGGTCAATTGAGGTTTCTTCAGTGCCTAGGGTGAGTTGCTTTAGTAAAAACTGGAAGAGTCCCGCGTCTCTTTCGCGGTGCACTGTCAGTACAAGCTGAAACCTGATCTGTCTTTTGGAGGGGTCGGTTTCCTTCCACTTTGGATAATCGTCTTTGAGGGATACCTTGTCCTCGTCGTCATCGTAAATAAAGGACCTGGCCCCGGCATCCTCTTTGATGATGGCGCGGATAGCGCGCACGATATTGGTCTTGCCGCTATCGTTTCGCCCGCAGATTGCGGTGTATGAAGATGGAAATTCAAGATTGACGGATTCTAGGGTTCTATAGTTTGTGATCGCAAGCTGTTTAATTTTCATAAAAAGATGACATTCATATCAGTCACGGTTGGACGCTCGTCGGGGTGGAGTATCCAGTGCACCTCGGGCCGAACGCCCAGATTCGAGAAGGCTAATAAGGAAAGATACCACCAATGTACTTACCGTTAAAGTGCTAAAATGTAAAAGCCGGGTGCTCCGCCCGTCCGTATTGCCTGTAGGCGTTGCGCCACCCACCCAAGATGCCGAAGGATGCTGAGATGGTATACTTCCGTCAGACGGGACACCACAAGAGCTGACGCTTGCAGCCAGGCACGTTATGCACAAGTTGGCAAGATATAGATGTCGCCCACACGCGGGGCAGCGTTTCACGGCCGGCCGTGAAAGGTACGAGTTCCTGGGATCCATCGGCGATGGAGCTGTCGGACTGGTCCGGAAAGCAAGAAACCTTGCAACCGATGGTACAGTCGCTGTGAAAGTCCTCGCTCCAGACCCCAAGTATATTGATCCCGCAGCGTTCGATGACGTAGAGCAGAGATTCAAGCGGGAAGGCAGCAGAGGCGCTCATCTCCGGGACGAAAATCTTGTGGACATTATCGCATACGAAGGAAATGAGGAAGGGTGCTGCTTTGAGAGCGCGCGGGTTAAGAACCCTTTTATTGTAATGGAATACGTGAGAGGACGAACTCTGGAATCCCTAATCAAGAAAATCAGCGCGTCCTCGAGCCCAGGACAAACCCATGTCACGAAACAAACCCTGACGATTGCTCACAGCGTGGCCAAAGCACTGCAGTATCTTCACGAACGAAAAGTTGTACACCGAGACGTCAAACCTGCCAATGTCTTTCTTTCCTCGGCTACTCCCGAAAGCGTCCCTTCCATGGTGAAGCTTGGCGACTTCGGTGTCACCAAGTGGGGAGACTTCTTGGCCACAGCAGCGTCAGGAACTCTCACGGTGACGCGACAGCAGGGCTTGGGAACTCTGAAGTACATGTCGCCTGAGCAGGCGGTTCGCCCCAAGGATGTGAATGTCCGATCCGACATTTTTTCGTTGGGAATCACGCTCTACGAGCTTTTCACAGGGCAAATCCTTCAGAGTCCTCATCACGTTTTCGAGATAATGAGCGCACGCACGAGTCGCGATGGGATAATGGGCAAGCTCATTGCTCTCGGCGTTAAATGTCCGTACGGGGGCGTAGGAATTTTCGAGTTGGTTCTGGACATGTTTCTTACAGCTCCTAAGAGCCGACCCACTTCGGCTACTGTGGCGGGCAGGCTTCAATATCTATTGGAGCAGACCTAGACAGATGGCACAGCCATAGCTTCGGAAACGAATTTGGGCGACGCATCCCTGGCGGCGTTCAAGCGATGCTCCATCTGGGTGCACGGGCTTTGCTCAGTGAGGTCGGCGGGAAGAGGCGGCCAGGCCGGTTGAAATCACCGGGGGGAGAGAAAGTATTTAGGAGGCTTTACGCTGGGGCTGAAGACCCAGCCTCCTAAAGAAGGGCCAAGAGTTTGGAGAGTTTTTGGGTGGGGCGATTTACGGCGCGACTGAAGTCGTGCCCTGACGAAAGAGGAAGGGGGATCCCTCGAAGCTCGGGATGACGGATCCAGAAAACAGGGGAACCCAGGAGCACAGACAAGAGTGTCTGTGCCACCAACGATGAGAGAGGAGCGTCGTGGACCCACCCTTTGCATGGGACGCAAAGGGTAGGCCACCCGAAAATGCGCTAGTCGTCGCTGCCGGGAGTTAGCACCGAGGCTTGTTGGATATCGCTCTCGGCTTGGGCCACTTCGTCCTGTTGGGCTTTCAGGTCGGCTTCGACGGTCAAATCGGGTTGCGCCTGACCGTTGGGATTGGGTTTGGCAGCGGCCGGAGGACCAGAGGGAATGCCGTTCTTGCCCTGGTTTTGTGCAAGCTGGTTGAGACCTTCGCTGAGCTTGGCGCGGAAATCGTTGTGCATGTCTTGCAGGTCCATCACGGCGAAAACTAGCTCCGTACCGGCGGCGCAGTCATTGCGCTGGCTGCTGGCCACGACGACCTTGACGGCTTGGTTGGCGTCCGGAGTGTCCTGGATGCGCGTGAGGATGTCGCCGGGGCTCAGAGAGCATTCCGTTCCATCGGACACGGATTCGCTGAGAACCGTGGAGACAAGGAACGTCTTGAGAGACGGATCGAGCGCGGCGGGAACCACGTCGGGACCGTTTTGTGATGCCGGAGGCGGCGTGTTGCTGACGGGGACGTTGGTGTCAGGCTCGGGATTGGCGGGCGCGGACTCTTCCTCTGTCTGTTCGGCTTGGATTTGCGCGCGCACTTCGTCGGCGATCATCTGCTTCATTTCGGGAGTGATTGTGGCCTGGCCATCAGCCGCTGCGTCTTGATAAGTGCCGGCACTGCCTTGCGTGCGCGCTTCGTACTCGGCCTGGAGATTCGCGGCCAACAGATAGTCCGTCAGCCAGAGAGCCGGAGAGTCGTAGAAAGGAGATGGGGCAAAGTAGTAGCCGTAAGCCCGATACCAGGGAGCACCGTTCCAGCCCCATCCATACGCAACGGGCGCGCCCCAGGGAGTGCGGGCCCAGCCGTAGTACGCGGAAGCGTAGTAGTTGGGCGGAACATAGCTGTAATAGGGATGTCCGTGCCAAGAAATGCCGCGATAGGCTAAGGCATAACGTTGGCCGTTATAGAAATAGGTGCGCCGCATAAAGGGATGGCCACCACGGTAGTAGACGTGCTCGGCATAACCGCGGCCACGGCCAAAGCCGACAATTCTGCCACCATCCGCGCGGCGGGTTTCATAGCGGCGCTCGCCATGCGAGCCGTGATTGATGGTCATACCGCTGCGGGTATGAATGGTCCTGATGTAGCCGTTGTGATCGAAATTGGCTTTGGTCCCGCTCCTGGTTTCAAAAGTGGTCTTTTTGCCGGCCGGGTTGTACTCGGTTTTGTGGCCAGCGGCGTTGGTGGCAACCTTGCCGCCGCCCGGGCGGGCTTCAACGACGGGTGGTGCGTATATCCGCTCCGCTTCGGCTCTGGCTGCTGCCGCGTTCGCATTCGCCCTGGTGTTCGTTGCGCCGCCCGGTCTCGCTCTATTCGTGTTGCCTGCGCGCGGCTGGGCGGACGTACCGGGCTTGGCTCCGCCCGTGTTCGTGCGCGGCGTGGTGCTTGGATGCGGTGTTGCGCTCGCGGCCGGCTTGGGCGCAGGTTTCGGCGCGGGCTTGGGCGCTTCGGCTGGCTTCGGGGCTTCGGCAGGTTTGGCAGCTGGCTTGGGAGCCTCCGCGGGTTTACTTGGTGCCGGAGCGGGAGGCTTTTTCTGTTGTGCGGCGGCAGAAGCCGGTATGGCACAAAGCAGCAGGGAAACCAAAAGACCGCGAATCACATTGTCTCTTCGTTGGCTCCAATTCATGGTTACACTCCTCGGAAGAATTCACTCCATTTCGACCATCAAGAGTTTTGCGCGGATGAATCGGCGCAAAGCACACAGACCGCGGAGAAGAGAATCGAGCCGGGAAGCTCGATCTCTGTAAGAAATCCGTCTCAATGTAAGCAGCGAAGAAAATCGTACATAGTACATTTTATGACGGCCCATCTGCGCAATGGCCAAAGCTGGCAATTCCTAGTTTCCAAAACGCTATTAGTGGGAGAGCGGCGAAGTAGAGGGCGGGCGGGAGCGCTTCATGATGAACATGAGGGGGATCATGGCGAGGCAGAGCATGCCGAGGATCGAGTACACATCAATGAAGGCGAGCATGGCGGACTGGCGCTGCAATTCACCGTACAACATGGCCTGAGCCTGCTGCGCGGCATTGGCGGTGCTGGAGCCACGGATGTGCAGCAGAGCGGTGAGTCCATGGAGCGCGGCGCGATAGCGGGGATCGAGGGGCGTCATGTGACTGACGAGCATGTTCTGATGGCGCTGGGTAAGGCGCGCTTGCAGCGTAGTGACCAGAGAAATGCCAACGCTGCCGCCCAGATTGCGGGCGAGATTGATCAGCCCGGTGGCGTTGTTCATCCTTTCCTTCGGCACGTAGGAAAAGGCCATAACGTTAATGGGCACGAACATGAACGGCATGCCGCCACGCGAAATGGACCAGACGAGGACAAACGTCCAGAAGCCGGTGTACAGATTGAGCTTGGAGAGCTGGAACATGCCGAAAGAGAGTATCAGCAGCCCGATCACCACGAGCCAGCGTGGATCGCGGCGCATCATCAGGCGCCCGACAATCGGCAACATCAGCAGCGTGAGAAAGCCCCCGGGAGAAAGCACCAACCCGCTGAGCTGCGCGGTATAGCCATTGAGGGTTTGCAGCATGACGGGAAGAAGCACGGTGGTGCCATACAAGACAATACCAAGCGCGAACATAAAGAAGGTGGCGGTGGCGTAGTTGCGGTCCTTGAAGAGATGGAGCTCGATGACGGGATCTTTCTGGCGAAGCTCCCAGAAAACCGTGCCAACGAGTCCGATGGCGCAAATCACCGTGGACCAAACGATGAAAGGGGAACCGAACCAGTCGTCGCGCTGCCCCTTATCGAGCACGACCTGGAGGAAACCGAGGCCGACGCTGAGGAGACCCAGGCCGATGTAATCAATCTTGATGCGCTCGCCGGTCTTTTTGCCGGAGACATGCGAGGGATCAACGATGAGGGCGGTGGTGAGAATGATGGAGAGAAGCCCGATGGGAATATTGATGAAGAAGATCCAGCGCCAGGAATAGTTGTCTGTGATCCAGCCGCCCAACGTGGGGCCGATAATTGGCGCCACGACAACGCCCATGCCGTAGATGGCCATGGCCATGCCTTGCTTTTCGCGCGGAAAACTTTCGACAAGGATCGCTTGGGAGGTGGGTTGCAAGCCGCCACCGCCCGCTCCCTGCAATACGCGAAAGAGAATGAGCAAGGGCAGGCTGGGAGCAAGGCCGCACATGAGCGAACTGACCATGAAAATGGTGACGCAGCTCATGTAAAAACGCTTGCGGCCAAAGAGGCGGGAGAACCAACCGGTGAGTGGAAGAACGATGGCGTTGGAAACGAGATACGAAGTGAGGACCCAAGTGCTTTCGTCAATTCCGGCGGAAAGACTGCCGGCAATGTGGGGGAGAGCAACATTGGCGATGCTGGTATCCAGCACCTCCATGAAGGTGGGCAGCATCACCGTGAAGGCAATCCACCACGGATTGATGTGGGGATGCCAGGCATCGGGGACGGCGAGATCGGCTTGAGCGAGAGTGCTCATACGCGGGTTCCTGCGTTTTCGGGGGCAGGAAAGCGAAGATGGCCCGTCTCCGCGGGAAGCTGAAGAGTAACAGGAGCGCTGGTGGAAAACACGAACAGACCGCGGAGAAGCTACACAAAAAGTATAATCCAGCGCGAGAAAGATGGGATGTGGTGTGTGTCACAAGCGCGGGAGAGCGGCGCAATCATGACATTGCGGGGCGAAACTCAAGCGTTTGATGCGGGAAAGAGTTTCTTGAATTCGGGATCACCGTGAAGGATTTTGAGGTCGGGATCCTGGCGTGGCCAATCGAAATTGGCATAACCCGCGGCGAAGCACCGGCGCAACATTTCCAGCGCTTCTTCACGTTTGGCGAGGATGCCGTAGGTACAGGCCACGTTATAAAGAATGTTGGCGTCGTTCGGACGTAACGCGGAGGCCATTTGGAGGTGGCGGACGGCGTCTTCCACGCGGCCAAGATTGGCGTAATCGGCGGCGAGGAGGCTGCGGGCGCGCACATCCTCGGGAACCATTTCGAGCTGGCGCTCGAGGACGAGCATTTCCATTTCGCGGTAGTGCTTGTTTTCCTTTTGGCGGCCCAGACGCTGGAGCGCATTGGTGTAGGGAATGTAGACGTTGTAATCGTCGCCGTTTGCAGCGATGGCCTGCTCGATTAAATCGGCGGCTTCCTCGAAACGCCCGGAAGTAAAATAGGCACGGCCCAGAACATTGTAGGCACCTTCGCAATCGGGTTTGCGGGCGATAGCCCGGCGAGCCAAATCAATGGCTTCCTGGTGGTTGTGCTGGGAATAGGAGAGGCGGGCACGCGCCACAAGCGCTTCTGCAAGCTGCGGATCGAGTTCGAGGGCGCGATCGCAAGCCGCCTGGCCGCGTTCCAGCCACTTCGGATCCTGATCGCGGAATTCCAGGATCATGCCGCAGAGATAGGCAACGCCGGCGTGCGCGAGGGCGAAATCGGGATCGAGCTTGATGGCCTGCTCGTACATCTGGAGAGCAAAATCCAGGCTTTCGCGGCGGGCATAGCTGCGGCCACGGAGAAAGAAATCATACGCCAGTGAATTTTCGGTGGGCTTCTGCGCGATCTTTCTTTCTTCCTGAGGCGTGAGGCTGATGCGGAAGGCTTGCGCGATGCTGCGTGCGATTTCGTCTTGAACTTCAAAGACATCGGCCATTTCGCGATCGTAGCGCTGGGCCCAGACAGTGTGGCCGGATTGCGATTCGACGAGTTGCGCGGTGATGCGAAGGCGATTGCCGGCGCGGCGGAGAGTACCGCTAAGGACGTAAGAAGCGCGCAGTTCCTGGCCAACCTGGGGAGCGGTGACGGACTTGTCGCGGTAAGGGAGGATGGCGGGGCGCGGAAAGACTTTCAGATTTTTGATGTTGGCAAGCTCGGTGATGATGTCTTCGGTCATGCCATCGCGAAGGTATTCGTCTTCCTTGGCGGAGCTGAGATTTTCAAAATAGAGGACGGCGACGGATTTGGTGGCAGGATCGGAAGGCGCATCTGAAGCCGCAGGAAAGTAGGAGGGGCGGGGAGCGGGACGTTTGCCGGACTCGATGTCACGCTTGAGGCGTTTGAGATCGGCGCGAAGTTCGGCGGCAGATTGGAAGCGGAGGTCGCGATCTTTTTCGAGGGATTTGGCGATGATATTGTCGAGCGCCTCGGGGATTTCGGGATTACGGCTGCGGGCGGAATCGGGAGTGCTGTTGAAAATAGCATTGAATATGACGGCGGGGGTCGCGCCGGTGAAGGCCTGCTTGGCAGTGGCCATTTCATAGAGAACGGCGCCAAATGAAAAAAGATCGGAGCGGGGATCGAGTTCATCGGCGCGAGCCTGCTCGGGGGACATATAGGAAACCGTGCCCATCGAGGAACCGGGAGTGGTGAGGCCGGGGTTGAGGACGGTGCTTTCCTTGCCGCCGTTGTCGACAGCGGAGAGAGAGCTAGTTTCTTCGGAGACGATGGTGGCGGCGGTGAGTTTGGCGAGGCCGAAATCGAGAACTTTGACCTGGCCGGAACTGGTGATGAAGATGTTGGCGGGTTTGATATCGCGGTGGGTGATGCCGCGAGTGTGGGCGTGATCGAGGGCATCGGCGACCTGAATGGAGATGTCCAGAAGGCGGTCTAGGCGCAAGGGCTTGGTGCCGATGTAACGGCGAAGAGTTTCGCCTTCCAGGAGTTCCATGACGATGAAAGGCTTCTCTTCGCCGGGGTCGCTGATTTCATGAATGGTGCAAATGTTGGGATGGTTGAGAGAGGCGGCGGCGCGCGCTTCGCGCAGGAAGCGGTCGAGGCTGAACTTGTCGAAGAGGGCGTTGGTGGGGAGGAATTTGAGCGCCACGGTGCGATCGAGAATGGTGTCGCGGGCAGAATAGACGACACCCATGCCGCCACCGCCCAGCTTATTAAGGATGCGGTAATGAGAAATTGTCTGGCCAATCATGCTGAAACCGACCCAGCGGTACCGGGGAAAGATGATAGGAGGAAACGGAGGGGGTGTCAAAGAGGAGTGACTTGGAACAAGAAGAGGGAGAGAGGGGGAGTTCCGAAATGGGCATTTGCACAGGATTTGTTGCGATTGTGGATAACTATCCAGTGAATTAGCAAAAATGGGCTTGACTCAAGGCGAATAGAAAGCGAATATGGACAGGCCCTCGGGGAACATGCATCAAGCGAGGGCAGGCGCGCGGGAGACGGCCATGAATGGAGCAGGCGTTGAGGAAATGCAATGCCGAAACAGCGACCAGTTTCTCGAGGCGCTGAAACAGTATTGGGGCTACGACGGATTTCGGCCTAGACAGGAGGAGGTAGTGCGGAGCCTGGCCGCGGGGCGCGATGTGTGCGTGGTGATGCCGACCGGAGGAGGCAAGTCTCTGTGCTACCAATTGCCTGCGGTGCTGGAGGAGAAACGGACGGCCGTGGTGATTTCGCCGCTGATCGCGCTGATGCAGGACCAGGTGGCGCAGCTCCGCCAGATGGGGATTTCGGCAGTGTTTCTGAACAGCGCAGTGGTGGAAGCGGACCGCAGCGAGATCAAGCGCAAAGCGGCGGCGGGTGAATATCGCCTGATGTATGTTTCGCCGGAACGCGCCGTGATGGAGGGTACGGCCGCATGGCTGAAGAATGTGCCGGTCTCCTTCTTCGCGATTGATGAGGCCCATTGCATTTCCGAATGGGGGCACGAGTTCCGGCCGGAATACCGTCAACTCAGCAAGTTGCGAGACCTGTTCGGTGACCGGCCGATTGCCGCGTTCACGGCCAGCGCGACGCAGCAGGTGCGTCACGACATTGTGGAGCAATTGCGGTTGCGGGATCCGCTGAAATCCGTGTCCAGCTTCCGGCGGGAGAATCTGCGGTACATCGTGAAGAAATGCGAGCGGGGAATGCAGGACGACTATGTGGTGGAAGCGGTGAAGCAAGCCAAAGAAGGCAACGTAATTGTCTATGCGCCAACCGTGGCGCGGGTGGGCGAAGTGATCGATCTCCTGGAGGAAAACGGCATCGCCGCGGTGGGCTACCACGGCCAGATGGATAGCCCAGCACGCCGCGAAAATCAGGAAAAGTGGATGAGCGAAGAGGTGCGGGTGCTGGTGGGGACGATTGCGTTTGGGCTGGGAATCAACAAGCCGAACGTGCGGGCCGTAGTGCGGCTGGGATTGCCCGACAGTATTGAGCAGCTTTATCAGGAAATGGGGCGCGCGGGACGCGACGGGTTGCCGGCAGACTGCTACTTGTTTTGGGAGAAGAAAGACAATGGGCTGCGGGCTTACTTCACTAACCAGATTCAGGATGAGAAGGAAAAAGCACGCGCGTGGCGCCGCTACGACCAGATGCAGGAGTTCGTCGCTTCCGGGAAATGCCGGCAGAAAGGGATTTGCGCGCACTTCGGAGAGGTGACGAAGTGGGAGCGGTGCGGAGTGTGCGATGTCTGCGGCGGGTTGCCGAAATGGCTGGCAGATTGGAAGAACAAACCGCATGCAGTTGGGACGGTCAGCCGGAGTCCTAACAGAGTTTTGGAAGCCGCGCGATTTGAGATGAATCCGACCGTGCGGGTGAATGAGGAGTTGCGGGAATTCCTGCGGGAATGGCGCAGAAATACGGCGCGGCAAAAGATGGCGGCAGCCTTTGTGGTTATGCACGATACGACGCTGGAGGCTCTTTGCGAGGCAAAGCCCAGAACCATCACGGAATTGCGCCGGATTTCCGGTATAGGAGAGAAGAAGTGCGAGATGTACGGAGAAGAGATCCTGGAAGTGTTCCGGCGATTTGCGAAGGGAGAGCGGGCCAGCAAGGAATGGCACGCACGGCCTTCGACTCCATCGCTGGAGACGAGAGATTTGCTTGAAAAAGGGCATAGTTTTGAAGAGATCGCGCAGATTCGCGGGAGGAAAGTAGCGTCGGTGGTGGCGATGGTGGCGGACTTGATTGAGAAGGGCGAAACAGAGTTCAAGGCGCAGTGGGTTGACCACGCAAAATACAAGGAGATTCAGGAGGCGAGTGGGCGGGTCGGAATGGAATGGTTGAAGCCGATCAAGGATGCTTTGCCGGAAGGATTCAGCTACGACGAGATTCGGCTGGTCGTCGCGCACCTGCGCCGCCAAAACGGCATCAACAATAAGAATTCAAAAGGCTGACGGAACGTGTAGAAGGGCTTAGCAGTTGAGGCTCGGAGAGCGGGCAGGAACCAGTGGCGTTTACCATGAGCTGAGTTGTTCTGGGGTCTTGCCAGGATCCCTCCACTGCGCGACCCGGCGCGCCAAAGTGCGGCGCGCAAGATAAAACCGTGTCGCTTCGGTCGGGATGACAGTTCGTAAAAACTGGGCAAAAGGACAGTTGACATCGCCAAGTCTATATATATAGACTTATAGGCATGCTGGGTTCTATACGGATGTCGCGACAGACTGTTCGAGTGCTGGAGGCGCTGCTGTCTTCGGCGGGCTCCTGGCACTATGGCTACGACCTTAGCCGCGGGACGGGGCTGAAATCGGGCACGCTATACCCGATCCTGATGCGGCTTACCGAGCGGGGCTGGCTGGAAGCACGCTGGGATACCGCTGAGCTTGGCCGTCCAGCGCGCCACTTATACCGGCTCACGGGAGATGGGGTGAAGGCAGCGCGGGAGCAGATGCGCGCGAAACCTTCATGGGCCACAACGAAAGAGGCAGCAGGACAGGGAGTGAATCCATGAGGCGTGTCTTGGCAGGACTGACACGCCGGCTATTGCGAGCCGCGGCTGCCATTGGCCCGGAAGAGAAAAGCGAGTGGCTTGCGGCGGTGCTTGCAGAAACGGAATCGATTGAGGGGCCATGGGAGGCCTTGCGGTGGGCATGGGGGGCCGTTTTCTTTGCATGCCGCTGCCGAATACTGGTTGGGTTGGGGATTGTGCGGGAGAACATCATGATGAGCCGAGGTTCGGTGGCGTACATCGTCGTTTTTCTTGTGGTTGTGGGATTCCTGCTTGCGACTCCTAGTTTTCGCGATGCCGCGGCCATGGGCCCGACAATGTTCAAGATCGTTTTTGGACAAAGAGGCATGAGCGAGGGCGAATTGCAGCGGATGGCGGCCAAAGCACAGCAACGCGGCGATGCCTCCACCATGGCATTTGTGGCGATGAATTTGGAGGATTCCGAGCGGGGCATGCAGTTAGGGGAAAAAGCTATTGCGCTGAATCCATCACTCGTGTGGATTAAGTATTTCATCATTAAGAGAGACTGGCGCACCGACACGAGGTGCGCCACGTTTGGGCAGGAAGTGCATGAAGTGATTGCGGCGGACCCCGACAATGCGCTGGGTTACATGCTCCTGGCGAGTTGGTTGCGCCGGACGGACCCGTCGCTCGCAACAAGGCGAGCGGAATGGGAAGCGGCGATGGAGAAGGCGTTCTCCGCGCAAACATATGACGATTATCTGAATCGCAGACTACAACTTGAACGCGGAGTCGCCCGCGAAGGCAAGCTATCTCCATTCGAGACCGCGTGGTCCATGCTCTACTGGCCAATTCCTGAGGTTTCGGAGGTGACGCGTTATAAAGACCAATTGATCGCTTCGGGCGATATACAAGAGTGCGCCCGGGTCGCCCGGTTCGGCGTGATGATGGAAAGCGGGCAATCGCGCTTTGACAGGTTTTATGGGCAAAGCCTCCGCGAAAGTGCACTGGGCGCGATTGAGAAGAAGCTGAACTTGTCGCTGGCTGCGCCGAAAGCGCTACCGGCGAGCCCCGAAGATTGGCTGTATAGTGAGGCGCTTCTGCATTTTGTGCTTCTAGACGGGATTGTCGTGCAGGCGTCATTCTTGATCGGCAGCCTCGCGGGAATGCTGGTTGCCGTTTGCGCAGTGACGCTGTTTCTGGGACGCCGCAAATCCGCGATGCTGGAACGCGTTTTGCGCAATGCGGCAATCACGGGCGTGGCCGCCACGCTGGCCGCGTTTCTCGCCTATCTGCCCTTCGCGTTTGCTTATTCGTCAATCCTGCACGCACAAACGGCGCGCGAAGCGTACGCCGCAGGCAGGTCGATCATTGTTTTCTATTCTCTTTCCTTTGAGCTATACGTTTTCTTTAGGACGCAGGGAGATGTGTATTTGTGGTCGCTGGTCATCCTGTTGGGCGTCGCCCTTGTGCTTTGGCGTTTCGTGGTATTCGCGCAGCGGGTCAGGATGAAACCGGCGTAGTTGCCAGTGGCAGGACGCGAGGGGCAAGGCAAAGGCGACAGAGGGATTCCTCACTTCGCGGACTTCGTTCGGAATGACGGGGTTTTGCGTGATGACGTGGTAAGGGTGATGGGCCGCAAAAATGATTTGGAAGGGGACAAGGCGGGAGCGGGGACGGAGTGATGTTGCGGACATGGGGTCCAGCAGTGCTGGACCCCTACGGTGGATACGATGGCGGGTTGGCCGCGCTTTGGGTGGCTGAGGGGAGGAAGAGTTAGAGTAGCGGGGCGTGGCCGTTGAAGCGGGCGGCTGGGCCGAGTTCCTCTTCGATGCGAAGGAGTTGGTTGTATTTGCTGATGCGGTCGGTGCGGGAGGCGGAGCCGGTCTTGATCTGCCCGGCGGCGGTGGCGACGGCGAAGTCGGCGATGAAGGTGTCTTCGGTTTCGCCGGAGCGGTGGGAAATCACGGATTTGTAGCCAGCCTTGCGGGCGAGTTCGATGGCGTCAATGGTTTCGGTGACAGTGCCAATCTGATTGAGCTTGATGAGGATGGCGTTGGCGATGCCTTCGTTGATGCCACGGGAGAGGCGCTCGGTGTTGGTGACGAAGATATCATCGCCGACAAGCTGGATTTTCTTTTTTGAGGATTTGGAGCCGAGGGCTTGCGTGAGGATCTTCCATCCAGCCCAGTCGTCTTCGGCGAGCCCGTCTTCCAGGGAGACGATGGGATACTTTTCGATCCACTTTTCATAGTAGACGGTCATTTCCGAAGAAGTGTGCGCGGACTTGTCCGACTTCTTGAAAATGTACTTGCCGGAGGACTTGTCATAGAACTCGCTGGCGGCGGGGTCGAGCGCGATGGCCACCTGCTCGCCGGGTTTGTAACCGGCGGCGGTGATGGCTTCGAGAATGATTTGGATGGCCTCTTCGTTGGACTTGCAGCTGGGGGCGAAACCGCCTTCATCGCCGACGGCGGTGGAATAGCCGTGCTTCTTGAGCGTTGCCTTCAGGGAATGAAAGACTTCAACGCCCCAGCGGAGAGCTTCGCTAAAAGTGGGAGCACCAATGGGCATGGCCATGAATTCCTGAAAATCAACGGAGCTGTCGGCATGAACGCCGCCATTCAGGATGTTCATCATGGGGACGGGGAGAAGATTGCCGGAGGTGTCCGTGGAGTAGCGGGCAAGGTATTTGTAGAGCGGCTGCTTGGCCGCAACGGCAGCGGCGCGCGCAGCAGCCATGGATACTGCGAGGATAGCATTGGCGCCGAGGCGGGATTTGGTGGGTGTGCCATCGAGAGTGATCAATTTGTGGTCGAGAGCGCGCTGGTCAGAGGCATCGGTGCCGGTGACGGCCTTGGCGATCTCAGAATTGGCGTTGGCGACGGCTTTGAGGACGCCTTTGCCTAGGTACTTGGACTTATCGCCATCGCGGAGTTCGAGGGCCTCGTGTTCGCCGGTGGACGCGCCCGAAGGAACAATGGCGCGGCCAAAAGCCCCGGATTCGAGCAAGACATCGGCTTCGACGGTAGGATTGCCGCGCGAGTCAAGAACCTGGCGGGCGTGAACGCGGGTGATTTTCGTGGACATATAGGTAGTGTCTCCTGAGAGATTTGCAACAGAAGATTGTAGCAGAGGGATGGGCTAGGGAGAGTGATGGCCGACACAGCCGCAGTGACTAGTGATTCGTGACTTGTGATCCGTGACTCGTGCAAAGCGACCGGCGACCAGTGAAAGCAACGGTCGGGTGGAGGGTACCCAGAACCGAACAAATTGGATTAGGTCGAAAGGATCGAAGCAAGATAGCGAGCGCTTTGAAAACTCCATTAGCGCAGCGGATAGGAAAACAGTAGACAGAGCTAGGAGACAACGCGACGTTAGAGGGTAAGAGCCCACCCTTCGCAAAGTGCGCGAAGGATGGGGCACCCTTAGGTTCTATTGATGGGAGCCGCGACGGGGAGAACCCTAGAGCACAGTCAGGAGTGACTGTGCCACAAGGTTACTGGGCTTCGGGCTCTTCGATCAGGGATTCCTGGCGGACGACGACGACGATGCCGGAGGGGGTGACATGGAAGCGGCGGCGGTCGGCTTCGAGGTCGTAACCGATTTCGGTTTTTTCGGGAAGGCTGACGTGGCGGTCGATGATGGCGCGGCGGATGCGGGAATGGCGGCCGACGTTGACGTGGTTATAGAGAATGGAATCGGCGACTTCGCAATAGCTATTGACGCGAACATCGTAACCGACGACGGAATTCTGGACTCGGCCACCGGAAAGGATGGAACCGCCGGCGACGATGGAGTCAACGGCCACGCCCATGCGGTCGGAATCGGCAAAGACGAACTTGGCGGGGGGATACTGGTGCTGCCAACCGCGGAGGGGCCAATGCTTGTCGTACAGGTTGAAGACCGGAGAAACACTGACGAGGTCCATGTTGGCTTCGTAATAGGCGTCAAGAGTACCGACATCGCGCCAGTAGAGAGTCTCCCGGCTGTTTTCGTCGACGAAATTGTGGGCGTAGACGCGATGCTTGGAAATAATGTGGGGAAGAATGTCCTTGCCGAAATCGTGGGCCGACTTGGGATCCTCCGAATCGGCGAGGAGGATGGGGATGAGGAGTTGGGTATTAAAAATGTAGATGCCCATGGAGGCGTTGCAGTGAGCAGGTTTGTGGGGTGACTGCTTGGGCTTGGCGGGCTTCTCCTCAAAACCGACGATGCGCCAGTTCTTGTCGGTGTCGATAACCCCGAATTGCTTGGCGGCCTCGGCGACAGGGACTTCGATGGTGGCGACGGTGACATCCGCGGCGGAATCGATGTGCTGCTGGAGCATTCTGGCGTAGTTCATCTTGTAGATATGGTCCCCGGCAAGGACGAAGACAAACTTGGAGCGCTCGCTGCCGATGGAGTAGATGTTCTGATAGACGGCGTCGGCAGTGCCCTGATACCACTGCTGAGAGACACGCATTTGCGGGGGAAGGACTTCGATGAATTCGCCGAGGCCCATGAGATGAGACCAACCGGCGCGAATATGACGATTGAGGCTGAGGGCCTTGTACTGCGTAAGGACAAAGACGCGATGGAGCGAAGAATTGATGCAATTGGATAGAGTGACGTCAATGATGCGATAAAGGGCACCGAAGGGGACGGCAGGCTTGGCACGATCTCTGGTGAGGGGCCAGAGGCGTTCACCCTGGCCACCGGCAAGGAGAACTGCAAGGGCATCGCGCATATCAGGCATGAGTGTCGGCTCCCGAGACAGGACTCTGAAGCAGCTTAGTGTAACAGCAGACGCAAGGAGGACGCACGGCGAGAAAGAGGAGAAGAAGAATGTTACCAGCAAAGTGAGGGGTAACTAGAGAAGCAACCAAGGTCGAGGAGTGCAGGAAACAGGAGAAAGAAGGCTTGACTTGGAAGGCCGGAATTGACTACAAGAAGCCAGCACCCTCGTGAGATAATCTACCTGGGGCAATACCTGAAAGTGTGTGCAGGTATTGCAAGTAACCAATCCGAACCGGAATTGGGGTGAAGAACATTGGCAGAAGTAGTGATTCAAGAGAGCGAGTCTCTTGAGAATGCACTGCGCCGTTTTAAGCGCAAGGTGCAGCAGGAAGACATCATAAAGGAAATAAAGAAGCACAGCTTCTATATGAAGCCCGGCGAGAAGCGCCGGGCCAAAGAAGCGCTTTCGCGGAAGCGACTGCGCAAGAAGCAGCGTCGCGAACAGGACTAAACACCTGAGCGAGACGCGGCTTGGCGCCGCACTTCCGGGATCAGGCCCCTATCAGGCAGAGACGTTTTGGGTGTTTGTACATTGACTGCGCCCGCAGGCCCCAGGGATCCGTGCCCGGCTTTCCCGGAGTACAGGTCCAGATTCATAAACAGGCCATGGTGCAAGATGAGCCCGTCCCCACTGCCCGCTTGGGGGTCTCAGGGGAGCGGCTCATGGAATACCACGATCGAGTCCTGAAGTGTTCGGAGTGCGGCGCCGAGTTTGTGTTCACTGCCGGCGAACAGATGTTTTTCGCCGACAAGGGATTTAAAAACGAACCAAAGCGCTGCAAGGCGTGCAAAGCTAAACGAGCGGAGGGAGGCGGAGGAGGCGGGTCAACGCAGGCACGGGCAGAAACAAAGACGACATGCTCGCAATGCGGAAAAGAGACCACGGTTCCCTTCCGACCCACGCAGGGGCGCCCGGTGTTTTGCCGGGAATGCTTCCAAGCAAGAAGGTCCATGGGCGCGCCATAAGCCAACCCTAACAATTGAGACCGAGGAAGAGGGCCATCGAAATTGATGGCCCTTTTTTGTTTTTGGATCGGGGCGCGAAGCGAAGATCAGCGAACGGAGGTCGGCCAGTTATTTATAAGTGGCGAGCCAGGATTCGAGTTGAACGAGGGATTCGGGCATATTGCGGCGACCGTAGCCGAAGCGGATGTGGTGGCGCTCGTCGTAGACGGTGCCAGGGAGGAGAAGGACTCCGGCTTCGCGTACGAGGCGTTCGCAGAAGGATTGCACGTCCTGAGTGGGCTTGAAGCGGGCGAAACCGATGGTGCCGGCGTTGGGAGGAGTCCAATCGAAAAGATCGGGGTGGCGCAAGAAGAAAGCGCTGAGTTGGGGAAGATTGCGAAGAACAATCTGGAGATTGCGGTCAATGAATTTCTGGCGGTGGCGGAAGGCGAGGGCAGTGAGGAATTCGCTGGGGGCGCTGGCACAGATCGTAGTGTAGTGTTTGAAGGAAATAATTTTGGAGAGGATAGAAGCTTCGCGACAGGCGAGCCAGCCGAGGCGAAGACCGGGTAGACCATAGGTTTTGCTGACGGAGCCGAGGCTGAGGGCGCGCTCATAGAGATCGCAAGCAGCGGGAAGGCGGGTGGCTGGATCCTGCTCGAGTTCGCGGTAAACCTCATCGGAGAAGACATAGATGCCCTGGCGAGCGGCGAGTTCCAGGACGCGGCGGAAAACTGCCGGCGGCATGAGGAGGCCGGTGGGATTGTGGGGTGAATTGATGTAAATGGCGCGGGTATTGGGGCGAATAAGAGATTCGAGGGCGGAGAGATCGTGGGCCCAGCCGTTGGCAGCGCTGCGGCGCCATTCGGAGACGGCAGCACCCGTGCTTTTGGGAACGGTAAGAGCGCTTTCGTAGCAGGGCGTTTCGACGATGGCGTGATCTTGGGGGGTGAGGAGGGCGTGATAGAAGACGAAGATGGCCTCTTCGGCGGCAGAAAGAACGACGAGCTGATCGGGGTGAATCTGCGCGTACATGGTGGCGAGAACTTCACGAAGCCAGGGAGCGCCTGGTGATTCGGTGTAGCCACACCAGTGGCTGAGGAAGGCGTCGTGGGCACCAGGTTCGAGGGAGAGTATTTCCTGGATAGTTTGGGACTCGGCGTCCGAGGAGGAGAGCAAGTACCTGGCGGCGAATTCGTGCTTGCCCATGTACTCTTCAATGCGGAAGGGAGAGATTTGCATGAGGGTGAGTGTGCCAAGGGGGAATGCGAGGCGTCTAGGACAAAATTGAGAGGAGAAAGGGCAAGCCCCCTGGACGGATACAATTTTGAGGGGCGAGAGGGTATGATACTGGCTCCGAAGTCCCCGTAAAGAGCAGCGATACGGAGGGCCAAGATATGGCTCACCGCTTCACCCTCGGTGTCGAAGAAGAATTCCAGATCATTGATCCTGAGACGCTGGAGCTGCGCTCGCACGTGGTGCAATTGCTGTCGGCGGCGGCGCGTGGATTGGGCGATCAGGTAAAGGGCGAGATGCACCAGTCCATCGTGGAGACGGGGACAAAGATCTGCGAGAACGTAAGCGAACTGCGGCGAGAGATACACCGCACACGGAACGAATTGGTAGCCGCGGCGGAGAGTACGGGGCTGCGCGTGGCAGCGGCGGGAACACACCCGTTTTCGAACTGGATCGATCAGGTGATTTCGCCGGGCGAGCGCTACCAACACATCGTAGAAGAGATGGGGCAACTGGCGAGATCGCTGCTGATCTTCGGGATGCACATCCACGTGGCCATGCCGGACAAACAATCGACCATCGATATGATGAACATGGTGCGGTATTTCCTGCCACACCTGCTGGCGCTTTCGACGAGTTCGCCGTTCTGGATGGGACGGAATACCGGGCTGAAATCGTTCCGGACGACGGTGTTCCGGAGATTCCCGCGAACGGGAGTGCCGGAAACGTTTGAGTCGTGGAGCGCGTACGAGAATTTCGTGAATCTGCTGGTGAAACTGAACAGCATCGACAATGGAAAGAAAATCTGGTGGGATGTGCGGCCGCACCCGACGTTTGGGACACTGGAGTTCCGGATGTGCGACGTAGCCACGAAAGTGGAAGAAGCCGTGGCGATCGCCGCGTTGACGCAAGCGATCGTGGTAAAAATCCACCGACTGTACACGGGGAACATGGGCTGGCGGCTGTACAGGCGAGCGCTGATCGAAGAGAACAAGTGGCGCGCGGCGCGATATGGAATTGAGGGGAAGCTGATTGATTTCGGGAAAGAAGCGGAAGTGCCAATGAGGCAGCTGGTGCCCGAGTTATTGGAGTTTGTGGATGACGTGCTGGATGATCTGGGAAGCCGGAGCGCGGTGGAGTATGTGCACACGATCATGAATGAGGGAACGAGCGCAGACCGGCAGTTACGGGTTTTTCGGCATACGGGAGACTTGAAGGATGTAGTAAGGCACCTGGTACTGGAAACGCGAGGAAGTGCAACGGATGGGATGACCACGGCGGCGGGAGTCATCAATTAGGAATGCGCGCTGGGGATGATGGCGGGCACGAACTTTTTCACAAGGGAAGCCGGGAGAACTGACAACGGAGGCGAGCGATGCTGAAAGTGGGCTTGCTGTGCGGGCGGGAGTACAGTTTTCCTCCGGCGTTTCTGGCGCGGGTAAACGAACTGGGGAAAAAAGAGGGAGTGACGGCGGAATTTGTGAAGCTAGGCGGGACGCGGATGGAAGAGCCGGCGGAATACCGCGTGATCGTGGACCGGATTTCGCATGAGGTGGATTATTATCGAGGCTACCTGAAGCATGCGGTGCTGCAGGGGACGTACGTCATCAACAATCCGTTCTGGTGGACGGCGGACGACAAGTTCTTCAATTATTGCATCGCTGCCAAACTGGGCATCGCGATTCCCAAGACGATTCTGCTGCCGCAGAAAGGGTATCCCGCGGACGTAGATATTACCTCCGAGTCGCTGCGCAATCTGAAATATCCGATGGACTGGGTGGGGTTGCTGGACTATGTGGGGCGCCCAGCGATCCTGAAGCCGTTTTCGGGCGGCGGATGGAAACACGTCTACAAAGTAAATAATGAGGAAGAGCTGTTGGAGGCGTTTGACAAGACTTCGCCGTATTGCATGACGCTGCAGGAATTCATCGATTTCGAGCAGTATGTGCGGTGCTTCACGTTCGGGAAGTCCGACATATTGCCGGTGGCGTATGACCCAAAAGAACGGAAGTACCTGGTGGAGCATAAGTATTTGTCGGATGAGCTGGGGGCGCGCGTGGTGAAGGATGCGCAGACGATCAATCTGGCGCTGGGCTATGAAATGAATACGATCGAGTTTGCGGTGAAGGATGGCGTGCCGTATGCGATCGATTTCCTGAACCCAGCGCCTGATTTCGAGAGGGACCGGATCACGGAGTTCTACTTCACGCATGTGGTGGAGAAGATGGCACGGCTGGTGATCGACCGCGCGCTGCATGGAAACGCGGCAAACACATGGCCGCGCTGGGAAGAGATGCTGGGAATCGGTGCGCCCGGGGGATTTACGGGAGCGCCGCGCGTGGCGCATGCGACGCAAACTGCTCAAACGGGAACTGCGGGGCGATGAAAACCAGAAAACCGGCCAAGAAAAAGTCCAATCCGGCGGGGTATTGGAACAAATTGTTGCGGCTGGCGGTGAAGAAGTCACCAGGACTGGCCAAGACATTTTTGGCAGATGTGAGAGCGGCGAAATTGACGTTTGGGAGGCGAGTGCACTGCCCGTTTTTGCGGCCTTATTTCTTGTCTCCCGCCGATGAACAGCGGGTGCGGCAGGTTGCCGAGACCATCGCTGCCCTGGCCGAGCGCGTGACGACCGCGGCGCTTAGCGACAATGCCCTTTTCGAGCAATTTCACTTGCGGCCCGAGGAAGAGCGGCTGGCCCGATTGGCGCCAGGGCCCGGCCCGGCGAGCACTGCCTCGCGGTTGGATGCATTTCTTTTGCCAAACTCGCTGAAGTTCACGGAATACAACGGGGAATCGCCGGCGGGTGCAGGCTATTCGGAAACGCTTTCGGATATTTCCCGGAAATTGCCGGTGATGGAGGAATTTGCAAAACGGTACGAGGTACATAGTTACCCCTTGAGCGCAAACCTGCTGGATGCGCTGATGATGACGTATGTGGAATGGAGCGGGGCGACGAATCCGCCGCAAATGGCGATTGTGGATTGGAAAGAAGTGCCGACGTGGAGCGAGTTTGAGATTTTGCAGGAACGATTTGAGGCGATGGGAGTTCCCGTGGTTTTGGCGGACCCACGGGAGTTGGAGTTTGACGGGAAGCAGCTGGCGGCGAAGGGAAAGAAGATTGATCTGGTGTACCGGCGCGTGTTGATTAATGACATTGTGGCAAGGCCGGCAGAATGTGAAGCGCTGGTGAGGGCGTACGAAGCGGGGGCAGTGTGCGTAGCGAATAATTTCCGCTGTAAAATTCCGCATGTAAAGGCGTTTTTTGCGGTGCTGACGGACGCGAAGAATGCGGCGCTGTTTTCCGCGCAGGAACGCGAAGTGATCCGGCGACATGTTCCGTGGACGCGAGTGGTGCAGGACGTGAAAAGCGATTACGCGGGCAAGCCGATTCAATTATTGAAATACATACGGAAACGCCGGAAGGACCTGGTGCTGAAGCCTAGCGATGAGTACGGGGGAATGGGCGTGACGCTGGGATGGGAGACGGACGCGAAGCAATGGGAACGCGCGATCGAGCAGGCGCTGCCTGGTGGAGAGAAAGCGAAAGCGCATGGATGCTGGATCGTGCAGGAGCGCATCCCGGTGAGCCGGGACGTGTTTCCACATATTGGGGCGGGGAACAAAGTGGATTTCCAGGACATGTTGGTGGACTTCGCGCCATATTTATTCCGGGGGAAGCTGGCGGGATTCTTGACGCGACTGAGCGCGACAGGATTGGCGAATGTAACGAGCGGCGGAGGGCAGATACCGTCGTTCCGGGTGGAAGCAAAAAAGGCATGAATGCGCGTTTCACCTGGGAAACGCCGCGTCCCGCAGAATTGGCACAGGGGCCAGTTCAGGTAAAATAGTAAGAATGTCCTTTGGAAATGCACCGAACGAGCTGATGCCGGGCGCGAAAAACGCCGTGGAAGTTTGTCTGGGCGTGCGCGCGAAAGAGCGTGTGGCACTGATTGCGGATGAGATGAGCCGGAAGGTGGCGGCTAGCCTGGAAGAGGCGCTGCAGGAACGAGGGGCGGAGATCACCGGGCTGTTGCTGGAGAACTTTGGGCCACGGCCGATGATGAGCGCGCCAGAGCCGGTGCTGGAGGCGCTGGAGAAGGCGGACGTGGGGATATTGTGCATGACGCCGCAGCCGGGTGAATTGAGCGCGCGAATGGCGATCGTGAGGGTGGTGGAGCGGAGGCAGATTCGCTATGCGCATATGATCGGGGTGACGCCGGAGATCATGCAGCAGGGGATGCGGGCGGATTACCGGCTGGTGGACCGCTTGAGCGACCGGTTACGCGAGCGGATGTTGCGGGCGAAAGCTCTGACGGTGAGAACGGAAGCGGGGACATCGATCAGCGCGCATTTTGACCGCCGGCTGGACTGGGTGAAGACGAGCGGGTTGATCAGCCCGAGATACTGGTCGAATCTCCCGGCGGGGGAAGTGTTCACGACGCCGGCGACGGTGGATGGCCGGTTTGTGTGCGACGCGACGGCAGGCGATTACTTCAACGGGAAATACGGGGATTTGCAGGCGACGCCGCTTGTGCTGGAAATTGCGGGCGGTCGATTGAAGCATGCGGAATGCGGGCGGAAAGATTTGGAGGAGGAGTTTTGGGAGTATTGCCATACGGATGAGAACAGCGACCGCGTGGGTGAGCTGGCGTTTGGAACAAACCTGGGGTTGTCGCGGATGATCGGCGTCCTGCTGCAGGACGAGAAATTTCCCGGAGTGCACATTGCGTTTGGCGATCCGTATGGAAGCCAGACGCATGCGAATTGGAAATCGCGGACACATGTTGACGTGCTGACGCGGAATTGCGACGTTTGGATTGATGAGGACCAGGTGATTGAGAAGGGGCAGTACCAGCTCGAACATCTGGGGCTGAGCTAGCTGTTTAGCAGAGAAGAAGGACGGTAACAGAGAGGTCAAAGAGATCCGAGAAGAGTAAGCCTAGAGCACAATCAGCAGTGACTGTGCCACAGATTAAGTGGAACCCCAAGACCCAGGCACACACTCCGTGCCTGGGGCAACCAGTTCTCAAGATTCAAAAAAGCGTGGAAACGTACTCGCGCATCTGGTGCTTCCAGAAGGGCCAGTCGTGGCCGCCTTCGGGGCCCCAGTTGTCCACGGAATGGCGAATGCCTTTGCTGGAGAGGACTTCGGAGAGGCGATAGGTGGGGCCGCTATTTTCCCAAGGGCCGGTGCCGGTACTGAGGTGAATGTCGCAGGAATTGTACTGCTCGTAATACCAACCATCGGAGAGATTGGCGAGGTAATCCACAGGATTGTTGAAATAGAAATTGTTGTCGTACATGCCGTCCATGAAATTCCTGAGGTCGTAGACACCGGACATGGTGAAGCAACGCTTGAAGACATCGGGATGCTTGAAGAGGGAGTTGGCGGCGTGATAGGCGCCGAAAGAAGCGCCCATGGTGGAAATGGCGATTTGCGATTGGCAGTGATTCCAGATGAAGGGAACGACTTCTTCGCGAAGGTAGGAATCGAAAACGGATTGCACGTAGCTGCGGTGAAAGGGATGAGCGCCTTTGTTGTAGAAGCTGAGACCGTTGATGGAGTTGACGGAATAGAATTTAATGCGGCCGGCATCGATGAAATCGGCGAGAGCGCCGATCATGCTCTGGTCCTCGAGTTCGAATTCATTCCCCGCACTGGTGGGGAAACCGAGGAGGGGCGGGCCCCAATGCCCATACGCAACGACGCCGAGTTCGAGACCGAGGCGCGAAGAGTACCAGCGGTGGTATTCACGTTTCATGCGAGAGACCTTTCGTCATGCGGGAAGAGAAGTATGCCAGCGGAGGGAAAGATGAGCAAGGCGATGCGGGAATTGTGGACGGAAAAATTGGCGGTCAGTAGGGCTTTTTGGAAGAAGAAGCGAGCCAAGCCTGGAAAGGGCGCAGCGCGTCAGGCTGGCGAAGTTGCGTGATGGAGAGACGGCGAGCGTTGGGCGCGCGGCGGAGCTCGTCGTAGATAAAGGCATCGTCGAAACCAGCGGCGGCGGCCTCGGCGGCGGTGGCGGCGTAGAAGACACGGTTTGGCCGCGCCCAATAGATTGCGCCGAGACACATGGGGCACGGTTCGCAGGAAGCATAGAGGTCACAGCCGGACAATTGGAAGCTGCCGAGGGCGCGACAAGCGTGGCGGATGGCTTCTATTTCAGCGTGAGCCGTGGGATCGTTGGCGGACGTGACACGATTTGTCGCTTCGGCGATGATTTTGCCGCCCTTCACGATGAGGGTAGCGAAGGGACCGCCTTGGCCGGAGTTCACATTCTCGATGGCCAGGGCGATGGCGCGTTGCAGGAATACTTCTAGCATGGAGAAAAGTCCCCTACCCTCCAGAGTGCCGCGAGAGGGAAGGATTCACAATATGGATTCGGCCGGGAGGAGAGGAATTGTGCACTAGAGGCGGGCAGGACGGAGACGGAGGTTGCCTGAAGGAACGATCTTGCCGAGATGGGGTCCAGCGTGCTGGACCCCTACAACAAACCCAAGAGCAGAGACAGGAGTGACTGTGACACGTGAGAAACCCAAGACCCAGGCACAAACTCCGTGCCTGGGGCAACCGAAGCCAAGAAAAAGGGCAACCCAAGAGCACAGTCAGGAGTGACTGTGCTACAAGATGGGGCCGGATGGGGTTGCAAGGAACGGGAATGCGGGTAGGATAGAGGGCTAGCTTGGACGGATTTTCCGTGATTTTCGTCGAGAGATGAATTGGTGAGGAAATGATGCAGATCGAAAACGTTAGCCGTCGCGGATTCTTGAAAGGAATGCTGGGGACGGGCGCGCTGGTCTTAAGCGTGCAGATTTTGCCGGAGCGCCTGATGGGCACGACGATGAGCGCGGCCGAAGACCCGATGGCGAACGCGGCACTGCGGCCGAATGTGTACCTGGCGATTGCTACGGATGGAACGGTATACATCGTGGCGCACCGGGCGGAGATGGGCAGCGGGAACCGCACGGGGCTTCCACGAATCGTCGCCGATGAGCTGGACGCGGACTGGACAAAGGTGAAGGTGGAATCGGCCACAGGCGATGAGAAGTATGGTGACCAGGACACGGATGGGTCGCACTCCGTGAAGAGCTTCTTTGGCCCGCTGCGCGAGGCGGGGGCGAGTGCGCGGCTGATGCTCGTGCGCGCGGCCGCGCAGAGTTGGGGCGTGCCGGAAAAGGAATGCGCGACGGAACTGAATACGGTCGTGCACAGGCCAAGCGGAAAGAAACTTGGCTACGGAGAACTGGCATCCGCGGCGGCAAAACTGCCCGTGCCGAAAAAAGAGGAGTTGCAATTGAAGCCGCGCAACGAATGGCGGTACATCGGCAAGGCGGCGTCCGGGTATGACTTCCAGGACATGACGACGGGAAAGGCCGTGTATGGGCAAGACGTGCAGATGGACGGAATGCTGTACGCGTCGGTGGTGCATCCACCGGTGTTTGGAAGCACGGTGAAAAGTGTGGACGATACGGCGGCGCTCCATGTGGCGGGCGTGAAGCAGACGGCCACGCTCGAAGCGTTCAAGCCACCGGTGATGATGCAGCCTTTGGGCGGCGTGGCGGTGATCGCAGACAGCACGTGGGCGGCGTTCGAAGGCAAGAAGAAACTGAAGATCGAGTGGGAAAAGAGCGAGCACAGCGCGTGGAACTCCGGCGAGTTCCGGAAAGAATTGGAAACCACGGCGCGAAAGCCCTGCAAAGTGGTGCGGGAAAACGGGAATGTGGAGAAAGCGTTCGCAAAGGGCGGGAAGATTGTAGAAGCAGAATATTACGCGCCCATGCTGGCACACGCATCCATGGAGCCACCGGCGGCGCTTGCATTGTATCGAGATGGAAAAGTGGAGACGTGGGCACCGACGCAAAATCCGCAGGGGGCGCGGGATGCCATAGCCGCGGCGGTGGGTCTGAAAAAGGAAGATGTGACGGTGCACGTGACGCTGCTGGGCGGCGCGTTTGGAAGGAAGTCTTTCCCCGATTTCATCGTGGAAGCAGCGGTGCTTTCGAAAAAGACGGGGAAGCCCGTGAAGGTGGTATGGAGCCGCGAGGACGACATCAAGTTCGATACATATCACTCGGTGGCGGCGATGTATTTCAAGGCATTGCTGGGAGCGGATGGGAAGCCGACGGCTTGGCTGCAACGAAGCGTGTTTCCGCCGATTGCTTCGACGTTTGACCTGAACGGGCTGTATGCGGACGCGGGTGAGATTGGATTGGGTTTTAGCGATATTCCATTCGCCATTCCCAACCACCGGGCCGAAAACGGGCCGGCTCGGGCACACACGCGGATCGGATGGCTGCGGTCCGTGGCGAATATTTATCACGCGTTCGGGGTGCACTCGTTTGTTGGCGAATTGGCGGATGCGGCGGGGAAGGATCAATTGGAATACGTGCTGGCACTGCTGGGGCCGGACCGCATCATGCCGAAAGAGGAATTGCCGAAGGATTACGACAATTACGACGGCGAGTACGCTGATTACCCGATCGATATTGGGCGGTTCCGGCGGGTGGTGCAGATGGCGGCGGAGAAATCCGGGTGGGGCAAACAAAAATTGGGGAAGGGTTTTGGGATGGGCTTGGCGGTGCACCGCAGCTTTCTGACGTATGTAGCCACCGTGGTGCAGGCGGAGGTGAAGGACGGGCAAGTGGATATTTTGAAGGTGGACACGGCGCTGGACGCGGGCACAATCGTGAATCCGACGACGGTGAGGCAGCAGTTTGAAGGCGCGGCAGTGATGGGGACGAGCATCGCGTTCTATGGGGAGATTACGGCGACGAATGGAGTGATTAACCAGTCCAACTTCGATGGATTCCAGATTGCGCGGATGAATACGGCGCCACGAGAGACGAACGTACATATTGTCGAGAGCGACGCACCTCCCGCGGGAGTTGGCGAGCCGGGATTGCCACCCATGGCGCCGGCGATTTATAACGCAATATTTGCGGCGACGGGGAGACGGGTAAGGGAGATGCCGCTTACGAAGGCGGGGTTGGCGTAAGGGGATGCGGTAAACGGATATCAGATATCAGCGATCAGATATCAGGAGGCACAGAGGATAACGGCTTAATTCTTGGTAAGACAAAAGGGCTGGGTAGCTGGGGCGCAGCGATGCTGCGCCCCTACTTGTTTTGGCATAGTATGCGAGTGCGGGGAGGGCAAGTTGAAAAGGATATTGGGAATTTTTTGTGTGGCGTTGATGGGGATGGCTCCTCCGGCTGGGGCACAGCGGCGGCCGGTGCTGGCGCAGATTGATGAACCGCATCCTTATTATTACCGCGAAATGTATTTGCCGCAGTTGACTAGCGGGCCGAGCAGTTTGACCTGGGGGCCGGACTCGAAGGAATTGATTTACTCGATGGCAGGATCGTTGTGGCGGCAGAGGCTGGATTCCAAGGAGGCAGTGCAGCTTACGGATGGGCCGGGATACGACTACCAGCCGGACTGGTCGCCGGATGGGAAGAGCGTGGTGTACGTGTCGTATCAGAAGGACGCGATGGAATTGTGGCTGCTGGATTTGGGGAGTTGGAAGACGAAGCAGTTGACGGGTGGCGGGGCGGTAAATGTGGAGCCGCGATGGTCGCCCGATGGAAAACGGATCGTGTGGGTTTCGACAGAGTACAACAGGCGATTTCACATTTTTGCGGCGGACGTTGTGGATGGCGAGCTGAGGAATGTGGTGAGGTTGACGGGGGAAACCAAAAGTACCCTTCCCCGGTATTACTACAGCGCGTACGACATGGAGATTAATCCGGTGTGGACGCGGGATGGGAAAGAGATTCTGTTTGTGTCGAACCGCGGACATATTTATGGGACCGGCGGATTCTGGCGGATGAAGGTGGGGGAGCTATCGGAATACCCCAAGAGCACAGTCAAGAGTGACTGTGCCACATGCGCGGAGGCACGGGAGATTCATTACGAGGAGACGAGTTGGAAGGCACGACCGGATTTTTCGCCGGATGGTTCGCGGATGGTGTACAGCTCTTATTTGGGAAGGCAGTGGCACAACTTGTGGGTGATGCCGGCGAATGGGGGAGATGCATTTCCGATTACGTATGGGGATTGGGATCAGACGAATGTCAGGTGGTCGCCGGATGGAAAACAGATTGCGTTCATATCCAACGAGAGCGGGGATACTCAAATTGAAATTCATGGTTTTCCCGACGGCGAAAAACACTGGGTGTCAGTGCAGAATCGCAGATATCTTTCTCCGCACATCGACATCTTCCTCCAAATAACTGAAAAGGGCGAGAAGGGAGCGCAGGGGCGTTTTTCCGTGGTTGATCAGCGTGGAAAGTTCTACGCGCCTGAAAACGCGAGCATTCACGCCGATGACGCCTACGACCGTGGAAGACAGCCATTTGAGGATCATTATTTTTATGCGAGCGAGGGTCATTCCATAAGTGTCCCTGAAGGGCAAATCACAATAGACCTCCATAAGGGACTTGAGAATCGGGTTGTGAAGCGAACCGTGGATACCAAGGAGAAAAGCCTGAATTTATTTGAGTTTGAATTGGAAAAGCTGGATTGGGGAAATCAGCGTGGTGAGGAATGGGTCAGCAGCGACTTGCATGTTCATATGAATTATGGAGGAACATACAAGACCAATTGTTATGGACTCGCTGCCATCGCCGAAGATGAAGGGATACAGGTTATTCACAACCTGACTGTGAATAAGGAGCAACGATTTCCAGATATTGAATTTCTGGGATTTGGGGAGGCTGCCTGTAGCGATCCAGATGTACTTGTGGTGCAGGGGCAGGAGTTTCACACGAATTATTGGGGGCACCGAGGAGTTTTGCGGTTGAAGGAACATTTGCTGTTGCCGGGGTATGCGGGGTATCCGAATACGGCGGCGGCGAGTTTGTATCCGATGAATGCGGATGTGTATGACATGGCGCATGCGCAGGGGGCGCTGGTGGGAGCGGTGCATCCGTTCGATGAAATGCCGGACCCGTTTGCGAAGCCAGCGCAGAAAATTACGGATGAATTGCCGGTGGATGTAGCGCTGGGGAAGCTGGATTACATGGAGATTGTGGGATTCAGCGATCACAAGTCCACGGCGGCGGTGTGGTACAAGCTGCTGAACCTGGGATTCAAGCTCCCGGCGGGTGGGGGAACGGATGCGACGGCGGATTATGCGGCGCCTATTCGCGGGCAAGTGGGATTCGACCGTGTGTATGTGTGGACGCCTAGCTGGCCGGTGAGCATTGATACGTGGATGGACGAATTGAAGCAGGGGAGGACATTCGCGACGAATGGGCCGCTGATCGAGTTCAAGTTGGGCGGAGAGATGGTGGGGAGCGAATTGAAGTTTGATGCGGCGCAGGCGGCGGTTCCCTTCACCGCGAAATTGCGGTCGATTGTGCCGGTGGATCATCTGGAGGTGGTGTGCAACGGAAAGGTGGCGCGAGAACTGAAGCTGGAGGGCCCGCGAGACACGGCCGATGTGACGGGGACGATTCCAGTGAACGATAGCGGATGGTGCGTGCTGCGTGCATGGAGCGACAAGGCGGAATATCCGGTGATGGACAACTATGCGTATGCGACGACGAGTCCCATGTATGTGACGATCGGCAGGAAACGAGCGTACTCGCGGGAGGATGCAGAGTATTTTAAGGCGTGGATCGACCGGACGATTGAGGTGACGGAGGAATATCCGGACTGGAATTCGAAGGCAGAGAAGGAACTGGTGATGAAGAGGTTGCGGGAGGCGCGAGGAGTGTACGAAGGAATGAAATAGAACTTTTTGCTTGACGAGTCCAGCAGGAAGAGCGGAGTTTCCCCAGGGGGCTAAATGTGAAGTTTCAAGACGTTGTTGTCCATCCGGCCGAGAACTGGGAAGCTGATGTTGCGAAGCAAAAGCCCGCCAGGAGGCCGAATGGACTACCACCATCATGCTCGACTCACGATTCACAGTCGAGAACAACTCGCAAAGAGAGTTTTGGCAGGGGAATTGAGCTTGAACTCGGCCGCGGCCGAGTTCAAGCTCAGTCGGCAGTCGGCTGCCAAATGGGTCCGCCGTTTCCGCGAGGGCGGTTCTGCGGCGCTCCGTGATTTGTCTTCTCGTCCGCATCGCTCCCCACGTAGCATTTCCGCCGAACTGGTGACTCGCATCGAACAACTGCGCCGCCAGCGCTGGACCGGCGTGCGCATCGCCCAAACCGCCGGCTTGAGCCGGGCCACCGTCAGCCGCGTGCTGACCCGTCTGAAACTCAACACCGCGCGTTCCCTTGAGCCCACCGTGCCCATTGTCCGTTATGAGCATCCCGCGCCCGGCGATCTGCTGCACATCGACATCAAAAAGCTGGCGCGCATCCACAAACCGGGCCATCGCCTCACCGGCAATCCGCAAGACGAAACCCGCGGCGCTGGCTGGGAGTTCCTTTATGTCGCCGTCGACGATCACTCCCGCATCGCCTTCACTGCCATGTTGCCGAACGAAAAAGCTGCGTCTGCCAGCAAATTCCTCCGTCAGGCGGTGGCCTACTTCACCCGCATGGGCATCACCGTTCGCCGCGTCATGACCGACAACGGCCCCTGCTTCTGCTCCCGTCGCTTCGCAGCCAACTGCCGCAGGTTCCACATCCGACACATCCGCACACGCATCTACACCCCGCGCACGAACGGCAAGGCCGAACGCTTCATCCAAACCGCCATTCGCGAATGGGCCTACGCGCGGCTCTACCAGAACTCCGCCGAACGGTTCGCGCACTTGGGCCCGTGGATCCACAGCTACAACTGGCATCGCCCTCATGCTAGTCTCAACCAGTCGCCACCCATCACCCGGTCCGGCTTGAATGTTAACAACCTCTTGAGACACCACAGCTAAAGCCCGATGGTAGCCACGCTCTTGATGTCGGAGCTGAAGCTCCGACCCCCTAAAAAGCATGACCAAGAGGCGCGCTTGTCTCTGTGTAGCGGTTGGAGATAGAATTCGGCGGTCAAATCGGATTGTGGGGAAGACGCAGGATTTGTGGTGAGTTGGACTGCGTCCCGCCTGTTAAACGAGGGCCATCGCTCCGCCCTTGAATCCGGACGAGCAACCAGGAAGAGACGCGGCTGCGGCGGGCAGCCGGGCGGAAGAGTGCGGATGCGCACGGGCTGATCTGGAGTTAGAAGTTGTAGAGGGATTCCTCCGCTCCGGAACGGCAGAATGCGCCGTTCCTCCGGTCGGAATGACAAATTAGGGAAGTTATTGGCGCGAAATCGAGGGAGTGAAGCGAAATTGAAGGAACTGCGGAGAAGGAAGGAGGGTACATGATCGTTGGTGTGCCCCGAGAAGGATATCCGGGAGAGCGGCGCGTGGCGATGGTGCCGGCGATGGTTCCCCATCTGAAGAAGGGCGGGCTGGACGTGCTGGTGCAAGCGGGCGCGGGCCAGGCAGCGGGTTACCGTGATGAGGAGTATGTGGAAAAGGGCGCGAAGCTGGCGGCGAGCCGCGAAGAAGTATTCGCGACGGCGGACATCCTGGTGCAATTCCTGAGTCATGGAGCGAATGACAAGACGGGAAGCGCGGACCTGCCGCTATTGCGCAAAGGCCAGGCACTGGTGGGATTTCTAAGGCCGCTGGGAACGGTGAAGACGGTGCAGGAAGTTGCGGAGACCGGCGTGACATCTTTCGCCGTGGAGTTGATGCCGCGCATTACACGAGCGCAGAGCATGGACGCGCTGTCTTCGATGGCGACGATCTGCGGGTACAAAGCGGTGCTGCTGGCGGCGGACACTCTGCCAAGAATGTGTCCGATGTTGACCACGGCAGCGGGAACGATTGCGCCGGCACGCGTGTTGATTATCGGCGCGGGGGTGGCGGGGCTGCAGGCAATTGCCACGGCGCGGCGGCTGGGGGCGGTGGCTTCGGCGTACGACATGCGCCCAGCGTCCAAAGAACAGGTGCTCAGCCTGGGAGGGCGCTTCGTGGAATTGGCGGTGGAAGCGAAGGATGCGCAAGATGCGAGTGGGTATGCGAAGGCGCAAGACGAAAGCTTCTATCAAAAGCAGAGGGAACTGCTGGGCAACGTGGTAGCGGAAAGCGACATTGTGATCACGGCGGCGGTGATTCCTGGGAAGAAATCGCCGGTGCTAGTGACGAAGGAGATGGTCGAGCGCATGTCGCTGGGCTCGGTGATCGTGGACTTGGCGGCCGAACGTGGCGGCAATTGCGAGTTGACGAAGCCGGACGAGACAACGGTGATTCATGGAGTGACGATTATCGGAGAATACAACCTGGCCGCAACGGTGCCCTATCACGCGAGCCAGATGTACGCGCGCAACCTGACGTCGTTTCTGTTGCACCTGACAAAAGAAGGCAAACTGCAACTGAACTTGAAGGATGAAATCACGCGGGAGACGCTGCTGACGTATGAGGGAGAAATCGTGAACGCGCGGGTGCGGGAGTTTTTCAAGCTGCCAACCCTGCAAACGGCACCGGGAGGAGACGCCTGATGGATCTGATCACCGGCTTGTACATCTTCATGCTGGCGGCGTTTATCGGTTTTGAAGTGATCCGGCGGGTATCGCCGCTGCTGCACACGCCGCTAATGTCGCTGACAAATGCGTTGGACGCGATTGCGGTGGTGGGAGCGATCATCCTGGTGGGCGAAGGAAAGAGCAGGCTGGCGACAATCCTGGGAACCATCGCGATTGTGGCGGCGACCAGCAATATCGTGGGCGGCTTTATGATCACGGACCGCATGCTGAAGATGTTCAAAGCCAGCGGGCCCAGGAAGCCGTGACGAACATGAGCGCGTCACAATACATTCTGGAATTTGCGTATCTCATCGCCACGGCGCTATTCGTGCTTTCACTGAAATGGTTGAGTTCTCCCGTGACCGCGCGGCGCGGCGTGTGGGCCGGTGAAGCGGGAATGTTGCTGGCCATCGTGGGGACGCTGCTGCAAGGGGAAATCGTCAGTTACAAGTGGATCGCGATCGGGCTGGTGCTGGGCACGATGATCGGCGTCCCGCTGGGGCGCGTAGCGATGACCGCGGTGCCGCAGCGGACGGCATTGAGCCACGCCTTTGGGGCGCTTTGCGTGACGCTGGTGGGAACGTCAGAGTTTTACTTGCGTGCGCCGAATGTGCCGAAATTCATGATGAGCGTGTTGTCGCTGGAAGTCATCCTGGGAGCGCTAACGTTTTCGGGCAGCTTGATGGCCGCGGGAAAGCTGCAGGAAGTGTTGGCGCAGCGGCCGATCACGTATAAGGGACAGAACTTCGTGAACCTGGGCTTGCTGGCGATCGCCATCGGGATTGGGGCGACGCTGGTGATGCATCCGGAAAGAATGTACTTGTTTCCTTTTATGATTGGGATACCGCTGTTGTTTGGCGTGATGATGATCATTCCAATCGGCGGGGCGGACATGCCGACGGTGATCTCACTATTGAATTCCTACGCGGGATTGTCGGCAGCGGCGATGGGATTTGTGCTGCAGAGCAAGTTGCTGATTATCGCGGGCGCGTTGGATGGGGCATCGGGGTTCATCCTTTCGGTGAATATGTCGAAGGCGATGAACCGCTCGTTCACCAATGTTTTGTTTGGCGCGTTTGGACAGGAACACGTGACGGCAAAGGGAGCGAAGGAAGCGCGGCCGGTGCGCAGCGCGTCTCCGGAAGAGGCGGCGGGCATTCTGACGGCGGCCAGCAAAGTGGTAATCGTGCCGGGGTATGGAATGGCAGTGGCGCAGGCACAACACAAGGTGCGCGAGTTGTACGATGCGCTGACGAAGCGCGGCGTGGACGTGAAGTTCGGCATCCACCCGGTGGCGGGGCGGATGCCCGGCCACATGAATGTGCTCCTGGCGGAAGCGGATATCCCATACGACAAGCTGCTGGAAATGGACGAGATCAATGGCGATTTTCCGCAGACGGACGTAGCGCTGATTATCGGGGCGAACGACGTGACCAATCCGGCGGCCCGGGAAGATACCACCAGCCCGATTTACGGAATGCCGATTCTGGACGTGGATAAGGCGCACACCGTCATGGTGATCAAGCGGGGCATGGGGGCGGGGTTCGCCGGCATCGAGAATCCCTTGTACTACATGGACAAAACGCTGATGCTGTTTGGCGACGCGAAGAATTTCGTGGGCTCGATTGTGCGGGAGATTTCCGGCGGACACAATTGATGACGGGGGATTTAAAGGGTCGCTAAGAATGGCGAGCTGACAGAAGTGATGCGGCCTTGAAAACGGGAAGAGAGATCCCTCACTCCGCAGACTCCGTTCGGGATGACGGGCAATTCTACAGATTGCCGAGATGGGGTCGAGCAATGCTCGGCCCCTACGGGGACAAAGGCTGGAAGTGGTGATTAGGGGCGAGAGGGACTCTCGACAGCCTTGGCGACGCCCCAAACGGTGAGGCCCGTGGCGACGCCTGCGGCGACGTAAAGGAAGTGGCTCTGGCCCGGGGCGATGGGAGGTTTCCCTTTCACCATGTCGAGTGGCGCGCAGGGGCTATGGTCGTGATAGCGGTGGTAATCGCTGGCATCGGGAGAAAGATATTCACGGTAACTGATGGCGTTTTCCGCACGGACTCGGTAGGCCTTTCCTTCTTCGACAAGACGTGATTCCGAACCCACCTGAACGTTGACCTGACCGCGTTGGCTGTAGACCGTAATGTTGCAGGGATCATCCATAGAGACACGTCCCAGATCGGCCAACGAAAGTTCAGGTGTGACGCGCACGTCGGAGACGACGATGACGATATTTTCGTGGCCGCCCGGTGTGGTGTAGATGACGGTGCCGCGATTCAGCTCAACGACGGCGCCGTAGGGTGCGCGATAGATGTGCGCGGCCGAAGAGGGCTGAAGCTCGAGAGAAAGAGGGCCGACACGAACGAGCAAAGAGCCGGCGTCTTCGGTCGAGAGGGAGTCACCGGAATAAACCGTGGCGCCTTCCGTGGCAGCGGCATTGCCGAGATGCGCAGAGGCGGATCTGGCCACGAGACCCAGAGCGGGATTTGATGGGATTGGCGCTTGCGCCAACGCGGACACGGTTACACACGAGAAGATGAAGACGGCGGCCATAAAGAGCCGGCAAGTCATACTCATTGGCGTAGTTTCTCCTTCGAACAAATGGAACCAGGGACACAGAGGCGATTGCTAACGGGGGCCGTTACAGGGTGCTGGACAGGCGCGGACATCTGCGCACTAGGGGTCATGGGTGCGAACTGGAATTTCATCGCGGGGTCGCCAAAAAGAATCCAGGTACGGCGAACATCACTGTCGGTGGTTCCGGCCTTCGCCTGGAGGATGATGCGGCCAATCGGCAGGCTAGGATTGCTGGCGAAGGCGTGCAGGAACGCCTGATTCATGGAAGACTGCGGCGCCTCCTCCGTGAACCCGGAAGAGGCCCAAACAGCTACCGCGCCGCCGTTGGGAGCGAGAAGGAGCGAATCGGCGAGGCTGCTGGCGGAAGGATCCTGGAAGAAGCCGTTGAGGCAGTCCATGAGGAGATAGACGGGGAGGCGCCCGCCGTTGGAAAGAGCGGCGGCATCGTTGATGTCAAAGAGATCGGAGAAAGACCATTGCTGTTGTGCGCCGTGGCCACTGTAGTCCACGAGGAGCTCACCATTGTTGAGGGCAGTGAGAATCTGGGAATGGGCAGTGGCGGTATCGAGAGAATCGGCAAGGATCTCCGAGGTTTGTAGAGTGGGGGGCAAGGTAGCGGCCGCGGAGTTTGCAGCAGCAGTGAAATTGGAGTCGATATTCTGATCGGCCACCAGCAAGCTTTGTGAATTCCAGGAACCGGCAAAGCTGCCATTCTCGTAGCCAACGATTTTGGAAACAACGAGATCGGCTTGCGCAGGAGTTTGAACGGTCAAGCGTCCCGTCGGAATTGTGGCAAAGCCATTCTGAGTGAAGTCCGTGAACCAATCGTCGGAAGCGGTCTTGAAGGCAGCGGTTTCGATCATGCGCGTGGGAACGAAATCGAGATAGCCGTATCCCAGATAATTCCGTGGATCGAGCGAGGCATCGCCGACAAACAGGAGGGATTGCGGCTTGCGCTGCCAAACGGTGGCGGCTTCCTGGAGGAAGCTGCGCATGGCGAAGGGACTGCGTTCGCCGTAATTGAACTCGTCGAAGATCTGGTCCGTGGTGACGAGCGAGACCTGATGGCCCTGGGATTCGCGCAAGCTCACAAGGGGTGCGAGGCTGGGGACAAAATCGGGGTGCGAGATGATGACCACGTCCGCGCCAATCCGTTGCTGGGCGAGGAAGGCAGGGACGTGCGGGGAGAGAGAGACCGGCGCGGCGATGGCGTCATCCGCAAAAGCGAGAATGGTGCGAACAGCGGGCCCACCCGTGGTGAGCGAGAGAGCAGCGGAGTAAGCGCCTGATTGGAGCGAGACCTTAGCGGAAAGTTCCGAGATATTGGACGGATCGGTGATGTCAAATACGTGGATGTGCGGATTGGTGAAGGCCGTGATGTTGAGTTGAGAGCCGGAGGAGGCAGTGGCGCGGAGCCAGTCGGAATCGGGAGCATAGGTGTGGGCGTAATGGAGGGCAATGGATTGCACGACGCTGACGTCGTTGTCGCCATTCAGGGCGGTGAGGGTGACAGTGTTGGTGCCGTTTTGGAGTAACGAGGCTTCCACGGGGAAAGACTGTTGCGCGAGGATTTGGCCGTAGAAGTCCATCTCGCCAATGGTGGCGCCATTGAATTGAACCGCGATGCTATGCTCCTGGCCGTCGGTGGCACCTTGCAGGGCGAGGTCCACGGAAATGGGCAGCGGTGAAGTTGAGTCGAGGTGCGTGACGGCAAGAGTTTGGTCGGTGGGATCCGAGGTAATGATTGCGCCAAAGAAATTGTCGTTGTTGTCTCCATTGAGCAGGGCGGCAAAGTAGGTGTAGCGGTCTTCACGAAGGACAGTAAAGGGGAAACTGTCCGGCGCGGTGCTTCCTGAAGCAGGCGAGAGAACCGAGAGGATGCGCTTGGGTGACTGATTATCGCTGATCAGCCAATAGATACGATCCGCCGAAAAGGGCGTATCGATGCCGGTGCCATAGAATTCGATGTCGGGGCCAAGAGACGGAGCAGAGGTAGTGTCGGCCGTCAGGAGCAGTGGTTGTTCAACTCCTTCGGCGTAAAGATGGAGCGTTCGCGGATCGGTGCCTTGAGCGAGGCCCGCGGCATAAAGCTGAGAAAGGGAGACGCGGTACCAACCTTCGTGATCAACGGCGATCTTGACCGCGGCGTGATCGGCAAGGCCTGGGCTGGTCAGGCCTGGAGGATAGACGGGAAGAACGGGTCGTGGAGCCTGGAGTGACACCATGGGACTGGTCGTGGAGAGAGACGCAGCGGGCACATGAAGTTCGCTGAGGAGAGGCGATGGTTGAGAGGAGGCTAGAGAAGCGGACGACTCAGTGGCAACGGATTCAGGATAAGCAGGTCCATGTTCAGTGCGCGTGCCATTAACGTCGACATCTTCAACCCAGTAAGCGGCATCGCGGGAAGGATGACGGTCGATCCAACGATACGTCTTGGCGGCGTGCTGTGGCCGGCCACCACGAAGACGAAGAGCCGAGCCGGCGATGAGAGAAGGATCAATGCGCGTGCGGCCGGAAGCATCCTCCCGATAAACATGGAAGCCGAGATTGCGGGATTCCTCATTGGTGTGCCACTCGAGGATGACGGAACCGCCAGGCTGAGAGAAGGCGCGGAAGGAGGAGATGTCCACGGCGGTGGGAGCTTGAATGGTGGAGATGGCGCTGGCGGAGAGCGGGTAAGAGATGACACCGGTTCCCATCGCCGTTGCAGGAGATGCGCCAGGATTCGCAGTGAGAGTAACAGTGATCACGCCTGTCGTGCTGTTAACAGACTGGATGGATGCATTCGTAACGTTGTAGCCGCCAGGCGTAAAGCCAGTTGTTGATAGAAGAGAGCCGACGACGACATTTGCAGGCAATGGTGTTGGGAATGTAAATGATGTGACGCCGGCTGCCCATGTTGCATTCGTGGCCGTCCCTAACGACGTGCCGCCCACGTTGGAAACCGTGCTGCTGGTTGTGATGGTGGCGGTGTTGGTGGAGAGGCTAGAGGCGCTGAAGGTTGTGGCGGTGACGTTGATGTTGATGATGGTGGTGCTGCCGACGGCAAGGTTGTTTAGGGTACAAGTCACAGTGGTCGTGCCAGTGCAGGAGCCGCTGGTTGTGGAATAAGAGTTGGGGATATAGGTGACTTCACCCGGGAGCACGTCCGTGACGGTGAACGTGCCGGTAGCGACTGCGGGCCCGCCGTTAGTGACAGTGATGGTGTAGGTGAGTGTGGAGTTTTGGTCGACGGGCTCGGGAGAAGCGGATTTCGTGATGCTTACACTGGACTGGGTGGGCAAAGCGACGATGGTGGAGGCCGTGGCGGAATTATTGGAAAGATTTGGGTCGCTAACGGTGCTGGTAACAGAAGGGGTAGCGGAGATGACCGTGCCTGCGGCAACGCCGGCATTTACTTGAACGACGAGAGGGAAATTGGCGGAGGCACCGGCGAGAAGAGTCCCGGTGAGGTTGCAAGTGAAAGTCGTAGTGCCGCTGCAGCTCCAACCGGAAGGTGGAGGAGTGAACGAAACCAGGGTGGTGTTGGCGGGTAAGGTGACGGTGAAGGTAGCGTTGGTTTCCGTGGCGGGGCCGTTGTTGGTGACAGTTTCCGTGAAGGTGACATTGTTGCCTTGAGTGACGGGGTTAGGTGAGGCAGTAGCAGTGACGGCGAGATCGGCCTGCCCGGAATTGGCAACCGTGAAGGTGGCCGTGGCGGAATTGTTCGAGGAGTTGGGATCAGGAGTGGAAGACCCAACGGTAGCGGTGGCAGAAACCACTGTACCGGCGGCAGCGGTGACGTTGAGGACAAGGGAAAAGGGAGCGGTAGCGCCGGAAGCGAAGGGGGAGCTGATGCTGCAGCTCACGGTGCCCGTGCTACTACCGACCGCCGGAAGAAAGCAACTCCACCCTGAGGGAGCAGTGAGGGACTGGAAGGTGGTGCCAATTGGAATGGCTTCCTGGAATTGAGTGAAGGCTGAGGCCGAGGGACCCAGGTTGCTGACGAGGGCGGCGAGTGTAACGTTGTTGCCAGAAATTTCGGTGGCAGATAGGGGAGAGGTGGCGTTGGTAACGGAAAGATCGGCGGTTCCGGTGGCGCCGACGGTGGTGATGGCGGTTGCGGTGTTGTTGGCGGGGTTGGGATCCTTTGTAGCAGAGTTGATGTTGGCAACATCTACGATCTGAGAGCCACTAGGTGCGGCGGCACTGACGGTGATGACGACGGTGAAGGTGACTCCGGAGGTGTTGACGGGGAAATCTCCGGAGGTCGTGTTGCAGGAGATGGGACCCGTGCCGCCGACGGCCGGTTGAGTGGGACAGGTCCAGCCAGCGGGGGGGGTGATGGAATTGAAGGTGGTGTTGACCGGCGTGCTCTCGGTGAAAACAGCGTTGACGGCATCGAGAGGACCGTTATTTGCGACGACTTGGGTATAGGTGATGGTGCCGCCCGGGGCGACAACGAGAGGAAAGCCTGTGTTCGTGACGGAAAGATCCGCGGAGCCACAGTATGCACCAGATTGTGTACCGGGAGTTTCCGTGATGACATCGGTGGTCACCACCATGCCGGGCTGACCGGGGGTGGCGCCGTAGGAATCCTGGATCGTGTCCGTATAGCCATTGCTGCCACCAGCGACGCTAGAGCTAGCTGGGTTAGCGGAGAGGAAGATGACACCACCGCCACCACCGCCGCCCGGCCCATGGCGTTGGCCTGGGAAAGTGGCACCGGGGGCCTCGATTTGCCAGGCATTGCCGCCATTGCCACCGATGGCGTTGACGGTGAGGCCGCTCAGGCCACCAGTATTGGCGAAAAAAAGGATTGAGCCGCCAGCTCCGGCGCCGCCCGTGCTGTCGTTCAGGGTGCTTAGAGTGGATTGGCCGTTGGAAGTGATGGTACCGGTGCCAGCGACGCTGCCGGCGTGGATGATGACGATACCTCCACCGGCACCGCCGCTGCTGAAGACGCCGGTGCAGCTTGTGCCGCAATCCGCGCCGTTACTCGTACTAGAAATGTAATAGGTGCCATTGTTAGTAGTGCCAGCGCCGCCGCCACCGCCCATGACAAGAGCACTCGTCGAACTCGGGAAAGCCACACCGCCGAAACCGCCATCCGTGGTATTGGTGGCGGCCATGCTGTTCCAACCATAACCACCCTGTCCACCAGTACCGCCATTGCCGCCCGCGCCGCCGCCGGAGTTGTAATCGTTGTTTTTCGGGTCTCCGTCGGTACCGCCGCCACCGGCATTCCCCGGCCCGCCACGCGCAAAGCTGCCGTTGGGAAGCCCCTCGACAACGGACTGGCCCGTGCTTAATGCCGTGGATGTTGGTGTGATGGAACTCAGGGCGGGCGCGACCCAATGGGGTGTTCCGGCAATGCCCTCACCCTTCGAGGCGTCTGTACCGCTATTCGCGGGCGCATCGCCGCCCCCGGACAGATTGGGCAAGTTAGCCGGAGAGCTGGTCACATAGTCCGTGTCAGAAACGGTATTGGTTGTCCCCGTGAGCGTGATGCCCCCGGCCCCTCGAAAACCAAGGGCGTCGAGAGCGACAACTGCTCCACCGAGAGCGAGCTGGGAAGAGACGTCGATCGCGAAGACCCCGCCCACAGAGCCGTTCCATGAAAGGGCACAAGGTAGCGCAGGAGTGCAGGAGCCAAGAGTCGCAGAGGTGTACTGGGGAACGCGGATGACCTGGTAGGTCTGCAGGCCCTGCGTTGCAGTCGCAGGGTTGTAGAAATAGGCGTTGAGAAGCCCGCCGGTAGGGCCGGTGCCGGTGAATGTAAGAGAGCCACCGGTCACAGGAACCGCATTGGTGGCAGTGACGAATTCAAAGAGGCCGGAACTGCCGAGATTATTCGAACCGGCACCAGGATCGCCCGGGACGCCATGGCCATAAGAGCTGGTGTTCGTGTCGTTAATGGCGGCGTCCTGCATCTGGATGATGAGTAGGAGATCACCAGCGGCGATGCCTGTCTGAGCGCCCCCCGAAGCAGCCTTCCCAAGCACAACAGAAGTGGAAGCCGAGGCGAGAGTGCCGGTGGTAGAAGGCGGGTAATAGGCGTTCACAATGCCGCTGAGAGTACCGCCCGCACCATCGCGACCGGGAGTAGCGCAGGCGATAGGTTGAACCACAGTGTACACAGTGGCGGAATTGTTGGCGGAGTTGGGATCACCGGAAAGGGCAGCCGTGGCAGTATTGGTGAGAGTGGTGGCAGTCGAGGGAGCAGTGACGGTAATGGTGATGGAGGCCGTGGTATATGGGGCCATAGGGGAGGCGTTGGAGCAGGAAACGGAAGGTGCAGTGTATGAGCAGGACCAACCGGCGGAGGCAGTAGAAGAGACATAATTGACGCCAGTGGGGAGTGTATCTGTGAGGACGGCGCTGGTTGCGGGAGCGGTGGCTTGGCCGAGATTCTGAACTTGGATGTTATAGGTGAGATTGGAAGAGACGAAGACGGGAGTGGGGGCCACAGACATAAATACGGCCAAATCGGAGGTGGTTGTAGGTTCAACGACGATGGAAGTGATGCTGGTGTTGTTGGATGGGACGGTATCAACAAACGTGGAATTCGTGACGGTGGCAGAATTCTGGATAGTGGTGCCAGCGGCAGTACCGGCGGCGACTTCAAAGTCGACGTAGAGCGTACTCGCTGTGGTGCCGCTGTTTAGCGTGGTTCCGTAGGTGCATATGATGGGACCTACGCCGCCGACGGCGGGGGTGGTGCAAGTCCAATTGGTGCCCGTATAGGCCTCGAAGATCGTATCGGCCGGGGTTTGCATATAGACGGTGATGGTTGCGGAGGTGACCGAGGCGCTGGAAGAGTTGTTGGTGACTACTTCGGAGTAGCTGTAAGCGGAGGGAACGGTGCCTGTTCCATTCGTAGTTGACGAGCCAGGACCTACTGTACCGGTGCCATCCGTGGTCACGGCGCTGGGATTAACTGAACCGGTTCCGTCCGCGGTTGCCGTAGCGGCAGGACCTACAGTAGCGGTTCCGTCGGTAGTTACGGCGCTGGGATTTACCGTGCCAGTTCCGCGCGCGGTTGACGCGCCCGGGTTCGTTGCCAAGGCAACCTCAATCACGCCCCCAGCTATGGCCGTGATGGCTGCGTTTGTGACGTCGTAAGCGGCAGGCGTAAAACCGGTTGTTGTGATCAAGGCACCGACAACCGCCTCCGAAGGCAGAGGGGTAGGGAATGTAAACGAGAGGTGCCCGCCTGCACCAGCAGCCCATGTTGCGGCCGTGGCCGTCCCGAGGGACTGGTTAGGCAGCGCAACGGTGACCACGCCCCCGGCAACGGAGGTAATGGATGCATTCGTAACATTGTAGGCAGCAGGCGTAAAACCAGTAGTTGTCAACTGGGCGCCGACCACGGTATCGGACGGCAGAGGAGTAGGGAAAGTAAAGGAAGCGACGTTAGCTGCCCAAGTTCCCGCGGTGGCCTTGGCAATTGCCTGGCTAGCCAGAGCCACCGTGACCACCCCTGTCACTGCGTTGACCGATGTAATTGGAGCAGCCGCGACATTGTAGGCAACGGGTGCAAAGCCAGTTGTCGTGAGCAGGGCACCGACCACCGCCTCGGAAGGTAAAGGGATGGGGAATGTAAACGAGGCAACGTTGGCCGCCCAAGTGGCAGTGCTGGCTGACCCCATCGACTGGCTAGGCAGAGCAACTTGGATTACGCCCGTCGCGGCATTCGCGGAGGTAATTGTCGCGGCCGTAACATTGAAGGCAGCGGGCGTAAAACCGGTTGTCGTCAACTGGGCGCCAACAACGGCATAGGAAGGCAGAGGGGCAGGGAATGTAAAGGTGGCGACGTTTGCGGCCCATGATGCTGCCGAGGCTGTCCCAAGCGACTGTCCAGCGAGAGCAATCGTGACTAGCCCTGTGGCAGTGTTGACGGATGTAATGGTTGCATTCGTGACATTGTAGACGGCAGGCGTAAAACCAGTCGTAGTGAGAGGAGCGTTTGTAAAGACGCCGGAAGGCAAGGGGGTGGGAAAAGTAAAAGAGGCAACACCGCCGGCCCAGGTTACAGTGTTGGCTGTACCGAGAGACTGGAGAGTAGCATTCGTTGCAACGGCGGGAGAATTAGCGGTCTGCGTGAGTTGGAGGTCGGCGGTCTGGGCCTTCGCGGCAGGGGCCAGGAATGTGGCGCACAAAAAAGAGAGGGTGACAATTCCGGAGAAAAGGAGGACGGCGCGGCGGAGGCGCAGGATTGCCGCGGCGCGCAGGCGGCGGAACATGGCGCGCAGTGGATGAACGAAGCGGGTTTGGAGCGGAGTGAGCGATTGTTCGCGGGAGTTCCGCCGACGAAGGATGACCTTACCAAACACGTGGGAGGCGGATGGGTCTAATTCGATGGCGGAATCGCTGCGGGTGATGACGACACCCGAGGATAGGTTGCAAGAATCCACGCGGTGAACGCGCAGGCCATCCGGATTTTGAACCAGGGCGATGTCGCCTGGGTGAAGATCGCGGGTTACAGCAGGGGCGACGAGGACCGCATCACCATCGAGGATGTTGGGGCGCATACTTTCGCCGTACACGCGGAACTGCACGCTGTGACCGCGGCGAAGGAGGGTCGAGCAGAGCTGAGCGAAGAGCTGGGAATCCTTGCGATGCTGAATCTCACGCACGGGCATGGCGAATGGCCTCCACTGCGCTTCCCGTCGGAGCAAAACGGAAAATCGAGCATGAAATGGAACGAGTGAGTTCTTCCAAGAAATTCAAACTGAATTGAATGCCGTCGCGGAGATAATGCGGGACAAACGCCCGGGCAAAGAGTTCCGCGGCGGCCTGTGCGGGGGTCATGGGCAGCAACTGATTGTTTTGCGCTTGTTCGAGGAGAAAAACCGCTGAGAGTGCAACTCTGCCCTGAGAGGAAACACCAGCGTCGCCGTGCCAAGGTGTGCCGTACATCCAAAATGTATTGCCGTGCTTGCGAAGGATGATGCGATCGTCGCTGAGAAGTTTTGCGCCGGGCTGCGCCATCCACAAGCGCGCGGTGGTGCTCTTCCCTGCCCCAGAATGGCCAATGAACAGATAGCCGCTGCCATCTTCGTCGGCGAGGCCCAAGGCGTGCACCTCCACGCCTTCGCCAAGAGCCAGGCGATGCATCATGACCAATTCGTCGATGGGATATTCCAGCGGGAACACGGGGACATCGGAACCGTAAATTCCACGCTTGAGAACGATGTGACCGCGCTGAAACTCCCGGTCGAACCAAGCAGCTTTGTATGGCGACGAGCCGAGCGTGGGACTGGAAAAGTAGAACGTTGTGCCGAAGGGACCGGCAAAGGCGGACCAAAGCCCACCGGAAACAAACGAAGGAGTGGCGCTGGGACTCTCCAGCGAATTCGCAAAGTAGGCTTCGAGTTCAAAATCACAGGGGGGGCGAAAGCCAGAAGGCAATAGGAACGGATTGTGTTCCTTGTCCATGGCCACGCGCATACCGGGCTCGCACGACATGCCAAAAGACAAGCCGCCAATTTCGAGTGAAACACGGGTGGCCGTGGAAAGTGCGGGTTGGGGATTTTCGAGTAGTGTGGGCACTATGCGTTCTCCGGTCTCTAAGCGGCTCATGATCCCTGGCTTCGGCAAGAAATAACGCTTACGCATCCGGCATGTGCTGGTCCTGCTGAGCCGCTGACTTTGCAGTGGCCGAGGACCGCTTCTTCCGGGCGAAGAGAAACACGTACAACCTGCGGCGGTTCGTACGGGGCCTTCGCGAGATTTGCTGGTTTCGGCGTTTCGTTCATTTCCGCGTCTTGCCTCTTTCGCGACTCTTATCCTTTGTGCGCTCCGCAGGAGGAACACCCACCGGACGTACAGCCTCCCCGTTGGCCGAGAACGGGGAGTGGGGTGTTCGGAGGAAATAGCGGAACGATATTTTCAAACTTGGGCGACTCCTGCTGGAGTCGCTGGGCCGAATTCTTCAAGTACTCGTTGTGGATACCGTCCGGGCAGCACGGGCAATCACCATGCGCGGGGACTTCGATTCCGAGCGTGTAAGCGCGCAAGTGAGCTACCTGGCAAAGAAATTCGACGGGAGTTTCCGCGTCACCGCTCTCGAGTTCGCCATTCGCGGGACACATGCTGCAGAGGGATTGCAAGCGACAATGAGTGCAAATGGTCTGGCGCACACGCTTGGACTCGCGAATCCCCTGCAACTTACCGTTCCATCCTTCCGCAAAGCTGCCTTCGCGAAGGTTGTAGCCATCGCGGTGGGAAATTACGCAGATGGTAAGGTGCCCCTGCGGGTCCACGGCACAACCACTCTGTCCGCCGCCGCAAGTGTACTTTTCGGGGCCATGGGGATGTGGCACGGCAGCTTGTTCGGCTTCCGCCAATTTTTTGTATTCGGCCTTGCGAACAGGGTCACGAAAATCGAGTGCAACCACCTGTTCGGGGGAAAGACGCACGGCCAGCGGGCTTTGCGAGCAATCGGTTCGCGGATTGACGAGCGGATCGAATTTGAACTCGACACCCAACTCCTGCTCGGCAAAGCGCTTCATTTCATATACTTCGTGGAAATTGATGGTGGTGGGGACGGTTTTCAGCTTGAGAGGAAGATTGCGTTCGTGGAGCAGGCGAATGCCCTTCATGCAGCGATCGTAGGAACCGGGAATTTGGGTGAGGGCTTCGTAGGTTTCGCGTGTGGCGCCATAGAGAGTGATCTCCACTGCAAAAGGACGATATTCGGCGAGATGATCCGCTATCCGAGGCGTGATCATTGTGCCGTTGGTGAAGAGAGTGATGAGGAAGCCGCGTTTTTTTGCTTCCGTGTAAATATCGAGAAAGTCCTTGCGGGCAAAAATTTCACCGCCCGTGTAAAGGATCCAAAGGCAACCCATTTCGACGAGTTCATCGAGAAGGTGGATGTGCTCATTGAAAGTCATTTCCAGGCGACGGGCCTGGGAATCGTGCATGGGGAGATTGTTGTAGCAGTGCTGGCACTCGAGGGGGCAACGGTGGGTTACTTCAATCGACACTTCCACGGGAACGCGGCGACCCATTTGGCGCTTGTGGATCTGCGTAGAGAATTCGCCGTATGTGGCGGTCTGTAACACTAACTACCTCTTCCTTCAAAACCAAAACAAACTGTACATATGGGCCCATGAGAAATTCCATGCGGGAAGCCAGCGCGGCCTCAAGCCACTTTCTGAATGAGCTTCTCTTCCAACAGCGAATCAAGAAAATCGCGAATGTCGCCTTGTGCCTGTGCCGTGCTAACGTTAAATTCCTCGCAGATGCGATGGACCATTTCGGGGACGGTGTGTCCCTCTATCATGAAATCCCAGAGAACGGAGCCGACGGGATTCAGGGTATAGAGAGAATTCAGGTCACCGACGCCGTGGCGAATGGGGACAATAATGAGTTCGCCTTCGATCTGACGCGAGACAACCTCGCGATTGCGGATAAACCGAACGTTTTCGGGCAGCATAGGAACTTGACAAACCTCCACCAGGGGACTGTTCGACACTGGAACGCCCTTTGAAAAAGTGTGTAGTACTGGGACAGGGGCTGTCATGGGCTGAAAGTTTAGGTGTACCGTAAGGGTACTCAGTAATAGTTTGGGCATCTTCCCCGGGGGTAACGATGTCAAAAAGAACGATATTTGAGGAGAATGCTGGCGATGATGGAAGAAGTGTCAACAGAAGGCTTATTGCCGAGAAATTATAAAGGTTGGCCGCTCCTGAGGGACAGTTTGAAGTAAGAGAAATCACGCCGGAAACGGAAAGAAATCCCTTACAATCAATGGCGTACATAGGTTTCATAAAACGCATGACAGGAAGACGGAGCCGTGGAACGCGGGGAATAGATGTGTGTCACGGGAAAGAAACTTAGGGAATCCACGTGAAGCTCAATTCATATGTCTTGCGAAGCAAATCAGGCAACTTTGTGTAGATTGTTGTTCGGATCTGACACAGTGGTTTTGACCGTTCAGGTCACACTTTCGGAACGCTCTATACGCTCATGAATGTTCGCGTGTTTTTCTGGTCGCTCACGTCCGCACTCGCCGGGTTTCTTTTCGGTTTTGACACGGTTGTCATTTCCGGCGCCGAGAAAACCATTCAGTCGCTTTGGGGGCTAAGCCCCGGTCTTCACGGGATTGCCATGGCGTCGGCTCTTTACGGCACAGTCGTCGGGTCGCTGATCGGCGGCTGGCCCGCCGACCGGTACGGGCGCAAAGCCACGCTGCTCTGGGTCGGTGTCTTTTACTTGGTCGGCGCGGTCGGGTCGGGATTGGCGACCAATATCTCGTTATTTATCGCGGCACGCTTCATTGGCGGTCTGGGCATTGGCATCTCCACCGTGGCAGCTCCGCTGTACATCTCAGAGATTGCTCCGCCGAAGTACCGCGGACGGCTTGCCGGCATGTTCCAGTTCAACATTGTTTTTGGCATCCTGATCGCTTTCGTCTCTAACGCTCTGCTTGCCGGCGTCGGCGTCAATGCGTGGCGGTGGATGTTGGGCGTGGCCGCGTTCCCCTCGCTTTTCTATACTCTGCTGTGTTTCGGCCTTCCGGAAAGCCCACGCTGGCTATTGGCAAGGGAAGGCGACCGCGAGAGCGGTTTGAAAGTCCTGCAACGCATCGAGCCGGAAGCCTCGCACGACGAGATCGAAGCCGAGGCGAACGAGATGGCCGCTGCTCCCTCGACGAAGGCGTCGTCGGCGCAGTTCTGGACGCGACGTCTTCGCAAACCGATCTTGCTCGCCATTCTCATTGCCTTCTTCAACCAACTCTCCGGCATCAATGCGGTGCTCTACTTTGCTCCGCGCATTTTTGAGCTTACCGGGTTGGGAGCGAAAGCCGCGCTGCTGCAATCCGTCGGCATCGGCGTCACCAATCTCATATTCACTTTCGTGGGCCTTTGGCTGATTGACCGGGTGGGCCGCCGCACCCTTCTCTTTATTGGCTCGTTCGGCTACATCGGTTCGCTTGGTCTGGTTGCCTGGGCTTTCTTCACACAACATTACGCGATCGTGCCGATTTGTATTTTCTCCTTCATCGCCGCGCATGCCGTCGGGCAGGGAGCGGTCATCTGGGTTTTCCTCTCCGAGGTATTCCCCAACCGCCAACGCGCCGAAGGGCAAGCGCTCGGCAGCTTCACACACTGGATCTTTGCAGCCCTGCTTACAACTTTTTTTCCCCAGATGGTTTCCGTTTTTCCACCCGGATACGTGTTCTCGTTCTTCGCTTGCATGATGGTGCTCCAACTCATTTGGGTGAAGACGATGGTTCCAGAAACGAAGGGCGTTCCGCTGGAGCAGATCCAGAAAGAACTGGGCATCGCATAGAGCACCAGGCGAACATTCGGGTCGACATGCGGGTGGCTAGGGATTTCCGCTGGAGTGCTACGAGTGAACTAATTGAGCAGACTTCAGCAGAGTGGCAAGAAAAGTGTGGGGCAAAATGGGCTTGGTGCAGGAGGGGCAAGGGCGTTATATACTGACGGCCGGAGAGTTGTGCGTTGAAAAAGAGTTCCCGTCTACTGGAGTCGTTGGACCCAATATAACTAATGGACGACCAGAAACCCAAGCCGCGTCGTAGCCAAGACTCGGGTCCCGGTGGACCCGGGGGTCTACGTGCGCCCGCAAAGGGCGACAGCACGCCGAGTCAAGCGCCGCTCGATGGAGCCACGTTCATCGAGCAGCCCAAAAAGCCTCCTGCGGACCCTGGGGCAACCGTAGTGGCAAACCAGCTTTCACAAGGAAGCGTGCCATCCCGGTTTTCGGTTGGTGGTGCGCAAAGTTACGGTGGCGTGTACCGTGATGTGGTACTGCAACCAGGCGATCTGTTTGGTGGGCGCTATGAAATCCTCCAGTTGTTGGGCGAGGGAGGGATGGGTTCGGTGTACAAGGCTGCGGACCGCGAAGTTGAGCGGACCGTGGCGCTGAAAATCATCCGTCCGGACCTGGCGAGCAACCCCTCCATCCTTGCGCGGTTCAAGCAGGAACTTCTTACCGCTCATCAAGTTACACACAAAAACGTGATCCGCATTTACGACATGGCGGAAGCGGAGGGCGTGAAGTTCATCACCATGGAGTTCGTGGAGGGCACCGACTTGCGCCGGGTGCTTCTGGACCATGGAAAATTGCCTCCGGAGCAAGCCGTGGAGATTATCCGGCAGGTTAGTCTGGCGCTGGATGCCGCCCATTCGGCGGGAATCATCCACCGAGACCTGAAACCGCAGAACATCATGCAGGACAAGAATGGGCGCATCCTGGTAATGGATTTCGGCTTGGCACGTTCGGTGGAATCGGGAGGGATGACGCAAACTGGGGCGTTGCTAGGGACGATTGAATATATGTCTCCCGAACAGTCCATGGGGAAGAACCTGGACCAACGGTCGGATTTGTTTGCTGTGGGGCTGATTTTCTATGAACTGCTGAGCGGCAAGACACCATTCAAAGCAGAAACGGCCATGGCCAGCCTGCTCCTGCGAAACCAGGAACGCGCAGTGCCAGTAAGAGAACTGGACGACTCGATACCGTCGGGTTTGAGCGACATTGTAAGCAAGTGTCTGGAGCGCGATTTGGCCTTGCGTTACCAAAGTGCTTCGGAGATTTTGACTGATCTGGACGCGTGGCAGGGGAAGCGTCCAGTATCCGCGTCGATGATTGCCGCCCCGCCCGACGTGGTCATGGTAGGGCAGAGCGGGGTGCCGTGGAAATGGATTGCGCCGGGCGTCATCGTGCTGGTACTTGGCATAGGCGGATGGATGTATCGCGGGAAATTGAGTACGGCGCCGGAGAGCAAGGCAGCGGCCGGGCCGGAGATATCACTGGCAATCCTGCCATTGCACAACGCCACGACGGATGAGTCGAGTGACTGGATCGGACCATACTTGTCGGAAATGTTGAGTACCGATGTGGGCCAGTCGTCGCACATGCGCATCGTTACTTCGGACCGGGTGCGGCAAATTCTGAAGGACTTGCGGATACCGCCGAATGCAAGTATTGATCCCGACACATTGAAGCGAGTCGCCGAGTTGAGCAATGCGGACACGGTGGTGACCGGCCAGTACGCGAAGCTCGGCAACCAGATTCAGATCGATGCGACGCTGCAGGATCTGAAGCACAATCGGCGCGAACCACTGAAAATACAGGCAGCGAGCGAGCAGGAAATCCCGGCAACAGTGGATGGTTTGGCGGAACAGATCCGGAGCAAACTCGCCCTTTCCTCGGATGTCCTGAAGGAGCTGAAAGCCAGCTCGTTCCAGCCAACGTCCAAGTCAGCCACGGCACTGCGCGGATACAACCAGGGCGTGCAATTGCTGCGTGATGGAAAGACTCTGGAGGCAGTGAAGTCGCTGCAGGGAGCGGTGCAGGATGATCCGAAGTTTGCACTGGCGTACGCGCGCCTAGCGGAGGCGGATTCGGCGCTTGGGCATGACGATGACGCCGAGCAGGTTTCGCGCAAGGCGGTGGACTTGAGCCAGGATTTGCCTTTGGCGGAGAGATACCTGATTGAAGCCAACCACGCGCGGATCGTGAAGGATACCAAGAAGGCTATCGAATCGTACGAGAATCTGGCGAAGACGATGCCGGACAATACCGACGTGAACTATGCCCTGGGAGAGTTGTATTTGAATCAGGGCGACTATGACAAAGCGCGACAGCACTACGCCAGCGTGTTGAAGAGTGATCCCAAGAACTTAAACGGCTTGCTGTACTCGGGATGGCTGGAGGTACAGGCAGGGAATCCGCAGGCGGGGCTGGAGCCGCTGAACCGCGCGCTGAATCTGGCGATCGAATTGGACAATCAGGAGGAGAAGGCACAGATTCTGCAAGCCGTCGGCGTCGCGTACGAAAATCTGAAGAAGCCCGATGAGGCGCTGCGAAACTTTCAGCAATCCATCGAAATCAATCGGTCACTTGGGAAAAAGGGAGGCGTGGCGAATAGCCTCGCGGAGATTGCCGACGTACAAGAGTCGCAGGGCAAGACGGAAGCGGCAGTGGCGAGTTTCAAAGAGGCTCTGGATCTCGATCGGGAAATTGGGGCCAAGAAGAACGAAGCCGATACGATGATTGATTTCGGAGTACTGTACGAAAGCAAGGGGCAGTACGATAAGGCGCTGCAGTTGTACAAAGAGTCGTTGCAGATGCAACGGGACTTTGGCAATGAAACCTACCAGGCGCTGTGCCTGAACAACATCGGCAACGTCTACCTGGCTCAGGGCAAAAGCGACGACGCGATTACCTATTATCAGCAATCATTGCAACTGCGGGAAAAACTGGGTATCCCCGCTGACATCGCGCAAACGCTTCACAATTTGGCCGAAGGGTACGCACGAGCTGCGCAATATGACAACTCCATACAATCGTATTTGCGGGCGCTGGATCTTCGGCGGAAGAGCGAGGATAAGCTCGGAGCAGCGCTCGAATCGTTCGGAACGGGGATGGTTTTCCTGCATCAAGGGCGGTACGGAGCGGCTGTAAGCTCGACTGAGGAAGCAGTGAACGGCTTTACGGCATTGAAGGATCGCAGCAGGTCGATGGCGCAGATCCAAGACGGCTATGCCCAGGCATTGGTTATGGCGGGGAGAGGAAGCGAAGCAGCAAAGCTGCTGGAGGATGCGGAAGGGTTGGCCCGTGAATTGAAAAATGACAGCCTGCTGGCGGACATTTTGAAAACGCAGGGGGACGTGCGGTTCTATGGCGGTGATGTGAATTCAGCGAAAGCCCTTTACCAGCAGAGCCAGCAGGCCGCAGCACGCGCAAAAGATCAGGACAAGATTTTGAGGGCCAAGCTGGACCTAGCCAAAGTAAGCATTGCGCAGGGACAGCCACAGGCGGCCCTTAGCGCATTGCGTCAAATCAGTGCAGAGGCTGACGCGATCGGATTCAAGTCCTTGTCGGTGGAGGCCTCGATGCAGCTTGCCTCAGCCATGGTGGCGGCAAAAGATTACGTGCACGCCCGGCAAGAACTGGAAAAGCAACTGGGTGTCAGCGAGAAGTTGGGATTGCAGATGGAGAAAGCGCGGATTCAATACCTATTGGGCGAAACGCTCCGCTTGAGTGGAAACGCGAGCGAGGCAGCAGGCCACTACCGTCAGGTGCTGACGCAACTGGACGGGATGAAGAAAGAGCCCGGTGCAGAGAAATTGCTGGGACGCTTCGACCTGAAGGCGATGTACGAAGAAGCCGAGCGCGGGGCTGGAACCGCGAAAAGCTGAGACGGTTCCAACAAGCAGAGAGAGGCAAGGGCTGCCTCAATGCGCCCTCTCTAGTAGCGGATGCACCTGCCCGACTGATTCTTAAATCGAATCCTGCGAAGCTTACACTTTACAAGTGCGCTCCGCTGTCCGGCGGAGCGAGTGGCCGCCAATCTTTTGAGTGGAGTAAAGCAAAAGGCGGAGGCGCTGCTGATCAGCACCTCCGCCTTTGCCATGAGTTGTTCCGAGGATCTGAGGTTCAGGCTACTCTGACTAGGAGAGTAGCCTGAAGATTTGGTTACTTCGTTTGGCCCTTGAGCGAAACCGATTGCGGGCTGCCGGGTGCGTTGTCGGTGATGACCAAAGCGCCCGTCACGCCGTTGCTATCGTCTTTATCAGAATGATAGCTGACGGTGATCGTGCAAGATGCGGGAGGGGTTGAGGCGGCCAGTGTAGCTCCGCAATTGCTTGTGAAAGAGAACTCGTCGGTGTCAGCTCCGTCAGATATGGCGATACTCTTAATCGTCATCGGGGCATTCCCAGTGTTGGTCAGGGTAACGCTCAGAGGAACGACAGTGCCAGACTTGACGACACCGAAGTTTAGACTCAACGGCGATACCGTCGCTGCCGGTCTCGTTATGACGAATGTGCCGCTAGCTGAACCTGTGTAGTTGGGGTTGGTGATCGTGGCGGTCACTGGGTAAGAACCTGCGTTGGTATCGGGCGCTCCGGTCAACTTGTAGGTCAAGCCGGACGGGGTGGTTGTCACCGTGGGCGACAGCGCGCTACCCGTGTAGACCTGTGTCAGGTTGCCGAGCCTTACCGTGGCTGCCGCTGGGGAGATGACGAACGTGCCGCTGACCGTACCTGTATAGTTCGGGTTCGTGATGGTGGCCGTCACCGCGTACGAACCTGCGTTGATGTCCGACCCTCCCATCACCGGGGCGCTTAAGCCGGCCGGGGTGGTTGTCACCGTGGGTGACAGCGCGCTACCCGTGTAGATCTGCGCCAGGTTGCCGAGCGTTACCGTAGCCGCCGCTGGCGAGATAACAAGCGTGCCATTGGTTGAACCGGTGTAGTTCGCGTTGGTAATCGTGGCCACGACCGCGTAGCTGCCCACGTTGGTCGGTGCCGTTGTTAAGCCATTGTAGGTGATGCTCACTGCCAGGTTTGCCGGGTTGGTCGTCTCCGTCGCGGCCAGCGGACTGCCCGTGTAGAGCTGTGCCAGGTTGCTGAGCGTCACTGTGGCCGCAGCTGGGGAGATAACAAGCGTGCCGCTGGCTGAGCCTGTGTAGTTCGTGTTGGTGATCGTGGCCACAACCGCGTAGCTGCCCACGTTGGTGGGTGCCGTTGTTGAGCCATTGTAGGTGATGCTCGTTGCCAGATTTGCCGGGCTGGTCGTCGCCATGGCGGCCAGCGGACTGCCGGTGTAGATCTGCGCCAGGTTGCTGAGCGTCACCGTGGCTGCCGCTGGCGAGATAACAAGCGTGCCATTGGTCGTACCTGTGTAATTGGGGTCGGTAATCGTGGCTACAACAGCGTAGCTACCAAAGTTGGTGGGTGCCGTTGTTGAGCCATTGTAGGTGATGCTCGTTGCCAGATTTGCCGGGATGGTCGTCGCCATGGCAGACAGCGGGCTGCCGGTGTAGATCTGCGCCAGGTTGCTGAGCGTCACCGTGGCCGGCGCCTGGCTGACCGAATAGGGCAGCGAACTGGTGGTGACATTACCGGCGAGATCGGTGGCCGTAACGGTGAACGTCTTCGGCCCTGCGGAAGAGGTATCCACATTGCCGGAAACGCCTGATGCCAGCGAGTTGGGCCCGCCCACGCAGCCGTTTGTGGGATTGATGCCCGAAGCTGGGGCACCATTCGCAGCCGTTGGATCGGTACAAGTAAAGGTACCTGTGGAGGGCTGGCCATAAACGGGAGCGGGACTGATCGAAATGTTGCTAATCATCGGCAGTGTCGAGTCGACGTTTACCTGTGCCTGGAACATAGTGGTCTGGTAGCAGGGAGCGGGGAAAGTGCCTCCTGCCGGATTGGGGCAGGTTCCGCTCGAAATCAACTGGACGTTCTGCTCTGAAATGCCCACGTTGTCCACGGCGCTCCACTGCAAGAAATACTGACCGTCAGGCAGAGAGACTTGGTTGGAAGAACCAGGAAAAGTGATTTGTTGCACGCTCTCGGTGTTAAAGCCTGTCGGGGGCACGGCCTGTGCGGGCGATGTAGCTGGAGGAGCGGGGTATACCAGATTGCCGAGCAGGTCCGTGAGATTGAAGTACTCGCTCGCGATAGGTGCGGGAGTGAAGTAATTGTAAAGGGTGTCTGGGGACGGAAGAGGACAAGGCCACGTCGGCGGACTCACAGGACAAGCAGGGTTCACAACGAAAGTCAGGCTCAGGGGAGAATTGAGAGCGCTGAACCAATAAGCAGCGGAAAACGCATTGTTGTTGGCCGGGGGAGCATTTACGACCGTGCCATTGATGCTGAGGGTAGACAGCGGCATGGCCACGTTGTAGAGCATGGCGAACGCGCCCTTTTTACCGGTCTTCCCACTTTGCGTTGTTTGGTCGCCGTAAAGAGATTGTTGAATATCCAGGACATCGCAAGTCTGCGGGGCGTTGCTGTTGGCTGTTCCAGCGGTGACGGAACAAGCGGGGTTCGGCGTTCCGTTGATAGGGCTGGGCGCCCACGAGGTGGTACCCGTCGTGTTGGGCTCATAATGAGCAAGTACGGTTGTTAATCCAGTATTCGCTGGATTATTGATCGGTGGCTTCGAGCTGAGGTCAGCAGTGATCTGAATTCCGAGCAGGAAGCTTGAGGCACTGGAAGCATAGGGACAATTGGTATCCAACGGGATTGCGGCGTTTCCAGTTAACGTTGGATCGAAACACAAATCGACAAACAGGGAGCCGTTCGACCCACTGCCGCCTGGATTGTCATCCACCGAGGGGAAGAGTAATGAAGTGGCTAGAGGTCCTCCGGTCACATACTGAGGCCAAGTATTTGGGTCCACGCTCGTGTTGGTACTCTGAATCTGAATGGTCGTCGGATCGTTGTTCGGGTAGGTCAGATTATTGTTGTCGGCAGCCTGGCTGAAATCAACGACGTGGATCAGGCTGGGGGCGAAGGTAAAAGTCGTTGGGGTTGTTGAGGAAACCGGAAGGACAATCGTCTGTGCAGAATAGCTCCAGTTGAGGATGTCCTGGTCCTCAAAACCTCCCCCGGTAGAAGCGGTGAATCCAAGGTAAGCGTCGTCGTTGGCGTTGAGACCAAGCGTGGCGAGGTCAAAGGCAAACTGAAGAGTCGAATTTCCATCCAACGTGACGGTCACATTCTGGCAGCCGGAGCAGGGCGTGCCATAAACGATGGTGAGGGTGTGCGGTTTGCCATCGAGGACATTCGTTGCAAGAGCGGAGTTTATGGCAATCGTGGGGTCGGAGCCTTGCTTGGTTCCATTCGCGCACTTACCGCCATGGTGCGAGGAGTTGTAGCCTGTCAGGCAGCTCATGGCCGCGATGTGAGGCGTCGGGGGATCCCAAACGTTACGATAGGTATCGATTTCGATGGCCAAACTGTTCGAGATTCCCTTGCTCGGAAAAAAATTTTGGTCATCGTCCCCGTACCCAATTGCACCACCGTTGACTCCTAAAGCAGCGTCTGCTGCAGATGCATTCTGAATGATAAAGGTAATGCCATCGGCCGAGCCGGCACCATTGGGGGATACCTGTGGAAATTGAAAACTGAATTTGGTGGTGAATCCAGACGCTAGCGACAGGGGTGTCGCATAATAAAAGCTGCCGTCCTGAAGAATGCTGGCGGGGGTAATGCGTAATACATTCGCGGAGCCATTATTTACCACCGCCGCGCTGCCATTCAGGTGCAAGCCGGCTGTTGATGAGAAATCCGTATAGGTAAATTGCGCCTGAGCATGGGTAAAGGTAGCGCCGAAAAGCAAGACCAACAGACTAAGAACGAAAAACCGAGCTGGGTGGTAAAACGTTTTCATTAGATCCTCTCTGAATCGACAGTTCTCTCTAAAAGAATGGCCGGCCATTCAATTGCGGCACCTAAAAAAACAGGGTTTGGGACAGGGACACCGACTATCAACAGGGCAAAACAGGCGTCATTCTGGCTGGAGCGGGGGGACAAGTCAAGGAAATTTCCAGACCAATTGGACCCAGTACAGTTGGAATCGAGTTTGGGGAGCTGTTGGGCGATGGGGTAGAAATGGCAGTACCACCAGTACTCGTTTTGGGGGCCACCGTTGCCCGCACATCGCGCCAATACGACATATTGATGAGATCTTCTTTTTGAGAAGAGCGGCAGGTTGTGTTCTGGAGCCGGTGAACGTCGCTTTTGAGCAGGACGGCTTTCCACCTCACTGCGAAATGAACTTAACACCTCACGGATTGAACCGGATCGCTGTTAGAAACTGAGCGAAGGACTGAGCACCACTGCAGGCGAGACATGCGGATGCCAAATCTTGGTTAGTGGGCTCGCCAGGATTTGAACCTGGGACCAACGGATTATGAGTCCGCTGCTCTAACCGCTGAGCTACGAGCCCCACGAAAGAGGATCACTCAAAGTATGCCACTTAGCCCGTTCGGTTGCACTAGCGGTCCCTAGACACAGTCAATGTCGTTGATCTGCAACGTGAGCTAGAACTTGTGCCGAATCCCCTTTAACGCTGGATAGAGTTTGCGATACTCCGCGTATTGCAGGTTCATCAATGACACGGTTTGCGGATCCGGCCGAACCGTTTTTGTGACGCGGACGACGGATTCGCAAGCCGCATCTACAGAAGGCCAAGCGCCAACAGCAACCCCGGCAAGCAGCGCGGCACCGTAGGCTCCGCCTTCTTCTGCTGCGATTAATTCCACGGGCATGCCATAGATATCGGATTGTATCTTCTGCCAAAGAGGGGATCGCGCGCCGCCGCCGCCCAATCGGATGGATTCGATGGGGACGCCAATCTCCTTGAACAGTGTCAGTGAGTCGCAAAGGCTGAAGGCTACACCTTCGAGGATGGCGCGAATGATGTGCGCGCGGGAATGTTGCGCCGTTATGCCAACGAGTGCGCCACGGGCATCGGGATCGAGGTGAGGAGTTCGTTCACCCATGAGATAAGGAGCCCACAGGAGCCCCTGCGCCCCCGGCGGAGTTTTCGCCGCTTCGTCCATCAGCCGGTCGTAGGGATCGCGGCCATCATCCTTCCCGGCGCCGAATTGGTCGCGGAACCAGCGCAGCGAGAGTCCTGCGCCCTGCGTTACTCCCATCACGTGCCAGCGGCCCGGAATGGCGTGACAGAAAGTGTGAATGCGCCCCTGTGGTTCCAGAACAGGCTTGCTTGTTGCGGCAAAGACCACGCCCGACGTGCCGATCGTCGCGCTCACCGCGCCAGGCTTGACGATGCCCATGCCAACCGCGCCTGCCGCCTGATCACCCGCGCCAGCGACGACAGGAATGCCGGCGCGAAGTCCAGCGGCGCGGGCGCCTGCTTCCGAAGTGGGACCAGTGATTTCAGGAGATTCGTAGACTTTTGGGAGCAAGCCTTCATCCAACTGCGAAATCTTCAGGATGGGTTGAGACCATTTGCGATGGACGACATCCAGCATCAGCGTGCCGGAAGCGTCGGTGACATCGATGGCGCGCACGCCGGTCAGACGAAATCGCACGTAGTCCTTCGGAAGCATGATAGAACGAACGCAGGCCCAGATTTGCGGTTCATGCCGGCGCACCCACCAGATTTTTGGAAGAGTGAAGCCTGTGAGCGCCGGGTTGGCGGTGAGTTCAATCAGGCGACGCGCGCCGACCTGCTTCGTGATTTCGCGGCATTCTTCGCCGGTACGTTGGTCACACCAGATGATCGCAGGGCGCAGCACATTATCGTTTTCATCCAGTAGCACGAGGCCATGCATTTGTCCGGTGAGGCCGATGGAATCAATCTCGCCCGGCTGCACCTTGCCTTTTGCGAGGCACTCGGTGACGGCGCGGCAAGCCGCTCGCCACCAATCATGGGGATCTTGCTCTGCCCAGCCAATTTGCGGCGAGCTCATGGGAGCGTGCTCTGCCGTGGCGCTGCTCAGGACGCGCCCAGACGGGTCGATTAATACCGCACGGGTCCCGCCTGTTCCGACGTCAATTCCCAGAAGTTTCATTTCGATTGTGCCCGCCATTCGGTTTGGATTGTTTTCACGAGGATTGCCAAGTCCGCTTGGCTAACATCTTATGACTGAGAGGAAGCACAGACAACCGCAGATGCATGAACTTGCTGGCTCCCTTTTCAAAGCTTGCGATGTGGCCGAGCGAAAATGTCACCGCCCTCGGCGGAGTATACTGGTGGGCTCAATTCGAGTTTGATGAGTCGATATGAATCTCTCTGAATGTGTTCGCGGGTCGTTGACTCTGGCGGATGGCGCATGGGGAACCGAACTGCAAAAGCTAGGCGCGCCACTGGGAGCCTGTCTGGATGAATGGAATCTGACTAAGCCAGAAATGGTTCGCCAGGTTGCAGAAAGCTACCTCCTAGCCGGGAGCAAGGTGATTTTGACGAATACATTTCGCGCAAATCCAATAAGTTTGGCTCCGCATGGGCTGGACGGACAATGCGCAGCGATCAATCGTGCCGGCGTGAAGATATCGCGAGTAGCAGCAGGGAGCGCAGCGCTGGTGTTCGCATCAATGGGCCCGAGCGGGAAGATGCTGGTGGCAAAAGGGGTCACGCCCGAACAACTTCACGTAGCGTTTTCGGCCCAGGCACGCGCGCTGGCGGAGGAAGGTCCCGACGCCCTTTTGATCGAAACGATGATTGATATTGCGGAAGCCAGGATTGCGGCCGCGGCGGCTCTTGAGAGCGGCTTGCCTGTGATTGTTTCTTTCGTTTATGACACCGGCAAGAATCGCGACCGGACCATCATGGGGGCGACGCCGGAGCAAGTGGCCAACGCTCTCGTGAGTGAAGGTGTGCACGGAATCGGAGCGAATTGCGGGGTAGGCGCGCGAGAGTACATTGGGGTCTGCAAGCGCCTGGTAGCGGCCTGCCGCTTGCCTATTTGGATGAAGCCGAATGCGGGGCTTCCTGAGATGGTGGGAGGAGTGGCGAAATATAAAACGACGCTGGAGGAATTCGCCGGAGCGGCTAAGGAACTTGCAAACGCGGGCGCGACCTTTGTTGGGGGATGCTGCGGAACGAGCCCGGAATTCATCCGCGTGCTGGCGGCGGATCCGGGATTTCGAAATGACAGCGGTTTGGCCTGATCTTCAGAAGAAAAGATTCTGTGCAAACTTATCCTGGAAATGAGGCTGATTGGCGAGTTCGACGTATTCGACTTGCTTGGCAAGCGACTCTCCGAGGCGGCGTTGGGAGTTGGAAACGAGCATCTGGCGTGCGCCAATCCCCGCAGCATTGCCTACCTGGCGGAATTTGCCGAGAGGAATCCTTGGAAACAGCCCGATGCGGACGGCGCTTTGAACATCGAGGTAGCTGCCAAAGGCTCCGGCAATAATAAATTGTTCCAGTTCTGAGGCGCCCACGCCGCTGGCTTCGAGGAGAATCTCAATCCCGGCGCGAATCGCCGCCTTGGCAAATTGAATTTCGCTGATGTCCTGCCGGGTCACGACGATTTCGCCGCTGCCCGAGTTTTCTGCATTGACCAGAACAAATTCGCCGCCGTTGCCGTTTTGCCTGACGCGCTCGACGCCCATGCGAAAATTGCCGCGAGGTTCCAGCACACCCGCATCGAGCAGGGCGGCAATCGCATCGAGAATTCCGGAGCCGCAGATACCGATGGGCAGGCGCCTCTCGATTGTGTAGATCTGCATGTTGCCGCGTTCGAAGAGGACACGCTCGATAGCACCGGGGGCGGCCCGCATGCCGTGGCGGATATGCGCACCTTCAAACGCGGGCCCGGAAGCACACGAGCAGCACAGCAGGCGTCCGTGCGCGCAAAGAGTAAGTTCGGTGTTGGTCCCGATGTCGATGGCCAGGAATGGAGGACCCGACTTGAGAGAGCCGACATCGATTCCAACGAGCATGGCCACGTGATCGCCACCAACATAACCAGCGATATTGGGCGGAGTGTAAATGGCTGCCCTCGTGGCAATCTGCAAGTTGAGATCGCGCGCGGGCAAGTGAAGGGGATCGGTGGTGGCCGGCAAGTATGGTGCCTGGCCTAACTGTTGAACGGGCAGCCCCGTAAAGAAATGATGCATCGCCGTGTTACCAGCGACGACGATCTCCACGATCTGTTCGCGCGAGATGCCGAGATCGTTGCAATATTCCCGCAACATCTGGTTCAGTGTATCGATGACTCGTTGCTGGAGCTGTTGTGCGGCGCCGCCACCATGACTCGCATAGGAAATGCGGCTGATGACGTCTTCGCCGTAGGCAATCTGAGGGTTCATCCATCCGCGTTGCGCGACTGTTTTGCCGGTTTCCAAATCCACGAGGTAGGAGGCGAGTTTTGTTGTCCCCAGGTCAACCGCCAGGCCGAAGATGGGGCAATTCTCTGGAAGGATGCTGACCAGCGCGGGAGGTGACGATTCCCAGCTGACTACAGCGCGAACATGTCCGGCGAAGTTCGCCGCGGTTTGAGTTATTTGTTTGAGACTGTCCTGGTCAAATTGCACATGCGGACCCGCGGCCAGACGGATGGTTCGCTGAAATATGCCTGGCTGCGAAGCATCGAGTGCAAGGTCAAATGGCACAACCACGGGATCCGCCGAAACAGGAGTTTCACGGCCATCGATTTGAACGCGTTGGGAGGAAGTGAGCGATTCCGGCGGAATTTCCACCTTAACATGGCTTACCGGCGTCGCCTGGCAAGCGAGGCGGTGGCCTGCAGCCAGGAGTTCTGGTCCAAGCTTCTCCGTTTCCTGCGAAGTGGCACCAGAGAGAGCCCCTGCGCTGAGGCGCACTTTGCATTGACCGCATGTGCCGACTCCACCACATACGGCTTGCAACTCCACGCCGACGGATTGCGCCGCAGACAGCAGAGTTTCTCCTGGTGCAATTTCCACGCGCCTGCCAATGGGTTGTAATTCAACACTAAGATGATCTTTGTGGCGGACCATGGAACAATTCAGCGGTCATCCGGCTTGTGGCGGCACGTTGTGGAGACGCTGCATTCGTCGCAGAGATGGACGGGAGGCTGCGCCTGGGTGCCGAATCCAATAGCCATGGAAAGTGACTTGCGCGGCACCATCAGAAAAGAGGGATTAAGAGCGACGCCGATTGATTGGGCGTCAACGAGAGTGAAGATCTGTTTCTGGCCTTCCGCAAGAGACCAGCCGCGCATGCCTGGATAAAACTGACTCGTGGCGCGCAACCCTTCCTGCGCAGTCTGTTCGGCAACGTAGCGGCAAATGGCGTTGGACAGAGCGCCAATCGCCGCGGTGCCAAAACCGTCCAGCGCAAACTCCCATGACAAATTCGTTTGCGCCGCTTTGGCCATTTCCTCTTCCAAATCCTTCCCGAGAGTAGCCACTGCGAGAAACAGTCCGCCACATCCGGCGAGCTTGCGGGCTATTCCGAAGCCCTGCAATTCGCTGCCACCTTTCAGGGTCACACAAGACCGGGTGATCCCACAGATGTCCAAACGGCGAAAGGCGGCCTGGGGATGGATCAATTTAGTGCCTTCGGCGATTGCCTGTTCTGCCAGCGCGACCAGTTGGGGCTGGCGTGCGCGAATTTTGTGAGGGTCCGCACCCTGACCACGCAAAACTATGTCCACGGTGATAGCCAATTGCCAGTCGCTGCGGATTTGTGTGGGTTCAGTCAAGATGGAATTCTCAGTCATGAGGTCTGCTCTCGATTCATGGGTTCGTCATCAAATTCCGGGCAATTCTGTCATGCCTGCGCGTTTTGCCTGTTCCGTCACGATGGCCCGCAAATCGTTCTCGACATGGGGCGAGATTGCGGGCCGTTTGTAGGCGGCGACGAGTTCTTTCACCTGTTCACGGGCACGGGTGAAAGCATCTTTTCCCCCCGACTGTTCCCAGGAGTGCAGCGAGCCCCGGTCAATTACTTTTGATGGAAGATGTTGCTCCAAACGAAAATACTTTCGCGTTTCCGGGATTTTCAGGAAATCGCCTTGCGGGCCGGCCATTGCAAACATTTCGAGGGCCAAGGATTCCGTTCGCGGTTGAATCCCTTGCAGCAAGCGCTGCGCCATGGCGATGGACTCCGCATCCAGAACGAGTTTTTCCGCACTGTGGCAGGCCAGCGAATCCAACATGCCTGCACCGGAAATCATGTTAATCCCGCCAAGAGCGCCCATGATTGCCGCGACGCCACTTTCCTGGCCGGCTTGCACATCCAGGCATTTTGCGTCGCTGCCGATCAAGTAGCCATGCGTAGGTAGCCCGAACGATTTGGCCACCTGCGCTGAAGCCAGATTCAACATGGCGGTTTCGATCGCGCCCATCGGTGCGATGCCGCTGCGCATGTCAAAGATAGCTGGCGCACCGCCCCAGACCACGGGCGCGCCGGGTTGCGCCAATTGATGAATGGCGATGGCGCTGATGCATTCGGCGGCATGTTGGACGACGGTACCAGCCAACGTCACAGGGGCGGCTGCGCCCGAGAGGGGCATTGAAATGATTTCGGCAGGAACCGAGGCGCGCGCAAGATCGATCAGATTCTGCGCCGCAAATTCAGACATGTGCAGAGGCGGGGAGGGGCACACATCAAAAATCGCGCGGGGTTTTTGGCGGAGAGCGGCGTGACTGCCGCTGTCCGCGGCGAGAAGTTCGATCATGGCGGGCGAGCCGTGCGGCGAAAATGCGCCCGTCACAATGGGCTTGTTCGAATACCACAGCACCAGGAACAACCGGTAGAGGTCGCCGATCTCTTTGGGTACTTCGTTGCAAACCACGGCAGTGGATTGCGCGGAGAACTGCGGGAGCATTTCCGCGACCTGAACGAGGCGAACCAGATCGGCCGATTGGGTAAGGCGATGTTGCAAAGTTTCTGGGTCCAGGATGTGCACGCAGGAGGAGCCGGGGTCGAACTGAACATTGTCGCCGCCGTACTTCACGACGGGCTCACCGGCGCGATTGTGCAGATGAAATTCCCGAGGAACACTTTCGATGGAACTGCAGGCCAGCGATTCCGGGATGTGGACAGTCCCGTTTTCCACGTGCGCCCCGGCGGACGCGAGCAGATCAGTTGCTTCCGGAGATTGCACGGTCACACCGCGTTGCCAAATGAGAGCGAAAGCTTCCGAGAGGATTCGCTCGAGGAGTTCGGTATCCAGCAGTCTGAGGGTTGGCAGCATTGGCGATGGCCCCGGTGATTCTTACCTCACATGCGTTTCTGCCGGCTTTTTAAGGAGGTTTCTGGCCAGCGCTACAGATGCCAGCGCATCTTTGCCAAAACCATCCGCACCAATTTCGTCGGCCCAGCTCTGCGTGACAGGAGCGCCGCCAACAATGATCTTCACGCGTGGGCGAAGTCCGTGGCGAGCGACGGCCTCGACCACGCTTTTCTGCCCGGTCATGGTGGTGGTCAACAAAGCAGAAACGCCGATGATGTCCGCGTGAACTTCACTGGCTTTGAGGGCGAAGGTCTCAAACGGGACGTCCACGCCGAGATCGAAGACTTCAAATCCGTTCGCGGTGAGCATGGTGCCAACAAGGGTTTTACCGATCTCGTGGATGTCGCCCTTCACTGTCCCTAGCACAACTTTGCCAAGCGATTCGCGCGCCGCGCCGCTCCTTTGAAGCTCCGGCTCCAGCGCGGAAGTTGCCGACTTCATGGCCTCTCCGGCGAGCACCAGATCCGGGAGAAACATTTCTCCAGCCTCGAACTGCTGGCCGACGAAGTTTATTCCGGGAACGAAACCATGCTGAATTGCATCGAGCGGGTGGATGCCCCGTGCAATCGCCGTTTGGCAGAGTTCTCGAGCGCGGTCCGGGTCACCGTCAATGACGGCCTGCTTCATCTGCTGGAAAATTTCATCCTGCATGAGGTCCTCATGTCATCGGGAATCAAGCGCGCGGGGCCGGCAAATTCCGGATGAAGTCGAAACGAAGTTGGGCTGATGTTGCTGAGCGGCGAAAGAGAGTTCTGGCTCTCCTCCCCATTCGGGCCGCAAAATGCCTGGAAGTATGAGACCCGGGAGCGTACCTCAATGATATGTGCGAGGTTTGTTGGTGTCCACATGCGGGTGCGCTTTTCAGTCGATGTGGGACCGAGAAAGAGATCGGAGTCTGGTTCGCCGCCACTGATTTTGTTGATTTCGCGCGTCAATTGGTCATTGCTGCACCACTGGGCCGGATTTTTGCCGCGGGCACGATTCCTTCGCCTTCAAGGATGCTGTAGAACTTGTCCGCTTCCAAATCCTTGAGCGTTTCCACTCTCCCGGAGGGCCAACGGATTTCCAAGCTGTCAACTTTGGCGGATTTATCCAGGCCGAAGTGAACGCGCAAATCGTGCTGAGAGAGGTAGCTCCCCCCGCTGTGAATCTCGCTGGTCTGCGTCATACCACCGGCGACGATTTTCAGCCGCGCACCAATCGCCAATCGGTTGCTTTTCGTCCCGGCAAGTTCAAAGCTCACCCAGTGTTTTCCTGGAAGCCCGTGATTTCGCAGAATCATCGGAGAACCGACGAGATCCTCGACGACGAGATCCATGTTGCCGTCATTGAAGAGATCGCCAATGGCAAGACCACGCGAAACTCGCGGTTCCTGAATTGCAGGTCCCGCCTGATCGCTGGCATCGCAGAACGTGCCGTTTCCCTGATTGAATTGCAGAAGCTTTGGCTCACGATACTTCGCCGCAGACGTGAACTTCTCTGCCTGAGGATAGACGTGGCCGGTAACGGTTAGCAGGTCCAGCCAGCCGTCGTTGTCCAAATCTACAAAGGCGATCCCCCATTTAACGAACGGAACGGAAGGCAGGCCAATACCAGACGGGTAGGAAACATCCTGGAAGTCCCATTTGCCGTCATTGCGATACAGGGGGGTGTTATCTAGGGCAAAATCCGTCATGGCAAGGGAAGTGCGCCCCGTGTGCAGATAATCGCCGAACGCAATCCCCATCCCGGCCTGTTCGTGGCCGTCCTCGCCCAGGGCTGCGCCCGACTCCAAACCAATATCCGTGAACTTGCCGTTGCCATCATTGCGATAGAGAAATGCGGCGGTGGAATCGTTGGCGACGTAGATATCCGGGCGGCCAGTATTATTGAAATCCTCCCAGATGGTGGTCAATCCATAGTAGCCGTTAGGGTCATCCACGCCCGCGCTCTTCGATACATCGGTGAACGTGCCATTGCCGTTGTTGTGGAACAAGGAATCGCCCGATCCCTTCAAGCCGCGCGGGCCGCACTGCACCTCAACGCCCATAAACCTGCAGGTTGAGCTGCTGCCAAATAACGGGAGTTGATGAAGATCGAGATCGACGTAGTTCGTTACCATGAGGTCGACAAAGCCGTCGTTGTCGTAATCGCCGAAGGCAGCGCCTGTTGACCAGCGGCCATCGGAAACGCCCGCCTGCTTGGTCACATCAGTGAAGGTGCCGTCTCCATTGTTGCGATAAAGAACGTTGCCGCCATAGCAGGTCACATAAATGTCTGGCCAACCATCATTGTTGTAATCCGCGACGGCTCCGCCCATCGCATAACAAGGCGTACCGATGCCGGCCTTATCCGTGACATCCGTGAAGGTGCCATCGTGATTGTTGTGATAGAGCGCGCCATGCGCCTTTTCTCCTTTGAGGGCCATCTCGACGGTAGGAGCATTGGTGAAATAGATGTCCAGCCAACCGTCACGGTCGTAGTCAAGCAGCAGAACGCCTCCGCTCATGGACTCGATGATGTAACGTGCCTCGGGCGCGGAAATGTGCGAAAAATGAATGCCAGCCTTTTCCGTGACGTCTTCGAGTTGTGGAATCGGGCGATCCTTGCACTTGGTGGTCTTCGCCGTGGGCGGCGGCGCCACGCCTTGGCTCATTCCCTGAGCGAACATCCCGCAAGGAACCGCAAGAGAACAGAAAATGAGCACACAGAACCGGATTGGCAAGCGAGTCATCAGGACCCTCTGCGAGATGGAATCTTCATTTATAGTTTAGCGCACACGACAATCAGCCAGTTCCGGACGTCAGAAGTCGTCGTACTGTGCTTTAATGCGCCAACCACTGATAACTAACGAAAGCCAGCTTCTTGCTGTCTGGCGACCAAGAAGGCACGTTAATTGTTCCCTGGCCTCCAAACAACTTGGCCAGGACAGTGGTCTTTTTATCTGACAGAGACATCAGGCGCAACATTACGTCTTTGTCTTCGGGGTGGCCCTTCACACTCAGGTCGTAGGAGAGAAACACCATCCATTTTCCATCCGGTGAAATGTGGGGAAACCAGTTGTTGTGCTCGTCGAAGGTGATCTGTTCCTGCTCGCTGCCGTCGGCGCGCATACGCCAGATTTGCATTTGGCCAGTGCGCTCGGAATTAAAGTAGATGTACTTTCCATCGGGGGTGTAGTCGGGGCCGTCGTCGAGGCCCGGCGCGGTGGTCAGGCGTTTTTCTTCGCCGCCGGTGACAGGGATGGCATAAATATCAAAATTGCCGTTGCGCTCGCCAACGAAGGCGAGCGTTTTGCCGTCGGGCGACCAGCCGTGCCAGTAGGAAGGGGAATTCTGGGTCAAGCGCTTCGGCACGCCGCCGGTGATCGGCAGGACATAAACGAGCGAGCGATGTTCTTCCTGGGATTGATCGCTGATGGCGAGCAAACGGCCGTCCGGTGAAATGCCATGGTCGTTGTTGCAGCGGTTCGCGAAACCTGTATCAATGATCTCTGGGGTGCCACCGGTCACGGCGATTTTTTCGATGTGGCCATTCCGGTTGAAGAGCAGCGACTTGCCGTCGGGCATCCAATTCGGCGCCTCAAACCGTCCACTAGCGACGTAAACGACGCGACGATCCGTGGACTCGATGGGAATTGTCTCGAGCGTGCTGTAGAGAGCGGGCTGGCCGGAAACAACGAGAGGCGCTTGCAGTTGAACATTGGTGAAAACCGCCTTCTCGATCAAGTCCTTTTCATGCGAGCAGACGCCGATGCCGACATAATATTCGCCATGAATGGGAACACGGATTGAACCGCCAGCTACCTGTACCGGGTCGCCATCTTTTCCGAGCAGCACATAGACGTAGTCACCATGTTTTTCCAGTTGAATACGGCGGGGCGCGGAAAGATTCGCCTGAATTTCGTGCGTGGTAGCTCCCTTCTCATCACGATATTGCAAGGACGTCAGACCCTCGCCATGCAGGGCCACATCGGCATAGGCCGAGTCGGCGTCGAGTGTCTGGCGGACCATCACCACGGCCTTGCGATGGGGATTCTTGCCTTCGCCAATGAAGTTCACATCGGCGGCAATCGAGACATCTCCGGAGACTTTCTTCCAAACGAACTGGAACGCATCGACGGTGAACCACATGTTTTCGCCGCTGCCAGCCAGGGTATAGCTTTCTTTGGCGGCATCGTAATTCACGGAGCCGGCATGGAGCACCGTGCCCACGTCTCCATGCCCTTCGAAAATTCCGACTGGCTCGGTTCCGGGTCTTGCGCCGAGATGTATTGCAACGCAAAAAATGAGGAATGCGCTTGCCAACAGCAGAAACACTCGCGACATAATCGCCTCCACTCTCTAAACCTATTGAACTCCCTTTTCACTCAGATGCCGCAATCTCTCCGTAACATTCAGCAAAGCCCGGCTATCGTGATACGCCGCTTTCCAAATCTCGCCCTTCTCGGTGCTGGCGGGTTTGCCGTTGGGCAGAATCGTGCCGTACACGCCGTGGAATTCCGGGTCAATTTGGAATTGCCTGATGAATTGCCACTGGAGCTGGAACGCCTTCCAGTAGTGATCGTCGTTACGGCCATATCGTTCGTGCATCATTAATAGCGCGTTCAGCCCTTCGAATTCCACCCACCAATCCTTCGACTTGATTTCGGGCTTGCCGAAAGCCGTGCCTTCTCCGAAGAAGCCGCCATTGGTGGAATCCCAGCCGTAGGCCAGGGCATGGTCCACGAGCATTTTGGCCATGCGTTCCGTTCTGGTATCGTGACCTTGCCCCAAGACATCTTCGGCTTCAAGCATCAAGTACGCCGTCTCGACGTCGTGCCCGTAGGAATCTTGGTCCGGAATTGCCTGCCATTCTTTGGTGAAATAGAGGTTCATGGCACCGGGAGCAACGCACACTTTATCCCGGACGATGGCCAACAATTCCTGCAAACGACTGCGCAGGGTGTCGTCTTTCCAGACTGCGTAGAGTTGCGCGTAGGCCTCGAGCAGGTGGATGTGGGTATTCATGGACTTATAGCCCACGGGAAATCCCGCGACTGGGGTGAATTCAATCATTCCGGTTTCGGGATGTCCGGCGATGGGCTTTCCATCTCGTGTGAGCCACTCAAAGTAGCCACCATTCTTGGCATCGTGTGCGTGTTCATCAATCCAATGGAAGGTGCGCTGGCACAATTCAAGCGCCTGAGGGTCGCGCGTGGCCTGATACTCCGCCGCGGCTCCATAAAGCGAGAAACCGATGCCATAGAGGTGTTTTCCATCCGTATAGAAAGGGGAAATCTTGCCGTCGTCTTGAAGGCCCCAGTAGAATCCGCCGTCTTCTTTGTCCCACAATACGTTTCTGAGGTACTCCAGACCGTGCCGGGCAATTGGGAGGAATTCGTCTTTCAGTTCGGGCCGGCGCAAGGAAATCGTGGAGGCCACCCAGGTCATGCGGCCCTGGAAAACGGAAAACTTGCCCATGCTGGGTTCGGACTTCCAGTCGCGGGAGAAATTAGAGTGGAAGCCGCCGTTTTCGTGGTCGACGGTTCGCGGGAACCACACGGCGAGAACATCCTGACGCAGCATGGTCTCTGCTTCATCCTGGAATTTCCGATAGTTCTCGCCGTTTGCCGGGACATAATTAATTTTGGCAGGAGGGACCGTCTTTTCCTTTTCAGGTTCCTGTGCTCTATCACATGATGGGATTATCAAGGCCAAGCCAAATAAAACAGACGCGATTCGTACGCCGATTGTCTGCCACATGACATCCTCACTTCCTGGCTGTTTCCCAGCTCACACGCCATGGCCCACTGCTCGGTGAAATTTCATAGCCGTACGCATAAGGACATCCAGGGTTCAAGAATTGCTAGCGTTGTTCAGGCATCAGATTCCCAAACAGTGTGAATTCATTACCGGAGGCAAATGCTTGCCTCGCTCCGCGCAGATCGTTTCCTGAGAATAGGCCTTCGCCGATGAGATCGGTAGCTGAAAGAAAAATGGAAGTACCCGCCGCAGCCTTGCTATTCCGGATGCTCACATCTTGTCCGCGACGGAGAGAAATGGATTCCTTCGCGGAGGTGTGAGGCGCCTGCCGGCCGTAAAACCCGTCCACGTTGAGCCGCTTGAAATCTTCGCACTCGATGGCATTCGAGAAATAGGCGGGAACATCCTCGGCCCACTCGATGGTAAGACCACGAATATCGAAGCCATCGATGTAGCGCGCGTAGAGGCCGGGAATATCGTGCTTGAATACGGCATTGGCCTTTTCCGTGGCGGTCCAGCGGAAATCGAAATTGCCGCCGGCGAGTTCGCTCACCTTTGGCCGCGGCGCGCGGATGCGGAACTTCACCTGGTCGAAAACGATGTCGTGGACCCAGGCATGCAGGTCGCCGTAAGCAACGATGCCTCCTTCCGCTTCGCCAGTGATATCCGTGAAACGCACGTCACGCACTTCGGGCTTCGCGCCCGCACTCGTTGGCGGACCGATGGCGATGAAGATGGGTTCCGCTTTCCCCCACCAATGGCCCGTCAGGAGTTTCGTATCGATCAAAATTGAGGAGAAGAGGACGTGGGCTGTTGTTCCGCTGCGCTCAAAAATACCGATGCCGCGGTTTGAATGAATGGTGAGATTGCTGAACGTGGCGTAGCGGGTGCTCTCCATGCGAATCGAGGCGGAACGGGATTCCAAAGACGAATTGGCGACGCCGACGTTTTCGCTGCCATAGAAAGCAAAATCGTCGTCGCCGGCGTGGATATCACAGTCGGAGAAATGTGCGTCCTGGCAGGAAAGACAGTCAATCCCATCGTTATTGGGGAGCAACAAATCGTTCAAGATGTGAACTCCCGTCACCACGATGGCTTGCGAGTGATCGAGATGAAACGTCCAGTTGGGAGCGTTCCGGAAGGTAATATCGCGCACCAGGATGTTGCGGGACTCCGCGAAGACGATCATCGTTCCGGGACGGCCCGTGGCCTTGGTTTCAACGGGGCCATCGCCCAATTCGAGTATGCCCTTCATGAAATCCGCGCCTTGCCGCGTGTACTGGGGATCGAAATCGAGCCCGTAATGTGGCTTATTGAAATCAAAACAATCGTCACCGCTGCCGTCAATCACGCCTTGCCCGATAATGGCAATGTTCTGCGCTTTCCGCGCCACAATGATCCCGAGCAGGTTGCCTTCACCTGTGCTGTTTGTCCCGTACGTTTTGCCAAAACCATACCGATCGATGGGAGCGTAGTCGGCGAGATTTTTGCTTCCTTGAATGACCGCGCCTGCTTCCACATCCAGCGTCACGTTGCTCAGCAGTTCGAAGGTTCCTGTCAAATAGACGCCAGGCGGGAAGATCACATGGCCGCCGCCCGCCGCATTGGCCGCGCGGATGGCTTTAGTGATGGCCGCAGTGTCCAGCGTTTTGCCGTCTCCCGTGGCGCCAAAATCCTTCACATCAAAATCGCGTTGAACAGGCGTGGCCAACATCAAAGTGCCTGATCGGCCGTAGAGTCCACACAACACCAGCAAACCTGCCAAGGCTAACCGCAACAGCGTGAGTTTCATCCGCTTTCTCTCTCTTATTTCTGCGCGCTCAATACATGGTCCGCTGCCCACAGCAAGGCCATGTTTTTGACAAAGGTTCTACGATTGATGGCTGCCCCTGCGCGATTATAAGCCACACTTCTTGTAATTCACTTAGAAAATCGTTTATCTTTCTGGAAGAGAATGGCTGCAGCCGATGAGCCGCGGCGATGGCGCATTGAAGTTTGCCCTTTGCGGGAATTTCGATCCTGCCAATCGGCTCGAATCTGAGTGCAATGTGATGAGTCATGACTCTCAGCAACATCTCGTTCTTTTCCTGTCATGTACCTTCCGCTACATCTTTCCCATTGAGATTGCGCTAGAATGGAGCCACGTGTATGGTCTCGGCTCGCAATACTGGCGAGTCCGTAACAAGTTGGATTTGTCCTGGTTCTTCGAGGAGATTCCTCTAACGAGGATCTGAACCGTTTATGAAATCCATGAAATCAGTACGCCCCCGGAAATCTGGCGCGGTTACGCTGCGAGCAGTTGCAGACCATTTGGGGCTCACGGCCGGCACGGTTTCCGCCGTTTTGAATGACTCTCCCGCGGCGCGTTCCATCCCGCCCCACACACGCGCACGCGTCATGGATGCCGCCCGCAAACTGAATTACCGCCCGAATTTCTTCGCGCGGTCGCTGCGCGTGCAACGCAGTCTCACCGTAGGTGTCATTGCGGAAGAGATTGGAGACGTCTACGGCGGGATGGTATGCAGCGGAATCGAAGCGTATCTCCGGGAGAATAATTACTTTTTCCTGACGGTCGCGCATCGCCACGATCCGGAACTCTTGCGAAGCTACTCGCAGATGTTGATGTCGCGCGGTGTCGAGGGAATCATCACCATCGATACCTCGATTGGCCACGAACCACTGCTGCCCACGGTTGCGGTTGCCGGGCACCAAAAAGTGGAGAACGTAACCAATATTGTACTGGATCACCACCGTGCGGCGGAGCTGGCGTTAGGACATCTGAAACAGTTGGGCCATCAGAACATCGCCTTTTTGCGCGGGAGTCTGCAAAGCTCGGACACCATTGCTCGCTGGGATGCCATTCAGGAGGTTTCCCAGGAACTTGGCCTGGGCATTCGCCCGGAATTGGTCGTTCAGTTGGAAGGATTGGAATCGACACCTTTGCTGGGTTATCCGTCAGGCAAAGCACTTCTTGCGAGAAATGTTCCGTTCAGCGCGCTTTTCGCCTATAACGATATTTCCGCGCTTGGCGCCATGCGCGCTTTTCAGGAAGCGGGGCTGCGTGTCCCCGAGGATATTTCGGTGGTGGGATTCGATGACATCGCGCTGGCGACTTATTCCATCCCGCCCATTACAACGGTGCGCCAGCCGCTTTCCAAGATGGGGCGAATTGCGGCGCAAACGCTGCTCGACCGCATCGAAGACCGCGCGCCATTCGTCGAAGAGATCGCCATCGAGCCAGAGCTGATCGTTCGCGCCTCCAGCTGCGCGCCGCGGATGTAGTCTCAGCTTGGTGCTCTGTGTTCGGGGAATTGCCAACGCCGCGTTCGGTAGCGCTTACTCAACACCCACGGGGCGCGATCCACGTAAACCGTAAAAAACTATATAAAGGTAGCAAAGCACCGGGAGCAGGAATGCGTGATGGATGCCGATGCGATCCGCAATAGCTCCCTGCGCAACAGGTAGGATCGCTCCACCCACAATCGCCATGATCAGAAGGCCCGAACCATCGCCCGTGCGCGGACCCAATTTAGCGATTCCCAGCGTGAAGATGCTGGGGAACATGATGGAGTTGAAGAAGCCGACGAGGATAATGCTCCACATGGCGACATGGCCGGTGGAAAGCATGGATGTCAACACCAGCGCGCAAGCGAAGAGCGCCGCAACTCCCAGGACGGTTCCCGTTTTCACTTTCTGGAGAATGGCCGAGCCAATGAAGCGTCCCACCATGGCTCCGCCCCAGTAGTAGGCGACAAATTTCGCTCCGATAATCTCCGGCAGGTTTCCGATTTCAGGCTCTTTGAAATAGTTGATCAGAAAACTCCCGATTGAAACCTCGGCACCAACGTAAACGAAGATTGCGACGCAGCCGAGGATCAGGTGCCTATACTTCCACATGCTTTCGTCATGCCGTCCATCCGCAAGTCTCCTCGCTTCGGGGATGTCGGGCAGCTTGAACAATCCGATAAGCACGGCAAAGGAAATCAAGGCCAGTCCGATGACGATGTATGGAAGTTTCACCGTGCTGGCTTCCTGTATGTGCATGGCGCGCACTGCTTCGGCCGACATATTGGCGATCGCATCTTTCTTTGCGGCGACAGCGCCCAGGATAAACAACCCCCCTACATAAGGACCGATGGTGGTCCCGAGGGAGTTAAAGGCTTGCGTCAAGTTCAAGCGGCTTGACGCCGTTTGTGGCGGTCCGAGGACGGCTACATACGGATTGGCCGCAACCTGCAGAGCCGTGATGCCTGCAGCGAGCACCATCAAAGCCGTGAGAAACAGGGGATAAGACAGAGCGCTGGCCGCCGGCACAAACAGGAAAGCGCCGAGAGCCATGGTCACCAGACCCACTACCATTGTTTTCTTGTAACCGATTGTGTCGATGATCTTCGCCGATGGAATGGAAAAAATGAAATAAGCCGTGAAGAACGCAAACTGAATCAGCATTACCTTTGTATAATTCAAATCAAATACGGACTTCAGATGGGGCACCAGGATGTCGTTCAATACCGTCACAAAGCCCCAAAAGAAAAACAGCACCGTTACCATTGCTAACGCGGCAGGATACTTTTCACTTCCGACCGCCACCGCTGTTCCCTGCGAACTCCCCGTGCTCACCATGGCCATGGTTGTCGCATTCCATTTCTCCGCATCGTCGCGGGACCTGTCGTGCTCATCTTGACACACCCTTCGACCACAGCAACATTTTTGTCACCTGTTGGTGCACAGCTTGGAATGGTGGTAAATGGGAGAATTGTGGGCTTAAGCGTGGGAGACAACCGTTTGCTTAGTCTCGGCGACGTGCGCGAGCCCCGCTTCGAGCACGTCAAGGCCTTCATCGAACTGCTCGTCGGAGACAACCAGCGGCACCAGGATGCGCATGACATTGCCGAGGGTCCCGGCCGTGATGGTGATTAGGCCATGTTCGTAGGCGTACTTCGCCAATTCCTTGGTTTCCGCGCTGGCGGGTTCGCGAGTTTCGCGATCGCGGACGAGTTCAAACGCGCACATGCCGCCGAGAGCGCGAACGTCACCGATGAGCGGCCATTTTTTCTGCCAACCTTTTGCGCGTTCCTCGAAACGCTTGCCAATGGACGTGGAACGCGCCAGCAAGCCATCCTTTTCGATGGCTTCGATGGAAGCAAGCGCCGCCACGCATGCAGCAGGGTTGCCGGCAAAGGTGCTGCCGAGCCCGCCTGGAATCGCGGCGTCCATGATTTCCGCGCGCCCGGTTACACCGCCAAGGGGCAATCCGCCTCCGATGGATTTCGCGGTGGCGATCAGGTCCGGCTCAACGCCGAAATGTTCGACAGCAAAGAATTTGCCGGTGCGACCAGCGCCGCTCTGCACTTCATCCGCAATGAGCACAATTCCGTATTTGGTGCAGATTTCGCGCAACACCGGGAAAAACTCCTTTGGCGGGACAACGAATCCGCCTTCGCCGAGAACGGGCTCCGCGATGATCGCCGCGACGGAATTGGCTTCCACGAGGCGGCGGAAGGTGTCTTCCAGATGCCGCGCGCAATACGTCTCACAGGAAGGATACGTCTTGGTGTACGAGCAGCGATAGCAATAGGCGTAAGGAATGCGGTAGACCTCGGGGGCGAACGGGGCGAAACCGACCTTGTACGGATTGATTTTACTTGTGAGTGTCATGGTCAAAAGCGTGCGCCCATGAAACGCATCCTCAAAGGCAATCACGGCTGGGCGCTTTGTGTAGGCGCGCGCGATCTTTACCGCATTTTCCACGGCTTCGGCGCCGGAATTGATGAACATCGTTTTCTTGGGCCCGCTGATGGGAGCGAGGGCGTTCAGTTTTTCGGCGAGGGCGATGTAGGACTCGTAGGGAGTCACGCCGAAGCAGAGATGCAGGAACTTGTCCACCTGCTCGTGAAGGGCCTTCGTCACCAGGGGATGGCGATGGCCAGTGTTCAGACACCCTATGCCGCCGGCAAAATCGAGGTAACGATTTCCATCCACATCTTCGATCCAAGCGCCTTCGGCTTTCGCCGCGCAGACGGGCGTCACCAGGGCCGGGCCCCGCGGAATGGCAGCGTGACGGCGCACCACCAACGCGCGCGACTTGGGGCCGGGAATTTCGGTGCGAATCTGAATCGTTTTCATGGTTCCTTGTTCCTTTGTGCGAATTTCTGTCGATCTATCGCAAATAATCAGTACCAGCCAATCGGCGCTTCATCGAGATTGACGAAAACCTGTTTGGTCTCCAGATATTCCTCGAGACCCCATGGTCCGAGTTCGCGCCCGAACCCGGACTGTTTGTAGCCGCCCCAGGGCGCTTCGACGTACGTGGGCTGCATGTGATTTACCCACACGATCCCCGCGCGAATGGACTTTACGACGCGAAACGCCTTGTAGATATCGCGCGTCCAAACCGCCGCGGCCAGTCCGTATGGTGTGTCGTTGGAGATGCGGATGGCTTCCGCTTCATTTTCAAAAGGGATCACGCTGGCTACCGGGCCGAAAATCTCTTCGCGGGCGATGCGCGCGGAGTTTTGCACGTCATAAAAAATGGTCGGCTCGACATAGTAGCCTTTGCCGAACGCCTTCGGCCTGCCTCCACCAATCGCGGTCTTGGCCTCTTTCTTGCCAATTTCGAGATACGAGGTGACCCGGTCATATTGCTCTTTGCTGACCAGCGGACCCATTTTCGTTTCACGGTCCAGCGGCGGCCCGAGTTTGATACGCTTGGCCTTTTCCGTCATGGCTTCCACGAACTTCATGTAGATTTTCTTCTCTACGAGAACGCGGCTGCCCGCGGAGCAAACTTCGCCCTGATTGATGAACACGCCGAAAAGCGCGCCATCCACGGCGGCTTCCCAATCCGCATCAGCAAAAAATACATTTGGCGATTTGCCGCCCAGTTCGAGCGTTACGCGTTTCAGGGTGTCGGCGGCACTCTTCACGATGATCTTTCCGACGGCCGCGCTGCCCGTAAACGCCACCTTGTCTACGCCGGGATGCGCGACCAGCGCCGCGCCGGTGATTTCCCCCGCGCCGTTTACGACATTGATCACGCCCGGCGGCAGCCCCACTTCCTCAAACCAGTTGGCCAGTTCCATCGCCGTCAGCGGCGTCTGCTCTGCGGGCTTCAAAACACAGGTGCATCCCGCGGCGATCGCCGGAGCCAGTTTCCACGCTGCCATCAAAAGAGGGAAATTCCATGGAATAATCTGCGCGGCGACGCCCACCGGCTCTCGTAAGGTGAAGCTGAGAGCGTTCGCGGGCACGGGATTCACCTGGCCCGTCACCTTATTCGCCAGCCCGCCATAATATTCAAAGCAGGTAGCCACATCGGCGATGTCATATTCGGCTTCCACGATGGGTTTGCCGCAGTTGCGCGCTTCGGTTTCTGCCAACATCGCGGTGCTCTGACGGATTTTATCGGCAATTTTGAAGAGAATGCGCCCGCGATCCTGCGCCGTGGTTTGCGACCATGGGCCGGAGTCAAACGCGGCGCGCGCGGACTTCACAGCCTTGTCTACATCGGCAGCGGTTGCCGAGGCCACGTGGGCAATCACCTCTTCTGTTGAGGGGTCATAGACGGGGAACGTTACGCCGGACGAACCCGCAACCCATTGCCCATTAATATAGTTCTGGTAGGTTTTCACCGTTGGCTTTGCCGTTGTAGACATAAACTGCCTCCAAAATCCACTTTCCTATACTGCCGGGGAACTCGCCGCTAGCTTCCGCGCCGCTTTCCTGCTGCCGTACACAAAAAAGAAAAAAGCTGCCAGCCCGATGAATAGAAGAGTTCCGCCTACCATCCAGATTTCATACGAAACGAGCGACGTAATTTGCTGCGCCGGGAAAAAAGCCAGGGCAATACCGAGGATCGTGGTACTCAACCCGCTCGCCCCGGCGAAAATGAGCGTTCCTTTGGCGTAGTGCCTGCGCAGGAATTTCTTGTCCGCAGCGATTTTCAGGAGCGCGACAAATATGTAAAGGAACGGAATCAGTTGCAAGACTACCGCGAGCGACAGGAGGCGTTGGAACGATTCCTGCACGCCCCCCGTAGCCAAAAAGTTGGCAATCACCAGAATCAGGGAGACGCTTGCGTGTACGATCAGCGCGGCATAGGGCGTGGCGTATTTCGGGTGAATCTTTCCGAGCCACGAGGGCATGTAGGAATCGAGGCCCGCCACAAACGGAATACGCGCCGAGCCGCCCAACCACGCCGAGCCAATCCCCGCGATGGACAAGCTGAGCAGAAAAGCGAACGGGGCCACGATCCAGGCGACGCCGACCTGCGAAGCCATGTGGCTAACTGCTTGCACAATGCCCTGTAGCACGCTGATGCTGTTCTTGTCCACGGCCACCAGCAACGTCAGGGTTGCCCCAATATAAAGGAAGCCGGAAAGCACGCCGCCCCACGCCACCGCGCCGGGCAAAGTCTTGCGGGGATTCTCTATTTCGTCGCCCATTACGGAGGCAAGCTCCAATCCAACCAAGCCGAAACAAATGACCCCAAACGAATTCAGAACAAATCGCGGATTGGCGGGAACCTGGAAATCCGACCAGCGAATATTTGTGCCGAATTTCAGGCAGACTATGACGCCGAGGCCCATCAGCAAAAATGCAGCGACAAACGTGCCAATGCCGCCAAGATTGTTGATCCACTTGCCCACGCCAAGGCCCATAACGTTCAAAACAACGAGAAGACCGAGGAGCACAACGGAAGCAATCAGGGCAAACACGCGGTTGTCGGCAAGGCCGGCGTGGCTGGGGCCCAACACAAACACAGAGACGCCGACGAAATACAACATCACCGTCGGCACGTACATCATGTTGTTGGTCCAGTAGCACCAGCCGGAAAGGAAGCCGTGAAAATCGCCAAAGACTTCCTTGGCCCAAAGATAGACGCCGCCCTCGCCGGGATAGCGATGCGCCAATTCGATGACGGCGATTCCTTGCGGCCAGAAAAAAAGGATCAACGAAATCAGCCAGAGCCAGATGGTGACCCCGCCGTTAGCCGCGATGGAGGGCAGCACGTTAAGGTTAAAGACGGCGACAACGAATAGCAGGATGAGGTCACGCCGCCCGAGCACGCGCTTCAATTGCGGAAGCTCTGCAGCGGGAGATAACGATACTGGTTTCGCCGTCGTGACCTCGTCGCTCAATCTTGTCGCTCCTTAGTGTCCGGCGACGCCGACGAATTGCGCGCCGCGGTCCTGCTGCGTCTTGGCCAGCCCCGTCGCGACTTCTTCGAATACGGCGAGGTGTTTGTCAATGTCTGCTTCGCTGTGTTGCACGGAAATGGTCCACTGTTCATCCCACCAGTAGGGCATCGCCAGGACGCCGCGATTCACCATGCCGAACCAGAATTGCCGCCACAGGTCGATATCAATCTTTATCCAGTCGCGGTAGTTCCGGATCTCCTGCGGATACAACATCAGCGCGCCGTTGACTCCTGCTTGGGCCACATACGCCTTCAGGCCGGTTTTCTTCAGGATTGCGCGGTAGCCTTCGGCGAGTTTCTTGCCGAGTTTATCCACGTACGCATAGTTTTCCCGGGTGAGCACTTCACGGAAGACAGCGAGGCCCGCCGCCATAGCGAGCCGGTTCGTGTTGTACGTGCCGCCGTGGAAAACCTTGTGTTGAACGATCAAGTCCATGATCTGGCGCCCTGCGCCAAACGCCGCCAGCGGCACGCCGCCTCCGATCGACTTTGCCAGGGCGATGATGTCGGGCTTCACGCCAAAGTATTCGCTGGCGCCGCCCCAACAGAGCTTTGCGCCGGTCTTCACTTCATCGAAGATCAGCAGCGCGCCATTCTTGTTGCAGATTTCGCGCAATCCTTCCAAAAAGCCGGGTTGCGGCATGCAGATGCCCACGTTCATCATGATCGGTTCGAGGATGATGGCGGCAATCTGGCCGGGGAATTGCTTGAAGCGATGTTCCACGCTGGACAAGTTGTTGAACGTGGCCACAGTTACGTTGTCGAGCACCGGCTTGATCACACCCAAGCCGCCTGGCACGGAATTCGGCGCATTGATATCGCCAAAGTCCTCTTCCTTTGGTTTCACGCTGACCAGCGCGGTGTCGTGCAGGCCGTGGTAGCAGCCCTCGAAACGTAGGATTATGTTGCGGCCGGTGGCGGCGCGGGCGATACGGCAGGCGTGCATGGTCGCTTCCGTACCGCTGGAGCCGAAGCGCACCATTTCAACGGGATAGCGCGCGCAAATTTCTTCGGCGAGTTCCGCTTCCATACCGTGGGGCATGCCAAACGTAGTGCCATTCTGCAGAGCCCATTGGACCGCCTTAACCACCGCGGGATGCCCGTGGCCGGCCATTAGCGCGCCAAAGCACAGGTTGTGGTCAATGTATTCGTTGCCGTCGATGTCCACGATCTTGCTGCCATGACCTTCGGCCACGAAGATCGGGTAAGGATCGTAGGCGCGGTAGTTGCTTGCCACGCCCAGGGGGATACGTTTCTCCGCTTTTTTGTGAGCCTCCGCGGATTTGGGCGTACGCTTCTCGTACAGAGCGAGTTCCTTCAGTAGTGCTTCTTGCATTGGCGTACTCCATGCAGGCTGGCCTTCCTAAGCGGTCACCTGGGGCAGGTCTGTTCCCTGCGGTCAGTTTGGGCGAGGTAAACTTCGCGGTAATGAGACGTACTGCGAATCTATCTTACGCCTTCCTTTGAGCTCGAAGCCAAGTGGAGGAGCGGTTCCGCAGGGCTTCGCATTTCCGTTGGCGCGAAAGCGCCCCAGATATGCCGAGGCGTTCTCTGCGGGTTCCACTCGAACCAGATAATTTAGAACATCAGCTTGAGCGCAAACTGCATGACGCGGGGATCACGCGTCTTGAGCACTTGGCCGAAGGTGGAGTCGCTGAAATTCCCATCGGGGTTTTCAAACTCGGTGTGATTCCAAGCGTTGTAGAACTCCGCGCGGAATTCCGTGGTCAACCGTTCGGAGATGGGAGTTTTTTTGGCGATCACCAGGTCCGTATTGCTCAACGCCGGGCCGCAGCACAAGGCATGCGGTGTATTGCCGAATGTCCCCAGTTGCTGTGGACACGACGTGCTAAACGGGTCGCAGAAGGTGTTCGGATTGAACCAGAAATTGCCGCTTCCCGTGTTTACCTTGGGGTTCACAAACTGAACCGGGCCGGTCGAGTAGGGCGTGTTCGCGTCCTCAAAGAAGTAGCTGCTCTGCAACTCCGCGTCGTCCTGGTTCTGCACGCGAATGGGGAAACCGCTCTGGTAGGTGACGATGGCAGATACTTGCCAGCCGTTGGCGACCTTTCCGGCCATTCCTTCTTTCTTTGGAATCGGCAACTCCCAAACCGGGCTGAAAACAAAGCGGTTTTTTGCGTCTAGCAGCGACAGACCGCGTGTCCCGCGGGGATCGATGGGGTTCAGTTCGTTTTCGAAGGACGCGCCCTGGTCAATTGCCTTGCTAAACGTGTAAGAGGCCTTGAACAGCAATCCGTGCGAAAAATCCTTATCCAACGAGACTTGCAGGCCGTTGTAATTCGAGTTGGCGATGGTATCTTCGGCAAAGATGTTGCTGAACACGGGTATTCCATCAGCCGGGCAACCCGTGTTTGCGATGGGATTGCAATTGGGAGAGGAATACGGGCGGATGCCGACCAGATTAATGGGTATCCCGACGTTGCTGGTGGACGGGTTCGTGATTATGCAACCCGCTGGATTGTTCGGGTTTGCATACGGGCAAGGGATATTTGGCCCATTCGCCACTGACCCTGGAATGTACGGCATGTGGATGGTTTCACCAGGAAGCAACATGACAGAATACTGGTAATCCGCGCTGGCAGCCCCGCAAGTTCCAGCACCATTGATTGTGTTCAAGTCCAAGCACGTCTGCGTGTTTCCATAGTTTAGGTCGTGAATAGCCAGCAGGTGATGCGCTTGTGTGCCCACATAGGCGACACGAAGAAGCATATCGGAAGTCAATTGCCGCTCAATCGTGAAATTGTACTGCTCCGCATATTGCGTCCGAAGGTGCGGCTGGAATTCTCCGTAGAGCAGAAGCGGGCGGAACAGTGACCAGTCCACGCAGCCGTTCGGTCCGGCGGGATCAAAGCAAGGTGTAGTTGGAGTCTGATGGATGATCGCCCCTCCGTTGTTCGGGGATGGCAAGCCATTCTGTCCCAAATACGGGGTGTTGAAGAGCGGGCTCGAAAGCAACGAACTGACACCGAACGGCGGTTCGGCGCTGAACTGCTCCATCACCAATTGCTCCATGGGGTTATAGAAAATTCCATACCCGCCACGGATCGTGGATTTTCCTGGGCCACCGGTGAGCTTCGCCAAGGGGCCCTCGGTCCAGCCCGGGCTATAGGCCAATCCAATTCTCGGAGCAAACGCTTTGTAGTAGGTTGTTGTAAGGCCCTGTGGCACACCGGGGTCCCCAGGAAATACCAACCCTGTGGGGAAGTAGGCATTGTTCGGCGATGTCGGCCCGCAATCTCTCGGGGTGGTGCCCAGCGCTGTGGCGCTTGCTTGGGATAACCAACACGGATACTTGGTCGTGTCTTGCCCCGGGCGGAATGTTTGCAGGCGATTCCCGCTATCCACGTAGGGCGTGTTCAGCTCCCATCGAAAACCATAGTTCAACGTGACGTTTGGCCTGATCTTCCAACTGTCTTGCGCAAACAAGTAGAGGCCGTAGTTGGTTAGGTCTTCCGCCTGGGCCGCGCCTTGCGAATAGGAATACGGCACACCCAGGAAATAGTTGGGATATGCGTCGCTGGATCCAACGGAGTTCAACGCTCCGCTGCCCTGAATTGTAAAGTCGCCGTTGATGTCGTAGTAGAGGAACTGATTGAATTTCTGGTCGCGAAGATCGCCGCCGAATTTCAGGCTGTGCGTCCCCATCACCTTGCTGTAATTGTCGGAAAACTGGTAGGTATTTCCCGTCTGCGGGAGTTCTCCCTCAAAGTTGTTCCCGATTGTAAAGCCGCCAAGGACCTGCACGAACGGTACGCCCTCGCGGCCCGGGATGTTCGTGGTAATCCCATACGCGGGATTGCTGGGATCGGCAAAACAACTCGCCGCTGGTACAAGCGAACCGCATGAATCGTGCAAGTTAAGCGTGTTCACGGGATGATCCAGGTTTCCCTGGCCTTCCCGGAAGTAGTTAAATCGCATCTCGTTAACTGCGGTCGAGCCAATGGTGGAGGTCTCGCTTACATTCAACTGCTGGACCCGCGTCTTAAAGATGGCGCCAAATCCCGGAACGTTCGAACCGGCGGCTTGAAAGTCGGAAAAAGGATCGACGCGGTCATCGTCATCGAAATAATAGTAAGCGGTGAAGTGTTGGGTGGTCGAAAAGTTGTGGTCGAGGCGCAGCGTGAATTGATCTTCGCGATCTTTGCGGTCCGGTGCATACGACACGGTTCCCGTCCCTACAGGCGCTACATAGTTTTGGTAGAGCGCATTGGCCGTGGGATCAAAACACGCCGTGGGAATCTTGCCGTTTGGGAAAATCGAGTCATAAGAGACTGGCGCGGTCGATGACCCGTTCGCCAGGTCTGTGAGTTGTGCGGCTCCCGGGGTCGAGGCGATGGCGTTATAACAGCCAGGGCGGCCAGGTTGGCTGGGTTGGCCAGGTACGCCGATTAACGTCTGCGCAAATTGCGAGGTCGTGACTGAACCGCCCAGCGTCTGCGTCCCGTCCGCCGAAAAGTCTCCCCCGGCTTCCGCTGCTGTTGGCAGGAGAACTTGGCCGGAAGAGATGCCCTGGCGCAAGCGATCGCCCTCGTACGAACCAAAGATAAATGTCTTGTCCTTCTTGATCGGACCGCCCAGCGTGGCGCCGAACTGATTCTGCTTGTAGTCCGGAACCGTGGTGTCAAAGAATCCCTTGGTATTCAAGATCTTGTTCCGGAAAAATTCGTAAACGTCGCCGTGCACGGAATTGGTTCCGGATTTGGTGACCACGTTGACCACTGACCCCGAGTTGCGCCCGTACTCCGCGTCAAATGTGTTCGTCAGAACGCGAAATTCCTCGATGGCGTCAGGGGACGGCTGAATCGCCGGGCCGTTCACGAAGATGTCGTTGCCATCGCCGCCATTCACCATGTAGTTGTTGGACCGGCCGCGGCCGCCATTCACCGAAACTACCCCCGGGTTGCTGCTGCCATAAAACAGATCCGCGCCCAATTGCGATTGAACGCCAGGCTGCAACTGCAGCAACTGATAGGTATTGCGCGTACTCAGGGGCAATTCACGCACCGACTGGTCCGTCATGACCGCGCCGAGCTGCGTCGTGGTGGTGTCAATCACCGGCGGCGCGCCGGTCACTTCCACGGTGTCCACCGTCGAGCCAACTTGCAAGGTAATGTCCACCGAGGCAATTTCGTTCAAGACGAGAACGATACCCTTGCGCGAATACTTCTTGAATCCCGGCTGGTTGATGTCCACCGTATACGTGCCCACCGGCACTTCCAGGAAGAGGTATTCGCCGGTGGCCGAGGTCAGTACTTCGCGCGCGGCATTCGTGCCCTCATTGATCAAGATCACTTTGGCGCCGGCTATGGCGCCTCCGCTCTCATCTGTGACCGTGCCGCGAATGCGGCCGCCGGTACTCTGCGCGCCCGCATCAGGCATACAAAGCAGGAACACCATGGGAAAGAGGGCCAATAGGAAAATATACCGGCAACAGACAGACTGCAGTTGCGCAAGCCGTGATGCTTGATTCATCTAAAATCACCCCTAAAATTCACGAGAACCCCAATCCCTATTTTTGCGATTCTTCGTGGTTGCTACGAGCCCGGGAACCTTACTATAATCCAGCAAACTTAGAGAAAGCCGGGAGCCGTGTCAAGCAGAAAGAATTTCTCCAAGCCATCGGATTCTTTGGCCGCGCCGAGCCGCTTGCGCATCTCGGAGGTCGCGGCGCGCCTGGGCATTTCGTCTTCCGCTTTGCGATCGTGGGAAGCGTTGGGACTGATCTGCCCGCAACGCACCAAGAGCCGTTATCGCATATACACGGAAGCCGATGTGCGCTTGTTGCAGCGCGCGATTTTTCTGCGGCGCGCCCGCGGCTTGAATCCCCCGGCCATTGTGCACGTCCTGAAAAAGCAGGGCTTCGTCACCACCCCCGCCGATGTTCCCCAGCATCCTGGCCAGCGATTCCGGCGTTTGCGCGTGCGCCGCGGGCTTTCGCTTGCCCAAGTGGCCCGCGCCACCCACGTCTCCGTCGGTTTTCTTAGCGCCTTGGAACGCGGACAGATGCGTTCCTCGGTGGCCACGCTGCGTCGCATCGCGCGCTTCTACAGAACAAGCATCATGTCTCTGTTTGATACCAACGGCGAGGCTCAGCATCTTGTACGCCCCGAGCAACGTAAAGTTCTCGAAACCTCGCCGGGCGTCCGCATGGAACTCCTCGCCTGGGGCAACACCGCGATGGAGCCGCACATCTTCCGAATCAAACCGGGCGGGGGCAGCGGGGAATCCTACGCTCATGAGGGCGAGGAGTTTCTGTACGTTTTGCGAGGCGAATTCGAAATCTGGCTGAACAAGCAAGAGCACTACGTCCTGAAATCCGGTGACAGTCTCTATTTTGAAAGTTCCACGCCGCATCGTTGGAGAAACTCGGGGCGTTCCGAAGCCTGGCTCTTATGGGTGAATACCCCGCCGACCTTTTGAGCATTGGTTGAACCAGGGAGTGGCCGCCGTGTGGCCGTCTTCGCGCAGAAATTGCGGGAGACAAATTCGCAGTGAACTCGGGAGAACTGCTGGAAACACCTTAGGAGCATTGATTCGTATGTCTCATACACGCCGTGATTTCATCAAGTACGTTGTGGCCGGTTCCATTGCTTCCGGGTGTCCCATCAACGAAGCACTCGTGGCCGAGCCTCCCGGCCGGGTGCCTTCTCGGCTCGTCGAGGGAGAGCATTTCGCCACCTGCCATCAGGTTCGCGACGGCGATTCCTTCCCCAAGCCCGACGCCACCCGCAAAGTGGATATCGCCATCATCGGCGGTGGAATTGCCGGACTCTCCGCCGCTTATTTCCTCCGCGGCAAGGATTGGCTGCTTCTCGAAAAGGACGATCACTTCGGCGGGAATGCCTACCAGGAAGAGTACGAAGGCCAGGTGTTCGCCACGGGTTCTGCTTACGGTTACCGCGGCGATGACGGCGACAAACTCGCCAAGGAAATTGGCCTGGACCTCCCACTGGTGGCCATGCCTGATCCGCTCCTCGACAATGGCAGGTATGCCCCGGACATTTGGCGCTCCGGCCTCGGCGGTCTTCCCTACACCAGGGAGGTTCTCGTAAGTTTCCGAAAATTTCGCGATGACGTGATGGAGATTGACGCGAAGAAGCGCATGTTGGAACTCGACCAGGAGCCGTTCTCCAAATACACCAGTGCCTACGCTCCTGAAGTCGGCAAATTGTTGGACGCGTATGGCCCTTCCAATTGGGGCGCCTTCACCGAAGATACTTCCGCTTTCATCGGCATTCTGGATGCTCGCTACCTGATTGAAGGCCTCGATGATCAGCGTGTGATTTTGCCGGGTGGACTCGGGTGCATCACCCATAAGCTCGTCGAATTATTGAAACCCCAGTATGGAGAGCAGTTGTTGAGCGACGCCACAGTCGTCGCCGTCGTTCCTGATAAGGACGAAGTTCGCATCACCTACGTGCGTGGAGACAAGGTCACGACGGTGGCCGCCAAGGTCGTGGTGATGTGCGCCGCAAAATACATTGCCGCACGGATAGTTGCGGGACTACCCAACGACCAGAAGCAGGCCATGCGCCGCATGCGCTATGCGCCCTACCCCATGGTCAACATGATTTTTGACAAGCCCATTTATCGCAAGGGCTACGACAACTGGTGCCCGGGAAAATCCTTCACCGATTTCATCGTTGCCGATTGGACCATCCGCAACAATCCGGGTTATCACCCGAAATACAACATCCTCACCTTCTACACGCCGCTGCGCGAATCCGAGCGCGGCATTCTGCTGAATGAAGAGGACTGCAAGACCCTCGCAGGCAAAGTGCTCAAGGATTTTCAGGGGATTCTCCCCGAGTTCAACGTGGATCCCATCGAAATCCGCATCTATCGCCGCGGGCATCCCATGTTCATGTCCGTTCCCGGCCAGTACACCAGGAATCGCATGATCGCTTCTCGCCCGATGGAGCGCATTTTCTTCGGCAATTCTGATTCCGGCGGACCTGAATCGCTGACCAGCGAAGCCGTTCGCCTCTCGCGCACGGCGGCCGAATGGGCTGAACTCGTACTTGTCGGCAGACCCGGCGCCAGTGATTTGGCACACAAGGCCTTGACCGACGTGGTGCTCTAATAGGCTTCTGCCGAGGGCAGAAACCGCTTGCTGGATATTATTATTGCGTCCCTTCGGAGCTGCCGCGCGCTGAGGTTCGATGTTTGGAAACTTACCTGCGGAGTTCACTCTGGTAAGGTAGAATAGGCGGCGGACCGGCCCATGAGCACGACACCCACAACGATTGTTTCGACCAGCGAGGACAATCTGTTCCATCGAGCTAAGGCCTTCTTTGGCGTGGCCTTTTTTCTGATCATTCAGCACTCTCCAAGGCTGCTCCAACTTCACCGCAATGAAAAATCCTGGACGTTGTTTCGCATCGCCTTGGCCTGCTCTGGTGCGGCTATCGTGGTTCTTCCACTGAGTTTGTGGAACGGCTGGATCACCGCTATTTTCGGTTTGCTCCTGTTTGTTGTGGCCATCTTGCTTCCTCCGGCGGAACTGGAATCCGGCACCGATCGCAAGGCGCGTGAACTCGGTGCGCAGACCGTTGTAAGCGGGGGCGAGTATCAGCCCAAAAACGCTCCTGCGGTGGAAGTGCGCTTGTTTATTTCACCGACTCTCATCTGGGCCCTGGACGCCCAGTTCAACCCGCTTCTGATGATCCCCACCCCCGATATAACAGGCTTGCGCGTGGAGGGCGAGGACCCGCGCTGGCTTCTGCAAATTCGCTGGGCCGATCAGAAGGCGGAATTTGTATACGCGAGTTTTTTCGCTGAACGCCTTGCGCGCCTCGCCGAACAATCCATCCGCGCCGCTCTGCCACACGAGTCAGCTGCCACTACGAAACGCCGCGCGGTCAGCGCGGGATGAACCCAGAAAATTCTTCGCAGCAATCCCCTTGGGACCTCGAAATATGTGTCAAAATAGAGGTATGGCACGTGGTTGGGAAAGTAAAGACATTGAATCCCAGGTGGAAGCGAAAAAATCTGTGACAGACTCCCAAGGTAGAGGCCCCAAGAGCGCCGAGCAAATCCGTCGCGAGCAGGAACGGCGGGACTTGCAGCTCTCACGCACGCGCATCACGAACGATCTCCAGACCGCCACGAATCCGAATCACCGCAAGTCTCTGGAAGCCGCGCTCGCCTTCCTGGACAAGAAGATCGCCGATCTCAGCTAGATTGTTCCTGGGAATTTGGACTTGTACCCGCACTTCGCGCGGCGGGAAGCGTTAGTCTGTAAACACGACACCGACGGCCGTAGTTCCGCGCTCGACACCCTCTTCCAGCCGCACCACATAGCCGCGCAGCCGCATCTCCTGCACCCCTTCGGCCCCAGGTGTTTCCATGGTGACTTGAAGTTCGGACTGGATGCGCGGACTGTGCTTCAGGGAAATCAGCGCACCCTGTAAAGAAAGGTCCCGTACAATGGTTTCTTCCTCGAATTTCTGGCCATCCGCAGTCACGCCGCTCACGCAAGCGCGGAACTGCGCTTCCCGGCGCAGCGCTGTGCGAGAGCCCGGCATGTGCGCCTGCACCGGTTCGCCCGCCGCTCCCAGCGTGATCACCATTCCCTCGCTCGCGGCGAACACAGAGTCGAATGCGCCGCGCGCATCGCGGAGAATCTCGTCGACGATGCGGTCCGTGGAATCCGGGTCATGGTGAAACAGCACCAGCGTTTTGGCATTCACCTCGCGCGCCACGCTTACGCCCTCGCGCCACGAGGAATGTCCCCAGCCCTTGCGCGTGGTGTCCAATTGCGTTGGAGTAAATTGCGCGTCATTGATAAAGATGTCGGCATCCGCGGCCAACTCACGCAAGCTTTGATCGAGCGCCTTGTCGCCGGGTTCGTTGTCCGTGGCATAGGCCACGACACCCGCGGGAGTCTCAATCCGGAATCCCAGGCAGCCTTGCGGATGGTTCAACCACCGCGCGGTTACTTTGTTTGTGCCAGCCTTGAAGCTCTCCCCGCCATCTACTTCGCGGAATTTCCTGCGCGCGCTCATGGCCGAAAAATCCACCGGGAAATACGGCAAAGCCATCTGCGCTTCAAACACCTGTTTCAGGGAATCTCGGCCAAGGAACTTCGAGCGGAAACTGTAGAATTGGAATTGATTCTTCTCCACATACAGCGGCGCAAAAAAAGGCAACCCCTGGATGTGGTCCCAATGGTAGTGCGTGACAAAGATGTGTGTTTCCGGTGAAGCTGCGCCTGTTGCAGCTGCCCAGCGGCTCCCGAGCATGCGCAGTCCCGTCCCGCAATCCAGAATGAATTGCGTGCCGTCTGGCGCGATGAGTTCCAGGCAGGGCGTGTTTCCGCCATAGCGCCACGTTGCCGGATCGACGGTGGGCGTGGATCCGCGCACTCCCCAAAAACTCAATTTGGCGATAGGACTGGTCATTTCCGCCGGTGCCGCGGCCCGGTGCCCCTGTCTTGGATTGCTCGATGCGGCAGGTTCCCTGCCATTTCTGATAGTGGCAGTCAAGGCTAGGGGCGTCAACGAAATCGCGGGCGTGTGTTGTCATACTTCCCAATAACGGGCAGCTCCCAAGGGCTGCACTTCGCTTGCGAAGCTCGTAGAATAAGGGAGATGCACGTCCACGAAGCGCAGCGCGCGCACGAACATGATCACGAGCACGGGTGTGCTCATGGTCATGACCATCCATCCATGCGATCGTCCGTTCTGGCCTGGGCCATGGTGGCCACTCTTGGCCTGGTCGTTGCCGAAGTATTTGGCGGCATCCTGGGACATTCCGTCGCGCTGCTCAACGACGCCGTCCACAATCTTTCCGATGTTCCCGCGCTGGGAATTTCCTGGGTGGCGATGCGCTGGGCACAGCGTCCGGCGGACTCAGAAAGAACCTACGGTTATCACCGCGCAGGGACCCTAGCGGCGTTCACCAATGCAGTTCTCCTGGTCCTGCTCTCCTTGTGGCTGGGCTACGAAGCGATCCAACGCTTGCGCGCACCGGTGGAGGTCGTCGAGAGTTGGATGATCTGGACTTCCATCGCAGCTCTGCTCGTCAACGGCGGCATCACACTGGCGCTGGTTCGCGGCCGCGCCGACCTGAATCTTCGCACTATCCTAGTGCACAACTTTGGCGATGCCGTCTCTAACATCGCCATCATCGTTGGCGCGGTCATCATGGGCTACACGAATGCCCCCTGGATCGATCCTCTACTAGGCCTCGCCATCGGCTTGCTGGTGCTCTACTCATCCTTCGGGATTTTGCGCGAATCGACGCACATTCTTCTGGAAGGACGGCCGCGCGAAACGCGGATCGAGGAGGTCGCCCGCGCCATCCTGACCGTGGAACCGGTGCAGGAAGTCCACGATGTGCACATCTGGTCGCTCGGCGGCGGCCACAATGCCATGAGCTGCCACGCGCGGATCCCAGACATGCACATGGACGAATGTGAAAAAATTCTTTGTGCCATTCAGAAGAAGGTCGCGGAAGAGTTCGCGATCGAGCACACCACGGTTCAACTGGAACGCGCGGGATTGCCCGCGGTTTCGGGTTACGTCATGCCGCAACCACTCCGCAGAGGCTGACACAAGGCCGGCCCTCGCCGGCACGTTTCGAGAGAAAAGTTCAGGAAGGCAGCCGCGGTGACAATCCGCGCTGTTCGTTGAATTGCTGTGTCGCAGTAAGATCCAGGCTAGCCAAGGGCACGGTCTTCCGGACGCCGTCCTGAGTGATGTAGCGAAGATTCGTGCTATCGAAAGTGAAGCCGACGGCAAAAAAGACCGTGCCATCCCGCCTCACAAAAACGTATTCAGATTCCGGCTCGGACGGGGCGCTGGAATGCGTATGGGACCATATCGGCGCCGCGTCTTGGCGCGCTGCGGTATCTTCCACTGATTGCTCGGCTTCCGCAGGCGCGTTTTCCGGTGCTGGTTCCGCTGTTGCTCCGTTGTCCAGGTAGACTGGGAACGGAATATAAAAGCTGCCGCCCACGAACGGCACTAAACCGCCTCCAAAGAGTTGCCCGCCGGAATTCGGGTGAACGGCCGCATAGTGCGCATAATCAAACCCCAGTCCAGGTGCACCCAGGTCATCCTGGGCGACTGGCGCGCCTGTGAGGATGGGTGTGGATGGAATGGGCTGCGACTTCCCCACCACCTTTGGTGTAGCAATGGAGCGCACCGTTCCACGAGTCGAGGACTGGTTTTTGTGAACGCCCGTAACTGAACGCGAACTGGCAAGGACACCGGCGACGCTGCCCACAGGCACTAGATGTGAACCGGAGGCCGCCGAAGCGATCGCCACGGGATGTGCTGCCATCGCAGGTATGTGAGGAGTCCCAGCATGTTGGGTGTGTGCCAGAACCGGTGTGAAGAAAAGAACCAAGACCAAGGGAAGTGATTGACGCATGGTATCACCCTGAATTCCCGTTGCCTTACCCCTACACCATATTAGACGCATGGATGATTTACAATGTTACCTGAGTTTGCCGGGCCTGCCCCTGGGGACCCTCTACGCTTTCCCCCGAACTTGGGTTGTGCTATAACCTGAAAGCCGTGAAGGATCCCGGGAAGCAAGAATCAGCTCCGGCGGAAGTGCGGGGCGAAGCGGCTGTGGCGTCCGCAAGCAAGGAAGTTGCTGCGGTCAAGGCAGCCGGAAGTTCCTGGGAAGATGCCTCGCGGTTTTGCCCGATATGCTCGCAGCGGCTGGAATCGCGGCGTTGCAAGTTGGTTTGCAATGTCTGCGGTTATTATATGTCCTGTGCGGATTACTATTGATCGCAGTGCGGTTAGTCCGGAAAAAGACCGCTTTGCGAAATAGCTTGAAGCAGATATGCTTTGCGGTTCCGGCCCGGGTTGCCGCCGGATCCGTTGATGGATTAGGAGGAAATTAAAGTGGCCTTAAAGTTGACGACTCGCGAAGTGGACGGCGTAACAGTTGTGGCGCTGGATGGCCGGATCGTACTGGGCGAAGAGAGTAACGCCCTGCGCGAGAAGGTGAAATCGCTGGTGGCCGAGGGCAAGAAGAAGATCGTGCTGAATATGGACAATGTTACGTTCATTGACAGCGCCGGCCTTGGCACTCTGGTTGCCTCTCATCACAGCGCGAAGGGACAGGGGGCGACGCTCAAACTTTGCCACCTGGGCACAAAATTCACGGAAGTCCTGCAGATTACGAAGTTGATGACCATCTTCGATGTCTGCGGCACGGAAGCCGAGGCAGTCGCGAGCTTTTCCAAGTAAGCTCGCGGAAGCATCTCAGATTGTTTGCATCCGCCAAAAGGACAGGTTTACCCCTGTCCTTTTTGTTTTTTATTCCGCGACGCGATACATGGTGATCCCGCTCAGCAGTTTCGGATAGAAGTCCGTGGACTTCTGTGGCATCACTTCGCCGGAGGTCGCCACGCGCATTACCAGATCTACATCCACGGGATTCAGCAGGAACGCCAGTTGAGCCTCGCCGCGATCCACCGCGGCCAGGGCCACCGCTGCTTCCCGTTCATAGGTTAAGTTGGCTTCCGACGCCACGGCGTGCGCGGTGATCCCCAGCGCGGGCTCTAGAATCCCCTGGTGCAGCAGCACCACATCCAGTTGCCGCTGCAGCAGTGATGTCCCTGGGAGGAGTTGCGCAATATCCGCTTCCGGCCGGAGTGTCAGGACATAAAACGCACGGCTGGCCCCATCCGCCGCGGGGTAAACACCTATGGCATGCTGGGATTTGCCTGAGGCAAGGCGCGTTAAGAACTCCTTTTCCACAGCAGGACGCTGCGCGTCCGTGGCGAACGGAAACACTTCGGTTGCAAACCAGGGCTCCAGGAAGCGGCGCACCCCGCTCCAGGAAAATTCCCGCATGCGAGAAACTACACGGTCCGTTGGCAGAATTGTCAGCCCCTCGCTGTATGTATTGACGAACGTCATCATCGAGAATTCGTACGGCGCATCAGGGATCAACTTTGCGGCGCGGGTCCGCGACTCATTCCGAAAGTTCAGCGAAGTTTCGTAGCGGTGATGGCCATCGGCAATCGCCAGCTTCTGCTCGGCCATCGCTTGCTGAATGGCCGCGATTTTCTGCGGCTCCGCAATCAGCCATAAACGGTGAATCACGCCATATTCGTCGGCCAATTGCGTCACTGCTGGTTGCCCCTTATCCACTTCTTCCAGAATCGCATCCACCCGTCGTTGCGCATCGGCGTACAGCATGAACAGTTGCCCCGTATGCATGCGCGTGTGCCGCAACAGCTCCAGCCGGTCCGCCTTCGGTCCCGAAAGGGTGTGCTCGTGCCGGAAAATTATCCCAGCCGAGTAGTCTTCCAGCTTTCCCGCTCCGATGAAGCCCCGCCTCGTCCGGCGCAGCGAACTGCCTGGTACGGTGTACTCCTGGGTGTAGGCATAAAAGGCCGGCGCTTCGTCCTGAACGACGACCTTCTCGGCAATCCAATTCTTCAGCGTGACCGCCGCCCGGGTGTATACATTGTGTTCTGGCGTGTCGCCCTCAAGCGCCCGCCCTTTTTCCACGCTGATCAGGTTGTGCGGGTCGGCGGCGTAATATTTCTCTTGCATCGCTGGGGTGATTTTGTCGTAGGGCTGCGTCAACACGCGATCGAACGCGGCGACACTTGGATTGTAGCGATAGGCGCGAAACGGATAAACCAAGGCCATGGAAACTCCCAAGAAGTGTATTGCTGTGCGGGCAACCTTCTAGTTTACGTGATGTGCACTCGTTTCGAAAAACTCGTCTCTCTTTTCCGCCCAGGTGATGGTCCACTTCTCCCTGAATCCTTGCCCAAGATTTGGCGGCAACCCGGAAACCACCCCGCACTGCTTCTCTCTCCGAGATGGGAGGATCATTGCCCTCGTATTACAATAATCGTTCACTCATGAGCCAAACTCTTCCGGTGCTTCGCGCATTCCTGTTCGATCTGGACGGCACGCTGATTGATTCCAAACTCGACCTCGCCACCTCCGTCAACGCCATGCTTCGGCAGACGGGCCGCGCGGAACTTCCCACAGAGCTCGTGGCGACCTTCATTGGCCATGGTGCACCGCAACTGGTTGCCAGCGCCCTTGGCCCGTACGCTACGGACGAGCAGCGCCGCACCGGCCTCTCCCTGTTCATGACCTACTATCAGCAACACGAACTCGATGTTACGCGCCCTTATCCCGGCGTTATCGAAGGCCTCGATTCGCTCTCCGGCTTGCCCATGTCCGTCTTGAGCAACAAGCCCACCGCCATGAGTATTGAGATTCTGAACGGGCTCGGCCTTGCCAGATATTTTCGCTCGATTTGCGGCGGAGACAGCTTCGAGAAAAAGAAGCCCGATCCCGCGGGCGCTTTCTCCATCCTCCGGCGGCTTGGCGTGCCGCCCGCGCAAGCTGCGATGGTCGGCGATTCGGAGGTGGATGTGCAAACTGCGCGGAATGCCGGGATGTTCGCCGTAACCGTGAACTACGGCTTTGGCGTGCATGACCGCGCCGAGCATCCTGCCGACCTCTATTTAGACTCCCTCAGGGATCTTGTGCGCCTCACAGTTGATCTCCGCTCCTGAATCACCCACGAACATTTCGCTACACCAGTCCTTGCATTCGGCCACGCGGTTTTGTCAGACTCACCGCGTGCTCATCGGACTCTTCCCCGAACTCGATGCTCCCGGCGGCATCCAGCGAGCCAGCCGCCACATGGCATTCGTTCTCAGCGAATTTGCCGCGTCCCGGCAGATGGAATACCGCATGCTCAGCTTGAACGACACGCAGGAACTACACCGCATGCGAGTGGGCAAACGTGAATTTGTCTTTACAGGGGCAGCGCGTGGCAAAGCGCGTTTTACCGCAAGCGCGTTGCGCGCGGTCCAGCGCCACCCGAAGCTCGTGTTGGCGGCTCATGTGAATCTGGCACCGATTGTAAGCGTGATGCGATTGGTGGCGCCTCGTATGAAAACCATTGTCTGTACCCACGGTATTGAAGTGTGGGAGCCGCTTCCTGCGCTGCGCCGGCGCGCCTTGCGCAGCGCCTCTGTGGTACTTGCTCCCAGCCGCGCCACCGCGGACTATGTCATCAATCTTCAAGGCGTGCGACCGGAAAAGGTTCACGTCCTGCCCTGGGGGCTTGATCCAGACTTTGACTCGAAAATCACCGGCGATCCCGCTGCCACCTTACCGCCGGAATTTCCGTCCGGGCGCGTTATCCTCACCGTGGGAAGATGGCTCGCCACCGAGCGCTATAAGGGTATGGACACGCTGATGACCGCCCTGCCTCGCCTGCTGCTACGCTGGCCGGAGTTGCAACTCGTGCTCATCGGCTCCGGCGATGATCGCCCATGGCTCGAAGCGTTTGCGCGAGAGAGTGGCGTCCAACGCCATGTCCATTTCCTCTCCGGCTTAACTTACGGTGAACTCTCCGCCTGCTATGCGGCTTCCGAAATTTTTGCATTGCCGAGCGGGGGCGAGGGCTTCGGCTTCGTCTATCTGGAGGCCATGGCTCGCGGCAAGCCCGTGATTGGCGGTGCGCATGGTGGCGCTCCCGAAGTGATCCAGGATGGCGTTACCGGTTATGTCGTCCCCCACGGTGATCCGGTGCATTTGGCGACCTCCATTGACACCTTGCTTTCCAACCCCGAACTGGCGCGAGAGATGGGCGCGCGAGGCCGTGAACGCGTACAAAACGATTTCCGTTTTAGCGTTTTCGCCAAAGCTTTCAAGAAGATCCTTCGCGAACTATGCGAATCCTGAATGTCACCCAGAGTTACGACCCCTTCTTCGAGTTCGGAGGTCCGCCCGTAAAGGTCCGCGCGCTCTCCGAGGGCCTCGCCTCTCGCGGTCACGCGATCACTGTGCTCACGGCCGACTGGGGGCTGGACCGTCGACTCCGGCAACTTCCGAACGCACCGCCCGCCGAAGACAATCCTTTTGGCCGCAAGCGCACCGCCGCCGGCGTCACCGCAATTTATCTGGCCAATTGGCTGCACTATCGCGCCACAAGCTGGAATCCGGCCCTAACCCGCTTTCTGGGCGCGCGGTTGCAGGATTTCGATGTCGCTCACATTTTTGGGTTGTACGATTTTCTCGGCCCGCGCGTTGCCGCTGCCTGCGGTGAAAAAAAGATTCCCTATGTCATCGAGCCTATCGGGATGTTTGTGCCGCTGGTGCGCAGCCTTTGGTTGAAGCGCATGTACCATCGCGTGTACGGCCGCGAAATGCTCACCGGGGCAAGTGCAATCATTGCCACGGCTGAACAGGAACAGTGCGAACTGATCGCTGGTGGAATTCCCAAAGAGAGGATCGTTCTGCGTCGCAATGGAGTAAATGTGCCTTCTGTCCTGCCGGAGCGGGGCCGCTTTTGCGAAACACAAGGCATCCCATCAGAAGCGAAACTCCTGTTGTTCCTGGGACGCCTTTCAGAAAAGAAAAGCCCGCAACTCCTCCTGAAAGCCTTCGGAAAGGTCATGGCCTCCGAAGCACCAGGCCAGCATCCAGTGCATCTCGCCTTTGTTGGTCCGGATGAAGCCGGCATGCTCGCCAGACTGAAGAAGGAAGCGGTTTCCATTGTTCCTGAAGGCCGCGTTCATTTTTCTCCGCCGCTTGCGGACCTTGCAAAATGGCAAGCCTATCGGGACGCGGATATTTTCATTTTGCCTTCGCAAAACGAGAACTTTGGCAACACCGCCGCCGAGGCCGTTGCCGTTGGCACGCCGGTGATTGTCACGGAGCGATGCGGCATCGCCCCATTGCTTGGCGGCATTGCCGGACTCGTGGTCAAACACGACGAAAGTGCGCTAGCGGCCGGCATTCAGACGCTTCTTCAAAATCAGGCACTCTACGCCTCTCTGCAGGCAGGCTGTGCCGCAGCCGCTGCCGCACTAAACTGGGATCAGCCAATTGAACAAATGATTACTGTCTATGCGGCTCTTGCGAGACGTCCCAAGTCGTAGGACAATTCCTTTCTTAGCCCGAGAGGACGTCGAGTGAATCGCCACCGAATCTTCCGCTACATCTGGTGGATGTGCAATTTATTGCTTGCGGCAGGAATGGTTGCCACCGCGTGGACTGGCGTGTGGGAATACTCGGTTCGTCAATATTTGAAAGGGTTCTCCGACGCCATCATCCCGGAACCGGCCAGCAAGCAAGAAAAAGCGGAGGCCATTCTTGCCTGGATGCTCTATGGTCCCCCGCGTAATCAGGCTACGCCTGCCGTGCAGCTTTCGCCGCGAGATCCGGAAGACACGCTCAATTACCGCCAACTCCTGGATGTATGTGGCACGGCCACAAACGCGTTCCTGAATCTTACGAGAAGTACGGGCATCGAATCGCGCCGCCTGCTTTTGCTCACTCCACAGCACACCGCCAAGCACGTAGTCGCGGAAGTTTATATTGATGGCCGCTGGGCTGTGGCGGACGCTACCTACCGGACTTTTTTAAAGGATGCACACGGCAATTTGCTGACTCTCTGCGAACTCCAGAACCCCAAGCTTTTTCGTCAGGCCACCAGCCTGATTCCTCAATACCTGCCTGAGTACACCTACGAAAGCACGGCCCACGTGCGTCTCGCGGCTCTGCCTTTCCACGGCTTCCATCTGCGCCCCGTTCTGGACCGCGTTCTTCCGGGTTGGGACGAATCCGTGGATTGGAGCCTTCTGCTGGAGCGCCGCTCCTTCGCATATTTGTTTCTTTCCGTCATCTCCTTGATCTTCTTCCTGGTCCTTCGCTCGCTTCTTGCCTGGATGGCCGATCATCGCCTGGGAGTGCCCCGTTTCCATCTGCGCGCCAATCTCAGCCGCGCCACTGCGGCTTTTTTCACCAGTCCGGAGATAAAATAGCCGCGTGTGCGGAATCTGCGGGTTTGCTTACGCTTCCAACAGTAAAGAAGCGGAGTCACGTGTGCGAAGCATGGCGGCGGCCATGCGCCATCGCGGACCTGATGACGAGGGATTCCTCGTCAACCACCCGCGGACTCCCGGCCTCGCTCTCGGCATGCGCCGGCTTAGCATCATCGATCTCGCCGGCGGCCACCAGCCCCTGTGGAACGAATCCGCCAACATAGCTGTCATCTTCAACGGCGAGTTGTACAACTACCGTGAATTACGAGAACGCCTGGTTCTATCAGGACATCGCTTCAGGACGCAATCCGACACCGAGATTCTTGTCCATGGCTGGGAGGAATGGGGCGAAGACCTCCTCGGCGAGTTGCGCGGTATGTTTGCCTTCGCTCTTCTCGATCTGCGCAACCATTTCGCCACTGTGCCGGTCTTGTTTATCGCACGCGACCCGCTGGGCATTAAACCACTCTATTACGCGCAAACAACGGAGGGATTTGCGTTTGCCTCAGAATTGCGCGCCCTGCTCGCCTCCGGCACGCTGGCACGACAGATCTCCCCTGATGCTCTCACGTCTTATCTTCTTTTCGGAAGCGTCTCCGAACCCGTCACCTTGATTGAAAATGTTTTCTCGCTGCCACCGGGCCATCGCCTGCTTCTTCACCTCCCCGACCGCCGCAAGGTGCCGCGCGCACGGCCCTGGTGGGATCCGGTCCAAAGTCCAGCGGCGCGGGATCCTCAGCGCCCTCGTGATTTCGCTTCTGCCGTTCCACGCTTGCGCTCTCTCCTTGAAGATTCCATCCGCGGACATCTCATTGCCGATGTTCCCCTGGGACTTTTTCTTTCCAGCGGACTCGACTCCGGCGCCATTGCCGCCATCGCGGCGCGACAACAGCCCGGCATTCGCAGCTTTACGCTCACCTTTCCCGACACGGTCTACGACGAAGGACCGCTCGCCGGCACGGTAGCGCGGCACACTGGCACCCAGCACACTGACGTGCCCTTGCATGACGCCGACGTGCTCGTTCGTCTCGAGGAAGCGGTCGCAGCTCTCGATCAGCCTTCCATGGATGGCATCAACACCTATTTCGTCTCCTGGGCGGCGCGCCAAGTAGGCCTGAAAGTAGCTCTCTCGGGCCTGGGGGGAGATGAACTCTTCGCCGGCTATCAGAGCTTTGCGGATACTCCCCAGTTGATGCGGCTCGACGCCCTTGCCCGGCTCGTCCCGGAAGCATTGCGCCGGGTCAGCTCTCCACTCGTCAATCGGTTGCTCAGAAGTCGTGGCTCGGCGGACGCTGTTCGTAAGGCTACCGACGCCTGGCTCATGCCCGAGGCGCTTCCTCATCCTTACTTCTTCACGCGACTTTTGTTTCCCCCCTCCGACTTGCGGCGGCTCACCGAACCTCGCTTCCGCAGCAGCAAAGTTTCTGCCGATGGCGTCACACTCGATCCCACATGGCTCGGCTGGCTTGAGCGTGTTGCCGATCAGGCGCAGCTCCTCGAGCCCATTGCCGGTATTTCCTGGCTTGAATTGCGCACCTACATGGCCAGCATTCTTCTCCATGACACCGATTCGGTAAGCATGGACCGCTCGCTGGAAGTGCGTGTGCCACTGCTGGATACGGCGCTGGTCGAATTCATGTGCGCCCTCCCCGATAAGGCACGCGTTCAACCCGGCCGCCACAAGGCCCTGCTTGTTGATGCCGTAAAGGATCTGCTTCCACAAGAAATCCTGCAACAGAAAAAGCGAACTTTCACTTTGCCGTGGGAGGATTGGCTGCGTGGCGCGTTGCGCCCGCGCATCGAAGCAAGTTTCGCCAGCCTGGCCCCTGCTCTCACGGGTCATTTGCATCCAGCGGGCATCGGCGGGGTGTGGGATAATTTTCTGCATGGTCGGACCACCTGGTCCCGTCCGTGGTCGCTCTTTGTGCTCAATGAATGGTGCCGGCGTCATTTGTCCTAATAGGAGAGTTCCGCCTCCTGTCGTCACCATGGAAAACGCTGCGCCGTCAACAGAGGAAAACTGGCAGCTCGGGTCATGAACATACTCGGAATCAATGCGTACCACGGTAACGCGTCCGCCGCGTTGGTTTGTGACGGTAGGCTCATTGCCGCGGTCGAGGAAGAACGGTTCAATCGCGTCAAATACGCAGCAGGATTTCCGGCGGCGGCGATTTGCTATTGCCTGAAGGAAGCGGGCCTCACACTCGCCGACATTGATCATGTTGCCGTCCCGCGCAATCCCTTTGCGCGCCTGGCCACCAAGCTCTTCTATGCCCTACGCATGCCTTCCTTCGCCCGCGAACGCGTCAGGGTAATCTCTAAATTCACTGGTATTCCCGCGGCGCTTGCGTGGGCTTTTGACAGCGACCCCGCGAAGATCAAAGCTACTTTTCATCGTGTCGAGCACCACCAGGCCCACCTAGCCAGCACCTATTTCGTTTCACCGTTTGAATATGCTGCTCTACTTTCCGCCGACGGCCTGGGCGATTTCGCCAGTTCCATGTGGGGCACCGGCCGGGGCAATCGCATGCACATTGACGGGGCCATCGCCTTCCCCCACTCGCTCGGCCTCTACTACAGCGCCGTCACGCAATACCTAGGTTTCTTGAAATTCGGTGACGAGTACAAAGTAATGGGCCTGGCTGCCTACGGTCGGCCGCAGTATCTAGACGCTTTTCGCGACATCGTCCGTTTCAATGCCAACGGCGGTGAATTCGGTTTCCGCCTCGGCCTCGACTTTTTCACGCATCACAAAACCGGCCCCGAAATGTCCTGGGCGGACTCGGATAAGACTCCCGTCCTCGGGAAAATGTTCTCCGATGCCATGCCGAAAAAACTTGGCGGTGCCGCCCGCCTTCCGGAGGAGCCACTTGAGCAGCGTCATCGCGATCTAGCCGCCTCCCTGCAAGCGCGCCTCGAAGAAGTCTACTTGGGCATGCTGAAAAAGCTGGCTGCGCAAACCGGAGCTAAAGCTGTGTGTCTTGCCGGCGGTGTTGCTTTCAATTGCGTTGCCAATGGAAAGATCTTCGATGCCACTCCGTTCGAGCAGGTCTACGTTCAGCCCGCCGCAGGCGATGGGGGGCTCGCAGTCGGTGCCGCATACTATGTCTGGCATCAATTGCTCGGCCAGCCTCGCTCATTTGTGATGGATCACGCTTATTGGGGCCCGAGTTACACGCCCGCGGAAATTCGCGCCGCCATTCAAGCCAGCCCCGTTTCTCGGGGCGGCTACACTTTGGCGGACCATCCGGAACCCGAATTGATGCGCCACACCGCCGCCATCATCGCCGATGGAAAGATTCTTGGTTGGTATCAGGGGCGCGCCGAATGGGGCCCGCGCGCGCTGGGCAATCGCAGCATTGTCGCCGATCCGCGGCGACCGGAAATGAAGGAGATTCTCAATCAGCGAATCAAGCACCGCGAAATCTTCCGCCCCTTCGCGCCTTCTATCCTCGCGGAAAAAACGGGCGAGTGGTTCACGAAGTCTTACCCATCCCCGTTCATGAATCTGGCTTATTCTGTGCTCCCCGAAAAGCGAGACAGAATTCCAGCGCCTACTCACGTGGATGGCACCGGGCGCCTTCAAACCGTCGCCCGTGATGCGAACCCCCGTTACCACGCCCTGATCAGCGAATTCGAACGCCAGACCGGTGTGCCTGTGGTCTTGAACACTTCCTTCAACGACAACGAGCCCATCGTTTGCCGCCCCGAAGAAGCTCTGGATTGTTTTCTGCGCACACAGATGGATGCGCTCGTCCTGGGGGATGTTCTCATCACACGTCCATGATTCTGCGCGTCCGCTGCGGATCTTTTCGCCAACATTTTTTGAGAATCGCAGGGCAAGGCGCTCGCGGGCTGAAATTCACTTCCGCGCGGGAACCAAGCTTTCCACTTTCAAAGTGATTTTGGGCCGATGCAGCAGGGTGTTATGCACCAGACAGTGCTCCACTTCCAGCTCCACGCCTTTGCGATGCTCCTTTGTCAATTCCACCGGAGTATCCACTTCGATGATGAAATTCGTCATTCGCGGCAGCGGGTCTTTCACTTTTTCGCAGCTCACGCGGATTCGCGTGCCTTCCGTCGCCAGCTTATGCTTGCGCAGATATTGGGCGGCGTAATAACCGGCACATGATCCCAGCGAAGCCAGCAGTAGTTCCGGAGGCGTCATGCCTTCATCGAATCCTTCGTTTTCCAGGGGCTGATCGCTCACGATGACGTGGCCACGTGTTTTGATCTCGAACTGCATCGAGCCCAAATGTTCCACAGTAATTTCCATGGTTGAGTCCATATTGGAGCGAACCCGGGCGTTTAGTGGAACTTTTGGATGACACGCTCGGGCAGAGGCCTACCGCCGTACGTATAGCAGACCGCGGTGTGGCCGCCAAGTGCAGTTGAACAGAGACAATTACGACACGTCACAAATGAGCGGTGCCATTAACCCTTACTTACGATTCTTGCCCTTTTCATAGTTATCAAAAGCTTCGCGCAATCCGTCCAGAAGATGCCCGTTCCTCAGCTTTCCGCCTTCCGTTTTGCGGAGGTCAGACCAAAGCGTTGCACCCGTCTTCGGATCCAGGAGCGCCACACGCGTGTGCCCCTTCGGCACCTCATCTTCTGCGAACGCGTTCAGACCCGTCGGCCGTGGGTACTCTCCGTCGGGAAGCGCCCGCACATGCGTCCCTGTGCTCAATGACAGCACCAGGTCGGCCTTCTCGCGGCTTTCCGCAATTCCAAAATGCCCCCATTTGGTGAGTTCCAGGACCGCTGTGTACTGCATCTCCGGGAACCCAGTGTCATTCACAAGGAAGACCGTGTGCGCATTGATTACGGCCTCTGGCAAGGCTGGCGGCTGGGCCGCCACATGCAATGCGCAGGCGCACAAGAAAATCATCAACAGAAGAATCACGCGCTTGGAGCGATCGTTCTCCTGCATTCTGCCCTCCCGGTATCGGCTAGTTTTTGCCAGAAAATTGGTGTCGGGAAGCGTGTTCCTCATACACACTTTCCGGCCAACCCGATTCTGGATGCTGACACGGTAGAGCTAAGGGGCGCCCCAAGGAACTGTCCTAAGGAACGGTAATAGTCCAACTGTTCTTTTCTTGAAAAGCCATTCGCGGTTTCTGCGCCTTCAACCTCCTCTCATCTGCTTGTACAATCATTGCGTGCGCGTTCTGCTCTTAAACCTTTACTATCCGCCGGACACCTCGGCTACCGCGAAAATGGCGCAAACTGTTGTCCAGGCTCTCGCTGAGCGGCACGATGTCACGGTTCTCTGTGGACGCCCTTCTTATGATCCTTCCGAACGCCGCCCGTGGCACCTCTATCAGTCTGAGAACTCCGGGCGCGTGCAAATCATCCGCGTCGGCTCCACGGATTACCCCCGTCTTCAAATGAAAAAACGCCTGCTCAATTACTTGAGCTACGTATTCCTGTCCGTCCCTCGCGCTCTTTTCCTTCCGTGCGACGTCATTCTTGCCATGACCGACCCGCCATTCGAGGGCATCGTCGGAGCCTTCGTCGCCCTGCTCAAAGGCAGGCCGTATGTATATAACATTCGCGACTTATATCCTGACATGGCTCTGGGAGGCTCTCTCGTTTCACCCGGCCTCCTGGCTCGACTCTGGGAGAGCCTGCATCGCTGGTCACTGCGCCGAGCCACTCGCGTCGTCGTGCTCGGCGATGATATGCGCCGCCGCATCCTCTCTAAAGGCGTCGACCCCACACGCGTTGTCGTTGTTCGTGACGGCCCGGATCTCCCACCGGGGGGAACCGCCGCGCCCCTCGATTCGCAAGTCATCCAGGCCATTCGCGGAGATTCCCGCTTCGTTCTGCTGCATGCCGGCAATCTCGGTTTCTACGGTGCTTGGGACACTCTACTCACAGCCTCGCGGGAGCTTGCGAAAGACGATATTGCCATGGTGTTTGTCGGGGATGGCGCTGAGCGAAGGCGGCTGCAATCCGTAGCCGCCGGGCTCGCGAACGTTCGCTTCCTTCCTTTTTTTCCGGGAAGCAAGATTCCCTCTGTGCTGGCCGCCGCTGACGCTCACATCATCACCGTGAAACGCGGCCTGGAAGGTGTTGTCGTCCCCAGCAAGCTTTACGGTATCCTCGCTGCAGGAAAGCCCATCGTCGCTGTAGCTCCCGCCGAATGCGATGTCGTCTCCATCGGCGCTCGCCAAGGCTTTTCGATCGTCGCCGACCCGGATGATCCAGCACAATTCATCCAAGCCGTAAGAGGTCTCTCGCGCAACGCGGAGCTTCTCCGCAGCATGGGCGCAGCGGCAGCCGCCAACGCCTCTGAATACGTTAGGAGCAAGGAACTCGCTAAATTGGTCGAACTCGTTCACGCAGCAGCCCGGTCGTGAAGCCAGGGCGCCTTGCAGCTGCAGCAGGCGGTTGGGCCCATCGCCGCCTGGGAGTCCGCTTTGCAGGTCTGTGAGTCATATTACCGTAGAATAATTCCCTGATTGTTAAAAATTAAGTTAACTCACCCGCATGTGCAATTTTTCTGGCATTCGTTCCCGATTCGAGTTATGGTGTACGGGCTGCGTGGGGCAGCCACGGGGGCTTCTCTCAGCCGCCGCCCTTGAAAAGACTTGGGAGCCGGAACCCAAACCGGTATCGTCTCTGTGAACGCCTGGCCGTCTCGCCCGGGCTAGTTTCGCCAGAACGAGTGACGAGGTTGAATGAGTGCGGGCCTGCTGGCGTTTCTAATCGCTTTGTCAGCATCGCTGCTGCTAACGGTGCCAGTGCGTGCATTGGCTATTCGTGTGGGCATGGTGGATCTGCCGGGTCCGCGTAAAGTTCATCTGAAACCCATTCCTCTGCTGGGCGGTTTGGCGATGTATAGCGGGGTGATGTTAGCCATACTGATCGCCTTTGATGGCCCCGCGCGGTCGCAAAGCTTTGGCATCGTCACCGGCGCAACACTCGTCGCTATCGTCGGTTTCTTGGATGATCGCGGCTGGCTTCATCATCAGATCAAGCTCTTCGTTGGCATGCCACTGGCGGCCGTAATTCTTCTGGCAAGCGGCATTCATGCTCAGGTCTTCAGCGTTTTGCTCGGCGGCCATGCAGGCCAGTGGCTCGATGCGGCGCTTACGATTCTCTGGGTCGTCGGCATCACCGCCTCTTTCAGCATTCTAGATCACATGGACGGTCTGTGTGCCGGTGTCGCCGCCATGGCCTCCGTTTTCTTCGCACTTATCGCGTATCTGAACGGCCAGACACTTGTCACCACGCTTGCCGCTGCGGTCCTGGGTGCTGCCGCTGGATTCCTGCGCTGGAATTTCAAACCAGCGAAGATTTTCATGGGCGATGGCGGCGCGATGTTCCTGGGATTTCTGATGGCCACGCTGGCGCTGAAGCTGCGGCTTGAACATTCCAACACGGCCGCCAGTTGGTTGGCGCCGGTGCTCGTCCTGGCCGCGACGATTTTTGATACCACGCTCGTGACCATCTCTCGCTCGCGTCGTGGCTTGCTGCCTTTCGCCACTCCGGGGAAAGACCACTCCGCTCATCGCCTGGCCAATCTTGGTTTGGGACAACGCGGGGCGGTCCTTGCCATGTATCTCGCTGGTGCCGTATGTGGCTGCGCGGCTGTCCTGGTCACTTACTTGTCGACGACTGGGGCAATACTCGTCGGTGGCCTGGTTATGTTTTCCATGCTGCCTGCGGTCGCTTGGTTGGAACGGGCCCCCTACGAGCGCCAATTGAACAAAACTGCCGCCTGATAGCCCCTGGAATCGCCCTAAAGGGAACTGTATCTGACTCCGCCACCGTGTTTGGCCCAGGGCACAGGATTCGTTATACTTTCTGACGCAGTCCGCTCGCCGGCAGATATTGCCGCATTGGGGTGGTGCGGGTCTGGAGCAGGGACAGGACGCGCAGGGCGCATTCCTTCGATAGGGTGAAGCACACACGGTGCATAACGTAGAAAACGAGTCCCGGCAGAACCGGGACGCCGGTGAAGTTGTCGTCGTGGGTGGCTCCGCGGCGGGTTTCTATACTGCAACACATGTTGCGCGCGGCGGTCGGAGTGTGCGCGTCCTGGAATCCCAGCCGACCTCAGACTGCACTTCTCGAACACTGATCGTCACCGACCATTTCAAGAACCAACTCGGCCCCACCGCGAGAGCCAGCATCCTGAACGAGATTCACCGCTTCGAGCTTTTCACAGACGGGCGCTCGGCCGTCGTTCCCCTCCATCGGCCGGACCTCATCATTGAGCGTTCGCGCCTTATCCCCGCTCTCGCCCAGGAGGCCCAGGAGGCCGGAGTTGCCGTCGCCTATGACACACGCTTTCTCGGACTTTCCCCGAATGGTCATGGCTTGCGCGTTGAAATTGATCGCGGGGGCCAGCGTCAGGAATTGCACGCCGCGAGTCTTGTGGGGGCCGATGGCGCTGTCAGCCGTGTCGCCAAGGCAGCAGGATGGCCTCCCGTCGAGACCGTTCCACTCATGCAAGCGGTTGTGAAGCTGCCCAAGGACTGCCCGCCTGACACCACGCGGGTGTGGTTCATTCCCGACGACACGCCCTATTTTTACTGGCTGATCCCGGAATCGCCGGAACGAGCCGCCGTCGGTGTTATCGGTGAACATGGCCAATCAACCAAGCGTTGCTTTGACCGCTTTCTGGAAAGGAAGGGCTTCGAGCCGCTGGAATGGCAAGGCGCGCGTATCCCAGTTTACAATCGCTGGGTGCCTGTGCAGCGCCGGGTCGGCAGTGGTGACGTCTACCTGGTCGGTGACGCAGCCGCGCAGGTCAAAGTCTCCACTGTCGGCGGTATTGTCACGGGATTTCGCGGCGCACGTGGCGTCGCGGATGCTATCTTGCAGAAGGGCAGCCACGAATTGCGGGCGTTGCGGCGTGAATTGCGTACCCATTGGCTAATCCGGAGGACCCTGCATTACTTTCAGCAGGAAGATTATTCACGCCTGGTCGATTTACTGAGCGCTTCCACGCGGGAATCGCTCGGCGAGATCAATCGCGATGAATCCACACGGCTGCTTTGGGAGGTGGTTCGCCGCCAGCCTCGCCTTGTTCTTTTGGGACTTCGCGGTCTTCTCCTTGGGAAGAGGTAGGCCCGAACCCGGTTGTTAGAGAAATGGAACTGCATCATTGACTCATGGAGCTGTAACACTCAGGTGGGAAGATTCCTCATTCCATTCAAGGCGTTATTCCTGGAAACGGAGCAACTATTGTGCGTCTTACGGTGATCGGATGTGGCTACGTGGGCCTTGTCACCGGCGCGTGCCTCGCGGCGGCCGGTCACGAAGTTTTCTGCACGGACGTCGACGAAAAGCGCATTGATCAGCTCAAAGCGGGCAAGGTACCCATCTATGAAGAGCATCTCGAGGAAGTCCTCAAGCGCGCCGTGGCCGAGAAGACAATTTCCTTCACCACGGATGCCGGAGAAGCCATCCGCGCTGGTGAGGTTATTTTTATTTGTGTTGGCACACCACCGAAAGAAAGCGGCGAAGCCGACCTCTCCGCCATCGACCACGTCGCGCGCCAAGTTGCCACGGAGGCGCGTTCGCCAAAATTGGTGGTCGAGAAAAGCACTGTCCCGGCCCTCACCGGCGTGCAGCTTCAGAAAGCGCTCACGGCATATTCTCCCGCAGACGGTCCAAAATTCCAGGTAGCCTCAAATCCTGAGTTCCTCCGTGAAGGCACGGCCGTCGTTGACTTCTTCCACCCGGACCGCATTGTTGTCGGCGTGGAAGACTCTGCATCTGCCGACAAGCTGCGCGAAATCTACCAGCCGATCCTCGACAGGAAGTTCCATTGTCCCGTTCACGCGAACGGTTGCCCAAAAGAACCCGTCGGGGAGCTGCTCGTCACTACCATTAACAGCGCCGAACTGATCAAGCACGCCTCGAACTCCTTCCTGGCGCTGAAAATCAGCTACGCCAATGTCATCTCTGATCTTTGCGAACGCATTGGCGCCGATGTCGAGGAAGTCACGCATGCGATGGGCCTCGATCCCCGCATCGGAACGCAATTCCTGAAAGCGGGCCTGGGCTTTGGCGGCTTCTGTTTCCCGAAAGACATTCAAGCCTTCATTCATCTTTCGGCCTCGGTCGGCGTGAACTTCGATATGCTAAAGGCTGCCGAGCGCGTGAACAAACAGCGCATTGAACGTTTCTTTGAAAAGATTCACCAGGCTCTGTGGGTCGTCAAGGGAAAACGTGTTGCCGTGCTCGGACTCGCCTTCAAGGCCAATACCGACGACATTCGCTTCGCCCCTGCTCTCGAAGTGATTCGCAAACTCCTGGAAGAAGGCGCTATCGTTCACGCCACCGATCCGGAAGCCATTGCCCGCACCAAGCCCATCTTCCCTCAGATCGTCTATCACGAAGATCCCTATGACGCACTGAAGCAGGCCGATGCCGCGCTAGTCTGCACCGAGTGGAAAATCTTCCGCGAGCTCGATTGGGAACGCGCCGGTCAACTCATGGCCCGCCGGCTGGTGGTTGACGGCCGCAACCTTTACTCACCAAGGAAAATGCAGGTAATGGGATTCGACTACCACTCGTTTGGGCGAGCCTGACGCCACTTGGCGGTGTCCGCTACACAACTTCACTGTGTCGCTGTCATTTTGCCGAATTGCACCTTGAAGTAGTCCAGCGTGAGCCGCAGTCCGTCCTCCAGACTCACTTTCGGTTCCCATCCCAACAACTTCTTCGCCTTGGTAATGTCCGGGCAGCGTTGTTTTGGATCGTCCTCCGGCAGGGGTTTGTGGACGATGGCCGGCGCATTCGGGAATTGCGCGCGAACGCGTTCCGCGAATTCGCAAATCGTCAATTCCGCGGGATTCCCGATGTTCGTGGGGTAATGCTCATCGGACTGGCTGAGCCGGTAGATTCCCTCGATCAAGTCTGAGACATAACAGAAACTCCTCGTCTGTTTCCCGTCTCCATACACTGTCAGGGCCTGCCCGGTGAGCGCTTGAAACACAAAATTCGGAAGTGCGCGGCCATCGTTCAAACGCATCCGTGGCCCATAAGTATTGAAAATTCGCACGATGCGCGTATCCACGCCGTGGAAGCGGTGGTACGCCATCGTGGTCGCTTCCGCAAATCGCTTGGCCTCGTCGTAGACGCTCCGCGGCCCCACGGGATTCACGTGGCCCCAGTAGCTCTCGCTTTGCGGCGAAACCGCCGGATCACCGTAGCACTCGCTCGTGGATGCCAGCAGATACTTCGCCTTCTTGGTCATCGCCAGATCCAGCGTGCGCATGGTGGCGATTGAGCCGACCTTCAGTGTCTCAATCGGGTGTTTCAAGTAATCTGGAGGACTCGCCGGCGAAGCAAAATGGAATACGTATCCGATTTCCCCGTCCACCCGGAATGGCTCGTTCACATCGTGGCGGTCCAGTTGAAACTTGCGATTGCCATGCAAATGCGCGAGGTTCTCTGCGTCTCCCGTCACCAGATTGTCCAGCGCCAGCACTTCCCATCCTTCGGCCAACAATCGATCGCAAAGGTGCGACCCCAGGAACCCTGCGCCCCCTGTCACCACAGCTCTCATGCATCCTCCGGATAATTCCGAATCGCTAAGTGTAACGCCTGACTATGAAAATTGCGTAACGATTACCCCGCGGTGTCCATTCCAATGTACATTTGACCCACAGTATTCCGCACGTTACGATGCCCTGCCATGGGCGATTTTCTGACTGCCACCCCGCTCCCAACAGAACCTGCCCGCAAGCCACGCCTTTGGCCCTTTCTGGTCCTCGCGCTGATCAGCGCTTGTCTCTTCGCTTTCTTCCATCTTGGCCGCTGGCTCATCTCTGAAGATCCCCTGCAAAGCGCCGCGGCCATCGCGGTCCTGAGCGGCCGCATGCCCGGTCGGGCGCTGGAAGCCGCCAGGGTTTACAAACAAGGATACGCGCCGCAGGTTTGGTTGACGCATTCCACCGAGCCGGGTGCAACCCTCTCGAAGCTCTCCGTGCCTTATCAAGGAGAAGATGTTTACGATAAGTTGATCCTCGTTCACGAGGGTGTCCCGGAATCCGCCATTCATGTCCTGGATCCACCCATCGTCAATACTGCCGATGAGATGGCCACTATCGGCGAGGCTCTCTCCCACGCCAATTCGCGCCGCGTGATTCTCGTTACCTCGAAAGTTCACACGCGCCGCACTCGCACTCTCTGGAAGCAACTCAATGCCGCCAGCGGCGAGGCCATTGTCCACGGTGTCTCCGATGATTCCTTCGATGCCGATCACTGGTGGCGAAATACCAGCGATGCATTGGATGTCGTCAGAGAAATGCTCGGCCTGTTCAACGCGTGGGCTGGGTTACCCTTGCGGCCCGCCGCATAGTTTCACGAGGCTTTTCCAAAAAACTCTTAGAAGAAAATGAATCGTTTTCGTTTTGCCCGCAGTGGATCAGTCGAAACCTCGGGAACATAAGGGAGTGGTCGCCCTTCAAATGCAGCGAGTGGATTCGCCACCAGCAGCGCCGTCGCTCTTTCCTCTCCAAACTGCTCCGCAACCGCATCGTACGCAAATTTCAGCTTCAGAGGCCGCCGCGCTGTGTTGTGTGCATCGCTTGCAATGAAATGCACCAACCCGCGCGCAATCCACGTCCAGGCATCTTCCCGCGCGCCCGGGCCAAAGACTCCCGACAGCGATCCTGCGGTGATTTGCACGTGGCAGCCCAGGCTTACCCACCGCAACAAGCGATCCGGTTGCGCCCGCAGAATTCCGTTGCGTTCCGGATGCGTAATCACCGGGCGCAGACCGGCAAGCTGCAATTCGTGCAGCGTCTGGTCCATTGATGGGGGAATGGAAAACTCGTTGAATTCCACCAGAAGATAATCTTTCTGATTGACGCAGTAGGGAGCTGCATCCGCTCGGATGGCCGCCAAATTTTCCGGGCTGAGGTGGAAATCGCATCCTGTCGCCAGGGTGATCCGGCCCGTGAGCTTTTCGCTCAATGTATTCCGTGCCTCTTGCACCTTTGCAAAATCGAAAACGTAATTGGAACTCGCATGCGGCGTACACACCACGTGCGTGATTCCATCGGCGATGGCATCTTCCGCCATGGCCAGCGCCTCTTCGATGGATTTCGCTCCGTCATCGAGTCCGGGAAGTATATGCGAATGTAGGTCGACCATTTCCTCTAGTATGCGTCACCCGTGCCATGCGGAGAAGACTTGCCAAACGCCCAGCAAAAACATCAGCGCCGCAAAGACTTGTCTCATCCTCATGGCGTTCAGCTTCCGTGCAAGTTTTGCACCCAATATTCCGCCAACAAACACCCCCGGGATCAGCAATAACCCTGTGTCCCAACGCACGTAACCTGCTTTTGCATATTCCATAAACGCCAGTAGGCCGGTCGGCGGGATCAGCGCAACCAGGCTTGTGCCTTGTGCTTTGTGTTGACTGAAACCAAACAGCAAGCCGAGCAACGGTACCAGCAATACACCGCCCCCGATTCCTACCATGCCCGCAGCTACTCCGCAGAGCGCCGCAATTCCAAAAATCCCGAAACTCCTGAAGTGACTCTGCGAGTTATCGCTATTCGTTTGGCTCGTGGGTATTCTCGTGCCACGCGTCTTCCCCCAAAGCAGCACCGCCGAAAGCATCAGAAAAAATCCGAATATTCCCTGCAGGTATCGCGAAGGCATGGGAACCGCAACAAGTCCTCCGCCATAACCGCCCAGAAGAAAGCCAAGCGCACAGTAGATTCCGGCGTGCAAGTCCACTTGGCCATTCTTCCAGTACTGCAGCAGCCCGCCCAGTCCAATTGGTGGCAGTAAAATAAACAGAGAGGTTCCCTGCGCGAGGTGCTGGTCGTAGTGCAACAAGTACACCATCGCCGGCACCAGCACCACGCCTCCACCAATGCCGAGCAGTCCCACCAGGACTCCGACCGCGAGCCCCAACAGGAGCACCACGAGAATCATGACAAGGTGGCGGCAGATCCGCCAAATCGAAAGTTGTCAGCCATTTGCGTCGCATTTATATTCACTCCGCAACCGCGGAAAGGCAACGATCTTCCCGATTAATTCCTCAGTCCAGATTGTGAATTATTCGAAACAATTCCAGACTTCTATTCAAGCGCTTTCGCCAAAGCTGCTATAGTCTCTATGTCATTTATCTGCCTGGCTTTGATTCCAGCACCGCGCGCAACATTCGACAGGAGCATGTTTCCTTCATGGCAACAGATCGAAAACCGGAATTCTTCAAAGGCGCCACTCTCAAAGTAGCAATCATCGGCTGCGGTTATGTCGGCCTTCCCCTTGCGTTGCGATTCGCGGAGGCAGGCCACAAAGTTACCGGCTTTGATACTGATCCCGAAAAAGTGAGACTTCTCAATGCGGGCAAGTCGTATATCGAGCACATCCAGCAGACCAAAATTCAGCAGTATGTGAACAGCCGTCATTTTCAGGCGACCACGGATTTCACCAAGCTCAAGGAAGCCGATGCCATCATTATCTGCGTGCCCACTCCCTTGAACGAGTATCGCGAGCCTGATTTGAGCTACGTGGAAACAACGGCGAAATCCATCACCCCGCATTTGCAGATGGGCCAGCTCGTCGTTCTCGAATCCACGACCTATCCCGGCACCACCGAAGAACTTGTTTTGCCCATCCTGGAGAAGAGCACCTTGCGCTGCCCCATTGCCTCCGGCCCCGAAAACGAAAACGTGCCTGGCGATTTCTTCCTGGCATTTTCACCGGAACGCGAAGATCCCGGCAACAAACAGTATGGCCTGGCGCAGATTCCCAAGGTCGTTGGCGGCGTGAATCCGCCCAGCGGCCGCGCTGCCCAGGCTCTTTACGCTCAGGTTGTGTCGAAGGTCATTCCAGTAAGCTCGACGCGCGCCGCGGAAATGGCCAAGCTATTGGAAAATATTTTCCGCTGCGTCAACATAGCTCTTGTCAACGAACTCAAGATGCTCTGCTTGCGTATGGGCGTGGACGTCTGGGAAGTGATTGAGGCGGCTTCTTCCAAGCCCTTCGGCTTTATGCCCTTCTACCCTGGGCCAGGCTTGGGCGGCCATTGTATTCCTGTCGATCCCTTTTATCTTTCGTGGAAAGCCCGCGAGTACGATTTCTCTACGCGCTTCATCGAATTAGCCGGCGAAGTCAACACCGCCATGCCCTACCATGTGGTGGAATCCGTTGTTGCCGCCTTGAATGATCACAACAAGAGCATGAAGGGGGCCAAACTCCTGATTCTTGGCGTGGCTTACAAGAAGGATGTTGACGACCTGCGCGAATCTCCGACCCTGAAAATCATGGAAATCCTCCAGAAGCGCGGCGCCCATTTTGATTACAACGATCCGTATTTCCCGCACCTTCACAAGATGCGTCACTACGACTACTCGCACATGAAGTCCGTGCCGCTGAACCAGCAGACACTGGGCAGCTATGACGCCGTCATCATTGCCACCGACCATACCAGTTACGACTACGCGGCCATCGTGGACGCCGCCAAACTCGTCGTGGATACACGCAACGCTACGCGGCGCGTCGTGCGCCACCGCGAGCGCATCGTTCACTGCTAGCGGGTTCCCCGCTCTTTGCTAATCAGCTTTGGTAAGTTCCACGCGCGCGGTGGCTATGGGAAGGACTGCTTCCAGCAGCACGGGTATCCGCGCGGCATTCTTGGCGAGATATAGCAGGAAGTGCGCGTCCTTCATCTCTGCCCCGTTGTCGTACACGTGGATTTCGATTTTGGTCGCCGTGTAGTTTCCCGCCGGCACTTTCACGGCCTCGCTTTTGCTCAAGAGCACGGCGCGCACTTCATAGAATTTTCGCCCGTCGTAAACCGCGCTCTTGATCTCCGGGGTCTTGCTCCAATCCACTCCGCGCAGGTATTGCATAAGTCCCAGGGGATCGCGGGTGCCGGCAGGCACGCGCGCCGCGGTCGCATCGGCGGGCGCTGGATCTTTCGGTGAAGATAGCATCCGCTGCACTGAATCCACCTTTTGTCCCCGCTCGCTCAGGTGCATCTCATATTGTTGGCTGGCAAAATCCCCTGCTTCGCTGTAGGAATCGAACTGATCGTCCAGCTCGAACACCATCCGGTAAGGATTGTCGGTGTGCACAAATGCCTGCAGGTGCCAACTGCTCTTGCCGTAGAAATTCCTCTTTTCCGCAACCACGATCTTCAGGTCCGCCACTGTGCTATTCAGCTTGGTCAGATTCGCCGCAAACTCCAGCGATTCGCCCGGGTGCGGCGTGAATCCAGGCTCCCCGAGTGTGCTTCCCTTCTTTTCGCTGATTTCTGCCCCAGGCGCTGTGGGAGGCGCCACGGTTCCCCCATTTCCTGATGCGGGCAGCGGGGTCGCCGTCGCCGGCTTTACGGGATTCTCTCCTCGCGTGCTGCCTGTTCGCTCGGGGCGACCCGCCTTCCAATACAATAGCCCTACTGCAACCAGCAGCACTGCCATAATCACTAGAATAAGCGCTACTTTTTTGCCCATGCTCTTTGTGTGACGCTTCCGCCAATCCTCTCGCTAGATTTCCTTCCAACCATCGTACAATAAGTTAGCTTTGCCAGCGGGAGGCGGAGAAATATGCGCTACCTGGTTACGGGGGGCGCCGGATTCATCGGCTCAAACACGGTGGACGAACTTGTCCGGCGGGGTCACGGCGTCGTTGTTCTCGATGATCTCTCGTCCGGCAAAGAGGAAAACCTCGCCGATATTCGCAACAAGATTACCTTCATGAAGGGCACCATAACAGACCTGGAGGCCGTCCAGAAGGCCATGCAGCAAGCCGAGTACGTGATTCACCTGGCGGCTCGCACTTCCGTTCCGCGCTCCGTCAAGGACCCTCTCGATACCAACCGCATCAACGTTGACGGCACCTTAAACGTCCTCCTTGCCGCGCGAGACAACAAAGTAAAGCGCGTCGTCTTCGCCGCCTCCTCGTCCGCTTATGGCGAGACTCCCACCCTTCCTAAAACGGAAGATATGCAGCCTTCGCCGATCTCCCCGTACGGCGTCTCAAAATATGTTGGCGAACTCTACGCTCAGGCTTTTCTACGCTGTTATGGCCTCGAATGTGTATGTCTGCGCTACTTCAACATCTTCGGCCCGCGGCAGGATCCCGATTCTCCTTACTCCGGCGTGCTCTCCCGCTTCGCTACCGCGTTCCTTGAGGACGGCCAGCCGCTCGTCTACGGCGACGGGGAGCAGACCCGCGACTTCACCTTCGTCGAAAATGCTGTCCAGGCGAATCTGCTCGCCTGCGAAGCCCTAGGTGCCAGCGGTAAAGTTCTTAACGTGGGCACTGGTTCACGCATTTCGTTGAACCGGACTCTCGACTTGCTCCGGAAAATCTCCGGCAAGAATCTTCAGGCCAAGTACGAGCCGGCGCGCGATGGCGATATTCGCGACTCCCAGGCGGACATCCGCAGTGCACGGGACATTCTCGGCTACGAACCCGCGGTTCAGTTCGAAGAGGGCCTACAGCGCACGTATGAGTGGTACCGCGCTCACCACACCAAGGAAGTCCAGAAGTAACTCGCTTCCAGGCAACCAACTCGAGTTCCAGTCTCATCTTGTCTGCAGATGCCGTTCCATCCCGGTTCGGAGCTTCGCTACAATTCTTCCGAGTCGCGTGCTAGGCTAACTCTGCGATTCTCTGAGCTCATTGGCCGCGTGATTACTCATTCTCAAATCTCCGCCTCGCCCGTCCGGCGTCTCCTCTGTTTTCTCGTTCTCGCCTTCTTCGCTGCTTTCACGCCCTGTTTCGCTCAACAAGTCCACCTGCCGGCTGCGTCCGGCGGCGTCGCGGATCTTTCATCCAGCGGCCCGCAGCAAAAGAAGGGCGACTTGTTCATTGCCGATGGCGACGTGGACATCACCTATTCCGACATGCGGCTCCGCGCCGACCACGCCGAATACAACAATGCCACCTCAGAGGCCTCATCTCGCGGCCACGTTATTTTCGACTTTGAAAACCAGCATCTCGAGGCCGACGATGGCGTCTTGAATGTCGCCTCAGGTCACGGCATCTTCCATAACGTGCACGGGACCATAAAGCTCGAGCGCAGCCCTAACCCCACACTCTTGATTACGCAGAATCCCCTCTATTTCGAGGCTCGCGAAGTCGAACGTGTCTCCGAAGATGTCTATATCATTCGCCACGCCTGGTTTACGATTTGCGATCCCACGCACCCAACCTGGCAGTTCTTTGCCCCGGAAGCGAAGGTGACCCTGGAAAAAAGCGTCGCTCTAATCAATTCGAATTTCCGCCTCTACCGTGTCCCGCTTCTTTGGTTGCCCTATTCCACCGCTCCAGCTGGCGAACACGTCCGACAGACCGGCTTCCTCTTACCGGACATCGGAAACAGCAACAGCAAGGGCTTTGTCCTTGGGGATGCTTTCTATTGGGCCCCCAAAACCTGGATGGATGCGGGGCTTGGTCTGGAATACTTCAGCCGTCGCGGTTGGGCAGAGCGTGGCGACTTTCGCGCACGCCCTTTTCAGGACACTTCCATCAAGTACAGCTACTACGGCGTCATCGATCGTGGTATCGCCGGGGCGGACGGCACGGTGGTGAAGCAGGGCGGCCATCAACAGCAGCTCGAAGTACAATCACTTTGGAAGGATGGCTGGCGTTTCGTTGCCGATGTGAATCAGCTCACTTCGCTCACTTTCCGCCTGGCCTTTTCGGATACATATGGCGACGCTATCAATTCTGATATTCGCAGCTCCATTTTTCTCGCCAACAATTTCCGCGGCTTCAGTTTCGATGTTGCCAGTCTGAGCGATCGCAGTTTCCTCCAGCTCAGCCCGCCGCAAAGTGTTTTTCTGCGCAGTGCTCCCGAAGTTCGTTTCGGTTCCGTGGAGCAAGCTCCCTGGGAACAACTGCCCATCTATTTTTCGTTCGATTCCTTCGCAGGAACCGTGCACCGCGATGATGAGTTTCTGATTACTCCGAACTTCGTTGCGCGCACCGAATTTGCGCCCAAGGTCACTGTGCCATTCCATTTCGGTGATTGGCTGGGTGTCACAACCTCAGCCACCTTCCGCACCACCTACTACGGCGATTCTCTGAGCTCGGCCACCACCCTTAGCGGCGAGTCTATCACCCGCAACACCGGCGAATTTTCCGTGGAGCTCCGCCCGCCGACGCTTGAGCGTTTTTTTGACCGTCGGCGCACCCACCGCCGCTACAAGCACACCATCGAGCCATTCCTTGCCTATAACTACGTCACCGGCGTGAACAACTTCGCCGATTTCATCCGCTTCGACAGCGATGCTACTCTCACGGATACGAGCGAGATCCAATACGGATTCACTCAGCATCTCTATGTCAAGAACGATGACGACCAGCCCGTCGATTTTCTTTCCTGGAACCTCGTCCAGAAGCACTATTTCGACCCTACCTTTGGCGGTGCGCTCGTTACCGGCCAGCGCAACGTCTTCGAGGCGCTCGACTCCATCACTCCTTTCGCTTTCGCTTCTACGCCTCGCGACTGGTCACCCATCGTGAGCGATCTGCGGCTCACGCCCGGCGGCCGTTATGACGTTGAGCAGATCCTCGAGTATGACCCGCAGCTCAGCAAAGTCACCACCATCGGCACTCTCCTCAAAGTCAAGCCCTATAGCCAATTCTTCTTCACCGTTGCCGACTTCCGTTTGCAAGGCGATCCCATTGTCCAGCCCCCTTCAAATCAGATTCGCACCATCATCGGCTATGGCGATCTCACGCGAAAAGGCCTCAATATTTCCGGCGGCCTCAGCTACGACTTTGTCGCCGGCACGTTGCAGAACCAGTTCGTGCAGGTGAACTACAACGGTGGCTGCTGCGGTTTAGCCCTGGAATATCGCCGCCTGGAACTTGGCACGGTTCGCAATGAAAACCAATTCCGCGTTGCCTTTGTCATCGCCAACATTGGCACCTTCGGCAATTTGCGCCGCCAGGAAAAAATTTACTGATGCCTCCCGATGTTGCGCTCGCTTTCGCCTCGATTGCCGAAATTGGCAAACTCTACCGCGCTCGCAAGCTCTCTCCTCTCGAACTTACGCGCTTTCTTCTCGATCGCATCGCCTGGCTGAATCCCCGACTCAATGCCTACTTGACCATCTGTGAGGAGCAGGCCCTCCAACAGGCCGCACGCGCGGAATCCGCTTTTGCCGGCAAACGTCGCGTGAAAAGCGCCCGCGACTTCGGCCCTCTTCTGGGCATCCCCATCTCCCTGAAAGACAACATCTATACCGCGGGCATTCGTACCACAGCCGGTTCCAAGATCCTTCGCGAATTCGTTCCCCTTCATGACGCTCCTGTTGTCACCGCGCTCAAGAAGGCTGGCGCCATCCTCCTCGGCAAAACCAACATGCACGAGTTCGCTTACGGCGTAACAAGTAACAACCCGCACTACGGTCCGGTACGAAATCCGTGGGATGTATCGCGCATTGCCGGCGGTTCCAGTGGCGGTTCGGCGGCCGCGCTCGCCGCTGGTCTCTGCTATGGCAGTATCGGCACCGATACTGGCGGCTCCATCCGCATTCCTTCTTCGCTTTGTGGCGTTGTCGGCCTGAAACCGGGCTTGGGGCGCGTCAACACGCAAGACGTCGTGCCTCTCTCTCCCACTTTTGACGTTGTAGGCCCGCTCGCTCGTTCAGCCGAGGATGCCGCATTGCTTTTCGTGGCGATCCTCACCAGTGGCGCCGACTCGCGAAGTCTGGTTCATCGCAAGACTTCTTCTTCCCGCGCCCGCCGGGTACGACTGGGCATCCCCAAAGAATTCTTTTTCGATGCGGTCAGCCCGGAAATCCAGCGTGCGTTCGATCACTCGATTCGCATCCTCAAAAGGTCCGGTGCCTCAATCAAGGAAATCACTCTGCCGCTGTTGCCGGAAACCGAAGATGCCGGTAATCAAATCGCTTGGGCCGAAGCCACCCTCTATCATCAACAGGCCAGATGGTTCCCGGAGCATTCGGCGGAGTACGGCGAAGATGTACGTACTCGACTCGAAATGGGCACGCAGGTTTCTGCCGTTTCTTACCTGAAAGCTTTGCAAACGCGCGAGAAATTCGCCGCTGCGCTTCAATTGGCTTTTGAGGATGCCGATGTCGATGCACTCGTCGTCCCCACAACTCCGATTGCCGCCCCACTCATCGGTGAAGAGTCCACCTCCATCAACGGCTCGCCTCACCCCGCGCGTGCTCTTCTTTTGCGCCTGAACCGCCCCGCTAATCTCGCCGGCGTTCCCGCCATTTCCGTTCCTTGCGGCCTCACCGCAGGTGGACTGCCCATCGGCTTGCAGTTCATCGCCGCTGTCAACAATGAACCGCTTCTCCTCGAAGTTGCCCGGAACTTCGAGCGACTCTCCCCTTTGGACGCCCGCCCCGCTCTCGACTAGTCTTCACTCCGCTTGTGCCTTATCACTTCGCGCTACCGTCGCCACCGCGCCCTTCCATTTCATAATCCGACCGCCAATCATAAATCCCAGTGTTCCGGTGGTCATTCCACCAAGAATGTCCGCAATGTAGTGATATCGTCCCCAGATCGTGGACACGCACATCAAAATGAAAAACGGCAGCATCACCAAGAACAGCCACCGCCGGAATTTCCACGCGCCCCACAATACCGTCGTCGCCCCGGCCACATGCTCCGAAGGAAACGCCGCGCCGCGCACTCTGCCGAAGTGTTCGATGAAATTGACCGTAGCCGTAAACGGCCCTCCGGCCAGCGGCGCCTTCCAGGCTCCCGCCAGCGCAAACCACGGGCTCTCAATGGGGAAAAACATGGCGATCAAATATCCGCACATGTATCCCACCATCGAGTAGGTCATCACCGACCAGTACGCCTGCCACTCCCGCCTGTAGTACAGAATCCCGCCAAGAATCAGCAGGTAGGTGAAGTACGTCAGATAAAAGAACTGCATGCCATCGTTCCGCAGCGGCGTGGCGAATTGCTCCAGCCAAATGGTGGGCTGTACACCTGTCAGCCAGTGATCGAAAGCCAATAGCTTCGCGTCTTGCCATTCCGGAGTGACCAACGTCATCAGGTGCGCCAGTTCTTCAAAACAAAACAAGAAGAACAAGTGCGGATACCAGTGCCGCCAAAAATGCCACCATTGCGTGCTGAAGGACGCACCCTCGCGTGCCTCCTTCGCCGCCGCACATGCTCCCACCCAGCAAAGCGTCAGCACTACTAGCGCTACGCCCGCTTGCACACCCAAGAGCCGCAGCGGATGCTGCAGATTCTTCGCGAAGTAGGCGATCAGGGTGCTCGAAATGCCCAGGTAACTCAGCGCCACTCGCTCATATGCGCCGTTTGCAGCCCACGCCACTGCCGCTTCCGTGCGCGCCCACCTTTGCGCCCTGCCAAGAACAGATTCCCCGCCTCCTAGAAATACATCTCGGTCTGTCGTCCTTCCTTGCCCTTGCCACGTCGCAGCCATCGCCACCGACTCCATTCTCTCCGCCTTCTTATTGCTCATGCCCTGCTCTCTCCACTTCCCATCAATGTTTCGGCCAATGCCGTCGTCTGCCCCATGCATTTCTCCACGTGCCAGTGCCAAATCTCCCAGTCGCACTGGTTGGCCACCGCCGCCAGGTCTCTTCCCGGATTCACAACATGCGCGTGCCCCACCGCCGCAAGCATCGGCCGGTCCAGCAGCGAATTCCCATAAGCGTGTGAGTTTCGCAGATCAATCAGGAGCTCTCGCGCAACGCATTTCAGTGCGCGAGACTTTTCCTCGCCGTACATCGCTTCGCCCAGCAAGCGGCCCGTCCACTTTCCGTCTCGTTCTTCCATTCGCGTTGCGCATACCAGCAACGCGCTGCCGGTTCCCCGGCCTTCCAATTCACACTCCATCGCTCTCGCCACCATCTGCGCCAGTGCTTCCGGCATGCCGGTGACCAGCACGATCCTGTGACCTTGTCGTGCGTGCCACGCCGCCCGCTCTATCCCTTCCTCGAAAAAAACGACCCCTTCCATCTCCTGCAAAACCTGATCGCAACGCACTCCGCTCCAGTGCCGTTTGTTTCCATTCACCATCGCCGCAATTCCATGCGGCAACAATCGCAGTGCCTCTTGTGCCCAAAGAAAATAGTTGCGGAGCGGAATCGCGCCACTCTGCCGCAACGCGTCGAAAAACCGCCGTTCCAGCGATGGCTCAGGAGTGAGCGTTCCATCCACATCGAAAAATGCCGCGACGCACAGGTGTCCTTCGTTCATGCCGCTTCTCCTCGCGTCACTCTCCCAGGTTTCGCTCCCGCCAAGTTGCCCGCAAAAAACTTCCAACCCTCCAGCAGCACCGGCAATCCGCGCAGTACGCAAAACGCTCCTGTCGCCCACGCCAGTACGTGCGCACCAGTGCGAATCGCCGCGTGCGCGTCCACCGTCATCGGTCCCAGCAGCAACACGGGACCACGCGTCAACGCCAGTTCCAATCCGAGATAGCAGAAGCACGCGCACTTCAGCGCCGCATACAAACCCCTGCTCCATCGCGATCCCACCAGCGCGCGTCCCCACCACGATTGCAACATGGCGTTCGCGCCCCATCCGGAATGGCCTGCCCTCATCGCCAGCCCGCGTAGAAAATCGGTGACAGCCCCGCGCGCAAAAAACAGCATCGGCAGCCACAAGGACACCATCCCCACCACCGCGAAGTATGTGAAGTACATGTTCTCGATGACGCGGTCTCCCAGGATGTCGATCTGCGCGCCGACCGGCGTAGCCATCTTGCGAGTGCGCGCCAGATGGCCGTCCAGCGCGTCCAACGCAATCGCGGTCACCGTCAGCATCACCGCCAGCAAATTCATCCACGCGCCGTGGCCAAATAAGCTCACTGCCGCAAATCCCACCAGCACTCGCAACAACGTCACTTTGTTCGGCGTCCAGACCATACCCACCTGCCCGAAACTCTTCACGCAGATGGGCATGGCATGCCCCATGCCAATGTCAGTATTAGTAACTTCATTCTATTCAGTATGTTGCAGACCATTCACGGCCCCGGAACTTGCTCTCCTGCCAGTCTTTCCCGCCACTTGTCTTTCTTTCCCTGCCGTGTGCCCTCCCCGGACGTCTAATTCATTTACGGCGGGCGCAGAGCACTGTCCAAGGGAATGTTTTGTGCGAGAATAGAGTTCGCGGCCGCAAGTATTCCCCGCCGTGCGTAAGCGATCGCAGTAGCCTGTCTTGGAAATTTCATTGTGGCGGGCAGTGAGGACTTCTACGAAATGACCGATGTCTCTTTAGCCGGCGCGTTTATCGCAGGATTGTTCTCTTTTCTGTCGCCCTGTGTCCTCCCTCTCGTCCCCGGTTATATTTCCATGCTCTCCGGTATCGGTGTGGAGCAACTACGCCAGGGCGAGCAACCCAAAGGTGGACTATTCTCCTCCGCGCTTTCCTTCGTGGTCGGTTTTTCCGCTGTGTTTATCGGTTTCGGTGCATCCGCCAGCGCCGTGGGCGGTTTTCTGCAGCAGCACAAAAACCTGCTTACGCCAATAGCCGGAGCGCTGATTTTGCTCTTCGGCTTGCAGCTTTTGGGTGTACTCGCCAAAATGAGTGTGCGCACTGGCGTTATTCTCGGCGCGGTTCTCGCGGCGTTGGGCGTTGCCGCTCTGGTTCATGGACGAGGGCCACTTTTTGCAGGTCTCGGCGCCGTCCATTTCTTCTCGCTCTCCCTCATTGGTTTCTTTGGGCCACTGCTAGCCCGCTGGTTGAATCAAGACGTGCACATTCGCGACACAGACACCAAGCCCGGCATCCTCAGCGGCTTCCTTCTCGGCTTCGCCTTTGCTTTTGGCTGGACGCCCTGCATCGGCCCGATTCTTTCCACAGTGCTCGTGCTCGCGGCCGCCAGCAATACCGTTGTCCGCGGCGTGCTTCTTCTGGCCGTCTATTCCGCGGGCCTCGCTGTACCCTTCTTGCTCACCGCGCTCGGCCTCGGCACGTTCATGCGCTTTTACAAGAACTTCCGCAGGTATCTTCACGCGGTGGAGTTGTTGAGCGGAGCATTACTTCTGTTCATCGGCGTGCTGATTTTCTTTAACAAGCTGACTTGGCTTTCGGGAAAACTCACGTTTTTGAATCGCTTCTCGATGTAGTATTTTTCTAGGTGGATGGTACCGTTATGAAGAAAGTCTTGATTATCGTGGGAACGGTCCTGGCTCTTGTCATTCTTACCTACTATGCTGACAAGGCTACGCGCATCAAGGGGCCCATGGCTTCCGTCCCGCCCACCAGCCTTATCGATAAACCCGAGCCTGATTTGAGTCTCAAGGATCTCGATGGCAAGGCCGTCTCCCTCGCCGATTATAAAGGCAAAGTCGTCTTCCTGAATTTCTGGGCCACCTGGTGCGATCCTTGCCGCGTGGAAATTCCCTGGCTGATTGATATGCAAGCAAAGTACGCCTCGCGCGGCTTCACCGTCGTGGGAGTGGCCATGGATGAAGAAGGAAAAAGCGTCGTCGCTCCTTTTATCGCCAAGGAGCGCTTCGACGTCAACGGCCAGCAGCTTCCCATGGGCTATCCCATTCTTCTCGGCACGGACGAAGCCGCGGACAAGTTTGGCGGCATCCTGGGCTACCCCACCAGCTTCCTGATCTCCCGCGATGGGAAGATCGTGGAAAAGTTCCAGGGCTTGAAGAGCAGTGATGAATTAATGAAAGCCATCGAAGCGCAGCTCTAATCCTATCGACTATGCTCGCTGAACACGACTTCCAGAAAAAAGCCGACGCCCTCTTCGAGGATTTGAAGAAACGACTGCTGAATCTTGGCGATGAACACGATTTCGATGTGGAAGGTGAAAGCGGCAAGCTGGAAGTTATTTTCGAGGAGCCCGGGCCCGCCCGATTCGTAATCTCTCCGAACACGCCCATCCGCGAAATTTGGGTTTCCGCTCTCTCCACCAGTTTCAAGCTTGCCTGGTCGGAAGCCCGCAACGCTTTCATCCTCGAAAAAACCGGCGAAGATCTCTACGGGGTCATGAGCCGCGTGATCTCGCAACAATTAGGAACTCAGGTGACCGTTTGAAACACTTTGCAACCACTCTCCTCGTTGCTCTTTTCCTGTGCTCGCCCGTCGCTTTCTCGCAAGTGCCTTCGGCGAAAGACGTCGTCGCTCCCGCGGCTTTCGCCTCCTATGATCCCGTCGCTCGCGGCATGGCTCTCCAGGCCGCCGTCGTCCTTAAGATTCGCCCCGGCTTTCACGTGAACGCACGCGAAGTTACTTTTGATTATCTGATCCCCACCGATTTGCGCGTGGATGTCCCCGCCGGCTTTAAAGCTGAAAATGTGATTTACCCCAAGGGGATCCTGCAGACTTTTACTTTCTCAAAAGAGAAGCCGTTGAACGTTTACTCCGGCACGGTGATTTTGCGTTTGCCGCTCACCGTCTTGAACAATGCGCCGCTCGGCCCTCAGCATCTTGCCATGAAGTTGCGCTATCAGGCTTGCAGCACCGAAATCTGCTTGCCACCGGTCACCAAGGACGTCGGTCTGACACTGAACGTCGTAGCTGCTCCTGCCGCCGCGAAGCCCTCGAATCCCGATCTCTTTCCTAAACCATAGCCCTATAGCGCAGGGAGACTCCGCGATCCCTGCGCTTTTTCTCTTACAGCGCAATAAACGTTCTAATTCCTAACTTCTGTGACCGCCGCCCGCAACCTGCGCACCACGCGTTCCTGTCCCAGCACCACCATCGTGTCGAAAAGGGGCGGCGCCACCGACTGCCCCACAATCGCCACGCGCGTAGCGTTAATCAGCAATCCGGCCTTCACTCCCGCCTCCTCCGCAACTTTCCGCGAAGCGCGATCGCAAGCGTCGTGATTCCACTCCGTCAGCGCCGCCAGGGCCTCCGCCAGCTTTGCCAGCAAACTGGGCACTTTCTCATCTTTCCAGAATTTCGCTTTTGCCGCCGGATCAATCGTGAACTCGTCGCTGAAAAACGCCCGCGACCAACTGCTGAAATCCGGCAGCAGCCGGATGCGCGGGCGCAACAAATCCACGGTCCTCGAAAACCACTCGTGCCCCGCTCCCGCCGCCCACTCTTCCTTCCACAATCGGTCTTGTATCAGTTGCTCTTCCACTTCCGGCAGCAACTCTTGAATCGGCAGCTTTTGCAAATATTGCGTGTTGAACCACTCCAGCTTTGCCCGGTCGAAAACTCCGTTTGTCCGGCTGACTCCTTCCAGCGAGAACTTTTCGATCAGTTCCTTCGTCCGGAGAAACTCCTCGTCTCCTCCCGGGGACCAGCCCAACAACGCCAGGAAATTCCGGAACGCCTCCGGAAGAAATCCTTCCCGCCGGTAGATATTCACATCCATGGCACCGTGCCTCTTGGATAGCCGCCTCTTGTCCGCCCCCAGAATCAACGGGACATGCGCGAATACCGGTGGCTCTACTCCCAGCGCGCGGTACAACAACACTTGCTTCGGCGTATTGGAGATGTGGTCAGCGCCGCGAATCACGTGTGTGATCCGCATGTCTATGTCGTCCGCCACCACACTCATCTGATACATCGCTTGGCCAAACTCATCGCCGTCTTTCCCGGAGCGCAGCAGCACAAAATCCTCGATATCATCGTTGGAAAATTGCGTCTCGCCGAATACCGCGTCGTAAAACTTCGTCGTACCTCCCGTGGGCACCTTGAACCGGAGCGCCGGCTTCGTGTCCGGCGAAGACGGCTTCCCGTCGCGACACGTACAACGCACAACCTTGCGCACTTTCACGCCTTCCGCGCCTTCTTCCGCGTGGTCTCCGCCCGCATACCGCTCCGGCGGGCAGTAGCACAGGTACGCATTCCCGCTCGCCAAGCATTTCATCGCCATCTCGCGGTACAATGCCGTCCGCTGCGACTGGTAGTAAGGCCCTTCGTCCCAATCGACCCCAAGCCATTTCAGCCCGTCCACGATTCCCATCACCAGTTCAGGCTTGTTCCGTTCCACGTCTGTATCTTCGATCCTCAGGATCATCGTGCCGCGCTCTTTGCGCGCAAACAGCCAGTTAAACAGCGCCGTCCGCGCTCCGCCCACGTGCAAATATCCTGTCGGTGAAGGCGCAAACCGCACTCGCACACTGCCTTTTGTCGTTCCGCTCGAGTCTGTCATGGTAGGTTGCTACTCGCTCTCATTGTGCAAGAATCCAGTGTAGCGAACCGTCCCCGATGGCGTCCAACGCATCGGGTCGAAGTCTTGCTTCCCCCGCCGTGCCCCACCCCCTACTACCTCTTTCGCCACCAGTACCTCCGTACCCTCTCTGCTTCCTTTCCCTCTGCCTCATAATCGCAAGTGATTCGTTTTGTGTGCAGTTGGACTCATTGGTGACGGCCAGCAGGGGTATTTACTCGGGATGCAATCCGTTCCTGGTGTCTCCCGACGCAAGCCCCTGATTCTTCGTCCATTCCGTTCGCCTTTGCTGCCCTCGCACAACAGGTAGCGCCTTTAGGCTGGTTGATGGTTCAAAGCATCATTGCGCTTAGTTTCCTTATCGGAACTCTCCTCGTCGGAGTGTTCTTCGCTTACGTCTATTCCCTCAAGCGCCAACCCTATCTTCTCTACTGGACCGCTGCCTGGGTTCTCTACGGCTTGCACTATCTTTGCCCGGGTCTCTCTCCCTGGATTGGTGAACACGCCCTTCTCACTTCTCTCAATCACGCTCTGTTCGGATTTGCGGGCATCTGTTTCTTCCTCGGCACGCAGCTGTATACACGCAAGAACCTCTGGAGCATTCCCGCCATCGTCGCCGGTATCATCCTTGCGTTGTGGTCCGCCGCCAATGGGCTGCAACTTCTGCCCTTTTCGTCCTACATTCCCGCTTCGCTGATCTATGTTTACGTCGGTTTCCTCTTCTGGCGCGAAAGCCAGCACCACGAAACGCTCGTGGATCGCCTTCTAAGCGTATCCTTCACTGCATGGGGCCTCGTCTTCATTGCGTTTCACATATTGCATTTCACTCCCGAATTCGTCGGCCAGACCGTGCGGCCTATTTCCGCAGTCCCCACTGCCTTTGTCTCCATGCTCCTGATCATGGCGGTTTACGAGGAAGAGAAGCGCCGTGTCGAGCGCAACATGCTCGCTCTCTCTAATCTCAATCTCGCCACTTCCAGCTTCATCGGCGGCGAAATTCAGCGCATGCTCGCTCAGGCTCTCGATCGTGTTCTAGGCGTTGTTCGCCTTCCGGCGGGCGCACTTTTCCTGCATCACGGTGACCCCAACGGGCCCACTTCCGTTGTCTCTGCAGGCATCCCCGATGAGTTTTGCCGCATTGCTCAGGAACAAGGGCTCGACGATTATCTTGTCGGCCTCGTCTCCCGCCTCGGGGGCCTGCTCGGCTTCCGAGATCTCCGCGACGACAACCTTACGGCCCTCGAAAAGGACGAGCCCATCCGCCGTTTCCGCGAACTCGCTCTCAAGCATGGCTTGCGCAGCATTGTTGTCATCAGCCTGCAAGCCAAAGAACAAGCTTTCGGACTGCTTCTTCTCGGCACCCCCGATAATCGCCGTTTCACCCCCGCAGAATTGCGCTTGCTGCTCGCCCTGGGCCACCAGATCGGCATGGCCGTCGAAAACAGTTACCTAATCCAGCAGACGTCGCGACGTTCTGAAGAGCTCCATGTCCTGAACGAAATCGGCCGCGCTCTCAGCTCCACCCTTAATCAGGAAGATCTTCTCCGCAAAATCTGGGAGGAACTCCGCCGCCTCTTCGATGTGGACAATCTGTATCTCGCAACTCCTGATACCCTGCGCGATGCCATTCAGTTTGAGCTGGAAATGATTGAAGGCGTGCGGATGCCTAAGCGTTCGCGTCCTGCGGGGAATCATCTCACCGAGTATATTTTGCGAACGCGCCAGCCCGTTCTGATTCGCGAGAACTTTGTTACGGAAGTCCGCAAACTCGGCGTCGACCCTCTCCGCACCGGTGGTTCGTTTTGTGGTGTGCCTCTCGTTGCCTACGATCACGCTATCGGAGCACTCTGCATCTTCTCCGATCAGGACCGCGCTTTCGACGAAGGCCACCTGGAGCTTCTTCGCGTTCTCGCCAGCGAAGCCAGTATCGCTATTGAAAATGCCCGCCTCTTCCAGGAGGAGCGCACCAAGGCGCGCCATCTCAATCTCTTGAATCTCATCTCGCGCGACGCTATCGCCACGCTTAACCCGGATGAAGTGCTGGCCAAAATTGCGGAGCAACTCGAAAATGGCCTCACCTACGACCATATTGGCATCGCCCTTCTCGACTACACCACGCGTGAACTCCACATCCAGGCCGAAGGCGGCAAACGCCGTGGCGCCAGGGGACTTCGCCTTCCGCTCGATAACGGACTCATCGGTCAGGTCGCGCGCACCGGAAAAATCGCTACATTCCGTTCGCTGCCTAGCTCGCAGAACGGACCCAAACCCGTCCTTGCCGATACCCTTACCTCGATGGCTCTGCCCATCTTTTACGCCGACCATCTTCACGGCGTCCTCTATGTCGAAACCGTTGACCGCGTCGAGTTCTCCGAGGAAGAATCCCTCCTTCTCAGCACTCTGGCCGACTTGATCTCCGGTGCGCTGCACAACGCCCTCACCTTCCAGAAGGCCCAGGAACAAGCCATCACCGATGGTTTGACTGGCGTTAAAACTCATCGATTCTTCATGGAAGCTCTCTCCTCCGAATGGAAGCGCTCTTCCCGTGCTGGACGTTCCTTCGCCCTCGTCCTCATGGACCTCGACCGCTTCAAGTTCGTCAATGATTTCTACGGTCACCTGGAAGGCGACCTCGTTCTCCAGCGCGTTGGCCAAATCCTGGAAAGCAATTGCCGCCGCTCCGATGTCGTGGCGCGTTACGGTGGCGACGAATTCGTCATCCTCATGCCGGAAACTACCATGGAGCAGGCCCGCCAGCTTGCCTCCAAATTGCGCGGCTGGGTTTCCGCCGATCCCCTTCTCCGCGAAAAGAACATCACCGCCAGCTTCGGCATCGCTTGCTATCCTCTCCACGGTTCAACGCCTCAGGAACTCATCCAGGTCGCCGATGCCTCGATGTATCTTTCCAAGCATCAGGGCGGCAACACTGTTTCCACCGCCGATCACGTCGACCCCAAGGAAGCGCGCCGCTGGAAGCGTGACGTCCTTGAAGCCTATCTCGGCGTTACCCTCAAGCGCCTGTTCGCCACCGGCCCCGATTCCTTTAACGAAATCTACCAGCGCCTGCGGCAGTTCACTGAATCACTGCCGCCTGCCGAATCGGCCACCTCATCTCTTGCGGATGGCCCCACTTCGCTTCCGCAATCCATTCTCGATACCGTCACTTCTCTCGCCTATGCCATTGATGCCAAGGATCAGTACACCCAGGGGCATTCTCAAAAGGTTTCCGCTTACGCTGCGCTCCTCGCCGAATCGCTTGCCATGTCCGAAGCCGAGGTCGAGGAAATCCGCCTTGCCGCCATCCTCCACGATGTCGGCAAAGTGGGCATCCCCGAAGCCATCCTGAACAAGAGCGGCCCGCTCAACCCCGAAGAATGGGACACCATGAAGACGCACGTGAATTTCGGCGCGCGCCTTCTTGAGCCTCTCGCTCCCCTCGCACGCATTCGCCTCATGGTTTTGCACCACCACGAATTCTTCGACGGCTCCGGCTATCCCAGCGGACTTTCTGGTGAAATCATCCCCATCGGCGCGCGCATCCTCACCATCGCCGATTCCTACGACACCATCACCAGCGACCGCAGCTACAAAAAAGGCCGCACCGCCGAAGAAGCTCTGAGCGAGCTCGAACGGTGCGCCGGCACGCAATTTGACCCCCAGTTGATCACCGCTTTCGTCCGCGCCATGCGCCTCCTCCCCAACCCCATCATCGAAGCCGCCTCCCTCCTCTCTCGCAACCCCTGACCTGCCTTTGAAGCGCAGGGCCAGTCTCCGAAGTCCTCGACTGAATAAACCTACGACGACATGATGCGGCTCACTAAAGCGAACTGCGGCAATGCAGCTGACCAAACATTTGCTTTCAACCCATTCGGCAATATTAATATGGCAGGCAGCCCCGACAGCTTCAACGCGAGTTACAACGAAACAACAAACCGTATTAGCCTAGTCGGAACAAGTTTCACTCCCACCTACGACAACAACGGCAACGTCTTGAATGATGGGGTGAACACCTACACTTGGGACGCGGACGGGAATTCCATCACAGTGGACGCCGTGGGCGCGACCTTTGATGCGCTGGATCGCATGGTCGAGCAGAACCGCTCCAGCGTGTATACCGAGATCGTTTATTCCGCCACCGGTGGTAAGCTGGCTCTGATGACCGGTCAGACACTCAAAAACGCCTTCGTCAATCTTCCCGGCAAAGCCACGGCCGTATACACGAGCAGTGGGTTGGATCACTATAGGCATTCCGACTGGCTGGGAAGCGCTCGGTTGACATCCTCTCCATCGCAGACAGTTCTTTCGACCACGGCGTACGCGCCATTCGGAGAGACCTACGCGCCGTCTGGCACTGCCGATCCGTCTTTCACCGGGCAGAATTCGGACACTGTGTCGGGAGATTATGATTTTCTCGTCCGCGAATATAGCACGCAGGGCCGTTGGCCTTCTCCCGATCCAGCAGGACAAGCCGCCGCAAATCCCATGAATCCGCAGTCCTGGAACCGCTATGCCTATGTGCTGAACAACCCTCTGGGCTTCACTGATCCTCTGGGTCTAACCTGTCAGTGGGATGACGGGACAGCCGACTTGACCGGCGAAAGCGAGGAAGGCGACAATCAGAACGCCTGTGAATCCGAAGGTGGAACATGGGTTCCTCCGGCGCCCCAGCCTCCGTGGATATATGATGCGAGCATACCGAGTCAGGAAGGTCCCCCAACGTTCCTCCCTGGTTTCTCGCCGATGGTCTTCGTCTTTAAGGACCAGTATGGGATTTTCGAATGGCAGGGTTCTTCACCGCCGACGGGACTCGCGAACGTCGCAACGAATGTCGGAACCCAACCCGGTCAAGAGCTTGCGGGAATCCCCTCGTGGTACCAGGCCGAAGTAAGCGGGGGTGCGGTGGGGACTCCTTTTATTAATGGTGGTACAGGCCCTCTGGCAATTTCCATATCGGGACCTGTGGGGGGGCCTGGGGGGCTGCAATCGTCGCTACCGTTTCTATACCTATTCTCCGTTTCTGCTGTGAACATGCCCTTCCCGAATCTGAACCTTGGCAATCAGAGCTCGGGGAGTTGTGCGACAGCAGGCCAGGCGATTACCCAATTCATAGCCCAGCACCCTGGGCAGCCCATCCCGCCAAGTCTCACGCAAGCGATGGGCCCCGCTTGTAGTGGTTTGTAGAATTGACTTATGTCGTGTGATGGATGCTGCGGATATGGAGGACGGGTCGGGAGGATGGGTGTCCTTCTTGCTCTCGCTGCAATCGTCGTCACGACAGAGTGCGGTGTTTCTTTGGCCCAAACGGAGAACCCACCGCTCATCAAGGTTGAATCACCCGAAGTGGTCTTGCCTATTCGGGTAATTCACGAGATGAAGATCGAGGCGTGGGATTGGGTAGGACCCGACGGGGAGCCGCAACACGGTCCGTACATGTATTCCAGGGAAGTAACTGGCCTGTCGGCAAAATCCCTGCACGTTTTTGACGATGGCGTGGAATTCAACATCCAGCATTTCAGTGTGGAGAAAGCAGACGGTTGGGTAGTGCGTGATAACATGGGCCGTCACCTGAACTTTTCGTGCGTACCGAGAGGCATATGGGGGGGACAGGATACAACCAGGGTCCGCGACGCATGGTACCACACGTATCTCGTTACGTACGTCCCTCCTCCTTCTCCAATAGGCAGCTGCCATCGCATCTCCGTCACGGTTGACCGTAAGGGCAGTAGAGTTTTCGCACCCACTCAGTATTGCAACACAAATCACCCACTTTCAGACCCGCTGAAACAGACGGCACTTGGCAACAAGCTGGTTGCCTACGCAGATTCAAAGGGAAGCGGCGATCTTCCTTTGACGCTACAAGCGGTCCAGTTTCTAGGACCTTCAAACACAACTCGGATCAATCTCTCTGCTGAGCTGCCAGCGAGCCAGTTGACACGTCGGTGGGATAGGGATGGGACCCGCCTCCTCACGTCGATTGCGATTTTGGGGCTAGCCTTCGATAAGAACCGTACGCAGGTCGCTCGCTTCAGCGATACTGCGTGCGCTCCCGGCGAAGAGGGCTACAATGGTCCCCTTCCACAGCCGGCCATTTCTATGGAAGCCAGCGAGCAAGGCCTTATTCCGAGCGGTTACTCCATCCAACTGGACATTGCCCCGGGCGATTACTATCTGGAGTTTCTCCTTACGGATGGTGAGAAATTCGGAAGAGCAGACATTTCTTTGACCGTAGACGATTTCTCCTCGCGCACCCTCTCGATGAGCGGCATCGCGCTCTGCAAGAGGTACCACAAACCTTCGCCCGATGAGAGAGGCCCAACGCGGGCTCCCCAGTATGTTCCCCTGATGTTCGATGGCCAAGAATTTACGCCCGCGGGCGACACGCGCTTCAAAAAAGGCGAACAGCTGATGACCTATGTTGAGGTCTACGGCTCCGAGCTTCGAGCACCCGCTGCTCAAAAACTCTTCATGGAAATGAAGGTCTTCGACAAGGAAACGGGCGAGCTGAAAATCGGGACTGGCGTGCGCCCCGTGAATTCGCCGGTGCGGCCCGACTCCCAACCTCCCGCGATACCGGTTGTGTGGGAGATGAAAGTGGCCAAACTTCCCGCCGGTAGCTATCGATTGGAAGCGCAGGCCAGTGATTCAACTGGAAATAAGACCGAGTGGCGTGCAGCCTCGTTCACGGTTAAGTAGGTCGGGCGGGTGGCGGGCTCTGAAACCGCTAAGATGAGCCACGGTGGCCTACTCTTTGCGCGTTTTGGCTGGCGCACCCTGTGAAGGCCAGCAAGACGTAGGTTCCGCATCCTTGTGGGTTTCAAGGGTGCGGCTTTTAACTTGCTGTTTCCCAAGGGGTGTCCTTTATGTCCTTTTCTGGAGGGCGAGCTCACGCTTCTGGAATTGCGCGGCGACCGCAAACTGCGCGCGCCTTGCGATAAGATTGATTTGGGAAACCCTTTCCACGATATGGGAAGCTTCGCGACTACCACCCAGAAGTCACCGGGACAAAGGGCTGAGCGGAATGCCCACAATCTGTACGTTGAGACTGCTTGGGTCGGCATTTTAGCCGGTTTGCTAGCAGTAATGTACTCGACTGCCGCCGGCACCACTCTTTGGATTGCCGCGATCTTGCTTGCAGCCCTGCTGTTCCTTCCTACGAAACCTATTCGGATGCGTGCGGTGGACTGGAGCGTGCTTCTCTTCGCCGCGTTTGAAATCCCTTCGCTCCTATTCTCCCAATACCGCGCCAACAGCATTCGCGCGGCCGTGGCCATTGCCATTTTTGCGCTGATGTATTTTGCGGCGCGTCTCGCGATTCGAACGAGTCTGCAGTTGGCAGTTGTCGGTGGTCTGCTCGGACTAGGCGGCGGCGAAGTTTACTCCCCCTGTTACCCTTGAATTCAGTTTTTGGCTGCTAGTACGACCTTTCCGCAGGTTTTTGGTCACACCTCACAGGGTTCTGTGCGTGGCGTCACTGACGCCATGTTCATCTCGGAACCATAGTGCCCCGTCCGTTCATCTTCTTTTAACGGTCCAACCAGGGGGTTCTCCCGTGAACAACCTATCATCTCGTTCCACCTACGATGTCCTGCGCCAGCATGGGGTAGACCGCCGCGACTTTCTCCGCTTTTGTGTCGCCACGACCGCAGCCATGGGTCTCGAAGCCTCCATGGTCCCCACGGTCGTCGCGGCCATGGAGAACAAGCCGCGCATCCCCGTTATCTGGCTCCATGGCCTCGAGTGCACCTGTTGCAGCGAATCCTTCATCCGCTCCTCACACCCCATCGCCCAGGACATCGTCCTCAACATGATCTCCCTCGATTACGACGACACCCTCCAGGCGGCCGCCGGCTTCCAAGTCGAGCAAATTCGCAAGAAACTCGTCAAGGATCATCCCGGCGGCTATCTCCTGGCTGTCGAAGGCAATGCCCCCACCAAGGATGGCGGCGTGTACTGCACCGTCGGCGGCGACACCTTTTTGAACGTCCTCAAGGAAACCGCCGAGCATGCCAAAGCCATCGTCGCCTGGGGCTCTTGCGCCTCCAATGGCTGCGTCCAGGCCGCTCATCCCAATCCCACCGGTGCGATGCCTGTCCACAAACTGATCACAGATAAGGTCATCATCAAGGTGCCCGGCTGTCCGCCCATCGCCGAGGTCATGACCGGCGTCCTCACCTACATCCTCACCTTCGACGCCGTGCCGGAGCTCGATCGTATCGGTCGACCGAAAATGTTCTATGGCCAGCGCATTCACGATAAATGCTACCGCCGTGCCTTCTTCGACGCGGGGCAATTCGTGGAGTCCTGGGACGACGATGGGGCGCGCAAGGGCTGGTGCCTCTACAAGATGGGCTGTCGCGGACCAACAACCTACAATTCCTGCTCCACGTTCAAATGGAACAATGGCGTTTCCTTCCCCATTGGCTCCGGCCATGGCTGCATAGGCTGCAGCGAAGCTGGTTTCTGGGATAACGGGCCGTTCTACCAGCGCCTCTCGAACGTCGTGGTTCCCGGCATTGAGGCCACTCCCGATAAGATCGGCGAGGTCCTCGGCGCCGCCGCCGTCATTGGCGTAGGTTCCCACCTCATCTCTACCGTCGTCCATCGGAATGCCCTCAAGATTCATGAGGACGACACACCGCCTGCGGACTGCAAAGGCGAATAAAGGTGCTCTATGACAACTCGAGTCGTTGTTGATCCCGTAACCCGCATCGAAGGCCATCTCCGTATCGAAGCCATGCTCAATGACTCCGGCCACGTTGGCGATGCCATGTCTTCCGGCACCATGTGGCGCGGTCTGGAGGTCATCCTCCAGGGCCGCGACCCTCGCGATGCCTGGGCTTTCTGTGAACGCATCTGCGGCGTCTGCACAACCGTCCATGCTCTCGCCTCCGTGCGCACCGTCGAAAATGCGCTTGGCATCACCGTCCCCAAGAATGCGGAAATTATTCGCAACATTCTCTTCCTTACACAGATGGTGCAGGATCACGTCATTCACTTCTATCACCTGCACGCTTTGGACTGGGTGGACATCGTCTCCGCACTGAAGGCTGATCCCGACCACACCGCCGCGCTCGCGCAGAAAATTTCGCCGCACGCAGCCAATGCCACTCCAGGCTACTTCCGCGATGTCGCTACCACTCTCAAGAAGTACGTGGACTCCGGGCAGCTTGGCCTATTCGATAACGCCTACTGGGGCCATCCCGCCTATAAGCTTCCTCCCGAAGCCAACTTGATGGCCGTTTCCCATTACCTCGAAGCCCTCAAGTGGCAAAAGGAAATCATCAAGATTCACACCGTTTTCGGCGGAAAAAATCCCCACCCCAACTATCTCGTCGGTGGCATGGCTTCCGCCATCAACCTGCAAGGCGACAGCGCGATTAACATCGAACGCCTCAATATGGTCAAGGGCCTCATCGCTCAAGCGAAGCAGATCGTGGACACGCTCTATATTCCCGACCTCCTTGCTGTCGCTTCCTTCTATCCCGAATGGACACAGATCGGCGGCGGTCTCGGCAACTACATGTCCTATGGCGACATTCCGCAGAACGGCATCAGCGATGTTTCCAGCTTTAAATTCCCACGCGGCGCCATTCTCAACAAGAATCTCGCCGAGGTTCTTCCTGTCGATCCCGCCGACGCCGGCCAGGTCCAGGAAGAGGTCACGCATTCGTGGTACGAATACTCCGGCGGCAAGACCGCTCTTCATCCTTGGGACGGCGAAACTTTGCCCAAATACACCGGCCCAAAGCCGCCCTATACGCAGCTTGACGAAAACGCCAAATATTCCTGGCTGAAGACGCCGCGCTGGAAGGGCAACGCCGTGGAAGTGGGCCCGCTCTCCCGTGTCCTCATCGGCTTCGCCAGCGGTCACAGTGATTTCAAGGAAGTGGTCACCGCCGCTCTTGGTGCTCTGAAGATTCCCGCCTCCGCGCTTTTCTCGACTCTGGGCCGCACCGCTGCGCGTGGCCTGGAAACGCAGCTCGCCGTGCAATGGCTCCAGGACGAGTTCGACCGCCTCATTGCCAACCTCAAGGCCGGCGATTCCATTACCGCGGACACTTCCAAGTGGGAACCTGCCACGTGGCCGGCCGAAGCGAAGGGCTATGGTTTCACCGAAGCTCCGCGCGGCGCTCTGTGCCACTGGATCCACATCAAGGACAAGAAGATCTCCAATTACCAGATCGTTGTGCCCTCGACCTGGAATGCTTCGCCCAAGGACGCCAAGGGCCAGCACGGCGCATACGAATCCGCCTTGCTCGGCACGCCGATGGCCGACCCCAAGCGCCCACTCGAAATCTTGCGGACCATTCATTCCTTCGATCCTTGCCTGGCCTGCGCTTCCCATGTCCTGGACAAAGATGGCCGCAAGCTTTCCGAATTCCTGGTTCGCGTCTAGGAGGCGGCTATGGCTAAAGTCATTCAGCCGTTCAATCCAAAAGATGTCGTCGCCCATCCAGAGCACTATTTCCGCCGAGCCTATGTGTGGCAAGTGCCTGTGCGCCTCACGCACTGGGTGAACGCGATCTGCGTCACCGTGCTTTTCCTGACGGGTCTCTATATCGCTTCGCCTATCCTCGCTCCCAGCGGTGAACCCGCGAATCACTTCGTCATGGGCCGAATCCGTGAGATTCATTTCATCGCCGGCATCACCTTCATCATCAGCTTTCTTGTGCGCATTTATTGGTTCTGGGCAGGCAACAACTATGCCCGGTCAGGTTTCCCATTCTTTTGGCGCGTCAGTTGGTGGCACGACCTATTTCGTCAAGCAACCGACTATCTGAAACTCGAACGCGGTCACGTCCATCTTGGCCACAACGCCCTTGGCGGCTCCGCGTATACTTTCTTCGTCATTTTTCTTGGATGGGTGCAGATTTTCACGGGGCTCGCTCTCTACTCTGAGAGCAATCCGGGTGGCACCCTCAACAGGCTTTTTGGCTGGGTCATTCCTCTGCTCGGAAATTCTTTCAAGACCCACATGGTTCATCACCTGGTGGCATGGTCTTTCCCCATCTTCGCTCTCTTGCACATCTACATCGTCACCTACGATTCCACGCAATACGGCAATGGCCTGATTACTTCCATCATTTCAGGCTACAAATTCTACCGGCAGGGAGATATCCGTAATGATGAATGGTTATCTTGATATCCTGCGCGACCTTGAGCCCACCCCTCCTCCCATTCTCGTTCTCGGCCTTGGCAACACGCTCCTGAGCGATGATGGTGTCGGCCCCGCGCTGCTCGACCACCTTTCCGGCTCCGCCAAGAAGTGGGATGGTCAAGTGGAATTCATGGATGGCGGCACGCAAGGCCTCGCACTTCTCGGGCACCTGAGTGGCCGCAAAGCCTTGATCATTGTAGATGCCATGAAGACCGGCGCGCCGCCGGGCACTGTCCATCGCATGACCCTGGCGGAACTTCGCAACGTCAACCCCGGCCACGCCAGTTCCGCGCACGAGGGCAACGCCGGCGAACTCCTCGCCGCGGCGCAACTTCTGGATGAGCTTCCCGCACGTCTTTTCGTTGTTGGTGTTGAACCTAAGAAGGTTGCCACTGGCCTGGGCCTTTCCACTCCCGTCAAGCGCGCGCTCTCCGAAGCTTCCAAGGAAGTCAACGAACTCTTGACGCAACTCTGCTGAAACTTGCCGATTTCTCTGTTTTGTCTAAGGGCCCCGTCCGGGGTGGACCGTTCTCGAAATTCAACAGGCACAAAAAAGCAAGGCAGGCCAGATGCCTGCCTTGCGAGGAAACGCGTGCTGGCCAGCCAACTCAGACGGAAATGTTCAGCGGGTTGCTGGACGATGCGGAGGCGGACGAGCTTGAGGACGAACTGGCAGCGGCGCCACTCAGTTGCGTGAGGTCCTGCTGCAACGAGGCGTAGGCCGATTGCGCGCTGGAAAGATTGCCGCCTTGCAATGCCTGCCCGAGCTGCGAGAAGAGTTGGCTCAGCGTATTCTGCGTGCTGGAAGAGTCCTGTGAGCCCCCGGAATGATGGTGATGATGGTGGGCATGCCCGGAAGCACCGCTGGCGGATTGCTGCTGGAAGTCCTGCTGAATTGTGGAGTAGTCCTGCTGCGCCGCCGTCAGGTTGCCCGACTGCAAATCCTGGGAGAGTTGCTGAAACGCGGTCGCTATCGGACTTGCATTCGTTTGCGGGTTGCTGGTCGCAGTTGATTGCCCACTGCTCGGCTGCAGTGCCGCAAAATCAGATTGCGCCTGCGCAAGATTCCCGGACTGCAAATCCTGACCGAGCTGCTGGAATTCCTGTTTGAAATTCTGGTACGGCGATTGAGTGGATTGCGAAGACAAAAGCTGGAAAATGCTGCTGCTCGCGATTCCTGCAATGGACATTTGGAGTACCCCTCCTTAATTCTCGAATTCTCGGCAAGGTGCTTGCCTGGCTCACCATCTGCCCTATTCAATTCCATCATCGGCCGGCTCGCGTAGAACTTTAGCGATCCGTGGCCGAGGACAATCCCAAAGCAGGCAATCGAGGGGCCATGCTACCCTGGCATTCCCTCTAACCGCAAATTGATAACGCGCGGCTTATGGATGCGATGCGCTACATTAGAAATTCCTTGCCTCAGCTCCGCGCATAACCTGCAGCCACACTCGGCAAACTTTGCCGGAGAGAATCGCTGCAGTCGCGCCTTTTCACGGCCCACTCTGCCGGCCCGCTTATCCATCCCGGTCGAAGCAGTGGAGCTCTGTGCCGTTGCGCAGTGGAGGGATCGTGGCACGATCCTGACTTCCGCTTAACTGCCTGAAGAGTTATTCTCATCTCGTTGCCATATCCTCTACTCCACACATTACTAAGTTTCACTTCGATTGCGTTTTCCACTACGTCTCTGACATGGAAGCCGCGATACGCTTTTATCGCGATGTGCTTGGCTTTGTGCTCACTTCGCGCGACATCGTGGCGCGCTTCGATATTGACGGCGTTCTCTTTGAACTCGTCCCGGCCCCACCCAACGGGAATCCTCGCGCCCCAGGCAATGCGCGCCTCTGCCTACGCGTGGAGAATGTCGAGCAAGTGTTAAACGAACTGCGAACTAAGGGTGTACACACGAGCGTGGCAGTAGATAAAGGCCCCGGTGTGCTCGGCTCGCTGGAAGACCCCGACGGCAACGAAATCTGCCTTTGGCAATATCACGCGAAGCCATAGGGGCAGGATCTATCGTGCCCCATTCTTCCCCAGGCAAGCTAGGCGTGACACGAGTAAGAGACAAGCGCTTAAACAGGTTGCAACTGGTTCAAACTCGGAAACGATACGGGTTCCGTCAGCGTTAGCGAGCCCTGGCAATCGCCCAGGGTCAGCGCTCTCGAACGGATGTTGGCCTGGACTTGCAAGGGAGACCTTTGTAAGATGCCCCGCATGAAAAAATCGAAATCCAAGCGCGCTCCGAAAACTGTGGGCGAATACCTAGCCGGTGTCGCAGAACCGGCACGCAGCACGCTGCAGAAGATTCGCGCCGCCGTTCGTGCCTCAGCGCCGCGGGAAACCGCGGAGGGCATCAGTTACGGCATTCCCATGTTCAAGCACAGAGTAGTGCTTGTGTGGTTCGCCGCGTTTGCGGACCATTGCAGTTTCTTCCCCACAGCGGCGGTGATTGCGCAATTCCAGAAAGAACTTAAGCCCTTTCGCACATCCAAAGGCACCATTCAATTCCCGGTGGATAAGCCTTTGCCCGCGACGCTCGTGAAGAAAATGGTAAGGGCGCGCATAGAGCAGATCGAAGGCAAGAAGCGCCGCTGACCGCCGAACTGATTGCTCTTTTTGGCCGTTTCAGATCCCACCGGATTACCGCATCGTTGAGCATCTCCCGAGGAGCGAAACCCCAGTCAGATGGGAACGCTCCCAATCGGCTCAACGATTCAAGAACCCGTGCCGGTGCCAGTGGAAACCCCCGCCGCAGTGGAGATGGTGTGAGCGGTGCTCCTCCAAGGTCGAGTTGGCCGGCTGTCAGTCAGCGTCTGTACAAGCATTTGAAATCCCAAGAAAAAGCCACAAGTCTGAAGCCATGAACTACAGTGGAGAGACACAATCTTCACCCGAGGACAACCATGCAAACCGCAACCGTGCAATGGATCGGCGAACAGCGTTTCCTGGCCACGAGCCCTTCGGGGCACGGCGTGCTCATCGATTCGGACCGCGAATCGAACAAGGCGCCCGGCCCGATGGAACTGCTGCTGATGGCACTGGGAGCCTGCACTGCCACAGACATCGTGATCATTCTGGGTAAGAAGCGTCAGAAACTGGAGTCGCTTGAAGTAGTGTGCCACGGCGAGCGCGCCGGCGATCCACCCATGGTCTGGAAAAAGCTGGAGATCGTCTATCGCCTGCGCGGCGCGCTGGACGAAGGCGCGGTGAAACACGCTATCACATTGAGCGAGGAGAAATATTGCTCCGTGGCGGCCATGCTGCAGAAAACGGCCAAACTCACTTGGCGCTACGAACTGCTTCCCGCAAAGTGAATTCCTGGCCGCGATGCGGGGAACGCGAAAACGTGGCTCGCGGCGCTTGTTTCCAGCAAAGTTCCTCGCATACAATCATAATTCTTTGCACAACGTCTGGAATCATCAAGGAGCCTCATGTCTCGCCTCGCCGCAAAAATCACGGGTGTAGCCGGCTACGTGCCGCCCCGCGTGCTCACCAACGCCGACCTGGAAAAAATGGTGGACACCACGAACGACTGGATCATCGAGCGAGTGGGCATTCGCGAACGCCACCTGGCGGATAAAGGAGTGGCTGCAAGCGACCTGGCCGTGGAAGCGGTGAAGAAGCTCCAGGCAACGCATCCGTTTGATCTGCAATCGGTAGAGCTGATCGTGGTAGGCACGGTCACTCCGGATATGATGTATCCCTCCACGGCCTGCCTGGTGCAGCATAAATTGGGAATCAAGAATACCTGGGGCTTCGACGTTTCCGCCGGCTGTTCAGGCTTCCTGTACGCACTGAACGCAGGGGTGAAGTTCATTGAATCCGGGCAATACAAGAAGGTGCTGGTGATTGGCTCGGACGTGAATTCTTCAATGACCGATTACACCGATCGCGCGGTATGCATCATTTTTGGCGATGGCGCCGGGGCCGTGATGCTGGAGCCGGCACAAGAAGGCGAAGACGGCATCATTGATCATGTCGCTCAGATCGAGGGCGTGGGCGGGCAGTTCCTCTATATGCCGGGCGGTGGCAGCCTGAACCCTGCTTCGCACAAAACGGTGGATGAGAAGATGCACTACATCCATCAGGACGGCAAGAACGTGTTCAAGTACGCGGTGAAAAAAATGGCGGAGATGACCGAACGCGTGCTGGCCAAGAATGGCTTGACCGGCAAGGATGTGGACTGCTTCATCGCGCATCAGGCCAATCGCCGCATCATCACGGCTACCGCGGAACGACTGGGCATGCCGCTGGACAAGGTGATCATCAACATCGAGCAGTATGGCAATACCACAGCCGGTACAATTCCCCTGGCCATACAGACCGCTCTGGAAGAAAAGAAGTTGAAGAAGGGCGACATCGTGCTGCTCGCCGCCGTCGGCGCGGGATTCACCTCCGGCGCGACGCTGCTTCGCTGGGCTTATTAACTTCAGAAATGTGAAAAGAAGCAGGATTCGAGTTGCCTTACACGGATAGCTACCGTTTGGCAACTGTCCAGGTAAAGATTAGCAAGAGCGGATGGAAGCGGCCTGCTCGAGGTTGGCTTGCAGGCGGCGCTCGATTTGCACGGCGGCATAGCGCGCGCAAAGAGCCATTTCTTCTTCACCCCAATTGGCAAATGCAGGTGAAAACCGGCTCAGAAGCGACTGCACGTGGTGGAGTGCAGCGTAATAGGCGCGCACCGTTGCCAGGCTGCTGTGATCGCTTTTGAGTTCGGGTGTGAGTTCATGCAGGCTGGCCAGGCGCTCGAAGTCGGCGCCGCATAGGCTGGGCTCGGCAACGTGCGCGGCTTCCAGGACGCGGCTGGAGACGGTTTGGGAGGCCACGCCCGTCAGCACCGCACGCCAGTAATACAGCGCGAACTGAAAGAGCGCTACAATCGCGATCGCAAATAGCATGGCGGCAAACATCCCTCAGCCTCCACATGAAGTATCCTGAATAAGGCTGTGGGGTCCAATAGCTCACTGGTACCACCTGGAGTAGTCCCTGAAGGCGTGAATCTCCCGTATCCACCGGGCGCCCCTTGGCCTCGCGTGATCTTCTGGAAATACTTGTCCAGAAAGGACTTGCAGCGCAAGCCGCGCAGAGTCTGATTGAAGAGGAGGAGGAGAACAACGTGCCCAAGAAAACTGGCTTTCTACTCGTCGCAATGGCTGCGCTCTTTGCTCTATTGTTGAATCACGAAGTCCGTAGCACCGACCGCGGTGGTGCAGCAACAGAAGCCGACCATGCGGCGATCACAAAGATCATGATGGATCAGCAAACCGCGTGGAATGCTGGGGACGTCAGCGCCTTCATGAAGGGCTATTGGAATTCGCCGGAGCTGACGTTTGCTGGAAGCAGCGGGATTGCCCGAGGCTATGAGGCTGTGCACGCGCGCTACAAGCAGGTATATCCGGATCAGGCGGCAATGGGACAGCTCGAATTTTCCAACATTGAATTCCGATTCCTGGGGGTCGACGCAGCGCTGGTCTTGGGGCACTGGCACCTTCATCGGATCTCCGGCGATGTTGGTGGAGTATTCAGCCTTGTGTTCCAGCGACAGCCGGAAGGCTGGAGAATTGTGCATGACCACACTAGCCTGGTGAAGACAAAGGCAGAATAGCTGTGGTTGTGCCTTCCATGAAGCAGACAGGATGTATATCGTAGATGCCGACTCGCACCATGATGGAAAGCCGCCCTGATGCGATTTTGGAGCATTTTGTACATCTGCCCGTAATGAATGTGGCATACCCTTAATTAGGTAATTAGGATAATTAGGATGCCGCATCCATTGGAACTCTCCCCGCCCCGGCAGACGATGGAACAAAGGAACCTGTGAATCCGAAGATTCATTGTGCAGTGCTGCGGCTCTCTGCGCTGAGACCCGAAGGGGACGTTTCCTCGATGAAACGCCAGAAGGCCGCATGAAAGAAAGCTTCTTCTATCGCCGTTTGGTTCTTCCGATCCTCGATCTACTGCGGCAAGGCGTTACACCAGAGAAGTTAGCCTTCAGCCTGGCGTTGGGGGTAGTGATTAGCGTCTTTCCGGCACTGGGCTGGACGACGGCGCTTTGTGCGTTCGCCGCTTTGATTTTAGGCTTGAATCTGCCGGCCATCCAACTCATCAACTACTTCATGTATCCAGCACAGATCGCGCTCTTGTTGCCATTTTTTCGGCTAGGAGAACGACTGTTCCGCGCGCCTCATCTGCCGATTTCCATGCCCGGCATTTACAGAATGGCTCACGCCAATCCTTGGGGCACCATCAAGTTTCTGTGGAGCACCACGTGGCATGCAATTGTAGTTTGGGCTGTGTTGGCCCCGCTATTCGCGCTGTTGATCTACTTCGTACTGGTGCCAGTTTTCCGTCGCGTGACTCGGGGTATCAGTGCGTCATTGCCTGACGCGGCGGCTAGAGCAGCCTAATGATGAAGAGCTGAGTTCCGAGAGTTTGCGGCGCAACCTTGGGAGACCCAGGTCAAAAGATCCTGCGCGTTTGCGGAAATCAGAGAATTTCGAGAATTTCTTCGTAGCGCTTGAAGGGCGGAATCAGGTAAGCACCCGCCAGCTCTGTGCGTGCCCAAGCAAGCATTTCTCGCGCGACGTCAAAACCACGTTCGCGTGCCGCGGCTCCGGCAGCTTCCATGGATTTCAAGAGCGGCTCCGGAATCATGATGCCTGGCACCTCGTTGTTCAGTCGCAGAGCCTGTTTGTAACTGTTCAGCGGCCACACACCTATCAGCACGGGGATGGCAGGCTTGCCTCCCAACTTTTTCAAAAAAGTGCGCCAGTGTTTGGGATCAAAGAGCGGCTGCGTCATCGCGAAGTGAGCCCCGGCTTCGATCTTGGCGTGGAAGCGCGCGATTTCACCGTCCAGGTCATCCGCGACCGGGTTCAAGGCAACGCCGATGGTAAAATTAGTCTGCCCGCCAAGCGTTTTGCCCGCCCAGTCCGTACCCTGATTGAGGCGATTCAGGATCTTCACCAAGCCAACGGAATCCACTTCGTACACGCCGCTCGTTTCCGGATAATCGCCGACCGAAGGCGGATCGCCAGTAATCGCAAGCACGTTGCGCACTCCGCCGACAGTCCAAGCTCCCAGCAACATGGCCTGCAAGCCGATGATGTTCTGATCACGGGTGGTGAGGTGCGGCACGGTTTCGACGCCCCGAGCTTCCAGAGCGCCGGCGACAATCAGCGCGTCCATGCCGACGCGGGCCATGGCGCCGCTGTTGATGTCAATGGCATCTACTTTTTGAGAAGCCATGACTTTGTCCACCTGATCGTAAATGCGGTCAAGCGCAAGGCCTTTGGGCGGATCAATCTCCACGCAAACGGTGAATTCTTTCTTCTGCAGCTTCCTCCAGAACTTGCTTTCCGGCTCACGTTGCTGTGGCGGGGCGGCATGTTCCGCGGATTGCACTACGGACACCGCCGCATGCGTCTTCGCGGGTCGCAACGATTTCACCGCCTCTGCCATCGCGCGGATGTGCGCGGGCGTGGTGCCGCAGCAGCCACCCAGGATGCGCACCCCAAGGCCTGCAGCTTCTCGGGCAAAGAGCGCGAAATATTCGGGCGAGGATTTCGGGTAGACGATGCGGTCACCCTCGCGCTTGGGAAATCCCGCGTTGGGCATGCCGCTGACACGGATGTCCCCGGCATTGCTCAGTTCCTGGAGAATGGGGAGGAGCGATTGCGGCCCCAGCGTACAGTTGGCGCCGATCACCTGGACATTTTTGTTTTTCAACATGGCCGCGGCAAGAAACGGCCGCACGTCGCCATACGTCGTGCCCTCTTCCGAGTAAGTGAGTTGCGCCACGATGGGCAGGCCAGAGAAGGAGCGGATGGCATCGATGGCCAGCAGAAGCTCTTCGATATAAGAAAATGTCTCGAGGATAAAGAAATCGACTCCGCGCTCTTCGAGCGCGAGCGCCTGCTCATGAAAAATGGACAGGATTTGATCCGGTTCGGGATGCCGGGCTTGCACGCCAATGCCGAGAGGTCCGATGGAACCGGCGATGAGCACCTCTCGCGCCGCAGCTTCCCGCGCTTCACGGGCGATTTTGACGCCGCGGCTGTTCAGGCGCTGCACTTCGTCGCCCAGGCCGAGCGGAGCGAGCTTGAAGCGGTTCGCGCCAAACGTATTGGTCTCGATAATCTGCGCGCCCGCTTCGATGTAGGCCTGATGGACGCGAAACACAGCTTCCGGTTCAGACGCGTTGAGTTCATCGAAACAGCGCCCCGAGCCGACAACTTCGTGCAGCATGGAACCCATCGCGCCATCCGCGATGAGAATGGAATCCTTCAACCGCTCGTTGAAATCCTGGATTTTCATGGATCTTATGTCCTGTTCACATTGCCTGCGCCGCGCCCAGCTCGGTCAGCGTTTTTGCTCCATCAGACTGGCGACGATACTCATCAAGTCGTACTTGGTCAGAATCTCGAATTTGGAATCTTCCATCCCCACGAAGATTGCGGGATTCTCGTGACTCAACATGTAGGTGATGCGCTCGACGGGAGCCGTCTTGGGAACCAGCGGCAACGGATTGCTCATTATTTCGCGCACGACGAGCTTGCGCAGGTCCTTGCCCTGCAGCGCGAGCGTGAGAATTTGGTCTTCATACACGGCGCCTATTGGCTGATTCTCCTCAAAAACGGGAATCTGCGAGATGTCCTGCTCCTGCATGGTTTTCAACGCATGGAAGACGGTTTGGTAGGGGCGGGCTATCACAAGCTCCCGCACCTTGCCGGCTCGCCGTTTAGCGGCCACCACATCTGCCGCGGTGATCGCTGCCGTCGCTTCAAAATAGCCGCGCTCACGCATCCATTCGTCGTTGAAAACTTTGCTGAGGTAGCGCATCCCGGTATCTGGAAGCAGTGCGACGACAAAATCCTGCGGGCTGAGGTCCTTGGCAAGGCGCAGCGTGCCAGAGAGACAGCCCCCGCCGGAGCCGCCAGTGAATAACCCTTCGAGCTTGGCGAGACGCCGTGCTACAACGAAGCACTCTTCGTCGTTCACCTGGATCACGCCATCCAGAATCTGCATGTCCATCGTGGACGGAAAGAAATCCTCGCCGATGCCTTCCACTACATAGGTGCGTGCCTTGACGACTTTGCCGGTTTTGTGGAAGTCGTAATAAAGCGAGCCCTCCGGGTCAACACCGATAATTTTGACTTGAGGGTTTTTCTCTTTCAGGAATTTGCCGACGCCGCTGATCGTGCCGCCCGTGCCCATGCCGCACACGAAATGCGTGATTTTGCCTTCGGAGTCTTCCCAGATTTCCGGACCGGTGGTGCAGTAATGCGCTGCGGGATTGCTGGGATTGTCGTACTGATTCGGGTAATACGAATTGGGGATTTCCCGCGCCAGCTTTTTCGCCACGCTGTAGTAGCTACGGGGATCTTCCGGCTCAACAGCAGTAGGGCAGACGATCACTTCGGCGCCGAGCGCTTTCAGCAGGTCCACTTTTTCCTTGGATTGCTTGTCGGTGGTGGTGAAGACGCACTTGTAGCCGCGCACCGCCGCAACGAGCGCCAGACCCATGCCCGTATTGCCGGACGTGCCTTCGATGATGGTGCCGCCGCGCTTGAGCAACCCCTTTTTTTCGGCGTCATCAATCATGGTGATGCCGATGCGGTCCTTCACGGAACCGCCCGGATTCAGCATCTCCGCCTTCACCCAGATCTGCGGTTTCAGGTCCTTAGCGATGCGGTTGAGCCGTATGAGCGGGGTGCTTCCCACCGCTTCGAGAATGTTGTTGCATCGCATGCAGTCGTCCCATCGGCGGCAAAGACACTTCGTCGCGCCTGTGCCATACTTCCTTTCAGTTTAACATGCACCCCTGAGACGCAAGGAAATACGCGTGTTTCCCGGTATTCATGGAGGAACCATCATGCCAAGGCAAAACATCTCCAGCGGAACGCCCTGGGAGCCCATCGTCGGCTATTCCCGGGCAGTCCGCATTGGCAATCACATCAGCGTTTCGGGCACGACCGCAACCGGCCCCGATGGGAAGATCGTCGGTGTGGGCGATGCCTACGCGCAAGCGGTTCAGACCCTGCGCAACATTGCAGCAGCGCTAGAGCGTACTGGCGCCAGCATGGCGGATGTGGTGCGCACGCGCATGTTTGTGACCGATATCGCCGAGTGGGAGAAGATCGGCCGCGCCCACGGCGAATTCTTCAAGGACATCCGGCCCGCGACGAGCATGGTGGAAGTGAGCAAATTGATTTCGCCGGAGATGCTGGTGGAAATCGAGGCGGATGCCATCGTTCAGGGCTGAGGGCGCTGCACGCCCGAAAACAATGCGCCTGACTCCGAAGGCGGCTACTACGCGATCGCGATTACCACTTGGCGCGGATGCGGTACTTCAGCACCGATTCGCCATTGGCCTTTACAGGAACTTCGAATTGCGCCGCCCAGGCCGAAGTTTTGCTGTACTTGTAGGAAGAAGTCAGCATCTCCCAATCGCCGCCGATGGGTTCGTTGACTTGCACATTTACCGCAGTGTCCTTGTGATTGCGGATGGTGACTTCAAACTCCATTTCCCAGACATGGGTAGCAATGCTCTGATAGTCGGTCTGCTTGTGTTCGCAGATCACATCGAATGCGTTGCCGATCTTCACGGTGATGAATTCATCTTTGGGCGTGTGATCAATGTGATCTTCTCCGATGAAGAGCAAGCCGCCCTTGGAATCCTTTTGGTAAACGCGCACGTTGCCCGAGGGTAAAGGAATGCCTAGCCCGGCCTTCTCCTCATTTTTGAATTTGTAGAAGACCATGACGGGATCCTTCAGGGGCGCGCCGGGATTCTGCTTGTTGTGATAGTAATAGTTCTGGCCATTTACGACGAAAAGCTTTTCAACCGGGACGTCGCTGCCCTGCAGCAGGCTGATCTGCTTGGTTTCCTTGTCTTCGACGGAGGTGCGGCGGCCCAGGGAATACAAGTGGTATTCGCTGAAGCTCTCCTGCTCAAATTGCGGCGCCGCCTTGGCTACCCCCGCCATTGCCATCACTTCCATGTTGCGCGTCCGTGCGGCTCCAGGGAGGCGGTTCAAATCGCCGGCAACCAGTTGCAGCTTGGCATTGCGGAATGCGGTCCCGGAATTGTTGACCAGGGTAACCCAGCCATCTAGATCGGCGGCTTTGTCGTCGCGGCCAACGGTGAGCACATAGTCGGAGTTCCAGGAGAGATTATTGGCCAGGTAGGAGGCTTCGATGCTCTGTTTGTGGGCGCCGGAATTTTCCAACGACATCAACAGGGTCGGCCGGTCGTAAAGATTGGCGGGCACTTCGGGGAAACGGTAGCTCTCAGCATAGACTCCCGTGACAATGTCATTGCCAATGCGCCAAACGGGACCGTTGTTGTTGGCGAGCAGTGTTGCCTTGATCTCTTCGTGCTTTGTTGTGTTGTTGTCCATGTAGGTCCGGACCAGGGTCACTTCCTTGCCGACGTATTTGTTCAGCAGCTTGGCGGGCTCAAGCAAATCATATTCGTAATTCTGTTCGATGACGTTGAGCTTTTCCGGATCAGTCAAAGAGCGAAAATGGACCGTGGCGGGATTCACGGTCGCGGCGATATCCATGAATTTCAAGCGGAAGCCGCCAGGGGGCAATTGCAACTGGCGCACATCGCGAACAAGGGCGATGCTGGAATTATAAACGGTGACGGCGAGATCGGTCTGGTCGTTTAGCGTGGTGGTCTGCTCGGCAGTAGCGGCGCGACTCGCTTCCTTCCCTTGTGGCTCAGCCTTTTCCCCTGCGTAGTAAGCAGGCACTAAAGCAACCGCGCTTGCCAAAGCGATAGCGGCGCCAGTGGCCATCCAGCGAGAAGAAATTCCTTGGTTACCTGAACGAATCTTCATGATTGCACCTCGACTTGAATTTCCCTTCGCTATTAGAACGGCGCCAGCGGAATTTCTTGCACGCGGCTCTATTGGTTAGCAACCTGCTTCCAGGTACGCCCGCCGTCACTGGTCTCAAAGCGGTTGCGGTTGGGAAGGTCCCAGATGGAGGCGTCTTGCGCATCCTCGGCCTGGATGCCGCCGATATCATCCGCAATCGGTGAAATAAGTTGCTTCCAGTGCTTGCCTCCGTCCGTGGTCAGAAGCAGAGTCCCGGCTTTCCCCGCGATCCAGCAAATCTTTTCGGTAGGAGCAGAACCCAAAAGCAGATCCTCGGTCACGCCGCTCGATTGCGGTTTCCATGTTTTGCCGGCGTCGCCAGATATCTCGATCTTTCCGGCGGGACCGACCCGCCAGACACGCTTCTTATCACCCGAAACAATGATGCTGCGATTCTGCAACGTCAACAAAGATATCCGGCGGGCGTTAAGCGACGCCGTGGAGAACGCATCCGCTGCGGATGGCGCTGGTGCCGAAGCCACCTCGACAGTCTCGGTTGTCGCAGCGACGGCGACCGTCTCATTCATTTGTTTTCGATCTTTTTGCGTGTCTTTCTTGTCCGCGGCAGCGGGCTGCTTTTCGGCTTCCACCGTGACCTGCTCCGAGACCTGGCCCAAAGGCTGATTTGAGGGCGGAGTCACCACCTGGTTTGCATATTGATTGGCATTCTGGTTCTGGATCTGATTCTGCGCCTGATTCGAGACCAGTGGCCCCCCGGCCTGGCCCGCCGCAACCTTGGGGGCGGCTGGTGTCACCGCTCGCCTGCCAGCGACGAAGCCCCCGGTACCCTTGGCGCGGAATTCATACGCGGCTCTGCTGCCATCCAGACGCGCGGAATTGTCTTGTTGCGGCTTTGCGAGGTTCTGCGGAGCGGGTGGCGGCGCCACCATGCGGGTCGAAGGCATTGCTTTGGCTTGGGGCGCGGGAGTTGTGACTCGGGCTGTGGACACGCGCTCCGCAGGACTCTTTGACTGAAGGGTCGCAGAACCTTCATCGCGGGCCTCAGCTTTTCCGGATCCTGGAGTTGCTCTCGATGCGAGGGGTGGGGCTTCGCGGTTTTCCGCAACCTGCACGGGGACCTTTTCATGTCGCGAAAATTGCGAATTCTCGTGTACAACTACCCAGATGAGGAGACCCGCAGCCAACGTCCCCGCGGGAACAACGATGCTCCATGGAACGCGGCGGCGCGTTTTCGCCGCGGCTTTGGGCCTAATGGGCATGGCGGCCGCAACAGGCGCGGCACCTGCCGCAAATCTCGCCGGAACATTTTCTTCCTTCTTGATGCCCTCGCTCCCCGTCAGATCTGCCGGCAATTCCTGCTTCTCCCAATCATTCGCCGCAACCGAATCGGTCTGCTCGAGTAACGCCAGCGTCTCCTGGCAGCGGGAGCAGGAGGCAATATGTGTCTTCCAATGCGCCATCTCCTCCAACGACAGGGAGCGCTCGTGATAAGCCGCGAGGATTTCCGCGTCGGGGCAAGCCGCATCCGCAGAAGCGCCGCGAAGGTGGCGCGCCAGTGCGCGGTCGAGTTGCTGATCGCGATCGTCAGACGGCATGGCGCTCTCCTTTCTTAGAACGTGGCGCGTGGTGTTTCTTGCAGGACATCACGGCGATTCCTTTCTACCAATTCCGGGTTTCCCGTGTTGCTTCTCCGGAAACAAATTCCGAAAATCGATGGGAGCATCTTCCGCGGCATATTGGAAACAAAGCGCAATTTCCGCCTCACTCAGGGCCGGTTCACTCCGCAGATGCCCCTCGATCAATGCGCGCAGTTGACTCCGCGCGCGTTCCAGATTGCGTGAAACGCTGGATTCGTGTTCGCCAATCTGGCGGCCGATTTCCGCCAGCGTTTCCTGTCGCGCGTAGTACAGCTCCAGACGGTGACGATCGCTGCCATCGAGCGAGCCGAGCGAGGCTTGCAGGGCGGCAACGAATCGCTGCAAGTAACGTTCACGATGCGGGTCGAGGGGTGAAGGAGTCACATGTAGTTCCGGTGGCGGCTTATGCTCCTCACCATCAGTTTGATCGAATGATTCCCAGCGGCGGTTTTCGCGAAGGCAATCGACGTGACGCTGTGCCAAAATGGCTCTCAGCCACGTTTTTAGTGCACTCCGGCCATGAAAATAGCGGAACAGCGAACGCTCGCCACGCTTGCCATCCACCAGGCCATAGAGTTCCGCGAAGAGCGAATCCGCAAGTTCTTCGGCATCGGTGCCCGCACGGCTACCTTTCGTTATGGCGCCAGCCGCGGCCCGCAGAGCGCCGCGGTACTCGCGCACAAAATATTCCCAAGCCGATTCCGAGCCTTCCAGGCAAGCGGCAGCAAGCGCCAGGTCCCGAAGGTAGAGGGTCTGCAAATACTCGATGCGGCGATCGCCGGGCAGAGCAACAGCGGCGCATCGCTTGCTCAGGCTGCGGTCTAGGGCCGCGGAAAATTGCCGCAGCGTGAGGCACCACTCCGCCGCGCGTGATTCGGCATACAGTGAATCCAGAATTTCCTTAGAGACCCCGAGGAATTGCGCAGCATCGCGCTGTTCCGGGACCAGGCGGTCATGGGGACGATGGGGCACAAAACTCCAGGATTGCACCTAACCACCCTATTTCTATACCCTAGGATGCCTAGGATACAACCAACGGCCAGCCCCGATGGTGCATCTTAGACGGTACCCCCCCTGAGAGGAACCGGTGCACAAATCAGCGATAACCAATGCCTCTGGATGCGGTATTCTAGGGAGTGTTGCGAACCCCGCCCGCAACGAAATCAGCCTCGGCGGGTTTATCCCGGCAAAGAAGGCGTGTGGAAAGCGCACTCGTAAAGGCATTAGCGATTACGCGACGATAGTACGAAAGTCCTATTCGGACGACTCAGGCCCCCAAAGTACTCTCGTACCGGTACAACACACGTCCCGATCTTGAACAACTCGGTTCTTTTGGAATCGAGGTGTCGGGATAGACATCTTTACGAGGCGGCCAAGCGGATGACCACAATGATCGCAGATCCACCACGGAGAACCTCACTAGGCGTCGGGCTTGACGCACGCCGCGGGCGAACTGCGGGTGCTGATGCTTGGAAACAACACATGGGCAGCAGGCCGATTCCCGCCCGCCTTGCGCTCCTACCTGAACCGAAACCCAATTGGAACCGACTGGGCTTTAGCGCGATCGCGCAACTCGTCATTTTGACATTTCTGTTGGCGGTGCCTTTGCTTTATCCCGAGCAGATGAAGACTGCCTTGAACTACACTAGCGTGGAGATCGCTCAACCTCTTACAGAGATTCCTGTAGCAGCTGAACCCCCACCGCCACCCAAGGCCGTGGTGCCAAAAGTGGAACCCAAGCCGGTTCCTGTGGAGCCAGTCAAATTGAATCCGACGCAACCGCACATTTTTGCGAACCTGGCCAAGCCCAAGGCGGTGGTTCCCAAAGTGGAAAAGGCCGATGTGAAGGCGCCCGAAGTGGCGCCGGTATTCGAAGCGGCCAAGATCGACGTAAAGGATAACGGCCCGAAGCGACCGAAAGAAGACGTAAAGATTGGCAACTTGGGCTCAGGTAGTGCGGCCGTGGCGACAGTGGTTGCACCCGTCGACAAGGTGCAGACCGGCGGATTCGGAGATCCCAACGGCCTGCCTGGAAATGGCAATCCAAATAAAGCAACGAATGTGAACCGTTTGGGTTCTCCGGCCCTTCCCGGTGGTGAAGGCTATGGGAATGGTACCGGAGGGAAAGTAGGGATCCGCGGAACGGTGGCCAGCACGGGCTTTGGAAACGGGACGGCCATCCCTCCCGCGGGTGGCAGCGGAAAGAAAGGGACGGTAGTTGCCGGCGGATTCAGCGATGTCGCTGCGGAAACCGCGGAAGCGCCGAAGAAAAAGACGGTGGCTGGCGGACCGGCGGATAACACCCCTAACATTTTGGACAAGCCGCGGCCAGAGTACACCGCGGAAGGGCGTACTCTAAAGATTGAAGGCGACGTGGTAATCGATGTGGTATTTCTGGCGAACGGGACTATCCAGATCAATCGAGTCGTAAGCGGCCTGGGGCACGGCCTCGACGAGGCGGCGGTGCGAGCGGCACAACAAATCAAATTCAAACCGGCGTTGCGTCAAAATGTACCTGTGGATTATCCGGCCCGCGTACGGATTGAGTTCCGGCTGGCCTACTGAGGGAGAGATGATCATGAGAAAGCTGTGGATGGAAATCGCGGTGCTCGCGTTTTGCGCTTGCACAGTTGCGCCGGCGATCGCCGCGCCGGCGGCCGATCAGCCCCGCACGCCCGAACAAGTGATCGACCGTGTGGTCAGCAACGAGCAGCAGCTGCTTGCGCGGATGCGCAACTTCTCCCCGCTCGTGGAGACCTATATTCAAAATTTGAAGGCCGACAAGGATTTGGGGCAGGTGCCGGCCGGAGACAAATATTTTCTGGGACGTGCGAACTTCCAAAAGGGTGTCACGCTGGTGCCATTGAACGAAACACAGAGCAAGGGCAGGAAGATCTTCGGCTCCATCGGAAACTTCTTCAGCTTTGCGATGCAGTTCCTGCCTGATGGCTTTCTGCAGATGATCTTTATTGATACCAATGGCTTCGACAAGCAGCACTACAAGTTCGATTATGTCCGCCGCGAGTTTCTCGGCGAAGTGCGCTGCCTTGTTTTTGACGTGACGCCCTCGGAGAAAAACTACCGCGGGCGTTTCGAAGGCCGCATCTGGGTAGAGGATCAGGACTTCCACATCGTGCGCTTTAACGGCTCCTACAAGGGCAGCGGGCACTCCAGTTGGTACTTCCATTTCGACAGCTGGCGGACCAACGTGCAGCCGGGGCTCTGGCTGCCTACCTTCGTTTACAGCGAAGAAAAAGATCTTTCCTACGCCATTAGCAAGAAGCTGGATTTCAAGGCGCAGACCCGCCTGTGGGGCTACAACCTCGGCGGCGCCAGTCAGGAACAGGAATTGAGCAAGATCCTGGTGGAAACGCCGATGCAGGACGACAGCAAAACCGCGAACGACGTTTCGCCGATTCAGGCGCAGCGCTCGTGGGATCGCCAGGCGGAAGACAACGTCACCGACCGGCTGGAGCGCATAGGCTTGATGGCGCCCAAGGGCGAAGTCGATAAGGTTCTGGAAACGGTGATCAACAATCTGGAAGTGACGAACAACATCGACGTCGATCCCGAAGTGCGCTGCCGCGTCCTGATGACTTCCACGCTGGAATCTTTCACGATTGGCCACACGATTGTACTCAGCCGCGGCCTGGTGGACGTCCTGCCTGATGAAGCCAGCCTGGCCACCATGCTGGCGCACGAATTGAGTCACGTGGTGCTTGGCCACCGCGTCGATTCGCAATATGCCTTCTTCGATAATTTGATGGTCGAGGACAAGGACACGTTCCGCCACTTCGGTTTCGCGCGCACACCCGAGGAAGAGCGGCAAGCCAACGAAAAAGCCATCCAATTGCTCAACAATTCGCCGTACAAAAATCAGTTGGGTAATGCCGGACTTTTCCTGCAAGCTTTGGACGCTCGCGAGAAGGAGATTCCTAATTTGATCAGCGGTCACCTGGGAAATCGAGTGCCGCAGATCAGTGACCTGAAATCCACGACCCCCGTTGATCCAAAGCAGAATCCGCAGAAGATCGCGGCCCTGCCGCTGGGTGGACGCGTCAAGATCGATCCCTGGACCGACCAGCTCAGCCTGATCAAGAGCAAGCCGATAGGAACGGTGGCGGAGCGTGAGAAGATGCCTTTTGAAGTAACCCCATTTATGCCGTACCTGACCAGATTCGGCACTGAAGCCGTCAAGCCCGTCGCAGCGAGCGCGGTAGCGCCCTCCGAAGGGAAACCCGGAGATGCGCCAAACCCTTCAAAACCCTGACTTTTTGCTTGATTCAAATGCAGAAAGGTCCCTGGAAGTTCCGGGGGCTTTTTGCTTTTCCGAGGAGGATTCCCGCTCTAGCTCAGGCTTGATCGCCTGGCAGTCGCAAGCTCCTTCATAAAGCGATACGTGAACTCCACACCGTCGTAGAAATCCTGCACGACCAGGCGTTCGTCCTTTCCGTGAGCTCGGTCATCCTCCGAATCGAAGAACATGCACGCAATGGCATAGGTGGGTATACCGGCAATCCGCAGATACTTGCCATCCGTCGCACCCGTGGACATCGAGGGAACCACCGGAAGGCCCGGCCACATGGTGGCCAACGTCTTCTCCAGAGCAGAATTCAAATCCGGCAAAAGCGGAGAAGGAGGAACTGCGACGTTAGGGATGAGCTTTCCCTCGTAGGTTTGGTTTGGCACGACGGTGATGCTCACTTTGGAATCCCCTACGACTCGCTCCAACGTCGTGTGCACCTCCTCAGGATCTTCGCCGGGAAAGATGCGGCAATTGACGTTGGCGCGGGCGGCCTGCGGAAGAGCGTTAGGAGCGTGGCCGCCTGACAGCATGGTGGCAACGCAGGTGGTGCGCAACAGCGCGTTGTAATAGGGATTCGTAGAGAGACGTTTGATCGCGTCCGGATCGGGCGGGTCCTTTGCGACGCCACGAAGATCGGCGGCGAGCGAGCCGGTGCTGAGCTGCGCTGACTGCGCGAAGTAATTTCGCGTGATTTCGTTGATTTTCACGGGAAACGAGAAGCCCTGCAATTTCGTCAAAGCAGCGGCTAATTCGTAGATGGCATTTTCGGGCCCCGGAACTGAACTGTGACCGCCGGGGTTCGTTGCTTCAAACTGAAAATCAACGTAGACCTTTTCACTAGCCTGCAGGCCCGCCAGCTGGCGCTTCCCCTTCGTCCTCTCGAACTCGCCGCCGTCGAGATTGATGCAATACTCGGCTTCGATCCAGTCCCGGTGCTGCTTGATCAGCCAATCCATGCCATTGAAATCCCCGCCTTCTTCATCGGCGGTGAGGGCAAGAATCAGGTCGCGGTCAGGCACAAATCCTTCGCGCTTCAGGCGAACGAAGGTGGTCACCAGGAGAGCGTCGCCCTCTTTCATGTCCTGCGTGCCGCGGCCGTAGAAATAGCCATCCTTCTCGATAAATTGAAATGGATCGGTAGTCCAGTCCTCGCGGCGCGCCTCAACGACATCCAGATGGCCGATAAAAAGAATGGGCTTCTTCTGGCCGGTGCCGCGGTAGCGCACCACGAGATTTTTCTTGCGCTCATTGGGGCCGGCAATGCGGACGTCTTGCTGAGGAAAGCCCGCTGCAAGGAATCGCTGGGCCATCGCTTCCGAAGCTTTTGTGACGTTGCCGACGGAATCCGTGGTGTTGATTTCGACGAGTTGCTTGAAAATCGCGCGTGCTTCCTGGTTTACGGCATCGTGATTCTGGCCGCGGGCCAACTGTCCCAGGCACAGACCGGCCCACAGAGCCATGAAGCACCCGAACATTCGCAACATGTATGTCTCCCTGTGAATTTTCAGAGTAATCGCAGCGGCAGGCGGCGTCAAATCCGCCGGTTGCCGCTTTCGCGACAGTCGCTTAGACTGAGCGGGTTTTCTTTTTGGGGAGGAAGGCCATGCGTTTTGCAAATCGCCAGATGTTCCAAATCCTGTGCGCGGCAATGTTGTTTACGTACGGAATTGCCGCGGGAACTCTGCTGACGCGCCACGTTTCTGCTCTCAACAAATTTGGACAGCCCAAAACTGTGGTGCACGTTGTGGCTTATAAGTTTCGCGACGCCACTTCGTTGAACGACCAGGAACAAGCCATTGCGGGTATCAAGGACATGGCCGCCAAAATTCCCGGGATCAAGAATATCTGGTTGAAGACGGAGCGCAACCAAATCCGCGATTTCAGCGGAGTTTACGTAATTGAGTTCACCAGCGCCGAAGCTGCTGCCGATTATGCGGAAAGCCCCATTCACGATGCGTGGCGGAAGAAGTGGGAACAGCTCCGCGAAAACAGCCTTTCCTTCCAGGTTTCCAATTAACGTGTGCTAATCTTCGCGAACAATGCCGTATTTGCGGCGCAGAAACGAATCAAGAATGGTATCCGGCAAGATGCGGCGGCCAAATGACGCCCATTTCGCCAGCGACGTTACGGGATAACGTGCTTTGGGATGCGGCGACTCGATGGCTTCCTGAATCACGCGCGCGCAATCCTCAGGTGTGGTTTTGGACTCGCCACGAGCCTTGCTCGCCCCGTTCAACGATCCGGAATAAATCTTCGCGTAGGGCCCTGCTTTTGCCGCTTCGACATACGGCTCGGCCAATGCCTTGGCCGTCTGTTGGAAATTCGTGACGATGTAGCCCGGCTCAATCAGGATGACTTCGATGTTGAACGGGTACATCTCCAAGCGCAAGGCATTGGAGAGCGCTTCCAGGGCATGCTTGCTGCTGCTGTAGGCACCATAAGTCGGCGGCGTCAGGATGCCGGCGACGCTACTCATCATCAGGATGCGGCCGCGGCGCCGTTCGCGCATGTGCGGCAGCACTGCCTGGGTGACGCGCAATACGCCGAAAATATTGGTCTCGAACTGGCGGTGCAGGTCTTCCAGGCGCAAATCCTCGACGACGGCCATATACCCCACACCAGCATTATTGATGAGTACATCGATGGCGCCAGCCTTCTCTAAAACGATTTGTACTCCTCGCCGGACAGATGCATCGTCACAAACATCGAGTTCCAAAGTTTCTATGGGGAGTTTCTTTTCCGCCGCCAGACGGGCAAGCGCGACGCGTTTTCCCGACGAGCGCCCGGCAGCGAAAACGCGGTAGCCGCACTCCGCCAGTAAAATGGCTGCGGCCTTACCAAGCCCGTCCGTGCCACCCGTAATCAAGACTGTTTGTTTGTCGCTCATGTTCGTTTTCCATGGATCGTGGTCATTGTACGCAGGTCAGTAGAAAGAGAAAAGGCCCCGTTCCGAAGAACGGGGCCTTCTCTAAAGTAATCCCGGCGGCGACCTACGTTCCCACACAGTTACCCGTGCAGTATCATCGGCCCGGCGAGGCTTAACTTCCGTGTTCGGGATGGGAACGGGTGTGACCCTCGCGGTATGACCACCGGAAAATCGATAAATTCGTTCCAACAAAGGTGGAGGAATCCTGACAACAGAGGCTGGCGTTTACAAGTTCGACCCGCCGTCGAACATACTGTGTTTCACAAGGCTTGCTTGTGATGCCTACCCTGCGCTGTTGGCGAAAGCCAACGACGCCTTGGGTAAGTTTTATGATTAAGCCGAACGGGCGATTAGTACTGGTCAGCTTAACGCATTACTGCGCTTACACCTCCAGCCTATCAAAGTCGTAGTCTGCGACTGCCCTTCTTATCCCGCCGAAGCGGGATTGGGAAACCTTATCTTAGGGCGAGCTTCTTGCTTAGATGCATTCAGCAATTATCTCTTCCGGACTTCGCTACCGAGCGGTGCCACTGGCGTGACAGCTCGTACACAAGGGGTCCGTTCATCCCGGTCCTCTCGTACTAGGGACAACTCCCTGCAAGTTTCCTGCGCCCACACCAGATAGGGACCGAACTGTCTCGCGACGTTCTGAACCCAGCTCACGTACCGCTTTAATAGGCGAACAGCCTAACCCTTGGGACCTTCTACAGCCCCAGGATGCGATGAGCCGACATCGAGGTGCCAAACCTAAGCGTCGATGTGAACTCTTGGCTTAGATCAGCCTGTTATCCCCGGCGTACCTTTTATCCGTTGAGCGATGGCCCTTCCACGCGGGACCACCGGATCACTAGATCCAACTTTCGTTCCTGCTCGACTTGTAAGTCTCACAGTCAAACCGGCTTATGCTCTTGCACTCCACAGTGGGTTTCCAATCCACCTGAGCCGATCTTTGAGCGCCTCCGTTACAATTTAGGAGGCGACCGCCCCAGTCAAACTACCCGTCTGGCCGTGTCTCCCCACCCGTCACGGGTGGTAGGTTAGAGCGACAGTTCAATCAGGGTAGTATTTCACTGTTGCCTCCCTCCCAGCCGAAACCAGAAGTTCACAGGCTCCTACCTATGCTACGCAGATCGGACCGTTACTCATGACCAGAGTGCAGTTAAGGTGCACGGGGTCTTTCCGTCTAGATGCGGGCATCCGGCGTCTTCACCGGAACCACAAATTCGCCGAGCCGCTTGCCAAGACAGTCGCTCTATCATTCCACCATTCGTGCAGGTCGGAACTTACCCGACAAGGAATTTCGCTACCTTAGGACCGTTATAGTTACGGCCGCCGTTCACCGGGGCTTCAGTTCAGGCCTTCGCCTTGCGGCTAAGCCCTTGCTTTAACCTTCCGGCACCGGGCAGGTGTCACCCCCTATACGTCGTATTCGACTTTGCAGAGAGCTGTGTTTTTGTTAAACAGTTGCAGAGCGCGATTCACTGCGACCGCTTCGGGCTATAAACCCTACAGCGGCGTCCCTTCTCCCGAAGTTACGGGACTAATGTGCCTAGTTCCTGAGCAAGCGTTCTCTCGAGCGCCTGTGGATATTCACCTCGTCTACCTGTGTCGGTTTGTGGTACGGGCACCTGGACGACTCCTTAGAGGTTTTTCCTGGCAGCGTGAAATCAGAAACTTTGTGACCTAACGGTCTCGTCCCCAGTCTCACCGTTGAATGCCCCCGCGGATTTACCTGCGGGAACCGGCTTACACTGAGCAACCACCATCCATCAGGTGGCTTCCCTATCCTTCTGCGTCACCCCATCGTCAAACGTCGCCAGGCGGGACAGGAATGTTGACCTGTTGTCCATCAGCTACGCCTTTCGGCCTCACCTTAGGACCCGCCTAACCCTGAGCGGATTAACCTTCCTCAGGAAACCTTAGACTTTCGGCGACACGAGTTCTCATCGTGTTTATCGCTACTTATGCCGGCAGGGTCTCTTGTGTGGCATTCAGTAGTCCTCTCGGTCTACCTTTACACCCCACGCAATGCTCCCCTACCAAGTACACTTTCGTGTAATTTCGCAGCTTCGGTCATGTGCTTGAGCCCCGTTGGATTGTTGGTGCATATCCGCTTGACCAGTGAGCTGTTACGCTTTCTTTAAAGGATGGCTGCTTCTAAGCCAACCTCCTGGCTGTCCGAGCGAATACACTTCCTTTACCACTTAGCACATAGTTAGGGACCTTAGCTGGCGATCTGGGCTGTTTCCCTTTTGACCACGAAGCTTATCCCTCGTAGTCTCACTCCCGCATAGTTGTCCACGGCATTCGTAGTTTGATTGGATTCGGTAACCTGAGTTGGTCCCTAGTCCATTCAGAGCTCTACCACCGTGGCAATTCATGCAAGGCTGTCCCTAAAGACATTTCGGGGAGAACGAGCTATCACGGAATTTGATTAGCCTTTCACCCCTACCCTCAGCTCATCAGAGCGATTTTCAACTCACACCTGTTCGGTCCTCCAGTCGCGGTTAAGCGACCTTCAACCTGGCCAAGGGTAGATCATCCCGCTTCGCGTCTAATACCACGTACTTGTCGCCCTATTCGGACTCGCTTTCGCTACGGCTCGCTTGCGCTTAACCTTGCACGTGACATTAACTAGCCGGCTCATTAAGCAAGAGGCACGCCGTCAGGCTTTCACAGACCGAAGTCTATGCATGGCCCTCCGACTGCTTGTAAGCATACGGTTTCAGGTTCTATTTCACTCCCCTCGCAGGGGTGCTTTTCGCCTTTCCCTCACGGTACTGGTTCACTATCGGTCGCTAGAGAGTATTTAGCCTTGGAGAGTGGTCTCCCCAGTTTCCCACGAGATTTCTCGTGTCTCGTGGTACTCAGGATGCCGCTTCGAGTCCGGTACACTTTCCGCTACGTGACTCTCACACTCTTTGGTCCCGCTTTCCAGCAGGTTCGCGTAGTGTCCGGTTTGGTAACTCTACTTATGCGGTCCTACAACCCCCATGTGTAAACACATGGGTTTGGGCTTTTCCGATTTCGCTCGCCGCTACTTTCGGAATCTCTGTGATTTATTTTCCTTCAGGTACTGAGATGGTTCACTTCCCTGAGTTAGCTCACACCAGCCTATGTATTCAGCCGGCTGTAACGGGAGTTCATCCCGCTGGGTTTCCCCATTCGGAAATCCCCGGATCAAAACCTGCTTGCGGCTCCCCGAGGCTTATCGCAGCTTGCCACGTCCTTCATCGCCTTCTAGCGCCAAGGCATCCACCGTACGCCCTTAGTAGCTTAATCATAAAACTCACCCAATTCGTCGTCTGCCGCGGTGCAACAATTCGCTTGCGCTCCTCATTGCTCATTGCGGTGGCTAAACCGCAACTTTCCTATCGGCTCGTTCGCCCTGTTTCCCGCGGATCCATTATTCCGTGGTCCGATTGCTCGGCTCCGGGACTATCGACTCCGCAGTTCCCCAGGTGCTTGAATGAGCTCGCCTTGTAATCCACAGCACTGCTCAACATACTCGAGCAGAACTTGTAATAATCCACGCCATCACTCCCCCAAGCGAACCGTAATTCGCCCGAGGTTATCGGCGTGAACTTGCCAGCCTTACTGTTGTCAAAGAGCTTTGTCCCCGATCCCTTCGGGGGCCGCGACTTTCGTCGAGGCGTCCTCCCTGCGGAGGACCGGGCCGTTTTCAGCAACAACTGCCGCCGATAACCGCCCATAAAATACAAAACCCGGCGTCGAGCGCCGGGCATAGCCGCCATTTGTTCTAGCGGCTTCGCGCGAAGCTCAACTCAGACTATCCCGTGCTAATAAGGCGCCTCACTATAGGATCTGTTCCTTGGATTACTTCAGACCCGACTGTGAATCCCCTGCACGCCCGACACTTTTAGGGAGCGTCGAGCCATTTGTAATCTTACCAAACACGACGAATATGTCAAGTCCTCGTGAAAACTTTTTTTCCTGCCTTTCCACACCCCTGTGCAAGCTGTGCAAAACCCCAGCTTCGCCCCCAGAGAGAGCCGGTCCGGGTCTCGCCGGTACGGAACTGCTGACACTCCCAGCAAGCTCAAACTCACATTCCCTTCAGGAAGGCTCTTGCAGACTCGCCCGTCAATTGCATCTATTCGGCAGATGTTTTCGGATTTTCCTTCCTAGCTTCCGCCGTCCAGGGCGGCACCACCCCGTTTGCGCGAGAGTCGGCGATGGATTGCCGCAAGTGTTTGCATGACCTTGTCCCTACCTTCCATCTTATATTCGGGCACATGCCAAGGAGTATCAGGTTGGACGGAGGGACCGTCAGCTCGCTTACTTTGCAAATGTCACGATATGAGAACTGCAAAGGCCGCCAGGTCTTCGGTGGGAATTTTTGAATCTCACGGACTGGCACGCTTCCCCGCCATTCCCGGCATGGTTGGCTTGCCCTTAAGCCTGGCTGCTTGCAGCAACAGTTCTCGCAATCCCCTTTGTTTCAAGTCTTCGACCGCAAACAGTTTCACGTGCCGGAGGTTCTTGCCTGTACCTTCGAGGAGTTTGTGGGGATCACGCAGCGAGGTGCCGTAATGAAAACAGCACGTCACGTGACGCTTGCCAATCATGTAGGAGCAAAATGGTTGGGCTTTTTCAAAAGTGGCGAGTCCCCAAGAATTTACGGTTTCCGTTGTTCCCGGCACCACTTTCTTGACCAGGCTCCGCAGACCGCGAACGACCTTCTCGAGTTGCGGATTACCGCGTCGCGCGAACGTGCTGTTTCCCGTCTTGCGAGTTGTTGTGCGTTTCTCCACGGCATGGTCCATACGCTTTCATTCAGAATGCCGGCCCCAAATCTTGGGCTCGCCGCGAAATAGGATGTCACAGGCGCTCGAATATTTGTGAAAAAAGAGAGGCACGGGATTACGACCATGCCTCCCAAAACTTCAAACCCCCTAGGTCTTACTTTTCTTGTAGGGTCTCGATGTACCCCACCAGGTTGCTGATCCGCTGCTGCACGATGGAGTCGTGATACTTGTCCAGCGACTGGAATAGCGGACCCCAAACCGGCATGTCGGCGGAGCCATGAGACGCGGGGCCGTTTCCAAACTTCAGTACGGATGCGACGGAATTGGCAGGGAATTTTCCATCATGCTTCCGGGAAAGCTGGGTCAGGTCGGTTGGCATCGTCTTCATCGAGGATGCTGCAGGACCATCGCCTTTGCCGTCAATTCCGTGACACGGCGCGCAGTACTGGGTGTACATCTCTTTACCGGACGCCGCACTCGTTTGCTTAATCGTGGTTTTTTTGACCACGGGCGCCTGGTCCGTCTTCTCCTGTGCCAAACAGAGGCTCGTTGCCACGAGCAAACTTCCTAGCAGGATCATGCTCTTTTTCAACATGAAATCCTCCTTTCGATTGGGGATAGATCGTGGGTGAGAGAACTTCTTGTTCTATCCGGTGTGATACTAGACGCGACTATAGCATGGCTTCTGGGCGAAAGCTGTGACATGTGCACACTCTCTCAACCCTGTAAAATGTGGGCAATTTGGCACTCTACTTGAAATATGTAAGGATGAAACGGTCCGCCACTCGCCTAGAAATGGAATACGATTCCGGCGGCGCCTTGGTAATTGTTCTGGTGTTGGCTGAAGAAGGTGCTGAACACGTAGTCGGCTTCCGCGCGCAGCGACAACCGCGAATTCACTCGGAAGTCCACTCCTCCGCCCGCCTGCACGGTAAACGCGTCCTTGCTGGCATCTGCCGTCTGCGGTTGCAGGTGCCCGCCACCCACCAGCGCATGCCCCCAAGGCTCCCAGCGCGCCCGTCGCGATCCAATTCGAATCCCCCCGCCCCCGCCAAAGTACTTCACATGTTCGCGGTCATAAATCTCCGGCGCAAAACCCGTCACCACATTCCCTTCCACCGCAAACCAGTCGTTCGTGAAGTACGTCACCGTCGTGTTCAGACCCCCCAGGCTCGCATCAATCCGCGACGACTGAAACCGGAAAAACTCCACTCCCAATCCCAACTGCCACCGGTAGTCGTCCCGGTCCCCAAACACAAACCTGGGCCGGGGCGAGGCCGCCGCGGGCTCTGCTGCCGCCTCACTCGCCACTGCTGTCGACGGTGTGGCCAGCGCAAAATTCCCTGTCCCCTCGCCCAGCGTATACAAATTCACTTGCGCCGCCGAACTCACTACAAAATCGCCCGCTACATTCGTCGCGTCCTTCGCCCCGCCTGCCCCCTGGCTCGTCTCCTGCGCCCCAACGGCCCACGCCGCCAGCAGCACCACCAGCAATCCCAGCAATCCCTTTCTCATTCTCATTCCCCTCTGCCTCTTCGGCCCGTGTTCCCCAAGGTATCGAATCCTAACCCGTCCGAAGGAATTTTGTTCCAAAAAGAAACGCCGAGGCGGATAGCAACCCAGGCTGGGTCCCCCTCACTATATCCCATAAGACGCCCTCCGGGGAGGCAGACGTGAGGTATATTCCTTCCGTAACAATTGCGCTTAGATAGACTAGGTTGGAAGGGGGAGAGCAAAAATGAAGCTGAATTCAAATAAAGTGGGGCTTGCGCTCGCCGCGTTTTTCGGTCTAATGGCCTTGGCAGCAGGGCTCGGACGTGCCGCCGGTCTTTCCGGTTATCAAGTCTCCAAAACGGTCCCCGTGTCGGGTGACGGCTTTTGGGACTACGTAACCGTGGATAGTGCCGCCCGCCGTATCTACATCTCTCACAGTACTCGGGTTGTTGTGCTGGACGCGGATTCGTTCGCTCCCGTCGGTGAGATTCCAGACACCCAGGGAGTTCACGGTATCGCCATTGCCGCAGACCTGGGAAAAGGCTTCACCAGCAATGGACGCGCGAACACAGCCACTATGTTCGACTTGAAATCCCTCAAAATACTGGGCACGGTACAGACGGGACAAAACCCTGACGCAATCGTTTACGAGACTGCCACCAAGCGCGTTTTTACCCTCAATGGACGCAGCAAGGATGCCACTGTCATCAATGCCGCTGATGGCTCCGTCGCCGGCTCATTGGAACTCGCCGGCCGCCCCGAATTTGCCGCGGCAGATGGCGCGGGGAAAATCTTCGTAAATATTGAAGACACTTCGGAACTTGTGGAAATTGACGCGCCATCCATAAAAATCCTCCATCGCTGGCCTCTCGCGCCCTGTGAAAGCCCTTCCGGCTTGTCCATGGATCAGAAGAATCGCCGACTTTTTGTGGGCTGCCACAACAAGATGATGGCGGTCGTCAACGCGGATACGGGAAAAGTCATCGCTACTCCCGCGATTGGCGAAGGCGTGGACGCGACAAGATACGACCCAGGAACAGGCTTGGCTTTCTCTTCCAATGGGGAGGGCACGCTTACCGTCGTGAAGCAGGAATCACCGGACAAATACTCCGTGCTGGAAAATGTTCCTACCAAAAAGAGCGCCCGCACGATGGGCCTCGACCTCAAGACTCACAACATTGTCCTGCCCGCCGCGGACATGGAACCGCCCAAAGAAGGTGAGCGCAGGCCCACGATGAAGCCGGGGACTTTCGTCCTGGTTGTGGTCAGTAGATAAAACTAGCGGGATCTTAATGCACGACGCGATAGTTGTGGATCCCGGCGCCGAATGAGACGCTGGCACCAGCTGTCTGCGGCACCCACCAGAAACGCCGCATGAAGCCGTGATTGCTGGTCATCATGCGGCGACCGATAAAGTCCATGATGGCCGGACTCACTTGCGTGGCGGCGTAGATCACACCCGAATGCGCAAATGGTCGCATGATCGGGTCGCCTTCTGTTCCATATCCGCCGGAAATCGCGCGCCGCGTGGTCCACGCATCAATTGCTGCGCCGCTGCTTCCTGCAGCCACCAACGCGTACCAGATTTTGCGCTGCCTCGGAGATTCGACCGGCCGATCCACCGCGGGCTTGATCGGCGCGTTCAAGAATGGTTGGCTACCTGGACCAATTCCTTCGGCAGAAGCATCCATCCCACCGGATTCCGCCACCTTGGGCGCGGGCACATCTGGAAGTTTTGACTTTGCAGTAGAGACGGGCTGGGGCGCGTTCGAATTGCTGGCGACCAGCGTTTGAGTATCGGTGAAGGCAGGAGGTGTGTCAGCCGGGAGCGCGATACAGCAAAACAGCACAAGCGCGGATAGGACCAAGATTCACCTCAGCAGTCGCAGGCCGGGGGTGGGTTCCTGGTACGCTGCAACTCCTGTACACTCTACTGTACTAAAGGACAGGTGTCACTGGCCCATTTGTCACATTTTTCGGTAGTACCTTCTCTGGCCCACGTTCTGGAGCCTTCGTACCCCTCATCAACACCCCTCGCGATTCGGAGAAAAGACCTGTTATAATCCCGCCCAAGAAGCCGTGGTCCTAAGGTTCGGGGGAAAATGGCTGGTTCGGATTCATCCGCGAAACGCGCACGCATCCCGCAACGTGGCCCGCAGCCACCTCGATTCATCGTTATTGAAGGCCCCCTCCGCGTTGGCAAAACCACGCTCGCCCGTGTTCTCGCTGAACGCCTGCACGGGCGCCGCATTTACGATTGCGAGGACAACCCCTTTCTCGCTGACTTTTATGCCGGTCTTCCTGGGGCCGCTTTCCGCGCTCAGATGTATTTCCTGATGGAGCGGCAGAAACGCATCCGCGAAGCTCTCTCCGCGGATGCACCCGGCCTGATATTGAGCGATTTTCTGATGGAAAAGGACCGCATTTTCGCCAATCTCAGCCTCGACGACGATGAGCTCAAACTCTACGAACGCTATTACGAAGCGCTCACCGTCGAACTCCCCAATCCCGACTTGGTGATCTACCTTCAAGCCAAGCCGGAAGTGCTGCTTGGTCGTATTGCCAAGAAAAAGGCTCACGAGGAGCGCCAGATTTCCACGGAGTACGTTCAGGAAGTGGCGCGCGCCTACGAGCATTTTTTCTTCCGCTATGAGCGCGCGGATCTCCTCGTCATCGAAACCTCCGAAATCGATTTCGTGGAAAAGAACGAAGATTTGCAGCAGCTTCTGCGCCGCTTGCAGGAGCCCGTGAAGGGCACGCAGTATTTCCTGCCCCTCGGCGGCTCCGACTAATCGGACGGCGAGAAGATATAGGCAATTGTCATTCCGAGCCCGTTCGCTTTTTCCCCACCAGGCGAGGAATCGGGTTTTCGCTGGGCGCGTGAAACCGGCTTCTTCCGCACTTCGAGTTTCTTTTCTTTCTCAATTCGCATAAAGTGCCTTTCGGGACGTTTCGTCTCTCGCCCCGGAGGCTGCACATGGATCGCTGGACACGACGCAAGTTTTTCCTGACATCGCTGGCGGGCAGCGCGCTCGCCGGCACAAGCAGGCTCTTCGGTCACACACTAGAATCCCCTGTCAGTAGTCGCCTTGAACCTGGACTGCTCTATCCTGCACCGTCTGAAGGCACGCGCCCGCTCATCATTTCATCGGCGAATGGCTTGCACGCCCTCGACACGGGAATGCAGATCCTCAAAAGTGGCGGAGACACTTTGGACGCCGCTGTCGCCGCGGTCACGGTCGTCGAAGACGATCCGAATGATGACAGCGTGGGCTATGGCGGATTGCCCAACGAAGAAGGCGAAGTCGAACTGGACGCCTGCGTGATGCATGGCCCCACGCGCCGCGCCGGCAGCGTGGCCTCTGTCAGGCACATCAAGAATGTTTCTCGCCTTGCAAAAACCGTCATGGAACGCACCAACCACGTCATGATTGTGGGGGACGGTGCACGGCGTTTTGCTGTCGCCGAAGGCTTCGAGGAGATGAATCTCCTCACCGAACACTCCCGCAAAATCTGGCTCGCCTGGAAAGCCAAAACCAGTTTCAACTGGCGGCCCGGCACGGACAGTCCAGAATGGAAAGATCACGTCGCCACCATCTTCGATCATGATCCCGAAAAAATCGCCTATGCCCTTCGCGTCATTTCAAACCCGCCAACCGGCACCATCAATTGCCTTGCCGTGAACGCCAAAGGTGAGGTCAGCGGCACCACCACCACTTCCGGACTCGCCTGGAAAATACCCGGACGCGTTGGCGATTCGCCGATTATTGGCGCGGGCCTTTACGTTGATGGCGATGTTGGCGGCGCCGGTTCCACGGGCAAGGGCGAAGAGAACATCAAAATTTCCGGCGGCCATACCATCGTCGAAATGATGCGCAAAGGCATGAAGCCAACCGATGCCTGCATGGAAGCCATCAGCCGCGTCGTGCGCAACTACAACAGCGATAAGACCAAGCTGGCCACTTTCAACATCCATTTCTATGCCGTCAATAAAGATGGCGAGTATGGCAGCACAACTCTCTGGAAGAAGAGCACCGCGGGCAGCAAGGATGCCATGTTTGCCGTTCACGATGGCATGCAAGCTCGCCTGGTTCCCTGCAAAGCCTTCTATGACGAGACTGGCCACGAAGAATAATGCGCGCGTAAACTCCGCGCCCTATACTTGGTGTACATGGAGCAGGCAAATATTTTGATTGTTGGCGGAGGCGTTGTCGGCTGCGCGATCGCCGAAGCACTTTCCCGCCGATGGCAGGATGTCTTTCTCGCCGAACAATATCCAAAACTTGGCATGGCCACCAGCACACGCAATAGCGGTGTGATCCATTCCGGAATCTATTACCCAAAAAACTCGCTGAAGGCGCGCCACTGTGTCGAAGGCAACCGCCTCACCAAGGAATTCTGCGCCCAACACAATGTGCCCTGCCGGACAACGGGAAAGCTTGTCGTCGCGAAGGATGCTTCCGAAGAGCAAGAACTGCACGCCCTGCAGAAAAAGGGAGAAGGAAACGATGTCGAGGGCTTGCGAATTATCGATGCGGCGGGTATTCGCGCCATCGAGCCTCACGTTAAGGGCCACGCCGCCTTGCAAGTTCCTTCCACTGGCATCTGCTCCGCCGAAGATCTTGTGCATGCCTTCGCTCGCGTCGCCGAGGAACATGGCGCCAACCTTGTCAACCACGCCAAAGTGATTACTCTCGATCCCGTCAAGGATGCCGTTCATGTGCGCTTGCGCATCGGAGATGATGAGCAATCCGAAACGGAATCGATCGAAGCGCGTTGCGTCATCAATGCCGCGGGCCTCTACTCCGATGAGGTTGCCCAGCTACTCGGCCCGCGTCCGTGGAAAATCTATCCAGTGCGCGGCGAGTATTGCGAAATTCGCGGCCCGCAAGCGCGGCTTATTCAGAACCTAGTCTATCCTCTGCCCCGCCACGATGGTCTTTCCCTGGGCCTGCACTTCACGAAAACTCTTTGGGGAACCGTGCTCGTCGGCCCGACGGCCGCCTACGTCGAGGGCAAGGACAATTACGAACGCGACCGCATGACCATCCCGGAATTCGTTTCCGACGCGCAGACCATGTTGCCGGAACTTCGGGAGGGCGATCTGCAGCTCGGCTACACCGGCCTGCGCCCGAAACTGGTTGCGCCGGGTGATCACCACATCGCCGATTTTGTGATTGAGCACGATCAAGAAGTGCCGCGCGTCATTCAGCTCGTGGGCATCGAGTCGCCCGGCCTCACCGCCGCTCCCGCCATCGCCAGGCACGTCTTCTCTCTGGTGGAAGAAACGCTGCGGTAAGGAAATCCCCTTATTCCACCACAATGCGCAGAAACTTCTTCTTCCCCACGCGCACGTCGTAACTTTCCGGCAGGTCCACATTCAACTTACATGCCGGGTCTTGAACAATCGCCCCATTAATCTCCAGTCCGCCCTGCTTGATGAGCCGTTCCGCAACGGACGTGGAAGCAATACCCTCAAACGAAGCGAGAATCTTCGACCACTTCACGATTCCGCTCGGCAGGGCCAGCGAAACCTGCTTGGCATCGTCCCTGATCTTCGGGAACGTAATCTCCAATCCACCCGGCACTCGTTTCATTCGGATTTCATCCATCTCTGCCGGGGCCTTGCGGTCCCGGAACACCCTCTGGAAATTCTCCGCTGCTTTGCGCCCCGCTTCATCCCCTTGAAACCCGCTCACTACCTCTTCCGCGAGCCGCATCTTCACATCCATCGGGTGAAATCGGCCTGATGCGACCTGCCCCTTCAGCGCCTCAATCTCCTGCGGTGTGCGGTCCGTAACCAGTTCATAGTACGACCACATCAAGTCATCCGGAATCGACATCATCTTCCCGAACATTTCTCCCGGTGCCTCGGTAATCCCCACATAATTCCCCAGGCTCTTGCTCATCTTGCGCTGGCCGTCGAGCCCAACCAGGATCGGCATGGTCAAAACAACTTGCGGTGATAGTCCGTACTCGCGTTGAATTTCGCGGTGCACCAGAATATTGAATTTCTGTTCCGTCGCGCCCAATTCCACATCCGACTGCAACATCACCGCATCGTAAGCCGTCAGTAAGGGGTACAAAAGTTCGTGCACGGCAATCGGCAAATTGTTTTCAAGCCGTGATCGAAAGTCCTCGCGCTCCAGCATGCGCGCCAGCCGGTAGTGCCCGCACAGACGCACCACGTCATAACTGGACATTTTTCCAAGCCACTCGCTGTTGTAGCGAACCTCGGTTTTTTCGGGGTCCAGGATTTTGTAGACCTGCGCCAAGTACGTTTTCGCGTTGATTTCCACTTGCTCCCGGCTGAGCGGCGGCCGCGTTTCGGATTGCCCCGTCGGGTCGCCGATCATCGCGGAAAAATCCCCGATCAGGAAGATTGCGGTGTGCCCCATATCCTGAAAGTGCTTCAGCTTGCGCAACACCACCGTGTGGCCCAAGTGAATGTCCGGCGCCGTAGGGTCTACCCCCAGGTAGACGCGCAGAGGCTTCCCCGTCTTTACCGAGTTCGCGAGCTTCGCTTTCAGCTCCTCTTCGGGAATGACTTCCGCCACGCCCTTCTTTAGATACGCAAGCTGCTCTTCCACCGGTCTGAATTTGTTCGCTGTCATCTCGATCGCCGCTCTAGGCGGTGCGCATCACTCGCCGCCCCACGATTTTGTATTTCCCTTCCAGGATAATCTTCACGGCCTCCGTGTAAATCCGGTGCTCTTCCTTTAGTATCCTCTCGGAGAGTTCGTGCTCGTCATCCGAATCCTGCACCGGCACAACCGCCTGCAAGATTATCGGTCCCGCATCCAGATTCTCATCCACAAAGTGCACGGTGCAGCCCGCCACCTTTACGCCGTAGTCCAGTGCCTGTTTCTGCGATTCCAGCCCTGGGAATGAAGGCAGCAGCGATGGATGAATGTTCAAAATCCGCTGCGGAAACGCGGCCACAAAATATGGCGACAACAATCGCATGTACCCCGCCAGGCAGATCAAGTCCACTTTATATTCCTGCAGCGCTGCCGCCACTTGCCGGTCGTACGCTTCTCGCTCCATCCCCTTCGACGGAATCAGCCTCGCTGCAATCCCCCGTGCCTTCGCCCGTTCCAGCCCGCGCGCATCCGGCTTGTTGCTGACTACAATAGCGATTTCGGCGTTGGGAATGCGTCCCGCGCCAACACTCTCCGCCAGCGCCTCGAAATTCGAGCCCCGCCCGCTCAACAGCACGCCAATGCGCTTCAACATAACCAAAAAACTTAACACACCCCGCCAGGCCATCCAAATCGCATCGCTGCGAAAAAAGGTCTGCATTGTTAAGACTGAGGGTTAAAACAGAATGGCAGCGCGTCGCTCAGTGCTGCGGCGCCGCAGTAAATTGCGCAAACGTAATAAAATGCCCCGCCGGGTCCCTCACGCCAATTTCCGTCGAGCCATAAAACGTCTTTCGCTCCGGCATGTACACTTCTGCGCGCTTCACCGCTGCCTTCACACTCTCCAGATTGTCCACCTGGACATACAGAAACGTCGGCCCCTTGCGCACATCCCCCGCAATCGACGGCATATCCTTGTCCACGCTCGCGTACGTCTGGTACATCACTTCCACTCCGTCTTTCTCCAGTATCACGAACCCCAGTTTGTTTCCCTCCGGCACTTCGTTTGTCTTCGTGAACCCTAGTCCGTCCACCCAGAATGGCAACACGGGTTCAATTTCCTTCACAAACAGCACGGGCGTAAGCTTCTTGACCATCGCCTTCTTCTCCCTTTCTAAAGCGGACGAACCCTGGTTCTGCCTCATCCGGCGCCCAGCAGCCGCATTCTGCAATCCGGCGCCAACAAGAACCAGCAACGCTGCCAAGACCCTCTGAACAACCAATTTTCTATTCATAAAAACCTCTTGAAAAGAGCACCGTAAATGCGGTACATTCTGCTTCAGCCTATGGCGAAAGTAAAGCGAAATATGAAGGGCGCCCCCATGACCTCATCACGCCGTCTCCAAGACCTCATCTCCGTCGGCCCGGCCATCGAATGCGATTTCCATCTGCTCGGTATCCGCACAGTCCCGCAACTCGCCAAACACGACCCTCACAAACTCTATTCCCGTCTCGAGCGCCTCACCGGCCAGCACCAGGACCCCTGCCTCCTCGACACCTTCCAGGCTGCCGTCGCCCAGGCACGCAACCCGCGCCTCCCCGCCGAAAAATGTCAGTGGTGGTATTGGAGCCGCAAGCGAAAAGCAGCTTCGTAGGGTCCAGCACTGCTGGACCCCAAGTCCGCAAGTTCGACGTGTTCTGTGATTTTCTTCTGGTCTCGCGCCGTTACAAATTCAACGCCCCGGAGTACACCAGCCGCGCCTTCCCGGTATCTCCGCGTTCAATCCGCCCAATGCGGTAAAACTTCTCGCGTCGCCGCTTCAAATCCGCTTCCACTTCTTTGATGTGCGCCGAAGGCACCACCACGACCATCCCAACACCCATGTTGAACGCCTGCAGCAACTCGTCCGCCTCAATTTCCCCGAGCTTCGCCAGATACTTAAAGATCGGAAGAATCGGCCACGCATCCAGGTCAATGATCGCCTTCACGCCGCTAGGCAGCACGCGCGGTAGATTCCCCGGCAGACCTCCGCCGGTGATATGCGCCATTGCGGAAACCCACCCGCGGGCCACAATGGTCTTCAGTGCCGGCGCATAGCAAAGGTGCGGTTTCAGTAGTTCCGCTCCAATCTTGTTCCCCACTTCTGCAACATATGTGTCCGGCTTGTGCTTGGCAATTTCAAACACGAGTTTCCGCGCCAGCGAATAACCGTTCGTGTGCAATCCCGCCGATGGCAGCGCCAGCAACGTATCCCCTGGCTTCACCGCTTTTCCATTCAGCACCTTTGCCCGTTCCACCACACCTACGATAAATCCCGCCAGGTCGTATTCCCCGGGCTGATAAAATCCAGGCATCTCCGCTGTTTCCCCGCCAATCAGCGCGCAGCCCGCTTTCCGGCAGCAACGGCTCATGCCATCCACAAGCTGCTCCACCACTCCGGCGTCCAGCTTCCCCATCGCCAGGTAATCCAGGAAAAACAGCGGCTCCGCCCCCTGCACCAGGATGTCGTTGATGCAATGATTCACCAGGTCTCCGCCCACCGTCGAGTGCACGCCCATCGCCATGGCAATTTTAAGCTTCGTGCCCACGCCGTCGCAGCTGGACACCAGCACCGGCTCTTTCCATTTCTTCAGATCCAGCGCAAACAAGGCGCCGAATCCCCCGATCCCTCCCAGCACCGCAGGCGTAAATGTACGGCTAGCCAGATGACGTATGCGCTGCTTAGCGTCATCGGCTACAGCTATATTCACTCCGGCGTCGGCATATTTCATGGTCTGCCGCCTTAACGTTCATTCAGTGACCTCACTTCTGCGGGTAAAGTTGTCGGCTCATTCCCTGCGGGGCGAAGGGCGGCCACGCGGGACAAGTCACCCGTCATGAGTCACTCTGTGGGAGATCCTGCTTCTACTTCGTGAAATTTGTCCGGCAAATAGGCGATGCCGGACCCTTACAGCTTAAAACAGATGGAACAGCCTGCGCCACCGCACTGTGCTGGGATGTATCAGCGCGTTGGCGTACGCCAGGAATCGCGCACCAATGTCTCCATTCCAGGCTTCTTTGGGCGCGTCCAGCGACATATAAATGATCACCGGCGTGCCTAGAATATCATTCCGTGGCACGCATCCCCAAAACCGGCTATCCAGCGAATTCTCCCGGTTATCGCCCATCACAAAATAGCAATTCTCCGGAATTTTGTACGGCAATCCACCGTACTGCACCGTTAATTGAGACTGCATGGGCGCTTCTGTTCGCCCCAGAGTATAGTTTTCCTGCAGTTTCTTTCCGTTGATCCACACCCCGCCGTCATGCACATCTACGGTTTCTCCGGGCAACCCAATGACGCGCTTCACATAGTCCGGCTGATTGAGGTCGAACGGCGGCTTGAAGATGATGATCTGCTGCCGGTGCGGATTCCGCCACAGCGGTACGTGCCAGTTCGTGAAGGGCACGCCGGCATCGTAGCCCACCCGGCTCATGATTAGGTGATCCCCGATCAATAATGTGTCTTCCATCGAGCCCGAGGGGATCACGCGTGCCTGCCCCAGCGTTCCGTTGATCAGCATGAACGCCAGGATCACCCAGAACCATGCGATGATTTCGCTTTTCACACGCGTGCTCATCGGAACTTGTGCTTCCTTCGCGCCCTTTTTCTTGCTCTTGTTTGCGTCAGCTTTCACGATTCACCGTCACCACTTCACTCAATTTATTCGTCCCCGCGCCTTCCCGCACTTCCAATTGCACCAGGTCGGTCGGGTAAACCCCCGTGTAACACGAAGTGCAGAAATTCCCCTGAGTATCACTCACCGCCCGCCTCAGCCCCGGCAGCGATAGGTATCCCAGCGAATCCGCGCCCAGGTACTTGCAGATCTCTTCGGGCGTATTCGCTGAAGCAATCAATTCCTCGCGCGTGGGAGTATCCACGCCGTAATAACACGGCGAAATCGTCGGCGGGCAACTGATGCGCACGTGCACTTCCTTCGCGCCCGCTTCCCGCACCATGCGCACCAGCTTCCTGCTGGTTGTGCCGCGCACGATGGAATCGTCCACCAGCACCACGCGCTTCCCCACGATTAATTCACGCACCGGGTTCAGCTTCAATTTCACGCCAAAATTCCGGATCGCCTGCGAAGGCTCGATAAATGTCCGCCCAATGTAATGATTTCGGATCAACCCCATGCGGAACGGTATCTTCGATTCCAGCGCGAACCCGATCGCCGCTGGCACACCGGAATCTGGCACTGGCACAACCATGTCCGCTTCCAGCGGATGTTCCCGCGCCAGCAAGCGTCCCAGCATCTCGCGCGATTCGTTCACCGACCGCCCGAAAATAATGCTGTCCGGCCTGGAAAAATACACATGCTCGAAAATGCAGTATTGGTGCGGCTTCGACGGGCTGAACCGAATGGATTCCATCCCCGACCGCGAAATCCGCAACATCTCGCCAGGCTCCACTTCCCGCACGTATTGCGCATTCAGCAAATCGAACGCGCACGTTTCGGACGCCACCAGCCACGCGTCACCGTTTTCCTTGGATTCAATTTTCCCCAGCACCAGCGGCCGAAATCCTCGCGGGTCTCTCACCGCGTACAACTCATCCGGTGTCAACACCAGCAGGGAATACGCACCCTCCAATTGATTCAGCGCATCGCCCAGCGCGCTGGAAAAATTTCGCGCCATCGAACGAGCGATCAAGTGCACGATCACTTCCGTGTCGCTATTCGCCTGGAAGATCGAACCGCGATGCTCCAGCTTCCGCCGCCATTCGCCCGCGTTCGTCAGGTTACCGTTGTGCGCCACGGCGATTTTGCCCTTGCTGCAATCCACCAGGATCGGCTGAGCGTTCAGCAGCGCTTTGTCGCCCGCCGTCGAGTACCGCGTATGCCCGATGGCGCTTTCGCCCGGCAATTTCGCCAGCACCCGCGGCTGAAAAATCTCTTCCACTTCGCCCATGGCACGGTGCATGTGCAGGTCGCCACCGGAACTCGACACGATGCCTGCCGATTCCTGCCCGCGATGCTGCAGCGCGTACAGCCCCAGATATGTCAGGTTCGCGGCCTCCGGGTGGCCAAACACACCAAACACACCACACTCGTCATGAAAATGATCGTCCTCGAAGGAGAGCTTCTCTTTCATTGGACCTTTAGCGTTTTCTGGAGCGAATTCGACCAAATCTCCCTCAGTGTGTCCACCGATTCGGAAATCACCGCCTGCCCCTTATATTCGATGCGCAACGTACTGTCGCACGTCACTTTGCCGATTTCGTGCGCCCCTACACCATATTGTCTCGCAGTCGTCCGTAGAGCGCCAAGCTTTTCCGGCGCAACGGATACCATCACGCGCGCCCCGCGCTCACCAAAGAGCGCGTACTCCGCGCTCGCATCTTCCGGCACCGCTACATTCGCTCCAAGTCCAACCGACGCGAAGCACGATTCCGCCAGCGTTACCGCCAGCCCGCCATCGCTCAGGTCGTGCGCCGATTGCAGCGTCCTTGCATCCGCCAGCGCGACCAGGCAATCGATCACCCATTTCTCCGCGGCAAGTTCAATCGCCGGCGGCTCCCCGGCCACAATCCCGCCAATCGTCTTCGAATATTCGGACGACGAAAACTCCCGTTGTTTCCCTGCCCGCGGCGGAGCCTGGTGTGCCGCGTTGGAAGAAGTGGACCCGTCGAGCAGCACGATCACATCGCCTTCATTCCGGAACGCCACCTTCAAAACCTTCGACGCATCCTCCAGAATCCCCAACATGCCGATCACCGGCGTCGGATAAATCGATTTCCCCAGCGTCTCGTTGTAAAAGCTGACATTTCCGCCCGTAATCGGCGTGCCCAGCGCCACGCACGCCTCGCCCAACCCATCAATCGCCTGCGAAAATTGCCACATCACTTCCGGCTTTTCCGGGCTCCCGAAGTTCAGGCAATTCGTCGCCGCAATCGGCCGCGCCCCGCTGGCCGCCACATTCCGCGCCGCTTCCGCAACCGCGTGCATCGCGCCCGCTTTCGGATTCAGGAGCGTCCAGCGCCCATTCCCATCTGTCGCCAGCGCCAGCGCCCGCTTCGTCTCTTTGATCCGCACCACTGCCGCGTCGCTCGCGCCCGGCCTTGCCAGAGTGTTTGTCCGCACCATCGTGTCGTATTGTTCGGTGATCCACCGTTTCGACGCAATCGTCGGCGAAGCCAGCAGCTTCTTGAAGTTCTCCGTCAGCTCCGTGCCTTCCGCGGCAAAACGGAACCAGTCCAGCTCGCTCTCTTTCCGCAGCTTCGGCTCCGCGATCGGCCGGTTGTACACCGGTCCTTCTTCCGCCAGCGGGTGCGCCGGAATCTGCGCCACCACGGCACCGTGATCCTTCACCACCAGCAGGCCGCCGTCCTTCACTTCGCCCACCACCGTGGCGTCCAGGCCCCACTTCTTGAATACCGCCAGCACTTCCTGCTCGCGTCCTCGCTCCGCCACAAGCAGCATGCGCTCTTGCGATTCGCTCAACATGATTTCGTACGGGCTCATCCCCGTCTCGCGCTGCGGCACCTTCGCCAGGTCAATCTCGATTCCCGTGGCCCCGCGCGAAGCCATCTCGCACGTCGAACAAGTCAATCCCGCCGCGCCCATATCCTGAATCGCCACCACCGCGCCCGTCTTCATCGCTTCCAGGCACGCTTCCAGCAGCAACTTTTCCATGAACGGGTCGCCCACCTGCACATTGGGCCGCTTCTGCTGAGACTCTTCCGTGAATTCCGCCGACGCCAGCAGCGAAGCGCCGTGAATGCCGTCGCGCCCCGTCTTCGCGCCTACGTAAATCACCGGATTGCCCGTCCCCTTGGCTTTCGCGAAGAAAAGGTCTTCCCTCCGCGCAATTCCCAGTGCCAGCGCATTCACCAGCGGGTTCTGCGAATAGCACGGTTCAAACGCCACTTCCCCACCCACCGTGGGCACTCCAAAGCAATTCCCGTAACTTCCCACACCGCGAATCACGCCGTCCAGAATCCGCCGGTTCTTCGCCGCTTCTTCTTCGCTGGTTTTGGGGGTCGCGGCTTCAGCCGCGACATTAAAGTTCCTGTCAGAAGAAGGGGCTTTAGCCCCTGAGGGAGCAGACGCCGCGATCTCTCCAAACCGCAGCGAATCCATCACCACAATCGGCCGTGCGCCCATCGTGAAGATGTCACGCAAAATCCCGCCGACGCCCGTCGTTGCTCCCTGAAACGGTTCCACGAAACTCGGATGATTGTGCGATTCGATCTTGAACGCCGCCACCAGCCCGTCGCCGATATCCACCACGCCGGCGTTTTCTCCCGGCCCCTGTACCACCAGCTTCCCGCGCGTCGGCAACCGCTTCAGGTGCACCTTGCTCGATTTGTACGAGCAGTGCTCGCTCCACATCACGCTGAAGATTCCCAGCTCCGTGATGTTCGGGTCGCGCTTCAGTATTTTCTGGATGCGTGCATATTCTTCGCGCGTTATTCCGTGTTCCGCCGCAATTTCCAGTGTCACCTTGATTTCCGTCTGTGCCGTCGCCATATTCCTCTTCGGTACCTGATCTTTGGCCACTTGGGGCTGCGGAATGTTACTCGTACTCGAAATTCCGCAGTTTCCATTGGCCGTCTTCAAATCGGAAGTAAAAATTCAGTGCATCCTCTCCGAGCCTTGCCGTATCAGGAGTCCGTTCAGAGAGAAGTAGGCTCACCTTACCGTTCGTTTTGCTGATGTCATAGGTGACAAATCTCTTTTGGCTTGCAGTAGATATCAGATCCACAACCGATCTCAGGGGTATCCTCAAAGGACGGCCCTTTTGTCGGAGTCTTTCCTTTGCATCTTCTTGTCGAAAGCACTCCGTGTTGAAAAATAGACAGTAGACGCCGAGTTTGGCCTCAAAATCTTTCCGAATCTCCGCGGGAGTTAGCGTCACTTTTGACGGGACGTAGGCATTGCCAATAAAAGAAGTACCCTGTTCAGAGAACAGATTAAGCAAAGCCCCCTGATCGCGGGATTCAATCAACCTAACAAACTTTTCCGCGCCGCTCCGGAGCTCCTCTTCCGAATTTGGAGACCTAGCCACGCCTACGGAATGGAATGCCAGAGCGCAGAAAAGCATACCGAACGCGCAAACTGCAAGGCGGTGCTGCCAGAACCTCAATGGATGCCTAGGAAAGACCACACTGCAGCTCCTAATCACAGCAGCGCGCTTCACGCCGTCGCCTTTGCCGCGCCCACCAGTGCTTCCACCATCGATCGAAACACCACAACTCCATCGTCCGAATCGAGTACGCCTTCCATCGCCCGCTCCGGATGCGGCATCAACCCCGCCACGTTGCGCCCGCGGTTGCAAATCCCCGCGATATTTGCCATCGAGCCGTTGGGATTCCCCGCCTTGTCATCCAGCCCGTCCGGCGTGGTGTAGCGGAACAATATCTGTCGGTTCTTCTCCAGCTCCGCCAGCATCGCCGCATCGCAAGTGTAGTTCCCGTCGCTGTGCGCAATCGGAATCCGCAAGATCTGCCCTTTTTTCGCCGCGCAGGTGAACGGGCTGTCCGTCTGCTCCACGCGAATGTGCACGTGCCTGCAGATGAACCGCAGCCCGGCGTTGCGCATCATCGCCCCTGGCAGCAGTCCCGCCTCGCACAAAATCTGGAAGCCATTGCAGATGCCCAGCACCAGCCCGCCGCTCTTCGCGAACTTCTCCACCGCATTCATCACCGGCGAAAACCGCGCGATCGCTCCTGTCCTTAAATAATCGCCGTAGGAAAAGCCCCCGGGAAGGATGATCGCGTCGCAGCCCCGCAGGTCTTCGGATTGGTGCCAGATGAATTCCACCGGCTTCTGCAGCACGTGGCCGATGGCGTAAAACGCGTCGTGGTCGCAATTGGACCCAGGAAAGACCACCACTCCAAATTTCATGATGTCCCTCCGGGTTTCATTTTAGGGGACCTTCATTTTACCACATCCAAATCGACCGGCCATCTCGCCGCAGCTCTTAGAATTCTTTCACAAAACTCTAGAAACTCCTCGTATGTGAGGTCACTCTTCACATCATTCGTAAGCATTGCGCAAACTTTGAATTCCGGCTTTCCTCGTCCTTCACCTGTGATCTAGGGATGGTAGAAGATAGAATTTTCTCTTGTGATGCCTTGCCCCTCTTTTGGCTTCTTCATTGATTCCATTTGCCCAGAAGCGACCAGTCGAGCTTTTCCTTGGTGTATGCATCCAATCCTTCGGAATCGATAACGGCCTCGTGAATTGTGATCTTATGCTTGGCATTTTTTGCGTCACGGTTTCCGCGACGTTTGTCGCGTCGCACATGCGCAATTGATCTTTCTTGTAGCCATCGCTCGTACTTCTCTTGGGTGATGACCCCGATCAAAAACTTTGGCAGCTGATATTTCTTCATAGTCATACGTCCCGGGTCCACCTGCAAATAGTGCCAACCTCGAGTTTCACCTGTGGGACTTCTTGTGGGTCCTCTTTCGGGAGTTTTTCGGATTTGTCAAGGCCGCCGACTCTCGGCGCTTCCTACTGGCCCATCCCGGCTTGTTCACCTGTTTGCCGCGGGCAATCGCCAGCGCATCCGCCGGCACATTGTCTGTAATCGCGGAGCTCGCCGCCACGTACGCCCCATCTCCGATCTTCACCGGCGCAATCAAAGTCGAATCGCTCCCGATGAACACGCGATTCCCGATCGTTGTCGGATGTTTCGAAAAACCATCGTAATTGCAGGTAATCGTTCCCGCGCCAATGTTCGACTTCGTCCCGATCCTGGTATCCCCAACGTAGGAAAGGTGCGGCACCTTGCTGCCCTCGCCAATCACGCTCTTCTTCAACTCCACGAAATTCCCGATCCGCGCGCCCTTCTTCACGTGGCTCTCCGGCCGCATCCGCGCGAACGGACCGGCAATCACTTCGGAATCCACCCGGCTCTTCGTAATCACGCAGTGCGGCTCGATCGTCACGTCGTCGCCGAGCACCGTGTCGTGCAGCACACTTCCCGTCTTGATCGTGCATCGCACGCCAATCTTCGTCTTTCCCAGCAATTGCACGCACGGCTCAATCACGCAGTCTTCACCCGCGGTCACGTCCGGATCGATCAGCACCGTCTCCGGCAATTGAATCGTCACGCCATCGTTCATCAGCTCGTCGCGCTTCAATTCGCGGAACGTTCGGTCCACTCCCGCCAGGTCCGCGCAAGTATTGCAGCCCAGCGCCTCGCGCGCATCCGGCGCAATTTCCGCCAGCACGGTTTCGCCATTTGCGTTCAACACGGCAACCGCATCAGTCAGGTAAATCTCGCGGTGTTTGTTATTGGGCTTCACCTGCGCCAGTGCGGGCCATAGCTTCGCCGCCGTAAAGCAATAGATGCTCGAATTGATTTCGTTCAACTCGCGCTGCTCCGTGGTCAGTTGCGATTCCTCGATAATCGCCGCCACCGTGTCGCCGGACTTCCTCAGGATCCGCCCGTAGCCCGAAGGATCGGCCAGCACCGCCGTCAGTATCGTCGCCGCCGGACTACCCTTCTTGTGCTTGTTGATCAGCCCGCGCAACGTCTCTGTTCGCACCAGCGGCGCATCGCCCGGCAGCACCACCACGTACTTCGCATTGCCAATCGCCCTTTTCGACACCAGCAACGCGTGGCCCGTGCCATTCTGCGGCTGTTGTGTGACCGTTTCCACTTCATACGGCGCAACAACTTCCGCCACCATTTCTGCTTGATGGCCGATCACCACAATTGTCTTCTTTGCCCCAAGCGGTTCGCACGAACGCACCACGTGCTCCACAAGCGTGCGCCCTCCGGCGGCGTGCAACACCTTGGCTAGGCTGGACTTCAGCCGCGTACCCTTTCCCGCGGCCAGGATCAGGATTGCAACGTCGTTGTTCGCCATGCCCCCAACGTCCTCCCGTGATGCTACGTGCTCTGATAATTTCTGCTTGCTGATTTCTCTTTAGTTTACGGTCAACGGAATACTCACCGTCGCGTCTGGCTGCGTCCCGTTTCCCGTCAACGTGTAGGCGCTAACAGTAACCGTATAGCTCCCCGGCATCGTGCCCGTAGGAGGCGGCACCGTTGGCGTCGAGCCGCTGCAACTCAGAAGCAATCCTCCGCTGAGGAGCAATACTGCTCCCAGGACGAAAGTCGGACGCATCCACCGACTCCTCCATTTCGCGGCGAATCCCAGCAGAACCATTCCCAGAACTGCCGCAACGGCAAACTGCCCCACTTGGGGTATCCCCCGCCACAGCACCAGCGGTGGCAATGATGCGTTGGCTGTGGTTGCTACACTGACCGTGACGTTCCCGACGGAAGCGGTGGAAAAATCTACCGTGTTCACGTTCAGCGCGTCGCCCGTGTTTACCTGGCACGACGCGCTTGGCGCCGTCGTCGTGCAGGAAAAATACACGCGCCCACTGCCCGTTTTTTCTCCCACGCTAATGTTGCTGGTGTTCCCCGATATCGACCCCGCTTTTACCGTAATCGAAGGCGGATTGCCCATGCTAGGTATCGGAACGGCTGCGGCCTGGTAAATCCGTACGTAGTCCACCGTCATCACAGCGGGATTCGGTGTCGTGGCGTCAAATGCGCCCGGCCATGACCCTTCCCCGCCAATCGCCAGGTTCAACAGAAGGAAAAACGTGTGGTTGAATCCCCAAGTCTGGCCGGCGTCAATGTCGCTGGCGGTTTGCACGTAGAACACTTTCGTAGGGTCATCCACGTAGAACTGCATCATGTTCGGCGACCATATGGCGCCGTAGACATGCATGCCCGTTACGCCCTCTCCATTGGGAAAAGTGAATGTCGCGCTTCTGTCAATTCTTCCTGAAGTTCCCCCTTGATGCAGGCTGGATGCAATCTTCGTGGCCCCCAGTCCCCCAGACGCCGGCACATTCTCCATGTAATCCGCTTCGCCGCAGTTCGGCCAACTTACCGTGTCAATATTCGCGCCCAGGGCCCAGAATGCTGGCCAAATTCCCGGCGCTACGGGCGGCAGGCTCATCCTCGCCTCCACACGCCCAAATTGGAACGCCTCTAGGCCTTGCGTCTTCAATCGTGCCGAAGTCCAGCTCCCGCTGTTCGCTTGCATACTCGTTCCAACCTTGATGGCCTGGATGATCAGGTTTCCGCTGCCATCCAAATAGGCGTTCGGATTCGTCGCGAGGCACCCGCCCGTCGTCATGCCCGGGGAACAGTAATATTCCACTTCATTGTTGACGTTCAGGATCCCGGTGTCATACGTCCACTTCGTTGGGTCAATCGGCGTTCCTGCCACCCCATTAAACTCATCGGACCATACTGGCGTTCCCCAGTTCTGTCCCCGCGCGCTCGACGCGCTGCCCAGTGTGACAATGCTCGCCACCAGGAGACTCACTGCCAGCCTCGAACCTCTTACTCCACTTTTTCTCAAGGGATTGCCCGCCAAATCTCTGCGCGACCTTGCACTGGGGGATGGCATCCCGCCTTAGCCGCCAGGTATCTTTCGCTCCTTGGCATTATCGTCCAGGAGCATACCGCGTCAAGCGTGCATTATTCTCTGACTTTAATCCGCAGCCGAGGCCGGCACGGCCTCTCTTTCGTTTTCCGCCGCCGCGGGCGCTTCCGAGTGCCGCATAGTGACTTCCCACGCCGTCGGGTCGGACAGCAACCGGCTCACCAACTGTGTATGCAGTGCGTGGCCGGCCTTCCTGGCCTCCACGCGCCCCAACAGAGGCAGCCCCAACAAGGCCAAGTCGCCGATCAAGTCCAACGCTTTGTGCCGGCCGAACTCGTCAGGGAAACGTAGCGGCCCGTTTAACATTCCGTCCTTCGTCAATACAATCGCGTTTTCCAGTGAACCCCCGCGGATCAGCCCCATCGCTCGCAATGGCTCGATGTCGCTCTCAAAACAGAATGTCCGCGCGCGCGAAAGCACTTGCCGGAAGCTCTGGGCGTTGACCACCATTTCTACTTCCTGCTGCCCCACCAGAGGATGCGGGAAGTCCACGTAGCACCGCACGTGGAATTCGTCTGCCGGGTAAATCCCGATTCGCCGCCCGTCCTCAATCACCTCGACCGGCTTCAATACCTTCAGATACCGACGCTTCCGCCGCAGCCGCCGTATCCTGGCCTGATCGATCAGCCGCATGAACGGCTCCGCCGACCCATCCAGGATCGGCACTTCGATCGCATCAATATCAATAAAAACGTTGTCAATCCCGCACGAATAGATGGCCGCCAGCAAGTGTTCCGTTGTGGAAAGCAGAACACCCTGTTTCATTAAGCTGGTCGCATAGCTCACGCGTGCCACATTCCGCCCTTGCGCTTCTATCGGGAACTCGTCCAAGTCCACACGCCGGAAAACAATTCCCGTGTCGGCTGGGGCCGGTACAAGCCGTACCTTTCCATGAACGCCAGTGTGCAGTCCCACGCCCTGCGTATCGGCCGGTTGTAGAATAGTTGCTTGAAACATGGCTAAATCTATGTGATATCCTAACGATAGCACATTGCGGCAAAATTTCGGCCCTCTTTGTGCTTTGCTATCAGTTGTTTAGATGTGCAAAAAGACACTAGACAAATTCTGATGTGTCAGAAATACAACAATTCGTGCGCTCCGCGTGTCTTTGGCGCATTCCTTCCCTTATTCTTTTCCTTGTCCCTGCATCCTTGAACACTATCCAACTCTCAGGGCCTCGCGTCTCATCAGAATGGTATACTTAGAGTTTATCTTCAAGCAAGGTGGTGCCGGATGAATCGTTTTATGCGTTATGCAATTATCGCCATTTCCGTACTCATTATCGCTTGGGTCGGGTTCGGAAAGGTGCTTGGGCGCAGCACCAACGACAACACCTACAAATCGCTCGTGGTCTATAGCGAAGTCCTGCAGAAGATTCAACAGGATTACGTCGACGAACCTAACATGCATCTTGTTACCGCTGGCTCTCTCCATGGCTTACTCGAATCCCTCGATCCGGAATCCAGCTACCTCACCCCACGTGAGTACACAGAATACAAGCAGAAGGTCGCCAGCGATGCGGCCAGTGACACTGGCCTCAATTTGAGCAAGCGCTTCGGCTACATCATCGTCACCTCCGTCCTCCCCGATTCCTCTGCTGATAAGGCCGGCCTGCACAGCGGCGATATCCTCGAGTCCATCGCTGGTTTCACCACGCGCGAAATGTCCGTTGGCCAGGCCAAGAATCTTCTTGCGGGTCAATTGGGAACCGGCGTAAAGGTCGGCGTCATCCGCCGCGGAAAAACCGAGCCAGAAGAAGTCGAGGTTGTCCGGGAGAAGCCCTCGACTCCCAAACTCATTGCTGAACGCGTTGACAACGAGACTCTCGCCTTCCGGTTCCCATCCCTGGACGCCGGGCGCGCCGATGAAGTGCGTACTCGCTTGCTCGAGGCGCAAAAGCAAGGCTTTACCCGCGTCATTCTGGATTTGCGTGATTGTGGCCGCGGCCCCATTTCCGAAGCCATTTCTATTGCCCGCCTGTTTGTTCTTTCTGGCAATCTCGTCGCTCTCCGTGGCCAGACTTTTCCCGAACAGGACTTTATCGCCGATCCCACCAAGGTGGTCTGGAGAGGGCCCGTTTCCGTTCTGATGGACGGCACGACCACCGGCGCTGCTGAGGTACTTGCCGCGTCCCTCGCCAACACCAAACGCGGTGATCTGGTTGGCGATCGCACCTTTGGTCTTGCCTCCGAACAAAAGCTCATTCCCTTGGACGACGGCGCTGCCCTCTTCCTCACCGTCGCCAACTATTACAACCAAGATGGCAAATCCATTCTTGAAGAAGGCGTCACCCCCACGGAAATCGTGCGCGCTTCGGCTGCCTCCGGTGATGATGGCGACGACGGCGATGACTCAGCCTCATCAACCGCAGGCACGCCAAAGGACTCCACCCTCGGCCCGCGTCCCCTTTCTTCTGACGATCCCGTTCTTCGCAAGGCCTTGGAACTTCTGAAGAGCCCGGTGAAGAAGGCCGCTTAACCCGCTCCGTGTCTTTCCTCTCTTCGGAAGTGCGAAAGGATTTTCGCCTGCCACTGAAGTTTCTTCTAATCGCTCTAGTCGCTTGTTTGATTGCTTGCGACAATCCCAAATCGCCGGGGAATCTCCGTTCCAAACTGCGTGATGCTTCCAAGGGACATCCCGCGCCGCATCCTCAATCCGCCGCCCGCGCGGGCGCTCCTCGTCTGGCTATTATCCTGGACGACATGGGCAACGATCGCTCCGCCGCCGACTCCATCTTCGCTCTCCCTTATCCGCTCACTCTTTCCTTCCTTCCCGCTTACTCCAGTTCCCGCGAAATCGCGGAGGAGGCTCACCGCCGTGGTTATCAGGTTATGCTCCATCTGCCCATGGAGCCCCTGGGCAATGAAATCCACGAGGCTCAGCAGCTCCATTCTGGAATGACTTCGCCGCAAATCGCGGAGGCTGTGAACGGAATGCTGCAAAACGTCCCCTACGCCGTTGGCGTCAACAACCACCAAGGCTCCCTGGCCACCACCGATGGCCCGCTTATGGCCGATCTCATGGCCGTCATTGGCCAGCGCAATCTTTTCTTCATCGACAGCCGCACCACCGCCGCCACAGTCGCCTATGATGCCGCGCAAAATGCCCGCGTACGCTGCGCCTACCGCAATGTTCCTTTTCTCGATGATGTCGAGGAAGTTTCCGCGATCCGCAAGCAACTCCAATTCGCTCTGCGCGAGGCCCAGGAAAAAGGCGAGGCCATCGCCATCGGCCATCCGCACCCGGAAACGCTTCGCGCACTAAGCGAGTTCTTGCCCCAAGTGGAAGTTCAGGGCGTCCACCTGGTCCATGCCTCGGACTTAGTCCATTAGATCAGGGAACTAAGCCATTCTGCGGGACGGCGCCTTCGGCCGTACCTGAGCGGAGGAATCGCTCCACAACTTCAGAGTCATATAGAACTAATCCGCAGGAGCGCGGGGTCCGGCAGGCCGCTCGTTCTCTTTTTTCGGAAACAGCAGCATCACCACCAAAAACTGCACCCCCATCGTCAGAAAGGAAAAAACGCTTCCTTCCGGTCCCACCGAGCCTCCAGTCAGCCATCGCGGCCCGTGCAGCAAGGCGCTCGATAAATGTCCCTGGAGAACCACCCCGCTGTCCGGCACGGAATAAAGAAAGGATTCGCCCCAGTCGAAAGTCGCATGCAGTCCCACCGCATACCAAAGATTCCCGCTGCGTCGCAAAGTGAAGGCAAACAGCAGTCCGACGATGGCCACACTTACCGCGCCAATCCAGTTCTCGCCTTTGTTATTCAAATGGACATAGCCAAATCCGACCGAGAGCAACACCGCCGCCGGCCAGAATCCGATCGCCTGGCCCAGCGTGAATTGTGCGTAACCTCGAAACAGAAACTCCTCATACAAGCCCACCACTAGGAACAACACCAGGTGAACGGCACCCCACCGCAGCACGTCCCCGTCTTGCAGGACCAAATTCCCGAAGGAGTATCCTCCAAACGCCGCTATCAAACCTATCAAAGCGGAAATTTCAGCGATTCCCAACAGCGCCCCCATCCAGAATTTCTTTCCCAGGCTTCCTTGTGCGGGCAGGCCATAATCCCCAATGCTTCGATGTTCCAGGAGTGCCATAACCGCGGTGACTGCAAAGAGAATCGCGAGGTTTCCCGACTCCATGAACAACAAGATCACCGGAGAATCAATCACACGGAAAGATCCGAAAATAACCTGAGCCAGCGTGTAAGTGATCGCCGGACCCAACTCAAACACAATCACCAGGAAGATCGCGACCTTCACCAGTGACCGCACCTTGGATTGCCCCGCAAAAGGATTCACAACCGGCGCCGGTGGACGATCCCCTGGCGCGGCCATCGCTTTCTGTTCCTCGCTCCCAGTTTTGTCAAGCTGTTCGGGTTCTTGACCCACGGCCTATATTTTCACTCCCCTCTTTTAGACCCTTATCATCTGCCCAAACAAAATCGAACGTCCTTAACCGTCGAAGTTCTCACCTGCGCCATGTTGCGCTTCTTTAGCCCCACAGATGCAACTGGCCGTGGTATAACCTATCTCAGAGCCTACACCAGTTATCGTTAGGCTCTCTCAACTCAATCCCCCGTGACACACTCACTATCCAATCACAGCCCCGACCTCATTGCTGGACGCCTTGCTCTCGATTTTGCAAATACCTCGCCTGCCGCGCACGATCTTTCGTGGAACGAGTTCGTCTCCTTCCTTGTTAACGCCAGCGTCGTCACTTCCGAACGCGCCACGCGTCTCTATCCTCTGCTTACCACGGAGCCGCATGCCGTCGACACGGTTCTCCTAAAAGTCCTGCGTCTTCGGGAATCTCTCCGGGCCATCTTCTCCTCCCTTGTCGAGAAAAAGCCCTTTCCGAAAATGTGGATTGAGCCCATCAACGATCTCCTCCGCCTCACTGAAGGTCACGACGAACTCATTCCCCGTGCTGAAGGCTGGCGTCTGGAATTCATCGCCCGCGAAGGTGGCCTCGAATGGCTTCTTGCCGCCATCGCGCGCTCCGCCGCCGAACTTCTTGTCGAAGGCCCCACCGCCCCAGTGCGCCGTTGTGCCAATCCCGCTTGCCGCCTCTTCTTCTATGACGATTCGCGCACCCATCGCCGCCGCTGGTGCTCCATGGCTGTTTGCGGCAATCGCCACAAAGTCGCTTCGTTTCTGCGTCGCCACGCCGCGCGTCGCCGCGATTCCTGATTTTCCTTCCGCATCTTTCGCCTACTTCAGGTATTTCGGCGCTTGTCCTTTCGACCACGGATCATAGGTATAAGCGAACTCCTGCCGTTCCGCTTGCGGCGGGTGGCTATACAACCAGAAGACGATAAACCGCGGTGGATTCGGATCTGCCAAATCTGCCTCTCCCAGCACTTGCTCCGTTCGCGCCCCCGTCTCCTGCGAATTCGGCACCAGCCCGTGCACCACCTCGAGCCCATACACGTCCGCAGCATGCTCCTGCATCCGGCTGAAGCCGTTTTCGACCGGCATGCTCACAAACTCTAGCACTTGCATTATCAGCAGCAGCACCGCCAGTGCCGCCCAATCCTCCTGCCCACGCACTCCCCAGCCATGCCCCCAGCGCTTTAACGTCCACTGAAGCGCGTAAAACGCCACGTACAATCCGAGCAACAAACCCGCCACATACGTGGCAAACCCTATCGCCAGATGCCCCAGAACGTAGTGCCCCAGCTCGTGTCCCACAATCATCAACAACTCGTCCGGCTTCGTCTTCGCAATCGTCGTATCCCAGATCACCATGCGCTTGGACGCCCCGATGCCCGTCACATAGGCATTCAGTGCATTCGTCTTCGCGCTCGCTTCCATCAGGAACATCCGCTCGGGAGGAATTGGCACGCCCGCGCGCTGCGTCAGCTTACCGATCGACTCCACCAGTTCCGGGAGCTTCGCCTGGAGCGGCACAAACTTGTTGAACAGTGGGTCCACGAACCACGGGCTAATGAAAAACAGAAACAATGCTAGCGGTACTGCTGCCATCCAGAAATACAGCCACCACGTCCGCGGCTTCCAGCGAATCACCGCAAGCAACAGCCGCCCGACCACGATCCCCAGTCCAATGGTTAAGAGCTCTCCCTTCGTCCAATCCCACAACCACGAGCCCCATCCTTGCACCGACAAGTCGTAACGCACCACCAGCGTGTGCCCGTATACTCGCAACGGCAAATGCACCAACGCCAAAACGGCCAGCAGCGCCGACACAAAAATCACCGCCTGCAGCCAGAGGCTTCCGCCCCCGCTCGCCTCCGCAAGATCGCGCAGCCTTGCTACCACTCTCAGTCGCAATACAACCAGCAACGCCGCAATCCCCCACGCCACGGAAATGAAATACAACCTATACTCCGCGCGCGAAAGGGCAACGGCCTTCTCGTATCTTTCCCGGCTCAAGTGATATTGCCCCGTCGGCCGTTGCTCTGCTTTTTCAGCACTTCCTGCCGCCGGACCGGTCTGTTCCACTTGTCCGGAAGCGGCCGCTGCACCAGCCGTTTTGGCCATCAAATTCGGCGCGAACATTTCCATCGCGCAGACCCCCAGAATGGCCAACAGCCACCAGCGCCACGCGATGCTTATTTTCACCCGCATCGGTCCCTCCGCCTTTTGCTCCTGGCATCCCCCACACCGGGAGTATGCCACGCCACTTCCCCTGGCTGCTTCTTTTCGCCGTTGCCTGTTTCGCCTCTCCCCATTCTTCCTCATTGAGCCATCCCTCCCCGGGTCGTATCCTATCGAGGAAGCCTCCATCTGGAAGCTGGAAGAGGTTCCCATGCGCCACACCAATATCGTGCGGATTCTAGCCCTAACCCTGTCGCTTGCCTGTCTCTTTGTGTTGCCCTTGGCCGCGCAGGATTCTCAGGATACATCTGTTGCCGAAGCCGCGCGCCGCACTCGTGAACAGAAAAAGGCTTCCGCCAAGCCTGCCACCGTCATCACTAATGACAGTCTCCCTCCTGCGCCGGTACCTGCTGGGGAACCCGCCACTTCGCCGGCCACTCCGCCTGCTCCGGGCTCCGCGCCCACTACTCCTGCCGGCGCTGTTTCCGCGCAGAGCGCGGCCCCCGCTGGTGACGACGCCGAACAAAAAAAGAAAGAAATCGAGAGTTTGAAACAAGAGCTGGCCGCTTTGCAGAATGAAGTGGATATTGCCCAGCGCGCGTTGTCCCTCGACCAGGACGCTTACTATTCCAAGCCCGACTACTCCAACGATAAAGATGGCATAGCCAAACTTGACTCCGAACTTGCCGACCTCAAGCTCAAACAAGACGATCTCGCTCAACTCAAAGCCAAGCTCGCGGGCATCGGCTTCGTGGAAGAACCCAAAGCGCCTGCTCCCCCTGCTCAACCTGGAGTCCCACCGGCACCTATACCTACACCTGAGTAGATTCCACTTCGCTGCTTATTGAGACTTGTTCGCTCTACCTCAGTCCCGGCACACTCTGCCTCTGGGAATTACAACTACTGCGGCCCCAGGATCAGCGGCAGTCCATTCTTCGGGTTGCCCACAACTACGATCTTCGTGTTCGCGCTAGTCGCCAGCTTTTCCGTGGCCTCGATGCCTTTCCATTCCAGTAATTGCGCGCTGATTCCCTGCGCCACGATCTTCTGGAAATCCGCGATCCCCTGTGCTTCGATCCTCTTTCGCTCGGCCTCCTGCTTTTCCTTCTGCAAGATGAAGCTCATGCGTAGTGCATCCTGTTCAGCCTGCTGCTTCGCCTCAATCGAGCTCTTCAGCATCGCCGGCAATTGCACATCACGCAGTAGCACGTTTTCCACGATCACCCCGCGCGGGGCTAGCTGCGCAGTCAGTTCTTCCTGGATCTGCTGTTGCACCAGTTCGCGTGCATTCGTATACAGGGCATTCGCCGTGTGCGACGATGTGGACGCGCGAATGGCTGCCCGCAAGGTCGGCTCCACGATCTTTTCTGCATAATCCGATCCCACCTTTTGAAACACTTCCGTCGCCTTCGTCTTGTCCAGGTGAAACAGCAGGGAAGTATCCAGTGCCAGAATCAGCCCTTCGTTTGACGGCACGTTTGCGCTTTCTTTCACCGACTGCGTCTGTATCGACATCTTCTGCACCGCCTTCAACGGGTTGATCAGGTGTATGCCTTCGCTTAGCGCCTCGCCGGTCACTCGCCCGAATAGCGTCAGCACACCCACGTTTCCCGTCGGAATGGAAACCACGCTCGAAAAGAACAGAATCACCAGCACGATCAATCCCAGTACCGTCAGGAATTTCCCCAAAAACCCTCCCAGATTCGGCATCCCGGGCAGGTTTTCTCTCAAGTCAAAGACCTTCGTCTCGTTGGCCATTACATTCCTCCATTTTTTGCATGCCGGCTCTCTTGCTGCGCCAGAATCGCCAGACCCACAACGAACTTCGGCCCGCTAACGATTCGCAACTTTTTTCAGACACACCTTCGTCTCCTCTTGTACTACGCGTCCAGCGCGCTTTTTCTTTCTTCCTGCCCCGTGCGCCCTATCCGCCAACTGCTCTGCCTCCAAAATTCCTCTTGTCACCCCAGTCTTGCGTCCCGTTTCGCATCACCTCTTTTCGTTTTCCACAGGCTTCTACCACTACCCCTAGATCTTGGGGCTTTTTTTCATTGACACCATATTGCACCCGCGTGACAATCCTCCATGTTCGTCCGGTCCGCCCGCGAATTCTTTCGGCCTTCCAGGGGAAGCTCACCTCCGCTTGTGAGCTGGTTGGCCGCTGGGGGAGTGCGCAATGGCCTTCATGCCGGGCTCCACGCTGCAGTGCATCAATCCTCTTTGTGAGGCGCGCGGCCACTGGCTGCGAGCTGATCATGTTCCGTCCGAACACTGCCCTACCTGTGGCGAATCCCTGCGCTATGTGCCTCCGCCGCTCGCTATCCGCCCGAGATTCCGTCCACGCCCCATCGCGCCGCGCCCGCCCCTTCGCCCGCGCTAGCTTCAACTCGCAATAAAGGCGCAATGAATGCCCGTCGGGCCTTTAGCACGCTCGCCTTGGCGTGCCTTCGCTGATTTTTCCGACACCTGGCTGTAAAACCAGGGCACTGGTCCGAATCCCTGAACTTATTGTCCCGGGTTGGGGGCGTTTTTCGCTGGCCTTCCCGGCGACGTTCCTGCTACAAATTCCTTCATGAAAGTCCTATTCATCGGTGGCACGGGGATCATCAGCACAGCATGTACGAAGCTAGCCGCGCAGCGAGGCATTGAGGTCACACTCCTCACGCGAGGGCGCCACGAAGGTACTGTTCCTCCCGGGGTTACAGTCCTCAACTTGGACGTTAAAGACAATACGGCCGCGGCTCGGGCGCTCGCGGGCGCGTCCTTCGACGCGGTGGTGGATTGGATTGCGTTTGTCCCGGCGGATATCGAGCGCGACTTGGAGCTTTTTTCGGGGCACACCGGGCAATTCATTTTTATCAGCTCGGCTAGCGCGTATCAAAGACCCGTCTCGCACTACCTGATTACCGAATCCACGCCGCTCGCAAATCCGTACTGGGATTACTCACGCAACAAAATTGCCTGCGAAGAACGGTTAATGAAGGCGTATCGCGAGACCGGCTTTCCGGTGACGATCATCCGGCCATCGCTCACCTATGGCGACACGCAGATCCCGCTCGTGCTTAATAGTTGGGAAAAGCCGTACACCATCATTGACCGCATGCTCAAGGAAAAAAAGGTTGCCGTGCCGGGAGACGGATCGTCGCTCTGGGTGATCACGCACAACAGCGATTTCGCAAAGGGACTTGTGGGATTGCTGGGACATCCGCAAGCGATTGGCCACGCGTTTCACATCACCTCGGATGAAGTCATGACCTGGGACCAGTATTACCGGATTGTGGGCGCTGCCATCGGCGTAGAACCGCGCATCGTTCACATCCCGTCTGACTTCCTAATCACTTGCATGCCCGAACTGCAGGGCACATTGATCGGGGACAAGTCGGTGAGCGTCGTTTTCGACAACACCAAAATCAAGCGCTTTGTTCCTGGCTATTGCGCGACAACAAGTTTCGCCCAAGGCATTCGCCAAACCCTGGCATGGTTCGACGCGGACCCGTCTCGAAAACAGATTGACCCTGCTCTGAACACAGCTCTGGACAACGTGATTGACGCCTACGAAAACGCAATGCGCGATGCCGCCGCTGGTTTCCGGTAGCACTCTCGGGTCCAAGCACGGCGTGGAATAGTCCAGATGGAATTTGGGTGCCCCAGGCACGGAGTGTGTGCCTGGGTCTTGGGGTTCACGGCGGTCCAAAAAACAAAAGCCGGAGCATTTCTGCCCCGGCTCATGAAAGTCATATCTGGACCAGGCCTACGTTTCCACTAGACCCTTTTCCAGCATCTCTTCATCGCTCAACCACAAGTCCGGAATATTCGCCGAGCCCAGCCGCAGGATATCTTCCAGCGCCCCGCGCACTTCCCGCAGCCGGAAATCTACACCTACTTTTTCCAATAGGTCAATTAGCGACTGCGCTCCCTCTGCCAGCATCGCACGGGGTCGTGTCCCCGCCTTGTCCAGCCGGTGATACGTCAAGATGTAGAAGGCGTTTAGCCCGCCACCGTGTCTGACGATGTGCAGGAATCCCCTCGCCTTGGGCTGACTCGACGCCAGTTTTGCGGTTAGTGCGGTTCCATTGGGGAGTGCGCTCATCGGCGTCTTCTCCTTTTTCCTTTTACCGCCCTAACTGCAGCCGCTCGTACTGCCGCAGTTCTCGCATTTGTAGCACGCCCCGTTTGGCACCATCAGCATGCCGCACTCCGAGCACGTCGGCGCTCCTTCGTGCGTGTCGCGCGGCGATGTGCTCGACGTCCCACTCGGCCGCGGCAGCGCCGGCATGGACATTGTCCCGTTCGCCGCAGGCATCCCCGCGATCACTGTTCCTTCCGCTGGCGGCATCCCATTCAGCTTCAAATAATCCGCGGAAATGAACCGCCCGCCGAGCCACCGCGCGATGTAGTCCAACACCGAAGTGGCGAACCGGATATTCGGGTTCGCGCTGATGCCGCTCGGTTCAAACCGCGTGTTCACCAGCTTGTCCACGAATACCTTCAACGGCACTCCGTATTGCAAGCCCAACGAAACCGTCAGCGCCAGTCCATCCATCACGCCCGACAGCGTCGAGCCTTCCTTGGACATCTTGATGAAGAGCTCGCCTGGACGCCCATCTTCATACATGCCGACGGTCAGATACCCTTCGTGCCCGCCCACGCTGAACTTGTGCGTGACCGAACTCCGCTCCACGGGCATCTTCTCCCGCTGCGCCCGTGCAAACAGTTCGCGCTGTTCCGGTTCCATCACTGCCGCCTTCTTCTCTTCTTTCTTCCCTGCGGCGCTCAAAGGCTGCGACCTCTTGGAATTGTCTCGGTAAATCGCCACCGCCTTCAGCCCCAGCTTCCACGATTCAATATACGCGTTCATGATGTCTTCGAGCGTGGATTCTTCCGGCATGTTGATGGTCTTGCTGATCGCTCCCGATAGAAACGGTTGTGCCGCCGCCATCATTTTCACGTGGCCCGTCCAGGCAATCGAACGCCCCCCGCCCATCGGGGCCAGCGAGCAATCGAACACCGGCACGTGCTCTTCCTTCAGATACGGAGCCCCGTCAATCTTCCCGTTCTTATCAATGTAGCTGACGATCTCGCTCATCTCTTCCGGCGAGTAGCCCAGCTTCATTAATGCCTGCGGCACCGTGTTGTTCACGATCTTGATCACGCCTCCGCCCACCAACTTCTTCGTCTTTACGAGCGCCAGGTCCGGCTCGATTCCCGTAGTGTCGCAATCCATCATGAATCCGATTGTCCCCGTTGGCGCCAGCACCGTCACCTGCGAGTTCTTGTAGCCATTGTTCTCGCCCAGTTCCAGAGCCGCATCCCAAGCGCCCTGTGCTCCCATATACAATTCCGTCTGTACATGGTCTGGCTTGATCCCGCGCATCGCTTGGCGATGCATCCGAATTACGTCCAGCATCGCTTCCCGGTTTACCTCGTACCCAGGGAACGACCCCATTCTTTCCGCCACGCGTGCCGACTGCGCGTACGCCTCGCCGCACATCAGCGCGGTCACTGCCGCCGCCACATCGCGCCCTTCATCCGAATCATAAGGCAGCGCCATGGACATCAGCAGCGCTCCCAGGTTCGCATACCCCAGTCCAAGCGGCCGGAAGTCATGCGAATTGTCCTCAATCTTTTTCGTTGGGTAGCTGGCGTTGTCCACCAGGATTTCCTGCGCCGTGATCGTCACGTCCACTGCGTGCCGAAAGGCTTCCACGTCAAACTGCCCGTTGTTCCCCACGTACTTCATAAGGTTTAGCGAAGCCAGGTTGCACGCCGTGTCGTCCAGGAACATGTATTCGCTGCAGGGATTGCTCGCATTAATGCGCGCCGTGTTCTTGCAGGTGTGCCAGCGGTTCACCGTCGTGTCGTACTGCATCCCCGGGTCGCCGCAATGCCAGGTGGAATCCGCAATCTTCATCAGCAGATCCTTGGCGGGGTACTTCTCGTTCGGCTGTCCGTCGTTGACGTTCTTCGTCCACCAGTCGCGGCCCTCTTCCACCGCGCGCATGAATTCATCCGTCACGCGCACCGAGTGATTCGCGTTCTGGAAGAAAATCGAGCTGTAGGCTTCGCCGTCAATCGCGCTGTTGTAGCCATGCTCGATTAGCACGTGAGCCTTCTTCTCTTCTTTGACCTTGCACTCGATGAATTCCACGATGTCCGGATGGTCTACGTTCAGGATCACCATCTTCGCCGCGCGCCGCGTTTTTCCGCCGCTCTTGATCACACCCGCGAACGCGTCAAAACCCTTCATGAAGCTCACCGGCCCCGACGCAATTCCGCCGCCCGATAATGATTCCTTGCTCCCGCGCAACGCCGAAAAGTTCGTGCCCGTTCCCGAGCCCCACTTGAACAGCATGCCCTCCGTCCGCGTCAGCCCCATGATCGATTCCATGTTGTCCTGCACGGAGTTGATGAAGCACGCCGAGCACTGCGGTTTCGCCTGCACACCTACGTTGAACCAGACCGGCGAATTGAAGCTCATCTTCTGCTCGATCAGCAGGTGCGTTAGCTCGTCCCGAAAGGCATCACGTGACCCTGTGTCCGCGAAGTACCCGCCTTCTTCGCCCCAACGCACTACCGTATTCACAACACGGCTTATCAGATGCCGCACCGACGTTTCCCGCTCCGGTGTCCCGACCTTCCCGTGAAAGTATTTGCTGGCCACGATATTTGTCGCTGTTTGTGACCAGCTCTTTGGCACTTCGACGTCTTCTTGCTTGAAGATCGTCATGCCCTTCTCATTGCCGATGAGCGCCGTGCGCTTTTCCCATTCCACATCGTTGAACGGGGAAGTCCTTCCCTCGGTGAAGTACCGTTCAAACCTCAATCCGCTCTTTGTTCCTGCACGTTTCATCTCGCTCGCCGTCTCTAACTCTTTGCCATTCAATGCCGCCTTCACCGTTGCCATCCGATTTCCTCCCCGCTGCAGGTCCCCGTTTTCAGCGGGAAACCTTTCTATTTTACTCCCCTGTTTGACAGAGGGTCACACGCCGCTTCCGTGGTCGCGCAAATCAATTCCAGCTTTCCTGGAAGACGTTTCCTGGGAAGAACATAAAAAAGCGAATGCGCTGCCCGGTGCCGGTGTTTTCCACACGGCCGAACAGCTCACCCCGCGGCTTACCGAACTGCGCGGAGCATTCACTTCGCGCTCGTTTTTTTACGGTGATCCCGGGCTGGTGCGTGGGTTAAATGCCGGACCAAGGCACGATCCCCGACTCTGGTCCGTCTGGCGCTTCCACGTCCCCCGAATCTGGATGAGCAGTATTGTCCCGCGCGCGATTGCTGTCAAGAGAAAATCGCAAAATCTAGATAACTTTTTCTTTAAGCGCCTATATCTTGTGGTGAGGTTGCCTGCGCCCCTTTCTCATTTTCTTCTTCTGCTGCCGCTTTTTTTCTCTAAACTCTTTCCACACAACTCTCTATGCGATTTTTTCCTTTTCTTTTCGCCGCGCTCTGTTTTGTTTAGACTTCGCTGCGTTTCTTCGCGTAATCTCTCGCCGTTGCAGTTTCTCCGCCCACGTGCGCGAAAAAAATCTCTAATCAAACCGTTCCCAGCGCCTCAGAGATATGTGATCCGGTTTCTTGCCGCTTGCAATTCCGTTTCTCTTCATCTCTCGCAACTCAGCTCTCTTGCGATCGCACCGAGTCCCACGCCGTCTTATCCCATTTCACCCAGTACTTTCGTACTCTTTTCCTCGTGACTGCTGCTTCATACCATTCTCTGTACCCTTCCTCTACTATTTCTCTGCTGGTTTTGGATCAGAGTTTCCGCAGCATGGAGAGGACTATCTTGCAAGTCGGTCGTTACCAAGTTTTGGAATCTATCGGCTCGGGCGCGAACAGCCGCGTCGTTCGCGGCTATGATCCTATGATCGATCGTCCCGTGGCCATCAAACTCTTCTCCCCCGAACTCGCCCGCGGCGATGCTCGCGCGCGCTTCCTCCGCGAAGCCCGCGTGGTCGGCAAGCTCTCTCATCCCTTCATCGTCACGCTGCATGACATGGGTATCGAGGAAACCACTTCCACGCCTTATCTGGTGATGGAGCTGGTGGAAGGCCAGCCGCTGGAAAAGGTGCTGGCCAAGGGCAGCGTGCCGTTTCCAGCTGCGTGCGCGTGGACTGCGGAAGTTGCCGTTGCGCTACATGTGGCGCATCGGCGCGGCGTCATTCACGGCGACGTGAAGCCGGCCAACATTCTTATCAACGAAGAATCCCACACCAAGCTGACCGACTTCGGCATGGCGCGTTTGGCCAGCCACGAAAAAGCGGATACTTCGCTGCTCGGAACGCCTGCTTACTGGTGCCCGGAACAGATCATTGGCCGCGCTCAGGATGCGCGCTCGGACATTTTCTCGCTGGGTGTTGTGCTGTACGAAATGCTCACCGGCATTTCGCCGTTTGCCGGCGAATCACTACAGGCTGTCTGTAACCACGTGCTCTCGTCTTCACCGCAGCCGCCGTCGAGGAGCAATCCGTCCATTCCCACTGCTCTGGACGAAATCGTTGGCGCGTGCCTGGCCAAGGATCCCGACAAGCGCATGGCTTCTGCGCACGAGCTCGCCGAGTTGCTCTATCCGGTGGCGCGCCGCAAAGTCCAGCCGCAAGTGATCGCGCCGCAGCCCACGCTGCGTAACCGCGCCGCGCGTTTTCTCCGCTCCGCATAATCCTCAACGCGCCTTGCTGGGGATGATCCATCCTTCTCATGTCCGCTGCACAAACCTCAAAAGGTAGGCCACCCAAGGTTGTTTGAGCACATTGCGAGCGCCTTATCCTGGCGGATGAGGATTAGGCGATGGGTGCGGGGACGATAGTCAAGTTGGGGGTAGCGGGGGCGCGTTCGAGAAGATGCTTTTCGCGGAGGTGGCGCTGGACGCGGCGGCCCCAGGAACGGACGAAGGTGTAGTTGAGGGCCCCGCCGATGGCGGAGCTGGCGAGGGGTATCATGCGTCCCACCCATTTCTCGGCGCTTTCTTCGCCGATGCGAACAGCGAGGCGGCCAGCAATGCGAGGCGCGAGCTTTTCTACCATTTGTTTTTCGGCGAGGTCTTTGCTGAAGTCGATTCCGGCCGCGGCAGCGGCGGCGAGCCACAGTTCAATGCGTTCATCGCTCCCTTTTTGTTCAAAGCCATAGAGCAGGCAAAGCCGCTGGATCAGCCGCAGGGTAATGACGGTGAGGAGACTGGCGTCTGGCAGCAGGGTGATCATGCCGCCGAGGCCAAAGCCGGCCCCTTGAGCCAGGGCCAGGCGCTGCGCGTCGTGGATTAGGCGCTCGGCAATGGCATCCAGCTTTTCCATCGGGACATCTTTCATGCGGCCGAAATTAGGGACCCACAGCGAGTGCTTCTGAGACAAATACTTGCGGAAGTCTTCGGGGTCGATTTCCACGGAACGAAGCCCCCGGAGCATGCCGAAGCGCAGGAACCTGCCAAAGGTCCTGCCTGCCAGCGACTTGGGTAACCGTGCCATGGGCTACAGCATCCTATGCCGGTTAGAGCGGGTCAAGGCAGGATTACGTTGCATACCGGAGCGGGAGTATTGACCGGCACGCAGCAGCAGGACTGATGTCCTACTTGACGCGGGACAAGATTTAGGTAAACTGCGTTTTTCTGTATGGCGACACTCGCACCAGTCATGCCCTTTGAAATCGCTACGGACTTGGCTTTTCCGCAGCGTGAAGCGGCGTTTTTCTATGGGCTATTCCTGCGCGGGCACTCGGCGGAGAGGCTGCGGCAGGATATTGAAGTGCCTCCGGCGGTGCTGGCCAAGTGGCACCGCGAAGTGGAGCGCGAGCCGCAGCTGCGGGATGTGTTGAGCCGAATGGTGGAATACCGGCGGCACGTGCTGGCGATATTTGATTCGCTGATCGGGTCGGAAGAGCAGAACCGTAGGTTGCAGTAGGAAATTAAGCTGAATCTCGTACTAGTCCTCGATACGCTTCCTCGCTCAGATTCGCGATGAAAAACGCACCGCTGCAGGCAACTAGCGAACAACCTGACCTCGTCTAAGAAGAATCGGGGCCAAGTCTCTTCGAATGAGCAAGATTACTGAATTGACGTGGCTAATTCCTAGGATTAGAATCCAGAGGTCGTAAGGGTGTCTCAATGCCAAAGAACTTTCGAGCTATCTCCACGTATTTCATTGCATTTGCTTTTCTCGCCGCGCCTATCTCCGCACAACAGGTGCAGCCTCAAGATCCCAACGCGCAGATTCCGATCCCCGCTGAGAACCAAAAGCTGACCAAAGAACAGAAACAAAAAATGAAGAAGACTCTGAAGGAATTGGAGGGTCCTTACAAGAGTTGGCTGAACGAAGACGTGGTGTACATTATCTCGCCGGAAGAGCGCACAGCCTTTCTGCAATTGGAAACGAACGAAGAGCGCGAACAGTTCATCGAGCAGTTCTGGCTGCGCCGCAGCAGCAACCCCGATTTACCGGACAACGACTTCAAGGAAGAGCATTACAGGCGCATAGCGTATGCCAACGAGCATTATGCATCCGGGGTCCCCGGCTGGAAGACGGATCGCGGGCGTATCTACATCATGTGGGGCCCACCGGATGAAATCGAATCGCATCCGACCGGTGGCACATGGAATCGGCCCCAGGATATGGGCGGCGGCTCGACGACGACCTATCCCTGGGAAAGCTGGCGATACCGGTATCTAGAGGGGATTCAGGAAAACGTGGAATTGGAATTTGTGGATCCCAGCGGGTCCGGCGAATATCACCTCACCATGGATCCCACTGAGAAGGACGCCTTACTCAACGTTCCCGGTGCAGGTTTGAGCGATTTGGAAGCCATGGGAATGGCTTCGAAAACAGACAGATTTACACGCTCCGATGGCACGCATTTGCCGACAACGATGGGAAACTCCTTGCCATCGAGCCTGAATGAGTTCACGCGGCTGGAACTGTATGCAAAGATTCAGAAACCACCCGAAGTGAAGTACAAGGACCTGGAAGCGCTGGTAACTTCGCGTATGGTACGTGATCAGGTACATTTCTCGTACCGAACGGATTTTATGAAGGTGACCAGCGACACAGTGCTTGTGCCGGTGACAGTGCAGATACCCAACCACCAATTGCAATTCAAGTCGAAGGAAGGGGTGCACTCTGCTTCGATCAACATTTTTGGACGGGTGAGCACGTTGACAGGCCGCACGGTGCAGACCTTTGAAGATTCCGTGAGCAAGGACTTTCCGGATTCGCTGTTCCCGCAGTCCGTGAAGCAATCATCGATCTATCAGAAGGCGCTGCCGTTGCGTCCCGGGCTGTACCGGCTGGACCTGGTGATCAAGGACGTAGAGAGCGGGAACGTAGGCGTGGTGAATACGCGCCTGGCGGTGCCGCGCTACGAGGATGTAAAGCTGGACGCCAGCACACTGATTCTGGCGGACCAGATTGAGCACGTTCCCGCAAAGCAGATCGGCACGGGGCAGTTTGTTCTCGGCTCCTCCAAGGTTCGTCCTCGCATGGACGGTGATTTCACAACGAACGACAAGCTGGGCATCTATCTTCAAGTGTATAACCTGAAACCAGATGACAAGACGCACAAGTCCAACGCGACGTTTGTCTACACGGTGAAGAAGGGTGACCAGCAGGTCATGCAGTTCAAGGAAACTTCAGAGCAGATGAAGCAGACCGGGGAGCAAGTGACCATCGAACGGCTGCTTCCGTTGGCAACGCTGGCACCGGGTAAGTATACTCTGGAGGTCAGTGCGACGGATACACTGTCGCAGAGCAGCATCTCGCGCAGTGCAGATTTTTCGATCAGGAATCCAGTGGAACCCAAGACTGCGTCGAACGCAACACCGGGGAGGTAAAGCGAATTGAAGCCCGGACCGCTCCTATGCTTCGGAGTGTTGTTGGCGTCCACTGTGGGTGTGGGCTGGGGCGTCGCGCCAGCGAGTGCGCAAACCCCGTCGAAGCCCACCTCTGGGATGCTTTCCGGAGTGGTGCGTGACTCCGCGGGAATTCCGCAACTAGGCGCGACCGTGGAAGTTTTTTCGGAGACGCCCGGGGTGCTGGCGGTGCGCCAGCTACTTACCAACACGCAGGGAATTTTCAAAGGCGACAAGCTGGAGCCAGGTTTCTACACTGTTCGCGTGACGCTGGCAGGATTCCTACCCGATCTTGAAAAGCATATCCGCATCTCCTCAAGCCTGACGACCGTCGTGCGTGTGCAGATGGAATCCATGTTCGCCTCGATCGAGCAACTCCGGCGGCCTCCCGCAAATGGCACTGCGGAACCCGACGATTGGAAATGGGTGTTGCAGTCGGCTTCGGGTTTACGTCCGATTCTGCAATGGGGAGAGGACGGCTCGGCGGCCGTTTCCCCGATCGTAGCGGACGGCAACAGTTTCAACCCGCGCGGACGCGTGGATCTCACCAATGGCGCGCGCCGTCCGGGTTCCGTGTCCAGTGTGGACGGAGCACCGGGCACGGAGTTCGCCTACGATCAGCCTATCGACCGCTTCAATCGTGTGGTATTCGCGGGGCAGGTCAGCTATGACGAAGACTCTCCTGCCGGAGGAATTGCCGCCGTATGGCTACCGAATGGTTCGTTCACGAACGGCGCGCAGAGTACCGTTGTACTTCGCGAAGCAAAGATCGGCCCTGAAGGACCAACATTCCGAGGGTTGCGTCTGGATCAGGCCAAGTCGGTGACAATGGGAGATCGTTTTCTGCTGCGCCTTGGTGGCGAATACGTGGTCATGGGCTTCGGATCTTCCGCGTGGAGCGTGCGCCCGCGCATGAAATTAGAGACGCGGGTTGCTCCCAAATGGTATGCGGACATGATTTACGCGGCGCTGCCCAATAGCGCCCTGCCGAATGATACCTTGGTCTCCGACCTGACCGGTTCGTCGCCTACCGGTAATTTGACGAACGCGATCAATCAACTGGATGCCTTCCCGTCATTGCTGTTTCGCGACGGCCGACCGGTGCTGGAAAATGGCCAGCACGAAGAATTGGCCGTGGAGCGCAAGGTGGGAAGCCACGGGGTGCTGCAGCTTGCCGCTTTCCATGACGATAATCGTCACTTAGCGCTGTACGGGCGTGGGGACGACCTGCCTTCGTCCGAATATATTCAGGACTTTTATTCGAAAGGATTCGCTTACGACGGGGGCTCCTCTTCGAGTTGGGGAACGCGCCTCGCGCTGCGCCAGAGAATCATGGACGACGTGGAATTCGCGGCTGTGTATGCGTTTGCGGGCGCCCTTGCTCCCACGGACGCAGTGGAAGGCGAGTTGCGGGATGCGCTCCGCACGGTGCCGCGGCATTCGCTGGCCGCCAAGGTCACGGGCAAAGTTCCCCACACTGGCACAAGCATCAGCGCGGGTTACAAATGGGTGAGCGGTGTGAGCGTGTCGCGAGTGGATCCCTACGGCGAAAACGTTTTTCAGCTCAACCCCTACTTGAACATCGGGATTCATCAGCCGCTGCCGAGGTTTGCCCTGGGGCGTTGGGAGGCCAACGCAGAGTGTGACAACCTGTTTGCGCAAGGCTATGTCTCTCTGGGCACGCCGGATGGACCATTGTTTCTGGTGCCCGCATTCCGCAGCTTCCGCGGGGGTCTGAGCGTGCAGTTTTAGTAGTTGCCAAGTTTCTGGAAAGTTGTATTCACCCTACCAGAAAGTGGAAGTCATTTCGACAGAGCCCGCCAAGAATCCGGAAGTGCATGAACTATAAGCACTTAACAGAGGAGCTACCTACCAAAGATTGGAAGGCCAGTTGCACGCAAAATAGGGACGGGGTGTATTCCACGGCTTAAAGCATGAAGGAGAGTCTACGAGTAAGAGTAGGGGCAGTGGTTCTGGCGCTTGCAACGCTGGCAGCGGTGGCCTTTGCCTGGCTCAATTTCGTACAGCGCTCCCAATTCGATCTGGTTGATGACGGTGTCGCCTGGTCCGATAGCGCCGCAGGGATTGAAGCGTGGCGCGTGGCTCCTGATTCACCTGCAGCGGGTGCGGGCATTCGCCCTGGGGACATTCTGCTGACCATCAATGACGCGGATGTTCCCAACGCGGCACAGGTGGCGCGACGGCTCTTCCGGGCCGGCCTGTGGACGCAACTCCGATATAAGCTCTCGCGCAACGGGGAAGAGTTTGAAACACGCCTGATTACCACTCCAGCGCACAAACCCCTCACCGTCGAAAACCACCTGCGCGTTGTGGGTCTGTTGTACCTGTTCATAGGACTCTTTATTTTTATCCGCCGATGGAATGCGCCCCGCGCGGTCCATTTTTATGTTTTCTGCCTGGTCTCATTCATTCTGTACTCGTTTCAATACAGCGGAAAGCTGGACACTTTCGATTTGGAAGTCTATTGGGCCAGCGTTGGCGCGCGGCTTCTGGCGCCGGCGCTGCTTTTGCACTTTGCGCTTGTGTTTCCAGAGCGGAGCGAATCGGCCCGCAAATCGCTCCTGAAATTCGCGGCTGTTTATGCGCCGCCGCTGGGGCTCCTGCTGATTCACATCCTTGCCGCCGTCAATGCCTTGGGATTTGTGCCCACAACGCGATCCCGTATCCTTCTCGAAGAGCTGGAATTGAGTTTCCTGGGCGCGTACTTCCTGCTTGCGGGACTGGTGTTCTATTTCAGCTACCGACGCTCGCGTTCGGGAGTGCTTCGCCAGCAGATGAAATGGCTCACGGCGGGCACGCTAGCCGGAAGCCTTCCGTTCACTTTGCTTTACATCATTCCGTACGATTTCGACGCCGCCACGCTGCCATGGCAACAATTTACCGCGCTGAGTCTGGTATTGATCCCGCTGTGCTTTGGTTATGCCATCATCCGCTACCGCTTGATGGACGTGGACATCATCTTCAAGCGCGGGCTGGCCTACACGGCGGCGACGGCGGCAGTCGCAGCCATCTATTTCGCGCTGGTGGCGCTGATTGCAGAGATATTCCACGCACAGACGAGCGGACCAGTAGCCGGCATGATCGCGATCGTGATCGCCGCATTCCTGTTTCAGCCGTTCCGCGAAGGCATTCAGGCACGCTTGGATCGTTTTTTCTACCGGGATCGTCTGGACTATCGTCGCACGCTGATTGAATTCGGGCGCACCTTGACGAACGAAGTCCGCCTGGAGCCCATGCTGGGTTCGGTGATGGACCGGGTATCGCAGACACTGCTTGTCGATCGGTTGGCGATCTTTGTGGAAGACCCGCAGCGTCCCGGGGAGATGCGGCTGGCTCGCTCGATGGGTGTGCGGCTGACTGAATCGCTTGACCTGAGCTTCATCGCGCCGGTGCGGGAGGAATTCCAGCGCGGCCCTATTTTCTATGAATCCTCGCGCAGCCCACGGGAAGTGAGCGACACGGTCCGCCGCACCCTGGAACAGCTCGATCTGAATTACTTCATCCCCTGCCGTATTCGCGAACATGCCGTTGCTGTTCTTGGACTGGGCAAGACCGTTGACGGGGATTTCCTCTCTAGCGACGACATCGAACTGGTACAGACCATTGCTGGCTACGTGGCCATCGCCTTGGACAATTCGCAACTCTACAGCTCGCTGGAACAGAAAGCTTCCGAAATTGCGCGCCTGAAGGATTTCAGCGAAAACATCGTGGAATCGTTGAATGTCGGCGTGCTAGCCGTAGACCTTCAGGGAACCGTGGAAGCCTGGAACAGCCGGATGGAGCAGGTCTTTGGCGTGCCACGGGATGCAGCGGTTGGCCAACCCCTCAGTAGTCTATTGCCGTCGGAACTGGCTTCGGAGATAGCTTCCCGGGATGATCTGGAACAGATCACGGGGATCTACAAGCACCGCCTGCAGCGCCAGGGGCTTTCGTTGGTGGTGAATGTCTCAATTACACCTCTGGTGGGCAAATCCGGTGAACGCATCGGCCGCTTGCTCTTGTTCGACGATGTGACGCAGCGCGAACGCATGGAAGAGCAGATGAGCCAGACGGAAAAGCTCACTTCGCTCGGGCTGTTGGCCGCCGGAGTGGCACACGAAGTGAACACGCCATTGGCAGTCATATCCAACTACATTCAGATGTTGGCCAAGCAGATGCCTGCCGATGATCCGCGGCACTCGATTATCGAAAAGATTGTGAAGCAGACGTTCCGCGCGAGCGAGATCGTCAACAACCTGCTGAATTTCTCGCGCACGGGGGCGGGGGAACTTGCGGACGTGGACCTGAATCGCGTGGTGGAAGAGACACTGTCGCTGGTGGCACATCCGTTGAAAACATCGCAAATCCGTGTTGTCAAGCAGCTAAGCGAAGGGCTACCCGCGGTGCGCGGGTCCGCGAATAAGTTGCAGCAGGTCTTCTTGAATCTCTTCCTGAACGCACGGGATGCCATGCCCACTGGCGGAATGCTGGAAGTACGTACCGCGGCGCACAATGGCAGCGTTGAAGTTGAGGTCGTGGACACGGGCAACGGCATTCCTCGCGAGCACATCCATAAGATTTTCGATCCCTTTTTCACCACCAAGGCGACGGGACGAGGCACGGGCCTTGGCCTGTCCGTAACCTACGGGATCATCAAAGAACACGCCGGAAGAATTGATGTGCGCTCGACGCCAGGTCGCGGAACCGCATTCCATGTCGAGTTACCAGCCGTCAGGAAAGCAGTCCATGTCTAAAGGCTCGATTCTTGTCGTTGACGATGAATCCGAAATCCGCGAGGGACTTGAGCTGCTCCTGAAGACGGAGGGGTATCAGGTCTCCAGTGCGGGAACCGGTCAGATGGGGCTTTCCTGTCTCGAAGAGCGCCCGTTCGACTTGCTCTTGCTTGATGTCAGCCTTCCTGACCGCAACGGCATCGACATGTTGAAGGAGATTCACCGCCAAGATCCGCACCTCCCGATTCTTCTGATTACGGCTTATGGCTCGATCGAAATGGCCCGGGCGGCTTTCAAGAGCGGGGCCATGGACTACATCACAAAGCCGTGGTCCAACGAGGAATTGCTAGCGCAGGTGGCCCAGGCAGTGGAAGCGCGGCGGCTTCGTGATGAAAATATTCACCTCAAGCGCGCGCTGAAGCAGCGCTTTAATTTCCCCAATATCATCGGGAAGAGCGACAAAATGCTGACGCTGTTCGACCTGGTTGCGCAGGTTGGGCCGTCACGCTCCACCATTCTGATCAGCGGCGAGAGTGGAACAGGAAAGGAACTGATCGCCAAGGCCATTCATTCTGCTTCACCGCGCGCGGACAAGGCTTTTGTCCCCGTAAATACGGGCTCCATCCCCGTCGACCTCCTGGAATCGCAATTGTTCGGACACGTGAAAGGCGCGTTCACCAGCGCTGTGGCCTCCAAGAAAGGCCTTTTTGAAGTGGCCGACCAAGGGACGATCTTTTTCGATGAAATCGCTACGGTGAGTCCGGAAACCCAGGCCAAACTCCTGCGAGTGATTCAGGAGCGTGAATTCATGCGGCTGGGAGGAACGGAGCAAATCAAGGTAGACGTACGCATTGTGGCGGCTTCCAACATCGATTTGCTCTCACTTGTCAAGGATGGGCGCTTTCGCGAAGACCTGTACCATCGGCTGAACGTCATCCATCTTCGTTTACCGCCATTGCGCGACCGCCGTGAAGACATTCCACTATTGCTGATCCATTTCATGGAACGCTTCTGCCTGGAAAACACGAAGCCATTGCGGCAATTCACTCCCGCAGCGATGAAGCTGTTGATGGATTACGACTGGCCGGGAAACGTGCGTGAACTGGAGAACGTGGTGGAACGCGCCGTGGTTCTCTCGACGCAAGAGCGCGTCGATGTTGACCTACTGCCGGATTCCATTCGCAGCAAGGAGATCGTCCGCGGAGTGCGCTTGCAGCTTTCGGAGTTCTTCCCACCCTTGCCGGGGGAATCAGGCGCGCGAACCGCGGCCGACAATCCCAACCCCTCGCTGTTCCAAATCATTGATGAGGTGGAGCGGCGCATCATTGTGGATATGCTGGAGCGCACGGGCTGGAATCAGACGGAGGCTGCGGAGCGCTTCCTGATTCCTCTGTCCACGCTAAATCAGAAGATCAAAAGGCTAGGGATAGATGTAAGACGTCGCGGCCGGGTGGACGAGAGCCAAGTGGCATCGCTAGGGAAATAGGTCCGTTCCAAATTGGAACAATTCCTTTCGTTACCGTTCTTCTTTTACTTTATTCTTGCATCTGCTTTTTCGAGTAGGCACAGTAAACCTCAGATGATCCTTCGCCTTTCTGATTCCCTCTCGCGGGGTCTATTGGTTTTGGCGGCTATCGCGGTCGCCGTGGTGGTGTCTTTCTTTGGGATTCGGATGGCGCTCGCGGCGCATGCTGCCGATGGCACAACTGCCAAAGACTTCGAAGCGGCCGCGCGCCTGGAGCCGCGCAATCCGGAGTATTGGTACCGGCTGGGACACTATGAGCAATACAGTCTCGAGGACCCAGATCCTGCCCAGGCAATGGACTCCCTCCACCGTGCTATTGCGCTTGATCCGCACTACACGGAGGCGTGGCTGGATCTTGCCACAGCCTATGAATTGGAAGGGAATACGGAGGCGACGAGCGATGCCTACCAACACGCAAAGGAAAGCTACCCTGTTTCCGCGGAAGTAGCCTGGCGCTATGGAAACTACCTGTTGCGGACAGGAGATTTGCCGCATGCGTTTGAGGAACTTCACCGCGCATTGGAGGCCGACCCTGGACGTGCTGCAGCAGCTTTCTCTCGCGTCTACCGGGCGGAACCAAACCTCGACGAGATACGTGCCAAAGTACTGCCGGCCCAACCGGGGGTGTATGTTGATGTGATCGCCGATGCCACGAGTGCCAAGCAACTTGGTGTGGCCATGGAAGTCTGGACGCAGTTGATGGCATTGCATCCGCATCTCCAGATACGCGATTTCGCCGCGCTCGTGAACCAGCTTTCGGCGGCGGGTGAGGATGCGGATGCAAAGCGCATCTGGGAACAGGGAATGGCCACCCTGAATCTTCCGCCGCTCCTGCAGCCGCGCGGTTCCGTCCTATGGGATCCAAGCTTCGAATCCGGAATCAGCAACGCACCATTTTCCTGGCAATTTCAACCGATGGCGCAGGGAGTGCGCACGACATTTGATGGCACACAAAAGCTCTCGGGAACGCAGTCGCTAAGGATATCGTTCGATGGCAAGGAAAACCCCAATCTGGATGTGGCCTGCACCGTGGGACTCGTGGACCCCGGTAGGCAATACCTATTTTCCGGCTGGATCAAAACACAGGAACTGACCACGAACCAGGGGCTATCGTTCCGTTTGCGCAGTATTGGCAAAAAGTACATTCCTCCGGTTGTGACGCGCGAGGTGCATGGCACAACTCCGTGGACTTCGATCGATCTCCCGTGGACAGCCGGGCCGGATGTTCACCGGGTGGAGGTTTGTGTACGCCGGGATCCCAGCGACGATCCGGATGTACGCATATCGGGGAACGCCTGGATTGACGACGTGACGCTGGTGCCGCTAACGGTGCCGGAGCCATGAAATTCTTCCGCCTGGCCATTTGCGCATTCCTGGCCTTCGGCGTTCTTGCATATGGGGGAGTGGAGGAATGGTCGCAGGCGATTGTAGAGATAGGCCTGGCGTGGCTTGTGGTGCTCTGGGCGCTGCGCCAATACCAGCGGCGGTCGGAGCAAATTCACCTCTCACCTTTGTTTCCGCCCCTGGCCAGCTTGGCTCTGCTGGTGTCCATGCAAATGGTGTTTCACATCACTGCGTCGCAGTATTACACACGCCTGGAATTGCAGCTTCTGATTGCTTACGCTGCCCTGTTGTTGCTGTTGACCCAGGCGTTTTACCGCTCCAGCCACATCAGAGGACTAGTGTGGTTTCTGATGTGCTTGGCCTTCTTCGTTTCGATCTTTGGAATCCTTCAGCACCTCACATTCAACGGAAAGATCTATTGGTTTCGGGTCATGAGATATGGTGGCCTGCCGTTTGGGCCCTATGTGAACCGGAACCACTTTGCGGGCTTCGCGGAACTCCTGATTCCAGTGGCCCTGGTGCCACTGTTCCTTGGGAAGGTCCGGCGAGAGCGGCTGTTTCTGGTGGTGCTTTTTGCAATCGTCCCTATCGTGGCACTGCTGCTTTCGGCTTCGCGTGGAGGCATCATCAGCCTGGCCGTAGAAATGGTCATACTGTTTCTCTTGCTTCTTGTGCGGCGGGTACGCAGCAGACACATGCTGGTGGGGGGGATGGTGGTGTTGTGCGCCGTCCTGGTGGTTTCCTGGATTGGTGTCCACCAAGTGCTGCAGCGGTTCGCCAACTATCAATCTTTGGAGGTAACCGAAGGAAAGCGGGCCTCTATGCGCGTTGACACCTGGCATATCTTCCTGGACCATCCGCTGATGGGGACGGGCCTGGGCACCCTCCAAATGGTCTTTCCCCCCTATGACACGCTCTATGACGGCAAGATCGTGAATCACAGCCACAACGATTACTTGGAGGCGCTTGCGGAAACGGGAGTTCTAGGTGGCCTGTGCTGCACCTGGTTCCTGGGAGTTCTCTTATTTGAGTCCTTGCACGGGCTGGCGGAACTCGGCAGTTCGTTCGGGGCCTCGTTGAACCTGTCCGGGCTGGTGGGTTGCAGTGGGATACTAGTCCATAGTTTAGTAGACTTTAATCTGCATATACCAGCCAATGCATCGTTGTTCGTGGTGGCCGCATTCCTGGCGACTACCCGCCTTCAATCCTCCCCGCCCGGGCGAATCGCAGGAGTTTCCATCGCTCAACTTGCTACGAAAACAAAAGTCAGTTCACGGCCTACAAACGGTATAATGACGCAAGGGGGTCAGTCATCCTGATGTTCGAAGTACGAGGTGGCAATCGATCATTGCCCGTGTGCTTAACGCTAGTCGCAGTAGCGCTCATGCTCGCACCGCGGATTTCTGCGCAGGACGCTCCCGTTCTGGAAACACCTCAGCAAACCAACGAGCGCATTCGGAATCTTTCCACGGAAGCGAAGTCTGGCCCGCACGATTACGTGATTGGGAACGGCGATCTATTAGATATATCCGTATTCGATGTGCCAGAGCTGTCGCGCGAACTGCGGGTCAGCCAATCCGGCACCATTGGCATTCCCCTTGTGCCGGTCCGTCTGCAAGTGGTGGGGCTGACGGAACTCCAGGCGGAGCAGAAAATCGCCGAGGTTCTAGAAGCGAATGGCTTGGTGAGCCATCCGGAGGTCGACGTGAACGTGAAAGAGCATCGCAGCCGGCCCATCACCATTGTCGGCGCGGTGATGCACCCGATGGTCTATGAAGCGGAGCGCAGTGTGACATTGCTCGAAGTGCTAGCAGAAGCTGGTGGCATCGCCGCGGATGCTGGGGATACTATCATCGTTTCCCGCGCGCATACCGCAACATTTATTGAAGTGAAGGAACCAACCGCAATCAATAATCAAGGCGCGCCTGGCGCGGGTTCGGGTGCTGGCTACAGTTCGGGCGAGCCTCCGGGGATCGATGTAACAACAGGCACGACGCCCGCCAGCGAGGCTGCGAAGGCTCCTTCGCCGACTGCTTCTTCGTTTCCCTCCGCGACGGAAATGCCGCAGAACGCCATAGCTCCTGCGGCGGGGAGCAATTCGCTTCCAGACCCACACCCGGGGTCGGCAAGCACGATTACGATAAATTTGAATGAACTCTTGGAAGCGGGTGATCTGCACAACAACATTCCTCTGCAGGGCGGAGACGTGGTTACCGTTCCGCACGCAGGGATTGTGTATGTTCTTGGTGCGGTCAACCACCCAGGTGGCTTCGTAGTTTCGAACGATCGCACGCAACTCACCACGCTGAAGGTGCTCTCCCTTGCCGGGGGGCTCACGAATGTTGCCAAGACGGATCACGCCGTAATCATTCGCAAAGACGATCAAGGCAAGCAGACGGAAACGCAAGTGGACCTGAAGAAGGTGCTACATCGCGAATCCGAGGACCTGCAGATGCGCCCCAGCGACATTCTCTATATTCCGGATAGCCGGAGCAAGCAGGTGTTGCTGAGTGCGGTGGCATTGGGAGTTGCCCTTGGCAGTGCAGTAGCCATCTACCGGATCGCGTATCACTGAGATGCCTGAAATGAACGACGAAACGAAGATAATGCCGAGGGACCCAGGGTCAAACGGGGGCATCAATGTGTACAACCCGGCCACACGCTTTGCGCATATTGACCTCTCGCCGCGCGAACCTCATTTGTACGATTATCTGCTCATCTTGCGGAAACATCAGTGGCTGATTCTTTCCTTCTTGCTCCTGGTGGTGACGATCGTGAGCATTGCCACGTTCCGTACGCGCCCCGTGTATGTGGCCACCGCAAAAATAGAAATCGACCGCGAAAACCCCAATGTTCTGCCGTTCCAGGGCGCGGATTCATACGATTTGATGATGGAAGATGAAAACTACATCGAGACGCAAGCCAAGATCCTAACCAGCGAAACCCTGGCGCTGCAGACTATTCGCAACAGCGGCGTGGCAACTCATCCCGATTTTGCCAGCGAAAATGGTCCATCGGAAGCCATCGCCACCGGAAGTCTGGCCAACCAGAAACGTCCACCGGAGATTAGCGCGTTTCTCGGAAGCTTGGGCGTAAAACGCATTCCAAACAGCAACTTGATGGAAGTGAGTTTCGAATCGACTGACCCGCAACTTGCGGCCCGGATGGTGAATGCGCATCTGGAAAACTACATCGAGCAGAATTACCGGAGCAAATATGAAGCCACAACCCAGGCATCGCGATGGCTGGCGGGGCAGCTTGACGAACTGAAGGTCAAGGTCGAGCGATCTGAAAACGCGCGCATCGAGTACGAGCGGCAGAATCAGATCTGGACCGTGGACGACAAGCAGACTATGACCACCCAGCGCCTCGGCGATTTGAACAAGGAACTGACCGACGCGCAAAGCGATCGCATCAAGAAGCAGGCCTTATACGAATTTGCCAAGTCCGGGGAACTCGAAGCGGTTCCCCAGTTGCGTAACAATAGCGTCTTGCAAGACTTGCAGAGACGGCGCTCGGACCTTTCTATCCAATACACAGAAGCCGTCAACCAGTACGGCCCGAATTTTCCCAAAGTCCAGCGCATCCAGGCGGAGATCAAGGATGTGGACCAGCAAATTACCCGCCAGAGCAAAAGCGTTATTGTGGAACTGGAGAACGATTACCGAGCAGCATTGCAACTGGAGGAGCTTCGCACCAAGGCCCTGGATCAGCAAAAGGCCGACACCAACGTGATGTCGGAGAAAATGGTGCAGTACAATATTTTGCGGCGCGAGGCGGAAGCCAATAAAGCCCTTTATGAAGGGCTGCTGACTAAGCTCAAGGAAGCGGGAATCTCCGCAGGTCTGCGCTCTTCCAACATACACATTGTGGATCCGGCGATGATTCCCTCCTACCCTTCGCGCCCCGCCAAAGCGCGCAACATTGCGCTGGCGTTTCTGGTAGGGCTGATCGGGGGAATCGGGTTGGCATTGCTCCGGGAGTATCTGGATAACACGGTGAAGACCCCCGACGACGTCGAAACGCTTGCACGCCTGCCCTCTCTTGCCGTGGTGCCGGCCTTTGGAGATGGCGCGACCGCCAGCAGACGAAGCGGGCTTCTGAGAGGGGCCTTCACGAACGGCAATGAAAAGCGCATCGAACTCGTAGCGCAGCACTTGCCAAAGTCGCAAGTCTCAGAGGCATTTCGCGCGCTACGAACTGCCTTACTGCTGTCGCAGCCGGATCGTCCGCCGCAAGTCATCTTGGTAACCAGCGCGCTTCCACGTGAAGGAAAAACCACCGCCGCGGCGAATCTTGCGGTGACTCTGGCCCAGTTAGGCGATAAGACCGTAATCATGGACGGGGACTTGCGGAAGCCCGGCATCACCCGGTTGTTGAATTTGGGTACGGGCAAATATGCCGGGTTGAGCTCTTATCTTGCCGGCGTGTCAACTTTGGATCTCGTCACCGTACCCCATCCCGCGATTCCCAATTTGGCAGCCATCCCAACCGGGCCGCTGCCTCCGAATCCGGCGGACCTGTTGTCGTCGCACCGATTGACGGATGCCATCGCGGAATTGCGCACCAAGTACAAGTTTATTGTGATTGACTCACCACCCATCATGGCCGCCACCGATGCAGTGATTCTGTCCGTGCAGGCTGACGGCGTGCTGCTTGTGGTGCGCAGCGGCGAAACTCCCAAGGAAGCTTTTACGCGTACACGCGACCTGCTCACCAGCGTCAAGAGCCATCTGTTGGGTGTGGTCCTAAACGCCGTGGATGCCAGCGCGCCGGATTATTACTACTCTTACCGCTACTATCCTTATTCGTATGGCTATGGTCCTCAGGAAGCCTTGGATCCGCTCAGTGAAGTGTCCCCCTCCCGGGCCTCGGTTCATTCCTCGGACCTCGACGATTCTGACAAACTCTGAGGAGGCTACGTGCGCTATCTCATCACCGGGGGTGCTGGATTTATCGGCTCGCACCTGACGGAAAGGCTGCTGGGGCAAGGCGAACGTGTGGTGTTGCTGGACAATTTGTCCACTGGCAGCATGGAGAATATCCGCCACCTCAAAGGTTCTGAACGATTGGAGTACCACCTGGACGGAATCGAAAACCGCCAACTCCTTGCCGAACTCGTGGATGATGCGGATGTCATCATTCATCTAGCGGCCGCGGTGGGCGTAAAACTGATCGTGGAAAGCCCGGTGCGCACGATCGAAACCAATGTCAACGGCACGCAGCTCATTCTGGAAGCGGCCTGCAAGAAAAAGAAACTCCTGCTCATTGCATCCACTTCCGAAGTTTACGGCAAGAATACTCAGGTGCCCTTTCACGAAGACGCTGATCTTGTTCTTGGCCCCACGACCAAGGGTCGCTGGAGTTATGCCGCTTCCAAAGCGCTGGACGAATTTCTCGCACTATCTTACTGGAAGGAAAAGAAACAGCCGGTTATCGTGGCGCGGTTTTTCAACACTGTCGGCCCCCGGCAGACCGGGCGCTACGGCATGGTGCTGCCCAATTTCGTGAAGCGTTCTCTCGAGCAAGCACCCATCGAAGTGTACGGAGATGGAACGCAATCGCGGTGTTTCTGCGACGTACGCGACACCGTCGAGGCCCTGCTGCGCTTGATACCGCAGGAACGAGCGCTGGGGGAAGTGGTGAACATCGGGAACACCGAAGAGGTCACCATCGAGAATCTGGCCAAAATCGTCAAGCAACGCACGGGCAGTTCCTCTGCAATCCAGTTCATTCCCTACGACAAGGCCTACGAACCCGGCTTTGAAGACATGATGCGCCGCGTGCCGTGCATCGATAAGCTTGTCTCCCTCACGGGCTTCCGCCCGCAGACTTCCCTGAACCAGATCATCGACCGCGTCGCCGCCTATTTCCGCCAGAAAGAAGGGTTTCCGTCCGCCCCAGCCGTAGCAAAAAGCTCCATCGCGTGAGCGGAACCCCGGCACAAGGACCGCAGGAATTTCTTGTAAGCAGTAAACGTTTGCAGCTTCTGCTCGTTACTTTAGGCGAGTTCCCCTTCTCTTGGTTTCACGGCCCTCTTTTTCTCCGTGCCAGACCGTCCCGGCGGGAAGAGGGGACTGTCACGAAATTCAGTATTACGCTACAATACTGCAAGAAGATCGCCGCGGAGAGGTGGCCGAGAGGCTGAAGGCGGCGGTTTGCTAATTCATTCTGCTCTGTTCGTGCTCACACCGTTTCATTTGTATTCAATGACTTACGACGCTCTCATTTGCGCCGAAATGCCCTCATTTGCAGTCTAAAGTGCACCGAGAGTGCACCTGATTTGGCGATGTTTCATTGCGCATAGCAGTCACACTGTCTAGACAAGTTCTCCTTCGACCCTATGCCTATGCCACGAACAACCCCTCGGTTAACGCCCACGACTATCACTTGAGGCGCAGGCAATAATTATTTGTCGGTGTAACGAAATCAGGAATTAAGATCGTTTTGACTTTGGAGAGACGTAAGCGTCCGAAGTTGACCGTCTTGACGGGCGGATTACGTTAACGAAGCAGTTTCTGTGGCGGGGGCGAGGTACCAAGGCAGGAGTTCTTCGATGCGGTTGATGGGGTGGTCGGCGATACGCGAGAGCACGTCGCGCAGGTACGCTTCGGGATCGATGCCGTTGAGTTTGGCGGTGCCGATCAGGCTGTAGATCGCTGCGGCGCGTTCGCCACCGGCATCGGAGCCTGCGAACAAGTAGTTTTTGCGGCCCAGGGCGACCACGCGCAATGCTCGTTCCGCGGCATTGTTGTCGATCTCGATGCGGCCGTCGTCCACGTAGCGCAAGAGCGCTTCCCAGCGTCCCAGCGCGTAACGGACTGCCAGCGCGGTGTCCGATTTTCTGGATAGTTTACATAAGGTCTCTTCCAGCCACTGCTTCAACGATTCCAACAGCGGGCGCGCCTGTTGGTTGCGAACCTCGCGTCGCTGTTCTGGCGAGCGCCCGCGAATTTCTTTTTCGATGGCGTACAACGCGCCGATGCGCTCCAGCGCTTCCGCTGCCACTGGCGATTTGTGCGCCGCCACCAGATCGTAGAATTTTCTGCGCACGTGCGCCCAGCAAGCGGCTTCCTGAATGCGCCCCGCTTCGTAAATCTGATCGTAGCCCGCGTAGCCATCTGCCTGCAGCGTTCCGGTGAAGTTGCTCAAGTGTGCTTGCGGGTGCTCGCCTTTGCGATCCGGCGTGTAGGCGAACCACACCGCCGCGGGCGTTGCGTCTCCCGCAGGACGGTCGTCGCGAGCGTAGGTCCACAGCCGCCCGGTTTTGGTTTTGCCGTTGCCCGGCGCCAGCACCGGAACCGGCGTGTCGTCGGCGTGCAGCTTCGTTGCGCTCATCACGTGGCGTCGCAGCGCTTCCACCAGCGGTGCCAGCAACGCGCTCGTGCCGCCCACCCAGTCCGCGAGTGTCGAGCGTTCCAGCTCCACGCCTTCGCGCGCGTAAATTTCCGACTGGCGATACAGCGGCAAGTGATCAGAGTATTTCGAGACCAGCACATGCGCCAGCAGTCCGGGCCCAGCAATGCCGCGCTCGATGGGACGGCTCGGCGCTTCTGCCTGCACAATGCGTTCGCAGCATGCGCAGGCCAGCTTCGGACGCACCTGCTGGATCACTTTGAAATGCGCCGGCACATACTCCAGGATTTCCGAGATGTCTTCGCCGAGCGATTTCAACTCACCACCACAGTCCGGGCAGGCTTTCTGCTTCGGCGGATACTTTTTCACTTCGCGCGGCAGGTGCTCCGGCAGCGGCCGCCGTGTGGGTTTTGCTGCATTCGTAACGGACGCGACAGCAACAGGCAGTTGCAGAGGCGCGGTTTTCTCTGCTCGCGCTGTTTCCAACTCGTCGAGCCGCAACTCCAGCTGTTCGATCTGGCGGTCCAGCTTCTCCGATTTGCGCCCGAACTGCATGCGCCGCAGCTTGGCGATGAGCAGCTTCAAGTGCTCGATCTCGTTGTCGCGCGATTGCAGTTGCGCGTTCTTGGAGAGGAGTTCTTCCGTTTGGGAGAGAAGCTGTCCGTGCTGGATGAAGATTAGCGCCTTCAATGCTTCGTGATCGAGTGTGTCGAGATCAGGAAGTGTCGCGCGCAGTGTCATCGTGCGCGCAGTATGCCAGAAACTTTTTTATGCGCAAGCAAAAAACGTAGAGAAAGAAAAAACAACAAAGAAAAATGCGCAACAGATAACCACTGCCCTTCACACCGCCATCTGTGGCGTGTAACTGCGCACTGGCCGCCGCCAATCAATCCCTTCCAGCAGCATGGACAACTGCGCTGGCGTCAGCGAAACCGTACCGTTCGCCGCTTGCGGCCAGGTGAATTTTCCGCGCTCCAGCCTTTTCGCGAACAAGCACAGCCCATCACCGTCCCACCACAGCAGCTTGACCAGATCCCCGCGCTTCCCGCGAAACACAAATACCTGCCCGGAAAACGGATTTTCCGCCAGCGCCGTCTGCACCATCCCGCTCAGTCCCACAAACCCGCGCCGCATGTCCGTCACCCCCGCCACGATCCAGATGCGCGTCCCCGCCGCCAGCCCGATCATCCCAGCAACTGCTCCAGCACCACACGCAGCGCTTCTGCATCCACACGCCCCGTGATGCGCAGTTGTCCCTTGGGAAGTTCCACGTAAATCGCGCCCGCTGCTTCCTCGCTTCCCTGGGCAGCGTGCCGACGGTCCGAGCGATGCGCTTTGCTTGCTCGCGTTCCGGTCACATGCACCGGCAACAAGTTCGCCGTTTCTTGCGTCTCGCCCAACAACCCCTGGCGATACTGACGCCGCCATGCAAACACTTGGTTGGCATTCACTCCGTGCGCCCGCGCCACCTTGGCCACCGACGCATCTGGCGCTAACGTCTCCTCGACGATCCGCCGCTTCTCCGCTACCGACCGCCGTCTACGCGGCTCTCTCTTAACGACTATCCGTTCCGAAGTGTCCACGTTTCCTCAAGTGGACACTTCCCGATGTGCCCACATGAGCCATCATCCTCTGACTACCCACAATTCTCACAGACGGCCACAACCGGACGCTTACGGAGAGACACCTGTTCTTCTTACATCTATTTGTCGACGGTCGAAGTGTGCGCGAGCTTTTCGGGGTAATGGTTGACAAGTCCTGAGACAATTGCAATCACCATACTCCCCATAGGCGGTGTCACCTCATCAAGAGCGGTTCTTCCCGTGAAAAGCAAATGACCTATAAACCCCGCGACTTTCGCACTGCCCTGGTCGTCTCAAAACCCCGCGAGCGCAACTTCGGGACTGTGCCACGTGGGAAGAGTAACAGGGCCGCTACTCGAGGATGAAAATATTCCCTGCGGCATCTGCCAGTTTTCTGCTGGCTGCCGCAACCAAAAACATAAATCGTGACATAATCTCATATTAGATATATTCTAAATGATAGATGGATGCCGAGGCGATTAAGCGGTCGTTGGAAGGCGGCAGGCTGCGGTGCACGCCGCAGCGCTACGCCGTGATGGCATTCTTGATGGAATGCGACAGGCATCCTACGGCTGCGGAAATCTATGAAGCCGTGAATCGTGTGGATCCACGCTCTTCAAAGGCCACGACTTATAACAATCTGCGAGACCTGGTGCAGGCGGGTTTGGTGCGTGAAGTGGCCGTCGAGGGCCGCGCCGCGCGATTCGATGCGAAAGGCATGCGACATCACCACTTCATCTGCGACCGCTGTGGCAATGTGGAGGACGTGGAGTGGTGCGACGTGCCCAGGCCTGCTTCGCGCACTCTCGGTAAACGGATTCTTCGCGAATGCGAGCTCATTTTGCGCGGGCTCTGCACAAAGTGCGCTCCGCGGCGCACTTCCCGTTAATTCTCGAAGGCATGTGAGCAAGCGCGGCGGCGATCGCGTGAATGGGGAACCGAGAATGAGTTTGAAGTTCGTAAGAGTTTTTGATTAATTCGAAGGAAGGTGAACACATGGACAAAGAACTTACCACCTCAGCAGGGGCGCCAACTGAATCCAAGTGCCCGTTTTCTCACGGAACCACCGCACATACGAACCGCGAGTGGTGGCCGAACCAGTTGGACCTAGGGATTCTCCACCAGCACTCCACGCTCTCGAATCCGATGGGCGAGGAGTTCGACTACGCCAAGGAATTCAAGAGCCTCGACCTAAATGCCGTGATCAAGGACCTTCATGCCTTGATGACGGACTCGCAGGATTGGTGGCCGGCCGACTTCGGCCACTACGGGGGGCTGTTCATTCGCATGGCGTGGCACAGTGCAGGCACGTACCGCATCGCCGACGGTCGCGGTGGTGCAGGGGCGGGCCAGCAGCGCTTCGCTCCCCTGAATAGCTGGCCGGACAACGTCAACCTCGACAAGGCGCGACGCTTGCTGTGGCCGATCAAGCAGAAGTACGGCCGCAAGATCTCCTGGGCTGACCTGATGATTCTCGCCGGCAACGTCGCTCTGGAGTCCATGGGCTTCAAGACCTTCGGCTTCGGCGGCGGCCGTGCGGATGTGTGGGAGCCGGAAGAACTCTACTGGGGCCCGGAAAGCAAGTGGCTAGGCGACGAGCGCTACACCGGTGACCGTGATCTTCAGAATCCGCTCGGTGCCGTGCAAATGGGTCTGATCTACGTGAATCCGGAAGGGCCGAACGGCAAGCCGGATCCTGTCACAGCGGCCAAGGATATTCGCGAAACGTTCCGCCGGATGGCCATGAACGACGAAGAAACCGTCGCGCTGATTGCCGGTGGTCACAGTTTTGGCAAAACGCACGGCGCCGGCGACGCGGCAAACGTAGGCGCGGAGCCCGAAGCCGCCAGCATCGAAGAACAGGGCCTCGGCTGGAAGAGCAAGTTTCTCTCGGGCAAAGGAGGCGATGCGATCGGCAGCGGCCTGGAAGTTATTTGGACCGAGACGCCTACCAAGTGGAGCAACAACTTCTTCGAGAACCTATTCGGCTACGAATGGGAACTCACTAAGAGCCCGGCCGGCGCGCATCAGTGGACTCCGAAGAACGGCGCAGGTGCCGGCAAGATGCCGGATGCGCACGATCCGTCCAAGCGTCATGCGCCGTCCATGCTGACCACGGATCTCTCTTTGCGCGTCGACCCAGCTTACAAGGAAATTTCACGCCGCTTCTACGAGCATCCGGACCAGTTCGCCGACGCGTTTGCCCGCGCGTGGTTCAAGCTGACCCATCGTGACATGGGCCCGATCGTGCGTTATCTCGGCCCACTCGTTCCGAAGGAGACGTTGCCGTGGCAAGACCCCATCCCCGCGGTGACTCATAAACTCATCGGGGAACGGGACATTCCTGCTCTGAAGGCCAAGATCCTCAAATCCGGACTGTCGACCTCCCGACTGGTCACCACGGCTTGGGCGTCGGCGTCCACGTTCCGAGGCTCCGACAAACGCGGTGGGGCGAACGGGGCGCGCATTCGCTTGGCTCCGCAAAAGGATTGGGAAGTAAACGAGCCCGCCGTACTGGCGAAGACCCTCAAAACACTGGGGGGGATCCAAAAGGAGTTCAACGCTTCGCAATCCGGTGGAAAGAAGGTCTCTCTTGCCGACCTGATCGTGCTGGGCGGCTGTGCTGCCGTCGAGGAAGCTGCGAAAAGGGCTGGGCACAAAGTGAAGGTGCCCTTCACGCCGGGGCGCATCGACGCGTCGCAAAACCAAACCGACATCGAGTCGTTCGCGCCGCTCGAACCCCGCGCCGATGGCTTCCGCAACTATCTCCACGGCAAGCAGCGCTCGTCCCCCGAGGAGCTTTTGGTCGATCGTGCGCAGTTGCTGAAGCTGACGGCGCCGGAGATGACCGTGCTCGTCGGTGGCCTGCGCGTCCTAGGTGCAAACACCGGCAATTCCAAGCACGGTGTCTTCACCAAGCGCCCGGAAACGCTGACCAACGACTTCTTCGTCAATCTGCTCGACATGGGCACGCAATGGCAGCGATCCACCGCATCCAATGGCTCCGGAGACGTCTACGAAGGCCGCGACCGCAAGACCAACCAAGTCAAGTGGACCGGCACCCGTGTCGACCTGATCTTTGGTTCGAACTCCCAGCTGCGCGCCCTCGCGGAAGTCTATGCGTGCACGGACTCTAAGGCGAAGTTCGTGAAAGACTTCGTGGCGGCGTGGACCAAAGTGATGAACCACGATCGCTTTGACCTCGCCTGATCTCGGCGAAAAAGAAAGCTGTCAACCTTCGTCCTGTTGCCGTTGTTTGGATCGGTAAAACCGAAGTTCTCGCCTTTCCTGGCTCGCGGGGGCGCAGCGCGCGCCCCCACGACTCCTTTACCAAGAGGCGCAACAATTTCATGCGGACCGAGTTTGTCGCCGGGAGTGTGTGTCAGAGCTAAGTTTAGCCGATCAGATAGGGCATCAGTCCTAGGTGAAGGTGCCGGAAACTAGTCAACGCCAGAAGTCTCGATGTAGGAAGCGACATCTCGGCTGCCGAAGCCCGAAGTTCAGTACCGACGAATACCGCTACTGATTCTCATGGCTCGTCCGTGCTTGCGTATGACCGAACTGCCTTGCGCGATTTCTAGCCAGACGCAGGGATTCCAGAGATACAGCGGGCCGTGTGACCCGGATCATATGCTCGTATGAGCGTTTGGCATACCTAAGAAACTCCCATTCCGGGATGCCAACTCACCCCTTCCTCATACCACTAGGTTGCAATCGCCCCTTGCGTCCACGATGGAACTCTTTTTCTGTAACAAATTCGTTGCTTTTGCATTTAATCGTGAGGTCGCGGAAGACGGTCAGTCCTAACCGTTGGGATCCGCAATTGCGTGAGACTTTCGTCCCCGGTAAACAAGCCCAATCTGGATTCTAGTGGGCAGATAGAGAAGACTGAATGGACGACAGAGGCAAATCTGTGTCGGAAAGGCAATTCGGCTGTCATGAGCTTTGGGCAGGCAACGAACTGGCTCATCGTTCGGTGGAATTTGCGGGACTTGAAGCCACCGTCATTGCCCGGCCATCCGGTGATAGGGAAGGGGGAGATCTGTGCGCCTTGTTCTCGTGCGGTGAAGCGCATGCACGGGTTGTCGTTGCCGATTGTGTTGGCCACGGTTTTGAAGCCAGTAAGGTGGCCTCCCATGTTCACGGGCTGCTTCACAAAGTCCGGGATCTCCGCAACAGTTCGACGCTGCTTTCCGCCTTGAACGACGAATTCACGTTGGCGGGGCAACTTGCAGGCGGCCCGCTTCGCCTCACTACACTGGTTACCGCAACCTTTGACCGGGCTACTGGAGAATTCAATTTTGCGTACGCTGCTCATCCCCGGATGTTGTTGTGGCGGAGCAAGGAGTCCCGCTGGTCCCAGATTGGCGAGGGATTGACCGGGCTTCCCATTGGTTTCATCGCCGGTGAAGTATACACCGAGCAAAGCATAAGAATGGACGAGGGCGATATTGTGCTTGCTTTCTCGGACGGGGTCACGGACGCATTCTCCCCGGCTGAGGAGCAGCTAGGGCCCGAGGGTATCCTTTCGCTAGCGGAAGAAACGATTGCGGAAATCCCAGGGCCCGTCTCGCTCGACCTTTTCTCCAGGACCCTGATCGACAAGATTGAACAGTTTCATGGTCCTCGCGATTTGGATGACGATCTGACGCTGTTGGCCTTGCGCAGGATTAAGCATCAGTAGGTGCTGGAACGGCATTCGATATAAAGACAGCGGATCCGAATGTAAGTTCGGTATACGCTAGCCCAACGATGGCGAATTGGATCTGTGCGCTAACAATCTGAGACTGCAATATTAGACTGAGTTTGAAAAACTATCGTCAATAACACAACCTGTTTTGAGAGATCAATGCGGCAACCGGAATTTATCGATCACTAGCTCATGAGCTTGACCTGACAAATGAGGGCACTCCTCCCGGGTCTGGAGAAATCAGATTTCAGTGACGAGCAATGACAAACTAGGTGGGAGCCAGAAAGGTCGCCCAAGCATGCGCGCGTTCTTCACCGGCGTCACTTACCAGTGTCGCTTCCGCTCGGATTCGCCTTCTCCTCCGCTCAACTACCCAGCCTCGCACCTGCAATCTGTCGCCTGGAGCAATTCGGCCGCGGAATCGCACGGTTAACTCCACCGTCAGCGCCTCCCAGCCGCGCGCAATAATCGCCTGGGACATCGCTTCGTCCAAGACTGTGCCAATAATCCCGCCATGAACGATTCCTCTGAAGCTCTCCCATCCAACTGTCGGAATCCACGTTGCGCTTGCCTCCTCAAGTGAAGATAGGAAACGCAATTGAAGTCCGGTGGGGTTCTGTGTCCCACAAACAACGCACGCCGCATTCCGCCGCGACACATCCTGATACTGAGGTTCGGTGACTAGAGTAGCCATTGCCTGGATCTCACTTTGGGTGCCTGGCAGGGCGCCGAGTATTTGTGAACATCATTCCTGAGTCACACTCCTCCAGTAAGCAGAGGTCTTCATTCCGGGTCACAACCGGTCTGGATCCTCGAATTCCACCCGAGATGCAAAAGTCGTCTCCCTGAAAAGCATCTTCCATTACATCGGCCATAGATGTATTATACATCTAGATGTAGAGAACATCTAAGTGGATATTTCAAGAGGGCAACCAGATGCGAATCGCAATTCCTATATCCGGCGGTCAAATATCCCGCCATTTCGGGCACTCGGAGGAGTTTCTCTTTGCCGATGCTGACATGGAAAAGCATGAAGTTGTGAAGAGCCACTCAGAGATAGCCCCAGAGCATGTCCCTGGCTTTCTTCCGCGGTGGCTCAAGGATCGCGACGTGGATGTCGTGATTGCTTTTGGCATGGGCGGGCGTGCCCAGGATTTGCTTACTGCCAGTTCCGTGCAAGTCGTTACTGGCATCTCAAGCTCTGATCCGACTGTCGCACTTACAGAGTTCCTGGCTGGCACCTTAAAAGCGGGACAAAACGGATGCGAGCATTCCGGGCATGAGTGCAGTCACTAAGCAGTTGTAAGGACCGTGAAGGATGACAAGGGCAAAGGCTATGCGGAAGGGTAAAGCGAATAATGGGTGCGCCCGGCACAAGTATCCCTGCACCTGTGCGATGGGTCATTTGTATCGGTTTGTCGAGCCGGTGCTATTGCTGATGCTTAAGGAAAGAGGCGGCTCATACGGCTACGACCTTTCAGGGCATCTCGCCGAGTATGCATTCACCGATGCGGAGATTGAGAGAGCGGTTCTATACCGCACTCTCCGACGATTGCAGGAGAACGGTTACGTAAGTTCGAATTGGCGCATGGGTGAGGCTGGACCTGCGAGGAAAGTTTATACGCTAACGAAGGCGGGTAAGAACCATCTGCGAGAGTGGGCTGAGGTTCTCACTAAGGTTGCTGATTCCATGGACCGGTTTGTCGGGCGCGCAATTGGCAACGGCCCCAGGAGTTGAAAATCGATTTCGCTTTGCATCCATAGGCACGGGGTTTCGAGAGCGAATGACTGAAGTGGAATAGGCCCGAAAGGAATAACTATGAAAATCCGACTTCTAGTCCTTATGACGCTGGGGTTTGCGGTCGCCATCGCAGCACGCCCACAGCAGTCCGCGGAGTTTCCCTCTATCCCGAACTTCTTGAAGGTCGACGACCACGTCTTCGTTGGCGGGCAGCCGCCGATGGAAGATCTCTTAAAGCTGAAAGCAAAGGGAATCCGCGCCATTGTGAACTTGCGGCAACCCACCGAATACAATGCTGCCGAGGAGGAGGCTCAAGCAAAGGAAGTCGGATTGCGTTACTTCAACATCCCCGTGAATCCCAGTGGTTTCCAAGATTCGCAAGTCGAGCAATTCCTAAGCATAACCTCCGACCGTCATAACTTCCCGGTCTTCATCCATTGCGGAGGGGGAGTCCGAGTCGCCGCGCTCTGGATGATCCGGCGAGTCCTGGTGGATGGATGGAAAATCGAAGATGCCGAAACGGAAGCGCAGAAAATGGGTCTGCATAACCCGATCCTGCTTGCGGTCAGCGAGAGCTACATCGCGCGCCACCCGAAAGAGGGCCCTAAGTAGCGTCGGATTATCCGGTGGACCTAAATCATCGGCGGTTTTGCTTTATGAAGAAGGAACTGAGGTTGCAAAATGAGTGACGCGCTGAAACTGCTTCTGTTTGTCGCAGCCTATATCGTCGCAATGAAGTGGGTGCTGCCAAGGCTAGGTGTGCCCACTTGAGCGTCGAATTCTTGCAACGTCGCGGGACGACGTAAGGGTTCGGATGGTGACAAGGCAGCTACCCCTTGATGGGTAGTCACGAGATCCATTCTCTCTTCAAAAGAGGAATTTTCTGGAGTAGTGAGAGCACGGAGGAATCATGAAGTACAACCTAAAATCATTTCGAGCAACCTTGTTATTTTTTCTTTCTGCCGCCTTTGTCATCTCAACCGGCAGCCTGGATAGAGCTAGCGCACAAACAAACGCGCCGCAGGCAAAATCCGCGGTCTCCGGTGAACATCAGAAAAATCTCGACCATTTGAAACAGCTAGGCGAACAGTTACAAAAGGATCGCGATGCAGTGGACGCCGCCGTCAACCAGCATGGGTGGGACAGCGACGAAGCCGATGCCGCACAACAACGGCTCATCCAGGATCGTCAGGAGTATCGAAACCTGAAGAGATCCCTGCAGTCAGCCGGCGTCGACATACCTGCAGATGCAGCTGGACCGTGCGCGTGCTGCCAGGATAATTGCTGTGGCCACTCCGGCACACATGGACACGGGCATCATGGCTGTTGCGGCGGACACCACGATGACGGTTGTTGCGGCGGGCGAGACAAATAGTACGTACACGGGGCTTCTCGGCAAGACTCGACATTCCTTTTTTGGAAGTGAAAGCAAGGCTGTGAGTGTTTTCGGGAATTCTTGCCTCAAGGATGCACTGTGCTGCTGGCCGTGCTCAAAAGCGGGAAAAGAGAAAGTTCGTCACGAAGGCGCCGGCGTAGGCTAAAGCGGCCATATACAAGAACTGCGCCGCGGGCCACCTCCAACTGTTTGTCTCCCGCCTGACCACCGCAAGAGTGGACGTGCATTGCAGGGCAAACGCGAAGAATATGAGCAGGGCGGCTGCACCTCCCGGAGTGAGATCATGCCGCAGAGCATCCTGCAGGTTCAAACTTCGTGTCCCGGGATCCGCGCCGTAGAGTGTCCCGAATGTTCCGACGATTACCTCTCTTGCAAAAATGGAGGTGATCAGACCTATGCCCACGCGCCAGTTAAAACCTAGGGGCCGGATGATTGGCTCCAGCCCATGCCCCATTCGCCCTATCACGCTCTCATCAAGCGCGGGCGGCCTCCCGCCCACCATCGGCAAATTCGCAAGGAGAGCAAGAACGGTGGCCACGATGAGGATGACCGTACCGGCGTTCTTTGTGAAAACCCAGGCGCGCTCCAAGGAACGGATACCAATTGATCTTAGAGTTGGCATGCGGTACTCCGGCAATTCCAGCACAAACGGCATTCCTGAGGAACGCAGGATGGACGACTTCAGAATTGCCGCTGTACCGAGCGCAGCCAGGAAGCCAAGCAGGTAGAGGCCCAGCATTGCAGCTCCCCGGTAACCCAATAACGGGCCCAGCAAAGCCCTTTCCGGCACGAACGCCGCAATGATCAGGGTGAAAATGGGGAGGCGTGCCGAGCATGTCATGAAGGGAGTGATCAGAATTGTCGCCAGCCGATCGCGTCTGTTTTCAATCGTTCGCGTGGCCATGATTGCCGGCACCGCGCACGCATAGGCCGACAGCAAAGGAACAAACGATTTGCCGTTCAGCCCGGCTCTTTGCATCGTTCTATCGGCAATCAGCGCTGCTCGTGCCAGATATCCCGTGTCTTCCAGAACCGTGATGAACAAGAAAAGCACAAGGATTTGGGGCACGAAAACGAGGATGGAACTCAAGCCCCTCCAAACTCCGTCATACAAGATAGATCGCAGGAAGCCTTCTCCAAGCCAGGAGAATGCCAGTTGGCCTAGATGATTCAGAAACGTTTGGGAACCGTTGTTCAGCGGTTGGCCAATCGCGAAAACCACTTGAAACAGCGCGACTACGACCAGCAGGAAAATAAGGGGCCCCCAGATCCCGTGCAAAAGCACTTCGTCCAGCCGACGCGACCATTCCGAAGGAATGGGAGCTTTGTATTCCGAGTCTTGCCCTACTCGCGCCGCCCAGCGGTGACACGCGCCTGGTTCCTGCAGTACGGTTAGTGCTCTGCTTGCTTTTGCGGGAGATTCTCCCTTCAAGTAACCCATGATTGCTTCCAGCCCTCGGCCATCGGTTGCTGAGACAAGTGCAACGGGTACGCCCAAATGACCGGCAAGCTTTGCCAGGTCGATGCTTCCCTCGCGCTTGGCCAGAAGGTCCGCCATGTTCAGAACCACAAGTGCGGGCAGCCCTATTTGCAGCACGGCCGGCACAAGCGAGAGATGCCGCTCGAGATTCGTGGCATCCAGCACGACGAGCACAGCATCGGGAGTCGCAACACCCGGCATCTCGCCACGCAAAACCCGGGCCGCGACTTGCTCGTCTTCCGAATAGGCTGTCAGATCGTAGACCCCGGGAAGGTCAATCAGTGTTATTTCCTGCCCCGAACTGCCAGCAAGCGTGCCTGTTCTGTGTTCAACCGTGACGCCGGGGTAGTTCGCGACCTTCTGCCGAAGTGCGGTGAGCCGGTTGAACAGAGTCGATTTCCCGGAGTTTGGCGGGCCGAGAATAGCCGCTGTCTTGATTTCTCGTTTTGCACCGCCCATTGTCTTGCTGCAGGGAAGGACTCTGGCTTCGGCCGATGGACCTGCAACTGGGTTGCTCATGCGGAATTCCGCCTGACGACAATGGCATCCGCAGTTTCCGGACGCAGCGCGATTTGCGATTGCCCCACTTGGTACACTCGCATTCTACTCAACGGAACCTTGCGGAGGACGGCGATGCTTGCTCCCGGCACAAAACCAAAGCGCATGACATAGTCCCGCAGCTTGCCCTGGAGCTGCAGATCCAAAATGACGACAGTCTCACCGATGGGAATCCTCGATAGGCCCAACTGTTTGCGTGATTCGCCGCTTTTTGGTTCTGATGCCATGACCATTGAGTCTGATGCGTTTCTCACGAACGATTAACCGTCCGTAACTTTTCTGCTTCCCTTTGCACAAAACAGTTGAGTTCGCGGGGCTAGCTGTCTCCGGGTGCCCTAGAAATTGTCCGAAATTGCGCGTACCTTTTGCAGGACGGCCGCGTCTGGCCGGTCTTCGCTGCTTCTCACTCGCGACCCATCAAAGCTGGATTGAAGAGCCTTTCGGAGAAATGCCAGAACGAACAGAACGCCGGCAAGGCCAAGAGTCACAGGAATTCCATAAAGCACCACGCGCTTAGGCCCCTCCGGCTCCGCCAAAACCTGTTGCCCGTACAACCTCACGTAGTAGTCACGGATCTCCCGGTCGGATCTGCCGTCCAGCACCATTTGAGTGACTTCCTGCCGCATCTGAGCCGCGATGTCACTCATGTGCGTGGACACCTGTCCACCATAACAACAGGGGGAAAGCAGCGAGTTTTCAATCTTCCGGATTCTCTCGGCTTGCTTCGAATCCGGAGTTCCAGTTGAGCCAGCGACAACGAACGCAAAGCCCAGAAATAGAGCGGCTAGCATGATCCCACCTCACAGAACAAATACTGGAGCCAGACCCAACATTACAGAGTAAGAGAGATGGGAATCGGTTTCAACCTGGGTTGATCACTCTGTTTCACTGAATTCCTGCAACAATTTCAGGTGTTTGCATTCTTTGTTCCAGTCTGGTGTCCAGCGAGAGGGCTACGCCGATCTCTACTCGGGCCCCTTCCCCTCAAAAAGGAGCGTACTTACGGCACGTGTGGTGATTCTCGGAACAGGCATTTCAGGACAAACGTCAGCAGTTTTCTCCGCGAGTGAATGCGCAAGAACGTCCGCAAACTCCCCCCTGGACAGTTTCAGTCGCCGGCCGGGACTGGAACCGCGTCAGGACTGATAGCTTCCCTTCTTGACCTCTGTGATTTTAAGGTGAAGACGAACGTGACCAAGATGAAGGCACCGATGGCGAACAAGGTGTCCCCAGGCACACGCATCCAACGGAGCGTCTGCATGATCGGAGTGCCCAGGAACTCTGAACTCCGGGCGTACCAGTAACCATGATTTACGGAGGCCCACGTCTGCATCAGGCCCACAGGCAAGAGGCTCCCCACGCACATCGAGAACAAACCCGTATTCATCAACCAGAACGAGGCCCTCAGCCAATTCTCTCGCCACTTTGCGTCTGGGCTCATTGCACGGAGGCATACGAGCATTAGACCGATGCCGAGCATCCCATAGACGCCGAAGAGTGCAGCATGTCCATGAAGCGGAGTGGTATTCAGTCCCTGCATGAAGTAGAGGGCGATGGGTGGATTGATCATGAAGCCGAACAGTCCGGCACCGATCATGTTCCAGAAAGCCACAGCCACAAAAAAGTAGATAGGCCATTTGTAGCGTTGCGCCCAGACGGTCAATCTTCCACGCCGCAAATCGTCGATCGCTCCGTAAGCAACCATGGTCAGCGGCACAACTTCCAACGCGCTGAATACAGAGCCAAAGGCCAGCGCAACCGTAGGCGTTCCGGAAAAATACAGATGGTGACAAGTGCCAATGATGCCCCCAGCGAGAAAGATCGTGGCCGAGAGCAGGGCAGCCTTTGCCGCCAATTTTGGCTGGATGAGGCCGAGCCGCATGAAGAAGAAGGCGATCACCGTCGTGGCAAAGACTTCAAAGAACCCTTCGACCCAGAGGTGCACTACCCACCAGCGCCAATACTCCACGATGGAAAGATGCGTATGTTGCCCCCACGTCAGCCCGGCGCCATAGAAAAGAGCGATCGCCCCCGCGGACATCACAAAGAGCCACAGCAGGGGCCTATGATCACCGGGCGCTTTCAATGCGGGCAGCACTGCGCGAAGGACGAGAAATAGCCAGATCAGCAGGCCAACAAACAGCATGATCTGCCAGGCACGTCCTAGATCGATGTATTCATATCCCTGGTGTCCCCAATAAAACGAGTTTGCGCCAGAAAGCTTGTGATGAACGCTCAGCCACTCGCCGGCCATCGAACCTGCCACGACTACAAGCAGAGCGCTGAAAAGAACATGAACACCCAGCGCTTGGAACTTCGGCTCGAATTTGCTAACCAGGGGTCCGATGAAAAGGCCCGCGGCTAGCCAGGCAGTGGCGATCCAAAAGATGCCCAACTGCACGTGCCAGGTGCGCGTGACGCTGTAGGGAAGAATCTGAGACAGCTTGATGCCATAGAATCCGTCGCCTTCCACTCCGTAGTGGGCGGTGACGACGCCCATGAGAATCTGCACCAGGATCAGAGCACTGACGACCCAGAAATATTTGAGCGTGGCGCGCTGGGACGGAGTCGCGTGCCACTCGCCGAGAGGATCTGTGGCAGGGAGGGCATAAACGGGTTCTTCTTTCTTTTGGGCGGCGTACCACCACACCATCGCGCAGATCCCCGCGAGCAACATGATGATGCTCACTCCTGTCCACAGGACGCTATCGCCCGTTGGGCGATTGCCGACCAGGGGTTCAAAGGGCCAGTTGTGGGTGTAAGTAACCGTGTCGTGGGGCCGATTCGACGAGGCCGCCCATGCGGTCCAAAAAATGAAACCTGCAAACTGCCGCATGTGTTCATCTGTATCCACGCTCCCGGGGGGAATGGCGTAGGCCTTTTCTCCCTTCATGAAGACATTGGAATAGTGCGTCAGGCAGGCCTCAAAGGCGCGGGCGCGAACAGGATCAATGGCGATCGAATTCGTTGCGGCATCATAGGAGTTGCGCCGGTACATCTCTTCAAGGCGGCCTCGCAACTTGGCTTGGTTCTCCGCAGAGAGCTTTTCGTACGGCGAATTGAATTCCTTCAGGGCCCAGTCATCCAACACGAACGAGGCTTCCCGGTGCAGCCAGTCGGCGGTCCAGTCCGGCGCGACATAACTGCCGTGGCCCCAGATTGAGCCGACCTCCATACCGCCAAGTGCCTGCCAAACATTTTGACCGCGCCCAATGTCGCCGTTCGACAGGAGAACACTGCCGTCAGTAGAAACTACCGCGGCGGGAATCGGCGGCATTTCTTGATAGATACGTGTTCCAATCCAGCCGAGGACGGCAAAGGAAAGAGAAAACACGATCGCAAAACTGATCCATAGTTTTTTCATCACAGTCCTTTTTCATGTAATGAGAGCATGAAGAGAAATTACGGTGTGGCGTCACAAGGAGCAGTGACTAAAGTCACCGAGTCAGACCACCCAATTGGGTCACTGGATCGACCCAGTCCCCAGTGGCAGGCCCACAACCATAGGTTGATTGCAGGCGTGACTCGGAATGAGGATGAAAGTTCCAAGAATGTTCACGGCATAGGTTGTCAGGCCCGCGAGTTCACACAATGCCGAGATTGGCAGAACCGACCAAGCCCAGGCTGCATATCCCTGGTATGCGAGCACCTCGCAGCTCACTCTTAAAGTGCAACCCAGGGTGACGAGTGCCAGTCCTCCAAACATGAGCTTTGTGCTCCATAGCAGCCTCATCCCTGCGAATGCCGGCAGAATGCGCTGCCCAACGCTCATTACCATGACGGATATAAAGCCAACCGTTAACGCATGCCGCGATGCGCCCCAGATTCCCCCAGAAGTGTCCCATTTGATTGCAGCCAAACCCAATCCGGCTGCGACGAGGAGCCATCCATAGGCCATGCGGACAAAGAAGGGGAAGCTCGTGTGGATACCCCGAGTTTTCGCTTTATTCACGGAAGGCTCGAACATTCTGAGGGCAGCTATCGCGAGTGACGATGCCAGCAAAAACAGGCAGGATGCCAGAAAGAAAGAGCCGATCAACGCGAGAGTAACGCCTGCGAGATTGAGAGGGACCGCGGTTAGCAACACTCCCTCTCGCAGCGGTTTCAAGCCAAGAAATACGGACATCCATTTGGCACTGAACCCCCAGACAAAAGGCACCAGAAACCCCCACGCCATGAGCGCAAGATAGCGTTGGTCCCACACAGGTGGTAGGGCAGGGGTAGCGCCGCGATATGCCAGGTAGAAACACCCCGCAACATTGGATAGCAGGACAAGCAGCAAACCAATACTCGCGGTGATCACTACCCACACCCACGCTTCCAATTTTGCTTTGCCGGAATCCTCGGGCCGATGCTGGGAAACGCTATGGAAGAAAATGAGGAAAGCGGCTAATTCGAGAAGAGCCGAAAATGGCAGCAGGATGCGCCACTCCCACGAATACACACTTGCACCCCAGCGCATCGCCGCACCGCTTGTCCACATCCCCCAACAGAGCCAAGCCGCCCCAATTCTTGAATTCTTTCGGCCACGCTTTTTTGGAATGGAATAGAACCCGATACCAAGAATGAAGCTTCCCACCCAGCCGAACACCTGTGCGTGACCGTGCGCTTGCAACCAAGCTGGCGAGATCGATGCCACGCTCTCTCTGCCGCTGATTTGCAGGAGATTCCAGACTCCCAGGAATGTGCCGGGAAAAACCATGAAGAGAAGACCAGTTGTCACAAAGGCCATCAGTATCCGGGACAGCGCCTCTTCCCGTTTTCTAATCAATTCCATTGTCTGAGCGGGCGTCAGCGCCTGCAGTCGGGAATCAGAGTTGGCGATTACAGCAGATGAGTTGGACATGCCGTTGAACAGGGTCAAAGGACCGCAGCCTCCAACTCCACCGCACGTGGAAAGAGAATGTTGTTCTCCAGGTGAACGTGTTGATGCAGGTCGAGCTCGAATTGATGCAGTTCCTGAAGTAGCGCCCTGTAACTCGTGCATGCATCCTCTGGAGCCGTGTACTCCCTGCAAGCCGTGCGGATCTGTTTGACGATGTCCCCCGCAGCATCGTGGTCCTTCATCATTGCGTGAATTGGATTTCGAACGGTCTGAAAGAAGGGAGGTTCCAGGCTGCCCTTCCCACCTGACGCTCGGTCGAGTGCTTCAATGAAAGGAAACAGGATCTGCTCTTCCTTTTGCATGTGCATGATCATTTCCTTGCCGACGGCATGAAAGCTACTTTCAATTTCTGCAAGTTCGGGGTGATGCTCACCGTGCTTTGCTTTCACTTTTTCGAGCAGCAGGTTAATGCGGAGAATGGTTTCACGAACATATTTATGATGCTGGTTTTTGATGTGCGCAGTAAGGTCGCTCAGCGGTGACGCGGTCCAATTCGCTTCCGAAGGATTCACGTGCTGGCTGTTCTCGCGCAACTTCTTGAGTATGTCCTCCGAGTTGGCACCAGCATTTGCGCAAGATTCCTGGAGAGACTTACCACCGCCGCAACAATAATCAACGCGCGCATCTTCAAGAACGCGTCTGGCGGACGGGTTTGAGAGAGCAATATCTTTGACTTTAGTTTCGTTGCTGAGATTCATGGCTGCCTCCAGGTCAGGACCAGTTTGTGGTGTGCATCACACGGGGGCAGTGACCAAAGTCACTGGTTGGGCCACCAATCGAAGGGATGCCAGCTATTCGTTCGTGGAGTGCTCGCGCTTGAGGCCTTCGAGGTCTTTCACAACGATTTTTCGGCCGTCTACTTGAAGGAATCCTTCGGCTTGGAGGCGTCCGAAGTTCCGCGAGACAAGTTCCCGCACTGTGCCCAGTTCCGATGCCAATTCCTGATGGCTTTTCGTCAGCTCAATCGAAATTCCTGCCTTGGAGGAAGCGCCATCTTCCTGTGCCAGCCGGAGAATCAGTGCGATCAATCGTTGCCGCACCGTGGTGAAAGACAATTCCTCAATGATTCCGACCAAGCGTCGTAGTCTGGAGCCCACGACTGCAATCACCTTAAGCGACACCGCAGGATGTTCGAGGCAGAAATTCTGGAAATCCCTGCGCGAAATGAAGAGCAATTCCGCGTCCTCCAGAACCGAGGCGGAGGCGGGGTACTTGCCACCATCAAACACCGGCAGCTCTGCAAAAGAGCTTCCCGATCCTTCCACAGCGAGAACTTGCTCGCGTCCACTGGGCGAAAGTTTAAAGATGCGGATCTTGCCTGAGGCTATAAGAAATAGGCCGTCGCATGGGTCACCCTCGCTGAACAGCAGTTCGCCACGCTCAAACCGCCGAGTGCTAACGCGCCTGGCCAAAGCCTCCATTTCCTTCTCTGTAAGGTTTGCGAACAACGGGGTCTTTCGTAGTATTTTATCCACGGCCATGTTCACAACTCCGCTCCGTCAAACCACTCGACAACAGTCCGCGCTCTTGATCTCGACCATCTCCCAACGGTCTCCGCATGGCACTCTCAGGGCCCGCTTCCACTGATATCCAACCGCCGATCACGGGTTCCCGGAACCTACTGATTGTAATCAATGAACTCTTCGAGCGGATAAGAGTTCTGCGGCAAGTCCATCGGTTGTGAACCGAATGCTCTACCAGAGTCTGAGTTATTGTCATGAAGCGTCCTCGACCCGGTTACGGACCGTATGCCGAGGGCACTGGGTGACCTCACCGCAACCAATTAAACCGCATTCGCGATGAGAAGCCCCACCGTGTGATTCGCAGACAATTGCAGAACAATACCTTCTTCCCTCTGTGAGCCATTTTGCGGCGTTCTGAGGTTTTTGGCTCAGGTTGAAAGATCATCGTAGGCCAACATCTTCACAAGCCATTGAAAACATGAGGCTCACGGATAGGACTAAATTGGTCCCATATGTGCTACGATTTCTAGATGAAAATAAGTTGCAACAAGGCCAACCTGGTGGAACAGTGCCCGTATCAAGCCGACGGTGGAGAGGCCCGATGAACTGCACGATGGCAAGGAGCCTTCTAATCCTGGCGACAGGGCTTCTTTTTATCTCCACCGCGGCAGGGGCCACCACGGGGGGTAGTGTTTCAGGAACAGTGAGAGATCGGAGCGGAGCAGTGATTGCGAGTGCGAAAGTCGTCGTTCGGGACCTGGAAAGGAATGTGGAGCGAACCCTCGAAACCAATGAGGACGGTTTCTATGCTTTTACCTTTCTTCCTGTGGGAAGGTACGAACTCGAAATCCATGCCGAGGGTTTCCGTCCATACTCGCGAACTGGGCTCGTCATCGATATTGGTTCCGCACTTCAGGTGGACGCGACCCTGGATGTGGGCGAGCATGCCGACGCAGTCACCGTAGTCGAGGAAATCGGTCAGGTTGAAACGGCTAGCACGCAGATGGGCGAAGTGGTCACGGGAACAAAGATTACGGCGGTGCCCCTCAACGGCCGAAGCTTCACGGATCTTTTGGCGTTGCAATCGGGGGTGATTCCCGTGAGCTCACAGCAACCCAATGCGGTGGTCATGAGCGGAGTAACGAGCACGCCGCCATCCGGCGATCTGAATGCCGGAAACATGTCCGTCAGCGGACAACGGGAGACATCGAACGGATTTCGCATCAACGGGAGCGACGCGGAGGAAGACGTCAACATGGGGACGGCGATTGTTCCCAATCTCGATTCCATCGCCGAGTTTCGAATCCTTACTAACAACTTTGACGCCGAATACGGCAACTACAGCGGAGGACAGATTCTGGTGACGACCAAGTCTGGCCAGAATGGATTCCACGGCGGCGCATTCGAATTCCTCAGGAATACAGGCTTAGACGCGAAGAACTACTTTTCCTCCAATCGCGCGGCTTTCGTGCGCAATCAATACGGGGGGACACTGGGCGGGCCTGTCAAGCGAGACAGAGTTTTCTTTTTCGCAGATTACCAAGGGACGCGGTCAAAGGAAGGAATCGACACCGGGCAAATTTCTGTGCCGAGCCTGAGCGAGCGTACGGGCGATCTTTCCGGCATGGCGAACTCGCTGACAGGGACCGTGCAGGGCTTCAATTGGACGAACCTGCTCTCGCAGAAGTTGGGCTATCCGGTTTACCAGGGAGAGCCCTACTACACGGCCGGCTGCGTGGCCCCTTCGCAGTGCGTGCTGCCAGACGCGCAGATTCCAACGGGCGCGTGGGCAACACCGGCGCAAAAACTTCTGCAGTATATTCCACTGCCCAACAATTCAAATGGGACGTTCTCCACGGCGGCATTTAACGAGACCCTGCACGACGAGAAGGGAGCAATGCGGGTGGACGCCAACACTCGCTGGGGAGCGCTGTCCGCATACTACTTCCTGGACGATTATTCGCTGGACAATCCTTACCCTACCGGACAGGGAGGAGCCAATGTCCCCGGGTTCAACGCGATCACCGTAGGGCGCGCGCAGCTTCTAAGTCTGGGGGCGACAAAGACAGTGGGTGGCAGCATGGTGAACGAGTTTCATTTCAGCTACATGCGCGACGCCAACAATGTGGGTCAGCCGGTGGGCGGGGTTGGACCGAGTTTGGTTTCACAAGGTTTCGTGGATGGCACTGGCCAGCCGGGGATTTACGAGTTAGCGCCAAAGATCGAAGGAGTCGAAAACGTCTCCTTCAACGACTTCACGATCGGCGTGGACACCACGGGACTCAAACAGGCAAACAACACGTTTCAATGGATCGACAACTTTTCGAAAGTAGTCGGAAAGCACACCCTCAAAATCGGCGGGGAGTTCCACCTCGACCAGATCAACGTGAACCCCGATACGGTGGACAATGGCTCCTTCTTGTTCACGGGAACGGAGACAGGCCTGGACTTCGCTGACTTTCTCCTGGGAATTCCCAGCAATTACAACCAGGCGGAGGCTCGGAGTTTTTATTATCGGAACAAATATCTGGGACTCTACGGCCAGGATACCTGGCAGGTCCGGCCATCCGTTACGTTGAGCTACGGACTGCGTTGGGATGTACTCCCACCGTGGTACGAAAAATACAATCAGCTGCAGACCTTGGTTCTTGGCGAGCAGTCCCGCGTCTACCCGGGAGCGCCAGCCGGGCTTGTGTTCCCGGGCGATCCTGGGATCACGAGGACCTTGGCACCGACGAAATACGACAAGATTGCGCCACGTGTTGGCCTCTCCTACTCTCCAAACTTCCACAGCGGGCTGTTGGGGAAAATATTCGGTGGAACCGGAAAGACCAGCGTGCGGGCCGGTTACGGCGTTTTCTTCACGGCGTTCGAAGGGTTGTCAGCGAGCATCATGAGCGCCAACCCACCTTATGGCTATGACTACAACAGTCTGGCGCCACCGCTTTTTGCGACGCCGTTTGTCACTGCCGCCAGCGGTCAGAACAACGGCCAGCGGTTTCCTTTGTCACTCCCCACCTTAGGCGCGTCGGCGACCAACCCTAATTCGAACGTGAACTGGTCGCAGTTCTTGCCGATCACTGGCGTTCCCTCATTTGCCCGGGGCAATGTGCCGCCATACACCGAAAACTACATGCTGTCACTTCAGCGAGAGATTGCAAGCAACACGGTTCTCAGCATGAGCTACGTCGGCACTCAAGCACATCATCTTCTCGTGCTGGTCCCCGCGAACCCGGGCGACCCCGCTCTTTGTCTGAGCCTGAGTCAGCCGGACCAGGTTCTGGCGGGCTCGTCCACTTGCGGGCCTTTTGGCGAAAGCAACGTTTATATCAGTTCCTCTGGGCAAGCTATTGAGGGAACGAGAGGCCCGTTCAGTTCACAGTTCGCTGCCATTTCGTATCAGAAGACCATCGCGAATTCCAATTACAACGCGCTCGAATTCAGCCTTCGCCACAACAAGGGGCCCTTGGAGCTTCTCGCCGGGTATACCTACAGCAAGTCCATTGATCAGTCATCGAGTTTGGCAGAGGAGGACTATTCAGCAGACCCTGCTTTGAACAGAGCCATTTCCGCATTTGACATGCGCCACAATTTTGTGGGCAGCTTCAAGTACAACTTGCCGATGCGACAGCTGGTGGGCCGCAGCAACCGTTGGACCGACGGGTGGGATATCTCCGGCGTGATGCGGTTCGCCACGGGATTGCCCGTGACCCTGTACAACAACAACGATACTTCTCTCCTGGGCACAATCCCGAATGGCATCAACAACAACGGGGTAGACACGCCGGATTTCACTGCCGGAAATCTCAGAATTAACACGAATCCGCGCAACGGAAAGCCCGCCTTCAACACCGCACTTTTTAGCCTGCCGGCACTCGGTCAACTCGGCACGGCGTCTCGGCGCTTCTTCTACGGCCCGGGGATTGGCAATGTTGATCTGGCGATCCTGAAAAGCCTGCGCCTCAAGGAATCGGTGACCCTGCAGTTCCGGCTGGAGGCCTTCAATGCTTTTGATCACGCGCAGTTTTACGGACCAGCGGCGGTGAACGGTAACATCAGCAGCCCGGAGTTCGGACAAGTGGTGAGCGCGGCCGCCCCGCGAATCCTGCAACTGGGAGCCAAGTTTTCTTTTTGAAGTGGGGTTACTCAAAAACGGAACCCAAGTCCTGAATGACCCTTTTTCGAATCAATGACATCCCAACACAATGAATCAGGGATTCTCCGCGTAGTTCAACCTCCTGTCTCGTCTCTGAGAGTGTGCCGGCCTCTTGGCTACAACAAAGGAGTAAGATGGTTCTCCATGTTGAGTGCTAAAGACCACTGGCGGAAGGTCTACAACACCAAGGCACCGGACCAAGTTAGTTGGTACCGTCCGCACCTGGAGACTTCACTTGCTCTCATCGAACGGGTGGCCGGTGACCGCTCCGCGTCCGTCATCGATGTTGGTGGCGGCGAATCTACCCTTGTGGATGATCTCCTTGCGCGGCGCTATCAAAACATCACCGTCCTCGATGTTTCTGAAACCGCTATCGAAATGACAAAGAAGCGCCTGGGTTTGCTCGCAGAGCAGGTACATTGGCTCGTCGCCGATGTCAAGGAAGCAGAGCTTGAGCCAATAGCTTACGACCTGTGGCACGACCGCGCAGTCTTTCATTTTCTTACCGTAGCGGAGCACCGTGCTGCGTATGTGAGACAGGTGGCCCGCGCGGTCAAGCCTGGCGGTCACGTAATCATCAGCACGTTCGGGCCAGAAGGTCCCACAAAATGCAGCGGACTTGAGGTCGTGCGCTATGACTCCGCATCGCTCCACGACCAGTTTGGTGCACGCTTTCGCTTGATCGAGAGCTCCAAAGAACTGCACCACACACCGTTTGGCACGACACAGCAGTTTCTGTATTGCTGCTGTAAGATCGAATGAACCAAATCGCCAAGATTGTTCCATGAACGCAGCCACATCATCCGAGCTGCCTAATATCTCTCGCCGCATTCTCCATCTTCAGGTCCTCACCATCGTCTGGATGACCGTGGAGGCTGTCGTCTCGCTCGGGACGGCTTGGAGTTCGCATAGTCCTGCTCTCTTCGCTTTTGGTGGAGACAGCTTGATCGAGTTGCTTTCGGCAGCCGTCGTGTTCTGGCGTTTTCGGTTCACTCTCAACGAGGCACGGGCAGCTCGGATTGCGGGAGTCTTGCTTTTCGTGCTAGCTGGACTGGTGATACTGACTTCTACTCTGAATTTTCTTGGATATCGTGAAGCGCAGCGGAGTCTTGTGGGAATCGGAATCTTGTTGGCCTCCGCAGTTGGAATGCCTTGGCTCGCCAGCCGGAAACGGCGGTTGGCTGCCATTACATCGAGCGCCGCTCTGAAAGCCGACGCAGCCGAATCTTCCCTCTGCGCATACATGGCTTGGATCGCGCTCGCGGGTTTGGCCGTGAACGCCATCTGGGGTAAATCGTGGGCCGATCCGCTGGCTGCCTTGACTCTTGTCCCACTCATAATCAGGGAAGGATGGGAAGCTGTGCGCTCCTGCAGGCTTGGATGCCAGTGCCCCCCAATCTGATGAAGCGTGCGCAGTTCCTTTGGTTACAAACCGATGGGTTCTGCATTCTCTCCGCCCATTCTGGATGAACCCGAAACGAAGCCAGCCATCCCGTCAGCATTGAAGATTGCGAACAGTCTCACGAGTTGGGTCACGGACGAACTCGCTTAACATTGGTCCACTACCGCAACTCATTCGAATCCTCCCCGGCCAACTCCGTAGCCTGCCCGCCTTTCAGCAACCCGGCAATCCCCTCTTTGTCGCCGAACACGACGCAGTAGCGAAGGTCGTCCATCCGTAGCAATGATCGCCACTCACAAAAGCTGATCGTCCGCGACCTGTTCTTCAGAATCCCCAGAACTTCGAGTTGCGGCCAGCCAACTTGCTCCACAACGTTTCGGAACCGTCGTCCTGCCATCTCTGCGCGTTCGTAGCTCGCCTTGCAAAGCCGCTCCCAATTCGCGTCGTCACTGGACCGGGGTTTCAACTCCACCGCAACGTCCAGATCGTTCACCCGCTTCGCATCCGATAGGTAGCTGCCAAAGACAACTACGGACTCGACCCTGTACGCCAAATCTTGCCGATCGTTTACCGCTTTCACTCGATCCAATAACTCCCGGAGAACCCCTCCGGCGGACGCACGCTTCACCGGCTTACCGGCCTTCGCCATTCCCAGGGCGTTTCCTCGGATCGTCGTTTCGTAGCACACCATCTTCTTGTCGTGCTGAAACTCACACGGGCTAATCATTTCGAGTTTCAGCAAAGCGTCAAGCACGTCCTGGGCTTGCCGCTTCGTCATCGAAAACTCTTCCATGAGCGTTCGGTAGTTCACGTTTCCGCCGTAGCGCCGAAAATAGTTTCGCAGGCGCAGGCCGTCTACCCCCGCGATTCGATCTCCGCGGTTGAGTCTCATGGTCGTACCTCGCAGACACCCGTCAGTCGCTTCCCGCCTATCGCTCTCGAATCTTCGCGACAAAGCCCCGCACGATCTCAAATCCATCAGAGAGACTCACATCGAGGCTGCATTCCCGAGCCAGTGCTCCAAAAACTGGTGCCCACTCTTCTGGGGGTGGTTCGAGGTTTTCCGGCACGTCGTGTGTCGCTCGCCTCGCGAACGTCGCTCCGAGCGCAAGCTTCACTCTGGGTTTGTCGAGCTTCTCCTGCCGGATCAGAAGCACCATGTCGATCAGGTCCTTGGTTCTCGTGTTCGCCCGCTCACGACGCGGGAGCGAATAGGCATGGAGCTTCTCGGCGAATTGCTGTTCCGCGGAAATTACCGGGAAGGAGGGCGCCACGATGCCGCCAAAGGCCAGCCAGTCGCGCCCTTCCACCACATCCAGCGGCTCCAGCACTTCGTCCCCAATACCAACGTCGACGTGAAAGCGCGCGAATTCCCGCCCATCCATGCGCGCCTCGACGGGGTAACGGCTCCCGCCTTCTGGAGCACCGCCCAATTCTTCCCGCGCTTCGCCAACGAGGAATTCGAAATAATCATGGAGATCCGCTCCCGCCGCTTCCTGCAGCATCGTGCGAACCTCCTCCCCCCGCTCTTTCGCATTTTTCGGCAGAGGCGTTCCGTCATGCACCGTCAAATCGATATCCTTCGTCGTCCGCGCTGAGCGAATGCGCAGTTCCATCGCATAACCACCCTTGAGCACCCACGGATAGTTCGACTTCGGCCCCTTCGAGAACAGTCTCGCCAGCAGGCGATCAAAAGCGACTTGCCTGCGGAGCCGCTGGAGGTCGGTCTTCTCATCCCGCGCGCTCGTTTGTAGCCGTGCCTCCAGCGCAGCGCGAAAGGCGCTCGCCGTTTTGTATTGCTTTGTTTCGTCCATCAGCGCGGCCGCCCGGCGAGCTTTCGCAGCGACTTTCGCACGTCAGTGTCTGACAGCGCGTCGATTTGTTTTCGAGTGAACAGTCCGCGACGCAGCGCTTCCTCGACCGCCTTCCGAAGCTGGCTTCGATCCACGCGGCCGGTCCTCGCGACATCCGCGATCGTGCGCAGGGGACGCGTCGCTCGCACTCCGTGCATCTCCTGAACCTCTTCTCCGGCCAGGTCCGCCCGGTGAAGCTCCAGAATTTCCGGAATCCGGCTGTTGCGGCGGAAGTGTTTCGGAACGATCATCTGCAGCTTCGAAGGCATGATGTCGGAGAGTTCGTGGAGGCTGAGAGCCGTTTCGTGACTGTAAGTCCCTTCCGGAACTTCCTTGCGGTTTTGCGACCACAGGTACCACAGCATCAGATCCGGCCGATCACCGGTCGGGAAATCGGCCAGCCGATAGATGCCGCGATACTCCCGAATCCAGTTTCCGGCCCGCACGTGGTAGGCGTGGGTTTTCTCGGCAAAGCCCGCATGGATCGCCTGCTTCGTCGTAAAGAACCCCTGCTGTACCTGAGCGAGTGCCGAAAGCCGCCGCTCCGCTTCTTTATGAGGTCCAGGCATTTGCACAATCCCCTAACTTTCTTGGGGGATTATGCACCTATGAGCTCTCTCCATGCAATCACTTTCCTGATGGATGGAACATTCCTCACTGCTCGTTATCTGGTTGTTTCTACACCCCTTACAAAAACTGCCCTTCCTGGCTAAACCCTGCGCCTGATCCGTCCGCTTCTCCTGTGCAAGGGTCTTCGCTGCGCTCCGATGAACGCCAGACCCATGCGCCCTTGACAGCGCGGCCGGACAGGCGCGTTCCCTCGCCACGAAGGGCATTTGCTTTTCATGCACCGCTCCGCGATGCAAGAACCGCAAAACCCGAAAACGCAAAGGAGTGAACAAATGCAAATTGAACGAGCAGAACTGTATTTCCGGCAGGGAAGTTCCGACAAGGTATACCACTTGCAGTTGGTGAACGAAGACGACAAATGGTCCGTCGAAGCGCAATGGGGGCGGCGCGGCTCCGCCTTGCAGAGCGACGTGAAGGTGGACAACAGCACCTACGAGGAAGCGAAGCGCGTATACGACCGCATCCTTCGAGAGAAAACGAGCAAGGGCTATCAAATCGCTCAGGCAACCACGGATGGCGACACGCCAATCTCCGTTGGGTTGCCTGCCACCAAAGAACATTCCGGCCACGTCCCGGAATTGCTGACGCCCATCGAAGAGCCCGAAGCTTTGCGGTTGGCTGAGGATGTGACTTGGTGGTTCCAGCAGAAATTTGATGGGCGGCGGCTCGCCGTGCAAAAGGCTGATGGAAAATACTCCGGCATCAACAAACTCGGCCAAATCATCCCCATCGACTCCCGCTTATCCGAGTCGCTGGCTCTCGTGCAAGCAAAGGCTTTCCTGGCGGATGGGGAAATCACCGATTCCCATTTCTACATCTGGGACCTGCTCAGCGTGAACGACAACGACCTTCGCGCCGAACCCTACGAAACCCGCTACGTCCACCTGACCAAACTTTTTCGCGGCGCCCACCAGACCCTTCACGTCTGTGAAACGGCCATGACCTTGAAAGCCAAACGTGCCTTCGTGAAGGCCATGCACGATGCGAATGCCGAGGGCTTTGTCTGCAAAAACAGGTACGCCGCGTATGCAGGCGGCCGTGCGGGACAGCACTTCAAGTGCAAGTTTGTCGCCACGGCGTCATTCATCGTTGGCCCAAAGCCGGACAAGAAGGCGGACGACGGCCATCGGTCTATGGCTGTGTATCTCTTGGATGAGAATCGGCCGCGATTCATGGGGATGGTTGGGGTGCCTGACCGTTATCCGCTCCCACGCGTGGAGCAAGTTGTGGAAGTGCGTTACCTCTACTGCCATCCCGGACCCGAGGGGAAACTCATCCAGGCGAAATACTTTGGCAAAGTGCGCGATGACGTTGAACTCTCTGAATGCACAGTCAGCCAGTTGAAGCTTAGAGCTGGTGAAAGCGAACCGCCAGAATCCTGACGGTTTGCTTGAACGTGTCCCGCGGAAAGCGCCAGCCCGATCGAATGCTCATACAGATTCCATCGGGCTGGAATAATTTTGGGAGCCGTTTGAACGGAAGAGACGGAAGAGTCGGATAATGCCGACTGTCAGTTGGGCAAGCCCCCAGGAAGAGACTGATTGTCATTAATGACAGCCAAACCGGAAAATTATCCCTGACAGCTCCTGACTCCAAAACGACCATTGCGTTCTTATGACAGGGGTTGTTGAAACTCAACGCGAAAACCAACAAACTCCCAATGATTTCCTCAAATTGCGGACCCCCGACTTCATCTCGCATTCACAAGCATTCGGGCCATAGCCGAATGCTCTACTTCCCCGGTTTCCGACGGATCCGCAACGGTTCCCTAGCTAGACCCTTGTAACCATCGGGGCTAGAAAGCACCTGCTCGGAGCATCTGCTTCCCAGGCATACGCTCGGACGATAGATGATCACCTGGTTTAACCATATGTTATGCCGGTTGCAGATTCTCTTGCCGAAGCCTAGGGTGATCGAACTGGTCTGCCGCGTCGGTCCGCAGAGGAATCCACGCATCGTTCATTCCGAACGCCGGGAGGCGACAATCACTTCCGAAACAAAGCCGAAAGAGACGAGCTTCACGTGATGCTCAATCGACCATTGCCCCGGCATGAGCAAACTGCGTAAATCGACAGGCCGACAACCACCTACAAACTCGGGCTTGAGCCGCCAGACCCTCTCCCAGAGCACGGTCGCAATTCTGGAAAGACCTGATGCGCCGCATCCCAGACTGACCAAGCATAATTTCCCGCTGCTTTTTAAGACCCGGTATGCTTCCGAAACGACGGTCGCGGCGTACTCGGGGGCCAACAGGTCAAAAACGTAATTCGACACAAAGCGGTCGAAAGCACCATCAGGTTCGTGCAGACGAGCCGAGCCGTCACTGAGTCTGACGGCCGCCCGCTCTGCCCATGTTCTTAACCGTGAGGTCGCCAGTCGAACCATTTTGGGGCTCACATCGACTCCGACGTAACGACAGGTCGAGGGTAGGCAGGTTCTCAAGACCCTGGCGGCGAAAGCACCTGTGCCGCAGCCGAATTCGAAGACTGATTTCGCAGAATCGAACGACCCCAGCCGGATGACTTCCCGGATTGCGCGGCCCTCATAGACAGCCTGCCAGTCCTGAAAGCGGCCAACCCAGTTGTACACACGGCTGGCTTGCTCAGGCGTAAGAAATCGCCCGCCAGATTGAGCGCGGTCCACGGCATCACTATAGCCTGAATTCCGGGGTTCCCCTCGATTGAAGTTTGGGGTAGAGGATGAAAGAAATAGCGTACTTCATGGTTTTCCTCGACGCGCTGATTGCCACAGGACAGAATCCGGTTTGCTTGACGCTTGTAACCTCCCTCGCTGTCAGGAATCATAGGGGAGAAACTGGAGGCAGTGCCGGACCGATGCAACAACTTCTCGTTCATTCCTCCCATCGCGAATGGGCGATGGGACTCGCTGCTGCAAGCATGGGTGCGATGCTCTATGTCGGGCTTTACCAGAGCAGAGCGGTCCGGCACATCTGGTGTCCAGTCTTTGCCAAGGGCTGTGAGACGGTTGCTGACGCTGCCTTTGCAAAGCCGTTCGGCATCCCGGATGGATACATCGCGGCGGTTCTCTATGCGGTGATCCTTTTGCTCCTGATGGGGTCAACAACGAAGCTTTGGATATGGGTACCACTGTTGGTTCTTGCTTCTGCGGCTGCGCTTGCGAACCTCCTCGGTGTTCGTGACATGGCGAATCTTGGGAGCTTTTGTTTCTACTGCGTGCTGACGACTATTCTTTCTCCGATTCTGTTGTGGGAGATATGGCGGCTGCGCTGAGCCTTGTGCTCAGCGTTGTCGATTCTGGAGGCTATGGTCGATGAGTGATGGTGCGTTGCCAAGTCAGAGTCCAGCCGTTGGCACGGTTTTGAAGAAGGATGCGACCTATGTCTTTTACGAACTGACGCGCAGCATTTGCCCGAAGTGCCGGAAAGTGATCGACGCGAAGATCGTGTTGCGGGACAACAAGGTCTTCATGGTCAAGCGATGCCCCGAATGCGGCCCGTTCGAGGCGTTGGTCTACGGCGATGCGGAGGCATACACGAGTTTCGGCAAATTCAACAAGCCGGGAACGATCCCGCTTGCCTACGGCACCGAAATTCGAGAGGGATGTCCCTACGATTGTGGCCTGTGCCCCGACCACCAGCAGCACGCCTGTCTCGGCATCATTGAGGTCAACAGCGCGTGCAACATGGATTGCCCGCTGTGCTTTTCAGAAGCCGGGCCCGGATTCAGCTTGACGCTCGAAGAAGTCGAACAGATGCTCGACGACTTCGTGAGAACCGAGGGGAAACCCGAAGTCATCCAGTTCTCGGGCGGGGAGCCTACGATTCATCCGCAAATCATCGAATTCGTCCGGGCAGCCAAGCAGCGCGACATTTCCTTTGTGATGATTAACACCAACGGGAAGCGCATTGCTCGTGACGACCGCTTCCTCGAACAACTCAAGGAAGTCCGGCCCGCCATCTACTTCCAGTTCGACGGCTTTGATTCGGAGACCTATCGCATTCTACGCGGAGAACCGGACATCTTGGAGGAGAAGCTGCGTGCGTTGGATCGGCTGACTGAGATTGGCCTGTCCGTCACCCTTGTTCCGGCAATTGAGCGGGGCGTGAACGAGCATGAGATCGGAAAAATCGTCGACTTCGCCATTCGACATCCGGCAGTGCGGGGAATCAATTTTCAGCCAGCCTTCCATGCGGGTCGTCACCATCAGCACGATCCGATGAAGCGGATGACCATTCCCGACGTTCTTCGGTTGATTGAATCGCAGACGAAAGGCACTTTCAGAACCAGCGATTTTGTTCCGGTGCCTTGTTGCTTCCCTACGTGCAACTCGGTGACCTATGCTTTTGTAGAGGGAGATCAGGTCACGCCGCTGCCCCGGATCGTCAATGTTTACGACTACCTCGACTACATTTCCAACCGCGTGCTGCCGGATTTCAGTTTGGAGGTGAAGCGGGCTTTGGAAGGTTTGTGGTCATCTTCCTCGGTGGCGGGCTCGCAGAAATCGGTCGATCAGATTTTGATGTCCTGTCAGGCGTGCAGTGTTCCTGATTTCAACCTTGGTGATTTGGCGAAGCACATGATGATGATCATGCTGCAAGATTTCATGGACCCTTGGACGTTCAACCAAAAGAACCTCATGAAGTGCTGCAAGGAATTCCTGTTGCCGGGCGGCAAGCAGGTTCCGTTCTGCGCTTACAACACCATCGGGTACCGCGAACAGGCGAGAAAGCAACTTGAGGCCCTTGAGCCCGAACGCAGGCGGGCGAGGGCAGAAGGTCGCAGGTTCGAGCCCCGACCCATCGAATTCAACGTAAAGCAGGTGGAGGTTCCTGCCACAGGGCTAGTCGATATCGACTCGCGGCGGTGAATTTCATGGCTACGAAGGACGACGCAACTATCGTTCCCCCCGGCAACGAGCACGTGAAACAGTGCTGCGCCAGATTGTACGAAAGCGACCTCACTCGTTTTCTGCTGGGCGACTCGTTTCATCCGGGCGGGTTGGGAATGACTGGTCGGCTCGGGCGCATGCTTGGCCTTGGTCCGGCCAGCCGGGTTCTGGATGTGGCGTGTGGCAATGGGACTACGGCGATCTTCCTAGCGAAAGAGTTCGGGTGCGAAGTATTCGGCATCGACTACGGAGATCAGAGTGTAGCGGCTGCACGGTCACTGGCACAATCCGAGCATGTAGACGCTCGCGCGCATTTTGAGCGTGGCGATGCAGAAACTCTTCCGTTTCCGGACGGATTGTTCGACGCCGTGATCTGTGAATGCGCCTTCTGTACCTTTCGCAACAAGGCGGCTTCCGCTAGAGAGTTCTTCCGCGTGCTGCGTCGGGGAGGGCACATAGGCATCAGTGATCTCACCCGAGAAAGAGTACTCCCGCAGGAATTAGACGGGTTGCTCGCATGGATTGCCTGCATCGGCGATGCCCAGACCGTGGAAGGCTACACCCACTTCCTTCAAGATGCCGGATTCTCCGTGGTTAGCATCGAGCAGCAGAATTGCGCTCTTGAAGAGATGGTGAATCAGATTCGCATCAAACTGCTGGGCGCGGAGATCTTGACAGGACTGAACAAACTCCAACTGCCCGGTGTTGATCTGGTAGCGGCCAAAAAGATGGCGGGCAGCGCAATGGCAGCGGTAAAACAGGGGCAACTCGGATATGTCCTCATCTGCGCTACCAAGCCGGACTCACGCTGATCTTGAGGCGATCCGGGTAATGCTTGCCCGCATTTGAAAACAACCATCGTTTTGGAACCCGGAAACGAGCGCGTCAGGCGGCCCTATCATTACTCTTTTTCGTGCTCAGCCCGAGCACGCGATACGTCAGTCATATCCCACAGGTACCGCTAAGAATTACCAAAACTCCTGCGATTCCAAGCGCCCAGCCAAGGTAAGAATGGCCATTGACAAGGATTCCGGTAATCGCAAGAGCGATCCCCAGCCCCACGCGCAAGGCGCGATCCATTCGCCCTACATTCAGAAACGTCGCCATATCGGCTCCGCTGTCCGGCGTTTCATCCAGAATCGCCGCAGTGACGAGCTAGTTGGCCCAAAATGGGGCAGATAAATTTCTCAAGGAAGCAGCAAATCACACCATTTTTCAGTTTACACCTATCTGGTAAAGCTGAGTGTAGTGAGATCACCAATCACGTCGCGCTAACCGAGGCTTGTCCAAAAGTGATGCCCCACGCTTGTTGGATCAGACTTCTTCCTCTGCCCCCGAGGTTCGTGGCAGTAGCAGCAGCGGGGTTGTTTGGCTTTGATTGCATTGGTCGGCCTGGCTATCAATGCGATTCGGGGAGTGAGATGGGCAGAACCGGTCGCTGCTCTGGCTCTCTTGCCTTTGATTCTGCGCGAACTATCCGAAGCGATGAAGGGCAAGCAGTGCTGCAATGCCGTCTGAGAAAAGTACTGGAAGGGGACGTCCGGTTTCCCGACTTTATCGGGACTTAGACGACCAACTCAGGAATCCCACGCCGTTGCGAGTCAGTGCCCCAGGTGAGCAAGGGCTCTCTACCCTTCCATTCACTCAGCCTCTTAATCGTTAATTCCCTGCTCTCTTACTCGCAGTAAGAACATACTTTGGTCATCCTGTTGAGGACCATACCTCCTCACTCACCAATGATCAGGCCGCCCAGTTCTGGCAGTGGCGCCGCGCCGGCGACATGCGCTGAAAAAAGAAAGGTTTGACACCACAGGTCCTTGCTTCGTATGCTTTATGTAGACTGACCCGTCGGTCTAGACCGGCCAGTCTAGAGCAATGGTGAGATTCCATGGCGAAGCGCGCCGATCTGAGTGAGGACCGAAAAAACGAAATCCTGGACGCCGCGCTTGAGGTTTTCAGCGAAATGGGGCTCGGCGACGCCAGTGTCGATGACGTTGTCAAGCGCTCCGGCCTGAGCAAGGGCACGCTCTATTGGTACTTCAAGAGCAAGGACCGCCTCATCGGCGCCTTGATGAAGCGCTTCTTCACCCAAGAGCTAGAGAAGGTGCGAGTGCTGCAGCAGGGCCCAGGAACCGTCCGCGAGCGACTGCTGCGGTACAGCCGGGAAGTTGCAACGGTGGTCAAGCGGATGCCGCGCGCACTCACCCTTGAATTCTATGCAGTAGCCGTGCGGCAGAAGTGGGTCCGCAATTTTCTCGGTGAACTCTATGTCCGGTACTGCGCCGAACTGGCAGCTGTGCTGCGAGAGGGAATCGAGCGTGGCGAATTCCGAAAAGTGAATGTCGAACAAACGGCTGCCGCCATCACGGGACTGTGCGAGGGTTTAATCCTGCTCTGGGCACTTGAGCCCAAGGCCTTTCCATTCGAGAACTTCTTTGAGGCTTCGCTTCGGACCATGCTTGACGGCATGAAAGCCGAAAGCCGGTGAAGCGCAGGCACCAGCGGAGGAGAGACACGTGATGCTCGGACGGGCGGGAAACACCCACCGTAGGTTGCGAAGAAGGATACCGTGCATAGAAAAACCGCATTCACGTTGTTAGTAACAGGCGCCTTCTGGATATCCATTGCTGTGGGAGCCTCAACTGTTTTGGCGCAGCAACCGAATGCGGACGAGTTCGTTCGCCGCAGTGACGATGCCGTGAGAGGCAAGACTGAAGACGGCTCAGTCACCATGACGGTAAAGACTCCCGATTGGCAACGCACGCTCCAGTTGCGCTACTGGGCGGTCAACCCGGACAAAACCTTCATTCGCGTCACCGGACCCGCAAAGGAAGCCGGCACGGGCACGCTGCGCCTCGGAAATAACATGTGGAACTACCTGCCCTCCGTCGAGCGCATCATCAAGATTCCTCCTTCGCTGATGCTCGAATCCTGGATGGGCAGCGATTTCACAAACGACGATCTGGTCCGCGAAAGCAGCCTTGTAAAGGACTACGAACACCGACTGGATGGCGAGGCAATCGAAGGCGGGGACATGTGCTACCGGATTGTCGCGACAGCAAAACCGGATGCTCCCGTGGTCTGGACCCGAATCGTGCTTTACATTCGCAAAGCGGACGCCATCCCGCGCGTCGAGGAATACTACAACGCCAAAGGCAAGCTGCAGAAAACTCTGACTCTCGACGATATCCGCGAAGCCAGCGGAAAGCTCTATCCCATGCGCTGGAAGATGGTTTCGGTGGACAAACCCGGTCATGAGACCTTGCTGCAATACAACAACCTGAGGCTCGACCGGCCGATTCCGAATTCAGTGTTTACTCAGGAGAATCTGCGACAACCCTTCTAGGGGCGTGAGACGAGTATGCTTTTCTTCCGCATGGCGTGGCGAAATATCTGGCGCAACCGCCGGAGGTCGCTGCTTACCGTTGTGGCCATCGCACTGGGTCTCGCTTTCAACATCTTCATGCGCGGCATCGGCGACGGTTTTCACGACCAGATGGTGGACAACTCGGTTCGGGCTGAGATCGGCCACATTCAGATTCACCGCTTCGGGTACCGCGACGATCCGGGACTGAGCAAGACGCTGCCCGACGTCGAAAGGGTCACCCAGGCAATCCGTTCGCTGCCATCTTTGCGTGGTTATTCGTTCCGCGTCCTGGGCGGCGGTCTGGCGAGCACATCGGAAAACTCGAGTGGAGTGCAGATTCTCGGCGTCGATCCTGCCCAGGAGCGGACGGTGACGACCATCCAAAATGCCATCGTGCAAGGGAAGTACCTGGCAAATGGCATGCAGCGTCCTGTTCTGCTCGGCGACAGGCTGGCAGCACACTTGAAGGCTTCCTATGACGATAAGGTTGTCCTCATGGTGCAGGCCGCTGACGGTTCCATGGGGGCGCAGCTGTTCAGGGTCGCCGGCATTTTCCGATCAGGCTCCCCGGAAATGGACGAGGGCGTAGTTTTCGTCTTGCGTTCGGATGCTCAAACTCTCTTCGCGCTCGACAGCCGGATCACCGAGGCCGCGCTTTTGCTGGAATCCTCTCGCCAGGTTACCGCTTCTCTACAAGCCTTGAATAAGATGCTCTCTGGCGAGCCTGTTGAGGTTTTGCCTTGGTGGCAGGTCGAGCCTTTTATCCAGCAGTTTATTCAGATAGATGACGAGTTCTTTTACATCATCGTGTTGATCTTTTTCGTGGTGATCTCGATAGGAATTCTGAACACGATGATGATGTCCATCTTTGAGCGGGTCCGGGAGTTTGGCGTGATGATGGCCTTGGGCACCAAGCCGAGGGAGATTGTGAAACTTGTAGTGGAGGAAGCTTTCGGTCTGGGCCTCGTCGGAATCGTAGCAGGGACTCTGTTAGGTTCAACCCTTACGCAATATTTCGCCACACGCGGTATTGACCTCTCATCGTTCAGTTCGGGCGCAGCCGCCCTGGGCATTACCACCAGCCGGGTGTATTCGGAGTTGACCATATCTAATCTTCTTTACTCCAATCTGGCCGTACTCACCGTGGTCCTGCTGGTGTCACTCTACCCCGCCTTCCACGCGGCCCGGCTCCGGCCAGTCGAGGCAATACGGCATGTCTGACCTGGATGTGGTCCTCGTGAGAATCCAGCATGTTTCCAGGACGTATCACGACCACGTGGATGTTCACGCGCTTAAGGACGTAACGTTCAGCTTGGAGCAAGGGTCCTTCGCGGCGATCACCGGGCCGTCGGGCTCGGGGAAAAGCACGCTGTTGAATGTGTTGGGCGGACTCGACCGGCCAGATGCGGGAAGGATTCAGATAGCGGGAGTCGACCTGACCGCCACTCCCGCCGATCAGCTTGCAGATTTCCGGCTGCATCATATCGGATTCGTCTTTCAGGCTTTCAATCTCTTGCCAGTCCTGAGCGTCGTGGAAAATCTCGAATTCATTCCCGCCTTGCAGGGAATGAAAACGGAGAAGCGGCGGCAGCGTGCGCGGGAGCTTCTAAATGTTGTGGGACTCGCGGAAGTCGGGAGTAAGCGCCCCAACGAGCTCAGCGGTGGGCAGCAACAGCGCGTTGCGGTCCTTCGGGCCATCATGACCGAGCCCGAACTGGTGCTTGCGGATGAACCCACTGCGAACCTGGATTCGGCCAATGCCGCGCTGCTCCTGGACATGATGGAGCGGCTGAATCGCGACAAGGGCGTCACCTTTGTTTTCTCCACGCATGACCCCCAGGTCATGGAGCGCGCCCACCGACTCATTCGCTTGAAAGACGGCGCCGTGATCGCGGATGAACTGCCCGTTCCGGGAGCGAATGCGGTTCCCACATGAGACGCAGCGTGCTGCTCGCGGTGATCTTTCTACTCGCCTCGCAGGCCTGCGCGCAGGATTCCTCTCCGAGCTTTCAATATCGCTTCAGCGGTTATTTCCGAAGCCTGTTTTCCTACTCGCACTCCTATTACGCGGGTGATCCCTATGAGGACAGCCTCAATCGCGTGCGTCTGAGTTTTGACAGCGACTGGAAACACACGCTCTTCGTCCATTTGGACTACGACAACGAACTCCACTTCGGCAACCTGATCACGCAGCCGGACTTCAACCTGGTACGCCTGCGCCAGGACAACACCTATTTCGATTTGTTGCATGTCTTAGTGAACGAGCCGAACGCCTACTGGGATACCTCTCTTTATCGCGGATACATCACCGTGCGCCGCGGCATCACGGAGTTGACGCTGGGCCGACAGCGAATCGCTTGGGGAACAGCCCATTTCTGGAGTCCCGCGGACGTCTTCAATCCCATCAGCCCCTTGCAGGTCGAAGCCGACGAGCGGGAAGGAGTTGACGCCGCGCAGCTCTCTCTCCGCCTGCCGGAAAATCTTCGCTGGTCCATCGTGTACGCGCCGCAGAACGGCATCGAGCGCTCCACTGAAGCGACGCGAATCTCCACGAATATCCACAATTTTGACCTCGCCGCCTTCGCTGGCCGCTTCCGCCAAGACTGGATGGCAGGAGGCACGTTTGCCGGCCAGTGGCGAGGCGCGGGACTCTGCGGCGAATTGACTTACACTCTGCGACCAAGTTCGTCTCAGGCCAACGCCTTGCGCCTAGCCTTTGGATCGGACTATGCCTTGAACAGCAAGCTCTACCTCGTCGGGGAGTACTTCTACAATCAAGGCCAACCACTCGGAACAACACCTGGTCAGCCCCCGAATCCTTCCGCGCTGTTGCAATTCACTAACGAGATCTTCACGCTTCATCGCCATTTCATTTCCGCGGGTACGCGTTATGCGGTCACGCCTTTGTTTCACCTGGAGGCGTATACAGTCGTGGATGCGCAAGGCGCAAGTGTCTTCTTCATGCCCGTTGCAAGTTATAGCCTCACCAACAATGCGGACTTGACCGCGGGCGGCCACCTCTTCGTGTCATCCCCGACCGGTGAATTCCAAGGCGTGCCGAACCTCTTCTATCTCGAATTCACCGTTCATTTCTGACGCCAGCCCCGGCAAACTGTTGATTCAAAGTGGCCCGAGCGTAGCGCTTGAGCATCCAGCCGTCTACAACGAACCAGAAAGCGCCAAACGGGTGAGGTGACCTGTGAAGATCCAACAGCTCGGCGAAACCGTCCCCGTGGGAATTCGATTCCAGACCTTTCCCTTATTAAGGTAGCGACCCATAGACCTGGAAAAGCACCTGCTTTGGAAGCAGGGGCTTTGCCTACAAGGGCTTCTCAGCAAAAGCACGGGAGGCAGCGGTTTTCCAAACCGCACCGCGATCGCGTTCTCAGGTGATCTGGGGTGATCTGGAGTGCTGTGAGGTGTTGTGAGGTTACCTGATTTGCAGCGGATTGCTAATTCATTCTGCCCTGTTCGTGCTCACACCGTTTTATTTGCATTCAATAACTTACGACGCTGTCATTTGCATCGGATGTCCTGATTTGCAGTCTATAGTGCACCGAGAGTGCACCGAGATTGGTCCGAAGCAGATTTCTAGGACCAGCCTTTTGCACGCTAACTTTGCCGGAAGACATTGTACGGTGTCAGCTCCGAGGAGAATGGTCTCAATTGTGAAGCGGTATAGCTGAAGCGCCGAAGCACCTGCTCTGCAAGCTCGCGAAACACTTCCAAACCCTCTATCGCTTCCTTCCATTTTTGTTTATTTACAATAACTTGGGGCATCTGCTTTTCGCTCGAAAGCTAACCCCAACAACCAAAACAGATAGGGTTTTGACACAGTTCTGACACAGGCGAAGCACCCGCCCGGGCCACCTGCTTCTTGCCTGCCCCTTTAAGGCGGCCAGCTTATGGCGGGCATTCGTTTCTACGATTAGAGTTCTGTTCCAACGGAGTTTCGTAAAGCGAAACGGTGTGACGATAATGTACCCCGCTCACGGCAAGGAGCGGGCCTGATTCCCCGCCTAGGTGTTCCGCCGCTTGAAAAATGGTTCACTAAGGAGAACTCAATGAGGTCCGCGGAGCGGACTTGCTCTGCTACGGCGGGCGATCTCTCGTTTCACGTGTTCCCGAAGATGGGTTGCTACGCCCCCGGCGCGCAGGAGTTCTCGCAAATCGTGCAGAAGAAGATTGGGCAAGAACTGAAGAGCCACACTGACTGGTGTGTGGACGCTGCGCAACAGGGCGAGACGCACGTTGTAGCGCACGCTCCATTTGGGATGCTCGGCCACCGCCACGATTACCTGTTTGGGTGTGCTTGTGCGCGCAAGCACGCGCAGCACCTGGGCCTCGTTCAAGAACGGATTTACGAGCACCACAGGGAGGACATCACTGTGCCCCTCGGCCAACAACGCCCCGGCAGTACGAGCAGGTCCCCGTCGCGCAAGTTTGAGTTTGTCACTGGTCGGGAGTTGGGAGGCGCGCTCGACCAGGAGTTCCTCCGCCACACGGCGGACCTCGGGGGGAGAAGCCGGGTGCATGCAAACACGCACCAGGTCGAATACGAAGAGTTGGCGTAGAAGCGTGAGCGCGTCGAGTCTCGGCGTGTGCGGATGTTGGACCAGACCTAGCCGGACGGGCTCGCTCCGGATCCACCGCGGCTCGCGGGCAATCGATTCGAGAATCATCGCCGGGAGGTCGGCTCGGTGCACCAGCACCCGGACGTGCGCTTCTTGCAGGTGCGGATTCGCCAGGAGTGAAGCGAGGACCTCAGGGTTCGGGTCATGGAGCAAGGCAGCGAGCCCGTCACCTTCCTGGGTCCGTGCCTGTACCAGCCGTGTCTCCAATTCGTCCGCCATTGGAGTAACCTGCATGCTAGCCGCACCTTCGTGGATTTCCTCAGCCCTCCAGCAGGGTTTGAATCTCTTCTTCCCTGGCGCGCAGGCGAGCGAGCTTGGCTTCCACCGCCGCGGCGCCCTGCTCCTTGGCCTCGCGGGCATTCTCCAGCGCGCGTTCTGCAACCCGGCTCACCTCGTGAAGCAGCTTTCGGATCTCCACTTCGAGCTGTCCCTGGCTTTCCTGCACGCGATCGACAACGTCCGACTGCACTCGCGTACTGTTCATTTCCACCAGATATTCCAAGAAGTCCCGGGATTTTCTTTCGATTACGAAAAAGGCTCCGATCAGGCCGAGAACAACGTCCGCCAGGTATCGCAGAGGCGAGGATGGTTGAGCGACGTTGATCAACTCTTCGAAGCGGAACCGTGACCGCACGCGAAAACCTTTTTCAGGGTCAAGCGCATTTGGCATACGTGCGAGTTCCGGAACACCGGATTCCGCCAGCTTCTTTAGGAAATCATTCCCGATGTTGACGAACCGAGTCGCGACCGCGCGATACTCTTCCTCGGCGCGGGCTTGCTCCGTGGTTAGCCACGGCAGCACGTTGCGCGAAGCAACGGTTTGCGCGAGGTGCATTGCCTGACGACGGAAACGCGGACCGTAACGCCGGGGAATGTCTTGCAACTCCCTCTCGAACTCCGCTCTGGCTTTGGGCAGAGTTTCTGCGAGGAAGGTCTTTCGTCGCTCAAGAAACAGATCGGAGAGGCGATGCTGATCACCCATAAAGAGATAGCTCAGATCGTGGAGTGACCGTTCCGCCTCGGCTATTGTCGTCCGCATGGCTGCAATGCGCTGTTCCGACTCTTCGATGGGGCGCAACAACGCGTCACGTTCCTCGAAAGCGATGTTTAACAGTTCTTCGCCCAAGCGATGGACACCTCGCTCTCCGGCGCGCCGGACGATGTCCCGGCCGGACTCCACAATCATTCCTTGAAGGGCTTCCACAAGCTTGTTCCAGTCCCGCTCCGGGCCGCGATGCTCGAGCCGTTCGGCCCCACTCACTTCGTAGATCGGGCCGATGGGCCTCCCGAGACGCTTTTCCAAGACCTTTCGCGTGAAGGACTCCGCGATCTTGCGTTCGTCGTCCGAGGTGCGGTCCGCCTTGTTCAGCACAACAATCACTTCACGCACCTGCCGACCTACTTCCTCCACTAGCGTGAGTTCCTCTCCTGCGATCGGGGGATCGGCACCGACAACCACAAGTGCGGCATCGATATGGGGAATAAACGCTTGGGTCGCGGCTGTATTGCCGGCGAACACCGAACCGAGCCCCGGTGTGTCCACGAAACACATGCCGGTGGCCAGAAGAGGGCTGGGCACGAAAACTTCCACCCCAGCCACGCCCTTGACATTTTCAGGATTGTGTTCCTCCGAGACAAACTGTTGCAATTCCTCCGGCCTGACGTCCAGCCAGTTTCCGCCGCGGAACCGCACCTGCGCCCTCCGCGTTCTCCCAAACCGGACGACTGTCGGGACGGCGGTAATGGGAACCACACCAGTGGGCAGGACCGAATCTCCTAGCAAAGCATTCAGGACTGTCGATTTCCCGCGTTTGAACTGCCCGATGCATGCCACATAAAAGCGGCCTTCCGCCACACGCTCGGCCAGCCCCGAAGCATCATCCGCAACCCATTCGGAGCCAAACTCACGGGCAATTTCCGCTAATCGCTGAAGGGCTGAACCAACATCAACTCCCTCGGAAGTGCCAACCTCCCCCTTGCCTCTTGGTCCATGGGAATCGTTATTCGCCAGAGTATTTGTCCTGTGCGTTGTCATTGTGCAACCTTACCGGACCTTTCCCAACCGTGAGCAATCCAGGTGTGATTTCAGAAATTCCTCTTACAAACCGCATTCGCAGGTGAACCTTCACAATGGTTCATCAAATAATCCACATGAAGCAGCTTCGTTTTGATTCGCCCCTCGAAGTGATAGTGCGCACCCGCAGCCGCGGCACACATCTGGACGATGGCGCCAGGGAGCAGTCCACTGAATTCGAGAATGTCCTCGCGAAAGCCTTCGAGATCAAACCCCTCGAGTCCGAAGCGCCGTATGCACATTTCGAGGAGTTCCTTCGCCACGGGCAAAGTAAGCCCGCCGACATGCAATCTTTGCCGGTCGTTCCAATACAATTGGGCGCCATGGCCCAGTTCGCTGTACGTCCATCCCTGCGCGACCGCGTAAATGGGAGTTTCCTGGTTCAACATCAATTCCTTGATAATGCGCGCCAGCATGTGCGTCATTGGCACGAGGTCTTCCAGAAAAATCCAGTATTCGCCAGCGCCTGACGCGCGGTAGAGCAGGCCGCGTAACCGCAAGCTGGTTTGTGCTTTCACCCAATGCGCGTAAGAGGTCCCAAAACCCGTATCGGCACGGAACTTCGAGCGGAACAGCGAATCCTCCGCAAATCCTTGCGCGATTTCTCGCAGGATTTCCTGCGGGGCTCCGTTGCCATGGGCACAGACACAGCGCCGCGTTATTCTTTCCGGCAGATTCGCGAGAGCGCGAGCCACCAGCGCACTTTTCCCGGAATTGGAAGCTCCCCAAATCAGCAGACTCTCGCGTTTCCGAATAGCTTCCTGAAGACGCGCCAGTTCGCTCTGCCGGCCGAGGAGGATTTCTGCCTCAGCAGAGACGGCGAGCATGGAGCGGGGAGCGCTCAACGGCTCCTCCTCCGGTGAGCCTGCACCGACCCAAGTTTGTCCGCGAGAAATGCATCAAGGAATTCCTTGGCCAACTCCGCCCACTCAGGTGGATAGGCGTACTCCTGCGAATCGACGGAAATTCGGACCTTTACACTACTCACAGGCATCCAGAAGCCCCCTTGCTCACGCTACTGCGAGCGCTGCGCGTCCTGGTGGACGTACTTGATCACTTCCACATCCGACATGGCGATTAGGCCCTCGTCGACCATCTCATCAAGAACCGGAATGAGCTTGCGAATCTTCTCTTCGGAATCCACCACGCTCACCATAATGGGAGTGTCCCGTGAGATGGAAAGCAGATAAGCACGGTGAATCAAGGTGCTTGCACCATATCCCTCCACTCCGCGAAATACCGTCGCTCCCGCAATATCCAGTTCGCGACACTTTTCAACGACCGCGCGGTACAGAGGCTGGCCTTTCCACTTGTCGTCCTCGCCAAAATAGAGACGCAGAAGTTTGGCCTTTCCTTCGAGCTTCATTGGCGCTGCTCCTTCCGGCGTTCCTCGGCAACGTAGTCGTGCGTGTACTTGATGATGTCCACGTCGGACAGGACGACCAGTCCCTGCTGCACCATCTCGTCCAGCAGCGGCGCCATCTTCCGCAAATTCTCTTCCGTGTCGATGACCGAAAGCATGATGGGCCGGTCATGAGAGAAGCTGAGCGCCGAACGGTGGTGGATGCGCCGATTCGCACCGTAGCCGAGGATTCCCTGGTATACCGTCACGCCAGCGATGTCGTTCGCGCGCATGCATTCGACAATGGCTTTGTAGAGCGGTTTTTCATGCCATTTGTCGTTTTCGCCGACATAGATCCGCATCAGCTTGGCTTTGCCCTCGCGCTTCAGGGCATGTTGCTGCTCGTCGCGGAATTCGGTCTTTTTGGCAACTTCAGCGGGCTTCACCACCGTGGTGTCCTGTACCTCGATAAGCCCGGTGCCCGCCATTTCGTGCAACTTCGGAAGAAGTTCTTCCACTTTCTCCGGACTCTCGATGAATTCAATTTTGATCGGAAGGTTTTCCGTCAAACGAAGAATGCGCGTGCTGTGCAAATGGTGGTCCGCGCCAAACCCCGCCATGCCGCGCACCACGTTTGCCCCCGAAACCTTGTGATAGAACAGGTAGTCGAGAATCGCCGCATACAACGCATGCCCGTGATATTGATGGTCCTCACCAACGTAGATGACCACCTTTTTTGCGGGTCCGACTTTCAACATGGCGTCTCCTCTCCAGGAATGCCTCTCTGACATACAAGAAACTCAGCCGCCCGGCCCAGCACGCCCCCTCCGGCATGCTGTCCTTGTTTCGCTTGGACGGCACATTTCCCGAGATCGTTTTGAAGTTCCTCGGCGGTCCGGGCGAGAATTTCTGCGACTACCCTGCGCGAATTCAACGGCAGCTTTTGGGACAGCCGCTCAGCGTGCCATAAGCAAAGTGTCCCGCTCTGCCGCATCCAATCGACAAAGGAGGGTACTTTCATACTCTCGACCAACTCCTGTAGCCGCGTCTCCTCCTCTCGGCGCAAGTCTGCACAAAAATCGCAGACGCGCTCTCCTGAGCGCGCTTCCGCCTTCAGCCGCGAATCGAGAACCTGTCTGTAAACGTCCGCCGCAAGCACCGCTGGTGCGGAGCGCGCCAGCGACCATGCGTGATGGTTGCAAAGGTGGGTGGCTTTTCGAAGACTTGTAATCTCGACCAACTGCGTCTGGTGATGCCTCAGCACCGTGCAAAGCACACATGCCCCGTGGGCTGCCGCTTCCGTCATCGGCACGTCTCGAACTGCCCTTGCTCCGTTCATGCGATTAACCTCCCGGCAACCACTCCCATCCATACGGCCAAGAAACCCACGATCACACTCAGCACGACGTTCAGGAACGCCATCAAGAGTTCCCCGTCCTGAATCACGCGAAATGTCTCGTACTCAAAGGTCGAAAACGTAGTGTACGCACCAATAAAACCGATGGGGATCAGGTAGCGCCAGTTCGGGCTCCAGTGCGTCTTCTCCGCCAGCAACGTGACGATAAACCCTATTAAGAAGGAGCCTGTGCAATTGATGAGAAACGTGCCGTAGGGAAACCGCGTCCCCATCTTGATGCTCACGTAGCCGCCCAGCCAGAACCGCGCGATCGCTCCGAGAAACCCACCGATTCCGACCATGAAATATTTGCCCATCACACCTCGCGTTCACCTTGGTTTTGTTCACCACTTCAACCCCGCGCGCTGTTGCCATCAATCGGCTGACACAGTTGGCAGACCGGCCTCCGTTGCGGTGACCTCCACGCCCAGAGCCCGAAGATCGGTCAACAATGCCTGCACCTCCTCGGCCCCCACGGTCGAACTCGATTGCGCCCGTTCCGCTTGCGCACGATAACTGTCCGCGTAGTTTGCAAACCGCTTGGCCAGTACATTCACAACGGAGGAACTCCAATCCTTAAAGACGCCGCCATAGATCGAGACCACGTTCGACAAATAACTGTCCAACTTCGAACGGATTGCCCGTCGCGCCGCAATGCGCATGCCCGCCTGGCCCAGGAGACGGCTCCAAAACGGTGGTGCAAATTGAAGATCACGCCCAGCAAAATCGAATACAGGCATGGAGCGAATCGCAGAGGTAAATTCTTCCTCGGCAGGCCCGTGGGGAAGACCCAAGGCCTTTTCCGCATTTTTCAACTCGGCATGAAGATCGCTGGCCAGACTCTCCAGATGCTGGCGGTACACCTTCGCCTGCTGCTGAACGTCTCTTACGATGCTCTCGTAGACGACGAGACCAGCACCGGTGGAGCTGTTCTTATCACGCCTCCATTCTTGGGCGAGTTGGTCGGCGGCGCGTTCCATGAGCCAGCCCGTGTCTCGCGAAAATGCCCGGATGTCTCGTTCCAATTCATTTTGCAGCTGCGGAATCTGGCCAGTAGCCCGGCGCAGCCGTGCCTCTACTTCGCGAATTTCCCCGGAGTCCGTACCGGAAATGCCCTTACTCCTGCGCACTCGCGTGGAAAGCGCCGCCACGACTGCGCCCCTCAGCGTTCCCACCTTGCGTTTCACCGAGAGCGATTTCAGATCTTGGCTTCGCTGGTAGAGAGGCAGAATCTCTGCTTCGAACCATCGCGTCAGAAGCTCGCGGTGTTTGGCGATTGCGCTCACGGCGTACACCGGGACCTCGATGCTGCACTGTTTCACTATGTTTTCCTTCACATACCGGATCAGGTCGTCGGCTTCTTGCGGCGTCAGCAGGTCTGCCTTGCTGAGCAACACTTGGACGGGAATGCTTGCATCTTGAAGGGCTTGAATTGTCTGCAAATCTTCTTGCGTCAACGTGGAGCCCGCATCGATGAGCACCAGACCCAAATCGCAGTTTGGCAGGTAGGCCAGGGTCTCCGAAGCGCCGCTGGTTGCCAGTGACCCAAGCCCTGGAGTATCCACAAACGTAGTACCTCTGCGGAGACGCGCAGACGGAAGATCTACGATAATTCGGGTGACTCGCTTCTGGTTCTGCGGGTTCCCTTTTTCGCTCGCCACCTCGCTTAAGTGGCCAATTTCAAGAATCTCGGGAAGGCGCCTTTCCGCATACCAGACTGTGAGCTGCCGCATCTCCCCGTACCGAATGCGCGTCGGCACGGCAGTGATGGGCGTAACGCCGACAGGCAGAATGTCTTCACCCAAAATCGCATTCAGCAATGAGGACTTACCCGAACTCACTCTCCCGAACACGGCGATTTCCAGACTTTGATCCTCCAGGCGGTCCGTGATTCCTGCAATCGTGCTTCGGAATTCCACCAGCCCGCGCTCCGTCACCACCCGTTCGATCTTCCCCAATAGTTCGAGCTCGCCCGAGGTTTGCTCCAGCCGTTGGAGCCGCTGGCGCAGGTCCTGTCCCGCATCCTGCATCAGGTACCGATTCAAGCGTTCGACCAGGCCGCGAAGTTCTCCGCTGATTCCTTCGAGCTCCATGGCGAGTTCGGGAGCTACTTCGCCATATCCCTTCATGTACTGCGGCCGTAGCTCCTCTAGCGCGATGTCGATTGTCGTCAATGCCGTATAGACGGCCCGGCTCGTCGGAACCCACGCCTCTGGACGTGGGATTCCTTGTCCGTCGAGAACCCGTGCGAGCTGTGCTCGAATCCGAGCGAGATAGTCCTCGATGGTTCTTCTCTGCGTTGGGGTGACATCTTCGATGTAGCGAGGAAAGGCAGCTTTCGATGCAGCGGAATGGAGGATTTGTTCAATTTCGCCGATTACTTTGTCCACGTACTGGCAAGTGACAGTAAGACCCCGCACCTGAAACTCGTTCAGGCTGGCAGTCGAGTTGTGATCTCCCGAAGTCATGTCGTTCTCAAGACCTTCCAAATCGCGGCTGTACGTTGCGGTGCCCCGCGAGCAACGTCAATGCCTGCTGAGGAGCCTGCCATTCCTCTTCCGTAATCAGGTCACTGCGCCGCCCTTCATGTCTCAGCGCATATCGCTGCAGATTCTCTGCAATCTGCCGAAACGTTTCGCCTTCTTTCTCCAGCAACTGCTTCGCTACCGACGTGTCACGGAGGACGAGCAGCACCTCCTCGAGATGTGTCAGACAGAAGCGCCGATCAGCATTCCTGTTTCCGTTCGCTCCCGCCTCCAGGCGGTCCGCCATTTCCCGAACCGTCTTTTGCTCCGCATCACGAGCCTTCCGGCAGGCGGGACAGGTTTGATCCGCCGGCAACGGAGGTCCGGCAACACCGCCAGTGGCGTGGTTCGGAGCGTGTCCTTCTGCGAGCGCGAGCAAGTCTTCGCTGAACCGGAACAGCACCTGCGGATACGCGCTACAGATCCCCTGCGGCGACGCCAGGTTTGCGTATTGCCAGGTGTGCATCGCACAAAAGCCTCCAGCTTCCGCGTGGGCACGCTGCACATCAGCGGAAACATACAGGTCGTATTGATACTTTCGGAGAAAATCGAGCACGGCTTCTGCGACGCGGTCGCAAACCCCGCAGCTAACTCTCAGCACGGAACCGGCTTGCCCCACGCGCTTAGTCAACGGACGCCGCTCCCCGCCCGCTCCCTCCGAGCCTCTGCCGGTGTCGATCTGCGTGCGCAAAGACCCCAGGCGGGCCAGCAACGCCTCACGTTGCGCCACGCTGCTTCCAGCAAGAAGTTCCGAGGCGCGGTCGCACACCTGCAGCAGGAAGTCTCTCTGCTTGTGCATGGTGATGTAGCCCACGATGTCTTCTTCGAGTTCCAGCAGGCCACTTTCCGCCAGTTTTCGTGCGTCGGAATTCACGCGGGCCGCGAGCCCATCTCTCGCGGAAACGAGGTAAAGCCGCACGTTAGTGTCTTCCAACTCCTCCCGTACCTTCGTTTTCACAAATTGGATCACTTGGTCGCGCTCGGCTTCGGGAACGAGATCCATTTTGTTCACGACCAGAAACATCTGCCGAACGGAAAAGCAGCACTCGCGTAGGTAGCCCAATTCGGCTGCCGTCAACGGGGCATCACAACTCGTCACAAAAACAATCGCATCGGCGCTCGGCAGAAAATTCAAGGTCGTGACCGTGTTCTCCCGCACGGCCGAGCCCAGTCCGGGCGTGTCCACCAGGAAAAAGCCGCGTTGCAGAATTTCCACGGGGACCTGCACCTCCGCCATTTCGATCCGCTCGCGGTTCCCCGGGTTTATACGTTCGGTCACGAAATCCGCCAGCTCGCCAATAGCGATTTCACTGGTGAGATTGCTTCCCGCCCTCCGGAGCACGACCTTCTCGCGGCTGCCGTAACTCACAGCCGTAATCGCTGATGTGGTCGGCACGATTCCGGACGGGAGGTAGTCCTTGCCCAGGATGGCGTTCATCAGCGTGCTCTTGCCCCGGCTGAACTGACCCACCACCGTGAGATAGAAACGGTCCTCAGCCAGTTTGTGGGTCAGTTCACCAACCGCGCGCTCTAGTCCTTCATTCTTTGCTTTGTAGCCTGCGGCATGGATCTCGCGGAGAACCTGGGCAATGGCGTGTTTGTCCCGCTCATATTCGGCCAGGACTCCGCGTGTGTCCTTCCCCGTTTCGCCTTCCTCCCGCCGATGTATCCCTTCATTCGTCATGCCACACGTTCTCTTTCGCCCCGGATTTCTCCGCGGTGGATTGCAGTTTCTCGAGAATCCGCACCACGGGGTCCGCCAGAGGCTCGCCTTGCGCGGCTCGTCGCCGTACTTTTGTCTCGTGCGCGATCAACTCGCGCAGCACGCCATAATTTCGCCGCAGGCATTCCTGGATGCGTATCTGCAGAAACCAGTGTGCGGAATTGAGAGAACGGATCAAAAGACGCGCGGCTTCCTGTCGCTCTGTCGGCGGGCCCCAATCCACGGCCATCTCGCCGGCCATAATTTCGATTTCCTGGTCCCCATCCTGCAATAGCGGTTTCACTTCCTCCCAGTCTTCGTCTGTCAAAATCATATCCGTGAGAATGCGGACCACCGACCGCCGCCTCTGCCTTTCCGATGGCTTTTCATCGTCTCGGGCGTCGATTCGTCGCGCAGCTTGAAACAGCAGAGGTTTGACCTTCTCCGCTACCCCTCGGAGGGCTTTTTCCGCCGCAGGGCGGCTCACATCATCCCCAAGAGCATTCACGAACACCGGTGCGGCCTCGGGTCGCTCGAATTCTCCCAACGCATCCACTGCACTGGGGAGCATCCGTCGTTGCGCGAGACTCATCAGAAACTGGAATACCTCCTCCGTGCGCCATCGCGCGAGTTCGCGGGCGGCTGTGTTTTCCACGGCTTCTTCGCCGAAACGAACGACCGCGTCGGCAATCTCTCGCTTGTGCGAGAGGTATTCCATGAGAACGTCCTTTGCGCCGAGTTCTCCGAGGGCTTCCACCGCGCGCTGTCTCGGCTGAAAGACCCCGCGCGGTCTTCCGTTCAACAAAAACTCCCGCAGCGGAGCAACCGCCCGCTCGCCACAGCCGATCAGCAGCGACACCGTCAGATCACCACCTGGCAGAGACTCCAGGTCACGGACGAAGGAGCGAATCTCTTCGTCCGTATAGTCTCTGCCGGTGGTGCTAACATCCATTTTTGTTGTCCTACTCATTTACCCTTACCGAGCGTGCGCGACAGCTCCAGAACGCTGATACGCCGAGCGCCCCGCGTACACGGCGTGTGAACCGAGTTCCCGTTCAATTTCAATGAGCCGGTTGTACTTCGCCACGCGCTCGCCGCGGCATACGGAACCTGTCTTGATCTGTCCCGCTCCAGTGGCGACCGTCAGGTCGGCGATCGTGGTGTCGTCCGTCTCTCCGGAGCGATGGGAAACCACGGACGTGTAGCCGTTTTCTCTGGCTAAATCCATGCACGCCAGCGTCTCGGTCAACGTCCCAATCTGATTCAGCTTAATGAGAATCGAATTTGCAACATTCTTCGCGATGCCTTCGCGGAAGATGCTGGTGTTCGTGACGAAAATATCGTCACCCACCAGTTGAATCTTCTTTCCGAGCTGCACCGTCAGTTTTTGCCACCCGCTCCAGTCGTCCTCGGCCAAGCCGTCTTCCAACGACAAGATCGCCGGATACTTCCGAATCCAGTCCGCCCAAAGCGCGATCATTTCGTCGGAGCTCTTCCGTTCACCGCTCGACTTGCGGAACACGTAGCAGCCGTCCTCATAGAATTCGCTGGCGGCTGGATCAAGGTGAATGGCAATCTCCGATCCGGCTTTGTAACCGGCCTTCTCGATGGCGCTCAACAACAGTTCCATCGCCTCTTCGTTTGACCGCAGTTTCGGTGCGAATCCTCCTTCGTCTCCAACGGAGGTCGAGTAGCCAGCCTTGTGCAACAGCCCTTTCAACGCCTGAAACGTCTCCACGGCCGCCCGCACCGCCTCTGAAAACGAAGGTGCACCGACCGGCGCCACCATGAATTCCTGGAAGTCGACGTTGTTATCCGCGTGCTTTCCCCCATTCAATACGTTCAACTGAGGAAGTGGCAACAAATAGCGTTCGCGTTTCTCAAGGTGTTGATAGAGCGGAAGACCTCTTTCCTTCGCCTTTGCATGCGCGTAGGCGAGCGATACGCCCAGGATGGCATTCGCGCCGAGCTTGGCCTTATTGGGCGTTCCATCGAGATCAATCAACGTCTTGTCGAGGGCGCTCTGCTCCGCGAAATCCCGGCCCTTGATTGCAGGGGCAATGATTTCCCGCACATTACTGACCGCTTTCAATACTCCTTTTCCGTTGTATCGCTTCTTGTTGCCGTCGCGTAGCTCCACGGCTTCACGCTTACCGGTAGAAGCCCCGGACGGTATCTTCGTAACACCGTTGGCACCGCTATCAAGCGTGGCCATTACTTGAATCGTGGGGTTCCCTCTTGAATCGAGGATTTCGAGCGCATCAAGCTGAACGATTTTCGACATGTCTTGCCTCTTTCTTCGATTTAGGTACGGCTCCTGATCGCAACACTCTGGCCAGGAATTCTTGGGTGCGGGCGCTCACGGGCATGGACCTGACACGCGCCACGGTTTTTTGCAGGGGATACTCATAGCTGTGGAGCCTCACGGAACCGTTTTCCCAGACCGCGTATGACGCACGCGGCGTGCCGGTCTTCGGTTGTCCGAGACTTCCCGGGTTCACCACCCATTGGTCTTTGTGGTGGAGAGAAAATTGCAGGTGAGTATGCCCGACAAACAAGAAATCAGTTCCTACTTTCGCCAGTTCTTTCCTCCACTTGCGTATGTCCTCGCCGCAATAGCTGTGCAGGGGATCGGAGGGCATCGCATGGCAGAGATAGAACGTCCATCGGCCGCGCCGCACCCAGTGGAAGTGCGGTAGATCTGCAAGATACCCCTTGTGCTTGTCAGTTAAGACCGAAGCGGTATATCTCCGGGTTTCTTCCGCCGCCTGCTCGAATGCGGGCGAACACTGTGGATCGCGATCAAACGCAACCGCATCGTCGTGGTTCCCGCGCACTACCAAGGTTGCCCGCTTGCGGACGAATTCGATCACCTCGGCCGGCTGAGGTCCGTAATTTACCAAATCGCCCAGGACCCACAATTCGTCGTAGTGGTTTGGAAGTGCCTTAAGTGCTTCAAAATTACCGTGAATATCGGAGACGATCGCAATCCTTGGGATCTCGACGGATGTAGACCGAGCCCGGGGCTTAATCAAGCTGCGGTCATTCGCCGTCTTCCGCGAAGTTCTCACCGATCTTTTTTCCCTTTGCCCGCTCTTCACGCTTAATCCTTCATGATGCTGAAATTGTGGCTTGCGCATCTGGCACGCTTGACTCCGCGAGCCGGCCGGTCCGCAGCAGGGTAACCAGGTCTTGTCGCGCCACTTGCGGGATTGGCAGGGCCTGCACTTTGGCCACAGTGGTCTCCACGTCATACACCGTCGAACGTAAGCTGATTCTTCCCGCCTCCCACACCGCATAGCACGCAAGTCCGCTCCGATTGTCCGGCAGCCCCAAACTCCCAGGATTGACGACCAGGCAATTCCCGACTTTCTTGATGAACTGCGTGTGCGTGTGGCCGACCAGGACGATGTCAACGGGAAGACGGCTACATTCCTCTTGCCACCTTTCGGAGTCTGCAGGGGCATAGCCGAAAAGCGGATCGGAAGGAATTGCGTGGCACAGCCAGAAACGCGTCCGGCCCACTTCAAGCTCAAGCTGTAAAGGCATATCCCGTAGATATTTTGTCTGTGCGGCCTGCAACGTAGTTTCTGTAAACTGGCCTGTCACGTCTGCCAACTCGTGAAAGCGGCCCTGGCAACGGGCGTCTTCACGAAATGCGGCTGCGTAGTCGTGATTACCCTTTACCGCACGCGTCGCGTGCTGCCGCACGAAGTCCACCACTTCCGCGGGATTTGGACCGTAGTTCACTAGGTCTCCGAGAATCCAAAGTTGGTCATACTCCCGTGGAAGGACTGCCAGCGCTTCCCAGTTCGCGTGCAGATCCGAAGCTATGACGATCCTCACAAATCCCTCTCGCACCACTCGTGCTACCGCACGATCATCACCGGGCAGTGCGCGTGGCGCAGAACTTTGTCCGATGTCGATCCAATCTTGAACACCTTGAATCCGGAGACACCGCGGTGGCCAAGAATGACCAGATCCACCTTGTCCGTTTCCGCACGATGAATGATCTGCTCTGTCGGATGACCCACTACGATCTCGGTCTCAATCTCAACTTCCGCTTCGACAGCGCGCGCCCGGATCTGTTTGAAACCTTCCTCAAAGTGCTCGCGAGCGTCATCGAGCATCGCATCCACCTCAACGCGAGTTGCTGGCTCGGGAGGGCGCGCGACAGCGAAAACGAGGAGTTTCGCATCGGAACAATGCGCTAGATTCAATGCGACACTCACGGCGTGTTCCGAGTATTTCGAGCCATCGTAACCCACGAGAATCTTCTTGAAGATTGAATCGCACCTTCGGTGAGGCATAAGCCCTCCTTAGTCCGCCTGAGCGGGCCTGATTTCAGCTATGTGTGACCCCTTATCTTTATGCGGCAACAAATGTCTCGGCATGAACCAAGCGTTGGCGAACATCGTGGGCACAACCGCGCTTCCGATGACCGTGGCCACCAAATGTGAGTATTGGTTCTGGTCGATAATTCCGTGACTCAGTCCGAACAGCGAAGAAATCGTTCCAAAGGTAAGGCCCGTGGACATCATCAACGTGAAATACAACCCCTCCTCACGCTGGTAATTGAAGGCCTTTACCGTCGGAAGCAGGCCTATGACCTTGGAGAGCATTTTCCCTGCGAATAATGCGAGAAACACCAACGGTGCGGCAACCAGCGCCGGAATCGAAACGAACGAGCCGGCACGGATGAAGTAGAAGGGTGTGAGCAACCCGAAGGTCAGCGTTCGCAGCCGCCGGATCAGCACATGATCCTTACCCACCGTTCCTGCCAGGACCATGCCGATGATGTAAGCGGGCAGGACCGCCTCGCTTCCCGACCACACCGCCAACCCGCCCATCCCAAACAACAGAAACAAGAGATATTTGGCCTCCAACTCGGAGACTCGGCCGCCGTAATATTTGAAAAAGCGCGGCGTCACAAAGGGCAAGATAAAGAACACGAGAACGCTGACAATGACAAAAATCAGCGTGCGGTAGGTGAACGGCGAGAAGATTAGGCCAAGAGCAATCACCGTTCCGAGGTCATTCACGAAACACGCCGCGAGGATGGCCTTCCCAAAATCCGTGACGTTGAAACCCAGCTCCAACATCACCGCGTAGACCACCGCAACCGAGGTGGTAGATAGAGCCACCCCCGCCAGCCAACTCGAACGCACCGTCCAGTGAAGGACATAGTGCGCAATCGCCGTGCAGCCCAGGAACGGTCCGAAAAAGCCTACGAGGCCAACGACGGTCGCTTCTTTCCACTTTGTCCGGAGAATTACAGGGTCCAGTTCGGCCCCCGCGAGGAATGTCAGAACGATGGCGCCGGTTCCCGCAAGGAACGTAATCCACTCGGTCTTCCCGCCGAGCCCTGAAACGCCGACTAATGCTCCAATAATGAGCTGGGCAACCGTGCCGACGACGATTTCCGTCAGCGCTGTCGAGATCTTGAACCAGATGGCCAGTAGCGTTGCGATGAGCGCCAGACCAACCCATACGGAAGCCAGGACCCACACGTTTCCCATGGCCTACCTCGTTTCGGTTGTTTGGGATTCTTGCCGGTGGACATGACTCCGCGACAAAAATCCTTGTCAGGAGTCATCATCTGTCCCGGCAGAAGGTGGGACAGCGGTTACGGGCGAACTCCTTCGCCTAAATCCATCTTATCAACTTCGAAGACCAAGTCAACCTGACTCTTGGGTCAGTTTCTCCAGAACATAAATGAATCACTTCGAGAAATTTAGCACTGCCGTTGACACGATCAGCCCCACAACAGGATAATCCTCTCGTAAGAAGCGTTGAATTGGGTGTTGGAGTTCGCCTCTTAACCGCCCTACCGGGCAGATGACTCCTACGTGGTCTGTTGTTGCTGGGGAGTTGTCTGCCGCCTTCTGGTCGTCCCGCAGTACAACCGCTCCCAAGAAACACGAACCAAAGTCTGGAAGTCGTTCTCCGACCACCATGACGTTCCACAGCATATTATTCGAGCGGGCAGATGACGATCCAGCGAGAGAGGCGCTCGAAGCCCCTCCCTTCTTCGGCGATTTGAATCTCGATCAAATCGTGGAAGCCATCACGGCCGACTGGAAGGACTACAATCTCGCACCCTTCTATTACACCCACCTGCAGGACCTCGAAGAGATCACCTATCGTCAAGAGGTGATGCAGGATCTGGAAGACAAGGTCTTAATGGAAGCTCTGCGGTCGTTCTCCGTGCAGATGCGCGCGATGCGCCAACATCTCGATCAGACGAAGAAGGTCGATTACTACAAGTATTCGAGCGAGCGATGCTTCCTGGGGGCAGTTGAAATCTATTGCGAAGCGGTCGAGCGTTTGTCGCAAGCTCTGTGTGCACCCGGTGTAAAGTCGTGTGGCTTGCAGGCATTCCGTGACTTTCTGACTGATTATATTGCGTCAGTTTCCTTTCGCGATCTTGCGTCGGGAATGGAAAAGCTGAAATCAGATCTGGCAACCATCCAGTATTGCCTCCTTCTTAGAGACGGCCTTGTCACCGTTCGCCACTACGAAAGTGAGCGCGACTACAGCGCTAGCATCGAAGAGACATTCGAGAAATTCAGACGCGGCACAACGGCTGACTACTCCGTCGAGCTCAGCAAATGGGCAGGCATGAACCATATTGAAGCACAGGTGCTGGATCGAGTAGCGCTACTCCATCCCGACACATTCCACGCCCTCGACGCCTTTTGCACGGAGCATCCAGAGTATCTTGACGAAACCATCGCGCGCTTCGATCGTGAGATTCCGTTCTATCTTGCTTATCTCACGCATGTCGAAAAATTCCGACGCGCCGGGCTGAGTTTCTGTCGCCCACATCTCTCTCAAACGTCCAACGAGGTCGGCATCCGCAAGACCTTCGACCTCGCTTTGGCGGGAAAGCTGCTCAGTGAAAGGGGTACCGTTGTTCCAAACGAATTTTTTCTCGCCGGTGCGGAACGCATCTTTGTTGTTTCCGGTCCGAATCACGGGGGCAAGACGACGTTCGCGCGCATGCTCGGGCAGTTGCATTATCTTGCCAGTCTGGGCTGTCCGGTTCCTGGCGAGGACGCTCGGCTCTTTCTCTTTGATTGCCTGTTCACGCACTTCGAGCGGGAAGAGAACATTACGAATCTCCGCGGCAAGCTCCAGGACGATTTGATTCGGATCCACGAAATACTTGGGCAGGCGACCCCGAATAGCCTGATAGTCATGAACGAAGTCTTCTCTTCGACCACGCTCAAAGACGCGGTCCAGCTGAGCAAGAAGGTGATGGCAAGAATTTCGGACTTGGACCTGCTCGTCGTCTGGGTCACCTTCTTGGATGAATTGGCATCGTTCAACGACAAGACGGTCAGCGTGGTCGCTACGGTCGATCCACACAATCCGGCGGTGCGTACCTACAAATTGGAGCGAAGATCGGCCGACGGACTGGCGTACGCACTTGCCGTCGCCCAGAAGCATCGCGTGACGTACGAATGCCTCAAGGAGCGCATCAAGCCATGAAAGTGCTCCTGATGCACCGGGACCGAGATTTCGACGCACCTCAATCGCTGCATGAAGTGAAGCGCCGTGATCGAGATGTGGACCCCCGACAGCAATTGCCGCCTCACGAGCGGGCCCTGATCCAGGATTTGGAGTTGGATACGCTGCTGCACGCCATGGCAGGTGATGACGAGTTCCTGTTCGAGGTTGCACGAAAGGCAATTCTCTCTGGTCTGCGGAACGACGTGGACACGATCCTGTACCGGCAGCAAGTCGTGAAAGATTGCCTGAAAAACCCGGCAGTGGTTAAAGAACTCTACGACCTTGCCCTAGTGACGATCGACGAAACAAGGAGGTCGTGGTGGGGGATGTCAAGCCATTACCCGTCGTCGATGTTATACAGCTCTATCGACTTGCTGGACTCTGTGCACGGCGCGCTCCGAAAGTTGAAGGGCATCGCCGAAGTACAGGCTGGCCGATTCGAATCGGAGGCCTTCACTGCGTTGTTTGCCATGCTCCGAAAGGAGCTGGACGACGAGTACTTGGCCAGTGTCCAGAATCATCTGACGGAATTGAAGTTTCGCAAGGGCGTCTTGCTGAGCGCAGAGCTGGGCGAGTTCAACGAAAGCACTAACTACGTCCTGCGCCAGTCCCGCGACAAGGAACCGACCTGGCTCCAGCGGCTCCTCGGCAAACGGCCGTCTGGCTACACCTTCCATCTCGACGAACGGGACGAAGCCGGAGCAAGGATCCTGTCGGAGATGCGACACAGGGCGATCAGCAGGGTTGCGATTGCGCTCGCCCGATCTGCCGATCACGTCCTGAGTTTTTTCAAGATGCTGCGAACGGAATTGGCCTTTTATGTCGGCTGTATGAATCTCCACAGCCGGCTAGTGGGCAAGCAAGAGCCGGTGTGTTTTCCCATGCCGGCGCCCGCGGGCACACGCAGGCACCACTTCAGCGGACTGTACGACGTGTGCCTGTCGCTCCACATGGAGCCCCAACTGGTGGGCAATACGGCCGACGCGGACGGCAAAAGCCTCACCATCATCACCGGCGCCAACCAAGGCGGAAAGTCGAGTTTCCTGCGCAGCGTCGGCTTGGCACAGGTGATGATGCAGTGCGGTATGTTCGTCGGGGCCGAGGCCTTCGAGGCCGAACTCTGCCCTGCTTTGTTTACTCACTACAAGCGGGAGGAGGACCCGACGATGAAGAGCGGGAAGTTCGATGAGGAGCTCGCCAGAATGAGCGAGATCATCGACCACATCGTGCCAAACTCGATTTTGCTCTTCAACGAATCCTTTGCCGCCACAAACGATCGTGAGGGGTCGGAGATCGCGAGACAAATCGTCTGTGCTTTGCTGGAGAAACACATCAAGATCTTCTACGTGACGCATCTGTACGAATTCGCAAGTCGCTTCTTCGACAGAAAGACCGAGGATGCCCTTTTCCTACGCGCTGAAAGAAGGGACGACGGGACGCGAACCTTCAAGCTGCTCGAAGGCCAGCCGTTGGAGACGAGTTACGGCGAAGACTTATATCGCCGGATTTTTGACTTGGACGGGCAATCACAGACTGAACCATCTAACGGCTCGAATTCGGTCGCTGTCGGCTAGCCCGTTCCGCTCAACCGCCGCGGCCGATGGTCCCTGCTTCCACAATTTAAGTCCGCGCTGTTGTCTTCGATGAGCTACTTCCCTCAACGCGTGGAGCCGGCTTACGAAAAGAGGTCTTGGTTCATCAACTTGTGCAGCGCCGATCTCACTTCGCATGCCCAAGCATTCTGTCCATGCCCGGATGCCCTACACAACTCTGTAAACTCATTCAGCTTAAAGATTTCTGGCCCCCCGGGGAGGATTCGAACCTCCCAAGGGCGACCGTCTCTGTTGTAGTCGAGTGCGGACCTTCAACATCTGCTTTGGAAGCAGGGACTCTGCCTACAAGGGCTTCTCATCAAAAGCACGAGAGGCAGCGGTTTTCCAGACCGCCCTGCCATCGTGCTCCAAGATGCTCTGAGGTGATCTAGGGTGCTGTGAGGTGTTGTGACCTTACCTGATTTGCAGCGGTTTGCTAATTCATCCTGCCCTGTTTGTACTCACCACGTTTCATTTGTTCTCAATAACTTAGCATGCTGTCATTTGCACCGAATGCGCTCATTTGCAAGCTATAGTGCACCGAGAGTGCACCGAGATTTGGCTCCGATGCGTTCGCGTTCCTTTCATACCCGACCATCAGGCTTTCGATCTAATAACGCCGAACGTTGCTGTACTTGAAAAAATTGTGTTGCTGCTCGCGGACAGAATCCAAGGGAGGTTGCGACGACCGACTCATTGTGCCACTCAACGCCGCAATTTGTTTGCGTAATTGCTTGTTTTCAGCTTCAAGCCGGGCGATTCGTTGCTTCAGGACAATTACGTCCTGAGGATCGCCGTCATGACTCCCTGGGTCACTCTGCTCCCGCTTCCTCCTTGCAGCGGACCTACGTTTCACGACGTTAGCCTCTTGCTTCTCCGCTCTTTCCATTGCTGCCCCCTCTCATGAACAAAACGGAATTCCTTCGCTCTTTCCAAACGCAAGTAAGCACACCGATCTTTCGATTGTTATTCTTCTTGCATGACCAGCAAGAATCTACCCTCGACTACGGGATCAATCCTGTCGGCTTCCGCCAGTGCCCACTGGCTCCAACGTTCTAACTCTTCCCTTGAGCAAGCGGAATTGTCAGTCTGTGTCGCACGAATCGCTTCAATGTACTTCCTGATGGCTCCGGCCTGTTGAAACGCAGCTGCGCTCTTGAGCAGACGGTCGATGCGGGCTTGTTCGAGCCGCTTTTGTCGTTCCCGTTCCGCCCGCTCTGCTTGTCGCTTCCTTTCCCGCTCCTCCTCTTCCAGTTCGGCCTTGCGTTGCACCCGCCATTCATAGCTTCGCATGGCCCCTTCGCGGTACTGCAGCTCCGCAGTCAAGATGATCTGGATCGCAATCTCCGTAATGCGCGTTTCAACCTTGTTCTGCTCATCGTCCTGCCACGCGATGCGCTCGTTTTCCGAACCGGGGCTCTGGAGAATTGATAACGACAGCTTCGCTTCATCGGCATCCGGCGAATTCGCCACATATCCCCGGCGCTTTGGCCGCTTGAGCCGGTCCAGACGGATGCCGACCTGTCGCTGATAGAAGCTGAAATGGATGCTCCGCCCCTCGTGATCGCTGATCGCGGGCTTGCCATTCATCATTCCCGCCGCGAGAACCAGGGTGTTCAACACCCGCAGCCTCCTTCGCTCGAAGGGAGTATCGAACAGCGGGGTGTCCCACGACGACGGGAAAGAACTGGCGCGTTGTCGTTCTCGCCGTTGCTCATCTTCCTTCAGGAGTCTGTCGACCGCGGGATGCCATATCCGCACCTCTCGCGGCACAGTCACCTTCCCAACAGTTTTGGCAATACGTTCGCGAACGCGCTCAATCGGCTCCTCGAATTCCGGAGGTGGCGGCAGTGCGGCCAGCAGCTCCTCTTCGCTCCAACCCGAATGCCAGTAACCCACCCCCGCGCCGACGAGGACCTCATCGTCCATACCGGGCGGACGCTCGGCGAGCGCCACCTGCGACGTACTCTTTCGAGCCGCCTTTTTTGCCCAATGCCCAAGGCCGGGCGTAGGAATTTCCGCCCGCGCGCACGCTTTCTTCAGAGCGACATCGGAAATTCCGAATCGCGGGGCCAGAATCTTCATCGGCTCTGACCAGACAAGCTCGTAGAGTTGTTTCCGGGAAAGCCGTTTGGCCATCGTAATCTCCAAAATCTGCGTTGGACTTCATCTCAACGCAGAGGAGTTTCTCGGCAGCGTACCTTTCGTTTGATTTGCCGGCACCAGCAAGGAAGTTCGTTTTCGGGCATGGTCTCGGCCTCCTCGACACCAACATCTCACAACCGCAACAAAACCGACCCGCAGGCTACTGTGGTTTACGCGGGAAGCCGGCTGTTTGTCCCAGAATCTACTGCTGATTTCCTAGATTGCGTGACCAAAGACCCGGAACTCGCGGCATCTAAAGTAGGTTTAACCCTGCTTTGCCCCGGCAGCAGTTTAGGGGGCAAAAGCTTCAGCCGGTTGTCACTCCCGGTTTTTGTCCTGGCCAAATGACGCTCGGTCGTGAGCAACCCTACGATCGATTCATTCGAGAGTATCGGCGATACGTTGGTATCAGTTCGCGTGAAGGGTTCTGCTAGTCGCGCTTGATGATGACGACGGTCTTATCGTCAATGCGGTCTTGCTCGCCACTCTGGCGCAATTCGTCGTCCCTCTTTAGGGCGTAGTCGAGTAAGGTGCTGCAGATTTCCTTCGCCGAAAGCTGATGGTGTTCACGCATCACTTTTTCAAGACGGCTGCGTTCCTCTTTATCGCCGCCGCTATACACGCCGTCGGTGTAAAGAAAGAAGATGTCGCCTGTATTCATGAGTGTGAGTTCGCCCACGTCCGAAGATTTCACTCGTCGCTTCCGGTAGTCCAAAGAGAGATATCGGTTCCGGTCAGGATGGTCTTCCGGGATTTGCAAGCCAAGAGGGAGAAATTGCACCATCCGGCTCTTGTCCAATTCTACGAACCTGCCAAACTCCGCAGAGTAGACAAGTGGTGGCGGATGTCCGAAATTCACAAAACGAAAATTGCCGGATGGCCGAATCTCGCCATACAGCATCGCAGCGATTTCTTGTACCCCATCCGTCAAACTCCGCCCGAGCGCATTGCGCGCCGTGGATGATTGAGCCAGTCGTAGATTCATTCTCTCGAACAACTCCGGGGTAGTCTTCCCGCGGTGATCGAGCTCCGAAAGCATCAGCGCTTGAAACGTGTCATGGACTGTCGAGGCGATTTTCGCGGCAATTATTCCGTGGCCTTCAGCATCGACCAGGAGGACTCCGGCGGTGCTGCGTAGCTCGCGCAAGTCTTCGGCAACACGCACCTGCTCCGAGCTTCGCGCTTCCCGGTACGCGGTTTCCTTATCCGGACTGAAGCCTGGACGCGATTTCAGCCAGTTGACATGGTCGTCAACGGAATTGCGGAGCGATGCACCGACGGCTAGTTTCTCCAGATACTCCTGCGAGCGCTTCAGCGCGAGCTGGATGCGACCGTCGATGTCATACCGTTGCTGGAAATTGATGTATTCAAACAGGTCACCCCCCACCGCTCCGGCGGGAATCGAATTGCCATACATCTCGATTCCTGGCAATTGAGGAATTGCGCCCTCTACCGGCATCAGGCGCTTGCGCAGGTAGTCGTCGATGTTCGTCGGGATATACGAGTTTCCCATCCCAACCACTTTACCGCACGTCGCACCCCGCTAATTACAAACTCTTGAAATCCACTATTACGCGAAATCCCATCACGGCAGCGTTGAGTATCTGAGAATTTCCACCAACATCCCAGTAATACTGAAACACAGGCTGGCACATTAGGTAGTCCGAGATGACTATTGCGTTTTCATGACGGGGATTGTTGATGTTCGATAGGTTACCAAAAAGGGCCCTTGCTTCAGCGACTTGCGGACCGCCGCTTCTATTTCACAGGCCCGCGCATTCGGTCCATAGCCGAATGCTCTACCCCGCGTCCAATTGAGTGTGGCCTGGTTTGAGTTTTTCTGGAGTGTCCTGATCTCCAGCCACATCTTCCTCTGCGCTCAAAAACCCCTAGTCTGTATCCACATGAAGAAGCCACCTTTACTGTCTGGTTGTCCGCATTTGCGGTCAGCAGCCACTTTTTCACCTTTCATTATTCCTTCTATGGCAAACCTCGGAAACTTGTCCGAACCTATGAAGACAGGAAGGCGCGATCGGGTGAGAAGATGGAAAAGAGAAGGAAACCGCTGTTGCCCTCACTGGTCAATTGTGAGGAATTCTCGGGGTCAGTCTGGGTACCCACCGGCGTGAAATCCCAAACCACAAAAGGGCCACCTGCTTGCAAAGTACCGGAGTCCTTTCTAATAGGTCCTTCCTCTCCTTTGGTTTCCAATGTTTTCAACCACTTGGGGAATCTGCTTTTCACTCAGCGCTAACTCCAATGCAATGAAAACGCTTGATTTTTGCACAGTCCGTGCACAGTCACAGATTGAACGCTGGGCACGCTCACCAGTGCCATGGTGCGGATGGTTACTGCGTCCGAGATTTCCTGTACACTGTTTTCGAATAACATATGTCGGTCTCGATTCTGACAATCGGATATGGTAGCCGCTCTACTGAGGATTTCTTCTCAATCCTGGAGCGGGAGCAGGTCAAGTTCTTGCTTGACGTACGGTCGAATCCTGTGTCGCGGTTCAATCCCGATTTTTCGGCTGAGCCGCTCAGTGAGAAATTGCATTCATTGGGGATCCGATACGTCTCCATGGGTGACACATTGGGTGGACGTCCCCAAGACCTGTCTTGCTATGAAAACGGGCGCGTCATGTACGACCGTGTTCAAGAGAAGAGTTTTTTCAAAAGCGGAATCCAGCGTCTGTTAAGTGCTTCTGCGCAAGGAATCCGTGTTTGCCTTTTCTGTAGCGAAATTCGTCCCGAAGATTGTCATCGGAGCAAGATGATCGGAGTTTCGCTTGCGAAACACGGAATCGACGTGGTTCATCTCGGTCCTAAAGGAGAGCACCTACCCCAAGCTGAAGTTATGGCTCGTTTGAAGACCACCCAGGCAGAAATGTTCGAGAACGGGCTCTGCTCCAGAAAATCCTATCGATCCGAAAAAAAAGCCGTCGGCCGCTAAGGACTGGAATTTAGCGAAAATGATAGAGCGCGTGTACACGACCGGCGTCTACGGGAAAACCGAAGACAGCTTTTTCGGACAGCTCGACGAGGCTCGGATTGAGGTTTTCTGTGATATTCGACGACGTAGGGGAGTTCGAGGCTCTCAATATGCATTTGTAAACAGCAAGTATCTCCAGGGGGTACTTGCAAACAGAAATACTGCCTACCGTTATATCCCAGAGCTTGCTCCCTCGCCAGAACTCCGCGAAGCGCAGCATGTAATTGACCAAGAGAAAGGCATCTTGAAGAGAGCCAGAAAAGAACTTGGAGAAGAGTTCAAGCTAAGATATGCCCGAGAGGTTCTGGATTTATTCGATTTCGACGCGTTCGCCCGTTCATTTGACCCCAAGATTACGCGGATCGTATTATTTTGCGTAGAAGGCATGCCAGCAGCCTGTCACCGCTCCCTGGTAGCAGACCGGCTTCAGCATGACTGGAACATTGTCGTGGAGCACCTGTAATGGCAGTGAAGAAGTCAGTTGTGATTGTGGCGCGCACTCGTATGTATGGCGGGCGCGTCTGCGTTGGCGCCCTGTCCGAGGCGGGTGAGAACCTTCGACTAATGAACGAAGCTTGCAGTTCGGATCGAGACCAGGATTCGCCATACAAAGTCGGCGACAAGTGGGAGATTACGTGCGAGCCGTGCGGACCACGAAGACCCCCTCATTTGGAGGATATAGCCGTTAGCAAAGCGAAGAATCTAGGCAGAATAGACGCTCTAGCCCAGTACATACTAAAGCGGGCGAAACCCTGGAAAGGCACTATCGAAACTTTGTTCGAAGGCAGGATCCAATTTACGCGAAATGGCGCCGGTTTTATTTCCGAAGCAGGAATCCCTACGGGGGCCACGGGCTTCTGGATTCCTTCAAGCGATCTTCACCTTGATCACGACGAGCGAAACAAAGCCGGGTACTATTCACAGGGGGACTATCGACACCTGAGTTATGTGGGGGTGCAAGACACGATCAACATCATCAAAGCGGGGCAACTGGTACGTGTCTCTCTAGCGCGGTGGTGGCGGCCGGAAAATGCCGATCCGGACTTCGAAGAACGGTGCTATGCGCAGCTTTCAGGATGGTATTAAAAACAGCTCAGTTCACGAGGGCCTGAGTTTCAGAGCCTGCGATTGGTAGGCTCGGTCAAAAGCGGATGTTACCTTGACGTGACCAGATTGAGACCTTCTCCACCTGCGAATATGCGTCTAGGTCTCCAAGAAGGAGCAGCGTTGGCTCAGATATCGAGCCCGTTGCTGATTGATGCGATCCAACGTCATGCCGCGAGGACGTAGTTCGATGTCTGCGCGGAAGTTTCTAAATCCATGAGCTACCGACGGCAGTCAACAAAAAGGGAGAAATTAATCAGCTGGGGACACCGCACCTCAGGGGCCCGGTAGCGAAAAAAAGGCGAATATGCAACAATTGATATCGTGCGAATCCGGTTGGTGTCGTGAGGCGTTCGACTTACCCGGACCTTGATCCCTTGGCCGACGTCGACTATCTTCCATCTTGTCAACAATGAACCCTGCTCTGCCTGAATTGATTCCCGCCCTCGTCTTCTACGTGACCGAGCGTGGCGGCTATGTGACTAAAACAAAACTTCTGAAGCTGCTTTATCTCTTCGACGTGGAATTCTACCGAGCACACGGGTTCACTTTCACAGGCTTGCACTGGAAGTTTTTCCACCTCGGTCCATGGACCAACGAATTCGATCCTCTTCTCCAAGAACTCGTCGAAGACGAAGCAATTGTCGAAACCAAGAGTGTCAAACCTGATTATGAAACCAAATTCTATAAGGCGAGTGAGCCCTCGGACTTCGGCAGGCTATTTGAAAAATTTAGCGATCAGGCCATTCTGACGACGATATTGGACACGTGGGCCGAATCAACCACTGGCGAAATCCTGGACTATGTCTATTTCCGCACGGAGCCAATGGAATACGGGATTCGGAATCAACCCTTAGACTTTACCAGAATCGTCCAACAACCCGCGCAAAAGTACGTGCGAACTTCATCCGGGAAATCAACGAAGGAGATTGCCGCAGCCCGCCGACAAATTCAAGAGGTTCTGAAAAACGTGGCCGACAAAAAGGTGAGTCGTTTTGCGTTCACCCCGCCAAAGTACGATGAGGAATATTTGGCAGCATTACAGAAGCTAGATAATGAAAAGTGATTCGGTATTCATTGATGAATGGCTGGGGGATAATTTTTATAAGAAGCTCCCGTTGGGTTTTCACTCCCACTTTTCATTCGGACAGATCTTCTGGACGCATGCATACTACCCACATGAAAACTTAGAGCTTTGGCGACCGATCTTCGATCCTAGCGAGCAAACCAAAACGTACGCGTCGTCATTTCAAATCGTGGCAGCTGGCCAGGACGCATTCAAAAGAAGCATTCCACTCGCATCTCCAAAGCTTGAGACGAATGAGGAGCTTCTTGTTGTCCGAGCGAAAGTCCGTCCGGTGATCCTGCTAATGCCAGAATTGCCTCCGCTGGGAGTTCAAGATCATGGCTACCGTGGAAAGGTTCAACGGCGTCGCTGTTTGGTGGCACAAGTCTTTGGCTTGGTCGACCAAAAGACAGGCACAGCGGAATTCCCACCGACCTTCGTTGAGCGCGTCCGCAAGATGGAATTCCCACAGCTCATGTTCTTACCGACAACTGTCGGTCCTCTGTGGGTAGACAGCATGTTACGGCTTGACGAGCTTCAATCCGTCTTCACCCCCCATCTCCAACCTACTCAATACTCCCTAGGAGACGAAGCGATCGACATACTTCGAGGTCAATTTCAATACTTGATTTCCGGTGCTGGTCCGTCTACCTATACTGAACTTCGTGAGCTCTTGATGAAGGGCTAGGGTCCACAAACCATAAGCGGTCGCTTCGGCACCCACTTCAAGACCTTCATGGCAACTGCGTTCTCTACTTCGGCTGGCCAGATTCTTATAGTGCTAGCAATACGCTATACACATGCTTATACTAATATTGCGTTTGACCACTCTTTTGCAGTACTTTTATATCACATTTCAATGACTCCGCTCAGACCAAAGCGCAAGACTGCCGTCCTTTCCTTGCGTGTTTCCCCTCCGGTTAAAGCCGCAGCTGAACTCGCCGCCGAACGCGACCACCGTAGCGTCGCCAGCTTCATCGAGGTACTCATCCGCAATCATTGCAAAGCCAATGAGATCTCAGTCGAAAACGAGAATTTGAAGGGAGATGCGCCGTGACGAAACCATGTTCCGTCAAAGCCCGAAACAGCCTGAGAGTCAAGAATGTCACAAAGGGTTTGGCAGAAATAGCTTTCTATCGAGCAAGTGAGAAACCCTACGGCGCTTTCAGCAATTTGTTCAAGCGGCCGGTCCTTTTCGAGGGGCGGCAATATCCCACTGCTGAACATGCCTATCAGGCGGCTAAACCGAGAAAAGACGCAGTTCGCGAGTGGATTTTGAGCGCCCCATCACCTAGTTTAGTCGCTATGGCCGCTCACGGACTCTATACATGGGACATCGTCCCTAACTGGGCCGCCATCAAATTTGATAGGATGCGCTCGGTACTCCGCGCGAAATTCATCCAACACGAAGACCTGCGCGCTCTTCTCTTAGAAACAGGGGATGCCCGTTTGGTGGAAGTCGGCCGCACCAACAATGGTGTGAATCGGGTCTGGGGTGAAGTCAATGGCAAGGGGCACAACATGCTCGGCGTGCTCCTAATGGAAATACGCGCTGAACTGCAAGAAGCCCGGTCCGCGTCGAGGAACACTCGTGTACAATCCGATCCTCGCGCTCAGGTTGCCAAGGACGTGATCTCAAACCGGTTGGCAACAAAACGAGCTAAAGCAGCAACGGCATGACACTCACTCGTTACGATTTCGAATTAGAAAGGCTTCCGACCACCTACCAAGCTGCCCTCAAATCGGATATCCGAGCAATTAAGTCGGCGATTTCAGGGGCAAGTCAATCCAGCATCGTGGCTTGCGGGTCGGGAGGGTCCTTTACTGTCGCCGCACTGCTCTGCGGGCTACACGAGCAATACACAGGCCGAATCTCGCGTCCTTCAACACCACTTGAAATCATTTGCAATCCCAACCTGGCGATGGCCAGTCCGGTTTTCCTGATCTCTGCCGAAGGCAAGAATCCCGATATTATTGAAGCACTCCATCGCGCCCGTAGGCACAGCTCGCGCCCATTGCATGTAATCACAAACCACTCAACCAGTCCTCTAGTCGATTCGATCTCTCAACTGACCGACGTAACCGCCCACGTCTTTGACCTTCCCGAGAAAGACGGCTATCTCGCAACCAATAGCCTGCTGTTTAATGCTGCATTGGTCGCGCGAGCGTATGAAGAATTGGACGCCGCAACAATTTGCATACCAACAGAGATTGCAGACTTGCGGCTGGATGGGAACACCATTCAACAATGGCTGGACAAGGCCGCATCTTTCATCGCTCAGGCGGCCTCCCGCGGAAACATCATTATTCTTTTCTCTCCGTTGTTGCGCTCAATCGCGGCCGACCTGGAATCCAAGCTTTCCGAAAGTGCGTTGTTGTATTGCCAACTCGCGGATCTACGCTCATTTGCACATGGCCGTCATTTGTGGCTCGCACAACGTCCATCCCAGTGTGCGATCCTCGCACTCGTTGATCCACCGCTTCGCGGGTTGTGGGACCGTATGTCTGAACTATTACCCACGGACATCCCAACCTTCACAATGGCTTTCGCCGGTAATGCTCCGCGGGACCTACTTGCGGGATTAATCGCACAGATGCGACTTGTTTCTTCAATAGCGGCCCAACTGCACCAAGATCCAGGCGGTCCCGACGTTCCGCAATTTGGCCGTGATTTGCACTATCTTAAAGTAGCCGACCTAGTCCCGCCACCAACCGAACCTTCGGAACACGGTGAGGAAGCCAAATACAAAGTCCTGGGCGCACACTGGCCAAACATCACGCACCGTGCCCCAATGCGCCGAGCTAGAGAAGCTTTCGAGAACTCCCTTTCAGCTCAGGTTTTGAGAGCAATCGTTTTCGATTACGACGGTGTACTCTGTAGTTCACGGCGAAATAACGGCGAGATATCGCAACCTATTCTTCACCAGTTAACACAGTTGATTGAGGCGAATATACTGATCGGAGTCGCCTCGGGGCGAGGCGGATCCGTTCAGGAAAATCTTCGACGGAACCTACCGGAAGCATTTTGGCCCCGGGTTCAGTTGGGCCTGTACAACGCGGGATGGATATCAAGCTTAGCTGACGCTCTCTCCATCAATGGAGAAGTTAGCGAATACCTGAGTCACGTCACCAGAATTGTTCACCGGTTGAAATCTTTGGGAGTTCCGATCGAAACGGTTCGCACGACACATCCGTACCAGGTAAGCGTTCGCTTCCACCAAGGTATACACGGGGAAGATAATTGGTTCGTCATTGCCGATGCATTACGAGAAGCAGGTTTGGATTTGTCCCGGCTTGTCCACAGCAAGCATTCTGTGGATATCCTTGCGCCGGGTGTGAATAAAAGTCATCTTGTTGCTCATATGGTGAAACATTTCAAAATCGATCCATATCAAGTCGTAACAATTGGAGACCAAGGAGCCTGGCCGGGGAACGATTCTTCCTTATTGGAACACAGATTCTCACTGAGCGTGGATGCCCCATCTCGGCGATTGGATCGCGGGTGGAAGATCGCGCCGGCTTACAAGCGCGACGTGGACGCGACGCTATGGTATCTACAACAAGTTCAACTTTTAGGCGACGGCAGATTTGTTCTCAAGTTCGGAGAGAATCCGGAGTAATACATGCGGGACCAGAATGCAAAGCAACTGCTGGCGAAAGTCATGGGCTGGGAGGACGAACAACAGGTTGCCGCCAATGTCCCCAAGCTCCAGTTGCTGGCAGATTACAAGTATGACTCATACCAACAATTTGCCCCCGGTAAGCGCTTCATTGAAAGCCTTGCACTCTGGCTGAACCAATTCTCTCCAGATGACCGAGATGCCGCTCTAAAGCTCGTCACGGAACGCTTGGTGTTTTTTTCAGAAGCAGATTTCTCTCATTTAGTTCAACTTGCATATCCTGACGTCATCGTTCAAGAAAGACTCCGCTTGGTTGCAGAGGAACAAGACATTTCTAGCCACAGAGTGGCAGCGATTGCCCGTCACTCCAGATTTGAAGAGCTCCGTTTGAAGTCCCTCTATCTTGGACTAAGCGATGGGGCGCGCTCCAGTGAACTTCGCCGTGCGAGTAATGGAGAGATTGGAAACGAGCAAATCTGGCAAGCTTATGAACTAAGTCAAGAAAAAAGTGACGACATGATTGACCAACTCAAGACCTCGCTTCAAGGGGCCGGTTTCACCGCAGCCACTCCCAAATTCAATCTCATCTGGCTCCTCGACGATTTTTCAGGAAGTGGGAATACCTACATTCGATATGACGCAGAGACGGGCAGGTACAAGGGGAAAATCAAAAAGATCTATGAACAACTGCACCGCGGAAACGTAGTCGATACATCGCACTACGAGGTGTTCTTACTTCTTTACGTCGCTACTCGCCAAGCGTGGGACCATATAGAATACTGGTCTGAACGATTCACGTCGGAATCGGGCTACAAACCACTGCAAATTCGAGTCCTATGTCCAATTGAAAGGGAAACCGCCCTAAAGACTGTGCCCGACCCCGGCCTGGCACGCCTTCTGAATAATGATCGATACTCTGATAGAAGCGTCGTCGATAAGCACTTCTTAATCGGTGGTACCGACGATCCGCGACTAGGATTCGCTGCATGTGCCCTGCCTGTTGTGCTCTCCCACAACAGTCCGAACAATTCCGTCTACATACTATGGGGGCCAGAAAGCTGTGTTTTCAAAGGCCTCTTCCCACGGGTACGTAGACATCGAGAGTTCTGATGGCCTATCGCGCAAATCCATTTCTTCAACGAATGTCTGAGCAGACGACATCTGACCAGGACTTTGTCCGCATGTTCTCACCTAAGCTGCTAGATTTGATTGACCAGCAAGCGTTCGAGGGAGCCGTCCACATTTTTCGGAGTCCTCCCGGTGGAGGGAAGACCACACTCCTGCGCGCGCTTACGCCCCTATCACTACGAGCGTTTTGGAATTCACGTCACCTGGACGAAATGGCTGCCGCCTACCAGCGGCTCCTTGCGCTAGGTGTGCTGAGCGAAGATTACGGCCCCCAAATTCTTGGGATTCTGCTTTCTTGTGCTTCTGGGTACGCCGATCTGCCTCCTAGTGCGACTCCTGCTCAAGAAGGTCTCTTTCGAGCTCTCTTTAATTGCCGCGTTGTATTGCGGGCACTTCGTAGTTTAGCTCTACTTCTGGGCCATTCTTCAATTGAACAACTCACCTCAGTGCGCCTCGAATACGACGATTCAGCCCGCGATTTAAAATCCATTCCCACAAAACTTTCACTTAGAGAACTCTCTGCTTGGGCAGAGCAGCGCGAGCGCACGGTCTACGGGGCTCTGGACTCCATCGCCGCCGTTCACACCGGGGCGCTTCCCACCGACGCTCGATTTGAGAGCATTCTCTGGCTCCAAAGCGTCAGATTCATTCGTGATGCCAAGGTCATCATCCCTCATCGTATCCTGATGATTGATGATACTCACCGGCTTAGACGCAGGCAGCATGCACTCCTACTCGAAGAGATCATAGAGCTCAGGCCGACCATGCCAGTTTGGATTGCCGAACGGACCATCGCGCTCGGCGACGAACTCCTGTCACAAGGCACGCGCGAAGGACGCGATGTCCACCACCATATGCTTGAAGAATTGTGGAACAGCCCCCGAGGTCAGTCTCAATTTGCAGCATTCGCGCAGAACGTTCTTGATCGACGGCTCGACATTCAACAAGAAATCCCCGGAGGGACCTTCGCTCAATATCTGAAAAACTATTTTGAATCCGATGAACTTCAATTGGTCGTCCTTCACGGCGTAGAGAAGATTCATGCAGAGACGCTCCAGCATCAAGACAACCCCCGGTACGCGGAATGGCTTGTCCAAATCGAGTCTCTGGTTTCACGTCCAAGTCTCGAAAGTCTTTTCGAGCTCTACGCGATGCGAATAGTCCTACTGCGTGATCAAGCAAAACGACAGATGAGTTTAGGCTTGGGCCCTTTGTCTGCCGAGGAGCTAGAGCAGCGCGACAGTTCGCAGGTCAAGTCAGCAGCTGAAATCTTCATGCATGAGGAACTCGGCATTCCTTACTATTTCGGGATCGAGCGACTCTGCACGCTGGCTACTAACAATATTGAAGAGTTGCTTACTCTCGCCGCTGTCTTGTACGAAGCACTGCAGGCCAAGCAGGTTCTTCGCAAGCCGACCTTGCTTTTGTCACCACACGAGCAGGAAAAGCTACTACGGGACGTGGGGAAGAAGAGACTGCAATTTATCCCCAAAAACCATACAGAAGGCACCAGGGCACAACGCATGCTTGAGGCGATAGGAACATTCTGTCGTGAAAAGACTTTCCTTCCAACTGCCCCATATGCTCCAGGTGTGACCGGCGTCCGGCTTTCCGAAACTGAATTGGCCGACATGAATTCTGATGCCCCCGCGCGTCGTGATCAACGAAGCACACTGAAACGTGTGCTCTCCGAGTGTGTTGCCGAAAATCTATTGGTTGTCCGGCCGAGCTCGGCGACTACTGGCCGCGAGAGCGGAACGATCTTCTATCTAAATCGCACCATATGCGCTTCCTTCGGCTTGCCAATCCAACTCGGTGGCTGGCAGGACCTTTCACTTGAGACCCTAATTGACTGGATGGAACGCGGTCGCACACCCCAACGAAAGCTCCTCACAATCCCATGAGCATGCTATGGCAGCACTATGTCCTCCGACGCGGCGATCAGGTCCAGACGCTCTGGGACGGGCTGTTCAATCATAGATCAGTTCGACTTCTTTATATCACCGGGCGGGGCTTTGACCCTAGAGCTCGATCAACCATGCACTCGCTTATGCAGAATATTACGGCCTCTGGTCACAACATCGAAAAGGCATCCCTCTTGCTCGTTGAAATCACGGGTTATCAGCTCAGCCAAGAACTTGTTGACATTACTGCGCAGAACGCAGAAGCCATCCAAAGTTCATTCAGCGCCTTGGGCAACTCCATCGGTATAACGATTGGTTCATCCGGCAGCGGGGAAGCTGACATAAGCGCCAGTAGTGCTCTCCGCCAAGGCACAGAGGCAGTCCTCGGTCACGTCGGCGACTACACCGACATTATCCTGGATATCAGCTCACTTCCCAGAATCGCATATCTTGCATTCATGACCAGCCTTCTCAATAAACTTGTTCCTGACAAGTCTGCGCAGAATGCACTCTTTGCCGACGGTATCAATTTACAAATCCTCGTTGCAGAAGACACAGTTCTTGATTCTAGGATCCTTTCTGAAGACCCCAGCAACGAGCTTGTCTTAATACCGGGATTCTCCAGTGCCCTATATGCCGAGAGCGCGCAAGATTGGCCTCTCGTTTGGTTTCCAATTCTTGGCGACAATCGCGTTAATCAATTGCAGAAAGTTGAGTCTGTCATTCCCCAATCCGCAGAAATTTGTCCGGTGTTACCCCATCCCGCCCGGGACCCGCGACGCGCAGAACGCCTATTGATGGAGTACAAGGTCCCCCTCTTTGATCTCCGTCAAACACCACCTTCAGATTTCCTCTACGTCCACGAGTCTCAGCCATTTGAAGCCTATCGGCAGCTACTCAGCGCCATGCGCCGCTACCGAGCGAGTATGGAAATTTTGGGGGGATGCAGGCTGGTTGTTACACCCTTGGCGAGCAAACTAATTACAATTGGAGCAGGCTTGGCCTGCTTCGAGATGCACACGGCAATCATGGAGCACAACTCCGGAGTTGCGATTGTCCATGCAGAGCCTACACGCTATGTTGCCTCGCTCGACCACTTACGCTCAGCAAAACCCGAACTGTCTGCTTTGCTCCTCACCGGGCAAGCGTACCAGTGAACTGTCGCTAGCCCGGGCTTGATCTCTCAACTCTGAGTCCAGGCTTCGATGCCAGTCCGTCATTGTGCGGGAGCGCCACTCTCTGTCTGTCCCCAAGTCCGCACGCACTGCCCACGGTCGCAGGCCCGACAAAACGATTTGAGACGCACCCTTAGCATAACAATCACTTACTCGCTTGTCGTTCTGCACGCTAGAACCCTCCCCTCTCTGTCCCGCCCCACCTGACCTGCAAACCAATAACGAGGACCTTGATCCGTTACTGCCTCCAAACCCAAATGGCCTTCCTGGCTAAACCCTGCGCCTGATCCGCCCGCTTCTTCTGTCAAGGGTCTTCGCTCCGCTCCGATGAACGCCACACCCCGGCGCCCTTGACAGCGCGGACGGACAGGCGCCCACCCCCGCCCGTCTGTGCCCTCAATTTCCCCATCGGGATGAACCCCGGCTTAGCCAAGGCGTTGGGAGTGATGATGAAGCTCGACTTCCAACGCGCCGTCTTGAACCGCATCCCGGAGATCGAATCCCATCCCGAACAGTATTTCCGGCAGGTCCTCTTTCTCTGCGATGAATACCAACACTTCGCCACGGTCGGGGAGAGTGAGCCGACCGGCGATGAAAAGTTCTTCAGTTTGTCCCGCCAACCCAGATGCATCCCGATCATCGCCACGCAGAGCATCAGCTCGCTGCGTTCCTCCCTTCCGGGCGAAAGCTGGCGCACCCTGTTGCAAACCTTCCGAACCAAGGTGTTTCTGTCTTTGTCGGACGACTTCTCTGCTAAGACCGCGAGTTCCCTCTGCGGACGCGAGGACCGGCTCAAGGCCAGCTACAACTTCTCCGAGAGTGGCCACGATGCCCACATCAGCCTGCTGACCGGCAAGGCGGTCTCGAACCGCGCCAACCTCACTGCTTCGAAGACCTACACCCCTCACTCCGACTATCGCTTCGACATGAAAATCTTCACCGAACTGAAGAACGCGCAGGCCATCGTGTTTGCCTATGACGGGCTTAACCCACTGCCACCTACGTTCTGCTATCTGAAGCCCTATTTCAACGACCCGGACCTTTCCTACTTCGAACAGCTTGCGCGAGGACAACTCTAATGAACGGATTTGAAACCATCCTTCCGTTTCTGAAACCTATCGAGCACCTCATTCTCGACGACTCTATCAGCGAGGTCATGGTCAATGGCCCCGACACGGTGTTCATTGAGAGAGCCGGATACCTACAACCCGTCAGTGGAGTGTCCCTAGGCGAAAGAGCGCTCTTGGTCGCGGTCAAAAACATCGCTCGTCGGCTGGGCGGCGACATCTCGGAATCGCACCCCATCCTCGATTCCCGGCTCCCCGATGGCAGCCGCGTGGCTGTTGTCATTCCGCCCTGCAGCTTGAATGGTGTAACGCTCACAATTCGCAAGTTCAATGCCCGCCATTTTGAAATCCACGACCTCATCGCGGCGGGCACGCTCGACCAGACCCTCGCCAACCGGCTTGAAGATTATGTTCTTTCCCGCAAGAACATTTTGATTTGCGGCGGGACCGGCTCCGGTAAGACGACGACCCTCAATATTCTCGGCAAATTCATACCGGAAGACGAACGCATCCTCCTGATCGAAGATACGGCGGAAATCCGGTTAGGACACGCGAACTTGGTTCGCTTTGAAGCGAGGCATCCGCAGAACGGCCTGCCGGGCATCGCTATCCGTGACCTGCTGAAAGCGTCTCTCCGTCACAGGCCGGACCGCATCTTGCTGGGGGAGATTCGCGCCGGCGAGGCGTTTGATCTCCTGCAACTCCTTAATACCGGCCACGCGGGGACACTGTCCACCATTCACGCCAACTCAGCCAGGCAGGGTCTCGCTCGCTTCACGAGCTGCGTCCTGCAGAGCGGCGTCGAGCTGCCGTACCGCGCCATCAAGAGCAATATCGCCGACTCCCTCCATGTCGTGATTCAGATCGAGCGCCGACCTGGGCGCCGCTATATCTCGGAAGTCCTCGAAATCAACAGCTACGACCCCGACGCCGATCTCTTCGACTACTGTGCGATCTACCAAAGACAGGAGGCACCCCAATGACAGTCAGCGAAAAAGAGAGCGCCAAGAATATCTCGGCCACCGAATACGTCCTCACGAACTTTAAGCGGTCCGACCGTCTTGCTGTTTTGGTGCGCAACAGCGGCCGGGGTGAAACGGTGCAACGCATCACCACTGCCGGCAAAATCGCCGACCCATCCTTCCAGGATTGGTTGCGCCACAAGAATGAGAAAGAGTCCTTCGACATCTACATCGGGATGAACACCCTGAAACCCGAAGCCCGCACACGCACCAAGGAGGACGTCGAAACCATTCGCCACCTTTATATGGACATCGATCACGACGGTCCGGCAGCACTGGCCAAGATTCAACAGTCGAATCTCGTACCGCCGCGGAACTACACCATCAACACCTCACCCGATAAGTTCCAGGTGGTTTGGCGTGTCGAGAACATCTCCCAAGAACAAGCGGAGTCTTTGCAGCGCGCCATGGTGCGTAAGTTCGGGGGCGATCCCGCGGCAACCGATTCCACCCGCGTGTTGCGCCTTCCGGGTTTCCTGAACCGAAAATACGAAGCGGAGTTTCTGGTGCAAGCGGCAAAACACGCCGATCGTGTTTATCATCCCCGGGACTTCCGACTCCGAACCGAACTCATCGAAACCGACTTCAGGCCGCACCGCCAATCGCCTCAACTAGCGAAAATCCAGCCGCGACAATTGAGCCAGTCGGAACACGACTGGGCCTATGCGAAACGCGCTCTCGCCAGAGGTGACGACCCCGAGGAACTCATCCGCCGCATCGCCGACTTCCGCGCAGGTGAGAAACACGATCCCTTGGACTACGCCCGCCGTACGGTGACGAAAGCTCAAGCTGAACTTGAAAACGACAGGCGATCCGCACAACCTCACCGGCCAGCTTCGCCGGACTCTTCGGAACGGACAATTTGATCCTTAATTTTGATTTTAGAAAGAATCACCATGAATCAAAACGAAGTGGAAATGATAGACTCGACCGAGTTGGCGAAACGGCTTAACGTGCCCGCAAGCTGGGTACGTTCGCGAACCAATGCGAAACGCACGAGTGATCCGATACCGCATTTGAGGTTTGGGCGTTATGTGCGCTTCACATGGGGGAGTGAGGAACTCCGCGAATGGCTGGCTCGCCAACTGGTGAGTACGAACAGGGCAGGTCATTAAAGGAGGATCCAGTGACCAAACCTGTTCGATACCAAGAGGGCCATTTGTACGTTCGTTACGCAGCCTGGTTCGTGCGATACCGTGAGCGCGTACGGCAAGAAGATGGCTCGATCAGACTCCAACAGAGGGCGAGTCGATTGGGAAGCGTGAAGGATTACCCGAGCGAATCCCAAATCAAGCCCCTGCTTGCAGTATTTCTGCGTAAGTTGAATGCCGGAATCTTCACAGCGGAACCTGGCATGACGCTGAAGGAGTTTGTCGAGAAAATCTACTTACCTTATATCGACGAGAAACGTGCATCCACGAGAAAGGGGTATGAGGAAATCTGGAACAATCACATCTGCGATCGCGTCGGAGCCATTCAATTGCGCGACTTCAGGACGGTCGATGCCAGCAGGATGCTAAAGGCAATCGCCGACGAAAATGACTTGAGCAAGTCCACCGTACAACGGATTAAGGGTGTGCTCAGCGGCATTTTCACCCACGCAAAAAATGAAGGCGCTTTCGACGGTGTGAACCCGGTCCACGAAGCCCGCATCCCCAGCAACACGCGCGAACCTGCCGAGACGTACGCGTACAACTTGACCGAAATATGTCGGATTCTGGAGTTTCTGCCGTTGTTACCCAAAGCAGTCGTCGCTACGGCGGCCTATGCAGGCCTCCGCAAGGGCGAATTGCGCGGACTCGAATGGACGGACTACGCGGGCGAGGTTCTCAACGTGAATCGCTCGGTTTGGAAAAGTGTAGTGAACAAACCGAAGACGCGCGCGAGCGCGAAACCCGTGCCGGTCATACGGCAATTGGCGGAAATTTTGGAAGAATACCGAAGGTCCATTGGAAATCCCCACTCGGGCGTGATGTTTCACTCGGGGGCGGGACACCATATGGACTTCGATAAACTGGCTCTGCGAGTCATCCAGCCCGTAGTTACAAGTCTTGGACTGGCATGGTATGGCTGGCACGGCTTCCGCCGTGGCATCGCGTCGAATTTGTATGAGCTGGGCGCGGACGAGAAGATCGTTCAACGCATCCTGCGTCATGCGAAATCGCACGTCACCAAAGACCGCTACATCAAGGCGTTCGATCCAGCAGTGCTCGCTGCGATGAAGAGGTTGGAGGCGACCTTGGATGTCATGAACCAGAGTGCACCGGGAGTGCACCGGATAAATTAGGGCAGATGTGGTAAGCTATTGAAACAAAACGCCGGAGAGGTGGCCGAGAGGCTGAAGGCGGCGGTTTGCTAAACCGTTGTAGGGGCCAAAACCTCTACCGGGGGTTCGAATCCCCCCCTCTCCGCCAGATTCTTGATTCTTCATATCTTCATGAAGACGCGTCGGGCCAACATGCGGGCTTCTGCTCGGGCAAATGCTTCCGCTTGGTGCTATTTGTAGCCCGATCCAATGGCCTGAGCCATAAAATAGCGTGTTCTCGCAGTCGCGCCGAAAGCATTCCAATCGCATAAGGATGTGCGCGCTAAAAGGGCTTCATCGACGACTGGGTCTTTCCTTCCCCGACAAAAAAACTAACGGAAAACGGTCCGCAGCACCGGTCCTGCCACCAGGAACAAAACCGCACCCCGCGCTTCACAGTTTCAGCTCACACTGGCGAGGAACCTGAGGTGGCTTAAACTCCGAATGTTTCAGGGATTGGGTGTGGTGGTAAAGGCCAGGGTGATGAGCGTTTTTTGTTCGAGGTCATGAGCCTTGGCGGAGCCGGTGGCGGGGCTGGCGCTGGCGGAGCGCTTAACCGTGCGGACGCGAAGATTCTTAGCCTGGGCAATGTGTTCCAGCCGCGGGAGCACATAGAAGAGTGCGCCCATGTTGGCAGGTTCTTCCTGAACCCAAACGATTTCGCGGGCGTTAGGATGCGCATCAATAGCGGCGGCGATTTCGGCTTTCGGCAGCGGGTAAAGCTGATCCAGAAAGAGTATGGCGGTGGAACTGTCGTTACGGCGGCGGCGCTCGGCGCGGAGTTCGTGGCCGACCTTGCCGCTGGCGATGAGGATGCTCTGCGCGTCGGTGACTTCGCGATCGGGAACGAGTGTGAGGAAGCGTGGGCGGGAGAATTCCTCGAGAGGGGAACAGGCATCGGGATGACGGAGCATGCTCTTGGGCGTGAACACGATGAGCGGCTTACGCCAGAGGCGGCGGGCCTGGCGGCGCAGTAGATGAAAATATTGCGCACCGGTGGAAGGCTGGCAGATGTTCATGTTACCTTCGGCAGCGAGTTGCATGAAGCGCTCGATGCGGGCGCTGGAATGTTCGGGGCCCTGGCCTTCATATCCATGAGGGAGAAGGAGCACGAGGCCGGTAGGCAAGCCCCACTTATCCTCGCTGGCGCTGATGAATTGGTCGATGATGACCTGGGCGCCGTTCACGAAATCGCCGAATTGCGCTTCCCAAAGGACGAGGCCTTCGGGATAGTCGCGGGAAAAGCCGTATTCATAGCCGAGGCAGGCCGCCTCGGAGAGCGAGGAATTGTGAACTTCGCAGAAGACTTGTGTAGGTGAAAGGTGCGCCAGTGGGAGATACTCCTGTTCGTTCTGCGTATCAATCAGAACGGCGTGGCGCTGGTTGAAAGTGCCGCGCTGCGAATCCTGGCCGGTGAGGCGGACAGGATTGCCCTCAAGGACAAGCGAGCCGTAAGCAAGGAGCTCTGCAAAGCCGTAATCGACAGGTCGTTTCCCGTGCCCCATCTCCATGCGCTGCTCGAGGAGTTTCACGATTTTGGGGTGGACGTGAAAGCCCTCGGGAGTGCGCACCAATCCATCGGTAATTTCCGCCAGGCGCTTGGCGGATAGGCCGGTATCAACCTCAAAAGCGGCATTGTATTTGCCGAAGTTGTAGGGCGACCAATAATCGGGAAGCTGGCGAAGGCGTGGAATCTTGGTGAGCTTACCCGCTTTGCGCTGTTCATCCGCGAATTCTTTTTTGACGGACTCCGCGATAGGCGCGGCGTCGATGCCGATGCGCCCCGCGTAGATTTTCCAGAGAGGCGGATGGTCTTTAATGCGTGCGTAAAGCAGCGGCTGGGTAATGGTGGGATCGTCAACTTCGCTATGGCCGTGGCGACGGTAGCCGATAAGGTCGATGACCACGTCGGAATTGAATTCCGCGCGATACTCAGCGGCGAGCCGGCCAATTCGCACGACAGCGTCGGGATCTTCGGCGTTGACGTGGAAGATGGGGACGCTTTGGCGGCGGGCGATGCTGGAAGCGTAGCGGGAAGAGTGCTCCTGCACCGGGCGCGTGGTGAAGCCGATCAAATTGTTGACGATGATGTGGATGCTGCCGCCGACGGAATAGGCGGCGAGGTCGGCGAGATTCAGCGTTTCCGCCCAAATGCCCTGGCCGGCGAAGGCCGCGTCGCCGTGCATCACGATGGCCCAAACCTTGTTGAGCGTTTCCCGTGAGCGATCGATTTGCGCGCCGCCGACGCCGTGGCGCGTCAATTTGGCGCGGGCGCGGCCCATGGCGACGGGATCAACTGCCTCCAGGTGGCTGGGATTCGAGACCAGGTGAATGTTCAGCGTTTTCCCCGTGGTCGTGGTGTACGCGCCGGTTGCGCCAACGTGATATTTGACGTCGCCCGCGCCGAGCACGCTGCGGGGATCAACGTCCTCAAATCCCGCAACAACCTGGTGCATAGGCTTGCAGGCGATGTGGGTCATGACGTTCAGGCGGCCGCGGTGGCTCATAGCCATGATGGAATCGATGCCAGCGAGCTCGCCAGCGGCATCGAGGATGGAATCGAGAAGGGGGATGAGTGAAGTGTTGCCCTCCAGCGAGAAGCGCTTGCTGCCGAGATAGCGGCTCTGGAGCATCTGTTCAAAGAGGTCGGCGCGAACCAGGCGGTCCAGAATTTTGGCTTGGTTGACCTCGAACTCGGGGCCTTCCATGCGCTCGGCGATCCAGCGGCGGCGTTCGAGCTCGGGGATGTGCAGGAATTCCACGCCGATGTTTCCGCAATAGCAGCGACGCGCTTCCTCGGCGAATTCGCCGGAGAGGCCATCGAGATCGGGGCACTTCAAGGGGGTGAAAAAGCCGAGGGGATCAAGGTTGGCTTCATAGAAGCCCCAGCGGCGGAAAAGATAGAAGATGCGCTCGCGCTCGGAGTGGCCTACACCGTTGGGCAAAGGCGGTTTCTTCGCGGATTTCGCGGGTTTTGTGGGAGCGAGAGTCACAGGATTAACCGTTGTCAGTTATCTGGAGCTTCTATTTTGCCATAAGACGGAAGATTGTTCTGAAGGCGCATCGCCCGGCTAACCGCGCCAGTGAGCCAATGTCCTTAATCGACGAGTGACTCCAACTTGTCCAACCAGGCAGCAAAGTGGGGGCACTCTTCGCGAATTCGGGTCAATCCGATCTCTAAAACTGCAAGCGTACCTAAGAGCGGCTTTTCGTAGCCGGGAACGATCTCCTCAACCCGTTTGGATGGAGCAGTGACGGGAGAATCATTTATGTCTTCTGGCGTGGCGAACCTGTCCCGGACCTGCCTGAACCTCGGCTCCAAACTCGATTGGCCTATGCCTCGCCCGAATGCTGCACAATCACTGAACAACAAGCCCTCGAACTCATGCATCATGACGAAAGGTACAAAACGCTTCGGATCGAATCTCGCGCCCATTGCTTCTAGTACGTCCCTCAGCAATGCTTTCTCAACACACGACGCCTTTGTTAGCGTCGACTTACCAGTAGCAGCCGCGCGACCCGGCCACGCGCCCTCTCCTTGTTTGGGTAGGCCATAGAAATCAACCATGGTTGTTGCGACGCATTCCGGATCTTGGCGGAGATGTTTGATTATGTCCTTCTTTACCGAAGGCCAGCTTCGGATACCACCGCGTCTGCGCCGCAGACGGTTATTACCGACAATCCTTGCGCTGACCAACTCAAATCCTTGGTTGATCAAATGATCGCGCAGAATCTCATTTACAAAATCTTCCTCGGTTTGTCCCTCGACGTGAATCAGTAGACGGGTCATTGTCACTCGGGAACCGGTCGCCCGCTGAATTCATTCTTTTCCCAAAGCTGGCCTAGGCTATAGTCGTCGCGCCAGTCAGACAACTGCGCAGGCTCGAGACGGGATATCTCTGTTGAACTGCCCACACGGTTCGCGACCAGGACATCGTCTGGGTCGAAATGATCCAGAAGGAGAGACGATTGTGTCGATACTATCACTTGGGTGTCCTTTGACGCTTGGCGAATTAGAGATGCGAGCATGGTGATAGCATATGGATGCAAACCCAACTCAGGCTCGTCGATAAGGACGACGGATGGCAGATGATCCTTGCCCTGTAGAAAAAGGGTTGTTAACGCAATGAATCGAAGCGTGCCGTCAGAAAGGGATGAGGCATCGAAGAACTGATCCGAGTTCTTATGCTTCCATTCAAGTTTGAGATCGTCGGGCTTTAGCCTCAGAGGCTGCAACCTAAAATCATCAAAAAACGGGGCCACGCGCTGAATGGTTCTCCGAATTAAGCTGTAAGAGACCTCCTCTTTCTCGCGCAGGTAATAGAGGAAAGAGGCAAGATTCGAACCGTCATGCCGCAGGAATTCATTATCGTCTACCTTCGCAGTCTTACGCATTGGTGAAGATGAACTGGTGTCGTGCAAATGATAGAGGCGCCATCCACCAAGTCGCGCTCGCACATACCTGCCAATTTTCGCCACCTTGGGATCACTGATGCCCGCTTCTCGACCCTGTTCACGAGCTGATAAGTAGTCATCGTAAGGCTTGGGATGGTGTTCTTTGTCCCAGAAGGAGATAGTTTCTGAAGAGGGATAGAGGCCATCGTCCTCTGTGGGAGAAAGCTTCAATTCGTATTGGTTTACTTCATTGCTGAACGATAGATAGATGGAGAGTTCTTTCGTTGTTTTGGAGCCGAAGTGCAGGACCTTCTCCGCACCTCCAGCTCTGGTCACATAATCTCTTAACCGCCCTTCTCGAATTGCGTGCAGGAATGCAAAGACCCCAATGAAATTCGACTTGCCTGAGCCATTGGGGCCTATCAGGACGTTAACGGGCTTCAACGGCAGCTTATCCAATGAAGCGATACTCTTGAAGCCTCGTATCGTTATGTAGTCAAGTGCTACTGATGACATTTGATCGGTGACGGCCCAAGGTGCGCCGCCTATGGCTATCATAGCAGATGCTCAGTGTCGTTCCGCACGCGCCACTTGCGATTTACCGAATGACGCAGAGCCTTTGAAAGTGCCGCGAACACCTAATCCCCGTAATGGCGATTAGGCACGGGCCTTCGAGGATCAGGGTGAACAATGCCAGGCCCCTACAGGAAGCGAACGAGGGATTGCAGTTGAGAGGCGATATCGGCGGGGGATATGTCGAGCGGGAAGGTGATGGGGGCGCCGATGTGGACGGTGAGTTCGCCGAGGTGGGCGAGGCGGCGATGCTCCTGTTTCATTTGCCAGACGCCGTCGAGGCGGATCGGGACGATAGGGAGGCGGAGATTCTGAGCGAGTAAGCCGATGCCGGGCTGGAACGGGACCATGTCCGGAGTATCGCGGTCGTTGACGATGCCTTCGGGGAAGACGAGGAGGCTGTAGCCGCGATCGGCGGATTCGCCGGCAAAGCGAAAGCTTTCGCGGAAACCGGAAAGCTGAGGCAACGGGAAAACATTGAAAAGCGAAACGACGAGGAAATAGCTGAGTTGCCAGAGCCAGCGCTTGGCGAAAAACCATTCGCGGGGCGGGTGACGAAATTCGCGCAGGGTTTCGCCGCCCATGGCGGCGGCGAGGCGATGGCGGAAACGAACAGGAAGCGAAAATAGGATGAGGCCGATATCGGCGCGGCGCGTGGTGTGATTGGCGACGAAGAGCACGGGACCTTTGAGATTCGCGAGATGTTCGCGGCCGCGAATGCGTGGATGGCCCAGGATAATCGTCGCGGGCCAGGTGAGCGCGTAATAGATGAGGAGGCGGAAGAGGCGCACGGGGAAGCGCTGCGTCCAGCGGGGATAGACGTAGTCGGAGCGACGGGCGGAGGGTTGCGCGAGAAGTTTCTGAATGTCGGCGAAAGATGTAGCGTTGGCGAATTGCGTTTCGTTGAGTTCGACGTTGTAGCGGTGCTCGAGGGAGGAGAGGAGTTCAACGCGGTCGAGGGAGGACAGATCTTTGAGCGAGTTGGGCAGGGAGGTAAAGGAAGTGGAGGAGGTAAATGATGTGAAGGAATCGGAGGAGGCTGGCGCGCGGAGAAGCTCGGTGGCGCGGGAGGAGATTACAGCTAGACGTGGCTTACCTGTGGGGGTGCGAGGGAAATCCAGATCGGGCCAGACGAGCCAGCGGCGGATGCGCTGGTAATCGGCGAGCGTGGAATTGGCGGCTTCGATGGCGGCAGGGACGGACGAACTGAGGGGATCCCTTGGCGAGAGTTCATGCGATTCAGGCGGGGGCTCAGTGGTGCCACGATCCCTCGACTCCGCGCCAGCAAAAGGCGTTGGCACTGCGCTCGCGATGACAGCGGAAGAGGGGTCCCTCGCTTCACTCTCTTCGGCTTCGCTCGGGATGACGGGCGAATTGAGCAGCAGTATTGCGCAAGGCTCGGCGTTGGAGCCGATATGAAGGGGGATCACGACAGCGTCACGGATTGCGGGCTGTCGACGGAGGGCGACTTCGAGATCTTCAGGATAAATATTCAGGCCCGCCGGTGTCACGATAACGTTTTTTTTGCGGCCACGAAAACGAAGATTGCCCTTTGCGTCGAGCTCGCCAAGATCGCCGGTGCGCAGCCACCCGCCGTTTTCTTCAGTTCCCTGCTGCAGCGCGCCTTTTTCCCAGTAGCCAGAGGAAACATTCTCCCCGCGAACAAGGATCTCTCCATCTTCCGCAAGTCGGAATTCGCGGCCGGGCAGGATTTTGCCGACAGAGCCCTGAGCGGCGCGGAAGGGATGATTGAGGCTGATCAGCGAGGCAGTTTCCGTCAAGCCGTAGCCTTGCACCACGGCATAGCCGATGCGCTTGAAGAATTCCTCGGTTTCGGGCGAAAGTGCCGCGCCACCCGAGATGAAAGCCCAGAATTTCCAACCCAGGCGGCGGTGAAGGCGACGAAAGCGCCAGACGCGGCGGAGGAATGGTTCGTTCGAGGCGGCGGCGCAGGAAGAGGAGAACCATGCGCGCCAACCACCAGCGTCGATTTCGCGTTCAAGCGCCGTACGCAGCGCGTCAAGCATGCGAGGAACAGCGATGAGGGCTGTAGCGCGTTCGCGCTTGATGGTGCGGAGAATTTCCGTGGGCTGCGGGGAATTCTCGAAAACGACCGTGGCACCAAGGAGCGGTGGCACAAAGAGAGTCATGAACTGGCCGAAGACATGGCTCAGGGGAACGACGGAGACGAAGCGCAAGGGGTGAAACCAGCGCTCGTATTTGCGATATTCGGCGATGCCCTTTTCCAGAGGTTCAAGATTCGCGAGGAAATTGCCGTGGGTCAGGACGACGCCACGCGGGCTGCTAGTCGTGCCAGAGGTGAAGAGGATTTGCGCAACATGGTCGCGCGTGATGGGTTCGTCGCAAAGAGAGGAAAGGGTGACTTGAAGGCCAACTTTCGCGTTTTGGTCAGCGCGCGGATTGCTTAATGCGGGTGAAGTGCAGGGGAAATCTTCCAGAGAGAGGGTACGAATGGCAGGAGCGAGGGGAGGTTTGGTGCGCGAAACGAAAGCGAAATTGACTCCGGCATCGGCGACGACGCGGCTGGCAAATTCGGGCGTGGACGAAACGTCGAGGGGAACTGCGACCGCGCCGCGCAGGAGGCAGCCCCAAAAGGCCGCTACCCATTCCGCAGAATTTGGCCCCCAAATAAGGACGCGATCGTTGGTCCCGACCCTGCTTTCTTTCAATTGAATAGCGCGTTGGACGGCCATAGCCAGGAGCTTTTGGTAGGTCCAGGTCTCGCGGCGATACCCCTGCTGTTGTACGAAAGCGATGTCGCTGGAGAAGCGCGCGAACTCATCAAAGAGGGAGAGAAGGTTTGGACGGGACATGATCAGAGAGACTCCGCAGGCCGCGGGTTCATCATACGCCGGATGGTAGGATCAAGGTGGCGTGCCATTCAGGGAGAGGGGGAGCACGCCGGGTGCCACCTAAGCACCTTTCGCTGCATCAAAATAGGGGAATCGGTAGAAGGCCCGTAGAATCTTAGGTGTTCGGAAAGGGCACTTCTCCGGTAAAATGGAAGCTTCGGGGCCGAGGGGAAGCACGTAGGCCTGGCGAATTTGGCCCTGGAGGCGCCAAGAGCCCTTTCATTCAGCAAGACACTCGGCACGACTCAATTCGTGTCCGGAAATAACTGGGGAGCGAATGCCTGTACCTATATCCCAAGCGTGGACGGTGGCAAGTTACGTCCTGAAGCAGAAACTAAGCGGGCGGAAACAGTATCCGCTGGTGCTGATGCTGGAGCCGCTGTATCGCTGCAATCTGGCATGTGCAGGCTGCGGAAAGATTCAGTATCCGGCGCACGTGCTGAAGCGTGAACTCTCGCCGGAAGAGTGCTTTAGGGCAGTGGATGAGTGCGGCGCGCCGATGGTGTCCATCCCCGGAGGCGAACCGCTGATGCATTCGCAAATCGAAATGATCGTGGAGGGGCTGGTAGCGCGCAAGAAATACATCTACTTGTGCACAAACGCGTTGCTGCTAAAGGAAAAGTTGCACCTGTTCCAGCCCAGCAAGTACCTGACATTTTCGGTGCATCTGGACGGGCAAAAAGAGCACCACGACTTTTCGGTATGCCGCGAAGGCGGGTATGAATTGGCAGTCGAGGGCATCAAGGCAGCATTGGCGCGCGGATTCCGCGTGACCACAAACACGACCCTGTTTGACGGCGCAGAACCCAACAGCGTGCGAGCCTTTTTTGACGAGACGATGGAGCTTGGCGTGGAAGGCATGATGCTTTCGCCGGGCTATTCCTACGATAAGGCGCCGGATCAGAAGCATTTTCTGGGCAGGGCGCGAACGCGGCGTCTATTCCGCGCCATGCTGGCGAATCGGAAGAAAACCTGGCAGTTCAACCAATCGCCACTGTTTCTGGAATTCTTGATGGGCAAGCAGGAGTTCAAGTGCACCCCCTGGGGCATGCCAACGTATTCGATCTTTGGCTGGCAGAAGCCGTGTTATTTGCTGCAGGACGGGTATGCCGAGACGTTTGCGGAGTTGATGGCGGCGACGGAGTGGGCCAACTACGGCACGGAATCGGGTAATCCGGAGTGTGCGAATTGCATGGTGCACAGCGGGTATGAAGCTTCGGCAGTGGATTATACCTTCAGTTCGTTGAAGGGGTTCCTGGCAACTGTCAGAGCAACTTTTTCCTCGCGATACGAAGATGCGGGCGCGCTAGAGCTGCTGAACGAAGAAGTGAAACCAGTGCATTCCTACAACCCGCTGGTGCAGATTGACGCCAAACCGGCGAAGCTCGAGGAGACGCGCGCGTGACCGGGCCGCGCCATGCCGATCGTCCGGAACACACGCTGCATCCAGACGAGCTCGAGGTAGCGCCTGGAATCGAGCGGGAAACCCTGCAGGGCTGGATTCCAAGTTTGGCTTCGGACGATGAACTGCGCGAAGCTTTGGAAAAGGCGTTCGATTATCGCGGAGATGTGACCATAACCCGAAAAGATGGCACAAAGTTTGAAGGCTATATCTTTGATCGGGTAAGCGGGAAGACGCTGGAAAGCTCTTTTGTACGACTGCTGCCGAAGGATTCCAATCAACGCGTCAAAATCGGTTATGCGGAGATTGCCGCACTGGCATTTTCCGGGCGAGACACCGCCGCTGGCAAGAGTTGGGAGGCTTGGGTGAAGAAGTATTGGGAAAAGAAGGCTTCCAGCGGAGAAAACTTGAGCCTGCAGCCAGAATCACTGGAAGAATAACGCAAGCGTGTCAAAGTGGGCTGTAAATCGTTAAATATCTGATTTTAAATAATTTACAATATTTGGAAGGCAGAAGAAGAACCATACAGTACTGTGGACAATAAGCCCTTTCCTGTGATAGTGTTAGATATAGCGTTTGTTGCTCTTGTATTACCTTTTGACTCGTTCAGGGGGCTGCGAGAACAAACTCGCAGCCCTTTTTTTCGGGCTGGAGGCAGTCGCGGAGGCTGGGAAACCAACGACCGGGACCAAGAGGGGCAAAGCAATTTCAATATCGAGGTTCAGCAGTGAAGGAACAAGGAACGGTGAAGTGGTTCAATGCTTCGAAGGGCTATGGGTTCATCCAACGCCAGACCGGGGAAGATGTATTCGTACACTTTTCCGCAATTCAGATGGACGGCTATAAGTCCCTGAACGAAGGCCAGGCGGTGGAGTTTGAAGTAAAGAAGGGCCCAAAGGGCCTTCAGGCTGAGAACGTCACAAGCCTCTAGCCTTTAGATTTTGGGGAGGTCCCCGAGGGGTCGGGGACCTTGCCCAAAAGCGAGTGGAATAGGTTGACATCCAGCAAGGCGAAGTTAAGGAGGAAGTTGTGCAAGTAATGCAGGAAGGACAAACCATCAAGCACGGGATTTACGGCCTGGGCATTGTAACGGCCTCCGATCCGGAACGTACCGCCATTGATTTTGATGACCATGGGCAAAAGCTCTTTGTAACCAGCATGTTTACGGCTGAAATCATAGGCGAACCGCCCGCCACCCCGCCCAAGACCAAACGCCGGCGCAAGGCTTCTACTGTAGCGAAAGCCAGCAAGAAAGCTGCGGCTGCCGCGAAGTAAATTAAGCAAGTCCCGCCTGAAGTAACCTCGAACGATGTGCCAGAAATGGCGCTGGCGTGTCTCTAGACACTTCTGTCAAATGCAGCGCTTTCCATCGGTAGTGGAAGACACCTGACTGATTGGCTCCAGGCCCGCGAGTTCGCGGTGGTCTTGCAACTCACCAGGCATAGAGTAATCAGAGGGGGGAAGCCCATCATGAATACTCGCTCCATGGGGCCATTCTTCAGGTTCTGTTTGATCTCGATATTTCTGCTTCTCGTTTGTGGTATAGGACGTTGCCAAACACCTGGAATTACGGACAAAGAAATATTGATCGGCTCGTGCGCCGCGCTGGAAGGCCCTTCTAGTTTTCTGGGCCGGGAGACAGTGACAGGGGCGGAAGCTTACTTTCGACTTACAAATGACGAAGGCGGAGTAAACGGACGGAAGCTGCGACTGGTGTCTTACGATGACAGCTACGATCCGGCCAAGGCACAGAAATGCTGGGACGAGTTAATGGCGCAAAAGGTTTTTGCCATGGCATTTTTTGTGGGCACACCGACGGCTGTGAAATATGTACCGCTGGCAGAGAGTGACAAAGTGCCGTTGGTGGGATTATTCACGGGCGCACAGACACTCTACACGCCGCTGCGCCACTGGGTAATCAACGTGCGGGCATCATACGAGGACGAAACCAAGGAACAGATCGAGGGTCTGTGGTCCACATTGCACTATAAGAAGATTGGGGTGATATATCCCGAGGATGCATTCGGAGCAACCGTTCTGAAAGGCGTGCAATCGGCTTTGCAAGCGAAGGGTGCGGAGCCGGCGGCAGCGGCGTCGTACGTGCGACAAACAAGTCTGGCGGAGACGGCGATTGAGAAAGTGAAGGCTGTAGACCCGGATGCAGTCATCCTGGTTGGGCCGTCGAACACGGTGGCGCCGATCATCAAGCAGGCGCACGCGAAAGGATGGAAACCGCTCTTCGTCACGGTTTCGTTTGTGGGAACAGATGAACTCATCCAGGAGGCGGGAGCAGATGCGGAGGGCATGGTGATCACGCAAGTCGTGCCACCGTACTACCTGACGGATCTGAAGACCGTGGCCTTATACAGAAGAACGATTCAGCAATACGCGCCAAGTGCACGCCCCAATTTCGTGAGTCTGGAAGGATTCGTGGATGCCATGGTGCTGGTAGAAGGATTAAAAAAGGCCGGAAATGAGTTGACGCGGGAACGACTGATTGAGGCAATCGAATCACTCCACGATACAGAGCTGGGTCTGGGGCATCAACTAAAACTGAACTACTCCGTGAAAAGTCACAAAGGATTTGACCACGTGATTCCTACGGTGATTCGCGGAGGAAGGGCAGTGCCCTTCACGGACTGGAGCATCGTCGCTTCGAAATAGGAAGGCAGCATTAGCCAGAGCCCAATAATGGCAGCCAAGTTAACGGCTTGCCGATTCGGCTAGCTCGAAGGCGTGGTAGGAAGAACGCACCAGGGGCCCGGCTTCCACGTGCTTGAAACCCATCCCCTCGCCGAGGCGCTTGTATTCGGTGAATTCATAAGGATGGACAAAGCGGATTACGGGGAGATGTTTGCGTGTGGGCTGGAGGTATTGGCCCAAGGTAAAGATGTCCGTACCCTGAGCCGCGAGTTCGCGCATGGTCTCCAGAACTTCTTGCTTCTGTTCGCCCAATCCCAGCATCATGCCAGTCTTCGTAGGCACATCGGGGTGGGTTTCTTTGGCGCGGCGTAACAATTCCAGGGAACGTTCATAAAGAGCTCCCTTGCGCACCAGGCGATAAAGGCGTGGCACGGTTTCCGTGTTGTGGTTGAGGATGTCCGGCTTGACGGCGAGGACCGTGTCGAGGGCATCCCGATCACCGCGAAAATCCGGGATGAGGACTTCGACTTTGCAGCCCGGAACTCGGTTGCGAATTTCCTGAATGGTGCGCGCGAAGATGCGGGCGCCGCCATCGGGCTGATCGTCGCGATTGACACTGGTGACCACGGCATAGCGCAGGCCCATGCGCGCGGCGGCTTCGGCGACACGGAAAGGCTCGTCTTCATCTGGGGGGCGGGCGGGTTTGCCGGATGGCACCGCGCAGAAGCCGCAGGCCCGCGTGCAAATATCGCCAAGAATCATAAATGTGGCTGTGCCATGCTCCCAACATTCCCCCATATTGGGGCAGCGCGCGGATTCGCAGACAGTATGAAGGTCCAGTGTGCGCATGATGCGCTTGAGGTTGTGGTAGCGATCGCCGCCAAAGAACTTCACGCGCAGCCAGTCTGGCCGCGGATGGACGTCCGGCGTCGGCGCGGAGGGCAGGTTGGCGTTGGCGATTATATTAAAGGGGGAGGACATAATTCCCAGTAACGCTGTGCATTCTTATTTTACGCAGGAAACCGAAGTTCGACAAACGTGGCAAATAACCGCGAAGTCTACACCGGCTGGCGGGAGGAGCGGACAAAATCGCGCAATACGGTGACGTTGGGGCCGTAGGCGCCGATGCGGCCGGCGTCCACGGGGAGGCCGAGGCGTTCGGCAAGTTCCAGATCCACCCCAGCATCATCGAGTTCAGAGAGGCTGAATCCCGCCGCGGGCTGCACGCGATTAAGACCCGTGGGATAAACCGGGCGTGGCGGGCGATGGCGCTGCCATGGACGGCGTGCAAGCTCGTAGAACTGCTTCCAGTCGCGTTTGTGCCACGTATTCATCGGATGCTCAAACCCAGCATCTTTCGTTGGATGCGAACACAGTCAGGAAGGTTCGCTCCACCACAGACAGCTTCAAACCAACCGCTTGCACACAAGACATAGCGCAAGTTGTTCTTCTCATATACTCCAAGCGAACGGGAGCGAAAGAAAATATTCGCCTGGTGTATCAAACACGTAACCCTGCGTGAAGTTTCGGCCACAGGATTTGAGCGGTGAACGCTGCACCGAAACGCAGAAGCCGGACGGAAGGGTCTCTCAGTCACAGGCCACCGGTTTGACCGCGGCGATAGTACATTGGAAAGACGGGGATGGGAAGAAAAAAGTAATACGGCTGTGAATAAAAGGAAGCGGACCAAGTGGGAGTGCAAGCGCGAGCCCGGCACGAATCCGGAGAAAACGCGACGAAAAGAAAAAGCGCTCCGAGCGCGAGGGCGCACCCGAAACACTTATCGCAGAGAGAAGGAGATTCTACCAGCGATTGCCGCGGTCCCCGCGATCACCACCGCGGTCGCCGCCACGGCCTCCGCCGCGGCCTCCACGATCACCACCCCGGCCGCCGCCACCACCGCCGCCGTAACCGCCCCGCCCACCACCGCCACCGGAGCGTTCGGTCTGCGGACGCGCTTCGTTAACGACCAGGTTCCGGCCTCCGAAGTTCTGACCATTGAGGCTCGTCACGGCGCGGTCGGCGTCTTCGTCGTTGGCGATCTCGATGAAGGCGAAACCACGTGACTGTCCCGTGAAGCGATCCCGAATCAGGCTGATTGCGGAGGGATTCACACCCACTTGTCCAAACCATTCCTGCAACTGTTCTTCCGAAGCGTTGAACGGAAGATTACCCACGTAAAGCTTCTTCACCAGCGGACTCCTTCTGCCCGGAACCTAACCACGATTGCGGAGCGCACCGAAGAATCGAAACCGCCTCGGCGGCAAACCCAAGCCATGCCGCAGCGGCGGGAGATACTCTTCGGTGGTCCCGTGCATGGTCTCGAAAATCACCTTGATTTGCAACAATAAATCGTTGGGGAGTGGTTGCCTGTAAGTACTGGGTCGGGGTCCCGTCCAAATTGGCACCGTGCCGCATAGAGTCTTATGAAAGGTATTTTGAACCGGCGTAAATAAAGTCCGGTGGGTTCAGGTGCGGTACGAGGCGTTGATGCGTACGTATTCCGCGGTGAGGTCGCAGGTCCAGAAGCGCGTTGACTCACGCCCGGCATGCAGATCGACGATGACTTGAACTTGTTTTTCCAGCAGGCGGTGGCTGGCGGCGCGCTCATTGAAATCCAGCGCCAGTCCGTGGTGCAGAACCGGTATTCCGGCCATGTGGATGTCCACACGGGTTGGGTCGAACTTGGCGCCAGATCGCCCCGCTGCGGCAAAGATACGGCCCCAATTGGGGTCGCCGCCGGCAAAGGCGGTCTTGACGAGCGGAGAGGTGGCAATGGTCTGGGCAATGCGGCGGGCGTCGTTTTCCGTTTTGGCGTGGCGAACTTCGATTTCGATGACGCGCTGCGCTCCTTCGCCATCGGCCACAATCTGCAAGGCCAACGAGTGGCAGACTTCCTCGAGAGTCTTGGCGAAGGCGCGGTGCGCGGAGGTTCCGGATTGAATGGAGGGCGCGCCCGCCTGGCCGTTGGCGAGGACAAGGAGTGTGTCATTAGTGGAGGTATCGCCATCAATGCTGATGCAATTGAATGTTCGCCCAGCAACGTCGCGCAGGGTTCTCTGAAGGAGCGAGGGAGAAATGGCGGCGTCTGTGGCGACAAACGCGAGGGTCGTAGCGAGATTGGGATGGATCATCCCCGCACCCTTGGCGCAGCCAATGAAGTGAATACGCTTGCCCGCCATTCTAAAGGTCCCCGTCGCTGTCTTCGGGCGCGTATCCGTGGTGCAAATAGCGAGAGAGAATTCGGCGAAAGAACGAGCGGAAGGGCGGCGATTGCGGGTGATGCCAGAGAGCGCGCGGAGGATCTTTTCGAGCGGCAAAGGCACACCGATCACACCTGTAGAACAGACCAGAACTTCGTATGGATGGCAGACGAGGCGGCGCGCGGTCTCCTCGACGGTCTTCAGCGAGGCAGCACGGCCGGCCGGACCAGTGGCGCAATTGGCGTTGCCGGCATTCACGATAACGGCACGCATGTGGCCCTTCGAGGCGCGCAGATTCTCCTTGGAGACGACAACTGGCGGAGCGACAACGAGGTTCTGCGTGAAGACGGCAGCGGCCGAAGCCGGAACGTCACTGGAGAGCAGAGCCAGGTCCAGCGCGCCAGTTTTCTTCAGGCCACAGGCAGTAGCCGAGAAACGAAATCCACGAGGGAGGGCGGCTTCGGATAGGACGTGCTTCATGGGAGGAGAATCCGAGGGGCGGGGATGACGCTCACGGAAGCGACCTCCGATCCTCCGCGCGATGGGATGCGGCTTCAAAAATACTGAATGCTGAACTGAGGCTCATAGCGTGTTCTCCAGTGATTCGAGTTTTTGCTCGAGCCGCGAAATTGCGGCACGAACAGAATCTTCGGCGGTGCCTCCTGGAACATTCTTCGAGTCGAGGGCCGCGGCAAGCTGCATGGCGTTGGCAAGATCGGTGTCAAATGCGGGCGAAATCGCACGGAAATCCTCGAGCGACAACTGGGTCCAGGGCTTGGCCTGGCGCTCGGCTTCCCGCAAAAGTTTCCCGACGAGGTCGTGAGCCTTCCGGAAAGGGATGCCCTTCTTGACGAGGTAGTCGGCCGCTTCGGTAGCAAGAAGAGCGGGATTCGCCGAAGCGGCTGCCAGGTTGCTTTCGTTGAATCCCATAGCAGAAACTGCGCCTGCCGCAACGGGGAGCATCGAGGCGATCAGATCGTGAGCGGCAAAAAGGGGTTCCTTGTCCTCCTGCAGATCGCGTTGGTAACTGGAAGGCAGGCCCTTCAGCGTGGTGAAAAGGGTAAAGAGGGCACCGGTGATCCGGCCGGTCTTGCCGCGCAAGAGCTCCCAGGCATCAGGGTTCTTCTTCTGAGGCATGAGGCTGCTGCCGGTGGAAAACTCATCGGGGAGAATGGCGTAGGAGAATTCCTGAGAGGCAAAGAGAACGAAATCTTCGGCGAGGCGAGAGAGATGCGTGGCGATTCCGGCAAGTGCAAAAAGATAGTCGAGGGCGAAATCGCGATCGCTAACGGCGTCGAGGCTGTTGGGGGTAATGCAAGAGAAACCGAGATCGTGTGCCAAGGCGTTGCGATCAATGGCAAACGCACAGCCTGCAAGGGCGCCGGAGCCCATGGGGCAGGCGTCGGCGCTGGCGGCGGCATGTTGCAGGCGAACAAGGTCGCGCGCGAAGGCCTCTGCGTGCGCCATCAGAAAATGCGACAAGAGAATCGGCTGAGCATGCTGCATGTGGGTCATGCCAGCCATGGGAATTTTCATGTTGGCTTTCGCTTGGGCGACCAACGCTCCAATGAGGTCAATCAGAGCGGTGCGAGTCTCTGCTGCTGCATCGACCACGAAAAGCCGAAAATCCGTGGCGATGAGTTCGTTGCGGCTGCGGCCCGTGTGTAGCTTCCAACCCAGGGGGCCGAGTTCCTCGACGAGGGCCTTTTCAACGAAATGATGAACATCTTCGGCTTCCGCGCCGAATTTGTGGATCCAATCGGGGTCGTTCTTGGCGCGCTCTGCGATTCTGTCGAGTGCGGCAAGGGTTTGGCGCAGTTCCGTCTGTGTCAGAATCCCCACACGCTGCAAAGCGCCGGCCCAGGCGCGATCGACAGCAATTTCATAAGGGAGCAAGCGCCGGTCAAACGCAAACGAACGCTGAAACGCGTCGAACGCTTCGTTCGGCGGGCGCTCGAAACGGCCACCCCAGAGGCGATCGTCCTTACGTTCGGTCATAGAAAATCCAAGCCGCGTTTTGACTGCAACACCTGGAAAAATGGATCCGAGTTCTACACTATGGCGCAGCACGAGCCACTTCCGCCAGAAAAACTATTAGACACTTCGATGGAGCGGGGCGCGGCCGTCAGAAACTCTCCCTAGACTAAGCCACGCCCCGTCGAAACCTCTCAAGAATGCTGGCTTTCGGCTTTGGCCCTGGGTCGCACGGTGACCGGCAAAGCGAATAGATTGATGAATCCCTCGGCGTCCTTGGGATTGTAACGGCCCATCGTAAAGCTGGCGAGGTCGGCGCGATAGAGAGAGAAGGGCGATAGACGCTGGGTAACATTGAGCGTACCCTTCCAAAGCTTCAGGCCGACCGAGCCCGTGACGCGCTGCTGGGCTGTGTTGAAGAAACCATCCAGCGATTCGCGGAGCGGCGAGAACCACAAGCCGTAATAAACGAGTTCGGCGTAACGCACCGAGAGCGCCTGCTGGAAGTGGGAGGTTTCCCGGTCGAGAGTAAGCCGCTCCAGTTCGCGGTGCGCGGTAACGAGGAGCGTTCCCCCAGGGGTTTCATATGCCCCGCGCGACTTCATGCCCACAAGACGATTTTCTACAAGATCGGTGCGGCCCACGCCATGCTTCGCGGCAATGTCGTTCAGCGTATTCAGGAGTTCGACGGGCGGGAGTTTCTTGCCGTTCACGGAAACGGGCGTGCCCGCATCAAAGCCAATCACCACCTCTTCCGGCTTGTCTGGGGCCTGATCCGGCGAGACAATCCACTGCCACATGGATTCACTCGGAGCGTTCGCGAGATCTTCCAGATCCCCACCTTCGTGGCTCAGGTGCCAGATATTGCGGTCTCGGCTGTAGATATTCGCGCGACTCTGTTCTACCGGGATCTTGTGCTTTTGCGCATAAGCGATAGCGTCCTCGCGCGAGTCAATGGCCCATTCCCGCCAGGGGGCAATGATCGGGAGATGGGGAGCGATGGCCTTATAGGCCAGCTCAAAACGGACCTGGTCATTGCCTTTGCCAGTGCACCCATGCGAGAGGCCATCGGCGCCGAGTTGCAGGGCCAGTTCCGCCTGACGCTTGGCCAGGACCGGGCGCGCCATGGAAGTTCCGAGCAAATAGGTATGTTCGTAAACGGCGCCGGCGCGGAGCGTGGGCCAAATGTAGTCGCGAACGAATTCTTCGCGGAGATCTTCGACGAAGGCAGAGGACGCGCCCGTGGCGAGAGCCTTTTTGCGGGCGGCCTCTAGATCTTCCTGCTGGCCGACGTCGCCGATCATGGCGATTACTTCGCAATCATAATTTTCGCGCAGCCAGGGAATGATGATGGACGTATCCAGGCCGCCAGAATAAGCGAGAACGACTCTCTTGGGTTTTGCAGGTTGCGGTGTCAACAGGTTTTCTCCTAAGCAGGCCAATGAATTTCAGGAATAAAGCGCGTGCAGGATGGCTTTTTGCACGTACATACGGTTTTCAGACTGGTTGAGCACGATGGACGTGGGACCGTCGAGCACTTCGTCGGTCACTTCCGCGCCGCGATGCGCCGGTAGGCAATGCATGAAAAAGGCGCCGGGCGCAGCCTGCTCCATAAGCTTGCGATTCACCTGGTAGGGCTTGAAAATATTGCGGCGCACCTTTTCTTCCGCCTCGAAGCCCATGCTGGTCCAGGAATCGGTGTAGACGGCTTGCGCGCCGGCGACCGCCTCGGAAGGATTGGTGAACAACTCGATATGTGCCCGGGTGTCTTTGGCAACGCGTTTGGAATCCGCAAGCACGTCCGCAGCGGGAGCGTAATTTGCCGGAGTGGCGATGCGGAGATTCACGCCAAGGCGCGCGGCCAGGAACATCAGCGAATGGCAGACATTGTTGCCGTCGCCGACGTAAGCAATCTTTAAGCCCTTCAGGGAGCCGAATTTCTCCTCAAGCGTGAAATAGTCAGCAAGCGCCTGGCACGGATGAAACTTGTCCGAAAGCGCGTTGACCACGGGAATTTTGATGCTGGCGGCCATTTCTTCCAGGACGCGTTGTTCATAGACGCGCGCCACGATTCCTTGCACCCAACACTCCAGGTTGCGCGCGACATCAGGAATCGATTCGCGCTCGCCCAGCCGCGCTTGGGTGTGATCCAGAAAGACGACTTCGCCGCCCATGCTTTGGATGCCCACTTCAAAGGTGACGCGCGTGCGCAAGGAGGGCTTTTCAAAGATGAGAGCGATGTGCTTGCCGCGCAGGACGGTGGCGAAGCGCGAGGGGCGCGCCTTGATGTCCGCGGTGCGCTGCAGAAGATCGCGCGTGTCCGCGGGCGACCATTCGGCACCGGTCAGGAGGTCCTTGGCGATAGATACGGGGATTGTGAGCGAAGCGTTCATTCGTTTTTCTCCACTGCCATTAGATTTTCAGACGGTTGCTCCGGCCGAGTATTCCGCAGAAGAGAAGCCACGGAGAACCCTTGTGCCCGGAACAGCCGAAAACGTGGCGCGGCCAGAAACAGGCGCAAACAAGGCGGGGGCCAGAGCAGCCGAGGCAGAATGGCCGCCAACGATGTGAACTTCGCGAACGCCGCCTTCCAAGGCGCGCTTGGCGGCTTCCAATTTCAGGATCATGCCGCCGGAGACCACGCGTGATTGCACGAGATAATCAATCTGTTCACAGGAGATGGCCGAGAGAACCTTATCGCCATCCAAGACTCCGGCGACGTCGGTGAGGTAGACGAGGTGGTCCGCGGCAATGAATTCGGCGCAAGCCGCGGCCATGTGATCGGCATTGATGTTGTAGAGTTCGCCATCCGCGCCGAGGCCAAGACAGGGAGCAACTGGAATAAGTTTTCCCCTCCAGAGCGATTCAAGGAAGCGGACGTTGACGCTGGTGAGATAGCCCACATAGCCGAGGCTGCCTTCGACGTCGTCGTGAACGAGGGGTGAGGCCGAAAAACAGGCCGCATCCGCGGCGGAGATCCCGACGGCGGGCTGGCCCTCCGCGGATATGGCGGCAGCGAGTCGTTTGTTCAGCAAGCCGGCAAAAACCATGACGGCGACGTCGCGCGTCTCGCCATCTGTAACACGCAACCCGGAGACAAACTTGCTATCGATTCCCAGACGCTTAAGAGTAGCGGTGAAAAGGCGGCCGCCGCCGTGAACCACCAGGATTTCGTGGCCGTGCCGCGCGAGCGTGGCGACGTGTTGGGAGAGTTGCCGCACCGTGGATGCGTCTTCCAGTAAAGCGCCTGCGAATTTGATGACAATTCTCATAGAAGTCCGGTTTGCTCCTCAAGGCCAAGCGTGAGATTCATGTTTTGCACGGCCTGGCCGGCGGCGCCCTTCCCCAGGTTATCTAGGCAGGAAACGATGATGAGACGCTTGCCATCGGTATCCAGGACGAAGCCGATATCGCAAAAATTTGTTTTCGTGACGTGTTGCAATTCGGGCAGGGAGCCCACGGGGGAGATGCGCACCATGGTGCGGCCCGCATAGAACTTTTTGTAAAGTTCCTCGATAGCTTGCGGCGTGTGCGGCGTTGACAAGGTCACGTAAATTGTGGACAAGATGCCCCGCGCAACAGGAAGCAGGTGCGTGGAAAAAACCACCTGGGATTCGGGCAGGCCGGTGTGCTCGACAATTTCCGGCGTGTGGCGATGTGAAAACAAATTGTAAGCGCGAAAATTCTCGCCCACCTCGACGAAATGGAGATCGCGCCGGGGTTCTTTGCCTGCGCCGCTGGCGCCGGATTTGCAATCGCAGATTACGTTTTGGATTGGCGAGACAATGCCAGCCTGCGTGAGCGGGCGAAGCGCGAGGATCACGCTAGTGGCGTAGCAGCCAGGGTTGGCGACGAGTTTCGCCGCGGGAATGCTCTCGCCGTAAACCTCCGGCAGGCCGTAGACGGCATCGCCAAGATGCGCTTCGTGGGGAGCGGGAAGTTTGTACCAGGAGGTGAAGGTTTCCGCCGAGGAGAATCGAAACGCGCCACTCAGATCGATCACGCGCAAACCCGCGTCGAGCAACTTCGGCCCGATTTCGGCAGACACTTCATGAGGCGTGGCAAGAAACGCCGTGCCCGCGGAATTTGCAGTAACCGCTTCGATGGAGAGTGGCTTTAAAGGTGCCTCGCCCCAACTGCGGAGTTGAGGGAAAAGCTCGGAGAGACAACTTGCGCCCTTGGTATCGCGCACATAGAAGGTCGGCCGGGAGACCACAGGATGGCGCAGAAGAAGGGTGGCAAGCTCGTAACCTGTGTAGCCAGTGACACCAATGACAGCGATGTGCCGGGGATCTCTCATTTCACCTGCAGCTCGATCTTCTTCTGGAGAGATTCCCGGGCCTTGCGGCTGGGAGAAATGATAAGAACGGTGTCGTCGCCGGCAATGGTGCCTGCGATTTCGGGAAACTTTGCGCCATCGACGGCAGCAGCCAAAGGCTGAGCGCCGCTGGGGGGCGTCTTGAGGACGAGGAGATTTTCCGCGGGGCGGATGTCCAGCAGGAATTCACGAAGAGCGCGGGTGAGGGGAGGAACAGTGGCGGCCTCTTCGGTCAAGCCAGAGCCGGACTTATAGCCCTCATTCGTTTTGATGAGGCGCAGTTCCTGCAAATCGCGGGAGAGCGTGGCCTGCGTGACGCGAAGCTTCTGCTGCGCGAGGCGGCGGCGGAGGTCCTCCTGATTGGTGATATGGCCGCCGGAAACCAGGCGAAGGATCTGACCGTGACGAAATGTTTTAGTAGCGCTCATCGAAAATAGTGTATGCAACGTACCGTATATTTATACAGGGGTAGCGCCAGCGTGTCAATCCCTGGATTTCGTCATGCTGCGTTTTTGTGTGCACCTCGCGTCACCGCCGGAGAAAGGCAATTGGAATATGATGGGGTTCTCCACGAACATGCTCGCGTGGGCCGTTCCTTTGGCTGCGCGGGGATCCTGCCGGAGAAGGAGCCAGCCATGTCCGAAGAACGCAACCCGAAAAAACCACGCGAGCAATACCGCCTGCGCACGCGGCTGATCCATGGGAGCTTCGCCACCGGACGCTGGGATTACGATCACCATGTGGTGCCGCCGCAGTCGAGCTCGGCGACGTACCGGCTGTCCTCGGTGCATCGCGGCGCACAGGGATTCATCGAATTTGCAACGCCGGAATCGCGCCGCGCGCCCATTTATATCTACGACCGGTTAGACGAGCCGAGCCGCGGGATGCTGGAGGAGAATCTTGCGGCAGCCGAGGGTGGCGAAGTTGCCGTCACGTTTGCAACGGGAATGGCGGCGGTGAGCGGGGCTCTGGGGATATTGACGGCCAGTGGCGAACAGATCGTTGCGCACCAGGTGCTTTATGGCTGCACTCACAGCCTGATGACGAGTTGGTTGCCACGCTACAAGATCTGCACGGATTTTTGTGATCTATGCAAGCCAGAAACGCTTGCGAGCGTGGCCACGAAGGACTGCCGCGTCGTTTATTTTGAGACGCCCGTGAATCCGACGATGGAGCTGATCGATATGCAGGCGGTGCGGCGCGTGGTAGACCGCTTGAACACGGGGCGCACGGAAACGGAGAAAATCCGCATCGTGGTGGACAACACGTTTTCCACGCCATACTGCCAGCGGCCCCTGGAACACGGAGTGGATCTGGTGGTGCACAGCCTGACCAAGGATATCGGGGGGTTTGGCACGCAGATGGGCGGCGCAGTGATTGGAGCGAGTGAGTATTTCAACCTGCTCATGCTCTACCGCAAGGATTTTGGGGGCGTCCTCTCACCCACGAATGCGTGGCCCATCCTGGTGTATGGTTTGCCGACGCTGGCGACACGCATGGTGAATCAGCAGAAGAGTGCGATGCACGTGGCGGAGTTCCTCCAGCGGCAACCAAAGGTTGCGCGGGTTCTGTATCCGGGGCTGCCGAACTATCCGCAACGCGAACTCGCACGGCGGCAGATGACGACACCCGATGGGGCTTTCGCGCCGGGATGCATGCTGTATTTTGAATTGAAGGGAAAAGACAGCACGGCAAAAAGCGCAGCGGAAGCGGCGGAACGATTCGTCGATTATATTGCGGAGAAGTCCTACACGGTGACGCTCGCTGTGAGTCTGGGTCAGATCAAAACGCTTATCGAGAATCCCTTTTCCATGACCCACGCAGCAATCCCCGAGGAGGAGAAACTCCGCTGCGGGTTGCAGCCGGGAGGCATACGGCTTTCCCTTGGACTCGAGGATTGGCACGACATTATCGCGGACCTGGAAGATGCCCTGGAAGCGGTCTGACCCAAGGGGCAGGTTTGGGACGGCTGCACGATTCGCAGCACCCTGAAGATGAATGCTGGATTTTTTGCCCCGGGAGTGTTACGAATCGGTCATCGCCTTTTTGCGCCCATGACAGAACTGTGCCATATCGGGGGATGCAAGCACGATGTGCCGGCCGCCCTGGCCGATGACAAACTTTGCATCCTTCACTTCACCCTCTCGTTGGAGTCGAGTTGTGCAGAGATGCGGCGTGAAACGGCCCTCGGCAACACGCCCCATGAGCGACAGCGCGAAATCATGCGGTTCATTACTGAACACGGGGAACGCCTGGCCCGTGTGGCGACCAGCGGTTTGCATCTGACGGACGATCTAAAGGCGCGCGTGTTAAGCACCTTTCTTACGCTGATGAATCTGCGCGAGAATCTGGATCGCGCCGCCATGCGCACGCCGACTGGCCGCGGTGGATTTGCGCGCTAGGCCCTGCGAACGAAGTTCTCATGTATTCCGAATAGAGCCGGCACAGCACCACGAGGTGGCGCGGCATTCTGTGAAACATGTCATTCCAGAGGCATGTGCGTCACTAAGCGTCTGCCTCCTTTCCGCGTCAATACTCTTCCGAAGCACCGGCGAGGAGAATTTCTCACGAAGCGCTTTGCTCACGTAATATAGAGTTCCAGCCTTGGAAGCGCCTTTCTCAACAGCTCCAATGGCATACGGAGAGGCAACGCCCCTGTGCCAGGCTTCGTCTGAGTGAAGAAATACATGCAAGCACGCTGGATCGACAGGCTGCGAAGTCTAGCGCTCCTGGTTCTGTTTCTGGGAGGAGGGACCGCGTGCGCCCAGGTACCTGAAGAGACTGCCAAAAGGAATGCACCGGCCCTGAACGTTGTTTCGATGCGCATTGTACGAGAGGACGACAAAGTCCTGAATGCGAACCCCCGCGGGCTAGCCGTGGAAATCGGAAAACCCGTGAGCCGGGACCAGGTGGCGGCAAGCATAAGGACTCTTTATCAAACGGGTGATTACGCCGATCTGCGCGCAGAGTTAACGAACGTAGCGGGTGGCGTGCGGCTTGATTTCGTGGTCCGCGAAAATCTGTTTATCAATCAAGTCATCATTGAAGGATTGAAACCGCCGCCTTCGGAGACTTCCGCGGTGGCCGCCATGCAATTGTCGCTGGGGCAGACATACCGCACAGCGGACATTGAGGATGCACTCAATCGGCTAACGGATGCCTTGCGTGAGGAAGGGTTGTACAAGGCAAGAGCTACGGCTGAACGCCGGTCCCACCCGGAGACGCATCAAGTGGACGTCATCGTGCACGTGGACTCCGGACCCCGGGTACGGCTCCACAATATCGAGTTGCTCAACCACACGCACTACCGCGGCGTGGATCTGCTAAAGCTTTTCAAGCTCAAACCCAGCAGCGAACTGACCATCACTCGCACGCAACAGGGCACCGAACGCATCCGGAAATTTCTGGAGAAGCGGGGACACTTGAGTGCGCGTGTTTCGGTGAGGCGCGGGGAGTACGACCCGCAGCAGAACAGGCTGCCGTTAACGCTTGAAGTAACCGAAGGGCCGCGAGTCTTGGTTGAGGTGGTAGGCGCAAAGTTATCCAAAGGCATATTGAAGAAACTTATTCCCGTCTACCAGGAAGGTTCCGTGGACGCGGATCTGCTGGAGGAAGGAAAACGCAACTTGCAGGAGCGCATGGAACGCGATGGGTATTTCGACGCGAAAGTAGATTATGTAACGGCGGAACGCGAGGTGGATGGGAAAAAATCGGACTGGAAAGGATCCGAAGAGGTCATCACTTATAAGGTGAACCGAGGCGACCGGCACAATTTGTTGCACATCGAATTCGAGGGGAACCGCTATTTCGACACATCGCTGCTGCGGAGCCGCTTGAGCATCGCGCCCGGGTCGTTCGGGGTGCGGCCGCGATTCAGCCGACGGCTGCTGGACGCCGACGTCTTGTCAATGAAGAGTCTATATGCGGCCAACGGATTTCTGTCCGCGAATGTGGAAGGAAAAATCCAGGATGACATCGCGGGAAAGAGGGGGGACCTGGCGATCCGGTTTGTGATTCAGGGAGGAAAACAGACCTTGGTGTCGAATCTTTCCGTGCAAGGCATGAAAGCCCTGACGGAGGAGGAAATAAGGGGCGTAATCGGGTCGTTGCCGGGCCAGCCCTATTCGGACATCAACGTGGCCACGGACCGCGACAATATCCTGGCGTTGTATTTCAACCAGGGCTTTCCCAACGCGCAATTTTCCTGGACGGCAGTGCCGGACAACTCACATGTCGCTGAGGCAAAGCCAGTGAAGGAAAAAGCAGCGCAGAAGGCTTCCATAGAGAAGCAAGCCGGCAAAGAGGAATACCACATCGAGCGCGCGGAACCCATGCGCCTGGTCTACAAAATCGAGGAAGGCTCGCAGATTCGTGTACGCCGCGTGCTCCTGACGGGCTACCAGCACGCGCGCCCCCATGTGATTCAGCGCGCGGTGAAAGTGAAGCCCGATCAACCGTTACGCGAGGGCGACGTGGTTGAGTCGCAACAGAAACTCTACAACCTGGGAATCTTCAACCGCGTGACCATTGAGCCTCAAAATTCTGCAGGCACGGACCCCGTAAAGGACGTGGTGGTTCTTGTGGAAGAAGCCAAACGCTACACCATCGCCTATGGAGGGGGTTTTGAAGTGCAGCGCCTGGCCAGCACGAGCAATCCGACCGGAGGAGAGTTGGAGGCGTCTCCGCGCGGGATTTTGGAAATCTCGAAGCAAGATCTGACCGGCCACGCCGATTCCCTTAGCCTCAAACTTCGCGGGAGCACGATTCAGGGTCGGGCGCTGCTCGCGTATTCCGTGCCGGATACCTTCGACAATCCCAAATTCAGCTTACAGGCGACCGCTTACGCGGAGAAATCCCAGGACATTAACACCTTTTCGCAGACGCGCTATGAAGGCAACCTGCAGCTTACGGACCAGATCTCCTCGCGCTCATCCATACTCTACCGTTATGCATTCCGCAAGGTGACGGTGAGCAATCTGAACATTCCACCGGACGAAATCCCGTTATTTAACCAGCCGACGCTGGTGTCGCAATTCGGTCTCACCTGGTTCCGGGATACGCGGGATAATCCTGCGGATGCGACGAAAGGAAGCTTCAACAGCGCGGACGTAAGCCTTGCGGACACCAAGATCGGATCGAGCGCCAGCTTTGCGCGTTTCTTCTTTCAGAACTCGACGTATACGCACATCAAACGAGGTTGGAGCTTTGCGCGCTCCACGCGCATGGGCTTCCTCACACCCTATCGCGATACCGTTTCGCTGACTTTTCCTGCGCCAGACAAGCCGCCGTTTCCCACGGTCATTCCCTTGCCTGAGCGCTTCTTTGCGGGCGGTGGCACCTCGTTGCGAGGCTTTGCATTAAATCAGGCGGGGCCGCGCGATTCGGACACGGGCTTTCCGGTCGGGGGCCAGGCAGTCATGATTTTTAATCAGGAATTGCGGTTTCCTCTCAAGCTGCCGTTTGCCGGTACCGGCCTGGGTGGCACGCTTTTTTATGACGGAGGCAACACATATAGCCGGCTGTCGAACATTACCTTCCGTTGGTCTCCGCCCGAACCTGTCTTCAGGCTCGCGTATCCGGGACATCCCTTCGGCGAGTTCAATCCCGCACAATGCATAGAGAACTGCACGAACGAACTGAACTACTTCTCGCACACGGTCGGAGTGGGATTGCGTTACGCAACGCCGGTCGGACCGATTCGCATTGATTTGGGCTACGCATTGAACCGGCCACAATTCGTTATTCCCTGCAAAAACGGCGCGGTATTCTGCCAGGAAGGAACTCGTTTGCCGGCCATACAGATCTTCTTCAACTTGGGGTCGAGCTTCTAATGTGCCGCTGCGCCCTGATTCCCGCCGTAATCCTGACCCTGGTGATGGGCGTCGGAGGCATGGCCGCCCAGGAAGTGATTGACCGCGTTGCGGCGCGCGTGGAGAACGACATCATCCTTGTCAGCGACATTCGCGAACTGGCACGCTACCAACTGCTCATCGAGGGCAAGTCTGAAAGCGACGAGCAGATCTTGGATCGGCTGATCGACCAGTGGATCGTGCGCAACGAGGCCACTGTATCCCGATATCCGCAGCCTTCGGATGAGGAGGTGCAGCGCGGCCTCGGACGGCTCACGCGGACGTTCTCTTCCCCTGCCGAGTTTGAGGAGCGGCGGCAACAAAGCGGGCTGAGCAACGAAGAGTTGCTGGCGATGGTGAAGTCGCAACTCTACCTGAGGAATTACCTGGACACGCGATTTCGGCCCGCCATTCAGGTCGAAGAAAAAGATGTGGAAGATTTCTACAAAACGCGCGTGGTGCCAAGGGCGGAATCGCGAGGCCAGACGCCGCCAACTTTCGAGGCCGCGCGGGAATTCATCCAGGGAGCGTTGATACAACGGGCGATCGATGAGCAAGCCGAGCGCTGGCTGAAAGAAAGCAGGTCGCGGATTCGCGTGGAGATCCTGTTGAACGAGGCCAAGCCATGACCAAAGAATCGCGTTGGCGAAAGATTCTTTGGGTGGAACACGCCCTGTGGGTGTTAGGAACGTGGACGCTCCTGGCAATCGCGCTCGCGATTATCGCCCTGGGCAGCGGCTTGGCGAACCCGCTGCTGCGCCGTGCGCTGATTCACCGCATTGAAACCCTTACCGGATCGCGAGTGGAAATTCGCACGGTTTCGGTCGAATGGTTTTCGCTGAATGCCACGGTAAATGGGTTGGTGGTACATGGCAAGGAACCGGCGAGCACGGAACCGCTGTTCAGCGTGGAGCAGGCCCGCGTGGGGTTGCGCATCGATTCGTTCTGGGGGCGGCGAGTTGGCTTGAATGAACTGGTGCTGCAATCACCCAGGCTGCATCTGCGGGTGGAAAGGGACGGCAGCAACAATCTGCCGACATTACCGCGAACAAAGGCTTCGCGGAAGACAGCGCAGGAAACGCTGTTGGATCTGCGCGTGCAGCGGGTAGAAATCAAGAATGGCTGGCTGCTGTACAACGATATAAAAAAACTGGTAGCGGTGGAAGGCGGCGACCTGCACCTGCAGTTGACGCGCGGCGGGCAGCCGGATCATGGCTTGTACATCGGCGTATTGCAGTGGGACTCCATCGAATTGGCGCGGCGGCGCGACGTGCCCGTGCCGGCCAACGTTTCCGCGAAATTCTCGCTGGGCCCCGGGGGCTTCCATTTGGAGCAAGGCGTTCTGGATCTTGGCCGCTCCCACGTGGACATGCAAGCGCAAGCAAAGGATCTAAGCGGCGGCGAGTGGACGTATCGCTATCGCGGTTGGCTGGACCTGCTGGACTTGCGCGAAGCTTTCCGCACGCCTGAAATTCCCTTGGGACGCGTCGATTTGCGCGGGGAAGGAGAACTGACAGGCGGCAAACTAACTGGCAATGGCAACTACGCCGCGGACAATATCAAATTAAGCTTCAACGATTTCCACTCCGCGAACCTGACCAGCCGTTCGAGCTACGTTTTGGACCCCGGAGGAGTAGTTCTGCCGGATTTTGCGGCCTACGCCCTAGGCGGGAGCGTAAAAGGGCGTATCAACATGCGTTTTGATGGGCTGAAATTCCGCGCGGAAACGAATTTGCAGGACATCCGCCTTTCCGCTGTTGCCCCGGCGATCGATCATGTGGGCTTTCCCGTTGACACGCTGCACTGGGATGCGGTGATTTCGGCGGACACCGTGGAAACGTGGCACGACAACTTCCGGGACTTCGACATCTCAGCGCGCATGCATTGGGACGAGCCGGATGAGCCAGCCGCTGGGCACGTTCCTGTGTCGGGCGACTGGAAACTGCGCTACCGCTACGAGCCGGACATTTTGACTCTGGAACAATTGGACTTTGAGACCCCTGCATCACGAGGTTCGATTACCGGCGTACTGGATCCGAAGAACTCCGCGCTTGATGTGCGGCTGGACGTGGGTTCGTTGGATCCCTGGAACGATTTCATCCATGCCATTGCCGGCGACAAACCTGGAACGCCGGAAGCGGCGGTGCGCGTCGGCGGATCGTTGCAATGGATCGGGAAAATCTCGGGGCCGAGGGAAGGGCCGCAATTTCAGGGGCACTTTCACGCGGAGCACTTCCGCTATGACAAGTTTGCGCTGGATTCTCTGGACGGCGATCTGACCTATTCTCCAGAAGAGCTGGTGGTCAGCACAGGGCGCGCGCGCCGCGGTGTGATGGAAGCCGAAATCGACGGGCGGATGCAACTAAGCAATTGGGATTTTCTGCCGGACAGCGAGTGGAGCAGCGAAATTAACCTCGAGAAAGTACCCATGGAAGGCTTGGAGCAGTTGGCGGGTTGGAAATATCCATTAAAGGGATTGGTGACGGGACAATTCCACGGGCGCGGCACGAAAGCGGAGCCCGCACTGACGGGGTTGCTGGATGTGGCCGATGGAGATGCCTATGGTGTGACGTTCAATCGCTTGCGCGGCCAGCTGAGCGTCATGCCGGACGAAGTGCGGCTGGCCAATGCGGAGTTGCGGTTCTTCGCCCCGGGCACCGAAAAGACGGGAGGAGCAGGTATTGTGACAGGAATGGCGGCCTATCGTTTTGCCGACCGGTCGTTGACCACAGACCTTGTGGGCGCTTCACTCCCGCTCGCCAACTTCGGCAAGATTCAGACCGAAAGCCTGCCCCTGGGAGGGCAAATTTCTTTTCGCGTGAAATCGAGCGGCCCGGTGACGCAACCGCTTGCGGAAGGTTCGTTCCGCGTGGTGGATCTGCAGGTCGGCACGGAAACCATCGGGAGCTTTGAAGCAGAGCTACATTCGGACGGCAAAGAAGCGAACCTGAAAATCGGATCAGCCATGACCGAAGGAGCGATTTCCGGCGGGATCAAGCTGGGTCTGGCCGACCCGCTTCCGTTGGATGGGAAAATCACGATCCGCAACATAAATCTGGATCCTTACTTGCTTACTGTCCTGCACCTGAAACAATTCTCTGGCCACGGCACCGCCGATGGCGACATTACTGTAAACGGCGAGGCGGAGCATCCGGAGACACTTGTGGTGGATGGAAATTTCACGCGCCTGATGCTGACCTATGGTGGCGTGCAACTGGAAAATGCCGGCCCGATCCACCTGACTTCGACGCGAGACAGCCTGAAGATTGTGAGCGCTTCGCTGAAGGGAACGGATACGAATGCCGAAGTAAGCGGCTCGATTCAGTTCACCGGGCGCCGGGCTCTCGCAATGAAGATGAACGGAACGGTAGACCTGCGGCTGCTGAGCGCCTCCATTCCGGATTTCAATGTAAATGGCCATGCTGATATCAACGCCTCGATTGAGGGCTCGGTGGACCAGCCGAGAATTATCGGGCGAGTTAAGCTCACAAATGCCTCGGCGCGCACAGCGGACTTCCCGACCGGATTGAGTAACGTGAAAGGCGATCTGGTGTTCGATGCGAACCGGCTGTTTTTCGATAACGTGACGGGCGACTCGGGAGGCGGCATTTTGGCCCTTTCCGGCAGTGTGAATTATTCGGAGAAGCCGCTGCGATACGACATCACTGCGAAAACCGAGCGTATCCGGATTCGTTATCCCGAAGGGATCAGCTGGCTGGCTGGCGGGTCGCTCCGGCTTTCGGGCACGCTGGACGGCGGGGTACTTTCCGGCAAGGTTGCCATGCAACGCGTGAACCTCAGCGAGGGCATTGAATCGGCCGGCCTACTGGTTTCCACCACCAGCGGGAGCCCTTCCGGCACTTCAAGTTTCCTTCGCAACTTGCAGCTTGATGTGGAAGCAGATTCCACGCCGGATGCGCGGATGGAATGGCCGGGAGCGCAACTGGAAGCAGACGCCAATCTGCGGGTTCGGGGCACGGCCGAACACCCCATTTTGCTGGGGCATATCCACGTGCTTAGCGGGGATTTGTACTTACGCGATAACCACTATCACGTGACGCGCGGGGATTTGAATTTCGCGAACCCCTTCCGTCTAAATCCTGTAATCAATGTCGAAGCAACAACAACGATCCAGCAATATGAAATCACCCTGAATTTCACAGGGGAGGCCAGCAAGCTGAGTCTGTCTTACCGGTCAGACCCGCCGCTGCCCGCAAACGACATTATCACTCTGCTGGCATTGGGACAGACCACTTCGGAATCGACGATCCGCACCGGGGGAACGACCCAAAGCAGCAATACAGCTGGCGCGTCGGCATTGCTCTCCGAGGCGATTTCCAGCCAATTAGGCGGGCGCGTCGAGCGCTTGTTTGGCATAACACGTTTCCGGGTTGATCCCGGTTTGACGGGAGTCGGGGCCAGCAGCTCCGGGCAGAACGCCGCGGCGCGCGTGACGGTGGAGCAACAAGTGGCGTATAACTTAACGGTCCTTTATGAAACGAACGTGACTTCCACGCAGCAGCAGGTGATTCAGATCGAGTACAACGTGAACCGCAATATCTCCGTGGTGGGCTTGCGAGATCAGAACGGCACCTTCGGCGTGGACATCAAATTCAAAAAACGCTTGCCATAAGCAGCCGCAGCTTCGAACCGTCGTTTGGTTACTGAGATGAAATGCGAACTCAGGGTTGCGTTTGCTGTGCGGCCTGTTCGGGCGCGTCCTGCTGCGGGCGATGGGGTTGCTGTAAGCGCCGCGGGGGAGGATTATAGAGTCGGGCGTTTTGTCCCGTGACAGGATTCTTTTCTTTGGCCGCTTGGAGCGCGTCCCTGACGGCCTTGAGGGCCGTGGCACGCGTGGTTTCCTGAATTTCCCTGGAGATTTTCGGGCTTTCAGCAGCGACTTTTTGCCCTAGCGGCGAACCGTAGAATTGTAGAAGACCCTTAATTTCATCGTCGCTGTAATGCTTGTCATACGCCGCGACCATCTGTTGGGTCACCTGGTCCACATCGAAATTCTTCTCATAGCCTGAAATCACGCTGTTGACGAAGGCCTGGCCCTTCTCATTGTTGGGCACCGTGGCCAGAAGCTTTTCGCGGTACTGCTCCCCGATCTGATTGACGTGTTCTTGAACCTGGTCGCGGATACCAATCAGCTCCAGCAACGAGCGAATGTCGGCCTCCTTGGCAGGATCGATGGAATTGGTTGGCGAAGTGTTCTGCGTGCTGGCGGCCGATTGCGAAGCCGCCTGAACTGCCGTGGGGGAGCCACCCTGTATGGCTACAAGAAACGTTCCCACATAAATCAGAATCAACGCAATTGCCGCTTTCATGTCATCCTCCACTTCGGATGGTTCCTGCCCAAATTGATTCTAAGAAATCGCGAAAGAGGGCGCGCCTGCACTGGGGTGCAGGTTTGCCTTGCGGATACTGGCCAGAGGTGCAGCGGGCGGAGGGCGCTCAACGAAGGAGCGCCCCCGGTGAGCTTGCGCAGCAATCCTGACTCTTACTACGGAGACGACAGTAGATTATGCTGGTGAATCAACAGAGCTTGCATTGCCCGCACGGCCAGACCGCGAAACAGCCCGAAGCAGAACGGACGGGATTACATGATATGAGCAGCATCAAAACGCTGAGTGAGGAAGGCTACGGTGAATTGCGCCACGCCATGGTGGAAACGCAAATCCGGAAGCGCGGCATCAGAGATGAACGAGTGTTGCAGGCAATGCGCAACGTGCCGCGACACGAATTCGTTGCGCCTGAGTGGCGGGATGAGGCGTATTCGGATGAGGCGTTGCCGATCGGAGGAGGACAAACCATCTCGCAGCCCTACATTGTTGCTGTTATGTGCGCCGCACTTCATCTGGAAGGCACGGATAAAGTGCTCGAGATCGGAACGGGTTGTGGATACCAGGCAGCGGTGCTCTCCTGCCTTGCGCGAGAGGTACACACGGTCGAATGCCGCGCGCAACTGGCGAGCGCAGCCCGCGAGCGGTTGCAGCGTTTGGGGTACGGAAACGTGCATGTGCACGTGGGAGACGGCTCACTGGGCTTGGCGGCGTATGCGCCTTATGATGGCATCGTTGTGGCGGCGGCCGCGCCGCAGCTGCCGGAACCCTTGACGCAGCAACTGGCGGAAGGCGGACGAATGATCGTGCCCGTCGGTGAGGCGGAGCACCAGGTGCTGATGCTGTTGACAAAACATGGCGACAAGTTGAGTTCAGAGCGACGAGAACCTTGCCGGTTTGTGCACCTCGTGGGCCGTCACGGCTGGAAGGACGAGTGGATTTGATGAGCGAATCCGCCCCGGAGCTTTCAATCATCATTCCAGCATTCAACGAAGAGTTGCGCCTGCCCGCCACCCTGGAAAAAATCGCGCGTTATATCGAGCGGGAGCAGAAGAACATCGAAGTTATTGTGGTGGACGACGGTTCAGCCGATCGCACGGCTGAGGTGGCCAGCTCCTTCCGCGACAAAATCCCGCAATTGCGCGTGCTGGCGAACGGCGCGAACAGGGGCAAGGGCTTCAGCGTGCGTCACGGCTCGCTGGAGGCCCGCGGCGAAATCACCTTGTTCACCGATGCGGATCTCTCTGCTCCAATCGAAGAGGCGAATAAACTTCTCGCGGCACTGAAAGATCACGACGTGGCGATTGGCTCGCGCGCCGTGGACCGCAGCTTGATTGAAGTGCACGAATCGGTGTTCCGGGAATTCGCAGGCATTATTTTCAACCGGATCGTGCGCATCACTCTCCGGCTGCCATTTGTGGACACACAGTGCGGATTCAAAGCCTTCCGTCGAGAACGCTGCCGGGTGATTTTCGAGCAGCAGACCATCGAGCGCTTTGGCTTCGACCCGGAACTGTTGTACCTGGCGCGGCGTCATGGCTTGTCCACGGTGGAGGTTCCGGTGCGCTGGGCCCATTCGCCGGCCACCAAGGTGAGCATGATGAGGGACAGCCTGCAGATGTTTCTGGACGTGGTAATCATCCGATGGAACGCGGTACGGAGGAGATATCGCAAGGGGAAATGATCATAACTTTATGGCATAAAGTACTTGACAACGCTTCCCCACCGCGCTATTCTCCCCGCGTGCCTTCCACCAGCCCCATCCGCAATCCTGCCCGCGAGCCCATCCCCATTGATGCGCGCGCCGCGGACCATCTCCGCTATATCCGTGAAACCATGGAGCGGGCCGCTGAATTTACGGCTGTGCCCGGTTGGGGCGGCTTGGCCATGGGCATTACGGCGCTGGCGGCGGCCCTGCTGGCCTCGCGCCAGGGCACGCCACAAGCCTGGGTTGCGGTCTGGTTAGCGGAAGCGTTTGTTGCCGTGGCGATCGCGGCGCCTGCGGCAGCGACCAAGGCGCGACGCGCGAATTCTTCCTTATTCAGCGGGCCGGGACGTAAATTTGTACTGAGTTTTGCGCCGCCCATCGTTGTGGGCGGATTCTTGACGGTAGCGCTATTCCAGGCGGGAGGTTTCTCGTTCCTGCCCGGAATGTGGATGATGCTATATGGGACGGCGATTGTCACCGGCGGGGCATTTTCCGTGCGCGCGGTGCCGATTATGGGGCTTTGCCTGATGGGACTTGGCGCAGGAGCCTTGTTTGCACCGGCACAGTGGGGAAATTTATTCATGGCCGCGGGATTCGGAGCGGTGCAGATCGGCTTCGGTCTGTGGATCGCATTGCGGCACGGTGGTTAATCGAATTTCGGAGAGCGTAAGAGCTATGGCGAGATCATCGACAGTCCGGCAGGTGCGCCTGCAAAAAGAGGAAGGGCCCGCAGCGGTCCCAAGCCAGAAACGCGAGGCAATGCCGGCGAACCTGGACCGGTTGATTCATGAGCGAATCCGGCTGGGCATTGTCAGCGCTCTGGCGGTCAATCGCTCGCTGACCTTCAACGAGTTGAAGGCCCTGTTGAAAACGACGGACGGAAACCTGAGCGTGCACGCCAGGAAGCTGGAGGAGGCGGACTACATCGTATGCACGAAATCGTTTGACGGGCGCCTGCCGAAAACGGAATACCGGCTCGCGGCCGGGGGACGCCGCGCGCTGGAGCGCTACCTAAATCACATGGAAGCGCTGATCCGAGCGACTAGGGAAGGGTAAAAAAATTTGCCTTTACACTTTGTGCTGTAAAGTACATTGCAAGAAGAGGCGGCGGAGAAAGCAGCATGCTCATGGAAACTTCGGTTATCGATCGGATGCACGCGGTGATGATGGATATTGCCCCCAAAATTCACGTGGCCATTATCTGCGATGGAAACGGCCGCTGGGCCACTTCGCGAGGCAAGCCGCGAACGGAGGGGCACCGCGCCGGGGCCGAGGCGGGCCGGCGCATTATCCGTTGCGCGCCGCACCTCGGGATTCACACGCTGACGCTGTTCGCGCTTTCCTCTGCGAACTGGCAGCGGCCGCCCGCTGAAGTGGACGCGATTCTGGGGCTGCTTCAGCAATACCTCAAGGAGGAGTCGTCGCATTGCCTGGAGGAAGGCATCCGCTTGAGCATCATCGGGCGTAGAGATCGCCTGCCCGCGGCTTTGCGAGCGGCGATTACGGACGCGGAAGCGCTGACCGCCAACGGAAAGTCCCTGCACCTGCGGCTGGCGATTGATTATTCGGCGCGGCAAACGATTTACCAAGCGGCTAGCAAGTTCTACAAAGTGACCCATCTCTCCAGCGAGGCGTTTGGCGAACTGCTTGCCGAAGTGCAACGCGGTGGCTCGACGGAAGTGGACCTGCTGATTCGCACCGGCGGGGAGCAACGACTCTCCGATTTTCTGTTGTGGGAATGTGCTTTCGCGGAGTTCGTTTTTTTGCCGATGCGCTGGCCGGACTTTTCGCCGGTGGACCTGCGGAACGCCGTCCGGGAATTCGAGCATCGGGAACGGACGCGTGGAGCGCTGCCGCAGGAGTGCACCATCTAGCGCGATTCATCACGGGAGGAGCGGGATGGCTGCGTATACACCGCAGTTTGCGCCCATTGTCGTCCTGGCATTTTTGGGCACCGGATTTCTGCTTGCCGTCAGTGTTCTTTTGCTGGTTGGCGGACTGATCGGGAAATCCCGGCCCATGTTGCGCCTAGGGTGGATCAGCGGTCTTGTTCTGCTGCTCTGCTACAGCGGAATCCTCCTGGGGCTTTCGTTGTTCAGCCGGGAGGTGGTTCTGCCCATGGGCGGTTGGAAATACTTCTGCGAGATCGATTGCCACGTGGCCGATTCAGTGACCGGCATACGGACAATCGCAAGTGCCGGCCCGGAGATGGCGCAACCAACCGGCAACGCCAAATTCTTAGTGATTCAATTGAAGACATGGTTCGATCCCACAACAATCTCAGAACATCGCGGGAATGGGCCGCTCACACCGAATGGCCGCGAAGTTTGCTTGCACGACTCCTCGGGGCGTTTCTATGAACAGTCGGCGCGCGAAAGCAACGTCCTGAAGGCGCTAGGTCTGGCGTCCACGCCGTTGCGCACGCCGCTGCGTCCGGGAGAGTCCTACGTCTCTTATCTTGTGTTCGAGGTGCCTGCCGGTGCCGACGGCTTCGGCCTGCTCTTAACTTCGGCCGATGAAGTGAACGCCCTGTTGTGGGGCGACGAGAATAGCGTATGGCACAAGAAAATCAGCTTCAGCCTGGAACCGGAGAGCGCCCTTAAGCCGCCAAAATCTACGTAACACATTCATTACACAAGTGTTGCATAATTTGCAGAGCTGCGGATCTGGGCCCTGACGATTCCCCCTTCCGGGTCGTCTATAACCCAGGAGAAAGTAATGGGATTCGTGGGAGTTATGCTGTCGTGGGGGCATAGAATCGCACCGGCAGCGCGCGAGGGGATATCTCGAGTGGAACCTTCCGACCGGGAATCGAAAGCGAATCCTACAGGGGTGAATCCGGAGGATGTCGCATTGGCCGCCGCATGCAGGGCGGGAGATTTGCGGGCCTACGAGCGGCTTTACCAGTGGCAGGGCGCGCGAATGAGGAACCTTGCGCGAAACCTGCTGGGCACAGTGAGCGACGCTGAAGATGCCGTGCAGGAAACCTTCCTGAAAGTGCAGCGCAATATCGGCAACTTCCGCGGGCAATCGTCCTTCGTCACCTGGATTTTTCGCATCCTGGTGAACACCTGCCACGATGCACGGCGCAGCCGCATGCGCCGGAAGGAAGCCGTGGCCCAGGAAAGAGAAGAAGGAGCCATGCCCGCGGAGCCGCGGGCTCCGGGAGCGCACCCTATGTTAAAGCTAGCCCTGGAGCGCGGCATTGCGGAATTGACAAACCACCAGCGCGACGTTTTTCTCTTGTATGAAGTGGAAGGATTCCGCCACGCGGAGATTGCTGAACTGTTAGAAATTTCGGAAACGGCTTCGAAGAACACACTGTTTCAGGCAAAGAAGAGTTTACGGCGGATGCTGGAGGCTCCCCGGAGCAGTCAGGCAGGAGGAGCGTAATGCAGATCACGTGTAACGATCGCGAGCGAATTTTTCTGGATGGCAATGCCGAGGAATGGGCGGCGTTGGAACTCCATGCCGGGTCGTGTGCCGAATGCGCGGAAGAGGTGCGGGCTTGGAAAGCGCTCAGTCTGGCGGCCGAGGAATTGCGCGATTACCGGGAAAGCCCGGGGTTATGGCCAAGGATTGAAGTGGCACTGACACAGCGAGCGAAACAAGGGGAGTTGCGTAAGTCCTGGGTGGAGCGGCTGGTTTTCTGGCGGAATCTCCCCATCGGGTGGCAAACCGCGATGGCCGGAACGCTGGTGTTGCTGATGACGGCCACAGCCGGATATATTTATTTGCGATCCAGCCAAATCAACAACGAGCCGAACAATCCATTGCTGAAGGATCGCGCGCTTGCGGAAGTGGAACGAACGGAGCGCGACTACATGAAGGCGATCGATAAGCTGGCTTCCGAGGCCAATCCTCAATTGGAATCAGCCTCTTCCCCGCTGATGGCCAACTATCGCGAAAAACTGCTTGTGCTGGACAGCGCCATCGACGAACTGCGCGTGCAGGCAGGGCAGAACCCCTCGAATGCGCACTTGCGCTATCAGCTTCTAGCGATGTACCAGGAGAAACAGGCCACGTTGCAGGATGTATTGGAGATAAAACGATGAGGCCCGCCCTCAGTTCAACGCCAGTGAATGGTTTTGTCGTATCCGTGCTCGTTTTGTGTATGTTTGCCGTGCCTGTGCTGGCCGCGGATCCCGCTCAGAATACGGCCACCCGTAATTTTGAGAAGACGCTGACGCTGGGAACGAACCAGACATTCTCGATGGAGCACAAGTTCGGCGAAGTCCGCATCCACGGTGAGAACGGGCGGGAAGTGAAAATCTCCGCGACCATCCGCGTACAAGCAGCAACACAAGGCGAAGCCGATCACAACGTAGAGCAAATCAAGATTGAAGTTTCGCAAGACTCCGACGGAATCAAGGTGCGCACGGTTTATCCAGAGCAGCATAACTGGTACGTCCGGGTGGGAAAGGGGCCTTCCTATTCCGTGGACTACGACATTGCAGTCCCCGGCGACGCAAAGCTCTGGCTGCGCAATAATTTCGGGAACGTGGAAATCCGCAGTGTTCGCGGGTGGGCCGATGTCGAGAACGGACATGGCAAGCTGGAAATGCGCGACAGCGGAGCGGCCAAACTTACCAATTCTTTCGGGCTGGTGGAAGTGAGCGGGGCAGAGGGCAACCTAACAGTAATGGATAACAATGGGGAGGTGAGCGTCTCAACTTTGAAAGGCGCGGTGGATGTCAAAGACCGTTTCGGAAGCATAACCGTGAGCAACGCTCAAGGTGCAGTCACCGTTGCGGGAGGAAACGGCGGTGTCGAGGTCACCGATGCAGGAACTGCAACAATTAGCAATTCCTTCGGGAGCGTGAATGCCCGCAACATCCATGGTGATCTGACGGTGAATGACAATAACGGAACCATCGAGGCAAATACGGTGAGCGGCTCCGCGACACTCAATGGAAGTTTCGGCACAATCTTCTTTACCAATGTGAACGGCCATGTGAAATGCACGTCCGCCAACGGGAAAGTGAAGGGTGGGCCGGCGGGCGAGGACGTCTACGTGAAGACGACGTTTGGCGAAGTACATCTGGAGCAGATCGGCGGCTCGATCGAGGTGGAGGACTCCAACGGAGCTATCAACGTAAAGGACGTAAAGGGGCGCGCGACATTGAACACGTCGTTCGGCGCAATTGACGCCGCCAGCGTCCGCAAAGGCGTCCAGGCCATCACCGGGAACGGCCGGATTTCCCTGAGCGAAATTGGCGGCGACACGTTTGCAAAAACCAGCTTTGGCGCCGTCAGCGTGCAACGCGTCACCGGAGCCCTCACCATCGAAAATTCCAACGGCCCGGTAACAGCCAGCTCCGTGAGTGGAGATACGACAGCAAAAACAAGCTTTGGACCAGCAACTCTGGACGACATTGCAGGCTCCATTACGGTGGATAACCAGAATGGGGCCGTGGTGCTCTCCGCCGCGCGCCAGTCGTCGGCATGCAAGAACATCAACGTCAAGACTTCTTTCTCGCCGATCCAGGTGCGCCTGCCGGAAGGCGCCGGTTACAACCTGAGCGCGCGCACGTCCTTCGGACGGATCAATAGCGAACTTTCCATCACCACAAGCGGCCAAATTGGCGGCGATTCACTGAACGGAAAAATTGGCAACGGCGGCTGCACCCTTTCGCTCACCAACGCCAACGGGAACATCGACATTTTGAAGCTGTCCAAATAGCCGGCTAGGCCACCGGCAGAGACTCCGCGCGTTTCAGCGCAGCCCGCGGCGTTCGCGATCCATGGCGAAGGCCTTGCGCAGAATTCGCGTGGCCGTTTCGGTGAGCTGAAAATCAGGCAGTTCTTCCTCCCGTGCGAAGACGAGCTCCGTAACGTCGCTCGCTGCTCGAGCCTCTCCCGCGACACGCTCACAAAGATAATCGATAATTACGTAGTGAAAGCGCGGCCGTTCGGGGGTGCCACCGCCTCCATCCGTTTGCTCCGTGTAGATGCGATCGAAAGCCTCGATCATTTCCAAGACACAGACTTGCAAGCCGGTCTCCTCGAATAATTCCCGCGCGACCCCTTCCTGCAAGGACTCGCCAAGCTCCAACGTCCCTCCCGGGATGGACCAGTGGCCGCGCAACGGCTCGCTGCCACGGCGAATCAGGAGGGCGCGGCCGTTCTCGATAACAACGCCGCCGACGCCAACTACGGGCCGTTCTGGATATTCGCGAGCCAAGGGAGGCTTTTCTTTCGTCTGCACTGTTGGGTTACACTGAATCACAGAGGAAGGGTCATTGAGCTGACTTCTTCCGCTGGGGTATATAATACGCCGGAAGGTGAAAGCCGCGCTTGCGGCATCCCCAGAAGAAGATCAACACGGAGGATGGAGACGTGCTCCGCTGCCCAGAATGTAGCGCAGAAATTGACGTGGACGAAGACGAAGTGGAAGAGGGAGAGATCCTGAGCTGCCCGGAATGTGAGTGCGAGGTCGAGGTATCGCAGATCCACCCAGTCGTGCTGAATCCCATTTCAGACGACATGAACGAAGAAGACGACGACGAAGAAGATCTCGAAGAAGACGATGACGAGTTTGATGAAGATGGCGACCTTCCCGACGATGATGAGGAGGATGAAGAGGACGACGAAGAGGATGAATAGCCCCGCCGCGGGATTAACGGGACATCCTGTGGCCCCCTGCATATCGTCTAATCGAAGGTGATCTCATTGCGGGACAACGTTTCTCCCATGCGAAAACTAATGGCACCTTATTTGGGGCTTTACCTGTGCCTGGCCTACCCCGTTGCGGCCCAACAGCCGGCGCAACCCGCGCCCCCTACGGCGCCTGCGCCACCCGCAACAGCAAGCCCGGAAGCATCGCGCGCAAGTTCGTCTTCGAAGGGAAAGAAGGAGCCGCTTCCCGTTTACCTGATCACCGGCACGGTCTTTGATCAGAAAGCGCTTGCGTTTCCGGACATAAGGGTGCGTATTCGCCTGACCAACGAAAAGAAATTTCGCTGGGAGACCTATACGAATTCCCGCGGGGAATTTGCTGTGCGCGTTCCGGAAGGCAATGAGTACGAAGTAGAAATTCAGGCAAAGAATTTCAAGGAGCAGTCCCAGACGGTGAAGGCGGACCCCGGCGCGATTCAGCAGCAGTTGTCCTTCCGGCTGGAACCAGGAAAGGCGGGAGACAAGAAATGAGCACACCGCGTAAGAAGGCTTGGATTTGGCTGGTGGCGCTGCTGTTCACCTTCGTGCTGGCCGCTGGCGCGCAGGATTCCAAGAAGGAATCCCGGCTCAGGACCGTGCGCGGGATCGTCAGCGACAAAGAGGAAAAGCCGCTTGCGAACAGCATCGTGTTCCTGAAAAACCTGCGAACTAATGCTGTGCGTAGCAGCTTCGCGGATGCCGATGGCAGTTACAAGTTCAGCGGTTTGGATCCGAATGTGGACTACGAGGTGCATGCGGAATTGGATGGGGAAAAATCTTCGGCCAAGACCGTGTCGTCGTTCGACAACCGGAAGGACATCACCCTGAATCTGAGGATTGACCACAAGAAGAGTTAGCGACTTGCGAGCTGGCCTAGCTGGCTTCATTAGGGATTGCATGGTAAATCGGGTAGACTGAATATCTCGCCACGATTCAGGTTCTTGAACGCATTTTCGAGGACTAAGGGCATGGAGGAAGATGGCCTGCGGCAGAATGTATTTAACAGCTCTCTACGCGCTGGCTCTTTCTGGCGTGCCTCTTTTCGGTCACGAAAAGCCAGACAGCCCTGAGCCGAAAGTCCTCTACTTTTCGCAAGATGCCTCTTCTTCAACTACTTCCCAAACAGGCACGCAGAATGACAAGAAAGACCAGCATGCCAAAGATGAAGTGCCTAAGCGGATCTTCTGGATCATTCCCAATTTCATGACGACCAACGACCAACCGGAAAACCAAGGGCCGCTCACTCCCAAGCAAAAGTTCAATATTGCCTGGCACCAGTTCTTTGACGAGAGCGCGCATTTTGGCAATGCCATACAAGCGGGCATCTCTCAGGCAGCGGATGGGATCCCTCACTATGGAGAAGGCTGGGGTGCGTTCGGGGAACGTTACCTGGCTCAGGAAGGCGATCAGTTTACGGGAAGCTTTATCATTTATGGAATATTGCCAACTGTTCTTCACCAGGATCCGCGCTACTTTCGGAAGGGCCGGGGATCCGCAATTTCGCGCATCGCCTATGCGGCTTCGCGCGTGCTTATCGCGCGGACTGATTCGGGCAACCCTACGTTTAATACTTGTGAAGTGTTCGGGCAGTTGGGGCAGGCTGGGATTTCCCTTACGTACTACGCCAAGCAGGATCGCAATGTGCATGGGTTATTTGTGGGATGGGCAGTCAACCAGACTTACAATGTTGGCTGGAACCAACTGAAGGAATTTACGCCGGACCTGAATGCGTTTATCCGGCGGCACTCCAAGAAGAAGCACCAGCCGCCCGCGGACCCTCATACGACACCGCTGACCACGACCACAAATTAGCATGCTGCGCGGGGTTTGCGGGGAAGCAGAATCCGCACGGCCCTGGGTACCACTTCCACCTCGACCGGAGTATTTCCCAGAATCTCGCCGTCACCGTGAAAGGAACACGTCCGGTGCGTCTCAATACGCACTCGCTCCACTCGAAAGCGCCGCACGCGCCCGGTTCGAAGTTCCCCGCGACGGACCAGGGAAGGAATAAGCGCAAGCACCTGTGGAAAGCGAAGATCTTCGAGCAGATCGAGATCGAGCTTCCCGTCATCGATTTGTGCATCGGGAGCAATACGCATACCCGCTCCGTAGCTGGGCGTATTGAGCACGCCCACGAGCAGCACATTGGCGTTGATTTCTATCGGGGGATCAGTCGCGATAACCGCCCGAACACGAAGAGGGTGAAAACCGATGAGGGCGCGGACTGCTGAAAGAAGGTAGCGGAGGCGGCCGCGCAGATTACGGTAGACGCCCCCGGCGTAACGTGCGGCCTCGGCATCCAGCCCAACTCCACCCCCACCGGTGTACAGACGCTCCATTCCGTCTGCGGTGCGTACTAGGGCAGCATCAAGATCACCGGGGTGGCCATCCAAAAGAAGCTCTGCAGCCAGCACGGGGTCGTGGGGCAGACCGAGAGCGGCCGCCAGATCATTCCCGCCGCCAGCCGGGATTACTCCCAGCACTACTCCAGGAACTCCAGCCAGCGCGTTCAAGAGCACTTGAAAGGTTCCGTCGCCTCCCAGGACGAATATCCGCATGCGCCCCTCTGCTGCTCCCCTGCGCGCTTCCGCCGCGAGCTCTTGCGAACTGCCCATCAGACGAAACTCGACCAGCCACGCGCGGTCACACGCAAACTTCCGCAGCGACGGAAGCACCTCCTTAGCGTGCCCTCCTCCAGCCGCGGGATTCACTAGGACTAAATCCGGAACAGCTTGTGGAAGAGCAGCGAGGTTAGTCACAGGGTGATTCTGCCGTGGTGACTCTGTCCGATCCGGCCCCTTGCCCGGGAATCTGATCGAAATGGTGCCGGCGGGGGGAATCGAACCCACGGCCTAGGGATTATGAGACCCTCGCTCTACCACTGAGCTACGCCGGCATAACGCAATTCTTCATGCTACGAAGTAATCTCAGCAAGTGTCAAGCGCATGCAGGTCTACGAGAAGAAGAGGGAGGTTCGCGCCGACCTGTTGTGCGCCGGAAGCCGAGTAGGCGGAGGCTCACTGGTACTTTCGTACCACGTCTTTTGGGACGTTGGTACCGTTGTTCCTGAGTGGGTTGGGGGCTATCGTCGGCGAAGCGGGAAGGGGTCTGTCCCAACGCCATACAAACAAATGGCGAAAGGACAAGACCACGTGCCCGTTACGCTTATTGAACATAGGCGTGGTGTGCCCTACTTGACACTATCCTATTAAAGGATAGAGTGTCTCCGTACGTCCTTACCAGTTCCACGGAGGCACCATGTCACGTAAATTGGGCGCACTTGTTTTGGCTATGGGTATACTGGTGGGAGCGATGGGCATCAAAACCGCTCTCTCCAGCAACTCGAATGGTACGGTAATGATGGCGAACGGCCCGGCTCCACTGCCGTTCCCCCCGCCGAAACCGACGCCGCCGCCGTCCAACTAACTCTATCCGAGTGTTTTGCCACTTAGAGAGAGCGAGCTGGGCCAGGCGGATTAGGAGTTTATGCCTGGCCCGATTGACCTGAGTATTTGGTTTCTGGGAACGGCCTTTGAGCTGTTGTTTGTGGTGTGCTCACTTTACCGCCAGTCCTTTCTCCGTTACTTTTTCCTGAATCTCTACCTGCTCATTTCCACAAGTGTGAGCATTGGACGATTTCTTATCCTGTGGCGCTACGGCGGTCAGGGCTCCAACCACTACATGTATTTTTACTATTACAGCGATGCCCTGCTTACGCTGACTCTCTTTTGCGCGTTAATCAGCCTTTTTGCGCGCGTGTTTGGCGAACTTCGCACAGGTGAATATGTGAAATGGGGAGCCGTGTTCCTGCTGTTGGGAACCGCGGGATTTTCGTATGCGGTGGTGGCACAATCGGCGGAGCGTCTCTCGACGGCTTTTGCCTACGAACTCTCGCAGAACCTCTATTTTGTCGGCCTGGTATTGACGTACATCCTCTGGGGCGCGGTGTTGAAGTTGCACGAAACGCGCACGCGCCTGGTGCAGATCATTTTGTCCCTGGGTCTATATTTCAGCGGCTATGCGGCGAGCTATGCCTTAATGAATTTTTCGGGGAAATTCAGCGTCATCCGGTATATCTGTCCGGTCCTTGGATGTTTTCTGCCTCTCTCTTGGTCATTGACGATTTTGCGGCATAGCGAAGAAGCTCGCCTGGTGCCGGCGCAACTTGTGGCGGTGCCGCGATGATGGCCGTGCTGATCTTCGTGGCCTCCGTAGCCACTCTGTGCATGTTCTTTGCTTCCTATTGCCGGTCCCTCGTGGCTTCCTCTTCGCGGCATCCTTTGTCGGCCGAAGTACGCGATGTGACGGGAATTCGTACCGTGGCCTCGGCGGCAGACTACGTGCGCGTGGTTCAACTGCTCCGCTTGTGCCCGGAGCGCCAGGAAGACCGTGCCCGTCTGAAGGCGGTCAGCATCTACTATTCGTGGTTGACGGCCGTTCGCCGAATGCTCGCCTGGACCGCGCCATCACTACGCTCCTGGACAGAACATGAGCAGGCGTGCTGCGCCTACTTCGCCGCCGTTGCGTTGGACCGTCGAATTGCCCACAGCCGCGAAATGCTCGCCCAACAAGACGAACTCTAGTTTGCGCCGCAACTACTGCCTCTTTGGCCACTCCTCTGAAATCCGCGGTGGTTGACTTCTTCCTGCCCATGGTAATCTGAAAAGGCTCCTCCTCACCGGAGTGAGAGCGTCCGCAGCGCAAAACGCACCGGTGAATAAAATCTGCTTGCAATGTGGCGCAGTGCTCGCCAAGGGCGCGCGCGCATGTGATTTTTGTGATTCTCCAGAGTCCAATCCCGAAGGGGAGGGCTCCCATTCCACGCAGGGCAATCTGGCGGTTAAGGCCAAGGCCGATAGGGAATGGCGCGGTGAACTGAACCAGCGCCTCCAGGCTTATCGTGCCCGGCGGCGAAGAGTGGTTGCCGGCGAGGGGCAAAGCGAACTGCCCTTCGAATGCCCAGACGCCAACGGGCCAGAGAACATTGCGGTCGAGGTGTCTCCGCAACCCGAGGAAACAGCTCCGGAACACGACGACTTTGCGTTCACAGTGGCCATCGGGCGGCCTCCCCGGAAACAGGAGGCCGTGGAAACGCAGCTTCTGATTGACGTGAGTGTGCCGCCGGAACGTCCAGAACAAAAAGGGGCGCTTCCCGAACTTCCAGCCGAGAACGGGGCACGAGTCTCCTCAGGGATGTTCCCAGTAGCTTCAATCGAGGAACGGCGTGGAGCAGCTCTCGTGGACGCCGCCTGCCTGGCTTTCGCTTACGGCGGATTTCTGGCGCTGTTCGGCTCGTTGGGAGGCCACTTCACGTTCAGCAAACTGAGCGTAGCCGTTTGTTTCTTCACCTTCGCCTTCGTTTACATCCAATATTTCGGGCTGTTCACGATTTTCGGAGGAACCACGCCGGGAATGATGGTGCGCGGCTTGCAAGTGTCCAGCTTTTCGGGAGAAAGCCCGACGGCGAATCAGTATGTGCTGCGAGCGCTGGGCTATTTGCTGTCCGCAGGCACGTTATTTCTCGGGTTTCTTTGGGCTATCTGGGACGAAGATGCCCTCACCTGGCATGACAGGCTTTCGCGGACTTACCTGACCTCACCGGAAATTGTAGGAGAGTCGGACGCAACGCAAGCGACAGCGGCGCGCTAACGCCATTTCTATGGTTGTGTGGTAATTCCTAGCGGAGCAATCCATTCGTCTGAACCATGCCGTTCAGTCTGTCTCCGCTTTTTTCTTGGCAACCTTTTCGTCGGAGAAAATCTTTCCGTCGCGGATGAAAATGACGCGATGGGCGTGCTGGGCGATATCCATTTCGTGCGTAACCAGAATGATGGTGTTGCCCTGATGATGAAGATTCTCGAACAGGTTCATGATCTCTTCACCGGTCTTGGAGTCGAGGTTTCCCGTGGGCTCGTCGGCAAGCACGATGGAGGGATTGTTGACGAGGGCGCGCGCGATAGCCACGCGCTGGCGCTGACCTCCGGAAAGCTCATTGGGCTTGTGATGCATGCGGGGGATCAGGTCAACCCGCTCCAAGGCTTTCTTGGCGCGTTCCACCCGTTCCTCGGCCGGAGTGCCGTTATAAATGAGAGGTAGCTCGACATTGTGCAGAGCTGTGGCGCGGGGCAGCAAGTTGAAAGTCTGGAAAACAAAGCCAATTTCCTTGTTGCGGATGTAAGCCAGTTCATCATCGTCAAGATCACTTACGAGGCGCCCGGCCAGCCAGTAGCGCCCTGCACTCGGCGAATCCAGGCAACCAATCAGATTCATCAGTGTGGATTTGCCGGAACCCGAGGGCCCCATGATGGCCACATACTCGCCCTTGCGGATATCAACGTCCACGCCACTCAACGCGTGCACTTGCTCCGCGCCCATCTCATAGACCTTTGTTAATTCTTCAGTGCGGATCACCACGCCGCTGTCCACCAGGTCCTGGCGGAAAGAATCTGCAATAGGTGTCTCCGTGGGCATTTCATTCTCCCTGTTGACGCTGCTTATTCCTGATCTTCCGTTTTCTTGGGGGCGGAGTTATCCACCTTCACGCTGGCTTCCGGCTTCAACGTCCGCAGGGCTTTGTAGCTCCCCACCACGATCTCATCGCCTTCCTGCAAACCCTTGGTGATCTCGATATCCGTGACCCCAGAGATGCCCGTCTCGACGGGGCGGAAGGCCGCTTTCTTGCCGTTGACAACGAATACGCCTTGAATTTCGTCTTTCTTCGTGTCACCGGGAGCAGTGGGAGGAGGCGCGGCCAAGGTAACGCTGCTCGATTTCTTGCCGTTCTTCGCCGCCTCATCCAGATCTTTGCGCGACCTCACGGCCAGCGCCTGGATGGGAATGGCAACCGCATTCTTTCTTTCGGCCGTCTTGATTTTCGCTGTTGTGGAGAGACCGGGGCGCAGGTTTTCGGGCGGGCTGTCCAGCGTGACAACCACCTTAAAATCTTTGGCTTCCTGGTTACTTGTGGTTGTTTGAGTGGTAGCAAGGCCCGAACTGCGTAGAACCGCCTGTGAGCCGATTTCGGTGACCTTCCCTTTGAAGATCTTCCCAGGGACAGCGTCAATCGTGACGTCGGCGTCCTGCCCGATCTTCACGTTCACAATATCCGTTTCGTCCACCTTCACTTCGGACGTCACCACGGACATGTCGGAGAGCGTCATCAGAAAGCTGCCGTTCGCGTTTTGAATGCCGGGGACAACATATTCGCCCAGGCGCACGGGGAGATAACTGACAATCCCGTTGATCGGCGATACGTAGGTCGTCTTGGAAAGGATATCCTTCGTGTGCACCAAGACAGCCTTACTTTGATCGAGTTGCGAGCGCACCTGCTCGAGTTGGGCCTTCTGCGCCAGCATGCGCGCTCTCGATGCCTCCACCGTGGCTACCGCAGCGTCGTACGTTGTCTTTCGCTGATCGAAATCCTGCTTTGGGATCAGGCCATCCTTGTACAATCCCATCCCGCGTTCGTAGTCCAATTTCGCCTTTTCCAGATTGGCTTCTTGCATCGTCAAATCTGATTGTGTCGCTTTATAACTCGCTTCCGCGGCCTGCACACCCGATTGGCTGGAATTGATTGAGGCGGCTTGCGCCTGAACGTCGGCATTGGCCTGCACGTTGTCCTGCAGTAGCAGCTTGTCGCCCTTCTTGATGTGGTCCCCTTCTTTCACCAGGATTTCCGTGATGCGCCCGAATCCCTGGGCTGTAATGTTGGTATAAGTCGTCGGCTTGATTTCCCCCGAAGCCGTCACGACAGAAACGAGATCATCCTGCTTGGCTACCTTGGCGGTTTGTACAGTCACCACGCCTTTGTTGGCCTGATTGATGCTGAACAATACGATCCCGCCAAGAACAACCACTACGCCGACTCCAATGCCGACCTTTTGCCACGTCTTCATGCTATCCCTTTCCATCATCCGCCACGGACCACCCGTGCGGGGAAAACTCGGAGCAAGGAGTTTTAGGTTTGCGCCTACAATGAATACGGCTAAACGGGGGCAAATGTTTCGCCAGAGGGTCAAAACCCTCCCAGGGTGGTGCCACTACCGCCGGCCAACGAACTCAGTGCAGGTCTTCATCGAATCAAGTACCACTTTAATCCCCATTATTGTAGGTCCAAATCTCAGGAAAGAAAAGATTTGCCGTAGCTGGACAGGGCAGCCCAACCACCGCGAAGCTCCATCCTACTTTAGACGCGTTATCTCGCATTTTGGTCGTCCCAGTTTGAGGATGCGGCTCACCTGGCAGCCTGCGGCTGGGCATCCCTGCAAGTGCGGAAGAACTTGTGGATTTCCCGCCCTTTTTGGTGCGTCGAGAGAAGCTCTTGTTCAATGCCCTATGCACCTTACGCTCGAAAGACAGGTGGAAGCGCCCCTATTCGGGACTTGATTCCCTCCAGTTCGGCCGTGCTCAATGGCGGCAGTGGAGAGGACGCAAGTTCCATCGCCAGGTCAAAGATGCGCTCGTCGCCCGGCGGCACGGCGCCGGTGACGTCCTGATTCAGCGTGAATCGCAGCGCCAAACGCGCCATTTCCCGATCGTCGATTGGTTCATACCAGCATTTGGGATATTTGCGATCGCTCTCTTTCATATCTTTAGGCCACAAACCAAACGCCAGCGCCTTCAACGCCATCCGAGCCATTCCCTTCGATTTTGCTTTGCTCAGAATCTGCGGGCCGAAACCACCGTTTTCCCAGGCATTCACGTTCACCGGGAACAACACGCTGTCCAACTCAAGCGCGTCCATCAAGCGCAAAGCGGCCGGCGCGTTATGGGCGGAGAAACCGAGATGCAGGGCTTTGCCTTCCTTCCTCGCCGCAAAAAATGTCTCCGCGGCTCCGGCCGGCGCCAGGATCTTATCAACATCATCCATCGAGCTCACTGCATGAAACTGGTAGAGGTCCACATGATCGGTGTGGAATCGTTGGAGAGTGCGCTCCAGTTCCTCCCGTGCGCCCTGCGCGTCTCGATGCATGGTTTTCTCAGCGAGGAACACCTTGTTGCGATACGGTCGTAGCGCTTCACCGAGTTTGGTTTCCGCCTCACCGTTAAAGTACGAGGGAGCGCAGTCAAAATAGTTCACGCCACGGTCATACGCTTCCGCGACGCGGCGCGAGGCTTCCTCCTGGGAGAGACCGCAAACCACGATGCCACCGAGGGCAAGGATGGAAAGCTCGATTCCGTTCTTGTATGGGCGGCGGGGCAAAGGTGTCGTTCGATCAAAAGCTGCCGTGGCTGTCAGGGCTGCTGCAGCGCCAAGAAATTCGCGACGATCCATAGGATTGTCCTCCTTGATGCATTCGGGCAGGCAGAAATGCGGCGCACAACGACTGCTGAGAACCCGCATTATGGCAGACTGCTCCGCATCTTCAAAGAGTGAAGTTCCTGGCGCCTCGCAACCATTCCCTCGAAAAATTAGCGAGCCCAACTGGGGGCGCTTTCCCTGCTCGACTGATGGTATGTTGCTAGGGCTGCCTATAGGGCTGGACGGGAACTTTCGGCCTCCTTTTCTGGAATTACAAAGGAGAAGGCAGGGTCTACTCCCCCGCCCCCGGTGCCGCTGGATTTCGTAACTATCGTGCCCTGCCCTGCGTCTTTAGAAGTGAGCAGGTCTAACAAGGAAAGAAGCCTTATGCATAAAAAGCACTTCTGCATGTTGAGTTTCCTGTTTTTAGTCCTCGCAACCTCGATCTGGGCGCAGACCCCGGATTCGCCCCCCCAAGGTCAGGATCAGGGCGCATCCCCCCGCAGTGGCCGCGGCCAGGGGCGCGGCGGACCTATGGAGGGTCACGGCGTCGCGGGAAAGATCACCGCCATTAGCAGCGGTTCGATGGAGCTGACACGGCCTGACGGAACCACCGTAACCGTGAAGCTCACGGATTCCACCGAATTTCGCAAGGATCGCCAGCCCGCGAAAATCGCCGATTTCAAAGTAGGCGACCTTGTGTTTGTACGCGGAGACGAGAATGCCGACCACACATACACCGCTCAAATGATTGGGGCGCGCTCCGGTAACGGCCCCGGCGGTGGCGGGTTTGGAGGAGCAGGCGGCGGATTCGGCGAAATGGGCAAAGACTTTGTCGCCGGCGAGGTGAAATCCATTGACGCGCCGAGTATGACCGTCTTGCGTACGGACAATGTTACGCAGGCCCTCGAACTTACTGAAGATACTTCTCTTCGCAAGGGCCGCGACAGCATCACTATGGCCGACATTCATCCCGGTGACCACGTGGTGATCCGCGGCGCCATGCAAAATAACGTCTTCGTCCCCAAGAATGTAATGGTTTTTTCAGCCGAGCAATGGGAACGCATGCAGCAGATGTTGAGCGGTCGGGGGGCTTCCGGAAGTGCGCCCGCTAACGCTCCCGCGAACAATCCACCGAAACAATAGCTGGATGAGGGAGTGCTTTTTGAAGTCAATTCTTTGCGGCATACCTATCTTTGTCCTGGGAGCGGCTCTCATTGCCCTGTCTTTGCAGGCGCAAGAGGTGGCCCCGTCCGCGCCGCCACCGAGCGCCGCGAACCAGACTCCGCCCAGTGCTGCTTCTCCCACTTACGAAATCAGCGGAACCGCGCGCGCCGGCAAGACACCCCTGCCCGGCGCGACAGTCTCCGCCGCGAACACCCTCACCGGCAAGAAATATGCAGCCGTGACCAATGCCGAGGGAAAATTTTCTTTCTCCGGTATCGTTCGCGGCCGTTACGTTTTGCGGATCGAATTCATGGGCTTCGCTTCTTTTACTCAGGAACTCGTGCTCAATCCCCAGAATCTCGCGGCAAAAGTGGATGCTGAATTGTTGCTTGCTTCTCGACAGCAACAGCAATCCGATAACTCTACCGCGAGCTTCGCTGCAGCCGCCCGCGGCTTCCAGAGCCTCGCCGTAGACAGCACTCTTGCTTCTTTGGGTGGCGAAAATTCTGGCTTCGGTGCAACGGGCGGGTCCGGCGCCCCGCAAAACAACAATGATTATTCAAGTCTGCCGATGAATGGCGCAGGCGTGGATGCTCCCACGGAATCCGTCAGCATCAGTGGCGCGCAAGGCCGCACTCAGGATTTCGGCGGAGGCAGTGAAGATGACTTGCAACAGCGCATCCAGGAGTTTCGCGACCGTGTTCTGAGCGGCGGTGGCCCTTTCGGTGGCGGGCCGGGCTTTGGTGGTCCGGGGGGAGGACCCGGCGGCGGGGCCATCACTATTGGCAGGATGGGCCGTGGCTTCAACATCAACCAGTCTCATGGCCTGCTCTATTTCTCAGACGACAACGCATCGCTCGATGCCACTCCCTATGCGCTGAACGGCAGCCCCGCCGTCAAGCCGCAATACAACCAGTCACACTTTGGCGCGAATGTCGGCGGCCCTTTGAAGATTCCCAAGCTTTTTGATGCCGGTAACAAATGGTTCTTCTTTGCCGGGTGGAACGGCTCACGCGGAAGTACGCCCTACGATTCTTTCTCTCGCGTTCCAACGGCTGACGAGCGCAATGGCGATTTTTCGGGTGCAACCTACAACGACGGCACACCGGTACAGCTCTTCAATCCTGTCACCGGTCAACAATATGAATACAACGGCGTTCCGAACGCCTTGGATCCCTCCTTGATCAGTCCGGCGGCCAAGGCACTGCTCCAATACATCACGATGCCCAACATGCCCACGAAGGCGACCGGGCAGAATTTCCAGTACCTTACTTCGGCCGAAAGCAATTCCGACGCCGTGATCTTCCGCCTGATTCACAATTTCGGCCCCGCCCCCAGCCCCTTGGGACGCGGTGGTGGCGGGGGCAGGGGTGGCGGGCGACGGCAGCAAAACAACATTAATTTCGGGCTCAATTGGGCGCGCTCCAACGCCACAACCGTGAATGCATTCCCGTCGCTCAATGGCAGCACAGGGACGCAAGGCCTGAACGCCAGCGCTGGGTGGACTTACGGTAAGAATCGCGTGAGCAATATTTTCCGCGTGAACTACAACCACAATCACGTCTCCACCACAAATCTCTATTCCAATGTCCTCGACGTTGCAGGCCCGGCAGGTGCCGGTATCAGCGGGATCTCTGACGTTCCGTTTGATTGGGGCTTGCCCGGTATCAGCTTCACTTCTTTTGGCGGCCTCAACGATCCCTCCCCGCGCCGTGAACTCGACCAGACTTATTCCGTTTCTGACATTGTTTCCTGGAATCACGGCAAACACAATTGGCGCTTTGGCGGTGACTACCGTCGCATACTTCAGAGCTTCCGTGCCGCCAGAAACGCCGAGGGCAGTTTTGTCTTTACCGGCTTTGCCACCTCTGAATACGCTTCCGGAAGCACGCAAGCTCTCCCCGACACCGGCTATGATTTTGCGGACTTCTTACTTGGCTATCCTCAGCAGACTTCCTTGCAGTACGGCGCCACTTCTTACAATTTTCGCGGCAATTCATCCGACGTTTTCATCCAGGATGACTGGCGCATTCTTTCTAAACTCTCGCTGAATCTCGGCGTACGCTACGAGTACATCGGCCCCTACACCGAGGCCCAGGACCGAATCACCAATTTGGAAGTTGGCCCGGGATTTTCCACTGCTGTGCCCGTCGTCCCAGCCGGAGCTGTGGTGCCGCCAGGCTCGGGGACATATGATGTCTCCTTCAATCCAGCTCTCCTTCATCCCGACCGCAACAATTTCGCACCGCGCCTTGGTGTTGCCTGGCGACCTCTCCAGAAAACGGTTGTTCGCGCAGGGTATGGCATCAACTACAACCTCGCCCAATACAGCACCATGATTCAAAACTTCGCGTTTCAACCTCCCTTTGCCAACGCCGCCACGAACGCCACCAATGTCGCCGGCCTCACCGGTCCAGCGCCGCTTACCCTCACCAATGGTTTCCCCACTCTTACCCAAGGCACGGTATCCAATAATTTCGCCGTTGACCCGAATTATGCCCTTGGCTATGTGCAGATCTGGAATCTCGATCTGCAGCGCGAATTGCGCGGCAATGTGGTCCTCAACGTTGGCTACAACGGCTCCAAGGGCACGCGCTTGGACACCGAGCGCGCCCTCGTCGTCACCGGCAATCAGCCCTTCATTTACGAGTCCTCCGAGGGTAACTCCGTTCTCCATGCCGCTTCCGTTCGCGTTCGCAGGCGCATGTCCAAGGGCTTGGGCATCGGTGCACAGTACGTCTTCTCAAAATCCATTGACGACGCCTCTTCCATCGGTGGCGGCGGCGTTGTCGTCGCCCAGAATCCTTTCGACATCTCGGCCGACCGCGGCCTTTCCAGTTTCAATCAAACGCACAAGTTCACTGGCAACTGGATGTACGATCTTCCCTTCGGCGAAAACCATCTCCTCGCCCAGAAAGGCGCCATCTCTCACATTCTTTCCAATTGGCAGTGGAGCGGCGACTGGACCATTGCCTCCGGTCTCTATTTCACTCCCAGCGTCCTTGGAGCCTCATTGGATATCGCTCGCGGCGTGAGCGGCTCTCTTCGCGCCAACCTTGTCCCCGGGCAATCCATTTCGCTTCCCAATCCAACCGTGCGGGAATGGTTCAATACAGCCGCATTCTGCAACCCTGGACCCAACTGCACCAATGCCACCGATTCTCCTTATGGCGACGCCGCGCGAAATTCCATCGAGGGGCCGGGCACGGTGACTTTCGACATGACCATCAATCGCACCATTCCCATCAAGGAAACCCGCTCTCTCGATTTACGCTTTACGGCCAGCAACGTCTTCAACCACGTGAATTACAGTTCCATCTCTACCGCCGTAAACTCCCTGACCTTCGGCGAAGTCACTGCCGCGGGGGGCATGCGCCGTGTCACGATGCAAGTCCGTTTTCGTTTCTGAGAGATGACACTCATGCGACGCACAAAAACAATTCTCTCGATACTGGCTGCCGCGGCTCTACTCTCTCCTGACGCAACGCTGATCGCCCAGGACACCAGCCGCCCAACCCCCAGTCAGGCCGTGATCCAGGTCACCACCGAACTCGTGCTCGTGAATGTCGTCGCTCGCGACAAAAAGGGCAATGTAATCAAAGACCTGAAGAAAGAGGACTTTACCCTTTACGAAGATGGCAAAAAGCAGCAGATCTCCAGCTTCGATTTTGAGGATGTTGATCAATTGCCCGCCACGGCTGGCACGACGATTTCTGGCGCGGCCTCGGCAGCGCCGGGAACTCTGTTGCATTCGACCAAGAAAGCGCCGCCCACCCTCGATGCCCGCGACCGCCGCCTGATTCTCCTCTTCTTCGATTTTTCCGCAATGCAACCCGAGGATATTGACCGCTCCGTGGACGCGGCGAAGAAATTCGTTCACGACAAGATGCAGCCCGCGGATCTTGTCGCTATCGTCTCGCTTGCCACCAACATGCACGTGGACTGCGATTTCACCGATGACCAGGCGAAGCTCGCCGCCGTCCTGGCCAGTTACAGTGCCGGGGAAGGCCAAGGCTTCGACAACGGCACGACTGGCAGTGCCGAAGGCGCCGCGGAAACCGGCGGCTCTTTCACCGAGGACGATACCGATCTCAATACCTTCAATGCTGATTTCAAGCTTCTCGCCATACAATCGCTGATGCAGTCGCTTGGCAAGCTCCCTCAGAAGAAAAGTGTCATCTATTTCAGCAATGGCATCACGCAATCCGGCGTGGATAACCAGGCGGCTTTGCATGCCGCCACCGCCGCCGCCGTTAAGGCCAACGCCTCCATTTATTCCCTCGACGTACGCGGCCTGCAAGCCTTTCCTCCGGGCGGCGAAGCGCAAAACGCCAGCCTGCATGGCCAATCGGCTTACACGGGCGCGTCCACTCTCAACGATCTGAACAGCAATGCATCCTCACAAGACACTCTCGCCACCCTCTCCGCCGACACCGGTGGCAAGGCCTTTTTCGATTCCAACGATTTCAGCGGCGTCTTCAGCCAGGTGCAGAAGGACAGTTCGGTCTATTACGTTCTGGGCTTCACCAGCAACAATCCCGCGAAGGATGGCCGTTTCCGCCATCTAAAAGTCACTGTGAACCGTCCGGACCTGAAGCTCGATTTCCGTTCTGGCTATTATGCCGGTCGCGACTTCGAGCACTTGAACAAAGCCGATCGCGAACAGCAACTGGAAGACGAGATGGCCGCACAGTTGCCCCGCGTGGATGTGCCTGTATACGCGGGCGCCTCTTATTTCCGCAAGGACGATTCCCACTACTATCTCGCTGTTTCCCTCATCATCCCTGGCTCACAGATTCCCTTTGTAGCCGAGAAGGATAAAGACAGCGCCACCATTGACATCATTGGGGAAGCTCTCGAAAGCGGTAAATTCCCGGTTGGCCGTCTCCGCGATACCGTGAAACTGGCCGTGGATAGCACGCGAGAGGTTCGCCGCAAAAACGTCCAGTACAATACCGGCTTCCTCCTTGCTCCCGGCAGCTACCACCTCAAGTTCGTGGTCCGTGAAAATCGCACCGGACGCATGGGCTCGTTTGAGACCGACGTGCGCATACCGGACTTGCGCAAGACCCCATTAAAAATGAGTTCCGTGGTACTGAGCAGCCAGCGCGTCCCCGCCACTGGCAAGAACGCCAGCACCAATCCGTTGGTGCGCGACCAAATGGAACTGGTCCCCAATATCACTCACGTTTTCACCCCGGATCAGCATCTCTACCTGCAGTACGAAATCTATGACCCCGCAAAGGGCAAGAACATCGAGCAAACCGCGCAAGCTCCAGCCGCTTCCGAACAGCAGGCTGCGCCCAAGCCTGCATCGGCCCCAAAACGTTCGCGTGAATCCGTTCGCGTCCTCACCAGCATCGAGTTTATCCAAGGGGCAACGAAAGTCTTTGAATCCAAACCGATTGTGGCCAATGAGGTCACTGCGCCCGACCGCAAAGCCGTCATCTTCCAGATGGATTTGCCCCTGCAATCCTTGAAACCCGGCCTCTACCTCTGTCAAGTGAACATAATTGACGATGTCGCGGGCAGTTTTTCCTTCCCGCGCTTTCCGCTGCTCATCCGAGAGCCTGCTCCTCATCCCGTCCCGCCCACTACAACCGGCAGCGATTAGCCTCCAACTGTAATTCTCCCGTTCTCTTCACAACTTATCCAAATGGGCACGCTGTAGCTCAGGCCTTCAGGCCTGAGGGTTTCCACTAGTGCAAGCGCGTCTGTTCGTTACTAGAGGCGAGGCTTGATCAGGGAGCGGGAAATTGGCTGGTGCCTGTGATACGAATCATCCGGGTTTCGCCGAGGGTGTTCCCGGCAGAATCAAACACGACGGTCCCGCTCAAGCCCACAAATCGATTGCCGGACGCCAGATAATCGCGCAAGCGTAACCGATTTGCCCCCGCAATGCGCAGCGATTTCGCGACCAGACGAACCGCATCGTAGGTTTGCAGAGCCGCGAAGCTTGGCCAAACACCGGTCTTTTCACGATATCGTTCCGCGAATTCGTTCGTTTCCGCGCTCGTCACTTCCGTCGCTGAGGCTGTTACCCAAGTTCCCTGTGCGGGTTCTCCTATGGCTCGTGCCGCGCCAACGGCAGGCACAAACGCGTTGCTGGCCGCTGAAGCAGCCGCTTTTCGGCACAAATAAACGGTCGTTGCGAAGTCGCCCTGTCCGAGCAACGGAAGAAGGCGTTCCGCTAGCCGCGAACTCGTCCAGAGCACAATCGCCTCCGCTTTGGCTGCTTTCACCTCGGCCGCAATGGCTTCCAAATAAAATTCCGACGATGTAATCTCCAACCGCTCAGGCGGCGCTCCTCGCAGATGTTTGACAGCGTTCTCGAACTCCTCCGCGCCGACCCTTCCATCATGATCCGTTTCGACCAATAGCAATACTTTCGTGGAAGCGCCTGCCCGATAAATGTCGGAGGCGATGGCACGCGCTTGATCCTCATCACTAGGTCCCAGACGGAAAATCCATGGGATGTTGATCCTCGTGGTTGTCGCGTCGCTGGCTAGCGTCACAATCGGAACGCCGATCTTATTCGCGATCTGCTCGGCTTGATGCGCGATAGTGCCGTCGGAAGAAGTAATCAGCGCCGCCACCTGTTCTTCGGAAATCAACCGGACCATCTCGCTACTCGCCTGGCCCCAGCGTTCCGCTTCATTGCGTACCGCGAGCTCTAGGTGACGCCCATCGGCCAGCGGCCCGATAGCTTCTTCTTCCGCCAGCGCCAGCTTTGCGGCCTCCAGCAATAATTGGCCTTCCGCCCCGCGCTTGCCTTGCAGCGGAAGGAGTAGCCCGATTTTCAAGGTCGTGCCCGGAAGATTCGCAGCAGATTCGCGCCCAGGCCCGTGGTAAGCAACGGCGCTGCGGTCCAAAGTCGCATAAGGAGTCCCTGTAGTGAGGTCGTCCTGCGCAGCCGCGAGGTTTGGAAAGACGGCGATGACCAGTAACAACAAAGCTGCACAAAAAACAAGGCAGGCAGCCGCGTGCCCCGTGCATCGGCTGAGCTTTCGTTCGTAGCGGCCAAATGATGCAGCCGCCGCCATCAGGGTTCTCCAGCCCCGGAATGCGCGGTGCCCGACTCGCGGCGTCTTGCCGGCAAGTAAACGAATTTCCCGCCTTCCACTTTAGCGAGCGCAAGCGGAGCGATATTGTTCAAGGTGTAGTCGAATTCTTCGCGTTCCGCTACGCCGTCATACGGCTTGCCGTAGTACTCGCGAAGCCCATCCATGATCCTCCCGCGGTTGAGTCCATGCTTCTCGATCGCCCCGATCAAGATGTTCATTCCATCGTAGGCATACGCGGCGTACGCATCGGGCTCCTCATTGTATTTCGCCTGATATTTTTTGCGGAATTCCAGCCAATGCGGATCCGTCCGCGTGGGATCCAGCGGAGCGGAGGTCACCACGCCTTCCGCGGCGCTTCCCGCGATCTCCAGCAGGGCGGGATAGGCCATACGGCTCGAACCAAACACAGGTTGCTTCATTCCCATCTCGCGCATCTGCTTCAGAATGCGCGCGGCATCAGGCGCTTCGCCCCAGATCACTAGCCCCTCGATGCGGGCGTTCTGCAACATGCGCAGTTGCGTCGAAAAATCATGGTCACCACGATCGAATTTCACTTCCAGCGGCGGCACGCGGCCCATGCGCTTCGCTTCGTCAAAGAATTTTTCCACGCCGATGCGCGCGTACCGCGTTTGTGTGCGCAGCACTCCGATTCTCTTGAGTTTCATCTTTTTGAAGACATAATCCGCGAGCGTGTACCCCTGCTGCCGGTCATCGGGGAACGTATGCATTAACCAGGGTATGCGCGTTTCCGTCACGGTCGGGTCGGTGGTGGCCGTATCCATGATGGGGAATTCCAGTTTCAGGGACGTGCGCAGCATAATATGTGTGGATGCGCCGTCCACGCTGCCCAGCACCGCAACCACGTGCTCGTCGAACAGCATCTTCACCGCTTCCGCCGACGAAGCTCCCCATTGTGCCGAGTCGTTATGCACCTTTAATGCGTAGGGCTTGCCGCTCGATATCCCATTCGCTCCGTACCCGCCGCGCGCGTTCGTCTCCTCCACCGCCATCTGCGCTCCGTGCAGCATGGCCTGTCCGTACCGCGCTTCATAGTTGTTTTCCAACGGGCCGAGAAATCCGATATTCACCGTCTTCGACCTATCGATTCCCTCCACAACCCGTTCGCGCGCCGCACCGAAGTAATCGAGCGTGTCTTTGTCTATGTACCATTCTTTGTACGGCTTGGTGAATTTCCCGTAGGGAACTGCTTCGTCCGGCATGTTGGCGTAACGCGGCGTCGACGAAGCTTCGCTCGCCGGTTTTTGTTGCTCCGGCGTTTGTGCCAGCCCCAGAGAAGTAAACACGAACAATACGGTAGCTCCCGCGAGCACCATCCTTCGCGCCGCATCCCTGGCTATTTCAAACAGCATGGGCGCGCTCCCTAAGCGGTTCCTCGCTGTGCGAAGCCACGAATTCCACAATCCTTGCCAAGGTCGCCGGGTTGATCGCTTGCGCCGCATCGCACATGGGTCTGGGCGCACCGACACGGTCGCTGGCCACCTCGATCATCAATCCGTCGCATCCAAATTCCACTGCCGCTCGGCTGGCTGGCTCGACCATGGCGGAGACTCCCGTGGCATGACTCGGATCCACGATTACGGGCAGGAATGTGTGCTCCTGCACCGCGGGAATCACGTTCAAGTCCAGGACATAGCGCGAATATTCGCCCGAGGGATATGCTTTGATCCCACGCTCGCACAGCACGATGTCGAAATTCCCTTCTTTGGCGATGTATTCCGCCGCACCCAGCCATTCGCACAGGCTTGCCGCCATCCCGCGTTTCAGCAGCACCGGTTTGCCGCAGCGCCCCGCTTCCACCAGCAACGTGTAGTTCTGCATGTTGCGAGAACCGATTTGCAGCATGTCCGCGTGTTCGGCCACCTGCTCGATTTGACGCGCGTCCATCACTTCGGTGACCACGGGCAGCCCCGTCTTTCGGGAGACTTCGCGCAGAATCCGAAGTCCTTCCAAGCCGAGCCCCTGAAAATCGTGCGGCGAAGTTCGCGGCTTGAATGCGCCGCCGCGAAGCATGTCCGCTCCAGCCCCCTTCACCGCAAGCGCCACCTCAAGTGTCTGCTCGTAGCTCTCCACCGAACACGGTCCCGCAATCACCACGCGTCGCGGCCCGCCGAAACAAACTCGCCCGACTTGCACCATTCGGGTACCCGAGTTCTCTCCGGTGAAATCATCCCTTTTGCGGCCGATCAGGGGGCAGAGCTTGAAAATATCTTCGAGTCGCACAATCCCAGCGATCTTCATCGCAATCTACCTTTCCTTCACTGCTCCTTCATCCTGAACAGGCGTGCTCAGGAACATGCGGCCCGCCTGTTTGGTCCGTGGCCCGGGGTAGCCACGCGCAATACTGCATCAACCGGCCTGTTACTTCTTGCTGGCGTCGAAAATGGCCATCGCTTCCATCTCGACCAGCAACTCCGGCCGGCAAAGAATGGCCTGAATGCCCGTGGAAGCCGGCAACGGGTCCAATCCTTGCTCCTTGAAAAACTGCGTGCGGATTTCGTTGAAGGCGGCGTAATCGCGTTCGATGTCCCGCAAGTAGCAGGTCGTGCGCACCACGTCTTTCCAGGTGGCGCCTTCCGATTCCAGCAACCCCGTGATGTTCTGGTAGGTCCGCCAGGTCTGCGCCCGGAAATCGCCTTCATGAACGGTTCTGCCTTGCTCATCAATGCTGGCGGTGCCGGAGATCAACAGAATGGTGACCCCCTTAATGTCCAGTCGCAACCCGCGCGAGAACGAAGACGGCTTCGCATAATCAAAGGCCTCATTCAACACGGAATGGTTGGTGATGGCCTTCTTGGTGACTACATCCGTTTCCTTCTCGGATGGTTCAACGGCTAGCTGCTGTGTGCTCATGGACTTTCCCTTCTTTGTTGGATTCACGAGTGGATTCCTTAATGCCGTGGCTCAGACCCGTCGCTGTGGCCACCCAAATGTCGTCGCCCTGAAAATCCAGATTAAGAATGTAGTTGTGAGCGAGGGAAGTGGGCATCTCCCTCGTCGTCACCTTTTTGTCGGGGCCGGTGATGATGATTTCGGCGCGGCCAGTTTTCGCGCTGGGCCGGTAAGTGACCCACGTGTTGGTCTTGAAATTCAGGTAACTCAGACCCTTGTCCGTGCAGGCCCAAACATCATCGCCGCGAGACTTGGTCGCATTAACGAAGTCAGAGGCCAAGCCGCTGTCCATCGAAAGGTAGTTATGCCAGTTGCGTCCATCGTATCCGCTGAGCCCGAAATAGGTTGACGCCCAGAACATCTGGGTGTCCTTGTTCCAGGCAATGTTGCTCACGATCATATGAATCAATCCCTGGTTCTTGAACAGTACGATCTCCATCTCTCCGTCAGGGTCCGTGTAGGGTTTCCAATAGCCACCGGCGATGTCATACTCCAGGATTCCACCACCCCAGATGGCCACATACACTTTCTTTTCCGCGACAGCGATGCCGTAGGACCATGGTTCACTGAAGGGCGCATTCTTCTCGCTGAAGATGGCCCATTCCCCTGTATGCGTATTGAAGCGGTTGGTGCCGGCCGTAGTTGCCACCCACACGTACTCATCCTGAATGGCCACGCCGTAGACGATATCGTTCGCCAGCCCGCTGGTCAGGTTTGTGTAATTGTGGAATTTCCCCCCGGAAAGGCGGCTCAGCCCGCCGAATGTGGCGATCCAGACATCGCCCGAAGCCTGATCCACCGCGATGCCCGTCACCACGCGATTCGCCAGCCCGTCTTCCGGCTTGTAGATTTTTTGAATTTTGCCCTTCTCAATCAGGACCAAGCCATTCTCCGTGCCTGCCCACACGCGGTCGCCATCCACCGCCACACTCAACACTTTTTCATCCGGCATCCCATTCGCAGTCGTGTAGTTCTCCCACTTCGTGTACAACGGAAGCTCTTGCGCGCACGCCGGCACCAACAGGGCAAAACTCCCAGTGACTCCCAACAACCAGCGCCGTATCGGTTTGTCCTTCATGCCCGTTCCCGGCTCCTGTGCTTCCTACAGCGACTTCAAAAACTCGATCAAATCGTTCAAATCTTCCTTGGACATATCCGAGGTCACCCCGTGCCGGTCCTGCGGGTTATAAATTGTCCAGAGCTCCTCAAGCGACAACGCTTCGCCGCTGTGTAGGTAAGGCGGCCTTTGGACGATGCGGTCCAGTTGCGGCACGTCAAAGAAACCGTTGGTGTCGTATTTCGTCGCCGTCCCTACGTCAAAGCTGATTCGCGCGGTGTAATGTGTCGCCGGCGTGTGGCAGGTGTCGCAGAAGCGCTGGTAGAAAATCGCACGGCCGTGCTCCTGCGCCGGTGTCAACTGGCCATCCGCGGCAAGATGGCGATTTGGCGGCAGTGGAATGGCTTTAATGAAAGCAACCAGGTCCGACAATTGCGAAGAGTTGAACCCTTCGGAATGAAAGAGGAACTTCGCGATGCGCGGCCCGCACTGCGTCTCCAGATCGGGATTGTGGCCGTTCCATTTGTAGGGCGCGGTCTCCGCAATTCCGCGCAAGGTGCGATTGGCCACGCGGTCGCGCCCCAACTGCGGCGTTTCAAGGTTCCACGCGACTCCATCAATATGGTTGTCCGGGTGGCAAGTCGAGCAAGCAAACTGGCCCTGGAAGCAAAACCGTGCCGCATGAAACATCTGCTCGCCCCGGCGCAATTTGCTTAACTCCTTCGGGCCGCCAAGATCAATCGTGCCGCGCACCTGCAAGCGCGGAATGTCCACCACCGTCAAGCTGTCGCCCAAGCGATTTACGACATACGCGGACCGGCCATCGTGCGAGATTGCAATGCCCGTTGGGTTCGCGCCCGTTTCCAGCCGCCGCGCGACAATTTCCTTCGCCGAATCCAGCCGGTTTGCCAGTTCCTCAGCAGGCACCTGGCGCAACCGGCGTTCCAGCTTCGCCGTATCAATCGCGGAAACCGTGTCGGCCTCCGAAGAAGTCACCAGGGCAAGCCGCCCATCCGGCGTGAACGCGATTCCGTTCGTTCCCGCAAAATACTGGTCCACATCGTCCAGCAGAATCTGCGTCACGCTGGATTTCGCCAGCGTTATGCCATTCGTTTCGCCGACCCTCACCACGGCCACTCCATGCGTCACAATCCAGCCGCCCGCCACCTGAATCAGCGGGTTCAAATTCTTCGGCCGCATGATGGGAACAAGCAAATAGCCACCCTTGGCTCCCGGCGCCTCGGCAATATGCCGCAATTCCAGCACTCCAGGAATCTCGATACGCTCAGCGACTCGCTGCGAAGCTGTGTCAATCACCGTCAATTCAGAAACCGGCGGTTCGTTTGGCGGCCCCAGGTGACCCAATATATTCGCAACATAAACGCGGCGGCCGTCGCGAGACAGCAGCAAGGTATGGGGCGAGCGCCACGACGCCAGCCGTTTGAGCTCCACTCCCTTTGTCAGGTCCAGCACGGATACGTCATTCCCCACGCTGTTCGCGACGTACAGCACTTTGCCGGTGCGATCCGTCGTTACTCCTACGGGCCCCCACCCGGTTGGCAATATGCGGCGCACCGAAAAGCTGGCGGCTTCGATCTCGCTGACCGTATCGTCCCACTCATTCGTCACATACAACGTCTTACCGTCCGGCGAGATCGCCACATCTTTCGGCTTATGCCCCACTTTCACTCTTGCAAGTACGCGCTCCGCGTGTACATCGACCGCCAGCAGGGAATCATCGTCCTCGCAAACTACGTAAAGTTTCGTGCCGTCAGGCGAGAATTTCAGTTCTACAGGTGTGAGGTAATTTTCCTGTGAAGCGCTCTCCATTGATTCTGCTTTCGCCTGTGCAGCCTGCAGCCGGGAAACTCCGCACGTGGCCGCAAGGGCACCCAGAACCACAACGCAAGTTGCTAGTGCACCCAGCTTCTGCAATCGGTTTGTGAGCCCCGCTCTCACCGGCTGGATCCTCCCGGAGTTGCCGCCGACCGTTCACCCGGCTCGGTGACCGCCAGAATCTGATCTGCCTTCACGTGTTCCAGTGTCTGCACGGTTCCACTTGGCCAGTGGATCGTCAGTTGGTCCACTTCCGTGTGCGAACCCAAGCCAAAATGCGGCCGCGGATCGTTTTGCGAGAGGTAACCCGATTGCGGCACATTCTCCACCATTTGGCGGAGATCCCCGGCCACTGCTTCGATGCGCGCGCCAAAACCGTCACGATTGCTCTTCGTCCCCGTCAGCTTCAATGTTAGCCAGTGGTTTCGCGCGCTGCCTGCGGGAGGATTGGCGTGCAACAAAATGCCCTTACCGCCCAGAACCACGATGAACGCGTCAATGTAACCGTCGTTGTCATAGTCCGCGAAGCACGCGCCGCGTCCAACTTTCTTCGTCCGGAAGTAACTCCCCGCCTCATCCGAAACGTCAGTAAACGTCCCATTGCCGTTATTGCGCAGCAGCGAATCTTCCATCGGGATGAGCCAGTGCAGACCGCCATTCACGATGAACAGGTCCTTCCAGCCATCATTGTCGAAATCAAATATGCCGTCACCCCAGCCCACATATTGGCCGGCGACCCGCGCGATGCCTGCCTCCGCTGTCGTGTCCACGAAGAACCCTTCCTTGGGCGAGTTCCGGAACATACGGTGATAGCGCATGTCAGAGACAAACAAGTCCAGCGCGCCATCGTTGTCGTAATCCGCGAAAATGGGCCCCATCGCCGAGGGCGTGTCACCATTGGTGCCATACGCCACGTTCTGCTCGATGGCTACGTTCGTGAACGTCCCGTCATGGTTGTTGTGGTAGAGGTAGCTCTCCATCTGGTCGTTGGCCACATAAATGTCTGGCCAGCCGTCATTATCAAAATCGCCCACCGTCACGCCCATGGCTCGGCCAGGAGGATTCGCAATTCCCGCGCGCTCCGAAACATCCGTGAACGTGCCATCGCCGTTGTTGTGGAACAGCCGGTTGGAGTCTCCTTCGTAATCCAGGGGGCCTGCAAACGCGTCGGCCGTGTAATAGGGCTTTTTGACATGGGGATCAAATTTCAGGTAATTGCCCACGAACAGGTCGAGCTTGCCATCCCGGTCGTAATCCACAAACGCCGCCCCGATGCCCCAGCGGTTGTTCTGCACGCCCGCCTTTTCCGTGACATCCGTGAAGGTGCCGTCGCCGTTGTTGTGGTAGAGGATCGAGGAATTCCAGTTGGTGACATAAATGTCTTCGTAGCCATCGTTGTCGTAATCGCCGACGGTCACGCCCATCGCGAAGCCCTTGCCAGCTACGCCCGCTTCTTTCGTCACATCCGTAAACGTGCCGTCGCCATTGTTGCGATACAGATGGTTGGTGGCGTCCTTGCCGTCGGCTTTGGAGTGGTCGGTGACGCCGTCAAGATAGCGGCCGCTCAACACATACAGATCCAGCAAGCCATCATTGTTGTAGTCGAACCAGGCGCAACCTTGTCCGGCTGATTCCAGAACAGAACTCAGCTTCTGTTCGCCGAATGAATTCACAAATTTCAGGTTCGCCTTGTCGGTCACATCTTCATATGTGGGATATTTCGAAGCAGTGCTGGCGGGCGCAGTTGCCGGGACATCCGTCTTCTGAGCCAGTGCCATCGTGCCGATGGCTAGTCCCACAACCGTGGCCACGCCAAGCCAGAAAAAGCGGCGCGAAAGTTCAGTCCTTGCGTGCTGTTTCTGCCGCATTTTCCTTCTCCAGAAGGGCAGTTGGTGTATCAAAGCGCTTCAATGTGAGTGGCCAACGATTCTCTGGCGCCAGCGCCTTATCGCCGTGGCATCCGGGGCAGCCGCGCTGCTCCCCCGGCCGCGTCCAGATCCAACTGCGCTCCGCCACAATCGTTTGCCCTTTTTCATCCAAGAGTTCAAAACGCACCGGTTGATTCGCCAGCAATTCCAGGTAAAACGACCCGTCCTTTTCCACCGGCGCCTCACCCAGGCTGCGCTCCCCGCCGTTGCTGCTGTCCAGCGCAATCACGCGTACACGCGCGATCGCTGCTGCAAGTCTTCCCTTTACGCCTTCCAACGAATCGTAACTATCCAACGAAATGAAGTAGCCAGACTTGGCGTCCAGATTCAGCGTGCTCCAGAAATGCTTTGGCACGGCACTGGCGATGAGCGGCACCGCCTGGATGCTGGATAGCTTTGCATCGCTGTAAATCAGCTCGCCGTCCACTTGTTTTTTCAGATCAAAAGCGTACAGGTCGAATTTCGCTGGCAAAGTGCCGTGCGCCGCAACAACTCGGGAGACCACTAGCTTGTCCGCGGACAAAGGCCGTGGCGAACGATACTGCGCCGCGCGGTTGCCCACAGCAGACTCCTGGGGATCGCCCCGTCGTACTTCGGCTAATGCTCCAGCCGGCGTTTCGCGGGTATTGCTTCTCTTCACGAAGATGACAGAGCCGTCTTCAAGTTCTGCAGCCTCGCCCCTTCTCACCAATGGCTGATGATCGCAGCGAAAGGATTCCAGCGCCGCACCGTCCGGCCGCAATGTGTACAGCAGCCGCGTTTTCCTCGCCGTGTCGTTCTCTCGTAACGGCGATGAAGCGGAAGCGAGCACGCGACCATCCCGCAAAACGGCCTCCAACCAGAAATTGCCTGGCCCGAACGTGATGGGATGCATTTGCGAGCCATCAGTCTTGCAAATCGCCAGATAAGATTCCTGGCGCCCGTTTTTCAGGCTGGCAACCGTCAAAACGATTTCCCCGGCAGGAAGATACGCGGCGCGCACACAATCTTCGGTGCAGTTCGTGACTTGCCGTTTGTTCGAACCATCGGCGTTCATTTCCCATATCTGCCACTTCTCGCCGGCATTTTTCTGGGCCGAAAAAAGTACCTTGATTCCTCCGAACTCAACTTGCGGGTCCGCCGCGGCGAAAAACTCGGGTGTCAGGTCAACTGGCCGTTTGGAATTGGAGGCCAATCGTACGATCCGACTGCCACTCGGGAATCGTCGGGGGGTATCACCCTCTTTAACAACCGCCGCTTCCACGAAGAGAAGCTCCGGCCTGGTTTTCGGAGTGGCGGCCCGCAGTGACTGCGAATCTTCATTGGTGGACCCGGAAACAAAACTTGCCGGATACAGCCAAGCTACGATCGCAATCGCGATTGGAAGGCGGCTAAATGATTTCGCTTGGCACACCCCTCGAAACACCGAAACACCCCGAATCTGGATTCTCCTCGACCGTTTTCAATAGTGATTCCACGAAAAGTGGATGCGCCCGTTGCTAAATTCCCTGATCTGCCCTTGGCCCGGCGCGTCGTTCGTTAGTACCACTTAACGCCAGCAGCTGGATCCGAACAATAATGGAAAAGCATTAAAAACGAGAGTTTATGCTCATCGTCACACGGCGCCGTGACGCACGTCACAAACGCCCCCGTTTCTTCATGCCCCTTGGCAAACCCAGCAAATTCTGATTCCAAATGGTGACCGCTGTCGTTGCAATGAATATCGGGAAGGAGTATACGAAGTGCAGGTGATGATGAAGTTTTATGCTCACCGGACCGCGCTCCAGCCCGGAGCAGCAGAGAGCGGATATGACTCCCAAGGGTCCTCGGTTTAACAGTTCCCTATTGGTGTCCCCGGCGCAATTGGACCAATTGCTGCAGCTTTTGGTCAAAAGGGATTACGAAGTCTTAGGCCCGACCGTCCGCGAAGGCGCCGTCGTCTACGATCACATCGGTTCGACGAAGGATCTCCCCGCCGGCTGGACCGACGAGCAAAGCGGCGGGAAGTATCGTTTGAAGCATCGCGAAGACGGCGCGCTCTTTGGTTTCGTTGTCGGACCGCAATCCTGGAAGAAATTCCTGTTCCCTCCCGTCGCACGGCTTTGGCAGGCGCATCGTTCCGATGGTCTGTTCGAAATTGTTCCGGAAGTTTGCAAGCCCACCAAGTTCGCGTTCATCGGTGTGCGGGCTTGTGAACTCCACGCTCTAGCTATTCAGGACAAAGTATTTCTCCAGGGTCCATTCGTTGATCCTGTCTATAAGCTGCACCGCGAAAACGTATTCATTGTTGCCGTGGATTGTATTCAGGCTGGTGGCACCTGCTTCTGCACATCCATGAAAACGGGCCCCAAGGCCACGGCGGGTTTCGATTTGGCGCTCACCGAAGTGATCCGAGAGGGGCGCCACAATTTTGTTGTGCGCGTAGGCACGAAGGCAGGCGCCGATCTTCTCTCCCAAGTTCCCCATGATGAAGCGACTCCAGCCGACGTGGAGTTGGCCGAAAACCTGGTTGCCGAAGCCGCCAACCACATGGGACGGACTCTCGACGTGAATGGCATCAAGGAAATGCTCTACCGCAATACGGAGCATGCCCGCTGGGATCAGGTCGCGGACCGCTGTCTCAGCTGCTCCAACTGCACCATGGTGTGCCCCACTTGCTTCTGTTCCAACGTCGAGGATCTTACTGACCTATCTGGCCAGCAGGCGGAGCGCTGGCGCAAATGGGATTCCTGTTTTACGACCGATTTCTCCTATATCCATGGCAGCAGCGTGCGCTCGACGCCTCGTTCCAAATACCGCCAGTGGATGATGCATAAGCTGGCCTATTGGTTCGATCAGTTTGGCACTTCGGGGTGCGTGGGATGCGGACGTTGCATCACTTGGTGCCCCGTCGGGATTGATATCACGGAAGAAGCGCGTGTCATTCGCGAGAGTGAGACGTTCGCCAGCGCTGCCGGTTGAGGAGGGGTGCAAATGATTCATACGCTCGAATCCGTCATCAGGGAACATCCGTTCTTCCAGGATTTCCCCGCGGAACATCTGCCGTTCATCACCGGTTGCGCGAAAAATGTGCAATTCCCGGAGAAGCATTTCATTTTCCTGGAGGGTGATCCCGCCAACGAATTCTACTTTATTCGCAGCGGCGCGGTTTCCATCGAGATGGTGATTCCGCACCTGGGCCCAACCACGGTCCAGACCGTGGGCGAAGGCGAGATTCTCGGCTGGTCCTGGGTTTCCCCGCCGTACCGCTGGCATTTCAACGCCAAGACCCTGAAGCGCACGCGCGCGCTGGTATTCGACGCCAAGTGTCTCCGCGCCAAATGCGAGGAAGACCACGACCTCGGCTTCGAGATGTTGAAGCGTTTTGCCAACATAATCACGGAGCGGCTGGACGCCACACGTTTGCAGCTATTGGATATTTATGGCCACGATGATTGAAAACGACGTCCCTCAGGGACTCAACTTGGATCCCATGATCCCGCAGCTCTATCGCATTGACCGGGTGCGGGATGAAACGGACGATACCTTTACGTTGAGCCTCGTCCCGGAAAACGGCGAAACCAAGATCTCCTTCCTTCCGGGCCAGTTCAACATGCTCTACGTCTTTGGCACGGGCGAGGTTCCCATTTCCATCAGCGGCAGCCCTGCTGTTGCTTCCGTCCTGGAACACACCACCCGCAGCGTCGGCATTGTCACCAAGGCCATGGGCCTTTTGAAACCCGGGGACCACATCGGCGTGCGCGGACCATTCGGCAGCCACTGGCCCCTGAATGAAGAAAATGGCCGCGATTTCGTCATCATCTCTGGCGGTATCGGTCTAGCGCCCCTGCGCCCTGTGCTCTATTACTTGATGGCGCAGCGCGAAAAATATCGCAAGATCGTTTTGCTTTACGGCGCCCGCACCCCGGAAGACATTCTTTTCAGGAAAGAGCTGGAGCGTTGGCGCGGCAAATTCGACTTGGAGGTACAGGTCACCGTTGATCGCGCCGCCAGCGGCTGGCGCGGCAACGTCGGCGTCGTTACGCCGCTAGTCGCCCGCGCTCCCTTCGATCCATCCAACACCGTTGCGCTGCTGTGCGGCCCGGAAGTGATGATGCGCTTCGCCATCATGGAACTCCAGAAGCGCGGCGTTCCCCACGACCGCATGTATCTTTCGATGGAGCGCAACATGAAATGTGCGTTGGGCTATTGTGGTCATTGCCAGTACGGCCCCGGCTTTGTTTGTAAGGATGGACCTGTCTACCGTTTTGACCAGATTTCCTCGGTCTTTGGCAAGTCGGAGGTCTGAGATGGCGCCCGCGCGCAAACCCAAGATTGCCGTTTGGAAGTTCGCTTCCTGTGACGGTTGCCAGTTGAGCCTGCTGGACTGCGAAGACGAGCTGCTCTCCATTGTTGGTGCTGTCGAAATTGCGTATTTCCCTGAAGCCTCCCGCTCTGTCGTTAAAGGCCCTTATGATATTTCGATTGTCGAGGGCTCCATCACTACGCCGCACGACGAAGAGCGCATTCACACCATCCGGCGTTCTTCCAAGTTGCTGGTCACCATCGGGGCGTGTGCTACCGCCGGCGGCATCCAGGCATTGCGGAATTTCAAAAGCGTCGCCGATTTCATCCCCATGGTTTACGCCAAGGCGGAATACATCGAAACACTCAGCAAATCAACGCCAATCAACGATCACGTCTTCGTCGACTTTCAATTGCGTGGTTGCCCCATCAACAAACTTCAGCTTGTCGAAGTTCTGAACGCTTTCTTGAACCGCCGTAAGCCGGTGACCCCGGCGCATGGCGTGTGCATGGAGTGCAAGCGGCACGGCACCGTTTGCGTTATGGTTGCGAACGGCGTTCCGTGCCTCGGACCCGTCACGCTTGCGGGATGTGGCGCCCTGTGTCCTGCTTACGATCGCGGTTGCTATGGTTGCTTCGGGCCAAAGGAAACGCCCAATACCGCCGCGATGAGCGAGAGTTGGACTGCCTTGGGTGTCACCGAGCCGGAGCTCATGCGCGCCTTCCGTTCCTTCAATGCTTACGCCGAAGCCTTCCGGAAAGAGAGCGAAGCCCATGAACGCTAAGACCATCAAGGTCGATTGCCTTGCGCGCGTCGAGGGCGAGGGCGGTCTGTTCGTGCGGGTGCGCGATCAGCGCGTCACGGAAGTGAAGCTCAACATCTTCGAGCCGCCGCGCTTCTTTGAGGCCTTCCTCCGGGGCCGTAAATTCAGCGAAGCTCCCGATATCACCGCCCGCATTTGCGGCATCTGCCCCGTCGCCTATCAGATGAGTTCCTGTCACGCGGCCGAAGATGCCTTCGGGGTCCACATCGAAGGCCCCATTCGTGATCTGCGCCGCCTGCTCTATTGCGGCGAGTGGATTGAAAGCCATGCGCTGCACATCTATATGCTCCACGCCCCGGATTTTCTCGGCTACGAGGATGTCATCCAGATGGCCAAGGATCATCCGGACGCCGTACAGCGCGGTTTGCGCCTGAAGAAAATCGGCAACCAGATCATGACCCTGGTGGGTGGCCGCGAAATCCATCCCATCAACGTCCGCGTCGGCGGCTTTTACAAAGCCCCTTCAAAGCAACAACTCGCAGGCCTGACCGAAGACCTGGAATGGGCGCGCGACGCGGCCGTGGAAACTTGCCATTGGGTTTCCACGTTCACCTTCCCCGATTTTCAGCGCGATTACGAATTTGTCGCCTTGCGCCATCCGGATGAGTATCCCTTGAACGAAGGACGCCTCGTTTCCAGCAAGGGCCTGGACATTCCCATCCACGAATACGAGCAGCACTTCGCCGAAGAGCATCACGAACATTCCAACGCCTTACATTCCGCTTTACTCGAGCGCGGCTCCTACTTCGTCGGGCCCCTGGCCCGCTACAATTTGAATTTCGATAAGCTCACTCCCCTGGCACAGAAAGCGGCGCGCACTGCGGGCCTTAGCGCCTCTTGCCGCAACCCCTTCCAGGGAATCCTGGTGCGAGCGGTGGAAACGGTCTATGCCTGCGACGAAGCCCTGCGCATCATCGCCAATTACGAAGTCCCGGATAAGCCTTACGTTGAAGTCACCCCCCGTGTTTCCATCGGACATGGCTGCACCGAAGCGCCTCGCGGCATCCTTTTTCACCGCTATCGCTACGACGATCACGGCCTCATCTTGAACGCCAAGATCGTTCCACCCACCTCCCAGAACTTGAAGGCCATCGAGGAAGATCTCTCCGAATTTGTCACCGCGCGCCTTCATCTCCCCAACGACCGGCTGCAATGGCAGTGTGAACAAGCGATACGCAACTACGATCCCTGCATCTCCTGCGCTACGCACTTCGTAAGAATCCGGGTAGATCGCGAATGACCGCCCTCCGCAATACCGCGCTGCTCATTGGGGTGGGCAACCCCTTTCGTGGCGACGACGGTGTGGGCAGTGTCGTTATTCGCCGCCTGCGTAGCCAGGTCCTCCCCGGCTTTACCATCATGGAGGAAACTGGCGACGGTGCCGAGCTGCTGGAAGCCTGGCAAGGCGCCTCCGCGGTCATTCTGGTGGATGCCGTGCAATCCGGCGCGGCTCCCGGCACCATCCACCGGATCGATGCCACCACTGAAAAACTCCCCAAGTGGTTTTCTCATTGTTCAACGCACGCCTTCGGTGTAGCCGAAGCCATCGAACTCGCCCGCACCATGGGCGATTTGCCTCCTTCTCTGGTTGTTTACGGCATCGAGGGCCTCGATTTCTCTGCCGGCACCTCGTTGTCTCCCGAAGTTGCAGCCAGCGTCCCTGGAGTAGTCTCCAGCATCCTCGCCGAGATTCGCGGGCTCGCTGGCCTCAAAACCGCCCACATCGCCTGACCCGGCGATTTCCCTGCTCTGACGCAGTCCAAGACGCCGCCCCAATTTCGCGCCTCAAGCATGCTAGATTCTCTTTAGAATTGCCCATGCCAAAACTCACCATCTCTTCCGCCGATCGCGTTTTTGTCCTCACCGGTGCGGGCATCAGCGCCGAAAGTGGCATTCCCACCTTTCGCGATGCCGGTGGACTCTGGCGCAATTACCGAATCGAAGAAGTCGCTTCTCCTCATGCCTGGCGGCGCGATCCCCATTTTGTGTGGGATTTCTACTCCATGCGCCGCAAAGTTGCCTCTGCCGCCAAGCCGAACCCCGGCCATTTTGCTCTCGCCTCCCTAGAGCAGGTGCTTCAAGACCGCTTTTACCTTTGCACCCAAAATGTTGACAATCTCCACGAACTCGCGGGCTCGCAACGTGTCCTTCACATGCACGGGGAATTGTTCAAAAGCCGTTGCGAATCCTGTTCCCGCCCTCCCTTCGCCGACACTTCGCTCCACGAACCACCCGGTGAATTAGCCCTTTGCCCTTGCGGCGGTAAGATACGTCCTCACATCTGTTGGTTCGGTGAAACTCCTTTTCATTTGGAGCAGATTTTCTCAGCACTCGAAGATTGCTCCGTCTTTATGGCCATCGGCACTTCCGGCAATGTCGAGCCCGCGGCCAGCTTTGCTGCCCATGTCGCTGGCCGCGCAAAAACCTTCTATGTAGGCCCCGAATCTACCGCTAACCATTCCTCGTTTGACGAGTGCTTCCTGGGCAAGGCAGGCGAACTTCTTCCCGTTCTTTTTTCCTATTGAAGCTAAGTTCGCATCTTCCCAACACTGTTGGTTGGCGCGTGTCTTCCATTTGCGGAATTGACTATAATAATCTCTGACTCGCCGAGGTTCTCCCAGAGGAACGCAGCCTCCGCGGACCAAATCTTCCGGCAGGTATTCCATGAACCCTGACCCGCAGATTCCCCGCAAATCACCTCTCAAAAATCCTCTTCTCTACTTTTTCATCGCCATCGCTGTCGTTGCCGCTTATGTCGTCATTGTCTTTCTCTCGCGTTATGACTCGAGCCGCCAAATCGAGCGGAGCAATGCAGAACGACAAGCCGAGCAACGCCGCGAGGAAGACCGCAAGGAAATTGAAATACTGGGAGGCTCAGAATTGGCCATCCGCGCCTTCTATGTTGCCCCCGCCGTCATCCGCCACGGCGAATCCTCGGAAATTTGCTATGATGTTGCCAACGCCAAGACCGTCACGCTCTATCCTCCCGAAGCAGAAGTTTGGCCTTCCCATTCCCGCTGCTTCCACGTCACTCCCAAGCGGACTACCACCTATACGCTCACCATCTCTGATGCGTCCGGAAAAACGGTCTCGCAATCCGTAGAACTGAAGGTCCATTGATCCCGCTTGCCTTGAAGTAAATCTACTAATATCAATTAGATAGTGAGTTTTAATTTGCTGGAGGGGGTCCTCCCTTGAATTACCGCCGCCTGCTTTCCTCCGTTCCCCCTTGTCCTTCCATTTCTCTCCCATCTATAATGTGGGTAGCGGAGTTCGGCCATGCCGGGCTCCGCATCGTTTTTCTTTAGGCCGGAAAGCTATGTCTGATCCTCTTGCAAAAATTAAAACTAAGCTCCAGAAAGAAATTGACACCCTCGAGCACGAGTTGAACGTCGAACTCCCCAAGGAAATCTCCATCGCTCGCGCGCACGGAGATCTGTCCGAAAACGCGGAGTATAAATTCGCCAAGGAGCGGCAAGGATACGTCAACGCCAAGATTCATCAGCTCAAGAAACGCATGGGCGATCTTGGCATGCTCAACCTTACGAACATCCCCAAGGATCGTTCGGGTTACGGCTCGCGCGTCGTGGTTGTAGACGTGCAACGCAGTGTCGAGGTCGAGTACAAGCTCGTGAGCACGGAAGAAGCCGACGTCGAAAAGGGGCTTATCTCCACGACCTCGCCAATCGGCCGCGCGCTTCTCAATCGCAGGGTTGGCGATGAAGTTCAGGTGGCTACGCCAGCCGGCAAGAAAGAATTTGAAATTGTTCGCCTCGTCACGATTCACGAGGAAGAGTGATTCTTTCCCTCCGGCTTACACTCCCTTTGTTGTTTGTCTTCGGCTGAATATTCACTGATTCCTTGGCTCCCATGCCCGCCATCGGCTCTCTGCCGCTAGACAAATCTTCACTCCTCTGCAATTCTCACTTCCTATGCCTCCTTCTCTTATTGTTCACGGTGGCGCCTGGGACATTCCCGATGACGCCGTTGAAGCCTGCAAGATAGGGTGCCGTCGCGCCCTCGAGGCCGGTTGGGCCGTCCTCTCCCGTGGCGGTCACGCCCTCGATGCCATCGAAGCCGCCATTGTGACTCTCGAGGACGATCCCGTCTTCGACGCCGGTTATGGCTCGCACCTCAACCTGGATGGCCAGGTGGAATGCGATGCCATCGTGATGGACGCGGCGACCCTTCGCGCAGGTTCCGTTGCTGGCCTTCACCGCATTCGGAACCCTATCCGTCTAGCCCGCGCCGTTCTCGAGCAGTGCCCCCACATGATGCTCATCGCCGAAGGCGCTGAACGCTTTGGCGCGCAACATGGCATTGCCCTTTGCGACCCTGAGGATCTCGTTTCCCCCGCCGAGCGCGAGGCATGGCTCCGCTGCAGCAAGGACTCCCACGCCGCCGAACATCACCGCGGGCACGAGCAAGGCACCGTTGGGGCTGTCGCGCTGGATGTTCACGGGCGTCTTGTCGCCGCCACGTCCACGGGCGGCACCTGCTGCAAACTCCCCGGTCGAGTAGGCGATTCGCCCCTCATTGGCTGTGGCTGCTACGCCGATGCGCAAACCGGCGGTGTCTCTTCCACCGGCTATGGCGAGGCCATCATGAAGGTTGTTCTGGCCAAAACGGCTTGCGATTTTCTGCGTCCTGTCGCTTCCACCCCGGAACGCGCTGCGCAGGCCGCCGTCCAGCTCCTCGCCAATCGCGGCAAGGGCAGCGGCGGCGTGATTCTTCTCGACAAACGCGGCAAGCCCGGCTTTGCCTTCAATACTCCGCGTATGGCGCTCGGTTATGTGGCTGCCGACGCCAGCTTCATCACTGGCGTTTGATCGAGAACGATTTCTCCCAGCAAAAATGCTCGCCGTAGCGAAACGCCGTTGAATTCTGGGCAAAAGCGTAAAGGGGAGGAACCAAGGGGACACGCCATTCTTCCTGCGTGTTGACCCCCGGTAATTCTGCATCTAACATTCTTGCGATGCTGCGCTCCCGCCACGCGCCTCGTATTGAGACCACTATGCGCAAACTTCCGTTTCTTCTCTGCTTCCTGTTTCTGGCTCTCCCCGCCCCAGCGCAATCCGTCGACGACATCATCGCCAAATACCTGGCCGTGCGCGGCGGCCTCGACAAAATCAAAGCCGTGCAATCCGAGCGTGTCACCGGGACCATCTCCTTCGGCCCGGGAGAAGAAGGCCCTTTCATCGTCGAGCGCGCTCGCCCCCTGAAAATGCACATGGAATTAAATCTGAATGGGCAAACCCTAATCCGAGTTTATGACGGCAAGTCCGCAGGCTGGACCTACAACCCCTTCATGCCCAACCCTTCTGTACAACCGATGACTGAAGCCGATCTGCGCAGTATTTATGATGAGGCCGATTTCGATGGCCCATTTGTCGATTACAAGTCCAAGGGCAATCAGATCGATTTCGCAGGCAAAGAGGATGTCGAGGAAAAGCCAGCGTTCAAACTCAAGCTCATCAACCGGAATAACGAGATCACCTACTTCTTTTTTGACGCCTCTACAGAGCTGCTCTTGAAGAGCCAAGGAAATCGTAAGCAAGACGACAAGGACATTCCTTGGGTCACTTTCTATCGGAACTATCGCGAAGTAGCCGGCCTGAAATACCCTTTCCTGATCGAATACAATGAGCTGGGCACAGAGAACTCCCACAAGATTATTGCCGGCAAGATCGAATTGAACGTCTCCCTCGACGAAGCTCGCTTTGGCAAGCCCAATCCACCGCCCCCTCCACCGCCACCCACGCAATCTTCTCCCGCTGATACGCCGAAGCCCAACGAATGACACTCGCAAATCATAGTTAAGCCATCACCGTGTAGCGCCATGTAGCGCCGCCATCCTGGCGGCGATTTCCCGTGCCAGCAAGATGCCCGCCATACACTTGAACCGTAACTACATCTCTCGTAACTCAAAAAGCTCGCGCACGCCAACAGCTTGGCTCTCCACTCAGCCTTAGACTGCGATATCTTCTTTCCATGCTTTCTTCGGCCAACGCGAACTCCACCGGCCTCTGCGCGAGTTGCCTCCACGCGCGCCAGGTCGAATCCGCCAAGGGCTCTCAGTTTCTGCTCTGCCAGCTCTCTCAGTCCGACCCCCGTTTCCCGAAATACCCGCGCCTCCCGGTCCTGAGCTGTTCCGGCTATCAGAACAAGCCTTCCACCTGAATCAACCGCTTGCCCGGTTGCGACGGCACCTTCTGTGGTCCGCCGCTTCCCTCCGTATATTACTTTTCTTAGTAGTGCACCGTGGTATACTCCCCAAGGGAGTCTCCTATGACCCATCCCTCCCTTCCGCGTTTCTTGCTTATTGCTCTTCTGCTCTCGTGCCTCTCTGCGCGCATTTCGGCAGAGTCCCTTAAAATCACCAGCAGTCCCCCAGGCGCCAGCGTCGAAATCGATGGTGTCCTGATGGGGACCACGCCCCTTCAAAAATCCTTCCCCGGCGGATACTTCCATCGCACCCTTACGGTACTCGGTCAGCGTCTCCAGCATCCCTTGGTGGCCCGCGTCTCTCTCCAGGGCTACTCCACGCGAGAAATTCCTCTCACCGATGGGCCTATGGACTGGGTCGACCTCCATGGCCACAATCACGGCCAGTATTGGCTCTTCAAGTCTGACCAGTTCCACGCGGATCTTGATCCTGTTGCTTCCACTTTTACGGGCACCGTAGCTGCTCCTCGCTCGGCCGCCCCCGCCTCCCTGGTCTTTCTCCAGCCGGAACTCTCCATGGAAGAAACGGTCCACCGCGTCAAGCCCGCTGTTGTTTGTCTGAAAACCTTGGATACCCTTGGTTCGGGTTTCTTCGTCACGGAAACCGGGATTGTAGCCACAAACGCTCATGTCGCCCGAAGTGGTAGTTCGCTCCTCGCGCTGCTCTCGAACGGCGTCCAACTGCAAGCCAAAGTTGTTTACATTGACGCGGACCTCGACATCGCTCTTGTCAAAGTCACGCCGCCTTCGCCAGACTTTGTTTTTCCCCTTCTCCCCCTCGCCGATCTTTCCACCGTTCGCCAGGGGGACACCGTCCTCGCCATCGGCAGCCCCGGCGACGCCATGTTGTTCAGCGTCACTAAAGGAATCGTTAGCGCCGTGGGCAAGTTTCCCTCCGCAGGCCCGGGAACCTGGATCCAGACCGACGCTCCCATCAACCCGGGCAATTCCGGAGGCCCACTGCTGAATTCCCGCGGCGAAGTCATCGGCCTTAATACTCTGAAACTCATCAAGAAAAACGTCACTGGCATCGGCTTTGCTCTCAGCTCCGCCGATCTGATTGCCGTTCTTCGGCGTTTCTATCCTGCTCTTTCCGCCCCCGCTGTCACCACGGCGGATTCCTCCAGCCGCCCATCCGAATCTCACGGGGCCATGAGTTCACCGTCTCCAGACACCACGATGGTTTCAGACAGCCCGGCTTCCACTCCACCCGCCACTGTTTCCCCCGAGGGTTTTGGCCAACTCACCATCACTTCGTATCCCGATGCCGCCGAAATCTACGTTGACGGCAAATTCGTAGGCAATACGCCAGCAACCCTGAAACTTCCCGCGGGCCAACATGTCGTCCTGATGAAATCTCCCGGCAAGCCCGATTATTCCCGCACTCTGGAAGTGCCCAAATCTTCAAAGCTGACTCTGAAAGCCCTCTTCGAACCTGAACCAGAATCATGAAACAAAAGAGCCGCGTCAATCAGGCAAACTGCCGCTCCGCGTCCATTTGGAGTAATAGCTTGGAGTACAATTTGACGGCGAAGGGCATGCTAGCAACCAGACGATTTCTCGCCATACGCGAGCCGATAGAACTGCTTTTCAAACTGGTCGGGATCCCCTTGATTTGTTTGACCTCTGTGTTCATCGCAGTTCTTTACATTCTCGGCGGGTTGGACCTTTTGCGATTTGCTCTGAATCAGTTGACGTGGAAAGTAGCTTTCAAGGTTGTCGCCGGATTGGCATTGGTCACGTGGATAAGACATCTTACTTGGTACCGGAATGAGCCGCCGCCCATATGGTGGCGGCGTTCCATTTGGTTGAACGTTTTTGAAATCTTCGTTCTTTTAGGTTTGGTATTCCTCGGCATTTGGCTAATGCTGAGATTTGCGCGATAAATCAATAAAGGGTAGAGCGCAGCGCACTATGTCTCCATCAGGCGTCTAATAGGAGACCGCCGATCGCCCTAGGCCCCGTTCCGTTGCCCCTTCCCATTCCCTGTGCCTGACTCTATTTCCCCTTATCTCCCTTGACGAGGACGATGGTCAAATCCTCCCCGCTCCAACGAACTCGCGCCTTAACCGCCTTTACCGAAGCGCCCGGAAGATCCAGCGCCAGGTTATCCACCGTGCCCCCGAGCGTCCCTTGTGTACTCAATGCCTTCTCCACTTCCCCTCGCGTCACGCTGGATGGCAGCCGGAACCGCACCAAGCGTCGTCCTGTGTCTCGCAGCAGTGGCGTCGCCTCCGTTTGTACCAGGCTGCCTGCCGGACCAAAAGCGACGCTCACCGGGATTTGCGAAAAGATGGTGCGCTCACTGTCCACCACTGTGATGCCAAATGGCGTGAAACCCATCCCCAGCTTTGGCGAATCGAGCTCCGAGTAGTCTATGATCAGGCCCACGCCAGGGCCTGTTTCGATCTCCTTCACCGCCGCCTCTGCGTGCGCTTTGCCATCCTTGACCAAATTGGTCTTATTCTCCACCAGTGCGGCGTAGCCCGGCTCGCCCCTCGCCTCCTGCAGTGCCCGACCCAGCTCGGCAGGAGAAACCTTCAGCGCCTCTTCTGCGAGAGAGGCCAGCGAGGTATCCGCCAGGAAGATCCGGCTTTTCCAATCGGGAGAAAGCCGGTCGAGCATAACGCCAACGGCCATGCCGGAGTAATACAGCCGCATGCGCAGCGGCGCTGTGCCGTAGGGATCGTTGTTGACTAGGATCGTGCCACTCATGTGCTGAACCATCCGCTCAATGAGTTTTTCGCGTTGCGGCGTGAGATCCCCGTATCCGGCGAATCCCTGCGCCCAGGTCATCGCCGGTCCCGGCTGCCGGCCCTCCATCACCTGATGCAGACGGTATTGGGTGTACATCGCCAATCCTTCGGTGAATTCGGTGCCGTCCTCGTATTCCACGGCCTTCTCCGGCAGGCTCGCCCTGCGGTCCTTGCGTACCGCCAGCCAACGCACCGCCGCGCTCCGAAACCCCGCGTCGTCCTTGGCCCGCAGTACCTTCTCCAGCGCCTCACCTTCTTGAGCAAAACCCACATTGTTTTTGACAGAGAGGACGGGATAGTACAACAGCAGCATTTCGTTTGCGCCCTTATCCGGAGCCTTCTTTCCCTGAAACACATGGAAAGCCTCGTGGGTCACCATGGCAAGCTGCTCATAGGGGTCCGTCGCCAAGTCCATGGCGTGGAACTCCCGCATTCTTTCTTGTGCTGGTCTCGTGTCCAGCAGGATGCCAGAAATCTGGTTCCGCAAGTTTGAAAGAGTATCCGCCACCACCAGCGTCTGGACTCCGGCGACGTCCGTCGCCGTGTTCTGTCCGTCCAGCGTGATCAGCGTCGGCCCGTTTTTGACCAGAATTCGCCAGCCAGGAAAGCGCACAGGGCCATCGTAAGGAACGAACCCATTCGGAGGACGAGGGTGATTGATCAAGACATCCTGTTCCCCCGGCAAGTAAAACAGCAGTGGAGTGTCTGAAGCGTCCCAACCCGGCCAAATCGGGTTGTTTGCAGAACCAATCAGTCCCCACACTTCGTTTGCCTCGGCGATCAAGAGCGGGTCCACGCGCAAAACCGCCGCTGGTTGCTTCAGCTCATTAGCGATGTTCTGTCCGCTGGCCACCACTGACGTCAGCAATCCCAAGAAACACACAAGTCCCAGCATTGCCGGGTAAAACCCGGCCAAGCGAGCCCGCACAATCATTTTCTGCCTCCTCCGTCAACCTGTTGTTCGGAAACTTGAATCCGACACAGCCTTCGGCTCCGGCTCTTGCAGCATAATCGTTTCTTGCAGCCGATCCGAGTGATATGGCTGGTTCAAGCTGTTCTTTTCTTTTTAGACGCCTCTGACACCCTATTGGGGGTATTCCTGACCCCACAATCTCATGGATGGGATGGCGTGCGCGCGGTGCCAGCTTCCGGTTGGTCGCCTCATCGGGAATTGACGCAAGTCGCGGGCCCGTTCCGTTGCCCCTTCCTGTTCCATGTGCTAGCATCGCCTCGTTAAGAAGAGCGGACCAGGGACTTACTGTTTCCCCTTCGCCCCGCTTACCGGGACCCAGGTAGGGCCTCGCTCTCCTTCAAACCAACAACTTCGCCAGGCGCAGGCCCGCGCCTGCTGTATTGTCGGCGGACCGTCGCCCGGTGACCTCTGTTGGCCACACCTACGCGGAGGACTGTCATGAAAATTTATCCCACCAAGGACATCAGAAATGTTGGCATTGTAGGCCACGGCGGCACCGGCAAGACGCAACTGGTGTCGTCGTTGCTCTTCACCGCCGGAGCGACCCAGCGCTTTGGCAAAGTTGCGGAAGGCAGCACCACCACGGACTGGGACGAGGAAGAAATCGCCCGCAAAATTTCCATTCAGCCTGGTATCGCCAACGCCGAATGGGCTTGTACTCTTTGCGCCGGCAATACCGTCAAACTCAATTTTATCGATCTTCCCGGTTATTCCACCTTCATCACGGAAACCAAGGCAGCCCTCATCGCCGCGGATGCCGCGCTCATCACCGTGGACGCGCACGTCGGCGCGCAAGTCACCACCGAAAAAGTCTGGGATTACTGCGCCGAGTACGATATCCCCCGCGCTTTTGTTCTCACCTGGATGGATCGTGAGCTTTCCAGCTTCGAGCGCTGCATGGAATCCCTGGTGGAGCTATTCGGCCGCACCGTTGTCGCCCTGCAGATGCCCATCGGCTCCGAAAAAGGTTTTCGCGGCGTGATCGATCTGGTGGCCATGAAGGCCCACATCTACACGCCCGATGGCGATGGCAAGGCCAGCATCGAAAATATTCCCGACGCGCTCCTCGATGAGGCCAAGGAAGCCCACGAAAAGCTCGTCGAAATGATTGCCGAAGGCGACGACGAAATGATGGAGGAGTTCTTCCGCGAAGGCACCATACCCGTTCAGGACCTCATCCCCGCGGTCCGCAAGGCCATTGTCGCGGAAAAAATCGTGCCCGTACTGATGATCTCATCCACGCGGAATATCGGCAATTCCAGCCTGCTCACCTTTCTTGCCGACGTTTTCCCGCACCCCGACGAGCACGGGCAGGTCGGTTACAAGGAACCCAACGGCAAGGGCGATCGCGTCGAACGCAAGTACGACGACACGCAGCCGCTCTCCGTGTTTGTATTCAAAACTCTCGCGGATCCATTCGCCGGGCGCATCAACTATTTCAAGGTGAAGAGCGGCATCCTGAAAAACGATGCCACGCTCCAGAATTTCAATCGCAATGTTCCCGAGCGCTTCCAGCACACCATGTATGTTCAGGGAAAACAGCTCACCGAAATTCAGGAACTTCATTCCGGCGACATCGGCGCCATCGCCAAGCTCAAGGAAACCATCACCGGCGATACGCTTGGCGATAAGAACGCTCCCATTTACTACCAGCCCGCGCAACTGCCGGAGCCTTCCATCACCTTCGCCGTTGAGCCCAAGTCCCGTGCCGATGAAGACAAGATCGGCGTGGCCATCCACAAAATCATGGAAGAAGACGCCGCGCTGCGTTTCTCCCGCGATCCGCAAACCAAGGAATTTCTGCTCGCCGGAAACGGTCAGCAGCATGTCGAGGTCGTTGTGGCCAAGCTGCAGAAGCGCTACAACGTGAATCTCACGCTCAAACCACCCAAGGTACCCTACCGCGAAACGATCCGTGGCAAAGCCGATGCCGAAGGCAAGCACAAGAAGCAGTCCGGCGGGCACGGCCAGTTCGGCGTATGCCGCGTCAAGTTCGAGCCCTCCGAGCGGAATAAGGGTATCGAGTTTGTTGACGATGTTTTCGGCGGCGCGATTCCCAACAACTGGATTCCTTCCGTCGAACGCGGCATCCGCGAAGCCGCCGCGCGTGGTTATCTGGCTGGTTTCCCCGTCACCGATTTCCGCGCCACGCTTTACGACGGCAAATACCACGACGTCGATTCCTCGGACATGGCCTTCAGAATCGCCGGCTCGCTTGCGTTCAAGGAAGCCATGAAACAGGCGAGGCCCTCTCTCCTCGAACCCGTCATGCACGTGGAAGTCTACGCGCCGGATCAGTATTCCGGCGATCTGATGGGAGACCTCAGCTCACGCCGCGGCCGCATCGAAGGTAGCGAATCGCGCGGCCATAACGTGATCGTCAAAGCCATGGTGCCCTTCGCGGAAATGCTCTCGTACGCGACAGACCTTACTTCCATGACGCAGGGACGCGGTTCCTACTCCATGGAGTTTTCTCACTACGACTTCGTGCCCGGCGAGCTGGCGGAAAAGGTCATCGCGGCTCACAAAGCAGCCCACGGCGAAGCCCTAGTCGAAGAAGAAGCCTGAGTTTTCCAGATCAATCGGCGTTTATCGAAGAGCCCGGTGTTTCATCGCCGGGCTCTTTTGTTTCAGGGCCGGCCGAGTGGAGATCCTCGCATCAGCCGCAGCTCAGATCCACTTGGGCAGAAACATCCCCGTGCGCCTGGCGTGTTCCTCAAATCCGTCACCAAACTCCTGCCGCAGGAAGCCTTCCTCGCGTCTGGCCTTGAAATAGAATGCCGCCAGCACGATCAGGAACCCCACCCAACCGCGCAGGTGCCCTCTGATCAATGCCGTCCCAATCATGGCCAGCAGGATTCCCGTATAAATCGGATGGCGTATCCAGCGATAGAGGCCCTTGCTTATCAGTTCGTGGTCATCCTTCAACGTCACCGTGCCGCTCCAATTCGCTCCCAGGCTCACCCTTGCCCAGATGCTGAGTGCCACGCCCATTGCTGTCAATAGCAGGCCGAGCCACGGCACCGATGGAGTATCCGGAACCCCCAGTGCATCTGGAACGCCCCAATTCCTCCCAAGCAGCAGCAAGAATCCAAGGAACACTGGTATCAAATGTTGCATTCTCTCCCGAGAAGTTTCACGCTGCTTTGCCCTTTTGATGCGCAATCCCATCACTAGCCAGACGGCCAAGAACACCGTCCAAAACCAGATCGCCCATCGCAAAGCTTGGTCCCCATTCATACTCACCCAATTCATTTCCCGCCTCACCCCTGTTCTACATTCTCACAAATCGGCTCGCACGGAGGAACGAACCACGCATCCACTGTCAAATTGGCGGTTGCGATGTTGCACCTGCAGGCCAATAATCAGCGTCATGATGAAAAATAAGCTTCTTCCTTTCCAGTCCTCTACATGCGCCATCCATGCCGGTGAACCTGTCCGCCACGGTGTCGACGCCCCTGTCGCACCAGAAATTGTGCGGTCCTCAACCTTCACGTTTTCCTCCAGCGCGGAGATGAAGCGTTGGGCGGAAGGGAAGAGCAAGGCCTACATCTACACCCGTTACGCCAATCCCACGCTGGCAATCGCGGAACGCAAGATCGCCTCTCTGGAAGGCGCTGAAGCCGCCATCGTCACCGCATCCGGAATGGCCGCAATCTCTCATGCGCTCCTCAGTGTGCTGCAGCATGGTGATGAACTTATATCCACGGCACAGCTCTATGGCGGCACGTACCGGCTGATGCGCGACGTCTTTCCCCGCATGGGCATTACCGTGCGTCACGCGGAAACTTCCCTGGAAGGCATTGAGTCCCTGGTCACGCCAAAAAGCAAGTGTCTCTACATCGAGACGCCCACAAATCCCACACTGCAAATCGTCGATCTTCACAAAGCCATCGCCTTTGCAAAGAAGCACAAGCTCGTCAGCATGATTGACGGCACTTTTGCCACTCCGCTTCTCCAGAAACCCATCGCCCTGGGATTCGATATCGTCGTGCACAGCGTCACGAAGGCTCTTTCCGGGCATTCCGATCTTCTCGGCGGCGTGGCTTCCGGAAGTCACAGGTTTATCGATCCGGTCCGCCAGATGGTCATCTATCTTGGGGGTTGCATGGATCCGGAGGTGGCGTTCTTGCTCATCCGGGGCATGAAGACTCTCGGCGTGCGCGTCGAACGCCAGTGTGAGAACGCCATGCGCGTCGCGAAATTCCTGGAGAAGCATCCGAAAGTGGAGCGAGTGCATTACCCCGGCCTGAAATCGCACCCCAGCCACGCCCTCGCCAAAAAGCAAATGAAGGGATTTGGCTCGATGCTGGCTTTTGACCTGAAGGGTGGGCTGCCGGCGGCGCGAAGGTTTTGCGATCGCGTGAAACTATTCCTGCTGGCGGTAAGCCTGGGGGGTACGGAGTCGCTTGTATCGCTCCCAATTTACAGTTCGCATTACCATATGAGCGAAGCGGAATTGCGCGTCTCTGGAGTTAAGCCAGGCACGGTGCGCGTCTCGGTCGGCCTTGAAGATGCCGCGGATCTCATCCAGGATCTGCAGCAGGCGCTGCGTTAGTCACGATCCCTGCGCCACACTCGCATGTTCATGATTTTACTGGCGCTTCTGAGGGAACTTCCCAGTCCTGATTTTCCGGCAGCATGGATTTCACGATGTCCTCAAGCTCGTGCGAACTCTGCACATCACCCGGATAGTTGTGCGCGGACAGGTCGAACGTGAATCCATATTTCGCACGCGCCGCTTGCAACTCTTCCTGCAGCCTCAGGGCGACTCGCTTGGCATTCAGCGTGTCGGTTTCGGGCAGCACGATACCGAAAAAATCCTCGGCGAGATGATAGATCGAATCCGTCGGGCGCAACCTCTTGGACATGGCTTTCGCCGCGTCGCTCAGCGCCGCTTTCTGATCGTTCAAGGAAGAGCGCGCGCCCGGCTTGGCCTTCACCAGAACCAGTGAAAGATTCTTCTGCATACTCATGGCGCGGCGGAATTCCATCGTCAAGCGATCCCAGAAGTAGTTCTGGTCCGGCATGGAATGGAGCAAATCGGTGCTGGCCTGAACCTGCAGCTCGACGTTGCGCTCCAGCTCGCCAAGTAAATGCTGCTTCAGTTTGTGGAAGGTGCGCTGGCGATCGAACAGATATCCGACAAAAAGCAGCGTGAGCGCGCAGAAGCCGAAAAAAGCCACGCGCATCGTCCACTTGTTGCCTTCGGGGTGAACAAACACCAAGGGGTACATGAAAATGGCCAGTCCACCAGCGAGCACCACCACAAACACGGCGGAGAGAATCGTAAGCTGCAGTCCGCGCCGCTCAAGGCGATCGAGTTCTTGACGATCGATTGTCGCCATAGTCACACCTATATGAGGCAACTTCCCCCATGCGAACCTGGAGTTGCCGGGATACTTACAGGTTCCGTTTTGCCTCAATGGATAGCAATAGGAGCGGGGTACCTCTGTAGCTGAAGAGCAAACAGGCCGGGGCAGTGATAAGCACAATAGGGTGGCTGGTCCGTCCCAGCTGGGGACTTACGAGACAATCTGCCTGCCCAAGTATTGGCAGGGTATCGTGTGTTAGCATTTAAACTTGCCCTAGGATTTAAAAAAGCGGTCCTTGCCCGATTGAGGAGCCTGCCCGAATGTCTGCCATGATGAAAGCGCTACGCAAAACCCAAGCGGGAAAAGGGCTGCAAATGCAAGTGACGCCAGTGCCCACGATTGGTCCCACCGACGTCCTGGTCCGCGTCAAGGCCACCTCAATCTGCGGCACGGACCTGCACATTTATGGGTGGGACCGCTGGTCGCAAGCCCGCATCAAACCCCCAGTCACCCTCGGCCACGAGTTTTGCGGCATCGTGGAGCGCACCGGAGAAGAAGTCACGGCCGTGAAGCCGGGCGACTTCGTTAGTGCGGAGATGCACGTGAGCTGCGGCCATTGTCACCAATGCCGTCTTGGCGAAGCACACATTTGCCAGAACGTTCGCGTGATCGGCATTGACCAGGACGGCGCGTTCGCCGAGTTCGTGAAGATCCCCGCCACCAACATCTGGAAGCTAGACCCCGCTGTCCCCGAGCACTACGGTGCTATCCTCGATCCGCTAGGCAACGCCGTGCACACAGTGCTGGCTGGAGCGATTGCCGGACAGACAGCGCTGGTGACCGGTTGCGGCCCCATCGGGCTGATGTCGATTGCTGTGGCCCGGGCGTGTGGCAGTTCCACAGTGTTTGCCTCAGAGACGAAGGACCATCGCCGCGTCATGGCCAAAAAGATGGGTGCCGACGTCGTCCTGAATCCCGCGGAGGAAGACGTGGTGATGAAAATCCTGGAGGCTACGGGCGGCACTGGCGTGGATGTGCTCCTCGAAATGAGCGGAAACACCACTGCGATCCAACAAGGGTTCAAAGCCCTGCGCGCGGGCGGGCGCGCCTCTTTGCTGGGAATTCCGACGGAGAATGTGCCCCTAGACCTGGACAAAGACGTGATTTTTAAAGGAGCGACGGTGCAGGGCATCTACGGGCGCAGGATGTACCAGACTTGGGTACAAATGACCGCCCTGTTGAAGGCAGGGCGCCTGAACCTGGATCCTCTTTTTGGAGAGCGCATGGCATTGGAGAAATTCGAGGAAGCTTTCGCAAGATTGCAGAGCGGCTTGGCAGGAAAGATTCTGATGTATCCGAATGGGCTGCCCAGTTAACAGTACAGATTTCTACCGAAGCCGGGGAATCTCACGGCAACCCGCAAACTATGAAGTGCGAATCATTGACCGCGCAGAACAGCTTCTCGGGGTCATTTTAATCAGGGAGCAAAACTATGAGCGATTTAGGGCCGCAGGCATCGCACATGAATCCACTTCAGTACGTCAGCCAAACCCTGCAGGACTTACGCGCGAAAGGCGTCGCGCCGAAGCTGCGCGTTCTGGAAGGCGAGCAGAAACCGCTAGCCATTTTCGATGGCCGCGAGGTGATTAACCTGGCGTCCAACAATTATCTGGGGCTTACGACGCACAAGGCGTTGCGCAAAGCCTCAGTGGAAGCGGTGAAGAAGCTCGGCGTCGGCGCGGGGGCAGTGCGCACTATCGCTGGCACCATGAAAATACACATGGAATTGGAAGAGCAGATCGCGAAATTCAAGCAGGTGGAAGCCTGCGTGGTCTTCCAGTCGGGATTCACCGCTAACGCGGGAACCGTCTCGGCCGTACTGGGAAAGGAAGATCTGATCGTTTCGGATGAGCTGAATCATGCATCCATCATTGATGGCGCGCGCCTCTCCAAAGCCACCATCAAGGTCTTCCACCACAAAAACATCGAAGATTGCGAGCGCATCTTGAAGGAAACAGCGGACTGGAACGGCCACAAGCTGATCATCACAGATGGCGTATTTTCCATGGATGGAGATATCGCGCCCCTGCCGCAACTTTGTGACCTCGCGGAAAAATACGGCTGCATCATGATGGTGGACGATGCGCACGCAAGCGGCGTGCTGGGCCGGGCCGGGCGCGGCACCGTGGATCACCTCAATTGCCACGGGCGCGTGCACATTCAGGTAGGCACCCTAAGCAAAGCCATCGGCTCTATGGGCGGTTATGTGTGCGGTTCGCGCGACTTGATTGATTCTCTCTATTTGCGCGCGCGGCCATTTTTGTTTTCCACTTCGCATCCCCCCGCCACAGCAGCCGCCTGCCAGGCTGCATTTACGCTGTTGGATTCGCCGGAAGGCGAAAAGCTGGTGAAAAAGCTATGGGCCAACACGAAATTCTTCAAGCGCGAATTGAAAAAGCGCGGCTTTCAGTTCAAGACCAGTGAGACGCCGATTATCCCGATTCATGTCGGAGAAGCGGCGAAAGCCTTTGAATTTTCACGCAAACTATTTGAAGCGGGCGTCTTCGCCCCGGCCGTGGGCTATCCGACCGTCGCGGAGGGCAAGGCGCGGTTGCGCGCCATCGTCAGCGCCGCGCACAAGCGCGAGCATCTGCTGAAAGCCGCCGATATTCTGGCGGAAGTCGGTAAATCGCTGGGAATTGTCAATTGAAGAATATCGAGTAACGCCCGGCCTCTGCTGTTTGCGAATAGCGATTTGAGCAGCCGCACGCCAAAACAACTCCTGTTATACTCGCGCGATGCCGCCGAAAGACGAAATCTCGAAAAAACTATTTTTGGTGGATGCCATGGCGCACATCTACCGGGCCTTCTACGCCCCCATGGTGCGGATGAATGCGCCAAGTGGCATTCCCACCAAAGTGCCATTCCTATTCGCCAATATCCTGCGCCGCCTCATCAAGGATTATCAGCCCGAATACCTGGGAATTGTGTTCGACACCAGTAAGCCCACCTTTCGCGACAAACTTTTTGAAGCCTATAAGGCGCAGCGGCCGCCCATGCCAGATGAAATGAGCGTGCAACTCCCTTATGTGCGACGGCTTTGCGAAGCGATGCGCCTTCCCATTCTGGAACTGGATGGTTACGAAGCTGACGACGTAATCGGCACCATGGCGAAAAAAGGCGTGGATAAAATGTTGGAAGTGCTGGTCATCTCCAACGACAAGGACATGATGCAGCTCGTAGGTCCTGGCGTGCGCATTTTGCGCACTGGTTCGGGCGGCGCCAAGGCCGACAGCATCGTTGATGAGCAGAAGGTCGAGGAAATCCTGGGTGTGCCGCCCGGAAAAGTGATCGACCTGATGGCTTTGCTCGGCGATACCGTGGACAATATTCCCGGAGCGAAGGGAATTGGCGAAAAAGGCGCCACGGAACTGATTCAGAAATATGGCAGCGTAGAAAGCGCGCTGGATCACGCCGCCGAAGTCACCAACAAGCGATATCGCGAAGCCCTCCAACAGCAGCGTGCTCAGGTAATGATGAGCAAGCAACTGGCCACGATTGAGACCAGCGTGCCGCTCGAACTCGACCTCGGCAAATTGCACATGCGTGAACCTGACCCCGCTGCGTTGGCCGTCTTATACCGCGAACTGGGTTTCAATTCGCTATTGAAGGAGTTGTTTGCCAGCGGCGCAGCTGAGCCCTCCGGCGAAGCCGTTTCAGTCTCGGATTTGCAAGCGGGCGCTGGGGGCGAGCCGGCGAAAGACTATCTGCAATTCGCGAGCTTGGAAGAGTTCCGCGAGTACCTGAAAAAACTGCCGGCGAAACGTTCTCTGGCAGTTTGGCTGAATCTGGAAACCGGCGAGCGCGAAGAAGAAGGTTTTGGGACGCGGGTCAGTGGGATTGAAGTTTCCTCAAAGCCCGGCGAGGGCCGCGCCGTATGGGTTGACGAAAAAGGCGAGGCGCTCAAAGCGCTGGAATCCGTCCTGCGCGACGCCCAGCGCCCCAAAATCGTGCACGATTCCAAGCTCTTTCAGTTGTTGACCTCTAAATCGGAGAATATCGTGCATGCCACACAGATTTATTCGTATCTGCTGAGGCCGACCACTGCCAAGCACGATTTTGCCGAAGTCGTCTTCCGCCAATTCAATGTGCCTCTCGGCGGCGGCGCCGGTGAACGCGCTGACTATCTTCAGCGCATCGCGTCTGTTCTACGAGAGCAAGTGGAAGCCCAGCAGCTCACCGAAGCCTACGAAAAAATCGACCTGCCTCTGGCCCCGGTGCTGGCGGAGATGGAACGCGTCGGCATTCGCGTCGATCCTAAAGCGTTGGAAACGATGTCCGCTTCCATGGAAAAGGAAGTCCGTCGGCTCGAAAAGGAAATCTGGAAACTCGCCGGTAGCGAATTCAATGTGAACTCACCAACACAACTCGCGGAGATTCTCTTCGACAAGCTGAATCTGCAGCCTCCCTCGCGCCGCGGAAAAGGCAAAGTGCGCTCCACCGCCGCCGACATCTTGGAGGAAATGGCTGATCAGCACGCGCTGCCGGGAAAGGTGATCGAGTATCGCGAAATCGCCAAGCTGAAATCCACATATGTGGATGCTCTCCCCAAGCTGATTCATCCGGAGACCGGCCGCCTGCACACTAGCTTCTCTCAAACGGGCACGGCCACGGGCCGCCTCAGTTCCAGTGACCCCAATCTGCAAAACATCCCGGTGCGCAGCGAGTTGGGACGCGAAATCCGCGCGGCATTCGTGGCGGAAAAAGGCAAAATTCTGCTCTCTGCGGACTATTCTCAAATCGAACTCCGCATCATGGCTCACTTTTCTCAGGACCCCGTGCTATTGCAGGCCTTTCGTCACGGTGAGGACATTCACGCCCGTACCGCACAGGAAGTGTTCGGCGTCGGCCCTATGGCGCAAACCGCGGAGCATCGCCGCGCCGCAAAAGCCATCAACTTCGGCATCATCTACGGACTCTCTGCCTTCGGCCTGGCCCAGCAACTGGGAATTGAACAGAAGGAAGCCGCGCAGTTCATCAACGCCTATTTCACGCGCTATCGAGGCGTCAAGCAGTACCTGGACAATGTCCTTGTCGAAACCCGCAAGACCAGCGTGGCCAAAACCCTTTTCGGCAGAATCCGCCCCATTCCGGAAATTAACGCGCCCCAGATACAGTTGCGCAATTTCGCGGAGCGCACCGCGCTGAACTCCCCCCTCCAAGGGACTGCGGCGGATTTGATCAAGCTGGCTATGATCGCAATCGATGATCGGCTTCGCAAACAGAAGCTCAGCGCCCGCATGATCCTGCAGGTGCACGACGAACTGTTATTTGAAGCGCCCGTCAAGGAACGCGAAGCGCTGGAAGCCCTCGTCAAGAAAGAGATGGAAGGCGTGCACAAACTTGCCGTGCCGCTGGTGGTGGAAATTGGCGTCGGCCCCAATTGGCGCGACCTGGATTGAATCGCGCCATCAGCCCCATAAATTGACCTCGCGCCGTGGTTGCAAATGAAAAACGAGTTTGCCCGCACCACGCAAAACCTTCCCACCTGTAGCTCCATTAGACCTGTCCCCACGGACAGGAACTCCATACGGCACGTCGCTTGAAGCAGTCTAACCAGCCGTAGAATCGCGCGTGCTACGCTGGCGTTGCGTGGTGTATTGGGGAGAGTATATGCGCCGAATCTTCGAAATCCTGTTCATTTCCTCACTGCTCGTTTCTTTTGCCGGCTGCAGTGGATTGTCGGATATCAAGAGCAATAGCGGTGGTGGTGGCGGAGGCCAAGCCACTGGCCTCACGGTCTCACCGGGATCCGCTACCGTGAACCCTTTTTCGACAAAAGCGTTCACCGCTAAAGTTCAGGGAAGCTCCAATCAGGCGGTTACCTGGCAAGTTAACGGAGTCACTGGTGGAAGCGCGACGACCGGAATTATCTCCTCTGCAGGGCTCTATACCGCCCCGCAGGCCATCGCGCCCAGCCTGATTCCCGCCAACAGCATCACTGGCACCGTTACGATTACAGCCATTTCTCAGGCCAATTCAGCAGCCACGGGCACTGCTACCGTCACTCTGCCGACGCAAGAGCAGCAAACTCAGACTGGTGCGATCACGTTAGGCACATCCGGCGGCAATATCAACGACCTGAGTGGGAATTTCTGCTGCTCCGGCACACTGGGTTCGTTGGTGGTCCGCAGCGGCACCTACTACATCCTGAGCAACAACCACGTCATGGCTCTCAGCGACAGTGGAAACGCCAGCACCGGAAACGCGGGCGACGCCATCACGCAGCCTGGACTGATCGAATCTGGCTGTGTGGCATCTTCCACCCGTACAGTCGCAAACCTCTCGGGTTTCTTCAATCTGCAGACGGGGCCAATCCCCAAAATCGATTCAGCCATCGCACAAATCGCGAGCGGCGCAGTGGACACCAGCGGCAACATCTTGCTCCTTGGCAGCACGCTCACCAATGGTGTTCCCAATCCCGGCGCACCAGCCGCCGGCGCTGGCCTGACTCCTGTACAGGTGCTCGCTGCCCCGCATAACGGTGCGGTCGCCAAAAGCGGCAGAACCACGGGATTGACTTGCTCGACCATCCTCGGCACCAACGTCGCCTCCACCGTCAGCTATTACGCGCATTGCGGCGATGCCAACCCAGCCTTCAACGTGAGCTATACGGACCTGGTTTCTGTTTCCGGCGGCGATTTCAGCGACTCTGGCGATTCCGGTTCCCTGATCGTGACGCAGGATACGGCTGAGGCCGTAGCGCTCCTCTTTGCCGGCTCGGATACGGACACTGTCGGCAATCCCATCACCGATGTGCTTCCATATTTTGTGGGCGCGGGCAACGCAACGCCGGTCTTTGTCGGTGATAGCACGACGAACCCGACCCACCAGGTGATCGGCTGCACCTTGCCAGCTCTGCAAGCAGTCACCACACTCCCGCAGGTCCAGGCCGCCTCCGAATCCATCCAGCAGGCCAGCATGGCGCGCGATCTGCACGCTCCGCAACTCCTGACTACCCCGGCAATCAAGGCGATTTCTGTGGGCGAGAGCTACGATCAGCCGGGCACGGCTGCCATACTCCTTTTTGTGGCCAGCGGCGAATCTTATGTCAGTATTCCCCGGACACTCGACGGCGTGCGCACGCGGCTCATCCAAGGAAATGAATGGGCACATCAAGGTCTTTTGAACAGAGGAGAGACCGCAGATCTGTTGAGCGTAGCGGGCCGGCCTCAAATCATCTATCCCTTGCAGCCGGGCGAATACTTGCGCGCCAAGACTGTGCACACCGCTCACGTCCAGGACTTGCTCAAAGAGCCAGGAATCCTTGGCATTGGCATCACTTCCAGCGTGGACTCCCCCGGAGAAGCAGCCCTCCTGATTTACGTGAATCACGGAACCTCGCAAGAGAATATCCCCGCGGAGATCGATGGCCTACGCACTCGCGTTCGCGAAACTAGCCCCTTCACCACCGGACGTCGCGGTAATGAACCACCTGCACGGAGCTGCAAGATGCCGGCCAGCGGTCCGCTCGCAAAAGCGAATCCCTGAACCTGTTTGCACCATTTGCAAAAGTGCCTCGCCATTGAGAGTCACGTTGCCGCAACATTTTCTGGCGGACCTTTCTTTGCAAGCGGCGCGGTTGTAGAATCGCCGTAGTTGGTGTCGAGTCTGCTCCCTCGGCACTTCCTTCCAATCAGGGGGTCAATATGCGGCGAAATACCATTTTATTCGGTACTGCTTTGCTTCTCAGCCTGGGCATCGGATTCGCGCAACAGAAGGACACGACGCAAGCGCCCGATGCGGCCCCGCCACCCATTTCCGCGGATGATGCAGCGAAAAAGAATCCCGTGAAACCTACATCCGAAGGCCTTGCGGAAGCCAAAAAGTTTTACGGCTATCAGTGCGCGATGTGCCATGGGAAAGATGGCGACGGCAAAGGTGACTTGGCCGGAACGATGAACCTGAAACTGAACGATTGGCACGATTCCAGCACCATCGCGAAATTCACCGACGGTGAGCTGTTCTACATCATCAGCAACGGCCGTGGCAAAATGGTTGGCGAAGGCGACCGCACGAAAGAACAGATGCGTTGGAATCTGGTAAACTTGGTGCGCTCGTTCGGAAAGAAGGGCGACCAGCCAAGCAACCCGCAATGACAATCCCCTTTGGACAGCTTAAGGGCGCTTCCAAAAGTTTGGGGCGCCCTCTTTTTTTTAGTGCCGCGGGGCGTGGTAGTCTTTTGGGGCAGTTCGGGTACTGAGGAGGAAGCCATGGCCCACGCGCCGAAATTTCTGGCACTGGTGAACGAAGCGAAGAAGCACGTGAAGGAAACAAACGTGGCCGACGTCAAACGCCGTCTGGATGCCGGAGAAAAGTTCATTCTGGTGGACGTGCGAGAGGAAAGCGAATGGGCCGGCGGGCACCTGCCGGGCGCCGTGCACCTGGGAAAAGGCATCATCGAACGCGATATCGAATTGAGCGTGCCAGATACCGGCGCGAGACTAATCCTCTACTGCGGTGGCGGCTACCGTTCCGCACTCACCGCCGAAAACTTGCAAAAAATGGGCTACACCAACGTGGAATCGATGGACGGCGGCTGGAAAGGCTGGCTGGCAGCGGGCCTTCCCACGCAGAAGGACTGAAACCCCAGATCCCATCCGTGCCAATGATTGTTCTTCACTCAAGAAGATGAATGTCGGCCTATGGATTCTCAGTTGCGGCAAGCGGTTTCTGGTTGGCCTTTTGGAGTTGGTCGTTAGCGGCGGCCAGATCGTGTTCCAAAAACGCTTGCCAGCGTGCCATGGTCTCGTCCGCAACAGCGAGCCAAGCCTCGCTGGCGGTGCTCATGTTCGACGTGGGAGCAGCATCGGCACTTTCGATGTAGGCGATCAGCGCTCCGAGTGCCGAAACAACCCGTGGGATCGGTTCCGGATGCTTTTCCGGGAGAGAGAGGCCGAGCCGCATAAATGCTTCCCCGCTCTCTGTGGCCGCGGCCCAGTCCCACTTCTTCTCAAGATCCTCGAATACTCTTCCCAAATCTCGGTTGCCCGAGAGAGCCCTCTCTCGTTCTTCGATCTGCTTTTGCAAGGCGCTAAGCTGCTTCAGCGCCGAGGAAACCTCGCCCAGTTTTTCTGAGAGCTTGGAGGCAAGTGCGAACTGTCGCGCCAGCGCTTCCTGAGGTGTGTGCACGCGGGGATCGAGCAGGACCCTCAACGGCTGTGTGAGGCTCTTGCCATTCACGGTGAGTTTTACGGTGTAGTCCCCGGGCAGGGCCAGAATGCTTCTAGGCCGCCGGGAGGAGTCGCGGACACCCTGCGGCAACGAGTAATGCAAATCCCAAACAAAGCGATGCATGCCGGCCTCGGCGGATAGCGGCTCCGGCTCCTTCACCCAGTACGTTGGAAAGGGCACTTCAGTGGGATTGGTTTTGTGCGGCTTGTCGTCACTCGAGAATCTCTGGGCGACTTTGCCATCCGCACCAAGAATTTCCAGTTGGATGGCAGCCGTCGGTTTCTCCCGCAAGAAATAGTCAATCACCGCGCCTTCTGGCGGATTTGGGGCCTGGGGTTCGTCGAAAGGTAACTCCGTACCTTGATCTTTTCCCGGGCGGACGCGGTAGGCGGTACCGGGACGAAAGAGCCACATGTCGCTGGCCGCAATTTCCGGATCGAGCTCGCGCAAAGGCGTGACGTCGTCCAGTACCCAGAAGGCACGCCCGAACGTGGCGATGACGAGGTCGTCTCCATGCACGACAAGGTCGCGCACAGAAGTCACCGGGAGATTAAGCTGCAGGTTCTGCCAGTTATCGCCGTCGTCAAAGGAAACGTATACGCCCTTTTCGGTGCAGGCGTACAGCAATCCTTTGCGCACCGGATCTTCGCGAACGCAATTCAGAAAACTTCCTTCGGGGATTCCAGTCGATGCCAATTGCCAGCTTTTGCCGAAATCGCCCGTGCGGTACAGATAAGGGCGCAGGTCTTCCAACCGGTGGCGGTCAACAGCGGCGTAAGCAGCGCCAGCAGCAAAGTGGGAAGCCTCGATGTGCGTTACTTTGCTCCATGGCGTTAGCTGAGGTGGAGTGACGTTTTCCCAATTCTTTCCTTCGTCGTCCGTCCGATGGATCAGACCGTCGTCCGTGCCCACCCAGATTTGCCCGGCCCTCACCGGCGATGGCGCAATCGTGTAAATCACGCCGCGGCGCTTGCCCTTTGGCGCATCCGCGGCGGTAGCAGGATCCAGGTTCGGCGGCACGCCGGGATCTTCGCGAGTAAGATCGGGACTAATGGCTTGCCAGGAGTTGCCGCTATCTACGGTGCGGAACAATATTTGCGAGCTGAAGTACAACACATTGGGATCGCGCGGCGAAAACACCAGCGGCAGCGTCCACGTGCGGCGGAAGTCTCCGGAATGCGCCAGCGTCGGCGGAACATTCTGAATTTGTTCATTGCCGAAGTCCTGGCGGTCAACGAAGCCACCAAAAATCACGCCCGGATGCAACGGATCGGGGGCGATGTAGCCATTTTCGTCGCCCGTTTCCACTGGCCGCCAGTCGTTGGAACTGAGTGCGCGGAACTTGCCTCGGCTGGCGATAGCTGCGCTGCCGCTGTCCTGCTGCGCACCGTAAATCCAATACGGGAACTGATTGTCGGTGATGACGTGGTAGAACTGCCCGTTGGGCTGATTGTACCAGGAGCTCCACGTTTCACCGCCATTGCGCGTGACGATCGCGCCCTGATCGCAACTTAGAACCATACTCTTCGGCTCATCAGGATCAATCCACAGGGCATGATAGTCATCGCCGTCGGGTGAGCCCTTCATGGCAACAAACGTTTTTCCGCCATCACTCGACTTATAGAGTGAAGTGTTGGGAACGTAGACGGTGTCCGGAGCATTCGGATCAACGCTCACTTCGCCGAAGTACCAACCACGCCCCCAGATGCGCTTTTCGTTGGAAACGCGCTGCCAATTCTGTCCGCCGTCGTCGGAGCGGTACAGGCCGCCAGCTTTGGCATCAACGATCAAATAAATTCGCCGCGGATTGCTTGGAGCAAACGCAACGCCCACGCGCCCGAGTCCTTCCGACGGCAACCCGTTTCCGATCACCTGTTCCCAATGATCTCCTCCGTCGGCGGAGCGATAGAGGCCGCTTCCGGGGCCGTTCGAAGGCGGATAAATGCTCCACGGTGGCCGCCGGGTCTGCCAAAGGGCCGCGAACATTACGCGGGGATTGCCCGGCTCGAAGGCTAGGTCGATCGCACCCGTGTTCTCGTCGCGAAAGAGGATACGTTTCCACGTTTCACCACCGTCTTCGGACCGATATACACCCCGCTCGTTATTCGGGCCATAGGCGTGGCCAAGAGCTGCAACAAAGACTCGGTTGGAATCGTGCGGATCGACCAGAATGCGTCCAATTTGCCGCGAATCGCCCAACCCGGTATGCGTCCACGTTTTTCCACCGTCCAACGACTTGTACATGCCATCGCCATAGGAGATCGAGGAACGCATGTCCGCTTCGCCCGAGCCCACATAAACAATGTTTGGGTCCGAGGGTGCTACCGCGATAGCGCCGATGGAAGCAATGGGCTGCGAATCGAAGATTGGGTTCCAGGTGCGTCCGGCATCGTCTGTCTTCCAGACGCCGCCGCCCACGCTTCCGGAAAAGTAGACCTCCGGCTGGCCGTGCACGCCGGTGACGGGCAGAACGCGCCCGCCCCGGAAGGGGCCGACCAGGCGCCAACGCAGCGCCTGAAAAAACTTTGCATCGATCGGCTTGCTCGATGCGGGCGAAGCAAGGATTCGGAACGATCCCGTTAGAACGAACAACAGCAGGAGCAAAGATAGCAGTCGCACAGATTTCAAAATGACCTTCCCCTATCGATGGTAAATTTCCTCAAGATGTCAGAGTATATCTCAGCATAAGCCGAAAGCCGCCATCGCCCTGCGGCCAGCAGCAAACCACTGACAAGGTTTGGCGCCCCAAAGGCTTGAATACCGGGCCCGTGGGGAACCGATTGAGAGGGAAAAATTGGCTGGGGCGGAAGGATTCGAACCTTCACCATCCTCATTAACAGTGAGGTGTCCTACCGGTTGGACCACGCCCCAGCGGCGTTTGTCGGCTGCCCGGGAAGGGCCGGAGCCGTTGCCCCCCGCCGCAGCAGCGGCGTAAGAGAACTCCAGAATAGCATGCCGCAGGGCATCAGCAAGAGACCGATGCATAGGAGCCGCGCATAAGCATCACTTATGCAAGGAACGAATTCAAATTTCTGGCGGATCACACGCAGTTGCCGCGAACGGTACAGGCTCTTTATCTCGCAGCGAATTGCTCGATGCAAGTTAACTTTGCTTTAATTTTGAAATCTTCAATCAAACCGCATCCTTTGAAGTTGCGGATTCAATAGCCTTTTGGCTTTCGGGTTGCATTCCGATGGATTTTGGTGGAAACTATCGGGTCGTTTCGGCCTGGACCTGCGCTGTCCGGCATAAGAGTGGGTGATTTTCCCGAGAGTCATAACCCCTTCCGGAGAATCCATCTACCCAAGCGCAACGCTGACATGGCACAGATCTTTCACCGTAGCTTTAATTTTATCTCGCGGCTCAGTTTGTTCGGACTGGTCTTTCTGGCCGGGCTCGCGTTGGCCGGCGTACTGGTTGTGGCGAGGTCGCCTTACCTGACGAATCAGCGGGTGACACGCGACCAGCCGGTGCAATTCAGCCACAAACACCATGTGGGGGATGATGGGATCGACTGCCGCTACTGTCATACCAGCGTGGAAACTTCAGCTTACGCCGGTATTCCTCCCACGAAGACCTGCATGAATTGCCATTCCGTTCTCTTCAACAATGTCGGCTATTTGGAACCCGTTCGAGAGAGCTACCGCACCGACCAGTCGATTCAATGGGTAAAAGTCCATCGCCTGGCCGACTACGTCTACTTCAATCACAGCATTCACATCAATAAGGGAATTGGCTGCTCTTCCTGTCACGGTTCGATCAATCAGATGCCGCTCGTCTTCCAGGCTTCTCCTCTGAATATGAGCTGGTGCCTGGATTGTCATCGCAATCCCCAGCCAAATCTTCGCCCCAGGGACCAGATTTTCAATATGGATTGGAAAGCGCCCGCGGATCAGGATGAAGCCGGACAGAAACTCGCGGCGGAGTACAAACTTCGGACCACAGCCGAGCTGACCAGCTGCTCGACCTGTCACCGTTAATGGATGCCATGAGCGAGCACGCAAAAGACCAGGAATTGCGCGTACTGCGAGGCTCACCGCTAAATGCGGCTGCCTCGGATCGCGGTCTCGATCGCGGCCACGAGGACCATGCCGAGGACGACACCCTGCGCGAATACACGCTGGACCTCGCCGCGGTCCGCGAAAAATTGAAGGACAAATCCGGCAAACAATACTGGCGCACGCTGGAAGAACTTGCCGATGACCCGCATTTCCAGGATTTGCTGCACCGTGAATTCCCGCGCCAAGCCTCGGAATGGGACGACGCCGTCGATCGTCGCGATTTCCTGAAATTGATGGGAGCGTCGCTGGCATTTGCGGGCCTGGCGGGCTGCGGGCGTCCCGATGAAACGCACATCGTGCCGTATGTGAAGCAACCGGACGGCATCGTGTTGGGCAAGCCGAATTTCTACGCGACCGCCGTGCCCTTTGGTGCCGATGCTGTTGGCGTACTTGTGGAAAGCCACGAAGGGCGGCCGACCAAGATCGAAGGGAATCCCGATCACCCCTCTAGCCTGGGTTCCACCGATGCCCTGGTGCAAGCTTCTATCCTGAATCTCTACGATCCCGATCGCGCGCAAACGGTTTTGGAAAATGGCGAGATCCGCTCGTGGTCCGCATTCCTGGACGCCGCCCAGGGCCTCGCGACATCCGTTAAGGCTCAGAACGGCGCCGGTTTCCGCGTTCTGACGGGCACAGTGACTTCACCCACCCTGGCCTGGCAACTCCGGAAACTCCTCGCGCAGTATCCCATGGCGAAGTGGCACCAGTGGGAGCCCGCTGCGGGCGAAGGCGCGCGGGAAGGCGCGAAGTTGGCTTTTGGCCGTATCGTCAACACAGTTTACGTGCCGGGCAAAGCGAAAGTGATCCTCTCGCTCGATTCCGATTTTCTTGGCAGCGGCCCGGGCCACATCGTTTACGCCAAACAATTCGCGCGCCGGCGGAAGCTCGACGGCCCCAGCGACACAATGAACCGGCTCTATGTTGTCGAACCCACGCCGACTGTCACAGGCTCTTCAGCGGATCACCGTATGCCTCTGAAAGCCGGAGATATCGAACTATTTGCGCGCGCGCTGGCTGGAAAGCTCGGCCTCAGCAGCCCGGTACCCCTCTCCGGAGAAGCGGCAACCTGGCTGGACGCAGTCGCCAAGGATCTTCAGAAGGAACGCGGCGCTTGTCTCGTGGTTGCCGGCGAATACCAGCCACCCGCTGTCCATGCACTCGCACATGCCTTCAATGCTGCTCTCGGCAGTGTCGGCACGACGCTGTATTACACGGAACCCGTGGAAGCCGAGCCTACAAGCAATATCGAGTCGCTGCGCGAGCTTTGCGCCGATATGGATGCACGCAAAGTCGATCTGCTGCTGATTTTAGGCGGCAATCCCGTCTACGACGCACCCCACGATTTCGATTTCATTTCCAAGCTCAAGCGCGTGCCCACAGCGATTCATCTCAGCCCGTATTTCGACGAGACTTCCGCCTATTGCCACTGGCATGTTTCCGAATCGCATTACCTGGAATCCTGGAGCGATGCTCGCGCTTACGACGGCACCGCGACCATTATTCAGCCACTGATCGCGCCGCTCTATTACACCCGTTCGGCCCACGACGTCTTGGCCGCCTTCAGCGACAAGCCCGGCACGCCCGCTTACGATGCCGTGCGCGCCTTCTGGACCGAAGCTTCCACGCATCTTGGAGCTTCCATCGACGTCGGCTGGCGCAAATGGTTGAATGACGGGGTTATCCGCGGCACGAAATTCCCCGCCATCTCACCGGAGCTGAAGTTCAGCGCTACCAGCCTCCCCGTGTTCAAGCCTGTGCCCGCGGACCAGATCGAATTCATCTTCCGGCCTGACCCAAACGTGCACGACGGCCGCTTTGCCAATAACGGGTGGTTGCAGGAATTGCCCAAGCCCGTGACGAAATTGACTTGGGACAACGCACTGCTGGTGAGCCCCAAGCTCGCGCAGAAACTGGATCTTGTCCACAAGGTCGCCTCGCGCGGCGGCGAGCACGGCCAGGTTCTCTCAACGGTTGCGGACATCGCGCTGAATGGCAGCAAAGTAACCGCGGCAACGTGGACTTTACCAGGACAGGCGGAGTACTCCGTCGTCCTGCCACTCGGCTACGGCCGGACTCTCGCTGGTTTCACCGGTTCGAACAAGGGCTTTAACGCGTATGTCGTGCGCACTTCAAACGCTTTGTGGACCGCCGGGGACGGCAAAATCACTCTCACTGGCGACGAATATCCCCTGGCCTGCACGCAATACCACTTCCACATGGAGGGCCGGCAAATCCTCTCCACAGCAACGCTGGCCGAATATCAGAAGAATCCGGCGTTCGCACACGAAGGCGCGAAAGCTCCCGCGAAGGACGACTCGCTGTACAAGGAATTTGCTTACCCGGGCTATGCCTGGGGCATGGCCATTGACCTGAACAAGTGCAACGGTTGCAATGCCTGCGTGGTGGCCTGCCAGGCAGAAAACAACATTCCCGTCGTCGGCAAGGATCAAGTCATGCGTGGACGCGAAATGCACTGGATTCGGGTGGACCGGTATTACGTGCATGCCGATTCCGAATCGCGCGATCCATCCTCGTACGACCCGTCACTGGACAATCCGGAGACGTTTTTCCAGCCTGTACCGTGCATGCAATGCGAAAACGCGCCCTGCGAGCAGGTTTGCCCGGTCGGCGCCACCGTGCACAGCGCGGAAGGTTTGAACGACATGGTTTATAACCGTTGCGTCGGCACTCGGTATTGCTCGAACAACTGCCCATACAAAGTGCGGCGATTCAACTTCCTGCGCTTCCAAGACTGGGAGACGCCGCAGTTGAAATTGCTGCGCAATCCGGAAGTGACCGTGCGCAGCCGCGGGGTCATGGAAAAGTGCACTTACTGCGTGCAGCGGATCAACAATGCGCGGATTGAAGCTGAAAAGCAGAACCGCCCGATTCGTGATGGAGAAATTGTGACCGCGTGCGAATCGGCATGTCCCTCCGAAGCCATTGTGTTCGGTAACGCTAATGACCCGAATGGCCGAGTGGGCAAGCTGAAAGCACAACAAAGAAATTATTCGGTGTTGAGCGAGCTCAACGCGCGGCCGCGCACGACTTATCTCGCTGCCGTACGCAATCCGAATCCGGATTTGGAGAAGGCATGAGCACCACGCAGCCACCCGGCGACCTCCCCGAACTCCGCCGGCTGGACCCCGTGCTGGGACCCGGGCATACCTACGCCTCGGTCACGGACAAAATCGCCGCCGTTGTTTTGACCCGCCCCCCGAGCACCGGGTGGATCGTGGGATTCGCGGTGAGCTTCAGCGTGGTCATGTTGCTGTTCGTCTCGCTGGCCTGGCTGATCATCAAAGGAGTCGGAATCTGGGGCATCAACATTCCCATCGGCTGGGGCTTCGCGATTGTGAATTTTGTGTGGTGGATCGGTATCGGCCACGCCGGCACTCTTATCTCCGCGATTTTGTTTCTGTTGAATCAGAAGTGGCGCACCTCCATCAACCGTTTTGCGGAAGCAATGACGCTCTTCGCGGTGGCTTGCGCCGGAATTTTTCCACTCATCCACACGGGCCGCCCATGGATGGCGTATTACATGATGCCGTACCCGAGCACCATGGGAATCTGGCCACAGTTTCGCAGCCCGCTGATTTGGGACGTCTTCGCGGTTTCTACATACGCCACGGTCTCTCTGCTCTTCTGGTTTGTTGGTTTGCTTCCCGATCTCGCAACGTTGCGCGACCGCGCGAAGAACCGGACCCAACAGGTTATCTACGGCATCCTGTCCATGGGCTGGCGCGGTTCGGCGCATCATTGGCACCGCTACCAATCGGCCTACTTGCTGCTCGCTGGTCTGGCGACACCACTGGTTCTTTCTGTGCACACGGTGGTGAGCTTCGACTTCGCCATCGCGATCGTTCCTGGCTGGCACACCACCATTTTCCCGCCTTACTTCGTGGCCGGTGCCATCTATTCCGGATTCGCCATGGTGCTGACGCTGGCAATTCCTCTCCGCAAAGCGTATGGCCTGGAAGATTTCATCACCATGCGCCACTTGGACAATATGGCCAAAGTCATGCTCGCCACTGGGCTGATTGTCGCTTACGGGTACGCAGTCGAGTTCTTCATGGCGTTCTACAGTGGGAACAAGTTCGATTTATTCCTCGCCCAGCAGCGTCTCCACGGGCCGTACGCGCATTTCTACTATGCCCTGATTTTGTGCAACATCCTTACGCCCCAGTTGCTCTGGTTCGAAAAAGTGCGCCGAAACATTGCCCTTCTTTTCGTGATGTCGCTGGTCGTCAATGTCGGCATGTGGTTGGAGCGCTTCGTCATTGTCGTGATTTCGCTGACGCGCGATTTCATGCCATCCGCATGGGGGCGGTATTCCGCGACGTTCTGGGACTACAGCACGTTTTTCGGCACCATCGGGCTATTCGTGATGTTGATCTTTTTGTTCGTACGCGTCCTGCCGGCGATTTCGATTGCCGAGATGCGGGAGCTGGTGGCCGAGCAGTCCCAATCGGATGAGGAACGCTCATGAAGGGACATCCTTTCCCAATCTACGGCCTGCTGGGCGAATTTCTCACACCAGAACAAATCTTGAACGCGGCAACCAAGGCGCGGGAAGCCGGGTACAAACACATCAGCGCCTACACCCCCTTTCCTGTGGAAGGACTGGCGCATGCCATCGGCTTTCCACGGACAAGCGTGCCGCTCCTGACTCTGATCGGCGGGTTGGGCGGCGGCCTCTCGGGATTTGGGCTTCAATACTGGTGCTCGGCCATCACCTATCCGCTCAACATCGGCGGGCGGCCACTGAACAGTTGGCCTGCTTTCATTCCCGTCACATTTGAGTTGACGATTCTGGGGGCGGCGCTTTTTGCGGTGATTGGCATGTTGGCGCTGAACAAGTTGCCGCAGCCGTATCATCCGGTGTTCAACGTGGAGCGCTTTTCCCGCGCAACGACGGACCGCTTTTTCCTGTGCATCGAGTCACGCGATCCCAAGTTCCACCTGGCCGAAACAGCGAGGTTTCTGCAGAGCGTTCAGGCACATCATGTCCACGAGGTGTCGAATGCAGAGTAGAGCCTCGTTCGCCGTGGCGCTGGTATTTGGATTGTGTGCAATTGGGCTGGCGGGGTGTGGGTCGCTCCGCCAGGACATGGCCAATCAGCCCAGGCAAAACCCGCTGTCTCCGTCGAATTTTTTCCCTGACGGCCGGTCGGAGAGGGCGTTGCTCGAAAATACAGTTGCGCGCGGAGAGATTGCCAACGACGACTTGTTCGTGCCCAAGGATTCCAATGCGTTTCCGCTGCGGCTTGCGCCGGACCTGTTGCAACGTGGCCAGCAACGCTTTGAAATCTTCTGCTCGCCGTGTCACGGCTTGCAAGGAGACGGCCAGGGCATGATCGCCATGCGCGGCATGAAACATCCGCCCAGCTTTCACCAGGAGCGGCTGAGGCAAGAACCAAATGGTTACATCTACGATGTCGTGACCAACGGTTTTGGCGCCATGTACGGCTATTCGGCGCAGATTCCGCCCCACGACCGCTGGGCCATAATTGCCTACCTCCGCGCATTGCAATTAAGCCGCAATGCCCATCTGGCGGATTTGCCGCCGGACTTGCGCGAGAGACTTATGGCGGGAGGAGCCGCGAAATGAATGCGCAAGACTACAGGGCGCCCTCCAGCGTCAGCCGCGTTCAGACGGGCGGATGGACGGTCGGAGGGGTAGCACTGCTCGTGGCGATGTTCGGCGCGTTTACCTCGCCTGACAAATTCTATCAGTCGTATTTGTTCAGCTACCTGCTGGTGCTAGGCTTGACGCTAGGCTCACTCGGGCTCCTCATGCTGCAACATCTGACCGGCGGCGCCTGGGGAATTATCATCCGGCGTCCCCTGGAGGCAGCGGCGCAGAATATCTGGCTGGTGATACTGATGTTTGTGCCGGTTGTGCTGGGGATGAATTCGCTCTATCGAGCTTGGTTGAATCCCGAACTTCGCAAAGCAGAGCCGCTTTCCACATTTCAACAGTCGTATTTGACTTCCACCGGGTTTCTTATTCGGGCGGTGATTTATTTTGGTATCTGGTACGCATTGATGTGGATCTTCAATCGCTGGTCCCTAAGGCAGGATGTCGATCGGGAAGATCGCGCATTAAGGCGGCATTTCAAACTGCTGGCGGGACCCGGAATTATTTTATACGTCGTGGCGATGACCTTTGCCTCGATAGACTGGGTGATGTCGCTATCGCCACACTGGGCTTCCACGATTTACGGTTTTATTTTTGTGGCCGGTCAAGCCGTCTCCGCGCTGTCATTGATGATTGCCGTGGTGGTCCTGCTCTCCGACTCGGAACCCTTTGCCGCGGTCTTGCATAAACGGCATCTCCACGATCTCGGGAAGTTGCTCTTCGCTTTCAACATGCTTTGGGCCTATTTTGATTTTTCGCAGTTGTTAATCATCTGGTCCGGAAACCAGCCGGAAGAAATCACTTTTTATCGCTCCCGGCTCAGCGGCGGCTGGGGAGTGATTGCGGTGATCGTCCTGGTTTTCCATTTTGCCTTGCCGTTCCTCCTGTTGCTTTCTCAGGATGTGAAGCGGAACGCACGCCTTGTTTCCAAGATCGCTCTGTGGATGATTTTCATGCGGCTGGTCGACCTTTTCTGGATGACGCGGCCTGAATTCACGGCCAGGGCATTGCCGACATGGCTGGACATCGTTGTTCCAGTGGCCCTAATCGGATTGTGGGTGGGTTTTTTTGCTATGAACCTCAAGCAGCGGCCATTGCTGCCGCTGGGTGATCCGAAACTCGCGGAGGCGATTGCGCAAGATGAGCACTGAGCACGACAAGAGCGTCGCCCAAAATGGGTGCGGCCCGCAGAACGACGACGTATCGTTTGAGGTGCGGGACGTTAGCTCCACGCCCATTTTGAAATTCCTGGCTTATTTGGGAGTTGCCATTGTGCTGTGCTATTTGCTGACTTTTGGAATTTATCGCGGTCTTACCAGTCATTGGAACTCCCAATATGTGCCACCGCCGCCATCGCGCGGCGCGGCGGGCCCCACGATTCCGCCCGAGCCGCGCTTGCAGGGCGTGCCCGGGCACTTGGCCGATCCTCAACTGGATTTACGGAACAAGTTACAGGCCGATTCGGAGGCCAACAACAAATTGGGCTGGATCGACCAACAATCCGGCATCGCTCAGATTCCCGTTAAGGATGCCATGCAACTGATCGTCGAAAAGGGTTTGCCGGCCGTGACACCGCTGCCGGCGGAGAAGAAGTAGATAATGATGATAACACCGCGAAGTTTCTTGATGATGACGGCGCTGCTGCTTTGCGGCACCATCAACCACGCCCAGATGATCCCCGATAACGTCGGCCAATCGTCGAACGGTCTGCCTCCGGCCCTCGCCAACGTCGGCTTCGATCCTCAACTCAATAAGCAGATCCCGCTGGATTCGCCCTTCGTGGACGAGTACGGCAAGCCTGCCAGTCTGCGCGAATATTCCGGCAAGAAGCCGATCGTGCTGACGCTTGTCTACTTCACCTGTCCGATGCTCTGCAACCAGGTCGAACAAGCCGTTGTCGGCACGCTCAAGATGATCTCTTTCAACCCCGGCAAGGATTATGAGGTTGTGTTCATCAGCTTCGATCCTACGGATACGCCCGACGAGGCACTCAAGAAAAAACATGAAGCCATGTCCCGATTCGCGCGTCCTGCCACCGAAGCAGGCTGGCATTTTCTGACGGGCAGCCGGGAGCCCATTGATGCCGTCGCCAAAGCCGCCGATTTCCGATTCACCTACGATCCCAAAACCAGGCTCTTCGGCCATGCGAGCGGTCTCCTTCTCCTTACTCCCGATGGCCGCATCTCCCGCTACTTTTTCGGCGTGGAATATCCGCCCAGCAACGTGCGGCTGGGGCTGGTCGATGCGTCCGCCGGAAAAATCGGGACGCCCGTCGACCACCTATTGTTGTTTTGCTACCAGTACGATCCGACGAAGGCGCGCTACAGCGCCACCATTCTCACCGTCATCCGCATGGGCGGAGTGGTGACGTTGCTGTGCCTGGCCATCGGCTTTGTCATTTTCCGCCGGCGGGAACACCGCGGCGCTAACAGGGAAAACATCGGGCCTCATTCGCCAGTGCAAGGAGCACAGTAGAACCGTGCAGTCACCTCTTCCATTCTTTCCAGAGCAAGCCTCCAATTTCGCGGGAAATGTGGATAACCTTTTTTTGTTTGTCCTCCTCACCTGTTTGTTCTTTGCAGTTCTTGTGACGCTACTAGTGATTTATGCGGCTTTCAAATACCGACGGAACAAGCCGGGCGAAGTTGGGTCCCTGATGGAGGGCAACACCCTCCTGGAAATCGCATGGACCGCCATTCCCTTGATTCTGGCCCTGGGTATATTTGCCTGGGGTGCGGTTATTTACGTGAATTACCGCACCGCGCCGAGTGACACGCTGGATATTTATGTAATCGGGAAGCAGTGGATGTGGAAGTTGCAGCAACCTAATGGCCGCAAGGAAATCAACGAACTGCACATTCCGGTGAATCGCAACATCAAGCTGATCATGGGCAGCGAAGACGTGATCCACGATTTTTATGTCCCGGCATTCAGAGTGAAAATGGACGTGGTGCCAGGGCGCTACAACACCATGTGGTTCCGCCCGACCAAGACCGGCAAGTACCACTTTTTCTGTTCGCAATATTGCGGCACCAACCACGCGCTGATGGGCGGATGGGTAACGGTGATGGATCCGGCGGAATATGCCACTTGGCTTTCCGGTGAGGTAGGCGACGTGAATCCCGCTTCCGCTGGAGAGAAGCTTTTCACTCAACTGGCCTGCGTTACCTGCCATCTTGCGAATGGCACCGGCCGCGGGCCTTCGCTCAACGGTGTTTACGGCGCCAAGGTCCTTCTTGCGGATGGCTCCATCATTACCGCTGACGATGCCTACATCCGTGAATCGATTCTTCAGCCCAAGGCAAAAATCGTGGCCGGGTATCAACCGGTGATGCCCACGTTCCAGGGCTTGGTGACCGAAGAGCAGATCTTGAACCTCACGTCTTATATTAGGTCCATACAGTCGCAGCCCGTGCCCGCAAAGGGCGCTGGCGTTGCGCCCGCGGCAGCGGTGGGGAAGAGATAGTATGAGTACACACGCCAAGGGACCGGCCCCGCAGATGCCGGAAAAGCATTATCTGAACTCCACCTACGGCATCTTCTCGTGGCTGTTCACCACCGATCACAAGCGCATCGCACTGCTCTATCTAGGCTCGGTCACCTTTTTCTTTTTCATCGGCGGCTTCTTCGCGATGCTGATCCGCCTGCACTTGCTCACGCCGAGCGGCTACCTCCTGTCCGCCGACACCTACAATCGCATGTTTACCATGCACGGCGTGGCCATGATCTTTTTCTTCCTTATTCCTTCCATTCCCGCGGTCTTAGGCAATTTTCTGATCCCCCTGATGATCGGGGCGAAAGACTTGGCCTTCCCAAAGATCAATCTCCTCAGCTGGTACGTCTACGTGGTCGGCGGGTGCTTCACGCTCTACTCTATGGTTTCCGGCGGATTGGATACTGGATGGACGTTTTATACTCCGCTGAGCACGGTGTATTCGAATTCCGCCGTGGCTCCCGCCGTGATCGGAGTCTTCATCACCGGGTTCTCCTCGATTCTCACCGGGCTGAATTTCCTTGTCACGGTGCACACGATGCGGGCGCCGGGCATGACGTGGTTCCGTTTGCCCCTCTTTGTCTGGGCCCACTACGCCACCTCGGTGGTCATGATCCTGGGAACGCCGGTTGTGGCCATCACCCTCGCTCTGGCTGGTATGGAGCGGCTATTCGGCCTCGGGTTCTTCAACCCGGCTATGGGCGGCGACCCCATCCTCTTCCAGCATCTCTTTTGGTTCTATTCGCATCCCGCCGTGTACATCATGATTTTGCCGGCAATGGGCGTCATTAGCGAATTGATTCCCACCTTCGCCCGCAAGAAGCTTTTCGGCTATCGCTTCGTGGCGGCTGCCAGCCTGGCCATCGCGGTGATCGGCTTCTTGGTGTGGACTCACCACATGTTCCTTACCGGGCAGTCGACCTACGCGGCACTGGTGTTTTCTTTCCTCACCTTCCTGGTGGCGATTCCCTCTGCGATCAAGACCTTCAACTGGACGGCGACGCTTTTCGGCGGGTCCATCTCCTTTGACACCCCAATGCTCTATGCTTTCGGCTTTCTGGGTTTATTCTTGATCGGCGGCCTCACGGGATTATTCCTCGGCTGCCTTGGCATCGACATGCACGTCCACGACACCTACTTCGTCGTCGCCCACTTCCACTACATCATGGTCGGCGGAGCTGTGATGGGGTATCTCGGTGGTTTGCATTTCTGGTGGCCCAAAATCACCGGGCGCATGTACCCGGAGTGGCTGGCGCGCATCGCTGCGCTCATCCTCTTCATCGGATTCAACCTCACCTTCTTCCCGCAATTCTTGCTCGGCTATCTCGGCATGCCTCGCCGCTACCACGTGTATCCGCCGGAATTTCAGGTCTACAACGTGATGTCCACCGCCGGCGCCTCCATTCTTGCCATCGGCTATCTCCTGCCCATGATTTATCTCACTTGGGCTGCGTTCTACGGGAAGGTGGCTGGATCCAATCCCTGGCCCGCCACTGGGCTCGAGTGGACAACGCCCTCGCCGCCCCCCACCGAGAATTTCGAAGTCACACCCGTTGTAACGTGGGAAGCTTACGATTTCCATAATCGGCCTGACCTCGGACTGGACGTACCCGGACAGCCCGCGGTTGTGCCCAACCAGGGAGACGATTGAAGAATTGCCGGGTTTCAGCCCGGACACAGGCGGCCACTTGACGCCTGAAACTGACGGATAGGGGAGTGCCGAGTGCATCGCACCGGAGCGTTATACGGACAATTCAAGACCCTTGAGCAGCAGAAGGACACTGCCTCGCTCGGAATGTGGATCTTCCTGGTCACGGAAGTCATGTTCTTTGGCGGCATCATGCTCACTTACACCGTCAACCGCCACGCCTATTTCCCGGCGTTCGCCATGGGCAGCAATACTCTGAGCTTGAAACTCGGCGGCTTTAACACGGTGGTACTGCTCGCCAGCAGCTTCACGATGGCCATGGCTGTCTGGTCCGCACAGACTGGTAGAAAGCGGCTCATCTCGATCTTTCTGACGCTGACGATTCTCCTTGGCTTCGTTTTCTTTAGTGTGAAATATGTCGAATACGCCCAGAAATTCCATCACCACCTGGTGCCCGGGAGGAATTTCGATATCACTTTTTGTGTGAATAATCCGGATCAGTGCGCGGATATCAGCGCCGCCGAAATGGCGGTCGAGCGCGAGGAAATCGCCAAGGCTCTGGCCGCAGACCCGAACCTGAATTCCCACGCCCAGCTTTACTATTCGGCCTACTTCGGCATGACCGGCCTGCACGCGCTTCACATGATCATCGGCGTCGGGCTGCTCATTTGGCTCCTGAACGGCTCATTTACGGGGCGTTTTACGCCGGAATGGAATACGCCCGTGGACCTCGTGGGCTTGTACTGGCACTTCGTTGATATTGTATGGATTTATCTTTTCCCGCTGTTGTACCTGATTGACCGGCACAAGTAAGGAGTGACGCGCGTGTCTGAACAAGGACATCCCGACCATATCGTCAAGCCTGTAATGTACCTGGCCATCCTCACCACGCTGCTGGCTTTAACGGGCCTTACGGTTTCCGCCGCCTACGTCAATCTCGGCAGATTCAATATTGTCGTGGCGCTCGTCATTGCCACGATGAAGGCCACCTTGGTCGTGCTGTTCTTCATGCACGCGAAGTACAGCCCCAGGCGTATCCAGCTGGTGATCTTCGCCGGCATCTTCTGGTTGGCCATTCTGCTGTTCATGACGCTCAGCGACTACGTCTCGCGTGTTGACTACAACGGGGCCCCTTCACCGTCCACGCAGATCACCCCGCTGGGAACCCGCCAATCGTCTTGAGTCCCGCAGGGGTTTGGACGCGACAATTCCGCCGGGTACATCCGCCATTTTCAGGAAACGCGGGTTACCTCCAGCTCTTTTCCAACTCGGCGAATTCTTCCGATTCGCACTGCTCCAGATCCCTCTTCCGCGCATATCGTTGCGCCATCCAGATCCCCAGGGTCATGAATCCCGCGGGTGGGATCAGGAGCACGATCACCGCTTTGTTGATGGTCCGCTGTCCATCCGTGGAGTTGGCCTGGGCAGTGCTATAACACATGGCACACCCCTGAGCCAAAGCAGGCGCTGTCCACCCGAGCAGTATTAGGGTCAGAATCGCAAGTCTAAGTTTCATCGCACTCCCAGGGAAAGAATTCGAAAAGCGTCCGGAAAAAAGAAAATGGTCATCAGAATCAGACAGCCAACGACAGAACACATGGTCAGCCATCTCATCTGGGAAACCTCATATCTCAAATGCATGAAAAAGCCAATGATCAGCGCCGCCTTGATCACCGACAATCCCATCAGTAGGGTTAGCATGCGCTTGGGCGCCAAATTCTGATAAGTCAGATAGACCTCAATCGCCGTCATCACAAGCAAGGCGCCCCAAACCCAGAAAAACAGGGCTTTTTTGTGGTGGCGTTGCTCCTGGGCAACACGTTCTTCAATGGCTAGCTGAGTTGCGTCCATAGTTTTTGCGCTCCTAAAGAATCTTGGCAGACATCAGATAGACCAGCGGAAAAATGAACATCCACACCAGGTCCACAAAGTGCCAGTACAGACCTGCCACCTCTACGTCCGACGAATCGTAGACCTTTGGCTTCAGCCACAGGATAATCGAGCACGCAATCGCCGCAACCAACAGCACATGTGCTCCATAGTGAAAGGGACTGTATGCCGGGGTCGCAAGCCACGCCACCAGCCAACAGACCAGCAGCACGGGAATGATTTTGCGCCGCAATGCAATCACGCCTAGGTAAATCACTCCAAGCGTCACGTGCAGCATATGCATTCCGGTCAACCCGAAGAAGGTCGCGGGGAATTGGGGCACGTTCTTGGCTACCTCCACAAACTCGCCTGCGGCCTTGTGCCCCGGGGCGGCGGGAAACGCCGACAGCGTTAAGCCTTCCGCGATCAGATTATTCCACTCCCGTGCGTGGAGAATCAGGAAGCCCACTCCGCACGCCATCGTCGCCAGCAACAATAGCCGCTGCTGTTTCGAATTCCCATCAGCCGCCGCCCTCACCGCCAGAACCATGGTCAGTGAACTGGTCAGGAGAAAGGCAGTCATGACGGTTGCGTTGACGATGCTCGCGGAGTGGAATGGCGTGGGCCATTCTGGCGTGGAAATGCGGCCGTAGCTGTAAGCATAGAGCAAAGCGCCAAAGGTCAGCGAATCGGAGAGCAGGAAGAGCCACATCCCGATCTTTTTGGAGTAAGTTCCAAAAAGCGACGGTTCGTAAACGGAAGGAACGTCCGGTAACAACGCTGATTCAGCCATGCTCTCGGCCTCCTCGTCAGGTGCGAAGCGTGAAATACAGTCAAACTTGGCTCAGTGCGCGAACTCCAGCAAACACAAGATATAAACCCACAACAGGGCCATGAAATGCCAGTACCAGGCAGTCAAATCGACTAAAATGCTCCGCGTCGGGGCCGGGCGTTGTAACAACGCTGCCCCGCCCGCAACAAGGAGAGCAAGTACGCCCCCCATCAGATGGATGGCGTGCGCCCCGGTCAGCAAATAGATGAAGGAACTGCTGGGGCTGGTGGCGACATAGAAGCCGCGGCCCATGAGTTCCCGCCAGGCCAGCCATTGGCCTGCCAAGAAACAAATCCCAAGCAGAATCGTCAATGCCAGCCAAGGAGTGGCCACCTCGTCATTTCGAGAGGTCGCGGACAGGGTGCCAGCAGGAGAAAGCGCGGCCTCACGCTTCATTTGGCGCCGCGCCAGCTCCATGCTTACGGTGCTGAGAAGCAGTGTGAAGGTGTTCGCTAGGAGCAGATTCGGAAGTTTAATGGGAATCCAGTCACGCACCATCTGATTGGTGCGCGTGTCGAGCGAGGGCAATCCCTGGCGCACAACGTACGCGCTGGTAAAGGAAACAAAAAGCATGAGCACCGGTATCAGTGCCACCAAAAGCCCAAGGCGTGCCCGGCGGAGGCGCGTGCGGTAATCCGGCGAACCAGGCCACGAGCCGCCGTCATCATCGCCGCTGCGGCGGACGGGCGGCACGATTCCGTGGTCGCCCAGAGCGACTCTGGGATCGTCAACCGCAGCTGTTGGAGTGAAGCTCGCCATAGACGCCGCCTAGTGAGTTGCCGCGACTTCCGCGTCGGTCTGCATCACGAAATCGCGCGGCGCACCCGGCACGCTGTATTCGTAAGGGCCGTTATGGACTACGGGTGTGTGCCCGCCAAAGTTGTCATGGGGAGGCGGCGTCGCGGTGGTCCATTCCAGCGTTGTCGCTTCCCAGGGATTGTCGCTGGCCTTCGCGCCGTACTTGAGGCTCCAGAAGAGATTAAAGAGAAAGATGAACTGTCCGGCGATAGTGACGAACGCCGCATAGGTCATGAATGTCTGTAGAGGAATCAGTCCGTGCAGATAAGCGACTTCCGTCAGTTGTGAATAGCGCCGTGGATGGCCTGCCATCCCCAGATAGTGCATCGGCATGAAAATCGCGTAGGTGCCAAGAAGACTGATGAAAAAGTGCCAGCGCGCCAAGCTTTCGTTCATCATCCGCCCAAACATTTTTGGGAACCAATAATAGGTTGCGGCAAAAATGCCGAAGATCGACGCGACCCCCATGATCAGATGGAAATGGGCCGGCACGAAATAGGTGTCGTGTAATTGGATGTCCAGCACGGGCTGCGCCAGAAACGGGCCGCTTATCCCGCCGGAGACGAAGAGGGAGACAAATCCGATGGCGAACAGCATGGGAGATTGAAAACGGATACGTCCCCGCAACAGCGTTCCCAGCCAGTTGAAGGTCTTGATTGCCGAGGGCACGCCGATGGCCATGGTCAGCACCGAGAAGGTGAAAGCGGAATAAGGGCTCATGCCGCTCATGAACATGTGGTGGCCCCACACCATAAAGCCAAGGAATCCGATGGACAACATCGCATACACCATGGCCTTGTATCCGAAGATCGGCTTGCGCGAAAACACCGAGAGCAATTGGGAAGCAAGACCCATGGCCGGGAGAATCGCGATATAAACCTCCGGATGGCCAAAAAACCAGAATAGATGCTGCCACAAGAGCGGCGAGCCCCCCTTGTGACCTGTGAGCTGGCCGCTAATGGTTCCCATCGGCACGAAAAAGCTGGAGCCCAGGTTGCGATCCATCAAGAGCAAAACACCGGCCGATAGAAGTACGCCGAACGCCAGCAGGCCCAGGATGGCGGTGATAAACCACGCCCAGCAAGTCAGCGGCATGCGCATCAGGGTCATTCCCTTGGCGCGCATGTCCAGCGTCGTGGTGATGAAGTTCAGCGAACCCATCAGCGCGCCCACGCAGAACAGCGCGATACTGATGATCCAGAGATCCGCGCCCAAACCTTCCCCGGGCCCGGAAGATTGCAGCGCGCTCATGGGCGCATAACCCGTCCAGCCGTGCAGTGGCGCTCCTCCCGGCACGATGAAGGAAGAGAGCATCACCAGAAACGCAAGGAAGGTCGTCCAAAAGGAAAGCATGTTCAGCACCGGAAAGGCCATGTCTGGCGCGCCAATCTGAATTGGAAGAAAATAATTTCCGAAGCCGCCCTGTGGCGCCGTGGTGAGCACAAAGAAAACCATGATCGTGCCGTGCATTGTCATAAGACTCAAGTAAGCTTCGGGCTTGATCTCGCCCAGCAACGGCAATGTTGCAGCGGGCCAGATGAGGTGAATGCGCATCACCAGGGAGAGAAACATCCCCACAAACACGGCTGAGAGCGCGAGAAAATAATACTGAAGGCCGATTACCTTGTGGTCCAGGCTGAAAACGTACTTACGTATGAATCCTTGCGGAGCTGCATGCGCATGAGATGCCGGGGCCGCGAATTCGTGGGTAGCCATGTTATTGCTTCTCCGCCTCCCGTGAAGCCAACCATTTATCGAATTCATCCTGGCTGACAACTTTCAGAATCCCGTGCATTTTGTAATGACCCATCCCGCACAGTTCTGCGCACGCTATCTCAAATTCGCCTGTTTGGGTGGGAGTGAAATGCATGTGGATCGCGAGGCCCGGGACGGCGTCCTGTTTGAAACGCATGGCTGGAACGAAAAAGCTATGGATTACATCGTGGGCGCGCAGGATTACCTCAACTTCGCGGTTCACCGGAACGACCATGATGCCGCTCACGACGTCGTCTTTCGATGCAGGGTCGGTTGTATCCAGGCCCAGAGCGCCTTCGCCGCCTGCGGAGGCATCCTCAAGTTCCGGTTTTGTTGCGCCAAATTTCCCGTCTGGTCCGGGATAACGGAAATACCAGGCGAATTGCATGCCCGTCACTTCCACGCGCACGGCGTTAGCTCCGGCGGCGCGAAACCGTTCCGAAGCCCAGATCTCGCGGCTCATCAGGTTTAAACCGACGAACAAAACCGCGGTGAGCACTGTCCAGACAATCTCCAGTTTGAGGTTGCCGTGGGAATATTCCGCTTTGCGGGCATCCTTGCGATCACGGTACATCCACACGAGCACGCCCAGCGACAATTGAGCCGCCACGAAGACGATGCCCATGACTATGAATGTGATAGTGAAATGATGGTCGATGGCCGGAGCGAGCGCGGAAGCCCCCGCCGGCAACCACCACGTCTTTGCAATGAAGAAATACGTGCTGACAAGCGTGATCAGCCAAATAACGATTAGAAGAACGAGGCCCATTGCGCGAAACCTCCCAGGTCATTCTTCGGACTTTCGCACGCGGAAACCCGTACAATCCCCTGAAAATGGCAGAATAGCTGCCAAGAACGGAACGCAGTCTATCACAGCTTCTTCCGTGCGCAAGCAGCATATTCCGGGCTTTGATTCTTCTTCACCCGTCTTGCAGGTGAGCTGCACTCCCTTGTGGCACCGGCAGAAACACGCATGTCAACGCAAAGTAGAAATGTCCGGGTTTTCGCAAGGTAGAAATGTCCGCGTCCATGGTCTTCTCCAAGGGTGATCTGCGGGTACATGGTATTTGGGTTTGATTTTGTTTTTGGGTCTTCCTGTTCTTTCCGCAAGTCCTGGAGGCCGTAGGCCGGAAGGACTTGCGGTCGTTCGCGTGGGTTCAGGACAGGGACGCAGGTGCAGATAGCGCCCGCGGTAGCGCAGCCAGTGACTGCCGTCCAACCGCCGTTCGATCTCGACCGCCGCTCCACGCAGTCCCGCACAAACTTCTTCCCGCAGTACTCCCCAGCGATTTCCGTCCCAACTGACCGTATGGTCCTGAGCCACTTTGCGGGCCACGCGCACACTCAAGATTTCTTCCAGGTGCTGTTCACGCCCCAGTCGCCGATGGACATCCCGCGGATTTCGCGCGGCCACCGTGAACCGCTGTTCCCACTCGGGGAAAAAGCTCATCTGCAGAAAATGATTGGCTCCCAGGATGCTGTCGATTCCCGCCAAGCGCATCTCCTTCACTAGGCGATCCTGAAGCGTTTCAAATAACCTCTCGATTCGCCCTTTCGCTTGCGGACTGTGGGCCGCGATCCATTCGATCCCCAGTTCGTGTAACGCGCGTCCGAACTGCGTTCGCAGCGCATCTCCCCGCAGTTGTTCAGCAAGCGGCGGCGGTCCGGCCTTTCGAAAAATGCTGGCTTTATCGGTGTACTGGGCCAACGGACGCCCATAGCGCCGTAACCATCCCTCGAGGGTTCGCAGGTTCTCTTCCGTGGTGTCGTGCTCGGTGAACCGTCCCCAGATGCGACTGGTGGCGTCATCGATCAGAGCGATGAGATGGCAAGCTGGACCGCGATCCTCCAACCAGCGGAACGGTGAGCTGTCCTGCATCACCAGCTCTCCGAAACTGGCTCGGCGCTCCCGCCATACGTGGATCTTTTTCACACGCTGGGAGCGCGGCCGCCACAAGGCCGCTTTAGTCATCCACTTCCGCAGCGTCTCCCGGCTTACCGGAAACCCTTCCTGGGCCAGGTGTTCAGCGGCCAGCGTGGGGCCGAAATCCGCATAACGCTGGCGCAGGCGCGCCAGAATCTTTTGCTCGAAGCGGGCCGCCAGCTTGCGGTTCGACGGCCGGCCGCGCAGTCCGTGAATCAGGGAACGATCCCCGCGCTCGCGAAGACCGAGCAGCATCCGCCGGACGTGGCGGTCGGTTACTTTCAGCCGCTCGGCGGCTGCCAGCTGCGTCAGCTGCTTCTGCTGTACCTCGTGCAACACTTTCAATCGGTCCCGTTCTCGTTGGCTCAACGCGATTCGCTCCGTTTCCATAGGGCCCTCGGCCATCCATGGAAGCGGACATCCCTACTTTGCACAAACCGGACATTCTCACTTTGCAGCGACACGGCAGAAACACGCATTGACGAATTTGCTCCATTTAAGTAAGATGCGTTCCGTTCTGGGGGTCCGTAAAAATGTTTGGGATCTCGGGAAAGTGTACGCTTCTGATCAAAACTGAAGGCCCCAGGATGCTGGCCGGCGCCACGCCGAGCAGCCTTTCTATCCGCAGCCACTCCAGGAAAAACAATCACGCCCGCAAAGCGCGAAATTTTGGTTCTTCCTTTGACGGTGTTGCCTCTCGTGCCGATTACTGCGTCGCTAACTCACTCCTCTCTGGCACACCTCCAGAACCGCGGACGAGCCTGCATGGGCCGCGTCTGTGTTCTGTGATCAAGAATCCGGCTTTGCATGTGGGATTGCTCACTCACGCGATCACTGCAACAGAATTCACCGGCCTGGCTTTCAGGAGAACTCTATAGCTCATACCACGCCCACGAATTGACTTCGAGACACGCTCATCTAGGAGGCAACGCATGGCGGGCCCGGAATCCGGATCGGATAAACCGAAATCCGATGCAGGGAACAAATTCGCTGCGAGAGGGAGTGAAGCGGCCAGTTATGTTGGTTCTCCGGCCGTGGGTACTTCAAAGGCGGCAGCCGCCGCGGGCTTGGCAACCGTCGGTCCGCAACAAAGCGAAATCAACGAGCGCCGCCGCCGCTTCGTGTGGTGTGCTGTCACAGGTTTCCTGACCGCTTGGTTCCTTGCCTTCCTCCGTTTTTTCCTGCCGCGCACGCTATTTGAACCTCCCACGATATTTAAGATCGGCTATCCCTCGGACTATTCACTCGGCGTAGATACCAAGTGGCAGCAAAAGTACCGTATCTGGGTGGATCGCACACCCGATCGCCTCTTTGTCATTTTCGCGCGATGCACTCATTTGGGTTGCACCCCAGACTGGAAAGCTAGCGAGAACAAATTCAAGTGCCCCTGTCATGGAAGCGGCTACGACAGTGAAGGCATCAATTTCGAGGGGCCTGCCCCGCGTCCCATGGACCGTGCACATGTGGAATTGGCTCCCGATGGCCAGATCATCGTGGATGTTTCTCGACTCTTTCAGTGGCCCAAGGGGCAGCCCTCGCGTTTCAACGATCCAGGATCCTTTTTGGAGGGGTGAACTCTTGACCTACAAAAGCGCCAATTGGAGACAGGGTTCACGGTACGACGCAAGCCAGCGGGAGAACGGGAGCAAACGAAATGGCTGATGAGAACAACTCGAACTCCAAGAACGGGAAATCCGTGGGCTTGGTCGATCGCATCAAAACCGGCGTTCAAGAAGATATCGAGTCCCTCAAGACGGACCTGCCGGCGAAGGCCAAGGAGCAAGTGGAACTGCTCAAGAAGCCAACGAAGACGCAAGTTTTCACCTCCATATTCCGGCACAAACACGACGAGACGCCGCGCAATCGTGCCTTGGGTATCCTCTCAAACGTTTTTCTCCATCTGCATCCGGCAAAGATCAATCGCGACGCGGTGCGGTACAGCTACACCTGGGGAATGGGTGGGATCACTTTCTATCTGTTCGTCGTGCTCACTTTCACCGGGGTCCTGCTGATGTTTTATTACCACCCCAGCAAGGTCCAGGCATTTCGCGATGTGCTTTACCTGGAGCACGACGTGCCCTTCGGCAAATTATTGCGCAACATGCACCGCTGGGCCGCGCACTTGATGGTGATTGCCGTTGAACTGCACATGTTCCGCGTTTTTCTTACCGGCTCCTACAAGAAACCGCGTGAGTTCAACTGGAACGTCGGCGTCATCCTCCTTGTTTTGACGCTGCTGCTTTCCTTCACCGGATATTTGCTGCCGGACGATCAGCTCGGCTTTTGGGCCGTCACCGTGGGAACGAACATGGCGCGTGCCACTCCTCTGCTTGGCCACGAGGGGCCGTTCGGCGCACAGTTGGGCATGACGCCCTACAACGATGTTCGCTTCGGTCTTTTGGGCGGATCAATTGTGGACGCAAACGCCTTGTTGCGCTCCTACATCTGGCACTGCATCGGCATTCCCATCGTTGCCTCGATTTTCATGATTGTGCACTTCTGGCGCGTTCGTAAAGATGGAGGCATCTCCGGCCCAGCAGAGGTGAAGCTCGACTCGGAAGTCAAAGAGGAAAAGCGATAGCCATGGATTGGAAACAATTGTGGGAAATCCTTTCCGCACCTGACAATGTGCCCATCATTGCAATGATTCCGCTCCTGGCCTTCTATATTTATCTTGCCTGGAGGCAGGCTCATGCGAATGACCAGCTCATCGCGCAACTGGAAGGCGATGCGGCCATGGCCAAGACCCATCACAGGAAGGCCTGGCCTTTCCAGTCCGGCTGGCAAAAAGAAGTGCACGTCTGGCCCTTCCTGCTTCGCATGGAATTCCTGGCGGCTATCATCGTTACCATCATATTGATGGTCTGGTCCATCACTTTGAACGCGCCCCTCGAGGAACCGGCGAACCCGAACCTGACAATGAACCCGGCGAAGGCGCCCTGGTATTTCCTGGGATTGCAGGAAATGCTGGTTTATTTCGACCCATGGATCGCAGGGGTGGTCATGCCCACATTGATCATCATTGGGCTCATGGTCATTCCCTACATCGATACCAACCCGTTGGGGTGTGGCTACTACACCTGGAAGCAGCGCAAATTTGCCATCTCAACCTTTCTTTTCGGCTTCATTATTTTGTGGGTCTCCATGATTTTCATCGGGACCTTTATCCGCGGCCCAGGCTGGCAATGGTTCTGGCCTGGACAAACTTGGGATCACAACCGCCTCATTTATGAAGTGAATCGCGACTTGCCGGATATTTTCGGAATTACCTCGAATTGGGGAAAAGGCATTTTCGGCGCGCTTGTCGTTGGCGGCTTTTTCACCCTGGGCGGGCTCGGTGTGCACGCCGTCTTCCGCCGGAATAATCCTAAGGACTACAAGCGCATGAGCTTGCTCCAATATTCCATTCTGATGGTGTTTCTGCTGACGATGCTGGGATTGCCGATCAAAATGCTCCTGCGGCTTCTTTTCCACATTAAATACGTGTGGATAACACCGTGGTTTAACGTCTAGGGGGAACTGGTGGCCGATAAGCCTATCCTTGACAATGACCCTGTAGTCACCAGGTCCCTCGCGACGCATTACTTCGTGGCGATGATCCTCTTGATGGCCTCTCTATTCTGGGCTCTCTGGGACGAGGATTTCGGGCAGCGCCCCTGGAAAACTTTTCAACACGAGTGGAAGACCCGCTACTCAACTTTCCTCAAGGGAGCACGTACGGAGTCCCGCAACGTGCAAAAGGAAGTGGAGAGCAACGCGGACTACTTGAAGCTCAAACAGGATTACGAAAACGCCAGCCAAACTGCGGCGCCAAAAATCAAGGAAATCAACGAGAAACTGCGCGATTTGAGCGCCACTATCCTTGCCGTTCAAAATGTTTTCACCGACCGGCGCGCTTATGTCGGCGCCTCGACCTATGCCATCGAAACCGAGACCAGCGCTTCCGCCAGGCAGCGAAAGCAAAAAGCGCTGGACAAATACAAACAGGAGGTTGCTTCGGTCACCTTTCCCGACGGCAGTAAAAAGAGCTACAGCTACCCGCAACTGGAAGAAACTTACAACGAACTGAGAAACGAGCGGACCAATCTGAGTGTCGAACTCGGAGAAGCCATTAAGCCGGTCAACGAGCGGAAAGAGAAGCTCGACGCCTATGTTTCCGATCACATGACCAACCTTACGCCATCGCAGCTTACAGGCTTGCAGAACAAAACCGAGGAATGGACGTCGAAAATCCTGCAAATCAATGTGCCGGATGCCAATATCGTGGATCGCTGTGAGTCGTGCCACCTGAACATTCGAGAACCTGTCAAGGTCACGGCAGCGGCAATGGCCCTACAAGGCAAGAAACCCGACGAATACGCGCGGGCGTTTACCAGTCACCCGGAACCCGATCTGCTCAAGATTCACGACCCTGAAAAGTACGGCTGTTCGCCCTGCCACCAGGGCAACGGTCGTGCCACCACCAGCGTGGAGAAGGCTCACGGTACCTATGAACACTGGCTCTGGCCGCTCTTCCCTCGAGGTAATGTGGAAGCCGGCTGCCAGACCTGCCACTCCGCGGATATGGTGCTCGTGGAGGGCGACGTTGGCGGGGTCCTCAGCGAAGGCAAGGATTTGTTCCGTCAGCGTGGTTGCATGGGGTGCCATCGTTATGAAGGCTACGACAAGGAACCGGAAGACTTGCTGGCCATCGGCCAGCAGATCAAACAACTGGAACAGGAAAAAAGGGACAACCTGAAAGAGGCCGCTTCTTTAATGAAGCAGGCCGACGCCGCCGAGAGCAACGAAGAAGCCAATCGTCTCAACGACCGTGCCGTGTCCTTGAAGGTCACCAACAGCAAATTGGATTTGCGCATCGTCCAACTCGACCGCACCACAAAGAGCCTGCTGCAAGACATCAAAAAGGTGGGCCCCAATCTCAAGGACGTGCGCCTCAAACTCAATAAGAACTGGATTCCCGTGTGGCTGAAGAAGCCCACCGACTTCCGTGCCACCACGAAGATGCCCAACTTCCGTCTCAATGAGGATCAGATCAAAGCCATTTCCGCTTATATTTGGCAGTCGGCGTTGACCGATCCACTGCCCAAACATCCGCCGGGCAACGCGGCTCATGGGAAGGAGTTGTTCCAAACGCGCGGTTGCCTGGCATGCCACTCCATCGGGGAGGGCGAGCAGATGCAAGGTGGCACCTTCGCCGCAAATCTCACACGTGTCGGGGAAAAGGATAATTACCAGTATCTGGCGCGCTGGGTTCACAACGCGCGCGAACGCACACGCCCCTACTGTCTCTACGAGAAAAAAGACATTGGCCCCGAAGATTACAAGAAGAAGGGATTGCCCTTTGTCTTTGACCTGGATCACAGCCAATGTCCCAATGATGGTCACGAACTGCAAGTGCAAAACATGACCGTGATGCCCAGCCTGCGCCTCTCTCCCCAGGATGCGGAAGACGTCGCAAGCTATTTGATCACCTTGAAGAAGCAGGAGCCGTCCAGCTATCCCGAAGCCGCCTTCATGGATGACCCCAATTTGAAGGAGGAAGGCAAGAAATGGATTCGCCTCTTTGGCTGTGCCGGGTGTCACGAGATCTCTGGCCTCGAGGACGAAGGCCGAATCGGCACGGAATTGACCTTTGAAGGCAGCAAGCCGGTGGAGCGGCTGGATTTCGCCCTGTTGACGGAAGTTGCGCAACGCGGCGGCAGTGAACCGATAACCGATCCGGAAGATCTCGCGCGGTTGCCCGAAGGCCCGGCCAAGGAGCCTTGGTACGGGCACAAGGGCTTTTTCGAACACAAACTCGCCGAACCCAATATCTGGGACAAGGGAAAAATCAAGCCAGACACGGAAAAGCTGCGCATGCCCAACGTGCATTTGACGAAAGAGCAGATTCGCGCGCTCACCACTTTTCTCATGGGCAGCCAGGAGAGTCCCCTTCCTCCCGGCTATCAATATCGCCCACTCGATTATCGCCGCGACATTCAAGAGGGATGGTGGGTCGTCAGGAAGTATAACTGCATGGGCTGTCATCAACTGATCCCGGGCCAGCCCACCTCGCTCATGTCTATGGCCCGCTATCAGGGGCCCGACGGTCAGGAACAACTGCCTCCCAAACTTCTCACCGAGGGCGCGCGTGTGGATCCCGACTGGATGCTCCATTTCCTGAACAATCCCGCGCTCAACGACCAGAACACCAATCGCAATGGGCTGCGCACTTATCTGCAGGTGCGCATGCCGACCTTCTCTTTTTCCGAAAACGAACTTGGCAAACTTGTGCGCTTTTTCCAGGCGCTTTCACGCCAGCCTTTTCCTTACATTCCGGAAGAAGTCCCGGTGCTGACCGCAAAGGAGACCGAGATGGCGCGCAGCCTGTTCACCAGCAATGCGGCACCCTGCTTGAAATGTCACGCAACGGGCGAGCCCAGTCATGATCGAACGGCAACCGCTCCCAACTTCCTGCAAGCCAAAGGGCGCCTGAAGGCGGATTGGATGGAGCGCTGGATCATCGACCCGCAAGCCATCAGCCCGGGCACCTCCATGCCTTCCGGGCTGTTCAAACGAGTGAATGGCCGCTGGGTGTTCTTTGGGCCGACTCCGCCTTCGTTCCAGGGGTACGATAAGGACCATACGAAGTTGTTGGTGGATTATATTCTCCAGCTCACCCCGGAAGAGCTGCGACGTGTGAGTGCGGCGATGGGCCATTCTCCGAGAGCAAGCGGCGGCTCGCCATCCGGCGGGAAAGCCGCCGGCAACACGGGGATTAACGGTGCAAACTAGGATTTCGATCGGTAGGAGCATTTGAATCTCAAGAGAGGCAGAGCGACATCATGAAAACGACGATTCGGCTGACATACTTGGGCTTGCCCTGCGTTTTGGGGCTCGTCCTTCTCGCAGGATGTGGCAAAAAGGAAACCTCCGAAGAACAGCCCGCGGCTCCTGCTGCGGCGACCCCCGCGGCCACGGCCTCGCCAATTGATCCGGCCACCGCTGCCAGTGTCAACGGCACCGTAAAGTTCGATGGCGCGCCACCGAAGGCGGCGGTGATCGACATGAGCCAGGATCCCGCCTGCAAGGGCCAGAACACGGCGGAAAACATCGTGGTGAGCGGCGGTGATCTCGCCAACGTGTTCGTATATGTGAAGGAGGGACTTGGCAACCGCACGTTCGATGTTCCGAAGGATCCTGTTGTGGTGGAACAGCGGGGCTGTAAGTACCACCCGCATGCGCTGGGTGTCATGGCCGGACAAACCGTCAAGATCATCAATAGCGATCCGACCACCCACAATATTCATCCGACTCCAAAAGACAACCGCGAGTGGAATGAATCGCAAGCGCCGCAAGCGGCACCCTTGGAGAAGACTTTCGCGCGGGAAGAGATCCTGCTCCCCGTGAAGTGCAACCAGCATCCCTGGATGAGGATGTTTATCAGCGTTGTGAAAAATCCCTTCTATGCCGTTAGCGGACCGGACGGAAAGTTCGAGATTAAAGGACTGCCGCCGGGTGACTACACGCTGGCCTTTGTCCAGGAAAAGCTGGGCGAGCAGGATGTGAAAGTGACCCTCGCCGCAAAAGACAGCAAGACCGTGGATGTGTCCTTTAAGCAATGAAGCCTGGGTATTGAGTCCGAGGAGAGGCCGGGGAACACTGGTCACTCCCCGCTGGACGTTTTTGCATCTGAACCGGGCCCAGGTGCAATTTGGCTGCGGATGCCGGGATGAACGTTCTTGTTGCTGTGGAGTCAAGTATCGAGATAACTAAAGGAGAGCTCTTGCGCGCCGCGACATTCTTGATTGCCCTCGTTTTTTGTGTCGCTCCACTTGCGGGGATTGCCTGGATCATCGTTGCCGGCTCGATCACCTCAGTCGACGGTCTTTTCATGAGCCTTATCCTCCTGTCCCTCTCGGGAATATTCCTCCTAAATCTGTTCTGGGAGATGCAGGACCGCGGCTTGTTCTCCTTTCTCCACAAGGGCAAAACTGCGGCAGGTAAAGAGTCTGCGACTCCCAAGGCGGGCTAGGTTCCAAGAGAATCCATGGCCAGTCGACCCACCTCCTTAAATCCAGGTCATTCGCAAGCAGTCGTTGCGGGGGAATCCTCGCCGCGGCCCGCGCCCCAGCGCATGTCCATTAGGAAACGCCTGCTGTTCTTTCTGACTGCTTGGTTGATCGTCCTCATGCCGTTTTTGTTCTGGTGGAGCACCTGGTTCGGACGCCCTCTCTCCGACCAACAAATCACCGATTACTTGAATGATCAAAAGCATCCGCGGCATATCCAGCACGCCCTCGTACAGCTCGGCGAACGCATGGGGCGGCACGATAACGGGGTCAGGCGTTGGTATCCCGGCCTGGTGCGCCTTGCCTCCTATCCGGTGGAGGAAGTGCGTAACACTGACGCGTGGGTCATGGGGCAGGACACCTCGGTAGCTGCGTTCCACGAGACACTCTTGACCATGCTGGGAGACTCTTCCCCGCTCGTTCGCGGAAATGCGGCTCTCTCTTTGGTGCGCTTCGGCGATGCCTCGGGCCGAGCTCAGATTGTCGCTTTGCTGAAGTCGGCCGTAATTGTCGCTCCTTCGGCGGGCGTGGTCAGTGACACCGACAAAATCGGAACCGCCATCCATCAAGGCGGCGATATTGCCAAGCTGCAAGATGGCCAGCAAACCACAGAGGTGCGCTCCCCAATCAGTGGCCGCATCCGCACTCTCAGCGTTCAAAAAGGAGCGTACGTTACTCCGGGAACGGAAATCGCAACCGTGGCACCCGCAGACGAACAGGTGTGGGAAGCCTTGCGAGGGCTCTATCTCATCGGCCAATTGGATGACCTGCCCGCCATCCTTCCTTATGAGCGGGACCTGCCGGAAACCTCCGACCGCGTGCGCCAGCAGGCCTTATCAACCGAAAAGGCCATTCGGGAAAGGGCAATTCAACGGTCCTCGGACACTGCTATCCATCCTTAGATTTCGCATCTTCCGTCTCTGAGTTAGAAAAAGGATTCTTTCCTCTAAAAAGCAAAACGCGCGCTCGCGCCGCGCGTTCTCCTCAAATAAGCTTTTTGCATAGCCAGGATCTAATAGGTCATCGGCCCGACTTCTTTTTCCACCTCGGCGATATCCACCATCACGATGGCATCCCACGGGCAGCCGTCCAGGAAGCAGCCGTCCGGACCCTTGCTGAGACACTTCTTGCATCCGATGCAGAGAATCGGATCGATCTGAATGCGGCCGAAAGGAGGGTTGTCCTCGTCGTTCACCCAGAACATGCAGTCCTCGACCGGGCAGTACTCCACGCAAGCGGGCGACCCGGCGCAACCTGTGCAGCATTCGGTGATGACCGCCAGTTCTTTCGGCTTCTTCTTCCTCGCGGTGGTAATACCCTTGGAGCGCGGCTCTTGCTTCACCTCATCGGGGACCATCCCCGGGGCTTTAACGGTTGTCGGTTCGGGTGCCATGGGGTGGGATTATATCCTCGAAGTCAAGATTTTGTAACTCCTGCGTTCCTCTCTTTTTCCTCCGGAAGAACAAATGCATAGGCCTGGCTGCCTGATGTAAGACATCATTTTGTCGTTCTGCGTCTTCTCTTGTGGCGTAACTGCGGATACGCTCGTCCTTCGGTGGCTCGGCCTGCTTCGAGCGCCTGCAACCATTTTCGGATGTCTTTGCGAAGCGAAGTCACGTCAATGCCGCCAAAATATCCGGGATAGCGCTCCAGGCGCCGTCGCGCCTTCTGCAGCAACAAGCGAGTGCCACGGAGATTCCCACGCTGCAGGTGATGAAACGCAGCCGCGACCTGAATCAATCCTTGTAAGAAGGCTTTCTCAGGTTCCTGTGATTCCAGCCACACAGTTTCCCAGTGCTCATGAGCCGCAAAAAACGCCCGCGCTCGATAGCATTGCATGCCTTCGCCAAGTTCTCCTTCGGTCCAGATCAGTTTCAACGGGAAAGACGCCTTTACGGAGAGGTCCGTCCATTAAGGATAGTTCAATGTGAAGTCGGTTAGGGTGTGATACGGGTCAGAAGGCGAAATATGAGGGGAAGAACGAACCGGCCCAGCCCTCAATCCCCTAAAGGGATCCTCGGCTCGTCTCCCCCACAACTCTTGAAATGCACGCCCCTCGCCAATATAACCAACTTATTTTCAATGTCTTAAAGTCAGACCCCTGGTAAAAACGCACTACCGCCGAGTAAAAATTTACGCTAATATCTCCACCGGAAAATTCTTTCCGCTTGCCTTTCTCCCCATCTTCGCCCATTCCAGCCGCCCTGCCTTGACCGCCACGTGTGCGAATTGCTATGGTGAATGATTATGCTGGGCTCATTCTACCCACTGGGCGCCGGCATCTTCTGTGGGGGGAGCATTTTCGGATTATGGGGCTCACGAAGCTGGTTGTGCGCGGCGCTCGCCAGCACAACTTGAAGAACATCGATATCGAAATTCCGCGGAATACCCTCACGGTCATCACCGGCCTTTCGGGTTCCGGAAAATCTTCGCTCGCCTTCGACACAATCTATGCCGAAGGCCAGCGCCGCTACGTCGAATCTCTTTCCGCATACGCCCGCCAGTTTCTTGATCAGATGGAACGCCCGGAAGTAGATGTGATAGAAGGTCTCTCTCCTTCCATCGCCATCGAGCAGAAAACCACCACGCGCTCGCCGCGCTCCACCGTCGGCACCATTACGGAAATTTACGACTATCTCCGCGTCGTTTATAGTTCCGTGGGCGTTCCCCACTGCCCGAATTGCGGCAAACCCATCACGCGGCAATCCAGCGAACAGATTGTTCAAGCCATCTTGCAAGGAGAGCTCTGCAAGCCCGACGATCGCATCATGATCCTGGCGCCAATCGTGCGCGGCAGGAAAGGCGCATACCGTAAGGAACTCGAAAAGCTCGCCCAGGATGGCTTCGTTCGCGTCCGCATCAATGGAGAGCTGCTCCCGCTCGACGAAACGCCGGTTCTCGACAAACGCAAGAATCACACCATCGAAGTCGTCATTGACCGCCTCCTCGTCAAACAGGGCATCGCCTCGCGCCTCGAGCAGTCCATCGCCACCGCCCTCAAGCTGGCGCAAGGTTTGGTCAATGTGGCCGTCGTCGGCGGGAAAGAACATGTTTTCTCCGAAAAATTGGCCTGCCCGGATTGCGGCCTCTCCGTGCCACAGCTTGAGCCGCGTTCCTTCAGCTTTAACTCACCTTATGGCGCCTGCCCCGCGTGCAATGGGCTCGGCTCCAAATACGATTTTGATCCTTCCAAAGTGATCGTAGATTGGACAAGACCACTCTTCGACGGCGGCCTGGGAACAGGTTCCGGCTCCGCCATTCTGAAGCGCATGCTGGAACTGGCTGCCTATGCCCACGGCTTTCATCTGGACACGCCTTTCGATAAATACCCGGCACGCGTGCAGAATCTCCTCCTCTACGGCTATCCTCCCTCGGACGCGAAACGCGCCGGAGCACCCAAAGCCTCACGCACCGAAAGCCACGAAAAAGGCTACCGATTCCAAGGCATCCTGCGGTTTCTTGAACGCAATTTCCAGGAGTCCAACTCCGATTCCTATCGCGAATGGATGACCCAATACATGTCCGCCACCCAATGCACCGCCTGCCACGGTAAACGTCTGCGCCCGGAATCGCTCGCCGTGAAGCTGGCGGGATGGTCCATCTCGGATTTCACCGCGTTGGCCCTTAGCGACGCCCGACCTGCCGTTGAAAAGATTCTTTCCCAACTCACGCCCCGCCAGAAAGAGGTCGCGGGGAGGCCGCTCGAGGAAATTGCCGAGCGTATTGATTTCCTGCTCGCCGTCGGCCTCGGCTATCTCAGCCTGGAACGTAGCGCCGCGACTCTTTCCGGTGGCGAAGCCCAGCGCATCCGCCTGGCAACGCAAATTGGTTCGCGCCTTCGCGGTGTTCTCTATGTTCTGGACGAGCCTTCCATCGGCCTGCACGCGCGCGATAACAGCCGCCTTCTGCATTCACTCGAGCAGCTACGCAATCTCGGCAACACCGTGCTCGTCGTCGAGCATGACGAAGACACCATCCGCCGCGCCGATTTCGTTGTTGATCTCGGTCCCGGTGCGGGCAATGCCGGTGGCTACCTTGTCGCCAAAGGAAAGCCGGAAGAGATTTGCGCGGCTCCCGACTCCCTCACAGGGCGGTATCTGACGGGTGCGGCCAAGATTCCTGTTCCCACCAAGCGCCGCAGCCCCAACGCGAAAGTGATTCAGGTCCTCGGCGCTCACGCCAACAACTTGAAGGATTTTGATGTTTCTTTCCCCCTCGGATTATTCACTGTCGTCACCGGTGTCTCTGGTTCCGGAAAATCCACATTGGTGAACGACATTCTCTATCGCGTCCTGGCACAGAAGCTTTACAGGTCCTCGGAGCCCCCCGGCGCCCATCGCATGCTCTTGGGCATCGAGCACATCGACAAAGTGATCGAGATCGACCAGGCGCCCATTGGCCGCACGCCGCGCTCGAACCCCGCTACCTACACCGGTGTGTTCACCCCGATCCGTGAGCTGTTTTCCATGCTCCCGGAATCCCGCCAGCGCGGTTACCGCCCCGGTCGCTTCAGCTTCAACGTGAAAGGTGGGAGATGCGAAACGTGCCAGGGCGAAGGTCTCCGCCGCATCGAAATGAACTTCCTCCCCGATGTCTACGTCACCTGCGAAGTTTGCCGCGGCCGCCGATACAATTCGGAAACGCTTGCCGTTCGCTACAAGGGACACAGCATCAACGACGTCTTGAATCTTCCCGCCAGCGATGCGCTGAAGCTCCTCGAAAACATTCCCCAGATTCAGCAGAAACTTTCCACCATGGTCGAAGTGGGCCTCGGCTACGTGCAACTCGGCCAGTCCGCCACCACGCTTTCTGGCGGAGAGGCCCAGCGCATCAAGCTGGCCCGCGAACTCAGCAAACGCCAGACTGGCAGGACCGTCTACATTCTCGACGAGCCCACCACCGGCCTCCATTTCGATGATGTCCGCAAAATGCTAGCTGTCCTCCAGCGCCTCGTAGACCTCGGCAACACCGTCCTAATCATCGAGCACAACCTCGACGTCATCAAACAAGCCGATTGGGTAATTGATCTCGGTCCTGAAGGCGGCCAGGGCGGTGGCCGCATCGTTGCCCAAGGAACTCCCGAGCAGGTCGCCCGCGTCAAGAAGTCCTACACCGGTCAGGTGCTCGCGCGCACCCTGGGGTTCACCAGCTCCTCGAACGGCAATTCCATCGCCGAGCGCAAAGAGACGGGGGCATGACCGCTACAGTCCACTCTATCTCCCTCTTGCACCGCTGGAGTGTTCCTCGTAGAGTGATGACACTCGCATGAGTATCTATTCCATCCAGCCTCTGACGTTTGGTGGCGTGCGCACCTACCCTTTGTCCTCCCGCAAAAGCAAAGTCAATGTCAGCAATTTTGCGCGTGCCGTGGACCCCAAACCCTCACTCACCAGATTTCTCGACTCCCTGCCTAAGATCCTCGCTGCCCAGGATTTGCGCGATCTGCTTTCCGCCATTCATCGCGCGCGTAAACACAAAAAAGCCATCCTCTGGGGACTCGGCGGCCACGTCATCAAAGTGGGTCTCGGCCCCGTCCTCATTGGCCTCATGCGGCGTGGATTTATTTCTGGCATCGCCATGAATGGCGCTGCTCTGATCCATGATTTTGAAATCGCCATGGCCGGAAATACTTCGGAGGACGTCGAAGCCGCCCTCGGAGAAGGTCACTTCGGCATGGCCGAAGAAACGGGCACCTACATCAACGAAATCGCCAAGCTTGCGTATCGCATTCGCATTGGCTATGGCGAGGCGGCCGGGCAATACCTGACCAGCGGCATTCTTTTCCCCAAGCATCCGGAGTCGAGCGTTCTGATCGAAGCCTACAAGCGCAGAATCCCCGTCACCATTCATCTCGCCATCGGCACGGATATCCCTCACATGCATCCTTCCGCCGAAGGCGTGGCTCTTGGCTCCGCGACCTTCTCCGATTTCCGTCTGTTTTGCGCCCTGCTCCAACACATGGATGCCGGCGGCGTGTTTCTCAATTGGGGCTCTGCCGTGCTCCTCCCCGAAATCTTCCTGAAAGCTGTTTCCGTTGTGCGCAATCTGGGAGTGCCTCTCCGTTCGATCACCACCGCTAATTTTGACTTCATCCAGCATTACCGCCCGGTCCAGAATGTGGTCAGGCGTCCCACCGCGCCGGTCGACGATAAGAAAGGCGGCAAATCCCGGGGATTTGCCATCACGGGTCACCACGAACTGCTCTTGCCACTGGTGGCAGCCGCACTGGGTTCCGGTTGGCCTGCTTCGGAGAGATCCACGAAATCATGAATCCTTTTGACGACTCCTCCTCCTCGCCGCCCGAGCAGGCTCCCGGCAACGACTCGCCTTCGCCGGCAGATCAAATCGCGCCCGAGCCAATAGCGGGCGCCCCACTTGCTTCGGTTGCAGCCAACCCGGCAACGACTCCACCTTCTTCTCCGCAATACCCTGACGATCTGCAAATCACCTGGTCTTGGCCGCATTTCCTTGTATTCGTCATTTTTGGCCTGGCGAGCCTCATTTTGGTGCAGGGTGTCATGGGCGTTTATTACTTGCCCCACGGACAAAAGCTCACCACAAAACAGATGGAGCAGTACCTTCTCTCCAAGCCGCAATTTGCCATTGGCAGCATGCTCATTTGGTATGCCACCATCTTCTTCTTCCTTTACATTACTTTGTCGGTCCTGCGGGGCCATTCCTTTTGGAGGTGTCTGGGTTGGCGCAAAATTAAATCGCAGAACCCGGAACAGCCCAGAAACCCCCTTGTCTATTTCTTTACCGGGAGTGGATTGTCTCTGTTCGTTGCTCTTCTCACTCTGCGCATGAAGGAGCCCGATAACATCCCCATGGAGGAGCTCTTCAAGCACCGCCAGACGGCCCTCCTCTTCGTGGCCATGGCCGTGTTGGTAGCCCCGCTGGTCGAGGAAACCCTCTTCCGCGGCTATCTTTATCCGCTCTTCGCGCGGTCATTCGGCGTAACTCCTGCCATTGTACTGACCGGTGTCTTATTTGGCATGATGCACGGTGCACAGTTGGGTTGGACTTGGAGCCTCGTCTCTCTGCTTATCCTCGTCGGCATTATCTTCACTCTCGTGCGCGCCCGCACCGGCAGCGTCTTTGCTAGCTTCCTGATGCATCTCGGGTACAACTCGTTCATTGCCGCTGTCGCAGTCTTGAGCACGCACGGCTTCACCCGGATTCCCGTGGGCCAATGAGCGATTCGAGGACGCACCGCAAAATGTACATAGCCCAGCCCATTGAGTGGACCGACCGCGGCGTCGTTATGCTGGACCAGCGCCGCCTTCCGGCCGAGGAGATCCACTACACCTACACGGACTACCGTGAAGTCGCCAAAGCCATCCGCGAAATGGTCATTCGTGGCGCTCCGGCCATCGGTGTGGCCGCGGCCATGGGCGTCGCCCTCGGCGTCCTTCACTCAGACGCCACTTCCGTGGATCAGCTAAAAGTGGAGTTCGATGAAATCTCGCGCACCCTGGCAGAAACGCGCCCCACGGCCGTCGACCTTTTCTGGGCCCTGCATCGCATGAAAACACGCTTCACGGAATTGCTCGCCTCCTCCGCCGGTCTCCCCGAAATCCGCAAAACCCTTGTCGCCGAGGCCCAGCAAGTGCATCTCGAAAAAAAGGCGACCGACGAAGCCATCGGGCATTTTGGCGCGGAATTCATGCCCAGCGAAGGGCAAGTAATGACGCAATGCAATGCGGGCGCTCTGGCCACCGGCGGAATTGGCACTGCGCTCGGTGTCATCCGCATTGCAATCCAGCAGGGTCACAAGCTCCACGTGTTGGTTCCAGAGACGCGCCCCTATTTACAAGGCGCCCGGCTCACTGCCTGGGAACTCCACCGCGGCGGCATTCCTCTCACCCTCATCACGGACAATATGGTCGGCCACTTCCTGAAGACCGGCAAAGTAGGCGCCATCGTCACCGGCGCGGATCGCATCGCCGCCAACGGCGACACCGCCAACAAAATCGGCACCTACCAAATTGCCGTCCTCGCCAAGGAGAATAACGTCCCCTTCTACGTCGCCGCGCCGGTTTCCACCTTTGACCTGTCAATCCCCGATGGCGATCACATCCCCATCGAGGAGCGCTCTGCCGCCGAAGTCACCCACTTTCAGGGTGTCAGGATCGCCCCCGATGTTCCCGCAGCCCATCCCGCCTTCGACGTCACGCCCAACCGCTACATCCGCGCCATCTTCACAGAGCGCGGTGTCGCCCAGGCCCCTTACACCAAATCATTGCCCCTGTTAGCTGCAGCCTCACCACTCCGCGCAGCAGGTTAACTGGCTCAATTTCACCTGCCCCATTCGCAGGATCCAGCCCGGACATCCCCGATAGGCTAGGCAGAGCGTTGCCACTCGGGGGCTCAGCAAGAGCCCAAGCTCTAAACGTGCATCCTGACGCCCATGCGCTATGCCATTTGACTAAAAACCAGTACGAGAGTACTACCGAAATCCATACTGTTTTTGTCCTGAATTCAATTTTGCATATTTGCGTTCCAAACTCTCTAATCGCTACATTCCTTCCTGCTTATGTATCTGCCAGATAACCTTAGACTTAGTTGAGATGACCGCGAGAGTTTCGAAGCGCAATCCTCGGCCAAACTTGGAATTGGAATTGCAACCGCCAGAACCAAGAAAGTGAGTGGTTTGTAGATTTTCGGTCGGTTTCACATTTCATTTCTTTTACATGTCACGTGGCGTGAGTCTAAGCTCTCACGCCAAAAAATGCTGGATTGGGATCAAGGCCCAATGAGGAGGACCGTCGTGAAAAGACTTGTCGGTTTCGGAGTGTTTTGCGCGTTAATGTGTCTGTGCTTCGCACCAGTGCCTGTGCACGGGCAGGCCAGTTCCACTGGAACTGTCGCTGGCCTGGTGACAGACCAGACCGGCGCCGTTCTTGTGGGTGCAGAAGTGATGTTGACTGATACGGCCTCGAAATCTGTTCGGACCGTGCATTCCAACGACGCCGGCCGCTACATTTTTGTCAACATCTTTCCTGGGATTTACGACATTAGGGTCGCCATGAAGGGTTTTCGGCAGTTAGTGGTGAGCGGGCAGGAAGTCGTCGTCGGCGAGACGCTCACCCTCAATGCCGTGCTGGAAGTGGGCGCCGCGTCCGAGGTCGTTGAAGTAAGAGCCGTGGCGGGCGCGGAATTGCAAACTACGAACGCAACGATTGGGACGACGATGTCCGGCGACTCGCTGCTCAGCTTCCCCAACCTGAATCGTGACGCCACCTCGCTGCTGACGTACCAGCCGAACACCGCCCCCGCCGTGGGTGGAGGCGACATTTATGGCGGCCAGGTAGCCGGCTCCTTGAGCGACCAAAATACCTACATGCTGGACGGCGGCAATATAACCAGCGACCTCGAAGGCGACAACAACTACACCAATAACGGCGTGGGCGGCATGGGCGCGATCCCGACGCCACTCGAGAGCATTCAGGAATTCAAAGTAGCCACGAGCAATCAGACCGCCGACTTCGCGACCTCCGCGGGCGGCGAGGTGCAGCTGGTGAGCAAGCGTGGCTCCGACGCTTTCCACGGCGCGGCTTACGAATACTACCAGTCGCAATTGTTCGACGCCAACACCTGGTCGAACAATTTCTATGGTGATCCCATTGTGAAGTTCCACGATAACCGCTACGGTGGCGGCATTGGCGGGCCCCTGCTCCCCGGGAAGCACCTGGGCGGCAAGACGTACTTCTACGGCTTTTACGAGGGCCATAAATACCCGGGAACAGCGGCAGAAGAACAATGGGCCGTGCCATCCGCGCTGATGCGGCAGGGAATTCTGCAGTACTATGACGCCAATGGCGTTGCCCAGCAGGTCAACTTGGCAACTTCGACCGCTTGTGGTGCCGCTGGCAACGTAGCGTGCGACCCGCGTGGCATTGGCATTAGCCCACTTGTGGAAGCGTTTTGGAACAAATACGAGCCGATGCCCAACGTTCTGGTCACCGGCAGCGACCCCCTGAACATTCAGGGGTACCGCGCCCCCATAGTTACGCCTGAGAGTGACAACTACGCGATGGTCCGCATCGACCACGACTTTGGCGACAAGTGGCGGCTTTTTACCTCCTATCGTTATTTCCACGAAACGAACCCGACCACTGACCAAATTGATATCGGTGGGTTGCTGCCGGGTGACAAACTCGGCGTGCCTGCTTCGGCTTCCAGCGACCCGCGCGCTCCGGGTTATTTTGTAGCCGGCCTGACGGGCACACTGACGAACTCGTTGATCAACGAATTCCACCTCAGCTACCTGCTCAACGACTGGAGCTGGGTGAGGCAAGGGGTGACGTTTGCGGATTCCAGCGTGCCGGCGGGGCTCGAGTTCGCCGACTCGCAGTACGGCTGCATGTGCCCCCTGAACATGAACACCCAGAACGCCCGCGATCGCATTTGGGACGGGCACGACTGGAACTACAACGACACGCTCAGTTGGAACAGGGGCAACCACTTTATGCAATTCGGCGGCACCTTCACTCACTGGTGGGACCATCACGTCCGGGACGACCAAGTGGTCGCGGGCCTGCCGGAACTGGTTTACCAGCTCAATAAGGCGAGCGGATTGGTCACGGACGCTAACAACCGGCCGGCGGGCATGCCCAGCACCAACAACGGCATTTGGGACAATGATTACGCCCAATCACTGGGGATCGTTGGCACGGAAGCGCAGCTGTTCGTCCGGCAGGGAGATAACTTTAACCTGACCAATCTCAAGAACTTGTCGGACACTGCCATCATCGACAGTTACAGCTTGTACTACAACGATTCCTGGAAAATCCGGCCAACCTTTACCCTCAACTACGGCTTGGAATGGGGCACGCAGATGCCGCCATACGAAATTAATGGCGTGCAGGACATTGCCGTGGACTCGAGCGGTGTCCCCATCAACGGCGAGCAATTCCTAGCGAATACGGTGACCGACGCGCTGCAAGGGCAGGTCTACAACCCCATCATTGGGTTTGAGCCTATCCACTCCGTGGCCGGCCATCCCAAGTATCCATTCAACCCCTACTACGGCGGTTTCAGCCCCCGCGTTGCGGTGGCATGGACGCCGAAGTTTGATTCAGGATTCCTGGACCGCGTCTTTGGACACGGGAAGACGGTCATTCGCGCCGGCTTCTCGCGCCTCTATGATCGCAACAACGGCGTGGACTTGGTGCTTACGCCGCTCTTGGGATACGGCTTCGCCCAGACGATCCGGTGCAATGGCGCCGGAATCATTGGCGGCACGTCTGACTGTTACGGTGGCTCCGGTACCACTCCAACCACCGCGTTCCGTCTCGGCGTGGATGGCACCACGGGGCCATTCCCGGCAGTCCAGCAGACTCTTCCTGTCCCTGCGGAGCCAGGGATTAATTCTCCCGCTGGCGGCAACATTTCTTTCCTCGATAACAGCTGGCGGCCCGGGGTGAACAACGGAGTTACCTTCGGCATACAACGGGAGTTGCCGGACAATATCATCGTGGAAGCGGCTTACGTGGGCAAGTGGACTACTCACATTTACGAGGGCCTGGACCTGAACGACGTTCCGTGGATGATGACTCGGGGCGGGCAGAGCTTCGCCCAGGCTTATGCCAATGTCTGGAAGGCCAATAATGCTGGCCAGGCCGCCAGCGCGCAGCCGTTCTTTGAGAACAGCCTCCCGGCGAGTTATCTAGGCGCGACCAACGCAAATATTATGACCTACAACACGAAGAACGCCGGGACGAGTGGCTTTGTTCCTTTGTCCACCTGCTCGACTCTTACGTGCGCGGTTCAAACGAACGAAGGCGGCGGACCCTTGGGAACCGGGAACGTTTCTATTGAGAACGTATATGGAATGTTCCAGGACATGGATACTGGCTCGAATTGCTCACCCGCTTGCGGGTTTACGTTTGGGACGGCTCTCCCCGCCGATCTCCAGGGCTACAACTCCATGCAAGCGGACACGACCGCGGGATTCTCAAACTACCAGGCTGGTATCCTTACCGTGCAAAAGCGCACCGGACACGGCCTGATGATGAACGCCAACCTGACCTGGTCGCACACATTGAATACCTTGGGTATCAACCAGGAATATACCGAGGCCAACCCCTCCGTTCCCTTTAACCTGCGCTATGACTACGGACCGGCCCCGTTTGACTCGCGGCTCGTATTGAATGTGCTGGCAACCTACCAACTGCCTTTCGGTAAGGGTCAGCGCTTCGCAACCAACAACGGCATCCTGGACCGTATCATCGGCGGTTGGATGTTCTCTCCGATCTTTACCGCAAATAGCGGCCTGCCGATGGAGACCTACACGGGATCTTGCGACGAGTACGGGCAAGGTAACACGCCGTTTTGCTCCGGCCTGGTGGCTACGAACCCCATAAGCAGCTACAGCACTTCTGCCCACTACGGTGTGAGTGTACCCGCTGGAGGAGTCGGCAGCGCCGGTAATATCGTGCCATGTTCGTCGTCGCCGGGTGCAGCCCTGAATTGCGGCGGTTCCGGCGTCAACCTGTTCTCCAACCCCACGGCGGTGTACAACAGCCTCCAGCCGATCGTTCTGGGCCTCAACAGCGGTCGTGCAAACGACCTCGGGCCGCTGTACGGACAACATCGCTGGAACTTGGACTTTAGCATCACCAAGGACACGCACATCAACGAGCACATAGGGCTCACGTTCTACGCTCAGATCTTCAACGCGCTCAACCACATGGAGTTCAGCGACCCAGGCCAATACGGGTCTGGCGGAATCGACCTCCAGGCTCCATCTAGTTTTGGCGTGATGAACAGCCAATTCAACACCCCGCGGCATATGGAACTCGGCCTGCGGCTTTACTTCTAGAGAAAACGGCAAAATCCATACAAACCTCGGAGGGCCGGTTCGCCGGCCCTCCTTTTTTGTCTGGGAGAGGGCGGCCGCCCCGCCACCCCTCGCATTGCGGCAGATTACGAGTGCCTCAGCCGCTCCGCCAGCGCCCTTGCCCTCTCTCGCGCTATCTCCAGGAACCGCGAATCCCCCGCGATCTGTTCCAGCAATGGCAGTGCTCTCTGCGGTTCCGGCAACACTCCTTTGCTCAGGTCAGTCTCGAATTGCAGCAGCGCGTCATTCACGCCCAGCCGGTCATACTTGATTCGCCTTCGCAGCAAATCAATCAATTCCTGCTGGCGCGCCAGGCCTTCACAAATCTGCAGCAGCTGCGTCGCCGGTGCGTTCAACGTGTAATTAAACTTCACCTCATACGATTCGCCCGGCCCTTCCCAACGAAACGTCTTTTCTCCCAGATTCGCGATCTTTCGGTGCACATCCAGATCTAGACCTCTGAAGTGGTTCAGCTGCCCAGCCAGTTCGAAGATCTTTGCGCGCAACCCGGGCCCCACCTCGAATGGACTCGCGCCCGCATCCTCGTCGAGTTGCCGGATTTCATAGCTGGCCTTCTCGGAATTCTCTGGAATCCTGATCTCGATGAACTCCGGCGTGCTCGATTTGAACACTCGCCGGTAAGTGAACACCCCGCCTGCCGGCTCGGCCATTGCGGGCATCGCCGCTGCCCACAGGCACAGCACGAGCAAAGGAATCACCGCGAGGCGCAGAAGGAAGTTCATGGGTTTGTCAGGACGCTGCCGGCGCGGCGGCGCGTTGCCTGGCCCGCCATCGCCCCCAGTGATTTGATTTTTGGTTCCGCGGAGGCCGCGCGCGGCAGCCCGAATCGCCGGTGCAACTCCTCTGCCTGAATGTGACACAGCGCCACGGCCAATGCGTCAGCTGCATCCGAAGGCTCGGGCGTCTCGTTCATTGCCAGTAAAGCCCGCACCATCGCTTGCATCTGTTTCTTATCCGCTTGCCCGTGACCAGCAACGCAGGCCTTCACCTGCCGCGGCGCATAACTGAAAACCTCCACACCGTGTTCTTCCGCAGCCAGCAGCACCACGCCGCGCACCTCCGCCAGCCGCAACGCCGTTCTCATATTCAGCGCGGTGAACACGGACTCCACCGCCATCGCCTGGGGCGCAAATTCTTCGAGCAGTTTGCAAAGCAGCTCGTGTACTTCCTGAAGCACCGCTCCCGTTGATGCTCTCTGGCGCTTCGCCGAAACCTGTAGCGCTCCATAGTGCAGCACGCGACACATCCTGCCGTCGCTCTCGACGACCCCATATCCCGTGGGTCCTGCCGCCGCTGGATCCACTCCCAGCACGCGAAACTTCATCGGCTTCCCATTCCCTATCGGTTTCTCGTTCACTTTGCCTAGTCTACGGCGAACCCCAACCCTCTTCCACCACATTCTCATCGCCACGACCCGCAAAATGCAAAACGGCCACCGAGGTTCGCTCGATGGCCGTTCCTGAGGAACCTGAACTAGTTTGCGCCAACCGCCGCCTGAATTTCCGATTCGTCGATATCGAAGTTAGCATACACGTGCTGCACGTCATCGTGTTCTTCCAGTGCTTCCACCAGCCGCAACATCTGCATGGCCTGTTGGCCCGTCAATTTGATGTAGTTTTGCGGCACCATTGCCAATTCCGCCGATGCCGGTGTAATCTCAGCCTTCACCAGCGCTTCCTTCACCGCTTCCAGCGATTCCGGCGGCGTCACGATGTACCATGTTGAACCATCGTCCTTCATATCTTCAGCGCCCGCCTCCAGCACAATATCCAGAAGCTTGTCCTCGCTCGCCGCTTCCTTGGGCACGTTGATTTCGCCTTTGCGATGGAACATCCAACCCACTGCTCCTGCCTCCGCCATGTTCCCGCCATTTTTGCTGATCAGGTGGCGAAATTCGCCGACGATGCGGTTGCGATTGCTGGTGACTACCTGAATCAACATGCCCACGCCGCCGGGGCCGTACCCCTCGAACGTCACTTCTTCAAACTGTTCGCCTTCCAGTTGCCCTGTGCCGCGCAGCACCGCCCTTTCGATATTTTCGTTGGGCATGTTTTCGTTCTTCCCGGCCAGGATTGCGGTTCGTAAGCGTGGGTTCGTGTTGGGATCGCCACCGCCGATGCGCGAAGCGATGGTGATTTCACGGATCAGACGCGTGAAAATGCGGCCGCGCTTTGCGTCGGTGGCCGCTTTCTTGTGCTTGATTGTCGCCCACTTTGAATGCCCAGACATAACAATTCCTCTTTTTCGTGACTCGTGGCCGTGTTCAGGCCATGCAATTTTTGGCTTGGCCGCGGGCCCCTCTCGCGGCACACCCAGTCGCGGGGATTCTTCCTGCGGAAACCTGCGAGCCGAGTGCCAACGGTGTGTTACTGAACCGCCGGTAGCGATACCCTGAATCAACGGCCTGTCAGGCGCTAGGAGTTCAAACCACGCCAGTCTAGCACACCCGCGCCTGCTCCGAAACCCGCTATACTTGAGCATCAAACCATGGTTGCCACTTCTTCGCCACAGTCGGATCTACTACGCCAAACTGGAGTGAGCATTGCCTGAGCCTCGCTATCGCATCCTTGCCGTTGCCGCCCACCCGGTGCAGTACATGTCCCCCATCCTGCGCCGCATGGCCCAGCACCCGCGCCTCGAACTGCAGGTTGCCTACTGCTCCCTCCGCGGGGCAGAGGCTGGCCACGACCCAGAATTCGGCACCACGGTGCAGTGGGACGTGCCCCTCCTCGATGGCTACGACTGGGTGGAAGTGCCTAACCATGGCTCGGGTTTGGAGTCATTCTTCGGCCTGAACAATCCGGGACTTTGGCAGCTCATCCGCCAAGGCAAGTTCGACGCGGTCCTGTGTTATACCGGGTACGTTTGCGCTTCTTTTTGGATCGCCCTTGCTGCCGCGCGTTTGAGTGGCGCTGCCTTGATCTTCGGCACCGACGCCAGCAGCCTTGCACCCCGCGATGCCCGCTCCTGGAAAATTGCGCTCAAGAAAATCGTCTGGCCGCAGCTCTTTCGCCTGGCAGACCAGGTCATCGTCCCTTCCTCCGCCGGTGTGAACATGATGCGCTCTCTCGGTCTACCGGAGGACCGAATTACCCTCACTCCTTTTGTCGTTGACAACGACTGGTGGTCCGCTCAATCCGCTCGTGTCGATCGTCCTGCGGTCCGAGCTTCTTGGGGAGTTGCGCCGCATCAATCTGTGGTCCTCTTTTGCGCCAAGCTCCAACCCTGGAAGCGGCCACTCGACCTGCTCCGTGCCTTCGCCAAGGCAGACGTGACCGACTCTGTGCTGGTTTTCGCAGGTGAGGGTCCCCTTCGTCCCCAACTCAAATCCGAGGCGCAACATCTTGGCATCACTTCTCGCGTGCGTTTTCTGGGATTCACCAACCAAACGCAGCTCCCGGCCATCTACTCCGCTTCCGATTTGTTCGTTCTTCCCTCGGAGTACGATCCCTGCCCCGTGGTTGTCTGCGAAGCCATGCTCTGTGGTCTCCCCGTGCTGCTCAGCGACGAGATTCGCGGCCGTTTCGATCTGGTACGCCCGGGCGTGACCGGGGAGATCTTCCCCTGCGGTGATGTCGCTGGCCTCGCCAGTTCACTGCAGCGCCTGCTCAGCGATCGCACCGCACTGACCGCCCTTTCCAAAAGGGCGCGTGCCCGCCTGGAATCCTGGTCGCCGCGCGAAAACATCGCCGCGGCCGTGGATGCCATCGAACGCGCCGTTTCCCGGGTGCGGCGCAGACCCCCTCGACCGGGTTCACCTTCTCAGTCCGGCGATTCTTCGCCCCGCGCCTCGCAACCGCTTTCCCGATGAAAATTCTGATCAACTCGCACTACTTTCGGCCGAGTGTCGGAGGCGTGGAGACCGTTGTGATGTCACTAGCAAAGGAATTGTCTCAATTCTCCGTCCCCGGCTCGCAGGTTGAGTTTGCGATTACTCTCGTGACCCAGACACCGCGCGGTTCATTCAATGATTCCTCTCTCCCTTTTCCGATCGTCCGCCAGCCCAACTTCAATTCTCTCCGCAGACTCATTTCCTCCGCGGATGTGATTCACGTGGCCGGCGCCGCCATCTCTCCCATCCTGCTTGGGCTCCTTTTCCGAAAACCGGTCGTCGTCGAACACCATGGTTTTCAGACTATCTGTCCGACCGGCCAATTATTCCAGGAGCCGGAAAACATCCCTTGCCCAGGTCATTTCATGGCGGGACGCTACATCCACTGCCTCGCCTGCAGCTCCACGCCCACTCCATTTGCTTCCTTCCGTCTCTGGCTGCTCACCTTCATCCGCCGTTTTCTTTGCCAGTGTGTCGCCGTGAACATCACACCCACCAACTGTCTCGCCAGCATGCTTCAATTGTCCCGCACAGAGACCGTTCCTCACGGTCTCGCGTTTTCACCGCCGCTGGTGCGGCTCCCAACTGCCCGCCCCGTCCCCGTGCTCATCTTTCTTGGCCGTATTGTCACGACCAAAGGACTTCCCTTGCTTCTGCAAGCAGTTCGCCTGCTGCAGCAGCAAAATCATCCATTCGAACTCAAAATTATCGGCGACGGCCCCGAGCGCGCCTCTCTCGAGAAATGCGCGCAAGAATGGAAACTCGCCACTCAGGTACGCTTCCTCGGCCGCCTCCCTGACTCGCAAATCGCCGATCTCCTCGCTCAGGCGGACCTCCTGGTCGTTCCCTCTCTCGGCGGCGAAGTTTTTGGCATGGTCATTGCCGAGAACATGCTTCGTGGAATGCCAATTCTCGCCTCCGATCTGGGCGCTTTTGTCGAGGTCCTGGGCGATGCTGGACGCACCTTCAAAACCGGAGATCCGGCGGACTTGGCGCGTCAAATCGGGCAACTGCTCGACGATCCCGCTGCCTCCCAACGCCTCGGTGGTGCCGCTCACCAAAGGGTGCGCGACTTCTTCGCTTTGCGTCGTATGATAGAAGGACACGCCCAAATTTATAGACGTCTTGTGCCGGATCGAGCTGAACGATGATTCCCACAACAACCAACGGTGGCCTTCATGATTTCGTCGGACACACTGTCCTCGCTCCATTCGTTCGCCCGGGACTGAAGGCTGCGGACCTCGGTTCTGGTCCCGGCGCCATGGCCGCGCGATTGGCAGAGATGGGTTGCGATGTTCTTGCGGCGGATCTCAGCAAAAATGGTTTTGCGGCCGAGCTTCCGCATGTCACCGTCGATTTTAACCAGCCCGATTTCGCCTCTCTCTTAGGCCCGGGGCAATTCGGACTGGTCACGGCCATCGAAGTAATCGAGCACGTGGAAAGCCCCATCGGGTTCCTTCGCAATGTTGGGCGGATGCTCGCGCCCGGCGCCGTGGCAGTTCTGACGACACCGAACGTCGATTCGCTGCCCGCGCGCTTCAAATTCTTTCTCTCCGGCAAAATTCGCACCATGGATGACCATGGGGAACCTACTCACATCTCCCCCATCTTCTTTGATCTCCTGCAACGGCAATTTCTCCCGCTAGCCCGCCTGCGCCTTCGCCAGCACCTCGTTTTTCCCACTCACGGCTATCAACTCAGCCGCAAATCCGTCGCGTGGACCATGCACTTGCTGACCTCCGTCTTCTCCGGCGAATCCATTCGCGGCGATAACCACATTCTCGTTCTCGAGGCAGCGCCGTGAGTCTGGCCACTCAACTTCTGCCCGGCCAATTCCGGAAGAGTCCTGTCGCACTGCTCCTGGCGGTGGTTATTTTTTTGTGGTCCGCCTACGAACTAGCGCAATACGTCATTGCCGGTGACCTCTATGGCCTCGCCTATCTAGCTATTGGCATAATTGTCCTGGCCAGTTTTTCGGCCATGCTGGGCCACTGGCGCACGGGCCTCTTCATTTTCATTGCTTGGCTCTTCTTCGAGGATTTCGCGCGGAAGTACTTGGGCAACAACATGGCCATTTATTTTGCCAAGGATGTTCTCGTTGCCATGGTGTACCTTTCCTTCTTCCTTGCCTACCGCCGGCATAAGGCGCAGTCCTTCCGCTTGCCTTTTCGCCTTCCTCTGTTGCTTTTTTTCTGGTTCGGCGTCATGCAAATGTTCAACCCAGCGTCCACCTCCGTTTTTTTTGGGCTTATGGGTGCGAAGATGTACTTTTACTACATCCCTCTGATTTTCATGGGCTATGCTTTGATTGACTCGGAGAGCGATCTCCGCAAATTCTTTCCCTTCCTGTTAGCCCTCACCCTTGTAGTTTCCGCCCTGGGCATCGCCCAGTCGATTTTGGGCCATACTTTCTTGAACCCCACGATCATCGCCGACGATATACGAGACTTAAGTACCAACTATCGTGTCGCTCCCATCTCTGGCGTCATCGTCTACCGCCCAACCTCCGTATTTGTCAGTGCAGGCCGCTTCGCCTTTTTTCTTGTTCCGGCCTGGCTCTTTTCTTTCGGTTATGGCGCCTATCTCATCCTGCGCACGCGCAAGGGACGGATTCTCACTCTCCTCAGTCTCGGAAGCATTACGGTGGCGATTGCCATGGCCGCCTCCCGCGGCACTCTGCTTTGGACTGTGGGCAGTGCCGTTGTCTGCGTGATTGCTTTCTTGTGGGGTTGCCCATGGCAGCGCGGCCAATTGTTGCGCATCCTGCGTTCTTTCCAGCGTGCCATACTCATTGGCATCGTTTGTTTGGCGATTGCCGGATTCTTTTTCCCTGACGAACTCAAGAACCGCTTCACCTTCTATTGGGAGACCCTCTCTCTAAGCAGTCCCAGCAGCGAATTGGTGGACCGCAGCAGCACCTATCCCATTCGCAATTTCTTGTATGCGTTCGAGTCTCCGCGCTGGCCCTACGGCTATGGCATCGGCACCGCCTCGCTTGGCGCGCAATACGTCACGCGCATCTTCCATGTGGCGTATCCGGCTTTTTACGTCGAGAGTGGCTACGGCACCCTGGTCGTTGAACTCGGCATCGTGGGCTTGCTACTTTGGATTGTCATGGCGTTCGCCATTGTGATCGCGGCTTGGAAAGTGGTTCGCAAACTCAAGGGCACCATCTGGTTTCCCCTTGCTTTCGTCATCTTCTGGTACGCCTTCCTGCTCCTGTTTCCCTATACTTTCGGCGGCCTCAATACTTATGAAGACTTCATTCTCAATTCTCTTCTGTGGCTCTCTCTCGGGATTCTCTTTCGCTTGCCGAGCCTCGCCGCGAATGTCCAGGCGAACTCTCCCGCAACTCCCGATGCAAGGATGACCTGACTTGCGCATCGCTGTCCTTTCTCCCTTTGTGGACCGCCGCCATGGCACGGAGCGCTCCCTCGCCGAAATCCTTGAAGGCCTTGCAACTCACCACGGCCATGAGATTCACCTCTATTCGCAACGTGTGGACGATTTGCAGGTCACACTATTTGGAACTCGCGAACAAAATCCCAGCCGGCGCATCTTCTGGCATCGCGTTCCCCGATTGTCCGCGCCTCATCTCTTCGCCTTTCTCTTCTGGATATTTGCCAACCGCTTCTGCCGCCTGCGCGACCGCTGGCTTCGCCATCTCCGATTCGACGCCGTCTTTTCTCCCGGCATCAATGCTACCGATGCCGATCTCATCCTTGTGCACGCGGTCTTTCATCGGCTCAAGGAACTCCAGCAGGATCGCCCTTCTGTGCGACTCCGCGGCCTGCATCGCGCGCTATACTACCGTCTCCTCTGCTTTCTCGAGTATCGCTGCTACTCCCGCAAATCCCTTCGTCTTGCTGCCGTCTCCCCTCACACCGCGCGCCAACTCGCCCAATATTTTGGCCGCGATGATGCTGTCATCGTCCCCAATGGCGTGGACACCAACCTTTATTCTCCGGCCTCCCGCCAATCTCTGCGCAATTCGGCTCGTCAGAAGCTCCATTACTCTAACGACGATATAGTTATGCTTTTGGTCGGTAATGATTGGCGCAATAAAGGGCTTCCCGTACTTTTGGAGGTTATGTCCCATCTCCGTCAATTCCCTCTCTATCTTTGCGTCGTCGGCAGCGACGCCCCTGCGGATTTCCTGCCCCAGGTTCGGTCGCTTCACTTATCGGATCACGTGCGGTTCTTCCCCGAAACCTCTGATATCCTCCATTTCTATTCGGTTGCGGATATCTATGCCGCCCCTTCCCTGGAAGATTCTTTCAACTTGCCTGTTCTGGAAGCCATGGCATGCGGCCTGCCCGTCGTTGTCAGTCGCCAGGCCGGTATCAGTGAATATATTGCGGACGGGGTGGATGGAATTCTTCTTGACGCGCCGGAAGATACGCGCGCTCTGGCGGGTTCTCTTTCCTTGTTGCTCCAACAGCCCGCGTTTCGCCATTCCCTTGGAGAAAATGCCGCCCGCAAGGCCGCGGAGTTCACCTGGAATCGTCAAGTGGAAGCGATCCATCTCCTGCTTTCGGGCTCTGAACCCCAGCTCTGAGAGGTGCGCCTGAAAATTCCGCTCGACCGAAGCACGCTCCTTTGTGTACCTCTGAACTTAAATCGGGTATCCTTTTCTTTTGACTATGGCCGATCTCTCGAAAGACCATTCTCTGGATCATCTCGGTTCCTATCCTTCCTCGCTCCGGCGCGTTGCTCGTGCGCTTTCTTCCCTCAATTTGAACTCGCTCCGCGTCTTGATTCGCGATGGTCCTTCCGCTGCTCTCAGTTTTATTTCCCACTCCTATCATCTTTACTCTGGATTTGGCTCGCCCCATAAGTGGCAGCGCTCGCCCTGGCGGAGCGATCTCAAAATCCCCGCCGCGAAGCTAGAAAAACTCTTCCCGGAAATGGATTGCACTCGCTCGCTGGAACTGCTTTTCCCTTTTCCCCGGGATCTCGGTGTGCTTCCCCAGGAACTGATCGTGCTTACAAAGGTGGTGGACCACCTGAAGGCAAAACGCGTCGTGGAATTCGGCACCGCGGAAGGACGCACGGCGCTGAATATTGCCCTGCACCTTCCTTCTGACGGTGAGATTATCACTCTCGATTTTCCGCCCCTTCCAGGCCAGAATGAAATCGGCTTCTTCTACTGGGATCAGCCGGTCAAATCCAGAATCAGGCAGATCTTCGCAAGTGTAGAAGCCTGGGACTACCGCCCTTATCGAGCTTCGGCTGAGGTGGTGTTCTGTGATGCCTGCGACCGCATGCCCGGGCTGGCCGCAGAGGCATTTCAGGCTTTTTCCGTGATCAAACCGGGTGGCGTCATTTTCCGCCATGACTACACGTCTGCAATAGGACCCACGCGATTCTGGGAGTGGTTGGCCTGCGAACTTCCTGTGTTTCAGATTGAGGGCACCTTTCTGCTTTGTCTACGCGTAGAGTCCAACAAAACCTACGAGAAAACGCAGGCGCTCCTCGAGCACCCCCTTCTGAAGAACTCTGTTAACATTGCCGGTGCTTCTCAAGGCCCAAGCAGCTAGGGGTTTCCAGCATAGTGCCAATTCGTTGCTTTGTATCTAAGTGAAATGATTATGTCCAACGCGCGGCATATCTCAGTTCCTCGCGATGTCGAAATTCAGCGCCGCTATTACTCGGATACCGCGTCGCGCTATGAAACAATGCATGCCCAGGAGGGCGCCACCGATGCCTTCTCTCAGGGCTTCATTCACTCCATCCTTCGCCTATTCCAGGTGCAAAGTCTTCTCGACGTCGGCGCCGCAACGGGCTGCGGCCTTCGCGATTTCCGCAAAGCCCTCCCGGGCGTCTTTGTATGTGGTGTCGAGCCCGTGACCGCCCTTCTTCAACAGGGTAGTGCCGTCGGCAATTTCTCGGGCATTTCCGTCCTGCAGGCCAGCGGGGAGGCCTTGCCCTTTCCAGACAACTCGTTTGATGCGGTCTGCGAATCCGCCACGCTTCATCATGTCCCCGATCCCTCCACTGTCGTCCGCGAGATGTTGCGAGTGGCGCGCAAGGTAGTTGTTATCGCAGACTCCAATCGTTTTGGCCAAGGCTCCTGGACCGCACGCCTTCTCAAGCTTTCGCTTTACAAACTTGGACTCTGGCGTGCCTTCGATTTTCTTCGTACTCGCGGTCGGCGTTATCAAATCTCCCAAGGGGACGGTCTTTTCTATTCTTACAGCGTCTACGATTCGTACCATCTCGCCGCACGTTGGGCGGATCGCATCCTGCTTGTTTCTGGCGACTCGGCCCAGTCGCCCACTTGGTTGCACCCGCTTCTCACCGCCAAGGGGGTTATTCTCGTCGCCATCCGGGAATCGAGACAAGGCGAGTGACTTCCTGCAATTCCTTGATTTAGTTCTGTTTCCTTCTCAGCACTCCTCGCCGCGTTGCTTCCATCGTGAATTCCAGCGATTCTTTCGGAATACCGGTGACAAACGGCTCGATCATCCATGCCAATGCTGATGGAATGTCGCGTGTCAAACTCACCGCCTCATTCTCAACATACACGCCGCCGCCCTGCTCCTCCATGCGCCACCACGTCTCCAGCCGCCACATGAAACCGCTGTCTTCTCCCGGGGGTTTTTCCTTCTCTTGTGCCGTTCCTGCATTTTCCACTTCTGCGATGCGGGTCGCGGAACTCCGGCTGTGCGCTCTCGCAGCCGAATCGTGGTAATACCAAATTTCTTGCTCGGTGTTCAGGACCACGGTGATAATCTTCTTCCTGCGAAATCTCATGAACACGCGAAAATGATCGTCATCGTGCTCCTCAATCTTGCACCGTTCCACATCCGGCGCGTAGTCCGTTGCGCGGCTGTTATAGTCCCTCAGGAAATCCAATACTTCATCCAATTTCACGCCCGGTATGAATACAATTCCCTGCCAGTCGTGAATCATTCCTCCGGGGATCACGCTTTTCTCCGTGCCTTGTTCTTTGCCGACGCGCCGCAGTTCCACCTTCCCACTTTTCAATCTTTCGTACGCTTCCGCACGCTCTTGCGGTGGCAACTCGTCAATCCAGAGAAACCCCTGCTCTCTCAGGCTTTTTCCCAAACGCGCTTCCGTCGCCGCCACATAATTCTCAAACGCGCGAACGGTGGCTGGCTGCAGGGAAGATCCGGGATTGCCTGTTGCAGCAGGCAGGCTCGCGCCAAAGAATGCGGCCGTCAGCACCACAAGCCCTCTCTGCCTCCGTCTGTCGGATAATCCAGGCACTTGTTCTCGTTTCGTCTCGCTAGAGAGGCCACAAAGGCGTCTAAGCGATTTCCTGGCAGCATTTTATCTTGACTATTGCAAAAGGCCTGACAGAATTTGGCTCGCCTGACCCTAAGTCGGGGAGTTCGCCGGAAGGTTTTTACTGGCGGGTTGGGTAGCTCGCACACGGCCCCTTGCGGGACCGCTGTCCCCGCGCGGCCCCCAACCCGTCATAATCCATGGTAGAAAAGGCCACCACTCCCCTCAATGGGCCACAAGCCTCAATTCTCCGGGTACCCACGTCTTAGTACCCGCCATGCCAGGCAAGAGAGCTTCTAGACCTCTCTATATTACACGTAATAAAAGACTTCTATCTGATTTGCACTAACTTCATCCGGCACCTTTTTTGGCTAGTACTACCCTGGCCCGGTCACGGGTTCTGTTTCGGCGGCACGCCGCTGTCTGGTGTTATCACCATATTCTCAAGCGTGATGGTGATCTCTTTTGTCTGCCCTTTTTTCAACAGGATGTTTTTCTCCCAGTCAGAGTAAATGCTTTTTGCCGACGCCCTCAAATCGTAATTGTCTTCTCGCAGTCCGCTAAACTTGAATCTTCCATGTGCATCCGTGTACACCACTTTCGGCGAAATCCCCGCCGACGACTGACAGGATACCGCTGCGTGCGCCACTGGCTTGCCGTTATCTCCAACCACTGTTCCCGTCAGCGTCGCTGTGCCCTTCTTTGGTGTCTGAGCCCGCAGTCCGCCAACCCACAGGAACATGAACGCCGAGACCGCTGCTAGCAGCAATTTGCGTCTCATCTTCACGTTACTCCCTCTTCGATGCTTTCAGTCTAGCCCCGCTTTCCCTGCGCGCACCACTGCTTCCCACAATCTGTGCCCCACTTGAAACCTGACGAAGCGAACAGGTTCGCATGGTCTCGCGTTTACCTTTCGGCTTCGCCTGTTAATCTGCTCTCAATCTTATGAGGAAAGCATCCTTGATTGTCGGTGCGCCCAATCTGCGGCCAGAATTCTGTTTTGCCTTCTAAGGCAATTTCAAATCAACGGAATATACGTCAACGTCCCCGTGGTCTACTGTAACGTACACCGATCCATCCGGGCTTAGGCCTGTGAAGATGCACCGTGCTGCGCCCGAACTAAGCAGGTCTCCGAATCGTGTCACGCGCTCCACCTCCCGCGTGGCCATCGGCACGCGAAACACCGATTCCTCCACTTCATCCGTATCCTGAAAATACAGTGCGTCACCTCCAGGTGACCATCGCAAAGCGGATGGAAAATTCGCATCCGTCAGCACTGACCAGGTCAACAGCTTGCAGTCGTACAGCCACACCTGCTTTTTCCTCGGATTCAGCGCCGCGATGTACCTGCCATCCGCGGACCATCGTGGTTCCAAAAGCCCTTCGGACCCCGCTAGCTCCGTCAACTGGTTGCTATCCAGATCCAAAATCCGTATGTTCGGTTCTTTTCCTGATTCCGTGTCCTGAACGTCCAATACAATCTGTCTTCCGTCCGTCCGCCAATCTCCCGAAACCGATGACCATTTATTGTTCGTGGGTAGGACATTCTTTGGCGACCCGCCGCTGGCCGCCACCACATACAGCCGTGGCTGCTTGTCCAGCAGGAATCCCGTGAACAAAATCTGCTTTTGGTCTGGCGACCAATGGGGCGCGAACGCTCCCGAGCCCCCCGCCGTCAGTTGCACGCGGTTGCTCCCATCAATCCGGCTCTTCCAGAGCGTTCCGTTTTCGCGCGCCGCATACACCACCCACTGCCCATCCAGCGAAAAATCCATGTCCGTCGCACCGGATTCCGCCAGCATTGCTGTTTTCACCGAAGTCTTCGGGTCTATCCGCAGCAACTGGTACTCGTTGTGCGATCCAATCACGAAAATCCGCGAGCCGTCCGCTACCGCCGTGGGATGGTCAAAGGCGATCGGCCCCTTTGTCAATTGCACCGCATCACCGCTTTGGTCATTGAATAACCCGCGCTTTTCTTCCATCAGCCAGAGGTTCGCTTGCGAATCGACGGCCAGGCTCGCCCGCAAATCCACTCCCGACGAAAACGCGAAGTACCGCCCGCCGGCCAGCCATGTGCCGCTTCCTTCGTGTGGCGCGCGTTGTCCCTCCGGAAGCACGCGGCGCAGCGCGCTTCCATCCACGCCAATCTCCCACATCGAATCGGTTCCTTCTTTCAAGTCTGTCTGAATGAACTGCAGCCGGCTCCCTTTCGGCGACCATGCCAGCGAGTGTGGCGCCGGGTGAAATCGCGCCACTTCCCGAACCTGGTTCCCGTCGGTGTCCGCGATCTGGATACTGTCTCCCTGTATGAACCCGATCAGCCCTCCTTTTGGCGACCACACCGCTTCTTTCGCGCTTACATCTCCCACACGCCTCGGCGCTCCCCCCTGCACGGGCCACCGCCACAATGGTGTCTCTTCCCCGCGATGCGTCAGTTGCCCGATTAGAAATTCCGAATGATCCGGTGACAGGTCGAATATGCGCGTGTTGTCAAACGGCGTTGTCGTTCGCTGGATGTTCCCGCCCTCCACGGACGTCTGCATCAGATTCCAACCCGTCACGTCTCTCACCACGAAATAAATCCGGCTGCCGTCCGTCACCAACTTCCCCCAAGGATCGACTTGCCCCGAATGGGTAAGTTGCCTCACCTCCAAAACCCGCGCTTGCGCCTGCGGCCACATCACATAGACAACCAGCACCACAACGACTGCCAGCAGCGCTAACGCTTGCCACCACTGCAGCGTCACTTCTCTCTTCCGCCTTTCGTCCATTCCATGGCGCGTCGCTGCTCGCGGCTCTCCAGTTCCCAGTGGCACTTCGAGCCCATCCAGTTCCGCCTCGTCGCTTTCAATACGGATCGCTGTCGTTACTCCCGGCCCTTCCACGTTGGCAATTTCAACCGGTGCAATAAAGCGATATCCCTTGCGCGGCACCGTCTCAATGAACACGGGGTTCTCAGCGTTGTCATTCATCGCCGCTCGCAACTTCATCAGCGCCGTGTTCATGCTCCCGTCAAACTCCACATACGTTCCTTCAGGCCAAATCTTCCGGCGCACTTCCTCCCTGGTCAAAATTTCTCCTCGCGTCTCTAGCAACAGCATGAGGATGCGGAAGGGTTGCTCCTGCAGTTTCACCGGGATCCCTTGCCGCGCTAGCGTGCACTGCTCTGGATCGGCCTCAAATAGCCCGAACCGATAGATGCTCCGGCTGGATGGCAATGTTGTGCTCATTTGGACTGCACCACTCCTATATTTGAAACCCCAGCATCCTACTCCAAAAAACCTGTTGATAAAAGACTCTAACTAACAGGCAAGGCAAGATTTAATGGTTCATAGAAGAAACACATCCAGTTCGTTTGACGCTCCATCCTTCCTCTCTCATTATCGCCCGCAAGTTGTACCCGGCTCTGATCTGGTCCCCCAAGTACCCGATTCAGGGCGATCCCTCAAGTGGCGGCTCACTCCACTAGCTGGACGTTAGCCACACTCTGAACCAACGGGCATGTCCGCGTCCTGTGTCCTCCGTCAGCTGTGCTGGACACGGACGCGGAGATCCCAATCCCCTTTGGTCTTCCTAACCGCCGTAATAAGCCGGTTTCTTGCGCCTTCCGTTCTTACTCGACACCTTTTTTTCGTCCGCCACTCTCCCCAAGGCTCTCCCTTTCTTCCTCTTCCATGCCATGTGCGAATCTTCAATGAGAGGTGACTGCGCGGTGCCCGTGTAATTATTCCCGTACCGGTACGCCCCAGCAGCGTTCCTTACGCCCCCAATAGCTTGGCTATCCTTCAATACCTTCAACGTCTTACGTCTTCTCCTCCCCCACCCCATTTCTGGCTTCTCGCGTGCCTTCCTATCCGATTACCCAGTTAAATTTTCCCTTTCCAGCCCTTTTGCTTTTCTTGAACCACTCGGTCGCTAGCTCATTGCTACTTCTGCAAGACCCACGGTGCAGGGCTGGCATGTTGTCAGGGATCCTCTCGACCCACTCGGAGGCCTCGGCATGCGCACTACCCTCAAACTTGTGCTTCCCCTCGCCTTAAGCGTCATCTGTGTCTCTCTTCTTTACGCTGCCTACCAAGTCCGCACAGAGCGCCGCAATCTCCGCAATGACCTCGCGCGCCGCGCCGCCACGCTCGCGGAGAGCCTTCAAGAAAGTCTCGAAGCGGCTTCCGCACGGGCTAACGACAAGAATCTCCAGCGTATTGTCGAGCGCTTTGGCCAGCGCGAACATCTTCTCGGTGTCGCCATCTACGATCGCTTCGGCACTCCCCTCGCGATCACCCCCGGCCTACCGGACAAATTTGACTCGCAGCCCGACGCCGCCGCTCGTGCCACTACTCTCAACATGGGTACTGGTGAGTTTCTTGACCTCGCCGGCGACTCTTTCTACACTTTCGCCCTCCCACTCCGTCGCGACACCGAATCCCCAGGCTCACTCGTCGTCATCTATGACACTTCCTACATCGAGCAACGCATTTCTCTCTCACTTCGCGATTCGCTTCTTACTGCTCTTTTGCAGACGCTCCTCATTACGTCACTCGCCTTCATCCTGGTCCGCTGGAATTTCACGGCCCCCCTGGCCTCCACCGCGAAATGGCTGCATACGCTCCATGCCGGATCCTCAGGAAGTTCATCCAATCTCCCGCACGGAGAACTCTTCGACGAAATTCACATAGAGGCAAAGCACCTGGCACACGCTCTGGACACTGCGCGCGCCGCTGCTCAGGAAGAAGCGCAACTCCGCGAAACCCAGTCTTCCGTTTGGACAGCCGAGCGTCTTCGCGTCAGCTTGGCCAACAAATTAGGCGCAAAGCCGCTCTTCCTCGTTTCTAATCGTGAGCCCTACATGCACGTCTTCCAGGAAAAAAACGACGCCATCCAGACGATCGTGCCTGCCAGTGGACTCGTTACCGCCCTCGAACCGGTCCTCCAGGCCTGCCACGGTACTTGGATCGCCAACGGTTCTGGCAGCGCCGACCGCGAGGTTGTCGACGCTCTTGATCATCTTCAGGTCCCTCCTGATCGCCCCACTTACACCTTGCGCCGTGTCTGGCTTTCCGACGAGGAAGATCGCGGCTACTACGAAGGATTTTCCAACGAAGGCCTTTGGCCGCTCTGCCACATCGCCCACACCCGCCCCATCTTCCGTCTCGATGACTGGCTCCAATATCAAAAGATCAATCGCCGCTTTGCTGATGCTGTCCTTCAGGAAATGGCGGGAACCCAATCGCCCATCCTTCTCGCACAGGATTACCACTTCGCTCTTCTACCGCGCATGGTCAAGGAAGCCCGCCCCGATGCCGCCGTCGCCATTTTCTGGCATATCCCGTGGCCCAATCCGGAGGTATTCGGCATCTGTCCGTGGCAGCGTGAACTCGTGGATGGCCTTCTCGGTGCCGACTTAATCGGCTTTCACATCCAGACCCATTGCAACAATTTCATGGAAACGGTGGACCGCGCCCTCGAAGCTCTTACCGAATGGGACCGCTTCGCCGTCAACCGCAAGGGCCACACCACTCGCGTTCGCCCTTATCCCATCAGCGTCGCCTTTTCTCCTAATGGATATCACGTGCCCGATTTCCAAAGTTCTGGCGAAGCCCGCGCTGCTCTCTGCGCCGAACTCGGCATCGAAGCCCCTCTCCTTGGCGTCGGTGTGGATCGCGTTGACTACACCAAGGGCATCCTCGAACGTTTCCGCGCCGTCGAGCTCTTCCTCGAACTCTTCCCCGCCTTTCAACAGCGATTTTCCTTCGTTCAAATCGCCGCTCCCAGCCGCACGGACATTCCTCGCTACCAGCAGTTTCTTGATGAAGTCTCCGCCGAGGCCGACCGCATCAATGCTCGTTTCCCCTCCCCGCATTGGAAGCCCATCGTGCTCCTGAAGCGGCATCACTCTCACGATGAGATTCTCCGCTACTACCGCGCCGCTTCCGTCTGTCTTGTCACCTCCTTGCACGATGGCATGAATCTTGTGGCCAAGGAATTCATCGCCGCCCGTGACGATGAACGCGGTGCTCTCATCCTTAGTACTTTCGCGGGGGCCGCAAATGAACTTCCAGACGCACTCCTCATCAACCCTTATGATGTTCAGCAATTGTCCACCGCCATCCATCAAGCCCTCGAAATGTCCACGCAGGACCAGGGGCTCCGCATGGCTCGCATGCGCAAGACCATTCATGAGCATAACGTCTACCGCTGGGCCGCCAATTTGCTCTCTGATCTCACGGAAATTCGCATTGCCGCGCCCGAGCCAAAGGGAGCTTCGTTTCCCTCATGAAACCATTTAACAACCTTCTGAAAAACCGCAAATTCGTCATTCCGAACGGAATCTGCGAAGTGAGGTACGGTTTTACATCGCACTCCCTTTGTGCGATGCACCTCTCATTTCTTTGCATGTTCGCAGCAGAGGGATTCCTCACTGCGCTCGGAATGACGTGTTCATGCTTTTTTCACGCCCATTCTAAGGAGATCTAGTGATGGAGCAAGACGGAACTCGCTTCGCGTTTTTCACTGCTGCCTATCTCACCCGCATTGGCAATCTCTCGGCTGGCACCCTCGCCGAACTCCTCGCCGGACTCGAACAATGCAGCGACGCTTCCATTTTTCACCACACTTTTCAAACCCTCAGCAGCCACCACTTCCTTACGGAAGGTTTTTCCAACGATTTTGCCCAGTGGGTTCTTGCCGATGCCAACCGCGATGCTCTTGCGGAACAACTCGCCGCCCTCGACATTCGCGATTACCCCTCGATCGCTGTTCTTCGCGAAGATCTCTGCCGCGTCGTGCGCGCCTTCTGTGAAGAGCATCCGGAGTTTGCCCGCCAGTCCGCGCTCGAGCGCTTCTATTTCTGCGAAAGCGTTGAGGTTACCGTGCCCTGTGGCTTCGCCGCCGCCAATCTCGACGAATTTCGCGACGGCATTATTCGCCTCAGCCACGCCAGCTTCTTCTTTCACTTCATCTCTTCACGCTTGCGTCTCCACTTGCACACCAACGACTTTTCCCACTGGCTCGCCAATGGGCTCGGTTTGATGCACCTCGCGGAGAACATCAATCGCATCGACATTTACACCAACACACTCGATAGCGCGCGCGCCAAGCTGCTTCGCCTTGTCGATCGTGAGAGGAGAAAACATGAACCCAGTGCAGATCGCTAGCCACATTCCACTCGACGACTACGCTGCCGTCATCGGCGCCGGCGAACTCGATGAATTGCGCGCTCTGGCCAAGCCCCTGCAAGGCCGCTCCGTCGAAATGGTCAATTCCACTGCCGTTGGCGGAGGCGTCGCCGAGATCCTCAACCGCTTCGTGCCCCTCGCAGAAGAATTAGGCCTGCGCATCCGCTGGGACGTTATGACGGGAGGCAACGATTTCTTCGAGGTCACCAAAGCATTTCACAATGCGCTGCACGGTTTCCCCTATCATCCGGATCCCCGCGATTTCGACGTTTTCCGCGCTTACACAGACCTGAATCTTCGCCGCCTCTCTCTCGATTCGGAATTTGTGGTGATCCATGATCCTCAGCCCGTCGGCCTTATCGCCGCCCGCCAACAATCCTCGGCCCGTTGGGTCTGGCGATGCCACATCGATCTCTCCCATCCGGATCGTGCTGTTTGGGAATTCCTTCAGCCGTTCGTCTGTCAATATAACGGTGCGATCTTTTCTTCTCCTGAATTTGCACGCCAGCTCTCCATTCCCCAATATCTTTTCCACCCCGCCATTGATCCCCTCTCCGAAAAAAACCGCGACCTTCCTCCCGAGTTCATTGCTGACGTGCTCTCTCGCTATCAGGTCGACCCTCTGCGCCCCATACTCACGCAGATCTCCCGCTTCGATCGCCTCAAGGATCCCGTCGGCGTCATCCGCGCCTATCGCATCGTTAAACGCTATTTCGATTGTCAGTTGGTCCTGGCTGGTGGAAGCGCTTCCGATGATCCGGAAGGCGCGGAAGTCCTGAAAGAAGTCCAGCACGCCGCTGCGGAAGATCCCGACATCAAGGTTTTGGAACTGCCCGCCTGGGCTCCCTTGGAAGTGAACGCCCTTCAGCGCGCTTCCACCATCGTCATTCAGAAAAGTTTGCGCGAAGGATTCGGCCTCACCGTGTCGGAAGCGCTCTGGAAGAAAAAGCCCGTGGTAGCTTCCGCCGTTGGAGGTATCCCCACCCAGGTGATTCACAAGCACACGGGCTTGCTTGCTCATTCCGTCGAGGGCACCGCTTACCAGATCCGTTTCCTGCTCTCTCATCCGGAAATTGCCGCCCGGCTAGCAGACCACGGGCATTCTCACGTAAAAGAGAACTTCCTCATCACCCAAAACCTGAAGCGCTATCTCACTCTTTTTCTGATGCTTGCAGTGAAATCCGGCGCATAGAAACACCCTGCCCATATTCTCTTCGTTACCCCTAAAGTATTTCCACGCTTGGCCGATGGACTTTACGAGGTGAACCATGTCCATCCAACCGACCCATGGCAATCCGGCAGTACAACAAGCTCAATCGAACCATCAGCCCCCGCCACATCAATCCACTCCGCCTTCCTCTATTCCTCAGGACAAGGTCACCATCAGCCCGGAAGCCAAGGCACAAGCCGCCGGCATGGTCAGCCAGCATAAGGCTGAGACCAAGTAGCTGCCCCAGGTAGCTTGCGCTCGCGCTTCACCTTTCTTTACAAAGGCAGGTGCTGCGTCATGCGGTGGCGCTCCGTCCTGATTTTACGTTGGGAGTAAGATTGTCATTCCGAGCGAAGCGAGGTACGGTTTTCTATCGCACGTCTTTTGTGCGATGAATCTACTTTTCCCGTCGCGCTATAAGCAGGGGCGGGTTTCGGTCGGCCAGGGCACCACGTGGCTTGTGGGAAACTCAAAGAACGCTGATCTTTAGCGTTAATTCGGATTCAAAACATTATCGAAGCTTGCCGGGATCAATGCCATTTTTTCGCGCTTCGTTTTCCACGTCTTCGATCTGTCCCTCAAGCTTTTTCTTCTTCGCTTCCAACTGCTTGACTTGATCCTCCACGGGCACCATGTCATATCCCTGATTCATATTGATTCCGCCCGAGGGGCTGCTGTTTTCTCCTTTGAAAGCCTTCAATTGAGCGATGCGCTGGTCCGCAGCATCGATCTGGCTCCGCAGATCGCTGATCTGGCGGCGGTAGCTGTCTATCTGCATTTGTTGGCTGTTCCCGCTGCCGGTTGCCGCATCGTGCCCTGGTTCCCGCTTGGACTCCACTCCCTGATTCGGTTCGCCCACCACGGAAACTCCTCCCGGCAGGGTCGCCATTTCCTCGTTTGTCCAGACCTTCTTTGCCTTCTTTTTATCCGGCGTCGCCTGCCCATCCTGCTTGGGTGCATTCTTATCCGCTGGCGCCGCGGCGGGCTTTGTGTCCGTCGCATCCTTCTTCGGAGTGTCCTGCGTTTGCGCGCTGCAAATGAAGGCGCACCCAAGTAGCAGAAACCCAATACCCGCAATCCTGTTTTTCATCGCTTCACTCCGTAGACCGCAATAGTCCCGGGTCAATCCCCTTTTTCCTGGCCTCTTCGTACAGCGCGTCAATTTGCGTCTCCAGATCTTTCTTCTTCTTCTCCAACATCACGATTTGCTGCTCCACAGGAATCCGGCCGTATCCCTTATCAACTTCGTACCCGCTTGTGGATACCGGCTCCCCCTTCAAGAACTCCTTGTAAGCGGCCACTCGCTCATTGATATCTTCGACTTGCCCCTCGAGTTTTTGCAGGTTCTTGCGGATCCGATCCACCGTAGCCGGGTCCGGCGCCTTGCTAAGTGGATATTTTTGGTTGTTTTTGTCGCCCGCCGTGGAGGCTTTGACGCCCGCTCCGCCGATATCGTCGTTCGTCCATACTTTTTTCGGCGCACTTGAAGCAGGATTAGTCGCGGTGGCCTGCGGCGCCGCTGCACTCGGGCTTTGCCCGGACGTGTTCGCCCCATTCGTCTGTGCGTCGCACACCAGCGCCAGGCTCATCTGAAATAGAAACAGGATTACAGGCCAGCGGAGCGTGGTTCCTCCCGATCGGCCGGGGCAGTTCTAGTACTATCTAGCCTAATTCTATCGCATTGTATTTCAAGGACCGGCTATCTCTCTTATGAGTTTGCCCAATTCGCCACGCACCACTTCCAGCGCTTCCTTGGGGGGCCCCACGCGGTGGTACTTCGTATAAAGCGTGCGTTCGTGAATCGCGAATGGCAGCAGGAATTTCCTGCCATCGAAATCATATTGCTGGTAGGTCGGCAGCCAGACTCCTGGCTCGATTTCATAACGCTCTTGCATGAAGCGGCTGCCCTTGTAGACCTTCGCCAGAAACAGCGCCAGCGAAATGTCCGAGCTCACCTCGCCTTCCACTTTAGCCAACTCCGCGGCTTGCTCGTCAATCCACACATACCCTTTGACCTTTGTCAGCAAAGTAGCATTTCGCGAATTAGGCTTGTATTTCGGGTTCGGCACCATGCTGTACTTCGCCAGGCTGCGTTCGCCGCGCATTTCGTGTCCCACCAGCGTGAAGATAAACGCAGCGTGCGTGGCTTCAATCAGGTCGTCGCGCTCTTTCCGTTTGTGCGCCATCTTCGCCAGCGCCTCGTCTTGCCCTGGCCCCTTCTGGGCAGCCCAAACCAGTAACTTCTCAAGCTTCTGCAACTCCGACCGGTAACTCTCCGCGTTGATGGGCTTGCCGTCCGCAGAAAGTGGAATCTTGTCGTTACTCACGCTAGCGGGGAAAACACGCCACACTTTCACTTCCGCCGGACTCGAATCGCTCCCCGTTTTGCGTATTTCCAAGCGCTCGATGCGCTCGTAAGAATCAAGTTCCTGATCCGTGCGCTTCTGGTTCGCCACTACTCTCTCGAACAGATCACTCTTCCCAGCCTGGGAAATGCCCTCGGAAGGTGTCCCGCCGGCATCCTGTCCAGCGCTCGCTTGGCCCAGCAACAGGCTTCCCGCCAGGCACCAAGCCCAGACCCGCACTTCCCATCCTCCCCGCCACCGACGCTCCGCTCGCCCGCAACTCATAGATAAATCAGCTCTCTGCTCACCTTTCCGCCGCTTTCAGTTCCTTCTCTCCCCGCTTGGGAGTAAACTATGTTCTGAGTCGAGATTATACGCGGGTTTCGCGAAAGAAAAGTCGCCTTCCCAACGTCTAATAATTGAGGGTTGAGGAACGATTTCGCTCCCTCCTTCGTATTCCTACTAGGAGCTCACCTTGGGCGTAGTCTCTTTGGACGGTCTGACCCGTGTTCCGCCGCTGCCCGGCATCGCCGAGGTGTCGGCGCGCGCTAAGGGCCTCCGCGCCGCTTGGGTCACCTCCAGCGAAACCCTCAAGCTCGCTCTCAGCGCCCTTCGCGCTCACAAGCTCCGCAGCTTCCTAACGCTCTTGGGTGTCATTCTCGCCGTGCTCACTTTGGTCTTCGTCATGAGCGTCATCGCTGGTCTAAACATGTACGTCGCCGATCGCATCGCTAATCTCGGCGCCAATGTTTTCCTGGTCCACCGCTTCGGCATCATCACCAGTGAAGATGAATGGATTAAAGCCCAGAAGCGCCCGATGATTACCTACGAAGACTACGAGCGCCTTCGCGACAATATGAAGCTCGCCTCCGCTGTCGCTGCCGAGGAAGACCGCCAGGTCATGGTGCAAAGTGGCAACTTGACCATGGAGAACGTCCAGATGATCGGCGCCACCGCCAACTTTGCCGACGTCCGCAACCTCTCTGTCGCTCAAGGTCGCTTCGTCACCCAGTCCGATGACGATCACCGCTCCGAAATCGTCTTCCTCGGTACAGACGTGGCCACCAAGTTCTTCCCCAATGTCGATCCTATCGGTAAAACCATTCGTGTTCAGACGCACACTTACGAAGTCGTCGGGGTTGCCGAGCCTTTAGGCAGCGCCTTCGGTCAGTCGCAGGACAATTACATGGTCATCCCGCTCAACACCTGGCGCAAAGGTTGGCACACCAGCCAGGATTGGGTCACCATTTTCGTGCAAGCCCCCAACCAGGAGCTTATGTCCGCCAGCCAGGACGAGGCCCGCATGTTCTTCCGCGCCTGGCGTCATCTTCCTTACGACGCGCCTGATAATTTCGGCATTATCGGCTCCGATTCCATCATGAGTCTCTGGCATGACCTGACCAAGAACATTGCCTTCGTGGCCATGGCTCTCGTCAGCATTTTCCTCGTCGTCGGCGGCATCGTCATCATGAACATCATGCTTGCCAGCGTCACCGAACGCACGCGAGAGATTGGCTTGCGCCGCTCCCTCGGCGCCAGGAAAAAGCACATCCTGCTTCAATTCATGACCGAATCCGCCGTTCTCGCTGCCACCGGTGGTCTCATCGGCATCATCGCCGCCTATGCCGCCGTCTTCTTCGTCAAGCATGTTTTTTCGTTTCCCATGGAGACGCCCATTAGCGCCGTGATTCTTTCCTTGTGTATTTCCACCGCGGTCGGCCTTTTCTTTGGAATTTTTCCCGCGATGCGCGCCGCGAATCTTGACCCCATCGAAGCATTGCGGTCGGAAGGCTGAGGCTACAACATGGCACAGGCTTACGGCGAAAACCTGCGGCAAGCGATGGACACTCTGCGCTCCCACAAATTGCGCAGCGCCCTCACTGTCTTCGGCGTTGTTTTGGGCGTCAGCGTCATTATGCTGGTCGCCGCTTTGCTCACCGGCTTCGACCAGAAAATCCAGGAAAGCGTCAATCAATACGGCGCCGACACCGCCTTCATCACCAAATGGGACCAGGGACGCCACGGCGGTCCTCCGCCCCTGGAAGAGCAGCAGCGCAAGCCCTTGACCATGGAAGATGCCAAGGCCATTCAGGACCGTTGCCCCGCCGTCAAGCAGGTCACCGTTTTCCTGGAAACCAGTTGGAACCACAATCACGTCGTGCGCACCAAAGCTGGCGATGTTACGGCCATTGATTTTCGCGGCGTCCAGCCCAACTTCGGCGAAGTTTACGCCAACGCTTCCGCCCTCGAAGGCCGCTTCATCAGCGAAGGTGACGATCTTCACAAGGAAAAAGTAGTGATGCTCGGGGAAAACGTTGCTCCTGTCTTGTTTCCCGAAGGTCATCCCATTGGCAAAGACGTGCTGATCGACGGTTCTCCCTTCCAGGTCGTTGGCGTAGTCGAAAAGCCCAAGGGCGGTATCGGTTTGGGCGACGAGGACCGCCGCGTCCTTATTCCCTTCAGCACGTTCCGGAAAACCTATCCCGATGCCGACGAACTCAACATGCGCGCTCAGGCCTATCCGAAAATGCTGGATTCCGCCGTCGACGAAATTCGCGAAGTCCTCGAGCGCCGCAGAGGCATCCCCTACGGCGGCAAGGATAATTTTTCCATCGTCACCGCCGAGCAGGAAGTTTCCGAATTCCACAACATCATGATCAAGGTCTACCTCGCCATGATTGTCCTCAGCGCCATTGGACTGCTCATCGGCGGCGTCGGCGTCATGAACATCATGCTCGTCAGTGTCACCGAACGCACTCGCGAAATCGGCTTGCGAAAAGCCATTGGCGCCAAGAGCAAGGACATCACCTGGCAATTCCTCCTCGAGGCCATGACTCTCACCGGACTTGGCGGCATCATCGCGCTCATCATCGTGTTTGCCCTCGTCTTGCTCATCCGCGTCACCCTGCAATGGCCCGGCGAAGTCCCCTTCTGGGCCGCCGCCACCGGTATCGCGGTCAGCGTCAGCATCGGCCTAATCTTCGGCGTTTGGCCCGCCACCAAAGCCGCCAAACTCGACCCCGTCGAAGCCCTCCGCTACGAATAACGCCACACAATTCTCCCAGCCTTTGTAGGTGCTGGGCTTCAGCCCAGCCCCGTGGCACAGTCACTCCTGACTGTGCTCTTGGGTTTCCCTCTTTTCTCTGCTTCTTTACTTCCTTACTTCATTGCCTCTCTCCCTCTTATCTCTCTTCCCTCCTTGACACCATTACCCACCTGATCAACGATCCTGATCGATCACCTCCCATGACCAAATCCCCCATCAAACTCCCTCCTCCCGTCTTCGACGACCCCAAACACCACATCCGCCTCTACCAGGGCGACTGCCTTGAGCTCCTCGTCCTCATCCCCGAATCCTCCGTCGACCTCGTCTTCGCCGACCCGCCCTACTTCCTCTCCAACGGCGGCATCACCTGCCACGCCGGACGCATGGTCAGCGTCAATAAAGGCGAGTGGGACAAATCCCGCGGCCCCGGCGCCAATCACGAATTCAATCGCGCCTGGCTTGCTGCCTGCCAGCGCATCCTCAAACCCAACGGCTCCATCTGGGTCTCCGGCACCGCCCACGTCATTCACTCCGTCGGCTTCGCCATGCAGCAGCTCGGCTTTAAGCTCCTCAACGACATCTCCTGGGTCAAGCCCAACCCTCCTCCCAATCTCTCTTGCCGCTATTTCACCCACGCCACCGAAACCATCATCTGGGCTGCCCGCGACAAAAAGTCCCGCCACACCTTCAATTACAAGCTGATGAAGGAAACCAATCGCGGCAAACAAATGAAATCCGTCTGGGAAATCAAGCCTCCCGAAAATTGGGAAAAGAAATTCGGCAAACATCCCACCCAAAAACCCGTCGCCCTCCTCGAACGCATCCTCCTTGCCTCCTCCAACGAAGGCGATTTGGTCCTCGACCCCTTCTCCGGCAGCGGTACCACCGTTTTAGCCGCCCTTCGCACGCATCGCACAGCCGTTGGATTAGAACTTTCTTACGATTTTCTCTCTCTCACCACGCAACGCCTCAGCTCCGAAATGGTGCAAATCGAATTATCTGTCTCTTGCGTTCAGTTTTCTCTTGATCTCGATTCGGATCCTGTGGATCGATCCTGTAGAGGCCGCCTTCCGAGGCGGGCGCCTTTACGCCACGGTCTGGACCACGTGTCCGCAAAGCTCCAACTCGTCCAGCAAGAGTGCCGCTTCCATTTCATCGGCCGCCACAACCGCGCCGTAATCTTCTCCGTCCTAGCCCCCACCCTAGACGACGCCCTCCAACAATTCCGCTCCCACGGCCACTCGGACTCCGACGCCCTCTTCATCATCAAGACCGAAACCCAAATCTTCCTCGCCTGATGCGTTCCCCCGTCGTTTTCTAAATCATCACGGCCTCTTTGCTCGTCATTTCCCAACCCGAATCTTTTCTTGCTCTCTACCCGCAACCATTAATCCTAGTAGCCCTCGCTAATGCTGGATGAGCGACCACACCTTCCATCCTTGATCCAGTCGTGATCTAATTCCCTAAGCAGTTACCTCCCAGATAGTGTACGAATCGCTCTAAATGGAGATCCCCGACAATGATTCACCCAAAACCCTCAACGATTGGTGAAATCCTCACCCTAGCTGAACAGTTTGTTGTTCCAAAATACCAACGTGGTTTTGCTTGGGACACTGACGAGGCCGGAGAATTCTTCACGGACCTTGAGACTGAAACTGAGGGCGGCCGCGGATTGTTTCTCGGCACTCTTATCTTCAACATCTCTGAGCAGGCCAATGACCGAATCATTATTGTTGACGGCCAGCAGAGACTCACTACCATATTTCTATTGTTAATAGCATCTAGGGAGCTAGCAAAGAAACTAGGCCTGGCAGGCATCGCCCAGGAAACCCAGAAGAGAATTACCGTCACTGATCCAACTACTGCCGAATCGAAGGGTCCCCTCCTGGTCGCATCTGAAGCCATTCGTGATGTGTTTAACGAGATGACCAACTCCGACTGGGATGGGGTATTTCCACAAAAAATAGGTCCCAAGGCCGTCAAGCGACAGAGTCGATATCTCAGGCCAGTCTATGACTATTTCCAGAAATGCATTCATGCTTATGACAAAGAGAAGCTGAGCAACCTCCTGAGAGCAGTCTATGATGCTCGGGTAATTAGGATTGACATAGACGGCGATGAAGAAGCATTTAGCATTTTCGAGCGAACAAATGCTCGCGGCACTGACCTCGAAGTTTCAGACCTCCTTAAGAATTACCTGTACCAACAGAAGGTTTCGGATCTGGACGATAAATGGAAGGACATTATCAATAAGTCAGACGGGACCATTTTAAAAATGCTGAAGTATTTCTATGTATCGAGAAAAGGCTACGTGAACAAATCTGTTCTGTACCCTCGTTTAAAGGAATACTGCAAAACTATTGGAGGTGCCGAACGGTTTGTGGATGAGCTCGGCCAATTCGCTAATTTCTACAATATCGCTCGAAAAGAGAACAATAATATTGTGATCAAAGATTATTTCGAGTCGGTAGGGATCAAGGCCATTTCAAGCGACGCTGACAAGTTTCAACGAGTTCACCTGGCATTGCAGGCGCTTAGACTTTTTCGAGTGTCCCAAATTTATCCTTTGGTTTATGCCGCCAGCTCTGCCATTACTAGAAACGATGAAGGCACTACTAAGGCCGCAGCGAAGACTTTCGTAAGATTGCTCGATTCGATGGAAAGATACCATTTCATAAATAACGCAGTCTGCTCTCGAATCGGGAATGAGGTCGAGAAACTATACGCCGATTTTTCGCATCAGTTCGCAAAAACAAAAGAGTTTGAAAAAACAACGAACGATTTCATCTTGGAACTGAAGAAGCGGCTCGCATCTCAAGACGAATTCATAAGTAGGTTTTGTGAGATTACGTATTCTGACGAATTCATTCCGCTTATTGCTTATATCTTTGATCGCTTCAATAACGCCAACCTAGCTCCAGGTGAACGCACACCCATATTCGACCCACTAGAAGGCGTCAAACGAAAGAATCACAACATAGAGCATTTCCTTCCCAAGAAGCCCGGTGACGATACGACAATCGACCCCGCAACGCTCGCCGCAATCGACAATATTGGCAATTTACTTGTGCTGAGTTTCAGGGCGAACTCTAGTCTTGGGAACCAATTACCTGAGAAAAAGATTCAGCGGCTAGAGGGAGACTTGTCCAGAAAAACCGAAAACCTCCACTGTGTCCGGGAGTTCGTAAAGCAATATGGGAAACTCGCAGCGGGATGGAATGAAAAAACAATCCAAGACAGGGCAAAGCAGATGGCGCAGGATGCCTACGAGAGGGTTTGGAAGCTGAATTGACAGCCTCCTGGGCGCACGACCCCTCCCAAGAATGCTTCACCGAAACGGCGTTCCAGAGATTCGTTAAGAGCTCTTGAAATCCAGTTGCAAGGAGGATGATCATATGGCCTACGACGTAACGCTCAGAACGGCCGCATTTGATGTTGCTAATAAGGACATTGAGTTCAACATCAAGCAAAACGGAAGCGTTCTGGGGCATCTATTGATCTCGAAGGGTGGGGTTGAATGGGTACCTAAAGACCACGAAAAAGGGCACCGAATGAAGTGGGATGACTTCGCTCTGAAGATGATTGAGTTCGGCGAGAAAAGGTGAGAGCGGCAGTTGGCGCAGACGAAACCGCCTCCAAAATATCACCTCCGAGGTGAACCACGATGCCGCGAATGGAACAGTGTTTGATTCATATCGATCTGGCAAACGCGCTGAGGGAACTCGTCGATTCAATGAGCCTGAGACCTGCCGAAGGCTTCATTGGTTTTAGTTGCCCTGAATGTCACAAACCCGTGAAGCCGATGCAGGCTGGAGTTAATGGCGCAGCTCCCCATTTTGAACACCTCAAGAGAAACCCAAACTGCTCCCTAAGTGACCAAAGGTGACTGCGCGCGGCTACCTCGTTCATGTGCGCAGAACCCCCGGGCGGCATTGCTACGAACCCAGAGATCAAGTCACGGAGGAGAAGATATGACGAGAAACAGAATAAGAATCGTGCAGCACACTTCCGCGGGGACCCTATGGTGCGCCGCGTGGCTCTTCACCATCGGCTTTCTGCATCTCACTTTTTGGAAAGGCGTGCTCGCCCTTCTGCTCTGGGCGTACTACCTCGGCGCGCATTTCAGCTTGCTCCCGCGCTAATCGCTCGCGCGCGCCGTCCGCGCGGTCAATCGTCTCCACGCGATTTTTATGTAGTATTTCTACAACAATGTAAGACGCTCTGCATATTGACTTACATACAGTCAGACGGTACAATGATCTTGCATTGTCCCTTGGAGTTTATATGAAGACGGAAGTTTCCACTGTTACCACCAAAGGCCAACTGGTTATTCCTTCCAAGCTGCGGCGTAAGTATTCCATCAAACAGGGAACGCAGGTTGCTTTTCTGGAGCAGGAAAACCGCCTGGTGCTGCAACCCTTAACCCCGGAGTTCATCCGCAGCCTGCGCGGATCGCTCCGTGGCGAACCCTCCCCGCTGAAAGCTCTACTGGAAGATCGCAAACGGGACCGCGAACTTTGAAACGCGTCGTTTTTGATGCCAGCGCGCTTATGACTTTCTTTGAAGACCGGCCCGGGGCCGCCAAGGTCGAAGACCTGATTCGTTTGGGCCTCGAGGGTAAACGCCAACTGCTGATGTCGGTGGTGAATTGGGGAGAAGTGTATTACTCCACCTGGCGCGTGAAGGGGCCTGGCGTCGCGCGGAAAACCTTGGATGACATTGCACAGCTCCCGCTGGAAATCGTCGATGCTGACCTTGCATTGACGCGCGCCGCGGCCGAACTGCGTGCTGAACTCAAACTGCCCTATTCCGATTGTTTCGCCGCCGCCCTGGCTGCCAATCGCAACGCCTCGCTCGCCACCAGCGATAAAGACTTCGCGGCAGTTGAAAAACGCATCGCTATTCTCTGGACAGTCGGCCCTTGAAAACGCCGGGTGCCTAATTCTTCTTGAAGTTTTCGTTTCCTGATCGCTGATATCTGATCGCTGATAACTGTTCTCTTTGCCGGGTGCCCCAGGTTCGATTTCTTACCTGGGTCTTGGGTTTTCTTACCTCTGCGCACTCTGTGTCCTCTGCGACCTCTGTGTAAGCCTTCTCTTGCTTCCTGATCGCTGATATCCGATCGCTGATAACCTCCCCTTCGCGGGTAGGTCTTGGGTTTCTATCCTTCAAACGGTCACAATCCCCAGTCGCGGATACGCCGCCCGATACATCCGCTCGTCCAGCGTCAACAACGTATATCCCTGCACCAGCGCGTGCGCTCCCATCACAAAATCTGTCGTAGGCCCTTCCTTCAAAAAAGCCTCTACTTTGGCCAACGCAAATGCACCTCTCCCAAACGTGTGATAGCCGCCACGAACGGAGGCTCCGTGCGGCCCGCCACACGAACCATTTTGGGTAAAGCTCTCTCCAGAGCCACGGCCATCTCTTCACCCGACAGGTTTCCCGACGCAAACACAAATTCCTTCACGCAGCATTCAGCCAGCGCTTTCTCCTCCAGTATGTTGTAGCGAATTCGTTTGTCCGCCGTTAGCAGCGCCCATTTTTTCTGGCCAACCATCGGCAACCAATCATGGTCCGGCGTCCCGCGAGGGAAATGCTCGAGATGGCGTTCATGTTTCACGCCCACCCGCGAAAGCAGGCCGAGGATTGCCTTTGCGTTGCAGAGATTTTCATCTAGATATAAGGACGAACTCGTCAGGCGGCCATAAGGAATGGCCGCTCCCAGCGGATCGCTTCCTCGATTTGTCTCGGCGTGCACCCATACTCTTCAGCGAGTTCCGTCACGGACTCACGGGCGTTAAAACGTGAGGCGATTATAGCAGTGGAGATACCAGTCCCGGAGATTACCGGCTTCCCAAACCCGACGAACGGGTTAATCTCGATGGTCTTCGGCTCTTTCTCCTTCGGCTCCATCACGAATGGAAAAAACTTCAGCCTCCCTTGGGGGCTTGCTTCCACTCTCTCCAGAAACATCTTGTAGAAATCAAAACCCATCTGCTGTTCCGGCCGGGAGACATTGATAATCTCGCCCAGCTTTTCAATGAATAGGTCCTTTCGATCGGTCAGAAACACTTGCGTGATCAGCGGGTGAGGTTTGCCCAGCTTTTCGTTCACCTGCGTCAGGGCCGCCCTCACCTTCGGCAGTTTCAGGTCGTAAAGTTTTCTCATTCCCGCAAGGGCGTGGCATTCCAACAGATTCAAAAAAGAAAGACGCACGGGGTCCGCTTGAACGGGCACAACCACGGGCGGCATACGCTTAAATCCCATTAGCCAGTACCGCAGCGTGTTGTATGGCACCTTCAGATATGCGGCAGCCTCGGACACGCCATAAGCGGGTTCCTGATACAACTCGGTGTCTTTGGTTCGGGTGCTCATCTCATGCTATCCCCAGTCTGTCGTCGCTACTTTATACCACTTTGCGCCAAGAGAACTTCATTCTCATACATGAATTGCCGCCAAGCAACTGGTCGTACCGCCCAACTGTTAGCCTTATTCACCACGCAACTCCCGCAGCCACTCTTGGATGCCCTTCCTCCCTTTTCCAATCCCGGGATTGCCGATTCCCTCGTACTTCTCAAATGGACTCTCTTTTCGCACCCCCGTCACACGCATTCCTGCTTCATTTTCTTCAAACGCCAACCAGTCTCCCGCACGCAGTCTTAAGCTCCGCCGAATTGCAACTGGAATCGTGACCCGCCCCCTGCTCAAGACCTTTGCCTGTTTCTTCATGGTCGTTCCTCTTATTCCTTACTCTATCAAATTGCTCCTTACTTTCTATTGAATCATCAGCGGGCCGACATTTTCACTTCGCGGCCTCCCCACGCGACGGCGGGTGCCCCAGGTTCGATTTCTTACCTGGGTCTTGGGTCTTCTTCCCTCTGCGAACTTTGCGCCTCTGCGTTATATGGAAGTTTGTGCCTCCTTGTCGCTGATACCGCATTGCCAATAACCTTCCCCTTCCAACCAGGTACCAGTTTCGAATGTAGTACCTACTAAATAACAGTAGACATACGTTACATAATGTGCGATGCTTCATCTGCTATGCTGAAGGGTCGCGGCTCTTGTGCCATTTCGGAACGCCCCACACACTCGCCTTTCGTCTCTCCTTCGCTCTTACCCAGCCTAACCCCCTTGTTTCCCCTAGATACAAGCCATTCTCCCGCAAGTCCTTTGTTTCCCCTTGATACGCAAAATAGGGGGGTACACCCCCCCTCTAACATGACCAACCGTTCCATTTCGGCAATGTGCTCGCTTCGGCCCGTCTCTCCTCTCTTTCTCGGTGTCCTCTATGTTCCGATCTCTATGATCTCTGTGTTACCGTCCCTCTTTCTTCTCCTTTGTCCGCAGGCTGTAAACTGTCAACTGATAACTGTGAACTGTCTTTATCCGCTCCGTCGGCCAATGGCCAGACCTCGATGCCATATTCGCCTTTTCTCCACCGACGAGCACCCTCAACCCCCTCCAGAATCAACACTTTCGAATCTGCATGAAATCAAACAACTTCATCCACCTCTAGAATCAACACTTTCAAAAAAACAGGGGGGAGGCGTGCTTGTTGCGGCACGCAACTGGTAATTCGCGGCGCAGCCACGTAAAGTGAAAAGATGAAGACTCAGCCGGGAAGAGGGGTTCTATGAGACATTTTGGCAAGGTTCTGACAATCACCGCGCTTCTGGTGGCGGCCGGAGCACTGTTATTGGCGCCGCAATTTGCCGCCTCGCAGTCGCAGCAGATGCCGGGAATGCAGCCCGCCGCCAGCAATGAGCCCGTCCCCGCATTCCACGCGCAGCCGGCAACGGGCGAGTTGCCCCAAACGATGGAACCCTCTTTGTTCACGGACAAGCTGATCTTCAATGCTTATGCGGTGGCGGGACGCGTGGAAAAAGTGCTCTACCAGCAGCCCTGCTATTGCCACTGCGACCGCAGCCAGGGGCACGGCAGCCTGCTGGACTGCTTTGTGAGCAGGCACGGGTCCGGCTGCAATATCTGCATGAAGGAGGCGTTTTATTCCTACGAACAGACGCGCCGGGGCAAGAAGCCGGAGCAAATTCGCGAAGGAATCATGCGCGGCGACTGGCAGAAGGTCGACCTCGCGAAATATCAAAAGGAATATCTCCCTCCCCTAAGCAAGTAATGGACTGTCTAGATATCTTGAGGGTGAAGGATTGCTATGGAGCGCGCAGCGGAAAAATAATGCAAGCTAGCGGCCGTGGCGCAGATAATCGTCTGACTTGTTGAGCCAATCTTCGCGCGGCGGCGTGAACACATCCAGATCCAGCGTGTCTTCCACGGCCCAGGCTTCGTGGGGCATATTGGAGGGAATGCAGAGCACTTCTCCCGCTTTGACCACAATTTCCTTGCCATCAACCGCAAATTTCAGCGCGCCTTCAAGGATATAGGTGACCTGCTCGTTGTGATGCTGGTGTTTCGGCACGTGCGCGCCCTTTTTCATGAAGACGCGCGCGAGCATCAGTTTGTCGCCATGGAGCATTTCGCGCTCGATCGTGTCGTTGAGGCGTTCGCGTTCGACCTGGCTCCAGGGAATGTGCTTGAGTCCGGAAGGTTCCGTCATGGTTTCTTTTCTCCACCGGGGCACGCAGAGCTGTCCTGCGCGAAGTTGCATGCCAGCAGGATGGCGCGCAGTGCAGCTCTCGGCATGGTTTCAGAATGATAGCAGAACACCGAATCAGCAGTGAAATGGCCTCTAACTCATTCATTTTCAGGGAGGCAGCCAGAGATGTTCCACTGGCTTCGCAGGCTCGATTCGTGGAGATCGTGAAGATGATGGCCAAGCGATTTCCCGTCATCCCTTAGAAGAGCGGCCCGAAGCCGGACCCAGGTGGTTCTTATGGTTACTGCCCTTTATTCTTTAACGCAACGCACTGAATTGCGCTATCGTCTAATAGGCAGAGGGATGTTCCCCCCATCGAGGTTCCCCATGAAACGCTACCTATGCTCCATTGGGCTGCTGGTCTTGGCCATTAGCGTGGTGATGCCTTCGACGGTTTTTGCGGACGCGAGTCACGTGCGCATCATCCGGCTAAGCCTGCTACAAGGCGACGTGCGCTATGCGCGGAGTTTCCACGACGATCCGCTCATTGCGGGGAACGCAACCTGGGAGCAGGCGGCGCTGAATCTGCCGCTCCGCGAGGGTTATGTTCTGGCCACGGAAAGCGGGCGCGCCGCAGTGGAATTCGAGAATGGCGCGATGGCTTTCTTGAGCGAGAATACGATGGTGGAGTTCTATGATTTGTCGCTCCATGACGGCGGGCGAATCACGCGGCTGGTGCTGCGCCAGGGAACTGCGTCGTTTTACGTCAGCCCGACGAATGGCGACTACTTCAGCGTAACTGGCGGGGACTTCACAGTGGAGACTACGAGCCGGGCCACATTCCGCCTCGACAATTTTGATGATGGCAGCACGGTGAAAGTGGAGCGCGGCAGCGTCAATGTGGTACGCAACGAGGAATCCACGCCGCTGGAAAAGGGCCAATCCCTTTCCGTGCGTGCAGGGAGCCCGAACGATATGGTGATCGGTCGCGCAGCGGATAACGACGACTTTGATCACTGGGTTTCGGGGCGGATCGAGAACGACATTGCGGCCACGACTTCTTCGAGCCAGTATGTGAGTTCGCCCGATTACACGGCGGGGTTTGGGGATCTCTACACATATGGCTCATGGTTTTCCGTGATGGGATACGGTAACTGCTGGCGGCCGTTTGGAATGGGGTTGGGTTGGTCTCCGTTTTCATTCGGCGATTGGTATTACGATCCGTTTTTTGGCTGGACGTTCCTCGGGGCTGCCCCGTGGGGCTGGCTGCCCTATCACTACGGCGGGTGGATCTTTTCGCCGGTATACGGCTGGGTGTGGAACCCGTCGGGTTTTGGATTTGGGCGCCCTGTGTACTGGCGTCCAGTGACTGCCGTGTGGGTGCGCTCTGGTTCGACGATGGGCATCGTGCCGCTTCATCCCCTGGATAAGAGTGGCAAGACTCCGGTGAATATCGGGCAGGGCGTGTTTCCGGTGCAAGGGCCCGAAATTGCGAAGTCCGGGATGTCGCCCGGCACGAAGACCTGGACAGTAGTGAAACAGATTCCTCGCGAAACACTCGCGGGCGGCCCCGCCGTCAGTGCAGCGCCGCCTCGGGTCTCACGGACGATGTACGCAAACAATATGACGGGCCGCACTGCGGCAGCGGCAGTCGGATCGTCGATCACTTATGATCCGCAAGAACATCGCTTTGTGAGCGCGAACAATTTGCCAGACTCTGCACGAGTCGCCAACGGTGAAAAAACGCCGACGGCTGTGCCGGGGAAAGATCTACCGCCGAATGCATCAACGACTCGCGCGTCGAGTGCGCCACCAACTGCGCCGCGTGCAACTTCGCCGCCGCGTCCAGCGATTACGCCTGCACCAGCCCGCACTTCGGAAGGTAGTGGATCGTCGCGAGCCTCTGGTGGTTCATCTGGTGGGTCCTGGGGCGGAAGCCGCAGCTCCGCGAGTTCAGCAAGCTCCTCTGGTACCTCCCATCCTTCGGGAGGAGGGGGCGGCGCGCATCCGCACTAAGAGTTCCGCGGCCCTATAACAATAGGGAACGAATAGACACTTCCCCAGACCTCCGTTGTGTGACTGTCGATAGCGCGGATTTTTTTGCGCCTACATCAGGCAAAAGTCATTCCCGCGTAACCCACCACAGCGTCGCGATCGCCTGACACATCTCCGGAAGTGGCGTAGCGCACGAGATCAGCCTTTTTGGCGCCCAAGCGATTCATGGCCGTGAGCATGGCCACAGCGGGCCCCAGACCGCACATGGAAATCTCTTCTTCAAAGCAGGTCTGATAGAGCCCTTTGGCATCGAGTTGGAGCATGGCGTCGATGGCTTTGCGATCTTTGCGGCGTGTCGATGCGTCGTCTTCATAGTGATTCATGTCCGAAGAGGTCACCACGAGAATCTCTTCCTTGTCATCGCTCAAGACGCGGGCGATTCCTTCGCCCACCTCCACGAGTTGATCGAAGCGAATGGTGCCGAGCACCACGGGCACAAAGGAAAATCCCGGGTCGAGCTGTTGCAGGAAGGGAAGTTGCACCTCCAGCGAGTGTTCCTGGCTGTGTGCCACGGCGTCTTCGTGTAAGGCCGGGCAAGCCGCGCGCAGACGCTGTGCAAAGGAAGAATCGATCGCGGCATCGCCCAAGGGCGTTCGCCAGGAGCCTTCGGAGAGGATGGCTAATGATGCTCCGCGCGGATAGTGGCGCACGCCCAGTAACAAGATCTTCTTTGGCAGAAAAATACTGGAGAACACCGCGCCGGCCACCATTCCAGAGTAGACATAACCCGCATGAGGCACCAGGCAGGCGCGCACATGCAACGGCTCGAGCGCAGAATTTTTCTCAGTGAACTGTGCGATCAGGGAGGAGAGTTCCTTGGGATTGGCAGGATAAAACTTACCTGCAACGGCGGGAAGGCGCAGCATGGCTCGCTTCCTTTACAGAGGTGGAGACGGTTTACCCTTGAACCTTATGGCCTTCCGGGACTTTGGGTCGTAATACACGGTAATCTTGTCGCCGTGCTGATAGCCGCCCTTATCAATGATCTGCTGCATTTTCGCAGAGGCCTTTTCGCTTAGCGGAAAGGTTTGGATTGACAGGTCATCGCCCATGGCCCGCACGGTCACCTGCGCAATATTCGCGTTCATCACAAACCCCTGGAATTTCACCAACCCCGTGTATTTGGGCTGCGGCTTGATCTCGTTCACAATGATGGGCACTGCGGTATCCACAATGACCGGCGCGACTACTGGCACCGGTACTTGCGCCGCCGCTCTGGAGACGTCGAACACGCCGCACACAAGCAAAGCCAGAGCGCCAACACTTGCGGATTGGAAAACATGCTTCATTCGATGTCGTCCGTGGCGATGCGCAATGATTTCAGGAAGCGAACATCCTGGGGAGTCATGGTGAGCCGCGCGGCAGGGCGCTTCTCGGGTTCCTGTTCCATAGAATCCTGGTCCACCTGTATGCGCAAGGACTCCAGGAAGCGGCGGTCCTGCGTGCTCAATTGCGCCCCTTCCGGAGTGTTGCCATCACGTTTTGCCAGACCGATAGTGGCGTCAAGTTTCAGGACGATGTCATAGCCATGCGCGCGCACTCCGGCAATGGCGCCGGTAATGCGGTCGGATTCGGAGACCGTGTCATTGATGGCATGGCCAAGCTCGCGCAGCAGATTCTTGAGATGATCGTCAAGTTGCAAGGGTGGCTCCCCCAATACTCCTGATGTGATTTTAGGCTTACACCCTGTTCGATACAAGATGCGCTTTTAGCGTTGTCTTCAAAGTATTCATAGGCAGGTGCCTGTACATTGGGACTGGCTGGCGGGGCCATGCGAGGCCCATTCACGGCAATCTGCGTTAAGATGGCAGATATGTCCACGGCAGGACAACGAATCACGCGCGCGGAGGAACCACGCGGATTTCGCAGGTTATGGCGGGTTTTCCGGCAATTGTTCCATGAAGTGATTGGTGCGGCTTTCGCGATACTGGCGCTGGGGTGGCTGAATTCTGCCCTCCGCGCATGGACCCGCGACGTGGCTCCGTGGCTCATCGGTGTGTCCGTTCTCATCGCCGCAATATTCATTGCGTTTGCTGTCAGCTCGTTTCGCCGCGCCCGCCAGTTGTGAATTAACGCGGCGCGCGGGCTGTAGTATTCTTCCCGCTAGGGTTGTTCCATGAAACTTATTCTTGCATCCGCTTCACCGCGCCGCGCGGAAATCCTGCGTGATGCCGGATTATCGTTCGCTGTAGTTTCCTCCGCCGTCGATGAAACTCCATATCCCGGAGAAACGCCTCAGGAGCTTGTTCAGAGGTTGGCGGACGCCAAGGCGGATCTTGTGGCCGCCCGCGCTGTTGGCACTGCAATCGTGATTGCCGCGGACACCGTGGTAGCCCTGGATGGCCAGCTTTTGGGCAAGCCGCGTTCCACCGATGATGCGCGCCGCATGCTCGAACAACTTTCCGGGCGAACCCACTCCGTGCATACGGGCGTCTCCCTGATTCGGCTGCCGGATGTAGAGCATTTGCACTTCGTGGAAACCACGCTGGTGACTTTTTCTCAATTCAATGCGGACGACATTTCGCAGTACCTCGCCACCGAAGAGCCTTATGACAAGGCCGGCTCTTATGCGATTCAAGGGCGAGCCGGGCGCTACATCCCGCGCATCGAAGGGTGCTACTACAACGTCGTAGGATTGCCCCTGGCACATCTCATTGCCGCGCTGCGGGAGTTGGGCTGGACGGAGGGTCAGGAAATGTAGCGCAGAGAGAGTCCGCACTTGCCCGCCGCTTCCTGGCGGGAGCCCCGCGGTTTTTCATGCCAATAAGCGGAAAGAAGACGTCTTGATATCTCCGGGCAGTTTTCCGAAAGAAGAACACTTGGCAGATAATATTTGGGCACAAGTCCAGCCGCAGCTCCATAGTGGCTGTCGTTCAAAATCGAAATTCTCTTTTTCGCTGAATTCTCCGCAGAAACTGCAAACTACGCCACCGTGGCACCCACCTCCACAGAATGGGCGCTCTCTCCGAGGGAGCTCGTGGACGTGACCACGTAATAGTAGGTTCCGTTCGCCAATCCTTCATCCGAGTAGTTCGTGGCAGCAGTCGAGGCTATCAAGGCGTAAGGGCCTCCACTCGTCCCGGATCGCTTCACGTTATAGCTGGTCGCGCCAATGCTCGCATTCCAGCTGATCGCCACTTGTCCGCGGCCAGGCTTAACGACAACCCCAGTCGGAGCCGATACTTGGGTTGACGGCGCCGAGGGGGTCTGGGCAGCCCCAGTCATGCCATCCTTGAAACTGCGGATGCCCTCTCCCAGTCCCTTCATGACCTCTGGGATGCGCCTCCCACCAAAGAAAATCAGGACGATGGCCAAAACAATCAGCCAATGAAATATACTGAATTCACCCATGTTCTATCTCCACTCCAAGATTAACTCTCCGGCTGCTTGGCAACCGGGGCAGTTTCGATTTTCTTGAGGCATTGTTTCCAGTCCGTCCCTTACAGGATAACACGCTCGTCCCCTGCGCGGCGCGTCAACCGCTGGCGATCGAGGTATTCGAGCAGAGGAATGGCATATTTACGAGTGATTCCGGCGAGCTCCTTGAAGGCCGGGACGCTGATTCGCTCGTTCTTCGCCTTTTTGTACTGCTGGAGAAGTCCGGGCAGGCGGTCCAACGCGGCGGCGTGAAAAATTAGCTCGGGCGAGACGCGGACGAGCGTCTTCTCCCGCAACAGGATCTGCAGCAGTTTTTCCGCACGCGCTTTTTCGATGGCCATCTGGGCGAATACTTCTTTCACCGAAGGCACAGCTAGTCCCGCCTTCGCGAAGGTTTGTTCGATCTGTTGTTTGGCGCGCAATTCTTCCGGCGTCAGGGTGATTTCCGCGCCAGGCTTCCTGACCAGTTCCGCTTGCAACTGCAACTTACTCTGTAGCACCAGCGCCTCGAGCGCGGTCCGAAAGGATTCCGGTCGCACGCGTTTGCCGAGGCTGTTTCGCAAGTCTTCGCGCGAGATGCCAGGCAGAAGCGGGTTCTCCTTGTGGAAACGCTCGACACGGGCCAGAAGCTTTTCGCAGATTTCGAGAAACGTTTTCTCGGAAAGGATAATGAGCGGCTCCGAGGATACAGCGCGGAGTTGCTTCGCTTGCGCCAGCGAATCCGCCGCGGCTCGCACTTCGCTTTCGAGCCATCCGGTGCGCAGGATGATCTCCCGCAGGGGAACGCCGAGAAGGTTTCGTTCGGCGAGCGCCATCAGAATTTCCTCGCGAGAACCCTTTTCCAGGGTTTCGAGATAACCGATGCGGCCAGTGTCCTTGCGCGCGGGTCTCCGCGCCATCGGATCAAGAATCGCGCCGCCCCCGATGGTCACCACGGGCGAAAACTGGCGAATGATGAACCTGTCTCCGCGCCCAAGGAAGATTTCTTCCTGCAGCTTGAAATGCGCAAGACCAATTTCTCCCGAAAGAAGGGGAGTGCCTTCGTGCAAATAAACCTCGGCAATGGTCTCCGCCGTTCCTGCGTGGAAATGGACTTGCGAGCGATGTTTCAGAGGCGGCGCCGTGGGCAGCAATTCAAGGCGAACATCCGCGCGGCGTGTTGCGCCGAAACGCCCCGGCGCGGCAATGACCATGCCCCGCTGGATGGCCGTGTGCTCAATTCCAGATAGATTGACGGCGCTGCGTTGCCCTGCTTGCACTCGCTCGACTGCCTTTCCCCCGGAGTGCAATCCACGCACTCGCAGAATCTGGTGCGACGGCAGCAGCTCAACCTCTTCTCCCGCGCGCGCTTGGCCTGAAACCACTGTGCCGGTCACCACCGTGCCAAAGCCCTTGATAGGAAATGAGCGGTCAATCGGCATACGGAAGTAGCAGGCCGTGTCGCGTTCGCTTGTTTGGCGCGCCGCATGGACAAGAGCGTCCTTCAACTCCACAATCCCTACGCCTGTTTTCGCGCTGACAGCCAGAATTGGCGCACCAGCAAGAAACGAGCCCTTGACGAACTCTTCGACCTCCAACCGCACGAGCCCCAACGTATCCGCATCCACCAGATCGCTTTTCGTCAAGGCGATTACGCCACGCTGCACGCCGAGCAGGCGGCAAATCTCGAAATGCTCCCGCGTCTGCGGGCGAATCGCTTCGTCAGCGGCAATGACTAGCAAAACCAGGTCAATTCCCGAAACGCCCGCGAGCATATTTTTTACGAAGCGCTCATGACCGGGCACGTCCACGAAGCCAAAGCGCACGCCGCTTTCTTCGAGGAAGGCGAAGCCCAGATCGATGGTAATGCCGCGACGTTTCTCTTCTTTCAACCGGTCCGGATGCGTGCCGGCCAATGCTTCGATCAACGCGGATTTACCGTGATCAATATGGCCGGCAGTGCCGATGATGACGCTTTTGATGAGTGCGTTTGGAGAAAGATTCACAACGGTTTGGCTAGCGGGCGCTGGCGATTTCGTCCACAATTTCCTGCGTCGCCGCGCGCGGATCGGGTGCCGCAAGAATTGGCCGACCCACAACGATGAAATCGGCGCCGGCGCGAATCGCTTCGCGAGGAGTAGCGGTACGTGCCTGATCGTCTTTCTTCGTGGCTGTTTTTTCTTCTTTGGGACGCACACCGGGAGTTACGATTAGGAAATCCCTGCCGCAAACTTTGCGAATGGCCTTGGCTTCCTGGACGGAAGCTATCACGCCATCCACGCCAGCCTTTTGCGCAAGCTTCGCGAGCTTCACCACGCGCGCCGCCGGCGGCCCGCCAATCCCCACTTCACGCAACGCTTTCTGATCCATGCTGGTCAGAAGTGTCACGGCGAGTAAGCGCGGACGGTCCGCGCCCATAGGTACGCCCGCGCTGATTGCCTGCACCGCGGCACGCAACATCGCGTTGCCGCCAAGCGCGTGCACATTCAGAAGCTGCACGCCGGGCATGCCCGCGGAGGCAAGCACCGCGCCCGCTACAGTGTTAGGAATATCGTGGAATTTCAGGTCGAGAAAAATGTCCACGCCCAACTGCGCCACCTGGCGTACCGCTTCGGGGCCGGCGGAAGTGAAAAGTTGGCTCCCGATTTTGAACATGCCGACAAGATCCGCAACTTGTTTGGCGAATTTGAGTGCGGTCGAAAGGGAATCGAAATCGAGAGCAACGATTAGACTGCTGCGTGGATGGGCGTCAAAGGTCACGGTTCGGGACGTGCCCGAAACGCTTACTTTTGGCTTTCGTCGTCTCGGTCGCGCCGTGGCGGCAGTTGCAAGAGTTCCAGCCGCACCTGGCTCACTCCCGAGTGGATCAGGCCAATCTTTCGGGCTACCCGATAGGATACATCAATTTCGCGGCCCTCTTGGTAGGGACCACGGTCATTGATACGTATCACTTCAAACTTGCCATTGCGGGGGTTGACGATGCGCACCCAGGAATTGAAGGGCAGATTGGGATGGGCTGCGGTCAGGCCTTCGGCACTGAAGGTCTCCCCGTTGGCGGTATGCTTCCCATTGAACTCTGGGCCATACCAACTGGCATTGCCTACCCAGACCTTCATGGGTTTGACAGGCTCACTCAGGTGAGCGACAAGAGGTGCTTCCATCCCGGGTGCAAACAGAAACATTAGCGGCACCCACCTTATGGCAGCCCAAGTGACAAAGAGTGGTCGTCTCATAGTGTGTTCTTTTGACTACAAATACTCAAAAATTGTAGTAGGAAAACAGCATTATGTCAACCAGAATCTGCTCTAAATCTATCCCTTAATTCACTGATATTACTGCATTTAATCGACCGTACCAGAGTCCCCAAACTCTCGATAATTGCCTCACTGGCCCTCGGGTCAGCAAAACTGGCCGTGCCTACCTGTACGGCCGACGCGCCTACGCATAGATAATCGAGCACGTCTTCTGCCGTCTCTACCCCTCCTAGTCCCAGAATCGGGATCTTAACTGCCTTCCGAGCCTCCCAGACCAGCCGAAGAGTGATGGGCTTAATGGCCGGACCAGAGAGCCCGCCGGTGGGGTTCCCCAGTCTCGACATTCCCGATTTAAAGTCAATGGCCATAGCAGGATAGGTATTTGCAATGGTCAGCGCATCGGCCCCTGCAGATTCCGCCGCCTTGGCGATCAGACCGATGTCTGTAACCAATGGCATTAGCTTGACCCAGAGAGGACGCTGTTTCGCCGCTTGGCGTGCTGCCGAAACGACATCTGCGACCAATTCGGGATTACTTCCGAACTGCATCCCTCCCTTTTTTACGTTGGGGCAGGAAATATTGAGCTCATAAGCGGCAATCCCGGGGGCACCCTCCAACGATTGGATGACCGCCACATAATCTTCAATTGCACACCCGAAGACATTGACGATGACGTTCGTGTGGTATTTTTGCAACAATGGAAGCTTGTCTTTGACGAAGGAAGCTACTCCCACGTTCTGCAGGCCGACGGCGTTCAACATCCCGGATGGGGTCTCGCAGAGCCGGGGGGCGGGAGCACCCTCGATAGGCTCCCGGGAAATGCCCTTGGTGACGAAGCCACCCAGGCGGTTCAGGTCAACCAGATGAGCGAATTCCAAGCCATAACCAAAGGTGCCGCTGGCAGCGATGACGGGATTAGTAAGGCGCAGAGCGCCAACCTGCACTTGGAGGTCACCGCGATCCAAGGAACTCACGTTGGCGATGAGGATAGCACGAAGCCTTGCATGCACCTAAAAATCCTGCAAGGGCTGTAGGATTATTTGGACGCGGGCTTATGGAGCGCTTCCGCGAGGACGCGTCCATCGCGCGTGGCCAACGTGATGCCGCAAAGCGCAGCGAAAGTAGGCGCAATATCCGCTGGCGTGACTGCGCTAAAATACTGGCCGGGCTCAATCCCGTATCCCAGCAAGAACAGCGGCACGTGCTGATCATAATTGTAGGGGGTCCCGTGTCCCGTGCCTCCGACAACTTTCTTCCCCGCGGGCGACCCATCCATGAGCCAGTACGGCTTGGGAACGAAGAAGAGATCGCCACTGCGGCTGGGAAAATAGTTGAGCGTCAAGGCCGTGCGGATTTCAGAGCTGCTGGAAACGGCCCCGCTCAAATCTTCCGCGCGATAGATTGCGGCCACGCCCGGCTGCGTGAGAGCCGCGTCCATCACGGCGTGCAGTTCCATAGGAGCCTGCTTCAGACGGGCATAAACTCCCGGCGAGAAATAGACGTTGCCTTCGGTGATGCGTGCGAGTGCCGGTTTCGCGTAGTTGAACGGCTCCAGAGCCTTTTCCATGCGCTCCTGAAGCTCCGCGATGCTTAACACGCCGGCGTCAGCGCCCGTACTGGCCATGTCTTCTGGCACCGGCACGACACCGTGATCGGCACTCAAGGCCAGAATGTAATTCCCGTGGCCCACTTTCTGGTCGAGGTGTGCCAGGAGATCGCCAAGGTCCTTGTCCAGCCGCACCAGAATGTCCTGAATCTCCCAACTACGAGGGCCGTACGAGTGGCCGACATGATCGAGCGTGGAATAGCTCACGCCCAGATAGTCTGTGCCGCGCGCTTTGCCCAAGCCAAGCGAATCGATGGCCGCTTCGGCCAGGTGCGTCAGGTAGGCATCGGCAAAGGGGCTGTGCACCCAGTGGTCGAAGAACACCTCATCGGCAGCGGCACTCCCGTCTTTCCCACGTAGCGGGTGCGGAAAACTCAGCGTCCACCCTCCCGGCGCCAGCGCGCCTGTCGCCTGCTTTTCATAAAAATAGGCGCTTTCCGGCAGTGAGAGTGACCACGTCTTGCCGTAGTCCTCTGAGACCGGGTGTTTTTTCGCGTACTCTTCCACAAACGGCACCGTGCTGCCATACGCCGAGGAAGTGACCCACGCACCCGTGCTGGCATCCAGCCAGGTGACCGCGTCGGCCTTATGACCCGCCATGGTGATGGCTGCGCGTGCCTTCAGTGAAAAAGTGGCTATGCGTGTACCCCCGCCTGTCTGAAATTTGAGTTCCTCGGCAAACGAGGGCAACTGCATTTTGGCCGCGGAATCGCCTCCTTTGGTGCTGCCGCCTGCGTAAGCCACATTCTTCACATTGGGATCACTAGTGCAGGTAACCATTTTCTGTTGGTCGCGGTCCCACCAGGCATTCGCAACCATTCCGTGCCTGGCTGGGAATGCCCCTGTCGAAATCGTGGCGTGGCCCGGGCAGGTTTCCGTCGCGGCATAGGGATAGGCCGCTTCGTGGAACCACGCGCCCTCCTCGATCAATCGCTTGAGCCCGCCGGTCCATTCCCCGCGGAACTTGTCCACGTAATCGCCGCGCATTTGATCCACGACAATCATCACTACGAGTTTCGGGTGCGTGGGACGCGCCGAAGCTCTGGCGGCAGGCTTTTTGGGCGCTTGTGCCCCCATAGCCGTTGCAACGAACAGCGCCATCGCCAATGTCGCGCCTAGAGACAGCTTGAGAGCGTGAATAACAGCCTTCCCGTGCATTTTCATGGAGTCCCTTCCTTTGCCGGGAGAAGTCTAGCACGCGCCCGGGAAAGGCTCGCCGTAAGCCGACACGCCATTTTGTGCCGGGGGTCACGCCAATTGTGGGCTCTACCTGTGCTAGGATTACGCAACTATGCGACTCGTCGAAAGAAGTCAGTTGATGTCCGCGGCGGAAATCGACCGCACACTCCAGCGCCTGGCTCACCAGATCGTGGAGAAAAGTGGCGGCACGCGCCATCTGGCGTTGATTGGAATCCGGCGACGCGGCGTGCCCCTGGCACAGCGCATCGCGCAAGCCATGCGCGGGATTGATGGCGTGGAAGTTCCCGTGGGCACGCTGGACATCACGCTGTACCGTGACGATCTGTCAAAGGTCGCTCCGCAGGCGGTGCTGCAGTCCTCGCATATTTCTTTTCCCGTGGACAGCCTGGATCTGGTTCTTGTGGATGACGTGCTCTACACGGGACGCACGGTTCGCGCGGCAATGAACGGCTTGTTCGATCTGGGCCGCCCAAAGCGGGTTTCCCTGTGCGTGCTGATTGACCGTGGCCACCGCGAAATGCCCATTGAAGCGCAGTATGTGGGGCGCAACATCCAGACCAGCGACACGGAAATTATCGAAGTGCGCTTGCGCGAGATTGACGACGAGGAGCGCGTCGTCCTGGTGGACCGCGTCGAGCCCTAGCGAACGACAGCGATTGTTTTGCGTCGTGGCGCGGCTGCGCGTAGAATGACTTTCAGGAAGGGGCGGAGAAATCCTCGACGCTCCGAGGCCCGCCGCGTGACCCGCTGAGTGCAAATGTGACCTATCGTTTTCGTGATTTGCTCGCCCTTGAACCGCTTTCCGCGGACGAACTCACTTTCATTCTCGATCAGGCTCAACCGTTCCAGGAAATCCAGCGCCACCCGTTGAAGAAACTCGCCACGTTGCGCGGCAAGACCGTGGTGTTAGCTTTCTTTGAAAACTCCACGCGCACCAGGCTGAGTTTCGGCACGGCGGCTTCGCGGCTTGGCGCGGACACCATGAACCTGCAGGCTGAAGCTTCCAGCTTGAAAAAGGGCGAGACGCTGCTGGATACCGCCAACAACCTAAACGCCATGAAGCCGGATTGCTTCGTAATGCGCCATTCCTCGTCGGGGGCGGCGGACTTTGTTGCGCGCCACCTGGAAATCCCCGTGGTGAATGCAGGCGATGGCACGCATGAGCATCCCTCGCAGGGCCTGCTGGATGCGCTGACGATCCGCGACCGTAAAGGCACGCTAAAGGATTTGAATGTGACGATTTTGGGCGACATCGCGCACTCGCGCGTGGCTCGTTCCAACATTCACCTGCTGGGAAAATTCGGATGCCGCTTCACGCTCTGCGGGCCTGCCATGTGGGTGCCGCGTGAACTGGAGAAAATAGGGCCGCCGGGAACGCCCATTCGCTGCGTTTATCGCGTCGAAGAAGCGCTGGAAGACGCGGACGTGATCATTGTTCTGCGCGTGCAGACGGAGCGCCTGCACGAGCCTTCGCTTTCACAGAACGATTACATTCTGCTGTACCAGTTAAACGAGGAGCGCATGCGGCTGGCCAAGAAGGACGCGCTCATCCTGCATCCGGGCCCCATCAATCGCGGCACCGAAATTACTCCGGAAGTCGCCGATGGGCCGCGCTCCGCGGTGCTTGAACAAGTGACCAACGGCGTAGCGGTGCGCATGGCGATTCTCTACCTTTTGATGGTTGGTGCCACGGAAGGCGTGCATCCCGCGCTCGAAGTACGGGGCGAAACGAAATCCAAGGAATCCGCACATGCTTCTGATTAAGAACGGTCGCGTTCTGGATCCCGCGTCAAAGACGGATGCGCCGCGCGATATTCTGCTGGACGGCGAGCGCATCGCGGAAATCGCCCCAATTGGGAAAATCTCTCTGGCCAACGGTGCGGAAGTTTTTGATGCCTCGGGCCTGATCGTTGCGCCGGGTTTCATTGACATGCATGCGCACCTGCGCGAGCCCGGCCAGGAAAATTCTGAAACCATCGAGACAGGAACGCTCGCCGCGGCGCGAGGGGGTTTCACGGCTGTTTGTTGCATGCCGAACACCAAGCCGGTGAACGACAACGCTTCCATCACGCGGTTCATCGTCGATCGCGCGAAGGCGCATGGCCACGTACGCGTCTGGCCGATTGGCGCCGCCAGTATCGGCAGCAAGGGCGAAGCCATCGCCGAGATTGGCGCGATGCGCGAAGCGGGAATTGTGGCGGTTTCCGATGACGGCAAACCCATCGCCACGGCCAAACTGGCGCGGCAGATCATGGATTACTGCCGCACGCTGGAACTTCCCGTAATCGAGCACTCGGAAGATGTTTCGCTAGCCGCCGGGGCGGTGATGCGCGAAGGCATTGCGTCCACTCGCCTGGGTTTGCCGGGAATGCCCGCGGCTGCGGAATCGGTTTGCGTGGCACGCGATGTCCAGATCGCGGAGCTAACCGGGGCGCGGTTGCACATCGCGCATCTTTCGGCGAAGGCCTCGCTCGATCAGGTGCGCTATGCCAAGGAGAGTGGCCTGCGTGTCACGTGCGAAGTCACGCCGCACCATTTCACCTTGATTGACGAGGACGTGACCTACGATTCGCGATACAAAATGAATCCGCCGCTGGCGGCCCGCGCCGATCGGGAGGCTCTCTGGCAGGGCTTGGCTGATGGCACCGTGGATGCTATTGCCACCGATCATGCCCCTCACGAGCCTGCCATCAAGGACGTGGAGTTCGACAAGTCGCCCTTCGGCATTCTGGGTTTTGAAACAGCCGTGGGGCTGGCCCTGGAACAGCTCGTGCACAGCGGCAGGCTTCCTCTGATGCGCATGGTGGAACTTTTCACGACGGGGCCTGCCCGCGTGCTAGGAAAAGAACGGAAGCTAGCCGTCAGCGAGCCCGCGGACGTCACTATCTTTTCGGTGGACCGGGCATGGACGTACAACGTGAAAAAGTCGGCGAGCAAGTCGCGCAATTCACCCTTCGACGGCAAATCGTTCAGGGGCGGCCCGGTGGCCACCATCGTTGCGGGGAGAATCGTGCATCGAGTTTGACCTGCAGAGCGGGGCCAAGCTGCGCGCCCTGCTTATTTCTCCTTCCGCCGCCATTCCAGATGTTGCTGGTTAGCAAATAACCACCTCGGCGCAAGTCTCTGAGTGCGCGCTCCTTTCCCGCTAGACTGAAACGGTGCACCTCTCCATGCGCCAAGCCTTCAGCCTTAGACTTTTGCTTGCGATCGCCGCGCTTCTCATCTGGGCCTCGTCGGGTTACGCCCAACAAGAGCGCATCCTCGATTACCATAGCGACGTCACGCTTCAGGACGATTCGTCTCTGCAAGTCACGGAAACCATCACCGTGCTTGCCGCAGGCGGCCAGATTCGACACGGGATTTTTCGCGATTTTCCAACACATTATTCGGACCCCTACAACAATCGCTATATCGTCGGGTTCCAGATGCTCTCGGCCACATGCGACTCCGAGGAAGAAAGATTCCGAGTCGAGAACTACTTCAATGGGGTGCGCATTTACCTTGGCGATCCCAATGCCTTGGTATCGCCTGGACGTCACGTCTATATCCTAACGTACACGACCAACCGGCAGTTGCGCTTCTTCAGAGATCACGACGAACTTTTTTGGAACGCCACCGGATCGGGCTGGAATTTCCGCATTGATCATGCCAGTGCCACCGTGCATTTGCTTCCCGCAATTCCCGCCGACCAGGTGACACTTTCCGGGTTTACCGGACCGCAGGGTTCGCGGCAAACCGATTTGACCACTTCGCGCGAGGACGCCGAATTCCAATTCGTCGCCACGCGCCCGCTGGCCGCCAGGGAAGGCCTGAGCATCCTGCTCATGTGGCCTAAGGGCTATGTGACGCCGCCCACCTTCTCACAAAAGGCTAAATACTTTCTTCACGACAATCAAGATGCGCTTCTCCTCGCCATCGGCCTTCTGATCCTGCTTCTCTACTACTTGATTGCCTGGGCGGAAGTTGGACGCGACCCGAGTCCCGGCATCATCATGCCGCTCTACGAACCTCCCGCCACTCTTTCTCCGGCGGGGATGCGCTACCTGGTGCGCATGGGATTCGACAATAAAACGTTCGCTGCTGCGATTCTGGATATGGCGGCGCGCGGCTATTTGGAAATCAAGGGAGAAGCAGGCTCCTATACGCTGACGCGCCAGGACAAGGATGAGCGCGTGCTGACTCCCGACGAAAAGCAGATTGCCGGCGCATTATTCGATGGGCGGAAGGAAATCTGGCTGCACCAGGAAAATCATGAGGTCATACAAGCAGCCTTGCTTGCCGCCAAGAAATGGTTGAAGAACGCCGAGTACAAGGTTTATTTCGTCACCAATTCCCGCTATCTCTTGCCACCCGTGATTCTTTCCGTGGCGATCGTACTCGTGGACCTGTTGGCCCAAGGTGGCCCGCATCTCTTCATCGGCGGCTTTGCGTGTTTTTGGCTGACCCTGTGGTCCTTCGGCGTTGCCGGGCTGCTGAAAGCTGTTGTTGGGTCCTGGCGAACGGTACTCGCAGGAGGTCCAGGCTCCGCGGGAAAAACATTTTCTGCGATTGGCTCAACGCTCTTTTGCATACCGTTTGTGGGTGGGGAATGCCTAGGCTTCTTTTTTCTCTTGAAAAGTTCTTCTCCTTCCTTGGTCGTGTTCGTAATTATAAGTGTCTTGCTGCACGTTGTTTTTCTGTATCTGATGAAGGCGCCGACGATTGCCGGGCGCCGACTGCTGGACCAGGTGGAAGGCTTCAAAATGTTCCTCGGTAAAGTGGATGGCGACCGCCTGAACCGCGCCATGCCGCCGGAACAGACTCCCGCGGTATTCGAGAAATTCCTACCTTACGCGCTGGCGTTGGACGTGGAGCAGGATTGGGCGGAGAAATTCTCTGGCGTGCTTGCCACAGCGGGGACTATGCCCGGCAATTCCGGTGCGGCCTACACACCCTCGTTCTACTCGGGTGCCTCCTTTGGTGCATTCACGGCAGCGAGTTTCGCTTCGTCGTTCAGTAGTTCCTTTACCAGTGCCATCTCCTCTTCGGCTACGGCACCGGGTTCCGGAGGAGGCGGGGGCTCAGGGGGTTCGGGCGGAGGCGGTGGTGGAGGGGGAGGAGGAGGTTGGTAAGGAGGAGTGGAGAGGAAGCTAGCGTGTGGCGATGCGCTGCACGTTGAACTTGTCGCCCTTGGGCCACATTACTTTGTTCTTGGTTTTACAGTAGGGGCAGAGGACCACGCGTTCGACCTCTTTCCCCAACCCGGTGGATCCGACCACACGCATACCGCGCTGGCACTTCTCACATCGGAAGATTTTCTGCACATGCCCTCCTCATCGAAATCGGGAGGAGCCTGAGCTCCGAAATTCTTCTTCAGTGCGCCGCGGGTTCGGCCGCAGGGTGTAACCCGTGCTGCGGCACCTCATGAGTTCCGCGCGTCAGCGGTTCGATCTTCATGCGGTAAAAGTGGTCGAGTGGTAACCGCCCCTTTCCTACGGGATAAGCTCGTTCGATGGCCTTCATGACATAGGCCTTGGCCAGAGTGGTGGCCTCCAGCAGCGGCCTTCCAGCCGCCAATTGTGCGGCGATGGCGGAAGCAAAGGTACAGCCCGTTCCGTGGGTGTGCTCCAGCTTCACCCTTTCGCCGCTCAGCAGGTGGAGTTCGTTTCCGTCAAATACGACGTCCACGGCCTTCTCGAGGTGGCCCCCTTTAACGATAACGGCGTGCGCGCCCATTTCCACCAGTTTGCGCGCTGCTGCTTCCATTTCGTTTACGTCCTTGATTGTGAGGCCGGTCAGAATCTCCGCTTCCTGAATGTTCGGCGTGATGACGCTGGAGCGCTTCAGGAGTTCCGTGGCCAGATACTTGATGCCCACCGCATCCAGCAGTTCGGAATCGCTGGAGGAGCGCATCACCGGATCAAGCACCACGATGGCGAACTTGTTCGCGTCGAGAAATTCCGCCACGACCGCGGCATTTCCGCGGTTTCCCAACAAGCCGATTTTCACTGCGGCAATGCTGCAATCTTTCGTCAGGACTTCCAGTTGCTCGCGCAGTTCAGCGCTGGGCGTGTTGTGAACGGCCTCCACGCCCTGGGTGTTCTGCACCATCAGTGATGTAATGGCGGCCACGCCGTAGCAGCCGTAAGCCGCAAAGGTCTTGAGATCGGCAACGACGCCGCCACAACAGCTCGGATCAAATCCAGCGATCGTCAGCAAAATGGGCGGGGCAGCGATGCCTTGAACATGAAGATGGCTCATGATCGTCTGTATATGCTCGCGTTCCGTGAAGAAAATAGCCGGTCACGTTTGACCTGGAACACGGAAGCTTAACCGCAACCCAGAAAACGCCCGGCACTTGCGAATGTACGCGCACTAATTTCTCACTGCAAGGAGTTTTTCACTCGAAGAAGAGTTTGTATTGTCTACACGCCGGAGATTATGGGTTTGGAGAGGAGAATGTCCGCACACCTGAAGATCCAAAAGGCACCGAGCCAAATGAATTCTACGGGAACAAGCCGCGGACCAGCGTGGCTTCGGCGACGCGGCCGACTGCCAGCACCATGGCGCCCGCGCGCGGAGGGACGTGGTGTTTGCGCATGGCGTCCACCATGTCGTGGAACGCCCGCACCATGACTTTCTGCAGGCGCAGGTTCACTTCATCGACATCCCAGAACAGGCCTTCCTGGTTCTGTACCCATTCGAAGTAGCTGACAGTGACGCCGCCGGCATTCGCCAGGATGTCCGGCAGGATGGTGATGCCGCGGCGCGCCAAAATTTCGTCGGCGTGGGGCGTGGTCGGCCCGTTGGCCGCTTCGGCAACGACGCGCGCTTTTACGGCCTCTGCGTTTTGCAGGGTAATCACGTTCTCGAGCGCCGCAGGCACCAGAATGTCACACTTCATCGTCAGCAGGTCTTCATTGGAAATGCGTGAAGCCCCCGGCATGCCAACTACCGTGCCGGAACGCTCTTTATAGCGAATGGCTTTGATGGGATCGATGCCGCGGGAATTCGTGACTCCGCCGCGGGTATCGCTGAGCGCTATGATCTTCGCCTTCCTGTCCGCCAGGAGCCGTGCAGCGGTTGCGCCAGCATTGCCAAATCCTTGAACTGCCACGGTCGCGCCGCGCAAGGAGATTTTCTTCATCTTGCAGGCTTCTTCAACGACGTAAACCAACCCTTGTGCCGTGGCTTCCGCACGTCCCACCGATCCGCCAATCGAAAGCGGCTTTCCGGTAACGACGCCTGGCACGGTGTGGCCCATCATCATGGAATAGGTGTCCATGATCCAAGCCATCGTCTGCGCATCGGTGTAGACGTCCGGCGCGGGAATATCCTTGTCCGGACCAATCACCGGAAGAATCTCGCTGGCGAAGCGGCGCGTCAGCCGCTCCAGTTCGCTCTTGGACATGCGCTTCGGGTCGCAGATGACGCCGCCCTTCGCGCCGCCAAATGGCACGTTCACCACAGCCGTCTTCCAGGTCATCCACGCGGCCAGCGCCTTCACTTCGTCCAGCGTCACGTTGGGATGGAAGCGGATGCCGCCTTTGCCGGGACCGCGGGCGATGTTGTGCTGCACGCGGAAGCCAGTCAGCACCTTTACCTGCCCATTGTCCATTTTCGTGGGCAGCGAGACTTCCAGAATGCGTTTGGGGGTGCGCAGTACTTGACGAAGTCCCGGATCGAGTTTCAGAACTTCGGCAGCCATATCGAATTGAATTTGCGCGATGCGGAAGGGATTCAGCTCTTCACGCGGCGCGATCCGCGGCACCATCGGGGGAGCTCCCGTGGGGCGGGTTGGGACTTGGGGCTTTGCGACCGTGGCCATCAGCTTCGGTCCTTTCCATTGCGCTGGGTTTCTGAAGCGGCTTGCTCTAAGTACGGAACCAATTTTTACTTCTACAAATTCTTTGGCGTTAGCCGTTCGCGGCTATCTTCCGCGTTTCGCCCAAATACTTGTCCCGGCAAGCGGCGGAGCAGAAGTGCAACAATTCACCATCCTGCCGTAGCGGCAATGCGAGCACTTCAGCAATGTGCATCCCGCACACGGGATCCCGCACCAATTTTCGAGCCTTCGTATCTGCCGCTACGTCCACAGGCGCCTGCGAAATCGCCGCACCTTGGCCCATCCGCCGCACTAAGCGGCGCAGGAGTGCCACGCTCCAAGAAAGCACGACCACCCAGAATAAAAACCGCAACAAGCGGACAATAAATGTCATCTCTTCTGATTATGAGCGTGGCCGCCGCCTCACTCAACCTTTCTAGCCCATGGACGGCGTTGAGGCGAGTGTATGCACGGCATCACATGGAGTCAAACAAAAAGCTGTACTTTCAAGGGGTTGCGCGGCGAAAGGGTTGCGGTAGGGAGGCCCACTCCCATATTGAAAGTAATTGTAAGTAATTGTAAATAATGATGTTATATGCTCCCTACTAAGAAGCTCTTCGGATCCCGCCGAGCTACTTCCCAGGGGGAATCCGCTCAATCCCCATATAAGGGCGAAGCACTTCCGGAATTACAATCGAACCGTCTACCTGCTGATAATTCTCCACCACGGCGATCCAAGTACGGCCCACCGCCAAGCCTGATCCATTCAGTGTGTGCACAAATTCACTTTTTCCTCCCGCCTTCGGTTTGAAGCGGATGCCAGCGCGACGTGCCTGAAACGCTTCGCAATTGGAGCAAGAGGAAATCTCGCGGAATTCCTTGCTCGAGGGGAGCCAAACTTCCAAATCGTAAGTCTTGGCGGAAGCAAAACCCATATCGCCGGAACAAAGCAGAACGGTGCGGTAGTGCAATCCAAGTTTTTGCAGAATCGTTTCCGCGTTGCGTGTTAATGCTTCGTGTTCTTCGTAGCTTTTTTCGGGATGCGTGAACTTGAAAAGTTCCACTTTCTGAAACTGGTGTTGGCGCAGGATGCCACGCGTGTCTTTTCCCGCCGCGCCGGCTTCGGAGCGGAAACAGGAAGTCCATGCGGTGACGAGAATGGGCAATTGATCTTCGTTCACCGTGGTGTCGCGATAAAGGTTGTGCAATTCCACTTCGGACGTGGGTGTCAACCAGAAATCGCTGCCCTGCAATTTGAAAAGGTCCGCGGCAAACTTCGGCAATTGGCCCGCTGCCATCAAAGAAGCGGTGTTCACCAGGAAAGGAGGAAGGATTTCCGTGTAGCCGTGCTCGCGGGTGTGCACATCCAGAAAGAAATTCGCTAAAGCGCGCTCCAGACGCGCGCCCCAGCCTTTGTACACGGCGAACCGCGCGCCGGTAATGCGCGTGGCAGCTTCCAAGTCCAGGATTCCTGCGCGCTCGCCGACTTCCCAGTGTGGCTTGGGCTGAAAATCAAAAGCCGGCTGAGCGCCCCAACGGCGAACTTCCTTGTTGTCGTCTGCTCCGAAGCCGGTAGGCACGCTGGCATCGGGAATGTTGGGAATAATGAGCAGCAATTCGCGTTGTTTGGCATCCAACTCCGCGACACGCTCGTCAGCCTGCTTGATGCGCTCAGAGAGCTGCTTCATTTCCGCAAGGATCGTATCCGCGCTCTGCTTTGCCTTTTTCAGGCGTGCGATTTCGTCGCTGGCCTTGTTGCGCTGCGCTTTGCGCTGCTCGTTTTCCGTAATCAGCTCGCGGCGCTCTTTATCCAGCGCGCTAAATCCGTCGAGGTCGAGTGTGATGTTGCGGCGTTTCGCCATTTCAGCGAAGACGTCCAGATGTTCGCGAAAGTAACTTAGATCGTGCATGGTGTTATGAGCATAGCCTACGCAGAAGCCGAGAGAAAGCGGGTCAACCACTAAGAGCAAATCCAGCGATGCGAGGGGATGAGTTAGCGCCGTGAATCCTTCAAAATGTGGCTGGAAATCAACGCGCGCATGCACTGGTAGAAGGGTACTACGTGGGCGGCCTTGAAGTCCCGGGGCGAAGTACTGGTGCGAATGAGCCCTGGGGACTAGTGACGCATTTCCTTGCGTCCGTCATTCTTATGGACGTGATCGGGAGTTAGGTTCTGCTCCCGGAGCGGGTGGAATGATCGTAGGGATCTTAATCCTGTGCGTCGTTCTGCTGCTGGCGAGCGCAGTGGAACGGCCAGCCCCTCCGGAGCACTAAGGAGACGAACCGAACTTCAGGCACATCTACCCTCTATCCCCCACGCCAGAGCGGCCGGAACCCCCACCGGCCGCTCATTTTTTTGGTCTTGCGCTTTTTCAGATAGTCCGCGCCCACGGGTAGTCCGGCCACGGTTCGAGCAGGAATAGCGTTGTCTGGGCAAAAAAATAAAGGGGGCTGGTGCAAGCCCCCTTCGTTAATCGATTCGACCCCCCAATAACCGGAATACTCAGTCGAGGTTGAGTACCGGCCACCCCGGGAAGCCAATCTCATGAATTGTTTTGATACGATGCACGCGCTTTGCCAAGTCCATGGCAGTGCAAGAAAAGCTATTTTTTCACTTAAAACAAAGCACTTACTGTAGAAAAAGTGATGTTAACAGCGCCTCTTGCACTTGCCAATCTACAAAATCCCACAGACTAGCACCCAGTTTCCTACAGTCTTTGGGAAGAAGGCAGGTCCCTCGGCCACAGTTTCCTGTCAGTTACTTTGGGCCGACGCGTCCACACGGACCTCGGCGGTCCGCCAACGGCGCCACACCAATCTGACGGGCAGATACAGGATCACGAGCCAGAGGAGGAACGCTGGTCCCCGGCTGATGACGAACAGCAGCAGAGCGGAGAGGCTTGTTGCTGCTTCCGAGAATCCGGCAAGGGCTGCGTTGTGAAACTGCGCCGCGAGAGTTTCCGCTGGCGGAGTGATCTCTTCCCGCATGGCGAACAGGACGTTCGCAAAGACCACGCGGTGTTCCGATGCGATGCGGTCTGCTTCCAGGCGATTGATGTCGGCATTTACGTTGGCCATTTGACGCTGCAGTTCCAGAACGTTGCGATCGGGATAGGTCTGTTTCTTCAGGAGTTCCTGCAGGTGACGCAGGGTGTTCTGCGCGTTGATCAAGCGAGCTTCCAGGTCCGCATGCTGCTGGGTGACTTCATCGGCTGCTTCCTCTTCTCGCTCGACTTGGCCAAGTGTTTTCAACTCGCCCAGCGTTGCGCCGTACTCCGTCGAGGGGATGCGCAGGGTGGCCGAAAGGGTGCTTCCCGTAGGCTTGCCGACCATGCGTAGCTTTGCCACATAGCCGCGATGATGGTCGAGGATTTCTTCCATCGAGGAACGTGATTTGGCGAACTCTTTGGTGGCCAAGGCAAGTTCCGCGGTATGCGCAATCAAAGGCTCGACGGACGGCGGCGTCATCACAGCCACCTTGCCATTCGAAAGGCCTCCGAAATCCATGGGTGCCGGAACGGCGAGTGATTTGGCGGACTCCTGCAATTGAACCCTGGCATGGCCCTGTTCGGTCTGGAGTTCACTCAAGCCGGACTCTGCGTTTTCAATCACATCTTTAGGCCGAGTAGATTGCTTCATCAGTAGTGGCGGGTTCAATCGGGCATAAATGAACAAGCCGAGGATCAAGGCCAGGACAATGACTAACCCGCGTCGAACGGGGGATAGTGCGCGAAACCAAGCCAAAAGCGAGACGAGTGCGTTTCTCATGGGATAGCCTCCTATGGCATCTCCCTTAGAACGACAGGGGCAGGATTTCTTGCAATGGGCCTGCCGGTCTAGGCACCTATGGCGGAGCGCAGGGCGTTGGCGATCGACTCCGAGTATTGGCGTACGTCCGCGTCATGTTCGGCTTCCACCATGACGCGCGCCAGCGGTTCCGTGCCGGAGTAGCGCAATACGATGCGACCGTTCTCCCCGAGCGCCGCTTCAGCTTCAGTAAGCGCGCGAGCCACTTCGGGCAGGGAATCAAGCGGCGGCTTCGTCTTCACCTTTACATTTACAATTTTCTGCGGATAGTCCTTCAGGCCCTCGACCAGAACTCCCAGTGATCCCCGCAGAGCCACCAGACAGGCGACTTTTACCGCGGTGAGCAAGCCATCGCCCGCCGGACTGTCGTCAAGGAAAATAATGTGGCCAGACTGTTCGCCGCCCAGGTTATTTCCCGATTTCAGCATCTCTTCCAGAACGTAACGGTCGCCCACGGCCGCCCGCGCCAGCGAAATACCTTCACGCGCCAGGGCGCGCTCCAATCCGAGGTTGGACATGGAGGTGGCCACGACACGCTGATTCTTGAGCGCATTATGCGCTTTCAGGTAGCGCGCCACGGCCAGCAGCACGCCATCGCCATTCACGACGTTCCCGGATTCACTGACAAACAGCGCGCGGTCCGCATCGCCATCAAACGCCACGCCTAACCGAGCGCCTTCCGCAACCACGCGCTTTTGCAGTCCTTCCAGGTGGAGCGAGCCGCAGCCCGCATTGATGTTGCGGCCGTCAGGATTCACGCGGGTAGCCACCACGTCCGCTTTAAGGGCCCGGAAAAGCTCAGGACCCAACTGGTACGCAGCTCCATTTGCGCAATCCAGAACTACGCGGAGGCCGGAAAGATCAGTGCTGTCAATCATGCGGCTGCGCAGGAAATCGATGTATTCCACATGCCGGGCGTGATTCGCAACCAACTCGGGACGCTCGCCGGGCACCGGATCCGAACGCAGGCGGAGGATTTCCGCCTCCAGGGTTTCCTCTTCCGCATCCGGGAATTTCATGCCCGCGTGCGAAAACAATTTCACGCCATTGTCGTGATAGGGATTGTGCGAGGCTGAGATTACAACGCCTGCCTGAAAGTCATTTTGGCGAACCAGGCAGGCAATTCCGGGCGTGGTAATAATGCCGGCAAACTCGGCACTGGCTCCGGCTTTCGCCAGTCCTGCAGCCAGCACTGCGGCGATATGGGGGCCGGATTCCCGCGTGTCCATGCCGATCAGGACATGAGCGGCGCCGTGCTCGCGGCGCAAAAAAGCGCCAAGCGCGCGCCCGGTCGCAAAGAGGGTATGGTCATCAAGCGGCGGCGTTCCGGGAACACCGCGAATTCCATCTGTGCCGAAAAGTTCTTTTGCCATGAGTGCGTGAAATCCCGAGCAGGTGCGGCCTCGTGGCAGTCTAACATAGGGGCGATTTCGCCCTTTGCGCTTTCCCGAACTGGTTTTCCAAGTTGTTCACGCGAATCGCTATCCGCCGCACCATCCGTGTGAATAGGACGCAACCTTGGATGGAGAGGATCGCCAAGAACCTCCCCGAGTATGTTACCGTGTTTGCCGAAAGGGGCGAATAGTGTCCACGCCGGAAACACCGCCAACGATCCATCACGTTTCAACATCGAGCTTCAGCCTGCGCATCGTCGCGGGCGCGATCATCCTGCTGTTCTTTTATTACGCTGCCGGGGTGGTTATTACGCTCTTCTTGTCTATCCTTCTGGCCTACTTCCTCGATCCGGCGGTGGAGTTTCTGGAACGTCTACATCTCCCGCGGACAATCGGCGCGTTGATCATGGTGCTCCTGCTGATTACCGTGATCTTTTCCGTGGGCTATGGGTTGTGGACGCGCGTATCGGATTTTGCCGCGGATTGGCCTAAATACCGGGGGATTTTGCAGCAAGCCACGGGCGCTGTGGAAGGAAAGCTTCGCGGCATCGAAGGAAGCGTAACCGAGCTCACAACCCCTGCCGGCACACCAAAGCCTACGGAATCCAGCTCCGATAGCGCGGCGATCCACAACCTGCTGGTTCGCGGCCTTGGCTCGTTATATGCCCTCGTCTTGGAGGCGACCTTCGTCCCATTTCTGGTTTTTTTCATGCTGGCGGGGAAGCGCGAAGCCTGGCACAGCACGCTGCAGCTGTTTCCCGTGGCTCGGCGCACGCAAGTGAAGGAAACCCTGGAGGATTTGCGGGACGTTTTGCGCGATTACCTGGTGGGCATGACGGTGGTTTCGCTGGTGGTGATCGCCTTCAGCAGCATTTTCTTTCTTGCGCTTGGGCTGGATTACCCCTTGCTCACGGGGATCGTATCCGGCATCTTCAACATGGTGCCCTATATCGGTGCGGTGCTCGCCTGGCTGCCGGCATTTCTGTTGGCCCTCGTGAAATGGAAGTCGCTTAGCCATTTTGCGCTGATTGCAATCGTCCTTACAGGAATTCACGTTGTGGCACAGAACCTGATTGCGCCGCAATTGGTAGGGCGCCAAGTGCGCCTGAACGCCGTGGCCATCACCATTTCCTTGCTATTCTGGGGTTGGGTCTGGGGCGGTATGGGACTCATCCTGGGAATCCCCATCACCGCGGCTTTACGCGTTATCTGCGACCATACCGAGTCGGCGAAACCCGTGGCACGCTGGCTCAGCGCCTGACCTTCGATTTATTCGGATGGAAATAATGAAATTTGCAATCAAACCAGGCCGGTTCCTCGCCAGTGCTGTGGTTGTTCTCTTCATCAATCTGGTTGCGGGGGCGCGGCCTGCTCACGCGTGGGGATGCAAAGGCCATCAGACGGTGGCGCTGATCGCCGAGAGGTACCTAACAGCGGAAGCGCAGCAATTGGTTGCGAAGCTGCTTTCCGAGAATCCGGTTGATCCGGAACTCAAACGTTTTTGCGGTTTTTCTTATCGCGATTTGATGGCGGACGCGTCCACCTGGGCAGACGACGTGCGCAGTGAACGCAAGAATGGTCCGTGGCATTACATCGACATTCCGCGCGGCGCGCCTCGCCATCCCCTGGAGGAGTATTGCGGCGCGCAAGGCTGCGTCACCAAGGCCATCACCGGGCAGTTGGCCATTCTAAAAGACGCTCATGCCGAACCGCGCAAGCGTGCTGAGGCTCTGCGGTACGTGATCCACTTTGTTGCTGACCTGCACATGCCTTTGCACGCCACTACCAACAATGATTTGGGTGGCAACTGCGTGCCGTTGCAGTATTTCCGGCGCAAGCCTCACGAAGTACACGATAATTTTTCGCCAAATCTTCACGGGATTTGGGATACCACCATCCTAGAGCGCGATATGGAAGGCGCTGATCCACCGGAATTCGCGGAGCACCTCGAGCAGCTTTTTGGCGCTGAGGTGGACCAATGGCAAAAGGCGGGAACTCATATCGAAGATTGGGCTTGGGAAAGCCACGAAGTGGCGGAATCCGTGGCTTACGGCGAATTGGCACCCAAGCTCCCGGTGGAAACACCTGTTGCTGTGCATTCCTGCGCCGATGACAATCACATTGGCGAGCGGTTACTCCAGATGCATCTGAGAGCGGGCCAGGCTTATCAAGACGCCGCCGCGAGCGTTGTCGAAAGGCGCCTGGCGCAGGCGGGTGTACGGCTGGCGGTGATCCTCAATGACGTTGCAGTGCCAGCGCCTGCCGCGAATTAGGGCTTCGCTGGAGATTTTGACTTTGCCGCGCTCGATCCCAGTGCCTTAAGGTAACTCACCAACTGCCAGCGTTCGGGCTCCGGGAGTTTCGACCACACCGGCATTTTCTTGCGCACCACGCCATTCGACAAAATCCAGAAAATCGCCCCGGGAGGGGAGCTTTGCACCTCGTCGGCCCGCAGACTTGGCGCCTTTTTTCCGCCTATTCCTCCCTCTCCGTGGCATTCCTCGCAGTGTTCCTCAAAGAGAACTCCCCCTGCCGCTACGGCGTCTGCATCGTTGGCCAGCGGATTCGCCTTTTCACGGTATTTCTCGGGAGCCTTCATCAATTCCGCATAGACGGATTCCTTCTCGGATTGTTTTGGCGACTCCTGCGGGCCTGCCGCCGTGAGAACTCCACTGCACAGCAGCGTACTAACACTCACAAATTGATAGAGCTTCATTCTCCATGCCCCTTGAATAGTCCGCCCACCATGCTGCCGAATCCCGAAAATTCCCGGGAGACTCCCCACCGCAGCAGGAATTGATGACTGTTGTCATTGAGCCCGAAGGTGGGCTCGAACCGGAATGTCCATCCGGAGGGGAGGTTCCATGCCAGTCCGGTTCCCAGATAGTGCGAGGTGTTGTGCAGTCCGAAACTATAGCGGTCGCCTAGTCCTCCGTAGAGCTCCACACCCGCGACGAAATGTTGCGCACAGAAATTGCAGCGATGCGCCGCGCCCTTCATTGCCAGGGGCCGACTGGCTCCCAGCGCATAGCCAAACTCCCACGGCTCATTGCTCAAGTTTTTTGTGGCGATGGTATTTTCCGTGAAGTTCCCGCCCTTGAGATTGCTGGAGAGGATAAGCTTGAACTCCATTTCGCGAGTGCGTTCCTGGCTTGCCACCGCGTTGGGCACGGCGTAATCCGACTCCACGTCGTGCCCTTCCACCTCTTTCAGGATCTTGTCGGCACCGTTTGTGTTCTCGAATTCCAGGTATAAGACGGGGTTAATCAAGTGTTCGTTCTTCAGAGGGCGAAAGCGGTTCTCCCACCGAGAGCCGGTGAAAATGGTACTTTCGCCAAAGGTCGTCTGGCCATCCAAGTACAACTCCGTGGTCCACCATGCGGTCGCGCCATACTCAAATTCTGCCCAGTAGGCATGAAAATCCGGCCCGCCGCGCTGTGTTCCAAAAGTGGAGAAGTATTCGACTTCCAAGCTCCCGGGTTCTTCCAAATTGTGGTCGTAAGCCACAATGTAAGGATTCTCTTGGGAAAAGCTGGGGAGGGGGAAGGATAAAAAAACCAAGGTGGCGAGAGCGGCGAGGCAGAAGCGCAGTACAAACAAAAAGAAAGAGTTACAATGTAGGAATGGCATGAAATAAGACTAGCATGGTCGTATATCTGATGCAAACTACTTGCAACTGCTAGGCCCGGGATTTTTCTGCCATGATCACTCTCTCTTTTCCTTCCTTCCCGACACTTCGGTGCTATTCTTGCTCCAGTTTCTCTTGCAGTTTGCGTCCTTCTGCGCCGCCTGACGGGCTTCCCCCTCTCGCCCCAGGGTTTTCTGTTGCGGATGGCAACTCTCCCCCAGTTGCGCTTCCGTGTATATTTTTAGTTACGAGTCCATCGGGATGAACTATGTGCACCGCGTTGCCCTCTGAATCGCTACTTGAGCACTTGCTTGCCGGGTCTGACGAAGCCCTCGTAGGCTTCCAGACGGATGGCACAATCGTTTTGTGGAATCGTGCCGCGCAGAACCTCTACGGCTACACGGAGCCGGAGGTCCTGGGGAAGTCCATCACGCAACTGTTGCCCCTTTACGAATTGCCAGCCCTTGAGGAGTTATTGCAAAGCCCCTTGCGCATCGATTCCACCGAGGGCGAAGCCACGGAACGGCTCCACAAGGAGGGAACGCGTGTACCGGTCCACCTGCAGAGGTCGCTGATCCGCACGGCAAGCGGCGATATTCTGGGCGTCCTGGAAAGAACACGTAAGCTTTCCTCTGCGACGGCGGGCTCTCCCTCACAAACTCATTTCCGGCTGATGGTTCAGCAGATGCCCGTGGTTTTCTGGACCACGGACCAGCGCTTGCGCATCACTTCGCATTGGGGCCCTGCGCTGGGCCGCCACCGGCGGATACAGCCAAAGGTCATTGGGCAGACCATTCATGAATTCTTGCGCTGCCCGCAGGAGGAAGAAGCCCCGGTAAAGCAGCACCTCGCGGCGTTGCGCGGGATCTCTTCCCGGTTCGAATACAGGCGCCGCAATCATGTCTTTGACATCAGCCTAGAGCCACTTCGCAATTCGGATGGCGCCATTCTGGGCTGCATTGGCGTGGCTTTGGACATTACCGAACGCAAGAAGACGGAGGAGGAAATCCGCTACCAGGCTACCCACGACGGCCTGACTGGCCTTGCTAACTACCGTGAATTCTATTGCAGCCTGGAAAAAGAAGTGCGCCGCGCCGAGCGCAGCCATCACTCCTTTGGCTTGCTGCTTCTTGACTTGGACGATCTGAAGGGAATCAATGACCGCCTGGGCCATCTGGCGGGAGACCGCGCCTTGCGGCGCCTGGCTCGCGTCATGAGTGAGAATTGCCGTGTCACTGATGTGGCCGCGCGATACGGCGGGGATGAATTCGCCATCCTGCTGATTGACGCGGACGCGGAGCGAGTCCAACAGATCGCGCAGCGCATCACCCATCATCTAAGCGAGCAGCCCGGCGAACCTCGGTTGTCCGCCAGCATCGGCTCGGCTGTCTATCCGGCGGATGGCCAGTTACCCCAAGAGCTTCTGGAAGCCGCGGATCGTCTTTTGTATCGCAACAAGAAAGAGCTGCGCTGGCAGACCGCTCACGCCGATTAAATTCCCGCCGCGCTTCAATCGAAAAGCCAGTATCGCCACATGCAATCCAATGCTCATGGCAATCCTAGAGTGGGCTTGTTCAAAGCGACCCGCGCGAAACCTCTTCCGTATCGTGTTAAATTCTTAACCAAAGTCGAAGCGAAGCTTCTGGGGAGATCGGTATGGACAAAAATGAACTGCTCATGACATTGATCAAGGAAGGTTACGCGCGATCGGCATGGCACGGACCAAATTTGCGGCAAGCACTGAAAGGTGTCAGCGCGAAACAAGCGGCGTGGCGACCTTTCCCCCGGCGTCACAATATCTGGGAACTCACGCTGCACGCGGCGTACTGGAAGTATGCGGTGCGCCGCAAACTGGAAGGCGTAAAACGCGGCTCTTTTGCTCTAAAGGGAAGCAACTTCTTCACGCGCCCTGACAAAGGGAAGGCCACGGAAGCGGCGTGGCGCGCTGACCTGGCGATACTGGAGAAAGAACATCATGCGCTGGAGGAAAGCGTACGCCGCTCTTTAAAGAAAAGGCCGTCGCTCAAGATTCTCCGCTCGCTTCACGGCGTGGCCTTCCACGACATCTATCACGCGGGGCAAATCAGGCTGCTTCGCCGCTTGATGGAGCGCTGAAACACTCTCGAAGAGAGCCTGCAGGCGAAACCAACCCGGCCTGCCCCAGGCGATGCCACACAAGCTCAGATCACGAATTGGACTGCGGTGGAAGCGGCGCTGGGCGCGAATGGAACATGCCGAAGGCCACGAAGATATCCAGCACGCCGATGCCGCTGACGATCCCACGAATCGAGGGGTGCAGCAGGATGTGCATCAGCCAGGGAAAGCGGTGCAGGAAGAAGTTCTGTTCCCAGAAGGAGGACCACGGCAGGTAGAGGAGCAGCGCCCCCATCTCAAACAACAACACGACAGTCATGGCGCGCAGAATGCGGTTCATCGAAGGATGCAGGACCCCTGGTTACGTGTGGACCTGTGGTCAGCGAGCGGGTTTCTGAAGCGTACTGATGCGTTCGGCAACGTCACGATAGTCGATGTTCACCGCATAGACCTGGGAAAAGCTCTTGAGTGCCGAATCCAGATCGCCGGCCGACTCCTGGGCCACACCCAAATCATACCGCAAGGCGAGTTTACTTTCTGTGTCGATCCCGGGAGTCAGCAGGGCGCGTTCATACCAGATGGCCGCAATGCTCGGCTGGCCCTTTTCCATGAAGGCGAGGCCCAGCAACGTGCAGCACTGCATGGCGTAACGGAAGGCTTTCCCGCGGTCGTTGGCTTTAGCCACTTTCTGGAATTCGCCGATAGCTTCTTCCAGCAGGCCCATTTCGCGGAAGGCGATGCCGAGATTGTAGTGGGTTTCCAGATCCTCATCTTCGGCGCCCATTTCGCCGAGTTCCGCGCGGAATTCTTCAAACACTTCCTTCAGCGGCGACGATTCTCCGTTTACACCAGCCGGTCCAGTAACATGTTCTTCCTTGTTCGCTGCGGTAACGGCGGGTTCGGACTCCATGGCGGCTGGTTTCGCCAAATCGGCCAGGCCCAGTTGATCGATCTCTTTCCCCAGATCCGAAAGGAAATCTTCGGAAGAGAAGACATTGCCATTTGACGGCGCGCCAGCAGGGACTTTTTCCTTCGGTTCGACCCTTCGCGCAGGCGCGCTGGGTGCAGGCTCTTCCTTCTTCTTCGGAAGCGGTGGCACGTAACCCAACATTTCGTGCGCGGGTACAACGGGCTCCGGCTCGATCACTAACTCGAAATCCTGATCCAGTTCAAATTCGGGTTCCGGAGGAAGCGGCTTGGGTAAAGCGGCTTGCGGAGCCTCCAGAGCAGGCTCCGGCCCTTCGGCGGCCACTTCGCCATGTTGGGGCAGCGGCAAAGCAGTCAACTCCTCATCAGGCAGCAATTCCTGATGTTGAACGGGAATGCCCTTGGACGGCGGCGCGCTGAGTCCGGCAGTCGTTTCCGCGGAAACCTCCGCTGCTGGGGTGCCCCAGCCTTCCAGATCGTCAGCATCAACAGGCACCGCAATTCCCGGCTTTCCGATATCCTCAGTCGCGGGCACCAAAGGCTCATGCGGCAGCAATTCATCCGGAATTTTCGCCGGGGTTTCATCTTCCAGCACTAAATCCTGTATTTCGACCTCTTCCACATGGGAAGGCAGCTTGGCTTTTGACTTGGGAGCCGCACCTTGCGCCTTGGCTTCCGGCTCCTTCGTCTCCTCCAGTACCGAAGCCCATTCGGAAGAGAGATCGACTTCTTCGTGAGACGCGGCAGCAACTTCGGGAACTGGTTCGACCTTCTCAATTTCAGGTTCTTCTTTCTTCGTCTCCGCAGCCGCGGCTGGAGGAACCGGGCTGGCCTCGACGGGCGCGACTGTCGCTCTCTTGTGCGGCACCGCACCTGCTTTAATGGGAGACTCTTCCACACCTTCCGCCGAAACCTCAGTGGCCGCTTCTTCGACAGGGATGGTTTCCACGGGCTGCGGCATGGCTGCAGCCACGGCTGCGGCGATTTCATCGTCCGTCAGACCAGCGGCGCGCTGGAACCTGCGGCGGAGTTCGCCAAAGCGCTCGCTGCTGCGGACGTCGCCGTGAAGGGCGTGAATGTGTTCGAGCTGTGCGGCAAGTTCCGCGGTGCGCCGGTCGTCGCCGGCTCCCAACACGAAATCCAGCAGCTTTTCGAGCGTCGGCGCATGCATCGGCGCGCGGCGCAAAATTGCTTCGAGCAGACCGATGGCCTTCTGCGTAAGCCCGTAGCTTGCGAAGAGATCAACGTCTGTCAGCGATTGTGCGATGAACTTCTGGGTCTCCTCGTCGAGTTCCGGCTCTCCTGGCGCAGTCGCCGCAGTCTGTGCTGCTACCTCCGGGGAATCTGATTCCGTGCCGGGTCGCAGCTTGGGTGCAGGTGCTTCGGGCAATTCGGCTTGCAATGTTTCGGGTGCTTCCACCGGCGCGACAGCGGGCTCGGCCGCAGGTTCTCCCGGCAACTCGCCTAACTTGCGGAGCACATCGTTGAGCTTGCGTTTCGGCGAATCGCTCTCCGGCTCGCGATCCACCAATTGCTGATAAATCTCTTTAGCTCTTTGCAGCTTTCCTGCGGCGACTAGCGCATCTCCAAACTGCGCCAGGGCATCTGGCAGGCGGAACGAATCGCTGGTGCGGCCGTAGGTGTCTACCAGCCATTCCAGCGGCTCCAGCCGGCCGGGCAGCCGTGTCGCCAGTTCTGTCAGCAGGTGTACCACGCCTTCGTGTTCGCCCGCATCAATCATCGGGATGCGGATGCGAGAAAGTACGGACATGGCGCGTTCACCCTGTCCGGATTCCAGAAGCGCTTCGGTCACCTTTTGGGTTGCGGTGAAATTCTTCTGATCGGAAGAGAAAATCTTCAACGCCAGGGCCGTGGCTTCGTCCCACTTGGCGTTTTTCAAGTACAAATCCATCAGCAATTCAGCCGGCTCGCCGCCCTTTTCCAGGTCGGGCACGCGCTCCAGAATCTCCGCGGCCTTGGTGATATTCCCGGTAGTTGTGAATATCCTGGCCTTGAGAATCAGGGCATCCAGATTCTTCGGGCTGAGTTGCAGCGCTTTATCCAGCAGCTTTTCACATTCCTGCTGTTCGCCGCGGGCCAGGGCTCGTTGCGCCGCGGAAATATAGGTTTCCAAGGCCTCGCCCGATTGCCCCATGGCGTGGTACAGATCAGCCAGGCGGACCTGGATGCGCAAGTTGTCGGGTTCCGCCAGCAAAAGCTTTTTTAGCAGCGCCACTGCTTCCGGTTGCTTATTGTTCTTTAGGTGGAGTTCGGCGAGTTGCAGGAAGAGGGGGCGGGCTTCACTCATTACCCCTTGTTGCACATACAAATCCGCAAGCTTTTCCAGCGGACGAATTTCTTCGGGAGCGAGTTTCGCAATACGCTTGTAAACCGCAATGGCCTTCGTCAGAAATCCATCGCTGACGAAGAGTTGCGCCAACCGCTCGAAGTAATCGATGGCCTGGAAGGTCTCGCCTTGGCGGATGTACAACTCTCCGACGGTCATCAGGGTGACCTGGTCCCGCGGCTCGTACTTCAGGATCTGCTGATACTCGGCAATGGCTTGCGTCACCTTGCCCTGATTCAGCAGTTTCTGTGCGGCTTCAACGAACTTGCTCTTGTTATAGGCCATGCCCTTAAGGGACAGCTCCCCTACGAAAGCCGTCCGTGACTTTCTCCCTGATGGCGTTGCAGATGCTCGTAGTTCTACAACGCTACATTTTCACGCTACAGTCCCTCGTGGGAGGCGTCAATCATAGCGCGGCAGGTTGTTAGCAGGCAGTTATCCCCGTGGCGGATACGCCACCTCCAGGGAAGAAATGGCGAAGGGAAATCAGTTTCCGGCGGGCCAGATTCCCAGCGGCAGCGCTTCCTGGACGGCTCCCACGGCCCAGCACCCCGCATCTCTGACCGGTGCGAACGAATGCCTGTGAAGTGGCGTCGGCCCGTGCTGGCGGAGGGCTTCCAGGTGGTCCGCTGTGGCGTAGCCCTTATGCCGCGCGAGGCCATATTGCGGGTAGACGGCATCCCACTCTTCCATGCGGGCATCGCGGTGGGTCTTCGCGAGGATGGAGGCTGCGGCGATGGAGACGCTGCGGGCGTCGCCTTTGATCAGGGACTTTTGCTCCAGCAATAAGTCCAGCCTCAAGGCATCAATCAGGAGATAGTCGGGCTGTATGACCAGTTGTAGTACCGCAGCGGTCATGGCTTGCCGACTGGCCTGGTAGATGTTCCAGGCATCAATGCGCTGGGCGTCCACTTCCGCTATAGCCCAGGCGATGGCGTGCTCGCGGATGCGCTCGGCTAGCTCCACGCGGCGCTCGGCGGTGAGTTTCTTGGAGTCATCGAGGCCAACAATCCTGCGTTTTGGATTGAGGATTACGGCGGCGGCGACGACGGGTCCAAACAGCGCGCCGCGCCCGGCTTCATCGAGCCCCGCAATGCGGGTCCAGCCGAGTTGCCGCGCTGCTCGCTCAAAACGGGAAGTGCAGAGTCGCGCCATAGTAGGAAAGATTTGCGCCCAAATCTTACCACGGCGCAGAAGAAGAACGCGTGGTTTCCAGTTTGCAGTAGTTTATCGCTCACTCCGAAAGTAACGCCCGCGAATGGCATTCAAATCGCAACATAAATGAAAGGTTGCAGGAGGTAGAATGACTGCAGCGGCGAAATGAGACTGGAAATCCCCCGGAAGTATTTACTTTTTAGTTGCTTCGCGGGAACACAGATGGCAAGGCCCCGATTCTGGGAGACCTTGCTCGTTGGTGGCTTTGTCCTTGCTGGGCCACAGCTGTTGCCCGCTGAACACGCATGCCCCAATGGTTCCCTATGTCAAGAACAATCGAGTCTTAATCATAAGTTGGAATTTCATCCAACGCAGCAGCCGGTTAAGCAATCAGGATTGGAGCTCGATAAGCTCCGGAGCGAATACAAGAGTGTCAATTCGCAGTTGCAGAAGCATATCGTGGATGACTGGTGGATCGATGATGACCCGGAGTCTCCCAAACTATTGACTCGGCAATGGTCCCTGATCGGTGAATGGGTTGCCGCTTGGCTTGAAGCGCATTCAGCCGCCGGGCCCGAGAGCGTGAAGTCGGCGCTCTACGACCTTCTCGGTCAGGAAGGTGAGCAGGAATGCCTGGAGCTGAGTGAGGGCACTTTTCTGGTCAATCCAGCCGCTCCTATCGGAAACGTTTTCATCGTCTCAAAGTCTGACGGCCACTATCACCTCGCGTGGAGCACCTCCCAAGTCCAGCGCGCCAACGGTGACCAAGCGAAAATCCTGGCTGCGTGGCGACCTGAACATGCCGTGCACGGCGGTCGCGGCCCCTACTGGGCGGCGTCTGGTAGCGAGGGATCAGTTTCCGGCCAGATCGGAAGGCTCCCAAGCGACGCCAGCGGACGTTCGCGCTTTTATATTGACGCAATGTATGCGCAGAGTGCTGGCGGCACCGTTGGAGCACAAATTAGCGTCTGGTCTTGGGACGGAGTGATGGTACAACCATTAATTGCCCGGGACTACAACGTCATGATCGATCAGGCGGTAGGGGCCAGGGTGGAGGGCGATCTCCTAAAGGTTCAGCAGAAGAGGTTCTTTCGCACATTCTATTCGTGCGGTAGTTGTGAAGAACGCCAGACCGACTGGATCGTCCGCCTGACTCCCGATGGCATCCAGGACCTCGGAGAAAAGAGCGCGGTTCCTGAACTCGACGCAGTTGATGAACTTTTTTATCGCACGATCCATCACAAGTCTGCAGCAAATATTGCGTCTCCCAGGGTATTAAAGATTGCGGAGAAGATTATAGGAGACGCACGAGCTGAAGCTTCCGCGAAGGACTGGAAAGAATTCCCAACGCTCGGGATGATGATGGGTTGGAAAGTTCAGGACAACTCAGACGAAAAGGTCTTGTGCCTTTCGCTTCTTGATGTTGGCACAAATCTCTTCACACTGAACTCAGTGGGAGGCAAGTACTTCATCACTGATCTGAAACCAACCAAGGAATCTTGCAACCCGCACTGAAGTTCTAAGCAGGGGATTCAATCGATAGGTAAATGTGAGAGTTTTCCGTGAGGAAGAGGTCCGAAATCTCGTAGCAAAAAGGGGCCAGGCAGTGACCTGTCCCGGATGAATTCGAATTGTTGAAGCTGCTTACGCTTTGGCTGTTTCGGCGGGTTCGGGAGTGGCTTCTTCGCGGGCGGCGCGCTTTATGCGGGCGGCCTTGCCACGCAGGTCGCGCAGATAGTAGAGGCGGGCGCGGCGCACGCTGCCCTTGCCGACCACGTCAATCGAGGCAATCGAGGGCGAGTGCAACGGAAAAATGCGCTCCACGCCAGTGCCAAAGCTCACGCGGCGCACCGTAAAGGTTGCGCTGCTGGCCCGGCCCTTCTTGGAGATCACCACGCCTTCAAACGACTGAATGCGTTCCTTGACCTTTTCGCCTTCGCCTTCCAGCAAGCGGACGTTTACCCGCACGGTGTCGCCGGGGCGAAACTCGGGGAGGTCTTTGCGCAATTGCGCTTCGTGCAACTTACGGATTACCGGATTCATTTTCTGTGTTCCCTGCAGACCCACTCAGGCGGGGCCAGCACTTCCAAGGCAAACTCCTATTATAAACAGGATGTGACGGAAATCCTAGTCGTTATCCGGGCAATGGATTGGCGCTCAGATCTCCGGCCGGTTTCGCCGTGTCTTCTCTGCAGCCTGCTGGCGGCGCCATTTGGCCACTTCGGCATGATGCCCGCCGATCAGGACGTCGGGAACTTTCCAGCCGCGGTATTCCGCGGGACGCGTGTAGTGAGGGAAGTCCAGAAGCAAGTGACGAGTGGCGAGTGGCGAGTGGCGAGTTCCTGAGTTTCGCACTGCCGTTTGATCGGATGATTCTTCCAAGCAAGAGAAGGATTCATTTTCCGTGGAGGCTTCGTTGCCCAGTGCTCCCGGCAGGAGCCGCGTCACCGCATCCACCACAATTGCAGCGGGCAGCTCTCCACCACTCAAAACATAATCCCCGACCGAGATTTCCTCGCTGGCCAAATACTCTGCGACTCGTTCGTCCACGCCTTCGTAGCGGCCGCAAATCAGGATCAATCGCTCCAGCTTCGCGTAACGACGCGCCGTCTCTTGCGTGAACAACCGTCCTGCTGCGGACATCAAGACCACGGCGGTTCCCGCTTCCAGTTGTACGCGCTTTTCCGCATCGCCCACGCCATGACCCAACAAACTCTCGACCGCTTCAAACAGCGGCTCGGGCTTCAGCACCATGCCTTCACCGCCGCCGAACGGCCGGTCGTCCACGGTGCGGTGGCGGTCTTTGGTGAACTCGCGCAGGTCCTGCACTTGAATCTCCACTATGCCCGCTTCGCGCGCGCGACGCACGATGCCATAGTCCAGAGGCCCGGCAAAGAATTCCGGGAAAATCGTGATGAGGTCAAATCGCATTGCAGGCCAGTCTAACAGAGGCTTGATGTGCGGGACGCAGGAAACCTGCCCGATCGCTACGTCGCATCAAGATCGGTCAATCCCTCGGGCAAACGAACTTCAATGCGGCGTGCGCTCACGTCAATCTTCACACAAATGTCTTCTGCTAAAGGAATCAGCATTTCGCCGGCCGGAGTTTCCACTTGAAGAAGCGGTGTTCCGGCCACGCCTTCCCCGGGAAAGAAAACATCGCGGACCGTGCCCAGCACGCGCGGGGCTTCTTCCGCAGCACAAGCGGGCGAGGACAATTTCGCTCCACCTTGTGGCAGTTCAAACACGGTGCAGCCCATCAGGTCGCTGATGAAATATTTGCCCGCGGGAAGCTCTACTCGCTCCGCCATGGGAATCAGGATGTCCATTCCCCGCAGCTTTTCCGCAGCATCAATGGACGTGCATCCCGCAAAGTGAAAAATCGCGTGCTCCGGATGATTGCGGTCCACCCAGAAATGAAGCAGGCCGCTGGCCTTTGGCTGGGTCTGGCCACTTCGCAAGTAAATGTGCTTGAAGGAAGAAAGGCGTTCCGGAAAGTCGGTGAAAAGCTCAGCCAGGACTTCCCCTTTATTGCCGCGTGGACGAACGACGCGCGCGACCAGCACCCAGCTCTGTTTTTCGAGAGGAGAATTCAATCTTCGAGTATCTCGAGTGTGAAGCGTTTGTGGAGTTTCATGCCCGCCGCTCCTAGCAGTGTGCGAATGGCCTTGGCCGTACGTCCCTGGCGACCGATGACTTTACCCAAATCTTCGGGATGAACCCGCAACTCCAGGACGGTCACTTGGGAACCTTCCACAGCCTTTACTTGGACGCCTTCCGGATGGTCAACGAGAGCGCGCGCAATTTCTTCAACGAGTTCCTTCATGGGGTCCTCCGCATGAGCGTCTGACTACGCGAGCGAATGCAAGCGACCCCTCCCTGAATCCGTCAGAGGACGCGGAAAAAACTATGACCCGACCCGGTTTGCTAAGCAATCTTCTGCAGCTTGATAAAACTCCGCACCGTATCGCTGGGCTGGGCTCCCTTACCCAACCAATACTTGATGCGTTCGGAATCCAACTTGATCTCCGCGGGCTTTTTCAGCGGGTCATACGTGCCCACTGCTTCTCGTACGCGCCCATCGCGTGCCCGGGTTCGCTCAATCACCACCACGCGGTAAAACGGCTTCTTTTTCTTGCCAATTCTGGCCAAACGAATTGTTAGCACTAAAGTACGTCCTCCTAAAGAGCTTCTATTCTAGCGTGACTCCGCATCCCCCGGCAAACATTCCCGCCCTGGCTTCCGGCTTTCGCCGGGTTCAGTCGATGATGGCCGCGTAAGCCAGTTCTTGCACCTGGCGGTCCAGAGTCAACCCGCCGGTCGGATGGAGCTGCCCCATGAAAACGACGATGAGTTCTTCCTTCGGATCGATCGAAAAGTCAGTATAAAAGAATCCGCCCCAACCGTAGGAACCGGGGGTGCCCAGTTCCTCCAATGGTGTCTTTACGCCCGCCACACCGAAGCCCAGCCCAAAACCTTGCTCCGGACCGATCTTCCCCAATTGGTCGTGGGTCATGAGTTCGACGGATTTGCGGCTCAACAACCGCGTATTCCCCCATTTTCCGCCGTTGAGCATCATTTGGCAGAAGCGCGCATAATCCGCAGCCGTGGACGTCAGCCCGCCCCCGCCAGAGAAGAGTTTCTTCGCGCCTTTGTAGGGATAATCGGCTGAATAACTGAATGTTCCCTCCGTAATGGGCGTATCCGGGAAGCGATTGAGCCCTTTCTCGTCGAAGTAGGTGTACGCGGTGGTTAACTGGTCCAGCTTATTCTCCGGCGGGAAGAAGAACGTGTCTTTCATGCCCAACGGTTCGAAGATGCGGGTGCGGAAGAATTCGTCGAGGGGTTTGCTTGAGACTACTTCCACCAGGCGCCCCAGCACGTCCACGCTCAAGCTGTACTCAAAGCGCTCGCCAGGATTGAACAACAATGGCAGAGGCGCCAGGCGCTTTACGCTATCGCCAATCGTGCCATCGTAAGGCAGCAACCCGGCGGCCACATTCGCTTTTTCGTACAGCGAGCCAAGGTCTCCGTTCCAGTTGTAGGTCAGACCGGAGGTGTGCCGCAGCAAGTCGCGAATGGTGATTTCACGCGTGGCGGGAATTGTATAGGGCTGCCCGGTCGGGGGCTTCACAAGAACTTTGGGGTCCTTGAACTCGGGCAGATACTTCGAGATCGGATCCTCCAACAGGAATTTGCCTTCTTCATACAGCATCATCACGGCGACGCTGGTGATTGGCTTGCTCATTGAGCAAATCCTGAAAATCGCATCGGGACGCATGGGCTTGCCGGCTTCACGGTCGCTCATGCCTTGCGCCTTAAACCAGACCACATGCCCATGCCGCGCAACCAGTGTCACTGCTCCCGCAATTCGTTTGTCGTCGATGCTTTGTTGTACGGCCTTCGAGATGCGCTCCAGCCGTTCGGAAGACATCCCCGCTGCCTCGGGCTTCTCCGTGGGAAATTCCTGCGCCATCCCGCGCGCAGCCAGACCCAATAAGCAAATCAGTAGCGCCAGCCTGAAGCGCAATGCACACCTCTTACGTGGATCCATTGTCTGAATTCCGTCCTCTCTGTATGTATTGGATTCGAGCGTGGCTCGATTCTATAACGGCGCCGTATCAACGGAGGGATAAACATTCGCGCACCGTCTTGGGCTTTTCCGTTTTGTTGAGCTGCTCCGCACGGTGATTTTTTTTACGCGTCATTGCCCCAGCAGCGACCAATGACTATCATGCAGAATCAGGTACGGCCCCTTTAGGAGACTCCCTTGCTACTCACGCGCTGGTTCCATCCGCTCGCTTTTGTTCTTCTCGGCCTAATCTTTGCTCTGAGCGCAGCCGCCCAGGGACAGCCCGCGAAACTCACCGTTCATTGGGATCAGGTTCAGCGAGTTTCCAAGACGACACCGACGCTGCAGGTGGTGGTCAACCCGCCTCTGCGCCGCGGCACTTCCGTGCATGATAATGCATTCGGTGCGCTGCATGATTTGCGCGCCGACTATGTTCGCTTCGTGCCCTGGCTGCCCTATCCGAAACTTGGCGTTGCCGAGCTCGAACCACCCCAACAGGGCAAGACATCTTGGGATTTCTCCCTGATCGATCCCCTCGTGATTGATTTTCTTGAGGCCACCAAAGGGCATCCCGTGGTGTTGAACTTCAGCACAATTCCGCAGTGGATGTTCAAAACGGATAAGCCAGTGACCTATCCCGCGGATGCAAATCAGGTGATCTGGAATTACGAGCAGGGCCAGGAATTGCGCGACGCCAACCCGCAACAGGTCGCCGAGTATTATGCACGCCTGTTGGCCTGGTACACGCAAGGCGGCTTCACCGACGAACTGGGCAGGCGCCAGGAATCCGGCCATCAATTCATCATTCCCATCTGGGAAATCCTGAATGAGGTGGAGGCGGAACATCAGATGTCTCCCGAGTTTTACACGCTGATCTACGATGCGGTGAGCACAGCCATGCTTCGCGTTCAACCACAAACCAAGTTTGTGGGTTTGGCTCTGGCCTATCCGGGCGGAAACCCGCGCTTCTTTGAATATTTCCTTGATCGCCGGAACCATCAGCCTGGCGTCCCGCTGGATTACATCTCGTACCATTTTTATGCCTCTCCGACACCTGGCGAGAGCCCGGAAGTCCAGCAATATACCTTTTTCGCGCAGGCCGACAGTTTTTTGAATGTGGTTCGCTACGTCGAAGCGATTCGCCAGCGCCTTTCGCCAGATACGCGGACCATGATCAACGAAGTCGGCTCAATCCGCGATAACGATAACGACTCAGCGATGATTGGCAAGGGCCCGGGACAGATTCCCGCTTCGTATTGGCATCTGTCAGCGGCGTTATACGCATATCTCTATGCCGAACTTACGCGCTTGGGAATTGATGTGGTGGGCGAATCGCAACTTGTTGGCTATCCAACGCAGTTTCCCAGCGTTTCAATGGTGGATTGGGAAACGGGAAAGCCTAATCCGCGCTTCCGGGTTTTGCAGCTCATCCATGACAACTTCGGCCCGGGCGATCGGATTGTGGAAACGCAGAGCCCCGATTCTTATGCTTATGTCTTTGCGGTGGTGACGCCCACGGGACAGCACCGGCTCTTGCTCATCAACAAACGCCAACAGCCCGTGGAGGTTTCTATCGCGGGAGCGGCCAACGCTCAAGAACAGTTCGTGGACATGTCCACAGGTTCTCAGCCGCCATCTTCGCGTAAGCTCGGCTCTGACAATGTGAAGCTAGGCGGATTTTCTGTTGCGGTGGTCACGTTGCCGTGAATGCGAACGGCGGGGAAGCGCGCATGGAGCCAGATTCGCACTACTGTAAGTAGAATTGCGATTTCCGATTGTCTCTCGAAGCAGTTGGATCAGTTCAGCCGGTTCAGCCCGTTGAATGCCGCCGCTTTGTAGCATTCCGCCAGCGTGGGGTAATTGAAAACGGTGTTTATGAAATAGGTGATTTTGCCCTTCAACAAAAGAACTGCCTGTCCGATGTGCAAAAGCTCCGTGGCATCTTCTCCGAAGATATGCACGCCAAGCAGCTCCAACGTCTGGCGGTGAAACAGCAGCTTCAGGCGTCCATCTGTGTGCCCGCTAATTTGGCCGCGCGCGATTTCGCGATAGTAGGCAACGCCGACTTCGTAGGGCACATCCTCCTCGGTCAGTTGCTCTTCAGTTTTTCCGATGAATGAAATTTGAGGAATCGTGTAGATCCCATAAGGGTATCCCGCGGGATCGGATTCTACGTGCAGACCGAAAGCTTTGGCGGCGGCAATGCGCCCTTGCTCCATGGACACGGAGGCCAGGCTGGGAAATCCGATCACATCGCCCACGGCAAAAATGTGCGGCTGTTTTGTGCGATACTCCGCGTCCACCTTAATGCGACCACGGTCGTCGGCATCAATTCCGGCCGCGGCCAGGTTCAGGCGATCCACATTGCCTTTGCGGCCCACTGCGTAAAGAAGCGCGTCGCCTATAATGCGTTTGTTGCTGACCAGGTTCGCGGCCACCTTGCCGTCCGGCAATTCTTCGACGCTATCCACCTCTTCATTCAGCCGCATCGTCGCGCGCCGGTCGCGCATGTGGTAGCTGAGCGCTTCCACCACTTCGGCATCGGCAAATTCCAGCAACCGGGGCCGCTTCTCCACGATAATCACGCGCACACCCAGCGTGGCGAACATGCAGGCATACTCCACGCCGATTACGCCTCCGCCCACCACAATCAGCGTCTTGGGAATCGTGGGTATGTTCAGGATCTGGTCGCTATTGACGATGTTCCGCCCGTTGACAGGCACCTTGGGATTCGTCGCCGGTAAGGTACCCGTGGCAATCACGAAAAACGAGCCTTCCAGCTCGCTGTAGCCCGTGGTGTTTTCCACGCGAACATGGTGTGGGTCCGTGAATGCGCCCATGCCGTGAAAAAGGTCCACGTTATTCCGGGATAATTGATCTTTCAGGACCGCAGCTTCATTCTCAATCACGCGGTTCACGCGGAAATTGAGATCGTTCATGGTGATGTTTTCTTTGGCGTGGTAAGCCGAGCCATAGAATGCCTGGTCGCCGAACCCGGAGAGATGCAAGACCGCTTCCCGCATGGTTTTGCTGGGAATTGTGCCGGTGTTGATGCACACCCCTCCCACCATCGTCTGCTTCTCCACCACCGCAACATGTTTTCCGGATTTAGCCGCTTGAATCGCGGCGCGCAGCCCGCCCGGCCCCGACCCGATCACCACCAGATCATACGGTTGCATTTGAGGAGTCCTCTGCTTCCAGTTCCGGTGTCACCGCGGGTTCCAGGGAGACGGTAACTTCCTGACTCCTAGTATAGGCGACCTTGATTTGCCGTTCTTTGGACGCTGCTGAACCGTTAACCCCACCGAGCGCTTGGCTCATCAAATAGTCTTGCACGGAGAAACCCTTTCCGTTGCGGCTCCGCCGTGAATGCGTATACAGCCCTTCTGGGCCCAGCAAGCGTGCCTTGCGATTATCCGATAAATAGGCCGGTAAAATCTCCTTGCAGATGCGTTCCCGGAGTCCCTCGTCTTTCAAGGGGAAAAGCACTTCCACGCGCTGGTAGAGATTCCGGGGCATCCAGTCCGCGCTGCCCAGATAGACTTCCGGTTTCCCGCCATTTTCAAACAGGAAGATGCGGCTATGCTCCAGAAAGCGTCCAACAATGCTGCAGACACGAATGCGGCTGCTGACGCCGCGCACGCCAGGTACGAGTGTGCATTGTCCGCGGACAATCAAGTCAATCTCGACGCCCGCCTGCGAAGCGCGATAGAGGGCGCGAATCATCGGCGGATCAACGATGGCGTTGCACTTGGCGATGATGCGCGCCGGGCGGTCACGTCGCGCGTGCCGGGCCTCGCGCTCAATCAGGGCGATGCAGGTTTTGGCCATGTCCCGCGGGGCTACGAGCAACGGCTTGTAGTGCGCCTTCTCGGCGTAAGCAGTGAGGTAGTTGAACACGTCGTGCCCCGCCGCCGTGATGGCTTCATCGCTGGTCAACAAACTGAAGTCGGTGTAGAAGCGCGCGGTCGAGGGGTTGTAATTCCCAGTGCCCAGATGCGCGTAGCGGCGAATCTTCCCGTCCGGGTCTTTCCGAACGATCAGCGCCAGCTTCGCATGCGTTTTCAGCCCCACCGGTCCGTAGAAAACCTGCACACCCGCATCCTCAAAGCTGCGCGCCCAGCGGATATTGCTGGCTTCATCGAAGCTGGCCTTCAGCTCGACCACAACGGTCACCTCTTTTTTGCCGGCCGCCTCTAGAAGGGACCTCGCAATCGGTGAATTGTCACTCGTGCGATATAGCGTCTGCTTCATCGAAAGAACACGGGGATCGTGCGCCGCTGTTCGCAGGAAATTCACAACGGAATCGTAAGAGTCGTACGGATGATGGAGCAGAATGTCCTGGCGGCGCAGCGTCTCGAAGAGCGAATCGGCGTCGTGGCCGATCTGCACCTGCCGCGGCACAAATTTCGCATACTTCAGATCTGGGCGAGGCGTTTCGTCGTAAAGTTGAAACAGGCGCTGAAGGTTGACGGGCCCAACCGCCCGGAAGACCAGCGATTCATCCAACTCGAAGGTGGACACCAGGTGCTCCACGATTTCCGGGTGCGCCCCGGCTTCAATCTCCAAGCGCACCGCGTCACCCTTGCGCCGCTGTGCCACTTGTGAGTCCACAGCCTCTAGCAACGTGCGCGCCTCTTCTTCCTCCAGATACAAATTGCTGTTGCGCGTGATGCGGAACGGAGCGAAGGCAAGAATTTCATAGCCGCGATACAGTTTCTCGGCATAAGTGGAAATGATGTCCTGCAGGAAAACGTAGTGAATGCCCCCATTGCCTGTGGGTACGCGAAGAAGGCGCGGGAGCGCGCGCGGTACGGTGACCACGCCAAAATAAGGTTTCTCGCTGGCGTGCCTACGACGCCGCAAAAGAAATGCAATGCACAACGCCTTGTTCTGGACGTGTGGGAACGGATGGGAAGGATCGACCGTCACCGGCGTCAACATCGGGTAGACCTGGCGGTCGTAAAAAGTCTTCGCCAGTTTGGCGGCTTTGGCATCCAATTGTTCCACACTTAGGACTCTAATTCCGTGACGCGCCAGGAGGGGCAACAGTTCGTCATTCCAGCATTTGTATTGTTCCCGCACGAAAACGTGCATCGCTCGCGTGACGAGCTCCAATTCTTCGGCGGGTGTCAGGCCATCGGGGCTCACATCCCGCGATCCGTGCTCAATTTTCTGCAGGAAGCCGGATACACGGATTTCCACGAACTCATCGAGGTTGTTGGCGGTAATGGCAAGAAATTTAACACGCTCGAGGAGAGGATTTGTGGTATCGCGCGCCTCTTCCAGCACACGCTGGTTGAAGGCCATCCACTGCAGATGGCGATTGAGATAGAAACGCGGGTCATCGAGGGCGATGCGTGTCATTGAGCTTCCCGGGGCGGTCACACACCGTATCTCAGGCTTGTTACGGCCAGATGAACGGCTAGTGAGATGCTACAATGCGCGCGAGGTGGAGCGCCATGCGAAGGAATCGCCGAACTCTGTTCGCCTTTTTGCTGGTTGCGGGAGTTCTACCCATCTGCCCAGCCAAGTCCGCGGATAAAGATCTGCAACAAAAGATCGACGCCATTTTCGCGGCTGTCACACAACCCAATGATCCTGGCCTCGCCGTGCTCGTTCGGAAAAATGGCCACACCGTATTTGAAAAAGGCTATGGCGTAGCGGAACTTCGCACGCATACTAGAATTGACAGCCAAACAAACTTCCGCCTCGCTTCCGTCACCAAGCAATTCACCGCCATGGCCATCATGCTCCTCGTGCACGATGGAAAACTGCGCTACGACCAAACGCTGGCTGACGTTTCCCCCGATTTCCCGCCTTACGGAAAAACCATAACCCTTCGAAATCTCCTGACTCACACTTCCGGGCTGCTGGACTACGGCGATTTGATGATGAAGCACTATGGCGACACGCCGACGGAGAAAATACCGCAGATCAAGGATGCGGGAGTTCTCGATCTGATGAAGAGACAGCCAGGCACCAGCTTTCCACCCGGCACCAAATGGGAATACAGCAACTCCGGCTACGCAGTGTTGGCGATGGTGGTGGAAAAAGTATCGGGCAAACCCTTCGGTGATTTCCTTGACGATCGTATTTTCGTGCCGGCGGGCATGGAGCACACCGTGGCCTATGAGAACGGGAAAAATGAAGTGTCGAATCGTGCGTTCGGCCATACAAAATCAAAAAATGATGGATCGTTTGCCCAGACCGACCAGAGTCCAACCTCCGCCGTACTTGGGGACGGCGGGATTTACACCTCACTGGAAGACATCGCGCGTTGGGATGACGCATTGAGAAAGCGCACACTCCTAAGCGAGAAAGAAATGCAGCCGGCGCTCACGCCGGTCAGGCTGAACGACGAGTCGGTGCCCTATTTCCCAAAAGAAGAAGGCGATGATTCAAAAGCAGCCCCGCGTCCTGTGGAATACGGTTTCGGCTGGTTTCTCGATCCGTATCAAGGCCATCAGCGGAGCTACCACGACGGTGGCACCATGGGCTTTCGCACCACTATCCAGCGCTTTACCGAGGGGTCGTGGACTATCGTGGTGCTCAGCAATCGCACCGACCTCGATCCCGATGCCCTTTCCCTGAAGATCGCTGATCTTGTTCTGCCGAAGAAGCATTGATGAGGGGACAGAAAAGTCTTGTTGTATTATTTGCTGAGATTCGCGGCCTACGGCCTCAACCCATGCCCGCGAGCTTGCCCAGGCCCTTCATCTTTGCGCGCGCGGCCATGGCGCCATACTGCTTCATCATCTGGCGCATCTGCATGTATTGCTTGATGACCTGATTGACTTCCTGTACGGAAGTGCCGCTGCCCTTGGCGATGCGCTTGCGCCGCTTGCCATCAATGACGTTGTGGTCGCGGCGTTCTTCATTCGTCATGGAGTTGATAATCGCTTCCACTTGTTTTAATTTTTTCTCATCCACCGAAGCGTCTTTCGGCAAGTTCTGCAGTGGCCCCACCTTTGGCAGCATGTCCACCAATTGCTCCAGCGGGCCCATCTTGCGGATCTGCCGCAACTGGTCGCGAAAATCCTCCAGCGTGAACTCTTGTTTGCGGAGCTTTCGCTCCAGCTCCATCGCCGCTTTTTTGTCGAAGGCAGATTCGGCGCGCTCAATCAGCGAAAGAATGTCGCCCATGCCCAGCACGCGGGAAACGATGCGCTCCGGGTAAAAGCCTTCCAGGGCGTCATATTTTTCACCCAGGCCGACGAACTTCACCGGAGCCCCGGAAACCTTGCTGATGGAAAGCGCTGCGCCACCGCGTGCATCACCGTCCAACTTCGTCAGGATCACTCCGGTCAGGCCCAAACGCTTGTGGAATTCGCCCGCGGAGCGCACAGCGTCCTGCCCAATCATGGCGTCGGCGATGAACATCATTTCCGTGGGCTGGAGTTCCTTTTTCAACACGGAGAGTTCGTTCATCAGCTCATCGTCAATGTGCAAACGGCCTGCGGTGTCCACCAAGATGACGTCGCTGGCCGATAGTTTGGCTTCCCGGATCGCGCCACGCACGATTTCGACGGGCTTGTCCGTGCCCGTCCCCGGCCAAATCGGAATGTTGATTGCTTTGGCCACTTGCGCAAGCTGTTCGCGGGCGGCAGGGCGGTACACGTCCGTGGAAACCACGATGGGGCGATGGCCGTGCTGCGAGAGCCATTTCGCGAGCTTACCCGTCGTGGTGGTTTTCCCCGAACCTTGCAAGCCCACGATCATCCACACCGAAGGCGGCCGCGACGCAAAGAGCGGCTTGGCGTGCTTGCCCAGCAGGGCGAGCAATTCGTCGCGCACAATCTTGACCACCTGCTGATCCGGCGAAAGCTGCAGCATCACTTCCGTGCCCAGGGCCTTCGCGCGAATGTTCGCCAGCAGTTCGTCCGCGACGCCCACATTGACGTCGCCTTCCAATAGCGCTTCGCGGATCTCGCCCATGGCGACGTCCAGGTGCTCCTCCGTGAGCTTGCCCTGGCCGCGCAAGTTCTTGAATGTTCGTTGCAGCCGATCTGTCAGGTTCTCAAACATGGTTGCGGGTGTTCCCTAAGTTTCCACCTCTATTGTACAAGGTGCGATGCGAAGGTACATCTGGGGGCACCGTTAAAACGTCAGTTTGATGCCCAGCTGAGCGGCGAAAGGTATGCCGACCGTGGTGCCGGGGCCGAAGAAGTCTCCCAGCGCCCCGGCCGGCATGCGCAATTGGTTTAGGCTTGTGATCGGCTGAGTTTGCGTACAAGTGGGATTCAAGCAAAACGCGGTGGCGTTCGCAAGATTGTTCACGGGCGTGGGCAGTGACGCAATGTTGGTGACAAAAAACGCGCCAGGATTATTGCGATTGGACAGGTTGAAGAATTCGGCAAAGGGCGTAAGCGACCAGCGTTCGCGAATCTGAATCGGCCGGCTGACACGGAGGTCCGTCTGGATGTACGGCGTGCCGCGAAATTCGTCGAGGGTGGTTTCCACGCCGTTGACCACGGCGCGAGTGCCGACGGGCGTGGTCATGGTGAAGGGTCGCGCGCTTTCCGCTTGACTCAGCAGGGAAACAAGGAAACCTCGTGGCGCCTGAAAGGTCCCGGCAAGCACAAAGCGGTGCCGCACATCTTCTCCCGACGGGCCGTAATCACCGGGCGCGAAAGCGTTATTGGGATTGCACACGCCATTCACGTAATCGAAAAGCTCGCCAAGAACGCACCCCCAGGTCTGTGCTTTGGCCAGCGTGTAGTGTGACGTGAGGTGCACGCGGCGTCCCACATTGCCTTGCACCCGCACCGAAAGCCCGTTGTAGCTCGAGCGATTGTCCGAGCGAAACACAAAAGCCGCAGGGTAATCGTAGCTGCGGTAGCCATGCATTCCCGTTTCGTGGGTGAAGTCGGCGCCGATCATCCAGTTGCCAGAAATCGCATGCTGAATTCCGCCTGTGGCGTGCAGCGCATACGGTGTATGGTAATTGGGATCGATCAGCGCTGGCGTTCTCGGGCCATTCAGCAGGCTCCCAGCATTGACGGATTGAAACGCCGTGACCCAGCCGTTCTGCGCCAGGTCGTTGAAGTAAAGTCCAGCGCCCGCCCGCAGGACCGTGCGGTGAGACGCGCCCAGTGCCTGCGCGATTCCCAATCGCGGCGCGAACGCTCTGCGGTAATCGTGGGGGATGCCGTCAACGAGTCCGGTGCTGAGCGCCGGATTGAAACTCTGATCATGCCCTGAGGCGATGAACAAGCCAAACGTGGTGTCGTATCGCAACCCATAATTCACGGTCAACCCCGAAGTGAGCCGCCAGGAATCTTCCGCATAGAATCCCAGACGTTGCACGTTTTGAGAAAAGCTTCCATCGCCCGCGGGAGTAAAAGAGCTCCCGGCGGCATAGTCGATGGGGAACTGCGCGGGATTTGCCAGATAGCAGGTTGGATCCTGCGGAAAGGTAACCAGCGTTTCCGCGATGGCCGTCAGGGCTCCGCTTAACACCGGTTCATGAATGAAATTCACGCCAAAGCGCGGCGCGTGGCTCCCCGCCACGTGCGTGAGGTCGTAACGCACCTGGTATTTCTCTTGATTCCGCAACAACGGGAAGTTGGCGATGCCGGTGACGAACTGGTTGTCCCCATACGTTTCAAAGCCGGTGATCGTGCTGGACGTCGTGGTGAAGGGGAACGCCAGCGCAAAACCCAACTGAACATTTCGAGTTTGCGTCAGATGTAGGGCGCTGGCATCCAGCACCAGAGAACCGAACCAAGAAGGCGAAAACGTGAACTGCTGGCCCAGCACCAGGCTGAAATAATTATTGTGCGAGGTTGTGCCCGTCGAAGGCAGCGCTCCCTGTTGCACCAGCGCGTTGTGCATAGTGTAGGAATCGATGGCGGCGCGCAGAAACCAGCGCGAACGCCCCGACTGTGCCCAATCCACGCGAATCGTTGCCAGATAATCGCGGAACGGCACGGGCACGCTGCTGGGCACATCAATGGAAGTTACGCCGGGAATCAGGCCCTGAGATGCCAGTTGCGCCAGCGCACCGAACTGCTCCGTGCTGGCGGAGCTGTAGGCAATGCTGGCGTCTTCGTGAACATATTCGAGCGAACTGAAGAACCACAGGCGGTCTTTAACAATCGGTCCGCCCAGTGTCCCGACGTAATTCTGCCGGGAAAATGGCTGCTTCGGATTGGGGGCGGGATTATCGATCGGGAATCGCGCGTTCAGAGCCGCGGCGCGTTCGTAGAACGCTAAGTCGCTGTGCCACGTATTGCTCCCGCTGCGCGTCGTGATGACCACCGAACCCGCGGTGGTGCGGCCCGTGTCGGCGTCCGCCTGCGCGGTGCGGAAGGCAAATTCCTGGATCGCGTCCGGCGAAAAATTCTGGAGAAAACCGCCGATATAATCGTCGGAATTATCACCGCCATCCACGGAAATTTCATTGTTCAGCCCGGAACTCCCGCCCGTCGAGACCGCCGTAATGCGCGCCTTGGTGGGATCGGAAGGCTCGACCGGCTCGGTACCCGGGGCCAGATAAGCGATATTGGCGAAGCTGCGCGCAGGCAACGGAATGTTTTGCAGATCCTGCTGGTAGACGACGGCCTGATGCACAGCGCTGGTGGTGTCCAGTGGTTCGGTGGTTATGGATTGCGGTCCGGCGTTTACGAAGACTTTTTCCGCGACGCCCTTGGGCCGCAACGTGACACTGATTTCGCGCACCGAACTAACGGCGACGACAACCTGTGATGCTGCCTCCAAAAACCCGTTCGCGTTCACGGTGACGCGATACTCTCCCGGTGGAAGCTCTTCCATACGGAATTCACCGCGCGTATCGGATTGCGTTTGTCGCGTCAGGGAAATATCCGCGTTCGTTGCGACAATCGAAGCCGCAGCCACACGCCCGCCCGAGGAGTCCTGCACCGTGCCCAGAAGTGTCCCATGCGGATTCTGCGCGAATGCGGGCATCAGGAGAATCAGTCCGCAGAACAGTAAACCAAATCTGCGAATTGGGGAAACGTGCTTCATTGGCGTTTTCTTTTGCGCAAATTCCGGCAACGATTATAGCGCGCCAATCCAATTTCGCGTGACAGTTGGACCAAACGGCCGTGGCGCAAATGGTGTTGCGAATCGCACTGCGCAGTTTTGCTCAGTTGCACTCGATTCCCCCTTTGAGCATCATAAAACCTCTCAGGTGGCGAAGCATTTCGACAGAGGACACCTTGCAAGCCTCAAAAGGGAGACACCATGACTCAGGAAGTTTGGTCGGCCGTTGACAAGTACATCACCGACCTGCTGCACCCTCCCGATCCCGCCCTGGAGGCCGCTCTCCAAGCTGCCGCTGCTGGGGGCTTGCCGCCGATTCAAGTCTCTCCAGTCCAAGGAATGCTCCTGCATCTTCTCGCGCGGGCCTGCAATGCCCGCCAGATCTTGGAGATTGGCACGCTCGGCGGCTACAGCACCATTTGGCTCGCGCGCGCACTTCCCGAAGGAGGCCGAGTGGTCACCTTGGAAGCGAATGCGAAACACGCCGAGATTTCCCGCTGCAATTTTGCGCAGGCCGGGTTGACTAGCATGATCGAGTTGCGGCTGGGGCCCGCGTTGGAAACTTTGCCAAAACTTGCCGCCGAGGGCCGCGCCCCGTTCGACCTGATTTTCATAGACGCCAACAAATCCAGCATGTGCGAATATTTCGATTGGTCCCTGAAGCTAGCGCGCCCTGGAAGTGTCATCATCGCCGACAATGTGATCCGCGACGGCGGCGTGCTTGACGCGAAGAGCACCGACGTGGACATTCAAGGGGTGCGTCGGTTCAACGAACGGCTCGCCACCGAAAAGCGCGTCTCTGCTACCGAAATCCAAACCGTGGGCAGCAAAGGCCACGACGGCTTTGCTCTGGCCGTGGTCAATGATGTGGGAGGCTTGTGATGCCGGATTCAACGGTAGCGAAGAGAATAAGCCCGATGTTGGCGGTAGCCAATATGGAGGAAAGCCTCGCGTTTTATCAAGAGGTCCTCGGGTTTATTACCATCAGAAAATCGCCAGAGTACTCGATCGTGGAACGAGATGGCCAAACCATCCACTTTCAGAAGGCCGCTTCCGAGGAAGTGATGAACTGTGTCCGCGGGCATGCCGAGATCTACATTGAAGTTTGCGGAATTCAATCCCTTTGGCAGCATGTGAGAACTTTCAAGAACCGCTACAGAATCAGGGATCTTTTCGAGCGGGAATATGGAATGACAGAGTTCCACATTGAGGATCCCAACGAATGCCTGGTCTTTGTCGGAGAACCTACTCCCAGATGACTTTGGGTTCGAGCGTTTTTAGAGAAACCCGGAAGGATCCGCGCTGTCTTCTTGATGGGTAGGTTATTGAGCGGGGAAAAGCATTACCTCAAGCGTCTAGAGTTTTAGCTCCAGCCTCTCGTGTAGCATTTGCCGCGGCTCATAGAATCCTTTCTGTTCCATCAGGTAACGATGGAGGTCTGTCTCAGTCCCTGATACGATTCGGGGTAACCAGGAGAACTCCCCCATGTCAAAATCAACGCGCAGAGAATTCATGCTCCAGAGTGCGACCACCGCTGCAGGTCTGGGCCTTTTCCTAAATGGCTCTCGGATCACTTTCGCTTCTACGCCGCTTCCCAAGCCCGCAAGCCCCAACAACCGCGTGAACCTCGGCTTCATCGGCTTCGGCATTCGCGGCAACATTCTGCTCGAAGCGGCGAAGGAAACGAGCCAGGCCAATCTCGTAGAAGTCTGTGATTGTTACCAGGGACATCTCGACCGGGCAAAAGAGCGTACCGACGGCAAGATCGCCACAAACTTCGCGCAGTACAAAAAATTGCTCGACCGCAAGGACGTTGACGCTGTGGTGATCGCCACTCCCGATCATTGGCACCTGCCCATTGTTCTCGACGCGCTCAGCGCTGGCAAGGACGTCTACATCGAAAAGCCCATGACCCACACGATCGAAGACGGCCCCAAGATCATCGAGGCAGCTCGTCGCACCAACCGCATCCTTCAGGTGGGCAGCCAATGGGTCTCCTGTGACCAGCACAAAAAGGCGCGTGAAATCGTTGCTTCCGGAAAACTCGGCAAAGTCACCAAGGTGACTGCCTCTTACAACCGCAACAGCTCGACGGGCGCATGGAACTATCCCATTCCGCTGGACCTCCGGGAAGGCGTCAATTTCAATTGGACGGAGTGGCTTGGCCCTGCGCCCAAAGTCCCCTATAGCCCCGAGCGGGTTTTCCGCTATCGCAAGTATTGGGACTATTCCGGCGGCATCTCCACCGATCTTTTCGTGCACATCATCACGTCCATCCACTTCCTCATGGGCGCTGAAATGCCGAAAAGTGTCTTCGCTTCCGGCGGAATTCTTTTCCGCAAGGATGGCCGTGAAGTGCCCGATACGCTCGACGCGCTTTTCGACTACGGCACGTTCTGCGTCAACATGGCCTCCACGTTTAACAGCGATTCAACCGCAGCGCAGGGGATCCAACTTCTCGGCACGGAAGGCTCACTCTCGATCCTCCTCGGCGGAGCGATGACCGAACTTGCAGAGTACAAGGCCGAGGGCTACGGCTACTCGATCGATAGCTGGCCAAAAGCGATGCAGGATACCTTCATGAATCAAGGTAACCATCGTCAGGAATCGGACGGAACCGGTACGAAGCCTGCGCCGCAAAACATCGCCTTTGACGACAAGCCCGACGCCACCGTCCTTCACATTGCCAACTTCCTTGATTCCGTTCGCACGCGCCAGCCAGGCTATGAAACAGCCGAGGTCGGACACCACGCCGCTGCAGCCGGACACATGGTCAACCTCTCCTACCGCAGCGGCAAGCGATTCACCTGGGACTCCGCCTCCAGCACGGTCCGGGAAGGCTAGCGCCTTTTCGCTGCCGACAAGCGCGTCACCGCAACAGAAATCCCGACCGTCGCCAGCAAGCGCTATGACGATTTCCCCCTGGTGGTGGTCAATTCCGATTCCTATGTCCCGATTTCACTGCCGCGTAGTGTGCTAGTTTGCTGATGCGTCCTGATCGAGGTGGAATTGCGATTGCGAAAGTCGCTCACCGGTCAGGCTGGCCCACTAGAACGCGCTACAATGAGCCTAATGCAAAGCATAAAGCCCCAATTAACAAAGGAACTGCTCAGGCATGTTGGCGACAGGGATATATGGCGCGCATCGGCGTTCCACATCAGAAATTATCGAGCTCTGGTCGAGCACATGGCCCGGCTTTCTTATGCGAACCGAAATCACTTGGCGTTTTTCAGGGGACAGGGTAACGATTATCAGAGCAAGGCCGAAGGATCGACGCTCTATCCGGCAATTTATCGCGGCGACAGCGTTGTTCGCGCGGAGTTAGAAGTCCGGTTTCGACAACTTGAGTCCGCAAGTCGTGCACTCGTGAGGCTCTTCGATAAGCATGAGGTCGAGGGCGCACGTGACGTTTCACGGAAGAAATACGTTCAGTGGAGTATCCTCCAACACTACCAGGTCGTTCCAACTCCTCTCCTCGACATCACGCACTCGCTACGTGTGGCATGCTCGTTTGCTCAGCTCGCCAGTGCCGATCCGACATGCTACGTCTACGTCTTGGGTTTTCCATACCCGACAAATCGGATATCGATTAATTCAGAGGAAGACGTTGTCAATATTCGGCTTCTCAGCATTTGTCCTCCGGACGCCCTCAGGCCGTATTTTCAGGAGGGATACATGGCAGGTACCCCAGATGTCACCTCGGACTTTGAAACGAAGACAGAGCTGGATTTCCGAAATCGCTTGATTGCGAAATTTGAGATTCCGCGTGGAAAACGCTTTTGGAACGACGGCTCGGCGGGAACTCCGAAAACAGCTCTCTATCCGTCGAACGATCGAGTTTACGAGTTGTGTCAGGAGGTTATTGCTCAGATTAGTCAGGAAGAAGCAGCCAGCGGTGACCTCGGGAACCTGCTAGTTGAATGGGGAAAATTGGAGGAGCAGCTGTTGCCTCCCGCGCGGAGCTTCACTGGCAAGAATATATCCGCAGGCGAAGCGATCAGGGCCCTGGCAAACCGGGGTCTAATTGACAAAGAGATTGCAAGCCAGCTGGATGCGGTACGGCGAGTACGAAACACCGCCGCCCATAGGCCCGGCCAAGTTAAGGAGTCGGAACTACAGCGCGCGCTCGAAAAACTGCAGCAACTCAGGAGATGGATAAGGGCGAACCCCATCCCAGCGTTGCGAGCCGAGCGAAAAAACTGAACGTATTCTCTTTTAAAGTAGTGTGGGAACAGATCGGCCATGAGACCTCTCCGTGCTTCGGATTTTCGTGCCAGACGCTTCATGCTAGAGAGACGGGATTTCGGTTTGCCCCCGGAGAGATATCTAGGTCCAACGAATCTGATCGACAAATCCACTTGGAAAAGCATCGTCGGACTGCCTGACGACGTGAGCATCAGAACCTCAAACAAGTATGGTTCGCAGTTGGAGCAGATGTGGGGATACTGCGGAATGTGGACGCGCCTTGTTCTTGGTGTTCAGGCTCTGAGTGACGACCCAACGAAATCCCCAACGGCCATCGCAGCATGCGACGCCGGTGACGAATTTCAGGCGGCGACTTACTGTGCTCTGGTTGGCTATTACAGGGTGGCTTTCTCTTGCCTTCGTAATGTGTTAGAGCAAGTCACAATCGCTTCACAACTCGCAATGGATAATGACGCGCGCGGGTTCGCCGATTGGAGGAACGGAGAGGATAGAATCAGGTTTGGTTGGGCCGTGGACATGCTACCAAAAATCTCTGATGTAAACGTGCTGGAAGAGCATCTTCGCGCGGCGATCAACGATTCTTTGTTCAATCAGGCTCCGAAAGGGTTGGCACGGAGGCTCTTCATCAAACTCTCAAAATTCACTCATGGAGCATCCGGGTTCGCGGATGGAGATTCCCGCGAAAGTAATGGGCCCATTTTCTTGCCAAAAACATTCCTCGATTGGTGCGTCACGGCTCTCAAGACCTACGCAATCGCCATCCACGAACTTAGGCTCGCGCACCCTCGGCTTGATAGGCTACCGTGGGGCCCGCCGCCGCTGGCGCTCGGTGAATTCGGCAGGAAGGTTGTTGCGGATATACCATCCGCCGATGAAGATGGCGCATTCTTCAAATCGCTTGCGGAGTTCTGGCCCTGAGCGAATTGTCATTATGATAATTGGAGAGGTAGCTACACTTGCCGAATTAGCCGTTTTGCTTGTCAACTCGGAAGTTGCCCAGATTTCATTCCGCGGTTTTCTTGACCCTGTGCTCGCCGCGCAAGTACACTAGTAAATTCGGAAAGCTGCCTGCAATCAGACAGTCCGGCTTAACGAAGACGACCCCAAGGCCATCCTGGTTCGCTGTGAGATCGGGCGGCAAAACGCTGCCGGGGGATGAAACTTGCGGAGTTCGCGGGCCGTATCCAAATAGGGGGAATGCTTTGCCAAAGCGTACATTTCAACCGCGGAGACGCCGCCGCGCCAAGACGCACGGGTTTCGTTCGCGCATGAAGACCAAGGGTGGCCGCAAAGTGCTTGCGGCTCGCCGCAAGAAGGGACGTCATCGCCTCACGCCCGAGTAATGGGGCCGCCCCACCGCCGCCAGCGGCGAAGCGAGGCCAGACGTTTCCGCGCGAGGCGCGCTTGCTCCGCAAGAGTGAATTCGACGCGGTTTACGCCGCCGGAAAACGCCGCTCCAACGCCCACTTCACCGTGTTTGTCCGTGCCAATGAACTGCCACTGAGCCGCTTCGGTTTCAGCATCAAGAAGGCACTCGGCGGGGCCGTGGTTCGCAACCGCATGCGCCGAAGGTTGCGAGAGATCGTGCGCTGCCACCGCGAGGAGATACCAGCAGGATGGGACATCGTCATTCACCCGAAGCATTCCGTTGCGAAAGCGCCTTTTGCGGCGCTGACGGCGGAGTTCCTTCGCCTGTTGAAGGGCCTGTGAACGCCCCGGCGAATGGGGCGCAGCATGCTGCGCCCCTACAGGACGAAACTTGGCAAACGCGAAAGTCGCCAGGCGTGCGCGCCGCACTTTTTGCGCTCGGTTTCTACAAGACTTATCTGTCCGTATTATTTGCAGGGACGTGCCGCTACGAACCCACTTGTTCGCGGTATGCCTACGAAGCGATTGAACGATTTGGCGTGTTGCGGGGCGTCTGGTTAGGCACGAAGCGCCTGCTGCGCTGCCATCCGCTATCTCGCAGATTTGGATACGACCCGGTTCCGGAGAAATGGGAAGAGATGCCAACGAATTCCACGATGAGAGTTGAAGCACGCGAGGTTCGCCCGTGAGCAACCCTCCAGGGAACCAATTCACGCCGCTCGGGCCAAAGAAGGATAAGTTCACGCCAGAGTTGCGCATCCTTGCCGCTGCGCTCCTTTCCATGGCGGTCATCATCTTGTGGTCCAAGTATTTTGGGCCCAAGCCTCCCGAGCATCCGCCGCAAGCAAACCAGCCGGCCGCCACCGCTCCCGCGACCCCTGGAAATAGCGCCGCCACTCCTGCCGCAACCGGGGCGGCTCCTGCCCCAACACCTTCAACGGTTTCCGCGGCTCCGGTGACGCCGCCGGTGGCCGACACGCAAGAGCGCACCATCGTGGTGGAGAACGATTTGTACCGTGTGGAGTTTTCCAACCGCGGCGCGGTCGTCAAGAGCTGGCAGCTGAAGAAATACATGGATGATTCCAAGCCCCAAAAGATCCTGGACCTGGTGCACCCGAAAGCGGCTGCGGACACGGGCGGCTGGCCTTTCTCCATGGTCATTGACGATCCGCAACTCGAAAAAGCGGCCAACAGCGGGCTCTACAAGGTATCGGGCGATTCCATTTCGCTGACCGCGCCCACCGATCTCATTTTTTCCTGGAGCGATGGCCACCTGGAAGTGACCAAGAAATTCCACTTCGATCACTCCTACGTCCTCAGCGTCGAAACCTCGGCGACCGACAACGGAACGCGCGTGCAAGGTGGATTGGCCTGGCGCGGCGGCTTTGGCGACCTCACCGTTACCAATCCTATTCCCGTGGAAACGGTTAACACGTTCTACAGCGAAAACGGCAAGCTTTCGACCTTCGCTCATAAGAAGCTCGATGCCCCGGAAAAGTGGGGCAATATTTGGCAGGGCGGAAAGACGTTCGCAGGCATCGCTGATCGATACTTTGCCGTGGCCTTTCTGCCGCCCAACGATTCGCCCTCCACCCTCCTGGAGACGCGTTATTGGAAGGTATTCCACCCGATCCAAGTCGATGGTAAAGAGCAGTCCGAGCCGGTGCCGGAAGTAGGCGTCGCCACCAACGCACAACCGATGGCATTGCGCATTTATGTGGGTCCCAAGGACTACGACGACCTGAAAGCCATTCATCCGCCGTTGAATTCACTGGTGCAGTTCGGGTGGCTGGAAATTATCGCCGACCCATTGTTCCACGCCTTGAAATGGCTTCACATCTACGTCCCCAACTGGGGCTGGGCCATCGTCGTCCTCACGCTGATTGTGAACACAGTCCTGTTCCCGCTGCGCATCTCCAGCTACAAAACGACCATCAAGATGCAGCGGGTTGGGCCGGAAGTTAAGCAGATTCAGGAAAAATATAAGAAGTACAAAATGAACGATCCGCGCAAAGCGGAGATGAACAAAGAAGTAATGGCCATTTACAGCCGCGAAGGCATCAACCCTATCGGCGGCTGCCTTCCGATGGTCCTGCAGTTTCCCATCTGGTTCGGGCTGAATCGCGCTTTGAGCTATGCCATCGAGCTGCGCCATGCCCCCTGGCTGTGGGTGCGGGATCTTGCCTCCAAGGATCCTTATTACATTTTGCCCGTTGCTGTGGGCCTTTCCATGTATCTGGTCTCCAAAATGACTCCCATGACGGTTACGGATCCCCAACAGGCGCAGATGATGAAGCTGATGCCCGTCAGCATGGCGGTGATGTTTGTGATTTTCCCGTTTTCCAGCGGCCTGGCGTTGTATATTCTCACCAGCAGCCTGGTGGGTATCCTGCAACAGTGGTACCTGAACCGGACGCACCCGCTTCCCGCCCCGGCCAAGCCTGTCCGCGCCAAGAAGTGAGGGAAGGCGAGATAGCGCAGTCCGCGGGGTTCAAACAGGAATTGTCGAGAGTCCAATGACCAAGGAATTTGTACGCGATGGCAAGCTGGACCGCCCCGCCGCAGCTGATGCCCTGCGCGAATTCTTGCAGAAGATTGTGCGTGCCGGTGGACTGGACTTGTCTGTGAACGTGCGCGTCGCAGAACCTGGCGCCTCCCCTGAGGAGGGATCGGCGGAGATTTTCGCTGACCTTGACGGCAGGGATAAGGAAATCCTCACGGCCCGAGGCGGTGAGGTCCTGAAGGCCCTCGAGCATCTCGCGTTTCGCGCACTAAACCTCGAACCTACTTTTCATGAAAAGATTCACCTGGACTGCGGCGGGTTTCGCGCTTTACGTTTCGAGGAGTTGCGCATGACCGCGCGCGTGGCCGCAGAGCGGGTGCAGACTTCGCACCAGCCGTTCCGCCTCAATCCCATGTCCTCGCGTGAACGCCGCATCGTGCACCTGACGCTGAAGGATATGCCCGGCGTGCGCACCGAAAGCGTCGGCACGGGCGAAGAACGCCAAGTGGTCATTCATCCTGCAAAACCTTAGCGCAGGACTTGCCTCACGGGCGTGCCCAACCTTGTGCGATTACGTTTCCGCTGCTCGAAAAGCGCACGCGATACGTGAAGGATGAGGACTGGTTTGGCCGCAAATGCGGAAAGCGCATGTCCGCAAACTCCACCACGGCTTCATCGCCTTCCTTGTGAAAACGGGTCACTGGAAACCGCGCGAACCACAAAACTTTTTGCACTTCCGGCAACTGCCGCGCCTCTTCAATCCACGAATTCGGAAGGGCATCGGGATAATAGGTGCGCTCAATCACTTTCGGGCCGGAATAGCCGTTCGCTGGCTTGTTCCTCTGGAACAACCCTTCACTTAGGTCCATTCGCATCTCGTAAACGCCCCGCGGCGCGCGCACTAGCCCATCCCAGTGCCACAGGGACGGGGGCAAAGGCAGCGCGCCAATCGCTTCCACATGCAGGTCCTGTTGCGCGGCAAACTCCTGGATGCGCCCGTAAGCCACATGGTGTGCATAAGTGGCAGCGGCAAGATATCCCAACGCCACAATCAGCCCAGCACGATTCCATTTGACGTAAGCGACGCGCAAGCCCCCGCCACGCACCGCCGGTAACAAAAATAGCGCCGTAAGCAGCACGAGAGCCGCGACAACCGTGGCGTCAGAAATCGGCGCGCCGACATTTTTCCCAATTTTAGCGACGAGAAACGGCGCTGGCACAAACACCAGCCATAGTAAAAGCGCGCGCCATTTGATCTGCTCGGGCTCTTCGTAAATCCACGCGAGGAGTTGCGGGATCAGCAGGAGGGCGGTAAAGCTGAAATCCACGATGAAAAGAATATCCCAGGCGGGACGTGACCACTCCAGCGGTGACCAGATCATCGTGCCGAACGATGTCGCAAGATCCAGAAGAATGTGGCTGAGGATTCCGATGGCCCAGATGCCGCACAACGCAATAAATGAGGGTGCCTCCCATTTCCGCCACTTCACCACCACGCGCGTCAGTCCCGCCAGCATTACCGCCCAGATCGGCAGGCAGAGCAACGAATGCGTGATGCTGCGATGCCAGGTGAGCATCAGCATGGGATTGTGCGAAAAGAATTCACGCAATACATCGCTGTCCGGGAAAATCGCGCCCAGCATCAGGGACCAGGTGATGACCCTCCGCCGGTTCATCAACCCGGGCGAAACGAGGTCCCGCCCCCCAAAGACGGCCTTGCTGATGAGTGCGCCGGCAATTCCATGTGTGATTGTGTCCACAGTTTATCCGCGCTTTTGCCCTAGACCACCATCAACAATCTGGAAGTCTTGGGCACAACTCGGCCGATCCGTTTCGCGCTCACACCGTGACGCACGAGAATTACGTTCGCAGCCTCCTCCTGCTCCGGGGCAAGCGCGATTAAAAGTCCGCCGGAGGTCTGCGGGTCAAAGAGCAGCGCGCGACTCTCTTCCGTCACGCGCGCGGCAAAATCGACGCAATCGCTTAGAAATTCGCGATTGTTTTTCAAGCCGCCAGAGATCATGCCCTGGCGCGCAGCATCGAGCGCCCCAGGCAACAACGGCACATCCGCAGCGACAATTTCGAGCGCTACAGGCGCAACCCCCGATGCCGCGTCTCCCAACGCCATTTCCCGTGCATGCCCCAGCAATCCGAATCCCGTTACATCAGTCACCGCGTGCACGCTGTGCTTCCCTGCTTGCGCTTCCAATTCGTGCAAAGCCTCGGCTGCCGCGCGGTTCAATTGCGCCATCGAAGCGATGGCTGCTTCCAACGAAGTCGGCTCGGCTCGACCATTTTTTACCGCTGTGGAGATCACGCCGGTGCCTAAAGCTTTTGTCAGCAGCAAAACGTCATTTGTCTGCGCGCCGACATTTCGCCAAATGTGCAAAGGATTGATCACCCCGTTCACGGCATATCCAAACTGAATGTCGTCGTTGCGAATCGAATGCCCGCCAATCACGCTGCAATTCGCTTCGCCCATTTTGTCCAGCCCGCCGCGCAAAACCTGCTCCAAGATCACTGGGTCCCCCTTTTCGGGGAAGCCAACGATCGATAGCGCGGATACCGGCCGGCCGCCCATCGCATACACGTCACTCAGCGAATTAGCCGCTGCAATTTGTCCGAACGTGAAGGGGTCGTCAACGATTGGCGTGAAAAAATCCACCGTCTGGACCAACGCCAATCCTTCCGCGATCAGATACACCCCGGCATCGTCGTTGGTGCCGAATCCAACGAGCACTTTTGGATCAGTTGGCAGGGGCAGGCGCCGTAGTATTGAGTCCAGCGTCCCGGGACTCAGTTTGGCCGCTCAACCCGCTGCCTTGACCATCGCCGTCAGTTTCACGGAATCGGTCAAGCCACACCTCGCTGTACTGCGCTTCGATTATAGCCGTGCTTCGACCTTCGTGCTCGACTGCTCATAGAAACTTAGTACTCGCGGCATCTTGCAAGAATTGCCAAGAAAGTGTTCTCATCAGCCGATGCCTTGGGACTTTTGGCTGATCTTTCTATTTCTCGGAATAATCGTGCCGTGGCGCGGCTCCCTGCGGTTGAAGAAGCTGTTGGCGCTTCCGTCCATTAGCACCAAGGAAAAACTCGTCCTTTACGGCTCGACCATTGCCGGCCAATGGGTGGTCACGGCTCTCGTCATCTGGCGTGCTTTTGCGCGGGGACTGTCTGCCGGCGCTTTGGGTCTGGTCAATCATGGCGGCTTCTCCACTATTCTGGCGGGTGCAGGCTTCGCTGCTCTGTTCGGATGTTTGCATTGGTTGAATCTTCGTCGCGTTGGTAAATCTCCCGCGAAAGTATCCGAACGGATGCGCGCGCTTGCCCAGCGAATTCTTCCGGCCAATTCGGTGGAACTGCCACTGTATTTCGCGCTCGCGGTGACCGCCGGTGTTTGCGAGGAGTTCCTATATCGCGGCTTTGCCATGGGGGCTCTTGCTCGCGTAGGAATCCCCAGCTGGGCGGTAGTGCTTCTGACTGCGGTTCTGTTTGGTTTGGCGCACGCGTATCAGGGGCGCGGCGGAATTCTGGGAACCTTTGTGATGGGCGTGCTTTTCGGAATCGTGCGGCAGGCCTATGATGCATTGGTTCCGGTGATGATGATGCACATTATGATCGACCTTATAGCCGGGATTGCGGGCCGGCGTTACTTGTTGCCAAAGCTCGTGGAAGAGCCGAAATGATGGGAAATCAGCGAAGCAGTGGATGATTACTACTATGTCAACAGAGGTTGAGCAACCTATCTCGGGAAAAACAATCCGGCGCGCTCTTGGTGAATTTAACGTCACTTTGAGCGAGCAGCAAGTTGTTCATATTCAGCAATATATAAAGATATTGCGGCAATGGAACGAGAAGCTCAATCTGACCGCCATCCGCGATCCCCTGGAGATACTATATCGTCATTTCTGCGAATCCATGTTTGCCGGCGTCGCTGTCCCAGTGGAGAGTGGTCGGCTCGCCGACATTGGTTCTGGTCCCGGCTTTCCTGGCATTCCGCTGAAGATTCTGCGGCCGGAATTGGAGATCTCACTGGTGGAATCGAACATCAAGAAGGGGACGTTTCTTGCCGAGGTGATTCGAGAACTGAGCCTTACAAACGCTCGGGTGTTGATCAATCGGTATGAGGAATTGGGAGAAGAGCTCGCCCCCATGGACTTCGTCTGCTCTCGTGCTTTGGGCGAGTTCGGCAAGTTCCTCGAGTGGTCCGCTTCAGACCATGTGGCGGCATCGCGCGTGATTCTGTGGGTCGGAGGACGCGATCTCGACGAAATTCGCAAGTCGGACCGCTGGGAGTGGCGGGAACCGATCCCCGTCCCGCAATCATTGCGGCGCTATCTTCTTGTGGGCCAGAAAAAGGCGCAATTGTCGGCGTAACGACTTAAAAACAAAGGACTTTCTTTTATTTTTGGCGCTAATAGATTTACCTAATTTTTCCATTTGCGGGATGTTTCACGTGAAACATCCGGATGACATTATCATTCCAATTTTGGCTGTTCCACGTGGAACGAATTGCAGATCGAATTCGCAAAATTGCTCAGATTGACTGTATTGAAGTTGGCCATTGTTTCATGTGGAACACCAAGATCCAAGATTATGGAGGCGTTCTACGTATTCTCCGAAGATTAGTTCTTAATCTCCGTCTTGTTCCACGTGGAACCATCGAGCTCAGTTTACGAGTACTTAACTTACGGTAATACTCGAACGCTTTCTCCTGAAGACTCGAAAGACGTGTTGTTCCACGTGAAACACTCATTCTCTTAGAGAATTTCCTCAGACCATTTTCTGTTCCACGTGAAACATCTTGCATCCTATTAATGCGTCTGATACTTTCGCTAGGTTCGGGGGAGCATCTTGGCCCGGGTCATTGCTGTTGCAAATCAAAAAGGTGGCGTAGGTAAGACCACAACGGCTGTTAACCTCGCCGCTTGCCTCGCCGCCTCAGAACAATCCACTCTTCTCATCGATTGCGACTCCCAAGCTAATGCTACGGCTGCCATCGGATTCCAGAAGGATCCTTCTCGCAGAACCATCTACCATGCGCTAATTCTGAATGAACCTTTTGAGAAACTCGTGCAGAAATCGCAAGTCGAGGGCTTGGATGTGGTTCCTGCGGACAAGAACCTTGCAGGAGCCGCTGTGGAACTCGTCCTGGCCGAGAGTCGCGAATACAAACTGCAAGCTTTTCTACGAGACGTGCGTCCCAATTACAAGTTTATTGTGCTGGATTGTCCGCCAGCTCTGGATCTTCTTACTTTGAATGCGTTGGTGGCTGCTGACGCTGTCATGATACCTATCCAATGCGAATATCTGGCCTTGGAAGGCGTTTCCGAGCTCCTGGATACGCTGATGCGTATCCGACGCACCTTAAACCCAAGTCTCGAGATCGAGGGCATCCTGCTGACTATGTTCGATGAACGTACTACTCTTTCCAGGCAGGTTGCCACCGATTTGCGCAGTTTTTTCGGCACGCAGGTCTTCCAGAGTGTGATTTCACGTAACGTCCGGCTTGCCGAAGCGCCAAGTTTTGGTAAGCCTATTATTTTCTATGATATACACAGCAAGGGCGCTGAGGGATATTCACAGTTAGCCCAGGAGGTTATTGGCAATGCCGAGAAACGCATTGGGGCGGGGGCTCGGAGCGCTCATTCGGGAGCCTGAGCCACAAGCTCCGGCAGCACCAGGCGCACACACAACTCCGCAAGCAACTCCCGCAGCACATACTTTGGGAGGCGCTGCAGCTGCGGTGGCCCCTGCTCTGAGTCCTACTCCATCAGGTCCGCTGCAGATTGACATCGATCAGATCGATCCCAGTCCCTATCAGCCGCGCACAAGATTCCGCGAAGAAGCTCTCGACGAACTAGCGCGCTCGATTCGGACCAGCGGGATCATCCAGCCTCTTGTGGTGCGTCCCATAGGCCTGCGATACCAATTGATTGCCGGCGAACGTCGCTGGCGCGCAGCGCAACGTGCCGGCCTCACGAAAGCTTCCGCCATAGTTCGCCAGGTCTCCGACGAGTTGGCGCTGGAAATGACACTGGTTGAAAACATCCAGCGTGAGGACCTGAACGCCATGGAACAGGCGCGCGCCTTCGAGCGATTGATGGACGAATTCCAGCTCACCCAGGAATCAGTAGCCGAGCGAACCGGCAAGGATCGCGCCACAGTCGCCAACGCGATTCGCTTGTTGAAGCTGGAATCCACCATCCAGGAATGGATTGAAGAAGGGAAGCTGAGTGCGGGGCACGGCCGCGCATTGCTGGCAGTCGCCGAGCCGCAACTGCGCATGCGTTACGCGCAGCGCGCTGCACGCGGTGGCTTGACGGTTCGCCAGATCGAACGCTTGGCATCCCGGCGCTCGCGCGGAGCGAAACTCCCCACGGAAATCCATCTGGACCCAAACATCCGAGAGGCAGTTGAAGAACTGCAACGACATCTTGGCACGAAGGTTCTTTTACGCCAGAAAACGAGATTGCGGCCCGGACAACTCGTCCTGGAGTTTTACGACGATTCCCAACTTATGGGAATCTACGACCGATTGATGAAGTAGCGCGGCGCTGCCATGGCGCCCTGCGGCTGCACCAGCGTCCAGGAAGTATATTCGACACCTCGCTCCGTAACACGCGTTGACTTCTCGCCGCCGCACGTTACATTGGTATAGGGTAAGCACAGGGAGAATATCCAATGGCATGGAAGTGGCCCGGCACATCGCACGATGCTGGCAGTGAAGAGTGGACCGGCTTTATTGATCAAGGTGTTTCGCTCGAAGGCACGCTCACGCTCAAGGGAACGTTCCGAGTAGACGGACACATCAAAGGAAACATCATCTCCGAACAAACCGTGATTCTCGGAGAAAATGCAAAAGTCGAAGGGCAAATTGAAGGTAATCGCGTCGTGATCGCCGGGCGCTTCGACGGGGTCGTCTTTGCCAGAGGTCGCGTCGAAATCCAGCCCAAGGGTGTTGTCACGGGCGAAGTCCATTCGCCATGCATGGTGATTGATCCTGGTGGAATATTCGATGGCCGTTGCCACATGCTGGCATCGTCTGAAGCAGCGGCAGGCGTGACGATTCCGATCCGAGCGGTCAGCCAAGCCTAGATCGTGCCAGGATATCGAGCACTTACTTCGGATAATCTAACCATTAAAGCGATATAAAGCAGTTATTAACTTCTCGCGTGTCATCATTACGCGGGAAATTTAGCCCAATTGACACGCCTCCCCTGCCAGACTATCGTTCGAGAGACGTGCGTGTGAGGCGGAATTCATGAAAGTCTTGGTGATTGGCGGCGGCGGACGCGAACATGCTCTTGTGTGGAAGCTCAGGCAGGGCGGGCGCGTCGAGAAGGTCTGGTGTGCGCCGGGCAATGGCGGAATTTCACGTGAAGCGGAATGTGCGGCCGCAGATGCAGGCGATGTATCGGCGCTGCTAGCGCTGGCGGACGAGCTTTCGCCAGACTTGACCGTCGTCGGGCCTGAACTCCCGCTGGTGAACGGTTTGACGGACGCTTTTCGGCAACGCAAACACGCCGTGGTGGGCCCCTCGCAACAAGCCGCGCAACTCGAAGGCAGCAAGATTTTCGCGAAAGAATTCTTGCTACGGCATAAAATTCCCACCGCAGAGATGGTTGGCTCTTACGATTCACCTGGGGCTGCCTATTCGGCGCTCTGCTCTGTGGATTGGCCCGTGGTCATCAAGGCTGATGGCCTCTGCGCGGGGAAAGGCGTGTTATTGGCCGATGATCCCGATGCGGCCACGGGATTCATTGAACGAGTGATGGAAAAAAACGAATTAGGCACGGGCGGCAAGCGCATTCTGCTGGAAGAAGCCCTGGAAGGCAATGAGCTATCGTTCATCCTGTTGACGGACGGCGAACGTTCCGCATCGCTTGTTCCCACGCGGGACCACAAACGCGCCTTCGACAATAATCAGGGGCCAAATACCGGTGGAATGGGGGCGTATTCCTCGGACGAGCTTCTGCCTCAATCTTTGCGCCAGACGATTCAAAGCACGATCGTGGAACCGACCTTGCAAGGCCTTGCCAAAGACGGCCTGCACTATCAAGGATTCCTCTATGTGGGCCTCATGCTGACGAAACATGGGCCCAAGGTGCTGGAATTCAACTGCCGCCTGGGTGACCCGGAAACGCAAGCCATTGCGGCGCGCATGGATTTCGACTTGGCAGAAGTGCTTGCAGATGTCGCAGCGGGAAAGCTGAATTCTGCAAAGCTGAAGTGGAAGCACGGTGCCAGTGCTTGCGTGGTGCTGGCTTCCGGCGGATACCCGGGGAAGTTTGAAACCGGCAAAGTGATTAAGGGATTAAGCGAGGCTGCGCAAATCCCGGACGTAAAAGTCTTGCACGCAGGAACTCGCAGGCAAGGTGATGCCTTCTTCACGAGCGGTGGCCGAGTCCTGGGTGTCACCGCTACCGGCGATACGTTGGCTGTAGCCCTCCAGAAGGCCTACCAGGCCGCTGCGATGATTCATTTTGACGGCATGCACTACCGCAAGGACATCGGGCTACACTCTCATCAAACTTCGGCAGCACGAGACTGACCTCATTGGCGAAGATTCTGCATCTCTTCCGCGCACCACAGCGCCACGCCCCCATGGAAGAGCTTTCTACTGCCCGCGTTGTAGAGAACTCGGGCTTGGAAGGCTGTGCCCATGCCCGCCCGGGTGGCAAACGCCAGTTGTTGCTGGTGGATGTGGAAACTCTTTGCAGCATGAATCTAACACCTGGAACCACACGCGAGAACATCACCACCGAGGGTCTGGACGTAAACGCTTTGCGGGTGGGGCAGATACTGGAGATGGGCGATGTGCATCTGGAAGTCAGCACTGTCTGCGAACCATGTGAGCTAATGGAGACCATCCGCCCCGGCCTGCAACAGGAGTTGCAGGGGCGGCGCGGCATGCTATGCCGAGTGCTACGTGGCGGCGCTTTGCGACCTGGCGACAGCATCGTCGTGCAATCCCCGCCGGACAAACCACAGTCCGCCGCAAATTCCTAGGGAATCGGTTTGCGCTGTAGAGTCGGCGCTTCAGGTGGCCGGTTTTTGTCCTCAACCTGTTTTTCGAAGGGCTCTTCCGGTGGCACAATCCATTCGAGTCGGTTTTCTTCGCTCATCGTTCCCTCAAAAAAGCTTGCTTTGCCTGCCAGTAGCGGCAATAGCGCGCGCAGGAACTCCGCCGAATCTTTGGGGTCCGCCTTCTGTGCCTGGCCGCGTTCTATCAAATCGACCACTTTTGCAAAACGCGGCTCAGAGGACTTCAATCGCGCGAGGCGGGGATCGTTCTGTTGAATCAGCCCCAATAGAGGCACCTCCTGCGAATCGTTTGGGAATTGCACTTCCACCAGTGTGTGCGCTTCGTGCTTTTCCGGCGGATACAACTGCGTAAAACGTGGGCGTAGCGGACGCGTGTCCAGGTAATCGGCCTGAGAGCTAATGGACTCTTGTTCCACGCGGTACTCGACCAGCCAAACTTCTGGCCCGTAGCTTTCTGGCGCGTAGCCGATCAGCACGATTTCCAAGAGCGGTTCGTCGGGCTTCAGATCAATTTTGTGGTGTAACTGGGAAACCAGCGGCCGCAGCTTTTCCAGGAATATCACGCCGAGTTGCTCCAGATCGCTCTCCCCGCCGCCAGCCGGCCTCCCATAGCGCGGGTCAGGGCGCTCGACATGCTGAATGTCGCGGTCCAGACGGATGGGTCGCGGCTGGGCCGGCACCTGCCACTCCTCGGCACCAAAGAAAATGCCAATGTGCCCCGCATCCATAGAGGCTACGCGCGGAGGCACGCTTTTAGCCTCCTGCGGCTGACTGATCGCCCCAAAGATGATCGCGTCGCGCGCTACGTGGACGATGACACGCCCGCCGGACAAGTTGGCGACAATCTCATCGACCTGCCCCCAAGCAGGCGCCGCCGCCACGAACATCGCTCCCAGGAGCAACAGCCTTCGCATCGCTTTCCTTCCTTATGCAGGCTGCCGCCTGCTGGTACCTAGCATACTCCGTGGCCCCTCCCGGTGTTCAAGCTAACCCCAAGGCCAGGGCACCAACGTTTCGCGCGCGACGCTCCTTCCGGTAAAATAGTGGAACACTTATACTGCGAGAGAAAATACGAAACTATGGGACTTCGCAAACTCAAAAACATTAAGCACAACGGCAAGAGCGTGGCATCCATCCTGGAGGTGCACGAGCGCTTCATCACCGGGAAGGAGGGTGGAGCGCGCGCCGACCTAAGCGGGGCAGATCTTTCCCACGCGGATTTTACGAAGATGAATCTCGCCGGCGCCATTTTGCGCAGCGCCAATCTCGAGGGCAGCGACCTTCGTGGGGCGCGGCTGCCGGGCGCGGACCTGAGCGGGGCGCGTCTGCGCAAAGCCGACTTGCGTAATACGGACATGACCGAAGCGGCTCTGCCAAGTGCCGACTTGACGGGGGCGCAGGCCAGTGGCGTGGAGTTCTTCCGCTGCGATCTGACCGCCGCCAATTTCCAAAACTCACTGCTGCGCAATGCCAATTTTCGCGATGCCCGCGTGGATGGCGCAAAATTTTCCGGCGCGGATCTGGGCATCACCATCCTGCGCGAAACGGATTTAAGCAAAGTGGATTTGAGCGGCGTCGATCTGTCCACGACGCTGCTGCCGCCGGGATACACGGCGAAATCCCGCGGGACATAAGCGCCGCAAGGGCTTGCGGGCTCGTTCTGCGCTTGGAGCAGAACCCGCGGAGATGGCAAATCGCCTCAGTGCGTGTTAGCCTCTCGCGAAGCCCACTGTTCAGGTGAAATCTTGGCGACAACCTCGACACAATTGGACCTGCCGGGCGTACGCGAGCGTGTGCTGGAAGTGCTGCGCGGGCTCCTCGAAGAACTTGGCAGCCACGGTGTTCTTGCGCAGCTCTCGATTACCTCCAACCTCGATCGCGATCTGGGGCTTGGTAGCCTTGAACGCGTCGAATTTCTCACACGCTTGGAAGAGGCCTTTGGCGTGGGCCTGCCAGATACACTTGCAGCGGAAGCAAGCACGCCAGAAGACCTCATCCAGGCCATCCTGACGGCTCCCGGCACGCCTGCGAATGAGGATGATGATGCTTCCGCATTGCCCGGCTCCGTTACAGACCAGAAACTTCAGCCGGAAGTCACGGATTCCATCGTCGAGACCGCAGAGACGATGATTGACGTAATCCGCTACCGTGGGACTCACGACGCCGGGCGCGTGCATCTCCTAATCACGGAAGACGATGAACACGGGGAGCATCACTTCACGGTGACCTTCGGGGAACTTTTCGTTGCTGCTCAGAAGTGCGCCGAAGAATTGGCGCGGCGCGGCGTTCCCGCGGGCGGGCGTGTCTCTCTGATGCTGCCCACCTCGCGACAATTTTTTATCTGCTATGCCGGCATTCTGCTGGCAGGCGCCATTCCCGTCCCGATTTACCCGCCGTACCGCGCGGATCGCATCGAGGAATATGCAGAGCGGCAATCCGCCATCTTGAACAACGCGGGAGTTTGCCTGCTGTTGACGTTTCGCCGTGCGGAGGCCGTTGCCAAGCTGTTGAAGCCGCGCGTGAAATCCCTGCTGGGCGTATTGGATGCACGAAAATTGCTGGAAGCCGCGGAAAAAGAGCCGCCACCCGCGCCGGGAGCACTGCCAGCGTTCCTCACGGGCAGCCGCATGCGCAAGGGCAGCGACATCGCCCTGCTGCAGTACACCTCCGGTTCCACGGGCAATCCGAAAGGTGTGGTACTAACACACGCGAATCTCCTAGCAAACATGCGGGCGCTGGGACAAGCCGTGCAACTCGGCCCGGAAGACGTGGGCGTGACCTGGCTGCCTCTCTATCACGACATGGGCTTAATTGGCGCGTGGCTCACGTTGCTTCTGTACGGCGTTCCCGTCGTGGTGCTGTCGCCGCTGGCCTTTTTGACGCGACCCGAGCGATGGCTGCAGGCGTTCAGCAAACACAAAGGCACCATCGCCGCCGCGCCTAATTTTGCCTATGAACTTTGCGTGCGCAAGATCTCCGATAAAGCGATGGAAGGGGTTGACCTCAGCTCCTGGCGTAGGGCGCTGAACGGCGCGGAGCCCGTCAATCCGGATACGCTCGAGCGATTTTCTCAGCGTTTCGCCAAATTCGGCTTCCGGCGCGAATCCCAGATGCCAGTCTATGGCCTTGCTGAGGCGTCTTTGGGCGTAACAGTGCCGCCGCTCGATCGGGGACCACTAGTGGATTGTGTCCAGCGCGACGCTTTCACAACCCAAGGACGCGCCGTTCCCGCATCCTCTGGCGAGGAGGGTAGCATCTCCTTCGTTTCCTCTGGGAAGCCTCTGGCGGGCCATGAAGTGCTCATCGTGGATGCCGAAGGCAACGAAGTGCCTGACCGCGTAGAGGGCTTTCTATGGTTCCGCGGACCTTCGGCGACCAGTGGGTATTACAACAATCCTGAAGCGACCGCGCAACTCTTTCCGCGCGGCCCGGCAACACCGCCCGACAAATTTCCGTGGTTGAATTCCGGCGATCGTGCCTATCGCGCCGATGGTGAAATCTACGTCACGGGCCGAGTGAAGGACATCATCATCAAAGGCGGACGTAATCTCTACCCGCATGAAGTGGAAGGTCTGGCATCGAGTGTCGAGGGAATCCGCAAGGGTTGCGTGGTGGCCTTTGGATTGAAAGATGAAGATAGCGGCACGGAGAAGCTGGTCATTGTCGCCGAATCCCGCGAAACACAAGCGGCCAGCCGCGTGGCAATTGCCACGAAGATTAAGGATCAAGTTTCGCGCGGCCTGGGCCTTCCCCCAGATCGTGTGGAGTTGATTCCTCCCGGCAGCATCCCGAAAACTTCCAGCGGCAAATTACGCCGCGATGAAACCAAGCAACTCTACCTTGCGGGCACACTGACCGCTCCAAAGCCACCGGCGTGGCTGCAGATCGCGCGCCTCGGCTTGGTCTCCTCGTTGAAAGCGGCGTTGCGCACGGTTTGGGGCGGGCTGCGCACGGCATTTGAGAAGATCTACGGCGTCTATTTCATCATCGTCTTTATTCTGTGGATTGTGCCCACTTGGATGATTGTAAAGCAGTTCAAGGATGAAAAAGCGGCGGGGCGCTTCACTTCAGCCGCGCTGAAAGTTCTGTTTTTCCTGGTGGCCATTCGTGTAAAGGTCGTCGGGAAAGAGTACATGGATACTCCCGGCGCGAAGGTCTATGCCTCCAACCACGCCAGTTACTTCGATGTGCTTCCCCTGATGATGGGCCTGGGTGTGTCGTACCGCTTCGTGGCCAAGGGCGAAGTGAACGCAATGCCACTTATTGGAACTTTCCTGAACAAGATGGGCCACCTCTCATTCAATCGTCATGACGCCGGCTCGCGGCTTCGCCAGGTGCATGAGATCGAGCATTGTTTGCAGCAGGGCGATTCCGTGTTTGTTTTTCCCGAAGGCACATTTGTTCCGGAAGAAGGTGTGCGCCCCTTTCAGCTGGGGGCGTTTCGCGGGGCGGTGGCTACTGGCGCGCCGGTTGTGCCAGTATCGCTGGCGGGCACCCGCCGGTTCCTGCGCGACCGCACCTTCTTGCCGCGGCCGACCCGCGTAACGATTACTCTGTCTCCTCCTATTTATCCCTCGGAAGCACTGCCAAGCGGCGGTCCCCGCCATTTGCCGGAGATTGTGCGTCTGCGTGATCTTTCTCGCGAAGCCATCGCCCGCCATTCCGGCGAACCCATTACTTGAGCTGCTCTTCGCTGTGAGCAAGACCCCTTAGTGATTTAGCAAATAGATCACGGTGATGTACGTATCAATCTCGACGGCCTGTCCGTCCAGAATCGTCGGCCGGTAGCGCCACTCGCGAACCGCCGCGAGCGCCGATGCGTAGAAGAGAGGATCGCCAGACACGACTTCCAGTGATTGGATCGTCCCGTCGGTAGCAATGATGGCGCGCAGTTCCACGCGGCCCTCATGGTGCAACTGCCGGGGCAGCGCTGGAAAGACGGGTTCCACGCGATGAACCAGCATGGCTGGCTGAATGTGGGCCATGCTGATGCGCTTGTTTTCATGGGCTTTCACTTCTGGTTGGGGCTTAACTGGGCCGCTTTCAGGCCCAATGGCAATCGGTGCGCCAGGGATATACGTGCCTTCGGGCGCGCCCGGAATGTACGGGCCAGTTGGATCATCGCCGACGGGCGCCGGCTTATCAGGGTCAACAGTCTCGATTGTGGGCGGGATGGAGGATGGAGCGAAGATCCCGTATATCTGTGGCCGGGGAGTCGGATGCCGCGGGCCTTTGGGCTGGCTTGGATGCCCTCCGGAATACGAATACGGAACCGTTGGCGTGACGACCGTGAACGGTAGACGTTCACCATGGCTCAACATCGGATACAGCACCAGCGCAGCGACCACAAGAATCTGCACGATGATGGACGTGAGAATTGCGCGGCGCCGCACTTTGCGCGCGCCCCTTTCTTCCTCCGCGCTGCCTTCCAGGAAACAGTTCCTCAGGGAAACCAGGCCTTCTTCAGCGACACTTGTTCGCTCGAATTTCATCACACACCTCCCTAGACTGGCCTGCGAGCTGCCAGAAAGTTTTGCGGCACCAGCCTCCTGTGGTTGTCTGCAGGAGGCCGGCACCGCGCTCGCAGGGATGTGAGGTGCGCGCGTCCTCTGTTGCATTGGACACCGTGGAGCGCGGCAAGTTCCCTGGAATTCGCAGCTGCTTTTTTGCAATGTGCCGCAATGCATCTACCTTGACGGGCCAAGCATCTAATCCGTTGGACGTGGATCTAAGGAGGTCAAACCCTATGGAAAGGCGTATTCCCGAGGCTGTTGGCGTGCGCCGCACCGGCTGGGCGGCTCTGGACCGCGATCCGCAGTTGGACGTCATCGAATTCATCTGTCCTCATTGCGGTGCGGAAAGCCAGAAAAAGGCGCGGCGCGAGCGCACCGAGTATCGCTTCACGGATGGTTTCATGCAGGATTTGCAGGGCGAGGGAGTGCAGTGCCAACGTTGCCGGCAGTCGTTGCGGGTTATGCCGGTGGTGCTGTTGCACGATCAGGAAGAGGTCAAGCGGTTTGAAGCCATGCGCGCGGAGGAGTACGTACCGGCGCAATAATGCGCTCGCAATAAAATGAGGGCGCCCTGTTCATTCCAGGGCGCCCTTTTTTATTGTAATCGCAATTACCGCAAGGCGCGGATGCTGCGTGGATGCAAAGAGCGATAGTTTTAATTGCGGAACGATGAGAAATCAATATGCCTGCAAGACAGGATCTGAAGGCAGGTTTTCCAGGCAGCCACGAACCGTGGCAAACGCTTCATCCACCGTGTCCGCGTAGCGCAACTGCTCGAACTCTTCCTGGTTAATCGTTCCCCAGCGTACCATGGCCTTCAGATTCAAGACGTCATTCCAGTACTTGCGTCCGTAGATCAGGATTAGCGTACTCTTTTGCATTTTCCCGGTTTGCAAAAGTGTCATCATCTCCCACATTTCGTCCATAGTGCCGAAGCCGCCGGGAAACACGATCAGCGCCTTGGCCGTCTGCGCAAACCACAATTTGCGCATGAAGAAATAGTGGAAATTCATGCTCAGCTCGGGGCTGATATAGGGGTTGGCAAATTGCTCGTGTGGAAGCTCGATCGACAGCCCGATCGATTTCCCTCCCGCTTCGTATGCTCCGCGATTGGCCGCTTCCATGATGCCCGGCCCGCCGCCAGAGCACACCACAAAGCGCCGCGGCTTAGGCCCCAGGGAAAGCGCCCAGGTGGTGATTTTGTGCGAAAGCTGCCGCGCCTCCTCGTAGTAGCGGGACATTTCCAGGGCGTTCTTCGCCTCACGCAATGCTGCGCGATGATTCTTCAGTTTCTTTCCGCTGAACTTGGCGGTCTTCTCCTTTCTCAGAAGTGTGTAGCGCGTTGCCGCCGATTCGTGCGATTCGATTCGCGCGGACCCGAACATCACGATGGTGTCGCCGATGCCCTCCTTCTTGAGCTGCGCCAGCGGATAAATGTATTCCGCAAGGATGCGGATGGGCCGCGCGGGTGTGCATTCCATGAACTTGTGATCTTCATGCGGGGCTTTTGGGGCGTGCTGCGGCTTCAGGCGTTTACCGTCGGGCATGGGTGCTTCTCCAATTCAGGCGAACCTTGATTGTAGGCAGCGCGCATGGCCCGCGGCAACGTCTTTGGCTCCGGGTGCGTCGAAACAAGTACGCGGCGAGCCAGGGCGGGATTCCGTTTGCCTGCCGGTTTTCCAGACGGATTGTGCTAGCGTGAATCCAACAATGGGAAAATCAGTCCACTCGTTAAGGTTTCTCTTCTTTGCGTCTCTCATATTCTGCGCAAGAACGTTGCACGCCCAAGCGCCAGATGGCCCCATGATTCCGGTGCCGGGCGTCACCATCCAGCAAGCCCCGCCACAGTCCAAATTCAAGGTACAAACCATCCTGGTGAGTGTTCCAGTGACCGTGCGCGACATGAACGGCGAGATGGTGCATAACCTGGAAAGCAAGGATTTCCACGTCACGGACAACGGTGCGGAACAGCGCATCACGCATTTTGAAATGGGCGGTGAACCCATTTCGCTGGTGGTCGTGGTTGAGACCAGCTCGCGAATTTCGCCACTGTTGCCGCAGATTCGCAAGATGGGAATCCTTGTATCGCAGCAGGTGACCGGGCCGACGGGCGAGACGGCCATCGTGGGATTTGACGACACGGTGCAAAGGTTGCTGGACTTCACAAACACTGCGGATGACGTCGAGCGCACCATGAATAAGCTTCAGGAAGGGTATTCCGGGGCGAAATTGTTCGACGCAATGTCCAAAGGCGTGGAACTCCTGACGAACCGCGCCGCGCCGAAAGCGGGTGAACCGCTCAGGCGGCGCGTGATGCTGGTGCTGTCCGAAGCCCATGACGCGGGAAGCGAGGCGAAGTTGGGTGAGGTATTGCGCCGGGCGCAACTCGCCAACGTAACAATTTACACCGTGGGGCTCTCGTCAACGCGCGCCGATTTACAGAGAAAACCTGACTACCGTCCCCGGCCGAGCGCTACTCCCGAAGGCACATTTGGCATGCCGGGACCTCCAGGAACGGTGCAAACGCCAACCACGGATGCGCAGAGCAGGGAAGGCGTGGACTTGCTTGCGCTTGCGGTTTGGGCCGTGCAGCACGCCAAAGATCAGGTGACCTCACATGAGCTGGAGATCGCGGCCGTGGCTACAGGAGGTGAATACGTCAGCACATGGAAAGACCGCACCATCGAAAAAGTGATCGACGAAATCGGGGGCGAGCTGCATTCTCAATATTCCCTGACGTATGCGCCAAGCGACGCGGACACCACCGGCTATCATGAAATCAAAGTGGATGTGGATCGCCCCGAATTGAAGGTGCGAGCGCGCCCCGGTTATTTCCTTGCCGGCCCGGAGAGTTAATGCCTGCGCGCCCTAAAAACCTCAAGCGATCTGCCGCAAGAAGGTGGCTTCGCGCGCGGCCAGGAGCGAATCCTTGCGGGCGTTCCAGCGGAGAAAATGCGGCGTTCGCGTGTGCGCGGTATGGTGCTCGCGCGTTTCCCAAACTTCCTGCAGGAAAAATTCGCCTGCCAGATCCGTCGACCGGTGCAAATCGTATTGCAGGCAGCCTTCTTCGCGGCGCGTCGGCGCGACCAGCGCACGCAACTCCGCTTCCAGCAGCGGCTCCTGCCCTTCCTTGGCGCGCATAATCACGACCAGCGTCACCGCATGCTTGGGCAGTTTCACGACCTTTGCGCCCTTGGACCTGCGGCGCGCGGGCCGGCGCCTTGCGGCCTTCTTCGCTTTTCGTTTGGCCATGTCGGCGGGGATTGTAACGCATCTGCGGCCAAGAGCAACTGTGATTTATGAAGGCAGAACCGTTTCATCGGGCTCCCGCCAGAAGGCGGCGGGCTGTCGAAGCACGGACTCTCCCTGCGCTACAAGTTATTGCGTTGGTAGGAATGCCAGGCAGACGGGCGAGGGCACGCCGTCGGTCTTAGAGACTTGCGTGAGCGCGCCGGTCGCGGGGTCGATGCGCAAGACCACGATGGAATTGGAGAGTTGGTTTTCGGCAAGCAGGAAGCGCCCTGTGGGATCAATGGCGAAGTGGCGAGGTTCCTTGCCTCCCGTGGGATATTCAACGGCGGGGCGAAGCATCCCGCTGGAGGGATCGACGACGAAAACCGCGATGGTGTCGTGGCCGCGGTTGGAGGCGAAGAGCCACTTGCCGTCCGGATGTATGGCGATTTCGGCGTCGTCATTCCGGCCCTGGAAACCCTTCGGCAGCGTGGAGACAACCTGAAAATCCTTGAGTGTCCCGCTCCCAGGATCGTAAGCAAACGCGGTGACCGTCGAGTTCAGTTCGCTGACAACGTAGAAGAACTTACCGTCCTTCGAGAATATGGCGTGGCGCGGTCCAGCGCCAGGAGCAAGCTTGGCAAACGGCGGATCATTCGGAGTGAGTGTGCCCCTGGCGGCGTCGAAGCGGTAGCTAACGATTTCGTCCATTCCCAGGTCGGCCACCAGCACAAATCGATTGTCGGGTGAAGCCTCAATCCAGTGCGCGTGAGACCCTTCCTGGCGCTCTCTGTTGGGCCCGGAGCCATGGTGCTGAACCGCGGCGGTATGCTTCCCCAACCGACCGTCGGCAAGAATGGGAAAAACGGCGATGCTGCCGGAGGAGTAGTTCGCCACAAACAAATATTTGCCGGTGTTGTCGAACGAAAGGTGGCAGGGATCCTCGCCAAGAGCGGGGAGTTGATTGAGTTGCGTGAGCTTGGCGGTTTTGCCATCAATCGTGAAGGCCGTGACCATGCTTTTCTTGCCGGCTTCGTTGGCGGCATAAGCGTATTTCCCATTGGGATGGATCACCACAAAGGATGGATCGGGCGTTTCCGCCGCTACGCCTTTCAACGATAGCTTCCCCGTCTCCGCGTCGAATTCGTAAGCGTAAATGCCTTTGCTGTCGGTCTTGCTGGTGTACGTGCCGACGAACGCAAGAAAGCTGTGGCTCGCGGCAGGCCTGCCCGCAGCCACGGCGAGCGCAAGGATAGCCATTGAGGAAGTGAACGCAAGGAATGCAAACAACCGGCGTGTGATTTTCATAATGCAGGTAGTGTAACGCACGCGGGAACAAAAAGGGCGCGGTGATGCTCGCCCCAATTTTCATTTGGCTAGAATGGCTGACACCGTAAAAGCGGCAGCAAGCTGCCGCACTCGAAAAGTTACTTTTTCTCTTCGGCTTCTTCTTCCTGGAGGACGGCGGCTGCGGCTACGGAGTCGTCGTCATCGAGCCGCAGCAAGCGCACGCCCTGCGTGGAGCGGCCCGCTTCGCGAATTTCGTTCGCGTGCACGCGGATGACCTTGCCGTTTTCCGTGATGATCATGACGTCAGACTCTTCCGTGACCTGCAGCGTCGCGACGACCGAGCCGTTGCGGTCCGTGGTCTTCATATTCACCACGCCCTTGCCGCCGCGCGAGGTGATGCGGTATATGGCCAGGGCCGTGCGCTTGCCGTAGCCCTTTTCGGAGACGGTGAGCATCAGGGTCGTCAGCGAATCCTTGATGTGTTCGTTGTCCAGTTCTTCCAGGTTCTGGCTAGTCTGCTGGTGTTCCTTGGCGATGATCACGAAGTCCGGCTGCACGGCGTCCATGCTGACGACGTAATCTCCCTTGTCCAGGTCCATGCCATTCACGCCGCCGGCGTTGCGGCCCATTGGGCGCACTTCCGTTTCGCGGAACAGGATGGCCTGTCCTTCATGGCTCGCCAGGAAGATCATCTGCTTGCTGTCGGTCAGCTTCGCGCCAATCAGTTCGTCCTTGTCCTCGAGGGTGATGGCGATGATGCCCGTGGAGCGCGGGTTAGAAAATTCCATAATCGCGGATTTCTTCACTGTGCCGTTTTTCGTGGCCATGAAGACGAAACGGCCTTCTTCTTCCAGATTCGTGGCCGCCACCAGCGCCGTCAATTTCTCGTCTTCCTGGAATTTCACCAGGCTGGCGATGGCCTTGCCCCGTGTGGCCGCCGCCGCTTCCGGCAGTTCGTACACCTTGAGCCAGTAAACGCGGCCCTTGGAAGTAAACAGCAGGATGTAGCTGTGCGCCGAGGCAATGAACAGGTGCTCGACGAAATCCTCTTCCTTGGTGCGCGCGCCGATGCGCCCCTTGCCGCCGCGCGATTGATGCCGGTAGACCTCCACGGGCGTGCGCTTGATGTAGCCCGCATGGCTCACGGTGATGAGCATGTCGGTGTCCGCGATCAGGTCTTCCAGCTTGATCTCGTCCACCTTGTCCACGATCTGCGTGCGCCGGTCATCGCCGTAAGCCTTATGAACTTCCCGCAACTCGGCAGTGATTACCTGCTTCAGCTTTTTGTCGCTGGCCAGGATTTCGCGTAGTTCCGTGATCAGTTCGCGGATGGACTTCAATTCCTTCAGAATCTCGTCAATCGAGAGCTGCGTCAGGCGATGCAGTTGCAACTCGAGGATGGCGTCAATCTGCGCGTAACTGAGACCAAGTCCCGTGCCACCGCGGCCGGCGGCTTCAATTTCCGGCGCCCCAGCAAAGCGGTATTTACGCCCATCCAGCTTCACGCCCTCGAGTTTCTTTGTCTTGCCGTTTTCGGTGATGGTGACTTCCTGCTCGGTGAAATACTTGAACAGGTTTTCCTTCGCTTCCGCACGGCTGCTGCTGCCACGAATCACGCGGATGACGTTGTCCAGGTGATCCAGCGCGATCTGGTAGCCGACCAAAATGTGTTCGCGCTCTTCCGCTTTGCGCAGTTCGAAAATCGTGCGCCGGCGCACGACTTCCATGCGGTGCTCAATGAAGAGCTTGATTAGCGGAATCAGGCCGAGTTCGCGCGGCTGCCCGGCAACGATCGAGAGCAGGATCATGCCAAACGATTCCTGCATCTGCGTGTGCTTGAAAAGATTGTTCAGGATGAGCTGGGATTCCTCGCCGCGCTTCAGTTCCACGACGACGCGCATGCCTTCGCGGGAAGATTCGTCGCGCACGTCGGCGATGCCTTCGATTTTCTTGGTTTGCACCAGTTCCGCGATGCGCTCGATCATCTTGGCTTTGTTTACCTGATACGGAATTTCCGTGATGACGATATTCTCGCGTTCCTTGCCGACTTCTTCGATCGCGGCTTTTGCCCGCATGATGAAGCTGCCGCGCCCCGTGCGATACGCCGCTTCAATGCCCTCCCTGCCTGCAATGTACGCGCCGGTTGGAAAATCCGGGCCGGGAACGATCTTCATCACTTCCTTGAGCGAGGCTTCGGGCTTTTCGATCAACAGAATCGCGGCCTCCACGATTTCGCGCAGGTTGTGCGGCGGAATGTTCGTGGCCATGCCGACGGCGATGCCGCTGGCGCCGTTCACCAGGAGATTTGGAATCCGCGAAGGCAAAACTACGGGCTCTTCGCGCGTCTGATCGAAGTTCGGGATGAAGTCGACGGTTTCCTTCTCCAGGTCCGCGAGAATATCTTCCGTGATTTTCGCCAGCCGCGCTTCCGTGTACCGCATGGCCGCCGGTGGATCGCCGTCCACGGAGCCGAAGTTCCCCTGCCCGTCAATCAGGGGATAGCGCATGTTGAAGTCCTGCGCCAGTCGCACCAGCGCGGGATAGATGACGGCTTCCCCGTGCGGATGATAGTTGCCGGAGGTGTCGCCGCAGATCTTCGCGCATTTGCGGTAGCCCTTATTGGAGGCCAATCCGAGATCGTTCATGGCCACGAGGATGCGCCGCTGTACGGGCTTCAGGCCGTCGCGCACATCGGGAAGCGCGCGCGCGATGATCACGCTCATCGCATAGTCGAGGTACGACTTGCGCATCTCCGCTTCGATATCAATGGGTAGGAGTATCGATGTGTTGTGTTCGTCTGCCATGTGTCCTCGTACTTCGTGACTCGCTATTCGTGACACGTGAAAACCTGGGGCGTCCCCCACTCCTAGTCTGTCATTCTGAGGGCTGCGCTCTTTGCAGCCCGAAGAACCTCAACGCCAACTTCAACCTCGGCCTATCAATGGCTGAGATCCTTCGCTTCGCTCAGGATGACAACCTAGGTTTCTTTGCTCGCGCGTTCCAGCACATAAGCTTTCACCGTATCGAACGCGTCGGCACCGTTGGTAAACCGCCGCGTCGCAAACTCCGCCTCAATCAGGCGCAAAAACGCATCGCGCTCCGCTTCATCTGCAAAACCAATCGTCACGCCCTTTTCGCAGTCCGGCGCGTCCGTCGGGGTGGCGCGAAATTCGCTCACACTCAACCCGCGCAACCCCGGCAAAGTCGTCCAGCCCAACTGGTAGATCATGCGATCAAGCTCGTAGGGGCGCAGCATGCTTCGCCCCAGTCAGCAACAAACTCAAATATCCAGGTTCACCACTTCCAGCGCGTTGTCTTCGATAAACTTGCGCCGCGCTTCCACGTTTTCGCCCATGAGCGTCGTGAAAATATCCTCCGCAGCCACGGCATCTTCAAGCTTCACCTGCAGCAGCGTGCGCGTATCCGCGTTCATCGTCGTTTCCCACAACTGCTCCGCGTTCATTTCGCCCAAGCCCTTGAACCGCGTGATGGTGAAATCCTTCTTGGCGTCTTCCATCACATAGTTCAAAACGTCGGTGGCTTTTTCCTTGGTGACCTTCGTGCCGTTGCGGGCGACCGTGAACGGCGGCTGATTGAACTCCTCGATTTGCCTGGCCAACGCGCGCAGCCGCTTGTATTCGGCCGTCGAGGCCACGGCCCAGTTGATTTTCTGGTTGTGCGGCGCGCCAAACTGGATTTCGTACAGGCTGTGCTCTTCGTCGAAATTGATTTTGCCTTCCAGCTTCAGCTTGCTCTTTTCAACTTCCTTTAGCAGCTTCTCCAGAGTCTTCTTCTCCTCAAAGTCCGTCTTCTTTTCCAGGCCGCTCTCTGCCAGCAATTCCACCAGCCCCGGTTCGCGCAGGCGCCGGCCCAGTTTGGCCGCGGCCGCTTCGTATTCCTGAACGTTTAGTAAAAATGAAGTCAGGCGCGCTCCTTCGAGATTCACACCTTCCTTGGCCTTCACGATGTGGTCTTCCGTGGCGCGCTTCATCAGTTCGCGAGCAAAATCGCGTTCGTCGCGGATGTAGCGCTCGCTCTTGCCGCGCTTCACGCGATACAGCGGTGGCTGCGCGATGTACACGTGCCCTCGCTCAATCAACTCCTTCATGTGCCGGAAGAAAAAGGTGAGCAAGAGCGTGCGAATGTGCGAACCGTCCACGTCCGCGTCGGTCATCAGGATGATTTTGTGGTAGCGCAGCTTCCCGGCGTCGAAATCGTCTTTGCCTATCCCAGTGCCCAGCGCGGTGATAATGGCGCGAATTTCTTCGTGGCCCAGCATTTTGTCGTAGCGCGCCTTCTCCACATTGAGAATCTTGCCTTTCAGCGGCAGGATCGCCTGATACTTCCGGTCGCGTCCCATTTTTGCCGAGCCGCCGGCGGATTCGCCCTCGACCACGAACAGTTCACAGCGCGCCGGATCCCGTTCCTGGCAATCGGCCAATTTCCCCGGCAAGCCACTGGAATCCATCGCGGATTTTCGTCGCGTCAGCTCGCGCGCTTTACGAGCGGCCTCACGCGCGCGCGCCGCGTCAATGCACTTGCCGATAATGCGCCGCGCCACGGTGGAGTGCTTGTCAAACCATTCGCCCAGCTTTTCGTTGACGAGTTGCTCCACGTCGCCTTTGATGTCGCTGTTCAGCTTGCCCTTGGTCTGCCCCTCGAATTGCGGCTGCGGCAGGCGCACGCTGACCACGGCAACCAGGCCTTCGCGCACATCGTCGCCGGAAATGCTCACTTCGTCCTTCTGCTCCTTCAACATTCCCGTCGAGGAAGCGAAGTTGTTGATCGAACGCGTGAGCGCCGAGCGGAAGCCGGAAAGATGCGTGCCGCCATCCACGGTGTTGATGGTGTTTGCAAACGCGAATACGTTTTCGCCGTACGTGTCGTTGTATTGCAGGGCAATTTCCATCTCCACGTTGCCCTTCTTCCCTTCCATGTAAATGGGCGAATCGTGCAGCGTGGTCTTGCCGCGATTCAGGTGTTTGACGAATTCCGTGATGCCGCCGGTAAAGCGGAATTCCGTGCTCTTTTCGGTGCGCTCGTCGTTCAGCGTGATCTTCAGGCCTTTGTTCAAGAAGGCGTATTCGCGCAAACGCGTGGCCAGCGTGTCATAGCTAAACACGGTCTTCTCGAAAATCGCAGGGTCCGGATGAAACTTCACTTTGGTGCCGGTTTTTCGTGTTTTTCCTGTTTGCTTCAGCTTGGTAACGGGCTTGCCTTTTTCGTAGCTCTGCTCCCAAACCGCTCCATCGCGCTGAATTTCGAGTTCGAGAAAATCGGACAGCGCGTTCACAACAGAGACGCCCACACCGTGCAATCCGCCGGACACTTTGTACGTTTCACTGTCGAATTTTCCGCCGGCATGCAATACGGTGAGCACTACCTCTGCCGCGGGGCGTTTTTCCGTCGCATGCATGTCCACGGGAATACCGCGGCCGTTGTCCACCACAGTCACCGAATTGTCCGCGTGCACCGTGACGTTCACTTCGTCCGCAAAGCCCGCCATCGCTTCGTCTACGGAGTTGTCCACCACTTCCCACACCAGATGGTGCAAGCCCATTTCTCCGGTCGAGCCGATGTACATGGCAGGACGCAGCCGCACGGCTTCCAATCCGCCAAGCACCTTGATGGACTTCGCGTCGTACTGGTGGCCGACTTTTCCCGTCACCGTTTCCTTGTCGCCCATTTCTTTCTCCTGACGTGCGTGCCTACGGCAAACCATTCGTGCGGAACACTCCCCGGTGCACAACCGGGTTCCCGACGGCAATGCTCCAAAACCTATATTGGAGAAGCTAGGAAAGGCGTGAAGTTTGCAATCCCCGTTCGTCGCCTCACCCTTTGATCCCGTTGCAGCATGGGACTCGTAGGGCTCCTTGCTTCATCCCATCCCGCAATCCGGGACGTGGCGAAGACTTATGTTCTCCAGGAACGCTGGCCTGCCCCTGGCGCAGGGCATTGGTGGCCAAACCTTCCTGGCGGACGTGCCGATTAGAAGGAAAAACTGCGAACCGGCAACAGATAAATTTTACTGTAAATGAAGTGTTTTCTCAAGTTGCAGAAAGGGCTCTGTGGATAAATAACTATAATATTTTCAATTGCTTAAGTGGAGTACCTTGGGATGGTTTTTGAGTAGCTTTGCTAGCTACTTGCCTTAAACTGAGATAGGTCGTTTTTGATCCTCTTCCCGATTTTTTTAGGCCTGAATCTCAAAAAAATCTGTCCACAAATGCAACGCAGATTAGATGCGCATGGGCATGATGACGTAGCGATAGCGATAGCTTTCATCCGCCAGCGGGCGCATCTGCCCGGCGGATTGTTCGTCTTTCAACTCGATGCTGATCGGCCCTTCCGCGGCGGCGCTCAGAAAATCCAGCATGTAACTCGAATTGAATCCGATGGCGATAGGCTCGCCCTTGTACTCTTTCTCGATGGTCTCTTTCGCTTCGCCGTATTCGGGGCTTGACGCGGAAATTTCCACGCCTTCCGTCGAGACGGAAAGTTTCACGGCATGCGAGCGCTGGTCGGCAAGTTGCGACACGCGCCGCACCGCATCACTCAATTCCGAGCGCTCCAGCGCGACGGTTTTGTTGTTGTCGCGCGGCAGCACGGCTTCGTAATTCGGGAACTGCCCGGTAAGGATGCGCGAAATCAGTAAACGGTGCCCAACCTGAAAGAACAAATGGCTTTCGTCTTTCGCAAACTCCATCTGTGCATCGGAGCCGGCGGCATTGGAGAGCTTTTCTACTTCATCCATGGCCTTCTTGGGGATCAGTACGCGCACTTCCCCATTCAGTCCAGCCAGTTTTTGATCTGTCTCCGCAAGCGCTAGGCGATGGCCGTCCGTGGCGACCATCGCCAACGTATCCGGTTTCAGGATCAGCAACCCGCCATTCAAGGTGTAGCGTGACTCTTCCATGGAGATCGCGAACTTGGTCTTGCGAATCAGGTTTTCCAGGACAACAGCAGGGATATTCACTAGCGTGTGTGGCATAGCGGGGAGCGCGGGAAAATTCTCCTTGGCCATGCCTACCAGTTTGTACTTCTTCTTCTCACTGACAATCTCCACCCAGTGGTTATCAAGCAATTTAAACTTAATCTCGCCTTCAGGGAGCAGACGCACGAGCTCCAAGAGTTTCTTGGCCGGGATCGTGCCCGCTCCTTCTTTCTTGATCCTGGCTTCGCAAGATGTGCGGACACTGAGCTCCAAGTCCGTCGCCGTGATCACCAGGCGGCTCCCTTTCGCCTCTACCAGAAGGTTTGAGAGAATAGGGATGGTGGTCTTGCGCTCTACCACACCTTGTGTCGTTGTGAGTTCATTGAGCAACGCCGATTTCGTTACGCTGAATTCCATCGCTTGGCTTTCCTCGCGCGCGGTTCCCGGTGCGGTCATCGCTTTCCCCTGTTCAATTCACCCGCTAGCGTACTTTACTCGTTTTTTCGCAAAGTATAAAGTCCGCCCCTCGCAAACTCTCTGTGGAAATAGTGCGATTTGCGGAGAGGGCGCAAGTCCGGCTCGATAGCCATTCAGACTTAAAATTAGCCTTTTTTCCACAACCATCACTTCATTCACAATCTATCATGCCAAAAATTATTTCTGTAGCTTGTGATGATGATGACTGCTGTGGATTGGTGGAAAACCATCCGCTAGGCAGTCCCGCTTACAATTTCGTCGAGGGGTGTGAAGTGAAATTTTCCGCGCGCCATTGGATATCTCGGCCGCTATGATGGGCGGCGATAATTCGCTGCACACTCCTCAACAGTTTATCCGCATGTTTCCCACGCATACTTCACAGCTTATGTTTGCGCACCTTTCGTGACAAACTGTTAAACGAAGCATCAAACGAAATGCACTTAGAACTTAGTTTCCAGAACATGTCCCCGATTCTTGCGATCCCGCAATGCACTTCCAGCGGGAGCAAAGGAGCTCTTCGCTATGTCAGCGATTCTAATCACTGGTGCGAACCGCGGCTTGGGCCTTGAGTTCGCACGTCAATACGCGAACGACGGCTGGGAAGTGCTCGTAGCGTCCCGCCAACCGGACAAAAGTGTCGACCTTAAACAATTGGCCGCGCAATATCCCTTAGTCTCAATGCATCGCTTGGATGTCACGGATGAAAAGTCTGTACAGGATCTTGCAAATAAACTGGGTGGCAAGCCCATTGACATGCTGCTGCATAGCTCGGGCGTTTATCCACGCAAAGGCCAGAATATCGGCAGCATCGATTACGATGGCTGGCGCGAAGCCCTAGAGACGAATCTCTTTGGTGTCATGCGAGTAACAGAGGCATTACTCGAAAACGTCGCGATCAGCGCGCGAAAGCAGATTGCCGCCATCTCCACATCATTGAGCATACTACGCGCCGTGCAAGCAGGTTCGGTGGCGCAGGCCGGCACCTCGTATCAATACCGCACCAGCAAAACGGCCCTCAACATGGCCCTGTCCATTCTTGCGAAAGAGCTGGAGCCGCGCGGCATCAGTGTTGTGCTCCTTGATCCTGGCTGGGTTAAGACGGATATGGGTGGTCCCCACGCACCTCTCACTTCTCAAGAGAGCATCGCGGGGATGCGGAAAGTGCTCGCCGGCAATCCCATGGAGATTTCCGGAAAGTTTCTGGGTTACGATGGCGCGTCTCGTCCCTGGTAGCGCCCCTAAGAGCCCCGCGCCGGGAAGCACGCTTAACTGTGCCACATTGGCAGTATGAAAAGAAAAGGCCCGCAGAGATCTGTAGGCCTTTTCCGTGGGGCGGAGAGGGAAGTATTTCTTCTACTGCAGAGCGTCCATCAGTCGCGTGATGGTGCGATTCAGTTCCTTGTCCGAGCGGCGCAACTCCTCGATCTTATTGATGGAATGAAGCACGGTTGTGTGATGCTTTCCGCCAAACTGCCGGCCAATCTCCGGGAGCGAGGCCGTGGTCAACTGCTTGACGATGTACATGGCCACCTGACGGGGGAAAGCGATCGCGCGCGTATTGCTCCTCACCTTCAGGTCCTGTTCCCGCAGGTTGAAATGTTCGCTGACGCGCTTTTGGATCAGATCAATGGTGACGCGCTTCTCCTGCGAAGCGATGATGTTGCGCAGTACTTGCTGGGCCGTAGCCAAGGAAACCACCGTACCGGTCAGGGAAGCGTAAGCCATCAGGCGCGTCAACGCCCCTTCGAGCTCGCGCACGTTGGACTTGATTGCCCGCGCAATGTATTCCGCTACCTCATCCGGCAGATTGAAGCGCTCGTTCTCCGCCTTCTTCTGGAGGATGGCGATCTTCGTTTCCAGGTCCGGCGGCTGAATATCGGCGATCAATCCCCACTCGAAGCGCGAGCGCAGCCGCTCTTCAATGGAATTAATGTCTTTCGGCAGGCAATCGGAAGAAATCACAATCTGCTTCTGCTGCTCGTACAATGCGTTGAACGTATGGAAAAACTCTTCCTGGGTGCGTTCCTTGCCTGCAATAAACTGGATGTCGTCCACCAGTAGCACATCAACAGTGTGAAACCTGTCGCGGAAGCTAATCATGCGGTCAAAGCGCAGCGAATTGATCACTTCGATGGTGAATTTCTCCGCGCTGACGTAACTCAGCCGAGTGGCCGGGTTACGCTTCTTGATCAGGTGCCCGATCGCATGCATCAAGTGGGTTTTGCCCATGCCCACGCCGCCATAGAGGAACAGCGGGTTGTACGCCTTGGAGGGTTGCTCAGCAACCGCGCGCGAGGCCGCATGCGCAAACTCGTTGGATTTCCCCACCACGAAGGTGTCAAAGGTATAGCGCAGGTTCAACTGGTGGTCGCTGCTCTCGAAGTCCAGCTTGGACTGTTTTGCTCCAATTGCCGCGGGCGCCGCCTGTACCGGCTCTTCCTCAGTGCAAACGTATTGCACCTTGATATTGGGCGTGCCCATCTGGTGAAACACTGCTTTAACAATCTCCCCGTATGTGCGCGTCAGCACCTGGCGGAAGACCGTGCTGGGGATCTGTACGAAAAGGGTTTCCCCGTCCATGCGGTTCAGCCGAGTAGGTTGGAACCAGGTGGTGTAGGTATTGATGCTGACCCGGGACTTGCTCAGCTCAAGAAACTTGTCCCAGACATTTTGTTGTAGTTCGCGTCCGACTTGCGCTGCGGTAGTCATCGTGATGTAAAAAGCCAAATCCTAAGCTATTTCCACAGGTGTGAATAAGCTGTGGAAAGCATTCTTGTGCCCTAAAGCTTCACGCTTTGGAGTTCGTGCACACGCTGGAACGATTAATTCGTGCCCCTTGGTTTCCCGCGTGGCCCTTTCAGAGTAGCCCCGACCACGTGCCACTTGCTTCTAGACTGGGTTGGATTCTCGCTTACTGTCCGTGATGGAGCAAGCGAAAAATGTGCGAAGGGCTGCACCGCCGTTCACATGGCATTCACAACTTTTCCACAAGCACCAGTTTTGTGCAAGCGCGAAGATTTTCCCGCTTTTCCCGCGCATTTCTTCAATTATTTTTCCGTGCTGGAGAGCACTGCACTGATCTTGTGCAAGCTCCCCTGAGGAAATCTCCCGCAATCTTTCAGCGTTTTCGGTCAGGCCGCTCGAAATCAAACACGCCTTGCGGGTCAGCACCGATCAATAGCCGGTTTTCTTCCACCAGAATTGTGTTGGCCTCGAGCCGCCCGCCTTCCGGCGTATAGATGCGGTACTCGGAGCGGCGATTCCCGTCCTTGTCAAAATGCAACAGGGTGTTGTGCAGGGCCATCCACAGTTCTCCATTCACCGGGTCCACGCCAAAGGCCGTCAAGATCGCCATGAAATAAGGAGGCGTCTGTTTCTTTTCCTGTTTCTCGATCTCCTTGCGCGTGGCTTGCGCTTCCGGATAAGCGTCCAGCCCGGTAAACTCGAAATCCAGACCCGCGTAACCCGCTCGGTCGTATTGCCGCACCAGCGGTTCCGGGCGGTAGGTATAGCCGTAGTACAGCCGCCCTTGCCCATCGCTTCCCAGGCGGCCCACGCTGATCGCCCGGTTGATTTCCGGCCGTGACGAAAGATCTTCCGGCTCCCCAAACTCCCGCACGATCCTACCGTTCGGCCCGTAGACAGTCACCAGGTGCTCCGCGCGCAGCGTGCTGACCGCTACTTCTCCCTCGGGCAACGCGGCTACAGAGACGGGTGCATTCACGGAAATGGCCCGCAGCAGCTTGCCATCGGCGGAAAACTCCGTGACCTGGTTGTAGCCGCGATCCACGACAAACACGCTTCCCTGCGCATCCACGTCGCAGTCTTCGCCAGCGTCGATGGGCGCCCTCCCGGTCTTATCTGCAACCGCTGCGGCGGGCGGTGCTCCGATTACCCTCAACTGCTTTTCCTTATCGTCAAAAATCGTCACGCCCACGCCGGGTGAGGACAAAATGTAGTACTTGCCATCCCGGCCGCGCTTTATGGCCCGCAGGCCCGGCCCAAGCGGGTTGAATACGCGCTTGCGCGCAGTCAAGTCGTCATCCACCTGGGAAGCGACGGCACCCAACACACCCGCCAGACACAATCCCGCCACAACCGCCGCAATTTGGCCCCTGATTCTTCGCATGGTCTGTGAGATTGCAACCGGACCGCTGTGGTTGCCTATCCCTGTTCCAGTTAGTCAATGCGCAATCGCACGCGTTCAATCGAATTTGCGCGTAAACGCCCCGCATCGTTGCGCGGTCCGGCATCGTCCGTTTCGATCAACACCGCATTCATCTGGATGTCGCCCGCCGCCACTTCAAAGCGCGCCGGCATTCCATCCAAGAACTTTTTCAGTATCCCCGCCCGGTCCATGCCGATCACGCCATCGTGCGGCCCGGTCATCCCCACGTCCGTAATGTAAGCCGTGCCATTCGGCAGGACGCGCTCGTCGGCAGTGGCTACGTGCGTGTGCGTGCCCACCACCGCGGTCACGCGGCCGTCCAGGTACCATCCCATCGCGATTTTTTCGCTGGTGGTCTCCGCGTGCATGTCCACCAGAACGAAGGCGACATCCGCGGGAATCTTCGCTAGCTCGCACTGTGCCTTGCGGAATGGATCGTCAATGGCAGGAAGAAAAATGCGTCCTTGCAGGTTTAACACCGCGAATTTCACGCCGTTTTTCGCCGCGCCCACATACAACCCTGTGCCAGGATTCCCTTCCGGAAAATTGGCCGGGCGTAGCAACCGTGGCTGGTGCGGCATGTACTCCATGATTTCCTTGCGGTCCCAGCTATGGTTCCCGCCGGTCAGCACCTCGATGCCGTTCTGGAGCAACCCCTCCGCCAACCGCGGCGTAATCCCGAATCCGGAGGCGGAGTTCTCTCCGTTCGCGATCACCAGATCGATCTGGCGCTGCTCCACAAGGTCTGCCAGGCGATCATGAACAATCTGCCGCCCCGGCGACCCCACAATGTCCCCTATAAAAAGAATGCGCATGTGATAAGGAATCAGCTCTCAATTCTAAGGCTTGCGTCTCACCGGCCCAATCTCGTGCAACCCCGCAGAAAGGCCAACAACAATGGGTCCTTGCTTTCTCTTTACTTAAAACTGAAAACTTACTCCACGTCCCTTTCTTCGGAGCCTCTTGCTTTTTACTTAGAACTGAAAACTTATGACTTATAACTAAAACAGAGCGGACCGCTCAGCCGTGGGTAGCTAGGCCGTGAACCTCTGAAATAAGTGGGCGCCACGAGCCAACCATTAGGCTTTCCTGCCCCGTTCGCCGGTCCCCCTCGGGAACCCGCCAACGGGACAGGCCGTGCACACAGGCTGTCTATCCGCAGCACCCCAGAGATTCGTTACGGTTCAAACGGCGTTCGCGTCCTCACCTGCCTCGAAGTACCGCTCCACCCCGTATTATCCTCCCTCTCCCTCCGCCCGTCCAACGCTGCGCTTCCCTCCCTATCTGTCATCCCGACCGGAGCGGCCCGATTTTTTCTTGCGCGCCGAATTGTGGCGCGTCGGGCTGCGCAGTGGAGGGATCTCCCTTCAATCTTTCGTCAGGGCACGATTTCAATCGTGCCGCACCTCGCCTGAACAATAAAAGGACTCCCCAATCTCCTTCTCCCTCTTTAGGAGGCTGGGGCTTCAGCCCCAGCGTAAAGCCTCTTCAACACCTTCTCGTCTCCCGGTGATTTTAACCGGCGAGGGCTTCTCCTCAGCACCGGAGGTGCGCAAGAAGTTAGCCCAGTGCGCCTGCCCTGAGCGAAGTCGAAGGGTAAGCGCTGGGTGCCTAATGCCCCCAAAGCTCTTTCTATTCCCGTTGATTTCAACCGGCCTGGATGACTCTTCCCGCACAACGTTGGTCCCTGAAAGTAGTCGCGCCATTCGCCGCCTATAGCGCAGCGAGAGTCCGCGCTCTTTTCAGCCCGCCGCACTCTGGCGGGAGCCCTGCGGTTTTTCTCCTGGGTTCCTTCTTGCTTTTGTAGGCGCCGACCTTCAGGTCGACTCTTGGGTTTGCCCGCTCCTCTCCCGTTATGTCACCCCGATCGAGCGGCTCGATTTTTCTTCCGCGCCGAATTGTGCCGCCTCGGCCCGCACAGTGGAGGGATCTCTCCGCCAGTCTGTCCCGCCCTACCCTTCCCTAAAAGGGCGCGACAACAATCGCGCCGTAACCGCACTCCACAAACTCTTTTCTTCGAGCTACCAACTCGCGACCCGCCAACTCGATATCACTCTCCCATCCAGCTAAAACCTCTGACCTCAAAACCGGCGGCCTCGATTTTGACAAGCATGGAATGTAAGTGCGCAAGTACCACGATAAAAAGGCCGACCTTGTGCAGTTGCATGCATTGCTTGATGCGTTCGACCATGTACGCTTCTCGAAGCTCTTGAGCCACTAAGGGTCCATACTCGCGAAGCGATGGTTTCGAAGGGTCGTAAGCGGGAGGGTAATAGTTCAGACAAGCAACCGAGGTTTTGAACTGCGGCTCATCAGGCGTCCCCACATTTTCCCATTTTAACGCGGGAGTCTGTAGCGTAGATGCGAATGACGGTTCGGGCCGAGCCCACCACTCTTCCAAGATAACCTGAACGCCATGCTCGCTTGCTATCAGTTCAATGGCTCCCCTGAGTCTTTCATTGAGTCGATGCCCGTTGTGTTGCAACTCGTGATAAGTGGCCAGCGCCAAGACTACCTTTAATGGGCCCATCGTTTCTCCATGATCTGTTTCGTGCCGGAGTACCTCTAAGCCGTGGCCCCATTATCTTTGTAGCCACATACCAGTGCTATTATGGCAAACAATGGGAAGCTACGCGGAGATATGGCTCGGGTCGCTGCACGTTGGGTCAACGAAGAACGATTTTGACCCCGCTCTGATGCAACTCTTCAGGTCGACCGACAAGCGGCGGCATCCAGCGAAGGTTAAGGAGCTACCCTTCCAAATGCGGCGGTGGGTCGAGTCCGTCGACGATGAAGAGGAGAAAGTGGAGGCTGTTTACTACGTCGCACCCATCGGTATTGTCAGGGACCGGCTTGAACTCAGCGGTTACACGTTATCAACGGCCAAATCAGCGTTTGCCACGTGCATGCATGCCAAAGCCGAACAGTATTCGGAGTATGCGGCTCAAGGCGATGAAGACTTTTGGAAACCACAGATTGCTCTGCTAAATAGCCTCGACGCTGACCAGTGGCTCTCTGCCATGCGCCGCATTGGAGAGGCAGATCTCGCTGAGCCCAAGTCAAGACACGGCCCATTCGATGGAACTCTCGTCGACTACATGCTGAAGCATGACTGGTATGGTTACTCAAGCATAGACCTGAAAGTACCGCTCCGTCTTGCAATTGAAATATGTACTGAGAGCGACAATATGGTGTACGACTTAACCGACCTCACGTCGGGCGGCTACTATTCAGCGGAAGATGACTTTGTGGCCTTGGCATCGAGTTGGACGGCAGCAGAGCATGCCGCTACCTCAAAAATCATCATTCTCACTGAGGGTCGTTCTGACAGGTGGATAATCTCCGAATCACTTAAGATTCTGTATCCTCATCTTTTCGACTACTTCACATTCATGGATTTTGAGCTGGCCCGGGTGGAAGGCGGGACGGGTGCCTTAGCAGGAATGGTGAAATCCTTTGCAGGGGCAGGAATTGCTAATAAGGTGCTCGCTATTTTTGACAACGACACGGCGGGTGAGTCCGCCATTCGTACTCTCAATCAAATTAGCTTGCCTACGAACATTCGTATTATGCGCCTGCCAATATTCGAAGCCTTGTGCGATTACCCGACTATCGGACCGTCGGGAATGACCACCATGGACGTGAATGGAATGGCCGCCAGTATCGAGCTCTATCTCGGAGCAGATACTTTGAGCGAAGACGGCAAGCTTTCCCCTGTTCAATGGACTGGGTACGACACAGCGTGCAAAAAGTACCAAGGAGAGGTGTTAAACAAAAAGAGGATCCACGAGCGATTCAAGGAAAAACTGCGTTTGAGCGGTGAATCTATGGAAAGAACGAACAACGATGGCAATTGGGACGGAATGCGCAAAGTATTGATGTGTATCTTTTCTGCTTTTCACACCTTTGACAGGGAAATGATCTTTTCAGAGCTCAAAGAAGATTACGAAGGGTATTAGGCGGGTGGCGCACGCTTAACGCACTGAGAAAACTTCGGATGGCTTACCCTCGCACCTTTCAGATAGGTCGGCCCCGGGCGGGTGTCCAAGACGTTGGATTTGGGTGCCGCGTCCTTTGCGGTTGGTTCACAAAGGGTGCGGTTCTTGACTTTTCCTTACCCGGCAGCCGCCCCTCGTACCAGTTTCGAATCTAGTACCCACTAAATAATAGTAGACAAACGGTAAACAATGTGCTAAGCTCCATCTGCTATGCTGAGGGGACGCTGCTCCTGGGTCATTTCGGAACGCCCCACCCCCTCACCCACTCTTCTCTTTCTCGCCACTAGCCACCCGCCACTCGCCACCGTTCTTCTAACTCCTTTGTTTCCCCTTGATACGCAAAAACAGGGGGGTGGGGGCTATTTTTTAGCTTCCAGCTGTAGACTGTCGGTTGTCGACTATGAGCTGCCTTTCTCCCCTAACTCCTTAGTTTTCTCCCGCCATAGTAACCACATACTAAACTATATGACTAATAATATTGTCGGCGCGCCGACATATTGCAAATGGCTCACAACTGGTGCACGCACCCAAGTGAAAGATTCAACTGTCCCGCCAAACTCTCTGGGGTTAGAATTGCCCCCGCCCAAAAAGGGGGAAACGCTATGGTTCAAGGACGTTTAGTCGGAATCGCTCTTATCCTGACTGTTGCGGCTTTGCCGCAGATTCCCGCAACTGGGGCAAAGACCGCCTCACGCGGCGCGGCACAGGATCATCTGGGGACAGTAAGCTTTCCTACCAGTTGCTCAGCAGAGGCGCAGTCCGGGATTGAGAAGGGCGTGGCGCTGCTGCACTCCTTCCAATACGAAGAGGCGCGGCAGACCTTCGCCGAGGTGGAAACGCGCGATGGGAAATGCGCGATGGCCCATTGGGGCCAGGCCATGACGTTCTATCACCAGCTCTGGGATTTTCCAGACGAGAAGGCACTCCAGGAAGGCCACAAGGAAATCGAGCAGGCGAGCAAGTTACACCCCCAGACCCTGCGCGAGCAGGGGTTCGTGAAGGCCGCAGCCGCCTTTTATCAAGAAAATGAAAAGATCAGCCACGTGGAGCGAAGGCAAGCCTATAGTGCAGCTCTCAATCAACTCCGTGGGCAGGTGCCGGGCGACGTGGAGATCGAATCATTTTACGCGCTGTCGCTGGTAGCGCTGGCGGAGGATGACGTGGATACCATGGCGAACTTGAAGAAAGCCATCGCCATCCTTGAGCCGTTGTTTGAGAAATATCCCGATCATCCCGGTGTAGCTCACTACTTGATTCACGCTACAGACAGGCCCGAGCTTGCGCAGCAGGGATTGGCAGCCGCCCGCCGTTATGCAGCCATTGCGCCGGATTCTTCGCACGCTCTGCACATGCCATCGCACATATTTGTGCGTTTGGGACTGTGGCAGGAATCCATCAACTCGAACATCGCTGCCGTTGCTTCTGGTGCGCGGGCCGCGGAACTCCACAAAGCAGAGTCGCATTACCAGACGCACGCCATGGACTTCTTGAGCTATTCCTATCTGCAAAGCGGCCAGGAGACAAAGGCGCGGGAAGTGATCGAGCACACCGATCATGTTGTAGGCGCTAGTGATGAGGGCAAAGCAGATCACCGGGCCTATCTCGCGGCGCGCACAGCGCTGGAATTGCACCGCTGGCAAGAAGCAGCCAGCTTGCCCCTCCCAGGGATTCACAACGAATGGCCGAGCAGCACGTACTGGGCGCGCGCAATTGGAGAGGCGCGGACTGGCGACATTTCGGCTGCGGAAGCGGGCGTGAAAGATCTGACGAAAAGCGTTGAGGAGCGTGAAGCCAAAGCACGTAAGGAAGGCTATGCCGTTGACGCCGAAAAAGCCACGGCCCTCCGTGAGGCCGAAGCGTGGCTGGCCTTCGCGCAGGGGAAAACGGAGGACGCGCTGGAGGAGTTGCGTGCCGCCGCCGATCTTCAGGACAAAAATGGCAGCGATTCCGTGATCATTCCTGCGCGCGAGATGCTCGCAGACATGTTGCTTGAAGCGAAACGGCCTTCCGAGGCGCTCACTGAATACAAGATCGTCCTCAAGAACGCTCCGAACCGGTTTGATGCACTGCTGGGTGCAGGCCGCTCGGCACAAGCGTCGGGGGATACGGGCGGAGCGCAATCGTACTTTGCAAAACTCACGGCAGTCTGCGCGCCGGGCGCCGACCGCCCGGAATTAGCCGAAGCAAAGACTGTGTTGGCGCAGAAATAAGAGAAGGTCAGCAATGCCTCGCGTCAGGGCTTGGCGTAAAAGAGGAAATTGATAGTCTGCGTTTCGCTGCCGCCGATGGTGATCTCGCGGCTCTGCGTGCCATACAGTTCGTGCCACGCGGTTACGGTGTACTTCCCCGGGGGAAGCTCAGGCAGCGTGTACGCGCCGTCTTCACCGGTCACGGCGAAGTGGCTGGTCTTCAGCACTACAAAATATCCCTGCATCCACGCATGGATATTGCATTTGACGTGGATAAATTCCTCTTTGTCGTAGGCGTATGTGAACGGAGGAGTTTGTGCTGGCTGGATGCGGTTCCATTCGCGATTGACCTTCGCCAGCGGATGGATGTTGTGCGAGAACGGGTCGTTATTGGAAATGCGGATGTTCTGGCCCACCTGTACCGCCAGCACGTGCGTGGTGTAGCGGCAACCCTGTTGGTCAAAAATCGCGTCGCTCACGGGTTGCGCCGCTGCGTCATCCGCGCCAGAGGAGATGTACACGACAACATTTCCCAGTGTATTGCCAGGTCCCGTGACCACTTTCTCAGTCAGCAATGGTTTGGGATGCATCTTCACGCAGGCAGGTTCCTTGGACATGTCAATAGGTTCAGCTTTCGCAGCCGTGCCCGTAAAGGTGACTTTGCCGGTGACAGTGCCGTTGCCAGGACTACTCTTCACCGCCTGGGGCACGATCAAAACCAAGAGGAGTCCCAAGTGCAGCTTCCCAAATCGCATGGCTTACGTCCTCCCATCCAGGAAATTCGCAAAAACATGGCCCGATGGGGTCTTGCCCCTTCTCCACGCCAGAGACGCCTGCGTCAGCGCTTGTTCCCTCAGAAACAGGATTTCCTTCTATTCTACGGCGCGCTCTTTTACGCCCTGGCCGGGAAATCGCCCTGCTGACTCCAAAGAATCACCATGCGCGCCATTCCCTTCTCATCTCCGCTACAATGTCCCTTGGATGAACAGGAGATCCCATGAAATACCGCCGCTTTGGCCGCACCTCTTGGCAGGTCAGCGAAATTGGCTATGGCATGTGGGGTTTGGCTGGCTGGACCGGTTCCGACGACGCAGAAACGCTCGCTTCACTGCATCGCGCCATCGAACTTGGCTGCAATTTTTTTGACACCGCTTGGGCCTATGGCGATGGCAAGAGCGAGCAGATCCTCGCCAAAGTTCTCGCCCATTACAAAAACAACTCCAGTGTCGGCGGGCCGGACAAGCATCTTTATGTGGCGACGAAGATCCCGCCGAAAAACCGGCAATGGCCCAGCCGCCGCGAATTCACTCTCGATGATAGCTATCCGCCTGCTTATGTCGAGGAGTACATCGGGAAGAGCCTCAAGAATCTCGGCGTTGAAACGATCGACCTCATGCAGTTTCACACTTGGGAAGATCGCTGGCTGAACGACGAACGCCTGCCGCGTTCGATGGAAGCGATGAAAAAAAGCGGGAAGGTTCGCGCATGCGGAATCAGCGCAAATCGCTGGGAGCCCTGCAACGCCATTCGCGCGGTTCTGGAAGGCTACGCCGACTCGGTACAAACCATCTACAACATCTTCGACCAGAATCCCGAGGATGCCCTGTTTCCCATTTGCCGGATGAAGGACGCCGCCGTGATCGCACGCGTGCCCTTCGATGAAGGCACGTTGACCGGCACCGTCACGCTGGATTCCAAATGGCCTACGGGCGATTGGCGCAACGGGTACTTCGTGCCTGAAAATCTGAAATCCAGTGTCGCCCACGCCGAAGCGCTGCGCCCATTGATTCCCGCAGGCTCCACAATGGCGGAGCTCGCGCTGCGATTCATCCTCTCGAATCCGGATGTGAGCACGATCATCCCGGGCATGCGCAAGCTCAAAAATGTGGAAGCCAATTGCGCGGCGAGTGTTGCGGGTGCTCTGCCCACCGATTTGTACAATGAACTTCGCGCGCATCGCTGGGATCGCAATCCCACTTCGTGGTCACAATGAAAGAGAACGGACCATGAGTCGCGGCGTCAAAGTTCAGATTTATGGGCAGAGCTACACTCTCGTGACTGACCTGGACGAAGCCTATGTGCAGCAACTCGCCGCCTATGTGGACGCGAAGATGCAAGCCATAACCGGAATGACTTCGACGGTGGATACGCAGAAAGCTGCGGTGCTTGCCGCGCTCGCCATCGCCGACGAACTGCACAGCAGCCGCAAGGAAAAGAGTGATCGGGAGGATTTGCTGAAGGAACAAGCCGAGCGGTGCCTGACGCTGGTCGAGCGTGCGCTGAAACAAACGGAATGATCTTCCAGGCTTGTGTAGCGCAGGGAGAGTCTGCGAGCCCTGCGGTCTTTACTCTTGGGTTTTTCTTGCCGTTGTAGGGCCCGTCCTTCTGAGGCGGGCCGGTCGCGCCGGTTGCCGCTAGCTGGCGCGCAGAGAAGCCCCGAGAGATTTCTCCAGCGCGCCGACGATGCGCCCGGAAAAATCATTAATTTGCGCCTCGGTCAAGGTGGCTTCGCGGCTCTGGAATGTGACGCGCACCAGCAGAGAGTATTTTCCCGCCGGCACATTTTTCCCGCGGAACAAATCGGCCGCGACGATGGAAGTCACTTCCGGGATGCCCAGGCCTTCAATCACTTGCTTCACCTCAGCAAAGGATTTTCCCTCATCGAGGAAGAGCGAAAAATCGCGCTCCACACCTGGAAACCGCGGCAACGGCTCGTACCGCCGGTTGTTCTTCACGCCATAGAACATGCAATAGACCGGGCCAAGATTGAGTTCGGCGAGAAACACTTCCTGCCGGAATTTAAATCTGTCAGCGACGCGTTTCGCCAGCAATCCCCCGGCGCCAATCGCGGGCTTGCCTTCCGCACACAAGCGCAACGTGCCGCGTTTCGCTGCGTTCAGCCACTCCGGGCCGCCATCGTCCCAGCGGAAGCCCCCGGAAAGCGCGCCGATGGCGTCGAGATCACCTTTCAAATCGGCGAAATTGTATTCGCGCGCGGGATCGTACAAGCCTTGTTCACGGGCAGCGCCTGTCGCACCTATGGTAAGGACGCGCGTCTCCACAGCCTTGCCGTCCAGCAGACGATATTGCTGCCCGATCTCGAACAGCCGCACGTTGCGCTGCCCGTGATTCAAGTTCCACTCGATGGCCCCGGCCATGGTGACGAGGCCAGTGGACTTCAACACGCCCGCTTCCTCGGAAAGGGGATTCGCAAGCTTGGCCACTTGCACGTCCGGCGCGCGGAACAGATCGTTGCGTTCTTCCGCCACGTGCGGAATAGTGACGATTTCGTGATACCCAAGCCCGATCAAGCGCTCGCGTAAGCTGGTTTCCGCCTCGTGGTACGGCAGACGCGCCGCCGCGATGCGTGCTTCGGGCAGACGCGGCGGAAAATTGTCGAGACCGTAGATGCGCGCAACTTCTTCCACCAGATCGATCTCGCGCTCCACGTCCGCGCGCCAGGAAGGTTGCGTGCATTCCCAAGCCGCCAGCAGCGAATTTGCCGCGCCGCGATTATCATCCACGCGCACTGGTGAGAAGCCGAGCGCGCTGAGAATCGCCTCGATCTCCTTGTCTGGAACATCCGCGCCCATCACGCGCAGGAATTCCGCGCGCGTCAACGTGATTTTTTTCGGCGCGCGCTTTCCCGGATAGACGTCCACGACTCCGGCAAGCAGTTCGCCGCCAGCAAGCTGCAGGATGAGTTCAGCGCAGCGCCGCGAAGCTACTTCCGCCATTTCCGGATCGGCGCCACGGCCAAAGCGAGTACTCGCCTCGGTGTGGAGTTTCAAGAAGCGCGTGGCCCGGCGAATGGCAATGGGATCAAACCAAGCGCACTCGATCAAAACATTTTTTGTCGAAAATGAGATTTCCGTTTCGCCGCCGCCCATGATGCCGCCAATGCCCACGGCCCGCGCGCCATCCGCGTCGCACACCAACGAGATTCCTGGATCCAACGTACGCTCAATCCCATCCAGCGTTTTCAGTTTTTCGCCTGGCCTGGCGCGCCGGACAACGATGCTGTGATTTCGCAGCAGGTCGTAATCGAATGTGTGCAGCGCGTGGCCCAGTTCCAGCATCACGAAATTGGAGATGTCCACGACGTTGTTGATGCTGGCCACGCCCGCGGCTTCCAGGCGGTTCTTCAACCAGGCTGGCGAAGGCTGAATCTTTACGCCGCGCACCACGCGCGCAGTGAAACGCCCGCAGAGGTCCGGCGCTTCAATCTTCACACTTACGGCATCACTAGCTTTTGCCGCGGCGCTTTCCGGTGGCTTGGGCGCAACCGATTTCAGAGGCAATCGGTAGATCGCGGAAATTTCACGCGCGATGCCCAGCATGCCCAGGCAATCGGGCCGGTTGGAAGTGACTTCCGCGTCAAGCACCGCGCCTTGCGGTCCATTTTCGATGCTCGCGATGTTGGTGCCGGCGAGCGCGAGGCGCGAAGCAATCTCTTCTGCCGGGGCGGTCACATCCACAAATTCCTTCAACCAGTTGTAAGCGACTTTCATGCGCTATTCCCTGTCGAACTGCCCGAAATAAACTCGGGTGAAGTAGTCCATGCGAACATGGCCATCCTTCTGATTGGCGGAGAAAAGGCGCTGCAACTCCGGCATCATGGGCGCGAAGTTCGGATGGCCTTCCTTGGGCGCGTAGGAACTGCTCAACAATCGCCCGCAGAGCCCTTGCCAATCGAAAATCTGGTGATTGGACAAATCTCGTGAGTCGAGGCGGCCGTCGTTCAGGAACTCCCGAATCGTATAAGCTTCCGGGTAGGCATCGCGCACGCTGACATAGTCCGTGCCGAAACGTCTCAGCAGGTTCTCGTATTCGCGCGAAAACGGCGTTTCGTCCAGTCGGCGGTCGTTCCAGGCAATTACCACCCATCCGCCCGGCTTCAAAATGCGCAGGAATTCCGCGCGCGTGGGGGCAGGTTTGAACCAGTGGAACGCCTGGCCGGCGGCGATGAACTCAACGCTGTGTGGCGCAAGCTTTGTAGCCTCCGCGGAACCAATCACACTTTGGAAATTCGCGTACTGTTGCAGATACTCTTCGCCGGCAGCACGCATTTCGGCATTGGGCTCAACTCCAAATACGCGATTGCCGTAATCGAGGAAAAGCTTGGTGAGCAACCCGGTTCCAGAGCCGATATCAGCGACGGCATGCTCGGGACGCAGGCCGCACTCCTCGCGGAGCAACTGCATCATCTCGCAGGGATAGCTTGGGCGGTAGCGCGCATAATCCGCTACGCGATTCGAGAAGCGCTGTTTGGCATCTGCAAAGGTCATTGCAAGTTATCAGTACTCAGTCATCAGTAAGAACCGCCCAAAACCGCGAAAGAATAGCGTCTCCAATCCCTACGGAAATTGCTGCAGGTAGCGCACGTCGTTCTGGAAGAAGGCTTGAATGTCGTCAATGCCGTACTTCAGCATGGCCAGGCGGTCGATGCCGATGCCAAACGCAAACCCGCTCACTTTTTTCGGATCGTAATTCACAAAGCCGTACACGGTGGGATCCACCATGCCCGCGCCGAAAAGCTCGATCCAGCCGGAACCTTTGCACTTGGCGCAAATGCCTCCGGATTTGGCCGTGCCACTGCCGCCGCAAAACACGCAGGAAACGTCGAATTCCACGGAAGGCTCGGTGAACGGAAAATAACTGGGACGGAAACGCGTCTTCACGCTTTCGCCGAAAAATTGCTTCACGAAATAATCAATGGTGCCGGTGAAATCGCAGAACGTGATGTCCGAATCCACGGCCAGCCCTTCAATCTGATGAAACATGAACGAGTGCGTCGCGTCCGGATTGTCGCGGCGATAGACCTTTCCGGGGACAATCACGCGCACGGGAGGCTGGCGCTTCTCCATGGTGCGAATCTGCACTGGCGAAGTGTGCGTGCGCAGCAGCAGTGGCTCCGGCGCGCTCTTCGGAAGTTCCAAGTAGAAGGTGTCCATGTCGTCGCGCACCGGGTGGAATTCCGGGATGTTGAGCGCCTCGAAGTTATAGTAAGGTGTTTCAATCTCCGGGCCCTCGACAACGGAAAAGCCGATGGAAACGAAAATGTCTTCAATTTCCTGGAAGACCTGGCGAATCAGGTGATGCGTGCCGACGGGGCGAATCACGCCCGGAAGCGAGAGATCGGTGCGATCCTTGGCGCTCGCGGCGTTCCCCGCAACAGACTCGGCGTCTCGTTTGCGCGCTTCGAGAGTGGACTCCACATGAGCTTTCAGCTTGTTGAGTTCCTGGCCCACCGCGCGCTTCAGTTCCGGAGTGGCCGGCTTCAGCCAACTGTCAGTGATGAGTGTGAGGACGCCCGATTTTCTTCCTGTCCAGGCCTGCTTGAGGATTTCCCAACTTGCCAAATCGAGTGGCTTCGCGACCTGCTCGTCGAAACGCGCGCCCACTTCCGTGAAGAGGCGAGCCACTTCGTCCGGTGACCTCGCGCCGAGTTCAGCGAGAGTTTTGCCTATAGGATTGTCGTCGGTCGGCATGTTCGCCAGCTAGATTACACCGTAGAGGCGCGATCGTTCGCTCCTCTACGAAACAAAATTCGGCGTCGCCGAAACCTGAAGCCAGGACGCCGACAAAAGAGAAGAGAGATTCATGGCACAAAAAACGTGCGATGGAAAACCGTACCTCACTCCGCGGACTCCGTTCGGAATGACGGGTTGCCCTGTCGCTTACATCTTGCCTAGCTGGGGCGCAGCGTGCTGCGCCCCAACGACAGAAAAATTCGCCGGCTGGAAGCCAGCGCTACGGAGTTACACTTTTTTCGCGGCGGGCTTGGGCGCGAATGCCTTGGCTTTTTCCACGAGTTGCGCGAATCCGGCGGCGTCTTTCACTGCGATGTCGGCCAAAACCTTGCGGTCCAGCGAGACACCCGCGGCTTTCAATCCGTGGATGAGCTGGCCGTAAGTGATGCCATTCTGGCGGGCAGCCGCGCCCACGCGCTGAATCCACAACCGGCGGTATTGCCGTTTTTTCACGCGGCGGTCGCGTTTGGCATAACGATCGGCGCGATTGGCCGCTTCCTGAGCGGACTGGTACAGCTTGCCCTTGGTCAGGAAGAAGCCCTTGGTCCTCCTGAGGTACTTCTTACGCCGAGCCCGGCGTTTTGTGCCGCGTTTTACGCGTGGCATGGGTTTTCTCCTTCATCGTTTCAGGGAAGCAAAACAGGTTGCGGCGAAACGCCGTGAAGCGCTTCACGCAACGGGTTTGTTTCCAGTGGGATTCGTTGCCGGGCGAACCGGGCAACGATCAGCGCCAGTCTTAAGGATCAGCGCTTTGACCCCGCAGTGCGGGATCGAACGGCCGGCAGGCACCCGTGTAGCGCTGCCTGGCACGTTGTTGCGAAACGTTCGCTTCGCAATCTTGCTTGCAGTGACTGATTGGCGGATCAGCTCGCCTTCTCTCGAAAGGCGCCAGTCTAAAGACTGGCCACTACAAAACCCTTACGCCCCGTAGGGCAACATCTGCCGCACGGCGGCCACGTCGGTTTTATCCACCTGAGCAAGCTTCTTCAGTTTGCGCATGCGCTTGGCCGCCTTGGTGCCAAGCAAATGGCGTTTGCCGGAGTGCATGCGGAGAATCTTGCCGTTCGCGGTAATTTTGAAGCGCTTGTGCGCGCCGCGATGCGTCTTCAATTTCTTCTTAGGCTTCAACGAATTGCGTGGCATTGCTCTGAATCCTCTCCTGCGTGGATGCGGGCCAGGATAAACCAGCTCCCGCATCTGGAATTTTCGGCCGAAGTGTTTTCGGCGATTATAATCAATCTCGTGTAATACCGCTAAGCGTTTTGCTGCGCCGGAGCGGTGCTCCGCGCTGGCACGCTCGCGCCTTTTTTCGGCGCCAGCAACGCCACCAAAACGTTACCTTCCATGCGCGGCATCGTTTCGATCTGGCAGTGCTCGCCGATTTCGCCAAGCAGCCGGGTCATCTTGGCGCGTCCCACTTCCTGGTGCGCCATTTCGCGGCCACGATGAAAAATCATGGCGCGAACTTTATGGCCTTCCCCGAGGAACCGGATAATCTGATTCTTGCGCACCTGGTAATCGTGCTCCGCGGTCGCCGGACGAAACTTCACTTCCTTCAACTGCGAGCCGCGGCTGCTTTTGCGCTGCTCGTGGGCCTTTTTGCTCTGCTGGTAGAGGAATTTGCCGTAATCTGTAATCTTGCAGACTGGCGGATCCGCGGTGGGCGAGATTTCCACCAGGTCCAATCCACGTTCGCGGGCCATACGCACGGCCTCGAACGGTTGCATTACCCCGAGCTGAGCTCCTTCTTCGTCAATAACCCGGACTTCGCGCGCCCGGATCCGCTCGTTTATTCGGATGCGGTCGGCTTGCCGGAAATTCCGTTCAGCGATAAATCCCCCTTGGCAGACTAAAGGCGCCCGGCGAACCGGGTAACACCCCGTTTTGACACCCTATCCCCTGAGGCCTCAGCCAGTTCGGGGCAGGTTGTACAGTATACCACGTCAAGAGGGGTGTACAAGATAGGAATGCCATCTGGCTCGCCAGCGTTGATTACTGTATCGTTCTTGTTTCAATTTCCTGTTGCAGAGCGGCGACGAGGTCGGCGATGGGCCGGGGGCCCAGGTCGCCCTTGCTGCGATGGCGGACGCTTACAGTGCCTGCTTCGGCTTCCTTGGGGCCGACGATCAGCATGTAGGGAATCTTCTGCATCTGGGCATCGCGAATCTTCGCGGGCAGCTTTTCGTTGCGGTCGTCAAGATGCACGCGGATGCCGTGGTTTTTCAGTGTCTCGTGGATGTGCTTGGCGTAGTCCTGCACCTTTTCGCTGACTGGGCAAATTTCCACTTGCACGGGCGCGAGCCACAGGGGGAAGGCGCCAGCGTAATGTTCGATGAGGATGCCAAAGAATCTCTCAACCGAACCAAGCAGGGCGCGGTGCACCATCAAAGGCTGGTGGCGCGCGCCGTCTTCGCCCACATATTCGAGGCCGAAGCGCGCGGGCAAGTTGAAATCGAATTGCACGGTGGTGAGCTGCCATGAGCGCCCGATAGCGTCAATCAGCTTCACGTCAATCTTCGGGCCGTAAAACGCCGCTTCCCCTTCCATGCGCTTGTAGGGGATCTTCATGCGCTCCATAGTAGTGGCCAGCGCGTTGGTGGCGCGCGTCCAGTCCTCAGGCTTGCCGGCATAGCTTTCCGGATGCTTGGGATCCCAATCGGAAAGTTCCACCTCGAATTTGTCGAAGCCAAAATTCTTCATCACCGCGAACGCAAAATCAACGCAGGCTTCCACTTCGGCTTCGATTTGCTGCGGCATGCAGAAGATGTGCGCGTCATCCTGGGTGAACCCGCGCACGCGGAGCAGGCCGTGCAATACGCCGCTGCGCTCGTAACGGTAGACGGTGCCAAGTTCCGCCAGGCGTACCGGCAAATCGCGATAGCTGCGCAGCTTCGATTTGTAGATCAGGATGTGGCCGGGACAATTCATCGGCTTCAATTGGTAATCAGCCTTTTCGACCTCCACCGCGCCAAACATATTTTCCTTGTAAAAATTGGCGTGGCCGGAAGTCTTCCAGAGGTCAAACCGCATGATGTGCGGCGTGAACACGAGGTCGTAGCCGCGCTTGAGTAATTCATCGCGCAGCCAGTTCTCCACCAGTGTGCGGATCAGTCCGCCTTTGGGATGCCAGAAGATCAGTCCCGGTCCGGCTTCTTCCTGAATGCTGAAGAGCTCGAGCTCCGTGCCGAGCTTCCGGTGATCGCGGCGCTTGGCTTCTTCGAGCCGGTGCAGGTATTCATCCAATTCCTTCTGGGTATAGAAAGCCGCCGCATAGATCCGTTGGAGCTGCGGATTCCCTTCCTGGCCTTTCCAGTAGGCCCCCGCAACGCTCATCAGCTTGAAGGCCTGAATCCGCTTGGTGGACGGGATATGCGGGCCCCGGCAAAAATCGATGAATTTGCCGGTAGTGTAAAAGGACACCAGGGGCTCATCCGCCTTTTCCTGAATCAGTTCGCATTTGAAGAGCTGCTTGGAATCCTGATAGAGCTTCAGCGCTTCAGCCTTTGGCAGCAGCTTGCGCTCATTCTTCAAATCCTGAGCGGCGAGCTGGTGCATCTTTTTTTCGATTTTCTCCAGATCTTCGGGCGTGAAGGGCTGCCCGCGCAGGAATTCGTAGAAAAACCCCGTATCGACAGGGGGACCAATGCCCAGCTTCACGTCGGGGTAGAGTTCCGTCACCGCAGCGGCCAGCAGGTGCGCCGCGGAGTGCCGGAAAACGTACAGCGCGTCGGGATCCTTCTCGGTGAGGATCTTCAGCTTGACGTCCTGCTCGAGCGGCCGGCGAAGATCGAACAGCAGGCTGCCGTCTTCCGCGGGATCCACGGAGTTGGAAAAAATGCCGGTCTTTTCTTTCGCGCCATTGCCGTCGGTTGCGTACACCTTGGCCACCAGCGCCGCGTCCGCGAGGCGCGGTGAGATGGACCTGGCGATGTCAATGGGCGTGGTGCCCTTGGGAACGTCTTTGACGCTGCCGTCGGGAAGTGTTACGTGAATCTGTTCCATGTCGAGTCGTCCTAACCTGCAGAAAACCTGCCTGGAATGTAATGAACAAGAGTATCGGCGGGTGAAGGCAGGGTCAAGCCGTTGCGCCGGGAACTACACCAATGTGACGCCGGGGAGATTGGCGTCGAAATGCGCGTCGGAAGTGATAAGCTGCGCTCCGTGCGCCTGCGCCGTGGCATAAATGATGGCGTCGGCCATATGCAAGCTTCTCTCGATGCTCAAGCGAGCTGCCAAGATGGAGAGGCTTGCATCAAACGGGATGAGACGGTCCCTGAAACCGGATGCATGAGCTGCGAAGGATTCTGCCAAAATGCTTCCCTTCTTCGCGAGAAGAGTTTTATAGATTTCATAAACAACAATTACCGGGAGCAGCAAACCCTCGGTAGATTTTAGGTACGGAGCAAACAATTCCGCTTTGCTATCCTCAGTCAAGTATTCGAGCCAACCGGAAGAATCCACAACCACCAATTTAGAAGCGGTCGTTGCGGTCACGATAGTCATCCTTCCACTGCATGCCCTTGGCGATGCCGCGAAGTTCCTTGATGGACCGGGGACGGCTAAGGCGGATAGTGCGGTCCAGGATGTAGATATGCAATTCCTCGCCAGGTTTAAGTTCCAGGGCTTCACGAACCTTCTTAGGAATGACGACCTGGAATTTGGGCGAAACTTTGACGGTTTCCATTGCAAGCCTCCCTATCGAAATATATCGGACAAAACATCGTATGTCAATATTATGTTCGATAGTTATATTGTCATACCACAGTATGGCGTCATCAAAGACTCAGTTCGCCCTTATTCAAGACAAAAAGCGCCACTTGCCAAGTGAAGTTGAGCTGGTGAAAGCCCTGACCGCATCGAAATGCGGGGTAAGCGCGTTACAATCAATCTTTTATTTGCGGCAACCCAGGCTATCGAAGGGAGACGTATGAAACCCCTCTCATTCATTCAGTTTGTGCTACTGCTGGTCACTTTCCCCGGTCCGATCCTCGCGCAAGGGAATCAGGAGGTCCGCGGGGCCGACGAGCGGTACAAAGTGGACATTCTGGTGGTCGTGGCGCACCCAGACGACGAAGCTTTCTTCACGCCGTACCTGGCGCGGGCCATCAATGACCTGCACAAGCGTGTAGCCGTGGTCTTCAGCACGCGCGGCGGAAGTGGGGCAGACCGCGACGCGCGGGAACGCGGGCCGGCGTTAGCGAACGAACGAGAAATCGAAGCGCGCGAGGCATGCGCGAAGCTGGGCATCTCCCTGGTATGGTTCCTCGACGGAAAAGATACGCCATCGCAGGATTTGCTGGATTCGTTGGCCAACTGGGGGCATGGCGCGAACCTGGAGCGCCTTGTGGGATTGACCCGATTGACGCGGCCGGAAGTGGTGTTCACGCATTTTCCCGGAATATTCATCGGTGAAAATCACGGGGACCATCAAGCCACGGCCGTGCTCGTCATCGAAGCATTCGATCTGGCGGCGAATCCCGTCATATTCCCCTCGCAACTCGCAGGAGACACAAAACACTACGAATCCTATCTCTCGAACCTGCGGCCATGGCAGCCGAAAAAAATCTATTTCGGCAGCGACGCGGCCGACTCCAAGCAATTTGAGGGCTCTGGACCGGCCTATTCCGTTCGCGAGGTGTCACCCGCATTGAAGAAACCTTACTGGCGCGTGGCGCTGGAATCCGCGATGGCCCATCTGACACAATTCCCGGATGAGATCGAGCGCATCTCCAAGATGAGCGACGAACAACTGGAAAAACGTATGAATAACCCGGATACGGGATGGTGGTCCGAGCCTTTGACGTTGATCTTCGGGAAATCCGTGGTTGGCGGCGCACCGACGGATGACGTCTTCGCGAACATCAAAACTGGAGAGGAAATTGGGCCGGCGATTGCGAGCAAGCAGAAGATACAGGATTCCGGGCCGCGGACTGAACTCGTCCTTGGCGGGCCGTGGCAATTCTCTGCACAATTTCGTGCGGCCCACGGGTTGGAGAACTTACTGCAGGCAAGTACGCCGGAGATCGGCGTAACAGCAGGCTCCACGCTGCTGATTCCGCTATTCATCCGCCATGCTGATGCAAGCCAGGCGATGAAGGTGAATCTGAAGATCGAAGCGCCCAGTGGCTGGAAAGTTGTTTCCGGGCAAGGCGAATTCGCACTACCGGCAGAGAATTCGACCGCGCTGCAAGTGGAAATCGCGACGCCGGCTCTGAGCGCGGACGAACTGAAAAAAGCGGAGCCAAGGGAAGTAAAAGTGAACGCCGAAACCGGCGGGCACGCGATTGGCGAAGTGAAGCTGCGCGTGCTGCTGCGTTCGCATGCACTGCCGCAGTGAAGCACTCTGGGCAAGCGTCGAAAGTGTTTTTCATTTTAACGTGCAGGTGAAGGAAAAAATCGAGACGCCGGCCTCCGTTATTTTTTGGGGTGCGCGGATTCCAGTTGTTCCCAGGCAGTGTCGGGAATCATGGCCAAATCGTTGAATTCGCCCGCGCCGCGCAGCCACTGCCCGCCATCAATCACCACACATTCGCCATTGATATATTCAGCCATGTCGCTGAGGAGGAAGGCTGCTAGGTTGGTAAGTTCCTCATGTTTTCCGAAGCGCTTCATCGGGTGCTTGTTCAGGGCGTATTCCTCGAACTGTTGCGAGGGTATCAGGCGAGACCACGCGCCCTCAGTGGGAAACGGTCCGGGAGCAATGGCGTTCACGCGAATGTGATATTTCGCCCACTCCACGGCAAGCGAGGTCGTCAACGCCAAAACGCCGGCCTTGGCGCACGCTGAAGGCACTACGTAGCCTGATCCGGAATTCGCCGCCGCGTACGTCGTGGAGATGTTCAGGACATTACCGCCGAGCTTTTTTGCAATGCGACGCTTGGCGAAGGCCAGCGTGCAGTGAAACGTGCCGTTCAGGACGATGCCGACAACCGCCTGAAACGCATTGGGCGACAATTTCTCCGTGCGAGCCATGAAATTTCCGGCGGCGTTGTTGACCAGGGTGTCGATTTCACCCCAATGATTTTCAGCCGTGGTCATGGCGATTTCGACGGCGCCATAATCGCGGACGTCGCAGGTGGTGTAGGCGGCGGCGCCTCCATCGCGGTGAATCTCTTCACAAGTTTTTTTGAGGGGCTCTTCACGGCGTCCGATGAGAAACAGACGAGCGCCAAGTTTTGCGAAATGCAGTGCCATGGAGCGTCCAAGGCCTGTGCCGCCGCCGGTCAGGAAAATGGCGCGGTCTTTCAGAAGAGTCGGCTGAAACATAGGGCACCGCCTTTCGGAAGGAAATTGTAGCAGGCTAACGCCCAGGCACAGGAATACCCCACGCGGCGGGCGCTGTAAGGACTGGGAAACTAGCAAAAGAGAGGCGGGGTGGGGACCTGGTCCCACCCCGCCTTCGGGCGCGGTAGCGGCTTACCGCTATCCGCAATGACGCCGTGAACTAAACCACTCGTCGCTCGCTTCCCACTTTTGCAGCCAGGACGGCACGACCTGCGGCCATGCACCTGATCGCCTTTTCCATCTTCGAGAGATGGCCCAGTCCGGCTTACCCTGTTTCTTCGTGACGCCCTCGACAGGGTCATGCGCGTGGGGAGGATGAAAGCCCACGCCTCAGGGAAGCGCCGCCAGGAGCGTATCCACGGCGTGAATCAAATCCTTCCAGGCCGTTTCCACAGCCTCTTGAAATCTATCGAGTTGCGCATCGTCAGCGTATTCCAGGTCCTGGATGCGGCGCTTGAATTCCGCAAAGCTGGTGCGCACGTATTCCAGTTCCCAGTAGTGCTCGAGCTTGACGCTTACCTTTTGCTGGGCAAAACGCCCCTTTAACAAGGCCACGCGGGCGGATAAATCCTCGACTTCCCCGACCACCTGGTCCAAGTACGCTTCCTTGAGCTGCATGACCGCCTCTCCATCAATGGGAACAGGTGACAAAGACAAAAATCCCTTGCGAATGAGAAAGCAGTTAATTCGCCAAAGGAGGATTGAGCTAAGGGATTGAAAACAAGCTGGATGTGGACTTCTCAGAGAGAGAAGGCATTTGCGCATGGGTGGAAAAACGCAAAGGCCACCGTGAGTGGCTGAAAATCACTCAGTTGAAAAGCCAGGGCAGACGCCTCTTCGGCGCATGACCGAGGCCGGGGGCGGGAACCTGCCAAGCGGGAGACTCTATTGGTTAGGGGCAATCACGGCCGGGATGGGGTGGCCGAGAGATTTTTCGTATTCGGCAATATAAACAGAATTGCCGGGGAATTCCTCGGTGAGGTCTTTTAAGAGATTCTGGGCGAGGTCATTCTGTTTTTCGCGGCGTGCGGAAAGCGCCAGAAGGATTTGTGCGAAAGGCTTCAGATAGCGGCCGCCGGCCACGGTTTTCTGCACTTGCCGCATGCCCAGTTGTTTGTCGCCGTGAATGCCGCCAAACCAAAGCATAAACCGAGCGGAACCGGGCAGCGAGCCGATGATGTAATTGGCACAGCCAAGCGCAACATAGGCATCATAGGCGTCAGGGCGCTCCTTCAGAAGCAATTCAGCGTTGACGTTCGCTTCTTTCAGGTGCTTCAGTGCGTCCAAGTGTTTTTTCAGGAGCATGCTGTTGGCGTCCGATTCCATACCAGCCACGAGCGTGAGGGTATACAAACCTTCGGGATCACGTGAATTCTTCTTGAGGCGCTGAAACGCCAGGTTGCGGGCATTAGCAGCGGCAGCCTCAAAACCATGGATGCGGTCAGGGTCAGGAGTACCGGCGATGCCTCCGAGGAAGCGCTTGTCATTGAGGAAATAATCGCTGGTGAGAACGTGCTGGAGGTAAAACTCCTCGAAGAGAAAGCTGGCGGCGATGGCGACCTGGCCAAACGGCTCGTCGGGATGATCATTGACCCACTTCTGAAAGATCTCGCGGGCCTCCGGGAATTTCTGAATGTAAAGATCGTGAAACCCATCTTCGAGTTCGGGAACGGAAGAAAACGCTGGCGTATCGGGTGGGGGTGGGGCGGCGGCTTGCGCAGAAAAGAGGGGGACGCAGAGAAGGAATGTGAATCCAGTGGCCGTCACGAGTGCGTAGAGGTAGCGCATCATCGAAAACCCCTCAGAACAACCCCGGCACAAAACGAGGTTTGTGGGACATGGCGGCCCGGTATTGCGCATCGGCGAAGAGCACGCGCTCCTCGGTGGCGAGGCGCTGAGAGAGCACTAGAATATGGGCAAGCGAGCCGGCCAGCGCGGTGATCCACGCAGTGTGAATCAGCGGAAGGACGAGCATTTCCACGAAGACGGCGGCATAGTTCGGGTGGCGAACGTAGCGGAACGGTCCGGAAGTGACTACGCCGAGGCGGGTGGTGTCGACCACTTGAACGTTCCAATGATTGCCGAGGGTGCGGATGACCCACCAGCGAACGGCGTTCGCACCAACAAAAATCACGAAGCAGATTGCGGCGAGAACGGGGTAAAAAGGGCGATGGAGAAACACAACTTCGACGGCGGCACCAATCAGCACGGCCGTGTGCAGAAGCACCATCCAGCGAAAGCGGGGATCATCCACTTTGGCGGCGCCGCGAGCCACCATTTCCCGCTGGTGGAACCGGGAAATGCGCAACTCCACGAGACGCAGAGCAGCGACAGCGCCGAGTAGAACGAGGAATGCGATAACACTCAGTTCCATTGCAGGAGCAAAAATTCGGCGCTGAAGCCCGGACCAAAGGCGCCCGCCAGGGCATATTCCCCGGCCTTGAGGGGGCGTTTCTCGAGCCACTCCTGAAGAATGAAGAGGATGGTAGCGCTGGAAAGGTTGCCGACGTTCTTCAGGATGTCCCAGGAAGGCTGGGTATCGCACTTGCAAAGGCCGAGTTCCTTCTCAACATTGCCGAGAAGGCGGGCGCCACCCGGATGGAGGATCCAACCCTTGATATCACTTTGGACTTTGCCGGAACGCCCCAGGAATTCGTGGACCAAGCCCCGGATTTTTGCGCCGATCATTTCGGGCACGTCCTTAGCGAGGAGGATATGGAAGCCGGAATCGCGGAGATCGAAGCCCATGGCGCCCAGGGAATCCGGGAAGGTGTAGGTTTCGGTGGCGAGGATGCGCGGTCCAGGCTTCTGTTGGCCGGTGACGAGGACGGCAGCGGCGCCATCACCAAAGAGTATGGAAGAGATGAGATTGGCCTGCGAGATATCCTTGCGCTGGAAGGTGAGCGAGGGCAATTCAACGGCGATGATAAGAACATTGCCATTGGGATGGGCGCGAAGATAATCGGCGGAGCGGGAAAGGGCCATAGCTCCGGCGGCGCAGCCAAGTTCGGTGAAAGGCATGCGGCAAACATTGGAGCGGAAGCCCATCAGATTAATAAGATGGGCGTCGAGAGAAGGAATCATGAAGCCGGTGCAGGAAACAGTGATGATGAGGTCAATGTCAGAGGGTTGCAGGCCCGCGCGTTCGAGGCATTTTTCGGCGGCTTCGCGGCCCAGCTTCACGGCGTGATCGATGTACTCGTTGTTGGTTTGTGCCAGCGGGCGTGGCTCGATGGTGTAATCAATGGGAAATATTGCGTGGCGATGATGGACCTGGGCATTATCAACGATGGACATCATGGCTTCGAGGCGGCGTTCGGGGATGTCAAAGACGCGGCCCATATAGTATTTCACGTCGTCGCGAGTGATGGAGAATGGCGGGAGAGCAGTAGCGGTCGCGGCGATGGTGGCATACGGGGAGTTGCCGTTCGATGAAACGGGGTTCAGTTGACTCACATGCACCATCCACTAGACATAAGGAGTAGACACAATCGTTCCCGACCCAGCATCCCAAAAAGATCCCTGTACGGGGCGGAATATTCGAGGCGCTTACTGTACATCAAAAGGGACCCCGGTGGAAATGCTACAAGACACACCCAAGTGTGAATGAGCACACAGTCTAGTAGCGAAGCAAACAGGGATGAAGAATAAAACGATGTTCGAGCATTTGGCTGCACTGGTTCTGATCTTGGGACTATTGAGGGCCCAGGAGAAAAGTCGCCTGCTACTGGTGGTGATTTCAATCGGCGGTTTACAGCCAGGATATGTGGCGGCGGTCAACGAGATGGGGCAAAAGTGCCGAACCTTCAGCGATTCATGAAGGAAGGCACATACGCGAAAGGAGACGGAAATAGTGGCCAAGGCGACAGATGAGGCGGGGCTAGTGATGAGAGAGGCAAAAGGGAGGACCGTGCTGTCACGGGACCTTTCGTTCTTGGGAAGAAGAATACCCCCAGTGTTTTTGGTAAATGCTGATTCCAGGGGAGTTAGCCGGTGTGCTATCTGTTGCACTTCTGTAAGTACTGATTCTGAAGGGCTTATAGGGACTGTTTTCTGTAAGTGCGGATTCTGCAGGGCTTAGATGGATTGGCGGCTGCGGAGAGAATTGGCAAAAGAGCGGCGCAGATTAACTCAATTGCAATTATACTTGACAGTAATGGAAAGTCAAGGGGAATCTGAATGATGGTCCAGTTTCGGATTGCGCGACTTGTTACGAGTTAGCCTGATGCGGTCGGAGCCAGCGGATCTAGCGGTGTCGTGATCACACGTTGACCCTGCTCAAGCAGCAGTTGCTCTGGCGATCTCGCGTTCCTCCTCGCGAACCCCAGCTTTGCGCAACGTAATTTCAAGCAGCCCGTCGTGCACCGTCGTCTTCACGCCATCGGGTTCAATTTCAGAGGGCAAGTCCAAGAGACGGAAGATGCGTTTGCAGCGCCGCTGCGCGGCGGCAGCCCCTTCCGCTCCCTCTTCGTGTTTGCCCAGGACGCACAGGCAGCGAGGCGCCACTTCCACTTTGAGATCATTCTCGCCGAACCCCGGAACATTGGCATGGATGGCAATCTCTCTCTCGCCCTCCGTGATTTCCACTGGCGCATCAAGCAGTATTTCAGACTCAGCCTTCAGCCAGTCCTCGTGGTCATGGCCGTGCTCATAACCCCGGGCCTCAAACAACTCGTAGGCACGCCGTGCAATCGCATCTTTGACCTCTGCTGCAAAATCGAGAAGGAATTCACCGGAGTCCTTAGGGGACGGTGCGGAAACGGAAAACGCAGGAGTCGAAATTGCCTCGATGTGAGCTTGCCGCACGAGGGAATCGACACGCAGGTTTGTCAAAGCCTCTCGTGCAATCTCGCGGGTGATGGTGAGGCTTCTTTTGGCGTTGCCGAGGGTCAAGGCGTCAAAGCAAAGGTTATTGATTTCTCTCGGGATACCTTGGGATCGTTCATGAATCTGCGCCAAAGCCTCCGGCTCGAACAACCGGCCGCCGGAATAGCTGGCAACCTTCAGCCGGTGCTCGATATAGCAGGATGTTTCTTCGGCACTCAAGGGTTCCAGGCAGCGAACGACGGCGATGCGCTGCTTCAATTGTGAGAGCGCAGGCCGCGCCAGCTTTTCGGCCAACAGTGGCTGTCCCGACAGGATGATTCCCAACAGCTTGGCATGCGGAGTTTCAAAATCGGACAGCAGCCGGATCGTTTCCAGCACAGGTTCTTCAAGGTCTTGCGCCTCATCCACGACCAAGACAAAGCGCCTGCCCGCCAGCATCTCGCCGAACAGGACCTCGTTCAATTTGTTGTGCATGGCAACGATGTTCATTCGCGCAGTCTTGATGCCCAGTTCGCTCAGGACATAGCGGAAAAACTCGCGTGAGTCACACTGCGTCTGGAATAGAAACACGCTGTGCGCCGAATCGCGAAGTTCGTCGAGGAGGCGGTAGAGCAGCGTGGTTTTTCCCAGGCCGGGCTCCGCGATGAGGGCCATGAATCCACGGTCAGCTTTGATGCCGTCCATGAGCGCGCCTAAGGCTTCGCCGTGCGTCCGGCTCAAATAAAGGTAGTTGGGATCTGGGGTAACGCCGAAAGGTTGTTCACGGAGACCGTAAAAGTCGAGGAACATTCCAAGGGCCTCCCGTCTCTTGTTTTGAAGCCAATCCGTAATGGGGAACCACACTCCCCTGAGCCGAGATTTCTGAGTTCGAGGCGCTCTTCGAGCAAACCATACGTCCATAACTCTTGTGCGTCAACCTGAAATCGCGTAAGGAGAAAACAAAAGGCAAGAGTTCACCACAGAGAGCACGGAGGGGCCGCAGAGTTAACCGAGAGTTGTTCGCCTGGGCCGAGTGCAGAGGGGTGGAACTGTTAGGGGAGAGATTTGTGGCGGGCAGTACGGAGGATGGTGTGGAACTGGACGAAGACGTGGTCGTCGTCAGCGTGCTGATCATGGCAGGAAAAGCACATGGGAGAGGGAAGGGCTTTGGCGGTTTCGGCGAGGTCGCCGCCTTCACCGAAGGAGAAATAGGCCCAGCCTTCCTTGAAGCGGGAGGAATTCTTGACGCTGGCGGCGAGGCCGGTCATTTCGCCTTCAAAATAGCCGCCCTTGTTGATGGAAGCTTTCTGGGCGGGTTGGTAGACGACGAGGAGGAAGGTGGTTTTTTCGGGGAATTTCCCGGTGGTGCGGTAGGTGTCGAAGGCCTCGGGTTGGGTGTAGACGTTGTGAAATTCGCCGGGGCCCTGAGGGTGGTCGTCGGAATAGGTCATGCCGATGTTGGAGCCAACGAAGAGCCAGTGGTCGAAATTCTTGGGGCGGAGTAGTGAACCAGAGGAGTCGAATTGTGGGAGGGGCATGGATGGAGTGTCTGGCGCCGAGGAAGAACGGGATTCGACGAAAGGTAGAGTGGCCAGGAGAGCGGCGATAGGGAGAAGCAGGAAGGCGCGCATGGGAGCACCTCTTGACATGGGGATTGTGCGACGAAATGGGTGCGGACGCAAGGAGGGGAAAGGGCTTACCACAGAGGTCGCAGAGGGACCGCAGAGCTAACGGAGACACACTCGAGGAGATAGAAGTTCGCTCCTAGACTGCTTGATTGCCTCGCGGCTAGCTGGCGGCTTCCTGGGAGGCGCGGATTTCCTGCCAGCGGCGCGGGCGCTTGTTGTACTGCAAAACTTTTTTGCGGAGGCGGATGGATTTGGGGGTGATTTCCACGAATTCGTCGTCGGCGATGAATTCGATGGCTTGTTCGAGGCTGAGCTGGCGATGGGGAATCAGGCGAATGGCTTCGTCAGCGGAGGAAGAGCGCATGTTGGTGAGCTTCTTCTCCTTGGTGACGTTTACTTCCATGTCCTGCTCGCGGGAATTTTCGCCGACGATCATGCCTTCGTAGACTTCGACAACCGGGCCGATGAAAAGTTCTCCGCGTTCCTGAAGGCCCCAGAGAGCGTAAGCCGTGGAAACGCCAGGGCGGTCGGCAACGAGAGCGCCGGTGGGGCGAAGCGCCATGTCGCCGCCGTATTCGGTCCAGCCTTCAAAGATGGAGTGAATGAGCGCAGTGCCGCGAGTATCAGTGAGGAGTTGGCTGCGGAGACCGATCAGACCGCGCGAAGGGATTTTGAAGTCGAGACGCACGCGGCCGGAGCCGTGATTGCTCATTTTGAGCATTTCGCCGCGGCGGCTGCCGATGGTTTCCATGATGATGCCGATGAAGCTTTCGGGAATATCAATGACGAGGCGCTCGACTGGCTCGAGCTTCTTGCCGTTTTCGGTGCGCACCACGATTTCGGGTTTGCCAACCATGAGTTCAAAGCCTTCGCGGCGCATGGTTTCGATCAGGATGGCGAGTTGAAGTTCGCCGCGGCCAAGAACGCGGAAGGATTCGGGCGTGTCGGTATCTTCGACGCGGATGGAAACGTTGGTGAGCAGTTCCTTGGCGAGCCGATCGCGGAGATCGCGCGAGGTGAGGTAATTGCCTTCGCGGCCGGAGAGTGGGCTGGAGTTGACGCTGAAAATCATGGCGAGCGTAGGCTCGTCAATAATGAGCGGTTCGAGGGGAGCAGGATTTTCGAGGCTAGTAAGGGTTTCGCCGATCTGGATGCCTTCGACACCGGCGATAGCGACGATATCGCCGGCAACGACGGTTTCGGCTTCGTCGCGTTCGAGGCCGCGGAAAGTGAAGAGCTTGGTGATGCGCGTGGATTGCAGCTTGCCGTCAAGTTTGCTGACGCCGACTTCTTCGCCGCGATTCAGCGTGCCATTGAAGACGCGGCAGATGGCCAGGCGGCCGAGGAATTCGGAGTAGTCGAGATTGGTGACCTGAAGCTGGAGGACTCCGGCGGGATCGCCGGTGGGAGCCGGGATCTTGGAGACGATGGCTTCAAAGAGGGGGAGAAGATCGAGGGAATCATCACCGATTTTGCGATGAGCTACGCCGGCGCGCGCGTTGGTGTAGACAATGGGAAATTCGAGCTGGTCTTCGGTGGCGTCGAGATCAATGAAGAGGTCGTAGATTTCGTTGAGGACTTCTTCGGGGCGCGCGTCGGGGCGATCGATTTTATTGAGGACGACAACCGGGGGCAGCTTGGCGGCGAGGGCTTTCTGGAGGACGTAACGGGTCTGTGGGAGCGGGCCTTCGCTGGCGTCCACGAGAAGGACAACGCCGTCCACCATGCGGAGGGCGCGTTCGACTTCACCGCCGAAATCGCTGTGGCCAGGAGTGTCCACGATATTGATCTTGGTGTCGTGGAAAAAGAGGGCGGTGTTCTTGGCGAGGATGGTGATTCCGCGCTCGCGCTCGAGGTCGTTGGAGTCCATGACGCGCTCGATGACGGCTTCATTGGCGCGAAAGATGCCGGATTGGCGGAGCATGGTGTCCACCAGCGTGGTTTTGCCGTGGTCCACGTGGGCGATGATGGCGATATTGCGAATTTCTTTAGTCATTTTCGTGAAAGCGTCTTAAGACAAAAATAGCTGCTGAGACAACCAGCAGCCCGGACGAACCCTTTCTTCATCGGATGCAGGTGCGGTTACAAACTGCTAGTTTAGCAGAGAGGAAGGGGGCGGGCCAATGAAGGATTTGCGCCGTGTCTTAGCTCCATAATTCTGTCACCCCCTAACGGCAACGTGAAAATGTCACCCTATGAGACAGGAGACATTCACGTTGAGTCAGAAGGAACTGCAGCGAGTGAGCGTAATTAGCGCATGCATCAAGGGAGACATGGCGTGTGCCAGAGCCGCCGTACTCCTGTGTCTGAGCGTGCGGCAGATTAAGCGCTTGAAGAAACGCATGCGCGAAGACGGGGAGGCGGCTCTGGCTCACGCCAACCGCGGCCGGCCCAGCCCCCGGCGCCTGCCCGAAGCCGTCCGTCAGCGCATCGTGCAGTTGGCGCGCACCACCTACGTCGGCTTCAACGACCACCATCTCTGCGAGAAACTGGTCGAGCGCGAGGGCCTTTCCCTTAGCCGTGAAACCTTGCGCCGTCTGCTGCGCCACAATGGCATCGGCTCGCCGAGAAAGCGTCGTGCTCCCGCTCATCGTCAGCGCCGTGTGCGTTCCGCGCGGCTCGGCGAACTGGTGCAACTGGACGGCAGCCCGCACGACTGGCTCCAAGGCCGTGGCCCGCGACTCACCGCCCTCGGCATGCAGGACGACGCCACCGGGAAAGTCCTGGCCGCGCAATTCTTCCCCACAGAAACCGCGTTCGGCTATCTCTGCCTGCTGCGCCAGTTGCTGCGCCGCTTCGGCGTGCCCCTGGCTTTTTACGGCGATCACAGCGGCATCTTCGTGCGCAATGACGACACCTGGTCGATCGAAGAACAACTCGCTGGCAAGCGCCAGCCCACCCAGTTCGGCCGCGCCCTGGAACAACTGGGCGTCTCCTTCATCGCCGCCAATAGCCCGCAGGCCAAAAGCCGCGTCGAACGCCTCTGGGGCGTGCTGCAGGATCGCCTGTGCAGCGAACTCCGCCTGGCTGGCGCTCAGGACCTCGACTCCGCCAACGCCGTGCTGCGCAAGTTCATCGCCGATTACAATCGCCGATTCGCCCGGCAACCTGGTGAAGCCACCACTGCGTGGCGGCCCGCTCCAGAAAATCTCGCGCGCATCTGCTGCTTCGTGCATGAACGCACCGTCAGCAACGACAACGTCGTGCAGTGGGAAGGCCGCCGCTTCCAGATCCCCCAACAAGCCCGCCGCTTCAGCTTCGCCGGCGCCAAAGTGCACATCTACCAAGCGCTCGATGGCCGCGTCGCCCTCTACTACGGCGACACTCGCCTGGACCACTCCGCCCTCCCAGAGGGGTGACAGATTTATGTTGCCATTAGGGTGACAAATTCACGTTGCTACAACATGAAGGATTTGCGCCGTGGTGAGGGCAATCTTTGAGTAACCGACGTACCGGACGGGGCAGGGAGCTTCGCTGTATCAGTGAAAATCGGGATAGATTTCGTCGGCGATCCAATAATTCGCCAGAAGGATGGCGAAGAGCGTGCCGATCAACCATAGTACCCAGCGGCGGTGCCTCCAAACAGCGGCAAGAGCGGAGTGCTGCATGGGAATGTCCACGAGATAGGCGGCGCAGTAACAGGCGTTCGCCAACAATGCCAAGACAAAGAAGAGGAATAAGGAAGGGAGTGTCAATGCTGGGCGGAAGTGGGGCCATGTCATCACTAGCCAGGCGACAGCGACAATGGAGAGGGCAAGATTATAAAAGATGCGGCGGAACTCCCAAAAGCGGATGGCATCGGCGAGGAGTGCGCGGAAGGGAGCAAGCGGGTGCTGGGGAAGAGATGACATGGGAGAAGAATACACGGCAGCTTGTTATTGTCAAGTACTTTGTATTGAAAAGCAAATTCATAGTCCGTGGCCAGTGGAGGATTTGGAGGGCCAGTGAAACAGGGGCTTCCAACGGCGTTGCGGGGACACGCTCTTGCTGTTATTCTGAGGGTCCAATGACAAAGAGAACCAGGCTTGACGCGGTGGTTGAGAGGGCGGCTGAGATCATTGAAGGCCACCTCAGCAGTTTGCCGCCTGCTCAAGCCAAGAGCATGCGGAAAGAGATTCACGCTCTGGCTGTTAAGCCTTCCCACTCCGCAAGGCGCGGAAAAGGTTCACGATCTCCGAAAAGCGCGGGTCCTCGTCTTTTATCCCGTGCTTCCGTAAAATCTTCATAAGCTCGCGCTCATCCCCACGTTCGAAAATCCACCGGAGATCACGCCGCAGGGCGTTTGCTTCGGCTCTGGTATGTTTGTATTTATCGGGCATGTGCCATTCTTGGGTTAAGCGACAAGCGAGTAATCTTCAAGGGCTACTCGCCTGAGCGACAGAAACTCGTCCTGATTTCGGACGCCCAGTTAATCAGGTGCCCCCCTGCCGCAGGTGTCGAGCAGGTAGTGTATAAGAAGCGTAACCTTGGGAAGAGTTTAGAACGAGTGGGCTAAGGAAGCCAGCCAGAACGATAGTTACCGCCAGCGGCTACGGTGGGCACGCGGTAAGCGCGGAGGTGGGTGTGGTATGCTCACGGCGAAAATTTGTGGGCGTCTGAAAATGCGGGGCCACGGAGAAGATGCGAATGAATCGATTGCGGAAAATGATTTGGGTGTTGGCGGCTGTGGGACTGTTGGCGGTAGCGGCTGGGGCGCGGGGACAGGAGGCGGAGCGGCCGGACCTGCCGAAACTTTTTGAGAAGCGCGAGGTGATGATCCCGGCGCGGGATGGAGTGAGGCTGCACACGGAGATTTACACGCCGAGGGACGGAAATGGGCCGTGGCCGATCATTCTGATGCGGACTCCCTATGGGATTTCGGCGGGAGACAATCGCTACAGCCGGCTGTTGTATGAAAATGCGGACATGTTTGCGGACGGATACATGTTTGCGTTTCAGGATATTCGGGGGCGGTACGGGAGCGAAGGGAAATTTGAGATGAACCGCCCACTGCACGATGCCAATGACGCAAAGGGAGTGGATGAGAGCACGGACACGTACGACACGATCGAGTGGCTGGTGAAGAACGTGGCAAGAAACAATGGGCGCGTGGGGATGTGGGGGATTTCGTACGACGGATTCCTGACGACGATGGCGATGGTGAACCCGCACCCGGCGTTGAAGGCGGTGTCGGAGCAGGCGTGCATGGGGGATACGTGGATGGGCGACGACTTTTTCCACAACGGAGCGTTCCGGCTGAGCTACGGGTTTGAATATGCGGCGTTGATGGAATCGTCGAAGGAAGATTCCAGGTTCGAGTTCGATAGGTTCGATTTGTTTGACTGGTACTTACGGCTAGGAGCATTGTCGCACGCGAACGAAAGGTATCTCCACGGAAAGATACCGACGTGGAACAATTTTGTGGCGCATCCGGCGTACGACGAATTCTGGAAGACGCACGCGATGGAAGCGGGACTGAAGGAAGCAAAAGTACCCGACCTGAACGTGGCGGGCTGGTGGGATCAGGAGGACTTTTACGGGCCGATGAGGACGTACGCAAACCTGGAGAAAAATGACGCGAAACACCTGAACTACCTGGTGGTGGGACCGTGGAACCACGGCGGATGGGGCGGTGGGCCGGGGAATTCACTAGGAGATATTCCGTTTGGGTCGGACACAGGAGTGTATTTCCGGCAGAAGATGGAAGCGCCGTGGTTTGCATACTGGCTTCATGACAAAGGGAGCTTGCCGTTGAAAGAGGCGCTGCTGTTTCAGACAGGGAGCGACACTTGGACAAGTTTTGACGCGTGGCCGCCGCGAGAGGCGAAGACGGAGAGCTTGTATTTTGGGGAAAATGGGAAACTTTCGTTTGAAGGGCCTCAGACGGAATCGCAGGAGGCATTTGACGCCTACGAGAGCGATCCGGCACATCCCGTGCCGTACCGTCACAGGCCGGTGGACGTGACATATCCGCAAGATCATCCGGGAAGCTGGTACACGTGGCTGGTGCAAGACCAGCGTTTTGTGGATGAGCGGCCGGATGTGATGACGTGGCAGACGGAGGAGTTGAAGCAAGATGTGACGGTGGCGGGACAGGTGACAGCCAAGCTGTATGCTTCCACGACAGGGACCGACAGCGATTGGGTGGTGAAGCTGATTGATGTGTATCCACAACAAGTGGAGAGCGACTGGAAACTATCGGGATATGAGCTGATGATCGCGGACGAGATTTTCCGGGGGCGCTACCGGAAATCTTACGAAAAGCCGGAAGCGATAGTGGCGGGGGAAGTGACGCCATACACGATTGATTTGCACACGGCGAATCACGTGTTTTTGAAGGGGCACCGTATCATGGTGCAGGTGCAGAGCACGTGGTTTCCGCTGTACGACAGGAACCCGCAGAAATTCGTGGCGAATATTTTTGAGGCAAAGGAGTCGGATTATCAGAAGGCGACGCAGAGGATTTACCGGACGAAGGAGTATCCGTCGAGAGTGGAGGTTGGGGTGGTGCCGGAGGGGGCGGGAAAGTAGGCGGGAGTGGCGCGGAGGATTGTGCCGCGATTCCTCTGCTGCGGGACGGCAGAAAGCGTCGCGCCTCCGATCGGAACGACATTTTGTCCTGATAGAGCCGGGGACAGTGGGCGTGTGATGAATTAGGGCTTGTCGATGCGGCTTCATGCGCAAGAGCGGCGGCAAGCCGCCGCACTTCTATGAAAGAGCCGGGCCGTGTCAAGCGCGGCGGTTATTTTGCGAACGATGCAGCTACACTTCTATCCGTGCTCGAGGCACAAAAGGTTGATGCACATCCTCCGCCGCCCGATCTCCAAATCGTCCTCGAAGGACCAAGTGCGGCACCGGGCTGGCGGAAGTCCCTTCACATCGCCGCAAAAATTCGCTCGTCGAAACAAAGGCCGTGAGTCCAGAGGGCCCAAACCGCTCCCAATAGTTTTCGCGCCAGGGCCGTGCGCGCCACGTGCGGATGCTTGCGTTGCGCCAGCCGTGTGAACCAAGCATGCGCCGCCGGCGAGTAGCGCGCCGCGGTCAGGGCCGCTTCGCTCATCACCCAGCGTAGCTGGCGAGAACCGGCGCGGGTGATTCCTCCGCTGCGCTTGCGATCCGCGGACTCGCGAATCACCGGCACCAGCCCGGCATAGTTGTATAAACTCTTTTTGTCGCGGAACCGCCGGATGTCTCCGATCTCGGCCTTCAAGACCATGGCGGTAAATGCTCCGATTCCTGGAATGCTCATCAGGCAGCGGACATCAGGATCTTGCTTGGCCATCTGCTGCAACTGCCGATCTAGGGCGTGCACCTCCAAGTCCAGTTGCTCGACCATGCGCAGGTTGGTGTCGAGAGCTTGCCGCGCCGCGGCGCGCAGAGAAACCGTTGCGAGCCAGGCGCGTCCGGCACACCCGAATAAATCGCTCACCGGGGCGCGCTCGCCATGCATGTGCAACGTGGCATGGATCTGGTTCTTGTAACGCGTGCGGTCCTGGCCGAGCGCGCTGCGCATGCGCAGCAATTCTCGCAAATCGCGCGTGGTGACGTCGGCCTTCCAGGCTTCCGGCAACAGATTGGCGCGCAGCAGTTGCGCCAAGGTGGCGGAATCCACGCGATCGTTCTTCAGCTTGGCACTGGCGATGGCTTTCACCTTGGCGGGATGCACCAGCACCACCTGCGCGACCAGCGGTTCGACGCAATCCACAAAGGCACACCAGAATCCGCAGGCCTCCACCGCCGCGATGATTTCTTGTTCTTCCTTACCAGGGATTTTTAACTCCGTGAAAAACAAACGCAAATGCTCTTCGTCGTTGAGCACGCGTCCTTGACGCAGAATCACCCCCCTTGCATCGAGCACCGTCATGTAACAAAATCGCAAATGAAGGTCTACTCCAACGTAGATCATGCCGTGCCTCCTCTCGGTAGCAAAGTTGCCTGCTAACAACAATTCTACCGCCGCCGAGGCACGGCTCTTTCATTACATCTCCAAATTAGCGGGAGGCCAGGGCAGAGTTGGGAGTGGAATTGGGAATGAGGGTGCTGTCGGGACGAAGGTTGAGGACGACTTGGAACCACCAGTTGGGCTGGTAGCGGATTTGGACGGGAACGCCACGAAGATTGCCCTGAGTGCCAACCAAAATGGCGAAGGAGACGGTCTTTCCAGTCTCTTTGTGCTTGGAGACGAAATCGAGTTGCAGGAGATTGGCGTAGGAAGTATCGAGAAGAACGGAACTGTTGGGGCCATGGAGCTGCACGGGGAGTTTACGGAGCGGAGTGATGCTTTCAACGGTGAGGGTGTTTTCCTGGGCGTCATGGACATAGCAGCGGGAGAGCGGAGCGGCCTGGCCGGCGAGAGCCCCGTCCATGAGCTCAGCGATGGTGGCAAGAAACGAGGCGGAGCGGGTGCAGCGGGACGGATCTTCGAGAGCCCGGACAGGGCGATCGGAAGCGGCGATGCGATCGAGCATGAGGGGTTCGGCGACGTCATACTGATGGAGATTAAAGTCCGTGTCGGATTGGAGAGGAACGATGGTGGAAAGCGCGCGTGAGGGTTCGACGCGGCTGAGGATGCCAGTGAAGGAGTGCTGACCCTGATCCTGCTCTTTTCTCAATTCGCTTTGCATCTCGCCGATGGACTTGCCGCGGGATGACTTCATGAAACCAAAAAAGGCACTGGAGGTAACATCGTCCTCGCGGGAGGGAAGAGAGACGGTGTTTGTGTGCCAGGCCACTTCAGTGCCCGCGCCCCAGCGGTTGATGGCACGAGGAGCCTTTTGCGGGTCGCTGCCGAAAAGGACCTGGAAGAATTCCGCCCGAGGATCTTCCGAGGAAATACCGCGACGAATGTAGCCGCCGCCGACGTCATCCTTGCCGGCCCAGAAGAAAATGAGATGAACGCGGGCGGTCATGATGTAGTCGTACTCGACGCTGTTGCGGACGGGCGAACGCACCCAGTGAAGGGCTTCGACAATGGGCTGGCGGTCAGCAAGGCTGGCGGTGGAAGCGACGGCGACAAAGAAGGAAAGAAAAAGGACGAAAAGCAGACCGCGGTGGAGGCCGGCGCTCATGCGGGGAGGGGCCCCCGGTCGAGAAGAAGTTTGCGGACATCAACCATGCTATTGATGATACGGGAGAAGATGTTACAAAGAGTTAACGAAGAATTGAATGAATGAAAACGTGTGAGCGAATGTGCCGAAAGAGTAATGCTTGTGACGAAAAAGATAACGCAAGCGTGAATGTTGAACGGAGAGTCATACTTCAGTAACAGAGGGTTTCTACGCTAAGGGAAATTGCACCCTGCGTAAGTGAGCAAGACAGGGAAGGGAGCATACCATGGAGGGCGGCCCCACTCTCGTTCACAGATTTGATCCGCGGGGACAGGCTTCACGGAAGTATCGCACCGGCATTTCCCTACACAGCCATACCATGCATTCAAAAGAGTATCTGGGCAGGCTACCCACTTATATCGCCAAATTCCCAATCGGTTCGTACATTTTGGAGCGGGAAATCGGCAGGCTGCATTTGTATGAAGGGCGTATATTCGACTTCAAGAAATACTACTGGACGCCGCCGCTTTCGCCGCGGGAAGCGCACGAACTGGAGCGCAAGCAGATCGAGGAGCAGTTGGGGTTGCAGGCGGAGGTATCGCTTTCCGACCACGACAATATTGAAGCTGGGATGCACTTGCGCATGCTGGAAGAAACGGCGCGAACGCCGATTTCAGTGGAGTGGAGCGTGCCGTACTGCCAGACCGTGTTTCATCTGGGTGTGCACAACCTGCCGGGGCCGCGGGCAACGGCTTGGATGGAGGAATTTGCGGCGTACACGGCGAACCCCAACCCCAATCGCCTGCGGGAATTGCTGGAATGCCTGAACGCGGAACGCGAGGTCTTGATTGTGCTGAATCATCCGTTCTGGGACGCGGAGAGTTTGGGCCCCGAAGAGCACCGAGCGGCGCTGAGCAGCTTTCTTCTGGTATATCTGCCAATGATTCACGCGGTGGAGCTGAACGGGATGCGCTCGCGGAAAGAGAACCGCGTGGTGGTGAAACTCGGGGAAGAAATGAACATCCCGGTGATCTCCGGAGGGGACCGGCACGGGTGCGAAGCAAACGCCGTTTTGAACGTGACGAGTGCAAGAAGCTTCGGGGAATTTGTACGCGAGGTGCGTGAGGACCGGCGGAGCGAAGTGATGTTGATGCCGCAATTTTTCGAGGCTCTGCCCTTGCGGTTAGTGGAGAATGCCTGGCACGCGCTTTCCGATGCGCCGGGGGAGTTTGGGCGGCGGCACTGGATGACACGGGTCTTCATCGAGGAAGACGGGAAGGCGCTGCCGCTTTCGCAGTTCACGGGGACGCGATTCCACCGGGTGATCGATAAGTTCCGTTGGGTGATCGGGCTGGTGGCCAATCCGATGCTGCGGCCGGCGTTGCGATTGCCGTTTTTGGGTAATGAAGAAGGCGGTTTATGAGCTCCACGCCGCGAGTAGCGCTTTTTTGTGAGACATTCCACGAGATCAACGGAGTGGCGCTGACGGCGCGGCAACTGGCGGCGTATGCGCAGAGGCATGAACTGCCGCTGCTGGCGATTCACGGCGGAAAGAAGAAATCGCGCCAGCAAGAAGGCAGCGTGATGCGGGTAGAGTTGACCAGGGGCTGGGCCAGCGTAGGGATCGAACGAGACCTGAGTTACGATTTCGCATTCTGGCGGTACGTGAACACGATCCGGGAAGAACTGGTGGCGTTCCAGCCAGACGTGATTCACATCACGAGCCCGGGTGAACTAGGGCAGATTGGCGCCTATTTATCGCGGAAATTGCGGATCCCGCTGGTGGCGTCGTGGCACACGAATTTTCACCAGTTCGCGGCCCGACGGCTGCAAAAGCTGATCGGGTGGATGCCAGAGGGGGTATCTGGGCCGGCGGTGGCGTGGTCGCAGGAGAAAGGACTGCGCGTCCTGCTGTGGTTTTATGGATTGGCAAAGGTGACGCTGGCACCGACGGTGGAGCAAGTGGCTTGGCTGGAGAAGGAGCTCAAACGGCCTTCGTTTCTGATGCCGCGCGGCGTGGATAGCGAACAATTTAATCCGCGGCGTCGCACCGTGATGGACGGAACACTGCGACTGGGATTTGTGGGCCGGGTGACACCAGAAAAAGGTGTGCGGCTGCTGGCGAAAATAGAAAAAGCGCTGGAGGGGAGCGGGGAGAAGGATTTCCGGATTGTAGTGGTGGGTGATGGGAGTGAAGTGGCGTGGCTGAAACGCACTTTGAAACACGGTGAATTCACGGGAGTGCTGCGTGGAGAAGAACTGGCGCGGGCCTACGCTAACATGGATCTGTTTGTGTTTCCGTCGCGGACGGACACGTTCGGCAACGTGATTCAAGAGGCGGCGGCATCGAGCGTGGGCGCTGTGGTGACGAATGAAGGCGGGCCGAAGCATCTTGTCGTGCCGGGGATTACGGGGCGGATCGCGAGAACCAATGAGGAATTTGTGGCCACAGTGGTGGAACTGACGAAGAATCGGGAAGAACTACAGAGGATGGGAGCAGCGGCGAGAGAGAACGTGGCGGGGACGTCGTGGGATGCGGCGTTTGCGATGACCTATGCGGCGTATAGGTATTGTCTGGCAGGGGCGGTAGAGGAAGTCGTATGCCCAAAAAAAGTGTTGGTGAGTAAAGGGCCCGTGCCTCGAGTCGTGCGGCCTCGGTTTCCGGCGTGAGTAGATGCAGAAGGCACCGCCCGTCCTGCCCCTTCGACTGCGCTCAGGGCAAGGGGAATAGCTAAGCTACTTCTTGACTAGTAGAAATAATGTTTGGCGGGGCGGTTGTGAGCGTAAAAGCGGCGGTGAACCGCCGCACTCCAAATTGGCCAGGATTATTTTGCGGGGGCGCTGGTTTCGCCGGAGCGGAATTCGGTCCAGGGGCCGGCCTTCAGGTCGCGCAAGTAGGGTGCTTCCCAAGCATACTCGGGATGAGCGGCGAGGAAAGGAGCGGCGAGGAAGTCTTCACCGCAAGGATGGCCCAGGCGAGCGACGAGGCGCATGTCCTTGGCCATGGACGAGTCGGTGGCTTTACCTTGGACGGCGCCGCCGGGATAAAACGGTTGCCAGCCCCAGACGGAAACGCCGCGCCCGATGGTATCAATGTGGCCGCAGAGAGTGCGGTCGTCCGCCTGAGTTTTCTTCTCGAAGGAATCCACGTGGTCGGCGAGCATCTGCTGGGCCAGCGAGACATCGATTTTGCCTTTGTTTTCGTTGAGGAGCTGCTCCCAACGAGCGCGGCGTGCATTGGGAGAGGAGGCCATGTCGTTGGGGTCGAATTCCGGCGTGTCCTCCTTGAGGACCTTGGGGTCGCGAGCCCAGTTGGAACCGGCGAACACACCATCCTTGGTGCGCCAAAGTTTGTAGGCCTTCAGGCCGAGCTCGAACTGCGCAATTTCACCGGTTTTGCGGTCGCCGAGCAGCCAATCGTTGGCGTAACCACCGTTGTTCCCATCGAGCATGATTTTGGTGTAGGCATCGATGGAATTGGCGTACTGCAGAGCCTTGCGAGCGCGGAAAAACTCGGGCTTGCCGTTGGGATCCCAGCCTTCAAACTGAGTGATGGTGGTTTCGGTGACCATGAGGCCATCGGAATTGATGGCGAAATCGTCGTCACTCGCGACGACGCCGGGGAAACCGTCCATCAGGATGCGATAGCCGTTGGTCGGCTGGATATCGAAGATGATGCGCCAGCGTTCGCCATTCATGTAGCTGGTCCAATTGTTGTGAGCGATGACGATCTGATGGTCCTTGGTCCAACTGCCAGTGGCGACGAAAGCGCTGCAGTTGCCCGGGCTTTTCAAATTGGGCGCGTTGGCGACTTTTTCTCTCTTGTTGAGCCAGGGGACGTAATAGTCGGGAACTTCCTCGAAGGAGTTGAGGGCAACGATGTCGTACACATCGAGCGGGGAACCGGTACGGGCGTGCAGACCTTCCGCGATGCCCTGGAGTTCCTGCTGGTATTCGGGGTCAATTTTGGGCCAGAGCATTTCGCGGGCAGCCCGGCGGAAAAAGGGCCAATCCCGCTGGGTGGAACGCACCATCGCGGCCTGCACGGCAGGAAAAGCATCCTCGATTTCGTTGGCAAGCATGAAACCGTGCTGGAAGCCGATGGTGGAGGGGTCGCCCTCGAGATGGACGTAAACCCAACCACCGCGCTCGAAACGGGAACTGCCCTTGAGGCGAGGATCGTTGGAAGCGGCGTGCTCGCGAGCGTACGTGACGGTGGAGTCGAGTTCGTTTCTTGCGGCTTCGGCATCATGGGAATGCAGGCCCGCCAGCCATAAGAGGGCAGCGCCCACCAAGAGGATGAAGATGGCAGCGAGGCGACGAATTCCATCGGACATGGGGGAAGCTCCTGGGAATCAGTTTGGCAGGGAATAGTGTACTACTGACGGGGAAGAGGAGAGCTTACGCAGAGGTCGCAGAGGACACAGAGTTCACAGAGAAGAGAAAGGCGGCAGAGAAATTCCATAGTTCGCGGACTCTCCCTGCGCTACATAAATTTTATTTTGCGGGGGTGGTGGCGGTGGCGGGAGACACCAAGTCGGCGGGCGGGCCGATGTTGTCTGGCAGTTTGCCATTCAGGGAGTCGAGGAACTCGAGGAGATCATCGCGCTCGTCGAAGGTGAGGATATCGAGAGAGTGGATTTCCTTGTCGAGATGAGGATTCCAGTTGCCGCCGCCAATGTAGTGGGCGAGAGCGTCCTTGACGGTGGGGAAACTGCCATCGTGCATGTAGGGGCCGCGGCCGGCAAGATTGCGGAGCGAAGGTGTTTTGAATGCACCCATGTCGGCATCGTTTTTGGTTATGGCGAAGCGGCCCACGTCATTCAAATTGCCACGCGTATCGGCACCCACGCCCAGGTTATGGAACTTATTGTCGGTGAAGAGCGAGTAGTCCTTCCCAATGGTGTGGCAGACGGCGCAATTGCCCTTCCTGGGGCTGATGAAGATCTTCATGCCGCTCTGGGCGGCGAGCGACATGGCCTTGGAGTTGTAGCCATAGTAGAAACGATCGAAGGGCGAATCGCCCGCGATGACGGTGCGCTCGAAGGAGGCGATGGACTTCACGACCATGTCGATGGTGATCTGATCCGTTCCCCAGGCTTTCTTGAAAAGGTCAGGATACTTTGCATCGGACTGCAAACGCTTGACGACGCCGTCTAAGGAGTGCGCCATCTCGACGGGGTTCTCGATGGGCCCCTTGGCTTGTTCTTCGAGGCTGAAAGCCCGGCCATCCCAGAATTGCATGGAGTTGTAAGCGGAATTTATCACCGTTGGGGAGTGGCGAGTTCCCAGTTTGCCAGCGACGCCGGCGGAGAAAGGCCGCTTGTCTGAAAAGGCAAATTGCGGGGAGTGGCAGGAAGCGCAGGAGATGCTGCCATCGAGGGAGAGTTGCGGGTCGTAGTACAAACGGCGGCCGAGTGCGATGGTTTCTTCAGTCGGCGGATTGTCTGGCGGAATCGGAACGGGTGGCAAGCCTAAGGGTGCTTTGATCTCCACCGGTTTTCCAGTTGGCATAATGGCCGAGGGTGAAGCCGCAGACTGCGCCTTGGCGGGGACATAAGCGAGAGCGGCGATCAAGAAGACGCCGAAGATCACAGCAAGGAAGAGAGTGAGCTTAGTGGTGGGTTTCATCGGGGCACACCTCGGCGCCAGTATAGCGTTTGGGGGGACCAGGTACCGTGACGAAGGTCACTAGCAGACACAGGACGAGGAAACTTGGGAGCCGAGAGATTCGAGGGCTATGTCAAATCCCGGATTCGGGCGGAGCTTCGGCGGTTGCGATGTTGCCTCACTGGGGTCGAGCGGTGCTCGACCCCTACGAGAGGCAGAAGAGGAGATTCAGCAATAGCTGCAGGCTTCGTCGGCCATGCCATTGCCGCTGCTCATACCGTCCTTCATGCTTCGCAGGCGACGGCCGAGGCGGTCCGCAAGCTGGTGACGGGCGCGCCAGAGACGTGCCTTCAGGGTGTTTTCGGTGACGCCGAGTTTCCTGGCGGCTTCGCCAGTTGAATAGCCCTCGACTTCGCGCAAGAGGAAGGCGGTGCGAAGGAGAGGCGAGAGGTCGTCAAGGTTCTCGTTGATCATTTCGCGGATTTCCGTGCCGGCGTAGACCTGCTCGGGATTAGGCCCATCATCGGCGAAGCGCTCGGCGATGGGCAATTCGTCTTCATGCTGAGTATCGTCAAGAGAAACCGCAGGACGCGCCTTGGCGCTGCGGCGCTTCATCAGAGCGGCGTTGATGACGATGCGCGTGAGCCAGGTAGAGAATTGCGAGCGGCCCTCGAAGCGTTTCAGATTGCGGTAGGCAGAAAGCAGACCGTCCTGCAAAGCGTCTTCGGCGTCCTCAGCATTCCCCAAGACGCGCAGAGCCGTCTGATACAGCTGGCGCTGGTAACGGCGAAAGAGGGTCTCAATCGCCTGGGTGTCGCCACGCTGGCCGGCGCGGATTAGCTTCTGTTCACTGAGTTTCAGATCGCTAAGTTGCAGATTACCCATCACTTGCGTTGCCATTTGCTCCCCCCATGTAGCTTACTATGAGTCGTTGAGAACATAAAGGTTACAGACCGACTGCAGCCTCAATGCACAGGTATCTCCCCGTGTGCCTTGGGCTTCTTCATGAACCAGAGAATCGGGATGATGGCGAAGAAAACTATGCCAAGCATCGTGAAATTGTCAAGGAAGGCGAGCATGGTGGCATGGCGTTGCACGATGAAGTAGACCATGCCTTGAGCGCGACTTGCGGCGCCAGGACCGGACGAGCCCCCGGCCATAAAGCCGCCGGAAAGGCTAACGAGGGTCTTGTGATAAGCGGGGCTGAAGGGGTTGACGTGCTCGATTAAGTGAGCCATGTGGAATTGGGTGCGCCGCTCGAGCATTGTAGTAACCGTAGCGATGCCCACGCTGGCGCCGATGTTGCGGGCGAGATTGATGATGCCGGTGCCCATGTTGGTCTTTTCCTTGGGAACGGAGGCGAAGGCGGCGACGTTGATGGGAATGAACAAGAAAGCCAGGCCGAAAGCCTGCAACATGCGTCCGAGAACGGCGTGGCGGAAATCGAGACTCAAGCTCCATCCAGCCATGACGAACAAGGCAGAGGCGGAAACGGTGCAGCCGAAGGTGATGAGATAGCGCGGGTCCACGCGCGAGACGAGAAAACCCACGACGGGCATAGTGAGCATGATGAGGAGGCCGCCCGGAGAGAGGGCAAGACCCGCAAGCTCGGCGGAATAACCGAAGAGTTCCTGGAGCATGGTTGGAATCAGCATGGTGCTGGCATACAGCACAAAGCCGAGGAAGAACATGGCCGTGGTGGCGATGGCGAAATTGCGGTTTTTCAACATGCGGAAATCAACCACAGGGTCCTTGGCGCGGAGCTCCCACAATACGCCGGCAACGACACCGGTAATCATGAGGGTGAGGAAGAGGCGGATGAAGCCGGAAGAAAGCCAGTCTTCGCGCTGACCCTTATCGAGGACGATCTGGAGGCTGCCCAGACCCAAGGTGATGAGGCCAAGGCCGATGTAATCAATGCGGAAGCCCTGGCTAAGCTTGACGCGCTTCATATGCGGCGGGTCGGAAACAAGCAAATAAGTAAGAAGAAGGGAGAGGATTCCGACGGGAATATTGATATAGAAAATCCAGCGCCAGGAGTAGCTATCCGTGATCCATCCGCCCAGCCATGGGCCGATGGTGGGCGCCACAACCACGGCGACGCCGTAAACGGCAAAGGCCATGCCGCGTTTGCTGAGCGGAAAGGTATCGGCCAGGATGGCCTGCTCGCTGGGCTGCAAACCGCCGCCGCCGGCGCCCTGCATAATGCGGAACAGGACGAGCATGCCGAGGCTGGGGGCCAGGCCACAGAGGAAAGAGCTTACGGTAAACAGGGCGACGCAGCTCATGTAGAAGCGCTTGCGGCCAAGGATGGAGGAGAGCCAGCCGGAAAGCGGGAGCACGATGGCGTTGGAAACGAGATAGGAAGTGAGAACCCAGGTGGATTCATCCGCCCCGGCAGAAAGGCTCCCGGAGATGTGGGGGAGCGCGACGTTGGCGATGGAAGTGTCCAGCACCTCCATGAACGTGGCCAGCGTGACGGTAACGGCGATCACCCAAGGGTTGACCGAGCCGTCCGGCATACGCAGTTTCGATGTGAGTCTCTGCAACATAGCTAGCGAGCGCTCGAGCTTCGTTTAGTTGGTGATTACGGTTGCTTCGACATTCATGCCCGGGCGAAGCACGGCCACGTCCGGGGAAATCGGATCCAGAACAATTTTCACGGGGATGCGTTGAACGACCTTGACGTAGTTGCCGGTGGCATTTTCCGGAGGAAGCATACTGAGCACCGCGCCGGTGGCACCGGAGATGGAATCCACATGACCGGTAAAGGTTTTGTCGTAGGTATCCACCTTCAGATAGGCCTTTTGGCCTGGCTTCATTTTTCGGAGCTGAGTTTCTTTGAAGTTGGCGGTGACCCAAACGTCGCGCAAGGGCACAACCACGAGCAAACCCTGGCCGGGCTGGACGATTTGTCCGGGTTCGACCTGTTTATGGGTGGCGACGCCGTCAACCGGAGCAACGATGTTGCAATAGCTCAAATTGAGAAGGGCGGCATCGAGTGCGGCGCGCGACTGTTCCACCTTTGCGAGCTTAGCTTGGGCATCAGCGGAGCGCATGGCCACGCGGCGCTGGTCAGCATGAGCGGAACTAACGCCAGCCTGGGCTTGATCAACGCGGGCCTTGGCGGCTTCGAGCAAAGCCCGGGAGATATCCACGTTGCGCTTGGCTTGCGAGAAGCGCTGTTCATCGGCGGTGAGGGCGCTGAGGCTGGCATCAGCGTTGGCTTTTGCGGCGTCAAATTGTTGCTTGGAGATTTCACCCTTTTCCATCAAGGGCGTGTAGCGTTCGAGGTCCGACTTGGCGAGTTGGGCGTTGGCGCGGCTGCGGTCCACGTTGGCCTGGGCAACGGCGAGGTCCGCAGTTTGCGCTTGTTCGTAGGAAGCTTGTGCGCGAAGAAGATCGGCTTGAGCACCGGCGAGTTGCGCATCGGCGCTGGATTGGCCACTGGCGACGGTTTCGCTGGTGCGCGGAATATCCACCCCCGCCGAACGCGCTTCGCCTTCCGCCAGAGCCAGAGCGCCCTTGGCTTGATCCACTGCAGCTTGATAATCGCCCGGGTCAATCTGGGCGAGGATCTGGCCGGCCTTCACGGCTTGATTGTCATCCACAAGAACTTTCGCGATGCGGCCAGAGATTTTCGCGGCGATGGGAGTGATGTGGCCGTCCACCTGAGCGTCGTCGGTGGTTTCGCGATTGTGGAAATAGTAGAAGAGTCCCAGCGCGAAGGCCAGCAGCACCACTCCGCCGATGGTTAGCAGGCGACGCATTTTGGGGCTGAGAAGGCCCTCGGGGCTCAGTTTCGGCTTGCGCGGCTCGGGGGGCGGTACCTTGACGTTTGCCGCGTTTTCCAGTCCAACTTCTATCTCAACACTCATCTGGTCCTCATCCTTACTTCGAGTAAGTTTTTTCCATTTGCCCAACAGAACGCGCGAAGTCCGCGCGAGCCTGGTTGAAGCGGTAGAGCGCCTCAATCTGGTTGTCGTTGGCACGCGCCAGGGAATCCTGGGCGGAAATCACTTCGATGTTGTTGGCCACACCGGCTTTGAAGCGGTCGCGGGCCTGGCTGACTTCTTCTTTTGCCAGATCAACGCCGAGGTTGGCCACCTGAACTTCGCTGCGGGCCGAATCGAGATTCAGCAGAGAGGTTTTTACGTCGAGAGCAATCTGATTGCGCAAATCGGCCTTCTGCTGCTGGAGTTTCTGCACTTCGAGATTGGCTTTTACAATTTCTGCGTGAATGCGGCCGCTGGTAAAGAGCAGGAAATTCACGCTGGCCTGGTATTGGTAGGTCGGGATGATGGTATTAGCAGAGGTGCCGAGCTCGGCCCAGTCACCGTCGAAACGCAGAGAAGGCAGGCGTGAGAATTGCGAGGCTTGTCTTTGGTAATGTACTTCTTTTTCCTGGGCGAGGAGCGCCTTCCATTCCTGGCGGCTGGCGAGCGCGGAGTCAATGCTGGATTCAACTTCGGGCTGCGGCGTTTCAAAGAAGCCGAGTGAATCGGCGAGCATGATTTTCTGGCGAGGATCGAGGTTCAGCAATTTGCTAAGGCCAAAGAGCGAGGCATCGCGATCGTTCTCTGCTTCAATCAAGCGCTGCTTTTCATTTTGCAACTCGACATTGGCGCGGAGCGTGTCAATGCCAGTGCCCACTCCCTCTTTTTGCAAATCGGCGGCCTGATCATAGAGGGCTTGGGCGAGATCGACGCGAGATTTGGAAGCTTCCACGTTGGCCACGGCGCGTAGCGTGCCAATGTATTGCGAGACGACAAGCAGAATGACCTGCTCGCGAGTGGAGAGGCTGTTGGCCTGGCTGGCATCCACAGCGCTGCGCGAAGCCTGATAATTTTTCCAAAGAGAGAGATCCAGAATGGAGCTGCCGAAGTTGGGACCAACAGAAAAAATCTGATAGGGGCCAATGTGCCCGGGAAATTGAAACTCCGGGACAAGAGGCTTTCCGCCAAACTCCGACTGAAGATTGAGGCGATTGGCAGAATCCGCCAAGTGCATGCTGGCCTGAGGCAGGAGGTCGGAGCGCGAAATATTCTTGTCCTGGACGCTCTCCGCGGCGGTGAGGACGGCGATCTGCTGCGTGGGATTCTGTTTTAGGGCCAAGGCGACGGACTGCTGCAAAGTGAGGTGTAAGGTGTCGGCGGAAGGATTTGCCGGAGCCGGCGCGGCTGTGCCTTGCGCGAACAATCCGACGGGGAGAAGCAACAGGCTGAAAAGGACCGTATAGAAAATGATGGGCGACTTCTTCCGGGAATCGTCCTCTTTTGTGCCGTTGGCGTCGCGCTTTTCGTCGGCCTCAATGATTTCATTGACGATGGCCTGGTTGAGGCATCCTTCCGCGATGAGTTCGCCGCCGAGGCGGTGCATTTCATTCAAAAGGACCTTTCCGGCATTGTCGATGAAGCTCACACCGCACAAGTTGATGCTGAACTTCTGGCTGGGCGAAGAGACCAAGAGTTCGCGCCAGCACTGCTCGAGAGCGGCGACCCAGGGCCCGGCCAGGCGACCCTCCACACTTAAGGTGAGGCGTCCTCGTTTGGTTTCCGTCGTGATTCGTAGCATATCGGGTATCTCTTCCACTGGAGTAAGCAGCAAGAAGGAGACCAAATACCTTGTCCCTTCATTTGGTTTAATATCTATATGTTTCATACACTTGCCTTTCGACCTCGGAGAGCGGGGAGAAGTAATTGTTGATATGTGGTCATATGCCATTATTGGGGCATGACTTGCGTGACTAAATGCGGTCGTTTTTAATTCCATAACTCAAGACCTTTCAGGTTACTTCTGAGGGTCTGCAACCTGGACGAAGGAATCCACGCGCAAGCCCAAAGGGAGCGTCTGACCCCGGTCGAGTTGCACGAGAGTCTCGAGGATTTTAGTGTCAACGCGTTCGCTGGGCTCATCGGTGCGGACGTTTTTTCGGCCAAGGATGTATCCGACGCGCATGACGCGGCCTGTGAACTTCCGGGAGCCATAAGCTTCCGCGGTGACGAAAGCAGGCTGCCCAACACGCAGACGGGCTACATCGGTTTCATCCACGTCGAGGCGCACGCGGAGGGAAGAGTCGTCGGCGAGGGTGACGACGGGAGAATCAAATTGCGTTGAAACGCTCTCACCAGTGTGGCGGAACTTACGAAGAATGACGCCATCAATGGGTGAGCGAATAAGAGTCTTTTCGTAAAAGGCGCGAGCTTCAGCGAGTTGCGCGCGCGCGGCGGCCACGGCGGCTTCGTCCCGCTGACGCTCGTCGTCGCGGGCATCCGCTTGCACGAGGGAATATTCCTGGGAAGCGCGCTCATACTCAGCGCGAGCCACCTTGTAGGCGCGCTCGTAGCGATCGGCTTCGTCGCGGGAGATCATGTCGTGGTCGGCAAGATTGTGGCGACGCTCGGCTTCGCGCTGAGAATTCTCGAGTGCGGCCTGCGCGGCGGCCAAGTCGGCCTCCGAGGCGCGACGCTCCTGCGACCGGGCGCCATTCACAAGGCGGAGGAGTTCCGCCTGGCGCTGCGCCAGGGTGGCTTCGGCGGCCGCCACGCGAGCTGCGTAATCCTCGTTCACAAGCTGGGCAATGACCTGGCCTTTGTGAACGCGATCGCCCTCTTCGACGTCGACGGCTTTCAGGCGGCCGCTGAGCTCGGAACTGACGCGAATTTCTTCCGAGACGGCTTCGACGCGGCCTGGCGCGGCGATCAGTCCTTCATGGGTTGTGGTGGAAGCAGGAGGAGCGGCGTTGGCCACATGCACTCTCCCGCGCAGGAGGAACAATGTCCCGGCGAGAATTAAAGCTGCGAGGCTAAAGAACAGGATCCGTGATCGATTCATGGTGGTGATTCCTCTTTCCTTAGAAGTCAGCACGAAAGTCTTGCGAGAAATTGGCGGCGGCATGTGCCGACGCGAAAGGAGCAACCGCGGGCAGCGAAGGGCGCGAAAGTTCTGCCCGGAGCAGGCGACCATCCTCGAGATGAAGAATGCGATCTCCATAGGGGAGCACGCGAGGATCATGGGTCACCATGACGACGGCACGCGAGTCTTGGTGAGCCAAGCACTGGAGGAGTTCGATGACGGCGCGACCGCTGGTGGAATCCAGCGCGGCAGTGGGTTCATCGGCCAGTAGCAGAGGAGGATTGCCTGCGAGAGCACGGGCAATGGCTACACGTTGTTTTTGACCGCCGCTCAAATCCGCAGGATAGGCGCGCAGGCGATCCTGAAGGCCCACCTCGGCGAGCAATTGCTCCGAGCGCTTCCGGGCCAGCTCGCCCTTGATGCCGCGAACGTCCATGGCCAAGACGACGTTTTCGAGGGCCGTGAGTGTGGGAAATAAGTTGAAGCCCTGAAAAACAAACCCGATGATGTCACGGCGCAGGCGAGGCAATTCGCGCTCGGGAAGCGAGGTAACATCATCGCCAAGGAGCTCGAGGCGGCCGGAAGAAGCGCGCAAGATGCAACCGAGAATGGAGAGCAGAGTGGTTTTGCCACTCCCCGAGGGACCCATCAGGAGAGTGAGTTGGCCGGTGTGAATCTCGAGGTTCACGTCGGAGAGCGCGCGGAGTTCTCCAGCCCCTTCGTTGTAGATTTTCGTGAGGGCTTGCGTGCGAATCATGGTTTTGCAAAACGGGAGCGTCGTCATCGTTTCTCTCCTTAACCTTTGAAGACCATTGCCGGATCAAGATGCGTGATTTTGTTGATGGAAAGCAGGGCGGCGGCAATGCACATGAGGAGGGAGAGGGCGAGCATGCCGATCTTCATGGCGGGTGGCAAGAGGATGAGCGCACCGCCTTTTTCGCTGCCCTGGACGATAAAGTGAGCGAGAACCAAAGCGAATGCGTATCCCAAGAGAGCGCTCCAGAAGGCCTGTTCGATAAGCACGAGGTACAGGTAGCGGTTGCTGGCGCCCATGGCTTTTAGGGTGCCATATTCGCGAATGTGGTCCATGGTGGCGGCGTAAATGGTCTGTGCGACGACCGCGACGCCCACGATCAGCCCCATCAGGGCCGCGGTGAGTACGGCGAGTCCCGCGCCGGTGGTGAACATCCAGTAGAAGCGAGTGCGGCGGCTGAACTCTTCGCTGGTGTAGATGTCCACGTCAACGAGACGCTCGCGGAGATTCTTCTGAACCGCGGCAGGGGTAAAGCCCGGGGCCACCTTGATAAGGATGTAGGTGAGCTCATTTTCGCGCGGCGTCGGGAGGGCGTAGTTCAGGGAGTTTTTAAAGGAGGTGTAAACGAAAGGTGAGGTGGTGAATGAACGAATGCCATGAGTGAAGCCAACGACGCGCGCTCGGTGATCCCCGATTTCGGCACGGTCCCCGATTTTGGAGACGCCGAGTTTTTGCTTGTAGAGTTCGTCGACGATAACAGCGTCCTCCTGTTTCACATCAAGGATCTCTCCCTGCACAATGTTCCAGGGTTTGCCCAAATCGCTGCCGGGACGAAAGCCAATGACCTGGACGTTTTCCACTCCGCCATCGGGCTTTTTCCAGTAGCCAAAATGCTGAAAGTACTTTTCGGCTTCTTGCACGCCGGGAGTAGCCAGGACTTCGTAATACTTCCGCTCGGAGAATATGCGCCCCGTATCGAAGTAGCCGACACTGTGGAAGACGATCCAGAGATCGGCGTTGGAGTGATCAATGTTGTTGGAGGTGGTGGTGGTGAAACCGAGGAAGAGACCGAACTGGATGATGATCAGAACGAGGGCAAAGACGATACCGGTAAGAGTAACCGCGAAGCGGGTGCGGTCGTGAAATAGGTTGCGGCGAGCGAGGAGTGACATAATTTAGCTCCTAGAGGTGGTACAAAAGGAAGTACGTAACAGGAGGCAGGAAAGTAACGACGCTATATGTTCTAACAGTGTTAAGTTCCGATGAAAAAAAATAGCGCAGCACGCGGTTTTCATACCGACACCCCTGCAACGAGCGCGTCCACAGTGGACTGAATGAGCCGTTCCTTGTCGACCCAGGGAAACATCTGGTGCGTGATCAAAAGAGAAGTCACACCATGGACGCCGCACCATAAGGTTTGGGCGATGAGTTCGGCATGGCGAGAGCGGAATTTTCCCGCGGAGATGCAATCGAAAACGGAGCGGCGTAGGAAATCGAACGATTGCATACCCGGGGAACCCTGCTGAAGGTTCTTAAATCTGTCGAAACCTTCAGGCGGTGGCATCATGAAAACAACGCGATATTGCTGTGGATTCGCGATGCCGAAGTTAATGTAGGCAAGCAAGCCCCGCTTCAGGCGCTCCAGGGGATCACCGGGCTGCTCGAGCATGCGAGTGAGATGTTGAGCCAAGCGGGCGAATGTTCCGGTGCAAATCTGATCGAGCAACTCGGCCTTATCTTTAAAATAAAGGTAGATGGTGGTGGGTGAGTATTCGATCTTGTCGGCGATGCGGCGCATGGAGACACGCTCGAAACCTTCGTTGACGAAAAGATCGGTGGCGGCGTCGAGGATTTCCTGCCGGAGGAAGCGTTTTTGGCGAGCTTTGCGTTCTTGAACACCCACGAGAAGCTCCGAGGTCTTGCTTAACGACGTTAAGTTATTTTACTATGTTTGTCAAGCGCTATTTTCCCGGGGTTTATTTGCGGACGGCGATGGCTTGCATCTCAAAATGGCCGCCACGCAGGAGTGAGCCCGCGCCGATGAAGGCACGCGCCGGGAAATCCTTTGAAAAGTAGGATTTATAGGAGGCGTTGAACTTGTCGTAGTAGGACAGATCGGAGCAGAAGATCTGCACGTAGACGAGGTCATCCATGGTCATTCCAGCGGCGGCCAGAGTGGACTTGTAGCCATCGAGTAATAGTTTTACTTCATCTTCGATCTTGTCGGGAGGCTTGCCAGTCTTGGGATCAAGACCAATGCTTCCGGCGATATAGAGAGTGTCTCCGGCAAGGATGGCGCTGCTGAAGGGTGCCTGGACAGGTTTGTCGGGCAAATTAATGGCGCGGCGCGCGGATTGCGGCGACGGTTTGGAAAGGGCTCCATGAACGGTGAAGAAAGCGGAAACTGCGAGAACACTTAAGAGAATGACGACACGGCGATTCATGCAAACCTCCGGTGTTACGGCGTGGTTGCGGCGGGAGTGTAGTCTGGAATGGCTGTGAAGAGCAAGTGGAGTGGCGCGAGTTCTATACGCGGAGCGCCATCTCTAGTAGAGAGTGGCGTGCGTCAGGGCTTGGGAGAATCGGAAACGGGGGTTGCAGGCGCCTCTGCTTTGCTTTTTTGACCGCCGGTATAGATTTCCTCGACAATGGCGGCAGCGCGATCCTTGCTGAGGCCGCACGCAGGGTCGTTGATGCGACACTGGGCTAGAGTGAGCTGGCAGCCGCAGGTGCACGACTCGGCATTGAATTTGTGCAGGGCGACGAGGCGCTGCTCGGGAGTCAATTTGGAGGTGTTGACGCCGGGGAGCATGGTGGCGCGGTCCGCGTGTTTCAAAAAGATCTCGCCGGTGTCCTGAAAGGTTTCGACCTGCGCGGCGATGGGCAGATCCAGAAGGGCGCGAACTTCAATCTCATAGAGGGCGGGGTTGAAGAGCCCAACGTGCTTCTGGACAACGCGGCCATCCGAATTGATTACGAAAAGGGTGGGAAGAGCGAGGATGCCACCGTAGGCAAAGCGAATTTGGTCAGTGGCGAGGGCGACGGGGTAATTGATTCCTTCGGAATCAACCACCTGTTTCACGGCATCTTCGTCATCGTCGTCCACCACCAGGCCGATAATCTGGAGACGTTCCTTGTAGCGATTCTGGAGCTCAATGAGGCTGGGGATTTCCGCGCGGCAGGGGCCGCACCAAGTAGCCCAAAAATTCAGCAAGATGACTTTGCCTTTTGCTGAGGCCAATGAGAGATCCTTGCCCGCCAAATCTTTCAGCTGAAAATCGGGAGCAAGGTCGGGATCGCGCACAAAGCGGATCACCGGCGATTGGGAAGAAGCCAGCAAGGGAAGCAAGAGGCCAAAAATGGCCAGGACCAGAAGGCACAGGGAGAACACCCCGAGAGAATAGCGGCGGCGGAATGGCGGCTTTGTGTTCATAGCAGGGTCACTCTAATAATGGGACCAGAGTGCGGCGGAAAAAGCAAAGTGCAAGATGCCTAGCGGGCAAAGGGTAACTATTTAGCGCCCCGCAAAGGCTGCGAAAACTCGCCAGCGGTCAGTTGGGTAGCTTCCCTGCCGTGAAGACGTATAGGAGAGGATCGCCTGTGTCGGGGATGGCGAAGATGAGCGAGCCGTTCGTCACAAAAGGAAAGGTTCCGCTATTCAGACTGCCTGATCCGTCTGGATTGATGGTAACGGAACCGGAGCCCGGCACACTCGGTACGGAGCCAGTGGAATTCTGGGCGTCGAAGTATTGACCTGTGCGCAAAGACACAAACGAGCCGAGGGATGCTCCGTTGTGGCCATCCACATCTTCTTGCGTGCTCGCAACGTAGATACCTGAAATACTGGAGAGGCTATAGGCAGGCATGCTGGTGGACTGCTGGACGAGAAGTCCAGAGCTGGCCTGGGTGTCCGAGCCAACCAGGAACCCAGCAATTTGATCGTCGATCGTTCCCGGCGCGGTGAGATAAAGGATCGGCGCTGCCGTGGCGAGACCGGTAATGGAGACGCGTCCCGAAGCGGCTTCCAGAGTGAACTTGCCATTCGAGTAAGGCGTGCGGGAATAGGTTCCCGCATCGTTGACGTACAGGATCGCGTTGGGAATCGTACTAGTGCGGGTGGCGTTCAACGTGCCGATTTCCACGCGATTTGCCGTGCCATTCCCGATGCCTTCCAGTCCTTCCGACGCCAGCAAGTAGTCACCGCTCAGAGCACCTGGGGCGTACGCTGCACTGGATGCGAGGGCGCGGCCGGAAAGTAGCGGAGCAGAACCTGCGGTGAATGGAGAATCGGTGGAAAGTAAAATGAAATCGGATTTGTTCAGGATGTAGAAGGCAAAATCAAAGGTGAGGTTCCCGCCGGAAGTGGGAATGGTGTAGGTGCCCGTCCCGCGACCTGTGGCCGCGTCGGGCGCGGAGTTCAGCGTTCCATTCCCTCCGGTCAGCTCGCCCGATGGAGTGCCCCCTGCATTCAGGTCCGCATAACCCGCGGAAAGCGCGCCGGAAGAATTGGCAAAGGTTCCCGCGAAGGCGGTGCGAAAATAACCACTGGAGTCCGCGGTCCATCCATCCAGGCCAAACGCATAGTTGGATTGCAGGGAAGCGAGCGAAAAGGCGCCGGGAATCTGTACGTGAATGAGGCCCGAGGCGTTTGGAACGTCGCCCGTGGTGCCGGAGGCAATGATTCTTCCGCTGTGAAAAAGCGTTCCGTCAAATTCGCTCAGAGTGAACGCGAACTGCACTCTGGAGACTGCAGTGATAGCAAGAACGGGAGTTCTGCCATTTTTCGCACGAACCACTGCGGCATGCGCAAAGTAAGGTGACACCCCTACATGCTTCGTATTGACGGGTTCCGCCACGGCACCGGAGAAGACCAAAGACAAACAGCCCGACGCGGTAGAACCGAAGGAATACGAGCTTGCGGCCAGGTTCACTTGTAAGTGTTCGGGGCCGGCGGAGAATCCGTTGTAGTCGACTGTGGCGTTGGAGATGCCGCCGCTGCCATCAGGCGTGAAGCTACCGGCAATATCGATGGGGTTGCCGCTTCCGTCGGTGCCCTTGAGGAGGAAGGCGTACGGCGTAGCGGACGTCAATGCAGACTCGCCGCCGGCCAGTGCGCACGCCTCTGTCACTACCGCCGAGCCGTTCGTAACCGTGATGCTCAGGCTCGGAGATGACGCGGTGTTGCTCGCGGAATCCGTCACTTCGAAAACGTAAGGGCCAAACGTGCCTGCCTTTGTCGGCGCTCCGTTGAAAACGCCGGAACTTCCCAGCGACACACCATTGGGCATTGTGCCGCCGGAAGTTTGCGACCAAGTGTAACCAGGAGTTCCTCCTGTTGCGGTGAGTTCCGCCACGTAAGGTGTGCCAATGACGCCGTTGGGGAGAGAAGTGGTTGTGACCTGGAGGCGAGTGCTGGTGCCGCTGTGGCAACCCATCGTTTGAATGCAGGCAAACAGCACAGCAAGAATAAAGGCACAACGATGACCACGATGCATGGAGTCTCCCCTGGAGTTTGAATTAGCCCGTGCCGCTCTTCCGCCACTTCGACGATTCGTGATGCTGTTTTTCGGAATCGACAGCGCAATACGTAAGGCAACGCACGCGTACAGCACCCCTATAGAATACAGCCGTTCCGCCTAATAGGCATTCCTGAGAGACGGCAGGAAAGTTCCCCGGGTTGCCCCGGCCAATGGTAGCCGTTGAGAGATCCATCAGCCGGAAATTGCCCAGCCACTCGCATGTGGATGGCGATTGCCTCTGCGAGAGGGCTTTGCGGCTTCAGATGGGGCGGCGGATGCCAAGTTTGCGCATGCGGGCTTGCAGCGTGGTGCGCTTCATGCCAAGAAGATTGGCGGCGCCGCGGGGACCAGCGATGCGCCACTGAGTTTGGCGAAGAGCCCTTAGGATGTGCTGGCGCTCAGCCTCTTCCATGGTGGCAATGGACGCCGATGCTGGCAGCGCGCTGGAAACGGGCGAGGCATGGCGTAGGGATGCCGTTGCCGCTGAGGTGACGAGAGACGGCGGCGAAAGATCGCGCAGTTCGGAAAGCGGGACGCGCAACTCCTTGCCGGGCGAGAGCAGGACCGCGCGTTCGACGAGGTTTTCGAGCTCGCGGATGTTGCCCGGCCAGGGATAGTTCACCAGGGCATCCATTACGTCGGAAGGGACATACTCGACGGTTTTGTTCTGACGGCGGCTGAATTTTTGGACGAAATAGCGCACGAGGAGAGACACATCCTCAGGGCGCTCGCGCAATGGGGGGATGTTAATGGGGAAAACATTGAGGCGGTAATAGAGGTCACTGCGGAATTTGCGTTCGGCGACGAGTTGCGCGAGGTCGGCATTGGTGGCGGCGACGACACGCACATCCACACGCTGGGTGCGGTTGCTACCCAGGCGCTCAAACTCCTGTTCCTGCAAAACGCGCAACAGTTTGGGCTGTAGTTCGAGCGGGAGATCGGCGACTTCGTCGAGGAAGAGTGTGCCGCGATCAGCGAATTCGAAACGGCCGATTTTTTGCGTGAGAGCACCAGTGAAGGCGCCTCGTTCATGGCCGAAGAGTTCGGCTTCAAGGAGGCCGGCGGGAATGGAAGCGCAATTGACCTTAACGAAGGTACGTTCGCGACGCGGACTTAAATTGTGAATGGCACGAGCGATCAGCTCCTTGCCGGTGCCCGTCTCGCCGAGAATGAGGACGGTAGTGCCTGCGGGCGCGGCGAGTTCCACTTGAGCGAGGGTGCGGCGCAAGGCAGCGCTATCGCCGATGATCTCCTCGAAATTAAGTTCGCTGCGAATCTCTTCCTCGAGGTAGAGCTTTTCGACCGCGAGTTTATCCTTGAGGGCGTCAATTTCCTTGAAAGCCAGGGCATTTTCCAGGGCGATGGCTACCTGCGCGGCAACCTGCTGGAGGAGTTCCACGTCAGGAGTGGAAAAAGCTTGCGGATTACGGCTGGCGAGATTGATGGTGCCGAGGGCGTGGCCATGGGTTGCCAGGGGCACGCAGCACATTACTTCTACACCCTCCGCGCGCAGCATGCGAATGACATCAATGTCGTAGCGGTCGATCTGTTCGCCGCGCGCAATCAGGACCTGGCCGCTGGTGAAACATTGGCCGGAGGGCGAGCTTTCCACGGGAACCGTGAACTCCGTTTTGGGTAAGGCCAGCGTCAGGGGCATGTCCAACGCGTGGATCTTTAGAAGGCCAGTGACGGGATCGAGGAGGGCGAGGCTGGTGTAGTCGTGCTGGAGGACGGGCTTGAGAGAAGAGACGATGCCGTTGAAGAGCGCAGTGATATTACGAGTGCTAACGAGAATGTTGTTGATGGAGAGAAGGGCTTGGAGGCGGTCGCGCTCGCGTGCGAGTTGCTGCTGATAGGCTTGCGCGGCCTCAAAGTTGATGGCGTTATCCACGGCAACGGCAACCTGCGCGGCCACGCGTTTCATGAATTCGATTTCCACTTCGGTCATGGCTTGCGGCACGTAGCGGCCAAAACCCATGGCGCCTAGGCGATGCTGCGCGGTGGTCAGAGGCACAATGGCGATGGTGTGGACGCCCACGCTCTGTACACGCTGCATGAAGAGCGGATAGCGTGCGTCCTTGGACGTGTCCAAGGAAACAAAGGGTTGCTGGTTCTGCCAGACCCAACCAGCGGGGGAATCTTCCAGGGAAAGTTCGGCCGATGGGGGTGGATCCATGTTCTCGCGAGTCTCCAGAACGTGGAGGCGCATGGTATTTTTTGCGGGGTCGTGAAGAACCAGGCCGAGAAAATCGAATTGCAGCACGCAGTGGAGGCGTTCGGCGATTTCGTGAAAGAGCGCCTTGAGGTCGTGCTGCTGCGCAATCGTTTCGCTGACTTCCAGCAGAGCTTCGAATTGCCTGCGGGAAGAATCGAGGGGCGAGGAAGAGCGGGCTTCGGGCGCAAGATTTTCCGGTTCCGCCATGAAAACGAGAATAACACCCGGTTTGGCGTGGTCACAAGAAAGCGTGGCCGGGTATCATCCATCGATCTGAATGAGCATGGCGGTGGGACGACATGCGGCGCGGAGAGGGAGTTGCGTATACTCGGGGCACAGCGAAGGAAATGGCTTCGCGGAGGCGTCTCGTGGCGAGCAGGGACGCCCGTTGGCGGAGCTGCGGACGGAGTTGGTGCGGCTGGGGATTGCATGGCGACCCGCGTCGGAAGAGGAGCTGCGGGCAATGGACGAAATTCTCACGCGCGGCAAGGCGTGATATTCTGAAAGGGCTGGAGGCCCGTAGCTCAGTTGGTTAGAGCGCTACCTTGACACGGTAGAGGTCTGGGGTTCGAGTCCCCACGGGCCTACCATATCTTTCAATGAGTTAGAGCCAAAACCGGAAAACCCTCTAACCCACAATTCAACCCACAACTGCCATTATTGTGCCATTCCTGAATGTATTCCGACTGCTTTCAGGAACTCACCCTGCGCTCCCCGAGCTTCATCACTGTCTTCCTGGGTGTAGAGATCAAGCGTCGTCTGGATTCTCGAATGACGCAGGATTCCCTGCACCGTCTTCGGTTCGACCTTTGCCTTGTTCACCAGCCAGTTGCTGAGCGAGTGACGAAGGTTGTGAAGTCCGAACCTCTGACCATCCTCAATCTGCACTCCAGCTGCTTTCGCAGCCGGCCGGAGATGATCAGACACAAATATGGAAGAGGACAGAGGGACGCGGCCGCGCGCCTTGAAGGACGGAAAAACAAAATCCGTATCCTTTTTGTGAGGCGTCTGGCAGCGCCACTGTTGCAGATGATTCGCCAGGACCGGATGCAAAGGAACGAAGCCGTCCGATGCTTCTGTCTTGGTTTCACCATCTTTGCCGTTTGCCCAACGTTTTGAAACCCGGATCCGTTCCTCCAGCCACAAGATGTCGGCCCAGCGCAGCGCCAGAATCTCCGATGAACGGAGTGCAGTCGCCGCGCAGGTGATCACCAGCGTCTGATGAAGATGGTTTTTCAGGGATTTCAGAATGCTGAACGTCTGGGCAGGGGTGATGACGATAGCCCGGTAATTGGATTTGCATCGCGTTTCCACGTGCATCACGGGGTTCTTCTTGACCTGCTCGTGCAGGATGCCGACCTTGTAGATGCGACTCATGACACCCCGCATCTTCGCAATCGTCGTCCATGCAAGTTTTGACTCGGTATGCAGCGATTTAAGCCAGCGCTGAATCTCGAGCGGTTTGATGTCTTCCGCAATCTCCCCGCCCCAGCGAGCGATGAGGTAATCGCGGACGATATGCTCGGTGATGCGCGTTGTGTTCTCCGACTTCGGACGCACAGCATCCGACCCAAAATCGGCCTTGAGGTAATGCTCCGCGAGGGAATGGAACCTGATACGGCTCGAAACGGTGTTGTCGTTAATGCGGATCAGGATTCCGAGACGGTCGATCTCACGCCATACGTCCTCATCCTTTGGAAATTTCTGGACAAGTCCGATGGGCGTGGTGTGTTCGACCCGCCTTCCGTCCGCACTCGCAACCCGGTATCTGAGCACCCAGGTATCTCCTTCCCTGCGGCGTACTTTCTTGAGTGATCCTCGCTGATAAGCCATATTCCTCTTTTCAGCGGGGACTGCCAGATTCGATCGTACACGGTTTTGGCGGATTTGGAATCGGCGTCTCATTGGGCGCGACAGAAGCAGCGAGTTCCGAGAGGCGGAACACCCAGATTTTGCGTTTGCTTCCGGTGCCAAGCGCGTAGGCTCCAGGCATGCCTCGGCGGGCGAGTTCCAGCAGAAACCGGCGCCTGACGCAGAGAAATCCGGCCGCCTCGTCCGCCGAGACAAACGGCTCCAGCGTCACGCGTTCGGATGGGAGAGTGGCGTGTGGAGAAGACATAGCATGACGTGCCCGTTCGTCTGAATTTGGTCGGCTCTTAATGGTCGAATCCGGTTTCGTTTGATTTTGCGCGCTCATCGTCTGTGGGCCCGGCGGAGTGGCTCTGTCTAGATAGTTCAGCCTGAGCTTTGGACACGGTGAGCCGCGCATAGTAGATGGGATCGCTTTTTTCGCCGCTCCGAAAATCAGCGATCCTGCGGATGAGTTCTTCTGGATCGTCACCCCTGGCGAGGGCGCGTTTTGCATAAGCCCAGTCATGTTCCGACTGGCTCATCTGCCGTGGCCCGGTCGAGGCTAATGTCGGCGACTGGCGGTGTGGCCTGAAGTCGGTTTCGATGAGCTCGGTTCGGAGCCGGAAGTCCTGGGGATGATAGACACGGTCCGTATGCTTTACCGCTTGCACGAGAAACTCCGCGTGGTATTTCCGGTTCAGGAAGCCCGGAAGGCGCAATACGCGGGTCGAGTCGGTTGCCGCGGGATCGCCCCCGAACTTGCGCACCATGGCCCTCTGCAGGGACTCCGCTTGTTCGTGTGAAATATTCTCGACGCGCCAGACCACCTGAAACTTATCCGGTGACGTGCTGATCGTGTAGTTCCGGGCAGGCACCAGATTCGACTGTTGAATCTTGGCCAGAGCTGCCGGGCCATCGTGGTCGATATCCATATATAGATGGCGGATGGTCTGGATGTCGTCCTTGGTGCGTGTGCGGGCTTCGGGTTTTAGGGTGTTCATCCCGATATAGATGTCGCAGGACTCTTTCTCATTCTTGTAGCGCAGCCAATCCTGAAAGGAAGGCTCGGCGATCTTGCTAGAAGTTGTAATGCGTTGAACTGTTTCGCCCCGGCTGCGGTTGCGCACCAGGACAGCGAGACGGTCTGACCGCTGAAAGTTCGCGAGGACGTATTCGGTGGTGGAGATGTTCTTGTTGCTCTCTTTTTCTCCGACCGTCATGGATGCGCCTCCTGTCTTTGGTAGATCGCGCAGTAGTCGAAGAGATCGGCGTCAGGGTCGTAATTGTTGATTTCGAGGACTTCCGAGATATAGCGGCGCCCCGGGCGGCGCTCGATCTGAATCACGACATGGAGGGAGTCACCGATATTGGTCTTGATGGCGCGGTAAGGCAGCTCGACGCCGCTTTGCAGGACACAGCTCGTGAAGCGGGCGAGCCCCTGTCTGGCAGAGTTGGCATGAATGGTGGACAGGGTCCCCGCGTGACCCGTATTGAGAAGTTGCAGAAGATCGAACGCCTCGCCGCCGCGAATCTCACCCAACAAAATGCGGTCCGGCCTGTGACGGAGAGATGCTTTCAGCAGGTCGCGGATGGCGATGTCCGGCAAGTCGTTCTGCGGATGCCTTGCTTCAAAGCGAACCAAGTTCGCGTGTCCCAACCGGATTTCCGCCGTATCTTCGATCAGGAGGATGCGCTCCTCTTCCGGTATGAATTTGCCGAGGATGTTGAGGGTCGTGGTCTTACCGGAGCCGGTTCCCCCGCAAATCAAAATATTCTTGCGGCAAAGAACGTAATCCTCGAGCCGGTTGGCGAGCGGCTGGTCGAGGGTACCCGCCGCGATCAGGTCCTGTATTTCGAAATGGCGCGCATTGAACTTGCGAATCGTGAGCGTGACGCCGTTCAAGCTGCAGGGTGGAATGACAACGGCGACGCGGCTGCCATCGGGGAGCCGGGAATCGAGGATCGGGTGGGATTCCGAGATGTCGCCGCCAAGCCGGCGGGCAATGTTTTTGACCGCGACCAAGAGCGCTCTTTCACCCAACGACACTCCACTTATGGGCTGAAGGTATCCGCCCTTCTCAATGAACACCGTGTCGTGGCCATTGACCATGATTTCGCTGACCGAGTCGTCGAGAATGAGGTGCTCGATGGGTTTCAGAAAGGGGAGTATGGTTTCAAATCCACTCATTAGAGTTGTCCTTGTGCTAGCTGTTCAAAGTAGGAAAGGTTGGGGTCGTTGAAGTAGGGCTTGAGATAGCAGAACGTGGGCGGCAGGGGGTTAAGCCCGTCATAGGCAAACACGATGGCCTGCGCATTCTTGAGTTCCGTGAAGGTCTTCATGTCGAAGCGGTAGTCGGAGTGGGGGCTGTACGTCTTCGAGGCGGTGAGGTTGGCCCGGTTCGAGACCGCCTTGCCGGTCAACAGACTGATATGGGCATCGTGGCCGCTCTCGGAAAAGTTGTAGCTGGCCTTGAGCCGGTCCTCGCGTCCGCAGAGGGAACTCGCGGTCTTCGCGGAGAAGTCATCCGATAGGGACAGGAACACCTTGGTTCGGAAGGTCTGCAACAGGGTGCGCCAGGTCTCGCCGGGCAGGGTGGATTTGAGGGAGCTGATGCTCTGGGTGGCGATGATCGGGATGCATCTGGGCTGGCGGGACAAACTGAAGAACTTTTCATCGCCGGTGGGCTCGCTCTCGCCAACTGTGGCGAAATGCTGGTATTCGTCGCAGAGAAAAAGGACCTGCCGGAAATACTGTTCCGGGTGGGCTTCGATCTCCGGGATGCGATTCAAAACGGCGCGCTGGAAGTCGAGCTTCATCATCACGCCCAGGGCCTTGGCCAAACCAGGGTTCATTCCGATGGGAAAATTCAGTGCGCACAGGGCGGCGGTGGGCGCCTGTCCGTCCGCGCTGTCAAGGGCGCCGGGGTGCAGCGTTCATCGGAGCGCAGCGAAGACCCTTGACAGAAGAAGCGGGCGGATCAGGCGCAGGGTTTAGCCAGGAAGGCCAGGGCGATTCGCTGATTGAGGAAAAGCAGCAAAAAAACGTGGAATCAGGAGTTCAGGGAATTCAGCAGAAAGACAGCTACTTGGTTCGACGAATGTCCTGCACCAAGGCTTTCCGTGTCTTGGCGATTTCTTCGGCGAGTTCCTTCTCGTCGGGCAATGCGAGCTTGTACTGGCTGGACAAAACCTTGTTGTGGAGATTTCCGAGCGCGTAGTGAGCCACGGCTTCATCTTTTTCGGAACAGAGAATCAAACCGAGTGGCGGATTCTCGCCCGGCAGAGTCCAATGCTCTCGCGCATAGTTCAGGTAGAGATTCATCTGTCCTGCGTCCGCGTGGGTGGCGTAGCGGTGCGCGCTGGAATTCTCAGTAGCACGGATTCCCGGGTAGAAGTTTCCAGGCAGCATCATCGCTAAACAGGTACTCCAAGAGGCGCCGAACATCTGGGAGCATTCTTAACTTATGCATCTCACTACGTCCAACGAATCTCGCAGCTAAGACTTCTGCTCGGTTCGGCTTGGGTGATTTGTGCCTGTCGCTTGGCGTTACGCCACACAGGTACACCAGATCGACGTGATGATGCACGGGCTCTGGCTTAAACGCGATTTTCTCGCTAAGCATTAGGTATGGGGAATTGAGTAATTCATCGTGCTTCAAAGCTAGGGGGTAACGGGTTCCAAGCAGACGCACTCGAATGTCGGTCTCTTCGAACACCTCCCGCCGAACGGCCTTGTCGGGAGTCTCGAACCACTTTACATGGCCACCTGGGTAAACCCAGCTCTTGAGCTTGCGATGATGAACTAGCAATACAGTTCGACCGCGCCCAAGCACCAAGCCAGAGGCCACGAACTGTTGCGGAGTCGCATATTGTGTCGTCTTATGGATTCTTTGAGTCACAAAATCCTAACGGAATGCTCATGGATGGACTACCGAACAACCTCTTAGGTGCAACCGGCCGTTCCCCGAAACTTGGTTACGTAGACGTAGGCCTGGATCGTACTGTGCTTATGGCCATCGTTACGCCGGGAAGGAAACCTTCAACCTGATGTGCAAGACCGTCTCTCCTTCGGTGCAAACCTGCGTGATTTCTACATCGTCTTCATGCAAGGCTTTCAGAAAGGAAAAGACGGCCTGCTCGGGTGTCCGGACTTTGCGGAGGGGCAGAATTTCTGAGGTGTCGATATACTGCCACTTGATACCCCACTTCTCGTGGGCTCTCCTGAGCACTTCAAAATCGGGAAGCGTCTTGCCTTTAACGTAGTTGTAGAACGAGGCCAGACCTACATTTATCTGTTTGGCAGCCTTCTTCGCACTACCGAGATCGTCCATTTTCTTCTTGAACTCTGCCTTCACCTGAGAGAGCAGCAGCTCAGCATCAGCGGGACGCTTTCGACCGGGGCGTTTCTTCATTTCAGCCTTACCTCTTAGCCCTGTTGACAGACGATGGTGTTCCAATTAAATAGAAATTCTAATTAATCAGAATTTGGATTAAAATAGAATTCGTTCAGCGGTGAGCCCTATGCTTAAACAGACCTTCATCCACATTCCGGGCATAGGCAGGCAGACTGAGCTTGATCTCTGGAAGGGCGGTATTCGCAGCTGGGACGACGCTGACAGGTTTGAGAAGCGATTTGGTCTTGTTGGCGCCCGCCTCCAAAAAAGACTGGACGAATACATCCCGAAGTCTAGGGAAGCAATTAGCCAAAGAAATGCTTCGTTCTTTGAGCGGCTGTCTACTCTTGGCGAAGCTTGGCGCGTGTTTCCCGAGTTCGCAGACCAGTGCGTCTACTTAGACATTGAAACAACGGGCCTCTCGTCTGTGTTCGACATGGTGACTGTCGTCGGCCTCTATGACGGACGAAAATACAAGGTCTTCGTTGAAGGGGAAAATCTTCAAGATCTCCCCTCTCATCTGAGTCAATACTCTGTCGTTGTGACGTTTAACGGCGCGAATTTTGACCTCCGATTCTTAAAGCTTGCGTTTCCGCAGATGACGCTTCCCCCCATCCACATCGATCTGCGCTGGGTTACTCGGAAGCTAGGTGTGACGGGTGGACTCAAGTCCGTCGAGAAAGAGTTTGGGCTCAATCGGGCTAAAGAAATAGAAGACCTTACAGGCTACGACGCAACGGTTCTCTGGGCAAAGTATCTGCGCGGCGAAAAGAGCGCGCTTGAGCAATTGGTTCAATACAACACAGAAGATGTGGTGCACCTTAAAGCGATCATGGAGATTGCTTACGACAAACTCTGCAAGCAGTCTGCTGGGTATTTGAAAGGGGTAATTGCTTCGATCTTCACCGGCATAGCGGTGGTGCCCAGTGCCAAGAGATCCACTGTGCTCCGGCGGCTCACGCCGCAGGCCTCTGTGGAATCCCCTGTGGCACGGCTACTCCAGAGGTGTCCAACGGAAGCTCAACCACGGATCGTTGGGATTGATCTGACTGGGAGCGCGAAGAGGGCAACAGGTTGGGCACTCATGCAAGGCGCAGCGGCCACCACCAAGTCCCTCAGCACAGATGAGGAGTTGATTCAAGAAACGATCGCCGCGAAGCCTGACTTGGTCTCCATCGATTCTCCACTTTCCCTGCCTGAAGGTTACGGTAAGCCGGGGGTTCCTATCTACCGTAAGTGTGAGCTTGCGCTGAAAAGGATGGGCATTTCCGTTTTCTGGTGCCTGCTCCCAAGCATGGAGATGCTCACTAGGAGGGGTATCAAGCTCGCACAGGAGCTCCGCAATCGCGGTCTCAATGTGATTGAGAGCTATCCGGGTGCGGCGCAGGATATCCTTGGAATCCCCCGGAAGAAAGCCAGTTTGGAAGAGCTCAAACGAGGTCTGTTTCGTGCAGGGATCACCGGCGACTTCGTCACCGCTGATATCACTCATGATGAGGTGGACGCCATTACATCTGCACTAGTCGGGCTGTTCTATATAGCCGACGATTTTATCGCTCTGGGTACGCCAACCGAGGACTACCTGATCGTTCCGCGCTCGGCGAAGTTCAACTACCTGAAGCTTGCCCAAATCGTTTCAGCTTCCGGCCTGGATGTGATACCCGAAAACATCCCGCTGGGATAGAATCTGCCTTTCATGACGAGCCTCTCTCCAAGGGCACACAATGGCAGACTCGTGGTTGGGATCACCGGCCGGATCGGCGCTGGGAAAACATCAGCGGCGAAATACATCAGTTCGACATACGGTTTTCAATACCTCCGGTACAGCGAAGTGCTCGCAGACTGGCTTGCGGCAGACTCAAAGAACAAAATTGAACTCCAAACAGTTGGGTGGGAAGTTATGGAAAAGGGCCTTCAATCCGAACTCAACCGTCGATTGATTGAACAAATCGTGCCCGGCTCCAGCGCAGTGGTGGACGGCCTGCGTCATCCGCTCGATTACACCACTCTTCAGGCTACGTTCGAGCCGTCTTTTTACCTAGTGTTTCTCGATGCCCGGCTTAAAACGAGATGGGAGCACGTGAGAGACGGTGGACGTCATGCGACCTTAGAGAAATTCGTGGCGGCCGACTCGCATTTGGTGGAGCAACAAATCGAGCTTCTTCGGCCTCACGCGACCCTGACGATCAGAAACGAAGGCTCGCTCGCGGAGCTGTACACAAATATGGACTCCGCCCTGGAATTGTTTAGGAAGGAAGGCCACGTATGAGTGTTTGGGTTGTTGTCGGCGGACAGTTTGGGTCGGAAGGAAAAGGAAAAGTCTCCGCTTTCATTACCAGGCAGGAAAATATCGACATTTGTATTCGCTGCGGTGGGCCAAATTCTGGCCATTCTTTTGTGAATGACCTAGGAGAAACCGTGGTTCTCCGTCAGTTACCCACAGGCTTCGTTAATCCACGGACGCGCCTTCTTATTCCGGCTGGGGCACTCATCGATCCCCAGGTACTGAAACAGGAGATTGACTTTCTTTCCCTTCCTCCTGAAAGGATTGGGATTGATCGGAAATCTTTTATAATCGGAGAACGTGATCGTCAGCAGGAGCAGGTGCTGGGCCTGCGCGAACGGTTAAGTTCCACGCTTTGCGGCGTTGGCGCCGCTCAAGCCAGAAGAGTTTTGCGGGGCGTCGAGGCAAAACTTGCGAAGGATGTCGTCACTGAGTGTCCCTGGATTGCGCAATACCTGACGGACGTGTCTGTTGAGGTGAACTCTGGCCTGGATCGTGGCAAAAGTGCATTAATAGAAGGTACCCAAGGGTTTGGCTTGTCTCTTTACCACTCTGATTTCTATCCTCAGACAACATCTCGTGATACCAGTGCGGCGGGCTTCCTTAGTGAGGTAGGTGTTAGTCCACTCCGAGTAACTGACATTGTGGTCGTTTTTCGAACCTTCCCGATTCGCGTCGCGGGAAAACAAGCTGGTCCTCTGAAAGAGGAGATTACCTGGGAACAACTCCAGCGAGAGAGCCGATATCCGCACACCATCGAGGAGCACACAACGGTCACCAAAAAGGTCCGCCGTGTCGGCAGATTTGATTGGGAACTCGCAAGAAAAGCCGTTCAAGTCAACGGACCGACTCGTTTAGCATTGAACGGCCTAGATTATTTGGATTATTGTAACGTCGGAACAAAACAACAGAACGAGCTCTGTCCTAAAGCGCGTAACTTCATTCGAGAATTAGAGGGGAAGGTTGGCGTCCCGATCGATTACCTTGGAGTGGGGCCATCGCTGAGTCAAATTATTTGCCGTGAAAGCGCGCATCTAGGGGTTCCGTCCGAGGTCCTTCGGTCTCAGTCTAACGCATGTCAAGCGGAGTCGAAATAACGCATGCCTACCAGAAACTCGGGGCAGAAGACTCGCAAGGAAACGGAAAAGAAGCGTCTGGAAGAACTACGAGAAAAGAGGCCAAAGGACGAAAAGGACTTCCAGTTCACAGGTGTGCTCCTCAGCGATGCAATAAAGAAATGTTGCGACTCCTTTGATCTCATCAGTCCTCTTAGCGAGGATAATCTTAAGCCGGCCAATTATAGGCTTCGAATCGGAGATGAGTATGCCATTCGGGGCAAAATCTACGCACTCTCGGATACACCAGGTAATAACGAAATTCGCATCGAACCGTTCGAAGTCGTAATTATCAAGACTCTGGAAACAATAAACATGCCGCGTTTCCTGATCGGGCGATGGAATATACAAGTCTCCAAGGCCTATAAGGGGCTCGTTTGGGTTGGTGGACCACAGGTGGATGCGGGCTATGTCGGCAACTTGTTTTGCCCGATCTACAATCTGTCTGACAAAGCGGTCGTATTGCACTACGGCGATTCCATTGCTGTGATCGACTTTGAAAAGACTACCGAGTTCCACGAAGGTCATTCCAAGGAATATGGGGGCTCGGATCGGATTCTTTTTGAAGATTACGAGCCGTCAAGTTTGCAAAGTGCACTAGCTACCCAGGCGCAAGACACAATCAAGACCTTTGGCACTCGGTTGGAGTCCTTGTCCAATCGAATAGATTTCTTCGTAGCCATAACATTCGCTTTACTCGGCATCTTATATGCTGCAGGGACACTGTTCGTAGCGGAACCTAGTCATACACACTGGTGGGACCCAAGTGTCTTTTGGATCTGTTTTATTGCAGTAGTTTTGTCTGGATGGGCGTTAGTGAGGTCGCGAGGAACTGATATTCCAGGATCACGGAAGTGGCCCGTGGTGCTATCTATTGTATTCCTATTACTTCTTGCCTTCGGTCTGACTCGGCTGGGACATCTTCAGAAACAAATAGACGAATTGAGAACGCAGATGCCTAAGACGACGGGCGGTACTCCATAGCTGGCGCGCTCAATGAGGTTAAGAAAATGCCTGATACACATGAATGGAAATATCTCGATCCAGATCGTGAAAGAGCGGACAGAAAAGGCATGCTCTTGTCGAATCAGATTCAGAAATTTTGTGAAAGAAAGCTGCTAATTGCAGAGGAATTTCAAAACAAGAATCTTCGGCCTGCGGCGTACACTTTGCGGATCGGCGACAAATATGTTGATAGCAACGGGAAACCCGGAGTCCTTGACGAAAAAACACCTTATTTTGAGATGGAACCAAACTCGATCGTCTATGTGAGCACGTACGAGAAGCTTGACCTTCCATATTACATCGCGGCGCGATTCAATCTCAGGGTGAAATGGGTCTACAAAGGCATTTTGCTCGGAACCGGACCGCAGGTTGAGCCTGGTTATCGCGGGTATTTATCATGTCCGCTCTACAATCTGACTGACAGGCCCATACGGATTACGTACCGGGAAGATTTCGCCACGATAGATTTTGAGCGAACAACGGATTTCTGCAGAGGTTTGTCGGTCGAAAAGATCGAATCCGCCATTAAGAAGGGCGACGAACTCGACGAAATTGAGGTTGGCGGGGAGACATTCTTGCTTTTCAAACAGAAGGACTACCCGAGGCTCAAACACCTACCTGGATACGACGTTCTCAGTTCGCTATTTGAAATGCAACGTGAGGTGAGGACTTGGCGGCACATTGGTATCGCCTTTGCTGTTTCCTTCTTTGCGCTAACTCTGACGCTGCTCGGATTCGGAAGTAATGTTTTCCGCCAAACGAGCGATCTTGCCAGTGAGGCGAAGGCGGTGCGATTGAGTGTGCAGAGTTCGGAGAATGAAGCAAAGCAGATGCAAAGAGATCTCCAGGCATTGACGGAGAAAACGGCCGTACTCGAAAGCGCCATGAAAGCAAACCAGCCTTCGCCCGTGAAAAGCAAGAAGCCATGAAATCGCGCATCCGAGTGTGGAAAGATCGATTAGAAATCATAATCAATCGCGTTCTGTTGCTCATAGTCAGACATCTCCGATTTTCTCTCCCATCGCGAGCCAATTCACCTGGGGCATTTCTCTCGCAGATGACGCCCTTTGTAGGAGTGGGAGTGTTGGTTTGGATCATGGCTTCGTGCGCGTTGCCGGGAGCATTCTTATTCCCAAGAACCTGGCTGCTCAGTTTGTGGGCCTTGACGAATCGGCTTCAGATTGTAGTCTTTCTCATTCTGACGATAGTGATGATGTGGTCGGTTTGTTACTCGATTGGTATGTTGGTTTTGTTGGGTCTGCGTGGCAGCTTCCGCATTTGGTTGGGTAGCCGAATTGCTGCTCAATCGCGGAAATAAGCCAGCGGCCGGCCGTGAGCTTCACGGGCTGCACTCAATGGAGGTTGGTCGTAGTGGCGAAATTGAATCAACCGATCGACATCGGGGTCATTACGATTCGTGAGGACGAATGCGAAGCGATTCTGGATCGCCTTCCCTCCACCTCTAAACTCGTTCTGCAACAGTTGCGGCTAGCAGGGATTATGCCCAGCGTATTCACAGTCCCACAAGGGCCGTTAACCGGACGATTCGGGGCGTTTGTGGTGCCCTCTAAACGGTGAAGAAGCATAGATGAGTGTCGCTGGCGTGATTATTTCCAACCCACAGTCCAACCCACAGAGTATGATGTCTTGTACGACTTCCGCGTACTTTGGCAGTCCCCGCGGTCTTCTAAGTTGTTGTAAAACCTAACCTTGCAAGATTGATTAGGTTGACGTCGGGAGTTGAGTCCCAACGCAGCTTGGCTTCGTACCTACAACGGTCTTGTAAACCGTTGCACACCTCGTTTGAACGCTACCTTGGAAGAGGTATCTTGAGTTCGACCCGGACGGACTGATCAGTGTTTACTCGCCGATGACTATGAACGGGGCCCAAAAGAAGGGGTTTGTCGAGCCACTCGTAAACACGGCGTAGCGTGCCTCTGCCAATGCCACGCTCTTCTTCTTATTTTCCAAGATGCCCTTGTAATATCTTTCCATCAGCAAGGCGGTCGAGTCGTCAGAGACTTGCCACAAACTGACGGTTACACTCTCGGCGCCTGCAGCCAGGAACGCTCGCCCCAGGCTCATAACGCCTTCCGCTCGGCTAATCTTCCCGGATCCGGTGTTGCAGGCGGACAACACGACCGACTCGGGTTGCAGTTTTAGGCCAAGAATCTCGGACATGGACAAAAACATATGGGAGGAATCCCCGCCATCCGAGGAAAGAACCAAGGAAGGTTCCTGAACACCGGTGTCCACGGCAAGGACTCCGTGAGTCGCAAAATGCAAGAACCTGAACTTGGAAAGATCGGTATCGAGGAGCTTACTTTTGGTCGCGTCGACACCAATGCGCACGTCCACCGTCTCTTTTCTTTCTTTCAGCAGCGAGGCGATGCTCTGAACTTCCAGGGCAGTGCCAGGCAGCCTTTCAAAGGAATACCCTCTCGACTGTAATTTTTCTGAATCCGGTGCTATTACCTGTGCTTTCTCGTTTGAACCTTGGTCTCCGGCGGAAGCTTTCTTTTCCGGTGTATTTTGCAGCTTCACCAATTCGAATCTCTCATCTCGCGCCGAGGTGATGGGGTCAGCGACACCCAGGAAAGACTCTTGCCAGTTGGACGGAAGTTTGGCGTTTCGAGCAAGGCGCAGAGAGACGGCAGAGGGGTAGTACGTCGTGGCTTTCTTCAGGAGTGGAAATTCTCCTCTCGACGCCTCCGGCGAATACAGTTCAAAAGGCAGGACGAACAGTGCATCGTCTGGTATCAGGACAAGGTCGTAGGAATCCTGAATTATCTTTGCCGCGTCGTTTGGGAAAAGTGCTGCGAACAAATCTTCGCAGATCTTCAAGTCCACGGCTTCCGGATGAGCGGAATTAAGCTGGCTTCGGACCAAGGACACTTTATCGACGAACCAAGCTCGGTTTTTCACGACTTCGTAAAATGCCTTGAGCTCGTTCTCCTTGCCATCCGGATTCTGAACTATCCAGACGAACGTAGAATCTTCTGCCATCTTGAATTCGACAAGGGTCTCTCCGCGCCGGAGAGGGAGATTGGCTATTGCGATGTCTTCCGGGTAAGCAATGGCCGCATACTTAGGCGACACGCTTCGCAGGTCCTTGAGAAAGACTTGGATCTGGCTCTGCACGCCAAGCAGCTCAGAATTTAGGCCTGCCACGCTATTGCGCTGCGATGGAGTGGCAGAATCTGCCGCTTCGGCCAGCTTCGCAGTGATGCGATCGCGCCGCGAGTAGAGGGATTGCTCGCGTTCTCGAACCGAGACCGGAAGAGAAAGCGCCATCTGACTCTTAAACACCCGCCCCCAACTTTCAGCGAACTGTCTTGCCTTGTTCTTCTCGGCGTATTCGAGCGCGGTGGATGCGAAGCCAAGCTGGTCCTTGGGGGAATTCTTGCTCATGGAATATAACAGCGCCACGAGCTCGTCATAAATGAAGCTATAGTTTTCCGCGAGTCCCTTCTGCTCCCTTGCGCCAAGCCGTCCCTTGATCGTTTCGATCAGGGCGATAAGTTGTTGGTAGGAGCTCAGGGCCTCGTTCAGCTTGCCTTCCGAGGCGAGTAGCCGGGATCCTTGGTATTGCAGCCGTCCTTTTAAGTAGAGATCTGGGGACTTGGCGACTAGCGGACGCGCTTCGTTGAGCGCAGATCGGGATGCCTTTAGGTTTCCGCCTAACCGCTCCGCTTCGGACAAACTGATCAACCCGTGCGCCTGACAACTCGTGTCCTTTTCCTTCAAACAGTCTTGAATGTCCTCTCTCGCGATCCTTGCAGCCTCGCCATATTTCCCGGTTTGCAGGTATATCTCCAGGAGGTCGAGCCCGAGGGTCTTTCCGTACCCTAATTCCAAAGCCTTTCGATAGCAGTCTTGGGCCTTGTCGAAATCCTTGAGGGACGAAGTTCGATCGGAATAGATTGACGTGAGGTGGGCCCAGCAGTCCGCCTGCCCTTCTCTATTTCCGAGCGTTTCGAAGAGTTTCAGAGCAATTTCCGTTTCGGTTACAGAATCCTCCCAAGCCCCGAGAAAGCCAACTACCGCAGCAAGCGCAAGATGGGAGTATGCAGAATGCTCCGTATCGCCGGCTTTGGTCGTAATCTCTACCGCGTCTCGAAAGGACGCGAGTCCCTTCTCATATTCCCCCTGGGAATCGTAGTAGTCGCCCAGGAAATACGCGGCAAAGTACGCGTAGATGGGGCCCGCGCTATTTGCCACCTTCCGGGCCTCCAACAAAGCGGGTAGCGCTTTTCCTGGATCGTTCAGCAGATAGTAGTCCCGTCCTAAATTGCGGAGTGCGTTCGTTTCGCCCACGCTGTTGCTCAATTCATGAAAAAGAGTTACGGCAGCCGCGTGAGATTCACTCGCTTTGGCAAAGTCTTTTTGGGCTTGGTAGGCATTACCCAGCCCCAACAGCGACTGCGCGAGAATATTCTTTTGGCCTGCATTCTGCGCAAGCTCTTTGGCCTTCGCATATTCATCGACGGCGGACTTGTTCTCGGAAACTCTTAAGAAATAGTCCCCTAGTCCGACGAGAATGCTGCCTTCATCGGCCGGTGCTTTAAGCTCGCGAAAGAGATTCAAGGCGGCGTTCAAATACTCCAATTGCAATTTCTTGGCGGCATCGGATGAATCTGAATTTAGAACGATCGACACCCGCACATAGGCCCCTGCGGCCGTTCGTTTGTCCCCCGCCGACAGAAGTTTGCGGACGGCAGACCCCAGCTGCGAATTTGCCTCGTCGTAAAGCTTAGCACTGGCAAACGACATTGCTAGTTGAACGAGTAAGTCGGGACTGTCGGGACTCTTTGCGATCAGTTTCTGAAGCGAACTCTTGGCTGCCGCAATGTTGCCGGTTTGCGCCTGTACCATGGAGTTCGCTGCGTCCGCATATACGATCAGCTGTTCATCCTGCGTTTTGGCAGCAAGGTTGACACATTCGGCGCCTTTCGTTTGTGCGAGTACATTCCTACCCTGCCGGGCATAAGACACGGCGAGCTGACACGTGCATTCCGCCTTAAGCCCGGTCCAGTCACCCTGGAGGCCGCTCACCAGATTCTCTGCTGCAAGGGCATATTTTTCGGTCAAACCAGGGTCCGCCCCAGCCGCCATGTAGTACCTTGCCAGGGCATTCAGTAACGGAAGCTTTTCGAAGTTCAGCAGGCGCCCCAGGTCTTTCAATATCTCTGTGAGGTCACCGGCTCCTCCTGGCTTCAGCATGATCTGGAGCGGCAGACTCAGAATGCGCTGCCAGTTTGCATCTTCGGCGGGTTTGGCAGGCATTCCGTCGCGCAAATACAGAATGTAGGAATAGATCAGGGATTCGGAGAGTTGACCTTCCTTTTGCCGCTGTTCCACAAGCTCCCGAATGCCCAGTTCTTTCAGACGCTGGTCAAGATAGTTGACCTCGCTTTTTTGCGCGGCGTCGTCTTTCAGGTGAAAAGAAACGAAAAACGCCTGATCGATGGAAATGAGTTCTTTTGTGGGTATCTCGAGCTTCCGGTAAACGTCGCTGAGGGAGACGTATGCGAGGTGAACCGTTTTATTGTCAAGCTCCTCATCAAAGGGACCGGGATGAACCAAGGAGGTCGCCCTTTCGAGGGCGGTGCGGGCCTTGGCCATCTCACCTGCTGGCTGATAGATCCCGGCGAGCGTGATGTTTGCTCTAAATTCGAGTTCACGGAGATTGAGTCGTCTGGCATAGGACGCGATCTCCTCCACCAGGGGGACGGCTTCATTTCCTCGACCGACATTCACGAGCAAGACGGATTCGGATATCTCGACGCGATCGAGGAAGACTTCGTTCCCCAGCTTCCGATAAAGGTCCGCTGCCAGCGCATAATCTTTGAGTGCCTCATCCGTTTTCTTCAACTGACTCTCGAGATTTGCGGCTTTTTCCTTGGCCTCGGCCTCTCCAGCGGTCAAGTCCAATCCATGGCTTGTCGAAAATATTTCCTCCCAAACGCCAATTTGTTTTTCCTTTTGGTTGGCGGCCTCAAGAACATTGGCGAAGCCCTCGAGCCAAATTAAGCGCACGAAAGGGAGCTGAAGGTATGATTCCAAACAGGTTCGAAGAGCGGCATCCGGAACGAATTCCCGCATGTCGGCTCGATTGACCAAATCCATCTGCCGGAGGGCCTCGTCGACTTTGCCTTTCTTCACCAATCCAAAGGCATACGCATTGTCGGCCTGAATGAAAGTCAAGGTGTCCTTGGCGCTGATGGCCTTTACCCTGGCGTCGGCTAAGGTCTGGAGCGCTTCCTGCGCTTTCCCAATGAAACCTTGGTACGAACCTTTGTAGAAAAGGTGCAGGGCCTCGAACTTGTATCCGTTCAGCTTGTCGATGTCGAGCGCCTGATCGATCAGACTTGCCGCTTCGTCATTTTTCCCGCTCTGGAGTTCGAGCTTTCCTAACTCGCCAAGAGCCCTAGCCTTTCCATAGAGGTTTCCACTCCTCTCAGACAAGGAGAGCGCCTGATGGATAAGATCCATCGCTCCCTGGGTATTCCCTTTCATCTGTGCTTCGGAGGAAAGCGAAATGAGAATGTCGGCCTGCAGGACCTGCCTTTTGGCATCGATCGAGTCTTGTAGCGCCTTTTGAAAGAGCAGAAAGGCTTGTTCGGTATTGCCTTGGACGAAGACCGCGGAAGCGAGCGAGGCTTCAAGAAGAGCCCGGTCACCGACGAGTCCCCGACTGTTTGCCATTTCCAGCGCCTTCTCGAGCTTCTCTGTCCAGGCAGCGCCGTTCGGCTTGCAGGACTCAAATGCCAGCAGCGCTCGGATCTCAGGGTCTGCTGGCGTTAACTCCGCGGGGATTGTCGGATCCGCACTCGCCCGATCTTGTGCCAAGGCAGGCGCGGAGTGACAGAGAAACGAGGACACGAAAAGACACAGACAGAAAATCGCCCGGAATTGGGTTTCTTTGCCCATTCTGAATCCGCAGAGCATCCTCACCGCGTTACAAACAGGCTTATCGATTTCTATTCTGGAACATTTATGAACCCGTTACGTAAAATCGGAGCGATTACTTTCCTATGCTTCACCCCTAAGTCATTCGAGCGAACGAGAGCAGAAACAGCCACGCAAAGTCCGTCGGGAGGCTCACGAGTGGGACACCCCTTTGATGTCATGGTATACGTTCGGGATGGTGCTCCTCCGGAAATGTTCGTACACCTCGAAGACGAGCAGCCCCAGCAGAACGAATACGAACTGCACAAAATGGCTTCGATTTCGATAGGCAAGGAAACTGCAGAACATGGCCATCACGGGGATGAGAAGAATGCTCCACACGAGGGCGAGGCGAAATCTCAGCGCGTGGAACAGTAGGATCAGGACAAACGCCTCAAACAGTTCGAGGAGGAGTAGGACCGCGCTGCTCGGGGGTTGTTCACCGCCGCCCGCCAGTTCCGTTTCCACGACATTGGCCATCACCTCCAGTCCGGTCAGTTGTCCTATGGGGGTCTCGTGCCGGTCTTGTCCCATATAGGAGCCGCCCAGAAGGACGATCTTGCCCCGAATCGGACTCGCCTCAGGCCAGTCTTTCGAAAGATCGGTTATCTTTCTCGCGGGAAAATGGAGCCGATGGGAACCCTCTGGATTTCCGGAATAGCGGATGAGGAGATCTTGCTGTGAATCTTCGAGCTTCCCCAGCTTCTCAGGGTCGTTTCGGAGATATGCCTTTGCAATGGCAAACGGAAGGGAAGGCAGCAGGCCTCTTTGAGTTGATATCGACCGACGGTACCTCCGGGTCACTTTGTCTTCGGAGTCGTCAATGAGAAGCGGGAGACCCGAGGAATTCGTCGCAGGATTGATGCCTTTCTGACCGCCGAGTATGTCAAGAGGGTGTAGTTGTTCCCCTTCTGTACCTTCTTGCGGGACGTCACGAAGCTCCCGCTCCCACACCAATTGAGGACTCCAGTTCCCAAGCGTAAATTGTGTTGCGAATCGCGCATCGGACGTATCGATATCGATTGCGATCACGGACGGTTGGCCTTTCGCAATGTCGGAGACGAGTTTCTCCAGTTGCGTTGGATCCAGCGGGCTGGTGCTTCCAAAAAGCTCTCGATAATCCTCGTCGTCGATGTCAACGACGACCACGGGGCTGTCCGTCGGGGCTCGGTTCAGGCGCACCTGTGCGTCCGAAACCACTCTTTCGACTCTATGAAGTACACCGGAGTGACCGAATATCCAGGTCAGAAGCACCAGCGCCGCAACGACGGGCAGTGCCCTAAAAAGGCGTCTCGCAAGGCGGGGTCGCGGAACGGTATCCGTTCTCTTCACTTCACCTGCGACAGGGGCACCGTGTTCTTCGACGGTCACTGGTCTGACCCCGATCTGTGCAGATCCAGATACTCGAGAAAAGCACGTTGATAGGCTTGCTTAGTCGCCGGCGTGACGTTTTTGCCCCAGCTCTCCGTCTGACGCATAAACTCCTCGAAGGAGTCCGCCGAATGTTGGTACCCGGCGCCGCCGCACAAAAGGATCCAAGCGGTCGTCGTTGACGAGCCGCGGAACAGACGAACCTCGTAAAGGCCTTGCACAAGGCCATGCAAAGCTAAGGCCGCCTTCTCGCCCGGATTCCAGTTAATGCCACCCTCGAAGGAGTTTTCGCCACGATTGGTCTTCTCCGAGATCGGGACAAACTGTACTTCGTAGCGACCCTTCTCCTTGCCTTCGAACAACGAAGCAAGCTCGACTGTGTTAGCGTCCAGCCGGACAACCTCACTTTTTATGACTTCTGGGGCCGCTCCGCGCACTCTGTGAACAGAGTAACGTTCCGGCTTTTCCACAAAGAGGTCGAGCACCGCATTGAGCAATGTTGGGACGCTTCCTGCCGAGTCCCTGGCCTTTGGCAGGGGATGGATGGGATCGTAACAGGCTCCTGATTCAGTGCACTCTCGGCAAACTCCATCTTTGCAGCGAACTGTCTTGATAATCTCGCCATGGAGATTTGCGATAACGATGCGGTCCTCGTCCACTGGAGCGGCGTTCGCCAACACCGCTTCTGACGGTAGCAGTTGCCCCAATTTCAAGAACCCCTGGGCGTCACCGTCAGTCCACTTTCCATGCATTTCGAGCACGAAGCCTACGCTTTGTTGTGCGAAGACGGACGCGCCGGAAAGGGCCATGACACTCCAGAAAATGATGGCAGAACACGCCAAGCGTCTCCCGCTTCCCATGCAAAGATGTTCTCGGTCTAGATGCAATGCCACTTTAGTTCTCTACCTCCTGCACCGAGGTCCAATGACTTTGTGGCGCCCGCTCCCTTAGTTTGCGTCAGCGTGAGTGACCACATCGGGTTCGACTCCGGAAGACTTTATCGAGACGGGTCTTCCTGAAGATGGTTTGAAAACCCATTCCGAAAATCCGCCGAATTCATTGCGCTTCGAACCGGTCAAGAGGTCTCCGTCGGTGCTCTCGGCGATTTGCTCGATCGGGACGCCTTTTGGATCGCGGATTGTGTAGGAAACCAGATTTGCGTAGACAATTTTCACTACGGACAGGCCATCCCCGGTATTCGCGACAAATGGCTCTCCGCTCTCGGCGGAGGACGGCGCATCTGCTCCTCTGGTTTTGTTCGCGAGCGCTTTGCTCACAAAACCCTTAATGACGTCCACGGCCACGGCGTAATTCAGGTTTTGTCCCTCTTCGCTCATCGCGACGAGGCCTAGCATCTTCGCATTGTTGTCGAGCACCGGGCCCCCGGAATTGCCCGGATTAATCGCCGTTTGCAGTTGCAGCACTCTGGCGACGTGTTTCGATCCATCCGCATACTCCCAGTCGAAATTGTCGCGGACCTGGCTGACGACTCCCGTGCTGTAGGACCACAATTGACCGTGCGGATGGCCAATGATGTGGATATCCTCGGCCACCTGAATGGAGGAAAGATCACCGAAGTTCACGGGAAGCAAACCGGCGGGAGGCTTAACAATCTTTAGCAGGGCTAAATCTGACTGTTCACTTTCCAAAATAAGCTTCACTCCGTACGCGTCGTTCTTATCCGGTTCCGTACCAAAGGCAGGCTTCAGAAAGATGATTCCTGTTTCAAATCCATGGATGACGTGCCAATTGGTCAGGACGTCGCCCGCAGGATCGATGATGACTCCTGTTCCGAGACCCGAATCGGTAACCTTATCGTCTTTGAAATTCGCGGTAACCACCATCACGACGCTAGGGGAGACTTTCTTGAATACGGAAATGCCCGTTTCGCCCCTTGTCGGAATGGGTTCGTGAAATCGTGGGAGTATTTCGACACCCTTCGCATAGGTCTTGCCGGCATTCATCAGGTCCCACAATTCACAATATCCGAGCGCCCCACTCGCCTTACCGTTTGTCGCTCTGGTGTATTCCAGCGACTTAAGAGCCTGCAGGGATGGCAGAGAATCGGTTCGAAGCCGAGGTCCCGCCTCCAACACCAAAGCTGTCAAGAAAGCCAGCAACGAGGCAATCACTACGTTCAGAAGTCTAATTTTGCGGGACATAGCCTCCCCACTTCCTGGTTGCAAAATCCTACCCTGGGTACAAAGAATGCGAAGGACTCAACATGTACACATGCTAACCCTTTTCTCTCGCGAGCGAGAGCCTCAGGGAGCGCCCGCGTACCAACAAAGCGACGCGATTCCATGGGCACCCCAAGAATCCTTTGTTTCGTAATTAGGACGACGATAAAGATAATTCTTGCGGATAAATTCATCAGGTTTGGACTAAAGACTTTCTTAATTGCGGAAAGGTCAATATGGGTGTTTTCAGGTCCTTGCGACACATTTCTCAAAAGAAGAAGTTCCGTTTGAAAGACCATTTCGGTCAGGATATTCGTGTCTTGCGGGACTTGCGCGTGCTTTGGCAATCTCCGTAGTCTTCTAAGTTGTCGGAAAACTTTTAGTGGCTACCTTAATTAGGTAGAGGTCCGGAACTGACTCCCGACGGGGGTACGATTTCATCGTCGGTTCGGGTTCGCTTGCCCACCGCAAGTGCTGCTAGCGGCCACTCCTGCCGCTGACGCTACCTGACAGGGTTCATCGGTTGCTATGATCGGCTGTAGCATCACGAGGTTCAAAATGGCGACAATTGGAAGTGTGCAGACAAAACAGAAAGCGACTCGCAGGGAGCACATAGTTCCCCGCTTGCTGCTCGGGAACTTCAGCGATGCCGACGGCGTGTTGTGGGTGTACACAAAGGACAAGCAGGTTCGACAAAGCATCCCGGACAGCGAATGCTGGGAACGGGATTTCTACGAATACGAGCTAAATGGTCGCAAGACGAACAACAAGTATGAGGACTGGCTTGCGGCAGTGGAAGGGAAGGCCTGCAGTGTCCTTCCAATGGTAATTAACCGCCAACAACTCCGCCAGAAGGATGCAATTGTGTGGTCAGCCTTTATGGCTTCCCTTTTTGCCAGAACTCGGAAGGTCCGCCAGCAGATCTCTGACGCTATGGTTCGCAAGTTCAAACAGCAAACCGAGGACCCGGACTTCATTCGCACTATGCAATACGAACTGCTCCAGCAGGGAGATCTCTGCTACGCTGATGATTTGAGGGAAGACGCAGAAAAACTCCGTGCGGCGATGGATGCGAGTCCTTCCTTTTATCATGTGTTAGGGCTGCCGCATCACACCGCATCGCTGGCAGATGCGCTGTTGAGAAAAAAGTGGCACACGGTAGACGCTCCAGTAGGGAAGAGCTTTCTGATTTCCGATTGTCCCGTCATGACTGCGGAACTACAAGGGAACCGAGTGTTGCCCGGTGCGGGGTTTGCAAAGGAGGGTACTGCTGTTTTGGTGCCCATAACCCCGCAAAAATTGTTCGTGGCATCGCCCCACAACCGTAATTGGAGAATTGTTGCAGAATCGAGAGCCGTAGATATGGTCAACCTTCTTGCTGTACGTTTCGCTCAGCGAAACGTTTATGGAAATGCGAATTCAACTGATATTCAATCGCTCGTCGACGTGGAGATTGACCAGATCGTCTTCGGCCAAAACGCGTTCCTGCCCCATTAGGGACGCGCGTCCCCAAGATTGCGGTCTGGACGTTACCGCAATTTCTATCTGTAATTGTTTCTCAAGGTGAAGGCTAGTGGCACGCATAAAACGACGGAGAACGAGCAAACGGCCGACAAAGAGTCCAAAAAAGAAAGTGGTCCTTCCATTCTCACACGATGGGCGAGGCCTATCCGATGAAATCTTTTCGCTTTATCGCCCAGAAGAAATTCCGCGACTGTATACCTATTGCTATCACCATCTGGACGACCTTGGCTTCGTTCGAAAGCCCCGTGAAGTCTTTCGCGAGTTGAGGCCAAACGACCTTAAGCGCCTTGTGGATTCAGTGAAGTCACGTTTTTTGTCGGCAGGCTGGGAGGGCGACGGGAACGTTGGGCTGATTTGGCTTCCACCTTTCGTGGACACGGGAATCGAGGACACGTGGGGAACCTATCTCTGGCACGTGAAGCAGGAGAATAACGGCACGTCTTGGGTGGGCAGCAAGAATCCTCTGAGTTTCAGCCGGATAAGAGAGCAAAACGAGAAACGCGGCAGCGGCACGTTTGTGAGCATCGTGTACCACGCAGGGAAAGCCCTAATAGAAAATGCCAAGTCCGTTGTAGCTGAGGTGGCCCGCAAAACCGCAGCACTGGCGAATCTGACTGACTCCGCTGCTGCAGACATCCGCGATGATCTCCTCATGTCCGCTCAAGGTGAACTAGTCAGCGAACTCCATGCGTTTTTCGATGAATGCTACCTTGAAGTTTTGATGCAGGTCCTGAACGAGGGCAATCCTAGCAAGCTTCGGCTAGGGAAGTTTAAGGCAAGCCTGGACTTTTCTTATCTTCCAGCGAACGACGAAGGAAATGAGATCAGAGACCGTGCTGACGTGGCGCAGTGGTTCACACTCAAGGGGCTCATCAGCGATATATGGCGATCATTTAAGTTCGAGCCTTTCGCCTCAAAAACTCAGATGCTCTTCCACGCTTGTGAGTATAAGATCGCACAGGACAGCCAGCTCCAAGTAACTAAACATATTCAGCTGAGGAACTGCATACAACATCACAGTCGAGTAATCACAGAGGATGCGCTACGGATCGCAGGAGTAAAGGAATTTGTGATGTTAACTGATGCAGGCCAAAGAGTGAAGCTTGCTCAAGGGGCACCGATAGTTTTCTCCCTTGCGGAGTTAAAGGAGTTTTGCGAGAGCTTGGTCAAATTGGCTGCGGACTTCGATAAGCATATGGGAAATCGGACTAAACCTGTTTGGGTGTCCGCACGTCTGAGGGCTACGCCCTCGCCTTAGCGGTAAAATGAATTTTGCGACTCCTACCTGTGATTCTTACGTGGGCCGAGGAGAGCTCGGTGCGCGTTTGCATCGCACTTGCCTGGTTCGCTTGGTAAACCAGAGTGCGCAATCGTGGCTCATCAGAGTTCGTCGGTGCAGAGGGCTGACAAGGGCGGCCTAAAAACCCACCGAAATTCAACGGTTTGTGCGACGGGACTGGCACGAGCGAATAAAACTAGTTTTTCGCTCACGTCCCTGCAAGTTGGCGTGCCTCCCGACATGGTCCGCATTCGACTGTTGATGCGAATGTTGAAACGAAGAACCAGCTATGTCTGTTAGCATTAGGCGTCGTAGGTTGACTCGCACTTTATGCCAAGAGAAAAGCCCCTCGACCTCTACACCATTGTTGGGAATCTAGTGGCAGCGGCCACATGGATAGAGGAAATTCAGATATTCGGATCCCGGAGATACCTGTCCAACGTAAGCTATGGTTCGGACATAGATTTGTTAGTTATTCCTAGTCCTGATAAGGATGTGTCCCCTCCAGATCTGCTGAAGGAAATATATGAGCCGTATGTGGATGCTTTTCTAGTTGTACAGGGTCTGGCATTAAGTGTAGAGAATCAAGGTCAGATACCGTTTGGATTGGACTCCGACAAGAAGCGTCTTGATCCAGTGACAATTTGGACGCGCTCTGGTCACTGGCAGACCAACGAGGATTATAGGATCCTCAACATCTTTCCTGATAGGGCACCTACGAAGACCGTTCCCGGGGTTAACCCCATCCTCATCTTGTGTGCGCTAGCGGCGGAATTCGATGCTGTAGTTAATCGCCTCGGCAGCGGCACAATGAAAACTCACGCGAACATGCCCCCCTACTACAAGAGTTATGTCCGCACTAATTCAGGCAGGGAGCGACTCGTAGTCGTTGTACAAACAGGGGTTGCTAGCGTCAACGCAGCGATCGCATGCACTCAGATTTTGGGATATTTCGAGCGCCCAGAACTCGCCATTCTCGTTGGAATTACAGCGGGTATCAAGAGGCATGGGACGTCGCTGGGCGATGCGCTCGCTGGCATCATCCAGCGGATCGGCTGGAACAGGGGCATCAAGAAAGGCGGGGCATCATTAGGCGATGTGTTGGTACCAACTGCGACCGTAGATGTCGAAAGTGGCAAGATTACTCCGAAGGGAAAAGAGCCGGCGGGCCTCACGATTCCTATGTCCCCGAATCATCAAAAAGCTATTGGATCGTGGCGTGCAGTCAACGACTGGCAAGCTCGTTGGGAAACCAGTCTGGGCGGGCAGAAAACCAAACCGACTGTCAACACGGATTGCACTCTCGCGTGCACCTCGAGCGTAATTGGATACGGGAAGCTTGCGGAGTCTTTTCTGAAACAGAATCGCAAGATTCGTGGAATTGAAATGGAAGCGGTGGGAGTTGCCGCAGCTTGTTTTCAACGAACTCCGCTTCTTGTAATCAAGGCGATTTCAGATTGGGCTGACGAGCAAAAAGACGACTCGTGGCATGCTTACTGTGCGCAAGTGGCTGCCGACTTAGCTATTTCATTGATACAGGATGAGACTATTTGAATGTGAAATTTATCGGATACGGTGCTTGGCGAATACTCGGAGGGGTCCGAAAGGCAGTTCTGGCGGGCCGCCGGGTTCACACTGTTTGCAGGTACGACCACTGTGTGCCACGCGGTAAAGTTCTCTAAGCCTTGTCAAATGGAACGTGCTACGCACAGAGTTCAATGGCTGTTCCTCCTCGTGCAGTGCAAACGAACAATGGAAGGCACCAAACTAGTCACCAAACCCAGGCCTGAGACACACAGTGCATCAACTGCTACTTCCAACCCACATTCCAACCCACAGAGTGGGCTGTCTTGCACGACTTCCGCGTATTTTGGCAGTCCCCGCGGTCTTGTAAGTTATTGTAAAGCTTAACGTTGTTACATTGACACGGTAGAGGTCTGGGGTTCGAGTCCCCACGGGCCTACCATCGTTTTCAATCACTTAGCAAAATCCACCAGAAAACTTCACCTGTAATTCTTCACCCCGTAAATTAGGTGGTCGAAGGTTGGGTGAGTTCCGTCCGTTGACCTTCCTTCTTGTCGCACCTAACATGTCTGCCTAATGTCCACCCCGTCCCAACCCATCGGCCAGACGATCACCCATTACCGCATCTTCAGCAGAATCGGCGGTGGCGGCATGGGCGTGGTGTATGAGGCGGAAGACCTGAAGCTCGGCCGCCGCGTCGCTCTTAAGTTCCTTCCCGACGAACTCGCCCACGATGCACAAGCCCTTGGGCGATTCCAGAGGGAGGCCAGAGCAGCGTCCTCTTTGAACCATCCGAACATCTGCACCATCTATGAAATCGATGAGGCCGACGGACGAGCGTTCATCGCGATGGAGTTGCTGGAGGGACAGACACTGCGGCACAAGCTTAACGGCAAGCCCCTTGAGATCGAAACGGTGATCGATCTGGGCATCCAGATCGCCGATGCGTTGGAAGCTGCGCACTCAAAAGGGATTGTTCACCGCGACATCAAGCCCGGGAACATTTTTGTGACTAGCCGGGGCAGTGCGAAGGTTCTGGATTTTGGTTTGGCGAAGGTCACGGAAGCGGGAAGCGAAATGACTGCTGCGACCTTGGATTTGCCGCAAAATCTCACAAGCCCAGGTTCAACAATCGGCACAGTCGCCTACATGTCTCCTGAGCAGGTGCGAGGAAAGGAACTGGATTCCCGAACAGACCTGTTCTCGTTCGGAGTAGTTCTATACGAGATGGCGACGGGGTTGCGTCCGTTTCGGGGCGATACTTCGGCACTCGTCTTCAACTCCATTCTAGAACGCTCGCCTTTGCCCCCTGCACGGGTGAACCCTGATATCCCCCCGAAGCTAGAAGAGATCATTAACAAGGCGCTTGAAAAAGACCGTGACGTTCGCTACCAATCTGCTGCCGAGCTTCGGGCCGATCTGAAGCGGCTGAAGCGCGACACGGAAACGGGAGCGGTGGCGAAGGCGGGTGGGGCTGACGCCGGCACGGGTGGAGGGCGGAGCTGGATTTGGGCGGGTGCGGCTGTGGCGGCGTTGGCGTTGATCGCGGTGGTGGGAACGGTTTTGTATTTGCGGAAGGTGGGAGCGGGGAAAGCGGGAACCGGGAAGTGGGAGCAGCTCACCTTTTTCACGGATTCCGCCGTGTACCCGGCGCTGTCGCCGGACGGGCGGATGTTGACGTATTTGCGTGGAGAAGACACGTTCCTCGGGCAGGGGAACGTGTACGTGCAGATGCTTCCGACAGGCGATCCGGTGCAATTGACGCATGACGATCAGACGAAATTGCGTCCGGAGGTTTCGCCGGATGGGACGAAGATCGCGTATGGAACGGTGGACCCGTGGGACATCTGGGAAGTGGGAGTGTTGGGAGGAGAACCGCGGCTGATGCTGAGGAACGCGTCCTCGTTGAGCTGGATTGAGGGAGGGAAGCGGCTGTTGTTCAGCGAGATGAAGAACGGAATGCATATGGGCGTGGTGACGACGGACGAAGGGCGAGGGGAGAGCCGGGACGTGTTTGTGCCGGAGGGAAACCGGAGCATGGCGCACCATTCGTATTTGTCGCCGGATCAGAAGTGGGTGCTGATCGTGATGATGAACGAGCAGGGAAGTCTGGTGCAGTGCCGCGTAGTACCGTTTGACGGAAGTGGCAAGCAACAATTGGTGGGACCGGACGGAGGAGAATGCAGAGGGGGAGCGTGGAGTCCGGATGGGAGATGGGTGTATGTGAGCGCGAAGAAGGACGGGGAGTTTCACATCTGGCGGCAAAGATTTCCGCAGGGAGATTTGGAGCAGGTGACGTCTGGGCCAACGCAAGAAGAAGGGATCGCGATGGCAGCGGATGGAAAGTCGTTCATCACGTCGGTGGGAACGACGGATTCGAGCATATGGATTCATGACAAGCAGGGGGAGAGGCAGTTGTCGTCGGAGGGAAACGCGACAAGCCCGAAATTCTCGAACGATGGAACGAAGTTGTACTACCTGAACCGGAGCGGACGAGAGGCAAAGACGGAGTTGTGGAGGATGGACCTGAAGAGCGGAAAGAATGATCGCTTGCTGCCAGGATACGATGTGGAGAGCAAAGGGTTTTGGAAGGAATATTCGGTGTCTCGAGATGACAAGCACGTGGCCTTCGCGATGAAGGATGAGAAGGGAACTTCGCATATCTGGATTGCGGCGACGGATCACCGGGGATCGCCCGTGAAGTTGGCGTCGAAGGGAAACGAGGATACCCCCTTGTTGTTGCCGAACGGAGAGGTGATTTACCGGGAGAGCCGGGACGGAAAGAATTATGTGTACGAGAGAAGCGTGGAAGGCGGGGAAGAAAAACAGGTAGTAGAGGAGCCAATCCTGGAACTAGTGGAAGTGTCGCCGGATGGGAGGTGGGTGGTGGTGGAGGTGAGCGAGAATCAGAATTTGGAGTATCCGTACCGTACGGTGGCGTATCCGGTGGCGGGAGGGGCGGCAGTGACGTTATGCCGGACGCTGTGCGGGGTGGGATGGGACGCGAATGGAGCGCATCTACTGATTAATCTGCGCGACGCGGCGTTTTTTGTGCCGACGGAAAAGGGTTTGGGATTGCCGCCACTGAGAGCCGAGGGAATCGAAGTGAGCGGGGAGTTGAAGAAGTTGGTGAAAAACGGAGGGAGCGGATGGTTAGTGGTGGAATCGGCGGTGTCGCCGGAGGTGTATGCGTTTACGCGGACGAGGGTGAGGAGGAATTTGTACCGGATTGCGGTGGAGAGATGAAGGGGGAAGTGGTGGGCGGGAGTCGGAAGTTTGAGAGTCGGGAGAAAGAGGTAACGCAAAGGCGCAGAGGGATTCGGACTAACTCCCGATCCGCTCGGTCCGTAATTCTTAGTCGGCCTGCACTTGGCCGCCCGTTTGCCGACAATCGGGACTTAGGGAATTGCGGATCTTCTGGGCAAACGGATACTATGGCGTCGTAAACACAACTAGCGGGAGCGGTGCGATGGTCGAGTTATCGATCGCAGAAGGAAAGCTGACGCTGCGTGTAATGGGCGCTGACAAGCTTTGGGCTTTGAAGAGCAGCCTCGAAATACCGCTTGTTCATATCGCGAGCGTTCGAGCAGACGCAGAGGTGGCGCGTGCTTGGTGGCACGGAATCAGGCTGCCCGGAACCTATATGCCCGGGGTGATCACGGCGGGAACTTTTTATCAGGACGGCAAGCGAGTTTTTTGGGATGTTCATCATCCCGAAAGAACTATCGTTATTGACTTGCATGACGAGCACTTCAATCAATTGGTTATAGAGGTGGCTGACCCACAGGCAGCAATCAACCTGATTCGAAGCGCATTGTGAACTTCCCGGTCCCGAAAACGGGGTATGGGTTTCGAGTCCCCACGGGCCTACCATTTCTTTCAATCACTTAGCAAAAAACCACGCAAAACTTCACCTGTAATTCTTCACCCGTTTTCTTGGTGGAATGCGTCGGGTGACTTGTGGTTCCGAGAGCATGTCCAGCTGTGCTTCCAGCGCAAAGGCGTCGAGTGATTTGGTATCAGCACTTTTTTCAGCCAACAACAAAGTGCTTATGGCGCTTCTAGTTCGCTCCCGGACTCAGATAAATCGCCGGGACGCTTTGCTGAACCAGGTTGTTGAGAGTAACCAGGTCGCTGGAACGAATTTCCTTCCATTTGGCAATCGCTGGCGCGGCCTGCTGGCTCAAGGCCTCGAATGCGGCATATTGCTGCTGCGTTGGAGCGTCGTCCACTTCCACACTAAACACGAGGTAGTGGAGCTGCTCGTCGAGCATGTTGGGATAGTTCAGATTCGCCTCCGAGCTCTTCGCATTCACCTGCAGCAACTGCTCTTCGATGGGCGTCATTTTCTTATCGAGCGATTCGGCTGCGTCGGAGACCAATTTGAAACGGGGGTCTTGCAACCGAGAACGCAGACCACGCAATTGGACGCGGGTTTCCCGAATCTCCTCGATGGTCTCGTGTATGCTGCTCAGCGAGTCACGAATCTTCAGCTCCAATTCGAATTCTTTTGCCATGTCGGCGGCCGAAACGCTCACCCGTGGATCCATCTTCAATTGCAGCGGAACAGTAAGACTCTTGCCATCCGCAGAAAGCCTTACCTGATAGTTCCCCGGTGGGGCCATAGGTCCGCGCGAACGGAATTCTGCCAAAACTTCGCCGGGTAACTTGTGCGGACCGTCGTAGCGCAAGTCCCAAGTGAAGCGGTTGAAGCCAGGGACGACGGGAATCACTTCCTGGGGAGGCAGGAGATCAGGCCATTCCGGGGGTGTCTCCGATTGTTTTTTCTCGACGCTAGAATAGCGACGAATCAGGGCGCCTTTGTCATCGAGAATTTCGAGTGTGACTTCACCTTTTGGAACGGTCTTGAAGAAATAGGTGATGATGGCTCCGTTGGGTGGGTTCTCTCCAACCGGGCGGTGTCGTTCGAATTGATCGGGGAAGTGCACGCGGTAGGTCGGCGATGGATTGAGTAGCAGCATTTCGCCTTCCGGCGAGTGTCCCGCCAACTGCCGCAAAGGCGAAATGTCGTCAAGAATCCAAAAAGAACGGCCGTGGGTAGCGACCACCAGATCATTGTTTTTCAAAACGAGATCATGGATGGGCGAGACCGGCAGATTCAACTGCAATGACTGCCAATTCGCACCCGCGTCGTAGGAGATGAACACTCCGGTTTCGGTACCAGCATACAGAATGCCAGGTTTCACGGGGTCTTCCCGGACAACGTGCACGTAGGCGCCATCCGGAATGCCTTTGGTGATCTTCTGCCAGGTTTTTCCGAAATCGCTGGTCTTATAGATATAGGGCTTAAGATCGTCGAGCTTGTGGCAATCAATGGCGGCGTAAGCAGACGCGGCGTCATGGGGAGAGGCCTCGATCAAGCTGACTAGGCTCCACTCCGGCATGCCTTTGGGGGTAACGTTTTGCCAACTCTTGCCACCATCCGGCGAAAGTTGAATTAATCCATCATCTGTACCCACCCAGAGTAAATCCTTCTGTTTAGGTGATTCGGCTATGGTGAACACGGTGTCGTAATACTCGACACTGGTGTTGTCTTTTGTGATGGGGCCCCCGGAAGATTCCTGCTTGCTCTTGTCGTTGCGAGTCAGGTCAGGACTGATTGCGCTCCAACTTCGGCCATGGTCGGTGCTCTTAAATACCATCTCGGCAGACGTATAGAGCACATCTGCATCGTGGGGGGAAATCACTATGGGCTGCGTCCAACCAAGACGAAACTTCATGTCTTTAGCGCCGTGGCCGGAGTAATCGACCGGCCAGACGCTTACGTCTTGTTCTTGCATTGTGCGCTTATCCCAGCGGGTCACGACTCCGTTCCCCGAACCGGCATACACAACATTGAAATCTCGCGGGTCGGGCACGACATAACCGCTCTCACCACCGCCAACGTCGTACCAGTGCTGGCGACCGATGTACCCATCGTCGGTGCGGCTTGCAATTGCGATTGTAGTGTTGTCTTGCTGCGCGCCATAGACGTAATAGAGGAATTGATTGTCGGTAGCAACGTGATAGAACTGTGCGGTCGGCTGATTTTCCAGGGTCGTCCAGGTCTTCCCGCCGTCAACGGTGATCGTGGCCCCTCCGTCGTTGCCATTGATCATGCGCAGCGGATTATTCGGATCGATCCACAATCCGTGATGATCACCATGTGGCGCGGGCAATAATTCAAGCGTCCTGCCCGCGTCTTGCGAACGAAACATGCCGGTATTGAGCATATACACCGTATCCGCGCTCTTGGGATCGGCAAAGATGTGGGTGAAGTACCAGGCGCGTTGTGTAAGCCGCTGGTCATCGTTGACTTTCGTCCAGTTCTCACCGCCGTCATCGGAGCGATAAAGGCCACTGGCGTCCTTGGCTTCGATCAGGCTGTAGACGCGGTTGGAGTCCGCGCCGGAAACGGAGACGCCGATCCGTCCGAGTAGGGAAGTGGGCAGACCTTTACCTTCCAGATGCCTCCATGTCGTGCCACCATCCGTGGATTGATAGAGTCCGCTGCCTGGGCCGCCGCTCTCCAGGCTCCAAGGCGTGCGCTGCACTTGGTACAAGGCCGCAAACAGCACATTGGGATTGTGTGGATCCATAGCGATATCGATCGCACCGGTATGGGCATCTTTGAAAAGCACTCTTTCCCAAGTTTTCCCCCCATTGAGGCTGCGATAAACACCGCGCTCATCGTTCGGTCCATAGGCATGGCCGAGCGCGGCTACGAAGACGATATCCGGATTGCGGGGATGAACGAGCACACTGGCAATATGCTGAGTGTCCATCAGACCGATGTTGAACCAGGTCCGGCCCCCATCCGTGCTCTTGTACACTCCGTTCCCATAGGAAATGTTGCCGCGAATGCAGGCCTCCCCGGTGCCCACATAGATTACGTTGGGATTTGAATCAGCCACTGCGATGGCTCCGATCGAGGCAGTCGACTGCTTGTCAAACAATGGCGTCCAACTCAAACCGGCGTCCGTGGTACGCCACACGCCTCCAGCCACGCCACCGAAATAGAAGATGTTCGGATCAGTTGGAACCCCGGTCACGGCCAGCACACGGCCACCGCGGTAAGGACCAATCGAGCGCCACTTCAACCCCTTCTCTAGGCTTTCGGTGAATTGATCGGGAGAGTGCGCGACGAGCGGAGGTACCACTGGGAACATAAAACCAAGCACCAATGCTGCTTTTAGGATGCGATTCATATAGTCTCCAGGGACGGCTCGATGCGCTGCTTATACTATTACCGGCTGGGCTTGCAAGTACAGAGTGACAATGGCTGTGCCTCTTGGCGAATGAAATGCCGCAGAACGATCAGAGGTCGTCACGTCCCGCGGAGAAGCAGCCACTGCATGGACTGAAACTCGAACGTCCCGGATTCGAGTGGCCGATACATCCCGCGCTCAGGTAGTCTTAGCAGGAGGCGCGAGTGCGACGGCGGCCTCGCTCGTAAGCAGAAGGAAAGTAAAGGTCTCCTGCAGATAGAGGCGAACAACAGCTTCGCTGTGGTTGGAGTAGCCGATCGACACATCCTGCCCGATGTGCAGTTCGAAATCGCCGCCGCGTGTGGTCAGGACAAATGCGCCGGCGATGGCGGGTGCCCAAATAATCTGGTCTTTGACGAGCCGTTTAACGTGCTCCAGCACCGGATATCCCTGGTCGCTGGTCTCGGAGAGAGCGGTATAGGCGTCTGCTCCGAGCAGCACGGCATACGGGCCGTTCACGCCTACGAGGCGCAACCGGCTCAAACCTTGGGCAATCGCTTCGGGGTATTCGCGGACGTCGCTAGGAAGCTTCATCTTCGGATTACTGGTGCCTTGGCGAATGCCCTGGATGCCAGCCGCTGCATAGCCCTCGAAAATGGCGCCGTCCTCGGCGAAGGCCATCCTTCGCGCGGCATCCTTCGCAGGTTGCCAGTCAGAGTCGTTCGCTCCACGTTCAACATCGTCGATCGGCTGGCGATTCAGTTCGAACGGAACACGCAGCTCGACTAGCGCCTTCACTACCCGCTGGTTCGCGACGATACCTTCTGCTGGAGCCGCGATTACATTGAGGTGGCCCGTCCCGACAGCGGACAGGCCAGTGCCGCTCGGCCCACGTAAATCCACAACGCGCCGGCCAGCGATATAGCGTTTCAGGGTCCTGGAAGTTTCTTCTTCGATCTGAGCCCATGCTGCATCGGAAATCGGGGCAAGCTCGCGATGTAGGTTATTCATTTGGGATATCTCCTTTGAGGGAGCCGATACCTAGCGAACCATCGTGCTTCGGTGGAACAGAGCTCGAAGATTCGGCCGCCTGCGTCGCTGAAGTCGCTGCGTCCGGGGGCTGATCTTCGATCACACCCTCCAAAAATGCCTTCGTGGGCAAAAAGAAAAGGTTTCCAGTAACGGCGCGGCTGAAATCGAGCAGCCGGTCATAGTTGCCAGGCGGCCGCCCGATGAACATGTTCTCCAGCATCTGCTCAATCGTGCCGGGCGAGCGGCTGTAGCCGATGAAATAAGTGCCAAATTCACCGTGCGCGGCCCGCCCAAAGGGCATGTTATCGCGCAGAATCTTCACTTCTTTACCGTCCTCGACAATGGTATTGAGCGCGTTGTGCGCTGAGGTCGGCTTAAGGGAATCGTCTAATTCGATGTCCGATAGCTTCGTGCGGCCGATGATTCGTTCCTGCGCCTCGTTGGAAAGCGAGTTCCACCGATCCAAATCGTGAAGATATTTCTGCACGATAACGTAGCTACCCCCCGCGAACGCGGCGTCCTCTTGGCCGATGAGCACGGCATCGATCGCTTCCTCTCCCCTCGGGTTTTCCGTTCCATCGACGAAACCAAGCAGATCGCGATCGTCGAAATACCGGAAACCCTGCACTTCGTCTGCTACCGAGACCGCACCATCGAGACGTGCCATGATTTGCGTCGTAAGCTCGAAGCAGAGATCCATGCGTTTTGCGCGGATGTGGAATAGCAAGTCACCTGGCGTGGACACGGCATGGCGCTCTCCCGCGCGAATCTCCCGGAACGGGTGCAGTTTCGCCGGGCGCGGAGAACCAAAGAGTCTATCCCAGGCCTCGGAACCAAATCCCATGACACAAGAAAGACCGGCTTCCATATCGCGAAATTCCACCGCCCGCAAGAGCGCGGCGAGGTCTGGGCAGAACGATCGAATGATTTTGTGATTCTCGAAACCGGGGTTAACGGTCACCACGACGAAGATAGCGGCGCGGGTGAGTGGTGCTGCTATCGGCTGTGCGACCTCTCGCATGCCGCTAGCCCCTTCCGGGGTACTCTTGGAAACGGATTCCATGGAATGTCAATCTGGATAAGCCCGCGAGATCTGATTTCTTAAGTGTCAAGCGCGTCATTTGCGCGTAGCAAGCTTATCACATCAAGTCCCTACCAGCGTGCACGGTGCCTCTCATTACGGAGGAGAAAGTTTTCTGGGGGCTTGTTCAAAATATCTAGCGCGTAATCCAAAAGGCGCTGCAATACGTGCAGCGGATTAATCCCTACGGGCGAGCGGACTTTGGATTTATCAGTTTTACTTTCAGCCACTTTGTGCACGATTCAAGCATCTCAGTCAGAAGGGTCTCCGTCTGACTGACAATTATGGAGTCTGGAGGAATCAGTCAGGTGTAAAATAGAGTTTGGGGGGCCGAGAAGGAACCGTACTTCTTCAAGGACTCCACGGGACATGGGATAGAGGTAAACAAAATGAAGAAAACCACCTTGCTTCGAGTTTTTTACATCATCATTGTGACGGTTGCGCTTGGTTGGTTGCCAGAACCTGTCTTCGCTCAACGCGGTGGACACGGAGGAGGCGGAGGAGGATTCCACGGCGGCGGAGGGGGATTTCACGGCGGGGTTGGAAGTTTCCATGGCGGAAGCGGGGGTTTCCACGGTGGAGGTCGCTCATTCGCTTATGGTGGAGGACGGCCCGGGGGCTACATCGGCCGTGGATACTATGGTGGACGCGGGGGCTACGGGCGTGGCGGTTATTGGGGTTATCCTGGTTACGGTCGTTATGGCTACGGATGGGGATTCGGCCTGGGTTTCGGTTGGGGATGGCCCTACTGGTATCCTTATGGCTATGGATACCCTGGGTGGGGATATTCCTACCCTGAATATTATCCGTATTGCGCTCCTGGCTATGAATGCCCTTACTATGGGGACGACGATCCTCCCCCATCAAATTCCCGCCCACAATCCGAGAACTACCCGGCAGATCCATCCAGTCCCCCCGCCGCAGCGGGACCTCCGCACTACTCGCCCGGTTATGATACGGACGATGAGCCGAATCGTCCCGTTCTTTCCATTGACCGGATACCTGCCACACCGAATAGCGATCCGGTCGCACCCACCACTCGGCAAGAAGAGTCGAGCGCTTCTGTTCTTTCAGTTGACCGGATAATCGCTTCGCCGAGCTCGCAAGCCGCACACGCCGCCAAGCAAGACGATCCAGCGCTCCGCCCGGCAGTGCAGAACGCGATGCGATCCTTGCATGAGATGCCACCGTTTGCCCGTCAGCGTGAAATCGAAACAGGCCGCTATAGTCACTTTTCGCCTGAGGACAAAGAGCTTCTAAGAAGTGTGAAGTAAGAACCGCTCGGTTGCTGACAGAACGATCTTAGGATTGTCCCGCCAGAATACGGGGTCATACGGTCTTTTCTGTTCCTCCCACCCATGGACTCAACCACGTCAATAGGTGGCGACCCGGACTGCAATATTGCTAGATGTATGGGCCATCAGGCAGGTCCATCGGAATTGCTATCCGCTAGCGCTTAATGCGCGGGGGGTAATCTTTCAGGAGTTTCTCGACGGCGCTATCCATGTGCTTCTGTTTTTTCTCCGGCTTGGCGTCGGCATCAATTGCATGAGCCACGAAGCCCCGCCATACTAACTGTTTTTTTTCCGCATCATACATGTCCAGAACCAACTCCCCAGAATGGACGATCGTTGTCTCTGCCCCTGCTGAGCCTGAAGACGCTCCCGCTCCCGACCCGCTCGTCACACCAAAGTTGAAGAATCGCAAGCTATGCTCCTTGCCGCCAGCGATCTGATAACCGATATATAAATCGACCTTGTCGGACTGCGGCTTCGTCAGTCCTTTTTTGGCAAGTTCCACGTCAATCGTGCCCATAAGCTGGTCCGCGGTCAGCTCATCCAGATGTTGCGCGCTCTCGATACTCACCCACTTGTACGATTTGTACTTTGAGAAGTCGGCAGCTGCGTCAAAAGTGGGGTTTGCATTTTGGGCAGCCACACGGCTCACTCCCAGAGACAACAGGACATAAACAAGAAATAAGTACTTCCTCATTGGAATTTCGTCCTCAGGTGCGTAAATTCGGTTCGCTGGCCGACCCTCAGAATATACATGTGACTAGAGCGCATCGCCATCTTACATCAGCCGCTACAGAACTTCCCTTCGGATGCCGAGGCTCATATCTTTTTCGAGGAAACATGCGAGGATTCAAACGCGCGCAGCGCACTTTTGCGAATGCGCCCACAGGTTGAATCGACAAATGGATATAATTTCGACCGCCTGATCAGCGCAACGAAGGCCACCTGCTAATCTTTCGAGCTTTTCTGGGCAGAATCGATTGCGGCTTTTCCATTCTCGACAAACGTCTTAAGCTGATTTAAGCCAGTAGTATCGAAGTGCGCGGTTAGTTTCCCGCAGGTGCCGCTGGATACGGCAAGATGGATTCCATTTCCAGTACTAAAAGTCATCACGCTGAAAGCGCCTTGGGTTCTATATTCCGCAATAAAGTTCGTCAGGTTCGTAATGTTGCGGTCCGCCCCGGCAATGTACTCGATGCCTTTAAGGAGTGAATCAATTTCGTCATAGTCGACATAAGAAGTTTTTTCTTTCGTGGAGGGCTCCGACTCCTTCACGGTGAAACTCAGGCCAGTGACCCTCATCTTCGTGTTGTTCGCAGCCCGGATCTCTATCGCCGCGACCGTGACCGAGCCATTGCCCCGGATTGCACCAATTTTGGAAAATCCGCGAATGAGCACTACTCCGGACTGCGACGAAAAGCCCTCCAGTTTTGTCGCAGGCGGAGCGGGGATGCAATTCTCTTGTTCTTGTCCCCGCGCGCCGCAGATCGGAACGAAGACGAAGATTCCCAACAGACACAAACCACGAACGAAGGGACACCTCATCAAGATTCTCCTCTCGACGGCGAGCTTGAACAGATTTGCCGACCGTCTTTCCTTTCAAAGAGTATCGCACGCCACCTGCGAGTGTGGAGTGAACGGGGGGTACCATCCAAGGTCGATCTGGGAATTCTGGCAGGAGCGTTGTAGATGTCCGGCCTTTCTGAGGGACTATAAGACAACCTTGCTTTTCTGGTGCTGCGGATGATTTGCAGAAAAACGTTTTGGCGAAGTAAGATTCGATGGGATTGCATGCGGTATCAGATAGGATGCGGACATGAACACAACAACATTTTCACGGCGATGCTTTCTTGCGTTTACGGCCGTAATGCCCTGGGCTTGGCGCGTAGGCGCAGCGACAGCGATTCCCATGGGCATCGAAATGTATTCCGTGAGGGAAGAGCTGAAGAAGGATCCGCAGGGAACGGTGCGGGCGATTGCAGAGATGGGCTACCAGGGGCTGGAGTTTTACGCGCCGTATTTTGAATGGAGCCAGGCGCAGGCAAAAGAGATGAAAAAACTCCTGGATGATTTGGGAATCCGGTGTTTTTCCACTCACAACAGCGCGGATTATTTCAAAAAAGAAAATATTCAGAAGGCCATCGACCTGAACCTGATTCTTGGGAGCAAGTACGTGGTGATGGCGTATTCGCAGCCGAAGCCGGGGCTGGATGGCTGGAAAGAAATTGCGGAGGCATTGAATTCTGCCTCGGAAAATCTGAAGCCGGCGGGCTTGAAGGCTGGTTATCACAATCACCAGCTCGAGTTCACTCCCGTGGACGGCGTGCGGCCGATGGAAATTCTTGCGAAAAATACGAAGTCAACGGTGATGCTACAGCTCGACGTAGGGACCTGCCTGGAAGCCGGAGCGGATCCGGTGGCTTGGATACGCGCGAATCCGGGAAGGATTCGTTCACTGCATTGCAAGGATTGGTCGCCGGAAGCGGGCATCGGATATTCCGTTCTCTTTGGCGAAGGCAAAGCAGATTGGAAGGGCATTTTTGCGGCAGCATCGAGCGTTGGCGGCGCGGAATATTATCTGATCGAACAAGAAGGAAGCCGCTATTCGGAACTGGAAACGGCGAAGAAATGCCTGGAAGCTTACCGGGCGAAACACTATTAGTGGTATCTCGCACCGACGGTGAAGATGCGCTAGATTCACGGCAGGCCGGCCGCCGCGATTTTTCACATCATTACGACATCTTGGAACGTGATTATTTGCGCAAAAGCGCCATGACCAGGCCCTTCCTTGCCGGGTTCTTTGCTAGCCTATAGATACGAAACGATATCCGCCGGACCACTGTCTTTCCAAGACTGTTTGGTATGGACGGAACATATTTCCAAGGGCGTGGCCGCAGGGGCGGCGTTCGCAATTCCATCGCCGAACGCGGCGAGCAGGGGGCTGAATTGAAAATCGCATCGTTATCACTCGCGCTAACGGGGATGCTTGGCATATGGACCGCTAGTGTGCGCGGCCAAACGCAGGCAGCCACCAATCCCGCACAAAATGTTTCCCGGACGACGAAAGCGGTGAACTATCGCCGCGCCGGAGGGTCCACCAGGATCGACTTTCAGGGCACGGAGTTGATGTCCAATGCCAACGGCGAAGCGAAGGTGCAGAACAAGGGTAATCGCATTGAGATTGATGCAAAATTCACCGGCCTGGATGAAGCCACGAAATTTGGCCTGGAGTACCTGACATACGTCATGTGGGCCGTTTCTCCGCAGGGGCGCGCGGTGAACTTGGGAGAAATCGTGCTGAAGAATGGCAGCGGAGAAGTGAAGGCCATCACCGACATGCAAACGTTCGGAATGATTGTGACGGCGGAACCATATTTCGCGGTGACACAGCCGGGAAACACCGTGGTGCTGGAAAATGTATTTGGTCCGGCGACGCTCGGCAAAGTGGAAAACATTGATGCGAGCTATGAACTGCTGGGCCGGGGAATCTACTCTTCCTCCAATACAAAAATCGAAAACGCCATTTTCGGCATTGATCGCAAAACGCCGCTGGAACTCTTCGAGGCCCGTAACGCCGTGCGCATCGCGCACATTGCCCTGGCCGACAAATATGCTCCGGCGACTCTTGCCAAAGCCGAGCAGCAATTGCGCGACGCGGAGGGAGTTTACGCGCACAAGGGCGACAAAAAAGCCGTCGAAGCCGCGGCGCGTGAAGTGGTGGGAACCGCCGAAGAAGCCCGCGTCATGGCGGTGAAGCAAAAGGCCGAGGAAGATGCTCAGGCCAAGATTGCCGCGGACAAGAAAGCCGCCGAGGAGCGCGAAGCCCAGGCCCACGCCGATGCCGCCGCCGAAGCGCAGCGCCGCGTGGAAGCGGAGGAGGCTCGCAAACAGGCCGAAGCAGCGCAAGCCGAAGCCGTGCGTATGAAGCAGGAAGCGGAGCAGGCGGCGCAGGAAGCGGCACGCCAGAAAGCGGAAGCCGAACAGGCCAGCGCCGCAGCGTTAGCCCAACAACAAGCCGCGCAAGCCGCCGCCGAACAAGCCGCTCGCGATCGCGCCGCAGCGCAGGCGGACGCCGAAAAAGCGCGGCAGGCCGCGGCGCAGGCGGAAGCGGAAAAGGGGCAGCTACGCGCGCAGCTTCTGGCACAACTGAATTCGATTTTGCAGACGCGGGATTCCGCGCGCGGGCTGATCGTCAACATGTCGGACGTGCTGTTCGATACGGGAAGTTCCACGCTCAAACCGGGCGCGAGGGAAAAGCTAGCCAAGATTTCCGGCATTCTTCTTGCCCACCCTGGGCTCTCGCTGCAAATCGAAGGGCACACCGACAGCGTTGGCAGCGACGAATTCAATCAACAGCTATCCGAACGCCGCGCCGACACGGTGCGCGATTTTCTTGCGGAGCAGGGCGTTCCCGCATCCTCCATTTCCGCTCGCGGCTTCGGCAAAACGCAGCCGGTGGCCACCAACGACACTTCCGAGGGGCGACAGCGGAACCGGCGCGTGGAACTCGTCGTCAACGGCGATGCCATCGGCAAGCCTGCCGGCGCTTCCACCACACCCGCTACTCAGCAATAAGCGCTCGTCCTCGCATTTTGCGCCATGTCGTGTTGTGGCTCGGTGAGCCTGTTTCGGCCTCGACGGCGCCGCGATGCTCGCAATCTTCTACATCCTTGAGAGAGAATCTCGGGAAGATGCTATGTTTGTTCCACGGACGGACTGGAACTGCGGTTTTTCGAACGTGTGCGTGACCGGAATCCCTCCACGACAGGATCGCCATGCCAAACGACAGAATCTCTCGTCAGAAAGACAGCAATTCGCCTGTTTATTACAGTAACTCCCGGACAGGTATTACACTTTGCGTCTTGCTCATGCTGCTGGCTTATTGCGCGCCGGGTATTTATGGGCAGGCGCGTGAGCGCTCGAACAACTATGACGCCGTGCAAAAGCGACTGGCCACGGGCTGGAATACCTGGGACGTTCACAGCGTGACGACGCAGGTGCTGCTGCCGGCGGGATTGGCGATTCGCGTCGGTGTGCAATACAAAACCACACTGAACGGTGATGGGCTTCTGGGCGATGTGTTGATCGGTGGCCCGGGGCGCAACACGGAACAGGTGTTTCCGGGGCCGCATGCCTGGAACGGCAGTTACACGGAGTTGCGAGTTACGTGGAGAGAATTGGATTTGCGGATTCAGAGCGCACATGCCGGCGAAGACCTGGTGATCCTGGTGACGCCGACAGCCCAGAACAAACCTGGAAACCTCCCCGCCGACCTCGTGTTTTCTGCAGCGTATTTGTGGAACAGGCCCGGCACAGTGGCGAAACTCGCAGAAAAGATAGAAGCGCATGGCCCATCGGGAACTGTTGCCATTTATTGTGTTGGAGCCGAAGCACCCTTCAGCAATATTCCGGTGGCTGCCCCCTATCTATCAGCCGAACTGAAGGGGCCCGTTGGCCTGAGCACAGGCAAGCGGCGCAACCTGGAAGAGATTGAGAAAGCCGTGGAAGAGGAGCAGCAGGCCTACGAGAAAACTTTGGGGACGCCCACATCCGCGGCAGTGGACGCCATTCAAAGCACACTGGGATGGGACACGATTTATGAACCGGAAGACAGCCGCGTCATCTCACCTGTGAGCCGGAGCTGGAGCGTGGGCTGGGGTGGATTCGTGCTCTTTGATTGGGATACTTTTTTTGCGGCGACGCTGGCGGCCATCGGGAATCACGATCTTGCTTATGCCAATGCCATTGAGACGCTGCGGGAATCCACGCCGGCGGGCTTTGTAGGGAACTACGCGCGTGCGGGTGGCTGGAAGAGTTTCGACCGTTCCGAACCCCCGGTTGGGGCGATTACCGTTCTTGGACTCTACCGAAAATTCCAGGAGCGCTGGTTGCTGGAGGAGACGTTTGCGCCGCTACTCACCTGGAATCGCTGGTGGCAGGAGAATCGCACCGCCGGAAAGTATCTTGAATACGGAAGCGATGTGAACAATCAGCCGGAGAATCTGGATGATAGCTCGCGAGGGACGCGCCAGGGAGCGATCTTCGAATCCGGGCTGGATAACAGTCCCATGTACGACGAAGGCTTTTTCAATGAGAAGAAGCACCGGCTGGAGATTGCCGATGTGGGGCTGATGAGCTTGTATGCCGCGGATTGCGATGCGCTTGCGGAAATCGCGGCGGTGCTGGGCAAAGCGCCGGAAGAGAAGGAGCTTCGGGAGAGGGCCAAGCACTACCGGGAATCGCTGGCTTCGTTGTGGGACGAGAAGACCGGAATGTTTCTGAATAAGAACCTGCACACGGGGCAATCGAGTCCCCGGACCTCCCCCACGAACTTTTACCCGTTGCTGGCCCGCGCCGCAACGCCGCAACAGGCACAGCGCATGATTCAGGAGCACCTGCTGAACGCGCAGGAGTTCTGGGGAGATTGGGTAATTCCGGCAACGCCGAGGAACGACCCGGCGTTCAAGGATCAGAATTATTGGCGCGGGCGCATCTGGGGGCCGATGAATTACCTGGTGTATCTGGGGTTGCGGAATTATGATCAGCCGCAAGTGCGCGAAGAACTTGGCAGGAAATCCTTGAAACTTTTTGAGGGAGAGTGGACCACGAAACACCATGTTCATGAGAATTACAATTCCATGACGGGGGCGGGGGACGACGTTAACTCCAGTGACCCGTTCTACCACTGGGGTGCCTTGCTGGCGCTGATTGAATATGAGGAGACGAAAGACAAACCGTTGCTGGGCGATTATGTGAAGTGAATTTTTTTGATGCACCGGAGGGAAAAGCGCGCGCGGAGATTTGGGTGGTACGAATCAGGGTTTAGGAAGGACTGGGTCAAGAGCTTCATTCATTGAGGAGCGTTTGGTGTACAAAGCGAGCAAGTCGTCAAGCTCCTGAGGGCGGATGGGCTTGCTGAGATAAGCATCCATGCCCGCGGCGAGGCAGCGTTCGCGATCGCCTTTCATGGCATGCGCGGTCAGCGCGATGATGGGCAAATGGGTGCCCTGGCCGGCTTCTCTTGCACGTAGCGTCGCGGTGGCTTCAAGGCCATCCATTTCGGGCATTTGAACGTCCATCAACACTAAATCAAAACTCTGCGCTTCGATCGCTTCCAGGGCTTCCCTTCCATTTGCGACAACGACAACCTGGTGCCCCCTCTTTTCCAGCAAGCGACGGGCCAGGCGTTGGTTGACGGCATTGTCTTCGGCAACCAGCACGCGCAAGGAGACGGCGAGGACGCGTTGCTCTTCCATAAGGTTACGCACCGTGGTGGGAACATGGTTCGATTGACCGCTCGTCACCAGCACTTTTGTGAGTGCTTCGCGCAACTCCGATTGCCGGATCGGTTTCAGCAGGCAGACAGAAACGCCCAGCTCCCGGCAACGATCGGCGCTCCCTCGAGAACTCGTGGAAGTAAGCATCAGAATGGCGGCCGTGGAGAGTTCAGGTCTGCGGCGAATGCGCTCGATCAATTCAAAGCCGTTCATCCCCGGCATATTCATGTCGGTCAAGATCAATGAATAGGGAACACCCGCTTTTGCAGCCTCAAGGAGTAGAGCGAGAGCTTCTTCACCGCCTTCCACAAGTGTGGGCTTCATTTCCCAGTGTTTGAGCATTTCCCCCAGGATTCGCCGGTTGGTCAAATTGTCGTCCACCACCAAAACCTCGACACCTTGCAGAAGCTCTGGAGGAACTACGGTTTCTGTTGCGACGACGGTTGTCTCTCCGACCGCCATACACATGGTGAAATGGAACTGAGTTCCTTGACCAACGCGGCTGCGAACCCAAATTTGCCCGCCCATCACGGAGACCAGCCGGGAAGATATGGTCAGACCCAGGCCGGTGCCACCGTATTTGCGGGTTGTGGTAGAGTCCGCCTGCGAGAAGGGATCGAAGATCAATTTAAGTTTGTCTTCGGGAATGCCAATGCCGGTGTCTGCGACTTCAAAATGGAGAACCCGGTAGGGACCGTCCTGAGCATCCACACGAAGTTTCAGCGCTACTTCGCCTCGCTCAGTAAATTTGATGGCATTGCCCACGAGGTTGAGGATGATTTGGCGCAGGCGGCCGGAATCTCCGCGCAGGATCCCCGGCACGTCGGGAGAAATATCGCAGATGAGTTCGAGGCCCTTTTCGTCAGCGCGCAGTGCGAGAGTTTTGAGCGCCGATTCCAGAGTATGACGCACGTTGAAATCGATGAGTTCGAAGTCAATTTTCCCCGCCTCAATTTTCGAAAAATCGAGAACATCATTGATTACCGTGAGCAGCGAATCGGCTGATAACTTGACGGTCAGCAGATAATCGCGCTGCTCGTCGGTCAAGGCGGTATCAAGGGCCAGATCCGTCATGCCCAGAATGCCGTTGAGGGGGGTGCGAATCTCATGGCTCATGTTGGCGAGGAATTCGCTCTTGGTCCGGCTGGTCTGCTCCGCCGCCTCCTTGGCCTTGCGCATTTCAATTTCGGCGAGCTTGCGACTGGTAATGTCGCGCCCGGTTCCCACCAGTCCAGTGATGTTGCCATTCTTGTCGCGCAAAGGGACCTTGGAAGTCAGCAGCCAGATTTTGTTTCCCCGGCCGTCCAGGCCTTCCTCTTCTCTGTTGCTAAGCGGCATCCCCGTGCGCATTACTTTCTGATCGTCTTCAAAATAGGCCATTGCGAGTTTCTTGGGAGACAAGTCGAAATCCGTTTTGCCGATGAGTTCGTCGGCAGATTTGACATACATGTAATGGGCCAAGGCGACATTGGCGGCGATAAAATGGCTATGACGGTCCTTGGCATAGATGAGATCGGGCACATTATCGATCAATATGCGAAGCAACGCGCGTTCCTCGGAAAGCGCTTCTTCGGCGCGAACGCGTTCCGTCACTTGAGTTTGCAAGGATTGGTTCGCGGCCGCGAGCTCGGCGGTGCGCTGGCGCACGCATAGTTCCAACGTTTCCGCGCGGGCACGCAATTGGCGATTATAGAATCTTTGGCCTTTGTACAGCGCCAGAATGCCAAGCACGATGCACAACGTATGAAACACGGGAGTTTCGTAGAAATGCGGTTCCTGCAAGAGGTTCTGGGACGCGTCCGCCTGGCTGCGATCCAGAGCCAGAGCAGAATTGGCAGACATGGCTAAAGCCAAAACGAAGAATAGGCTGCCCGGAAGTTTGCGACTGACGGACAAAATTCGAGAGCGGAGCGAGCATAAATCATAAGAACCAGCCGCTCCCCAAACAGAGAATTTTCTTGGCATTCTTTGCCTAAGGCTTCCCGCAGGAGTATTTACTTGCGTGCACGGGGGAAGACCTTCAGGGAAAGATGAGCAAGCCATGAGCCGAAAAGCGCACTTCAATGGACTTTAATTAAATAAAGGGAAAGGGCTTACAGCAATGGGCCAAAGATGGAAGAATTCGGGTAGCGCAAGGTGCGCCGTGATGGGCTGGGTGTTCCAATCTGGAAGGGCGCCGCGTCTGTTTGTGCTCGCCAGATAATTCGTTCGTAAGCGAGTTCGCTTATCGTTTCTTGCGACGAGTGTTTTTGGTTCGGGCTGACTTTGCCGGGGCGCGCTTCTTCTGGCCCGCACTCGCGTTTTTCTCTAACCGCAGCTTCCACGCAGTGTGCAACGCGCCGGCCAACACATCCTCGTTCGCAGCCGCCAGCCGAATATGAGTCACGCCCATGCGTCCCCAGCCACCCGCGATGGGAAGGAAGACTTCTGGAAGCTCCTCCACAAAGGCGGCCTGCTGCTCCGGCGAGAGCATGAGATTCCCGTAGCCCTGTTTCGCTGCAGCGAGCGTGGCAAAAATTCTACCGCCGACTCGAAAGTCGGGGTTACCCATGTGCGAACTCTCTTCGGCACCCGGGAGACTCAGCGCAATCCTCCGGAAGTCACTTGTGTTCATGGACGTTCCTCCTTTTCTGAAGCCGGTTGATAAAACCGGAGGCCCAGGAGAAAGCCGGCCGGCCGGAATGGAATGGCGAAGCATGTGGCAAGGAATGGATCAGTTGGAGGATTTGTTCTTTGGCGAATGCTTGTTCAGGGTGCCGACAAGCTGTTTGGCGCTGGGAGGCACAGGGACGGCGCCGTTCAGGACGATATTCTTAGCCGGAAATTCCTTGCCGTACAGGTTTCTGTTGGCGTCGTTGTCTGGGCGGAGCGTGGAACCTTCCAGAGAAACTCCGGCAAACAAGCCGCGAGAACGCGAGTAGCTGAGAATCTCTGCGCGCATGGTGGCATCGGTTGCAGCAGCGGCATCACGTCCCAAGGGACCTGCCGCGGCGGCAGCATCGGCGCCCAACTTCACTTTGCCGCTAAGAACGGCCTCCGCGCCGCGGGGATTCATCAACAATAGGACGAAGTCGGTTGGCTGCCCGCCGAGTTGGAGACCCAGGCTGCCGCCCTCCAGCTCAATCATGGTGGGCGCGCCCCAAGGACCCTTGAACTTTTCGCCGCTGCGGCAGGTCATGACACCGCGGCCATAGCTGCCGCCGATACCGATGGTAAGCTTCAAAACGGAAGGCAGAACAACCACGCAGTCGGCTTTGTCGAGCAAGTCCTGGGGAATGTCGTCTGGGATATTAAGGATCTGCGACATCACTGTTCCGGAATCCTTCACGCGCTCCACTTCCTTCTTGTCATCGGCGAAGCCAGCTGAAGCCAGTAATGCAATGGATGCCACGGCAATCCAGGTCTTTGTCATGAGGTGACTCCTTCAAGGAATCAGAGCCGCGCATCGAGCCGGTTTTGAGCGCCCGGCTGAGGAAGTGAAGCGTGGATTATAGGACAGAAGTTCAGAGGAGAGGAAGTGCGGTCCGGGATAAGTGAGAGCGGTACAGGTGCAGGTGGCAAAGAAGGAGCAAGGGAAAAGCAAAGGGATTCCATTTAAGACCAATTGGAACTATTATGATTTAACTGGCAACGGACGGAGGCCCCACCCTACCCCGGAATTTGCGAGGCATTGTGGCCGCACTTTCGATATTATAGGCACTCTAGAAGGGCAGCGCGGAGGCAAACTCGCTCAACCCGCGCCAAAATCTACTCAGGGAGAGCAATATGCAGATAACAATGAAAAACCTCGGGGCGATGAGCTTGGCTGCGGCGCTACTCGCAGGCACATGCCTGTTTAGCAGCGCTGCAAAAGCTGATGTGGCCGCCGGTGGAGCCACGTACAAGGCGAAGTGTGCGATGTGTCATGGAGCGGATGGCAAGGGAAAGGCATCCATGGCAAACAGCGACCTGACTGCCGCGGATGTAAAGAAAATGAGCGACGCGGACCTGAGCGGTGCCATCACCAACGGCAAGCCGCCGAAAATGCCGGCGTCTAAGTCCTTGACTCCGGATCAGGTGAAAGATCTGGTGTCGTACATCCGTTCGCTGAAGAAGTAAGAGTCGAATACAAATAAAAATTGAATTTGGCACGAGGCGCGTTCGCTCCTACGCGCTTCGTGCAATCAAAACGAAACTAAGGAGGAAGTGATGAAGAAAGTTTTGTCAGGGATCGCATTAGTTGCAATGCTGGGATTGGTGGGATCCGTCGCTCGCGCTCAGGATGCTGCCAACGGGGAGAAAACTTACAAGGCCAAGTGTGCTGTTTGCCACGGCCCGGACGCTGCCGGCAAGCCAGCAATGAAGTCGCCCTCGATCAAGGGCAAAACTGCCGATGCGATCCAAAAAGAGATCTCAACTTCACCGAAACACGCCAGCTTGAAGAGCCTAACCGCGGACCAAGTGAAGGAACTCGCCGCTTATCTAGGCACCTTGAAGTAGCCGCAACCATAACCGTCGGTCTCACATCTGTCGGTTGGAAACTGACTTTGCCGGGGAACAACCGAATCGGGTTGCCTGGCAGAATCATCGTGAAGGGCAGGAACACGATGTCGTCTTGCGGCAAGAAGATCGCCGAGGTCAAAGACGTCATTGCATACAAGCGGAGTTTGTGCAAGTAAAGCGCCGGTGAGCCCGCGACAGCAGGCACACGAAAATTCGGAAAGTCTCCGGGCCCCGGCGGATCCATCGCTGGGGCTCTTTTTCTAGCGGCGCGTTTGGAAGCGCGTGAAGCAGGCGATGTGGGAGCGTCAACCTCATGAGTCCGCAGAATACTGTTCGGAACTGGGCACGGCTTTTATATTTTCTGAGCCAGAACGTCATCAGCTTGATTGGCGTGGTTCTGACGACGAGTTCGGCAATCACGATGATTGCCTTCTGGATTTACGACTTCATGCTGCCGGGGCCGCCGCACCCATACATCGGCATATTGATTTTCCTGATCCTTCCGGGGCTGTTCGTTCTGGGATTGCTATTGATCCCGCTGGGAATTGTGCTGCGGCGGAGAAAGCTGAGGGCTGCGGGCGAATTGCCGACGGCCTACCCGGAAATCGACTTACGGGTGCCGATGGTCCGCAGCGGGCTTTTATTCGTCGGTGTTGCGACAGCCTTGAATATCCTGATTTTCACGTTCGCTTCTTATCAGGGAGTGTCGTACATGGATACTACGACGTTCTGCGGGCAAACATGCCACACGGTGATGCAGCCGGAGTTCGCGGCCTATCAGAATTCACCGCATGCGCGGGTGAACTGCGTGGAGTGCCATATCGGTCCGGGGGCCGGGTGGTTCGTCAAATCGAAATTGTCGGGGGTGCGCCAGGTTTTCGCGGTGGCGTTTAAAACGTATTCGCGGCCGATACCTTCGCCGGTGAAGTACCTGCGTCCCGCGCGCGAGACGTGCGAGCAATGCCACTGGCCACAGCGCTTCTCTGGAGGCAAGTTCATCGTGAAGACCTCCTATCAGGACAACGAGAAGAACACGCCCCTGACCACCGCACTCGTCCTGAAAATCGGCGGCTATATGTCTCAAGGTTCCGTCGGCATCCATGGGCGCCATCTCGACGCGGGTTCCAGAATTCACTACATCTCGATTGACGATGCGCGCCAGGTTATTCCAGTCGTCTATTACGCCGACAACCAGGGCAAAACCATCGAGTACGTCTCCACCGACATCAAGGCCACCAAGGAGCAACTGGATAAGGGCGAGAAGCGCGCCATGGACTGCATTGATTGCCATAACCGGCCAACGCATGCCTTCGAATTGCCGGAAAATGCCATGGACGACCGAATGTCTCGCGGCCTAGTTAGCGCGGATCTGCCGTTCATCAAGAAAAAAGGGGTGGAATTGCTGAAGGCGGATTATCCGGACCGTGAGACGGCGCAGAAGAAGATCGTGGACGGGATTACGAATTATTACCGCACGACTTACCCGGACATTTACAACACGAAACGCGCGCTGGTGGAGCAATCGGCGAATAACGTCGCGGAGATCTACATGCGGAACATTTTTCCGGATATGAAAGTGACTTGGGGGGTGCATCCGAACAATCTGGGCCACAATGACTATCCAGGTTGCTTCCGCTGCCATGATGGATCGCATACGAGCGCGGACGGCCAGACCATCACAAACGATTGCAGCGCTTGCCACAATTTACTGGCGGTACAAGAGGAAAACCCGAAAGTGCTTACAGATCTTGACATGAAGTAAGCATGGCCGGGAGTTGACATGGCAGAAACAAAAGTTGTGCGAAGGAAGCGGTGTGCAGGACAGGGAGTTGTCATTGCGACGCTCTTCGCGACAGTTTTCTCTCTTCTGTTTTCGGGAAGTTCCAGCCGCGCGGCGCGGCCTGATACCGAGCAACCGGGGGCGCAATGCCTCGCATGCCACGGCGACAAGACCATGAGCACCATGCGAGGTGGCAAGACCGTTTCGCTGTACGTGGACGGGAAGAAATTTGCCGCTTCTGTTCATGCCAGCTTCGGATGCACGGGCTGCCACGCCGATTTGGAAGGAAAAGAGTTGCCGCACGAAACGCCACTGGCGCACGTAAATTGCGGCACGTGCCACGCGACGGAGGGGGAGCAACATGCCCGCTCGATTCACGGGAAAGCCATTGCGCACGGCGACCCGCTGGCACCCCGCTGCGTGAATTGCCATGGGAACCACGAAATCTATCCGGTGAAGGACCCGCGGTCGGCGGTCGCGCCCCTGAAGGTGCCGTTTGTTTGCGGCCAGTGCCATCGCGAGGGAACTCCTGTCCAGCGTAGCCGCCCCATTCCCCAGGACAACATTTTGGAGAACTACTCGGAGAGCATCCACGGAGAAGCGTTGTTGAAAAAGGGCCTCGCGGTGGCCCCCAACTGCGCGACTTGCCACACACCACATCTGATTTTGCCCCACACTGACTCCGCTTCCTCAATCGCCCGGCGGAATATTGCCGCCACCTGCACGAAATGCCATTCGCTGATCGAATCCGTGCATCGAAAAATCATTCGTGGAGAGCTGTGGGAAAAGGAAGCCAACGTCCTGCCCGCGTGCGTGGATTGCCATCAACCGCACAAGATCCGAAATGTCTTCTACTCGCAGGGCATGGCCGATGCTGACTGTATGCGTTGTCACGCGGACGAGAAGCTGCGCCGCAAGCGCGACGGGCAATCCATGTACGTCAATGTGACCGAACTGAACCATTCGCGGCACAATCAGGATCCGCTGCAGCCGGGTCAAAAAGTTGCTTGCAGCCAGTGCCACTCCGAGGTAAATGCATCGCACGTGCGCCCCTGCGAGACGATTACACACCAGGTGGACTGCACATCATGCCACGAAGAAATTGGCCGGCTGTACGCGAGCAGCACGCACGGGCAATTAGTCAGCAAGAATGATCCCAATGCCCCGACCTGCAAGGAATGCCATGGCACGCATGGAGTGCTTGGCAAGCAGGACCCGCAGTCGGCAACTTTTGCCACCAACGTTCCCGTACTTTGCGCGCGGTGTCACCGCGAGGGCCAGAAGGCCGCGATGCGCTACATCGGAAGGCAGCACGAAATCATTGCGAACTACACGGAGAGCATTCACGGAAAGGGATTACTGAAGGGCGGCCTGACCGTCACGGCGACCTGCACGAGTTGCCACACCGCGCACCATGTGCTACCGCGCACAGATCCGAATTCGAGTGTCAATGCAGCCAACGTGCCGGCCACCTGCGGCCGGTGCCATCACGGCATCGAGGAGCAGTTCGAGAACAGCATTCATGCCAAGCAGGTGAGTGGAACCGCCAAGGAGCTTCCCGTTTGCAACGACTGCCACACTGCCCACGCCATCCGGCGCACCGATGAAGCCGGCTTCCGATTGGACATCATGAACACCTGCGGACGCTGCCATGCGGAGATCGCCAAAACCTATTTTGATACCTATCATGGGAAAGTTTCGCGGCTGGGGTACACGAAAACGGCAAAGTGTTATGACTGCCACGGAGCTCACGACGTGCTTGCGGTGGCGGATCCACGCTCGCACCTCAGCCGGGCCAACGTGGCGGCGACCTGCCAGAAATGTCATGCGGGCGCGACACGCCGCTTTGCCGGGTACCTGACGCACGCTACTCACCACGATCCACGCAAGTACCCCTTCTTGTTCTACACATTTTGGGGAATGACCGCATTGTTGTTGGGAACCTTTGTTCTGGGAGGCGTCCACACACTGCTCTGGCTGCCCCGGGCCTTCCAGATGCGCCGGGAATTGCGCACCGGCGAAGAGCAACCCGCCGCAAAGCTGGAAACTCCCGCAAGCGAGGAGAACCCCAATGTCTAACGGCGGAGCGCCAGAACGCCAATTCATCCGTTTCACCCGCCTGCAGCGGATCCTGCACATCTGCATGATCGTGAGCTTCATGAGCCTGGCGCTGACGGGACTAACCCTGAAGTTCTCCTACACCGGATGGGCGGCCGTGCTTTCTCATCTGCTCGGAGGATTCGAGAGCGCAGGCTACATTCACCGGAGTGCAGCGGTGGTGATGTTCGGAGTTTTCATTACCCATCTGGTGGACTTGCACCGCTTGAAGAAAAAGCAGCACGGTTCGTGGCGCGCCCTATTGCTGGGACCCAGCAGCATGCTCCCCAGCCGAAGAGACCTGGCCGAGTTTGTGGCCACATTAAAATGGTTTGTAGGCCGAGGCGAGCGGCCTGCCTACGGCCGCTGGACGTATTGGGAAAAATTCGACTATTTCGCCGTGTTTTGGGGGATCGCGGTCATCGGCTCTACCGGACTCACGCTGTGGTTCCCGGTGTTTTTCACGCGCTTTTTGCCAGGGTGGTTTCTCAACGTCGCCACCATTATTCACAGTGACGAGGCCCTGCTTGCCACCGGCTTCATTTTTACCGTGCATTTCTTCAATACCCACTTGCGGCCTGAGAAGTTTCCCATGGACATCACCATCTTCACCGGACGCATGCGGCTGGAAGAGTTAAAGAGGGACAAGCCCAGGGAGTATGAAGCGCTGTTGGCTGACGGGACGCTGGAGGAAAAAATGGAGGAGGCTTATCCCCGGATCGTCATCCGAGCGATTCGAGCCTTCGCCTGGGTGGCACTAGCGGTGGGATTCAGCATTGTGCTGTGGATCATTTATGCGATGTTGTTCGCGTACCGCTAGAGCCGAATTGCGCTCGAAACCTGGAGAAGGGTGTTGAAATGCTTGCGACTCTAGTTGCTCTGGCTTATCTGACTCTGGCTGTGCCCCCACAGGCTGCCGACCAGGGATGTCTGGCGTGCCATGGGCAGGTGGGCATGAAGTCAGACAAAGGCAAGGACATCTACGTCAATCCTGCGAAACATGCGGCCAGCGCGCATGCGAGCCTGGGTTGTACTGATTGCCACACCAGCATCAAGGATTTTCCGCACCCCGCCAAAATCATCAAGGTGCAGTGCGCCACGTGCCACGAAGATGAAGTGAAGGCCTTCGCTGGGAGCGTGCATGCAATTCTGGGTGAAACGGCGTGCGCCACGTGCCATGGCAGCGTGCATGAATTGACTTCCGCCGCCGCTCTCATACCCGCCAAATGCACGGAGTGCCACGCGGACGAAGTGAAAAGCCTCGCCCAAAGCATCCACGGTCAAGCGGCAAAAAATGGCGACCCCGATGCGCCCAAATGCACCTCATGCCATGGCGCCATTCATGCCGTGAAGGCCGCGAGTGAACCGGACTCCACGATTGCTCGCAAGAACCTGGCGGATACTTGCGCAAAATGTCACAGCGATGCCGGATTCTTGTCGCGGCACAAAATAGCGATTGCGCATCCCGTCGAGTCTTACAAACAGAGCGTTCACGGCCGCGCGGTGGCATCGGGCGACGAAAAAGCAGCGGACTGCAGCAGTTGCCATGGCAGCCATAACATCTACCCTGCCCGCGATGCGCGTTCCAACGTGAATCACTGGAAGGTGCCGGAGACCTGTGGGCAATGCCACAAGGAAATTGCCCGGCAGTTCAACGAGAGTGTCCACGGGGAAGCGGTCAAGGCTGGCGTGCGGGATGCACCCGTTTGCACCGACTGCCACGGCGAGCACCTGATCATGAATCCGAGCAACCCGGCTTCGCCCTTAAGTGCCGCCAATATTTCCTCGGAAACCTGCGGGCGTTGCCATGGCGATCCCCGGCTAGCCCTACGCTATAATCTACCGGCGGATCGCCTGCCATCCTACGCCGGCAGCTATCACGGGCTGGCTCTCGAAGGCGGGAAACTGACTGCAGCAAATTGCGCTTCGTGCCACGGCGTGCACGACATTCTCCCTTCGAGCGATCCTCGCTCCACCGTCAATTCCGCAAATCTGCCTAATACGTGCGGCCAATGCCACCAAGGTGTGGGGGAATCCAAATTCACGATCGGCCCCGTGCACGTGCAAACGAATGCCGGGCCCAACCATCCAGTGGTGACATTTATCCGCTGGACGTACTGGGTGCTGATCCCATTCACGCTGGGATTCATGCTGCTGCACAACCTGCTGGACCTGCTGGCGAAGTTGATCCGGCGAAAGCCGCGGCAGGAAACCAGCGAAGTGGCGTTGCGCATGAGCCTGAGATTCAGAATCGCGCATTGGGGAGTGATGACCAGCTTTCCGACGCTGGTATTCACGGGATTTGCGCTGAAATATCCGGATAGCTGGTGGGCCCACCCGCTGATGATGTGGGAATCAAACGCTGGATTGCGCGGGGGATTGCATCGCACAGCGGCGATCGTGCTGATCGCGTCGACGCTCTATCATTTCATTCATCTGGCGATGAAGAAGCGCGACCGCCGCAGCTTTATCAGCGCGATGATCCCAACAATCAAGGACGCCACCGACGTCTTGGAAGTTTTCCGCTATAACCTGGGGCTGAGCAAGGAAGAACCGAAGTTCGCCAAGTTCAATTACGCGGAGAAAATGGAGTATTGGGCATTCCTATGGGGCACAGGGGTGATGGCGCTCACGGGCTTTCTGCTGTGGTTCAACAACTTCACTTTGCGTCATTTCCCAAAGTGGGTGGCCGACGCAGCAACCGCAGTGCACTGGTACGAAGCGCTCCTGGCGACCTTCTCGATCCTAATTTGGCACTTTTACATGGTGATCTTCGACCCCACGGTCTATCCCATGGACACTGCATGGATCGACGGGAAAGTGCCAGCGGACCACTACCGGCACACGCGGCCCGGCTACTACAGGGAATTGGAGCGTGAAGGATTGCTGGAAACGCCGGAAGAGCCGGATGCACCCGAGAGCCAGCCGGAAGCGACGCGCGGGGACGACTAATCCATTACACCATGCCGAGGTGGGGCCGAGCAGTGTTCGACCCCCAACAGATACAGTTCCGGTGTGTAAAATTCTTCTAGAAAATTCAGGTTAGCGGCGGGCGCGGTCTTTGCGTACGGCTTCGTCGATGAGAGCGTCGAGTTCGCCGCGGGTGAGGGTGACTTCATCGGCGTTGGATTCGCCAGTGTCGCAGGTATCCGGCAATTCCGCGCCGCCGCCCGGAGGAGGGGTGACAAAGTATTTGGCGCGCGCCGCCATAAGCTTGGCCACTTCCCGCGTGGATAGAAGCTGAGGTTCGCCGGCGAGTTTGGCGGCCAGAGTGATCTTCGCGAAGTGCTCGACCGTCTCCATGCGGAAGTAGGCCGTGAGCAAGTCGGGCCCGCACGTGGTGGCGCCATGATTGGCAAGAAGCAAGGCATCGTAGTGCGGCACGTAGGGTTCGAGAACGGAGCAGAGATCGGGCGTGCCCGGAGTGGCATAGCGAACGAGAGGAACTTTGCCGAGCCCCACGATCACTTCGGGGAGCAGCGCTTGATCGAGGCCGAGTCCCGCAACGGCAAAACCTGTGGCCGTGGGCGGATGGGCGTGGCAAATGGCGTTGACATCGGGGCGCATGCGATAGAAGAGCAGATGCATGCCGGCTTCGGAGGAGATTTTGCGGTCGCCCTGGAGATGGGTGCCTTCCATATCCATGATGACGAGGTCCTCTGGCCCCATCATGCCTTTGTTGACGCAGGTCGGAGTAGTGAGGATGCGCTCGGCATCCAGGCGAATGGAGAGATTGCCTTCGCCGGCAACGATGTAGCCACGCTCATGCATCCAACGGCCGACGCGGCAGATCTCGCGGCGATACTGATCTTCCAAATGTGAGTGATTTTCAGGCGACGAGTCCGAGGACACGGTACGGACTCCTTCCTTGACCAGAAAGCGGTCCGAATCAGTCTAAATCATGTGGCGGCGCGCGCCAAGTGGGACAAAGAGTACGCCGCGTCGCGCAGAAATCCAAGAAAATCAGGCGTAAATGCCGCGCAACTTAAGAGCCGAAGCCACACGGTCAATGGCCAGCATGTAAGCGGCAATGCGGTTGTTGACATGGTGGCGTTCCGCATAGCGGACGACTTCGTCGAAAGAGCGCTCCATCACGTCAAAGAGGCGCTCGTTGACTTCGCTCTCGCGCCAGAAAAAGCCCTGGCGGTCCTGAACCCACTCGAAGTAACTAACGGTGACGCCGCCGGCATTCCCGAGAATATCCGGGATGGTGAAAATGCCTTTCGCGTCAATGACAGCATCGGCCTGCCAGGTGGTGGGACCGTTGGCGCCTTCGCAAAGGACTTTGGCCTGAACTTGATGGGCATTCTGCTCGGTGATCTGGTTTTCGATGGCGGCGGGGATGAGGACATCACAGGGCTGGAAAAGAACGTCGCGCGAGCTCATCTTTGTGCCGCCGGCAGGGAATTCCTGCAAGGGCTTTTTCTGGGTGTAGACCCACTCGATGACTTTGGAGACGTCGAACCCTTTTTCGTTGTAGAGGCCGCCGCCGATATCAGCAAGACCAATGATCTTGTAGCCGGCCTTCTGCATCAGTTCCGCGGCGAGCGAACCTACATTACCAAAGCCTTGAATGACAACTCGGGTGGTTTCTTTTTTCATGCCGAGCTTGGCCATGGTCTTATCCACGCAGATCATCACGCCACGGCCAGTTGCTTCGCGGCGGCCACGCGAGCCGCCCAGTTCGATAGGCTTCCCAGTGACGACGGCGTTGGTGGCCTGACGGGCGTGCATGGCGTAGGTGTCCATGACCCAGGCCATAGTCTGTTCGTTGGTGCCAACGTCCGGAGCGGGAACGTCGCGCTCTGGGCCAAGCCAATCCGAAAGTTCGGCGGTGTAACGGCGGGTGAGACGCTCGAGTTCGCCGCGTGACAATTTGCGCGGATCGCAGATGATGCCGCCTTTGGCGCCGCCAAATGGGATGTCCACAACGGCGCACTTCCAGGTCATCCAGGCGGAGAGGGCGCGGACTTCATCGAGGCTGACGTCAGGAGCAAAACGGATGCCGCCCTTGCCGGGACCGCGGACGGTGGAATGAAGGACGCGATAGCCGGTGAAAACTTCGAGCTGGCCGTTGTCCATCCCAACGGGGATGTAGAGGGTAATTTCCTTGTCGGGATACTTAAGGTAACGATAGAGACCTTGTTCGAGGCCCAACTTGTTCGCGGCCACCTCAAAACGCGCTTCGGCGTTTTGGTAAACATTCATTTCCTCAGGCACAAGCGTTTGGGGCATGCAAAAGTCTCCTCTGCCCCGATGGAGCCCCCTGGCGCCAACGCGGCTGCGAAATTCGGCCTGTGAGAGACGCGCAGGCGCGAAAAGAAAGGCCAAATGGGTTGCGTGGCGGCGGGCTACCCACCCGCCAGAGCTGCCAGAAGGCCGGGGGGCCAGTATACGAAGGGGAATGGGCAATCGCAAGGCGGAGCAGCACTTTGGAATGACAAAAGTACAGTGCAACACCGATGGGTAGAGAAAAGTGTTCGGCCAAACGCGTGGTGCGTTACTGGCCGTGGAATTGAACGGTAACCGTGAGATGGACAGGCGTGGGTTTGCCATCCAACTGCGCCGGCTCGTACTTCCATTGCTTGACGGCGTCCAGCGCCGCCTGATGGAGCAATCCGGGGCCTGAAAGGATCTTCAACGTGCTGACATTGCCGTTGACATCGATTAGGGCGTCAATCTTGACGGCACCATAGATGTGCTCCGCTCGAGCGGTTGGCGGATAGATGGGGGGAATCGACTTAATCAAACGAGCTTGCTTCACGTCTCCGCCGATCGGGAGAGGAGCCATAGGTTCCTTGCCATGGCCGGCCGCCAATCCTGCCAGTGGATCCGTATTGGAAGATTGATTGGATTCGATCGTGGGTTCTGCGTCGTTGCCTGGTTGGGATTCGTCAGGGCGATTATTATTGAGCACGGGAGTGGCGAGGTGGACTTCGCCGATCATGGGCTTCTTGGGCTGCTCGACAGGAGGAGTATTGCGAGCCGCAGTGCTGGGATTCTTGGCGACGGGCGCAGGGGGCGGCGCCGGCGTTGTGGTGGAGTGCGCCGGAGTTTCGCTGGGCGCCACGGAAGTACTTGCCGGAGCGGGAGCAGGCTTCTCAATGATGGGGGCCACTGGAGCCGAAGGCCGCGCGCTGGAAGCCGGAATGCTTGTAGGAGCGAACTTGGCGGTCTGTGCCGGTGCGGACTTCGATGCGAGCATGCTGGAGATTAGATTGTCCGGCTGGCGCGAGTACCAAAACGCACCGACAGCAAGACCAAGAAGAAGAGCGGCAGCAATGCCGAGGAATAGGCCCTTCTTTGAGCCGGTGGCAGGGGCTGTAGTTGCGGTGGCCGATTCCCCAAGCAACTGTCCGCCAAAAACGGCGCTATGCGAGCGGTGATGAATCTCAGGAAGAGTTTCAGTAAGCGCTCCCCCAGAAGATGGCAGCGTAGCGGGCAAGGGATCAAAGAGCACGGGAAGTTCGGGGGCGGCCGCGGCCGTAGTGGATTCGGACTCGCGTGCCAATGGAGCAAGCCACGAAGGAATCTTGACCTCTTCGACCGCTAGCGATGGAGGCACGAAATTGCGAGCTGGAGCAACCGGCTTGATTTCGTGAGGCGGGGCGGGCTTCACATCGGCTTGCACGAACTGCAAGAGTTTATCGGCAACTTCTGGCAATGGAACTGTTGTTCTCGGAGTGACATCAGGAGCGGAAGGAGGCGTGACTGGTGGAGTTTCCGTGAAGAGAAGAGAGCTGAGCTGCTCCTGAAGGCGCGCCGTTTGGTGCTTGAGCTGATCGCTGGAAGGTTCACCAGGCATCGTGGCAACTGGGGTCTTGGGCGGTTCCGCAGGCACGGGCTTCACAGCGGGAACGGCCGGAGCATCGAAGAGCGAAGAGATGGCAGCCGCGAAGTCGGGTGAGGGATTGAGGAGATTAATGGGGCTCTTGATGACTGATTCGACCATCGCGGGCACCCCTGGCGGAGCCGGCGCGACTTTGTTCACGGGCGTGGGAGCAACCGAGGGCGCTTGCGGGGGCAACGGCGGAATGACCGGGACGACGGCGATGGGCGGAGCGGGCGCAGGTTTAACGACTGCTGCAGCAGGCGGCGCCACTACAGCGGGTTTCGGCGGCACCAGAAAAGACGCTGCAGAAGGAACAGGCGCCACGGGGGCCGCGGTCCTGGTGAAAGTTGGAGGGGCGGAGGGTGGTGGTGGAACAGAGCTGGGTGGACCAGACACTATTGAGGCCGCGGCGCGCGGTGCAGGAGGCGTGGCTGAAGGAGCGGGCGCGGCCGGAGCAGCGAGAGCAGTGCGATCTGAGGGGAAGCGCATGCCCCAGAAACCGAGGGCCGGTTCCGTGAATTCGAGTTCCACGTATCCCGTTACGCTCCGATAATTTTTCGATTTGACCACCTGGCAGACGACTTCCTTCTTGGTCTTTTCATTGGTGAGGAAAACGAGTTGGCCGGGCGCCAGCGAGGAAGCCAGGCGAATCACAGCGCCGTGAATGAAAACCAGAACGGTTTTGGTGCTTTCGGAAAAAGGCTCGCGCTTGTCGGAACCCTCGACAGTTCGGGCGCCGTTGACGGTTACCGGAATTTCCAGAGCAACAGGTTGAGGGCGCGCAGGGAATTCTTCCCTGGTTTTCGCTACCGTGGCGCCTGGAGCGGCAGAGGATGGCGTTGCAACCGCGATTTCGGAGTCTTTCACAATCGGTGGCATAGCGTGCTCGCTCTAAACAGGATTTTGGGATGGCAGTCCCGCGAAGACAGGACTCCCCTGATCTACTTCTTAATGGTGGGGTCGGCAGGGAGGGGAGCCTATAGTACTTGGGTACTAGGGAGGTGGAGAAAAGAGCACACCTGAAGGGCCCAACAGGGATGGATGTCCAAGCGATGTCCTCTCCCGGCTAGCCGGGGTGTGAGGATGCGGCACGTGAAGCGAATTCGTCCTCACGTAAGCGATTGCGGATTCTGTGGTAGTGTCACGAAGAGGAGTTCACCTCATCCATGGCAATCCGCCCAATTATTGAACCGTTCCGCATCAAGAGCGTTGAACCAATCCGCGAAACGTCGCGCGAAGAACGGCAAAAACTGATCGAAGCGGCGGGTTACAACCTGTTTCTGGTCGCTTCCGAAGCGATCCTAATTGATCTGTTGACGGATTCGGGCACTTCGGCGATGTCCACGGAGCAGTGGGCGGCCATGATGCGTGGCGACGAATCATATGCGGGTTCGCCAAGCTTCACGAGGTTCCGCGAATCGGTGCAGTCGATTTTCGGGTTTCGCCACGTGATTCCCACCCACCAGGGGCGGGCGGCAGAACGCATCCTGTTCAACGTGATGTGCAAGAAGGGCGACGTTGTGCCGAACAACACGCACTTCGACACGACCCGAGCCAACTGCGAATTTGTGGGCGCCACGGCCCTGGATCTTCCGATTCCGGAAGCGAAGGAGCCAAGCCACCTGCACCCTTTTAAAGGGAACATGGACGTGGGACGTCTGGCCGAACTAATTGCGCGGGAAGGCGCAAAGAAAATTCCGCTGGTGATGCTGACGATCACCAACAATTCCGGCGGAGGCCAGCCGGTTTCCATGGCGAACATAAAGGATGTGAAGCAGGTATGCCGGAAGAATGGCATTCCGTTGTACATCGATGCGTGCCGTTTCGCGGAGAACGCCTACTTCATTAAGCTGCGTGAAGAGGGCTATGCGGACAAATCACCGCGCAACATCGCGCGAGAGATGTTTGCACACGCCGACGGATGCACGATGTCTGCGAAAAAGGATGGGCTGGCGAATATCGGCGGTTTTCTCTGCACCAATGAGGACGCCCTGGCGCAACAGGAAAAGGACCTACTGATTCTCACCGAGGGCTTTCCCACATATGGCGGTCTGGCGGGGCGTGACTTGGAGGCGATCGCGGTTGGATTAAACGAGGCGCTGGAGGAAGAGTATTTGAAGTATCGCATCGCCTCGACCGCATTCTTGGGAAACCATATTGCCAGCGAGGGCGTGCCTATCGTGCAGCCTCCCGGCGGGCACGCGATTTATCTGGACGCGCGGGCGTTTCTGCCACACATTCCCCCATCACAGTTTCCGGGAGTGGGGCTGGCGGTGGAGTTGTACCTGGAGGGGGGCATCCGCTCGGTGGAGATCGGGACGCTGATGTTTGGAGAGCACGCGCAGATGGACCTGGTGCGGCTGGCGATACCGAGGCGGGTGTATACGCAAAGCCACATCGAGTATGTGGTGGAAGTAATTCTCGACGTGTGGCGGAGGAGAGAGAAGATTCCAGGGTATGAATTGATGCAGCAAGCGCCGTTTTTGCGGCACTTCACGGCGAAGCTGAAACCGATTGGGCGGTGAGCGTGCGCCTGCAAATTGAGGGATTCCATTGCTAAAGCAATCAGGCCGGAAGAATCCAGTGAAAAGGCTCTTCGCAGTGGTTGTCGGAATGATTGTTTTTTGCGTTTGCGAGCAGGTGCACGGCCAATCGCCGATGCAAACTGCAGAGGGCGCGCAACAGTTCGCGACGCTTGGGGAGTTCAAGTTGCAGAGCGGAGCGGTGATGCATGATTTCCGCATTGGATATCGCACGTTGGGCAAATTGAATCCCGGCAAAACGAACGCGGTGCTCTGGCCAACGTGGCTGGGGGGCAGAAGCGAAGATCTGTTGGAGTTCATTGGGCCGGGGAAAGTGGTGGATAGCAGCAAATACTTCGTCATCTTAGTGGATGCGATTGGAAACGGGATTTCCACTTCGCCCTCCAACAGCGCGTCGCAGTCCCGAATGAAGTTCCCCATATTCACGATTCGCGACATGGTGGAGTCCGAGCGTCTGTTCGCTACTGAGTTGCTGCGGCTGACGCATCTACATGCCGTGATGGGGCTTTCGATGGGAGGTATGCAGACGTTCGAATGGGCTGTGGCCTACCCGGATTTCATGGATGTGACAATTCCCATGGAGGGTTCGCCGCAATCCACGTCCTACGACAAGCTGCTGTGGACCTCGGAGATCGATGCGATCGAACTGGACCCGGCGTGGAACAACGGAAATCCCACGGGCCCTTTGACTCGGGGAATCGCACTTGAAGAGGAAATCGATTCTATGAATCTAACTTCGCCTTCTTATCGGGTTGCACAGACGAAGGCGGAAAATTTTGAGAGTTTCATCGGGGAGATGCGCAAGAACAGCAGGAGCGATGCAGGCGCTGTAAGTGATCAAATCCGCCAGCGAGAGGCCATCATGGCGCTGGATGTCCCCAGCGAATTCGGCGTGAGTCTGGAACAAGCCGCGAAGAGGACGCACTCTCGAATGCTGGTGATCGTTTCAAATGAAGACCACATGGTGAACCCGATTCCCGCGGTGGAGTTCGCGAAGGCAATTGGAGCGGCGGTTGTGACTCTGGATTCACCTTGCGGCCACCTTAGTCTCTCGTGCATTTCGGTTGGTCCGGTCGTGGCGCAATTCCTTGCCAATCCAAGCTCGGTACAAAGTCAAACTCTCAAAGACTTAGCGATCCATTAATCAGATGAGACTGAAGAGATCGGTGTGCGGGGTGTAAGTCTCGGGTATTCTGGAGGAGCATGATTACTGTAACGATTGATGGGGCGTTGAAGGCGAAGTGCCCGCGCTCGGCGCTGGGGTGCGTCATGGGCACCGTGGAGGCTGCCGATACGCCGGCAGCACTGCTTGCCGACATGAAAGCGTGCGAGGCGAAAATCCTTGCTCTGCCGGAACCACGGGCGGTTCTGGAAGGGCCGCAGATCTTGGCAACGCGCGCTGGATATAAAGCGCTGGGCAAGGATCCGGCGCGCTATCGTGGCTCGGCGGAAGCGCTGCTCCGGCGCATCTTGAGCGGGAAAAGCTTCCCGCAGATTGGCGCAGTGGTGGACGTCATCAATCTGGTTTCGGTGGAGAGCCGCTTGCCCATAGGGCTTTACGACTTGGCCAACGTTCAGGGCAACGTTTTATTTCGCGCGGGCCACGCGGGAGAAACATACAAGGGCATTGGGAAGTACGACCTTAATCTGGAAGGTCTGCCGGTGTTTTGCGACGCGGCCGGGCCACATGGGAGCCCAACAAGCGATTCCGAGCGGACCATGGTTACGCCAGCGACGAAACGCGTTATAGCGATTTTGGTGGGATTTGGTGGCAGCGAAGGGCTAGAGCGCTGGTGCGAGCGCATGACCGCGCTGCTGCAGGAATATGCGCAAGGGCGCGAGTTGCAGACGTCGATCGTTACCTGACATGGCGAGAGACAAGGCGCTCGCTATGCACGGCCACAAACGCAAGAAAAAACCACAGGCCTCGAACACTCGCCCTGCGCTGCATGCTTGGCCCCGCGGCGCCGAGAGATTTTCCGCAGCGGCGCTGTTCTTTGGGGAGTCCTAGCGAGTAGGATGGGGGCAAGCAACATGCCCAGGATGTATAAACTCAGGCCAAAACTCCAAAGGACGCCGCGAATGCTGAGCAGGCGTTGCTTCGGCGCGATTGTCTTCGGGCTGCTGGAACTGCGAGGTTGAATGCCCTGATGAACGGCGGAGTCCATCCCGTTGCAAGTCTGCTGGCGGCGGTTGCCCGCGGGATCACTGGGGTGCAGGTGCAATGGGCAGGCTGCGAGCCCGACGAAAAGCAGCGTATCTACTTCGCAAATCATACCAGCCATCTGGATTTTGTGGTGTTGTGGTCCGCGCTGCCTTCGGATTTGCGCGCACATACACGACCCGTGGCCGCGCAGGACTATTGGGAAAGTTCGGCGGTGCGGCGTTATGTGGTGACGAATGTGTTCAACGCCGTGCTGGTGCAACGGGGCGCCATGGCCCAGGCGAAAACCCCCGAAGAAGCGCGAATTGCGGCGAACGCATTGACCGAGCAGATGGCCGCGGCGCTGGGTACGGAATACTCGCTGATTCTTTTTCCGGAGGGGACGCGCGGCAACGGCGAAAAACTGGGGGAGTTTCGCGGGGGACTGTATCACCTGGCCTTGCGCCGCCCGGATGTGGAACTTGTTCCAGCGTATCTTGAGAACATGAACCGCATTTTGCCCAAGGGAGAAGTTCTGCCCGTGCCCATGTTGAGCCTTTTGACCTTTGGCAAACCGATCCAAGTGGAACCGGGCGAAGAAAAAGAAGCCTTTCTGGAACGCGCGCGAGAAGCCGTCAGCAGTTTGCGGCGGATTGGAAACGCCTGATGCCGCAAGCGTTTCATGATGTGAAGCTGCTGTGGCTGTTTGGCGGCGCGTTGTTCCTGCTGTTTGTTTCTACCTTGATCGTGCGCTGGATGAAGCGCCGCCGAAAGGGCGACGCAAACCGCGCGACAATCGAGAATGTGAATGCGCGCATCCGCGCTTGGTGGAAGATGTGCGCGATTTTTGCCGCGTCCATCCTGATGGGCCGCGTCGGTTCGCTGGTCCTGTTTGGCTTGATTTCGTTTCTGGCGCTGCGCGAGTACATGACGCTGGTGCCGACGCGACGGGGGGATCACCGCACGCTCTTCTGGAGCTTCTTCGTGATCATGCCGCTGCAGTATTGCCTGATTGGCCTCCACTGGTACGTTTTTGCCGCTGTCCTAATTCCTGTTCTGGTCTTTGTATATGTTCCCACCAGCATCGCGATCGCGGGAGACACGGCAAGCTTTCTGGAACGCACCGAAAAAATTCAATTCGGGATCATGGTGTGCGCCTATTGCCTGAGCCATGTGCCGGCATTGCTGATGCTGGGTATTCCGGCTTATGAAAGCCGGGACGCGCGGTTGCTGCTGTACCTGGTGATCGTGGATCAGATGAGCGGCGTGCTGCAATTCGTATGGGGCAAGCTTATCGGAAAAAACAAGATCGCGTGGCGCGTCAGCCCCAACAGAACGTGGGAAGGGTCCTTTGGCGGAGTGTTAAGCGCGACGGCGTTGGGCACGGCGCTGTGGTGGGCCACGCCGTTCACGCCGCTGCAATCCGCGGGAATGGCGTTCACCATTTGTGTATTGGGGTTTTGCGGAAGCATGGTGATGAGCGCGATCAAGCGCGACATCGGAATCAAGGACTTTGGCATCGTGGTCGAAGAACACGGTGGAATTCTGGACCGCATTGATTCGCTGTGCTTCGCCGCGCCGATTTTTTATCAACTGGTGAGGTATTACTTCGTTCCCTAAAAAATTTCCGAAAGAGTAGCGTGAACAGCTATTCAAATATCGGGGCCAAAGCAAAGATCAGCGGGAAACGGGTTCGGCGCTTTGATCGCGCGAGGCGCTGCGCGACTTCAGGTAGCCTTGCGCGGCGAGAAGTTCCGCGTTGAGCAAGGCTGCGCCCGCCGCGCCTCGGACCAGGTTGTGAGAAAGCAAAGTAAGCTTCACGTCGAGCAGCGGGCACTCACGGATGCGCCCGACCACGGCGGCCATGCCGTGGCCCGTGTTGGCATCCTTGCGGGGCTGCGGACGATCGAGTTCGTCCAGCACGACCACGGGATGTTTCAAGGCGGTAGGGAGAGAGGCCAACTCGTCGTAGACCTGGTAGGAGCGCAGTGTTTCGCGGACCTCGTCGAGCGTCGCGGTCTTCTTTAGGCGCAGAGAAACACATTCCAGGTGGCCATCCACCACCGGGACGCGGTTGCAGTGAGCGCTGATGCCCAGCCCTGCGCCGATGAAGCGGTTGCCGTCCCATTTGCCGAGCAGTTTCTGCGGCTCCGCTTCCATTTTTTCTTCTTCCCCGCTAATGAATGGAACGACATTGCCTTGAATGTCCAGCGCCGGTACGCCGGGGTAGCCCGCGCCAGAGATAGCTTGCAGGGTGACGACGAAAACCTTCTCGAGTCCAAAGGCATCGGCCAGAGGCTTCAGCACGACAACGAGTCCAGCCGTCGAGCAGTTAGGATTGGTGACAATGAATCCTGTGTCGTATCCACGGTTTTTCTGCTGAACCGGGATGGCATTCAGATGCGCGGCGTTGACTTCCGGAATGAGCAGCGGAACGTCGGGGTCCTGTCGGTGATTTCGTGAATTGCTGACGACGGGATAGCCGCGGCGTGCGTAGTCTTCTTCTGCCGGGCCAGCCACCGAAGAATCGAGCGCCGAGAAGAGGAAATCGCAATCCAGGTTGGGCTCAAGTTCCTTCACGACCAGGCCACGCGCCACCTCCGGCACGGGACCTTCGAGATGCCAGCGCACTGCCTCAGCATAGCCTTTGCCGGAGGAACGCTCCGAGGCCGCAACTTCCGTCAAAGTGAACCATGGATGATCGGCAAGCAGCTTTACCAACCGCTGCCCGACCATGCCGGTTGCACCCAAGACGCCAGCACGCCATTTTTTCCCGTCTGCCAGAGCAATCATGCTGCACCCCCATCTTGCGCCGGCCCAATGCGCGTTCCGCGCAAGTGCGGCTTGAAAGTATTCCTGACCCACACGGTCATGTCGTGCTCTGCCGCGAGTGGCAGCACCCGCGGGTGAAGCACCTTGGCGCCGCCGGAGACCAAAGCGTGAGCCTCATCGTAACTCAATTCGTGAAGGAGTTTAGCCTCAGCGGTTTCGCGCGGGCAAGCAGTGAAAACGCCGTCCACGTCGGTCCAGATGACAAGTTCTTTTGCGTCCACAACGTGAGCGACGAGGGCGCCTGAAAAATCGGAACTGTTGCGACCCAGCGTGGTAATGCGGCCATCCGGAGTTGCACCGATGAAACCCGTAACGACGGGCACGATGCCTAATTGCAGCAGCGGCAAAAGAACCTCGCGGCCGCGCTGGCGGGTATGTGCGATATAGGGGACAGCGTGCCGGAAGGTGTCGCAAGTGAGGACAAAGTCCGACGAAGCCACTGGAACGGCGACGCAGCCGAGTTTATTCAGGGCCGCGGCAAACAAGCGGGCGCTGAAGCGTTCGCCAAAGGAGGCCAGGCGGTCATAGAGAGCGGGATCCACAATGACAGGCCCGCGCTGCGGCGTTTCATGGAGCAGGTCACGGCCCAGAAGTTTCAGCTCGTGGCAGACCTGGGTGTGGTGGCGCTCGGGAAGTTGCAGGCCGTCGAGCACATTAAGGTGGAGCGCGACGGTGCTTTCCGCTGCCTCGCGAGCTTTGGCGAACTCCTTGCGCTCGAGTTTCCCGGCGATTTCGAGGAGCTTGTCTGTAACGCCCTTCATCGCGGAGACGACGACGGTTACCGGCGCGGCCACCCCCGCATTGCGCACCAGCGCGGCGGCGCGAAGCATGCGATCGGCGCCAAGCAAGGAGGAACCGCCAAACTTAAAGGCGATGCCACGCGCTTGGGAATGGGTGCCCTTTGCGACGATGCCATTCCTCGCTGGGCGCGGCGCTAAGGGAACTTCTGCTGCGGGGGCTGCTTCCTGCTGTTCCGGGTACATGGCAAATGCTCCTTGATTGTGTACCGCGGAAGCGACTCTGGGGGAGGGTAGAAACTAAAAAACCCACCGCCCGGTTCGCTTCAGGCGGTGGGTTGGAAACTTTCTGGCGGCTAGCCGTTTCTCCCGTCACCCGAAGCGGTGGTAGTGGACATAATCATGGTAATCGTCGTAGTCGAAATGATCGACCGCGTGGTCCGGGAGAAGCTTCGCTTCGTGAGGTTAGCCGACATCTTTAATAGACTAGCATACCAACCGGGAATTCCAAGCGAAATTTGCGGGGGGCAGACCGATGTTCCCAGATGCGCGCAAATCACTCCCTTTTGCAGGGTCACTCCGGCGCATCGAACAGCAGGCTGGAGCACGTCAATCCCGATTCCGCTTTCTGGAGCTCACCGATTTCGATGGGCGTTACACGAAACCCTTTGGCCTCAATGCGCTCCCTGGTGCGTGGGAACGAGGCGGGAAAAACCACCGTATCGGCGATGGCCAACGCGTTTGCGGCGTGCGGCTCGGCGGGGTCAACGTCGATCCAGTCAAATCCCGGCAGGCGCGCCCACTGAAACCAAGCGCGATTGCCGAGTAACGTGTTGCGGCCCAGCCAAGTGACCGCGGATTTCAAGTGCAGGCAGCCGGAGATGGGCACAGCCGTCAGATCGTAGCCGTATTGCGAGAGGATGACTGCGAGTTGCCGCATACCCTCCGGATTGCTGCGCCGCGTCAGACCCACGAATATTTTCTTTTCGACACGTAAGACATCGCCGCCCTCTAGCAAGCCCGGCAATTTTACAAAGGCCAGTTTACGGTATTTCTCCAGGGCGGCCGCCAGGGAAGCTGCTTCTTTTCGGCGCGTCTCTGTGCCCAGCGGGCAGATCACCGCTAGTTCGTCGAGCACGATGGCGGGATCTTCAACGAACATGGAATCCGGAAGAGCCGGCTCCTCGGGCAACGTGTTCACGCGAGCGCCCAGCTTGCGCAAGAGTTCCTGGTAGGCGCGATGCTGGGCGCGAGCCTTGGCCAGATCGATGGGCTGGCGTGGAATGAAACTCAGTTCGCAATTCGCAAAGGAGGAGCTGACTTCGCGGGTGATGGCCGTCAACATGGAGTGAATGTAACAGAGATTCCGAGAAGATTGAATTTCCCCGAGCGCCGGGAGCGACAGGAACAGGTCACCGACGAGCAGCAGCGAAGCGGCCCAGAACGCGCAACTCGCTAGTAGCCTGGCGAACTTCGTTCAAAGCGCTTTCCAGCGCATCGTGGCCAGCGGCTTCGACGTCCAGGTAGAACTGATACTCGAAGGGTTTTCCATGGATGGGGCGGCTCTCGATTTTCAGCAGATTGACGCTGTGTTTGGCGAACGGTTCGAGGGAGGCGAGCAAGGCGCCGGGCTTGTGGGCGAGGCGCATGGCCAGCGCAACTTTGCCGGCCCCAGGTTGCCGGAAACGCTTGGCCTGATCCGGCGGGAGAAGCAGCACAAAGCGCGTGAAATTTTCCGCGTTGTCCTGGATGCTTTCGCGCAGGATGACGGCGCCATAGTGCTGGGCGGCACGGCGTCCGGCAATGGCGGCGAAGGATTTATCATCGCGAGCCATCATTTCGCGGACACTGCCGGCAGTGTCTTCAGCGGGCACGCGCTTCAAATGGGGGTGAGTCTCGAAGAAGCGCTCGCACTGGGCCAGAGCCATGGGATGAGAAGCGACGGAGCGAAGCCCATCGAATGACGAGCCGGGCCGGCCGATCAGGTGATGCTCGATGGGGAGAATGGTTTCGCCGCAAATTTCCAGCGGACTTTCCAGCAGAAGGTCATACACGCGCACAACGGATCCCGCCAGGGTGTTTTCTAGCGGCAAGAGCAGAGCATCAGCAACGCCTTCGGCAATGGAGCGAAACGTGGAATCGAACGTGGGGCGAGGAACGGTGTGAATGGATTCGCCGAGCAATTGCACCGCCGCGGCTTCGCTGAAGGCGCCGGGTTCGCCCTGAAAGGCTACGCGCATGATGCTGAAATTCAATTCGGCCATATTGGCTTCGATTGTTCTCAAGATGCCTCAGTTCCGGCGATGCCCGCTATAATTGGCACTCTGCCGCTGATTGGGAGGCAAAAACATCATGACACAGAATCGTCCGCAGGCGAGCGAGTACGCGCCATTTTATGAGAAATATATTGCGATGGTGCCCGATGGGGAGATCGCAGAAACCCTGGAAGCACAGATGCGAGAGATGAAGTTGCTGCTGGGAAGTTTGAGCGAAAAAGAGGCGGAGTTCCGCTACGCAGAGGGAAAATGGTCCGTCAAAGAGTTGCTGGGGCACATCAGCGATTCGGAGCGTATTTTTGCCTACCGCATGTTGCGGATTGCGCGCGGAGATCAAACGCCGCTGGCAGGCTTCGAGCAGGATGATTATGTGAAAGCGGGGAATTTCCAAGCGCATGCTCTGACGGAGCTCCTGGAAGAGTTCACAGCAGTGCGTCGAGCGAGCATTGCGCTGTTGCGGTCGTTCGATGCGGAAGTGTGGTTGAGGCGCGGCGTGGCCAATCAGAAGGAAATTAGCGCGCGCGCCTTGGCCTTCATTCTTGCGGGACACGAGCGGCACCATCGCCAGATTCTGCAGGAGCGATACCTACCGGAGATGTCGCGAAGTTGAGCGAAAGTCACATGGGACCAGGGAGATCGTGCTTGTTCAGGAGCGCGCGCGCGGTATCCCCGCGAGCCTCGGCAGAACCATCGCCTGCGGGGAAGACCGAATGTTCATGGCATTCCCACGATGAGCGGCGTTCGTCTGGTCTCGTCAGAGCCTCCCTGCGATGCGGACGAACCAGATAAAAGAGCAGGACGCTGGCCAGCGCGAGCAGCACACCCGCGCCGAGAATGGAAACCTGATCGGCTTCCAGTGGCTTGAGGCTAACCTCCGCAAGCAGATAAATTCCGCAGGACAAGAGGCCGATTTCGACAAACGCGCAGAGACCACGAAAGGTGCGCGGCAGGCTGGCGCGAACCACCAGAGGTGTGCTGCAACGAACAGAGGCTGGATCCATTCGAATGACGTGCATGAAAAGCTATTCCTTTCTGGTTTGCCCGTGCTCCCCTAACGATTGTTCATTCCGGAGAAATTCCAGGTAGTGCGAAGCGAGCGGGAGGTTGGCACGCTTCAAAGACCAACCGCAGACACAACGCGGGTTGAGCTCATCCCTGTCGGACAAAGACAAGGTTCCGGACCAGCCGCAAGCCCGATTTTCGCAAAACCAGTTCCCTTCGGTTGTTTTCCCCATGAGGACCCTCGCGGTTATTAATGAGTTTATAGGAGACTCTTATACCGATTGGGCACTAACGGATATTGATATATTCCTATGGAGTAATAGGTGCAAGAAGAAAATAAAAAATAATGGAAGTGTGAGCGGAAAAGCCTTGCCAATTTGGGAAAATTGCGAGGTTTCACGTTTGCTTCGCTGGAAAACAGGGGATAGAGGGCGGCCGAGTTCCGTTTCGGCACGCCAAGGCGCTGCTTTGCGCTGCGACCGGTGGCCAGTAGTACCGTGGAGCGTGGTGGGTTGAGGCAAGTTGCTAAGCTTTGCAACCCGCTGCTACACTGCAGAATTGCCGGTGGTTTTTGACATGACTCAGGCTGAAATCTGGCGGCGTCTGGCCGGCATTCTTGCGTGACTTTGCGCTGCTGTACCGCAAAATTCGGTGGCAGCGGCATTCCGGCCCGGCCTCCAAAACAGAATTGGCCCTGGCCCTTCAGATGGGAGAATGCGCGTGGCTAAGTACGACATCGCAATTATTGGCAGCGGACCGGGCGGCTATGTGGCGGCAATCCGCGCGGGCGAATTAGGGCTGAAAACCATCGTGGTGGAGAAAGATCCCTATCTTGGGGGAACGTGTCTGCACGTGGGCTGTATTCCAACGAAGGTGCTGCTGTATCACGCCGAAGTTTACGACCACATGAAAAATGCGGCGGAACTGGGTTTTGAAGTCAGCGGATTGAAGATCGATTGGGGCAAGGTGCTGGCGCGCAAATCGAAGATTGTGACGAAGCACGCCAAAGGCATCGAGTTTCTGTTCAAGAAAAACAAGGTGGAATGGGTGCAGGGCTGGGGGAAATACGAAGGCCCGGGCACGGTGAGCGTCGAGAAAGACGGCAAGAAATCCACGATTGAAGCGAACAACATTTTGATGGTGAGCGGCTCGGAAGCGAAGGCGCTGCCCGGAATTGAGCCGGACCACAAAACGATTTTGACGAACCGCTCCATCCTGGATCTTCCCGAGATTCCCAAGACGCTGATTGTGATTGGGGCAGGAGCGGTGGGCGTGGAGTTTGCGTCCATCTACAATTCCTTTGGCACCGAGGTAACCATACTGGAAGCGCTGCCGAGGGTCGTGCCGGTGGAAGACGAGGAAATTTCCGCGGAGTTGGACAAGGCATACCGGAAAAGAGGCATTACCATCCAGACGGGATGCATGGTGGATGGCGTGAAGACGGACGCCAAGAGTGTGACGGTGTCGTTCAAAGATAAAGACGGAAAGCCACAAACGCTGCAGGCGGAAAAGCTGCTGCTGGCTGTGGGGCGCAAGCCTATGACGGAGAATTGTGGGCTGGAAAAGTCCAAGGCGAAGCTGGATCGCGGGTTTGTGCTTGTGGACGAATTCATGGAGACGGCGGAACCGAATTTGTATGCCATCGGTGACATCGTGGCGGGGCTGCCGCAACTCGCGCACGCGGCGATGATGGAAGGGATCGTCGCGGTCACGCACATCGCGGGCAAGCCGACGCACACGATCCTGAAGACACGCATTCCCAATGCGACGTATTGCGAGCCGCAGATTGGCTCGATCGGGTTGACGGAAAATCAGGCGCGCGACGCGGGATATAAAGTGAAAACGGGGAAATTCCCCTTCGTTGGCAACAGCAAAGCCACTATCTTGGGAAGTCACGGCGGCTTCGTCAAGGTGGTTTCCGACGAGACTTATGGCGAGGTGCTGGGGATTCACATCATCGGGCCGCTGGCCACGGAGATTCTTGCAGAGGCCACCACGGTGCTGCATTTGGAAGGCACCATCGACGACATGATGAACATGATTCACGCGCATCCCACGGTGTGGGAAGCCATGGGGGATGCGTTCGCGTCGGTTCGCGGCCTGCAGATCAACGTCTAGTCGTAAGTAATCAGTTGTCAGTTTTTAGTCGAACCAAGATCCGTCACTTATGGCACCGAAAGGCTGGAGTGAGTGATTTGTTTCTGCCTTACTAAAAACTGAGAACTTACAACTTAAAACAGCATTTCCCAATGAATTCTCTGCTTATCACCGACCTGGGTCTCATCTCCTACTCCGAAGCTTACGCTCTGCAGCAGCGCCTGGCAGCCGCGCGGAAGGCCGAAGCGATGGAGGATGTGCTGCTGCTGTGCGAACACCCACATGTCATCACCTTGGGGCGGAACGCGAAGCGGGAGAACCTGCTGGTCTCGGAACACGTCCTGCGGCAGAAGGGCGTTGAGTTGCACGCGACCAATCGCGGCGGAGATGTCACCTACCACGGGCCGGGACAGATTGTGGGCTACCCAATCCTGAATCTCGGAGCCATCAAGCGCGATGTGGGCTGGTACGTGCGCACATTGGAAGAGGCGATGATCCGCACCACCGCTGATTTCGGACTCACCGGGTTCCGCGTTCCGGGGAAAACGGGCATTTGGGTCAATCCCGTCACGGAGCGCGACGCCACCGAGGAAAAACTCGCCGCAATTGGCGTGCACATCAGCCGCTGGGTCACCTCCCACGGCTTTGCCTACAATGTTTCGACGGACCTGCGCTATTTCGATTTGATCGTGCCCTGCGGCATCGCGGAGCGCAAAGCCACATCGCTTGAAAAGCTCCTCTCCCGCAACGTCGCCTTGGACGAAGTGAAGCCAAGCCTCGCCCATCACTTCGCTGAACTGTTCTCCTTCGCGCCGCGCGTCATCTCGCGCGAACAACTTGCCTACTCTCTCTCCGGATTTGAGGAGAAAGTTCCCGCTTCGTTGTAGGGAGTTTGTAAAGCCGCCGAGTGTTGAGGCAAAGCGGAAGTGATATGCTCGCGTCAGGAACTCATCCCCAGAAAGAGCCGTCAGCGGACGCGGTTGAGTGTTCGCCGCAAACCGCGAGGAGGAAAGTATGGGCCCTAACCCAGGCGCATTCCTGGTTTTGCTGGTACTTTCGCTCGCCGTGCCAACCATCTTGTTTCTTCTGCTGCGCGACAGCCTGTGCGAACTGCTGGAACACACCGTCAAGCTGCCCGGAGGCGTGACCTTCTATTTGCGATCATTCCTTCTTGTCCTTTTTCTCTCCGCGCTCTCCGTAGCGGTGGGAGTTTCCTTCGAGTTGCCGGCTGGCTCTCACTTCATGCAGTTTGTTTGGAAGGTGGCCGAAGGCGTTTCGTCCGCCATGCAATCGACACTCCTATCTGTGGGCGTCTACGTCGTGGTGGTCACCATTCTCGTCGCCACACTGAAGATCAAAAATGACCAATGAGCAATATCTGATCGCCTCCTATTTTGCAGGCGCAGCCATCTCCATCGTGCTCGGCACACTGGTGTATTTCTATCTGCGGCGCTCGTTTGGCGAGTTCGTGGAGACTGCGTCGGGAAACCGTTTGCCATCCGTCCTGAAGAAGCTCTTTCCTTGCGGGGTGATTTTTCCGGCTTTAATGGGATTTATTTCCGTCACCTACTTAAGCTGCAATCACGAGACCTACGAAAAGATTGTGCAAAACCGGCAATACCTTGTAGAAAAGAATCACGAACAACTTTCTTCGATATTGCTCTCCCTCCTCATCGCCATATTGGTTTGGAACGTGCTTCTCATTTTCGTTCAGAAGCATGCCTCGAGCGTCAAGAAAGGATCTTGAACCAAACAGCCGGCAGAGCCTCCTTAATTGACTGATAGGGAGCGAGCTGCTTCGTGCAAACCCGCTCCCCGAACGTGGCCTCTTTCATAGAAACTTGTTGACCTTTTTCCAGCGCCGTGAAGGCCTTCCCTTTGCCGTGTTCTTACGGAAAACACGAGCGCCCCGCATTAGGAGGCGCGCGGCTTCCGATTTATCATAGGTGACCGGGCTGCCATCCGGAGAGCCGCCGACCATGCCTGCCATCGCATCGCGCCGCAAAAGCAAACTCACGCCGCAGCAATACCTCGACCTCTACTACTACATGCGCTTGAACCGCGAGGTCGAAGAGACCATGACGCGGCTATTCCGGCAGAACAAAATTGTCGGCGGGCTCTATTCCAGCCTGGGACAGGAAGCGATTTCCGTGGGGACGGCGTACGCGCTGGAAAAACGCGACTGGCTGGCGCCGATGATCCGCAACATCGGGGCGCTGTTGGTGAAGGGCGTGCCGCCGCGCGATATTTTCACGCAACACATGGCGAAATTCACTTCGCCGACAAAAGGCAAAGACGGCACGAGCCACTTCGGGGACCTGGAAGATCTGCACATCGTTTCGCCGATCTCCATGCTGGGCGACCTGATCCCGGTGATGGCGGGTGTGGCCATCGCGGGAAGGTACCTGGGGCAGAAAATCGTGGCGATGACCTGGATCGGGGATGGCGGCAGCTCCACGGGCGTGTTTCACGAAGGGCTAAATCTTGCCGCGTCGCAGCGCGCGCCGTTTGTGCTGATTCTGGAGAACAACCAGTGGGCTTATTCCACGCCAGTACAGCGGCAGGTGCGGCTGGTAAATCTGGCGGACCGCGCGAAAGCGTACGGCATCGCGAGTTATATCGTGGATGGGAACAACGTGGTGGAGATGTACACCACGGCGAAGGAAGCGGTGGAACGCGCGCGGGCGGGTGACGGGCCCATCCTGATTGAAGCGAAGACGTTCCGGCGGCGCGGGCATGCGCAGCACGATCCCGCGGAGTACGTTCCCAAAGAACAACGGGAATACTGGGAGAAGCGCGACCCCATTGCGTTATACGAAGCCTTTTTGCTGAAGGAGAAATTGCTGGACGCAAATAGCAAGAAAGAGATGGAAGACAAGCTGACAAGTCTGCTGGAGAAAGACCGCGAGTTTGCGGAAAATTCGCCGATGCCGCCGGCTGAGACCGTCAATGGCGGGGTTTATTGTACCGGGGATGATTGTCACAAGATTCGCGCGAAGTGGGAGCGTCCGATTGCGGAGGTGATGCCGCCAAAGAGCTGCGTCGAGCCCGTGTGGACCGTTGAAGGATTCGGGCGGGGGAAAAGTTCCGCTGGCAGGAATGCGCCAATTCATTTTGGTGATGTTCCGCAAGAACAGAAGCCCCAAGAGTCACCGACACTGGCTGCGAAGAACGCCGGCAAGAAATCCACCGGTAAGAGTGCCAGGAAAGGCGGGCGCTGACCATGGCCGCGATCACCTTTCTGGAAGCGATCAAGCAGGCCATGTTTGAGGAGATGGCCGCGGACCCGACCGTGGTGCTCATCGGGGAAGATGTGGGAGTGTACGGCGGTGCATTCAAGACCAGCGAAGGCCTGCTGGAAAAATTCGGCTGGGAGCGCGTGATCGATACTCCCATCAGCGAAAGCGCGATTATCGGTGCGGCCTGCGGGATGAGCTACCTGGGGCTGCGGCCAATCGCTGAAATGCAATTCATCGATTTCATTCTGTGCGCGTTCAACCAGATCACGAACTTCGTGGCCAAGGGGCATTACTTGTGGAATGCACCCGCACCGATGGTGATTCGTGGCCCGTCGGGCGGCGGTGTTCATGGCGGGCCGTTTCATTCGGCAAATCCCGAGATGTACTTCGTGCACACGCCGGGATTGAAGGTGGTGTATCCCTCGACGCCTTATGATGCCAAGGGATTGCTGAAGGCCAGCATCCGCGACAACAACCCCGTGCTGTTCTTCGAGCACAAATTCCTGTACCGCCGCATCAAGGAAGAGATTCCCGCTGGCGATTACACGGTGCCGCTGGGCCAGGCCGTGGTGCGGCGCGAAGGAAAACACCTGACGATCCTTTCCTACGCGGCGATGATGCACACCTCGCTGGACGCCGCAGCGGCGCTGGCGAAAGAAGGGATCGAAGCGGAAGTAATCGATCTGCGAACGCTGCTGCCGCTTGACGAGGAGACGATTCTGCAGTCGGTGAAGAAAACTAATAAATGCCTGGTGGTGCACGAAGACACAAAGACAGGTGGCATCGCTGGTGAAATTGCCGCGGTGCTGTGCGAGAAAGCTTTTGAGGAACTCGACGGGCCGGTGCTGCGGGTAGCTTCGCTGGACATGCCGGTGCCGTACGCGCCGACGCTGGAAGAAGCGTTTTTGCCGAACGCGCAGAAGGTGTTCGCGGCAGCCAAGGAATTGGCGAAATATTAGTTCCGGAAGAGAGGCAGCGATGCGGAAGTTCATGATCGGCGCAACTGCAATGCTGTGCGTGGCAATGGGGTGCGCAGCACAAACGCCTCGATGGAGCGAGCAGCGCGCACAGGACTGGTACGCCAATCAGCCTTGGCTCGTGGGGAGCGATTACATCCCCGCGAACGCCATCAACGAATTGGAAATGTGGCAGGCGGACACCTTTGACCCGCAGCGCATTGACCTAGAACTGGGCTGGGCGGAGTCGCTGGGATTCAACACCATGCGCGTCTTCCTCCATGACCTGCTGTGGCAGCAGGACCCGGAAGGTTTCAAGAAACGGATCGACACATTCCTGACCATCGCGAACAAGCACCACATCCGTCCGCTGTTCGTGCTGTTCGATTCCTGCTGGGATCCTTACCCAAAATTAGGGAAACAGCATGCGCCGGTGCCTGGCGTACACAATTCCGGCTGGGTGCAGAGCCCGGGAGCGGCAGCGTTGAAGGACCCGGCGCAATATCCGCGGCTAGAAGCGTACGTCAAGGGAGTGGTTGGCGCGTTTTCGCACGATGAGCGCGTGCTGGGCTGGGATATATGGAACGAGCCGGGCGGCACGAATGAAGGCAGTTACGAAAAGACAGAGGTGGCGAATAAGGTTGCGCTGGTTGCAGCGCTGCTGCCCAAAGCATTTGCTTGGGCACGCGCCGCAGGGCCGACGCAACCCCTCACCAGCGGGCTGTGGGAAGATTGGTCGTCACCGGAGAAGCTCGGAGCAATTCAGAAAATCCAGGTGGAGCTGTCCGACGTGATTTCTTTTCACTGCTACGACAAGCCCGAGGAGTTCGAGAAGCGCGTGAAGTGGCTGCAGCCGTATCACCGGCCGATTCTTTGCACGGAATACATGGCGCGGGGAAATGGCAGCACGTTCCAGGACATATTGCCGCTGGCGAAGAAATATCACGTAGCGGCGTACAACTGGGGGCTGGTGGCGGGGAAGACGCAGACGTATTATCCCTGGGATTCCTGGCAGAAGCCGTACACGGAGCGTCAGCTGGCGCAGTGGCACCACGATATCTTTCAGACGGATGGGAAACCGTACCGGGTGGAGGAGACCGACTTCATCAAGGCGATTGTGAAAGGCCAGGGATGAGGAATTAAACGAAGAAGAGCTGCCAGGATCACCGTGATGATCGCAGCGTTACCTCTCTCCATTGACTTTCGTTCGACTTCACTCCTAACATGCATCCGCGAAAGGATGCCGCCGTGTCTCTAAAACTCCGCTTCCGCGCAGCCTTAATTGTTTCAGTCCTGCTTTTCCCCTTCGGTGCCAGAACTCAACAGATTGCCGACCGGCTGGAGCCCATGGATGTTTTTCGCGTCCAGGTGGCTTCCGACCCGCAAATCTCTCCCGACGGTAAGCGCATTGTGTACGTGCGCCAGTCCGCGGACATCAGCTCGGATCGCCGAGTTGCAAATCTGTGGATTGTGAATTTTGAGGGCAGCGAGCACCGTCCTCTTACAACGGGCGCGTACATCGAATCGTCTCCGCGCTGGTCGCCCGATGGCACGCGGCTCGCCTACATCTCTGATCGTGAGGGAAAGCCGCAGCTCTATGTTCGCTGGATGGATTCCGGCCAGAGTGCCAAACTCACCGACCTGGAAAACCCGCCCACTGGCATTTCCTGGTCTCCCGATGGAAAGCAGATCGCCTTCAACTCGCTCGTTTCCGCTGCCCCGCCGAAAATCGCCACGCTTCCGCCAGCGCCGGAGGGCGCCAAATGGGCCGATTCACCGAAAGTGTATGAGGATCTGATTTACCGCTTCAACGGGCCGGGCTACCTGAAACCGGGCTATTCGCAAATTTTTGTTGTTGCCGCCGATGGAGGAGCGCCCCGCCAGCTCACTACCGGGAAATTTCCCCACGGCCCCGGCGCCCAGGGGTTTGGTGGCTCCTACCCCTCCTGGGCCCCGGATGGAAAATCGCTAATTTTTTCGATGAATGGAACGGCCAACTACGAGTACGAACCCCTGCACACCGAACTGTTCGAGCTTCGCCTCGTGGATGGTTCCCTCACGCAACTCAGCCACCGCAACGGCCCCAACGAGTCACCGGAAATCTCGCCTGACGGAAAACTGATTGCCTACACGGGATTCGACGATCGTTACCAGGGTCATCAGACCACGTATCTCTACCTTGCCAGCCGTGACGGAAGCAACCCGCGCCCGGTCACTCTGAAACTCGATCGCGATGCGTCGGCTCCCCATTGGGCTGGCGATGGAAAGGGCATTTTCTTCAGCTACACGGATCAGGGCGATACCAAGCTGGCTTATTATTCGCTCGAGGGCTCAGTCAGGGTTCTCGCCGACCACCTGAACCTGGGCGCCAATTTCAGTGTCGCCCACAACAATGCTTTCGCCTTCCAATATGACACCCCAAGCGATCCGGGCGATATCTCGGCCGCGTCTCTGGCGAATCCCAAGCCCTCCGTCATCACTTCTCTCAACCGCGAACTCTTCACCGCCAAGAAACTCGGCGCCGTCGAGGAATTCTGGTACGAGTCGTCGTTCGACAAACGCAAAGTGGAAGGCTGGATCATCGAACCGCCGGATTTTGATCCCGCAAAAAAGTATCCGCTGATCCTGCAAATTCATGGTGGTCCTTTCTCTAATTACGGAGATCGCTTTGACCTGAACGCGCAGATTTGGGCCGCCAAGGGCTACGTGATCCTGTATACCAACCCGCGCGGCAGCACGAGTTACGGCGAGGAATTCGCCAACCTGATTCACCACGCCTATCCCGGCAACGATTTTCAAGATCTCAATTCCGGCGTGGATGCCCTGCTGGGCAGGGGGTACATCGACTCCGACAACCTGTTCGTGACCGGCGGATCCGGGGGTGGAGTGCTGACTTGCTGGATGATCGATCACACCGATCGCTTCCGCGCTGCCGCCAGCCTTTATCCGGTCATCAACTGGTATAGCTGGGTGCTCACCTCGGACCTGCCCTCCTTCGGCGCCCAATACTGGTTCCCCGGCAACCCCTGGGATTACACCGACGATTACATGAAGCGCTCCGTGATTTCGCTGGTGAAGAATGTAAAGACACCCACGCTGCTGATGACCGGCGAGGAAGACTTCCGCACGCCCATTTCCGAAGCGGAACAGTTTTACGCAGCGCTCAAACTCCTGAAGGTGGAATCCGCCCTGGTGCGTTTCCCCGGCGAACCCCACGGGCTCAGCCGCCGTCCGAGCCACCAGGTGGCCAAGGTCGTGTACACGCTCAATTGGTTCGACGAGCACCGCAAAAAACCGTGACTGGGTGGATGCTGCGTCGTTAACGCGCCAGACAGCTTTGCGCAGACTGCTTACAGAACGGAAGTCTGTTTTGGAAGAACAGGTATAGAATGCCCACATTCTCGTGGTCAATGTGAGTTCCAACTCAAGTCACATCAATTCGGAGGGACAGTGGCAACAGCTGTAATCCGGCAGAGCAAGCTCCGTTTCGAGAATCACTTTTTTTCAGGCATGGCGTTGATCATTCTCGCCTCGGTATTTGTGGGCTTCGCCCGTACCTATTATCTGGCCGGGGTATTCAAAGCTCCCTTGCCAAACCTGCTGATTCACGTTCACGGCGCGGTGTTTTCTTCCTGGATCATCTTGCTGATCGTACAGACTTCGTTGGTCGCCACCGGCCGTGTGAATCTGCATCGCCGCTTGGGCCTGCTGGGGTTTGGTTTGGCCTGCCTGATGGTGGTCCTAGGGCTGCTGGCGGCCACGGACGAACTGGTCAGGCACTATGTGCCCGGCGGACCGGGAATGAAGGCCCTGGCATTTTATGCCGTTCCCCTTTCGGACATCCTTGTCTTCTCGACGCTGATCTATTTCGCCTTCCGCAATCGCTTTCATCCGGCAACGCACAAGCGGCTTATCCTAATCGCCACTATTGCGATGCTGGATGCGGCCTTTGTCCGCTGGCCCATTTCGGCGCCGTGGTGGGACCTCCGCGCGGCCTCCATGTGCTGCTATTTATTGCTGTTGGCGGTGATTTGCTATGATTTTTGGTCTTCGGGGAAACTGCAACGCGCCACGCTTTGGGCCAGCGTGTTTCTGATTGCAACAAAAGAGGTGCGGATGCCCATTGGGCGAACGGCGCTTTGGCAGAGCTTTGCCACGTGGATTTACATGCACGCGCAATCTTTGCGCTAAAGGCCGAATCAACCGGCTCACGTTCGCCAGTTGAGCGAAGTGACTGGCTCTGTTGATTCGAGGCCCGTCACCGTCGGCGGACTCCCGGAAGGCCGGGCAATCGGAAGGCGCCGCGCCACGGAGCAGGACAGGTGTTTTTGTTCGGGTGGATTTCCGAGTAAAATGAAAAGGTTTGGCTTTCACCGGCCAAGAACGCCCCGGTTGGCAGTTTTCCAAAGAGCAAGGAGATCACCGCAATGCCAGTCGATGTGGTCATGCCCCAGATGGGCGAAAGCATCTTTGAAGGCACCATCACCAAATGGCTGAAGAAACCCGGCGACAAGGTCGAGCGGGATGAGCCGCTGTTCGAAATCTCCACCGACAAAGTGGACGCGGAAATTCCCTCGCCCTCGGCGGGCGTGCTGAAAGAGATCAAGGTGCCCGAAGGGCAGACGGTGCCCATCCAGACGGTCGTGGCGGTGATTGATGGGGCGGGCTCGGCGGCAGCGTCGGCTCCCGCGCCAACTCCTGCGACAACGACGCCTGCGCCGAAACCTGCTCCGGCTGTTCCGGCACCCGCGCCTATGGCCAGCAAGCCTGCGCCCCCACCTCCCGCCCCAGCAGCTTCATCTGCGGCACCTACGGCGCAAGCAGCGCCCGCAGCTTCCGCGGAACGGATTCATTCCTCGCCGCTGGTGCGTCGCATGGCCAAAGAACATGGCGTGGACCTCTCCACAATTGAGGGCACCGGCGCGGGCGGGCGCATCACCAAGCAGGACATTGAAGCGGTGATCGCGGCATCCTCTGGCGCTGCGCTTGCCAGCGCACCGGCGGGGGTTTCCCCGGTTACGGCAAGGCCCACGATTCCACCACCGCCTCCTGCTGGCGTGGCCCAACCCGGCCCGGCGGCAGCGCATGGCAGCCAGTTCATTGCCGCATTGCAGGTGGGCGTCCCACGTGAGCGCATTTATTTCGGGAACTACGAAGTGCGCCCGTTGAGCGTGATGCGCCAGAAGATCGCCGAGCACATGGTGGCGTCGAAACATGTTTCGGCGCATGTATACTCCGTCGATGAAGTGGACATGAGCAAGATTGCCGCGATTCGCGCAAAGTCCAGGGAGGAATTCGAGAAGCGTTACGAGACCAGGCTGACCTTCATGCCCTTTTTCGTGAAGGCGGCGGTGGCGGGACTGCGGGCGTATCCCGTGCTGAACTCTTCGCTGGACGGCACGAATGTGGTGCTGCACAAAGAGATCAACATCGGCATCGCCGTGGCTTTGGACTGGGGTCTGATCGTGCCGGTGGTGAAAAACGCGGACGAGAAGAACCTGCTGGGCATCCAGCGCAACCTGAATGACTTGGCGGAACGCGCGCGATCGAAAAAACTGAAGCCCGAAGAGGTGCAGGAGAGCACGTTCTCCATCACGAATCCGGGGGTGTTCGGCGGGCTTTTCGGCTTGCCGGTGATCAGCCAGCCCAACGTGGGCATCCTGGGGCTGGGGGCCATCGAGAAGAGGCCGGTTGTCGTGGACGATGCCATCGCCATCCGTTCGATGTGCTACGTGACGCTGAGCTACGATCACCGCGTGGTGGATGGAGCGATCGCGCACCAGTTCCTGCACAAGGTCAAGGAGACGCTGGAGAACTGGGCGGAACCGGTGGTGTGAGAAAGAGACAGTTTTAAGTATTCAGTTTTAAGTTTTAAGTAAGGAAAGAAAAATCTCTTCGTGAGGTCGCAGCTTGGGCAGGATTGCTGTGGACCACGACTCGCGCAATCGCGTTAAATCCCGAAGGGCAGAGATCTCCAGCCTGAAAGCGCAAGACAGCCGTCCGGGGTGAGAAATAGTTTTAGGTTTTCAGTTTGACGTAGATCGAAGAAAATCACGGAACGAATTTCGGGGGTTGGCCCCAACTGTCCCAGGCAGACTTTCACGCGACCCTGCAAAATTCTGAAATGTTCAGATTCCCCCTGAGAGTGACGGCTAAGCGTCACCTTCGTTATCCTATGGCTCGAAGTCTGCCGGCAGCGAAATCGATCGGCTTCTTCTGACTGATAACTGAGTACTGATAACTGCTCACTGGATCATCGGGCGTATTTTCGCGGTCCAGACCGCGAAGCCTTCCATCGCCACGGCTTCCACACTGGCATCGCGCAAGGTGTCGCGCACGAAGCGGTGGCGTTCGTTTTCGGCGATCAGGGCGACGTCGGTGACGGCGGTAAATTCGCTGGAGTTCACCTTGTGGCGGATGCGGTCCACGGTGTAGGCGAGCAGCTTGGCATCGGCGGGGGCGCGTGTCACGCTGAGTGCCTGGACAAAACCGCGCGTGCCGTTGCGGCGGTAGCCGAAATCGAGGCGCATGGGATCGCCGGGGAAGGTGAACTCCTCCGCGCGCACGCCTTTCTGCATGCGTTCCCACAAGCGCGCCTGCTTCAAGACCTGCGCGCAATAGGAGCGCACCACGCTACGGCTGCCAGGTGCCCCAACTCGCGTGGCCGCACGCGCCGGCGCCACGTGGTCGGCGTACAGGCGTTCGGTTTCCGCGTCAAGATCGTCGGCGTAGACACCCTTCTGCGGAGCAAGTTGCAAGGCATTGGAGAGCGTGTCGTCCCACTTGGCCAAAAGCCGCAACCAGGCGGCCTGGCCGTTTCCGCCGCCGGTTGCTGAATTCGTGTCCTGGCCGTTGCCCGAGAAGAGTTCGCTGGCGCCGGCAAAGCGGTTTTCCAGATCATCGCGCAGGGCCCGCAAGAGCTCTTCGTCGGCTTGCGGATGCAGGCGGCGCACGCGCGCATATTCCTCAGGCTCCTCGATCAGGCGCAAGCGGCGCTCGCCGGTCAGGGGATCGAAAACCAGCACGCCGATATTGACCCATTCGTCTCGCACGAGATTGGGCGTGTAGCGAAGCACGCGGTAGGCGCAGGCGCGCTCGTTTGTTTTGGCCTCGTTTCGTTCTGTGATCATGGCATTTCTCCCCATAGCGTGACTCGTGATTCGTAATTCGTGACACGTGAAAAACCTAAGGCGAGCGATCCGCGGTGTTCCCGCATGAGTCACAAATCACAAAACACGAGTCACGGCTTTCCAATCACCAGTCACAATTCCAGTACGGAAACGGCCGCCGGTTGGACGATCTTGCGGACAGCAGCAGCTCCGGCACACGCGTCCTTCGCCGCAGTAATTGTTCCAGCAGATGCATCACGGCGTCGTAATCATCCGCGTACCACTCCGGCGGAATCTCCCCGGCCAGATCCGCCAACACGCGCTCAGTGATGCGCTGTTCCAGCCGTTCGAGCCACGGGCCGAAGGATTGCATTCCGGTGACGCCCTCATAGACGCGGTTGCGCGCGTACAAACCGCGCAGGGGCGCATCCGGAAAATTCCATTCACCTGCGTTGAAGCAGAAGCCCTGGTCGATCATCAGCGTGCGATAGGGAAGAGCGCGGCTGCTGGCCACGTGGGGACTTTCTGCTGGAACCTCGCCCGTTGCCATTGGTGGCGCCGGGCCTGGCTCTTCAAAAAAAAGCGTCTGGCGTCCGTTAGTGTTGCAGGTCCATTTGTCGAACACCAGCATGCCCGCAAAATCATGAAGGTTGCTGACCTCGCGTAATTTTTCATCCGGCAAAAAGTCGTGCAGCACAAGACGGCGCGGGTCGCCAGGATAGCGCGAGCCGAACTGCAGCCCCGCGGCGCAAGGCGTGCGCGAGCGGGCCAGCTCGATGCACAATTCTTCAGTCAACGCGATCAGCTCCCGGCTGACCTCGACGACGGCCACGGGGGTGGTGGGCAAGCCGAGGCGAGATGCCAAACGTGTACCGAGCAGCTCATTCACCAGAACGCGCAGGTGCTGCGGGTTATTTTGGAATTTGACGACGTAGTAGTTGCCGTCCGAGCACCGCATCAGGTGCCCCTGCGCGCCGCCGCGCATCCGCCGTATGTGCTCCGTGGCTCGCAACATACGCGTTTATCCTAACGGTACTTGCAGGCTTGGGCAAGAGCTGGGAGAGAGGCTCGCGGGCGTATTTTCATTCTTGCGCGAGCCGGGCACCGAAACGGGGCTCTCGCGGCAGTGGCTCGGGTTTCACGCGATGGCGAATTGGTGCCAATGCGGCGCATCAGCGCAGCGGGCGAAACGAAATAAAGAAGCCCCGAGAAAGCGAAGCGGGGCTTCCGGGAATTCGAGTTTTGTGCGCCCGGACTGCTTAACGGCGGCGTTTCTTGGCGGCCTTCTTGGGCTTTGCTTTGGCCTTCTTGGCGGACTTTTTCGCCGCCTTTTTGGGCGCCTTCTTGGTGGGCTTTTTCGCCGCCTTCTTAGGCGCCTTCTTGGCGGGTTTCGCCGGGGTTTCTTCCCCAGGCTCCTCCGCAGGTTCATCTTCTGCCAAGAGGATCTCTTCCTGCTCCTCGATTACGCCCTCGGCATCGCCACCCAGCTCTTCGTCCTCTTCCAGCCGGGACAGCTCTTCATCCTCTTCAAAATTATCCTTCTCGAAATCCATACGTTCCTCCCCTGGGGGCACTTGTTTTCCCGATGTTCTTGGCATGCTGCTCCAGCCGGAGATGAGTCACTCCGCCCTTGCGATTTGTTATCCCACTCCAACGTGGATGTCAAGAGTTCTCGCAGGCTCCCCGGCCCGGTGTCCTGAAGAGGTTAAGGCCAGACCGAAAAAGGTGTGACTGGCGGCACTGGGAAAGTCACGCAAGGCCACGAGAGAGAGCAAGCAAGGAGAAACCCTGGATTCAGCCGGAGACTATTGCTGGGTCTTGCTCGATGCCTGCGGGGAATGCTTTTTGGACTTGGCGGAACTGCGCACCGCATGCGCTTCTGGGGCGCCCCCGACGGTGTAAATGCGCAAGACCATGCCGCGAGAGACCCTGGGAGCCTTAAGGCCGTTCCATTTGCGAATCTGCTCCGCGGTCACGCTGAACTGGTCGGCGACGCCGCCAAGGGTATCGCCTTTTCGGACACGATATCGCACCAGCCGGCTCTTGGTTTCCTCGGGCGGACGCGTGGCGGGGATGATGAGCTTCTCTCCCGGCGTCAAGGATTCGCCGCGGTCGAGGCCATTAGCATCCGCAATGGCGGCCAGGGTTACACGGTACTGCCGGGCGATGGAGGTAAGGGTATCGCTAGGCTCGATGCGATGACGGCGCCAACTGACCCACTTATCCTGCGGAATGTCCGCAATCTCCGCGGAGAACTTCTCCGATGTGCCCTTAGGGAGATAAAGAACGAAGTTGGGATCCTCCGGCGTGGCCATCCGCAAAAGCGAGGGATTCAGGGCGCGCAGCGTGGCCACGTCCACATCGATGGTTTCCGCCACCAGGCGTAGGTCGATGGCGCGCCCTGGCTTGATCACATCGAAATCATCCGGTGGGTCGGGCTCCACGGCGATGCCGTAGTGCGCGGCGTCCTTGGCGATCAAAGTGAGCGCCAGAATGATGGGCACGTAATTCCTGGTTTCGCGGGGGAGCACGTTGCGTCTGTAGAGTTCCCAGAAATCGGCATAGCCAGTGCGCTCCACACCCTTCTGGACGTTGCCGGGCCCGCAATTGTAGGCGGCGATGGCCAGATACCAGTCGCCAAAAAGGCCGTAGAGGTCGCGCAAATGCTGGGCCGCGGCGCGCGTGGCTTTTTCAGGATCCAGGCGCTCGTCCACCCACCAACTGCGTTTCAGGCCGTACTCGTTCCCGCGCCACTGCACGAATTGCCAGATTCCCCGAGCTCCCGCGCGCGAAAGCGCCAGCGGCTGGAACGCGCTTTCCGCTTGTGCCAGGTAGATCAGGTCCTGCGGTACACCCTCTTCGCCGAACACGCGCGAAATCATCGCCTGGTATTTGCCGGAGCGGCGCAGGCCATTTTCCACAATGGCACGGCCGCGCGGGGTCTGGAAAAAGTTGAGATAGGAGACCACCGTGTCGTTCACGGTGAGAGGTAGGTCGTGCGAGATGCTCTTGGCGGCAACTTCGGCGCGCTCCTTCAGTTTGGGATCAACAGGGAAGGTCAATTCGGCCACTTCATCAATGGCCGCGGGGACCGCCGGAGCCTCGCTGAAGCCATCGCCGGCGCGAAAGGCTTGGAGTTCGTCGGTGTAAATCGTGTCCGTCACCTGATGGAAGAGTTCACTGAGGCGCGCATCACTGTTGGGGTCATAGCCGCTCTCGAGCATCCAGTCCACGGCGTCATCAAAATCGCGGCGCGCGGCTTCCAAATGGCCGGCCCGGTAGTTGGACTCGCCAGAAGCGAATTTTTCCTTCACCTTTTCGATCAGGTAGTCGATGCCACCGGGGATGGGCGCTTGCAGCGAAACAATGGACGGCAGGGCCGGATTCCGCAATGGGAGCACGCCCACGTCGGACACCGCGGAGGCGGCAAGCTGCGCCGGGTCCAACGCCGGAACGCGCGCTTGCACCGGCTTCTTGGAAGCGTCATCGCATCCAGCCAAGGCCAGCATCAACACGAAGCACGCGAATGCACACAGCCTGGGATTGATGATGGGCTTCGGAGCCATTTTTCTATGGTATGTAGGGTTTTGCAGGTTGGTCAATGGCCTAGCACCGAACGGCGTGGCCCATGCAATACCTGCCCACAGCCGGGCATTGGGGCAGCCGCGGTTCCGAAGAGACTGTTCTCGGCACTCGACTTCCGGTCCGCATTGGGCCAGAATCCTCCAGAATCGTAGCGCTGCTCAGTCCTCGCCGTCATGGCTCCCGGCGCGCTGCAAGGAGGATTCGTATGGTTCGTCTCCGCACACTCGGTTTGCTGCTGCTCTGCTTGTCGCTGTGCGTTTTTGCCACAGCGCAGGAGATGCACCCAGCGGCCCGCTCCACGCCCGCGTTTGATCAATTGAAATCGCTGGCCGGAGAGTGGGAAGGAACGACCGCGCAAGGGTCCAAAGTGCGTGCGACGTATCAGGTGGTCTCCAATGGAAGCGCGCTGATGGAACGTCTGCGCAGCGCCGATGAATCGGAAATGATCACCATGTACTCGCTGGATGGCGATCACATCGTGGTGACGCACTACTGTTCAGTGGGAAATCAACCGACGATGCAAACGCCCGCAGGCACGGCGGCGACGGGCAAGTATGATTTCGGTTTCGTGCGCGTCTCTGGCACGAAAACGCCGGATGAGGGGCACATGGTGTCGCTTTCCGTAACGATTCCGGACAAGGACCACCTGAAGCAGGTGTGGACGTTTGATGACCACGGGAAATCGATGTTGGAAACGTTCACTTATACCCGGAAGAAGTAAACAGGGTCGGGCCACGGCCAGAGAAGTTTGATTGAGCAATCCCCCTCGACTTGATTGGCAATTTACGTCACACTTTTGTGCTAGTCTTGCTCGCGAGCCGGGCTTTCATCTCCTCTTTTCCCGGCCCGCTTCCTGGAGGTTGGCATGTTGCACCCCCGCATGCTTCAAGGATTATTTCTCTCCTTGGTCTTTGCCTCGATTATGGCCGCGCAAACGCGTTCCGCTTCCCAGCCCGTAGCGGCGTTCGAGCAACTGAAGACGCTGGTAGGAGATTGGCAGGGGAAGAGCGCTCAAGGCGTCGCAGTGAAATTGAATTACGAAGTCGTGGCTGCAGGGAGCGTACTGATGGAACGCCTGACGCCCGATGGAGAATCCGAGATGGTAACCATGTACACCCTCGATGACGACCGCATCGTGGTGACGCACTTCTGTTCGGAAGGTAACCAGCCGATTATGCAGACAGCTCCCATCACCTCAGCAAATGGGAAGTATGAGTTCAATTTGGTGCGCATCTCCGGGTTGAAGAGCGCGAATGATGTGCACATGGTCGAGCTGACCTTGACCATCGAGGACCAGAATCATCTGACGCAAATCTGGGGCGTGAGCGGTGAAGGTAAAAGTCACTCCAATACGTTTCGCTACACACGCAAGAGATAGGCGCCGCCTGCGGCCTCTTCCAGGCTGGCGAAATTGAGTGGCGATTTTCCATGCCAGCTTCGGCTCGATTTGCGGCATCAAAAAAGGGCATGAAATATTTGCTCCCTTTCCGGCGTATCATTTATTGGCAGACCCACTGACCCCACTCCATGACCAACCCCGCCATGCCCCACGCCGAGCCTGCTATCCAGTTGGAACACGTCTCCCGCCAGTACACCATGGGCGAAGCGACGATCCAGGCCGTGAACAACGTTTCGCTTTCCATTGCTCGGAACGAATTCCTGGCGCTGCTGGGCTCTTCCGGCTCGGGGAAATCCACGCTTCTGAATCTCATCGCGGGCCTGGACCGGCCCACGTCCGGCTCAATCATGGCGCAAGGACTGAATCTTGCGCAGCTCACCAGCCTGGAACTGGCGCGCTACCGCTGTAACACCATTGGCATGATCTTTCAATCGTTCAATCTGCTGCCGCGCATGACCCTGGAAGAAAACATCGAACTTCCGCTGCGTCTTGCGGAGGTGGAGCGCGCCGAGCGGCCGGGGCGCGTCCGCGAGGCGCTGGAGCGCGTGCAGCTAACGCACCGGCTGGGACATCGCCCCACACAGCTCTCTGGTGGAGAGCAACAGCGCGTGGCGATTGCCCGGGCGCTGGTGAACCGGCCGAAGATCCTGCTGGCGGACGAGCCGACGGGGAATCTGGATTCGGCCACCGGAGAGGCCATTCTGTCGCTGCTGCGCGAGGTGCAACGGCAACTGGGAATGACAATTGTGGTGGTCACGCACGAACGGCCGCTGGCGGAGCGCTATGCGGACCGGCTGGCGATCATGGGCGACGGCAAACTTCTGTCCGCTGCGGAAATCACGAAAGAGACCGCGCAATGAAGCCTCGCGACTTGACGGATCTGGCGTTCCGAAATCTTCGGGAAGCAATTCTTCGCAATGCGCTCACCACAATCGGTGTGGCCGTTGGTGTCGCTTCCCTGGTGGCAATGTTGTCGCTGGGCGTCGGTTTGCAGGAATTGGCCTCCAAGCGGCTTTCGCAGAGCGGCCTGTTCGATACGATTGTGGTCACGCCAAAGAACAATTTTCGCGGCATGGGACGCGCGCAACGGGAAGCGCCCTCCGACAAGCCACCGCGAGTTCTTGACGACGATGCGCGCAAGGAGATGGAGAAGCTTCCAAACGTGATCGAGGTCTATCCGCAGGTGCGCTTCTTCACCGAGGTGCGCTTCAATGACAAGCCCTTTGCCACCGTCGTGGCGGGAATGCCGGACTCTTCGCGCAATTCGGGTTCGTTTGACGGAATGCAGGGGAACTTCTTTTCCTCGCCCACGGCGAACGAAGCAATCCTGCAGATTGAGTTCGCGAAGGACCTTTCGGAGAAGCCGGCATCGCTGATCGGACAGGACCTGGTGCTGCGTTATGCGGAACGCCAAGCGCTGCCGGCAAACGATGATTCGTCCAGCCAGAGCAGTGAGCCAGGCGGCGGATTCTCGGTCGTACCGAAGGAATTGCGGCTGAAAATTGTTGGCATCGTGGAAACGGAGCCAGCCGCCGGATATGGCGGCTACGGCAACGCGCGCTTGCTGATGCCGCTGGCGACGGCTTCCACGTTGCGCGCGGCACAGGTGAACGATTTGCGCGACATCGTGCGCGACAATACCACCAACAAAACGACCTACGCTTCCCTTTCCGTGCGCGCCAAATCGCCTTCGCAGGTGGAAGCGCTGGAGACTTCGATTAAAGCCATGGGATTCGGCGCGTTTTCGCTGCTCGATGCCTCGAAATCACTGCGCACGTTTTTCTCCGTTTTCGATCTGCTGCTGGGAATCTTTGGCGGCCTCGCGCTCGCGGTCGCGACGCTGGGCATCGTGAACACGCTGGTGATGGCGATTCTGGAGCGGCGGCGCGAGATCGGCGTGCTGAAAGCGCTGGGAGCGGCGGATTCCGACGTGCAGCAACTCTTCTTCGTCGAAGCTGGTGTGATGGGATTATTCGGCGGATTCCTCGGCGTGTTCTTTGGCTGGCTGCTGGGGCGCGCGATTACGATTGGCACCAATATTTATTTGAAACGGCAAAACCTGAATCCCATCGAACTTTCGTCCGTTCCGTGGTGGCTGGTCATTGCAGCTATCGTGTTCGCGATTCTTGTCAGCCTGGCCGCGGGACTTTATCCTGCTTCGCGTGCCGCCAAGCTCAATCCGGTTGACGCGCTGCGTTATGAGTAGCAAAGTGCGAGTTCTCGCTCGCTTGCACTGGCTCCTTTGCGGCGTCTGTCTCGTGTGCTTGCCTGGTACATTGCAAGCGGCGGCGGGCCGCGTCGAGTGCAATTCCTTGCCAAGCAAATTCGTGCATCGCGCCGTCGCTTATTGCGTGATGTTGCCGCCTTCGTTTGACGCGGACAAGACGCGGCATTTTCCCATCCTTTATTTGTTGCACGGGCTTGGTGACAACGAACAGTTCTTCATTCACTCCGGCGAATGGAACCTGGTGGAAGATCTGCGGGCGAAAGGAGAGCTTCCGGACTTCCTGATCGCCACGCCGGAGGGTCGCGCGAGCTTTTACATCAACGCGAAGGATGGCAAGGAGCGCTACGAAGATTTCCTGGTGCACGAATTCCTTCCGTTCATCGAGAAAAGTTACCGGGTTTCGCCGGGTCGCGCGAACCGCGCCATTTCCGGGATTTCGATGGGCGGTTACGGTGCGCTGCATCTGGCGTTCCGGCATCCGCAACTCTTTTCGGCCGTCAGCGCGCACAGCGCCGCGCTGATCGAAAAATTGCCGGCGTTTCTTGGCAGTGGGGGAGTGCAAGGCAATCATCCGAATCGCGCGAATATCTTCGGGGACGTGTTTGGCAATCCACCCGACGCGGCTTACTGGAATCAGGAGAGCCCGATAACCTTGGCGCGCACGGCGAATCTGGCGGGGATGAAAATCTATTTCGATTGCGGGGATCAGGATGATTACGGCTTCGAGGCCGGAGCCGCGTCGCTGGAGAAGGTTTTGAGCGCGCGGCAGATTGCCCACGAATATCATTCGTATCCCGGGCGGCACGATGTGATCTACTTTGCGGAGCATCTGCCCGCGTCGCTGGAGTTTCATGCGCGCTTGTTTGGGCGCTAACGTGGAGTGTGGACGCCCAGGTCCTAGGTAAGAAATAGAACCTGGGGCGCCCGGCGTTCGGGCCAGCCGCCCGCTTCGCGCGGCCTGTATAAAATCGTTTGAATAGTGAGGATTTATATTGCGTGGGCAAGTGCACGGGACTATACTCACGCCGCGTCCCCGTTCACGCCTGGAGAAAATCCCATGAAACAAGGAAAATTACGTTTTGCCTCAGGTTATGTCGTCGTTATGTTGGTCACTTTGGTCATGTTGGCACTCTCATGCGGCTCCGCTCGAGCCAATGACCCCAAAGATGCCAAGATTCTTGGAGCCTACTACGAGGAGTGGAGCATCTACTACTCGGGATATGGCCTAGCAAATCTGGAGAGCAACGGCTCCGCCGCCAAACTCTCTCACCTCATTTACGCGTTCGCAGATGTTAGCGCTTCCAGCACAGACCCAACCACGGATACCTGCGTTATCGCGGACGCCTGGGCCGACTTTGAAGATAACGCGCTGTCACCCGTTGGAGGAATCCCCGATACCTGGCCGTTGTATGGCAACTTCGCTGAAATCCTCAAGCTAAGACAGCTACATCCCAATTTGAAGACGCTGATTTCGATTGGTGGCGCGTCCGGCCCCAATACCGCCGCGTTTTCGCTGGCCGCCAGCAGCGCGGCAGGACGCCAGGCCCTCGCCGCTTCCTGCATCAACATGTTCATCGTGGGCAACGTGGGCAGCGACTGGAACGGGCCTATCACCGCTCCTGGCCTCTTTGACGGCTTCAATATTGATTGGGAATTTCCGACGGCCACCGACAAGGAGAACTTCACGTTGCTGCTGCAAGAGTTCCGCACACAACTCGATGCGCTTTCGGCGACCACCGGCAAGCAGTATCTCTTGACGTTCGACGGCCCAGCTGGCGCGCAGAACTACGTCAACATTGATTTACGTAAGACCGCCAAGCTCGTTGATTTCATCACCATCGATGGCTACAACTATGCTGGATCCTGGGATACGCAGACCAACCATGCCTCGCCGCTGTTTGACTCCAGACAGGATCCCAACTTCGGCCAAAATCTTGATATTAATGCGACCGTTGACGCGTATCTGGCGGCTGGGGTTCCGCCTTCAAAGTACACCATGGGCGTGCCCCTCTATGGCGCCGGCTGGACTGGAGTGCCCAACGAAAATCACGGCTTGTACCAGAATTCCACGGGACCTTCTCCCGTACCTCTGGCGAATGGGACTGGCTTGTGCGGCGATCTCAGCGGCAATACTCCCGGTTGCGATACGCTGTTGACTCCGGGGGTGGCTACCTATGCGACGCTTTCCACTTTGACCTCCAACGGATACAGCCGTTATTTCGATCCGCAACGGATTGCCACGTGGCTCTACGATTCCTCCACGGAGACTTTTTATACGTACGATGATCCGTTCAGCGCCACAGTGAAGATGATCTACATCCAGACCAAAGTGCCCGGGGGACTTGGAGGCGCATACGTCTGGGCCGCCAAGGATGACGACGCCAATGGGACCATGGTAAAGACGATGGCCTACTGGCTGGGACGCTAATCCGGCAAGCAACCGCTTCATTGCGGCAATGGCTCGGCGGGAGTCGTGGACTGGCACATCAGTTTTCGACTCGTGGACCTAATCCTTAGCCAATCTCCGCCCTCCTATATCGCTCGCGGAGGGTGGTGATGCGCACCCCTGTTCCCCGCAATTGGCGTTCTTGCCATCCTAAGCACTGAGGCTGTTAATGACCCGTGGAGGCACAATGTACCGTGCCCACGGGAGGCGTTGGTCTCTCTAGGCAAAATGGCGGGCCATGCGAGCAGAAGAGGATTCTCGTGTTTACAGGGCATTCATCTGAATGTTACGGGACCGTTACCATGCGAGGCGGCGGGCCTGCCAGAATAAAAGGTATTCAAGAGTGCGCCCGGAGATTCCATTCATTCCGATGCCTATCCTTATCCAATGCAGTACGATACACTACCGCCGATGCGAACAAAGGCGCGAGAGTTGTGCATGAAACGCGTCCTAATCATTGAAGACGACCGAGACATTGTCGAATTAGTGCGCTACAACCTTGCCAATGAGGGATTTCAGGTGAACGCGGCGCTGGACGGCACCTCTGGCTTGTCCTCGCTGAAGAAGACACCGCCGGATTTGTTGTTGCTGGACTTGATGCTGCCGAAGATATCGGGGCTGGAAATATGCCGGGAAGTGCGCAAGGACGAGTCGCTGAACCGGTTACCGATCCTGATGTTAACGGCGCGAGGTGACGAAGCCGACCGCGTCGTGGGATTGGAAATGGGCGCGGACGATTACGTGACGAAGCCTTTCAGCCCGCGGGAGTTGATTGCGCGCGTGAAGGCGCTGCTGCGTAGGGCGGAGCCGCCCGTGGAGTCGCCGCGAATTATTGAGGTGGGCAAGCTGGCGATCGATCCGGCGTCTTACCGGGTGAGTCAGTCAGGGAAGCCGGTGCCTTTGAGCACCTTGGAATTCCGTTTGTTGTATTATCTGGCATCGCGGCCGAATCGCGTGTTTACGAGGGATCAGTTGCTGGATGCCGTATGGGGCACGGACCGCTTTGTGACGCCGCGGAGCGTGGATGTGTATGTGCGCCGGTTGCGGGAGAAAATTGAAACGGATCCGGAGAACCCGATGCACCTGAAGACGGTGCGAGGCGCGGGCTACTTGTTCGAAACACGTGCAGCGTAAACTATTTTGGAGACTTGCGCTGACGTTTCTGGCGCTTCTGTTGAGCGTCTTGCTCGCAGTGGATTTTCTCGCCGAACGAGCCCTCCGTGGCAGTTACCTGAACGACGGCTATAACCAGTTGAAGGCCGTGGCGCGGATCCTTCCCTTTGACCAGTTACAATTTTCAAACTTTCCACCAGAAACGCCTGCGGACATCGCCCTGCTGAATCGTTGGGTTGCCAACGCAGCCAAGAGCGGCGCGCGAATCAGCGTGATCACGGCGGATGGGCGGGTGATTGCCGATTCGCAAACCCAGACTCAGACCATGGAGTCGCATGCCGATCGCCCGGAGGTGCTGGAAGCGCTTGAAAAAGGCGAAGGCAGTTCCACCCGCACGAGTGTTTCGGTAAAAGAGCCGCTGCTGTATTACGCGGAGCGCCACTACGTGGCGGCAAATGTGCCAGTGGTGGTGCGATTGGCGCTGCCGCTGGAAGGTGTCGATGAGACATTGGGGAAATTCCGACGTGGATGGCTATGGTCGCTGCTGATCCTGGTCATCGCGGGTGCTATATCGCTTCTGGTATCGCGGTCGTTCACGGAGCGCGTGGAGCGGCTTAGAGAATTTTCGCGGCGCGTGGCCGAAGGCGATTTCCGGCCGCTTCCCGCCGATGGGACAGGAGACACCCTGGAGGCGCTGGGGCAGTCGCTGAATCAGGCAGCGGCGCGAATGGACCGGACGATCCAAACGTTGACGGAGGAGCGTAATCTGTCGTCGGCGATCCTGGGTTCCATGGTGGAAGGCGTGGCGGTGGTGAACGGGGCAGAGCGACTGGTGTTCGCGAACCCCGGGTTCGCATCGATTCTGGGACTGCAGGTGCCACCGGTTTCGGGGAGCGCGCTGCTAGAGGTAGTGCGGCAGACGGAGTTGATCGAGGCAGTGCGCCGGGTACTGGCCGGCGAGCCGCGAGTGGAGGCGGAAATCGCGACGGGCACATTGCGGCAACACTTTTTCGCGGCGACCGTAGCGGCGGTGCGCGCAGGAGAGACCTCGGGCGCGGTGATCGTGCTGCATGACATTACGGACTTGCGAAAGTTGGAGCGAATCAGGCGGGATTTTGTGGCCAACGTTTCGCACGAGTTCCGCACGCCGCTGACGGCGATTCAAGGATTTGCGGAGACGCTTTTGGCGGGAGCGATGAACGACCCGCAAAACCGCGACCGTTTTCTGGGGATCATACTGGAACATTCGCGGCGACTGGCGCGGCTGACGGAAGACCTGCTGAAATTGTCGCAAATGGACGCGGAGCGGCTGGAGCTGGAGTTGCGGCCTGTGAGCGTGGCGCAACTGGTGGAATCCTGCTACGAAACGGCGCGGCACCGCGCAGGCGAAAAAGAGCTGAACCTATCGCTGGATGTGCCGGAAGGGCTGCCGAATGTGTCCGGTGACGCGCGGCGATTGCAGGAAGTGCTGCAAAACCTGCTGGACAACGCGATTCAGTACACGTTGCCAGGCGGAAACATTGTACTCAGCGCCGAAACCAGGAATGATGAAGTGATCTTTACGGTGGCGGACACAGGTATCGGTATTCCGCAGGCGGACCAGCCGCGAATCTTCGAGAGATTCTACCGCGTGGACGTGGCGCGCTCGCGGGAGGCAGGCGGCACAGGGCTGGGGCTGTCCATCGCCAAACATCTGATAGAAGGGCACGGCGGGCGCATCTGGGTGGAGAGCGAAGTGGGAGTAGGATCAAAATTCCACGTAAGCGTGCCGGTGTTTGATCCGGAGCGGGCCACGGCGCGCTCGGCGGCCTCCTCGGCAGACATTGCACGGGCCAACCGAGGAAACGTGCCTGCGAATTCCTAGTATTTTTCTTCCAGGGCAATTCATGGGGTTGTAAACGAAGCGTAACCTTCGCGGGTCATACTTTCTGACAGCGTGTGGAAGTGTGCAACGCGAGCTTCCACCGCGGAGGCATGAATGGCCACTGTAGCTGGACTGACCGAGGTGGTACTGTACGACACGCTGGTCAACTACCTGATTTCGATGGCGCGGGTTGTGGAAACGGCGATGAACCGCGCCCTGGACGCAATCGTGGGGTTCGACAATCAGCGCACGGCGGCGCTGCCGGGCGAAGTGTTCCTGTTGGAGCCGCGCATTAATGAGATGGAAATCATGATTGACGAGCACGCCATAAGGCTGTTGCGGCGGGGCTCGTTCAACGATGACGAGATGCGCCTAATAGTGGCCGCGCTGAAAATCACGAACGACCTGGAGCGCATCGGAGATATCGCGGTAAACCTGGCCGAGCGCGTGATTACGTTGCGAGAAATGCAAGGTGCGCAGCCGCCGGAGGAGTTGGGGCCGATGGTCGAAGCGGTAAGGGCGATGGTGAGCCGGAGCCTGGGGGCGCTGATATTCCGGAACGCGGAGATGGCCACGCAAGTACTGGAAAGTGATGACGTGGTAGACCGATACCGCGACCGGATCTTCGAGAACCTGCTGCAACACATGACCACGGACGCTGCGCTGGTAAGCCCGGGGATGCAGTTCGTGCTTGCGACACGCCACCTGGAACGCATCGCGGATCACGCGACGAACATCGCCGAAGACATTATTTTCTGGGTGCGTGGGCTGGATGTGCGGCACGGGCGCGGATTGACGCTGCGGCCGGAACAATCGGACACGAACAGCAGCGGGGCGTCAGAGGTCACCGAGAATTCACATGGGCTTCATTCGGATGTGACTCCAGGCTGCGAAACTCAGCGCGTTTAATCTTCAATCCAAGTCCTACCACGGGGACCGGTGCACCCCTGGCTCCGGTCCCCTTCTCCTCCCTCCCACCGAAAAAGAACTAAGCACGGCGGTATGAACGCTCACCGAATTCTTAGCCGCGTCCAAGAGTTTCTGTGCGGAAAGCCGATCGTCGCAATGTGGAAGCGATGCAAAGAGCAAGGTGCGGTAACAGACTAATAGGATCAAAAAGGTTTCAGGTTTTCTTGCAATTAGAAGAAAAAAGGACAGTTACGAGGAATAGCGGACGATTGTTACAGACTATTCATGCTGAATTGACATGAGCGTAAGAGAGGACCACTAAGTTCGAGAACCGGGGTGGTTCGATTTTCCCACTGCTGTAAGAGTTTGAAATCTGAAGCAACAAAGAGAGAGGCAATGAAAACACTGGCATCACTTACGTTGTCGCTGTTCCTTCTTTCGGGACCAGCGTTTGCTGATTCGACGAAAGACACACCAAAGGGAGCCGATGCCCAGCCGGCCAAGGCTGCGGCAACGGCAAAACCGGAAACGGCTAAGACGAGCGCAGAAATCGCAGCGGAAGTGGAAGAACTGCGTCAGACATTGCAGGCGCAGCAGGAACAATTGCAGATGTTGAAGGAAGAACTGGCCAAACGCGACCGTCAGATTGAGGAAGCGCGGGAAGCGGCAGCGTCGGCGAATTCAAAGGCGACGGAAGCCAGCGCCAAGGCGACGGAAGCTGCAGCGACCTCAGCGGAAGTGAAGACGACGACCTCGGCGCTGAACAACTCCGTGGCGAGCCTGGCGTCCAGTAACGCAGCCGCAGCGAACGCGGTTGTTGCAACGGGCGGATCGGGTGACGCGGAGGAAAAAGGGCCAACGACCATCCGCTTCAAGGGCGTGAACATCACACCGGGCGGATTCATCGCGGCAGAAACCGTGAACCGGCAACGTGCCGAGAGCGCGGATATCAATACGTCGTTTAACGGCATTCCGTATCCGGCGAACGCGACGGGGAAGCTTTCGGAAATGAACCTAACCGGCCGCCAGTCGCGGCTCTCGCTGCTGGTTGAGGGAAAGTTGGCCAGCGCGAAGCTTAGTGGTTACTATGAAATGGACTTCCTCGGTGCGGGGACGACCTCTAACAACCGCCAAAGCAATTCTTACGTGATGCGTCAACGGCAGTTGTTTGCGCGAGCTGAGTTTGCCAGCGGCTGGGCGGTAACGGGCGGGCAAATGTGGAGCCTGGCGACAGAGAACAAGAAGGGAATCATAAACCGCAATGAATGGACGCCAGCGGTCATTGATCCTCAGTACGTCGTAGGCTTCACTTGGCAGCGCGCTTACGGTTTCCGTGTCACGAAGAACTTCAATGATAAGTTCGCGATCGGGTTCTCGGCGGAAGGTCCGCAGGCAACGGTAACCGCCCATGGAACCAGCACCTATACAACCGCGAGCGGCGCCACAACGACAAACACGTTCTACGATTCGCCGGGCAATGGCGGCGGTTTGTACAACGCCTTTGACACTACCGGATACTCGATCAATAAGACGCCGGACTTCATCGTAAAAGCAGCGCTGGATCCGGGCTGGGGCCACTACGAGGTGTTTGGAATTCTCAGCACGTTCCAGAATCGCGTGTATCCGTGCGCGGTTGTGAGTATCCAAACTCCCGCAACCTCGAATGTTACCTATACATCGCCCGACGGTACCGTCTATACGGGTAGCTATAACAGTGCGGTATTGAACGGAGCACCCATAACACCCCCTACTGGTTGCACCAACACGACTCCCTCTGCGACCGGTGCTTATAACGATTCACGGACCGGCGGGGGCTTTGGAGCCAGCTTTGACGTACCCTTGGTCGCGAAGAAATTTGACCTTGGTTTGAAAGCCTTCTACGGTGATGGCACCGGCCGGTTTGGATCCTCACAACTGCCCGATGCAACGCTTCGTTCGGACGGGACTCTTGCCCTAGTTCACGGAGCACATTGGCTGGGCAGAGCGGAGTGGCATGTGACGCCGAAGTTCGATCTCTACGCCTATGTTGGCGGCGAATACGCCGCCCGCACTGTCTACCACGGTTTCGAATCCGTGACCGGCAGCACCAGCACTACCAACGTCACTCTGAATGGGACCGACACCGTTACGGAGAATCCCGTGTTTATTGTTCTGCCTGAAACGGTAACCACTTGGAAGACCTCAATAACGGGAGTCGGCGGTTATGGCTACCCGACCGCCAACAATTCCACCTGCAGCACTGAAGTTGCTCCCAGCGCAGTGGGCACACCTTCCGGAGGGAGCTGCGTTGGAGACACACGCTATATCGGCGAGGGTACCCTTGGCTTCTGGCATAAGTTCTATCAGGGCGACAAGGGGAGATTCACGTGGGGTATGCAGTACTCGTACTTCTACAGGACCGGCTGGTCGGGAACTGGTGGGCTAACCGGTACACCGACTGCGGGTATCGGACCGCACGCCGTGGACAACATGATATGGACGTCGTTCCGTTATTATCTGCCATAAAGAGCAGGCGCAAACAAAGAGCCGTTTCACATTTCTGACGAAAAAAAGGGCAGTCCCACGCGGGGTTGCCCTTTTTTTCTGTGGGGAAGGTACCGCGTAAGTCCATGGGGCCAGAAGGATTAGAGGACTGGATGCAACGTTGCGGATTTTTAACAGAATGACGAGGAGATGTAACAATTCTGTAATGTGAGCGGGTCAAGCTGAAGGGTACCAAGTTGTATATAGAATCTGCCGGGAGATAAATCTCATGAAGAGGATTGCTGTGTTCGCATTGGGTGTCCTTGCGCTAGGAGTGATGGTCTGGGCGGCGCAAAATCCGCTTCTAATCAACGGAGCGGGTGCCACGTTTCCGTATCCCATGTATTCAAAATGGTTTGACGAATACCACAAGAGATTTCCTAACATCCAGATAAACTACCAATCGATCGGGTCTGGCGGTGGCATCAAGCAAGTTACCGAGGGCACGGTGGATTTTGGAGCAACCGATGGTCCGATGAACGATGAGCAGATAAAGTCTTTCCAGGATAAACGGGGTTCGGGCATCCTGCATTTTCCCACGGTTCTTGGAGCCGATGTGCCGAGCTACAATATTCCGGGAGTCACTGCAGAACTGAACTTTACTCCTGAGGCCCTGGCGGGTATTTTCCTGGGCAAAATCACGAAGTGGAACGATTCGGCGATCGCGGGAGCCAATAAGGGCGTGAATCTGCCGGCGAATGACATCGTAGTGGTGCACCGGTCCGACGGCAGTGGCACGACGTACATCTGGACCGACTACCTTTCGAAAATAAGCGATGAGTGGAAGAGCAAGGTCGGCAAGGGCACGTCAGTCAATTGGCCCGTAGGACTTGGAGGTAAGGGAAATGAGGGCGTGGCCGGGCTGGTCAAGCAGACTCCGAATGCCTTTGGCTATGTAGAACTGATTTACGCGGTCCAGAACAGTATGCCGTACGGCCGCGTAAAGAATTCGTCGGGGACGTTCATCAAGGCAGATCTGGCCAGTGTTACCGCTGCCGCAGCGGGAGCGGCGAAGGACATGCCGGCGGATTTCCGTGTTTCCATCACGAACGCACCTGGAAAGACCGCTTACCCGATATCGAGCTTTACGTGGCTGCTGGTTCCATCAAAGTTCCAAGACGCCGGGAAGCGCGATGCCATCAAGGGCTTTCTGAAATGGATGCTGGTGGATGGACAGAATTACACGGAAGCGCTCTCCTACGCAAAGCTGCCGAAGGAAGTAGTCGAAAAAGAAAAGAAGGCGATCGACAACATCCAATAGCAAGCAGCGAGGAACGTGGCCTCTTCAGGGACAACTCTACCGAACGCGGGCCCGGTGATGGGCTCGCGTTCTTTTGCGTCCCGGCTACGGGATGGGGATGAAATCGCGCGGCTGGTCACGATGCTGTTTGCGGCCAGCGTGGTCCTGATCACAGTGCTGCTGGTGTATGAATTGTGGATCGGCTCAGCGCTGCCGCGTCATGTATTCGGGTTTCACTTTTTCGTCACGCAGGTTTGGGACCCGGTCATGGACCAGTACGGCGCCCTCCCGTTCATATATGGAACGCTGGTGACGTCGGCCGTGTCGTTACTGCTCGCGGTTCCCTTGGGAATCGGGGCGGCGATTTTCCTGGCGGAGCTGGCGCCGCCGCGAATCTCGGACACACTGCAGTTTTTTATCGATCTGCTGGCGGCGGTGCCGAGCGTGATTTACGGGTTGCTCGGGGTATTCATCATCGTGCCGCTGGTGCGGGACGTGATTTATCCTGGGCTGAATAAGCCCCTGGGTTTTCTGCCTATCTTTAAAGGGCCGTCTTATGGCGTGGGATTTCTGACCGCAGGAATCGTGATGGCGATCATGGTGATTCCTTACATCATTTCGGTTTCGCGGGAAGTGCTGCTATCGGTGCCACGGGACCAGCGGGAAGCTGCGCTGGCGCTGGGCTCCACGCATTGGGAATCGACATGGCATGTGGTTGTGCCGTTCGCCAAGACGGGGATCCTGGGGTCGATCTTTCTAGCGCTGGCACGTGCGCTAGGAGAAACGATGGCGGTAACTATGGTTATCGGGAATACGCCGAAGATCAGCGCATCTTTGTTTGCGCCGGGTTACTCGATTGCTGCCGTTATTGCAAATGAATTCACGGAAGCCACGGGCGATCTTTATTTGCAGGCGCTGATCGAGTTGGGCTTGGTGCTATTCTTGCTGACGTTTATCCTGAACGGCCTGGCGCGGTTGCTGATCATCGTGACGACGCAGAAGGGCAGCGGGGTACCCACCTGATGAGTGCGCGCGTCAAGTGGCGGCGGTTTGTCAGCAACTTCATGCTGACACTGACAGGTGTGTGCGCGCTTGTTGCCGTTAGCGTGCTCTTCTTCATTCTGGGGTATCTGGTGTACAACGGGGGCACGTCTATCAACTGGGCCTTTTTTACGAAACTTCCCGCTCCAGTAGGCGAAGCCGGCGGTGGAATGGCGAACGCCATCGTGGGAAGCGGGAAATTGTTGCTGGCTGCGTCGCTGTTTGGGGTGCCAATCGGTTTCCTGGGGGGGATCTATCTGGCAGAATTCAGCGGGAGCATGGTGGCTTCGGTGGTACGGTATGCGGCGGACCTGCTGAACGGCGTGCCATCCATCGTGATCGGCATTTTCGCGTACAGCATCGTGGTTTTACCCTTTAAGCATTTTTCAACGCTTGCGGGTGCATTTGCCCTGGGATTGATGATGATCCCCATCACGCTGCGAAGCACCGAGGAGTTTCTGAATGGAGTGCCCCGTTATCTACGAGAAGGGGCCATGGCGCTGGGGGCAAGCAAATGGAAGACCATATCCAGCGTGGTGGTGCCGGCGGCGTACCGGGGAATCCTGACGGCAATTCTACTGGCCCTGGCGCGGGTGGCGGGAGAGACCGCGCCGCTGCTGTTCACGGCATTCGGGAACCGCTTCTGGAGCGAGGGTTGGAGCCAGCCGACGGCTTCGCTGCCAGTGATGATCTTTACTTACGCGGTGGCACCATACGAGGATTGGCACAGGCAAGCGTGGGCAGCAGGGCTGGTGTTGCTGGGATTGATCCTGATCATTAATATTTTGGCCCGGACAATCTTGTCGCGCGGGATAGCGGTGCCGAGGTCATGAACATGCAGGCATCATCGAAGCCGGGGCTTTCAGTGAATATCGTAACCAACACAGGAGCAGCGACACACGGGGAAAGCGCCCCGCTGCCGATGCGGATGACCGTCTCCAAGGTCGATTTCTACTACGGCAGCAAGCAGATTTTATTCGACATCAATATGGGCATTGCCGACAAGCGGGTGACGGCGCTGATCGGTCCGTCAGGGTGCGGCAAATCGACGCTGCTGAGAGCGATGAACCGCATGCACGAGACGGTACACACGTCGCGGCTGGAAGGCGAAATCCAGCTGGATGGGCAGAACATACTGGCGCAGGACGTCACGACGTTGAGGCGGCGGGTGGGAATGGTGTTCCAGCGGCCCAATCCATTCCCGAAATCGATCTTCGATAACGTAGCCTACGGTCTGCGGATAAACGGAATAAAAGGCCCAACCTCCGAAATGGTGGAAAAGAGCTTGCGGCGAGCCGCGTTGTGGGACGAGGTGAAGGACCACCTGTACAAGTCCGCGTACGACCTTTCCGGTGGACAACAACAACGGCTGTGCATTGCGCGGGCGCTGGCGGTAGAACCGGAGGTGCTGCTGCTGGATGAACCGTGCTCCGCGCTGGATCCGATCAGCACGGCGAAGATTGAGGAGTTGCTGGTGGAGCTGAAGAGCCTGACGACAATCGCGATCGTGACGCACAACATGCAGCAAGCGGCGCGTGTGAGCGATTTCACGGCGTTCCTGCTGACGGGACAGATGATCGAGTTCAGCCCGACACCACAACTATTTACGACACCGAGGGATCCGCGTACGGAAGCATACATCACCGGACGTTTCGGATGAGAAGCCGCGGGATTTCGGTTTAAGCGGGCTGGGAAAGCAGTTAAGATGCTGATGGGAAGGACGCAATGGAACGTCACTTCGAGAAGGATTTAAACGAACTGAAGGAGCGGCTGCTGTGGATGGGCAGCCTGGCGGAGCGCTCCGTGCACCAGGCAATGCACGCGGTGCTGGACACCGACGAGCAACTGGCGAAACGGGTGCTGGACGAAGAAGACGCCATCAACGAACTGCAACTGGAAGTTGACGACCGGGTGGTGCAACTGCTGGCCCTGCACCAATTGATGGCGGCGGACCTGCGATTTGTCCTGGCGGTTTCGCGGATCAACAACGACCTGGAACGCATCGGCGATCAGGCGGTGAACATCGCGCAAGGGGCGCTGCGAATCCTGCGGCATCCGCGGGTGAAGCCGTACGTAGATTTGCCGCGAATGACGGAACTGGTGGAAGAGCAGGTGAGAAACGCGTTGAACGCAGTGGTGCGCAGAGATGTGGAGCTGGCGCAGAAGGTGATGGCGACAGACGATCAAGTGGACCATTACCGCGACCAGATCTTCCGCGAACTGCTGACCTACATGATGGGCGATTCAAGCGTCGTCTTTCCGGCATTCGAACTGATCCTGGTGGCGAAAAACCTGGAGCGGATTGGCGACCACGCGACGAACATTGCGGAAGACGTGATCTATATCGTGCAGGGGCAGGATATAAGGCACCCGTCGGTGGACCGGCGTTAGAGCGGCAGGCAGCAGAACTAGGAGCTTGGAAATCAGGAGCGAGCGGGGCCGCGAATCCTACCAGCGAACATTAAATAAGCCGCCAATAAGACACTCAGAATCGAAATGAGCATGCCCAAGGTGCGATCCCATGTGCGCGTAAAGCGGATGCGGATGGAGGAATGTCCCGTGGCGATGGGGATGACCATTTGATTGAAGTTGTCGAGGCGCTCCGGGGTGATGGTTTTGCCGTTCACGTCGACACGCCAGGCGGGGTAATTGAGAAGGCGCAAGGCCAGGCGCGCTGGTGCGGGAGAATCGACGCGCAGTGATTTATCCTCGGTAGTCCACTTATCAATTAAAACTGTGGCGGCAGGAGCCCGGGCGTCGTCCGGATCCTCGGGGAGGATTTTCGTTGGTGCGGCCTCTTGAGGCAGGTTCGTGTGATCGTCGCCCAGGGGATCATATTCGTCCGTGCCATCAAAGCCGGACTCATCGGTGACAGCTTCCTGAAGAGTAGGAACTTCATCGGCATCCCACCAGGTGTTGTCCACAAGAAATTTCGCGAGAGGAACTGAAAAAAGGAGAAGCAGAGCGAACCAGACCCACGCGCGGCGGCGTTCGAATGTGGCAGCGAGAAAACAGGCGCCGATCAGGGCGACGATGGACATCCAGCGCCAGGGAAATTGCACGAAGCGAAGTTTCGGCAAGATGTTCCATAGCGGCAAGGTGACTCGAAGCATGAGCAGAGTGGCAACGGCAGCCAGAAGGAGAAGCGCGAGCCAGGTTCTGCGGAGAGGGTCGTGGGGATCCGCGGAAGAGGCGAAGCGGCGAGAAAGGAGAGCGGAGAAGGCGCAAACAAGGATGATAAGGACGGCGCAAGAAGAAGCGATCCAATTGAACCAGCTGTGTTCGACATCCGCAATGTAGGTGTAAAGAAAATTCTGGGCGGGTAGAAGACCGCTGGCCAAGGCCTGGGCAATGTTCACCCAACGCTGTTCGTAAGCCGCGGGAATCAGGTAAAAGCATGCGAGGCCAAAGCCTAGAGCGAGGCCGCCAACACAACGAGCAGCGAGTTTCCAGGAGCGCCCCGTGATGACGGCCCAGGCAAACAAAAGCGCCATAGAATAACTGGCGATGACGCCGGCGGGCGCGTTGGAGAGCCACACAGCAGCGAAGGGAACGGCGAAAGAAACAATCCTGGAAGATTTAGGCGAGGGGGAATCAAGAAGATCGGCCAGGCGGAGTGCAGCAAGAAGCAAGAGTGGGAAAATGGCGCAAGCAAGTTGCTCAGCGAAATCACTGCGGATATAGGTAAGGAGGAAGGTATTGGGGTTGATGACATAACAGGCGGCGCCGAGGATGGCGGCGCGCTCACTGGCGAGGCGGCGAAGGAGAAAGAATGCCGAGATGCCAGCGAAAGTCTGCACTATGACGATGAAAGAGAGAGGGAGCCACATGCCGTGAATCATCAGGCTGAGGGCCCCACCGAGAATCCAGGAAAGGGGCGGGTAGAAGATAAAACGGGGCTCGCCAAAGCCGTAGTTGGCCCAGGCCGTCCAGCGAGGGAAGATTACCCCTTCCTTCCACTGAAAGGCCGCGTCCAGCCATGAGCCTAGGTGGAACCCAAAATCGTGCCCCGAAGCGCTGCCCAACCAGAAGAAGGGCAAAACAATGGCGGCGGAAAGCAGGAAGGAAACGCCGGCGGCAACGGCCCAAGAAGGAATGCGCGGCTTGTTGAGGAAGGGCGAAGATGTATGAGGACCTGTCATCGAAGAGTCAAGAAATTGTAACCGGAGAAGTATGTGCGAGGCGAGCCTGAGCGAATCGGGTGCCAGCGCGAGCGAATTAAGAGATAATACACACCATTATGAGCAGCGCCATCACGGGTGTCGAGCCCATCATTGAAGCGCACAAGCTGGAAAAGTTTTATCCGCAACCGGATGGACAACGCATCCAGGTGATTGCGCCTACGGACTTGGCGATTTACCCGGGACAGATTATCGCATTGCTGGGGCCATCAGGATGCGGGAAGTCGACGATGTTGCGCATGCTGACAGGGCTTTCGCCCACTTCCAGCGGCAGTGTGTACTGGCATGGCCAGCCGGTGGCTGGGGAAACGCCAAATGTTTCGATCGTGTTCCAGAGTTTTGCTCTGTTTCCGTGGATGACGGTGATTGAAAACGTGGAAGCGCCGCTGGAAGCACGCGGAGTGGCGGAATTTGAGCGGCACAAGCGCGCGTTGAGAATTATTGATTCGGTGGGATTGGACGGATTCGAGTCGGCGTACCCGAAGGAGCTCAGCGGAGGAATGAAACAACGCGTGGGAGTGGCACGGGCGTTGGTGGTCGAGCCGGAAGTATTGTTCATGGATGAGCCGTTTTCCGCGCTGGACGTGCTGACGGCGGAAACGCTACGCGGAGAATTGTTGGAATTGTGGCTAGGGAAGAAGATTCCGACGCGGGCAATTTTTGTGGTTACACATAACATCGAAGAGGCCGTAATTCTGGCGGATCGCATTATCGTGCTGGGACGAAATCCGGCGCACATTCACGCGGAGTTCATGGTTGACATGGCGCATCCGCGAGAGCACAAGGATCCACGATTCGGGGAGTTGGTGGATCAGATTTATCGAGCATTGACCCGGCCAGATCATCCGGAGGCCACGCCAGGTGAGATGCAAGGAATCGAGGCGTCAAAACAAAAACGCGGGTTGATGCTTCCGCATACCCGGCCGGGTGGGATTACAGGGCTACTGGAGATTCTCGTGGACCAAGGTGGGCACGCAAATCTCCATGCGCTGGCGGACGAATTGAGCCTGGAAGTGGATGCGTTACTGCCTACGGTGGAAACGCTTGTATTGTTGGGTATGCTGAAATTGGAAGAAGGCGTCGCGACCATAACGCCTGACGGCGAGGCGTTTGCAAAGGGCGATATTCAGGAGCGCAAAAAGATATTCCGGGCAGCTGTGCTGACCCACGTGCCACTGCTACGGCAGATGGAACAAGCACTAAAAGCCAAGACCAACCGCACGCTGCCGGCGGAGTTCTTTCAGGACTTGCTGGACGAACACTTCAGCGAAGAGGAATCGCAGCGGCAATTGGAAACGGCGATCCAATGGGGACGCTACGCAGAGCTTTTCGATTACGACGCGGCCAGCGGCAAATTGACACTCACCGAGACCTGAACCTCCCGTGCCTTCTTCCGCTCTTCTACCGCAGCTCGAGAGACCACCTCTTCCACCCGTGGAAGCCCGGCCCACGGGTTCCCTCCGCACGTGGGGATTCCTGATTGACATAGCGGTGTTCGCTTCCGTGTTTGCGGTGATCTTCGGTCTTTACTCGATCGGGCGGTCATGGCTGGGCCCCGTAAAAGTAGCGGCGGAGATCTCGCAGGACCCGAGAAGTCTGCCCCTGTATGCGATGTACTCTCTGGTGCGGATCCTGGTGGCGTATGCGCTGAGCCTGGTGTTCGCACTGGCGTACGGATATATCGCGGCCAAATCGAAGCGGGCGGAGATCGTGCTAATTCCGTTGCTGGACATCCTGCAATCGATACCCGTGCTGAGCTTTTTGCCAGGAGTGATGCTGGCGATGGTGGCGCTGTTCCCGAGCCGGCAACTGGGAGTGGAGCTGGGATCGATCATCCTGATTTTTACGGGGCAGGTGTGGAACATCGCATTCAGTTTTTATTCTTCGCTCAAAACGGTCCCGCGGGATTTGCGGGAAGCAGCGATTATTTACCGGTTCAGCCGCTGGCAGAGATTTCTGGAGCTGGATCTGCCCTTTTCGACCATCGGGCTGGTATGGAATTCGATGATGTCAGTGGCGGGTGGATGGTTCTTCCTGATGGCGTGCGAAATGTTCGTGTTGGGAGACAAGGATTTTCGCTTGCCGGGGCTGGGATCGTACCTGCAAACCGCAGCCAGCAACGGAAACACGCGGGCATTGCTGTGGGGCCTGGGGGCAATGGTTGCCGTGATTGTGCTGATGGATCAATTCATCTGGCGTCCGATAATCACGTGGGCGGACAAATTCAAGTTTGAGCAAGTGGAGAGCAGCGGGAGCCCTCACCACTCGCTGTTGAGCTTCATTCGCAAGGAGTCCTTCCTGATACGGATCTACCGGCGAATGCTGCATCCGGTGGTGGATTGGATGACGCAGAAGTTTGCCAGCGGGGCGAAGCGGGCGGCGGAAACAATCGCGGCACAACAAACAGCGCGCTCGCGGCGATGGATCGGTTGGCTATTTGCGGCGCTGGGAGTGCTTGCGTTGGTTTACGGCGTGTATCGCACCGTTAGCGAGTTGGCCCAGTTGCACCGCGCGGATTACTTCGAACTGCTGCGCAGTGCGGGAATTACATTTCTGCGTGTGAATCTATCTCTGCTGATCGGCGCGGCATGGACGATTCCGGTGGGAGTGGCGATCGGCTTCAGCCCAAGGTTAGCGAGGCTGATGCAGCCACTGGTGCAATTGGCGGCGTCGATTCCGGCGACGGCGCTTTTTCCAGTGATCCTGCTGGTCTTAATCCGGCTGCGCGGAGGCGTGGAGATGGCGGCCATGCTGCTGATGTTGCTGGGCACGCAATGGTACATCCTGTTCAACGTGATTGCGGGAGCGATGGCGATTCCGACCGATCTGAAGGAAGTGTCGCAGATCTTCCGGTTCGATTCTTTCGACCGGTGGCGACACCTGATTCTGCCGGGAATCTTTCCATACCTGGTGACGGGGATGGTGACGGCCTCGGGCGGCGCCTGGAACGCAAGCATCGTCGCGGAATACTTTCATTTTCAGGGGCGGATTGTGGAGGCGCCGGGGCTGGGCAGCACAATCAGTAGGGCAAGCGATGCTGGCCATTTCAGCGTTCTGCTGGCCTCGACGCTGATCATGGCGATCGTAGTGGTACTGATCAACCGTCTGGTGTGGCGGCGGCTGTACCGGCTGGCCTCGACGCGATTCAAACTGGAAACGTGAAGGCGGGCATCAGGAAAAGTAAAATCCTGCCAGAAATATTTCGATCGACCAGACGACATCCCTAAGGGGTTAAAACCCCTGAATTCCTTGACCTTTTGGGCACGGCTGAAGCCGTGCCCTCCCGAAGGCCCTTAGCGAGATGGCTTCTACTTTTGCGTGAGTTCCCTGCTCAGGTAATTGATTTGGCCGACGTGGTGGTAGAGGTGCGAGGCGCAGCGCAAGAAGATCGTGAAGCGGTCGCGGGCCTCGGGTTCGCGTTCGGCGGTGTAGGCGGCTGTCCAACCAGCCTCCGATTGAGATTCGATGTTAGCCACAACCATGGCGATGGTCTCATCGAAATTGCGGAGCACTTCTGACTTGGTGCGGCGGCGGGATTCGGTGAACTCCAGGTCGCGATTGCGGACGTAACCTGTCTTGGCTATCTGCGCGCCAATGTAGTAGCTGAGATTGCCGGTAAGGTGGAGGATCAGGTGGCCAATGCTGTTGCCGAAGTGGAAAGGATTTCGCCAGAATTGCTCGTCGGTGAGGGGATCAACCCATTTGTGGAGTTCCGCGGCGCGATCGCGATACTCTTGAGCAAAAGCTGTGGTGACTACAACGGATAGCTGACTCATAAAGCCACCTCAGGGGTTAAAACCCCAGAATCTCCGAAGCTTTTCGGCACGGTTGAAGCCGTGCCTTCCCGGAAACGATGTGGGAGCGGGGCGCTAGTGAGACGCCGCGACGCGATCATTGCGATAGATGACGCCTTCTTTCATGACGAAGAAAACGTGTTCGGTCAGACGGATATTTTGCAAAGGGTCGCCGGGAATGGCGACGACATCGGCGAGCTTGCCGGATTCGAGCGTGCCAATTTTGTCTGCCAAGCCGAGGAGGTCGGCATCAGAAGAAGTTCCCGCCTTGAGCGCATCAATGGGCTTCATGCCCAGGTCCACCATCTGGTGAAATTCTTCTGCGTTTCTCCCGTGGGGATAGACGGCGGCGTCGGTGCCAAGTCCAATCTTCACGCCTTTCGCCAGAGCGCGCTGAAAGGTGGAGTGGATGGCGTTGATAGCGGCGTGAGCCTTGGCAGCGATGGCCGGGGGCACGTATAGGCCGCGATCAAATCGTTCCTGAAGTCCCTGGATGGCCATGAGGGTGGGCACAAGGTAGGTGCCGCGCTGCTTCATCATGTCGAGAGCTTCGTCGTCCAGGAAAGTACCGTGTTCGATGGAATCAATGCCAGCCCGAATAGCGCGCTTGGCGGCTTCTGCGCCGTGAGCATGAGCAGCCGTTTTGCGGCGGAGGGCATGGGCTTCGTCCACGATGGCGTTGAGTTCTTCCTGGGTGAGCTGAGGCGTGTCCACATCATCGGTGGGGGAAAGTACACCGCCAGAGGCGCAGACTTTGATCATGTCCGCGCCGTATTTGTGATCCAGCCGGACCGCAAAGCGTGCCTCTTCCGGTCCGTTGATGACTCCTTCCAGTGGGCCAGACTCGTGGCCGAAAAGGCCTTGACGATAGCCATCCTGAAAGTCGCAGTGTCCGCCCGTAGCGCCCAGGGCATGCACAGTAACAAGCATGCGCGGTCCAGGCACAACTCCGTCGCGAATGGCGTTGCGCAAGCCGACATCGAGATAATCGTGGGAGCCAACGTCACGAACGGTGGTGAAACCAGCCATTAGGGTAACGCGGGCGTTGGCACTGGAGTCCAGTGCTTGTTCGGCGATGGTTTTCTCCAGCCGATTGAGTTCCGCCTGACGGAAATCGTCGGAATAGGGCATGGTCAGATGGGTGTGCGCGTCGATGAAACCCGGGAGAAGAGTGGCATCGCCGAAATCGATGACTTCAGCGCCAGCGGGGATATTGGCAGTGGAACCGATTCCAGAGATTTTGCCGCCGGTGACAACAACAAGGCCGGGGGTGAGGAGTGAATTGCTCTTGCCGTCAAAGAGCCGAGCCGCCTTCAAGACGTAGGTTTTGCTGGCGGGCTTGTGGTCTTGTCCATATCCGGGCGCGCAAAAAAAGAAGAATAAAAGAAGGACGCGGATAAGTGTGTTTCGCATGGCGTGTTCTCCAGGGAATCCGTCCGTCAAGACGGAAGGGAGACTGTACCTTGATCGTGGAGAATGTCAAGAATCATCGCGGGTACACTAGGAACCGTGCGAATCCGGGCGAAGAGAGGCAGAAGTCGTGCTGGCGGATGCGTCAGATTAAGGATAGGGTGGAAGAGAGGAAAAGGAGTATTGGCGATGGGAAACCATGCGTGCCCCTTGTGTTTTGCGAAAGTGCCGCGAACGCTGATTCTGGAGAAATCCCTGGTAGTAACTTGCCCGGCTTGCCACGCCGAGCTGGAAGTTTCCCGAGGTAGCCGGGTGCTGGCCTCGTCTGTGGGGGTGCTGGCGGGATTTGCGGCAGCGCATTTGAGCGCGGGTGCAAGTGGAACAGCGCAATGGACTTTGCCGACGGTCGATGCGTTTTTGACGTTTGGAATTTGTTCGGCGCTGGTGCTGCTGGTGCATGCTGACCTGGTGGTGCGTCCGAAAATTTCTCCCACTGCTTTTCCACAAATTCACTCGTAACAGCCCGTCCGTACTATTGACGCTCTGGTGACCCCCTCTACACTGGGATGAGGATGGCCAACTATTCGCATTTTCTGGGGCGCAGAGTCACAGTGCAATACCGCGCGGGCGATATTCTTGTGCCTGCGTCCGGGACGTTCGTGGCGGATTCCGGCCGGTCAATATTTTTGGAGCAGCACATCGAGCAGCGAGGGAAGCGCAGCTATTTCCGCTGGGAAATTCCTTATGGCTATCTGCAGCGCATCGAGGAAATGAGCGACCCTGATGCGCGGGCCATCGGAGCTGCAGCGCTGGAGCTTCCCGAGCACAGGGCGGCGGCTGCGGGCGCGGCACAGGCACCAGCGGACGCGCACGGCTTGTTACGTGTGCGGCAAGGTCCAAAGACCGCCTGACCCCGCAGCATTCCCACATAACATCGAAGCGAAGAATAGGCTACAATTTTCTGGGATTTGTGCGGCTTGGAAGAGCACAGCCTGCGCCAGGAGGGATTCTGTGAGCATTGCTTCGACTCCACGAAGGATTGGTTTGATTGGACTTGGGCTGATGGGCCGCCCGATGGGCATGAATTTGTTAAAGGCAGGCTACACCCTGACGGTGTGGAACCGGACGGCATCGCGCGCGCAGGAGTTGGTGGCGGCGGGCGCAAAGATGGCCAAGACTCCGCGAGAAGTGGCGGCCGAGGCAGACATTCTGCTGACAATCGTGAGTGATCCGCCAGCGCTGGAGGAGGTGCTATGGGGCCATGAAGGAAAGGACGACGGAGCGCTGGGAGGTTTGCGGGCGGGAAGCATCTACATTGATTCGAGCACGATCTCTCCCGCTCTGGTGCGGAAGATTGCGGCGGCTTGTGTGGAGCGGCGGGTACGCTTTTTGGATGCACCGGTGACGGGCGGGGATTGGGGAGCCCGCGAAGGGAACCTGGTGTTCATGATCGGCGGAGACGCGGCGACGTTGAAGGAAGTGGAGCCGATCCTCGGGGTGATGGGCAAGAAGTGGTTTCACCTGGGGCCGAATGGCGCGGGGCAAACGATCAAGCTGGCGATGAACGGGATTCTGGCGTTGCAGGTGGGAGCGATGGCGGAGGCGCTGGCGCTCGTTATGCGGGCGGGGTTGCAAGGGGAACAGCTGGTAGAAGTGATGCAGGCGAGCATGGCGCGTTCTGGGGTGCTGGATGTGAAATCGCCGCTAATGGTTAAGGGCGACTACAAGCCGAGCTTCCCGCTGCGGCTGATGCACAAGGACCTTGGGCTGATGCTGGACCTCGGGAACCAACTGGGAGTGGCGTTGCCGGCGACGGCAGCGGAGCGGGAAGTGTACAGCTACGTGAAAGGTGAGACGAAGGAAGACGTGGATTATTCGGCGGTGATGAAGTTTTGGAAGAAGTAGGTGGGCGAGCCGCTGGACGAGTGACTCGTGATCCGTGTTTTGTGACTGGTGCAACCCTCAAGACGCTGAAGTGGAGCGAAACAAATACGGGGCAGATGGTCTCTGCCCCGTTTCGTCTTTCAAGGTGTGATGGTGATACGCGAAGCTACTTGAGCGGTCTCGGCGAGAAAAAACCAATAGGCAGGTCGCGCGAAGTGCGCAGGCCCGAGGGCGCTTCCAGAATCGCGGGAATGGAGTTGACGGCCACGGAAGCAGTGGCGATGTCACCATGAGAGCCGCCGGGAATGATCAGGCTGATGTTGGGATGGCCCTTGAGTTCAATGGAGTCGGCGGGATCTTTCGCGCCCACGTACATTTGAAGTTCCATGTAGACGAGTTCCTTACCGCCAGAGAGACCGCGGGCGATTTGATGGACGCCAGCAGCTTGTCCCGCTTCCACAGTGAAGAATTCCGTTTTGACAAGCTCGGTTGCGACTTTGGGCTCAATCGATTCGGTGATTTCGTCCACAGGCAGGCCCAGGCTGTCTGCCACCATGGCGACAGATTCGGGAAGGCCCACGTGCTTGATGACGCCTTCCTTCACCTTGGCACGGAACTCCTCCACGGTCATGCCGGCGCCGATTTTCTTTTGCAGAGGCAGGCGGCGCTTGGAGGCATCCACAATGCGAAGAGCCTTTGCGTGCTCAATGCGTTGGGAAACAGCGGCGAGCGTGACAACCAGCTTGTCCATGACGAAGCCGGGATTGATGCCGGTGCCGACCAGGGCCACGCCTGCGTCCTTGGCGGCCTTGTCGAGTTTTTCGGCCAGCTCGGGATAGGTGCGGTAGGGATAAGAGAGTTCTTCACAAGTGGAAACGACGCAGGAACCCACATCCAGACAGGTGAGAAGCTGATCCATGACCTTGGGAAGAGACGACGAAGTGGTATGCATGACAACATCGGCGGATTGTTCCAAAACTCCTTTGGCATCGCCGGAAACACGAATCCCCCAAGGGGCGTCGCCGGCGCCGACAACTTCTCCGAGATCCTTGCCGATTTTGGCGGGATCCGTATCAATGGCGCCGACAAGAATGACGGACTCTTTTTCGCGAAGAAGCTTCACGATAGAGGCCCCAATAGGGCCGATTCCATACTGAATGGCACGAATTTTCTTTTTCACGGTTTTCTCCGATTCTTTCCTCTACTGCGAGCGCACAGAATGGAAGTCCGCTACGAGCGAACCTTTAAGCGTACTGGAATTCGCCGGACCATTCAATCACAGCGCATTTGTTGCCGCCTGCCCGGAGCCAACGCATAATGGGGGAAACGACGGCGCAGGTCAGAAGGGGAAATGAACCATGAAGGCGCAGAAACTGAGCGAAAGCGAAATTCAAAGCCAATTGAAGAATCTAAAAGGATGGAGCCTGGAGAACGGAAAACTGCACCGGGCGCTGGAGTGCAAGGATTTTGCGGCCGCCTTCGGGAAGATGACGCAGGTGGCGCTGGCCGCGGAGTCGATGAACCACCATCCGGAGTGGTTCAATGTGTGGAATAAGGTGGTGATCGACCTCAACACGCACAGCGTCCAGGGGATCAGCAATCTGGATTTTGAACTGGCGGGGAAAATCAATGAGATCTTCGGAACCTGAAACTAATCTCGGGAAAAGATGATCGGCGCCCATCAATCCGACCAGCGATGGAGGGGGCAGTTGATCGTCGCCGCGCGATGGCTGGCGGCGATTGCGGTGCTGGGGATCCTGCTGCATTTCCTGCCGGTACATCTGCTGGGTGAAGCAATTCAGCGCGTGCCGATCACGCGATTCTTACTCATCCTGATGGGCTACCTGCTGGCGCACGTGGTGGGAGTGGCGAAATGGCGTATGGTGGTGAACGCGGCGGGTGCGCGGCTGGATTTTGCAACAAGCGCACAGTGTTACGCCGGCGGGCTTTTTGCGATGCTGTTTCTGCCGTCGATTATCGGCGGGGACGTGGTGCGATTGGCGGTGGGCCTGCGCCGGAGCCCGAATCCCGCGGCGGTATTAGCTGGAAACGTTGCCGATCGTTTTCTGGATATGAGCGCGCAAGCAGGATTGCTGCTGCTGGGGATTTTGTTGTTGCCAGGTTCAGTCCCAGTGGCGTTGCGGAATCAGGCTCGGCATGGGGTGTATTTGATCGCTGGGATCGTGGCAGTGGTGACTGTTCTGCTTCTGCTGGTGTACCGACCGCTGCTGCGGGGCCGTTCGGTGCGGTTCCGGCGATGGCTGGCGCGTTTGCGATTTGCGTTGCGGAGCGTCTCCCGGCGCCCACAGATTTTATTTTTCGGATGGATTCTCGCCACCACGATTCAGATGACATTTCTGACGCTGACAGTGCGAGTGGCAGATTACTGTGGTCTGCAACTTCCTTTGCGTGATTGGCTGTTTGCGTGGCCGTTGGCGAAACTGGCGGCACTGTTGCCACTGACCCAAGGTGGAATTGGAATCAGAGAAGCGGCGCTGGTGGGGTTACTGTCCCCTTTTGGTGCAGCGCCTCATCTGATTCTCGCTTCGGGACTTGTTTGGGACGGAGTGGTAATCCTGGGCGGCCTGATAGCAGGCATCGTGGCGCTCCTGTTGGGTCGGAAGGGAATTGCGCCAGAAACTCTCTAATTTTTCTAAGATTCTCGAATAACTCTTGACACCTGCATAGCAGACTCCGAGAATGAATTCCCCTTCTTGAATTTACTTCCCTTCCTGCATGTTGACTTGATTGGACGCTGGGACCGCTGTCGCCAGACATAGATAATTTTCATCGCTGACGAAAGGTTTTCTGAAGCAATCTTTCCAGAGTGCAATCTGCATCAACATGTTCCGGACATCGCGCTCATCTTTTTGACGGAAGTTGCCGATGAAGGAATTGTTGAGAAGTGTCTTTAGGTGGGGGCAACAGATTGCCTGGTGGAAGACGGCCACCTCGCCAGAGACTCCCGAAATTTCGACGTTTGCCGGGTCAAGAGGACAGAACAATGAAGACGATGGCCCTGAAAAAAGCAACATCCTGCACGGTCGTGGAGCTGTTACGCATTCTCCTGCTCGATGATTCCCAGCAAGACGCCGAGGCCATATTGCAGGAACTGCAAAATGCGGGACTCGCGGTTGAATGCACGGTTGTGGGAGACCGCGAGGGTTTTACCGAGGCGATAAACTCCGCGGATTATTCCGCGATCCTGGCGGCGGATTATCTGCCTGGCTGGAATGGTATCGAAGCGCTGCATTTCTTGCGCGACACGGCGAAAGACATTCCCTTCCTCCTACTGACAGGGTCATTGGGAGAAGAAGCCGCGGAAGAGTTATTCCGGCAAGGGCTGAGTGACTATGTATGGAAGGACAGGCTAACGAGGTTGCCGGCGGCGCTAAAGAGAGCCTTGGAGGGGAGACAGTTGCGCGATGCGAATGCGCGCGCCCAGGCTGCTCTGTCGGAAAGCGAAGAGCGGAACCGGGAACTGGTTGAGAACTCGAGCTATGGAATCTTCCGGATATCCCTGTCGGGAGCCTTTCTTGCGGCGAATGCCAGTCTTTTGGAATTGCTGGCCTGCAAAAGTATTGCGGAATTGAAGACTCTGAACCTTTCGACAGACGTTTTTCGATTTCCAGAGCAGTTCGCGCAGTTCCTGGTTACCTGCCGGCAGATCGGATTTGTGCACAGCGCGGAGGCAGAGTTGCGGCGAAAGGACGGCGGTTTGATTGCCGTGCGCCTGCACCTGCGGTATCTCTCGTTGCCGGGGCCGGCCGACCAACTGGAAGGCATCATCGAAGACGTGACGGAACTGCGCGCGCTGGAACGTCAGTTAGTGCAGGCGCAGAAGTTTGAAACCATCGGACAGCTTGCGGGGGGCATCGCGCACGATTTCAACAACGTGATCGGTGCCATACTGGGGTGGGCGGAACTTGGGCATGAGCAGAGCGGGAATTATCCGGCCATTGCGGAGCGATTTGCGCGCATTCGTGAACAAGCGGACCGCGCCGCCACACTCACGCGGGAACTGCTGGCCTTCGCACGGCGCCAGGCGCTACAGCCGCGCGCGGTGGATTTGAACGGGGTCACGCAGGGTTTGACGAACCTGCTCGACAAGGCCGTCGACAAGAGTATTGAGATCAAAATCCTTCCTGGTTCCATCCCGCCCGTGAAAGCAGATCCCTCGCAGATTGAACAAGTGGTAATGAATCTCTGCCTGAATGCGAGGGACGCCATGCCTGAGGGAGGCCGTCTGGTGATCGAAACGGAGTTGGTGCAATTGGACGAGGCTTACTGCCGGTTCTATCCATATGTGTTACCCGGCTGCTATGTGGTGCTTTCCGTCTCCGACACTGGGGTTGGTATGGATGAGAAGACGCGTGAACGCATCTTTGAGCCGTTCTTCACGACGAAAGAGCTTGGTAAGGGCACGGGGATAGGCTTGGCGACGGTCTATGGAATCGTGAAGCAGCACGGGGGTTTCATCCACGTGTACAGCGAAACTGGGCAAGGCAGCCTGTTCCGCGTGTACTTGCCCGCCATAGAGGGCGGCGCATCCGAGGGCACGGGCCAGACGGTCGGGATAACCGTTGCCCTGAACCTGCGTGGTACGGAGACGATTCTGCTGGCGGAGGATCACGATTCGATCCGCGAAATGGCGCGGCAGTCCCTGGTCAACTTTGGCTATCGCGTACTGGCAGCGACCGATGGCGAACAAGCGGTGCGCCTGTGTGCAAAGGAGAAGCCTTCGCTGGCTATCCTGGATGTGGTGATGCCGCACCTTGGCGGGCCGGCTGCGGCTGCTCAATTGCTTGCCCGCTTCCCCGGCCTGCCCATTCTGTTCACCAGCGGGTATTCAGAATCATCGCGGCTGGGAGCCTCGGCGCCCGCAGATTCCAGGTACCTGCAGAAGCCTTACAGCCCGACTGCCCTTGGGAGAGCGATCCGTGAGATGCTGGGTAGCCCGGCAGCGCAAGCGATCTGAAAACGCCCAGGACAGCCCCGGGATGGGCGGGAGAGTACTATTACCTCGACGGCAGGTAAGGGTTGTTCGTGATTCAGATGAGATTTCGAGCGCACACGGACACGCTGCAGAGGATCTAAGTGGCCTGAATAGCATTTTTCTTAGGTTGCGGAACCCTTTAAAATTGGGAGAAAACACAGTAATCAATCGGTTTTTCCGGCGCTACGTATCGCCTTTTTTCGATTGACACGGGTTCTTCCGAGTGTTAGAAAGACACAAAGACAAGCCCTCGGGTGGTGAGTCTCCTTTCGGTCTTGTAGACTGCAATCCGCGAGCGAGGCCGCAATCCTGCCTGGCAGGGCAGAACTTGCTGTGCCACTGACGGGCTTGTTTGTAACACCCCACCCCACCCCGGGAGGCGGAAATTAACCCTTTTCGCCTCCTTTTTTTGCCCCCACTTCTTTGGCTGGAACTTCTTGGTCCCGTGCAAAGATTATCTGTTATGCGGAATGTAACGCCTCCGTTGTTGGAACTGCGAAACGTCAGCGTAATGCGCGGAAAGAATCTCGCGCTGGACCGCGTGTTTTTGCAAATCGCCAGCGGGGAGCACGTTTGCATACTGGGCCCGAATGGCTGCGGGAAATCCACGCTGATCAAAACGATCACGCGGGAGTGCTATCCGGTGCAGAGCGAAGACAGCGCGATCGCAATTTTGGGACGCAGTATGTGGAACATCTTTGAATTGCGGCCGCAACTGGGGATTGTTTCGCCGGACCAGTTGGCGGCGTGCACAACGGACGCGACCGGCATGGACGTGGTGCTCTCCGGATTCTTCAGCAGCACACGGATCTTTCCGAATCACCAGCCCGTGGCGGAGCATCGCGAGCGGGCGCAAGCTGCGCTGGCGCGGTTAGGGATTGCGCACTTGGCGGACCGGCCCGTGGCGGAAATGTCGTCTGGTGAAGCGAAGCGCACGCTAATTGCGCGAGCGCTTGTGCATGAGCCGAAGACGCTGCTCCTGGATGAGCCAGGAAACGCGCTGGATATCGGGGGCCAGCTGGAGTTGCGAGCAACGCTGCGCGAGTTGGCGAGCGCTGGATTGAGCATTGTCCTTGTGACGCACCACGTGGCGGAGATCATTCCGGAAATCGACCGAGTGGTGCTGCTGCAGAAAAGCCGGGTGGTGGCCGATGGACCAAAAGAAAGCGTGCTGACGAACGAGCAGCTATCGGCGCTTTTTGGGGCGCGTGTGCAGGTGTTCCGCGAAGACGGATATTTTCACGTGCATGCTTGAAAATGTGGTTATGCTCACCTTTTGGTACCGGGAGCCAGTGCATATTCAATCTCGAGCTGTTCTTCTGCTGCATTCCCCGTGGTTGCCAACCTAGTCGCTCACACTCATACAGTTGAAGCCAACGCGTATATTGGCGGCTGATCCAATCAGCCCACCGGAAACTCCCCCTTTCCTATCGGAGTCACCACGCGAACCATCTTCTGGCCCTGATTCTCGATTACTTGAATCATCTGGATGCCAATCCAAAAGAACTTATGCACGGAGACGCCTGAGATATTGGTGAGTGCGGGAAGGCCGTCGGTTTCAGCCACATTGAAGCACACGGCCGTGTTGAAGCGGACTTTTGTTCCGCTGAGCACAATTTGAGCTTCCTGCGCGATGGTTAAAGAAACGAAATCGGCGGACTTGGTCACTTCCTGAATGGCATTCACCATATCCGCCAAAGGCCCCTGGAGTGGAACGGCGGAAGCGGTGAGCGCTTGCTGCAAAACACATCCCGAGACCGAAACGTTGTCGCCAAGCTCGGAAAAAATCTGCATAGCGACTGATAGCGGATCTGTCGTGGCACTCTTGGCATCCTTGATGATCTTCGCCATGTCCTCGATGGATAGTACTGTCTGACCACTTCCCTGTTCGGGAGTTTGCGGTGAAGCTGGCGCTGCCATAAATTTGTCTCCGTAAGCCCGGCGGATTCGTCCCGGCCAAAATTCACTCGAGCAATAGTCTAACGTTTCGAGTTTTCTTCCAAGCACTTTTCCCGCGAATCGAGAGTGCTCCCGGCAAAAATTCGGTAGGCATTATCGCGAATGGCGGGATGGGCATACAATGGGGCTGGTTTCGAAGTCCAAAAGGAAATCCCAAATGAAACTTGCTCTTCGCGTGTTTTTGCTTGTGTTTTGCTTTGTTCCAAGCGTTTTCGCGGCGCCCGGCGCGGTCCACTGTGGGAAACTGGTTGACGTTCGCACCGGCAAGCTGCTCGTGGACCAGATGGTGGTGTTCGATGAGAGTGGCACCGTTACGGCTGTTGGTGCGGCCGTATCCGCTACTTTGCCGAAGGGCGTCACACCCATCGACCTTTCCGGTTCAACGTGTCTCCCTGGTCTAATTGACGTTCATACGCACCTTACCTCTGACCCCTACATGAGCGGCTATGAAGGTCTCGGCGTCTCTTATCCGCGGGAAGCCATCATCGGGGCGAAAAACGCCAATAAGACTTTACGCGCGGGCTTCACGACAGTGCGCAACGTTGGGGCGGGCGGTTTCTCCGATGTCGCTCTGCGCGACGGCATTAATGCGGGCGAGGTTCCAGGCCCGCGCATGTTTGTTTCCGGCCCGCCGCTGGGCATCACCGGAGGACATTGCGACAGCAATCTTCTTCCCTTTGATTTTCACTACAAGGAGGCGGGCGTTGCGGATGGCCCATGGCAAGCGCGTGCCAAGGTTCGCGAAGTGGTGAAATATGGCGCCGACCTCATCAAGGTATGTGCGTCCGGAGGCGTGCTGAGTAAGGGTGATCTCCCTGGCACTCCGCAGTACTCGCTGGAAGAACTGACGGCCATTGCCGAAGAGGCGCACAAGCTCGGCCGCAAAGTGGCTGCGCACGCCCATGGCACACAATCCATCAAAGATTCGATTCGCGCCGGGATCGATTCCGTCGAGCACTCCAGCCTGATTGACGACGAAGGCATCGCGCTAGCCATACAGCATAAAACGTATCTGGTTTTCGATATTTACAACGACGACTTCATTCTCTCCCAGGGCGCAAAGGTGGGCATGTTGCCAGAATCCATCGAGAAGGAAAAGAAGCTTGGCCGGCTCCAACGGGAGAATTTCCGGCATGCCTTTCAGGCTGGCGCGAAGATTGCCTTCGGCACGGATGCCGGCGTGTATCCCCATGGCGACAACGCCAGACAGTTCGCCAAGATGGTCGAGTGGGGCATGAAGCCCATTGATGCGATACAGGCCGCGACCATCAGCGCTGCGGACCTGATCGGCCTGCCGGACAAACTCGGGGCGCTGGAGCCCGGCCACTATGCGGACCTGATTGCAGTCAATGGCGACCCACTAATGGACGTCAAGGTCCTCGAGTCCGTATCTTTTGTCATGAAGGCGGGGGCCGTGGTACGCAACGACACCGCCTCCAAATAATCTCTTCTTTACACGGGCGAGAAAGCTGGCTATTCCCTTGATGCCTAGCGCGGGAGGATGGCATGAGTTTTGGATCATGTAGCCTTGCCCTGTTCCTCAACGATCACAGGCCGCGGGAATGTTCTCTAAACCTGCTGCGTCTAGGGGGACACCAACCGCACCGGAAAATTGAAGTACTGCTAGTGTTCACTTATCCAGTGCGGGGTGGCCCGTCGGGCAAAAGGAAAATGGCTGAATGAGCTATTGGCTGATTGCCACGCCGTTGAAGGCGGCCACGCCGATCGAGTTTGAAGTCGCTACTGGCGTCAGGTCGCCGTAGGAATCGATGGAAAAGACGGCGACGTACGCATCGGTGCTGATAGTGTAAATGACAGCAAGCCAATGGCGATCAGGAGACACAGTAATGTCCGTGGGCGAGCCCGGCAGCGCGACCGATTTGTAGAACACTCCGCCTTGCCCGTCGGTAAAGAAGATGGAAATGGCTTTACCCGGAGAATTGCCGGTATACCAAACGCTTCGCGGCCCTTTGGCCACCCAGCAGGGGGCATTGGTGGGGTATGAAGGAGCGGGGCCGACAATCGGGAAAAAGTCGCCGACCTCGTTGACGATCGCGAAGCTGTCGGGACTGTGTGCCGGAGTAAATCCCAGATTGTTTTCCCAGAAGGCTTCGCCAAGCGGAGTATTATTCGCATCGGCGGGAAGGGTTAAGGCTGTACTTGTGCCGGCGAGCGCCCCGTCTTCATCCGTGAGCGGGAGTTGAAGGACGAATCCCGACGTTAGTGTGACCGCCGCCCAGGTTTTGCCAACGGCGATCTGCGCAGCGGAAGGATCGGCGAGACTAACGACGTTCCCATCAACATAGCCGGAAGGCCACGCATGACTCTCCGCACAATTAGTACCGACAACGAACAGATGTTGTTGTTTGAGGGCGACAGAATCCGGCTTGACGCAGTCGGGAGCAAGATTGATCGTTCGTCCGATACTAACGGAATTGTCGTAGCGAACTAATTGGGTGACGTTGTTGGATCCGTAGTTTGCGACCGCGCCGAAATCGTCCTGGAACTGTAGAATTCCAGCATTGGTGCTCGCCCCGCCCTTGCCGCCCGTGGGCAAGGTGTTCACCCAGGATAGTGAAGGCGTCCCAGCAGTATCGAGCTTGAACACGACGACCGAGTTGTCGCTGGCGTTATTCGTGCTCGCGAGCACAAAGACGCCGCGGTCATGCGGACCTGCAAACGCGAGCGCGCTGGCGAGTAATGTGGTCGCCAGCGCCGTGCCGGCTCGCCACAGAGAAAACTTCCCGGGCTTTTCAGAATTCATTGCATTCTCCTTTAAAGTTGAGGTAAACGTGTGCCCCGGCGACAAAGTAAGGACCCATTCAAGAGACGGGGCATCTTCACGTCTAGGTATTCGCTTGTGGCCGGTGAAATGTTACGGTGCCTTGCGGCAGGGCGCAGCGGTTCTGGAGATTAAATTGAAAGCAAAAACGTAACTTTCTGGGGCTCTCCAGCGAATACGTTTAGATGGGACCGAAATAGCTCTGCGAATGCCGACTTGACGGCGGGAAACGGCTTGCACGAACACGCTGGTACGGATATACATCGCACGAATAGTATTCATTTCATGCACCCGGACAGCAATCTGGAGATGCTGATGGCCCGGTATCAAGCAGGCGATTTCGCCGCGGCCACGGTTTTGATCGATCGTATCAGCCCACAGCTGCACCGGTTTTTCCTTGCACAATTCGTCAGCCGCGTCGATGCGGATGATCTGCTGCAGGAAACCTGGCTACGCATTCACCGTGTACGGAACACCTACCGTCCAGGTGAGCCAGTGCTCCCCTGGTTTTACGCGATCGCTCGTCACGTGCGTGTCGACCATTACCGAAAATCTATCCGGACTACCGCACGCGAACACAGACTGGAAGAACTGTCCATAGCCGCGGTGACAGTTCCAGGACAATCCGGCCAAGCTGATGATCTGGAGGCACTTCTGGCGCCACTTTCGGAGAGCCAGCGCGAAGTGATTGAGATGCTAAAGGTTGCGGGGATGTCCTTGGAGGAGGTGGCCAGGGCCACGTCCTCGAGCGTGGGATCCGTAAAACAAAAAGTACACAGGGCATACAAGAAGTTGAGAGAAACGATGAGCGCGATGGGGCTGCGGAAAAGGCAAAACGGAGGACTGCAGTGAGAGACGGAGAGATCGACATAGTCCTAGAGAAGGCTGCTCGGATTCCACATGAGGTGGAACTGCCCCTGCTTAAACGCGTGGCTGGCTCGATCGAGTCCTCGATGCAACCCGTGCGCCCTTTGCCGCGGACATGGGTGCTGGCAACCGGGCTGGTTCTGATCGGCGCGGCAGTCGCACTAGTGGGAGCTGCGCGAGCGGGTTTCTACGGATTTGAAAAAATGGGGTGGTTGGAACGCGCGCTGATCTTTTCGACGCTGTGTGTGCTGGCGTTGGTGGCGGCAACAGAGTTCGTCAATGAAATGATCCCAGGGAGCCGACGCTGGCTTTCTGCTAGCGCGCTCTTGGGAATGGGCAGCGCGGTGTTGCTCGGCGTGTTCGCGACGCTATTCCACGATTACCATACGGACCACTTCATCTCCGTGGGTATCGTCTGCCTGACCACTGGAGTGCTGCACGCGATCCCGGTGGTGTTGTTGAGTTGGTTGGTGTTGCGTCGCGGCTTCGCGGTGAATTCCGTTTCTGCGGGACTGGCGGCGGGCACGCTTGCGGGGCTGGCCGGCGTGGGATTGTTGGAGTTGCATTGCCCGAATTTCCAGGCCACGCACATCCTGGTTTGGCACACGATGGTGGTGCCGCTGAGTGGAGCGCTGGGAGCGTTAGTAGGATGGGCGCTGCGGTTCCGTGTCAAGGATATGAGGCGTGTGTCTTGAGCCTGTAAACCAAACCCATCGCAGTCTTCGCAGGATATTCGCCACTTCAGGAGTTGGGTGGAACTGTCTGAAACCACTGCAGTTCGGAGAAGACTCCTTAACCCAAAGCGCCCATGACTTGTATTACAATCCAGACATACCTTTAGAGACCGTTGAAACGCACCGAGACTTCCACACGTCGAAAGAAGAGTGGAACAAAGGGCGGGAAGCGGTGCGGCCCTCTAAAGCAATCAGAGTGTCGGAGTCCACCTTCTCTGAAATTTCCCTTATGCGCAGGGTCCCATAGCGGCATAGGGGTTCTCCAAGAGCTATATCGTAGGATTCTCCACCATCGGGAGTGCCAGTGACGGAACAAAGAACGAATTCCATTATTGATGACACAACAGCTCAACATTCAAGTTCGCAAGACCAAACCCCGCACAAGAGCCATTGGTGGTTATGGCTGATCGCTATAGTTCTGATTATCAGCGGGATCATCTATTGGCAGCGGCATAGCGCCAGTTCAAGCGCCAAAAATGCGGTTGATCCTAGCGCGCGCCCCGTGACCATTTCGACGGCGACTGCCCGGCAGGGTGATATTGGCATTTTTATCGACGCACTCGGCACCGTCACACCGGTTTATACGGTGACGGTGACCAGCCGCGTGCAGGGCGAAATCACCCAGGTGTACTACCACGAAGGCCAAATGGTCCATAAGGGCGATTCCCTTCTTGAAATTGATCCGCGGCCGTACGAGGCTGCGGTCACGCAGATGGAAGGTCAGCTAGCCCATGATGAAGCGGTTTTGACCGAAGCAAAGATTGATTTGGATCGGTACCAGCAGGCGTTTAACCGCAACGCGATCGCCAAGCAGCAGCTGGACGATCAGCAACAAGTTGTTCTGCAAGACGAAGGGACCGTCAAGAACGACCAGGGGCAGCTTGCAAATGCCAAGGTAAACCTGCTGTACACGCATATTACTTCGCCGATTGATGGCCGTGTTGGCCTTCGCCTCGTCGATCCCGGGAATATTGTACAGGCCAACAGCACCGCGTCATTGGTGGTGATCACGCAACTCCAACCCATTACCGTCATTTTCAGCGTCGCCGAAGACCAGCTTGCGCAAATTCAAGAGCAGCTCCGAAAAGGCAAGAGATTGCCCGTGGACGCATATAATCGCGACAAAACTCAAAAACTCGCCAGCGGCACGCTGCTGACCCTCGACAATGTCATCGATACAACGACAGGTACGCTGAAATTGAAGGCGATTTTCCCCAACACCGATAGTGCGCTTTTCCCAAGCCAGTTCGTCAACGCGCGTCTCCTTGTGGACACTCTGCGGAACGCCACACTTATTCCGACGCCGGCGATACAGCGCAATGCGCAGGGAGCTTATGTCTACGTCATCAAGAGTGACCAGACTGCTTCCATCCATAACATTACATCGGGGACCACCGACGGTACGGTAACCGCGGTGGACGGACTGCAAGCGGGAGACATCGTTGCCGTCAACGGCTTTGACAAACTTTTGGATGGGGCCAAAGTGACCGTGAGGACGCCGCGCGCGAACTCCAGTGCTTCGGGTCAGCCCGCCCAAGGCCAGTCTGGGGCTCAAGGCGGGAAGAGTTCCAGCGGAAAAGGCACCAGCGGCGATAAAGGAGGCTCTGCGCGGTGAACCCCTCTCGTCCGTTTATCCTGCGGCCGGTGGCAACGTCGCTTCTCATGGCGGCGATTTTGCTTGCGGGCTTTGTGGCGTATTTGCAATTGCCGGTGTCCGCGCTGCCGGAAGTGGATTACCCCACCATCCAGGTGGTGACCTTTTATCCGGGGGCGAATCCCGATGTAATGGCCTCGGCCGTCACTGCTCCGCTGGAGCGGCAATTCGGGCAAGTTCCCGGCCTGAATCAGATGACCTCCACAAGTTCAGACGGCAGTTCCGTTATCGTGTTGCAATTTTCACTCGAATTGAGCATCGACGTCGCGGAACAGGAAGTACAAGCTGCCATCAACGCCGCGCAAACGTATCTTCCATCGGATCTGCCGGTCCCGCCGATTTATAGCAAGACAAATCCGGCGGACACGCCGATTCTTACCTTGGCGCTTTCTTCCAAGACGATTCCGTTGTCGCAAGTCGAGGACCTCGCCGACACGCGCTTTGCCCAAAAAATCTCGCAACTTCCTGGTGTGGGTCTCGTAAGTATTAGCGGCGGCCAAAAGCCGGCCGTCCGTGTGCGCGTAAATCCCACTGCGCTCTCCGCCTACGGCATCAATCTGGAAGATGTGCGCACGGCCCTGCAACAGACCAGCCTCGACCAGGCCAAAGGCAACTTCGACGGGCCGCAACAGGACTATCAGATCCAATCCAACGACCAGCTCCTCACCGCTTCTGATTTCGCGCAAGTCATCATTGCCTATCACAACGGGTCACCTGTGAGGCTCTCGGATGTGGCGAGTGTCGAAAATGGCGTGGAAAACAATCGCCAGGCGGCCTGGATGAATGAAACGCCGGCGGTCATCGTTAACATTCAACGCCAGCCCGGGTTCAACATCATTCAGGTAGTTGACCGCATCAAGAAGCTTCTTCCGGTCTTGAAAACCAATCTTCCGGCCTCCGTTCAAGTGGATGAATTAACCGACCGCACCACCACCATTCGTGCTTCGGTCTCCGACGTTGAGTTTGAACTCATGCTCACCGTGGCGCTGGTCGTCATGGTCATTTTTCTCTTCTTGCGCAATCTCTCCGCCACCATCATCCCCAGCGTTGCCGTCCCTCTCTCGATCGTAGGTACCTTCGGCGTCATGTATCTGGCGGGCTTCAGCCTGAACAACCTCACGCTGATGGCGCTAACGATTTCCACGGGCTTTGTCGTGGATGACGCCATCGTGATGATTGAAAATATCATTCGGTACATCGAGGAAGGCGATCCACCGCTGCAAGCCGCGCTCAAAGGATCCGAGCAAATCGGTTTCACGATCGTGTCGCTGACCATCTCGCTGATCGCCGTACTCATTCCGTTGCTGTTCATGGGCGATATCGTCGGGCGCCTATTCCGGGAATTCGCGATTACGCTCAGCGTCACCATCCTGGTTTCCGCGGTGGTCTCTCTGACACTCACGCCCATGATGTGCTCGCGCCTGTTGAAGAGCACTCACGGGCAAAAGCAATCGCGCTTCTATGTCGCTTCGGAGAAGGTTTTCAATGGCATCATTGCTTTCTATGGAAGAACTCTAAAGACGGTTTTAAAGCATCAGACCGCGACTCTGTTTGTGGCTGCCGGCACGCTGGTGCTGACTATCATTCTCTACATCATTGTCCCCAAAGGCTTCTTCCCCGTGCAGGACACCGGCATTATTCAGGGCATCTCCGAAGCCGGACAAGCCATTTCGTTTGAGGCCATGGCCGAAAAGCAGCAGCAATTGACCCACGTGATCCTCCAGGATCCCGCGGTCGAGAGTGTTTCATCGTTCATCGGAATCGACGGCACCAACACGACGTTGAACAGCGGACGCATCCAAATCAATTTGAAGCCACTGGAACAACGCAGAATGAACGCCTCGGATATCATCCGCCGCCTCCAGCCCAATCTGGAAAAGATCGATGGCATCACGCTGTACATGCAGCCGGTACAGGACCTGACCGTCGAAGACCGTGTGAGCCGAACACAATATCAGTACACGCTTGAAGATCCAGACCAGCGCGAATTGAATCAGTGGACCGCCAGGCTCATGGCCAAACTCCAAAAGATTCCCGAGCTTCGTGATCTTGCCACGGACCAGCAAACTTCGGGTCTTGCCGCCTCTCTCATCATCGACCGGGTCACCGCTTCCCGCATGGGCATCACGCCGCAGGCAATCGACCAGGCCCTTTACGACGCTTTTGGCCAGCGACAGGTTTCCACGCTCTACACTCAGTTGAACCAGTACCACATCATTCTTGAAACGCAACCTGACTTCCAGAAGAGTCCCAACAAATTTCAGGACATCTATGTTCGTTCCGCTTTGGCTCCAACCGCCCTCACTACCGGGACTTCCTCCCCGGGAACCGTCACTGCGACGACGTCTTCCGGCAATTCCGCCTCATCTGCTGCTCCCAGTCCCTCCGCCTCCACCAACAACGCCGTCAGCGCGGGTTCCGCGAATCCCAGTCCCATTGCATCAATTAACGGTGGCGCAGTGCCGCTTAACGCGTTTACACAATTCGAGATGAAGAGCGGGCCACTTTCCGTCAGCCATCAAGGCCAGTTCCCGGTTGTGACGATTTCCTTTAATCTTGCTCCCAATGCTTCTCTCGGCGCGGCCACTCAGGCCATTGATAAGGCTCAGCAGGAAATCGCAATGCCCCTCAGTGTTCAAAGTGCATTCCAAGGTACTGCGGCTTCGTTCCAGGCCTCCCTATCCAATGAGCCGATTCTCATTCTTGCCGCACTCGTTACGGTTTATATCGTTTTGGGAGTTCTCTATGAGAGCTACATTCACCCCGTCACGATTCTTTCCACTTTGCCATCGGCGGGAGTCGGCGCCATCCTGGCTCTCTTGATCTGCGGCCAGGAACTCAGCGTTGTCGCACTCATAGGCATCATCCTGCTGATTGGAATTGTGAAGAAAAACGGCATCATGATGATCGACTTCGCCCTGGAAGCCGAACGCAAAGAGGGCAAGAAGCCGGAAGATGCCATCTATGAAGCGTGTCTCTTGCGCTTCCGTCCTATCATGATGACCACCATGGCGGCGCTGCTGGCTGGCTTGCCCCTCGCCCTAGGAACGGGAATCGGATCGGAGCTTCGCCGCCCCTTGGGCATCTCCATGGTCGGGGGCTTGCTCCTAAGTCAGGTTCTTACGCTCTACACCACCCCGGTCATCTACATCTTCTTCGACCGCCTGGCGCAGCGCTTCACGTCTCACCGCGCTTCGGAGGGTGGCACGGTTGCTGTGCCAGCGGACTAGCCCTATGAGCCTGTCTTCTCCATTCATCCACCGGCCCGTTGCCACAACCTTGTTGACCGCTGCCATTGCGCTGGCGGGCGCTGTGGCCTTTCGCGAGTTGCCAGTCTCGCCGCTTCCGCAAGTCGACTTCCCCACGATTTCCGTTGGTGCGAGCTTGCCGGGAGCAAGCCCGGAAATCATGGCTTCTTCGGTGGCCACTCCTCTGGAGCGGCAGTTTGGGAGAATTGCGGGCGTCTCGGAGATGACGTCGTCCAGCAATCTCGGCACGACCAGTATCACGATGCAATTTGATTTGAACCGCAACATTGATGGGGCCGCCCGCGACGTGCAGGCCGCCATCAACGCCGCGCGCAGCTACTTGCCCTCAAATCTCCCGGGCAATCCCACGTATCGCAAGGTCAACCCGGCCGACGCTCCGATCATGATCTTGGCTCTCACTTCTAATGTCTACGATAAAGGAGCACTCTACGACGCTGCCTCCACCATCATGCAGCAGCGCCTTTCTCAAGTTCAGGGTGTCGGACAGGTGAGCGTTGGTGGCAGTTCTCTCCCGGGCGTCCGGGTGGATGTGAATCCCACCCAACTCAACAACTATGGTCTGGGCCTCCAGGATGTTGCTTCCATGTTGAGCCGGCAGAATGCCAACAGTCCCAAGGGCCAGCTCATTAATGGCGCAACGACCGCGGATATCGTTACCAACGATCAACTTCTCAAGGCGGTTGACTATATGCCGCTTGTGGTCGGCTACCACAATGGTGCCGCCGTCAAACTCTCCGACGTTGCCGATGTCCATGACGCCACGGAAAACATTCGCGCGGCCGGCTTTGTCAACGGCAAGCCCTGCGTCCTCATCATCATTTTCCGCCAGCCTGGCGCAAATATCATCGATACCGTGGACCGCATCCGTGCCGCCATTCCTTCGCTTAAGGCCTCCATCCCTTCCGCCATCGAGACGGGAATCGTGCTTGACCGCACCCTTACCATTCGCGCTTCCGTTCGCGACGTCGAGCGCAGCCTGATCATCTCGATTTCCCTGGTCATTTTGGTGGTGTTCCTTTTCTTGCGAAGCGTTCGTGCCACATTGATTCCCAGCGTGGCCGTCCCTGTTTCCCTCATCGGGACCTTTGGCGTGATGTACCTGTGCCACTACAGCATCGACAATCTCTCCCTTATGGCTCTCACCATTTCCACCGGCTTTGTGGTGGACGACGCCATTGTGGTCATCGAGAACATCACCCGCTATATCGAAAAGGGCATGTCACCCATGCAGGCAGCTCTCAAGGGCGCCAGCGAAATTGGTTTTACGGTCTTCTCCATCAGCATCTCTCTGATTGCCGTCTTCATCCCCATTTTGATGATGGGTGGCATCATTGGGCGTCTTTTCCGGGAATTCGCCGTCACTCTTTCGGTGGCCATCCTTGTTTCCATGGTTGTTTCTCTGACGGCCACACCGATGATGTGCTCCAGGCTGCTCAAGCGCATTGCCGATGAGAAGCACGGCGGAGCGTATCGCCTCAGCGAGCGCGCGTTTAACGCCCTTCTTGGAGGCTACGAACGCAGCTTGGGCTGGGTCCTGGAACACTCCAGGCTCACACTACTCGTGCTTGGACTCACCATCGCTCTCAACTTTTACCTTTTTTGGATCGTGCCCAAAGGATTTTTCCCGCAACAGGATAACGGTACGGTTTTTGGCGGCATTCAAGGGTCGCAAGACATTTCCTTCCAGGCCATGCAAGTTGCTACTTCGCGCATCGTCAACGTCGTCAAAACGGACCCCGCCGTGCAAAACGTCATGGCCTTTACGGGCGGCGGCGGCGCCACCAATGGTGGCTTCGTGTACCTAGGTCTGAAACCTCTGAATCAACGCGACGCGAGCGCAAGCCAGGTGATTGACCGTCTCCGCCCCAAACTCCTTGCCGTTTCCGGCGCGAACACTTTTTTGCAAGCCGGACAGGACCTCCGAATCGGAGGGCGCGGCAGTAGCGCTCAGTTTCAATACACCATCCAGAGCGATAACTTGCAAGATCTTGTTCAATGGGGGCCGGTCCTCCTCCAACAGATGCGCAAATTACCCGTGCTCACCGATGTCAATACCGATCAGCAGAATAGCGGTCTTCAGGCCATGCTTTTCTATGACCGTCCGACCATGTCGCGCCTGGGCATTACCCCGCAGATGGTTGACAATTCTCTTTACGAAGCCTTCGGCCAAGCGCAAGTCTCCACCATGTTTACCGGCATCAACCAGTACCACGTTGTCCTGGAAGTCGCTCCCACGCATTGGCAGACTCCCGTGGATTTGAGCGACGTCTATATCCGAGCCGCCCAGGGCAAAGTTGTTCCCCTCAGCGCAATCGCGCATTACGAGCCGTCGACTGCTCCTTTATCGGTAAATCACCAGGGTCAATATCCCTCGGTCACCATTTCTTTCAATACTGCCCCAGGAGTTGCCCTCAGCCAAGCTTCCACAGCCGTCCTGGAAGTGGAACAGAAAATCGGCATGCCGGGCACTATCCATGGCATGTTCTCCGGTACTCTCCAGGCCTTTCAATCTTCCTTGGCCACGATCCCTCTCCTGGGCGTCTTGGCAGTCTTCGCCGTCTATATCGTCTTGGGGATTCTTTATGAGAGCTATATTCATCCCATCACGATTCTTTCTACCCTCCCCTCTGCAGGAGTCGGAGCCGTGCTTGCCCTGATGCTTTTTCACAAGGACCTCAGTGTGATCGCCATGATCGGCGTCATTCTCTTAATCGGTATCGTCAAGAAAAACGCCATCCTGATGATTGACTTTGCCCTGGCCGCGGAGCGTATCGACGGCAAGTCTCCCAAGGAAGCGATTTTTCAGGCCTGCATTCTCCGCTTCCGCCCCATCCTCATGACCACCATGGCGGCCCTCTTCGGGGCCACGCCGTTGGCCTTCGGCAGAGGCACGGGTTCCGAACTGCGCAATCCTCTGGGCATCGCTATTATTGGCGGCCTGATTCTTAGCCAGATGCTGACGCTTTACACCACGCCGGTTGTGTATCTCTCACTGGACCGCTTGAGGGTCAAGTGGCTGCGCACACACGGCAAGCTCGAGGCGCAGCGAGAAATCGAGTCCTTCGGGTGAGATGATCTTATGCACCACACCAGTTCGCAAACAGAAGAAACCGTAAATCTTTCAGGGAGTCCAAGCTACCGATGAAGGCAACGAACAAAATACGTGCAGCGGCCGTGCTTCTCTGCGGCGCGCTCCTGATTCAGGGCTGCGATGTCGGCCCCAAATACAAGCGCCCCGCGCCCTCGGCCCCCGTGCCAGCAACGTTCAAGGAGGTCACGCCGGATGACCTGCAGAAAATGGACGGGTGGAAAGTCGCACAACCGCAGGACAGCGCTCTGCATGGCAAGTGGTGGGAGATTTTTGGAGATACTCAGTTAAACGCGCTCGAGGAGCAAGTCAACATTAACAACCAGAACGTCGCCGCTGCGTTTGCCAATTTCATGGCGGCGCGTGCCCTGGTGCGGCAAGCTCGCTCGCAATATTTCCCAACCGCCTCCGTTGGCCCAAGCATCGTCGGCGAACATCAACCTAGTTCCTCAAGCACAGTGACCAGCTCCTCATCTGGAACCACTTTTGCCCAGTATACGCTTCCCTTTGACGCTTCCTGGACGCCCGATTTGTGGGGCCGCGTTCGCAACACAGTTCGCGCCAACGTCGCCAATGCGCAAGCCAGCGCCGCCGATCTCGAGAACACCCGTCTTACGGCGCAAGCGGAAGTCGCCGTCGATTATTTCCAACTACGCGGCCAGGATGCCCTGAAACAACTGCTGGATTCCACCGTGGTGGCTTACGACGAATCCCTGAGACTGACCAAGGCGCTCTATGAAACAGGTATCGACTCCGACGAGGCCGTGGCGCAAGCGGAAACGCAATTGGAAACCATCCGCGCGCAAGACACCAATCTTGGCATTCTGCGCGCGCAATATGAGCATGCCATTGCGCTCCTGGTTGGCCAGCCTGCCCCCGCGTTCTCCATTGCCATCGAGCCTCTGAAAACTCCGCCGCCTGCTATTCCGTTTGGCGTTCCATCGCAGCTTTTGGAGCGCCGTCCGGACATCGCTGCGACCGAGCGCCTGATGGCTCAGGCCAACGCGCAAATCGGCGTCGCCAGAGCCGCATATTATCCAACCGTGACCCTCAGTGCTTCTGCCGGATTTGAAACCACGCAAGGCGGGAGCTGGTTCGGCTGGCCGAGCCGCTTCTGGTCCGTCGGCCCGGCTATTTCCGAGTTGATTTATGATGGCGGTTTGCGGCGCGCGACGCTCGAGCAGTATCGCGCGCAATATGATCAGACGGTTGCCAACTATCGCCAGACCGTCCTGACTGGTTTTCAACAAGTCGAGGACAATCTTGCGACTTTGCGTATCCTTTCCAAGGAAATTCAGGAACAAGACACGGCGATACAATCCGCGCAGCGGAGCCTGAATCTGGCCACGGACCGCTACCGCCTCGGCATCGATCCGTACCTCAACGTCATCACGGCCCAAACAACTCTCTTCGGCAATCAGCAGACCGCCGTGAACCTGCGTATCCAGCAAATTGTCGCCAGTGTGCAACTGATCGAAGCGGTCGGCGGTGGCTGGGATTCCTCCACGCTTCCTACACCGCAGCAGATCATTTCACGTGATGCGATCGCCGCTTCGCCCGCTTCCACGCCTAAATCCAATTCTTCTGCCCCTTCACAAGCGCAGCCTTCTTCAACGCCTTAGCTCCAGTATCGAATTTTCTGTCCCGACGCCTATTCCCGTGCGAGGTCAGATCAATTTCATCCTCCGGGAAGATCCATCCGCAACGGCGCTCGAAGTTTCTTTGGTGAACCACCTCAAAAGGTGGAAAGCCGTTCTCGACGTCCCTGCGCATAATCCTGCAGCGCCACATTCGCGCTGCTGATCGTCTTCAGCGCTTCCGCGACTTTCGCTAAATCCGTTCCGCGCAGCACCACATACAGTTCGTCCTCGCCCAACCCTGTATACACCCGGTTGCCGATGCATCCCAAGCTGGTGATCGCGCCATGCTCCAACGAAGCCGGAAGCGCCATGCACGTCGGTCTCCCGAGCGCAGGCAAGCCGCTGCCTACCCCTGCCCGGTTCGCAGCCTCCTGTAGCAGCATCGCGCCAGCAGGTTTGCACGCAAACAGCACAACGTCCGGCGTCGCAGAGGCTTCGCTCAGCGGCGAATAAATTATTGCTCCGGGTTCCTTTGCCAGCCGCGGAATCTGCGGCACTTCGTTTGGCTGCACATATCCCAGCTCAAACATCATTTTCAGCGTTTGCTCAGTTTCTCTCTCTCGCTCCGGCGAGAGCGGAATGTTGTGGGTATATGCACCTACTGCACAGTTAAAGTGATTTTCTGGAATGGTATAAAAGGTGTGGCCCTCAGCTGCCAGACGCCAGAAGCTGCAGCCGGAAGGCTCTGTGCCCTCGAACTTCTCGATTCCTGCGGGCTCCGCGTCCAGAAAAGCCACGGCCACGGGTCGCCGCCCCAGTTTCACCACTGCCGCAATTTCGCGTTCCAGTTCCTGCCACTTTGCGCTGTCATTCATCAAAAGTTTCACCTCGTTTGTGAGTGATTCGGAAGGATACCATAGCCCTGCGAGCCGCAAATTTGGCTCCCGGGAACGCGCATTGCCGCATGAACGCTGGGCGTTTTGCACATGCCTGGGAAAAAAAGTGCGTTTTTGCGGCGATTTTCGCTGTTTTCCCCTTGCGTTCCACTTCCGCGTTCGCTATAGTCCCATTCGGCCCGAGTTTTTCCTTTGAAAACAGGGGTTTTTCGCTCGCGGCTGGCCTCGATTCATTCGGGGTGGACAGACAAATCAGGAGGATAAGCAGAAGAAATGGCAGCCAAGCCACTGAGCAAAACAAAGATTGTCTCGCACATTGCGGAGAAGGTCGGCACCGCCAAGAAGACCGTTGCCGCTTTTTTCGAGGAGCTTCACAAGCTCGCCGTGAAAGAAGCCAAGGGTAGCGCGGGCAAGTTCGTCATCCCCGGGATCGGCCGCGTCGTAAAGGCGCACCGCAAGGCGCGCCTTGGCCGCAACCCCCAGACCGGTGAACAGATCAAGATCAAGGCCAAGACGGTAGTCCGTTTGCGCCCCGCGAAGGTGCTGAAGGATGCCGTCCTGAAGTAGATTCTTTTTCCCGCTCGGGAAAAAGCAAAATTGAAAACCCCCGGGAGCCTGTGCCCACAGGTCACCGGGGGTTTTTACTTCGCACGCTGATTTTCAGAAATTCCCAGCGCACTCCTTCATCATAACCACGCTCAAAGTGTCTTTACGTACGCAATCACATCCTTGATTTGCGAAGCTTCCAGGCTATCCTTGAGTCCCGGCATCAACTGGTCGCCGTTTTCTATCCACGTCTTCAAGCTTTCGTCGGTAATCTTATTGCCATTCACGGTGAACGTGCCGCGTCTCGAAATGCCCTTCAGGCCAGGACCAATCTTCTTCTGATCACTCGTGTCGTAATGGCACACTGAGCATTTTTGCTGGAAAATCGTTTTGCCCCGCGCCACTGCTGTGGCGTTGCTTCCGGATTTCTTGCTGGATTCCTGCCCCGCCAGTGCGCTTACGGCCACCATCGCGGCGCACGCGGCCAGCGCCATCAAACACAAAGTGAACTTCCTCACATTTCCCCCTTTTCGCTCTTTAGAAAGGCTCGAACCCAAGCAGGCTCTGCAGAGCGATAACAAATTTTTCTTTCGCATTCCAGAATACGATAATTCACGCGGGGAGTCACTGGCAGGGCAGAAATCTCCACCAGTCATGCGCTGAATCGCGCCCCGACTTATAAAATCTTGATCGCGGGTGCATCCGGCCGCGCCGTGGTTCTCCACTCCAATGTTGTGCTCTTCGCAGCTTCCGTCAACACCAATTTTTCCACCTGCAACTCGCCTTCGAGCACCTGAATATGCAGGCTCCGGGCATCCAGCATGAGCACGCCGAAGCCGGAAGCGGTGCTGAAAAACGTCTTGAATGGCCGAATACTCAATTGCGGTCCAAACCACAGCGTGCGCTGCACAGCGGAGTAGCGAAAGCCGGACAGTGCGCCCAGCAATGCATAACTGGCCATCGCCCGCGCGTAATAATTGCCACACTCATATTCATTCCACGGGTTGCGAATTCGCCCGTCGTAGCGGCTGCGCAGCGCCTTCACGATCGTCAATCCTTCCGGGACGAATCCTTCGGCGATCAGATGCGACGCCACCTGATATTCAATTCCCGTCCACACTTCATCCGAATACACAAAGGGCAATGTGGGTTTTCCCCCGCGCGGCCACGTGCACAGCAGCAGTCCCGGTTCATGCCCCATGGCATAGCCCGGACGTTGCGCATTGGCATGCTGGCTCAGGTCCGTCTTGAAATTATTCTTGTAGATTGCCTGGAGGGTCTTTTGCACTTTCTCGACCGCAAGCGGAGTTTCGATTCCATACATGCGCGCCATCCACGCGCCAATCACGCCGTCGGAGAGGCATCCGTTTCCATACTGGTATTTCGGGCCCTCGCGTTTCAGCAGTTGCTCCATTTCGCTGCTGTGTTCATCCACCTTCGCAACCAGTGTCGCAAACGAAGTGTTCCGCAGTCCTTGATACTCCACCTTCTGTTGGAAATATTCGCCGTTATAGAGTTGTTCGTCCATAAAACGCGCACAACGATTCGCTAAATCGCCGTAAAACGCCGAATCCTCCGGCTGGCCAATCGCCTTCGCCATTTGCGACAATGCCGAAAGAGCACCCAGGTAAATGCTGGTGCACATTCCGTCGGGTCCCCAAAATTCAATATCGTAAGTATTGTGGTGAGGCTCGAAAAGACCTCCGCGATGGTCCGGATCCCAGGTGCGAATGCCATAATCAAGGCTACGCTTCGCCAACGGATACAATCTTTTCAACCAATCCAAGTCTCCCGAAATCTGCCAGTCCCGAAATAGTTTCATGATTCCGCCCAATTGCCCGTCCGAAGCGGCATGAAAATCGTGTTTCACCGGGCCTTCGGGAAGCGCGGAGCGGAAAGTGACGTGGCCGTTCTCATCCATCGAGCGCTCGAGTTCCAGTGAGCGCAGACTCCGTTCCAAGTGCGGGTAGAGGTGCGCAAACGCCTGGGCGTAATTCCAAACATGGGTGCAGGAACCGTGGCAGCATCCGGCATCCGGGAAACATCCTTCCCATCCCCATAGATCGCCATTTTCTACGCGCAACACCGTGGGGGATTTCATGATCGCCAGGTTCGCGGAGACTCCATCAAGCACATAGGGGGGCAACGTGGAGGAAAACAGCGCATTCTTGAATGCCATGGTGCGTGCTCGCAACGAAGCGTAATTTTCCTCCACATAAAGCGCGACCTCGCGTGCATCGTTCCATTTCGACGCGTAGTACGGCCGCCACAGCGGAGGCGCCTCCTCAGAAAACGCGCGACACCCCGCCGCTCCCGGAGCCTCCGGAATTCCAACGCTACCAGCCTGCAAATAACAGTTGGGGAAATGCCACGTTATCGCGATGCGGTAGGTTTGCGATTCGCCCGGGGCCAATGTTCCCTCAAGCAAAATTGAGGCGCCGTTCCGCCCGCGCGTATCTATCTGGTTGGATCCCTCATTTGTGGTGAATTTCCCCGTGGAAACTTCGCGCCACAACGCCGACAGCGAATCGAATGACCATCCCGGGCTGCGCAGCCACATGCCTTTGATGCGCGCCTTATGCCCTATTGCGATCAAGCAGGCGCTGCCATATCCTTCCGCATTCGGTTTTTCCACGTTGTACAGAAACACGCCGCGCTCCGGAATCACGGCATTCCGGCTATCTGATTGTTCCTCTTTGCATCCAGGAGCGAGGTGCGAAAGATGATAGGAGAACTCGTAGGCAACGTTGGCCGGCGAATTGTTATGCAGCGTGTATTCCAGGATGGCGCACGGTATCCCGGAGTTCCTGTCATCCAGCGGAATAAATGGGTTCCAGGCCGTCAGCGTGATTTCCAGCGGAACAGCCGTGTCGCTGAGCTTGGCCTCTCCAAACGGGTATTCTCCTTTGAAAACACATTTCCCAAATCGCGGAAAGCCTTCGAATCCTCCGCGGTAGTACCCCTCTCCTTGCAGCCCCTGATCGTAGATCTTCAGTATCGGGAGCGGGCCTTCAACCAGCTTCGTGATTGGCGTTGCCCCTTTGACATGTAGAATCGCGAAAGCCGCTTGCGTGCCGGAGTAGCCTTCGGGCAAGGCTGTGGTTGCCGGATGATTCCAGATCGAAAAATCCTGCAGCCCGCCATAACCATTCAAACAGACACAACCCGCCCCTATTCCTCCAATGGGCATCGCAATCTGCATGGCTCGATCGCCCGTGAAACTGCGTTGCGGCCCCATTTTGAAAAGTTCTTCCGCAGCAAATGGAGCCCCCCCTGGCGCTGACGTCACTGCGGCATTCGCAAGGCTCGCCTCCGCCGGCATTTTGCCCAGAGGAACGGCTGCCCCCAAGGCCGCGGTGGAAGTGGTGACCAAAAACTCTCTGCGTGTGGGTTTGTCTGAAGACGCCATCGAAGATCTCCTCGTGAAAATCAGCGGGCCGCGTCAAAATTACTTGCGTGCCGATTTCATCGGCGCTGCTTCACTCACGTGCGAAAACAAGCGCGTGGCCGTGGAAAGTGCATCGCCTGTCGGCGCCGCCGGAAATGCTTTGCGCTGCTCGGCCCAGCTCTTTTCAAACTCAAAGTAATTGACTTTTCCCTCAGACTTGCCGTCCAGGCGTGCATTAAGCTCGCCAATGAACATTTCCCAGCGTTTCAGATAGAAATCATCCAACAAGCCTGACCATTCCTTGCTCGCATAGTCGAGTGCCTCGGTTCCCGGATCATCCGGCCCCCAATAAGTGATCTGCATGCGCGCGTTTTTTTCGCACTGTGCTGCTTCTTCTTCCGTACGCGCCATTGTTTTTGCCTGGCCCAGCCAGTTACCCAGCAAAAACTCCCGGCGCGTCCCGAGCAGTTCATCCTGCTCCTTCAAAAGGCTTCGGAATGTATTGGCATCTTGGTTGAATTTGATCTTGTCTTTTGCCGCGTACGCCGCAATCATATTACGGTAGATTTCCAACCCGCGATTTGCCACCACCTGCCGCACCAGGTCCACTGCGTCCAACTGGTAAGCGTCAACCTTTCCCATTTCGCTTTGTGCGCTCAAGAATTCACGTGCCGCCTCTTCCAACTTGCCCTCATCGTATCCGATGTTCGTGCTTCCCCAGGTGGACACTCCTTTCACCTGTAGCGACGGGCGCGCGCAATAAATTGATTGCGGACTTCCAGCGGTCGGGCTGTACGCTGTCTCCACCAGTAATTCCCAGGCGCGCTCAAGGCCGGGTGCACTCCGCCCATATCGGTATTGCACATAGCCGTGAATCCATTCACTCAAATCAACCTTTCCATTGCGCCACGCCGTCTCAAAAAGCAGGTCGTACACCACCGGATTGTTGTTGATCCCTTCCATCAACGAGCCAACTCCCGCCATCTCCTTTCCATACGGGCTTGCAGCCGCGCGCGATGGCTCTGCGGCAATTCGTTCCAGATCTCCGAACATGCCCACATTCTCGCCAAAATTGTTGATGATGCCCCAGATCCACGGCGCGCCCTGGAACCCTTTGCGCTTCTCCCAAGCATCACTTTCCATGTTCAGCACGATAATGCGATCCTTCTGCAAGCCTTCCAGCAGCTCATCCTTGGGATTCTCCTGCCAGCCTTGCAGGATCCAGGTCGCGCCGGGCTGCGCTTCCTGCATGGCATCCTGAACTCCTTTTGCCAGCGCGGCCACGTTCAAGCCATCCGTCTTGCCGCCTTCATGGAACAGATCGCCGCCGAAATACTTCGCGGGCCCATACAATTTCTTCATCTCTTCGTAATAAATCGTGGCCAAACGCGCGAAAAGAGGATCGGAAGATAACAAGATCATGGGCCGGCGAAAACCGTTCCAATCTCCCTGGTCGATGATCTTCGCAATTGGGTACTTTTTCGCGAGCGACGCGGGCACCATTCCGTAGAAACCCTGCAGCACCGGTTCGATCCCGAATTCCCGCATGCGTGCCAAAATCTTCCGTTGCAGCGACGAGCGCTCGTCGATCATCCGCTGCGTTATCGGCCCGCCCCATCCTTCGAAATTGCCCATCAGCCACCATGCTGTGTACGCTGGGCCAGGGAAGAACTCAAGGATTTCGTTCTCGCTGTAACCGATGCGCCGCAACGTGTTTTGCCACACGGCCTCGCTCCCCTTCGTTGCCAGTGCCAGGTTCACTCCGTTGAGCGCCATCCAGTCCAGTTCCCGTTCCCAGCCCTTCCAATCCGTAAATGCAAAGGTGTAACTGAACGTGCAGTAATTCAGGTAATAGCGATACTGGAATTGCGCAACATGACGCTCCCCTTGGGGCACCGTCGGAAGCGGCTTCACACGCGACATGTTATTGCCGAGGTGAGAAATTGACCGGTGACAGTAGTATTTCAAATACCAGTTCAGGCCCACTGCCGCGCTGGATGCACTCGATGCGCGGATTACGATCTGGCCGTTCCTGCTCCCTAATTCAAAGACGTCATTGCCCTGATCTTTGGGGATTTGCTCCAGTACAAGGTGCGGACTCAACCACGGTGCAACCCGCTGCGCAAGCCCTTCTACTGCGCGCAACACTCCCGTACCTGCCGGACTCTCTCTGGTATCGCTGTCTGTGGATGCAGCCTGTATGCGCGCCCCGGCGAGAAGGGCTACGAGCAGCACGCCAGCATAAAAAGTCATTTTTCGCATATACACACCCCGATTCTCAAACCACAACCCAGGCGATCGATGAAGCTCAGCCAACTGTTTCTGGAGATCACAAGCGTCCCAGGCATGCTTCCATGGCCGCACTGGCCGCGCCAAGCCACTTCAAGGTTCATCTATCCGCTCTGTTCCAGAGGCCAATTTACACCCATGGCCCGTCAAAAGGGACAGTTTGTGACTATGCACACCTAGAACCTTCGTACCTTTGACCTTTCTCTATTTTCCACTTCACAATGGCGGTATGAGTCAGGAGACTTTGACCCGGGCGTGGGAAGTCCTCCAGGATGCCTACCAGGCCCAGATGGAAGGGGACTACGACCGCGCTGCGGAGCTCTACCAGTCTTCGTTGGAGCTGCATCCCACCGCCGAAGCGCATACCTTCCTCGGCTGGACTTATCATTATCAAGGCCGCCTGCTCGACGCCATCGCCGAATGCAAGCGCGCTATCGAGCTCGATCCCGATTTCGGCAACCCCTACAACGATATTGGCGCTTACCTGATCGAACTCGGCCAGTTCGATGAAGCCATTCCGTGGCTGCAGCAGGCCGTTGAAGCGCGCCGTTACGAACCCCGTCACTTTCCGCACTACAACATGGGCCGCGCCTATCTTGGCAAGGAAATGTATGGCAAGGCCATGCGGTGCTTCCAGGAAGCGATCGAGGTCGAGCCTCGTTATACGCTCGCGCGCCAGGCCTTGGAATCCCTTCGGCGCATGGTCAATTAGTCCTCAGTCTTCAGTTATTTGTTCGCAGTCGAACCAACACTGCCCAATGGATCATCGATTTGTAGTGGCCCGTCTTTAGACCGGTTCTCTTGGGTTCTACCAGCCTTGTGGCACAGCCACCCGTAGTTCGCAGCATGTGTTGCCTTTTCTTTAGGGGGTCAGAGCTTCAGCTCTGACATTGAGTTCAGCAACAACTGGGGCTTCAGCCCCTGAGGATTCCGCTTTTGCTACGCCAGCGTCTCTCGCCCCGGTCTCACCACGCGATCGTAAACCCACAACAACGCAGTGGTCGCCAACCCTATCCCCGTCAACGCCCACAAAAACCGCTCGGGCCGGTGCTGCACTTCGCCGAAATGATGCAACAACGCCCCGCCAATGCGGCCAGAGGCGAACGCCCCAATGCCCAAGGGCAAAAACGCAAATCCCATGTACGTGCCTTGCTGCCCCGGCGGGGCCAGGCGCGAAATGTAATCGTAATAACGCGGTTGCTGAATCAACTCACCAACAGCGATCACCACCAGCGTGGCATACACAGCCGCGATGCTCGGGTGCAGCGCCAGAATCGAGAACGCCAGCATCGCAATCAGCGTTCCCAGCACCACCGCACGAAACGCCGTAATCTTCTGTGTCAACACGCTGAACAGCACGGTGAATGCAATCACCACCAGCGGTCCCGTCGCGAGCATTCGCTCCGTGTCCGCCCTCCCGTCCACGTAGTCATGCACATAAATCGGCAGCGTAATGAACTCCTGCCAGTACACAATCCAGTAGCCCGAAAAAATCAGCAGGAAAATCATGAATTTCGGGTTCTTCACCACCTGGCCGAAGTTGCGAATCGTTACGCTCAGGCTTTCCGTTCGCGACTCTCCGGACTTACTCGGTTCCCGGAAGAACAGCAGTACTGCAAAAAACATCGCGAACACGCTCAGGGCAGCAACGCGGAACACATTCTCCACGCTCATGTGTCGGTGAACCCATGACGCTACAAAAGGGCCCAGCGCCCCGCCAATGTTCACCAGCGTGTAGTAGATCGAATATCCGATCGAGCGAACATTCTCATGCGCGGCCCGCGCCGTCGTCCCCACCACCGAGGGTTTTACCAGTGCAACCCCCAGCGCGGGCAGCATCAGCACAACCGTTACCAGCACCACCAGTGGCACTGCGTTCCGCACGGGCGCAAGCCAGGGTGCTCCCAGCGACCCCAAGAGAAAATAGGATCCGGCAAGAATAAGGTACGCCAGCGATAGAGCGCGCCGGAATCCTAACCGGTCCGCTATCGCTCCTCCAAAAATCGCCAGAAACCACACCAACCCTCCGAACAATCCGGAAAGGTCCGCCGCCCGCTCTAACGGAAAGCTCAAGGTTTCGTGCAGATACCGCGCAAGCGACGCAAACGCCGCGTAATAGGAGAGCCGCTCAAACAATTCGCTGACGTTTGCCACCCAAAACGGGCGCTCAAATCCCGTGCGAACTTCCTCCAGCCGCTGACCAAAGCTCATGCACCCTCCGTTGCCCGTAAGGCGGGATGATAGCAGATACGGGGCCGCGGCACGTGTTTGGCAATTTTGCGGGAGGAGACACCTACCACCAACTTCGCGGTAGAATCACGGAGTCTATCTGGTTCGAATCTTTTCGCGGATGCCGGTAAGCGTACCCGAAACGTGGGACCGGGAATCCTAAGAGGAGATGCCATGAACAAGTTTCCAACATCGCGCCGACAATTCTTGAAACTTGCCGGCATGACCGGAGCCGGGCTGCTCGCTCCAGGGAAATCGCTCCTGGCAGATGCCATCGTTGCCAGCGCAAAGCCGCAAGCTACCGATTCGTCTGCCGATTACACACTGCGCATTGCCAGCAGTCCGATCGAACTGGCGCCCAACCACATCGTGTCTGCCATTACCTACAACGGCCAATTCCCCGGCCCTTTGCTGCGTTTCAAGGAAGGCCAGCAAGTGGTGGTGGACATCTTCAATGACACAGGTGCCCCGGAGCAACTCCACTGGCACGGACAGTTCCTCGCGCCGGACGTAGATGGCTCCGCGGAAGAAGGCACGCCGTATATCCCGGCGCACGGCAAGCGCCGCATTCAATTCACGCCGCGCCCTGCAGGTTTCCGTTTCTATCACACCCACAACCGTGCAGGAGCCGATCTTCATGCCGGACAGTACAGCGGCCAGGTTGGCCCGGTTTACATCGAGCCCAGGCACGAGCCGGGAAATTACGATCGCGAAGTTTTCCTCGTCCTCAAGGAGTTCGAACCTTCGTTCAGCCAGGGCGGAGACATGGCCATGGATTTCCTAGCTCCGGTCGCCAAGGTCAAAGAGTTGGAAGCTTCCGGCGAGTCCGCCATGAAAGCCTCGCTCGCCAAAGGCATGCCGCACGGCTACGAAGTCGGCTACCGCTATTTCACGATCAATGGACGAATGTCAGGGTACGGCGAACCTGTTCGTGTGAAGCAAGGCGAACGCGTTCTCTTCCACATTTTGAATGGCAGCGCCACGGAGATTCGCAGCCTCGCGCTACCCCGGCACACATTTCGTGTCGTGGCGCTCGATGGCAATCCCGTACCTAACTCAGCTAATGTTCCCGTGCTTTGGCTGGGAACTGCGGAACGAATTTCCGCCATTGTCACGATGAATCATCCAGGCGTGTGGCTGCTGGGCGATCTTGCCGACGATGATCGCGGCCATGGCATGGGGATTGTTGTTGAATATGCGGGACACAAAGGCAAGCCCGTCTGGATTACCCCGCAGCCGTATCGTTGGAACTACGCGCGTTTCGCGAACCAAAAAGCCCTCGCCGCTGAACCTGATGAACTCATCGAAATGACATTTGCAAAACAAAACGCCGCCGAACACGGCTTCAACCTCTGGTCCATCAACGACAAAGTGTTTTCCGGCGAACTGATGGCCGCCACGTATCATCTCCGCCAAGGCAAGCGCTATCGCATACGCATGCGCAATGCCAGCGACGACATTCACCCCATCCATCTTCACCGCCACACCTTCGAACTCACCAAGATTGCCGGGAAATCTTTGGCCGGAGTGATGAAAGACGTCGTCATGGTCGGGGGGTATCAGGAAATCGAAATCAGCTTCACCGCGGACAATCCCGGCCTCACGCTCTTTCATTGCCACCAACAACTCCACATGGATTTTGGATTCATGACTCTGTTCGACTACGTGTGAGTAGCCTAAGACACTGGCGGTACGATGACGGAACAATCTTCCGCATGGAGCACTAGCGCCACAAAGGCAGTCTTGCTCATCCGCATTCTCGTCGGATGGGTTTTCCTCTCTGAAGGCATTCAGAAGTTTCTGTTCCCAGAGACTCTCGGGGTTGGGCGCTTCCTGAAGATCGGGATCCCCTGGCCCCATGTCCTAGCCCCATTTGTCGGCACAGTGGAGATTGTTTGCGGAACCCTGATCCTGGTGGGGCTTGCAACCCGCCTTGCCGCTATGCCCCTGTTGGCGGTGATTCTCGTCGCCCTCTATTCCACCAAGATTGTTGCCTTTACAAAACTTGGTTTCTGGGGCACATTGCACGAAGCTCGGACTGACGTCAGCATGTTGCTCGGCCTGCTTTTTCTCTTGTTTGTGGGCGGCGGATCCTTGTCACTAGACGCGGCTCTTCGCTCCCGGCGCTAGCGCTCCTAGCCGAATCGCCTCCCCAGACTCCACAACCGATCCAACGCTTGACCGCAACGTTCTTCTCCTATACGCTCTGTCACCATTGCACTGTAGTTTCCCCACGCACTTAGGCCCTTCCACAGCAATTTCCATTCGCTCAGAAAGGAGATTTTTCAAGATGAGAAAACTTAACAGCTTTTTGTTGGGATTGTCACTTGCAGCCACCTGCGCCTATCTATCGGCAGCGCAGGAGATGTCTTCGGGTAGTGCTTCCGTGCCAAAGGTGTTGCAGATCACCCGGGAATACGTCAAACCGGGCAAGGCCGGAATGGCTCACGAGAAGACAGAAAGCGCCTTCGTCGATGCCATGAGGCATGCCAAGTGGCCGACCAACTACATCGGCATGACTTCACTTTCGGGCAAGAGCCGGGCCTTGTTTCTGACGTTTTACGATTCCTTCGAGGCTTGGCAAAAAGATTCAGACGCCACGGACAAGAATGCTGCTCTTTCCGCAGCCCTGGACCGCGCCAATATGGCCGATGGCGAACTCCTGGACTCGATTGACCAGGGAGAATTTTACTTCCGGGATGAGATGAGCCTCCGTCCGCAGCCCGACCTGTCACATAAGCGCTACATGGAATTCATTCTTTTCCACGTGCGCCCGGGCAAAGATAAGGAATGGGACGAGGTGGTAAAGATCTTCAAGGAGGGTTATGAGAAGGCGGTGCCCGGCGCTCACTGGGGCATGTTCGAGCAAATGTACGGTGGCGATGGCGGCACGTTTCTCATGGTGATTTCCCACAAGTCGCTTGCGGAAATCGATCAATCCTTTGCGGAAGACAAGCAATTCGAGGCGGCTATAGGTGAAGATGGTATGAGAAAGCTCGACGAACTCTACGCCGCCAGTGTCCAATCCGATCAGGAGCAATTGTTTGCCTTCAACCCACACATGAGCTACGTGAAGGAGGAATGGATCAAGGCCGATCCGGATTTCTGGAAACCGAAGGCATCCGCCGCCACCGCCGCAAAGATGCCGGCAGAGGAAAAGAAAGCCAAGCCTTAGGTCCCTGCACAGCTTCACGTCTATTCTTCAGGCCGAGGGCGGGGAAATTTCCGCCCTCGGCTTTTGTTTTATGGTTGACAGTTGCAGTTACTGCTCACAGGAATCAAGCCATCCAAGTATCACTTCAAACTCTTACAGGTCCTGGCCGCCGTGCTGATCGATGCTCATCGGAGTCAGGTTGGCAGCGTCAGTTTTGGGTCGCGGAGCGGTCGCCCACGAGGCCTCGGGATCATCCATTTCGATTTTGCGAATTCCCTGAGGGAAGCCCGCCTGCAGCCGCTCATATTCCGCTTTGTGCGACGGGTTCGGATGGCTCCAATCGTGCAAGTAATAAACCGCCGCAACTTTTGCCTGCAACATCTCTTTCGTGCAACTGAAGCAGGGCCTCATCGTCGTGTACACCGTGCTGCCCTCAACCGGAATTCCAAACCGAGCCGCGGACAGAATCGCATTCTGCTCCGCATGCACGCAGATACACAGGTCGTAGCCCGTCCCCGATGGGTATTTCTCACGGTTTGCGCAACGATGGCAGCCTCCGTCCAGGCAATTTGGCATATTCTCCGGCGTGCCATTGTATCCCGTGGAAACGATTCGCCCCTTCTGCACAATCACCGCGCCGATGCGGCTCCCCAGACAATTGGCCCTTTTTCGGACAGCAATGGCAATTCCCATAAAGTACTGGTGCGGATCAGGCCTGCCATCTTTTTCCAGACTCATAGCGCCACCTCCATCTTCCTTTTGGGCCGTGCATGAAACCCCAGATACATTTTCATCATGATAAGCAATTCTCGTACTGAACACCTCAGAAACAAATTAAGAGACGGTCGATGGCAGGTGGAAGTCGCGCAGCGACTGTTCACACAACTCCGCGAATTGGTCCACTAATTCAAGCTGGAAGAGGAAGATGAGAAGCACATGGAATTGCTGAAGCAGTCATACGATCAAATCGTTCAGGGTATCGCCGGATTCCTCAATGTGCGGGGCCATCCTGTCCGGCAGGCCGCGGGGCCTGCGCGTCAAAATCGATTCCCCAGAAATGCGGTGCCGGTGTCAGGAATTCCACGCCCACCCGCTGGCCGCGCTCGCCGTTCTCCCCCAGAAATACGATCCGGCATTCCAATTCTTCCAGGGTCAGAGGATTCACCAGCACGAGCATCTCTCTGCCGTCCACCTCGTGCTTCAGCACCAGCAGCCCTCCATGGGCATTGACCACCAGGGTTTCGCAGATTTCGCGAAATTTCCGCCCATCCAGCCCACGGCCCAGGGCTTTTAGTCTTATCTTGTGGAAGACGCGCAAACTGCGCCGCGACGTCGTATAGAGCGTTTCGTGCATGCGCTCATCATGCGGGCGAACCCGCAACCCGTCAATTGCCCTTATGGGCGGGTGTTTCCCAAGTGCCAATTCGCCTCCCGCGTGGCCGACTTGTGCCCCGTTCCGACTGGCCTTACAATGGATTTAGCGGCTACGGCATCCAGTCCCGAGCCTCTTTCGCATCCCGCTGCCGCTCTTCTAGGAAATCATAAGTATTTATCTGTAGCTCGTAGTGAATTTTTGTGTTTGAGGGATTCATGAACCTTACTGAATTTATCGAAGCTCACCGCGACCAGCACCTCGCGGAACTCCTGGAGTTTCTTCGCATTCCTTCCATAAGCGCCAAGTCCGAGTACAAGCCTGATATCGAGCGCACCGCCCACTGGGTGGCCGATCACTTGCGCACTGCGGGCTTCAAGACCGTCGAAATCGTGCCCACGGCTCTTCATCCCCTAGTGTACGCGGAATCCCTGGAAGCTCCCGGGAAGCCCACGGTGCTCTTCTACGGCCACTACGATGTGCAGCCCCCTGAGCCCCTTGAGCTCTGGACCTCGCCACCTTTCGACCCCCAGTCGCGCGATGGCAGTCTCTTTGGCAGAGGCACTACGGACGACAAGGGCCAGGTGCACATACACCTGAAAGCCCTCGAATCCCTGCACCAAGTGAACGGGAAATTCCCCGTCAACATCAAGGTGTTGATTGAGGGAGAAGAGGAAGTCGGCAGCGTCAGCCTCTGGGACTACGTTCAGAGCCACAAGGAGAAGCTCAAGGCCGACGCCCTGGTCGTTTCCGATACCGCCATGCTGGGCAAGGGCGTTCCCTCCATTACCTATGCTCTCCGCGGCCTGAATTACTACCAGATTGAACTAACCGGCCCGGCACGCGATCTCCACTCCGGGGTCTATGGGGGGGCTGTTGCCAATCCCTTGACCGTGCTCACGGAGCTGTTTGCCAAGCTCCACGACAATAATTTCCGGGTTGCCGTTCCCGGTTTTTATGACGAGGTGGCCAAAATCCCCGCTGCCGAGCGTAAAGCCTTGAATAAATTGCCCTGGAAGAAGAAGGATTTTGAGCGCGCCGTCGGTGCACCAGGCTACACCGGCGAAAAGGGCTTCACTACTGTCGAGCGGCTGTGGATTCGCCCGACACTCGAAATCAACGGCATTTGGGGCGGCTATCAGGGTGAAGGCGCCAAGACCGTCATTCCCTCCAAAGCTTATGCCAAGTTTTCAACGCGCCTCGTTCCCAGCCAGAACCCCACGAAAATCGCCAAGCTCGTCGAAAGCCATGTCCGCAAACTTCTGCCCAAGACCGTCCATTGTAAATTCGAGGTTTTGAGCACTGGCAAACCCTGGGTCGCGGCCTATCAGGCCCCTATTTTCCAGGTTGCCCAGGGAGCCTTGCAAAAGGGCTTCGGAAAGAAAGCCGTCTTCATCCGCGAAGGAGGCTCCATCCCCTTTGTCACGCAGATGCACGATACCTTCAAAGTGCCCTGCGTCCTGATTGGATTCGGCTTGCCGGACGAAAACGCTCACGCTCCGGATGAGCACATTCTCTTGGAGAACTACTTCGGTGGCATCAAGGCTATCGCCCACTTCTACGAAGATCTGGCGAACCTGTAGCGCTTAACCAAGGGAAGCCTTTGTGGGATAGAGGCGGGCTCCTGTCGCGCCAGACTCCAACCCCCCGGCGCGGCCCTGGAAATCAGAGATTTGAGCGTAAGCGGCTCATTAATGCGGCGAGTGGTGCCCGATCCTGCTGGTGTACCGCCGTAAATCTCATTCCGAGCCCCTTACCTGGCGTTATATGCTGGATTGCCGCTTCCGCGCGTATCTGTCCTTCATTCACAAGGAAGTGCAGTTGTGTTTTCAGCCCTTTGGCGAGTGGTCGCTGCGTTTCCAGGAACAATCCACCCATCCCTAAATTGCGCAAGCGCGACAAGTCCTTGCGGTGGTTGCACTCCCAATATACCCACACATCGATAGTTGCTTCCACGCGGCTCGATAGCCTTCGAGACGGAGAAGTACCCAATCGGAAGAGGGGCCCCTGTGGCGTGTCGTCTGCCAATGTAAATCAATCCCCAAAGCAGCGAGTATACTGGCAAACTGCTTTGTTCGTGTCAATGCCTTGTTGCGAGAATGTCGCCGAGAAGTGAAAATGTTCGGTTTCATGGATAGCCGGGGCCTAGGAAAGCCGCCTTTGCCGCCGCGAGGTGCGCGTGTGTGGCCGTACTGAATCTCCACTGCTATCCTGCATATCCTGATCGGGGAAAATGCCGCATACTAGGTGAATTCAGATAGAGGTAGAGGATTTCAGCTTTGTGGGGCGGAGCGATTCTGCCCATTAGAGGGATTTCGATGCGAATGCCGCCAGTCAGCAGGAAACGCGTTTGCCCAAACTGCGGAAGCACGTCAATGCAGCGCGCCAGAAGGCGAGGGATGTACATCAGGTTGCTCTGCTTTGTCCTTAGAGTGCGCCCGTTCCGGTGCGACTCATGTGACCAATTGTTCTTGGCCCCTTATGTATCGAAATCCTGAGAAACCTGCCTGAAATGTTGCAGCCGCATACCGATCCTCGCGGGGAAAGAAGAACGGACTAGTCTGTCTGCTATACTTTTTCCACACTGACGAGGGAAGCCGTTGATGAACGTTGCGCGGTGGGAATGCTATGCAGACCGGCATAGGGGCGCGATCTTTGCCCTTGTTGGCGGAGTCGCCGGAATCCTTCAGACATGGTGCTCACGGGGCACCCTTTCGCCCGATCTATTTGCGTATCTCTGGGGAGCAAAGAAGCTGTTGGCAAGTGGTTGGACTTCATCGGCCAACGCATACTGGAGTCCCTTGTATTCCTGGCTGCTGGCGGTGCCAATGTCCCTTCATTTGGTGACGAGCAGCACGGAGTTGCTTTGGGCTCACATCATCAACCTGGGCGTTTTCTTCTTAGCGATGTTCTGCTGCCATGCGTTCCTCAGTAACACGCTAAGGCTTGCCGCGATGCGGGCCGCTTGCAAGCCTGCGGTGTGGGCTCGTATCGAGACGTGGTGGTACTTCACGGCATGCGCGATATTTTTGTACGCTACTCTCGAGTGGCTGCCGAACTCTCTCTGCACTCCCGATCTTCTTGTCGCCTCCTTCATCTATCTAAGCGCAGCCTTTCTTGCCGCCATCCTTTGCCGTGACCGCAGTTGGCCGAGCTTCGTCGCCTTGGGCGCGTCCATGGCCCTCGGCTATCTCGCAAAGGCCGCTGCCTTCCCCTGGCGTTGTTGCTTTTTTGCATGCTTCCTTTTCTTTCCCGCGGTGAGAAATGGAAATGGTTTAAGTGTCTGGCGGGCATTGCCGCATTTGTTCTGATTGCCGGACCTTTTGCGTATACGCTCTCCAAAAAAGAGGGCCACCCGACGTTTGGCGAGAGTGGGAGAGTGAACTTCTTGATGTATGGGAATGGGTTACCACCCTTCTGGTTCGGCGAAGGGCTCTCTCACGGAGGGAATCCCCCCATTTTCCATGAAGTATGCAAAGATCCACAGGTCCTTGCATTCCAAGAGGCCCCGCCGGGAACGTACATCCCAACGTATGAACCATCACGCTGGTATGCGGGACTCGTGCCGCATCTCCAGCTCAGGCAGGAATTGCAGAATCTGCGAGTCGGGTGGACCACCTTGGCGGAAATGCTGGAAGCGGAATACGACTTAATCCTGGGATTCGTCCTGCTTCTATTGTTTGTGGGTTTTGCAACCGGGTTAAAATCGGTACTGGCTTGGTGGTTCCTCTGGTTTCCCGCAGCCTGCGGAATCATCATGTTCTGGCTGGTCCATGTAGAGGACCGTTTCATTCCACCATTTCTACTCCTTGGATTTGTTGGTCTGTACACAGGCGTCTTGATCGCAAGCAGCCGCAGGCCAAGCCTTATCGTCAAGATTCTTATGGCACTTTTGCTGGTTCAGGGCGGAAAAGCTTCGGCGGTCCTTTTGAAAGGTTTTCTATCATCGCCGGGTTCCACCACGAAGGATGCAGCCAAAATTGTTGATGATCTGGCAAAGAACGGCGTGCCCAGAGGGGCAAAAGTGGGCGTGATCGGGATCTTACCGGGCGCCTACTGGATCTGGATGGGGCAGTACTCGTTTGTCGCAGAGGTTCCCGTGAGCGGGGCTTCCAAATTCCTCGGCGCTGAGCCGCGAGGGAGGCAGCGCGTGTACTCGTGTTTTGCCAAGTCGGGCGCACTGGCGGTCTTTTTCAATGCGGAGGCCCCGGAACTCCTTGACCCAGGTTGGCAGAAGGTGGGCTCGGAGAATTTGTATGTGAGGGTGCTAGGGCAAGATTCCTTACCCGTCGTGGCGGTTTCGAATCACGACGCTCATCCAGGCCACCTTCCCGATGCCGCAATGCAACAAAATGCTCCCGCACGCTGATTCAGGCATTGATAGTCCAGCCGCTTCTCGAGAAGAACTCTGGACGTGTTCCCTCAAGCGAAAACACAACGCGGAAATCCAGGCGCACGAGAAAGTGTGACCTTACGGCGGCTGCTCCTTGCTGCGATTTGCGATTGAGGGTATGTTGAAGGGACTCCGCTTACGAGGATAAAGCGTCAGAATGGCCACTGGATTTCGTCTTTCCGTAGCGATTCCCATTCACAATGAACAAAGCGTCTTGCCGGACCTTTTGCGAAGGTTGCGCGGGGTTCTGGACGGTATTGCTGGTGGACCGCACGAAATCATTTTTGTGGACGACGGCAGCACCGACAAGACCTTCGAGATGCTGGTGGCGGCGGCAAATGAGGACGAGCGTATCGCGGTGGTGTCGCTTTCGCGGAATTTCGGGCACCAGGCGGCGATCTCGGCGGGCTTGGATCATGTAACGGGCGATGCGGCAGTGGTGATGGACGGGGACCTGCAGGATGTACCGGAAGTAATCCCCCGGTTTGTGGAGAAATTCCAAGAGGGATACGACGTGGTATATGCGCAAAGGGTGAGACGCAAAGAGCCGCTAGCCCTGCGCGTCTGCTATTTTCTGTTCTACCGCATGATGGCGACGCTCTCGGATATCAGGTTGCCGCTGGATTCCGGGGATTTCGGACTGATGTCGCGGCGGGTGATCGAAGAAGTGAGGAAGATGCCGGAACATCACCGCTACCTGAGAGGAATGCGCAGCTGGGTGGGGTTTCGTCAAACGGGGATCGAGGTTGAACGCGCTGAGCGGCATTCGGGAAAAAGCAAGTACAGCGTGATGCGGTTGACGAAGTTGGCTTTCGACGGCATTTTTGCGTTTTCGATTGTGCCGATCCGGGCGGCGGCGCTGTTTGGCGCGTTGGTGATGTTCCTCTCCAGCATTTTTGTGATTTACGCGGTATACGCCAAGCTCGTCCTCCAAAAATCGCCGCAAGGTTTCACGGCGCTGCTCGTTGCGGTAACGTTTTTCTCCGGCATCGTACTCTTTTTTCTGGGAGTGATCGGAGAGTACGTGGGGCGCATTTATGAGGAAACCAAAGCCCGGCCGGAATATATCGTCGCGCGCACGGTGGGGCTAAAGAAAAATTAATACTTGAAAGTTAGGGACGCGACGCTTGGCAATGACAGTGACAAACGCAACGGCCGAACCAACAAGAGAGCACAAAATCGAGTATTTGTCGCGCCCTGCCGAAGTCAGCATGGCGGATCGTTGGTTCGAGATCGCGTCAGTTGAACATTTCTGGATCAGGCGCCGTTTTGATGTGCTTCAACAGTTGGCTCCCGAAGTGCTCATTAGCGCTCAGCAGATGGCGGAAATCGGATGCGGCCACGGTCTCCTTCAAAAGCAAATCGAAGATGCCGTCGGGCGGGAAGTGACAGGCTTCGATCTAAACGAGTACGCATTGCAGCAGAATGTGAGTCGCCGCAGCCGCGTTTGCTGTTATGACATCTTTCAAAAAGCGGAACAGTTGAAACGACGCTTTGATACCATCTATTTGTTTGACGTCCTGGAACACATCACCGACGAAGATGGCTTCTTGCGCGCTGCCCTATTCCACCTTGCGCCGGGTGGAAGGCTCGTGATCAATGTCCCCGCTGGGCGGTGGGCCTTCTCGGCCTACGATGTGGCCGCCGGCCATGTGCGGCGATATTCGATCCAGACGCTGAAGAGTACTGCCGAACGGAATGAACTAGAAATAGAACGGTGGACGTACTGGGGGCTGCCGCTAGTGCCCGCGTTGCTGCTTCGTAAGTTGTGGCTGTTGGGAAGGCAAGATCAGACCACGATTATCACCGCTGGATTCGATGCCCGCACGGCGAGTCTGAACCGCGCAATGGGATTGCTAGCAAGGTGCGAAGTGATTCCGCAGAAGCTCCTGGGCACATCTTTGATGGCTGTTCTTCAGGTGAGCCCAGAGAAAAATGGAAAATGAGGATTTGAGCAGCCCCGAGCATCGACCGCATTATTGCTCGCTGGGAATAGTGATGAGAACGGATAACTGCCACCGGACCTTCATGGAAGTGCGTGCACCGGACTATGGGCGCGGAGAGCAATCCCGTGCTTTTCCCTTAAAATAGACCATTTTCCATAACGTCCAACCGAAGGCGCCCAAATCGTAGGGCTCGAACAGCACCTGCTCGAAGGACTCCGTGAAAATCGTGCGCCATTGCTCAAGCGGGCGCGGGAAGTTTCCACGGTCCGCGAGCGCCAGAAATCGCGCGGCTGATCCTGCCTCCGGGAGGACCAGATCCAAGACGTGCAGGCGCCCGTCCTCCGTCAGGAGCTTGCTGAGGTTCGCGAGGATGGACCTGGCGGTGGCGTCGTCAACGTGGTGAAAGAAGCTGTTCACAAGGATGAAATCGAAGCGCTCGCTGGGAGGTGCTGTGAATTTAGCCGCATCCACGGCCATGAAACGCCGCCCTTGTGATGTTCCATAGCGGCGCGTCGCATCGTTTATATACTTTTCGTTGAGATCGATCCCAAGATATTCAACGGATAAAAAATGGTGCGCATTGGTGCCCGGACCGCAGCCCACGTCCAGGACGCAACGTACCCGCGCCAAATCGTTCTGCGCAGCAATCGGGGCGAACTTCTTTTCAGCAAATGGCCCCATCCATAGCCGGTAGATTAGGGTCTGGCGCATGATGGCGTCGAGAGTGCTCATTCGGCGACCTCAAGGTAATGGTGCATAATGGCCACCCATTTTCTAGGTGCTGGCAGGCCTCGAAGATGAGGTTAATCCTTGCTGCGGGGTAGCATCAAGCACGCGCTGAGAATGATCTCCAACCGGAAAGCAATTGCGCCGGAAATTGTAGGGTACACTCTTACCGGGAGTTCTGCCTCGAGGAGCAGGGGGCATGGGAATGGGTTCTGCGAAAGTGACAATCGAGGAAGGCCCCGTGGCAATGGGGAATGAGCTTCCTGCACCATCCCGGAAGGTAATTCTGGGCCTGATGGTTGCTCTGGTCATCTACGTTATCGTGCGTGGATTGGCCACGGCGGCGGTGAGAACTTTTCTTTTTGATGAACTGCTCACCTTGGCTGTGGCCTCTCAATCCAGTGCCCGGGCGATCTGGAATGCTCTTTCACGAGGGGCGGACAGCCAACCCCCGCTTTTCTATCTGGTCGAGAGAGCCGCCTTGAGCATCATCAACAGCAAACAGATCGCGGTGCGACTGCCAGCGATTCTTGCTCTGCCCTGCACTCTAATCTGCGTATTCGTGTACATCAGGAAAAAAAACAGCGAATTCATTGCCTTCCTCTGTGCGGTGCTGATCCTCTTGACAAGCCTTTTTCATATCTACGCGGTGGATGGCCGTGCCTACGGAATGGTCATTGCCTGCATCGCCTTTGCGCTGGTTTGCTACCAGCGTGTTCCTTCTCCTTTTTGGACGATCATGCTGGGCGTGAGCTTGATACTCGCGGAGTTCCTTCACTACTACGCAGTCTTTTCAATGCTCCCGTTTTGGGTGGCTGAGTCCGTATATATTCTCCGGGGGCGCCGCTTTAGGTGGCAAGTTTGGGCAGCCCTGGCTCTTGGGCCTGTGCCGCTGCTGTTTTTCTGGCCCTTGCTTTCAAGCCTCAGAACGTTATATGGAGCGCATATTTGGACGCATTACGGCCTCTCTTCAATTCCCCCGACGTACGGCAGCTTCTTTTTAACGGGCGGCGCATTCGGTTTTGCCCTGATAGCAGTATGTGTCGCGGGAATCGTTGGTGCACGCCTGTTAGCCGTGGAGGGAGGATCACGCGCGAGAGTAGAACGCGATCCGGTGGAGGCTGCTCTGCTCCTGGCCCTTCTGGGGCTTCCGCTTCCCACTGCACTCGCAGCCAATCTAATGCATGGGGCGATGCTGGACCGATACGTACTCGCGTCAATACTCGGTGTGGCGTTGGCTATGCCCTGTGTAATGTCTTTGGCAAGAGAAAGAGTTGTCTTGCTTTTTGCGATCTTTGTGTTTTCGAGCGTGGCGATTCACGAATTCAGTTTTTGGCGGTCCGCTCGTTCGCTCCGGCCGGATAATCCGGCGCCCCCCGTTGAGGCGCTCATCCAAAAAGCGGGTCATCCAGATCTCCCTGTCGTAGTCTCTGACGGCATTACCTATCTGCAGTTGGCATATTACGCGTCACCGGAATGGAAAAAGAGATTCGTTTTCCTGGAAGACGTAGATAAAGCAGTGAAGTATTCGGGAACGGACAGCATCGACAAGAACCTTGTGGTTCTTCGGCCGTATATGCCCATACAGGTTGACGCACTCTCCGAGTTCGTTGCGACGCACGGGACATTTCTCTTCTACGTGGAAGACCCGGGAGCAGGATTTGACTGGCTACCAAGTTATTTCCCGGTAGAAGCATCTTCGATGCAGGCCTTGGTCGTGGAGGCGAACCGAAAGGTTTATCTCGTGACGATGAAGGAAGAGCCTTCGCGCTAGCCGGATGCGGTGCCACGGCTGGCGCTGACACACTTGCAGTCGTTAATTACGGAACGGGGGATACGCGGTAAACGCGCTGGTCCTCGCGCTCGAAAACCAAAGCGAGAGCATCGGGTTTCTTGGACAGTTTGAAGTCGTTTTCATCCACCCGAACGTCAATCACATGACTAATCCCCAGCGCAGTAGCCCTTTGAAGCAGCGCCTGCGTGTCGCCGGCGTCGGGCAGTGACTCTTCTCTGAAGCGGCCTACGGGTTTCAGATAGTCTTTCTGAAGATAAAAGGTTGGAAAACGCGGCGCGAGGACCAGAACCTTTTTGACGGCTGCACCAGAGTTCAGATAGACAAAACTGTCCAGGAAGGGCACCTCGCGAGCGATGCGCTGATTCTCAAACTTGCTGGAAACAGCGGCGTGGAGATCGCCCACGCGGGTGGAGACGATCATGAAGAGTCCGTACAGGATCGAGCAGGCAATGGCCAGACCGGACAGGAAAGGGCCAAACCGGGGAGCTGTCGAGACGACATAACGCCAACCCCAAATGGCGAGAATCGCAAGGATGACGTAGAGGTGAATCAGGAAGCGCGCGTCCTGCTCGGTAAGGAACCACGCGACCGTTTGCAGGAAAGCGAACAGGACCAAAATCCTGACGAACAGATCCCTGCGCTGCATCCACAGGCCGAAAGGTGCAAGCGCGAGAAGCGCCACACCCACCCCACCGGCACCATTGAGAAAATTGGCGGGGTGGAAAGTGAGATGGAATGGCAGAAGCAGAAAGGCGGGTAGGTCGTGGCCCATGCCCAGGCCTTCCTTCTGAATGAAGGCCGTCAGTGAGTAAATGGCACTAGGATTCATGTATTTGACGTGGAAAAAGCGAAGCAGCGGCGGGGGAGGAGGGTAGATCGGAGAGCCAAGAACGACCCAGTTGCGCAGGTACCAGGGAGCAGCGACGACAGCAGCCAGAACGGAGAAGAGTGCGCCGCCGGCAAAGAACCCCACCGGTTTTTCCGCGCGCTTGGCGAGAGAATACAGAAAGGCGCAGCCAAGAATTAGAAGGAAAGCGATGATCCCGGTGTACTTGACGCCCATGGCGAGACCCGCGAAAACTCCGGCGAGTGCATAATCCCTGGGCCCAGCGGCATCAAGGGCCACGCGGAGCGCCACCAAAACGCACCCCGAAAGGATCACATCATTGAAGCCGCCGTATGAACCCCGATAAACCACGGGCATCGAGGCGATCAGGGCCACGGCCCACCATGCACCCGGGGGATCGAGCCCCAGGCGAATCGCAAATCCCCCGGCAACCAGAAGAAAAACGCCAAAGGCCAGGAAGGCGAAAAGTTCCGGGGCGCGGGTTCCGCCCACTGCCATGAGTGCGGCAAAGAGTGTTTCCACGATTGCAGGGAAAGAGGCATGGCACTCGTCAGGAATCACGTGAATTACGGCATCACGCAACCAGACGCGGGGGCCGAGGAAATGGTAGGCGATGGCATCCATCTTGATATCGCCAACTGGCTCGGCCAGCCCGCCAACGAGCGTGACGATCAGGACAAGTGCGATCGCAGCGGCGGGCAGAAATGTAATATACGAACGCCAAAGATGGGTGTCGGAGCCCTTTATCTCCTGCAGGAGGCACCAGACACCCAGCAAAGCGGCGGGAACAAGCACGGCCAGAATCACCACCAAAGTGAAGCGGAGCAGCCCAATGAGGAAGAACAAGGTACCGAGAAGTCCGAGACCGCCGAGGGCAATGACGGCAATTCGGTCGATCTTCTGAAAAGTACGAGGAAGCAAAGGGCGGAGAACGCTGCCAAGACCGAAACCCGCCAGGATCAACAGAAAATTGGCTAAGGCAGGCGGAAGGAATCTCATTGGAGGTGTCGCAGCCCCAGCAAAGAAAGGGCGCGCCGGCCCATCCCGGATCCGAGAACACGGATGATGAAGAATACAAGAAGGACCGAGGCAATCCAGAGTTCGATGAGCCAGGGATAAAGCCAACAGAGAGCGGCGAGTGAATGGGTTCGCTGTTGTTTGCCTGGTCGCATTTCAGCCTCAAAAATAACACAACTGAGAATTGTAGCTTGAGAGAAGCAGTCTTCTTTCAGTGCGGAGAACCCCCACGAATATGACGAGCAACTACCAGCATAGGGCCTGCTTTCACGGCGCAACGAATCATTCTTGGCTTGGAATTCGCTCATTGCTCTTCTTGAGCAGCGCAACAAAGTGCATCTCGCGCCCAAATATCAAGCTGAACGGCGCGGGATAGAGCGGAACTTGCGTCGTCCAATGTTCCACGGCAAGTTCGCACGCGGCGCAATGCTCCAACCACTGGCCTCGGCTCTGGTAATTATAGGGGAGAGGCACGCCGAGGGGGCGATTCCCCACCCAATCCATCAGGCGCAGCGTGGCGCCGGCCAGAAATTGGTCGTTCAGGTGGTCCTTAAGGAGCACAAACGTTCGCGTAACCCGCGCGGCTTCGCGCAGAAGGATGCGCAGATCTTTCGTGTGGTGCAGCACGTCCACAAACTGGCAAACGTCAAAACTGCCGTCGTGAAACGGGAGCCTGATGCCATCAAAAGGTTGGCAGGGGATCTTGCACTCCGGCCGCACAATAAATTCCGCGCCTTGAATGGAAATGTCCGGGCGGTGCTGTGCGATCAGGTTCGCAATGGTTCCATCACCACAACCGATATCCAACACGGAAGCGCCCGGTGGGATTTGCGTGGCGAGGATTTCTGCAAGTACGCGTGTGCGCCGTTCGTGAACCGACGTATGATGCCACCGGCTGATCCAGGAAAACGGCCAGGGGCTCGGCGAAGCGCCAGTCATCGATTGGATTCCTCATAATCCCCGATGTAAGTTCCGCGGCTGATGCCCAGCATGCTGAGAAAAAACGAGGAATAAATCACCTGAACACCCAGAAACAGCCACATGGACCAAAAGAGAATCTGACGGACTTCATACAAAGGACCGAAACCGCTGGCCGCCCATTTCCAGGCAATCCAGGCGCAACCGCCAAAACCTGCTAGGAAAAGCACGGCGCCGATGAGCAAGCCCGTTTCCAATTGCACGCGCTTCAGCAGGCGGTTCAGCGAGACGGTGTTGTGGTCAAAGCGCTCGGCGTAGCTGAAAACCTTGGCGAACGCACCGATCATGACAATCTGGACTCCTAGAAGCGTGAATATTACGCCAAAAATCATGGTGTGAAGATCCAGAGTTACGTTTGCCGCGATCTTCCTGGGCCCCGGCAACAGCCAGCAAACCAGGAAGAAGCCCACTCCAGTAAGCACGGTCCCGGGCAGAAGAAACAGCCAATTCGGAGCGTACAGCAGCATGAAGCGCAAACTACGCCAGCCATCACGAAAACTTCGGAGATGCGGCGGGCGGCCGCGCTTATCGGGCCACAGTGTAATGGGAATCTCCGTGATGCGCGCGCCAATCTGAGAGGTCTTGATGATCATTTCGAGAGCAAATTCCATGCCGTTGCTGCGCACGTCCAGACGGTCGTAAAGCTCGCGTGTGAAGCCGCGCATGCCGCAATAGCAGTCGCCGATTCCGGTGTGAAAGAAGAGATTGAGCAGCGCCGTCAATCCGGGATTGCCGATATACTCGTGAAGGCGGGGCATGGCGCCGGGCTTGATCTCGCCGCGGAAACGGTTGCCCATGACCATGTCGAAACCTTCGCGGAGTTTTTCAACGAAGCGCGGAACATCGGTGAAATCGTAACTGTCGTCCGCGTCTCCCATGATGATGTAGGCGCCGTGCGCGCTGGCAATCCCTGCTTTTAACGCCGCGCCATATCCGCGCTGCGGCACATGAACCACGCGGGCTCCATTGGCCTCCGCGATCTGGATGGAACCATCCGTCGAGCCGTTATCCGCAACAACCACCTCGCCACGCAGGCCCGCCGCCCGAAACGCGTTGATCGCCTTGTTGATACAAAATGTCAGCGAGTTTGCTTCGTTCAGGCAGGGAACTACCACGGACACATCGAAGGCGAAGGATGCCGTGGGAGACGACGAACTTTCCTGGTTTGGCAGTTGTGACGGAGGCTCGATTTTCATTTAAGGAACTAGTGTTTATTTTAGTGCAAAGTTCTCGCGCTTTGTTTGACTCAATCAGACGGCTCAAAATTGCCGCGCCCCTAGCCGTTGAGTACTCTAACACAATGAGTCCACCTCGGGATTCGCGGGCCCCGCACCAAGATCGACTAGTCAGTATAAACTGACTATTTCAAACTGCTGGCGCGCTGCGTGTGCTCGGCGATAATCTGGCGGAGGATTTCCTCGAGGGGGATGGTGATGCGCCAGTTGGGATAATGCGATTTGAACTTGGCGAGGTTCGAGATATAGCAGATGTGGTCACCAATGCGGTTCTGATCCACGTACTTCCAGGCAAGCTTCTTGCCCGACATTTGCTCGATCTTGGCGACGGCTTCAAGCATGGAAACGCTGTTTTCGCGGCCTCCGCCAAGGTTATAGACCTCGCCCGCTCGCGGATTGGCGGCAAACTCTTCGATGGCCCGCACGACGTCGTGACTGTGGATGTTATCGCGCACCTGCTTCGCTTTATAGCCGAAAACCGAATATGCGCCGCCGGTCACAGTCATTTTCACCAGGTACGACAAAAAGCCGTGAAGCTCTACTCCAGAGTGTGAAGGCCCCGTGAGGCAGCCGCCACGGAAGATGCCCACCTTCATACCGAAGTAGCGGCCGTATTCCTGGGCCACCAGGTCAGCCGCCGCTTTGGAGGCGCCGAAGAGCGAATGCAGCGTGCGATCGATGCGGCAGTTTTCGTCAATGCCGTCGTAATCTTCCGGCCGGGCATATTCCCAGCGCGTTTCAAGCTCCTTCAGCGGAAGTTCATTGGGAGCATCGCCGTAGACTTTGTTGGTGCTGATGAAAACGAAAACGGCTTCAGGGCAGTGCAGGCGCGTGGCTTCCAAGAGGTTGACGGTGCCGAGGGCGTTGACCTCGAAATCGAGAATGGGGATGTCGCGGGCCTTGTCGTGCGAAGGTTGCGCGGCGCAATGGACAATGAGATCGAAGCGGTTGGAACGGAAAAGGTCTTCGATAGCGAGACGATCGCGGATGTCAATATTATTGTGCGTGAAGTTTTTACAATTGCGTCGAAGGCGCTCCAGGTTCCAGGTGGTGTCGCCGGGCTCGCCAAAGAAAACGCGGCGCATATTGTTGTCCAAACCATGTACCCGGTGGCCCTGGCGGTCAAAGTGCTCCACGGCCTCCGAGCCAATCAGGCCGCTGGAACCGGTGACAAGAATGTGCTGAAGCTTCATGACGCGTGTCAAAACCTTCTTGAAACACGGAACGAATCGGAGAGTTCCTTACCCATCTTAGCAAATTTGTATTTGTGGAGATGACCACGATGAATCAGAGGATGCTCAAAGAAATGCCAGGAAGCTTTGCAAGAAGGAGTGTGAGGAGTAGAGCGAGGAGTGAGGTCGAGACGCCAGAAATCGTGGCTATACTGGGCCGCTGATGACGAATCAGGGCATGACAAAGACCAAGAAACAGAAGATGAATCAGATAGATGCAGTAGGAAAGTCGGCCCATTTCTCGCAAGAACGACCATTGCAGAAAGCGGCTCCAAATGCCGCGGGGTTCCAGAAGGCACCAAAGAAGCAGCCCAACGTAGAGAAAAGCAAGCCAGGAAAGACCAAGCGTGGCCATCCAGAAAGCGTCCGGGGCGAACAGCCACTTGGTGAAGACAGGGAAAGCGGAAGACAAAAGAGCAAGGATGACGTAAAACGCGGTGCGGTGTGCCGCGTACCAGTTTTGGATGATGCCTTGGCGCCAGAGAAGAGAGGCAAGCACACCGATGGCGAGAGAATCGGCACGGCAGGGCATCCAAAGGGATACCCCGGAGCGACTGGCAGGCCAGAGAAAAAGAAGGGCGGTACGTAACAGCGGTGCGAGACCGAGAGTGGCGAGGAGGACGGTTTTCAAACGGGAGATGGAAAGAAAGCGAACCAGCGGAGGAGAAATGAGATAGAACTGTTCCTCGACGCCAAGAGACCATGCTGGCGCCAGCCAATACCATGCAAGCGAGGAGTGGGTGAGGGCAAAATAGTTCTGCAGGAAAATAAAATAGACGGGGAGTAGGCGAAAATCGGATGAGAGAACAGAGAGGTATTGCGAGAGGAAACTCCCAAAGATAAGAGAAACGACAGCGAAGAGAGACAGCCAGATGTAATAGAGCGGCAAAATCCGGAAGAAACGGCGAACATAAAATGCGCTGAAATAGTTCTCGGCTCGACGGGCATCAAGGAGAATGCCGCCAATCAAGAACCCTGAAAGCACGAAGAAGAGATCCACGCCGGACCAACCGAGGCGGAAGGCGGACCCAAAGCGATAAAGAAAAGTGCCAAAGGCGCCATGCTCACTGTCGTTCAGGTAATGGAGGGAAATCACGAGCAGGATGGCGACCCCGCGCAGGCCATCGAGTTGGGGAACTCGGCCCGAGAGGAGAGAGAAGTTCCCTACTTCAGAGTGGAGTGAAACGTCGCCAGGGTGGGGGGAATTCACAGACACGCTTTCAGAGTAATCGGAAATTAACTAAGCAATGGGATTCTACTGTATCAGGCCGATTGACGGGATGGTTCATGGGCGTGTCGAAGGAGTGGCTCGGCGGCGCAATTTGAGACGGTGACGGATAGGACGCGTGAATTCGAGAAACCGGAACCACGCGGGAAAGAAGCTGTCGGCCGCACGGCGTCTGGATTGCACGAGCCAGTGACGATAATTGCGATGCAGGCCGTCCGGCTGTAAAAGATACGTGGCGTTTTCGAGTGTCGCAAATTTCCGGTGGCCTTCCAGGAACTGGTAGTTTTCCTGAGCTTCCTTGCCCTGCCAAACGCCAGCCTCTCCATCTGGATGATAGCTATAGTCGTGATTCTGATGCACGGCGCAGACAATCGCCGACGCATCGATAAGAGAAGCTCCAGAAGCACGCGCGAACCAAAGGAGCCAGTTGTCCCACCCAGGCCGCCCGATGACGAATTCGGGAATGCGTTCACGAAAAAGTCCCCTGCGAAAAGCAAAATAGTCGATCCACTGCGGTGGCCGTTGGCGGTCTGTCCGAAGGGCAAGCGCGCGGACCTGTGCGCGCCAGCCGGGCTGTTCAAACTTGAGTGGCTCACGAATATCCACGTCCCAGCGGCACCCCGCCATGAGGAAGGGCGAAGGTTGGGCAGCCACCTTCTGCAGGGCGGGCAAAAAGTCGTCAAGGAGCACGATGTCACAGTTGATGTGACAAAGAAGATCGTAACTGGCGAGTTCCTGGGCCTGTTCATAGATGTCGGCTAGATATTTGGTGCCATAACGGTTTTTGCGGACCTGCGAGACTTGGCGAATGCCAAATTCGGCGCAAACTTCCGCGGCGCCGGCATCATCGCCAAAGAGAAGAATCTCGGCGTCCGGGTGAACCGATTGCCAGGAGCGGAGCGCATTGCGTTGGATAACCGCAATGTGGCCGGCGAAAGGCTTTGGAGTTGAAAAAAATGTCAGCATTCCCTGCCGAACCCGTCGAGTTCTGGTATGCGTGATCCTTGCACTGGAGACAACGTCGCCTGGGAATCCAAATACTTCTCCCTGCCTTGAAGGGAACTTCCGTTTTGAGCTCCGGATAGGGCGCATTATACACCAGGGCACATCCTACCCTCTGGCGACCGCAAGCGAATGATTCATGACCTCAAGTCTCAGGTTGCGCCAGGGTCCGCTTGAATTCATCAACCCGCTCCGAGGGCAGCGCCACAAGATTAGTGTCGTAGAAGTCCTGCTCTAAAGAAGTGGGCAGGAGCGAGCCGGCAGGCGACATCGCGCACCATTCGTAATTCACCCGAACCAGGAAACGGATGATATCGCGCGCGGGGTAACCCCAGGGCTGTGTGCGCAAATCGGAAATCTCCGCCAGGATCACGGGGCGTGCGGGGGAACTGAGGAGGCGTGACGCACCCTGGAGCACGGACAATTCCGCGCCCTCCACATCCATCTTGATGAAATCGACGGAGGAAATCCCTTTTTCCTGCATAAACTCGTCTAAAGAAACCACGTCCACCTCTACGGCGCGCGTATTCACGGGCGCTCTGGAAAATCGCAGGCTATTGCAACCATCTTCGATGCCTTCGACGAGAAACAACGACGCGTGCCCTCGAGTGGCACCCAGGGCCTTCGCGTGTACGGACACATTTTCGCGGAGGTTTAAACGAAGGTTCCTCTCCAACAAGCGGCATTCGCGTGGCGAGGGCTCGAACGAATAAACATGGCCACGCGGATGAACGGCTTGCGAAGCGATCAGTGAGTACAGGCCGTGGTGCGCGCCGATATCAAAGATGATCATGCCGGGGCGCAGGTAACGACGAAGAAAGTGGATCTCTGCCGATTCAAAACCGCCGCAGAGCACGGCCCGATCGATGTCGCTGTTTGCAGCCAGATAGCAGCCTCCGTAGGGCAGGGGCACGGGAACGGGCAGGGACGGAAATCTGGATTGCAAGCGAATGGCCAGCGATCGGTAGTGTTCCCTGCCCGGCTTGCGGGCAAACCTCACCAGTCGTCGCCACAGTGCAGATGGAGTTCCGCCCTCGGCAGAGGCAGGTTGGTTAGGAAGATTGCCGCTCATGATGCTCGGAAATTCGAAGTCGGCGCGATTGTCAGCCTTGAAGGGATATTCAGGATACCCGCTGCCTCATCCCGGTAATGGGTGACGGGAAGTGTGGCCACCTGCATCTGTGGGACGCATTCCCAATCGTCGATTCGCTCGGCTGATTCGTACAGCGCGACGCGCCACGAATAAGTACCGGGGCGCAGAGGGAGCGTGGGCAAGGTGTAGACGAATTCGTGCAAACCGGGTTCGAGGCTTACGCCGTCCGCCGCATTGCCCCAAAGCAATTGCCGCGACTGGTCGTAAAGCCCGATGCCGTGGTGTACGCCATGAAGAGGCGAATTCACACGGAGCAGGAAACTCACGGTCGTTTCGCCGTCGCTTGTCAACACATACTCGGAGCCCGGATTGGCGCTAGAAAGTTTCCAGCGCAGGAATTGCGCGCGGCCTTCAGAAGGGCGCGTCCCGGCCAAGTCATCGGACATCATGTGCGCTTCATACGCACTGACAATCTCGGCCGTTGGACCGCTTTTGCGCATGGCGCCGGCATCAATCCAGACCACGCGCTGGCACAGCCGGCGAATCTGGTTGAGTTGATGGCTGACAAGGACGACAGTTCGGCCGGCGCGGGCCACGTCCCCCATTTTGCCCAGGCACTTCTTCTGGAAGTTGATGTCGCCGACCGCCAGCACTTCGTCCACCAGCAGAATCTCCGGCTCGAGGTGCGCGGCAACGGCAAAGGCCAGCCGCACGTACATGCCGCTCGAGTAGTGTTTTACGGGTGTATCAATGAATTGTTCCAGCTCCGCAAAACTCACGATGGCATCAAACTTGCGCGCGATCTCCTTGCGATTCATGCCCAGAATCGCGCCGCTCAGATACGTGTTCTCCCGGCCCGTAAGTTCCGGATGGAAACCCGTGCCAACTTCCAGCAGGCTGCCCACGCGTCCACGAATTTCCGCCCACCCAGACGTAGGCTGCGTGATCCGCGACAGAATCTTCAATAACGTGGTCTTGCCGGAACCGTTCCGCCCGATGAGGCCCAGAACTTCGCCTTCCCCTACCTCCAGGGAAATATCCTTCAAGGCCCAGAAGCTTTCCTTGCGGTCGCGACGCAATAATTTAAGCGGTGAGCGCAGCGCGAGCGCCAGCGAATCCCGCAGCAGGCTGCTGGCGGCCACCATACCTCGCTCGTAGCGTTTGCTGATTCCCGAAGTTTGGATGACAGGCGCGCTCATACACGATCCGCGATCTTTCCTTCCATCCGATTGAAATACGCCAGACCCCCGATAACTGCAAACACTACCATGGCGGCAGAGGCCAACAGGACGGAACTGGGCGCGGAACCGCGGCCCGTAAGCGCCCAGCGGAAACCATCAATGACGCCCGCCATTGGGTTAAGACCATAAAGCCATCGGTAGCGTTGCGGAACAAGCTGGCTGGAATAGTAAACGGGCGAAGCAAGCATCCAAAACTGGATGATAAATGGAATCACATAACGCACGTCCCGATACAGCGCGTTCAGCGCAGAGAGCCACAGCCCCACGCCAAGAACCGTAAAAACGGCCAGCAGCACAAGAAACGGAATGAACAGGAGAGCAAATGTGGGGTGGATGCCGTACGCCAGCGTGTAAATCAGGAGAACCAGGAACCCAATCGAAAAATCGACCAGGCCGGAAAGGGCGGCGGAAACCGGCAAAATCAGTCGCGGGAAATAAACCTTGGTAATCACGCGCTGGTTTTCAACGACGATGTTCGTGACATTAAGAAGAGCGGTGGCGAAGTATGCCCAGGGCACCACGCCTGCGAAGCAGAACACCGAGTATGGAAGTCCCTGCGATGGGAGCTTGGCAAGTCGGCCAAAAAACAGAGTCGCGACCAGCATGGTCAGTAGGGGCTGCAAGACCACCCACACAACCCCAATGGCCGTCTGCTTGTAGCGGATCTTGACGTCACGCCAAACAAAGAAGTACAGCAGCTCGCGATAATTCCAGAGTTCCCGCAAGCGCAGCGCGAACCAACCACGTGGCGGTTCAATGCGCACGGTGAAGGGGCCGGAGGCGGAGCCCCCCAGCGAACCTGCGACACCGGGATTGGAAGTGACCGTAGCCATAAGCCGCTTGGCATCCGAAATGCCCTAAGACGTCCTTTTCAGACTAGCAGAAATGTGCAAAGGGAGTGGAATCGCTCGAGCGCGGCGGGCCTGAGAAACACTGGCTCAGCCGGCGCTTCAGGGCTGTGCGCCATTCTTGAGTTGTTGTAGATCGCGCTTTTCAATCTGCTGCATCAGGTCGCTGCGCCTGAACAAATAGGATCGCACGCGGCCGCGCATTTCAAAGGGAACGACCATGAACTGGTTGTAGGCCGCCTGGCGGAACGAGATGGTGCCGCGCGCAGGAATCAGGTGCGTGCCCCACTGGTAGATCATGCCGAGATTCCATAAAACAAAGCATGCCAGCACCCCAGACGAAATAATCGTGCCAGTGCGGTCGCTGGCGAAGAAGGAGGCAAATCGGTCCAGCGCCATCGCCAATCCAAAAATGAAGATGGGTGTCAACGAGACAAAAAATCGGTTGCCGAACGAGGAGATGCCGGCCCAGTCCGGATAGATCGAAATAAACAGATAAAAGGCCACGCTGGCAACAAGTAGCGGCACACCAATGTGCGGAAGGCGGATGGCGGCGAGAACCAGCCCTGCGAAGGCAATCGCCAGGGCGGGTGTCCAGGAAAAAAGTCCGTGATTGGCGGAGAAAAGAACCTTCAAAAATACCGGGGATTTCCAAAGGAAATCCCAGATCGAGACGTACCCCGTTTCGAATGGTCCGCCGTACACGATCCAGCGCGTCACGAATGTGGGCAGAAGCGCAATACAAACTGTCACGCCAAAAAGAAGATGCCGTGCCAGCAACTGGCTAACGGTGGGCGAAGCCGCAGCGCCGGAACGAATGGCTTGCCTGTACTGGTTAATCCCTTCCAGGCCAAGGACGGAGACCACCATGAGGTTGGGATAATAGACATTAAGCATAAGTCCAACGATGAGGCCCAAAAGCAGCCATTGTGAAATCGTCCGGTTCTCCCGCGTCGAATCCCAATAATACAGAAAAAGGGCCACGGCAAAGGCCGAGTGCGCATGGGACCACGAGGGATTGAAGTACATATAAACAGGAAGAGAACTGCCGCCCCAGATGGCGAGAACCGCCAGGAATACCCATCTCGCTGGAAGGTATTTGCGTGCAAGATTAAACGAAATCAGGAGGGAGAGGAAACCGTAGAAAGCCGTCGCGAAACCAAAAGCGTAGCGGTAGGGAGCCGAAAAACCATCGGCCGGTATGGAGGAACCCAAATGTCGTGCAATTAGAACGCCGCCATGGGCAAGGAGCAGAAAAGGGGACCACAGGATGGCCGGTCCCACGGTGAAATGGTTATCGAGGTGGCCCGTGCGCGTACGGAATTCGGGCCTGGGCTGCCCGAGGGAATCGAAGCGCCCCTCGCGGAAGGATTCGTTCGCCTCCTGATAGTCATGCGTAAAATCGAGGCTGTGTTCAATCAACGGGGCGCGCGCGTAAGCATAGTAGCCCACGCCATCGCCGCGCACCCACGGATTAATGAGCGGCAAGGTAAGAACAAAAAGGATAACGAGAGAATATTCAAGCGCGTGCGACTTGCCGTGCAAATCAGCGTTCAACGGATCATCTTTCAACCAGCATAGCTACAACTATCATACAGAATCCCAAGCTGCGCGGTGAACCACCGGTATCGCGCCTGTCTTGGCCGAGCGCAACTGGTCTTCGCTGCTACAGATTCGCTTGGCATGGCCGCCCGGAGGGGCATGGCTGCTACGGATCGTTCGGGTTAGTTTGCGAGCCACTGCCCGGAAACTCAGCAAACTCGTGCCGCGATAAAATCAAGTTTGCGCTCAGACGAATAACGAGAGAACAACCGAAAAACGAAAAGAGGGAAGGCCAGTTTGGCCTTCCCTCTTTTGTAGCGAGTTGCTCAAAACTCGCCGGAAGAAATTAGAAGCTGACCCGAATTCCAAACTCCATGGTGCGCGGGTAAGTTCCTTCCGTGGAAAGCTGCCCAAAGGTTTGCGGGTTCTGTGACGCGATGTTGAGGGTTGGATCCAACAGTTGGTTGTGGTTCAACACATTGATGAAATTGATCGAGGCCTCGAGACTTAAGCGCTCTATCACTCGGATGTTCTTCTTGACGCCAAGGTTCATGTTCCAGTAAGGCAGCCCGCGGAATTGGCCGAAGCCGCCGGTGTTAGTATCGAGACCCAGGATCAACGGGCGGACATTGGCAAACACGGCCGCTGGATTCGCGAACATGTCGGCGATGCCATTGACGTTGTGAACCGAGGCGCTTGTCCCGGCCCTGGAGGTCAGCACGCAGTTTGCGTTTGTGAAGACATTTTGGCCATCTCCGGAACCCCAATCCTGCGAGCCGCTGTACCCTTCGCTAAAAACGCCTGTATTCGTGTTGCAAAAATCCGGAGCGCCACTGCCCGCGGTGAAGATCGGGGCAAAGGTCCAGCCACCCAAAACGTGTCCCAGGACACCCTGTTGATTGCGATAGAACGGCGGCTGGTACACAAGGAACATGGCATCCACGAACTTGCGATCGAAGGCTTGCGGACCATACTGTGCGTTCAGGTTGTAAGGATCAACCGCAGTTTCCTCACTCGTGGCCTGAATGACCGCTCCCGTCCCCAGTGCCTTACTGTAGGTGAAGTTATTCTGCACCGTCACGCCGCGCCAATCGTTCATTTTGAATGTGATAAACCCGGCGTTGTAATTGCCGTGCCCGAGGCTCGTGCTCATGGTGACATTGCTCGACATTTGCCCGGCTGTGTTCATCATACTGAACGGGAAATTGAAACCGGGTGCGGTACCGCCATTGTCCAGGTCAGACCAGAGGGACCAAACACTTTGGCTTTGGAAGTTGGCGAATTCCTTCGCGACAACGGTTGCGGTGCAAGTCCCCGGAGCGCAGTAGCCCGTGCCGGCCAGCGCGGCCTCAAAGAAAGGCTGCGGTGCCACAACGGTTGTCGCCGCGGTCGCAGCGCTGCAAGCGGTCTCCGAGGTCGCGCAACCCATGGCCTTTTCGACGGCAGCGTAGGCGGCCTGGAATTGCTGTCCGCCCTTCGCCATCATATACGGCACTGAGTTAATATTCATGTTCTGTAGTTCATTATGGATTAACCGGCTAATTGCCCCCACCTCCAAGGAAATCTTGCTCGTGAACTGATGCTGAATGGAGATGTCAAAGGAGTCGACCGAGTTCGGCTTGAAATTCGGGTCGAGGGGTGAAGCGGTAGAGCCGATCGTGTTCCCGCCGATGCCTGGATAATAGGGCTGTGGCAATGTCGCGGTGGCGGCGGGAAGCGGAGCGGTGGTACCGTCCGTACCAATGCGAAACGCGGTGTTAACGTTTGCCGGTGGCAAGCTTGAGTTGCAAGAAGGCATCCCGTCGCCCGGCGTTAATGTATAGTTCAAGACGTTTGCGCATTGCACGGGCTGGATAAGGCCGGGGCTTAGCAGCGGCGTTAGCACCAGGTTCACGCCGTTCACTCGCCCATAGATTCGCCCGTAGCCTCCGCGGATCACCGTGTTCTTTCCCCCCAGTGTGGGGCCTAAATCGGGGTTCCAAGCGACTGCCACACGCGGGCTAAACCCAGCATAGAACGGGTTAAAGGGATACTTCGGGTGTCCCGCGACATTGTCAATTAGCGCAAATCCTATTTCCGGGTTGTAAACCTGGCCCGCTAGCGCTGCGGTCTTGCGTGCGTTCAAGTAGTCTTCCGTGCCGATCGGCTTACCGGTTGCATCCACGAGCATGATCTGCTTGCCATCGGCCTCCACTGGAGGCATCTCTACCGTCCAACCCAAGCCATAGTTCACGGTCAGGGACGGCTTTATCCGCCAGGAATCGCCAAAGTACAGGTTGTAATAGGGAATGGTAGTTTTGTCGAACGCTGGCACCAGCGGCCCATTCAACTGCAGATTCTGGCCAGAGCGGGTATACGCCTGTTGCGATAGGCTTACGATGCCTAGGACGGCTGCGGCCTCGCGGCCAAGGGTGGCGTCGCTGAAGGCGGGGCCTAAACCGCTCATATCCACGCCAGGGCCAGACTGAGTACCCAGCAGGTACACAGGGTAGTAGTTGATGCCACCACCGTTGTCGGTACGCTCGTGATAGTTCCAGTTGCGCTGATATTGCCCACCGAACTGGAAAAAGTGCGTTCCCTTAAGCCACGATACGTCGTCGCGGATGAAGTGATCCTTTCCATCCCAAAAACGTGTGCGTGTCTGCTGGGTGTTCACGTTATAGGGCGCAAGGGCCTGTGTGGGGCTTTCGCCAAAAGGCTCAAGGGCAGCGCCCAAGTTAGAGAACTGTGCTGGATCCCCAGCCGACCCCCATGCCCACCAATTGCGCAGGAAGCTATAACGGAAGTCATTCGTGACGGTAGAGCTGATATTGGTGGTCAGCCCAACTACCAGGTACCACGGTACCTGGGGACGGTTGGTGAGAGCTGTTGGAGTGCCCAAGGTATCGCCGCTGAGACCACCTCCGATGTCAACTTGGTCATCGGTAGCGCGCGTTAGATGGTAATAGCGGTAGCTGGACATGAAGTGCCACTTCGCGCCAAAGTCATGGTCGAGGCGCGCCACTCCGAAGTTGTCGTTCTGCGGAATGGCCAGATTGGCCCGGAAATCGAGGGTGTTAACGCCGTCGCAAATGCCACCACCGGTGAACGGACCACAACCGGCTCCTGGAGTTGGCAGCGGCATATTCTTAGTCCACAGTTGCTGAACATAGGAATTGATCCCGATGCCGCGCGGATCCAGCGTATTCAGGTCGTACATGGCTCCGGTGGAATCCTGCAGGATACCGTTGCGCATGTTCGCACTGGGAACCAACCGGTCATATGTTTCCGACAGGGGGAAACGCGTGCCCTGGTAATTGGCGAAGAAGTATGTCTTTCCGCCAAGAATATCCTTGGCGATCAGCGGACCGCCCCCGGCAACGCCGAACCAGCTTCGATGCCAGTCCGGCACGGGTGTGCCCGATTGGTTGTTCTGCCAAGTGTTCCCAGACATGGTGTTGTCCAGGTAGTATTCATAGACCGTGCCATGCCAGGCGTTGCTACCGCGTCTGGTAACGATTGACACTTGCATGCCTGACGAAGCGTTGAAATCCGCGGTCTGGTTGGAAGTGGCAACCTTGAACTCTTCGACGCTGTCAATCGGCGTGGGCATCACGCCCGAGGGCTGGTTGCCGGCGATTCCGGCGATAGCTCCGCTAATCGGATTGTTCACATTAGAGAACAGACCACCCGAAGGATCATCGCCAAAGCTCGGATTGTAGACGCCCCCGCTGCCATCCATGTCGTTGCTGTTGTTACCTCCATCGAGCATGAAGCTGGCTTGGTCCACTACCGTGCCGCCAACACTGCCATCAGGGCTCACCCCCGGTTGCATGGTCACAAACGAGCTGACGTCGCGTCCAAGACTCGGCAGGGACTGCAACGTGTTACCGCTTACAGTGTTGCCGATCGTGGAATTCATGGTCTGCAATTCCGTGTTGCTCGCCACCACTTCCACAGTTTCCGTCGCCGCACCTATCGCCATCGTGGCGTCTAATGTGCGTGACTCTGCCACAACCACCTCTTGATTGCTGAACTTCACTTGGCGAAATCCCGCCTTGTTGATCGTAACGTTGTACGTCCCTGGCGGGACATTTGGAAAGTTGTACCTTCCGGCCTCGTTCGTTGTTGCGCTTCTCACTGCGTTCGTCGAAGTATCCGTTAACGTGACCGTCGCTCCGACGATTGCCGCGCCGGACGGGTCGGTAACAGTGCCCACGACCACCCCCGAGCCCGCAGTCTGGGCGAGCATCTTCGCCGGGCTCAAAGCAACGAATCCCGCTACAAGAATAAACACAAATACCCCAAGCTGCTTAAGTGTCATTCGACACCTCCCTTGATGAGCCCGAAAGATTTAACCCCACCCCACCCGGCGGGACACCCTGCTATGCCCTTTCGGCGCGCACTCCTACAACTTAAATGGCAATCTAAAAACACCCCCGGCGACGTGCCACCCACGACGCGCCGGGTATTGGGGTAATGTGCTACACCAGTTTTGCAGACTTTGCAAGCATTAAGTATTTCGTGCAACAGACTCCACGCACCCAAATCTCGCTTCCAAGCGGAATGCAGTCGCGAAACTCGAAGGTTTTGGTGACAATTGGTTACTTCCTACACCAAAATGCAGCAACCGGCCCCAAAAGTGTAACCAAAACTCCCGCTAAATGTAGTTGCAAGATATAATCAGAAACGGAGGAGTGGGTGAGCGGTTGAAACCGGCGGTCTTGAAAACCGTTAGACTCGAAAGGGTCTCGGGGGTTCGAATCCCTCCTCCTCCGCCAGAGCTTTGTTTTCAGCGGATTAAGAGCCTTCCGAATTCGAATCCTAGGAATCCTCAAATCTAAATATTAGCCAGAGAGAGGATTTTCCTATGAAGCTGCTAGAGCAACTGAAGGAGAATTTGCCGAAGCGAGAGTTTTTTCTCTAACTCGCACTTGTTTTTTCATCGATTCGAGTTCTGCGCAACAGAAGAGCATTAGTCGCGATGATGCTACTTATCCGCATACCGTTTGGCCGCCGCAAGGTCCCGGCGCAATTCCTGTGCCGTTCGCCGCGGGCCGTAGCCGGGGGTATCGCGCTGGATCCGCCACCCCTCTTTCAGCGGGCCCGCGTCCACCGTATCGAAGCCGAACTGGTCGATCAGGTGGGACACTGTGGCTTTGGCATCTTTGTCGTCGCCAGCGATGACCAGCGCCCGACGATTCTTCGTGCCCGCTGGCTGTCCGTCGGTAGTAAGGGCGGCGGCATAAATATGGTTGAAGGCCTTAACGACCTTCGAAGTTGGCAGATGCGCCTACAAGAGCTCGGAGGTGGTGGTCGACTCGTTGTCGAGCTCGGGAATGTGGCCGTCACGCTCAGGGTAGTAATTGTCGGTATCGATCACGATTTTGCCCGCCAAAGGCTCCACCGGAACCTTCCGGTAGTTCTTCAGCGGCACCGAAACGACGACAATGTCTCCAGCCTTTGCTGCCTCGACGGCCGTCGCCGCGCGGGCTTTTGGACCAAGCTCTGCGATGAGCGACGACAACGTTTCCGGCCCGCGTGAATTGCTGATCACTACATTGTATCCGCTTGCCACCGCGAGTCGTGCGATCTGGCTTCCAATGTGTCCGGCGCCGATGATTCCGATTGTCGTCATAGCTTTTGCCATTCTGTTCCCCCAGTCTATCTGTCACCACTTTCCCTCAGTTCCAAAAGTCCCAGCGTCTCATAGTGCTTTCAAACTCAACGGGAAGCTTTCCTGCCAAGTTGGATGCAAAGGCATAAGAGTTGGTTCGTATTCCTTCAATACATTCGTGCTTATAAAACTGTCATTTTTCTGTGTTCTCCAAGTATCTTGAGAGGTTCTGTGGCCTTTCTCTCTTCCGCGTATCCCTCAAGCAAAAAGCTTGTGCCCAGCAAACCTTCCCTGTAACAATCTACCCGATTCTGCATTTCTTCTCTGATCCGTTGTGCGGGCATCCGCGCGAACACGGCTGGCAGGCTAGGCGCGGCAACAAGAATTGTTTCAGGCAACAAAGGAGTGGAATCGAATGTCTAATTTTTCCCCGAAAAGCATTTTGTGTCCTGTAGATTTAAGCCCCGCTTCTCAGACTGTTCTCCGTTGGGCCGGCCTTTTTGCTGAGGCATATCATGCTCGCGTCGAGGTTCTCCACGCCGAGTGGTTTGAATATCCCGCGTACTTTCTTCCTTCCCAGATGCAAGAGATATCAGAGGCTGCCATACGAAACCGCGAGGTTCTCCGCGAAAGTCTGGCCAAACTCATAGAGGACAATCTCGGAAAGAATGTCCACCAGTCGATCACCATTCTGGAGGGCCATCCGATCCAAACGATCCTTTTTTCCGCTGAAAAAACGAAACCCGACTTGATCGTTATGGGAAGTCATGGACGGCGCGGCCTTGATAGAATGCGGCTCGGCTCTGTATCGGAAGACGTTGTGCGACAGGCAGGCTTACCTACGCTTGTCGTCCGGGCGCCAGAAACCAAACCGGCACCGGCGAAACTCTCGCGGGTACTTTGCCCTGTCAATTTCAGCGAGCAGTCGAAGCAAAGCCTCGCACTATCGGCGGACGTCGCTTCTACCTTTGGATCGCAACTTCTGGTCATGTACGCCGAGGAACAGGAGCGGAGTTTGGCAACGAGCCAGAAACAACTTTGCGACTGGGTGCCACCGGAGACTCGAAAGCACTGTGAATTGCTTGAAGTCGTGCATCACGGCAATGCGGCCGAACAGATCCTCGTGGCAGCCCGCGAACACAAGGTGGATCTGATCACCCTAAGCGCGAGGTACCGCCGGTTTCTTGACCTGACGGTGATTGGCACGACAACCGAGCGAGTGATGCGGCACGCCGATACTGCCGTTCTGGTCCATCCAGCAGGAATTGAGGCTGCAAAATGAGTGACGCGCTGAAACTGCTTTTGTTTGTCGCCACCTACGTTGTGGCAATGAAATGGGTGCTGCCAAGGCTAGGTGTGCCCACTTGAATGGTAAATTCGTGCGACGTCGCGGGACGACGTAAAAGCGTTGACGAGGACAAGACAGCCACACCGGAAGCCGCTTCCGACGGCCGGTGATCCGCTCATCAATTCAGCCTTTCACCGGCATCTTCCAGCATTTCAAGCAATCCCAGGGCCGCTAGAAGCTCGCGAACCCAATCGTTGAACAGAAATACCGGCAGCTCTGGTTTCGCGGACTGGACGCTAGAGATGAATTCCAGAATTTTGGCCTCTGCGATTTCATCAGCAATCACAACCGCATCAAATCGTTCCATGTGGATCAAGGCGAGCGCGTCATGCTGCGCGGCTACCGGAACCAGTTCGTATCCAGGCCCGGTCAGAGGTTCGGGCGTCGGCTCCACATCGCTCATTGAGCTGAGGTAAAGAACTCTTATCCTAGTGCGAACGAACCTCTTTTGATCTGATAATGAGCATCCATTAGGGGTATCGAGAACGCGAATCGGATTTGTTACTGACTTCACTTTGCCTCCCAAGCCGAATCACTTTGCGTTTGTGCAAGTCTTTCGCATATCAACGGTCCGAGGCTTGGCTTGCCCGCAGCGAATTGGGTATGTAATCAAAATAATCAATCGTGACCTCGGTCGTGCCGAAAAGACGGACTTCGGTAACACTCTCGGTGGAATACGGAAACCAGACCGGGCCCTTCTTCTGATACTTCTGAACAAAATGCACGCTTCGCGTCCAGAATGACGGGTTGCTTGCCGGTGCGCCTTCGGCTCGGATTAAGGCGTAGTCCTCCGCATCCACCCAAATCCGGCCTTGGAATAAATAATTGTCGTGACGCTTGGGGACCACATCGATTACGAAGGCGGGGCGATTCTCGACGGAATCCGTTCCCACCATTTGAAAAACATAATTGTCCGGCGTCAATCGAGTCTTCGGGCGCGTCTGCGGATGTGAGGCTTCCATCTCCGATTCCAGCATCTTGCGGAGAACGCGATTGTTCGCTGCTTGCCAACCCTGCTCATCTATGACTTCAAAATGTTTAGTTCCATCGGCGTCGCACTTCACGCTCACGAGCAGCTCTGCGTGTTTCTGCAGGCGCTGGTTTTCGAGGGTGTAGCGGCGGCTTCCCTCATATCCTCCGATCAAGCTCTCCCGCTGCCCGTCTCTCTCAAACATTTTGGTGACAACTTCATCCACTGCCGCGATGGAGCCTCCGTCTGTCTGGCAAAAGGCCGCCGGAACAGAGGACAAAAGAAAAGCCCCGATAATAAGCGTGATCTTCTTTAAAACCGGCCACACCATCCCGAACTGGTGCAGATAGGACAGCGATCGGCGGCCGGCTTCAAGCAAAAGCACTGTTGAGACTTCCTTAAGTGATTATTGCCAACGATTACAGAGAACCGATTCAAGTCGGCACTCAATCACACCAGTTTCGTAGCGCAATCCGAACACCAATGGTAAGTCCTTCAAAACACTTGGGCGCGTGCCTTAGAAGGTCCTCGATCCTGTCGCGAATTCACGAGCTTCGCGAAAACCCCTGCTGAATGTTGTGGGGAGCGACTGATGGAAATGAAGCGCTTACTCGTGAGCTGTTCACCGCCCTAATGGAGATGATCCAGCGTCTCCACGGCGTGCCACACTTCATTCGCACCATGAACAGGGGCGCGTTCGGCAGTGCGGTGTTACTTACGCCACTCGTTTACAACGGTGTACCGCGGGGATTTTCCGAAAACGCCTAGAATGGATAGAAGTACCTTTATGACGACTTCCCGCACAACTGCTTGGTTCGTGGGGGCCTGGGTTGTGTTCCTGGCCTTCTATGCCCTGATATCGCACCTCCTGGGTCCCGGGACGCGGCTCAGCGCCTTTGGAGATATTACCCAGTGCCTTGTGCCGCTGCTTGCCAATGCGGGATTGCTGATGAATGCCGGTACCCCGCACTGGCGCCGGAATATTTTCTGGATGTTACTGGCGCTAAGCTGCACGCTCTGGATGATCGGGCAGTTCGAGTGGACCTATTACGAAGTCTATCTGCACAAACCAGTGCCCGATCTGTTCGCCGGGGATATCATTTTCTTCCTGCGCAATATTCCGCTGATCGCTGCGCTAGCGATGCGGCCACACCTGAAGCGTGGCGAAATCCGCATCGGCCTTGGCTACATGGATTTTGCCTTGCTGTTGACCTGGTGGACGTTTCTCTACGTCTTCGTGGTTCTGCCCTGGATGTATGCGACCCCGACTGTCGCCGTCTACAACTATAACTACAACGTTTTGGACTATATCCAGCACCTGGTGATCATCGCGGGCTTCGGCTGGTTGTGGCTACGCACCCAGGGGGCCTGGCGCAGCGTGTACGCGAACCTGTTCGGTGCATCGGCGTTGTATATGCTGACTTCCCTTGCCGTGAACGTGGCCATTGCCCACAATCTGTATTACACGGGGAGTTTGTACGACCTTCCGTTGATTACCTCCTTTTTCTGGTACGCGTATGCGGGCTGGGTAGCGCACAGAAGACGAAATGAACTGGACGCGCCGTCGGAGAGCAATTCTATTGGAGAAATGGAAACAGCGATGGGCGACAGCGTTTGGGCCAGCCGCTTCGCCATGGCTGCCGTGCTCTCCCTTCCCGTGTTCGCCTTGTACGCGCTGCGTATGGAACGCGACACGCAAGCAGTCAGGGAATTCCGGCTGATGGTGACGCTGATTGCCTCGCTGCCCCTGGCGCTTCTGGTGTTTCTGCGCACGCACCTGGCGGATACGGATCGCGCGCGGCTGCTGGAGAAATCGGAGTCATCCATCGAGAGTCTGCAGCGGCTCCAGGCCCAATTGGTGCAATCGGAAAAGCTGGTGTCCCTGGGGCAATTGGCTGCGGGCGCCGCGCACGAAATCAATAATCCCTTGACTGCTATCCTGGGATACTCGGATTTGCTGGCGGACGACCCCGCACTCCCTGACCGCACGCGGGCCACCGCCTCGAAAATCCGCGAGCAGGCGCGGCGCACGAAAAACCTGGTGCAGAATCTCCTGAGTTTCGCTCGCCAAGTGCCGCCCGAACGCACCCTGCTGGACATCAATTCCGTGGTCACCAGCGCAGTGCAATTGCGCGCCCTCGACCTCCACAGCGGCGGCTCCCGTATTGATATGCAATTGGAATCCGTCCTGCCTGGCGTGCGCGGCGACAACAATCAGCTCATGCAGGTCTTTTTCAACATCATCAACAATGGCCTCGACGCCATGAACGAGACCGGCGGAGGCGTGATGACCATCCGTACCCTGCGCGATCGCGGCAACGTCGTGATTCTTTTTTCCGATACGGGGCCGGGAATCAAAGAGCCGCACAGGGTCTTCGATCCCTTTTACACCACCAAGCCCGTGGGCAAGGGAACCGGGCTTGGACTAAGCATCTGCTACGGAATCTTGCAGGAGCATAGCGGAAGGATCATGTGCTACAACGCGCAAACGGGCGGCGCTGTATTTCGCGTGGAACTTCCCGCGGTGCTCGCGGCCTTGCCAGGACGTGGGCCGCAAGTGTCCGGAGCGACCCCGGTTCCCAGCAGTTCCCAGTGAAATTCCTTTTCTTCTTGATGGCATGAAATTTTCGGCAGCGGCTTGCGTATACCCGGTGATACAGTGACGTGCATGGGTGTGCCAAATTAGGCGGAAAACATGGGCGAAATCGCGATTTCGACGCAAAAACTGACCCGGACGTTCGGTGCGCTTACCGCCGTGGACAGCATTGACCTGCAAGTGCAGGCTGGCCATTTCTTTGGATTCCTTGGGCCGAACGGTGCGGGAAAATCCACAACCATTAAGATGCTGACCGGGCTGTTGGCGCCAACCTCGGGACGCATGGAATTGCTGGGGCTCGATTTTCAATCACGTTCCGTCGAGGTGAAACGTCAGATTGGCGTGGTGCCGGAAGGCATGGGGCTCTTCGAGCGGTTGACCGGAGGGGAGTATCTGCGGTTTGTGGGCAGGATGTATGGGCTGGACCGCTCCACCACGGAAAAACGCGCTGCAGAATTGCTAGAGTTCATGCAATTGGCCGATCGAGGGAAAACGCTGATTGCCGATTATTCCCACGGAATGCAGAAAAAACTGGCGCTCGCCGCGGCAGTGATCCACGGTCCGCGCATCTTATTCTTGGATGAACCCTTTGAGGGCGTAGACGCTTTGGCCGCGGGCGCGTTGAAGGCCTTGCTGGGTAGGATGACGGAACGTGGCGTGACCATTTTTCTGACCTCGCATGTGCTGGAGATTGTCGAACGGTTGTGCAGCCATGTGGCCATCATCCACCAGGGACGGTTAGTGGCGCAGGGTTCGCTGGAAGAGTTGCGCGCAGGCGTGGCTGGCGCCGGGGGCGAAACGAAAACGCTCGAGCAAATCTTCCTTTCGATCGTGGGACAAAGCGGCGCGGAACAGGCGCGTCTGGAGGAGTTGTCGTGGCTGACGTAGTGCAATTGCCGGGCGTGCTGGCGCAATTGCGGCTCATCGCCGGGCTGCGCTGGACCTTGCTGAAAAATGGCTTGCACCGAAAGAACAATCGCTGGGACCTGGTGGGAATTATTCTTGCGGGAGTGTTTGCCGGGATTCTGGTGGTGGGATTGAGCTTCGCCTTTGGCGCCGGGGCTTATGCCTTTCTGGCAAGAAATCGCGCGGGTTGGATGGCGCTCTTGTTTTGGGCCATTTTCCTGTGGTGGCAGGTGTTTCCCATATTTGTGGCCGGATTCGGCGCGAATTTTGAGTTCAAAACGCTCCTGCGTTTTCCGCTGAGCCGGCGCACGTTTTATTTGCTGGGATTGGGCTACGGATTCGCCGATTTTGCCGCCGTAGCGGGCATCTGTTGGCTGGCGGCCATGATCTTGGGAGCAGCGATGGCGCGCCCGCAGGTGCTCCCGGTGATGCTGGTCGTCAGCATGCTCTTTGTACTGATAAACGTGACGCTGGAGCGCCTCATTGGGTCTTGGCTGGAAAAAATCATGGCCAAGCGCAAGACGCGCGAGCTGTTTATCGGATTGTTTGTGCTCTTCATGGTGTCGCTGAATTTTCTGAACCCAGTCCTCCAGCGTTACGGTATGGCGGCGCGGCCGAAGATCTTCCAATATTTGCCCTATCTGGCGTGGCTGCCGGGTTCACTGGCGGGAAGCGCCGTGGCAGGTTCGGTACACGGAGATATGCGCGCAATTCTGTGGCGTACGCTGGGTCTCGTTCTCTGGCTGGGCGTGACCAGTGGTTTCCTGTGGCAACGATTCGCGGCGCAATATAGCGGCGAAGAAATCAGCGAGAGCGCAGCACCCGCAACAACGAAAAAGAAAAGCAATGGCGCCGTTGCTTTCGAGGAAGCTGCAAAAGCGCGCAGCTCGAACGAAGAATGGCTTCCCATGGTTCCCGTGACGGTCGCCGCCGTTGCGCTGAAGGAGTTTCGCTACTTGACGAGGAACGGCATGGCATTTCTGACGTTGCTCCTGCCGCCAATCATGGTGGTATTTTTCACCATGCAATTCGGAAAGGGTTCGGTGCTGCATGAACATGCCTTCAATGCAGAAAAGTTTTTTCCTGGCATCATGGCATACCTGATCTTGATCCTCATCATGCCCGCTTACAATTCGTTTGCGTTCGAGGGCAAGGGCATCCAGACGTACTTCATGGCCCCATTGCGATTTCAGGACGTGGTCATGGGAAAGAACCTGTTTCTGGTGACGCTGGTCTCCTTTGAGCTGGGCCTTTCGCTGGCGTTGCTGGTGTGGCGCGTGGGATGGCCGAGCCCGGCCATGTTTGCAACCACGATCGCCGGCGGAGCGTTCGCCGTGTTGGGCCAATTGACGATTGCAAACTGGTCCTCGTTGAGCTTCCCCAAAAAGATGGAGATTGGGAAGATGAAGGGGCAGCGGAATTCGGGCGTCGCCGTATGGACCGCTTTTGGCGTGCAAGTCGTGCTGGGCGGAGTCTGCACGCTGATCATTCTGGCCGGCAGGTGGATGAACGAACCGTGGATGCCGGCAATTGCGTTTACGGGGCTGACCGCAGCCGCCGTGGGCGGCTACGTGGCATCGCTCTCAGCGCTGAGCCGCCTGGCTGAAGCGAAAAAAGAATTGCTGATCGAAACGCTGTGCCGCTGAATATCGGAAGTAGCTCAACGCACAGTTCGCAGACATTTCACAGCCAACGTCGAGCAGAATGTATGGGGTAAGGGGTGCGGGAATGAAAACGTGGATTCAGGCGGCAACGTTTGCAGGTTGTCTACTCACTATGGCACATGGAGCCGGTGCGCAATCCAATGCTGATCTTGCAAGGCTGGCCAAAATCCCTGCTGTTTCAGGACATGAGAAGGAGCTAACAAGGCAGATTGCCGGTGTATTGAAAAAGTATTCTCCAATAACTGACAACATCGGAAACGTGTATGTAACGCTGGGGAGCGGCGCGCCACACCGATTGATCGTGACCCCAATCGACGAACCGGGCTATGTAGTCAGTGAAATTACCGAAGATGGTTATTTACGCGTGCAGCGGCTGCCACAAGCACCGCCAAATCCGGTATTTGATGCATTGCAATTTGCACAGCCCGTGTGGGTGATTACTCGAGATGGAAAGAAAGTCCCGGGCGTCTTTGCCGGCCTGTCCGTGCATTTACAGCCGGGGCGACCGAATCCCCCCAAGATGAGTCACCCAGAAGAAATGTATGTGGACATTGGGGCGAAAAACTTAGCGGAGGTCAACGCAGCAGGGGTGAAGGTGCTCGATCCCATCTCACTTAATATTGAAAGGCGGGAAGAGTTCGGGTGGGCTAGGACTGAGTGGCGGCCGATTGGCAATGGGGGAAAATTTGGGCTGGAAACGCTTATACAGTTGCCTCGCTTACTGGATGTGAAAGATCTGAAGGGTTCAGTCACGATCGCCTTTGCGACTGAACAGTGGACAGGTGGCCGTGGACTCGATCGCTTGCTGAATGAGCTCCATCCCGACGAGATGATCTATGTGGGCCGAATCGCGGCAAAGGCATCCCCTGATGCCAAAACGAAACCGGAAACCCAAAAGCCTGGGGATGCAATCCTCCTGGGCGCTTCGGAAAGCGCTGCGGGCGAGGGAACTGGCCTTGCAGACGAACTGAAGGCTCTTGCCGAAAAAACCAAATTGGTCGCATCTGTGGTTGTCGCAAACCCTCCCCACATTTCCGGATACGCGAAGGCAAGTTCTTTTCCCGAGAGATTTGTTCAACTCGGCGTTCCAGACCTTTGGCCGGTAACGCCAGCTGAGTCCGTTGCTTGGCGAGACGAAAAGAAGCTCGACGAATTGATAGTGCAGTATGTGTTGAAGCCAAACCAAGAGCGCGAAGTCTTTATTGAGCACATTGACCCAAGGTCACCGCCCCGAGAATTGCCTCTGATCGGACAGTTGACGGAGGCATACGGTGCGAGCGGCCACGAAGGCGCAGTCCGTGACGAAGTGAAGAAGCTACTTCCGGAATGGGCACAGAAGAAGGCGACGACGGACGCGGCCGGGAATCTGGTGCTGCACCTGGGCGATGGGAAGAGGGACGAAAAGACTCCGCGGATTGCCTTTGTGGCCCACCTGGATGAGATCGGGTATGAGGTGAAAAAGATCGAAGACGATGGGCGATTGCAGGTAGCCGTACTGGGCGGCGGTTATTCGCAATACTTCCTCGGGCATGTGGTGCTGGTACACAAAAAAGACGGCACCCACGTCGGCGGCGTGCTGGAACTGCCGGAAGGCTGGGACAAGCCGGGATTCGAATGGCCCAGCGGGCCGAGAGCCATGGACGAGCCGGCTCACGTCTATGTGGGAACAAAATCAAAAGAAGAGACCGAAAAGCTGGGCATTGCGGCAGGCGATTTCGTGACCATTCCCAAAGAGTACCGGCCCCTGCTGGGAACGCGAGCGAATGCACGAAGCTTTGACGACCGCGTAGGTTGCGCGGCGTTGATCGCAGCGGTGCACGCCCTGGGGCCGGATTTGCCTGGACGCGACGTAACGTTTGTGTGGTCCACGGAAGAAGAAGTAGGGTTGAAAGGCGCGGCGGCGTTCGCGGAGCAAGCTGCTAAAGAAGGCCGCGTTCCGGACTTCGTCTTTGCGATTGATACGTTCGTAAGCTCCGATTCTCCGCTGGAATCAAAGCGCTTCGCCGATGCCAAGCTGGGCGACGGATTCGTAGTGCGCGCAGTAGACAACTCCAATATCGTGCCCCTGCAATATGTGGACCGTGTTGTTGCGCTGGCAAAGGGAAATTCCATCCCCGTGCAATACGGGGTCACCGGCGGGGGAAATGATGGCGCAGTATTCCTGCGGTACGGTTCCGTGGATGTAGCGCTGGGCTGGCCGCTGCGCTACGCACACTCGCCGGCCGAAGTCATCGATACCAAAGACCTGGACGCGCTTGGCAAAATCGTGGAAGTGCTCGCGCGAAAGTGGTGACGAATTGGCGGAAAGCGCTCGCCACCGGATCCGTACTAGTCTTTGCTAGGCCCGAATCCCCAAGTTGATTTCTTCCATCTCACCCACAACCCAAGACTTGTCATTCCGACCGGAGGGGCGGCGGTTTTTTGCCGTCCTGGAGCGGAGGTACGGTTTTCCATCGCGCGTCTTTTGTGCGATGAATCCCTCTTCAACTTCGGATTTCAGGCTAAGTGGATTTAAGTAGGTCGCTAAAGCGAGCGGCGATGGCGGGCCAGGAAAAATGCTCGCGGTAGACCTGGTTATTGCGCTGGCGCAGACTGGCGCAAAGTTCGCGATCGGATAGGACGCGGACAAGGGCGTCGTGGAGTTCCGCGGAATTGCCCGGCGCAACGGGAACCACACCGGCCTCGGTGACAGGCCAAGCGGTTTGCGGGCCAACATAAGCGATCATGGGCACTCCACAAGCGATACCGGCAATGGCGCTGCTGCGGCCAGTGGTAATCGCGCCACGAACGAACAGCAACACATCGGCCGCGCAAAGCCGTTCGATCACCTGTTGATCGTCAAGAACGCCTTCCGCGGATATTTCCACCGGCAAATCCTGAAGACCTTCGCGAAACGTGGCTTCACGCAATTCAGCGTGGCGCCCGAAAATAGAGAGGCGCAGCTTGCCAACTTTTTGCGCGGCGTAGCGCACAGCGGCGAGAATGATTTTTGCCTCGCGCGCGCCGTGCTCGCCACCCGTAATGGTGAAAACGCCGATGGTGGGAGTGCCAGACTTTGGCCTGAAGTTGTTTAGCCCATTCTCCTGTGGGACGGGAATGGGGAGATTGGGCCCGACAGGAATGAAATGCGCGCGAGCAGAATCGCCCCCGAGCCACGAGATTTTTTCGAGTGGAATTGTGAAGATGGCCTGATCCGAGGCGGCCAGCGCGCGGCGCATGATGCGAAGTTGCACACGAGTACGAAGGCGTTCGACGAGGCGCGGGCCGCGGAACGGTTCCGGGTCATGAAAAACAATCGCGATGCGGGCGCCCGCGGATTTCAATATTCTCAGGACACGCAAGAACTTGAAGGGAAAACCGCGCGAAGACCAGGCAAGAGCCGTGTACTGGACAAGCATCCGCTGGCCTCGCCAGGACGCCGCCTGAAGCCGCAGCGCGTCCAACGCCTCCGCCCAACCTTGAATTTCCCAGGGCACACGGTGATTTTCCAATTCAAAATCGTGGGATTGCAAAGCCGCCCCGAGGTAGCGGCAGTACTGTTCGACGGCGTCGGTGGGCACATCCTCGCGCCCCAACAATGCGATAAGCGGGCGCGTCATTGGGGCAGCGCTAAAACGTGATTTTCGTCGAGATCCCGGCAGCGGTAGCCGAATTCTGCGAACTTTCGCGTGAGTTCGCGGTGGTTCTCGGCGCTGTGCATTTCCACCAGCAGAATGGGTCGTTCTTCACGCAGAATTCGCTCCGTGCCCTCGAACACGGCCGCCTCCGCGCCTTCCACATCGCACTTAATGAAATCGGGCGAAGGATAGCTGGAAGGAAAACCATCCAGCGTGACCGCATCCACGGCGATGGTGTTGCCCGCATCGGTAGACGTCGAAACGTAACCCAAGCCGCGGTCGGGAGAGATACTCGTGTCCACGCGCGCGAAAAATACCGTGCTGGGCTCCGACCAGACCGCTTTCTGCACCACTGTGGCTTGAGTGAATTCATTGCGCGCCAGATTTTCGCGCAGCCGCGCGGCAATTTCGGGATCGGCTTCAAAGGAAATCACGTGGCCAAACGGACCAACGATACGCGCGGCCAACAGCGAAAAGAAACCGATGTTGGCGCCAACATCATAAAAAGTCATGCCGGGGCGAAGATAATCGACAATGGTCTGTTGCACCACCGGTTCACCGAGTCCCTGCAGAATATTTTGCCCGGTGCGCGGATTGACGAGGATCCACAGGCCCTCGGCGTGACCACCTTGAATGCGCACCCACATGAGTGTGTCGCGGGGAAGCAGCTTGCGACTTGCCCAACTGAGCGCGTCGCCCAGAACGGGGATGTGGCGAAGGCGCATGAGCGAGGAACCATGGCGCAAAAAAAGATTTGCGACCTGGCGGGAAGGCTCACTCATGCGTGCGCTCCGAAACTGGGCGGCTCCACCAATTGTGAATAAAGCAGCTGCATCTACTTCACCACTAGAAAGCTGCCCAGGACCAAAGCATCCATTCCGGAACTGAAAAATGTGCGAATCGCATCGGTGGGCGTGTGTACAATCGCCTCACCACGAAGATTGAACGAAGTATTCATGATCACTGGAACGCCGGTGCGTTTGCCAAATTCATCAATCAGCCGCCAATAGAGCGGATTGATTTCCTCTTCAACTGTCTGCGGCCGTGCGCTGCCATCCACATGCGTCACGGAGGGAATGACGCTGCGCTTTTCGGGCCGCACCTGCGCCGTAAGGATCATAAACGGTGAATCCCAGGCGGATTCGAGGAATTCCGGCGCTGCCTCTTTCTTCAATGAGGGCGCGAAGGGACGCCACCACTCGCGAAACTTGACCGCATTGTTCACCTTGACATTCATTGCCGGATCGCGCGGATCAGCAAGTATCGATCGGCTCCCCAGGGCGCGTGGGCCGAACTCCATCCGTCCCTGAAACCAACCGATGATTTTGCCGCGCGACAGGAGTTCCGCGGATGTGGCAGCGGGATCAGATAGCCGGGCAAAGCGGATTTTGTAGGTGTTGAGAGCGGAGGCGATCGCGTCATCATCGAACGAGGGGCCAAGATACGCGTGACGCATGGGCTTGAGGGGAAGTCGCTGCCCGCCATCGAGATAGGGTGCGAAAGCGGCGCCGAGAGCAACGCCATCATCGGAAGCAGCCGGCTGCACGAAAAGCTTGTCGATGACGCCGGAAGCAAGAATTTTCCCGTTGGCTTTGGAATTAAGTGCGACTCCGCCCGCCAGGCACAAATTGCGGCTGCGAGTTTTTTCCAGTGCCAGGCGAACGACGCTCATCATCGCCCCTTCGCATGAATCCTGAACGGCGAAAGCAGTATTTTTGTGGCGATCGTCGATTTCGCTTTCAGGCACACGCGGAGAACCCAGGGAAGCAGGCCAGCCCACAAAGGAACCGCTGCCATCACCCATCAGCAGATCGGTGTGCACCTTATAGGGTGCCGCGTCCGGCTCAAGAAACGCGCTGAGGTCAATGCCAGGTCCACCATAAGGCGCCAAGCCCATCACTTTCCATTCGTCGGCGTTAGGAGTGAAACCGAGGAATTCCGTAAAGCGTGCGTAGAAGAGGCCGAGCGAGTCAGGCCAGTTAATGGTTTGAATGTGCTCGATGCGGCCATGATTGCCGCGCCAAATAGAAGTAGCTTCCCAGGCCCCGCGGCCATCCATGACAACGATGGCGGCGTCGTCGAACCCGGAATAGGAGTAGGTGCTGATGGCGTGGGCAAAATGATGATCGACAAAACGGAAGCGCACCTTGCTGGGGCCAAATTGCTGCGTAAAGCGTCGCACGCCGCCTCCCTGGTGCCCCATGCTGACGAACTGGCGCGAGGAGTTCAGCACGCTCAGATAGTTCACAGGCCACTGGCCGCTGGCGAAGAGTCTCAAATCGTGGCGAAAAGTTGCGCCGGGCGTTTGCCAGCCAAAACACACCTCATCAATCTGGCTCGGAGAGATTTTTGCGAAATCGAGGCAGGCCTGGGTGGCGAGTTGTGGAAAGCGGGCATCATGCTTCAAACGGCTGATGCGCTCTTCGGCCACGGCGAACAGCAATTCGCCATCGCGAACGATGCAGGCGGAGGAATCATGCATCTGGGAATAGTTGAGACCGAGTGTGATCATGCGTAGGTCAAACCCTCAAGAGCGATGACGCGACGAAACAGGTTTTCCAGCGCCTCGGCGGAGCGTTCCCAAGTATAGCGTTTCATCGAGTCCTGCGCGGCCTTGCCGAGGCGCTGGCGCAGCGCGGAATCAGAAGCGAGACGCAGAACTGCCGCTTCAATCGCGGGGGCGTCGGCTGGCGGGACAAGTAAACCATTGAAATCGCTCTCGACAACATCCGGCATCCCGCAGGTTTCTGTCGTGATAACCGGCATGCCGGAGGCCATGGCCTCCAATAGAACCGATGGGAGACCTTCCATGAGCGAGGGAAACAGGAAAATATCGTGCGCCGCGTAAAGTTCTTGCATATTCCCGGAAGGAACGGCCGGCTGCACGATTATGGTTGAGGCCAGTTGTGGACCAAAGAAATCGCGAATCACTTCGGGTGGGCAACCACATCCGGCAAAGGTCATGGTTAAGCCAGGCAGCTGAGTTGTGAGCCGAAGCAAAGCGTCACGCAGGTAGAAAATACCGCGCTGGTCCAGCCACGTACCTGCGTAGAGAAGCTTTAGAGGGCCGGAAGTGTCGTACTGGCGAGAGATGAAAAACCGTGGCTCGACGCCATTGGGGATGTAGGCGGCGCGTTCGGCATCAAAATCGTACTTAAGCTGGAGAAAATTCCAGACGTCGCGGCTGTATGCATGGGCGCCATTCGAGGTGCAGATGGACCAGCGAAAACGCGGGAGATTATAGAAGCGCTGCCACAGGCGATTTTTCCATGAATAATGCCAAGCACGGGCCTTGCGGGCTTCGCGGCTCATAACGTGCATCCGGCGTTCTTCCAGCCCGTGAATAGTCATGACGTAAGGAGGGTAGTCACCCGCACTCGAGAAACGTTGGCGCAGCCCATAAGGAAATCCGACTGGGGCGTGAAGGTTGACGATATCGAACTCATTGCGGTGCTGCGCGATGTACTTTCCGAGCCGCATGGAGAAAATGAGCTCGGCAAAGCGGCCGGGTACCTTTCGGCGGTCGATCAAGTCCTCCTGAAAGAGATGGCGGACGGAATGGCCACGCTGCTCGAGCTCGCGGCTCAGATTATGGATGATGGCCGCCACACCGCCCTCGCGGCTACTGGGAACACACGAAGACATGAGAATGCGTAAGGAACCTTCAGTCACCGCTTGCTCCAGTCGCCCGTACGGTCAACATGTTGGGGCTCAAATGTTGGGAGGAATGTGCGGCGAAATCTGCGATACGCAGAACGCAAGGAGATTTTCTGCTTGAGCGCAGCGTAGCGGCTCGGCGAAACAAAGAGCGCGGGGAAAAGACTCAGGGATTTAAGAATCCAGCGCAGCCATGAGGCGTTCTCGTGATCGATGCGGTAGCTTCGCAGTTCGGTGCGAATCGTATCGAGAGGCGTGCCTCCGCCCAGGCACAGTTCAAGTGCGTCGGCTTCGGCCTCCACGGCTTCGATGACCGTTTTGCTTATCGCCTCAGGTACGTGTTCTTCAGCGAAGCGGCGGCGCAGCGAGTCCGTCAGGGCGAGCAATACAGCGTGCTTGCGCCGGAGCGCGGTGGTACTGCCGTCACTCACCTGAAATAAATTTTGTCCATGCAGCCGGTAAAACGTCAGCGGCTCACGCAGAAGCAGCACCTCGGAAAACAGGGCGCCCAATGTGAAGAGAAACTCGTCGGCCTGAATGGCCAGAGTTTCCGGGACCCTCCCGATACGGCGGAGAATCTCCCTGCGGAAGGCCATGCGGCTGGTACCGAGAAAACTCTTGCGCAGGCGGAAAAGGCGCGCCCCGGCAACGGAATCGATACGAAACTGGGGGGATTCGCGGACCAGCTCGCTGCGCCGCGCGTCATCGGCGAGAACTTCGGTGATGCTATGACCGACCAGGCCTACGCCTGGATTCTCGGAAAACGCCGCGACTACCTGCGCCAGCTTTCCACTGGCCCACCAATCATCGCCATCCAGGAACGCCACAATTTCCCCCTGGCATTCCGGAATCCCGGCGTTGAACGCCGAAGCCTGGCCGCCGTTGGCTTTACGAATCAGGCGGACAGGCGGTGCAAACCTGGCAACAATCTCTGGCGTGCGATCCTGCGACCCGTCGTCCACCACAATCACTTCTCGGTCTGCGTCGGGGAAATCCTGCGCCAGAACGCTGGTAATGGCCTGTTCAATAAAACGCTCGTGATTGTAGGTGTCAACTAAGACGCTAACATACGGTCTGGCCATAAATACTCGGTCAATCCTGACCTTTCGGGAAGTCCAAGGGCGGGGACCAGCGCATGCAGCGCTGAACGCAACAAAGAAATCTTACTGTACGCACGAAAACGTTGCAATCGAGCCGCCGAGTGTTTCCACAAATTGAGAATGTGCAGGAATTCGCAATCGGGATTGATGAACGCTTCAGGCAACCGGCCGAAATAGTTACTTCTTGGGGGAACTCGTTGAAATGACCGTACGAGCTTCGGGGTGCTTGGGAGACCAGTCCTCGGGAGGGAAGGCAACCCGCCAGAACGTCGGGCAGGCGGAAGAAAACTCCAACCCAATTTCCGCTTTGCCGGACCGCACCGGGCCCAGGAAAACGACCTGGCACTCCTGCTCCTGCTGGGTGCCCTTGTGCTGCATCAGCACCACGCTGCCGCTGGTGATGCGCGCCTGCAGCAGGATCAATGCTCCATGCGCATTAATGGCCAGTGTGGCGGTTTCTTCTTCGAATGGGGAACCCTGCGCGTCCTTGCCCCGTATGCGCACGCCCACTTGCATCAATACGCGTTGGCTCCGTCGGCGTGGCCCAGAGTGACTTTGAACGTTTGGGGATTGGCCCATAAAACCTCGCATCTCTCAATATACAGCGCGGGAATGGAAAGTCGAGTAACAAGGTTAAAAGTGTACGCAAAAACGATACGCCATATAGTTGAATTACTTATGTAGCTTAAGGCTCCTCATGAGGCTGGCGCACTTCTGCATCAGGGTGACGCGATGCCACGCTCACGGCATGGGTCGCACGGACCGGAGAATCTGTCGGGCTTGCCCTCTCGCCTTACGACCGCTGATCGATGGCCACATACGGCCGCGGAGTTCGCCCCAGATAGATTTGCCGGGGCCGGGCGATCTTCTGTTCGGGGTCCAGCAGCATCTCTTCCCACTGCGCCAACCAGCCGGACATCCGCGGGATCGCGAAGAGCACGGGAAACATGGTCGTGGGGAAGCCCATGGACTGGTAAATCAGCCCGGTGTAGAAGTCCACGTTGGGATACAGCTTGCGCTTGACGAAGTAGTCGTCCTCCAGCGCAATCCGCTCGCATTCCAGCGCGATTTCCAGCAGCGGATTCTTGCCCATCAGGTCGAATACTTCGTAGGCGACTTTCTTGATGATCCGCGCGCGCGGGTCGTAGTTCTTATACACGCGATGCCCGAAGCCCATCAGCCGCGTTTCACCGGACTTCACCCGCTTGATGAACTCTGGAACCTTCTGGACCGAGCCAATTTCATTCAGCATGCGCAGCACTTCTTCGTTGGCGCCGCCGTGCAGCGGCCCGTAGAGCGCCGCAATCGCCCCCGCGGTCGCGCAATAGGGGTCTACGTGCGAACTGCCCACCCCGCGTATCGTGTTCGTCGAGCAGTTCTGCTCGTGGTCCGCGTGCAGAATGAACAGAATATCCAGCGCGTGCTCCAGCGTCGGATCCGGCCGGTAGCGCGTCTCGCTCGTGCGAAACAGCATGTTCAAGAAATTCCCTGGATAGCTGAGCTCGTTGTCCGGGTACACAAACGGCATGCCCAGCGTGTGCCGGTAGGAAAACGCCGCAATCGTCGGCATCTTGCCCACCAGCCGGTATGTCTGTTTCTTCCGCGATTGTGGGTTAAACACATCCTTCGCGTCGTGATAGAACGTCGAAAGCGCGGCAATCGTCGAAACCAGCATGCCCATCGGGTGCGCGTCGTAATGGAAACCGTCCAGGAACTTCTTGATGCTCTCGTGGATGAACGTGTGATGCGTGACGTGGTTGTGCCAATCCTGCAGTTGCGCGCTCGTGGGCAACTCTCCATTCAGCAACAGGTACGCCGTCTCCAGGTACGTCGATTTTTCCGCCAATTCCTCGATGGGATACCCGCGATAACGCAGAATCCCGGCATCCCCGTCAATGAACGTAATCCGGCTGATACACGACGCGGTGTTGTTGTACGCGGGATCGTAGCTGATCATCCCGAAATCCGCGGGATCCACCTTGATCTGGCGCAAGTCCATGGCGCGGACCGTGCCCTGTGTGATCGGCACTTCGTACGACTTGCCGGTGCGATTATCGGTGATGGATAAAGTGTCGCGGCGCGTTGTTGAGGAGGAGGCGTCCTCAGCCTTTGTTTGTGTTGCCGGTAGCGCGGAATCCATGAACGTACACCTCACCCTTGGCGGCCAGCAGCCGTGCAGAATTATTACTCTACACCAAAGCGTGCACCGGAGGAAATGAGCGCGGCAAAACTGCTAACAGACTGAAGCATAAGGGAATTAAGGATGATGAATGAGTTGCATAGGCTATCCTCTTGACAATAGTCGTTATAACGTGTATTATTCCTCCGTCTCAATCTAAGGAGGCCACCATGATTCTTATTCGCAAAAGCGGCGAACGCGGCCATGCCAACCACGGATGGCTCGATTCCCGCTTCACTTTTTCCTTTGCTGACTATTACGACCCGCAGCACGTCCGCTTCCGCACGCTGCGCGTCATGAACGACGACCACATTGCGGCCGCTGCCGGCTTTCCCATGCACCCCCACCGCGACATGGAAATCGTCACCTATGTTTTAGAAGGTGCGCTGGAACACCGCGACAGCATGGGCAATGGTTCCGTCATTCGCCCCGGCGATGTGCAATACATGAGCGCGGGAACGGGTGTGACACACAGTGAGTTTAACGCTTCCGACAAGGAGGCTGTGCACCTCTATCAGATCTGGATGCTCCCGGACAAGAAGGGCTACCAACCCGCGTACGACCAGAAGCATTTTGCGGAAGCCGAGAAACGCGGCAAATTGCGCCTTGTGGCCTCTCCGGATGGGCGGGAAGGCTCGGTGAAGATTCGCCAGGACAACGAACTCTACGCCACGGTGCTCGCGCCGGGCGAAACAGTCCAGCATGCGCTGAAGCCTGAGCGCCGCGCGTATGTGCAGGTGACTCGCGGCGGAGTAACGCTAAACGGTCAAGCGCTGGAAACGGGCGACGGCGCGGTCATTTCCGAAGAGAACTCCATCAACCTGGCGGGTGTAGACGACGCTGAAGTGCTCCTCTTCGACCTAGCGTAATTCGCCCAGCTTGTCTTTCGTTTTATGTTTTCCGTGTAGCGCAGGGCGCGTCCGTGCGCCCTGCCGCCGTTCTCTTGGCTCCGCCCTGCGGCTTTTCGCTTGCTCTAGTCTTTCTTCGCTGTTGTAGGGCCCGTCCTTCTGAGGCGGGCCGCTCCTGGATTTGTGTTCCCTTCAGGGGGTCGGAGCTTCAGCTCCGACATTCAACGTTTGGCTCTCATTGGGCTTCAGCCCCTGAGGAAATGGCCCCAGGCTTTGCCATTGCTGTTACGCCGCCGCGCTCTTCCCCGCCCCACGCGACCACGCTGTCACCGACAACAAAACGCCCAGCACCATGACAATCGCCAGCACTATCACCGAAACTCCTAGCGGCGGCTTTGCCGTCATCAAGTACACAATCCCCAGCGCCAGCATCACTCGCACTCGAACCAGTGTCGGCAGCGCGCCGCTTTGCAAAAGTAGCAACGCCTCCGGTGAAAGCGCCGCATTTCCCTCCGGCAGCGCCGCTCGAATCCTCCGCACACGCGGCAGGATCAAGGCGAACCCGATCAGCAACGCCACCACGATCCCCGCCACCGAAGCGATCAGCCAGCCCTGGTTCATCCCTCCCGTCAGCGCGGACAACCACCCGCCCGAAAGAATCAGCACCGCCAGCGCCACACCGGTCACCGGCGGCGACACACGGTATACGCGCAGCCACGCTCGCACCTGATCCGTAGTGCTTGCGTGGCGCAGCAGCGCGCTCACTGTCCATTCCAGCCCATAGCCTAGGAACAAAGCCAGCGCGCTGGCGATGTGCACAAAAAGAACATTCGAGTAGAGGGTCATCGTTCCTCCCATAACCAGCGGCAATTCATCGCGCCCGGGTGATAAGCCGGGCGTCGGGCTCATGCGCGGGTACGCTGGAATTCGTGCATGAACCCCGTCAGGGCTCCGACGGCGTCGAGCCCCACGGCATTGTACAGCGAAATGCGCATGCCTCTGACGGAGCGATGTCCGGGCGTGCCGATCAAATTTGCGGCGCTAGCGTCCTTGGCAAATTGTTTTTCGATGGCCTCATCCCCGTCTGCCACGCGAAATACCACGTTCATCAGCGAGCGTGAAGTTTTCTCTACGGGGCAGCGATAGAAGCCATTGCTGCCCTCAATCGTGTCGTACAAAAGTTTCGCCTTGGCTTCGTTGCGCTTCTGCATTCCGGCCAACCCGCCTTCCGCCGCGATCCATTCCGTCACCAGGCCCAGAACATACACGGCAAAGGTCGGCGGCGTGTGGTACAGCGATTTTTCCTTGATGTGCGTGCGGTATTGCAACAGTGCAGGCAAGTTCTTGTCCGCGCGCTCCGCCAGGTCCTTGCGCACAATCACCACGGTCACGCCGCTCGGCCCCAAATTCTTCTGTGCCCCCGCAAAAATCAGCCCGAATTTACTCACGTCGGTCGGTCGCGAGGCGATGTCGCTGGACATGTCCGCCACCAATGGCGCCGGAGAAGCGGGCAGTTCCGTATACCGCGTGCCCTCAATCGTGTTGTTCGTGCACAGGTAAGTGTACGAAGCCTCCGGCGAAAGCCGAATCTCCTCGGGTCTCGGCACCCGCGTAAACTTCTCCGCTTCCGTGGACGCGGCAATATTGTGCAGCACTCCCTTCTTCAATTCCCCGATGGCCTTCGCCGTCCACGTCCCCGTGTGCAGCACATCCACCGGCTTCCCCGGCAGGCACAGGTTCATCGGCACCATCGTGAACTGCATGCTGCCCCCGCCTTGCACAAAAATCACCGCGTACTCATCCGGAATGGCCAGCAACTTCCGCAGGTTTTGCTCTGCCGCGTTGTTGATGGCCTCAAATTCCGCCGAGCGGTGCGAAAGTTCCATCACAGACATGCCGGTACCGCGATAGTCCAGCAGTTCTTCGCGGATCCGCTCCAGCACGGGCAGTGGCAGCGCCGCCGGCCCTGCATTAAAGTTGAAAGCTCGCTTGGCAGCTTGTGTGGATGCAGTGATGCTCACGGTAGGTACAGCCTTTCGTCAACAGATTTGCGGCGCTTCCATGGCAGGGCGCCCGAGGAGTGGACCGCCACATAGAATAACAGACTCGCGGGGCCTCCTCCTTGCGCGTTTGGTTTGTGGAAGAGTGGGCCACGGGGGCCCTTCGTTCCTCTGTCTTTGTCATGCCGAGCAACGCGAGGGAACTGCTGTTCTGTTGCTCCTCAAGAGGCCACCTTCCCAGGCGGGCTACCCTCACTAGTATCGCAAATTAGACCCTGTATTCCTTGCGATTAACGTCGCTGGAAAGCAGCACGGGCATATCCGGCAAAACTTTTGCAACCGCTTGGATCTCCGGTTCGCCCGGCCCCAACGGTAACTTGATTTGGCCGCGCTGTACCACGGATCGCAGCATGCCCATGCTGATCTCGAAACCCGCGTAAGCGCTTTCCCCATTGCACGGGTGCACCTGTTTGTCGTCGTCCAGCCAGCGCACCATGTCTTCGATGTACAGCGGCATTTCGATGTCGTAGTTCATGCAGCCAGCGCCTGAAATCACGCCCTTCTGGGCGCCCGTCATGGCTCTCCAGCCACCGCCGGTCAGCACTTCCGCGAAACCTTCCGTGCCGTAAACGCCGATCTTGTTCTTGCGCCACCAATAATCAACTTCGGGAACGTCCGGAGCGCCCGCGCCGCATTCCACGATGCCCCGCACACCGTTGGCAAATTGAATAAATCCGCCAATATAGTCGGGCGAAGGATGATTGTCAGAAAGTTTGCCTCGCCCTGCGGCCTGCGCCATCACCCATTCGGCGGGCGCGTAGCCGTTGTACCACCGCATATACTCGACCAGATGTGTGAACATATGCAAGAACCAGCCGCTCGCGTGCGCCTGAATCGTGTGGATGCGCCCCAGCGCCCCGCTCTCCACAATTTCTTTCACCTTCTGATAGTGCTGCCCGTAGCGGTGCTGGTGAGACACAACCGTCTTCACTCCCGCGGCGTTCACCGCCTTGCGAATCTCGATGGCTTCGTTCATGGAAAGCGCCATGGGCTTTTCGTAGGCGATTAGCTTCGCACCCGAAGCGATGCCCACTTGAATAAGCTCCAGCCGGATGCTGGGAGGCGTGCAGAAACAGAAAACATCCGGCTGGAGTTCTTTCGCTAAAGCCAGCGGTTGCAGCGAGGTTTTTTGCACGCCGAGTTCCGCCGCGGCCTTCGCCAACTGCTCCGGGCTGGAATCCGCCAGCCCAGCCAGCTCAAAGCGCGGGTTATTCTTAAAGGCGACCGCGTGGTGCTTGCCGCGTTTTCCTACTCCCACAACCATCACTTTGTAGATTTTTCTCGCGCTCACGCCGATCGCTCCTTGCTATTCTTTACCGGCCAAACTTACTGTCCCACTCCTTCAGTACCTCGATGGTGTAATCCACTTCCTTCGCCGTCAGCTCCGGGAACATCGGCAAGGAAACGCATTGTGCGGCGTTGCGCTCGGCATTGGGTACGTTGGGGTGAAGCTCGGCAAGTTTGCCCCACGGATAGCCTTCTTGCTGGTGGATGGCGATAGGATAGTGCTGCTTGGCGTCAATGCCCTGGTCCAGCAGGAACTGCGACAGTTGATCGCGCTTGGGGTGTTCAATCACATAGAGATGGTACACATGGCGGTAGCCCGGCATTTCCTTGGGCAGCTTGAAGCTGGTGCCCTTCAGGCCATCCGTGTAGCGCTTCGCCCACGCGCGCCGCTGATCCGTCCACCCGGTGATGTGCTTCAGCTTCACGCTCAGGAACGCCGCGTGGAGGTCGTCCAGCCGGCTGTTGAACCCGAACGAGTGCACCGAGCGCTTCAGCGAGCCGTGGTTGCGCAGGCGTCGCGTCGTCTGTTCGATGTCCGCGCGATTGGTTACCAGCGCCCCGCCATCGCCGTAAGTGCCCAGGTTTTTCTGGATGATGAAGCTGGTGCAAACCGCGTCGCTCAACTCGCCCTGTTTGAAACCATCGCCGTGCGCATCAATGGATTGCGCGTTGTCTTCCACAACCCACAGTTTGTGCATCTTGGCAATCGCGCTCACAACCTTCATGTCGGCGCAATGCCCGTAAAGGTGTACCGGGACGATGCCGACGGTCTGCGGCGTGATGGCGGCCTCGATCTTGGCGGGGTCAATGTTATTGGTCACTGGGTCGGAATCCACGAACACGGCCTTGCCTCCGGCGATCCAGATGGCCTCGGCGGTGGCGAAAAAGGTGTTGGCGGTCGTGATCACTTCGTCGCCCGGCTGTATGCCCAGCCCGAAAAAGGCCAGCCAGAGCGCGTCGGTGCCGGAATTCAACCCCACGGCATGCTTCATTCCAAAGTATTGCGCCAGTTCCTTCTCGAAACGAGCGAGGGTGGGGCCCATCACGTAGGCCTCGCTTTCCATCACGGCATGGAAGGCGTCATCGATTTCTTTCTTGATGTTGTGGTATTGCCGGCCGTGGCCATAAAACGGTACCTTCATTTTTTCCAATGTCGCGGACGCACTCATTGCATCCTCCTCGATCTCGCGGAAACCCAAGCTTCGCGTGGTGTTCTTCGCCTAAGACTATATTCCGCCAGACCCGCCCAGTCAATCATTAAAACGGTTCAATAGAGGCGATTGCATTTCTGCCTCCTCTGTCTCCTTAGGAGGTCGGAGCTTCAGCTCCGACATAAGGCCCTCCCCAAAATGACTAGTCCCAAATCCTGTCATCCCGACCGGAGCGGCCCGATTTTTTCTTCCGCGCCGAATTGTGGCGCGTCGGGCCGCGTAGTGGAGGGATCTCTCTTCCCGCTTCTAATGTCACTGGGTGCCCCATCCTCGTCTTGTGAGGGTGGGTCTTGGGTGTCTTCCGCCTCTTTAGGGGGTCGGACATTTATGTCCGACATAAACCACCTCCCCAAAAAACTCCCCAAACTCGTTCGACTCCCGACTTGCCCCGGCCTCTCTTCCCGGTGATTTCAACCGGCCTGGATGACTCCGCCCCCTTGGGGGATCGGAGCCTTTCCCGTTCCGCTTCGGGAAGAAACTGTTGGCGAGGAAGTAACCACACCCCCCGGGTCTTTTTGTGAAGAGTGTCAAAACAAAGGGGTTGCGGGCGCAAGAGTGCGGAAGAGTGTGAAAACAAGGGACTTAGAAATCGCCCGTTTTGTTTTGCAAAGCCTTTGTTTTGATATTCTTGCGGACTGTCGGTGCAGAGGGTGAGTGTGCTGCCGATCTGGGGAGTGGGGGCGGGCCTGTGCCGAGTATTCACATCACCTCATAGCACACTATTTACCAACTGTCAATAGACATCGTTGAGGTACTAGGCGCGCTCTTCCCCCGGAAACGCCAAAGCCCATGTGAAGTGCTGTTGGCGGTCAATTTCTCTCACGTACATGTGCCGGTAAGGCTTCGAGCTTTTCGAGCTTTGTGCATGTTTCTTTGGCCTGCTGAATAGGGCTTCTTTCAATAATGTGACGCTCATCACATGCTAGAAACCCGGAGCGCATTTGTCCTACAGCTCAATAGTCGATTGCGAAAAGTACCATTGTTCAAGCGGATGATTAGCGTTCTTCTGGAAGTACAAAGGAGCGTTACGTGAAAAAACTATTCGCGGGTTTCATTTCCGCTGTTCTTTGCGTTGTTTTACCGGTCTCCATGTTCGCCGGGGACAGCGGTTACAAAGTCACTTACGACGGCGGTTCAGTCGCGACCGTCAAGGCGGGAACTGGCGTCAGGCTTGTACTTGACGCAAACCAAATTCGACTCATCAAGGACAAGTCCGAAGTCGTTGTGATTCCTGCGTCCGCCGTCACGGAAATCAACTACGGTCAGGACGTTCACAGGCGCGTTGGCGCGGCCATTGGGCTCGCTGTCGTTTCACTTGGAATAGGTGGTTTGATGGCTCTCACCAAGTCAAAGAAGCACTATATCGGAATTACTTGGGCTACACCGGACACAAAGGGCGGTTTTGCTATGCAGTGTGACAAGAATGAATATCGAGGTATTCTTGCAGGACTTGAAGGCCTCACGGGCAAAAAGGCAGTGGATTCTGAAGCGATGAACGTCAAGAACTAGCAACGCCGGACGCCCTTCCTTGCGGGTGTGGTTTATGCAGGGGTAGGTCTTGGGTGCGCTCCTGACCTTGTAGGGGCGCAGGATTCTTGCGCCCCAAAGACGCACAAATTTGTTAAAAGGTGAACCTGCAAGGGTTCCAGAGTACAAAGTTGAGACTTGCTTCAAGTTGAGAACTGCAGGATCGGTGCCCAGGAGGTCCCCCGTGATGACAAGTGCGGCCCAGAAATCGGAAGCCTTGAAAGAGATTCAGCAGATGGCGCTCGGTTTTCACCGCGCCATCGAGGAAAAGCATCGGAATGGGCGCCTTGAATGGGGCGGTTGCCTTTTTCTGGGCAAGTATTACTCAGAGTCGAGCCGGATTTACTTCGGGCTGAACCCTGGAACGGCTGGATTAGCGGGGCCCCAGCAATTCAACGTGGAACTGGAAACCAATCGCAATCCCCCCTTTAGTGCGTCGGAAGAAGACAACAAAGAGTTCCCATATTGGCAGAATTGGAGCAAATTCTTGCGTGCCTATCCCGACCTTGACAAATGGTTTAACGATCGAGTGACGAGCGCAATGCTGGTTCCTTGGCGAACGCCAAACGGATCAACACTAGACGACCTGAACAAAAGCACTGAGGGGAAAATCTACGAATACTCGAAGCAGCTTGTTATGAAGATGCTCGAGCACCATCAGGCGCGACTAGTGATGGTTGCCGGCAAGGTCACCCTGGAACGACTGAACGGTTTCCTTGGCATGCCGTGGGACGTGACCCAACTGTCCAACTCGCGGCAGGGACCTGGGGGAACCTACCAGTGGCGCCGAATGGTTTCCGAGGGCGTGACGGTAATCCAGCTTCCGCACTTCTCTCGTGCCGTGAGCCTAGACCGATTGAAAGAACTCGCGAAATGGCTACGGCAGCAACTACAACCTTTTGGACTACAGAGCTAAGGGCGCGGACGGATTAGGGTGTGACGCGCACTAACTCCTGGGATTTGGTAATTCTCCTGAAGGGCGGCTCGCCTCGTGCCAGTTTCGAAACTAGTACCCGCAAAATAATAGTAGACAACTGATAAATCCTGTGCTATGCTGCCTAGGTCATGCTGAGGGGACGTTGCATTGAGAGAGTTATCAGCGACCAGCGATCAGGAAGCCAGAAGAAAGCACATCCCTCTTCAGCCTTGCCTGAGTCAACACTCGCCACCGCTCTGCTAACTCCTTTGTTTCCCCTACATCCACGAAATGCGCCTGTAACCCCTTTGTTTCCCCTACTTACGCAAAAACAGGGGGGTGGGGGGCATTTTTCTGCGCTTCCTCCTCATTCTTCCTCTGTGAACTCTGCGTCCTCTGTGGTCAGCCCGTCTGCTTCTTCTTCCTCCGCGAACTCCGCGCTCTCCGTGGCCTCTGCGTTAATTCCTGTCTTCTCTTCGACTTTCAACTTTCAACTTTGGACTGCCTCTCTCCCCTAAGTCCAACTATTCCCGCACTTGCGCAAAACAGGGGGTGGGGGGTATCCCATCCTATGCGTCTACAGATAACTCGCTTATATGTATTACCCTTTGTCTACTTGCAACTAAGATACAAAATGTCGGCGCGCCGACATTTTCGATTCGCGCGCGCTGCTGGCGCAGCGCGGGCACGATATATCGTGCCCCTACGGGAAAAGACGGCCCGCCTCCGAAGGCGGCCGCTACACAGATGGGACGAGGGCGAATTCGACACGGCGGCGCATGGGATCGATGCGTTCCGCGCGCACGCGGACGCGATCGCCAAGTTTCCAGATGAGCGGCGCGGTGGGTTTGCGGCGGCTGGAACGGGTGCGGCGCGCGCCTCCGGATTCTCCCATGGCAACGATGGCGTGATCGCTTTCGCGAAAAACGCAGCGGGCGCCGGCCGCCTCTTCGAGCGCGCCGATGGGAAGCAAACCTTCAATAAATAGATCAAAGAGCTCGACGAAGCAACCATATTTCTGAACGGAAATAATCAGGCCATCGAACTCGTCGCCGAGACGCTGCTCCATGTATTGCGCGGTCTTCCAGGTGATGAGCTCGCGCTCGGCGGAAGCGGCGCGGCGCTCGGTTTCCGACGTTTCCGAGGCAATCTCCGCAAGATGGTTTTCAGAGTAGAGCGTAGCTTCGGCGCCAACAACAGGCTTGATAAAGGAGGGCGGCGCAACGTCCGGATGCGCGATGGCCCATTTGAGGATGCGATGAACGATGAGATCGGGATAACGGCGAATGGGCGAAGTGAAGTGCGTGTACTCGTCGAAGCCGAGAGCGAAATGGCCGAGTGAATCGGCGGAATATCGCGCCTGTTTCAGCGAACGCAGCATGAGATAAGAAAGGATGCGTTCTTCAGGCTTGCCCGCAAGTTTCTGCACCAGGCGCTGGTAATGCTGCGGTGTGATGCGTAGATCGTAGCCGGGCAGAGCAACGCGCTGCTGGCGTTCGCGGCCTTTGCCATAAGAATCGGGACGGCCAGCCTTTGCGGGAGCAGGAACGCGGCCGTGACGCACAGCGACTTCGCGCTGGTAAAGATCCTCAACGCCAAGAGTATAGCCAAAGGCGCGGGCGAGTTCCTCGAACTCCAGAACCTTGCGAGCATCGGGCTTTTCATGGACGCGATGAAGCGATTTGATGCCGCGGGAATTCAGCTGGTGCGCGACAGCGCGATTCGCCGCCAGCATGAACTCCTCAATGATGCGATGGGCGATGTTGCGTTCGCTGCGCGAAACGCCAGTCATCTGCTGTTGCTCGTCGAAGGAGATGACGGGTTCGGGAAGATCGAAGTCCACGGAACCACTCTCCGTGCGGCGTGCATTGAGAAGAAGCGCGAGGCCCTTCATAGCGCGGAAATAATGATTGAGCTGTGAGTAGCGCGCAGTCATTTCCGGATCGCCTTCGAGAACCTTGTTGACATTGGTGTAAGTCATGCGCTCGACGGAGCGAATGACGCCAGGAACCATCCACGAGTTGAGCATGCGTCCGGCAGCATCGAAGTGCATGATAGCGCTGAGGACGAGACGCTCTTCGCGGGGATTGAGCGAGCACATGCCGTTGGAAAGAGCTTCGGGAAGCATGGGAACGGCGCGATCAATGAAGTAGACCGAATTGCCGCGTAAGCGAGCCTCGCGATCGAGCGGGGATTCGGGACGAACATAGTGAGCGACATCGGCGATGTGCACTTGCAGGAGCCAGCCGCCATCGTCACGGCGTTCGACGTAAACGGCGTCGTCGAAATCACGCGCTGTTTCGCCGTCAATGGTGACGATGGGAAGTTCGCGGAAATCTTCGCGGCTGGCGCGCTCGTTTTCGGAGACGGGCAAGGCGAGGCGCTCGGATTCCTGCAAGACTTCCACCGGGAATGTGTGCGGAAGATGATGCTTGCGAATGATGATTTCGGTGTCCACGCCGAGATCGCCAGGGCGGCCGAGTATTTCGATGACGCGGCCGGTGGGAGAAGCGCCGGCGCGTGGATAGCGAAGGAGTTCGACGTTGACGACAGCGCCATCGAGCTTGGGGATATGTGGAAGGCGCTTGTTGCGCGCGGCCTGGCCCTTGGCAGCGGGCAAAAGCTGTTCGCGGAGAGCGGGAGAAAGTTCTTCGCCCGGTGTGAGTTCGATATCGTGTTGCACGCGTGGATCGTAGGGAGCGACGATGCTTCCGCGCGAAGTGTAGTGGAACTGGCCAACGATAGAGGGATGCGCGCGGCCGACGATGCGCACGATGCGTCCTTCGGCGCGGCGCGCGCCGGTGTGGCCGCTGAGGCGGTTGATCTTTGCGACGACATGATCGCCGTGCATGGCGTCTTCCACGGAGTCGCGCGGAATGAAAATATCGCCATCCACATTGGGCAGAGCGACATCGGGAACAACGAAGCCGTAACCATCCTGATGAAGAACGAGGCGGCCCTTAATCTCGTCGCGGGACGCGGCTTTCTGTTGCGCGATCTTTTCCGGCGGGGGTTCGGGGGCAGGGGCGGGATCGCGCCGCGAGCGGCGGAGCAAGAAACGTCCGTGAGAAAGTTCCTCGACGAGGCCGCGCGATTGGAGTTTGGCGAGCATCTGGAGGAGGGCGCGGCGGGTACTTTTTTTCACATGGAGGCCGCGGGAGAGATCCTCGATGGAGACGGGGTCATTTCTAAGTTGAAGAAAACGAAGGATATCGTCGAGACTGAGGTGGGAGGGGCGAGGCATAACATGGCCCTTTCTGTGAGCGAAGCAGGTGCAGCCCAATTCTAGTCAGATTTTTGAAAATAGTTGAAACCTTTTTCGTGTGGTTGGGGTTTAATTAGACAGGCCAACACACGACCAACTAGCCGCCCTCCGTCAGGCTGGTTGGATTCCCCGAAAGGGGAATAAGAGGGAGGCAGGAAGACCTGGCCTGCCTCCCTTATCCTTTTTACGTGATTCCCCAAAATCAGAAAATGTCGCGGCGGAAGCATGTGCTTCCTTCCCATGAAAGTTAGATGGACTCCGCTTCTGCTAATAATGGGGCACCGGCCATGCCTAGCCCGAACACAAGTCCCCTTCCCCAGAACTGATTAACGCCGCTCCCAGAGAAGTACATTCATTCATTAGTGTTTGCCGCGCCCTCTGCCTCCGCGTCTTAAGTTCCAAGCACTTGCCGACCTTCGTATTCGAGGCCGCCAGTCTACACGATTGCGGCGGCGAGATGTTTCGGATATCTTGCGGGGTCGGGTTGTTGGGAGCGAACGCGTGAAAAAGAGCGGAATGATCGTGGTGTTTTGTGTTGTGAGCTTGTTGATTTTTGCAGAGAGGAGTTGCGCTCAGGCGGGGCCAGAAGAGGCGAACAGCGAATGGCAGGTGTGGACTGGGGGCGGGCATGGGATTAACGGAAGCCAGTCTGGCACGGGCGTGTGGAACCTGGGGTTGCGTTACGGCATTGTGATTACTTCGCCGCACGGGCCGGGATTCTTGCGGGGCCAACTGGAATACGCGGTGGATGCTGTGCCGGCGTGGGTGATCGTGCAGAGCACGAACACGGCGTTTGGAGCGGGCGTGAATCCGTTTGCGTTCAAGTGGATTCTGACAGCGCCGAAAAAAGTGAAGCCTTATTTCGAGATTGAGGGCGGGACGCTGTTCACGAACACGAAGGTGCCAGAAGGAACTTCGCACGTGAACTTCACATCGAGCGGTGCGTTGGGCTTGCACATTTTGGGCGAGAAACACAACTGGACGGCGGAAGTGCGCTTCATGCATATCTCGAATGCGGGGATTTCCAGCCCGAACCCGGGGATCAACACAATTCAGGTGCGGCTGGGATGGGGAGAGTTTCGGAAATAAGGAAGTAAAGGAAATGGAGGAGATAAGTGAAGTAAAAGAGGTGCAGGGGGCTACCTTCTTTACGCTGTGCTCAAAGAAATCCAGTGGCCGGTTTAAAGCTTGGAGAATCAGGAAGAAATTTACAGGGCTCGCGGACTTGTTCTGGGCTACGCGTCTGCCGAGATGATGGGGTCGAATAGTGCTCGACCCCTATGACGGAATACGAAGGTTAGTCGCCGGGATTCAGAGCCTTGAAAGTGTAAGCCGCTACAGCACCACCAGCGAAATTGGCAACCAGGAAAATCCAGATGCTAGACCAGGCGGAAAGGCCCATCACCGTGATGCCCACGGCAACGGCAGGATTGAAAGCGCCCCCGGAAATGTTGCCAACGGCGAACGCTCCAGTCATAACCGTCATGCCGATGGCGAGTCCGTAGAAAGAATTTCCGGCCGTGCCTTTGGCGGTGGCGGTGTTGAGAACCACGTAGACAAGCGCGAAGGTGAAGAGGAATTCGGCGAGCAGCGCGGGCAGCACGGATGGGCTAGCGGTGGGAACAACCGTGCCAGCCTTGAAGAATTTCACTATCGCAGCGGCTAGAGCGGCACCCACGATCTGAAACGCCATGTAAGGAACGACATCCTTGGTGTCGCATTTACCCCGAATCCAGACGCCGAGAGTGACAGCGGGATTGTAATGCCCACCCGAAATGTGGCCCCCGGCAAAAACCATCACCATCAAGGCGGCACCAATGGCGATGGGAGCCAGAGGCCCGGCGCCATTGCCAATGACCGTGCAACCTACGGTGAGAACCAGGAAGAAAGTACCGATCAGCTCCACGATATATTTGTTCATTGCATTCTCCACGTACGCGTGAACTCACGAAGCGGCCAGACCTGGAAACGAGCGCTCGTGAACCGGAAAACAGGAAACGAGTGAGACCCAATTCCAAGCGATGCAAAAACGGCCTCTAGCGTGGGAAACTGGCCCATACTCTAAGCGAAGCACCGCTTGCATGCCAGAAGAATTTGCTGGAGGAGGGGATACGAGGATTGACAGACGTAGCAGAGAACCCTAAAGTGGCGGCGCAACCACAATTCACGGCCACAGTTGACAGGAACCCTTTTTGATCGAGCGAATTTTTCGTTTGCAGGAAAACCAGACCAGCGTGCGGCGCGAGTTGCTGGGCGGCCTGACGACGTTCGTCACGATGGCATACATCGTGGTTGTGAACCCACAAATATTGTCGCAGACGGGGATGCCGGCGGATGGCGTGGTGTTCGCGACGTGTTTGGCGGCGGCGGTGGCAACGCTGGTGATGGGTCTTTATGCAAATTATCCGATCGCCATGGCGCCGGGAATGTCGTTGAACGCGTATTTCACGTATTCGGTATGCCTGGGAATGCACGTGCCGTGGCCGACGGCCCTGGGAGCCGTGTTTTTCTCAGGAGTGCTGTTTGTGCTGCTGACCGTGACCCGGGTGCGCGAACAAATCGTGAACAGCATCCCGCACAGTTTGAAACATGCGACAGCAGGCGGCATCGGGATGTTCATCGCGTTCGTAGGTTTGCGCAGCGCGAAGCTGGTGGTGGCGAATCCGGCGACATTTGTCAGCTTGGGCAATTTTGCAGACCGCGAAGTGCAAGCCGCTTGCCTGGGGATTGTTCTAATGCTGGTGCTGATGGTGCGGCGAGTGAACGGCGCGATCCTGCTGGGGATTCTTGGAACGACGTTGTTCGGAATTTTCAGGGGACTGGCGCACTGGCCATCAGCGTTGCTGGCGATCCCCCACCCTTCGGCAACGTTCCTGAAGCTGGACTTGCGGGGCGCACTGCATCTGGGGCTGGCGGAGATCATTTTCATTTTTCTGTTCGTGGATTTGTTCGACAACGTGGGCACGCTCGTAGGCGTGTGCGAACAGGGCGGATTCGTCAAGAACGGAAAGATTCCCCGGGTGGGCCGCGCGCTACTCGCGGATGGCGTGGGCACGATGTTCGGAGCGCTGACAGGAACTTCGACGGTGACGAGCTATATCGAAAGCGCCGCGGGAGTGGCAGCCGGGGCGCGCACGGGGCTAAGCAATGTGATGGTGGCGGGGCTTTTTCTGGTGGCGATGTTCTTTTCGCCGGTGGCTGCGGCGATTCCGGGATTCGCGACGGCGCCTGCGCTGATCCTGGTGGGCGCGCTGATGACGGAATCCATGGCGCAAGTCGAGTGGAAAGATTTCAGCGAAGCTTTTCCGGCGTTCGTGACGCTGGTGGCCACGCCGCTGACGTTCAGCATTGCAACGGGCTTGAGCCTGGGCGTGATTTCGTACACAGTGGCCAAAGTGGCGGCGGGAAAATTCCGCGAAGTAGGCTTGCTGCTGTGGATACTGACGATTGTATTCGTGCTGCGATACATCTATATGGCCGCGGAATGAAGCCGGTTGTGCAAAGTTTGAGAAAGAACGGAGAGGACGGAGAACTGCCAGTAGAAGAAGATGGTGCCCAAGAGAGGACTCGAACCTCCACGACCTTGCGGCCACTAGCTCCTGAAGCTAGCGCGTCTGCCAGTTCCGCCACTTGGGCACAAGCGCGATAAAACGAGGCAGAATCAATTTTGAGGCCCGCGAATAGGTTTGTCAACGAAGCGGGAGAGGACAAAGCCCCAGCTTTGTTTAGCGGTTGATTAACGGCCGAGTCAAGCCAAAGGATCGCCATAGGGGTGGCTTGAATAAAGCAAGTGCCCGCGTGACGTCGCAGGTTGCCAAATAATTGGGCACGGGCCCGAATTCAGGATCGAAGCTGGGTTGAGCGTCCCGGAGGAGCCGCACACCGGTAAAGTGTCCTTGAATCCCCAACACTGAGTAGCCAAAGGACTTCAAGAATTCGTGTGCCGGCGAGGGGAAAGGTGCTTCCTCCTCGAAGATGATATCGCGGACAGCATGCTGTTGAAGGAGACGAGTCATTCCCCGAAGTATGGAGAGTTCATGTCCTTGCACGTCCATTTTTAAGATGCCTATGTTTTTGTGTTCATCGAAAAGGGCGTCCAGATTGTCAATCGGCACTTCGAGGACTTGCTGCTCGCCAGCGGCTGCAGGAGTTTCGGCAATCCACGCCGTTCCACGATTGGTCCGGAACCAATCATTGGTATGTAGTGATGCTTTTCCAGTCTCCCTGCCCAAGGCAGAAGCGTGGAGAACAAAAGAACCGCAACGGGGATCCCTTTTCCAAAGCGCGACGTTTTCCTTGAGGGACTCAAACACCTGAGGATGCGGCTCGAAGGAATGGACACTGCCCTTTGGGCCCACACGAAGGCCGAGGATGCTGGAGGTGTAGCCGATATTGGCGCCCGCGTCGATCGCCAGGTCACCTGGTTCAGTCAATCGCCAAAGGGATTCAGTCACTTCAACTTCATACAGACCTTCGGCGGCGATATTGTAGCCCACGGCCTCATGCGGAATGATTTTGATCGGCAAGCCCCAGGGCAATGTCACAAGAGCTTCCCTTTTCGAGCGCCAAAGATATTCCAACCGCAATCGTTTCAGGATTTGCAGCGGCTGAAAAAAGTAGGGAGGCGTGGCAATTCGCAGAAGGCTCTTGGGCGTCAGCATCGTATTGCTTCGCAATCATTCTAGCTGCAATCCGAGGCGCCTGGCAGTCCTGAGTGGTGGACGGTGCTCTGTCTCCTTTCGCCACGCGGAAGTGCGGGAAGAAGGAAAGAGGGCGGCAAAGCCAGGTGAGGATAGCTGGTCGCTCTGTAAGTTAAACAAAATAAAGGTATAAGCTAGCCTCCGGCAACCGTTCATCAAGTCAGGAAAGGGTTCATAACGCCAAGTGTGTTATTCATAGCCAATAGAGATAACTAGTATTCTCAGCCATCGGCGAGCTAGCATTTTGGGCTGGCGGCTTGCCCCTGGTACCCCCTAGTATTCCCCAGACAGAGTGCTATACTGCGCGCAGAATAAGGGCGGGCCGCCCCCAATCTAGGAGGGGCACCGCGTACTGGTTCCAACCGGAGGTTTTCTATGGAATCCGTAGAAACTGTGCTTTCGGGTCCTTTTCTGTACCTTCTAATCGTCTGGGGAGTTGTCACCGCCATCTTTCTGGCATTGGTTGCATGGCGGAGCGTACTCACCAGCCATGAAGACGATCAAATCTTCCTGGATGGCTCGGAAGACCTGATGGCGAAAGAACAGAGAGAATTGGTCAGCAAGATCAACTCGCTCTCCAAGCCCATTCTGACGAGTGGGATCACTTCCGGTGTTTTGCTGCTGGTAATCGCCGGAATTTTTGTGTACCAAGGCCTGAAGAATTTCTAGGCCAGCGTGGCAGAGCGTGAAGCCGGGCGAGTGCTCAGGGCTTTGCGGGTGACGGCGGCTGGGGATTTGTGTTCGCAGGGGGGACTGGCTGAGAGGCCATGACGAGTGAGGTGTGATTGTGGACCACCACCCAGTTGTCATTGCGTTTTTCAAAGACAAGTGTGGTTTGACCCTGAGCAGTGCTGGGCTGGCCGTCCACGACCGCTGAGAAATCCCACTGATAGCATGCCCAAGCGAAATTTCCCGAGAGGCGCACGAGTGTGTTCGTACGATCGAGGCGGACCTGCTGTGTGCGCGCGCGTTGCGACTTGTATTCCGCCAGATAATTTTCCCAGCCAATAAGCGGGGGAGCCCAAAGGCCGTTGACCACGCTGACGTCGTCGGCAATGCACTTGTGAAGTTTTTCCGTGTCACCCACTTGCCATGCGCCCATCATCTCGGAAATGAGGTAGTCAATCTTCTGCTCGTCGGGCAGACCCATCTTGTTGGCATCGGAAGTGGGAGAAGGCGCTGGCGTGGTGTCGTTCTTCTTTTTCTTCTGGGCGGCGGCGGTGGAGGCCAGGGAGAGGCTGAGCCCGAGGACGAGGAAAAGAAAGAGGCTGTGAGATAGAAGACAGCTGGCGCGGGAAATCATGGACGTGCGTTTCATGCTTGATCGCTCCTGGGAAATGGGTCGCGCCTGTGATTCACAAAGGGAATGCGGCGCGCCAAATCACATTGATTGCTGCTGATGCTGAGCAGGATGAGCATAGCGCACTGGAATGGAGCGGGCAGGGGAGTGTGTCTAGTTGGTCTAGTGGGTGGCGCCGGGCTTGCCGGTGCGCGACGCACTAATGAGATTCACGAAGAGGCGGTAGGCGCCGGAATTGCCCTCTGGCAATTGGCGGAAAAAGGAGAGGCCGGTGTAGATGTAGGTGCCTTGGCCGTAGCGGGCATAGACCAGGCTTCCGTTAAGGTCGGATTCGCCGGGGTCGTGCATGGCGAGGAGGGGCGTGTAGCGGGAGTCAAAATTGCTCCAGTAGTAGAGGCCGCGCTCCTGGACCCAATTGTTGAAATCGGCAGCGGTAATTTTGTTGGGAGAATTGAGGAGCGGATCGTTGGGCTGGAGGAATTTCACTTCGGCGGTCTCATCGGTGACGCGAGGAGTGGGACTGCCAATTTTTGCGGGATAGGGAGCGGGTTGGAGTTTGTCCCAGACGAAATCGCGATTGTATTGGACTACCAGCGTGCCGCCGTTGGAGACGTAATCGAGGAGGCGCTTGTTCGCGCCCGTGAGTTCCGGGCGAAGTTCGTAGGCACGCACGCCGACGACGATGGCGTCGTACTTGGAAAGATCGCCGAAGTTGAGAGCGGTGGCGTCAAGCATTTCCACGTTGATGCCGAGGCGCTTCAGGGCGTCGGGGATGGGCTCGCCTTCGGCGGAGATGTAGCCGACGCGGAGATTTGGCGGGACGATTATGTCGAATGCGTGAACGATGCACTGGGCCGGCTCGCTCCAGAGGATACTGGGCATGGAGGGAAGGGGTTCGAGAGAGGTGGAGAAGGTTTCGTCGCCGCGCTTGGCGTAGGCGGTGATGGTGAAGTTGCCGGGGGCTAGATTGGCGGGGGGAGTGACGGTAAATTTGGCGTATTGGTCGCCGATGCCGTCGAAGGCAAGTTCAACCGGAGCGCTGGCGATGATGCCATCGGGAACGTTGAGGCCGACGGAGATTTTCGCGTTTTTGGTGGAGTAGGAATGAACACGGAGGAAGACGTCGAAGGGCTTGTGCTCGGAGTTGAGAACTTCGATTGTCTGCGGAGGCTCGACGGCAAGCGTGTAGGCGGGGACGAGACGAAGGGGTACGCGGACTGCTTGGGTTGAAGTGGCTTCGGTGTGAACAAAGGGAACACAACGAACAGAGTAAAAGACCACATGGTCGTCAAATCTGATCTTCGCACAAACAGAACCTCTCGAATCTACAACGGGAACAGGCTGTCCAAGTGTCAGTTCCGTGGATTCCATTTCCTTGAGAATTGCCTCCGTGATGGTCACGTCGAATTTCTCCCCCTTTTTGAAATCGCCGCGAATGTTGCCGACTGTCTCTATGCCTGTCACGGAAACAAGTGGACTGTTCACCGGACAATCCACGCCGTCTCTACAACGAAAGGAAATCGTCACCTTGAACGGTTCGCCAAGCACGACGTCAGCACGATCTGCTTCTGCAGTCATCTGGAATCCCGCCTCCATCTGAATTGCGTCAATTATCTTCCCCTTATTATATTCGGCGGTGACCTGCGCCGGCGCCCAGGGGATTCCCCCGAGGTCCAATGGTGGAATCAGTTTGTCGAGGGCCTTTTGAGCTAGATCGAGCAAATCCACAGCACTCGGCCAATCGAGTTGAAGAGCCGCCTTTCGTGCTTCCAGGATCTTGTCGTCAGCCATCTTGAATTGCTTGCAGGCATAAGGATTCTTCTTACACTCTTCCGGTCCGAGTATTTCTGTAATCTTTCGATTCAGGGAAGCTGGGTCGAAGGGTTTGCCATCTTCGCGTTTCAAGGCAATAGGCCGTCGTAGGAACGGAGAGCTGATGAAGGCTGAAATGCCTTGAGTCCGATGATTTCCGAATGCGTCTAGACCGAGTTCACGCCAAGTCTTGGCCCAGAGGGGGGACACATCGTCCAAGGGGAGCACATAGCCCGTGGGTTTGTCCGAACTACGGTCGATATCTAAGATGGTGACGTGATCAGAATTGGCGTCCCATGCACTCTCGGGGGGACACTCCGAGCATGGCGGGGAGATCTTGTAAGAATTGTCGGCCGCGAGCTGGACGGCTTTGGGGGTCCAGAGGCCGGAGACTTGATGATGGCCGTGGCCGGAGTGGACGCCGCCCCAGTGGTTGATGACTATGTTGGGGCGGAAGGAGCGGATGACGCGGACCATGTCTTCGAGGACTTGGTCGCCCCAGATTTTTTCGGTTTCTTCGGGAGTTTTGGAGTAGCCAAAATCACGGGCGCGGGTGAAGTAAAGCTTCACACCGTAGCCGCGCGTAGCAGCGAGGAGTTCCTGCGTGCGGATGAGGCCGAGTTGGGGAGCTTGTTCGGGACCGAGAGCGTTTTGGCCGCCTTCACCGCGGGTGATGGAGAGAAGAGCTACATCGGCGTGGAGTCCGCGGGCGAGATAGGTGAGGACGGCGGCGCTTTCGTCGTCGGGATGCGCGGTGATGTAGAGAATGCGCGTGGTGACGCGGGCGCTGTCAATGGCCTCGATGGTTTCGGGGAGACCGGGGCCGGTTCCCGGCGCTGGAGGGAACTGGGCCGCGGCCGGCGGAACGAGGAGCAGTCCGAGGAGAAGAATTGGCGCGAATGATTTCAGGAAACGCAAAGAGCCTCCATGATTAAAGCGAAGCATAGCAATTTGATCGTAACCCGAGAAAGAGGGATTCCTCACTCCGCGGACTCCGCTCGGAATGACGGGTTGGTCGTTTTTCCGCAGCCTGTGAAGCCATGCCCTGACGAACTACCCACGCGCTCACGCCCATTTTGAAACCCAGGCCTCCTATAGAACAAACTGCCTCCCGGATTGTGCCCTTGCGAAAAGCAGACCCCTCGCTGCGCTCGGGATGACAATGGGTTCATGTTCATTGTCGGTGCGCGCCGGTCGCTGTGCTGAGGCCAAAAAGCAACGCCCTCTAAAGGAACCCTTACTTAGATGGCTCCAGAAAATTATCACTGGGTGGCGCAGCGGGCGCGAAAGGCCATTGTCGCATTACGCTGGACCAAACGAGAAATGCGGAAATGCCGAGCGCGATTTCCAGCAAGCCCCATTTGCGGGCCGCGCCCGTTTGCCAGAAGAGCCAGGCCCAACCAAGCATGGTAAGCACAGCGGGCAGCGGGTAGAGCCACATTTTGAACGGGAACATATCCGAACCCCAGCGGCGGTGCAGCAACATGACTCCGACAGCTTGGCCGATGAACTGAACGATCAGGCGCATGGCCAGGATTCCCGCGATGGCGGTTTCCAGCTTCAGGGCAATGCTAAAGGCAAACGCCATCGCTCCCAAGATTAGAAGCGAAACATGAGGGAAATGTTTCGTGGGATGCACTTTGGCGAAGAGGGGGAAGAAGTTGCCGTCGAGGGCGGCAGAGTAGGGCACACGGGAATAGCCGAGAAGAAGGGAAAAGACGGAAGCCATGGCGATCCACAGGACCATTCCGGTGAAGAGAAGAGCGGCTTGCCTGCCATAGAGAGTTTCCACGAAGAGGCTGGCGATGAACGGCGAATTCTGGGCGACGCGCCAAGGCACTACACCCAGGAGGCTGGTCTGCATGGCGAGGTACAAAACGGTGATGCCCAGGATCGAAAGGAAAATGCCGCGCGGAATATTTTTTTGCGGATCGCGGATTTCGCCGCCGAGATGACAGATGTTGTAGTAGCCCCAATAACTGTAGACGGTGTTGACCATGGCCGCGCCGAGGGCTGCGAACCACACGCGGGAGAGATGGAACGCACCCGGCGGAAAATCGAAAGCCAGCTTGGAGTCAAAGTGGCGCATACCTCCGGCGATTAGCCAGAGCATGGTGCCCACGACGCCGATCCAGAGCAGCACAGAGATTTTTCCGATGGTTTGAATGCGACGATACAGAAGAATCACCAGGAATATCACCAGGCCGCCGGAAATGGCTTTGGCCTGAATTGTGGTGAAGGGATGCAAGTAGCTGGCGTAGCGGGCGAAGCCGATGGAAGCGGAAGCGACCGAAAGGGGCGCCTGCACGAAAGTTTGCCAGACGAAAAGGAAGGACATCAAGCGGCCCCAGCGCGCGGGCCCGTATGCTTCACGCAAGAAAACATACGTGCCGCCGGCTTTAGGCATGGCCGCGCCGAGTTCCGACCAGACAAAACCATCGAGCGTGGCGAGGAGAGCGCCGGCGAGCCAGGCTATCAAGGCTTGCGGCCCGCCCATGGCCTTGATCACCAAAGAGCTGACCACGAAGGGGCCGATGCCTACGATCTCAATCATGTTGAGAGCGACGGCTTCTTTCAGGCCGAGGCCGCGCTCCAAGGCGGGCGGTGAAGGGTTCGTGTTCAAGTTTCCTGCCGGGATCAGGGTGCGTTGCGAGAATAACAAATACCCGGGCGGCGCCCAACGGCAGTGAAAAAGATTGTGCGCTACGACGCAGGAGGCACGGCGGGGAAAGTTGTGCGATTGAGCAACCACGCGCTTGCTTGCTACCGCGCAAGGATGGCTGGGGCTAAGATTGGCATGACTACCCGCGAACCTCTCTTGCGGGTTTGACGGCACTTCCAGTCCGCGAGTTCAGCCAGAGCCGTCAGTTTACCCTTCCAAAAAATCACCGGCGAGTTGCCAGGCCGCTGAGCCTCTGCTTCAGGGGCAGATACGGATTGCAATGTCTACTGTGGCGCACACGAACGAGCACGATTCGACGAAATACTCTTCACAAAGAATATATGCGATTGCGGCACTGACGTTTTGCGTGAGCGGAACGCTCTGGTTGTTTTCGCGAAACTTGCTTGCCAGCGATTTTCTGCCGCACCAATATTGCCTGGCGGGCAATCGCGCACTGCTATGGACGCACGCGATCGCGGACACCACGATTGGCACGTCCTACGTGGTGATTTCTGGGGCCATGTTGTGGTTGCTGCTTCACGCGAAAGGGAAACTTCCGTTTCCCGGTATTTTCTGGGCCTTCGGAACATTCATTACAAGTTGCGGCGCAACGCATTATCTGGACGTTGTGACGCTTTGGACGCCGTTGTACTGGCTGTCCGCGGCAAGCAAAGTGTTGACGGGGGTAGCGTCCGCGGGAACTTGCTTCGCGCTGATTTTTCATGCGCGAGCTATTTTGAATTTTATAGAGGAGAAGAGCGACATCGCCCTACTGCGCGGGAACGAGAGGTTTCGCGCGCTGGTGGAAGCAGCACCGGTGGCAGTGATTGGCGCCGATTGCGAAGGGCGGGTCACTTCCTGGAATCCGGCGGCGGAAAGCATATTTGGCTGGAAAAAAGAGGAAGCTCTTGGAGCATTTCCGAAAAGCGTTCCACCCGATAAGAAGGAGGAAGTATTCGGATTGCTGGCGCGCACGATGGAGGGCCAGGTGACCACGGGACTGGAAAGCGTGCGGGTCACACGGGAGGGAGAGCGCTTGCCAGTCAGCGTATCAACCGCGCCGATTTACGATGAGATGGGTAAGCTCACAGGAGTTATGGTCACTCAGGAGGACATACGGGAACGCAAACGCATCGAGCTGGAGTTGCAAGAGAAATCGGCCACGCTTGCCGCGGTCACGGGGTCGCTGAACACGTTTCTGGAAAGCGGAGACTGGGGCACCGCCAGCCAGCAACTGCTTTCCTTTGCCTTGCGACAGACGCAGAGCGAGTACGGGTTTCTGGGAGCAGTATTGGAGGGGCCGGTTTTGCGAGTTCTGGCGCACGAGGGAGTGCATTGGGATAAAGAGGCTTCGCGCGAACTTTATGAAAGCAAAATGGCGGAATACGTAAATGCCGGGTACTTCGATATCGCCCACGAACAGAATCTGCTGGGAGAGGTGATCCGCAAAGGCAGAACTCTCGTTTGCAACAAGCCTTCGGGCGAGCCGAGTTCGAAAGGAGTGCCTGCGGGCCATCCTCCGGTCCGTGCGCTTCTGGGCGTCCCGATTTTTAAGGGAGCGGAGATCGTAGGACTGATTGCCGTGGCCAATCGCCCTGGCGGATACAGCGGTGATGAATTGCGTTCGCTGGAAACAATGTCGCAGGCCACGGCTGTGCTTTATGATAACTACCGGCAAAACCTGCAGAAGGCGAAACTGGAGCAAGAGCACGCGAATCTGGAGACGGAGTTTCGCCAGGCGCAGAAGATGGAAGTGCTAGGGCAGTTGGCAGGCGGGATCGCTCACGACTTCAACAACATGCTGATGGTGCTGACGGTTTCCTGCGAATTGCTGGAGAGCAACCTGCCTCCCCATTCTCCGGGCATACGGTACCTGGAACAGATTCAACGGACCACGGAACGCGCCGCAGCCATCACGAAGCAGCTGTTGGCCTTCAGCCGCAAACAGATGATGGATGTGCGGCCCACGGATCTTCACGAAGTGCTGACGGACAGCGAATTCATGCTGCCGCGCTTGCTGGGGTCTGATGTGGAGTTGACCTTTCGACACGAAGCGGCATGTTCCTGGTTACGCGCCGATGCAACGCAACTGGAACAAGTAATCGCCAATCTGGCCATCAACGCGCGCGATGCAATGCAGGGCGGCGGGAAGCTGACAATTTCGACGTACAACAGCAAAACCGCGCCACCGGATGCCCGGTTGGGACGCGGCGGCGTGCCTCCGGGCGGTTGGCTGGTTCTGGAGGTCAAAGACACCGGTTGCGGGATGAATGAGCAGACGCGGAGCCGCATCTTCGAGCCATTTTTCACGACGAAGGACGTAGGCAAAGGCAGCGGGCTCGGCCTTTCCACGGTGTATGGCATCGTGCACCAATTTGATGGCCACATTCACGTCGAATCACAGCGCGGAGCGGGCACTCGTTTTCAATTGTTCTTTCCGGTGTGCGAGGCTGCCGCGGCGCAAAAATCGAGTACGGTGGTCTCGGTCGAACCGGGCGCCGGTGGCGAGAGGCAGACGCTGACCATTCTGCTTGCGGATGACGAAACAGGTTTGCGGCAGGCGCTGGCCGAATTCCTGCGGCTTACCGGACATCACGTGATGGATTCTCACAACGCACTGGACGTGCTGGAAATGGCCCGGCGGCACACGGGTGGCATTGACGTGCTGCTTACGGATATAGTGATGCCGGAACTTCGGGGCACGGAACTAGCGCAACAGGTGGCGGAAATCTATCCTGATATTCAGGTGATTTACATGTCCGGTTACGCCGCAGGGTTTTCAGAAGCACAGATTCCTCCGGACGCCACCTTCCTGCAGAAACCATTTCGTTTTGCAACTCTGCTGGAACAGCTTAAACTGATCCAAAGGAAGCACTGAAGCCCCCGGATGGCTTCCACATGGACAAATGGTGCGCTGGCTTGCAGCAATATTCATTTTCTCGACGTTAATGCCTTCTTGCGGGGCGGTGCCCCCTCCGAGTCTTGGTGGACTGACTCTGCCGCCGGATACGACGAAGATACTGGATCATATTTATTCGGGACGGCCAGACCTGGCAATACCCGAAGCGCGCCAGCTTCAACAAGAGCAACCCAATCATCCTCTGGGCTATGTGCTGGAAGCGGAGTCGTTGTGGTGGGGGATCTGGTGCACGTCCGCCGATTTCAAATACGGCATGACCCTGGCGCGTCACCGCGAGAAAAGAGCGTCTGACCAAGCCTATCTGAATCTGGCGACAAAGGCGTATGTGCTTGCCGAAGCGCAGTTGAAACAGCGCGACACTGGCGAGATGCACCTGTATGCCGCGATGGCCGATTCGCTGCAGGCGCGGCTCTACGGTCTGCGTTGGGAAAACCGGGCGACGGCGCGGGCCGGGGTGCGCGCGCGGGAACATTTCGAGCGTGCATTGGTGCTCGATCCGTCGCTGGCGGACGCCTATTTCGGATTGGGGCTGTACAACTATTATGTGGATACGCTTTCGACGATGGCGCGCATCCTACGATTTTTCATGGGCATTCCAGGCGGTTCCAAGGAAGAGGGAATACGCCAACTGCACCTGGCGATGCTTTATGGACAGCTGACTCCGGCAGTGGCGCGCTTTTATCTGGCGATTAACCTGCATAATTACGATCAGCGGTATGAAGAGGCGCTGCAGGTGCTGCGGCCGCTAGTGGAGGAGTATCCGCAGAATCCACTGTTCCAACTGGCGATTGGCGATCTGTACGCGAAGCTGGGTAGAAAGGCGCAGGCGGTGGAAGCCTATAACGCGGCGGCCGCATCCCCGAACATGGCGGAACCAGAATGCCACGCGAGGGTGCAATCCCTGGTGCACGCCTCGCTGGCGGCCTTGGGTGGAACGTCCTCATCCGGGGATTGAAGGGCTTTCGCTTCGGGCCGGGGTAAGCAATAATAGGGAAGGGTAGATTTGTGTTCCGGCACCGCGTCCTTCTGGATCCCCGGGGGCGGGTCAACGCGGGCGGCTGTATGTGCATCTCAACCCCATCAGAAGCGCCTGAGGCTTTTTCTTCCTGTCATTGGGGAGGAAGGTGGCGCAGCACACTTGTCTTCGGGTGAAGGAGAGTTCATGAGGCAGTCTTGGAGAGCACTTGGCATTGCGCTGTTCGCGCTGGGCTTGCTAGCCGGGTGTGAAGATTACAATACCTCCATCCAGAACCCCACGGGAGCCTCGATTGTGACCCTGGCGCCCTCGGGGGTAGTCTTCGGCAGTGCAAGTTTCACGCTTACAGTCAACGCACTGAGTACCAATGGCTTTCAGAGCAACACGGTAGTGGAGTGGAACGGGACGAAACTGGTTTCGCAGGTTGTGGATACCCAGACGATCACGGCGGTGGTGCCAGCCAGCTATGTGGCGAAAGTGGGCACCGCGTACGTGAATGTGTACGCGCCGCAATCCGGGACGGGGATGAACGGGCTATCGAATTCGCTTGCGTTTTTGATTTACGGCGACCCCAATCCTGCTCCGACAGTCAGTTCCGTTTCGCCGAGCACGACATCGGTATGTAGCACCAATTGCGCGAACACTTCCCTAAAGATCACGATTGCGGGCTCTGATTTTCTGACCACCTCGACAAACGGCGCTTCGACGGTGCAATTCACCGGCATGGCGACGAGTGAGAAGCCGACGACGATCAACACGACCAGCATTAGCGCGACGCAGATTGTGGCGGAGATCCCAGGAACCATGCTGGTGGATGCGGATGCCACTGCGCAGATCACCGTATCGAATCCACCGAGCGGAGTCTGCGTGGGTTACTGTCCGGTGTTGGGCGGTGGAACAAGCAGTCTACCGTTTACGATCACGGGCGAAGCAGCGGCAGCGGTGGAGGAGACGCCGGCGCTGAGCCAGGATGGGCGCTATGTGGCGTTTTCCGCGCAAGAAAATCAGATCACGCAGATCATGCTACGGGACACGTGCCTGGCTGCGCCGAATGGATGTACGCCAAGCACGAAAGTGATTTCGATGGCCGCGGATAATTCGCCGGGGAACGCGGATAGCCATACGCCGGTAATCAGCGCGGATGGGCGATACATTGCATTCAGTTCGGCGGCGACAAATCTGGTGGAAGGTGCGCCGGCGGGACGCCAGGTATATATGCGAGACACGTGCGCGGGCGCGGCGCCAAGTTGCAAGGCGGCAACCACGCTGGTCTCGACGGATCCGGGAGGAGCGTTGATTGGCACAGAGTGCATCTTCCCGTCGATCAGTTCATCGGGGCGCTACGTCGTGTTTCTGGCGATAACGCCAAGCCAAAACGCGGCCCAGGGGAAATTGCCTGCAGCCGCGGCTGCTACAGCTTCTCCCAACAGTGGTTTGCGCCAGGTTTTCCTGCGGGATACTTGCCTGGGTGCGACGAACTGCACGCCCAAGACAACGCGCATTTCTCTTTCGCCCGGTGATGCGCCTGCGAATTCCAACAAGCCCGTGGGACCGGCGCTCAGTGGTCTGGCTAAACAAGTGGCACTAGCGGAAGGCAAGAGTGCGACGGTGTTTACGTCCACGGTGCCGGTGGACGATCAAGTATTCCTGGCGCTTCCGCAAGATCCCAAGTAATAAGAGAATCAGGGGCGCGACGGCTTGGCCGCTGTGCCCCTTAAATTGTGTCCCTCAGTTGGCCCCTGCTGGGAATCCTTCGCTCAAGTGAAGGTAGACGGGCTCTTAGTTAAAGCGCACTTTGATGTCTGGGCGCTTCTCCAGGTGTACGGATTCGATGAAGCGCACCTGGCGATCATCGAGAGTGAGAATCATGGAGGAGGTGCGCACTCCTTCGCCGAAGAAGCGCACGCCTTTGAGCAGATTGCCGTCGGTGACGCCGGAACATGCGAAGATCATTTTTTTGCCGGGCGCCAGGTCTTCAGTGGAATAAATGCGGTGCGGGTCTTTCACGCCCATGCGCGCGAGGCGTTCGTGATGCTCGGGTTTGCTGACGACCAGGCGTGCGAGAATCTGGCCGTTCAGGCAGCGAAGCGCCGCGGCGGTGAGCACGCCTTCCGGAGCGCCGCCCGTACCCATAACCATGTGCACGCCCGTGCCAACAACGGCGGCCGAAATGCCAGCGGAGAGGTCACCGTCGCCGATCAGGCGTATGCGGGCGCCGGCTGCGCGGATTTCCTTGATTAATTTTTCGTGGCGAGGACGATCGAGAACTATGACCACGAGATCTTCGACATCGCGGTCGAGTCGTTTGGCGACAGAGCGAAGATTATCGGCGACGGGCGCGTCGAGATCCACGGCGCCTTTGCAGGCCGGGCCGACCACGATTTTTTCCATGTACAAATCGGGCGCATGCAACAGGCCTCCCTTTTCGCTGGCGGCAAGAACGACGATGGCGTTGGGCGCGCCGGTGGCGCAGAGATTGGTTCCTTCGAGAGGGTCAACGGCGATGTCCACTGCCGGGAAGAGGGCCTTGGGAGCATGAGTAGCCAGGCCGACTTTTTCACCGATATAAAGCATGGGGGCTTCGTCGCGCTCGCCTTCGCCGATGACGATGGTGCCGTCCATCTGCACCTGATCCATGGTTTTGCGCATGGCTTCGACGGCTACTTCATCGGCTTTGTGGCGGTCGCCAAAGCCCATGGTGCGAGCAGAGGCGATCGCGGCGTTTTCCACAACGCGCAGAAATTCCAGGCTGAGTTGTTCTTCCATACGGAATGCCCTCCGAGACGGCTTATCTTAGGGCAAAGGAATGCTTATGGTCGAGAGGGGCGTTACAATGTTGCAAATACGCCCGCGTGACGGGGCGCTACCCTGTATGACCACAGAAACACACTCCGATGAATAAAATGATCGCTCTTCTCGCCTTCTGCCTTTCACTTGCCAGCCAGAAAGTACAAATCGTCAATCCTCAGCCTTACGGCGATCCCGATTGGGACGGTCCTGAATACTCAATCACGCAGCCAAATTTCACGTATCGCAGTGAATATCAGAAGCTTCAAGATATCGACTATAGGAATTTTGTCTTGCACACCTTCGATGAAAAAGGCAGGCACCTCATTTGCGCGCAACTCAAGGGTGGATATTGGGAAGCAAACGATCGTTTTGGTTTGGAAACCCTACGATGGAGAAGATCTTTTCCGCTAAGCGGTGAATCAGGGCTCCCCGAATATGTTCTTGTTGTGTTCGATGAATGGGAGGCCCATGGTAGTTCGGACGGCGACGGGTACGCTCAGGTGTGGCGTTTGCAGGACAAGAAGTTGACTATCGTACAGCAGATTCAATTCAATACTCATTTTGGTGAAGAGAAACCGGTTTTTGCTTTCAAAAAACGATCCGGAATGCTGACGGTGCGAGCCTCGCACTACCTCCCCGGAGATTCTCACTGCTGTATTTCTGCGGTTGACGACCTGACATTTCGATGGGAAGACGGCTTGTTCAAGCTGGTCAAGATAGAATCGAAGCCAAATCACCTTAAAGCTGCGCACTGATCCAGCGATTAATTCGAGTCATACGAATCTCTAAATCGCTGAGTGCTATTGTTGCGGCTGAGTCAATGGCTGAATCGTGACGTTGATTAGATTGGGGTTGGTGAATTCGGTTGGATCGCCGGCGCGCTTGCTGGCGACGGGGAGAAGGCGGGCGGAGAGCGGCTTGTTCCATTTGACGGAAAGCGAAGCTACATCACCAATGATGCGGGTGAGGGCGTCGAGGCTGGTGTCGCCAGGAAGGGGAATGGTGTCGAGGCCGGTGCCACAAACGGCGGAGTAGCTGAGAAGAGTGTCGAGCGAAACCAGGCCCGCGTTCCAGCGCTCGGCGAGGCGCGGGTCTTCGAGGACAGGAAACATGACGCCGGAATAGCCGACTTTGCGGGCGCCAACGTCCTTAAAAGTGGAAGTGATGGTGGCGACGACGGTGAGCGTGCCGCTGCCGCCGAATGGTTGGTGAGAAAGCGATTCGATGGCGGCGACGATGGAGGCGTCCTTCGAGGGAGCGGGAGAGAGGTCGAGGCCAAGATAGGTCCAACCCTGCTCGCGGGCCGCGCGGATGCCAAGCTCCTCAACGTCGAACGATTGCTGGATGAAAAGATCGAGCAAACGGCGCCGGGCCGTGGGGATATCGGGCGCGTTCTGGAAAGCGGCGGCGACGGTGTTGGCGGATTCCAGGCCCACGGTGAACTGACGGCCGCTGCCGGTGTGATAGGCGGCGGGAAAGAAAGGCGAGTAAGGCGGAACGCTGGCGAGGGCGGCGAAACGGAAATTGCCTTCGCTGTGCGGGGTGGTGTCCGCGAGTTTCTTGATGACAACAGCGGCGGCTTTGACGGCGGGCCAGTTGACGCCCGCATCATTGGTGACGAAAACCGTGCCGTTGATGGATTTGGTGTTCTGGAGGATTTCCGCTAGCAGATTGGCTTGCGCATCGCCATCAGCGCCGGAGAGGTAGGCGGGGCCGATGGAAATGATGACGTGGTCTTGCTGGGCGAGGCCGTCGAGGTCCTTGAAGAAGCGCAGGGCCTCATCACGAGAAAGAGATTTGGTGTACTCCGGAAAGGGCTGCGTGGCGATGCGCAGAGTTTGCACGGTGAAGCCGCGGGACTCGAATACCGTGCGCGCGTATTTGAGGAATTGTACCGCTTCGGTGATTTGAATTTGATAGCGGCCGCGCTCCAGATTGACGAAAGCGGTGATGGCGCGGACTTTGGGCTTTGGTGCGGCTTCGGGCTTCTGCTGTGTAGCGGAAGAAAACGCAGCGAAAGATAAAAGCAGGATGCACAGCATTGCAGGGCGAAGATTGCTTGATTGGATCGACATAGGTTTCACACGAATGCGGCGATGCCGGTGATTTTTTCCCCGATGATAAGTTTATGGATGTCGTTGGTGCCTTCGTAAGTGTAGACGCTTTCCAGGTTGTTCATGTGGCGCATGACGCAGTAATCGTCCACGATGCCGTTGGCGCCGAGGATGTCGCGGGCTTTGCGCGCGGTTTCGAGGGCGATGGAAACATTGTTCATCTTGAGCATGGAGATGTGCGCGACATCGGCTTTGCCTTGATCCTTCAGGCGGCCAACATGAAGAGCGAGCAACTGGCCCTTGGTGATTTCAGTGATCATCCAGGCGAGCTTTTCTTGAACGAGTTGGTGAGAGGCAATGGGCTTGTTGGCGAATTGCTTGCGCGTTTTGGCATATTGCAGCGCTGTGTCGTAACAAGCCATGGCAGCGCCCAACGCTCCCCAGCCGATGCCGTAGCGCGCCTGATTCAGGCAGCTCAGCGGGCCGCGCAGACCCGTTACGCCGGGGAGAAGATTCGCTTCGGGGATTTCGCAATCGGAAAAGGAGAGGCCGGAGGTCACGGAGGCACGCAAGGACCATTTGCCGTGCACATCCCAGGCTTTGAAGCCCGGCGTGCCCTTCTCGACCAGGAAGCCGCGAACTTTTTCGTCTTCACATTTGGCCCAGACGACGGAAATGTCGGCGAGCGAGCCATTGGTGATCCACATTTTTTCGCCGTTGAGGACGTACTTGCCGCCCTTTTTCACCGCGCGGGTGAGCATGCCGCCGGGATTGGAGCCGAATTGCGGCTCGGTAAGGCCGAAACAGCCGATTGCTTTGCCTTCCTGGAGCAGCGGGAGCCACTTGTCTTTCTGGGCGTCGCTGCCGTAGGAGAGGATCGGGTACATCACCAGGCCACTCTGGACAGAGACGAAGCTGCGCAGGCCGGAATCGCCGCGCTCGAGTTCCTGATTCATCAGGCCGTAAGCGACGTTGGACATTCCTGCGCAGCCGTAACCCTGCAGGTTCGCGCCGAAGAAGCCGAGTTCGCCGAGTTGCGGAACGAGGTGCATTGGGAAAGTGGCTTCACGGTTATGTTTTTCGATGATGGGGAGGATCTCATTATCAACGAACTGGCGCGCCGTCTGGCGAACGAGTAGTTCTTCGTCGTTAAGCAAGGAATCGAATTCGATGAAATCAACCCCGAGGAAGGATGGCATGAGCGGCTCCGAAGAGCCAGAGTAACAAAGGGCAGAGGGAGCGGCAAGGAAGGAGGGGATATGGTTATAGTGGGGGAAAAGTGATGCACCCCTGGCCGCTGCACTATTTCCATGCACTGGATTTTGTGTTGCGAGGGGTGGTCCCAATACCGACATGTCTGGTAACCGGACAGCGTCGTACTAAAACCTACTTGGGCGGTTATCGCGTGAACCAAGACTTGTCCAAATCGCAGTAGCATGGATGTATGATGGCAACTAATGTCTGCCGGTCGAGTGATCTCTCTTCTGCTGCTCTGTGTTCTTGCGCTCGAAGCTCCGATGAAAGGTCTGACTTATGCGCTCCCTCAAGGGAAGTTCTAGTGTTGCGTCGTTAGCTATTCTGTCGTGTTCACTCGCGCTCGCTCAGCAATCCCCTCCGCAGTCAGCGGGACCAAAAACGCTCGCCAAGGAGAGTCGGCCACAATCCGCTGCTCTCAGCTACAACCTCCACATGTCTGATTGCGAAAACCGTTGGGTGGCGCTGTATCGCGAGCCAGATGACAGCAGCTACACTTACGGCTTCGTCTACATCGATCCGCAAGCGGGATTCACGCTGCATATCGCTGGGAGTTTTGCAATCGACTCCGAGGGGAAATACCATCCCGTAACTAACCCACTCGTTTCAGACCAGTATGCTGTCAAGATTCGCCTGGAAGGAAACGGAGTCGCGGCTTTGCTCCCGCCCGAGGCCCTAGCGCAGCTTGGACTACCAGAAAAGCCAGACTGGCTGAGGTTCTACGAGGACAAAGTCGACCCTGTTACTCACAAGGTCAACTGGGGGTCGTTTTACAGCGGCATCGGAGACTCGCGGCGAGCAATCGACTATCTCGAATCTGCATATAAGGAACGGCCTGATGCACCGAAGCTTGTGTTCGAGCTCGCGTACGCTTATAACGCACTCGGGAGACCGGACGAGGCTATTCGCGTCTCAAAGGCTGAGTTCGCCAAGAATCCGAAAGACGAGTTGTTGTGCCGGGAAATCGCCTTTGCCTACGTTGATCTAAAAAGCTACAACGAAGCGGCAAAGCAATATCAGACTTGCATCGCTCTGTGTGGCGATTCGGAATCCGAAATGACCGAGAAGAGCGAATTGGCGATGAATTTGAGTTCAGCGTATGCCGCTTTGGGCGACACCGCCAATCGCGACGCGTGGCTGGAGCGGGCCAAGCGCTGGGCACCTAAGGGTTCCGCTGTCTATAAGCATTTTCACCCGGATGAGGAATGACTGTTGTGCCGACCAAGTTACCGATTCTGCGTGCGCAGAAGTTTCCACCCTGACTCCCGATTTGTCCTGCCGGCAAACCGGACAAGTGGATAATGGGACCACACCTCACAAAACAAAACACAGTTGCACCGAGATAGTGTAGCGACTGGGGGTGTATCACTTTTCCCCTTCCATAACCTGCCCCGCCGAGGAGTGAGGGATAGTACAGAGAACAGGTACACTGGAGGAGAGCGGAAAGGAACCGGGATACGTGACGAAGACGGGCAAGGCGAAGACACGCGGCAAGGTCGATCCCGCGATTCTGATTTTTGATGTGGATGGCGTTTTGGTGGACGTGAAGGAGACGTACTGGAGATCGGGGTTGCAGACCATTCATCAGCTGACGGGGAAAAAGCCGACGTGGGCGGAATTCTACGAATGGAAGCGGAAACCCGGGAACAACGATGACTGGCGAATGGTGTCGCGCTGGGCAACGGCGTTGGGGGTGCCGACAAGCTACGAGCAAGCGCGCGCGGCGTTCCAGCCCTATTACTGGGGTAGCGACGGGCAGCCGGGAAATGTGTTGAAGGAAAAGCTGCTGGTAACGCCACGATTGATCGAGAAGTGGGCCCAGCGGCGGGAGCTGGACCTGTTCACGGGGCGCACGCGGCAGGAATTCACGTATACTTTCGAGCGCTGGGGCGCGGCGAAGTGCTTTCGCACGGTGGTGACGATGGACGACGCCGCGAAGAAGCCCGACCCCGAGGGATTGCGTATCATACTGGCGGGGCGCGATCCCAAGAACGCGCTCTACCTGGGCGACAACATTGACGATGCGCTGGCGGCGAAAGCGGCGGGAGTGCCCTTCATGGGGATTTTGCCCAAGACGGCGTTTGACTACCTGCAGCGCGCGAAGGAATTTCAAAAGCTGGGAGCGCTGGCCCTGCTGGAGCGGGCGCGAGACCTGGATCGCTGGTTGGCGTAAAGGACCCAGGCAGCCCCAGGGCACCCCGTTGAATCCTAGGTGGTGAGCCTCCCCGCCAGCGGTGCGGGGACTTCGACGGATATTTGGGGGAACCCATAAATGGGGTTCCCCGCTATTTGGAAGCCAAAAAATGAAAAAGACAATTTACCTCGCTACGATTGGATTGAGTTTTTTTGTTGCGCAGAGCCTGCGCGCTCAGGCGCCTCCGGGACCCTTGCCGCCCGCTCCCTCCGTGGCTTCTTCAACGGCGCCTCCTCCACCGGTAAGACGCCTGGAGCCGAGGAAGAGCATCATGGGCACGTGGAAACTGAACCGTGACGAGAGCGACGATCCCCGTCAAAAATCGAATCAACGCGTGACGAGCAATCCGAACGGGAATCCGGGCGGCTATGGCGGCCCGCGCATGGGTTGGCCCGGCGGCGGGATGGGTGGGGGACGACAGGGGAATGGCGGACCACAGAGCGGCTCGCAATCGAGTTCACCAAAGGGGGGCACTCCGGAAGAAAAGGAGCGCTACCAGGAATTGATGGATCCTTCCGTGCGGTTGGATCTCGCGAAGAGGGCTACTAAAGACGCCATTGTGGAAATGACCGGGGATCAGGGCCGGAAAACTATCTTTTACACGGATGGTAATAAGCCAGACGCACCTGCGGGCGTGGGCACAGAAGTGGTGGCAGCAAATTGGGACGGGGCGAAGCTCGTGAGTAATGATGTGTCGCTACCGAAAGGCGGAACAGCGAGACGCACTTATGAGGTGTCGCCGGACGGGACGCAGTTGTGGGAAGAAGTTGAGATGGTCGTGGGGAAGGACAAGAATCCGTCGAGATTTCGATTCGTTTATGATGCCGTGGCCTCGGGCGATAATTAGTTCGTAGAGTTTGTCGCAAACGAAATCACGGGGAAGAAAGAGTTTCCTCAGGGGCTGAAGCCCATTTTTTGGGCGCCTTTTGATACGGAGCTGAAGCTCCGATCCCCTAAGAAGTATTCACGAGACGGCTTATTGTAGAGGGAAGCCTCAGACGCGCAATTCGGGCAGGGCTTGACTGAGGTCGGCGAGGAGATCGTCCGTGGACTCGAGGCCGATGCTGAGACGCACGATGCGGTGATCGTAAGGCGGGCGGCCCGGGATTCGGCCGATATCATAGGCGACGGCGAGACTTGTGGCACCACCCCAACTGTAGCCAACCTTGAAAAGCTTGAGCGCGTCAATGAAGGCGAAAACCTGCTCCTGCGACGGCCCGGGTTTCAGGACAATGGAAAAAACACCGGAAGAGCCGAGGAAATCGCGCTTCCAGAATTCGTGGCCCGGGCAGGACGGAAGCGCGGGATGCAGCACGCTTTCCACTTCACGGCGGGCCGCGAGCCATTTGGCGACGGCGAGCGCGGAAGCTTCGATAGCGGAAAGGCGCACGGCTAGAGTTTGCAGGCCGCGCAGAGCCAGACTGCAATCGTCGGGAGAGACGGCGCAACCGATCATTTGTTGCGCGGCGCCCAGGCGCTGGTAGAGAGCAGGATCGCGCACGGTGACGGAGCCGAGCAGAAGATCGCTGTGGCCACCGATGTATTTGGTGAGGGCTTGCATGGTGATGTCCACGCCGTGGGCAAAGGCGTCGAGGAGCACACCGGCAGACCAGGTGTTGTCCAATACCACTAAAACATTGCGAGCGTGAGCCGCAGCCACGATTGCCGGAAGGTCCTGGACTTCCATGGTGATGGAGCCGGGGCTCTCCGTCCAGATGAGGCGCGTGTTTTCCTGGATGAGCGAAGCGATGCCTGCGCCAATGATGGGTTCGTAAAAGGTGGCGGAGACGCCGAAGCGCGCGAGCAGATGCGTTGTGAGCTTGCGATTCGGAAAATAGACGCTGGTGGGAAGCAGGATGTGATCGCCGGCTTTCAGCAATGCGAAATTGATGAGAGAAATAGCGGCCTGCCCGCCGGGAGCGAGAATGGTGTGCGTGCCGGATTCGAGTTCGCAGACGCGCGCGGCGAGTTCCAGGGCGGTGGGCGTGCCATAGAGTCCGTAGGTGTAGCCAACACGGAACTGGTCCCAAGTGTCGCGAACGGCGGCGGCGGAAGGGAATACCGTAGTGGAGCCGCGATAGACCGGGGTAACCAGGGATTGATAACCTTCGGGAATTTTCGCGTCGGAATGGATCAGTTTGGTTTTCCAGCTTTTGGCCATGGAACGATGCCGCCGGAATGCAGCAGGCTCGCTCCAGTATAGCGGGAATTATTCGGTTTGGACTGGCGCTGCCGCTTGTGACTACAACTTGGCGGCAAGTTGAGTCAGGATCATGTTCCAGCCGGAGGTGGTGCTGGCAATGTAGTCCTGCAGAACGCCCTCGTGTGTGAGAGTGAGTTCGCAGCCGGAATCGAGCGCCCGGATTTCAATTGTGAGCTTGGTGTTCTCCTGGGAGTATTTGGGGACCTTGAGGGTGAAGACGAGGCGGCGGGGGCGATCAATTTCGAGATATTCACCCAGGTGCTCGACGTCGACGCCGTCCCTTTGTTCCACGATGAGGTAGGAACCTCCCACGCGCGCATCGATTTTGACCTCCACCATTTTGCCGGTCGGCGTGGCGAAGAGCCACTTTCCCGCGGTGTTTGGGTCGAGCCAAGCGTCGAATACGCGTTCGGCGGAGGCGCTGAATCTGCGAGTGACTTGCACGATGCCTTTTTGCGGTTGAGGGTTCATCGGGATTTTTCCTTTCGTCTGCGGATTTTTGCGGCTGCAGGGTCTTCGGCTTGCAGCAAAGCGTCAAGAGCATCGAGGCGTTTCATCCACAGCGAGCGCTGCTGCTCTATCCATGCGGCGGCACCGGCCAGAGAATCCGGGTTGAAGGACAGAAAATGCTCCCGGCCAGCGCGGCGGCGGCGGATAAGGCGGGCGCGTTCGAGAACGCGGATGTGCTTGGAAACGGCGTTGAGAGACATGGAGTAGGGGCGGGCAAGTTCGGTGACGCGCGCTTCGCCGCGAGAGAGGCGTTCGAGGATGGAGCGGCGAGTAGGGTCGGCGAGAGCGATCCAGGTGAATTGGGAGAGAGAAGAAGCGCGCTTCATATTCAACCCATTGGTTGAATATATTGAGTCACAACCTTTTTGTCAAGTCGTCGCAAGAGATCAGCTCGATGCTGAACCCTGCTGAAGTTGCCAAACAGGCTTAGGCTGCTCTGTTTGCCGGAGTGAGTCAACGGTCGAGAAAGGCACGCAGGCGTGCATAGCCGGCGCGGCTCACGGGGAGCTGCACGCCGTTCTTCAGTACGGCCACGTGGGTGTCTTTGCCATACGGCTCAACCTTTACGACACGTTCAAGGTTGACGATGTAAGAGCGGTGGATTCGGAGAAAGCGCGAGGGATCTAGAGCCGCTTCGAGGCTCGAGATGGGCTGCTGCTTCAGATGTTTCTTGCCCTCGGTGGAGAGCGCGAGGTAATCGTCCTGCGCTTCGGCGTAGTCCAGCTTGGACACCGGAATAATGAACACCTGCGCACCATCGCGCACGGGTATGCGTTCCAGGTATTGCGCGGGTGGGCGCGCCGTCGCAGCGAGTTCGGTGGCGGGGATAGCGGCGGATGTCGACTTGGTTTCCAGACGGAGTTTCGCGCGTTGCAATGCCGCCTCGAAACGCGCCGCGCCAAAAGGTTTCAGCAGATAGTCCACGGCGTGAACTTCAAAGGCGCGGATGGCATAGGTATCGTGTGCGGTTACGAATACGATGGCGCTGTCGGTACCGATGAGTTCGAGGACTTCAAAGCCATCGAGCTTGGGCATCTGAATATCAAGGAAGATCAGATCAGGTTTCTGTTCAGTCACTAATTTGACAGCCTCGAAGCCGTCGGCGCACTCTCCGATGACCTCGATCTCCGGGTGCGGAGCAAGAAATTCGCGGATGACTTGACGCGCCAATTCTTCGTCGTCAACGATGACCGCGCGAATTTTTTTATCCTTGCGGGGACTCATGTTGCGCGCTCCTCTCCCTCGGCGGGGAGAGTGATGGCCACGGCAAAGCGGTTTCCCTCAGTCCTGGCATTGAACGTCGCGCGATCGCCGTAGCGTGCTTCAAGCCGTTGGCGAACGTTCTGGAGGCCCATGCCGTTCTTCTGCCGCCGTGGTGGAGCATCAGGATCGAAGGTATTTTCGACGACGATGAACAGCGCGCCATTCTGGCATCGCGCGTCGAGGCGGACCCACCCGCCCTCGACGAGATTGGAGATTCCGTGAGTAAAGGCATTTTCGACGAGCGGCTGCAAAAGAAGGGGAGGTACCTGCATTTTCAGAGCATCCTCGGCAATATTCTCCTCCATGTGGAATCGCGCACCGAAGCGGATTTTCTCCACCGCGAGAAAAGCATGGATTAGGGACATTTCTTCCGCGAGAGGAATCGTGGATTTCTCCCCGAGGCCCAGTGTGCGCCGCAGGAAATCGCCAAGCAAAACACACATTTCGCGCGCTTTTGCGGCATCAGAGGTTGTCAGCGCGCTGATGGAATTGAGGCTGTTGAAGAGAAAGTGCGGATTTACCTGCGCCTTCAGGGCGCGTAATTCGGCATCGCGGGCGAGAACGCGCGCTTCTATGGCACGCGCTTCGGCCTCTCGAGAGGCTTCAACGGCGAGAAGAACATAGTAAAAGCTGACGGAGAAAAGATAGAGAATCACACCAGTGCCAAGAAGGATGGGAATCGTGCGAGACAGCCGGGCGGTAAGCCCCGGATAAATGGACATCCCAGTGAAGAGATAAGCGACAAGTTCGGCGCACAAAATCCAGAGGGCGCTGGCTACGAGAGCGGCAGCGACGTGGACTTCCAGAAGCTTGCCAATGGTGGAACGGCTCGAAGGGAGGGCGCGGCAGGAATACCAAGCGGAGAGACAGATGAAAGCGTAAAGGAAGCAAAGGGGAAGCGACATGGAAACTGCTTCGCGCCTGGTCATTCCTCCCGTTGCGGCCAAGAGATAAGCCAGCAACGCCGCGAGAGGAATCCATGCGAGGAGATAGAGCGCAAGACGGCTCACGCGGCTGAGAATCGGGTGCATGTGCGCTTCAATTCTTGATTACGACGCTTCCAAAAACAGCGCCGCCCTTGACGATCAAACGCTTGGTGCCTGGGCCCGATGGTTGTGCATGAACAGTCCTGTCAGAATACTCACCAAAGACTGCTGCGCCGCGGCTAACCACCACCCAAGTGTTAGGAACGCGAATTTCCACGGCGCCAAAGACGGCGTCGAGATGGATCATTGCCTCGTCGCCTTCGATTTCAGCCTCGGTAAGATCAATCTTGAGTTCGCCGAAAACCGCCGCGACTTTCCCGCCCCTGAAATTCTTGGAATTAATCCGGCGGTGGGTAGCGCTGAATACAACGTCCGACTGCATATCCGGAGAGTCGGAAACAAATTCCCTCCCGGCATCGATGTTCATCATCGGTCTAACCCACTTTGGTCCCCAGGACGAGCCGCCACCAAACGAGCGCCAAAGGATCCAGATTCCCCAGAGGATGATGGCCAAAGGCCAAAAGTAGGTCCAGCGGACGTGAAGATATCCGAGATTACTCAACAGGAGCACAACGCCAGCCAGCGTCAGGAACGAACCCCAGAACCTGCCGGGGCCGTGACAAAAGACAAGCCCTTCGACACCGAAAAAAATGAGGAATGCCGGCCAGAAATACAGAAACACGTGGTGAGCTGAAACGATCTCCATCTGGTCCAGCAGGAAAATCAAGCCAATCGCGATGATGGCGAGCCCCCAAGTCAGGCCCGAGGGGAATCGGCGAGAATTATTGAGCATGATTTTGCCTTCCCTGGGAGCGAGAGAGCACAGGCTGAACGGCTTCATGGCGCGTGAGGAGCAAGATCGCCAGGCCCATGCTGATGAGAAGCAACGGCCAGAATGTCGCCACTGCGTGCACCCCCTGCGCATCCATTTGCAAGATGAGCATACTCCAAGCGCTCTCCACAACCGTTGAGGCTATCCACATGTGGCTGGATTGTATGTGGCCGTAGCTTAGCATCCCCAGCTGTAGCACAAGCCCGGCCAGGATTAAAAGCCCTGCTCCTCCTATTATCAATATTCTTCTCGGTGTGGTTAAAGCTGCGGAAGCCTGCCGATTTGCGATAGTCATGCCCTCATCTCCCACTAAGTATGTGTCGCGCTCCATGTTGTGAGGTTAGGCGTGAGAATGGAGGATGTCTTGTCGTTTTCGGCGAATAGCGGTCAAATACCGGCGAATGGGGGCATTTTGCGACCGGGTAGAGGATTGAGCAAAAGACGAGGCGGGCCAGGGCACGGGTTGCCACAGTGATTCCTTGAGTATCATTTGCCCGCGAAGAATGTCATATTGCCGGGGGCGTTTCGTTGACGGGGAGTTGCGGCGAATGTTATAAATGGTGGTTCTGTGAGGCGGCGCGCAGGTAACCGTATGCTCCTACCGGGTCTTGGGCATGGAGTGGCTGCCAACCTGAAGGCATAGGCGAAACAACCTAATGACCCAGTTGGTTCACCAAATAGGGGAACTCTTTCTTCGGGCTGTGCCTGTAGCCCTGATCGTCCTCATTTTCTATTTCATCCTGCGATCCGTATTCTTCCAACCCCTTCTGAAAGTGATGACAGAGCGCGACGCGCGCACGCTGGGTGCGCAGAAAGCCGCCGAAGCGGCACAAGCGGCCGCGGCAGAGAAAGTGAAGCAGTATGAAGACGCGCTGAAGCAGGCGCGGGCGAAGGTGTACGTGGAGCAGGAAGCCGAACGGAAGAAACTCCTGGACGAGCGTGCGGCTTATTTGAAAGAGGCGCGGGCAAAAGCCAGCGGAGAAGTAAACGTGGCGAAGGATCGCGTGGCCGGAGAATTGGCGGCGGCAAAGAAGGAGATTGAAGCAACCGTGGCGCAGCTTTCCGTGGAGATCGCGCGGCGTGTGATGCAAGTACCGCCAGCACCGGCACCCAGCAACCCGGCGAGAGAAGCCCGATGAAGAGTATAGAATTCACACGAGGGATCCTGACGGCCATCGTGCTGCTTCTGAATACGGTGGCAGCGCGTGCGGCAGAAGGAGGTGGCAGCGCAGCGGAGCAACCGGTCGGAATCGCGTTCAGGTGGATTCACTTTGTGATTCTGGCGGGCGTGACCTATTGGGTTTTCGCGAAACTGTTGCCGCCAGTATTCCGCCGCAGTGCCGACAGCATCAGCGCGACGATTGCCAAAGCCACGGCGGCAAAAGCGGAGGCGGAGAAGAAACTCGAGGATGCCGCGGCGAAACTGGGGAGTCTGGAAAAGGAAATCGCGGAATTCCGCGCTCTTGCGCAGCGGGAAGCCGGCGCGGGAATTGAGCGCCTGCGCATCGTCACGAGGAACGATGTGGAAAAGATTGGCGTGGCGGCGAAAGCGGAGATTGAAGCGGCCGAGCGCGTGGCTCGCGTGGAATTGAAGGCCTTGGCGGCAAAACTGGCGGTGGATGGGGCGGAATCGCTGGTAGCCAGGCAGATGACGCCGAGCGTGCAGGAAGCTCTGATGAATCAATTTGTGCAAAGCCTGCAGGGGAGGCTGAATTGAAATCGGCGAGCGCGCAATACGCGAACGCGCTGGCGGATATCGCGCTGGAACAAGGCGCGGCCGAACCCGCCCTGAAACAGTTGGGTGAATTTGGCGCAGCGTTTGCCGAATCTGCTGAACTGCGGACATTTTTGGAGAGTCCTGAAGTAACGCGTGAAGCCAAGCACGGCGTAATCGAGAAATTGTCGGCGCGCATGGGTGTCAGCAAAATCATCCGGAATTTCCTGTTTGTGATGGTGGACAATCAGCGAACCTCTTTGCTGCCCGATACTCTGAAGGTCTTCCAGAAAGTGATCCGGCAGAGGCAAGGCATCGCTGAAGCGGCAGTCTCGTCTGCGACGAACTTGAACGAAGCACAGAAAAAGCAACTGCTACAAACGCTGGAACGCTTGACGGGCAAAAAGATTCAGGCGACGTATGAGCTGGAACCGGAACTGCTGGGCGGCGCGGTGGTGCGTATAGGAGACACGATTTACGACGGTTCAGTGCGCAGCCGCTTAAACGAATTACGCGTGCGCTTGACGGCGGAATAGACATTCGGGAACGGAGCAGGCATGGCGAACATCAAGGCAGACGAAATCAGCAAGATCCTGCGAGAGCAGATCGCGAATTACGAACAGAGCGTGTCTGTGGACGAAGTCGGCGCGATTATCAGCGTGGGCGACGGAATCGCGCGGATTTACGGCCTGGAAAAGGCCATGTCCGGCGAAATGCTGGCGTTTCCGCACAACATCTTCGGACTCGCGTTGAACTTGGAAGAAGAAGATGTGGGCGCGGTGCTGCTGGGGGAATCCTCGGAACTCAAGGAAGGCGACGTGGTGCGCCGCACGAACACGATTATGTCCGTGCCGGCGGGGCCGGAATTGATTGGCCGTGTGGTGAATCCGCTGGGCGAGCCGATTGACGATAAAGGACCCATCACCACGAAGCTGCGCATTCCTTTGGAACGTATCGCGCCGGGCGTACTGGACCGCCAACCGGTGCGCGAACCGCTGCAGACGGGCATCAAGGCGATCGACTCCATGATTCCGATCGGCCGCGGACAGCGCGAGCTGATTATCGGCGACCGCCAGACGGGCAAGACCGCCATCATTCTGGACACCATCATCAACCAGAAGGGCAACGACATGATCTGCATCTACTGCGCAATCGGGCAAAAACGCTCGACGATTGCGCAGGTGGTGAAGGTGCTGACGGATGCGGGCGCGATGGACTACACGATCGTGGTAGCGTCCTCCGCGGCGGAGCCTGCTTCGTTGCAATACATCGCGCCATACGCGGCTTGCGCGATGGGCGAATACTTCCGCGACAATAAAATGCACGCGGTCACCTTCTACGATGACCTTTCGAAGCACGCGCAGGCCTACCGTGAGATCTCGCTGCTGCTGCGACGTCCACCGGGACGCGAAGCGTATCCGGGCGACGTGTTCTATCTCCATTCCCGTTTGCTGGAACGCGCGGCGAAATTGAATGACAAGCTGGGTGGCGGGTCGCTGACGTCTCTTCCCGTGATTGAAACGCAGGCGGGCGACGTTTCAGCGTACATTCCCACGAACGTAATTTCGATTACCGACGGCCAAATTTACCTGGAGTCGGACCTGTTCAACGCAGGCATCCGCCCTGCAATCAACGTGGGCATTTCGGTGAGCCGCGTCGGCGGCAACGCGCAGATTAAGGCTATGCGACAAGTGGCTGGAACACTGCGACTGGACATGGCGCAGTTCCGCGAGCTGGCGGCGTTCGCCCAGTTTGGCTCCGACCAATTGGATAAAGTGACTCAAGCGCAGTTGGCGCGCGGGCAGCGGCTGACGGAAGTCTTGAAGCAGGATCAGTATGCGCCGCTTTCCGTGGAAAAGCAGGTCGTGGCGCTATATATCGCAACGACTGGCGTGCTGGACACCATTCCCGTGAGCGAGGTGCGTCGCTTCGAGCGCGAGTTCCTGCAATTTGTCGAGACCAATTATGCTGGCGTGCTGAAGGAAATCGCCACAAAGAAAGCGCTCGACGACGGCATCAAGGCGGAGCTCAAGCCTGCCATCGATGCGTTTAAGGAACGCTTTACGGCGGCGATTGCGGCAGAAGCGCACTAAACAGACCGGCGATAAAACATGCCCACACTTCTTGATTTCCGGCGACGCATCCGCTCGGTGAAAAACACCCAGCAGATTACCCGCGCGATGAAGTTTGTCTCCGCTGCTCGACTGCGCCGGGCGCAGGAAGCGGCCCTGGCGGCACGGCCCTATGCCAAGGAACTGGTGCGCGTGCTGCGATCCACGATGGCGCGGATCGAATCGCCGCAACACCCCCTGCTGGCAAAGCGTCCTGAAGAACGCATCCTGGTGTTGGTGCTGGCCGGCGAACGCGGGCTGGCGGGGGCGTTCAATGCGAACATCCTGAAGTTGGCCGGGGAATTCATTCGCAGCAAGAAGGGCAAAAAGATCGTCACCATTCCCATCGGGAAAAAGGGGCGGGACATGCTGCGGAAGATGGGGATGCAATTTGCCGGGGAATATGTGAACGTCCTGGCGCGAGTGGATTTTGGGATTGCGCGAGAGATTGCCAATCTGGTGATAGATCTTTATACGCGAGAGTCCGTAGATGCGGTTTATGTGATCTTCAGCGAGTTCAAGAACGTGCTGGCACCGCGCTTGACCGTGGAAAAGCTTTTGCCGGTGGAAGCGATCGAGAGTGGCGAAGAGACTCCGGCGGAGGCGGAATGCGCGCGGATCGAGTACATCTATGAGCAGCCCGAAGAACAGATACTGGGCCAGCTGCTGCCGAGGTATGTCGAGACACAGGTGTTGCGCTCGATGCTGGAATCCTCCGCGGCGGAGCATGCGGCGCGGATGACGGCGATGGAAGCGGCTACCAACAATGCCGGCGACGTGATTGACGCGCTGACGCTGTACATGAACAAGGTGCGGCAAGCGGCCATAACGAAAGAGATTATTGAGATTGTGAGCGGAGCGGCGGGAACGGCGTAATGGCATGAACGTGACTCGCAGTTCGTGGTTTGTGAATCGTGACGAGTCACAAATCGCAAGCCACAAGTCACGATAGGAAATTAGAGGAGCCGAAGATGGCGGAGCAATACGCAGCGGTGGGACATGTGGTGCAGATCATCGGACCTGTGCTGGACATTCAGTATGAATCCGGGCACCTGCCGGCCATTTACAACGCGGTGCGCATCACCAGCGAAGGTTTCAACGTTCCCACGCCGCTGGACGTGACCGCGGAAGTTCAACAACACCTGGGAGAAGGACGCGTGCGCGCCGTCGCGATGGAGCCAACCGAGGGCATGGTGCGGGGCATGAGAGCTTACGACACCGGGAAACCCATCGAAGTGCCAGTAGGGCGGGCCACGCTGGGACGCGTGCTGAACGTGCTGGGCAAGCCAGTGGACAATCTGGGACCGGTGAAAGCGCAAACGTTCTATCCGATTCATCGGCCGTCCCCGACGCTGGAAGACCAGTCTACGGCGCTGGAAATGTTCGAGACTGGAATCAAGGTGGTGGACCTGATTCAGCCGTTTTTGAAGGGTGGCAAGATTGGATTGTTTGGCGGCGCGGGTGTCGGCAAAACCGTGTTGATTCAGGAACTGATTCACAACGTGGCCATGAAGCACGGCGGCGTTTCCGTGTTCGCCGGCGTGGGCGAACGGACGCGCGAAGGGAACGACCTGTACCTGGAATTCCAGGAATCTGGCGTTGTGGTGCCGGGCGACCCAGAAAAATCACGCGCCGCGCTGATTTACGGACAGATGACAGAACCGCCCGGAGCGCGCCTGCGCGTCGGCCTGACGGGACTGACCGTGGCGGAATATTTCCGGGACGAGGAACACCTGGACGTGCTGCTCTTCATCGACAATATTTTCCGCTTCGTGCAAGCGGGCTCCGAAGTTTCCGCGCTGTTGGGCCGCATGCCGTCCGCGGTGGGATACCAACCCAACCTGAACACGGAAATCGGTGAATTGGAGGAGCGCATCACGTCTACGAAGACGGGTTCCATCACGTCCGTGCAGGCGGTCTACGTGCCTGCGGACGACTATACGGATCCGGCGCCGGCTGCGACCTTCACGCACCTGGACGCGACGACCAACCTGAGCCGGCAGATCGTGGAGCGCGGGATTTATCCGGCAGTCGATCCACTAGCCAGCAGTTCGCGAATTTTGGACCCACGCGTGGTCGGGCAGGAGCATTACAGTGTGGCCCGCGCGGTGAAATCGGTCCTGCAGCGCTATAAGGACTTGCAAGACATCATCGCGATCCTGGGTATCGAGGAACTTTCCGATGAGGACAAACGCTCCGTGGCGCGGGCCAGAAGAATCGAGAAATTCCTCTCGCAGCCCATGTACGTCGCCGCGCAGTTCACCGGCCTTGAAGGGAAGTATGTGAAGATCGAAGACACCGTGCGCAGCTTCAAGGAAATCGTGGAAGGTAAGTACGACGATATCCCGGAGCAGGCATTTTACATGGTTGGCACGATCGAGGAAGTGCTGGAGAAGGCCGAGAAGATGAAGGCCGGCGTTTAGGAAGGAAGAAGATGCTGCCGGATTCCATAGAATTGGTCGTGGTGACGCCGGAGCGGCAACTGCTGCGGGACACGGTGGTCGAGGTGACGATTCCCGGGCTAGGAGGTGAGCTCGGGGTATTGCCAGGGCACGCGCCGCTGATGACCGAACTGGGGATCGGCGAACTGACGTACCGGAAGGCTACCTCAATCCAGCCGACCTCGCTTGCGGTGATACGCGGATTCGCGGAGGTGCTGCCTGACCGCGTGACTGTGCTGGCAGAAACTGCCGAGCGCGCGGAAGAGATTGATCTCAACCGGGCCGAAGCAGCACGGGCGCGTGCGGAGAAGCGGCTGGCTTCCAACGACACAAACATCGATTGGGACCGCGCTTCGGTGGCTTTGGCGCGCTCAGTAATCCGCGTACAGATCGTCAGGAAGTACCGCGGCGTTCCGGTGGCTTCGGACTGAAGCGACGGCTTTTGGAATTAAGTCGGCTTAATTTGTACAGCCGCGGGTCCACACTTGCGTCACATTCAGCGCATCATCCAGGAGAATAATATCCGCGTCCGCCCCTGCGCGTAGCGAGCCTTTTTTGGATTCAATGCCCAGCAGGGTTGCGGGATTCAGGGTGAGCATGCGAAGGGCATCGGCAAAGGAGGCGCCTAGAGCAACAATGTTGCGCAGAGCGCGGTCCAGCGTCAGGGTGCTGCCGGCCAGCTTACCCTCGGCATTCCGGCAGACGCCGCCGCTCACAGTTACCTCGAATGAACCCAGCCTGTATGTCCCATCGAGCATACCCGTGGCGGAAATACCGTCACTGATCAGGATGACGCCACCCGCGCCTTTTGCTTGAAGGAGCAGGCGCATCGCCGTTTCCTCGACGTGCACTCCATCGGCGATGAGTTCCGCGGTGACGCCGGGAGTCGTGAGGACAGCGCCGATGACGCCAGGATCGCGATGAGAAAATGGGCGCATGGCGTTGTACATATGGATGGCATGGCGTGCACCATGATCGAAAGCTGCGAACGCCTGTTCGCAGGTAGCGTCGGTATGCCCAATCCCGACAACTATTCCGGATCTTCGCGCGGCATCAATGCAAGGCAGGGCCCCGAGAAGTTCAGGCGCGATTGTGAGGATGCGGGCGTGACCGCAAGCCGCGTCGATAAACTTTGCAAGCAATTCCGTGGAGGGCAGCTTCAACCATTCCACCGGGTGAACGCCACGGCGCGCTGGGCTTATGAACGGCCCTTCGAAGTGGATACCGAGGATTTCGGCGCGAGTATCCCCCGTCTCGTGTTGCCGTGCGATGTAGCGGGAGATTCCCTCCGACGCTTTGCAGATATTTTCAGGGCTGGCGGTGACGGTTGTGGCCACGAACGAGGTTGTGCCGTGAGCCGCAATGGTTTTAGACACGGTCTGGAGCGCGTCCGGCGTGCCTTCCATCACATCGTGGCCGCCGGCACCATGAATGTGGACGTCGAGAAAGCCGGGAGCCGCGATCTTGCCGCTGGCATTGACTTCGTTGGCACCGGCGGGAAGAGAGATAGAGTTGCGCGGGCCGATGGCTTCAATCATGCCGTCGCGGATCAAGATGCCGGCGTCGTAAATTTCCGTTAGAGGGGTGAATGCGCGGTCAATGTGAAGAAGAGTTGCGGACATAAGCGAAGACTCATCGTATCGGAAATTGGCGGCCGTGCCAAAAGAAAACAGGCAGGAGCGGAATCCTGCCTGTTCAAAAACAATGCTCAGATTGAGAGTCTTACTTGGCCATTTCGATGGAGGTGAGCTTCAGATTGTCCCCATCAACCGAGCCCTTCACGGTGACGTGATGGCCGGCGTGAGCGGCAACCTTGTCCTGGTCATCGATGGCGTACACCTTCTTATCGGCATCGTTGACGAAGACATACTTCGCGCCATGCTCCTTCACGCATTTGGCGGCGCAATCGGCGTGCTTATCGTTGGCGCCTTTTGCCCCGCACATGCTGTCGGAAATATAGCCGGTCCAGGTCCCAGTGGCAGCGTACAATAGCCCTGCCGCAAAGAGAGCGAGCACCAAGCCTGCTACGGATTTAGTTTTCATCGTTCCTCCCCCTCATAGGAAACTGCTTCAAATGACTTCCGTCCGAAGGCCTTTAGATTGGCACAGCGCCGGAAAGCTGTCCAGAGGCAGTTGATTGTTAGACGCAGAAAGTGCCAGAGGGTTTCAGCGGGCAAAAGAAAAGGGAGGATTCCCTGGGTCCTCCCTTTTCACATCGCTCTCAAGGAAATGGACTTGCATGGATAATGCAGGCCGAAGTTGGTTATTGTGCGGGCGTATTGCTGGCGGCCGTTGCTGCTGCCGCGGACTTGGGCGTAGACAGGTAGCCGGTGATCTGATTCTTGCCCACATCGAACACGACGATCTCGTAAGGAGACATGTGTGCGCTGCCCTTGACGTAGAATTGCACGGGTTCGCCGGCGGTCTTGTCCTTTTTCTCGATGGACTTGTCATCCGCAAGCACGGTCATGGTGTACTTGGACTTTTTCGAATCGGTCTTGTTCAAGGACATCTGCACAGGCCCGACACGCTGCGGGGTCTTGGACTTGGTCAGCGTGAATTCAAAGTAGTTGCGATCGCCGCGCCGTCTGAGTTCTTCCAGGTCATCATGGTTGCGGGCAATCAGTCCACTCATCACGTTCATGTCGCCCATGGAACGGTCTAGTTTGGCTTTGGTGACATCGAGGTCACTCTTGACGCCGGTCACGTCGCCGTTCAACTTGTTCACGTCATCGGTGCTGGCTTTGGTGGCAAGCTGCGTGTTCACATTGGACTCGAGGCCGGTCAACTTCTTGTCGTAGGAGGCGATGGCCACCTTCGACTGCTTGCGCGCGTTGATCAGTTCTTCCTGCGTAACGTTCAGTTTGTCCGTGACGACTTTGAGGTCGCTCTGCAATTGCTGGTTCTGGTCGTCAGACTTGGCCAGGCGCTGTCCGAGTGCATCATTCTCTTGCTTCAAAGAAGCCTGGATAGATTGCTCAACGGAGTTAGCATGATTATAAGCACCCCAGCCCAATCCGATGCCGATAAGGGAAAGCCCACCAAGCGCCGCGATGGCCAGGCCTACCCACCGGGGAGTGCCTGCGGTGCTCTGGATGTTCGTTTCCTGAAACTCGCTCATTGACTTACTCTCCTTCTGGCGTTGCCGCCCTGCGAGATAGACAGCGGGCACTCATGGAACCAAACTGGTATTGCGGGTGGTCGTGAGGCTAAGAACTTAAAGATGAAAGGGTTAATTAGGAAAAGAATGGGGAAGAAGCGATTGGTAATAGGTACTAGTACCAGTAAAGATTACCTTTGCACCTCTACCAACGTAAATTTTGCAGGTTTTTCATAGGTGTTTAAAGATGGATTTCACAGATATGAATGGAAACGCGAGAAGCCATAATCGCAGCTTCTAGGTTCAATAAGCCTAGAGAGGTGAGTACGTTAGTAAGAGCGGCTCATGCGGCTTGGGAATTTGAAGTCAGTTTGGAAGGCCCGAAATAACGATCCAAAGTGGTCGTCGCTGCGTCCAGAACCAGCCGACAGTCCGGACAAGAATGCAGATGGCGCTCGATTTCAACTTGGACCCCAGGAGAGAGTTTCCCCTCTAAGTACATACAAATCAGATGAATAGTATCTCGACAGCTCATGACCCGTATCCCTCAAGTCTTGTTAAGAAGACTGCGGCTGGCGATGCGGATAAGTGCATTTGGGAAGCCAAATCATTGAAGAATCCGTCGATTTTCTAACTCATTTAAAATACGTGGGTTGGCAAAAAGGAAATGGAGCGCTGGGCCAGACGCCATTCCCATAAGCGGAAATCTTTACCGCAGGATGAACATGCGTTGCACGTGGCTTTGGATCACCGCAATGGAGTGTTCACCATCTGGCGAAGCGCCGCTATGCGCTCTTCCAGTGGGGGATGGGTACTGAACAGCGATCCAAGCCTACCTCCGCTGAACATTGGTTTGACGATGCATAGGGAAGAGGTGCTGGGCGAAATGGCCGAAGTGGGAATGCGCCGGTTATACGTCCCGAGCTTCTCCAAAGCGCTAATCAAGCCATAAGGTTGACCGACCATGCGAGCTCCAGTTTCGTCGGCGGCATATTCGCGCGTACGTGACAAAAAGAGTTGCAGCAGCAGCGCGGCGAAGGGGGCGAGGAAAATCATGAACAGGGCTGACAACCCGCCGCCTTCTCGATCATCGCCACTTCCGCCGTAACCGCGGAAGATCATTGCCCAGCGGCCCATCTGGGCAATATAAGTGACCGCGCCGGCGAGGGTGGCAGCGATGGAGCTGGTCAAGATGTCGTAATTGCGAACGTGAGAAAGTTCGTGAGCGATGACGCCTTCGAGTTCGTCGTCGTTCATGATTTGCAGGAGACCTTGCGTGACCGCGACAGACGCGTGACTCGGACTCCGCCCAGTGGCGAAGGCATTTGGGGCGGCTTCAGGAACAACGTAGAGTTTGGGCACTGGTATGTTGGTTTTGGCGGCGAGGCGTTCCATCACCTGATATAGCCGGGGCAACTGCTCGCGAGTCACCGGTTGCGCGCCGCTGGATGCCAGGGCAATTTTATCGGAAAAAAAGTACGAGATGCCGTTCATCACAATGGCGATGAGCAGAGCGATCTGCATGCCGCCACGTCCGCCAAGAGCGCCACCCACAAGCACCAACAACACACTCAGCAAGATCAGAAGAGCACCTGTTCGCAAAACTTTCATGTGGTTAACCTTCCTTCAAGGGAGAAGCGAATTTTCGCCATTATTTCCTCGCAGCGGTGGCCGCGGGCTTGGCGGGCAGACGCTCGAAGCGCATTGCATCTTTCCCGCCGGCGCGGTCGACGCGCACATGATCCCCGGGGAGAACCGCACCTTCCAGAATCTGTAACGCCAGGGGATCCTGAACGAGGCGCTGAATGGTACGCCGCAGCGGCCGCGCGCCATAAGCTGGATCGAAACCTTCATGTAGAAGCAATTCGATAGCGGGCCGCGTCAACTCCAGCATAATTTGTCGTTCGGCGAGGAGTTTTTCGACATTCTTGAGCAGCAGCACCACGATGCGTTCCAGTTGCTCCTTGCCGAGCGGGTTGAAAATCACGATTTCATCAATGCGGTTAAGGAATTCCGGCCGGAACGCCGCGCGTAATGCTTCCATCGCTTCCTTGCGAGCACGCTCGGGATCCTTGCCCGCAAGTTCAAAGATAGCCGTCGAACCGACGTTGCTGGTCATGATTAGAACAGTGTTGCGAAAATCGACGGTGCGGCCCTTGCCGTCAGTTAAACGCCCATCTTCCAGAATCTGCAACAATACGTTGAAGACGTCTGGGTGAGCCTTCTCGATTTCGTCGAACAATATGACGGAATAAGGGTGGCGGCGGACCTGTTCGGTGAGCTGCCCGCCTTCTTCGTAGCCGACATAGCCCGGCGGGGCGCCAATCAGCCTGGAAACGGTGTGCTTTTCCATGTACTCAGACATATCGATGCGAATCATCAACTTCTCATCGTCAAAAAGGAATTCCGCGAGAGCGCGGGCCAATTCGGTTTTGCCCACACCAGTTGGCCCGAGAAAGATGAACGAGCCGATGGGGCGCTTGGCGTCGGAAAGCCCAGCGCGGCTACGGCGGACCGCATTGGACACGCGCGCGAGAGCATCTTCCTGGCCGACAACGCGCTGGCGGAGTCGCTCCTCCATGTGCACAAGCTTTTGCGCTTCACCCTCAAGCAATCGCCCAACAGGAATGCCTGTCCACTTACTTACGAGCTTGGCGATGTCTTCTTCATCGACTTCTTCCTTGAGCATGCGTGAGTTTTTTTGAACGGCGTCAAAATCGTCCTCGGCAGCTTTCAATTCGCGTTCCGCCTGCGCGATCTTGCCGTAGCGGATTTCCGCGACCTTGGCGAGTTCTCCGGCCCGCTCGTAACGCTGCTCTTCGGCCTTGAGCTGATCAATCTGCTCTTTCAACTTGCGGGTTTTCGCGATGGCGGCCTTCTCCGCTTGCCAACGAGCTTTGCGCGCGCTGGAATCCTCGCGCAGTTTGGCCAGTTCCTTTTCGATCTGCGCGCGGCGCTCCACGGAATGCGCGTCAGTCTCCTTCAACAGCGCCTGGCGTTCAATTTCAAGCTGCATAATGCGCCGCTCGATTTCGTCAATTTCGGTTGGGAGGGAATCAATCTGCATGCGCAGACTGGCGGCGGCTTCATCGATCAAATCAATGGCTTTGTCCGGCAGGAAGCGGTCAGAGATGTAGCGGTGCGAGAGCGTGGCGGCGGCGATGATGGCAGAATCCTTGATGCGCACGCCGTGATGCACCTCGTAGCGGTCCTTCAGGCCGCGCAAAATGGCTATCGTGTCCTCGACCGTGGGCTCGGATACTAAAACCGGCTGGAAACGGCGCTCGAGCGCGGGGTCTTTCTCGATATATTTCTTGTATTCGTTGAGGGTAGTGGCGCCAATCGCGCGCAATTCACCCCGCGCCAGCGCTGGTTTCAACATGTTGGAGGCGTCCATTGCGCCTTCGGCAGCGCCCGCGCCAACAAGGGTATGCAACTCGTCGATGAACAGAATGATCTGACCTTCGGCTTCGGCAATTTCCTTCAGGACCGCTTTCAAGCGATCTTCAAATTCGCCGCGATATTTTGCGCCCGCAACCATAGCCGCAAGGTCCAGAGCGACGAGCCGTTTGGTTTTCAAAACGTCGGGAACATCGCCGGAAACGATGCGTTGTGCCAGGCCTTCAACGATTGCGGTCTTGCCAACACCGGGTTCACCGATCAGCACGGGATTGTTCTTTGTGCGGCGCGCCAGGATCTGCATCACGCGGCGAATTTCCTCGTCGCGGCCGATGACTGGGTCGAGTTTGGAGCGGCGGGCCAGTTCCGTCAGGTCGCGCGCGTATTTTTCGAGCGCCGCATAAGTCGCCTCCGGATTTTGCGACGTGACGCGCTGGCTGCCGCGCACACCCGCGAGAGCCTGCAGGATAGCTTCGTAGGACGCTCCATTTTTCTTGAGCAATTGGCCGGCGGGATCGCGGTCCTGGCCGGCAATGGCCAGGAAAAGATGCTCAGTGGAAACATACTCGTCCTTGAATTTGTCGGCCTCGTCGAAGGCGCGTTCCAACACGTCATTCAGCGCGCGGCTCATGGTTTGCTGCGCGAAGCCGCGAACCTTTGGCAAACGCTCGATTTCGCGCTCGAGATCCTGGTTGAGCAGTTCCGCGCGAATGCCCAGGCGAGCCAGCAACGGCGGCACAACGCCATCAGGCTGCTGGATCAGCGCCTCAAGAAGATGCACGGGCTCGATCGATTGGTTCTCATGGCGCGCGGCAACGCCCTCCGCTGCTTGCAGAGCTTCCTGGGCTTTCACCGTCATTTTATCGAATCGCAGCATATTTCCTCACTTCCCTTGCTCTCTAAAGAAAAGGGGCTGGCGCGAATGCCAGCCCCCTATGCTATCCCACGAGGGTTCCCGATTGAACGATTTATGCCTTAGCGGCAGCAGCAGCCGCGGCGGGCGCTTCCACGTTGACCTTGATCTGCTTCGGCTTGGCTTCCTCGCGCTTGGGGATGCTCAACGTCAGCACGCCGTCCTTGTAGTCGGCCTTGATCGCATCGGCGTTCACGGTGTTGGCAAGAGAGAAGCTGCGGCTAAAGGAGCCGTAGGAGCGCTCCACGCGCAGATAGTTGTCTTCGTTTACTTTCTTCCCGAACTTGCGTTCACCGCGAATTGTGAGATTGTTGTTTTCGACACGGATGTCGAGATCTTCTGGCTTAATGTCCGGGAGATCCGCTTTGACGACGAGCTCGTGCTCGGTCTCGTAGATGTCAACCGGAGGCGCCCAAGTCGTCAGGTTGGCCCCATCCGAAGTGCGATCAAAAGCCTCGTTAAGGAGTCGGTTGATCTGGTCCTGCAGAGTGGAAACCCCGCGGAAAGGTTCAAAACGGGTTAAAGTAGTTCTCAAGGTGAAGTCCGCCATTGATGTCGCATGGATAATAAAATCTTAGTGCCTTATTGTCAAGTCATTTTTAGCACACCCGACGCTCATATTAAGATTTTTGTTTCCATAGATATACAAGATGGCGACAACCCGTATGTTTGCATTTCTCCTGACGAGAGGAGACGGGGGGGCATAATTACAATTCCATTTCATCTGTTTTGTTATAGTTCGGACCAATGAGAGTTGACGCGTTCGACTACGAATTGCCAGGCGAGTTAATCGCGCAGCGGCCCGCGACGCTCCGTGATGCCTCGAGGATGTTGCTGCTCGATCGGAGAAACGGTGCCTGGGAGGATCGCTCGTTCTCGCAATTGCCGGAATTACTCCGCGGCGATGAACTTCTCGTGCTGAACAATGCTCGCGTTCTGCCTGCACGTTTGTTTGGAAAACGCGCCGGTGTTCATTCGCAGTCGCCATCGCGCAAGACGGCTAAGGAACATTTGACCGGGACAGTGGAGGTTTTCCTTACGCGAAGAATTGAGTTGGAGATCTGGGAGGTCCTGGTGCGTCCGGGCCGAAAAATGGCCGTCGGAGAGCGCGTGCTGTTCGGCGGAGGAGAGTTGGAAGGCGAAATCCTGGCGCGCGAAGAGTTGGGTTTGCGCACGATCCGCTTTCGCTCCCACAACAGGCACAGCGTGGAAGAGAACATTGAACGGTTGGGACACGTGCCGCTGCCACCTTATATCGACCGCCCCGATGAATCATCCGATCGCGAACGGTACCAGACGGTGTATGCGCAGAACCCCGGGGCCGTGGCCGCGCCAACGGCAGGTTTGCACTTCACGCAAGAAATTCTTGATAAAATACGAAACCGCGGCTGCGAAATTTGTGAGATTACTTTGCACGTAGGATTGGGAACGTTTCAGCCCATCCACGGGGAGACCGTGGAAGAGCACAAGATTCATTCGGAGGCGTACGAAATCTCCGAAGAAGTAGCAGAGAGAATGCAACATGCCAGGGAAGCACAGCGCCTGGTGATTGCGGTGGGCACAACGGTTGTGCGCGCGTTGGAAGATGCGGCGGCCCAGGCGGCACAGCGAGGCGACAACAGAATCATCAGTGCGGGAAAGGCCGAGGCTAGCTTGTTCATCTTCCCGGGGCACGTCTTCCGCGTGGTGGAGGGTCTTCTGACGAATTTTCATTTGCCGAAATCAACTTTACTGGCGCTGGTTTCGGCTTTTGCGGGCCGCGAGGCGATTCTGGCGGCCTACCGTCACGCCGTAGATGTGCGCTACCGGTTCTACAGCTATGGTGACTGCATGCTCATTCGCTAGCGAGGAGCGTATATCGGAAAAGCGCGAAAAAGCGTGCATATACAACGAGCGCAAATATAGAGAGAAGTTCACTCGCGGCAGCCACCGGTGTCTGCCATTTCAGAAATTCCCTGGTGGCCCAAAAAAGGAGGGAAGCTGCGGATGGATACAGCTTCCCCGTTAATTCAAGGGTAGAAATCACGTGTCGACACCTTACTGGGCCAATACGAAAACGCTCTTTTTGCCGCCAAAACGCAGTTCCAACATTTTACCGTCGCCGTCGGAAACGATTTCGTCATAGGAAGGTTTTGAGTCGCGGTCTTCCCAGCGGCCTTCCGCCTGGGCCACGACGTTCTTGCCTTTTTGGATGGTGAGGTGAGTGCCGTCAATGAGGATGCGGTAGTCGCCGGATTGAATGCTGGTTTGGCCAACGTGCATAGTGCGAGTGATGGGAAGATCCTTGACCATGGGCTTGGCGAACGCGGGAACCGAAATGGCCAGGGCCGAGGCCAGAATCAAACTGCGAACGATGGAATTGGTGCTCATGCGTGTCATTTCCTTTCAAGGAGCGAGTCAGCCGATTGGCCATTGCAGGACGAGAGAGTTGACACGCAGGCAGGGGAAAAGGTAGCCTCGCGAGGAAGACACCTCTTTTTCCTGGTTCACGATCCGGAATAACTGTGTGTCAATGGCCCCGCGGCTGCCACCGCGGGGTTTCTTTACTAAATCTCGTTTCGTCCCGAACAGCCCGAACATCGGCCGCACCCGTATAGACGAGATTCGCCGGTGGAATGTTTCGCGGTCGCTGATATTTTCCTGTAACGTTTCTAGCCACAGTGGGAGACATCATCGTGTTGATGAACGTTCACATTGCCTTGCGCTTAGACCCCCGGCTTCATCTATACTCTTGGGCACACTTCGGACAGGCCGGATGCGACTTCTAGTTCTCAGCGATCTCCATGCCAATTTGACGGCCCTAGAAGCCTCCCTCGAAGCGGCGCAAGGGAGTTGGGAACGCGTAGTGTGCTTGGGAGACGTGGTCGGTTACGGGCCGGACCCAAACGAAGTCACCACGCGTATTCGGGAACTTGGCGCGGCGACGATTCGCGGCAATCATGACAAAGCGGTTGCCGACCTGATGTCCACTGAGGATTTCAATCCAGTGGCCAAAATGGCAGTTAATTGGACGCGCTCGCAGCTCTCCAACGAAAACATGGACTGGCTCGCGGCATTGCCGCAAGGCCCGCTGGAAGCGGAAGGAGTCATGCTGGTGCATGGCGCATTTCAGGACGAAGATGAATATGTGTTCACGCCCGCGCAAGCGCTTGAAGGATTGCTGGACTCCTCCCTTCCAGTCACGTTTTACGGCCACACGCACCACCAGGGAGGTTTCGCGTATCAGGATTCGGAACTGGAGGTTTTGCAGTTGCACCCGCGTGAAAACGAGATCCGCCGCGTGCTGCGCGTGGAAGACGCGAAACGCTACTTGCTGAATCCCGGGTCTGTCGGACAGCCGCGGGACTCCGATCCGCGAGCAGCATTTGCCATCGCCGATCTGGAGCACCTGGTGGTAGAGTTCTGGCGTGTGCCCTATGACATCGCAAGAGTCCAGGAGCGCATGCGAAGCGCGCGGCTGCCGGAACCGCTGGTGCACCGCTTGAGCCTTGGCCGCTGAAGCTGTCAACACCCTCGCGGAGAATTTGAGAGAAGTGGCTATGCATAATGAATCGCAATTACCCGAAAAACCTGCGAAAGAAGAGGCGAGTAGATGGGTGACGGTGATCATCGGCATCGTGGTGGCGCTGGCGATCGGTCTCAGCTTGTGGTTTCTTCTCCATGTGCCAGGGCAGAGGCCGCTGCTGTTTCAGGGAACAGTCGCGTCAAAGATGACGCCGGCCGAGCAGGCCTACCTCAAAAATGTCAAGGTCGAGAACATATCGTTGAGCCGTGCGGAGAACTTCATCCATCAGGAGGTGACTACGCTTTCGGGAGAAGTGGTTAACGATGGCCCGGCAAAAATTGTGAGGATGTCGCTCACCGTGGAGTTCGCCGATTCCATGGATCAAGTCGCGCTGCGCGAAACTCGCAGCGTACTGCGCCCGCCGGCGGGCGCACTTGCACCGGGGGAACGGCGTCCCATTGAGATTTCGTTTGACCACATACCGGCCACGTGGAACATGCAACAACCCTACGTGCGTGCCACCTACTTGCAACTGGCTGCCGTGAAATAGTTCGGCGTTAACCACATAGTTAGATTAGTATAGCAGCATGGAACTGTGCGAGGAGCTGCGGGACCGCCTGCAGGAATTATCGAAGGGCGCCACGATTGAGATTCGCGAGAACGGTGGGCGGATCAGTTCGAGCCCGCCGCTAGCGTGGGAAGTTCGCGGGGCGCCGTCGAAGCCGCTGCTGCATTTGTGGTCCGAAAACTGCAATATGACGCGGCGCGTGCTGGCGATCACAGACCGATCAGACAAACGCCTCTTGCTGGCCGTGGAATGCTTTGGCCGCGCTAAACCGCAGCGGCTGGAAATTGTCCGCTTGGATTATCAGCGGGACGCCAAGGGGCTATCCCGAGAGGAATTCTGCGAGCAACTCCGGCGCATTCTGGCGGAGCGATTTCCGGACGAAACCCTCGAAAAACTATCCATCGCGGCAGACCTGGAACATTCCCTCTCGCGCATCTATGCCCGGGGGATTTCACATAAAGGGACGCAGCGGTATGCGCTTCTCGCCGTTCCCGATGAGGAATCTCAGGATGCCCTCGAGAGCAGCATCACTTACGCACTGCTTTGGCTGGATCGCGCACGCCAGGGCAACGGGCAGGGCAACCTCTCCAGCTTGCGGTTGATTCTGCCGAAGGGGAAGTCCGCCTCTCTTGCCGCGCGCCTGCATGCCATTGACCCACGCCTGGCCGTGCAAGTGTATGAACGGGACGCGCAACGCGAGACCCTGGAACGCATCGATCCCTGCGCGAACGGAAACATCAATGCAAGGCTGGTGCCGCGACGCGAAACCCAATTGCTGTTGGACCGTGCCGCTACGACGATTGCACCGGTCGTGGCACTGGCGCCGGATGCCATTCGCGCGCACGCTTCGCCACAATTGCAAGAAGTGGTGCTGCGATTCCGTGGATTACCGTTTGCGCGGTGGGCAGACGGGCAGCTCACCTTCGGCATGGAAGGACACTGGGAGGAACTCAACGCGCACAATGAAGTGGCGCTGAAACAACTTGTGCTGAACCTGGAGAACTTCCGCCACCCACTGGCAAGCGACACGCGCCACCCTCTTTATCGCGCACAGGCCGAACGCTGGATGCAAACCTTGGTGCTAAGCGATGCCAGCCAGATCGATCTGGCGCTCGACCCCGTGCAGGTGTACGAGCAAGTGTTCGCACAGTCTGCTGGACAGCACGGGATTCTGGATTTGCTGTGCGTCACGCGGGCGCACCGGCTGGCAATTGTCGAATTGAAGTCGGTGGAGAATCCGGACCTGCCGCTTCAGGCGGGGGACTACTGGTCACGGATTCGGCACCTGCAGGTGGAAGGAGACCTGGCACGCTACGGATATTTCGCTGGGTTAGAGCTGCATCCGGATCCGCCATTGATTTACCTGGTGGCACCCGCGTTGCGCTTTCATCCCAGTACAGACACCCTGCTGCGCTTCCTCAAGCCAGAGATCGAGGTGATCCGCGTGGGCCTGGTGGAGAGTTGGCGGCGGGGCCTTCGCGTGGTAATGCGGCAATAGACGTTCGGTAGACTCCCAGCGCCAAAGTGGCGTCAGACTCTTGCCTTCCCGGGAACACACGATACAATCTAGCCCACCACCAGCCAGGAAAGGATCGTGTGAGTTTCACAGTGAACATCAGACAAGTTGATGTTGTGTCTCTCGTGGATGTAAGCGGAAGGCTGACCTCGTTTGAGGGCGAAGCTTTCCTTCAGGCAATTCTGGGGCTGCTGAAGCGTGGCCATTGCAATATTGTTCTGAACTTGAAGAATCTTGATTACTTGGACAGCTCAGGGATCAGCGGGTTGGTGCGTAGCTACGTCGCGGTGGTTAAGAGGGGCGGAGCAATGAAAGTGGTGGGCTTAGCGCCGAAGGTCGAGGAGATTCTAAAGGTTACCCAGCTTTACCAAGTCTTTCCAGAGTTTCCCGATGAAGCGTCCGCGCTGGAAAGCTTTCCCAAAGCGCCCAGGCGCTAGGGCAAGACGAGAGCCAAAGCTCCCAATCAAATTGCATCCCCAACCGCAGCACAGCCAACCGAAATAAACTAGGCTAAAAGGAAGAGAAGCAGTTAGGGGGTTGCCCTAACTGCTTCCCGGGGTGTGTCCTCGAAGTGGTATTACTGATTTAGATGCGTTATGGGCTAAAAGGTTTCCTAAATCTGCAGGAGACCCGCCGCAGCCCATTAGGATTCCGCATCGTGTGAATAAGTCTCAGTAAAACAAGTATTTACGCCAACGTTCGTCACGATGGCCAATCAGCCGCATCAACTGCCGCGAGGTATGGAGTGTAAAGGGGCGAGGGCGTCGTGCAAGCTTCAGCCCCGCTTCCTCTGGGGTGCGGTCACCCTTGGTGTTGTTGCAATGATAGCAGCACGCCACCAGATTTTCCCAGGAAGAGCGTCCGCCGCGAGAACGTGGCATCACATGATCCAGTGTCAGTTCGGAACTCGGGAAGATCCGGCCGCAGAACTGGCAGGTGTTGCGATCACGCAACAGAATGTTCTTTCGAGAGAGGGCGCGGCTCTGCTGCGGAATGTGGCGATAGGCCAACAGACGAATCACCGAAGGCACTTTGTGCGCGTGTGCCGCGGAATGGACCTCAGAGCTGTGCACCTCTTCGGCCTGGGCCACTCCCTTCAGGAGAAGTACCATGGCTCGTCGCACGGCCGTGACGTTAATGGGCTCGTAGGTGGCGTTCAGCACGAGCACCGGCTCCTGCATCAAGGAAGCGCGTCGGCCGGGCAGAGGAGAAAGGAGACGGTTGGAAGCGTTGCCGGAGGTGTTGGGCACAAGCGACCCAACCGCTTCAAGGGAATGTCTCCCTCGGGGATCGATCGCCTCTGGCCTTCTTGCGCTCATCGCGCACCCTTCAGGGTATTATGCTCCACTGACGGGGGTGGCAGGCCGTGCGGCACGGGCAATAGTGAGTCCCAGTACCGAACGAGCTCCGGCTTCGTGTAACGCGCGAGCACACGCGTCTAACGTCGCTCCCGTCGTCATTACATCATCTAGCAACAAGACCCGCAAATTGTCAACCCGGTGTCCCCGGCGTAGAGCAAAAGCGCCACGTACCGCCTCCCAACGATCCTCCTGGCTAAGGAGGTGCTTCTCTGGCCGGGGTCTTGAGCGCACCAGGAGGACGGGACGGTATGGGAGGCGAAGGCGTCGGGCCAAGGGGCGCGCGAAGAGGTCCGCTTGGTTGAAGCCACGGTCCTTGTGTTTCTGGCGGTGCAATGGGACGGGGACGACTACGTCCATGGGCAGGAGCAGCGCGTCGCTTCGAACCAGTTGGAGGAGTTTTAGAGCGAAATAATTACCCAGCGGTTCGAGGCGTTCGTATTTGAGAAGGACGATGGCGTGGGCCAGGGCCCCCTCATAAACGCCGAAACTGCGGGCGGCCTGAAACCCGAATTTGCCTTGAGCGCAGTCGCGACAAACCGTTGGGGTATCGCCGGGCCGGGTGGAGAGGGGCAAAACCTGGCCACAAAGATTGCAGATTGGAGGTTGGATCCTTTGAAACGAGGCCAGGCACATTTCGCATATAGGTAGACGCCGGGCATGCAAAAGGGGCGCATCACATAGTCGGCAACCCGCGGGGAACACCACGCTGGTTAATGCGCCGGCAAAATACTCCAGCCAGCGCGCCATCGGAATCCGTGACCCAGGAAGGAACATGGCGCAGCGACACCCATCCTCGCTGGGTTTATTCTACTTCAGTTAGGTATTGATTCGGTAATCGATATGAGACTGGGGGACTACAGAGCGCCCTGTTCCATTTTCTCCTGGCAGGAAATACAGTGCTTGGCCCACGGTACCGCGTCCAGACGCTTCTGTTGCATCTCCTCCTGACAATTAGCACAAGTGCCGTACTCATTGTTGCGGATGCGCTTGAGAGCTTCGTCAATCATGTTTAGAACAGTGCGGTCGGTGTTGGTCTGGCCGAAAAGGAATTCCTTAGTGTAGGAGTTTGCCGCCTTATCGGCCAGGTCTACAGTTGGGTCGTCGTCAGCCTGGCGGCCTTCTTCTTCCGTGCGAACGATGGTCTTCACCAACTCATCGCGCCGGGTCAGTAATTTCTTTTTGTAGTACTCCAAACGCTTCTTATCCATGTTGTCCTCTCCCGGACGGCTCCCGGGGCACACCTAAAAACTACATAGTGTAGGCCCCGTTCAGGCACGTGTCAAGCCGAACAGGACCTCGCGTTTCGTTCATAGGTTTGTCGAGAAGGCTGACGCTGCGAATTTTTTGCAACCGTCTCGCGGCATCCTCACGTTAAACTGTGCGGTGCCTTGGCAGAGCAAAACGTTCGCACCGCGGGGAGAGTGGCCGAAGAGGCAGAGGGGAATGAGAATGAGAAAGGGATTGCTGGGAGTGCTGATGGTGCTGCTGGCGGCGTGGGCCGTTGGGGCGCAGGAGACGAGCCAGGGGGCAGGCGGGGCGAAGGACGCGGCGAATGTAGCGGGCGATTTTGGAGTGAGTTCGGCGGCGCAGGTGAATTTGTATACGCTGGGCGAGGGGACAGGGAATTTTGCGCTGGCCGCACCGTCGACAGCAGTGGCGAGTGAGGCGGCAGCGGAACCCGCGGCGGCCGCGCCCCGGCCCAGGTTTGTGTTTGGGGATCGGGACGACTACCGGTGGCAGTTGGGATTGGGAGTGGAGTTTTTCCGGTTTCAGTCGTCGCGGATTGATGCGAGCCTGGGGGGTCTGAACACGACGGTGACGTACTTCACGAACGACTGGTTTGCGGTGGAAGGGAATGTGGTGACGGGTTTTGCGCCGGAGATTTATGACCGCGAACATGTGAAGTACTTTGGCGGGGGCGGGGGGATTCGAATTGGATCGCGACGGGCGCGCTGGGAGCCTTGGGGGCATGCCCTGGTAGGCGGCGGGCACCTGCAACCGCAGACGGCGGATAGCAGCAAGGACGCGTTGACGGTACAGGCAGGCGGGGGCGTGGACTTCCGTGTGAATTCGCGGTTGTCGCTGCGCGCGGAAGCCGACTACGTGTTCAGCACCTTCTTCAGCCAACACCAGAACAATTACCAAGGCGCCGCCGGAATCGTATTCCATTTCTAGATGGATTGCGCTAGTTACACAGAGGGTCAGCCAAAATTGCGCCTGACAGGTTTCATTGACACTGCTCTTCTGGGTTGGATAAACTGCTGAAGTAGAAGAGCATTCCTTCCTTTGCGGTTCCCCGGTAGCTCAATGGTAGAGCATTCGGCTGTTAACTACACAGCCGAAAACCATAAGCCCTTGTTTTGGCGTCGATTAGCTATCAAGCTGTCTCCTCTAGTTGTTCCCCAAGTGTGCCCCATGTTCTTGCCACACAAATGAGCGAAGTGCAAACTCGCCATTTCCTAGAACGCTCATTCTGAAAACTCTCTGAGTAGCTCAAAACCACTCGCACTATGGCGCCCGCGAAGGGCACGTCCAAATATCACGCGAAGTACTCGCGAAAGGCCAGTCAGTGATGCGGTGGGGCCTCCTAGTCTGGCATCAGACACATCAGTCCTGTTTCTCGAGGTTTGCAGTTAGGTGTGCTTCCGACCCAGCCTGAATCGTGAGTTCACGCGACCACTCTTTGTAGCCACTAAGAGTTACCCGGATCGTATGCTGACCGGGACTCAGCTTGAGCGTTGCAGGTGCGTTACCGATGAACGATCCATCAGCATAGACGTCCGCTGAATCTGGATTCGAGTGAACTTCAATCGAACCAAATGTGGATGAGATTGCGGCAGATATCGGCACACGAGTTGGTAATGATTGACTTCCCGAAGCACCGCCTCCTTCACTCGTCTCTCCGCCTTGGCCAAATGTGGCAGGAATGAGTTTCAGATCACCGTTTACGTATGCTGTGACTTCCGCGCCTTTGGGAACTGTTATGTCCTTGCCATGCATGAAAAGAAAGAAAGGTGCAGCAGGCCAGAAGAGGAGCCCGGTAGCCACAATGCCCGCTGTCATGCCGCCTGTATGTCCTCCACCTTTAGCGTCTTTGACCGCTCTTACGGCGGCCTTTTCAGTATTGACGAGGCGCACATAGTCCAAGACGATTTCGAGTTTTCCGCCACGGGCCATTCTTCTCTTAGGTTGTGCTTCGGTCACAGAGCCGATTGCTGTACCGCCCTTTGGAACGACCACGACACCATTTACCGTGACTTCTTCGAGGACCTCAAAATCTACCGATTCTCCAACAGTCGCGTCGGCTGAGGAAACGTTTCGGTTCAGCCTTAGCTTGATTGGTGTGCCGCCTTGCAAAATAAATTGACCGGAGACTGATGGTTTCGGAGCTTCTGAGGCGGTTTGCCGCGTTTGTGAAGGATTGACTACCGGGGAAGGGGCCGTCTTCTGGTCTTGCGTCTGATTTCCTGATTGGACGTCTGGGAAACCACCTGGCTGTGCTTGAAGTGGAATGGCGATTAACAACCAAGATAATCCGACAGAAAGGACTGAGTTTCTCACGGGGTCACCTATCTCGATGAATTACTGAAAGAGGGGAGCGATGACTCTTTGTTGAAGAATCGTTCAATTAACCGGTTAAGTTAACAGCACGGTGTCGAGGTTGAATCAAACGCCAAACAGAGGAAGGAGTAGTTTTAGACAACCGTTTCAGTGAGAGTCAGCGGCCTCAAAACAATTGCTTAATATCCGCGAGTAATTTTATAGCTGTTTCTCGCCGCTTCAAGAAATGTTCTGCCGGGATACGGACTTTCCTGTAGTGCCTCTCGATGACCTGGTCGCCCCGTTTCAGGCGGTCACTTATAAGTCCGAGGCAATGCAGGCAAAGGCCGCTGCATCCGTACATGGCTTTCTTTCGGTCACATCGCACACATCCATAGCGGTCAAAATAAAGTCGAAAGCGTTTGTGGTAATCATAAGGGAGAATTGCTTCGATTTGCTCACGGACCTCCTTCGTCAGGAACCATGGAGGAAAGAGGAGAAGTCGTCGTTCGAGGGCCTTTCTTTTATTTTGCTTCATGGACAAGCCTCAGAGCACTTTTCGCCTATTCATGGGGTGACACTCGTCGAATGTTTTTTGGATGGCTACACGGCTCACGTGCGTGTAGATTTGGGTGCTTTTGATGCTTGAGTGTCCAAGCAACTCCTGAATGACCCGGATGTCCGCTCCATTGTCAACGAGATGGGTTGCAAGAGTGTGGCGCAAGACGTATGGATGAACATCCAATCCAATCCGCAGACCTACCTTCTCGACAACCTTTTGCACAGTGGAAATGCTAAGGGGTCGGACCCCGAGAGGTCGACGAGTGCGGTCTTGGCTTGCGATTTTGGCGAAGTGTGCCTTCGCCGCGGAATAACTCATCTTCTTTCTGGCGCCGACAAAGCCAGACTTCTTCCCGATCCACTCGCCCTTTTCATCGTAGATTTTCCAGCGACACGTCCATGCGCCTGTGGGTGTTCGGATAGGTCTAAGGCTCTGGAAGGGTTTGCTATCGACAAATACATATCCATCCCGGCGGACCCCCAGATAATTTCTAAGCCTCTTTGCAACATGAGCAGGGAATAGGACGTAACGATGACCACGCTTGCCGTTGACCCTAATCCTCCGTCTCTCAAAGTCAATATCCTTGACCTTCATTGTCCGGACTTCGTTGGTCCTACACCCCGTTCCATAGAAGAGGTCCAAGAGGGTCCGTTCATAGGCATTCTTGGCGGCTCCAAGAAGCTCGGCCGTTTGCTGCAGGGTCAGGACTTGTGGAAGAGTAGGCTGAAATCTAGGAAGCCGAACCATGCGCGGCGGGTTCCACTTTATGAGTCCGCCGAGGTTGAGAAAATCAAAAAAATGGCGCAATGCACATAATTCATAGCGCATCGCTCTTGCCGAGGCCCCGTGCTTTGCACATTGCGCCAAATATTCTTGTACGTCGAAATGAGTCGTCTGGGTGAGTCGTTGGTCGTTAAGAAAATCAGAAAATTTGCCAATCGTTAGAGAATAGCGAAACCAAGTCGATCGCGTATATTTTTGGACGAGCAGCCATCGTGAGAAACGAGTCGCCAGTTCGCTGTTCAAATCTTCTCGACAGGCCATAGAAACCGATTGAAGTAGACGACTGTCCGAGCATCAGTGTCAATCTAAGTGTCTGTGGAAAACAGTCAGTTACTAAGTCTTGACTTTAAGTGCTGCTTATCCTATCCTGATGTTTACGGTACGTATATATTTTCGGCCGATTACCAGTAATTGTGCGGTGTCTTACATAAACAGCAATATAACCAAGGAGGTGGGGATGTATCTGGCAGATCGATTGCGGCAATTCAGAGAAGCCAAAAACCTTTCTCAAGGCGACATTGAAGAGCGCACGGGATTGCTCCGGTGCTATATTTCCCGCGTGGAGAATGGTCATACAGTCCCGGCCATCGAGACGCTCGAGAAGATTTGTCGTGCGCTAGAAGTGCCGATGTACCAGCTTTTCTATGAGCGCGAAGGATTACCTGAGGCGCCAATCATTTCAAAGAACTGGAAGGAAGACTGGGCCTCGCACGGAGTAGGCAGCCGACTCTTCATTAGGTTACGCCGCGCGTTGAGCTGCACCACAGAGGCAGATAGGAGTCTGCTGCTTTGCATGGCGAAAATGATGTCCAGTGCGAGTCGAAGGGCTCGCCACGGGAAGGACCCCAGAGCTTAAGAGCGCTCCCCATGTGACCCTAATTTCCGGTAAGTTGGCTTACACAACAAGTTGGTAGTGCGAGGAACTTCTCCGGTATGGCTGCGGCAAGAAACTGATGGTGGTTGGTATCACAACCAAAACGTGCTGGGAGATAGAAAGCTGCGATTGGACTTTGATACTAGGGTGTCTCCATTGAGCTCTACGCTCAGGCGAAGTGAAACAGCTTGCTTTGCGTCAGATTGGATTCTGCGGACAGACTGCTGTTGAGCGCGAGCAATGGTGGAAGATGCAGAGGTTCGAGGAATCCATTTCGGAGCTGTAACAGGCGGGGTTATTCTGTGAAGGCTTGCTCCCCGGCCAAGTCCTTTCTGAGTTTCTTGTTCAACCACTGTGGTCGTCATATCCAGTTGATCTGTCGATGGTTTTTCTGGGAGGTGGACACGAAAGCAAACTTTCTGTGATTTTGCTCTGTAAATGGAGCATTGATTGTGATCCCAACCGAACACTGACGAGAGGGATCAAACTTATACTTGCTGGAGTACAGTAATCTAAATCGATAATCATCATGTCCGGCTCCTTTTTCGCGAGCGCTTGGTTGTCAAGCAACCATGGCATACTCGAGTCAGAGGAGCCGACATCGTTATGCTATCCAGTTCCTTCTAGTGTGCTGTCCCGCAAATAACTTACGGGCACCGCGCACGGGACTGTATTGATATTGCTTAACTCAAGGTCCAGAACTTATCGAACTTTTTTCCGGGACACGGCATTAGTACGAACTTTCGTGGTCACGGTATTAATCAGGTTTGTTCCGATTCCAGAACATTCTGTTCTGTTTTCGGAACGACAACTGACATCTCCGTTCCAGTATCCACATCTCCGATAACGGCGCTTGTATAGCTGGCCGCTAGCCTGACGGGCCGCTTCACAGTCCGCAGAAACGTTGATGAGTTCAGATACAATTCGTCGTTTCGTGCTTCAGGTGGCGACGTATTGACCAAACAGGATGCAATTCGTGTTTCATTCTGGAACATTCGGGTACCAAGGTCCTATCTGAAAACAAGCCTGGTTTACAATGTTCTTGGCCGACATCAGAACCTTCACCCTTGCGTCTCAGGGGTTTTTCTATGACTCCTTCTTCCCGCTCCGCGCTTCGAGTGGTCGCGATCGATGACGACCCGCAGCATCTCAAATTCATCGCAAATGTTCTCTCCCAAAAAAACGTGGTGGTCTCTTCGGCCACAGATCCGAAAGAGGGACTCGGTCTGGTTCGAAAAGAGCTCCCCCATCTTGTCTTGCTAGATCTGGTCATGCCAGGAATGAGCGGAATGGACGTTCTCGAAAGGATCCTGGAGTTCGATCCCGCAATTGAGGTCGTTCTGCTCACGGGACAATACAGTACGGAATCGGCTGTGGAAGCAATCCAAAAAGGCGCCGCTGACTACTTCACCAAGCCCGTCGATGTGGAAAGACTCCATCAGCGGGTGGAATCCCTGATCTCGGAACTCCGCAAGACAGAGCGTCTTGAGGAGTTGGACAATGAACTTATCGAGAATTCCCAGTTTGCAACCATGGTGGGGCGCAGCCCGGCGATGCTTGAAGTGTTCCACCGTATCCGGCGCGTTGCGCCCCACTTCCGAACCGTGCTCTTAACCGGCGAAACAGGAACCGGCAAAGAGCTTGCGGCTCAAGCTTTGCACAGGCTGAGTCCGGTGCCTTCCGGGCCGTTCGTGACTTGCAATTGTTCCGCAGTGGTCGAAACTCTCGCTGAAAGCGAGCTTTTCGGGCATGTCAAAGGCGCTTTCACCGGAGCTGTTCAAGATCGCGTTGGCATATTTGAAGCAGCCAACGGAGGGACTGTCTTATTGGACGAAGTAGGCGAGCTTTCTCCTGGTTCTCAGGCGAGGCTCCTTCGCGTCCTGCAAAACCAGGAGATCCAGCGCGTGGGCTCCGCCGCAATCCGGCGCGTGGACATAAGGGTGATAGCCGCAACGCATAAGGATCTCCCGTCGATGGTAAAGGATCAAGCTTTTCGTGAAGATTTGTTCTATCGACTCTCCGTGGTGCAGATCAAACTCCCATCTCTCGCTCAGAGAAAAGAGGATCTGCCTTTACTCGAGCGATACTTTGTGAAGCGATTCGCTGAGCAATACGGGAAACGCGTGGGCCGAATTACAAGGCGTGCGGAGGTTTTGCTGGCACGGCATTCTTGGCCCGGAAACGTAAGAGAGCTTGAAAATGCGCTTGGAAGCGCCTGCATGATGACCGAGGGCGAAACAATCGATGTTGGGAATCTTCCCGAATACATTCGCGAAAGACAGTCGTGCGAAGCGCAGCCTGAAGAGCCCTGTGCCACGCTCGAACAGGTCGAAAAAGCTCATGCCCTGCGTGTGCTGCAAAGCGTCGGCGGGAACAAAGTGCGCGCCGCCGAACTACTCGGTGTCAGCCGGGCAAAGCTGTATCGTATTCTGGGCGATAATAATTCACCGGAGGACAGCATCTCTCGACCAACAAGCTTATGAGTGCGGCCGGTTCGACGCTGACGGATAAGGATCAGTTCGTATGCCGTGCCAACTGCCTCGCTAGATCGCGATTTCACCATTCGGGGGGACAATTTCACTGGCGAAAGTCGAGGATTGGCTTGAGCATCTGGAGAGCCGGACATCACTTGCCTAATCGCCATGTCTTGGCGCGCGTTTCCCGGCCTTCTTGAATAGATCGTAGCATGACGCCACGTTTCTCTGGTTAAGCAGTTTCCCTTCCTCGCCTGCCCTGGCAACCGCCGGCCCGGGATGTGTGTAACTGGGCGTTCTGTATCAGATGCAGACATCTGTTCTTTTTCCAGACATCTGAGCTCACCCAAGAGAACAAGCCTTCAAGGCACATTCCCCTTCGTCTCATTGTAAATACACGGGATAAGCGAACTCCGAGAAGGGTCCAGGGATTGCTTTCACCCTTATATGTACATCAGACGAGGATCAAGCGATCTCTGCAACTCAATCTGCATGGTGAAGTCAAAACCAGGCGCAGAAGTCAAGTTATCGGAGGAGAGAGACCGCTGCGGACTTTCTGATGCGCGCTGCCGAGGCTCGCGTCATCTACGATCGCCTCGACAAACTGAGGACTGAATGCACGCAACAAAGAACAATTACAAGATACTGCTTGTCGATGATTCGCCGGTTTCCCGCAAGCTAGTTGAGTTGCCTCTTGCCCAGAAGCAATACAGACTTCTCTTCGCAAAAACTGCCCAAGAAGCCCTGAGAATGTGCGAGGTACACAGACCCGATCTGGTGATTCTGGACTGGATGATGCCCGACTTAGGGGGAAAAGAGCTTTGCCAGCGCATTCGAGCGAGTTCACAAGATTCTTACCGTTACATCATCGTCTTGACCGGAAGTACCGACAAAGATTGTCTTATCGAAGCGCTAGATGCCGGAGCCGACGACCATCTGACTAAGCCTTTCCATCGCGGTGAACTCCTGGCGCGAGTGGCTGTGGGCATCAGGACCTGCGAACTCCATCGGCAGATAAGAACAAAAACTATGTTCTTGGAAAAGCTTGCGCTCACCGACGGTCTAACGGGATTGCCCAACCGTCGCGCTATCGAAAACTGGGCTACGGGCCAACACAGTGGCGCCGCCAGGTATGGGTTTTCCTTCTGGGTCGTGTTGGCCGACTTGGATCACTTCAAGCAAGTGAATGATAGTTTTGGGCACGATGCCGGCGATGCAGTGCTTCAGAAATTCTCCACAATCCTCAAGGCCAACACCAGGCGCAGCGACCTTTGTGGCCGCTTTGGCGGGGAAGAATTTATGATCGTCCTAACGTATGCGGCTAAGGAGGAGGCGCTGAAGGTCATCGAACGCATCCGCTGCGAACTCGAAGCAACGCCGTTCACTTTCGGGGGATGCACGATCAGTGTGACCGCGAGTTTCGGGCTCGCCGGGTTTGAAGGGCACCAGCAACCGTCTGTCTTTAGCAAGCTGCAGGCACTAGCAGACGAAGCACTCTACGCGGCAAAACGCGCAGGGCGCAACCGGGCAGAACTCGCAGCCGCGGTAGCATTTTAAAATCATTTCTTTCGGCAGGGCGCAAGGAATGGCTGTGAACTCAAAGGAGGATCTTGCATTGCAAGCGCTAAATAAGCTCACGAAGCAGGAGTCGCGGCGAAGTGACCGCGTAGCAAAGGAAATCGGCCTTCTTCTCATCGGCTGGGATGCGCAGGGCATAGAATTCATGGAGCAAACGAAGACCGTCGTCCTCAGCCGACACGGCGCAGGGATCGTCTCAACGCATAAACTCGCCGCCGAGCAAGAGCTGACCATCGTTCACGAAAAGAATAATAAAGAGACCGAGATTCGCGTCGTCGGCCAAATCGGCTGCGAAGGGGATTGCTACACTTATGCTGTCGCTTTTCTCGACCCCGCTGTCGATTTCTGGGGCGTCGAGTTCCCTTCGGCGTCAGAGGTTGAGCTTTTAGCTCGCCGGAAGCGACTCCAGTGCAGCGTTTGCGGCCTCCGTGAGTTCGCCGACCTCGGCGCTCTTGAATCGGACATTCATGCCATCCACGGCGGCATTCTCCGATCCTGTGAAAGATGCACGGGTTCAACTCTCTGGAAGGAATCTGCCGGAGACCTTTCGGGTGAATTCGCTGCGCCTGAAACCCCGTCTGTCTCGCCCGGAGCCGCTCCTCCGCCAGAGCCTTCGCCGGCAGGTTTCAAGAACAGGCGCCAGCATGTCCGAGCAAAAGTGAACTTTACCGCGTGCGTTCGCAATCCCGGATTCGACGACGATCTCGTCCTCTGCGAAAACGTCTCTCGCGGCGGCCTCTGTTTCAAAAGCAGCCGCCGCTATTACGAAACTGCAGACATTGAAGTCGCCGCTCCTTACTCCCCCGGGTCGCTCCGAATTCCTGTTCCAGCCCAAATCGTCTACGTGCAGGAAATCCCCTCAGAAAAGATGTTTCGTTATGGCGTCCAGTACCTGCCTTCGACAAAAGAGCCCCGCTCCGAATCAGTTCGCGCGACATATTAAGGTGTTGTTCTAGCCTCCGACCGCCGGAATCCGCATCATCCATAGAAAGGCTGTTCTGGAAGCATGGGCCGCCAGAGCGTTCACCGATGAGTGCACACATCTCTGCTGGCAATTCAACAGCTTTCAGAGAACCTCAGTCGACCAAGAGGTCGCGTGGCATCGCCAGCCTCCAGGGTGCCCGAGAATACGCTTTCTCGCAGAGAGCTTGGCCAAAGCTGGCCCGTCGATTTATCGAACCCCGATTCTGGTCGCAATTCCGAGCAATCTTAGCCCCGTGTCATAAAGACGCCGGCTGGCATTGTCTGCAAGACAGGAGAGGGAAGGCCTAAGCATTTGATGGGGGGAGGCAGAAGTCAGATTGCGGTGAAAAACATGTCTAGGCTGTTTCCCAACCCACCCGCGCATAAATTACGGCATTTCGTAGATGTCTCCCTCTTTTGAGAGGAAATAACGATCACGGAATCTCACCGGAACCCACCGTGGTAACGATTCGTTGTCCAGAGATGTTTCTTTGACGACCTGCCTTGATTTGCATCCAAACCAGAATCGGTCGGAGCCTGTAAGCCCACATAGCGAGCAGGATAATTCAATCGGTGGAAGACCACGCAACGACGTGTTCGAAGGGTGGAGGCCTTGTGGAACAAGGTCGCGCGCGACAGATTCGCTTGGGCAGATTGCCATTCACTGCCGAAGTCCGAGCTACCGAGTTGCAATCCGGCAGGGAGATTTGGGGCGAGATAGCGAATCTCAGCAAGGGCGGTTGTTATGTGTGCACTCGTGAACCATTCTCCCAAGGCACGCTCCTCGCGATAGAAATCAGACACCATGGAGTCCATTTTCTGACGGATGCCATGGTTGCTTTCACCCTCGAGTCGAAAGGAATGGGCCTTTCCTTTCTAAACGTTCCCTCCAACGAAATCCCGATCCTCGAAGAGTGGCTCTCTTCCGCTGAAGGGGAACGACCGGCAGAAGCATCGCGAGGAGCAAGAGATTAACAAGGTCAAACCACGCGAGTTCCCGGAATGATAGCAGCAGGTTGATGTTCATGGGCAGCCCTGCGCTGCCGCTCCGGGGGCCGGGGCAGCAAGCGGGCGGGCGCCAGATTTCAAAGATAGTGCAAGAGCTGCGTTTCGAAAAAGATCCGGATCGGCCCTACCTGTTGCATGCAGGCGCACACTAGGTAATTCGGTGCTAACCGAGCCAAAAATACATGCCGTCCTGTTTAGGAGTCGTGGGCCTTTCGCAGTTTCAAGTTTGGAAATCGGACGAATTCAAATTCCCTTGCTTCCTCAGATCGGGCTGCTTTCCTGGCTTCCTTTCCCGCGATCGGGCTCGCTGCGAGGAATCTCGATGGATTGACGGAGTGTCTTCCAGCTCTCGATCGGAAGGCCCAGGAAACCGTTCGCCACCCGAGAATCATAGCGAGTTCCCGACCCCCGCTGAATTTCATCGTGTGCCTCTTCAAAGGAAAGAGCCTGACGATAGGGACGGTCAGACGTCATCGCGTCCACGGTGTCGGCGACGGCGAAGATTCGCGCCCCAATCGGAATGTCCGCCGTTTTCAGGCCTCGCGGATAACCACTGCCATCGCAGCGCTCATGATGTGTCAGGATGATTTCCGCGGCGTCTGCAAGGAAAGGTATGCGCTTGACCAGATCAAACCCGACCTGCGCGTGGCTCCGCATGATGGCCCATTCTTGCTCGGTGAGCGCGCCGGGCTTTAGCAGGATCGCGTCCGGTATTCCCAATTTGCCGATGTCATGCAGCCAAGCTCCCATGGCGACAGTTTTCAGTTCGTGTGCTGTGGCGCCCAATTCTTTCGCGATTCTGACCGAATATAGAGTCACGCGCTGCGAGTGCCCGGCCGTTTCGCTGTCGCGAAGATCGATGGCTGCGCCCAGGGCTTGGAGCGTGTCCTCATAACTCCGCTCGACCTGGAAAAGCGCCGTTTCAAGTTGTCGTGTCCGCTCCCTAACCATTTCCTCGAGGTGCTCGCGATAGTTCTCCAACTCCAGCTCGAGGCGTTTCCTTTCCAAGGCGCGCTCGAGACTGACCATGACAATTTCACTCTGCATGGGCTTGACGAGATAGTCGTCCGCACCCTTTCTCATCGCTTCTATGCCCACTCGAATGTCCTCCACCCCTGTAATCATCAAGAAGGCCAAATGGCGGTATCGCCGTCGAACCTCTGCTAAGAACGTCATACCTGAAATCCCAGGCATTTGCAGGTCCGAGAGAACCGCATCCACTGATTCCGTTTCGAGGACTCGCAAGCCCTCCTCCGCACACGCAGCTGTCTCGCAGGAAACTCCAGCTTCCCTCAACATTGCAGCTATCAACTTCCGGGTGGAGAGTTCATCATCCACGATCAGAACTCGAAGAGCACCGGATGGAGTCGAAGGAATTGCACCCATTGCACCACCTTATCTGGTGTCCTTAATCACTTCGATCTCCATCCCGAAGGTGCCGCTTGCCATTTTTTTCGCTGCAACCCATCTCTGTACCTTAGGAGGGAGATGTCGCAAGCATGAAGCAGCATCCCAAGAAAGTCCCTTGGGTTGTGTTCCCGACGAATGAAGTTACGACAAAAGTTATGAAGCCATCCGCTCATGCTTTATGACACCTTGACGATCCTAAAAGTCTCCACGCGGCCGCTCGTAACGGAGAATTCAGGCCGATCCTGCTCGGTTTCCCAACCAAAGGCTGACTCCATTTGACGAAAGAAATCAGGGGGTTTAAAAAGGGCGCTCCAGTCCGTATAGCAAAGCTCAACACGGTGATGCCTACAACGCTCCTGCGGGGATCATTCAAATGACGGTCGCAAGCCGTCCGAGAATCGAGGCGTTCCAGAACGGCCGCCGGGTTCCCGTCGCTACGAGCCCACCGGTTCTCTCAAGCTTCGTCTCCCTGGGCGAGGGCGTCGTCCTCGAAAGGTATGTAATCCCCCGTGCCGACGAGTACGCGAAACGTGAATTTCCGACCCACCTGCTATTCCTCTCCCAGAGTAAGCCCGTCCGAGTTGCTTGCCAAATCGCCGAAAAACAGTTCGACGCCCAAATGCATCCTGGACATATATGGATCCTGCCCCGTGGTGCGCGTTACTCCGCGCGGTTCGCCGGAGAACATGGCGGCGTTTTTCTATCCATCGGAATCGAGCAATTCGAGCGTCACGTCAGTCCGATCGCTCATGGCGGAAAGATCGAGCTGGTTCCTGCGTTCAACATAAAGGACGATCAACTCGAGCATTTGCTCCTTGGGCTCTTGACGGTGGCCCAGGACCGCTCGTACGCAGATGCGATGGTAGGAGAATTAATGGTGAGTGCCCTCTGCATTCGCCTGGCGAAGCGCTATGCGAAGTCGAAGCTGTATGAGGTTCCGCAGCGGGGCGGCCTGCCCCTGACACGGTTGAAAAAAGTCCTTGAATTCATCGACGCGAATCTGGACAAGAACTTGAGCCTCTCCACGCTCGCGAATACTGTGAACATGAACCTGTATTACTTTGCCGTGCTGTTCAGAAAAAGCATGAACGTGAGCCCGCATCAGTATTTTCTCAACCGTCGGGTCGACCGTGCCAAGCAACTCCTGCGCGACCGCAAACTCAGCGTGCTTGACGTCGGTCTGCAGGTCGGGTTTGATCATGTGAATAATTTCGCACGCACATTCCGCCGCCTCGCGGGGGTAAGTCCCACACAGTTCAGACGTGACTCTCTCTGATACGAAAAATCTCAAGAATTGCGCCATACCGCAAGATTTGATAAGCAGGCAGCGCCGATCGGCGTTAAGTTATCCTCGCAGTTGTGAGAATTAATTGTCCGAAGCCATGCACGAACGTAATGAAACCCACGGTGTTATATGTGGTCGTGAGAGTTCCATCGTGGAGACGATGTCCACCCGGGAAGGCCCCCGGCCAAGATCGAAATTTGCGATGGTGCTACATGTTCACAAGTTTGCGCCCGATCGGGGACACTGCATCCGCGAAGAAAGGGAGATCCATATGCCGGGGCTAGAGAGCAGTTCTTCCGGAAAGAAACCCTATCACCGTCCGATGTGCACTCTGAAGTCCGTCGCTGAAGTCAGCGCGCTTGTTCGAGAAAAAGGAACAGATCATGCGAACACGGTCGGAGCCAGCGGGACGTTCGTGCGGACCGTCGCGCCGATTCTTCTCGCCGAGGGCCACGAAGGTGACTTACGGGTTATTGGCCAGAGGGCCCGGACGCGCGCAAATGTGTTAGAACCATCCTCGATTTTAGACGGCACGGGACCGGTCGAAATGCTGTTCGCAACCGATCAAGGCGCAGCCTCGCCTGAGAGCTTCTTGCTGTTGGACCTGCGAAATCGCCGTGACGGAGGCCGCGGACTGCTGGAATCCATCGGCGGACATGCCGACCTCGGCCCATCTGTCCCGCTCCTTATCCTGGTCAATTCGATGGAACAGTTTCACGGCTGGAGAGGGATGGACGCGGAGCATTGCTGGCAACTCCGGGGTCACCCATCGCTAGCTAATTTGGCGACAGCTCTTCGATGCTTTTTGCATTTGTGCGCCACGTTTACGGAATGTCCGCCAGCAGGAGGAACTTCCCTCGACGAAGCTGCGCAAAATACGTTGATTAGCGAAGTTCACAGGGAGTGAACCCGTCGAGCTTGGTCTCATTGGTCCCCATTCGCGCGCCGGGACTGGTGCTGTCCATAAACAGATTATAAAGCGCGCGCAGGTCTCGTAGCGGAGCATGAGCTAATGGCCAATGGTTTGTTATCCGTGCAGGATTTTCTCCAGAAACAGCACCTTGCTCGAAAGAAAAATGGCTTTCCGTCAGCCCGAGTGCGGGAGCGTCTGGAAAAATCACAGCTTTTGAAGACGATGCGAGACCTTTGTGCGGCAATCAACACAGAAGCGGGGACGGTCATTGTGGACGAACATTACTACCTTCCACCGGAACCTGTCGTTAGCAGCTTCGCGTTTACGGGGGGCCAAACGGAATATGTAATGCGATTGGAACTCTGGGGCGTAAGCCCATCGCTTGTGTTTCTGACGCGGAGATGGCGCGACACTGCCTTGAACAGGTTTTTTCGCTGGGTCGACTGGTTTACAGACTTGGAGCCACTGACCGTCAACGTCAAGTTCGCGTGCGACCTTCAGGAAGAAGACGTTTCCGAAGAAGAGATCAAACGATGCTTTTTTTATCTTCTTTCAGGGTTTGGTAGCACTTACATTCCGTCGTTCCGGGCCAGCAACAACTCCTCTAAGGACAGCTGCCGGCATTGAAGATGGCATCTCCGGCGGTGTGGAGCTGCGTCACGGGACCTCAGATCCACGACTACCCACTCCTCCGATTACCGCGTACATCAGCCAATTGGGAGAATGTCATTCATGGTGGTTCCTTCTGAAACAAACTCACTGAACTGTTTATGTTTACACAAAGTGAAGTGGGGACAGCGTTCCATCCCAACGAAAGCCAGACACAGCGCGCTATGAAGCCTTATGTGGAAGAGAGTCCATGTTCCGTTTCACCGCCAAAGGTCGGCATAATGCTCTCCCGTCCCGGCGAACAAGCACTCTGCCTGTCACGAACAAATCAAACTCTGCACTTCTTTTATTTTTTGTTGAGTGACTTGTCGCGCAACGCTAGGCGTTAAAGTTCGACTTAGCCTACGAACAACCACACAACCAAGGCAGGGAGTGTAATTGCACGTATTCCCCACCCTAAGCCCGCTGGCGCGGCTACCAATTGTGCTAGGCAACACACGCCGTCGATGAGCGAGCGATTAGGGAAAGACCAACCTAAAGTGGACGCCAAGATAGTAAGGCTAGAGCACAATCGCAAGCATCCCTTTAAAAAAACTGAGTCGTTGAGACTCAATGGTGAAGAGCCATGTTTGCGACCTAGAGGCCTTCACGAAAGTATGTAGATGGATTCTTATCTGCTCCATATCGCCTCCCGTTTTGGCACGCTGTCGAGCCGACCAAATTTGAACCAGTTCACCTCACAACAGGAGTCTGGGCCAAACTGACATCCACTCCCTTTTGAAGAGGTTGCGCATCTCCGAACTCCGCCTTGACAAAATTGACGGGGGCAAAGAAGAAAGCCTAGCTTCCGAACGAGGCGAGACCTTTCTTCGAGAACGGAACCACATTGGGGCGGCAGGATCATGCGCGATTGCTGCCAAGACCTTGCGGCAGGATTCGCCCACCTTGCCCTTGTTCCCAACCGTCGTCCGGCTATGGGACACAAGAAGTCACTGGAGGCCTGGATTGCCCGGAGAAGCGTGAATAAAAGACGATAGGCGACGAGAGGGTCGTCGGAGACCCACGCTCACCTGGCGCACATTTGCTCTCGGCATCAAGCAGCGGCGCGTGGTCACCCTGGAGGGCGTGTTCCGCCTGCGCGACTGCCTTTTGGAGGTGGCGGAGGTTGCCATGCTGAGTCCACGACCAAGAGCTATCACGCAACCGCGTCAGAGCCCCCCCGCATGATTGCCGCCACTGCATTCGCCTGATGTTCTAAGAAGATGATAGTGGTCGGTCAGCCCTTCGAGCCTAGCTCATAAAGAAGAATACAACTGCAATGCTCAACATCAGCATGAGGACAGCAAGGGAGATAAAGATCACCCGCTTTCTCTTCTTGTGGCTGCTTGAAAGTGCAAAAGATCGGGAGGGATGGGTGCTCATTGTTGACTTGCGCTAGTCACCGAACAGGGTTACGCCAGGTTCACAGTCAATCGCAGATCAGGTTGCTCCGTCGGGATAATCGATCCAGGAACGAGAGTGACGATGACTTTCCCCCTTCCATTCGAGCACTGCCCACAGCGGCTGAATCGAGCCGCACCGTTCCACGGCATTCGATATTTGGGGAGAAAGCCGGCCGAGAGTTGCCCAGCCCAAGGACGCGACCACTTTGTTGCCTTTCTTGCACCGAATTGCAGGCCTTTCCCGCGCACTCCTTTTCCCAATTCTTTCCGCAGCCGCTCAGCTGCGTCTTCTCACTGGCCATGGATGACCGACGTGACCGTACCACCGGCCCGAGCGAGTTCGGCCCCTTCGAAAGTTTTTGATTGGAATCACAAGCAAGGTCAACCTGGTGGAGCACGATAACAGGCAATATCACCGGATATCGTTACGCACTGAAAAGCGGTCCCAGAATATCTGAATATAGTGAGCACAGTGGTTGAACAAGGACCTCGAAAAAAAGATTTGGGGCGCGCAGCGATGGTTAAACAAAAAACGCTGTTTTCAGCGGCTCTGGAGTGAACTCCTCGAACTTCTGCATCTTCCACCATTGCTCGGATTCAAGAGCAAGGTACCTTCATGGTGCAATCTGATGGAAAGCTGGTGCGGTCAGTTGGTCTGAGTTCAGCGCCTGCGGAAGGCATCGCGGCCTCCACATTGATTTCGCATTTTTCAAGCGTCGGCAGATTTTGGTTGTAATCCCAACCACCCATCGATTTCTCGCAGCACTCGCGCCTCACCACCTTACCCTTGCGCGGTTTAGGGACCCAGGCGTCCGGGGATTTCCCCCTTCGCCTGCAACTTCAAGGAGGACTGTATGCGCTCAATGAAAGTCCGTTTTCAGCTCTGTGCAATGACTTTATTTGCAGCTGTGCTTGTATTGCCGCAAGGAGGAACGACCCAAGGAAAACTCAATCGAACCGCACCCGAAGCCAATTGCCGCCCGACCATGACTGCGGACGGGACTGATCCGGTTCCGAAGGTGCCAACGCCCCAACCGCTCCCGCCGCCCCCGCCGCCTCCGTCTAACAACGCGCTCGCCGCCTGAACGCGAGGAACAGCTGGGGAAGAGGTCATGGCATCTTCCCCAGCCCTCTGCTAACATGTCGGCGGAGGGGTTCATTGCGCGACTAGGTGCGCGGGAGAATGCTCGATCAGTTCATTTGGTGGGGGGGCATCGCAATCGAGTTCTTGCTTCTGGTACGGGGTCAGCAGGCGAGACTGATATCACGATATCCCGTCTTTTACTTTTATATCCTCTTCGTCCTATCCCAGTCTTGCCTTCGTCTGTACGTTTATCACTGGAAACACTCCCTCTATCGTTATACTTACTGGTCTACCGAGTTTGTCAGCATTCTGGTGGGATGTGGGGTCGTGTTCGAGATTTTCAGAGTAGGTCTGAGAGCCTATCCTGGAGCGTCCCGCATGGCTCGCAATTTACTGCTTCTGCTTTTTGTCGCTGCGCTTCTGATAGCGGTTGCCAATACGGCCAACGACCCACGATGGTGGGCGGAGGCTGCGGTCACTGAAATTCAGCGCGCAATGAGGATGGTCCAGGCTTTTTCTCTTCTTGCACTTGTTTTGTTGTTTCTCCACTATTCGATACCCTTTGGAAGGAACCTTCGGGGTATCTTGTTCGGTTACGGTCTGTTTGTTGCCGGAAGCGTCATTTGGCTGACCTTTGCCTACACTGGCGCCAGCCGCTTCCGCAATTTCTGGTTCTATCTTTATCCATTCTGGTATCATATCTGTCTGCTCGTTTGGATCGGGCATTTATGGGGATACCGTCCCAATCCTCAAACCAGAGAATCCGCTCAGTTCGAACGACAATATGAAAGAATCGCGGCGGCCACAAAGAGGCGCCTGCAGAATGCACGTTCTTATCTCGATAAGGCGATCGGCCCATGATCGGACTGATTAGCGCGTTGACAGTTGGTCTTCTTCTGCTCATCGCGCTAGTGGTGTTCGCTCTAAGACAAGGATCAGCTGCTCGGGATATTCATGCAATTTCGGAATTCCCGGGAGAGCCAAGTCGCTCCGACGAGTTCGGGCTGTGCTCCCAAGAATTTGTGGCCAGGATATTTTCTCATGAAGACGGGCAATTCATATCCCAGACCCACGCTCCCTATCTAGAACGCCTTTTCCTCCATGAGCGTAAGGGGGTCGCGCTTCTCTGGGTGCGGCAAACATCCCGTCATATTCGACAGGTCATGCAAGATCACACGGAAGCTGCAAAACAGGCTGCCGATATTCGCTTCAGAACGGAACTCTCACTTTTTCTTACGTATATCGAACTCCTGTTGATGTGTGAAGCTCTTTCGCTCCTCATTACATCCGTTGGTCCGCCGAGGTTGGAGAAAATCGCAGCCTCTGTGCACGAGCTTTCGCAGCAGATCAGCGGCGCTCACGAGGCTTTCGTCAAGTCCAGTTCCAGAAATGCAACTGAAACTTCCGTTGCTTCCTAAAGAAAGGCTCCCTTGCAGACTAGAGGCTCATACAAGATGGATGCCGGGTTTGAGCTCGTTCCTGTCAGGGATGCCTATGAGGATCTGCTTCGGCGTACCCTCTCGAAGATTCCGAGCGATTTAGCGCGCCTGATATTCCTTGCATCTACACGAGACTATAATACCGGAACGTATTACCATGATGGCTTAGCTTCGCGATTCAACTCTGAAAAGGCCAGTCAGGCTTTGGAACTGGCCCATGCCGAGATTTTCAAGCAACTAGCTGCTTACTCACTCGAGGCGTGGGTAAAGGAAATTGAGATCTACGCATGCACTTCGCGGCAAAGTCCAGCAACCATCATCCGCACTTGGCAAGCGCTGGAGCCGTATCGTGTCGCTGTCCCTACGCGACAAAATCCGACGGTCATCCAACTTTTCGTCTCAAATCTCAGGATCGCTCTGGCAATCTTGGGACATCGGTAGAATCCGGAACCGGAGGATCCGTCAGCCTCATCGCGACTGCGGTCACCTGACCAATGACTTCTGCCTCCGACCCATAGTTCACGCTGCGTATCCTGCAGGGCGAAAGAGGATGTGGCACAAGCAAGAGGCGGCCGTCCAGCAGGTCGCACCAGGAGCAAGCATAACCGTCGCGCAACTCAATGAAGTAGATGGGCCGGTCGAACTCCGTGCGCCATGGCTGCGCGCGAATCTTGCGGACCCGTGGGTCGATTAGAACAAAAGATCCTGGGCGAAGAAGCGGGTGAAGCGTGTTGTCGGTCAGCCCGATGTAACCATAAAGATTATGCCTGATATCCAGGTGCTGGATGAGAGCGATGGGCACCTCGCCCCAGACCTCCACCATCCTGGACACCAAATTCGTGCTATCGATATCAAAGGACCTGTCAAAGCGGACCGGGAAAGATACCGTTCGATCGGGGTCGTACACTTCGAGCGTCGTGAGGTGAGTGTTGGGCAAAGGACTCGCGAGTTGATGCTGTCCGATCTTCGCCAGGTCAACGCCGTACAGACGAAGGAGATCGGTAAACTTTATGCGATAAACTGCGCTCAGGCTGTAGAGCTTGAAGATGCTGGGCACCGAATCTGAGTTCTCGACTTGCGTCAGCCAGGCATTCGAGATTTGAAATTCCGGATTGCCTTCGGCTTCCGCAATCTGTTGGCTAAGTTCTGCAACATCGCGCGTCGTGATCCCAAGCCGGGACCGCAAATCCTTTAAATGTTCATTGGGCGAGAGCTTGTTCATCCCTCAATTATCTTCCGCCATCGAATGTTCTGCCATCATCGATTTGGCAGACGCTGCACGAAAGTCTAACAAGAAATCTACTTATATCCTAATTGAATACGGTCCACGCCTTCAACGTGCGCCCTATCCCAACACTTTAAGATAATTGCAGTCGATTCCAATCTTGATTTTCATTTTTGGCTTGAGGTCTGTCACACGCCCTGAAATTTCGCTTCGCTGTCTCGGGTCTTTGTGCGAAGGGGCAGTTCCGGCCCCTCAATCCGGAGTGGCCAGCCACGCCGTTGTGATCTGCGCGAGACGCAATCCGGTTGTTCATGAACGAAAGGAAGCATTTAATCCAAGACGACAAATGACCACGAGATCCTGTTGCTTTCGATACTTCTCAAGAAAGAGGGCCATTCAAGTCTCAGTGTTCTGCTTTGCGCATCTCCTGCATTGCCTGGAGCAGCCACTTTTGCAACGTCCCTACAAAATGTGGTTTTACATCACGAAATCCCAAGCCCATCCCAAGATTCGCGTGGGAGTACAGAACACTCGCGGCAGCCTCAAAAAAGTCCTTGTCTGTGAATATCTTCACAAAAACCTGGGTGCCACTTGGGAGAGGATTGGAGATGTCGACGTAGCAACCATACAGGCTGAGATCGGTGACGCGCGCGCGCATTGGCGTACCGGAAAGCGACTCCACGATCTCTGCCGTGGCAACAAAGGGATACCTAGGAGTGCGTCGGCGATCCTCCTCCGGACGGTTGCTCCAAGGGCCTGAAGTAGTCACGATCATCCCTCCATGGCACGAATCGCTGGCTGTCGAACCATTGCGTCCCCAGATCTACCGCTTCCCCACACCTCTTCTTGCCATTGCGAGGCCCTCTGAGGGATGCAATTGCATCCCATCACCGGCGCGCTCAATCCAATACCCAATGATCGGGCCTTTCAACAAATCGGAATGCATAGCGAGGATACGGTGTCTCATGCCATTCCGAGCGAACGACGCGTGCCTTGCCGGCCAATTCTTTGGTTGCACCGACTAGCTGAATACCGACCGTGGAATCCGTAAGAAGCGCGACCCCACAAGAACATAAGAAACTGCTGCGGCTCATGTTTTCGCTCGTCGTCAGGAGCGTGAACGGCTCTCCTTTTTCATCGTTTCCCGACAGCCTTAGCGGCACTCGAAGACGGACTCGGGCTTCACTTCGACGCTCCTTCCGGCGATTCTTCAAGAACGTCTCCAATGACCGGCGCAAGGCCTCAAAGTCCACTGGCTTCTCAAAATAGCCAACGACACCTAGATCGCGGCAAAACTCCTTGGTCTTGGATCCAGCTTCTCCGCTGATGACAAATACAGGAATCAACTGTGTGGCGTTGAACGACGTGAAGGTTTGCAACAGTTCGAACCCGGAGTATCTAGGCATTCGCAAATCCAGCAAGATCGCATCCGGTTTGTGTTCCAGCGCCAAGGCCAAGGCTTGTTCCGGTTCTCCTGTGTCAACCACTTCGTAAGAGTCCATCAGATTGAGTCGAATGAGGCGCCGCACCGCGTCTTCGTCATCGACAACCAACAGCTTCGCCATATTGAGTTTTACTCAAACTTTCTGTCCCGGCAATTCCGCCACCGGCGACGGTTTCTTTCCTGCAATCGCGTGAACCGATTCCAGAACTTCACAGACTTTTGCGATCAGAACCTCCTCTGTGAACGGCTTATGGAGTAGGTGGGTACCTTCTTCAAGAACTCCGTGACCAGCAATGAAACTGTCCGTATAGCCCGACATATAAAGAACCTTCATTCCGGGCTGCTTCTGAAGCAGCCGTTCGGCCAGGACCCTTCCGTTCATCCCAGGCATCACGACGTCCGTCAGCAGCAAATGAATCGTTCCAGGAAACTTCGCCTTGACCTGAAGAGCCTCTTCTCCGCTGGAAGCAGTAAGAACTTGAAAACCATGCTCTTCCAAAAAGGTCCGGGCCAGCTTTTTCAAGGGCTCTGCGTCTTCCACCACGAGTATCGTCTCGGTTCCCTGCAAGCTGGGTGAGAGCGAGGTATCCTCCGCCACGCGCGTGACCGCCTCCTCCACATAGGGAAGAAAGATCTGGAAAGAAGTACCCTTACCCACCTCGCTGTCCACCCAGATATAACCACCGCTCTGTTTCACGACCCCGTAGACCGTCGCAAGCCCTAATCCCGTCCCTTTGCCGATTTCCTTCGTCGTGAAAAATGGCTCGAAAATATGGAGCAGAGTCTCACTGTTCATTCCAACTCCCGAATCTGCGACCGACAACATTACATACTTCCCCGGTTTCGCTCCCGGGTGCTGGCGCACATACATTTCATCCAAGAGGACATCCGCGGTCTCGATGGTCAGCCTGCCGCCGCTCGGCATGGCATCCCTGGCGTTGACCGCCAGGTTCATCACCACCTGTTCGATCTGTCCTGGGTCGGCCTTCACACTCCCAATCGCGGGATCAAGCTTCGTGCTTAGGGCGATGTCCTCACCAAGCAATCGCGGAAGCATTTTCACCATGTCGAAGACCAGTTCATTCAAATTCAGGATTCTCGGCGTCAAAATCTGTTGCCGGCTAAACGCCAGCAACTGACGCGTTAATGACGTCGCGCGCTGCCCCGCTTTCTCGATTTCCTGGATGTATTCATGCAACGCATTATCGCGGTCCATTTTCCGCGAGAGCATCTGGCTGTAACCAATGATCACTCCCAACAGATTATTGAAATCGTGGGCAATCCCCCCGGAAAGGCGTCCCACGGCTTCCATCTTCGCGGCCATGCGGAGTTGACGCTCGAGAACTCGTCTTTCGGTGACGTCTTCGACGAAGATCTCATAATAGGTGGAATCCTCGTCCCCGCCCTTTACTTTCCGCCCGCTGCACAGCACAGTGAGGGGGAAGCCATCTTTGCGTTTCCACTCCATTTCCGCATCCTTGAATTCGTCCACGCTCCCCAATAATTCAACCAGATGATGAAAATCAGCGCGATTCCGGAAAACATGTTCCCCCAGGTTGGCCTCAAGCAGCTCCATGGGGGACCCGTAACCCAACATCTCGTGCAGTGCCGAGTTGACTCGCAGGAAGCGGCCGTCCACAGTGGCGCGAAAAATCCCGTATGGCGCGCCCTCTACCACGGACCGGAAACTCGCTTCTGACAACCGTAATGCTTGTTCCGCTTGCTTTGGCACGGTAATGTCGCGGCCGATTCCGATAATTCCGTGCACCTCGCCTTGCCGATTGCGCAGAGGAACCTTCGACGTCGAGAGCCACTTCGTGTTTCCTTCGGCGTCCACCACGCGCTCCTCCTGATTCACCAGCGGCTGCCCGGACTGGAGGATGGCTTGCTCATCGGAATAGAAAACCGTTGCAAGCTCTTTCGGAAAATAGTCGAAATCCGTTTTCCCGAGCAAATCCTCGGGGTTCTTCGCTCCCATAAGCTGAGCGAGTGCGCGGTTTGCCAAAACGAACCGGCTCCCGGCGCCCTTCACGTAAATGTAGTCGGGCATGTTATCGATCAAGGCCCGCAGCAGATCGTGCTCCGCTCGGAGCGCATCCTCTGCTTGCCTGCGGTCCGTAACGTCGCGATTGACGATGACCATCATGGCGGGCTCGCCCTTGCCCGAGGGGATCACGCTGGACGTGGATTCCAGGACTCGCCATGTGCCGTCTTTGTGCCTGATTCGGTACTCGAGAGGTTTGCCCTTGCCAGTGCGCCGGGCCTCCTCCCCGGCTGCCATCACTCGTTCGCGGTCGTCAGGATGGATTTGCTCAAACGACGACGATCGTTGCAGTTCATCGGGTGAATACCCTAGGACTTTCTGGTAGGAGAGACTGTTGTAGAGCCGCTTGCCTTCCGTGTCCACCAACGCGATCATGTCGGCAGCATTCTCCGTAATCAACCGGAAAAGTTTTTCTTTCGCTGTCAACTGCCGGCGCATTCGATGGATTTGCAGTTGCTGGTATATCGCGTATACGTCAAACAGCAGAACCACGCCCAGGAGTCCCCAGACAGCCTGGCGCAAGGCGAGCGTGGCCTCCCAGTCATAGCGGGGATGCAGGAGGAGGACGGGCAGAAAAGAAGCAATCCCAAATGTGAGCAGCAGCGTGATTGCAATAGCGGTCGACGACAACCACCATTCGCGCCGTTCAATATGACGTGAGCCATTTCCGAGAGCCGCGCTCTCCGGCTGGCTGAAACCTTCGACGTCGGGCAAGTCAGTCTGCTTCATAAGGTGTAGCTCAGTCGCTCGAATCTTCGATCCCCACGACCGCATCCCGCAGCGATCCTTGTTCCTAGGCCACGCCTTCAGACTCTTCTGAGCGGCTCCATCTGTCGTCGGAGGACCGTCATTTTTTCAGGAGTACAACTCAACTATTCTCGAGAAAGGGAATGCCAAAATGCTTCAAGATGTTGCGGGTGCCCCTTGAATACAGATGTAATTCCTCCTCATTGGAGATGTCGCTTCCGCGGTGGATCACAAGAATCAGCAGCGTTCGCAGGCACTTGCCAACTACGAGAGGGAACGGCAAGTACGGGAATCTAATGGCCCCTTGTATTCTCGTGTGCGTCAACTCCAAGCCGGTTCGTTTCCGGGTTTCGCCCCTGGCCATCAGGGATGGACATCGCGACCCTTTGCGCGGTCGGCTTTTCATACGCCCTCTTCATCGGACCGCCGCACCCACATACCGGATTCTTGACGCCTGACAATTGCGATGACTCCGTGACAACCAACTCCGCATGGCGCCTTGGATCAACACAGTGCCATTTCTGACCTATGTGCATCATCTTGCCCCCCTTTCGAGATTCTCATGCGTTCAGCCATCGTTCCTCGTCCAGACGAACTCTTAGACAGATCGGTATCCAAGCGCCGAAAGAAGCCATCGCATCCATCAGCAATACGTGCGAATTTCTAGTCAAGCAGAGGTATGGCAAGCCCCTTTGGCTGCTTCGAATTGATATCAGGGAATCAGTTGTGGCACGAAACGTGCGTAGGCAAGCCACATAAAAGCGCACCCTGTTCGCATCGCCGGTCGAGACTTTGCGCTTGACCATCATCATTTTGTTCGAGTATCACGCGGGGATGTGATACCTCGCTCGAAATCTCGACATTGGTTGGAAAGACAACCATACCGATGCCTCTTTTAGTCGCGCGTTTTATGCGCTGAGGTCTCAAACAAATTCACCCGAGGGCATTCAATTGCAACAGACCATGGGGCTGAAACAGAAGAAGCGTTCACGGATGACCCGTATAAAATCGAATCAGCGGTTGATTTTCTAGTAGGTGGAAAGACCTCCAAACTCGATTCACTCTGGGAGCGAGCGGCGAGGCTCAACAAGAGCAGCGGAACTGCGGTTCCGCTTGTTAGGAGTTCTCCTCTCGGCAGAATGGCAACTTCCATCGGCCCATTGCGGTTGTAAATCCAACCACGCTCGTGGCGCTCAAAGCGGGCCGGCCCAAACCAAGAGGCGCATGGAAAGTCGCTTTGGCCCTATTCTTGCAGCTGCACTTTCTAAAAACTGAAAATCCATTCCGCGCAAGACCGCGCGGGATTATCCCCGCTGCCTTCGGGTGACTTCGGCGCTGTACAACGAATAGTTCGCGTATTCCCACCTGAAAGAACGCATGAGCGAAGGCTAGAGTGTCCCTATTACGGCCCGCCCTTGCCTCAGCTCTGGCCGACCGTAAAGTCTGCAAAATCACAGGACTACTTCGGGTAACAAATCAATAGAACTTCGGCTCGAGTTCAAGAAATCGCTCCCGCTTGGGATCTCAAAAAACCGCTTTTTCAGTTAGAACCATATGCTGTCGAAAGCGCGATAAGCGAAAGAAAACAGCAAATCGCGCCGTTTTTCTTTGCGGCTGAAGTCTTGGCGAGCGACAACCTCTTGTCAGAGGCCAAGAACCGGCGCTCGGAATCCGCCAGTCTCTCTGGGACTGCTTCTGTGGAACATTCGTGGAGTCCGCACCAGATGAAGCGTGCGATATTCAATCCTTAGACCTATATCAGAAACACTTGTTTGCGTGCGCTTTCCAACAGATCCTCAACGGTTCCCTAGACCGTTGTAACCATCGGGGCTAGAGAGCACCTGCTTTGGAAGCAGACGCTCTTTACATCCTGCGCTCGAAGCTATGCGCGCCTGAGTATATTCTGACTGGGAAATGCGACATTACCGCGAGAAATGGGCCTCGAGTGGCAAGGTTGGAGCGCGCCCTTATCAGTCTAGCGTGATTTGGTTTTACAACAACTTACAAGACCGCGGGGACTGCCAAAATACGCGGAAGTCGTACAAGACATCGCATTTTGTGGGTTGGGTTGTGGGTTGGAGAATTGTCCCGCCGCTGCTCAGTAGGGTTCCGCAAGCGATGGGGCGTTGACGAGTGAGATTATGTTCACTGGTGAGTCTGAATTCCTTGATGAGCCTGTCCGCACAATCCTGAGACAATTCGCCCATTACATTGACGCTTGGATTTTCGCCTTATCTTTGCCATCCTTCCAATCGTGATAAAATCGAGTTGCTTTTGCTTTCGAGCCCCGTAGGGAGCGGCTTAGCGCAAGGCTGGAGGGTAGCATGAGGTCATTTGAATGCACGATTCTCACCACGCACGTCGACCTGCAAGGTGAGAGATTTGCGGTGGAGGGATTGGAATCGCTTGCTGTGAGCTACAACGAAAATTATCTACCGTTGACGCGCGAACACGATATCCGTAAGGCACCGATCGGACGAGTCAAGTCGGCTAGCGTCGAGGCACTCGATGATGGCGAATTTGCCGTTAAGGGAGTTATTGAGATGTTTGAGGAGGGGGACACCCTGTCCTCGGCGCAGGGTGACGGACGCAAGCTACTTGTAGCGACTGTTGATAGCCCGACGTTCGAGATTGGGTACGATAGCAGCTACGAAACTCCGGAAGGCCGCGAACTCTTGGCGACCCTTAAAGATCTGTCTACCGAATCTGGCACCACAGTCCAGGTGAAAAAATCTGTAGAGCCGCTTTCCGTACTCACAGTCGCGATGTATGTAGGCGGAGCGATTGCTGCTGGTGCGTTGGCCAAGCTCGGAGAGGATCTGTACGACAGGTTGAAAAACGTTCTCAAGAACTACTTCTCTTCAGTCAAAAAATCTAGGGAACGAGTGGTGGATTTCCAATTTACAACGACTAGGCATGGGGAAGAGGTCGAGGTTCACATCCTGCTTACTAACCCAACCCCGGAGGATTTAGAGTCTCTTTTTTCGTGCCGCTTCGGAGACGTGGATTCCTTCATGTCCCGTTGTGAAGGATTGGATCTGGCGCGCTTCGTATTTGCATATCGGAATGGCAGTCTGGAGTGCCTTTATGTTCTGCGGAAAGACTGCGTACCGCTTCAAGTGCGTCGCAAGCCGGACCGCGGCTAAAGGTCAATCAGATACAAGCCTAGTTCCTGTCTTGAAGAGGACCGCATGCCGCTAGACATAAAGTTGTTCGCAGACTGCTTGGATGAAATGGATCGTTGCCTGTTTAACGCCGCCGCGCACAATGACTGCGCCGGATTTCACAAAAACACGCAGCTCACTGCCGTCCTGACGCTTCTTGTCCGATGCTCCTCGCTGCTTCGCTCCCTGCTGCAGCTCTTTGAGTCAGGAGCTACTGACAGTTTTCAGGTTGTGTTGCGGGCTTTTGAAGAGTCGTGGTACCTGGCCTTCTATTTCCGCTTTCAAGATCAGCATGTAAATGCTGCAAAATGGCAGGCCGAAGTTGGCGGTCAATGGTCGCCGCCGATTGGTGAATTGGTGGAGTTCGCCAAAGCCCGAGGCGTGCCAGAACCAACACTGGGCAGGGACTATGGCCGTCTCAGTGAAGTTGCTCACCCAACGAAGTCGGCGGCGTTCAACTCTGTCACCCTTTGCGGCGCTCGCCAAAAAATCCCCGCCGCGATTACTGAATTGGCCGAAGAACGCAAGAACGAGGAAGACCGCTTCCCCGATGCTCTATATCGATTGGTCTGGGTCATGCTGGACGCAGATAAAGAATTCATCGCGCTGCACATCTCGGAGAAGGATTTACCGCAGTGTTCGAAATACGTCGAATTAGACAAACACTCAGAATCGAACGGCAAGGCCGGACACATTCTTCAAAAACCTGCCTAAGCGCTTGCACTGACGACGACGGGCGCATACGCAGTACAACTCATCTCCATGCAATCCATATTCCCTGTCGTGTTTCAAAGCCAAGCGCGTGATCAGGTCGATTTCGTCGCCGAGACAGGCACCAGAATCCGAACAGTCCTCAATTGTTTTGTCAGGTTCTTCGCGCAGAGATCGATTTCCTGCTACCCATTTGAATGGCATCGCCAACGCACCGCTCTGTCATCCAGCTTCAAATTCCGAAGAATGCACGGATGATCGGAGTGTACTTGTCCCACAGCGTGGTCACATCTGCTGCCAAGCCGATTATCACGGGAAAACCTGCAATCAGGGCTTTCACCGTTCCACTGGAACGCTCTTCGGGTTTGACTTCGGCCTGCTTTGCAATATCAGCAATCACCTGTAGCGCTTCCTGTTTTTGATGATCCTTGATTGCGGTGCTGCGCATAACAGCCTCGCTCAATTCCCTGATAGCGGCGGCTACCTCATTCTGCCCTTGCTGGGAGATGACATTCAGCGCTGCATTAATCGTGCCGACTTGGGAGCCGAGGTTTATGTTCGCAGCATTGTGAACGGTCAAATTGATGCCCTCTTTCATCTGCTCCCCCTTTGGCAAACCTGCTTCCTGCCGTCGAAGCCTCAACTCCAAGTCTCTACAAACGTTCGCCGTGATTATTTCCATCTGTCTGGCAACGTGACCGGCAACAGCCGCCTGATTGGGAACCATTGGTGGCCCGTTCATCAGGCTGCTTCGTCTGGCTGATGCCGCGTCCCGTACCTGCCCCTTAATGAACTCCACATGCTGACGAGTCAAAATCCCGCCGTTGGTGCCCTCCAACAAATTCACCCATATCTCGGCAAGGACAGTGCAACTCTTCTCGGCATACTCCAGTTCTATATCTCGCCTTGCGGCTATCTGCGGTCCCCCTCGCGCGAGGCCCGCCAGCGCTGTCCGCAATCTCGTTTCTTTCTCTTTGGCGAGGCAACCCATTGCCTTTCCAAATTCTAAGCTGGCAATTGTCTGGAGATCGTTGTTCATCAATCGAAGGATACATCATTTCGAGGGAGTTGCAGGCGTGCCCTAGAACCCAATGGAACCAACTCGGCGGAAAGTCAGCCCTTGAATCAACAAAAGACTACAATGAGAATCCGGTTAGTAAACGACCTCATCGCTCATCGCCGTGACGTGTGATTTTTCGAACGGTTTTGCTAACCTCTAGCAATGGGCAGTCCTCCGGGTTTTTCCGTTGATTTATTTCCCTCGGATATGAGGGATGCGATTGTTAAGTTCCAAGCGGAAGCCAAACAGATTGTTGCCTCCTTCCTGACCACGCTCGAGTCGTATCAGGCTCCGCCAACCGTTTATCACTATACGAACGACACTGGGCTCCGAGGCATTCTCGAAGGCGGCCACATTTGGCTTACGGATATTTTCAGTCTCAACGATCCTTCCGAGCTGCGGCACGGCCTTTCGCGCGTAGTTATCATTCTGAACGAGAAGGCCGCCAGCGGCCCTGCCGAGAGTAAGCTGTTTGCGAAGCAGTTTGGCTCGCTGGACGAGGCGCTCCACCGATCCGCGCACTACTTCGTTTGCTCGTTCAGCGAGGCCGGAGACGACCTTGGCCAGTGGCGCGCCTATGCGGACAACGGGCGGGGCTATGCGCTTGGATTCGACACTCAGGCCTTGGAAGAGGCATTCGGCAAGGGCTACGAAACGGCGACATCGAACAATGCCGCATTCCCGGTAACCTACTGCGACTCAACTCTCGACGATATTCAGCGTCGGCTCATCGATCGGATGTTCACTCTCATCTCATTACCTCGCGGAAGAAATCTTTCTGAGCCCGCCATACGGGCGTACATCGTTGAGCTATCCGTAGCGCTCGCCGCAAATGCGTTGCACGCCGTACTGTTTTTCAAGCACGAGGCATACAACAACGAAAGGGAGTACCGATTCCTGGAGGTGCACAGGGCGGATGCGCCCCCGCAAGTTAAGCTCAGAAGCCTTCCCTATTCCCTCATCAGGTACCGGGAATTCGATTGGAAAAACGCCGCCGGCGAAGCACTGAAGAAGATCGTCATCGGGCCGGCGGCGAACCAAGAGAAGGCGCGCCGGTTCGCGGGAGACTGTGTGCGGGCATTTATATCCAACGCGGTGGACATCGTTCCTTCCGTGATTCCTTACCGTGCGGGTTAATACCAATGTTGCGGATGTGGCCTGCTGGACTTGCGAGTTGTATCGGCCCTTAGCGGTCAATGTAGGCCAGTTACCCTGGAACGTGATTCAAAACTTCGGCGATACTGGCAGAACCAAGGAGAGTGTTGTGGCGGGACGAACGAAAGTTTGTGAACTGATTGAGCAGTTGGGCGACACCTATCAATCGATCGACATCCGAGTTGCGACGGTGCGCGACAACGAGAAGTGGGTTTGTGGTATCGCTGTGGTCCGCTTGAGCTACGAAGAACCGGCAGCGGTTCGACAGAGGTTCCTCGACCTCGCGAAAACTTATATGCAAGTAGCAACGAAGAATCTCAGAATTGTTTTCGATGTCCGGCCGTTTGCCGATTGGAAAGCTGTTTGTGATGAATGCGGAGCTGGTTTGCTGCGCATCGGAGACGTAGACGTGCACCTGCAGGAAGGAATCAAGGTAGCAGAACTAGCGACCGAAATTCGCCCAGACCCCTGGGGCGTGCGGCCGGTGGATGGTATCTCCTGGCCGGGGGTGTTTGTGTCGGTCGGCAGGTCAGCCGCGCGCCTCGGAGAAGAACCCTTAGTGCGAGAAGTCGGCCCTCTCGGCTATTCGTTTCCACTGGAGGCGGTGAACGAACTTTGTGGTGTGAACGTAACCCACGGACAGAATCCCGGGGCAGAGTTCTATTTGTCGGCGCCTGTACTCTGCCTGCTTGAGAAAGTTGTCCTACGTCCCTCCGAAAAGAGGCTAGAAGTGATTATCCGGAAACACAGTGCCGTGTCCGGTTTCACGGCAGCGCTTGTCCTGCGCGGCCAGACCTTTGCCATGACGGAGTCGGCGAGCTACCGCAAAGCTCTAGTGGGATTCGCGGTCGTTGAACAAAATGGGATGCTGCAGAGGCTAGTCGGCGAAGCGTCAGACTTGCCACACATTCCACTCGACAAATGGGTCGAAGTAAAGCTCGTGCACTCGAAGCTCGGCGAGATCCAACAGTTCATGCAGACTGCGGAAAGGTTCATTCCCGCCGTGGAGCGGAATGCGCTCTATGAGGCGCTCAAGTGTTTCTGTCCGGAACAGGAGCTTGCGCGCCTGCTGGTCCAGCCGCACGAAAGAAAATCGGTGACGTTGAAGACGAGCGCTGCCTTCGAGTTACACGTGTGTTGGTTGTTGTCGTTGTGCGGACTTTCGACCATTCTCTTAGGTGAGTACGAACACTTGTTTGCCGCTCAGACGAACATCCCTCGTGGTAGCGTCGATATCCTGGCAGCGAGAATGCACGGAAACTTGTTGCTCCTCGTGTCATGCACGCTTGGACCCCCAAACGAGCAGGACTTTGGCAATCTACTCAACATGAAGGGAATTCTCGAACGATTCGCATTCGAGGGAACTTCCGTGCACGTGCTGCCCGTCTTATTCACCGGTGCGCACGGCCAGCCGCCATGGCGAAGCTTCGACAACGGCCTATGGGCCATACCGATCATGGACGCGGACCGCATCGAGATTCTGTTGAATGGCATTGCAAAGGGGGCGGGGAAGCAATTCTTCGAATTTCTACAGAATCCACGGGCATTTGACTCGCAAGACCCATACTCTCTCTAGTGCCCTGATCGTTTATGGACTCCAGCCGCGTCGATTCGGAATCGAAGCATGTGGGCGGCAGGTCGGAGTCAAAAACGAGGTGGCAGCCGCGGGTGATTTCACCAGGGTGGCGTTCGGTGGGACTATGCTGCACTTCAGGACGATACTCTTCGCGCATGCATGATTATCGAGCCGTGCGTCTAACCTTTTCAAGTAGAACTCGGGCCACTTCCTTCGGGCTCTTCGTGCGGGCATCCATGTACCCAATCGTGGTCGGCAAGCCGGGAACTTCAGCGTCGTCCAAACGAATCGGCAAAATGTACTCTCGTTTTTCAATGAGTGCTCGCGCCTGTGCATGCTGTCTCTCGAATTGCGGCCACGCCTTCCGAGCATAGTGCACCGAGATGAACATCGCGCAGTAGTTCGCGCGGTCTTTGTATATGCCGGCGAAGTGGGCGGCTAAGTCCTTTCCCAGCAGGTCAACTTGCTCATACGCGTCGTAGAAGAGCTTCACACCCATCACGCGAAGCTCGTTCGCCACCGATTCGACAAAGGACCGATCCTCGCCAGCGAAGGACAGCGCGACCTCATACGGTTTTTCGGTCTGAACCGGCGGGGCAGCAGCGACAGGCCTGGGTGGTCGTCCAGGGTGTGTCTGACGATGTTCCAGAAATAATTCGCCGACCCGCCGCAGATGTCCATTCTGGAAGAAGAAATCCCACACAATCGCAGGTTCGTTCATTCGCAGCTCAACTGCTTTGCCGCGAGCGGCAAGGCGCAATAGTTCCCTCAGTCGCTCAGGCATGTGTACCTGTAGGCACTCGAAGACAGTCTGGGCCGCACCACTGTGGTGCAAACGATTCGTCAGCACATGCCACATCGACTCGTAGTTGGTTCGAGGAACGCGAATGCCTCGGGATTGGAAGTAGGTCTGCTTTTCTTCCTTTGTGCCAGAAATGTGTTCGAGAACGTTTACGAACGCGTCCTCGATCGGTACCACGTCTTTCGCGAGGAGCATGTATTTTCGGTATCCTCCAAATGTGTTCGAGAACGTTTACGAACGCGTCCTCGATCGGTACCACGTCTTTCGCGAGGAGCATGTATTTTCGGTATCCTCCAAATGTGTTCGAGAACGTTTACGAACGCGTCCTCGATCGGTACCACGTCTTTCGCGAGGAGCATGTATTTTCGGTATCCTCCAAATGTGGATCTTTCAATCTCCACAGTACCTGCAATATTACTCAAGAACAATCCAGCCGCTGAAGGCACGGGCAGAAGCCCAGCAGTCCGCTGCCGGATAGTTTTCGAGCTGTGCCCGGAATCGTGTCGGCAGTTCGGGAGCCGCTGCTCGATCAACGTTTGAACTCTGCGACTGGTTAGACGCCGCTCACCTGAATCGGAAAATACTGCGAAGCTCATTCTCGATGTGTTTATGTGTCTTGCAGAGCGGGCAAGCCTTGGTCCACCTTTTGGTGGCAGCCTTGTTCTTATTGCGCGCCGGTTGGAAATAATGGATTGCTAAACATTCGAGTTTTGGAATATGACTTGTCCCTCTTACGGCAAAGATCGTGACTCGTTTGACACCTGAGAACCAAAACTTTTCCATATGCGATGACGGTCGGCTACCATGCGACCCGGTACGTCCAACATAGATGCAGTTCGTATGATTCCCCCAAAATGCATAAATCAATCCTTTCGTTTTGCCAAAACGGGCAGCGAACCATTTCTCAAACTTTGCCTTCTTGTCATCCGGACCCCGACCCTTGACGTGGTAGTTCTTTCGGGAAGCAACGTGCTCGGTGAATTCTGATTTGGCCAATTTGTGTGCCAGTGCATTCGAGGCGATTGCCTGGAGCTTGCGAATTCCAGCATCAACCTTCTTTCGACTAAACTCGGGAGGCTTGCCCGCTTTGCTGGTGCCTACCTTTCGCCTCAACCAGTCGGTACGTTGACGAAACAGGTTGTTCAATTCACGTTCGAAGGACTTTGAGAATGCCATTTCTGCTCCTACGAGCCGCAGCGGACCTTATTTAGGCTGACCCGCTTAAACCGCCACGACGTCCTAGCTCTGCAATCCGAATCACCATAGGAATTGTTTAAAAAGCAAGCGCGATCCACTCTCCTGATCGGGATGCTAGCACCCGCAGCAAAAGAAGATTCGATTCCCGTCAAGTTGGCACGCGAGAAGGTTAACAGATAATAAAGGCCCACCCAGAAGTTGTCCTGACGGTTCCCGGATAATTCGAGGCCGCAATCCACTTGGCCAAGCAGTCGCTAGGTTGGTGAAGCCCATTCCGCGAGAGCACCCGCTTTGCAAGCGCACCCTCCGGCTCCAACAACTCCATCCAATTCTTCTAACTATCAAAGTTCCCAACAAATCGAGCATCTGCTTTCGCTCAAAGTTAAGCCCAATGCATGGAAAAGATGGATTCATTGCACAGTAACCGCGCAGCGAATCTCGTCATACTTCTAAAAGCTCGCCTTGCTCATTGACTGTGACTTGTCGAACGGGATGAAGCAGAACACTCTGGCGATATCGAGCGTGCCGTAGTTCCCCGTCCCTCACCAATTACCTGAACAGCAGCCAGGAACGAGGCGAGACGATGCACTCGATATGTGCGCGAAGGGTCGCCACCATCTAGGGCGAGGCGAACGCCAACGCGATGCGAAGCTGACTTACGAAATGGCTGACACCATCCGCTGATCACATCGTCTCGGAAGCGTCAGCATCACAACCCCGGCCCCGGTGATACGAGGCCGGCGAAACAAGGATAGGACGAGTCGTCCATGAAACGTCGGTGCGGCCGAAGGCAGCGTAGTTTGACCGAAGTCCGGTTCTATTTTAAGAAAGACGAAGGGGTCTAACTACCAGCGAGCAGTTCTTGCGCTTCCGCGCACAAGTCCCACCCTGAAGACCCTCCCGCCTCAACGCAGTTCTTACAGTTCGAGTTCGTCTTATGCCAGTCCAGCAACGCCGACATTGCTTCTTTGATACGCCCATCAATTATTAGCACCGGCTGAGACGCACTGCTCGCGGTATAGTAAAGCTCCCATTTCTTTCCCCGCTTACAAAGATTGTAAACTCCCGGTTTTCCAGCATCTTCAAGGGCAGCGCGGTGCGCTAATGACTGTCCCCCCACCATAAAAGTTCCGCCTTGTACCTTAGTGACTCGCATATTGTGCTTGGCCTCTCGCAAATCACAGGAACGTTTTAAACTTCGACCTGGCCATAGGATATTAACACTCGCTGCCCCCGCGTAGCTAACCATCGAGCAGTACAACGAGGAGGACATAGGGGCAACGTGGGCGGTTTTCCAGTGGTTGAGGTCAAGGGCCGAATAAACTCAAGTCGCTACTACCCTTCAGGTGAACAATTTAAGCTAAGCAGCTAAAGCGAAGAGGAAGAAGCACAGTCTGATCGATCAAACTGTTTAATGGCCATCTCTAGTTCCTTGCACTGCCGATCTAGGACTGAGCCGTACAACTGCAAACACTTCGTTACTCCATAACGTGTTGCGTTTTAAACTGTTCAAACAGGTCAGCTGAGTTTTGTATCTCTCGACATCCGCCGCAGTCTGATGGATCTGCTCCTCCAAAAACAAAACACCCATCTTTTTCTCTGAGAAACCCAAGTCGTCCAAGACTCTGCAGTCCAGCGTGTCGAGATCAAGCACATTGACGTTTGGCCTTGCGTACATCTGGATGATGAGCGGCTCTAATGTAACAATGTAGTCCCGATTCGATCCATCCGTGGATGCAATCTGCGCCGCCGTCATAGCTGGCATAATCCTGACCCGAAACTCGTCCCCAACCGCGTCATCTCTGAACGCCTTGGTGGCGAAATAGCTTACGCCAATAGCGAAAAGAAGAACGCAGGCTCCTACCGTCTTGAGCACGAATTGGTGACTCTTATAAAGACGCGTGCCTTGAATTAGCCCGAGCAGAGCGGCCGTTCCAAGACCAGCCAGAATTGACCAGAGACCCATGAGGTTCATCGAGAACCGCAGAGCACCACGCGGATCAGTCTGTCCAGAGCGCATTTCGTAATAACTGCGAATATGGAACACATACACGAGAATATAGACAACAAACAGCAACAGCGGGAAAAGTGCAAGGCCCTTTCGTCGCCACGCGACTATCGCCCCGATGAGAACCAAGAAGGCTGCCCCGGCGTACCATTGAACGACAAGGAAGGATCGTAAGAAAACGGGTAGTAGCCTAAGCAGACCCCCTAGGGTTAGGGGAAATCTCTCCAACAGTGCCGTTTCTTCGCCCGTGGTCTGAATAATTCTCAATTGATAGCTGAACGCCAGGGCTAGTGCTGCGCTGAGCAGAATCCATCGCAGCTTCTCATTCGGCGGGTTCTTGGCGCCTTTCCCGGGTAGATGCAGAACAAACGCGATGACCGGAAGCACGATTACCAAGAGAATGTTCTCTCGCTTGATCGTGAGAGCAAAGAGAAGAGCCGCAGTATAGGCGCACCATCTGGCAACTGAACCCCAGCGACTATTCGACGCTGGTGGCGCGGAAATATAGCACAAGCAGAACCACAAGATCAGACTCATGTAGGCATTTGAGACTGGTTCAGCGGATGTTTCGAGTCCGTATACAGAAAAAACGGGCGTAATTGCGAACACTAAGACAGCGCTACCCGCAGCCACTACGTTGCCAGAGATGAGCATGCAGATCAGAAAAATCAGAATAGCGGTGACGGAAGCAGCGGCAACACTAGCTATAGATGCGATGTCTGGCCTGTACCCCATCACATCGGAGCAGAGGGAAACGAGATACGGATCTCCTATGAAATGTTCCGGGAAGGTCTCCGAATCCAAGCACGATGCCAAGCTTCCCACTGCGCATACTCTGATTGAATACGGATGTTCTATCGCGGGTGAACCGATCAGCGCGCGCTCATTTATCTGACGAGCGGCGACTGTGTAGACGTACGAGTCTTCGTACTCTAGCCCATGAAAGAATTCACCGTTCATTGGAAGTCGCCAAAGTAGAACGAAACCGAGAGAAACAAGGATCAACTTCCAGTGCCCCTTCAAAATCGAGCGTACGTACAAATCAGTGGCGAAGCACCATGCGGAAGTCAGGGCGCTTCCCCAGAAGAGCATCCGCACAATCGCAAGCGGATCGAGGTGCGAATGCCAATTGGACATTCTGTCCTCACTTTGAGTGGATGCTGTTCTATGCCACCGAAATTATGAATAAATTTCACCGGCCAGTTGCTGGAACTGCAGTTTCTCCAGCAAGTCGGCAACCGGCAACAATCCACCGCAAGCCGTCAGGTTCTTACTGGCGAAGTCACGGCGTGTCGAAGCCCCTCTTTTATGGGCTTCGGAGCATTTCTCCCCGGTGTTGATCACGGACTTTCCCAAAAACTGGTCTGTAAAGTCATTGATATGGCTTGATGGCCAGCGAATCCAAGTTGCGATACCAGCTGTGGCTCACTCTTCGCGAATCTGGCTCGGATTCCGCGCAATTATTTGCGCCTTACCCTTGTAAGAAGTAATTTCTCCACTGACGCAGATGTTTTTATGAAGATATGTTTCTTCAGGGTGCCCGAATTTTGGGCGATCGTCAGGCCAGATGACTACGGTGAAGTCTTCGTTTGGGTAGGGTTTCCCAAGATTTAGAAAAGTTGGTTTGGAACGCGAGCTCGATAGATAACGGCTAGAAGCAACAACTCCACAAACAGTGGCATGCTCCCCGATATGCTGCCCTGCCTCTGCGGCCGGGATCTTTTTGGTTTCCTGTCCGACTGCAGATACCGAAAGGAGAACAGCACATAAAATCACCCCCAGTAGACTTCTTACTTTCATACCTACCTCCGGGCGAGCGAGTCGCCACACTTATCGACGAGAAGCTCAAGAGCAGGCCTGCACGACGGACTTGATAGCTCTACTATGCGTATCCACGCTTGACGCAAAAAATCCGCAGCATTGATGCCTCGCTGCACAACCCTCGCAGGCGTCGATAAAGACATTCTTCCAATCAGAAATGCTCTGCCGAGCAAACCGCCATAATTCGGGCCTGATTGTGCAGAGTTGGTGGTTATAGATGGACACGGGAATTTGATGCGATTCAAGAATCCGGACCGCTGCTACAAGGTATTCGCCATAATCGGCGGGATCGACCCAGACGGTCGCAAGATTAGATTTTGCAAAGCCGACTGGTTCTAACCCCATGAGGGCCACATTACAGGAAAACGGTAGATTTCGAGCAACAAACCCCGCAAACCGTTGCAGCGACTTGTAGTTCAATCGTGTAATAACAAGCCTGATTTCAACTCGCAAGCCACACCTTGCAAGGTTAAGAATTCCCTTTACCGCTTCGTCGAACGCACCATTTGCTTGCACTATGAAATCGTGTTCATGAGATACGTCCGAGTACAGCGGAATACCGAGAACGATATCTGGATGACAGATCTCCGCGATGTCTTGGGCGAACGCAAGGAACTTTATGAGGCGGCCGTTGCTGAGGATGTGCAATGACGTATGAGGCAGGAAATTCTTCATCCTTCGTATCAATTCGACAAGCTTCCGACCGAGCAGGGTCGGCTCACCTCCGGTAAATGTAACCTCCGGGGTGTTTATGTCCATTAGGGGAATTGCCTCCCAGAGCAGGTCGGCACAATCGTCAGCCGCATGCTTTGTTGGAGGCTGGGCGCACATTAAACAAAAGCTGTTGCATGCCTGAGTTAGGAGAAAGGAGTTGTGTCTTGCCGTTCGTCGATAGAGGACTCGCAGATCGCTTGTGGTAGGCCTCACGACGACGATGTCTCCATCACCGAGATACGAGAGAGATTCGGGCAATGGAATAACGGGCGTATCAACGGTGTGAGGGAACTCAGACGATCCGGTTGCAGTGTCAAAATAGGCACGAAAACCGGGAGGATAGGCCCGACATTCGGACCGTACCAATAGGGCTTCGCTTGTTCTGAGGGGCTCAGGCCGTAACAGATCGGTGGAGACGCGGACAACAAAGGGAGTTGCATCCCATCGACGTTTGGTCTTGTCGCTTAATATCATTTCATTGCAGCCAGTTCATCAAAACTTCGCTCGCAGTACTTTGTTCTTCCAAGATGCTTATTATGTGACGGAATAGGCCCAGGTGGCGTTGGCAGAACTCGCTAGTAGGCTTGTATCCGACGATATCGCCTTGTAACCGATAATGACGAATGGGATCGGCACCGCAGTACGGCTGGAATCCACAGTCCACACAACATGGCACGCATTCGGTCATCGTCTGCGAGATGCTGTCAATCAGAGTGTCAGACAACATCATTCCTTTGTAGGAATCGGACAAAAGGTTCCCGATACAAAATCTCTGGTCCCCCATTTCGGCCAGCATGCGCGACTCGTCGGACGGATAAACATTGCCGTCATGGTTAAACACTACGGCGCTAATCCCGATTCCTGCGGGAGACTGTAAATCAACAAATCCTGTCCCATATGGGCTCAACATTCGGCGCAGTAGAAGCGCTGCGTATTCGTCACGAATGCGAATGCCCTTCAGGTTGAGGTGGATAATGTAATCAAGGGCTTTCTTATAAAACTCCAACCACTCTGCCGTGGAATACCTGGTGACAGTTCCCAGTGAGGATGCAAAACCATACGGATTTATCGGCCGCAAGAAGATCGAAACAAGCCCTTGACGCAGATACTCGTCCACTATCTCCGTGGGTTGTGACAGGCTGTGCCTTGTGGTCGTCATGAGTGCGGATACTCGCTCGACCCCTAGTCGCTCCCTGATTCGCACGATCCCCGCACAGGCCCGCTCATAGCTATCGAACTCCCTGCTGGGTCGATTTAGATTGTGCAGTGTTCGTGGGCCGTCCAAAGATGTAGAGAAGCTCACGTCGTGAAGCCCGCAGAAATCAAGAATTTCGTCCGAAAGCAGCGAGAGGTTGGAGCAAATGACGATGTTTACGGCGCGTCCGTTCGTCCGGCAAAGCTCCCTTGTCTTCTCGACGATGTACCTGACGATATCAAATCTGAGAAGTGGCTCGCCCCCTTGGAATTCGAGTTTCAATACTGTCGACGGACTATTGAACATGAACTCGATCCCGCGTTCCGCAACAGCTTGCGTCATGTCGCATCCTTCGGCCGTGGGGTTCTTGCGCGACACTTGGCAGTACCAACAGGAGTTGTTGCAGCGGAGAGTTGGCACAAACATATGCAACCCGGTGAACTCAGAAAGGTGCTGCTGTTTCGTCCTGTACTTGGTCGCAAGCAAGTGAAAGGCGGCTGAGTGTGAGGAGTCGGTCAAGAAATGCCTGGACTTCAGTTGGGCATATAGCTCCGAATCCGGTGCGAGGTCTTTGTTTACGAACCGAGCAAGGTTGTCACGGTCCGTAACGATGTATTCCCCCACGAAGTTTGTGAGAATGTAACGAGAATCATCTAGCTTTATGAATCGAAAGGGGAGAAGGCTATAAGATCCAATTTGGGGGAGAAATTCAGCTAAAGGCTTAAAAGGAGAATGTCGTAGATCGGAGCTTGCTGACATGTAAGGTGCTATTCGCAGATGAAAATGAACTATCCCTACTGCCGCTCGCCCGTACTTGTTCGTGACGTCTGCCCGTAATCAGATGTCTCCAGCTCCGAATCAACAAGTGACGTCTTCGAGAATGCCTGCGCAAGGAGAAGGTCACGAACCCCGTTTGTTTCGGTGGCAATCTGCTCTCGAAGTTCTTGGTCCAGAACTTCATTGCAGAACTTACCGATAGCCTCTTCAGGATCGGCATTAGAAGATGTCGGTCGCAGCGAAACAACAATAGAACCGTCAGATTCCTCGATTAAAATGTGGAATATTCCTCCGTATTTGTAGGCAGCCTTCTTAACCGCGGTCACCCTATAGACCCTGCAATCAAATCGCGCGACGAAACTACCGTCCGGCTCTTTGGAAAAGCCTGGCATTTATCAGAGTCCTGACGAATGCGAGCTATGCGATGAGTGTGAGCTGTGTGAAGAATGTGAACTATGCGAAGAGTGCGAAGAATGTGAGGCATGCTGCAGAGCCAGTAGCTGCAGACCGTTTGCAGGCTTTAAGACCAGCAGACTGGGCAGAATCCGGCGTGTAGCAGTAATGCAGGTCTCAACAGGAGCTTGTGCTTTCCCGGTCGGAGGAACTGTTACAGATCCCAAAGCGGATGTCCCACTGGCGAGCAATCCGGCCGCAGCAAGCGACACCGAAAGAATGCGCTTCGCTCTCTTTTCGACTATTGGTATGTCCATGGACTTTACCTCTTCTTCAACAGCTATGCTATTTAAGCGAGTTTCATTTTGATGTGATGCACGTCACAGCATTTTCCGGCCTATCCCATACTCGTCGGTCGCCCGCCTTTCCAAGGTTGACGAGTTTTCAGTGTCCGACACAGGACAGGGGTCGCGCTAAACTTCCCGACTTCGATGTAAGGCCCGGCAATTGACCAGCGACAAGGCGAGAGGTCGACGTGCAAGGTTAAGCTCCGGCACATTCCAAACAATCGATCACTTTCGAAGCGCGAGAAATTGCTCATGAAAAGCAACTTCTTCCCGAAAGCTAATTAAGATGACATATTCTGCCCTTTACGCTCGTCCCGTTTTGCCCGCTCAGACTCAAGGCCGGGTTATGCAAAATGTTCAAACGCAAGCGAGTGCATTAGTGTGTTTCGAACTGTACCAGGATACTTGTCCGCGTATTTAGCCAGTTTGCGCTTATCGATCGACTTCAATTCGATCTCATCGAGACGCGGAGTAAGCCCGCTCTGGAGCGTAAGGTAAATCCAGTCAAGCAATGCCTTCTCCGGTTCGGCGATCCGATATTTCGAATAGAGAGTTTGTTTTTCTACGAAACCCCAGAACAAGCGGTCCGAGATCGTTCGAAACGAAATTGTGAACTCCGGCGTTCTGTATTCCTTGGCGTTGTCTGTGGTTACGCAAGTCAGAGATACGGAAGTCTGTGTGCTGATCCCCCAATGGTTCAGCGCTGATTCCAGGGAAACGTACGCGTTCGGTTTGAGAATATTAACAAAATCCGAAGCAGAAACATCCCTCACGAACTTGTTTATGTAGACGCCATTTGCGACGCGGCTCAACAGTCCCCGCTTCGCCAAACGCGATACCGCTCGCCAAACCGTAGCAACGGGCAGCTTGTACTTCGTAGCTATTTGGTCCACGATTACCACGTCGGTCAGCCGAGCCTCATTCGTGAGAATCTTTGCCCAATCTAAATGTTTCGTCTTTGCCTTTTTCATAGCCATTCCTCGTACAAGGCTTTCACCGTGTCACGGAGAGGTTCGAACCCAGCATCTTGCAGTGGAGAATAAATATCTGGCGGCAATATTGGCTTTAACTCAAATGTGCAGAGATCGACGTCCGTGTGCGCTATCCGATCCAAGATGTTATCCGAATCAATCTCATTTGCTTGGATCGCGTCTGCCAAATGAGCTCGCAAATTGGAATTGAGCGTTGCCCCTATTCGCGTTAGGAGATAAATGTCGTACGCGTCTCTGGCTTTCACGTTTCGTCGGAGGAGAAAGGCTTCAGCCTTCTGAAGTAAGAGCAACTCCTTCGTCGCCGTCTTGATCACCGCGGAGTCACCCAATTCCCCTTCGACAGGGTGCGTTTCTATTTCACTTTCGATGGCGGATCCGAATCGAGTCAAGTCGATGCGAAACAGTCGTCGGCCGGAGTTCGTGGTGACAAAGATTCTTCCTTCTTGACCATCGGCCCCACTCGTCTCAAAACGAAGGTCTCCTAGCCGGAGAATCTCCGCCACCGGTATTAGGTCGCGTTTCAAGGATTCGATTATTTCTTCGTGCGAGGGTAAACGAGCGCCCCGGGCGAGCAAATCGAGGTCAGCGGAGTGGCGCACGCTTTCGTGAAACAATACCAATGTCGCGCCTCCGAACAGTAAGAAAGCGTCAGGGAAATCTCTGAAGATTGCGAATACGGCGTTCTCCATCAGCGCGTTGACCTCTGCGCGTTCCCTGCTAAATCCCTTCCCCTCGTATTTTGCGATCTGCTTTGCGATTTCCATTTTGGCCTCAATCAGCAGTTCATTATATCAACGAGAACGGACATTTGTGTACAGTAACTGCCTATTAAGCATACATCATATCATGTAATAAGGACATATATGTCATTTGAGAGGGATATCATGCCGCCGACCGCCATTAACTGCGAGGATGTTTGCCGTAGCAAGTTTCACCAACGGATTCGGGGCGGTATTTCACCGAATGGCAACTGGCCCACCTCGTCTTTCTCCTTATGCAAGCTCCTTCGCACCTCTCCTGCCGCGTAGGGGGCATCTACCTTATCCTTGCCTTTAGCTGCACCTGACGGCCCACCTTCGACCGGACCGAGCCTCGACAGTTGATCCCAAAATCTCTCGGGTGTCAGCGAAAGATATCGTTCCGCCCAAATCCACTTTACATGACCCATGTACGCAGATAGGGCCGGCAACAAGCTCCGCGGATTCTTCCCTTCTTTTAACATCACAGCGAGGCGGTGTACGGCAAAAGTGTGGCGTAAATCGCGAAATCCGGGCTCTCTGCCATCGCTCGCGCGCGGACGGATTCCCGCATGCCGCCTAAGTCTCTGGAAACCGCCACGCAAGGTGCCCTCCACCATTGGCTTATTTTGCTTATCCACGAAGAAAATCGGCGTAACCACTCCCGATGCAGCGCGCAATTTGGAATAGGCAAGAAGATGTTTTCTTAAATTCCGACCAAACGGAATTGTTCGTGCTCGACCTCCGCCAGCGTCGCCAAGTGTCACAAGCCTGTTACGCAAGTCAAGACGATCCACACGCAGGGAGACGGCTTCGCGCATGCACGCCCCCGTGCCATAAATGAACAAGATCAACGTTCGCAAGGCCACCGGATCAATTCTGACCCAGTGGCCAAACTGGAATGTCCTGGTGGCTTGGAGCAACCGCGACAGCTCTTCACGCGAATAGATGTACGGCTTAAATGGTTGTGGCCACGCCAGCCGGGGTCGTGGCATCGGGGCCCGTTTCAGCTCGCCCCGCAACATCCAAAACTCGAAAAACGCTCTGAGCACGTTGTACTGTCGCCACCACGTGGCCGGTGATAGTCCTTTGCCGTCCAGAAAAGAAAGCGTCTGTTCAGTGGAAATCAGGTCGAGGGAACAATTGCCTACCTGCTTCGAGAATGTCCTTAGATGCTCGCTGTCATTGCGGAATTTGATTCCCCTCAGATTCTTCCATTTCACATACTCCTGAATCGCCTGGGGGAATTTCATAGTCCCACGGTCAGGTCGACTTTCACTACTTCCATCAGCGATTCCCTTGTGAACTTGGCGTACGTACGAACCGATTCACAGGAGCGATGCCCCAGAAAGTCAGCGATGTCTTGCAGGTGCGCGCCTTTTGCCAACAGGTGGGTGGCGCAGGAGTGACGGAGACTTTGGGGTCCGTAGTGCTTCGACTGGATTCCCAGGGCGATCATTCGTCTAGCAACGAAGCGCGCAATTGTGTGGGCGCGCATCGGACGAAATGGCTTGCGCCAGGTCACAAACACTTCGGGGCACTCGCACTTCGGCCGCGCATGGTCGATATAACGGCGAATCGCTTCGCCGACTTCTGGTTGTATTGGAAACTGTTGCAGGCCGCCCCGCTTCGCGCGGCGCACGGTAAAGCAGTTCCGCTCCCAGTCAATATCCGAAAGGCGAATCCGAGTGGCTTCACTGCTTCGTAATCCATAAACGGCATACAGCAGTAAGAGCGCCTTTGCTCGAATGGCAATCACACTCCTTCCTTTTGTGGAGCGAAGAAGTTTCAGAACATCGCTCCACTTCGGTCCTTGAGGTTCAAAGATGTCCCTACGAAGCACGGGTCCTCTGATTCCGCCAGCAATGCTAGTTGAGCACCAACCGCGGTGAGCCGCGTGATAGAAAAAGGATCGAAGAAAACCACACTCACCCGATAGCGTGATGAGGTTCCAGGTGCGAGCACTCTCGGCAAGGTAATCGTCTATATCTCGAAGGCAGACCTTGCCGAATTTCCGGTGTTTCCGCCCCAACCATCGCAAGAAATTCGCAGCTCGCAGGCCACGTTCGTAGACTGTGGTTTCCGCCAACCCGAGTTCGCCGCTCATTCGAGCCTTGTAATCCGCCAGTTCCTGGGAGAATGGCTGAGCCCGTCGAGGCGCTGGTAAGAGCCGCCCAAGAAACCTGAGCCACTTACGGACAATCCAGCGAAAATACAGGATCGAGGTGTGTCCAGGGTTATGCTTGCTGTACCGATGCCGATCGTCAATCCAGCGCCTCGCAGCTCTTTCTAACTCTTCTTCGGATACATCCCGGAGCTTGCACATTGGCAGGATCGTGACGAACCGAAGCAAGTGGCCCGCTGCGGTTCGCAGGTTGACCAGCCCGACCCCGCGCTCGTGCATATGGGCGATAAACCGCTGTCGCTCTGCCGCCAGCGGGGCCGCTCTGTGTCGTGCGAGAGCGCCGGGCTCCTTCATGCACAGTTCAAACATCAGTTTGAAGCATAGCGACGATTCAAGATAACTCCTTAATCGAACGATGAACGCAATGAAGACGGACAGTCTGGCTGCCCTCGCTCAGCCGCGTACTCTTCTTGCGAACTGACGGAACTACCCCACACAAGAAACATCGGGTTCTTAAGAGGTATACGCAACAGGTTGAAGTCTTGTACCACTGCTGACAACCGGTCGGCGAGACCTCTAACTCGGTAGCGCCACTCCTTCGCCCTCAGATACCACGCGGCCTTCGCTTGCACACGTTCGCGCCAGGGAAACGCCCCCCTGTCACGCCCGTTGCCATCCGCTCCAGCCGTGAATGCTAGCTCGCTTCGCTCTCTGTCCACTCCGCGAGTCCGTTGCGATTTGGTTCCCCTGGTCGAAACCGCAATTGATGCTTTCCCAGGGGAATTCACCCTAGCAGAATTGGAACGTGCGTGTCCCGGTGTGAGTCGCGATATGGTTCGGCGCGTTCTGCGTCAGCTTCAAAAGAAGGGGCGTGTGGCTTGTTTAGGCCGTGGCCCCGCAGCCCAATGGCGGAGAAAGGGTAATACACCCAAGAAGGGGCAATAAAGAGGGTAACAACTCAGGACTTCGTCATGCCCGATGCTAACTAACGCTTATTACAAGGGTTAGAGTAGAGGCCGTCATCAGGAAGTTCCGCTCACATTCAGACTCCGACTAGCTTCGGCCCGCCTAATTCCCCTCTCCCTAAAAACACTTAAAATGCCTTCTGTTTCCTGCTCCGACACCCTTACCGAACACGATTAGTGCAGCTTCAGTAGATTTATCAGAGCAAGATTCCTCTCACTAGATCTCCGCCAGAACCGTCGTTTCTTCTTCTTGCCCTTCCTGCAGAAAGACTGCGCCTAGCCGCCCGCTTCTTCTGTCAAGGCTGTTCGCTTCGCTCCCATGAACGCAAACCCCGCGGCCTTGACAGCGCGGACGGCTAGGCGCCGGGGACTTCCAGGAAGGGCATTTGTTTCGTATGCGCGGCTCAGGCCGCGCCTCTGCGGAACAAAGCCCAAATTCCTCAAAAGGAGAAATACAGTCATGCAGAAAACCAAGCAACCACTCTTTGACCTCGGCCAACTCGTCGCGACACCGGGCGCGCTGGCCGCTCTCGAAAAGACAGGACAGAACGCGATGGAATTCCTGTCGCGCCACCTCACGGGCGATTGGGGAGAACTTCCCAAGGAAGATAAGGATGAGAACCAACTCAGCCTGGAGAAAGGCTTCCGCCTCCTCAGCAGCTACACGACCCTCGCGGGTACGCGCCTATGGGTGATTACCGAGGCTGATCGTCAGCACACCACCCTGCTTTTGCCGGAAGAGTACTGAGAACGGAATCCAGAGGAAAGGAGAAAAACGCGATGACAACCGTACTCGAACCAAAAGCAACAGTGCCTACCATTACGCCAGCCCTGCGCACGATGCAGGACATTCCGCTTGCTCACATTCAGGAGTGCAAAACCAATCCGCGCCGCCAATTTGACGAGGGCAAACTTGCAGAACTCACAGCCAACATCCGGCTGCACGGCGTGCTTCAGCCCGTCCTCGTCCGTCCCCTACCGAACGGCGACTCCGGCCACTATGAACTGGTGGCTGGGGCGCGGCGCTACCGTGCTTCGAAACTCGCGAAGCGCGAAACCATTCCGGCAACGGTGCGCGAACTCACAGACGCCGAATGCCTCGAACTGCAACTCATCGAGAACCTGCAACGGGCCGACGTGCACGAACTCGACGAAGCGCGCGGCTACGCTACGTTGATGCAACTGCAACCCGACACCTACACCGTCGAAACACTCGCCGAGAAAATTGGACGTTCCGAGAAATACGTCTATGCCCGGCTTCGTCTCATGCAGCTTGTGGAGGAAGTCCAGCAGGCCTTCTACACGGGCAAACTAACGGTCGCGCATGCGTTTGAAATTGCGCGACTGACGCCGGAGGACCAACGCCGGGCTCTGGTTGAGTGCTTTCCTCACCACCGGACAACGACGGCTCTCTTGAAGGACAAGAAGGCCGAGGCTGTGACCGTACGGCAGCTTCGCGATTGGATTGAACGCGAAGTTCATCTGGACCTCACCAATGCTCCGTTTGATACGGAAGACGACAAGCTGCTACCCGCCGCAGGAAGCTGTGTGCGCTGCCCAAAACGCACGGGCTCGAATCCGCTTCTCTTTCCCGAGGCCATCGGTCAGAAGAAGTCCATTTGTACCGACCGTACCTGCTATCGCTCCAAAGTCGAAGCCCTCGTGCAGCTTCGCGTGAAACCCTTGGAAGAGTCGGGCGAGAAACCGCTGCGTGTGTCGCAGGTTCCCGCGTGGCAAGGAAATGGCCACAGGTCAGACGTGCTCTACAGTGGGCAATACCGCAAAGCCAAGAAAGCGGAGTGCCCGCAGACGAAACCCGCCGTGGTCATTGACGGAACGAGCGCGGGAACCATCCTCCATGTGTGCCGCGACGAGAAATGCCCGGTTCACGCCCAGGCGACGCGGTACCAGCCAACGCCGCAACAACGCGCCGCACGAGCGAAGGAGGTTCTCGCGGAGCGCGTCGAGAAGCAGACCCGGCTGCGCATCCTCGATGCCGTTCGCAAGAAACTGCCTGCTATGCTGTCTCGCGCCGACCTCGAAATGGTCGCGCTCGACTACTTCCAGCGTCTCGGCCATGACAACCACCGCCGCATCTGCCGCGTGTATCAGTGGGAAGAGAAGAAAACGAAAACAGCGTGGGGCGCACAGGCCGTAGATTTCGAGGGTGTCGCCCGAAAGGCCGTCCGCGAGATGAGCAACCCGCACCTGCAGCATTTTCTCGTGGTCTGCTCGCTGGCCTCGGACCTCTATTGTCCGGGCTACGATCCTCGACAGCCCTTGAGCAAGGATTCCAACCTTGCTCAGGCCGCTGCCCGCTACAAAGTGGACACGGCCAGACTCGGAAGCGAAGTAAAAGCCGAACATTCGAAGAAAAATGAGAAACGGCAGGCCAGCCGAACGAAGGTCACAAAAACGAAAAAAACGACCTAATAATGCAAAGGCGGGCTGCACTCATGGTACAGCCCGCACCGCTTTACGCGGAAGCCTCCGCTTGGCGCGTCCGTCCCGCCGTCATTTTCTGGGCCATGGCCATCAGAAGTTTCCTATCGGCCTCGGACGCTTTGCTCAAGCATTTCGTCAACTGGTGAAGATACGACGCCTGTTTCCCTTTGCTGCCCCACGCGATGTCGTCCGAGGTTTTCCGCTTCAGAAGATTAGGCAGCTTGGGGGGTTCCTCGCCGTCATAAAACAACTGGTACAAGGGAACTTCAAGAGCACGCGCCAGTTTTTCCAGGGTTTCAATCGCCGGCACCGTGTGGCCGTTCTCGACGCGCGAAATATAACACCGTAGCAAGCCGGTTCTCTTCTCGATGTCTCCCTGAGAGAGTTTCTTCTCCTCCCGCAATTCCCGCAAACGGTCGCTGATAATCATGCCGCTACAGCCCTCCTTGGAACAGTCTTACGATTCTCTTCCTACTAGCGTATGGTACACGCCAATTCCTGGGCCGACAATTCCAGCCTGAACTCTCTCTCGTGCGCTAAGCACGGCCCCCGCGTGAGGAAGTCGAGAATACGAAGTGACCACCTGGTTGGAATCTAGGCAGTCAAATATGAGTTCCCAAACACAGAGTGCCTTGGATGTGTCGATGTCTTTCAACGGTGGGAAGCTCTGCTCTAGTTACGACGACTTACCCCGGGGTCGTGGGCAAGCACCCCACGACCCAGGTAACAGACCTTCTGCCCAGTGCGGCTAAGCCCTGCCCCAATTGTGGAACTGTGAGTGTCCCTTCGGTCTGCGCACATGAGGCCACCAAAAAAGTGAGTACCTAGTGCCGCAGCATGAGATCAGATCGTGACCCCCCAGAACGCAATTCCGCATCGCTCGATTATTTTGTTCTGCTGGCTTCCGGACATATAGCCGCTTTTTGCACTCGCGGAAGGAAGGCTCCGTAGCGAATTTGCGCGAGAACGTTGAGCGAATGCCTTCCGAGCGGTTCCTTACAGCGTTTGCTAAGCTTGCACCTGGTGTTTAGGCAAGCAGAAAACCATGGCATCCCAAGGGCGATCCTTACCACTCGATTGTTACGTGATCCTGCACATTCGCGCAGGACCTCCGTATCCTAGTCCCACTCTAACGCCTCAGGTTGCTGCGGACGCGCCGTTTCCGCTATCGAGTGACATTTGGATCGAGAGGCTCGACGAACAGCTCGCCATCCATATTCAAAAAGCCTGTGAGCCTGCAAACCACAACGTCGACAACCACGTGTGGGACCGTCATCTCTATGCATTTGTCAGACACGAGCCTGAAGAGGAACGCCGTGAGCGACGACAGCCTGGAACCGTGGTCCGGGGCGACGGAATTCGCCCACTGTTCGCGGTTATGGCGCTGTCGCGATTGGTTCACCCAACGACGATCGGAAATCGATACTGCGCCAAGATTTATCCAGCACCCGAGACCGATCCGGTCATTCAAGCTCTTGCGATCAGCGGGACGAACCCCGACGTGACGTTCGGCGACACCTCTCACGATTGGCTATCTCCTTCGCACGGCGAAGAGTTGCGCAAATTGATGCAGTGGGTTCCGGAGTCGCGGCCGATGCTGAAGCGCGTTCACCGGGCGTTCTGGAAACACGAGGAAGCAGCGCGAACGTATTTTCTGGATTCCCGGTTCCCGGTTGTTGTGGCCGGCTTGGAGGCACTGGTCACGGTAGAGAAATACAAGAATGGACCACGATTCGTGCGTCGGGTTGAAAAGTTGGCAAGCGAGTTTATGGTCAGCTTATCCCACACCGAATTGGAACAAGCCTATGAGTTGCGCTCAGAACTCGCTCACGCTCAAAGTTTCCTCTATGACCTCCACCACGTGCTTCCCCCGGATAAGCAGCCTCCCTTGTATAACAAGCTAGAATCCCTACTCCGTGAGGCGGTGAAAAAGTGCCTGTTGGATGCGCAATTTGCAAGCCGATTCGAGAACGAGCAGTCCGTCTTAAAGGAATATCCTTAAGTCTGGCGGTCTAGCGCCCAATGGCTGGTTTCAGAGCATCGCCTTCGGCTCTGCGCGTAACGATGAGAGGGCGAGCTTCCCCTGCAAATTTCCCCACGGGTCCTTCCACAAAGTATCTGTAAATGTGGCCTGTCGCCACGAGAGGGGCGGCAGAATCATTCTTTCCGAGATTCACTGTGTAAACAACTGAACGATAATGGCGCGACACAAAGAATTCCACGTGCGCAAGAATTTCCTCGTCGCGAATCTCGGCGCACAACACGTGCGCCATCCAGCCATCGGGGCGTCCGCCATCCATCATCGGCGTAAGGAGTGGCTGTGACCGCACGCCGACAAAGCTGTTCACGCGATCCAGGCCGCCACCGTCATCGAGGATGAAGGTGCGGATGTCTGCAAAGCGCGGCTCCGAGCCCGAGTACTCTGGAAATTGCGTCAGGAAATAATGAAATCCGATCTTAGCCATCTCCCTAAAGTAACGATCCGTGAGTTGCAGCTCTACAACCGCGCCTTCATAGTTCGTCGCGCCCAACCCCTTTTCACTGAAAGAAGCCGCGGGCCACGCAGCCCTGATGAGCGGCTCTAACCACTCTCGTTCCGAAGGATCGTAAATCACGCGAACGTCGACGGGTTGGGCAACACCTAATGCCCGGAAGGAGACCCGCAGCTTTTCGGGGTCCCGCAAGTCGGTGGTGATCGGCAAATGGTGAGCCTTACCGTCCTGGTCGATTACCACCATCTGGCAGCTCTGACGCACCTGTCCCTTTTGCACGATTTCTAACTCCACCTCCATGCCCATCGCGCTGTCGTAGCCCTTCATCTGCAAGCGACGCCCACCCGCACTGCCCCGGTAGTGGGGATTGACGGGCTCGTGGCTGCCGCGGCCTTTTATTCCGTGGAATCGGCGCATTACGGCTTCAGGGCCGCACCGGGCAAACTGCTCGTCCAGCAACCCTAGGCGGGTGTTGTTACACCGCCGACATATCCGGTCCACGAGAACTGGCGCGTTCCGAAATTCACCGAACGCGGCTGGGAGCGGGTGCTCGACGGAGCTGCCGGAATTCGTGCAATAAAGGCACGTAGCCATATGTCAATATTACGACTGAGCGGAATAGGACGCCACGGTCCAGGGAGGGCGTCAAGTCCATCCCCGGATGGCCCACGCTGCACCATTTTGTTCCGCTACAATGCTCGTCGTGGCAAAGAGCAAATCATCTGTGGCCCTGAAACGGCTCGCAGCGGAAATCATGAACAAGGATTCCGGCGTGTTCGAAGAACTTCTCGCCTCGGTTCGACATTACACGATCGCCTTCGTCTCGATTCCAGAGTCACCAAACGACCATCCCTGGCCCAGCGGTGCCGCAACGCTGGTCACGATAAACGGTTCGCACTATTTTCTAACCGCAGAGCACGTGTGGAGGGCGCTGAAAAGGTTCCGATCTGTCGGTATCACGCTGGTGCCGGAAATCGATCAGTGTTTTACGATTCCTACGTCGCACCTGATGGCGATCGGACCGCGCAGGCCAGCCGCCGAGAATCAGGGGCCCGATATTGTGCTTCTGAAGATTCCCGAGGCAAAGCTCGGCGAAATCAAAGCAAGAAAGAGCTTCTATCCATTGACGCCGGTCGCGCAGAAACCGCGGGTCGAGGAGAGATGTATCGAAATTGCCATGCTCCTGGGAGCTCCGGGCGAATCAGCCAAGTTGATGACACCTAGAAATCTGGACATGACAATTCACGGGATCATGGCAGACCACAAAGCGAAGAAGTTCACGAAAGGCCGGTATGACTACATTGATTCGAGAGAATTTTTCGGAGCCCATGGATTCCCAACGAGCTACGGCGGCTTCAGTGGTGGTGGGTTATGGCACGTGCACGTCTACTTGGATCCGAAAACTAGTGAACGCAAGGAGCGGTACTGTCTCGCAGGTATGGCCTTCTACGAATTCCAAGCAAAGCGGAAGTACCGAATCATCCGTTGCCATGGCGCGAGAAGCATCGACGTGGTAAAAGCAATGTTGAGCATGAAAGCAACCAGACGCTCCAAGCAAATCGTGTTGGGTTAGGGATGCGCCTGTCCTGGCCCCGCCAATGCGCCGGTGTAGCGACGAATTGACCGAGAGAAAACAACGGTTGCTTCGTAAGTTATTCCATGAGAACTCCTTTTGAAGGGGTTTGGTTTTTGCTTTCCTGGCAACGGAACTCTGTTTAGGGGAACTACTTTCGAATCTGCGACAATAAAAGGGTTGTCTAACGGAACAGTGGTAGCGTGACAAAAATGGATTCGGGGTCGAACATTGCGCGTGCCGAGCAAGTGAGACCTGGGCTTTGGGAATAGGCGAATGTCACAAGAGCAAATGTCGCGCGGGCTAGAAATGGTCGGATTGGCCGCTGAGAAAGTTGGGCTCCGATTAGGATCTCGGGCCGTGGACTTGTTTCGCGGGATCGTTCGGCTATCGTTTGAAAAAGAAGTCCAGACAGGGTCTCGCACCCAGTTGCGAGCGCCAACATTTGAGTTTAGTCGCGAATTTGTAGAAGACCTGCCAGCGCAAAAAGAGTATCAAGCAGCCGTTGCCGATTTTCTGGAGAGTCTCTCTCTGCGTTTAGTGCAAACTAGCGCCCAACAGTTTATGACCTTGTCGGGCGTCCCATTGAGCCTCGAAATCCACTGGCCCTTTCGGCCCGTTCAGTCTTCTGACGATGAGTTCATTCACGTGCTGGCTAGAGTGGGGACTCCGTGGTCATGGGAGGTCAACTTTACGGTGGCCTTGTCCGGAATCGATAAAAGCCAGATGGGTATGCATTCGCTGTCGCCGCCAATTGTGGAACGGTTCGTTGTAAATGCGATTCGGCTTGCGTTTGATCGCGGAGAAGTGAGGTTGTACAGAGTCGGCCAGCATCCAGCAACCCTTCAGTCAGTGCGGATTGAGCGGGCAGTCTCGGCGAAGTCGACCACCGCAGACACTTTAGCAAGTGAGTTTTTGCTCAAGAAGGCGTACTGGCTTGGTTTTCGAGAGAACGACGAATCGACTGGCGTCGCCGTTGCAGATCCGTATGACAGCAGCTATCTCGGGCTTTCCTCACAACGGCTGCGCCAGATCGCGCGAGTGTTGAGCGCCAAGCAAAAGCTCCGCCTCGATGAAACCTCGCAATTCGCTTCGGCAACAGACGAGCTATTGCGGGAATCCGAGCGCTTCGAAGACGAATTCACCAAGGCTGTCGGATACCAAGCTGAAGATGCCCGGCCACGAGACACGCAGGACAAGAAGCGCTCACGCAAGGCCCAACCATCCGTCTTTGTGAGCTACAGCTCTGAGGACGCGTCGTTTGCGGAGTCGCTGGCAACAGCGCTAGACCACCGGAACGTAGGGGTTTGGCTGGATCGCTGGGAGATACGCATCGGCGATTCACTTACAAAAAAAATTGGTCAAGCTCTACATAAGAACGATTTCATCGTGGTTGTATTGTCGCCGGCCTCGGTTCGATCAGAATGGGTGCGGCAAGAACTGGCTGAAGCGATGTTGCGGGAGATTCACCAGAAACGCGTGGTCGTCTTGCCTGTGATCGCGAGGGCATGTCAAATTCCGCCTTTTCTCACGGATAAGAAATACGCCGACTTTACCCGAGACCCTGATTTAGCTTTGAGCTCCCTCGTGGACGCGATTGGGCGCCACCATCAATCGCATTTGGGATGAGGTCCATACCGGCATGGGCGAAATTCGGTCCATCAACATTCGACGCTTCAAACGGCTCGAAGACGTTAGGTTCGACTTGGAGCTTGGGAGTGTCTTTGTGGGCGGGAACAATTCCGGCAAGTCGAGCATCCTGCAGGCGCTGCACTTTGCCTCGTCGGTGGCGCAGTCAGCCAGACTCGCGTCAGCCGGTCGCTGGTACGGGGAGGTGTTCACCGCCACGTTTCGTCCCGACCAACTCATCTACACCCCGACGGTAGACGTGATGTCGCTCGGGCATGACAGAGATATTCGGGAGGCCCGCGGGACCTGGAGTGAAATTGAGATCGTAAAGTCTGACGGTAATCGGTGCTTGGTTGCCATTGGACGCGGGCGCAATGGAAACATCGTTGTTCAGATCGAAGGAAAAGAGCTCGGGGAACGGATTCAAGACATCTCTCGACCGTATACGGTGTACGTTCCGGGGTTGGCCGGCATCGCCCGTCAGGAGACGTTTCTCGGACAAGGTGTGGTGCGCAGAGTGGTGGCTCGGGGGGATGCAAATCTTGTCTTGAGGAACGTTTTGTATTGGCTGTTTCAGAGGGAAAGAGATTGGGAGCAGTTCCAGAACGATATGCGGGAGCTGTTTCCAGAGCTTTCCTTGCGCGTATCGTTCACGGACATTACGGACGAACACATCCGAGTCACGTTTGCCACCGGCGCGGGAGTTCGGGAACTGCCGCTCGAATCGGCGGGCACGGGAATACTACAAGCAACGCAGGTGCTCGCATATGCCGCCTTGTTTCATCCTCAGCTCTTGCTGCTGGATGAACCCGATGCCCACATGCATGCAAACAACCAAGCGGCTCTATGCCGCTTACTTGCGCGCCTCGCAAACGAGCGAAATTTTCAATTTGTCATCGCGACACATTCGCGGCACGTATTGAGCGCTGTACGCGATGTAGTCCCTGTCAATTGGATTCGACTGGGGAGCATCGTGGAGGGTGTGACCACTCAAGTCACGAAATGTCTGCTTGATATCGGAGCACTCGATTCTTTGGACTATCTGGGCCATCCAGGCCTGCGGTGCCTCGTTCTTGCAGAAGACTCCGACCAATCAGGCCTGAAAGCCCTCCTTACCGCTTCGGGATTTGATCTAACCCAGACGAAGATTCTTTCCTACCGGGGATGTAGCAACATTGATGTGGTTCGCGCTCTGGCGGAATTGTTGGGCGAGCGAGCGCCTCATTTGCGGCTGGTCGTGCACCGCGACCGAGACTATCTGTCGGACGAAAGCGTCGAAAGGTACACGGAGATCACGGATGAATTGAATTGCGGCGCCTTCGTGACTGACTTCAGCGACCTTGAGGGCTATTTGTTGAATCCGGAGCACCTTCACAGCTTATACCCGGCTGTGAGTGTAGACCGCGCGACGGAATTGGTGGAACAGGCCACGGCTGCAACCCGCGGCGAATCGATAACAGCCATGATCAATCTCCGCACGGATGAGGCGCGGAAGGTACGTGCGCGGCGTGGTGGAAACGAGAATCCAGGAGCCCTTGCAGTGACTGCCGACCGCGACTATGACGCTAACCCTCGGTCCATGCGTCGTGGAAAGATTGTGCTCGGGCGACTCATAGCTCTGCTGCAACAGGAACTCGGCGAAAATCCAGATGTAAAGCGGAGTTCGGGCGCGTTGCGGGTCGAGCGCTTGCACGCGCTTGCTCAGGCGATTTGGCCACCGGCGGGTGGCTGACTTGCACCGACCGTGGAAATTGATGGAGGCCAGGGCTTCCCCGAATCGTATGCGGGATGTCGGGGCTCGGAACTCGGTCTGCCGTATTCCAGGCGCCATTCCTCGATTTGGCCTAGGAGGCGGTACGCAGAGCGTGTCCGCCGGGAATCATTCTCGGCCATCTCAAATAGACGTTTCCTAATATCATTGGCGGCGCGAGGTACGAGAGTGTAAGACTGCGGATTGCCCTTGTAAGGCCGCTTTTCGAGGAAGAAGCTCTCGATTGCCTTCCACAGATCGTATGGAATCGGCTGTGGCGATTGGTCGTCTATAAGGTTGAGCCCGACCAGAAGCGATTCCGGACTGTCAAGCCTGGCAATCACTTTTGCCAGGACGTGACGCCGTTTGAGCGATAGAGGATGTGTGGTTAGCTGCAGGATGCGCTCCACAAGGCTGGAATCCGCCCGAGTAAGATCAGCCAGGCGAGACGCCAAGAAATCAGCCACGTAGTCGGGAAAATCCAACTCACCAACACCGTCGCTCACGGTGGGGTCGATACAGCTTAACAACAGTGGCCTTGCAGTTGATTGGGACGATGCAGCAACCGCGTCCACCCACTCCTTGGCAACGTGCTCAAACGTAACAGCACTCTGGCGCGCGAAATCGCGAAGAAAAACGATCCCCTCATCGGACCCGCACTGGCCAAGAGCCATGAACAAATCGCGCTGATCATGTAGTGGTATTCGGAATTCCGACAAGAGCCCACGAAACTGGGCAATACCCGGAGCGGAAGGAGATACATAGGGAAGAATGCATAACAATCGCTTCAGAGGGCTATTGTTGTGTGTACCGTGCGACCGAACTTCGGCGGTGACCGGAGTGAGTATGGCGATCGCGCTGTCTGCCGGCAACGGGACTCCTGAAAAAAGCAGTGACTCCAGCAGTTCGACGCGCATCCGGCCGTCGAACCGCGCAGGGAGGCCAGCGATCTCGAGAATGAGGTCCGCGGAGTGCTCTGGGTCCAATGCCGCCAGTACTTTTGCTAACTCTTTGAGCCGCCGATCGTAGGGGATGGTCTTGTGGTCGCCAGTTGCGCTTTCTTCGCGAAGACCTGCGATTCGTTTCTTGACAGCCGCGGCAAACTTGGCTCGGCGAGTTTCGTCGTAAATTGCGGACCAGTCAGCAGCTACTGTGCGGAGCGTCCGATAGTCTCTGGCGCCGACCCATCCTGCGACGATCGGAAGGTCGCTAGGCACCTTCTTCGCTATGTTCACCAGTGCCCAGCCTGCGTCCAATTCATATTCTGGCTCGTCCAAAAGATCGATGAGCGCTGGCTCGCTCGCCGATAGATCCAAAGTAACGAACGCTCGGACATGCCAATTGGAATAGCTCGTCATGCCCCCTTGGCCCTTGGCTGATCGGTCGCCTTGTATCCAAGCCGCACGACCTTGTCGGACTCGCTCGATATCCGCTCGAGTTAGCATGATCAAATCGGATACGTCCTCCGGGTCACCGACCTCAGCTAGTGCAGAGGCGAGGCGAGCCTTGGCTTCGCCACGAAGGTCCTCTTGCTGGATAACCCCTGGCACCGCCGCCTTAAGATATTTGCGTAGTTGCTGGCGCTCGGTGTCTGGCAAAGCACCCTTGAGACTCTCCTCCAAAGACCCCATTCTGCTAAACATCTCAGTGACAAGAGACAGCTGAAAGCCTTCAGGCGCTTTCGACAGCATTTCGGACAAACCTTGCACCGCAACCAGTGGAGGCAAGGAATGAAAGAGGTGCCTCAATTGCGAATCAATGGCCTGGCTGTCTTGATTCTGCGGGTCCGCCAAGAGTTGGCGGCGGTGATCACAGAGTTTGGCGAAAAAGGCATTTGCATGCGCCGGACTAGCAGTTGCGGCCAGAAGAGAGATTATCGGTGGGCTGGTGCGATGATCCAGATTCTCATTGGAAAGACGGTGCAACAAATCCTGGCGAAGCGAATCCGGAATATCAGAGACCACCGGAAGCCAACTGTCTCGCCACAGGGACCCTTCAATGATCCGACGTGCGACCCAGTGGCTGGCCCATTGGCTATCTGCCTTCCGGAGTAGCTCGACGGCAGGACGGAGCGAGTAATCACTCAACTGTTTCACGACCTCTGGGGAGAGGTTGGCAAGCTCGCCTTTCATCGTCGCGGCGCTATCAACGTCGCCCAGTTCAGCGAGCGAGAGTGCAATCCCAACGCGAGCTTTTGGATCAGGGGTGTCGGCCAATAGGGCCTTGTAGGCGGAAATCGCCCGCGATTGCAACTTTGGTGGAATCTCTTCCCTGTACAGCTTCCGGAGCGCCTGTCCGAACTCTGTATCCGTCATTGCTTGCAGAAGCTCGGCTACCTCGTGGTGTTGGCCAATCCAAGCCAAATCGCGTATAGCTTCGATCTTGACATCTGCGCTAGGGTCCGAACGAGCGAAAGCTGACGCTACTTCGGCTAGCCCGTGGTGCGTTGTGAGTTCTGAAACAAATTCGGCTCGCATCTCTTCGGGCCAACTCTCGACGATCTGCCGCCATTTAGAACCGAGGCTGGACGGATGAAAGTCAGGCCCGACACGATAGGTGGCAAGACGAACCTGCTGATCAGGGTTGGTGAGAAGCGGGACGAGGATATCGGTGAAATCGTCCGAACCGGTAGCCAACATCGCGGCTAGGGCGATGCCTCGATAGGGCGGATTATCCGAGGCGTAAAGCGCACGGAATCGATGACCAAGATTGGTACCAACCGTCTTCCAAACCAACGGTCCGCACAGATAAGAAAGCTCGGCGGCAAAAACGGGATCACACTCTAGCGCCATGCCAATTAGCAGTTCGCCAGATGGGACAAGATGTGCATCGTCGCGTAAAGCAACGCTCGCTTCTCCTAGATCTTCTGCGAGCATCCGCAGAGGCTGATCCCATGCGGGAGCATTGACGTAGCTCCGGACGAATGTTTTGCGTTGTGCATCGTCGTCAGTCGCCACGATCCCCGCGAGGACGCCTTTGAGCATTAGGGTCGCGTAATACTCTTGAAATTGCTGGTGCTCGAATCGGAAGTTTGCCCCTGGATAATCGAGCTGTTCGAGAATGTGGTGTTTGCAGAGCGTATTTAGGACGTCAGCTGGCTCGGGTAAGGTCTGGATTTGCTTATTGTTCCTCAAACTCTCACTGACTGAGTGGCAGATGGTCCGGGCCTCTTCTTCCCCGAATAGGACATCGCCACGAGATGTGGCGTGGATCGCTAGCGCGCGGAGGTAATCTTCAGCTCGGCCCCATAGCGGTTGGTCCTTGAGGTAGCCGCGGTGCTCTTCCGACTGTTCCATGAGGTGAACCACGGCCCCGAGCAATCCCAGCTTGGTCCGCGGTATTTCTGCACCTGACTTGAAGATTGTTGTTACTTCCGAAAGGATCAGAGGAGTTCGAGTTAAATCATCGAGGGCCCGGTCGCTGTAGAGCTTTGTCTGGAGTCGCTGTGCCCCGCTTTCGCCTAGTGCTTGCTCCAAGTAGTGAAGGCGCTGCGCTGGCGTGAGAGGCAGCAGCCTGATTCGTGTGGACCCCGGTAGCGCCGGGACTTTATCGTGCGCTCTGGTAGCCACAATGATTCCCGCGGTTGGAAAGTTTGGTTGTAGTTCGTGGAGCGCACTTACCGCATCTTGCGAGTAAAGATTCGAGATTTCGTTCCAGCCGTTCAGCAAAAACAAAAACGGCTCAGCCCGGGACAGCCGAGCTAAACCGCTGGCGTCCACGCTGCGAGCAAGAAACTCCGGCATGCGAGCGATATAGTCGAGAATACCGACAGACGATCTTATCCAGCTGGGCAAGTCAACCAGCAGCGGAATGCCTTCGAGGCCGTTTCCCTGTTCTGCAAGTTGTATCAACGTGGTGGTCTTGCCCCGCCCGGCCGGGGCTTCGAGAATCAGGCGGCGGCCCCGCACCAACAACTCACGCAGGTAAGGCGTAGTGAAAACCTCCCGCGTTTCGTTTCCCTGTCCATCGAGTGCAACTGCGTTGAGTACGATGCGCGGCTTACCAGCAATACGGGGATGGGCCGCCCACGCTGCGGCCGCTCCGGAAGAAGCCTCGTGTGCCTGGGTCCGAAGGTCCGTGATTGACGGCTGATAAGGAACTGGAATTTTGAGATGGGACCTACAAAGAGAGGCGTTGTCCGGAAGTTGCAGAGAGGCGATTATCTCTTCGCGAGAAAAGACCACAAGTTCGTACCCATATACCTTCCGAATCTTCTCCGCCCACTTAACCTTCTTAGGTTGTGAGACTTTTTGCGTCGTGTAGAAAAGAAGAACGGACAGGTCGCTGTACTGTTTCTGCGCCTCGTTGGCATCGGCATTGAGCTTCGCGAAAGATCCGGTAGTCGAGGAGGCCACGCCCTTTCCCCGCCCATCGGGTGCGAGAAAGGCTGCTGCGTACGCGTCGAGGCCGAGATCGTTGTGGCGTTCGGAAGCGATGAGCTCGGGCCACCGCAGCTTTGCCAGTACAACTGCGAGACCTTGGAATTTCATCCCTCCTTCGTCGGAAGCAAGGTCTTCGAGTGCTCTTTCAATATCAATGCGCTCAACCATTGACGCTGTTTAGCCGAGATAAGGGTGTTTCACGCCGCCGCACGGAGCATCCACAGGCCGTCGGATTTGACAAATCGACCGTCTTCCCTGAGCAATCGGCTAACGTAAGCCGTGAAGTTCTTGGAACGCGAAGAATACCCATTAGCGAAGATGCGTCGTGCGATCTCATCGGCAGAGAGCGGCCTTTCCGATCTCAGGATTATCAGACGGGCATGAGACAACGCGGTCTGTTTTCCGCGCACTCGTAGTCTCGACTGAATCACTTTGCGTGTGGTCCTGGAGGTCTGCACTGCTTCGGCCAGCTGCTTTACCGCACCCTGAGAAATAGATACAAGCACCGGCTTCGTTTCCCGTAGGCGCTCCCAAATCCTTTTGAGCCCTTGGATCAGTTTTTCGCGCGACGTTGGATGGAGGAGAGCAAACGCCAGCAATGCTCCAAGAATCAGCTTCGCGGCAGGGGGCAGTTTCCGAAACATCTCGGTAATGACCCGGATCGCCTCAACGAACGCTTGGATACCAAACGTCAGTGCTAAACCGGAGCCGAGTTTTACAGTGACAAGAACGCTCGTCGAGCGAGCGTAGTCACGAAGAAGTTGGTCCGCGTCCGGCCCAATAGCGGGCACACCCATGCGCTCGAAATGTGGATCGGTTGTGCGCACAAAATCGGCATCTAGTTCTCTGGCTGTTAGAGCGTAGGGCGAATCCTTGGGATCGATCAAGGCGAATTCAGCGCCATCGCCAGTTGGCGCATAGAAACGAATTATGCGCTGAACACGCTCCCATTCGGTGTTGGCTGCTTCAGCGCTGACGCCTTCTTCGCCTGCGATTCGGGGGAGATACTTCTCAATTTCCTGTCTGAGAAAAATTGGAGCAACGGCAATCACTGCGCCGGAATCAATGGCCTCATGCAAACCTGTTCGGGCAGTAGGGTTGGTGCGTGAGCCCAAGCGCCAACGCAGCTCGCCCTGCACAGCCGAGGCATCTAGCACGATCACGATTTGAATGAGATCTTCCAAAAGTGGACGGAGAAACGGAACATCGCGGAGATTCAGTAGAGCACGCAAAGCATCGGAGGGGATGCTGACAGGGGCGGGTTTTCGTTCGTCGGCCATTTTTCCATTCTATTCTAAAGAGTCCGGTTGATGTTATCTTGCGTGCCGTGGAAAATGGGTGCACGGACCGAGGCACAAAAGGTGTCAACTCCTGGGAGGCCTCATCCGCGAATCGCAAAGGGTACAGGGATTATGCCGACGCCAGAACAGCAACGGGAGTACACGCGCCTTTCCGGACTACTGCAGCAGATTTGCCTGCACTATGCGCAGGAATTACCTAGCGGCACCACATCAGTTCTACTCACCAACAAAGATCGCAAAGTGCGCCTCGAAGCTTACAAGAATTCCGACGTTATCGGAGTCATCCCAAATGACAAAACCTCGCCTGTTTTCACCGCCGATCTCACGCGCCATTTTGCCGATGTCACTTCCCCTGACCCGGACGGCGTGATTGCGATTGTGTCCGGCCCGAAGTAGCCGTACAAGCGGAACTCTCCTTGCTCTGCCTGACCACAAGCTAACTTGACCTGCGTGGTAAACTCGCCGACAGGGAGTGGATAAATGGACTACCGCGAAAAAGTAGACAAAGCCTTTGCCGATGCGAGCGGTGGCAAACTGGCGTGGGATGTGCGTGACTTCCTGGCAGTACAAGTTCCTGAACCCAAAGATGGCGACACTTGGGGGAATTGGAGATTCGAAAAGCGGACTCTGACGCTGCAGTACCGAAATGCGGAGGGTTACACCGACGAGATCGATTTGGAGCGAATGACGCCGAACCTCGAACTCCTCATTTGGATGAAAGACTTGAGTGGCAAGGTCTATGTCACCCCGGAAGACCTCGGGAACTTTTTCCTGGCGATTCAAGACCTGACGAAGGTCTGGTGGGACTCGAAGACCAACATCACCGATCTGATTCGAAAGAAGTACGGGAAGCGGGTTGCCTAAGCGCTAGCATTCATGCTCGGGTGCAGATGGCGAGGCAACATCGCACAGGAAGAGTCAGCGCCTCCTTCTGTGAAAGGCCTCCAAATCTGACTTTCCGACAGCAGGCTATCCGTCTTGCGAACTCCCCTTAACCCCTGACACCACGACACTTATCTGATAATGTTGCGTCATGATTTTATCGGATAACGAAACGAAGGTCGATCTCCTCAATAACGAGGCCATCGCTAAGACGATCGTTATGCTGATCCGGGAACGCCCTGATCATCCGATCACCATCGGCGTGCACGGCGATTGGGGGGCTGGAAAATCGAGCGTGCTGGAGATGATCGAAGCGGCGCTTGAGCCGGAAAAGCACGTGCTCTGCCTGAAGTTCAATGGCTGGCGTTTCCAGGGATTTGAAGACGCAAAAATCGCTCTCATCGAAGGGATAGTAACGGCCCTGATCGAAAAACGTCCCGGGCTAACGAAGGCGACAGATGCGGTAAAGAAAATCTTCCATCGCATCGATATTCTCAAAGCTGCAAAGAAAGTCGGGGGCGTAGCGGTCGCAGGCTACGCGGCCCTTCACGGTCTTGGCCCCCATGCGCTTGCTATTCCCGCACTCCTCGGAATACTAGAAGGATGGGCGGCCGATCCAGCCAAGATCAAGAAGGAAGACATCGAAGGCGCTATTTCAAGTGCAACTGACCTTATAAAACCCGCGAGTGAATCGGCCAATATCCCGGAAGAGATCAACGCATTCCGCAAGGATTTTGACGACTTGCTTCGCAAAGCGGAAATCGAGCAGCTGGTCGTTTTAATTGATGATCTTGACCGCTGCTTGCCCGAAACGGCGATCGAGACTCTCGAAGCCGTTCGTCTATTTATTTTCACCGCTCGAACGGCCTTCGTCGTTGCGGCGGACGAAGCCATGATTGAATACGCAGTGCGAAAGCATTTCCCCGATCTGCCGGACACAACCGGCCCGCAAACGTACGCAAGAAACTACCTAGAGAAACTGATTCAAGTCCCCTTCCGTATTCCCTCTCTTGGGGAGACCGAGACGAAAATCTACGTCACCCTGTTGCTAACGGGGGCGGAATTGGGTGAAAACGATCTTGCATTCAGCAATCTTGTCGCCGTAGCTCGCGACCACCTCAAACGCCCCTGGACGGGCGCAACCCTCGATCAGGTGAAAGTAAAATCAGCCTTGGGCGAAAAAGCTGCGGCTGCTCGCGATGCTTTGATGCTTAGCGAGCAGCTCGGCCCGATTCTTGCGAGCGGGACAAAGGGTAATCCCCGACAGATAAAACGATTTCTGAACACATTGCTGCTCCGCCACGCATCCGCGAAGGCCCGTGGTTATGGAGAAGAGGTCAAACTTCCCGTACTCGCCAAACTGATGCTCGCTGAACGCTTCCTCACCCGACAATTTGACCAGATAGCCACCTGCGCTGCCGCTTCGCCCAAGGGAATATGTGGCGATTTAGTGACTCTGGAAGAGTCCGTGAGGGCCGAGGGGAAAACGGAAGCCGCACCAGCTCGGGCAAAATCAATCCGGCCGAGGTTGACGAAGGATTCCGAAGCAGAAAAATCCGAAGTGGCTAAACCTGTGAGTACGCAGCTCACCGAATGGATTTCTTCAGAAGCCATCCGAGCCTGGGCGCAGATCGAGCCTGCCATTGGCGCGGCCGACTTGCGGCCATATCTTTTCGTTGCCAAGGACCGGAAGGATTATTTCGGCGCGACGACTGTACTCGGACAAATTGCAACAATTGTGGAAAAGCTTCTCGGTTCAAAGTTCTCCGTGCAAGCTCATGAGGCGGAACTGCGCCAGCTAGCGCCAAAAGAAGCAGCGCAGGTGTTCGACACGCTTCGCGCAAGGATCATCGCAGGCGATACTTTCGACACCGAGCCTTCGGGTGTGGCGGGCATCGTTGTACTTGTGCGGGCACAGCCGGCTCTTCAAGCGCAGCTCCTGGACTTTCTTGAGGGGTTGCCAAGCCCTCGTCTCGGGGCATGGGCCTGTGCCGGATGGGAAGGCGTGATCAAAGATCCTGAGCAAAATCGCCGGTACGACAATCTCCTTGAAGTCTGGAAAACCGATGGTGGGGCGGTGCTCAAGGCGACGGCCAGCGGCGTCTTGAGAACGCGGCAACAAAGCGGACGGCGCTAATGGGAACCTCGAACGCGAATGAGGGACAGGGCGGCCGGACACCTCTGGTACCGAGTTGGCTGCCAGCCGGCCCTCCTCCACCATCGCCCCCTCCTCCTAATCAAGCGCCACAGCCTGAACCCGCGCCTATGCCACCGGTAGATGCACCAGAAACGACTTCGACGCCAATCGGACGGCCCGCCGTCTCACCGACTGTGCCGATTCCACCGACGCTGCCAGCAATACCGGAGTTCGGCGACGCCGATCGATTTAGAACACCTCGCACAAACTTCACACGCTTCGCCAGATCGGGTGGGAGTGATCGGGGCAGCCTCGGCCGCGCGTTATCCGGTTACGTTTCGACCTCATCCGGGGGCAGTCGGACTGCTGCGCGGCGCATGGGTTCGTCACGAACAGCCGGAAGTCAACTCCTCGGTTTCCTGTCTTCCGCCATCGCAAATGGGGTACCGCAAGCCCTACGCTCCCTTAACTTGGAGAAACTGGTTGGGCGGCCGATCGAAGAGGTCTTTCTCGGGCTCATGGATTTTGTTTGTCCCTTCGACGGTGGAACGGTCGACGAAGGAATCGCCCGAGACGCCTTTGTCGAGACGATAGCTGATCTACAGGAAAATGGCATCGTAGACCTGGACGGACTGAACATCGAACAAATGCAAACGATTTTTGAACTTTATGCCAGTCATGCGATCGAAAATCGCATCTGCAACGACATCGGCACGCAGATGGTAACAGTTCCCTCAGACGCCGCGGAAGCGGCCTCGGTACAGCGCCAATTGCTCGACTTCATTCGTCGTAGTCTCTCAGATTCACTAAACCAAGCCCGCGCTGCGATGGAGACGCTGACACCAGCCAATATCGGAAGTCTGGTAAACCGAATTTACGAGCAAGCCTTCGGAATCCTCCAATCGCTCGCAGAGGGGGAGGCAGATAAGGAATGAAACGACATTTAATCTTCGGCAGATTCGGCGCCGGCGATCGCGCCAAGATTCCGACCGCAAACGACGAGCGAGCGACCCGTCTGCAATTTGTTGCTGCCAAGCGCCGGCTTGAACACGACATAGGATATGCACTCGACTCTCTGGCCAAGCTAGGCGTTTATCCATCGGAAGTAGGTGTCGACCTGCTAGTTCTGGCCGCGCATGTCCAAGCTGCGGATACTCGAATTTCCCGTGCTTCGGAGTCGCAGGATGGTTGGACTCGGGAAATTCGCGTCGTGGTTCCCGTAAGTGATTTGAAAAAGTGGAACGCCTCGGTGCCGCTGATCGAACGACTGCTAAATTTTCTAACCGGCGACAAATGGACGGTCGGCTTTCGACCGCGCCCGGCGGGCTTCGAGAAAGTAGTTCCACAGAAGCCAGCGAAGCTTGGTCCCCCGCCCTTCGACAGCCTCACCCTTTTTTCAGGCGGGCTGGATAGCCTGATCGGGACGATCGACCTCCTACATGCGGGCAGAACACCACTGCTCATCAGCCACGCAGACCCGACTACCAGTAAAACGCAACAGATTCTCTTTGTGGCCCTCAAGAAGAACTATCCCAAACAAAACTTCGCGCGCTTGCGCCTCTGGATGACCTTCCGGCGTTTTAAAGTGAGAGGCGTAAAACCGGACACAACGACGCGCAGTCGTTCGTTCTTGTTTTTCGCGGCTGGCATTTTCGCCGCTAGTGGCTTGGGAGATCGCTTCGTCCTCACCGTGCCTGAAAATGGATTGATAGCCCTCAATGTTCCGCTGGACCCGTTACGGTTGGGAGCGTTCAGCACGCGGACGACACATCCGTTCTATATCGCGCGATGGAATGAACTTCTCCAAGTGATCGGCATCAACGGCAGCCTCCAGAATCCTTACTGGAATAAGACGAAAGGTGAAATGGCTAGAAATTGCACAAATGCTGCACTCCTACGGAAATTGGGGCCGCAATCATTCTCGTGCTCTTCGCCCGGCAAAGGAAGATGGCGGCGCCACGGGCGGGAGCACTGTGGATACTGTTTGCCATGTTTGATCAGGCGCGCAGCATTGCGCGGGAAGGACAGAACCAATTACGCTCTTGCCAATCTCGCCGGGTCTTCCCTCTCAACGAGCAACGCCGCAGGAAAACAAATCCGGTCTTTTCAGTTTGCAATTCAAAGAATCAGAGAAAGTCCGTCGTTGGCGCGTCTCTTTATTCATAAGCCCGGACCATTATCAGACGAATCTGACGCCAGACAAGCCGAGCTTTCCGATGTGTATAGACGCGGACTGGAGGAAGTTGGCGCACTTCTGGCGGACGTCCACAGCAGTCCAAATTGACGCTCTATGAAAGCTTCCTTGGTTGATTTCCACTGTCATCTCGATCTCTTCCCGGATATGGAATCCGTGATCAGGGAGATAGAAGCTGCAGCCGTTTACACTTTGGCTGTAACCACGACCCCCAAAGCTTGGCCCCGCAATCACGAGTTCGCCCGCCGCACTCGCCACGTGCGGGCAGCTTTGGGGTTGCACCCTCAACTCGTAGAGGAACGCGCTGCGGAAATCTCTTTTTGGGAAGAATGCCTGCCGCAGGCTCGTTATATTGGAGAAGTGGGTCTCGATGCCGGCCCGCGATTTTATCGGTCGTTTCCTCTTCAGAAAGAAATCTTCACCCGCATACTCAAAAAATGTGCTGAGTCCGAAGGTAAAATTCTAAGTGTCCACAGCGTCCGCTCGGCAACCAATGTTCTCAATCTGATTGAGGAACATTTTTCGGAAGACCGTGGCAAAATAGTTCTTCATTGGTTTACAGGCTCTAAGTCAGAGGCACGCCGCGCAGTTGACCTCGGCTGTTATTTCTCCATAAACGCAGCAATGCTGAAAACCGATCGCGGTCGTAATCTCGTTCTCAGTCTTCCACAGGATCGGCTGCTCACCGAAACTGATGGACCATTTACCCAGGTTGGGAACCGCGCGGCAAGACCAGCCGATGTGGAGACTACAATTCAAGACTTGGCGAATTTACGTGCAACCACGCCGGAGGGGCTCGCGACCGTTATACAAACAAATCTGCGTGTTCTCTTGAAAGAGATGCAAAGCAGCTAAGCGGGGAGTTCCCACGTGAAGGCATGCGTGTCATGCGTGTCGGGTTGGGCACGTCAAGTCCCCGATGGACAGGAAGGACTATTGAGAACTCAGGACGCTGCCGGGTGAAAGCAGCGGTCGAATCTGGGTGCAATGAGGGTGCAATAAGACTTCCTGGGTGTTACTTTCAGCGCCAGAGGTGGCGACCGGTACCGTGAAGTTTCAACCAGTTACCACTACAGTGCTGCCCTGTCACCGAGTGTGCCCCGCACCAGTTTGTTCCTATTCCGCTCCTCGACATTTGAAGCCAACATACGACTCCCTAGTGCGGCACCAGGCACTCGCTTTGGCTCTGCATCAAACCACAATTTCTGCCGCATCAAGACCGGGACCCCGCCTGCACCGCTGAACCGCCGCAAAATCGACACCGGGTGACCATCCGCGGCTGCCCGAGAGGAACTCCTGAAACCGCTAAGGAAACCATTCCTCAAGACGAAAGCGAAGTCGAAGTAAAAGGGAAACCGCCAATGCGTGCGTGACCGCGCCGTCTGCGTGGTCACGGCTCTTTTCAGTGGACAAGACCATGCTTTACCCGGCGCAGGATAGGCCGTAGTCCGCTCCCACTGTAAAGCCCGCTTGTGCAGCTCCGCTCGGTAAGCCCCAACCGTGCTCGCTTCCGCGCCCCTCCGGGCTTCGCTGAAATGCGCTCCGGGGCTTGACAGCCGCGAACCACGGCCAGGGTCCGCCTCCAGTAAAGCATGTTGTTTTTCATGCCCTAAAAGGGCCTGAAAGCAATAACTCACGACTGGAGCGAACACAATGCCTAGCGTCTACGAAATCATCACTGAGAGAATTATCAAGCAGCTTGAATGCGGCGTGGCTCCCTGGCGCAAGCCCTGGACCTGTCAGACTCCCACTAACTTAATCACGCAGAAGGAGTATCGCGGCCTGAATGTCTTTACTCTCGCCTCGCACGGTTTTCCATCACGATTCTGGCTTACCTTCAATCAGGCAACGAAACTGGGCGGGAGGATTCGCAAGGGTGAAAAGTGTTCCCCCGTCATTTTCTGGAACGTCGGCGACGAGCAAGAGACGACCACGCCAGACGGCAGGAAAGAGAGTTCGCGGCCTTTTCTCCTGCGGTATTACAGCGTGTTCAATTTCTCGCAGACGGAAGGTATCGACATCCCTGCATCCCTCCTGCAAGAGACGCGCACCAACAATCCTATCGAAGCATGCGAACAAATCGTGACAAACATGCCGAATCCGCCAGCGTTCCAGCAATCCGACAAAGCGTGGTACTCCCCGAGCAATGACGTGGTCGGTATGCCAGCATGTGGCCTCTTTCATTCATCGGAAGAATTTTACGCCACCGAATTTCACGAATTGGGTCACAGCACAGGACACCCAAAGCGCCTGCACCGGGAGAACTTCGATAATCCGGCTCATTTTGGTTCTGAATCCTACTCGAAGGAGGAACTGATCGCGGAGATGACCGCCGCTATGCTGTGCGGCATCGCAGGAATCGAACAGAAGACTCTTGAAAACTCCGCGGCCTATCTCAAAACGTGGATCGCACGGCTCAAGTCCGATTCTCGGTTGCTTGTTTCCGCCGCCTCCCACGCACAGAAAGCCGCCGACTTTATCCAAGGCAAAACCGCCGCACGTCAGGAAGCTGAGCCAGACGCCGCTTAGGTTAGGCACCATGTCGGAGCGCATTCCTTGCGACTCCTCTCGGCAAATCGCCTAGTCCTTTGGTATTCTCGTGGCGGGAGGGTAGACCTGTGACGACTCCTGAAGCTAAGCTCGAATACCGAATTGAGCGCGATGGCGACAAGTTCGTCGCTATCGCCTCGGATCAAGAGACCGTAGGCGTCTACGACACCGAGGAACAAGCCCTAGCGGACATTGCTCGTGAGAAGCGAGAGGACGCAATTTGGGAACGAACCAAGGAATTGATGCGGAACACTGTCGTTACGATTGTGACCGAATTTTCCTTGGACCTAGAGACGGCACTATTCTGGGTCAATTCCGCATCGGGAATGACTGCGCTAGCGATGGACGATAAGCCTAAGCATTGAACGGAAAGTTTGCGGTCCGATGTCTGTCTCACTTCTATGACTTGCCGTGCCCCCCTCGGGGCAATTCCGACAGTGCGGACAATCCACCCCCGACAATCCTCATCGCCACTCCAGTGACTCGACCGATTATTTCGGCCTCATCAAGATGCGAGAACCTGCGAATCGGCTGCGGTGAGGTGATGTGGGGCACCAGAATGAGTTGCCCGTCTTTCAATTCGCACCAACCGCAGGCATAACCATCTCTGAGTTCGGGGAGATTCGCGGGGGCGAGGCGTTCGATCTTCTGCAACTTCTCAATACGGGTCACGCGGGGACACTCTCCACCATTCACGCCAACTCTGCCAGACAGGGTCTCGCCCGCTTCACAAGCTGTGTTCTGCAAAGCGGCGTCGAGCTCCCATACCGCGCCATCAAGAGCAATATCGCCGACTCCCTCCATATCGTGATCCAAATCGAACGCCGTCCTGGGCGCCGCTATATCTCGGAAGTCATCGAAATCAACAGCTACGATCCTGACGCCGATCTCTTCGACTACTGCGCGATCTACCAAAGACAGGAGGCTCACGCATGACCCAGGCAGACAAAGAGAACAACAAGAACATCTCCGCCACCGAATACGTCCTCACGAACTTTCAGCGGTCCGACCGTCTTGCTGTTCTGGTGCGCAATCGCAGCCGGGGCGAAACGGTTCAACGCATCACGACTTCTCCCAAGATCGCCGAGCCATCCTTTCAGGATTGGCTGCGCTACAAGAATGAGAAAGAATCCTGCGATATCTATATCGGGATGAACACCCTAAAACCCGAAGCCCGCACCCGCACTAAGGACGACATCCAAACCATCCGCCATCTTTATATGGACATCGATCACGATGGCCCGGCGGCTCTGGCCAAGATCCAACAATCGAATCTGGTGCCTCCCCGGAACTACACGATCAACACCTCGCCGGATAAGTTCCAGGTGGTCTGGCGCGTCGAGAATATGTCACAAGAGCAAGCGGAGTCCCTGCAGCGGGCCATGGTGCGCAAGTTCGCAGGCGATCCCGCGGCAACCGACTCGACTCGCGTGTTGCGTCTTCCGGGCTTCCTGAACCGGAAATACCACGCAGAGTTCCTCGTGCAAGCGGTGAAGCATACGGACCGTGTCTATCATCCCCAGGACTTCCGGCTCCGAACCGAGCTCATCGAAACCGACTTCAGGCCACACCGCCAGTCGCCAACTTTGGCCTCGACTGGTCCACGGCAGATGAGCCAGTCGGAACATGATTGGGCCTATGCGAAACGCGCCCTCGCCAGGGGTGACGATCCCGAGGAAATCATCAGGAGGATCGCTGATTTTCGGAGCACTGACAAAAGCGATCCAGTTTACTACGCTCGACTCACCGTCACGAAGGCACAAAACGAACTGCAGCGTGATAGCTCACACGCGAACAGGGTGGACCAAGAACCGATCAAATCGGACGAACGAGCCCAGAGTGACTTGAATCCGATTACATAAGGCTAAACGCATTGAGCCATAAGAAGGATTAGTTCTTCGCGATGAATTATCAATTTCCTCGGTGATGGTTGATCTACCAGAGAGAGGAGTGACTCAGACTGCACGCTCTTGCAACTGGGACTTTGCCCTTTTTTGTAGGGCTGATTGAAGGCACGGTTGAAGCCTCGTCGGTGCTTTAGATATGCTTCTTTCATGCTCAAACACGACGCCAGAACTAAGGGCCAAGAAGAGAGGCAAGTGTATGGCTCGTCGTTCTGGACAATCATCTCAACCTGTAATTCACCGGGGATGGTGGACTGTCAGGTATCGGATAGATGTTCCGGGGCAGGAGAAGCGTATGCAAAGGCGTGAGCGCATCTGCCCTATATCCGGTCCCGGCTTGCTTACCAGACCACAAATCAAAAGGAGGGCAAGAGAAATCGTTGCCGCAAGCGGGGCCGATACCGTAGAGCATTTCGAGAAATGCGAAGCTTTCGGTCTCGGCACTACGTTCCGTCAGCAAGCGGCATGGTGGATCACTCACATTCAAACGAAAAAGCGTAGCCCCATTGCTCCCGCAACAGCAGCCGGATACCGAAGCTACCTGAAGAAATGGCTCAATCCTTTTATCGGGGACTTGCCACTCGCTTCAATCGACAACAGGACCGCCAAAGACCTTGTTGCCAAGCTCAGCGAATCACAGCTGGCGCCGAAGACGATCGTCGAGATTTTCGGCGTGTTGAAGGAAGTTGTGGCGTCGACAATCAACGGCGAAGGGAAGCAGATGTTTCCCCGACAGTGGAACCACGAGTACATTGACCTGCCGGTCGTCGATCCGAAAAAGCAACACAGACCGACGCTGAACTCTAAACAGGTCACCGACGTGATCGCTGGATCCGCAGGCCGATACCAGGCCCTGTATGCTTTGCTTGCAGGTACAGGCCTCCGAATCGGGGAGGCACTTGCTGCAAAGCTCGATCCGTACTCAGAGGACCACACCACAATATCGTCCGATTGCAGGACAATCCACGTTCGCAAGAGCGTCTGGAACGGCCGGGAACAAAAGCCTAAAACGGAGAACGCCATACGCTCCGTTGATATTCCGGAGACTCTCGCAGAATTCCTGAAAACGTTCGCCGGAGATCGGACATCCGGCTTTCTGTTTCAGACCGACAGCGGCCTGCCGCTCGGACAAAGCAACATCCTCAGAGACTCGCTCCATAATTTAGGAGTCGAGGGCTTCCATTGTTTCCGCCGATTCCGCACGGCTGTACTTCGCAAAAATCGTGTGCCCTGGGACTTGGAAAAGTTCTGGATTGGCCACGCGAGTAAGGACATTACGGACAAGTACGCGGAACAGCTCAAAGAAGACGTCGAGTACCGACGCGAATGGACTGAGAGGGTCGGGCTCGGTTTTGTTGTGCCCCACGTGTCCCGTGTGCCCCAATTAACCGTCGTCTCGCTTGAACAGAACGCGGCGTAATTTGCTACAATTAGAGGAGATAGCCAATTCAGTTCCCCGGTAGCTCAATGGTAGAGCATTCGGCTGTTAACCGAAGGGTTGCTAGTTCGAATCTAGCCCGGGGAGCCAAATTCTCGCGCTGAATTTATAGCGGTTTACTACGGGTCTCTCCGCGCTTCCTATCCACATCTATAGCCCCGGGGATTCCAACCGGCTGGAGGTATCTCTACACTCATCCGTTGGGGGGATGGCGCTGGAGGCATCTTGAATCCACTGATACCCAAATTTCACGCTTTTTGTTTGAAATCCGTGGAGACAAACCCAATTAACTAGGATAGGATGTCACCCCCATGAAGTCTGCAACGGAAGGAAATTTTTCCCATAGCACCATGGCCCTGATTCGATGTTCTTCTCCGCGGACTGGGGTGTTTTGAGCGGTTTGAATGGGCAAAGATTTCAGTGTTTGAAATGAAGGTGGACCGTCTGAGGAGGGTGATGATGAATTGGAGCCAACGAAGAAACAGTGCAGTTCGAGGTTTGCTGCTTTCTCTGCTACTTATAGCCATGCCGACTTTCGCGGCGGCGCAGAAAAAAAACTCTTCGCCTGCGCCCAGTAAGCCGGCAGCAGCTCCCGCTAAGCCTGCGGCAGCGCCCAAACCTGCGGCGAAACCAGCCACTGGCGGTGCCAGCCATACGGGAACGACGACGCACACCGGTACAACGACGCACACGGGCACGACGGGCACGACAACGCACACCGGTACGACGACGCACACGGGCACAACGGGCACGACAACGCACACCGGCACGACCACTCACGCTGGTACGACAACACACACGGGCGCGACGACACATACAGGAACGACAACACACACTGGAACGACAGGCAGTACGGCACATACCGGTACGACGACGCACACCGGTACGACAACGCACACAACCAGTGCGGGAAATCATCCCTCGGGCGGCAGTTCCAAGCCTGGCGCGAATGGCAGCACACACAATTTCAACGCGGCCGGGAAGCGAACGAGTGTTGAGACAAAGAGTGGTAATCGCGCTAACTTCGATCGTAGCGGTCACGTCAGCACGATTCACACTCGCAGCGGCATGACCATCAATCATGGCGCTCATGGCGAACGGCGCTTCGATTCCCATCCACGTTCCGGTGTGCGAGTCGTGGGCTACGGGCATGGCCGTGGCTTTGTCGAGCATGGCTACTATCGCGGCGGCCATCCATACATGCGACGGAGTTATTACTATGGCGGCCACCGCTACGCGTATGCGTATCGCGGATATTACTGGCACGGGCATCCTTATTACGGATATGTTCCGCCCTACTACTATGGCCCCGCGTATTACGGCTGGGCCTACAATCCTTGGGCTGCGCCGGTAGCGTTTGGCTGGGGCTGGGGTGCGGCTCCCTGGTATGGATACTATGGCTACTACTTTGCCCCTGCTCCCGTTTACGCTTCCCCGGCTTTGTGGCTGACGGATTACTTGTTGGCCGCCAATCTTCAGGCTGCGTACGAAGCTCGTGCGCAAGCCGATGCCAATGCCGCCGCAGCCAATCAAGAGGCAGCGGCATCCGATGCGCCTCCGCCCGCACCTGCTAGCGGCCAAGCCACGATTACTCCTGAGATGAAGCAGTTGATCGCCGATGAAGTACGCGCGCAAATCGCTGCTGAAAAGGCAGCGTCGGCCAATCCCGAACCTGCCGCGCCCGTCAGCAGCACGCCGCCTGCAGGACAGCAAACGGGGCCGGATGAGGTTCCCGCGGCGCTCGATCCGTCCCTCCGCACATTCCTCGTCTCCACGGTTCTAAGTGAACCGATGTCCGACGGAACGGAATGTTCCCTGAGCCCCGGCGACATTCTCACACGCATCCAGGACACTCCCGATGCAAACGATAGCGTCAAGGTGATCGTGGCCAGTAGCCAGCAGAACGACTGCCCCTCGGGGACGCAGGTTGCCGTAGCCGTTACGGATCTGCAAGACATGCACAACGACTTCCGTGCCAAGCTCAGCGAAGGCATGGGGAAGCTCGCGGAAAACCAGGGCAAGAATGGCATTCCCTCTGGTCCTCCGGCTGCTTCCAAACCCAATCCCAACGGTCAGGCGCAACCAGACTTGACGGTTGAGGCGGACCTGAAAGCGCAGCAAGACGAGGCAACGCAAGCCGAGAGCGATGTTCAACAAGCCTCGGCAACCAGTCCGAGTAGCGACGACTGACGCGAGCGCATCGAGGAGAACGGAAACCGGTAGTCCGGGTAAGAGCATCAGGGTATCTTCCAGGTGCTCTCCCGGGCCGAAGTAATTTAGGGACACTCATTTTATCAGGCAGCGATAGCGGGCGATGGTAAGGAGGAGCTTCCAATGATGGGCAAAGTACGGCGGGCAATCCTGATTGTGGCAGTTATCTTGGCGGGAATCCTTCCATGGATGATAGTACGGGCGCAGGATGCAGGGACTGATTCTCTGCAGAGTCAGCTAACGGCGAAATACAAGCTGGCCAAACTAGGCACAGATTCCAGCGGGACTTCGGTGATCGATACCGGCACGGTGCTGGTGATTAAAAAAGGCGGAATCCTAAGTTCCCCGTCGGGAAACTCCGTGATAGTGCCGAGTTACGTGAAGGATGGCCAGATTAAGACCGCTAACAACACGGCCATGAAGGGAGTCAATAAATTACTGTCATGGAAGGGCGTGAAGGATCCGACAGGTGCCGCGTCGACGGACACGAAGTTTCTGACAACTGGGGAGAAAGTGTATGTCTCGAAAATCGAGGTCAATCCAAAAGACTCCAAAGTTACGCTGACCATCATCGAGTGCGACACCTGTAATGATGTAAAAGATGCTTCAAGTCGTCGAGCCCAGGTGGTCTTTGAGTTTCCGAAAGACTATTTGAACGGCGCCGATGGCGGCCAAATTTCCGACGTCATCAATCAGATCCTGGAAATCCAGGCGGATGACAGCAGCCAGCAGCAAGCGCAATCGCAGGATACGCAAGGCCAAGACGCGCAAGGTCAGAACGCGCAGGCACAACCAGCCGCCCCGGCTCAACCGGCCACGCCGCCGCAGCCTCCCCCGACAATCGCGCTGGGGCAAACGACCGACGAGGTGACCGGGCTCCTCGGCCAGCCAGAGAAAATCGTGAACCTGGGCACCAAGCAGATTTATATCTATAAGGATATGAAGGTCACCTTCATAAAAGGCAAGGTTTCCGACGTGCAGTGATATTGGAAAGAGACGCGCGGCAGACGCGTTGAGGTAATTCGGCCACAACAAATTGCCTTCATGCCCTGGCCAGTCAAGAGTAGCGCGCTATGGTTGAGAACTGACCAGCGACAGAGCCATTTCCGTCGCGGCCGGGAGAGGCTCCGGGCCTACGGGCTTTCACGTGGCATGCTGCATCCAAAGATCCGGGGTAACATTGCCCATGGTTGCCATGCGCTCGAATTCGGGGCCGGTCTTTCCCGCCTTCGTCATCTGTTCTTCAATCTGATAGGCAATCAGATGGCCCATGGAGTAGTCCGGCACATACAGAAACGAATCGATCATATTGGGAATAAATGCCTAGCAGCAAGACATCTTTCCTGCCGCGGTGAGAGCCTAATTGGGCACTCATTTTAGTACGGTACGGTTCATTTCATTCAAAGAGAAGGCCTGCCCGACATTGTGACCTATTCGATGCCAGATTTCTTGCGGCGTTTGGCCGCCTGCGAACGGGTTGTGTGTGCTGCGGCAAGGTCATACAATCACCGCGTGTGTCGAATCGCGCACGAGACTCATCTCCGTGTCTCCGCTACGTCACTTCGCTCTTGCGGAGGCCACCCATAGGAAGAAAACGTGAGCAAAGAGATTTTTGGCAGGATGCCGGACGGCAAGGAAGTCGATCTTTACAAGCTGAAATCGGACAAACTGGAGGCCCAGATCAGCGAATATGGCGCCGCGATCATTGTGTTACGCACGCCAGACCGCAAGGGAAACTGGGAAGACATTCTACTCGGCCCGCAAGATCTGGCCAGCCACGTTGCCAATCATCGCTCGAAGGGGCCAATTTTCTTTGGTGTCACGGTTGGGCGCTATGCGAACCGCATCGCGAAGGGGAGGTTCTCGCTCGATGGAACTACTCATAGCCTGACTCTCAACGACGGCAATAATAGCCTCCATGGTGGTCCGCGCGGATTCCACAATGTCGTCTGGCGGTCGGAGCCGATCGCCGATGGCGTTGCGTTCCATTATTTGAGTGAGGATGGCGAGGAAGGGTATCCAGGAAATCTCTCCGTGACGGTACGTTTCACAGTGACGGGCAGTGATCTTAGAATCGAGTATCTGGCCACAACCGACAAGCCGACCGTAGTGAACTTGACCAATCACGCTTATTTTAATTTGGCGGGTGCTGGCCGCGGAAACATACTCGCGCATCAACTGAAATTATTTGCCTCGAGCTTCACTCCCTGTGACGCGCATTTAATTCCGACTGGGGAGATACGCTCCGTTGCCGGAACGCCGCTGGACTTCAGGAAGGCAAGGATCGTTGGCGAGCTGATAGATTCCGACGACGAGGCGATTCGGGTGGCTCACGGATACGATCACAATTTCGTCATCGACGAGACCGGGGCGAAACTCAAGCAGGCTGCGGAGATGTGCGAGCCAAAAAGCGGGCGCGTGATGGAAGTCTGGACCAAGCAACCCGCCGTGCAATTCTATACGGGCAACTTTCTGGATGGTACATTCAAGGGAAAGAATGGAGTTGCTCATGGCAAACGAACGGGATTCTGTCTGGAAACGCAGCATTATCCCGATTCGCCGAATCACCCGGAATTTCCTTCAACAGTTCTGCGTCCGGGACAATCCTTCCAATCGGAGACAATCTACCGTTTTTCTGTAGTGGAAGAATAATTTGCAGCAATTTCAAAATCAGTTCTCTCGCATAACCGCAGGGCGCGCGCAACTCGTTAAAGAACTCCTGAATTAGGTGCGTCACACCAGAATAGCTGGAAAACGTTTACTCTGAACGCGAGGGGGGTCGCAACCGGCCCGGGAAGACGAAAGGGAGTATTCCGAGTGAGGATAAGATCGACGGGCAGCCTTGACAATGAAGGCTGAGGAGAATTATTGTCAGCAATAATTCATGGCCACTCGCCGAGGAGCGCGAATACGGGATAGAAAACGTTTACTCGTCGCCGCGTGGCCAAGCAATTAGTTGGGAGCTCTTCGGTTCAGTAGACGCAACGTGTCCTGAATATCCACGAGATTGCAAAACAGACTGACGCTCCCAGCGAATAGACGCAACGAGGTGCATCGAGCGTATGAACGACAGGAATGAGAAGCGCTTGACGGGAAAGGCAGGCAAATTGGGACTTGTGTTCCTCGGCCTTCTACTTGTTACCGTGAGCAATCTTAGTGCGCAGACCAAGCCCGCAAACAAAGAGACTTTTCGGCCGGACCAGATGGACACCGTGTTGTACGGCGCGGCCTACTATCCCGAATACATGCCTTATGAGCGCACAGACGAAGACATTGCGTTAATGAAAAAAGCCGGCATCAGCGTGGTGCGCATTGGAGAATCCACGTGGGGATTGTGGGAGCCGGAAGACGGAAGATTTGAGTACGCTTGGATGGACCGCGTGGTGGAGAAACTGCATGCGGCGGGAATCCGGATCATCCTGGGCACGCCGACTTATTCCATACCCGCCTGGCTATACAAGGAACATCCCGAAATCCTGGTGACACGGCTTGGTGGCGAGCAGTCTTACTATGGCATGCGCCAGAACACGGACCTCATGAACCCCACGTACCGCTTCTACTGTGAGCGGGTCATCCGGAAAATCCTTGAACACTACAAGGATAATTCCACTATCATCGGCTATCAGATTGACAATGAGACTTCTTCCGCCGGGGCAGCGAACCGAGATGTTCAGGAAGGATTTCGCGATTACCTGAAAGCAAAGTTCAAGACCACCGACGAACTGAATCGCGTTTGGGGACTGAACTATTGGGGACAGCGCCTGAATGACTGGACTGAAGTCCCGGTGCGCGACGGAATCCGGAATCCCGGCTGGAAGCTGGAGTGGGAACGTTATTCGCAGTGGGAGACAACCGATTTTCTAGGATGGCAATCGCACATCGTGAACGAATACAAGAGGCCCGAGCAATTCGTCTCGCACGACTTTGCAGGACCGCCGCGGCCGGAAGTGAGCGAGATCGACATCTCGCGCAGCCTGGATATTGCAGCCGTGAATCCGTATCACGGCACGCAGGACGATTTTGACGGGGAAGCCTCATCGCTTATGGGTGATTACACGCGCTCGCTGAAACGCACGAATTACCTAGTCACGGAAACGAACGCGGAAGCCATCGGCTGGGATTCCAAGCAACAGTTTCCGCCCTATGACGGCCAGTTGCGCCTGGATGTTTACACCCACGTTTCATCGGGGGCCAATATGGTGGAGTACTGGCATTGGCATTCGCTGCACTACGGGCAGGAGACCTATTGGAAAGGTGTGCTGGGCCACGATCTGCAACCTGGTCGCGCGTACGAGGAGGTCGCGCGAACCGCGCAGGAGTTGCGGAGAATCGGCCCGGAAATCGTGGACCTGCACCGGAAGAATCCAGTAGCGATTCTGTACAGTCTCGATTCATACTACGGGGTCCAGTTCATGAAGTTCAGCGATCACCTGGACTACAGAACGCTCCTCTGGCAGATGTACGGAGTGCTCTACCGGGCCAATGTTGGAGTAGATTTTATCTTCCCGGAGAGCACCAATTTTTCGGATTACAAAGTTGTGGTGGTGCCGCCGTTGTATGTGGCGAACGATGCGCTATTGGCGCGGCTGGCGGACTACGTGAAAAATGGCGGGCGAGTGCTGATGGCCTTCAAGAGTGGATTCTGCAACGAGTACTCGACGGTGCGCTGGCAAACCATGCCGGGACCTCTGCGGGCGGTGGCAGGTTTCCACTACCAGGAGTTCTCTTCGCTGAAGAAGCCACTGGCGTTGAAGGACGATCCGTTTCAGGTTGGCGCGGAAAATCAGGTTTCCGATTGGGCGGAAATGCTCATCCCCGATACGGCCACACCCCTGGCCTTCTATGAGCATCCTTTTTTCGGGAAGTATCCGGCAATTACGCAAAACCGATATGGCCGAGGCACCTTGACCTATGAGGGCACAGTGCTGAGTGACAAACTGCAGAGCGCGGTGTTGATGGGGATATTGAAGGACGCCGGGTTTATTAGCGCGGATCAGGAGCTGCCAGCCAGCGTGCGCGTGAAGCATGGCCAGAACCGCAATGATAAGAATTTGCATTTCTATCTGAACTATTCCAGCTCCGCGCAGGCATTCACTTATGCGTATGCCGCCGGGACTGAATTGCTTTCGCAAACGAGTTTGAGCCACGGGCAGGCGCTGACCCTGAAGGCTTGGGACGCAGCGATCGTGGAAGAAAAATAGAGGACACATAATGGTTTGGAGTTCAGCAAATACAAGGAGTCGAATAGAGCGGAGCATCGCAGTAGCTTTGGCAGTGCTCTTTCTTTGCACCGCGGTTTTAGCGCAAACACCGAAACCCGCGAGTGTGGAAGTAGAGAAGCGGGTCGAAGCGCTCCTGGGCAAGCTCACGCTGGAAGAAAAGATCACGTTGATTGGAGGAACCGACGATTTTTACACCCGTCCCATCTCCCGTGTCGGTATCCCATCCTTCCGAATGTCGGATGGCCCTCTCGGAGTGCATGATTACGGTCCCACCACTGCGTACGCCGGTGGAATTGCGCTGGCCGCGTCGTGGGACACCGAGCTATTCAAGCGCGTCGGCGTTTCTATGGGGCATGACGCCCGGGCGCGCGGCGTGAATTTCATCCTTGCACCGGGAATGAACATTTACCGGGCGCCCATGAACGGGCGAAACTTCGAGTATTTCGGTGAAGACCCCTTCCTGGCGTCGCGAGTGGCCGTTGGAGTGATTGAAGGGATCCAGTCGCAAGGAGTCATCGCCACGGCCAAGCATTTCATGGGTAACAATGCGGAATATGGCCGCATGGATCACAGTTCCGATATGGATGAACGAACGATGCGGGAGATTTACCTGCCTGCATTCGAAGCGTCGGTGAAGGAAGCCAAAGTCGGCGCGATCATGGACGCGTACAATCTGGTGAACGGCGTGTTCATGACCCAGAATGGTTTCCTGAACAATACCATCGCCAAGAAGGAATGGGGATTTGACGGCATCATGATGTCCGACTGGGGCGCAACTCACGACGGCGTTGCCGCCGCGAATAACGGGCTTGATCTGGAGATGCCCATCCCCGCGTTCATGAATGCGCAAACCCTGCTGCCGGCCATCCAACGGGGAGAGGTAGAGGAAGCCACGATCGACGATAAGGTGAAGCGGATTCTGCGGAAGGCCATAGAGTACGGATTTCTCGATCGTTCCCAGACAGATGACAACATTCCTCTGCTCAGCCCGGAGGGGCGAAGAGTCGCGTTGGAAGAGGCGCGAAGTGGAATGGTCCTACTAAAAAATGAAAACCGCATTTTGCCTCTGGACAGGAAAAAGCTAAAATCCATTGCCGTACTCGGTCCTTCCGCGTATCCGGCAGTGCCCGGCGGGGGCGGAAGCGCGCAAACTCAGCCGTTCAATTCCGTCAGCTACCTGGAGGGAATCAGCAACTATCTTGGAAGTGATGTTCGCGTGCTATACCGTTCCGAACCGCAGACCATCGACTCCATCACCAATCATGCACAATTCGTCACTGCGCCTGGCGGGGCCCCGGGATTGAAAGGGGAGTACTTCAACAACGAAAATCTTGACGGAGAGCCAGCGCTAGTGCGTACCGATGCACAGGTTAACTTTCGTTGGGGAGATGGAAGTTACGTGGAAGGGCAGCCGGTGGATCATTTCTCCGCGCGCTGGACTGGCTACTTTATCCCCAGTTCGGCAGATGATTTCATTTTCTTTACCTCCACTGATGATGGCGTTCGCCTCTATCTGGACGACGACCTGGTCATCAATGACTGGCAGCGCCACGGGGAGAAGCCCAATTCAGTGATTCGGCACCTGGAAGGCGGCAAACCAGTCAAAATCCGGATGGAGTATTTTGAGAATGTAGGCGGAGCGACAGCGAGGTTCGACGTTGACGTCGCCACCCAACATATCGGTGAAGAAACTAAAAACATTGTGAAAAACGCTGATGTTGTCATCCTCTGCGTTGGATTTGATCCGAACACAGAGAGCGAAGGGGCCGACCGCACGTTCCGCATGCCCGCGGGTCAGGATACCTTCATTCAGCACATCGTAGCGCTGAACAAGAATACGATTGTGGTGGTGACTTCTGGCGGCGCCGTGGAGATGACTCGCTGGCTGGACAGCGTTCCCGCTCTTTTGCAGGCATGGTATCCAGGACAAGAAGGTGGCACCGCTCTGGCGCAGATTTTATTCGGCGAGTACACGCCTTCCGGCAAACTTCCCGCCACATTCGAACGGCGCTGGGAAGACAATCCAACGTTTCACAGCTACTACCCGCAGAAAAAGGATAAGCACGTGGAGTACACCGAGGGCGTATTCGTGGGCTATCGCGGCTACGAACACGCTGGAGTAAAGCCGCTGTTCCCCTTCGGCTACGGACTTTCCTACACTACTTTCGCATACAGCGATTTGAAAATCTCGCCGGCAGCGAAAGGCAGCGGAAATGTTGTGGAAGTTGCATTCACGGTAAAGAACACCGGTTCACGCGAAGGTGCGGAAGTCGCCCAGGTGTATGTGGGCGATTCGCATGCCAGCGTTCCACGGCCGCTGAAAGAACTGAAGGGCTTTGCGAAGGTCAATCTTCGACCAGGCGAGGCAAAGCAGGTGAAAGTGGCGCTCGATCCCCGGGCATTCTCCTTCTACGATGTAAGAAAGCATGATTGGAGCGCCGAACCCGGTGAATTTTCCATTCTCGTAGGAAGTTCGTCTGCAGAAATCAAACTCCAGGGGAAGTATCTTCTCGCACCCGGACAGGAGACACGTTAGGCCCCATGACACTCGCCTTTGCATTACTCAACACGCAGCGATTGGTGCACCTATCCACCGTTGATCTGGTGATCATCGTCTTCTACTTTGTTTTGGTACTGGCGATCGGGTTTTACTTGAAAGAGCGGGCCAACACCGGCGAAGACTTTTTCATGGCTGGAAGAGAGATGACCGCGTGGATTGCGGGATTGAGTTTTCTCTCCGCCAACCTGGGTTCGCTCGAATTGATGGGGTGGGCGGGTGCATCCTATCAATACGGCATCCTGGCAACGCACTGGTATTGGATCGGGGCGATACCCGCCATGTTATTCCTGGCGCTGGTAATGATGCCGTTCTACTACATCTCCAAAACGCATTCTGTCCCCGGGTACCTGAAGTTGCGTTTCGGAGAATCCAGCCGGGCGCTCTCCTCCGTCTGCTTTGCGTTCATGACCGTGTTGATGAGCGGAATCAACATGTATTCGATGGCACTGGTCTTGAAGATTATTCTGGGCTGGAATATCAATGTCAGCATCTGGGTTTCATCGCTCACCGTCGCGATCTACGTCACGCTGGGCGGTTTGCGGTCGGCAATTTTCAACGAAGTTCTTCAGTTCATCCTGATCTGGGCCGGAGCCCTGCTGATCCCAATTCTTGGCCTCATCGAGGCTGGCGGTTGGAGCGGCCTGAAAGCGCGCATCGCCGTGAACGCCTCCGCCGAATACACGCACATGTGGAGCACCATGGGGCATTTCAAAGATAACCCCATGGGCATTCATTGGACCGGGATTGTCTTTGGCCTTGCCGCCGTCATCTCCACGGGTTACTGGACTACCGACTTTCTCGTTGTGCAGCGCGTGCTGGCAGCCAAGGATTTGCGGGCCGCGAAAATGGCCCCGATTATCGGCGCTGCTTTTAAGATGTTCGTGCCATTCATCGTGATTCTTCCCGGTCTATTAGGAATCGCGCTCCTCCCGATGAAACTGATGCCTGAAGCCCAGGCCGTTGCGACTGGTGGACACAGCTACAACGAAGTTCTCCCTCTGATGTTGGCACGATACTGCGGGCCCGGCTTGCTGGGACTGGGCATCACCGCTCTCATCGCCGGCTTCATGTCTGGAATGGCGGGAAACGTCAGCGCCTTTACTACCGTTTGGACCTATGACATTTATCGTGCGCTCATCAAGAAAGATTCTTCCGATAAGCATTACGTCAACATGGGCCGCTGGTCCACCTTGGGCGGCGTGATTATTTCTATCGGCACAGCGTATCTGGTGATTCATTTCAAAAGCATCATGGACTATGTCCAGGCGCTGTTCAGCTTCTTCATCGCCCCGTTGTTTGCCACCGTGATTCTCGGCATGCTCTGGAAACGAGCCTCGCCCGCGGGAGGATTCTGGGGCCTCCTCGCAGGCACGGGTTCCTCAGTGGGCATGTGGGCCTGGGTGAAACTGGATCCCACAGCGCTTCGTTATGTCGCGCTTTCCCCGTACGCCCGCGACATGGCCGAAAACATGTACCGCGCGCTGTGGTCATGTCTCATCTGCGCGTTCGTGACCGTCGCGGTCAGTCTTGCGACGACACCGAAACCCGAGGCGGAATTGAAGGGCCTGGTTTACGGCGCCACGGACATTCCGTCGGAGACGTATGTTTCCATGTTCCACCGGCCGTGGTTCTGGGCCGCTGTAGTTGGGACCATTTTTGTTGTTTTGAATATTATTTTCTGGTGAGGTGCTATGAAAAGCGGCGGATCCATCTCCATCTGGTTTTTCATCGGTATTTCCCTGCTCGTGAATGGGCTGCTGATTTTCGGGTCGGGAATCTATGAACTTTTTCACACCCCGAAGAATCCGGTCGTGCTGTTTAACTTGCACGCCAGCATCTGGTGGGGTGGAATTCTGGCGCTGCTCGGCGCTGGATACTGCATTTACTTCACGCCTGGAAAAGGACGCGGATAGCGGAAAGACAGAATGACGGAGCGCGTTATGTCCAATCAGAAGAAGATGACCATGGGATTGATTGTGGGGAATCGGGGATTCTTTCCCGATCACCTGGCCAAGTCTGGCCGGGAAGAAATGATTCAGGCTTTGCAGAAAGCCGGAATGGATGTTGTGGCGCTGGGCACGGAGCAGAGCAAGTATGGTGCGGTGGAGACGCACGAGGAAGCCAAGCGCTGCGCGCAGTTGTTTCAATCGAAAGCCGAAGCGATTGACGGGGTAATAGTCACGCTGCCGAATTTTGGGGATGAGCGCGCCATTGCGGATACGTTGCGGCTGGCGCGCTTGGGCGTTCCGGTGCTTGTGCAGGCCACGCCGGACACGCCCGGAAAAATGTTGATCACGCACCGGCGCGACAGTTTTTGCGGAAAAATGTCCGCGTGCAACAACCTGAGGCAGTACGGCATTCCGTATTCATTGACGACGTTGCACACGGAAACGCCGGATTCCGCGGAATTCGCGAAGGACCTGGAATGGTTCGCGGGCGTGTGCCGCGTAGTGAAGGGCCTGCGCAACCTGCGGATTGGGTCGATCGGCGCGCGGCCGGCGGCGTTCAACACGGTGCGCTACAGCGAGAAGCTGCTGGAGGCCAGCGGAATCTCCGTGGAGACGCTGGATCTTTCGGAGGTGTTTGGACGCATCAGCCGGATGAAGGACACGGATGATGCGGCGGTGCAGAAACTTCAGGCCATCCAGCGCTACGTGACGACGAAAGATATTCCGCAGGCGGCGCTGCTGAAGATGGCGAAGCTGGGAGCGGTCGTCGACCAATGGATGAAGGCGGTGGATGTGCAGATCAGCGCGGTGCAGTGCTGGACTTCGATGGAGGAAAACCTGGGAGTCGTGCCATGCACGCTGATGAGCATGATGAGCGATTCGCTGCTCTCGAGCGCGTGCGAAGTGGATGTTTGCGGGGTGCTGGGGATGCACGTGCTGCAACTGGCCTCGGAAACGCCCAGCGCGTTGCTGGACTGGAACAACAATTATGGAGGCGATCCGAACAAGGCCGTCTGTTTCCACTGCAGCAATCTGCCGAAACATTTCTTCAAGGATGTAAAGATGGATTATCAGGAAATTATTGCCGGGACGGTGGGCAAGGAAAACACGTTCGGAACCTGCGTTGGGCGCGTAAAAGCGGGCGCCCTGAGCTTCGCGCGTTTTTCGACCGACGACGTGAACGGCAAAATCCGCGGCTATTCCGGCAGCGGGCGGTTTACGGATGATCCCCTGGAAACGTTTGGCGGCGCGGGCGTGGTGGAGATTGCCGGATTGCAGAAGCTCTTGCGCTACATCTGCGAGCAAGGCTTCGAGCACCATGTCGCAGCGAATTTCTCCAGCGTTGCGCCGATGGTGCACGAAGCCGCCTCGCGGTATCTCGGCTGGGACATGTACGCCCACACGGTGTAAGCGTTTATCGGGAAGGAGCGAGAAGAGCAACTCATGGCAATCGTGGCAGGAGTCGATTTCGGAACGCTCAGCGTGCGCGTCACATTAGTAGATACGGGAAAGGGACGCCTCGGCTCCGGCACCGCGGAGTACCCCTTGCATCGCAAAAAGGACGATCCCGATTACGCGACTCAGAGCCATGAAGACCACATGCGGGCGCTGGCTGAGGCGGTGCAGCGCGCATTGGGGGCGGCGAAAGTCCCGGGAGATCAGGTTGCCGCGCTGGCCATTGATACTACTGGCTCCAGCGTGATTCCGGTTGGCGAAAAGCTGGAGCCGTTCAACGAATACTACCTATGGTGTGATCATCGCGGCTGGCGTGAAGCTGCGCTCATCACAGAGACTGCTCACCGAACAGGCCTGGAAGCGATCAATTGGTGCGGTGGAACTTACTCATCGGAGTGGGGATTTTCCAAACTGCTCCACTGGTTGCGGCATAATCCCAATAAGCGCGGTAAATTCGTCAGCGCCTTTGAGCACTGCGATATGGTAGCCGCCGTCCTTTGCGGAATTACCGATGTGGCCGCAGCCCCGCGCTCCATCTGTGGCATGGGCCATAAATGGATGTGGAATGCCTCGCTGGGAGGGCTGCCACCAGAAGAATTTCTCGTCGCCGTAGATCCGTTACTCAAGGGCGTGCGCGCCAAGCTCAATGGACGCTATGAGACAAGCGATAAACTTGCCGGGGGACTCTGCGCGGAATGGTCCAGGAAACTCGGCTTAAAGACTGGAATCCCCATTCCTATAGGCGCATTTGACGCGCACTGGGACGCGATTGGAGCCGGCGCGCGCACCGGTGACGTCGTAAACGTCGTGGGCACTTCAACCTGTATTATCGCTATGAGCGATGATACCAGGCTCATTCCCGGAGTCTGCGGCGTGGTCCCAGGTTCGGTGCATCCGCAGAAAACGGGCGTGGAAGCCGGGCTTTCCGCCACTGGAGATATTTTCGATGCCATTGCGCGGCGCGCCGGAAAGAGCATTTCAGAACTCTCGCGGGGGCTCGAAAAGTTTCGGCCTGGGCAGACTGGCCTGCTACGCCTGACTTGGGACAACGGCGACCGCACGGTGCTCGTGAATCCTGAGCTTGGTGGAGTGACCTTTGGTTGGAACCTGACACATTCCGCGCAAGACGAACTCTTTGCCGCGATTGAAGGCACGGCGTTTCACACCCGCGTCATTCTCGAACGGATGGGAGAATATGGCGTGCCCATACGGCGTGTCATCAATGCCGGCGGCATTCCGCAAAAGAACGAAGTGCTGAACCGCATTTACGCGAACGTCCTGAATAAGCCGGTGATGATCCCGCAATCCGAAGTGACCAGCCTTGGGTCGGCGATTTTTGCGGCGCTCGCTGCAGGCGCATTTCCGACCATTGAAAAGGCCCAGGACGCTCTCTGTCCCAAGTATCGTGTGGTCGAGCCGGACGCCAAAGCGGCCAAGGTTTATGAAGAGCTTTATGGGCTTTACCGCGAAATGTATTTTGCATTCGGGAAGAACGATAGCGCGCCGGTTGCGGCGGGGCGTATTCTGCCCACCTTGCGTCACATTGCCGCAGCGGTTCGAGGAAACGAATGAACCTGAAGAAACTTCGCGAGGAAGTGCTGGTAGCCAATCTTGAATTGGTCCGCCGGGGTCTGGTGCTCTACACTTTTGGAAACGCCAGCGGGATTTCGCGCGAGCAGGGCTTAGTGATCATCAAGCCGAGCGGCGTCCCCTACGAAACGATGAAGCCCGAAGATTTAGTGGCTGTCGATCTGGAGGGCAAAACTGTGGAGGGGACTCTCCGCCCGTCCTCTGATTTGCCCACGCATCTTGTGTTGTACAAGGCGTTTCCCACTCTTGGGGGCGTGGCCCACACGCATTCCCGCGCGGCCACCGCCTGGGCTCAGGCGCGGCGGGAAATTCCCTGTTTTGGGACCACGCATGCCGACTACTTTCACGGGCCCATCCTTGTGACTAAGCCCCTGAAACCCGCCGAGATTCGCCAGGACTATGAACTGAACACGGGGCTGGCGATTGTGCGGTGCATCGGAAAGCGCGATCCCCTGCATACTCCGGGTGTATTGGTGGCGGGGCATGCTCCCTTCTGCTGGGGAGCGACACCAGCGGAAGCGGCACATAATGCCGTCATCGTGGAAGAAATCGCGGCCATGGCGCTGAACACATTAATTGCGAACCATCAGGCGCAACCCATAAGCAAAGTGCTCCACGAAAAACACTTTTTCCGCAAGCACGGAACTACGGCCTATTACGGGCAAAAGTAGACTTTGCTTACCCGGACTCACACTCTCAGGACGAAATTACTTCTGGATTTGCTTCAAACTGAAGAAAAAATGGAATGACGCTCAGGCGGCTTGCACTGCTGCTTTCTTGCTGCCCTCCAGTTCCTTAATCGTTTCCAGAAGCCATTCCTTCACCGCATTCTCCAGTTCCTCCTCGGTGCCCCACTCATAGAAGGAATTGACGGTCTCCCCTCGCGAAGTCAGCTTGATGTGGCGGCAGGGAAACTTATTGATGTGGTGACTCTCTGGCACGAAATGGATCAGCGGGCACTCCGTGCAGGGGCGTTGCTGGCCACGGGCAATGAAATTGATACAAGTGGGAGAATCCTCAAAGATGAAGTTGGGACGGAAGGGATAACGCGGACCTCTCCGATAGCCGCCATTTTCCAGGAAGGCGAGTTCTGCCCTGAGGACCTGCAAGATATGCCGATGGTCCCACATGGGTATTCCCCAACATACAAATGGCACAGAAGGGCGGGCGAAGTCGGTGATGTCCATCACGCCTTACTGTGTTATACGTCACGGGAGCCCCTCCCATCACACGGTATAAGGTCACAGAGGCGAGTGATTTCATGCTCACGGGTTGGCGCCGCAATCCCAGTCGCTTTCAGTTTGTAACCAAGCTGGATGGGGGTATACTCCAGGACGGCACAAATATGCGCACGCCTTATGGTTTGGAGATTATCGAGAACTGTCTCTCTTGCCCTCATCGGGAAGAGCGGCTTTTCTGTAACCTTCCGGAACAGACTGTAAAAGCTTTGTCTGCAATTACTTCTTCCGCTTCCTATCCGAAGGGAGCAACGCTCTTTGTCGAAGGTCAGCCCGCCCGAGGCGTATTTATCCTTTGTAGCGGGCGTGTCAAACTTTCTACCTCTTCCGCGGACGGAAAAACGCTAATACTGCGGATTTCGGAACCTGGAGAGGTTCTGGGACTACCGGCAACCGTCACGGGCACATGTTACGAGCTCACAGCAGATGTGGTAGAACCTGCACAGGCGAATTTCATTGCACGGAATGATTTCCTGGGCTTTCTGAAAGACAATGGTGAAGCCGCACTACGTGTCGCGCAACAGTTGGGCGAGACCTACCACGCGGCGATTGCTGAGATGCGCACCATTGGCCTCTCTCACTCCGCCGGAGAAAAACTAGCACGCTTCTTGCTGGAATGGGCGGCCAATTATCCGGAAGAAAAAGGGCAGATCCGGCTGAAGTTGACCCTGACGCACGAAGAGATTGCCCAAATGATCGGCTCTTCGCGTGAGACGGTTACCCGCCTGCTCGCCGATTTTCGAAGGAAACAACTGCTGCAGGTGATGGGCTCGACCCTGATCATCAAGAACAAAGCTGCGCTGGAAAGCATCGTCACCGGTTAGTCCGCGCAGTTTCCGACCGATCATCCTCTGAAAAATGAAGGGGGTCGTAGTTTAACCTCCTGCCGTTCTTGGCCTGCCTTACCGTTTGTTATCTGCGAGCGCCTTCTCAATTGCCGAAGTGACTTGCGGTGAATCAGGCTCCACTTTGGAGTCAAATCGGGCGATCACCCTTCCGTCAGGGCCCACAAGAAATTTCGTGAAGTTCCAGCCAATCTCGCCCCCGGTATTGGGATTCGCGCTCTTGTCGGTAAGGAACTGATAGAGCGGTGTGATGTCGTCACCTTTGACCGAAACCTTGGCCATCATCGGAAATGTCACGTCGTACTTGGCCGTGCAGAAAGTCTTGATCTCCTGATTGGAGCCGGGTTCCTGGCCCCCAAAATTGTTCGCCGGGATCCCTACAATCACAAAGCCGCGGCTCTCATACTTTTCATAGATGGATTCCAGCGCGGTGTACTGCGGCGTATATCCGCAGCGACTGGCCACATTCACCAGCAACACAACCTTTCCCTTGAAACTGGAAAGTGGAGTGGGCTGGCCGTCAATCGAATTCAGGGTGAAATCGTAAATCGTCCTTTCCGTTGCCATAAGAGTCGTCCCCAGAAGCGCGAGCAGCACAAAGAGTTTTTTCATTGCTATTTCCCCCAGTCTTTATTCCATTCTCGCCAAGATCTGGAAGGTCGAGAGGGCTCCTTCCAGGCAGACAACTATACGCGAGGAACGAGTTTACAAGAGAGGGAAAGCTGTTTCCAGACTGTAAAATCTGCTGCCAATTCTGTGCCTGATCGAACTATCCCCGACGCATTTCAGTGTAGTTCAAATATGGTAAGACTCTGCGCGGGCAATTGCAGCCGAAGTTCCCGGCCCGCAAGCTCTGCCTGGCCGTCACCCAACAGCAGGGAAATCTCAGAGACTTCCTGCGCAGGAGTATCCCGCAACGAAATCTTCAGTTCGCGGCTGGTGGATCCATTGTGGAAGGCTACGACGATTTTGTCTTCCTCGGTCTCCCGCAGGAAAACGTAAGACGAATCATCGGATGCCAGATGCCAGAGTTTTCCGCCTCGCAGGGACGCGTGCTCTCGCCGCACCCGGAGCAAGCTTTGCACATATCGCCAGAGTTCATCCTGTTCGCGCGTGCGCCCCTCGTGCAGGAAGGCATTCTGGGCATCGCCAATCCACCCGCCAGGGAAATCCCGGCGATTGTCGGGGTCGCCGCCGCCCGGCATGCCGATTTCATCGCCGTAGTAGATTTCCGGGATGCCGCGCAGCGTGAGGGTCAATCCAAAAGCCAGCCGCAGCTTCGCTGGGGTAACGGTGCGCTCCCCGGCCAATCGCGCCAAATCGTGGTTCGCGAAAAAAGGCACCAGATACTCCGGGTGGGGATAGAGCGAATCCTGGCGCAGAACATTGGCGATGCGTCCGGTGGGTGCGCCCCGCAGCAGCACATCGCGCAGTGTAAAGCACATCGGAAAGTCGAACACGGTCGTCAATTGCGTATCAATGCCGTCCCAGCCTTGGCGTCCCCCCGCGAAGAAGGATGTGACAGCAGGATCGCGGTGAAACACCTCACCAATCGTCGAAAGCCGCGGGTAAATCCGCCGAAGGCCTTGATGCCATTCCGACCAGAATTTGCGCGGAACATAAGGAACGGTGTCAACGCGGTAGCCGTCCAGTCCGGAACTCTCTGCCCACCAGATGCTGTTCTGCAGCAGATATTGAACGACCAGAGGATTTTCGGTGTTCATGTCCGGCAAAGCGCCCCAGAACCAGCCCTCGGTCAGATTTTTCTGAAACTCGGGCAGGGCATGCGGATCTTCCAGCGACTCAAGCAAGTCCGTGGGCGGTTCCTTCTTGTCGTGCACACCGTAGAAGGTTTCGTTGATAGGCGAAAACGAACTCAAATGCTGGTTAAGTGTTCCGTGGAACCAATCCGACGTGGGTGGGTCGCTTACCCAGGGATGCAAAGGACCGACATGGTTTGGTACAACATCGAAAAAGATTTTCATGTGCTCTTTGTGCGCGACCTGTACGAGTTCCTGATATTCTTGCATTGTTCCAAGATGTGGATCGACACTGTATAAATCTACGGCGCCATAGCCGTGATAACTTTGCGCAGTTCCGTTCTTCACGATGGGTGTCAACCAAACCGTCGTCACTCCAAGTTCCTTCAAGTACCCCAGGTGATCGCGAACCCCGCGCAGATCGCCGCCGTGATACGCGCGCGGTTTTGAACGGTCATACGAGCCCGGAAACTCCGCCGGTTCGTCATTAGTAGGATCGCCATTCGCAAAACGGTCCGGCATGATCAAGTACAAGACGTCGTCCAGAGAGAGACCCTGGTTCCTGCCGAGAATTTGTTTTCGCGCCGCGATGGGCAGTTCGAAGGTGGTTTCACCCTTGGGAGTCAGAATGCGACACACGGCTGTCCCGGATTTCAAGCCCGCACCGAATTTAAGCCACACGAACAGGTAATGGCCATTCGCGGCCGATTGTGTGCGGCTGACGATGACTTCCTGGAGATTGCAGCGCGCGTGTGTCACTTCCAGGTGCTTGCCCGAAAGCAAGAGCATCACATCAGGCGTCAACCCAACCCACCAGTTTGGCGGTTCGACCTTGTTCACGACGGGGGCGTTGGGATTGCTGGTCTCTTGCGCGGCGGCAGGAAGGCCACTCCCTAGGAAGATGATCAGCAGCAGTAAGCAGGCCCACACGTGCTGGGGAGATTGACGGCGCAAGCGCAGAAGTCTTGTTCGCATAGGAATCCTATGCGAGCTTATCAGAAATGCCTTGCATGATTAGAGCGCGGAAATTTCCTATTCGCGGAACACTAACTTGCCGAAAGCTCCCGGAACATGGAAGTCAGGTTCTCGCGAATAGGTGGGGCTCCACGCTGAATAAAATCTTGGCTCGGCATCTCCCTCAACGCGGAAGAAATTCACGCGCCAGCTTTGCGTGGCATCAAAGTGTGGCGTCAAGCTCGGCATGGGGATGGCCAGTTCGGCGGTCCAAGTTTTCGCTTGGGCATCCTGCACCACGCGGCGCCGGAGGTTGCTATGCAGCTCTGTATGCCGGCGATTGAAGATGTCCAGATCAATCCAAAAGCCATTCGGGCTGACTTCAAATTCCTTGTATTTCCACGGATCGCGCAAATCTGGCTGCAGGAACGCTTCCGCGACGTCACTATTCCACAATTCGTCACGCCAGCCATCCTCCCGCGCATCGGGGAAAACCGTAATGTTTCGATATTTTGACCGAAACTTCAGGAAGAGCATATCCGGGGCCCAGAGCAACTGCACCTCGGTTGCTCTATCAGGTTCGGCGTTTTGGCCTTGCCAGTCGTGCTCAAATCGCACGCCGAGGCTATTCTCCCAGGCACTTTCAACGGGGAATCCCCCAACATCAGGTGGGACAGTCAGCCGTAGGGCGTAGGCTGTGGGCAACTCGTTAGCGTTCTTGAACATGAGAGGATCCGTCCTCCAGACATTGTAATTCAGCGCCACGGCAAAGTTCGCCCACAATCTCTGCTCCCTGGCCGGAATGCCAGCAGACTTATTGCGCACTCCGCGTCGAACACGCGCAACGCTTGCATGGTCCCCGTGCTAGCATCAAATTTGGCCCCTCAGCCGGGGCGCCTTGGAAGGAGATACTCATCGTGGAACGCCGTCCTAGCGTGGAAGTTCGCACAGAACCCAAACGCCGCGACCCACAAGAATTTGAGCATGTGCAGCTTCGCCTCACTCCCGGTGTGGCTCGCATGACCCTGAATCGTCCCGAGCACAACCTGCTGAACGAAAGCATGCTCCGTGAACTGGCGGATGGCATCAAGTTTGTTGCCGAGAAAGAAGAAGTCAAGCTGATCGTTCTGGATTCCGCCTGCAAAGTTTTTTGCGGCGGCATCGATATAGACGAGTACACTTCCGATCGCGTTTTCCAGATGCTTGACGCTTTCCATTCCGTCTTTGCAGGGATTTTGGAAACGTCCAAGCCCGTTCTTTGCGTGGTGAACGGCCCCGCCATCGGCGGTGGTGCGGAGCTGGCGGCATTTGGAGACCTCGTGGTTGCCACGCCTAAAGCGCGCTTCGCACAGCCGGAAATCACCATCGGCGTTTTCCCTCCGTTGGCCTCCACGATTCTCCCATTTCTCGTTGGCCCCAAGATCGCTCTCGAACTCGTGCTACTCGGCGAACCTGTCACTGCGGAACGCGCACTGGAACTTGGGCTGATCAATCGACTGGTTCCCGAATCAAAGCTCGAAGCCACTGTGAACGATCTGATCGAACGCATCACCAGCCATTCTGGTCCTGTGCTTACGATGGCCAAACGCGCCATCCTGAGCGGCATGGGGCTTTCTCTCCGCGACGGTCTGAAGCAGTCCATGAATATCTTCTTGAATGAACTCTACCGCCTGGAAGATTCGCAGGAGGGTTTGCGCGCGCTGGTGGAAAAACGCAAGCCCAACTGGAAAAACCGCTGATTTCCTGGCAGGAAAACCTTTTCACTTCCATTGACACTCCTGCTAGCGCACCGTACACTGAATTTACAACTTGCAGGCTCGGGAAGTGGGGAAGTGCCGTGCAAACCGGCCGCGGTCCCGCCACTGTAATCGGCAGCAATGCCGTTAGCCAGGGTACCCTCCCAAGCTGAAGAGGTTGCGTGTTCTTCGCGAGAGAGAACACCTGCACTCCAGCCCCGGTTCTCGTGGGGCTTTTTTATTTCTAGCTCTCGCGGAATTCTCGTCACGGGAGATGATTCGTGCATCGCGCTGTTTTTATGTCGCGTCCAGCGGCCCTTTTGCTCACCTTTTTGTTCGTGGGCACGCTTAGCGCTTCCGCGCAAGCTAATCCTTCCCTGCCAGCTTCGCAACCAGCCACCCGCGAATTGGTGGATGAAATGGGACGAAGCGTGCGCGTCCCCATTTCGCCCACGCGCATCATTTCTCTAGCGCCGAGCATCACGGAAACGCTTTATGCGCTTGGCCTGCAGGATCACCTCGTCGGCGACACGGACTTTTGCGACTACCCCGCCGCCGCCCAGAAGAAGCCCAAAGTTGGCGGCATCATCGATCCCAATCTCGAGGAAATAGCCGCGCTGCATCCGGATTTGGTCCTGGTCACGAAGAGCATCAATCGCCTCGATACCGTTCGCGCCCTCGATACACTCGGCATTCCCACTTACGCCGACACCGCTCCGCACACCGTTGCAGAAATCATCTCTTCCACACAAAAGTTGGCTGATGTCCTTGGCGCTTCAGAGGCTGGCAAGTCCCTGGGCGAAGAGCTGCAGGGCCGGCTTGCTTCGCTAGAAAACAAAATTGCCGCCGCACCTCCGCGCCGCGTCCTGTTCATTGTGTGGACCGAGCCGCTCATCTCTGCCGGCAAGGACACGTTTATCGCTGATGCGCTTCGCAAAGCCGGCGCCGTTTCCATCGTCCAATCTTCGGTGGATTGGCCGCAGATGAATCTCGAAGAGGTGGTTCGACTGCAACCAGACTATCTGGTTTTTGCTGAATCTCATTCGGAAGCCGCCGCGCGCGATTTTGATGCGCTGGCCACGCGCCCCGGATGGCGGCTTCTGGATGCTGTGCGTGCTCGCCATTTTGCGGTGATCAGCGATGCTGTCAATCGCCCCGCGCCGCGTATCGTTTCGGCCATCGAAGAGCTCGCGCGGCAATTGCATCCTGAAATTTTTCAGGATTCGCCCCCTCCGGAAAAAACTTCACCGCCCGCGAACGTGGTCCCGTTGGTGTCTCCACTCGCGACACTCTCATCTTTCTCGCCCAGAAACTGCCCACGTTCCATGGAGTCCTCATGCGTCCACTAACCCTGGGGCGTCTCTTGTTCCGTTGCGGCATTCTCGCGATCATTCTGTTTGTCGTTGTGGTCATTGCGCTGAAGATGGGCGCTGTGCAAGTCTCTCTTTACGGCCTGGGGCGCGATCTCATCCGAGTGTTGCTCGGCCAGAGCAGCGCCATCTCCAGCGACTACGGCATGATCGTCCTGGATATTCGGCTGCCGCGCATTCTTCTGGCCATTTTTGTAGGAGCCTCTCTCTCTGTCGCGGGAACAAGCTTCCAGGCGCTTCTGCGAAATCCCCTGGCGGATCCCTATGTGCTCGGCATCTCGTCTGGAGCAGCAGTGGGCGCCATCATCGCTCTCATCATTGAAACGCGACTTTCCTTTTCACCCGAGCTGGCCGGATTGATCACGCCGTTTGGTGCGTTCATCGGGGCAGCTCTAACAATTGCAACCGTTTATTTATTGGGTCTGCGTGACGGCCAAATCGATAGCAGTACCCTTCTATTGGGAGGAGTCATCACAGGTTCGTTTCTTTCGGCGATCATCATGTTCCTGATGTCTACGCAGTCAGCCGGAAACCTTCGCGGTTCCTCTTACTGGCTGATGGGGAATCTATCCACCCCGCCACCCAAGAGCCTTCTCTACCTGCTCGCTATTGGTTTTGTTGTCGCGTTTGGCGTAATTTACACCACCGCCTCCGACCTGAACTTGTTACTGGCCGGCGAGAAGGAAGCGATGCATCTGGGAGTGGATGTTCGCCGTGTCAGGGTTGTGGTTTATCTTGCAGCGTCCGTACTAACGGGGCTGGCTGTTTCCGTTAGCGGGACGATCGGCTACGTCGGCCTGCTTGTGCCCCATGTAATGCGCCTGATTTTTGGTCCCGATCACCGCATTCTGCTGCCCACCACGGCACTTGGGGGTGCCATCGCGCTGGTGATTGCGGACACCGTCGGGCGCACTGTTGTTGCTCCATCGGATTTGCCAGTCGGCGCGGTGACCGCAATTGCCGGTGCGCCGCTTTTCATCTATTTGCTCCGCAGGAGAATTACATGAGCAGCCCTCTTCGTACACCCTTGCCTTCTTCGGAACAGCCGCACACCACAACGGAGGTGCGCCTCAGCGTCGAACAGGCCAGCTACGCCTACTCTTCCAATCCATCCCAGGCGCCTCTGTTCACACTTGAAGCCCTCAGCTTCCACGCCAAACCAAGTGAAATCGTCGCCATCCTTGGCCCCAACGCGTGCGGAAAATCCACACTGCTCAAGCTGATTTCCGGTGCACTCGAACCCCTATCCGGCCGCATCTTCCTGAATGGCTTTGTCACGCATTCGCTTCCGCCCAGGACGCGCGCGCAGCGCATCGCTCTGGTGCAGCAGGAAAGCCGCCTGCTGTTCCCGTCGCGCGTTTGGGAATTTGTGCTGCAAGGACGCCACCCCTATGGTAAGGGACTGCGCTTTGAAACCGAGGATGATGTAACCATCGCCACGAATGCGCTGACGCAGGTTGGTGCGAATCATCTGAGCGACCGCTGGATGGACAAGATTTCCGGCGGTGAAAAGCAACGCGTGATTCTCGCTCGCGCCCTTGCCCAGCAGCCCCTTCTATTGCTTCTGGATGAACCAACGCTCCATCTGGACATTGGCGCGCAAGTAGACTTGCTTCACAATCTCCGCCGTTTGGCTGTGGAAAACCGCTACACCGTTGTTGTCGTCACGCACGAATTGAATCTCGCTGGTGAATATGCCGATCAGGTTGTGTTGCTCCAGAAAGGCAAGTGCCTGCGCGTGGGCCCGCCTGCCACGGTGTTTCAACGCGAGTTGCTCGAACAGGTTTTCCAAGCGCCGCTTTCCGTGGAGATGACCGCTTCCGGCCGGCCACGTGTCACGCTTTTTTCAAATACGTAAGATCGTTTTCGCGTCCACCCAACCTGGCGCATTCGTGCAGCCGAAACTTGTAACCCGCAGCGGGCTCTGCCCCTCCACAATCACCGCGGACTTCGTGCTCGGGAAGACGGTGCAACGCCGTCGCCGCCGCGCGACTGTAAGGCGGGTATTCCGCTCGTAGGCCACTGCAGCCCATTTCGCTGCGGGAAGGCCGCGAGCGCGCTTTATGCGAGTTCTGAGTTTTCGTGATTCAGGCCATCGCCATGGAGCGCTCTTTCCCGCCAAGCCAGGAGACCGGCGAAGTCCGCAGCCAGCGCAAGTTTCTTTGCGCCGGTCAACCTTTACACTCCCGCGCGTGAGGGAGCGGAGGAACCCATGAAAAAACCAAATCTTTTGGTAATTATTCTCGCCGTACTTCTTTTCGTCCCGGCAATTCCCGCGTTTCCGCAATCACAGGTCTCCGATGCTCATGTCAGCGGCACACTTACCGATCCTTCCGGCGCTGGTGTCGGCGCGGTTCAGATCACCGCTCAGTTGGAAAACTCCGTAAGCGCTCAGCCCTTTTCCACTACTTCCTCGGGCGATGGCGCCTATCACCTCTCTCTTCCACCAGGCAATTACCTCCTCCATTTCTCGCTTGAACCTTTCGCCCCTCGTGACTTTACTTTGGATCTCACTTCCGGTGAATCGCGCATCATTGATCTGCGCCTTGAATTGGAGCGCCTGTCCTCCAGCGTGGTTGTCACCGCCGAAGCCGAGCCTGTTCTTAGTTCACAAACCATCGCGCCCACCGATGTGTTCACGCGAGAAGAGATTGACCAGCGCCAGTCGGTCACGCTCCCTGATTTGCTTCTCTTTTCTCCCGGTGTTGCCATCGACCGCACCGGCCCCTTTGGCGGCACTTCATCGCTTTTCTTGAACGGAGGCAACTCCGATTTCACCAAGGTTCTCGTGGACGGCACGCCCATCAACCCTCCGGGCAGCGCCGTAGATTTCTCCAGTCTCACCACAGAAAACGTCGACAAGGTGGAAATCGTGCGCGGCGCGGAAAGCGCCATCTATGGCAGCGATGCGGTTTCCGGCGTGCTCCAACTTTTTACTCATCGGGGCGAAACTCACATCCCTTCCGCTGACCTGTATGCCGAAGGCGGCGGCTTTTCCTCCGCGCGCGGTGGCGCCGAATTCAGCGGGCTTCTGGGCAAATTCGATTACTCGGGCGCGGCTGCCTATTTCCAAACCCATGGCCAGGGTCCGGATGACGCATTCCTCAACCGCACCTTTTCCGGGAACTTCGGCTATTCATTCTCGGGTACGAATCAACTGCGCCTCTCTCTCCGCAACAATGCCAGCGACGCCGAAATTCCCGGTCCCACGCTTGTCCTGCCGCCCGTCGCAACCCAAGGTTATGCACAGCATATCTTCTCAGCCAATGCACGCTGGGAGTTTACCACTGGCTCTCATTGGCACAACCAAGTCACCGGCACGGAGTCCTACACCCGACAAGACAGCTTTGAAACATTACCCGTCAGCGCTGCCTACGATACCCTGCTCGAATTCAATCGTGCTGGTGTTGGCGCAAAGTCCACCTATGTTTCGCGCTCGTTCATCGCCACTGCGGGTTACCAATACGAAGTGGAAAATGGCGGCATCAACTATATCGTGCCGGGCCATCTTCGCCGCAACAATCAGGCCGGCTACCTCGATTTTCGCTACATGCCTCTTTCCCGCCTTTCGCTCGACTTCGGTGTTCGGGCTGAGGACAACGCCAGCTTTGGCACTCGCGTCGTTCCCCGAGCGGGTGGCTCCTACGTTCTGCACTATGGCAAGGGCTTCTGGGGAGATACACGCTACCGCGCCTTTTATGGTGAGGGGATCAAGGAACCACGCTTCGACGAAACCTTTGGCACCGACCCTTGCTTCCCGGGGAATCCCAATCTCAAACCCGAGGCCAGCAAAAACTGGTCCACAGGTTTCGAGCAAAAGCTCGCCTCTGATCGCTGGAAGATTTCCGCCGACTATTTCTACAATCGCTTCTATGACATCGTGAGTTTTGCGAACTGCTTCCCTGGTGGATTGTGTACGGCGCTGCCGACAAGTACTTGCCCCTACGGCAACGGCACCTACTTCAACACCGACCTGGCCTTCGCCCGCGGCGTCAACCTCGCCTCCGAATGGCGTCTCCGCAAGAATCTTTTTCTTTTTGGAAATTATACGTACGACGACACCCGCGTCCTGCAATCGGAAAATCCGTATGCTGACCCGGCGCTCATTCCCGGAAACCGCCTTCTCCGGCGGCCGCTCCATTCCGGCTCCATGGGTCTCAATCTCACTTTTGCGCGCGTCAATTGGAGTTTCATCGGCTACTTCAGTGGCGTCCGCACCGACAGCGATTTCATCGATTACATCAAAGTCAACGACCCGGGTTACGCCAGGTTTGATATGGCCGGCAGCTACAACATTACCCATGGCCTATCCCTTACGGCACGGGCCACGAACCTATTTAACAAGCAATATCAGGATGCCTACGGCTACCCCGCTTTGGGCCGCGATTACCGCTTCGGCCTGCGCTACCAGTTCGCGGGTCATAACTGAGCCATGCCTCTGCCTGTCCTTTTTTCGTGGAGCGGCGGCAAAGACAGCGCCATGGCCTTGCACGCTCTTCGTCGCGACCCGGAGTTCGAAGTGGTCGCTTTACTTACTACCGTGACAGAGGGTTACGAGCGCATCAGCATGCACGGTGTTCGCCGCGAACTTCTTCAGCGGCAGGCCGAGTCCATTGGCCTGCCGCTGGAAGAGGTCCTCATCCCGCCCCAGTGCAGCAATCCGGTGTACGAATTTCGTATGGGCGAAGCCGTGTTGCGCTTTCGTGGCCGCGGCGTCCTTCACGTTGCCTTTGGCGACATCTTTTTGGAGGACTTGCGCGCCTACCGCGAGAAGAAACTCGCGCAGGCCGGCATGAGCGGCCTTTTTCCTCTCTGGAAGGTGGATACGCGCGAACTTGCCGCGCGATTCATGAGTGATGGCTTTCGCGCCATCGCTGTATGCCTCGATCCCGCCAAACTCCCCTCTTCCTTCGCTGGCAGAGAACTTGATAGCAGTTTCTTCAGCCAGCTTCCCCCAGATGTCGATCCCTGTGGCGAGAATGGTGAGTTCCACACCTTTGTTTTTGCCGGGCCTATCTTCCGTTCACCCATCAGCGTGAAACGCGGACTAATCGTCGAGCGCGAATCGTTTGTGTTTTGTGACTTGCTGCCAAATGAAAAGGGATATACGACGTGATTCCGATTGAACCGCCACCCAGCCTGATTTTGGGCCATGGTCTGATATAATTTGGTTTTCAGCTATGACCAAGTTCGCCACAGAATCAGCGATGTCCCCCGAACACCTCGCGAAATACGAGGCGGTTATCGGTCTGGAAGTCCATGCGCAGCTTCTGACGAAATCGAAAATTTTTTGCAGTTGCTCGACGCGATTCGGTGATCCGCCCAACTCCAACGTGTGTCCCGTGTGCCTGGGGCTCCCCGGCACGCTGCCCGTTCTCAACAAACGCGCCGTCGAAATGGGTATGCGCGCGGCGCTGGCGCTGAATTGCACGGTTCACGAACATTCCCGCTTTGCCCGCAAAAACTATTTTTACCCCGACCTGCCCAAGGGCTACCAAATCTCCCAGTACGAACTGCCGCTTGCCACGGGTGGCTGGCTGGAAATCGAGCACGACGGCAGGACCAAACGTATTGGCATTACGCGCCTCCACCTCGAGGAGGATGCCGGGAAATCCCTGCACGACGGCTTGGCACAATCCGCGGACAAGACCTACGTGGACCTGAATCGCTGTGGCACGCCCCTTAGCGAAATCGTTTCCGAGCCGGACATGCGCTCACCTGACGAGGCTTACAATTACCTGACCACGCTTCGCCAGATCCTTCTCTACACCGGCGTCAGCGATTGCAACATGGAAGAGGGCTCGCTGCGTTGCGATGCCAATGTGAGCGTCCGCCTGCGCGGCGCAAGGGAATTCGGCACCAAGGTCGAGGTGAAAAATCTCAACTCCTTCCGCTACCTTGCCAAAGCCCTCGAATACGAAATCGAGCGCCACATCGGCGTCCTGGAATCCGGCGGCAGCATCTCTCAGGAAACTCGACTGTGGAATCAGCACGCGGGCCGCACCGATTCCATGCGCTCCAAGGAGAAAGCGCACGACTATCGCTATTTCCCGGAGCCGGACTTGCTGCCAGTGCACGTCAGCTCCGCGTGGCGCGACGAAGTCCTAAGCTCCCTGCCCGAACTTCCTTTCGCGAAGCGCGCGCGCTTTGTCTCCTCCTTTGGCATCACTGCTTACGACGCGGAAGTGCTGACGGATACGCAGGCCCTCGCCGGTTATTTTGAATTCGTTGTGAAAGCAGGCGCTCCTGGAAAAGTTGCCGCCAACTGGATGCAGACCGAATTGCTGCGGCGCTTGCACGATTCCGGCAAGGAGATTGCCGCGAGCCCCGTCGCACCCACTGCGCTCACCGAGCTTGTTTCCCTGGTGGAATCTGGAAAAATTACCGCCGCGGTAGGAAAGAAAGTTTTCGCCACTATGTTCGATTCCGGCCGGTCCGCCGCGGAGATTGTCGCGGCCGAAGGTCTGGGCGCTCATGTTAGCGACACTTCAATCGAAGCAGCCGCCCGCGAGATCATCGCCAAGAATCCCGACAATGTCGCCAAGTTCAAATCTGGCAATGAAGGTGTTTTCAAGTTCTTCGTGGGCCAGGTGATGCGCGTCACCAAAGGCCAGGCCAATCCGCAATCCGTAAACGACATCCTCCGCAAGCTTTTATCCTGATTTGAACGAGGAAGCCATGCTCAAGATCGGTGACAAAGCCCCGGACTTCACACTGACCTCCGATGGGGGCAAGGAAGTTTCCCTGAAGGATTTCCAAGGAAAGCGCGTCCTGCTCTATTTCTACCCCAAAGCCAGCACGCCGGGCTGCACTATCGAGGCCTGCGAATTTCGCGACCTCAAGCCGAGATTTGATAAGGAAGATGTTGTGGTACTCGGCGTGAGCGCTGATCCGGAGAAATCACTTAAGAATTTTAAAACCAAGCAGAAGCTCAATTTTCCCCTGCTCGGCGACCCCACGCACAAAATGCTCGAATCCTATGGCGTCTGGCAGATGAAGAAGTTCATGGGCCGGTCGTTCAAAGGGATTGTGCGCAGCACATTTCTGATTGGCCCAACCGGCAAAATCGAGCAGATCTGGGACGAAGTTAAGGCCAAAGGCCACGCCGCCGCAACCCTTTCGCATCTCTCCAACGCTTGAACCCTCTTGGGCTCGCCGTCGTAGCGGCCGCCTTCCGAGGCGGGCACCCCGTTACCGACTTAGCCTCACTCACAACTCCGCCCGTAATTCCTCTCCGTCCATCTCAATCAACAAATTGTCAATCAGCCGCGTCTTGCCAATGAACACAGCCAGCACCGCGTAACTCCGCCGCCCCACACGCACCACCGGCTCAAACGTCTCCGCATCCACAACCTCCGCATAGTCCACCCGGGCGCGCGGCTCGCCTGCCAACACTTCATGCATGGTCTGTTGCAGATGGAGGGCATCGCGCACCCCCGAGCCTATCTCTTGTGCTGCCGCACGCAACGCACGAAACAGCACCGTCGCCGCCTTCCTTTCCGCCGCGTGCAAATATACGTTGCGCGAAGACAACGCCAGCCCGTCCGCCTCTCGCACAATCGGGCACAACACGATTTCCGTGTCCACATTCAGATCCCGCACCATCTGCTGCACCATGCGCGCCTGCTGCGCATCCTTGCGCCCGAAATAGGCAAAATGCGGCTGCACGATCTCCAGAAGTTTCAGCACAACGGTAGTGACCCCGCGAAAATGGCCTGGGCGCGATTTACCTTCCAGCCTCTCGCTCAGCCCTTCCACATGCACATAAGTCGAAAATCCTGGTGGGTATATCTCCCCAGCATCCGGCAGGAACAAACCATCAATCTTCGCCGCTTCGAGTTTCGCGGTGTCATCCTCGACGGGCCGCGGATATTTGGACAAATCCTCCTTCGGCCCAAACTGTTTCGGATTCAGAAAAATCGAGACATATACCGGGGAACATTCTCTCTTTGCACGCTCCACCAGCGCCAAATGCCCCGCGTGCAGCGCCCCCATCGTCGGCACGAGCCCGATCACCCTCTCATTCAGCCGCGCTTCCTTCGCCTTCTCCTTCATCCACGCGACTGTTCGGATCGTCTCCATGCTGCCCTCAGCCGCCAGCCGCCGCAGCCTGCTCGCGGTAGAAGTGCATCAAGTCCGTCAAGATCGGCTGCGCGCCCAGCTGCCGCAACATCGTCGTGATCTGCCCACGGTGATAGGTTCCGTGGTTCACCAGATGAAGCATCGATTGCCATAATGGGTTGCGATACTGACCAAACTTCATGGTCTTGTATTCCATCACCCCATCCAGGCCCTCTTGCGTCAGCCCGCGCACGAAGTTCAGCAGCTTCGGTTCAAACGCGGCCCAACTCGCTTTTAGATTGGCGATGTCCGCGAACGTCGCGTCGTCCGGAATTGCCGATGGCGAACGCCCCTGGAAGCGTTCCAGCCATAACCACTCGACGCCGTAGATGTGCGCCAGCGTGTCGCGCACCGAGGAAAAGCTGGAGCCCATCTGTCTTGTGTACTGCTCTGGAGTGAGTGCACTTGCTGCTTCCAGCACGCGACGATCCGCCCAGGCGTTGTATTTAAACAATGCCGCCATTTCCGCAGGTTTCATGTTTTCACCTCGCTTCACAAATTTACAGGGGCGCCCCGGTCTGCTCAAGGCGCCCCTGTTAGCATTTCTTCCATGTTAACCGGCTCATCGTGCAATCGGAATCGCTTTGCGTCCCTTCACGCTGCCCGACGCATGGTACGACTCCGCATCCGAAGGAAAGCTTCCGCTCTGCACGTCGGCACAATACTCTCTCACGGCTTCCAAGATGGTTTGACCCACATTGGCATATTGCCGCGCAAATTTCGGCGGTTCCCGGAAGGTCAGCCCCAGAATGTCGTGAAGCACCAGGATCTGGCCATCGCAATCCGGGCCGGCACCGATTCCAATGGTGGGAATCCTGGCAGTACGTGTGATCTCGGCCGCCAGCTCCCGCGGCAGTGCCTCCAGCACGATGCTGAACGCCCCCGCAGCCTCCACGGCCCGCGCGTCGCGCATAATTTGCTCTGCAGCCTCCTGAGTTTTGCCCTGCACGCGATAACCACCCAGAGCGTTCACCGATTGCGGCGTCAGCCCCACGTGTCCCATTACGGGAATTTCCGCCTCCGTCAGCCGCGAGATCAGCTCCAGCCGCCGCTCGCCGCCCTCGATTTTTACGGCCTCTGCGCCAGCTTCCTTCACGAAGCGCATGGCGTTGCGCAGCGATTCGTTCAAATCGCCGTGATAGGAGCCGTAGGGCATATCCGCCACCACCAGGGCCCGCTGCACGCCGCGCCGTACCGCCTTGGTGTGATGCAGGGCTTCCTCCAGTGTGAGCGGCAACGTACTTTCGTACCCCAGCGCCACCATGGCCACGGAGTCACCCACCAGCACCACGTCCACCCCGGCTTCGTCCAGCAGACGCGCTGTCGGATAGTCGTATGCCGTCAGGCAGGTGATCTTCTTCTTGTTTAGGGAAACTGCAGCATCGGTCTTCCGCTGCAGCAATTCGGGCACGGTCACTTTCCCGTTGCCCCCAGTCGGGATCGTACTCATGTCGGCCTCCGGTGCCGCTCCCTGAAATCGGGATGCAGCCCGCTTCCAACGCCTCCACTATAGCAAAATGTGATGTACATCACCAATATTCGTGATTCTTGGCGTGGGGCAGTTGTCGGCTGATGCCCTTCTCAAGTCACGAGGCCAATTTGATATTGGGGAATTATGTGTTTGGCGGCTACCATTGTTTTTCTGACTAGCTGCGGCGGCCTCGGTTGGCCCCCTACAAAGCGCGGAGGTATTCATGATAGACAGCCCAGAACTCGAGTCGTTAAATTCTGCTAAGTATCTTTATCTTCGTGAGCTTTCGGAGCCAAGGGAAAATTCTCTGCGGATTATTGTTGATGAAGCCATAGACAACCGTTCGGGCCCAAGTCCGGTCCACCCTGACCTTCCCGAATTGGCCGAAATCCTTAAAGACTCCTGGCCAATTGAGTCAACTGCAAGCTGCAAAAGTTTCGAGCTCTCGTGGAAGTACTACATCGCATATTTGGTTACCGAAGAATGCGTCGGCTCTTCTGGTGGCTATGACGATGAGGTGTTCACAGGCAAACTGCTCCGGGTTTACACCAAATCACATTTCCTTGAGCATCTCGCGCGAGACACAGGCGCTCACGTCGAGCCAATCCAGCATTTCAAGTTGATCTGCCTGAACCACCTCATCGACATCGCCTCATACGCACTTCCCGATATCCGCCTACTTGACCCTGGTTCTCAGGATTCAGTCCGAATCCAATAAGGCCGAATGGTGTGCGGGGCGACCAATAATTAAGCTGGACGCGGGGCTACGTTTATTCTACGAGCGCGTTGCTCTTACCGCTTGTGCGCGGCCCTTCCATTGGCCTCCGCGGCCTAGCCAATAACGCACCGCGGAAAGCCACGTCGCATAGCTATAGAATGCTGCGGCCACGGGAAGAAATGGAGCCCAGAGCGGCGAGAGCCCATAAAATCGCACTGTCGGGAGATACGTCAGCGCCATCAGCAGCCACGCCGCCAGTCCTAGCCGCCAGACCGCAGATTGCTGATGGAAGGTCAAAACCACTGGCGCGACATACGTCAGTAGCATCCCGGCAAGCGTGCCGAGCAGCAGCAAGGGCGAATAGTTGAGCTGCGTGAAGGCGGTCCGCGCGATCAAGTCGCGAATCTCGCCAAACGATTTGTACGCGCGCAGGCTCACGCTTTTTCGCGTGAGTCCCATCCAGACCGTTCCGCCGCTGCGTTTTACCGCGCGCGCCAGCGCGCAATCGTCAATAACCTCCGCGCGAATCGCTCCGAACCCGCCGATGCGCTCCAGCGCCGTGCGCCGCAACAAAATGCAACCGCCGGCCGCGCCCGCTGTCTTCGCCACCGTGGCTGGAATCCACTTCGGCGGATAGAGCATCAGGAAGTAATACAGGAAGGGAGGCATCAGCAAGCGCTCCGGAAACGATTTCGCCTGCAGCAGCACCATCAGAGAGACCAGGTCCGCGCGCTGCTGCTCCGCACGCGATACCAGGCGCGACAAAGTGTCCGGCGCATGTTCGATGTCCGCGTCCGTGAACCAGAAATACTCGGGTGAATCTTGTTGGTTGTTTTCGATCTCTTGTTGCAGCACCCACAGCTTGCCGGTCCAGCCGCTTTGCAAGGCCGCTGCGCGCATAATTTCCACGCGATTTGCCGCGCCCGCTTCTTGTGCCGCCGCCTTTGCTAATTCCGACGTGGCATCTTCACTTTGGTCATCCACAATCACGATGCGAAATGGGCCGGAATAATTTTGCTTTGCAACCGAAGCAACAGCCCGTGCAATCGTCTCCGCTTCATTGCGCGCGGGCATCACGCATACCACGCGCGGCCAAGCGGCAGGCGTTGGGTGCGGCGCAATGTCGTCGTCAAATGCGCGAAGTTGCCAGAAAGCTCCGCGAAAAAACGTCAGGACAACCCAAATGAGCAGAGTGAGAGCGGCGAGGATCAAGGTGGCTGTGGGCACGCCCCATTCTGTCGCGAAAGGCACCCTTGTGGCTAGACCAGATCTTCAGGGCGAATGGGCAAGCGCCGCACTGGTTTTCCCGTGGCGGCAAAGATCGCATTGCATACGGCGGGCGCAATCGGTGGCGTGCCCGGTTCGCCAATCCCGCCGGGCCCGTCCTGGCTATCCACGATGTAGACTTCGACCACCGGTGCTTCGTTCATGCGCACCAGGTCGTAATCGTTGAAGTTGGCTTGTTCCACGCGGCCATTCGCGATCGTAATTTCGCCCTTCAGTGCCGCGCTCAGCCCGAACACGACCGCGCCTTCAATCTGCGCTCGAATCGTCTCCGGATTGACATGCCGCCCGCAATCCACCGCCGCCACAACGCGATGCACTTGCAGCGTGCCCGCTTTGCGATCGATGCTGATCTCCGCAACTTGTGCCACGTGGCTTCCAAAGGATTCCACAACGGCAATCCCGCGATAGCGCCCTGCAGGCAGCGGCTTGCTCCAACCCGCTTTTTCTGCGGCAAGTTCCACTACGCCGCGTTGCCGCGCATCCTTGGCCAGCAACGTACGCCGGAATTCCACCGGATCTTTCCCTGCGGCTTTGGCCATCTCGTCCACAAAGCACTCAGCGATATAACCGTTGTGTGAACAGCCAACTGACCGCCAGAATCCCACGGGGACGCCGGTTTCCGTCAAAAGATATTCCACCAGGAAATTTGGCACCTCATACTTCAACGTGGCGATTCCTTCCGTGGCCGTGTCGTCGATGCCGTTTTTCACTGAGCCAGGAAAGAACCGCGACATGATGGAAGGCGCAACAATGCGGCTTTTCAACGCCACCACGTTGCCAGCTTCATCCACGCCGGCGTTCATTTTCACGAGCACCGCCGGGCGATAGAAATCGTGCTGCATGTCGTCTTCGCGCGACCACGTTACTTGTACCGGGGCCTTCATGGCCTTGGAAAGTTCGACTGCCTCGGCGATGAAATCCTGCTCCGCGCGCCGTCCAAATCCGCCGCCCAAATACGTTGTGTGGACGCGCACCTGCTCCGGCTTCAAGCCAGTGAGCTTTGCTCCCGTCATTTGCGAAAAGGTTTGGAACTGCGTTGGCGCATAGATGTCGCATCCATCGGCGCGCACATCAGCCACGCAATTGATAGGCTCCATGGTGGCGTGTGCCAGGAATGGAACTTCGTAGATGGCCTCCAGTTTCTTCGGCGCGGCGGCCAGAGCTGCATCCGCGTCGCCATCTTTCCGCGCGATCGCCCCGGTTTGACCGGCGCGCTCCTGGTAAAGCTTGCGAATTGCTTCGCTGGAGTTCTTCGTGTTTGCGCCTTCGTCCCAAGTGAGGACCAGCGCGTTGCGCCCATCCATCGCGGACCACGTATTGTCCGCAACCACCGCAACGCCGCTCGATATCTGCACGACTTGTTTTACGCCGCGCACGGCTTTTGCCTTCTCGGCGTCGAAACTCTTCACCTTGCCGCCAAACACAGGACACCGCGCCACCACGGCGTGGAGCATTCCCGGCAAGCGCACATCAATCCCGAATTCCGCTCTACCCGTCACTTTTTCCGCAGAATCGATTCGCTTCGTAGCCTTGCCTATATATTTGTAGTTCTTCGGATCCTTCCGCGTGGGGTTCACGGGCACGGGCAGTTTCGCTGCCTCTTCCACCAGCGCGCCATAGCCCAGCCGCTTCCCTGTGCTCGAATTCACTATGGCGCTGTTTTCCGTGCGGCACGCGGAGGCGTCGATGCCCCAGCGTTTCGCTGCCGCCGTCACCAGCATTTCGCGCGCAGCCGCTCCGGCCTTCGCCAGGGGTTCCCACGAGCCGCGCACACTGGAACTTCCGCCAGTCCCTTGCAAGCCAAAGACAGGATTGAAATACGCCGGCGCAGCGGGAGCAAACTCCGTGCGGATTTTCTTCCAATCCAGATCGAGTTCTTCGGCAAGAATCATGGCCAACGCCGTGGAAATTCCCTGGCCCATTTCGGATTTGTCAATCAGCAGCGTGACCTGATCGTCCGCCGCGATCCGCACCCACGCATTGATTGCTGTGGGATCTTTGGGCGGCAGACCGGCCAATGCCTCGTATTTCCCGGGGAGGTAGAAGCTGATGACCAGCGCTGCTCCGCCGGTAGCGCTTTTACGCAAGAATTCTCGACGATCCAGGAGAGTTGCAGTTGACATAGGGGCCTCGATTCTGGACTGGACGTGAATGCGTGAGGACTGAAAAATCTAGCGGCTGGCCTGCATGCTCGCGGCGCGGTGAATCGCTTTGCGAATACGCTGATAGGTGCCGCAGCGGCAGAGGTTGCCGCTCATCGCGTCGTCAATCTCCACGTCGGAGGGGTTCGGTTTTTTGGCCAGCAAAGCCACGGCAGACATGATCTGACCCGTCTGGCAATACCCGCATTGCGGCACATCTTCTTCAATCCAGGCTTTTTGTACGGGGTGGGAGCCATCGGCGGAGAGTCCCTCGATGGTGGTGATCTTTTTTCCCTCGACGCTGGAGACGGGGAGGATACAGGAGCGCGAAGCCTCGCCATTGATATGCACCGTGCAAGCGCCGCACAGCGCCATGCCACAACCAAACTTCGTGCCAGTCAGGTTCAGCGTGTCGCGCAGCACCCAGAGAAGTGGCATCTGCGGATCCACATTGACGGTAGTGGCTTTTCCATTCAGCGTGAAAGTGATGGCCATGAGTCCCCCCTTCGGCGCGCTCGATATCGTACAACAACTCCCCGCATGGATGGAAATATATGGAAATACGCCCTGTTCGCTGCTGGATTATGCAAGCAGCTGGGTTCGTGGTTTGGCTGAGCGACGTGACTATTCCGTGATGATGCGGTCGGCCCACTCTACGAGGCCGACAAAGACGGCGGGACTTCCGAATTTGGCCCCCCACTGCGCCAGATCGTTTTCCGTGACGCCACGCGCCCGGCTGCAGGCTCCTCAAGAAAAGACAGGAATGTGTTTCGCGACGACCTTTTCGAGAGCCTCACTGAGGGGCGGCCAACCAACGGGAACTACGGCGCTTGCGGTGGCCTTGCGCATTAAGGAAGTGGCCTCGCCGAGGAGGAAGATCTGGACATCATGGCCGGCTTCCGCCAAGGCCAGGCCGTGGTGGAAAGGAAAAGCCGCTTTGGTAGGGTCATCGGAGCCCCATGCACTCTTCATCATGATCTTGAGGGCTTTCTTGGGCTCCTCGGCTTTAACGCCAAAGCAAAGGAACGGAAGGCCCAAAAGTTGGGCGAGGAACTGTCGGCGCGCCATGCTTTGCCTCCTGAACGGTAACGGAGCCGGAGAATGGCGGAAATAGTACTCATTTGGAGGGCAGCAGTCCAACGAATTCTAGGAATGGGCGAAGAAAAATTTAGCCAGGATGATTGCCGGGCCCACAGAGTTCAGAAAGAAGAAAACAGATCAAAAAAGGCGGGGCTGGCGCTTGGGAAGATCCCGGTTGAAATACTCATAGGCGCGGGGAGTGGCCACGCGACCGCGGGGAGTGCGGTCGAGCATGCCGATCTGCATGAGATAGGGCTCGTACATTTCCTCGATAGCGTCTTCATCCTCGCTGAGGGCAGCGGCGAGCGTGCCGAGACCAACGGGGCCGCCATTGTATTTGTCGAGAAGCGCAAGAAGGAGATTGCGGTCGACCTCGTCGAGGCCGTGTTCATCTACGCCGAGCATGCGCAGCGAATCCTGAGCGACTTCGCGGGTGATGCGTCCGGCAGCGCGGACTTCGGCGAAATCGCGTGCGCGGCGGAGCAGGCGATTGGCTACACGTGGCGTGCCGCGGCAACGGCCGGCGATTTCCTCGGCGCCGGCTTCATCCATCTGAATATTCAGGATTTTCGCGGAGCGGCGAAGAATGATGAGCAGGTCTTCGGGCGTATAGAAATCGAGGCGATGAACGATGCCAAAGCGGGAGCGCAGGGGCGCAGTAATGAGTCCGGCGCGGGTGGTGGCGCCGATAAGCGTGAAATGATTGAGATGAAAGGGATGGATGCGCGCGCCGGGACCCTGGCCGATGACAAGGTCAACGCGGAAATCTTCCATGGCGGGATAGAGGACTTCTTCGACGGCGGCCTGCAGCCGGTGAATTTCATCAAGAAAGAAAACTTCCTTTTTTTCAAGGGCGGTGAGGATGGCCGTGAGGTCACCTTTGCGTTCAAGGAGCGGGCCGGCACTGGTCTTGATGGGCACATTGAGTTCGTTGGCGATGATCTGGGCGAGAGTGGTTTTACCGAGGCCGGGGGGGCCGTAAAGGAGAACATGATCAAGGGCCTCGCCGCGGGAGCGTGCGGCCTCAATGGCGATAGCGATGTTTTCCTTGACGCGCTTCTGGCCGATGTATTCGTCGAGGCGTTTGGGGCGAACGCTGGCATCGAGGCGAGCGTCGTCGTCAAGCGGGGCGCCGGAGACGATGCGAGGATTTTTGGGTGGGATGTTGGGCATGAGGGAAAGATATCAGATATCAGCGATCAGATATCAGGACACTGCGCATAGAAATCAGCACCCAACGATCAGGAAGCAAGAGGGCTGTAGCGTTCCGGGTGCCTGATTCCTGATAATTGATATCTGATAACTAGAATCCGATCTCGATTGTTTTATCTTCAAGTTTTCCTTGCGTTGGCTGAAGACACTCATATGGCCTGCGGGCCGCTTAACGCTGACAGAGTAACACGGAGAAGTTGCTCGAAGCCGGCGGGGCCGGTGCGGCGGCGGGCATCGGCGACGGCGGCTTCGGCAGTGCGCTCGTCATAGCCAAGATTGATGAGGGCGGACTTGACGTCGGCTTCAACGCCTGCAGGGGAAGCGGGGGCTGGTTTCTCGGATTCGATGGCGACGGCTTCGAGCTTGTCCTTGAGCTCGACGACCATGCGCTCCGCGGTTTTTCGGCCAACGCCTGGAATCTTTGTGAGGCGGGCCAGATCACCGCCGCGAATGGCGGGCACGAGCTCTTCCACGTTCATGCCGGAAAGAATCTTCAGGGCGAGCGTGGGGCCGACACCGGACGCGCCGAGGAGCAGCTCGAACAGATGCTTCTCACGGGCTGAGAGAAAGCCATAGAGAGAAAGGGCATCTTCACGCACGTGCGTGTGGATGAGGAGGGTGACTTCAGCGTGGAGTTCGCCCAGTGCGGCGAAGGTGGAAAGAGGCACGGCGACGAGATAGCCGACACCGCCGACATCGAGGATAACCTGGTTGGGCCGCTTTTCCAGGAGGCGGCCGCGCAAGAGTCCAATCATCGTCATCGAGTATTGCCGCGATAAAGGTGGCTGTCAACGCGCCGGCGAAATCGCCCGACCTGAAGGCGGCACTCTGCCCGGCGCCTAGTTTCTTGATTTGACTTCAGACAGGGCTTGGTGGCCGGCCTCACGCTCCGCGCTCTTCAGCGGAAAGTAGCCAACAGATTCCACGACGAGTTGCCCTTCGGGTGAGAGAACCCACTGGGCGAATTGCAAGAGATCGCCGTTCGGAGGGCCGGCAAAATAAAGGTAAAGGGGCCTAACGAGCGTGTAGGTATTCGCACGAAGAGCGTCACCGGTGGGAGCAATCGCTTCCGCAGACGAGCTCGGTTTGATGGCCAGAAACCTGGCACGATCCGTGGACGATAGTTCCACACTGCCGAAGCCGATGGCGTCCTTGTCCTGGCTCACCGCAACCAATAAGGCCACGTTCGTTGGAAAGGTCTTGGCGAAGGAAGAAATGCTCTCGTCGCCCATGAATTCCTCTTCCAGAAACGCGCGAACGCCGCAGGTGTCATCACGGCCATAAATCGTGATGGGCGCGTCGATCCCCCCCACTTGTTTCCAGTTTTTGACACTTCCGGACAAGACTTGCCGCAATTGGAAGAGCGAAAGTTCCTTGAGCGGATTGGCCTGATTCACCGCGATGCCAGCGACTTCCGTGGCCACGTGAAGTTCCACGTAGCTTCTCCCCTGAGCGGAACGCAGGGCTTCCTCTTCGGAATGGAGCACTTTCCGCGAGGACTGCACGATGTCGAGTTTTCCTGCAGCCATGTCCGCAAAACTAGCCGCAGCGCCAAGGGGTGCAACGTCGAAGTGTATGGTCGGGTTCTTCTTGGCATACCAGGCAGTAAGGCGCTGCCCGAAAGCTAGCATTGTTTCACTGCCCTTGACACGAACAGTGTTGGCAGCGTGAGTTGGCAGAAGTGAAAGCAAGGACAGCAATAGCAGGATGAGCGGGAATTTATGATCGCGCATTCGCGGGATCCCCATAGTTTGAGAATTTGCTTGCTAACCAGAATACATGGCAGGAACGTCTGTTCTGCGCGTGCGGCGCGATGCTGTTGCCAGTGCGATAAGTGCGCAGGAGGAAAGCCGATCTTAGATTTAACTTGGCTTTAATGATGCAAAAGAGCGCCGGGGCGGAACCAACAATCAGGGGGAAGCGGGTTTCCACTTGTTGAGGAAGGCGAGGATGTTGGCAGCGGGCAGCGAACGGGCGTCCTCAAACTCGCCCTGTTTCTGGCTGAAGAGAAGTTTGCCGGCGGAATCGAGCACGGCGATGGCGGGAATACCACGGTTGAGCGGTATGTCGTACTTCTTGGCGAGATCGAGATTTTTCTCGCCGTGGCCGATGTCCACGTGGACGACCTCGAAATATCTTTGCAAGGTGGGGGCGATGTCAGGGCTGTGGAAGTATTCGTCGAGGACGTGGCAGTCGAAGCACCAATTGGCGCCGAAGACGACAAGAACACGTTTGTGAGTGGGCACGGCGGAATGGAGCGCTTCTTCGATTTCCTTTTTGGCATCAGCGGAGGCGGGATAGAGTTCTTTTTGAGGGAGAGCCTGAGGCCGGGCCGCAGAACCAGAGGAAGATGTAAGTGGGATGACGAATGGATGGGAGAGGAGCAGAAGCAGCGCAAGTGAAAAGGAGTTCATAGGAAGCCAGTATCGGAGAGGTGGTTCGGCGGTGTCAATGAGAAGGAGGGGATGGAAGAACCCTGTCACATTGCATCCCCCTGGAGTTGCCAGGTCCGCGGGTGGCCATGATGTCGTCCTAAACAACTTTGACGGTGGTGCCGGGGCCGCCGTATTCGATGAAGCCGAAGGTGGATATAGACTCGCTCCGTGAAAGTGATAAGTGCGCTGAGGATTTTAGCCGTGAACGTATCGGGGCGCCAGTGAATCACGAAATAACGGGCCGGCCGTGTGGAATGTTCCTATTGTGGGAATTTAAATCGATATAATAGGCGATTTGAAGGAGGCGGCGATGCACTTCCCTTCTGTGCGATGGGCTGGTTGGCGATTCGCGGTGGCGGCGAGTTTTCTGGTGGCATGTGGTTGGCGGGTAGAAGCGCAAACCGTGCGCGTAGACGTGACCCCTGGGCGAGCCATCGCGTTCGATCCGGACAAAGCGATGGGGAGTTCGATAGATATTCTGTCGGCAAAGCAACTCGACACTGTGTACAGCGAACCGGTGCTGAAGGCGTCGCTATCGGCAGGCTGGGGACCAATTTCGTACAGGCAAAACACAGAATTGACCATCGGGGCGTGGCATTGGAATCCGAATGGAACGTGGAGCGACGCAAAAACCAGGAGCGGCTACTTCATGGGAAGCGCCGAGCCGAGTGAGATGTTGCGAAAATCATTTGGTTACAGACTGCCGCATCGAGGAACGACGCGAAGCGATGCGGGGCAAAATGAGTTTTCGCGCCTCACGGATGGAGACCCCACGAGCTATTGGAAGAGCAATCCGTATTTGGCCGAGAAATTCACGGGCGAGCCGGACGCGTTACACCCGCAATGGGTGGTGATGGATTTCGGGACGCCGCAGGAAATCAGCGCAATCGAGATTTCGTGGGCGAATCCGTATGCGAAAAAATATGTGGTGGAGTACTGGTCGGGGAAAGGGGATGCGATCAATAAACAGGATAGCGGAGAGTGGGTAAGATTTCCGAACGGCGAGGTGAATGGAGGAAGGGGTGGGAGCCAATTGATGCGGCTGGCGGAAAAGCCAGTTGCGACAAGATTTGTGCGGATTTGGATGACGGAATCGTCGAATACATGCGACACGCATGGGAGCGATGACGTGCGGAATTGCGTGGGCTACGCGATTGCGGAAATCTCCGCGGGAAATTACAACGCGCAGGGCCAGTTTGTGGACCTGGTGAAACACACGCCGGGGCAAGCGCAAACGGCGACGCAAGTATCATCCATTGATCCGTGGCATACAGAAGCGGACATCATTCCCGGAAGGATACAGACAGGCTTCGACCTGTTCTTCACGAGCGGGATTACAAATAAGCTGCCGGCCATGATTCCGGTTTCGCTGTTGTACGGCACCCCGGAAGACAGCGCGGCGGAATTGGCGTATGTGGAGAAGCGCGGATACGCAATTTCGTACGTGGAGATGGGGGAAGAACCCGATGGACAATTCATGCTGCCGGAAGATTATGCCGCCCTGTATTTGCAATGGGCCACGGCGCTGCACCGCGTCGATCCGAAGCTGAAGCTGGGTGGGCCAGTCTTCACGGGCGTGAATGAGGACGTCAAGACTTGGGCGGATGCGCAAGGACGGACGTCATGGCTGGGACGTTTTCTGGCTTACTTCAGGGCGCATGGAAGGATGCAGGATTTGGCGTTCGTGTCATTCGAGCACTACCCACTATCTCCGTGCGAGATCAATTGGTCGGATTTGTACCGCGAGCCGGAACTGGTGGCGAATATTTTGAAGGCGTGGCGTGATGACGGCGTGCCGGCGGACGTGCCGTTGATGAACACCGAAAGCAACGTGTCCTGGGAATTGACCGACCCGATGCAGGATTTGTTTGCGGCACTGTGGCTGGCGGACAGTGTGGGCGCGTTTCTGACGAATGGAGGAGCGGTGTATTACCATTCTCCGATCCAACCGGAGCCGCTGCGGCCGGGTTGCCATGCGTGGAGCACGTACGGGAATTTCGTGGCGAACGACAAGCTGGAGATCCGGCAGTACACTTCGCAATATTTTGCGAGCCAACTGCTCAACCTGGAGTGGGTGAGGCACGGCGCAGGAACGCACCAACTGTATCCAGCTAAGGCGGATCTGCTGGATGAGGCAGGACACACGCTAATTACCGCTTACGCCGTCCGTCGGCCGGATGGTCAATGGTCGCTGCTGCTGATCAATAAGGACCCCAGCAACGCACATGAAGTGAAAATTGCTTTTGCGGAGGGAGGAAAGGAGGGGACCCTGCACTTCGCGGGCGAAGCGAAGAAAGTGACATTTGGCGCGGCGGAGTATGTGTGGCATCCTGCGGGAGCGGAAAGCCATGCGGATCCCGATGGGCCACCCACGACATCGAATGTGAGGATGACGGAGGAGCCGAAGGTGCTGCTGCCGAAAGCTTCAGTAACGGTTTTGACGGGGAAGGTGTTGCCGGGGGCGTGACAGCCGGGACAATGTGAGGGGCTTGCGTGATTGGCGGTCCGGAGGAGAGGGTGCGATCAAGGCGAGGACGAAGTTCGCTACCCTGATTCGAGCACGTTCCCTGGCGAGAGAGATGAATCGATCCTTTGTGGGTGGAAACTTTACGTGCAACTGCGCAGACCAATCTTCCGGTTAGTGAAAAACAATCTACGACAATTCAAGCTGCAGGTGTGGCGGATGATCGCGTTATTCGGAGGCCTGGCTGCCATGGTGTGCCTTACGCCCGCGCAGCAAGGCGCCGGATTACATGGTACAGTCGCCGATTCCACGGGATCAGCGATTGAGGGTGCGCAAGTCGAGTACCACTCGCCGGACGGAGTAATCCTGACGAGGACGGATGCGAGCGGTAATTTCAGCATCGCGGAAACGGGCAAGGGTGGAAGCCTGTCTATCAGTTTTCCGGGATTCGGGGCGGCAACGTTGGAGCTGAAGCCGCACAGCTCGGTGCAGAAAGTGCAGATCGTGTTGGCGCCTGCGGCAAACATCGAGCGTCTACAGGTGAAATCGAACGTGGAGGATCGCATCCCGGCGGTGCCGACAAGCGACTGTGCGATTCCAGCGGAGCAGATGGAGGTGGCGGGAAGCCTGGTGGTGGACGATGTGTTGCGAGAAGTGCCGGGATTCAGCACGTTCCGCAGGTCGAGTAGTTTGTTTGCAAATCCGTCGTCGCAGGGAGTGTCGCTGAGGGGAGTGGGGGCAAGCGCGACGAGCCGTTCGAGCGTGCTGCTGGATGGGATTCCGCTCAATGATCCGTTTGGTGGATGGGTTTATTTTGCGCGCGTGCCACGGGCGGAACTGGAATCAATTGAGGTGACAAACGGCGGCGCTTCCGATGTGTTTGGGAACGGAGCTTTGGGCGGCGTGGTGAATCTGCGCACGCGTTCGCCAGAGGAATCGTATGCGTCTGGAGAAATATCGTACGGAAACATGAGCACGCCGGATATGTCTTTTGCCGTTGGAGGACCAGTGGACAACTGGCGGGTAGCGGTAGCGGGGCAGGCGCTTCGCACGGGCGGCTACGTGCTGGTGCCGCTTGATCAACGGGGGAGCGTGGATACGGATGCGGGCACGGCGGACCTGTCGGGCACACTCGAGGTTTCGAGAAACCTGGGCGAGCAGGGGCGATTTTTCGTGCGTGGAAGCGGTTTTGCCGAGAGCCGGCGGAATGGAACGCCGCTGCAAAATAATGACACGACGATCCCGGAAGTGGATACGGGACTTGACTGGTCGACCCGGGAGGCGGGAAGTTTCTCGGTGCGGCTGTACGGCTCGACGGAGAGCTATCATCAAACCTTTTCGGCTGTGGCGGCGAACCGCGACTCCGAATCGCTGACCGACGCGCAGCGGAATCCTTCACAGCAGGTTGGATTCCTGGGGACCTGGACTCGGCTGTTCGCGGAAAAGCACAAAGTGGCGGCGGGAATCGAGGCCAACGATGTGCGCGGCCACAGCGAAGACACGAATTACCGGGCAGAAGCGCCATTTACGCTGGTGGATGCGGGTGGGCGGCAGCACAACTGGGGGTTTTTCGTACAGGACGCGTTCTTTTTTGCGCCCAAGTGGCTGCTTACAATTGGCGGGCGCGTTGACACGTGGAATAACAACACCGGCTTCCAGAACACCAAACCACTGACAACAGGGACAGAAGCGACGGAACCATTTCCAAACCGCTCAGAGTTAGCCTTTAGCCCGCGGGTATCTCTGCTGCGAAGTTTTTCGCACGGGTTGGCGTTGAGCGCTTCGGTCTACCGGGCATTCCGCGCGCCCACACTGAATGAGCTCTACCGGAATTTCCGTGTGGGAAACGTGTTGACGCTGGCCAATCCGAATTTGACGGGCGAGCACTTGACAGGCGGCGAAGCAGGGCTGAGTTACCAGACGTGGACAAACCGGCTGACGCTCCGTGGGAATTTTTTCTGGAGCGACATCGGCGATCCGGTGGCGAATGTGACCATCACCAGCACCCCAGCACTAATCACGAGAATGAAGGAAAACCTGGGCGTGACGCAGGCGCGCGGATTTGAATTGTCGGGGCAGTGGCAGGTGCGGCCGCGGCTGCAAATTTCGGCAAGCTATTTGTTCGTGAACGCCACGGTCGTGAGTTACCCGAGCCCGCCAGCGCTGATGCCGCTGGATGGATTGCGCTTGCCGCAGGTGCCGCAGAACCAGTTTACTTTGCAGGCCAGCTATGTCGCAAAGAAGTGGAATGCGAGCCTGCAAGGGCGATTCTTGGGGGACGAATTTGACGATGACTTGAATCAGTACCCGCTGGGGCGCGCATTTTCGCTAGACGCGGAATTGTCGCGGGAGCTTGTGCGGCACACATCGGTCTTCCTGGCGGTGCAGAATCTTACGGATGACCGCTTCAACGTGGCGGCAACTCCGGTATTCACCGTTGGGCCGCCGATCTTTGTGCGCGGCGGAGTGCGGTTCCAGTGGCGGTGAGATTAGCGGCGGGAGGGGCGAAGCAGGAATTCGTCGACGAGGAGGCGAGCGAGGCGGGGAGAATTGTGGCGGATGACACCGTGCTCTTCGAGGAGATTATCGAGCAGGAGCTTAACCCTGAGCTTGGCGAGCCTATCGGCGTCAACCACGACGGCTTCTGCGCCTTCAGCGCGATAACGGCGGGCCACGTCCGGGGACACCGGCTTATGATTGGCTACAACCCAATCAATGACGCGCTGGCCGACGTGCTTCTGAATGGCGCGCAGGTGTTCACTGAGAGTGTACTGAGTGGTTTCACCGGGCTGCGTCATTAGATTGGCGACATAAACGCGCGGGGCCTTGGAGCGCGCAATGGCATGGGCAATTTCCGGAATCAGGAGATTGGGAATGACGCTGGTGTAAAGAGAGCCAGGGCCCATGAGGATAAGGTCGGCATTCTGGAGGGCTTCAATGGCTTTGGGGAGCGCGCGCACACGGCGGGGCACAAGCTGAATTTGGCGGATGGGCGTGCGGCTGCGGGAGATTTTCGTTTCGCCGCTGACACGCTGGCCATTCGCGAGTGTGGCAGTGAGATGTACATTGGAAACCGTGGAGGGGAAGATACGGCCGCGGATGGCGAGAACTTTGCTGGAGACGTGAACAGCTTCGGCGAAATCGCCGGTGACATGGGTGAGCGCGGCAAGGAACAAGTTGCCGAAATTGTGGCCGATAAGTCCGCGGCCGGCATGAAAACGGTACTGGAATAGACGTCCGAGCAACGCTTCGTCTTTGGAAAGCGCGACCATGCAATTGCGGATGTCGCCGGGAGGCAGCATGCGATTTTCGCGGCGAAGACGGCCGGAACTGCCGCCATCGTCGGTGACGGTGACAATCGCGGTAAGGTCAGCGATGGGACGCTCGCGGGAAGCGTGGCGATCCGTTCGGAGGACGACGTGCTCTTTCAATCCTCGAAGCAGCACGGAAAGGCCCGTGCCGCCGCCGAGCGCGACCACACGCAATCCGCGCGACTGCAGAGAGTTCTGGCGTCGAGATTTTTTCACGTGAGGCTCAAGTTCCGAATGACGCGAGCGGGGCGGCAATCCACTTCGGTGGAGTCTATCCTGTATATCCGTCCTTCTCGGGATACAGCAATTCGGTGAAGCGAGGATCTTCCTGGAGGAACGCAAAGTCCTCGTCGTTGCGGGCGTGGTAACGGTTGGAGGGGCGGAGTTCGATGGCTACCTTGAGATTGGCCATGGCGGAATCGGCTTCGCCAGTGAGGCAATCGAGGGCGGCCAAAGCGTAGTGAACGTGATCGGCCTTGGGAGCGAGTTTGCGGGCTTTGTCGAGACTTTCGCGGGCTTCGTCCCAACGGCCCAGATTCATCATGGCCACGCCGCGCTGATAATGTTCTTCTGGCGATTTGGGATTCTGCTCGGAGAGGGGCTTCATGCGCTGTTCAGTGATGCGGAGATGGGTGCGCGCGCGGTCAGCGAGTTCCTTGCTGGGGCCCTCAAGGACCTTTTCGAGTTCCTGTTTGGCACGCTGAAATTTTTGTTGGTGAAAGAGCGCCATGGCCTCTTCATAGACTTTCATCTGGGCTTGCACGCGCGGGTCAACCATCTCGACGCCACCACGCTGCGGATTCTGGACAGGTAAGTTATTCTTTTTCTTAAGTTTAGACTGGGCCGCAGACGAGGGCTTGGCCCGCCCGGAAGGGCCCGAGGAGGATTTTTGGGGTTTCGCCATGGCGCGAATGTAGCAGAGGGCCGCGCCGTCGTCAACGGATGTCCCTGCGGGTGAAAGTGTTGGGTTAGATAGTCTTTACCGACCGGGAGCATAAAGGAAAATAACATTGCCGAGGTACATGCTTCTCCAGGAAACTAGAAGCAGCCTTGAACAGACAACGGGCACACAAGCGGAACAGTGGCCTGCCCCGCGTGTGTGTGTTATAAGTTTTAGACAGGATTCAGGTTGACGACTCGTGCCTTTCATCAATTTTCCTGCGCGCGAAATTAACTGCAAGCTGGTGTATTACGGTCCGGGCCTCGGCGGGAAAACCGCCAACCTGCAGTGGATCTACGACCACACAGGGCAAAACCTGAAGGGAAAGATGGTGTCGCTGGCCACGGAGACGGACCGGACGCTGTTCTTCGACTTTCTGCCCTTGGATTTAGGAACCGTTCGCGGGTTCAAGACGCGCTTTCACCTATACACCGTGCCTGGGCAGGTATTTTATGAGGCTAGCCGGAAATTGATCCTGAAGGGAGCGGACGGCGTGGTGTTCGTGGCCGATTCGCAGGAAGAGCGGTTGGACGCGAATTTCGAGACGCTGGACAACCTGCAGGAACATCTGAAAGAGCACAACCTGAACTTCGCGACGATTCCGTACGTTCTGCAACTGAACAAGCGCGACCTGCCGAACGTGATGAGCGTGCAAGAGATGACGAAGCAACTGCAGAAGAAGGGCGAGCCAGTCATTGAAGCCGTGGCCATCCAGGGCCAGGGCGTGTTTGAGACGCTGAAGGATTTGGCGAAGATGGTGCTGGCGGAGTTGAAGAAGGGTAGCTAGGACAAACCGAGCTTTCCAACCGACTAGATAGAGAACCTGGGAAACCATCTGCTTGTGGGGAAGTATGGTTTGTGGCATGGTGTGAGTAGACGATGAATACGGAACTACTCAAGAGGATTACCATCGAACCGGGCAAGTGCGGCGGAAGGCCCTGCATTCGTGGGCTGCGTATGCGCGTGGTGGACGTGTTGCAACTGCTGAGCGCGGACGCAACCTTTGAAGAAATTCTTGCCGATTACCCGTATCTGGAACGAGAAGACATTCTGGCGGCAATTGAGTATGCCGCTGTCCAAACCGATCACATCGTTCTGCAATCCGCGTGAAATTCTTAGTGGACAACCAACTGCCGACAGCGCTGGCCAAATGGCTGATTTCACGGGGACAGGAAGCCCTGCACGTCCAAGAGGTTGGGCTCGGGGCAGCGAAAGACGAAGAAGTCTGGAAGCATGCGGTGGCGCATTCGATGGTGCTGATCACAAAGGATGAGGATTTTTCTCGGCGCGCATCGCGTTCTGATGCATCTGTCCAAGTGGTCTGGGTGCGTCTTGGAAATTGCCGCAAAGCTATGTTGTTTTCAGCGTTCGACTCGGTTTTCTCCCAGTTGCTGGCTGCGTTGGAAGCGGACAATAGGCTCGTTGAAATCCGATGAGTGGTGGGAAGGACTTAGGTGCACGCAACTTTGTGCTCACCGAATTGAAGAAGGGCAGCTAGATTCCCTCAATACAAACGGAAATTGACCTCGAAACTGACGATAGTGGGAACTGGCTTCCCATCGTAGGTGGCCGGATGACACTTCCAGGTAGCCATGGTCCTGAGCGCCGACGCGTTTAACCCATAGGGAGCACCCACCACGATTCGAGATTGTTTGACAGAACCGTCCGTATCAACCATTCCTTCCACGAGGATGACTCCCGAGAATTTGGTCTCTCGCGCCTCCTCTGTGTAAGACGGATTTGGCATGCGGTAGCAAGAAGGCGAGGACACTCCGTTGACGCCAGCCCGGAGGAGGTTCTCTCCGTCTGGTGTAGCCGCGATTGGTTGAAGGGTTGGGAGGCCATTGGTTGGGTACAGGTCCACAACCACGTCATCGACGGTGAGATTCACCTCGACGCTCGGCCCAATTCGTTTCTCATTCTTCACGCTGAGGAAGTGGGCGGATAGCTGGACGGCGTTTTTCCCGACTCTTTTTGTTGTTCCGATGAGCACCACATTCGCGCGCAATTCCCTGGCAAGCCAGCGAGCCACTGGCTCCGAATTTTGAAGACGCGAAGGGATGCGATCGCGTTGCAAAAGGTTTTGCAGCAGGGCCCGGTCAATCACTTGCGCGGATCTTGCTTGTTTGGCTATTTCCAAAGAGAGTTCATCCGCCGACTGCGTGCTGAAACGCGAGGTCTGGCCGCCGGGCAGGACGAAATTCATCACCAGAATCCTGCAATCACCGTGGTGGCACCCGACATCATCCGCATGCTGGAGTAGCCGCGTTGCCAGTTCTTGCAGGGGCACGGCCTCTGGTGGGGCAGTGGCAAGAACGGTCGATTGCGAATCTGTGGGTTGTGCTGGCGTGGCTGGAGCTTGCGGAGGCGGCTGTTTTGAGTCCTGAGCAGATGCCGAGGGAAGCAAAGAGAGCGCAAGAAACATGGAGATGACCCGGAATTGCCAAAGATGAGGATTTCGCATGATGTCGCGAGTCTAGCACAAGATACGTTAGAAGAAAGGTAATCAGGATCGAGAACAGTGAAACTCCAAGCTAACTGAAATTCTGCGCGGCGGTTTCGGACTCGAAGGTTGGAATTGCTTCGACGAGGCGGGTGACGGTGAGAGCGTCACGGACGCGGCCTTGGCGGATGACCAGGTGCAAGACTCCGCCGAGGCGCGCGAGGGAGATGGAGAGCTTCACCAGAACGGAGATACCGGAGCTGTCAATCTGTGGGATGTCATCGAGGTTAACGACGATCTTGCGCGCACCCTGCTGCACCAAACTCTGCACAAATTCAAGCAATCGCTCGCTGGGTTCTCCGATTGTCAGACGGCCATTCACGCCAACATAATAAATTCCGGCGTCTTCGCGCACGGAGACTTCCAACGGTGGGCGCAGGGTCATGGGACGTTCCCCTCAGTCAATTTCAAGCGACGTTGGTTCGCCGCGGAGCAGAGGCAGCGTTGACGGCAGATGCATTATACGATGATAGGCATGGAGTACAAGTCAAGGGAAACGGGAAAACGGCACGCGTGGAGGGTGACGCCGGAACGCGCGCGGTCGATCCAGGTAGAACTGCGAAGTGAGTGGGAAGGCGAAGACCGTTTGCCGGAGATTCACACCGTGGCGGGACTGGACGCGTCTTTTGTGTTGACAGGCTCGCAGGCGCTGAAGCAACGCCGGAGCCGGTGGAACGCGTTGCGTGACGCTAACCGCGCAATTGGCTGTGTGGTAGTTTTCCGGTTTCCAGATATGGAGGAAATCGCGAGGGCAAGCGCCATTGTTCCGTTGCATTTTCCCTATATTCCCGGGCTATTGAGTTTCCGGGAGCTCCCGGTGCTGCTGGGGGCTCTCAGCAAACTTGAAAAGATGCCGGATTTGCTGTTTTGCGACGGACAGGGCTACGCGCACCCTCGGCGGTTTGGGCTGGCCTGTCATCTGGGAGTGTTGCTGGACCGGCCAGCGATCGGCTGCGCGAAGAGCCTGTTGATCGGTACCCACGGTGAACTGGGGCAAGAAGCAGGTAGCTGGGTGCCCTTGATCGATGAAAAGGCGCAGGGCGAGCGGATCGGGGCGGTCGTGCGGACGCGCACGGGAGTGCGGCCCATTTACGTATCCCAGGGACACCGAGTGAGCATCGAAACCGCCATCAGACTGACGCTCTATGTAGCGGATGGTGTGCGCATCCCGCAACCTACGCGTGCTGCGGACGCGTTCGCGAGCGAAAGAAAACAAAGGTTTTTGCGCTCACATGCATGAGAAAAACGAATCGGGGCCAGCAAAATTTCGCACAGCTCAGCCATGGCTGCGTGAGTATAATCGCCCAGATACCCAGGTAAGTCCCCAAGATAAAAAGTGAGTGTCCCTGAGCAGCGTGTCTTCAATTTCTATGGAGCGAAGAATTTCGATGAAGCGGATGGGCGTAGTGTGTTGTTGCCTGCTGATCCTTGTGCTTACCGCGTTTCCCCTGCTAGCCCAGCAGTCCCCCTCCTCCCCAGCATCTCCCTTCTTGACGGCCGCACCGGAAGTTCCCCGAGTTGTCACGGAGAAGCTGAATCAACTGGAGCAGAAAGCAACCGCAGCGCAGTCTTCGGCGGACAACGCATGGATGCTGGTAAGCGCAGCACTCGTGCTGCTGATGACCGGGCCGGGGCTGGCGCTTTTTTACGGAGGGCTGGTGCGGCAGAAAAACGTGCTGGCCATCATGATGCAGAGCTTCGCGCTGATGGCGCTGATTACGGTGTTGTGGGCGTTCGTGGGATACAGCTTGTGCTTCGGCGGCAGCGCGCCGGTGATCGGGAATTTCGAGCACGCGTTTCTGCGCGGTGTGGGAGCGCTGCCGAATCCAGACTATGCCGGAACGATTCCGCAGACGACGTTCATGATTTACCAGTTGATGTTCGCGATTATCACGCCGGCCTTGATTACCGGAGCGACCGCCGAACGCATGAAGTTTTCGGGCACCATGCTGTTCATGACGCTGTGGTTCCTGGTGGTGTACGCGCCGATGGCGCACATGGTGTGGGGCAAGGGTGGGTTCTTGAATGCATCCCAGGGAGGACGATTTCCCACGCTGGATTTTGCTGGTGGTACGGTTGTGCACATCACCTCGGGAGTTTCCGCGCTGGTTTGCGCGGTATACCTGGGAAAACGCACGGGCTATCCAAAGCAGGCGATGCCTCCCCACAGCCTGGTGCTCAGCATCATCGGCGCCTGTCTGTTATGGGTAGGGTGGTTTGGCTTCAACGCCGGAAGCGCTTTGGCTTCAAATGGCTTGGCGTCGAGCGCCTTTGTGGCCACTCATTTTGGTGCGGCTGCAGCGGCCATGGGATGGAGTTTAGCGGAATGGATCAAGAATGGAAGGGCCAGCGCACTGGGTGCGATATCCGGAGCAGTGGCAGGCTTGGTGGCGATTACGCCTGCGGCGGGATTTGTGGGACCAATGCCCGCCTTGGCGATCGGTTTTATTGCCGGAGTGTTCTGCTACTGGATGGTGACACGCTTCAAGGCCGTGTTCGGCTATGATGACGCACTGGACGCATTCGGCGTACACGGAGCCGGAGGGACCATTGGCGCGCTGTTGACAGGCGTGTTCGCGCAAGCCGCGTTCAATCCGATCTTCGGCGCAGGAAAACCTGTGGGCGGATTGGACGGGCGGTGGGGCCAGGTGGGCAACCAGTTGGTGGCCGTGCTGATTGCGTGGTGCATCGCACTGGTGGGCACGATTGTCCTGCTGAAGCTGGTGGATCTGGTGACCGGCCTGCGTGTTCATGAAGAGCAAGAAATTGCGGGTCTGGATATTTCGCTGCACGGTGAAGAAGGCTATAACCTGGAGAGCTAAAAGGAAGTGTGAAAGCCTTTCCAAGACGTGACGGGAGCGGAACTTCGTATGATGAAAATTGAAGCGATTATTCAGCCGTCGCGGCTCGAACCGGTGAAAGAGGCTTTGCTCGAAATTGGCATCGAGGGAATGACGGTGACCGAAGTGCGGGGCCACGGCCGCCAGAAGGGCCACACGGAAGTTTACCGGGGCCGCGAATACACCGTGGACCTGCTGCCGAAGATCAAGTTGGAGATAGTGTTGGCGGATGCCCTGGTGAATCGCGCGGTGGAAGCAATCCTAAAAAGCGCCAAGACAGGGAAAATCGGAGACGGTAAAATATTCCTATCGCGGATCGAAGAAGCGATCCGGATACGGAATGAAGAACGCGGCGAGGGCGCTCTCTAGGCGTAATCATGGCCTCTCCCCGCTCAGGTCTCGCATCTGGTCTTTCGTCGAAGAAGAAAATGGACGACCCGGTAAGTCCGTTGACAGTTCTGGGACCGCAATGCGACGCCCAGCGCGAACGGATTCGCAAGCTGTTTGATAACGGTGCCAGCGCGCAAGACACGCTGCGGCAGTTGTGTGAGTTGGCGGACGGCACCATCCAGCAGGTCTTTGCGGAACTTTTGCGGGCTCGCCAGTTGACGTCGCAAGGATTCTGCCTGCTGGCGCTGGGCGGCTACGGCCGGGAGATGCTGTTTCCCTATTCGGACCTAGACCTGCTCTTTCTCTTCGGCAATGAAAAGGCGGAAGAAGAGTTTCGCCCACTGATCGCGGAATTTTCGCGAACGCTGTGGGACCTGGGGTTTCGTGTGAGCTCTGCGGGACGCACGCTGGACGAGTGCCGGCGAATTGAAGAAGACAACGCGGAATTCCACCTGGCCATGCTGGACCGGCGCTTCCTGGATGGCGATGCCACGTTATTCGAAAAACTAGATGCCAAAGTGCTCTCTGGACCAGAGAAACAGGCGCGGCCATTTCTGCTGAACGAATTGCAAAGGCTAACGCGCGACCGGCTGAACCGTTACGGAAACACGATTTTTCACCTGGAGCCCAACGTCAAAGAAGCGCCAGGTGGCTTGCGCGATTACCACTCGACATTGTGGATGCGGCAATTGGCGGGCGACCGCCGCGACCCGCGCATCAGTCCAGTAAACGAAGACGAACTGACGCGCAACGCGGTGGAATTTCTTAGCGCCATCCGGTGTTTCCTGCACTACAGCAACGCGCGCAACGATAATACGCTGACCTATGAATTGCAGGCGGGCGCTGCGGAAAGATCTCTGGGAATCGACGACAATTTGCGAAGGAACGCGGCGGAATGGATGCGGCTCTATTTCCGGCACGCGCGCACGCTGAACCGGCAGTTGCTGCGTTACATGGAGCAGCGGCCGCCCGCCACGATTTCACTGCGACAGCGGCTAATGAACGCGACGCTGGGAGGGCGGACTGAAGCCTCGAATGGCAAGCCATTCATGGTGCGCGATGGTTTGTTGGAATTGACGGATGAGCAGGCCTACGCGGATCGCAATGCCACCTATGCCCTACTGACCGAGGCGTCGCGAACGGGCGTGCAAGTGAGCCGCGAGGCCGAGCGCAGCATTGCATACATCATGACGCATCCGGAATTGCCGCAACGGAATTCACGAGTGGCGTGGCCGGTTTTGAGCGAGATACTCGGGGGAGATTTCCCCGGGATGGCGTTGCGGCCGATGCACCGGCTGGGATTATTGATCGAAGTGCTGCCGGAATTCCGGAGCATCGATTCGCTGGTGGTGCGCGATTTCTATCACCGCTACACGGTGGATGAGCATTCGTTGCGTACCATCGAACACCTGCAGGAACTGGCCGAGCCGCCGGACTCACGCGGTTTGCATTTCACGCAACTGTGGCGCACCGTGGAGCGCCGCGACCTGCTGATTCTTGCACTATTGTTGCATGATATTGGCAAAGGCATGCCCGTGGAGAATCACGTTACGGGAAGCCTGCAGGCGCTGGAAACCGTTGCCGACCGGCTGAAACTGGAGGAGGAAGAGAAAGCAGAAGTTCACTTTCTCATCGAGCACCATCTGGATATGTCCGCGACGGTGCAACGGCGCGACATCTTTGATCCCGCAACGGTTTCGTCGTTTGCAACGAATGTTGTCACGCACGAACGACTGCAACGCTTGTGCCTTTTGACCTACGCAGACATTCACGCTGTGAACCCGGAAGCGCTGACGCCGTGGAAAGCGGAGATGCTCTGGCGACTGTTCGTTTCCACGTCAAACTATTTCAGCCGGACGCTGGACCGCGACCGCCTGCACGCATCGGACGAGGCCATCCTGCTCGAACAGGTGCGGCAGTTGGCTGTGGGGGCGGCGAAGGCCGAAATTGAAAGATTTTTAGATGGATTTCCGCGACGGTACTTGGCGGTGCATTCGCCGGCGGAAATTGCGGGTCACTTTTCGCTGTACCGAAAATTGGGCGCCGAACCCGTACAGACGGATGTCAAGGCGACGCACCACGCGTATACATTGACACTGCTTTCGGCGGACCGTCCTGCGCTGTTCGCGACGATTGCAGGGGTGCTGGCAGCGTGGGGCATGAACATCGTCAAGGCGGATGCGTTTGCAAACGCAGCCGGTGTGGTGCTGGACACGTTCCATTTCGTGGATTTGCACCGGACGCTGGAGCTGAATCCCGGGGAAATCGCGCGGTTCCAACAGAGCATCGCGGACATCGTGAATGGAAAGCAGGCCTTGGAGCCGTTGTTGAAGGGAAGATTGGCGGCGGCATTGGCGCGGCCACCAAAGGTTGCCGTGCAAACAACGCTGAATTTCGACGACGCGTCGTCGGATCAGTGCACGTTAATGGAAATCGTGACCCAGGATCGGCCGGGACTGCTCTATGGGATTGGCTCGGCGCTCTCGAGGCTGGGCTGCAATATCGAAGTGGCGCTGATTGATACGGAAGGCCAGAAGGCCATCGACGTGTTTTACCTCACCGGACAGGGGAAGAAACTTGCGCCACAAAAACAGGATTTGTTGCGGGAAGTTCTGAACGCGACGTTGTCGTAACCTGAGCCAGCGAAAGACTAACGCCAAGACCCTAACAAAACAGATGAAAGATTGAGACCCCGCAAATATGGGGCGCAGTGCTGTGGCCCGACCGTTTGTTAAGACTAGAGAGATATAACTATGTCCTGGGATTTGCGGGCGTGCTGTTGGCGAATTTCAGAAGGGGCCCAATGCCTGGAAGCGGGCCGGAATGAGCAAACGCCATAAATTGTATTTCGGAAGCCCGGGGTTTTAACTCCTCCGCCACGAAAGCAGACTACCACCATGCCCGTTGAAAGTCAGGGTCGAGCTCATTCGGCAAGAGAGTTGAATCGGGCCCACAAAAGGGAGGAAATTCCTTTACTGGCTGGCGGTGGCCTTTTCAGCGCCGAGGCCGGTGTTGGAACGCACCAGGAGTTCGTTGAATTTGTGCGTTGATGTTGGCTCATGGCTGAGTAAGGTGCCAAGTATCGCGCCGAGGAAGGCCAGGGGAATACTCACAATCCCGGGATTTTCCAGCGGGAACCACGCCTTAGCTTGGATCAGATGTCGGGCCGTGCCCGTGACGCTGGGCAGATCAACAGCCATCAAGCTGGGGCTAACCAGAATCAGGCCGATCGAAGCAAGGAGGCCCACCGCGAGGCCCGTTACCGCGCCAGCCGTGTTGAAGCGACGCCAATAGATGGAAAGCACGATAACGGGCAAATTGGCGGAAGCGGCCACGGCGAACGCCAGCGCCACAAGGAAGGCTACGTTGGCTGTGGGGCCGAGCAGGATCGCGATAATGATAGCCACAGCGCCGACCACGAACGCGGAGGCTCGCGCAACGCGGACTTCCTCGCCGGGTTTGCGCTCCACGCCGTTGTAAATCACGTTCGTCCAGAAGTCATGCGCGAACGAAGTCGTGGCGCTGATGGTAAGCCCGGCGACGACCGCGAGGATGGTGGCAAAGGCGATGGCACAGATAAAGGCAAAAAAGATGTCCCCTGCAAGAGCCTGTGCGAGAAGGGGTGCGCTCATGTTGGTGCCGCCGTGTGTGCCGATGAAGTCGCGGCCAACAATGGTGGCGGCCCCGAAGCCGAGGAAGGTGGTCATGATGTAGAAGCTGCCAATGAGCGCCATGGCCCAAACAACGCTATGGCGCGCGGTCTTGGCATCAGGAACTGTGTAGAAGCGCACCAGAATGTGCGGGAGCCCCGCGGTACCGAAAATGAGCGCGAGGCCCAGTGAAATAAGGTCCAGAGGGCCGTAAGGCGGCTTGTAGCGCAAGCCCGGTTGTAGAAAATCCTTCACCACTTCCTGTCCTTTGTCGTGATAGGTGACGTGGCCAATAGCATCAAAAAAAGCCGCGAAGCTGAAGTGGAAGTGGGACATCACCAGAATGCTCAGTAGGAAGGTGCCAGCCATAAGCAGAATGGCTTTGATGATTTGCACCCAGGTGGTGGCCAGCATGCCGCCGAATACGACATAGATAATCATGAGGATACCAACGCCGACGACGGCGGTGGCGTACGAAATGCTGGAGCCCTTGAGCAGGAGAGCGACGAGCGCGCCGGCGCCCACCATTTGCGCAATCATGTAAAAGGTGCTGACGGTGAGTGTGCTGAGCGAGGCCATGGCACGCACAGGCCTCGGCTTCAGGCGATACGCGAGCACGTCTGCCATGGTGTACTTGCCTGCATTGCGCAAGGGCTCCGCGATGACGAGCAACACGGTGAGGTACGCGACCAGCCAACCCACTGAAAACATAAAGCCGTCATAGCCTTGGAAGGCGATGATGCCCGCGATGCCTAGAAAGGACGCTGCGCTCATGTAATCGCCAGCAACGGCCACGCCATTCTGCCAACTGCGGATTTGGCGGCCAGCCGCGAAATAAGCGCTGGAGCCAGAGGAGCGCTTGGAGGCCCAGTACGTAATTGCCAGTGTAATGGCGATGAAAACCAAGAACATGATCAAAGGAACAGACATGGCCTACTTGACTCCTTTGGCGTCTTCGTGGTTCAGCGCTTTTTCGATGATGTCCTTGGATATTTCATCGAAGTCGTCGCCCGCGCGGACATACAGACCGGCAATAGTCCAGGCCATAAAGAACTGCGAGAGCGCAAACAAATAGGCCAGATTGACATTACCCCACACCTTTATGGACATGAAATGAGGCGCATAGCCCACCAGAACTGGCAACAAGAAGTAGTAGATCAGAAAAAAGATAAAAGCGGGAATGATGAAGATTTTTTTCGTGGCCATGAGGTCCTTGAACTCACGGCTGGCTGCCACTCGGTCCCACATCGTTTGCGCATTTTGGTCCGGTTGTGTTGCGTCTGGCATAGGTACCCCCGTCAGAAGATTCGTAAATCAATTTGGATGTTACGGAACGAGTGCCTGTGAACTGAACCGTGCGCATACTACAACGGGTGCGGAAGGGTTGTATACAACCTGGCGTGGCTGGGAAGGGAATAATAAAGAGAGGCTGGCCCGCGAGCAACGAGGATCAGGCCATGAGTTCGCGGACTTGATCTACTAGTTGAGCAGAATCGTAGACAGGCTTTTCCAGGTAGCCGTCGGCGCCCGAAGACCCGAGAAGGCGTTCGCGATCGCCGCTCATGGCGTGCGCCGTAGCGAGGAGCACAGGGAGGCGGCACGGGGCTTTTTCTTTCAGAATGCGGCAAAGTTCAACCCCATTGACGCGATGGCCGTCCCATTCGGCATTGGAGAGGGAGACGTCCAGGAGAACGAGATCAACTTCGCCCGCGCTCACTTCGCGAAGGATCGCAGGCACATCTTCACTGACCAGGCAGGAATAGCCACCGGCACGCTCCAGTGCCATTTGAAAAAATTTCCCTACCAAGGCGTTGTCTTCGATAATAATGATGCGTTGCTTTCTTCCCTGCCGGGCGGTGTCATTCATGCGCGGAATGTCTCCAGCGGAATGTCTCCAAAGGATCTGATGGCGTAGCCAGGGGAATGGTGAACCAGGCGATGGAGCCATTGCCATTGGCGCCTCCGTCCAAACCGATACTGCCGTGCATCATTTCGACGAGCCGCTTCGCGATGGCCAGTCCAAGGCCAGAACCCGTAATCCCGCTCAACTCCGCGCGATCGTGACGGACAAATTTCTCGAATGCGGAGTCACGCTTCTCCGTGGGAATGCCGATGCCAGTGTCTTCAATTTCGATTCTCAGGAAGTCTTTCGGCTGATTCGGAGTGGCGCGAATCGTAACCCCGCCGCTGGGCGTGAACTTCACGGCATTGGAAAGCAGGTTCAAGAGCACCTGACGAAATCGGATTTCGTCTCCCCGCACGAACGGAAGTTGCTGCTCCAGAGTTTCGTCAACAAGCCGCAGATTGCGGGAAGCCGCCTGCACTGCGACGAGTGGCAACGTCGAGTCTAGGACTGCGCGTGGATCAAGCTCCTCGATCTGAAGCGCCAGCTTGCCTGCTTCGATAGAGGAGATGTCCAGGAGATCGTTGACGAGGCGAAGGAGCAACTGGCCACTGTCGAACACGTCCCGGAGAACTTCTTTTTCCTCTTCGGGGCTGATGCACAAGCCGTCGAGGACAAGCTTCGTAAAACTGAGGATGGAATTGAGCGGCGTGCGCAGGTCGTGGGAAACCTGGGCGAGGAATTCGTCCTTGATGGCGTTGGCTTCGGCAAGTTGCTGGCTCGCCTGCTCGAGTTCCTGATTGAGTGTCTGCAAGTGGGCCATGGTCGCACGGAAGTACGAATCGCACATCAGGTTTAGGTCGAGGTCGAGGATCTTGCTAAGGGCCTGGGAATAAAGAAGGCGCTCCTCGCGGGTAGGAAATTCGTCGAACAGTTTCTCCAGGAGGAAGGAACGCACGACACCCATGGCGCTGATCACGTATTTCTGGTCGAGCGCGATGCGTACGTGGCGGAAACCAATCTGGAAGCGATCGTCCGCGTAGTGTTCGTCATAGACGCCATTGAAGAGGCCGCGACCCCAAGCCTGCAATGTGGACTTGAGCCGGAGAACCTGGGCTTCGCCACCCGTGAAAACACGGCTCGCTCCGGGATGGTGAGGAATCTGGGCATAGAAACGCTCCGCCATTTCAGGAAGGTGCTTTTCCATGCGTGGGAAGAGGCGTTTGAGGAGGATGGCGTCGTTTCCGCCGACGTGGAGGTAGCGCTTCATCTCCTCGATGAAGGTCTCTTCGTGCCGTTTCGTTGGAACCGGGGCCGACATCTTGGGGATGATATCACTGGTTGTGGGGCCCAAAAAACCGGACAAAGGGGTGCCAAAAGTAGGTGGGGAAAAGGGGTTGGGGTGGGGGGAAACTCCTAGGAGTTGGGTGATCTGCCGCAGACGGCCGAGGAATGGCGAAAACGCCTCACTAACACATGTATTTGCACATAGTTACGGGCGGCGTGTTGGTCTGTGACGTGCATCACGCTCTTCAGTCGAGTTGTCACACAACATGTTGGAGCGCATGCACCTCATGTCCTCAGGGAGAGTCGCCGTCAGAGATGAGCCAAGCAAGCCCGTTGTCGAGTTCCGCCACATCCTGGTGGCCACGGATTTCTCCGATGGGGCGCGGGGTGCTCTGGAGTATGCGTTGACGGTGGCTCGTCGGTTTAACAGCAAACTGTATTTGGCGCACGTGATTCCTTCGCAGGTTTTCCACTTCGTCTCGCCCGAATCCTCCATGGACGCGATACAAAAAGCCAAGGTATTTGCTAGCGGGGAACTGCGGCGTTGGATCGATGCCACGGCGATGAGCGACGTGGAGCATGAGGAGTTGCTCATTGAAGGTCAGGTGTGGCCGGTACTGCAGGAACTGATCGAGCGGCACGACATTGATCTCCTGGCGATGGGGACACACGGGCGGACTTCGCAGAAAAAACTACTCCTGGGTGCAGTGGCGGAGGAGATTTTCCGCCTGGCGGAATGTCCGATTCTGAGCGTGGGGCCGGAGGTGCGGCCAGGGACCGGCAAGAAAGCGGAACTGCAGAGATTGCTGTACGTGACCAACTTCAAACCACACTCGGAGCGAGCGGCAAGCATCGCGTTTGCGCTAGAGCACGCCCACGGAGCAAAGCTGACGGTCCTGCACGTGGCCGAGGAGAGCGGCGAACCTTCGCGAGCGAGCGCAGAAATTGTGCGAGACTTCCTTATCAACCGGCTGAAGAAAGTGATGCCTCCGGCCTGCAAGAATGTCTGCGAGCCGGAGTTCAAGGTGCTTTTTGGGGAAGCAGCGGCAGAGATCCTGCGAACTGCGGCGGAGCAGGACAGCGATCTGCTCATTCTGGGATTGCGGGGCGGTCGCGGCTTGGCGGGCCAACTGCCATCGGCAACCGCTTATGAACTGGTGCGGCGAGCGCCGTGCCCGGTGCTCACTCTGAGATCGTAGAGCCGGCCCGGCGGTCGCAATCCAAAATGCCCCGTTCTGTCAAGATTGTCTTCACGAGTAGCGGCCTGTGGCTCGACGCTCGTAGGCGAGACTCTCGAGAATTTTCTCCGCGGATAGGGAACCGCCCGTAGGCAGGGTAAGTTTGGAATTGAGGCGGCGGAGAATTTCGCTGGCCATGTTGTAGCGGACGCCCGGATCGAGAGCGGACCGGCGATTGAGGAAGGAATCGACGAGGGCAAATTCCTCGGGAGAGAGGCGATCCGCGCCGAGCGAAGAAGACAAAAGTTCGGAGGATGCAAGTGCCGCTTGCCAAGCAGGTTTGAGGTCGCTAAGAGATGTCTCTCTGACGACGAGAGAACCGACCAGAAGGTCGCCGAGCCGCTTGTTTTCCTTGGTCAGGATGGCGGACACGAGTCCCACCGCGTAAAGAGTGGGGAGCCAATCCACAATGCGCATGAGATTACGTCCGATGGATTCGGCGGGGGTGAGAGGGCGGCCGGAATCCTTAATGACGCGAATGCCCGCTTTGCGTTTGCCGGGTGTCTGCCCATTCCACATAATTTCGAACATAGCGTAATAGCCAAAATAGAGCAGGAAATAAAACAGAATGAGAATGGCCATTCCCCAGAGGGAAGCCCGAGGGGCCATCGTGGCAAACACCCCGATGAGGATGGAACCACCTACGCCAACAATGATGCCGACGAGAAGCTGAATTAGCGTGTCGTAAGCGAGAGCGAGAAAGCGGCTGCCGATTCCGGCAATGGCGAAATCGAGCGCGGTTTGCTCCGGCGTTTCAATGGTAAGCTTGTCGGCAAATGCGCCGAGAGGCGTACCGGAAGGGTCAGGATTCGACGGCATGATATCCAATCGGTGGCTGGAAAAACGGAAACCCCATTGGGCACGACTCGAAGAACTCGTGCAACGATCGGGCCGGGGAGTCGGCGCGCTCCGCCACACTGAATTACAGGAACTAGGCTTATTATATCGCCAAACCGCGTCCGATCTGGCGACTGTGCGGGAAGACGCCACGAGCAAGCAATTATCGGCCTATCTGAATCAATTGCTGGGCCGGTGTCACAACTTGATCTACATGGGGCAAAAGCCCAAGGTAAGCGGTATTGTGCGCTTCTACCGGGACACCTATCCGCAGGTGTTTCGCGAGACCTGGCCAATGACGCTGCTGGCGGTGAGCGTGTTCGCCGTGGCCGCGCTGGTGGCGTGGGTGGTGACCGTGCACGATCCGGCATTTGCGTACCGCTTGATGGGGCCGCAAATGATGGAGAAGATCGAACAAAAGCAGATGTGGACGGATTCGATCGTAACCATAAAGCCACTAGCCTCTTCAGGGATCATGACCAACAACCTTTCCGTGGCTTTCGCGACCTTTGCTTTTGGAATAACAGCGGGGGTGGGAACGCTGTACATGATGCTGGTGAACGGTTTGTTGCTTGGCGTGGTGGGAGCGGCAACATGGAAGGCTGGCATGGCCATCCAGCTGTGGAGCTTTGTCGCGCCTCACGGGGTGCTGGAGCTTCCCGCAATTTTCATCGCCGGTGGAGCAGGATTGGAGATTGCCCGGGGGATGTTGTTCCCTGGCCTTCTTCCGCGAAAGAAATCGCTGGCGGAGGCAGGGGGGCGCGCCGCGCGTCTGCTACTGGGGACGATTCCCATGCTGGTGATCGCCGGGGTAATCGAGGGTTTCTATTCGCCCAGCAACTCGCCGCTGGCGATGAAATTCCTTTTGGCAGGAGTGCTTTTTGTAGCGTTGTTGGCCTACTTGTTTTTGGTGAACCGGCGCGCCGAGAGCGCAGCTACAGCAGATTCCTCTCTTTGATGTCCAAATACTGATTCACAAGTGAGGAGGCCAGCAGGCCGGGTGTCAGCTCAAAGGCGAACACGCCTCGCTGACGAAGGCCGCGGAGGAGCAGATCGCGACGTTGGACGATTTCAAGTGCGGCAGTGTGTCGATACATCTCTTCAGGAGTCTGCGGGATGGCTTCGGCGAGGGCAGAAAGATCGGGCTGATTCATTGCGCTGAATACCACCAGGTGGCGCCGAGTCATCTGCATGGCGTAATCAATCACTTCAGGAGTAGTGGGAGTTTCGGCAAAATCAGTGATCCAAACAACCAGACTGCGGCGACTTTGTTCACTGAGGAGAACACGGGCTGCGCGGGAATGGTCGGCTTCGGAGGGCTCCGCGTGGACCTGCGCGAGGCAATCCACGATAGTGCGAAGGTGGAGAGGCCCGCGACCGGCAGCAATGTTGGATTGGATGTTACGGCCATAAGCAAGTAGGCCGACACGATCGCCGCACTGGAGGGCGACTTGAGCGATGGAAAGGGCGGCGTTGACCGCGAAATCGAGTTTGGCAAGACGGAGGGAGCTGCCGGAGAGCTGGATTTCCGCACGCAAGAGGCGCCCGGCATCGAGGACCACCCAGACCACCTGGCTGCGCTCAATTTCAAAAATGCGAGTGGTAAGTTGGTGGCGACGGGCGGTGGCGGTCCAACAGATGTCGCGCATTTCGTCGCCCTGGCGATAATCACGCAGGCTTTCGAATTCCCTGCCGTGACCGCGCTGGCGACGCCGGCGGCGCTCCATTTCGACCTGGCGACTGCGAATCAGGTAGAGCGCGTGTTGGCGTGCCTGCTCGAGATCGGGTAGAACTCGGACAGTTTGCGGAATTTCCACGACAGCCCAACGCTCTGCAAGACCGAGAAGCGATTGATAACGCAGAAAAAGCCGTCCGACGTGCACATCGCCGCGCGCACGCGGCAAGATGGGGTAACCAATCTCCGATGAGGCACGAGGCGCAACGGCGAGTTCGAGCGAGGGTGGCAATTTCCGGAACACCGATGGCGTTTCATCCACAAGATTGCAGCGGATGGAGGCTGCCCCGAAATTGCGAAGGACAAGCGTGATGCGGGAGGTAGTGGCCAGGGAAGGCGCATGCTCCCACTGACGACGGCCCTCCAATTCGGCGGGCTTCGGGAGGCGCCCTACATCCACCACGAACGCGGCAAGAACCAACAAGTCCCACAAGAACATTGCCGGGATCAGGCGGGGCACCCACCAAGCAGGGACCAGCCACAGAAAACCGAGCAAGAGGCCTACAAAGAAGCGCGGACCGAACGCAATGCCCAGACGGCCATGGGCATGGCTATGAGCGGCGATTTCCGGTGGCACAAGAGGTTGCGGCACGCTCATGACGTGAGCCTCATCCGAAAAATCTCACTTGGGCACTTCCACTGCGGCGATCACTTGACCGATGACCTGATCGCTGGTCAGGCCTTCGAGGTCGGCCTCTGGCTTCAGAATGAGGCGATGACGAAGGACTGGGTAGGCTGCGGCCTTGACGTCGTCGGGAAGAAGATAATCGCGGTTATCCATGCCGGCCAGTGCGCGGGCGACGAAGAAGAGGCCGACCGCGGCTCGCGGGCTGGCTCCTAGAGAAATGGCAGGCCAATCCCGCGTGCGGCGCACAAGCGAGACTACATAAGAGCGAAGCGCCGGTTCAATGCGCACACTTTCAATTTCGCGCCGGGCCGCCGGAAGAAGAGCGGGATCGAGTGGGGCAATGGCGATATCTTCCAGGCGGTGCGGATCGAAACCGTTCTCATACTGTGAAAGAATCCGGACCTCTTCTTCAGCCGAAGGATAGGAAACGCGGATCTTTAATAGGAAGCGGTCGAGTTGAGCTTCTGGAAGAGGATAGGTGCCCTCGAACTCAATGGGGTTTTGCGTGGCAAGGACAGTGAAATTATCGGGGAGAGGATAACGCGTGCCGTCTATAGTGACTTGGCGCTCTTCCATGGCTTCTAGGAGGGCCGCTTGGGTGCGGGGCGAGGTGCGATTGATCTCGTCCACGAGGAGCAGATCCGTGAAAACGGGCCCGCGATGCAGGGAAAAAGAACTGTTGCCGAGATTGAAGACGTTTGTGCCGGTGACATCGGCGGGCATGAGGTCGGCCGTGCACTGAACGCGCTGGAAGCCGATGCCGCAGATGCGCGCAAGGGATTTGACGGCCAGGGTCTTGGCTAGGCCCGGAACGCCCTCCATGACGGCGTGGCCGCGGCAGACTAGCACCAGGAGTAGCTGGTTCACAACCTCCTGCTGGCCAATGATGACTTTAGAGAGTTCAGTGCGGACATGAGTCGAGAGTTCGGATAGGTATTGCACGATTAAGTTTTCTCCTGTCGGAATAGTGCGCGGATACCGAGTTTCGCGGCAAAGTGTTCGAGTTTCTGAACGAGATCAAGGGCTTCGCTGTCCGGCAAGCGATCGACGCGAGTGGCGGCGTCGCTGCGGATGAGCAAAGTGGCAAGACCGGAATCTCTCCAACCAAGACGTTGCTCAGCGGCACTGGCGAGCAGCGCGTTGGATGTGTTTCCGGAGAACCCTAGCTGACGACTGAGGAGAGTGCGCAGGCGTCGATAGGAAACGGAAACAGCGGAGGAGGCGGCGCCGGCACGCTCATAGAGACCTCCCAAGGTGTCAACAAACTCAAGAGGAGAGAGCCGGGAAACGCCTGGTGGGATAAAGATGGGGCCACTACGACGGCTGAAGGTGAACAAAAGGGCGAAGGCGAGGAGGGCGAGTTGAACTCCGCCCCAGGCGATAGAGGTTTTTCCCACGTAACTCCAGAGAGAGCTGCGCTGGCCGTGAAAGTACTCGTCCCAATAAATGGTGTAGGGCTTCCCAACCGACCAGTTCGAGACGGAATTGAGGAAGAAGGCGAGGTTGTCCTCGCGGGTGATACCTGCATTGGTGAGTGGAGTGGAACTTCCCCACCAGAGGATCTGGCCGTTGCCGAGCCTCCAACTCACAACCACGGGGGAATCTGTTTCGCCGTAAACGACGAGCTGGGCCGAGTCGAGCTTGCCCCAAGAGGCTTGTGGCCGGAGGGAAACTTGCTGAGCGCCGCGCGTAAGCCGGCTAGGAAGTTTCGGCGAATACGACTTCCAATCGGGAGCAGGAGGGAGGTGAGAAATATTCGCGGCAGAAAAAAAGTTGGGGATTTCCGCGCCGGTGAAGAGGACATGGCCGCCTCGAAGCACAAAATCTTCGAGAGCCTTGCGTTCTCCTTCGCTGGGGGCCTGCTCGGGTTCGGCTAGAATCAGCAGGGTTCTGCGGGGATCCGTGTCAAGTTCCGTGGGAGGATTCTCCCAGCGCCGCACGGGATAATGCAGATGCGATAGCAGAACATAAGCTGCTTTGGCGCCCCCGGATTGAGCAGAGTAGGTTGACGGCACCGCCGATTCTTGCTGTTCAGGAGGTGGCGCGAGAATTACGGTGGCGGCCAGCATCAGCAAGAGCAAAACGCCTCCAGCGAGGAGGAGTTTGCGGTCGGAGGGGGCTATTCCAACGGGCATCCAAGTTCCTCCAACTGCCGGAGTGAATCGCTAAAATCCTCGGGCCTGGTGCCGCGATTGGCATACCAGGTTCGTTCGAGGCGCGCGGTGAGGCCAGCCAGAGCTTCGCGGAGAGCAGGTTGCGGGAGGACATCGTGCGCGGCGGGGTCCGAGAGAGCCTGCAGATATTCGCGCGGTGTCTTGGCGCGGTCCTTGGGCAAGATGCCGGTGTCCTGGAGCCGAACGATGCCAGCCCAATACGCTGCATGGACCGCGTCGCGGTAGTCCTTTCGGTGGGCGGCTTCACGTGAGAGGCGAATCCACTCCTGCCAGGTCCGCGCGGGGACTAGGAGTTCGCTGGCCGGCAGGACGTCCATGCGGTCGCGTCTGACGAGGAAGCGAAAAACCCACAAGGCGATGAACAAGACTCCGCCAAAAACAAAGAGCCAAAACAGGATTCTGCCACCGATGGGATAACGTGACACACCGCCAAAGATTTTGAGGAGCAGTCGCGTCAGCCAAGCGGAGAGGCGCTCGCGCAAGAGGTCCCATTCGCTGGGCGGCTGGACTGCGGCGAATTCGGATTGCGCGAGAATATGAGTGAGCTCCGAGTGCGCGTTTTGGATATCCACAATTTGTAAATCGGAATAGCTCTGCGCTTCGAACGCCAGGCGGTCAAGCCATGTCTGGGCGCTGGCGAGAGTCGATGGAGTTAGTTTCTCGCGGAGCGGGCCGGTGGAAATGGCATAGGAGCGTTCCGGTGTGGTGACGACCCACTCTTTGGGTAAGGCGTCGCGCATGGCTGAGAGTTCAGCTGAAGTGGGATTGTGCTTCAGAACGGCGGAAATGCCGCGCAGCTCCAAGGCAAACGTGCGAAGGTCGTAAGCCGATGATGCGGAGTCGTGTGGAATGGGGGCTGGGGGCCGGGCCTGTGCACGAAGTACTGGGCACGCCAGGATCGACAGCCCGAGTGAGAGGACAAAAAAACACTGTTGCATCGGCAACTCGCGGAACAGCCGTTTTAAGGATTCGCGGGCAATCAAGAGAGTATAGACGGGACGATCGATCTGCTTCCCGAAACAGCGCCCTCGGGATTCATCATGAGCTGCAGATCGAAGGCTTCCTTGCGTACCCGTAGATCAAAATAAAAGACGGAAGTAGCGATCAGCAAAATAGGGCTCACGAGAATTTGCACTATAGTGCTTCCTGTATTCATCAAGGCGGACCACAGGCGCATCATCCCGAGATTATGATTGGAAATAGCGATGAAGAAGCCGACGCTGAAGGGCATCATGAGCAAGGCGCTGGCTGAATAGAAGATCACGAAGTAAAGCAGTCCGATCACAAAGGCGCGACCGGCATAATCTTGGGTAAGACGGTAGCTACGGCCGAGCGACTCCCTAGCCCCGAGATCCTCCAACAGGGCGGCGGGAACGCAGATCATAAGTCGGCAAGCGACGTAGATGCCCGGAATGATCAGGAACAGCGCCGCGCCCGCAATGGCCAAGCCGTTCAATAGGGTTACACCAAATAGATTGCCAAGTTGGCCCCACATGCGGCGGAGGCAAGCGCTAATTGTGGTGGTGCGGCCCAAATAGAGTTCAGAGACCGCGAAGATCGTGCCTCCCTGCGAGAAAAGGTAGGCGACCAGGTAGACAATGAGACCGATGATCCCGCCGATAATCCCAAAGGCGAACAAGCCTGTGTGCATGCCCCCTTGAAATTGCTCGACGGGGGGCTTGGTCGGCAACATGGGCATCTTCATGTAAAGAGTCTGCGTCAGATTCAAGGCCAGGATGAGCAGATGCGGGAATGCGGTGATGCCCAGGAACAGCAGAAAATGACGACGATAGAGAGTAAACGTGCGATCGAGGATTTCTCCAAGGGAAAGGGGACGCAGATCCAAATCGGCCATGAGACCTCCGAGAGGGAACGAATAGAACGTCTCTTTGGCATCACTTTACCAAGTTTTCAGCGAAAGGCGAATGAGAATCCGGTTTAATTTGTCGAGAGCGTTGGGGAGGGCTGGGTAGGCCCGGCTGCCTCTCAGAGGCTCCCACGGCTAGTAATCTTCTTGCGGTTTGCGACCCCAGAATTTCTCGGCAGTCTTGGGTGAACGGGCCGCGCGATAGGAATCCAACTCCGCTGCAGTAATGACGAACTGCGTTTCCTCGGGGTTATTCGAGTGAGCTGCGAGCTCAGCTTGCAGCCTCTCCGAGCAAATGGACGGAGCATCCTGATACCGCGCGCGATGGGAAGTAAACGCTTCGTTGGCAATGTTCAATGTGAAATCGCGTTCTTCGCCCGGCCCGCGGACATGAAAAGTATACTCGCGGCATAGCGGCTTCGCCTGGAAGCCGATGTACTGAACGATGATGCCGGTGCTCATTTTGCTCCTGGCACGAACACTTTGGCCGCCAGCGCGGGCGCCGGCTTTACGGCCTTCACGCGCTTGGCGCGGCGTCGCTTTGGCGGAGTTCCTTCGGCGGGTTCAACAACCATCAAACTGGTGACGAATAGCTTGGGGCCGTGTGCGTCGAAATCGATGGTGGTGCGGTCGGAACTGGATTCCGTGATGACCCCGCAACCGTACTGAAAATGCTTGATGTACTGGCCAACCGAGACACTCATGAATCGTTCCTCCAAATCAGACTAGACAATGCTCGTCGTTCTCTGCGGACGGTGTGCGAACGAGGGCGGCAAAGCTGCAAGAAATCACTTGCGTGCTTCGTGGGGACGACTAGTAGCGCCGCCGGCCGTCTCCGCCGCCGGAACGCCCACCGGAGTAGCCGCCGCGGCCGCCGGAACGATCTCCGCCGCCTCGCGATTCCTGCGGACGCGCTTCGTTGACTTGCAGTGCGCGGCCTTCAATATCCATGCCATTGAATTCGCCGATGGCTTTGGCGGCGTCGTCAGCGGCTCCAAGTTCCACGAAGCCGAAACCGCGCGAGCGCCCGGTTTCGCGGTCAGTAATGACGCGAGCCGAGGCCACTTGATATCCCTTCGTAACGAAAAGCTGCTGCAACGCTTCATCCGTCATGCCAAACGAGAGATTCCCAACATACAGTTTTGTCATACGCGTTTCCTTTTCCTATCCCTTTCCCTTTTCTTGCTCGCAAAAGAGAAAATCCGATTCATTTACTGCTTGCATCATTCAGGACGATCCTTCGTGACAGCAGCTCATCCGTAAGAAATCCAAATGAGAACCTGCGTCGCTGACTCCTTTGTCGAGAACAGAGGAAGAAGAGATGGGAAGGGCATGGCCCGACCCCTGGTGGAAGAATCGCGGGGCCTTTGTCCCTAGCACCCGCAATCGATGAGTAAACGTGGAATTCTCCTGGGTTACAAGACCAAGGGAGAGGTTCAGGAAGGTGCAAGGGTCTGGAAGACCTGAAAGCAGCCTTGATCGCACTTCCAGAATGCGCTGGTTTACCATATTTGTCAAGTGAATCGAGTACCGATGAGATATACTTTACCGTAGTTGTTAAATCCAGCCGAGGAACGCTTGTGGACGTTTGTTTTGTGATTCAACAGAGGCTCAAGGAACTTGGCCTGGAGCAGCGCGACCTCGCGGCTGCCGCCCAAGTCACGGAGTCCTACATCTCCCAACTGCTTACGCGCAAAAAGGCCCCGCCAGCCGCGGATCGTACGGATCTGTACGAGAAGATGACCGCGTTTCTGAAACTGCCCAAGGGCCAGCTCTCCGCGATGGTGGAGGCGCAACGCAGGGAGGAATTGAAGAAGAGGCTGGCCGATCCGCCGGCACCGCTCTTCAAGGAGGTGCGCGAGCTGATCATCCGGAAATGTCGGCCGTCAAAACGAATCGAAGTGCGCGAGATTTTCGAGAAGCAGGCGTTTGGCGAGTTGGAGAGGCTGGTAACGCAGACGCTGCTGGACGTGACGCAGAGCATCGCCCGCGAGGAGCTGGAAAGCGAAAATTGGCCGCGCAATGCCGCCAAACTCCGCCGCCAATCGCATGAAGAGATGCGCGCCATCACCCTGGACTTTCTGGACACAGATGTGTTCAACGTCTCCGTCGAGCACTGCGCGATTTTTCTGGAGCCGATGATTGACTCCTGGGACATCGACCTAAAGACTTTCGGAATGGAAATCGAGTTGAACAAAGGATTAGCGGCGACGGAGTTCCTGAGATTTCAGTTCATGGAAACGGGACGCGCGCCATTCTTAGAAGAAGAACCGGGCCTCCAGGAATTCCTGGGCAACACTGCGTTGAGCGGCGATGCCACGGGCGAAGAATTGAAATTCCTGAAGAATTTAAGGTTCCGGCAAAGAAGACCCAGCGCCCTCTACTACTATCGCGAACTGCAGAGCTTCCGCGATCCGCTTCATTTTCTGGAGGCGAGTGGCACGGCTATGCACAAACACCGGGATGCCAGTGACATTCAAAAACTTCTGCAGATGGAATCCAGGAAAAGTGCCATCCGGCGCTGGACCAGGAACAGGAAGGGTCAGCGAAAGCTCAGTAAATGGAGGCCAGGCTAGTTCGAGGAAAGGACTCTGCAGGGCTTGACCAGGCTTCAGGCTGGTTACCACCGCGCAAGTTCTTTTGAACAATTAGCAAGATCGCCCAGCACGGTTTTCCCGGATGTGATACTCTTCTTGTGCGCTTAATACCGCGGCTGTGTTGTGCGGCCCCTCTGGTTTGTACTGTGATCTGAGAATCCCCGCCCTACGTTTCCTCCGTTCGTTTTCAGCGTAATTTAAAAACAAGTCTGGCGAACCACGTCGTCGTGCCTTCCTGACTTTAAGGGAAAGTCCTGCAACCATGGACGCCAGTAAGAAAGTAAAATGGAAAATTTTTCAGAACTATCGATTTCTCCTTACCTGAAGGAGCGAATTTCGTCCAGCGGCTTTTCGGTGCCTACACCGGTGCAGGCCGCGGCGATTCCTCCCGCATTGGAAGGCAAGGATGTGCTGGCAACGGCACAAACCGGGACAGGCAAGACCCTGGCGTTTCTTATCCCCATAATAGAAAAGCTCCTGCAAAGGAACAAACCGGGCATCGCAGCGCTGGTGCTTGTGCCCACGCGCGAACTGGCGATGCAGGTGCTGGACCAATACAACGCATTGCGCGGCAAGCAACTCGCAGCGGCGGCGTTGGTGGTGGGAGGGCTCGCCGAGGGGCAGCAATTGAGGGCCATTCGCAATGGAGCAAACGTGATTGTCGCGACTCCCGGGCGCCTGGAAGACTATATGGACCGCAATCTGGTGCACTTCAGCAATCTGCAGATGCTCGTACTCGATGAGGCCGACCGCATGTTGGACATGGGTTTTCTTCCCGCGATTCGCAGGATCGCAGGGACGCTGCCCCGAGAACGGCAGACCATGTGTTTTTCGGCAACCATGGAAGGGGACATGGCGCGCCTTGTGAAGGAATACACCAGAAACCCGGTCCGCATCGCTTTGGGCTCAACCCTGAAGCCCGCCGAAAACGTGCGGCTGCACGCTTATGAAGTTGCGCCGAATGGAAAGCTGGAGCTCCTGCGCCGATTGCTGATTCAAGAGAGCGGCCGGTGCCTGGTATTTTCTCGCACCAAGCGCGGCACCGAGAAGATTGCCAAAGGATTGCAGCGCGAAGGTATCGCTGCGGCGACGATCCATGGAGATCGCTCGCAATCGCAACGCACAGCAGCGCTGACCGGATTTCAGCAAGGGCGCTATCGAGTGCTTGTAGCCACGGACCTTGCGGCGCGCGGCATCCACGTTGAGCAGATTGCCCACGTGATCAACTACGACTTGCCCGAGGTTGCGGAGAATTTCATCCACCGAGTTGGACGCACCGGACGCGCCGGCAAACATGGCCTGGCTTCCACCCTTTTTGCGAACGAGCAGCGCTCGGACTTATTCCAGCTTGAGCGCGCGCTCGGGATCCGCATGGAGCGGATGACTGTCAATGGCCCCGCACCAGATAACCGTGGCCGGGGACAGGATGAGCTTCCTCGCAAGCATTCCCCGCAAAGGCCGACGATGATTGCGCTGCCGGGAGAAATCCTGCAAGTACAGATGCAAAACTAAGCGCGCGGATCGAATGGCCACAGAGGTGAGGCCATTCGTGTATACTAGTAGTGCGCACATCTGACAATTAGAGACCGCGCCACAAACGGGGGCATCAGGACCGCCGGGTCCTGTCCACATGAAGCAGCTTGAGACAGCCCAGGCTGCGATCCATACTTCACGTTCGCCGTCCACCAGGCCATGCCTGGGTGTCTTCGCAGGTTGACGGTAAAGGTACCAGGGAAGCCGGGCCGATTTTGGCAGTGGGTCAACAGGAGCAACCATTGTCGCGAGAAGTTCAGGAACAACCAGAGATCGTTCAGAACCTTGTCAAACTAGGTAAGGAACAGGGCTACCTGCTCTATGACCAGGTCAATGAGATCCTCGCCTCCGACGAGTTCACTGCGGAACAGATTGACGGGCTCTTCTCCATTTTCGAGGGCGAAGGGATTAGTTTCTTCGAGGACGTTTCCGACGCCAAAGCCGCGTTGCCAGTCCCTGAAACGGCGGAGCAGGCCGGAGTGCAGGTTCCTGACGAGGAATCGCGGCGCGAAGATGGAGAAGTCGAACAAACGGCTGTGCAGGGAGAGAAGACAAGCGATCCTGTGCGCGTATATCTGCGCGAGATGGGCGTTGTGCCGCTTCTGACGCGTGAAAGTGAAGTGGTCATCGCCAAGCGATTGGAACGCGGGAATACGCGGGTACTTAAAACGGTTTCGCGTTCAGCAATTGTCGTGAAGGAATTGATGGCCGTGGGCGCGGATCTGCGCAGCGGGCACAGGTCCATCAAGGATGTCGTGCAGATTGACGAGGAAGAGCTGACCGCGGAAAAAGTCGAGGAAAAAACCCGGCAAACGCTGCGTATCATCGAGAAGATCGAAAATCTTCATGTTTTGGCACAGAAGCAGGCCGGCAAACTGGAAAGCATCAGCGTTTCCAACAAGCGTGCCTATTTGCGTGCCAAGCGCCGCGTGCTGCGGACCAGGATCGCCATATCGCTGCTTATCCGCTCGTTGGAGTTCAAGGAGCGCGAGAAAAAGCGGCTGATTGGAGTTTTGCGCCATGCTGTTGAACACCTGCACACGCTGGAGCGCGAGGCTGCCCGCCTGGAACGCCGCGTCAAGGCATCTCATCACGGCGAAGCCTCGATGGAAGCGCGCAGGGAATTGCGTTCGTGCCGCGCCCGTCTCAAGGAGATCGAAGAGTCCAGCGAAGTTACGCTCAATGGATTGAAGCGCGCGCTCACGCAAATCCAGCTTGGCGAGGCTGAGGCTGAGCAAGCTAAGAAAGAGTTGACCGAAGCAAACTTGCGCTTGGTTGTTTCCATCGCCAAAAAATACACGAACCGCGGATTGCAATTCCTGGATTTGATCCAGGAAGGCAATATCGGGCTCATGCGGGGGACCGACAAGTTCGAGTGGCGCCGCGGGTACAAATTTTCGACCTATGCCACGTGGTGGATTCGCCAGGCCATCACGCGGGCGATTGCGGACCAGGCGCGCACGATCCGCGTTCCCGTTCACATGATCGAAACGATCAACAAGCAGGCTCGCACCAGCCAACAGTTGGTGCAGGAACTGGGGCGCGAGCCCACTTCCGAGGAAATCGCCAAACGCCTGGATATTCCTGTTGATGCGGTGCGCAAAACCAAAAAGATTGCGCAGTTGCCGATGTCCTTCGAGACGCCCATTGGGGAAGAAGGCGATTCCCATTTGGGCGACTTCATCGAGGATAAAGCTGTGCTCTCTCCCTCCGACGCCGCCATTCACCTGAATTTGCGGGATCAGATTGCCTCGATCCTGCGGACGCTGACGCCGCGCGAGGAACGCATCATCCGCCTGCGCTTCGGCTTGGACGATGGAAGCCAGCATACCCTGGAGGAAGTGGGGCAGGTCTTCGCAGTGACGCGCGAGCGCATCCGGCAGATTGAGGCCAAGGCGCTACGCAAATTGCGTCACCCTTCCCGTTCGGGAAGATTCCAAATTTTTGTGCAAGGCGCATATTAGAAGGCATTCGAATCAATGGATGAACGAGCGAAGAAAACAAGGTTCTAGGGCAGCTTGGCAAATTAAGGAGAAGAGCAATGAAGAGTTTGTTTGTGGGAAATCTGAGTTTCCAGACAACTGAAACCGACTTAAGCGAGCTGTTTAGGCCGTTTGGGGAGGTGACGCGCATCAACCTGGTGAAAGACCGCGAGACGGGGCGCGCTCGCGGGTTTGCGTTCGTGGAAATGCCCAACGACGAAGAAGCCGCGAAGGCCATTGCAGGCTTGGATGGCAAATCGATTGGCGGACGCAACCTGAAGGTAAATGAAGCTCGCCCGAAAGACGCTTCACGCCCGCCCAGAAGCAGCGGCGGCGGGGGTCGGAGTGGATTTTCGAATGAGGATTACCGCGAGTCGGCGAGGCAGCCACGCGAACCTCGCTGGTAACCGCACAACAATTTATCCGATATTGCCATCGCAACAAGCCATTTCAAGGAGGCTATATGGCCATCACATTCCAGAAACGTCAAAAGGAAATGAAGAGACAGGAAAAGCAACGCGAGAAGGCAGAACGGCGCGCTCAGAAAAAACTGGCGAAACGCGCGGAAAAAGAAGCGACAACGGAAAACATGACGGAACTGGAGAAGCCCGAGCTCCCCAGCTGAAATTTTCCGGCCCTAGGGAAGGTTGCGGGACTGTCAGGATTTCTCTATGGCCATAGATGCGACCGAATCTCGAGGGCTGCTTGGAATAGAATCAGTAGACAAATGTGATTTGGCGGCAAAATGTTTGTCGTGGCGGATTCGAAACCTGCCTCCTCTTTGTAACTTAAATGCATAATCGACATCTAGTTCTAACGGGTGTTCTCTACCTCTGACATGGAGCACAGTTTGGGGGTGCTCTCCGATAGGGAATTGTGGAGCTAGGCCCATGGCTTCGGGAACAGCCACGTTTCGCAGGCAACGAATTCGGCAGAGCCGGACTCGTATTAACACAGTCATGAAAATGTTTGCCTTCCTGATCATGATGGCTTGGGCCACCAGCAGGCCGCACGCGCAAGCTACGGACCCGCAGAGCGCTCCCGCGACTCCCATTCTCGTCGAGTTATTCACTTCCGAGGGCTGTTCCAGCTGCCCTCCCGCGGATGCCCTTTTGGAGCGAATGGACGCTTTGCAGCCCATCCCTGGTGTGCATTTGATCGTCCTCAGTGAGCACGTGGATTACTGGAACCATGATGGCTGGAAGGATCCATACTCTTCCGCTCTCTTTACCGACCGGCAGAGCGCCTATGTCCATTCCCTCGGACTCAACACTGCTTACACTCCGCAATTCATAATCGATGGAAACCTCGAACTGAAAGCAGGTGACCCAGAGGAGGTTCGCCGAGTCTTTCAGAAGGATCTGGCCGCACCAAAGGTGTCAGTCCAAATTGACTCCGTAACGGTTGATCCCGCCACACCGCCTCTGCTTCGCGCGCACATCGCAGTCAGCGGTGATTCTGCAAAGCACAACGCGGACATCTTTGTGGCCATCGCGCTTGACCATGCCGAATCCCAAGTCTCCGCAGGGGAAAACGCTGGACACCATCTGAAGCATGTCGCCGTTGTCCAGGAGCTCACCAAGGTTGGCAAGCTGGCGAAGGGCAAGAACTTCGATCAGGACGTGCAAGTGAAGCTCAAGCCCGACACCAATGCAAAGAATGTCCGCATCATTGCTTTCGTGCAAGAGGCCGGTGCTGGTAGAGTTCTCGGATCAGCTTTGCAGAATCCTGCCGAATAAGGAATCGGGTGACGGGGCTTTGATTTCCATTACGACTCAGTCGATGCTGTAGCTTTCTCCTCTAGGAACTCCTGAACGTCGGGCTCTTTGAACACACTGGCGGATGAAGGAACCGGGGCGCTAACCCTTTCCAATGCTGGCGTCGTGGGACAGCTACTAAACTGGCAACTCATTGAAATTGTTTGGCAATTGGTGGACGTGAGGGGATTCGAACCCCTGACCCCCTGCTTGCAAAGCAGGTGCTCTCCCAGCTGAGCTACACGCCCATACCTAATTCAGTTTAAAACACTTTCGCGTACAACGCATCTCCGAGCGCCTATTCCCATGCCAAAAATGTTTGGGATTAGCCCTTTCGCATGAAATTTGGCAGAGGAACGGATTGTTTTTCAATAGGCAGGCTTGCTGGTTGGCAAACAAGCGCCACTATTTTCGCCCAAGCGCTTCTGCCGGTTGCGCAGCGGGTGCAGGTACCAACGTGGCATCCACCTGAGCCAACCCTTCTTCGACAATCTCCAGCCCTTGGCGAAGTTCCTCTTCATTGATGATGAGCGGCGGGCAAACCCACAGCATGTTATAGCGGCTGAAGGCGTAGAGATGCTTGCTCTTCAAATGAGCGGCAAGCTTACTCATCTCTCCGCTGCTGCCATTGAACGGGGCCAGAGGCTCGCGCGTCGCTTTGTCTCTCACGAGTTCCAGCGCACTGAACAGCCCTTTGTAGCGCACATCGCCCACGCAACGATACTTCTTCTTCATGGCTTCAAGGCGCGAAGCCAAATAGCGGCCCTGTCGCTCGACGTTGCCAAAAATATTTTCTTCTTCGTAAAGCTGGAGATTGGCAACGGCAGCAGCGCAACATACCGGATGGCCGCTGTAAGTGAGTCCGCCCCAAAGCATGTGGGTTTCAAAATGTTTGGCAATCGCATCGGAGACGATCACGGCTCCCAAGGGTAGGTAGCCGCTCGTCAAACCCTTGGCACAACTCACGATGTCCGGGCGAATGCCGTAATGTTGCATGGCGAGCCATTTGCCGGTTCGCCCGAACCCGCTCATCACTTCATCATCAATCAGCAGAATGGCATATTTGTCGCAAAGCGCGCGAAGCTTGGGATAGTAATCGTCCGGAGGAACCAGCAGACCGTTAGAGCCGGTAATGCCTTCCACCATGATGGCCGCGATCTTGTCCGGGCCTTCCATTTGTATAACTTCTTCAATGTGCGAAACGCATTCGCGGTGGCATGTTTCCACCTTTTGCCCGAACGGGCAGCGATAACAGTAGGGATCGAACACACGGACGATTCCCGGAATTCCTGGTTCCACGGGCCAGCGCCGCGGGTCGCCCGAAGCCGTCATCGAACCCATGGTTGCGCCGTGATAAGAACGGTAGCGCGTGATGATCTTATCGCGGCCGGTAAAGAGCTTGGCCATTTTCATGGCGTTTTCGTTGGATTCGGCGCCACCCAAAGTGAAAAAGGCCTTGGCCAGGCCGGTCACTTCGGCAAGTTTTTTGCCAAGCAGGCCGCGGGGTTCCGTAGCGAAGCTGGGGCCCGCGAAACACAATTCATCCACTTGCTTCTTGATGGCCTCCAGCATCTTGGGGTGCTGGTGGCCAATATTCAGGTTGATGAGTTGCGAGCTGAAATCCAGCCAACGATTGTCGTCGCCATCCCAGAACCAGACGCCCTGGCCTCGTTTCATGTGAATTGGATTCGATGTCCCCTGCACGGACCAGGAGAACATCGTGTAGTCGCGGTTTTCTTGCACCACTTTGCGGGATTGAGAATCCATGAGTTGCGTTTCCTTCCTTGAAATCTTGCGAGCTTTAGTTCTGCTTCAGAATCCAATCCATCGTTTTTGATGCAAGGCGATCCAGCGCCACGACCGACAGTTCCAGGTGCTCTTCCTTGGTGTCTTCAATTTTATTATGGCTGATGCCTTTCAGCGATTGCACAAACATCATAACCGTAGGGATCCCCGCGCGTGAAACCTCCGCCGCATCGTGCAGCTCGACGAAAACATCCGCACGACCGTGCGAGTCCACGGGCACGATATCGACATTTTGGATCATCAAGGCCATATTCCACTCCCGCTATGTGCCAAACGGATACTATTCTTCGCCGATGTCTTCATTCCACGCTGCAGGATTCATGCGAATATAGCCGGCCAGCAGCGATATGCATTCCTGCGAATCGAGATCGATTACGCGCACTCCCAGGGAACGCAACCAATCGATGCCGCCTTGAAAATTCCTGCTCTCTCCAACTACCACAGTGCCGAATCCAAACTGTCGCACCAAACCGCTGCAATACCAGCAGGGTGCGAGCGTGGTCACCATAATCAGTTTACGGTAACTTTTCTGCCTCCCTGCCTTTCGGAACGCGTCCGTTTCTCCATGCGCGGAAGGATCACCTTGCTGCACTCGGCGGTTGTGTCCTGCACTGAACAGTTTCCCTGCCTCGTCGAAAATGGCCGCCCCGATGGGGATGCCGCCTTCCTGCAGGCCAAGTCGCGCCTCCGCCAGTGCAACGACGAGCATGCCCGTGTAGCCCAGGGTAGAAGTCATGTTTTCTCCTGACTGAGGAGGACTAACATATCCAACACGCCAATACCACACCCTCCGATGCCACCGCTGTGGTGAAAAACAAGCGCCAATTCCGGGTAGCAGCGGGAACTCGATCGGTATTTCGGTATCTTTGAAACGAAACTTTGCGCCCCAATTGCTTATCGATGATCAAAAGCCCCTTGTACCAAATGAATTGAGCCTATATCGTAACCGCACTTGCTTCTTGATTAGAGGAAGAATACGAAATTCGGAGCTGAATTCATAATATGGCGTCAGAGCAGACGGATACAGCCGGCTATGGATTGCGGCGCGAAGTGCTCTCCCCCATGGAGACCCTGGCGCAGTCCGTCTCCACAATTGCTCCCACCACCACTCCCGTAGCAACCATCCCGTTGGTCTGTGCGCTCGCCGGAAACGGTACATGGTTCGCTTATCTGCTCGCGACGGTAGCCATGCTTCTTGTCGCGCTGTGTGTTGGCAAATTTGCTCGCTACTCTGCTTCGCCAGGCTCGCTCTACACTTACGCCTCCATGATCCTTCCGCCCTCCATGAGCGCGATTGCCGCATGGAGCCTCCTCCTCGCCTATATCGCGACAGGCTCAAGCGTAATCGGAGGCTTCTACCACTATGGAAACCTCTTGCTGCGCGATGCCATTGGCCACGGAATCTCTGCTGTTTTCCTCGCCCTTGCGGTGACGGCCATCTCCATCTGGATCGCCTGGCGCGACGTGAAAATTTCGGCGCGTTTGATGTTATGGATTGAAGCTGTGTCCGTCTCGTTCATTCTGATCGTGGTGGTGCTCGTTCTGGTGCGTCATGGTTGGCACCTGGACCGGCAACAGTTTCGCCTCCAGGGCATGAGCGGCAGTGGCCTGCGCTTGGGCCTGGTGCTTGCCCTGTTCAGTTTTGCGGGCTTTGAAAGCGCCACGACACTCGGGGCGGAAGCGCGCAATCCCTTGCGCACTATTCCCCGCGCAGTCATTCAAAGTGCTCTTCTCGCTGGCGCTATCTTCACCGCTTGCGCCTACGCGGAGGTGCTTGGATTGCGAAGCGTGGGACAGGATCTTGGCACAAGTCCGGCCCCTATGCGCGTGCTGGCGCAAATTGGCGGCCTTCCCATACTCGGCCTGCTCATCGATATCGGAGCATTGGTCAGCATGTTTGCGGGCACGCTGGCTTGCGTCACGGCCGCCGCCCGCGTCCTTCTTCTGATGTCACACAACGGGCTTGCCCACAAATCCCTCCAGAAAACGCACTTGCGGAACGAAACCCCCGGCCTTGCCATTGCGGTCACTGGAGCCGCCGCAGTTCTTCCTGTGGCCATTCTTGCGGCTCGCGGCGCCAGCGGCTTGGATGTATACGGCTGGCTGGGCTCGCTAGCAACCTACGGCTTTATTGTGACCTACGCGCTCGTCAGCGCGGCCCTGCCAGGCTACCTTCGCATGCATAACGCCTGCCGTCCCGGTTCGAGGATTATCCCTTGGCTTGCGTGTTTAGCCATGCTGCTCGCACTCGCGGGTAACCTGTATCCCGTTCCTGAAGGGCCATACGGAAAACTTCCCTATATCTATCTCGCGTATCTTGTCCTGGGAATGTCCTGGTTCTTCTGGCGGGTACGGAAACAGAGACCGGCTTTGGCCGAAGACTGAAGCAATTCTTCCGTATCAGTAAGAGTCGGCAAAAACCGGCTCTTCCCCTCCAGGATCCCATTCTAGCTACACTCTAAACTCTCGCGCTCCAGCCACCCAGTACGCTTAATTTCATTCACTGCATCTGTGGAAATCCTCAAGTTGCTGCTGTCTCTGTGGAAAACCTGTTCAGAATCGCGAAATTGAAAAAACGAATCGAGGAAAACTAAAGTTTGCACTTCGATTCCACACCTAATTGGAATAATTTGCTCGCAATGATTTGCTTGGCAGTAGGGGTTGAACTGGAGAATTCCAATTTCATTCGTCGGACATTGCCTGGTCTACCTCCGGAAGAAGGTAGTGGCGATGCATTTCTGCAAATCTTTGGAGGCATCATAGTAATGACCAAGACCACAGGCAGATTCTTTTCTTTCCTGTTTGCATCCCGCCTTTGTTTTTGCCTTTCCCTCGTTCTTGCACCTCATGCGGTTTCACAGCAGACGCTTGGCGGCATTACCGGGACGGTAACTGACTCCTCGGGTGGCGCACTCACCCAATCGGATGTCACGCTCATCGCCGACGCCACCAAACTGACGCGCACACAAAAAACCAGCAGTGTCGGCAGCTACGATTTCGTGAACCTCCCCATCGGCACGTATTCCCTTACCTTCACCCACGATGGTTTTCAAACGCTTAAGATTCCGTCGATCACTGTGCAGGCGGATCGCACCGCCACGGTAAACGCAACCCTGAAGGTGGGTCTCGTGGGCACGACGGTGACGGTTGAGGCGGCGCCGCTGATGAACGCCGAAGATACCACCAATGGCTACATCCTCGAAAAAGATCAAATCCAGTCCGTTCCTTTGTCCACCGGCAGCTTTACGGGTCTCGCCATTCTCTCTCCCGGCGTCAACTCCGAACTGCCCAGCGGCACCGGCGCCAACAGCGGGCTGGGCAATCAGCCCATCTGGGCCAACGGCCAGCGCGACACCAGCAACAGTTTTCTCCTTAACGGCGTCGACGCCAGCAATTTGTTCAATGGCAAGAGTACCAGTCAGGTAGCTTCTGCCCGCGTCGTGAACAATACGGGTGTCAGCGGCGCCGCCAGCAGTAGCGCGGCGATTATTCAGAGCACCGCTTCTCCCTATCTCGCCATTGGTCAGGCGCTCCCAACGCCCGCACCGGAATCGATCCAGGAACTCCGCGTCAATACCTCGATGTACGACGCCCAGCAAGGCTCCACCAGCGGCGCCCACATTGACATGAGCACGGCCTCCGGCAGCAACGTTCTTCACGGAACCGGTTACATTCATCGCGGCACCAACGCGCTGAATGCCGCGCCTTACTTCTTCAATGCCGACCCTAACATCCCCGCGGATGAGAAAAATCCTGAATTGCATCGCGTTGATGCTGGCGGAACCGTCGGCGGCGCCATCATCAAGGACAAGCTCTTCGGTTTTATCAGCTATCAGCAGATTCACAGTTCTGACCAGGAAATTGGCCTCTCGCGCATTACCGTGCCAGCGGGCCTCACGGATGACCGTAGCCCGCAGGCTCTGGCTAATCTTGTCAACACCACGAACGTGACTTCCTGGTGTCCGACTCCGCCGTGCCAGAACTTCCCCGCCACAGTCACCCCAAGTGAAATCAGTCCCGTTGCTCTCGCGCTGTTGCAGTACAAACTGCCAAACGGGCAATATCTGATCCCCTCGGCCGACGGGCAGACGCCCACCGTAAACTTTCCCGAAAACGCGATTGTGCCAGGCACTGCCCTGTTCACCTCCAATCAGGCTGTAGCCGACCTGGATTGGAACGCCACGGCCAAAGACACGGTGGCGCTGAAGTATTACTACCAGCATGATCCGACCGTCGCCCCGTACGCTTATTCCAGCGTTGCAGGTTTCGATCAACATCTGGATGCGGGCAGCCAGGTCTTCTCCATCAGCAACACCCAGACCCTCAGAACAAACTTCAGCGTCAGTGAAACGTTTGGGTTCCTCCGGGAGAAGGTCTACAGCACCATTTCGCAACCCTTTGGGCCATCCTCCATTCCATTCGGATCATCATCCACAAGCATCGACACGTTTGGCTCGAAGATATTCCCCGGCATCACCATTGTGGATGCCTTCGGAAATTATGCTCCCTATAATACAGGTTGCCCTAATTCCAATCCCAACTGCGCTTACCCCGCCCCAGTCGCCGATGCCGCGCTCACCATCGGTCAAGGCTCGGCTTCCCAGGGCGCCTTCACGGGCGTTTTCCAAAACCGTTTCATGCCCTCGGCCACGGCGATCTGGACGAAGGGCAAACACACCATCACCTTCGGCGGAAGCTACGCCTACACGCAATTGGACACGCGCGATGATCGAACCAACACCGGCAATATTGGCGTTGTGGATTTCTCCCAATTCCTGCTCGGCGATGTTACTCCCTACACTTCCAACGGGTTCGTGACCTCCGCATACCTCCAGGGAAATGCAAACCGCTACTACCGTGCCGGGCAGACCGGGCTCTATATTCAAGACAAATACCAATTGCGCTCCAATCTAAATGTCATGCTGGGCCTGCGCTACGACTGGAACGGCGGGCTCACGGAAAAATACGGGCGCATCTACAATTTTGATCCCTCTCTGTACGCTTTCAACGGCAGTGAAGTAACCTCCACCGGATTCATTGTTGCCGGCAACAACAAGGATTTCCCCAGCAAGGGAGTCAGCAACTCCACTCTTACTGGTCGCCAGTGGGGATTTGCACCGAGACTCGGCGTCGCTTGGAGTCCGGAAATGTTCCACAACAAGGTTGTAGTCCGCGCCGGAACCGGCCTGTACTACGACCGCGGTGAACTTTTTTCGTACTTTTCCCCGGGCTTTGCTGCCGGCGTGATCACGGGTGGCCCTTTTGGCGTGAACCAGACGCCCCCGTTCGTGAACTCACAGTTGTGCCAAACGGTATTGCAGACCCCGTATGAGGGCTATATCCCAACCTGTGATTCCACGCAAGTTGGCCCCGGCACATCGGGAACCGGCGGTTCGCTCGCATACCCGTGGGGCAGCAACGGCCCGCAGACCCCCCCGACCGGAAATCCTGCAGATATCATTAATTATTTGCCCAGTGTCTCAGAAATTGAAGACGGGGCGCAGCTTTTTGCATTCGCAGTCTATGACCGCAAGAACAAGCTTCCCTACACCATAAATAACACTCTGGACATTCAGTGGCAGCCGCGCAACGACCTGTTAATTCAGATCGGCTACGTCGGCAACCTCGGCCGTCACCTGGTCATCCCGGTGCCTTTCAACCAGGCGCAAATCGCTTCGCCTTCTCATCCCATTAACGGGCAAGCCTACAGTTACGGTTACACCCTTCTTGATCCCAGCGGCAATTTCCTAGCTTTGCCTGACGCGAACGGCCAGCCTCAGGGCACGTACATGGCCACGTATGAAGGCGGCAACGTTGATATGCGCGTGCCGTACGTTGGCTATTCCTCGGAATCGTTGAGCTACGAAGCCTCCGGCATTTCCGCCTACAACGCACTGCAATCGCACGTCGAGAAACGGCTGAGCCACGGGCTACAGGTTGGCTTCTCTTACACCTACTCCCACGCCACCGACGAGCAAAGCGCACTCGGCTTGTTCTACAACGGAAACAATCCCACACACCTTCGCGACGCCTATGGAACCTCGGACTTCGACCGTACCCACGTTTTCAACTTTAACTACGTCTACCAATTGCCGAAATTCTCGGCCGATGCGGCCTCCCTCAAGGGGCGCTTCACCAACGGTTGGGCCATTGAAGGCGTCGCCATTTATCAGAGCGGCCAGCCCTTCAGCGTCATTGATTACACCGGCGCGGTTGGCAGCCTGTTTTACGGCGTCAACGATGGCATTAACAATCCGATCGTGCCATTGGCGCCAGGCTGCACCCGGAGCAGTGCCGTGACTGGCAACAGCGGCGCGGTACCCGGATTGCCTGCCCTCAACGCCTCCTGCTTCACGATTCCCCTCCTGCAGCCCGGTGCTCTGAATGGCGCCATTCCCATGAACGATCCCTACGAAACCAATTTCACCACTGGCGAGCGCAACATTTTCCGGCAATCCTGGCAAAAACGCATGGATGTTTCCCTCGTCAAGGACACCAGCCTTACCGAACGCACCAACCTCAAGTTCAGCTTTGATATTTTCAACGTGACCAACACTCCCAGCTTCGACATTCCCATTGATGACGTCTCGCAAAACCAGTACTACAACGGCTTTCCGCAAACCGGACCGAACGCACTGCCTGTCATGCCTACCGGATGCGGCACCGCCAATCAAACGAACGGCTTCTACAACTGCCCGTTTGGCTTGGGCAACGTCAACAAAACTATCGGCAGCGCTCGCCAGATTCAAATGGCTCTGCGCCTCACCTTCTGATGCCACTTCATGTTGGACCGGACGGGGTTCCCAAATCCTTTGGGAACCCCTCCTTTATTTAGCGAGGGAGGAGAACAGGCAGGCTTCAGGCCACTCAAAAAACGCTGGGTGAACTCGGGCCGGGTGCTTCCTTCTTGGCGGCGTCTTCCACCTTTTGCAAAATCTTCTGCAGATCTTTGCGCGAAAAATAGCGCCCATTCAGTATCACACCCGCGATTGTTTGCGTGTTGTGGATGTCCTGGAGCGGATTGGCGTCCAGCAGAACCAGGTCGGCAAACTTGTCACGCTCGATGGTGCCCAACTTGTCCTGCATTTGGAAAAAACGCGCAGGATTCAGTGTAGCGGTCTGCAGAGCCTCCAACGGCGTGAATCCCGCAGCCACAAAACGCTGCAATTCCTCGTGCAGACTGAAGCCCGGGAATATGTACACCCCCGACGGCGTATCGGTGCCTGCCAGGAACGGCACGCCCGCTTTGTGCAGCATCTGCACTACCTCAAGTTCTTTTTCCAGGAATGCCTTGCGCGTTGCCAGGTCGTCGGTATTGAACTCGCTCTCAACCTGCTCCGTGAATTTCTTCCACGTTTGTTCTTTCCAGTAAGCCGGAATGTACTTCGCGCGCTCATCCTTGGAAAAATCCGTTACGTCAATCAGATTGCCGCCACGTTCCCAGACCAGCGTGGGGCATTGCCAGGTTTGATTCTTGGCCAGTACCGCGGCAAGGGCTGCGGCCCGCCCTGGATCGTAGCTCACCAGGAACTTCGCTTCAGTCTTTCCTCCCTTCAGGAAATCGGATTCCAGGGGCGAGCTGCCCTCAAAAATTCCGATGAGGTGTTCGAAGCTGTGCATGCCCGCATTGGACATTTCCATGGCGCGCACGGAATCCGGCACATGCCCCTCAAACGGAATCTCCTGTATTTTTGCTTCATCCGCGATGGCGAAGACGGCGTCGCGGGGGATCAACGATTGTAGTTTGACGAAATCGACGCCGCGGCGCTTCAAATCATCCACGGCGCGCCTTCCATCGTCCGGCGTGGCGATCGCCAAGGAACTCGGAAAGCGCGGCTTGGGCCCATCCAGCATCGGGCCGGAGGTCATGATGCGCGGGCCCAGCAGGCGCCCCGACTCCATTTCATTTCGCCAGTTCTGCACCGTTTCCAGTTCGCTGCCCATATCGCGCACGCTGGTGACGCCATTCGCCACGAACAGCGGCAACGAGATTTCCTCAGCGCGAGGAAACCAATCGCCGAACGCCAGATGAACGTGCATGTCCCACAGGCCCGGAATCAGGTAGCCGCCCTTGGCATTCACGCTCGGCGCATTGCGCGGATAGCGCGTGCTCTTGCGTGGTCCCACAGCGACAATGTGATCGCCTTCGATGACGACGATCTGGTCCGGTAGAATCTCGCCGCTGCGCACGTCCACAATGTTGGCGTCCGTAATGACCAACGTTTCTCCCAGGTTCCAGTGCTGCTGCGCGGCAATCGGCCGCGGAAGAATCGCCAGAGGGACCAAAAAAAGAAGGATGAGCGCACTACCAAAAGGCAAACGGAGACTGGGTGTCATGGCTGGATTGTAGCCGGGATCAGAAGCGTTTTGAAGAGAACAGAAACATCCCCTGAGCTCGCATCAAACAGGACGGATCGTCACTGGGGTTGCGCTTTTACCGCGTCCCGTTCGTAATGCTCCAGGTCATTCCGCAGGTTCCTCTCCATTTGCTCGTCGTGCTTCTGGACGGCCAGATCCAGCGCCTGCTGTGCGGATTGTATGGCCTTGGCCGATTGTCCACTCTTGTAATAGGCGAAAGCAATCGCGGCCAGGCACCGCAAATCTTTGCCTTGGCTAAGCTCCACGGCTTTTTGAAGAGTTTCCACTGCCCCAGCGTAGTCCCCGCGTAATCCCATTACAAAACCAAGATTGTAACGATATTCGACGGAAGTGGGCAGCAATGTGATGGCCTTTTGCAGTTCATCGATCGCCTCGCCGATGCGTCCGGTCTTTGCCAGTGCCGTTCCCAACTCGTTGTGCGCATCCGCGAAGTCCGGAGCCATCTCGACAGCTTTCCGCAGATGCTCGTATCCCTCCTGGGTTTGCCGATTCTCGAACAGAACCGCACCCAGATCCGCCTCCGCCCCTGCATTGGAAGGATCGAGAGACAGCGATTTCCGGTAGTTGGCCGCTGCTCCCTCGAGATCGCCGGTTTGCGCCAGCGACGCCGCGAGGTGGGCAAACCATGCCGCCTGGTGCGAGTCAAGAGCGCAGGCTTTGCGGTATTCCTCCACTGCCTCGCCCTCCTGGTTGTTTCCAGTTAACGCCATAGCCAGCGAGAAATGCGCCTCGGCATCGTTCGGATCCAGTTCCAGGGCCTTGCGCCACGTTTGAATGGCTTCGGCCATCTCGTTGTTCTGCATTAGCTCGAACGCTTCATTGGCCACCCGGTAATACTGCATCGCCTGCGGGTCGATCTTTCCTAGGCCCTCCGACGGAACGTTCACGAACTCAGGGATATTCACCGCGCGATTGGCCGCGGTCGTGTTGTCCACAATAATCGCGGGGGTGTCGTTGCCCCGCGCATCGATGTGCGTGAGCATCAGCCGCGTGTACGGAGCTCGCGCCTTCGACGAAAAGGCAAGCCATCTCCCGTTCGGCGAAAACGTGTGCCACGAGTTCATCAGCGACGTGTTGCATTTCATCAGCCGGGGTTTGCCGCCCCCGAAAGGCACAATGTACAACTTGCTGTCAGGGCGCATCAACAAACCGTTGTGGCACTCTACGAATACGATCCAGTGGCCATCCGGAGACACTTTGGGGAAGTTGTTGCTCATGCCATTTCCGGAAGCGCCGGCGACCGGCTCGGCCTTGCCGCCTCTCCCTTCGTTAAATGGAATCCGATACAGGTCGTATTGGATCTGCGTTTCATTCGGATCATTCGCGTAAGTAGGCTTCGTGGCTCCGGTCGGATACGGATCACGGGCCTCCGCCCGGCTGAAGATCAAGTACTTTCCGTCCGGCGACCAAAAAGCGCTGGTCTGCACAAACCGCGGGTCATCCGCGCCGGGCAGTGGCCGCAGTTTCTGTGTCTTCCGGTCGTACCAGGCCAGGATGCCTCGCGTGGGATAAAAGACTTGAGTGAAGCGCAGGTCATTATAGTTCATGCTGAAAAGCCGATCCGACAATCCTGGCGCGAAACCGGGGTTTTCTTTTTGATGGATGTTCTCCGCGGCTGGAGGCCCTATTGACGTCACAACATATTGGCCGTCTGGCGAGACCTGCGACATGAACCCGAACCGCTTTACGGTGGGCTCGGAACTCGGGGCCGCCAGATTCTCCTGAAAGGAACTCCAGCGGATGACGTCCTGATTGCGGATGGCCATATTCTTGCCCACCGGAACCAAGGCGTACAACCCCTTGTCGTTCTTCGGTCCATCCACATCCAGCCCGAGGGTCTTGCCGTCGCGCGAAAACGAATGACAATTGGCGCAGGTGTAGAGATTCTCCATTACCACCTGGCTCTGGGGCTTCGCAATATCGCGCAACTGCCATTTGATCAGGGGAAGTGCAGAGGTCGGCAGTGGCTGAATCGAGCCTTTCTCCGTGTGGGGCACGGTCATCAGTGGGACATCGCGGTAGAAAATGGGGGCGCCGACAGGATCCGCTGACGTCGAAATCTTCAAGCTGCCCATCGAAACCGGCAGTTTTGAAGTATTATCCGGAAACCCGGTGATTGTGATGGTCGCCGGCGATTTCACGGATGCCCGTTTGATCTTCTCCCACGTGTCCGCATCCGGCTTCCACGTTCGCGTAGCCGCCTGCTCGGGAGTTACTTGTGGGAGCACATTATCCCCGCCTGCTTGGGGATCGATCTCGCCCAACTGCATGAGTTCCCCGGGCGCCTCTGTGTGGATCGTACCGGAGTGGCGCCCGAAAGAAACCTCAACCACCCAGCGTTTTGCAGTCTTGCTGGCATCGCGCCAAAGAAACGTGGGAGGAGTGATCTCAGGAGGGAAAAGAGAGCCGTCGAGTGGGTAATCAACAGTGATCTTCGCTGGTTGGCTCGCGGGATACTCATGGTCCCTGCCGGAGAATCGTGCCAGTCCGACCTCGCACACCAGAAAAAGGAACCCAGCGCCGACAATTCCAACAAGCATGACTTTGGCAGAAGGTAACTTCATAGCCCCTACCGAGCGCCTCTCACAGAGAGTATCAACTTGGATCCCGTACGGAAGCATAATCCTGAGCGACCGGCGGCGCAGTAACGGATCCAACGTGTGACACGTGCGCGAGATGCTCTAATTCTCTTGTGAATTGCCGTCTTCCGCGAAATGACGCGCTCACTTTTGCTGCAGTGTCTTCAGGTAGTTGGTCAGATTCGCAATTCGCAGCTTCACCAAGTCCGTGTTCACACTCTTGAACAGGTTGCCCCAGATCGGCATGTCTTCCGATCCGTGTACCCCCGTAGAGGATCCTCCATGAGTCAAGATGTAAGCAAGCTTTGCGTCTGGGAATACGCCACCATTCCGCTTGCTGAGCGTGGTCAGATCGGGTACCGGCGATTTCAGCGCAACCGCAGCGGGCCCATCGCCCTTGCCCGTTAGTCCGTGGCATGCTGCGCAATAATCCTTATACATCGCGGCGCCGGATTCTGGCTTGCTATATGGTACAGGAGCCTTCTTAACCTCGGGCTTTTGCTGTGCGCCCAGGGAGAGAGCAAGAAAAATGAGCATGGCAAAAACGAGGGAGAGCAGGAGTGAGAGTTTCTTCATGGCAGTGATCTCCTCAGCAGAGTATTGGCGTGAAAGGCACGGCAGGCTGTGACATAGGGCACGCCGGTCGGTGACGCCCGAGCGACGGCTAGGACACCTCGGATAAGAACAAGAAAAGGCTGCTGTTAAATCTCCCAGGCCCTACGATGTCTTCAATTCACGCAGCAGCACCTTTCCTTTGCGAAACCACGGGCGCTCGATGCGCTGCATGTAGCGCGGCAGAGTACGCTTCTTGGCCAGAAGCTTCTGCGTCCACTCGCGGGCTTCCGCGGTGTTCCCCTGCAACTTGAGGAAATACGAATAGTTGTATAGGGTTTCCGGCGTGGTGGAGAACTGTGTCACTTCGGCAAAGCAAGCGGCCGCCTTTTCCAATTCGCCGGATCTGGCGTAGGCGTCGCCAAGCAGTCCGGCAGCGCGGTAGTAATCAAATTTGCCGTCGCCAGAGACAACGTGCTCCAGGTCGGGGATGGCTGCGGCCAGATCGTTCAGACCAAGCGAAGCTTGCGCGCGATGATAGAAGGCGTGGGGAGAATCGTTCCGCGCGGTTATGGCGCTGTTGAAGGCATCGCGGGCTTTCGCGAATTTCTTCTCATCCAGGCACAGTTCGCCCAACTCTTCGTAATTCCCTGGCGAAGGATTATCGAGTATCTGTGTTTCCAGCATCTGAATCCGTGAGCGGCGGCCAAATCCCTTAAACGCATTACGCAACAGCCCGGCATCGGGAATCATCTCGACGATGATGTATGCGGCGGCGCCGATGGGCCCGGCAAAGATAATGATGAAGAACCAATAGTTCTCCGGGCGGCGGCGCACGAAGTGCACCATGGCGATGACCTGGAGAATGATGCCCCAGGGATAGAAGAGGTGGCTGAGACTAAACATAAGGGAATTTGTACTAACCAGCATGGGCGAGAGCCACCCAAGCGTCAATTGGATCCTCGGATGAATCGGATTAGTAGTTAAGAGCTGCGATGAGTTTCAGGAAGGATTAACGGGCGCGAGTCTCGGCGTGGCGCGCCGACTTCCGTTTCAGCTAAAGATACTTGACAGTACGGTTACTGTGCACATAGGCTCTATGCGTGGAGCTCGATGCTTCCCTCTCTTGGCTCGCGCTGACTTTGACGCCCGGCATCGCCGCCCGGCTGTCCGCGCGATTACTGCGTGAATACGGTTCGCCAGAAGGCGTCTTCCGCGCTTCTCTCACCGGCATCGAGTCGTGCAACGTGCCGGCTCCCGCGGCCCAGGCCATCTTCAAGAAACAGATGTTCTGGCGCGCGGAAAAAGAGGTGGATACCCTTCGCAAGGTCGGCGGGAAGCTGGTCAACTGGAAGGACCCGGAGTACCCTCAATCGCTGCTGCAAATTTATGACCCACCTGTGATGTTGTACGTGCGTGGAGACACGGAAACTCTGAATTCACCCAGTTTGAGCATTGTGGGAACGCGTCGGCCAACGGTCTATGGCACGCAGATGGCGGAACGCATGGGACGTGATCTCGCCTCCCGCGGCTTGACCATTGTCAGCGGACTGGCGCGCGGTATTGATGCGATCGCCCACCAGGGGGCGACAGCGGCAGGCGGCCGCGCCATCGGGGTGCTTGGGACGGGAATCGATGTCTGCTATCCCAAGGAAAACAAGAAGCTCTATGAAAAGGTACTGGAGCGGGGAGCAATCATCAGCGAGTTTCCCACGGGCAGCCATCCGGCCCCCGAAAATTTCCCAGTCAGGAATCGTATTATTGCCGGCATGCCGCTCGGTGTGGTGATTGTGGAAGGGAAACAGTATAGCGGCTCGCTGATTACCGCGCGCTTAGCGATGGAATTTGGCCGGGAAGTATTCGGAGTGCCGGGGAATGTGACCCAGGAAGTCAGCTTCGCTCCCAACCTGCTGATCAAGCAGGGAGCAAAACTGGTGACCAACGCAGAAGATGTAATCGAGGAGCTTCCAACTCCGGTCAGAGCCGCTTTGCTGAAGGCAGAATCGGTCGAGGCCGAGCAACGGAATCTGCTCGTGGTGGATGGACTAACTCCTGTGCAAAGAAAGCTTTACGAGCTACTAAGCGCCGAAGAATCACGCCATATTGATGACCTTGTGGATACAAGTGGGTTGAATTCCAGCGAAGTTCTGGCTACCCTCTTTGACTTGGAGATGAAAGGCATCATCCGGCAACTCCCCGGAAAACGGTTCAACAAAGTATTATTGTGAGGGGAAGGTAGAAGCACACGGTATTAGTTGCCGATCAGCACATTGCGGGCGAGGTCGGCCCCAAAGAGACACTTCTGAGCAGCACGCCTGCGTCAACTTGTAAGCCATCTCTTTTGAAGTGGAAAGACCGGCGATGCATCCGAAAGGGTGCCGCGAGCATCTGGAAACAGGCAAGAACGAGCGCGAAACGCTAATCATCATAAAGGTAGCGAGAAGGGCACACCCCACGCAGCTAACCCTCCCTGAGGGTGGAAGCGGGGTTAAAACAGCAACATGGCAAGATCACTGGTAATCGTCGAGTCGCCGGCAAAGGCGAAGACTATCAATAAGTATCTGGGAAAGAACTTCATGGTGAAGGCGTCCATCGGCCACGTGATGGACCTGCCCACGAAGACGATTGGCATTCGCCTACCCATTGAGGATGAAAAGCCAAAAAAGAGGAAAAAAGGCAAGAAGGGTGCCAAGGCAGCAGCACCCAAGCCTTCTCGCAAACCCATCACTCTGGATGATCCTAAGATTTTTGAGCCTACCCTACAGGTGATCCCGGGAAAGGGAAAGGTCGTGAATGACCTGCGGAAAGCCGCGCAGACCGCCGATGCCGTGTATTTGGCGGGCGACCCTGATCGGGAAGGGGAGGCCATCTCTGCTCACCTGGCCATGGTGCTCTCCAAACCGGCAAAGTTCCTGATTGACGAGGCGGATGAGGAAAACGGGAAGAAGAATGGTGACGGCGCTAAGGCCGACAAAGCCGAGGAAGAAAAGGCTGCCGCCGGGCCAGCCAAGGGTAAGAGCAAAGGAAAGCTCGCGGACAAAAAGAAAGAAAAGGACGTCATTGTCATTGAGCCCATCGACCCGAAAAAGATCTTCAGGGTAACCTTCAACGAAATCACCCCCAAGGCCATACGCGCGGCTTTTGAGAAGCCCCGGCAGGTGGACGCACAACTTGTGGACGCTCAGCAGGCTCGGCGCGTGTTGGACCGCATCGTGGGCTACAAGATTTCGCCATTGCTATGGGACAAAGTGCGGCGGGGCTTAAGCGCGGGCCGTGTGCAGACCGTCGCGCTGCGCCTGATTGTGGAGCGCGAGCAAGAGATCCGCGCTTTCGTTCCGCAGGAGTACTGGACCATCCACGCCATGCTGGATGCGGGAGAGCCGCCAATTTTCGAGGCGCGGCTCACGAAAAAGAAGGGCGAGGACATCGAGGTCAAAAATCAGGAGACGGCAGACGCAATTGTGGCCGCAGTAAGCAAGGCAAAATGGCAGGTGGCCAGCGTCGCGTTGAAGGAAAAGCGTCGCAATGCTCCCCCGCCGTTCACCACATCAAAGCTGCAGCAGGCTGCGTACAACCGCCTGCGGTATACGGCGAAGCGCACCATGGCACTGGCGCAACGCCTGTATGAAGGCGTGGAGTTGGGCGAAGAAGGTTCAGTGGCCCTGATTACCTACATGCGCACGGATTCCGTGCAGGTTTCCAACGACGCGCTGGAACAGGTGCGCGCGCTGATCCCGGAGCGTTTTGGAAGCGCCTACCTCCCCGAAAAACCGAATTTCTACAAATCGAAGAAGGATGCTCAGGGAGCGCACGAAGCGATCCGCCCGACGGAGGTTTCGCGGACCCCGGAAGACGTGCGCAAATACCTGCCCGATGACCAGTTCAAGTTATACCAACTCATCTGGCAGCGATTCGTAGCCTCCCAGATGCTCCCTGCCATGTTTGACCAGACTACCATTGACATCGACGCGGGCGAATATACTTTCCGCGCCACCGGCTCGATACTGAAGTTTGATGGCTATCTGAAGGTCTATCAGATCCCTGCGGCGAACACCGACCGCGATGACGACGAAAAGGATGATGAGGGCACCGGTATGGCACTGCCGCGCGTCACCGAGGGGCAAGTACTGAAGCTCGATTCGATCCGCCCGGACCAGCATTTCACGGAGCCGCCTCCGCGCTACACGGAAGCCACACTTGTCAAGGAACTCGAAGAAGACGGGATTGGCCGGCCATCCACCTACGCTTCCATCATTTCCACGATCGTCGAGCGCGAGTACGTCAAGAAAGATCAGGGACGCTTTACGCCGACGATGCTGGGTGAACGCGTGTGTATGCTCTTGATCAAAAGCTTCGAAGACGTGTTCGATGTGAAATTCACGGCGCGCCTCGAGGAAGAGCTGGACGAAATCGAGGAAGGCAAGATGCCCTGGCGCGAATCGGTGAGGGAATTCTGGGAAAAGTTCATCGTGGACCTGGACAAGGCCGAAGATGAAATGGTGTCCTACAAAGCGGGTATTCCCACCGGAAAAAAGTGCGAAAAGTGCGGTCAGGGCGAATTGCTGGAACGCATCAGCCGCCATGGCTTCTTCCTCGGGTGCTCCCGCTATCCCGAATGCGATTTCATCCAGGACCTCTCAGAGGAGATTCCGGAAGACGCGGAAAACAAAATCGAATATTGCGAGAACTGTGGAAAGGAAATGGCGCTGAAACGCGGGCGTTTTGGCGCGTTTCTGGCTTGCACGGGCTACCCCGATTGCAAAACGACTCGGCGATTGGTAGCCGGTACGCGGATTGCTCACCGGCCCGACGAGCCGTTGGACGAGAAGTGCCCCGATTGCGGGGCTGGCTTGGTGAAGAAGCACGGGCGCTTCGGCGAGTTCATCGGGTGCTTCGGGTATCCGAAGTGCAAATTCACGCGGCCAATCACCCTGGGAATCAAATGCCCCAAGTGTAATGAAGGCGAATTTGTGAAACGCGCGAGCATGGGCAAGGGCGGGCGCGGCCGCATGCGCGTGTTCTATGGCTGTTCCCGGTATCCAGATTGCGATTACACTTCGCCTAACACGCCGATTGCCGAGCCCTGTCCGAAGTGTGGCGCCCCGTTCATCGTGGAGAAGAAGAGCAAGATCGGGCTGGTACGCGCCTGTGTTAAAGAAGGTTGCGACTGGGAAAAGCTGGCTCCCGAGCCGAAATCGGCGGCTGAGACAGAAGAAACCCCGGTCGCGGTGAAAGTCTAGGCCACCCGGAGTATTCATTCTCGCGACTGCCGTGCACGGAAAACCCACCTGGCCTGATTCGTCGGCCGTCACGCAAAGCTGCGCTGGAGTGTAACCCCCGTTTGAGTGCGATAATTCCGGTAGCCCACATGCCAGCAGGGGTGTGTCTGGAACGAGAGTCGTGGCGGGATGAAGAAGAGGATCGAGAAATATCTGGAGTATCTCCGGTCGGTGAGGAATGCCTCACCGCACACCTTGCTGAATTATGGCAAGGACCTGGAACAATTTGTGGGCTTCCTGACGCCGCCGGAAATGGCCACACCCGGCATAACCAAGGTCGATCACCAGATGATCCGGGAATTCTTGGGCCACTTGCACGAACTTGGCCTGGAGAAAAGTTCGATCGCTAGGAAGTTAGCGGCGCTGCGTTCCTTTTTCAAATACTGCGTCCGCGAAGGCTTCCTGAAGGACAATCCGGCCCGCCTGGTGCCTACTCCCAGGCTCCCCAAGCGTATCCCCGTCGTGCTCTCCGCCGAGGAAATGAGCGGCTTCCTGGACCAGTTGGCGGGGCCACGGCCCGCCGAAGTGGGCCGCCGGCGCAAAAAGTCACGCCGCAGCGCCGGAACATCTGCGCAGGAAATGGGAATCATTAAGATGGAAGATTCGCTGCTTCTGCGCAGGGACCGCGCTCTTCTTGAGTTGCTGTACGCTGCGGGCTTGCGCGTCAGTGAGTTGACCGGGTTGAATCTGGCCGATATTGAACAGAGAGAACAGATGCTACGGGTGCGCGGCAAGGGCAACAAAGAACGCATCGTACCCTATGGGACCAAAGCGGCGGAGGCGCTGAAGAGCTACTGGCCAGTGCGGGATAAACTCTTGTACGAAAATTCTTCCATCCGGCAGAAGACGCATCCCGCAGCCGTGTTTTTGAATTACACCGGGCGGCGGCTGACGCAACGCAGCGTGGGAAGAATTCTGAAAAAGTATTCGCGTCTTGTGAACATCAATTGGGATCTGCACCCCCATTCCCTGCGTCACGCCTTCGCCACTCACCTGCTGGCGGATGGCGCGGATTTGCGCGCCATTCAGGAATTGTTGGGCCACCAGTCGCTCTCCACCACGCAGAAGTATACCCATGCGTCCATTCGTCAGTTGATGGAAATCTACGACAAGGCCCACCCTCACGCTTGAAGGAGCAGCAGGTATCGGAAGGCCCCTCAAGAGGTTCCACCACCCAAACAGAAAACCGGGATGCTAAAGTAAGGCGGGTACGGAAGAGGTACCAAAAGGGCGAGGCTTGAGCGAGAGCGTAACAACATTGCGATGGATAACCGGTTGTGCGTTGGCGATTGGCTTGTGGTTCGCCGCAGCCATTCCCGCGCGCGCGCAAGGCAATTACGAAATTCAAGTGTATGGCTCCGACACCGTGGACCCCGGGCACACGATGTTCGAACTGCACAGCAACTTCACATTTGAAGGGTCGAAAACCACGGTAGATGGCATGTATCCAACGAATCATCAATTGCACGAAACGCTCGAAATCACGCATGGATTCACGGCATGGTTTGAGACTGGCTTTTATCTCTTCAGTTCTCTGCAGAATGGCTACGGCTGGGATTTTGTCGGTACCCACATCCGGCCCCGCTTCCGTGCGCCCAAAAAGTGGAACTGGCCCGTCGGCGTCAGCATCTCGCAGGAGATCGGCTACCAGCGCAGCCAGTTCTCTGCGGATACCTGGACGTACGAACTGCGCCCCATCGTGGATAAACAAGTGGGGCGCTGGTATTTTGCGTTTAATCCCACGTTTGACAGATCCCTTCATGGACCCAGCGTGGGCCAGGGGTTCGTCTTTTCACCAAACGTGAAATTGAGTTACGACATCACGCAGAAAGTAACCGCTGGATTTGAATATTATGGATCGTTGGGGCCGGTGACAGGCTTTGACCCTATCCCCCAACAACAGCAACAGATCTTTCCGGCCATTGACCTGAATCTCTCTCCCAAGTGGGAAGTGAATTTCGGCGTAGGGGTCGGCGTGACCCGCTCGACCGACCATCTAATCGGCAAGATGATTCTGGGCTACCGTTTCGATTTTTGATAGCAGCGGCGGCTGGACCGTTCCTGTGCGCAAACACTTTAACCTCGCCAGGGTGATACGAGGTTAGTAGGCTCTTCAAGCCAAAATAGGCGCGTTGACGCTTCCGCGCAAGCAGCCGTATAATAGTGGTTTGTCTATCGCCTTTGGAGGGCAGATGTACGCCGTCATACAGACCGGGGGAAAGCAGTATCGTGTCGCGCCCGGCGACACCATCCGCATCGAACGGGTCACAGGTGAAGTGGGGGAGCAGGTGAAATTTGGCACCGTGCTGGCAGTTCATACCGACGACAAGAAGGTCCTGGCGGGATCGGAAGCGTCGAACGCATCGGTGACCGGCAAAATCGTGTCGCAGGGCCGCGCCAAGAAGCTCGCCGTGCTGAAGTACAAGAAGACCAACCAATACAAGATTCAGCGCGGCCACCGGCAGAACTACACGGCCATCGAGGTCAGCGAGATCAAGCTGTAGACCGAACGGCGCCGCATTGCCGGGGCCGGCAAGTTTAATACGAAAGGGATTGCGTCATGGCACATAAGAAGGGCGGCGGTTCTTCCACAAATGGCCGCGATTCACACGGACAGAGGTTGGGCGTGAAGCGCTTCGGCGGTCAACTGGTGAACGCGGGCACGATTCTGATTCGTCAGCGCGGCACGAAGCACCAGGCCGGCGAGAATGTGGCGAAAGGCAAGGACGACACACTGTTCGCGCTGGTGAAGGGCTACGTCAAGTTCGAGGATAAGGGCAACCGGGGCCGCTTTATCAGCGTAACGCCCGCGGAAGCCGCCAAGGCTGCAAATTAAGATCGGCGAGTGCCTGGCGGCCCCGACGAGCGTCGGGGCCGTTTTTGTTTTGTGGCTGTCGCAGCGGGTTGATCGTAGAGATGAAGGTTTATGTTCGTTGATGAAGCAAAAATCTATGTGAAGGCAGGCGACGGCGGCAATGGCTGCATGGCCTTCCGCAGAGAGAAGTATGTGCCTCGCGGCGGACCTTCCGGCGGAGATGGCGGGAACGGCGGCAGCATCTACGTGGAAGCGAACCCCAATGACAACACGCTGCTGCGCTACCGCTACAACCGCGAATTCAAGGGCGAGCGTGGGCGCCACGGCGAAGGTTCCAACTGCACTGGGCAATCCGGTGGTGACACCATCCTGAAAGTGCCGGTGGGCACGCTGGTCTTCGACGAAGAGAATGGAGAGTTGCTGGCCGATTTGCGGAAGCCCGGCCAGAGACTCCTCGTAGCCCAAGGCGGACGCGGCGGACGTGGCAACCAGCACTTTGCGAAGCCGTGGCACCAGGCGCCCCGCGAAAAGGAAGAAGGCCAGTCCGGCGAAGAGCGTCGTTTACGTTTCGAGTTGAAGCTGCTTGCGGACGTAGGCCTGGTGGGTTTCCCGAATGCCGGCAAGTCCACTCTAATTTCGGTGATCAGCGCGGCCCGGCCAAAAATTGCGAACTACCCGTTCACGACGCTCGAGCCGAACCTGGGCGTGGTAAACGCGGATGGCGGCACCGGCGGCCATGGCAGCGAGCTAGGACGGACGTTTGTAGTCGCCGACCTGCCCGGGTTGATCGAAGGCGCCAGCCAAGGAGCCGGCCTGGGCATACGTTTCCTGCGCCATGTCGAGCGGACGCGCCTTCTGGCCCACTTGATTGATACCAGTGACAGTGCGGAGACGCGCCCGGTTAAGGCCTACGAAATCATCGAAGGCGAGCTCGCAGCATTCAGTGACGCCATGCTGGAAAAGCCCATGATCGTCGTGGCCACCAAGCTGGACGCGACCACCGACCAGACAAAGCTGCAAGAGCTGAAAGAGTTTTGCGCTGAAAAGGACCTCGAGTTTCACGCTATCTCGGCCCCGACAGGCGAAGGCGTGAAAGAACTCGTGCGCGCGATGGCCGATGCCCTCGACCGCATTCCAAAACCTGAATTGGAACAAGATCAGGCAAGCGAATCGCGGGATGAGATTGTCGACGTGGCAGGCTATGAAGATCCAGATGACCCGGAGCCCGATGAAGGCGGCCCACCCTTAGGGAAAGTTTCGTGAGAGAATCGGGGTCTCTGGCGAGCCTGGAATCGAAGGGAGCTGCGGGCCGCTGATTTTTTCGACAAGCGGAAACACGCGATTTGTGTAAACGAGGCGGAGGCCACGGATTGACGACGGCGCAGGCGCATCGTACGGAAGCCAAACAACAAGCACGCCGCATCGCTCTTTTTGGTGGCTCCTTTGACCCTATTCATGCTGGGCATCTTGCGGTGGCGCGGGCAGCCGACCGGCGGTTCAATTTCGATGAAATGCATTTCATCCCTGCCAGCCGTCCCCCGCACAAGTTGAAGCAGCATCTGGCGCCATTTCCCCACCGTTTTGCCATGGTGGCGCTCGCCTGCGCCGAGCATCCCCACTTTGTGCCTTCGCTGGCAGAGGCCGGCGAGGACTTCAGCGGTACGCAATTGCACTACTCCGTGGATACGGTGCGCTATTTCCGGCACGCGTATCGTGGTCAGGGAAACCGTATTTTCTTTATCATTGGGGCCGACGCGTTTCTGGATATCCCCCTGTGGAAGGAGTACAAGACCCTGCTGGGCCTCTGCGACTTCGTAATCGCTAACCGCCCGGGCATCCGTTTGGAAGCCCTTAGGTTAGTGATTCCGGCGGACTTATACGCGCGACCGGGTGCCAATCGTGAGAAAGAGGACGAAGACGTGGCCCAAGGGTCACCAATAGTAGCCCAATTGGAGCGCACAACCGTCTATCTACTTGAAACTGTGTCCAGCGAAGTCAGCGCAACAGACATTCGGCGAAAGGCGAACCGCGGGCAGTCCATTCATGGACTTGTCTCCGGACGCGTGGAGGAATACATTCTAAAACAGGGTTTGTACCGGTGAAATTGGAATCGTTACCCAAGGGTGTGCGTCTGGCCGTAGAAGCAGCGCAGGACAAAAAAGCAGGCGGCATCACCGTTTTGGACCTGAACGGTGTAGGGGCCTTCACCCGCTACTTTATGATTTGTACGGGATACAGCCGTCCGCAATTGCAGGCCATCTGCACCGCCATTGAAGAGGTGCTGTACAAGGAATTGAAGCGTTCACCGGAGCACCGCGAAGGCCAACGATCCTCCGAATGGGCGCTGCTGGATTTTGGGAGCTTTATCGTACACGTCTTCGGGGAGCAGGCACGGCGTTACTACGATCTGGAAAGATTGTGGCGGTCGGCGCCCGTGCTGGTCATTCCAGATGAACCGGAGAAGGGGCGAAAAGAGCTCTCGAAGCGAGTGGGCTGAAACCAGGTCAGAAAGTCGCCGGCCGGTAGCGCTGGCGGCTGGAGAAGCCCATTGGTTACTGCAAGCGAGCGATTGCCTTGGATCTGCAAGGATCCGGCGTCGCAACATCTTTTCGAACTGGCGGAGCGCGTTGCTCCCGTTTCCACAACCGTCCTAATCACCGGTGAGAGCGGCACGGGAAAAGATTACTTTGCGCGCCTGATCCACGAACTGGGACCCCGGCGCGACACTCCCTACCTGAAAATCGAGTGCAAATGTCTGCCTGCTCCCCTGCTGGAAAGCGAGCTCTTCGGACATGAGCGTGGCGTCTTTCCTGGCGCGGCCGAGCGGAAGCACGGGCGCCTTGAACTGGACTCGAAAAGCACCATTGTCCTCGATGAAGTAGCGGCTTTCACGCCCAACGTCCAAGCGCGGCTCTTGCGCGTGATAGAAGAGCGGGTGTTCGAGCGGCTGGGCAGTAAGGAGCACCTGCGCGTCGAGGCGCGCATTATCGCCCTCACCAACGCGGATTTGGCCACGGCGGTCAAGCAGGGCCGGTTTCGCGAAGATCTATATTACCGGCTGGATCTGGTGAAGATTTGGATGCCTCCCTTGCGGGAACGCCGCGCGGATATTTTGGCGCTAGCGGAACATCTTCTGGCGTGGCTTGGCGCGATCCACGGGAAGCCCAAGGTACGCTTGAGCGATCTGGCGAAAGCGGTTCTGGAAGCGTACCGCTGGCCCGGCAATGTACGCGAACTGCGCGACACGATGGAACGCGCCGTAATCTGCGGCCAGGGAGAAGTTTTGGAAGCGGAGCATTTGCCTGCTCATCTGCGGGCCAATCTGGATGGCCGCCGGCAGGAAGCGGGTTGTCGTTCGCTGGAAGATGTGGAACGTGATGCCATCGAAGCGACGCTGAAGGCCACACGCAATCAGATCGGGCGCTCGGCAAAGATTCTGGGGATCAGCCGGAAGACTTTGCTGGAAAAACGGAAAAAGTATGGGTGGACCGAGTTTCGCAGAGAGCACAAAAGTGACAACCACGGGGCGTGACGCGGTAGACTCGCGGCATGAAGATTCGCCTTCTACTGCTGGGAAAAACACGCAGGGCAGAACTGCGCGCTCTCTTCGATGAGTATGTAAAACGCATCGCAAGGTCCTGCCCGATTGAAGTGTCAGAAGTGCGCGACGCCGCAGCCGCCCTGAAAAGACTGGATGCCGACCGCGCCGCTTCCGCGGTATTGCTCGATGCCAGCGGGAAACTCTGCGATTCGCAAGCCTTCACGAGATGGTTGGGGGAGCTGCGCGATCGCGGCACGCGCGAGCTTGTGTTCGTCTGTGGCGATGCCGAAGGGTTTCCCGATGCATTGCGCGAGCGCGTCAAACAAAAACTATCCCTCAGCCCGATGACCTATTCCCATGAACTGGCTCGGGTGATGCTGGCGGAGCAACTCTACCGCGCCTTCGCTATTCTTTCCGGCAGCCCTTATCCCAAATAATAGGCAGATTGCCGGGTGGGCACCACGATTTGCGACCCCGAGAACTAAGCAGTGCCTTCAGGATGCCTTTTTCTCCAATCCATGGAAGAATGTCCGGCGGAAGGATCCATGCCCCTGCGCATCTCACCTGACAAAGAACAACCCTCGGCAGCGATTGAAATCCCTCTGATGAAGCCATTGCCGGATTACGACCTGCACGAAATGGAGCAGCCGACTCCGCGAGACATTGACGCGCTCCTTGTATCCCAGGGTTTCCGCGATCTAGTGGATGATGCCCGTGGAGCGTTGACTGAGTTGGTCGCCAACCCTCCACCTCTCCCCCATTCCTCGTCGCTGGTGAATTTCGACCTCACCCAGATTCCGCATCTTGAGATTGTGCAGCTCACTGGCGCGATTTGCCCGGGGGATGACGAGGTCTACTGCCCCGGCCTCTGGATCATCTTGCGTGATGCCACGGCCTCGCCAAAAGCGAGCTTGGGAGAAATCGCGCTGGCACACATCCGCGTGATTATTGAAAGGCTGGTGATACGACTTGGTTTGGATTGATGCTCTTCCGGTTAGCTCAGCGACCACCCCACCAACGTAAGCGTTAGGAACAACGCTAGAACCCCCAGGCTCACCATTGAGAGCACTTTGCCGTTCCCTAGCAGCGAGTCGCGTGTCTCCGCCTTCACGCACAGCACAATGGCCACCAGGAGCACCCCGCCCCACGAAATCGCGCATGGCAATCCGGGATACTGCGAAATTGTCGCAAGTATTTTGTCCGATGGTTGATTAGCGGGAATCCACCAAGGTAGTATCGGCGCAAAACCTGCCGCCAGAACAAACGCCAGAATCTTCCGGCTCACCCATCCCTTAACCTTGGTCACGGGCTTGGCCTTGCGAATCTTCCGGTACACAAGGAATTCCCACAACAGTATTGCTGTAGCCAGCGGCATCCATCCGTACATTGTGCATTCCCTATCCACCCACAGCCAGCCGTGAAAGAAAAGCGTCGACGGATGCATTGCCGACAATTTCGGTAGCAGATACATCCCGGCGACGGAATTGCCTATCGTCGCCAGCAGGATCACCGCCAGGCTGACCAACTGAATCCACTCGTGCAATGGCGCTCGGCCACAGCGTGTGCACACAGGCCGCTCCGGGTAGATCTTCAATCCGCAGTGTTCGCAGTACACGGCGACCTCACATCGTTCCCGAAATATGACTCCGCCCAAGTGCACAAAAGCCTATGCCAATGCGAGCGCGCAGCCTACTGGTCCGAAGTGCAGGACCTGGTAAACGAAAGGACGATGCACGATGGGCGGGGTATGATAGGTAGTCAGGCGTGTGTACTCCGAATGAGCGCAGGCGCAGGAATAAACAAGAATGGCCAATGAAAAGGGATTGCTGATCGTCTACACCGGGCCGGGCAAGGGCAAAACCACCTGCGCGTTGGGCACAGCCTTTCGGGCCGTAGGGCAAGGCTTGCGCGTCCTGATGGTGCAGTTCATCAAAGGATCGTGGCATTACGGCGAACTGGACGCCGCCAAAATGCTGGGAGATGACAAGTTCGAAATCCGACCCATGGGTCGCGGCTTCGTAAAAATCGGCGGCGCGGAGACCGATCCCGAAGATATTCGTCTCGCCGAGGAGTGCTGGGAAACGGGGCGCACTGCCATTTACAGCGGCATATACGACCTGGTGATCCTCGATGAAATCAACTACACCATCAGCTACAAAATGCTGGACCCTGAAAAGGTCGTGGACGCGCTCAAAAAGCGCCCCGAACAGGTCCACGTCATCTGCACGGGGCGTAATGCCCATCCCCTGCTAGTCGAAGCTGCAGACCTGGTCACCGAGATGAAAGAAGTGAAACACCCCTACACCAAGGGTATACTGGCACAACGAGGCATCGACTACTGAAGTCCTCAGTTTTCAGTTCTCAGTTTTAAGTAATTCGTGCTCCTGGCTGGCCCTAGCTGTTCAGCTCAATTTACGGCATTGTTTTCGCAACGCTGTTCTGGCCCAGGCTTCAGAAGAATTGGCGAAGTTGCCGTGGAACTGGTAACTTAAAACTTAGAACTGAGCACTCTCGATGTCTTGGTTTAAGCGCGACAAAAAATCCATCGATCAGGCCACACCGCCGGAAGAACGTCGCGTGCGCACCGAAGGCTTGTGGACCAAGTGCGAGTCTTGCCGCGCCATCGTCTTCCGCAAGGACCTGGAAGAAAACCTCCTCGTCTGCCCCAAGTGTCAGTTTCACTTCCGCATGAACTCCACGCAGCGTTTGGCGATGCTGTTGGACGGCAAATGGACGGAGCACGACGCCGGGATGGTTTCCACCGACCCCCTGAAATTCGTGGACACCAAGCCCTACGCCAAACGCATCAAGGATTCGCAAAAAAAGCTGGGCATGAACGACGCTATCCGCACGGCCGAGGGCCAATTGAACGGCAGGCCGGTAGTCTGTTGCGCGATGGAATTTGGCTTTATCGGCGGCTCGATGGGCGCGGTGGTTGGAGAAAAGGTCACGCGCGCGATTGAACTGTCCATCGAAACGCGGCAGCCGCTGATCATTGTGTCCTGCTCCGGCGGCGCGCGCATGATGGAAGGCACCATCAGCCTGATGCAATTGGTGAAAGTGTCCGCGGCACTCGCGCGCCTCGACGAGGAAAAGCTCCCATACATTTCCGTCCTCACCGACCCAACCACGGGCGGTGTCACGGCAAGTTTCGCTATGCTGGGGGACCTCAACATCGGAGAACCCGGTGCCCTCATCGGATTCGCGGGGCCCCGCGTCATCGAGCAGACCATCCGGCAAAAGCTTCCGGAAGGCTTCCAGCGCTCGGAATTTCTGCTCGAGCATGGGTTCCTGGATGCTGTAGTTCATCGCAAGGACTTGAAAGCCTTCATTGCCAACACGCTCGACCTCCTAATCTCCTGAAATGAACTACGAAGCCGCGGTCCGATATCTCTTGTCCCTTGGCCGCGAATTGGCAGCTCCCACACAGGCTTCCGCTGCAAAATTCGACCTGCAAAATATCACCGTGCTGGCGGAGCGGCTTGGGCGGCCGGATCGCGTATATCCGATCGTTCACATTGCGGGCACAAACGGCAAAGGCTCTACAGCGGCGTTCCTCGAAGCCATCCTGCGCGACGCCGGATTCCGCACTGGTCTGAACACTTCGCCGCATCTCGAGCGCATTAATGAACGCATACGCATCAGTGGCGAAGAAGTCAGCGATGAACTGTTCGCGGAAATTTTCACGCGCATACAGGCTGTCATCGAAGAATTGCTGGCGGAAGGAAAGTTGCACGCCCACCCGACTTACTTCGAAAGCGTCACAGCTCTGGCACTTGAAATTTTCGCGCGGGAGCGCGTGGAGTTCAGCGTGATCGAGGTGGGACTCGGTGGGCGGCTGGACGCCACGAACATCGTCTCGCCCGTGATTTCCATCATCACGCGCATCGATTTCGATCATGAAAACTTCCTGGGGCATTCGTTGTCGGAGATTGCCGCGGAGAAAGCAGGTATCCTGAAGCCGCAAACGCCTGCGGTGATTGCACCGCAACCCCCAGAAGCGAGAGCAGTGCTGCTGGCGCGGGCACAAGAACTGCATTGCCCAGTCTTGGAAACCAACGAACTGTTTCGCGTCACTGAGCGATGCGCCGAAGAAGGCTGCATGCGCGCGACGGTGATGGAAAAGGCAACGGGCCGTACGTACGAGCTCGCTCCACGCCTGCCCGGACGATTCCAGCTCCAGAATGCATTGAATGCCATCGCTGCGGCCCGCTTGCTGCAGGAACGCGGCTACCGAATCAGCGATGAAAACATCGTTCAAGGCATTGCAGCAACCCAATGGTCGGGGCGCCTTGAACGAGTCGCCACCAAGCCCGACGTGTATTTCGACGGAGCGCACAATCCAGGTGCAGCCAAGGAGTTGGCGGCGTTTTTGGAAGAAAATTTTCGTGGCCGCAAGGTTTTCCTGGTGTTTGGGGCGATGCGCGATAAAGCCGTTGATGAAGTTACGGGCGCGCTTTTTCCGCATGCTCACGAAGTGCTCTTTACGGAGCCGTGTACCCCACGCGCCATCAGCGCCGCGCAGCTTGCGCGTATGGCGGGTCATCACGCGGAACGCTACACCGTCTATCCCGAAGCGCAGCGAGCATTGGAAGCCGCCTTGGAAAAGGCCCAACCCGAAGACGCGGTCTTCATCACCGGATCGCTCTACTTGGTGGGTCAACTGCGTCATGCCTGGAAGCAGCGCGGAAAAGTCGCAACACGTCAAGAAAGTTCGTAGAATGGAAGCTGATTACGATGCGAAGCCGGCCCGTTGGCCGGCATTCTCTTTTGTGAAGGGCACCCACATCGGGATGGAATCTCAAACAAATGAAAAACAACGCAAGTAGTGAAGCAGAAAAGCAGCACACGGTTCTTGTAGGCGTGATCATGGGTTCCTCTTCGGACTGGGAGACCATGGAGCACGCAGCGAAGACACTCCGGGAACTGGGCGTGCCCTTCGAGACCCGCGTGATCTCCGCGCACCGCACTCCGGACGTGCTCTTTGAATATGCGGCGGCGGCGGAGCAGCGCGGGATGCAGGTAATCATCGCGGCCGCCGGCGGTGCCGCGCACTTGGCGGGAGTCACTGCGGCCAAAACCCTCCTACCCGTCCTGGGCGTACCAATGGAATCGCAATCATTAAAGGGACTCGATTCGCTCCTTTCCATTGTGCAAATGCCGGGGGGCATTCCCGTGGGCACGTTGGCGATCGGGAAACCCGGAGCCATCAATGCGGCGCTTTTCGCGGCGGCGATCCTGGGAATCAAGTATCCAGAGTATCGCGAGGCTTTGCGGAGATTCCGTGCGGTACAAGCCGCAAAAGTTCTGGCAAATCCCGATCCTTCCAAAGGTGCCCCCGCCAAGAGCACGGATGCGAAGAAGCACACCTAGACTTGGCAACTCGCGTTTTCACGCGCAAACTGGGAGCCATGAACTCCAGGCGCCTCTCTCTTTTCCTCTTTGTTTCTCTGGCAATCTTTTCTTCTGTGGCCTTGGCGCAGCAAGCCGCTCCGGGGAACTTCACTGTCCACAATGGCCAGTTTCTTCTCAACGGCAAACCTTTTCAGATCATCGCTGGTGAAATGCACTATCAGCGCGTCCCGCGCGCCTATTGGCGTGACCGCCTTCGCATGGCCAAAGCCATGGGCCTCAACACCATCACCACTTATGTTTTCTGGAATGCGCATGAACCTCGCCCCGGTGCTTACGATTTCTCCGGCAATAACGACGTCGCTGAGTTCATTCGTGAAGCACAACAGGAAGGCCTGTATGTCAATTTGCGTCCCGGCCCCTATTCCTGCGCCGAATGGGACTTCGGCGGCTTTCCCGCCTGGCTGTTGAAGGATCATTCCACCGTCGTTCGCAGCCGCGATCCGAAGTTCATCGAGCCCGCTGCCCGATGGATCAAGCGTCTCGGCCAGGAACTCGCCCCGATGCAGATTGGCAATGGTGGCCCCATCCTCCTGGTCCAAGTGGAAAACGAATACGGCTCCTTCGGCGATGATCACGTCTACACGGAGCAGATTCATCGCATGTTCGTGGATTCAGGATTCACTCAATCACTGATGTACACGGCGGACGGTCCAGACGAAATTTCCGCAGGCTCCGTTCCTGGCCTCGCCGTGGGCATCAACTTTGGGGCTTGGGGTCCCGGCGAAGCGGAGAAAGAGTTCGCAGCGCTGAAGAAAATCCGCCCTGACGGCCCATTTTTCAACAGCGAATTCTGGGACGGCTGGTTTGATCATTGGGGTGCCGAGCACGCCAAATCCAATACAGCCAACGAATCCTCTAACTTGGAATGGATTCTGCGCCAGGGCTACTCCGTCAGCCTTTACATGTTTCATGGCGGCACCAGTTTCGGCTGGATGAACGGCGCCAATAGCGATGGCAAGAATTATGAGCCAGACGTCACCAGCTACGATTACGCCGCTCCCCTCGATGAGAGCGGCCGCCCCACGCCGAAATATTTTGCCTTCCGTGATCTAATCGCCAAGGTCACGGGGACCACGCCCCCTCCCGTTCCCACCCAGCCGCCCCCAATGAAGGTTCCGCCGTTCAAGTTGGAAGAAGGCGTCTCCCTCTGGAATGTGCTTCCGCCCCCCGTTTACTCCGAACAAATCCTCGGCATGGAAGATCTGGACCAGGCCTACGGCTACATTCTTTACCGCCATCATCTCGACGGACCCGCCACAGGCGATCTCGTTCTCGATGAACTCCACGATTATGCTCAGGTCTATCTCGATGGCAAGCTGGTTGGCACGCTCGATCGCCGCCTCGCGCAAAACCACCTGCGCCTGAACCTGCCCCCTGCCGGTGCGAGCCTGGATATCCTCGTCGAAAACAGCGGCCGGATTAACTTCAACGTCGCGATGCGTGGCGAACGCAAGGGCATCACCCGACAGGTGAACTTCGCAGGCAAGCCGCTCCTCGGTTGGGACATCTACCCCCTGCCCATGACCGAAACTCCAAAGTTGCCATTCGCGCACACTCCCTGCGAAGGTCCCTGCTTCTACCGCGCTTCCTTCCACCTCGATACTCTTGCGGATACTTTTATCGACACCAGCCGTTTCGCAAAAGGCGAGGTCTGGCTGAATGGCCAAGCTCTGGGCCGCATCTGGAGCATCGGCCCTCAGAAGACCCTCTACGCTCCCGGCCCCTGGCTGCACCCCGGTGATAATGAAGTGGTGGTCTTCGATCTCAACGGCCAGCCGGGCCGCACGCTCCTGGGAAGAGACGCCCCGATTCTTGACGGCACCCCAGCGCACTAACACTGGAGTGAAGATGCCCCTGTGGCCCGGTTGCCGCTATCTTGGCTGAATGTTACGATTCTGGATTCCATGGCACCTAGTGGCCCCAACAGACCGAGAATCGGCATCCCCTGGCGCACGTCGCAGGAGGAGGCTCAAGGGCTTCTGCCCAAGATTCGCAATTACACGGAAGCCGTTCAGGCAGCCGGGGGCGAACCAGTTCTCCTTTCCCTGGCTGAGCCGGAAGCCCTAAAAGAGCAATTGCCCAGCCTGGACGGCTTTGTGTTGCCGGGGAGTCCGGCGGACGTTGACCCAGCGGAATACGGCGCCACAAACCACGGAAACTCGGCACCAGCGGACCCCCCGCGAGAGCGCATCGACCGCGCTATCCTCGATCACGCTTTTGCGCAGAAGAAGCCCGTACTGGCAATTTGCTATGGTTGCCAACTCTTGAATGTTTATTCTGGGGGCAGTCTCATCCAGGATCTGCGCACTGAAACCGGAACGAAAATTGCCCACCGGAAGAAAGACTTGCCAGTCCCACCCGAGGACGATCCCCGCCACGAAGCTCGTTTCGTCGCGGGCAGCCGCCTCCACGCCTTGGCCAACGGCGCCCGCGCCGACGTGAACAGTTCGCATCACCAATCCATTAAGAATCCAGGCCGCCATCTGCGTGTCACCGGCGAGGCCGCGGACGGCATCGTGGAGAGCGTCGAATGGACCGGAGACGCTAACTGGGTGGTCGGTGTCCAATGGCACCCAGAGCGCATGCCGGGGGATGTCCTGGCAGGCAAGCTTTTTGAAGACTTTATAGCGGCTGCGCGGGCAGCGCGTGGGGTTGCACCGCTGCGGTAGCCGCCGAATACGGTGCCTTACCAGGCCAACCACGCGCCAATTATAGGAATCTCAGAATGGGGGAATCATGATTTCACTTGCAGGAAAGGCGGCACTCATCACAGGAGGATCGCGAGGAATAGGCGCAGCAGCAGTGAAGCTGTTTGCCCAGGCGGGAGCCGATGTGGTGTTCAGTTATAACGCCGCCAAGGAAGCCGCCAAGCAGCTCGAGCAGGAGGCCGCGAAGCATGGCACGCGCGTCGAAGCGTTCAAATCCGATGCCGGTAAACACTCTGACAACAAGAAACTGGTCGAGCATTGCATTACCCGGCTGGGGCGTCTGGACATTCTAGTGGCCAACGCGGGCGTATGGAACGTGGAAGACTTGCCCATCGAAAAAATGACCGAGAAGCAGTGGGACGACATGATCCGCATCAATCTCAAAAGCGTCTATTCCGTGATTCATTTTGCGGTGCCGCAGATGATCAAGCAAAAGTCCGGAAAGATTATTTCCATTAGCTCGACGGCCGCACAGCGCGGTGAATCCTTTCATACTCACTACGGTGCGTCCAAGGGCGCGGTCGTCAGCCTCACCAAGGGCCTTTCCACTGAATTGGCGCGCCACGGCATCCTGGTGAACAGCGTTGCCCCCGGCTGGATCGCCACGGACATGTCCAACCCCGTGCTGGACACCAAGGCCGGGCAAAAAATGGCCGCCAGCGTGATTCCCCTCGGGCGTCCCGGGACCGCGGAAGAAGTCGCCGGGCCCATCCTGTTTCTTGCTTCGGATCTGGCGAATTTCATCACCGGCGAAATCTTGAATGTAAATGGAGGCTCGGTATTGTGCGGATGAAGTGGTTCAAAGGCTGCTCTGTACTCGCGTTGGCTATGGTGCTGCTCGGGCCCTGCGCCAGTGCGCAAAATCCGGAGCTGTACGATCCGGATAAGAACGCAGCAAAGGCCAGAAAGCTTGTGCACGATGCCATCGCTGCGCTTGGCGATGCGGCCTACCGTGATTACGACCAATTGCAGTGCGAGGGCCGCATGGCACAGTTCGAACACAGCGGCGGCCTTATCGGCTACGCGAATTACCGCAACTTCTGGCATTTTCCTGATAAGAATCGCACCGAAGTCATAGTCACCAGCACCAACAAAGCCAGCTTCCTCGCCGTGCTCATTGGCTCTCTTCCCGTGCCTGTGAAGGGCGGCATGTTCATCCAGGTCTTCTCTGGGAATGAAGGGTGGACCTTGGACAAGGGCGGGGTGAGCGAAGCCCCGGCTACAGCCGTCTCTGATTTTCAAGCTGCCGCCAAACACAATATTCGCAATGTCTTGCTCATCAAAGTGAACCAACCCGATGTCTTCCTGCACTACGCCGGCAGCACCACTGCCGACTTGCGCCAAGTGGATTGGCTGGAAATTACTGATCCCAATGAAGACGGTTCCCTCCGCGTGGCTTTTGATCAAAACACACACCTGCCTTCGCGTATGGAGTTGACCTCCAAGAATCCCGATACCGGCCAAATGGATACTGACTTGACTATTTTCTCTAACTACCAGCTCAACAACGGTGTCGAGACTCCTATGCAACTCACCCGTATACACAATGACCGGCGAGCTTCCCAGTTGTTCTATTCCTCCTGCAAAGCCAATCCCAACCTGCCTCCGGACTTCTTCACCAAAGAAGGCCTCCAAAAGCAATACAAAGAAACCGGCGGGAAAGTGAAAGAAAAGAACTAACTGCCATCTCATGAGTAACTCCGGGGAAGCGCGGCTTTAGCCGAGCCGAAAAGCTCCAGGAATTCTGCGGATTTAACCCCTGAGTTTCGTTGCTGATCGCGTGAAGCATATCCGGGGTAACTTCTAAATAATAGTCAGAAGGATAGCGCCTATCAGTTGACCCGAAATCCTGCTAATTTAGTAGGTCCCAGTCCAAAATGGAACCGGCTTCCGCACCGCAGGGCGATGCATGGGAATTGCATTTCATGAAACGGCGCACGTTCGACGCACAATCCGCATCCCGGGGCGAGTATGGGTTCAGTCTGACCGAATTGCTCGTGACTCTGGGCGTGGCTCTGATCTTAATGGCCATCGGCCTGCCCGCGTTCCTCCGCGCTTATCATTCTTATCAATTAACGAACGCGGCTTCGCAGATGGCCGATATCCTGCGCCTTTCCCGCTACGAGGCCATCCGCTTGAACAGGCCGGGGAATTGCCAGATCCAGCAGACCTACAACGGCGATCCTACTCTCACGCTCATTTGGGCGGACTCGAATCAGAACGGTCTCTTGGACAATGGTGAAAAAATGGTCCTTCTAGGGTCTTCGGGGAATTTGGTGGCGGGCAGTGTTCCGGGAGCTTCCGCGATGTTATCGCAAGCAGTCAGCGGAACCGTGCCGGTGGCGCCTGCTCCAACGGGCACGGTGGCCACTTTTGACGCTCGCGGCGCGGTGACTCCGCCGAACGTAAACGTCTTCTATCTGAGCAGCACCGTCGCTCCGGACGCCGGATTTCGCGCCATCATACTGATGCCGGCGGGCTCCATCCAGATCTGGAGAGCCGATGCCACCGGATACTGGCAGCAGGTGCGGTGAAGCAGATTTCCATGAGGGCACGTTCCAATTCGAGGAAAGCTCAGCGCGGGTTTACGCTGACCGAAATGCTCATCGCCACGGCCATCATCCTGGTGGGGCTGGTCGCGGTCGCGCAGCTCGTTCCGGCTTCAGCTATGTTGAACGCCAATAATCGCAGCGATGGGACGGCCCTGGTGTTTGCCCAAAAAGAATTGGAATTCATGCGCGAACAAACACTGGTGGTGCCGGTTGCGCCTCCGCCGACGTTTACGGATCCCTTGGGCGTGCTATGCCCAACAACTTGCAACTTGGGAGATCCTACGCAGCCCGGCCAGATTATAGGAAGTCCAGTGGTTGTAGGCACCACACCGCTCATCGATTTTTCCCAGGCGCCGGTTTCGGGCTACAGCTTTACGTACATCGATCCAAACGACCCGTTCGGTGCCAGCTACGATGTGCGCTGGGCTGTGGTCACTTTCACGAACCGGATCACCAACGTCACCACCGGCAGGCGTATTATTCTTGGTGTTTTCCGGCGTGGCATGAAAACGCCGACCTATCCCATCACCCTGGACACCATGGTGGAGAAATAAAATTGACGGGAAGCGATCATATAAATGTTTCTCGGGAGGGCACGGCCTCACAGGCTGCGGAAGGAGTATCGTCCCGTCATTCCGAACGGAGTCTGCGAAGGGAGGGACGGTTTTGCATCGCACGTCTATTGTGCGATGAATCCCTCTTTTCTTGGGTTACCGCCGAAAGGAGATTCCTAACTTCACTCGGAATGACGGATCAGTCCCCTTTTTCAGCAAGCTGTTCAGCCGTCCCGAGAACTCTAGGAAATTCCGGAGTTTTAATCCCTGAGGTCGCCGCATCAGAACTGCCGAGCATTTATGAGAAAAGTTCCAGGCATATGGGCATTCGGAATGGTTTCACACTAATCGAACTGCTCCTGGCAATGGCCATCTTCCTCGTTATCTGCGGAGCGATGTTCGGTTTGCTGCAGCTCTCCCAACAGCGCTACTCCGGCGAAACCCAGCTCTCCGGTGCATTTCAGGAAGCGCGCCTGGCTGTGGATCAAATCTCGCGGGACGTGAATGACGGGGGATTTCCCTCGGCCGGTATGTTCTCCAAATTGCCCGATCCAACTCTCTACTCCGTCAGCCCTGTGGCCTGGATCCCGGGATATCCGGCGATTCCGGCATGCTTTATCGGGACCGGGGGTGGAGGCACCTGCACGACGCCGGGGGATTTTGACCTGATTTTAGAGACGACCCTGCAAACGCCCACGGGACCCGTCGTGAGTTGGATTCGTTATCAACTTCAGGGGACCACGTTATATAGAGCCGTAGTTGCAAAGACCGACAGCGATCCCTCTGGACCGACTACGGCGCCCGGCGTTGTGGTTCCATTTCTTACCAACGTGATGAACAACGCCACTGGGCAGTTCTCCCAGATTACATCCTCGTATCCGACGATGTTTCCCACGGGGAATCCTGTGCCTATCTTTCAATATATGTGCGACACGCCTACGGGAACGGTTGCTTGTCCACTTGCGGGGATTTACAATTCGCCCCAAAACATTCGCGACGTGGACATTACTTTGATTGTCGAGACGCAACTGCCGGACGCGCAAACAGGCCAGTTAAAACTCATCGAATTGAACGGCAGGGGCCATCGGCTGAATCCCAACAATTAAAATCAAGCGAGTGCAGATGAAGCAAGAGCGCAACAAACAAGCGAACGGGCGGCAAGAGCGCGGCGCCGCGATGCTAATCGCTATTTTTGCCTTGATGCTCATCAGCGTGGTGGCCATCGCCATGATCGTCTCTCAGGGGACCGATAGCGCCTTGGCCGGAAATTACCGCACTTCCATCAGCGCCTATTACGCGGCGGTGGCCGGGCTCGAAGAGGCGCGCGGACGGTTGCTTTGGAAAAATCCTGACTATTTCGATGGTCCCACCAGTCCCAATCCAGGTTTCATGCCCATGGCAGGAGTCCTGCCCGCCATGCAGGTTACTGACGTCCGCTATATCCTGAATCCGGCGAGCGGGGAGACCGTGGATCCCACCAGCGCGAACCCGGCGAACTATCCCGACACGGAATACTCCCAGGAATTCCCTTCATGGGGCCTGGCCGGGGCTACCGTAATACCGATTAACTCGACCTATCAATCGGCAGGCGGGCCGGGACCGGTTTACAAATGGGTGCGCATTAACCCGGTCACGGAATACGCCCTCACTCTGGATGTCAATGGCGATAGCTATATGGACAGGACCACACCTTTGTATTACGACCCCGCACGGGTTGTTGGAAGCACCTCGACTCCGGCCCCAAGTCTGATTTTGCCTTCAAGTTCGATTCCGCTAACGCCAACTGCCGTGCAAGCTTTGGAGATTACCTCCCTGGCAGTGCTCCCAAATGGCAGCAAGCGCTTGCTGCAATACGTGGTCGCTCCGCTTCTTGTGTCCACGCAAATCAGCACGCAAGTCGACTCGCCCACACCGCCGTTGCCGAGTGGCATTCCGTTCAACCCAGGTTTTCCTGCGGCGGTGACGATGGACGGCAACAACGTTTCCTATCAGGACCCCGGAACACCCGATTATGTGGTCGATGGCCGGGACCTTGGCGCGGGCTCTTGCACGCCTCAACACACTGCCGTCGAGTCAATCGAGTACACCAATCCTACGGATAATTCCTACTCCTCGATCCTTTCCAATGTCATGCCCGTTAAGAGTAGTTATCCAGGATATCTGCTGGACCCCACTACTTATGCGCCAACAACTCCCAGCGTCCCACTACCAAGCGTACCAACCGCAGTGCGCCAAAACTGGCTGACCCCGGCCACACTCGATGCGGTCGTGCAAGACATCACGAAGAACGCGGACGTCGTGATCACGGGCCCAGCAACGGGAAGCAATATGCCGACCTGGCCCCTTTCGAACCCGAACCCCATGACCGTGGTAGTGAACGGAAATTTGAGCTTAACGCGGTGGGACCAGACGGGCTATGGATTGCTCCTGGTGACCGGTACACTGACTTTCGATCCCGATTCGACATGGAACGGAATTGTGTTAGTCATCGGCCAAGGCAATCTCCTTTGGAGCGACCGCGGCCATGGCTTGGGCGGGATTAATGGTGCGGTGTTGATTGCCAACACCCGCGATGCTTCGGGGAACCTGCTCGCAACACTGGGGCCCGCATCGTTCAGCGGGACAAGCAGTGGTGGTCACCATAGTTCGTCACAAGGCGGGATCGTCTACAACAGTTGCTTGATCAACAGCGCGGGCGCCCAAGCGCCTCTGACATACAAGGTGTTGTCCTTCCACGAAATCCCCACAAACTGAACTACCCTGCACTCCCCCTTGCCTTTCATGACCTCTCACCTCCATCGCGGTATACTTACAGGATGAGAAATGTCTCCGGGGGGCCGCAGTCGCACGGCACCACCGTCCTCTGCGTTCGCAAAGACAACAAAGTCGTGCTCATCGCCGATGGCCAGGTGACCATGGGCGATCACGTCCTGAAGCACACTGCGCGGAAAACCCGCCGCATGTTCAACGACAAGGTGCTCGCCGGTTTCGCTGGTTCCACCGCCGACGCACTCTCGCTCTTCGAACGTTTCGAGGGCAAACTCCAGGAACATTCCGGAAATTTGCAGAAGGCGTCCGTGGAACTCGCCAAGGAGTGGCGCAAGGACCGCGCTCTTCGCCATCTCGAAGCTCTATTGATCGTCGCCGATGCCAAATCCACTTTCGTCCTCTCCGGCAATGGCGACGTCATCGAACCCGATGACGGCCTCTGTGCCATCGGCTCCGGCGGAATGTACGCTCTGGCTGCTGCGCGCGCCATGGTGAAGCACACCAAACTTGCCGCCAAAGATCTGGCGCTGGAAGCCATGCACATTGCGAGCGGAATCTGCATCTACACAAACGAGAATTTCACGGTGGAAGAACTTTGATCGCACATGAAGCTTTGAATCAGCGTTAAATTAGAAGGGTGCCGGAACTCGGTATCACCCAGCGCGCGCAAGGAACCGAACGGATATGCCAATGAAGTCAGACAAAGAAATTACCCTGCTCAACGGTGGCAATGGCGCGGTCCGCGCGGAAGATCCTGCATTGTTGCCGGCCCTGGACGACATGACCCCACGCGAAATCGTGGCCGAACTTGATAAATACATCGTCGGCCAGACCGCCGCCAAAAGAGCCGTGGCCGTTGCACTGCGCAACCGCGTTCGCCGCCAAAAGCTCGAACCAGAAATCGCCGAAGATGTCCTCCCCAAAAACATTCTGATGATCGGCCCCACCGGCGTCGGCAAAACAGAAATTGCCCGGCGCCTGGCGCGGTTGGCCGGATGCCCCTTCGTGAAAGTCGAAGCCTCCAAGTACACGGAAGTGGGCTACGTCGGCCGTGACGTCGAATCCATGGTGCGCGATCTCGTGGAAACCTCCATTGACATGGTCCGTGAAGAAAAGTTGGACGAAGTGGCGGATCGCGCGGAACAAGCCGCCGAAGAGCGCGTGCTCGATCTGCTTCTTCCTCCACCGCCCCCAGCCCCGCCGGGAACCACCGAGACTGAACTTGCGGCGCAGCGTGAGCAAACGCAACGCACCCGCGAAAAACTCCGCGCGCAACTCCGCGAAGGTAAGCTCGACCAACGCATGGTCGACCTGGAAGTACGCGAACGCGCCATGCCTTCCTTCGAGATTATCTCCAACCAGGGCATCGAGGAGATGGATGTCAACCTGAAAGACATGCTCAGTGGCTTCTTTGGCCAGCAGAAGAAGAAACGCAAAATGTCCGTGGCGGATGCCTTCGAGTACCTCATTCAGGAAGAGGAAAACAAGCTCTTGGACATGGACCAGCTCACCCGCATTGCCGTCGAGCGTGCCGAGCAGATGGGCATCATTTTCATCGATGAAATCGACAAGGTGGCCGGACGCGAGGCCGGGCACGGCCCAGACGTCTCACGAGAAGGCGTGCAGCGCGATATTCTCCCCATCATCGAAGGCACAACCGTCAACACGCGCTACGGCATGATCCGCACCGATCACATCCTGTTTATCGCTGCGGGCGCCTTTCACGTCACCAAGCCTTCCGATTTGATTCCCGAGCTTCAAGGTCGCCTTCCCATCCGCGTCGAAATGCAATCCCTCAAGGAAGAGGATTTCGTGCGCATTCTCACCGAGCCCAAGAACGCGCTCATCAAGCAGTACGTCGCTTTGCTGGATACCGAAGGCGTCAAGTTGCAGTTCACCGAAGATGCCGTGCTGGCCATCGCCAAATTCGCCACCAGCGTAAATGAGCAGACGGAAAACATCGGCGCGCGCCGCTTGCATACCATTCTGGAAAAAGTCCTCGATGAGCTCTCATTCGAAGCCCCGGACTTGAAAAAGAAATCAGTTAAAGTTGATGCCGCCTACGTTCACAAGCAACTCGCCGACATCGTAAAGAATCAGGATTTGAGCCGTTACATCCTCTAGCACCACTCGATCGCAAATGCCCAGCCACACAGCGGCCAGACTAACCACATTAAGCCACCCTTCGCTCTGCTTCTTGTTCTTCGCCCTTCTGCTGGCTTTCTGTTTGACAGCCGGCTGCGGCGCACCTGGCGAACCCTTGCCCCCCTCCCCACCCATTCCCACTGCCATTACCGATCTTACGGTTCAACAGGCGGGCGATGCCGTGCTCTTGACGTTCACGATGCCCAAGAAAAGTGTGCGCGGGGAGCGTCTGAAAGAGGTACCGGCGCTCGATGTTTTGCGCGGGAGCCTGAAGGCCGATGGCACCACCCCCGACGCGAAATCCTTCCGCGTGGTTGACACCGTTCCCGGCTCGTTGCTCGCAAACTACACGCAACAGGGCAAAGTGGAATTTCCTGACCCCATTCCCGCTGACGAAATCAGCAAACATGCGGGCGAAATCTTCGTCTACCGCGTGCGCACTCGAGTCTCCGACAAAAGATCCTCCGCGGATTCGAATGATGTCTCCCTCCGCTTGTTTCCGGTGGCCGCGCGCATCACATCTCTAGAAGCGACCGTGACCGAAGCTGGCATCCAGCTAAAATGGGAGGCGCCAGACAAAACTTCTGGAGGCGAGCCCCTGGGTCCGACTCAGGAATTCCACATCTATCGAGGCGAATTGGACCCGGCAAGCACAGCAGCAGCTTCCAAGGATTTGGCGCAAGCCGTTTGGAAGTCGCGGCCGCTGCAAATTGCCACAACCACGGCACCCGATTTCCTGGATACCGGGTTCGACTTCGGCAAAACCTACGCTTATCTGGTGCGAACGGCTATGCTAGCGGGGGACGTCGCGCGCGAGTCCGGCGATTCCAAGGCCGCCATCCTTACACCAAAGGACATTTTTCCACCTGCACCACCCCAGGGCATCGTTGCTGCTGTGCTCCCGGGCGATTCTCCAGGCTCGCTTGTCGTGGATCTGTCCTGGTCTATCAACCTGGAGACAGACTTGGCCGGCTATCGCCTGTACCGAAGTGAACAGGAAGGCACACAAGGGCCACTTCTCACGCCAGACCTCTTGCCCACCCCCGCTTATCGTGATAACACTGTCTCATCCGGGAAACGCTACTGGTACACGGTAACCGCTGTGGACCGCGCTGGTAACGAAAGTGCCTCCAGCCCCGCGCTCGCCGTGGATGTCACACAACCTTCTCCGTAGCCCCGGGTTAGAACTTAGAGAAAGTGTTTGGTAAGGGAGTCCAGCACCCGTGCCAGAGTCCGTCCATCTTCCCGGCTATCGTTGGCTCATGTTTTTGCGGAATATCCCGGTACGCGTGGGCATCTACACCGGAATCTGCCTCTCCCTCGTTTTTTCGCTTTGGCTGGTGCTTGCCAATCGCATGCCTCTTCTTGAACCGCTGGCCATGTGGCGAAATATCGCCGCAGTCGTGATCCTGGTCTTCTTCGCAACTTTACCTCTACTGCGCTTCTACCGTAGTCCCGGGGAGCTGATGGTTTCGGGCCTGCTTGCCTGGATGCTCTTCACCATTACCTATCGCATCCTATGCATGGTTTTTGTTTTGCTCGGCGAAAAGTACAGCGCCTTCCATGTGTTTATGCTGGGGGCCGTCGTTTACCTCCTTGGTGCGACACTTTCCTGGATTGGCATGATGATTTGGAGAGTGCGCGCTGCGGATATGTCCCATCCTAACCACTGAACAGGCCTCCGGCGAATGAGATTCTGCCGCTTCCTTCCCGCAACCAAGTCGCTCTCGAACGCAGCGGCTCGTTATGGCCTCCTCAAAGGAGAAACCCTCAGCGAAATCGATGGGCCACCGTGGCGCAAGTGGACTACGGGGAGCAGTACGTGGCCTCTCAACGAATGCCGCCTACTCGCGCCCGTGGATCCCTCCAAAATTGTCTGCGTTGGCCGCAATTACGCCGCGCACGCTGCTGAACTTGGCAATGAAGTTCCCAAAGAGCCGCTCATCTTTTTGAAGCCTCCTTCCTCCATTATTGGCCCCGACGAGCCCATCGTCTTGACGCGCTACTCCAATCGCATCGAGCACGAAGGCGAGTTGGGCATCGTGATTGGCAAGAAGTGCTCTCATCTTGGCGACGATGACGATCCGCTTTCCTATGTTCTGGGCTACACCTGCGTAAACGATGTGACCGCGCGCGACCTCCAGAAAACCGATGTGCAGTTCACCCGAGCCAAAGGCTTTGATACCTTTTGCCCCGTCGGGCCGCTCATCGAAACGCAACTCGATTCGCGTAACCTCCTCGTCGAGACCTACGTCAATGGCGAACGCCGCCAGTCGGGCAGCACGTCCTTTATGGTGTTTCCCGTACCCTTCTTGGTCCGTTGGATTTCGCGAATGATGACGTTGTTCCCCGGTGACCTGATTGCTACGGGCACGCCTGCCGGGGTAGGTCCGCTCGTCGCAGGGGACTCCGTGGAAGTCTCCGTTGCGGGTGTTGGCGTGTTGCACAATCCGGTGCATCCTCCCCCTCCTGACTTCGCACAATCACCTGCGTTTCTGTAAGATGAGATGTAGTGGGGATTCAGCAGGCCTTCCGCACTTGATAATAGTTGCCGCGAGGCATGCCTTCCCGCCCGGCATCAATCCATTATTTTTCACTGGCAAGAGGTAGCACATTGAAAGAGTTGCTCGCCGATTGGAAATTGCTGCTCGCCGTTGTTGGCGGAGGCGTTGCGGCCATTCTATTGATAATCTATGCGTTCGTGCGCCCCGCCGTGAATCCGGAAGAAGAAGAACGCGAGCGTCGGCTGCACTTGAATCTCATCGGTCGAATTGCCGAGGGTCAGGTAGTCGAACTCGCGGAACACCCGGCACCCGTCACCGAACAACGCCGGGGACTCCTCGGCTCCCGCCCGCGCCCGTTGCAGGACAACGGACCGCGCCACCTGGTGTCCTACAGCTATTCCATCTCTGGCGTTACGTATCAGACCGCGCAGGACATCACTGGTTTGGAAAGCCAGGTGCGCTTCGAGCGCCTTGTCGCCGGCCAGCCAGCTAGCGTCAAGTATGATCCGTCCAATCCCAGCGACTCCATCCTCGTCGCCGACGATTGGTCCGGCTTGCGCTGAATTCCCTCTTTCCTGCCATTCCTCACTTGGTCCCAACTGGCAAGCTCAATATGTACTCGCCAGCAGGGACTTGCCACTCTGTCCCTCGTTCAGATTTCCCAGCGAATGCGCTATGCTTTGGCTGCAGTTTTTTGTGCGGTTAGCCGGGCATCTATGAAACAAGTTCTCGCCTCTATTCTGACGACGTTGATGATCATCGCCATGACTTTCGCCGCCATGGTCATCCTCGAGCGCGCCACGCTCTATGTCATCTCAATCGACTCGTCTTGGCAGCGCGCCGGCGCCATCGCTGCGGAAATCCTTCTCGGGATCGTTCTTCTTCTGGGTACCGTGTGGCTTGCCACTCATCTGGCCGTGCTCATCTTCGCTCCAAGACACAATCTGCCCCTGGGAGGAAAGCTTGGCTGAGAAAAATCATGTGACCTGGGAATCCTCGGTGAATGCGGAACGCCTCGATCAGCTTCGCAAAATGTCCCAGGAGGCGGAAGCGGGTGGTGGCGCGGATCGCCGTGAACGCGAACATAAAGCCGGAAAGCTCTCGGCGCGCGAACGCATTCACCTCTTGTTGGACGAGGGCACGTTCGAGGAACTCGATAAATTTGCGCGCCACCGCTGCGTTGATTTTGGCTCCGCGGAAACTCGCCCCATGGGCGATGGATTTGTCACCGGCTTTGGCCGCATTGATGGCCGCCTGGTCTACATCTTCGCTCAGGATTTCACCGTGTTCGGTGGTTCGCTCTCCGAAACCAATGCGCAAAAAATCTGCAAGATCATGGATCTCGCCCTGCGCAACGGCGCTCCCCTGATCGGCTTGAACGATTCCGGCGGCGCGCGCATCCAGGAGGGCGTGGCTTCCTTGGCTGGCTATGCGGACATCTTCCTGCGCAATACCTTGGCCAGCGGTGTCATCCCCCAGCTCAGCGCCATCATGGGCCCTTGCGCGGGCGGCGCAGTCTATTCGCCCGCGATCACCGATTTCATCTTCATGACGCGTGACACCTCCTATATGTTCGTCACAGGCCCCGACGTCATTAAGAACGTTACGCATGAAGAAGTATCAAAGCAGGAGCTCGGCGGCGCCATGACCCACAATGCCGCCAGCGGAGTCGCTCATTTCGTTTCTCGCGACGATGCCGATTGCTGCGCCATGCTGCGCGAACTCCTCGGCTTTCTCCCCTCAAACAATCTCGAGGATCCCCCGCATCGCAACACCCTCGATCCCTGGGATCGCCGTGAAGAATCCCTAAACTCGATTGTTCCCGAAGATCCGCAGAAACCTTATGACATCAAGGACGTGCTCCACGCGGTCGTAGACGATCGTTACTTCTTTGAAGTCCACGAGCACTTCGCCAAAAACATCGTCGTGGGATTTGCCCGCCTCGATGGCCGCTCCGTCGGCGTCGTCGCCAATCAGCCCGCGTTTCTGGCCGGCACTCTGGACATCAATGCTTCGGTGAAGGGCGCGCGCTTCGTGCGGTTTTGCGACGCCTTCAACATCCCTCTGATTACCTTCGAGGATGTTCCCGGCTTCCTTCCCGGCACGCAACAGGAATATGGCGGCATCATCAAGCATGGCGCGAAGCTTCTCTTCGCTTTCTCCGAAGCCACCGTGCCAAAAATTACCGTCATCACGCGCAAGGCTTATGGCGGCGCTTATTGCGTTATGGCGTCCAAGCACATCCGCACCGATGCGAACTTCGCCTGGCCTACTGCGGAAATTGCCGTGATGGGCCCCGAAGGGGCCGTGGACATCGTCTACCAAAGGGAACTAAGCAACGCCCCCGCCGCGGAGCGTGACAAACTTCGCCAGGAAAAAATCGCCGAATTCCGTGACCGCTTTGCTAACCCCTTCATTGCCGCCGAGCGTGGCTATCTGGACGCCGTAATCGAACCCGCCGGCACGCGCGCTCGCATCATCACTGCCCTCCGCGCCCTCGAAAACAAACGCGACACCAACCCCAAAAAGAAACACTCCAACATCCCGCTTTAGCTGCTTAATTCGATTTTGGCGGGAGACTGTTCACCGTCGACTACTGCCAGGAAGGATCGGCTGGGGGAAAATACGGTCAGAAATGCACTTACACATTCACAACGATTGGTTCACGCCTGGCCTCTCGAGTTCGCCCCCTGGCGGCCAGTTCACGGTTGGACTCGATGACCATGGCCAACGCCTCTTTCAGGTTTAGCCGAGCCTCGGCCAGGGTTCGCCCCTGTGTGTTTACACCTGGGATTTCTTCGACGTAAGCGACGTACCACTTGCCGCGCTTTTCGATCACCGAAGTGAATTGGTGCTCCATAGCGCAATTCTAACAGATTCAGCAGACTCTTGAAAAACGCAGAATACAAGGTTAACGGAGGGTATTAGTAGGACTTCGGATATCCGGACACGAAGACCTGCTCTTGCTCCGCAACGCGCGAAAAAGGTAAAAAGGTAGACGATGAAGCGTCGTAGACTAATCCGGCACCTGACCGAACACGGTTGCCGGCTCTTAGGGAAGGCGGAAACCATTCAATCTATTTTAATCCCTCGACAAACGCCACATCGAGCGTGCCCCGCCACACAGAAATCAGTGATTTCCTTGCACGCAAAATCTGCTGCGACCTCGGCATCCCGACGCCTCAATAAGGCCTAGATTTACTTCATCAAAAACTCGTCAAAACTCCACGTCCGCGCAAAACTCATAGTCCAGCCCAATCCGCAATATTCGCCCCAACCGGCGGCACGCCCAGCGGCAACGATACGACACGCAAGCGTCAGCTAGTCCTTGGTCGCAGCAACCCACGTGGTAAACTCGCGCCAGCTGCAAAAATCGCCATGTTCAGGAAAATCCTCATTGCCAATCGCGGGGAAATCGCCGTGCGCATCCTCCGTGCGTGCCGCGAACTCAGCATAAAGAACGTCGCCGTCTTCAGTGATGTCGATCGCACCGCGCCCCACGTGCGCCTGGCCGACGAAGCTTATCCCATCGGGCCGGCGGCTTCCCGCGAGAGCTACTTGTGCATCGATAAGTTGCTGGATATTGCTCGCCGTACGGGATGCGATGCCTTGCATCCCGGCTATGGCTTCCTCGCGGAGAATCCCGCGTTGCCGCGCGCCTGCACCGATGCAGGCATCACCTTCATCGGGCCATCTGCCGAAGCCATGGAAATGATGGGCTCGAAAACTTCCGGCAAGCAGTTGGCGCGGCGCGCCGAAGTGCCTACAGTTCCCGGCACAAGCGACCCCGTCGAAAATCCCCAGGAAGCGCAAACCCTGGCCCGCAGCATGGGTTATCCCATCCTGTTGAAAGCGATTGCCGGGGGCGGTGGAAAGGGAATGCGTGTGGTGGCTGACGATGCCGACTTTGCCTCAGCATGGCGCGACGCGGCATCAGAAGCCCTCAACGCTTTCGGTGACGCACGAGTCTTCGTTGAAAAGTATTTGATCGGAACGCGCCACATTGAGGTTCAGATTCTTGCGGACGCCCACGGCCGTGTCGTTTCCCTGGGTGAGCGCGAATGCTCCATCCAGCGCCGTCACCAAAAAGTTGTGGAGGAGGCCCCCTCCCCGGTCGTGACACCCGAACTCCGCAAAAAGATGGGAGACGCCGCGGTGCGTTTAGCCCGCGCGGGCCGCTACATTAACGCCGGCACTGTCGAATTCCTCGTTGACTCCGATTTGAATTTCTATTTCCTGGAAGTCAATACTCGCCTCCAGGTTGAACATCCCGTTACTGAACAAGTCACCGGTCTGGACCTTGTCAAGCTGCAGATCGCCATCGCCGCCGGCCACCGCTTGCCCTTTGCCTGGGAAGCCATCACTCCGCGCGGGCACGCCATGGAAGTTCGCTTGTACGCCGAAGATCCGGACAACAATTTCTTTCCTTCTCCGGGGAAAATTCTGTCGCGTCATGCGCCAACCGGCCCCGGCATCCGCCTCGATGAGGGCGTCTATGAAGGCTACACCGTGCCACTGGAATACGATCCTTTGTTGAGCAAACTCATCGCTTGGGGCAACAGCCGCGAGGAAACCATTGCGCGGCTCCGGCGCGCCCTCGACGAGTACACCATCACCGGCATCCGCACCAACGTCAGTCTCTTCCGGCGAATCCTTGCCGATCCGGAATTCCTCCGCGGCGAATTCCACACCAAATGGTTGGATGAATTGCTCGCACGGCCCAGCCCGCCGGCAACGCCTCCACGTCCCGGCACGGAGGAGGCTTCCGTCATTGCGGCCGCCCTCTGGCATACAAATAGAGCGAGCGGCACTGCGAATGCCGCACAAACTTCTTCTGCCGCACCCTCGCGATGGAAGTCGCAAGGCCGCCGCGAGCAACTGGACCGCACGCTATGAAACTGGAAGTCCATCTCGAGGATGTTTCTGGGAAAAAGACCCGCGTTGTGGAATTACAGCGCGAGGGCGAACGTCTCCAGATCGCCCTCGATGGTCAACCCGTCCAAGCGGACGCCATCGAAATCTCCACGAATACGGTGTCCGTGATACTCGATGGGCAATCCTTCGTCATCCATGTCACCCCTTCGCTCGATGGCAAGCTGAAACTGCAGTGCGGCCCCCACGAATTCTCCGCGGACATCGTTGATCCCCGCGTCTGGCACGGCCGAAAGCAAGGTGCGCTGGAAGCAGAAGGCCGCCAGCAAATTGTTGCGCCGATGCCCGGGAAAGTGATCCGCGTTCTCGTTGCCGCCGGAGACACAGTCGAAGCGGGGCAGGGTCTCATCGTCGTCGAAGCCATGAAAATGCAAAACGAAATCAAGTCGCCCAAGAGTGGCACGGTGGAACGCTTCCTTGCCAAGGAAGGCCAAACTGTGAACGCGGGCGATGTTCTCGCCTGGGTCGAGTAAGCTGCCTCACGCCCCGCACACACCCGTACGGTTCTTCCCAATTTAAACCGGAACGTTTGTGTTTGTGGAAAGGTCTGGACAGCTCTATTGCGTGGCTGCAGGCGAAGAAGCAGGCGTCGGAATCGTGGATTTTGCAGCGTCGGGCAGCTTTCCTGCGGCTTCGACCACTTGCTGCGCCAGGTAGTTCGTAACATGCGCTTCATCGCGCGCCACGGCAAGATATGCGGCACGCAGCAACTGCTCCTTGCGATTGCGCAGCGTATCCCGGATGGTCTGCTGCACTTGCGGATCATTCACGCCGCGCAGCCCTGCAGCCTCGCGTGCCACCAGTTTCAGGATGCGGGTGCTGTCCTTCAACACGATCGGCTGGCTCACCTGGCCGGGTTTCATACTCAGCACGGTCTTCTTCAGCATGGGATCCGATTGGTTCAGTGAAGATTCCGGAATGTAGCCCAGGTCGCCGCCGTTCGCCGCCGTATTCATATCCTCGGAATAGTCCATCGCCAGTTGCGCAAAATCCGCGCCGCTGTTCAGCTTGTCCATCAGCATCTTGGCCTTGCGCGCCGCTTCCGCTTCATTCGTTGCATCGTCGTTCTTGCGGTTGCGGATCTGTGCATCCTTGTGCGGCGTAATCACGATCTGCGAAATCCGGTATTGCGGCTCGGCCACGTTGAACTGGTTCCGGTTGGAGTTGTAAAAGTCCAGCACGTCCTGATCCGTGATCGTAACCTTCGCGGCGACTTCGCGGTTCAGCAGCTTTTGTATGGATAGCTGGCGTCGCAGGTCGCGTTTCAGGTCGTCCACCACCATGCCGCGCTGCTTCAATTGCCGCTGGAATTCTTCTTCCGTGAACGGGGTCTTCAACTCGGTGAACTTGTCTTCCACTTCGCCGTCACTTGCTTCAAGGTTCAGCTTCTTCGCCCGTTCCAGCAGAATCTCGTTGTTGATCAACTGTTCCACCACATTCAGCTTCAGCGACAGCGCCTCTTCCTGTGATGGCTCCTGGGCTTCCGGGTTGATCTGAGACTTGTAGTATTTCTCCACCTCGTCCCGCTTGATCTCCGTGCCGTTCACCACCGCCCACACATCCGCGGCGTGCCGTTCCGGGACCTTGCAGCCCGCCACCACGCCCAACACCAGGCCCGCCAGTGGCAACAATGCTCCGGCGTGGTGAAACCCACGGATTTTCCGTTCGCTGATGGATTGACTCGGAAGGGAGTTCAAGATTTTCGCTCAGGCTGCTTTTTTCACGCGGCCCAGCCGGATGCAGCCGGTGCAGACGCGCACTTGCTTGCGAACTCCGTCTACCACCGCGCGCACCCGCTTCAAGTTCGGGTTCCAGCGGCGACGCCGTGTGTTATTCGCGTGGCTTACCACGTTTCCATAATGCGGCGCTTTGCCGCAGATTGCGCACTTCAATGCCATAACCTGCACTTCCTGCTCTTCAAAGGATAGAAAACACAACGCTTGATAATAGCAGATACGCTGCGAATCACAAAACCGCCATTTCCGCAGGCACAATCCTCGCTTTTCGCACCGCTTGAATTATTGGAACTTTTTTAAACATGCGTCCCTCCACCGATTCCCTGGGCCCTTTGCTATACTGGAACGGTCCCGATAGGATCAATCGCTCGTGAATTCGCTCCGCATCTCCATCGTTCAATATTTGAACACTGCCCCGCTCGTCCGTGGCTTCACGCACGGCCCTCTGCGTGGGAAGTACCAGCTTTCTTTCACCGTTCCCTCGCAATGCGCGGAAGCTCTCCGCACCAACTCCGCGGACATCGCCATAATCCCGGCTATCGAATATCCGCGCATACAAAACTTGGTCGTCCTGCCCAGCCTTTCCATTGCTTCCAAGCGCGCCGTTCGCAGTCTGCTCCTTGTTTCCACCAAGCCCGTGCGCAGCATCACCTCCATCGCCTTGGATCGCAGTTCCCGCAGCACCCAGGCGCTGGTGCGCATCCTGTGCCGCAAGTGGTGGGGCCTCGAACCTGAATTTTCGGACGAGGAACCGGATCTTCCTGCGATGTTGAGGAAATCCGATGCCGCGCTCCTGATCGGCGACCCTGCCCTGCGCCTCGCGCTCCGTGTTGAACGCCACGCGCAACGCGATCGTTCCGGCGTGCTCCAGTGTTCCGGCCAAGCCGCCGGTTTCCCGGAGTTTCCCGCGCTGTATTTGTACGACATGGTCGAGGAGTGGCGCGCGCTCACCCGTTTGCCCGCGGTCCTTGCCGTCTGGGCGGCCCGTCCGCAACTGGCCACCCAGGAAGTGGTCCGCGATTTCCAGGAGTCTCTGGCGTTTGGTTTGTGTCAACTCGATGAAATCGCTGCCGAAGCTTCCCAAGAAATGGGTCTGCCCGCTGCTGATTTGCGCCACTACCTCGCCGAAAATATCGATTACAGTCTGGATGATGAGAATCTGCAAGGACTCGGCCTCTATTTCAATCTCGCGGCGGAGCTCGGCCTGATTCCGAATGCGCCCGAAATTGTGATCGCTCCGGCATCCGCAGAACGCAACGTCGAACTCGCGTTCCAGAAACGCGGTTGATTTTGCTGCAAAGGGAAAACGGACGTGGCCATCACCAAACAAGAAGCGCTCGAACTGCTCCAGTCCGATGACCTGGTCGGCATCGGCATGGCAGCTCATCAGTTGCGCTTGAAAAAGAATGACCCGCGCGTCGCGACGTATCAAATCGATCGCAACATCAATTACACCAACTTTTGTACGGAATACTGCTCGTTCTGTGCCTTCTATCGCCCCCTCGGTGCAAAAGACGGCTACATCCTCTCCTTCGACACCATCTACCAGAAGATCGACGAAATGCTCGAACTCGGCGGCACTGGAATTCTCCTCCAGGGCGGCCTTCATCCCGACCTGCAAATCGGCTACTACGAAAATCTCCTGCGCTCCCTGAAGTCTCGCTATCCCCAAGTCCATCTCCATTGTTTTTCGGCCCCGGAAGTTTTGTGCATCGCGGAAGTCAGCGAGCTCAGCTTGCGCGACACAATTCAGCGTCTGAAGGATGCGGGCCTCGATTCCATCCCCGGCGGCGGCGCGGAAATCCTCGACGATGAAATCCGCGGCAAAATCGCGCGTCTGAAGTGCACCAGCGACGAATGGGAACAGGTCCATCGCATCGCCCATTCCCTCGGACTGCGCACCACTGCCACCATGATGTTTGGCTGCGGCGAAGAACTCCGCCATCGCGTCAATCATCTGGACCGCATCCGCCGCATCCAGGAAGACACTGGAGGCTTCACCGCGTTTATTCCGTGGATCTTCGCCGCCGAAAATACCGCCCTCGGCAAAAAGGTGCAAGAAACCACGGCTGTGGATTACCTGAAGACGCTGGCCGTCAGCCGCCTCTATCTCGACAATATCGATCACATCCAGTCCAGTTGGCTAACGCCCGGCATCAAAGTTTGTCAGATTGGCCTGCAATTCGGCGCCGACGACGTCGGCAGCATCCTCATCGAGGAAAATGTGGTCTTCGCCGCAGGCGTAAAGCGCCGCACCAACGAGGCCGAACTCCAGCGCATCATCACCGATGCCGGCTTCATCCCCGCCCAGCGCGACACCCTATACCGCACCCGCACCCTGAAGCCCCTCCCCGAACTTCAAGCCACCGCATGAATGGGTTGGCCGCAAGTTTGTCTCCAATTACGGCGTTGAATCAGGCAGTTGCCTGCTTCTTGCTGGCGATACTGCAGTTATTTTTCTTGGTTGTTAATCACGTGTATAATAAATCCCCTCGCCTATGAGACTTTTTCTTGCTATCGTCCCATTCCTGTTTGCATTCTCAGCTTCCGGTCAGCGTCACCTTCAGGGACCTGAATGCAAGGGCGTGGTTCATGGGTTTGTTCTTGGACCGAACGGCGAAAGAGTCAGTAGTCTTGACGTAACGCTCTACCCCTTGGGCGTGGATTTAGCTGTCCTTCTCCCACACATGAAGACCGACCAACGAGGGGAATATCGCTTTGAACACCTTTGCTCTGGGAGATACAGCGTCTTCGTTACGGACACAGACGCCGGTTACCCATACTCAAGTCCCTACTTGAATCAGTTTCTCTATGGGGGCCGAATTCCGGAAGTCAAAATTACTGATAAGCATTCCGATGCATTGCTTCCGGTAAAACTCCCTCCTAAGCTCCCCGCTCGACTCCGAATCCGCACAGCAAACAGTAAGACAAAAGCTAGGTTAGTAGAGTTCGAAGTCCGATTGAAGATAAGCCGCAATAGAAGGGTCTCATACTCCTGCAATGAGTCCAGTCCGTGCGACAGTGAACCATTTCTATTGCTCCCGCCGGACCAAGATGTGCTCATGCGAGTCACTGCCAAGGGATTTCATGAGTGGAAAGATGTCGGACGGCGCGGCAAAATCATCCACGCTCGTGCTGGCGAATTGCTTACAATAGATGTGGAATTGGATCCTATCCGAAATTGACCGTACCCCTCCATCTGCGACCGAGCAGACAAGTGGGCACGGCTACTTGCGCAAACGAAGCATGATTTCCACGTGTGCGCCATCAGGCAAATCCAACGGCGCTTCAAGTCGCAGCACTCCATTTCTGTACTCCGCGAAGCAACGGATCGCAGCGGGCTTGGCAGGCGCATTCTCCGAAGTGTTCGGCCCTCCACCCCCACCCTTCGACGTCTCATCCAGCGCCTGATTCGCAAGCGCGTCCGCCTCGCGATTCTGCTCGCGGTACACGTGGTCAATGCGAAAAGATTCCAGCCCCTGCGCCATCTTCCGCGCGCGTTCAAACAGCGGCCGCAGATCGCTGCTCTTCACTTTGTACTGCCCGCGCATCTGCTTCACCAAAAGCTCCGAATCACTCTCGATCCGCAAAGCCCGAATCCCATGCGACTCCGTGTAGTCCAGCGCGGCAATCAATCCATAATATTCCGCCACATTATTCGTGTTCTGCCCGATGTACTTCTTCAGCCGCGCCACCACTTCTCCCCGCGCATCCCGCACAACCACGCCATAAGCCGCCGGGCCCGGATTCCCGCGCGACCCTCCGTCAATGTTCGCTTGATACGCAGCTGTCATCTTCCGTTCGGGCTCATGATCCCCGAACAGTCCGCCGCCTTTTGGCACCGCAGGACGCTTGCTCATCAGGATTGTTTAGGCTCGTCGCCAGCCGCTGCAGCCGCGGCAGAGTCCGCCGCCGGCGCCGCGTGAGGTATGGGTTCCAGCGTGTACAGAATCCGCCCGCACATCTCGCAGCGGAAAACTTCATCGTTGTTCTCCGTCCGCAAAACCTGCACAATGTGCGGCAGCACGCGCATCCCGCAACCGCGGCACTGGTCATCGCGAACCAACGCCATCGCCGATCCCGGCAGCTTGCGGGAAATCCGGCTGTACAACTCCAGCAACTCTTCAGGCACCTTGGTGACCAGCTTCGCGCGCTCCCCCTTGGCCACCTCCAGCTTCTTCTTCTGCTCGTGGTATTGCGCCTCGATCTGCTTCTTCTCCGCCGCCACGGCGTTTTCCGCTTCCTTCAAATCCGCCTCAAAATGCTTCACCCGCTGCTCCACCTCTTCGATCGCCATCATCTGTTCCAGCACCAGGTCCTCGATCTTCGACGCTTCGCCCTCCGCATTGGCGATTTCATGCTGCAAGGCCTTGTACGCCTCATTCGTCTTTACGGAGCTGCTCTGCTCGCGGTACTTCTTCGCCCGCCCCTTCCATTCCTCAACGTCCAACTCCAGCTTCTTCCGCTGTTTCAGCGCTACTGTATGGGCTTCGCGCGCCGCTGCCACCGCCGCCTTCGCGCCATTGAGCTTGGCATCCGCCTCGCGAAAGCGTTTGGGCAGTGCGTCAAATTCTGCCTGGAGCGCGGCGATCTGCTGATCCAGTTGTTGCAGATCCATCAGATGAGGAATCGCGGGATGCATGCCGACAGATTCTAACACACGCGCACGCCGCCCCCTCCAGCGCCTTGGCTGCAGCAGCGTCCGTGCTAGTTTCGTCAGGGCATGGCTTCAGCCATGCCGTAACTGTTGCCTGCCCAATCCGGCTTCAGCCGCTGAGGGCCCTTCTTTCAGTTCGTTCACAGATCTATGAATCTCCGGGGGTCTCTGCCACAAGAAAAACGCGCGGCTTCCTGCTCGGGGTGTTGGGTGAAGGGAAGGTCGCCGCGCGAAAGGCTCTCAATCCGAATCCTCAGGAGGCCTTCAAGTCGCGCCGAATCAAAGCTGCATCCAGGAAGTACCCGATTCCCACTGCCAAGGGCAGAATCCCAAAAGCCGCCGCAACCAATGTCTCCGGCTCGCTCGTTACGCGCGCAATCACCGCAAACATGGTCATGAAACCCAACCCGCCGGTCACGAGCAAAATCCCTGCTCGCCGCGAACGCGCATATTGCGAAAGCTCCGGCTCCATGGGAATGTCAGCACCGCGTGCTATCGCCGCCAACCTCTCCTCAGTCCGCAGCTTGCGTACCCGGTAAAACGCGTAAATCACTGCCAAGGGTATACCGCAGGTCAAAACCACCGCTACGAGTCCAATCATATTGCCATCCATTGTCCACTCCTTCTCGCAACCGCCATCGCCATCCGCGTGCTGCGCTCTCACCCTAAGTTACGCACACACGGGCGCAATTGTTCCCCGCCAGTAAGGTCAGTTATTTGGGATTGCTAAGAGGGGCTACAGCCTACTGAATCTCCCGGACTTCCATATTGGAATCGATCGCTAGGGTAGGGTATCGAAACGCCGCCCCCGCAGGCGGCGCGCCCGGGTGCCGCGCAACAACGCGAAAATCCGTTCCAGAGCACTCCACTTCATAGGAATAGCCGTCGCGTCCCCGCCGCGCCATATTCATCGTTCCCGTGCTCACCATTTCGTCCATCGAATCGCACCGGCTGTTCAAGGCGATGTTTCCGCGCTCTGCCTGGGCGATGGACAGCAAATCGCTCCGCACGCCCGTCAAGCTAATGGCCTGCGCGGGCGTGGTCCCCGCATCGCTGCTGGGCATCTGCTTCAAATAAAGATAGTAAACCCCGATTGCTACAGCGGCGGTAACAAGTAGGCCAACAAGGGATTTCATGTCCTTATTGTTTGCCTCCACTGCCCCAGGTTCAAGCACTTCCGCGGCATGGCGTTCAATTGGTAACAACCCCTCAGATTTTGGCTGGACCGCCCCGGCCCTGTGCTACCCTGAAATGAACGCCGTCCCTCTCTCGGTGTACTCTCCCCTCGGGATAAAACCATGCCTGTGCTTACCCAGACGGACGAGCTTCATTCCATTGAAAAATTACGCGAGCAGGAACTCGAGGAAGCACGCGCCATCCAGAGCGTTATGCTGCCTGGCCAGCCTCTACGCACCTTTTACGTCACCATCTCCCATGAATTCCAGCCTGCGGCAGAGGTCGGCGGCGATTACCTGGACTACTTTCTCCTCCCTGACGGTACTATCGGCCTCTACCTCGGTGACGTCTCCGGCAAGGGCCTCCCCGCTGCTCTCTATGCAGCGCTCGCGGTCGGCACCCTCCGCGGCGTCCACAAGACTGGCCAGACTCCTGCCCGTGTCCTCTCCGTCCTGAACGAGAGGCTCCTCCTTCGCGGCATCCCCGGACGCCACAGCGCCATCCAGTACGCCATCGTGGATTCGCTCCGCGCGCAAATGCGCATAGTAAGCGCTGGTATGCCCGGCCCGCTCCTCATCCGCGATGGCGAATGCCGCGCCCTCCAGCTTGCTGGCATCCCCCCCGGTCTCTTCAGCGGAATCTCCTACGATGAGTACACGCTGGAGCTCCTCCCCGGCGACTCCGTCCTGTTTTGCACCGATGGCCTCACCGATGCCCGCAACATCAAAGGCGAGGACTTTGAGCTCGAGGGCGTCAAGGATGTTTGCCGCAAGCACGCTGCGGATCCCCCCATTGATCTCCTCAACCATCTCTTCTCCGCGATTCAGGATTTCTCCAAGGACTGCCTGCAGTGGGACGATATGACCGCTGCTGTGCTCCACTTTGCGCCCTCTTCCACCGGCAGCGACGTTAGCCCTATTGCCCAATGAGCAAATCTCAATCTCTTTTTATTTGACCCTCAACACCTTCTCCAGTAAGAACAATAGATATCTCTCGCTCGACCTTGAGGAGTCTTTGATGAAGACAAAGTCCCCGTTCCTCGTGGCCTTGGTTTGTCTGCTGTCTTGCGCGATTGCCATACCATGGGATCTTTGCGCTGCTCCACCAGCACCCGACCAGCGCGCCGGTGAAATCTCCCGCGTAATCCCTGCGGTCAGCATCGCCCGCGGCGCCAAATCCATCAACGCATCCGCAAAGACCGTTGTGGATTGGCTGGACGTGGTCAACACGCAGACCAACGCACGCGCCAGGGTTTCCCTCGACGACGGCTCGGTCCTCAATGTTGGCTCCGATTCCTCCGTCCATGTCGTCAAGCACGACGCCGGGGCGCAGCAGACCGACCTCGAACTGAGCTTCGGCAAAATGCGCTCGCAGGCCCAGAAAATCTCCCAGCCCAACGGCAAATTTGAAGTGCATACCCCCGCTGGCGTGGCGGGCGTTGTGGGCACGGATTTTTACGTGGATTATGAAAACAACATCATGACCGTCATCGTGTTTGAGGGTTTCGTGCGCGTCTGCAATCTCGCCGGCGTTTGCGTCGAGGTCAAGGCTGGCCAAACCACCACCGTCCGCAACGGCGATTCTTCCGGCCCCGTGGCGCCGCTGCAAGCTTCACTGGCCACTCTCACCGAAGCCGTCAATAACACCAATATCGGCGACAGCTATCTGCCGCCCGTTCACCACATCAGTAAGGGCACGGCCGTCACCATGGGAATTCTTGCGATCATCCCCGCTGTTGTGATTCCGATTGTGATAACTCACAGTTCTGGCGGCACGGCAACTAAACCAAATTGCCCCCCGGTCGGGGCGAATTGCGGCTGATTCGATTTTCTGAATCCCAGTGTCGCCGGAGACGCGTCATCGGCGTGGTTCACTCGGCGCGTCCGACTGCATTTTCTTTGTAAGCCTTCTGCAATACGAAAAACGCCTTCTTCTTCTGTCCGCTTTCGCTGATCAGCCCTTTGCGGTTGTAATCATCCTGTATTCCCGGCAGTAGCCGCAGTGGCGAACGAAAGTCCATCAGCACCCACGGACTCATACCTCGCAATTGCGCGATGTGATTTAGCATAGCCAGTTGATGCTCAAAGATGTTTGCTTGAAATTCTTCCGTCCATCGCGTTGTAGCTTCTCCGTGCAGGCCAGCTTTTGCGCCGCCACCGAACTCGCTCATGATCAGCGGCTTTTGATAGCGGATATCCCACTGCGTCTGCTCCGCGTCCGCAGCCGTGCCTTCGTACCACCCGATGTATTCATTAGTTCCCAGCACATCCAGCGCGTCGCCCAGCGGATCATCCACAATTTTTGTGTGCCCCTCCCCGCGCACCAGCAATGCCGCCGTCACCAGTCGGCTGGCATCCTGTCTGTGAACCTCGCCCACAAGCGTTTTCAGAAATATTGTGCGTGCGGCGTTGGCGGGCGTTTCATTCGCCACCGACCACAGAATCACCGACGCTTTGTCCCTGTCGCGGCCAATCATCTCCGACAATTGCGATTCCGCCTTGCTTAGCACCGCAGGGTCCTCAAAGTGGCAGGCCCAGTAAACCGGTATTTCCGACCACACCAGAATGCCCAGGCGATCTGCAAGCCGCGTCATTCGCTCGCTATGCGGATAGTGGGCCAGTCGGACGAAATTTCCTCCCAACTCGTGCACCCACCCGAGCAGTGTCTCCACGTCTCTTTCGCTGTACGCGCGGCCCGTTCGATATGGCGCCTCCGCGTGCACGCTGATTCCTTTCAGAAAAATCGGCTGGCCGTTCAACAGTATTTCCGTCCCCCGCGTTTCGATCGTGCGAAATCCCATCTCATCTTCCAGCGTGTCTTCTCCCGCCGTCAGCTTTACGCGGTACAGCACCGGATGCTCCGGCGACCACAGCTGCAGCCTGCCATCCTGAATATGAATCCGGGCTCTTCCGTCCGCTTCCGTTTTCCCCGTTCCCCCGATGCTTCGCCCGTCTTTTTCCAGCGTGACTTTTACTTCCGACCCCTCGGCAGAACCAACCACGTGTACCCAACCCTCGATTTCATCCGCCGATCCCCGCTTCAGGTGAAGATCGAACTCATCCACATACTTCTCGGGCACCTCCACCAGCGAAACCTCGCGTGTCAATCCTCCGTAGTTCCACCAGTCCGTTCTCAGCGTTGGTATGCCATCCGCAAGCCGCGTGTTGTCCACCGCGATCACGGCAAAATTGTTTCCGTCCCGCAGGGCTGCCGTGATTTCGCAAGCGAATCCTGTGAAGCCCCCTTCGTGTTCACAGATTGCGTGGCCATTCACCCACAGAAACGCGCGATAATTCGCCGCCCCAATTTGCAGGAACACGTGCTTGTCCGGGGTTTTCTTGTACTCGAAATCTTTCTCGTACCAAAGCGGCCCCTCGTAGTACATCAACGTCTCGCGTTGCGTATTCCAGTCTCCCGGAACGTCCAGCGTTGCGGACTTTGCGAAGCTGTACTCGACCGGACCCGGGGAATCACCTTGGGCCAGGTTCCGCCCAAACCCGTTGTTTCGCGCCTTTCCCTTCGAGTCGTACAATCCGTTTCCATACGGATCAACAATCACGTGCCACTCGCCATCCAGACTGACACTATGTCGGTGATCCACTGCCGCCAGCACCCTCGAGGGTTGCGCTGAACTCTCTTCCGCACACCAACCAAGATTCCGTGAACTACACATGAGCATGCCCACCGCCAACCCGCAAACACACACCGACCGCGTTTTGCGATACATGCGCTTTCCCCCGTCAATCTTCATCTGTACCCATTTTGAAGTGCGGCGGCTAGCCGCCGCTTTTGCGACCTTACCCATTCCCGAAAAGTGTAGTTCTCCGAAGCCTGTAGTCGCCAACCTTCAGGTTGGTTCCTCGTTTTGTCTTGCCCTAACCCGCCGAGGATTTCGTTAAGTGTTCCCCCGAATCGCGGGAACAGGTTTCCGAAACGTCAGCGCATAAAACTGCCCATCTCGTAGTAGTTCCAGCTGAATCTCTTCCATCCCCGCGGGCACCAGGTCAATCGGAGCCGTGACCGCTTCCTGGCGCTTCTTGAAATATCGCCCGATGACAGGACTTCGTTCATAGGCGCTTTTCACGTGCTCTTCCGTCTCATCGGCAATCAGCAACCGGCTCCCCGGCTTGGCCACTCGGATCATTTCCCTGATCGCTTTCGCCCTGTCGTTAAAAAAGTTGATGCCTCCCACATGAAATACAACATCGAAACTGTCACGGGCAAATGGCAATTCCTCGGCATTCCCCTGGAAAAGTTCCGCCTCCATGTCCCAGCGCCGCAAATTGGCCTGGCAATTCGTCAGCATTTCCATTGAGAGATCAAGTCCGAATGCTTTTATCTCGCGCGGCAGGTATTTATAGTTGAGCCCGGTACCGACCGATGTCTCCAGCACGGAATTGCCCGGATAGATTTCAAGGAATCGCAAATAGTCCCAAAAGTATTCGCTTGGACTGACACCTCTTAAAGCGCACGCCACCCTCTGAATATCATCGTAGAACCCACCGATGGTCTCATACAGCCGGTTGTATTTCTGGTTGGAACCGGTGAGCTTTTCCGGCTCCAGAAAGACCGGAATTCCATCGCGCACCGGAAACCGTTCGCCGGACTTGCTCACCAAAACCTCATGGCCGTGTTCGCTGACCACCTGCAGGGAATCTCCTGTGTACGGACTTCGCAAAAGCGCCACTATATCTTTATCTTTCTTGTTTGCCCACACCTCGCGCCGCACGCCAGGCCGAATGAAACTCCACGCGGATAAAATCAAGCCTCCCGCAAAACAAATCCACGCAAAAGCCGTATTCGTCAGCAAGGCCTGCGGCGCAACGGGATGGGCGATCTGCAGGAAAAGTCCATAACCCAGGACCAACACGCATACTGCGCCGAAAATACTCGCGCCCGCCGCAATCTTTTTGCCACGAAATTCCAGGTTCCACATCCAGATGACTACCGCCCCAAACCAATAAATCAGGAACGCGATTGCGCCCGCCCCCAACATTGCCCCAATTCGTCCCAGTGCAGGAACTCCAGCCTGAGTCTCAGCAATAGAGTGGAACCTGAATATGCTGGCCGGCAGCAACCATTGCCCCAATCCCTGCAACACAACTCCCCAAAGCGGCAGCGAAAGCGTGGAAACAAAACCCGGCCGGCGCTGGCTTGTCAGCCGATACAAAAAGAAAGGCAAAGTGCCAATAAGAATAGCCAGCAAGCTCCAACCGGCATATTCAATTCCATTCCGCAGAAATCCGCGCCCGATCCCAACCAGATTCAAAGCAACATTGATGCCCGTAAGCCATAGGAATCCCTGCCACGGCTTCTGCGTCCCAACGAACCATGCACCCAGGATTGCTCCCGTCCAAGCCCCCAGCCCCGGGAACACAAAGCCAAGTAAAAAGATTCCGATAACCGTTACGGCCACGACCTGCAACAAACGCTTAGGCGATGTCTTTGTAGCCATCATTCGATTGTTCCTTGGGGCGTCTGAGGGTTTCTCCGATTCCGGGTCAATTAGACGCCGGAAGCAAATTTAGAACTAACTCCCGGGAGGGCACGGCTTCAGCCGTGCCGAAATGTCCAGAGAATTTAGGGGTTTCAACCCCTGAGGTACACTGGCTGGTCGCAAGAAAGATTCATGACATTATTCCTGGACGATTTTCCATCGCCTTCAAGAAATCCCTCACGCGCGCCGCGGCCTCTTCAACTCAGTAACTGATGCGTCTGCCGCAGCTTCTCCGGAATCTTCAGCCCCTGCGCACAATGCGGCATGCAAGCCCCGCACGACGAGCACTCACCCGCATTCAGCGCCAACCGCGCATACAGCCCGCGGGCCCGCTCCATCTCGTGGTAATCCCTGGCATACCGCTCATACCGCAGAATCTCCGCAATCGGCAGGCCCTTCTCGCATCGTGTCATGCACTCGTTGCACAGCCGGCAAACTTCTCGGTCCGTATACGCGCTCATCATTTCGATGGCCCGTGAATCCACCGCGCGCAAACTCTTGCCCGCCCCGCCGTACGTGTCCACGAACTGTTCCAGGCTGTTGATCTGAATCACCGCGCAACTCAGCGCCGTCTGCGTAGTCAGCCAGCGAGCCATCGCCTGGTGCGGCGTCGTATCCGCCGGAAAACTCTTCATGAATTCGCGGTCGTCCATCATCCGCCCGGCGCCGGCAGTTGTTTTCATCGCCGTCGTGCCAAACCCTTTCGCTTTGGCCTTGCTCACAAAGTCGTTGATTCCCTGATTGTCACCATAGGTGAAAAAGAACTGCGCATGCTCAAAAAGCCCGTCATTCATCACCGCCGTAAGAATCTCATAGTTCGATTGGCCATCCTTCACCTTGCCGTTGCCCTGATAACTGTGTTGCGAAAGGCACAGGTGCCGCACCAATCCCTTTTTTTTCAGCCGATCGTAAGCGCGAATCAATCCACGGTTTTGGATTTCCGCCACGTTGTGGTAGCCGAAGTGAAACATCATGTCGTCAAAATAGCCCAGCCCCGTGCGTGCCAGCGCCTCTTTCACAAACTGGTAGTGCTCTTCCTCATCAATTTCCCCCGTCTCGTGATTGCCACGCACCCGGTCGCAGCACACTTCGCAGTAATGCGCGTCGCGGTTCTTCAGGATCGCCTGCGGCACACTCGCCTTGTCCCATTTATCAGCCTTGTGCCAGTAATTCACCCCGCACTGGATCCCTGCTTCCACCGCAGGCGCAGCCCATGTACCCGCGCCAACCAGCACAGATACTTCCCGGCCAGAGTGGTCCAGCTTTCGCCGCGGCAGGCGTCCCAGCTTCCTCGCCGCATCCTGAATCTCGTCCGGCGTGGCACGGTCCCCGCAGGAAATCCCAAATCCCTCCGCCGCCGCTCCCGCCGCAACCAAAATAAACTGTCGTCGCCCCACGCTGTGTTTCTCTGACATCAGCCTTCTCCTTCACTCGGTCAGCGCCTAACCATTACCACTTCTTCCTGCGCTTTGCTATGCGCCGCAACCATTCCCGCGTCCCTCAATGCACGTAATACCCATTCTTCGCCAGCACTAGGTAATCCTTCCCTTTCTTCCCATACGAAGCCGCCAGCCGAACATCCAGCTTGTGCGGTTTCCCCGCCGCGCCTGTGGCCTGCGTGTAGTATCCCAGCGTATACCGCGTCTTAATCCTCTGAATCAGCGCGCGAAACGCAGCATCCAGATGCGCCACATCCTGCACATCAAAGATTTCCCCGCCCGTCTGCTCCGTAACTTTGTGTATGCTCACTAACCCGGGAACCATGCTCGCGGCAAACAAAGTTCCTGGCGGGTTGTATCCGGGAATCTTGAGGTTGTATAAAACCGCATCCGCCGCGATACATTCGGTTACGATATCGTGCGTTCCCTGTCCACCTGCGCTCGTCCCAACGTCATCGCTGATCAGAATGATCACCCGTCGCCCCTTCGCCGGCGTGGTCAACAAATACTGGGCGGAGATAAAAATGCCGTCATTGATGTTTGTGGCCCCGCCCACGTGGAAAGCGCTGATCTGCCGTGCAATCTCGCTCTTGTCCTTTGTGAACGGCACGCGCATTTCGGCCTCGGTCGAAAACGTAAACAGCGCCACCTCATCTTCGGGTTTAAGCGCCGCCAGTGCGGTGTTCGCGGCGTCCCTCAACGGCCCCAGGAAGGGCCCAATCGAATCGCTTAAATCCAACACCAGCGCCACATTCAATGGCAGTTCGTCTCGGCTGAAGATCTCTACCTTTTGCGCCACGCCATCTTCGCGAACCTCAAACGCATCCTGTTTCAGGTCGCCCATGATGGCGCCGCCCTTCGTCTTCACCGTGGCGTCAATCAGTACCAGGTTCACGTCCACACGAATGACGCTTCCCCCCTGCTCTTGTGCCAATAAGGGGTTTAGCAATAAAAACGCCGCGAAAACGCTCACAACTAGCCAACGCATTAATTTCTGCCAAAATGTGGACATCACTGTCGCTCAATCCTTCGCGACGCGATTGCGATCCTCCTGCAATTTGCGCCGTTTTTCTAGCTCACAGCATTCAAGCCCAGCCATTTCGTCTCAACTCTATCCCTGCCCACTACCTTAGCAGGTCATTCAACTCCCCGTCCGTTCGCCTCATCGCAACCTGGTCCACCAGCCAGCGTCACCTAATTTTGTCCCGCGCACCACCCTGGCGTACACTGATTACTCACTGTTTCCGTCTGATTCTGTGTGAGGCACCTTTGAACCATCATATAAGCACACGTTCGCAAGGTCGTTTTCCCCGGTACATCTTTGCTGCTTCCTCTCTTCTCGCCGCAACTCTTCTAGCGCTGCCCCTGCGTTCCGCCGATCCGCCCGATCCCGCTCCCAAACCCTCCACCCTGTTCGACCCCATGAAACTCGAACTCGATCGCTCCATGAAAATCCTCGGCGATCAGGATCCTCCCGCCTATTACATCGGTTACACCGTTACGGATTCGCAGCGCGCCACCGTCACCGGCTCCAACGGCGCTCTTCTCAACAGCGATGAGAGCCGCAATCGCTGGCTCGAAGTAACTGTACGCACCGGCAGCTACGCTCTCGACGACACCCACAAGGTGGATGGCCGCACCCCTCCCAATGGTGGCCCCGGCACCAATGCCCCTCTCGACGATGATCCCGAAGTTCTACGCCGCGCCATCTGGCTCGAAACCGACAAGCAGTACCGTGCTGCCGCCGAGGCTCTAATCAAAATTAAAACCGGCAAGGAAGTGAAAGTAGAAACCGAAGAAGGCAGCACTCCTGATTTTTCGCACGAAAAGCCCCAGACCTACACCGGCCCCTGGGTCTCCTTCACCCTCGATCGCCAGCCTTGGGAACAGAAGGTCCGCGACTACACCGCCTACTTCCGCCAGTCCACCGCGGTTATCAATTCCATCGTCACCTTTACTGCCAACGCCGAAAACATCCTTCAACTCACTTCCGAAGGCACCCGGCTGCAATTTGGCCAAGTCCGCTACCGCCTCGAACTCTTCATCCAAGGCAAGGCCGGCGATGGCATGGACATCGACCGCTACTACAACTTTGATTGGGTCAATCCCTCCGAAGCTCCCACCGACAAGGCCGTCTACGCCGCCGCCGCCCAAGTTCGCAAGGAAATGGAAGGCCTTGTCGTCTCTCCCCTCAACGATCCCACCGTTGGCCCTGCTCTTCTCACTGGCCGCGCCGCCGCCGTTTTCTTTCACGAAGTTTTCGGTCATCGCGCTGAGGGTCATCGCCAGAAAGACGTGAATGAAGGTCAGACCTTCGCCAAGAAAGTCGGTGAGCCCATCCTCCCCGAATTCCTCAGCATCGTTGACGACACCACCATGAAAAAGCTCGGCAACCAGGACCTCCTGGGCTACTACCAGTTTGACGACGAAGGTGTCGCCGCGCAGCGCGTCGTCCTCGTGGATCACGGCGTCCTGAAGAATTTTGAGATGTCCCGCTCTCCCCTCGTGAATTTCCCCCATTCCAACGGACACGGCCGCCGCCAGATCGGCTACACTCCCGTTTCCCGCCAGGGCAACCTCATTGTGGAGAGCAGTAAAACATTCACCAACGCAGAGCTCCGCGCCAAACTGATTGAGCTCATCAAGCAGCAGGGCAAGCCCTATGGCCTGCTCATTGATGACATCATGGGGGGTTTCACGTTCACCGGTCGCGGCCAGCCTCAGGCCTTCCAGGTTCAGCCACTCGTTGTTTACAAAGTCTTTGCCGACGGCCACCCCGACGAACTCGTCCGCGGTGTGGACATCGTCGGCACGCCCCTCGCCGCCCTCACCAAAATCGTAGCCACCGGCGATACGCCGGAAGTCTTCAACGGCTATTGCGGCGCGGAGTCGGGCTCCGTTCCCGTCGCCGCCGCTTCTCCCGCCATCCTCACTTCCGAACTGGAAGTCCAGAAAAAGGAAACATCCACGGACCGGCCGCCGATTCTGCCCCCGCCCGCGCATGATAACGCTAGTCCGGGAGGCCTCCAGTAATGCGCACCCTTCGGCTCGCGGCTTTTCTCTCCGCTCTTGTCGCTGTCTCCGCAGCTTTTGCTCAGGCTCCCGCGGACAACGATCACACCTTGCAAGCCATGCGCGACGAAATGGCGCGCTCCAAAGCTCGCCTCGAACTCCAGATCCCGCAAACGGGCCAGCCCGTGCGCCCGTATTATGTCGAATATCGCTTGCTCGACATGGACGTCCGCGAAGTCGTCGCCGAATTCGGCGCGCTGGTCACTTCCAATCACAATCGCCAGCGCATGATGAACGTCTCCGCGCGCGTCGGCGATTACAAACTGGACAGCTCCAATTTCATCAGCGATGAAGGCTTTCGCGGTTTCATCGGCCCCACCGGGACCGTCGGCATCGACCGCGACTACAATTCCCTCCGCCAGGACCTCTGGATTGCCACCGATCAGGCCTTCAAGGAAGCCGTCGAGACCTATTCCCGCAAACAGGCTTATCTCAGCAGCCTCGCCCGCCCTTCCGATATTGACGATTTCGCAAAGGTCACACCCGTTCAGCACATCGATCCCTTGGTGGCTCCCGACTGGTCCAATCGCAATTGGGATCAGGAAGCCCGCGACACTTCCGCTGCACTCCGCCTCTTCCCGCAAATCTATGAATCGCGCGTCGTCTATTACCTGGTTTACGTCACCGAATATCTCCTGACCAGCGAAGGCACGGAAATCCGCGCCAATCATTCTTTCGCCGCCATCGAAGCCGGCATGAACACGCTCGCTTCGGACGGCATGCAGGTGAACCATTACTATTCCAGCTACGCCCCGCGCCCCGCCGATCTTCCCAGTGTGGATACCGTCCGAAAGGGCCTCAACGTTGCCGGAACCGAACTAATGGCTATGCGCGAGGCCTCCACGGCCCCCGATTACACTGGTCCGGTGTGGTTTGAAGCCCGCGCCGCTGCCCCGCTCATCGCAGAGGTTCTCAGCCCGTCTTTGAGCGGTGCTCGCCCGCCCTTGGCCTTCCAGCCTGTCGTGGATCAACTCATGAGCAGCCTCGGAGCGAACAGCGAATGGAACGGCAAGGTGGGCTCGCGCGTTCTTCCCCTCAGCGTTTCTCTGGTGGACGATCCCTTCGCGAAAGACTTCAAGGGCGCCCCCTTGGTCGGCAGTTATTCCATTGACGAGGAGGGAGTCCCTGCGCAGAAGGTCGATCTCGTCGAGCAAGGAATGCTCAAGAACCTCTTGATGTCCCGCCGCCCCGGTCCCGATTTCGACAAGTCCAACGGTCACGGCCGCTCCGCTTTCCTCGCTGACCCCAAGCCCACCATGAGCAATCTCTTTTTCACTTCCAAGGAAACCGTTTCCCGCGACGATCTCAAAAAGAAATTCCTCGATGCTTGCCGTTCTGAAAAACTCAACTACTGCATGGTTATCCGGCAGATGGACAATCCCTCCATTAGCCTCCTCCATCAGGAGGACTTCACGGAACTCCTCGCCAGCTTCGGCGGCAATGCTGCCACCGATCGCCTTCCCCTCGTCGTTTACAAGCTTTTCCCGGAGGACGGCCACGAGGAAATGGTCCGCTGTGCTCGCATCACTGGTTTCAGCCCACGCTCCCTGCGCAATATCAGCGCCATTGGCGACGACGACTTCGTCTACAACTACATGCAAAGCCAGGTCGTGGGCGTTTCTGGCACCGCTCTCGGCGCATTCGGCACCGCGCAGAATGGCCTTCCCGCCTCTGTCGTTGCTCCGTCCCTGCTCTTTGAAGAGGTCGAGGTCCGCGGCGCCCGTGGAGAACCCAAGCGTCTTCCCCTACTCCCCGAACCCCCCATCACCCCGAAAGCGAACAACTAGAAATTCTTTCAATCGTGGCTCTTGCGAGGGCACGGCTTCACCCGTGCCGAATATTCTCGAAAATACAGGGGTTTTAACCACTGTGGTGAGCCCGGCAGGATTGCAGAGCATTCGAACCCCGGCAAGTTCTCTGGACTTGAGGTAGTCTTTACGCATGCCCTTTTCCCAGCGGCTGCACGAGGACATTCTGGAAAAGAAGCGCGCAGCCCTGCTCAGCGTTGGCTCAGCGCTCCTCCTGGTCTGCCTTAAAACCTTCCTCGTTCTCCGTACCGGAAGCTTGGGCGTTCTTTCCGAAGCTCTCCATTCCGGCCTCGACCTTGTCGCCGCCATCATCACTTTTCTTTCCGTGCGCGTTTCCGACCAGCCCGCCGACGAGCGTCACCCGTATGGCCACGGCAAATTCGAGAATTTCTCCGCTTTCATCGAAACCGGTCTCCTCGTCCTCACCGCCTGCTACATCATCTACGAAGCCTTCTGGCGCCTCTTTTTCCATTCCGTTCATATTCAACCCAGCTTGATTGCGTTCGTCGTCTTGTTCGCCGCACTCGCCATTGATTTGACCCGTGCCCGCGCTCTCAACATCGTCGCCCGCAAACACTCCAGCGAAGCGCTTGAGGCGGATGCCCTCCACTTTTCCACCGATGTATGGAGCACCCTTGTGGTCATCGCAGGCATCGGCCTTGTCTGGGCTGGCAATACCTGGAATCTTCCTTGGTTGGTCTATGCCGATGCTCTTGCGGCTCTCGCTGTCGCGGGCGTGATTCTCTGGGTCAGCTCGCAACTCGGCCGCCGCACCGTCGATGCATTACTCGATGCCGCCCCCGCGGGCTTGCAAAGCGAAATCATTGATGCAATCGGGCATATGGAGGGCGTGCTGGATGTCGACCGCGTTCGCGTACGGCGCGCCGGCAATCGCCATTTCGTAGACGCCACCGTTTCCGTCCCTCGCACCACTAGCTTGGAGCAGGTTCATCTTCTCACCGGTGCCATCGAGAAGCGCATCGCCGACATCGTGCCCGCCGATGTCATCGTCCACGCCGAACCCCGCGCCCCTCAGGGCGAACATCTCTTTGAATCCATCCGCGCTGTTGCTCAACGCATGGGCCTGGCCATCCACGATCTCTCTGCCTTTCAGCAGGACGGCCGCCTCTTTGTCGAACTTCACCTCGAAGTGGATGAGAATCTCAGTTTGCGCGAAGCTCATCGCCGCGCCACCGAACTCGAAGAGGGCATCCTGGCTTTACGCAACGGTAATGCTGATGTGAACATTCACATCGAGCCGCTCGGCCGCCACATCGCTACCCCCGATACCCGCGTTGGTGAAATGCGCCGCCTGGAACTCGCCGTCGAATTCTTCCTGAACTCCTTGCCGGGTGAGTTCGACGAGCTTCTCAATTGCCACGACGTCCGCGTCCGCCAGGTCGAGCACCACACCCTCGTCTCCTGCCATTGCACTATGAAGAGCGATCTTCCCATTACCCGCATCCACGACGTAACTGCGGCCCTCGAAGACCGCGTCAAGGAACGCTTCCCCCAAATCTTCCGCGTCACCATCCACCCCGAACCCCCCGAAGAACGCTAGCCTCCTCTTCGTAGGGGTCGAGCACTGCTCGACCCCATCTCGGCAACCCTTTAGCACCTTTGTTATTCCGAGCCCGCGTTTTCTGCAGGCGAGGGACCCGCTTTTTCCGAAAGCCTCTGTAGTGGCCGATCTTCAGATCGCTCTCCTGGGTTTGTCACCGTGTAACGCAGGGCGAGTCCGCGAGCCCTCCAGCTTCTGTCTTTTCGTTTTTCGAGTTTCGTTCTTCGCTTTTCCTCTTCGCCCTACTGCCTCACTCCCGAAGCTCCCTCCTTCATCCCCACAAACACCGCCGCTCCCATCGCCAGTAACGCCGGGAAACATTCCAGCACATATCGCGGCTCCGGAGTCTCCAGTGTCGTCAAAAACGCTGTCCGTACCACTATGTAAAACACCAGCAGCACCACCGCCGCCCGCGACCTCCGGCATTTCCACAGTTTCCATCCGCCCCAAACACCCAAAGCCACGTACAAAATATTCAGAAAAAAAATCGCAATCGTTACGCGCTGGTCCACGGGGTCTTCTTCCGACATGTAGCCCAGCGGAAACACATGCCCCGACACCGGCAGCAATTCGATCCGCGGTGTGAACCAGATGCGCACCGCTCGGCGCATCGGTATCCAAAGATACGTTCGCAGCGGGTGCCGCGCCGTTCGTTCTCGCGCCAGTTCTGCGAATACCTCATCCTCATCCTTCGTCAGCGTCAAGTCTTCGTTGTACATCTCCAAGACCGCCGCAACCCGCGCTCTCTCTTCTGGCGTGTCAAACGCCTCCCGCGGAATATCCTCCATGTGAATCTCATCGTCATTCAATTTCCATGGCACCAGATAGCAATCGCGCACCCTGAACAGCCACGTACGCTCCCACGCCATGAATCCCGTGGGATTCAATTCGCCCGGCAGCATTGTGTCTTTCGGCGCCAGCGGCTGGAATTCATGCAGGCTGACGGCATTCCTCACCGTCCATGGCACCAGTGGCACCGCGCAAGCGCAAATCATCAACGCCGCCGTCTTCACGAGGCGCTTCGTCTCCCCTCGCCACCACATCCATAGTCCCAGAAGCACCAGGCTAGTCCCCAGAAGTAGCGGAGCCTCCGGGCGGAACAAAGTGCCCAATCCCACCACGAATCCTGCCAACGCAGCCCATTTCCAGTACCCATTCCCGCTCATCCATTCTCGGCGCGGCCAATCCCGTCCTTCTCCCCGCACCTCGGCCGCCAACATCACCAGGATCACCAGCGCCACCGCCGTCAGCATCGTTGCCCACACCTCCGTCAGCGGCACCGCCACATAATTCGCCGTGAACAAACACAAGGCCGCCAGCCACAACCCGGCCAGGAATGCTCTTCCCCGATTTGCCTGCCGTGAATAAAGCGATACCAGCAGTGCCGCCAGCGCCCCGATTACCACGCAACCCACCAAATCCACCACCACCTGCGCCAGCATCACTGCCAGCCGCGCATCCTCCCCGCTGCGCCCCGTCATCGCATAAATGATCGCCAGAAACGCCGGGTAGCCCGGCATGCGCAGGTCCACCGGCACCGCCTGCCCGCCGATGTCCATCGCGTATTTCCCGTGCTTCACCCAGTTCGTCGCCAACTGCTCATAAATGACGGTGTCCCCCGCGCTGGCCGGAAACTTCAGGACCATCACCATCCGCAGGCACACCCCTGCCAACAGGGAGTAAATCGCTTTAGATAAAATTCGCTTCATCCTTGTTCTGCATCTTACAATAGAGTAGTTGGACTTTACTTGAATTGACGGAGTACCGCGCTTCCCGCGCCACCCCCTCGCCCGGAGAAGCCACGACGGTTCATGAAGGAACATACCCCGATCTTTTACGACTCGGACAAGGTCCGCTGGCGCCGCACTCGCCGCGCTCTGGAGGTCAGCGGAGCCCTGCTTACGCTTCTCCTCGTCTATTTCTTTTTGACCGTCGCCGGAAGCGTCGAGCTGCCTTCCTCTCTCCTCCCGGACACGCGCCCGGTCTATCACTCCGTCAAGCGCAAGCTCCTGAAGCCTGTCGTGCTCCGCGAAGGCCGCCGCACCCGCGTCGCCCATATCGGCCAGATCCCTGCCGCCTACGATCCTCTGCGCGCTGCGTTTTTTGTCAGCTGGGATCCCAACAGCCTTGCTTCTCTCAAGAAGCATTACAAAGACATTGACTTGCTCATGCCAGAGCAACTCCATGCCGTGTCTGCCGACGGCGCCATCACCGTCGTGGATTACGAGCGCAATCAAACCGTTAAGGCTTCCCCCGCCGAGGCCCTCATGCGCCTCCGGCAGGACAAGCTCCATCAGTGGATGCGCTCCTTGAATCCTCCCATCGAACTCCCTATGATGGGGCTGCTCAATAATTACGATGGTGTGGTTTGGCGTGAAAAGGAACTCGCCCAGCTCCTTGCCAATCCGGCCTCCCGGCACCATCTCATCTCCGATGTCGTCGAATATGCCGTTCAAGGCCACCAGGCCGGCATCGTTGTCGATTTCGAGGAAGTGCCTCTAAAGAGCCAGCCTGATTTTCGCCAATTCATTGCCGAGCTTTCCCCCGCACTTCACGCCGTTGGGCTCAAGGTCATGATCGCCCTCCCGGCTCGTGATGATGAGTACGATTACGCCTTCTTCGGCCACGAAACCGATGCCATCATCCTCATGAATTACGACCAGCACTGGCTCACTTCGGACCCCGGTCCCATCGCCGCTCAAGATTGGTTCATGGAGAATCTCCGCCAGGTTCGTCAGGTCGTCCCCGCTCAGAAAATCGTGGTCGGCATCGCTAACTATGCGTATGACTGGACGGAACCTCCCAAGAATGGCCCCCGCTTCGCCGAAGAGTTCAGCATCCAGGAAGCCCTCCTCCACGCCTTCGAATCGGAGGCCGAGATCGAGTTCGATTCCGCTTCTCTGAATCCCCACTATTCCTACGTGGACGAGCATAATCACACTCATCAAGTCTGGTTTCTCGACGCCATCACCGCTTACAACGAATTGCGCGCCAGCGAGCGACTCGGCGTCCAAGGCACAGCCCTCTGGCGTTTCGGCTCCGGCGATTCTTCCATCTGGCCAATCTGGGATGCCACGCGCCCAGACCAGGCCAGCCGCGATAAACTCCGCGACATTCCCCCCGGTCCCGATCTCATCCTCGAAGGCAGTGGCGACATCTGGCATATCTCCGCCGTGCCCAAAAACGGTGTTCGCAGCTTCAACTACGATCCCAGCACGGATCTCTTTACCAGCGAGAAATACGACGCCATCCCCTTATCTTTCGATATTGACCAGATTGGCGTCGCCCCAAAAAAGCTAGTCCTCTCTTTCGATGACGGCCCCGATCGCCGCTGGACTCCCAAAATCCTTGATATCTTGAAAGAAAAGCACGCTCCTGGCGTCTTCTTCGTCGTTGGCGAAGCAGCCAACCAGGCCCCGGATCTACTCAAGCGCGAATACAACGAAGGCCACGAAATCGGCAATCACACCTTTACCCATCCGAATTTTGACGAAATCTCTCGCACGCAAATCAAGTGGGAACTCAATCTCACTCAGCGCCTCATCGAGAGCACCCTCGGTGTCAAATCCATTCTTTTCCGCCCTCCCTACGGCATCGATCACCAGCCCGAATATGCCGAAGAAGTCCAGCAATTGCCTTATCCCCAGGAACTCGGCTACATCATCGTTGGCCAGAAAGTTGACCCTGACGACTGGCGCATGACGGAAGACAATCGTCAACGCCCCGCCGAAGAAATCGCCGCCGACGTCGCCCGCCATGCCAGCAGCGGCAATATCATTCTGCTCCACGACGGTGGCGGCGAACGCGCCCAGACCGTTGCGGCGCTCCCCCTGATCATCGATCAGCTCCGCGCCCAGGGCTACGAATTCGTCTCCGTCTCCGACCTCATCGGCAAAACGCGTGCTGATGTGATGGTGCCGCTATCCTGGCACGAACGCCTCTCCGCCCACGCCGATGGCTTCATCTTTGCCATGTTTCAATGGATGCGTTTCGGCATCGCCACCGTTTTCATCCTCGGCATTATTCTCGTCAGCAGCCGTGCGCTCATCATCGGAATTCTAGCCATCATCGAAAAACTTCGCCCCGATAACGCCACTCTTCCCAATCCCATTCCCGCCATCACCGTCCTCATTCCCGCCCACAACGAGGAAAGCGTCATCGTCCAGACCGTCAATTCCGTTCTTGCTTCAGACGTTCCCGATGTTCACGTTGTCGTTGTTGACGACGGCTCCGCCGATCGCACCCTGCAACTCCTGCAGTCCAATTTCTCCTCTGATCCCCGTGTGCTGATTCTTCATCAGGTGAATCGCGGCAAGGCTGCGGCGTTGAACAACGCGCTCTCCCATGCGCAAACCGAATTTGTCGTCACCATCGATGCCGACACCGAAATCGAATCCAACGCCATCCCCAATCTGCTCCGCCACTTTTCCGACCCCAAGGTCGGCGCCGTTGCCGGCAACGTCAAGGTCGGCAACCGTTCGCGCTGGCTCACACGCTGGCAGGCGCTCGAATACATCACCAGCCAGAACATGGAAAAACGCGCCTTCGATCTCTTGAATTGCATCACGGTAGTTCCCGGCGCTCTTGGTGCCTGGCGCCGCCAGGCCATCGAAGCCGCCGGAGGCATCACCTCGGACACGGTCGCCGAAGACGCCGACCTCACCATCGCCATTCGCCGACTCGGCTGGCGCGTCAATTACGACGAATACGCCATTGCCTGGACCGAGGCTCCCTCCACGCCACAGACCCTGATTCGTCAGCGTTTCCGTTGGACCTTTGGCACGCTGCAATCTTTCTGGAAGCACAGCGGTACATTGTTCCGTCTGAAGCATGGTACGCTCGGTTGGGTCGCTCTGCCCAACATCCTCATCTTCCAGATTGCGCTTCCCCTGATTTCCCCCGTCATTGATATGCTCTTCCTCGGCAGCCTCTTCCTATGGGGCTTGGCGCAGTTGCACATCAGCCAGATTCCCCACCTTTGGACCACCGCCGATGTCCAGCGTTCCGTGATTTTCTTCCTCGGATTCCTCATCATTGACATCTTGACCTGCATGATTGCCTTCGCTCTCGAACGCCACGAGGATTGGACCCTCCTCGTTCCCGTCCTACTCCAGCGTTTCTACTACCGCCAACTCATGTACATCGTCCTGTTCCGCTCCGTGAAAGAAGCCGTTCACGGCCGCGCCGTAGGCTGGCGCGGCGTCGAATCCGAACCTCCACACCAAACTCCCGCCACCGTCGCCTCGTGACGCGCGTATCCAAGATGTTGGCCTGATTGAATGCCACAATCCCTTCTCTCTTCGATTTGGTTTTCTTTTGTAGGGCCCGTCCTTCTGAGGCGGGCCGCAACTGACGCCAAGGGCAGGGGCCAACACCATTTCCACCATTCCCTCGCCGCTAACTTCAGGGCACACCCTCACATTTCCCAATCGGCTCCCCTCTCTGTCTGAGGTATCTTCAATACGAACTCGCTCCGTATCGTTCCAGATCGTTTGAGAACTCTTGTGACCGACTCGTCCGCCACCAGCACACAACCTCCCGGCTCCCGCCGCTTCGCCTTTCTCGTCGCCTCCGGCATCTTCCTCAGCCGCATCTCTGGACTCATCCGCGATCGCGTCTTCGCCCACTATTTCGGCAACTCCGACGCCGCTGACGTTTTTAAGGCCGCTCTCCGCATCCCCAACTTCCTTCAAAATCTATTCGGCGAAGGCGTTCTCTCCGCCTCCTTCATTCCCGTCTACGCCAACCTTCTTGCGCGCGGCGATCAGAAAGAAGCGCGCAGAACGGCCGGTGCCGTCGCTGCTCTACTCACCCTCAGCACTTCGCTGCTTGTACTTCTCGGCGTTCTCGCTGCTCCTTGGCTGATTGAAGCCATTGCCCCTGGATTCCATGGTGAAAAGCGCCAGCTCACCATTCTTCTCGTGCGCATTTTCTTCCCCGGCGCCGGCCTCCTCGTCGCTTCCGCCTGGTGCCTCGGTGTGCTCAACAGCCACCGCAAGTTCTTCATCTCCTACACCGCACCTGTCCTCTGGAACATCGCCATGATTGCGGGCATGATCGCCTTTGGCCCCAGCCGCTCGCAAAACTCTCTCGTCGTTATCACTGCTTGGGCCTCCGTCGCCGGCAGTTTTCTACAGGTTGCTGTGCAGTTTCCCACGGTCCTCCGGCTTCTCGGCGGATTGCAGCTTACCATCGCCCGTCGAGCCGAACACGTGAGCACCGTCATCCGCAACTTCTTTCCGGTTTTCATCAGCCGTGGCGTCGTCCAAATCAGCGCCTACATTGACGCTTTCCTTGCGAGTTGGCTGCCCACCGGCGCCGTCTCCGCCCTCGCCTACGCGCAAACTCTCTACACTCTTCCCGTCAGCCTTTTTGGTATGTCAGTCTCCGCCGCCGAACTCCCCGTCATGAGCGGCGTCGTTGGCGACGCCAGCGAAGTCGCCAACCAACTTCGTACCCGCCTCAACAGTGGCCTCCGCCAAATCGCTTTCTTGGTCGTCCCCTCCGTTGTTGGCTTTCTCGCCCTTGGTGATGTCATTGTCGCCGGCATCTATCAATCTGGGCGCTTCACCCACTCTGACGTTATCTATGTTTGGGGAATTCTCGCCGGATCCACCGTTGGCCTTCTCGCGTCCACTCTCGGACGACTCTATTCCTCCGGTTTCTACGCCCTTCGTGACACCCGTACTCCTCTCCGTTTCGCCATCATCCGCGTCCTTCTAACCAGTGCTCTGGGATACCTTGCCGCCCTTCCTCTTCCGCGTCTCCTCGGCATAGAGCCACGGTGGGGCGTCGCTGGCCTCACCATTTCCGCCGGCATAGCCTCCTGGGTTGAATTTACCCTGCTACAGCGCGGCATCCGCCGCCGCACCGGTCACGTCGGCCTTCCCATTTCTTTTCTCATTCAAGTTTGGATCGCCGCGCTTCTCGCCGCCGCGGCAGCTCGCGGCTTGCTTTACGTCCTCGGCCCGCGGGGACACATTCTTCTCGCCTTTCTCGTCCTAGGTCTTTACGGCATCGCTTTTTTCGCCGTTAGCATCGCATTGAAATTGCCCGAAGCGCGATCCATGGTCGGCATGTTCGGACGCCGCTTTGGCGTAAAGTAAGATCCTCGCTTTCATTAAGGGCACTCCGGGAAAGTTCACCTTGACCACTGTCTACATCGCCCTAGGGACCAACGTCGGCGACCGCGATCACAACCTTCGCGAAGCCATTCGCTTTCTCGCCGAATCCGGCATCCAAATTCAGAAAATCTCAAGCATCTATGAGACCGAGCCCGTGGATTACCTCAATCAGCCCTGGTTCCTCAACGCCGTCCTCGAAGCGCAAACCGATCTGCCTCCCCTCGATCTCCTCCACAAACTCCGCGCCATCGAATCCGCTATGGGCAGCAAGAAACCCTTCGCCAAGGGCCCCCGCCTAATCGATCTCGATATCCTCCTCTACAACAACGAGTCGATCGCCACTCCTGATCTCCAAGTCCCGCACCCGCGCATGCTGCAACGCCGCTTCGTCCTGGCTCCCCTAGCCGAAATCGCCCCCAATCTCCGCCACCCGGATTGGCCAGCCACTGCAACTCAACTCCTGGCCTCCCTTAAAGATCCGAGCGCAGTCCGCCGCCACCCGTAGGGGCACGATATATCGTGCCCCAGTCTTAAATCTGTTATAATATTGCATAATGGTTATTATCGGGAAGTCGTTCGGCCGCCGCTCCATCCGGCTCCCGGGTTTCGACTACTCCCAACCCGGCTCCTACTTTCTGACTATTTGCTCCACAGAACGGAAATGCATCTTTGCGCATATTGAAAACAGCCAGCTCCGAGAGACCGTACTTGGGCAGCTAGTCCGCACTTGCTGGCTGGAGATCCCTCAACATTTCCCCAGCGTAGAGACGGACGCGTTCGTGATCATGCCCAATCATTTCCATGGGATTCTGAACATCAAGAAACACTTTCGATCAAACGATGATCCCCGACGCGAAGCTTTCTCCTCCCCCACATTTGCCTCAATTCCGACAATCGTACGCGCGTTCAAAGCGGGCGTAACCCGGCTGGCGCGTCAGCGCGCGCAGTCGCCCGGCGGCGCCATCTGGCAGCGTGATTATTTTGAGCGAGTCATCCGGGATGGCAAGGAATATGCCGATATTCTCCGTTACATCATGGAAAATCCGTTGAGGTGGGAATCGGATGAGAACTATCCAACATCCCTGCGGACTGGGGCACGATCTATCGTGCCCCTACCGGCCCCGGATAAAACCTAACTCGTCCTCCGCACCACCAACCGGTGCAGCGTAATCACCTTCGGCTGCAATGCATCCAGCTCAATCTGCGAAAGCCCGCCCTCGTTGATCTCGCGCCAGCGATATACGCCCGGCTCCGATTCTGTCTGCTCGCGCCCGTTCAATTGGCGCAAGAACTCGCGCGCATCGTCCGCAGAAGCCTTCTCCCGCAAATTGGGCCGCGCCACGGCTTCCACGGCATAGCTGCGCAGCAGTTTGTTCCAGTACGCATCGAAAAGATCGCTGGAGGCGAAGATGTCGCTCCATGCCACTTCTCCCCCGTAGGCCACCACCACTCCCACCACGCGCTCACCCTTCAATCCCGACGTCTCCCTCCGAAAACGCCGCTGCATCTCCGCCACCACGGCGTCCACCGAACTCCCCACGCGCCGTGATTCGTAAATCTTTGTATACGATTGCGTCTGCGCCTCTACGGTCACCGTTTCATTGATCTCCGCCGCACTGACGCGCGCAGCAGGCGCAGAGGGGCTCGCCATGCCAGTGACATTCGACCCGCCGGTAACCGCCGCCCAAACGTCCGTCTGCTTCTGATTGATCGCTGCGTTTTCCCGCACGCTTGGGTGCACGATCGTCTTCGCTTCATTGAACGACGACCCTGCGGACCATCGCCCGTGCTCCACGCAGAAGACGTCCAGCGGCAGCGGGTCGCCAAACGGCGCCACAATTCTGTCCTTGGCGATAATGCGGTCTTGCTTCCCACCGCTCACCAGTTCGCCCGCCAGCAACAGCAGTGGCCTCTTGCTGTGATTAACAAGCACCAGTTGATTCACCGACGGCCCGCTGTAACTTTGCGGGCTGGGCCGTTCGTCCCCGCGATTGCGGATCATCGTTTCCCCGCCCTGCTCCCGCACCGCCACCTCGCCCCGCGATAATCCCTCTTCCAATGTCAGGAATGCGCTGGTGTCATAACCCGACGAACTCACCACCGGAAACACCGTCAGATTTTCATAATTGATAGGCTCCAGAAGCCGCCAATCGCCATCCAGTTTCCCTGGCCGTCCCGGAGTTCCCGTCGATGCCCCCACAAATCCCAATGCAGAGATGCCTAGCAGCCCACTGCCCAACAGTGTTAAGAGTGAACGGTCCATATATTCCTCCTCTGCGTGCGGCAAAAAGCACGTCCTGGAGTTAGAACGGACCATCACCGATTTCTTGCAAGTGTGAATGTCTCTGTAAGGCCCGCCTTCGGAGCCAGCCCGCAACGTACTTGTGGCACAGTCACTCCTGACTGTGCTCTTGGGTTAACCAACGTAGGGGTCAAGCACTGCTCGACCCCATTTCAGCAAACCTGTAGCGCAGGGCGAGTCCTCGAGCCCTGCGGCTTTTCTCTTCGGTTTGTCTTGTATTTGTAGCGGCCGCTTTCTGAAGCGGGCGCTTTTGGCTTGTGGCACAGTCACTCCTGACTGTGCTCTTGGGTTAACCAAGGTATGGGTCGAGCACTGCTTGCTCTCATCTCGGCAAACACACGCCCCGTCATTCCGAACGGAGTCCGCGGAGTGAGAAACGGTTTTGCATCGCACGCCCTTATGCGATGAAATCCCTCTTGTTTTTTGAAGTTATCAGCGGCTCACGATCGTGGGTCGCCCAGGTTAGTGCGCGGCTTGCTCCGCCGGCTCCGCGAAGCCTCGGATTCCGCCCGTTCGTATTCCGCAATCTCTTCTTCCGTATACGAATAAGAATCGCGCGAAGCAAACATGGACGTCGTCCGGCTGGACTCTTTTTTCTTCTTCCGCGCTGCTCCGAATTCGTAACGCGTCATGCGCAGCGGTGCTTCAATGGCCTTGATTTCCACCAGCAGGTCGCTCACCTTTTCCAGGAAATCGTGCAGGTGGAACGGCCGCACCACATACGGCAGGTGCGAGATCTCCAGGTGTCCCACAAACTGGCCGCCAGACATTTCCGGCACCACAAACAGAATTCGCAGCCGCCCGCCCTCTTCCGGAGTCACGCTCGCAATCTCTCGCAATACCTGAAATGTCGGGGATTCCAGGCCAATCAGAGCCGCGTTGGCAATCAGCAGCGCGTACTCCCCCGTCTTCAGTTCCACGTGCAACATCGGCACGTCTTCCACCACACGCACCCGCCAGCCCTCCGAATCCAGGATCTGCTTCAACGCCCCGGAGTTTTGCGCATCATCCTCCAGGACGAGGATGCCGACTTGCCGCACTGCGGCATTCGAGAGAGTCGCCATTGCAAAAGTATAGGGCTCTGCAAGAAAGGCCACATCGGCCTTCTGAGCACATTTTCGTAAGGGGTACCTGTCCGGTAGGACGGGCGGCAGCTTGCCGCCGCTTTACTTGCCGATCGCTAAACCGCTGCCCGTGACGTATTTCTGCAAGCCGCTGCCGTCCCAAAACATGCGATAGATGGCCGTGCTCCGAGCGGCGTCTGTCCCTGTGAAGAAGATCTGCAATCCGTCCGGCGACCACACGGCATCCTGCGCAAACAGGTTTAGCGGACTCAGGATAACGCGGCGTTTTGTTGATATTTCATACAGGAAAAACCCCTCGCCGCTCCCCATCTCCTTGTCCACTGGTGTTCCCGCAGGAACTTTAACCCATTCCGCGGACACCAGGAGCAAATCTGGATTGAGCGGATGCACGCGTACAGTATTGGAGCTGGAAAAACCGAAGGCATCGCCGAATATCTCCTTCTCCGAAAGAACACGCTCCGGCGCGTCATCGCTCACCCACGAAAACTTCTGCAGGTCGTCCACCAGGATGCTATGCGCATCGATCCAACCGTCGATGGACATAATCTCCCCGGGAAAGAAGGCTGTCGCCGTCTCCGGAGAAGCAATCGGTGCAGTCCACAGATGCCAGTGTCCCTCCTCGAATTTCAGGAACGCAAAACGCGTGTCGTCTAGAGACCAAAAAGCCTCTTGCACACTCCCATGAAGGAGTTCCGTGGACTTTCCGGTCGCGAAGTCATACAAAACAATGGCGCGGCTGTCGGTCTTGTCTTCCCGCGTATACAGAAGCCTCGTACCGTCGTGCGAAACCGCAAGCTGGGAGCCTCCTGCGGCCACCTGGCGCACCACGCTGCCCCGCTTGAACATGACCTTTCCGCCAGCGCTCACGTACGCAACAGCGACCGGCATCTTGAAATTAGTAATGGGGTCCAGAACCGTCTTCTTGTCCTTGTCTTTGTCGTCCGCGTTGTCATCTGGTTCGATCTGATTTTTTTTGCGGAATTCCGGAAATTTATCCGGCACGCTCTGGCCGCAGCCGTTTAATGTGCCAATCTGAGCATGTTCCACCGATACGCGAAACGTATACTTGAAGTCCCCGGCCATGTCGGTACACGCCTCCCGGAAAAGCTTCACCATCACATCCGCGCTCGTCGCCGTGTCCTTCGCATGATACGTCCAAGCTTTTCCGGGATCGTCACTGGAAACCTCGCCCGGTTCCAAAACAATCGGCGGGTAGTTCGTGCGATCCAGCCTCTCCGGCCCCTTCATGCCCAGCCGCAGGCTCCATGCGGGCTCATTGCCGTGCGCAATCACTAGGATCGGGTAGTGCTTGGATACCGGCGAAGGAGGCGCTGGCTCCGTAGCGATCGTTGGTGCTTTTGCAGCAGGGTTTTGCACAGGCGCCTGGGCTCCGAGTGCTCGATTTGCGGCACTCAGATGCAATAGCGCGAAGGCGATGGAGAGCAGAATGATCCACACGCGAGCTGTCCTCAGAACCACAGTCACAGGCATGAAACCGCTGGCGCAGCAGTTGCCGACGAAATTAGAACAGAGCCAAGACGCGCCGTGCAAGCGAAACAAAGCGCGCATATTTCGCGGGATGCAACGCCCCAACACGCTCCGTTTGACGGGAGATTCCGCGCGCGAGCGAAGTTTCCAGCGAATCACAAACAAGAGGCGCCGCCTGCCTCTGCAGCAAGCGGCGCCTTTGGTATTTCTCTCTGGCCATGCCAGAGCCCTTCTCTTAGTCTACCTAGTTCTTCGGTTGGGTTTGCCCCTGCGCACTTGGAGCCGGAGTCGTTCCGTGTTGGCGCATATGTCCTGCGCCTCCAGGGCCGCCGGTCCGCCCGGGCCCGCCAGCGCCCCGTCGGCGCTCGCTCATCAATTGGTGAATCTTCTCGCGTTGTGCCGGGGTGATCGCCTCCCGCATTGTCAGTCGAAAGTGCACTGCGGACTTTTCCAGCGTGAGCCGCGCAGTGCTGATTTCCTGCAGCTTGGAGTCAATCGCAGCGCGATCCGGCTTCTCGGCGGAGAGCAGGTTCTCCAGGTCGATCCGCTTCACATCCAGGTCCGCACGGTCGCGAATCTCCGCCTTGCGAAACTCCGTAGCGTCCTGGCGAATCTTGGCTGCTTGTTCGGCCGTGATACCTACCTTTTCCCGAATCTCCGGGTTATTCAACAGGCGCGCCAGGCCGAATTCCCCGCGTCGCTCGCCGAATCCGCGTCGGCCCATGCGCTCGCCTCGGCCAAAGCCTTCTCGCTGCTCGCCCCATCCACCGCGTCCCTCGCCTGGGCCACCGTGCCGCATACCGCCTCCAGCTAACACCGGGCCACCTGGCCCCATGCTATCCGGACCACCTTGCTGCTCGGGTGGCTGATCCTCTGGGCCGCCCTGTGCCATGATTGGTGTGCAGCTAAGCGCCAGAGCCAACAGAGCCAGGCCTGCCTTTGATTGAATCTCCATGATGAATTCTCCTGTATCGTCTGATTTGCTGATGCCATTTACAATTCCCACCGCCCGCCAGAAAAGTTCCCGAATCGCCTAATCCCCTTGGAAGGCATGTGCAACCCACCTCCCATAAAGGCTCTTGACATGGCGAATAAAAAGCGAAACAATGGCTCCGCTCCGAGGTGAGCTATGCCCCCAGTTCTTCCCCATTCGACGCCCCGCTTTACCGCTCGGCGCCGCCCCGTTCGTCGCCCCGTTGTTTCCTTCCTTCCTTTTAGCCCTGTTGAGCCAAACCCAAAACCAGAGGCCAGCGCCCTTGTCCAGGGTACGCCCGCCTGGTGCAAGGGAAATCTGGATAGCCCTACGGCGGATTGCCCCCCGCCTCATCTCCAGATTCCCCGTGCGCCGCTGGTGGGCATTGCTCGCCTCGCTGCGCAATCCCCGGCGGCGGAAACCAAGCGCCAATCTGCCGAAAAGCCGGAGTATTTCCTGCTTCCGGTAAAGTCTATCCTGAACCGCTGCGATTCCGATCGCGTACCCTTTGACTGGACCATCAACCCCTATCGCGGCTGCGAATTTGCCTGCAAATATTGCTATGCACGCTACACCCACGAATACATGGAAATCGATGGCGGGGAGTTCGAGCGCAAGATCTTTGTGAAGCAGGATGCTGCCGCTCTGTTGGCGCGCGATGTCTCTCAAAAATATTCCTACGAATCGAAAGCTTCGGGCTACACGCAAGCCGAACACATCGCCATCGGCACGGCCACCGACCCTTACCAGCCCGCCGAGCGCGAGTACGGTGTCACGCGCGCCTGCCTGGAAGAGTTGGCCAAGCGCGAAGGCCTTAGCATCTCCATCATCACCAAGTCCGATCAGGTCGTGCGCGATCTCGATATCCTCAAGGTCCTCGCCTCCAAATCCGCCTTGTCCATCAACATCACCGTCACCACCCTGAAGCCGCGCCTGGCCCGCCTGCTCGAGCCGCGCGCTCCTCGTCCCGATTTGCGCCTCAACGCGGTGAAGGAATTGCGCGACGCTGGACTCCACGTCGGCGTCTCTGCCTCGCCGCTGATTCCGGGAATCACGGATGCCGAAGGCGAATTGGAGCGCGTCGCGGAAGCCGCGAAAGCGGCAGGCGCGGAATGGTTTTTCTCCGGCGTGCTGTTCCTGATGCCCGCGTCGGCAAGGCAGTTCCTGCCGTTCGTCCGCGAAAAATTCCCTCGCCTGGCCAGGCAGTACGATGATTGGTATCGCCACAATGGCTTTGCCCCAGAGGAGTACCGCCGCAAGGCTTCCGAGCGCGTCCACCGTATCCGTGAGAAATACGGATTCGCAGCCCGGCCCTGGGAAGGCGATCGTCCCTTCAGCCCCCGTGCGCAGTTATCGCTCGGCTGGGATGCCGCCGCAATCAGCGGAGAACTACAAGGCATGCGCTGCTGCTCCGCGGGATGAGCTTCAGGAAAACATCAACTAATCAACTAATTGTCATCCCGAGCAAAGCGAGGGACCTGCTTTTCGCGCACGAGCTACAAAGCAAATTCAGCGGCTCACTACGGCGCACGGCACTCGTGACATTCAACTCGCCGGCCCATCCAATCCAAATTCGCGGTGACTGGCAAGCAGCGCCGTCTTCACCGCCTTCTCTTCAATCACAAACGAAATGTTGGACTCCGATGATCCCTGCGCAATGGCGATGATGTTTACGTTTTGCTTTCCCAGCACACTGAACGTCTTCCCCGCAATGCCCGGGATGCCCCGCATGTTCTCCCCAACCACGGCAACAATGGCGATACTCGGATCCACGTTGATGTGTTCCACCTTCTGGTGCGCAAGGTCGCTCGCAAACTCCTTTCGCAGCGCTTCCACGGTCCGCTGCGCGTCCGCGGAAGACACGATGAAGCAAATATCGTTCTGCGAAGACGATTGCGAAATCAGCAAGACGTTGGCGCGCACCTCCGCCGTCGTCGAAAAGGTGCGCCCCACCACGTCCGGCAAACCCACGATGCCGGGTCCGCCAAGGCTGATCAGTGTCACGTCGCGAATCGCGGTCAGCGCCTTCACGCCACCCCCGGTGCTTTGCCCTTCCGGTGTAATCTTCGTTCCCAGCCGCTCGGGCGCGAAGCTGTTGCGGATCCAAACGGAAATCGCCGCCTGTACCACGGGCTTCAACGTCTTCGGGTGCAATACTTTCGCGCCGAAATATGCCAACTCCGCTGCTTCACGGTACGAAATCACCGGGATGGTGCGAGCTTGTGGCACTAGGCGGGGATCCGCTGTCAGCACGCCGTCCACATCCGTCCAGATAATCACTTCGTCGGCGTCGAGTGCGGCACCCAGTATGGTCGCGGAATAATCGGAGCCCCCGCGTCCCAGCGTGGTGAGTAGCCCCGCTGGCGTCGCACCGATAAAGCCGGTGACAATGGGAACCACTCCCGCATCCAGCAAAGGACGCAAACATGTCTGCGAAGCCTCGCGCGTCAACGCCATGTCAGGCTCGGCGCCACCGTGGAACGCATCCGTGACGATCAATTGCGTGGCTTCCACAGGCTCACTTTGCAATCCCAGTTCACGAACGGCTGCCGCCACCATGGGAGCGGAAAGGCGTTCACCGAGACTCGAGATGGCGTCCAACACGCGGGGCGTAAGTTCGCGCAGCAAGGCAGTGCCCTCGCAGAGGCGGCGTCCTTCCGCAAAAACCTCTTCCATGCGCTGGCGAATCGGAACGCGCGATTCCTCGCTTGGAATGAGCAAGGCGATGGCCGTATCGTGCTGTGCCCGGAGCCTGTCCAAAATTGCGAGAGCAGCACTATGCTCACCCGTCTGCGCCACCTTGGCCGATTCGATAAGCTGGTTAGTCACTCCGCTCATGGCGGAAACCACCGCGACGCAAGGCGTATTCCTCGCGGCAGTCGCTATAATCTGTGCGGCTCTGGCGATGCAGGAGGCATCACCGACCGAGGTTCCGCCAAATTTCATCACCTGTAAACGCGATTTCATGTCACTCCTTCCGGCCGCCGGTGGATTGCTGGGATTTTCAGCAGGGCGCTCGGCCTTTCATTGTAAGGCTTTACCCTGGCCGTGCACACACAGCCTCAGTCGCCACAGCCTATCTGCAAAGGGAGCACAAACTCAGAAGGTTTCTCAAAGACTACACTTCAAGACTACACTTCAAGATTGCACTTCAAGACTGCACTTCAAGACCACACTTCAAGGCTACACTTCAAGACTACAGTTCAAGACTATACTTCTCTGTCATCCCGATATTTCCTTGTCATCCCGAGCGAAGCGAGGGATCTGCTTTTCGCAGCAGGTTCCTAGGGAACGATGATGCGGGATTCCTCGCGCTTCAATTCCGGCGCGGCCGGGAATTGCCCGCGGAGGAATTCGATGAAGCGGCGCGAACGCGGCCGCCCGTTAGTCCGCAGCAATCCCATGCGAAACAAAAACACGAGCAACTGGAAGAGTTCGTTATCTTTAATCGGACCAGAAGACACTTGCACCGGTTGCTGCTTCGTTTCGGTAAGAAACGCGTCGAGTGCATCATAGAGTTCGTGTTGCAGCGCCGGGGCCGGAGGCTGTTCATACACAATCCCGGCAACCAGGGTTTTGTAGGATTCCGCAAGGGCTTGAATCGCGGCGAGCACATCTGGGTCCGTCGTGGCCGGCTGTGCCGCACAGAATTTGGCGATGGTGAATGCAATTGCGGAGAGAATCTGGGGATGCCGCTGAACGACGTCCGAGGAAAGCCGCACGTCCAGCAGGGGCGTGTCCGCGGGAAGTGGCCGCGGATGCTGGTCTTCGTAGCGGTGCGCGGAAAGCAGGTAAGCGCAGTCCGCGGGGCAGTCGATAGTGACTTCCCGCTCCGTGCCACAACAGATCGCGCAGATTTTCTCCGCTTTGGCCGGGCAAAAGCGGCCCGCCTTGCGCTTCTGGCAAATTGGACAAGACACGCACGATCCCCTGAACTCAGAAGTCAGGATATCACGCCATGATGACCTTGTTGTGGAAGCGGCGGGCCGCAATTATCAAAAGGATCGAGCCCATCATGAAAAGAACCAGGCCATCCGACCACAGGTGAACCCAGCCCGCGCCTCTCAGGATGATGCCGCGGGTGATGTTGATGTAATAAGCCGCTGGCACAAAATAACTCAGGACATAGAAAAATGTGGGCATCGTTTCACGCGGGAAAATGTACCCTGAAAAAAAGATGCTCGGCAGTATGGTCAGAAACGCAAGCTGCATGGCCTGCGCTTGCGTCGTGGCCTTGCTGGAAATCAGGATGCCTAGCGACAACGACACGAAGAGGTACGGCAGCGAGAGAAACGCCAGCAGTATCACATTTCCATGAATGGGCACGCCAAAGAGAAAGCGCATTGCCACCAGCAGCATGCTCAACTCGAAGAATCCTATCCCCAAATACGGCAGCAGCTTTCCGAGCAACAAGCCCATCGGGCGCACGGGGGTTACGAAGAGCTGCTCCAGCGTGCCGCGCTCCTTCTCGCGCACGATCGAAAACGCGGTCAGGAACGTCGTCACATTCAGCAGCAGTACCGCCACCAATCCGGGCAAAAAGAAATTAGGCGAACGCGAATCGGGATTGAAGAGGATCTTTGGCCGCATCTCCACCGGGAAGGTAGCATCGCTGCTGCCCAGAACCCGCCGGAGCGATTCGTCCAACCCAATTGCGGTGGTCACATTGATCGCCTGGCCCGCAACCGAGGAATCGGAGCCGTCAATCAGCACAAGCACCTGCGCACCGGTCTGGTGCAGCAACCTGTCGGAGTAATCCACGGGAATCTTCACGCCCACGCGGCACTTCCCGGAAATGATCGCGTCATTCAGGTCTCGGTCGTTGTTGACGTAGCGCACCAGGTGAAACGTGTCCGAATTTCTCAGCCGGTCAAGGAGTTCGCGGCTCTCGCGGCGTCCATCCGCGTTGTAAATCACTGTGTTGATCTGCCTGATGTTCGTGTCAATCCCATAGCCAAGCAGGAACATCTGCAGAATCGGAATGATAAGCGAAAAAAACAGCGTCGAGAAGTCGCGCCGGATATGTAGCGATTCCTTGTAGAAAACAGCGCCGAAGCCGCGGAAGACGTTATTCATGGGAAGCCTCCTGCTCGGCCTGATGCTTGCAAGTCAGCTCCACGAATACATCCTCCAGGCTCGGCGCCAGCGGACGAATTTCCGCCACCACGATGTTCCTCTTCAGCAGTTCTTCGCGTAGCGCATTCAAATCGCAGTGATCGTCAACCAGCGCGTGTATGGATTGCCCGAAAATCGTGGCGCTGCGCACTCCCGGAATCTCGCGCGCAAATCGCAACGCCCGCGTCACCTGCGGCGTCGCGATCTCAATGCGCATCGTGCCTTCGGGTTGCACATCAGGTAGCTCACGCAGCGAATCAGGCGTTCCGTCGGCAATCAGTTTCCCAAAATAGATGTAGGCAACGTGGCTGCATCGTTCAGCTTCATCCATGTAATGCGTGGTCACGAAAAACGTGATGCCGTGGCCGGAAAGCTCGAACAGGAGGTCCCAAAGCTGGCGCCGCGCCACCGGATCGATGCCCGCCGTGGGCTCATCCAGGAAAACCAGCTTGGGCTCATGCAGCATCGCGCAGCCTAGGGCCAGGCGCTGCTTCCACCCGCCGGAAAGCTGCGAAGCTAGTCGATTGATATAGGGGCCGAGGCCGTTGAGCTGGATGATGTCATCCATGCGCTTGCGCAGGTGGTCGTTGGAGAGCCCGTAGATGCGCCCGTAAAACGTAAGGTTTTCGGAAACCGTAAGGTCCGTGTACAGGCTGAAATTTTGGGACATATATCCAATGTTTTCGCGCACCGCTTCGGCATCTTTGCTGACGTCGAATCCCTCCACTTCGGCGCTTCCACCGCTCAGCGGCAACAACCCGGTGAGCATTTTAATAACCGTGGTCTTCCCGCTCCCATTGGGTCCCAGAAATCCGAAGATTTCTCCCTTCTCCACGCGGAAGCTGACGTCGTTCACGGCAGTGAAATGGCCGAAACGCCGTACCAGGTGCTCCGCGGAAATGGACAGTTTCGTCGAAGATGTCATGGTTCAGCTCGCCGGGAAAAGCTTCACGTCCGCGGCCATACCCGCGCGAACGCGGTGCGAAGGATCGTCGATGCGCACCTTTACCCCAAAAACCTGGTGCACGCGCTCCTCGACGGTCTGCACATTGCGTGGCAAAAACTCTGCCTGCTGGTTGATCTGCTCGACCACCCCTGCAAACGCTTGGTTCGGAAACGAATCCACGCGTATCTCTGCCTTCTGCCCCAGTTGCATCCGCCCGATCTGTGTCTCCGGAATGTAGATGCGCACATAAATCTGATCGCGCTCCAGCAAAGTCGCGATGGGTGTATTGGGCGCGATCAGGTCGCCCGGGCGCACATCCAGCACTTCCACCGTCGCCGCCGAGGGCGCAAGCACCTGCCGTTCGCGGAACCGCGCTTCGTCGTAAGCCAGGGCGGCGCGCGCGGCGGCAATATCCTCCGTACGGTTGCCGTGCTCGAATTTCTCCAGCGTGGCCTGCGTCTGGTGATAACGGGCCAGCGCCGACGCAATTTCTTCCGAGCGGTATCCGCGCTTTAACTCATCCAGCTTCTGCTGGGCGTTTTCTTTTTGCGCCAGCGCCATTTTCCAATTCGCCTCGGCCGTATCGCGTTGCTGCTTGGAGACCAGGTCTTTCGCGGCCAGGGCATCGTAGCGTTGAAAATCAAGGTGCGTGCGCACTTCGTCGGCCATGGCGCGGTTCAAATCGGCTTGCGCGGCGTCAATGTCTTCCTGCCGATACCCGTTCCTGCGCTGGTCGTACTCAGCCTTCGCTTGTGCGGCCGCGGCGCGGGCTTCCGCAATTTCCTCGGTACGGAAACCGCGTTCCGCCTTTTCCGCCGCGGCGCGCGATTCCGCCAGGGAAGCCCGCAACTCGCGATCGTCAAACTCAATTAGTACCTGGCCCGGCTCCACGGAATCGCCTTCCAAGACAAGCACCTTGTCGATGCGTCCGCCTACCTTTGAGCCTACTCGAATGTTCCGCGCTTCTACGGTGCCGGAGCCTCGCAACTGGGTGTCATGGTGAAACCATCCCGCGGAATACGCCGCTACCGACGCCAGCCCGGCCACCACCACGATGATTAGAATGCCCTTGCGATTCATGATCTCTATCCCTTTATCTGGCTACTGAAGGTACGGCGCCCGGATTAGAAAGGTTACTTGGCGCACGCGGCAACAATCCCGACCAGATGATTTCAAACGCGGAATCCATGCGCGATTGCAGCGACGCGTCGCCGTAGAGCGACCAGATCAGTAATGTGCCGAATATCGTTTGACGAAACACCAGAGCGATATCTGCGGCCGGCAGGTCGTTGCGAATCTCGCCGCGTTTCTGGCCGATCTGAATCATCTCCGCATGAAAGGCGAGCACGCGCGACTGCAAATCGAGCATAGCTTCGCGAACCTGAAAATTGGAGAGAAAGGCCAGCAGCAGCACGCGAATGAGGTCAGGGTTGCGCGCCGGTTCTTGTGTCATCAACGCCGCAAGCGAGCGCATAAACTGGGGCATCGGCATGGTCGTACGGTGAGCTTCTTCGACGGCCTCACGGAGCTTGGCAATTTGCATCTCGGCGAACGCGAGCAGGATGTGGTCTTTGCTCGGGAAATAATTGAAAAATGTGCCCTTGCCAACGTCAGCAGCGTTGGTGATGTCCTCCACGGTGGTTTCGGCAAAACCCTTCTTGGCGAACAGATTGAGGGCGGCACGGAAAATTCGTTCGCGAAGTTCCACGCTGCGCCGTTCGCGCCGGTTGGAGGGTTGCGAGAGAGAGAAAGCAGGCATAATGACCTCCGTTCGTATATGACTATAGGTCATAAAAGAGTGAAAGTCAACTCCGGATTAGCACTACAGGCGGAGCCCAGTGCATCTTCCTATCTCAAATGTTTGGAGTGGGTTAGATTTCCTTGCCCGAAGAGCGATTTTTGGGCGATTTCTGGTTCAGGTAGGACACCATTTTCTGCGCTGCAGATGGTACTGGGACTGTACCTTTGAATATAATGTCTCCCGGATCAACGCGCTTCCCATACAAGGCCTCGTTGGCGCTGTTGTCCGGGCGCACCGTCGAGCCGGCCAGGGAAATCCCAGCAAACAGGCCCCGCGCCCGGGAATAGGAAAGGATTTCCGCACGCATGGTAACATCCGTGGAGGCCTCGGCGTTGCGGCCCTTCGGACCTGCAGCCGCCGAAGCATCCGCGCCAAGTTTCACTTTGCTGCTGAGGATGGATTTGGCGCCGCGCTCGTTCATCACCAGGAGCACAAAGTCCGTGGCTTGCGCCCCGATCTGCAGTCCGAAACTTCCGCCTTCCAGTGCCATCATCGAGGGAGCACTCCACGGGCCCGTAAAATTCTCACCTGTGCGGCACACCATCGCGCCTCGTCCGTAGCTTCCGCCAAAGACGAACGCAGCCTTCACGACAGAGGGGTAAACGATAATGCAATCCGCTTTGTCGATCAGTTCCTGGGGGATGTTGTCGGGGATATCCATGATCTCCTGCACGACTGTGCCGCAGTTTTCCAGCCGCTCTTTTTCCTTCTTATCCTGGGCCTGCAGCGGGAGAACGGTCAGAGAATACGCCAGGAGAATGGGGATGATCTTCTTCATGCTTTGCCACCCTTTCAAGATCTAGTTGCCGTGACTTATAGCCAATAATGCTGGGCGGCGGAATCGGCGGCTCAATGGCAGCTCTGTGGAGTCGCACCGCGCAGTGCCCCCGTGAAGCTTTGTCAGGGGGAGCTCCCGCAGACTTTCGAATATACTTTCATGCGGTGGTATTTGCCAATAGAGGAGTTATGACTCGAAAAGCTGGAGTGGCTGGACAGTTGGCGTTTTGGTCCCTGATTCTGATGGCCGCGTGGGTCGTCGCAGGCGAAGCGCGCCCGAAAAACTTGCATCCGTCGCAGCAAACCGTCGGGAAGAGCGCAGACGCGCCAGAGAAGGCTGCGGACCGCTTTGCGGAGAGAGCGGAAAGCCTGGTGAGCGCCGCTCCAGGGAACAAGGGAGCATGGGGTTTGCTGGTGGTTGACGCGGCAACGGGCGAGACCCTCTACGAGAAAAATGCGGACAGATATTTCACCCCGGCTTCCAACATGAAATTGCTGACCACAGCGCTGGCGCTTGACAAACTCGGCCCCGACTTCCGCTTCCGCACCACCATCGAAACGCACGGCACCATTACCCATGGTGTTCTTTCGGGCGATCTCATTCTTGTCGGGCGCGGCGACCCCAATCTTTCCAACCGCAAGTTTCCCTTTGACACCAAGGAGGAATTTGACGGGTCTCCAGAAAAAGTCTTGAGTGAATTGGCGGACCAGGTGGTCGCTCATGGCGTGAATGAAATTTCAGGCGACATCGTAGGCGATGACAGCTACTTTCCTCGCGATCGCTATCCCGATGGCTGGGAAATCGACGATATGGTGTGGGAATACGGCGCCGCTATTTCCGCCATCGTCGTGGACGACAACGCGGTCACGGTGACGCTTTCTCCCGGAGAAAAGGCCGGCGATCCTACGGTTGCTGTACTTGACCCCGCGACTTCTGACTTCTCCCTCAAGAATGAATCTACGACCGCAGAGAAGGTGGAGAAATCGGATAAGTCGGACAAGCCAGAAAAGTCGGACCTGACTCTGGTGCGTGAGCCCGGCTCGAATACCGTGCTGCTTACCGGCACGCTGCCGGTGAAGAGTGCCCCTCGCAAGTTGGTCCTGGCAATTCAGGAGCCCGCTCAACACGCGGCCACCACATTGACAAGGTTGCTCGTAGACCGTGGCGTGAAACTCCGCGGAACCGCTCGGGCAAACCACGACCCAGACCCCACAGAGGCCTCGCGCATAGTTCTGGCGGAGCATGTATCGCTGCCGCTGGGAACCACACTGAAGCTTGTGAACAAAATCAGCCAGAATCTGCACACGGAAATCTTGTTGCGCACCGCCGCGCGCCAGCAGGGACGCTGGGCCACTCCGGACGATTTGCTGAAATTTCCCGAGGAATTTTATGCGCGCGTAGGCATTGCGCCAGGCGATGTAGTGCAGGAGGATGGGTCAGGACTGTCGCGCCACGACCTGGTAACGCCGCGGGCTTTCGTGGCTCTGCTGCTTTACGCGCAAAAGCAAGCCTGGTTTCCGGTTTACTTTGACTCGCTGCCCGTGGCGGGCATTGACGGAACCTTGAGCGACCGCATGAAGAAAGCCGGGATGATGGGGAAAATCCACGCGAAGACCGGATCCGTCGAACACGTGCGCACCCTTTCCGGCTATGCGGAAACGGCCGGCGGGCGACGTCTGATTTTTTCCTTCCTGAGCAACAACGAAAGCGTGAAGGATCATGAGGTGCATGACGCCCTGGACGGCTTGTGCATGGCCATGATGGAAGAATTTGACGTGACGAAGTAAGGCGCGCCGATGCCAAATAAGGAGCATATGAAGGGCGGGCGAATCATCACGGTGTTCGGCAGTTCGCGGCCCCGGGAAGGGGACCCGGACTATGCGGAAGCGCGCGAGCTGGGACGTTATTTGACCGAGCAGGGATTCGCGATCTGCAGCGGCGGCTATGGTGGCGTAATGGAGGCGGCTTCGCGTGGCGCGAAAGAGGCTGGCGGCAAAACCTTCGGTGTGACCGCGGAATTTTTCGGCCGCAAGGCGAACAAGTGGATTGACGTGGAAGTACGGAAAAAGTCCTGGGAGGAAAGATTGTTCGAACTGGTCCGCCGGGCAGACGGATTTGTGGCCTGCAAGGGCGGCACGGGCACGTTGGCGGAACTTGCGGTAGTCTGGGAGATGCTCAACAAATCTGTGATAACTGGGAAACCTTTCGCGGTGTTGGGAAATTTCTGGCAACCGATCCTGGAGCGCGTGCGTGAAGTTGAGCAGGGGCCGCAAGCATCCAGTGGATCGCGGGTCTGGGGCGAAGCCAACGGAAACCTGGTGCATACGGCGGCGACACCCGCGGAAGCCGCTTGCTATCTTGCAGAGGAAATGAAGAAAGGCACCTAGGAAAAATGTCGCGATCGGCGCAGGCTGTGCTCGAATTTGACAAGCTGCGGGAATTGTTGCGGCTGAGGACGACATGTGCACCAGGGAAGCGTCACGCCGGCGAACTCGAGCCAGGAACGAACCGCACCGCCCTGGAAAATACTTTCGCCCTGATTCGCGAAGCGCGCGAGTGGCTCCGGGCGGAACGCGAACTCGGTTTCGGCGCACTAGCCGATCCTGCACCTTGGCTGGAAAAACTGGGCGCGCCAGGAACCGTGCTCGAACCGGGTGAATTCCTGGATGCCGGTTCGTTGTTGGAAACCTCCGCATGGCTGCGGCTGCAATTCCGGGAAGAGGCCGCAAAATTCCCGTTACTGGCGGCACGATCCGCAACGTTGGCGGATTTCAAGGATTTGCAAGCGGCGATCAAGCGCTGCGTGCTTCCAAACGGGGAAATCAGCGATGACGCTTCCAGCGCCTTGCGGCGGATTCGCGCAAGCCTCATGCAGACGCGCGAGTCCATCCAGCGCACCTTGAAGCAGATTCTGCGGGCCAGGCAGGCGGAAGCGGGCGAAGATTACGTCACCCTGCGCAACGACCGCTTCGTGATTCCCGTGCGCGCGGAGCATCGCCGCAGCGTGCAGGGCGTGGTGCACGGCGCCAGCGGCACCGGGCAAACCGTGTTCGTCGAACCCTTTGAAACGGTCGAGACCAATAACCAACTGGTGCAACTCGCCGAAGACGAAGCGGCTGAGATCTTCCGCATCTTGAAGGAACTGACGGATCGCTTGCGCGACATGCAGGTGCCGTTACAGGCGGCGGCGGAAACCATTGCGGAACTGGACAGTGTGTTCGCCCGCGCGCGTTTTGCCCGGGATTTCGATGCCTGCGTGCCGGAATTCTCCGAAGCCGCGGAATTGCGCTTGGACGCTGCGCGTCACCCCGTGCTCGAAGACAAGCTGCGCAAAGAACATCGCGCGATTGTGCCGATCTCTCTAGTGTTGAGCGGGGAAGAGCGCTTGCTGGTAATCAGCGGGCCGAACACCGGCGGTAAAACCGTGGCCCTGAAGACCACCGGAATGTCCGCGCTCGCGGCTCAAGCGGGTATTCCCGTCGCCGCGCAGCGCGTAGTCCTACCGCTGTTCGATCGCGTCCTGGTGGATATTGGCGACGAGCAATCCATCGCGGCAGACCTTTCCACGTTTTCCGCGCACATGCTGAACTTGAAATTCATGCTGGAGCAAGCCACGCCGAACTCGCTCGTTCTAGTGGATGAAATGGGAACAGGCACCGCGCCCGAAGAAGGAGCGGCGCTGGCCGTTGCACTTCTCGACGAATTCCACAAAAAGAATTGCTTTGTGCTGGCCACCACACACCACGACCGCTTGAAAACCTACGCCTCCGCAACTCCCGGCGTCGTGAATGCCGCAGTGGAGTTCGACGACGTAAATCTGCGTCCCACCTACCGGCTGTTAGTCGGTGTGCCGGGCGGCTCGAGCGGCATCGCGATTGCCCAAAGGTTGGGCCTGGCGGCTTCCATCATTGAACAAGCCCGTTCACTCTTAACGCCGGAATCCCGCGAAGCCGCCGACCTCATCGCCTACCTGCATCGCAGCCGCGACGAACTGGACCACATGCAGAAGCAGATGGCCGAAGAACGCCACGCGCTGGAAGAGGAGCGGCGGAAGCTGCGCGCGGAGTGGGTGGAGCGCCAAAAGCAGCGCATCGCTGAACTCGAACACAAATTCGCCGAGATGCAGAAGCGCTTCGAGGAAAATGTGGCTCGCGTGGTGGAAGCAGTGAAGGAACGGGAACTGCGCGCCCAGGTGGAAAAGACCGCGCGGCGAAAACTGCAGGACGTCCGCGGCGAGGCCAAGGAAGAGCTAAACGCCGCGGTAGTGCAAACCATCTCGGAATCGCAACAGGATCTGGGCGTGAAACTCGAATCATTCGAAGGAGTGAGCCCCGACAAGCTGCAGCCGGGAGTGAAAGTTCGCGTGCGCGGATTCAGCAAGCCGGTGATTCTGCGTCGCCTCGAAGGCTCGTCGGTGGAAATTGAAGCTGGCCCGCTGCGCATGAAAGTGGCCGTGGAGGAAATCACTGGGATCGAAAGCACACCGGCGGGCAAAGCTGTAGTCCAGCCGGCAAAGCGGGAAAACGTCACCGTAAGAACCCAGTCCAGCGAAGGTGGCGCAACGGGCGAAATCAACGTGATTGGCATGACCGTCGAGCAGGCCAGCGAGCGCGTGGACAAATTCCTCGACGAAGCTGCCCTGGCGAACCGCCTGCAAGTTCGCATCATCCATGGTCACGGCACCGGCGCGCTCCGAAAGGGCCTCGGTGAATTCTTAAAGTCCCATCCCCTTGTCGCACGCGCTCAATTCGAGAGCGAAGAGCACGGCGGCAAAGCAATCACAGTGGTTGACCTGAGGACTTAGACTGAACCAATGGCGGAAGCCGGATCATTCGCGGATCGCGTAAAACAACAAGCGGACATCGTCCGCGTGGTGGGCGAGTACGTGCGCCTGAAGAAGAGCGGCCAGAACTTCACCGGACTCTGCCCGTTCCACGGCGAAAAGACGCCTTCGTTCGCGGTGCATCCCGTGAAACAAATCTTCCATTGTTTCGGCTGCGGCAAGGGCGGCGACGTTTTCAGTTTCGTGATGGAGATGGAGAAATGCCAGTTTCCTGAGGCGGTGCGCATCGTCGCCGAAAAATGTGGCATCGCGATTCCCCGGCCAAAGGAACGTTCGCCGGAAGAACGCAAGGAGAATCAGCAGCGGGCCGCGCTCGTCGAGATGCACCGGGAAACACAAGCCTTCTTCGTGAAGCAACTGGAGTCCACAGCCGAAGGCAAAGCGGCGCGCGCCTACCTGGAAGATCGCGGACTGAACGCCGAAGCGATCGCGCGATTCGGCATCGGTTACGCACCCAGTGGTGGGGACGCGCTGCTGCGTTACTTGAAACAAAAATATGCGGAGAAACTACTGGTGGATTCTGGGCTGGTTTCGCGCGACCAAAGCGGCCGACTGTTCGATAGATTCCGTCGGCGCATCACCTTCGCCATCGCCAATGAATCCGGCAAAATAGTTGCCTTCGGCTGCCGCGCCCTCGGCGATGATCTCCCAAAATACGTGAACTCGCCGGAAACGCCCATCTACTCGAAAAGCAACGTCCTGTATCACATGGACCGCGCCAAGGACGCCATCCGCCGTCAGGATTTCGCGATTCTCGTCGAAGGTTACATGGACGCCATCGCCGTAGCGCGTGCCGGAATCGCCAACGTAGTGGCGAGCTGTGGCACGAGCCTCGCCGAGCCACAGATCAAGCTGTTGGGGCGCTTCACCAAGCGCGTCATTGTGAACTACGACCCCGACGCGGCAGGCCAAGCCGCCACCGAGCGTTCCATCTCGCTGCTGCTGGAGCAGGATTTCGAGGTGCGTGTCCTAGCGCTCCCCGCGATTGGCGACAAGAAAGCCGACCCCGATTTGTTCATCAAGGAAAAGGGCGCCGAAGCCTACACTAAGGCGCTCAAGGATTCGCCACCTTACGTGGATTACCTGATCGCGCGGGCGCGCCAAATGGATTTAACGACCGGGGAAGGGAAGCTGCGCGCGCTAAATTTCCTGATGCCCTATGTGCAGAGAATTCCCAACCGCCTGCTCCGCTCCGAATGGGCCACGCGCATTTCGCAGCAATTGCGCATTGACGAACCAGTGTTGCGCGCTGCGTTGAGCAAAGCGGCATCTGAGCGGCGCGGTGAGGTGAAAACTCAGCCCGAGCTCGTGGGAAAGAGTGCTAAACCCATCGAACGCCGTCTCATCCGCATGCTGATGGAAGCGGAAGATTTCCGCCGCGAACTGGCACAACAACTGCAGCAAGGCGACTTATACCGGGGCCTGGAGACGGAAAAAATCTTTGCCGCCCTGATCGTCGCCGCACTCTCTGATCAGCCCATGCAGGCCACGGAAATTGGGGCGCTGCTTGAAGACCGCGACCGCCGTATGCTCTTCGAGATTCTCTTCGAGCCCGTCCAGGAAGGCACCTGGGAAGAAGCAGAGAGCTGCCTGGAGGCGCTGCAACGCCGCCAGATCGAGCAGGAACTCGCCGAAGTCCAGCGAAGCATCGAGGCCAACGCCGCCGGCCCATCCCTGCGCGAACTGCTCACCCACAAGCAGGAATTGATGAAGCGCCTGGCCTCGGGACATTGAGCCTTGCGGTGGCCATGACCATGTCCGGCATCGCTTGATTCTTGCAAAGGAAATAATTGACTTGGCAGAACTTAAACGTGTAACGTAAAAGGGTTACGCGGATAACGGTTTCGCTCTCCAAAGCATCAATATAGCGGTGAGATGCTGAGGAACCGTTAGGGGTCGGTTTGGCAGGCGGGCAAAGCGTGGGGCAGCAGCGGGCAAAGGGCGCAGCGTACATAGCTTCACACAAAAATCCAAGAGTTTCCTGGAGGACAGCATTCCTCCCCTTCGATATCTTGAGCCGTCCGTTCGTGCTCGGTACGAGGAGTGTGCAGGTTTGCCCGCCTGACGCAAGCGCAAAAACTACTGTATAGAAGTGCCGGAGGAGAGCTGTGGCGGCTACGGGCTTGGAAGAAAAATATGATGCGGTAAAGCAGCTCATTGCCATCGGCAAGGAGCGCGGCTATCTGTTGTACGACGAGGTCAACGACTCGCTTCCTGCGGAAGTGCATTCATCCGAGGAAATCGACGACCTGCTCACCACCTTCGAGCGCAATGGCATTGAAATTTACGAAGATGCCGCTTCGGCCAAGGCCGCGCGCGCCGTGGAAGTCTCCATCGAATCCGGCGACCACGATGCCGTCGTCAAGGACGATGGCCACGCCGAAGAAGGCAGCGACCTGGACCTGACTCCCGGCTCGCTCGAAAAAACCAACGACCCCGTGCGCATGTACCTGCGGGAAATGGGCACGGTACCCTTGCTCACGCGCGAAGGCGAAGTGACCATCGCCAAGCGCATCGAACGCGGCCAGCTTGTTGTCATGAAAGCCATCACGCGCTCTCCCATCGTCATCAAGGAACTCATCGCCGTCGGCGACGACCTCCGCAAAGGCGCCCGCTCCATCAAAGAAATCGTCCAGTTTGACGATGAAGAGCTTACCGAAGAAAAGATCGCCAACAAGACCAAGCAGACCCTCAAGCACATCGACAAAATCGCCAAACTCTACGAACTCGCTCTGAAACAGGCCGTTAAGCTCGACAAAATCCCCAAATCCAAGAAGCGCTCGTACACCCGCGCGAAATGGGACGTGGCACGTACCCGCGTGGAGATCTCGCTGGAAATTCGCGGCATCGACTTCAACCCGTTCGAGAAAAAGCGCCTGGTGGACAAAATGCGCGGCACGGTCGAGCGCCTGCAGTCCCTCGAGCGCGAGGCGGGACGCCTGGAGCGCCGCGCCGATGTCTCCAAGGGAGACAACGCGCTGGAAGCGCGCCGGGAACTCCGCACCCGCCGTTCGGAGCTGAAGGACATCGAGGAAGCCAGCGAGGTCGGGCTGACCGAACTGAAGCGCACCCTGACGATCATTCAGCGCGGCGAAGCGGAAGCGGAACAAGCCAAGAAAGAATTGATCGAGGCCAACCTCCGCCTCGTCGTTTCCATCGCCAAGAAATATACGAACCGTGGTTTGCAATTCCTGGACCTGATACAGGAAGGAAACATCGGCCTGATGAAGGCCGTGGACAAGTTCGAGTGGCGCCGCGGTTACAAGTTTTCCACCTACGCGACGTGGTGGATCCGCCAGGCCATCACCCGCGCCATTGCCGACCAGGCGCGCACCATCCGTATTCCGGTGCACATGATCGAGACCATCAACAAACTTGTGCGCACTAGCCGCCAACTGGTGCAGGAGCTCGGCCGCGAGCCTACCAGCGAAGAAATCGCCAAGCGCATGGACATTCCCGTGTCCAAGGTGCGCAAAATCCTGAAAATTGCCCAGGAACCCATTTCGCTGGAGACTCCCATCGGCGAAGAAGAAGATTCGCATCTTGGCGATTTCATCGAGGACAAGGCCGTGGTCTCGCCCTCCGATGCCGTCATCAACCTGAATTTGAAGGAGCAGACCTCTTCGGTCTTGAAGACGCTGACGCCCCGCGAGGAAAAAGTCATCAAGATGCGCTTCGGCCTCGACGATGGCAGCGAGCACACGCTCGAGGAAGTCGGCCAATCCTTCGCCGTAACCCGCGAACGCATTCGTCAGATCGAAGCGAAGGCCCTGCGGAAGCTCCGCCATCCCTCGCGCTCGCGGAAGCTGCGCGCGTTCCTGGAAGGCCCCTCGCGCGACTATCTATAGAAAAACGGAATTCTGAACACAACAGATGATGTTGTTCTGTGCGAACAAATCTGACTATGCGGGTAGCTCGACATAGGTCGAGTAGGTGCGTGGTTCGGGAGCAGGTTCGCCATCCTCGCGTAGCCCGTCCAAGTGGAAAGAGATCGCCTCGCGCATGTTCGTTTCAACTTCTACTCGCGTTGCGCCCGTCGCAACGCAGCCCGGCAGGTCAGGAGAGAATGCGGAAAAGCCTGTGCCAGTTTCTTCGATGACAATCAGATACTTCTTCATGATTTAAGTCCTGCCTGTTTCATGACGCTATTCAGAGTGCCCGGCGCCAGATCCTCACCGGGCTTGCCGGCCAATGTCACCAACCCTCGCTTTACAGGATGTTTGTATTGTCGATGACTACCTCGCGTTCGTGCAAGGTGCCAACCATCCGCCTCCAAAAGCCGGATCACATCTCGTACCTTCATGATTTTAATTTAAGTCTTGAGACATCGGCGCGTCAATCCACTAATTGCGCCATTCAACAGCGCTAGAGCACACAAAACGCGAAAGGTGAAAGTCATGCAAGCGCCCGGTGGAGACCTGGCGCTTTTATATTTGCTCAGGTGAGAAGCTCCAGATACGAGGAATACGTGTGCGGCTCGGGCACGGCCTGGCCCTCCGCGCGCAAATCATTCAGGTGAAGAGCAAGCGCCGCGCGCAGGTTGCGTTCCACTTCGCTGCGCGTGCGGCCCGACGAAACACACCCGGGCAGATCCGGGGAATACGCGGCATATCCGGCCCCTGTTTCTTCGATCACAATCAGATATTTTTTCATGGCCCCCGTCCTGAACTGGAGCAAGCAGGGAAACGCTCAACGCGCCAACTCGTCTGCCGCATTGCCGGGGAAGCGAAAAAAGACCGGCTCTTACGGGCTTCGAATTTTGCGAGCGCGACTCCCACTGTGCGCGGGTACCTGCAGTCGCTTCGCATTGGGCGATTGACACCCACGACTTCTACTTCGTTACGCTAGCCCTTGGGAGTGTGAGAGTCAATGAAGATTCGCGCAAAGTGCGAAAAAAGAAAACGCCGGAAACGACGAAAAGAAAAATCAACAGATTAAATTTTCCCGATTTCATTCAGCGACGCGAGGCAAAATCTGCCGGAATGCGAACGAAGTGCCTGATAAAACGAACCATCCAAAGAACTGTCAAGAAAAGGAATCCGCCCAAGACCTTGATCATGGCGGAATTATCAAAACGGTAGTCGGGCGAAAGATTGGCGTGGATGGCCAGGGATGTGCCGAACAGGAGCACGAACAAGACCCCGCAACCGAACCACGCCATCTGTGCGGTGATGAACCGAAACGTCTCTTCGCGGCGAGCGGGCGCCAGCCAATACGACCTGTTCGGAAGATTGATCCGGTTGTCTGGGCGCGCGGCAATCAGTCGTGGCGAAAGGAAAGGGATCACCGCGGTCACGCCTATCACCACCAGCATCAACAGAAAAAATACGTCTTTAGGCTCCCAGCCGTTCGGCAGGCCTTCAAAATTGAAATGCCCTGCCATTCTCTCAGGCAGCAGCGGATAGTAGCGGACCCACTGAAAAAGACCCGCGACGAGCATGAAAACGTAAACAGTTTTGGGGAAACGCGGATCGTCCATCGGTCAGCTCTCGCCCAGATTAAAACTCCCGCTTTGAACCCACAATAAATTTACCGCGCCTCGTTTCCAGGAATCTCTTGCGTTTCCTGGAATAATCTTGGAAAGTGGAAAGCATCCCGGCACACAAATAATTTACCTGGTGGAGCAGCGCTCTTCCGATGAAAAGAACTCAGCAGATTGCCGCCCTCATTATCTTCGCTCTTCTCGGGCTGTCAGCCTACGGGATTTGGCGAACCGCGCAAGATTCCAAGGTCCAAAGCACAACCGAAAAAAATGTCGCGAAGCTCGCCAGCGAACCTGCGGCTTCACTGGTGGATCAAAGCCCGCTTCAGACAGCCCAGCAACTCGCACAGCTTGCGGTTTTCCCCGAAGAAAAAGCCTATGCGAAGGAGGCCTTGCGCCTGGGCGATTTCGAAGTGGACTTGGCCTTTGAAGCTGCGCTCTCCGATGCTCGCAATCATCCTCCCCCGCTCTCCCCGGAAGCAAAAGAAGCGCAGGAGCGGCAAGAAAAGGCGGAGAAGCTGCTGACTGCAGATGAGGACCAGGTCAAGACCCTTGGTGAACAATTGGAGAAGGCCTCGGGCAACAAAGCGGACAAACTCGAAATCGATCTGGCCCAGGTCCAGGCAGCCGCGGAACTCGACCGTGACGAATTGGAGGACGCAAAACAGGATCTCTTCCGCGCCGGCGGCGATCTGGTCGGCCGCATCCAGGCAGCCAAGGCGGAGCACGAGGAGACGACCCACAACAGCAATAGCGCCGTCCCCATGGCGGGCCCGCCTCCCGAACAGCTTGGTGTCATTCACCGCGCACAACTTTGGTATTCCCTTCACCAGAAACAGATGCAGTTATGGCAGGCCAAATCGCTAGCGGAAGTTTCGGCAACACTTCTTGCAACCCAACACAACGCTCTGGAAGAACAACTCGATGCCCAAAAAGCAAGCACGCCCGAACTTGCTCACCACTCCAAGAAGAACAAATCGCAAGCTGCTCCCAATCCTGTTTCTGTAGCAAGCAAGAGCCGCGAAGATGCGGCGGCGCTGCTCAAAAAGACACAGCTGATTGCCGAGGGCCAGAAAGCTCTTTCCTCTCTGGACAAGCGCGTCGAGACGCAGAAACAACTCGCCGCCATCTATGGCCAGTGGAGCGACTTTGTTGCCTCTCAGCAAAGTGGCGCTCTCAATCGCATTTTGCGCGGCTGCCTGATTATCCTGGCAATCGCACTCGTGGGGCTTTTCTTCAGTTCGTGGATGGACAAGCTCGTTAACCGGTTGTCCATGGACCGCCGCCAGATTCAGTCGCTGCACACAGTGGCGCGCGTGTCCTTGCAATTCATCGCCCTGCTGCTGATTCTGCTCGTGATTTTCGGCCCGCCAGGACAGCTCGGGACATTTCTGGGGCTGGCCGGCGCCGGGCTCACCGTAGCGCTAAAAGATTTCATCGTTAGCTTCTTCGGCTGGTTCGTGCTGATGGGAAAGAACGGCATTCGTTTGGGAGACTGGGTGGAGATTAACGGTGTAACTGGAGAAGTGGTGCAAATCGGGCCATTTCATACGGTACTGCTGGAAACGGGCAACTGGACGGATTCCGGCCATCCCACGGGACGCCGCGTTACCTTCACCAACAGTTTTGCCATTGAAGGCCACTACTTCAATTTCTCCACCACCGGCCAGTGGCTCTGGGATGAATTGCAAGTGGCCTTGAGCACAGGCCAGGATCCCTATCCGATGGTCGATTTAATCCGCAAAAAGGTCCTCGAAGCCACCAAGGAAAGTGCCCAGCAGGCCGAAGAGGAATGGCGCAAGGCTACCAACTCTCGCGAAATGAGCGGCTTTTCCGCCGCGCCTGCCATGAGCGTGAAGCCGGTGCTTGGAGGCTTTGAAGTGAGCGTGCGCTACATCACTCGAGCCAACGAACGCTACCAGTTGCGTGCCAAACTCAATCAAGCCGCGGTGGAACTCCTCGGCGGAAAAGCCGCGCCGGAAATCTCTCCCCACCAAGATTTGCAAGAAAAGCAAAACTAGTCCTGCTGCAATCTCCCTGCTACACAGCCTGTCTCGTTAACAGCGCATTCTAACCGACTCGGCTCGGTGGGCTCTAGCCATGGAGTCTGATAGTTTAATATCGCACGACGCTTTACCAAGCATCAGACTAATGTGGCATTTCGCTGCAGGCAGGAGCAGAACGCATGGGGAACGAGGTGACGTGCACCGTCCGCTTTGGCAAACAGGAATCCACCGGCAAGGCGCTCCTGGAAACGAACGAAGTTATTTTTCGTGGAGACTTCCGGCTGAAGATTGCCTTCCGCGAAATGAAATCGGTCAAGGCCGCGGATGGCGAATTGCTCCTCGAATTTCCCGGCGGCAGGGCCGCCTTCGTTCTGGGCGCGCAGGCGGAAAAATGGGAGCACAAAATTCTTCATCCCAAGACGCCCTTTGAAAAACTGGATGTGAAAGAAGGACAAAAAGTTTCCGCCCTTGGCGTCGCGGATGTCAGTTTCCTGAAACCACTAAAGGAGCGTGCCGGCCAACTAGCGACGGGAAGGCCGCTGAAAGATTGCGACGTACTCTTTTTTGCAGCGGAAAACACGGGTGACCTAGCAAAGATTAAGAAGTTAATGGCGTTTCTGAAAAAGGACGGTGCACTTTGGATCGTCTATCCCAAGGGGCAAAAAGTTATCACCGGAGATGATGTGCGTGCCGAAGACAGGAAAGTGGGGCTAAAAGACATCAAAGTGGTTGGCTTCTCCGAAACACACACTGCGCTGAAATTCGTCCTTCCCCTCGCCAAAAGGTGATTCAACTCTACGCGTCTGGCAGTTTGGAGTAGCTGGCACAAAGCGCCGCGCACCGCGACGGATTTACGGGGTCGTAGAAAACCGGAATCACCATATTCTCGAACACTTTCCCGCTCAAATCCCGCTCCGTGTTTCGAATCGTCTGGCCGTCGGCAGTGCGGAACTCATAGTCAATTTGGCTGTAGCTCGTTTTCCCTTGCATTATCGTTCGCTGTGCCAAAACGCCGGCTGCGGCTACTTCTCCGTCCTGAAAGAGAGGCCGGTTGCGCTTCTCCTTCATCAGCGCCGGAACAATCACGATCCCCATAATCAACACCACAAAACCGATCGGGCCAAATAGTGCAAAATACGGAAATGGCGCCGCATCTCTCGGACCCGCAGGCGGTCCAACTCGGCCCATGGCGAAAAACAGTGCGCCGCCGAGCATGGCAAAGCCGATTACCACAGCGGCAACAGGGGCACCCGGAAAACCAAAACGCACGCGCCGCGGCCGAGGCAAGGATTGAATCCTCTGCAAAAAAGCATCGGGGATGGGCTGGGCCTGCACACCTTGCAGAGAAGGAGTAGCTTTGGCGAGAGCGATGGCGCGCTTTCTGGATAGGTAACTCCAATAAGGTATTCCGCCTACGAGCAGGAGGAAAAGAAAAATCGGAAGGACAGGGATCAGGTGCGGGCCGCCACGGATGTTGGACGTCAACCAGAATAGAGAAACTGCCATAATGCCAAATCCCACAGCCAAAAGTGTAGCAACGCGTGAATTCGCGTTCAGAGAGCTCTGAGCGCGCTCCAAATTCCATCCGCAGTGCGTGCAAAAAGGCTTGCTTTGCCCAAAAAACGCACGCACCGTGACGGGAGCGCCACAGAGAGGACAGCTAATGTTGCTCATAAACTTCATTCTAGCCGCTGCCTCCGCTTACCGCGAGACAACGTCGGCGTCTTTGCTCTATGCAGAACTCCCTCTCGTTCCCGCAACACCAGCGGCTTTCTTGCCCCAGCGCCACGGCCAAACCGTATGATAGGGACGATGAGCGACCTGCTGACCATTCGATCGCTGACCGTGGAACTTCCCACCGCCGCGGGCTGGGTGCGCCCGGTGAATGAAGTGACGCTGCGCATCGCGCCGGGAGAATCGTTGGGGCTTGTCGGCGAATCCGGCAGCGGTAAGACCATGTTGTTGCTCGCGCTGATGGGATTGCTGCCGCCCGGCGCGCGCGTAAGCGGCGAAGCCATTCTGACCTCAGACGAAGGAAACCAGAAAAATCTGACGTACCAAAGCGAGCTCGAGTGGCGCCAGGTGCGCGGCCGCGAAATCGCCATGATTTTCCAGGAGCCCATGACCTCGCTGAATCCCGTCCTGCGTATCGGCACGCAAATTGAAGAAGCCATCCGGGCGCATGAACCGGGAGTTGCGCGCAACTTGGTGGACCGCCGCGTGGTCAGCGCGCTCGAGCATGCGGCAGTGCCGGAACCCGAAACGCGCGCGTGCCAATTCCCGCATCAACTCTCCGGCGGCTTGCGCCAGCGCGCCATGATTGCCATGGCGTTGGCGGCGCGCCCCAAGCTGCTCATCGCCGATGAGCCCACAACCGCCCTCGATGTCACCGTGCAAAAGCAAATCCTGGAACTGCTGGACAATTTGCGCCACGAAATGGAATTGGGCCTCCTCTTCATCACCCATGATCTCGGCGTTGTGGCCAAAGTCGCGGACCGCATCGCCGTGATGTACGCAGGTCGCATCGTTGAACAAGGCCCGGCCTCCGATGTGCTCCTTCAGCCGCTGCATCCCTACACGCAAGGGTTATTGGCTGCCTCACCCACGCTCGAACGCGGCAAGCTAAGGCCAATCGCGGGAACCGTGCCGCAGTTGACGCAACTTCCCCGGGGCTGCGCGTTCGCCCCGCGTTGTGAGTATCTCCGTGACGATTGCGAAATCGCGATCCCAGAATTTCGTCCCGCGCAGAGCAACCACACCGCCAGGTGCGTGCTGCTATGATCCCCTTCCTCGAAGTGCGTAACCTCCGCAAGTATTACCAGAAAGGCGGCGGCATCCTCGCGCCGGGCAGCAAAGACGAGCGTTTCGCCGCTGTGGACGGCGTCGGCTTTTTTGTCGCCTCAGGCGAAACATTTGCCATCGTGGGCGAAAGCGGGTGTGGCAAAACAACCCTCGCCCGCATGCTTCTCCGTCTCATCGAACCGGACGAAGGCCATGTGTTTTTCGAGGGGACCGACCTCTTAATGGTCTCGCCAAGCGAAATGCGCGAGTACCGCCGTCAGATGCAGATGATCTTCCAGGACCCATTCGCTTCCCTCAATCCGCGTATGAAGGTAGGCGAAATCGTCGCGGAGCCATTGGCTATCCACGAACCAAAATTGAAGAAGTCTGAGCGTCTGGCAAAGGCCGGCGAAATCCTGCAGCGGGTAGGCCTCGACAAGGATGCACTGAGCCGCTATCCCCATGAATTCTCCGGCGGCCAGCGGCAACGCATTGGCATCGCGCGCGCTCTGATCCTGCGCCCAAAACTGGTTGTAGCGGACGAGCCCGTCTCCGCCCTGGATGTCTCGGTAGGCGCGCAAGTGCTTCTACTCTTGCGGGAACTGCAAGCCGAATTCGGCCTGACCTATATCTTCATCTCTCACAGCTTGCCGGTGGTGGCGCAGCTCGCCACACACATCGCCGTCATGCGCGCCGGCCAGCTCGTCGAATTCGGTCCTGCTGAGCTCATCCTGACGGAGCCCACAGCCGACTACACGATGGAATTGCTAGCTGCCGTTCCGCAGGTGCCTCGCGACCCCGTTGTGTGATATTTTCCCCCTATTCGTTACGTAGAACCCACAGCAGAAGTCCACATTCCCCTGTGGAGAGGAGTCCTCGATGGCAGCTACATCTGTACCCGCACCGGCCCCGGCACCGCAAGCGGCGATTTCGCCCATTGGCCGCATCTTTGGCGTTTTGTTCTCCCCGAAGTCCACGTTTGAAGATATCGTCCGCAAACCCAGCTGGGTGTTACCGTTGGTGCTAATGGCGGTATTTGGGTTGCTCTCGGCGGTGAGTTTGAATCAGCGAATGAACTGGCGGGATTACGTGAGCCAGCAAATCGAAAAAAACCCGCGCGCGGCACAGCTCAGTGCCGAACAGAAAGAAAAGCAAATCGACGCCGGAGCGAAATTTGCGCCCATCAGTGCCTATATATTTGGTGCCCCGGCCCCGATCGTGATCATTTTGATCGTCGCGCTGGTGATGTGGGGGGCGTACAACCTGCTCGGCGGAGCAAACACGGACTTCAATACGTCGCTCGCAATTGTGTCGCACGCCTTCGTGCCCAGTTATATTGGTAATCTTCTGTTCCAGATCATAATTTTCACTAAGCCGGTAGGGACACTGGACCTGGAAAATCCTGTGGCCACGAATGTGGCCGCGTTTTTGCCTGATGACGCGCCGAAGTGGCTGGAAGCGCTCTGCAAGAACATCGACATCTTTGTAATATGGATTCTGCTGCTGATCGCCATCGGATTCGCCGCAACCAATCCCAAAAAGCTCAAGGGCGGCAAGTCGTTTACGATTGCCTTTTCCGTGATGGCGGTCTATGTAATCTTACGCGTGGGCCTTGCCTTCATTCTCTCCTGATACACTGAGAGCGTGAATTTTTCCTTTGACCTTCTTGCCACCGATCCCACCGGTGCGCGCCGCGGCCGTTTAGCCACGCCTCATGGCGTCATCGAGACCCCGGTCTTCATGCCGGTAGGCACCGCCGCCACCGTCAAGGGCCTCACGCAGGAAGCCCTCGAAGAACTCGGCGCTCGCATCATCCTCTCTAACACCTATCATCTTTATTTGCGGCCCGGCCACGAACTGGTCCGCAAACTCGGCGGCCTGCACTCTTTCATGTCCTGGCGTGGCGCCATCCTCACCGATTCCGGCGGCTATCAGGTCTTCAGTCTGGCGGACTTCAGGAAAATTACCGATGAGGGCGTGCGCTTCCGCTCGCATCTCGATGGCTCGGAGCATCTACTAACGCCGGAAAAGGCGGCAGAGATTCAACTCGCCCTGGGTGCAGACATCGCCATGGTGTTGGACGAATGCATCGAAACCCCCGCGCCCCGCGCACTGGCCGAAGCAGCGTTGCAGCGCACCACGGCCTGGGCACGCCGCGCCAGAAAATATTTCCTCGAACAAGCAGAGCGCAACGGCGATCCCGCGCAGTGGCAATTCGGCATCGTGCAAGGCGCAACTTTCAAGGATTTGCGCCAGGAAAGTGCGCGCGAATTGCTCGCCTTGGAATTTCCCGGCTATGCCGTCGGTGGCCTGGCCGTGGGGGAGCCGCACGAAGTAACTTGTGACATGACCGCGGAGGTAACGGCTTTTCTTCCGAAAGAAAAGCCGCGCTATTTGATGGGCGTCGGTCGTCCGGAACAACTCGCCGATTACGTTGCCCACGGCATTGACATGATGGATTGCGTCTTGCCCACGCGCGCCGCGCGTCACGCCTGCCTCTACACCAGCGAAGGCCGCGTACTCATCAAGAATGCGCGCTACATCGCGGATCAGCGCCCCGTGGATGCCAATTGCTCTTGCAGCGTGTGTCGCCGGTACACGCGCGCTTACCTTCGGCATCTCTTCTCCGCCGGAGAGATCACCGCGGCCATTCTGGCCACCCACCACAATGTCCACTTTTACCTTGACACAATGCGTCAAATTCGAGAGGCTATCTCTTTTGGACAGCTTGATAAATTCGCTACAGAGCTGCGTATCCGCTACAATGAGGGTACAGCCTGAAGCGAAGTTCTGTGGGCGGGTTTAATCCGTCGCCAAGCTGTGGCCACCCGCACCAGGTCGAGTCTCACGACGAGAATCGAGCGGGCAGGAGAAGCGGAGAAACTCACCGCTGACGTGGCGGTTTTTCTCCCGTGAAAGCTCCGCGAGCGGAGCGCTCCTCGATAATTGGATTGCGGAAAGTTCGGAAAGGGTACGGTACTAAGAGAAGAAAATGAATCTGGTGGCATTCTGGTTCTTGCAAGCTGGCAGCCCCTTGGGAGGCTTGAGCACTTTTATAATCCCCTTGGCGCTGATGTTCGGCATCATGTATTTCCTGGTCATACTGCCTCAGTCGCGGCAGCGCAAGAAGGTGCAGGAGATGCTCTCCGCGCTCAAGAACGGAGACAAAGTGGTACTGAGTTCCGGCATTTACGGCACCATCAATGGCATGGACGGCGACACCATTATTTTGAAAATCGCCGACAATGTAAAAATTCGCATCGCGCGGGCGGCGATTGCGCAGGTGGAGGCACCGGAAGATGCGGCTAAGTAACTCCGCCGCCGGCCGTCTTTCGCGCTTGATCTTTTAACCATGAATCCTAATTTGAAGTGGAAATTTCTGTTCATCCTCGCCGTCATCGCGACCTGCGTCTTCTCTATTTTTGGGTTGCCGACCTTCCCGACCTCCCTCGCTCAGGCCAACGACAATTTCAAACACCAGATCAAACTCGGACTCGACCTCCAGGGCGGCACGCACCTCATTTTGCAGGTCCAGGTGCAGGAAGCCGTCGCCCAGGAAACCGACCAGACCGTCGATCGCTTGACCACACAGATGCGCCAGAAGAACATTCGCTACGACGAAGTGCGCCGCATGGACGACACCCACGTCGTCGTGCGCAATGTGCCTTCCGATCAAAATTCCGAGTTTCGCGACCTGGTCCACGATCAATTTGAGCTCAATTGGGAGTTGACTCCCGCTCCGGGCGAAGTGAATGCCTACCTCTTGACCCTCCGTCAGAGCGCCGTAGCACGCATCCAGGAAACCACCATGTCGCAGTCGCTCGAAACCATCGAGCGCCGCATCAACGCCTTGGGCCTTACGGAGCCCACCATCCAGCCCCACGGGCGCAAGGACAATGAAATTCTCGTGCAACTCCCCGGCGAAGGCGATCCGGTGCGCGCCAAACAGGTGATTCAAGCCGGCGGACAATTGGAATTGAAGCTTGTGGAAGATCCTCAAACGTACCCGTCAGAAGTTGCGGCCCTTGCCGCTCATGGCGGCATTTTGCCTCCCGGCACGGAACTCGTTCCTGGCCGCAACGAATCGCGTTCGCAGAATCCGCAAGACAATGGCGAGGTCTGGTATGTCCTTAGCCGGTCCCCCATTGTGACCGGCCGCGACCTGCGTAGTGCCACCGAGGCCCGCAGCACCCAGATGCCTGGACAGTGGCAAATCAACTTCGTCCTCTCGGGTGAAGCGGCGCGACGCTTCGGCCCCTTCACCGAACAGAATAAGGGCCGCCAGATGGCCATCGTTCTCGAGAAAAAGGTGTATTCGGCCCCGGTGATCCAAAGCCGCATCGAAGATAACGGAATGATCGAAGGCAACTTCAGCCAGGAAACCGCCCACGATCTGGCCGTAGTGCTCCGCGCGGGCGCGCTTCCCGCTTCCATTAAATATCTGGAAGAACGCACCGTTGGACCTTCGCTGGGAGCCGACTCCATCCGCCACGGCGTGCGTGCCTCGATCGTCAGCTTGCTTGTGGTCATGATCTTCATGGTCTTTTACTATCGGCTCTCCGGTGTCAACGCCGTGCTGGCCTTAATCATGAACCTGCTGATCTTGCTGGCAGCCCTGGCCATGTTTGGCGCTGTGCTTACTCTGCCGGGCATTGCCGGTGTCATCTTGACCATCGGTATGGGCGTCGATTCCAACGTGCTGGTGTTTGAGCGCATACGCGAGGAATTGCGCAACGGCAAGTCATCTTCGGCGGCGGTGGAGGCCGGTTTCGATAAGGCCTTCCAAACCATTATTGATACCCACGTCACGACCGTGGTCTCGGCCTTTTTCCTGTTTATCTTTGGCACCGGCCCGATCCGCGGATTTGCGATCACGTTGACCATCGGTTTGATTGCCAACGTCTTCACCGCAATCTTCGTATCCAAGGCCATTTTCCAGTACCACTTGATCAGAATGGACCGCCGGGAGGAACTGAGTATTTAGTGGCGGAGCTGGGTATTTAGTATGGTTACCGGAAGTTTCTTGCAGTTCTCTTTAGGAGGCCGGGGCTTGAGCCCCGGCGCATGGCCGGTCAGATGAATGGGGCTATAGCCCAAGAGGACTCTGAGCTTCTTCACGGAACCTTTGAAGGGAAGCATTTGGTGGTACCAGGACTTCCATGCCCAGCCTCCCATCCGATTTCAAACGGCTGAGGGGTTGGTTAGGGCCAGCCGGGCGAAGTTATCATGCTGGGATGAGCCCGGTGCTGCGCCCGGGGCGGGAACAAACCCTAACCCCTTGGAGTCTAAAGAAGGGAAGCGCGAAACGGAATGATCGAGCTCTTCAAACAGCCCAATCTTGACTGGATGGGCAAGGCCAAGTATTTCTTCACCCTTAGCGGTCTCCTCTTGCTCATCGGGTGGTCCGCCATCTTCTTTAAGGGCGGGATCAAGTATGGTATCGACTTCCGGGGAGGCACGAACGTGGACGTGCGCTTTGCCCAACCGCCGAACATTGACCAACTGCGGGCCAGCCTGCGCACCCAGGGCTTGGGCAACAGCGAGATTCAAAGCGTCAGCGACACGGCCGGTCTCGGGGCTACCTCCAATGAAGTTCTCATTTTCGTGGAACAAGCTGGGCAGGCCGACCAGGCGATTGATGACAGCAAGACCAAGGTCCTCACCGCGCTTAACGCAACCTATGGTGTCGCTGGCACCGGAAAGGCCGACTTCAACGCGGTTACTTCCTCGGCTTTGGCGAATGCCCTCTCCTTGAAGGATCCCCTCGGCCTCTCCGTGAACGCGGGAGACAAGTACCAGCAGCTCGCCAAGTCGCTGCTCGTCTACCGCGACACGGACAAAAACGGCGTTCTCACCAATTTGGATGAGCTTTCCAGGGTCGCCGGTGTGACGCCTGCGGTCGTCTCCGCGATCAAGGACAGCTACTCTCTCGCTCCTTTTACCATCCGCAACGTCGAAATCGTCGGCCCCAAGGTAGGTAGCGAGTTACGCAATCAGGCCATTCGAGTAACCCTCTATGCTTTGGCAGGCATGCTGTTATATATTGCATTCCGGTTCGAGTGGGTTTACGGAGCAGCGGCGGTGATCGCGGTTTTTCACGACGTGCTCATCACGCTGGGCTTGTTCAAAATCTTCGGATTCGAAATTTCGCTGACCGTAATTGCGGCTTTGCTGACCCTGGTGGGCTATTCAATGAACGATACGATCGTTATTTTCGATCGCATCCGTGAAAACAGCCGCCTTTTGCGCAAGGAGCCGTTCGCTGATGTCGTCAACAAATCGATTAACCAGACGCTCTCGCGAACGATTCTGACCAGCGGTTTGACCTTCCTCACTGTGCTCGTCCTGTTCCTGATGGGCGGCCAGGTGCTTCGGGCGTTTTCCTTTGCCCTGGTGGTGGGGATCGTGGTAGGAACGTACTCCAGTTTTGGTATCGCTGCTCCCCTGGTCGTCGCTTGGTATCGTTGGCGCGGACAGGGCGTGGCAGCAGGCACCGGAACCGCAGCCGGCAACAGACCCAAGGGAAACGGGAGCGGCCAACCGCGCCTGGCGCCCGCCGGGAGGAGGTAGGAGTCACCTATGTTTGAAGAAATGGTAGTTTCAACCTCGAAGAGGAAGGGGACCAAGCCGTGGACTTTCTTTGTCTCCATGGTTTTCGAGGTCATATTCCTCGCGATTCTCATCCTTATCCCGTTGATTTACACGGAAGCGCTTCCGAGGACCCTCATGTCTTCGATTTTGTTGGCGCCACCTCCACCACCTCCACCACCTCCACCACCTGCCGCCGTGCAGGTTGTGAAGATCAAGCCGGTGGCCCACTTGATGGACGCCGGCAAGCTCGTGGCTCCGAAAGCCATCCCCAAGGACGTTAAGATCATCAAGGAAGAAGCGGAACCACCTGACGCAGGCATCGGCGGTGTTGCCGGTGGCGTGCCGGGCGGCATCGCGGGCGGCTCCATGGGCGGCGTGATTGGCGGTGTCATCGGCGGTGTCAGTTCGAACATTGCGCCACCACCACCTCCCAAGGCCGCTCTCAAGCGCGTCACCGTTGGCGGCAACGTCCAGGCGGCACGGCTGGTCAACAAGGTGCAACCTCTTTACCCGCCCCTGGCGCGCCAGACGCGCATCAGCGGCACGGTCAAGCTCCACGCCATCATCGGCAAGGACGGCGCGGTGCAGCAACTTCAGGTCGTTTCAGGCCATCCCCTCCTCGTGCAGTCCGCGCTGGATGCAGTCAGGCAGTGGCGCTATCAGCCAACCCTGCTCAACGGCGACCCCGTGGAAGTGGATACCGAAATCGACGTGATTTTCTCTCTGGCTCAGTAGTGCAACGGGGCGGCGCGAGCGTCGTGGGACCTGCGCGCCGTTCTGAGTTCGCAATTAAAAAACAATCTTGTTGGTTCCCGCAGCTCAGGAGCCAGTAGGAAATTAAGGAGCAAACGAATGTTAGCAACTCTCTTCATCTATGCAGCTTGGCTGCAGGAAGCCGGAACTTCATGGGACCTCCGTTCCATGTGGATTTCCATGGGACTGCTCGCCAAGATCGTCGTCGTGATTCTCTTCATTCTCTCGGTCTATTCCTTCGGCGTCATGATTGACCGCTTCCTCATGTACAACAACGCGCGCAAGCAATCGCGCCTGTTCGTGCAGCAGGTCGCCGGCGCCCTCAAGGACGGCAAACTCGACGAAGCCATCGCCATCGCCGAGCGCAACAAGAAAAGCCACATCGCCAAGGTTGTCGCTACTGGCCTCTCGGAGTTCCAGTCGGCCTCCCAACAGGTCTCCGACGCGGAAGTCATTGAAGCCGCCAAGCGCGGCCTCGAGCGTTCCGTCGCCATCGTTCACGCGGAAATGAAGCGCGGCCTTTCGGCCCTCGCCACCATCGGTTCCACGGCCCCGTTCGTCGGGCTGTTCGGCACCGTCGTCGGCATCTTGAACGCCTTCAAGGGCATTTCCACACAGAAAGCCACCGGTCTGTCGGCGGTTGCCGGCGGTATCGCTGAGGCCCTCATCACCACCGCGTTCGGCTTGCTCGTCGCCGTCCCGGCCGTGTGGGCTTACAACTACTTCACCAATAAGGTGGAATCGTTCGACGTCGAGATGGACAACTCCTCCATGGAGCTTATCAACTACTTCATTCTGCGCCGCGGCGCAAAGAAGTAAGCCGGAAGAAGGGATACCCCTATGGCCTACAAGCCACAAGCGGGCGAACAAGTCGCGGCCCCCAACGTAGTTCCGATGTGCGACATCATGCTCGTGCTCTTGATCATCTTCATGGTGGTCACGCCCATGTTGCAGAAAGGTGTGTCGGTGGACCTGGCTAGCGTTTCCGATCCGCGCGATATGAAGGATGCGGATAAGGACGACGCCGTCATCGTGGCCGTCACGCGCGATGGCACCCTCTATCTGGGCAACACCAAGATCGCCAAGAAAGACATCACCGGTGAAATCAAGGACCGCCTCGCCAACAAACTGGACAAGACTGTCTATGTGAAAAGCGATGCGCGTGCCAAGTACGGTGACGTCGTTGCCGTCGTGGACGAAATCCGTTCCGCGGGAGTCGACCAGCTCGGCCTTCTCACCGAAAAGAATAAGTCAACCAACCCTCAGGCGAAGGAAAAACAACCTGCCGCCGGAGGCCAGTTATAGCGTATCGGCCGTTCGCACCATTCGTTTGCTGAGATGATTCGGGCTCGCGCCGCTTCCCACGCGGCGCGATCTACCTCTCCTCAAACTTAGGTCGCTCGGCTCGACAGGAGAATTCGCAATGGGGATGGAAGTAGGAAGGTCTGGTGGTCAAATGGCATCGCCGAATATCGTGCCGATGATCGATATTCTGCTCGTGCTCATCATCATCTTCATGGTCATCACGCCCCTGACTCCCAAGGGGCTGGATACCCTGGTGCCGCAGCCTTCGCCTAACAAGGAACCGGTTAACCAGGAGTTGGAGAACAAGACGGTCGTGGTTCAGGTCATGATGGGTAACCACTTGAAGATCAATAACGAGGACACCACATGGGAAACACTCGAGCCTCGCATGGAACAGATCTTCAAGGACCGCGCCGAGAAGGTCGCCTTCGTCAAGGGCGACAACGACGTTTTGTTCATGGAAGTGGCCCGCGCCATCGATCTCATGAAACAAGCCGGAATTGACAAGGTCGGACTGATCACCGCCAAGCTCGAGGCCGGTCAGTAGCCTTTCGCTCTTTTTTGACGCAGGGTTGTGAGAGTCCTCTCGCAGGGGCCAAATCTGGCCGCGAGGTGACTCATGGGTATCGGACTGATAGGCGGTAAAGGCGGGATGCTTTGTGAAGCGAACGTGGTCCCGCTGATTGATATTCTGCTGGTGCTGCTGGTCATTTTCATGATCATCCCCCACCAACAGGTAGGACTCCAGGCGGATCTGCCCCAGCCGGCGGTTTCGCCGGGCACGGTTGTTCCGCCGGAAACAATCATTGTCTCGATTGCTTCGGATGGCTCGCTCCGGATCAACCAGTCGGTTGTGCAACGCGAAGAATTGCGTGAACGGCTCGAACCAATTTTCGCACTGCGCGCTCAACGCGTTGCGTTTCTTCAGGGAGACCGTTCCCTCGAGTTTCAGACGGTGGCCCAGGTCTTGGATGACATGCATGCTGCGGGTGCTTCTCCCATCGGTTTGCTGACATCTGAACTGGAAAAAAACCGCTGAACGTGATGGAATGGCCCCTATAAGGCTTTACTGAATCCTAGCTGCGGTCCCGATTCGCTCGGGGTTGCGCTTACCAGGGATGGATGCCTCCAATGACTCAAGCTTCGGTTTCAAGGGGAACCCGCTCGTGGTTTACCCGCATTGCCGCCCAGATGCTTTTTCTGGCGGCGTTCCTTTCGTTCTCTTACGGTCTTTCGGGCTGCGGCAAGCTGCAGGCCCGCGATGACCTCAACAAAGGTGTCGCCGAATTCAAGAACGGCCAGTACGACAAAGCCGTCGAATATTTCAAAACTGCCAAGGATCTCGATCCGAAGCTCTTGAATGCGCGCCTTTATCTCGCCACCGCCTATGCCAGCCAGTACATTCCGGGCGCTCCCTCGGAAGAAAACATGCGCCACGGCAATGAAGCCATTCAGGAATATCAAGGCGTTCTTGATATGGACCCCAACAACCTCAGCGCCATTGATGGTCTCGCCTCCATTGAGTACCAGATGGCCGGCCAGCCCTTCGATCCCAAGAAATTTGAAGCCTCCAAGAGCTACCACGAAAGGCACATTGCGCTGAAACCGCAGGACCCGCAGCCTTACTATTCCGTCGGCGTCATCGATTGGGCCCTCGCCTATCGTGGCAATACGGAAATGCGCGCCGATTATAATCGCGAGCACATCAAGAAGCAGATTAAGGACACCGACCCGCTTCCTCCCGATGTTCGCAAGGCCTACGCGGAAAAGTATGACTCACTCGTCGAGGAAGGCATCAAAGCCCTCGAAACCGCCATTCAGCTAAAACCCGATTACGATGATGCCATGACCTATTTGAACCTCCTCTATCGTCGCAAGGCCGATATCGTTGAGTCCTCCCAGGAGCGCGACGCCCTCACTCAGAAGGCCGATGACTTGCTCGACAGGGTTAAGGAAGTCAAACAGAAGCGCGAGGAAGAGGCGGAAAAGAAGTCCCCCTCGTAAACTTAAACTATTCGGACGGCAATTTTCTTGAAGAGGGTGGCTCTCCAGCCGCCCTCTTCCTTTTGTCCCTCCTCCCCTCCCGCTCTTTTTTCCCACGCTCTCTCGGCGTACACTTGACCATGGGCTCGCGCTCTCATCTCCCCTTGAACTTCAACCGTGACCGCACGGAACGGCAGCTCAATGGCCGCCTCGAGGAGCTGCTCGAGAAGTTGCGCCTCAACCGCCCTTCCGATGATCCCTGGCTGGTTCGCCGCGCCTACGATATCGCCTCCGAGCGCCACCGCGACCAGTTTCGCAACTCCGGCGAACCTTATGTCTCCCACCTCTTGGAGGTCGCGCACATCCTCGCCGATATGCGCCTGGACGCCACCACACTGGCTGCGGCCCTGCTCCACGACGTCATCGAGGATACCGAGTTCCCCCTGTCACGCCTGCAAGAGCGTTTTGGAGAGGAAGTTGCCTTACTCGTCGAAGGTGTCACCAAGATCAGCCGCTTGAATATGATGGCGCCCGAGGCTCGCCAGGCGGAAAACGTGCGCAAGATGCTCTTGGCCATGGTGCACGACGTCCGTGTCGTGGTCGTAAAGCTCGCCGACCGGCTTCACAACATGCGCACGCTCGAATTTCTCGAGCCCGCCAAGCAACTACGCATCGCTCGCGAAACCATGGATATTTATTCGCCCATCGCTCACCGTCTCGGCATGGCCGTCATCAAGGGCGAACTCGAAGACCTTTCCTTCCGCTACTTGGAGCCGGAGGCCTGCTTCGCCCTCCAGAAGGAGGTCAAGGAGAAGGACCCCAGTTACCGCCAGTTTCTCGAGGAGGTCCAGAACACCATTCGCACCAAACTGGTGGAGAACAGTATTCCCGCTGAACTGGAAGCCCGCATCAAGGGCTTGCATTCGCTGCACCGCAAAATTGTCCGCCAGGAACGCGGGCTGGATCAGATTTACGATCTCTTGGCCATTCGCGTTATCACGGATTCCGAACGCAATTGTTACGCGGCCCTGGGGGTTGTTCACCACATCTGGCGTCCCGTGCCCGGACGTTTCAAGGATTACATCGCCATGCCGCGCCCGAATCTCTACCAGTCGCTACACACTACTGTGATTCACGGCGGGCAAGCCTTCGAAATTCAGATTCGCACGCAGGATATGCACCGCATTGCCGAGCAAGGCGTCGCGGCGCACTGGAAGTACAAGGATGGCCGCCCCGTTTCCACTGACGGCAGGCCCGTGACCAGTGACGATGACCAGCGCATTGCCTGGATGCGCCAGTTGATTGAATGGTCCCAGGAATTGCAAGAGCCTGGCGAATTTCTCTCCACGTTAAAAGTAGATCTCGCGCCCGTCGAAGTCTACGCGTTCACTCCGAAGGGGCGCGTGCTGGAGCTGCCCCGCGGTGCCACCCCCGTAGACTTCGCCTACTCCGTGCACACGGAAGTGGGACACCAGTGCGTGGGCGCCAAAGTCAATGGCCAGATGGTCTCGCTCCGCCATGAAATCGTCAGCGGCGACGTCGTGGAGATTCTCACGCAAAAGGGGCACAAGCCCAGTCGTGACTGGCTCAGCTTCGTTAAATCCTCTCACGCCAAAAGCAAGATCCGCCACTTTATCAATACGCAGGAGCGCGAAGAAGCTACCGAGATGGGCAAGCGTCTCCTGGAGAATGAATCGCGCAATTTCCCCAAGGGCTTGAAGAAAATTCCCAACGACGACCTGCAGAAACTCGCCGCGGAATACGGGCTCTCCAAACCGGAGGACCTGTTTGCCGCGGTGGGATTCGGCAAATTTTCCGCGCGTCAGGTGCTCTCGCGCTATTTCGGCGAGTCTTCCAAGGATGCGGAGAAGTCGCCGGAAGATGCCAAACCGACGCTCGTCAAAACAGTGAAGCGCATGCTTGGTTTCGGTCAGGCTCCTTTGATCGTGAAGGGACACGACGACCTCCTGGTTTTTCGCGCGAAGTGCTGCAATGCCATTCCGGGCGATGAAATTATCGGCTACGTCACGCGAGGCCGCGGCGTCGCCGTGCATACGCGCACTTGCCCCAACGTGCAGAACCTGCTCTACCAGACGGAGCGCCGCATTCCCGTCGAGTGGGGCACCGGCGGCGTGGCCACTTTCCCGGTCGAACTCCTCATCCGTTCCAAGGATCGTCCCGGCCTGCTTGCCGAAATCACTGCCATCATCAGCGATGCGGGCTCCAATATCCGTTCGCTGGATAGCCGCCCCGATCGCCAGAACGCGCGCATCGAAGCCAGCCTGGAAATCTCCGATAAGCGCCAGCTCGAAACCATTCTCTCCAACATCCGGCGCATCAATGGCGTCTTCGGTGTTGAGCGCACCTTCCAGGTCTGAATAAGGCGCCCCGCTACTCCCGTATCCACGAAGGCACACGCCTCCCCCGGCGCCATTTTCCCGCATAAAATGGAGCTATGCGGCAATACTTCCTGCTTCTCGGTGTGTGCGGGCTGGTTCTGGCTGGGTGTGAGTCGAAGCCAAAGACCAACTATGCGTTGCTCGACCAGGCGGGGATGTTTTCCTCCAGCGTGGACCAGCTCAAGCACCTCAATGTCACGGATCTGGAAATCACGCAACTCTCGAAACTCAAGCAAGTGGGCGCCAGCGACGATTTGTGCATCGCGTTGTTGAAAGCCGCGCGCGACCATCATCACGAATTCTCCAACGCCGAATCCGCCATCCAATTGTCACAAGCCGGCTATTCGGACGACCAGATCCTGGAAATGGCCCTCTCCGATCAGATTGATATCCTGAGCGGCGAAGCCATTACGCTTAAGCTCATCGGGCTTTCCAATCCCACGGTCCAGGCGATCATCCATCGCCGCATCGAAGGTTTACCAACCCTGACCAGCGAACAGATTGGCCGCTTGAAGAACACCAGCATGTCCGAGAAGCAGATTCTTGACCTGGTGAATCAGGGCCTCTCCAATGAAGCGGCCGAGAAACTCATCGCCTTCCGCGAAGCCAATCGCAACCATTCCAACACCGGCTTCGTCCGCAATCGCGGCCGCAAAACTCGCTGATTTTCCCTCGCGCCTCCCCTTTTGCTATTCTTTGCTTTCCGCTCGGAAAGGAGCTCTCACCATGAAGGATGTTGTTCTGACCAACCGTGGTCCGAAACCCATTGGACCCTATTCCCAGGCCATCAAGGCCAACGGCTTCCTGTTTGTTTCCGGCCAGGTCGCACTGGACCCGGCAACGGGAGAATTCTCCGGTGTCAACATTCAGCAGCAAACGGAACGAGTGCTGGAAAATTTAAAGGCCATTCTGGAAGCCAGCGGCGTATCTCTCACGCACGTTGTGAAAACCACGGTCTTTCTGAAAAACATTGGCGACTTTGCCGCCATGAACGAAATCTACGCGAAATATTTCACGCTCGCTCCCCCGGCGCGTTCCACCATCGAAGTGGCACGTTTACCCAAGGACGCGCTGGTTGAAATTGAGTTGCTGGCGGCCCTGTAAGAGAGATTTGTCTCCGCTCTCGGAAAGAAAAAAGGCCACTCCTCATGCCGAGCAGTGGCCTTCTCTTTGCAATTCGTCAACCCGAAATTACGGCCGGGCCGGGCTTTCCAGTGCTTCCGAAATGAATAGATACGTCACCACGCCAGTTACCGCGCTGGTTACGATCAGGAAGCGGTTGCGGCCTGCCCTAAGCGGTGGACCTCCGCGCCCGCCGGGACCGGTGCCAGGAGCTCCCGCGCCCGCAGGTCCTTGGCCCATCTCTTCCGGCTGATCCAATATCACGCGGTAGGAGGTTCCCTCTGAAATGACCTGCATATCGGCGTCCACCGAAACAACTAAGGCGCCGCGCGTTGCGTGTACCAGCAATTCCTTCGGCCCTATGTACGACACTTGGCCAATCGTCGGCGCATCGCCTTGCGGCCGTATGGCTGCTGTGGAAGCAAACAACGTAAAAGCGTGCGCATTCCCGGTCGAGAAGGTAGCTGCACCTCTCACAAGTTTCGCGCTGGGCGTGCCTCCGGAGTCATTCACCACGGCGTTGCTCGAACTCAAAAGCAGAAACCGTGCCGCACCCGCACGAACCTGCATGCTGCCTTGTTGTTGTGTCGTCAGGCTGTCGCCACCGTAAATCGTGGTCCCAACCTCAGCTTTGGCTTCACCTATGTTGGCGCGATCCGCGGCAATCACGGTCCCCAGCGCCGCCGTAGGTGCTCCCCACGCGGGGAAGGAAATCAGGCTAAAAGATAGGGCGGATGCGAAGATGGCACGACCCAGGAACATTTGTGTCTCCTTCCCAACTGCGAAAGTCTACTTTGCTCACCGCCTGACGTCAATTAGTACATACCTGTGGAAGTTGGTAAGTTGGAATCTTCGGAGCGGTTTCGGCCCCGTGCGCAGTTTCTTGCTGCCACTGATGGCACAAGTTCTCATTCGCTGTTAGAATGCCATCACAGTATGGCCGACTGGAAGCAAATCACTGCACGCATCCGAAGGGCACGCACCGGCAAAGATCCTGCTGGACAGCTCTCCGCTCTTTTCCAGAAAACCCGCGACGCCATGGTCGCCTTTGAACTTGCCCGCTATTTCGAATCCGTTGGCAACACTCAGGATGCCGGTAAATGGTATGTGACGGCTGCGGCGCGCTTCCGCCGGGCCGATTGGAAAACCAAGGCGCAAGAGAGTGCCGCGCGCCTGGGTGCCACCGAAGCTGCGGAGATTCCCGCGCCCGCCGCCCCGTCCGAAGCTGCTCCCACCGAACCCTCGGCAATTCCAGAGGTACCAGAGCCGCATGCGGAAGAAACTCCCGCTCCTGTCGCTGAGTCTGCACCAGAAATTGCCGCCCCCCCGGAGGCCGGAGCTACTGCTCCCACTTCAGCTGCGGGAAAGCGCCACAGGCGCGGGCGCCGTGGCGGGCGTGATCATCGGCGTTCCGCAAAACGCCCTGAGCCCGCCGTCTCGACACCCCGCGAAACGCGCTCCGCTCCGCCGCCACCACCACAAGCTGCCATTGAGGAACGCCCTTCGCGTCCCGTGGAATCTCTCGAACCTCCCTCGGAATCACCTGTTCCTCCCAGTTTGCGAGGACGCTCCGGCGACCCTGGCTTGGCCTCGCGTCTCACCCAACTGGAAATGAACTTTCGGCGGCTACTGGCTTGCCCGCCTACCAAGCTGGACGCTGCGGATAAGGCGCCCGCAGGTCCCGGCGTGTGGGTGCTGACGGACTCCGATCTCACCACGTACTACTATGTCGAAGCCTGCCAGACCCTCCGCGTCGCCATTCCGAACTTGATGCGCAGCAGCTCCGCCCGCCGCGGCGAGTCCATCCGGCCACAGCTCGCTGACCATTTGGGTATTCCCGAGTCGCGCGTCGCCAAATACCTCTCGGACCACTGCGTAGTGCGCTGGTTGCAGTTGGACGATGACGCCAATCACTTCGCCCATTTCCTCATCGCCGTGCTCCACCCCGCTCTCAACGAATAGCGCTCCCTGGAAAACCAACTAGATTTTTCAAAACTGTAAGTACTTTCGTACTAAAAGTAACTCCTAATGAAGCGCCATCTGCTGGCCTTCCTCACCGTTTAACCATCATTTTTCACCGTTCACCGCATCCTGCTGGCTTCCACCCGTTCTTCCGTACAAACTATAGGAGTCGCAAGACTTATGGACGCACTTCGGTGCATGGTATCCTGATAACGCCTTTGGGGGGCTGTTTCAGACTGGCTCGTCCTAGCGTTCAAATTTGAATTTCGCTCTAGTTTTCGAAAGTGAGGTTATAGCTGTATGCCGAATTCTCTCAGCACGCAATTGTACCGGTCCATGGACTGGATTGTTTGCAAGACGGCGGGTATCACCTTCGATACCATTCAATATTTCAATCAGCGCAACCCCAATCCTTCCGTTACTCCGCAGTGGTCCGATAAACCCCTCCTGAAATCTTGGGAAAAGACCAAACCTACGCTCGGCTTCCCACGGCAGACCGATTCGCTTTGCCCCGCCTGTGTGAAGGAAGCGCGCGAGGCCATCATCAAGGGCACGAAAGATTGGCGCGACCTCATGAACGAAAAGGTCGGCGAGATCAAGGCCCAGATCATCGAACGCGATGGTCAGGTTTGGATGATTAAGGACTGCCCGCGGCATGGCCACTATGAAGACCTGATGGCCATCGACTCCAGCTTCCTCAAATGGATTGAGTCGCAATTCCCTGGGCGCGATATTCCTGCGCATAACGATGAGGGCCTGCACAAACACGGCTCTTCGAACGTGCGCTATGGCCGCGGCTCCGTTCTCACTGTCGACCTCACCAACCGTTGCAACATGATGTGCGATCCCTGCTTCATGGATGCCAACCAGGTTGGCTACGTCCACGAACTCTCTTGGGAAGAAGTCACTGAAATCCTCGACAACGCGGTCAAGATCAAGCCGCGCCGCCAGATGTCCGTGCAGTTCTCCGGCGGCGAACCCACCATGAGTCCATACTTCTTCGACGCAATACGCTACTCGCGCAAAGTCGGCTATAACTCCGTGCAAGCTGCCACCAACGGCATCGAGTTCGCCAAAAGCAAGGAATTCTGCAAGAAAGCCTTTGAAGCCGGCCTGCGTTACGCCTATCTCCAGTTTGACGGCATCGGCAACGACGCCAACAGTCACCGCCAGATTGGCAACCTCTTTGACGTCAAGCTCCGCGCCATCGAGAACATGCACGAAGCCGGCATCGAAATCGTGCTCGTCGTCACCATCGTCAACAACGTCAACAACGATCAGGTCGGCGCCATCGTCAAATTCGCGATGGAGAATCCCAAGAAAATTGCCTTCATCAGCTTCCAGCCGGTCTCTTTCACCGGGCGCGATGAAGACATCACCCCCGAACGCCGTCTGCGCCAGCGCTACACCCTTTCGCACCTCGCCAATGATGTCAGCAAACAGGTCGGCCGCATCGAGCCGACACGCGATTGGTTCCCCATCTCCTTCATCAGCACCTTCGCGGGCTTCGCGGACATGGTCAAGGGCAACGAATCCCAGTGGGGTTCGCTCTCCTGCGGTTGCCACCCCAATTGCGGCGTGGGCACGGCCGTCATGATCAACAAGGAAACCAAGGAATGGGCCCCGGTGCCGCGTTTCCTGGATGCCCAGCAACTCACCAAGGACGTCACCGCGATCACCGATGCTGCCCGCAGCAAGAGCTTCTCCAACTTCATGATGGCCATGGCCCTCTTGAAAAACTACCGCCCGTTTCAAGGCCCGGTGGGCTTAAAGCTCTATGACCTCTTCAAGAAGTTTGATAAGACCTGGGCGCTCACCAAGGGTGCCACCACCAAGTACGGCAAAACTTCTCCTGAACGTACTTACGAAGATGCCATGAAGCGCCGCGCTCAAGATCCTTGGAACTTCCTCTTCATTGCCGGCATGTGGTTCCAGGATCTCTTCAACTACGATTTCCGCCGCACCGAAATGTGCATCATTCCCTACGGCACGCAGCAGGGCGAAATCAGCTTCTGCGCCTACAACACCGGCATCGGCTGGCGCCAGATTATCGAAAACATGCACAAGAACGCGACCGTCGCCGAGTGGTACAAGACCCACGGCAAGCATGAAATCTACGCCAAGGGCAAGACCGTCAATCTTAGCACCTACGAGCATTCCCTGGTGATTGACGCCGATGACGCCGCACGCGTCCGCCACATCGAGCACGACATCCCTGTGACCGCCGCGGAAGAAAACCGCCTCCGCCGCAAAAAGGCTCTCGAAGAGCAGGCCAAGGTTCGCGCCATCTACGAAGAACTCGTTCTGAAGAAGCCGCAACAGGCCGTCGTCCAGATCGGCTCGGTCAGCGACATCGCCAAAGCGATCCCCACCAACTTCACCAACGCCAACAAGCCCGTATCCATAGCCCCAGCTAACGGCAACGCCGCCACTGCGCCCAAAGAATCCACCGCCGAAGCCGTAGCCGGCGACTAACCTCCTTGTAGGGGCGCAGCACTGCTGCGCCCCATGTCCGCACGATTCCTGATGTATGAGGTTTTTCTCTACATCTTTGGAGTGCGGCGGCTCGCCGCCGCTTTTGCGACCGCAACCCCAGCTACCATTTGACTGCTGCTCCTAAAGCGATCAGCAATTTCCAATGGCCCCGGGTTCTCCGGGGCCGTTGCCTTTTTCTGCGCTATCCTAACTCCCAGGGAGAACAACCATGCCGCGTAAACTGGAAAACCGCGTCGCCCTAATCACCGGCGCTAGCCGTGGCTTGGGCCGCGCGATGGCCATCGCCCTAGCTGATGCGGGCGCGCACGTCGCTGTTAACTACCAGAAGGAGCAGTCTGCCGCCGAAGAAGTCTGCGCCACGATTCAGAAACTCGGCTCCCGCGCCATCGCAATCCAGGCCGATGTTTCCGTCGCCACAGAGGTCGACCGCCTCGTCTCGACCGTCGAGCGCGACCTCGGCCCCGTGGACATCCTCGTGAACAACGCCGGAATCTCCCAAATCAAACCCTTCGCTGACCTGACCGAATCCGATTGGGATAATCTTCTCGACGTCAATCTCAAGTCCGCCTTCCTCGTCACGCAGCGCGTTCTCCCGGGCATGCGCCAACGCCGCTGGGGGCGCATCATCAATCTCTCCTCCGTCGCGGCGCAAACGGGCGGCGTCATCGGTCCGCACTATGCCGCGTCCAAGGCAGGGCTAATCGGCCTGACCCATTCCTACGCCCCGCTGCTGGCCAAAGAGGGCATCACGGCGAACGCGATTGCCCCCGCGCTCATCGCCACGGACATGATTACCTCCAATCCCAACGCTTCCGCGGAGCGCCTTCCAGTGGGCTTCTTCGGCGAGCCGGAAGAAATCGGGCGCGTCGCTGTCATGCTTGCCGAATCCGACTTCATCACCGGCCAGACCATCAGCGTCAACGGCGGCTGGTACATGACGTCCTAGCATCTTGTCCCATAGCTTCGTTGCACTTCTCTTTAGAAGCCATCTCATGAACGCTTTTTAGGGGGTCGGAGCTTCAGCTCCGACATCAAAAGGCCACAAAGAATGGGCTTCAGCCCCTGAAGTCTCCGGACATCTTCAAGTTGCGTTCGGGGCCCAGCAGAAGCGCGGCACCTAAGCTATAATTGGATGTCGAGCCCAGCGGTTGATCCAAGGCCCTTTTGGAGGTTTCCCGGCAATGCCCATCTACGAATATATCTGCGAAGACTGCAACGAGCGCTTTGAAAAAATCGTCATCAACAAGCAGCAGGAGATTTCCTGCCCCAAGTGCTCCAGCAAGAAAGCCGCGATCCAGCTTTCCGTATTCGCCACCGCCGGCTCCAGTAATTCCTCCGCGCCCTCCGGCGGCTCCTCCGGTGGAGGCGGCTGCTGCGGCGGCGGCTGCTCCTGCCACTAAACGTCTGCCATCTATTCTGCCGGCAGCGCAGCCCTCGCACCATGCCGGATGTGGAGAACGGTCACCACCCGGTTGCGCTTGTCCACAGCGAAAATAATCCGGTAGGTGCTTGGCTTCTCCACAAAAAACAGCTCACGCAATTTCCCGCGTTCGGGAACCCGCGCCCCGCGCTCAGGGAATCGTTCCAGGCTGTAGATGGTTTCTTCGAGTTCGCGGAACCATGCGAAGGCTCTCGCGGACTCATCCGCTTCAATGAAATCGTAAATAGCTTCCATATCCCGCAGGGCGCGGTCCGTCACCCTAACGAGGTATGCCATGTTTGCTCCGGAACATTTCCAGAGCTTCCCGCGCCGGACGCACCCGCCGCTTCTTCATGTCCTCGGTGCCTTGGCGGATTCCCTCGATCGCATCGGCCTGTGCGGCGATGTCCAGCAGGCGCTGGTACGCCTCGGCATCTTGCACCACCGCTTCCGCTTTTCCATTGATGGTCAGCACCAGGGGCCTTTTCGATTTTTTCAGATGCTTCATGAACTTCCGCGGATTGCGCCGGAACGTCGTCATCGCCTGAATGTCTTTCGTAAGGTCAAACATGCTCGCCTCGCCCCGTCATCATAGCACCTTTAAAGGTGCTAGCCATATACCCTGCCCGCCGATCCCGATCCATGCCCCCCTGTAGCTCACTCCTTTGAGGGGTGAGGCCTTTCGTTTCCGTGTAAGGCAATTCGCTGCAGCGTGAGGATGAAAATGTCGGCGCGCCGACATTTTGTATCTTAGTTGCAAGTAGACAAAGGGTAATATATACAAGTGAGTTATCTGTGGACGCATTGAACGGGATACCCCCCACCCCCTGTTTTGCACAAGTGCGGGAATGATTGGACTTACAGGAGGGCGATCTATAAGTGCGGGGATGATTGGGGTTAGGGGAGCGAGACGAGAGAGATCCTTCGGCTCGCGCTGCTCGCTCAGGATGGGCATCCTTGGTCGGATGCCCAGTTAAAAGTTGAACGTTCAAAAGTGCACCCCCACCCCCCTGTTTTTGCGTATGTAGGGGAAACAAAGGAGTTACGGGCGAATTTCCTGGATGTAGGGGAAAGAAAGGAGTTAGCGGGTTTTTGGGAGCGGGTGAGGGGGTGGGGCGTTCCGAAATGACACTAGAACAGCGTCCTCTCAGCATAACGGATGGAGCTTAGCACATTATTTACCGCTTGTCTACTATTATTTAGTGGGTACTAGTTTCGAAACTGGTACGAGGAGGGGAAGAATGGACCCCCGTTTTCAAAACCAGAAAGCGCAGTGCACCAAATTCGTCTCGGAAGTTAAGTGCGCGCCACCCACGATTGATATTTGGAATCGTTGCTCTTTTGGGCGGTAAGACCACAGAAAAGACTGTTAACCGCAACGATAAAGTACCGTTGTTGTCTTCTCCGCTGCCTGTCATCCTGTTGTGCGGGAGGAAATAACGCTCTCGGCGACTGATTGCGGCAGAGCCTGCAGGGAGGTCATGCGCAATGAGCAACCGCGGACTGCTCTGGGTTAGTTTGGTGCTCCTGTCCTGGATTGCAATAGGCTGGCTGCTTTACACCCATCACTACTTGATCGCGGGCTTCCTGTTTCTATACCCGGACTGGACATGGGACGGTGCTCTGATGACACGGCAACGCTGGGCGTTCGCTCAAAATTTTTTCCGACTGGGCTGGTTTGTCGCGCTCGTCGTTTACGGCATTCGCCGATGGCTGTAGGCGGGCATGCTCCGGCAATCCAGAATCGACTCAGTACCGGGAGATCATGCTTAAGAACAATGACCCTCGGTTCGCGTGAGGTGGAGAAATGGCCACACTAGTGCTTGACGATGAAGAGGCCCGCAGGTTGTGGTTCAAAGCGCGCATTCCAAATGCAGTCTGTGTAGCGACGAGCGCGGAGGCAATTGCAACGCTAGCGGCCAGGGCTCAGCGTGGCGAGAAATTCACTGCGCTATTTTGCGACCGTCACCTTGGAGACCGTAGAAAAAACGGGACCGGCGACGACGTCATAGACCACATCGTGGCAAATGCTGAACTCTATGCGGACCTGCACGTTGTCCTGCACACATCTGACGCAGCCGGGGCGCATTACCTCGTGAAGTGCTTAGAGCAGGAGGGAATCAGTGCCTCCGCGTGCCCTTTCGGCAGCGATCTTTTGGGAAACGCCGTGAAGGAGAAACGATGCAAATACTCTCGCGGTTAGATTATTGCGGACTAATGGCAAACCAGTTTTGCCGAGCGACCTGCTAAGGTCATTGGGGACGTGGCGGACGGGGTTGGTGAATGATGAAACTCAAAAATGCATTGCGGGCGGCTGGGGCACTAGCCCTGCTCTACGCTTGTGCGTGGCTCTTTGTCGGCGAACACGGATATACGTACTACATCGAACCCGCCAAAAAGGTCGGAACCGAATGGACATGTCCTCCAGATGAGGACGGCCCGATCACAGGCGAGGTATCGTACATTGTGTGCCACGACCCAGTAAGGCAATGCCCGTCGCTGTGGTTTCCTGTCGCTACTCAAGTGCCTTGTGGGTACAAGGACCCCCTTGGGAGGACCCTATACGAAGGCCGACCTGCTAGTTCTTGAGCAGATTAATCACCAGAAAAGATAGAGCGGCTCTGGCACCTGGGTATCATGTCATCTGCTGATGCTCGCTCTTCGCCTCTCGAACTAGATTGAGGATTTCTTCGGCCCTGAAAAGCAAGGACAAGTAATCGAAAGCACTGCCGTCAAGCTTTATCTCGCCAACCGTATACTGCAGGTCTAATGGAACGACCCGACATTCAGGCATGAATTCGAGGAGACGGTCTTGGTAGCCCTCGTTGCATTGTGGCGGAGGAACCGATCCAACAAGGGCGAGACCGAAATCAAAACACTCCAAGTTTTCTAGAGTCTCCCCGAGAGAGTAAACGGGAAGCGCGTGGAACCCAAACAAATGAAGCAGCTCGGCAATGTAGTTTGCAGTCGGCGGGTTGTCATCAACAATTAGTACGCGAAAGATCGGCTCGGACATGTTTTCTCCCACCCTCATGGGTCCTTCCGAGCTGCCAGTGTTGGGGGTGCAAAGAGGCTAGGGTCCAGTTCCTGCTCAATAATCCAACCTTTACCTCTCCGAGACCAAAGCCAGAGCACCGTGAATTCCCGGCAACGATTCATCTCGGTCAGGACAAAGGGGGCCTTAACCTTCCGGTAGGCGCGTCGTGTGGCCTCTTCTGAAGCATTCCAGGGCGGTACGAGTGTGGCTGTAGCCGAAGCATTCAATGTGGCTGTCATGACAGACCTCCGCCTACTGAATTTTTCGCTAGCTTAAGGACCTGCCGCGAGAAAGAGGCTTATGCGTCGCTAAGTCGCAGAGTATCTTTTAGTTATGCGAATGTAGGGTTGAGATTCCGGGGGTGGATTGGCACAGCCCTAACTTCCAAATGCAACTTTGGGTGCAGCACCTTGGCGGGTCTCAAGCCACGCCGCATCTGGAGGCACCTTGGTTAGGTGAGGTCGGCCGGGAGGGGTCGTCCAAGCCGGTTGGAAAGAGCAGTGGCGAGAGGCGACTGACGGGTGGCTTGTATGTCGGACATTAATGTCCGACCCCCAAGGGAGAAGAGAAAAGCGACTGGGAGGAGAGCGGATCGCCTCCCTCCTTCGGCGGGCAGGCAGAAGGACGGGCCCTACATAACAAGGGAAAAGCGCCCGCCTCAGAAGGCGGCCCCTACAACAGCAAGAGACGCCCTGTTCGGAGGGTCAACGTTACGGAATGGGGGAGTACCGTCCTTCGGAGTGCTCGACGCTTCCCGCCTAGCAAGGCGTACTAGGGTGAGGGCAAAGGTGTGCCTTTGGGGAGTAAATGATGCAGAAACCATTTTTGATTGTGGCCTTAGTGGCGATGAGCGTGTCCGTCGGGGCGGGGCGAGCGGCGGCGCAAGCCCCAGCGGGCGTAGGGGCAACGGCGGCGGCGGGGCCGTCAGTGCCTACACCGCACTCCTTGAATCCCATCAAGTGGATCAAGAAGGACTCGAAGCCAAGCAGCGATTGGCATGACGCCAACAGCGAAATGAATAAGAAGCTAACGGCGAAGCTGCAAGGGGCGGGCGTGCTGGCGGCCAACACGAATGTTGCGGAGGCATGCTCCACATACAAAGCGCTGAGCGATTGCCTGGCGGGGCTGCACGCAAGCCACAGCCTGGCGCTGGATTTCAACTGCGTCAAATCCGACATGACCGGTGTACAGACCAGCGCGGATCTGTCCGCTTGCAAAGTGCCGAAAGGTGACAAAGGCGCGACCCTGCACAAGACGATCCAGTTGCTGAAGCCGGGAGCGGATGCCAAGGCCGAAGCCAAGAATGCGGAAAAGGAAGCGAACGAGGATTTGAAGGAAGCCGGAGCCTAAAAAAAGAGGGATCCCTCGACTACGCGACCCGACGCGCCACAATTCGGCGCGGAAGAAAAAATCGGGTCGCTCCGCTCCCTTCGGCTTCGCTCAGGGCAGGCGGGATGACAGGTAAGGCGACATGAAAAGTTTGCCGGAGCGGGCCGGGCCCCTTAGGGCGACGACGGAGCGCGCCCCAGGTACGTCGAAGACGTGATATGCTGCGTTGTAGAAGTGGTAACGGAACGAGGGAGAACACGCAATGAAACTGTTAGTGGCAATGGGCGTATTGCTATTTGTGCCGGTGTGCGCGCACGCGCAAGCGGCAAAACCTTGTGAAGACCTGAAAACGGAAATCGCAGCGAAGCTGGATGCGAAGGGCGTGAAGTCCTACACGCTGGAAATCGTGGCGAAGGACGACACGACCACAGAAGGCAAAGTCGTTGGCACCTGCGGCGGCGGAACAAAGAAGATCATGTACAAGAGAGGCGAAGCAGTTCCGGCGGAAAAACCAGCAACGCCGGCAACTCCGGCCACGCCGGCGAAGGAACCAACCAAGCCGTAGCGGACAGTTCTCAGTTTTCAGTTGTTAGTTTTAAGTTTTCGGAGATGAACGCAGAGATCCCTCCGCTCCGCGGCCCGACGCGCCAAAGTTCAGCGCGAAAGAAAAAATCGGGCCGCTCCCGTCCCTTCGGCTCCGCTCAGGGCAGGCGGGATGACACGGTTGGGTGGAGCGGGATAAAGGCGCCCGCTTCGGAAAGCGGCCGCTACGCAGGCGAGGGCTGCTAGCGGGAATAGTTTTTTAGGTAGGCGGGAAGAGGCGTGTCGGCCTTGAGGCGCGCGTCGGGTTGCGGCGGCTTGGGTACGGTTTCGAGGGGAAGGACGCCGGCCCAGACCGGTAAAGCGTAATCGGCTTCATCGTCAATCGGGCCGCCGGTGCGCACTTTGGCGGAAACTTCTTCGAGGGGCAGCGCGAGGACCGTGGTGCCCTTCAACTCCTGCTCAGTGGGCTGGCGCACATCGTCCCAGCGTCCCTTCATCACGTGTTCCGTGAAAATCCTCAGAACTTCCATTTTTTCAGCGGGATCTTCCACCAGTCGCGCGGTGCCAAGAATCACAACCGAGCGGTAATTCACGGAGTGGTGGAACGCCGAGCGAGCCAACACGATTCCATCCACATGCGTGACCGTGACGCAAACCGGAACGCCTTCGCTCAACGTGCGGAGCATGCGGCTCGCCGCGCTGCCATGGAGATAAAGCGTGTCGCCAGAGCGGCCATAGTTCGTGGGAATCACGTAAGGCTGACCGTCAACGTTGAAGCCGACGTGGCAGACGAAGCCGGAGTCGAGAATCGAGTAGACCGTTTCGCGCTCGTACTTGCCGCGCTTGGGCAGACGCTTGACTTGCGTGCGTTCGGTGGGAGTGAATTCGCTCATATTGCTATTTTACCGTTTGACGGGCGACGCGCCAGAGCCAAGTTGGCTTCCCGGAGGCGCGCCGCGCTTCTGTGAGGAGAGCCAGGAGACCAGGCCGGGCTCGGCGAAAGCGCGATTCCAGACTTCATGGTCGGTCTTGTGATATTCCGTGTAGCGCAAGTTGGCGTGAACCTTTTTGAGCTGCTTCATCATCTGGCGGACTAAATCCACAGGCACGCTCTGATCCGCGTCTCCCTGAAAGACCCAGAGCGGCACGCGGGTAATCGCCGGAACATTGGTGAAATTGTCGAAGGCGGAAAGAACCAACGCGGCAGCCCATTTGTCCGGGTACATTTGCAACAAAGACCATACGCCAGAGCCGCCCATGGATTGCCCTGCAATGTAGACACGGTCGGGATCGATGGCGAATTCGCTTTCCACTTTGTTGAGAATCTCGAGTGCCATCTCCAAGGCCTTGGACGGCTGGTTGATTTCCGGGTCGGCCCAGATATCGCTCATTGGGCACTGCGGGGCTAGAACAAAGACAGGAAATTGTCCTTGCACATCACTCTTGATCCAGAAGTGCGTACCATTTTCGTTTTGGCGAGTGATCTGTTTGATGTTGTCGTCGCCGCGGCCGGTTCCTCCGTGCAGCCACAGCAACAGAGGATAGCTTTTCGAGGAATCGTAACCCAGTGGCACGAAGAGACGATAGGGCATCTTGGCGCCCTTCTTGTTCACATAGACTTCTTTTCGGAAATTGATGTCGTCTTGCGTGAGATCCATTGCCGCCGCCGCAGTTCGCGCTAGGAGAAGTGCGAAAAAAAACAGAATGCCCGCGCGCAGGAAAGATTGCAGCGCTGGCATGCTATTCCTTTGCTGCAGGCGGTTTCGGGGCGCCACGCACCACGCGAAATCCCCAGTAATCGGGCGCGGGAATGCAGGCGGAGCGCGGATCCGCGGGACAATCCGCGCTGCCGCCAGAGAGTTTGCCCTTGCCATCGGGAGCTACGACCCATTCCGCTACGTTGCCTCCGAAATCGAAGAAAAGATCTTCGTTTTCGGCGCCCTGGCCGGGGAAACTGCCGACGGGCTTCAGCAGCGGCGCGTTGCCACTGAGTTCCCTAATGTTTTCGCGGAGACGATTGCTGTCATCGGGATTGGGGGGGTAGCCGGCCCAATAATCGAGTGTATTTTCACCGTCTTTTTTGGAAAGGAAGGAAGCGACTTCGTCTTCATTGGGCACGCGCCAGGTCTGCTTGGTCAATTTGGAGAGCCAATCGGCATAGGCCTGGGCTTGCTCGAAGGTGATGCCACTGGCAGGAAAGTTTTCCGTGCCAGGTTCGATTTTATAACTGGGGCTGAAGACGGCGAATTGCGCGCGGGTCACTTCAAAGCGGCCGACTTCGAGGGCGTCGCGCTTGACGACTTCGGGGATGAGCACATTTTTGCCCAAGCCATGAAAAGCCACACCGTAATTTGCGCCCGAGCGTGCGAGGTTTTTGGTTTTTATCGCGGCGTCCAGGGGCGAGCCTGACTTGAGAGCTTCGTTCAAGGGAGGAGCGGTCTTGAAGAAATACTTGTCGAACCAGGCGAGTTCCTCTTCCACTTTGCGCATCTGGTGCGTGAGTTTGCGCGGGCCGTGGGGCTCGCCGGGGAAGACGACGAATTTGACGGGGACTTTGTTGTAGAACTGCAGCGCGCGGAAGAAGGACCAGCTTTGCGCGGGCGGGACGTTGGTATCGGCGGTGCCATGGAAGATCAGCACAGGCGCCTGGACCTTGTCCATCTTAAAAAAAGGAGATTTGCGGATGTAGAGATCGGGATCCTCCATGGGCGATTTGCCGAAGTAATAGGAATCGAAAGAATCGCCAAACTGGACGTTGCCCCAGTCGCTAATCCATTCGACATCCCCAGCGCCGACGCTGGCCACCTTGTACCGCGAAGGATAAGTGGTAATCAGGCTGATGGAGAGAATCGAGCCGTTGGACCAGCCCATTGTGGCGACTTTGTCAGGATCGACAAGATCTTTGCCGACCAGATAATCCACGCCCATGTTGATGTCTGGCGTTTCCAGTTCGTAATACTTGCCGCAGCAGATGGATTCGGCCCATTTAAGGCCGTAATCGTTGCTGCCGTGATAATTGGGGCGAAGCACGAAGGCGCCGCGCTGGGTGATTAGACTGATGGGATAGGCCCAGGAATTGCTCCACAAATCCTTGTCGGCACCCATTGGGCCGCCGTGGATTGCGGTGATGAGAGGATACTTTTTGCCGGGCTCGTAGTTCGCGGGGTAGTAGAGAATGCCTTCGACATCTTCGTAATTCGAGCCTTTCCAGCGAATGACTTCGGTTTTTGCGAATGTGCGGGAGTTGAGCAAGCTTTCATTGAGCTTGGTGATTTGGCGCGGGGAGATAAGTTTGTTGGCGTCAAGCTGGGCGGCAAAAAGTTGGGGCATTTGGCTGGCGGTGGAATGGTTGTAAACGATGGTTTTGCCATCATCGCTGGCTTCAAGGGAACTGATGTTTTTTGCGTGATCGCCTTCGAGCGGAGCGCGCTTCCAGGCCCACGCATCGGTGGATTTTTCGCGTTCGTAACGCGCCAACTGATAATGCGAGCCAGCTGCCAGCAGCGCGACGAAACCATCTTTTGTCACGGCAAAATCACCGCCCAAACCGTTTTCCCAATCGAGCGGCACTTGCATGACTTTGTCGGTTGCGAGGTCGTAGAAATAAAGCAACTCAATGCTGGCCGTGAGGAATTTTGGGTCATTGGAGAATGGAAGCGCCGCGTAGAAACCGGAATTGTCTGGCGCCCAGATGAGGGCATCGGGGCGAAGACGGCCTTCGGTGAAAATTTGTTTTTCGGTGCCGCCGGCAAGATCGTGGAGAACGGTGATGGGCGGCACCTTCTGATCAAATTCGTAATGAAGGCTCTTGGCGTGAATGGCGGCAACGAATTTGCCATCCTTCGAGGCAGCCCAGCTTTGAATCCAATCGGAGTTGTTGGTGAGGCGGGTGATTTTCTTGTCCTTGACGCTGATTTTGAAGAGGCGGATGGGTGGGGCGTGATCGGCATCGTCTACCACCTCGGAGTCATCTTTCTTCTTTTTCTCGGCTTGCTCATAGGCGCTGGGATCCTCTTCCGCGCTGAAAATCACGGTATCTTTGTCCAGCCATCGGATTTGACTGGGAGCGCGGGCGAGCTCCGTAAGAGCGTAAGGTTCGCCCCCACGCGGGCTGATCAGCCAAATCTGCATGGGTGCCGTGTCGGGCTTGGCTTGCGTGCGGGGCCTGGAGCTGAGGAAGGCGATCCACTCGCCATCGGGGGACCAACGCGGCGAAGTGTTGCGGTCAGTGCCGCGAGTGAGCTGCACCTCGCGCTGCTCCGTCAAACTGGAGAGGTAGAGATTGGAGACAACCGCATCCTTTTCCTTATCGCCTGCGTTCTTGACCCAGACGAGCGATTTGGCGTCGGGCGAGATGCGGAATTGCGAGGCACTTTCGGCATAGATGATGTCTTCCGGTTTCCAAGGCGCGATTTTGGCGGGAGGTTTTGTGTCGTCCGCAGAGGAAAAGACGGCCCAGGACAAAGCACAAAAAGCCAGTGCGATGATGGCAAAGAATTTGCGAGGCATGCGGTTCACCTGTTCACAGAGATGGTTGTTGGAGCGCGAAAAGAGAATAGTCCAATTGACGCGGAATGGGAATCGTGTAGGCTGAGTTCTTACTTTAAGGGAGAGGTGAAGAGATGCCTGCCGGAAAACCCGTATTCAGCAAAGAGACATTTCAATTCTTCCGGGAGCTGGGAAAAGACAACAGGAAGTCATGGATGGATGAGAACCGGGAGAGGTACCAGCAAGCCGTGGTGCAGCCGTTCCGGAAATTGCTGGAGGAGCTTAGCAGGCCGGTGCTGGCTATGAACAACGAGTTTGATGTGAGCGGGCGCACAGGTGCGAATTTTTCAAGGATCAATCGCGACATCCGATTTGCAAAAGACAAGACACCTTACAAGACGCAAATGTATTTAAAGGTTTCCACACCTGCGCCGGGGGATCGGGAGAACGGGCAGCTTTATGTCGGCCTTTCCACGGAGGTAGTTACGGCGGGATTTCGCATCTACGCGGGCGGAAAAAGGAAGGAGTCGACGTTGGCACTGATTGCGGAGCCTCGGGTGCAGGCTAATCCCCGGTGGATGGCGCAACAAAAGAAACGGCTGGGCAGGAAATACGAGAGTTATTGGTACACAACCGAAAAGGGCCAATGGACGAAGCATGAGGGCTGGCCCACGGAACCAGGGGACTGGAAGAAGATTCAGGCGTGGATAGTGCGGAAAAAGATGAAGCCGAAAGCTGCCACTCGAGCGAGTTTCACGAACGAGGTGGCCAAAGTGTTCAAGGAATTGTATCCGCTGGTGAAGTTCACAAGCCTGGCAGATTGACGTGCTACACAGGCTCGCATAGGATGCCGCCATTGGTTTGAGCGCACTTCTTCGTTGGGGGATGAAACAGTTATGAGCAAAATCGCGCGTTGGATCTTCACTCTTGTGCTGGCCATGCTGACTGCGGGGCTTGTGATGGCGCAAAAACCGGCGGCGGCGCCTGAAGGCGGAGCGGAAAAGGCCGGGGAAAAGGCGCAGGAGAAACCGAAAGAGGAGAAGAAGACGCCTCCACCACCGGAAGAGAAGAGCGTGCAATCCAAACACACGGTGCGGATTGGCGGACAGGAGATCCACTACACGGCGACGGCGGGGACGATACTGCTGAAGCTGGAGGACGGGACACCAAAGGCGAGCGTGTTTTACGTCGCATACACGCGGGACGATACGAGCGACCTGGCGAAGCGCCCAGTGACGTATGCGTTCAATGGAGGACCAGGAGCGGCGTCCATCTGGCTGCACCTGGGTGCACTCGGACCGCGGCGCGTCGAAATGGGAGACGTGGGCGCGTTGCTGCCGCCGCCGTACAAAGTGGTGGACAACGAATACTCGCTGCTGGACGTGACCGACCTGGTTTTTATTGATCCGGTCTCAACGGGATTCAGCCGCGCGGTGCCGGGGGAAGCGCCGAAGCAGTTTCACGGAATTCAGGAAGACCTGGAATCGGTGGGAGATTTCATACGGTTGTACACGACGCGCAACCGGCGGTGGAGTTCGCCGAAATTTCTTGCTGGCGAGAGCTACGGAACGACGCGCGCCGCCGGACTCTCGGGATATCTGCAAGAGCGTTACGGAATGTATTTGAACGGGATCATGCTGATTTCCTCGATCCTGAATTTCCAGACGGCGCGGTTCGATCGCGGGAACGATTTGCCGTACATCCTGTATCTGCCGACGTATACGGCGATCGCCTGGTATCACAAGAAGCTGGCGCCGGATTTGCAGACGGATTTCCAGAAAGCCATCAATGAATCGCGGAGTTTTGCCGCGGGCGAATACGCCGATGCGCTGATGGCGGGCGGCGAATTGTCCGCGGAGCGGAGAGCGGAAATAGCGCGGAAGTTGTCGCGGCTGTCCGGCCTCTCGGCTGATTTTGTGGATCGAGCGAATCTGCGGGTCAAGATCTTCGCGTTTGACAAAGAATTGCTGCGAAGCGAACGGCGCACCGTGGGGCGTTTAGATGGACGATTCAAGGGAATTGATGAAGATGCGGTGGGCGCGAATCCGGACTACGATCCCAGCCTGGCGGCGATTGTCGGGCCTTATACAGCGGCATTCAACGATTACGTGCGCGGCGACCTGAAATTTGAAAGCGATTTGTTTTATGAATTCCTGACTTCGCGTGTGAACCCGTGGAGCTTCGAGCCGTATGAAAACCGCTATGTCAATGTGGCGGATACTCTGCGCGAGGCCATGACGCAGAATCCGTATTTGCAGGTGTATGTGGCCAAGGGCTACTACGATCTGGCCACGCCATTTTTCGCCGCGGAATACACGTTCAATCATTTGGGACTGGACCCAACGCTGCGCAGCCATCTTTCCGGCGGCTACTACGAAGCGGGCCACATGATGTACGTTCACCGGCCGTCGCTGGTGAAACTGAAGCAAGACTTGTCGCAGTTCATTCAATCGAGCACCCCGAAATGAAGAAGGCCCTCGGCGTTCTGGCCTGGGCAATTGTTGCGGTGTTGGGCGGCTTGGCGCTGGGGACTATTGCGCTGCATCGCGGGGAACCGATCAGCGCGACGTGGTTCGTGCTGGCGGCGGGTTGCTTCTATGTAGTGGCGTACCGGTTCTACTCCGCGTTCATCGCCGCCAAATTGCTGGCATTGGATAACACTCGAGCAACTCCTGCCGAACGCCGCGAGGATGGACGCGACTTTGTGCCCACGAACAAGTGGGTATTGTTTGGTCACCACTTTGCGGCAATTGCGGGGCCGGGACCACTGGTGGGGCCGACTCTTGCCGCGCAATTCGGATACTTGCCGGGGACAGTGTGGCTGATCGCAGGGGCGGCGCTGGCCGGATGCGTGCAGGATTTCGTGATTCTGTTCTGCTCGATCCGGCGCGACGGCAAAACGCTGGGAGAAATGGCGAGGCAAGAGGTGAGCGAGCGCGGGGGGTTCATTGCGCAGCTTGCCGTGCTGGCGATCATGATCATTCTTCTGGGCGTGGTGGCGCTTGTGGTGGTGAATGCGCTGAAGAGTTCGCCGTGGGCCACATTTACGCTGGCAATGACGATTCCCATCGGACTGCTGCTGGGCATTTATTTGCGATATGTGCGGCCGGGGCGCGTGCTGGAAGCTTCGGTGATGGGCGTGGCGCTGGTGCTGTTTGTGGTGGTGGCGGGGCAGTGGGTGGCGAATTCGCCGGCGTGGGCGAAGATGTTCACGATGAGCGGCGTGGGGCTGGCGTTCGCGATCATCGTGTATGGGTTCGCGGCGTCGTCACTGCCGGTGTGGCTACTGCTGGCACCACGAGATTACCTGAGCGCGTTCATCAAAGCGGGGGCGATTTTTTCGTTGGCGGCGGGAATCCTGCTAGTGAGGCCGCAAGTGCTGATGCCGCCGCTGACGCGATTTGTGGACGGCTCGGGCCCGGTGTTTGCCGGGAAGATTTTTCCCTTCTGCTTCATCACGATCGCATGCGGGGCTATCAGCGGATTTCACTCGCTGATTTCCAGCGGAACCACGCCGAAAATGATTCAGCGCGAAGGGCAAGCGCGGCTGATCGGCTATGGCGCGATGTTGCTGGAATCATTTGTGGGGGTGATGGCCATGGTGGCAGCGTGCGCGATGACGCCGGGAGTGTATTTCGCGATCAACAGCCCGGCAACGATTGTGGGCGCTTCGCCGGCAGAGGCCGCACAGACGATTTCCAGTTGGGGCTACCCGTTGACAGCCGAGACGATGACGCGATTGGCGCACGCCGTGGGGGAGCAGACGCTGTTGAACCGCGCGGGAGGTGCGCCTTCGCTGGCGGTAGGCATGGCGCAAATTTTTTCAAACACCATTGGCGGGGGAAAGCTGCTGAGTCTCTGGTATCACTTCGCGATTATGTTTGAAGCGCTGTTTATTTTGACGGTGCTGGATGCCGGGACGCGCGTGGGTCGGTTTATGGTGCAGGAACTGGGAGGAAGGGTGTGGAAGCCGCTGGGGCGGATGAACTGGTTGCCTGCGATATTGCTATCGAGCGCGCTGATTGTGGTGGCTTGGGGATATTTCTTGTATCAGGGAGTGGTGGACCCGCTGGGAGGAATCAATTCGCTCTGGCCACTTTTCGGAATTGCGAACCAGTTGCTAGCGGCGGTGGCGCTGGTGGTGGCCACGACGATTCTGCTGAAAATGGGGCGGCTGAGATGGATTTGGGTGACGCTGCTGCCGATGGCATGGCTGGTGCTCATCACGATGACGGCGAGCTATCAAAAGATTTTCAGTGCGAATCCCCGGATTGGGTTTCTGGCGTATGCCAATGTGCTTGCCGGGAAGATTGCGTCGGGAGAAATTCCCTTGGCGAAGATCGGAGAGACACGCCGAGTGATTTTCAATCAGCGGCTGGATGCGGTTGTGACGGCAGTTCTAGCAGGGATGATTCTGGTGCTGGTGACCGAGGCGGTATTTCAGTGGTACGCGATTTTGAGCCGGCGGAAAGTGCCGGTGATGCGCGAGGCGCCGTACGTGGCCACGCAATGGGCGGAGGGGGATTGATGCGGGCTGCTTGGGATCAGATTTGGAGAGGAATGCAACGTGGCTGGCTGGGATTGCGCGAATGGAGCGGCGATGCGGCTTATGAGAAGTATGTGCGGTGTGCGAAGCGGGTTGGCGGGGAAGAACCGGTTACGGCGGCGGAGTTTTATGTGGAGGAGTTGAAGCGGAAGTATTCGCGGCCGAATCGGTGTTGTTGACGGGACTATGAAGGCTGTGTCTGTGTGCGAGCGATCTTGCCACGATCCCTCCACTACGGCCCGCAAAAAACACGGGCCTCCGGTCGGGATGACAATTTTGTGCTGGTTGCCGAGATGGGGTCGAGCAGTGCTCGACCCCTACAAAGGCAAGTTTGAGATGTGTAAAAGGGAGCTCTTAGAGCTCGTCGAGGTCTTCGTGGATTTTTTGTGGGGTGATTTTTTGGGTTAGTTTTACGCCTTGCTTGCGGATGCCGGCGAGGATGGCGCGGCGCGTTTCGACAGAGAGCATTTCAGGGGCGAAGATGCCGGGGGATTCACGCGGGAAAAACTTGATAAAGAGGGCGGCGACGTGGGCAGTCGCGTACGCTACGGGTGTGGTGAAACGGCCCTGGCGGCGAATTTGGTAGAGAGTGGGAAAAGAGGCGTCGCTGCGGATTAGGAGATGCTGGTCGTCCTTGGGGGAATGTTTGACGCCGCGCACGAGGACGGCGGCAGCGAAACGCGCGTTCTGGAGGATGCCCTGGCGGATGAGGGCCGCGATTTTCCGTGGCGAGGAAGTTGCCGGGAAGCGCAAACGCGGGATGCCGCGGGATTTGGAGAGCTTGCCTTGCTTGTGCCAGCGGCGGAGGCGGTCAAATTCATTGCCGCCGATTTTCACGTCGAGGTCCTGCATGGGAATGAAGTAGGGCAGCGTGGCGACTTCATCCTGGGCGGCGAGAACGACGTTGACGGGGCCGATGGGATCGGGGAAGCGGAACTTTTCGAGCTCGGAGAAGCGCTTGGCCAGTTTGAATTTTTTGTGGCGATAAATGCGCGGCTGCGAGATCGCCTCGTCGAAGGAAACTTCGGGGGACCATTGCGAAATGGGATCATCGCTTTCTGAGCTTTCGTAAAGGCGGATCTGCACGGATTGGACTTCAGCGAGGAGTTCGGCGTCACGTTTGACTAACAGATTGGTTAGGCCTGGGGCCGCGCCAGCATTGATCAAGGCAGTTCGGTTCTTCTCCTGGAATTTCTTGGTGTAGCGGAATTGCTCTGGTTTAAAAGGGTTGCGCGTGAGGTGAGAGCTGAGATCCACATAATGCGCGCGAAGGCGGAGCGCCGCGCGGAGAACGATTTCGTTGAAGACGGAAGCGGAGGCGTTGACGATCAACTGGCAGTCCTTGGCGGCGCGCACGATGGCGCGGAGGTTGCGGGCGTTAACGGGAGTGACAGCGATGGTGGACTTTTTGCCGAGAAAACGGCGGGCGCGGATAGGATCGCGGTCGCCACACCAGACATCGTGGCCCTGTCGTTCCAGCAATTGTGCGAGGAGCGAACCGGTGGACCCTGCTCCCAGAATGAATACGCGCATGATTTTAGCAAACTGTATCACAGGGCCGGGGAGAGCGGCGCGGGGAAGGCGCGGGAAATAACTGGAATTGAACTGGGAAACGGAGGGGCGTACACTGGGCAAGTTAACTCCGACCCCGCTGACCTACGGGAGAGACAACCCAGGGCGGTGGGGCGAGGCGGGCCGGGAACGGTTTGCCGAGGGTTTGGGTGGAAACGTCCAGGCCTCCCTGCGGTGACAAGGTTGCCGCGTTTGGAAAGGAGCCTGCAAGCCGGAAATGTGTAGATTTCCAGCGGGCACCCGATTCCATCCGCGAATCGGGTTTTTTGTTTTTGGATGGGATTGACGATGAGCCTTTACGACAAATTTGGCCGGCAGATTACCGACTTGCGGATATCGGTGACTGATCGGTGCAATTTCCGGTGCGTGTATTGCCGCTCCGCCGACCCGGAAAACTACCGGGATCACGACGAAATACTGTCGTGGGCGGAACTGCGGCGGCTGGCACGGATTTTCGTGGGGCTGGGGATTCGGAAAGTGCGCATCACGGGCGGAGAACCGCTGGTGCGCGAAGGGGTGGAAGATTACATCTCCTACTTGAAGGGGCTGGGCGTGGAGGATTTGTCCATCACCACGAACGGGCACCTGCTGGCGGAGCGCTGTGCGCGGTTGATTGCCGCAGGGCTGCACCGCATCAACATCAGCCTGGATTCGCTGGAGCCCAGCAAGTTTGAGCGGATTACGCGGACGCGGTCGTACGGCAACGTGCTGGAAGGGATTGAGGCTGTGCAGAAGTCGCGGCTGGCGCCGGCGAAGGTGAACGCGGTGTTGGTGCGGGGGCTGAATGATGACGAAGTGGAGGCGTTTGCAGTTTTCGCGCGGGAGCGCGGAGTGATCATGCGGTTCATCGAGTTTATGCCGCTGGATGCGGACCGGCATTGGTCGCGCGACTTGGTGGTGCCCGCGGCGGAAGTGTATGCGCGGATTCATGCACAGTGGCCGCTGGAGCAGATTCCGCACGAGAAAAGCGAGACGGCGAGGAAGTACCGATTTGCGGACGGCGCGCCGGGACAAATCGGGCTGATCGCACCGGTGACGCAAGCGTTTTGCGGACACTGTTCGCGGATACGGTTGACTGCGGATGGACGAATGCGCACGTGCCTGTTCAGTAAAGATGACCGGGACTTGCGCGGGCTATTGCGAGCTAACGCGAGAGATGAGGAAATTGTGGAGTGGGTGAAAGCGATAGTGATGGAAAAAGAGGAAGGGCACCGAATTAATGAGCCGGGGTTCGTGCCGCCTTCACGAACGATGGTGTTTATTGGAGGATAGGCGAAGAGGGGCGTTAGATTGCGGTTTTAACGGGCTGGAGAGAATGCTCACGAACGGTTCCTCAGGGGCTAAAGCCCATTGAAAACGAGCGCCTAACGTCGGAGCTAAAGCTCCGACCCCCTAAGCGGCAGAGTCGTTTCGCAGGTTTTCAAGTGATGAGTAGGGCGCTGGCAAATCTGACGAAAAGGCGCAAGAATTCATCTAACACAATAGGGACGAAAGGTTAGCGAGGAACCGCAAAAACCATGGGAACGATTGTCACCATATCGAAGGACTCACTGGCGGGTGCGGAGCAACCCAACACGGTGCGGGCGCCGGAAATCGAGAAGGGCGTGGGTTGCGACTTTGACTCGTACCTGCTCGTGCCGGACACAACGCTGGACGAGCGGATTGCGGCCGCGAAGGCCAAGCTCGGGAAAGACGTCGTGATTCTGGGGCACCATTACCAGCGGGACGAGGTCATCAAGTTCGCGGATTTTCGTGGGGATTCGCTGAAGCTGTCGCAACAGGCCGCGCAGACTGATGGGAAATACATCGTGTTTTGTGGCGTGCATTTCATGGCGGAGAGCGCGGACATTCTGCGGCGCGACCAGCAGATCGTGGTGCTGCCGGATTTGAACGCGGGCTGTTCGATGGCGGACATGGCGGACATCGGGCAGGTGGAAGCATGCTGGAGCGAATTGGGGACGGTGCTGGATACGCAGAAGATTGTGCCGGTTACGTACATGAATTCGACGGCGGCGATCAAATCGTTCACGGGCGAGCATGGCGGGGCGGTGTGCACGAGCTCGAACGCGGCGGCGGTGATGAAGTGGGCGTTGGCGCGCGGCGAAAAGGTGTTGTTCCTGCCGGACGAGCACCTGGGGCGCAACACAGGATACCGGATGGGGATTCCGCTGGACGAGATGGTGGTGTGGGATCCGTTCGAGGAATGGGGCGGGAACACGCCGGAAGCATTGAAGAAGGCCAAGATTATTTTATGGGAGGGCTACTGTTCCGTGCACCAGCGATTTACGCCGGAGCATGTGGCGCGTGTGCGCAAGGAACATCCTGGAATTCGCGTGATTGTGCACCCGGAATGCCGGTTCGAAGTAGCGCAGGCCGCGGACGAGATCGGATCGACTGAGGGGATCCTGAAGGTGATTCAGGCGGCCTCCGCGGGAAGCACATGGGCCGTAGGCACGGAGATTCATCTGGTGAACCGCATGGCGAATGAGTTGAAGGACCGCCGGGTGATTTCGCTGGATCCCAACGTGTGCGTTTGCACGACGATGTTTCGCATCACGCCGCAGCACCTGTTGTGGGTGCTGGAAAATCTGGGCGCCGGGAAGATCGTGAACCGGATAACAGTGGAGAAGCGCACGCGGCATTTTGCCAAATTGGCGTTGGACCGCATGCTAGACTTGCATTAAGGCCGGCGTTGGCTTGTGCCACAAACGAACGGCGGAGAAGGCATGGCGGAACACGACGAAGACCAGGATGAGGTGCCGGAGGAGCCGCAGCGGTTGTTCACTTTGACGGAAGCGGAACGCACGCGGCGTGAGCTGGAGCCTTTTTTGATTGAGGCGATTGACGCGCGGAAGAAGCTGAGTGTGTTGGAAGACGATCTCAACGCGGTATCCACACGGATTTTGATGATGGGAGGAATACTGGTGCCGTATGCCAAGCTGGCCGCAAAGCGCTTGGAGCACCAGACCCTTACGGATATCCTGAAAACGAATCTAGAAAAGATTCTTTCGACGGGCTGCCTGATCAAGGACCTGGACGTGGGCTTGCTGGATTTCCCATCGATGATCGGGAACGAAGAAGTTTATTTGTGCTGGAAGCTGGGGGAAGATCGCATCCGCTATTATCACCGCCAGAATGAGGGCTACTCTGGAAGAAAACCACTTGATCCGCGAGACCTGGGCCCTGGCGACCAGATTCAGTAGACGCAATCGACAATTGCGAGCAATGTTTGAAGCCCTGCCCTGACGGAGCCCCACGTGAGCGAAAACCGATTGAAGGATTCGGCGAGCCCTTATTTGCGCTCGGCGGCGCACCAGCCGATTGACTGGCACGAGTGGGGCGAGGAAGCGTTTGCCCGCGCGAAGAGCGAAGGCAAGCCGATCCTGCTGGACATCGGCGCGGTGTGGTGCCACTGGTGCCACGTGATTGACCGGGAGAGCTACGAGAACCCGGAAATTTCCAGGATCATCAACGAACATTTTGTGGCGGTAAAGGTGGATCGCGACGAGCGGCCGGACGTGGATTCGCGTTATCAGGCCGCCATCAGTGCGATCAGCGGGCAGGGCGGGTGGCCGTTGACGGGATTCCTGATGCCCGACGGCAAACCGTTTTTTGGCGGCACGTATTTTCCGCCTGAAGATCAGATGGGGCGGCCGGGATTCCGGCGGGTGCTGCTGGCGGTTGCCGATGCTTATAAACAGAAGCGCGAGGATCTGTTGCGCACGTCGGAGGCGCTGGCGGAGGCGGTAGCGAAGGCGGAGATTTTTTCGGGGGCACGCGCGGAATTCGATTTGAGCATCGTGGATGCGCAGATCAGCTCGATCGCGCAGCTGTTCGATATTAAGAACGGAGGATTTGGGCAAGCGCCGAAATTTCCACACGCTTCGGCGATCGATCTGGTGCTGGAGCGGTATCGCCAGACGGGAGAGAAACACCTGCTGGCGATCGCGGAAACGACGCTGGAGAAGATGGCCAAGGGCGGTGTGTACGACCAGTTGGCGGGAGGATTCCACCGCTACTCGGTGGACGAACGGTGGCTGGTGCCACACTTTGAGAAGATGAGCTACGACAATTCGGAATTGCTGAAGAATTACCTGCACGGCTGGCAGGTGACAGGCAATCCTGTTTTGCGGGAGACGGCAGAGGGCATCATCGGCTGGGTGAACGAGGTTCTGTCCGATCAGGAGAAGGGCGGCTTCTACGCGAGCCAGGACGCGGACTATTCGCTGGAGGACGACGGGGATTATTTCACGTGGACGGTAGGGGAATTGCGTGCCGCGCTTAGTCCAGAAGAGGCGCGGATCATGGAACTCCAATACGACGTGGAACCCCACGGCGAGATGCACCATAATCCGTCGAAGAATGTGCTGTGGGTCGCGCGGGAAGCCGGAGAGATTGCGAAAACGCTGGGGCTTGACAAGGCTCAAGTGCGGCTGGCGATTGCAAATGCAAAAGGCAAGATGTTGCAGGCAAGAAAGTCTCGGCCCACGCCGTTTGTCGACAATACGATGTATGTGAGTTGGAATGCCATGTTCGTTTCCGCGTATTTTGAGGCTGCGTGCATTCTTCCTGGCGCTGTGCGAGAGGGTTGTGGGTCGTTCGCACGAAAGACGCTCGACAGAATGTTGCGGGAGGCGTGGAGCGAGGAGCAGGGATTTGCGCATCGGATTGGCGGTGCGGAGCTGCGCGGATCGCTGGATGACCAGGTTTTTGGCGTGATGGCTTTGCTGGATGCGTATGAAGCTACGCTTGAGCCGCAGTATTTTCGGGCGGCCGAGCGCACGATGGACCTGACGATCGAGAAGTATGGCGATGCGGAGGGCGGAGGATTCTTCGACCGCGCTTCGGATGCGCCGCCGATGGGCGGGTTGGAGGTGCGGCGGAAGCCGTTCCAGGATTCGCCGACGCCGGGAGCGAATTCGGTGGCGGTGTTGGCTCTCACGCGCATGCATGCGTACACGGACGATCCCCGGTACCTCGACTGGGCGAAGAAGACACTGGAGGCGTTTGCGGGAGTTGCGCCACAGTATGGATTGTTTGCGGCGACATATGGCCTGGCGGCAACTTTGTTCACGGATCGCCCGACACAAGTGGTGATTACGGGAGCGAACGGCGACGAAGCGGCGAAGAGGTTGGAAGAGGCGACGAACCAAGTGTTTCGGTTTGGCAAGGCGGTGTTGCGCGTGACGCCGGAAGCATCGCCGGAAAACTTGCCGGTGGCTTTACGGCAGACATTGCCGCATTTGCCGAGGGAGAAAGCGCAGGCGATTGTCTGTGCGGGAACGACGTGCCTGGCGCCGATCGGGGAGGCGAGGGAGTTGAAGAGAGTTTTGCAGCAAGGGATTGCGGGGACCGTGGCAGGTTCGGCGGATTGAATTGCGCGTAGGGAAGAACCCGTTCAAGAGAAGAGAAGATAAATGAAGAGAAACGCCGCAGGGCTCGCGGACTATCCTTGCGCTACAGGCTGAAACGAGAACTTATGACATTGAGAGCGGCGGGTCGGTTGCGGACGGCCTCAGAAGGCCGCCCCTACAAAGACAAACCCAAGAGGGGCACGATGTATCGTGCCCCTACGAAGATGGAAAGAGCGAGCTACTTCTTGGGGCGGGATTCGGGCGGGACCAATCCCAACACACGGTAGTACACGACCAGTTGTCCGTAGTGTTCTCCGGAGTGCTCAATGAAGCCGTAGGCAAAATCAATCACGCGGATCCATTGATTCGCATACGGATCGACGACCAGAGAATTGAGCCCCGCATCACCTTTCGCTTTGATTGCCGCCGCGCCATCGGCGAAGGATTTCTTTACGTAAGCGGCCACTTCCGCCTTGGTCTTAAGCTTATTTTTCGACCAGTCTTCCTGGGCCGGGGGTTTCTCTCCCTTTACCGCGTTGGTGAAGAAATAGTTCACGTCCGCAACGTGCAGTAGTCCTTCCCGGAAGCTGCGCTGCTCTGGCTTGGGCTTGAATTCGTATTTGTCCTCTGGAAAATCCTCGGCCATGGCGATGAGCTTGCGACCGATATCATTCCATTGTTCCAAAACGGCGTCCGAGGGGCTGAGCGCGGGTTTCGGCTCCGGCTTTTTCGCGCCCATATCTTGCGCTCGTATGGGAAGCGCGACAAGACACGTGGCAAAAAGAAGTGCAGCAAACAGGGGGATTCTTCTCATATTTTCTCTCCTTTAGATTTCCCGGGTGAGGGTCGTTATATCAGACGCACGAGCGGATGGGAAGGCGTTTGAATCCCGCAAAAGGGAGAATTTCGGAGCCATGGATAGCAATGTTGCGAGCAATTTCCGGAAATGGGCTGCAACAAATTGAAAGAAGAGGGCTTATTGTCGGTGTGCAGTACGCTACAGAGGCCCGGAATTGTCTCGCTAGCATGGTATCCTAGTACTTCGCGACTGAGGGAGAGCTAGAGTTGAACTGGAGTTGGATTTTATTGCGGAGCGTTGTGGGCCTGAGCATCGTGGCCACGCTTTTTTTCTCGCAACGCTTCTGGTACCGGACAATTTGGCGGGTCACCTCGAATTGGGGCCGCGTGTGGTTTCGCGTCAGCGTGCGACTTGTGTATTTCACCGGGCTTCTGCTGATCATAGTGGCAATCGCCGATAGCATTCGCCAGGATCACGGGCGCATCCTGCCAAATCATTCTCCTGTGGCGGCTTTTGCGGGGTTATGGTTTGTCAGCGCGCTGCTGGCATATCTCGGCGTGAAGGCAGTGCATGCCCTGGAATTGTTGTGGCATCGCGTGCACAAGTCAGGACCACCTGTCTTGCCTTCCGCGTTGATGCGGCATGTGGCGATGCAAGATTTCGTACCCGATCCTTCGCGGCGTACTTTTTTCAAGACTGCCAGCGTGGTGGCGGGCGCGGCACCGTTCCTCAGCGTGATGTACGGATTTGCCGCGGAACGTCTGCGATATGAGTTGCGGCGCATCGAAATCCCGATGATGAATCTGCCCTCGGAGCTGGATGGTCTGAAGATCGTTCAACTCAGCGATATTCATTTGAGTGGTTATATGACCCGCGAATCGGTGCGCCGTGCCGTGGACATGGCGAACGATGTTGGTGCGGACCTGGCGGTGGTTACGGGCGACCTGATTACCGGGATGCATGATTCCATCGAAGAATGCGTGGACGAAGTGCGGCACCTGAGAGCGCCGCTGGGTGTATATGGATGCAACGGGAACCATGAAATTTACGCGCGTGCCGAGGATTTGGCCGAACAGCTTTACCAACAGGCGGGCATGAAACTCCTGCGGCGCAACAATGCGGTGATTACGTACAAGGGCGCGCAGTTGAACCTGATTGGCGTAGATTACCAGCGTGAACGCATGCCCAGCGGACGCAAGATGCAGATGCTGGAGAATCTGGAGCCGCTGGTGCGCCGCGACATTCCGAACGTGCTGCTTTCGCATAATCCCAATTCGTTTAATCGCGCGGCGGAATTGGGGATTGAGCTGTCGCTGGCCGGGCACACGCACGGCGGACAGGTAAAGGTGGAGATTCTGGATGTCAGCCTGAGCCCGGCGCGGTTCATCACGGATTACATTGCGGGACTGTATCAACGGCCGCTGCTGATGCCGGATGTGCCGCGGCGCATGGGCGAGACAATCAAGCTGATGCCCAACGCGCCGAAGGGGCTGGCGGCGTTGTACGTTAATCGTGGACTGGGAACGGTGGGAGCTCCGGTGCGTTTGGGAGTGCCGCCGGAAATTTCGCACATTGTGCTGCGCCGGGCTTAGGCGCGAACTTTCCTTCCTCTGAGCTCTGCAGTAGGCGACATTCCTTCCTTTTTGCTGCGATACTAAACTCGCGCGCGGAAATTCCATGAACACCACAGAAACGAATTGATGTGCTCAGCGTTGAACGCGGGCCGATCCGCCATGTGCAAACGCCCGAACTTGGTCCAACGTGGCCATCGTCGTGTCGCCCGGAAACGTCGTGAGCAGCGCTCCATGCGCCCAGCCGAGTTTCACAGCTTCTTCCGCAGGCTCCCCTGCAAGGACTCCGTAGAAGAAGCCAGATGCAAACCCATCACCTCCGCCAATCCTGTCGTACACGTCAAGCTGACATTGGGGGGATACATAACTCTTACCGTTGATCCAGGCCACCGCACCCCAGCTGTGACGATTGGTCGAATGGACTTCGCGCAGCGTGGTAGCAATGATCTTGATATGCGGGTAGCGTTCTACCACCTTCTCAATAGTTGAGAGAAAGGTGGTTGGATCGAGCTTCGATATCCCACTTGCATCGGGGCCTCTTATTCCTAGACCTTTCTGCAGATCCTCCTCGTTGCCAACGAGAACATCGACGTTCTTGACGATTCGATCAACGACTTGCCGCGCCCTTTCTTGGCCACCGGACAGATTCCAAAGCTTTTCGCGAAAATTCAGATCGAACGATACAACTGCACCCGAGTTTTTTGCCGCACGCATGCCTTCAATGATCAATTCCGGCGTAGACTCGGAAAGAGCAGCGAAGATTCCACCGCTATGAAACCAGCGCACGCCTCCGCTGAATATAGCTGTCCAGTCGAAATCGCCCGGCTTCAGTTGCGCCGCGGCTTCATTCGCCCGGTTGTAAAAAACGACCGGCGGGCGGATCCCATAACCGCGGTCGCTGTAGACGGTTGCAATATTGGGTCCGGTCACACCGTTGTGCGGGAACACCTTGTAAAAGGGTGTGACGCCCATAGCCCGCACACGCTCAGCCACGAGGTCCCCGATTGGGTATTTCACCATCGCACTAACGATGCCAGTTTTAAGACCGAAGCAGTCGGCTAGGTTGGCGGCAACGTTGAATTCGCCGCCGCTAACGTAAATCTGGCACTCATGAGCTTTGCGAAAAGGAATGATGCCTGGATCAAGCCGATGAATGAGCCCACCGAGTGAGACGAAATCCAAAGCAGCTGATTCCTTGATCGTTAGACCGTAGTTCATATCATTGCCTCAGTAATTGGATGAACCGTATAAACGGCATCCTAGGAACAAACCAGTGTCTCGTCAACAGCGCTGCTCGGATTTGGGGCATAACAACCGATGCGTTGCGGCGTACGATGGCGGAACGTTCTATGGACGGATCTTTGCGTAAGAGCGTTCACCACAGTCATCACAGCGAAAAGGATGTAAAGACATAAGAGAAGTTAGCAGTCTTTCCAAAAGACGCCGGACCGGGAACGGCGGTGACCTTGTTGCCCGATTAAAGATACTTGCGAACCATGACTGAAGACGACAGAATTAAATGCCTTACTGCATTTCCACAAAGTCAACATGGTAGACTTTCAGCGACGTGGTCTTGTCCCCTTACGACCAAAGGATAAAAAATGAAAATGACTTATCGTCCGTGGATCGTTTCTGGAGTTCTGCTGGCGGGGATTTCCCTGGCACCATTTCGGGCACATGTTGCCGCGGATGATAAGCCGCTATACGGCTATTCAGCGGAGTCCTCGCGGAGCGAGCGGCAGTGGGAAGAGAAGCTGCGGGCCATTCCGAGCCCGGATAATTTGCGAGCCTACATGGAGCACCTCTCGGCAAAGCCGCACCACGTGGGTTCTCCGCGCGACAAGGAAAACGCGGAATGGATCGAGGCGAAATTCAAGGAATTCGGTTTGGATGCGCACATTGAATCCTACGATGTGCTGTTTCCTACGCCGAAGGAGCGATTGGTAGAATTGCTGGATTGCAAGGGCGCAAGCGGCAGTGATTGCCAAACGAAGTTCACGGCGAAACTCGAAGAGCCCAGCCTGCCAGAGGATCCCACTTCCAACCAGAAGTCCGAGCAATTGCCAACGTACAACGCGTATTCAAGAGATGGGGACGTCACGGCGCCGCTGGTTTACGTGAATTACGGGATTCCGGAGGATTATGAGCAGCTGGAAAGGCTCGGCGTATCCGTGAAGGGGGCAATCGTGATTTCGCGCTACGGACATTCGTGGCGCGGCATCAAGCCCAAGGTGGCCGCGGAGCACGGTGCGATCGGCTGCCTGATTTATTCCGATCCCCATGAAGACGGGTATTTCCGCGGCGAGACGTTTCCTGGCGGGGCTTATCGCTCGAAGGACGGCGTGCAGCGGGGCAGCGTCGCCGATGATCCCATCTATCCCGGTGATCCGCTGACTCCCGGAGTGGCCGCCACGAAAAACGCCAAGCGTCTGGATCTGAAAGATGTTCCGGTGATCACGAAGATTCCCGTGCTGCCGATTTCCTATGGGGATGCGCAGCCGCTACTAGCTTCGCTGGCCGGGCCGGTGCCTCCGGCAGGCTGGCGCGGGAACTTGCCGATCACGTACCGGGTGGGACCGAGCACGATGAAGGTGCACCTGAAGTTGAAGTTCAATTGGGATTTAAAGCCCATTTACGACGTGATCGGGAAAATTCCCGGAACCACGGATGCGGACCAGTGGGTGATTCGCGGGAATCATCATGATGCCTGGGTGAATGGAGCGGAAGATCCTATTTCCGGGCAGGTGGCGATCATGGAAGAAGCGCGGGCATTTGGCGAACTGGTGAAACAGGGATGGAAGCCGAAGCGCACGATCATCTATTGCGCCTGGGATGGGGAAGAACCCGGCCTGATTGGGTCGACGGAATGGGTGGAGGATCATGGCGAGGAATTGCGCCTACACGCGGTCGCTTACATCAATTCCGACACGAACGCCCGCGGTTATTTGTATGCCGAAGGATCGCACACGCTGGAAAAGCTGGTGAATGATGTCGAGCGTGACGTGCAGGATCCGGAAACGAAGATGTCGGTTTGGAAGCGCGCGCAGCTTGCCGAGATTGCGGATTCCAACAACGACGAGGAGCGCCAGGAATTGCGGAGCCGCAGCGATCTGCGCATCGGCGCACTCGGCTCCGGGTCAGATTATGGAGCGTTCCTGCAGCACGCGGGAATCGCATCCTTGAACATCGGTTATGGCGGCGAGGATGGCGGCGGTATCTATCATTCGATCTATGATGATTTTTACTGGTACACCCATTTCAGCGACGTGAATTTCGTTTACGGGCGCGCCCTGGCACAGACCGGCAGCACGGCGGTCATGCGGCTGGCGGACGCGGACATTTTGCCGTTCGAGTTCACGGATTTCGCGGAGACGGTACAAACTTACGTGAAACAGCTGAAAAAGCTGCTGAAAGAGAAGCAGGAGGAGATCGCGGAACGCGACCGGGAGATTGAAGAAGGCGTATTTGATGCAACCAATGATCCGCGCCAACCGACGGTTGCACCAAAAGTGGAAGGCGTGCCGCCTTATCTGAATTTCGCCCCGCTGGACAACGCCGTGGCGGAACTCACAAAAAGCGCCGAAGCATATAAGAAAGCGTACGCACAAGCCAGCGCGAAAGCCGACTTCGGCAAGGCATCTGCTGCGACGCTGAATCTTTTGTTGGCGCAAAACGAACAGCAACTTACGCGGGAAGAGGGACTCCCCGGACGGCCCTGGTTCAAACACGAAATCTACGCCCCGGGACAGTACACAGGATACGAAGCGAAAACGCTGCCAGCGGTTCGCGAGGGGCTGGAGCTGAAACGCTGGAAGCAAGCCGAAGACGCAATCGTGGTCGTCTCCAAAGTGCTGCAAGGCGAAGCGGAGTACATTTCGGCGGCCGCCGCGAAATTGTCAGCATTGCACTAGAATTAAAGAAGCCGGGCTTCGGGGTATTTTCCGGTATTTCGTAACGCAGGAGTTTTTTTATTCCTTCTTATAACCTCGCGATCGTGGGCTTCGGCCACGTGGGCCGCGCCCTGCTGCGACAACTGATCTCCAAAGAGACCGAATTGCGCCGGAAGTACGACGTGCGCTGGCGGCTAACCGGCATTGCCTCTCGCCGCATCGGCTGGATTGCGGAGCCTGATGGATTGAATCCGATTGCGACGCTGAACAACCATGTGCCGAGCCAGGTGCAAGTCCCACGCAATGTGAGGGAATGGCTGGAGCGGGCGAAGGCGGATGTACTGTTTGAGGCGAGCTCGTTGAATACGGAGACCGGGCAGCCCGCCATTGAACACATTGCAGCGGCGCTGGAAATGGGCGCGCATGCCATCAGCGCCAACAAGGGGCCGCTGGTGCATGGCTACCGGGAACTGACGTCGCTGGCTAGGGAGAAGGGCCGGAAATTTCTGTTTGAATCCACGGTGATGGATGGTGTGCCGATATTTTCGTTGTTTCCGCTAGGGCTGCCGGCGACGGAATTGCGAGGATTTTCCGGCGTGCTGAATTCGACGAGCAACGTGGTGCTGACCGAAATCGAAAAAGGGAGGTCGTTCGACGAAGGGGTAAATCGCGCGCAGACTTTGGGCATCACGGAAACCGATCCCGGGCAGGACGTGGATGGCTGGGACTCGGCTGTCAAAGTTGCGGCGCTTACGACGGTCTTGATGGGCGTGCCGACGCGTGTTGACCAGGTTCAGCGCACAGGCATTCGCGATCTGAGCGAGGAAAAGATTCGTTCAGTACGCGCGGCGGGGATGCGCTACAAGTTGGTCTGCCGGGCAGAGCGACGAGGGGATGGCGCGGATTGCCGGGTGAGTCCCGAGCTTCTGTTGCTGACGGACCCGTTGGCGGGGCTGGAGGGAACGAGTTCCGCGATACGTTTCGATCTCGACGTATTTGGGTTGTCCATGGTGGAGCACAATCCCAGCGTGGACGCGACCGGGTATGGGATGCTGGCAGATTTTGTGCGCGTGGCGCAGGCGTAGTTCTTTCGTTGTATGCGCCAGCCAGCGCGAGTGCCATCGGGCACGAGGGTTTTGCAGGCGCGAGTTTGAATCCGCTCTTGGTTCACCCTCGGAAGTGCTTTGCGTAGCCCGGCGTCGGAATCGAAACATCACAGCGAGCGTCGCGAATTGGGGGATCAGCTACAAGGCGTAATGGAATTACGCCGGCCCAGACGGGGAGCGCGTAGTCGTCGGCATCGTCTTCGACCTCGCCGGTGCGGACTTTGGCGGAGACTTCGGTCAGCGGGAGTTTCAGGATGCTTGTGGCTTTCAGCTCTTTTTCGTTTGGTTGGCGCGCATCGTTCCAGCGGCCCGGGATCAGCTTCTCCGTGAACGCTCGCAGCGCTTGCAGTTTGTCGGCCCGGTCATCAATCAACGTAGCATTGCCAAGCGCGACGACGGAACGATAGTTCATGGAGTGATTGAAAACGGAGCGCGCCAGAACGAGGCCATCGGCCAGCGTGACCGTGATGCATACGGGAAGGCCGCGGCTCAACCCGAGGAGCATGCGGCTTGCCGCCGAGCCGTGAAAATAGATGGCATCGGCGATGCGCGCGAACATAGTGGGGATGACGAAGGGCTGGGCGTCTTGCATAAATCCCACGTGGCATACAATGGCTTCGTCGAGGATTTTGTAAATAGTTTCACGATCATAGATCGCACGAGTGGCTTCACGAATAACGCGAGTTCGCTCTGATGCGGGAAATGAATTGGACACGGGAAACCTCGTTTGAGAAACAGGGCGCGGAGTTGATAGCCGGCGCCCCAGGGGCATGAATGGAAAACAGGTTTGTCATGCTAACACGCCGTGGCATCCCTGTGAGAAACTACACATCTTGAAGATGAAATCACTTCTCAGATCAAAGCAGGAACCATGAGCACAACGGGATTGAATCATAGAGCAGAGGACACACTGGACATCGGCTGGGTGCGGACGCAATTCCCGTCGCTGCAAACGAAGGTGAACGGGCAGCCCGCGGCGTTCTTGGACGGTCCAGCAGGGACGCAAGTACCCACGCAGGTGATGCACGCGATTCAGAATTACCTGATGAGCGCCAATGCGAATACGGGCGGCGCGTTCCTCACCAGCCGCCGCAGCGATGAGATCATTGCCGGGACGCGCGCGGCCATGGCCGATTTCTTCCACTGCGATAAGGACGAGGTGGTGTTCGGCCAGAACATGACCACCATCACGCTTGCTATTTCCCGCGCAATTGCGCGGGAGCTGAAGGGTGGAGACGAAATCCTGCTGACCACGCTGGATCACGACGCCAACTTCTCGCCGTGGAAGGCGCTGGAAGAAAAAGGTGTCGTTGTGCGGCAAGTGGATATTTGTGAGGCGGACTGCACTCTTGATCTGGAGGATTTGAAACGGAAACTGAACGAGAAAACGAAACTGGTAGCGGTGGGCTACGCCTCCAACGCTGTTGGCACGATAAATCCGGTGGCGGAGATCACGAAGCTGGCGCATGCCGCGGGAGCGTTGGTGTATATCGATGCGGTGCATTATGCGCCTCACGGATTGATTGACGTGGAGGCGCTCGATTGCGATTTTCTGGTTTGCTCGCCTTACAAATTTTTCGGCCCGCACATGGGCACGCTTTACGGGAAGCGCGAACACCTGCAGCGAATCCGCCCATACAAAGTGCGCCCGTGCACGGAGCAGGTACCGGAGCGCTGGGAATCGGGTACGCAGGTGCATGAGTTAATTGCTGGGATCGGGGCCGCGGTGGAATATCTTGCGGAACTTGGGCGGCACAGCGATCCAGGCGCGAAGACGCGGCGCGAAGCCTTGAGTTCGGCGTATCGCGCCACAGGGGCTCATGAGACGCGACTGGTGTGGCGTCTGATTGACGGGCTGCAGGCGATGGCCGGCGTGCGCGTTTATGGGATTACGGATGCGCAACGGGCGCCGGAGCGCTGCTCGACGATCTCCTTGCGAATTGGGAATCAGCATCCAACGGCGATCGCCACTTATCTTGGCGAGCGCGGGATTTTCACATGGGATGGGAATTACTACGCGCTGAATCTGACGGAACGTTTAGGAGTGGAGTCGCTCGGCGGGATGCTGCGCATCGGGTTGGTGCATTACAACACCATGGAAGAAGTCGAGCGGGTGCTGGCGGCACTAAGAGAGTTTGCTGCATAGGCTGAAGCCAAGCTGAAGGATAGGATTTTTTCATGTTCAGCAAGTACTGACAGCGGCGAGAGAAGCCGTGTATCCTATCAGGTTATGTCCAAACGACCAAAACCGATTGTACTTACTATATTAGATGGATGGGGCTATCGAGCCGAAACGAAGGGCAACGCCATCGCGCTGGCGCGCAAACCTGCGTATGACGAACTCCTGCGAAAATTTCCGAACACGCTGATCCAGACGTCAGGACCCGCCGTGGGACTCCCTGAAGGACAGATGGGGAACAGCGAAGTGGGGCACATGAATATTGGTGCGGGCCGCATCGTGCACATGGACATCACGCGCATTGACTCCCTGATCGCGAACAAGCAATTGGACAAGGTGCCGCTTTTCCAGCAGGCCATGGAGCGCGGGCGGCAGCGCCAATTGCATTTCATCGGGCTGCTGAGCGACGGCGGCGTGCACTCGCACATCAACCACCTGTTTGCGCTGTTGGAGATGGCCAAGCAATACAAGGTGGAGAAGGTGTTTGTGCATTGCTTCATGGATGGGCGCGATACGCCGCCGAACAGCGGGAGAGATTTCGTTCGCCAGTTGCAACAGAAAATGCGCGAACTGGGAGTCGGCGAAATTGCTACCGTGGTTGGGCGCTACTACGCGATGGACCGCGACAACCGGTGGGAGCGCGTGGAACTGGCTTACCGGGCGCTGACGCACGGCGAAGCGGAGACGAAAAGCAGCGATCCCGTGGCGGCGCTGCAGCACAGCTACGAGCAAGGCGTGACCGACGAGTTCGTGAAACCGGTGGTTATTACTCGCGGCGATGGCGCAACTGCCCTGCCGGTTGGCCTAATTCGCGATGACGATGCGGTGATCTTCTTCAATTTTAGAGCCGATCGCGCGCGGCAGATGACGCTTGCGCTGGAAGCGCCGGACTTCGACAAATTCGTTGACCCGAAGCGCCCGAAGAATCTGTTCTTTGTGGGCATGACCAAGTACGACAAGAAATGGGACTGGCTGAAATGCGTGATCCAGCCGGAAAAATTGGAGCAAATCCTGGCGCAGGTGTTTCAGGATTTGCAGTACAAGAATTTGCGCTGCGCGGAGACGGAGAAATACGCGCACGTGACGTATTTCTTCAATGGTGGGGTGGAAAAACCGTTTGGTGGGGAGGAGCGCATCCTGGTGCCTTCGCCGAAGGTGGCCACGTATGACCTGAAGCCGGAAATGTCCGCCCAAGGCATCACCAACGCCGTGGTGAACGCGATCGAGAAAGGCGAATTCGACGCCATCATCATGAATTACGCCAACGCGGACATGGTAGGACATTCGGGGAAGCTGGAAGCGGCGATCAAAGCCGTGGAAGCGGTTGACGTCGAACTCGGCCGCCTCTATCAGGCGCTGAAGCCGCGAGGCGGCGCATGGATCATCACGGCGGATCACGGTAACGCAGAAACCATGATCGACCCGATCACCGGAGGGCCGCACACGTATCACACGACGAACCCGGTTCCTTTCATCTGCGTTACGGAAGACGAAGGACTGAAGGTTACTCCCGGAGGCGCCCTGCGGGACATTGCGCCGACTATGCTCGGGATTCTAAGTGATGCGGTGCCCTCGGACATGACCGGGCATGACCTACGAGTTCCTGCAAAGAGATGATGGTGCGCTGTTTTCTTCGTTAAAAGCAGATCCCTCGCTCTGCTTGGGATGACAGTTGAGCGATTTTCCTGCATCCTGTGGTAGCAGAAAGAAGCGTTGGACCTGGCTCTAAAATCATGGATCGGACTACACCGGAAAATACCAAACTGACCATTTGCGTGTGGCACCCGTTCACCGAATGGCGGCCGAAACCTGGCATGGCCAGAGCGATTCGGACGCGGTGGCCGGAGATGCGCGTTGTGCACCTGCCGGACTATACGCGTCTGGCGGAAGAATTGCCGGATACGGACATCTTTGTCGGCTATTCGCTGCGGCCACAGCAGTTGAAGGATGCCAAACAGTTGAAGTGGATTCATTCCACGGCAGCAGGGGTGGCGCAACTGATGTATCCGGAGCTGCGCGATTCGGGCGTGGTGGTGACCAATCCCCGGGGCATTTTTTCGGTGCCGATGGCGGAGCACACGCTGGGAATGATGCTCGCGCTGACCAGGAATTTTCCTGACTGCGTACGGCAGCAGGACCGCGCGCAATGGGCGCAACAAACGCTGTGGGATTTGCCGCAACATTTGACGGAGTTGAGCGGCCGAGTGCTGCTGATCGTGGGCTTCGGGTCCATCGGAAGAGAGATCGCGAGGCGCGCGATGGCGTTTGGCATGCGGGTTTGGGGTGTGACGAGGTCTGGCAGGGGAGAGAGCGCACTGGCGGAAAAAATCGTGCCGGCGGGGGAATTGCGAAGCGTCCTGCCACAAGCGGATTTCGTCGTCCTCTCAGCCCCAGAAACAGCTGAAACGCGACGCCTGATTGGGCAGGAAGAAATCGCGCTGATGAAACCGGGAGCAAGATTGATCAACGTGGCGCGCGGTTCGCTCTTGGACGAAGAGGCGTTGGTGCGCGCGTTGAAGGAAGGAAGGCTGGGCGGCGCGGGGCTGGACGTGACGGCCACGGAACCACTGCCGCCGGAAAGTCCTTTATGGAAGACGCCGAATCTGTTCATCACGCCACACACCAGCGCGATTAGCGAGCGGCTATGGGAGCGCGAGACCTCACTGTTGATTGAGCTTCTGGAACGGTGGTTCGATGGGCGCGAATTAACGAATCGCGTGGATTTCACGCGCGGCTATTGAGTTGCGCGCAACGCCTCAGTCTCCAACGCCGCCCTTCGGCGCCTGATAGCCTTCACGAGCGTAGACGACGACTTTCTGTTTCTTGCCCTTTTCATTGAGGACCGTTAATGGGCCGCCATCCGGCGCGACCAACTGGACCTTGATCTTGCGGTATTTACCATCGGCAGCATGATTTGTGGGTGAGTAAGTGATGCTGTACTGGTGCCGCAAAAAATCAGCCACCGTGTGCATAACGCCTGGAATTTCGCCGTCGAACTGGGGGAACCAGGCCATCCCGCCCGTCATGGACGAGAAAGTCTTCAGTTGGTTTTCAGCCTGGAGGAAGTTGATTTCGCGCATGCTTCCGAGCCTCCCTTGCATTTGGAGCCAGTTGGAAATGGGTCTGTCCACACCCACGGCAAAAATGGTGACGTCGGTCTGACGGAGTTGCTTGAGAGTTTGATCGAGTGTGTGCTTAGAGAAGGTGTCGATACCGCTCGCGAGGACAAGCATGGACTTCTTGCCCTTTACGTCCTTCAGGCGGTCGGCAGTGTCGAGGATGGCATCAAAGAGGTTGGATTCGCTGAAGCCAGGGAAATAAAGGTGATAGACGGCGTTGAGAACCTCATCTTTGTTCTGCGTGAAGTCCGTCTCCATGTGAGGCTTCATATCAAAGGTGACTAGCGCCACCCAATCTTTCTGCTTGAGATTCGGGAAGAGGCCCGTGGCCCAGTACTTGGCCTGGTAAGAATACCAGCCACCAAAGCGCGCGCTGAACTCCATCAAAACAACCATGGTGATGGGGGCATCGCCGGTGCCAAAGTTGGTGATGGTCTGAGGCGCGCCATCTTCCAGGATGCGAAAATTCTCTTTTTTCAGGCCGGGAATCAGGTCGCCATTCGAGGTGGTTGCGACCACATCCAGGGTCACCACGGGGACCTCGACGGCAATCGTGACGCCGCCTTCTTGCGGTTTTTCCTGAGGCGTGGCGGGCTTCGGAGCAGGCGGTACGGGGTTGGCCTGGGCCGGAGGGGAACCCTGAGGTCCCTCAGGGGCTTGTGCCGCCAGACCGGAGCCCAGCAAGAGCACGGCGCTGCTGATCACGATGAATCTGACAATCCTTGAATTGCAACTGATCATACGTATCCCCCTGCCCTTGATTCTATGATGCAGTTTATCCATCCGGCGTCGTTTCAGGCGAACGCGCGAAGAACGGTGCAACTTAGGCAACGCCCACGAGAGACCGCTGCCTAAGCCTCTAGTTTCGCATGTTAGTATGTTTTTTACTTGGTGCCTAACAGATTCAAACTGGGGGTGTAGTCGTGAGTTGGAAGCGCGTCAGCTTCTCCGTTGCAGTTGTGTTAGCCCTGATTGTGGGCGGTGGCACTGTTCTTCGCGGACAAGTCAGGCAAGGACCGCCTCCGTACGGGATCCCGGTTGCGCCAGCCCTGGTGGGCGACACATCCGGGCTGGCCCGTGAGGCGCAAGACTGGCTTGTGGAACTGGTCAAGATTAACACGACGAATCCGCCCGGGAATGAGCAGGCCGCGGCCAAGTACGTGGCCGGAATATTAACCAAAGAAGGCATCACGGCGGAGATATTGGACGTGGCCCCTGGGCGCAGCGCGCTGGTGGCGAGGTTGCAGAGCAGCGCGGTGGCGGATCCATCCAAAGCTTTGCTGCTGGTTGCGCATATGGATGTGGTTGGCGTGGACCGCAGCAAGTGGACCGTCGACCCATTCGGCGGAGTTATCAAGGATGGTTATTTGTATGGGCGCGGCTCGAACGATGACAAGGGCATGCTGGCAGCGAATCTGGCAGCGTTCATCGCGCTGAAGCGCTCCAACGTGCACCTGAATCGCGACGTCATATTTCTGGCCACGACTGACGAAGAACAGTTTGGCGATGCCAGCCTGAAGACGCTGATCGCCAAATACTGGGATAAATTTGCCGCGGGATATGCCATCAACGAGGGTGGCAAGGTGGTGGTGAAAGACGGCAAGGTGCAGTACGTGGCGGTGCAGGCCGACGAAAAAGTGCCCGTGAATGTGGCGGTGATTGCAAAGGGCACAGCGGGGCACGCGTCCATACCCACAAAAGATAACCCCGTGGTGCATCTGGCTGCGGCGGTGGCCAAAATCGGGACGTATACGGCCCCGGTTCACCTTACTTCCATCACCAGGCGGTATTTTGAAGGCCTAGCTCCCATCGAGGAGGAGGAGATAGGAAAGTGGATGAGGGTGGTGGATACGCCGGATCGCGGCGAACATGCGCAGCGAGTTCTCTCCGACGCCAATCCATTGTGGAATTCCATGATGCGCGATTCGATCGCGCCAACGATGCTGCAGGCTGGGGTGCGCGTCAACGTGATTCCCTCGGAAGCGCGTGCGAATTTGAATATACGTCTGCTACCGGGCGATACGGTCAGCGCGCTGCTGAACGAGCTAACGAAGCTGGTTGATGACCCGCTGGTGAGCTTCGAAGTCCAAGCGGATGCGGGGCTGGCGGCGCCCAATTCGTCGATCGAGACGGATTTCTACGCGACAATTACCAAAGTGTGCGCGCAGGAATTCGGGGGTGCACCAGTTTTGCCCTTCATGTCGACTGGGGCAACAGATTCGGCACAACTTCGGTTGCACAGTGTACAAGCTTACGGCCTCCGGCCTTTTCCTCTCACCGGCGAAGATGACCGCCGCGTGCACGGCGACGACGAACGCCTTCCCCTGAGAGCGTTCGCAAAAGGTGTGGACCTGATGACGCGGCTAGTTGCGGAGTTTTGCGTCACGAAATAGCAATGTCTCTGGTGTATAAAGAAGGCGAGAGGAAAGTATGAATCCCCGCCATTCCAAGATTGTGTGCACGATAGGCCCCGCGACGCGTTCCCCGCGCATGATTCGCAAACTGTTGGAAGCGGGCATGGACGTGGCGCGATTGAATTTTTCCCACGGAACCCAAGCCGAGCACGCGCAGAGCTTTGCGATGCTGCGCGAAGCGGCAATCGCGTTCGAGAAACCCATCGCGATCCTGGCGGATTTGCAGGGACCGAAGATTCGCACGGGAGCACTAGCGGGCGGTGGGACAGTGACATTGCGCGCCGGGCAAGAATTCGTGATTACCACGGCAAAGATTCTGGGCGATTCCACGCGCGTAAGCACGATTTTTCACCCGCTGCCGCACGAAGTAAAACCCGGGGATCGCGTATTGCTTTCCGACGGGCTGATCGAACTGCGGGTGGAAGGCGTACGCAAGCAGGAAGTGACCTGCCAGGTGGTCAACGGCGGGGTCCTGGGCGAACACAAGGGCATCAATCTACCCGGAGTAAAATTGCGCGTGCCGGCGCTGACGCCGAAAGACCGCAAGGACCTGCGATTCGCGCTGGCACATGGCGCGGATTACATCGCAGTAAGTTTCGTGCGACGGCCCGAGGACGTGTTGCTGGCAAAGGCGTTGATCCGCCGGGCCAAGAAAGACACACCGGTGATCGCCAAGCTGGAGAAGCCAGAAGCCATCGAAAATCTGGAGGCGATTCTGCGCGCGTCCGAGGGAGTGATGGTGGCTCGCGGAGACCTGGGCGTGGAAATGAACCCAGAACGCGTGCCCGTAGTGCAGAAAAATATTATTGCGCGGGCCCGCGAATTCCGTCGACCCGTGATTACGGCGACGCAGATGTTGGAGTCCATGACGGAAAACCCGCGGCCGACCCGCGCGGAGGCCTCGGACGTGGCCAACGCCATATTCGATGGATCGGATGCCGTTATGCTGTCCGCGGAAACCGCCACGGGAAAGTATCCCGTGGAAACCGTGGAGATGATGGGGCGGATCATCGAGGAGGCTGAAGCGAGCATCCACGAATATCCGCGGCCCGTGGCTCAGGAGGAATTGTTAAAAGTGGCGGAAACAGTGGCGGAATTGGTGTGCCACGCCTCGCGCGAACTACACATGAAACTGATCGCGGTGTTCACGCATAGCGGGTTTACGGCAAGGCTGGTATCGCGGTACCGTCCGCTGGTGCCAATCGTGGCGTTTTCACCGGAAGCGCGAACGCGGAGGCGGATGGCATTAGTGTGGGGCGTGGCGTCGCGCAACATTGTCGATATCAAGAAAATCGATGGATTGGCGGCGATCGCTGAGAAGCGGCTGGTGGAAGAGCGGTTTGTTCGCAAAGGGGATGTGATTGGGATTGTTGCGGGCACACCGATGGGAATTCGCGGCACCACGAACTTCATGAAGTTTCACGTAATTGGCAGCGCCACGTAGAGCAAGAAAAGAAGAGAGAAGGCCAGGAATACGGCAGAATTGCGGAACTCGCCGCAGGCAGGTTCATTCCATCAGCGAAAACTAATTGACCCAGTTATCGGGGCGCGAGGAGGGAGGCTCTTCGCGGTGCTTCTTCATGTAGACCTGGAAGCGCTTGCGATTGCGGCGATATTGCCAGTCGGCGACTTCATTCCGGAAGCGATACAGAAAGGAGCCGCGACGGAGGTAAATCCAGCCGACGAGCATGCCGCCCAGATGGCAGAGGTGGCCGACTCCATCGCCTCCGGATCCCAAGGTGAGGAAGAACTCGATGGCGGCCATGGCGGCAACAAACGGCCGCATGGGAATCATGATGGGGAGCGGGAAGATCCAAATGCGCCGATCAGGAAAGAGAATGGCATTCGCGATGAGGATGCCATAAATTGCGCCGGATGCGCCGATGGTTGGAGTGTCGCTGGGCAAATGTCCCCAAATCATGGGGAAGGCCTTAACCAGAATCGTAATCAGTCCGGCGCCAATTCCGCACAGGAAAAAATAATTCAAAAAGCGGTTTGTGCCCCAAGCCTGCTCCAGTTCGCGGCCAAACATCCACAGGAAGAGCATGTTGATGAGCAGATGGAAAAGGCCGCCATGAAGGAAGATGTATGTAACGGGTTGCCAGATGCGGAGGCCGGGGATTGGTCCCAGAGGCACAAGCCCCAAATGATAGTTTATCCAGAGGGTCGCGTCGCGGCCGAACAAAACAGCAGCCAGGGTCTGCAAAAGGAAAACAACCGTACAGGCAATAACCAGGTATTTGACGCCAGGAGTGATGAAGCTGCGCCAGTCGAAGCGGATGCGCGGCGCGCCGAACGTCGTGCCCATGACAGAAGTGTACGGTGATTAAGGGCCGCTCGTCAAAAGGCGGAGGATTTGGACGCTGGGTCAGTTTCCGGTAAGCGTTAATCAGGAACTGGCAGTTCTTGACGAGCGATTTTGGACAGTTGGCTGATCAGGTCCAGTTGACGGCGCACAAGGGACGTATGGGGGTTGAGCGCCATTGCCCACAAGCAAACCGCCGATCTTCAATGTCGTTGGAATCGTAGATGCCACCGCCAGGGACACTGCGCAAGACTAAAACTGCAAATCACGGATAGCCAGCCAGCCTTCAACTGCCTTGCTGCAGGTGACAGCCCGAACCAGAGTTTCGGAGACCAGGTCCGCTGCCAACGCCCCGATAATAGAAATCCCAAGGTCGGAATGTATTCTGTTGGTCGAGACTGCAAAAGTGGAGTCACCGTCGCCCGTGGTGTGGTAAGGATTGATCGCTCGCGCAGCCCCGGTCGAGGTCATCATGGCTATCTTCGTCAGCTCGGTCTTTGTGAACGAAACGTTCGTTGCAACCACAACCAGTGTGGTGCTACGCAAGGGCTCATCGCTGAGTTTGAACGAGGAGGAATCTGCACGGGAAGCCAGTTTCTTCAGCGTTTCACTGAGATTCGCAAATCCCTTGCCATCCGGCCGCAGCGCTCCGGCAACGATTTTCCCAGTGTGCCGGTCCAGGATGTCACCGGCCGCATTCGCCACGACCAGAGCGCCGATAATGACATCGCCAAGCCGGAGGCTAGCAGTGGCGAGACCGGCCTTCATCCCTTTGTAACCCTCGTTCTTGAGCATTTTCCCGACCGTCGCCCCTGCACCCGCGCCAACATTGCCTTCTTCAAGTTGCGCTGAGGAAGCCGCTTTGCACGCCCTATAGCCGGCGTCTGCGTCCGGGCGGATTCTCCCGTCTCCCAATGCCAAATCGTCAATCACTGCGCCGATAACAATCGGAATTCGAACGTTGGGGATTCCCCAATCCAATCCGATTGTGTGCTCCTCAAGGTAGCGTTCCGCCCCTGTTACCGCCGCCAGGCCCAGGGGTCCCCCACCGGATAACAGGATTCCGTGGATCGTGTCGACCGGGCTCACAGGCTGAAGCATGACACCCAAATGTGAGCCAGGGGCCGAGCCGTCGTAGTCCACGCCGGCGGTAGCTTTGCCTTCGAATAGCAATGCGGTGCAACCCGTAGGTCGGCGCGTGTCGGTGCAATGACCGGCTTTGATGCCCGGAACGTCAGTGATACATCCGGCCGAAGCCGGTTGTTGCATCCCTTGGTATGACCTGGCCCCCAGAACACCGGGGTGCAAACTCGCGCCAATCCCTGCCATCATCGCCTGATTGAATTGACGCCGTGTAATCGTTGCCATCTTCATCCTCCGTGATCGGGGCCGCCCATCACTCGAATAACACAATTCTACGGACTTACGAGCCCTCATAAGTCTTCTGGCCGGAAGCACTCGGGCTAGTGCCAAAATGACCGGTAACCGCGGCAAGCCGGACAAGTTTGGTCCAGTACCCACTTCCCCGGTTTGCCTGGCGGTGAAGGATCAGGCGGCGGTTCTTCAGCGCATGGGTGCCTATTCGTCGCTCGAGTCGGTGGCGCGCACCTGGGTGGCTTGGGGCGCACGAACAGCGCAGCGCACAGGCCAGACTGGCTAGACCTCCTGCTTACAAGGTTTCGAGCGCCAGCTTGAGGAAGTTCCAGAAACTTCCCACGGTGGAGATCTGCACTTTCTCGTTGGGGCTGTGCGGATTCACAATCGTTGGGCCGAACGAGATCAATTGCATGCCAGGGTATTTTTCGCCGATGACGCCACATTCGAGACCCGCATGCATGGCAATGAGTTGCGCAGGCTTGCCGAAAAGTTTCTTATTCACTTCCTGGAGCGTGCGCACCAGTTCGTTGTTGGGCTCGGGTTTCCAACCGGGGTAGCTGCCGTTGTGTTCGGTTTCAAAGCCCGCGAGACGGCAGATTGTCGCCACCATGCGGGCAGCCGCCTGCTTGCTGGTCACGATGGCGCTGCGCTGACTGGTCACCATCTCGACCATGTCCCCCTTGGTTTTAACGGTGGCCAGATTTGTGGAGGTCTGCACCAAGCCGGGAACATCGGGGCTCATCGCCAGAATCCCGTGCGGCATGCTGGCGAGGAGGGCCACGGTGTTCATTGCATCCGTGCCGTCCAGCACCATTTTGGGGCGGTCGGCTTTCTCAGCGGTAATCTGGAGTTCGGGATCGAATGAACCGAGTTCGGCTTTGTAGGCCGCTTCGGAAGCGGCCGCGAGCGATTTCAGTTCGCCCTCCCTAGAGGTTGGGACGACGATGATGGCCACCGCTTCGCGGGGAATGGCATTGTGAGCGCTACCACCATTGACCTCAGCGAGTTCGATTGGAAGGCGCTCCTGCAATTCCTGAAGCGTTCCACCCATGATGCGCAGGGCATTGCCGCGGCCCAGATGGATATCCACACCGGAGTGGCCGCCGCGCAGGCCAGAGACCTTGATCCGCCAGGCCGAGCCAGCGCCAGCGGGAACCAGCTTGACCTTACGTCGAGCAGTTGTGTTCACGCCCCCGGCGCAGCCGATGCACAGGGTGCCAATCTCTTCAGTGTCCAGGTTGAGGAAATATTTGGACTTCAGTACGCCCGGCGGAAACTCCGAAGCGCCAGTGAGACCAGTCTCCTCGTCAATGGTGAACGCAAACTCAAGAGGGCCGTGGGCAATGTCCGTGCTCTCCATGACGGCGAGAGCGGCGGAAACGCCGACACCGTTATCGGCACCCAGGGTGGTGCCATCCGCCTTCAGCCAATCGCCATCGCGAATGATCTTGATGGGGTCGGTGTCGAAGTTGTGAACCGTGCCCTCGTTTTTCTCGCAGACCATGTCGAGGTGCCCCTGCAAAAGGGTCATCGGCGCTGCCTCGCGTCCGCGGTGAGCGGGTTTGCGGACCACGAGATTGCCAACATGGTCTTGCGTGGATGGCAAACCGAGTTTAGTAGCAACGCTGCGAACAAATTCGCGCGCGGCAGCTTCTTTTGTAGAGGCGCGAGGAATGGCGGAGATTTTGTCAAAGTACTTCCAAACGCATTGCGGTTCCAGATTTTCGAGTGCAGACGTCATGGATTGCTCCGTCGTACTGAGGTGGGATTTCGTTTCAGATCTCGAGCGCAGCCCCATTGTACATCCATCCTGGCGGTCCGCAGCGCAGTGAAAGAAAAAATGGAAGGGAGGGCTGACCGCCTCTTGCATCCGTACTTGCAGATGCCTTGAGGGGCGTGCTAACGTCGGGGTCTTCCAGAACTACCAACCCCACAACGTAGTTGCGAGGTTCACGCATGAGCACGCAGCCAGTTGATTCGGCCGGCCCCAAGAAGCACCAGCCGTATGTTCCAGCCAACATGGAAATGAAGGAGTTCACCTTCCGCGCGGTGTTCCTGGGCCTGATCATGACGGCGGTCCTGGGGGCGGCAAACGCTTATCTGGGACTGAAAGCCGGAATGACGATTGCGGCGACATACCCCGCGGCGGTCATCAGCATGGCGCTACTGCGTTTGATGAAGGGCTCGCTGCTGGAAGAAAACATGGCGAGAACGATTGGTTCGATCGGGGAGTCGGTTGCCGCAGGCGCCGTGTTCACGATTCCGGCTTTCGTGATCGCGGGATTGTGGCCGGGACTCACGGGCGCGCAGTACTGGAAAGCGGTTGCCCTGATGATGATCGGTGGCACCTTGGGGATTCTGTTCGTGACGCTCCTGCGGCGCGTGATGGTGGAGGACCCCGATCTGCCCTATCCCGAATCGGTGGCGGCTTCCGAGATTCATAAGGCAGGGCAACAAGGGGCGAGAGCGGCGAAAATTCTCTTCGCAAACATGGGTTTCGGCGCCCTCATGTTCCTCCTGGGCGCAGTGAATGTGTTCTCTCCGAATAACACCTTCAACGCGAATATCAGCGCATTAGGCAAGAAACTGCTTCTGCGGACTAGCACGAATCCGAGCGTGGCCACTACCGTGACAGGAGGGGCCACGTTCTTCTCCCTGCCGGACATCAGTCCCGCATACCTGGGCGTGGGCTACATCATCGGCCCACGGCTGGCTGCGCTGAATTTCGCCGGTGGAGTGCTCGCATGGGGTTTGCTGGTTCCCCTGCTGACGTTCACGGTCGGTCCCTACATTCAGGCGGCACAACCGGCCGGACAGACGCTCTCCTGGCCGTTGCTGGCCGGAGCGATCTACTACTCGATCGTGCGCCCCATTGCGGTGGGTGGAATGTTGGTCGGTGCGACGTATACCTTGTTCAAGATGCGCAAGCAATTAGCCATGGGCATGGGCAGAGCCATCTCCGACCTGAAAAAGTCCGCCGCAGCGCACGCAGCGACGGATCGCACGGAGCGCGATCTGCCGGCTAAGGGAGTCTTCGCGGGAATCGGCGTCGTGTTCGTGGCCATGGTTCTGCTTTATTACTACTTCATCGGCAGCGCAGGGAGCTTCTCTGCTTCCAAGGTCCTGACCGGTGCACTGGTTGCGGCCGGTGTCATGATCGTCGTTGGATTCTTCTTTGCGGCCGTGTCGGGGAATCTGGTCGGAATGATCGGCTCATCGAATAATCCGGTATCCGGACTAACGCTGTGCACATTGGTGATCGCCGCGCTTCTGATGGTGGCTCTTGGAGTTTCCGGGGCCGGCGGAATTGCCGCAGTACTGGGAGTGGCCGCGGTGGTTTGCGTCTCTTCGGCGGTTGCGGGCGAAATGCTGCAAGACCTGAAAGTGGGATACATCCTGGGCGGAACGCCTGCCCGGATGGAGATTGGCGATCTACTCGGGATTGTCATGGCCTCGTTGGTGCTGTTCTTTCCGCTATCCGTGCTCGATAAGGCGTATCACTTCGGAAGCCCCGCTCTATCCGCGCCCCAGGCCGGGCTCATGGCGATGTTATCCAAAGGCATTGTGGGCGGGGACATGGCCTGGCCGTTGATCATTGTGGGCATGCTGCTCGGTATCGTCATGATCCTGATCCAAGTGAAGAGCGTGATGCTGTTTTCGATTGGCATGTATCTGCCGCTGGGAACCACCTCAGCGATGTTCGTGGGCGGCGTGATTCGCTGGTTAACCGATCGCCTGCGCGACAAGCGCAACCTTAATGACGCGCAGAAAGCGCGGGTGGACAACGCCGGGGTTCTGACGGCATCGGGATTGATCGCCGGAGAGGCTCTGTGCGGGCTCGGTGTGGCCGCTGTCATTGCGAGGAGGCTCGCGCATGATCCTCATGCAAACACGACGCTGGCTCATCTATCTATAGGAGACTCGCCGATTATGCCTTTGATAGCTTTGGCGGTGCTCGTGGCGGTTATGATCCTGGTGCCACTGTCCAATGCGGGACGCCCCGACGAGCCCGCACCGCCCACAGCGATGATGTAAAGAGCGGATTTGCAATCTATTGGACAACTTAACCCTTAGACTCCCCATTGCGCACAAGTTGATGTGCGCGGAGCACTTGACTTGGATGTCACCCGTGGATAGTGTTCACGCAATACTTTAGTTAGCTGATGAACAGGTAGCGAGCGGCGGAACCCGGTCCAAAGCTCGAAGAATCAAAAGTGATCTCTGCCGGCTGAGGTGTGATTGTATGTGAGAAGTGGCCCCATGGAGGCCCCGCCTTGGCGATGCGACGCATGTACCTCTTCTTCTTTCTCCTGATATCACTGCTTGCCACAGCATTCGCCGGCACGGCGCGCGCCGGCGACGAATGGCCGCCGATTGACCCGGCGGAACTCAAGATGACCAGAGAGCCGCTGGCGCCGGGAGCACCGGCAATTATTTTGTACCGGCAGGTGGACCGTGCCGATAAGGTGATGAACCCGACGGATTACAACTACCAGCGCATCAAGATTTTGACGGAAGAGGGGCGGAAGTACGCCAATATTGAAATCCCTTTTGAGAAGAAGCTCTTTCGTGTGAATGCGATACGCGCCCGGACGATCCACCCGGACGGCTCCATCGTGAATTTTGAAGGGAAGATCTACGAGAACACGATCGTAAAATCGCAGACAGAGAAGTATCTGGCAAAGACGTTTACGATGCCGGATGTAACGGTGGGGAGCGTTATTGAGTACAGCTTCAACTACGCTTATCAACAGTTCATGCTGGTCGAATCACGGTGGATTCTGAGCGAAGAGCTGTTCACAAAAGACGCAAAATTCACCCTCAGGCCCTTCAGGGAGTTTGCTTGGAGAGTGGTGTGGAGCTGGCCGGCGGGCGTGCCCAACGAAGCCACTCCGGTGACTGAGGACGAACAGCATATCCTCCATATGGAGGCCAAGAATCTCCCCGCATTTCAAACCGAAGAGTACATGCCGCCAGCGAACGAGTTCAGATTTTGGGTTAGGTTCATTTACACGAAAGACGTGCCAGAAATGAATGAGGACAAATACTGGGCCAGCTTCGGGAAAAAGGAAAACGGGCGAGCCGAGGAATTTGTGAACAAGCGCAAGGCACTGGAGCAGGCGGAGGCACAAATCGTATCACCGAACGACGCTCCGATGTTGAAACTGGAGAAAATTTATACGCGGATGCAGCAGATACGGAACCTGGACCTGGAAGAGCACAAGATGGAAGAGGAACAAAAACGGGAAAATCTGAAATCGGCGACGAACGCGGAAGAAGTGTGGAAAAGCCAGTACGGCAAGGCAGAGGACATCTCGTGGCTGTTCCTGGGCTTAGTGCGCGCGGCCGGAATTGAGGCATACCCGTGCAAGGTTTCGCGCCGCAATCAGTATTTCTTTCACAGAGACCGGCTGAACAGCAACGATCTGAAAGCAAGCGTGGTTTTGGTCAAATTGGACGGGAAAGAAATGTACTTCGATCCCGGAGCGGCATTCGCGCCTTTTGGGTTGCTGCCTTGGGAGGAAAGCGGCGTCCCCGGCCTGAAGCTGGATAAGGAAGGCGGAAGATGGATTACCACGAGCCTGCCGGACAGCGATGCCACGCGGATCGAGCGGAAGAGCGACTTGAAATTACAGGAGGACGGTTCGTTGGAAGGCAAGGTGACAGTGACCTGGACGGGCCTGGAAGCAACATGGCGCCGTGCGGAGCAGCGGAACCAGGATGAAACCAGCCGGAAGAAGTATCTTGAAGACGATCTGAAGGACTCCATCGCGATGGGCAGCCAGGTGGATCTTACCAGCCCGCCGGACTGGAAAAATTCAGACACGCCTTTGACGGGGGAGTTCACTGTGAAAGTGCCGGGGTACGTGACTTCGGCGGGACGCAAGATGTTGCTCCCGATGAGCCTGTTTTCGGCGGAGGAGTTGCACATGTTTGAGCATGCGCAGCGGGTGTATGACATCTATTTCAAATATCCCGCGAAGAAAATCGACGACATCACGATTGATTTGCCGCTGGATTGGAAGAGCACTACGTTGCCCAAACCGTTCGACAAGAATGCCAAGGCCGCGGACTATAAGCTTTCCGTGGAGGATCAGAAAGGCGCGGTGCACATTCGTCGAGAACTACGCATGGATTTGACATTGGTGCCGAAAGAAAGCTATCCCGCTCTGCGCGGGTTTTTTCAGGTAGTGCGGGCTCAGGATGATCAACAAATCGTCCTTTTGCCCGGCGGGGTTTCCGCTACCCGGTAAGAGAGGCATGCGTCCACCGGCTTGTCGTCTTGTTGCGATTCTGTCTGAGGAAGCGGGTCCAGTTTATGCTGCAGGCGTTCGGGGCACTTGACATGGTTGACGGCCATGGTTAGTGTTCAGGGAAATACCCAAGTTAATGGATGGACGGGTATCCAGCGGCGGAACCTGGTCCAAAACTCGAAGAAGAAAGAGTGGTGTCTAAGAGTTGAGTTGTGATTGTGTCTGAGATGTAAGCCAAAACGGAGGCTCGCCTTGGCCATGCGACGGATATCTTTTTTCCCCCTTGTAACCCTGCTCCTTTCCACGCTGTTTTCTGCCGGCGCGCGGGCCGGCGACGAATGGTTGCCCATCGATCCCGCGGAACTCAAGATGACCAGCGAGCCGTTGGCACCGGGTGCACCGGCGATTTATCTGTACCGGCAAGTGGACCGGAACGATAAGGCGATAGGCTCGACGGAACACGACTACCTACGCATCAAGATTCTGACGGAGGAAGGGCGAAAGTACGCCAATATCGAAATTCCCTTTTTCAAAGGGAGCTACAGAGTGAGCGGGATTCACGCGCGGACAATCCGCCCCGATGGTACCATTGTGAATTTTGATGGGAAAGTCTATGAAAACACGATCGTAAAATCGAAGACCGAGAAGTATCTGGCGAAGACATTTTCGATGCCCGAAGCGACGGTAGGCAGTATCGTTGAGTACAGTTACGACAAGGATTTTGAAGAGAACTTTTTGTTCACCTCGCGCTGGATTTTGAGCGAAGAACTGTTCACGAAGCACGCAAAGTTCAGCCTGAAGCCCTATACCGAATATCCTTGGAGGGTGATGTGGATTTCGCCGGCGGGTTTGCCAAAAGATACTGTTCCGGCAAAACAGGAGCCGAATCATCTCATCTGGATGGAGGCCAATAATATTCCGGCATTCCAAACCGAAGATCACATGCCTCCGGAAAACGAGCTGAAATTCAGAGTGAACTTCATCTACAACGAAGGCGAGCCGGAGATGAATCCGGACAGATACTGGGCCAACTTCGGGAAGAAACAAAACGGATACGTGGAGGAGTTTGTAAACAAGCGCAAAGCCATGGAGCAGGCGGTGGCACAGATTGTTTCGCCCAGCGATCCTCCGATGGCGAAGTTGCAGAAGATCTACGCACGCACGCAGCAGGTACGCAACTTGAGCTATGAAGTCAGCAAGACCGAACAGGAGCAAAAACGCGACAAGCTGAAAGAGGGATCGAACGTGGAAGTCCTCTGGAAGAATCAGTATGGCAGCGGGTGGGATATCACATGGTTGTTCCTTGGGTTGGCGCGCGCGGCGGGATTTGAGGCGTACGGATGCCGCGTCTCCGGCCGCAGCGAGTATTTTTTTAGCAAGGGGCGGCTGAACAGTGCCGAATTGGACTCAAACGTCGTGCTGGTTAAAGTGGACGGGAAAGAGTTGTACCTCGATCCCGGGGCAGCGTTCACGCCGTTCGGATTGCTGCCTTGGATGGAAACCGGTGTGATCGGGCTGAAACTGGACAAGGAGGGCGGGAAATGGATCACCACGAGCCTGCCCGACAGCGATGCCTCGCGCATCGAACGGAAGGGCGACTTGAAGTTAACGGAGGACGGTTCCCTGGAAGGCAAGTTAACCGTGACCTGGACGGGCCTGGAAGGAATGTGGAGGCGGATAGATCAACGGAATGAGGATGAAACCAGCCGGAAAAAATTTCTCGAAGATGATGTAAAGGAATCAATCGCGCTGGGCAGCGACGTGGAACTTGTGAAGCAGCCGGATTGGAAGAGTTCGGAGACGGCTTTGACGGCGGAGTTTACGCTGAAAGTTCCCGGATTCGCGACGGCGGCAGGGCGCAAGGTGTTGCTCCCAGCGAGCCTCTTTTCGGCGAGCGAGAAGCACCTGTTTGAGCATGCCGAGCGGGTGTATCCGATCTATTTCGCGTATCCCTTCAAGAAGATTGACAACATTACCATCGATTTGCCAATTGGGTGGAAAACCACCACGCTGCCCCAGCCGGTCGACCTTGACCTGAAAGGGGCGGAATTTAAACTCAACGTGGAAGATCAGAAAGGCCTCCTCCACATCCAGCGGGAACTTCGCATAGATGTCATGATTGCGCCGAAAGACCTTTATCCCTCGATCCGCGGCTTTTATCAGAGAGTGAGGACGGAAGATGACCAGCAAATCATGGTTTTGCCCGGCGCCGCATCGGCCAGCCAGTAAGCGCAGCAAAGTTCCATCAGATTATTTCGTGATGGCGGTGATGTTGGCGTGCTTTACGCCGTTATTTCCATTAAACGTGCAGGCAGGGGACGCGCCGAGTTGGATGCATGCGGCCGCCGCGGCGCCGCTTCCACCCCATGATGAAAAAACCGACGCGATCATGGTGTACTCCGAGGACATCACAATCGTGCAGTCAGAGGGGAAGATAAAAGTGATTGAAAGGAGGGCCTACAAAATCCTGCGACCGGGCGGCCGCGACTACGGGATGGTCGCCGCCGAGTTCGATTCCAACCGGAAGATCACCGGGATGAAGGCCTGGTGCATTCCGGCACAGGGGAAAGACTACGAAGTAAAAGAAAAGGAGGCAGTTGACATTGCTTTTGCTGGGGTGGAATACGCGGATTTAATCACGGATGTTAAGAGGCGATTTCTAAGGATACCCGCTGCGGAGCCAGGGAATGTCGTGGGCTATGAAATCGAAACCGAGGAGCGCCCATTCATTTTGCAGGACTGGTGGGATTTTCAGGACACCATCCCTGTGAGGGAAGCAAGATATTCACTGCAATTGCCGTCAGGTTGGGAGTACAAAGCGACCTGGATGAACCATCCGGAGATCCAGCCCACACCTGGGGGCGGGAATCAATGGCAGTGGGTGGTGACGGACGTTCCGGCGATCCGGGCAGAAGACGATATGCCGCCGTGGCGAGGAGTTGCCAGCCAGATGGTTGTGTCGTTACTCCCTCCCGGGGGTTCGGGGAAAAAGGGATTCGAGAACTGGAACGACATGGCGCGGTGGGAGAGCAGCCTGTTTCAAGGGCAGCGCGATCCATCACCCGAATTAAAGCAGAAAGTTGCGGCGCTTACGGCACCCGCGCCGACGACGCTGGCCAAGATGCAGGCCATTGCCGCATTTGTGCAGAAGGATATTCGCTACGTAGCGATCGAACTGGGAATCGGGGGATGGCAGCCGCATCCGGCGCGGGATATCTATTCGCACAAGTACGGCGATTGCAAGGATAAGGCAACGCTGATGAGCGCGATGCTCAAGGAGATTGGTGTCGATTCCTACTACTTGGATATCAATACGCAGCGCGGCGGAGTAACCCCCACAACTCCTCCCCATATGTACTGGTTTAATCACGAGATTTTGGGAATCCGGCTGCCGGATGACGTCAAAGATCCATCGCTGATAGCGATCTACAATCATCCGAAACTGGGAAGGATTTTGATCTTTGATCCCACCAGCGAAGTCACACCCTTAGGCCAATTGAGGGGTCATCTGCAGAGCAACTATGGGCTGTTGGTCACCGAGGACGGAGGGGATTTGATCCGGTTGCCGCAGCTTTCTCCCTCCGCAAGCGGACAGCAACGGATCGCCAAGTTGAAGTTGTCGCCGGAAGGAACGCTGAGCGGCGATGTCACGGAAGTTCTACGAGGAGACTTTGCGGATCAGCAGCGCTTTGAGCTGCGCTCGGTAACCAAGGACACCGACCGGATCAAACACCTTGAGTCGCTCTTGTCTCATTCGCTGGGGACATTCCAAATCACATCAGCGAAAGTCGGGAACCTGGATGTCCACGATGAGCCGTTTGAATACATCTATTCGTTTGCGGCCGGGAATTACGCGAAAAGTGCCGGGAATCTGCTGCTGGTGCGGCCGCGGGTGATGGGGAACTGGTCCAGCGACATTTTGGAAAAGAAAGAGCCGCGCAAGTATCCGGTGGAGTTCGAGGGACTGATGAAGAATGTGGATACCGTCGAAATCAAATTGCCGGCGGGATACGAGGTGGACGAATTGCCACTTCCCGCGGACGCGGAATACTCATTTGGAAATTTTCACAGCAAGTGCGAAGTGAAAGAGGGAACGCTGGTGTACACACGCAAGTTGGAGTTGAAGGAGTTGAGCGTGCCGGTGGACAAACTCGATCAACTGAAGAAGTTCTACCGGATCATTGCGACGGACGAACGGAGCACCGCCGTGCTGAAGCCGAAGGGGAGCTGAGGGGTTTGCGGCTTTTCCAAGACTAGCGAGGAATCAAAAAAGTTATCGCGGCCGGAGGTTTAAGGTTGCTCCAGCGGTGGCGGAGGTGGCGCGGGGCGGCTTCGAGCAGGGCTGCAACCAACTGTTGAGCGTCGGCATAAGGCAGGGAAATACGGAAAAGGTCGGCGCGGCGCGCGTGGGAATACTTCTCGTAGCGGGCCGGATGACTGGCGACGTTTTGCAGAAGCGCCTGCCAGGGCGTCAGTTTTCCCAGGAATTTCTTTGCGGAAGCTTCCTTACGAGTGATTTCGGCGACGTGGCGTTGCGTGCCGCCGCCAAACTCCAGAAGTGCGGTGGTGGCTTTGGACGGCTCGAACGTTCGAGTGGGATCATCATCGGGGAAGGGTGCGAGGAGGGCATCGATTTCCGCAGTTTCCGCCACAATGCTTTCCCACCAGTAACGGTAGCCGTTGTAAACCGCGGTGCCACTGCGGAAAATCTGCTGCACACGCGCGCCGTCCTTGCCTGCAATACTGACGACCATGTCCGCCAGTTCGTGGAGACGAAAAACCTGTTTCACCACGGGGCGGACGCTGACATAGCCTGCGTCTTCTTCCGAGTAGCGAACGGGAATGGATTCCGGGAGAGACATGGGTTTTTGACAGATAAAGGCGCCCACCTCAGAAGGTGGCCGCTACAAAGGCAAGACCGGTTCAGCCGAGTTTGGAGAGGCGGTCGCGGACGCGATCACTCAATGCTTTGCCGTCAACCGTCTTTCCGGTCAGGATTTCTTTGGCAGCCTTGACGACGCCGCCCATCTGCTTGATGGAAGCCGCTTTCGTGTCGGCGATGGCTTGCGTGACGGCGGCATCCATTTCAGCTTCAGAGGCGCCAGCGGGCAGATAGCTCTCGATAATCGCCAGTTCTTTGGTTTCTTTCTCGACAAGATCCTGGCGGCCGCCCTTGGTGAATTGCTCGATCGATTCTTTGCGCTGCTTGAGCAGCGTCTGTAAAAGTTGAATGAATTCGGCGTCGTCCAGGGCGCGCAGTTTCTCCACTTCCTTGAGCTGCACGGCGGATTTCACCATGCGCAGCACGCTCAGGCGCAACTCGTCCTTGGCCTTCATGGCCGTGACAATATCCTTCTGAATCTTTTCGGAAAAACTCATGGCGACTCCCTTCCGAGAACTATAACAGACACGAATCACGAACATTTAGATTTCTCCTGACAGCCTCAATTGACATGAAGCGAGCCGCACAGTACTTTGGTTAGTTTTCCATCCTGGGAGGAGACCGCCAGTGAGTGTGCAGCGGCTCCTACCCGAAATGAGGACTCATGAAAGTTATCGTTGCGGACAAGATCAGCGAGCGCGGCGTGGAGCTTTTGAAGAAGACCGGCTGGAACATTGTGCAGACGACAAAGGAGACGCTCCTGGGTGAGTTGGGGGATGCGGAGGCACTGATTGTTCGCAGCGCGACGCGGGTGACGCCAGACTTGTTGAACAAGGCGCCGCACCTTCGCGTGGTGGGGCGCGCGGGAGTCGGCGTGGATAATATCGATCTGGACGAAGCCACCAAGCGCGGAGTCCTGGTAATGAGCACTCCGGGCGGGAGTTCGGTGAGCGTGGCCGAGCACACGTTCGCGCTATTGTTGGCGATGGTGCGCCAGGTACCGAAGTTCGACGCGGCGATGCGCGAAGGAAGATGGGAGAAGTCGTCCTCTGGCGCGGAAGTGCGCGGGAAAACTCTGGGATTAATTGGTTTGGGGCGTATTGGGAGCGAAGTGGCCACGCGCGCGGTTGCGTTTGACATGCGCATTGTGGCGTTCGATCCGTACATCAGCGAAGCCGCCGCGCGGGAATTGTCCGTTGAGCTGATGCCGCTGGAGAAACTGCTGGCGGAGAGCGATTTCATCTCGCTGCACACGGCGGTGAGCCCGCAAACGCAAAACATGATCAACGCCGCCACGATTGCGCAGATGAAAAAAGGCGTGAGAATCGTGAACGCGGCACGCGGCGAGCTGATCAACGAAGCAGACCTGGCGGCCGCGCTGAAGAGCGGGCACGTTGCAGGCGCCGCGCTGGATGTGTTTGCGGAAGAGCCACCGAAGAATTCGCCGCTGATCGGTTTGCCGAACGTGATCACTACACCGCACGTGGCGGGCTCGACCGCGGAGGCCCAGGAGGAATTGGGCATTCAGGTGGCCGTGCAGGTGCGGGACTACCTGGCGGAAGGCGTGATCCGCAACGCGGTGAACCTGCCGGCACTTTCGCCGGAGCAATACCGGCGCGTGCGGCCGTACCTGACACTGGCAGAACGGCTGGGTTCGCTGGTTTCCCAGGCGGCGGTAACGCGGCCGGCTCGCATACGAATTCGCTATGCGGGCGAGCTTTCGGAGGTGGGGACACACCTCTTGCGCAGCGCCGTGCTTGCGGGGCTATTGAATGCCGTGCTCGATCAGAAAGTGAACGTCGTGAATGCTCCCGCGATTGCGGCGGCGCGGGGTCTAACCGTCGAAGAAGAGACGCGGCGGCGGGAGCATGGCTTTCCACACACGCTGGAAGTGGCAGCCGTGCCGGGAAAAGAGGGAGAGACGGGATTCAGCGCGGAAGGCACGGTATTGCACGACGGCTCGCCTCGCGCGATTAACATTGATGGGATTGCGCTGGAAGCCCAATTGGAAGGCACGGTGCTCTATCTTCGCAACAACGACGAGCCAGGCGTCATCGGCTACATAGGGACCACGCTGGGGAAACTCGGCGTGAACATCGCCACGTTTGCGCTGGGACGCCGCGAGGCCGCACTTGGGGCGGAGGCAGTGTCCTTGGTGCGGCTGGATGGCGAGGTGACGGCGGCGATTCTGGAGCCGATCCTGGCGAACACCGCCATCACGCAGGCGCGTTTGCTGCGTTTCGGGAAACCCTGAACGGCGAGAATGGCCAGGGGATGGCAGGGCGGGGAACGAGTGCCCGGAAAAGCAGCTTTTCTTCACAGCTTAAGGGGTGTCTGGCGGCCTTCCAAGTATTCGTAATTCTGTTCCTAATCATTCAAGGAACTTTTCTTGACACAAGCCTCAATTTGTCTAAGAATTTGAAAACTTCAAGAATATCCGTGGTGTGTCGAGGTTAGCTGGGAAGTCTCAACTTTCGTAGGGTGATTTCTTTCGACCTGCTAAGTCTCGAGGGAGGAGTGTTGGGGTTCCTGCCTCTTCCGAACTACCTCACGGACCAAAACGGTGCTACAACGGGTGCTAGTGGGAGGGGGTATGGCTGCCACTGGTGGCAGTTTGTATTTTGGCCAGTAGCGGAATGGTGTGAAGGTCCCTGACATCAAGGCTAAGGGAGTAGTTGCATTTGCTGGGGCAGGGCCGTGAAACTCGGGGTCAATATTCGCAAGATCATTTTTTCAGCCGCATTCCGGTTTTGCTGCGTGGTGGCCAGGGGTTAGGACTGCGAGTGAGTGAACACGGTGATTGTGGGATTCGGACTCTCGAGGGAACCACTGACTGCTCAAGTGGTCGGGGGAAAGGGTAAAGTCATTATGAAGCGCGTTTATTCGCTGTTTTGGCTGGCTTTTATTCTGTTGTTTTGTGGTGTTTCTGGATTTGCGCAAACCGGGTCGACGTCGTTGCGCGGAACGGTGATGGACCCGAACGGTTCCGTAATCCCCGCGGCTCAGGTGACGTTGGCGAGCCCGGAAATCGGTGTAAGCCTGAACACGGAGACGGACAAAAACGGCTTTTACCAATTTCAGGATGTGCGGCCAGCCACTTACGTCTTGACGGTGAGCGCGCCAGGATTTGCGAGCTACAAACAGAACGGACTGGTGCTATTGGTTTCGACGCCGGCCACGGATGACATCAAAATGCAGATTGCCTCGGGGCTCACGACCGTTGAGGTGGAAGCCGCCTCGCAAACCGTGAACACCCAGGATGCCACGATGGGCAACACCTTTGAATCGAAACAGATTCTGGCTCTGCCGTTCGAGGGGCGCGACGCGGCGGGCGTGCTCAGTTTGCAGCCCGGTGTCACCTACATCGCAAACATTACGAATCCAACAGACACGGTTGATACACGCAACGGCGCGTTGAACGGCGGCCGCAGCGATCAGGCCAACATCACACTGGACGGCGTTGACGATAACGCACAGTCAACGGGGACGGCATTCCAGGGCGCGGTGCGCTCGACGCTCGATTCGATTGAAGAATTTCGCGTGACCACGACGGGAGACAACGCGGATCAGGGCAGATCCTCCGGCGGACAGATCACGCTGGTCACAAAGAGCGGCACGAACACCTTCCATGGTTCGTTATATGAGCAAAACCGTCCCACGAATACCGTGGCGAATGACTGGTTCAATAAAGAGACGGAGCTCTCGAACGGCCTGCCCAACGTTCCGTCCAAATTGGTACGCAACACATTTGGCGGCTCGCTAGGGGGGCCGATCGTCAAAGACCGGCTCTTCTTTTTTGGCACCTACGAGGGACAACGCCAGGCAGAAAATCAGGAAGTGCAACGCAACGTGCCCGCTCCCAATCTCCAAGATGGAGTGGTTTTGTATCCCTGTGCGCCGACGCTCGATGCAAACGGAAACGTGATTGCAACCGCCGTCCAGGTCTGCCCGGGGGGAAACAACGGGCTCCCGGCCGTGAAAGGACTCAGCGGGAATACCTACTCCTTCGCTCCGGGCACAAATGGAGTCGGACCAGCGCAGATTGCCACGATGGATCCGAATTGCACGACAATAGGATCTTGTCCGAATGGAAATGGCGTGAATAAATTCGTCGCCAATGCACAAGGAACAGGAGTTTTCCAGCAGTACCCGACGGCGAATTCGTCGGCGTGCTCGAATGCCGACGGATTCAATATCAGTTGTTACAGTTTCTCGGCGCCGAATCCCACGCGATTGAACACCACGATTGCGAAACTGGATTACAACATCAACCATACGGGAACGCAGCGGCTGTTTGTGCGGGGCAATTATCAAACGGACAAAACGGCCCAACCGCCCCAGTTCCCCGGCGACCCGCCGAACAACATACTTCGAGATACCAGCCGCGCCATAGCGGCCGGCTATGCGGCAACGTTCTCCACCACGATTACCAACAGCCTGCGCTTTGGACTTACCCGGCAAAGCCAGGACAATCTGGGGATCGAGAACGGGCCTCTGGTGACTTTCCGATACTTTGATGATCTGCATCCGGGCGTTGGTTCAGTGGAACCAAGCACTTCCTTTACTCGAAAGTTTCATATCCCGGTTTACAACTGGCTTGACGATCTCTCGTGGACGAAGGGAAAGCACACGCTGCAATTCGGGACGAATGTTCGCCGGATAACCAACTCGCGAGAGACGGACGTTGCCAACATCAACTATGCGAACACAAATCCAAACTACCTTTACGCTGAGGCCGCTGGCAGCGGAGGCAGCGAAGACCCTGTCGCATTTGGCTTCCCTGCGGTGGATCCCAACAACTCGAATCCTTACAATTATGCGATCGGCAATATTCTCGGACTGATTACCGTAGTTACAGGCCAGTACAACCGCACGGCCCAAGGCGTGCAGATCCCGCAAGACACACTGGTGCCAAAGAACTTCCGTTCGTGGGAGTCCGATTTTTATGTTCAGGATTCCTGGAAAGCGACACCCAACCTGACGCTCACAGCGGGGCTGCGTTACTCGCTTCTGCAACCCGTCTATGAAACGAATGGCAATCAGGTCTGTCCGGACCAAAGCCTGAACCAGTTCGTGACTAATCGAGCGGCGGCCATGCAACAGGGCCAAACTTACGACGAGACCATTACGTACAGCCCCTGCGGCCAAGGCAACAGCAAGAAGCCATACTGGCCGTGGGACTACAAAGATCTGGGGCCGAGACTGGCTTTTGCCTACTCGCCGAATCCCTCGTCCGAAGGACTGCTGAAAGCTTTGTTCGGTGGTGCTGGTAAGACTTCGATCCGGGGTGGATTCGCGATCGTCTATGACCACTTCGGGACCGCGCTCGTGGATACGTTTGATCAGAACGGGTCGTTCGGCCTGAACACCGTTGTGAGCAATCCCGCTTCCGTGGAGACAATCGATGGGAGTGCGCGGTTCACTGCGCTGAACCAGATTCCGACAACCGATGCGGTAGGAAACACCCTTCTGAATCTTGCTCCAACGGGGCCGTTTCCTTACGTACCTCCCCTCAGCGCCGAGGGAAACCCCTTGCAGCAAATTACCTGGGGCTTTGACGACAAACTGAAGACACCTTACTCCGAGACGGTAGACTTTTCCATTACGCGGGAACTAGCGGGGGGATTTACGTTCGAGGCCGCGTATGTCGGACGTTTTGGCCATCGCTTGCTCCAGCAGCGCGACTTGGCCATGCCTCTCGATTTGAAGGATCCAGCGAAGGGCGGAGTGGATTACTTCACAGCAGCAACACAATTGGCGAAGCTGGCACAAGCGAACACGCCGGTGGGGAGTGTGCCAAATATTGCGTATTGGCAGGACGTATTTCCCAATGCTGCTGGCGTCAATGGCACTACGTGTGCAAATCCGCAAACAGGGTTGGGCGGAGCCCCCGGTAACCAAGCGTTAGCCAATCCGACATCAACCCAGGCGATGTATGAACTGTTCTATTGCAATTGGGGGCCGTCCACGTTTGGGGCATCCAATTTCGTGAATATTTTCGATTCGTACTGCTTCCCGGCTTGCGCGAATATCAATGGTGTGGATACTCCTTATGCTTTCTATAACACGGAGTTTTCGGCGTTGTACGCGTGGTCGAGCATCGGCAACAGCAACTACAATGCAGGCCAGTTCATGCTGCGCAGCCGCCAGATGCACGGGCTGCAGTTCGACTTCAACTACGTATACTCGAAATCCATCGATGAAGGTTCGGACGCGGAACGAGCATCAACGTTCGGAGGGTTGAGCGCCGTCATCAACACTTGGGATCCCTCGCAAATGCGGGCGGTCTCCGATTTCGACACGACGCACCAGATAAACTCGAACTGGGTTTACGATCTGCCCTTTGGGCGGGGCAGCCGTTTCGGACACGATTGGAACCACTTCACGGATGCCTTGCTGGGAGGTTGGGAGATTTCCGGTATCTACCGGTGGACCAGCGGGTTTCCCTTCAGCATTGATGCGGGAGGCACCTACAACACGAACTACCAACTGGAAGGGAAGGCCGTACAAATCGCCCCGGTGCACGCGGGTCTGACTTACGTCGGAGGATTGCCGTACGCATTTAATATCGGCGCCGCGGGAGTAGCTGACCCCAGCACCTATTGGAATTCGGTGCTGCGGCTGCCGTACCCGGGAGAATCCGGCCAGAGAAATAATTTCCGTGGCCAGGGCTTTTTCGGGATTGATGCAGGCGTCAACAAAAGCTTCCACATTACCGAAAGGCATATACTGCGCTTCAGCGCGAACGCCTACAACCTGACGAACTCGGTGAGATTCGACCCGGGGTCATTGACGAATAACAGCGCGTTCACGGATCCCAGCACGATTGGGCTCTATTCATCCACGTTAACCAAGCCACGCGTGATGGAATTCGCGCTGCGTTATAGCTTTTAGGACCCATCACAACAAACAAACGAATTGCCAGGAGGCAAGAGAGCTCTGCGGCAGTTTATTTTGGAGCGTTGGAGCGATGTGCCTTAGAAAGAAGGGATTTCCCGGGGCCGCGACAGCCGTTTCCTGGCACCTTGCGCACTAGCTGTGCTAACCTAGATGTTCAGCCCGGAGCGCGTATTGTGGCTCCGGGTGATTTGTCGGGGCGTGGCTCAGCCTGGCTAGAGCGCCTGGTTCGGGACCAGGAGGTCGGTGGTTCAAATCCACTCGCCCCGACCACTTTTCCGCAATATTATAAAGTGGCTCCATAGTCAAAATGAGGGAGAGGTCCTTCGCGGGGCTCAGGATTTCGCCTGCGGGCTCAGACGCCCGCAAGACGGCTCAAGTTCAAATCCACTCGCCCCGACCACTTTTCCTTCGTCTTCATCGAGATACACACTTGCTCCGCTTTTGCGCTTGTGAGTTCGCGACTTGGTGGCGCAAACATCCCGGTAGTATTTTGATAGCCAGGGTAATAGGCTTATTCCATCCCCGACGGACAGCATGTGGCCCGCCAGCTCATTCAAAGAGGAGCGATATCGATGGTCCGGCTTGTCAGCCTGAGTGTTTTCTGTCTTGTTTTTTGTTCTTTTGTCGCCACGGTGGCTGCATTCCCACAGGAAAGCACCTATTCTACCAAACTGCTGCTGAGTAAGAATTGGTTCATCCAGTCTTCATCCAATGTGCATGCGGACGGGGCCGCCATCTCGACCGCTGGTTTTCCCGCGAAGGACTGGTATCCGGCAACGCTTCCCTCCACCGTGTTGAGCGCGCTAGTTGGAGACAAGGTTTACCCTGATCCGTATACCGGGATGAACTTGCGTTCCATCCCTGGTACGACTTACCCGATATTCGATGACTTCTCAAATATCATGATGCCGCCAGACAGCCCGTTCCGCCAGGCATGGTGGTACCGCACAGAATTTCAGCTCCCGCCTGATTACAGTGGCAAAAAAATCTGGCTGGGATTTGATGGCGTCAATTACCGGGCGAACGTGTGGATGAACGGTGTGCAAATCGCCTCTTCGGAAAAGCTGGCGGGAATGTGGAGGCTCTTCGAGTTCGATGTGACAGCCGCGGCCAAGCCCGGCCAAATCAATTCACTTGCCGTGCAAGTATTCCCGCCTCAGCCGCGCGATTTGGCGATCACGCTGGTCGACTGGGCTCCGATGCCGCCCGATAAGGAGATGGGTATCTGGCGCGACGTGCATCTTCGCGCCACCGGGCCAATCATCCTGCGTTACCCAGCCGAGCTGACCAAGCTCAACCTGCCTTCCACGGACAAGGCGATGTTGACCGTGCGAGTGGAGTTGACGAATTCCGCTGACCATACGGTGGAAGGAATTCTGAGGGGACACATTGAAAGCATTGCCTTCGAGCAACCCGTACACCTCGGTGTCGGGGAAACTCAAGTGGTTCGTTTCACGCCGGAGAAATTTCAGCAGTTGAATCTGACGAATCCCCGTGTGTGGTGGCCGGTCCAGGTTGGCAAGCAGGAACTGTATCCGCTCGAATTGACGGTCGAGGCAGGAGGGCAAGTTTCAGACTCAGCGCACATTCGTTTTGGCGTGCGCCAGGTGACATCGATTATCGACGAGAAAGGCCATCGCGTCTTTCAGATTAACGGCAAGAACATCCTCATCCGTGGAGCCGGGTACAGCTTTGATATGCTGCTGCGCTCTTCGCCGGACAGGCAGCAAGCCGAACTCAACTATGTGCGGGATCTCAACCTCAACGCGGTGCGGCTGGAAGGCAAACTTGAGAACGATCATTTCTTCGATCTCGCGGACCAGATGGGCATTCTTGTGATGGCAGGCTGGTGCTGTTGCGACCAGTGGGAAAACTGGCCCGCCTGGGACACGGAAACTGAACGCATCGCTGGGGATTCGATGCGCGACCAAATCCGCCGGCTGGAACGCCATCCATCCGTTTTGACCTTCTTGTACGGCAGTGATTTCGCGCCTCCGCCCAGGATTGAGAGCCTGTATCAGCAGATTCTGAAAGAGGCGGACTGGCCGAATCCCGCCGTCTCTTCCGCAGCAGGGAGGACGACCACGGTCGGACCAAGCGGCGTGAAGATGACCGGCCCTTACGAGTACGTCGCACCTTCGTTCTGGTATCTGGATACGAGGCACGGGGGCGCGTTCGGTTTCAATACCGAAACCAGTCCCGGCCCGGCCGTCCCTCCGATCGAAAGCCTACGGCGCATGCTGCCGCAGGACCACCTCTGGCCGATTGATTCCGCCTGGGAGTACCACGCCGGGGGTATGTCTCGCACCTTGGACGTATTCACGGAAGCGCTCAACAAGCGGTATGGAGAGGCGAAATCCGTGGAGGAGTACGCGCTCAAAGCCCAGGTTCAGGCCTATGAAGACCATCGGGCTATGATGGAAGCGTATGGCCGGAACAAGTACACCTCCACCGGAATCATTCAGTGGATGTTGAACAACGCCTGGCCCAGCATGATTTGGCACATGTATGACTGGTATTTACGCCCAGGGGGATCGTACTTCGGCGTGAAGAAAGCTTGTGAACCGCTGCACGTGCAGTACTCCTACGACGACCGGTCAGTGGTCGTGGTCAATTCGTACTACGAACCGTTCGCCAATCTGAAAGTTACGGCCAAGATTTATAACCTGGACATGGCCGAGAAATTCTCGAAGGAAGCCGAGGTGAATATAGGCGCGGACAGCAGTGTCCGCGTGCTCACATTGCCTTCCCTCCAGGGCCTGAGCGGGACCTATTTCGTCAGCCTCACATTGGAATCGGCGGGCCAGATCAAGAGCAGAAACTTCTATTGGCTCTCTACCCGGGAAGAAACGATCGACTGGGCCAGACAAGAAGAAGATCCCACGGGCGAATACGATATTTCGACTTGGAGCCCCACCAAGACTTTTGCGGACTACACAGGGTTGAATACGTTGCCGCGGGTGGACCTGGACGCCACCGCACGGTACAAACGAGATGGCGACGAAAGCTCAACAACGGTGACCGTTCACAACCCATCTTCGGCCCTCGCTTTTGCTGTACATTTGAAGGTGAACAAGACCTCGAGCAACCGCGTGAACCGCGAAGGTGAGCAGGAGAATGAAATCTTGCCCGTCCTGTGGCAGGACAATTATTTCGCGCTGTTGCCAGGGGAAACGCGCCAGGTAACCGCCACTTATCACACCTCGGATGCGGGTAAAGCGACCCCGAGCGTGGAAATCGAAGGATGGAACGTCAATTCCAAGACCGTGGCTCTTCAGCAATAGATGCAGCGATGTTCCTGATGAAAACTTAATCCAGGAGAATAGAGGACCAATTCCATGAACTCACGACCGTCTTTTGAAGCGCACCGGCAGGACCTGGACAGGGTTTTGCGAATATTGGAAGAAACACCTGCAATTGATCGCGAGTTTATGGCGCCGCGAGAAGAGTTCCAGTCGCGCGTTCAACGCACCAACCTGGCACTGCAAAAACACGGGCACACCGTGGGTTTAGTATTTTCCGACGAGCACTATGCGGGCGATGTACCTTACCTGGGCGGAAATACGAATATTTCCATTGAACAGGTGGCGGGAGTGATCGGTCCGAAAGGGTTTCACGTGGTGGCCGGACTGGAAGGTGGGTATGTTGCCGAGCAACTCGCAGACAGGGCTGGGGCGATAGTCCACAAGGTTGAACTGCTGCAACTGGCCGACGAGAAGTATCCGATTCGCGCGGAGCACCTGGAGGAGGTCATCCGGGCCGCGGCAGGCAAAGAGGTAGATCACATCGCGCTGCTCACACCCCGTCAAGTGATCCCCGCGGGCATCGTCGAGTATGTGCAAAAACTCTATGGCCCGGATGGTGTTGTGGATGCCCAGGAACTTTACTACCGCGTGAAGTACGAGAAGAGCGAGATCGAGATGCGACTGATTGCGGATGCGTGTGTCATTGGCGATGCCATGATGCGGGCAATGCTGGCAGTTCTGCGCCCCGGACGTCTCGAAACCGAAGTGGCGGCCTGGGGCGCCTGGGTTGGGCGCATGCTGGGTTCCGAACGCGACGGCTTTCCAATCATGGTAGGGGCGAACACAGCCAACCGCACGCTCATCGGGCCAGCGCTCAACCGAAAAATCGATGAAGGCGATTGGGTCCACTTAGGCGTTGCGCCGAAGCGGGATGGGCTGACGGCTTGTATTCGCCGTTCCGTGATTGCCGTGGACTCGCCGAAGAAGGTCACCGCGGAGCAGAAGTACTGGTTCGATCTGGTCGAAGAAGGCTACGGAGTTGGCGAACACTGGTATCGCGAGGTGGCCAGCAAGGGATTGCCTGCGCGACTGCAAGAGCAGGCTCTGGTGAACTTCTTCGCGGAACGGTCGCAAGAAATCTCTCAGCGCATTGGGCTGAAGATCGATCTCGCCGCGCAAAAGCCGTACACGGGCACACACAATTCGGGCTACACGGAATGCCAGGAATTTTACGGGGCCATCACGCTCGATAGCCAGGAACCTTTGGGCGAGCGGATTGTCACCATGCTGGATGTGGCGCTGCGCGGAATCGGAGACCACTGGAATGATGTTGTCATGCCCGGTTTCGATTTCTGCGTGGTGGAGAATACGTTGGGCAAATACGGCACGCGTGTCGAAACCCTGACGAAAGTGCCGGTCCATGCGCAGGAGCTCGTGGGTTCCTAGGAAAGGCCGACCGATTCAATAAATTAGATTTGTGAATGCCGTGATTCGAGACCAGCAGTGGGGCAATTCAAATCCACTCGCCCGCACGACTTCCAATCGTTAGTTGCTTTGATTCAAACAGGCACTTGCCGGAACCTCTCTCCGCAACGTCAAGGTATGTCGATTGCGGCTGCCAGTCATTGAAGAAACCTATCAGTTGAACGCAAAGAATCATCAGGCATCTTTATGGATTTCTTACACCTTACTCCCTACACTCCGTGGACCTTAGATTACTCGCGTTACAAGGAACTAAATGCAGTTTGCAAATTGTTTCAGGACTCTCGTATTGGTCGCGACCTTTGTGTCACTTCAAGGAGGTAGCGCCGCAGCCGGGCCATCAGAATCACGCCCGGCCACGATTCGGGGGATTACGCGGGATCCCGGGGGCTTGCTTCCGGTGGCGGCGACGGAGGTGATCGTCCGCAACATCACGCAAGGCACCGAGCGCACGGTATTCAGCGGTCCGGATGGATCATTCGTAGTCGCAGGTGTCCCTCCCGGTCCGTACAGTCTGCAAGCTCATAAGATCGGATTCGACAACTCTGTGCTCACGGCCGTTGAGCTTGTGGCTGGCGAAGTTCATTCAACTGAACTGGTACTGGGCATGGCTAATGCCGGGAGCTCTATGCAGCAAGATGCAAAGCCGGCCACATCTCCCGGCCCTGAATCGCAGGCAGCAGGTTCCTTCTTTCACCGATTCTTCAAGGCCTATCACGACGATTGGTTTCCTGCGCCAAGCACTGATCCTCCGGTTCCTCGCCGCGATGGGGCGTGGCCAGCGCCGGTTTCCGGTCCGCCGTTTCCTTTTGAGGATTGGCCCATCGGCGGGACCGTGGAGATCGCCACTCCCTGGACACAATCCGGGCCGCTGATGCAGGCCATTTGGAACGGTCCACACGGAAACTTCTGGAAACGAACCGGGATACAAATTTACGGCTGGCTGAACGCGGGAGGCAATTGGAGCACCTCCCACGACACAAGTTATCCAAAGTATCCGAACGGCAAGTACAACAATTACCCCACCTCTTACGATGAAGTGGGCAATGCGATAGAACCAGACCAGGAGGTGCTGTACATTGAACGGCAGCCCAACACCGTGCAAACCGATCACTTTGACTGGGGATTCCGGGCTTCCGGTCTTTGGGGGCTGGACTATCGTTTCACAACAGCAAAAGGCTGGTTGAGCCAACAACTTTTGGGATCTCAACCCAACGGCCAACAACCCATCGGGTGCGCGAAAGCCACTGGCTTGTGCAAAGAGTACGGGTTCGATCCCGTGATGCTCTATGTCGACTTCTATTTCCCTCACATTGGCGAAGGCATGGATCTGCGCATCGGCCGCTATATTTCACTGCCAGACATTGAGGCGCAGTTAGCGCCCAACAATTACACTTACAGCCATTCGCTGCTGTACACGTTTGATTGCTACACCCAGACGGGCATCAATGCCACAACGCGACTGAGCAACGAATGGACTGTGCAGGTTGGTGTTTCACCTGGATGCGACGTGGCTCCGTGGGAGCAGAGCGACCGCAAGCTGACGCTGAACGCCTGCCTGCAATACAACTGGAAGCATAATAGTGACGACCTTTATTTTTGCGCCAATTCCATCAACGACGGCAAATACGCCTATAACAACCTGCAAGCTTACTACCTCACGTGGTACCACAAGTTCGGCGAGTCCACCTGGCACAGCAGCACGGAATCCTGGTATCAATACGAGCGCGATACTCCCAATGTCTGTTACAACTCAACGTTTCCCAATTGTTCCACTGCCGGGGATCCTTTCCAGCCCGAAGTGAATGCCAATGGCGCTTTCTGCAAGGACAAGACGGAGATGACGTGCTATGCCCCGGAATTCGCCATCGTTAATTACCTGGAGAAACAATTTGGCCCGCACGATTATCTTTCCATTCGCAATGAGTTCTTTAATGACATCGTGGGCCAGCGCACCGGGACGAAAACAAAATACACGGAGCATCTTCTCGGCTGGGGTCACTGGGTGGGCACGACGATTCTCTTCCGGCCGGAGGTCCGCTTCGAGCATTCGTATGACCGTTCCGCATATGACAACTACTTAAAGCATAGCCAGCTGACCCTTGCGGGTGACGTCATCGTCTTCTTCTGATGCGATGAAACATAATTTTTGATACAAACTCAGGCGTATTTCATGATATTCCACACCCAGCAAGAAAGGACGTGTGTTTATGGGCGCTAATCCAAAACAGGCCATGGGTGTCGTCGCGTTTTTGCTGGCGTTTACAGCTCTCGCCGGCGGCCTTGCCGGCGGGGGTGTCGTTCTCTATCTGCTGGCTGCCGCGTTTCTGGTAACCTCGATTGTCATTTTCCTGAAGTGCAAGCCACTCGAAGAAGCGGAGGAGTGAGTCCACACAATGCAAATTCTCATCGGGGTTTTAGTGACGCTGCTTGGGTTCCTGATCAGCCTGTTCAGTCTGACCTTGACCAGTTCTTTGGGCGGCCGGCTCGTCCTCATCGTTCTCGGACTGTGCGTCAGCTTGTTCGGCATCATTGGTTTGCTCAACAAGCAATATATAAAGAATGCCATTTGGAAGAAGGGGTGAAGCGAGGATGAAAACGCTCAACAGACTGCTGCTCGGCCTGGCCATCGCGTGTTGTATGGCGCCGATTGGGTCTTCTCAAGCTCCTGGGGCGTCGGCCACGGCTTCCGCTCCTGCCACAACCGCGGGCCCTCCAAAGGCAATTACTGACGCGGATCTCGCAAACGTGCCCGCGCCCAATCCTGATGCACGCGCGAAAGGCGACACGGAGGGGAGCCAGACGGGAACCGTTAGCGACATTACCGTCAGCGACTCCAAGAAGGGACTCACGATCGGCGATCTGGCCAACCAGGTGGGACAAAACAAGATTGCCATCAATTTTGTGTGGACGTTGATCACGGGATTCCTGGTGATGTTCATGCAGTTGGGCTTTGCGCTGCTCGAAACGGGGTTGGCGCGGGCGAAAAACGCCAACCACACGATGATGATGAACCTGGTCGTCTATGGTGTTGGCATGCTGGCTTACTGGCTGATCGGTTTTTCGATCCAAATGGGCGGCGTGGGCGCCATTGCCAACCTGGGCGGTACACCTCCGCTGAATGCGGAATACGTAATTACGCTGTTTGGCAAACCGTTTGGGCTATTCGGCCAACACGGCCTATTCCTGATGCAGGGGAGAACCTACGACGTCGGCGTGATGGTGCTGTTTTTGTTCCAGATGGTTTTCATGGATACCGGCGCCACCATCCCAACCGGCGCAGCCGCGGAACGCTGGAAGTTCTCTGCCTTCATCGTTACTTCCTTCCTATTCGCGGCGTTCACTTATCCTCTTTTTGCGAACTGGGCCTGGGGCGGCGGCTGGCTCTCGAACCTGGGAGCGAATTTCGGGCTTGGCAAAGGCTACGTGGATTTTGCGGGCTCGGGTGTGGTGCATGCCGTGGGCGGATTAACCGCGTTGGCGATTGCGATGATCCTGGGGCCACGGATCGGCAAGTTCACGCGCAACGGCCGTCCACAAGCCATTCTCGCGCACGATATCGTGATCGTTTTGACAGGCTGCCTGATTCTGGCGTTTGGCTGGTTTGGATTTAATCCCGGTTCCACGCTAGGCGCTTCCGGGAACGGCGCGCTCCGCATCGGCTCCATCGCAGCGAACACAATGCTGGCCAGCGCCAGCGGTCTCCTGTCCGCCATGCTCTATATGTGGCTCGTTTATCGTAAGCCGGACGCTTCCATGACCGGCAACGGATTCCTCGCCGGGCTGGTAGCGATTACCGCGCCGTGCGCTTTTGTCAATCCGGTGGGCGCAGTACTGATCGGCCTGCTCGCGGGAGTGCTCGTGTGCATTTCCGTCAGCTTCGTGGAACGCGTGTTGAAGATCGACGATCCCGTTGGAGCAGTTTCGGTGCACGGAGTTTGCGGCATTTGGGGCGTGATTTCCGTGGGGCTGTTTGCCGATGGAAAGAGCAACTATGGCGGCTCCTGGAATGGCGTGAACGGTTCGGTGACGGGACTATTTTACGGAGACGCAAGCCAGCTCGTCGCGCAATTGCTCGGCGTGGCCACGCTGGTTGGCTTCGTGTTTGTGATGAGCTTCGTGTTCGGCTTCGTTATTAACCTGCTTGTCGGGCAGCGCGTTTCCGCGAAAACCGAACTGCAGGGCCTCGATTTGCCGGAAATGGGCGCGGTCGCCTATCCGGAATTTGAATTGAAAGCGGAGATGTAGGGAGGAAGCGAATCATGGATACCTTGCAGACAGTACTTACACCACAACTGGAACAGAGTTTACCCGCCCAGGCCAACCACCGTTTGCCGGAAGCTGCATGGCGCGATCTCCAGTCCGTCGAACCAGAACAGCTTGCGGAGCTCATCGCCTCTTTAAAAGAGGCTTGCCTGCAGAATCCCGCCAGCGTTGCCCTGCGTACCTGCCTCGGCATGGCGTATGCCATGAACTATGACGTTTACCGCTCCATGGACGCGTTGGAGGAGGCGCGCCGCATTGATCCAACTAATTTTCTGGCCCAGCTAAAATACTCGGAATTGTTATTCCGGCTGCGCGTGATTGAGCGAGCGGAAGAGGAGACACGCCGCGCGCTGGAACTTGCGTGCAAGCCGTGGGAACTTTCGGTTGCGCGGCGCCAGCTTTCGGAGATTCGCCGGCTCAAGCACGAAGGACTCGTGCGCGGGGGCTGGATGCATTCGCTGAAGGTTCCCGCAGTGGGATTTGTGATTCTCCTATTCCTGGTTTCCTGCGCGTATCTGGTCGTGAAATGAAATACCGGTGGCACTATTTCCTGGCTGCCGTTTTCTTCTCGGCGTACTGGCTGATTACTCGAGGCGCGCCGCTCGTGCCGGTGGCGGCCGGATGCGTTCTGGCAGCGCTGTTCACTTGGCGAAAAATTGCCCGCGGCGCACGAACCTGAGGCTTCCCGGCAACCGGGCGAGGCAACGTGACAACTGAAACTGGAGGAGCGATTACATGAAGAAAGTTGAAGCCATCATCCAGCCGTCGCGCTTTGAGTCCGTGAAGGATGCGCTGCTTGCCATCGGCATTGACGGAATGACGGTGACGGAAGTGCGCGGCCACGGCCGGCAAAAGGGGCACACCGAGGTTTACCGCGGCCGGGAATACACGCTGGATTTGTTACCAAAGGTCAAGATCGAACTAATCCTCGCCGACGCGCTGGTACACACTGCCGTTGATACGATCCTGAAAGCCGCAAAAACAGGCAAGATCGGCGACGGGAAAATCTTCATTTCCTCGATTGAGGAAGCCATTCGCATCCGCAACGACGAACGAGGCGAAGGCGTACTGTAGTTCGCAGAGTTTTCTGAACTTGACAACCACGGAACTGGCTCAACCTCTTCCGCGATTTTCATTATCATCGTATTGCGCCAGCACGCCCCAAAACGGAGTACAATCGCCCTGTTCCACCAAACCGAGTAGTAACTGAAGGAGATTCCGATGAGAGTGCGTCTCGCCATTGCGCTGTTTGCCAGTTTGCCGCTGATTGTGTGCGGCATTGCTTATGCCCAGGACCAGAAGGCCGCGGAAGCCGCACCGCCGGCCAAGGAAGCCGTATTGAGGGCGGCCGACATCACGGCCAAGATTTTTCCGGAGAAGGTTTTTTTCCGTGGGCAGACAGCCGGCACGCAGATGCGCAACACGGGCGGCGTGCGGTATGCCGATGGATTCTACGTTCTTGCGGGCCTGGTGGATAGCTCCGGATATTCGACCGGCTTGCGCGAGAAGTATCAGGGCTACCTGATCAGCGAAGTCGCGGTTGAAATTGGCGGGCAGAAGCTGATGCCCGGCGCGTACGGGTTCGGCTTCCTTGAAGGAAACAAGTTCGTGGTCATGGATCTGGGCGCGAATGATGTGCTGCAGGTTACCTCGACAAAGGACTCCGAAATGAAGCACCCTGTGCCGCTGCAAGTTCTTGCCACGCCCGACGGCGGTAAATATCGCTTGTATAAGGGCCGAGATTACGTCGAATTTCATCGCGCCAAATAAAAAAGGGGGCTGAGCCTCCGCCCCCTTCTTCACAAATCCGAGCAGCACATCCAGGCGAGGTTCAGCTCTTGATCTGGCCCGAAGCAGCGTCCCACGTCACCGCACTCCTCCGGAAATACGATTCATTGGACATGTGGCAGGCAATGGCGGCGTTGTGCCCGAAAACGGCGTCTTCCGTCACGGGCTTCCGGCTACGCACGGCCTGGAAGAAATTCCAGAGGTGCGGCCGCTCGTCGTCCCAGGAATCGCCCTTATAAGTATATCCTTCGAGCGCAGGTTCTTTCCCGGGAGCGGGATCATTCTTCTCGTGCCATTCCTTGAAATAGGCCTCGCGCAGATCGTGAGGGAAACTGCTAGCGTAATAACTGGGGGCGGTATCCTCTCCCGTCTGCGGATAGTAGGTAATGGTGAATTCCGTCACTTCCAGGATTCCTTTAGATCCCTGGAAACGGTAAATCTCCGGCGTTTCGCAACCCAGATTAAGGCGGAGATACACGGGGATCTTGCCATATTGATACAGGACGGGTTGTACGTCGGGCATGTTGCGCCCATCGTTGAAGCGGAGAATGGCGCCGAAGGACATGACGCGCGCGGGCGGCTCGTTCCAACCGAGCATATAATTCATGCCGCTGACGAGGTGCACCAGAAGATCACCGGAAACTCCAGTGCCATATTCCTTCCAGCAGCGCCAACGGGCAAAGAGCTTGCCATCGAAGGGACGTTTCGGCACCGTGCCCTGCCAGGTATCCCAATCGAGGGTTTGCGTTGAGAGGTCAGGCGGGACAGGATATTCCCAAGCACCGTTGGGGTCGTTGCGGCCCAACGAGCCTTCGACCAGATTCAGGTCGCCGATGATGCCGCTGGCGAGGAGTTCCTTAGCCTTTGCGCAGATGACGGAGCTTACGCGCTGAGAGCCGATCTGCGTGATCCGTCCGGTATTTTTCGCGGCGTTCACCATTTCGATGCCATCGGCGACGCTGTGGGACATCGGCTTTTCGCAGTAGATGTCCTTGCCGGCATTGACGGCGTCCACAAAAATCTGTTTGTGCCAATGATCGGGAACGGCAACGATGAGGCAGTCAATCTCCTTATTGTCGAGTAGCTCTTTGTACCGGCGGGTGGTGGTGATTTTGGGTCCGGCAATCTCCTTGGCGAGGGCATGGCGGCCATCGTAGAGGTCACTGGCGGCCACGCACTCAACACCGGGAAGGGCTACAGCAGTGGCAAGCAAGCCATTTCCTTGCATGCCAACGCCAATAATGCCAAAACGCACGCGGTCGCTCGCTGGCACTTCCCACGAAGAGGGAATGCGAGCCGGGTCGAGAGCGATGCGGCGGGTGGTCATCAAAGCGCCGGTAGTCACGGCACTGGTTTGCAGAAACTGACGGCGGGAAATCGAATTTTTGCTCATGGTTTTCTCCTGAAAAGTTTGAAACAAATTTCCAAATCTTTGTATCTACGCATGCAATCTCCTTTCGAGGTTTTAGGAAGCAAAAACATTTCGTACCAGGAACCACAAATTGGCCGGGCGTTCCGCTAATCGCCGGACAAACCAGGGATACCAATACGAGCCGTAGGCCACCAGAACGAGCGAGCGGTAGCCTTCTCGCGCCAGACGTTCCTGTTCGGCGCGTTGGATGCCATAGAGCATCTGCACTTCGACACTGGATTTCGCGTAGCCCTGCCCGTTGGCGAAATCCGCAATACGCCGGATGAGCGCGATATCGTGCGTGCCGAAAGCAGCCCGAGAACACTCTCCGGCCGACTGGGCGCGCAGCATCTCCTGCGCAAGGGCGAAGTAATTCTCATCAACGTCCATCTTTTTCGGAAAGACGACATCCCGTGGTTCCATGTACGCGCCTTTGACCAGCCGGATGGCTGGGCGCAACGGGAGCAGATCGGCAAGATCCTTTGGTGTGCGGCGGAGATAGGACTGCAGGCAAAGGCCGACATTGGGATGATTTTTGAGCGCGCGTTTGTAGATTTCGATTGTCGCGCCAACGTAGCGGCTGGCTTCCATGTCCACCCAAATTGTGGCGGAGGCCGATTGGCTCTGAATGATCCGCAGTAAATTATCGCAACAAAAATCTGGAGAGAGATCCAATCCCAGTTGCGTGAGCTTTAAGGAAACTTCAAGGGGAAGACCCGACTGGCGGATGCGCTCGAGCGATTCCTTACAGTGTTCGGTGACTTTTCGCGCTTCGTCGCGATCGTTTACGTTTTCGCCCAGGTGCGTGAAAATAGCGCCAATGTTTCTCTGGCGCAAGCTCTGCGCGACGGCGAGCGCAGCCTCCAGAGTTTCGCCTGGCATAAAACGGGAAACGCTGCGGCGGACGAACGGATAGTTCACCGCGTGTTCACGCAGCCAGACATTTTGCGAAGCGGCGAGGAGCATCGAGCGCATGAGCGCCATGAGCTTTTCTCAGCCTCCGTGGGGGAGCGAAAGCGGCAGGTAAGGGTCCGCGGCCCCATTCTAGACCAGATTCGTGGAATGCGGCATGCGGACAGAGAGAAAAATCAATGATTACGGAGCAGCGATTGGGGAGATAGAGAGTGTCAGGGCTTCCGTTAGGAGCTGCGGAAGTCGCGCGCGCGGATTGCGCTTCGCCGCCCAGGCGCGTTTCACTTTCCTGCCGCGCTTTTGCGGCGGGGAAAGTTCTTTGCCCGGCGTGGCGCGGAGCTATTCCTCTGCCATCAGGAGGCAGGCGAAAACAAGTTGTTCGCTTTGTTTCTGGCGATGCAGGAATTTGCGGTAATTGAACCAGTCGGCCGCGGTGCCGAGCGCTTCGCCGGAAGATTGATCGATGCGCAGAACACGCGCCAGAGGGCTAGTACCCGGCAGCCAGTGAAATGCACCGGCAATGGAATTGTGCGAGCTGTCCGCAACTTCTTTGCCAGAACTGCGTTCATTGAGAAGAAGCGAAGCGATGCGTGAATCGCGAAGCTTCCAGATGGAGCCATCAAGGATGAAATGGTGCAGATTAACGAGAGCGGTAAACGCGAGAAAGCTGCTGGCAAAATCGGCGTGGAGTACGCCGCTGACGATAAATGATGCGGAATTGGTTACGGGGGATGCCCGGGGGAGCGCCGCCAGGAAGCGCATAGACAGACTTTTTTATTGCGTCTGTGATATATGCGCTTAACGACGAAATGCATCAAATCATTGGGACACTAAAGATGCAAACGACGGAAGAAGGAGATCGAGTATGAGACAGCAAGGTACAGCAGTAAAATTGGGGGTATTCCTCGGAACACTCCTGCTTGTAATTGTTGGGGTGGCTAACGCGCAGACCATGGCCGCCTCCGGCACTGCCACGTTCACAGTGACGGCCGTGGGAAAGAAAGAGGGGACCCCGCCGATCGCCAAGGATGATGTCCAGCTTTTTACCGGGAAGGAACGCAGGCAGATTGTCGATTGGAAAAAGGATGACAATCTTTTCCTGGCGATTTTGATCGACGACTCGATCGAAAATCAAGCAGCCACCCAGTGGGATGACCTGAAGGCGTTCATCATGAACCAGCCGGCGACTACGCACATCGCGCTGGGTTATATTCGCAACAACGAAACGCTAGTAGCGCAGGATTTCACCACCGATCATGAACTGGCCGCCAAGGCCCTGCGTATTCCCCTGGGCATGGGCGCGATTGGTTCCAGCCCCTACCTGGGCACCCTGGACATGCTCAAGCGCTGGCCGCAAACGGGGCCCCGGCGTTCCATCCTCTTGATCTCCTCGGGAATTGATTTCTTCCGTGGACGGAGGAATGGCCCCTACTATCCTGACCTGGACAGCGTGATTGATCGAGCCGAGCGGCAGAACACCAACATTTGGACAATGTACTATCCCAGCGCAGGACATGTTGGCAGGAGTTTCTATTACGTGACGAATTCCCAGAACAATCTGGGTAAGTTGTCGGATGACACGGGTGCGGAATCCTTCTATCTGATGACCGGCACGCCGGTTACTTTGAAGCCCTACTTCGACGAACTAGCCGAGCACCTCAACAACCAATATCTGCTGACCTTCGCGGGTTCAGGCGGAACCAAAGGGAAGTACCAGAGCGTAAAAGTGAAATCAGAACATCGCGATGTGGAGTTCCTGGTCCCGGCGGCGGCGTTCATCCCTCCCGGCACATAAGCAAAGGCCATTGGACGACAGAAAGGCGCCTCGGTTTAGCCGGGGCGCCTTTTTTGTATCTACGCATGCTTGCCTGAACGGGCGACAGGGGCTAGACTGCAACAGAAACGGCATTCCGAGGGAATGGCCTGTTCCTCAAACGATTTAAATAAGGGGTTCCGTCAACCCGGTAAAAGTACTGAGAATGCGGAGGGAATCATGCAAATTTCTCTGATGTGGCGAATGCGCGTCAGCACGCTGGCGCATGCAATTGTGATAGCCGCGATGACGGCGGCTTGCCTGCCTGTGGCGCGAGGGGCGGAGGAGGTCACGCTGCGGGATGGCTGGATGGTGCAGTCCTCGGCGAAAGTGAATGGTGGAGGGGAAAAGGTTTCCACGGAGGGATTTGATACTTCGGGATGGTATAAAACCAACACGCCAAAAACGGTTTTCGCCGTGCTCGTGGAAAATGGCGTCTACAAAGATCCTTTCTTTGGCATGAACCTGCGCGAAGTGCCGGGCGTGGAGTACAAGATTGGCGGAGAGTTTTCCAACATGGAAATGCCGGCGAACAGCCCGTATGCCGTGCCGTGGTGGTACCGCAAGGAATTCGAAGTTCCCAAGCGTTTGAAGGGACGCACACTGTGGATGGGTTTTCACGGAATTAACTATCGCGCGGAAATATGGATCAACGGCAAGAAGCTTGCGGGATCGGACGAAGTAGTGGGGGCGTTCCGGCGATTTCATTTTGACGTGACGTCGTTTGTTCACCCCGGCGGGAAGAATGTGATCGCGCTGGCGATTTCCGCGCCGAAAGCAGGGGAATTGGGGATCACCTTCGTGGATTGGAATCCCGCGCCACCCGACAAGGACATGGGGCTGTGGCAGGAAGTCGTGCTGAAAGAAAGGGGGCCGGTAGCGGTGCGCTACCCGTTCGTGGACTCCCGGTTGAATCTTCCTGCGGCCGATGAGGCGCGCCTGACCGTGCGCGCGGAACTTCAGAATGCGACGGATGCCCAGGTCAAAGGGACACTTCGCGGGAAGATCACCGGCGAAGCGGCGCCCATTGAATTTTCGCAAGCCGTGGAATTGGCGGCAAAGGAAACGCGGGAAGTTGTGATTTCAGCGGACAGCGTGGCAGCGCTGCGCGTGGCGCACCCGAAACTATGGTGGCCCTACCAGATGGGTGAGCCGTTCCTGCATAAGTTGTCACTGGAATTTGCCGTCGAACACGGAGGCGTGTCCGACGCCGCGGACGTTCCCTTTGGCATCGTCCAGATGGATTCGGAAATGACAGCGGATGGGGCGCGGTTGTTCAAGGTCAACGGCAAGCCGGTCCTGATCCGCGGGGGAGGCTGGACGCCGGACATGATGCTGCGCGTGGACCAGACACGGCGCGAAACCGAGTTTCGCTATGTGAAAGAGATGGGGCTCAACACGATTCGCCTGGAAGGCAAACTCGAGGACGATTCGTTTTTTGAGCGCGCCGACCGCGACGGCATCCTGGTAATGGCGGGTTGGTGCTGCTGCGATGCCTGGGAAAAGTGGAAAAAATGGGGTGATGAGAACAGGCATGTTTCGGTGGAATCGCTGCGCGACCAGATGCTCCGGCTCCGGCGGCATCCCAGCGTGTTTGTGTGGCTGAACGGAAGCGATAATCCGCCGCCAGCGGAACGCGAGCAGGCTTATCTGGAAGTGGAGAAAGCCACGAATTGGCCCAAGCCCGTGGTATCGTCGGCAACCGCAAAGAAAACGGATGTTACTGGCGATACGGGCGTGAAAATGTCCGGGCCGTACGACTACGTTTCGCCCAACTACTGGCTAGTGGATAAGAAGGCAGGAGGGGCTTTCGGATTCAACACGGAAACGAGTCCGGGACCGGCGGTGCCGCCGCTGGAAGAGCTCAAGAGTTTTCTGCCGGCAGACAAGCTTTGGCCCATCAACGAAGTTTGGGATTTCCATGCGGGCGGCGGCCAGTTCAAGAATATTCAGAGGTACACGAGCGCGCTGGAAGGGCGCTACGGCGCTGCAAAGGACGCTAGCGATTATGCCTGGAAATCTCAGGCCATGACGTATGAAGGCGAGCGGGCGATGTTTGAAGCCTACGGCCAGAACAAGTACAAGGCCACTGGCGTAATCCAGTGGATGCTGAACAACGCGTGGCCCGGGTTGATCTGGCATTTATACGATTACTCACTACGGCCGGCGGGCGGATATTTCGGCAGCAAGAAGGCGCTGGAGCCCATCCACGTGCAATTTTCTTACGACGATCGCAGCATTACCATCGTCAACGGCACGCAGGAAGCCAAAAAGGGGCTGCGGGTGGTCGCAAAAATGTACGACCTTTCCATGAAGGAGTTGTTCAGCAAGGAAGGGACCGCCGACGTGGCGCCAGATGGTGTAATGAAAGCGTTTGTGTTACCGGAGCCGCCCGCGGACAATGCCACCTATTTCCTAAATCTGCAACTCTTCCATCCTTCCGGACAGTTGCTCAGCCGGAATTTCTACTGGCTCTCCACAAAGCCGGACGTGTTGGAGTTTGACAAGACGGAGTGGTACGTCACCCCGCTGAGTTCCTATGCCGATTTGAGCGGGCTAGAGACCCTGCCGAAGGCTGCAGTAAAGGCTTCCATGAAGCGACAGGAGAGCAGCGGAGAATTTGCCGCTCACGTAACTGTTGAGAATCCGGGAACGGGCCTGGCATTCCTCGTTCGCCTGCGTCTGGTGAAAGCAAAAGATGGCGCGGATATCCTGCCCGTCTTTTGGGGAGACAACTACCTCTGCCTGTTACCGGGAGAGAAGCGGGAAGTGACCGTCCGCGCGCGGAAAAGCGATCTCGGCGAAGGAAAACCGGAGTTAGTGGTGGATGGGTTCAACGTTAACGCCGTGACGATCCACTGATTCGCAGGTGTGTTGCGGTTAAACTGCCCGCGTTGATTCGCGTATCACCAGTTCGGGATGCAGCTTCTGGGAGATGATGGACCAGTCTCGGTTTTCGTGGCCGGCTTTAATCGCCTCCATCACGATGTTGACGGCAACACTGCCCATCGTTTCCAGCGGCTGGCGCACCGTGGTGAGAGAGGGCGCGGAAAGCCCCGCGATGGCGACATCATCAAAGCCGGTCACCGAACAATCTTCCGGCACGCGAATGCCCGCCTTGGCCAGCGCGCGGATGGCGCCGAGCGCCGTGATGTCGTCGAACGCTAGAATCGCCGTAAACTTTTTCTTGTCGCGCAACAATTCTTCCGTCAGACGGAAGCCATGCTCAAAACTCGCATTGGGCTCGAAAACGTCAGGTAGCTGAAGCTCGAGGCTGGAATCGAGCTTTAGCTTCACGGACTGCGCAAATTTCTGAATACCGCGCCAGCGAGGAGCAGAGTCAATCAGCCGTTTGGGGCCGCGGATCACGGCAATGCGGCGGTGACCCAATTGGTAAAGATGTTCCAACGCCAGCCGCCCGCCCGCTTCGTTGTCCACCATCACCGAACTCACGTGTCTGCCGGGGAGTTCCCAGCCAATGGTGGCAGCGGGGATTTCGCGCTTGTTGAGATCCGCGAGCACGTGGATGTCCACCAGCAGCCAATTGGCGACCACGATTAGACCATCCACGTGGCGCTCCAGCAGCATCTCCAGGTAGCGCTCAAAGCGATCGCGCTGGTTGTGGGCATCCGCAAAAATCGGCAGGTAGCCGAGGGGATAAAGCCCATTCTCGATTCCGCGCTGAATAGGAGTGCAAAACGGGTCGGTGACATCGAACAACATCACGCCAATGCTCTGGCTGCGCTTGCTGCGCAGGAATCGCGCCATCACATTGGGACGGTACCCAAGGCGCTTGGCGGTTTCTTCAATGCGCTGGCGGGTTGTGGCGGCGATATAGCGTGCGAGCGGGGCGTTGTTGAGGACGATGGAGACGGTGGCGGGAGAAAAGCCGCTGGCCTTGGCAACGTCCCGCATGGTGATGAGCCGGGGTTTCCCCTGAGTGCGTTTCACAGCGGTCCCTCCCACGCCTGAATCTACCTTGCTGCCTGGGATTATTCCTCGGGAGGCAGTTCAAAGGAAAGCTGTTCCCGGAAGCCCCTGGTCTTCCAGACGCCGAAGAGGACGCCGGCGGCCATCCAGATGAAACCATAAATCCAAGCGGGGCGGCTGAGATTTAGCCAAAGCGCCAGGCAAATCAAAAAGCCCAGCACAGGTGGGACAAGAAAGGTGAGCTTCTTTTCCTGCGCGCGGACATAGTAGCGGAGAAAGGCCGCGACGTTGACGCCCATGAAGGCGATCAAGGCACCGAAGTTGAGCATCTCCGCTCCACGCTCGTAAGAAAGAAGAAACGCACCGAGAAGGGCGACGCCACCGACGAAAATAACATTGTTGCGTGGAATGCGGTGCCGCTCGTCCACCATGCCAAAAAAGGACTTGGGCAGGGCATTGCTACGCCCCATGCCATACAGCAGCCGCGCCGCGCCAAGCTGCGCGCCCATGCCGGACCCGAAGTTTGCCAGCAGCAACGTAAAGCCGACGATGGGAAATAGAGGCACCCACGCACGCGCCGCAACGTAAACGTAAGCTGTATCCAGGTCGGGGAATTTTTCCACCGCAGGCCAGATGAGTTGCGCGACGTAGACTTCCACGGCGGAGAGCAGGCCGATTACCACGCAGGTCAATACCGTGGCCAGCAGAATATTGCGCCGGGGGTTCTCCGCTTCCTCTGACAGAGTGGAAATGCCGTCGAACCCGATATACGTGAGCACCGCAATCGAAGTGCAGCCGAACAGGGCGCCACGACTGAACGTGCGCGGATCGTAGAAGGGCCGTGTGAAGAAGCCCGCCTCGGTATGCGGATGGCCCAGAATGTAGCGCGCCGCGGCAGCGAAAATGAGCGCGACCACCGCCCCCATGAAAATCGCCATGATGGTATTGATGCGCGCCGAAGTCTTGATTCCCTGAATATTCAAGAGCGTGAACACCAGAGCGAAAAAAATCTTCCACCCCCACACGGGAATCCCGGGAGCGAACTGGTGAGTCTGTTCCGCGCACCAGATGGTGCAGATCAGCGGGTTGAGCATGTAGTCCATAACCATGCTCCACCCAGTAACGTAGCCCCAAGCGGGATTGACTTCCTGCGCCACGTAAGTGAATGCCGAACCGGCGCTGGGATACGCGCGCGCCATGCGGCCATAGCTGATGCCGGTGAAGAGCATGGCCACCATGGCAATCAGGATGGCGGTAACAACGTGACCGTGGCCGCGGTTACTAAGCACGCCAAAGACGGACATCGGCGCGACGGGCTGGATCACAATGATGCCGTAAAGGATCAGGTCTCGAAGAGTGAGGGTACGCCGCAGGCGAGGTCCCGCGGTTGTGGTGCCGGCCTCCGTGCTCAAGCACCGCTCCTTTTCGCCGGGGTCTTTCCGTTGGAAGGAAAAATCACGGCAAGCGTAAGATTTTTCGGCGCGTCAGGGCTGGACCCATTGCGCGGGCCGACAGCTGTTCCCAAAAGATGCGCAGGAATGACGCTGACAGCGTATCGTGCAAACTGCTGGTCGTCCAGTGCCAGTTCCGGCGGCAAGTTGGTAGTCTTCGGAGAGAGGATCTCGGTAAGGCCATGTGCCACACGAGGAGTACGCTGTTTGCGAGCCATTTTCCTCTCTTCAGTGGTGAGGTTGGGCAAGAGAGCCTCGTTCATTCAAACGATTCAACAATCGTCATTTTGCGGAAGGATGGCGCCCGGCGCAAGCTCTATTTTCGGGATTCGCCCACTACCGCGAGCCCCGGCGCGGACAAACTGGCGGGCTGCAATGAATGGGCGCGGCACTTCTGGGCGGGGGCTTGAGCCAGACGCGATGTGCCCTCAGGCCACCCTGTCCCTCAGTACAGTTTCGCCATTTCCACAGCCGGTATCTTTTGGCTCACAATAGAAGTTTTCAAGCGCAGCGTGCGGTGCCAGAATCGCTTCTAATTAATAGTAAAGTAGATGTTTGGGGTTTGTAGTATTCCAAAGGGATGCAGAATGGGCGACTTGGCCCTAAATTTCGATCACCGCCAACTGCAACGGTTGATGCTGCATGTGGGCGGCTTCCTGCTTATTTTCGTGGCAGCGTACTGGTTGCGCCAAATTAACCCTTCGCCAGATCCCATCCTCCAGGGCTATCTGCAAATTACCACGGGGCTTTTTGCGTTTGTTTTTGCGGCGGTGACGCTGGTGCGCTTTCAAGGCACCCAGGACCGCATTTCCCTGATATTGGGGTCGGGTTTCCTGCTCTCAGGGGCCACGCTAACCGTCTGCAGCGTTCTGTTTTTCCAGTTGATGCACGAATCGCAGACGTGGTTTTACCTGGCACCTGTGGCGTGGTGGATCAGCCGGCTGCTGTTGGCGATTTTATTCGTAGCGGCGCTCGTCGTGGAGCACTTCTTGCCTCGATCGCGGCATCCAAAACTGGAGATCGCGGGCTCGCTGTTTGGAGTACTGGCATTTACCTATCTGATTACGGCGGCGTTACGAAAGCTTCCGCCAGAGGCTTCGCGTCATCCGAATGCCATCGTTCCGAATCCTCTGCAGATTTTACCCGCGTTTATTTTTCTTGTGGCGCTGTTCGGTTACAGCCGGCGGCAATACCTGGTGGACTCTGCATTTGACCGCTCGATCTTTCGCGCGGTCTGGCTCAATCTCGCTGCCCAGCTTGCCGCGTGCCAATCGGAAAAACTGCTGGATGGTCCTTTCGTCTTTGCGCAGGCGTTGAACGTGATCAGCTACACCATTCTGTTGGGAGGCGCGCTCCTCGATAGCGCCCACGTTTTTGAAAAGGTACGCCACCTGGCCGCCAGCGATCCGCTGACGGGCCTGGCGAATTACCGCAAGCTGCTAGACGTCCTGGATACGGAGACAGAGCGCACCCTGCGCACCGGGCGTCCTTTTGCGGTGCTGCTGCTCGATCTCGATGGTCTTAAAAAGATTAACGATACCTACGGGCATTTGGTGGGGAGCCGCGCCCTTTGCCGCGTCGCGGATATCCTGCGTTTCTATTGCCGTGCGATTGATACTGCCGCACGATATGGCGGCGACGAATTTGCGGTGGTGCTCCCTGAGGCGCGCGATGAAGAAGCGCAGCGCGTCGCACAACGCATTCGCGAAACCCTGGTTTCCGATCAGGAACAGCCGCCCATCTCCGCGAGCATTGGCATATCCATTTATCATGGGGAAGGCGAGCGCGTGGAGCGCTTGCTGGCGGAAGCCGACCAAGATCTCTACGAAGAAAAAGCGCGGCGCAAAGCCGTCAGCAAACCCACGGACAATTCCCGCCGCCGCTTGAAGAAGGGCTAAGGCCCGCGGCTATTTCGCGGGAGTGAAGGGCGTGAGTTGGTCTGAGATTTCCGCTTTGTCCCCCACTACGACGATGGTCATTTCTTCCGGCTTGATGCATTTCTCCGTCATCTTCCGAAAGTCGGCTGTCGTCACCGCATTCACCCGAGGCACGTAAGTTTTCAGCTAGTCGTCGTCCAGTCCGTGAAAAATGGCGCATTCCAAGCGGGAAAGTTTCGCGGGGATTGCCGGGGTTCCTAGTATACCGTGCGATTCTGCTGCGTAGCCTTGCTGGCCAGGGAAAATCGCGGCTCTTCCGGCAACTCGCCGCAAATCCGCCCGGCCAGATATTCGCCAAAAGCAGGGCCATGTTTGAAACCGTGGCCGGAACCTCCCCCGGCAAGCCACAGGTTGGGGAAGTCGGGATGAGAGTCGATCAGGAAATCGCCGTTTGAGGTGTTCTCATACTGGCACACGCGCGTTTCCACAATCGGAGCATCTTTCAACGCGGGAAAGCGCCGGGCAACATATTCGCGCGCCCAAGCGGCTGCTTCCGGGCTTGGCAGCCGGGATTGCGTGTCAGGGTCGACCAGTTCGCCGTGCGTGTCGCAAGCGAGCTTCAGGCCGCGCGACTCAATGTCCGGCATGCCATACACATCATCGGCCTGGAAGAACCACGTGGGTAATGTCGGAGGGGCAAAGCGGGCGTCTCCTGGAGGAGCGGCAAAGAAAAAGACTTCCTGGCGCGTGGGGAAAATCCGCAGCCCAAGGAGTTCTGGGAAAATCTTGCCGAGCCACGGCCCGCAGGCAAATACGAATTGCCCGGCGGAGAATCGTTCGCCGTTGGCAGCCTCGACGTAATGGAGTTGCTTGTTTCCCTTGGGTGGCTGGATTTGGGCAATCAGGAATTGCGCCCTTCGCCAGGAGGCTTCTTCGAGCACGCTTGCAATCGCCCGCCTTGCCAGCAATACGCCACTTTCGGGCTCCAGAAGACCGCGGGTTACGCCAGCAAAATTCACCTGCGGATAACGCTCTTCGAGGGTTACGTTCTCCAAAATTTCGTGCCGAATGCCGCAGCGCTTCAATGTGGCCACGGATTCGCGCAGCCGCGTGTCATCCTCGCCTGCCAGCCAAAGCACGCCTGTCGGCTGAAAAAGCGGCGGGCCGGTAGCTGCGGATAGCTCTTTCCATTGCGCCAGTGAGCGTTGCGACCACCGCGTGTAAATCTCATCGGCGCCGTAGCCCATGCGGATGATGCGGCTCTCGCCGCCGGAGCTTGCTAGCGAGTGCGCCACGCCGTAAGAGTCGACAATCAGCACACGTTGTTTCCGATTGGCCAGGTGCCAGGCTGTCCACGCGCCGAAAACGCCTGCGCCAACAACGACAACATCATAGGTCGAGGAGGCGGTCATTGTACGGCCATCCTAACCAATCCGGGCCAGCGGGCAAAGTGCTTCCTCTGTTGGCCCATAACGAGTTACCATTTCCCGTTTGCCATTCGTTCCATCGGGGGGACAGAGTGATCCGTTCTTATCGTGTGACTCTTTGTGTATTTTTCTGCCTCATTTTGATCGCGTCTTCTTCTTTTGCACAAAATTCGATCGATCCCAAAACTTACGAAGGGATGAAATGGCGCCTGATCGGCCCCTTCCGCGGCGGACGCGTGCTGGCCGTTACCGGCGTTGTCAGCCAGCCGAATACCTATTATTTCGGCGCGGTGTCCGGTGGCGTCTGGAAGACGACCGACAGCGGGCTCACTTGGGATCCACTTTTCGATAAGCAGAATATTTCCTCCATCGGCAGTATTGCCGCTGCGGATTCCGATCCCAGCATCATTTATGTGGGAACGGGCGAAGCCTGCATTCGGGGCAACATCTCCTACGGCGATGGTGTGTACAAATCGGTTGATGCCGGCAAGACGTGGACGAACATCGGGCTGAAGGATTCACGCCACATCGGCCAAGTGATTGTTCACCCGGCGAATCCGGATATTGTGTTTGTCGCCGCGCTCGGCCACGCCTATGGCCCAAATTCGGAGAGAGGAATCTTTCGCACGCGCGACGGCGGCAAGACATGGGAGAAAGTACTGTACGTCAATGATCGCACCGGCGGCATTGATATCGTCTTTGACCCGCAGAACCCGCACGTTTTGTTCGCAGCCATGTGGGAGGCCTACCGTACACCGTGGACCCTGAATAGCGGCGGCGAGAAGAGCGGCTTGTACCGTTCGGGGGATGACGGCACGACCTGGAAGCGCATCGAGGGCAATGGTTTTCCCGAAGGACCGCTGGGACGCATTGGCGTAGCCGTTGCCGGCGGCGACTCCGATGTCGTTTATGCTTTGATCGAGGCGAAGAAGGGCGGGGTCTATCGCAGTAACGATGGCGGCCAGCATTGGTCGCTCATCAATGACGATCACCGATTTCGCCAGCGCGCCTGGTATTTCACGCATATCTGGGCGGATCCGAAGAATGCCAACACTATCTATACGGCCAACACGGGTTTGTACCGGTCCATTGATGGCGGTAAAACATTCGAGCGGATCAACACGCCCCATGGCGATCATCATGGCCTGTGGATCGATCCCAACAACACGAATCGCATGATTAATGGCAACGACGGCGGTGCGACCATCAGTGTGGATGGCGGGAAGAACTGGTCCTCGATCAACAATCAACCCACCGCGCAGTTCTATCACATTATCGCCGACAATGATTTTCCGTATCGCGTTTACGGCGCGCAGCAAGACAATTCCACCGTTGGCATCCTGACGCGCAGTGATCGGGGATACATTGACCGGCCCGATTGGGATGCCGTGGGCGGCGGCGAGAGCGGCTACATTGCCGTGGATCCGCGCGATTCCAACATCGTTTATGCCGGTTCCTATTTCGGCTACATCACGCGATTCGATCGCCGCACCAATCAGGCCGAAAACGTCCAGCAATGGCCCAACGATCCCGACGGCCACAGCGCCGCCGAGCAGAAATACCGCTACACCTGGACGATGCCAATTGTTCTATCTCCGCATGATCCCAACGTGATTTATAACGCCGCGCAATATGTTTTCCGCTCCAACGATGGCGGGCATTCCTGGCAAACCATCAGCCCAGACCTGACGCGCAACGACAAATCGAAACAGACGGACTCTGGCGGGCCTATTACCAAGGACCAGGCCAGCGTCGAGTTTTACGATGTCATCTTTACGATTGCTGAATCGCCAAAGGAAAGAGGAGTGATTTGGGCGGGCACCGACGACGGGCTGATTCAAATCACCCGCGATGATGGCAAAAGCTGGAACAACGTTTCGCCGAAAGGCATCCCGGAATGGTCGCTGGTCAGCCTCATCGAAGCCTCTCCGCACGATGCGGGCACGGCTTACGCTGCCGTGGATGCGCATAAACTGGATAATTTCAAACCTTACATTTATAAAACCACGGACTTCGGCAAAACCTGGACTTCGATCAGCACGGGAATTCCCGATGGCGCGTATGTGCACGCGGTTCGCGAAGACCCAGCCCGCAAAGGCCTGCTGTTTGCCGGAACGGAACTCGGCATATACGTCTCTTTTGATGATGGCGCGCACTGGCAATCGTTGCAGCTTAACCTGCCGAATTCGCCCGTACACGACATGGTGATTCACGATAACGACCTCGTCGTTGCCACGCATGGCCGTTCCTTCTGGAGCCTGGACGACATCAGCCCATTGCGCCAGGCCGACGCGGGAATTGCCAGCGGTGACGCGCATCTGTTTGTCCCCGCGACCGCCATACGTACTCGCATGGGTCACACCAATCGCCGGCGTTATGCGATTGGCGAAAACCCCGCGGATGGCGCCATCCTGTATTACTACCTGAAAGAAGAGCCGAAAGAGCCCATCAAGCTGGAAATCCTGGATGCCGGCGGAAAAACGATCCGATCATACACGAGTGAAGAAAAGAAGAAAGATGAAGCGGCGGAAGCAGAAGACGAGCACGACAAACCTGTCGACCATATTCCCGCGAAGGCGGGCCTCAACCTTTTTGCATGGGATTTGCGCTATGAAGAGCCGCTGAAAATTCCAAAAGCCGTCTATGACGAAGGCAAACCGGCCGGACCGCTGGCACTGCCCGGAAAATATCAGGTGCGATTGACAGTCGCCGGAAAGGGCAGTACGCAGCCGCTCGAAGTGCTTCTCGATCCGCGCGTAAAAACAAGCGCCGCCGATCTGCAGAAGCAATTCGACATGCTGCTGCGGTTACGCGATCGCCAGGACGAAATGAACAAGGCCATCCTGGCGATTCGCGATTTGCGCAGCCAGTTGCTTGCGCTTGAAAAGCGATTGGGCGCCGATGCGAAAAAGAGCGAGGCGAACAAGAGCCTGATCGCGCTAGGCAGCGCGCTGCGCAAGAAAATCAGCGCGATCGAGAATGATCTGATTAACGTGGACGCCAAGGCCAGTGAAGACGAGCTGAATTATCCGACGAAACTGAACAGCAAGCTGGGCTACGTCAATGCCGCCGTGGACAGCGCCGATACAGCGCCGACGGAAGCGGAAACGGCGGTGTTTGCGGAACTCGACCAACAACTGGAAATTCAATTGGCCAAGTGGCACGAGGTTGCAACGAAGGACGTGCCCGCGCTAAACGCGAGCCTGCGTGGCGCGGAAATTCCCATTGTCGCAGCGAAGTAATCGTAGGGGTTCAGCACTGCTGCACCCCATCTCGGCAGGATCGATAAATCTAGAAAGCGTAAATGAGCTGACAGAGCCGCCGGTGCGCTACGTTTTTCCTAATTTGACGGCCCAATGCGACAGGTGGTTCAACGACTCCGCATGCGTCGGGTCCAGGTGCAACGGCGTCACGGATGCATCGCCGGCAAAAATCGCCGCGTAATCGGAATCCGCGTCGAGTTCCATGTCCCGGTCGAGGCGCTGTTCGCTCAGCCAGAAATACGGAACGCCCCTGGGGTCCTCGCCTTCGCGCAACACGGTGCGCGTGATTTTCCGGGATTGCCGCGTGAAACGCACCGCGCCCCTCCAGCCGTCCGGCACATTGATGTTCAGCAGCACCTGTTCCGGCAAGCCTTCGCTGAGGATGAGCTGTGCCGTTTGTTTTGTCATGCGCGCCGTCGGTGCAAAATCCGCGTTCACTTTCTTGGAACAGAGCGATACTGCCAGGCCATGCACATGATGGATCACAGCTTCGCGTGCCGCACCCACGGTTCCGGAGTAATACACGTTTTCGCCCAGGTTCGCGCCGTGATTGATGCCGGAGATCACGAGATCCGGCCGCTCGGACAGCAGTTTGTGCAGCGCGACGATCACACAATCCGCGGGCGTACCGTCAACGGCCCACTCGTGCTCGGAAATCCGGTGGCAGACAATGGGTTGCCGCAGCGTCAACGATTGCGCCGCACCGCTGCGTTCCCAACTGGGCGCCACGATGCTCACATGCGCAAAGTCCTTCAATTCTTCGGCCAGCGCCCGCAATCCTGCGGCCTGATATCCGTCATCATTCGTCAACAACACACTAGGTTTTTTCACGTTCGCACACAATCTCCATCTCTATTATTGTAATCGCAATTTGACGCCGAGGTCGAAGCTCGGCGTCCTCAGGTTTCCCAAGGATTGATCATTCGCGGCCCTTGCGGAAGCTATCAGTTGAATTGTTTGATCCAGAGCCGTTGTTCCAGTGTATCAGGCACAGTAAGCCCCCTTGCCTCCTCGATCGCTTGGAGTGCAAAGTCCGCTGAGTGCCCTTGCCGAATGAGCAAGCAGGCCGCTATTAACGATGAACGGCCGATTCCCGCGCGACAGTGAATTGCCATTGCCACGCCTTTGCCCAACTCTTCGCCCAACAGGTCTATAAACTCGCGAAACTCTTTCGGCGCAACTGGTACGGACCTATCCTCGATGGGAAAGCAATAGAACTTCAAACCGCGCCGCGTGCAGCAACTCTCTTCCTCCGACAAAAGTAACTCCTCCACCTCGCTGGTCGTAAGAGCCGAGACAATTGCTTCGACCCCTGAGCGCTGCAAGAAGCGAATATCGTCAAGGAACCATTCTCCACCTCGGGGCCGCGGCATGATTGCCAGGCGGACGTTTTCTATTCCGATCCAATAGTGATTCATTCCCCGTAGGCTCCTGATATGAATTGGAAACGATTCTTCGTTGAAGATGGGTCTAGCACTAGCGAAGGAATCTGAGAGAGGAGGAGAGAGTCTCCTGAGGAATAAATCTGGTCGGGGCGCCCGGATTTGAACCGGGGACCTCACGCACCCCAAGCGTGCGCGCTACCAGACTGCGCTACGCCCCGACCGTTGCGGCCAGGCATTTCGGCCGTGTGCATCCATCTAAACGGTATCACTTGCCTTCGAGCAGCGTCAAGAAACTGCGCAGGGTATCCCGCAGGTCCAGTAGCACCTTGCGATTGAGGTGCGCGCCAGGAAATGCCGTCGCGCTGCGCTCCACGTTTTCGAGGGCAGAAAGCTCACCGTGCTTGCCATTTCCGGGCAACTCCCGCAGGTGGCGCCGGGCGCCTGCGATGGTGAATCCTTCGTCGTACAGAAGGCGCTTGATCTTCAGCACCATGTCCACATCTTCGTGGCGGTACAACCGGTGCCCGCGTGGACTCTTCACCGGCTGCAGCATGGGAAACTCCGTCTCCCAGTAGCGCAGCACAAACGGCTTCAACTCCGTGATGCGGCTGACCTCACCGATGCGGTAAAGGCGTGTTTCTTCGGTAATGGCAGTGGCTGCGCTGTTCATTTCAGAATGCGGGGGCAGTGCCCCCGTTTACGGTGTGAGTCTACCAGAAGGGATAGTGCTCATCTACAGTGGCTGGGAAGGGCGGCCATCTTATTCTTCGCTGGGCGGGGCGGAGCGGTCGCCGCGCTTGCGCAACCGCTGCACGAACCGCACCGGCGTCCCGATGAAATTCCACTTCGCGCGCAACTGATTCTCCAGGAAACGCTCAAAGTTGAAATGCAGCGGCTTCTTCTGGTTGGTGAACAGGAGAAAAACCGGCGGCGCCACTTTGGCCTGGATCATGTAATAGATGCGCACCGGCCGGGCCTTTGGATTGGTGGCGCGCTGCAAATCCACGTCCTCTTTCAGCCAGCGGTTCAATTCCCCCGTGGAGATTTTCCGGATGCGCGCCGCAGCCACCTGATCAATCAAAGGAAAGAGCTTCTGTATGCGCTCGCCGGTCTTTGCGGAGAGAAACACGATGGGTGCGTAGCTCAGGAATTTGAATTTCTCCTGCACCATCTCTTCATATTCAACCAGCAATTTGCCCTTATCCACGATGCGGGGCGGGGCGGTGCCTTCGGCGAGTTTCGCCTTGCCGCGCGAAGATTTCGCGGATTCATCCGCGGCGCGCTGCGCTGCCTCCACCGCCAGATCCCATTTGTTCACCACGATAATTACGGAGCGACCGGACTGCTCCGCGTAGCTGGCAATCGTGGCATCGCCCTGTGTCACTCCATGCTCGCCATCAATCACCAGGATGGCTACGTCCGCGCGCTCCAGCCCTCTCCGGGCCATCACCACGCTCAACTTTTCCGCCACAAGCTTGGTCTTGCCCTTGCGGCGAATTCCCGCTGTGTCCACAAAGCGGTAGGTGCGCCCGTTCCTCAGCACATCGGTATCCACGTTGTCCATCGTGGTTCCGGGAATCGGCGAAACGATGGAACGCTCCTCGCCCGCCAATTGATTTAGCAGCGTGGACTTGCCAACGTTGGGCCGCCCGATGATGGCGATCTCGATGGGCTTGGCCTCGTTCTCAGGCGTGTCGGCGGAATCAGCCGCAGCCTGCTGAGAGGCGTCCGCTCCCTTGCCATAAAACTGATCCAGCGCGGCATCCAACAGGTCGTCTACGCCGGTGCCGTGCTCCGCAGCAATGGGGAACACCGGAACACCCAACGAATAGAATGTCCCGGCGAGTGGTTCTTGCATCTGCGAATCGACCTTGTTCACCGCCACCACAAAGGACTTGCCGGTGCTGCGCAGGAGCCGCGCCAATTCTTGATCGAGCGGAGTCAGCCCATCCTGGCTATCCACCACCAAAACCAAAAGTGATGCATTTTCAAAGGCGACGCGCGCTTGCCGCAAAATTTCCGTGGGGATCAGCGCCTTGTCGTCGGGGACAATTCCCCCGGTGTCTACTACCTCCACAGTGCGCCCGCGCCATTCGCACTTGCCATACATGCGATCACGCGTGATTCCGGGCTCGTCGGTGACGATGGCGCGCCGCGTGCCAGTCAGGCGGTTAAAGAGCGTCGACTTGCCCACATTGGGGCGCCCGACAATCACCAGAGATGGAAGTTTTTCTGCCATTGGAAAATTCACGTGCCACGGAACGGCGGCTGCTCCGTATTGCAATCTTCCAATGTAGCGCATCAGCACGGAACTAGCGAGCCGCCTCAGGGCCGCTCGAATCCCGCCTTTTGGTGCGAAAAATGACCCGGTTAAAGCAGCGGTTCCGCGCATCGTTGCAATAGAAATATTTGATATCGAATTTCTTGCTTATCCCAGCCGAGATGAGTATGTTTCTCTAACCCAACTTCATGGTGTCCCAGGGTGCTTCTCGGGGGGAGCGTCCTTAAGTCTCGGGGAATCGAGATGACATTTGAACGATTGAAGGAGCTCACGATGAAGAGGTCTATCCGTAACCTGTGTCTGCTCGGCTGTTTTCTGCTTACACTGCTGTTTATAGTTGTTGGAAGCGCCACGGCCCAGACCTTCCGCGGCACAATCCTTGGAAGCGCGATTGACTCTTCCGGGGCCGCCATTGCTGGCGCCACGGTGACCATCAAAAATCTGGATACTGGATTGACCCGCACCGTCACCACTTCCGAGGACGGCAGCTATTCGGTTCCCGAGCTTCCCATTGGCAATTACAGCGTCACCGTGGAGAAGGCTGGCTTCAAATCGGGAGTCGTCACCGGCATCAAAGTCGAGGTTTCCACGGAACGCCGCGCGGATGTAACCTTGCAACCCGGCCAACTCACGCAGACGGTGGAAGTCCAGGCCGAAGAGCTCCCCATGGTGGAGTCCACGTCCAATACTCTGGGTGGCGTTGTCGAATCAAAGGTCGTCACCAACCTCCCCGTAAATGGCCGCGATTATCAAAAATTGATTTTGCTGGTCCCGGGTGCCGCCGCCGGCCCGGATGCCATCACCGACTCAGCCGGCTCCTACGGCACGGTTTCCGTCAACGGTGCGCGTGGCCGTTCGAACAACTACCTTCTCGATGGTACGGACATGAACGACGGCTACCGCAACGATCCTGCCATAAACGAAGGCGGTGTATTCAGCACGCCAGCCACCATTCTCCCCATCGAGGCCATCGCCGAAATGCACATCGCCTCCAACTTTGAGGCTGAATATGGCCGCAGCGCCGGCTCGGCCATCAACATCGTCACTAAAAGCGGTACCAACGATTTGCACGGCACTGGATTCGACTTCCTTCGCAACACGGACCTCAATGCCCGCAACTACTTCAATCCTGCCCCTGACCAGCCCAACGGCGGTCCTCAGCAGCCCTTCCACTTGAACCAGTTCGGCGGTGCCGTTGGCGGTCCGATCGTCCGTGACAAGACCTTTTTCTTCATTGACTACGAAGGTGTGCGAGAAACTGGCTCCGAAAGCAGTCCCGGATGCGTTCCCACCGCCACGGATCTTTCTACTTATGCTCCGATTCCCGGCGATCTGAACAGCATCAATCCCGTCATTCAGAAGTTGCTCGCGCTTAATCCCTGGCCGCAGCCAACGAGTTCGACGGATTGCTACGCCAGCGGCAACGGTAGTTCCAACGTTACCCTAAACACGCCCTTCTCGAATCGCGTCGATAACGGTATCGTCAAGATCGATCACAACTTCAACAAGGATAATCTCGTCACTGGCCGCTACTACATTGGCGATAGCAGTCAGCTTTTTCCGCTGGCACTGACGGGCGGCGGGCTGCTTCCGAACTACGACACTTTTGTTCCCACCCGCGTGCAACTTATCTCCATCTCTTATGTGTCAGTGCTCTCTCCTTCCATGGTCAACGAGGCGCGCCTCGGCTGGAACCGTTTTGCCGAAGGGTTCTACCCCGAGGACCGCAGTTTCAATCCCCTGTCCATTGGCCTCGACACTGTTGGCCCGGGCACCGCGAACAACAACAACCCCTATAACTTTGGAATGCCCGTGATCAGCGTGACGGGCCTCCCACAAATCGGGTCCGACAAGGGCGATCCCCGACAGCGCGTGGACAGCAACTGGCATTACATTGACAACATCTCGTGGAAAGCCGGCAAACACGACATCAAATTTGGCTATGAGTTCCGCCGGACCTCAATTTCACAAATTCTCAATCGTTCTTTCCGCGGCAAACTGGAGTTCGATAGCCTCGCTGACTTCCTGGCGGGAACTCCCGACGGCGGTACGCAGGGTACGGGGGACACGAATCGGAATACTTTCGAGAATTCGAACGCTTTTTACGCGCAAGACAGCTACCGCGTTGCGCGCACTTTCACTGTCAATCTCGGACTTCGCTACGACTACTTCGGAATTGTCCAGGAAAAGCATGGCCTGTTCGACAACGTCGATCCTACAACAGGAGAGGTGTTCAGTGTGGGCTCGGGCCGGCTCTATCAGCCGGATTACAAGAACTGGGCTCCGCGTGTCAGTGTTGCCTGGGATGTCACAGGCCATCAGCGCACGATCCTCCGCGCCGGCTATGGCATATTTTACGACGCCCCCTCCCAGGACATGTTCATCGGACATTTCCCCTTCAGCAGCAGTTTTGATCCCGGCATGGCGTATTCCGGACTCCCTGGCATTGGTCAAATTTCATTCGCAACTGCTTCTTCGGCAACATTCCAGGTTTGCCCTAGCAGCACTTCAACTACCTGTACGCCGGTCTATTCGAGCTTCTCTCCCATGCCAGACGCGTTCGGAATTGATCCGCACATTCGGACGCCGTACCTGCAAAATTACAATCTCAACTTGCAGCAGCAATTGACCCGGAAGATGGTCCTGCAGGTGGGCTACGTGGGTTCTCACGGAAGCAAATTGTGGGACTTCCTGGACATCAATCAGCCTTCCGCTGCGCAAATCTGGGCTGCCGACTGCGCTGGTGTCACTCCCCTTCCAGCCGTTGGCCAGCCCTGTCCCACTGGTTTCGTTCAAGATTACAGCGTGCCGCGGCGCCTTACCGGCGGCAATTTCAGCTACATCTATTATGAGGGAAGTGGCGCCAAGTCCGACTACAACTCTTTGCAGACGACCTACCGCATCGATGATTGGCATGGCTTCACAAGCGCCCTCAATTTCGCCTGGTCTCACTCCATCGATACGGCCAGCGATGGCGAAGATTATGTTCCCAACGCCGCTCAGCCAACCGACAGCACTGAACCGCAATTGAACCGCGGCAACTCCAACTTTGATGTCCGCAAGCGCCTCACCTGGAACTTCATCTACCAACTTCCGAATCGAAAAGGCAGCTTGCAGCGTCTCACCAATGGTTGGGGCCTCAACGGCATCTTAACCGTCCAAGACGGAGAACCCTTCCACATGATTCTCGAGGCCGACGATTACGATGGTGCGGGAACTGGTTTTTCCAAGCCGGACGTGGTCGGTCCCATCAAATACAATTACAGCGACCCGACACAATTTCTTCTCCTCAGTTCTTTCGCAGTTCCGTGCACGCCCCTTCCTGGGTTTACAGGTGCTGCTTACGGCCCCTCTGGTTGCGAACCAGGTACACGGCACTTCGGCAACGAGGGAAGGAACTCCTTGGTCGGCCCTCCTTTTCGCCAATTGGATTTTTCCGTCTTTAAGAATACAAATCTCACAGAGCGTCTGAAATTGGAGCTTCGTTTTGAAGCCTACAACCTCTTCAACCATCCCAATTTCGCCAATCCCCTTTGGCCGAATTTTCTCTCGGACCCAACGCTCACCAATTCCTTCGGGTCGAACGGGCGCTTAATTGGGTACCTCCCGATTACTACAACTGCCGACGTGGGTCCCGGCTATCCGTTCCTTGGGGGTGGTGGGCCGCGCAGCATCCAGCTCGCAGCCAAATTCAGCTTTTAGCAATTGTTCTCCTCAGCTAAGAACAAAACGGTCCTGGAGGCTCAACCTGGGACCGTTTTTGTTCGCCTTGCAACCCTTGTATTTTCTTGGAGTTGAAGGTTACTCCCATATATCGCTTCAACACGGTCAACCTCCTTGCCTCATCCATCCCCGCCGCATCATTGCAATTCGTGATAGTTTTGTGCCATTCACTGCGTATTAAGTTATGGAACCACTGAGACCAGGGCGAATGAGCGCGCCGGGAAAAACGGAACCCACGGATGTGATCGTTCGGGCTCGCAGCGGAGATGCCGACGCTTGGGGCGATTTATACCGGGAATTTGCCCCGGCGATTTTCCGTTTCTGCCGGCGCGCGATGCCCACGCATGAGGATGCGGAAGACGCCACGATGGAAATATTCATGAAGTTGCGCGGCAAGCTTGGACAATATGACCCGAACCGGTCGTTTACCGCCTGGCTCTACAAAGTCGCCGCCAATCATTGCTGGGACATGCTGCGCCGCCGGAAAGGACGCCAGGACAAGGAAACCGAGGATGTCGAAAATGTTCCCCTGGCGCATCCCGATCCCAATCAATTAGAGCGCTTAATCGAAGAGCGCAGCAGCGAAGAAGTACGCAACGCCTTGACCAGACTCGGCCTGCGCGCGCGCATGGCTCTGGTCATGCGTTACTACTCGGACATGTCATACGACGAAATTGCAGACGCCCTGGGCGTGCGGCGGGCGTTTGTTGGTGTAGTCTTGCTGCGCGCCAGACACGAACTCCGGCAGGCGTTGGGAGAAAACAGCGCAGTAGCCGTGGGAGGGACACGTTGAGCGAAACCGAGATGGACCCGAACAAGCATTTGGATGAGATGACGCTGATGCTGTACGTCGAGCGGCAACTAGACCGGGAACGCGCGCAGGAGGTGTCCCTGCACACGCAGACCTGCACGCGCTGCCTGACGCTTCTGCGCGCCCTGGACCGCGAATCGCGGCTGTTGACGCGCGCGATGCTGGAGCAGGAGGAGCCGCTTCCCAAGCGGCTGGCGGAATTTCGGGGGATGGTGAAGCGTTCGATGCAGTGGATCTGGGGCCTGGTCTTTGGTCTGGCGGTTTTCGGGGTTTATGGTCTTTATGCCTTTTATATCGAGCCTTGGGAAAAAGAGTTAGAGCAAGCGGGTTTTGGCAGCACTAATCTTCTCAGTTTATTAGTTTTCCAGGGCGCCTTTTGGAAAGGATGGCAATCTATGTTCACGCTGTTTGAGGTTCTCGCTATCGCCGTTCTGGCAGGTTCAGCTGCCTTTGCCTTCCGCAAATACATCCGAAGGGGATCCGCGTTGGCGATGGTGTTTGCCAGCTTGGGACTGCTGCTGGCGATAACGCCGGCCACTTCTGCCACCGAATTCCGCAAAGGCGATTCGATAACGATCGCCAAAGACGAGAATATCAAAGGCGACATTTTCCTGACCGGCAACCATGTCCGTGTGGATGGCAATGTGGACGGAGACGTTTTTGCCTTCGGCCAGCAAGTGAACATTACGGGGCACGTCACCGGCGACGTCATTTGTTTTGCGCAGTCCACGCGCGTTTCGGGCCAGGTGGACGGCAACATTCGCGCCTTCACGAATAACCTCACCATCAGTGGCAATGTGACGCGCAACGTTCTCACCTTCAACCAGGTGTTCAATTTGGAGCAGAGCGGCTCCATCGATCACAGCCTGACAATCTTTGGCCAGACCGTAACACTCGACGGAAAAATCGGACGTGATTTTCTCGGCTTTTTCCAGCAGGCCAGCATTTCCGGAACGATTGAAGGCAGCCTGCGGGGCAAGGGTGAATCGCTGAATATCAATTCCGGCGCGATGATTGGCGGGAAAGCCAGCTTCGAAGGCGACAAGCCCGCGACGGTTTCGAGTGAGGCCAAGCTGGCCTCACCGATCGAATTCACAAAGCTTGAACACCACCCTGGCCACGAACGTGGGGTCGGCTACTATATCTGGCGGTTGATCTGGACCGCGGCATTTGTGTTGCTTGGGCTGGTCCTCTATGGGTTATTTCCGAAGTTTGTCAGGGATACGGTACAAGCCGGCGAACAGTACGGAGCCGCGTTTGGATTGGGTACTCTGGTCACGTTTGGATTGCCCATCGCCGCGATCATTGCCTGTATTACCATCGTCGGATTGTTGCTGGGCATCTCCACCCTGTTTCTCTATGTATTCATGCTTCTCTGCACGGGGATCGTAGTGGGCACAATCGTTGGCCAGTGGATTCTGGGCCGCACGAGCGAATTCTGGCCGCTGGCGGGACGCATGGCGCTGGGCGTGCTCTTGGTGCGCATTGTCACGAGCATTCCCTTCATCGGGTTCTGGGCGAAATTGGCTGTTGTCCTTTGGGGCGTGGGCGCGATTTCGCTGGCGGTCTACCGCCGGCTGCAGCCCGTGGTCGCTCCCAATATTCCCTCCGTGCCGACCGCGCCGCTGATTAGTCCGCTTCCGCCGAATACTACGGTCGGCGGCATGTAGTTCTTCGATAAAGGGCGAAGTATTAGAAAAGAAGACGGGCCCCGGAACTTCCGGGGCCCGTTGCCTTTTGCGGAGGCGGGTGAAAGCTAATAGCCGGTGCGAACTTTTGCGGCTATGAACGAAACTCCAGCCTGGGGCGAGTTGCCCGGGTTGTTAAAGTAGAGGGCGCGCATGGCCACGCCTGCCGTATTGCTCAGACCACCGGTTTGATCCGTTACGCCTTCGAAGATAGTGTTGTTCGGATAGGTCGCAACCAGAGGCGAGAGCGTGAAGCCCAGATAGGTCGGCAGGCTATTTACGCTGAAGTTGTTTCCAGAAACAACGTTCACTATGCCCGACAGCCGCGAGTAGCGCAGAAGAACGCCCGTAGCCGTGGCACCAACCAGAGTGCCCGCCGTAACATTGCTGACTTGCACGCGCACGACCTGTCCCATTTGAAGGGCGTTAGAGTCCGCGAAACCTGCCTGAGACGCTGTGCCGATGGCGGTCGAGAGAAGTCCGGTATCCACAAAGAACGTTGCCGTCGGGCTGATGGTCAGGCAGAAGCCAGCGCCGTAGGAAAGTCCCGTCAGGGTGGAGTTTCCCGATAGAACAGTGCTATCCGCCAGAAGCAGGCCAAAACTTCCGGCGCCGTTGCAGGAACTTGGATAGATGATTCCTTCAACGGTATCCAAACCGCTGGTATCAATCACGTCAATTTCCGTGGCATCGATCGCGCCCGCAGTAGAGAGCTCGGCCTGCACGCTAACAACCGTCTTCCCGCTCGCGGAAATGCAGCTCGCCACACTGGCCGAACCTGAGCAGAGGTTTTGCGGATCGTCAAATGTGGTTGAGGAAGTAATTGTCGCCTTCAGTGTGCCGCGAGTCCCCGACTTCACGCTGATGCTGCTACCGCTGGAGTACGCAGTAACCAGGCCGGTGAAATCGTCGATCGAATCTACGTAGCCACTGGGTACGTTTGTGCGGGGCTTCGTATTGGCCGTGAGCACGCCCGTCTGTCCGAAGTCCACGGTGATTCCATTGGCGCTGGTGATGGCATTATTCAGATTAAAGTCTAGGCCGATCCACTGGGTCTGATTCGCCGACAGGGTGAGGGTCGACGGGAAAGAGAACGTGATCGTGGTCGCTGCGCCCGGTGGAAGAGCACAGAAGAGCTCGGCCGGAGTGCACGTTCCCGCCGAACTGGTGATGCTTGCGCCGGACGCATTGGCAAATATCCCGCTGGAGGTGCCAAGAGTTACCTTGATCGCCGTGTAGCTCCCCTCTGGCACCGACACCCCGATGGATACCGGTGCGGAGTCCGACTGAAGGCGGGTCAGTTCAAAGGTTCCGCCGGAATACACCGAAACCGCACTGCCAGAAGAGGGTACGAGGCTGATCCCGGAAATGGGAAGCGTGAAACTGATCACGCTTACTCCGGCAGGAGGCGTATCGGAAAGGGTTAGATTGACCGTCGCATTGCCGGTCACAGTGCAATCTGTGGTGCAAGTGGTTTTCAGGCCACTGCAGGAGGAAAAGGACAAAACCGTTGCAACCACAAGAAGAAAAAGGGCACGCTTTGAGTTCATGCAAACACCCCACGTCAAAATTCAGCACCAGGCCGGACGGACGGGCAATGTGGCTGGGAAATCCCCAATCAGAATTCTAGCCTCCGGGACTGACGCGAACCGCTTTCGAATCCTTCCTCGTGCCCAAGTGTTAACGGGGTAGGCACAGCCCGCGATGACATAGCCTTAGCCTTCTCCCCCAGTGGCTAGCGAATCGTTTGCATTTCAAATGCGCATTCACCGTGCTGCCCGTCAGGCGTATCAATCTGAATAATCAGAGGTGAAGAATCGAACTTCCCAGGATCGAACTCGAGCACGACCTTTTCACCTAAATTCACAACACGTGTGTATACGTCGGAGGGCGGGAAAAAAGCGGAGCGCTTTTCGGAAAGCGCGGCAATGGGCTTGTTCTTCTGGATCACTCTGATTTTGATCGAACTCGGAAGGGGCGCGTCGGCTTTGTAACAGATTTCAAGATATATACGGAGTACCGCAGGCTTGCCGTAGAAGTCCGTCACAGCGTCTTGGGCACTGGAATTAAGGGTCAGGGCAACCTGCTCCGCCACCTGGAAAAAAGGCGTTTCAATTCGCACCCTGGATGTGTACGGATCTACTTTGAGTTCAGGGATTGAAAGGCTGTATTTGGCCAGGAAATCCGTTCCCAGGCCAGTCTGTTGCTTGCCTAGGAAATATGCATCGCGAATGGCCTCGGGTGAAAGCGGAAAGTCATATGCACCCGCAGGAGATGCCACGAGCAGCGCCAGAGCGGCGGCCAGGAGCCTGGGCAACTGCGCCCCCCAGAGAGAATGAATCCGGCTCATATTCACCTATAAGCTTGACGTTGTGGCAGCCGGGCGGGTTACAGCGAGTTAGTGTAGTGCGCCGCGCCGCCCCGGGAATGCCTGCGCGGGATGTGCTATCGTTACGAATTCAGGCTGTGATTCCCCAAGATTGGGCAGGCTTTCTGGCAAAACGCACCTCCAAGTCGGTTTTCCACCAGGCAGAGAAAAAGCGCAAAGAAGCGGTCGCCGAGCGCGTGTACGTGCCGCTGGAAGAAGAGGCGCGCTCACATGACGTCGAGGGCCATCCAGTCTCGGAGCCAGAGGAACTGAGCCAACCACTAGCGGACCATGATTCCTCGGCATCCTCGTCGCCAGGGGAGGAACACGCCCCGCAGCCGGCGATGGCGGCGATCTTCGGCCCCGGCGGCTTCCTGGAAAAATGCATGATCGGCGGCTACGAACACCGCCCCGGGCAATTGGAGATGGCGGAAGCGGTGCACGACGCCTTCGAGAAGCATCATCACGCCATTGTGGAAGCGGGCACCGGGACGGGCAAGACTCTGGCGTATTTGTTGCCTGCCATTTGCAGCGGCCGCCGCGTGGTGATCTCGACGGCAACCAAATCGCTTCAGGAACAGCTTTATCAGAAAGATGTCCCCTTCCTGCAAAGGCACTTTGCTCCGCAACTGAAAGTCGCGGTGATGAAGGGCCGCTCCAATTTTCTTTGCCTGGCAAAAATGCACGCCATGGCGGACCAACCCGTTTTGCGCGGCATGGAAGAGGTGGACGCCTTTCGGCAGATTAAGGACTGGGCCCGCCTGACGGAAACCGGCGACCGCGCGGAACTCACTTTTTTGCCGGATGACTCTGAACTGTGGTCGCGCATTGACGCGCGGCGCGACACCTGCACCGGCCAGAAATGCCCCGAATTTCAGCAATGTTTCCTGACGGCGATGCACGCGCGCGCCAAAGACGCGGACTTGATCATCGTCAACCATCACCTCTTCTTTGCCGACCTGGCCCTGAAGAAGGACGATTTTGGCAGCATCCTTCCGGAATATTCCGCGGTTGTATTTGACGAAGCGCACGAAATGGAAGACGTGGCCAGCGACTATTTTGGCCAGCAGATCTCCAATTTCCGCTTTGAAGAGTTGGCGCGCGATGCCGATCACGCCATGCGCCTGACGCATCAGGGCACTCCCACGCTCCTTCGCCGCACGCAGCGCATCCGGGAGAAGAGCCGCAACTTCTTCGACGCCTTTCCGCCGCGCGATGGCCGTTTCCCATTTTCCCGGCAGGAGCGCGAAGCTTTCCTCGAACAGAACCGTGAAGCCTACGACGCGTTGGTCAACGCCTTGAAAGGCATGGAAACGGAATTCGCCGCGCTCACCCAGAAACCCGAGGAGTTGCTGCGCATCGCGCGTCGCAGTTTTGAAATACGCCAGGAATTGGCCTTTCTTTTCGAGTCCAACGAGAAAAATTACGTTTACTGGTATGAACGAAGGAATAAGGGAGTGTTCCTTGCGGCCACCCCGATTGATGTCAGCCAGATCTTGCGCGAACGACTCTTCGAGCCCTTCGACACGGTGATCCTCACCTCAGCGACGCTCACCGTGGGCGGGCGTTTCGCGTTCATTCGCCAGCGTCTTGGCCTGGACCACGTCAAGGAAAGTGGCCTTCCGCCCGAATTCCACTATGAAGAGCAGGCGCTGCTATATCTCCCACAGAAAATGCCTGATGTGCGCGACCCCGGTTTTGCGCCGAAAGCTGCGGACGAACTCGCGCAATTGTTGGAACTCAGCCAGGGCCGTGCCTTCTGTCTGTTTACCAGCTATGCCCAGATGAACGATCTATTCGAGCGGCTGCGCGAACGGCTCGATTTCCCTATGCTCCTGCAAGGAACGGCGCCACGCTCGGTGCTTCTAGAGCGCTTTAAGAACACTCCGAACGCAGTCCTGTTTGCTACCTCCAGCTTCTGGCAGGGCGTGGATGTGCCCGGCGAACAGCTCTCCTGCGTCATCGTGGACCGCTTGCCATTTGCGGTCCCCAGCGACCCTGTCGTCGCCGCGCGCGTACGGGCGTTGCAGGAAGAGGGACGCAATCCCTTTGCGGAGTTCCAGGTGCCCCAGGCTGTTCTGTCCCTCAAACAGGGCTTTGGAAGGCTCATTCGCGCTAAAACGGACCGTGGCGTCTTGGCGCTGCTGGACACCCGCATCCAACGTATGCCCTATGGTAAAATTTTCCTGGACTCGCTGCCGCCTTACCGGAGGACGCACGATCTGACGGAGGTCGCGCGGTTCTTATCCGCGGCAAATCCAGCCCGCAAATCAAGGGGCGCGAAGCAGGCAGGCTGAAGCCAGGTCAAGCGTTTAGACGCAAGGGGAAGAAAGCAAGCACATGTTTGAAGTCAGCGTGGAAGAGACATTTTCGTCGGGGCACGCCTTGCGCGGCTATAAGGGGAAGTGCGAAAACCCCCACGGGCACAACTACCGCGTGCAGGTGACCATGGAAGGGCCGCAACTCGATTCCATCGGCCTGCTCATTGATTTCACGGAATTGAAGCGTGTCATCCGCAACGTCGTTCAACGGTTGGATCATCAGTTCATCAATGATCTGGAGCCCTTTACAATCGTGAATCCCTCCGCGGAAAATATGGCCAAGTATTTTTATGATGAAGTCACACGTCAATTGCCGGGTTTGCCCGGCGGCGCCCGCGTGACCGATATTGTCATCTGGGAGACAGACACGGCTTGGGCGCGCTACCGGCCAGAGGGCTGAAGTTCGCACCTCACAAGGGAAACTATGAACCGCTCACTCCTCATCATTCTGATTCCAGCTTTGCTGGTGGCTGCAGGATATATTCTTGTGCTTCGTTTCATGGGAATTGCGCCTGGCTACCCGCGCCTGGTCATCGCCATGGTGCTTTTCTTTGGCGGCATCTACTGGCTTTCGCGGCGTTCGGGAAAGAAAGCCAAGACCGCCGGGCGGTAGTGTTCTCTGGCGATTTTTCAGCAGCTTATGCACATTACGGAAATTTTCAAATCGATTCAGGGCGAAGGAACACGCGCCGGCCTTCCCTGCATCTTCGTCCGTTTAACAGGTTGCAATCTGCGCTGTACTTGGTGCGATACGGCATACGCCTTTCACGGCGGCCAGAAAATGAGCGGGGAGGAAGTCCTGGCGCGCGTTGACGTTCTCAGCGGGCGTGCCGGCACAGGCAAAGCGTCGGTGCCGCTGGTGGAGCTCACGGGGGGCGAACCACTGCTGCAGGAGGAAATCTATTCGCTGGCCGAAGGGCTTCTTGCGGCAGGATATGAGGTCATGATTGAAACCAGCGGCGAGCGATTTGTCGGCCGTCTGCCCAAGGAAGTCATCAAGATTGTTGACGTCAAATGTCCGGATTCCGGCGAACCCAATACGTTCGATCCTCGAAACCTCGACGAACTGCTTCCCAAGGACGAAATCAAATTTGTAATCTCCAGCCGGCGTGATTACGAATTTGCGCGCGAATTCACATATAGTCAAAGGCTAGCCGAGCGCGTCCATCAGGTGGTTTTTTCTCCGGTAAACGAGGATCCGCAGGGAAAGTGGCCGAGTTTGCAGCCGCGGCAACTCGTCGAATGGATCCTCGAAGATGGCTTGCCCGTGCGGTTGGGCTTGCAGTTGCACAAAATCGTGTGGGACCCGGCGATGAGAGGAGTCTGAGGGAAATTTCATGGCGGAAGAGAGCATGACGAATCGCGCCAAGGCTATCGTCCTTTTGAGCGGCGGTATGGACTCGTGCGTCTGCGCGGCCATCGCTCGGGAAGAACACGGCTCAGGAAATGTCGCTCTGCTCCATGCCAGCTACGGACAGAGAACGCAAAAGCGCGAGCGGAGCGCCTTCGATGAGATTGCCGATTTCTACGGGATAAGTGAAAGACTAACTGTTCAGTTAGACCACTTCCGTGCCATCGGCGGCTCGGCTCTGACGGATCAGAAAATTGCCGTGCCACAGAATGAGCTGGGCGCTCCGGGTCCCGGCGGAAGCGAGATTCCCGTGACCTATGTGCCCTTTCGCAATGCTCATTTTCTGAGCGTCGCGGTGAGTTGGGCGGAGGCCATCGGCGCCCAGGCCATTTACATCGGTGCGGTCGCGGAAGACAGTTCCGGTTACCCCGATTGCCGCCCGGAATACTATCGCGTGTTTCAAGAGTTGATACGGGTTGGTACGCGCCCCGAAACACACATTGCAATGGTTACGCCAATAATTGGGATGAGGAAAAATGAGATCATCCGCCGGGGTTTGGCGCTGGGAGCCCCTCTTCACCTGACGTGGTCCTGCTACCAAGGAGAGCAGTTGGCGTGCGGCGCTTGCGACAGTTGCTTGCTGCGGCTTCGCGCCTTCGTAGAGGCCGGCGTACCTGACCCCATCCCATACCTCCATACGATTGCAGCCCAAACCTGAGAATTGTGATGCTCGTCATTGGAATCCACCGCAGATGAGTGATAATAGGGGAAACCAGCCGGAGAACCGAGGCTGGCGCTCCTCAAGAACAAAAGGAGATTGGAGCATGTTGAAATCAGTGAAAACCTACACGCTCGCCGCGCTGCTGACGCTTGCGCTTATTAGCTTCTTCGCACCGCGGGCCACCGCGCAGTATGACGGAAAGATTCAGGGAGCCATTATCGATTTTGACGGCAAGCCTTACCCCGACCTGACCATCAAAATCAAGGGCGAACAGGGAAACACCCAGGAAACAAAGACCGACTCAGCCGGTAAATTCGTCTTCAACGCGCTCAGAACTGGCAAGTATACGGTCACGATTATGGTTCCCCAGACGGCAAAGCCCTACGAAGTGCCGGTGATGGTCCAGAGCGGCACACCCGCGGAAGTGAATGTGAACTTCAAGGAGCTTCTCGAAAAGCAGAATCCCGGGGCTGCCGCCGAAATGAAAAAGCAGAAAGAAGATCAGCAGAAAACTTCCGGCATGAAGGAGCATTTCAATAACGGAGTGACCTTCCTGGATCAGGAGCGCGCCGCAAAGGCAGCTCTTGCTGCCACCCCCGCAGACCAGCGCGACGCAGCCAAACAGAACATCCTCGATCTTTCCAATAAGGCGGTCGCCGAGTTTCAGCAAGCCGACAAAATTGCTCCGGAAAAGGATCCCAACCACCATCTTTTCTGGGCCCGGATGGGGGAAGCCTACGATCTAGCGGGGCGGAATGATGAAGCCATCAACGCCTACCAGCAGGCCGTTGCGTTAAAGCCGGATAATGCGGGTTACTACAACAACCTGGGGAATGTGCTCGCGCGCGCCGGCAAAATCGACGACGCCCGCGCTGCTTATACCAAGAGCGCCGAACTCGACCCGGCCAACGCTGGGCTCGCCTGGCGCAATTTCGGAATCAGCCTCTACCAGGTGGGACGCATGCAGGAAGCCGTCGAGCCCTTAAAGAAAGCGACCGAGGTGGAACCCAAGAATGCGCAAGCCTGGTATCTGTTGGGGGCGTGCCTGGTGGCCTCTGCCGACTACAAACAGGTGGGCGACAAGGTGGAAGTCACGCTGAAGCCGGGAACCGTGGAGGCCTACCAGAAGGCCGTTGAACTCGACCCCAACGGACCCTGGGGCAAGCAAGCCAAGGACGGGCTCGCTCAGGTGAACCAGCTTACCGGCGGCATCGAGACCAAAATCGGCGGAAAAAAGAAGAAGCAGTAATTCCGCTAACGAAATCGCATCAGGAAGACCGGCTCTGCGCTCGCAGGGCCGGTTTTTTTGTGCTTCGATCAGCGGACAGCGTGCGTTTCTTCGGAAATCGCCGATTTACCTTAAAGTTTTCGGTGCAAAAAAGGCTCGTATTTGGCGTGTTCCTGCAGATTCTGATTTGGATCATTGTTCAGCTATGGGTCAGCGTGCCGGTGATTTTCGTCCGGCGGAGCGACCAGGAAAAGGCAACCATGGAAGTGGGCAGAAGGACGGCCGCGAACAGGAGCAGCACGAGCAGCGGCCGGCCGATCCCCGTAACGCTTGCGCCATCCAGCAAAGCGCCACGCATGGCATCCAGGGCATACGTAATCGGGTTCAGCTTCGCGATGAACTGCAGCCAATCGGGAAGGATACTCACGGGGAAGAGCATGCCGCCTACAAGGCTGGAGATTCCCAAAAGCAGCCACTTCGCCGGATTTCCGCGCTTGAACAGCAGCAAGTGAGCCGCGGAGAAAATCCCCAAGCCAGAAAAGGCCAGAAGAGTCGCCAGCAACACCGCGATCACAGCGATCCAGTTCGCTCCTCCCAATGGAAAATGGAAAAGCGCGGCGCTCCAACCAAGATAAACGGCGATGCGCAGCGTGGTGGCCGCAAAAGGATAAACGGCGGACCCTACCAGAATCACCGGAAGAGAGACCTGCGTGACCAGCAAGGGCTCCAGGGTTCCGGTGTTCCGCGCTTCCTCCAGGCTGCGATCGAAACTGTCCAGGGCCGCATTCAGATAATCGAAAAATACGAAACCCACCAGCGAATACGTAAAATACGTATTTCCATGAGGCAGTGCCTGGCGCAACTCCGGTGAATCCACGAAGACCGCCACATAGTAAAAGAGCGCCGCTCCGAACAGCGCTTCGATTGCCTCCAGAACAAATGGGGTTCGATAGGTGCTGGCGATCCGGAGGTCGCGTTGGAAAAATAGGGACAGGTCACGAAGGGCGCGCATCATGCGGGGTTGGCCTCCAGATCGGGAGGTATAGCGCGTCCTGTGAGCCGGAAGAAAACCTGCTCCAGGGACGACGCCCCCGCCCTCGCCTTGAGATTGGCAAGGGTATCAAACGCGAGCAACCTGCCCTCCAGCAAGATCGCCACGCGGTCGGCAAGGAATTCGATTTCCGGCAAAGAGTGCGATGCGAAAAGAAGGGAAGTGCCCTGCCGGGCAAGGACTTCTGTTTTCAGGAAGTGCCGGAACTCCAATGCGCCAATCGCGTCAAGGCTGCGCGTTGGTTCGTCGAGCAGCAAAACCTTAGGGTGGTGAAGCAGCGCGCGCAAAAGGCTGAGCCGTTGAATCGTTCCGGAAGAAAGCGAGCGCGTCTGGCGATCCAGGGCTTCCCCAAGCTGAAACCGCACGCCAAAGGCGCGCGTGCGCTCTTCGATGGTGGCGTCGGAAAGATGATTGAGCCGCCCGAAGAAACGCAGATTCTGGCGTCCCGTCAGCCGCGAATAAAACCCCAGATCGCTCCCCGCGTGATAGCCGAGTTGGCGACGCACCGCCGCTGGCTCCCGTTGTGCGTCATGGCCGGCGATCTGTGCCATGCCGCGCGTGGGCAATAGCAGCGTCGCCACAATTCGCAGCAGCGTCGTTTTTCCCGCACCATTGGCTCCGAGCAGGGCAACCGCCTCGCCCTGCTTGACGTCCAACGACAAGCCGCGCAGCGCCGGGGAAGTGAGCGCCGTGAACGGCTGCAGAAACGCGCGCCAGCCGCTATACGTTGGCGGGAACCACTTCTCAAGAGAATCGATTAAAATGGCGGGAGCGGACACGCTTGATTTTATAACTTGTCTGGAGAAATTAGACAATGCGCCTCCACGAATTTCCGCCGGGTTGCGCATGGCTTGCACGGCTATTCCCCGGTAATATATTCGTGGAGCTTTCCGCAGGGCCCGAGGCACTCGGCTGTCCTAAGGCGAACCAGATCAGGAGTGGCACCGGATGTTGCAATTTTCAAGTCGCGTGGTCGTTCCCAAGCATGTGCTGGTTCGGCATCTTGACGGGGAATCCGTTATGCTGAACCTCGAAACGGAAAAATACTTTGGTCTGGACGCCACGGGAACTCGAATGTGGCAACTGGTAACGACAGCTCCCACCGTCGATGCCGCGTATGCTCAGCTTTTGGAAGAGTTCGAGGTCGAGCCTGATCTTCTGCGCACGCATCTCTCGGAACTGTTGAGCCGCCTCCTGGAAAACGGTTTGCTCAGTATTGCCACCGACAATGTGGGAACCATTCCAGCGATATAGGGCGCTGGATCCCGAAACACGCAGATTGTTTCGGCGCGCCGCAATGCTACTCCCTCTCGTTAAGATGTCACTTCGCCTGCGCGGTTTTGGGAGGACGCAGGACTGGTTGCAAGCTCGATTACAGCGTAGCTATCCATCGCCGTCCAAGCCTGTCGCCAGTATGCAGATCGTGGAGAAGACCTGCCGCATGGTTCGTGCCGCCGTGTACTACGCCATGCCCCATGCGGGCTGTCTTGAGCAATCCCTGACGCTCTGGTATTTGCTCGGTGTTCAGGGAATTTCCGCCAGCGTACGCATCGGAATTCCAAGACAGACGGAACCCTTTGAAGCGCATGCCTGGGTGGAGCATGAAGGTGTTGCGCTCAATCAACTGCAAGAGTTCCATAATCATTACCATCCGTTTAAGAGTGAATTTCCCGGCCCACCAAAGGAAAGGCCGTGAGCGGTTTCTTCGGCATCCTGCGGCCCAACGGGGTAGCAGTGGACCCGCGCTGGCTCTCCCACATCGCTGCAAGACTCAGCATCCGCGGACCGGATGGAACAAACATCTGGACGCACAATGGTTGGGGTTGCAGTTTTGCTTTTTTGCAAACCAACCCTGGCAGGCAATCTGCGCAACAACCCGTGACCCTTGACGGCCGTTTCTTCATGCTAGGCCACGTGCGGCTGGATGGCCGCGAGGATTTACTCGGCAGACTTTCCGAGAGCGTTCGTGCCCTCGCACATAATTCTACGGATGAGGAACTGCTGCTGCTTGCCTGGAAGCAATGGGGCGAAGGCTGCCTGCAACATCTGCTCGGCGATTTTTCTTTTGCCCTTTGGGATGTATTGGGAAAATGCCTCTGGTGCGCGCGCGATTTTATCGGGGGACATCCGTTTTTTTACGCTAATGTGGGTGGTATCTTCTGTTTCAGTAATACTCTCAAAATCCTGCACGAGGTTCCGGGAATCTCCAGGGAATTCGACGAACTCTTTTTGGCGGATTTTCTTCTGGACGGATTGTCTACCGACTTCACGCGGACAGTCTATCGCGATATTCGCCGGCTAGCTCCTGGACATCTGTTGAAACTCGAAGGCGGCCGCATCGCAGTGGAGCGGCTTCTGCGCCTGCCGATCGAGGAGCCTTTGCAATTCCGCCATCCGGAAGAGTACATTGAGGCCTATCGCGAATTGCTCCAACGGGCCGTGCGTGATCGCATGCCCGATGCCCCTGTTTCGCTTTATCTGAGTGGCGGGCTGGATTCGGGATCCGTTTGTGCGACGGCAGTACGGTTGGCCACACAGTGCGGGCATCGCGCGCGGTTAAAGACCTTTACATTCAGTTGGCGCCCTCTCTTTGACGATCCGGAGCCTGAATTCGCCGCGCTTAGCGCCAATCATCTTGGACTTGCGCACGAAGTCCTGGAAGATGCCACCTTCATTCCCTTTGAACCATTTGAAACAGGGGCGGACTCAGTTCCTGAACCTGACTTGGAGGTCTTCCTTGCCAGGGCCCGGAGACTGTCTCAACCAGTCGCCCGCCATGCTCGCGTTGTTCTCGGGGGCGAAGGTGGAGACAACGTCCTGATCGGCCAGGCTTGGCCCTACCTCCTCTATCTGAAGAAGCGAGGAAAGTGGTCCAGGATCGCGCGCACTTATGCTGGCTTTTTCCTAACCCACGGGAAGTTTCCCCCCCTCCGTGGTGGCTTTCGGACACACCTCCGTAACTTCCTAAGAGGAAAAGCCGAGGATCAAGGTTACCCCACCTGGATCGTCGAGGAGTTCGAGCGCCGAGTGCAATTGAAAGACCGGTGGCGGCAACGAAGAATCCCTCCCGTCTATGAGCATCCTATCCACCCGCAAGCTTACGCAGGACTTCACAGCACCTACTGGGGCGGAGTCTTGGAAAGCGAGGATGCCGCTTTGATCGGGGTGCCGTTGGAAACCCGGGCACCCCTCCTGGACTTGCGCATTCTGCGATTCCTCCTGCGCTTGCCCTCGGTGCCGTGGTGTGTCGAAAAAGAGCTCTTGCGAAAGGCCATGAAGGGACACCTGCCGGATACCGTCCTTCATAGACCAAAAACTGTCCTGCGGATGGACCCGCTCGAAGCGTGTCAAAAAAGGAGCACATGGACGCCTGCCGCTTTCCAACCGCCCATGAGCATCTTACCTTATGTGAATTGGCTGAAATATATCGAAGCATTGGAACAACTTAAGGGTTCTTTAAGCTGGGAGATTTTATGTCCAATGGCGCTCGCGCATTGGCTGAAAGACGTTGAAAATGAGGTAGGGATTCAGTAGAGTGTCACGAGAGGGGCGTGAATGAAGCAGCCGTTTGAGAAATCCGCTAAGAAGCTATATCAACCACCTAAGCTGCTCGTTTATGGTGACCTGACCCAGATGACAAAGGCTACTGGCAAGACTGGCCGTGTCGACGGCGGGAAAAAAGCCGGCAAAACACGATCAGGTTGAAGGACTCCGACGACGAAACTTGCCCCAGTCTCAAATTGCAGCCGAAAAACAATATCTTGTGAGCTATTCCTACCGAGTCTACGGTCTTGCCATTGATTCGACAACGCGCATAACTGGACTTCCGGCCCTTTCCTCAAATGCATATCAAGCTGACTTGTGCCTGGAAACCGGTACAGAGCCCACTTGGGTCACGCGAGCCACTGCACTTCCCGGGTGTTTAATTTCTCGCCGGCCTGAATTCGAAAACGCTGCGGATCCTGTTTTCCAGTTGATTGAGCACGGCTCCGCGGAATGTTTTGAGCTGGTTTATTCAGACGGAGCCAGCTTTGTGGTCGATGCCCAGGCTCGCCGAGTCTGGGGCACATTTCGTCCCCCGCTCACGAACGCGGACCTCGCGACCTATTTTCTGGGGCCGGTGCTGGGGTTTGTTTTGCGGCGCCGTCACATCACTTCGCTGCACGCCAGCGCCGTGGAACTTTTTGGCCACGCTGTTGCTCTTTCGGGTGAAGGCGGCTTCGGCAAGTCCACGACCGCCGCAGCATTAGCACTGCGGGGCGTTCCCGTTCTCAGCGAAGATATTGCTCCGCTGCATGAGGATGCGGGGCGCTTTGAAGTACTCCCTGGTTATCCGCGGGTGTGCCTGTGGCCCGATTCCGTCAACTATCTCCTAGGTTCGCCCAAGGCCTTGCCGCTACTGACGCCCGTTTGGGAGAAACGCTATCTCCCTCTCGACGGTGCTCGGGCCAGCTTTTCAGCAGAGCCTTTGGCACTGGGATTGATCTATTTGTTCGCTCCCCGCTCGGACGAAGCCAGCGCCCCTCGCGTGGAAGAAATGTCCCCTCGGGAGGCACTCCTCACGCTTGTGCAGAACACGTACATGAATTGGCTTCTGGATCGCGAACAACGCGCGGTCGAATTCGACGCGTTGTCCCGGCTGGTGCAACAGGTGCCCGTGCGACGCATCGTCCCCCACAGCGACGCAAGCCGGATCGCTGCTTTGTGCGAATTGATCCAGGCAGATGCGGCGCTGTTTTTGGCACCGAGCAATCCAAGGCACTGTAGGACACGCGTCTGAAACTCAGCAAATCCGTTCATTCTCTTCTTGTCGGTGTAAACTGGCCGAAACGTAATCGGAGAAAGCTCTGTCTTCCACTCCTCCATTTGGCTCAGGCTCCCTAGAAAAGGAATGGGGCTTTCTGTGCGCTTGCGTTTCGCCTGCCGCTGATCGCGACCGAATTGTCAGTTGCCTCGGTAGCGGCTTGCAATGGGATGCGCTGTTGGAATCGGCCGCGCAGCACGGCGTGCTTGGCATCCTTGCCGCACGCCTGAGGGAAAACAATTTTGACGGAGTGCCAGTAGACGTCCGCGAAAGACTGCAAACCCGCCTCCGCGCGCAGCACTTGTTTGCCCTGAGCATGGCCGCGGAGCTTTTTCATTTGCTGAAGGATTTCGAGCGCGCTGGTATCGAGGCGCTCCTTGTCAAAGGCCCTCTCATTTCAGTCCTGGCGTATGGCGATCCCGCCGTCCGCAGCTATGTGGACCTCGACCTGATCGTCCGTGACCGCGATATTTTATCTGCAACGCGGCACATGATCGCGATGGGATTCGCGGCGAAAATCCCGGAAAGCGCCATTTTGGCCGGGAAAGTGCCAGGCGAGTACGTTTTCAGACGCCCCGGCACGCAGTGCGTTATCGAACTCCATACTGAGCGCACCTTGCGCTACTACCCGCGATTCATGCCAATCGAGGATCTGTACGCCCGCCAGGCGCGAGTGCAAATTGATGGCCGCGATGTGCCTGTGTTGAGCCTCGAAGATGAGTTGGTATCGAACTGCATTCATGGCGCAAAACATTTCTGGGAGCGGCTGATCTGGGTTGCGGATGTCACCGCCATGACTGCGCGTCATCCCGAACTGGATTGGTCCAAGGCCCGCCAGGCCGCCAAGGATGTGGGCGCAGAACGCATGCTGCGGGTGGGACTGCAACTGGGTCCATCTGTCTTTGGCGTTCAGCCCCCGCCACATATGGCCCGGGACCTTGCCCAGGACGCCGCGACGCAGCGACTCTGCCGTGAGGTGCTCCGATGGCTGCCCCACGCGGGGCTCGCCCCTCCAACGCTGCGAGAGCGCGCATCATTTCGTATACAGATGGCCGGAGGTGGCTTTGCCGGCTTCCAGTACCTTAGCCGCCAGTCCTTTTCTCCCACGGAAGAAGATTGGGTGGAGGGTAAGGAGGAACACCGCTCTTTGCTCTGGGATGCCGTGCGGCGGCCCCTTCGCTTGCTGCGCAAGTATGGCCCCCGCAAGTAAGTTCATTCTCGTATCTTGAGCAGGTTCCTCGCCAGTCCGAGACTATCGCCTGCTCCTGTTCCAACAAAAAAAGAGCCCGGCCAGCAATGCAGGCCAGCCGGGCCCAGTCGGAGGCAGCCTTCGCTACTAAATATTCGTGCGTTCTGACACGTGCCGATGCTCTAGCTCTTCCGGCAGTGGAAGCTCAACGGTCAGGGACATCTCAGTTCGATTACGCAGCAAGCCGAGCTTCACACTCTTGGCGTCCTTTTTCGCCGCCAGCTTTTCGCGAAGTTCGCTGGCACTGCGGATTCGCTCGCCATCCATGCTGGTGATCACGTCGCCGGACTTCAGCCCGGCTTTGGCAGCGGGAGAATTCTCGAACGCGTTGCGTATCAGGACGCCTTCGCCATCCGGAGCCCCAAAGTAATTTCCGAAATCGCCCTCAAGATCCTCCGCATCAATGCCCAGCCGCGTGCGGCCAGGAAATGAAAAACTGAAATTGCGCAGGCCATCGAGCGCAGACATATCCGGCAAATCGGGCATGTGGAATGCAAAAGTTCCCGGCGCGGGAGCTACCATCGCGCGGGCATGTCCCGCCTCCGGCTTGGCTAACGTCACCGCGATGTTCTGCTGGCGCCCATTGCGCCACACGGACAACTGTGCCGCTCTGCCCGCGGGAATTTCGTGGATCATCCGCCGGAACTGTTCCGCACCCTCCACGCGCTGGCCGTTGATCTCTGTCACCACGTCGTTCTCTTTCAAGCCGGCCTTCGCAGCGGGGCTATTCGGCACGATCTTTCCAAGCAATGCCCCGCGCTCCGCCGGCAATTGGAGTTCTTTCACCTTTTCTGGGGTCACTTCGGCCACGCCCACGCCGAGCCAGCTTCCCCTGGTGCTTATAATTACCTGATCGTTGTCATCTTCGGGAAGTCCTTCGACCTCGATCAGGTCAGACGAAACCGCGTCCAGAAGCGCCTCTGGTGGTCCTTGATTAACCGTGGCTTGTGATTGTTGCTGGGGAGTATTTCCTGGTGACTGTTTCCGGGCGGAAGATCCTGGCAAAGCAAGCAGAGCAATGCTCAGGGCCGCCAGGCCGAGCACGGTCCAAATATGTCGATTGTTCATGGTGTCGATCAGCTCCTTCATTTACTTAGACGGATGAAATGCTAAACCGTCGACCGAAGTGCAACCACACGTATGGCTCCATTGACGGTCCCTAAACGTATCGGCGAGCCTCCGGCCCCCAGCTTGCCATGTAGCACCCGGGGTTGTGCCGCTCCGCGCATCACCACCGGAAGCTCCGAGGAGAAGCTCCCATTCATGCAATGGGCCTCGAGATTGGCCGGCAGGTCGGCCGGAACCGCCAGAAGCACCGAACCATTGGTTGTCTCCGCAAACGCGCCCTTGGAATCCGCGGGGCGCTTCAGTTCCAGATAAACATTGCCATTCGTTGTGTGGGCATGCACATTGCCGCTGCCGTCGAAGACCTCGATATTCCCGTTCACGGTGTGCAAATCACCCACCGACTCCAGGTCCGTGATGCGCAACGAGCCATTCACTGTATTGACGTGCGTTACTAGAGCGCTCCGCGGCACGTGTACCGTATAGTCCACGGCCACTTCTACGCCTTCCTCCTCAGGATAACGCGTGGAGATGGATAGTCCGCCATCAGGTTTGGAGTCCACATCAATCGAAACGCGGTCCAGGTTGGATTCCTTTTCGGAAGTTGTTTTCACCGCGCGTACTTCCACGACGTCTTTGTCCCAGGCCTCAATACGCACCGTGCCGTTCACATTGTTGAGTTCCAGGGAGCCCCCGGAACGCAAGGGATATGTTTGCGCGAACTCACGCGTTACGCCAAAGCACTGCTGAGCTAACAAAAAGGTGATGGCCAATTGAACCAAGGTAGCGGGACGAAATACGGAGCGATGCATGGTAAACCCTCCTTCGCGAACCTCAACCCGTTCACTTCCCCCAGGGCAACAACAAACCCAGCGCTTGCGCCCGCCGCCGTCGGGCCACCCTCTCACCGGAGGTTAAAATCAAACGTGACTGTTGCGATGATGTCAACCTTTTTATCGCCCAACTGCCCCGGCCGCGCCCGCCACTGCCGGATTGCCGAGCATGCGGCATCCGCCAGCGCCGGTTCGCCTTCCATGATCTTGTCCACGCTTAGGCTGCCGTCGGACTTCACGCGAACCTGCATGCGCACCCTGCCTTGCACACCGGCCTTCTGCGCCAACTGTGGGTACTCCGGCGGGGGTGAGGTGATCAAGCGCTTCCTGAATTCTTCGGCATCTTCCCGCACGCCGCCCAGGAACATGCTCTCCAGCCGATCGATCCATTGGTCGATCCAATCGACTTTTACCTCGGGTGTTCCTTCTGTTGGAGCTGCAAGACCCTGGGACGCTGCTTCCTTAGGATAGCCATCGTTGAACAGTCGCCATTTCTCTTCTTCGACCATGGATTGCCGCAGCCCTGTTTCCGCATCCAGGTATTGCAGGCGGATTCTGCCGGTCATGGTATGCAGCTTCAGCACTGCTCCACCGCCGTTTAAATCTCCAATGGCGTGCAATGACCCCTCCGGCCGATTCTGCTGCAGATTCAAAGGCAGAGATGGGTCAGCCTCGATGCGCCGCGTGCCGCCGTTGTCCACCGTCGCGTCAATCGTGGCCATGATATTGCGCGGCAAGAATACGACGATGTCACCGGTGCTGGAAGAAAGTTGCGAAGGGCCGGAGAGCCGTACTGTATGGCCGAGATCGCTTGAATCCGGAGAGATCCACGCGGTGATCGTGCCATTTCCCGTCGCTGCGCGAAGCGTGTTTGCCACGTGCGTCAAGCAAATGCTGCCGCCGCTCGTTTCCACTTCCATCGGTCCGGATACATACATCACACGAATTCCACCGCCGGCCGTCTGCGCGTGAACCGAACCGTGCACTTCCCCGAAATCGATCTGGCCCCCGCCCGTCCGCACGCTCACAAAGGAACCTGCCTCGCCAACGGCGATGTTTCCGCCTTCTGTCTCCAGATGCGCTTCGCCTCCGATGTGGCCAGCCCGAATGTGGCCGCCTCCGGATCGCAGTTTAGCGCTGCCCGTGATATTGCCCGCCAGAATGTGGCCTCCGGCCGTGAACGCATCCAAGTCCCCGGCGACGTCGGACACGGTGATATGGCCGCCCTGAGTTTCCAGCTTGGCCGCGTAATGCTCCGCAGAAATGGTCTGGTATGGGGCAAATCCCAGGCGCCCAGTGCGAATGTTGCCTCCTTGTGTTTCCAGCGACACACGCCCGGCCAGGTCGGATGTTTCGATATCACCAGCGCCGGTGCTTATATCCACGCCGAAATTTGCCGGTATGCTGATCTGGAATTGCACCCAGTACTGCGCGTTGCGGCTGAGAACCGAATGCACTCGCGGAAGCGCCCCGGTAAGGGAGACACCATTCGGAGTTTGTTTCGCTGTCAAAACGTACCTTTGCAGCAGCACGTGGGCAAGGGGTTCCGGTGCGTCCGTTTCAAGATGCAAAGTGTAATGAACGACGGGATTGGCGTTGGGAGGCAGCGTCTGGATGCGCACCGAGCCAAGATCGGCGGAGAGGGTCAACATCCCTCGATCGCTTGTGGCCACATCACCGGAGCGATCCGCCGACGCATGCGGCGGCACATTTTCCCGCGCATACGTTGGGATCACCACGGCCATGGCGAACAAAACTAAAATGAGGCTGAGGAAGATGGATAGCTCTGACAGGCGACGCCGGGAACCAAGTGAAATTTGCCAATCCATGCGCATGTCGTAAGCCCGATTAGCAATTGCCCGCTGAATGCTCACTGTTCGTTGCGCTCGCTGATTTCGCGCAATGCCGCCGAACTTCGCAGACGCACATACCGGCTCGGGTCTCTGCGCTGCAGATCTTGCAGGGCGCGAATTACGTTTGCCAGCGATTCATCCGGGGGAAGGCCGTGAGCCCTGAGTTGATTCTGTGGAGGAGGCGGATTACCTGGACCAGGCAACGGCGCGAGCTGTGGCATCGTAGTGTCGAGAGAACGCACCAGTAGGTTCACAGCCTCAACCCGCACGCCCGGATTGGAATCCTGCTGCAGCGCTTGCAAGAGTGTTTCGCGTACCGCCTGGTCAGACGTCGCATCGCGCAGCGCTTCCAGTGCTTTCAATCGCACAGCAGGGTTGCGGTCTTTGCGTGCCGCGGCTAGCAGAGAAGCGCGCACTTGCAAGTCCTTCGCGCGCAACTTCAGCGCATCCAGGCAATCCAGCCGCACGTCCGAATCGAACCGGTCGCCGTTCTCCACCACGTATGTCAGCACTTGCCGCACATCCGTATCATCCAAGCTTCCGCTCAACACCACCGGTTGCTCCGCGCTCAACTGCAATCGCACGTTCTGCGCCTCAGATCCGGTCGAAGGACTCAAGTTCACACCTGCCACGACCATTTTGGCGAGTTGATCGTCGGTAAGTCGAGGCTCCGGCCGCACGTTCACCACATGGTCCAGCGCGTTCGCATCATTCCGGCCCATAAACCACTGGGCTGATTGCACACCGATCACAAGCCCGAAAAGCACCATCAGCGCTCCACTCCACGCCGGATGCAGCGCCATCCAGCGCCGCAACCACAGAAACACGGGGGCCTTCTCTTTAGGCGGAGGAGCCGCCAGGTCGTCAAGTTTCTCAGAGAGTTCGCTGCGGAATTGCGCGAGCAGCACGCTGGCGCTTTCCAGGTTCTCCGCGGCCTGCGGCATGGCCGCAACCGCTTCCTGGAAAGCCTGTTCCTCGGCAAGTTGCTCGCGGCAATCGTTGCAAATCAACAAATGCGCATCAATGGCCGAGCGTTCCGCGGCGCTCACCTCATCGCAGGCATAGAACACCAGCAACGGTGCGACCTCGATGCAAGTTTTCAATTGACCCGCAACACTCATCGCAGTTCTCCCAGTTGGTTGCGGAGTTTGCGCGTTGCGCGGAATAGCGAGTTCTTCACTGTCTCTTCGCTGGTGCCCAGGGCGTCGCCGATGGCTCTCAACTTCAGTCCTTGATAATGCTTCATCTCAAACACGATGCGTTCTCGGGGCGAAAGCAGCGACATGGCCGCGGCAAGCCTGCTCCGGATTTCCTGGCCAAATAAGTGCTTCTCTGGATCGAGCCCCGGGCGGTGTTCCCTTTGCCGCTCGAAAAAGTCCGTTGTGCCCTCTTCATACTGCCCGGAATGGAGTTCAGGCGCCTGATCTTCTGGCCGCGCCTGTCGCCGGCGCAGTTGGTCCAGACACACATTGGTCACAATTCGATACAACCAGGTATAGAAACTGCATTCAAAGCGGAAGCGGTGCAGATTTTTGTAAACTTTGAGGAAGGCTTCCTGGTAAACGTCCCGCGCATCTTCCGGGCGCTTCATCAAATTCAGCGCCAACCGCAAAACATCCCGATCGTAGCGGCGAACCAGTTCCTCGAAAGCAGCGCGATTACCCAGTTGCGCTTCCTGGACTAGGGTGCGCTCGTCGAGGTTGGCCAAAGAGGTCACCGCCGCGAGGGCAGCATCGGAATTGCTGGTCCTGCCGGCGCTTTCAGCAAAAGCCAAGGCCCATTGGGGAAGCGGCATATTCGCTTTCTCTTTGCCAAATTCGGTGTAGTTTTTCTGCAGAAGGGGATTAATTCCTAGCGCTCCCCCGCAGACAGTTTCACACCACCGATAACCAATTTGGACGCATTCTATCCCAATCCGTAAGCAACTATCCCGCTAAAGCCCCTACAAACAGGTTTCAATGCACAGTTGGATGCGGGCAACTCGCGAACAGTCCCCTGAAATGTCACGCCGCTGCCTGCTTTTGTCCCGGTCTCAAACGCCATAACACCAGCGGCCAAAGCAGTAGAACCACCAGCGCTCCCAGCACGATGTATCCCTGACTCCGGTAAAAGGCACCCGGCTGTCCTGTTAGCTCCAAGCCCGACTTTAAGAGGCTTGTGCATGCAATCACCAGGAACCATCCCAGCATGTTGAAACGTGCCACCCAGCGGATGCCAAAGACAACGAAGCCCAGCAGAATCAAGCGCTCGAGAAACAGTTTTAAGAAATCTGCGGGAGAGCCCCAGTTCGTCACTAGGGAAGCTGCCACCGCGATAAACAGGAGCAGTCTTAGCCAACGCACCCGCAGTTCCGCTCCGATGAACGCCGTGGCCAGCGCGAGCACACCGGTAACGAATAGCCCTCGGAAAACCACTCCGCCGATGACGCCAGCCCCCGGCAGCAACGCGTCAAACGAAGTCCCAAAACTGCTGGGCATACCGTGCTGCAGTGTTGGCCACCACAGCGCTGCGGCGCTCAGAAGCCTCAGCAAGCCAATAAGTATCGCCGATCCTCCCAATCCAATGCAGAAGGCATCTCCGTAATAATCTCCTGGCATATCCAGCCACGTTGGAGTGTATTCTTCGCCAAACGCCCGGACAGAAAAGTGCCAGGCCAGCCCGAAAAGAAGCACGATCAGGCCCCACATGAGAATGCCCAGGATGAAGGCGAACACCGCAATCAGCGCGATGAAAATACGAAGTGGCATATCCGTAGTGTACTGCTGCAGAATTGCCGGAATGGCCCTTCCAAACAGCGCGCTGACTGCCAGGGCCGCAAGCCCAACAAGTCCCCAGAGCAGAATGCGCCGCCAGGGCACGCTCACTGCCGGTTCCGGCATTTTCTTGAAGTAGAAAATCAGAACGGCAACCACCAGCCCGATCGCCAGACCATACTGGCCCACACCAAACAGCGTGCGCGGCAGCGTTTCTTTTTCTTGTTCGCGGAAAAACTCGTCCGGGATCTTGATGTAGGTCCGGAAGTCAGCCGGCTCGTTCCCCAGAATATGCAAATCCATTCGAGCATAGGCGTGATCCGCGGCATCCTTCCCAGCGGAAACTTGCGAATCCAGTGGAACTTTCTGCTGCCATGTCAGCGTGTGGTCCGTCCGGTTCGGCCGTTTCTCTGAGCTCGATTCCTTTAGTTCCCAGCCGCGCAGGTCGATCTGTTTTTTCTCCCGAAGGTAATTCTCCGCGATCGTCACCGCTTCTTCTTTTGTGAGCGTCGCGCCTTTGGCTTCCTCGGCTAACGTGTGCCAGAACCCGTGCACCGAACCGCCAGGCTTCAACGTGACGGCGTATTCTTCCGCCTGCGAATCACGGAAATAACGTACCCGCCACAACGCCCCGGGCACCTGTTCCGCGTAGATTTTGTTGATTTCCCCGATGGAAATGCGGCGCCGCAGGTATTCGTTGGTAATGGGATTCGTCGTATCTACGAGGAGTGCTGCTTTGTGGTAACCGCTCGGGTCCAAGCCATGCTCGCGAAGCACAGCATCCGCCTTCATGACCGCCGTGCGGCCGTCCATCGAAAGCTTCAGATAGTCCCCAATGGATTCGCGCTTGGTGCGCCACGCCAGCAGGCCTCCAACCAGAACGCATAGCGCCAGAAAACCAATTGCTCCCGCAGTGAGGCCGTTATAGCGGCGCGCCGACAATTGTGCTGTTTCGTCCGTGGGCCGATGTTTGAAGTCGATTTCCGGCGCAGGCTCCGCTCCATTCAGCAGGTCGTCCACCGCCTCAAAGCTTCCGCGCAGCAGATAGCTCATGCCGGACCAGGCTAGCGGAGCGACCGCTGCCAATCCCACAACCACGCCGGAAATCTTGAAATAAAGATTATCGGAGCGGATCAGCAGCAACCCGACCAGCGATGCATCCACCGTGTAATGCCAGATCAGCGTCGCCAGAATGCCCCATCTGAGCATCACGATTCCCGCAACGATTCCGATGATTCCTACTTCAATTCCCCGGATGTATCCCGGCTCTTGTGGATACGCGCTGTGCATGAAGCTCCAGAAAAAAGCCGGCAGAATCACCGACAGTACCCGCGAGCCCGTGATCTTCTTCAGAAAGGGGATGGCAAACAAACGGAACAGGAACTCCTCGCTCGTGGCCGCCATCACGCCAATCGCCACGCCGGCAAGCCAGGGGAACGACGTGTTCACGGCGTCCGAGTAATTCAGATCCTGCGGGGCCCAAACGCCGAACCTGCCCCCGACCATGTAAAACGCCACGATGAATCCGATGTGTGCCGCGGCCAGTGAAAGCCCGACCACCGCGGAAGAAAAGAATTCTTTCGAGCGCAACCCACGCGCGCTGAAGGCTCCGGAGAGCCGTAGTTTGTCCGGTTGCGCTTCGCGGTAAAGTGGCTCTCCGCCGGGCAGTACCAGGGTTACCGTCAGCGCAATCCCCACCGCTCCCATGAGCATCCACACCAGGCTCTTCGTCACAAAACTCGAATAAGCCTCGTGTGTGTCATAGCTCGCTCGGACAAAATCCCACCCGTTGAGTTGCATCAGGAAATACAAAATGGCGACCAGCGCGCCGATCTTCAGCGCCAAGCCCCACGACGTTTTCCCCTGACGCGTCAGCGAAATCCCCAGCCACAACGCTCCTCCCAGCAGGAATGCATAGGGAATCAGGGCGATCTGGTTATAGAGAATGTTTGTTGAACGCAACTTCTGGTAATCCCGCGACCATGCTTCCGGCACCTTCAGGAATTCTTCCATGCTCCCGATGTGGTCTCCCTGCAGCCCCACTACCAGCCGGTAAGGCGCGTCCTTGGCCTTGAAATTCTTACGCTCCCAGGTGAACGACCAGTCCACGCGATTCGGTCGCGTTTGGGAATTGGCCTCTTCCTGCAGAGAGTTCCAGTTGTTCAGATCCGTACTCAGCTTGCTCTGCAAGAAACTCTGCGCTGCCGCTTGCGCTTCCTCGCGGTTCAGTGATTTCGCCGCTTGCGCCTCCGGGATTTTGTGCTCGTAGCTAACCACTTTCCCCGCGGGGCTGATCCGCACCTGAAACTCTTCTTCCTGCTGGGACCGGAAAAAGCGCACTTCCCAATACCAGACGTTCAATTCGCCGGACATCAACCGGTTGGCTTGCTGCAGGCCCAGTTCGCGTTCCAGGTAGGTTTTTGCGTTTTCGTCCACATCGAATACGATCGTGGACTGGTAGCCGTTCAGATTTTCGCCGAGACCTTGGACGAAATCTTTCGCGCGCTTTTGCGCTTCGCTCCGCGAGATCTTGAAATCCACGGAGGCTTCCGGGAAGGCCCGGAAAAAATATTTGTGCGCAAACAAGGCGCCCAGGATTCCGAACACGATCCACAGCAGGAGCGTGCGTTTGTCCGTTCCGGTTAATCGCGTTTCCGCCAAGGCAACCTCCCTAGGGCATTGCCGGCCCCGAACGCCCACTCTAACGATACGCAGGCCCGCGATGCAAGTTTCACGAAAAGCGGACCTTAACCTGGGAGTGGTATAAAAGAACTAGCGATGTCTATCTCCCTTCAGACCGATGTGCGCATGGTGAAAGGTGTGGGACCCCAGCGCGCCGAACTGCTTGCCAAGCGCGGCATCTTCACACTGGAGGATTTACTCAACTATCTGCCGTTCCGTTACGAAGACCGCATCCACTTCTCCAAAATCAAGGACGTTCAGCCCAACGGCACTTACACCCTGCGCGCCCGCGTCATGAGCGGCCAGGCGATTCGCGGCATGTATGGCCGCGATGCCATCTATCATCTCCTCGTTCAGGATGATTCCGGCTCGTTGCCGTGCAAGTTTTTTCATGGTGGTTATCTCGAGGGGCGTTTGAAGCCCGGCCAGCAGCTCATCCTGCATGGCAAGGTGGAAATCGATAAGCTGCGTCCCGCGCGGCGGGAAATGGTCAATCCCCAGATTGAGGTGTTGACGGGCGAAGAGGTGGATTCCGTGGAGATGGGCCGCATTGTTCCTATCTATGAAGCGGTCGGCACCTTTGGTACCCGCCAGATCCGCCGCGCGATCTACGCCATGCTTCAGAATCTCGATCCCAATATTCCCGACGTGCTGCCGCAGTCGCTGCTGCAGCGGCTGAATTATCCTTCGCGCCGCGACGCGCTAATCCACACTCATTTTCCCGAGGCCGGCGAATCCCTCGAAGCGCTCAACCTTTTCCGTTCTCCCGGCCAATTGCGCCTGATCTTCGAGGAATTTTTCCTGTACCAGTTGAGCCTGGCCTTGGGGCGCAAGGCCGTCCGCAAGGAAAACGCCATCGCCTTCCGTGTTCGCGAGGACAAGGTCCGCGAAGCCTTGAAACGAATTCTGCCGTTCAAGCCGACCAACGCGCAGAAGCGCGTGCTGGCCGAGATTGCCACCGACCTTGAAAAGTCAGTGCCCATGAACCGCCTTTTGCAGGGCGATGTCGGCAGCGGCAAAACGATCGTTGCTCTTCAGGCCGCGGTCATTGCCATCGAGAACGGCTGCCAGACCGCGCTCATGGCGCCCACCGAAATTCTCGCCGTCCAACATTTCCTCTCTGCCCGGCGCATCCTCGCTCCCGGTGGCTACACCGTGGAACTCCTCATCAGCGGCCTCAAACCGTCCGAAAAGTCCGCCGCGCGCGAGCGCATCCGTTCCGGCGAAGCGCAGCTCGTCATTGGCACGCACGCCCTCATCGAAGACGAGGTCGAGTTTCAGCGCCTTGGCTTCGTCGCCATCGACGAGCAACATCGCTTCGGCGTTCTGCAGCGCAAACGCCTGATGGACAAGGCCGCGCGGCACGGCAATGCGCCACATGTCCTCGTCTTGACGGCCACTCCCATCCCTCGCACGCTCTCCCTCACTCTCTACGGCGATCTGGAAGTTTCCGTCCTTGATGAACTTCCTCCCGGCCGCACGCCCATCGAAACCCGCACCTCCGACGAGCAGCACCTCCCCGGCGTCTGGGAATTTCTTCGCCGCGAAGTTGTCGCCGGCCATCAGGGGTACGTGGTTTACCCGGTCATCGAAGAGTCCAAGCTCGAACTCAAAGCGGCCATGGAGGAATACGAGCGCCTCTCAAAAAGTGTTTTCCCTAAACTCAAGGTCGGTCTGCTGCACGGCCGTCTCTCCAGCGAAGAAAAAGAAGACGTCATGCGGAAATTCCGCCGCAACGAAGTCCAAATTCTCGTGGCTACCACCGTCGTCGAGGTCGGTGTGGACGTCCCCAATGCCACGGTCATGATCATCGAGCACGCGGAACGCTTCGGCCTTGCCCAATTGCACCAGCTTCGCGGACGCATCGGCCGCGGCGCGCAACAATCGCACTGCATCCTTGTTGCGCCCGGCCGCATGACCGATGACGCCCGCGCGCGCCTGGAGACCATGGTTCGCACCTCCAACGGTTTTGAAATTGCCGAAACCGATCTGCAACTTCGTGGCCCCGGCGAGTTTTTTGGCACCCGGCAATCCGGTCAACTCGGTTTCCACGTGGCCAACCCGCTCCGCGATCGTGAACTTCTGGAGTTAGCTCGCAAGGAGGCGTTCGCGCTTGCCGAAGAGCCTGCCCAGAAGGAGGCCCTGCAACGCGTGCTGCGTCTTCTGCCCGGCGAATGGCAGCGCCGCTATCACCTTGCCCACGTCGGCTGAGGGCCATTCACAAGACCATGCGCATCATTGCCGGAACATTTCGCAGCCGCCAACTCAAGAGTCTTAAGGGCCTTGCCCTTCGCCCTACCAGCGACCGCCTGCGCGAAACACTCTTCAACGTCATCGCCGAACGCATCCCCGGTTGCCGCTTCCTCGATCTCTTCGCAGGGACCGGCGCTGTAGGCATCGAAGCGCTCAGCCGCGGTGCTGCGGAAGTTGTCTTTATCGAAAATCATCCGCCTGCCGCCATTCTCATTCAGGAGAACCTCGATTCCCTCGGCATCCGTAGCGGCACACAAATACTGAGGCTCGACGCCCTTCGTGGCCTTCAGCGCCTCGCCGCCGAACATACTCCCGCCAGCCCTACTTTCGATATCGTTTTTCTAGATCCCCCGTATGCAGCTGCCGACGAATACCGCCGCGTCCTCACATTTCTCGGGGCCGCTCCGTTCCTCGCGCTCGGCGCCCTCGTTATTGCTGAGCACCGCCGCACTTTCGAGCTTCCAGAGACGCTTGGTAATCTCGAACGCGTACGGGTGCTGCGCCAGGGCGACGCCAACCTCTCCTTCTTCCGCGTTCGCCCCGCAGTCAACCCCGGCCTGCCCTCGGCTCATCTATCTTCTTGATCCCCCTGACCGGGCCACCCCGCCGCTCCGGTCGTGGGCATTGCGCGATATAATTGCACTTTATGTCCAGGCCTTCCTTCCACGCTGACCCCTTCGACCTTCTGGGCCAGGCGGAACTCTATCCGCCCCACATTCTCCTTCTCGGAGAGGTTCAGCCCAAGCTGGAAATTGCCTGGGGCAGCTACCACCAGAATTTTCTCAGCAGTGTGGCCGCGTTCTTTCAGCGCACTCATCTTTCAAAGGACGCTCCCCTCGCTCTCGTCTTTCGGGATTGCCGTGTGGATAGAAACGTCCCCAGCCGCGCGATTCTCGCCGCCGCCCTGCTGCACATTGCTTTTGTGATCTTCCCCTGGCCGGATCTTCCCATCGCTCCGCGGCACAATCCCGCGTTTGACAATACGCAACTCACCTGGTCCGGCCCCATCGAAGATTTGCCTCTACTCGATGTACCTCGCGCAAAGCATACGGCCCAGGTGAAGTCAGACGCGGACCCGCCGCCCGCTAAGGAAAGTGTGGACGCATATCACCCCCGCCAGCGCATTTACACGGATCCCGCTCACCCAAATCATCCGCGTCAAACGCTGATCAATCCCGCCGCGCCGGCGGAGGCCCCGAAATTCCTTCCCCAAATGCCCAACATCGTCCAACTTGCAGCCACTCCCGCTCCGCCACGCCCGCGCATCGAGATCAACGAACAATCCTTGGCAAAACTTCATCCTCATCAGGCCAAAGCCATTGCAACCACCGATACGCCTTCGCCCGATTTGCCAAATCTCGAGCAGCGCCCCGCGGAAATCAGTTTGGCGGCCACTCCCACAGGGCCTGCCCGGCCCAAGCTCGAAATCAATGCAGGCTCCGCTCCCCGCGTCGCGTCACACGCGCAGACCGGCGACACCACTGCTCCGGATGTACCAGCCGCGCCTCCGGAGGCAAACGGCGGAGCACCCAACACGCTCATCGCGCTTTCCGCGAATCCCGCGCCCCCGGCCCCTGTCGCTCCTGTTCCTCAAGGCAATCTCGCCGCGCGTGTCGCCATTTCGCCCGAAGGCAAACCTGGCGCGCCCGGTAATTCGCCAGCTTCTTCCAAGTCAGGGAATGGCGCATCAATTGGAAGCGGCGAAGGTGGGGCAGGGAAGAGCGATATCGGCATCAGCATCAGCGGCGGCTCTCCAAAACCCAACGCAAACTCTTCGGGTCTCGTTGGTGCGGGAAAGTTGATCCTGCCGAAAAACCAATTGGCGTTGAGGCGCCTCGATCCGAATGCCGCCCTCGATGACCCGCCTGAACGAATCGGCCCTCCGAATTTCGCCACGCTGCCTCCCGGCGCAAAGCCGGAGCAGATTTTCACCTCACGCCGGGTCTACGCCATGAATATCAACATGCCCAATCTGAATAGCGCCACGGGCAGTTGGGTTGTCCATTTCTCCGAATTGCCTTCGGGTGATTCCCCGCATCGCTCCGGCGAACTCAGTGCCCCAGTCGCACTACGCAAGGTTGATCCCAAATATCCGCGGGCGATGGTCTTGGAGCATGTGGAGGGGGAAGTGATCCTCTACGGCGTGATTCGCCATGACGGCACCGTCGACAGCATTCAATTGGTGCGGGGATTTGACAAGCAGCTCGATGCCTACGCCATCGAGGCTTTCGCCCAATGGAAATTCCAGCCCGCTACCAAGGATGGTCAGCCCGTGGATCTTGAAGCTATTGTCCACATCCCCTTCCGCGGACCCCAGTGGCACTGATTTCTCTTCTCGGGCACGATCCAGCTCCCAAAATTTGTCATTCCGACCGGAGGGGCGGCGTCTTTTGCCGTCCCGGAGTGGAGGAATCTCTCCTCGACTTTGGATTCCAGGCTTGGTCTCGGAGTTTGGACCGCTCAGGTCTAAAGCCAGCCTCTTGCAATTTCACCAACGTATACAGCGCATGATTCACTGGCGTCGGCACGCCCAATTGTTCGCCCAATCGCGCTACATACCCGTTCAACGAGTCAATTTCTGTGCGTTTTCCCCGCGCCATGTCCTGCGCCGTTGACGATCGCGTCCCGCTCATTTGCTCGGCAATTTTCAACGCGCCCGCAAGCGCTGCCTTGGGATCCTCCAAACCCGGCGGGTGGATCCCTTTGGCGCGGGCCACAGCCAGCACTTCATCAACCAGAGTTGCGATGATTCGCCGTGCGTCGGCGCTCGCGAAAATCTCCCCATACGTCACGCGGCCCAGCGCCGAAATCGCGTTCAACGCGCAGTTCCAGATCAATTTCGTCCACAACTCCCCTTCGATGTTCTCTGAAATCCGGCAGGGCACCTTTGCTTGCACAAAGAGCTTCGCGACTCGCTCGGTTTGCTCATTCCCCGGCCCCAACACCAGATCTCCGCGGCCCAAGTGTGTCACGTGTCCTGGCGGAGACATCGCAGCGGCCACATATACCACCGCCGGAAGCGCCTCAATTCCCGAAGCCGCCTGAATTTCCTCAGCGTTGTTCACGCCATTCTGCAGGCTGACCACGATCGCCTCGGGAGAGATGTGTTGCGCCAGGCTCTTCGCGGCGACCGCTGTGTCTGTTGTCTTCACGCAGAATAAAACCACTTCCGCCCCATCCGCGGCGGAAATCTCCGTGGAGGCCTCGGGATGCACAGTCTCTCGAAATTGCACGGTATCCAGTTGCAGTCCGGATTCTTGCACCGCCTCCACAAAACCCCGACGCCCGATCATCGTTACCCGCACGCCCGCCCGCGCCAGCATGCCGCCAAAGTAACCGCCCACCGCACCTGCTCCAACCACCGCCACTTTCGGCCACACCATTGTCTCACTCATCCGTTGATCACCTTAACCAGTTTGTCGATATCCTGCATCGTGCTGTACAGGTGCGTGGAAACCCGTATGTTGCCTTCCCGTAAACTGGCAATCACGTTCTCGCTCTTCAGCCGCACATGAACCTGCTGCGTTTGCTCCAGCGTCTGCGCCGCAAAGCAGACGTACGGTCCCCGACGTTCTGTTTCCAGCGGGCTGGTCCTTATGAATTGATCCTCTGGAAGGGATTCGTACAGGTGGGCCATGAGTTCCTGATTGTGCGCAGCAACCGTCTCAACTCCGACGTCCATCAGAAACCGTAGCGAAGCTTCCCATCCTGCCAGGTTGAAGTAGCTCGCTGTTTCCGAGGCATCCCAGCCCCGCGCGCCGGGAGCGGCAGAAGGGTTCTCAAAAATCAGCTCGCCAAAATCATTCAGGCCGTCGATCCCTTGCCAGTAGAAGGGGACTGGGCGGAAGCTTGCCATTAACTCGCTTTTCCCCCACCAGAATCCCGAACCATAAGGGCCAAGCAACCACTTGTAGCCGGAACAGGTGATGAGGTCTGCGCCCAGTGCACGAACATCCATGGGGATCGCACCACAACATTGGCTTACATCCAGCGCGAGAAGTGTTCCTTGCGCGTGGCATGCCGCTCCCAGTTTCGATGCGTCCAGCATGGAGCCATCATCGAATCGCACCATGCTCACGGAAACCAATCGCGTTCGCGGCGTAAGCGCAGCGATGAAATCCTCCGCGGCAACCCAGCGTCCGGCCGGTGCAACGAGCTTGAGCTTGATGCCTTCACGCGCTTCCATCGGCTTCCAGGTCGTGTATTGGAGAGGGAATTCGCGATGAGCGGTCAGGATTTCATCGCCTTTTTTCCATTCCAAACCGTAAGCTAGCGCGATCAGGCCGGCGCTCGCACCTGTCGTCAAGGCGATTTCCTCCGGCTTGCCGCCGATCAAATTCGCAAGCAAAGTGCGAACGCGTTTGGATAGATCGCGTTCCTGGTGATCGGTCAATTTCTCGGGGAATTTTTTCCACTCCAGGGCGGCTTGCACCGCTTCCAACGAAACGCGTGGCATCGGCGCCTGTCCAGCTACATTTAGATAGATGACGTTGTCATTCGTATACCAGGCCTTACGCCAGTCCACACCCGAGTTCATCGCCCTTGCCATCGAACCCCTCCAGCTAATGTCCGAACCATAGTTTGGGGAAAGCAGCAGTCCCGCAAGGTCCAAAATGGGAGGGGTCTAAAAGTGATTGCGCAGTTCGCGGAACGCCGGGAGGATTACCAGCTTGCCGGACCCCGCCAGCACCGCTTCCTGCTCCAATTGCCATGTGTTCACATGCGGGATGTACACGGCATTCAGGCCCGCTTCCATCGCCGGGTTGATGTCGCTGCGCGGACTGTTTCCGATCATCCAGCCATATGTCTTTACGATCTTATGCTTGTGCACCAGCGCGCCGTATGTTTTTGAATCCTTCTCGGAAACAATCTCGATCGCCTCAAAAAATCCCTGCAATCCGGAGCGTTCCACCTTGGCCGCCTGCTCCGCCGGTTCGCCCTTTGTAAACAGGATCAGGCGGTGGCGTTCCGTAAGATACGCCAGCGTATCCGGTACTCCGTCCAAAATCTTCGGTGGAGTCCGCTCAAGCTCCACTACACGATTATGTACCTGCGCAAGCACCTCGCGCTGCGCCATATGGTCCGCCAGTTTCAGGTACGTCTCTTCCAGCGATCTGCCAAAACTTCGCACCCCATAGCCGTACTGGCGTATATTCTTGCGTTCTGTTTCGTTCAGGATGTGCCGGATGTACGCCCGGCTGTAACCGCAGGGTTCCACCATGCTGATGAAATCTTCGATCAGCTTCTCGAAGAAAACGTTATTTTCCCAGAGTGTATCGTCTGCATCGATCAGCAGTGTGTGTCGCTTCATGGTTCGGCGATGATGCCCCTTTGGACGCTAGTGCTCCCAACGATTCCCCAGGGCAGGAATTAGTGTAACAGCCCGAGCGCATCTGCGACGATCCGGCTGGCCACGCCACGGCGCTCACCGCGCGTGTGGTCTCTGGTTCAATAGCTGGGCCTCGCTCATTGGGCGCCCGTGCCTATGCGCTCTTCCTCTTACCCGTCGAGAGCTTCTCCAGGATCACGCCCCCCAACTTTTGCAACTCGCCGAACCGTGTCAGGTATTCCTGGAATTCCTGGTTCAGCAGTTGGGCGTCTTGCGGGCCCAATTGATTGCGCAGGATCATGTCGCGCAACTTCACCGGGTGCGGCAGCAGGCCATCCTCCCGCAATTCCTCCAGCGCCAGATTTGAATTGTAGTGATACATGCATGTCCCCCCGAGAGTTCTTCGTCATCCACGGCAGAAAGATTCTCCACCAGCTATTCTACGCAAGATGTCGAATGGCGAGGTGCAATCTGGTGTGACGCCGGAGGAGGCGGGTTACGCTGCGGAAGCCCGCACAGGCACAAATTCATAGCGCTCAATGCGCGCGGCAATACCCGTCTTGCCATTGTCCGTGGGTTCCACTCTTACAACCTTCCCGTGGCAGCGGATGTGCACGTCGCCGGCGGAAATCACCTGCTTCGGCAGGGTCAGAACAAAATCAATCTCGTTTCCACTCTCAAATTTGGCTTCCGTCAAAAAATACAGGCCGCGGTAGCTCACGTCACGCGTGTGGGCCTTCAATTCCGGGCTGTTTGCATCGTGTGCCATCACCCGAACGGGCAGGGTCATGACAAAGCGTCGTGCTTCGCGCCTGTCCGACAAATCAGCCATTTCTACCCCCTGCAGCATGACCGGGGGCGAAAGTAACATTCGCCGCCGTAAACTGCAATCCGAAATTCTGACTTTTTAGCTCTAGTACGACAAACTCGCGTAGTGGGAGGTATAGAACTCCCCCATCCGGGATTGACAATTGGAGTCTTTTTCTCTTGTTTTACACAATGACACTTGCTCGGTCTGGGTTCTCGCGTGGCCTTTCCTTTCAGGTAGACTTTTCGTGGCCTCTTATGCGCATTTCCCACGACTCCCGCAATCTATTCCTGAATGGGCCTGTCGGCCGTTTGGAGGCCATTCTCTGGACCCCAGCACATGAGATTTCTCCCACGCTCACGGCCGTGGTTTGCCATCCGCACCCGCTGTATGGCGGCACGCTCCACAACAAAGTCGTTTATCGGGCCGCCAAATCCCTGGATGCACTTGGTATTCCTGTCTTGCGATTCAATTTTCGTGGTGCGGGGCTAAGCGCCGGTGCGCATGACCGTGGTCGAGGTGAGCAAGGTGACGTCCAGGCCGGCATTGATTTTCTTGTCGCGGGATTTCCTGGCGCCACGGTTCTTCTCGCCGGTTTCAGCTTTGGCAGTTGGGTCGGTCTTCGTGTTGGCTGTGCGGACCCTCGTGTCACCGAGCTGATTGGCCTCGGCATTCCCGTGAACAACACCGACTTCACTTATCTATGGAGTTGCGTGAAGCCCAAGCTATTTGTGCAAGGCGCCGATGATGAGCATGGCGCGCGAGGCAAACTTGCCGAACTCGTTGCCGCGTTGCCGGGTGGAAACGAACTGGTCATCGTCGATCACGCTGACCATTTTTTCTCCGGGCACCTGCACCAACTCGATCAGGCCATTACGAACTGGGTCGTTCGTCGCCACCCCGAACTTGCCCACTCCCGATCCACTTCTTAGGCGCCTTCTTCCTGCGAAAACAATTTGTTGAACTGCTCGATGCCTGCCGGCGCCACGCTCACCAACTGCGTATTCGTTTCGACGTGGGCCACGCGCGACATCCCCACGAGCGCGGTAGTAATTCCCGGGGACGATCGCGCAAATTGCAGCGCCCGTTCCACGTCATTCTCCAGGCCAAAGGCTTCGGCCACGAATGCCGGCAAATTCTGCGCCACCTGCCCTTGCAGCAGGGAAGCGCTCGCAATCAGTGTGATGCCCAACTCACCGGCCGCCTCCATCATCGTCTTCGTCTTGTCGCCCACGGTCTGATTTCCCAGCGTCAGCGCCTCCGTCATCGCCAGGTTGTACGGGAGTTGCACGAAGCGGAAGCGGTGCTGCTCCCCCGCAATTTCTTTCGCCAAAGCGGCGAATTCCGCCAGTTGCAGCGCATCCCTGGCGCTGGCGTTCTGCCGGAACCCATTCCACGTCGCCATGCCGTAGTACTGAATCCGTCCGCGCGCCGCTGCCGATTCCAGAAACACAAATGCTTCGCGTACCCGCTTCAAAAAATCCGCTTTCGGAATTTCGCTCAACTGGGTTTCGGGGTTGTGCAGGTAATACACATCCACGCATTCCACTCCCAGGTTTTTCAAGCTGCGGCCCAACTGATTTTCCAGGAACCTGGGCGTCATGCAGTGGCTGCCGCCCGCAATATCCTTCGCTGTGAGAATGCCCTTCTGGATGTACTCGTCGAAAAAATACCGGTTGGGGTCCGCCGGCATAGTCCCATCCGGCGTCAAATACCCTCCCTTGGTACACACCACCACTTCCTCGCGCCCGAACCCTTTGTTCGCCAGCACCTTCACGGCGGTGCCGACACTCCGCTCACTTCGTTGGAACCGGTAGTTGATCGCCGAATCGATGACGTTGATCCCACTCTCCACCGCCGCCACAAGCGCCGCCGCGTACCCTGCGTCCATGTTTTCGTTTGGCTGGCCCAGGTAGGTTCCTGCTCCCAGCGAGGAAAGCGTCAACTCCTCTGCTTCGCGGAAATGTCCCTCAGCCGCGTGGCCCGCAAACTTCGCTGCGTATGCTTTGGTTCCTTCTGGCGTTGCTCCCCGGCTCATTTCGGTTCCTCGCTCTTTACATTTCCTTCTGGGACGCCTGCCTCTTCCTTTGCTTCCTTCTTGGGCGCCAGTAATCTTGCGCAGGCACGCAGAATTCGCCGGTACGGCCAGTCTTTCTCTCGAAAGAAAATCTCGCCGTCTCGCGGATTGCTATAAAACCACCGCGCCACCAGGCTTAGGTGCTCGCCTAATTCCGCTGCACTCAGCCTGATGTTCCCCGCAACCGGTGGACCTGCGGGGAGAAGTGGTACTCCACCACTCATCACGCCTTCAAGATACTCCCGAACCGTTTCCTCCGCCGACCGCGGCTCACTGGTGTCTCCAAATCGCAATTCAAAGGGCTCCGCCAGCCGGCCTCCCCGCATTGCATATACACCGATTGTTTGCTGCCTTGCGGCGCGTTGCAAGATCACGGCGTCCAGGTCTTGAATCCTTCGCGCCAGTTCAGGCCGCCCGCGCAACACGTCGTCCAGCTTTTCCACCTTCTTATGAATTGCTGCCGCGCGCTCAAAATCCAGCTCTTCGCTGGCCTTCTGACGCTCCGTTTCAAATCCTGCGCGCAGCGAGCCCCCGCTCGTCTCCAGAAACGTTACCAGCCGGTTGACCTCCACGTCGTACTCTTCCTTGGTGCAACCCGCAAAGCACGGCGCCAGGCACATCTTCATCTCCGAATACAGGCATCCTGGGAACGACGGGTCGCGCCGGATCTTGATCTGGCATCGCCGCACCTTGAAAAAGTCCAGCATCTTTTCCGCGAACGCTTGCGCCCCACGGCGCGATGCAAACGGCCCATAGTACGCTCCGCCCGCGGGCACTCCCTGTTCGTTCACGGCGATGCGCCGGGTTACGTAGCACCGCGGGTAGGCATTGCGCAAATTCACCTTCAGAACCGCGGCTGGCCGCAGCCTCATGAGGTCCCTGTAGCGTTTTTGAAAATTTTGTTTGGCGTGGCGATAGTACATTAACGACTGTTCAAGCGCCGAGCCTGTCCTCCGGTATCGCACCGCGCGCGCAAATTCGCGCAGATTCAAACGCTTGCTCGTAGGATCCACCGGACCCAGCAATCGTTGCAGGCGTCGCCGCAGGTCCGCCGTGCGGATCAGATAAGGTTCGGCGTTTTCTTCTCGCGGCTCGATCAGGCAGACTGCCGGTCCTGCCGGGAGCAAGGAGAAAAACCCCGCGTCATCTTCGGTATGGAATGCAAGCTCGGTGTCGAGTTCCAGCACCCCGCCAGAATACTAAATCTCGTCTCCGACCTGTAGGGCAGGGCATGGCCGCGAGCCTGCGGCTTTTTCTCGCTGGGAGAGGGATTCCTCCGTTTCTCCTTTTGATTTCAGTTGCGAAGTGTTTCAGTTGGCAGGCGCGCTAAAATGCAACAGGAACCGCGTAATTCTTCTTACGCCTTCTTCAGTGCGGGTATTCCCCGCACGCGGAGTGAATGCAACTCCGCCCGCATCTTAAATTTGTGAATTGCTCTGCGAACCAGCGAAGTGGGCCACAATCCCAGCCAAGTCATCAGAATCGCGCCCTTCCATGTCAAAAGGTAAGTGCCACCATCAGGCGTCAAGTACATGTAGCCCATTTTCTCCAGCCGCGGCCCATAATTCTCCAGTACGCGCACCAGTCGCTGGATCTCCTGTCCTTTCGGCTCGCCCTGCGCCCACTGCCCGTTGGCGTACTTTTCAATCAAGCTCTTGTGCAACCGATAGAGCTCGCGCGGCTCTTCGATCTCTGGAAAACGGAACACGCGAACCTTAGGATTATCCGGCGCTAGCGGCAAAACGCTGTTGGTGTTCGTTTCCAGCGCCACCCCGTTTCCAAATCGCGTGGAGAACTCGAAATACCCCGCTATTTTTTGCGGAGAAATGGCCACGGAAACGTTGGCAAAGTCGTTGGTCGTGCGATTGCAGAAATATGCAATGAAGCTTTGCGTGCCGCTCGCCAGAACCCCGCAGTCATAGCAACCTACGAGCTCAAAGCCGAGCGTCTGCATCTGCGGAATCCGTGGCAAAATGTACTCTGCCGCTTCTGCTGGCAAATCCTCGGCTGGGACTTGCACCGGCTTACAGTGCGCCTTAAAACGAAAGCCGCTCCGCACGGCCACCGGCGCTATCAGGTGAATCGATCCGAGGAGTATTGCCGCATCACGCAAAAGGTGTTCGTACATGCTTTGCTATCGCGTGAGCGACGCGATGCCTCCGTAAACTGGTGTGGTTCCTTTTTTCTATTATTCAGGAACCACCCCACATTGTTAGGATTTCTCCTCGGAAAGTCTTTAGTCCATTGACCTAGTTTAACAATAACATACTTGCAGAAAAGAATACTAGACCATATTTTTCGACAGGACCACAAGGATCAAAGGCAGGCACATTCTCAAAAACGAAGCCGGCTCCTGCCCCTTCAATTGAACAGAAAATTGAACCTATTGCTCTTGGGAGTCAGTCTTATGTCCTCAGCACCCACGCCGCAATCACCAGCCTCTGAATCTCGCTGGTTCCCTCATAAATCTCTGTAATCCGTGCGTCACGGTAGGCCCGTTCCACCGGATACCCCCGGCTGTAGCCATATCCCCCATGAATCTGAATTGCTTTGTGTGTTACCCGCGTCGCCATTTCGCTGGCAAACAATTTGGCAGTCGCCGCTTCCTGGCTGAATCGACCGCCGGTATCCTGTTTCCACGCCGCTTTCCTCACCAGCAGGCGAGCCGCATCAAGTTCCGTGGCCATGTCCGCCAGCATGAACTGGATGGCCTGAAACTGCGCGATCGGGTGGCCGAAGGCCATGCGCTCTTGCGCCCACTTCAGCGCCGCCTCGAAGGCGCCTTGCGCAATTCCTGTTGCTTGCGCCGCAATTCCAATGCGTCCGCCGTCCAGCGTAGAGAGCGCCACCCTGTACCCTTCGCCCTCATTTCCAATGCGATTCGCCACCGGCACCATGCAATCCGTGAATATCAGCTCGCTGCATGCCGTCGCATTGATCCCCAGTTTTTTTTCTTCTTTTCCCACCTTGAATCCCGGCGTCCCCTTTTCCACCACAATCGCCGTGATGCCGCGTTCACCCTTTGCCGGATCCGTATTCACATAAGCGATGGCTGCATCCGCTACGCCGCCATTCGTGATCCATGCCTTTGTTCCATTGATGACGTAGGTGTCGCCCTTTTTCTCCGCCTTTGTCTGCAGGGCCGCCGCATTCGATCCCGCTTGCGGTTCCGTCAGAGCGGAACACCCGATCTTTTCCCCGCGCGTGAACGGCAACAGAAACCTCTTCTTCTGCTCTTCTGTTCCGTAGCGATGGATGGGATCGCAGAACAGCGAATTCTGCACACTCAGAATCACGCCCGTCGAAGCGCAGCACCGCGAAATTTCCTCGATCACAATGGTGTACGCCAGGTGGTCGAATCCGGCCCCGCCTTCTTCTTCGGGGAAGGCCACGCCGGTCAGTCCCAGTTCCGCGGCCTTCTTGAACAACTCCCGCGGAAATTGCCCCGTCTCGTCCAATTCCTTCGCCAGCGGGCGCACTTCCATCTCCGCGAATTCCCGCACGCTCTTCTGCAGCAGCTTCTGTTCTTCTGTCAATTCCAGATTCACGACAACTCCTTCAAGGAAAATCCAAGTTTGTACTCTTCAGGCCAGCGCTCTTCGCAATTTCTCGTACGTTGTCTGCAATTCTTCCGGTTGCACGCGCGTTTCGCCCGTCACGGTCATGAAGTTTGTATCACCTATCCACCGCGGCAGCATGTGCAAATGCAGGTGCCCCGCAACGCCCGCGCCCGCCGCCTTTCCCAGGTTCATTCCCAGGTTCATCCCGTCCGGCTTGTAACTGGTATGGAACGCTGTCTCCACCCGCTGCGCCAATCCCATCATTTCTTTCAACGCCTCCGCGTCACACAAATGCAATTCCGCCACATGCGCATACGGCACAATCATCAGGTGTCCGGAGGTGTACGGATACCGGTTCAAAATCGCGAATATCTTCTTTCCGCGTTTGACAACCAGCGTTTCCTCGTCCCGCGTGCTCTTCGCCGCGTCGCAGAGAAAGCAGTCTGTGTCCTTCTCCTGCGCCGCTTCTTCCATGTACTTGAACCGCCACGGCGACCAAAGGTAGTCCATCGTTGCAATCCTCACGCGCCTTCGCGCACTCAGCATAACCCAAAACCCTTATCGCGAACCGTGTCTCCCTTGCACCAAAAAAAACGCCCCGAACTCGCCGGGGCGTCTTGCGTCTCTGTCTGTAAATCTCATTCCTTACGAAGGCGCGGCTTCGCTTTGGGCCGGCTCTGCAGTGTTGACAAAATCCTTCAATTCCTTGCTGGGCTTAAAAAACGGAATCTTCTTTGCCGGCACTTCCACCTTTTCGCCGGTCTTAGGGTTGCGGCCAATACGGCCCCGCCGCTGTCGCGTACGGAAACTCCCAAATCCGCGGATCTCGATTTTGTCGCCCTTCTGCAGCGCGTCGATGATGCTCTCAAAAATCGTCTCGACGATCGTTTCCGACTCTTTGCGTGGAAGTTCCGTCACCTTCAGCACTTCTTCAATCAAGTCGGCCTTCGTCAACGTCGGTTGTTTTGTCATCGTCCCCTGCCTCTTAGATCCTAATTCGACTTCGGCCCGCACAACTATCTGGTGCAAGGCGACTTAGAGGGGCTTCGCCTCATTGGCTGACCCTCTTCCTATCATTAAAATGACCCTCAGGTAAACGAATTTTCGTGCCTGGCCCCTGGGTCAGGAGAATTTCGTACTCGAGTCTACCGGGACGCCAGCTTCTGCTTCATGGCATCCCCGATGGTCGCTGTCGCCGAGGATTTCGTGGTCGACTTGTACTGCTCGATCTCTTTGCGTTCAATCTGCCGCGCGGCCGCGCGATAACTTAAGCCGATGCGCCGTGTGTCGGAGCTGATCTTGATAATCTTGAAGTCGTATTCCTTGCCCGGTTCCAGTGGACCAGCGCTCTTCAGCGGTCCGGTACTAGGCCGGAAGCTCGACGCACCGTCGTCGCGCCGCTTGCGTTCCTCGATTTCCGTGTTGTGGCATAGGCCTTCGATGTTGTCGCCCAACTCCACGAAAGCGCCGAACGTGGCGATCCGGGAGACTTTCCCCTTCACGATCTCGCCAACGCGGTGATGTTTGAACCAGTCGCCCCAGATATCGTTCACCTGCTTCATGCCCAGAGACACCCGGCGGTTCTCCGGATCGATCCGCAGCACTTTGGCGGTGATCGGCTCGCCCTTCTTGAAGACCTCGTGCGGATTCTTCACGCGGCCGGTCCAGCTCACGTCGCCAACGTGTACCAGCCCGTCGAATCCATCCTCGATTTCGATGAACGCGCCAAACTCCGCAATGTTCCGTACCTTGCCCGTAACCACGGTGCCGACGGGATACTTCTCCGCCACCAGCAGCCATGGATCGGCCTGCGCCTGCTTCATTCCCAGCGAAACGCGCCGGTCGCTCGGCTTGATGTCCAGCACCACCACGTCCACTTCTTCGCCGGCTTTCACGACCTTCGACGGGTGCGTTGGCTTCTTCGACCAGCTCATCTCCGTCACGTGCACCAGTCCTTCGATGCCCTGTTCCAGCTCGACGAAGGCGCCGTAATCCACCACGCCGACCACCTTGCCCTTGTACTTGCCTCCCGCCGGATACCGTTCCGCCGCATCCACCCACGGGTCCTTGGTCATCTGCTTCAGGCCCAGCGATACACGCTGCTTGTCCTTGTCAAACTTCAATATCATCACATCGAGTTCCTGCTCCGGCTTGACGACATCGCTGGGATGACGCACGCGTCCCCAGCTCAGGTCCGTCAGGTGCAGCAACCCATCGATTCCGCCGAGGTCTACGAAGGCGCCGTAGTCCGTCACGTTCTTCACCGTGCCGTGCACCACTTGCCCCTCGGTCAGCTTCTCCATCAATTCCGCGCGCTTGGCGTGCAACTCTTCTTCAAGGAGCGCCCGCCGGCTCACCACCACGTTTCCACGCCGACGGTTCAGCTTGGTGATGCGCACTTGCACTTCCTGCCCCATCACGCCATCCAGGTTTGCCGTTGGGCGCAGGTCATACTGCGAACCTGGCAGGAATGCGCGCACGCCGCCAACATCCACTACCAGCCCGCCCTTGATGCGGTCCACTACCTTCGCCGTGATCGTTTCCTTGGCTTTGTACTGCGCGTCAATCCTCTCCCACATCCGACGCCGCAGCACCTTCTGATAGGACAAAATGACAAACCCGTCCTTGTGCTCGCCCGTGCGTTGTACTTCAATCGTCGCATCGGGGTCAGGCCGCGGAATGTCTGTCTCCGTGAACTCCACCGCCGGAACCAGGCCCTCGGTTTTTCCGCCGAGGCTTACCACCACGCCCTGTTCCGTGTACGCCACCACCTTCACTTCAATAATTTCGTTTTGCGACGCGGCTTCCTGTGGCTCGCTGTATTGCTCGATCAGCTTGCTCATCTCTTCCGCGCCCGCGGCCTCTTCGGCTGCCGCCGCTGCTTCCGCATCCACCACTGCCGCTTGCGCGTGCGCTTCCGCGTTCTCGTGGGCTTCTTCGGGCTTCACATGCTCGACGGGCGCAGTGGTAGCCGGCGTCTCGCTCGTCGCGGCTACTTCTGCCGCTTGCGTTTCGGTTGCGGGCGTCTCAACGCTGGGCTTCGCTTCTTCTTTCTGGGTGCTTTCGCTTGCCTGGGCTGCTGCGGTTCCTGTTGCAGAAGATACGGGGTTATCGTGGTCTGATGACATGTCAATCGCCTCCGGGATTTGTATCCCTGTTTTTGTCGAGTCAATCCTTGCTTGGTCCCTACCGGGGTGATGCAAGGAGGGTTACAACGGGGCAGTGCAGGACAATGAACTGCTTCGCAGTAACTCGTTAGCTTTCACTTGGATGCCGCGAACATGGCTGAACGCCGCACCCCTCGTATCTACAAAGGATACCCGCCCCCTAAACCCCTGTCAATCAAAGGGAATTTGCCGCCCCACGAATTCCTTGGAGCAATCAAGCTGTCGTGCGAGTTGTGAATGCAGAAAGAGCGCGCGCTGCCTTTTTGCTACGCCCTGGCACGATCGGCCTGACGTCTTTGCCGACGGAAATCGGGCGCACGCACTTCTACCGTTCGACACATCTCAAAAAGCCGCGACCTCATGCGTTCGCCGATGCGCATCCAAAGTGGATCATCCTGCACTTTATTGTATTGCCTACCATCCGGTCCCCTGACTGGCGCTTCCACAGGGTTATCAAAGTAATTCGTCGTGATAATGATGCAGCGTGGACTACTGCCACCCTGTGAAGCTTCAGCATATCTTGTATTCAGAATGTAGCCGACCGTATCCCGAACCCAGTCGGACGGCTTAATGCAGCCTAGGTCGTCAATTACCAATACCTCGGCAGACAGGACCGGTTGCAGAATTCGCATCTCACTCGCTTCGCTCTCCGGCCGGTAACTGCTCTGTATCTCCCTCAGGAGCGCACCGTATTCGCAGAAATAACCGCTGTGGCCCCTCGCAACCAACTCCCTCAATGCCGCCACTGCTAGGTGCGTCTTTCCAACGCCGGAATTCCCCATCAGCAGCAGACCCGACTGATCGCCGCCCGGATAGTTAGCCACAAACGCTTGGACCATCATCTTCGCGTTTTTCAGCACAGAACAGTGTTCCGGTGTGTAGTTCAAGCCGTCGGCCAAGTCAGGCACAAAACTCTCAAAATCGCAGCGTTCATACCGCTTGGGGATCCGCGCCCGCTCCATCACCAGCCCTGCGCGTTCCTCCATCCCGCATTCGCACGCCACCGCCACGCTGCCCGGCGCGCCGTCCTTCCGCGCCACCATCTTCCATCCCGTCCCCCGGCAAACCGCGCAATCTTCTCGTGCCATGACCACCCTTTGGAGTGCGGGAGCTTGCTCCCGCTTTTCCGGACTCAACCGTTCCATCAATCGATCCGTCATCCGTCATCATACGTCCCAATCCCTCACGTCACAATCAGGCTGCCCTGCGGAAATCTGTGCACAAAATAAAAACGCCCCGATCAACTCGGGGCTTCACTTATAACTCAACACTAAAACTTTCAACTGCTCCTATTTCCCAACTCGCGGTGCCGCCTTCACAATGGCCGTCCGTGTCGGCCTCTCTTCCGTTCGCGACGCCATCCGCGACAATTCCTGCTGCACTACATGTGCAAACTCCCCCATCTGCCGTTCCATCTCGATCATCTTCTCTCGCATATTCAAGATGATCTCGATCCCCGCCAGGTTCACGCCCATGTCCCGTGCCAGCGTCAAGATCACGTCCAGCCGCTCCAAGTCCGAATCCGTATACAACCGCGTGTTCCCCTGCGAGCGCGACGGCTTCAGCAGACCCACACGCTCATACAGGCGCAACGTCTGCGGGTGCAGCTTGTAAAGCTCCGCCACCGCACTGATCATGTAACCAGCCTTGGCCCGTTTTTTCGCTCTAATTGGCATTTGCGTATGAAGTCCGCCGTTCTCAGTTATAAGTTCTAAGTTTTAAGTAAAGCAACGGTCGAAGCCTTACTTAAAACTTAAAACTAATCACTTACAACTTTTCACGCCCCCGACTTCGCAAACAAATCCTTCCGCGGATCCGCCGGCTCAATCCCTTCCAGTTCCTTCATCAAATTCCGCACGCGCTCGTCCGTCGGCTCCGGCACGATCACCTGAATCTCCACGTACTGATCTCCGCGCGCCCCGCTCTTTCCGTGTGGCACGCCCTTGTCCTTCAGGCGCAACGTCTTCCCGCTATTCGTGGCCGGAGGAATCCGCACCAGCGACCTTCCATCAATCGTTGGCACTTCGATCTTCGCTCCCAGCGAGGCCTCGGGCACCGTCACCGGCACCTTCGTGTACAAATCGTTTCCTCGCCGTTCGAAGTACGGGTGCGGCTTCACCATAACCTGCAGATACAAATCACCGGCAGGCGCTCCCATTGTTCCCGCGTTGCCTTTCCCTGGCACGCGCACTCGCCCCCCGTTCGCGACTCCCGGAGGGATGCGCACGTCAATCGTTTCCGTTCGCCGCACGCGCCCTTCACCGCCACACGTCCGGCAAGGCGTTCGCAGCTTGCCTGTGCCGCCGCAACGAGTGCATGGCACGTTGAAGCGCATCTTCCCGGCAGTTTGTTCAACCGACCCTTTTCCATTGCAAGTGGGGCAGGTTTGTGGCGTTCCCACGGCTCCAGTGCCATGGCAAGTCTCACAAACCTCCATTCGCGTGATCTGCAACTTCATCACCGCGCCGCGTACGGAATCCCAGAAACCTATTTCGATCTGGTATTCCAGGTCGCCGCCTGGCTCCTGCTCCGGCTCCATTGCCGCTGCCCCGCGGCGCCCGCCAAAAAACTGGCCGAACATATCCCGGAAACTCGAACCGCCGCCCTGCTGCCCGCCAAAATCAAAACCGTCAAAATCGAAGTTTACGTTTTCCGGGCTGGCATCTGCTCCGCCACCATATCCGGCCGGTGGCGCGTTTTCGCTGTAGAAGCCGTATTGGTCGTACATTTCGCGCTTCTTCGTGTCGGACAGCACGTCGTACGCTTCCTGCACCTGCTTGAACTTTTCTTCGGCTGATTTGTCGCCGGGATTCAAATCGGGGTGGTACTTTCGCGCCAGCTTGCGAAAGGCCGCGCGAATTTCCTTCGCCGTTGCTTTCCGTGGTACTCCCAGCAGTTCGTAATAGTCTTGTTTTGCGCCAGTCGGCATGAATCTCTTTGTATACGGGCCAGCCTTCAGACCGGTCCCATCCGTCTCTTACGATTCGCGCGCAGGGGCCCGGCCAGCCCGGGTCCCCCACACACAATCTACAACCTATCAAGCGGCGTTATCAGGAGTCCGGGAAACGGCCTGCTTCCTGATAACCGATCACTGATACCTGATAACTTCTTTAGTTCGGCTTCTTGTTGTCGTCCACGTCCACGTACTCCGCGTCGATCACGTCGCCGGGCTTATGCCCGCCTTGCGCGCTCCCGCCGCCCGTGGACCCGGTTCCCGCACCTGCTCCAGCCGCGCCTGCTTGCTGGGCGCCGCCGGCCGCCTGCGCTTTCTTGTACAGCTCCTCCGCCATCCTATGCAGCGACTTCTCGACATTCTCGGTCGCCGACCGCAGCCGCGCCACGCTGCCTTCATTCATGGCCTTCTTCGCGTCTTCCAACGCTTCCTCGGCCTGCTTCACGTCACCTTCCGCCAGCTTGTCGCGGTTCTCGCGGATGGTCTTTTCCGCCTGGTACACAATTCCATCCAGCCGGTTCCGCGCTTCCACCTCTTCCATGCGCTTGCGGTCATCCTCGGCATGTGATTCCGCCTCGGTCCGCATTTTTTCCGCTTCTTCTTTGCTCAAGCCCGTCGAAGCGGTGATGGTGATCTTCTGCTCCTTATTCGTGGCCTTGTCCTTCGCACTCACGTTCAGGATGCCATTGGCATCGATGTCAAAGGTCACTTCAATCTGCGGTACCCCGCGTGGGGCTGGCGGAATTCCATCCAGCTTAAACGTGCCCAGCGAGCGGTTGTCCTTCGCAAACTTCCGCTCACCCTGCATAACGTGGATTTCCACGCCCGGTTGGTTGTCCGAAGCGGTCGAATACGTCTCCACCTTGCGTGTGGGGATCGTCGTGTTGCGCGGAATCTGCACGGTCATCACGCCGCCCAGGGTCTCCACGCCCAGCGACAATGGCGTCACGTCCAGCAGGAGGATGTCCTTCACTTCTCCCGCCAGCACCGCGCCCTGAATCGCCGCACCCACTGCAACCACTTCATCCGGATTCACGCCCTTGTGCAGCTCTTTCCCGTTGAAGAACGTGCTTACCAGTGATTGCACCTTCGGAATGCGCGTTGACCCGCCCACCAGCACCACTTCCTGGATGTCATTGGGCGACATCTTCGCGTCTTCCAAAGCCAGCTGTACCGGTTTCATTGAGCGGTCCAGCAGGTCTCTCATCAAATCTTCCAGCCGCGTCCGCGTCAGCTTCTGCTGCATGTGAATCGGGCCGCTCGGTCCCGCGGTGATGAATGGCAGGTTGATCTCCGTCTCCATCATCTGCGAAAGCTCAATCTTGGCCTTTTCCGCCGCTTCCTTCAGCCGTTGCAGCGCCATCTTGTCTTTGCCGAGGTCGATGCCGTGCTCCTTCTTGAATTCATCGATCAGCCAGTCCACAATCCTCTGGTCCACATCGTCGCCGCCCAGGTGCGTGTCGCCGTTCGTGGATTTCACTTCCACCACGCCCGCGCCTACTTCCAGCACGGAAATATCAAACGTGCCGCCGCCCAGATCGTACACCGCAATCGTTTCGTCGCTCTTTTTCTCCAGGCCGTAGGCCAGCGCTGCCGCCGTCGGTTCATTGATGATGCGTAGCACTTCCAGCCCGGCGATCTCTCCTGCCTGTTTGGTCGCCTGTCGCTGCGCGTCGTTAAAATAGGCCGGCACCGTGATGACCGCCTTGGTCACCTTCTCGCCCAGAAAATCCTCCGCGGCATTCTTCAACTTCGTCAAAATCATCGCGGAAATCTCCGGCGGGCTATACACTTTACCCGCCACTTCCACGCGCGCGTCGTCATGGTTGCCCTTTACGACCTTGTAGGGCACGCGCTTCATCTCTTCGCTCACTTCGTCATACCGCCGTCCCATGAAGCGCTTGATCGAATACACCGTGTTCTCGGGATTCGTCACCGCTTGCCGCTTGGCCACCTGGCCTACCAGGCGCTCTCCGGTCTTCGTGATTGCCACCACGGAAGGCGTAGTCCTACCGCCTTCCTGGTTCGGGATCACCACCGGTTCGCCGCCCTGCATCACGGCCACAACTGAGTTCGTCGTCCCCAGGTCAATTCCAATGGTCTTACTCATGTTCTCGCTTCTCCTTGCTTAAGGCCTTCTTACTCAAATTCTTTCCAAGCGCGCCGGACTATGCTCTCTTGTTCGGTAACTGCCAAGTAACGGTCCTGGCAATGACTCCTAGAGGAATTTGCCCCCTGAGTCTGCCTCAATATACAAGTTGAGTGAGAGATTGTCAAGTTGTTTGATACCGCCAGTAACTCTTTTCCCTTTAGTCGGTCACAAACACTCCAGCCAGTATGATAGCAACCCTTCCTTCGCCTGACTTCCTCTTTCTTTCTCCAACCAATCAATTCATAGCCCCATCTGCGCCACTCTTCTCTTGGGGCCCTTCCTCGTCTTCTTCCATCCTCCACTTTACCTGGCCGCATCCCACCCTCATGATGCTCGCTCCGTTCTCTTGCCTTCTGCGCTCAGTCTGCATTGGCAAAAGCTGTGATACTCTGGCCATGTTTTCCCTAAACTTCTTTCGGAGGTTTTCGTGAACCGTCGTCGAATTCTGGTGGCTGTTTTAGGCGTAGGTTTTATCGTCGTAGCTGTCTTGCTGTTCCCGTCTCTTCATAAGCCCGGTGAAACTCCAACTCAGCAGGTGGAACAGCCGCAACTGACTCCTCCGCCGAATCCGGTCGAAATCGCGAGCCCGACACCGGCTCCCCCAGCCGCTCTCCCTGTGATTCCACCGGTAATTACCGTCGCCAAGGCCGCTCCAGCTCCCTCCCAAGGCACCATTTCCGTCGATGGCGTCAACGACATTGATCCCGCCAAGGCTTTCGGTTCCAAGAACGCACCCATCATCATGGAAGTCTACAGCGACTTCCAGTGCCCCGCCTGCAAGCAACTCTTCACCACCACCTTGCAGAAGGTCATGGACAATTACGTCAACACCGGCAAGGTCTACCTTATCCATCGCGATTTTCCCTTGCCCATGCATGCCTATTCCCGCGTAGCAGCCAGCTACTCCCGGGCTGCCGCGCACATCGGCAAGTGTGACGAAGTCGAAGAGGCCTTATTCAGGAATCAGGAAAAGTGGGAAATGACGGGCGATGTGGTGGGCACGGTTGCCGCCGCGCTCAGCCCTGCTGAGATGAAAAAGGTGCAAGCGGTCGTGGATGGCAAGGCACTCGAGCCCCTCATTGAAAAGGATAAGCAGCTCGGCCAGATGGAACACGTGAACCAGACCCCGTACTCCGTCCTGCACACGAAGTCCGGCCAGACATTTCCGGTCGTCGGCTTCGTGAGCTACGACGTGCTGAAGTCGTTTCTCGACCAGCTTGTGTCGCAGCAATAGGCAGCAGTAAAGGAAAAGAGTTTTATTGAATTTTGATTTTCTAACTCAAAACTGATAACTATTACCTGAGAACCTAGCCATGATGCAATCCACCCCGTTCAATTACCGCCGCCTCATCATCTGGATTGGCCGTATCGCTCTCGGTGCAATCTTCATTTATGCGGGCATTTCCAAGATCTTTTTCCCCAACCACATGCTTTGGCCGTTCTTCATGCTGAAGTTTTCTATTTCCACTAACCTAGCGAATTTTGGCATCCAGGTTGAATCCTACAAGCTGCTCCCGGACGCGGGCGTTACCTTTGTCACCTATACGCTGCCCTTTGCCGAAATCATTCTAGGACTGTTGCTCCTGATTGGTTGGCGCCTGCAAATCTGGGCCACGCTCGTAACTCTGCTGCTGCTGGGGTTCTTGAGTGTAGTTACGCGCGCCTACCTACTTCACATGAACATCAATTGCGGGTGTTTTGCTACTCCTGAACCGGTGAGCCTCAAGAAGATTCTCGAAGACAGCACCATGGCTGTCCTCTCCATCCTTATGACCGTCTTCGCCTTCCAAGAAGCCCGCAAGCCCCATCCCTGGACTGCTTCCACCTCCGACCAAGCGAAGGGATCTATCCCCTCAACCACGGTGTCATCCTGAGAGCCGATTCGTATCGGCTCGAAGGACCTCAACCGATTCCATTCCGCGGTGTCCCATTGTGGAGCGGACTTTGCAGCGTTCTTGTCCGAAACTGCATACTTAAAACTCAAAACTGAGAACCGCACCATGCTTACCCTCGCTCAATATCTCGATCTCGCCGCCGCCACCCACGGCCACATCTGCGCCGGCCAGGTCCTCGGCGTGCGCCTGGCCATGCTCGGCCTGCGTGAACTCGGTATCACCGATCCCATCGCCGAACGCAAGCGTCTTGTCACCTACGTCGAAATCGATCGCTGCGTCACGGACGCGGTCGCGCTGGTCGCCAATTGCCGCCTCGGCAAGCGTGCCCTGAAATTTTGCGATTGGGGCAAGGTCGCCGCTACCTTTGTGGATCTACAGACCGGCCGCGCCGTGCGCATCGCCGCCCGCGAATCCTCCAAACAAGCCGCGAAAGAAATGTTCCCCGATCTCCCCAGGGAAGAAGGTCAACAGAGAGCCTACGCGCAACTTTCCGACGAGATCCTCTTCGATAAACAATGGGTAAAAGTGGAAATCCCGCCCGAAGATCTTCCCGGTTTCAAAGGTCCGCGTGTTGTCTGCGCGCAATGCGGCGAAGGCATCAACTTCAAGCGCGAAGTTGTTCGCGACGGCCGCACCCTATGCCGCTCTTGCGCCGGCGAGAAATATTATCAAGCAACTTAGCGGGAACTAAGAGATGGGCTTGGCGGGTCTAGGCCCTTCGAGGGAGCGATCCTCTTCGTGGCCTGCCAGCAACCACGTCATGCTCGACCGCCGAATCGCGATCACCACGCAAATGGCAAGAAACGCGAAGGCCACCAACAGCCACACAATTCCCAGCAGTGTATCGACAAAGGTGTGGTACATCGCGATGGCCCACAATTCTTGCGTCACTTGTGCGGCCATCTCCGGCTTGCTCCACGTAGGCGCATTTATATAATCTTGCAGGAGCTGAACTCGTGTCCCGCTGGATACTCCGACCAAAACAATCACTAGCTGCAAATACTTGGCTGTTGCCGTGCCGATGTTTTTCGCAAGGAAACGATTCAAAATCGCTTGCACAGCATCCTTACTAATCTTAGACACGCCGTAAGCTACGCCCAACGCCAACAAAAACGAAACAACAAATAAGATGACGATCATGCTTGCGGGCCCCAGGGCCGCTGTGTCCAATCAATTAAAGAATAAGATGATTAGGCAACTACCGCTACAAGTGCTTTGTTGTGGGTTGCTAAATTGTAAAGCGAACTCCAATCGTAACTAGTCGCAATTTGTTTGCATCTCGCCCCGGACCTCTTGTCCGGTTCAGCCGCGCTTCTTGCTCTCGCTGTGGCCTTTGATCCTAAGTTCGACCCTGCGATGGAAACTTTCTGTCTCCCTTTACTCTCTGCGAAGCGGTTTCTGCGCTAGAATTTTCTTTCGATGCTAAGTCTCCCTCCCATCACTTTGCGCCTCCGCGGCTGGAAGCTGATTGACCGCGTCGCCTTGGCCTTTCTCCTTCTTTGTTCCATCGCTCTCGGCGCCGCTACTGGCCTTCTCTTCGTCTACGAAAGCGATCTCCCTGAAATTCATGCACTGGAAACTTATCGCCCTAACGTTGTCACTGAGATCTACGCCGATGATGGCCAGCTTGTCGGCAGTTTCGCGCTGCAGCGCCGCATCCTCATGACCTGGGAGCAAATCCCCAAAGTCCTCTACAACGCCGTCACCGCCATCGAGGACCAGCACTTCGAGGATCACTGGGGCGTTGATTTTCCCCGCGTTGCCGGCGCCGCTTACCGCAACCTGATCAAACGCCGCAAGGCCGAGGGCGCCAGCACTATCACCATGCAGCTGGCCGGCAATCTGTTCTTGGACCGCAGTGATCGCAGCTTCCGTCGCAAGGCCCAGGAAATTCTTCTCGCCCTGCAAATCGAGCGCCGCTACACCAAGCCGCAAATCTTCACCATGTACGCCAACCAGGTCTACCTCGCTCACGGCAACTATGGCTTCGCCGCCGCTTCGCAATTTTATTTTGGCAAGCCTGTCAGCGACCTCAACCTCCAGGAAGCCGCGCTACTCGCCGGCATGATTCGCGGTCCCATGTATTCGCCGCTAGCTGACCCCGCGCGTGCACTTTCTCGGCGCAATCTCGTCCTTCACCAGATGCGCGAGGAAGGGAAGATCACCGCTGCCGAAGAAGAAGCTGCCCGAAAAACGCCACTCGGCCTGCACCTGCAATACCCGCGCAACGATCTCGCTCCTTATTTCTTTGAAGACATTCGCAAGTACCTGGAATCCACATACGGCACCGAAGCTGTTCACGAGCGCGGCCTACGCGTCTACACCACGCTCAACATCCAGATGCAGAAAGCCGCCAATCAAGCCATTCGCGACGGGCTGCACACGTATGACCGTCGTCACGGCTGGCGCGGCAAGCCTCCCAACGTCCTGAAGGACAATCTCGGCAAGCTGGATACCTACGAAGACGACGACTGGCGCCACGCCATCGAAAAGGGAAGCTACGTCACCGGCTTGGTCCTCGCCGTCGACGACAAGAGCGCCACCATCAAAATCGGCACATACCGCGCCCTGTTGTCTCCCTCAGACATCGCCTGGACCGGCCACAAAAGGCCCAGCGAAATCCTCGCTGTCGGAGACCTCATCCAGGTTTCCATCCAGGATTTGCGCGAAACTACCGCACGAGTCCAACTTGAACAGCAGCCTGCCCCGCAAGCCGCCATGATTGCCATCGACAACCCCACCGGCGAAATCAAAGCCATGGTCGGCGGCTACAGTTTTGAAGATTCCAAGTTCAATCGCGCCACTCAGGCCTATCGCCAGGTCGGCAGCTCCTTCAAGGTCTACGTCTATTCCGCTGCCATGGAGAGAGGTTCGTCGCCGTTTGACACCATCGTTGACTCCCCTTTCACCACCATGAGCGGCGGCCAGGTTTATTCTCCGCATAATTACGATGAGAAGTACGAAGGCACGATCACCCTTCGCCGCGCCCTCGCTGGCTCGCGCAACGTTCCCGCCGTGAAGCTTACCGAAAAAATTGGCATCAACTCCGTCGTGGACATGGCTCGCCGTTTCGGCATCACCTCACCGCTACCCCCTTATCTTCCACTGGCCCTTGGTGCCGCGGATATGAGACTCATCGAGCATGTTTCCGCTTTCACCGTTTTTCCCAATGATGGCATCCGCATCGATCCGCACATGATCCGCCGCGTCACCAGCTACGATGGCGCGCTCCTGGAGGAAGCTCATCCTGAAGTCCACGATGTCATTTCCCCGGACGTTGCGCGCACCATGACCGCCATGCTCGAGGACGTCGTGCAATTTGGCACCGCCATCAAGGCCAGGTCGATCGGGCGCCCCGCAGGCGGCAAAACCGGCACCACGCAGGATTTCACCGACGCCTGGTTTATTGGCTTTACACCGCAGATCACCGCGGGCGTTTGGGTCGGCTTCGACGACAAGCAGATTTCACTCGGGAAACGGGAAACTGGCGCGCAAGCGGCGCTGCCGATCTGGATGGGGTTCATCGAACATGGCATGGCGGGTATGCCGGTCGTGGATTTTGCCAACGTGGTCCCGCTCGAGCAGCAGGCCGGTGAACATCACGTCAACGTGGATGTGCCAGATACCGCACCCGAAGATGAAGCCCCCAGCCTGCCCAAACAAAAGCCGCCAACGAATCTTCCGCCCAGTACCACACCGCCTGCAACTTCTCCTCAAACACCATAAGCTTTCCTATTTCGTGATTATTTTCGGAAGGGGTCCCAGCCGCCTGGCTCCAGCCGGTGAACACTTCCATCCTCCGCCTGCACTTCCAACTTTCTTCCCCGCGTGATCGTGCCTATCCTCGTGAGCGGCAATTCCTGGAAACTTCGTGAAATTTGGCGAACTTTTCGCGGCTCTACCGTAAACAGCAATTCGTAATCGTCGCCCCCATGCAAAGCCAATTGCACGGCCTTCGCCTTCTCCACATCCCGCAGCATCGGCAGGGATGCCACGTCCACACATGCCCCCACTTCGCTCGCTGCGCATAGCCTCATCAAATCAATCGACAAGCCGTCCGAAACATCCATCGCCACCCTCGCCAACCTTTTTTTCGCCAGCCATTCCCCTAGCGCCAACCGGGGTTCTGGATACAGATGCTTTTGCAGTAGCCGGTCATCCCTCTTTACCCTTCCTCGCATCTTCTGCAGGCGCTCCCAGCCGCGATCCGCCTCCCCCAGCTTACCGCTGACAAAAATTGCGTCCCCCGCTTGCGCACCCACTCGCTGCAAAGCCCGTTTAGGTGCAATCTCTCCCACGACCGTGATGTTGATCAGGATTTGGTCGCGACGTGTGGTGTCGCCTCCCGCCAGTTCGCAGTGAAAGGCGCGAGAGGCGCGACGCAACCCGCCCAGAAATTCCCTCAACCACCGCCCCGTATGCGTGGAAGGCAGCGCCAGGCTCAGCAAGAAGCAGCGCGGGGTCCCGCCCATCGCGGCAATGTCGCTCACGGCGCGTGCCAGGCTTTTCCAGCCCACCGCGTCCGCCGGATGTTTGTCGCGCAGGAAGTGCGTCCCCTCCAACGACCAGTCACACGTCAAAATCATCTGGTGTCCTGCGCGCGGTCTAAAGAGCGCCGCATCATCGCCGATTCCCAGTTGTACCCCCGCCGCCGCAAGCCGCGCCGGGTTCGTCCCGGAAGCAATCCGCTGCAAAACCTGCTCTTCATTCATCAATGTTGGACTTGCCCCTCGCAACCATCACAATCGCCATAGTTTAACTCGGGAGTTCTCTCCTGTTTTTGCTTGACCTTCCCTTCCTCGACTTTTACTTTCTTCACTTCCTTTAGGTTAGGTGCTTATACCTCCTGTTCCGAGCCGCATTGTATCCTGCCCTGTGCGAGTTTCTCCACCAAATCGGACCCCGCCCGCCGCGGGTGGGTCTTTGGCAGCCTCACTCAGCTCAATCAAAAGGGCTGTCCTTCCGGACAGTGGACAGTTTTTCGAGGACTGTCCCAAAAAAATCCAAGTACAGGGTTGACGCGGGCGACCTACAAAATCTAATATCTTAGCTAGAACGAACCAAGGCTCACGGTTCAGACCGAGCCGGGCATTCACGGTATGGTGCGGAATCCAGGGAATGCTCAACCGCACTTCAATTGAAAGTAAGAAGGCCTGAGGGGGCCGCTCAGTGATTAGCGGGAAGAACTATACGTTCTACATTGCTTCGACGCCGGGACAACTCCGGAAGCTCGTTGTACCCGCTTATGTGCTTCACGGTCTTGCGGTTTTGGCAATCATTGGGGTGATTACTGTATTCGGTGCCATCGGCTCTTACAGCCGCATGCTCTGGAAGGTTGGCAATTACAACGCTCTTCTCCACGACCAGGTAAGCCTTAAAAAGCAGTATCGCGAGTTGCAGACGACTGTGAAGGACACTAACCAGCGCCTCGACTCTCTGCAATCCCTGGCCACGGAAGTCGCCATGACCTACGGCGTGATGCGCTATCATCCCGCCGCCTTTGATCAGATGGATTCTGCTGCAAGTCCCCAAGATGCCTTTGACATCTCTGTCGAGCAATACTCCTTCCTCAAACAGAACGCTGCCGCCATCGCTGTCTCCGCGGGTGGCCTTCGCTTGATGCCCGCCAGCGCCTTTGCCGAATCCAGCTATACGCCCTCCATAATGCCGGTGATTGGCCGCATTACGGATGGCTTTGGCGAGCGGCTCGATCCATTCTCTGGTGAAGGCGCGTTCCACACCGGCGTTGATGTCAGCGCCGAGTACGGAGCGCCCGTGCAAGTTACCGCGGATGGCATGGTCCTCGACGCGGGACAGCACTCTGGTTATGGCCGGGTTGTCATTGTCGATCATGGATTTGGCATCACCACGTGGTATGCGCATCTTTCGTCCTACGCTGTCGTCCCGGGAACCCGCGTCAAGCGCGGCGAAGTAATCGGCTATGCCGGGATCAGCGGCCGCTCTACGGGGCCGCATGTTCATTACGAAGTGCGGGTGAACAACGCACCCGTCAATCCGAAACATTACATGAAATACACCGCGCCCTCCGCCGACTGAATACTTCCACTGAAGATGCCTGCTTTTAATTTGATGGCGCTGGGTGAGTCTGAGAGCGCGGGGCCATTCCTGGCGCTTGTGTTTGTGAACAACCCGGCTTAATGGCTGGCCGTACGCCCTGCCGCTGCGGGTGTGGCCGAGACAGGCGTCTCCGCCGCTCGTACAGCCGCTAACAGTTTCGGCGTCACCTCGAACATCACGCGCACCGATTTGCTTGTTCCGCGATCCACTTTTTGCACATCCGCCGATCGTAGCAATTCCAGGTATCCTCCCCGTAGTTGCGGGTCCAGCTTCTTGCGCGTATCTGCGCCGTTCAGCCCAGCCTCCGCCAGCAGAAGCATCCCATTCAGGAATTCGCTAAGTTGCGTTGTCGTCGTTTCGGACTCGCACTCGCCATCGGCTACTACTCGAAGCAAATTGCCATCCGGTTTCCCCCCGATCGAAATCCATTGCAGTTGTGCCAGCAGTGCCGCCAGTTGCGGTGAACGAAACCCGCCCGGAGCTTGCTGCGCCAGTGCGGCCGCCACTTCTGAATCCTGCCGGATCACGGCGAACACCGGCGTGCCCGCCAGGCGTCCAAAGTGTTCGCGCCAGTCTGCCGCGAAGGGATCCGGTTGTGCAAATAGTGTCGCCGCCGATGGATCGTTGGTCCACGCAATACGATCCTGGCGCAAAAAAGTCAAAAACGAAGCGCCCGCTGTCCCTGTCGGTGTTATCGAATAAATTGTCGCGCCATTCCGCAGAGCGAGCTTGCTGGAGCGCTGCAAGTACGCTGAGATTTTCTGGCGGTCAAATCGTCCGTCCGCGATCACCAGAATGCTGGAGCGATCGGCCGCGCGGAAAACTCCGAGCGCCACACGATCCAAATCCCGTTCGTAATTGAATCCTGTTGCTTGCACGAACTGCGCGTAATCCGCATCGGGCGCGGGGCGCGGCGCCCACGCAAACAGTTGCTCCAGAAAGGGGGAAGAACGCAAAGCCGCCAGGTCCAGAAATACTACCGCGTTGCCATTCGCGGGCATCCGCTCGAGCATTTCATTGCGCGCCGCGAGCGGATCATCCGACTTGTGGCGAAAGTAGAAGAATGTTGCGGCCAGTGAAATTGCTACCACGACAAGCAAGCCACTTAGCCATCTGCGATTGAGCATAGTACGGTTAGGCCGATGGACGCTCATGCATACATCTTCGCCATTCTCGCATCCAATCCCCGGCAAGCAACAAGAGTTTGCAGCATTGGCATATATCTCTGATCAGTCGCTCAGCGCAATTGTGGATAGGCCGAGGGCTCCGAGTTCTGAGGGGTGTGGTAATCAATTGAAAATACTGTCTTTATGTTATCGTGATTGATGAACGAGCTGTAGCAGATTTTCCACAGTTTTGGCGACCGAAGTGCTCTTCATTCTCCCTACCCGCCCTTGCAATTTATGTGCCCAATCTGCTATTCTTGTACGGTTTAAGCAGCGCTGGCGTAGCTCAGCTGGTAGAGCATCTGATTTGTAATCAGAGGGTCGGGGGTTCAAATCCCTCCGCCAGCTCCACCAGATTTAAGCAGGGGAGTGAGGCGAAGCGAATCCCTGAACGCTAATTTGAACGGGCTGGTGTCTTTTGACACGAGTCCATTTTGTGTATTCGCTTGTTTCTTCTCCATTGACGACGCGGGCGGAGACTGTGGACACCTTGAGTTTGGGTCCGAGGATTTTTCTCGGGACGGGTGGGTGAGTGGTTAAAACCAGCAGACTGTAAATCTGCCGCTCCTTGCGGGCTACGAAGGTTCGAATCCTTCCCCGTCCACCAGGATTCGAGTTCCGCGGGAGAAGGCTGACTAACGTAGCACGGCGGGTGGGTAGGGTCGCCGGACGAGCGCAACAACACCGCAGGAAAATCGCAGACGCGATGTTCGAGGGCGGTTCAAATCGCGGCGGGTCAGCCGGTAAGAAATAGTGCGCCGCGATGCTCAGGTTTTTTGCAGCGAAAGCGTTTGGCCTGGGTAGCTCAGTTGGTAGAGCGCGTCCTTGGTAAGGACGAGGTCACCGGTTCAATCCCGGTCCCAGGCTCCAGGATCTGCTGGGTTTCCGCAAGGGAGCTCGGAAGGGCAATGAGAAGTTTCCGGAGAAGATGGGCGGGGGTAACTCAACGGTAGAGTCTCACTCTTCCAAGGTGATGGTTGCGGGTTCAAATCCCGTCCCCCGCTCCAAGTTACCCGAGGCCGCTTGAAGGGCGGCGAGGGAAGTTCGGCGCCAGCCGTGTGGTGAAGGAAAGACGGTTTGCGCAAAGGATGAGGGCATATGGCGAAGGAGAAATTTGAGCGCAGTAAGCCGCACGTGAACATCGGCACCATCGGTCACATTGACCATGGCAAGACCACGTTGACCGCGGCGATCACCAAGGTGTTGAGCAAGAACAATCCCAAGGTGACATTCCGCGCGTTCGACACCATTGACAACGCTCCCGAAGAGCGCGAGCGCGGTATTACGATTGCGGTTTCCCACGTCGAGTATGAAACCGCAAATCGCCACTACGCGCACATGGATTGCCCGGGCCATGCAGACTATATCAAGAACATGATCACCGGCGCGGCGCAGATGGACGGTGCAATTCTAGTCGTTGCCGCCACTGACGGGCCCATGCCGCAGACTCGCGAGCACATCCTGCTCGCCCGTCAGGTCGGCGTGCCATACATCGTGGTGTTTTTGAACAAGTGCGACATGGTGGAGGATCCCGAACTCCTCGAACTCGTCGAACTCGAAGTTCGCGAACTCCTGAAGAGCTACCAGTTTCCCGGCGACAGCGTGCCGGTGATTAAAGGTTCGGCACTCCTAGCGTTGAACGGCGACGAAAAGTGGGAAAAGAAAATCCTTGAACTCATGGCCGCGGTGGACGCCAATGTCCCGTTGCCGGTCCGCGACATTGACAGGCCCTTCGCCATGCCCATCGAGGACATTTTTTCCATCTCCGGCCGCGGTACCGTGGTCACCGGTCGCGTCGAGCGCGGCAAGGTAAAGGTTGGCGAGGAAATCGAAATCGTGGGCTTTCGCGCGACCCAGAAGAAAGTAGTCACTGGCGTCGAAATGTTTCGCAAGCTGCTCGACGAAGGCCTTGCCGGCGACAACGTCGGTCTCCTGCTGCGCGGCACGGAAAAAGACGATGTCGAGCGCGGACAAGTCGTGTGCAAGCCCGGCTCGATCACGCCGCACACCAAGTTCAAGGCGGAAGCATACGTGTTGACGAAGGAAGAAGGCGGGCGCCACACACCGTTTTTCAGCGGCTATCGTCCCCAGTTCTACTTCCGCACCACGGACGTTACCGGCGACATGAAGTTGCCTCAAGGCGTGGAAATGGTGATGCCGGGGGACAACGTGAGCTGTGAAGTCACGCTGATCACCCCCGTCGCCCTTGAAAAGGGTTTGCGCTTCGCTATTCGCGAAGGCGGCCACACCGTGGGAGCCGGCGCCGTTACGGAGATTATCGAGTAACTTTCGAATTATGAGTCAAGAGCGGGCTGGCCATGCTGGCCCGCAGACCAGCGAAAAGGAATTCAAGGAATGCGGGAAATCATTACTTTGCAATGTGGTGAGTGCAAGAACCGGAATTACACCACCACAAAAAACAAGAAGAAGCACTCCGAGCGCATGGAGACCAAGAAATTCTGCCGCGCGTGCCGCAAGCACACGCCGCATAAAGAGGTCAAGTGACGACCCGATGAGGGTCGTCATCCTGAGCGAAGGCGCGCTGGTTCTTGCGCCACGCAGCGAAGGATCTCAGCGGGTTGCAGAGGGGCACGATTACGAGCTAGGGGCTTAGGCGGTTTTGGTTTTAGGGGAGTCGTCCAACGGTTAGGACTCCGGTCTCCAAAACCGGGTATGGGGGTTCGAATCCCTCCTCCCCTGCCAGGATTTTGAAGGACACAAGCCGCAAGGCTCGTGCAGGTGAAAAGGATTCATGGCAACGCAGGCGGCAAAAGTGAAGAACGAAGAGTCTCAAACAAACGTAATTGCCGGAGCAGCAGCCGGTGTCGGCGAAAAGGTTTCCGGTTCGATTCAGGGTACCCGGGAGTTTCTCCATGACGTTCGTGTGGAAATGAAACAGGTGACCTGGCCCAACCGCGAGGACGTCACCTCCACCACCATGGTGGTGATTGTGACGGTGGCGTTTTTTGGAGTGTTTCTCGCGATTGTCGACTACCTCGTGCAGCACGGTGTCCAGCGGCTGTTTGACTATTTCAAGGTTTAGAGGGCGGAACGTCTTATGTCGATGCAGTGGTACATCATTCACACCTATTCGGGCTTCGAGAAGAAGGTGAAGGAAAGCCTGGAAAGTCGTGTGGCCGCATTCAGCCTTCAGGACAAGATCGGCCGGGTGTTGATCCCCACCGAAGATGTCGTCGAGATGCGCGGCGGCAAGAAGATTGTCGCTTCCCGCATGTCGTATCCGGGCTATGTGCTCGTGGAAATGGATCTCGACGAGAACACCTGGCACATCGTCCGGAATACGCCGCGCGTCACGGGTTTCGTCGGTTCGGCCACGGCTCCTCCGGCGCTCTCTGAAGCGGAAGTGGACGCCATCATCAATCGCGTGCACACGCCGCAGGATCGCCCGAAGCCGAAGGTTGTCTTCGAGCGCAACGAGCAGGTGCGCATCGTTGACGGTCCCTTTGCCAATTTCAACGGCACGGTCGAAGAGATTGATAACGATCATAGCCGCCTCAAGGTTTCCGTTACGATTTTCGGCCGCTCCACTCCTGTCGAACTCGATTTCGCAAGCGTGGAAAAGCTGGGATGAATTTTGGCGGCCCGCTGCCGCCGCAACATTTTTGGGATTGAGGTCAAGAAAAGATGCCACCAAAGAAGGTACAGACCACCATCAAGCTGCAATTGCCGGCCGGCAAGGCCACTCCGGCGCCCCCCGTGGGCACCGCGCTTGGCCCGCACGGCGTCAACATCATGGATTTCTGCAAGCAGTTCAACGCCAAGACGCAGAAAGAAGCCGACGGAATGATTTTCCCCGTCCTCGTCACCATTTACACGGACCGCTCCTTCACGTTCGTGTTGAAGACGCCGCCCGCTTCCGTCCTGCTCCTTCGCGCTGCGGGAATCGCCAAGGGTTCGCCGGAACCCAATCGCAACAAAGTCGGCAAAGTTACCAAAAAGCAGGTCGTCGAAATCGCCAAGATCAAGCTTGTCGATCTCAACACCACCAATCTGGACTCCGCGGTCCGTACCGTCATGGGCACGGCTCGCAACATGGGTCTGGAAGTCGTGGAAGCCTAGGGAGTCACAGGCGCCAGGAGATCGCAGAGGTAGAAATGACCAAGAAGGCTGGAAAACATGTGGAGAATGCGCGCAAGAAGGTGGAAGCGCGTCCGTACAAGCTCGCCGAAGCTACAGAGCTGATCAAGAAGACGCACCACACCAAGTTCAACGAAACCGTCGAACTGGCCATCAATCTGGGTGTGGATCCGAAACACTCCGATCAGGTTGTGCGCGGCACCGTTGTGCTGCCCAACGGCCTCGGCAAATCCGTTCGCGTCCTCGTCCTGGCTGGCGGTGATAAGCAGCGCGAAGCACAGGAAGCGGGAGCGGAATTCGTCGGTGGCGACGATATGGTCCAGAAAATTATGGAAGGCTGGACCGATTTCGACGCGGTGATCGCCACGCCCGACATGATGCGCTCGGCGGGCAAACTCGGTAAGGTGCTGGGCCCACGCGGCCTGATGCCCAATCCGAAAACCGGCACCGTCACCGCGGACGTGACCAAAGCCGTTAAGGAAACGAAAGCAGGCAAAGTGGAATTTCGCGTGGACAAAGCAGGCATCATCCACTGTCCAATCGGGAAAATTAATTTTGACGCTCCCAAACTCGCGGAAAATGCCCACGCCGTGATTGCGGCTGTCCTGAAGGCCAAGCCCGCCGCGGCAAAAGGGAAGTACGTCAAAAAGATTACTCTGAGTTCGACCATGGGCCCCGGTATCCCCGTGGATATCGTCGAGGCCGAAACCCTCGCAACCGCCGCGTAGCGCGGAGAGAGATGAGCGGAGACCCGGAATCATGAAGAAGAAGAGCGAAAAGCAGCAGGATCTGGACAAGCTGAAAACCGAGCTCGCGAAGGTGTCCACCGTCATTCTGACCACCTTCCAGGGCATTACCGTCGAAGCCGACACCAAGCTCCGCCGCGCCGTGCAGGCCGCTGGCGGCAAGTATCAGGTCGTTAAGAACACCCTCGCGGAACGCGCCGGCACCGGCACTGCCGCTGAGGGCGTGCTCAAGAACCTGAAGGGCACCAACTCGATCGCGTACACCAGTGCCGACCCAGTGGCCCTGGCCAAGGCCCTCACCAAGGTCGCCAAGGATGTTCCGGCATTCCAGTTCAAGTCCGGCGTCGTGGAAGGCAGGGTGATCTCTATCGCGGAGATCCAGCAACTCGCCAACATGCCGTCGAAGGAAGAACTGATCAGCAAGATCATGTTCCTCCTGAACGCCCCGGCTCAGCGAATCGCGTCTGCGCTCAACGCGCTCCCGCGCAATCTTGCTGTGACGGTCAGCGAAGCGGTTAAGGCCAACAAGTTTAGTTCGTAGGGGTTTGGGGCTAAGCGGGCCCCGCCCGCTGCGGTTCCGGAAATTTTGATTCAGAAAATTGAGAGGAGAAATCGCAGTCATGTCGAAAGTCGAAACGATCCTGGAAGAAATCAAGGGCCTGACGCTTCTTGAAGCGTCCGACCTGGTGAAAAAAATGGAAGAAGCCTTTGGCGTTTCCGCCGCGGCGGCCACCGTGGTCGCGGCAGGCGGAGGCGGTGGAGCTGCGGCAGCGGCTCCAGCGGAAGAGAAGACGGAATTCTCCGTCGTCCTCACCGATATCGGCGGCAACAAGATCAACGTCATCAAGGCGGTTCGCGAAGTTACCAGCCTCGGCTTGAAAGAAGCCAAGGACCTGGTGGACGGCGCGCCCAAGACCGTCAAGGAAGGCGTCAGCAAGGACGAGGCCGCGGCCATCAAGAAGAAGTTCGAGGAAGCGGGCGCCAAGGTCGAAATCAAGTAATGGTTCGCTGGCCGATCTTTGGCCGGCTCTCCATGGTTTGGGCTTCGGTTTCGGCGCGGTTCATTTGGTGCACAACTGCGCCAGGGGAATTCAGTACGCAAGCTACGGCCGGACGTCTCAACAATCCTTTGGGTTCTCAGAGAACCCTCACTCACCGTGTGCGGGGCGGCATCGGGCATGCCTCCCGGCATCACGGCTAAGTGTCTTTTCGGTTTTTCCGCACGCTGCCCGAAAGGGAATGAGGTACATCAGGCATGTCCACTAGTAACCAGCACGTTCGGGAACGCCAGCGACTGGATTTCGCGAAAATTCAGGGATCCATCCAGATCCCTAATTTGATTGAAGTCCAGAAAAAGTCCTATCAGCGCTTTCTGCAGATGGATTTGCTGCCTAGCGAGCGCGAGGATGCCGGCTTGCAATCCGTGTTCACTTCGGTCTTCCCCATCCGCGATTTCCGCGAAATGTCGCAGCTTGAATTCGTGGACTACGCGATCGGGAACTGGGAGTGCAAGTGCGGCAACCTGAAGGGTTTGCATCACCTGCGCGCCACCTGCCGCAATTGCGGCGCTTCCGTCGTCACCAATCCGTATCAGACCGGCGATGTCATTTGCCAAAAGTGCGGCACTTTCAACAAGAACACGCCGACCTTCTGCAACAAGTGCGGCGACCCCGTGGCCATGCAGTTGAAGTATGACGTCAACGAGTGCCAGGAACGCGGCATGACCTATTCCGCGCCCCTCAAGGTCACCATTCGCCTCACCATCTACGACAAGGATCCTGATACTGGCGCCAAGACCATTCGCGACATCAAGGAGCAGGAAGTTTTCTACGGCGATATTCCGCTGATGACCGATAACGGCACCTTCATCATCAACGGCACCGAGCGCGTCATTGTCAGCCAGTTGCACCGCTCCCCCGGCGTCTTTTTCGAAAGCGCCAACAACCGCACCTACTTCCTTGGCAAGATCATTCCGTATCGCGGCTCCTGGGTGGAATTCGAGTACGACACCAAGAACATTCTCTATGTGCGCATTGATCGCAAGCGCAAATTCCTCGGCTCCATCTTCCTCCGCGCCCTGGGCATGAAGTCGAACGAAGAAATCCTTCGCACCTTTTATCAGGTGGAGCGCATCTCTCTGCGCGAAAAGGAACTTCTCTGGAACGTTTCGCCCGGCCTGGTGGATCGCAAGCTGACCCACGAAATCCGCAATCCGAAATCCGAAGAGATCATCGTGGGCGCCCACAAGCGCGTCACGGAGACCCTCTTCAAGGAACTGATCAAGGCGCGCATCACTCAGGTTCGCGCGGCCCTTGCCGACCTCGAAGGCGCCTACAGCGTCGCCGATGTCGTCAACCGCGAAACTGGTGAAGTCCTGCTCGAAGCCAATAAGCCGCTGACCGCCGATCTCTGGCAGGCTTTCGCCGAGTCCGGCATCACCGAAGTGGATGTCTTCTTCCCTGAACGGGATGAAATCGGCCTGGTGCTCTCGCGCACCCTCGATAAGGACTCCATCCGTTCTTCCAAGGAAGCGCTCATTGAGATTTACCGCAAGCTGCGTCCCGGAGATCCCCCGACGCTCGAAACGGCCACCAATCTCTTCCGCGGCATGTTCTTCGATCCGCGCAAGTACGATTTCAGCCGCGTCGGCCGCTTGAAGTTCAACATCAAGATGGGCCTCGATACGCCCCTCGACAATCGCACTCTGGACACCACCGATTTCGTCGCCGCCATCAAGTACCTCTTCAAGCTGCGCAAGAACATCGGCGTCGTTGACGATATCGACCACCTCGGCAATCGCCGCGTCCGCGCGGTTGGCGAACTTCTCGAAAACCAGTTCCGCATCGGTCTCGTCCGCATGGAGCGCGCCATCAAGGAAAAGATGAGCGTGTATCAGGAAATGTCCACGGCCATGCCGCACGATCTGGTCAACGCCAAGCCCGTGATGGCGGCCATCCGCGAGTTCTTCGGCAGTTCGCAGTTGAGCCAGTTCATGGACCAGACCAACCCGCTCAGCGAAATCACCCACAAGCGGCGTCTTTCCGCTCTCGGTCCCGGCGGCTTGTCCCGTGAACGCGCCGGATTCGAAGTCCGCGACGTTCACCCGACGCACTATGGCCGCATCTGCCCTATTGAAACGCCTGAAGGCCCGAACATCGGCCTCATCAGCTCGCTCAGTTGCTTTGCGCGCATCAATGATTACGGCTTCATCGAATCGCCGTACCGCCGCGTCAAGAGCGGCCGCATCATTGACTTCGTCCAGATCGTCAATGCCGGCGACAGCGAATTCAAAGCCGGGGATATCGTGGAACGCGACCGCGTCGAAGAGCTCAATGACGAGCTCAAGCGCCGCAAGGTCGTCTACGAACCCTACTGCTTCTATCTATCCGCCTGGGAAGAAGACAAGTACGTCGTTGCCCAAGCCAACGTCACGCTCGATGATCGCCTGCGCATCACCACCGAACTCGTCAACTGCCGCCAGGCCGGCAACTTCGTCCTCAAGCATCGCGATGAAGTGGACTACGTTGACGTTTCTCCCAAGCAGCTCGTCTCCGTCGCCGCCAGCTTGATTCCATTCCTCGAGAACGACGACGCCAACCGCGCCCTGATGGGTTCCAACATGCAGCGCCAGGCCGTGCCTCTCATCCGTGGCGAAGCGCCACTCGTCGGCACCGGCATGGAACGTGTCACCGCACGCGATTCCGGCGCCGTGGTCCTCTGCAAACGCGACGGCATCGTGGATCAGGTGGACTCGGAGCGCATCATCGTCCGCGTCGAAAGCGACCACTCCGGCGTGCTTAGCCGCGAAGTGGGCGCCGACATCTACACGCTCACAAAGTTCAAGCGCTCCAACCAGAACACTTGCATTAACCAAAAGCCTGTTGTTCGCGTGGGCGATCGCGTCAAGACTGCTCAGGTTCTCGCTGACGGCCCTTGCACCGACCGCGGCGAACTCGGCCTGGGCCGCAACGTTCTTGTCGCCTTCCTGCCCTGGCGCGGCTACAACTTTGAAGACGCCATCCTCGTCAGCGAGAAGCTGGTCAAGGACGATTACTACACGTCCATCCACATCGAGGAGTACGAAATCGAAGCCCGCGACACCAAGCTAGGTCCCGAGGAAGTCACGCGAGACATTCCCAACATCAGCGAATCGTTCCTCCGCAACCTGGACGAAAGCGGCGTCATCCGTATCGGCGCTGTCGTCAAGCCCGGCGACATTCTGGTCGGCAAGGTTACGCCGAAGGGCGAAACCACGCTGACACCCGAAGAGAAATTGCTCCGCGCCATCTTCGGCGAAAAGGCGGGCGATGTCCGCGACGCTTCTCTGTATTGCCCGCCGGGCATCGAAGGCACCATCGTGGATGTTAAGATCTTCACCCGCAAGGGTGGAGAGAAGGACGAGCGCCACAAGGCCATCGAAGCTTCTCAAGTCTTCAAACTCGAGAAGAACCTCGCCGACGAAATCCGCATTCTCACCGATGAGCGCCTCAAGCGCCTCGGCGATTTGCTTGGCGGCAAGATTCTGCAAGCCGACCTGCACGACGAAAAGACCAACAAGCGTTTGCTCGTCAAGGGCACCGAACTGACCCGCGACCTCATCGAAAAAATCTCCACGCGCAACCTCAAGCGCCTGAAGCTCAACGAAAAGGACCCTCTCCTGATCGAAAAGATCGAAGAGATTGAGGAAATGACCTCGCGGCAGATTGACGTTCTCCGCAAGATCACCGAAGAGCGCAAGGAAAAGCTCAAGAAGGGTGACGAGCTGCCTCCCGGCGTCATCAAGCTGGCCAAGGTTTATATCGCCATGAAGCGCAAACTCTCCATCGGCGACAAAATGGCTGGCCGCCACGGGAACAAGGGCGTTATCGCGCGCGTCGTGCCTGAGGAAGATATGCCGTATCTTCCCGATGGCACGCCCGTCGAAATCGTGCTCAATCCCCTCGGCGTTCCTTCCCGTATGAACGTCGGACAAATTCTGGAGACGCACCTCGGCTGGGCCTCCAAGGAACTCGGCAACAGCCTCAAGCGTCTCCTCAGCAAAGAAGTTAAGGCCGAAGCGCTCCGCCGGTGGTTTCGCGAAGTTTTCAGCGATACCGTCATCTGGAAGTCGCTCTCCAAAATGTCCGATGAGGAGTTGCTCGATTACGCTGAAGGCTTCCGTGAAGGCATTCCGTTCGCCACGCCGGTTTTCGATGGCGCGCGCGAACCCGAAATCCGCCACCTGCTGGAAGTTGCGGGTCTCCCGCATGCCGGCAAGATCAACCTCTTCGACGGCATGACCGGCGACCAGTTCGATCAGCCCGTCACCGTCGGCTTTATCTACATGCTCAAGCTGTCGCATCTCGTTGACGACAAGATTCACGCGCGCTCCATCGGCCCCTACTCGCTGATTACGCAGCAGCCCCTCGGCGGCAAGGCGCAATTCGGCGGCCAGCGCTTTGGCGAAATGGAAGTCTGGGCCCTGGAAGCCTATGGCGCCGCGCACATCTTGCAGGAACTCCTTACGGCGAAGTCCGACGACGTTTATGGCCGCGCCAAGATTTACGAGGCCATCGTCAAGGGCGAGCCGGGCATCGAACCGGGTGTTCCCGAATCGTTCAACGTGCTCGTCCGCGAGTTGCAGTCACTCTGCCTCGACGTCGAGTTGATGAAGCGTCAGAAGCCGCCCGCCGAAAAAGCGGCTGATTAGGAAGCTGTCAACTGTAGGGGCACAGCATGCTGTGCCCCAGCTTGGCAGGGACAAAAGCAGTAGAAGGTTTTCGCAGTTGGGTTTTCAGCCGGTCCTGCACCATCGGATCGCGTCCCCGGTGAAAGCTGGGGAGGGAGGAAACGACCTTGTATCGCAGCAGCCCTTATGATCGCGCGAGTTTGATTGCGGATTTCGATTCCATCCGGATCAGCCTTGCCAGTCCGGAAAAAATCCGTTCCTGGTCCCATGGTGAAGTCACCAAGCCGGAGACCATTAACTACCGCACTTTTAAACCCGAGCGGGACGGCCTCTTTTGCGCAAAAATCTTTGGCCCCGTCACCGATTGGGAATGCTTGTGCGGCAAGTACAAGCGGATGAAGCACCGTGGTGTCATCTGCGACAAGTGCGGCGTCGAAGTCACGCTCAGCAAGGTCCGCCGCGAACGCCTCGGCCACATTGAATTGGCTTCGCCCTGCTCCCACGTCTGGTTCTTCAAGGGCCTTCCCAGCCGCATCGGCTACCTTCTCGATATCTCCATGCGCGATCTCGAGCGCATTCTCTACTTTGAAGCCTTCGTTGTCGTGGACACCGGCGAAGTTGCCATCCTCAAGGAGCGCCAGGTCCTTCAGGAAGAGGAATTCCGCAAGCTCTCCAGCGAATATCCGGGCCAGTTCGTCGCCAAGATGGGCGCTGAAGCCATCAAGGAACTCCTGCGCCGCGTCGAAGTCGACAAACTTGCCGACGATCTGCGCGAAAAAATGAAGGCCGATCCTTCGCTCCAGAAGCGCATCAAGTACGCCAAGCGCCTCAAGGTTCTCGAAGCTTTCCGCAAGAGCGGCAACAAGCCGGAGTGGATGATTCTCGACGTCATCCCCGTCCTGCCTCCCGAGTTGCGTCCCCTCGTGCCTCTCGATGGCGGCCGCTTCGCCACCTCCGACCTCAACGACTTGTATCGCCGCGTCATCAACCGCAACAACCGCTTGAAGAAGCTCATGGAGCTCCGCGCCCCGGACGTTATCGTCCGCAACGAAAAGCGCATGCTCCAGGAAGCGGTGGACGCGCTGTTCGATAACGGCCGCCGTGGACGCGTTCTTCGCGGCACCAACAACCGCCCGCTCAAGTCTCTCAGCGACACCCTCAAGGGCAAGCAGGGCCGCTTCCGCCAGAACCTCCTCGGCAAGCGCGTGGACTATTCCGGCCGCTCCGTGATCGTCGTCGGCCCCGAACTCAAGCTCAATCAGTGCGGCTTGCCCAAGAAGATGGCCCTCGAACTCTTCAAGCCCTTCATCTATCACAAGCTCGAAGCCCAGGGGCATTGCACCACCATCAAGCAAGCCAAGGAAATGGTCGAGCAGCAGGAACCCGTCGTGTGGGACATCCTCGAGGATGTCATCCGCGAACATCCCGTGCTCCTCAACCGTGCCCCCACGCTGCACCGCCTCGGCATTCAGGCCTTCGAGCCGACACTCGTCGAAGGCAAGGCCATCCGCATTCACCCGCTCGTCTGCACCGCCTTTAACGCGGACTTTGACGGCGACCAGATGGCCGTGCATATTCCGCTTTCGCCGGAATCACAGGTGGAAGCCTCGGTGCTCATGCTCAGCTCGCGCAACATCCTTTCTCCCGCGCACGGTTTGCCTCTCGCCGTTCCGTCGCAGGACATGGTTCTCGGCCTCTACTATTTGACCAAGGCCAAGCCCGGCGCCAAGGGCGAAGGCCGCGTCTTCGGTTCCGCCGAGGATGTCGTCCTCGCGCTCGAAGCCGGTGAAGTCGAACTCTTGACTCCCATGCGCCTCCGCTATACCGGCGAAGTCATCGACCTCACCACTGCGTACGACAATCAGGACGTCACGCACACCGAACCCGTGCGCATGGAGCGCCAGTTCATCCAGACCACCGTGGGCCGCGTCATCTTCAATGCGCATCTGCCCAAGCACATGCCCTATATCAACGGCCTTCTCAAGAAGAAGGGCGTTCAGCAGTTGGTCTATTATGCCTACCTCCGTTTCGGCCTCGAATCCACCGTCGAGTTGCTTGACCACTTGAAGGCTCTCGGCTTCACCTACGCCACCAAGTCCGGTATCTCCATCGGCATCGATGACATGCTCATCCCCAGCGACAAGTACAAGCTCGTCGAAAACGCCGAAAAGGAAGTCGTCAAGGTTCAACAGCAATACCTCGACGGCGCCATCACCAACGGCGAGCGCTACAACAAGGTCATCGCCATCTGGGGCGACGTCACCGAAAAAGTTGCCGATGAAATGTTCAAGGCTCTGGAAGGCCAGGATCGCGAAGGTATCATCAACCCCGTTTACATCATGGCGGATTCCGGCGCTCGCGGTTCCAAACAGCAGATCCGCCAGCTTTCCGGCATGCGCGGATTGATGGCCAAGCCTTCCGGCGAAGTCATCGAGACCCCCATCACTTCCAACTTCCGCGAAGGCCTCACCGTGTTGCAGTACTTCATCTCCACGCACGGCGCGCGTAAAGGTCTCGCCGATACTGCGTTGAAAACAGCGGACTCCGGCTACCTGACCCGCCGCCTCGTCGACGTTGCGCAAGATGTCATCATCAACGAGCGCGACTGCGGCACCAGCGACGGCATCTACGTCGAACCCATCATCGAAGCCGGCGTCGAAGTCGAGCCTCTCCGCGACCGCGTCGTTGGCCGCGTCTCCCTCGAGAAGATCAAGGACTTCGAAGGCGGCGTCATCGTCGAAGTCAATCAGGAAATCACCGAGGAGCTTGCCAACGCCATTCAAGCCGCGGGTATCGAGCGCGTCCGCATCCGTTCCGTGCTGACTTGCGAATCCCGCCGCGGTGTTTGCGCCCTCTGTTACGGCCGCAATCTGGCCACCGGCCGCATGGTCGAACTTGGCGAAGCCGTCGGCGTCATCGCCGCTCAGTCCATCGGCGAACCCGGCACGCAGCTCACCATGCGCACCTTCCACATCGGCGGCGCGGCTACCCGCGTCAGCGAGCGTTCCACTCTCGAAGCCAAGAACACCGGCGTCGTCCGCTTCATCGATCTCCGCCACGTTCAGGGCCGCGGTGGCAACCTCATCGCCATGAATCGTTCCGGCTTGATCGCCATCGTTGATGAAAAGAACCGCGAAAAGGAGCGCTACCACGTTGTCTATGGCGCACGCCTCCGCGTTGCCGAAGGCGAAACCGTCAACCACGGCCAGATCCTCGCCGAATGGGATCCCTTCACCTTCTCCATCCTGACCGAAACCGCGGGCTCCGTGAAGTTTGACGATCTCCGCCCCGGTCTCACCATCGAAGAGCAGGTGGACGAAGTCACCGGCCTCTCGCAGCTCGTTGTCACCCTGCCTCCGGGCGACGAAAAGCATCAGCCGGCGATCCTGATCCGCGATTCTTCCGGCAAGGTCCGCAAAAAGTACCTCATGCCTTCCCGCGCCCACTTGATGGTCCAGGATGGCGATGAAGTTCAGGCGGGCGACGTCCTTGCCAAGATCCCGCGTGAAACCACCAAGACTAAGGACATCACCGGCGGTCTCCCGCGTGTCGTCGAACTCTTTGAAACCCGCAAGCCCAAGGATCCCGCCGTCATCAGCGAGATTGACGGCAACGTCCGCTACGGCGAAATCAGCAAGGGCATGCGCAAGATTTACGTCGAAGCCGAAGATGGCAAGACCACCAAGGAATATGCCATCCCTCGCGGCGTCCACATCAACGTTCAGGAAGGTGAGCACGTCCGCGCGGGTGAGGCTCTCATCGACGGGCCGCTCAACCTTCACGACCTGCTCGCGGTTCTCGGCGAGAAGTACACCCAGGCCTACCTCGTCAACGCGATTCAGGAGGTCTACCGCCTGCAGGGTGTCAATATCAACGACAAACACATCGAAACCATCTCCCGGCAGATGATGCGCTGGGTCAAGGTCGAAGACGTCGGCGACACCACCTTCCTCCTCGAGGAGCAGGTGGACAAGTTCCGCTTCCGCGAAGAGAACGACCGCGTGATCGCCGAGGGTGGCCGCCCCGCTACCGGGCGCCCGTTGCTCCTCGGTATCACCAAAGCCTCGCTCTCGACCGATTCCTTTATCTCCGCCGCCAGCTTCCAGGAGACCACGCGAGTCCTGACCGAAGCCGCCGTTGCCGGCAAGGTCGACTATCTCCGCGGCCTCAAGGAAAACGTCATCATGGGCCGGCTCATTCCTGCCGGTACCGGTCTCGAACACTACCGCAGCATTCAGCTGCTCACCGAAATGCCCGCGCCTGCTCCCGTCGAAGAGCTTCCTGAAGCGGCCGAATTCGCCGCTGCGGATGAAGCCGCCGGTCTCGACTTCCTGGGTGGTGCCAAGGAAGCCGACGCGGAAGCCGATACCGCCACCGAGGGCCAGGACTAATTCGCTCCGAGCTTTCGCCCGGCATTCCCTGAACTTAACCACGGCGCCCCGGTCTTACCCGAGGCGCCGTTTTTTTCTCTCACGTACCGGCGCCGCCCGTTACCACTTATCTGCCGCACTTCGGGACAGGTAAACATCAGGTACCACTCCCCCTCTATCTCCTTGCTGTGCTTCCATCACCCTTCTTAAGATGGAACCTGATGATCCGCATCACATTGTCGTTTTCTTGCGATTCGTAAACACGCATGCACGCCCCTCTGAGTCCTGGCGACGCGCCGAAGGTCTCACCAGAAAGAGAACCTCGTAATCCGGCAGGGGCGCGCCTGGAGTCCTTTGAGAAACGCCAGACCGAACTCTGGCGCCTCACCTTTCTTCTCCTCCTCATCGTCACCATCGTCTTTGCCTGGTTCGCCTGGGGCACGTTGCGCACGCAAAAATCTCACCTGGAAGCGCTGGGATACACGGTTGGACTGGTCTTGCTTGTCCTGTTGTTCGGCATTTATATCTGGAACAAGACTAAGGAAATTGCTGAGCTGAAAGGGCTGGTCCTCGGCCTCGAACAGAAAGATTCTGCCCTACCCAGTGATCGCCAGATGGAACAGCTCTTCGCGATGATTTCCAAATCCCAGCAGGGATTCCGCGATCTCATCGATTCCTTTGACGATCTCCTCCTTGCCCTCAGCCTCGATGGCGAGATCCGCGCTGTCAACCGCAGCCTCACCGATATCGTTGGCCAGCCCTTCCAGGAAATCATCGGCCGCCGACTGAGCGACTTCTTCGACGACATGAACGAAACATCCCAGGATTCCATCGCCAGCGGAATGGCCCGCTTCCTCGAACATCGCCACTGGACTGGCGTTGTTCAGGTTCGCGTGAAACGCACCAATACCATTTACTTCTTCGATTGTGTCGCCCATGCCATGCTCCGCGATGACAAGGTCCACGGCCTCACCATTCTTGCCCGTGATATCACTGCCATTCGCCGCAGTGAAGCTCGTTTCACCGAACTCTTTGAATCCCTCCAGGAAGGCATTTACATCGTTACTCCCGATGATCAAATCCTCGAGGTCAATCCTGCCCTGGTTCGCATGCTGGGCTACGACTCCAAGGAAGAACTCCTTGGCAAGCATGTCAGCGAGATCTTCGTTGACGATGAGCAGCGCAACAAACTCGCTCAGGAAATCAACCGCCAGCCACATCCTGAGGGCCACGAGATCACTCTGCGCCGCAAGGATGGTCAACCACTACTCTGTTTGAACACCGCCACTGTCGTCCGCGATACAAGTGGCCGCGTCGTCCGCTATCAGGGTGCACTCGTTGATATCACCGAGCGCCGCGCCATCGAAAAGCGCCTTCATAAAGAGCAGGAATTCGCTCGCCGCCTCGTGGACAGCTTCCCCGACCTAATCTTCGTGGTGGACGCCAACAAGCGCTACACATTCGCCAGTCCCAGAGTCAAGGAAGTTCTTGGCTATGAAGACACGGAAACCATTGGCGTCACCTTCGGCGAGCGCACCCATCAGGACGAACGCGCCGCCCTCCTCGCTCTCTTTGACGACATGATGGCCGGACGCCGCTCCTTCGCCTCCATCGAAGTCCAGGTTCGTCACAGGCAAGGCGAGTGGCGCCGCCTGCGCTGCCACTTCAGCCCGCTGTTCGACGAAAACGGCAAGATCGAGGGCATCGTCATTTCCGGCCGTGATGTGACCGAAGTCAAGCGCCTCGAAGAACAGCTCATCCAAGCGGAAAAGCTCGCCGCCATGGGCCAGATGCTCGCCGGCGTTGCTCACGAACTCAATAACCCTCTCACCGCCATTCTCGGCGTCAGCGAATTGCTTCGCGATCGCCAGGGCGTCGACGAAAGCACCAAACGACAGCTCGAAATGACCCACCGTCAGGCTCGCCGCGCCGCTCGCATCGTTCAAAACCTCCTGGAATTCTCACGCCCCGCTTCTCCCAAGAAAAGAGTCCTCGACCTTAACAACATCATCGACCGCACCATTCAGCTTCACGAGCATTCCCTTCGCCGCAACAACATCGAAGTGGACTTCCATCCCCTGCCCGGTCTTCCCTCCATCACCGGCGACGCCAACCAGCTTATTCAGGTCTTCCTCAATCTCGTCAGTAACGCGGAGCAGGCTATTCGCGAGGTTCGCCCCTCTGGCCGCATCCAGGTTCGACTGGGCCAATCCTCCAATCGTGTTTTTGCCACCGTTCAGGATGACGGCGTCGGCATCAAGCCGGAAGCCTTGGCCAAGCTCTTCGATCCTTTCTTCACCACCAAGCGCCCCGGCGGCGGCACCGGACTGGGTCTCAGTATTTGCATGTCCATCGTCCGCGAGCATGGCGGCAATATCGAAGTCGAAAGTCTTCCTGCGGGGGGCGCTGCGTTCACGATTTCTCTCCCACCCACGCCACAAGGGTCCGCCGCAACCGCGCCTCACGATCTCGATTCCAGTTCCGGCAGCGGCGAAATCAAAATGAAGTCCCTCTCGGTCTTGCGTGGTCGCGCGGTTCTCGTCCTCGACGACGAAGAGAGTATCCGCATGCTCCTCTCCGAAGGCCTCGCGGCTCACGGCCTCAAGGTGGACTCCGCCGCCACCGCCGAGGAGGCTCTTAGCCTCGTTCTCGGCAACAAATATGACGCCATTCTTTGTGATTTGAAGTTGGCGGGCTCGGGCCCGAACGCCGACGGCTATGGCGTCGCCCAGCGCCTGCGCATTGCGGCAGGTTCCAACCGTCCTGAAATCATCTTTATGTCCGGTGACGTAATCGGGGAACAGGGCGGCCAGACCGGCGTGAGCAAGGACCGCGCCCTCCAAAAACCCTTCCGTATTTCGGATGTGTTAAGTATTCTGATGGCTGTAGTTTGCCAGCCCCCGCCACCACCTGGGAAATCCTAAGCCGCAGCCCTCTATTTCTTCGTGCTGTCCGCGCCGGCAGCATCCACGCCAAAATCCCACACAAACAGGTTCAATCCGTCCGGAAGAATTTCCGCCAGCACATACTCGCCCGGCGGCAATGGCGCGCTCAGCGTGAACCGGTATACATCCTTCGCGATCTCCCAACGCTGCACCGATATCGTGCTCCGCTGCTCGTCTATCTGCTCTCCAAACAGCGAACGAATCGTTTCCAGTTGCCTTTCATTGTGCGCAACCTTGGCCCGGAGCAACTCGACCTCCGGCCCCGATTCTCCAGGCCGGCTGCTCATCTCCACTGCTGAAACCCGGTCCGGGTCCGGCGCGGCCTCGCGCAGATAAAACTCCGGTCGCGTTGTCTTTAGCCGCACTGTTGCCCGCGCTCCGGCGATGATCACGTGTTTTTTCCCGGGCACGATGGGAATCGGCGAAAGGATTTGCTTGATTGTCTGTTTCGTGTCCGTCTTGAACCCAGAACTCACTTGGTCCAGGATCCGCACGGACTTTCCTTCCACCAGGAACATCCCCTCCCCTGACGGCAGAAATGCTCCGTCACCCACCGGCAGGCTCGCGTCAATGTCCGCCACATTGTCCATGCGCGCCGCCTCATCCTGCTTGTGAACCTTGGCGATCATCGTGGATGATGATTTCTCCTCGTCCGCTTCCGCTTTCGCCGTTGCCTCCCAATCCACCATCGCCGCCGGCAACTCTTCCCAATCTCCGCGCTCCAGGCTGTAATACCTTACTCGTTCGCCTTCTCGTTGGTACTCCCGGATGATCTGGTAAGTGCCGTCCTTCAGCACGAGCTTCTTTCCGCGCGGCAGGGTTGCCGCCGAAGGAGTATCTGGTCCCGTTTTTGTTTGTTGGGAATTGTTAGCTTGGGAATGGGCCTGAACCGTGGCTACACCGACCGCCAGCCCCAAGAGTAGCAGGCACAACCCGCAGGCGGATGAGCGTGGACCAGCCATCAGAAAACTCCGGTGGGCGCAGGTCACGATTCAGGGAACGTGTCGCGCCACCTGAATTTCAGCATAGCGCGCCCTCACGGCCCCCGCAACCCACCCAACATGCTGCCACTCTTTTTTTGATGTATATCTCCCCTGGACCTTGTTGCATCCAAAGCGTGCGGCTTCTCGCCCTTATTGGAGGTCCCATGTCCATCCGCCCCGTGAAGCGCCTCGTGCGCGCAAAACCCACTCTGGAAGGAGCAGGTGTGCACTTACGGCGCGCCTTCGGCTTCGGCACTACCTCTGATTTCGACCCCTTCCTTCTCCTCGATGATTTTCGCAATGACGTTCCGGAAGACTACCTCGCCGGCTTCCCCTGGCATCCTCATCGTGGCATTGAAACCATCACCTACGTCCTTGCCGGCACCGTCGAGCACGGCGACAGCATCGGCAATCATGGCGCCATCGCCGCTGGAGATGTCCAGTGGATGACGGCGGGCAGCGGCATCATCCACCAGGAAATGCCCAAGGGCGATGAGGCGGGCCGCATGCACGGCTTCCAGCTTTGGGCCAACTTGCCCTCTTCTCTCAAGATGACCCCGCCTCGTTATCAGGAAGTGAAGGCCCAGGACGTTGTCCAGGTCACGGACGACGATGGCACGCATGTTCGTGTGATTTGCGGAAAATTCTGGGGCGCCACCGGTCCTGTGCACGACATCGCCGCCGACCCCATGTACCTCGACATCTCCGTGCCGCCCGGCCACCGCAAAACTTTGCCCGTTGAAACCACTCGCCATGCCTTCGCTTACGTTTTCGCAGGCTCTGGGAAATTCTGTAACGCTTCTGAACCCCTTGCCGTTCCTACCGAACCTGTCTCCTGGGCAGACACGGCGCCTCCGTCGGCCGCCGACAATCGCTCGCTTGTCCTCTTTGATCGCGGCGATGAACTCATGGTCCAGGCTGGCGATGATGGCATCCGGTTTCTGCTTGTTTCCGGCAAGCCCCTCGAAGAGCCCGTCGCCTGGTATGGACCCATCGTCATGAACACTCAGGACGAACTTCGCCAGGCTTTCCGGGAGCTCGAACAGGGGAATTTCCTCAAAACCCACCATAAAAAATAACTCAAAGGATTTGGAGCGCAGGGAGAGCGTACGCCGCAAAGAGCGCAGCAACGCCATTTTCTCTTTTCGTTAGGGGATCTACTCAGGCCGGGAAACGCGTCGATCTGAAACGAATTGTCCTTTTCTCGCTCAGCCGTGGGCTGGGGATATTCCAGCGGCTGCTTCGATAGGAGCGATTCTCGAAACCAACCCGCTACCGCTTAGTGCGTGCAGCGCGGGAACAACGTTACCAATACCATCAAATCCGAAAGCGTAAAAAGCCATTGGTCCGCACGGGCTCCAGCTGCTTCTGCCGCCCGCGCGATGAAACCCAGGTGCCGGCTCCGCGCGAAATTGTGCAGGTGCTCCACACAAATTCCCGTGAGGCTGGCAACTTCCGCCTCCGTAAAGATTTTCTGACTTGACTTGACCGTTACCACGGCTATCCTCTCGATTTCTCCGCCAACCTCGTAATCCTTCACCTGGTGAGATGCTTCGGCAAGGTTACGAGATGCTAATTCTCCCAGCAATAGTAGTTCCGTTTTATTACCCCCTGACGAATTCTCTAGTACTTTCCCCTAACTATGTGCAAAACGCGGCCTTTTTCTCGTTTTTCTCCCTCCCATACGAGTAAGTGAGCGCGCCTAAACTCGCTGCCTTCGGTATGCAAAAACGTACTATTTTTGGGTATTCTCTACAGCTTTTGGGAGGTGTGCGGCTAACTCCTTGATTTGTTTGGTATGCCGCACTTCGTGCGCTGCAATCATTTCAAACCATTCGTATACATTCAGCATCCCCAGGAATGCGTGCGCCCATCGGTATACGCTCAAGTCCCGCTGATGCGTTTCTTCCAGAAAAGCCAGCGTGCGCTCGCGCGCGCCTCGCAGTTCCGCCAGCATCTCTTCTTTGTTTCCCAGAAGGGTTGGATCCAATGGCAACGGCGATTTTCGCCGGACCAGTCGCACTTCCACCAGCCAAAATGGCAAATGAAACCGTTTACGGAAAGAAATCTCTTTTGGGATTTTTTGCGTTATGCGATCCGCCCCGCCCACTACGGCGCGCTCCACCATGATCAAATGCGCCACGATTTCCGCGGCAGACCACTCCTCAGGCTTTCGTTTGCTGTTCCATTTCTCGGAGGGAATCGTGTCCGCGGCGCGAAAGAAATGTGTTTGCGCTCGTGCAAGTTTCTCTACGATAGGTTCGATCGAGTGCACGCCCCCTACTCTATCAGGAACTCTACAGCGCAGCCCCGCCCGCCTGCTCAAACGCGTGCGCCAGCCGCAGCACTTTGGCTTCTCCGAACGCTGGCCCAAACACCTGCAATCCTACGGGCAGCTTACCGCCGATTCGTCCACACGGCACGCTGATCCCCGGAAGCCCCGCCAAAGACCCTGTAACCGTATATATATCAGCAAGATACATCTGGAGGGGGTCGTTGACACGTTCCCCCAACTTGAACGCCGGCACTGGCGACGTGGGAGTCACAATCGCGTCCACCTTCTGAAACGCTTCTCGGAAATCTTGCGCGATCAGCGCGCGCACCTTTTGTCCCTTCAGGTAGTATGCGTCGTAATATCCCGCCGAAAGTACATACGTTCCCAGCACAATCCGGCGTTTCACTTCTGGCCCAAACCCCGCGCCTCGCGTCTTGCGGTACATGTCAATCAGCGAATCTCCATCCACCCGAGGGCCGAATCGCACACCGTCATATCGCGCCAGGTTGGAACTCGCCTCCGCCGTCGCAATGATGTAGTAGGTCGCAATCGCATAATCCGTGTGAGGCAGGTGGATGTCCATCAGCTGGCAGCCCATCTTCCGCAGCAGCCCAATTCCTGCTTCCACTTTTTCCCGTACTCCGGCATCCATACCTGCACCAAAGTACTCTTTTGGGATACCGATTTTCATTCCTTTGACAGTTTTCTCGAGTTCCGCCCCATAATCTTCCACCGGAGCGGTCGTCGATGTGGAATCGTTGGGGTCGCGCCCGGCGATAATCCGCAGCACCTGCGCCACATCGGCCACGTTGTGCGCGAATGGTCCAATGCGGTCCAGCGACGACGCGAACGCAATCAGCCCGTAACGCGATACCCGGCCATAGCTCCCCATCATCGCCGGTATCCCGCAGAACGATCCCGGCTGCCGGATGGACCCGCCCGTATCCGTGCCCAACGCCGCCACCGCCAAATCCGCCGCCACCGCTGCCGCTGAGCCGCCGCTGGACCCTCCCGGCACGCGCTCCAGCGCCACGGGGTTCTTCACCGGGCCGTACGCCGAATTCTCCGTCGAACTTCCCATCGCGAATTCGTCGCAATTCGTCTTGCCCAGAATCACCGCGCCCGCCGCCTCCAGCCGGACCACGGCCGTCGCATCATAGGGTGGAATGTAGTTGTCCAGGATCTTGGAGCCGCAGGTAGTCCGCAGACCGCGTGTGCTGATCGTATCCTTAATAGCAATCGGCACGCCTGCCAAGGGAGGCAGCGGCTTACCCGCCGCCACCTTTGCATCCACGCGATCTGCCTGGGCGTACGCTTGCTCCTCGCACAGCGTCAGGAAGGCATTAAGTTCCGGGTTGCGCGCCGCAATCCGCTTGTAATACTCCGCCGCAATCTCTCTCGCCGAAGCCTTCTTCCCCGCAATCGTTTCCCTTACCTCACCAATCGTCCTCATCGTCGCCATAGCAAAGCCCCGTCATTCCAAACGGAGTCCGCGGAGTGAGGAATCCCTCTTGGATCGTTCCGTCCAGACTCCTTCACTTCCTCCACTTCCTTCGCCTCCTTATGCCTCATCTTTCAATCACCTTCGGCACCAGGAAATACGGCGGCTCCGCATCCGGCGCCTGCGCCAGCACATCCTCCGCAACCGCGCACGGCACCACCAGGTCTTCGCGCAAGGTCGCATCTGCCGTCTGGTCATCGGCCAACACCTGCGCCATCGGCTCCACTTTGCTGGTGTCCAGCTCGTTCAGCTTCCCGATGTACTCCAAAATCTCGTCGATTTGCGCGCGGTACGTCTCCAGCTCCGCCTCACCCAAATCCAGGTAAGCCAGATCCGCCACCCGCAACACATCTTCCCGTGAAATCTTCACTTGGTTGCCACCTCTGTCGTCTTTCGAGGATATTTTGTGCTCACATAGTTGTCCACGAGCTTCTGAAACGCCGCGGCCAGTTCGTCGTACGTCCCTTCCAGCGTCACGTCCTTCTTCCCATCAATATACACCGGGCAGCGCGGCGCCTCTCCCGTCCCCGGCAGGCTGATCCCGATATTCGCGGCCTTCGATTCACCCGGGCCGTTCACGATGCAGCCCATCACCGCCAGCGTCATCGTCTCCACGCCTTCATACTGCGTCTTCCACACCGGCATCATGTCGCGAATGTAGCCCTGAACGCTCTCCGCCAACTCCTGAAACGTTGTGCTGGTGGTACGCCCGCATCCCGGGCAAGCCGTCACGCTCGGCGCAAACGACCGCATCCCCAGCGCCTGCAGCAGCTCGCAGCACGCGTACACTTCCTCGCGGCGGTCGCCCCCCGGCCGCGGCGTCAGCGAAATCCGGATCGTATCCCCGATCCCTTCATACAGCAGTACCCCCAACGATGCCGCCGACCACACCAAACCCTTCATCCCCATGCCCGCTTCGGTTAAACCCAGATGCAGCGGCTGCTGCGTCTTTGCGGAAAGATCGCGGTACACAGTGATCAGGTCGCGCGGCCGCGAAGTCTTGCACGAAATAATGATCTGGTCCGTGCGCAGCCCGCTTTCCAGCGCCAATTCCGTGGACTCCAGCGCTGAGAGCACCATGCAATCGTTGATAATCTCTTCGCTCTCCTTGCCCAGGTTCTTGTCCGTGTTTTCCTGCATCTTGCGCATCACCAATTCCTGGTTCAGGGAGCCGCCATTCACGCCGATGCGCACCGGCTTGCCATGATCCACCGCCACCTTACAAATGGTGGAAAACTGCTCGTCACGCCGCTGGCCCGCGCCGACGTTTCCGGGATTGATGCGGTATTTGTCCAGCGCCGCCGCGCATTCCGGATATTTCGTCAGCAGCACATGGCCGTTGTAATGGAAGTCGCCGATGATGGGCACGTTGCAGCCGACACCCAGCAGCCTCTTCTTGATCTCCGGCACCGCCGCCGCCGCCTCCGGCACATTCACTGTCCAACGCACCAGCTCGCTGCCTGCTTCGGCCAGCTCCAGCGTCTGCTCCAGCGTCGTCTTCACGTCCGCCGTGTCCGTGTTGGTCATGGACTGCACCACGATGGGTGCGCCGCCACCCACCATGATCCGCCCCACCTTCACGCCATAGGTTTTCCGCCGCGGGTGCCGCAGCGCATTCGCATCAAAGCCCGAAATCTGGTTCAACATATCTTTCCATTTTAGCAAGCCTGTGCCGTTCGTGTCCTGCCTGTCGCACGGGGCAGGGAACTGAGCGATTTTTCGTTACCCTGACGCGATGTAGCTTCTGTTCCCCACACAATCGTTTATGTTCGCGCAATATCGTTTTTGGTTGCGCTCACCAGCAATATCGTTACTGTATATTTCTCACAACAATATTTAATAAATCTCGAATTCCGTCTTGACTACTTTTATTTCTGCCGTATCCTTCTTGCCCATACGTGGACTAGGTTATCCCGCAATTCAAGTCCGCGCTGCTGATCACATTCGTTGTGGAGGATCCCGATGCTCGCTCCGGCTCGTGGCTCCCTTTTCTTGTTCGCCTCCTGTAGTTTTCTCCTCCTCATTATCATGCCGTTTGGCCCTTCCGCTTCTTGCCGGCCACAATCCAACTCACCATTCTCCATCGCCGAGCTGACTTCTCGCGCGGACTCCGGCGATGTCTCCGCTCAACAGCGGCTTGCTAGTTTCCTTCTCCAATCGGATCCTGATGCGAGGGGGTACGATTTAGCGCTCGCTTGGCTTCAATCCTTCGCCAAGCTAAATAATCGTCAAGCCCGTCTTCTCCTCGGGTACCTCTACGAAAACGGCCGCGGCCTTCACCGCGACTACGAAAAAGCCGCAGAAAACTACCAGGCGGCGGCCCTTCAGAGTCTCAGCACTGCGCAAAACAATCTGGGCAATCTCTACGAGCGTGGTCTCGGCGTTCCCAAAAACGATCGCAAGGCCTTTGAACTGCATCTAGCCGCCGCCCAGCAGGGCAATCCGGTCGCTCAACTCAATTTGGCTTCCATGTACCTCACCGGCTCCGGCACTCCCCGCGATTTCTTCCAGGCCGCTCAATGGCTTCGCGTCGCTGCCGAGCACGGCTACGCTCCAGCCCAGCATGCTCTCGCCGTCCTCGATTCCAAGGGTGAAGGCGTTCCTGTCAATCGCGCCGAGGCAGCCCGCTGGGAGCTTCTGGCGGCTCAACAAGGTTTGCCCGTCGCGGAAACCGGCCTCGCTTTTTTCTACGAAACCGGAGCAGGCGTTCCCCTTGATTACGTTTCTGCGTTCCGTTGGTATTCCCGCGCCGCCTCCGATGGTGAGGAGTCTGCCGCCTCGCGCCTCAAGGCGCTCTCTAAGATCATGACTCCGAAACAAATTCAGGAGGCCAGAACACCGCTCTCCTCGCAACTTCCTTCACCCCCTTCCGCGGCCAATTCCACGGACTCAAGGGATAGCTTGATTCTCCCCGACACATTTGGGCCACTCGCCCCCAAGCACTCGCCTTGAAGCTGGCAGCCCCGTTCCCCTCCCGGTGTGGTTCACTACTGTGGTCGCCTAATTCTTGGGCGAGTCTAGGCCAGCTGCCGGCTCTCTTCTCGAATTCAATGTCAATGATGTGGGCGCGGCGCGCTCGCGTTGGGCCTCTTCGGCGCGCCTGCCCTTTCTTCCGATGAAGGCGTCGCCTGCGGCAGACCAAGCCCGCAGCGCCGTCGCCTAGGCCCATCCCGCAGCCGACACCTTCCCCCCGTCATTCCAAGCAGAGGAAGGGGTCTCCCTGCGCGTGAATCCGGCATTGAGCAAAGCGCGGTGCAGAGTTAGGATGCTTCTCATGGGGCTCATTGCGGATTGATGGGAGGGCACAATTATGGCAGTGACAGTGAAACGCATCACGTTGTGGCGGAAAGAACTCGAGAACAAAGCTGGAACCCTGGCCGGCACGCTGGAACCGCTGGCCAAGGCCGGAGCGGACCTGCAAGTGGTAATGGGCTATTGCTACCCGGGCGATCGCACAAAGGCGGCAGTGGAGTTGTTCCCAATCGCCAACAAAAAGGCGACCGCGGCGGCAACAGAGGCGGGGTTGGCGGCTGCGGGAATTCCGGCGTTGCATGTGGAAGGCGATAATCGCGCGGGATTGGGCCATGCCATCACGCAAGCGTTGGCCGAAGCTGGTGTGAACCTCGACTTTCTCGTCGCCCAGGTAATCGGGAGAAAATACTCCGCGCTTATCGGTTTCGAAAACGACGCGGATGCGATTAAAGCAAGCACGCTGATAAAAAAGCTCGCCGGGAAGAAAAAATAACTTCATCGCTACGCAAGTTACTTGACCAACGTTGCACTCTTTGTGATAGATCGCGCGCATGAAAACTCTTCGCTTGTACCGGTTGAACCTGGCGAGACGAGCGGTCCAGATCAACAGGTGGCTGGAGAGCTAGGGTAAGCTCAGGAAGTATCCGTCAGGAATCAAGTTCAACGCTCAACCACCGGCGAAGCCGCAAGCTTTGAGCAGCGATCGGAAACGTGGTTCCTCGCGAAACGGATCCCACCTGGCGTCCACTGGCAGGAATGCGAGGTGGACGTCGCGTACTTTCAGAGCGCGTTCGAGCGCATCCAGGGCCTGAGCTCTTTCGCCAAGGCCCGCATAAACTAAAGCTTGAGCGTAAGGCGGAACGTAGCGTTCCTTCGCTAGCGCTTCCAGCATGCCAAGCACTTCCCGTGCTTCTTTCGTTCGCCCAATCTTGGCCAGAACGTAGCCACGAAAAGCAATGGTTTTGCTGTTGCCACCCGACAAGCGCGCCGCAAGATTCAGTGCCTCGAGCGCAGCCTCATACTTCCCCAACCGCTCCAGCGCTTGTCCCAATTGTGTGTGCCCAATCCAGAATTCCGGGTCGATGGTTATCGCTTGCCGTGCGAACCGCTCCGCGGCCTCAAAGTCACGGCCCACAAAGGCGATTTGGGCGGAGAGCGCATGATGCCCGGCAAGAAGTGGATCGATCTGGCGGGCGCGCTCTATGGCTTTCAGTGCCTCGCCGGGCCGTTGCAAGTGGGAAAGGACAATTCCCAACAAACGGTGCGCCAACGAATAGTTGGCATCTAGAAGCGTAGCCTTGCGGAATGCCGACTCCGCTGCTGGCCAATCCCAATCGAGCCAGAATTTCACGAAACCCAGGGAAGTTTGCGTCTCCGCGAGATTGGCATCTGCGGCCACGGCATGCGCTGCCGCATCGCGGGCCGGAGCCCCCACTTCCAAAGGCGGCGCGTCCCCATTGATGGGGCTGCCAGTGTAGCTATCTGCCAAACCAGACCACGCGAGGGCATAGTAAGGATCAATTTGTGTCGCCTGCAGGAAAAATGAACTGGCACGCTTGGTGGTCGCGGGGGAGAGTTGGTTCCAGAAATATCTGCCACGCAAATAGAGGTCATAGGCTTCCGCATTGCGCGACTGGCGGCGGGCCAGCGCGGTCAATCGTTCGGGGGAGAGACGCAGACGGATCTGCTCGCCCATGGTGCGGCTCATTTCCTGCTGAAATTCCAGGATGCTGCCGGGCTGGCTGTCGTAAGACATGGACCAAAGTTGCGTGTGATCACGCACACGGATCAGCTTACTGGTAATGCGCAAGAGTTTGCCTTCGATGCGCATGGAACTTTCAATGATGTACGTGGCCTTCAGTTCGTCCGCGATCTGCGCGAGCGTCTTCTGAGTGCGCTTGTAGGCCATCATCGTCGTGCGGCCTATCACGCGAAGATGCTCCGGATCGATCAGCCCCAGGGCGGTGATGACCTCCTCAGTCAAGCCATCGGCGACATACTCGCGTTCGCCCTGTGCGCTCAGGTTCTCAAAGGGCAGAACGGCGAGGATGACGGGTTGCGTCGTTTCCGGCCCGGAATCGGCGATGACCTCGACCGCGGGAATGAATTGGTATCCCTTCCCTGGAATGGTCGCGATATAGACGTTGTCTCCGCGTGACTCTCCCAGAATGCGGCGCAGAGCAGAGATATTCTGGTTGAGGTTGTTTTCTTCCACCACCGTATCTGGCCATACGGCTCGCATTAATTCGTTTTTCGCCACTAGCTTTCCTTGGTGGCGAACAAGGTACAGCAGCGTATCGAAGACCTTCGGGGTAAGCGCCACCGGTGCGCCTTTGCGCAGAAGCAGGCGCTTGACCACCTCCAACCGGAAGCTCCCGAATTCGTAGATGCTTGGCTCTTCAGCACTCATGGCAGCCGCTACTTCAGATGTTTTCAGAAGTTTTCAGCCCGATTCTAAAGACTTTCCCCGCCCATGGGAAGAGTATTGCCGAGCCGCGCCCAGTGGGCCGGAGCACACAGGATGAACTCATGAGGAGGAATATTTATGAAACTAGGGAGCTGGAAAGTCACTCTTGGGCTGGCCTTGGTAGCGATGCTGATACTTTCTGCGGGTTGGAGCGCCCCCGCGTGGTCCCGGCCAGACGACTATGAACTAATCGGAACCTGGCGGGTCACCGTCACTCAAGCAAGCTGTAGCACCGGGGTCCCCATCGCGAAGTTTCAATCGATTCTGACCTTTGCTGATGGCGGAACGATGGCCGAAGACACCATGAACCGTGCTTTTGCCTCGGGACAGCGTGGGCCAGGGCAGGGAATCTGGCAGTACACAGGCCACCGGACCTACACGGCAAAGAGCATTGCGTTCATTTACTTTGACACTCCTACTACCCCGAGCGGACCTACGCCCATCCCTTTCTTCAAGATGGGCACGCAGACCATTTCACAGACCATCGCGTTCAACGATGGTCGTGATCAATGGACCAGCGATGCGACCGTGCAGTTTAACGATGCAACGGGAGCTCCGTACTCGCCCAGTCCCGCGCCATCTTGCATCACTGCGGTGGGCGAACGCTTTTAATTACAGGACAGAGATCGATCCCTGGTGGGAGATAACACGAGAGGAGATGCCCTCGGCCGAAGACACAGCGGTCCGCTATAGCGACCCGCGCAGGCCGAGGGCGTCCGCGTTTTCCCGCAACGCCTGTATGCAAAAGCCGATGTGCTCGTCCAAGGGAACGCCGAGTTCCGCCGCGCCTTTGATGACGTCTTCGCGGCTGACGCCACGCGCAAACGCCTTGTCCTTCATTCTCTTTTTCACCGAACTCACTTCCAGATCAAGAATGCTCTTCGACGGGCGAACGTACGCGCAAGCCGTCAGGAAGCCGGCCAATTCGTCGCATGCGAAAAGGGTGTGCTCTAGCAGCGACTCGCGCTTCACGCCGGTGTAATCCGCATGCGAAAGAATGGCGCGAATCATCTCCTCCGGATAATGATGCTCGCGGAGGATTTTGGCGCCCTCAGAAGGATGCTCGCGATCTGCTGCATGCTCGGCGTTCGGCCAGCGCTCGTAATCAAAATCGTGCAGCAGCGCCGTCAAGCTCCACAGTTCCTCGTCGGCGTTGTACTTCCTGGCGTAGGCGCGCACGCACGCTTCCACGGCCAGCATGTGTTTGCGCAGACTTTCTGATTGTGTGTACTCGCACAGCAGATTCCAGGCGTCTTCGCGAGTCGGCATGAGGGGCGTACCTCCGGGAGAAGGGATAGCATACCCAAATTGGAGCGGAATGTGACGAATTGAAAAGTAGGGGCGAAAGGCACGCAATGCACAACATATAGTTGTCCCGCTCCGTGCCGGACCCAATGGGCTGCGGATTCACCAGCACCTTGTACGGCCGTACAGGCGAAAACATGGCGTAAACACGGGCGATTTCGGCTGTTCCCCGCATAGTTTTTTGAAAAATACTCTTGACACCGAATAGTAATTCAAGCCACACTCCCATCGCGCCAGTAACTGCCTTCCCCCCAAGAACGTTCCGACGTTCCTCACCTATCCGCACGCCGGAAACAAACAAGTCAAACGAGGAGTTCCGGTGTCGGCACATATGGAAAAAGAAGCAACGTTGAATTCATTGGAAATGGATCGCGAAGTCATACGCTGCAAAACGTGTGGACTGGTCCAATACCGGACGCGCACTGGCAACTGCCGTCGCTGTGTGCGCGCGCTGCCTCAGCGGATGGAATATCTCATCCCGCAAGAGGCGCCGCAGGAGCAGGAAGCTGCGGAGGTCCTCACGCCGAAGTTCCCGAATCAGGAGACGGTCGAGAATATCGGCCAGCGGATTCGCCAGCTCCGGGAATCCCGGACCATGACGCAGAGCCAGCTTCAAGCGCGCTCCAAGGTCAGCCGCTCGTACCTTTCCCGTATCGAGAGCGGGCAGATGACCCCTAGCCTCGGCACGCTCGAGAAAATCTCTGAAGCGCTGAACGTGGGCCTGAACCGGTTTTTTATCCCGGAGTCCGACGGCGAAGCGCTGCTGGAAGATCCCTTCATTCAAGGGCTGCGGCCATTCCTGCGCCAACTGGATTGGGAACAATGGCAGTCCATTCTCAAGAGGTTGCAGGCGATCAGCGACCACGTCAATGCCGCCCCCATTACCCTCCGCCCTATCGGTAACCCGGCTCGGCTACCGCAGCCCGCGCCGGCGAATGGCAACGGGCAGCTCGGGCACATTGGACACGCCAGCCATTCGAATGGGCTCGTTCCCGCGCAAGCCCATGGGCAGCCGCAGGGCTATCCGCTGCGGCGTCCGGGAATGCCAGTATTTCAGCGCCCCCTGGCGCGTTAGTGGAAATTCTCGCAAGTGGTTTTTACAAAGACGGCGCTCCACAACAATCGGGGCGCCGTCTTTGTTTTTTGTGGCACAGTCACTCCCGACTGTGCTCTTGGGTTGCGCCTATCCGTATTTTGCGGATTGGACTTACTCGCGCACGACTACGACTTTGGCGGAAGGGACTTCCAGCCGCATGAGGCGATGGTTAGTGTCGAGGTACAGCATGATCTCCAGGTCCGACGTTTTCACCTTCAGTCCCTCGTAAGCTTTCCCGTCGGCGCTCACGGCGCCGGCCCAATCCACGGTGATCGTTCCAGGCGTCATTTCCTGGGGAATGAGCACGGAATACGTCTGTGAGTTGCGGTGCGACCAATCGTAAATCCGCGCGAGCACCGCGTATTGGTAGTAAAGATTGTTGTCCAGAACCACGACGAGCGGAGAAGCAAAGGAAAGGTCCTGTACAAAAGGGCGTGCGCCTTGCATCTCCAGCGTGATTTTGGCCACTCCATTCGCGAAAACGATGTGCGCGGCATTATTTTTCCCGGCCTGTGAAGACCATTCATAGCTGCTAGGGGCCCCGCCTGGCTGCAGCATGAGCGTTCCAGTCACTGTGGACGAAGCTCCGCCCGGCGGAATGATTTTAGTGGTGCCTTTAGCGGTCCAGCCGCCGCCGGACGAGGCGATCTCAAATTCTTCGCGCCCCACGGATTTGCCATCGAGCAAAATGTTAAACTTCCCTTTGTCGGGAGCTAACACGCTGCCAGCGGGACCCTTCTTCTGGGCGCCCCGGGCCGGTGCGCCAATGCAAATTAGGGAAAGAAGCAGAGCCCAGAATATGGCCGGTATTTTTCGCCTGACTCGATTTCTCTGCATGGTATCCCCCCTCAGGACTCCTCTGGGCCTCCCACGGCTAAATGCTCATCGGAAAGCTGGTCGGTGACTCCGGCAATGCCACAACGCAAGATTTCTCCAACCACGGAGGCAGGGTCGCCGGAACCTTCGACGCGGTAATCAGCAAGCTGGTAAGAAGGCAGGCGTTGGGCGTATAGCGCGCGGAAACTGGCTTCGTCGCGGAACAGCGGCCGTCCCGTCATCGTCATGCAGCGGGACAATAGCACTTCGATCGGCGTATCGAGCCAGATCACGGGGATGCCGGCGTTGCGCAGAAATTCCGGTGCCCCGGTTTGCGCATAGGTACCGCCTCCCAGCGCCACAATCGTGGGCTCCAGGCGTTCCACGGCGCGGCCCAGCGCGCCACGCAGTTGCTCGGCTTCCAACTGTCGAAACGCGGGTTCCCCGTGGCGTTCAAAAAACTCGGGTATCGTTATCCCGGCCACTTCCTCGATTTTTTCATCGAGATCCACGAAGCGCCAACCGAGTTGTTTTGCGAGGCGATATCCGACCGTGCTTTTGCCGGAACCCATGAACCCGGCGAGGCAGAGAATGGGTGTGCGCGGTGACGCACTGCGAGCGATCAGAGGTGAATTCACAATTCCGGAAAGCGCAAACTAATCGCGCTTCAGAATTCGAATTGTACCACTGTAGGAAGAGAGTTCGACCTTGGCCAGCCCTTGACCCACCGTACCGAACAACGCATGGCTGAACTTGTGGTGGCTGCCGTGCGTGTCCGGCTTCAGAAATGCGGCGGCCTGATTATCCACGTGACCCAGGAGTGTCTGAGCTTTCAGATCGAACGAATCATTGCCGGAAAACCGCACTTCCACGAGCCCGCGGCCGCTATTCATGCTGTACATTCCGGTGTGCATAAAATCCCCGTCGTACAGAATGTTTCCGGTCGTGGTCATCGCGTTCAGGCTCGTAAGGGTGGGCTGCAGGATTTGCGCGTTGCCGCTGATGGACGTGAATTCCAGCTTCCCGGCACATTGCGTGCAAATCAGCGTGCCCCCGGTCGTTTTTACGATGATGTAGCCGGAGACTTCCTTCAAATGTACGTCACCCGCCACGCTCTGCAGCTTCATGTCACCGTTAACCTGCTCAACGTAGATGAGCCCGGTCTGCGTGCGCAACTGCAGTTCGGTTTTCTCGGGAACCGTCAACTGGAAATTGGCTTCGACTTCGTTGGGCTGTGCGCCGGGCTCCAGGGAATTGGCGCTGATTTCGATGCGATCACCTACCTGCTCGATGTCGATGCCAACTTGGCCGGGAGCCGACGTGCTGCTCACCACAACCTCGGAATTCTTCCAGGACTTCACTTCAATCCGCCCGTTCACGATGTTCTGGAGCACCACGAAGGGGTGGTCCTTCACGGTGAAATGTCGTTCCTGATGCTCCGGGCTCGCGGGGCTGGCGCACCAAACGGGCGCCGCTGCACACGCCAGCACCCCCACACCCAAGGCTGAAAACGCGATCCGTCGGATTCCTTGCGGCTGCATATTAGTGCTCGCTCCCTCCGCTATCCATCATAGCGGCCAACAATTCTGCTTTTTGCTGATAAGCGCTTTCCAGATATTCCCGGGCCAATTCGTCCTCGGGATGCTGCTTCAAGTGCTGCTGGCATTCAGCAATGAACTCGTTCACGGTGCGCAAATTGTCCCGCAGCGATGCGTCCACCGTTGAATTCCCGGCAAGCTGCATATTGGGGACAGAGAGTTCGGCCTGATTCAGGATCAATCCACCATTCGCTATGGCCTCCTCGGTCGGGGAAGGGCGCGGCGTCACCGCAGAATTTCGTACAGGGGCGACTGCAACAACAGCGGGGGACACGGAAGTTGCTACACGCGATAGCCCTGGCGGATTGGGAATCCCAGCAACAGGCTGGGTCATTGGCTTCTGCGACAAAAATACACCAGTCACAAGCAGGACGATACCCGCTGCCGCAGTCGCCAGGGTGCGCGGCCTAAGCCACGCGGCGAAGCTCTGCCACCACGCCGTGGCCGGAGGCGGTGCGAGCCCTTCCTTAATCACACCTTCGGCAGCCAGTTGCGCCCTCAAAGAGATCCACATGCGCTCAGGCGGATTCGCCTCCGCAGGCAGTTCTTGGGCCAGCGACTGGATCATGGTGAGATCCGCAAAGAATCCCTGGCAAGACATACATTCCGCCAGGTGCGCGCGCGCCGCAGGTGGCAACGGTGCCAGCCCTTCTTGCTCCAGAACCGCTTCTAATTCTTTACACTGCATACTTCCAACTCCGTCGGGTTGGGCGCCCGGCGCCCCTCCCTGAAAAACCCTTGCGAGAATTCGCAGCGCGTTCGGACCTCCAGAGAGCCTTCATAGTATCTCAACACTCCGAGCCGGTATGGGATTTTGCCGCCTGCCGTTCCTCTCGCGCCTGGGCCCGAACCTCTTCCTGTAACAACTCGCGCAGCCGCGTACGCGCTTTGTGCAGCTGCGACTTGGAATTTCCCACGGAGCATCCCATTATGCCTGCAATCTCGTTGTGCTCGAAGCCCTGGACATCGTGAAGAACGAACACGGTCTTGTACCCTGGAGGTAACTTCTCAATCGAGCGTTCGAGGTTCACCCTGTCCACCGCGCCGGTCAATCGCAAATCGGCCGCTCCGACGTCCCGCTTCGGCCCGCTGTTTTCGGCATCCGGATCCACCGTCTCTTCCAGCGAATCGGTCGGCAGTGTTTTTTTCCGCAGCCGCATCAACACCACGTTTACCGTCATGCGATGCAACCACGTCGAAAAGGCCGATTCACCTCGAAACGTGCTGATCTTCCGAAAGAGCTGCAAAAAAGCTTCTTGCGCAAGATCTTCCGCATCCGCCGGGTTACTGACCATCCGCAAGCACAAGGCATATACCCTGCGGCTGTGCATCTGGTACAGAAACTCAAAAGCAGCTGCATCTCCGGATTGCGCGCGGCGGATGGCCTCCGCCTCAGTCCACGCTACCGGCTCGGTTGGTCGTTGTCGGGCCAACTGTGCAATAGCGGCGCTTCTATCCCCTCGGATGCGCCGAGTCCCTCCCAGAGTTGTACCTGGTATGACGGTGGTTGCGCACATATGCACCATTTGGAGGCCGAAAGCCCTCCTCGGGTTGCATGAGGCGCTGCTCCGCCAACAGGTCGAGCCTATTGTCCCTTGATCGCGGCCATCCGTCTATGGACAAGATAGTGGGTCTTGGCAGGAAGATATCCTTCGGTCCAGGTGCTTTGCTCCTGAACCGTGGAAAGGAACTCCTGGAGTTGGCTTTCCGGCAGGGCATCTAGAAATGACTTGAACAGGACTACAGTTTCTCGGAGACAAGTATTCAGATCGTAATGAGAGGCATCGAGGGCTTCCCATTCGCCATCCGGGTGCAGGGGGTCGCCCTCAAAAATTTCCTCCGCTGAGGTCTCAAATTTGTTCGTCAACTCCTCGACCAGTTCGGTCAGCGTGGAGATTTTATGCAGAAACTGTGACCGCCGGGTCAACAGCACCTTGCTGAACACACTGTTGAACCGCGCGACGCGCTGGCTTCGCGCGTTCTGAAAATTCTGCGGATCCAAGGATGCCAGATTCGGTGCGATGCTGGCATGCCGTGCATGCAGCAGCATCGCGCGAAGCAGGCTGATCAAGGGTGCGCTCAATCTTTGGCAAAGGGCCGACGAAACGCTCAATACCTGTTGCGCTTTGCCGATTCGCCCATAGCTTCGCAAACCAAGGGCTTCATCCAAATTGACACTGAACATCGCGTAGGATGTCTCAAGCCGGTGAAGGATGTGCAAATACGCATGCGATTTCTCTTTGGATAGCGGAGTTCTCCAATCTTGAGACACTGAGCCATTACGCTGAGAGGAAAGGTGGGGCCGCACAGGGTACCTCCGAGGAGCGAATCTACGAAGTCTACCAAACTATATTAGAAAATAGTAACAATTCTTATCTATTTGATTTTGCACACCCCCCTCCCAGGTGGAAATCGCGGCCAGGGTTTGGGGGTCCCTAACCGGCGAGGATTCCTTGCCCTCCTCAAGCGCCGCCCTTATACTCCAAATACGACCACTGGAAAGGAAAGTCTCACCATTGGAATTCGAGCCGCGGGATCAATTCGAACAGCGCCTGAAGAAGCTGGAGCAGATACAAGCCCTTGGCCATGAAGCATTTCCAAGGGAATTTCGCTGGACGGATAGCCCCGCGGATTTGGTCAAGGACTATGCAGCGGTGCAAGGGCCGGAGCTGGAGGCAAACCGCAAGGATGTACGTGTAGCCGGAAGAATCGTCTCCTACCGCCTGATGGGAAAGGCAGGCTTTGCGCACCTGCAGGGCGCCGGGAAACGCATCCAGATCTATGTGAGAAAAGACGTGGTAGGGGACCAGGGCTTCCAATTATTTCACCTGCTGGACCTCGGCGACCACATCGGCGTGCGCGGTCATCTGTTCCGTACAAAAACCGGCGAATTGTCTATCTGGGTTGACGAGTTGTTCTTTCTCTCGAAGGCCCTGCTGCCCTTGCCGGAGAAGTGGCACGGCCTTTCGGACATCGAACTGCGCTACCGTCAGCGCTACCTGGACCTTATCGTGAGCGAGAAGTCGCGCGAGGTGTACCAGACTCGGGCGCGCATCATCCGCGAACTCCGCCATTTCTTCGATGGCCGCGGCTACATCGAAGTGGAAACCCCCATGATGCATCCCATCGCGGGCGGAGCGATGGCCCGGCCTTTCATCACCCACCACAACACTCTGGACATTGATCTTTACCTGCGTATTGCGCCGGAGCTTTATCTGAAGCGATTGACGGTCGGCGGTTTCGACCGCGTCTATGAGATCAATCGCAATTTCCGTAATGAGGGCATCTCCACCCAGCACAATCCTGAATTTACCATGCTCGAGTTCTATCAGGCTTACAGCAATTACCGGGATCTAATGGAGCTCAACGAGCAGTTGTTCGCCCAAATAACCGTGAACATCACCGGCTCGACCATAGTTCGTTATGGCGAGCACGAATTGGACTTCGGGAAAATCTCGCGCCTGACAATGCGCGAAGCCATCGTCAAGTATTGGCCGTCGGAGGCCGGCGCGCCGCCGACGCTCGACGAACTGGCCGCCCCGGGCGGAGCCCAGCAAGCCACGGAAAGGTACAACGTCTGGGCCAAGGCAAACCACGCGGACTATGCCGCAGCAAAGGGCCAACTCTTGGACGGGGAGTGGACAGGTCTGCTCTTCGAGACGATTGCCGAAGACAAGCTGATTCAGCCGACCATCCTCTATGATTTCCCCACGGACATCTCCCCGCTTTCCAAGCAGAAGCCGGACGATCCCTCCCTGGCCGAGCGCTTTGAAATTTTCGTGGCAGGCATGGAAGTGGCCAACGGCTTCTCCGAACTCAACGATCCTGCCGAGCAGGAGCGCAGGTTCCTCGCACAAATCGCTCATGGCGGAGAAGAAGTTCCCAAACAACTCGATCTGGACTACATTCGCGCGCTCTGTCACGGCATGCCGCCAACTGCCGGCGAAGGCATTGGCATTGACCGCTTGACGATGCTTCTCACCGATTCCCATTCCATTCGCGACGTGATCCTTTTCCCACTCCTCCGCCCCGAAACGGCCTCTGCCGACCAGGCCGCTCCGCTAGGCCATAAGGCGTAGGGGCTGGCCGCGCCATGCGCTTCGAATGGATGGTGGCGCGCCGCTACCTGAGATCTCCCAATCGCCCCACGGTCCTGCGTTTGATCACTTTGTTTTCCGTGTTCGGAGTGGCTGCGGGGGTGGCCACTCTAGTCATTGCGCTGGCCATGAACACCGGCTTCCGCGAGACGCTTCAGGATCGTTTGCTCGGGGTGACCGCACATATTTCTCTGACGCGCCCTGGTTCCGGCGGCATTCCCAATTACCAGGCGCTGGCTCAACAACTAGCGGAAATTCCAGGAGTGCGCTCTGTCACTCCGGCCATCTACCAGACCGTGTTGCTGTCGTTTGGCGGTGAAGCCCGCGGCATGGTGACAAAGGGCATTGATGTCGCCCTCGAGGAAAAGACCGATGAAGCCCTCCAGAAGCTGTCCGCAGGACGCCTGGATTTTTCACCGGATGCCGAAGACATCGACGGGCTGCTCATCGGCAAGCAACTCGCCGACGAGTGGAAAATGCAGCCCGGCGATTACGTCACGCTGACGAGCCCGCAGGGCCGATTGACGCCATTCGGATTGATGCCGCGCACCCGCAGATTCCGCGTGACCGGCATTTTCGATTCGGGATTCTACGATTACGACGAGAACTGGTGCTTCGTAACTCTGCCGGCGGCCCAATCGCTCGCGGGATCCGGGGACATTGTCAATGTTCTGGAATTTCGCCTGACCAACCCGGAAAAAGCCGGCGAGATCGCCCACGTAGCGGAGCATGCCGCAGGACAGGGATTCCTGGCGACCACCTGGATGGACGAAAACCGCGCACTGTTCCGCGCTCTGCGCTTGGAAAAACTGGTAACCGCGATTTTCATGGGCCTCATTACGTTTGTGGCAGGCCTGAACATTCTCGTCGTACTTTCCATGACCGTGACCGATCGTGCGAAAGATATTGCCGTGCTAATGTCCATGGGAGCGCGCCGCGAACAAATCCGGCGAATTTTCTTGTACCAGGGAATTGCCATCGGCGCTACGGGAATTACAGTGGGACTCGCGATCGGGTATGGCTTTAGTTGGGTCGCTGGAAACTTCCACCTTATTCCTCTCGATCCCCAGGTCTATGCCGTGCCCTTCGTGCCCTTTCACGCAAGTTTTCTGGACGGTATGTGGATCGCCATCGCCGCCATGGGCACTGCCATCGTGGCCACGTTGCTCCCGGCAAAAGAGGCTTCGCGGCTCCTGCCAGTGGAGATTCTTAGATTTGAGTAAGATTCACATCCGTGTCGGCAGCAAATATTACGGGGTGGTGATATTTGGTGCCTGATTTGCTCCGACTTTATTCAAAGTCTCAAAAGCCGGAATGCGAGATTGACGACCTGTGCTCAGGTTGCGAGAACTGCTACTAAGAGCTTGAAAAAAAGTGGTTTAGCGGCGTCCAAAATAAGGAGACTTGGCCTTCCAACCAGCGTAGGTAAGGGAGGGAAGAAAATGGGAAAAGCAGTGGGTCGGCAACCACCGGGAAGTGCCATTTGCCCCATGCGAGGCCCCGCGCACGGCAAGGCATCTAATTTATTAAGGTACCGGCAGATTTCGGGCGAACACGGCGCGACACAAGAGTAAGGCGGCATCGAGGAGACCGAAAAGCGGCAGCAATGGATTCGGGACACATCACCGAGGGACTGTCGAGCGCACCATGCGTTCTGGAAGCGCGCGATCTGAAGAAAACCTACGGGACGCGCGAGAAACCGCTGCAAGTTTTAGTGGATGCCAGCCTGGAATTGCGCGAAGGAGAGATGGTGGCGGTGGTTGCGCCATCCGGCGCCGGAAAAAGCACTTTGTTGCACTTGCTGGCCGCGCTAGACACTCCAACAAGCGGTACAGTATACTTTGAAAACAAAGCGATTGAAACGCAGGAAGACGCGGCGCTTGCAGAATATCGCAATCGTGCCGTGGGGTTTCTCTGGCAGAGGCATCAATTGTTGCCGGATTTTACGGCAGCAGAAAACGTAGCGATGCCGCTGCTGGTGCGCGGAGAGCCACAGGAATTCGCGCTCACGGAAGCGCGCAAGTGGCTGGCGGAAGTCGGTCTGCAGGAGCGGGCCGAACACTTCGCGGGAGAACTTTCGGGCGGGGAACAGCAGCGTGTTGCGATTGCCCGGGCGCTCGTCACCGGGCCCAAAGTGCTGCTGGCGGATGAACCGACCGGAGATCTGGACGAGCTGAATGCTTGGGCCGTGTTTGGGCTGTTGGAGCGGCTGCATCGTACGCATCGCCTTACGTCGCTGATTGCGACGCACAATCTGGCGCTGGCGGCGCGGTGCGACCGCATCGTGGGGCTGGAACACGGCATTCTGCGGACTCGCTCGGTGAAAACCGAAGCGAGGGAAACCCCCGGGGGAGAAGCGAGCTAATCGTGTTCGAACGATACACAGAGAAAGCGCGACGTGTCATATTTTTCGCCAGGTACGAGGCTAGCCAGTACGGGAGCCCCTACATCGAGACCGAGCACCTCTTGCTGGGTCTGATGCGCGAAGACAAGGCGCTCGCCAACCGGTTCCTGCGCCAGCAGGGTTCCATCGAATCCATCCGCAAAGAGATTGAAGCGCGCATCACCATTCGCGAGCGCATCTCCACGTCCGTGGAAGTGCCCTTGAGCGCGGAGTGCAAGCGCATCCTGAACATGGCCGCGGAAGAAGCGGAGCGCCTGGGCCACAAGCATGTGGGGACTGAGCATCTGCTGCTGGGCATCCTGCGCGAAGAAAAGTGTTTTGGCGCGGAAATTTTGATGGAGCGCGGCTTGCGTCTTTCCACGTTGCGCGAGGAACTTGCGCGCACAACGGGAGAGAAGACGGCGGCGGCGCGGCCAAAAGAAACTTCACTCTTGGCGGAGTTCAGCCGCGACCTGACACAATCGGCCTCCGAAGGCGCTCTCGATCCGCTCGTGGGGCGCGAAAACGAAGTCGAGCGTGTCATCCAGATTCTCTGCCGGCGCACCAAGAATAATCCGGTGCTGATCGGCGAACCTGGCGTGGGCAAGACGGCCATCGTCGAAGGGCTCGCGCAGCGCATTTCCGATGGCGATGTGCCGCCATTCCTCTCTGACAAGCGCATCCTCTCCCTTGACCTCTCGCTAATCGTCGCTGGCACCAAATATCGCGGACAGTTTGAAGAGCGCCTGAAGACCATCATGAAAGAATTGATGGAGAGCCAGAACGCCATCGTCTTCATTGATGAGTTGCACACCCTGGTGGGAGCGGGTTCCGCGGAAGGCTCGCTGGATGCCGCCAACATTCTTAAGCCCGCGCTTTCCCGCGGAGAGATTCAATGCATCGGCGCCACCACGCCGGGGGAATATCGCAAGTCAGTGGAAAAGGACCGTTCGCTCGAGCGCCGTTTCCAGGCTGTCAAAGTCCCGGCCCCCAGCGAAGACGAAGCCATCCAGGTGATCACCGGTGTGCGCGAGCGTTACGAAAAGTTCCACGCCGTTAGCTACACCGATGAAGCGCTGCGTTATGCCGTCTACCTTTCCAACCGCTATATCCCCGACCGCTTCCTGCCGGACAAGGCCATTGACCTGATCGACGAAGCGGGCGCGCGCGTGAAACTGCGTCAGGCTTCCGTTCCCGACGAAGTCGGCGAAGTCCAGAAGCGCGTCAAGTTCATCACCCACCGCATGGAATCGGCGATTGCCGCTCATGAATTCGAGAAGGCGCGTTTCTACTCTGAGGAGGAGCGCAAGGAGAAGGAAAACCTGCGCGGCTTGCGGGAGCGCTACAAACTCGATGACGCTTCCACGGGCATCGTCACTCGTGAAGATATCGAAGAGGTGGTCTCGCGCTGGACCGGCGTGGCGGTTACCTCCATCAAGGAAGACGAACAGCAAAAGCTTTTGCGCATTGAACCCGAACTCCACAAACGCGTCATCAGCCAGGATAAGGCCATTACCGCCCTCGCGCGCGCCATCCGCCGCAGCCGCGCAGGCTTGAAATCCCCGTCGCGCCCCGTGGGCTGCTTCTTCTTCCTCGGCCCGACCGGCGTTGGGAAAACGGAAGTGGCGCGGAGGTTGGCCGAATTCCTGTTCGGCTCGGAAAAATCGCTTATCCGTTTTGACATGTCCGAATTCATGGAAAAACATTCCGTCTCGAAACTCATCGGCGCGCCTCCGGGGTATGTGGGCTACGAAGAAGGCGGCCAGATGACAGAGCGCGTGCGTCGCACGCCATATTCGGTTATCCTATTGGACGAGATTGAAAAGGCGCATCCCGACCTCTTTAATATCCTGCTGCAGGTGTTTGAAGACGGGCAGTTGACGGATGGTCTCGGCAATACGGTTGATTTCCGCAACACCATTATCATCATGACTTCGAATCTGGGCGCGCGCCATTTGCAGAAGCGCACCTCGATCGGTTTTCAAACTGGCCTCGATGAGGCCAGTCTGAAAAGCATGGAAGATCTGGTGTTGGGAGAAGTGAAGCGTGCGTTCAACCCGGAGTTCTTGAACCGGCTGGACGAAGTAATCCTTTTCAATCCTTTGGGCGATGAGGACCTGCTCCGTATCATTGATCTGCTTGTCGGTCAGCTGAACGATACGCTGATTCACCGCCAAGTGCAGGTCGTCTTGTCCCCCGAAGCGCGCCAGTGGATCCTCGAGAAAACGTGTGCGGACCGCAACTATGGTGCGCGGCCGCTGCGGCGGGCTCTCCAGAAATATGTGGAAGATCCGCTCTCCGAGGCTCTAATCCAGGGGGGAATTCAGAGGCCTGCGACGTTGCAAATTTATGTTGCAGGGGAAGGCCTCGCATTCCGGCCTGTTGTCGAGGCAACCCCGGTCGTCCACTAGCGAATCTGACGCAACAACGTGTAATCGCGACGCGGTTTGCCCTGGCGGGAATCGCCACGTGATGCACGTACGGCCAGCCCATGCCGGGTCTGGCGGGAGAATAACATCTTGGATTTGGGGGCGCGGCCTTGAGCCGTTCAATGGCCGCTCGAAGGATAGTTTGTTTCATCTCCGGAATGGACGCCCAGCGTGCATTTCGCGGTCGTGTCGCCGTATTGACGATGGCCCTTTCCATACTCTGCGGGTCCAGTTTCTCCGCTTCCTCCTCTTTCGCTCGAACCTCCGACCTCCGTCCCTCCGGCAAGAATACCTATTACCTCCTGCATGCTTCCCTGAACGAAAAAACTCTCGCAGAAAAAATCGAAGCCTTCCCTGGCACAGAGCAGCAAGCGAAAAACGATCAGGGGCAGGTGCAGGAGTTTGTTGAGCGCATTGATTGGGAAGGCAACCGCCGTATTCGCCGCGACACCTTGCAGGCACGCATCTTTACCCGTGCGGGTGATCCTTATAACGAAGATACGTTGCGGCGTGATTTTCAGGCTCTCTGGAATACGCAGTTTTTTGAGGACATCAAACTGCGCGTGGAAGATTCCCCAGACAAGCCGGGCGGCAAGATCATTACCTTCATCGTGGTCGAGCGGCCCGTCATTCGCCGCATCCGTTATGAAGGGAACAAGTCGATATCCGAGTCCGACATCCTGGACCGCTTCAAGGACAAGAAAGTCGGCTTGACGGTGGAAAGCCAGTTTGATCCCACGCGCATCAAAAAAGCCGAAGTTGTCCTGAAGGAACTCCTCGCCGAGCACGGCAGGCAGTTTGCCACCGTCACCCCGGAGTACGAGCGAATTGCTTCCAGCAACGCCGTCATCCTGGTCTTCAAAATCAATGAAGGGCCGAAGGTCAAAGTCGGCAAAATCCTGTTCACCGGTAACAAAGCCTTCAGCCGCCGGAAATTGATCCGGGCCATGCACAACGACCGGCCATATGGAATTCCGCTCTACGTTACCGAAATCGATGTGCTGTCCAAAACTTACGACCACGACAAGCTGATCGAGGACATTCAAGTAGGCGTCCAAGGTCTTTATCAGGACAACGGCTATTTCAAGGTATTGGTCAAGGACCCCATCCTCGAAAATGTGGATACGGAAGGCTGGAAACTCGGGATTCCCCTCACCGGAAGGACGCAAGGCAAGGCGGTCAACATTACCATCCCGATCGACGAGGGTGAGCGCTACCGCATGGGCACCATCAAAATCGCCAGCAGCGATCCAGACAAGGCCCTCTCCCTCAAAGTCGATGCGTTGAAGAAGGCATTCCCCCTGCAACCAGGAGACATTTTCTCCGCCGCCAAAATCCGCAAAGCACTCAAGGATTACACCTCGATCTATGGGACCTACGGCTTCATTGACTTCGTCCCCACGCCGGAAACCGACATTGATGAAGACACCAAGCGCATCAACGTGACCATGAAGTTCGAGGAAGGCAAACAGTACTACGTGCGCCGCATTGATTTCACCGGCAACACCACCACCCGCGACAAGGTCATCCGCCGCGAATTGCTTATTGATGAAGGCCAACTCTTCAACCAGCACGCTTGGGAAATCAGCATTTTGCGCCTCAACCAGCTCAACTATTTCGACAAGCTCGATGCCGATAAGGCCGCCGAGATCAAGCGCAACCAGAAGGACGGCACCGTCGACCTGCTCCTCAAGTTAAAGGAAAAGGGCAAGCAATCGATCGGCTTGAACGGCGGTGTTAGCGGGCTTTCGGGCGGATTCATCGGTCTCACCTACCAGACCAACAACTTCCTTGGCCTAGGTGAGACTCTGACGCTTTCCGCGCAGGTGGGCCAATACCAGCGCAACCTGATGTTCGGGTTTTCCGAGCCCTACTTGTTTGATCGCCCCATCGCCAGCGGCTTCACCGTCTTCTCTTCGCTCTACAAATATGATTATGCTCACCAGGTGGCCTTGCTGACCGGAGAAGCCGTCAGCATCAACCCGCAATACATTCAGAACTACAACCAGAACAGCACCGGTTTTACGGTCTACGCGAGTTATCCGCTGCGCAAGCACGCTTTCACACGCGTTGGTTTGACCTACGGCCTTACACGAACCGACATTACTTCTTACAACCAGGCCTCCACCCTGCTGTTTACGCAATTACAGTATCAAAGCATTTCCGGGCCCAGCGCCTTGAACGGTATCCTGGCCAGCACCGTTACCGCCAACATCACGCACAACACCATCAACAACCCCATCAATGCGACTTCCGGTAAGAGTTACTTCTATTCCGTCGCGTTCACTGGCGGTCCCATTGGCGGCAACGTCAACACCATCACGAATACCGGCGAATATAAATACTTCCACCCGATCAACAAACGCCGCAATGCCATCGGTATCAGGTTCCTCGGCGCGTACACCACGGGATATGGCGGCAAGGAAGTTCCCCCCTACAGCCGCTTCTACATGGGTGGCGAAAACGACATCCGAGGCTTTGATATTCGCGGCATTTCCCCCGTGGCGTACATCCCCAGCGTTGTGAACACCTCCATTACCTTCCCTTATCGCGGCGGAGTCGGCAGCCTCGTTGTTCCACTCGTGGTCAACACCATCACCTTCCCAGGCGGCGATTTGCAAGGCGTTGGAAATATTGAATACCGCATCCCGCTTGTGGGGCCGGTGGGTATGACGTTGTTTGTCGATGCCGGTACCACGGGGGTCTTGAACAAGAGCGCGCTAAAACTGGATCCCACTGGAATCGCCAACATCAACTCTAATTTCCCTCTGGTGAACCAGCAGGCCCAGTTGCAGCTCGCCCCCAACACCAACTTCTGGCCGCGTGTCTCGACCGGCATCGAATTCAATGTCAACCTCCCCATCGTGCAAGCACCGTTCCGCATTTATTGGGCCTACAACCCCTTGCGCATGCACCAGACCATCGTTGCTCCTTTTGACCAGATCAACATGGCCAACCTGTACCTGCAATGCCGCGCGCTGGGACTGCTCGATCCGTTGCATCCCCAGAGTTGCGATCCTATTGTTCTGAACGCGGTTTCGCCCTATATCGTGAATCCCGGACGCCTGAATTACTTTGAGGCGAACAACACTTTCCGGTTCACGGTGAGCCGTACCTTCTAAAGGGTTGCTGGTGATGGAGAATTGTTATGCAGTACGTTACAGACGAAAGCACAATGATGAGATTCGGTAATCCAGTTTCAGCAACAACGTGCGCGGGGGATTCCCGCTGCACCGTTATAGGGGAGAAGTTCGTTATGGCGTGGCGTAAGTTCGGAAGTTGCGCAGTGTTGATAATGGCATTCGTGTTTGCCGCCTGGTTCATTGCCGGCTGCAGCAGCGGAGCCGCCAACGTGATCACGATATCGGTCAGTCCTCAGTCGGACATCGTGATCGCCGGGCAGGTAGAGACGTTCACGGCAACCGTCTCCGGCACCACCACCACGACGGTGACCAACTGGCCGTGTACCTATTCGTATACCCCTTTGCCAACAACCACTACCCCGAATCCCACCGCCGTCACGGGAACCTGCACAAGCGGGCAGACTTTGAATGGCGGCAGTATCGGCACTTGGGTGATTACCACTACCAACGGCTCAAACGTTCTCACCTATACCGCACCTAGCTTGACCAAGTTCCCCAGTCCTGCTCCCACGCTCACTTTCACTGCTACCGCCGACGCGGACACCAAGGAGACTGCCACCGCCACGGTCTCCCTGGATTCGGGCATTCGCCTTTCGGTTACTCCAACAACAGTCACGGTTCCCGTCGGAATTACTCCGGCAGCGCAAATTAGCTTCCAGCCTGCATCTCAAAATTCGCCGTTAACCAACTTGGTGTGGCTGGTAACCCAGCCGAACGCGGGCTCCTCGACGCTTACCAACCAGACCGAGAATCCTGCTTCGGTGACCTGCAGCCCGACGTGCGGCTCAATCGACTCAAATGGCATTTTTACCGCACCGGCAACACTACCTACTGCTACCAACCCATCGGGAAGCACGTCCGTCAGTCCGACCACGGTGGACGTGTTGGTCTGGTCGGCCTCGGATTCCACGCACCCCGCGTATGCACTTATCACCCTGGTCAGCGCAACCAATAATTCCATCAACTTTACTGGACTTTTCCCTCCCACGGTTCCCGCGGGCAGCGCTTTGGCGAATGTCTACTTGAACGCGGAGAACCTCCTCAACACCACGAACGTCTACTTCATTCCTCCCGGTGCGACGAGCGGATCTCCTATCGCTTTGGCCAACATTTACACCATTCCCATATCTGGCGAGTACTGCACACCCAGCGCTAGCGGCGTCACCCCGGTGGTCACTTGCAATGCTTCCCTCATGTCCCGCATTGAATTAACCCAGGACCAACTCGCGATCCCGGGAACCGCGCACATTGAAATTGATGGGCTGCCGGGAAACCAGACGGCTTCGGCGCCATGCACAAACATCCCCAATTCGGACGGGTCTACAACAACCAGCAACATCTCCTGCCCGCTCAACATCGCCTACACCAGCCCCGCGGTGGTTTCCGCTGTGCCTGACAGCTTTCCACAGAATTCCAATGCCACCATTGCGGTGGACGGAGGGTATTTCGGCGGCACCAACACTCCCATTGTGAAGCTGCTCTTGGATGGGTCCTTGGACACCGTCTCCTCTTCCGGACCGCGGCAATTCGTGGGCACGCAGCAAGGAAGCAGTTTGCAAAATCCTGGGCTGTACCAGGTGTCCATCCAAAGCAATGCACCGCAGGGATCCCAGCCGCTCTTCCCGACAGCAACCACCAATGTGGCTGTGCAGCCCGCCTTTGCCAATTTCAATTCCGTTCCCACTACCATCTCTATCGGAGCCGGCAATCCCGCTCCGAGCAGCTTTGCCCTGGATTCGGCCAATGGATTCGCGGTGATGACGGAGCAGGGAACAAACACGCTGCAGGTGATTGACCTCACCGGGTCTGTGCCCGTCCTGGGTCCGAGCTACGTCATGCAAACCGGCGGCGCGCCCACCAGCATCGCGCTGGATACCCAACTCAGTATTCCTGGCTATTCCGGCCAAGACTTAGGAGTGGTAGTCAGCAGTGCCGACAGTAAGCTCTATCTTTATGCCATCTCCCGCACATCGATCACCCAGATTGGGTCTATTCCCGTGGATCTGCAGTCCCTCATTTTAGCTACGGGAACAGGTGTCCCAACGCCTTATTCGGTTGGCGTGGATCCCGAGACGCATCTGGCCGCACTGGCATATTCCAGCACCAATCAGTTTGCCAATGTCGGATTCATTGTGGACGTGAACCCCAATCTGGACGGTAGTGATACACGCACCTGCTTCGCCAACTCCACCGCCCAGAAACCTCCTTGTGCGATCGCGTTAGTTTCCATGGTTACCGGTGCCACCCCGCAAGTTGTCATGCAACCCGGGGCGCCCCTGGCCTATGTTACTCCGGGCAGCCAGGGAACGACCTCGGTGGTAAATCTGTTGCAGCAGGGCACGTCCGCGCAGATAGCGCCTGCCGGAACATCCACCACCAACAGCGGGGCCTACCGCGTCAATGGCATCGTCACCATCATTACAAATACGCCCCACGGGATTAACCCTTCCTCAGGCGGCACGGTCATCATCTCTGGGCTAATGCCTGCGGATCTGAATGGCACTTTCCAGGTTCTTCCGGGCAGCGTTACTAGTCCGTATACATTTCAGTATTCGCAGCCAGGGACCGGAACAGGTACTGAACTTGAGACCAACACCGGCGCTGCCGGGAGCCCGCTCGGCACCGTGCAGTATGGAACCTCCTACTATTCTTTCTACACTACAAGTACGGCGACTGGCGCGGCCATCAACCCGACCTCGCGTATGTTTGCATTCGCGGATCCGAATGCCAGCATTGGACAAATTGGATTCATCAGTACCTTTGACCAAACGGTAAGTTCAATCACGTTGACCGCCGGCAGTTGCCACACCTGCACGCCAAACCCGAGCGGGGCCCCGGAACTCGGTTTCCGCTGGGTCTCCTTCGATCCTTTCAGCGATTTCCTGGTGGCCTATGATCCGAGCTCAAACCCCGCAGGTCCCACTTTTCCGGGTAATGCCATTTCGCTGATTAATCCTGGCACCCCCACCTCCGGCGGTGGCTTCTCTCCGGCCTACCGCATCATCGCGGCCATCCCTACGGGACAGGTAGGTACAGGCTCGTACACTCCAGCGGGACAAACGACCCCTGTAACAGTAAATGGCCCCATGATCTACGATCCCAAGTCCAAGTTCGTATTGGTAGGCAATGCCGGCAGCAACACCCTTAGCTATCTCAACCTGGATCCCACGAACCAGTTCAAGCCTCTTCATGTCGACACTCTGCAGGTGACCAGTCCCACCGGGTCGGTCCCCAGTGGACAGCCCCCGCTCGGCAGCCCCGCCGCCACGACGTGCAATCCCACTGACCCCAACAATCCCTGCATGCCACAAGCGGTCCAACTGGGTCAGACGGCCACATTGCGCGTTCTCGGGCAGGGCTTCCTTTTCGACGGCGGCACGCCTGCAATTCGGCTGGATGGCAGCTCAAACGGTGTGACCATCCTGAGCGCCACGGATGGCGAGATTGATTTCACCATTGGCGGCTCGGTCCTCACGGTTGCCCATGACTACGCCCTTGATGTTCAGGTGACGTATGCAGGTAACGTCATCGTATCCAACTCCCTTGATCTCTATGCGGTGGGTGTCCTGGACATGACGCCAGTGTGCGCACCCACGTCATCATTCCCGCAAGGTCCAGAGGGCGTCGCCATTGACGATACCCTCCACGTTGCCTTCGTCACCAACTATGCCTGCAACAACGTTTCCATCATTAACATCAATCCTGCGGGCTTCACCACGAAGGGTGGTACGGTTGTCCCCTACGGTAACGTGCTCAACACTCTGAAAGTCGGTAATAATCCCATTGGCGTGGATGTAATCCCTCGACTGGGGTACGCCGTCGTGGCGAACAATGGCGATACGCCCACCGGAACCGCTTCCATCATTGACTACAATCACACCTATACCCCGGATACTGCTCAAGTGCTCTCTTTTACAACCACCTCCGGCACGACCACAACCACGAGCAATACCGTGGCCGTGGGCCTCGCACCGTTGGGCGTGGCCTTCGATCAGGACCGCGCCTTGGCGCTGGTGGCCAACTCCGGTTCCAATACGCTCTCTTCGATTGACCTCACTGTGCTGCTGCCGGGCGCCGTCACCACCACCGTACCCGTGGCCACCACCGTCGCTCTCAGTGGGCCTCCCTCTGCCGTGGCCATTGATAACGATCAAGCGTACGCGGTAGTCACGAATTTGCAGAACTCCGGCACCTCGAGTTCGATGGCGGGAATGGACGTTGTGACTCTCAATACCAGCCCTCCGGTAAAGAGCACAACCGCCTCCGTCTCATCTTTGACAGCCAGCCTCACGGGGATTGTCTTCGATCCGACGCCCGCGTTTAATCCCACCCCCACAGACAGGGTGTTTTACGCGACGTCTACGCAGCAGAACGCCATCTACCAGTTCGATCCCGTGGCCGGAACGACCACCACTTACAAGGTCGGCATCAATCCGTATTCCTTGGGCTTCAACTATCAGACGGGCACGATGCTAACCATCAATTCGACCTCCAACACAAGTTCCATCGTCGATTCGCAAAGCCTCAAGACTACCCAGACTCTCGGTATCAGCAGCCAGTCCCAGTTCGCCGTGGCCGTGGACAACTGGTTCAACACCGCCGTGATTGCGGACCAGAATAACAATCGCGTGTTGTTCCTGGCTCTGCCAAAATAGCGATGCGGCGAGTCTGGGAGCGCGTGCCCATGCGGTTGCGGATAAGGGGTCGGCAGGCCATTGTGATTGCGGGTGTCTCGGCAAGTCCGCTATACTCTAGTCTTTGTACTGCGGCCATTGGCGCTCCCGTGGACTTGCTGGGAGCCGGCAGCGCAGCAAGAATTCCGGTAGGAATCGTAGAAAGCCACGCTGTCCTCGCTCCGTTGAGTGCAGGAAAGTTTTCGGCCGGAAATCGGTTCAGAATGCCAAGGGTTGACTTTCCACGCCGCTCAACCGCGGAATTGGACGAGCGGCCCGGAGTTTAATAAGGAGAATACAGTGAATTCCAGAATCATGATTCGTATGGCTGTGCTCAGTCTGGCATGCCTGCTGGGAACAGCGGCTATTTGGGCGCAGGGTACCACCACTGCGGGTTCCGCCAGCGGCAATAAAGTTGCCGTGATTAGTGTGCGGCAGGCCATTGTGTCCACCGCGGAGGGCAAGCAGGCTTCTGCCGAATTACAATCGCAGTTCGCTCCGCGGCAGAACGAACTGGAGGCTCTCAATAAGCAGGTCAACGATCTTCGCCAGCAGCTTTCCGCCAACCAGACCACTTGGAGCGACGAGCAGAAGGCCAAGGCGCAAAATCAGGGACAAAGATTGGCTGCGCAACTCGAGCGCAAAAACAACGAACTCCAGGAAGATGTCAATGCTGCCCAGGCCGAAGTGGTGGACCGCATCGGCCGCAAGATGATGGACGTTCTCGATCGCTATTCCCGCGAGAATGGTTTCGTCGCGGTCTTTGATTCCTCCGCACAGAATTCTCCCATTCTCTATGCCTCTTCCAATATCGACATCACTCAGGACATTATCAAGCTCTACGATCAGGCCTACCCCGTGAAGAGCAGTGCAACGCCCGCGCCCGCTGCCAAGCCCACGCCCAAGCCCACGCCCAAGCCGGCTGCTCCAGCGACCAAGCCATAACTCACTGCCACACAGCTTTGAACGCACGAAAAGGGTTGCGACCGTAAGCTCGCAACCCTCTTGTGTTTTGCAATTGTTTCTTGACGCGCTCTAAGGAGATGACCCGGCGGGTGGCGCAGTGACTTCACTCGATTTGCCGATCTTGTGCGTGGTCTCGACGTCAAACAGCAGATAGTTGCTTAAGAGGTGCCGCTGGTGGTAGCGCCTACCACGCCGTTCCATGTAACTCTCGGCGCTCCACGGCAGCCACAACTGCTTATTCCCCGTCGAGAAATTGACCGGACCATAATCGACAGTAAGATGGTCTTTTGTAAGTTCCAGCCCTTTGACGGGATCCCGCAGATCAGTCTCGACGCGCAGGACTGCAAAACTGACGCTGGAGATCCAGATGCGCCCTTTGACGGCGACGTCGTAGGTTTCGTAATTCAGCCGCCACGTGCGAACCCCCTCTCCCTTGGCGTCCCGCTTCACCACGAAGTGCACTTGCCACGCGGCCTGCCCGCGCACGTTGGACACTCCTTCGCAGGAATAGTCGAAGCGCTGGCGATAAAAGGGTTGCAGGATATTCACACCCATGCTGTTGAGGTTGGTGGAAGTGATGGCCTCGGAAGGATCGGGCTTGTCATCCTCGCCACTACGAAATTCTGTCACGTAGAACGAAGTGGCGCCGAGCGGGAATACGAAAACAATGTACGGGTAGTCATGCGTCCTCATCGGTCCGGGCCAGCCGTAGCGATCGATCTCCTGGCGCTCGATGTGCTCGGTGGCCGAAAACTTCTCAAAATTCTTTAAATCCGAATTCATCCGATGCAGCGCGGAATCTAATACTGCATCCGTCTTGCAATTCGCATTGGGCGCCACTTGATAGGCGGCACTATCCGTATCGGGAGGCGCCCAGGGATGTTCAACGACCTTGATGAAACTGAAACTCGGAGCGGCAGGAAGCGGAAGGCTGTCATTGCTGGGAGTTGAGGTTCCATGCGATTCCGTCTCCAGACGTGCCAGGATTTTCTTTGCCTCGGGCGCCACGGGATCGCCGGGAAATGCGCTGAGAATTGACTCCCAGGTGCTTTTCGCCTCGGCACGCTTGCCCTCGGCGTATTGAATCTGCCCCAGCAAATACTTCGAACTCGCCCCCTTAGCCTTGGCGAGTTGCACGGCACGAGCCGCCGCTAATTCCGCATCGCTTAAGCGTTGGACCTTGATGTAAGCAGTGGCCAGCTCGAAGTAAGTGCGCCAACTCGCGTGGCTCAGGGATGCCGCTTTTTCTAAGGAGATCACCGCGTCAGCCGGTGCGCCCGTTTGTAGTTGCAGATAGCCGAGCGAGACTAGAGCCAGTTCGTGGTTGGGATCCAAGGATAGCGCGTGCTGAAAATCCCCGCGGGCCTGCTCGGTGTGTTGCAGTCCCAGTTCTGCAAGCCCCAGATAATAATAAACGTCCGGATTCCCCGGAGCCTTTTGCGTCAACTTCGTAAATATCTTTCTGGCGGCCTCGTACTGATTCTTGTTCAAAGCCATCATGCCTCTTTGCATGTCAGCTCGGAATTGCTGCGGCAGGATGAACGCCCCACTGGCAGCCGACTTGTCTCCTGACTCCGATTCCGGGACGAGGTAGATGTAGATTGGCAGGCTTTCGTGCCTGAACTCCAGGATGATTTGCTCTGTGGCCTTGCGGTAACCCGGGCAAGTCACTTCCACGTCGTACTGGCCGGGCTGCAGGGTGGAAAAATGTGCTGCGGATGAGCTTTGCGTGACCTCGATGTCGCTGTAGCTCAAAACCGGTGAACTGAGACGAACCGTAGCCTGGGCGTCGAGTGGGTTTCCGTGCTCGTCGCGCACGGAAATATCGAGATCAAACGCAGGATTGTTCGCAGCGGCTGCTGCCGCAGCAGCACCGGCAGGAGGGCTGCCAGGTGGGCTAGGAGGCCGCTGACCCCAGACCGGTAACGACACAAGAATAAGAATAAATCCCAACGATGTGATGCGAACTCGCGCTCGCGAACACGGATAGCCACCAGGCATGGGGTACTGCTCCCTTCTCTCAGGAGACATTCTAAGGCTAAGCACCAAAGCATTTGCGGTCAAGGGAACTCATCACGCCATCCAGTGACAGCATAAAGCGAGAAGGAGCGGTAAAGAGGCGCCACTTTGGAGCAGTACAGGTGAGGGATTACAAGAATTGTCCTCAAAACGTACCGCCAGCAACTCCAAGAAACGCAACTCACCAGCCATCAGTGACTTCCCGCGTTACGCCCCCGTGTACCTTGCTTTTACCGTGCTGCCGGAATATACTGATTCTTCGCTCTGAAACGGGTCGCACCATAGAGTGGGCGCAAGCCCACTTTTTTGTTGCCGCCGGTAGGGAAGAGCTTTTAACCGGCTTAGGTCGGGGAGTCTCCGCGTGAATTTGGAAAAGGTCCGCGAAGCCGCTGAACGCGTGGCGCGTTCGGAGGGCTTGGAAGTCGTGGATGTCGAATGGAAGATCGGTAAGCAGCGCTTCCTGCGGGTGTATATCGACCGGGTGCCTCCTCCGAGGCCGCCGGAAGCGGCCGATGGCGGAACACCGCCGGACCCCTTCGCCAGGATCAGCCACGCGGATTGCGAACGCGTGAGCCAGCAATTGAGTGTGATCCTGGACGTGGAGGAACTGATTCCTGGTCCGGGCTACATTCTGGAAATCAGTTCGCCGGGAATGGATCGCGCGCTGAAAAAGGCCGGAGATTTCGAGCGTTTCACCGGACGCCTGGCCAAGATTACGACCAGCGAACCGGTCGGCGAGGCCAAGTTTTTTGAAGGACGCTTGCAGGGATTCGCGGATGGTAAAGTCCGCATGCAGTTGAAAGGCAAGGAAGCACGAGTCGTGGAAATACCCTTGGAGATGATTCGAAAAGCCAATTTGGCGATCGAATTCTAGGAAAGCGAAATGGCGAATCTGCTCTACCAACAAATTGAAATGCTCAGCCGGGAAAAGCATATCGAGCCCGAGGTGGTGATTGCCGCCATCGAAGACGCCATGGTTGTTGCGGCTCGCAAGTTCTACAAGTCGGAGGAGGACCTCCGCGGAAAGTTCAACGCGGAAACCGGTCAGGTGGACGTGTTTTCCGTGCTCACCGTCGTCGAAGAAGTGGCCGACCCCAAGCGCGAAATCAGCCTCGCGGACGCCAAGAAAAAGAATCCCAACGCCGAAGTCGGCAACGAAATCACCACCAACAAGCCCACCGACGTGCTCGGGCGTATCGCCGCGCAAACCGCCAAGCAGGTGATCCTGCAAAAGGTGCGCGAAGCGGAACGCGACACCATTTACAACGAGTATCACACCCGCGCCGGTGAGCTTGTCACCGTCATCGTCAAGCGCGCCGAAGGTCCGGACCTCATCGTGGACATGGGGCGGACGGAAGCGCGTTTGCCCAAGCGCGAGCAGTCCAAGCTGGAAACCTACAACATTGGTGAACGCCTCCGCGTCGTAATTCGCACGGTGGACCGCGCGGCGAAAGGCCCGCAGGTGATCGTTTCGCGCGCGGATGCGGCTCTGGTACAGCGTCTTTTTGAAATGGAAGTGCCCGAAATTTACGACGGCACGGTCCAGATTCGTGCGGCCGCCCGCGAAGCGGGCGAGCGCACCAAAGTCGCCGTTGCCAGCCGCGATAAGGATGTGGATCCCGTCGGCGCTTGCGTGGGTATGAAGGGCATGCGCGTGCAATCCATCATCCGCGAATTGCGCGGCGAAAAAATCGACATCATTCCCTACAGCGAAGAAACGGTCGCCTTCGCGCAAAAGGCTCTTAGCCCCGCCAAGGTCACGCGCGTTCAGATCGTTGATCCGGAAACCAAGAAGCTCGAAGTCATTGTGGAAGATTCACAACTTTCCCTGGCGATCGGCAAAAAGGGACAGAACGTCCGCCTGGCCAGCAAGCTCATTGGCTGGGACATTGATATCAAGAGCGAAGAGGAGAAGCGCCGCGAAATCGAAGAGCAGATGACCGCGCTCACCACAGTGACAACACCGCTCACGGTGCTTGCCGGTGTCGGGCCGAAGACCATCGAAAAAATCGAAGCCGCGGGCATCACTTCCCTGGAAAAGCTCGCCGGCATGACCCCCGAGCAGCTCATGGAAATACCGGGCATCGGCGAAAAGATGGTCGACAAAATTTATCAGGCGGTGAACCGCTTCTACGAAAGCGGCGACGCGGGCGCTGCGGCTACCACCGAAACTCCTGCGGAAGGCGCCGAAGCTGCGCCAGCCGAAAATGCGGAAGCTGCCAGCGAAGCATCCAGCGAACCTGTCCAAGCCGGCGCCGAAACTCCTGCGCCAGAATCCCCTGCGCCGGAAAATTCCGTCGAAACGAAATCCGATGTCGAAGAACCTGCCGCCGAGGCTACCTCCGCGGCCGCTGCTCCCGCGGAAACGCAAGCTCCAGCGGAACAGCAGGAAGAGAAAAGTTCCTAACGAAGCATGAGTGACGCATCCCAAGTCCGCATCAATGAACTCGCCCGCGAACTCGAGGTCAAGGCTAAGGCCATCATTGACCTTCTTCCGGGATTTGGCGTAACTGAAAAAAAGACTCACTCCAGCTCGATCACTGTCGAAGTTGCCGAACAAGTCCGCCACCATTTGAAGGGTGTAGCGGACGCGGAAGCAGCCGCCGATGCGGAACGCGCCGCGAAAGAAGCGGCGGCCAAGGCTGCGTTACGGCGACCTGGCCAGCATCCACCGGTGGCGGCTCCTACGAAACCTGGTGTGCCCGTAGCGGTTGTCCCAGCCGCGCACGCTCCCGCAGCGCACGCTCCAACAGCCCATGCGCCTGCCGTCCATTCGCCTGCAGCGCATCCGCCCGCAGCTCACCCCGCAGTGGCTCCTGCTCCTCCAAAAACAACTCCAGTTGCCCCCAGTGCCACGCCTGCTGCGCCCGTGGCGCCGCGCCCAGCGGCACCCGCGCCGTCTGCAGCGGGGCCAGTTTCTCCCGCGGCAGCAAAGCCAGCAGCTCCCTTGGCTGCTCCAGCGCCGCCTGCTGCGGCTCCAAAACCCGTCCATACGCATCCCACGAGGCCCGTTGCTCCTGCGGCGCAACCCGCGGCAACGCGTCCGGCCACGAGTGCAGTTTCTCCAGCGGGTCGACCTGCGCACGCCGGCACGCAACCAGCTTCCGCACGCCCTGCAACTGCCGCGTCTGGTGCGGCTGCACGTACCCAAGCTCCTCCACGGCCACCGATGCCCACCGGCAATCGCGGACCGGTTCCTGGAACCGTGCCCGGCAGCGGCCAGCGTCCCAGCGGACCACGCCCCGGCCAGCCCATGCGCCCGCAACAGTCGGGGCAAGGCGGGCGGCCTTATCCGCAGCGTCCTGGTAGCGGTCCAGGTGGAACCGGCGGATCAAGCCGTCCCTATGGTCAAAGGCCCAGCGCCGTGCCAACAGGTTCGCGTCCCGGCCCACGCACTCCCGGCCGTCCTTCGATGTTGCCGCCATTTCCAGAGAAGATGCCGGTTAAGGCGGAACCCGGCAAGCCTCTCTACGCACGCAAGCCCACGCAGCGCCAGCGCCCGATGGTGGACAAGCGGGAGATGGAGGGCGAGCGCAAACTCCACCCAACCCGGCAACGCCAGGGTGCCGGCGGCCGAGGTGTGGCCACCGCCACAATTGCTCCTCCGGAGCCCCGCGCGCCGCGCGAAGTTACCCTGACCGAGGGCATCACCATCCGCGAACTCGCGGAAAAACTCGACATTCGCGCCAAGGATTTGCTGAAGACCCTGCTTGATCGCGGCGTTTTCGCCAGCATCAACCAAGCTCTCGATGTGCCAACCGCCACGGACCTCGCGCAATCCTTCAATGGCGTAGTCAGTGTCGTCTCCTTCGAAGAAGAAATGGTCCTGGAAGTCGCCAAGGAAGAAACCAAGGAAAACCTCAGGCCGCGCCCGCCCGTCGTTACGGTCATGGGTCATGTGGACCACGGCAAAACCAGTTTGCTCGACGCCATCCGCGAAGCGGACGTTGCCGGCGGGGAAGCGGGCGGCATCACGCAGCACATCGGCGCATACAAAGTTCAGGTACAAGGCAAGGCCGTAGTGTTCGTGGATACGCCGGGCCACGAGGCGTTCACCCGCATGCGCGCTCGCGGCGCAAAGGTCACGGACATCGTGGTGCTCGTTGTGGCCGCCGATGACGGCGTCATGCCGCAAACCCGCGAAGCCATTGACCACGCCAAAGCCGCTGGTGTGCCCATCATCGTTGCTATAAACAAGATTGATAAGGCGGAAGCGCAACCGGAGCGCGTCAAGCGGCAACTCTCCGACCTCGGTCTCATGCCCTCGGAATGGGGCGGCGACACCGAATTTGTTGAAGTCTCCGCGAAAAAGCGCCTGAACCTCGAAAAACTGCTCGAGATCATTTTGCTCGTCGCCGATCTGCGCGAGTTGAAGGCCAATCCCGACGCGCCGGCAAACGGTACCGTCCTGGAATCTCGCGTGGATAAGGGTCGTGGCCCGGTGGCCACGGTCCTCGTGCAAAACGGCACCTTAAATACCAGCGATTTCTTCATTGTTGGCTCGGTCTTCGGCAAAGTACGCGCCATGTTTGATGAACGCGGCCGCCCTTTAAAGACTGCTCCGCCTTCCACGCCCGTCGAAGTGCTCGGCTTGCAGGGCGTTCCCGAAGCCGGCGATCATTTTCAGGTGACCGACGAGGCGAAGGCCCGGCACGTTGTCGAGTACCGCCAATCCAAACAAAGAGATGCGGCGTTGCGCGCAAGTGCCGGCGGCAGGATTACGCTGGATCAATTACACGAACAATTGAAGGCCGGCGAAATCAAGGAACTTCCCATCGTCATTAAAGCTGACGTGCAGGGTTCCGCGGAAGTGCTCGCCGAAATGTTGCCCAAGCTCTCCGATGATCGCGTGAAACTGAAGATCATCAGCGAGGGAGTCGGCGCGGTCACGGAAAACGATGTGCTCCTGGCGTCCGCGTCAGGCGCCATCATCATCGCTTTCGGCGTGCGTCCAGACCGCAAGGCATCGGATCTGGCGCAGCAGGAAAAAGTGGACATCCGCACGCACAACATCATCTACGAAGTCTCCGACGAGATTAAGAAGGCCATGGAAGGCCTCCTCGAGCCGGTCATTCAGGAGTCCTACTTGGGTCGCGCGGAGGTGCGCAACACCTTCCGCATCAAGGGCTCCGGAACCGTGGCGGGCTGTTACGTGCTCGATGGCATCATGAAACGCGACGCGCAAGTCCGCGTGATTCGGGATGGCACGCTCATCTATACCTCGAAACTCAATTCCTTGAAGCGCTTCAAGGATGACGCCAACGAGGTGCGCGCCGGTTACGAATGCGGTCTCGGTATCGCCAATTTCAACGACGTCAAGGTCGGCGACATCCTCGAGTGTTTCAACGTACAGAAGATCAGCGCTGTGGAAGCCGCAGGTCAGAGCAGCGCGCCCTCCGGCCGCAAATAGGGCTGGCAAAATTGGAACTGGGGATTCCCGGGTCAAACCCCCGCGCCCGGGTGACCATCAGATAAGGATGAATGTATAAGTGAGAGGAAGCCGCCCTCCTCAGAGACAAAGTGCTTGCAGGAAGCGGGCTCGGAGCCGCGTATGCCGGTTGGATTGCTCACATTGGAGTTGCACATCGCCGAAGCCCAATCCTTGAAAGACAAGCGGCAGGTTTTGCGCAGTTTGAAAGACCGCCTGCAAGCGCACTTTAATGTGGCCGTGGCGGAACTCGATTTCATGGATACCTGGCAGCGCTCGGTGGTGGGCGTGGTCACTCTATCCAATGAAGAGCAGCACGTCGAAGAGATGCTGCAAAAAGTCTTGGCCGAAGCGGACCGCCAATTGGGACCCCTGGTGGTCGGCCATTCGGTCGAGATATTGTGAATCGGTACAACCGCATTCGTGCCACTGGAATCCGTTATGACAGAAAGGTGATTGGAAGCCAGGACCAGCGAACCGGAGATTCGATCAGCCAGGCATGTTACGGAAATGAGCCCTGACCATCATCGTCACGAACGCGTGGGCGAGGAAATCGCCCACGAAATCAACGCCATGCTCGCCGGCGAATTGAAGGACCCGCGGCTGGAGCTGAGCGCGTCCGTCAGCGAAGTGCGCGTCCAGCCGGACATGAAACACGCGCGAGTGTTTGTCAGCGTGGGCAGCGATAACCCCAAGGAACAGACCGACGCGATTAAAGCCCTCGAACACGCCATGGGTTACATCCGCCATGAACTGGTCGAGCGGTTGCAGTTGCGCCGTGTTCCCGAACTCCACTTCGTCCTGGATTTTTCGCAGGAGTATGTGGAGCGCATTGAACGCCTCTTGAAGGAAGTAAAAAAAGCGCAGCCCCCTAATCCGGAAACCAAATTGTAATCTCTTCGCCAGAATCAAGAGGCCTGGAACAAAAGACTGACCACTCTTCCGCCATGCCACGACAACCCAAACCCGCTCCCTTCGACGGAGCGCTTGTCATCAACAAACCGCAGGGCAAGACCTCTCACGACATTGTTGACGCCGTGCGGCATATGGCCGGTTTTCGGCAAATCGGACACCTGGGCACACTGGATCCCTTGGCGACGGGTGTGCTTGTTCTGCTTCTCGGCAAAGCCACGCGCCTGGTGCGCTTTTACTCCGGTCGCCGCAAGCGTTATGAGGCGGGCTTCCGCTTTGGCTATGCCACCACCACTTATGACTCAGAGGGAGCCGCGCAAGGCCCCGATTGCGCGCCCGTGCTTGACCGCGAAATTCTCGAACGTCTGGCGGTCGAATCCATGGGCCGGTTTCAGCAGATGCCTCCCATCTTTTCCGCGAAGAAAGTGCATGGGCGCCCCGCCTATGAACTGGCGCGCAAAAATGAACCCGTGGAACTCAAGCCCGCTTCGGTGGAGCTCTATGAATACACTCTGACGGGCATTGAGAGTAGCATCGCCCGCTTTTCCATCGAGTGCTCCTCAGGCACCTACATCCGTTCCCTCGCTCACGATATGGGCCAGAAACTGGGCTGCGGCGCGCACCTTGCCGAAATCACGCGCACCGCCGTTGGCGAGTTTTCTCTCGAACAGGCTATCCCCATCGACGAACTTGCGGAAGATGCGCGCGCAGGCAAACTCCCGAGCCGCCTCATCCCTCTCGAAGGACTCTTACCCAATTTCCCCAGCGCTCACGTCCTTCCAGTGCTAGAAAAACGTGTGCGCCATGGCGGCAAGTTCACCGTGATGCTCGCACAGCTTCAGCCCGGCCGCGTCGAGCTTCCGCCCGGTGCGACAACGCAACTCGATGCCGATGCCGCAAGTTCGCCCAAGCTCCGCGTCTTCAGCCAGGACAACAAGCTCATCGCCATCGCCGAAGCCGTGGTACCGCGCACTTATCAACCCGTCGTGGTGTTCGACCCGCTTCCCTAGCAGCGACCACACTCTCGCTGCGGGACTGATTGCATCCCCCACATCACACAAGAATTCGTCATTCCGACCGGAGGGACGGCGCTTTTGCCGTCCCGGAGCGGAGGAATCTCTCTTTAACTTCTGAATTCAGGTTGAATCGCAGATTTACGCCCGGTATATTCCAAACGGAGGAGCTTTCCGCATGTCCACCGCTTCACCGCAGGCCGCGCACCCGGCCGGCACCCCCGGCTTCAGCCGCCTCATCACGGTTCAGGAACCACCTCCCTCGCCAGACACTGCCGCGGAGCAGGCAAGAAATCTTTGCGCGGAATTGGAAGCGGGGAGCATCTTGATTCTGCCACGGTCTCCCATCCACATTCCCGAAGAAGACCGCATATTGCTCCTCGGGCAGAAGCAGGCCAGCTCCGCGTATCACAAAAATATTGCGTATCGTCCAGCGGAGGATCGCGTCACCGGCCTCGATGCTTCGGAACAAGCCCAAGCTCAGGAGTTGCGCCGGATCATGCATGACTATTCGCAGCGTTCCGCGGCATTCCTGAACTCTTTTTTGCTTCCCTACGCCCACAAGTGGAAGATGGACTTCGCGAGTTTCCGCCCCATCGAAGAGCAAGGACGCCCCGCTCGCCTGCATGCGCGCAATGATCTGCTGCATTTCGATTCGTTTCCCACGCGGCCCACCAACGGAGCGCGCATCCTGCGGCTCTTTACCAATATCAATCCAGTGCAGAATCGCGTCTGGTTGACCTCACAGTCCTTCGAAGGGTTTGCTCCCCGTTTTGTCAGTGCGGCGGGCTTGCTCTCGGCTCCCCGCAATCCTCTCAAGGACGCGGTTCGTTCGATGGCTCGAGTGCTGCACTTCCCGGTAGCGCAGCGGCCCCCCTACGACGATTTCATGCACCGCTGCCACAACGCGATGAAGGAAGACGCGGCCTTCCAGGAAATCACTCCCAAAAACCGCTGGGAGTTTCCCCCGAACTCCACTTGGTTGGTGTTCACCGATGGCGTAAGCCACGCCGTGCTTTCCGGCCAATACGCCCTCGAGCAGACCTTCCTGGTACCTCAGTCTGCTCTCGTCGAGCCACAGCGTTCGCCTCTTGCCATCCTGCAGAAAATTACCGGCAAGCAGTTGACGATTTAGAACTCCGGAGGCGTCGGCGGAGTTTGAGGGATATTGGGCCTCTGCCGAGGGTTAGGCTGCAACGGAGTCTCTTGAGGATTTGGCACCGCTTCCGGAGGCTGGCCCTCTGTAGGCGTAGGCTCCGCTCCTGTCGGCTGCGTGGGCTGACCGGGTTGCGGCGTCGGCGTTGGCGTGGGTAAAGGCGTTTCCGGCGGCCGGGCCAGCGGTGCGTTTGTTCCGGCCGATCCGCGTCCGCTCGCGTCGCCGCGGCCCGCATATATATCTCGACTTTCGCGGTAGGGCATTCGCACGCGCCGCGGAGTAATCAAAATCAGCAATTCAGTATCACTGAAGGAGTTGTTCCGCTGGCCAAACAGGTACCCGGCCCCCGGAATCTTGGCGAAACCGGGGAGTCCGGTAATGGTGCGGGTTTCTTCCTTGTCGAGCAAACCCGTGATGAGGGAAGTTTCGTCTTCCTTCAGCCGCACCACCTGCGTCAGCGTGCGGTTGGTGATCACTGGAATGCCGTTGATGCTCGAACCCGCCAGCGCCTTGATGTCGAAATCGAGTTGTAGCGTGACCTCCTTATTCGGATGCAGCGTGGGTGTGGCCTTGATCTTCAATCCGATGTCTTCATATTCCGACCCCGGGTACGGTTGCTGGCTGATGGCCGGGTTGGAGATGAGGCTGGTGGGGCTGGCGATCAATGTCACCTGGCCATCGGTTACTTGCCCGGACACCAGCGGGATATCGTTGGCCACTACGATGTCCGGAAACGTCCCACTCGTGAAATCTCCCGCGAGCAGCGCAACTGGATTCGTACCCGCCGCAGGCTCCAGAGCGCTGACGAGTAACCCGCTGCCCGCATCCACGTAAATCGAAACGGTGTCCGAGCCCGCATTGGCGATCGCAACTCCGCTCGAGCCTTCCAAGAAGCTGCCCATCGCCACCGCGCTGGGTGTGGTGCCCACCGTTATGGGGGATTGCGTCGAATATCCGAACGTACCATCACCATTCCCAAGCAGCACGGTAATGGTGTTATCGGCCTGATTCGCTACTACCAAGGCCGGTCCGGTGCTGGCGCTCAAACTCCCCTCGGCAATGGCTACGGGCGACGTACCGACGGCAATGGGCGATTTGGAGAATTCTGTAAAAGTGCCGTCTCCTTTGCCCTGCAGCACCGTCACCGTGTTGCTCGTTTTGTTCACGATGGCCAGGTCTGGAATGCCGTCACCGTTAAAATCTGCGATGGTCAATGCCACGGGGCCTTGTTCGGAGTTGGCCACGACATTGGGCAGCGCGAACGGCGATCCCTTCACCTGTGTGAACGTCCCGTCACCATTGCCCGTGAACACAGAGTAGGTGTTGTCGGCGAAATTGGTCACCACAAAACCCAAATTGCCGTCCGTATTTGTGTTGATCTCGCCCACGGCAATGGCGCTCGGTTTTCTTCCCACGGTGTACGCCACGGAAGTAGCCGGGTTGCTGAACGTGCCATCTCCATTGCCCAGGAGAACGCTCACGGAATTGGTGACCTGCGAGGCCACCAGCAAGTCGGGAAACGAATCCGTGTTCGGGTTGAAACTACCCACCGCCAACGCCACTGGAATGCCTGCGCCCCCTAACGTGGCCGTGATCTGCGTGGTCCCCGCACTCACTCCGGTGGCCAACCCGGTGCTCGCGTCAATCGTCGCCACGGCAGTGTCGGAGGAAGCCCAGCGCACGATCCCCGAAATGTCCTGCGTGCTGCTGTCGCTGTACGTTCCTACGGCAGTGAATTGCTGGGTCGCGCTAAGCCCGATGCTCGGAGTCGCTGGAGTAACAGCAATCGATTTGAGCGTTGCTGAGGTCACCGCCAGCGGCACAAGAACGCTAGTGATCGTGCCAAGAGTGGCGCTGATTTGCGTCGTTCCGGCTACGAGTCCTCGAGCCAGCCCTCCCGCTGCGGAGATGGAAGCCGTGGTGGGCGTCGCGGAGGTCCAGGTCACGATGCTGGTTATGTTTGCCGTGCTCAGGTCGCTATACGTTCCTATCGCGGTGAATTGCTGCGTTGTGCCCAACGCGATCGCAGGCGCTGCCGGAGTCACCGTGATGGATTGCAGTGTAGCGTTGCTGATATTCAGCGGGACTGCAGCGCTGCTAACACCTCCCAAGGTAGCCGTGATGTTTGCCGTCCCTGCCACTTGTCCAATGGCGATTCCAGAGGCCGAGTTGATCGCCGCAATCGTCGCATTGGAAGTTGACCATGTGACCGCGTGTGTGATGTCCTGCGTGCTTCCGTCGCTGAATGTCCCTGTGGCCGCAAACTGCAGCGTGGCTCCCTTGGCGAGGGACGCATTGACAGGCGTGACGGCAATGGAGCTCAAGGTGGCCGACGTCACGGTCAGACTCACGGCCGGACTCACGATGCCAGCTGTGGAACTGGGGGCTCCTCCTGCCAACAGAAAGGGCGAGCCTGTCGCCGTGGCAAATTGCGTGGTGGAGTTGGGTCCCTGATTTAACAGAATGGTGATTGAATTATCGGCCTGGTTTAAGACTGCAAGATCCTGTGTCCCAGCTTCCCGAAAATCCGCCGTGACCAGCGCGACGGGTGATTGGCCGACCGTGAATTGCTCCGTGGGGATCGTCGTGCCGCTTGCTCCTGGATTCCCGGTGAAGCTCGAGGTGCCCAGGCTGCCGGAAAGCAGGGACAGCGTGATGGGGTAGCGGTCGCCCACAAAGAACGTAGCCGGCTTGCCATCTTGCGCCCGCAACAAAACCTCCTGCCCGCTTTGCACCAGCGAAAGTGCCTGCGAAAAATTGCCTGTGGCCGTGGGCAATGAAAGAAGAAAAGTGGATTTCCCTCCGCCGATTGCCACAATCGGCGGGATCGCGGAAGCCAGGCTCGTAATCCCCGATGCAGAAGCGCTGCCGATCGGGCCCCCGAATACGCCCGCCAGCAGCGTCAGCAGAGAGGTGAGGCTGGATGCGCTCCTCACCTGCTGTATCAAGTTCGGCGGGATCGCATAGAGGGAGGTGCTTGCCGGCGGCGTAATTCCCAGTTGTGTTGCGTTTGTGCGATCCACCTCGAGTAGCTCGATCTCCAGCAGAACCTCGCCGCGATCGTGTTCCAACTGCTCGATGATGTCTCCTGCCAGGCGCACCCGCTGCGGCGTATCCCGGATCGTGATCGAACGCGACTCCGTGGATTGCTGCATGTGCTGCGACCCCGTTAGCTCGCGAAGCACGCGAAACAGTTCCGTCATCTCCGTGGCTTCCACGGAAACCGGCAACTGGAAGGTCTCTTCAATCTCCGGCTCGAACAATTTGCGCTTTTCCGTTGTATCTGCAAACACAAACATCAGTTTCGGACCCAGCACACGCCACGAGGTCCCTGCTTCTAGCGAGAGCACCTTCATCGCGGTGTCGAAATCTGTGTTCTCCAGGCGCAGACGCACCGCGCCCGCCGGCAAGTCGGGATCGAAGCTGGCCTTGATTCCATACGCGCTTGCCACCTGCTCGTATACGCTGCGCACATCGCTGCGCACGTCAAAGCTCCGCGTGATTTTTTCGGGCTGCAGGATCGGCAAGCCTATCGGAGGTTCTATGCGCCGCAATTCCTCTCTTTCTTCGTTTCGTGACTTAAACTGCCGCAAGCGTTCTTCGACAATCGGATTCTTCGGGTCGATGCTCAAAGCGCTTGCGAGTTCCAGCGTGGCCCCCTGAAAGTTTCCTTCCAGGGCCAGCCGTTCAGCGTTTTCCACGTGGGCGCGCACCAGCTTGGACCGCAAGGCCACCGCTTTGCTCACGATAGTGACATCCATGGGAGCGTAGCGCGCCGCCTCTTCGTAGGCCCTCAACGCATCCTCTTCATCCCCGGCCGCTTCGGCCTTGGCGCCATATCCGGCTAGTTTTTTCGCTATTTTTGGGTTCGGCTTCACCAGGGTGAATGGATCTTGCGCGGGATTGGCCGCAGGGGCCCCCGTTTGCGCCGGTATCTGCGCGCACAGCAGCAGCCCGGCAAGCAGGACTGAAAGCGCAGCGCGGAGGGTGCCAGCCAGCATTCTCATGGTTAGACGCAAGCGCCTATTCTACCGTGAGGTGGGAGAAGGAAGGGAAGTGTTTCAAGTTGACAAATTCAAGCTTCAGCGAGTTGACCTTTCAGAAGTTCTTCGAGGTACTTGGCCATTACGGAAACATCCAGTTTGCCTTCATCCCAAGCGTGGTCGGCCGCTGTTAGTGCGTCGTAGTAGGAAGCCCGGTTTTCCCGTATGCGCTCTGGCACTATTTTCCTCCCCGGCAGTAACCTGCCTTGTTTCACACAGATCAAGTAATAACAAGCTGCCCTGGCGGTTCTTCCATTGCCCTCGACGAACGGGTGAATCCAATTCAGTCTCCAGAGTGCATAGCCTGCAAGCCATGTCGGATGGTCAACGATCGTCCAGTTTTCATGTATCAATGAAAAGAAACGGTCCATCAAATTCGGTACGTCATTGTAATGCGGAGGAATATGCTTCCCGACGTAAATCGGGTCTTCGCGGTACCGTCCCCCAAATTGAGCAATATTGGCGACCGCAACATAATTCAAGGTCCAGAGCGTGTATTTGTCGAAAGCTTCAATGCCTTTTTCCAGCCCAATCTCAATGCAGTTTGACAACAGGTCGTATTGCCTCAAGAGGTTCTGCTCTTGAATTTTCGTAAAGAGCACGGGATTGTCTTTTTCGCGGACGGACATGGTAAAAGGGTGTGGCCCGCGTCTTGCGGACCAAGAGGACTGTCTAAGGCAGTAAACGTATATGCCCAGATGCTTGGCGCACGCTGTCCTTGGTGATGCTCGTCGCGTCAGCGGGTGCATTACCGAAGGCGAAACTGATCCTCTGCTCGCGCAACTCTTCCTCTGTCACGGGGCGGGATTCTTCCAGCATTCTTTTCAGATCGGGGTCAGCCTTGATCTCCCCAAAAAACTGTTTTCTGTCTGCCATAGCTTTCCCCTCTTCTCTTTTTCTTCGACTCAATCATAATCCTTTACCGATAGGTGTCAATACTTACCCCCTACGATTTGTCGAATTTGGGCACGTTTTTTAGGATACTCGTCTTGAACATTACCTCCATGGCCCATGCGAGGCACCGCTTACTTTTGGTTCTCGAATAGGTGGACCAAGGTCGGCCACTGCGTGCTTCTATGCTACTCGATTTGAAACTGAGACTTTACAAAGGGACGTCGAAACTTGACGTGGGAAAAGGGCAGCGGTAAACTAAATGTGTTGTTGCAAATAATTTTCAACTGGACCAGCCTTGCTCTCCGCTTTCCTCATTGCTCTTCGTGAGGGTGTCGAAGCCGCTCTCGTCGTCGGCATCATCCTCGTCTACCTCTCGCGCACCGGGCGCGCGTACCTTGCCCGCTACGTATGGGGAGGCGTCGCCTGCGCCGTTGCCCTAAGTCTTGCGGCTGCAATTGCTTTGGAGCGATTCCGCATTAGCGAAGACGGGTTTGAAGGGCTGCTTCTTCTCCTCGCTGCCTTCTTCGTGGTCACCATGATCTTCTGGATGAATCGTGTGGCCCGCCACCTGAAAACGGAAATTGAGCAAAAGGTCGAAAGCTATGCTGGGCGTGCCGGCAGAGCCGCGGGGTGGGGCATCGGTCTGTTCGTTTTCCTCATGGTCCTGCGCGAAGGCGCGGAACTCGCCCTCATCCTCCGTGCCGTCGAGTTATCCACCGAAGGCCTGCAAGTATGGATTGGTACGACTCTTGGCATTGCTGCTGCCGTGGCCGTGGGCGTTTTCTTTTTCAAGGGCACGCTCAAGGTGCCACTGCAGCGCTTTTTCTCTGTCACTAGCGCCATCCTGATTCTGGTCGCCATTCAACTCGCCGTCACCGGTCTGCACGAATTGAGCGAGGCACAGTGGCTGCCCTCGAGCAAGGGCGAGATGGCCCTGCTGGGTCCCATTGTGGCCAATGAGTTGTTTTTCTTTGTTTTTGTCTTTGGTGCCGCGGCCCTTCTGGTTTTCCGGGAGTGGCAATCGGCTTCGCACGCGAAGGCGGCCACGGCCACTCTCAATGACGCGGAGCGCCGCCTGCTGGAAGCGCAGAACCGCCGCCAGCGCCGTTGGATGATTGCCGCCGCGGTGATGAGCCTCAGCGTCATCCTGGCGCTGACCGCCGACTTTATTTATGCGCGTGTGAATGCTGCGCCCGTTCAGGCCAAGCCCGTCGAGGCGGTGAACAATCTTGTCCGTATACCCGTGGCGGAAGTACAGGACGGCAATCTTCATCTCTTCACTATCATCGTGAACGGCCAAGCCATCCGCTTCATGGTCATCAAGAAGCCAGGCGGCTACGGCACCGCGTTGGATGCCTGTCTTATCTGCGGTGCTGACGGCTATCGGCAGGAAGGTCAGAACGTGATCTGCCGCCGTTGCGCTTCGGCAATTTATATTCCGTCGATTGGGCAAAAGGGCGGATGCAACCCCATAGGCTTTGCTTCAAAGGTGGATGGCGACACGATCGTGATCGATGTTTCCGCCCTCACGAAATCGGCCGAAGAAATTCCCAAGTAGGCGAAGTAGCCACGATGCAGTCGTCTTTTGCAGTTTGCTGAAACGCTTTATTCTTTAGGAGGCCGGGGCTTAAGCCCCTGAAGAGAGTTTTTTCGATTTTCGGGAAGGCACGATTTCACAGCAGCGAAGTCAGTACGATCCCGTCATTCCGAACGGAGTCCGCGGAGTGAGGAATCCCTCTTCTCTTGGGTTTCTTCCAAAGAGAGATTCCTGAAGGTAGACAGGGTTCTGACCAGCTAAAATGTTCCTTCGACTCGTAACCGATTCATTCACGCGCCGGCCTCGCCGCAAACTCTTGACCATGGCCGCACTCGCCCTCGGCATGGCCGTAGCCACGGCAGCCCTCAGCGTTTCTCTGGACGTCGGCGATCGCCTCGCTCAGGAATTCCGCAGCTTGGGCGCGAATCTCCTCGTCACCCCGCAGGCCGATTCCTTGCCGCTGCAAATTGGCGGCGTGGATTATCGTCCCGCTAACGCTGGTGCCTACCTGCCGGAAGCCGACCTTGGCAAACTCAAAACAATCTTCTGGCGCCACAACATTATGTCTTTCGCGCCAGTCCTCGATGTGCCAGTTGACGCCACAACAGTGAATCCCAGATCACCCGCGCCGCTTCATGCGCTTGGCAAAACAATCCTCATCGGCACCTGGTACGATCGCGAGGTTCCCATCCCCGACGGCTCCACCTATGAAACCGGCATCGAGAAAACCAATCCGTGGTGGCACGTGGAAGGGAAGTGGTTCAAAGACGATTCCACGGACTGCATCGTCGGCGCAGGACTAGCCAAACGCTTCGCCTTAAAGCCCGGCGACATCCTCGACGTATCCGCGCCGGACAACTCCACCAGCATGGCGTTGCACATCGTTGGCATATTGACAACTGGCGGCCCGGAGGACGACGCCATCGTTGCTTCGCTTGGCCGGGCCCAGCAACTCGCGAACAAGCCCGGCCAATATCGCCGTCTCTATGTCAGCGCGCTGACCAAACCTGAAGACGCCTTCGCCCGCAAAGATCCCAAGACCATGACGCCCGCGGAATTCGACACCTGGTATTGCACGCCCTACATCAGCGCCATCGCCCTGCAAATCAGTGAAGAGTTGAAAGGCACGGACGTGCATGTGATTCGCCGCGTCGCTGAAGGCGAAGGCAACATTCTCACTCGCGTGCGAACCCTGCTGTGGCTGGTCACGTTCTCGGCGCTGCTGGCCTCCGCCCTGGCCGTCGGAGCTTCCGCCGCCGCTTCCGTCATCGAACGCCGCACCGAAATTGGCTTGATGAAAGCTCTCGGCGCGGGCTCGGGCCTTGTCGGAGTGTTGCTGGCTGCGGAACAACTGCTGCTGGCGTTCGTGGGCGGCGGCATCGGCTATTCCCTTGGCATCGTATTGGCGCGCATTCTGGGCGAACGCATCTTCGGCTTTACGCCCACTCCGAATCTCTTTGTGTTGCTGATTATTCTTGTTCTCGCGGCACTCATTACCCTGTTGGGCAGCGCGTTTCCCTTGCGCCGGGCTTCCCGCTACGATCCCGCGCCCATTCTGCGAGGCGAGTGATGGCCACCACCACAATGTTCTGGCGCATCGTGCGAAGGCTGCTCACCGCGAACTATTCCCGCCTGTTTGTGATTCTTCTCGCGCTGGGCGCAGGCGCCGCCGTAACTTCGGCGCTTCTGAATCTCCAGATTGACGCCAAGCGTCGCCTCACCACCGAATTTCGCGCCCTCGGTGCGAATGTAATCGTGGCTCCACGCGAAACGGGCACGGATGGCAATGGCGCGACGCTTGACGAAACGGTCTTAACGCAATTGCCCGCGAGGTACGAAGGCAAGCCCGTGCCTGCCGTGGCCTTCCTGTACGTGATCGGCGAAATCGCCAAAGCCAGCGAACTTCACTTCGAGCCCGCCGTAATCGCAGGCACGCAAGGCCATGGCTTAACCGAGATTCGCCCCGGCCGACGCAGCGAATATCTCCCTGCGCTGGAGAACGATCCCGATGCCTGCGAAATCGGCGCAAAAGCCGCCACGCAATTCCAGGTTCACGCGGGAGACTCGCTGCAACTCCGAAATGCGGGACATACAGCCGCCTGCAAGGTGTTTGCGGTCGTAGCCACGGGCGGCGCGGAAGATACGCAGATTTTCACCCGCCTCGCCACCGCGCAATCCCTCGCCAATCTTCCCGGCCGCATCAGCTTGATCCAACTCAGCGTTACGGGCACACCCGATTCGCTGAATCGCTTTATCTCCCAGCTAAGCCACAGCCTCTCCGCCGTGGACGTTCGCGGCATCAAGCAACTCGCCGAAGCCGAAGGCCGCATCTACAACCGCATCAGCGGCCTGCTTTCCGCCACCGTGATCCTCGTGCTCATCCTCACTTCGCTCTGCGTCATGGCAGGCATGAGCAACGTAGCCATCGAACGCAAAAACGATGTCGGCCTGATGAAGGCCATCGGCGGCTCCGTGCGCCGCGTCGTTCGCCTCTTCCTAGCCGAAGCCATTCTCATGGGCACTGTTGGAGGTGTGGTGGGTTCGGCCTTCGGGTTACTCGTCTCCATATGGCTGGGAAAAGCCGTGTTTGGCGTGGCTGCGCAGCCCCGGTGGATTGTGTATCCTGTTTCTGTGGCCATCACCGTGATCGTTTCCATCGCCAGCGCCTTTCCGTTGCGCCGTCTGGCAAGTATCCGTCCCGCATCCGTATTCCGAGGTGAAGCGTGAGTTCGCAGGTCGTGATCGAATCATTGGTGAAGGAATACGGCACGCTGCGCGCCCTGAACGGCATCTCCGTGAAAATTCAGGCCGGAGAGTGGGTAGCCCTGATGGGCCCGTCCGGCTCCGGCAAAACCACTTTAATCAATATTCTTGGCGGTCTGGATACGCTGACCTCCGGCCACGTTATTGTAGATGGCGTAGACTTGGCGAAGCTCGGCGAGAACGATCTGGTGCGTTACCGCGCGGAGAAAATCGGCTTTGTCTTCCAGCAGTTTCATCTGGTCCCCTATTTGAATGCTCTCGAAAACGTCATGCTGGCGCAGTACTTTCACAGCATGACGGACGAAGCCCAGGCCGCCGAAGCGCTGAAGCGTGTCGGCCTCGGCGACCGCCTCACGCATCTCCCTTCCCAACTTTCCGGCGGCGAGCAACAACGCGTGGCGATCGCCCGCGCTCTCATCAATCAACCGAAGCTCCTCCTCGCCGACGAACCCACCGGAAATCTCGACGAAGCCAACGAAGAAATCGTTCTCGGCTTGTTCCGCGAACTCCACAGTGCCGGCCACACTATCCTTATGGTCACGCACGACCCCGATATCGCCCAGCAGGCCGACCGCCGCATCGAACTGGTGCACGGCCACCTAGCCGTGGACCAGCGCGTCACCATGGACGATGGCATTCATTTCGATCACCTGCTCGAACAAATCTGGGTCTGCGGTGAAGAAGGCAACACGGCCGACGTCGAACACATCCGCACCCCCGGCGGTGTAGATCCCGTACGCACCCTGGCCCGCATGGAAGATCTGCAACTGGTAAGCGTCGAAGATCACCAGGTGCGCCTGACGGAGCGTGGCGAAAGCCGTGCCCGCGATGTGGTCCGCCGTCATCGCCTTGCGGAACGCCTGTTCAAGGACACCTTTCGCATCGACGATCACGAAGCCCACACCCAGGCCTGCAAGTTCGAGCACATCATCAGCCCCGAACTCGACCAGCGCATCTGCTCCTTCCTCGGCCATCCCACCACCTGCCCCCACGGCAATCCCATCCCCCCCGGCGCCTGCTGCAACCACAAAGAAAAGGAAAACCCCCGCTGATCCCGCCACTGAAATTTTGAAGTGCGGCGGCTCGCCGCCGCTTTAACGCCGCAAGCATCTTCGCGAACGTGTTTTTCTCAACGAACGGCCGGTCCCTAAACCGGCCAGCGAAGTCCCCAAACCCTGTCATTCCGACCGGAGGGACAGCGCCTTTAGCCGTCCCGGAGCGGAGGAATCGCTATCCAATCTCAAATTTCCTGATTAATCGTTCCGGAGCTAAACTGTTAACCGTAGACTGTGAACTGTTGACTGCCGACTTCTTCCCCATGCCCATACCCATCGACCACCGCAAGAAACCCACCGCCGTAAAGATTCACGTGAAAACCGGCGCGGGCGTGGACATCACCTGGGCCGATGGCCACGAAAGCCATTTCGATTTCCCGTATCTCCGCGACAATTGCCCCTGCGCCACCTGCAACGACGAACGCGCAAAGAAAGAAGCCTTCGCGGGCAGCGCCCCCGCACCCTCGGCCGTCCTGCCCATGTTCAAGCCCAAGCCCCGCGCGCAGTCCGCCACCCAGGTAGGAAACTACGCCATCCAAATCAATTTCAACGACGGCCACTCCACGGGTATCTTCAGCTACGACTATCTCCGCTCCATGTGCCCCTGCCCCGATTGCGCCAAAGAATTCCGTAGCTCCGCTACTTAGGAGATCAACTCTCCGAATTCAGATTCCTTTTGAGATGTGTGTCTGTCCGCCATGCAACTAACGTAGCCCCTGTCATCCTGAGAGACGCGCAGTTTGCGTCTCGAAGGATCTCATCTGACACACCCGCGCACTTCCAAGTTACATGCTTCAATTCCTTACACGGCCCAAACATTGTCATTCCGACCGGAGGGACGGCGGTTTTAGCCGTCCCGGAGTGGAGCGACTGTCTAATTTGTCAAGGGCTCGATGGAGCAAAATTCGGTTCGTACTTGGCGTGCCTTCGCATTCAGGCGGACGAGAAGTTTATGGGCCAAGGCGATGCGGATGACTTTCTTTGGTTTGCCCGCCGCCGCAAGGCGTTCATGGAAGGCGGCGAAGTCCGCATCGTGGCGGCGCACCACCCCGGCCACGACGTAGAGAATGGCACGGACGTTTCGTCTTCCACCGCGCACCGCACGCTTGCCCTGATGCTTGCCGCTGTCCCGCGCCAGCGGTGCCAGGCCCACCAGTTTGGACACCGCTTTGTTCGAGGCCATGCCAATCTCGGGCATCTCGGCCATCAGGCGAGCGACGGTGCGGTCGGCCACGCCTTTGATGGAGCGAAACGCTTGATCCAGCTTTTGCCACAGCGGATCCGCGGCGATCAGTGCGGCAATGGCCTCTTCCAGCTTGCGTATTTGCAAACTCACCACCGCCAAAACTTCCCCGAAGGTGTCTCGTACGCTGGCCTCCGTCACCAAAAGACGTTGGTTTCGTTGCGCCGCTCGCAGTTCAGTGAGTTGCCGCAGCCGCGTGACCAGGGCTTTCAGCCGTTCTTGTTCCGCGCTCGCCGGAGCGTTGGGCCTGCTCCCTTTCACGGCCGCAAACCACGCAATCACCCCGGCATCGATACGGTCGGTTTTCTCCAGCAGGCCCATGCCTTCGGCAAAACGACGCACCGCCCGGGGATTGAGCAAAGCCACCGGCAAACCATGCCCCCACAGCAAAGCAAACGGCTGTTTTTCGTATCCGCCGCTGGCTTCCATGGCCGCCATCTCGACGTGATGCTGCCGACAAAAGGCAATCAACTCGGCGACGCCTTCGGCAGTGTTAGGGAAAGAGCGGTGCGGCCCCGCGGGGCCGATACCAGCGTCCAGCGAAAGAGAAGAAACATCTACTCCACAAACGATCTTGGTCACGGTAACCTACCTTGTACGTGCGATAGAAGTCTGGCGACTGTTCGGTCGTGCGTGACTGCGGCGGCGGTCCCAAAGCTCCACTACGGCTATCGGCCTGAGGAATCACGGGCGCCGCTCGCCGCGCGAGGGGTTCGCGATCGCGAACCCCTCGCAGCGACATTCTCCACCACAACTTGCCGCCTCCATACAGATACAAGGAATCGCTAATCAACTTTGAATCTCAGCCGAAATTCCTCTTTGACTTCCAATTTCACGCCTAATTAATCGCTGTCTCCAAACTCTTCACTTTTTCCTGCACGCTCGGCGCCGCCTTCGAATTGGGTTGCAATTGCAGATATTTCTCAAAAGCCTGCTTGGCCTCGCTCTTCTTTCCCAATTGCAGATACGCGTCCCCCAAATTCAAGTACGCGATGGCGCGATTCGGGTCCAGCGCAATCGTCTTTTGGAACCACTCAATTGCATCGTTATATTGCCCCAGCTTGAACATCGCGAAACCCGAGTTATTCGCGAACAACGCACTCTCCGGCTTCATCTGCGCCGCTTGCTTGAATTTCTCCGCTGCCTCGCTGTACTTCTTTTCTTTGTAAAGCCGCATGCCCTCATCGTTCGTTGCTGCAGCAACGTCTTTTGTGACCGGCACGCCAGCCTCTGCGCCCGTCGCTGCGGTGCCCCCATTCTTGCCAGCCGTCTGTCCGCTCTGCAGCTTCGCCTCCGCGGCAGCCAGTTGCTTCTTCAACTCCGCATTCTGCGCCGCTTCTTTGCGGATCTCCTCCCGCATTTGTTCCAATTGCGTATTCAGCTTGATTCCTTCATCGCCCAATTGCGCCGAATTCTCGCTCAGGAATTCCGTGTCGTGATTCAACTCGAAAATGAAATCCCCGCCCTCGCTACCCGGCAAATTCCCGAAAGCTGGCGTCTGATGGGAAAGCGCCGAAACCGCTGGAGTAACGTACGCCGCCAGCTCCGTCGCTGTCACCACGCCGTCGCCATTCAAATCCGCGCGCCCATCCAACGCCTGCAGCAGCGTCCACGTGAACACCGAATGCCCGTTCGGCCCGTTGTCCGCCACTTGCTGGTCCGCCCCGCCGGCGGTAAACATTTGCCTCGCTGTCCGCCGCGATATTTCCAGCAGGTAATTACCCAAGCCCAGCGTTCCGCCTCCGCGCGTCAACGCCAGCCCGCTGTAGCACGAATCCATCACAAACAGAACGTGCTTCGCGGGAATGGCCTCCGCAATATCCTGGAAATTCGTCATCGAAATCGCCTGGCCTTCGTAATTCGTCAAATCCGCGTCCACCGGAATGATGTAGCCCAGGTCGCGCCCAGAGGCCAGGTGCCGCGTGGCTCCATGCCCCGCGAAAAATACGAACACGCGATCCTCGTGCTTCACCATATCCGGATTCCCCAGCTTGTCTCCCAGCAGCGACAGAATGTTCTGCCGCGTCGCTTCCTTGTCCAGCAGCAAAAACGTGTGCTCCGGCTTGAAATTGTATTTCTTGATCAGCAGATCGCGCACGGCCTGCGCATCATTCGCCGCGTAACTCAGCTTCGGCCAGGTCTGATACGCATCCACACCGATAACCGCAGCCCAACTGTCCCGGTAGATGGATGCCGGTGCCGCCTGCGTTTGCGCCGTGTCCAGCCCGCGCGTTCCTTCCACGGCGAACGCGCTGCCGTTCCATGAAGCAAACTGGTATCCATCTTTCTGCAGCGTCTCAATCAAACTTGGCAACACTTCCAACGCCACTTTGTGTATGTCGTGGAACAGGATGATTCCGTGCCCCTGCTTTTCCACTTCCTGCACCACGCGCTGCGCAATCGAATTGGGCACGGGATCGGCCCAATCCTCCGAATCCACGTTCCACAAAATCGCTTTCATCTTGTCGCTTTGCACTTTGGAAAGAATGCCTTCGTTGATCGCACCGTACGGCGGGCGAAACAGCACCGGTGGTTCCTTCATAATGGAAGTCAGCAACGCGCTGGTCGTTTCGATCTCTTCCGTGTAGCCTGCCTCCGTCATCTTCGGCAACACGGGATGGCTGTAACTGTGATTTCCGAGCGTGGAACCCTGCGCAAGGATTCGCGTGCTCACCGCCGCGGTCGCCGTAAGCTTCGCGTCCACCTCGGTGGTTTCCGGCCCAAGGTTGCGCCCAACCTGAAAGAAAACCGCCTTCAATCCATACTTCTTCAGGATTTCCAGAATCTGGTCCGTGTACCGCGGATGCGGCCCGTCATCGAACGTCAGCACCAGCGTCTTGGGCGGCAAGTCCGTGCCAAACACTTCGCCGTTGGATGTTTTCTTCTTCGCAGCCGCGCCGCGCGATTCAGCCGGAGGCATCGCACCTTCAATCTCCTTCAAAATCTTCTCGCGCGTATATTTCTGCTGCAGAAAACTGACGTACCGTTCCCAAGCCTCGCGGTGCACCACCATCCCGCGCGTCTGCAGGTTCCCCAGAATCTCTCCGATCTCTTTCTGATAGAGCGCTTGAATCTGCGCGAGCGCCGCCAGATCATCGCGAATTCGTCCCAGCAACTTTTCATTCGTCGCAGTTTCCGGCGCGGCCGCAAGCCCTTCCAACAAATCGCGGAAGACGAGTTTGTCCGCGTCCCGATATTCCGCATAATTCTCCACGCGGCTCAAAAACTCTTCCGTAGGAGCAGTCTGCCCATCGGCAAGGCCTTTTGTGAGCAGCGCTTCCAGCGCCGTCAGCTTTTCCTCATTCTGCTGAAAGATTATTTTTCCGGCCGTGGATGCCCGTTCCTTTACGCCTGGGTCCAGCGCACCCGCTCCGTTCATCAAAACGATAATTTTCCGGTAATTCGCAACAATCTCGTCGCTACTTATTGCGATAGTGGAATTCGCGCCCACTTTCCCGTTCGCCGGCATACCTGCCAACAAAAGCAACGCGAAGCACGCCGCCCAAGACCTGATCCTCGCTGTTTTCATGATCCGCCGCCGCTGAAGAATCCTATTTCTTCCAAAATCATGACTCACGCCCGCCCAGAAATCCAGCCGCCCCTGCCGCCGTGCAGACCTCGTGCCTTCCGAGGCGGATGCCTTTGTCTTGTGGCACAGTCACTCCTGACTGTGCTCTTGGGTTTGTTGCTCTTGGGTTTGCCGTTGTAGGGCCCGTCCTTCTGAGGCGGGCCGCTCTGGGGTTTCGCTCTGCTCCTGGGTTTGCTTGTGTAGTGGCCGATCTTTAGATCGGTTCTTGGGTGAATCTCTCCTGTGTAGGGGTCCAGCATGCTGGACCCCATTTAAGCAAGGCGTATCCGCCTAAGCACCTGGCAATTCCGCTCTTCCAACGCGCACCCAAACCTCGATCATGCCCATCTCTGGAATTGTTTCTACACCGCGCTAGTGCAATGCCCGCACTTCTTCGCCGCCACGGGAATCGGCATCGCGCACTGCGGGCAATCCTTCGTCGTAACCGGCGGCGGAGGCTGCACCGGCTTCGGCATCCACTTGTTCACCGTGCGCACCACCAGAAAAATGGCAAACGCCACGATCAGAAAGTTGATGATCGCATTGATAAAGTTGCCGTAATTGAGCGTGGGAGCACCCGCCGCTTTGGCCGCCGCCAGCGTATCATAGTGGTTACCGCTCAGGCTGATAAACAAGTTGGAAAAATCCACATGCCCAATCAAGCGCCCCAGCGGCGGCATGAGCACATCATCCACCAGCGAAGCCACGATCTTGCCGAAAGCCGCGCCGATAATGACGCCGACAGCCAGGTCCAACACGCTCCCGCGCATGGCAAATTCTTTAAATTCTTTGAACACAGTTCTTCTCCTTACGCATTTGACAATTACCGCAGTTCGTTTCCTCGGGCGGAATCCCGGATTCGGGAGAGGACATCACCGGACACGCATTATAGCGGAAGAACTTCTAAGGATGGCGCAAAATCAGGAAAGTGCCCAGCAATCCACGGACGATCAACACCACCCCCCCAACCGCCAGCAATTTCCCCACCCACAGATAGGGTACCCTCGTCACCGCCAGCATCAGCGCACCAAGCAACAGCAGCGAAAGCCCACGATTCCATTTCTGCCACCGCGCCCACCACTGGCCCGGTCTCGCCAGCGCCAGCAAGCCCCACACTAGCAGCGCGACGCTGACAATCAGCCAGGGAATGCTTCGGCGGTCGATGTAAATTCGCCCCTGCAACCCCAGCCACACCACCAGCGCCCCCAGCAGCAGGAACACCAGTTCCACTATGAGTTCCATCAGGCGCGCAGGAGAGAGCATGGGTGTCTTACGGTATGCGTTCGATGCGCAATTTCTGGATGACCACGGGCACGCGCGGGCGATCGCTTCCGTCGCGCGCGACATTCGAGATCTTGTCGGCCACGTCCTGGCCTTCCACCACTTCTCCGAAAATCGTATGCCGGTTATCCAGGTGCGGCGTAGGCGCAACCGTGATAAAGAACTGGCTCCCATTTGTTCCCGGGCCCGAATTCGCCATGGAAAGCTTGCCCGCCTTGGAATGCCGCAATGATGGATGGAACTCGTCCTGGAACGTGTACCCGGGCCCCCCGCGGCCATCTCCCTGCGGGCATCCGCCCTGAATCATGAACTGCGGAATCACGCGGTGAAAAACCAGGCCATCGTAGTAATTGCGCTTCTCTTTTTTGCCGGTGGTGGCATTCACGAATTCTTTTGTGCCCTCGGCCAGCCCGATAAAATTCTCCACGGTCTTGGGGGCTTCCTTCTCAAACAGCCGGCAAACAATATTGCCCTGTGACGTCTCGAAAATTGCGTACGTTCCTGCCGCTCGCGCCATCGGTTCTCCTTTGCCAAAGTGGACTCATCCATCGTACACGACGCCCTCATCCCTCGGCTACTCGGGCGGGGGAACTACCAGCCTTTCTGCTTGCGGAGTTCCGTGATGTGCGCCGTGTGATGCCTGCCGTGCCAGGAATACAAAAACAGCAGCCAGTCCACATTCTTTACACCGTGATCCGGATGCACCAAAGTCCTCGCAAATTGCTCCGTCTTCAAGGAACGCAGCAGCCGTGCCCAGCGTTCGTGCAGCGGTTCCAGCAGCTTCAGCGAAACTTCCACCGGTGCGTTCTGGGCATCTTCCAGGTTCGCCCAAATGCTTTCGTCGTAAGGTTTGATCGTCGGCTGATTTTCCGTCAACGTGAACCGCAATCGTATGTACGCATTCATGTGGCTGTCCACAAGGTGGTGGACCACTTGGCGAACCGTCCACCCGCCTTCACGATACGGAGTATCCAGCTGCGTGTCGCTGAGTCCCTTAACTGCCGCCCTGACCTTCGCCGGTGCGGCGGCCAACTCCTCAATCGCCGCCTGACGCCGCGCCGGAGCTATTTCCTTTGACATTTCAAATTTTCCAACGGGGTAGCGCGCATCCATGGAAAAACCTCCTCCTCATTATGGGTCATCGGCTTCCACTGTAGATAGATGCCCCGCGAGCAGTCCATTGGTATATGTGGTCGGTGCCTTGCCATATTGGCTGCATCTTGCCGGAGCAGGCAGGAACGAAGGAAGGAGTTCGAAGCGCTAGTTATGTTTCAGGACTTTCAGGTGCGCCATTCGCCGATCTGCCGCGAGGCAATGCACAAGAGGAAGAGCAGAACGGCCCCGCGCAGAAAGGTGTAATAAGAAATGAATGCGCCATTGGCTGGTACAAAGTCGGGCCATATGCCAAAGGCCGCGAGCGCGCGAAGGACGATCGTCAGCACCGTACTCACGATTCCCAGCCAATAGCTGTACACTGCAATTCGTTTCTCCATCTTTAGACTCCCTGGAACCCGTCATTTTCGGGGTGAAATTGACCTTATTTGAAGCCTACCCTCGCCCCCCAATCACCGTCAATCATCTGTAATCGCGCACTTTCCAGGCCTGCACTTCTCTCTTTGGACGAGGATGTTACAATCATCGTTCGCTCTGTACCGCCGGGTCCCCGTTTCGAATCTAATTTCCGGAGCCATTCGCATGCACAAGGTCGTAATCATCGGAAGTGGCTGTGCCGGTTTGACCGCGGCTATCTACGCCGGGCGCGCCAATCTTAGCCCTCTCGTTCTGGAAGGCCACGAACCCGGCGGGCAACTCTCCCTGACCACCCACGTCGAGAATTATCCTGGTTTTCCCGAGGGCATTCTGGGTCCCGAATTGATCGAGAATATGCGCAAACAAGCGCAGAGATTCGGCGCTCACTTCAAAACGACCACGGTCACCGAGGTGGATCTCACCAGCCGTCCGTTCAAGATCATGGCGGGCAACGAAGTTTATGAAGCGCAATCGCTGATTGTCGCCGCCGGTGCTTCCGCGCGTCTCCTCGGCCTCAAGGGCGAAAAGGAGCTCATTGGCCGCGGCCTCTCTACCTGCGCCACCTGCGACGGCTATTTCTTCCGCGGCAAACCCATTGCGGTCGTTGGCGGCGGTGACTCCGCCATGGAAGAGGCCAATTTCCTGTCACGCTACGCAAGCAGGGTGTACCTCATCCACCGGCGCAACGAATTTCGCGCCTCCAAGATCATGCTCGCTCGCGCCCTGGCCAACGAGAAAATCGAGTTTGTGACGCCGTACGTAATTGAGGAAATTCTCGCGCCCGAGGGGCTGGTAATCCGCGTGCGCCTGCGCCACACGCAAAACATGACACAGCGGGAAATCCCGGTGGATGGCATCTTCGTCGCCATCGGCCATGATCCCAATTCCATAATATTCCGCGGCAAACTGGAGATGGACAAGAACGGATACCTGATCTCGCATCACGGCTCCCTGACTGGCGTTCCAGGGGTGTTTATAGCCGGTGATGTTCAGGACCATCGCTACCGCCAGGCCGTCACTGCGGCCGGTTCCGGGTGCATGGCCGCCATTGACGCCGAAAAGTTCCTCGAAGAGCACAAAGGCTAGCTAGCCTCTAGCCTCGCCCAAGAACTACGGGCATAATTAGGATGTCCATGCTCCGGTCGATTCTTCTCAAACTCTCCGATAGTAACGGCTTCGCGAACTGGGTCACCTCCAACTCCACGGCTCGGCGCGTCTCGCACCGCTTTGTCGCTGGAGAAACCCTGGATGAAGCCATCATGACCTCCCGCATCTGCAACGATGCCGGCATGGCCGTCACGCTGGATTGCCTCGGCGAAAATGTTGCCACCCCTGCCGACGCGCAAAAAGCCCGCGACACCTACCTGCAGATTTTTGACCGCATCGCTCAGGAAAAGCTGAACGCCAACGTCTCCTGCAAATTAACGCAACTCGGGCTGGACCTCAGCGCCGAATTCTGCGAAGGCCTGGTGCTTTCGATTGCGGAACGCGCCGCGGCCTACGACAGTTTCCTGCGCATTGACATGGAAAGTTCCGTGTATACCCAGCGCACCGTGGAACTCGTCAAGCGTGTCCGCGCGCAAACCCCCGCTGTCGGCACCGTTATCCAGTCCTATCTCTATCGCAGCGAGAGCGATATTCACGATCTGCTCTCCTATGGCTGCCGCATTCGCCTCTGCAAAGGCGCTTACAAAGAGTCCATCGAAGTTGCCTATCCGCGAAAGGCTGACGTTGACGGAAACTACATGCACCTGATGCGCGTCCTCCTTTCCAGCGGTTTCTATCATGCGATTGCCACCCACGATCCGCACATGGTCGCGGCGACCATCCGCTGGGCCGCGGAAAAGAAAATCTCCAAGGATGATTTTGAGTTTCAGTTGCTCTATGGAGTGCGTGCCGATCTTCAGCGCCAACTGGTGCGTGATGGCTACCGCGTGCGCATCTACGTGCCCTTCGGCACCGAGTGGTTCCCCTATTTCATGCGCCGCCTCGCGGAGCGTCCCGCCAACATCGGCTTCATCCTCCGCAACTACTTCCACTCCTGATCCCTCTCATCAAAACTGTCATTCCGAATCATCAAACTGTCATTCCGACCGGAGGGACGGCGATCTTTTCCATTTTCACTCCTGATCCCAATCATCAAAACTGTCATTCCGACCGGAGGGACGGCCGTATTTGCCGTCCCGGAGCGGAGGAATCCCTCCTCAGCTTCAGCCTCACCCCAACGTTTCCCCCGGCTGAATCGCATGAATCTCCAATCCCGGAATATCCTTCGTCTCCGCGCGCAGCCCCTCCGGCGTCCCCGTCAACATTGGAAACGTCGCGTAGTGCATGGGAATCACATGCTTCACTCCCAGCAGCCGAGTCGCCACGGCCGCTTCCCGCGGCCCCATGGTAAACAAATCTCCGATCGGCAGTAACGCCAGCTCCGGCTTATAAATTTCCGCGATCAACTTCATATCTCCGAACACCGCCGTATCCCCCGCGTGATACAGCGTGACGCCTCCGGGAAGTTTCACGATGAACCCCGCCGGCTCTCCCGCATAAATCCTCTTGCCATCTTCATCAATGGAATTGGAGTGGAACGCATGCGTCATCGTCACCTGAAAGTCGCCCACCTTCTGCGTCCCTCCCTTATTCCCCGGCAGGCATTGCCCTCCCAATCCTTTGCTATCGAGATACAAGTACGTCTCAAACGTTACGACAATCTTCGGTTTGAACTGCTTTCCCAGCGTCAGCAGGTCGCCCATGTGATCCGTGTGCGCGTGCGTCAGAAAAATCGCATCCAGCCGCGCAAGCTTCTTCAGCGACTCCGGGCATTTCGGATTCGTCGTCACCCACGGATCTATCAGCGCCACCTGCCCGCTCGGTGTCGTAATCCCAAACGTGCTGTGGCCGTAATACGTAATCTTATTGCCCTTCAGATCCAGCATCTCTGCCTCCGTGATTTGTATTGAGTGCCATTTGATAATTTGTCCCCAAGCCGTTCGGTGCATCGCTTGTTAGAGCGCGGGTCAAGAGTCTGAAAGAAAAGCGAGACCCGTCATTCCGAACGGAGTCTGCGAAGTGAGGAATCTCTCCTTCTCTTGGGTTTCTGCCAATTACATATTCCTCGCTCCACTCGGAATCACGAACTAACCCGATTCCGCCTCGCCCGCCCTGCCTCTCACTTCGCCAGCAGGCTGCGAATCGCCGCCTCGTACGTCTCGCGATCGCTCGCTCCCACCACATGCCCCACCTGCTTGCCGTACTTGTCATAGAAGAAAGAAGCAGGTAGCGCCCCGTTATAGCCCGGCATCACCGCCGCGGAGAACGCATCTTCATCGCCCTTTTTCTTGCGATAGTTTGGGAAGATTGGCTTATACCGCGCCAGAAACCGCCGCATCAAGATCAGGTCGCCGTCCTGGTCGAAGTCCACGCCCACCACCTGCAAGCCCTTGGGCGCGTACTCCTTGGCCAGTTCGTTCAGCATCGGATACTCGTCGCGGCACGGTTCGCACCACGTGGCCCAGAACGTCACCAGCAGCGGCTTGCCCCTATAGTGCTGCAGGATCTTCTGATACCCCTGCAAATCAATAAGTTCCGGATCCTTCGCCACGCGGATCTGGGCGGCCGCCAGCGCGATTCCCGCCAGCACGCACAGCGCAACTAACGCCAGCCTAGGCTTCATCCCCCAGTCCTCAGGCCCTTATCTTATCGCGTTTGCACCGGTTGAGAATCTTCCACTACCCACGTAGAATTACCTCCAGGTACTTGTGGCCTGGCAGTGCCCGAGTCGGGTCGTTTTCCGTCTCAGGCGCTGAGCAGGTCCGGCCCGCTGCCTTCAACTAAGGAGATCCCGCATGGCCTACGTGATTGCCGAACCCTGTATCAACACCAAGGACACCGCCTGTGTTGATGTCTGCCCCGTGGATTGCATTCATCCTCGTAAGGACGAGCCGGCCTATCAGACCGAAACGATGTTGTACATCAGCCCTGCCGAATGCATCGATTGCGGCGCTTGCGTCCCGGTCTGCCCTGTCACTGCTATCTTCGCGCTCGAAGATCTTCCGGAGAAGTGGGCCAACTTCACGGCGATCAACGCCCAGTGGTACGAGAAGAAGTGATCCACCATTCGCGCCGCGTAGCCTGGCGCGCGCTCTCAACGCGCTCCGATCTCTCGGAGCGCGTTGCTTTTTTTCGACTCAACACTTCGTTCGAAATGTCCTCTCTTTAGGAGGCAGGGGCTTCAGCCCCTGCGCAGAATCCTCATAACCAATGGGCTTCAGCCCCTGAAGAAAATCTTTCTATTATTCTCAGAAGCCTCTCTCAGCCCTCCCCCCATACAGGCTGCTTTTCCTCTCTCTTTGACATCCAATCTTGTGAAACAATTTAGGCATTACCGGAGCTCTCTTTGCGCCTCTTCACACTTCGCCACTTCTTGGTAGGCCTTCTGACCGCGGCCTCTCTCCCGTTTTTTCTTGCCGCGCAGACTCCTGCTTCGCTCGTTGGCAACTACTCTGGAACGCTCCAGGCCGGCGAAGCGCAGCTCCACCTGGTGCTGCATCTTACAAAATCCCCAGCCGGCGCCTACCACGCCTCCCTCGACAGTCTCGACCAGGGCGTTTTCGCCATGGAAGCCAGTTCCATCAAAATTGCCGCGGCCACTCTGAATCTCGATGTGACTTCCGTTGGCGCTCATTTCGTGGGCACAATCTCCCCCGACCGCCAGACCATTGACGGCCTGTGGTCCCAGGGCGACGCTGCTTTGCCGCTCGTCTTTCACCGGGAAACTCCCGGCGCCTCTGCTCGCAAACCCACGGACGCTGTTTTCCCCGTTGAAGGTCTCTGGCAGTCTGCGCTGGAAACACACGGTATGCGTCTGCGTCTGCAATTGCACGTGGCCCACGATATGGACGGTAAACTCGTCGGCGCACTGGACAGCCTCGATCAGCAAGTCACCGGTCTGCCCGCCATCCGCATGGAATTCAAGGAAGCCGCTTTTCGTTTTGAGATTCCCGCGGTCGCCGGCACATTTGATGGCACGCTGAATCCCGCGAAGAATAAACTGATTGGCACTTGGTCGCAAACCGGCGCGGAAGAAAAAATCGAGTTTGTGCGTTCGGATCAGCCACTGGAACTGCGCCGTCCGCAAACTCCTGCGAAGCCTTATCCGTATCGCGAGGAGGAAGTTTCCTTTTCCAATGCCGCGGCAAGCGTTACCCTCGCCGGCACGCTCACGCTTCCCAAGGGCTCGGGCCCTTTTCCTGCCGCGCTCCTCATTGCAGGTTCAGGCCCCAATGATCGTGATGAATCTCTCGCCAGTCACCGGCCATTTCTTGTTCTCGCCGACCACCTCACTCGCAAGGGTATTGCCGTGCTCCGTTATGACAAGCGCGGCATCGGCAAATCCACCGGCTCCGTCGACAAAGCTACCACCTTGGACCTGGCCTCCGATGCCCAGGCGGCCCTCGCTTACTTAAAAACGCGGAAGGAAATCGATCCGGCAAAGATCGCCCTGATTGGCCATAGCGAAGGCGCCATCATCGCATCGCTCCTGGCTTCGCGAACCAAAGATGTAGCCGGGGCTGTGCTCCTCGCCGCTCCCGCCACCTTCGGCGAAGAAACGTTGCTCAACCAGTCGGAGCTAATCGGAAAGGCCGCTGATCTGACGGATGAACAACTCGAAGCCAGCCTTAACTTCGACCAGGCTGCCTACGACCTCGTTCGCACGGAAAAAGATCCCGCGGCATTGCGCGAAAAACTCACCGGCCTTGTTAGAGAAACGGGTCTGGCCGCGGCTATGCCACCTGTGCTTTTGGAAACGCAAATGCGCATGATGGAATCGCCCTGGTTCCGTTTCTTCCTGGATTACGACCCGCTTCCCAATCTCAAGACCCTGCAGGTCCCCGTTCTTGCGCTCTACGGGCAGAAAGATCTCCAAGTCTCCGCGAAAGCGAATCTCCCCTTGCTCAAGCAAGCTCTTCAGGATGCCGGCAATAAAGACACGGACGTCCGCGAACTTCCGGACCTCAATCACCTTTTCCAGCACGCCTATTCCGGCACGCCCGCCGAATACGCTGCCATCGAAGAAACCTTTTCACCCGATGCCCTGCAGATCATCTCCGACTGGCTCCTCCACCACAGCTCCGCCTAGCGCCTAGTTAGCATCGGGCCGTCGTCAGGGCATGGCTTCAGCCATGCCGCATCAGAACCACACTTAATCCGGCTTCAGCCGCTGAGGGCCTGTCAATCCGTCTGAGCTGGTAAGCAGTAATAAAATACTTCAGGAGCCAGCCGCGCTCCTCACCCGCTGCAATATCTCCCCCGCCCGTGGTATCACCTTGATTCCTTCATCCTCTCGCCCTTCCCAATTCGCAATGTTGATGCTCGCGGGATTCGCATATCCCAAATTTACCCGCCGGCACATCCCCTCCGGAATCCCCGTTGCCAGCGTCACCTGAATCCGTGAAGTCTCGTTCCCGCTCGCCGCATCAAATGTGCCGTCTCCGCGCACATGAATGGAATGCGCCAAAATTCCGTGCGGCACGTCCTTGAACCGCTCCCACTGTTTCAGGAAATAATCGCGGCAGTGGTAGCCGATTTTCTCGATGATCGCCCCATGCGTATAGCTGATTTGCGTCACGCCCGGAGCGTAGATGATCACTTCGCCGCCATCCTCGATGGCGGGCTCCGCCTTGTACATCCCTTTCGCGGCGGTCCACAAATCCTCATACATCGGCGGCATCACGGAGAGGATCCGGCGATACGGGCGATCCGTCCACTCGATGTGGATTTCTGAAGAGAGCGCTGCCGCCGCCCGCCAGGCCTCTCGCGGTTCGCCAAAAAACATTCCCGAAACGCCGTCGTGGGTTACAACCAGAGCCAGGCAGGCCAGCGGTGCGCGCACAAATTCCGCCGCGCGGTCAATCATTGCGCGTACCGGGGTGCATGCGGTGCCAATGATGTTGCGGCTCCCAAGCAACGCTCCCAGCCAGTGCGTATGATCAATCATCTCCTTGCCGCTGATCCCCGGAAAAAGATATTTGTTGCCGCCGGAAAAACCCATCACCTCATGTGGAAACACCGGCCCGCAGATCAGCACCTGCTTGTACTCGTAAATCAGGCGATTGATGCGCACGACGATTGGCTCGTTTAGAATCCCTCCCGAGATTTGCGCGACTTCATCTGCGGGAATCGTGCCAATCTCGGCGAATGTCGCTGGAACATGCCATCGATGATTAAAAATACGCGAGTCTCCGCAAATCCCATCCTTTACTGGTCGGCCCAGAAGCCGCGACAGTTGCGGATTGCTCATCAGCGGGTGCGTGCCCAGCGCAATCAAAAAGTCGTAAGCCGCCGCGCGTCCCGCAAGCTCCTTCTGAAACAAATCGAACAGCAGTGGCATCGGCATCGTACGCGTGCCATCCGGAATAATAATCAGCAGCCGCTTCCCCTCAATCTGCAGTTCGCCCATCGCTCGCGCAAGGAAATCGCGCATCTCGTCGAGCGAAAGGGTTGTCCCACCGATGGCTTTGCTGTAAATCATGCCCATGCTTCTCGCTCAAAACTCCTGTCTCTACTCGTCTCCAGTCCCATCTGTTTCCAGAGCTTCCTTGTGGCATCTCCCGGAATCATGGGAAACTCTGCACCATTATGCGCAACATTGCACGGGATTGCTCCTAGTTCCTCGCAAGAATGAGCACTTCTCCCAATAGCGCCAACCACTCTCGCCCTGCTTCTGGGAATTGCTGGCTACATTTTCCTCCTGGGTCAGATCGCGCGCATTCTCGAACCAACTCCGCCGCCCTGGGAGTTATTGCCGAGGAACTCTCTCCCTTCCTTAATACTCCTCCTGGGATGTCGGGGTATCATAGAGGCGAACGATTATGGCCGCGACCAACCCCCCGTTCCACCTCATCCTGATCATTCACGCCCACCAACCGGCCGGCAATTTCGAGCATGTATTTGAAGAGTGCTACGCGCATTCCTATCTCGCGTTTATCGCCCTTCTCGAAAAACACCCTCGCATTCGTGCGGGGCTGCACTATTCCGGGCCGCTGCTCCTTTGGATTGAGAAAAACCACCCCGAGTATTTCGAGCGCCTGCGCCATATGGTTGCTTCCGGCCAGATTGAGCTGATTGGCGGCGGCTTTTACGAGCCCATCCTCATCTCCATTCCCGCAGCCGATCGATTGGAACAACTCACTCGTCTCTCGGATTATCTGGAAAAACATTTTGGCAAGCGGCCCACCGGGGCCTGGCTTGCCGAGCGCGTTTGGGAAGCGCAACTTCCTTCCGCTCTGGCCGAGGCCAATGTCAGTTATACCCTGGTGGATGATTTGCCCTTTCTTGCCGCGGGCTTTGAGCAAGACGAGCTTTACGGCCCCTACATCGCCGAAGATTGTGGCAAATCCATCTGGCTGTTTCCTGGCATCAAGGAATTGCGCTATCTCATCCCCTTCCGCAAAGTCGAGGATTCCATCGCCTATTTCAAAGCCGCGGCCCAGAAGCATCCCGGTGGCGCTGCTGCTTTTGGCGACGACATGGAAAAGTTCGGCGTGTGGCCGGGAACCTTCAAACATTGTTATCAGGACGGCTGGCTGGAGAAATTCTTCCTGGCTCTCGAGGAAAACGAATCTTGGCTAAAGATAATCACTCCAGCGGACTACATCGCCTCGCATCTCCCTCTCGGCCGCGCCGATCTTCCTTCCGCTTCTTATGAGGAAATGATGGAGTGGGTGCTGCCAACCAACACGCGTCTCCGTTATTTCGCTCTCGAAAAAGAATTCGCCGGGCGCCCTGACGTGCTCTCGTTCATTCGCGGCGGCTCCTGGCGCGGTTTTTTTCGCAAATACGCCGAATCGAATCTCCTCCACAAGAAAATGCTCCGCGTCTCGGCTTGTGTTGCTTCTGTCCCTGCCCGTGGTTCCAGCGGCGATCATACGGCCCAGTTACAGGAAGCCCGCGACCTGCTCCTCCGCGGCCAGGGTAACGACGCCTACTGGCACGGCGTTTTTGGCGGACTCTACGCGCCTCATCTCCGCACCGAGCTTTGGCGCAGGCTCATTCGCGCGGAATCTCTAGCCGATCAACTCATCCCCAACGGCGATCAACCTCGCGTGGAATTGCTCGATTACGACGCCGATGGCGCGCCCGAACTTCTTTTCTCCGCGCCCGAATACCAGGCCTTGCTCAAGCCCCTCGATGGCGCCACGCTCGCGGCGTTCGACTTCCGCCCCGCTTCCACCACTCTCATAAATTCCCTCATGCGCCGTCGCGAGTCCTATCACACGCGCCTCCAGGAAGCCGCCTCGGCCGCTTCTGCGCAGGGTGGCGCCGTCTCCATCCATGATCAGGTCCGCGTGAAGGAGCCCAACCTCGAGCGATTCCTCCGCTACGATCGCTTCGCCCGCCATTCTTTCCGCCTTCTACTCTTCGATCCCTGGCGTACTCCTGCGGATTACGAAACGTTGCAGCTCAACGAATTGGCTGGCATCGCCGCGGGGGCTTTTCTAGTGCGAAATTCTTCCGCCAACTCCGCCGTTCTCTTGCTCGAGCAGGATTTGCCCGAATTCGCCGCCAACCCCGCGAATCCCCCCCGCCTCAAGTTGATCAAGCATTTCCTCTTCGGCCCCGCCCCGCATGGCTGTGAGGCCAGCTGCGATCTCACGCTTTCGCTGACCGCGCCACTGGGCAGGCCGCTCCTCTTCGGTCTCGAATCCATCATTAATTTCCTGGCCCCCACAAATCCCGACCGCTTCTTTGTCACTCCCTCTGGCCCGCGGAATCTCAGGTTCTCCGGAACCTTGCCGGGCCCGCGGCTTCTCATCGAGGATGGCTGGCAACATGTGCGCGTCAATCTGCACGCCCCCAATGCAGAAAATTTCTGGGTCGCGCCCATCGAAACTGTCTCCGAATCCGAAGGCGGCTTTGAGCGCGTCTATCAAGGCTCGCAAATTCTCGCCGTCTGGCGCCCCAATCTCACCGAGCAAACCTCCTATTCCGCCCGCCTGCTCTGGCGCGTCGAATCCTTCTAAAATATATTCACTTGAAGAAAAATGGGGCGCCTGAAGCACCCCGGACATAGTCCACTTCCTCGCCCCGTTCAATTGAGGTTCTGACTATCTGGCTGGAGTACCGTAAAGGTGCGCTGAGGGAGTATTCTGTTCAATCGTGACAAATAGACTCCTGCAATTCGCCAGATCGCTCTTGCTCATTTTCATTGTTGCCCTGTGCCTCAGATGTGGTTTTGTCTTCCAACAGGCCCGGCTGATTCCTGCGGGAGCGCTGGCCACGGTCCCCTTTCAGAATGAGGTCGGTAACGTTGCGGATTCCCTGGCGCATGGCCAGGGCTTCTGCTGCTTGTTTCGCCAGCCCACCGGCCCCACAGCCTGGCTCGCTCCGGTCTATCCCCTCCTGATCGCGGCAATTTTCAAACTTTTCGGCAGTTTTACCATCGCCGCCTTTTACGCGGCCGCGCTGATGAACAGCCTCTTCTCCGCTGTCGCCTGCATTCCACTTTTTTACGCCGCCAAACGCATTGCAGGCATCGCCGTTGCCGCGGCTGCCTGCTGGCTCTGGGCTTTTTTCCCCAGCGGCATCATGATGCCGTTTGAATGGATCTGGGATCCCTCGCTCTCCGCGCTGTTGGCGGCCGCACTCCTCTGGGCCACGGTGGAAATCGCAGACAGCTCTCTCTCTCGCGATTTTGCGCTCTACAGCCTGCTTTGCGGAGTTTCGCTGCTCACGAATCCCGCTCTCGGCGCCCTCCTGCCTTTCCTTGCAGGCTGGATTGCCTTCCGCCAATTCCGCGCACGCACCTTTCGCCCTGCGCCTGTTCTGCTCGCCTTCGCCGTTCTTCTTGCCTGCTTGCTCCCCTGGACTATCCGCAACGCCGTGCAATTTCATCGCTTCATTCCCGCGCGCTCCAATTTCCCTTACGAACTCTGGTCCGGCAACAACGAAATCTTCGACGAGCATTCCCGCGCCGTGAATCGCATCACCCGCTACGAACAGGTCCGCCTCTACGCGAAACTCGGCGAGAACGCCTTCCTCGAAGATAAATGGCAAAAAGCCACCGAGTTCATTCGCACTCATCCCGCCCTGTACGCGCAGCTTTTCGGCCGCCGCATCGTGGCCACCTGGCTCGGTGTGGAATCGCCCTGGCAGGATTTCGTCCGTACAGATTCTCTTCTCGTTCGCCTCATCCTCATCTGGAACGCTCTCACAGTTCTCGGCGTGCTCGCCGGCCTCGTCCGTCTTTTGCAGTCGCGCAACCCATTCTTTCTGCCAATCGCGGTTTATCCCCTGGTGTTTCCGATCATCTTTTACATCGCGCACACATCCCTGCGCCACCGTCACCCTTGCGATCCCGTTCTCGCTTTGCTCATGGCGATCGCGCTCCTCGGCGCCCGCCCCGCCCAAGAAAAGCAGGCTTCAACTTCTTCGTCGCCAGGTCAGACCCATGGTTTACCATAAGCTTCACTCGGCCCTGATGTTAGATGGAAAGTTGATTTGTGCTTCGAGTCTATCTGGGTACGCGCGAAGTTCGTCAGGGCATGGCTTCAGCCACGCCACAAATGTCGGGCTATCCGGTCGGATTCAGCCGTTGAGGGACGCTTTCCCCGGTTCTGGCCCGGTCTTTTTTAGCAGGGAATGTTTTGCCGGCCTTCTTATGACATGCGGAAATCTCCGCCACCCGGAGGGGTAAATGACCATGCGAAAGAGCACTCTTGCTTTTTTCCTGATTCTGTCCATCACCTGGCCCGCGAATGTGCTTGCTCAAGGCCATCCCGTGGGCGATCAAGCATCGCAGCACGCGACGCCGCCTCCGAATTCAAAATCAGCTGAGCAGGCACCTCCCGATGCCGCAGCCTCGCTTGCGGATTTCGACGCCTACGTCCAACGCGTCATGCAAGAGTGGAAAGTTCCCGGCGCCGCCATCGCCATCGTCAAAGACGGTAGGGTAATCCTCAGCAAAGGCTACGGCCTGCGCGACGTCAAGGACAATCTGCCGATCACCGCGCAAACCCTTTTCCCCATTGCCTCCATCACGAAATCTTTCACTGTGGCGACCCTCGCAACTCTTTCCAGCGAGGGCAAACTCGATTGGGACAAGCCCGTTCGCGAATACCTGCCCGATTTTCGCCTCTACGATGATGTGCTCACTGCGCGCGTCACCCCTCGCGACCTGGTCACACATCGCACCGGCATCCCGCGCCATGACGCCACCTGGTACCGCTCCGATCTCTCCCGCGAAGAACTCTACGCGCGCCTCCGCTACCTCGAACCCAACCGCGATCTTCGCCAGGAATTTCAGTACAACAATCTCATGTTCATGACCGCGGGCTACCTCGCCGGAAAACTGGTGGGCAGCACGTGGGAAGAAGCGGTGCAGAAGCGTATCTTTGATCCTCTCGGCATGAAGAGTTCGGGATTCGATCTCGGCGCCGCCATCAAATCATCGCCAGACGTGGCCCATGCTTATCGCAAAGACGACAACGAAGCTGTCCACGATGTGCCCCCTTACACCGGCGATAAAGCCCTCGGCCCCGCCGGCGCCATCGTCTCCAATCTCTCCGACATGACCCAATACCTCCTGATGTATTTGAATCAGGGCAAGCATGGCGACAAACAAATCATTTCCGTGGGCGATTTTCGCGCCATGACCAGTCCCCAGATGATTCTTCATTCCTCCGATCTCGATCCGGAGATCGGTTATCTCCACTACGGCATGGGCCTTTTCGTAACCACCTATCGTGGCCACAAGTATGTCGAACACGGCGGCAATCTCGATGGCTTCTCCCTGCTTATTTCCTTCCTCCCGGATGATCACATTGGCTGCGTCGTCCTTCTAAACATGGAAGGCAGCAGCTTGCGTGAAGTGCTGGCCTACAACATCAGCGATCGCCTGCTCGGGCTCGCTCCCGTCGATTGGGATAAGCGCCAACTGGACCGCTACCATGCCTTCAAGAAGGCCGAAGATGATGCGCGCGCCAAGAACTACGTCCCCCGCCGCGAGAACACCCAGTTTTCCCATCCCATTGATGAATATCTCGGCGAATACAGTAATCCCGCCTACGGCACATTTCTCATCGAGCGCGCCGCCAAGCCCGATGAGCTGAAGATCACCTACCACACCATGCAGTCCACCGCGCAGCATTGGCATTACGACGTTTGGCGCGTGCCCCACGACCCTCTCGATCTTCTCGGCGAAACCGAAATCATGTTCAACACCGATTGGGAAGGCAACATCGCCAGTATGTCCTCTTCCATGGAGCCCAGCGTCAAGGACATCGTCTTCACTCACCAGCCGGACCGCCGTATGCGCGAACGCAGTTTCCTCGAGCCCCTCACCGGAACCTACCAGATCGCCGATTACAAGATCGTCGTCTCGCTCCGCTCGGACAATGTCCTCATTGCGACCTTGCCCAACCAGAAAATCTACGAACTCGATCCTCTCCGCGGAAATACCTTTTCCGTTAAGACAGAGAACGGCTTGACGCTCGATTTCAAACGCGACCCGGCCGGCAAAGTAACGGAATTCTCCATGAGCCAGGCAGGTTCCAGCTCCATCTTCCGGAAAGCCCCATGAATCTCCGTGCAAGCCCCACTCTGTAGGAGCTGCAGCTCACGATCCTGCGCGGCGCGTTCTATGCGTTATCGAAAAAACTCGCGGGCCATTGGAGGCAATGGAGGTAGCATTCTTAGCTACTAGCCGCTCGTGAATGAGGAGGAACGATGCCGTTCCGAGAACTGGCATTGGCAAGGCGGAGACTCTGGAATAGTCCTATGTTTGCGTTCACTGCCGCACTAACTATTGCCTTGGGCGTAGGCGCGAGCACGGCCATCTTCAGTGTCACCAATGCCGTACTGCTGCGTCCACTTCCCTATCAAAATCCCGATCAGCTCGTCATCATCCCCACCGATATGCGCAATCGTGGCGTCAAGGACTTCCCCTTTTCCAACGCAAATTTTATCGATTTGCGCGAAGCGACGAAGAACGAATTCCAAGGCCTCGCGGGCGTTTTCACTTTCCCCTTCACCTTGACTGGCGAGGACGGCATGCCGGAACGAGTCCACATGGGCTTCGTGACGACGAACTACTTCCAGCTTGTTGGGGCAAAGATCGCGTTCGGTCGCGATTTCTCAGACGAGGACGGGCAACCGCAACCGCCCCCGCCTGCTCCGGGAACCCAATTGGCAACGCCCCCTCCCCAACTGCCGGTTATGGCTATCATCAGCTACGAATACTTTCAGAGTCACTTCGGCTCGGATCCCGCTGTACTCGGACAAACCTTGAACAAGGGGAAGCCCTTCAGCCCCCGAATCGTCGGAATCCTTGCGCCGCACTTTCAGATCTACTTCCCGCCCTCCTCAGAATTGGAAGCCGCGCCGGATGTCTGGATCGCAAATCGCCTCGGTTATGACGCCGCGCAACGAAATTCTGTTTCAATGCACGTGATCGGCAGATTGAAACCGGGCGTGACGATCGGGCGCGCTCAAGCTGCCGCCGATCAAGTCGCCGCGGAGGCGCGGAAAAATTTCATGATCGAAAACACCTCGGGCTACGCAATCCGCGTGGAGCCCATGCGGCAGCATCTCGTCTCCGAAGTCCGCCCTGCAATTCTCGCGCTCATGGGCGCTGTCATTTTTCTTTTGCTCATTGCTTGCGCCAACGTGGCCAACCTTTTGTTGGTGCGAGCTTCTTTGCGCCAACGCGAACTGGCAATTCGCTCCGCGATCGGCGCCAGTTGGTGGGATCTCGCTCGCCAGATCCTTTCCGAGGCGTTGCTGCTCGCGGTCATCGGCGCTTTAGGCGGCCTGGGCATCGCCTGGTTCGGAATTCACGAACTGCTCGCCATCGCTCCGGCATATCTCCCGCGCCTCGATACCATCCGAATTGACTCGACCGTGCTGATCTTCGCTGTACTCTCGAGCCTCGCCGCCGCTGCCATCTTTGGCCTGGCGCCTGCTTGGCGCGCGGCTCGGCCAGACGTGATGATCGTCCTGCGCGGCACCAGCCGCAGCGAAGGCCTCGCCAGCGGTGGTCTCTCGCGCAAGATCGTCGTCGGCCTTGAAGTCGCTCTTGCCTATGTACTCCTCATCGGCTCGGGGCTTATGGTCCGCAGCTTTCTCGAATTACTGCGCATCGACCCTGGGTTCAATCCTCATGGCCTCCTCACCTTTCAGGTTCAATTCGATCGATTTTTCCAGAAGCCGGAAGAACGCGCAGCTGCCACTCGCCAGCTCGCAGATCGCTTGCGCGCTATCCCCGGCGTTCAAAGCGTAACCGCCGCAAATCCATTTCCGCTCACTGGTGGCTACAACCCCATTCGTTGGGGCACCGAAGAAGCGCTCGCCGACGCGAGCAAATACAAGGCAGCCGATCCTCTAATCGTTCTTCCCGGCTACTTCGAAACCATGCACACATCTCTGATCGAGGGCCGCACATTCACCGACGATGACAACCAGCCCGGTCGCAATTATGTCGTCGTCGATAAAATTCTGGCTGATCGTGCGTATCCCAATCAATCGGCGGTCGGCAAGCGCATCCTTATCCGCATTCAAACGCCCGCACCCGTATCGGTCGAGATCATTGGCGTCGTCGCCCATGAGCGGGGTGTATCGTTGAGTGAGCCCGGACGCGAGCAAGTTTACTTTACCGATGCGTACGTCGGCTCCGGCGCCACCGATCACTGGGCTCTCCGAACCCGCACCGATCCAGGGAAATACGCGAATAACGTTCGCGCTGCGATCAAGGAATTCGACCCGCACCTCTTGATTACCGACATGGAGCCTATGGATGCTGTGATCGAAAAGGCGCAAGCCGGCACGCGATTTTCGTTACTCCTCATCGCATCGTTCGCGGTAATCGCGGCTCTGCTCGCGGGCGTCGGACTGTACGGCGTTCTTGCGACCGTCGTGCGGCAGCGTACCTCCGAAATTGCCATTCGTATGGCCTTAGGCGCTCAGCCCGGCAGCATTTTTCAACTCGTTGTGGGCCAGGGCATTCGCCTCACGGCCATCGGCGTCGGCGTCGGCCTGTTTGCCGCCTTCGCCATCACGCGCAAGATGGCTTCCATGCTCGTTGGAATTAAGGCAACCGACCCGTTGACCTTCGTCACGATGGCGGTCGTGTTCTTCTTGATCGCAGCTGCTTCTTCATGGCTGCCCGCGTGGCGAGCCGCAAATCTCGACCCCACGGCGGCTCTTCTTGAGCAGTGACCTTCTTAAGTGCGTTGTATCGCCCTACGTACTTTAAACGCAACGCAAGTGAAGGGGCTTCATTAGCCATTTCGCTCAACGATCGAATAGCCGCCTGTTTGTGAGTGTCACACCCGTCCCCATCCGGAGTTATAATCACGCACGCTATGCCTTTCGCTCCGGGCACAAAACTCGGCCCCTACGAGATTCTTTCGCCGCTGGGAGCCGGCGGTATGGGCGAAGTGTACCGTGCGCGTGACACTCGCCTGGGCCGCATCGTTGCGTTGAAGGTCTTGCCCGAACGTCTCTCGCAGCATGTAGACCTGCGCCAGCGGCTCGAGCATGAAGCGCGGACAGTTTCCAAACTCTCCCACCCCAATATCTGCACCCTGTACGACATCGGACACGATGAGGGTATCGACTTTCTGGTGCTGGAGTTCGTCGAAGGGCCGACTCTGCGCAAGCTGATTGCCGGCGGCATCCCCCCTATGCGTAACGTAATTTCCATCGCCGTGCAGATCGCCGAAGGACTCGCCAAGGCCCATGAAATGGGCGTCATCCATAGAGACTTGAAGCCAGAGAACATCATCGTCTCTGCCGAGGCGGTCAAGATTTTGGATTTTGGCCTGGCTAAACTTTGGCTGGATAACGAAGAACAGTGCGACACTTGCGACATTGCCACGATGCATTCGGAGTTCGGCGCAATCTCCGGAACACCCCGCTATATGTCACCCGAACAGTCAAGTGGAGGTTCGCTCGACTTTCGTTCGGACCAGTTCGCGTTCGGTCTCGTGCTGTATGAATTGGTTACCGGAAAGCACGCCTTTCGGAGGGCAACACAGGCACACACGCTTTCGGCCATCGCCCACGAAGAGCCCGAACCAATCAACTCGTTGAACCCTCAGGCGCCTCCGCCACTCTGTTGGGTCATTGAGCGTTGCCTGGCAAAAGAGCCTGAGAATCGTTATTTCTCGACCCGTGACTTGCTGCGAGATTTGACCGCCATCCGTGACCGACTCTCGGACCTTAACGCAAACCGCGGGAACACTCGTCCGAGCAATTTGCCCGTGCCAACGACTGCTTTCGTTGGACGCGACAAAGAACTTGCCGCGGTGAAACAGATGTTAAGTCGTCCGGATGTGCGGCTGGTGACAATTACCGGCCCCGGCGGAATTGGCAAATCCCGTCTGGCCATTGAGGTTGCTCGCGATCTGGCAGAGCGGTTTCCTTCGGGCGTCTATTTTGTTCCGCTCTCTGCAATCACTGACCCGGGGCTGATCATCTTGACGATCGCTCAGACCCTGGGCCTTCGCGAGACGGGCGGAGAGGCGCCCATGAACTCGCTAAAGGAACGCTTGCGCAATTCCTCAGGGTCGGCAACGCTTCTGCTGATTGACAACTTTGAACACCTCGTTGAAGCCGCGCCACTTCTCGCGGAAGTTCTGGCGCTGGCCCCCAGTCTTAAACTTTTGGTCACCAGTCGCGCGGCACTGCACGTTTATAACGAACATGAGTTTCCCGTGCCGCCACTCGCACTGCCCGACGCTAAATCGGTTGTTTCCGCCAGCGAACTCTCGAAGTTTTCGGCAGTTTCGCTGTTCCTTCAACGCGCAGCGGCCGTGAAACCCGATTTCGAACTCACCGAAGAGAATGCGCCCATCGTGGCGGAGATTTGTGCGCGGCTGGATGGCCTTCCGCTAGCCATCGAACTTGCCGCTGCCCGGATCAAACTGCTGTCCGTCTCTGCGATGCGGGCAAGACTGGCGAGCCGCCTCCACCTCTTGATCGGCGGTGCGCGAGACTTGCCCGCGCGACAGCAAACTCTTCGCCAGGCGATCGACTGGAGCTACGACCTTCTCGCCGAGCCCGAGCAAAAGCTATTCCGAAGGCTTTCCGTCTTTTTTGGTGGTTGCACGCTGGAAGCTGTGGAAGCGGTTTGCGACACCAAGAAGGATCTCGGCGTGGACGTGCTCGATGGCATGTCCTCTATGGTGGACAAGAGCCTGGTTCGCCAGACAGAACAAGCAGACGGTGAGCCACGTTTTGTGATGCTCGAGACGATTCGTGAGTATGCCTTCGTTAAAATGACGGAATGCGGCGAAGAGCCACTGTCCCGGCGTGCCCATGCCGCGTACTTTCTTGTGCTGGCGGAAGAAGGGGCTACCGAGGATATAGGTACGAACCAGTCCGTCTCGCTGGACCGCTTTGAAATTGAACACGACAACTTTCGCGCCGCGCTCGACTGGCTTATCGAGACCGGCCACGCGGAATGGGGTCTGCGTTTAGGCGTCGCTCTGTTTCGTTTCTGGGAAATGCGCGAACACCTGAGTGAAGGCCGCGAGCGGCTTGGAAGGCTGCTTAAACTCGAAACTGCGTCGGCACCGAGCAACGCGCGGCTGCGGGCCCTATTCGCCGCTGGGGTTTTAGCTGGAGCGCAAGGCGACTTCGTGGTTTCCGACTCTCTTCTGGAGGAGAGTTTGCAGATCGCGCGGAAATTAGGGGACAGGCAGAGTATCGCGGTCGGGTTGAACGCACTCGCTGTCAATGTGCGCGACCAGGGCGACTTGCCCGCCTCGCGGGCCCTATTCGAAGAGAGTCTGGCACTGTGGAGAGCGCTACATGATTTAAACGCTGTCGCGCGAGCTCTGAGTAATCTCGCAAACGTCGTGAAGCTACAGGGCGACTTTTCCTACGCTGGCGTTCTCAATCAGGAATGCCTCTCGATTTTCAGCGAACTCGGCGACGGAGCGGGATACGCCTGGGCGCTTAATCATCAGGGAGATGTAGCACGCGACCAAGGCGACTCCGTTGCCGCTCGGATACTTTACGAACAGAGTTTGGCAAGTTTTCGGGAGCTTAACGATAGCTGGGGCGTCGCCGGATCACTCGCCGACTTGGGAAACCTCGCGCGAGAGCAACAGGATTACCGTGTAGCAGACACGCTTTACCGCGAGAGCCTGGCAATTTTCCAGAAGTTGGAGCATAAGCGGGGGATCGCGCGGCTTCTGGAATCGTTTGCCTGCTCCGCGGCGGCACAATCGGAATCGGAACGCTCGTTGCGTTTGGCAGGTGCGGCGGCAGCGCTACGGCAGAGTATTGGTGCGCCGCTTGTGCCAGCAGAACAAGTGAAGTTGGAACAGAGTCTCGATGCTGCCCGGCGAGCCTTGCCCATCGCAGTCGGCAGAAATGCATGGCTGGAGGGTTGGGTGATGCCAATCGAAAAAGCCATTGAAGATTTGCTCCGCCCTGCTTCAGGCGCGAAGGCAACAGCAGAATGATTTCCTGCCATGCGATTGGGGGACGAGTCTGCTGATCGGGTCCTGCGGAAAGCATTGAGACAAAATTACTCTGCCGTGGTGGGATCGATGAGCCGCCGCACGGCGGATATGCGATTCGCGGGGATGCCACTGCGTTTGGCATGTTCTCGAACAGCGGCTTCGTCGGGAGCAAGATACACGCAATACACCTTGTCGCCGGTGACATAGCTTTGCAGCCACTGAATCTCAGGACCCATTCCCTTGAGAACTTCCACGGATTTCCGGGAGATCTCCTTTAGTTCCGCATCCGATAGATTTCCCGCTCCTGGTATTTCCCGCTCGATCACGAACTTCGGCATATGATAACCTCCGCGCACGGGAACGAATGCTAGCAAGCCTGGAGACTTGCTACAATACCGTTTTCATGTGCCCAGTCTTGGAGGTTGTCGTGGATCTTAAGTCTGTTCAAAAACCGTTGAAAGACCAATATCGGAATGATCCCTCTGCCTCGCGGATCACGCTGAAAGCCAGGGGCGGACAAACCGAGACGCCAATAGCCTGCTCGGTAGCGATCGGGCGGAGCATCCATAATGCCGAAGCTCACCCAGGTGTGGGAGGCGCGGGCACCGCCGCTTGTTCCGGCGACATGCTGCTCGGTGCGTTGTCGGCCTGTGCGCAACTTACTTGCCAGATGGTGGCCGCGGCTATGGGAATACCGACCGAACGCGTTGAAGTGACCGTCGAAGGAGATTTGGATCTTCGAGGCACGCTCGGTATTGCAAAGGATGTACCGGTTGGATTCGAACGAATCCGGCTACGATTCGATATTGATGCGCCTAAGGCAACACCGGAGCAGTTGCGCAGTTTGCAAGAAAAGACGGAACAATATTGTGTCGTTATGCAGACCTTGCTACAACCCCCAAAACTCCAAACCGATTGGGTCAGCTCGCGATAACTTCTGCCCAAGGGCACGCAACGAGAACATCAAAATCGAAGGTCAAATGCCGGTAAGTTTGCATGTATAGGTCACAGGAGAAGCGCTTGCTGTGCAAAAGCTGAGTTCAGCGGGCGCAGATTCGGAGTCGCCGCTATGTGAGTCCATATGCCATTCTGCATTGCACCTTTTTTTGCAGAATGGGCCAGCTTTGCTCTGCGCGTTGACTTCGCTTCCCGACTGGCCTAATATCCGCCTACTTCGACGGACTTCCTTGCTCAGCTCGGAAGCGACAAACTTCGTCAACACCTGATAAGTCATGGCAGTTCAACCGGTCGATGCAACACCCTTGATCATGCGGGTGTCAACCCCGGCGACAAATTCGTTGTGGCGAGCAAAGTAGAATGGTACTATCCCTGAACCAAAAAGTGCGCCAAATCGAGTATCCCGGGCAATTCGCCTCGATTTAGGTCGCCCGTTCCGCGAACTCGAGGGGGCCTCTGATTGACGAAAAGCAAAGGGAGGCGCCGGATGAAACACGCTAGTCTTAGATCCCGTCGAAGCGGAGCGTCGTTAGCGGTTCTCTCGCTGATGTGCGCGTTTACGAGCCCGTCTCCACTTGCCTCTCAAGAGAAAAACGCTGCTCCGCCAAACGCAGCAGCGGCGCCGCCACCATCCGCGGATGTAATTACGCTACCGGACGGCAAGCCCGTAGAGACAAACCTCACAAAAGATCTCTCCACCGCCTCCGCCAAAGTGGGCGATGTCGTGGAACTCACTGTAGCTCAAACAGTCCTGCAGGACGACCTCGTGATCATCCCGAAAGGCGCGGCGTTGTCAGCGAAGATCACGTCGGTGCGTCATGCGGGCCGTCCGCTCAAAGACGGAAAGGTGAGTTTCTCGGTAGAGAATGCCGTGCTGCCCGGCGGCGAAATCGCGGCGCTGCGTCCTGAGCCGCCGGCGACGGCGGGCCAAAACTTCCACCAAACCCTCAAGGGAATGGGCGACATGGCAGTTGAGCCGGAGCTCCCTCCCGGATTTGGAGTCGCGTTGCTGGCGGTTGGGGGTCCTATTATGCTTTTCGTGAAGGGACATGAGCGGGTCATCTATACCGGACAAGTCATAACCCTCTTTGTGCATGGACCGGTTTCTCTGAAGCGCGAAGCCGTCCTGCACATGCAGCCCCCGCCGTATAAAGGGCCGTCTCAAGTCTTTTATACAAATCGCGCCTATGGCAAAGATGCGGATCTGCACATAGCGTTTTATTGCGGCCGAAAATATCTTAGAGACGTCCATGCCAACGAGACCATGCAGCTCGAACTGAACCCCGGTGCATACTGGTTGAGCACGGGCAAAGACTTGAAGCAAAAGGTGCGCCTGGAGGTCGCGGCGGACCACCGGTATCGCGTCGAGCGCGACGCCCAAGGGCTCTTCATCAAGAATTTTGACAACAACCCGCGCTTGCTCGAGGGCAGACCCTTGCCGAACAACTTTGATTTCACTTCAACTTCTCCTGAAGTAACCGCTGTTCTTTTGGCAATTCCTCTCTCTGCTGACGCCACGCAGAGCAGCCACTACCTTTGGCCGTAAGCGCTTGCGCCGTTAGTTGCTGACTTTGGCGTTTGAAGTCAGTTCCTTCTGAGTCAGTGCGTTTCCCTATCAGAATGGCCCCGAAAATCACTTTTCCCCGATTGTCTCAGCCTTAAGCCTGCCGTCCTAACGGCGAAGTCCCAATGAGTTTGAACATATAGGTCGAAGGAGGAGCGTTTGGTGTACAAAAGCTGAACTCAGCGCACGCTGATTCAGAGACTCCAAGCAGGCTACCCCAGGGAACCTATATAACCTGCCTGCGCGTTGACTTCGCTTCCCGACTGGCCTAATATGCGCGTACTTCGACGGACTTCCATTCCTAACTCGGAAGCCAAACGGGAGCGCCCGGATGACTGATTGGATGTACATGCAGGAGAAGCCTTCCGAACAGTTGGCTCAACTCCACTATTTCTCCTTTCTCAAACAGCAGCAAGACGCGGCCATCCCCTTTCACATCACCATCAAGGAATTTGCCTCGCCTCCTCCCGGCCAGCACCTCAGGTTTTTTGCCGAGGCCGACAAGGCGCTCAATCAAAAGGCGGCCTCATTCATTCCTTGCGGCTGGGGCAACACACTCTATTCAGCCCTGGGTGATTGCTTGCGCCTCATCCGCCAATTTCCGTACGAAGGGGAATTACCTCAGCCCGGAACGTGAACTTACGCACGGGGGCGGTGCCCGCAGGGATCTGCGATGTTCGCGCAGTCTGCTTCTCATACTCGGAGGAACGCATCATGATTCTCGAAGTCAAGAAGCTTCACGTAAAGCCTGGCGTGACCGCCCTCCAGATGAAAGGCAGCATTCATACCGGACCGGATTGCCGTCGCTTGGAGCACGAGGTCACTGAGCTGATCCGTGAGGGACACAAACGCGTGATCTTCGATGTCTCCGCTCTCACGCACATTGACAGCGCCGCCATCGGCAGCATCGTCCGCTGTTTTTCCAGCCTCAAAAAATCGCAAGGCGATCTCCGCCTCGCCGGCGCCTCCGGCATGCTGGAAGGTACCTTGAAGCTCACCAAGGTTGACCGCATCATCTCTACGTTTCCCACCGTAACGGCAGCCTCGGAAAACTTCGTCATCTCCCCGCCACCACCCGACGCCCCCGGCACGATTCTCTAGCAGCCATCTAAGCAGTGATTCGCGGGAGGGCCCGGCTTCGGAAGGAACGGGAAAAACCCCAAACCCGTCGTTCCGAACGGAGTCTGCGAAGTGAGGAATCTCTCTTTAGTCTTGGGTTTCCATCGCAGATAGGTTCCTCGTCTTAACTTGAACCTGCACAGACTCCCACGGCTATATGTCGACCTCAACCCACCAGATGCCCCCGTCTTGCTGCCTCGTGCTTCGCTTTGCTAAAGTTTGACTTCACCATCTGGAGCAAATCATGAGCATCTCCCCAGAACTTCTCGCCATTCTCGTTTGCCCACTCTGCAAGAAACCGGTCCATCTCTTGCCTGATCAGTCCGGCCTCAAATGCGAAGCCTGCAAGCGCATCTACCCGGTGCGCGACGATATTCCCGTGATGCTGCCCGAAGAAGCCACCATCGTCCCGGAATAAGATTCGCCACGGAAAAGAGGCGCATGTCCCCCGATTTCGCCAACTCGATTCCCCGTCTGAATCGCCTGATCCCGCGCTTCCGCAAAATCCGCATCGGCGTGCTCGGCGATCTCATGCTCGATCGCTATCTTTGGGGCGAAGCGAACCGTCTCTCACCCGAAGCCCCAGTTCCCGTGGTGGATTTTGCCTCACAATCGGATTTTCCGGGAGGCGCGGGAAACGTGGCCGCGAATCTCGCTGCGCTTGGCGCACACGTCGAGATCTTCGGCGTTGTCGGAGGTAAAAAGACATCGGGAAAGCAGCCCCTTCCAAAACTGCAAGATGATGAAGCGGGCAGCGCGCTGCGATCCTGTTTGCGCGCAGCGAAGATCGCCGAGCGCGGCGTCCTCGTCGATGCCCTTCGCGTAACCACGGTGAAGACCCGTGTCATCGCGCGTCACCAGCAAATCGTACGCATTGACAACGAGTGCCGCGATTCCTTGGCCCCAGAAGTTGCGGAGAAGCTTTTCCACTTGTTGCTGCCTTCCTTGCAGCATCTCGACGCCCTCGTTCTCTCTGACTACGACAAAGGTCTCATCACTGACGCCTTTGCTGACCGCGTCCTGCATGCCTGTCATCAACGAAATGTCCCGGTGTTTGTGAAGCCGAAGAGGTCGCGACTCTATGCTTACCGTGGTGCGCGCCTGATCGTCTGCAATACGCAGGAAGCGGCCTTTTTCGTCACCCGTGCGCTCAGCGACGAGAAATCCATCGAGGAAGCGGGCCGCGCGCTCTTGCCGCATTTCGGCTGCGCCGCGGTCGTGATTACTCGCGGTTCAAAAGGCATGAGCATCTTCGAGGAAGCTTCTCCGCGCACCGTGCACATTCCCGCAACCAGCTTCGAGGTGACTTACGCGCGCGTGGGACAGCCCGGAATCGATCGCAGCGCAACAGGCCGTCAAGTGTTTGACGTGACTGGCGCGGGAGACACGGTTCTCAGCGTCTTGGCGTTGGCGATGGCCGCGGGCGCTTCGCTAGCCGATGCGGCGTTTCTGGCGAACACGGCCGCGGGCGTTGTCGTCGGCAAACTCGGCACAGCGAGCGTAAGCCCGAAAGAATTGGCGGCAGCGCTCGGAGAAATTCAGCAGTAATTTGGAATTTTCGGCAGGCCCGATTCGTCAGTACGGTACAGGGAAGCTCAACGACTTATCCGCCGGCAGCACCCAGATCGGCACCACTTTGGTTTTCTGGCTTTTCTCGCCGTCGCTCGGATCCGGCATCGGCGTGTATGGGCTGATGGCCACGTTCACCGCGATGGAGGAGCTGTTTCGCACGGACTTCGCGTCCATTATCTTGTAGCTCTTCACTGGCCCGTAGTAACCGCTTGGTCCCCAATCCGCCAGGAAATCGTTCATCGTGTAACTCGGCGTCGGTTTCCACAGCGCATAAGCCTTCGCGGTATCGCCAACGACCAGCGCGTCGAAGAACCGCATCGTCGCCTTTTTCTCGGGATAGTAGCGAAACGTAAAGTACAGCGCGGTCGCCGCGACCAACAATACGACGATCACCGTAATCGTCAGCGCGCGCGATTTTTGCGGTTGTTCAGCAGGTGGTTCGAGTAGTGACATCTTCGTATCTCCCGCCTGCGAGCGTCAGGGTGCCAGTCCCGGCGAGCCCGGGGCCAGCAAGAAAACTTTAGCAAGAGAGCCGCCTCCCCGCAAATGCCTTCTTTCCATCCCTACTTTTAGTAGGATGCGTTTCGCGTTCCGCGGGTTTTTGCCAAAATAGGGCGCGGCCGTTCACCCAAAATAAATCCACTACATCGCCAACCGCACTTCACCCCGCCAGCGCGCCTCCCGAGCCTTCCGGAAGTTCAATCGCGTATTTCGTGCGCGCTTTTTCGCGGTGCATTTCCAGCGCCAGTTCAATCAGCTTGTCAATCAGTTCGCGATATCCTATGCCGCTCGCTTCCCACAATTTCGGATACATGCTGATCGAGGTGAAGCCCGGAATCGTGTTGGCTTCATTCAAAAAGATTTTGCCGCCTTTTTTCTCCACGAAGAAATCCACGCGCGCCATCCCGCAAAGCTCCAGCACGCGGAATGCGTTCACCGCCATGTTCTGAATCTTGGTAATTTGCGCCGGCCGCAAATCCGCCGGAATCAGCAGCCGCGTGCCGTCCTCCAGATACTTTGCCGTGTAGTCGTAAAACTCGCGATGCGGCACGATTTCCCCCGGCACGGAAGCCTTCGGCTCGTGATTGCCCAGCACCGACACTTCAATCTCCCGGGCGTCCACCGCTTTCTCCACCAGAATCTTCATGCCATATTCCGCGGCCAGATTCAGCGCCGGCGCCAGCTCTTCGCCAGAGTGCACCTTGCTCATGCCCACCGACGAGCCCAGCGTCGCCGGTTTCACGAACACGGGATACTCGAATTTCGCTCCCACTTCCGTGCGCACCGCTTCCGGCTCTTTTTCCCAGCGCCAGCGGGGCACCGTCACCCAAGGCACCACGGCAATTCCCGCTTCCTCGCAAAGACGCTTGGCCACATCCTTGTCCATGGCCACCGCGGAGCCCAGCACGCCCGCGCCAACGTACGGCAGCCCGGCCAATTCCAGCATGCCCTGAATCGTGCCGTCTTCGCCAAACGTGCCATGCATCACGGGAAAGACCACGTCGAAGCGTTGTGCGCCCGCGCCGCGATCCAGCGGCACCAGCGCGGCTTCCGTGGGATCCGCGGTCAGCATCACGCGACGCCCGCCTTTCAAGATGTCCGGCAGCATTTTGGCGGCGCCTTCGCCGATCAGCCAGTGTCCGTCCTTGGTAATTCCGATGGGCACGCACTCGTATTTGTCCGGGTCCAGGGCGCGAATCACGCTGGCGGCGGAGGCCAGGGAAACTTCGTGTTCGCCAGAGCGCCCTCCAAAGAGCACGCCTACGCGCAGTCGTTTCTTTTCTGGGGTCACAGGTCGTTCCTATTCCGCTGGGCTGGTCGGGCGGTGTTTGGGTTCAATTGTCAGTTATAAGGGGAAACGCGGCAAAAGGGCAAACGAGTCGCGCCACCGTTGCGGAATCAGCAACCTGTTCCAAGGTCCTGTAGCGGCCGCTTTCTGAAGCGGGCGCCCTTTCCTGGCTTTCTTCTCCGCCCTGTAGCGCAGGGAGAGTCCGCGAGCCCTGCGGGTTTATTCCTTTCCCCAATTCCGTCATCCCGAGCTTCGAGGGATCCCTCCGCGCTCTTCTCTTCGCCTTCCTCTTTAGGAGGGCACGACTTCAGTCGTGCCGTAAACGACGCCCCATAAACCCAATCTCCAACCGGCGATTTCACCCGGCTTGGACGACTCTTCTCTTGCCTCTGTGCCCTCTGCGTTCCTATCTCTGCCTGCCCTGAGCGCTTCGTGCGAAGGGTGACCTCTGTGTGAAACGGCCCCGGCCTCGTTCTCTCTTCGTTGCCTCTTCTCTGCGAACTCTGCGCTCTCTGTGTCCTCTGCGTAATTCCTATCCTCGCTCTATTTCTTCTCTTGGGCTACCCCCTCTGTGGCCCGCTCCTCCGCTTTTTTCTTCAACCCAGGCCCATACGCCATCTTCAGCAGTTGGTGCAGGTCCTTCGCCCCCTGCAAAGCGGTCATCCGCGCTTCCGCCTTCAATCCCGAATACGTCTGTAACATCAGGAAGCCGAGATACGCGAGTGTTGCCGCCCGTCGAGTCGAGATGCGGTTCGCCGCCAGCGCTTCAAACACTCTGGCCAGCGCGCGCTGAATCTCTTCCTGAGTAAGGGCTGCCCCCGAAGAGGCATTCATGTAGTCGTACAACTCGTCTTCGCGCTGGTTCGTGCGGCTGTTGAGCGTGCCGTGATTCAGGCACAAACCTTTATATTTCGGGTGCGCGGGCATCCCGCAACATTTCCCGTTCGCAAATTGGAATTGGCAAAGGTCGTAAGGATTCTCAGATCGTTTGACAGTCATGGGGAAATGATACCGCGATGGAAAGGTACCGACAAGTAACTACTATGCTAATTTCAGGTACCAAAACTGTGGAAATGTGTTCGAACACCACCCGCATTCCTGCATTTGTAGTGGCCGACCTTCAGGTCGGTTCTTGGTTTTCTCTATTCCTGTGTAGGGGCACAGGACCCCTGGGCCCCATGTCCGCACAATCACCTGATCTTGCCCAGGCGCCCCGCTCTAGGGTTCTTCCCCTCCGTCATCCCGCTTGCCCGCCGTAGGACGGACTCCGCGCAGGGATCCCTCTTCCTCTTCCGTCAGGGCATGACTTTTTACCCCGAGGCCATCGAAGGGCAGTCGTGCCGCGAACCGCCCCCAATACAAAAACTCCCCAAACTCTCTCCACTCCCGCCTTGCCCCGCGGCGTTCCGTGCGGGGTGATTTCAACCGGCTTGGACGCTCCTCGGTCGGGAAACCTAGCTGCGGAACTGCCGATCCACACCAAAAAGCCAATCGTCGCTGTCCAAGACCTCTTTTTCGGGTTAGAAGCGTGGCCCGCCCGTTGACTCTTGCGCATAAAATGGAATCAACCCCGCTGCGTTGTGTTAGGCGTGCCGTTATTATAAAGTGACGTCCAGTTCTCCCTAGCGTGCAACTATGTTCTGCAACTATTGCCGCTCATTAAATCCAGACGATGCCGTTTATTGCAGATCGTGCGGACGGACCATTGAGTTTTCCGCCCAAAAAACTGAGCAACCGGCAAAATCGTCTCACTCTCCTGACTCTTCTCGCAATGAGGTGGTTCCCCCATCCAACGAGCATCAGGAAAGCAAAAGTCCTCAGCCGACCAGCTCGCCAAGAATCGCTCCTCCCTCTCCTGCTGAGCACCAAAACCACAGAGCAAGTGGACGGGACCTAGATAAGATGCGCGACGAGGGGCTTGATCAGCTTCAATCTCCGTACGAGAAGCCGCCACTCCAGTCGAGTCATGCACCGCAACTGGAACTGGAAAAACGTCCACAGGGATGGGACTCAGAAGGGAACAAAGAAACGGGCGCTGCAGATTCGCCGATCGACAAGTTCCAAACTTCAAACCCCGAAAGTTCTCTGCCCACCGCTGTTTCTATCACGGGACCTACCCTAAGCGATAAACCGAACGGCATTCTCGAGGAGGGCTCCCCGCCTCCCCCCGAGACTAGGCCCCCACTGGAAGGCACGAAATATGGCAGGCTGGGCGGGCGATTTACAGCCTATTTTGTAGATATCATTGTCATCTATTTCATCGTGTTTGTTTTCTATTTTGTATCGGCGGCGGTGAAATTGCCCGTAACCGCCGAGCAAGGAGAAGCTCAGCTAGTTTATTTCTGTGTTCTTCTTGTATACATGGTCGTCGCACAGACGGCATTCCACACGACCATTGGAAAATATGTGCACGGGCTTGAAGTATGCTCGGCGAACCCCAATCGAAAGTACCCCGCATTTTGGCGAATCCTATTGCGTGAATCGTTTGGTCGCTTGCTGTCTTCGTTTTTCTTTGGGATAGGTTACTGGAGAGTGAACAACAAAGAGAGAGGCCAGGCGCTTAGCGACGAGATGGCTGGCACAGTAGTCACAGTTCGGCCGACCAACCGCGTGCTGGCTAGGGCTTTTGCAGCCTTTGTCCTTGTGGCTTTTGTTCTAGACGTGGGTGCAATAGGGTATGGCTACTACAAAGAAGACAGAGACAAGAGATATGCTGCCCTTGAACAACAAATGGATGCTGCTGGCAATGCTGTTATTGTGGCTCGCAAGGACGTGGACAGCAGACTGAATAGCGTTCCAACTGTAAACACTTGGACGGATTTTGCTGCCTGGCAAGAAGCGATGACATCTCTCAAAAATGATTTAGATGTCTATGAAAACCGGATAGATCATATACAAGAACTGATTCAAAGCGCTCTCTCCGAAAACCTTGCCGCTTCCGAGGCCGAGCGAAAACAACTTGTTACACTGCATCAAGTCTATGAACTTCGGAAACAACAAGCTGGAAAGTTGCGCCAGGAGGCGAACCTTGTAGTCAGTTGTGAGCCGACACAGAACGCTTATGCAGGGCTCAGAAATGATCTCGCACTTCTAGATAGCGACATTAACGGTCTGGAAACAAAAGCTTCTCAGTTACTAGCAGAAATAAACGCGAAATGAGCGGCATTAAAGTCTGTTCACACTGCACGCGGTCGCTCTCCGATGGAGCACACTTTTGTCCGACGTGTGGCTATCTAGCTTCCCCTGAATCAGCGAATTGGTTCGACCGTCTTTGTGCCGCAATCGTGGATCTGTGCGTCCTCGTCGCTATCTCCGGTCTATTAATGCGACTCGGATTGGGATGGTGGGTCATCCCCCTAATTTGGCTCGTTTTCATTGAGATCGGTTATCGACTAAAAGGAAGCGTCGGGAAGAGCTTCGTGGGCATTTGTGTTCCAGTGAAGACGCGACTCCAGCATTATGTGCGAGAAATAATTGGGAAATTGGCTTCATCTGCAATCTTCGGCATCGGGTTTCTTATGATTCTTAGCCGGGAGCGACTTGCATTGCACGACTATATGGCCAAGACGAAAGTCGTGCGGATTGTCAGTGCGGCCACACTGCGACAAGCGATTGTCAGCCTATCTCTGCTTTTTGCCCTTCTGGCGGGGGCTTACCTATTTTTGCGAACCGAATACCCAAACAGCCTTCCCAAAGCTGTTAGGTCCAGCGAGCCATCCCCCCTTGGTCTAATTGTCAAGAAGATCCCCTCTGTAGCAACGATATACGTATACAGCAATCGTGGAAAACTTGTTGGTCAGGGGAGCGGATTTCTCATTACCAGTGACGGCGTTGGAGTCACCAATTTTCATGTCATCAAGGACGCCTATTCAGCCGAAGTAAAGTTGGGTGATGGCCGTCTGTATCAAGTTCTTGCTGTCCATGCTTACAACAAAGACCGTGACATCGCGGTAATTCAGCTCGGAAGGAAAATGAGCCTTGGAGTCGAGCCAGCGATCGATTTGCCACACCTTGAAATATCCACCGAAGAAGTTCGCATCGGCGACCACATCGCAACAGTTGGCAGCCCCGAAGGACTCTCTAACAGCGTTTCAGACGGACTAGTGAGCGCAATTCGCAACGTCGGTGAGGAGCAATTGCTCCAAATCACTGCTCCAATCTCTCCGGGTTCTTCGGGAGGCCCTGTCTTAAATCTCAAAGGCGAGGTTGTGGCGATCACGAGTTTTCAATTTAGCGAGGGCCAGAATCTAAACTTCGCTATTCCCATAAACGAAGTCTCGAAGATTTGCACTCAAAGGGCATACCTGCCCCTGGAGCATCTATACGAGCAGACCCACGTTTCAAATGCTCAGCCGGCTGTCGCGGAAGGAAAGCCTAGCGATAACGAAAAAAGTAGTACGAGTTCAACCCCGCCCGTCACCATGACGGGTTTTTTCCTAGGAACCGTGCACAACGTGAACGTGAATCTCGCGGCACAGTTCGTACTTTTCATCGAAGATCATCATGGAACAATACAAGGGTGCTTTGGTGTAAAGTCACCCCTTTACGGGAGCGGTCCGTTACAGGGGAGTGTCCACGGAGACGACGTTCAATTCCGAGTGACTAGCCCTTTGTTCTATCTTCGCTTCGAAGGGAAGCGTAACACAGATAAAGAGTGGTCAGGTACATATACAGCTGTACCCCAAGGAGGTAAGGAACAATCCGGGTATTTCGACCTCGAAAAGAAAGATTCAAAAAAATATTTTGAGAGCTTCAACCCTGAAACAAACTGCCCTACGGATGATGATATGAACCGCTAGAGGACGGTTGGCTCGTCGCCCTTTCCTCTTCGTACCAGTTTCGAAACTAGTACCCTATAAATAGTACTTTACAAATGGTAAATAATGTGCTAAACTCCACCTGTTATGCTGCGGGGACGCTGCATCAGAGAGTTATCAGCGATCAGTTATCAGCGAACAGGAAGCAAGAAAAAGGCACATCCCTCACCTGCTCTCCGAACGCTCACCACTAGTCACCCGCCACTCGCTTGCCCGCCGCAGCTTCAGCGAAGGAGGGCCACCGCCCTCGTAAGTCCAATCATTCCCGTAGATCCACGAAATCCTCCCGTAAGTCCAATTATTCCCGTACATACGCAAAAACAGGGGGGTGGGGGGTGCTTTTTTGAACTTTCAACTGGGCATCCGACCAAGGATGCCCATCCTGAGAGAGCAGCGCGAGCCGAAGGATCTCTCCCATCTTTCTCCCCCAACTCCTTTGTTTTCTCTCACCGTAGGTACTATATACTAAACTCTATGAATAATAATATTGTCGGCGCACCGACATATTGCATATGGTTTACAACTGGCGCAAGCATCTTCAAGGTCGGCCCGCCTCAGAAGGACGGGCCCTACAAAAACTGTGCACTGCCGACTGTAAACTGTGAACATGACCTGCCAAATCGTGCGTTTTACAGGGGAATAATCAAATTTGTCGGCGCGCCGACATATGCATCTTGCTCACAACAACGCGCAAACCCAAGAGCACAGTCAGGAGTGACTGTGCCACTACAGTTGCAAGCAACCTGGAGCATTGTATGTTGAGGGCGCGAGATATAGAGTGGTGGCCAAGGCCAGAAGTCAAAACGGAAAATCCAGGTTTGTTGTTACGGAGGACATCATGTCACCACGTACGATATTTCTGAGCAAGTTGCTTGGGCTCTATTGCGTTGTCGTTGGGCTGGCCATGTTCGCGCATGCGCAGGCGACGATGGAGATGATCAAGGTGCTGGTACGCGACACGCCGGCTCTGTACATTGCCGGTATATTCGCGCTGGCCATTGGGCTGGCGATGGTGCTGGGCCACAATATCTGGTCCGGTGGCGTACTGCCGGTGGTCGTCACCATCATAGGCTGGCTAGCGCTGCTCAAAGGCTTGCTCGTTCTGTTCCTGCCCGCACATGCGGACGAGGGACTTTTCCTTGGGGGACACTACGTAGTGCATTACTACGTGAAGGCCGCGATCACAGTGATTCTCGGCATCTACCTGACCTATGGGGGGTTCACAGCAAAAGCAAAATAGGCGGTGGATTTGTTTTTTGCGCGAGTTGCGGCACGACTGAAGTCATGCCCTGACGAAAGAGAAACAGAGATGCGCCCTGAAAATCGTCAGATGCTTTTTGGAGCCGTGCTGGCGCTAGCACCGGCGGCGGCTGCGGCGGCGCGCGGAGGAGCGTTCTTGTCGGCTTCTTTTGGCGTGCCGCGATCGATTTCGATGGTGCCTTTGAAGTCGGCGCCATCTTCGATCATGATTTGCGCGGTGGTCAGATTGCCGACGATGTAGCCGTCCTTCTTGATCTCGACGCGACCCTTGGCGTGAACGTTCCCCTTGACGTAGCCGTAGACCAGAACGTCCTTGGCATCCACATCCGCGTTGACCTTAGCGGCCTTGCCGACGGTCAACTTGCGGCCTTCGAGCTGGATGCTGCCATCCACGGTGCCGTCAATCAAGAGATCTTCGGTGCCGGTGATGTCGCCTTTGACGCGCAGACTTGCTCCCAGCCAACCCGACGCGCGGTCGGGAGTTGGCTGCTCGACCGGACGCGGCGGCTCGGCGGCCTTGGTGGTTTCGGGCTTCTTGTCAGTCCACATTTGATCCTCCCAGGGATGGCACACGCCACGCGGGTTTCGCGAAGGAGTGCAACCGTTTCGATTCCTTGCTCCTGCTGACAGGGACTTCACGCAAGATTGAGGGGTGCCACGAATGGTACTCCTGCGGGGTGAGTAGGGCAAGGCGGGAGGCGGGGGGAGGGAAAGGCAAAGCGGTGCCAAGTTCGGCTGACCTTGCGGACATGGGGCGCCCGCCTCAGGCGGCCGCCCCTACCGGCAAAACTCGCTCGTTCTGAACGAGGGACAGGTACCCGATTGGTTATGATAAGAGAAATGGGGAGTAAGGACAGATAAGGGGAGGGCAGTGGCCAGGCTCCAAGCTTAAGAATAGAAGGGCATTAGTGAATTCAAGCGAGGGAAGGACAGTGGCTTGGTGAATAAGGGTACTATAACCAAGGTACGGAAAAAACGGGGCTTTGGCGTAGGACAGGGGTAGGCCCCGAATTGAAGCAGATGCTCCATAGGGTTTTCCCGCCCCAAACCCCACACTGTACGCGAGTCGGAGAGATGTCCCACCGCACTTGGAAGCAGATAGAGAACGCGGACAGGAGAATCGGGAAATGCGCAAACGACAAAAGGGATTCTCGTTAATCGAACTTCTGATCGTGGTGGCCATCATCCTGATTATCGCTGCGCTGTTGGTGCCGCAACTCTTGGGCGCGCGCGCATCGGCGAATGAAGCGGCAGCAGCGGGCGCGATGCAGTCACTGCAACAGGCTTTCCTAACGTACAAATTCACCTATAACATGGGCTACCCGGCAGCGCTTTCCGACCTGGGGCCGGCAACGACGCCAAGCCCGACCGCAGCCGGCTTGGTAGATCAGAATCTAGCGAACGGGCAAAAGAGCGGCTACAACTTTATCTATGTTCCCGGCCCGGCGGATGGGGGCGGATACATCAACACGTTCACGGTGAACGCGAATCCGGCGTCGAGCTCGAGCGGCGTACGATATTTCTACCTGGATCAAAACAACGTGATCTTCTACGCCTGCGGGAACCCGGCCAGCGCCACGGATCAGCCGCTGTAAATTGCGGAAGACAGGAAGAGGTTTGGAGGTTGGGACGAGAGATCTTGGGGACTTGAAGTACAGAACAGCAGTAAGGACTAGAAATCTTGCGGACATGGGGCGCAGCTTGCTGCGCCCCTACACTTATAAACGGACGACTGCGGTAGAAAACGATAGGCGAGGCGAATCAGGGATTCGGGACGACTCCATCGGGTTGCGATTCGTAATAAGCGATTCTGGCGCGAAGTTCACCAGACAGATTGGAATCATTTTGCGCCGCGGGGGTTGCCAAGGCCTGGCGTGCGGCGCGAGCGGCATCTGAAAAACGGCCCACTTCCGAATACATCGCAGCCAACATTTCCAGACTCTGCGGTTCTTTCCCACCAGAAAGTTCGACAGCCTTTTCAAATTGCGGGATCGCTTCGGTAAAACTGTGCTGCGCCGCGTATACGCGGCCGAGGTTGAAGCGATATTCGACGGAATCCGGCGTAAGCGAAACGGCTTTCAGCAGATGAGCGATGGCTTCATCGAGCTTTCCCTCACGCGCGAGGACAATTCCCAGCATGTTGTGCGCATCCGGAAACTCAGGATCGAGTTCCAAGGCTTTGTTGATGTGCTCGACCGCTTCATCCGTTTGCCCGGTTTCCAGCAGGCTCGCGGCGAGATTGCCTTCGGTGAGCACGTCTTTGGGGTTGAGCGCAAGAGCCTGCTTCGCCGCGGCGATGGAATCTGGAAGATTGCCGGCGCGCGCCAGGACGACGGAAAGGCTGGAATACGCAGCGGCATTCGTTGCGTCCAGTTCGACGGCCTTGCGGTACTGCGCGATGGCTTGTTCGAGCTGGCCCTGTTTGTCGAGAGCGTACGCGAGATGATAGCGCGCCTTGCCGTCGGCGGGATCGAGTTCGACGGCTTTGTTCCATTCGGAGGCGGCTGCGTTGTAATCGCCTTTGCGAGCAAGTTCGCCGGCAACATCGGTGAGGCGGTAGAACTCCGTGGCGGGCGCATCCATCTTGACCATGCCGTCGGGAGGAATGTTGACGAATTCGGGGATGTTCACGCCGCGATTCGCTGCCGTGGCGTTCTCGATGAGAATGGCGGGAGAATCTTTGCCGTCTTCGTCAATGTGGGTGAGGAAAAGCTGGGTGTAAAGTGTGCGGCCTTTAGAGGAGAAGGCGAGCCAGCGGCCGTTGGGAGAGAATGTGTGCCAGGAATTCATGCGGGGAAAGTTGCAGTCGAGCCGGCGAGCCTTGCCGCCATTGAAGGGCACGATGTAGAGGTTGCTGTCTGGGCGCATGAGCAGGCCATTGCGATTCTGCACGAAGACGATCCAGCGGCCGTCGGGTGAGACTTTGGGGAAGTTATTGCTCATGCCATTTTGCGAGGCGCCTTCAATGCGTTCCGGCGTTCCGCCTTTACCGTTATTGAAAGGGATGCGATAGAGGTCGTACTGAATCTGGGTTTCGTCGGGAGAGTTGGCATATTGCGCGACGTTTTGGCCTTCGTGATACGGCTCTTTCGCGGGGGCGCGGGAGAAGACCAGATATTTGCCGTCGGGACTCCAGAAGGCGGAGGCCTGGACGAAAGCGGGATCGTCGGCACCCGGAAGAGGCTTCAGTTTACCGGAGGCCTTGCTGTACCAGGCCAAAATGCCCTTGGTGGGGTAGAAGACCTGACCAAAACCATAATCGCGATAGAAGCCGTTGTAGAAGCGGGAGTCGAAATCCTTAATGTGCGAGCCGGGATTCTCGATGGAGGTGATCACGTACTGACCATCCGGAGAGATCTGCGACATGAAGCCGAAGCGCTTGCTCGCTTTCTCTTCGGCGAAAGAGCTCCAGCGGAGCACATTTTCATTGCGGATGGAGGTTTCCCTTTTGACGGGGACAATACCGTAGAGGCCCTTGTCATTGCCGGGGCCATCTACGTCAATGCCCAGGGCGGTGCCATCCTTCGAGAAGGAGTGGCAGTTGATGCAGGTGGGCAGGCCCTCCATCATCAAGCGGCTTTTGGTTTCGCCGACATAGCGAAGGCGCCAGGCGATAAAAGGGATGGCAGCAGTGGGGATGGGCATGATTACGCCCTTTTCGCCCACAGGGACAGAAATCAGAGGAACGTCACGAAAGAAGATGGGAGCGCCGACGGGATCCTTGGAGGCCTGAAGAGCGACGTGTCCCTGAGAAGAAGGTTGGGTCAAGGCCTGATCGCGGAAACCGGTGATAGTGAGAGAGGCGGGGCGCTTCACCGAATGCTTCAGGATGGCTGCCCAGGTCTCAGCATCCGGCTTCCAGGTGTGACCAGTGGCCTGCTCGGGAGTCAGTGTGGGTGGGACTGCGCCAGCCTTGGCACAACGTTCATCGATGTCGCCGATGCGCATGCGCTCACCACTGGACTGGAGGTGGAGGCTGGAGGAGTGGTCGGCAAAGGTGACATCGATGCGCCAAACGATGGAGGCGGGATCGGCATCGCGCCACTGGAAGGTGGGCGGAGCAAAGTCAGGTGGAAACAGGGTCTGGTCGGAAGGGTAATCAATGGTGATGGGGGCGAGCGTGGCGGACTGGGGGGCGGACTTGTTGTGACTTCTGGCGCTAAGGCCCATTGGAGAGCCGAGGGGCAGGAGAGCACAGAGAATTGAAGCCAGAAACAGGCCTAGGAGATCAGCGCTAGGATGGCGCAAGAGTGAGCGGAAGACAGCTCGATTGTAAGTCTGGCCGAATTGTGCGCTCACAGATGCCCCCGTGAATTCTATAATCTTAGACTGACGATGCGGGCCTGTATAGACCGAGAGGCCCTGTTTATTATGGCAAAGGCCAACTATCACTCCTAGTGGTGGTTCCGCTTCCTCTGAATTCGAGTTTGGAGGAAAGTGCCATAGCGACTCCGAACGATTCCTTGCCAGGATTACAAGGATTGCGCTTGAAATGGGAAGTCGCTGTGACTTTCGTCACAGGAAAAGAGCGGGTGGAGGGGTTTGGGGTGGTGGGGCGAGTTTTGGAGGGGCGGCGGAAAGCCTCACCCCTGAAGGGGTGAGCTACAGGTGAAAAGAGAGAATTGCTGCGTGGGGTGCGACCGTAAAAGCGGCGGGTAGCCGCCGCAGTCCAAGAGCTTAGTCGCCAAGATTTATGGGCCTTGCGGACATGGGGCGCAGCGTGCTGCGCCCCTACGGGGTGAACCCAAGAGCGGCCCGCCTCGGAAGGACGGGCCCTACACACCCAAGAGAAAAGCCGCGGGCTCGAAGACTCTCCCTGCGCTACAAGGAAACAAGATGCGGATGGCCAAATTCGGCTTGGCGGCGCTATTTGTTTTGTTGACTGGCCTGGGAACGCATGGCGGACCAATGGTAGACGGGATACTTGGGGCGCTTGACGGGCGGCACCGGATGATCCTTTAGATCCTGCAGAGCAACCGCGACGGCCTTTTCGAGTTGCGGATCGTGGCCCTGGCGCCAGGCGGCCGGATCGAATTCAACTTCAATGTCCGGAGCGATGCCGCGATTTTCGATGTCAAATTCCCCGGTGTCCGGATTGAAGCCGCCCCAGCGCGGCGCAGTAACACCGCCGCCATCCATCAACGGCGGATAACCACCGATACCTATCAGGCCTCCCCAAGTGCGCGTGCCGATCAACGGGCCGGTGCCGAGGCGCTTGAACATCCACGGCAAAGCATCGCCGCCGGAGCCCGCATATTGATTAATGAGCATGACCTTGGGACCAAAAACGGTTTGCGGAATATAGTTGTCCTTGCCTTCGCGAGTCATGGCCGCAGCCAGGAGCGGGCGCTTGAGCCAATCCACGATGTAATCGGCAATCCAACCGCCGCCGTTGAAGCGCTCGTCAATCACAGCGCCCTGCTTATTCCACTGGGGAAAATAGTAACGATTGAAATTGGTGTAGCCGTTCACGCCCGTGTCCGGTAAATAGACGTAAGCGAGGCGGCCGTTGCTGAGCTGGTCGACTTTATGGCGATTGTCTTCCATCCAAGCGCGCTGACGGAGAGCGCGCTCGCTGGGAACGGGAACGACCGTAACGGCACGGGCATCTTTCCCGGAGGGATCCGAGCCGACTTTGAGTTGCACGGACTTGCCGGCGGTTTCCTGGAAGAAGCTGTAGACTTCGTCGGTGCCCAGGAGTTCGCGGCCATTCACGGCAAGCAGATAATCGCCTTCGTGGACATTCACGCCGGGCTCGGTGAGGGGAGCGCGCAGGCCGGGGTTCCAGTTTTCGCCGTGATAGATGTGCGCGAAGCGATAGCGGCCGTTCTCGATTTTGTAGTCAGCGCCGAGCAAGCCGCCGCTGACGTGCTTCACTTCAGGGCGATCGCCGCCGTAAATGTACACGTGCTGGGCGGTGATTTCGCCGAGCATGTCGCCAAAGATGTAGTTGAGATCGACGCGACTCATGACGTTGTCGACGAAAGGCTGATAGGCAGCGGCGAGGGCTTTCAGGTCAGCACCGTGCATGTTGGGGTCGTAGAAGAAGTCGCGTTCGATGCGGAGAGTCTCGTGGAACATCTGATTCCACTCGGCGCGAGGGTCCACGGCGATTTCCATGGATTCCAGGTTTAGTGCCCCGTCAGGCTTGCCGGGTTCGCCAGGCTTGCGAAGGGCGTCAACAGGCTTGATAAACCAGGCGCCATGGGGCCGTTCGCCATCCTCGCCACCGGAAGTAGCGCCCGCGGGCAACTGTTCGTAGAGAGCCTTTTCGCCATTGGAGGAGATGAAGAAGTTGCCGATATTGTCGAGGAGTTTGTCAGTTTTGCGGGTGCATACATCGAATTTGTGCACAATCTGGCCGGGGTTGGAGTAATCATCCACCTGCGGCCCCTCGAGCAAATAAAGAATATGTGTCTTTCCGGCGAGCATGCCGCCGTAGTTGCGAACGGGGAAGGGGAGTGAAAGGATGCGCTGATCGATGTTATCGAAATCGATCTTTACCGGGGCAGGTTCCTTTGGTTTTTCCTCAACTTTTTTCTCTTTGGCATCCTTGTCTTTGTCTTTACCCTTATCTTTCTCTTTGTCGGCGTCTTTTGCGGTGGCTTCTTTGGGCGGTTCCGCGGCGCCAGGCGCGCCCTCCGGTTTGCAATCCTCCATATCGGCAGGAGGCTTATCTTTCCCGGCGGCATCGGATTTGCCGGAAGACGAGACAGGTGCAGTGACTTTTTCCTCGTCGCTTTGTGGAGCGAGAGGCGAATTCAAATCCTTGCGCAGAACAACGACGTATCCGGCGCGGGTGACGGGAACCTTGAAGGCGCCCATGCTGCTGGCCATGGCGGGACCGTCGTCGGTGCTGGCGGTGAAGTAGAGGTACTTTCCGTTGACATCAAAGGCGACGTAAGCGGCATCGCTCATGCCATCGGTAACCTGATGTGGAGTTTTGTCCTCGAGGCCGTAGATGAAGGCGGCATGGACGCCGTTATCGAGTTGGCGGGTGTAGGCGACCCAGCGGCTGTCCGGGGACCAGGCGGGATTGAAGCTAGCCCCCTCGTAGGTGTTGGTGTCAATCAGGACGGGAGAGCCGCCATCGATGTTGGCATACCAGAGATTAAGGCGTTTGTCGCTGTAGACAATTTTCTTGGCGTCCGGTGACCAGACGGGGGAGTAGTAAAAGGTTGGCGGATTGCCGAGAGAAATCTTGCGGACATCACTGAGGCCATCCTGGGAGCGCAAGTGCAGAGCATATTCGCCGGATTCATCGGAGAAATAGGCGATCCACTTACCATCCGGGGACCACGCGGGATCGCGGTCCGCGACCGCCGGGGAATTGGTGAGATTGCGAATGTCGCCGTGCTCGACGGGAACGGTGAGGATTTCGCCGTGGGCTTCAAAGACGGCGCGCGCGCCGGTAGGAGAGATGTTAGCGTTCTGGATTTGCTCAGCGGCCTTGACGAAATGACGGCGTACGGCCGGGAAGTCTCCGGTCACGCGAATGTCGACAGCATGCTGTTTGCCGGTGGCGAGATCAAAGAGGTGGAGTGAGCCGAATTGTTCGTAGACGATGGAGTCCGGGCCGGCGGAAGCGGACTTAATATCTAAGCCGTTACTGGGGATGGCTTCGGAAACTTGTTTGGACGAAATGTCGTAGACGAAGAGATTGACGGGGCCGTTGCGGTCCGAAAGGAAATAGATGCGATCGCCGAACCACATGGGAGTGGAGTCGTTGGAGTCTTTGCGGGGAAGTTTCTCAATGGAAGAATCGGCGAGATTGGCGATCCAGATGGGCGAAGCGGTGCCACCACGATAGTGCTTTAGGCCGCGCTGGAAATCCCAGTTTTCCCTGAAATTGGTGAAGGGCACATAGGCGGCGTGGGAACTGTCCGGAGAGTAGGACAATTCCTCAGCCATGGGCAGAGGCAGTTCATCGGGGAAGCCGCCCTCGACGCTGACGGAATAGATGCGGTTGAAACCGGAAATACTATTGCGTGCAGAGCGAAAGAGAACGCGCTTGCCGTCGCGAGTCCATCCAACGACCTGATCATTGTAGGGATGCGAGGTGAGGCGCTTGGGCATGCCTCCGGCGGCGGGCATGACGTAGACATCTTCATTGCCATCGTATTCGGCGGTGAAGGCGATGAGCGAGCCATCGGGAGAAAAGTAAGGATCGGACTCGATGCCGATGTCGCTGGTGAGGCGACGCGCTTCGCCGCCATTACGATCCACAATCCAGAGGTCGCCGCCGTAACTGAAAGCGATTTGCGTGCGGCTGACGGTGGGCCTGCGCAGGAGCAGAGCGGCGTTGGCCGATTGCGCGTTCGCAAGGGGAACGCAGAGAAGAAAGGCCAGGAACAACACGATTGAGACGGCGGCGGGAATTGAGATGCGGTTTATGCGGGCGGACATATCTCCTCCAAGGATGGAAAGGGTTTTGCGCATCGGGTGGCCAGAGAACTCGGTCGTTAGAATCAGTTTCGCGCGATCGGCAGGGGAGAGTGTAACACAGGAGAAGATGGTGGAGGTTGAGTACGAGGCGATGAGGTGGAGTTAGGGATGGGAAACTGAAAAGTCAAAATTCCCCGGTAAGTAGACGCTACCCGGGGCACTCAAGCGTTTGGGACGTCGCGCTTGGGCGACCTACTGGGGAGAGAAGATCATGCGAACTTACGGACATGGGGCGCAGCTTGCCGCGCCCCTACAATGGCAAAGCCTAACTGCGGGACCAACCTGCGGGTGTGTGCTGAAATTGGGCGGTCTCGGAGGGTAAGAAGGAATCCTGCATACGGTTCCAAGTGAGGCACTGAATAGAAACAAACGAGCGATCCACCTGGATGATATTAAACGAGTTTAGTTCACCGCGAGTGCGCGTTGAGGTGGCGGTTCCTGCGTGGATGACGAGCACGGGATACCCTGGAAGGTCGTCATGCGGGGCGCTTTGACCGGAGCCGCTGACATGCAAATGGCCGCACAGGATTATATCCACATGGCAGGACGCAAAGCCGGCCAGGGCCATGTCCGCGCGACCGACCAAGCCGTGAAGCTCTGGGGTTTCGGACAGGTCGAAGGGATGATGAGAGACCACGATGCGCGTGCGATTCTCGCCAGCTGCCTCCAGACGCGCGCACGTCGTAGCCACCTGCTGGCGGTTAATGCGACCACCCTTAAAGGTGAACGAGCGGGCGGTATTGATCCCTACGATGGCGATTTCCTCATCGGAGTAAGAAGGCTCGAGATCCTTGTTGATATAGCGCTGGTAATTGCGAAGGGGATGTAAGGCGCGTGCCAGGACGTTGTAGAAAGGCACGTCGTGGTTGCCCGGAACGACAATTTGCGGGGAAGGGAGCGCATCCAGGAACCGCCGGACTTCTTGAAACTCACGTGGTTTCGCGCGCTGAGTAAGATCGCCTGAAACGACGACGACGTCGGGTCTGGCCCGGGTAACGGCGACAATCGTGGCCTGCACCGTAGCTCGCTCGATGCGGCCGAAATGAGGGTCCGATAAATGAGCAAGGGTGCGCATTTCAGTTAAAGTGCGAGAGGCGCTGCTTCCCGGGAATTTTTTGCGGGCACAATGACGCGCAGAGCGCCGGGATGCGTGCGGTAATGCAATGGAGTATTCAGAGGATTCACTTCGCCGTCCGTGGCAATGTTCGAGCGGGGCCTGCCCGTCTCGATGGAGACTTGATCTGTAAGCAGAACATCGAAATCGCGGGCATCGTGCAAGCGCCCGACCAGCGCCAGAAAAGCAAATCGCACCAGGTCGCTCCGGCGAACGCCATTTGCGACAAAGAGGCAGAGTTCGCCCGCGTCGAGCCGGCTGCGCTCGCCGAGCTTCAATCCTTCCATTTCATATCTATTATTTCCGACGAAGACCAAGGGCGTCTCGCAAGAAAGCTCCTCTCCATTCACGCGCAGGTGAACGCGAAGGAACGAGTAGTGCTTCAGAACCGCAAAGAGGGCTTGAACGAAAGCTACCCACTTCTTGGTGCCGGACTTCTTCTGCTGCTCTTCGCGGAGGCGCACGATGTGCGGATAAATGCCCAGACTGGAATTGTTAACGAAAAAGCGGCCATTGACTTCAGCGACGTCCACGGGAACGGTGCGGCCGGCGACGAGAGTGCGGGCGGCGTGTTCGAGATTCTGTGGAATGTGCAAATCCTTAGAGAAATGATTCAAAGTGCCAAGCGGAAGAACACCGAGGGTGATGGAAGTTCCCATGAGTTCGTTGGCCACGGCATTTATGGTGCCGTCTCCACCGCCGGCCACGATAATGGGGCTGTTTTCTTTCACGGCCTGGCGAGTCAGCGCGGAGAGTTCAGAGCCACTGGAGGCCAAATGGATGCGCGCGGGCGTGCGAGTTTCAGCAAATATGCGGGAGAGCCTTTCGCAGAGTTCGGGACCCGGACGGCCGCCCGAAGTGCGATTGAGAATGCAGGTTAAACCGGAAGAAGCCATGGGGGGATCACTGTTTTCAGATCGCGGTCACTGCACGAAGCGTTTGAGCGCTGGAGTCAGCTGCGATGAAAAGGAGTCTAACATACGTGACACTTACTGAGTGGAGGTGCCCGGACCGCATTTCTTCGCAAAGCAAAATGGGTGGATGAGGGTTAGCAAGAGCGGCCCGCCTCCCTCCTGCGGCGGGCAGGCAGAAGGACGGACCCTACAGAGGCGAGAGAAGGCCAGAACCAGCCTGAAGGCTGGCCACTACAAAGGCAAGAGAAAAGCCGCAGGGCTCGAAGACTCGGCCTACGTTGCAAGTTCAAGAGAAACCCAAACGCGACCCACTGCTGAGGCAAGATCAGGCGAACTTGCGGACATGGGGCGCAGCGTGCTGCGCCCCTGCAAGGACAAGAGAAAGCCGGAGAAAATGCAAGGCTAGAGGATTTTTTTGCCGAGGGCGGAGAGGACTAGCTCGACGCCAAGGATTGCGGTGCGGTTGTGCTCGTCGATGATGGGATTGATTTCGACGATTTCCATGGAGACCATGGCTTCGCTGTCCGCAATCATTTCCATTGCGAGGTGGGCTTCGCGATAGGTGACGCCGCCGCGAACGGGAGTGCCGACACCGGGAGCGTCGCTGGGGTCGAGGAAATCCATGTCCAGGCTGACGGTGACGCCTTCGGTATCGTCCATGGCGAATTTGAGGGCGTCGGCCATAACCTCGCGCATGCCGCGTTCGTCAATATCGCGCATGGTGAAGGTTCTGACCCCCAGTTTTTTGATGAACTTTTTTTCGTGGGAATCCAAATCGCGCACGCCGACTAAAACTACATTTTGCGGCTCGATCTTCGGCTTGTAGCCGAAGAGGTCGTGAAGTTCGGGAACGCCGTAACCGAGGATGCCGGCCAGGGGCATGCCATGGACGTTGCCGGAGGGCGAACTTTCCGGGGTGTTCATGTCGCTATGGGCATCCAGCCAGATACAGCCAATCTGCTTTTTCTCTTTGCGGAAATGGTTGGCAACTCCGCTGGTGGAACCCGCGGCGATGGAATGGTCTCCGCCGAGGATGAGGGGCATGAAGCCTTCTTCGAGGGATTTTTGGACGGCGAGGCCCAGCTCCTTGCAAGTGTCGGCGATTTCATCCACATACCTGGCGCGTTTCTCGCCGATGGGCATTTCTTCGGCTTGTTTCACGGCGAGGTTGCCGATGTCTTCGACTTGATGGCCGAGCTGCTTGATGCGGGATTGCAGGCCGGCAACGCGCAGGGCGGAGGGGCCCATATCCACGCCGCGGCGGCTGGCGCCGAGGTCCATGGGTACGCCGATGATGCGGATTTTTTGAGGCATAAAAGTTCTCAATTCGCCGAAAGTGGCGAGTGACGAGTGGCCCTTCGCGGAAAGCACTCAGGGTAAACGAGAGGCAAAAGCAAAGCGACTCTCGACGAGGGCCAGAGCACCCGGACGCTCAGCAGGGATTTGAACCGCACGCGATGCAAGGGAGTACGGGAAATGCCGAATCTACCCGGTATTAAGGATATACCCGGTAAATCATCCGGGGGAAGGGGATGACTTCGCGGATGTGCTCGGTGCCGGTGATCCAGGCGACGGTGCGCTCGAGGCCGAGGCCAAAACCGGCGTGAGGGACGCTGCCAAAGCGGCGGAGGTCGAGGTACCACTGGAAGGATTCAATAGGTAAGTTGTTTTCTTTCAGGCGTTTAACTAGAAGGTCGTAGTCGTGGATGCGCTGGCTGCCGCCGATGATTTCGCCGTAGCCTTCGGGGGCGAGCATGTCGAAGGAGAGCGCCAGGTCGGAGCGCTGGGCGTCGGGCTGCATGTAGAAGGCCTTTATGGCTGCGGGGTAGTGATGGACCATGACGGGACGGCCGAACTCGTTGGAGATGATGGTTTCTTCGTCGCCGCCGAAGTCGTCGCCAAACTTGGCGGGGTTGCCGTGCTTTTGGAGGACGGCAACGGCTTCTTCGTAGGTGATACGGGGGAAAGGCGGCTTGATGTTTTCGAGTTTCTTGATGTCGCGCTTGAGAGTCTCGAGTTCGCGGGACTTGTTTTTGACGACACCTTGCACGATGGCGCTGACGAGACCTTCGCCGAGGTCCATCATGTCGTTGAGTTCGGCGTAGGCGGCTTCGGGCTCGAGCATCCAGAATTCGGTGAGGTGGCGGCGAGTTTTGGATTTTTCGGCGCGGAAAGTGGGGCCGAAGGTGTAGACCTTGCCGAGGGCCATGGCGGTGGCCTCGATGTAGAGCTGGCCGCTTTGCGTGAGATAGGCTTTCTGGTCGTCGATGTAGTTCACTTCAAAGAGAGTGCTGGTGCCTTCGCAAGCGGCGGGGGTGAACATAGGGGCGTCGGTGAGGGTGTAGCCCTGGGAGTCCATGAATTCACGGGCGGAGCGGACGGCTTCGGCGCGGATGCGCAGGATAGCGGCCTGGCGCGGGGTGCGGATCCAGAGGTGGCGCTGGTCGAGAAGGAAATCCACACCATGCTCTTTGAGTTGGATGGGGAAGGGCGTGGACTCCGGAACTTTCTGGACGATTTGGATTTTGCTGACGCCGATTTCGTAGCCGCCGGGGGCGCGCTGCTCGGCGCGGATTTTGCCGGTGACGATGACGCTGGATTCCTGGGTGAGACCTTTGAGGGCCTCGAAGGCTTCGGGATTTTCTTTCAGGGAGCAAACGCCCTGAATGATGCCGGTACCGTCACGAAAGATGGGGAAGAGGAGTTTGCCGGATTCGCGGAGGTTGTAGAGCCAGCCGCGGATGGTGACTTCCTGGCCGTCATATTGGCCTGCGTGCTCGATGGTGATGATGGTCATGGTGAGGTTCTCTGTTGTGAGTTCAAACGAACAGTTTAGCAGAGAAGAGGCAGGTTCTCAGGTTTGGGAAACGGTGAAGAAGCATGGGGCGCGATTGGGCGGTACGGGATTCAATCGCCGAGGACTTCCCATTCGTCCTCATCATTGGCAGGGGAGATTATGTCGCCGATGATCTTGCAGGAACCCTTCATTGAGCCGAATAACTTGGCGCGGTCTACCGAGGGGCTCGGAGGAACAATTTCTGCGATGGGCTTGCCATAGCGAGTGATGCGAATGGGCCGGCGAGTGCGGCGCACGCGTTCAAGCAGAGCGCAGCACTTGGCCCTGAATTCGGAGATAGTGACTTCGATCATCAGCGCAGCCTCAAACCGTAGGATTGACTATGTCAGAAAGAAGGTCAATCGGGGATTTTGTCGGAGCAGGCGTCCGGTCTACTATTCGCAGCCCTCGATGTACTGGATGGCGTCAAAGCGGCCAGCATAGTACATCGTGATCTTCTTGCCGTCGGTTTCAAAGCGAATGCCGAAGTGACCGTCGAGCGACCTGGCGGTCAAATAGTGGCCACCCTCGTCCCCAGTGTAGGCATGTGGCTTGATCTTCAGCCTGCTGCCGTACACCTGCAATGCGTGTTTCTCCAGATCACCGACCTGAATTCCCATAGTCGTCCGCACCCCGGGTTCGCTCACCTCAATGCGTCCAAGCCGCCCATCCAGCATCATGAATGTCAGCTTGGGCTGCTTCTTCGGGCTTTCGTAGAAGCACGCTCTTTCATCTTTTTCGGTTGGCATGACGAATTTTTCGTGGAGAAGCGCGTTCAGCTGGGAAAGACTCATGCCTATTTTGACTGGGCCCGCCCCATCTTCGCGAATCACCCAAGAGTCATCGGCGAAGGCAACGACGACCGTCACTAAGGCCAGGGCAGTGAGGAATGTCAGGCGGCGTGTGTTCATGGAAGAAATTGTACGCCGTAATTAAGCGGGGCGAATCGGCATTCGCAACGATGGCAATCTACTAGGCACTCCCGCCCCGCCCAAATTGCATATAATTGCATCGATTTAACATTGAGTATCTGCGAGGTCGAGAGCGGGGGAGAGGAAAATCTTGCAGACGCGAGGGCGAGTTTGGAATAGAGTATGGGTTGTCAGGCCTGAGATGAATCAACACAAAATTCGGAGAGCAGCCAAGAACTTGGAGTGGGTGTGTGCTGCGGTCAGGGAGGGCCAGTGGAGAATCGGGAAAAGTCTGAGGTAGAAGGCGGAGTATCGCGGCGCAAATTCATCGGACAAACGGCGGCAGCGGCGCTGGGATTTACGATTGTGCCGCGGCGGGTGTTGGGAGGCGTGGGGTATGTTCCGCCGAGCGACAAAGTGAACATTGCGTTTATCGGCGTGGGGGCGCAGGGTTTGCGCGTGATGCTACATTTTTTGAAGGAGCCCGACGTGCAGGGCGTGGCGGTATGCGATTGCAATAAATCCGGGGCGAACTATCCGCAATGGGGCACACACGAGTTTCGCGATTCCGTGCGGAAGCTGCTGGGCGTAGACAGCGGATGGGATTGGCTGAGCCCGGACGAGCCGCTGGAGTTGACGCATGCATTGCACGTGACGAGCGGAGTGGCGGGGCGCGAACCTTGCCAGAAGATTGTGGACGGGTACAACGGGACACAAAAGCGCTCTGGCGAATCTCGCGGCTGCGCGGCTTACAGCGATTTCCGGGTATTGCTGGAGAAGCAGAAAGACCTGGACGCCGTGGTGGTGTGCACGTCGGACAATTTGCACGCGGCGATATCCGCCGCGGCGATGAAGAAGCACAAGCATGTGTTTTGCCAGAAGCCTTTGACGCACACGATCTATGAGGCACGGCGAATTGCCGAGATCGCGCGGGAGACAGGCGTGGCAACGCAGATTGCCGTGGGAAACCAGGCTTCGGAAGCTACGCGGTTGCTTTGCGAATGGATTTGGAGTGGCGCGATTGGTCCGGTGCGGGAGGTGAAGAACTGGTCGAGCCGTCCTTACTGGGCGCAAGGAGTGGACCGGCCGAAGGAAGTGGAAGCGGTGCCAGAAGGATTGGATTGGAACCTGTGGCTGGGGCCGGCGCCGGAGCGCCCATACAATCACGTTTACCTGCCGTTTGCATGGCGTGGGTGGGTGGACTTCGGATGCGGCGCGCTGGGCGATATGGGCTGCTACAGCTATGACACGATCTTCCGCGTGTTGAAACTGGAAGCGCCGGTAAGCGTGGAGGCAAGTTCCACCGAACGCTACCCGGAGACTTATCCGCAGGCTTCGATCATACGCTACAACTTTGCGGCGCGCGGAGAGATGCCGCCGGTGAAATTCACGTGGTATGACGGCGGTTTGAAACCGGAGCGGCCGGAGGAACTGGAAGAAGGACGTCCGTTGAAGGGAGACGGTGAAGAGGATGAAGGGCTGCTGTTCGTGGGAGACCGCGGGAAGATTCTTTGCTCGTTCAATGGTGAGAATCCGAAGCTGATTCCGCAGGCGAAGATGGATAGCTTTCAACAGCCGCCGAAGACTTTGCCGAGGTCACCCGGCAACGAGAGGGAATGGCTGGACGCCTGCAAAGGCGGGAAGGACAAGCCGGGCGGGAACTTCGAGTTTTCGGGGAAGGTTACGGAAACATTGCTGCTGGGGAATGTGGCCTCGCAGATGGGAGAGAAACTCAGTTGGGATCGAGGCAATTTGAAGGTTAGCTCCGAGGCTGGGCAGAAGTTGGTGCGTCCGGAGCGGCGAAGCGGGTGGGAGCTGTAGTCTCGCAGACCTCAGGGGTTAAAACCCCTGGGTGGCAAGGGCTCTTCGGCACGGCTGAAGCCGTGCCCTGACGGGACCTTTATAGGAAACGGTCCGAAACAGTTTTGGCAGGACGGCAGGAGCAGGGAACAGAACAATTTTGTGAATGCCCACTTGAGCGGAGAGGGATTTGTTAGCGAAAGGGGCAAGGAGGCTTCGATGAGTGAGATTTCAAGAAGAGAGTTTTGCAGAACGGCAGCGACACAGGCGGCCGTGGTGGGCTTGCTGGGCGCAGGCGCGCTGAAGTTGCGTGCGAATCCGCTGGGCTTGCCAATTGGGTGCCAGACTTGGCCTGTCCGGGACATGATCGCGAAGGATTTTCCGGGGACCATCAAGGTGCTGGCCGCGGCTGGATTTCAAACCGTTGAGCTTTGTTCGCCGGTGGGTTACGCCGATTCGGGGTTTGCGGGTCTCGCGAAATACAAGGGCACGGAGCTTAGGAAGATTTTGAGCGATGCGGGTGTGAGCTGCATCAGTTCGCATTTCGGCATCGAGGAACTCCGGAAGGACATGGCGGGGCGGATTGCCTGGGCAAAAGATGCAGGCTTGACGCAAATGCTGGTGCCAAGCTTGGACGCGCCGTTGAAGCCGACGATGGACGATGTGAAGAAAGCGGCGGAAGAATACAACAAGATGGGGGAACAGTCGGCGAAAGCGGGAATCCAGCAGGGATTGCACAACGAGGGATTTGAGTTGTCGAAGGTGGACGGGAAGCGGACGTATGACGTGTTGTTCGGGCTGCTTGATCCGAAGCTGGTGAAGTTCCAGTTCCAGGTTTCCACTATCAGCGAGGGCTACGACGCCGCGGAATACTTCACGAAATACCCGGGGCGCTTCATTTCGATGCACGTGCAGGGGTGGAACGCGGCGACGAAGAAGATCATGGCGGTGGGACAGGATACTTTGGATTGGAAGAAGATTTTTGCGGCGGCGAAAATTGGCGGGATTAAGAACTACTTCGTGGAAATGGACCTGGAAAAGATGAAAGCCAGCGTGCCGTATTTGCGGGGACTGACGGTTTGAGGAAGCTGCTTCTATTGAAATGATTATGGATCGGAGATTGTAAAAAGGTTGGAGCGACCGAACGACGGGTCAGTGTTCGGGAAGCTCAGAGTGAGGACGCTTTCCTGCAATTGAGGGCATTTGCCAGAGCATGTGGTCCCTGCTTGTCCGGTAAGGGCTATCGGATTATGCAGTCGCAGGTACTTCTCCAGGGGGTTCTGAGGCTATAATCCGTGCACTTATGACCTTCGCCTCCGGCTCAAGGCTCGGACCGTATGAGATTGTTGGACCGCTTGGCGCAGGCGGGATGGGAGAAGTGTATCGCGCGAAGGATACACGGCTGGGACGCGAAGTAGCGATCAAGGTGCTGCCGAAGGAGATGTCGGCGGATGCAGGACAGAAGCAACGGTTTGAGCGCGAAGCGAAGACAATTTCCGGATTGAATCACCCGAACATATGTGTCTTGCATGATGTGGGCAGTCAGGAGGGTGTGGACTACCTGGTCATGGAACTGGTGGATGGAGAGCCGTTGTCGAAACGGCTGGAAAAAGGCCCGCTGCCACTGGAGCAGGTTCTGAAATATGGCTCCCAGATTGCGGATGCGCTGGATAAGGCGCATCGAGCGGGGATCGTGCACCGAGATCTGAAACCAGGAAACATCATGCTGACGGCGAGCGGGGCCAAGTTGCTGGATTTCGGGTTGGCCAAGCCCGCAGCGAGAAGCGCGAGTTTAGTGACGTTGACCGCAATGTCGCCCGCGAGTTCTCCGGTGACCGAAGCAGGGATGGTGGTGGGAACATTCCAATATATGTCGCCTGAGCAGGTGGAAGGAAAAGAGGTGGACGTCCGGAGCGACATATTCTCGTTGGGCGCGGTGCTGTACGAAATGGTGACGGGGAAGCGCGCATTCGAAGGCAAGAACCAGTTGAGCGTGGCGAGCGCGATCATGGAAAGGCAGCCGGAGCCAATCAGCGCGATCAAACCACTCTGGCCACGCGGGGTGGACCATGTCATCCGGAAATGCCTGGCAAAAGAGCCGGCCAGGCGCTGGCAGAGCGCCGGCGATGTTTCAAGCGAGTTGCAATGGGCGGGAGAAAGCGGAGTAGGGGAAAGCGGGACCGCCGTTGTGGGAGTGAAGGTGAGGCAAATAAGCTGGTTGCCTTGGGTGCTGAACGGTTTGCTGGCGGTAGGGCTGCTGGTGGCGGTGTTTGGAATGCGCACTTCGCGGCCGGCGGAACAGGCGGAGTATTTTTCCGCGCCGTTCAACTTTCCGGTGAACAGCATGGCCATTGCGCCAAACGGGCATACGGTGGCGATCGCGGCGGAAGGCGAATCGGGAAAGAAGAGCGAATTGTGGCTCTATGAAGTAGGTTCGCGAGAGGTGAGGAGCCTGCCGGACACGGAGGGAGCGAGTTTCCCGTTCTGGTCGTCGGATGGAAAATCGATTGGTTTCTTTGCGAGCGGAAAACTGAAGAAGCTGGAGCTGGGAGGCGGACCGGTTCAGACGCTATGCGATGCGCCGTCGGGGCGAGGAGGAACCTGGAATCGGGAGGGGGTGATCCTGTTCACGCCGAGCGGGCGGCTGGGAGAGGTGGTGAATCGAATCTCTGCGGGAGGCGGAACGTTGACACCGGTGACGACGCTGGATCTGGCGAGGAAGGAAACGAGTCACCGCTGGCCGGAGTTTTTGCCAGACGGGAAACATTTCCTGTTTATGGCGTTTACCGTAGCGGGGCAAACGGGCACGGACGCCATATTTGTCGGATCGCTGGATTCCAAGGAGATCAAGAAGCTGACGGACGCGACGTCGAATGCGAGTTACGTCGCGCCGGGATACCTGGTATTTGCGCGAGACCGGACGCTGTTTGCCCAGAAATTCAATGTCGGAAAGCTGGAGATGGAAGGGGAACCAGTCCCAATCCTGCCGGGTGTGCGCTATGTGCCGCGAATTGCGCACTCGGTCTTCGCGGTAAACAGTGGAAGCGTGCTGCTGTCGCAGGGAGGAAACTCTGTGGCGCTTTCGCGGCTGGTCTGGTTTGACCGGAGCGGGAAGGAAATCGGGGCGGTCGGAAATGCGGAGGAGTTCGCGAATGTGGCGCTCTCGCCGGACGGAAAATCGGTGGCGGTGGATAAGACGGACCAGGTGAATCAAAACACGGACATTTGGGTGTACGACGTTCAGGGAACGAGAGTCAAGAGATTGACGTTCGATCCGGCGATTGACGCCATGCCCATGTGGAGTCCGGATGGAACCAAGTTGGCGTTTACTTCCAGCCGCGGGCAGCTTTTCGACATCTATATCAAGCCGGCGGACGGGTCGCAGGATGAAAAACCGGTGGAGGCGACGGCCAATGTGGATAAGTATCCGCATGATTGGTCGAAGGACGGGAAATATTTTCTGTATTTGCGCGGCACGGAACTTTGGACGCTCAGTTATCCGGAACTGAAAAGTCAACCCTTCCTGAAGGGGAATTTTGCATATCGGAGCGGCCAATTCTCCCCGGACGGGAAATGGGTGGCGTACTCATCGAACGAGAGCGGGAAGTGGGAGGTGTACGTGACTTCCTTTCCTGAAGCAAATGGAAAGTGGCAGGTTTCGAACGGAGGCGGTCTGCAGCCGAGATGGCGCAAAGATGGAAAGGAGCTGTTTTACTTTTCGGCGGACGGAAAACTGATGGCTGTGCCGATAAAGGCGGGGATAGGATTTGACGCAGGTGCGCCGTTGGTGCTGTTTCAGGCAGATGAAAAGGAGCCGGTAGCGACGTCCGAACAGATCATGTATGACGTGAGCAAAGATGGGCAGAAATTCCTGATCAACACGCAAGTGAGAAACGGGGGGACTCAGCCGATGAGCGTGGTGATGAATTGGGATGCAGTGTTGAAGAAGTAGAACACGACCGACGGTTCAGAGCTGCCAACCGCAAACAGAGTCAAGAGTTCAAGCCGATCACAAAGTGAGATTCCTGGTGATGCCTCCGTCCGGGTCAGTGGGATGGGGTGATTTGTATGCGGGTAGGGCACTCGCATGGATGAATATGGATAGGCGAGTAGTTGTGACGATATGATCCGGGGACTTATGACACTGGCCGCTGGAACAAAACTGGGGCCGTATGAAAATGTGCGGCCGATCGGCGCGGGCGGGATTGGAGAATTGACTACATCTCTTCTTTGAGGAAGAGAGTTTGGTGGTGGGGTTTACGGCGTAAAAGCGGTGGCGAGCCGCCGCACTCCAAACTATGCCACACATTAAAATGGAATAGGGCTGATCAGATTGAGAGTAGTGGAATGTTGTTAGGGGATACGAGCCGCGAGTTTTGTGGCGCGGGATACGGCTACTTGGGAATCGGGGAGGTTCGCGTAGCCTGCTACGTAGCGGCCTTTGCGGAAGATGCAGATGCTTTCCAGATACTGGGTTTTAGCCTGAAAGGCTTCGTCGGCGACCTTTGCGGGTGACGCGCCGGGAAAACGTGCCTGGACTTTTTTGAAGGTCTCCGCGGCTGATTCGGGCGAGGATTCCAGAACGATGAATGCCTGTCCTTGCGTGTACTTTGCCACGTAACCGCGCTTCAACTGCCGCAGACCCAGGACGCTTTCTGGAACCAATCGGACCGAGGTGAGGTTCTCCTTGGGAAACCAGTGCAACGCTTCCGGGGGAGTGCTGCGGCCTTCGAGCAGCGCTTCCATCTTTGCCGCAAAGGCGTGCAGGACTGACGTGTGATCGCCTTCGGGACTCGCGGCGATTTCCACGTAGAACTTGCCTTTCGCGAAACTGGCGCGGCGAGGCTGGACTTGCCCGCCCATGGCTATGTTGGCGATGGGTTGGTTGGGATCGCTGTTGGAAGCAAACATTCCGTAGGCCAGATCGGAATCTTCCATTTCCGATACATCAATCACTAGCTTTTTGTCGCCAGAGGCGCAGGTGATGCCCTGCATGCGCACGAATCCATAGAGCAGATAGCTTTCTGCGTTGCCATCCATGTACTCGTAGAGATTGTCGGCGGTATATTCGCGCTTCGTTCCGGACTGTTCCCAGCCGGGAACCAAGTGGCAGTTGAGGTATTCCTGCGCGCCGGCTGCACTTGCAAAAAAAAGGACGAGCGGCAGGACGAGTTTGATTCTCATGCAAACAATTCTTGGGCGCGGCTCATGCGGTCAAAAACGTGGACGCCGTGAGGGCACTTGACGGTGCACTCATCGCAGTCGCCGCAACGCACGATCTTCTGCGCGACCGGCAGTTCCTGAAATCGTTCGCGGCCGAGCGCGAACTGGCCGTAGCCCTCGGCGTAGGTAAGGAAGCGCAGCGTGTCCTGGATCGGCAGCCCTTTCGCGCAAGTGCCTTCACAGTCTCCGCACAAGCGGCAATACAGCGGCGAGATTATCTCAAGCTTGGTGGCCAACAACTTCTCGTCTGTGCCGCCGAAGGGCTGTGCCATGGCCTTCAGATTTTCTTCCAACTGGTCCATGTCCGTCATGCTGGGGATGGTTGTGGACACATTGGGGTTCTTCAGTGTCCACTTGAGCGCGGAAAGGAGGGCCCCCTCGCGATGTAGCTTCTCGAAAGCGGGATCTCCCGGTTTCAGGCTGCGGAAACCACCCGCCATCACTTTCATACCCACAACGCCCAAATTGCCCTTGGCGGCGGCTTCCACGGCCTGCTCCATGCCGCTATCCATGGTGAAGTTGTACGCCACCAGGACCACGTCGAACACGCCCTTCTGCGCCAGCCAGGGCAAGAGTTCCTTCTGGCCTGTATGCGTGCTGACGCCGGCGAAGCGGATTTTTCCCTGCTTCTTGGCGATTTGCTGCGCTTCCATCAGGTCATCATGAACATCGGCCGGGCTGTCCTTGCCATGCAGGTACCAGATGTCCACGTAATCCGTGCCGAGTTCCTGCAAGCTGGTGTCGAGTTCCTTCAATGCGGCTTCCTTATCCGGTGCGCCCGACTTCGTGGACAGTACGATCTGTTTACGCTTGCCTTTGAGCGCGGCGCCGACCATTTTCTCGTTGTTGCCGTGCTGATAGCCGCGCGCGGTGTCGAAATAGTTGATTCCCAGGTCCGCGGCGCGCGTAATCACGCTTGGATCGGAAGTAATCATGCAGCCGAATCCCAGGGTGGTGACTTTCAACCCCGTTTTGCCAAGGGTTCGGTAGTCCAGCTGAACGGGGCAATTGATGCTTGTAGGGGGCTTCTCGGACTGAAACAGTCCTACTTTGCTGGTCAAACCGAGTATTGGCAGAGCCAAGCCGGCGGATAAGAAACCACGCCGCGATGTGTCGTATGTCATAGGAAGCCTCCGTTCCACCGACTACAATTGAAGATACCCTAGTCGTACGCGAGGGCAGTGACGGAGGACACAGTGGATTTCTCACGTAGACACTTTTTCCAGCTAGCCGGGGCCGCGGGGGTCCTGTTGTGTTCCAAAGGTTCGAAGGGGTCGGAGCTATCTTTCCCGGAATCGTCCGGAGGAACTTCTCCAGCGAAAACCGCGCCGCCCATTTTTCCCTATCCGGAACGTTCCAAGGTTGCGCTGACCCACGGGGAGAACCGGCGGAAGAACGTTTTCGACGCTTTGGCGAGCATTGATGAAGAGGTTAAGGCGGGACTTCAACGGAAGAAATACGTCCTCATTAAGCCGAACAACGTCTCAACCGAAAAGCAGTTGGCATCCACACACGTGGACGCCATCAACGGGATTTTGGATTATCTCGCCCCGCGTTTCCGTGGTCCGGTGATGATTGCGGAATCCTCGGCGGGCGACACGCTGGAGGGTTACAGCAACCTGGGCTACAAGCCGCTGGAGAAGGATTGGCGCGCGCAGCAATTGAGTCTGGTGGACCTGAACCGGGAAGCGAAATATGAGACGCACACGCTGATTGACTATGACCTGCACATTACACCCGTGCGTTTGGCTGCCAGGCTGTTCGATCCCGATGCATATGTGATTTGTTGCGCGGTCATGAAGACGCACAACGCTGCGGTCGCTTCACTTTCCGTGAAAAATATGGCGCTCGGTGCGCCTTTGCATAGTCCTCCCGGCGACGGGCACTGGAGCGATAAGCGCAAGTACCATGTCGGTGTGCGCCAGATGCAATACAACATCATGCTCACGGCTCAGAAGATGCGGCCATTCTGGGGCGCGACGGTCATTGACGGCTACGAAGGTATGGAAGGAAATGGCCCTACGTCCGGCACACCGGTGAATTCGCGCCTGGCCATTGCTTCGACGGACTACATCGCGGCGGATCGCGTTGGCCTGGAAGTGATGAGCATTAACAGCCAGTGGCCCGGGTACCTGGTTTACTGCGGCCAAATGGGGCTGGGCCAGTATGACTTGTCGAAGATCGACGTAATCGGGTCGTCAATCGCGTCGGTGCAGAAAAAATACCGGCTGCATGCGGACATAGATCGGGAACTGCAGTGGATGGGACCGATGGAAGATTTGCCGCCAAAACTGGGCAGGCTCGATGAGAAGAGCGAATTCGTTTATGGATGAGCGGCGTTCCCGAGGATGAAGAGGCTGAGATAGAGTCGCCTCACGTTACGTTCGCTGGGGTAGCACTCGGCGACATTTGTTGTCTGGATGCGACTAGGCCACCTGCCGCACCGCCTAGGATTTTCAAGGCATGAGCCAGGATGTATTGCCAAGGTTCGGGTTGGCCTTTGGTCAAACCGACGTAGATGAGTGTGGCGACTACTCCAACCAGAATTCCGTGCAAGACGAAGTGCGAATTGACCTTGCGCGAGACCCAGACAGCGAATAGGAAGCAGGCCACTAGAGAAGCGGGTGGTGCGACGTAGAGTAAGGGGTGCTGGCCCCATAACATTAAGACAGGAATTACGACGACGAAAACGGAGAATTCGGCTAGAAAGCCGCCCGCCAAGGCGCGTACCCAGTGGATTCTGCCAGAGGAACTCATCTGCACTCTCCCGCTTGAATTAGCAATGGAGCGGAATTGTAGCGCGAAAAGACATCCGAGGACGACCAAGTTCCGAATCGTCGCTGGCTGGCGCTCAGTGTAAAGAGGCGACCGCAATACCAGAACCACAACTTAATTATTTATTTCACCCAATATAATTACGTCTCACATGTACCGCAGGCATCTTGCTGGCAAGGAAATCGCCGCCAAGATGGCGGCGCTACAGAGTGGCGACGGGACGTTTAAGGCGCCCGCCTCAGAAGGCGGCCGCTACAAGAGAACCGGACGATACTGACGTTAGTTGGAGTTGGACCAATCTTCTTCTAGGCGGCCCAGGGACTTGTGTGCGGCTTGGAGTTGATCGGCTAGGGGCGGGGCTTCGGGGCCGGATTTTTCTTTTAGTTCGAGGGTTAGGGGAAGATCGGCGGCGGCGGAAGCGGATTTTAGGATGGCTACGGCGGAGGGCCAATTGATGGTGCCTTCGTAGGGCGGGAGATGCTCGTCCTTTTCGCCGTGATTGTCGTGGATATGGGCGCTTATGACTCGATCGCGGAGGGAGTCGAAGGCTATAGCGATGCGGGTGTCTACGGGGCCTTCGGCTAGATTGGCGTGACCGATGTCGAAATTGAAGCGGACGGTAGTGAGGCGGGTTTCGTCCACAAAATTGCGGAGGTAGACGGGATCGCCCATTTCGCTGGGAGTGTTTTCGAGGCAGATGGTGACGCCGGCGTGGCGGGCGTGCAGGGTGAGATGTTCGAGGGAGCTGAAAGCGGCGTCGCGTTTGCGCGGGTCGGCGGTTTCGCGGGAGCCGCCCATGTGCAGGATCATGCGAGGGAAGGGGAGATCGTCGGCGACGTCGAGGACGCGCTTCAGCTCGTCCATGGCTTCGATGCGGCGGACGCGTTCGACTTCGCAGATGGAGAGGGGCGTGCCGCCTTCGCGATTGAGGCTGAGGTCGCGGCTGGTGGGTGCATGGAGGGAAGCGAGTTGGAGGTGGCGATCAGCGAGGGATTGGGCGGTGGTGCGGACTTCCTGGGGGTTGGCGTAGTCGAAGTGGCTGCGGGTGGCGAAGATTTCGATGGCTTGAAAGCCGGAGGAGGAGATTTGGCCGAGGAGTTCGGGAGTTAGTTTTTTGGAGACGAAGAGGTAGGTGGAGAGGATTCGGAGCATAGGTGGTGGGGATATTTTAGCGTGAAATTGGAGATTGCAGAGGGATTCCTCCATCCTGGTGCAACACGCGGGCGCCGATGAAACCGAGGGCCGGAGGTGATGGCCGCTGGTTGCCACGATCCCTCCGCCACATGGCCGACGTTCGCGCGGCGCGAACGAAAGACCAGGTCGGCCATTCCGGTCGGGATGACGGGCTCTGCGTTGGGTGCCACTAATAGCCGAGGGCGGAGCCGTTATCGCGGGGGTCGGCTGCGCCGCAACGGTCGCCGGATTTAGGGTCGATGCCGATGGCGTTGATCAGACCGATGTGGCCTTTGCGCTTGACGGCGTGGCCGCGCTGCTCGAGTTGCTCCTCCATTTCTGGCGAGAAGAGCTTTTCCATTTGGATTTCATCGGGGAGCCACTGGTGATGGAAGCGCGGGGCGTTGATGGCGGACTGCGCGTCCATACCGAGGCGCATCCAGTTCAAGATGCTGAGCAGGGTTACGGAAATGATGGTGGGACCGCCAGGGGAGCCGGTGACGAAGCTGAGCTGGCCATCGCGTACAAGAATGGTGGGCGTCATGGAGCTGAGGGGACGTTTGCCGGGGCCGATGGCGTTGGCTTCGGATTGAATTAGGCCGAAGAGGGCATTGGGGACACCAGGTTGTGTGGTGAAATCGTCCATCTCGTCGTTGAGAAGGAAACCGGCGGAAGAGGTGACGTGAGAGCCAAAACTGCCGTTGAGCGTGGTGGTGCTGGCGACGGCGTTGCCGGCGGCGTCCACGACGGAGAAATGCGTGGTGTGCGGGCCTTCCCCGAGGCTGATGATGACTTGTGGCATAAGCCCACGCTCCTCAGGGGTTAAAACCCCTAAATCTGCGAGGCCTTTCGGCACGGCTGAAGCCGTGCCCTCCCCGGAACTATCCACCAAACGTCCTCTCGTACAAAGGCCTTGATTGCAGACGTGGGGAGTGCCCGCATGGATGAGTTTGCTGGAGGAGGCGTGGAGGGGATCGATGGTGGCGAACAATTCTTTGGCGTAGCAGGGATCGGTGAGGCCAGCGACGGGAACATTGGCGAAATCGGGATCGGCAAGATAGGCGGCGCGATCGGCGAAGATGCGGCGCATAACTTCGACGACGAGGTGGACGCTTTGGGGATCGTGCCAGCCTTTGAGCGGCACATCCTGGAGCATGTTGAGGCCTTCGATGATGGCGACGCCACCGGAGCTGGGGGGCGGAGAGGAGAGGACTTCCCAGCGATGAGAATCGATGGTGTAGCTGGCACGGAGGACATCGCGGATTTTGGGTTGGTAATGCGCGAGGTCATCGAGAGTGATGAGGCCATCCAATGCGGCCATGTCGCGAGCGAGCATTTGTGCCGTTTCGCCTTGATAGAACTCGGCAGGGCCATTTTTGGCGATGCGTTTGAGAGTGGCGGCGAGTTCGGGTTGGCGCAGCGTGTCTCCGGCGTGAAAGAGATTGCCACCGTTCAGGAAAATGCGGCTGCTCATGGAGAAGCGTTGCAGGTCGTGACGCTCTTTCTGGAATTCACGGACGAGTTTTTCGCTGACGGGAAAACCTTGTTCGGCGAGGAGGATGGCGGGTTGCATAACGTCGGCGAGCTTCATGGTGCCGTGCGTTTTCAGCGCAAGGGCGAGGCCTGCGACGGTGCCGGGAATGGCGACGGAACGATAGCCGATGGTGGAGGCGGTTTCGTCCAGCTTGCCATCGGGTCTGATGTACATGTCGCGGGTTGCTTTTGCGGGAGCGGTTTCGCGGTAATCGAAGAAGGTGGTTTTGCCGCTGGCGAGGCGCACGAGCATGAAGCCGCCACCACCGATATTCCCGGCGGCGGGTTCGACGACGGCGAGGGCGAAGGCGGTGGCGACGGCGGCGTCAATGGCATTGCCACCGCGTTTCAGGATTTCCACGCCGGCTTGTGAGGCGAGCGGCTCGTCGGTGGCCACCATGCCGTGGGAACCGCGGACAGGTTCGCGCGGCCAGTCTTTCGGGATATTGAAGTGGTCGCGGAATTCGGCGGCGGATTGCGCGGCGGAAGGGGTTGAGAAGAGAATGGGTGAGAAAAGAGCGGTGGCTACGAAGAGAAGAGTGCGTTTCATGATGAAGAGAAAACACTAAGGGATTCTGGGGAGAGGGTCAAGGAGGATGGAGAGAAGCAAGAAGGAAAGAGGTAATGAAGCAAAGAAATAAAGAAACAGAGAAGAAACGTAGGAAGAGAAACCCAATAGCACAGTCAGGAGTGACTGTGCCACAGGCTGAGTGGAGAAAAGGCACGGAGCTCCCGCCAGAATGTGGCGGGCCCAGTGCTACAGGCGCCAATCTAAAGATTGGCCACTACTCTTCAACCGGGGGAGTGAAGATTGCGAAGTGGGGAGTACACACAAACTACTCTTCGAGGAATTCGATTTGGGGAGGGCCGGGGAGTAGGCCGGCGGCGGTGCCGCGTTCGATGAAGGCGCGGACGGCTTTCTTGCCTTTTTCGCCGTAGCCGAGGGTCCACTTGTTGACGTACATGCCGACGAACTTGTCGGCGAGTTCGGGATCCATATCGCGAGCAAATTGCATAGCGTAGTTGAGGGCTTCTTCGCGATGTTCGAGGCCGTAGGTGACGCTGTCGCGAATGGTTTTGGCAATCAAGCGGCCGAGGTCGGGACCAAGTGCGCGGCGGACGGCGTTGCCGCCGAGTGGGAGGGGAAGAGCGGTTTGTTCCTGCCACCAGATGCCGAGATCAATGACGCGATGCAGGCCGAGTTGCGGGAAGAAGAGCTGGCCTTCATGAATGAGCAGACCGGCTTCAACCACATTGTTCTTGACGGCTTCAATGATTCTGTCGAAGGGCATAACGACGGCTTCAAAATCGGGCTCAAAAAGCTTCAAGGTGAGATAGGCGGAAGTTTTCAGGCCGGGGACGCCAATGCGCCTGCCCTTGAGCTCCTGGGGCTTCAGGGAATTTGTGGAGACGACGATGGGGCCGTAACCTTCGCCGAAGCTGGCGCCTGTATCGAGGAGGATGTAATTGTCGCGCAGGGAAGGATAAGCGGCAAAGCTGAGGGCGGTGACGTCGTAGGTTTCCGAAAGGGCGGCTTCATTGAGGGCCTGGATATCGGAAAGGACGTGCGTGTATTTATAGCCCGGAGTGGGGAGCTTATGGGTGGCCAAGGCATAAAACATGAAGGCGTCGTCAGAATCGGGAGAGTGGGCGAGCTTGATCTCGCGGGGTTCCTTCTCGGTCTTGGATGCCGTTTGTGTTCCAGCCATAGGGATTAAGGTTCCTCAGCCCCGGGGGAAGCACGCAGAGTGGGCTCGACACCTGTACGACGCTCCAGTGAGAAAGGATAGGTGGGTCGAGCGACGTTGGGACGAGCGTGGCTTTCGGCCGGGCTAACAGTTGCAGGAGAGAGACTAGCATAGACGGGGGGGCAAATAAACAGGCTGGGAGTCGGACGGGGAGAGGAAGTAAAGGAGGTAAACGACAAGAAGAACTTCTTGCTGCGCGGTGCGAGAGCGTAAGAGCTAAGAAGTATAAAAGTGTAAGGGTATAAGAGTATAAGAGTGAAACGGTGCGACCGTGCAAGAGTTTGGAAGGGTAAGAGGGGGAGCGGGGGTTAGACGGCGGAGACTAGATGGGCTATGGCGTCCTCGAAGGTCACTTTGCCGTCGAGATAGGGCTGCCAATAGACGACCAGGAGGCGAGAATACTCTTGCCAGCCGCGCTGGGTGAGTTTTTCGCGCAGACCAGGAGGGACAGTGGAGGCGGTGTGGCGCTCGGCGGGGATGTCACCTTGTAGCGTATCATCCTGTGCGCCTTGGAGGACTGGGCGGAGGACTTCACTGGTTGTGAAAAAGATCAGGGCGTGCCAGAGGTCGCGCGGGATGGGTTTGTCGCGCTGGCGGCACTCGCGGGAGATGGCATCTTCGACGGGGCGAGCGATATCGTGAGAAGCCTCGTGGAAGAGGACCTCGAGGGCTTCGGGGCCCTGGTTGCGAGGATCCGTGCTGGCGATGGTGACGCGAAGAGGGTCGAGGGTGGTGTAAGCGCCGGCGGAGTTGGCGAAGGCGCAGACTTCAACGCGGATTTTGTCCTTGGGCCATTTGGATTGGTATATATCGGCGAGGCGCTCGGAGAGACCCACGCCCTGTTCGCGGACGAGAGGAGCGACGCGCACGACCCAGCGGCGATTGGCGCGATCATGGTCGGGCCACCAGTGGGCCCGATAGATGGGAGCGGCGGCTTCCAGAATGATGCCGACATTTCCGGGAAGGCCGGCGTCGCAGGCGCGATTCTTCCTGCCGGTGAGTTCGTTGCAATCCTCAAAATCGCCGAGCTGGTCTTTCAAGAGAATCAGATCAATGTTAATGAGGAGATCTTTGGGAGAGTAGTTCGAAACGTAATAGGAAACGGCTTGATCCCAGATGCGCTGCTCGGCGGGGGAAAGAACAGGCTGAGAGCCGGGTGCCAGTTTTAGCACGGGTCCAGAGGGCTTGGCGGTGGTGTCGCGCGCGTCTTTGGCGGCTTCGCGGGCCCTGGCTTCGTGATAGAGGAAGTGATGGAGATTGACCCAGAAGCCGCTGTGAAACTCAAAGACTGGCAAGGGACCATAAATGGAGTCGACCTGTTGCGGGAAAGACAGGGGAGCGGCGGCGGAAAGGAGGCCGAGGGTAAAGAAGACGAAACCGCGAAAAAGGGCAAGGCGCATATACGAAAAGGGAATGGTAGCGTACTTCCGGGTTGCGGCGAAAGGAAGCTGGGTCAAAATTCCTGATTGGATTCGGTCAACCAACGGTCGAGGATAGCTCGTTGTTCCGCAGACACCTCGACAAAGGCCACGCCCATGCCCAGACCGTAGCTGACGTAGACGACACGGCCGAGGGCTTCAAAGATTTCGTTGTGATGGGTGATACGCAGGCGGACCTGGGAACCCTGGGGGACGGGATTGAGTGTATCAATGTAGCAGCCGGTGCGGCTGATGTCAGAAGTGCGCGCAGTGAGGCGAGCGCCGCGAGGGAGTTCCACCACATCCGCGGCCAACACCATCTGGTATCGTGGCGCACTTCGCCGCTCTACCGTTACATCCGGCATCTCGCATCTCCAGTCAAACCGGCCGAGGCTGGTTTGTCTGCCGAGAGAGGCGCAAAGCACACAAGCGCGTGCTTCGCCGGAAGCCGGATGGTCCCCCTTCATTTTGGCGCGAGGAGAAATGGGTCGCAAGAGCAGCGATGCGATTCAGGCGAAAGGGTCAACGGCAATGTTTCAATTCGGGGCAGTACTTTAGTGAACGGTCGGATCGGTGATGCTGCCAATTGCGCCGTGACGGTCTGCGCCGTGGAGGGCGCCCGAGGAATCGCGGAAAAAGGAAAGTTTTCCGGTGCGGCCGTATTCGATGGGGATAGCGGCGAGTTCGTATTTTGCGGGAGCGCCCGTGGTATTTGCGCCGACGACGACATAGCGGAAGGAGTAACCATCTTTGCGGCCTTCGGCGAACTCACGCGTAATCAAATCGGCCTTTTCGCTCTTGGCCTGGCCCTGAGTTGGGGGGCCGAGTACGGCCAAAGCTTCGGGGAGGCGCGTATAGGTTCTGCGATACGTCTCGATGGCCGCAGACAATTGCTTCATGGAATCGATGGCGGAGCGTTCATTTTTCGAGATTTCGGCGCGATCCCACTCCTCGCCGAGGGAGGGCAGATCGAGGAAGAGGAGGCCGAGGGAGAGCAGTTTCCACTGTCCGGCTTCGCGAACGAGAGTGATGAGGACGCGATGAGAGTCCGGGTCAACCGGAGCGGCGGCATCGCCGATGGTGAGAGGGAGATATGCGAGGTTTTCACGCAGTTCAGGCTTGCCGATATGCATTTTCGTGCTGACATCCGGAGTAACGCAAAAAACGTTAAGACCGCCGGAGTCATCGAATTCGGCGCGAGGCTGACCGGGATTGTCCAGGAGGACGAAGCGCTTGAGGAAGGTGGAGCGGGTGGCAGGGGTCAACCGGGTAAAGGCCTCTGCATTGCGAACGGTGAGGAAGCGGGCAAAGTCCGTGGAATTCTGCGAGCAAGCGGCGATCAAAGTGTCGCGTAAAGTGAGAGCAGGGTCAGCGGGAACATCCGACTGAGCAAGCGCGCTGGAAGAAGCAGGACAAAGGAGGAAAGTAAGGAGGGAGAGACGAAGACACCAACGCAGAGACTTCCGATCGAGCAAGACGTTCCTCTCAATTCCTGGCAGTTTCCAGGAGCGCAGCAATATTTTTTGTAAACTCAGAACGCGGCAAAACATCCGAACAGCCAGCAGACCGGGCCATCGCTGCAAGTTCCACCTGCACGTGGGATAAGAAAGCTACCACGGGCAGGTCCTTGTGAGTTGCGCGAAGATGCTCAATGGTTGCCACGGGGCTGCTGCGCGCGTTCAGATCAATGATAACAAGTTTGGTAGGGGGATCGAGCAGGTTGAGAAGGGCTTCGCCGGTCGTGGCCACTTGAAAATCCACGCCCAATTGTTTGGCGGTCTCCGCAATTTTCATCTGAAAGAAGAGATCGTCCATTAGGGCAACGGCACGTCCCATGGGTGTGCCTCCTGTGAGCGATGCGTCCCGCCGGACTTTTCCAGGGTGGCCCACCAGCATACAATCAGCGTGCTCCGATGAGAAGGGCGATGCAAGCAATTTCCCGAGTGTTCATGAAGAAGCGGATTGACGAGGGCGTGTTATGACGGAGCATCCTGAAGAGCAACGCCTGGCGAGGGCAGAACCACTAGAGGTAACGCTGTACACGCGGCCGGGATGTCATTTGTGCGAAGAAGCGAAGGCGGTGATGGAGCCGCTGCTTGTAGAGTTCGGCGCAAAACTGTGCGAAGTGAATATTGCGGGTGATGCGGCGCTTGAGGAGCAGTTCGGGTTGGACATTCCGGTGGTGTTTGTTGGATCGCGGAAGGCGGCGAAGCATCGCGTGGAGAGGGAGCAGTTTCGACGGCAGTTGATGGAGGCGCGGGAGAAAAAAGACGGCGGGTAGGGATTCGGGAGGGGACCGCGTCCGAAGGCGGTCCTAACGGGAGTGAAGTGGCGAAAAGCGAATTAAGCCCACAAGCAAAAGACATATGTGGATAACCAACCCAAGACCCAGGCACACACTCCGTGCCTGGGGCAACCGGCTTCCTTCGCCGATCAGGAGATCGGCGTTCCCAGAAAAACCCAAGAGCACAGTCAGGAGTGACTGTGCTACAGGCTACATCAGTATTTACTCGGAGGTATCGGGGCTGTGGGCGCCTACGGTTTCGTCCGGATCGTCCCCGGGACGGCCTTGAAGGCGGTCGTAGACACTGATCTGGCTGACGGAGCCGAGAGCCTCGTTGTAAAAGGTGGGGATGCCGAGGGCGGTGCGGAGTTCTTCGTTGAACTTGCGCAAATTGGCGAGTTGAGGAGCAAGAGCGGGATACTTAACGTTATCGTCGGTGAGCAGGAATTTCTGATAGCCGGCGTCCCAGAGACGGGTGAATCGGCCGTTGAGCATGATGGAGGGAAGAATGGTCATCTGGAAGTGGCCGTCGGGAACCTGGCGGAACTCGGCGCCGCAACCGTATTTTTCCACGCGGACAACGCCACGCGTGCTGCCCACGCCAAAGCCGAGGGCGGCGAGACTGTCCATGGATTTCTTTTCAAAACGTTCATCGACGTTCCACATAATGATTCCAGAGTACGATTCCTGGCGTTAGGTGTAAAGGACGAGGCGATCAAGGCGCTGTGGCAGGCAGGTGCTCTTCGAGATAGCGCGTGAGCAAGGAGTAGAGATGATAGTGAGTGCCTTCGCCTTCGGAAAGGGAGTGGGTGCGACCGGGGTACTCCATGAAATCGAAAGGTTTGCCGAGTTCGACGAGGCGATTGAGGAGCAGTTCGGTGCCCTGGTAGTGGACATTGTCGTCGCCGGGGCTATGGACGATGAGGAGATTACCGCGGAGGCCTTCGGCAAAATTAATAGCGGAGGAAGCCTGATAGCCGGCGGCGTTTTCTTTCGGTAAGCCCATGTAACGCTCCTGGTAAATGGTGTCGTAAAGGCGCTGGTCGGCGACGGGAGCGACGCTCATACCCACCTTGTATAAGTCGGGAGAACGAAACATGAGATTCAGCGTGTTCGTGCCGCCACCGCTCCAACCCCACACGGCGACGCGTGAAGAATCGAGGAAGGAATAGGTGCGCTCGAGCTGCTGGAGGGCGGCAGCTTGCTCCTTTGAAGAAAGCACGCCGACGGAACCGTAAATGATTTTTCGCCAGTCGCGGCCGCGCGGAGCTGGTGTGCCGCGGTTGTCAATGCTGAGGACCACGTAGCCTTGCTTGGCGATGAAACGATGGAAGAGCACTTCCGTGCCGCCCCAGGAATCGAGGACGGTTTGTCCGGCGGGTTCGCCGTAAACATAGACGAGGACCGGATATTTCTTAGCGGCGTCGAAATTGTCCGGCTTGAGCATCCAGGCATCGAGAACAACGCCACCGCCGATATCCACCTTCAAGAATTGCGCCAGCTGGGAGAACGTGGATTTCAATTGCGTGCGAAGGGAGGCGTTGTCTTCGAGGGTCCGCTGGAGATGCTGACTGGGAAACTGAACGAGTTCGACGACCGGCGGATTGCCGAAGCTGGAAGCGGTGTGCAGCGCCCAATGAAAGTCGGGAGAAACGTCGTACTCGTGCCAGCCGGGCTGGTCCGCGGGGGTAAGACGCTCGGGTGTGCCAGTGCCATCGAGCTTGCTGCGATAGAGGTAGCGTTGCGTGGGGTTGTCGGGCGAGGCAAGGTAGTAGAGCCACTCATCGTTGGGATCCGCGCGCACAACGGAGATGACATCGAAGGCGCCGGGAGTGGCGAGGTGAATTTGTTTGGTGTCGCGTGAAACTGTGTAAACATGGCGCCAGGAGTCGCGTTCACTAAGCCAGAGAAATTCCTTCCCGTTGTGCAGCCACTCCAGATCCGGCACTACATCGACCCACGCCGAATCATGCTCGCTGAGCAGAAAAGTGGTGACGCCGGAGTTGGCATCGGCAAGAAGGACGTCGTTGGTGTCTTGCCGGCGATTCAGATGCTGGATGATAAGAGAATCGGGATTTTCCGCCCACTCCATCGAAGCGATATAGCTGGTATCGGGGTCGCCGGTGACTTGCATCCATTTCGTTTTGCCGCCGGTGGAAGAGACTACGCCAATGCGCACCAAAGAATTTGGCGTTCCCGGCTGCGGGTAGGGGATTTCCTTCGCGAGCGGATAGACGCCGAATTGCGGATAGGGAATATGGGTGACGACTTCGTAGGGAGCGCCGACGTTGTAAAGAAGGGGAAAATTGCGAACGGTGCTGGTGTTGAATTGCCAATAGGCGATGCGCTTTCCATCGGGACTCCAACGGAAGGCATCGCGGATGTCCAATTCTTCCTCGTAGACCCAGTCGGAAGTGCCGTTGATGATGGTGGGGGAGCCGTCGCGGGTAAGCTGTGAAATGGAACCGCGCGCAACGTCCTGCACGTAGAGATTGTTGGCGTGAACGTAGGCGACCTTTTTGCCGTCGGGGGAGAATTTCGCGAACATCAGGGAAGAAGATTCAAAGTCGCCGCCGAGTTTGCGTAGCGTTTTTGCCTGGCGATCGAAAACCCAGTAATCGCCACGAGTGTTTCTGCGCCAGACGCGCTTGGTGTTGGCGTAAATCAGAAGGCGATTCAGGTCCGAAGACCAATCGTAATCCTCGATGGTTAGCGGCTCTTTCGCGCCGTGGGGCGTGAGATCGGAAGCGGAAACGAGAATTTGGCGGCGGCCGGTAGCCGAATCGTACTGCACAAGTTCGCGGACACCTTTTGCAGACGGGGAGGGCTCAAGCGTTGTAAAAGCCTGGCCGTCGTTCAACCAGCGTGAGGGGCCGAAGGACCGGGCAGAGAATTCGAGTTTGAGGAAAACGCGGCGGAGGAAATCGTTGTTATCCGGCGCGTTCTGGGCGGACGCAGCAGGTGCAGCGAGGAGTGCTGCGGCGAAGAGTGCCGTAGGAGCAAGCACGAAGAGAAACTTGCGTCGGTTCATCAGATTCAACCAGGAATGAATTTGTACGAGCAAGACTGCGGGGATTGTATACCAAGAAGTCTTTAGCGCGAATCCTTTCTCGGAGTTCGATGCGTGCATTGGGTGGGAGACGATTGGCTTCTCCGAAGCGGGGAGCACAGGTAGAATATTCATTAGAGGAACATTATGGCCACCAAGACACCGCCGTTGACCGGGCACCCTCCGGCAGCGAGCCTGACGAATGAAGAAATCCTGCGATACAGCCGGCACCTGATCATGCCGGAAGTAGGCATGGAGGGTCAGCTGAAACTGAAAGGCGCAAAAGTGCTGCTGATCGGGACGGGCGGCTTGGGTGCGCCGCTGGGGCTGTACCTGACGGCTGCGGGAGTGGGCAAGATCGGGCTGGTGGATTTCGATGTGGTGGATTTCACGAACCTGCAACGGCAGGTGACGTTTGGAACCAGTGACGTGGGCAAGCCGAAAACCGAAGCGGCGAAGGCGCGCCTGAGCAACCTGAATCCCGACGTGGAAATCGCGACGTACGAAACGAAGTTGACCAGCGAGAATGCCCTGGAGCTGTTCAAGGATTACGACGTCATCGCGGACGGCACCGACAATTTCCCCACGAGATATCTGGTGAACGACGCTTGTATTCTGCTGGGCAAGCCGAATGTTTACGGGTCCATTTTCCGATTTGAAGGGCAGGTGACGGTGTTCGGGATGCCGGATGGCCCGTGCTATCGCTGCCTGTATCCGGAGCCGCCCCCGCCGGGGCTGGTGCCTTCGTGCGCGGAGGGCGGAGTGCTGGGTGTGCTCCCCGGGATTATCGGTTCACTGCAGGCGATGGAAACGATCAAGCTGATCCTGGGCCGGGGAGACTCCCTGGTGGGAAGGCTGCTGCTGTTCGATGCGCTGGCGGTGAAGTTTCGGGAACTGAAGCTGCGCAAGAACCCACATTGCCCGATGTGCGGAACGCATCGCAAAATTCACGAGTTGATTGATTACAACGAGTTTTGCGGCATACGGGGAGAAGAAGAGCCGGAAGTGAATCTGCACGTACCGGAAATTACGCCGCACGAGCTGAAGGAGCGGCTGGACCGGGGCGACGAATTGTTCATTCTGGATGTTCGCGAGCCGCATGAATACCAGATCTGCAATTTGAAGGGACACTTGATCCCCCTGGGCGAATTGCCGCGGCGCGTGCATGAACTGGACTCTTCGCATGAAATTGTGGCGCATTGCCGGAGCGGGAAGCGTTCGGCGGAAGCGGTGGATTTTTTGCGCAAAGCGGGGTTCCGCAAGGTGTTGAATTTGCGCGGTGGCATCCTGTCGTGGTCCACGGAAGTGGATCCGAGCATGCCACGCTACTAAGGATTGCGTCTTTGACGCGCTGTCGGCGAACCGCGCCTCGCAATTGCTTGAGCCTAATTCACAAATCAGAAAAGGTGTGAACCCTCGATTCCTCAGGGGCTGAAGCCCACGCTCTCTAAGGATTTTTCGGCACGGCTGAAGCCGTGCCCTCCCGGTAATCACTCGTGAGATGGTTGGTTGAAATTCTTGAGGCAGATGGATATCTTGGGGGAGCTATTACGCCGTTAAATTGAGGTTGCTGGACGGAGGATACCTTGGCAGGCACGAAAGTCACCATATTTAATAATGGGCCGCTGCGCATCGAAGGGGATTTTGAGATTGTGGATCAGGAAGGAAAAGCGTTCGGGCTGGGAGGGCGGACGGCGATTTCGCTCTGCCGCTGCGGCCATTCGAGCAATTCGCCGTTTTGCGATGGAACGCACAAACGGCAGAGTTTTGCGAGCGCAGTGAGCGCGCGGGACCTCCCAGAGACGCCAAAGCCCTGAAAAGGTGCCTCATCCCAAGTTGAGACAGTCTCAGGATGAGATTTTGCACATATTTGAGCATTTCTTGTCTAAACCCCTGCTAACTCTCTGGATACATTCACGATAATGCTCCAAAATAGGACATAGGAGCGCGGATTGGCGTCTCGGAGTGTGTCTCAAGTGGAACGCCGCCTTCCAGATGTTCCAGCAAATAATTCATTTTGAGTAGGTTACGAACATGCCTGAGGCACTCCAAAAGGGCCTGGACGTGCATTCTCCGGTATTGCCGGTTTTCTCTGGCAATTGGGGGATGTTTTGGGAGATTGGGCCAATATCACGGGGTTTTTCCGCAAGGACCGCGGGCACTTGCCTGCTGTGGCTTATAGCCTCTTGGCGGCATTCTTCGTTGGCGTAGTTCTATACGCGCGGCACTCCCACGTTTCCGGTTCACCCAATACATACCTTTATCTGGAAGTAGGCGGGTCGTTGCTGTGTTTCTGTTATGCGGCGAATGCGCTGGTGCGCTTCCGGGGAACGCACGATCGCATCGCACTGATCCTGGCGTTTGGGTTTGTGCTATCGGGGATGATCGAAACGCTGGGCTACTTTGGATTGAGCGATCTGCTGCGGCTCGGCCCGGTGGCGCTTTCGCACGTACCGATAGGCTGGATGGTGGGGCGGACTTTGTTGGCGGTGTTGCTGCTGGCGGCGCTGGCGGTGGAGCGGTTCATCCCCACGGCGCGGCAACCGAGCCGGGAAACTGCCGGAGCATTGTTTGTTGTGGCAGCCGCCGCTTATGTGACGAGCGCTGCGTTTATCGCCGCGCCGGCCACGCCGGTGGCGCAGGCGGGCGCACTTTTCTCGCGGCCATGGGAAGCATTGCCGGGTGGCTTGTTTGTGCTTGCCGCGATTTTCTTTTACCGCAGGTTCCAGCAGGCCAAGAAGAGCGACAGCGACTCGTCCCTGTACGACTATTCGCTGTTCCTTGTGGCGCTGCTGAACGCCAGTTGCCACCTGGCGGCAACGTTCTCGCAACGCCTTTTCGACGGACCTTTTTTCCTAGCGGAACTGAGCAAAGTGGCCAGCTATTCCGTGATGCTGTGCGGCGCGCTGATTGATCAGGCACGTCTGTTTGACCAAGTGCGCACGCTGGCAGTAAGTGACCCACTGACGGGGCTGGCAAATTACCGGCGGCTGATCGCAGTGATCGAATCGGAGCTGGACCGCTCTCGCCGGACGCACCGCGCGTTCAGCGTCGTGCTGATGGATATGGATGGCCTGAAGAGCATCAACGACCGTTTCGGGCACCTGGTGGGCAGCCGTTCGCTGGTGCGCCTGTCCAAGATTTTGCGCAATCATTCGCGAGCGATTGATACGGCCGCCCGGTACGGCGGGGACGAATTCGCGCTGGTGCTGCCGGAAGCGCCGCGAGATATCGCGTTGCGGGTGTCGTCGCGGATTCGGGAACGGTTGGCGACGGAAGCCGAAGAGCCCGCCCTGTCGGTCAGCGCGGGAATCGCCGCGTATCCCGAGGATGGCGACACACCGGAAAAGCTTTTGGGCGCCGCGGACCGCGCACTTTATCGCATGAAACACCGCGGCAGCGCCATGAATTCGATTGCACGCATCGCCGCGTGCCTGTGAGATGGATGAGCCATGACGCCCAGAGACATCCATCCCCACCCGCGCCGGGAAAAGCGGATTCAGATGGAAGTTCCAGTGATTCTGGAAGGGCATCGGCATCTTCCGGGCGCGGAAGCCACGTTTACGGAAAACGTCAGCGCCAAAGGTGCACGCGTGGTGAGCATACGCCGCTGGGACAAGAATGCCCGGCTGGTATTTGCGTCGCGTACAGGAGAGTTTCGCTCCGCAGCACGGGTAGCATACTGCCATCCCAACCACGGTGAAGGATACGCGGTTGGGCTGGAGTTCCTGGAGCCGCAAGGGCGATGGGTAGTTGAATCTGCAAATTAGCTTGACAAGTTCAGGCGAGCGGATAGGAGGGAACTGCTGGAATATTCTTTAAGGAAGAAAGTTACAAGCGCAAGAGAGCGCCGAACGGGTCGAGAAGGAGCCGTTCGGCGCTTTCCCTTTTTGGGGATGGTGAAGGTTTCGAGATAAAGAGAGATTTCTCACTCCGCAGACTCCGTTCGAAATGACGGGATGCCGCTTATCCCGGAGGTGTGCCCTCTGCGGAACTATGGACAAAAAGCCGTACCCTCAAACACCTTCAAGACAACTACAGGAGATTCGGCCCGCGAGGTGGCAGTGTCTCCGGGGTCACATTTGGCGGCAGGGGAATGGTTGTATACTCGGTGCAGAAATTTTGCGTTCTTTACGTTTTCTTCATTGAGGGAGGCTCATCCGTTGAAAATTCTAGTGACCGGCGCGGCAGGCTATATCGGGAGCATCTGCGCGGAAGTATTACTGGCGCGCGGCCATCAGGTGATTGCGCTCGACAATTTGCAGGAAGGGCACCGCGCCGCCGTACCGCCGGCAGCGATTTTCTGCCAGGCGGACCTGGCGATTCGTTCACAAATCGAAGAGGTCTTTTCCACGCACAAAATGGATGCGGTGATGCATTTTGCCGGGGAAGCGCTGGTGGCCAAGTCGGTGCGTGAGCCCAGCACATTTTATGCGGCAAATGTGGGATGCGGAGTCAACCTGCTGGACGCGATGGTGCGCCACGGGGTCAACAAATTCATTTTTTCTTCGACGGCGGCGACGTATGGCGAGCCGGAAGTGATCCCGATTCCCGAGGATCACCGCAAAGCGCCCATCAATCCGTATGGCAAATCAAAGTTGAGGTTCGAAGAAATATTGGGGGATTACCGGACGTACACCGGGCTGAAGTTCGTGGCGCTGCGGTATTTCAATGCCGCGGGAGCCACCGTGGAGCGCGGTGAAGCGCATCGCGTGGAGACGCACCTGATTCCGCGAGTGCTGGACACGGCGCTGGGCGCGATCCCGCAACTGGAAATTTTCGGTTTCGACTATCCGACACCCGACGGGAGCTGCGTGCGCGATTACATTCACGTGCTGGACATTGCGGATTCGCACATACGCGCGCTGGAAGAGATCGAACGCGTGCCAGGGGAAGCGTTTAACGTGGGCAATAGCCAGGGCTTCAGCAATCTGGAAGTGGTGAAGATGGCGGAGAAGATTACCGGGCGGGAAATTGCGTACAAGCTTTCGCCGCGACGGCCGGGCGACCCGGCGGTGCTGGTGGCCAGCAACGAAAAGTTGAAGAAGGCATTGGGGTGGGAGCCGAAACATTCTTCGCTGGAGGAGATATTGCAGTCGGGGTGGGATTGGCGGAGGAAGTTTCCGCACGGGTATGCGAACTGAGTTGAGACGTCGAAAAACCTTCGAGGAGGTTTAGATTGTGCGGACATGGGGCGCAGCAGTGCTGCGCCCCTACGGGGCCGGGGCTGGATGGGGTTTGGTTAGGACTTCGTCGTAAACTTGGAGAGTTTTTTCGACCATGCGATCGGCGGAGAAATTTTCCGCGATGCGGATGCGTGCGGCTTGACCCAAGCTCTGGGCAAAGGCGCGATCTTCCAGGATGCGCTTCACGGCGGCGCAGATTTCCAGCACATCGGGGCCGGAAACGATTAGACCACTTTGGCCATCAACGATAATCTCCGTCAAAGCGCCGCGGCGGAAGGCGATGGAAGGGATTTCGTGGGCCATGGCGGCCAGCAGGGAATTGTTCAAGGCTTCAAAGAACGAGGGGAGCAGGAAAATATCCAAGGCGGCGTAAGCAGATTCCACGTCTTTTACGAACCCGGCAAAGATGACGGCTTGCGTCACGCCAAGTTCCCGTGCCAAAGATTCCAACTTGCCGCGAGAGGGACCATCGCCAGCGAGCAAGAGGCGTATCTCCGGATAATCCTTTCGCAATTCGGCGACGGCGCGGATGAGCCATTCCTGGCCCTTATCGGGGAGCAGAACACCCACACAACCGAGGAGGGGAGCGTTATCGGATACTCCCCAACGGCGACGGGCTTGCGAGCGCTGTGCGGAAGAAAATCGCTCGGGGATTATGGTGCCTTCATAGACCACGCGGAGTTTTTCAACTGGCACGCCGGAAGCGGCGGCCTGATCCGCTACCCAGTGAGAATTGGCCAAGATGAGGGATGTGGCGCGATACTTGGCCTGCGAAATCCAATTCTTGCCGATGGGAAAGCCAACACGGCGGGAAGCGAGAAAAGGAACGCTCCAGTGGGCGCCAGCAAGCCACGCGGCCGACACCGCATGAGCTTCGTTGGCATGGACGAGATCGATTCTTCCGGATGAGAGGAGTTTGCGAATTGCAAGGGCAGCGGAGAGACGGAAATAGCCACGCGAACAGTAGTGCACGTAGTAACCAGCCTTGCGGGCGCGGTGAGCCAACACAGAACTCCGCGGGGCCAGAAGCTCCGCCGCATGGCCATGTTCGTACAATCCACGGAGAAGAAGAAACGCCTGGTTCTGGCCACCGCGCCACTGGGGCTCCAGATCGACGATCAGAGGAATCATCCTGGCTAAGTCTGACTCAGAACGGCCTTGGGAAGAAAGCTCAATCGGATGGTGCTGCCGCCCATGCGGAACTCAGCGCCGTCCTGCAAGAATGCGGCGCGGACACGCTCGCCCTCGAAGAAAGTGCCGTTCGTGGAGTCGAGATCCTTCAGGTTGACGGAGTGCTCACGAACCTCCAGCACACAATGGTGGCGGGAAATCTCCGGATCCTCCAGAGGAAGGTCAGCGCCCTTGCGTCCGATGACGGTGCGGGGATTGCTGAGCGTGAATGATTTGCCTTTGGAGGGGCCAGTGGAAACGGTCAGCACGACATCGGCATCAGCGGGGAGACGCAAGCTCTCGTCAACCGGTGGCAAGCGAAGCCTGGCGGTGGAGGCGTTGGCACGGGCGAAGGAGGGCATCGGAGAGATCACCACGGTTTCGTCGGCCCGGCGTTTGACTTCCACGATGGTGGTTTGACCGCAACGGGTGCAGCGGAACTGCACCTTGGCGTGCTTCGCCACGACATCGTCCTTCAATAAATGCTGCTGTCCACAATGCACGCAACCGGTTTGCATACTTCTAATTTACCATGGAGGGCGGGGGGCGAATGTTTTGGGCGAGGCGCCTTTGCGGGAAGCGTTACTGCGGTGGTTTACTCAGTGTCAAAGCGGCCGCTACAAAGATAAGAGAAACCCCCTGAACCGATCTAAAAAACGGCCAGTACATTAGGATTGCTTCTCGGCTGGGGAGGAATGTGGTTTGGCCGGGTGATGCGGCAGGTGTGCTACGATATAGGATTCAAGATAAGGCAGGAGAGCGCACGTGTCTGAACACATATCGCGAAAAGAGCTGAAGCAGGACAAAGTCCGGGAAACATTCGAGCACGGCGCAGAAGCGGTATTGACGCACACGCGGCTTGCTTCGATCGGGCTGCTGGTGGTGATCGTGGTTGCGGCCGGGTACCTGGGCTGGAAATTGTACTCGGACCGGCAGAATGCGCAGGCGCAGGCTGCTTTCGACGATGCCATAAAGATCTTCAACGCGCCACTGACGACTTCGGGCCAGCCGACGTTGCCGGGCGAACTTACCTACGCGGATGCGACACAAAGATCGCAGGATGCAGAGACCAAACTGGCGGTGGTGGCCGACAAATACCCACACACGAATTCGGGGAAACTGGCGCGTTACTACGCCGCGTTATGCCTGATGGACCTGGACCGCTTGAACCAGGCGTCCGAAGAATTGAAAGGAATGGATACGAGTTCGGACAAGGAACTTGCAGCACTGGCGCAATATCAAGAAGCGTTGATAGCGGAGCGCACCGGGAAGGATGCCGATGCGGTAAAGATATTGCGCACGCTTTCCAATTCCGGCTCTGTCCTGGTGCCGAAGCCGCTGGTGCTGCTGGAACTGGCGGGTGTACTGCGGCAGAGCGACCCTAAACAAGCAGCGAGCGTGTACGACCAGATCAAGAAGGATTATCCAAACACAGCAGTGGCGGACGAAGCCGACCGCGGCCTGGGAACGATTACGCCGAAATCCTGAGGCGGAGCGGCGCTGAGAATTCGCCGGGAGGTCCGGCCATCAACACACCGCGTCCAGCCGCACCCTGGGCGATGCAGCCGTCTTCATCGCGCGGCCGGAAGATTCCAGAAGCAGTACATCCCTACCGAAGCGAATACGCACGAGACCGCGACCGCATCGTGCACTCGCGCGCCTTCCGCCGCCTGGAAGCCAAGACACAAGTTTTCACGACGCGCTTCTCCGATCATTTCCGCAATCGCTTGACGCACACGCTGGAGGTTGCGCAGATCGCGCGGACGGTGGCGGCAGCATTAGGGCTGAATGCCGAACTGGTGGAATCGCTGGCCCTGGTACACGATATCGGCCACCCTCCATTTGGACACGCCGGCGAACGCAAGCTAAATGAGTTGATGAAAGCGCATGGAGGGCGGTTCAACCACAATCTACACGCGCTACGAATCGTGGAGCATTTCGAGCAGCGATATATAGGGTTCGAGGGACTGAACCTGACGTTTGAGGTACGCGAAGGAATCGTGAAACACTCTCGCGATTACAACGTGGCGGAATTTCCCGAGCTAGCAGAGTATTTGCTGGAACTGCGTCCGCCGCTGGAATCGCAGCTCATTGATTGGGTGGATGAAATTGCGTACAACACCGCCGACCTGGACGATGCGCTGGAAGCGAACCTGCTGGACGTCGAGGTGCTTTGCCACGAAGTGCCATTTTTCGGAGCGTTCTATACGCAGGTCGAAGCTGAACATCCGCAGGCGCGGGCCAAGCTGAAGTTCAACGAGGCGCTGCGGCACGTTGTGGATCACCTGGCGAGCGACCTAATTGCGAATACCGAGCTCATGGTGCGGAATTCGCGGGCGCACACCGTGGAAGACATACGCCGCGCTCCCGTGCGGCTGGCGCGTTTCAGCGAAAAGGTGCGCGGGCAAAATGCCCAGCTCAAAGGCTTTCTGTTCGCGCGTATTTACAATCATCCGTCGATCACGGAGGATTGCAACCGTTCCATTCAATGCCTTGAGGAGCTTTTTGCGTTCTACCTGCAGCGGCCCGGTTCCATGCCAGAAATTTACGAAGAGCTGGCGCGCACAACCGCGCGGCATATTATTGTGTGCGACTACGTCGCCGGGATGACCGATCAATTTTTGCTGCGGCAGCATCACGAGCACCTGCGAGTTTCCGGCTCCGCGGCGACTTCAACCGGGGGCTCGGCGCAGATAGAATGAAGCGGGCTACGGGAGTGCGAAAGATGGCTGGTTGGCGCAAGCTGATGCCGCTTGTTGTGATGTCGCTAGCGGCTTGCTGCGTGCCCTTGCGCGCACAGATTCCCGGTGTGACGCCAGCCGCTACACCTGCCGCTGCGCAACCCAGCGTTCCAGCGGACCCGTTGGGGCGCGAAAATCCGCGTGGATGCATTCTGGGATTCATTAAGGCGGCGCAAGAAGAACGTTACAGCGTGGCAGTGCAGTATTTTCAGCCGGCAACGGGACGGCACCGCCCGGATGCCGAAGAGGAAGAAGAGCTGGCTTCGCAACTGCTGACTATCCTGAATCAGAAATATGTAGGGCCACTCGACCTCATAAGCAGCGATCCGCTAGGCCGGCTGGATGATGGCCTACCGGCGGATCAAGAAAGGGTCGGCGTAACGGCCGAGACCAAAGACAGCTTCGCAATCCTGCTGGCCCGGCAAGAAGACGAAGCGGGCCACAAGCTCTGGTACATTTCGCGCGCGACGCTGGCTGAAGTACCCAAGGTCTATGATTCGCTAACGTTCCCGGAGGTGGAAAAGAAAATACCGGAGTATTTGGTGGAACACCGAATTCTGTACATGCCACTGTGGCAGTGGATGGCAATCTTGCTATTGTTGCCGACTGCCCTGGTGGCGGCGCGGCTGCTGACGAAAGGAGCGGAACTGCTGACGGGGTTGTGGCGGAAGTTGCGCAAGCTGCCGCCGCAGGAGAGCGAGCCGCTAATGAGGTTCGGGCCTGGGACCTTAGGGCTCGCCGTGCTGATTCACTATACGTTGGTGGACTACATCGGCACATCGCTTTTGTATCGCATCTATTACCGGCGCTTGATCTGGATCTTTCTGGCGATTGCGTTCTACTGGATTTTGACACGGATCACGCGCGCGCTGTCTGCGAGGATCGGCAGAAGCCTCACGAGCCGTGGGATGTACGCGGAACGCTCGATCGTTTCGCTGATCCGGCGGTTCGTGGAAGTGACCATCTTCATTATTCTGGGCCTGATCATGCTACACGGCATGGGATTTGATGTATCCACTGCGCTGGCGGGAGTGGGCATCGGGACACTTGCTCTGGGGCTTGGCGCGCAAAAAACATTTGAAAACATGTTTGGCGGCGTGTCGGTGGTCTTCGACAAGGTGATCCAGATCGGCGACCTGTGCAAGGTAAACAATCAGTTGGGAGTGGTGGAGGATATCGGGCTGCGATCCACCCGGTTGCGTACGCTGGACCGGACGCTGCTTTCGATCCCCAACGGGATTATGGCGTCTTCCACGGTTGAAAATCTGCGATTCCGGGACAAATTTCTTTGCAACCAGATAGTTCGTTTGCGCTATGACCTCTCGCCAAATCATGTGCGCGCGGTGCTGGAGGAGATGCGCGGCGTGCTGAAACAGAATGTCAAGGTGGAAGGTGCGTCAGCGCGCGTGAATTTCCTGCGATTTGCGGAATACGCGCTGGAAGTCGAATTGTACTGCTACATTCTGGAGCGCGGCTATGATGCGTATCTAATGACGCAGGAGGCGTTGCTGCTGGAGATTATGGAGACGCTGGAGAGAACAGGAGCGGTGGTGGCGCTGCCGTCGCAAACGACCCTGGTCACGAAGGATTCCTGGATTGATGAAGAGAAAGCGAAAGCGGTGCAGGCGGCCATCGAAAAGGCCAGGGAAAAGGACGGCACGGGGCCGCCGGTGAAACCGGCTACATCTTGAGAATAAATCGCGCGACTAGTTCTAGAGAAGGCGGCGGGGAAAGGTTAGAATGCAAACATTTGCACCCGCTAAGACGATGAAGACCGAGCGCCGCAAGAAAGTTCGCAATCGCCCACGCAGCCTTGTCTACGTTGAGCTGGAATCCGCAAACGGCGGCATGATGCGCGACCTTTCGGAAGAAGGATTTGCGCTGCGGGCGATGCTGCCTTTGCAGGCAGGCCACAAGACACAGTTTGCATTTTCATTGGATGGGACAAGCCGCATCAGCGGAGAAGGGCGGATCGCCTGGATTAAGGAAGATGGCCGGGTGGCGGGGATCGAATTCTGCGGAATAACGCAAAGCGCCCGCGAAGAAATTCGCGGATGGCTAGGCGAGGTTGAGCGGCCCGTCGCGCAGGAACGTAGGCCGGAAGCTTTGGGCGTTTCGGAGGTGTCAACACTGGAAGAATTGCGGACGGAGGCGCGCAGGTCGCTTGCGCAGGTTGCCACTCCGAAGGTGAAGCCGGTGGAGGTGGCGCCACACCGTGAGGCGGAAGTTACGCCCGGTCCCGTTGCCAAAGTGGCACCGCTGGAAGAACGGCGAGAGGAAATTCGTTCCGAACCTCTGAGGATTGCCATTCCCCCAACAAAGCCGGTCGAGGCGGCGACGCCCAGTGAGCCGGAAGTTGCGCCCGCTCCCATTGCCAATGTGACTCCACCGGAAGAGCGGCTAGAGGAGATTCATATTGGCCCTCCGAGGATTGCGATTCCCTCGATTAAGCAGGTTGAGGCGACGCCACCGCGTGAACAAGAGATCGCGCCGACGCCTGTTGTCAAAGTGACTCCGCCAGAAGAGCGGCGAGAAGAAGTTCATGCCAGTCTTCCGCGAATGGCGATACCTACGGTTAAGTCTGCTGAGACAGTGCCTGAAGCTGTGACAGTGAAGAGTTCGGCTGCCGTTCCTGAGACGACCTTGCGCGAAGAGCAGCAGGAGGAACGGCGTTTCACATTGCCACGCGTCTTGCTTACGTCGGTAGGGTCCGCGGGGAGTGCCGAATTGGCGGAAGTGCCTGTCGAGAGTGTGGCCGCGCCCAGCCCGGAACCACAAAGCGAACCGCGGGACGTCTGGGAGGAAACGGCGCCGGTGGGAGTTGTGGAACCTCTGCCTGCAGAAAGCACACTGGAGCCGCTGGCGGAAGTGGAAGCGGAATCCGAATTCGGCGAAAGGATCGAGGAACCGCGGTGGGCGCGATTCACATTGACGAAGGCGATCGGAATCATGGTGCTGCTAGTGCTGATCGGTGGGACGGTGGTGGGGCACCGTCAAGTGGGTCACGCTTTAATCTGGGTGGGGCAAGCGATTGCGGGTGATGGAACGCCTCCTTCGCACTCATTAGTGAACAAGCCTCTTGAGCCCACAAATCAAAAGCCGGCAAGTGCATTACGAGATTCGTCGCCCGCTGCGCCAGCGGGTTCCGTGGGAGCGACCGGGGATAACGGCCAACAGGAATACGAACGAGCGGAGGAGATGCTTAAGGATAGGAAGCGGGAGGCGGAGACCGGTGAGGCAGTGCAGTTGCTCTGGTTGGCGGCACAGAAAGGAAATGTGAACGGCATGGTTACCCTTGCGGAGCTTTACCGAAGGGGACGAGGGGTAAGAAAGGACTGTACCCAGTCGCGCATTTTTCTCTCCACCGCAGCGCTAAAAGGAAGCGTTGAAGCGCGGGAGCAACTGGGCAAGCTGGCGCAGGAAGGCTGTGAGTGATTTAGAGAGAAGCGAGAACGGGGTGCTGACGCACTGTTCAGCGGGATGAGATGAAATAACGAAGTCCAGGAGGATGACTGTGTACTGTTCCAAATGTGGTGCGATGCTGAGCACGGATGCCACGTACTGCGTGTCGTGCGGAGCACCGGCGGTGCGAACGATGATTGCGGCAACGCCATCGCCAGTCGTGCCGGCAAACGTGGGAGTTGCTGGGTTCAGCACGACGCAGAGTATGACGTATGCGGGATTCTGGTTGCGGTTCGTGGCGCATCTGATTGATGGACTGATATTGAGTGTGGGCGTATTCGCACTCGTGATTCCTCTGATTTTCCTGACGGGGCTGGCAGCAACGTTGGAGAACCTACCTCACTATTCAAGCGAGCAGCCGAGCCCGGCGGCAGTTGCGGGAATCGTAGCGCTGGTACTTACGTTTATCGCGGTCGGAATGTTGCTGCAATGGCTGTACTGCGCCTATTTGGAGAGCGGAGAAAAGCAGGCGACCTGGGGCAAACAGGTGATGGGATTGTACGTGACGGACGTCGCGGCGAACCGTATCTCGTTTGGCAGGGCTTCCGGGCGATATTTCGCGAAGATCGTTTCCGGGTTGATACCGCTGGGGATCGGGTACATCATGGCGGGATTCACGGAGAGGAAGCAAGCGCTACACGACATGATCGCGGGATGCCTGGTGCTGCGGCACTAGTGTTGAGTGCCGGGAATACTAATAAAGAGTGCGGAGTGCTTAGGGGCTTAAGAGTCTGTGTGAGAACTAGAAAAACGGCCCTCAGCGGCTAAAGCCGCAGCGCAAATGCAACAGTTACGGCATGGCTGAAGCCATGCCCTGACGAAAAAAATGTGGGTTAGGCGTCAGACGGGCGCGAGAGTCTGGTCAACGATGCGGCCATCGAAGAGATGCAAGGTGCGTTCAGCATGATGGGCGTAGCGCGGGTCGTGCGTGACCATGCAAATTGTCGCGCCATTGGAGTGAAGTTCCTTTAGCAGGTCCATCACCGCATCTCCGTTTTTGGAATCCAGATTCCCCGTGGGCTCATCGGCGAGAAGAATCAGGGGATCGCCAACGAGGGCGCGAGCGACGGCGACGCGCTGTTGCTGACCGCCAGAGAGCTGCGCGGGATAGTGCTTGGCGCGGTGGGCCATTTCGACGCGCTCGAGGGCGGATTGCACTTTTTCCTTGCGTTCGGCGGAGGCCATGCCGCGATAAGTGAGGGGGAGTTCGACGTTTTCATAGACAGTGAGATCGCCAATGAGGTTGAAGGCCTGGAAAATAAAGCCGATTTCGCGGTTGCGGATACGCGAGCGGTCGCTGAGCTTGAGGCTGGAAACGGGATTACCGTTGAGGAGGTAGTCGCCCTCGGTTGGCGAATCCAGCAATCCCAGAATAGCGAGCAGAGTGGATTTGCCGCATCCGGAAGGGCCGGCAATCGCGAGATATTCACCCTTTTTGATTTCCATATCAATTTGGGCCAGGGCGTGCGTTTCCAGCTCGTCGGTGAAGAAGATTTTGCTGACGCCTTGCATTTTGATGAGCGTGCCGTTTGTTGAAGTCATTGAAGTGCCTCCGGTAGAGCGGAAAGTTGTAAGTTATAAGTTTTCAGTTTTAAGTTTCCGAGAAGAGCGAGCGGACAGAAGCGCGAACTGAGGAGCGCGGAGAAAAGGATCGGTGGCGTTAGAGCACATGAGCGCACGCTTGCAAAGCAAGGGCGAGGCGCCCTCAGGCGCATGGGCGGGGTTGAGTAGGAAGTGAGAAGCATGAGTAAGCCGTTCAAAAAAATTGCTCCTTAGCGCAAGCGAATGCGGTCAAAAGCATCCCAATTGGACATATCCGAAAGAATGACTTTGTCTCCCGGTTTCAAGCCCTGGAGAATCTCGACGGTGTTGACAGAGGTTTTGCCGAGCTTGACGTTTACGCGGACAGCTTCCGCGCCGTCATCGGAAAGTTTAAACAGGCCAACAGTGCTTTCGGCTTGGCCATGAACGGGGCGGCCCACGTAGAGGACGTCCTTGAGATTTTCAATCTGGATGGTGCCATCAACGCTGAGGTCAGGGCGCGCGCCTTGCGGAAGCGGGTCGCTGATTTGCACGTCAACCGTGACAGTGCCGTTTTGCACGGAGGGGTCGATGCGGGAGACGCGGCCCTGGACAATGCCGTTTCTGGTGTCAACGGAGGCTAGCTGGCCGATGACCACATCCTTGGCTTGCGTTTCAGCGATTTTGATTTCGGCCTTGAGGTGCTTGGGATCGGCAACGCGGGCAAGGTTGGTGCCAGGCGTGACGTGTTGGCCGACTTCGACAGGGACGACCTGGAGAACGCCTTGGAGGCCGGCGCGAAGATGAAGCGCATCGGCTTCGCTGCGTTTAAGGTCGTAGAGGGCGCGCTGCTGATCAACGTGAGATTGCTGAGCCATGAGGCGAGCCTTTGCGGAGTCCGCGGCGTTGGCCGTGCGGTCTTCTTCAAGCTGCAGGCGAATCGCGAGCTGTTCTTCTTTTACTTTTGATAATTGCGCGGTGACGTCCGGGCTCAGGCCTTCGGCGCGGAGTTTTTCATCCACTTCATGCTGAATTTTGGCTTGCTCGTATTCGCTGCGGACGGAGGCAGTGGCGGCCTTCTGGTTGAGGAGTTCGCTGTTGAGTTGAACGCGAAGGTTTTCATAGTCGGCCTGCGCCGCTTTCAACTGATATTCGGAGTCCAGAAGGTCACGCTGCAATTCGGGATTGCTGAGTTCCAGGATGACGCTGCCCGGCTGAACGAGGGCGCCGGGATGGAGGATTATGCGATCGACCCGGGAATCGGTCTGCGCGGGAAGCCAGCGAATGTCCTCGGGGACCAGAGTGCCGATGCCGTGTACCTCGATGAGCAGCGGCCCGCGTTTCACCTCGTCGGTATAGACAGTGGCTTTATCCACGGATGGAGCAGCCTGGTGAAGACGCGATACGCCGAAGGTTACGCCTGTGACGGAAACGATGGCAATGGCGGCGTAGACAATGCGGCGAATCTTTTTGGCGCGTGCGTTGGATGGGCGTTGGATATCCATAGTCGTTTGGCTCACTCACAGCGTAACGCAGTTGTCGGGTCAATGCGCGTGGCCCGAAGCGCGGGGAGATAGCCCGCGAGAATGGCGACGGCCAACAGGAGGAGCAGAACTCCCAGGAAAGTAGCGGGGTCGGTCGGCTCAGTTTTGAAAAGGAGCGAGGCGATGAGTTTAGAGGCGGCGAAAGAGGCCAAGGCGCCAATGGCAATGCCGAAGAGCGCGAGGCGAAGAGTTTTTGTGAGAACGCCGAATTGAATTCGCGCGGGCGTGGCGCCAAGAGCCATGCGAATGCCGATTTCCTGAGTTTGGCGCGTGACGGAATAGGAGATAACGCCGTAAATGCCGAGGGCGGCAAGAACGAGGCCGAGCGCGGCGAAGATGGCGACGAGGAGGACGAAGAAACGGCGGGGAGAGACGGAGCGGTCAACAAGCTGCTGAATTGGCCGGAACTCCGTTGCTGGCTGCTCTGGATTCAGATTGCGCAGTGTGCTCATTACGGCGGGGGCGAGTGAAGGTGGTGGGAGTTGCGTGCGCACCACAAGCTCCGCTCCTTCCGGCAGATGCTGGGTTACAGGCACCAAGACTGCAGGGCTGGAGGCATCCTCCAAACTACTTTCGCGGACATCGGCAACTACTCCGACAACACGACTATCCGTATCCCCAATACCTTGAGCCAGACGCCCAATGGGATCTTCGCCCGGCCACTCGCGGCGAGCCGCGGCTTCATTGATGATGATGACGGGTTCGCTGGTGTCTGAATCCTGCCATGTGAAGTCGCGGCCCTTGATCAAATGCATGCCCATCGCCGTGAGGTAGCCTGGCGTGACAACATAGACAAAGGCATCGTCGTTTTCATCCTTGGAGTAGACCCTGCCCTTGGCCTGAAGGTCCCAGCTGCGGTTACGGTCGAGGGGAAGCATGTCGGAGATTCCAGCGGCCTGAACTCCCGGGATCGCGTTTACGCGCTGCAACATATCTTGCAGGATAACGCCACGGCGGGCCGCGCTGCCGCCATCGTCGTAATCTACCTTGATGGCGGCCGCGTGGCTAGGTTGGAAACCGAGGTCGACGTCAAGCAAGCGGAGGAAACTGCGAAGGAAAAGGCCAGCGCTGACGAGGAGGATGCAAGCCAGGGCTACTTCCGAAACGACCAACACGGAACGCATACGTCCGTGCTCGCGACCTTCGCTGGAACCACGGCCCGCATCCTTGAGAGATTCCTGCAAGTTGCCACTGGAGAGGGTGAAGCCGGGAGCGAGACCAAACAGAAGGCCGACGATGAGAGTGAATAGCAAGGTCCAGACGAGGGCGGCGCCGTCCACGCGGATGCCAGTGAGAAGAGGAACAGCGATGGAGCCTTGATGAGCGAGATACAAAGTGACGGCGAAGGACAAGGCGATGCCGAGGAGCGCGCCAAACGTGGAGAGTACAAGACTTTCGGTAAGAAGCTGTCGAATGAGACGGCCGCGGCTGGCACCGAGAGCGCCACGCAAAGCGAACTCCTTCTGGCGGGAAGCGAGGCGCGCGAGGAGGAGATTGGAGAGATTGACGCACACGATGAGGAGAATCAGCGCGACGGCGCCCCAAAGCACTAACAAGGAGCGGCGAAGTTTACCGGTGATATGGTCCTGCAGGCCCGAGATGGTAGTTTTGAGATCGGTGCTCCAATTTTCGTTATCGGCACCCGGGAGCTTCGGGAGAAGGATGTTTGCCTCAGCTTGCGCCTGGGACACCGTTATGCCCGGTTTGAGTCGTCCGACGAGAGAGAGCACGTGACCCCAATTGCGAATGTCATCCATGGCAACGGGACGGAAGAAATCCATTCTAGAGCCCGGGGCGAAGACTGCGCCGAAATCGAAAGAAGCGGGAAGCACGCCGACGACGGTTGCGGAAACCTTATCGAGTTGAATGGCTTGGCCAACGATTGCGGGATTCCCAGCAAATTGACGCTGCCAGAAAAAGTAACTCAGTAACACGGCGGGCTTACCGCCCTTGACGCACTCCTCGTGAGTAAACAGGCGGCCGAGCGCGGGTTGAATGCCCAGAGTTTGGAAGAAAGTTCCGTCCACCCAAACAAATGAAACGGGCCTAGGCTCGCCACTGGTCATCAGCTTGGTCTCGGAGACGGAGTAGTAGGGAACGAATGCAGTCACCTGTTGAAAGGAACGGTTGCTGTGCTGGAATTCCTGAAAGGCATCGATCAGGTAAGTGACATCGGAAAGACCGCCCTGACCATTGTTACCGGCCAGCCAGACAAGCTGCTCCGAATGCGGGAAAGGCAAGGGACGGAGGAGGAGCGTATTGACGACGCTGAAGACGGCGATGTTTGCGCCGATGCCGAGAGCAAGGATGAGGATGGCGATTGAGGTGAAGGCGCGATCCTTGCGAAGAGTGCGAAACGTGTAGCGCAGATCCTGGAACAGGACCTCGTGAACAGGGACGCCGCGGGAATCGCGATGGTTTTCCTTGGCTTGTTGCGTGCCGCCGAAATGGATGAGGGCATGGCGGCGGGCTTCGGCGGGGGCCATACCATTTCGCCGATTTTCTTCAATGGCCAGTTCGAGATGGGAAGCCATTTCGGCTTCGAGATCGCGGTCGAGTTGCTTGCGGCGAAAGAGTGCGGCGAAGCGGAGAAAGAGTTGGCGAAGGCGGTCGATCATGATTTGGTTTCCTCTCCCCTTGGTATGGCGGAGACATGAGCCATCGCGGACGGCAACTTTTGCGAGAGACCCTGCAGCTGGAGAATCGTTGATGGATGGGTTCTCGTGTCCATGGTTCACTCGTACCTTAGTGCGATGACGGGATCAACGCGGGTGGCGCGATGCGCAGGGACGTAGCACGCCAGCAAGGACACGGCTGCGAGCAACAGGCTGACCGCCGCAAGAGTGAGAGGATCCGAGGGGCGCACGCCGAAGAGCATGCTGGCCATTAGGCGCGTCAATGCGAGTGCGGCGGCCAAGCCAATCCCAATTCCCAACAGGACCATTTTACCCGCCTGGCCCAACACCATACGGAAGACGTTGGCCCGTTCCGCGCCGAGGGCCATGCGAATGCCAATTTCGTGGGAACGCTGGCCTACGACATAGGAAATCACCCCGTAGATGCCGATCGAGGAGAGCAGCAAAGCGAGGGCAGCAAACGCACCGAGGAGAATCATGGCAAAGCGCTGCGAGGCGAGGGAATCGGAAATCACGTCGCTCATTGTTTTCGTCCCATAGATGACAATCTGTCTGTTTACGCCCTGCACCGCATGGCTGAGGGAACTCATATTGGCAATCGGGGCGTCCTTGGTGCGTATCACTACGCCCGCACTATGGTCGAAGAGTGAGACAACAGAATCGGGGGTTTGCAATAATGGGAAATAACACTCCGCCTGAATATGCTCGGCATCGTCATCCAAGCTCCACTGCTTCACGTGGCCAACGATCCCGACGATTTCCGGGCTGGTGTTGACAATATCGAGATTGACGTGTTTTCCGATGGGATCCTGGCCTGCAAAGTACTGTTTCGCAAACTGTTCGTCGATCACGATCACAGGTGACGAGTTTTCGTTATCGGAGTCAGTGAGGAACCGGCCGCGCTTCAACGGGATTTTCATAACATCCAGATAATCCGGTTCGGTAACGTAGAGGAGCGACGACTTCATGTCTTGCATGGAGGCTGGCTTGGCCTCTCCTTCCAACCAGAAAGGGAGTTCCGAATCGCCTCTCAAAGGGGAGGCACCGACGGTGAGCGAAACAGATTGGACACCGGGAACGGCGCTAATGACGTCGTGAAGCTGGCGAAAGGCAGCGCGAGTGGCAGAAGGCGTAGAACCAAATGGATTGGCAGAGGCGAGATTAAAACTTACGGCGTTGTGGGGATCAAATCCGGGCTTCACGCTCCAGAGCAGGGCCAAGCTGCGAATCATCAATCCAGCGCCGACGAGCAAGACCACGGCCAGCCCTATCTCCATCGCCACGAAGGCGCTCTGTGTGCGGTGGCGTGCCCCGCTTCCACCGCGTCCGCCTTGCTGCAGCGTTTCCTGGATGTCGGTCCGGGAAGCCTTGAATGCCGGCACCAGGCCAAACAGAATACCGGCAAAGGTAGAGGCAGCGAGGGTGAAGATGAAAACGCGAGCATCAAGATGAATGTCGCCAGCGCGCGGGAGAGCTTCCGGGAGAACCTTGAGTGCCGCCTGTGTGCCCCACGCAGCAAGAAACGTGCCTAATGTGCCGCCTGCGAGAGCGAGCAAAATGCTCTCCGTCAGAAGTTGGCGAACAACCCGGCCGCCACTGGCTCCGAGAGCGGTTCGAACGGCGAACTCCCTGGTTCTTCCTGTCGAGCGCGCCAGAAGCAAGTTTGCAACGTTTGCGCAAGCGATGAGGAGCACAAAGCCCACGGCGGCGAGAAGCATGAGGAGAAACGGCCGGATATCACCGACCATGTTTTCTTTCAGGGAGATGAGCGCGACGCCAGAATTCTTATCGATGTCGGGATAGACTTCGGCAAGGTGGGCCGCGATTGCACTCATGTCTGAATCTGCCTGGGCGAGAGTGACACCCGGCCGCAATCTTCCTATGGCGTCCATGCCCATGCTGGCGCGGCGATCACGGAACAAGGGCAGGTTCCACTGGCCGATGGGGACGTAAACATCGTCGTCGGATTGAAAATTGCCGCTTTGATAGTGAAAGCTCGCGGGAATCACGCCGGTGATGGTGTAGAGGATTCCGTTCAGAGTAATGGATTTTCCGACGACGGCAGAAGAAGAGTCGAACTTACGATTCCACAAGCCTTCGCTGATGAGGGCGACGGGGGCTCCGCCCAGCTGATCTTCCTGGTCGGTGAAGACGCGGCCGATGAGGGGCTTGACGCCGAGGATCGTGAAAAAGGGCGCCGAAATCATGTTCGCTTTCAGGCGCTCCGGATCACCCATTCCGGTAAGGTTGAAACTATCCGAGCGGAAGGCGGCAAGATCGGAGAAAGAATGGTTGAAGCGGCGCCAATCCAGGAAATTTGGATAAGAGATAGAAGAGAATTTGAAGTCAGGAGTTTTGGCGTAAAGTGCGACCAGGCGATCGGGGTGATTGAAGGGCAAGGGATTCAACAGCACTCCATTGACAACGGAAAACAGCGCGGTGTTGGCGCCGATACCCAAAGCCAGCGTAAGAATGGCGATGGCGGTAAAACCAGGATTTTTGCGGAGCATGCGAAGGGCGAAACGCAAATCCTGGAGAAGGACTTCCACGGCGGGAAGGCCGCGGGAGTCGCGGACGGTTTCTTTGGTTTGTTGCAGGCCGCCGAGTTTGAGGAGGGCCTGGCGATGTGCTTCTTCCGTGGCCATACCGTTTTGGCGATTTTCTTCGATGGCCAGATCGAGGTGGGAGGCCATCTCGGCTTCGAGGTCTTGGTCGAGTTGTGCGCGGCGGAAGAGCGAGGCGAAGCGCAGGAGGAATTGGCGTAGGCGATCGATCATGACTCGGCCTCCTCTTCTGGCATGGCGAGGACGCGGCTCATTACGATAGAAAGCCGTTGCCAGTAAGCGGCGTCTTCAGAGAGCTGTTTGCGGCCGCGTTTGGTAATGGAATAAAACTTGGCCTTGCGATTGTTGTCAGAGACGCCCCATTCGGCGGAGATCCAGCCGCGCTGTTGCAGACGGACGAGAGAGGCGTAGATGGTGCCCTGATTCAGGAGGACTTGATCGCCGCTGACCTGTTCGATGCGCCGGGCAATGCCGTAGCCGTGGAGAGGACCCAGGGCGGCGAGGGTTTGCAGGACCATAAGGTCGAGGGTGCCCTGAAGAAGGTCGAGTTTGGAGTCGCTCATGAGGCCTCCTGTGTGATGACCACATGAAGATAACATTGCTTCTGTGGGGATGCCACAGGAAGCCGGGAACGGCGGGCGGGAGGCCGATACTTCCCGGCCGCGGAATTCGGATTGGCATCGGAGGAACACGAGGGCGAGGAGGACAACGATGGCGAATCCTGGAATCGTGCGTAATTTCCTCAAGGCGTAACGGTTGTCCTTCCAGAAAAATTCCATGGAGCCCTCATGTGGCGTTGCCGATTTCGGGTTATCCGTTTGCAGTTCCATCTCTTTCATGCCTCAGCCGCGGATCCTGTTCCAGAGGCAATGCGGGGTACATTCTCGATTGCCCTTATTTCTAGATACGCAAGGGAGCGGAATTTGTTCAGCGCGGACGAAAGGAATAGGCTGCCCAGGATGCGAATATGAAACTGAGTTCCGCAGAGTGGTGAATTCCTGGGCAGGCGTCACTCGTACCTTAGGGCGATCATGGGATCGATGCGGGTGGCGCGGCGCGCGGGGAGCCACGCGGCGAGAAGGGCCGGCACCATGAGCACGACGATTGCGCCGCCGTAGATCTGCGGGCTCCAGGCGGTTACGCCATAGAGAAACCCGCCCACCGTCTTCGCCAGGGCGAGCGAGGCGGCGACGCCACAGGCGAGCCCCGAGAAAGCAATGCCCAGAGTTCGCCACAGTTCCAACCTCAACAGGTCAGCACTCTTTGCGCCAAGCGCCATGCGGATGCCAAATTCCCGCGTGCGCTGGGCGATGGAAAGCGAAGCAATGCTGAATAGCCCCAATGTCGCGAGGAAGAGAGCGGCGGCCGCGAAAGCAGACAGCAAGACAACTCCGAAACGGCGGTCGAGCGTAGTGGATTGCAGCAGGCGCTCCATGAGTTGGGGATGACTGACGGCCTGCTGCGGGTCAAGGCGCCAGACGGTTTGTTCAACAATGGGCAAAATGGCGGCCGGATCGATGCGCGTGCGAATCATGAACTGGTCGCTCCAAGGGTTGGCGGCCAGCGGTTGATAAAACTGCATTCTGGGCTCGCGCTCAAGAGAGCCGTCGTGGATGTCTTCAACCACTCCGACCACCGTGAGTGGCGGGTTATCGCCATCCCGGAACTGCTTGCCTACTGCGTCTTCGTTCGGCCACAGATTTGAGGCCATCTTGCGGTTGACGATGGCAAATCCATTTGGTTCGTCTTCGCGGAATTCGCGACCTGCAACTAGCGGGATGCGCATGGTCCGAAAGTAGCTGGCGTCCACCATGCGGTACTCGGCGCCCTCTCTCTCGCTGGCAGGAGAAGGACCGGCGACAGCATGCACATCATGAATATCCAATTCGCCGGTCAAGGGAACGTGGTTAATGACTGCGGCGGACTCTACGCCGGGGATGTTGCGGAATGCCGCGAGGAGTTCCTGAAGGTGGGCGAGCCGCTTTGTCGCGTCTTCGTTTGTTTTGGGATTCAGATCGACGGAAATGTTCAGGACGTTGTGAGGATCAAATCCGGGATTTACGCGGATTACGTTCGTGAAGCTTTGGATGAGAAGGCCAGCGCCGATTAGGAGAACCGTAGACACGCCAATCTGCATCGCCATCAGAATGGATTTTAGTCGCTTCGTGCGGCGATCGGTGGTGGCGGTGCGGCCCTCGCTGCGGAGCAAGGAAATGATCGCGGAGTGTGGGAGAACAGCCAGGGGCAGGGCTCCGAAGCCGATTGAGATGATGAAAGAAAGGGCCACGAGAAGGAGGGTAACGTGAAAGTCGATGCTGAGATCGTAAAGACGGGGCAGGCGAGCAGCGGCAACGTTTCGGATAAGAGAAAGAGCTGACATGCACAGCGGGAGGCTAAGAAAGGCGGCGCCGGCAACCAGCAGAGCTTGCTCGGCGAGATTTTCGCGGAAGAGTCGCCAACGAGTGGCACCGAGTGTCTCTCGTACGACAAACTCGCGCAGGCGCGCGACATTGCGGGTGAGGAGCAAATTCCCGAGATTGAAGAGGACGAGAGCAAGGAGTAGGCCGACGGCAGCGAGGAGCATCCAGAGTGCTTCGCGAATACCCCAAGACATTGACTCCCGCAGGGGCACGACCTGGACGCGCAGACTTGCGATCATTTGTTCAATCATGTCGCGGTAAGAGGGAACCTGGAGTTCCTCCTCGCGGAGGAGTTGAACCGCGCTGGCTTGGAACATTGCGGCGGCGCGCTGAGTGGTCACATCGTCCTTGAGGCGACCCAGCACGAAATAGTTGAAATTACCCTGTTCGACGGCCTTCTCGGTAACTGGCAACGGGGTCCAGAACTCCGCTTGCTCGGGCGCCCAGGACATGATGCTGCGAATGTCGGCGAGGCGAGGAAAATCGAACCGTGGCGGCATGACCCCGACAACCGTTAACAGGGCGTCCCTCATCCGAATCGATCTGCCTACTACGCTTGGATCAGCCGCGAAAGCCCTCACCCACAGCTGATGGCTGAGAATGATGACATCCTCGTGGCCTGGGGTGGCATCCGCGGCCACGAAACCGCGACCGAGGAAAGGCCGCAACGCGAAGACGTCAAAGAACTCAGCGGTGACGCGAACACCATAGATTTTTTCGGCCTGTCCTTTTCCAAGAAGGACACAGTCCGCCGTGTCGAAGGCGGCGGCGTGTTCAAATAGGCCGGACTGCTGCCAGCGCTGAAACTCGCCTAGAGTAGCGACGCTGGGGGTGGAACCAAGAGCCGGGAGCATCTGGGAAACTGTGACGACGCTATCGGAATGGGGGAAGTTCAATGGGCGGAGTATCACAGTTTGTACGAGGGCGAAAATCGTGTTCACCGCAGTCAAACCTAAAGCGAGAGTCAGCACCGCGATCGCAGTAAACGCGGGAGACTTGCGCAGCATGCGGAGGGCGAAGCGCGCGTCTTGAAGAAGTGTCTCGAGGAACGGGAAGGTGCGTTGGTCGCGGACGGATTCTTTGGTTTGCTCGAGGCCGCCGAGGGAGAGGAGGGCTTGGCGGCGGGCTTCGGCGGGGGACATGCCGATGCGGAGATTATCGGCGATGTGCATTTCTAGGTGGCTGGCGAGTTCGTCTTGCAGATCGCGATCAAGTTTGTTTTTGCGGAAGAGGTTGCGGAGGCGGAGAAAGAAAGTTCGCAGGGTTTTCATTGGTGGGCCTCACTCGTACCTTAGGGCGATCATGGGATCGACGCGGGTGGCGCGGCGCGCGGGGATGTAGCAGGCAAGCATGGAGACGACTATGAGGAGGAGAGGCACGGCGATAAAAGTGGCGGGGTCGGTGGCCGCAATGCCGTACAGGAGGTGGCGGATGAAATGCACGGCGAAGAAAGAAGCCAACAGCCCAACGGCTACGCCAATCAAGGTCAGATAAGCCCCTTGGCGCAGCACCATTCGTGAAATGCTTCCACGCTGCGCGCCAAGGGCGATACGAATGCCCATTTCCCGGGTGCGCTGTACGACGGAGTAGGAAATGACGCCATAGAGGCCAATTGCGGTTAATACAAAGGCCAAGGCGGCAAAGATACCGAGGAGGAGTGCCTCGAAACGAGGCGCCGAGATAGAACCACTGACGTACTCATCGAGGGTTCTGACTTCGCGCAGGGGAAGGTCCTTGTCCATGGAACTGACGAGGGAACGCATGGTGGGGACAAGCGAATTGGGATCCATCGCAGTGCGGACCACAATCGTTGTCTCGCCAAAGAAATCGACGGGAGTTTGGGGAGCATAAACCTCGGGGACTGCCGTGTCGCCAATGCCGCTGGATTTCACATCGGCGATCACGCCAACGATCTCGCGGGCGGGAGCTTCCTGGCTATCGCCAAAAGAGATGCTCGGCGTAATTTTGCGGCCCAATGGGCTTTCGCCGTGGAAGATTTGGCGCGCGAGCGTTTCATTCACAATGGCAAGTGGCGGGCCGCCTTGTTCATCCTGGGGAGTAAAAGTGCGGCCCTGGAGAAGTCTGATACCCATGGTGTTGAAGTAGTGCGATTCAACAATGCGAAACGCGACACGCGGACGCTGCGAACTGGGAACTGGCTGGCCGAGAACCTCGAGCGTGGCGAAGGCGCTCTGGTCTTCGTTCAAGGGCAGGCCGAAGATGGCGCTGGCGGATTTCACGCCGGGCAGCACTCTGGCCGATTGTAAGAGTTCGCGAACGAAAGCGGAGCGTTGAGGGCCCGGGTGGCGGTTGGAAGGCACATCGAGCAGAAAAGTGAGAACGTGGTCTGGGCGGAAGCCCGGATCGACGCGCAGCAGGCGATTGAAGCTGCGCAAAAGCAGGCCTGCGCCAATCAGCAACACGAACGCTATTGCCAGTTGGGAGATCACGAGAGCGCCGCGCAGGCGGACGGCACTCGGTCCCGTGCTGGAGCCCCGTGCGTACTCACTCAAAACTTGGCTGGGATTGGAATGGGAAGCTTGAAAAGCCGGCGCGAGGCCAAAGAGGATGCCGGCAGCAAGGGCAACGAAGAATGTGAACGCCAGCACGCGGAAATCGAGGCCGATCTCCGATGTGCGTGCCAACCCTTCCGGCGCCATGGAGACAAGTGCAGTCGTTGCCCAATGAGCAAACAAAAGTCCCAGAGCTCCGCCGAAGAATGACAGGAGTATGCTTTCCGCAAGGAGTTGCCGGACGATGGCCCAGCGGCCAGCGCCCAGGGCAGAGCGGATGGTGAACTCCTTCTGACGCACAGTCGCGCGAGCGAGCAAAAGACTGGCAACATTGGCGCAGGCAATGAGCAACACAAAGGCAACGGCCCCCAGAAGGATCATCAGCACCGGACGCATGTCGCCAGCGATTTGTTCGGACTCTGATTGAATCTCCACGCCCCGAGGACGATTTTCAGGATATTGCCGATTCAACTGTTGCTGGACAAAGAGGACATCGGACTGCGCCGCAGGAATTTGGATGTCCGGTTTGAGACGAGCGACGACCCAGAGATAAGAGGCGCCGCGTTGCGCAGCCATCGGTATTTTGCCGCGCAGGTCATGGGCCATGGTGATCCATAATTCCACGCGATCTTTCTCCACCGGAAACTGGAAACGCGGAGGCATGACTCCGACAACGGAGTACTTGCTGTCATCCAAAGTCAAAGCGCGGCCAAGCACGTGGGGATCTCCGCCGAAGTGGCTTTGCCAGAACTCATAGCTGAGAATGACCGGCATATTGTCGCCGCCGGGACGATCTTCCTGCACAATAAAAGTTCTGCCGAGGGCGGGCGAGGCACCCAGCAAGAAAAACAGATTCGCGGAAACTTCAACACTCCGGATGCTTTCAGGTTGATCGCCGCTGGTGTAGGTGAGATTAGTGACGGTCCAGACGGACATGGCTTCGAAGGAATGGCTTTGCGCGCGCCAGTCGAGAAACGAAGGGTAGGAAATGTCTCCGCCTTGGGTTGCATCTTTGAGGTCGATGGAACGAACCGCGACCAGACGGGCGGGATCGTGAAATGGCAACGGACGAAGAACAACGGCATCAAGAACACTGAAGATGGCGGTGTTGGCACCGATGGCGAGGGCCAGCGTGAGAATGGCAATGGCGGTAAAGCCGGGATTTTTGCGGAGCATGCGGAGGGCGAAGCGTGAATCTTGGAGGAGGGACTCAAGAAGAGGGAAGGTGCGCTGATCGCGGACGGATTCTTTGGTTTGTTCGAGGCCACCGAGAGAGAGGAGGGCATTGCGGCGGGCTTCGACGGGGGACATGCCGAAGCGGAGATTATCGGCGATGTGCAAATCGAGGTGGGCGGCCAACTCATCGTGCAATTCGCGATCGAGCTTGTCCTTGTGTAGGAAGTCGCGGAGGCGGAAGAAAAAAGTGCGCAGGGTTTTCATTGGTGGGCCTCACTCGTACCTTAGGGCAATCATGGGATCGACGCGGGTGGCGCGGCGCGCGGGGATGTATGTGGCAAGAAGCGCGGCCAGCAAAAGAACCGCCGCAACGATGGAGATGGCAACGGGATCAATCGCGGTCACTTCATACAAGACGGACTTCATAGTGCGACCGACAAAGTAGGTGCCAGCCAAGCCCAGGAGCAATCCGGCTAAGGCAAGCAGCATCCCTTCCTGAAGGACCATGCGAAGCACCTGGCTGGAATCCGCGCCCAGGGCCATGCGCAGGCCGATTTCGTGGGTTCGTTGAGCCACTGCAAAAGACATGACGCCATAGATGCCGATGGCCGCAAGGATGAGGGCGACGCCGGCAAACGCGGCAAAGAGCACGGTGGCGAAGCGATCGTCGGCCAAGGATTCGGCGACGAGTTGATCCATGGTGCGCACCTGGTCGAGGGGGAGATCGGAATCGAGAGATTGCACGGCAGCGGTAACAGCGGTGGTGACGGTTGCAGGATCGACGGTGGTGCGCACCGCAATGCTGGCCGAGGGCCAGGGGCTTTGCCAGAAAGGGACGTTGATTTCGGGGAAGCCTTCGTTGCGAACGCCACCATTGTGGACATCGCGATAGACGCCGACGATATGCCATTGGATGGGCCGGCCAGGACTAGTCGCGCCAGGAATCAACTCTCGCACGACGACGATTTGGGAGAGCGGGTCCAGGTTGGAGAAGTACTTTTTCGCGAAAGTCTCATTCACGACGGCGACGGGCAGCCCGCCGGCCACGTCCTGTTCAGTGAAGCCGCGTCCCATAGCGAACTGAATCCCAAAGGTTTGGAAATATTCGGGAGTGACCATGCTGAATCCGGCGCTGGGATGCGAGGCAGGATCACCAGTGGGTTGACCAAGGATGCTGAAGGGCATGTCGTCTCTGTCGCCGACAAGGGGCATGCCGGTGGAAGCGGAAGAGGAGTAGATTCCGGGAACGGCGGCAATCCTGTCCAGCAGTTGACGGTAAAAGGAGGCAGTCTGTTCGGAATTAGAAAAGCGGCCCTCGGGAACGGGCAAATCGAAAGTGAGAACGTGGTCCTGGCGAAAACCGAGATCGACGCGAGTCAGTTTCCAGAAGCTATGAATGACAAGTCCGGCACCGGCAAGCAGAGTCAGCGCCAGGGCAAACTCGAGCACGACAAGAGCGCGGCGCACTCCGTGACGTCCGGAAGTGGAACCGGAGCGTCCACCCTCTTTCAAAACTTCAGCGAGATCCGAGTGAGACCCCTGCCAAGCCGGAACGCAGCCAGCCAGAACGCCGGCCAGAAGGGTTGCCAGCAAGGTGAAAAGCAGGACCGGCAAATTCAAGCGCACGTCCGCTTCGGTGGGAATGGAAAACGGTGGCAGAAGAACGAGGATGAACTTAAGCAAAATCGCCGCGAGGGCAACTCCCAAGACGCCGCCGATGGATGCCAGAGCAAGGCATTCGGCGAGGAATTGCGAGAAGAGTTGCCAGCGGGTTGCGCCGAGAGAAGCGCGAACGGCCAGTTCTTTTTGGCGTATGGAGCCGCGAGTGAGCAACAAGTTGGCGACGTTGACGCAAGCGATTAGCAAGACAAAGCCGACGGCGCCGAGGAGCAACCAGAGATTTTTAATGGTGTCACGGCTCGTAAAGGCATTCTGGAGAGGTACGACACTGGCGCCCCAGTTCTTGTTAGAAAGAGGATAAACCTCAGCGATGTGGCGCGTGACGGAGTCCATGTCGGCGTTGGCTTGCTGGAGGGTGACGCCGGGTTCAAGGCGGCCGATGAGCAAGAGCCAATGGTAGTCGTGGTTGATCTGGTCTGGCTTGAAGGCCAGGGGAAGAAACAGGTGGGATTCAAAGCGATCGGACATGCCGGCAGCGACGACGCCAACCACGGTGTAGGGTATGCCGTTCAGGGGGATTTGCTGGCCCAGGATGTGGGGATCGCTGCCGAAGCGCTCTTGCCAAAGGTGATGGGTCATGATGACGACGTGCTCATTGCCGGGCTGCGCTTCTTCGGGGAGGAAGTCGCGGCCAAGAGCCAGCGGTATTCCCTGCATATCGAAGAAGCCAGGCGTTGTGATGCGGGCTTGCAAGACTTCCGGGTGACTGGAAGTGGAAAGTGTGAAACGGTCGCTGCTCATGGCGATGAGATCCTGGAAGACCGAATTCTGGCGCTTCCAATCCAAATAATCGCCGGCGGAAACGCTGTTGTTGTGATCGTTGACCCGCGACCAGACCATGACAAGCTGGTCGGGATTCGGATAAGGCAAGGGAGCAAGCAGGGTGGCATAGACGACAGAGAAGATGGCGGTATTGGCGCCGATGCCGAGGGCGAGGGTGAGAACGGCGACGGCGGTGAACGCGGGGCTCTTGCGCAAAAGGCGGAAACCAAAACGTAGATTGCGGAAGAGAGACTCGATGGCGGTTGCGCCGCGGAGTTCGCGGACGGATTCTTTGGTTTGCTCGAGGCCGCCTAGTTTCAGGAGGGCTTGGCGGCGGGCATCGGCGGGGGACATGCCTGCGCGGAGGTTGTCGGCGATGTGCATTTCGAGGTGCGTGGCGAGTTCGTCGCGCAATTCGCGGTCGAGCTGCCCTTTGTGGAAGAGGTCGTGGATGCGGGCGACAAAGGTTCGCAGTGTTTTCATTGGCATGCCTCACTCGTACCTTAGGGCGATCATGGGATCGACGCGGGTGGCGCGGCGCGCGGGGATGTAGGTGGCGAGGAGTGCCACAGCAGTCAGTATTAGCGACAGAGCGACAAAGGTGAATGGATCTCTAGGGGTGACACCGTACAGTAAGCTTGCGAGTAGGCGAGTGAGCGAGAATGCAGCAAGAATCCCAGCGCCTAGACCGATTATGGTGAGCATCAGTCCTTCTCTGACCACCATCCGCAAGATGTCTCCGCGTGTGGCTCCTAGGGCCGTGCGAATGCCGATTTCGTGTGTCCGCTGACTGACTGAATAGGAAAACACACCGTAGATGCCTACTGCTGAGAGCACCAGGGCAATGACGGCGAAGATGCCCAGCATCGAGGCGGAAACGTGTTGCCGCCAAATCGATTCGGAAACAACGTTTTCCATGGTTCGTATCTGGATCACTGGCTGGTCATGGTCGATTTCCGAGACGGCGTGACGTACGTCGGCGGCAATCTGCATAGGGTCCGAGGCTGTGCGGACGACGAAGGTGATCAAGAACGAGGCGAAGGGGCGCTGTCCATACGGCATATATACTTCCTCCTCTGGCGGCGATTCGACCGAGTTCTGCTTGGAATCCGCAACGACGCCCACAATTAAAGCGGGAACGTCATGCGGGCAAGCGCCAAGAACTTGCGTGCTCACGGGGTCTTTTCCGGACCAATGGCTGTGCGCCATGGTTTCGTTGACGATGCGAACGCAGGGAGCACCTTGCTGGTTGTCGGCCTGGGTGAAATCACGTCCCTCTTTTAGAGGGATCCCCATAGCCTGAAAATACCCGGGACTTACGGCGCGAGCTGCAACCATGCTGCCACCGGTACTGTCCCGTGAATTCGGGGGAGCGGGAAAGTCGATCATGGTTTGAAATCCCGTTATCGGCAGGTTATTCACCATTCCTGCGGACTTCACGCCAGGGATGCCTTGGATACGCTCGAGCACGCTATTGTAAAAGGCCACAGACTGCGGGCCCTGCTCATACTTGTAGTTCGCCAGCGGCACTCGCACTGTCAGAACATGTGCACGATTGAAGCCCATGGGGGTCGCCTCAAGGCGCCGGAAGCTTTGAATCATCAATCCGGCTCCGATCAGCAGGACCAGGGCCAATGCCACTTCCACAGCAACGAGCGCGCGCTGAAGCCATGATCGCCGCGTGCCAGATCCCGAGGTCCCGCCGCGTTGTTTGAGCGATTCATTCAGATCGAGACGGGAGACGCGTAGAGCGGGTAGCAAGCCCACGGTGATTCCCGTGAACAACGAGAGGGCTACGGTAAAGCCGAGGACGGGGAGATTAATCGAGATGTGGCGCAAAGCTTGGGTTTCCACCAAGCTGAACTTGGGCAATAGGTTTAAGATCATGGCAACCCCTGATGACGCCAACACAAGGCCCAAGACGCTGGCGGCTCCCGCGAGCAGCACAGCCTCGACAACCAGTTGCCGAATCAATGTCATGCGGCCAGCGCCCAAGGCGGCTCGAATGGCCATCTCTCCTTGCCGGGTAGTGGCGCGAGCGAGAAGCATGCTGGTCACGTTGGAGCAGACGATTAGGAGCACAAAGACCACGGCTCCCAGGAGAGCGAAAATAGCCGAGCGAAGGATCCCGCCGATTTCCCCGCTCTTGAAAGGTTCCACAGAAGCGGTCAGGCCACCGTTGGTGTCGGGGTACTGCATGGCAAGCCTGCGAGCAACCAGGTCCATTGCGGCTTGAGCTTTTTTCAAGGTGATGTCCCCTTTGAGGCGGGCGATCACTTCGATGGCGCGGAGCTTGCGGTTGTTTTCCTCAGCGACGCTAGTGATGAGAGGAACCCATACTTGGGTGTTGGGGTCTGGAAATTCAAGATTAGCAGGAGCGACGCCAATTACCGTGTAGGGCTTGCCGTCGAGGGCCACGGTCTTGCCGATGATTTTGGGGTCGGCGGCGAAATGGCTGTGCCAATAATCTTCACTCAGGAGTACGGACTGGGTTTCATTCACCGCAAAGTTGCGTCCGAGGATTGCGTTGGCTCCCAGCAGATGAAAAAGATTGGTAGACACTTGGGAGACCCACACCTCATCCGGGTCCCCGACGCCTGTTAGTACGAGGAACTTCCACGACTCATACGCGGCTAGGTCCTCAAAAACTTGGGGCTTGGTCTGCGCCTGCCAGTCATGGAAGTCCGCCGTGGAAACCGAATCTGGTACGCCTTGTGGGTTTCGTGCCCTGATTTCGACGAGTTGGGCCGGATTATGATAGGGCGTTCCGTGCAACAGCACGGTGTCAACGATGCTGAACACGGCTGTCGTGCCACCGATTCCCAACGCCAAAGTAACCACGGCCACAGCCGTAAACCCGGGACTGCGGCGCAATTGGCGCAAGCCATAGCGCACGTCCTGGAGGAGTGTTTCAAAAAATGGGAAGGCGCGCTGGTCACGGACGGATTCTTTGGTTTGCTCGAGGCCGCCGAGTTTTAGGAGGGCGATGCGGCGAGCTTCTTCGGGGGGCATGCCGGAGCGGAGGTTGTCGGCGATGTGCATATCGAGATGACTGGCTAGCTCATCGTGCAGATCGCGATCGAGCTGTTCTTTTTGGAACAGATTACGCAGGCGGAAGAAAATGGTGCGCATGGAGTTCATGGCGCTGCCACCGGAGTGAGTGATTCGTGACTTGTGGATCGTGATTCGTGGAAGCGAAAACCAAGATGAGAGATAAGAAAGTTGGTGTGGTTAGGTCGTAAGAGCCCACCCTTACACACCAAGGGTGGGGCACCCTCAAGATCATTGGAGATGAGGCGTGACTGGGAAAACTCAAGAGCACGGAGAAACCCAAGAGCACAGACAGGAGTGTCTGTGCCACAGGAAGCTGGATGCTGCGAGGGGAAAAACAAGGCGCGCGGTTGGGTCATGGAGCACCGTGGGCGGAGGCAGTTGGTTTTTCGGGGAGGAGCCAGCCATCGGCTAGTTGCAGGATGCGATTGCCGTAGCCGGCGTTTCTTTCGGAATGCGTGACTTGAATGATGGTGGTGCCGGCGTCATTGAGTTTCTTGAAGAGCTGCATGATTTCTTCGCCTTGCGTGGAATGGAGATTGCCGGTGGGCTCATCGGCGAGAATGAGCTTGGGATTCTGGATGACAGCGCGGGCCACGCCGACGAGTTGCTGCTGGCCGCCGGAGAGCTGACTGGGGAAGAGATCTTTTTTGCCGACGATGTTGAAGCGATCGAGAGCGTCGCAGACGAGGCTGGCACGTTCCTTTTGCGGGATGTTTTTGTAGGAGAGTGGGATTTCAAGATTTTCGTAAACGGTGAGATCGTCGATGAGGTGGTAAGACTGAAAGACGAAACCGATGTTGTACTTGTGCAGTTCGTTTCGCTGTTTGACGCTCAGTTTATGGACGGGCTGATCGAGGAAAAAGTATTCGCCGGACCAGGCGGAATCCAACATGCCGAGGATGCTGAGGAGGGTGGATTTGCCAGCGCCGGAAGGGCCCATGAAGGTGACGAATTCGCCAGGCTGGATTTCCAGAGAGATGCGGCGGAGGACATAGAATTTCTGCGCGCCAGCGGGGTAGGATTTTTCGATGCTGCGAAGTTGGATGAGTGGCTGCACGGGGTCTCCTTTTTATTCGTAACGAAGAGCAATGATGGGGTCGACGCGGGTGGCGCGGCGCGCGGGGAGATAGGCTGCGAGGGCGGCGGAACTGAAGAGAACGAGTGCGGCGGCGGAAAACGTTATGGGATCGGAGGGCTTCAATTCGTAGAGCATGGATTGGAGAAGCTTGGTCATAGCGATAGCCAAACCTAGGCCAATGGCGGTGCCTACACCGACGACAGCGAGAATTTGGCGCAGAATCAGCCAGAGAACGTTTTGGCGAGTGGCGCCCAGAGCGATGCGGATGCCAATTTCGCGGGTCCGGCGCAGCACGGTGAAAGCAACAACACCGTAGATGCCGATGGCGGCGAGAAAGGTGGCCAAGAAGCCGAACAGGCTGGTGAGCCAGCTCACGAGGCGATCCTGGGTGAGGGACTCGTCGATTTGGGTGGAAAGTGTCTTCACCTCATAGAGGGGAAGATTGGGATCGACTTGATGAACCTGATCGCGAATCAGTTCAGCGGACTTTATGGGATCGCCGACAGTCTTGATGTGCAGGGTCAGGTCGAACAAATGCGGAATTTGGGAGAGAGGGACGTAAAAGTGGAGACGGGAGTGTTCCTTGAGATTTACGTACTTTGCGTCCCTGACGACGCCGACAATTTCGATGGTTGGCTTGGCGCCGGGAGTGTCATTTGTGTCGATGTGCTTGCCGAGGGGGTTGCGGTCACCGAAGAAGTAGTGAGCCATGGATTCGTTGATGACGGCAACTTTGGGAGACGTGGCGAGGTCGGTTTCGGAGAACTCGCGACCGGAGGTGATAGGAATGCCGAGGGTTTTGAAGTAATCGCTGGAAACAGCGGCGGCGTTGGGGTTCATGGTTTCGCCGTCGCGGGGCTGGTAGCCTTCGACGATGACGCTTTCGGTGTCCCATCCGCCGGAGATGGGAGAGTAGGTGGCGAGGCTGGCGGAGCGCACACCAGGAGTGGAGCGCACACGCTCGAGTATTTCGTTGAAAAGATTCCGGACGCGATCGGGGGAATACTGATTCAAGGAAGGGTCGAGATTGGCCAGGAGGATATTCTCCTTTGCGAAGCCGGGGTCCATGGTGCGGAGATTTCTGAGGCTGTGCAAAAACAATCCAGCGCCGATAAGAAGGGGAAGGCACAGAGCGACCTGAAGAGCGAGCAAGAGCGATCGAAGATTAAATAGATAGGCCCCTTGAACAATCGAAGGAGCTTCTCCCCGCATTACATCGGAAAGGGGCGAGCGCGATGCGCGGAGGCCCGGGGCCAGGCCGATGAACAGACCCATCAGAATAGCCACGCCCAAGGCAAAGCCGAAGCTGCCCAGGTTTAGCGGCTGCTGGAGATTGGTTTGAAAATCGGCAGGAAGAAAAGCAACCAGGGCAGACTTTGACCAGAAGGCGACAATCACGCCCGCCGCGCCGCCAGCAAACGAAGTGATGACGCTTTCCGTGAGCCATTGTTGCAGGAGGCGCGATTGAGTAGCACCGAGGGCCAAGCGCACAGCGGTTTCTGACTTGCGCGCCACGGTGCGAGCAAGAAGCATGTTGGCGAGGTTGGCGGTGAGAATCAGAAGAACAATCGTGGTGACCGCCAAGAGCAAGAAGAGGGGGCGGCGGAATTGCTGTTGCATATGCAGAAATCCGCGGCTGCCATCGGTCAATTTCAGTTGTACGCGAAGGAATCTTTCGTGGTCAAGGGCGCTGCCGGTGGACAATTGCGACACTTCCGCAGCGCGAAGTTGGTGAAAGAGAATTTCCATCGAGGCTTGAGCCTGGGCGAGAGGAACATCAGGTTTGCGGCGGCCCATGACGGTCAACCAGCGGTACGCGCGGCTTTGCAAGCGGTTAAAGGGAAGAGGAACGAAGAGGGGCGTCATCTTAAAGGGCACCTGCACGGCAGGATTGTTGGACAAGTCGGTGCCATAGAAACCGGGCGGAGTGACGCCAATGACGATGAAGGAATGGTCGTTGAGAATGATCTTGCGATTCACGATGGACGCATCACTCCCGAAACGAAGCTTCCAGAAATCGTAACTGATTACCGCGACGGGAGATGCGTTTTGATTTTCGTCGTCGGCGTCGTCAAGCAAACGGCCAATCCATGGGCGAACGCCGAGGACGGAGAAATAGTCACCGGAGACCAGTTCGCCACGAACGCGTTCGCTGGCGCCCTGGAAGACGAGGTTCATGGGAACGCCGCTGCGAGCGACGAGGCCGGACAAGACATCATTTTTGCCGCGCAGATCGCGATACATAGGATAGGAAAAGGAAAAGTTGGAGTAGCCGTAGCCTTCGCTGGAGGAAAGCAGGGCGAGCTCCTCAGGGTTGTGGACCGGCAACGGGCGGCTCAGGACAGACTGCATGAGAGAGAAGATGGCAGCATTTCCGCCGATACCGAGGGAAATGGTGAGGATGGCGACGACGGTAAAGGCAGGAGATTTGCGGAGCATGCGGAGGGCGAAGCGCACGTCTTGCAGGAGGGATTCAAGGAAGGGGAAGGTGCGTTGATCGCGGACGGATTCTTTGGTTTGTTCGAGGCCACCGAGGGTGAGGAGCGCGATGCGACGGGCTTCTTCTGGGGTCATTCCGGAACGGAGATTGTCTGCGATGTGCATTTCTAAGTGACTGGCGAGTTCGTCTTGCAGATCGCGATCGAGCTGTTCTTTGCGGAACAGGTTGCGGAGGCGCTGGAACCAGATGCTTAGAGGTCTCATCGTTACGGCTCCGAGAGAGCAGAGAGAAGAGAGACTATGACGTTAGGTCGTAAGAGCCCACCCTTCGCAAAAGGCGCGAAGGATGGGGCACCCTCAAGAACAGGGGAATGGCGGCGTGACGAAGAACAGCCAAGAGTGTCTGTGCTACCGGATTCCCGAGCAACGCGCTTCATGAAGGCTGCTCCTTGGTGGTCAAGAAGCGGGCGAGGATGGCGGTGGTCTGCTGCCATTCGCGGGCTTCTTTATCGAGTTGCTTGCGGCCGGTGCGCGTGAGTTTGTAATACTTGGCTTTGCGATTGTTGTCGGAGACGCCCCACTCGGAGGCGATGTAGCCTTCCTGCTCGAGTTTGAGGAGGGCGGGATAGAGCGTGCCGTAATTGACAGAGAGGAGATCGCCGCTGGTCTGCTCGATGCGGCGAGCGATGCCGTAGCCGTGAAGCGGGCCGAGCGATTCGAGAGTTTTCAGGACCATCAAGGCCAAGGTGCCTTGCCAGACGTCGGGTTTGTTGGACATGGTGCTCCTATGGGAAAGCCATAGAGAAGCTACGCCAACTCCTATGGGAAAGCAATAGGGAATTGCAGCCTCAAATTTGAAGTCAGGGAGCGATTCATCGCACAGAATACGTGCGATGGAAAACCGTACCTCCGCTCCGGGACGGCAAAAGGCGCCGTCCCTCCGGTCGGAATGACAAGGTTTGGGAGTTGGATGGCGTGGTTGGGGACAGATTGGCGTCCTATCCGTCTGAACCCAAAAGAACGGTCGCTTTGAAGCTCAGGGCAAGAGGAACCCAAGACCCAGGCACACACTCCGTGCCTGGGGCAACCAGCAAGTCAGGTGATTCTTCGCGCGCAGGAGGAAAAGCGGGGGTAAGGTATAATGCCGCACTGGGGAAGTTGCAGCGAAACATGACGCAAAAGAGAAATAGGGGAAAAGCGTCGGCGAAGACGCGCATGCGGAAGCGTTTGCGGTTCGCGAAGACACGTCTGCACGAACTGTGGATGATCGCGAAGGCGCTGACGGATACGAAGCACCCGATCCTGGTGCATATCATCCCAATGCGGCGCTGCAATCTGGATTGCACGTATTGCAACGAGTACGACGATGTGTCCAAGCCGGTGCCGCTGGAGGAGATGAAAGAGCGGCTGGACATTCTGGCGGACATGGGCACAACGATCATCACCATCAGCGGCGGCGAACCTCTGATGCATCCGGAACTGGACGAAATCGTCCGGCACACACGAAAACGCGGGATGATGGCGGGGCTGATCACGAATGGATTCTTCCTGAACAAAGAGAGGATTGAACGACTGAATGAGGCCGGGCTGGAACACCTGCAGATCAGCATTGATAACGTGGTGCCGGACGAAGTCTCCAAGAAAAGCTTGAAAACGCTGGACGGACGACTGGAGATGCTCTCGGAGTTCGCGGTATTTCAGGTGAACATTAATTCGGTGCTGGGCGGAGGAGTGAAGAACCCGGAAGATGCGCTGACGATTGCGCACCGCGCAGTGGAGCTGGGGTTCACGAGCACGGTGGGGATCATCCACGACCACGACGGTCAATTGAAGCCGCTGGGGAAACGCGAACAGGAAATTTTTGAAGAGATCATGACACTGGGTAAGCGTTCGTTTTCGCGGTTCAATGAATTTCAGCACAACGTGGCGAGGGGAAGAGAGCACGATTGGAAATGCCGGGCGGGCTCGCGCTACCTGTACATTTGCGAGAATGGGCTGGTGCACTGGTGCTCGCAGCAACGAGGGTATCCGGGGATTCCACTGAAGGAATATACGACGGAACGGCGGCACCGGGAGTATTACACGCACAAGGGATGTGCGCCGAGGTGCACGGTGAGCTGCGTGCAGCAGGTGGGGATCCTGGATAACTGGCGGGGAGCGCAGACGCTGCAGCCGCAGCCGGCGGGCCAGGCGGACCTGGTACAGATTGCGAAGTAAAGATTTTTTCGCAAAGCGCCTTGGACGCGGTTGCAAGAAAATCCCAATTAACCTCTAAGTCCGAAGTTGAAGAGGGATTCCTCCGCTCCGGGACGGCAAAGGGCGCCGTCCCTCCGGTCGGAATGACACGTTTTGTTGATAGGTTGATGGAGGGGAATGCAAATTCGGAGTTGAAGAGAGATTCCTCCGCTCCGGTGGGGCCAAAAGCGCCGTCCCTTCGGTCGGAATGACACATTTTGGAGGCGTGAGAATACACTTTCGAGTTTCAAAATAGAGAAACGGATAGAGCGTGCCAGTGAGAGGCGGAGTTGCAATCCTCGCACATTCGATGGGCGTGCCGTTGACGTTCGGCGTAGGGTTTAAAAAGATATAGGAATGGCCACCCCAGCAATTGAGATAGAACACCTGTCGAAGGAATATCCTTACGGGTTCTTGAATCTGAAGAAGAAAAAATCATTGGAAGACCTGAGCATGCAGGTCGAAACCGGCGAAGTGTTTGGCTTTCTGGGGCCAAACGGGGCCGGAAAATCCACGACCATCAAGCTGCTGATGCGCTTGATTTTCCCGGATGGAGGAACGGCACGAATCCTGGGGAAATCAATCGACGACGTTTCCATGCACCGGGATATCGGATATTTGCCGGAACAGCCGTATTTCTACGACTACCTGACGGCGGCAGAACTGCTGGATTACTTCGCGCGCTTTTACGGATTGACGGCGGCGGACCGGCAAACACGCGTGCAGAACATGCTGAAGAAGGTGGGACTGGAAACCGCGAAGAAAATTCAATTGCGGAAGTACTCGAAGGGCATGCTGCAACGCGTGGGGCTGGCGCAAGCGATTCTTCATGACCCGCAGGTGGTGGTTCTTGACGAGCCGATGTCCGGGCTGGACCCGATGGGGCGCCGCGAGGTACGGGACATCATCCTGGAATTAAAGAAGGAAGGGCGGACAGTGTTTTTTTCCACGCATATTCTTTCCGACGCGGAAGTGTTGTGCGACCGGGTGGGTGTGATTGTGGGCGGAAAGCTGCGCGGCGTGGGCGCGCCGGAAGAAATCGTGGGAATCAAGACAGAGGGAATGGAAATATTGTTCGAGGTGGCGGATGGGACAAATCTGCCGCTGCTGGCCAAGGCGACACGGTCAGGGGAGTGTTACCGCTTGCAATTTCCCGAGGAGGAGCTGTACGGAATCACTGACCAACTAAAGGCGGCGGGCGCGCGAATTCTTTCCGTGGCGCAGATCAAGCCGACGCTGGAAGACTTCTTCATGAACCTGGTGGAGGCGGACCGGGCGCAGGCGAACGCGGTCGAGGTGAGCGGAAAATGAATAACGTGCGGACGGTGGCTGCGAATACGTTTCGGGAAGCGGTGCGGGACCGCGTGCTTTATAACCTGGTATTTTTCGCGCTGCTGATGATGGGAGCGGCGATCCTGGTGGGTCAGATTTCCATTGGGATTGAGGAGAGCGTAATCATCAGCCTGGGATTAACGGCGATTTCGGTGGTCGGGCTGTTCATTGCGATGTTTATCGGCGTGGGGCTGGTGTCCAAGGAGATGGACAAGCGCACGCTGTATGCGCTGCTGGCGAAACCGGTGGAGCGCTGGGAATTCCTGTTCGGAAAGTTTTGCGGGTTGGTGATGACGCTGGCGGTGAACACGGCGGCGATGGCGGCGGGATTGTACCTGGCGTTATGGTCGGTGAAACACACATTGGAAAAAAGCGATGCGTGGGTGCTGGTGGCGGTGTACCTGATTCTGCTGAAGCTGGCGGTGATTGTGGCTCTGGCGCTGCTATTTTCCTGCTTTACAACTCCGTTTCTGGCGATTCTGTTCACGGCGGGAATCTATGTGGCCGGTGTTTTTGCGGGCGATCTACGAACAATGCAGGCCGTAAACATCAGCGCAGGGGCCATGACCTTGATGAGGGGGATTTCCTACCTGTTGCCGAATTTTGAGAATTTCAACGTGATGGGGGCGGTGGCACACGGGCGAGGAGTACCCGGAGCGCTGGTGGGGCAGGCGACGCTGTATGCAGTTTGCTATGGAACCGTGGTGCTGGCCGGAGCGGCAGCGGTATTCTCGCGACGGAACCTGAAATGAAGCAAATGGTGATCAAGGGAGTAGCGCTGGGCTTGGTATTGGTGGCGGGTTTTACGGGTGTGTGGCAATTACAGAAGAAGATTGATACCCAGCGAGGAATGCTGCATGAGGAGCGCGATGAACTGTTGCTGCGTTCTCCGAAACTGATCCAGAGGATGAGCCTGGAATACGCGCCGCTGGTGGGGGCGATCTACTGGACGCGGGCGGTGCAGTATTACGGAGAAAAACACCGGCTGCATCAGACAAATTTGGAAGAGCTGTGGCCGCTGCTTGACATCGCCACGACACTGGACCCGAATCTGATCGTGGCGTACCGGTTTGGGTCGACGTTTTTGAGCGACACACCCCCGCGGGGAGCGGGTGATCCAGAGCACGCCGTGGAATTGCTGCGGCGCGGGCTGAAAGCCAATCCGGATTACTGGCGCCTCTACCAGGATATGGGAAACGTCTATTATTTCGATAAGAAGGATTATCCGAGGGCAGCGCAGGCCTTCGCGGAAGGAGCGAAAAATCCGCAAGCGGCCATCTGGATGAAAGTGATGGCCGCAAAGATCGCGGCGGATGGAGAGTCCTTGGAGACGTCGTATTTCTTGTGGCGAGATATTTATCAGACGACCCAGGATCCGCAAATCAAGAAGAATGCGGAACTACATCTGCGGCTGGTGAAGGTAGACCTGGATTTGCGACAACTGGACCAGCTAGCGGATGAATATGAACGGCGGACCGGACGGCGAGCGGCGAAAATGAAAGAGTTGGTGCAAGCGGGATTATTGCCAGGATTGCCGGGCGATCCGGACGGGTACCCGTACGTGATAGGGGAAGGCGGCAAAGCGGAATTGAATTTGGACAGCCCGATGTTGGAAGAGAAGTTGATGAATAAGTAGGACGCGGCAAATCAAAACCGCAGAGAAGAAGCTTTGTCCAGATCCTTGAGAAGGTTGGCCCTCAGCGGCTGAAGCCGGACCGAGGACACGAGAGTTACGGCATGGCTGAAGCCATGCCCTCCCACTGCAGGATCTCGAGAGAAGTTCGAGTCACACCTGATTATTCCGGAATACAGAGCAGGGTCATCTGGGGATCGATCAGGAGTTTGCGTGGCTCGGTCTGCGAGGTGAAGGAAAAGTGTGTCTCATCGGGGCCGGCTATGACAGTGCCAAGGAAAACGCCGCGGCCGGAACTGCTGCTAACGTAAAGAGGCACAGGGGCGACAAAAGAGTGAGGCACTCCGGTGGTGACAAGTTTGCCACGCACCTGAAAGCCCTTCTCGATGCGGCGAGATGTGAAAGTCACCTTGTAATGAGGAAAGGCGGTTCCCCGGACATATTCATCGAAGAACCACTCCATGGAACGGCCGCCCTCGATATCCATTTTCGGAGTCATGACGGCTTCCACCTCGCGCTGAAATTGAGCCGTGGAGAGAGGCTTCTGGGCGTACTTGACGACGAGGGATTTCAGGAAAGCCATGAAGCGCGCATCGGGATTCGGGGTATTCGGCTGGCGCAGCATTTCACAGAGCATGTGCATGACCCATGCACCCTTCCCATAAATCACCTCGTCGTACGCGGAGGCCGACTTGGAGGAGTAGAGACGCAGGCCCATGATGAGAGCTCCGGCATCGGCAGGAGAAAGATCTTCGCCAGGATCCTTAGTCAGGAGACGCTTGCGTTCGTGCTCCAGCCAGGCGCGCAGAGTGCGATCAGGATTCTTGATGGAATCGGCAAAACGGATCGCGAGATAATTGGCGATGGCTTCGTTGATCCACTGATCGCGATAACTGGACCAGCCAACGACATTCCCCCACCACTGGTGAGCGGCTTCGTGAAAAGGGACAATCTGGGTAAAGAATTCCTGAGCGTTAGAGTTGAGGCCAGCGCGGCGCTGGGCTTCGGGAGAAAGGAAGGAGTAAGTGGAAATGTAAAGGAGTCCCGGCCAGCCTTGCCCGAAAGAACCGGGAATTTGCGAGACGCCGAGGTGACGGAACGGGAAGGGCCCGGAATACTGCTCGAGGAAATGGATGGAGGAATCGAGATCGCGGGCCAGGTGCTTCAGGGCAGCAGCGGGACTTGGAGGAGGAGGAGCGGCAGAAATACGGGGGGTGGATGAGTCGGGTCCGGGAAATGGGAAAGCGGGAGTGATTTCAATGGGAGACTGCGCCAATTGCGCGAGAATAGACGCTTCGAGTTGTTTATTGGCATAGACATCGATGGAGTGATTCTCGGAGGCAACCGAGGCGACAGCGTATTCACCGAGGTTGAAACCGGCTTCGGTGACGGGTTGTTCCGTCTGCCAGCGGGCGACACGGAAGTTGCCGTCTTCACGTTCATCGGATTTTTCACCGGTGGCGACAAGGCGAAGATGCTTGGGCCAGCGCAGGGTCATGTCGTAAAGAGAGAATTCGGAGGTATCCCCGTGATGGGGAAACCAGCTTTCGCGCTCGCCCACAAAGAGGACCGCGTTTCCGGCATTTTCGATGACGTCGCCGCGGTAGCGAAAATTCAGAGCAAAGGTTGCGCCCGGCGGGAGGGGATTGGGGAGGAAGACGCAGAGGGAATCCTCGCCGCGGTAACGCAGTTCCTCGGCGGTAAGCCCCTCGTTCTGGAAAAAAACGAGCGGAGCGCCGGAATCCAGGGATATGGATGCGACCTTGAGGGAGCGCGCAAGCTGGAAGAAGATGAAGTGCGTAGCACCGTTAAGAGAGCGAAGATCAACCGAGGTATTTCCGTCGAGGGAGTTGTCTGAATTGATGGTGGTGTTGATGTGGTAGCGCAAAGCAGTGAAGTCCACCGGTGGAGAAGAGAAGCCGGGGAGAGAATGGGAAGTCCAGACGTCATAAAAGGTGGTTTTGTCGAGGATGCGGGGTTGCCCGATCATAAAATTTTCCGCGCGCAAGTCATCCGCGAGAATGTCAAACGGGCCTGTGACTACGCCATCGATTCCTGCATGGAAAAAATGGCGAGGAGCGGAGGAATATTTTTCGAGAAGGATGCGGAAAGAGTGTGAGGGATTGAGGCGAGCGACATTGGATTCCCATGCGGCGATAAAAGAGGGGTTGGGGGAGGGTTGGAGGCCGGCGCGCTGGAATTGTGCGAGGAGATCGCCGGCGGTGTCATCGGTAAAGCGGATGTAGGCGGAAACGAATTGCTGGTCCAGGATGGGTGTGCCGAGGAAACGCGCCATCTGTTGCTTTTCCGAGGGATCGCGAGGAATGGAAAGGACGTGACCCAGGCCCGAGAAGACAACTCCGGTGACACGGCCCTCGAACGGAGTGTAGAAAGCGAAGCGGCCTTCCTGAAAAGCGAGGACAACATCGCCATGGCGGATTTCGATGCGGTCATTTGCAGAGACGGTGTAGACGTGTTGCGAATCAGGGGAGAGTGCATTGAGAGAGGCGAGAAGTTCGCGGGGCGAAAGATCGGCGGCGGGGCAAGTGACCGGCCACGAAAAGAGGAGAAGAAGCGAGGCGGAAAAGAATCTCACAAAACGAGTGTAGTCATATTCGGCATGGAGGAACAAGGTCGAGGAAGGGGAAACCTCCCGGCGGCTTAAAATAAAAAGATGCGGCGAGGAACGAAAATTACGAGGATGGCGTTGCTGCTGGCGGGCATGCTGCTGACAGCGGGAACCGCTCGTGCGGACAAGATCGTCCTGAAAAATGGCCGAAAAATCGTAGCCTACAACGTGGTGGAAGATGGGGATAAGGTGCGCTACGAGACGGCCGCGGGGCAATTGGCGTTGCCAAAATCCATCGTGGACCATATCGAAAGAGGCGGCTTACTGCCGGTGACGGAATCGCCCGCAGAGGCGGCGGCGAATCTGAATATGGCTCCCCCGGTGATGGAGCCAACGGCGGGCGCCGCCGAGATCGATCATGGCGCGGTTCACGACGGTGCGATCGACCGGGAATACATCGCGCGTCTTGAGGCAGAGGCAAGCGGGGGCAACGCCAATGCCAACGAACGCGCCGCGCTGGCGCACCATGCAGCATCCCAGTTTGAGCTATCGAAGGGGGACCTGGAGCACGCGCTAAGTGATGCGCGTGCGGCGGTTTCTTATATGCCGGGGCAACCCATACTCCTGATGAATGTGGCCTACATCCGGCTACAGCGAAACGAATTCCGGGAATCGCTGGAGTACCTGGATCGCGCCAAGAGGCTCGTGCCAAACAATGGAGATGTGTACAAGCTGTCCGGGTGGGCCTACTACGGGATGAACCAACTGGAGCCCGCAAAGAAGGATTGGGAGAAGGCGCAGTCCCTTCATCCCGATGCGGAAGTGCAGGCAGCACTGGAAAAAGTGCAACGTGATATTCAAGAAGAGGCGAACTACCGGGAAAACGAGAGCGCGCATTTTGAGTTGCGTTACAACGGCGAGTCGGAGCCGCAACTGGCACGCGAAGTCCTGCGCACGCTGGAAGGACATTATCAGGATATCGAATCGCTGTTGAACTATTCCCCACCCAATCCCATTGGGGTGGTGCTGTACACGCAGCAAGGATTTGCAGACATCACGCGGGCACCCGGATGGGTGGGAGCGCTGAATGATGGACGGATTCGCGTGCCGGTACAAGGCCTGACGGGAGTGACGCCGGAGCTTTCGCGGGTGCTGCGGCACGAATTAACGCACAGCTTCATTGGGCAGAAGACGCACGGGCGGGCGCCGACCTGGCTGCAGGAAGGCGTAGCGCAATGGATGGAAGGAAAACGCAGTGATGAAAACGCGAGCGTGCTGGTGCAGGTGTACGAACAAGGACAGGCAGCGCCGCTGGGGAAATTAGAAGGATCCTGGCTGGGCCTATCGGAAGATATGGTGCGGTATTCGTACGCGTGGGCGCTGGCGAACGTGGAATACATCGTACAGACAGAGGGTATAGGAGACATCGAGAAGATTCTCGACAGGATTGCAGCGGGGCGTTCGACTGAGGAAGCGATTCACGACGTGCTGCGAGGCGATTACGGGGATTTGATGCAGAGCACCGCCGAGTATCTGAAGAAAAATTACACAAAGTGAAAGGGTTGGGGCAGGACGTCGCGGCAGGAGCGGTGAATTAGGAAGAGGCCAGGAGGGCGGCGAGAAGTGCGGCGCGGACGGGCATGGTGTTGGCGAGCACGTGCTCGTGGGCAGAGTGCGCACCATCCCCGACGGCGCCAAAGCCATCGAGTGTGGGAATACCAAGGGCGGCGGTGAAGTTGCCGTCGGAACTGCCGCCGGCCGCGGCTTCACCAAGAGAAAAGCCGAGTTGTTTGGCGAGAGCGGCGGCGCGTGAGTAAAGAACAGCGCTCTGCTTGCGTTCGAGAGGTGGGCGATCGAAGCCGCCATGAATTTCTAGTTTGGCGCCACGATGAACGGGCTTCAGGGCGTGGAGGCGCTTTTCAAGGGCGCGCATGTCCGCGGGTCTCCAGGCGCGCAGATCGAAAGTGGCTCTGGCCATTTCAGGGATGACGTTTGCACCCGTGCCGCCTTCGATGACGTCGGCATTGACAGTGACACCGCGGCGAAGATCGTTCCATTTTTCAATGCGCGCGATTTGCGCGGCGAGCTCATGAACGGCGTTGACGCCCTCTTCCGGGGCCAGGCCCGCATGCGAGGAGCGGCCATGCACAATGATTTCGGCTTCGCCAACGCCCTTGCGGGAAGTCTTGACCAAGCCGCGTGGACCGAGAGATGGTTCGAGAACGAAGACAGCGTCGCTGCGGCGGGCTTCCGATTCGATGAGGGCGCGAGAGGTCTGGCTGCCGATCTCCTCGTCAGAAGTCCACATGAATACGACGCGTTTGGAAAGAGTGGTTTGTGTTTCCTGCAAGGCTTCAAGCGCAAAAAGAGCCTGGACAATGCCAGCCTTCATGTCAAAGGTGCCGGGGCCATACACCTTGTTACCAGCCACACGGTAGGGCATTTTGACGATGGTGCCGGCGGGATAGACGGTGTCATAGTGGCCCAGGACGAGAAGTTGCGCCCTCGGCGGAGCAATGCTTGGCGACCAGACGATGCGGAGATGGTCTCCGCGGTGCTTCTGGCGAACGACTTGGACAAGCGTCCCGCGCAGCAGCCATTCGTCGGCCAGGAAGCCACAGCAGCGGTCGGCGCGCTCTTTGTCCAGAGTGGGAGATTCCAGGATGGTCAGTTGACGAAGGATATCGAGCATGCTGGGGAGTTTGCGGCGGAGCAGGGCGAGCAGAGTTTGTGGGAGTGAACGGGTCGTCATGAAGGAGCCATGGTAACAATGACGGCAACGCAGGGCAACCACGGAAAAAGGGTTAAGGAGAGGCAGACAAGGCGAGGGCGAAGAAGATTGTTTTTGCTGGGCGTCGCGATTGCTTATAATAATAAGTTTGCAGGAACCAGAGGATGCGCCGTAGAGCAAGGGAGTGGCGGCGCAGGAGCGGGCATGAAACTCGACATCAATGAAATACAAAAGTATCTGCCGCATCGCTATCCGTTTCTGATGATTGATAAGGTGCTGGAGATGGAGCGGCTGAAACGGATTGTGGCGGTAAAAAGCATCACGATTAATGAGGCCTTCTTCCAGGGTCATTTTCCCGGGAAGCCAGTGATGCCGGGGGTGTTGATTCTGGAATCGATGGCACAGGCCGGCGGGTTGCTGCTGCTGCAGGAGATTCCCGACCGCGACCGCAAAGTGATGTATCTGGCGTCCATGACGGACGTAAAGTTTCGCCGGCCGGTGGTACCCGGCGATCAATTGCGGATTGAAGTCGACATCATCGTGTGGAAGGGCGATCTCTGCAAAATCAAAGCCAAGGCATTTGTTGACGGCAAGCTGGCAACGGAAGCGACGATGCTGTGCGTGATGGCGGACCGCGATCAGCCAATAAAATCCTAAACATGGGCGAGAGGCAGATCAACGCGCAAGGGAATGTATCGCCGGAAGCGAAGTTGGGCGAGGGAGTGCAAGTTGGGGCGTTCGCGGTGGTGGGAGCGGGCGTGGAATTGGGGGAAGGTTGCGTGCTACAGGAGCACGCGGTGGTGCGAGGGCCATCGAAATTCGGGGCGCGCAATGTGTTTTATCCGTTTACGGTGATCGGAGGGGATCCGCAGGACTATACCTTTCGCGGAGAGCACGTCGAATTGGTTGTGGGCGATGGAAACATATTTCGCGAATACGTGACCATTAGCCGGGGAACGACAAAGGGCGGGGGCACGACGCGCATCGGGAATGACAATTTTTTCCTGGCGTATTCGCATGTGGGCCACGACTGCCAGATCGGAAATGGCACGCTGTTTGTGAATGGAGCGACACTGGCGGGGCATGTCACCGTACAGGATTACGTCACAATCGGAGCATTTTCGCCGGTCCACCAGTTTTGCCGATTGGGACGCTACGCCTATATCGGGGCATGCACGGTGATCACACAGGACGTGCCGCCGTTCTCGCTGGTGGTAACGGAGCGGGAAACGAAATGCTTTGGCCCGAATACAATCGGGCTGGAACGCAAGGGATTCTCGGCCGAGCGGATCAAAACGTTGCAGCGGGCGTTCCGGATCCTGGTGCGATCCAAGAAGAACACTTCACAGGCGTTGGAAGAGTTGCGGAAAACCTGGGGAGATTCCGCGGACGTGAAGGAGTTGGTGGATTTTGTGGAAAAGGCGGAGCGCGGGATCGTGAAGTAGGAGCAGGGCCGACAGGGGCAAGCGCGGCCTGGGTTCTGAAATGAATGCAAACAAGGAAGGCTGGGGACTGATCGCAGGGAACGGGCGATTTCCGTTTCTGGTGCTGGAAGGCGCGCGGAGCCAGGGAATTGATATGGCGGTGCTGGCGCTGAAGGAAGAGGCTTCGCCGGAGTTGGCGCGAGCAGCAAAGCGCGTGCAGTGGGTAAGCTTGGGAGAACTGAGTAAGGCAATCGAGTTTCTGCTAAGCGAGGGCGTGACGCAAGCGGTGATGGCCGGGCAGGTGAAGCACAACAAGATTTTCAGTGCGATCCGGCCGGATTGGAAGCTGGCGAAGCTGCTGATGTCACTGCCGCGTAAAAATACGAATTCACTTATAGGCGCGGTGGCCAAGGTGCTGGAGGAAGAAGGGATTCAACTGGTGGATTCGACGTTGTTTCTGAAACCGCTGTTGCCGGACGTCGGCGTGCTGACGCGACGCGCGCCCAATGAGCATGAGACGGCGGACATCACCTATGGGCTGGGTGTGGCGCGGCAAATTGCGGCAATGGATATAGGGCAGACGGTGGTGATTGCGGACCGCGCGTGCGTGGCCGTGGAAGCGATGGAAGGAACTGATGAGACAATGGAAAGAGCGGCGCGGTTTGCCAATGGACGGCCGCTGGTAGTCGTGAAAGTGAGCAAACCCAAGCAGGACATGCGCTTCGATGTACCCGTGGTGGGACTCCCGACCGTCGAAACCATGAAGCGTACAGGGGCGACGGCGCTGGCCATTGATGCGACGCGCACGCTGCTTTTTGACCGGGCCAAGCTGATTGAACTGGCGGACTCCGCGGGAATTGCCATTCAAGCCTTTCCTCCTGCTCAGGTTGTGGAACCTAAACACGGTTCCACGGGAATGAATAAAGAATGAGTGGACACACGGTCCAGGCGGGAGATCCGCGGAAAATCCGGGTAGCAGTAGTGGGATCGGGGGAATTTGGCCGGAACCACGTGCGGGTGTATCAGGAGATGGGTGGCGTGGAGCTTGCCGGTGTGTTTGATCTCGATGCGGCACGCGCGGCGGCTACGGCGCAAGAATTTTCGACCCAAGCGTTCAAAGGTTTGGAGGAATTGCGCGGGGCAGTGGACGCGGCAACGGTGGCCGTGCCAACGGTGTCTCATGCGGAAGTGGGCTGCCAGTTGATGGAGATGGGTATCGACGTTCTAGTCGAGAAGCCCATGGCCAGCACGCTGGCGGAGGCAGATGCCCTGTTAGGGGCAGCCGGCCGATACGCACGAATTTTACAGGTCGGGCACGTGGAGCGGTTCAACCCAGCTGTGCTGGCAGTGGAGCCGGTAGTGAGCAGGCCATTATTCTTTGAAGTACACCGATTGGGCGTATTCACGCCGCGCAGCCTGGACGTGGACGTAATCTACGATTTGATGATTCACGACCTGGATATTCTGCTGGCGCTGGTGAAGGAGCAGGTGACGGAAGTGAAGGCGGTGGGAATTCCCGTGCTGACAGACAAGGTGGACATTGCCCATGCGCGGCTGGAGTTTGCGGGCGGCGCGGTTGCCAATGTAACGGCGAGCCGCGTGTCCACGGAGCGCGTGCGAAAGATGCGTTTCTTCCAGAAGAGCGAGTACATATCGCTGGATTACGCGCGGCGGGATGCGCTGCGGATTGGCGTAAAGCGGCCCGGCCCGCAACCCGAATTTGCGTTTGAGAAGCTGGCGGCACCGGGGGTCGAGCCATTGCGCGCGGAACTGGAAGCGTTTGTGGAGGCGGTGCGAACGCGGGTTGCGCCAAAGACAGACGGCGCGGCCGGACGCGCCGCGTTGGAGTTGGCAAATGCGGTGATGACGAGCATCCGGGAGCATGCCGCGCGCGTCCAACCAGTAGCACTGACCGGGGTGGAAAAAACTTGACGATGATTCCCAGAACGCTGGTGCCCGCAGGTGCGCGCTTGTCCGAAGAAAATGTGGCGTCCACGAGGAGACGCCCGTCCACGCTGGTGGAACGGACTTTGGTGCCGTCGAACCTGCCAGTGGTGAAGCTGGATGGACACTCGACCATACCGACGAACTTGCCGTTGGAATCCATCGCAACGCGGATGGTCGTGCCGCGCGACATCAATGTGGAATCGGTGCAAACGGCGGAGGAGTCCCACCTGCCGGTGCAACCGACGGAGATGGACGAGCGCGTAACCGTTCCGCAAGGCGCCGCGGCTCCACTGGAATTTTCACCACTGCCGCCGGTATCGGAAGATCTGATTGAGCCGGACATAATGCAGACGGGCGAAGTGGCGTTCCTGGCGCCAGAGCGGCCGACGCAGACCTCGATTGTCGATGCGGCGACGCGCATCGTTTCCGTGGCGTTGCACATTCTGTTCTTGCTGTTTCTGGTCTTTGAACCAAAGATCTTCGGGCCGCATGTGCGGACGAGCGAGGAAGAGGAGATCGCGCGGCGGCAAATCACGGTATTATTGCCGCCCGGAACTTTGGAGGCACTGAAGCCCACGCCAAGGGTAGCGCCCGCACCACACGAATCGGTGAGCGTGGATCCGAAGGTTTTGAACCGGATATCACCACCCGTCCAGCCGCCTGCACCCACGCCGCAACCAGAGCCGCCCAAGAAGGAACTGCCAAGCGCGCCTACGCCGAAACTCAATACAGCTGCACCTACGCCGCAGACGAATGCACCGGTGGCCAAAGCAGAGGCACCGAAAGCCCCGGTGGCGCTGGAGATGCCGGACAGTCCACCAACGCCGAATGGGTTGATCCTACCGAAGCAACTATCTCCGGGAGACGCGATACGCAATGCCGAGCGAAATTCCGCGAAAATAAGTTCACCGGCGCCGGTTGGTGGCGGAGGGCAATTGCCTGGCGGGGGCGGAGGTGGCGGCGGGCGCGGTCGCGGAAGCGCGGGCGCGGGCGTCCAGATGCTCACGGACACAGAGGGTATCGACTTCAACGACTACCTGCACCGTGTGTATATCAAGGTGAAACAGAACTGGTTTGCGGTGATGCCGGCGTCCGTGTATTTGGGCGACCAGGGAGTAGTATCGCTACAATTCAAGATCATGAGGGATGGGTCGGTTCCGGACGGGGATCCAGAGCAGGTATTCAGTTCGGGGAAGGAGCCGTTGGATCGCGCGGCATTTTCTTCTATTCGCGGGTCCAATCCATTCCAGCCCCTTCCCGCGGGATTCAAGGCGCCATACATCGTGCTGCGTTTTACCTATTACTACAACATGCCGGTGCCAAACCAATAGTCATCCCGCGAGCCCGATGGCTTGGCCAGAGGTTCTGTTCTTGACGGAATGCGCCAAGGACTTACTCTGTTACCATCCTGCTGAGGCAGAGGAATGAAGCTTGCGCGCCAACAGGTGCTCGGGAGCGTGTTGATCGCTCTGATCGTGCTGGTGGTGCTGCTGATCCGGGCCTGGCCGCTGCTCTTCCACAAATGAGCGAACTTCGCGAATTGCCTCTCGTGGTCATCGTGGGACCCACTGCTTCCGGAAAGTCGAAACTGGCCGTGTGGCTGGCGCTGCAACTTGGCGGCGAAGTGATTGCTTGCGATTCCACGCAACTGTATCGCGGATTTGACATCGGCACGGCGAAACCCAGCCGGGAAGAGCGCCAGGGAGTCCCCCACCACTTGATGGATTTACTGGAACCGAGCGAGGAAGCCACGGCAGGAGGATTTCGCGAACGGGCGATTGTTGTACTGGAAGAGCTGCGCAAGAGGCAACGGCTGCCGATCTTTACGGCCGGGACGGGGCTATATTTGCGCGCGCTTTTGGAAGGATTGGCGGATGTGCCGCAACGCTCGGAAAGTTTGCGGGAGAGATTGCGAGAAAGCGCCACGGAACACGCGCCGGGGCATTTGCACCGAGTTTTGCGGCGGCTGGATCCGTTATCAGCAGGGAAAATTGCGGTTGCGGACGAACAGAAGCTGATACGCGCGATCGAAGTGTGCCTGCTGACGAAAAAACCTCTTTCGGAAGTGCATCGAAGCGGGAGAACACCGTTGCTTGGTTGGCGCGCATTGAAAATTGGATTGCAGCCGGAACGGGAAGCGCTGTGCGAGCGCGTACAGGTGAGGACGGAATCCATGCTGGCTAGGGGGTGGATGGAGGAAGTTCGGGGCTTGTCGGCGAGCGGCATGCCGGAGGATGCGAAGCCGTTTGATTTTATCGGCTACCGTGAACTGCGGGCGGTGCTCAGGGGCGAGATGGCGCTGGAAGAGGCCCGGGCAGCCATTCAGCAGACCACCCGCCGGTATGCGAAGAGGCAAATGACTTGGTTTCGACGGGAAGAGGGAGTGCGGTGGTTTAGCGGATTCGGGGACGATTCGGAGGTACAGCACGCGGCATTGAACTTTGTTCGCGAGGAGTTGCGGCAAGCGATTCCCAAGGGAACGGAAGTATAATTGAAGCGAAGAGGCTGGCCAGCGTGACCCAGAGTCGTGAGAGCACGTTGAATTCCAGCAGCAATCACACGTGAAAACACAATACGCAACATCGTCAGCAGAACGCGTCCTTCTTGTAGGAGTGGGATGGAAACGTGCGCCGCGCTTTCCCGGAATGCCTACGGGAAAGCAGGGGCGCGAATCGCTCCTGGAGTTGGAGGAATTGGCGCGGAGTGCCGGGGCGGAGATTGCCGGCACCGTATTTCAAGTGCGCGAGGCAGCGGACCCAGCCACGCTGGTGGGACGCGGGAAACTGGATGAGATTCGCGCGGAAGCGAACGCGCGCGGCGCTCCGCTGATAATTTTCGACAGCGAACTCACACCGATGCAGCAACGCAACATCGAAGAGGCCACCGAGCATCGCGTGATTGACCGCACGCAACTGATACTGGACATTTTTGCGAAACATGCGCGAAGCCGCGAAGGACAATTGCAAGTGGAATTGGCACAGCTTAACTACATGTTGCCGCGACTGACGGGGCGAGGGACGGAGATGTCCCGGTTGGGCGGCAAGAGTGGCGGAGGGGGAGCTGGCGGTGCGGGAGGAGGAGCGGGGCGCATCGGCGTGCGCGGACCGGGCGAAAAGAAACTGGAGACGGACCGCAGGCGTATTCGGGATCGCGTACGGAAAATTCAGGACAGCATCGGTGAAGTGCGCAAACAGAGGGCGCTGCGACGGGAAGCGCGCAATGCGGTGCCGCTGGGCACGGTGACGCTGGTGGGGTACACGAACGCGGGGAAGTCCACGTTGTTCAACGCTTTGAGCCGCGCGGAAGTGCTGGTGTCCTCGAAAATGTTCGCGACGCTGGACCCAACGGTGAGAGCGATCCGTTTGCCGTCCAACCGGCGAATCCTGGTGTCGGACACGGTGGGATTCATTCGCGAACTGCCGAAAGGGCTAATCACGGCGTTTCGCGCCACGCTGGAAGAAGTGCAAGAGGCGGCGCTGTTGCTGCAGGTAAGCGATATATCGAATCCGCGGCATGAGGAACTGGACGTGGAGGTAGAGAAGATTCTGGAAGAACTGGGCATGACGGACAGACCGCGGCTGCGCGTATGCAACAAAGTGGACCAGTTGTCGGTAGCGCAGCGCGAAGAACTGGAAGCGGCTTGGCGGAACAATGGCTGCGAAGAAGCGCCGGTGTTCGTCTCCGCGCTGACGGGCGAAGGTCTGGAAGAGTTGCTGAGGCGGATGGATTTGGCGTTACCCGTGGATCCGTTAGTGAAGTTATCTCTGCACATGCCGCTGAGCGAAGGGCGTTCGCTGGCACTCATTCATGCGCTGGGGCGCGTGGTGCATTCTCAAGTGAACGAAACGCACATGGACCTGGAGGCGGAAGTTCCGGAGACGATCGCGCGACGGTTGAAGCTCGACGATTTTGTGGTGAAAGGAACATCGAGTTCTTCCAGTGCGTATAGATAAATAGGGGTGAGAACAATGGCCACTTTCATACTATGGTGTCTCCTGCTGTTGGTTTGCTGGCCCCTGGCGCTGTTGGCGCTCGTGTTGTACCCAATCATCTGGCTGTTGCTGCTGCCTTTCCGAATTGTGGGAATCGCGGTGGGAGGAGTGTTTGAACTTCTGCGTGCCATTCTGTTTCTTCCGGCGCGCGTGCTGCGCGGGCCGCGAGCGATCTGAGAACTGGCGAAAGCCTGGAGCATTACTCTTAGGTAACTCTGCCCGATTCCGGGCAATGTGAACAAAATATGACAATTAGCGGGGGTGGAAGAGGGAGGCAAGTGTGGGTGTCACGTTGTGGAAAAACATGTGGAAACTCGCGGAAGCGCTTACAGGGCAGTTGCTGGGTTGAGCGGTGCGACACAGAGCAGAGATTTCGTCTCTATCTGTAAGATGCTGATTATAAGTTCCTTACATCTATATTGAGAGTTCTCGGGTGGGGAACTGGATTCGTCCCCTCTAAAATGTGCACTTGGAATTTTGCACAGGTTTGCAGCAGTTGGGTTACGAAAGAGTATTCCTCCGCTGGTTGAAGCAAAGCCAGGTGTAGTAACCCAACAGTACAGCCACAGATGAGAACCAGCGGCCAGCCTCGAGCGTTGACGACATACAGGGTGGAGTCTATAGTGAGCCGAGTGGTGGCGCGGCGCCGCAAAAGGCTGCGTGCACCACGACGGCACCATGAATCTTCCAAACTCCTTGACCATCCTGCGGATATTCTTCGTTCCGCTGCTGATTGTGGTTCTGCTGACGCGTAGCCCCAACGTGGAGCTGTGGGGCTTTCCCATGCATTTTGAATTCTGGGGTGTGCTGATTCTGCTGCTTGCAGCGGCCACGGACTGGGCGGACGGGTATTTCGCCAGGCGCAATAAGCAGGTGACCACGCTGGGGATTCTCCTGGATCCGATCGCGGATAAGCTGCTGATCACCGCGGCGTTCATCGCTCTGGTGGATATGCACCTGGCGAAAGCTTGGATGGTGGTGATCATCATCGGGCGGGAATTTACCATCATGGGTCTGCGGAATATCGCCACGGCGGAAGGGTTCAATATCGCGGCTTCCACCTTGGGCAAGACCAAGATGGTATTAGAGGTATGTGCGGCTGCCGTTTTGATAGCAGGAGTCCGACATCCATCGTTAAAGCCGCTGGGGCTGGGGTTGCTATGGCTGGTGGTAATCAGCGCGTTGGTTTCCGCCGGCCAATATTTTCTCAAATTCTGGAGCCAACTGGACGACCGCATCAAACAGCGACGGAAGCTCAGTCTGACGGAAACGCGGAAAAATTCGCAGGATGTCGTGCCTTTCTGATGCCGAACGAAAGACCCTCCTGGATTTGGCGCGCCAGGCCATCGTGGAAGCTGTATGTCACGGGAGCCCGCTGCAATCCATCCCAAAATGCGCCCTGCTGGAACGTCAATGCGGTGTATTTGTCTCGCTCCACGTGAAGGGAAAGCTGCGTGGTTGCATCGGAGTGATTGACGGGCGCGAGCGGCTGGGCGAGAGCATTGCACGCTGTGCGGCGAGTGCGGCGCTGGAAGATCCGCGTTTCGCGCGCATGAAGCCAGAGGAAGTTGGGGATGTGGAGATTGAATTATCACTGTTGACTCCGCTGGAGCCCATCCGTGCCGAAGAGGTGGAGATTGGAACGCACGGGTTATTGATGGAGCAGGGAGGACGCCGCGGACTGCTGCTGCCTCAAGTGGCCGTGGAGCATCATCTGGACCGCGAACGCTTCCTGGAAGAAACCTGCGGGAAGGCCGGGCTGCCACGCGATGCCTGGAAGAACCCAGAGACGAAGATCTACGGATTTCGCTGCGAGATTGTCAGCCAAAAGAAGTAGGGCATGTTCAAGAAAAGAGCCCGCGGCGCTAAGGCGACGCGGGCTTCTTGAAGACGGAAAACGCAAAAGAGGGATTACTCGATTTCGACGTAATCGCCTGCGTAGGTATCAATGCTGGTATGAGTGACAAACATGGTGGAGGAGTTGTGGCCCGTGAAGATCACAATGCCTTCACCGAGCACTTCACGGGGCAGATCGTTCCACTCATATTTCTGCGGCGTACTGCCGAAGCCTAATATCTTGTATTGAAAGTCCGGAGTATACGTAACAGTTTCCGCATGAGATCCCTGATAGCGAAAAATACGGAAATAGTCGCCGACCTTGACGCCCTGGTTGGCGCCGAGGTTCACATAAACAATGGAGTTCTGCCCGTAAGCATTTGTATATCCGGCTCCGGTCACGAGCATGCCAACTGGCTTTCCACTGACAGGAGCAAAGTGATCGAATTTTTCGGCAGGCTTATAGGGAGGCGAAGGCCGCTCCTGCATAGGTTTCAGGATGTCTCCGCGCTGCATGTAATTGCAGGTGAAAGTGACTTTAGCAGTCGAAACGTTGGGCTGAACGTTGATGACGACGAGTTGTCCGGTATCGGCGTAGACCGTGCCCATGGCCTTCAAAAGCTTTTCCTGCCACTTGAACCAGTTCACTTGCAGTAAGTCAGTTTGCGGGCGGATGGCATAGAAGCGATCGCCGACGCGGATGCCTTGATTGGAGCCTTTGTTGAGATAGACGTAATCGCCGCGGGAAAAGATAAGCTTGACGTTGGACTGTTCACCGGAAATCACTCGGGCATCATTCTGTGATTGTTCATCATTGACGAAGCCGGCACAGTAAACTGCCGAGAAATCAGGCGAGGTCTGAGCGCCGACGGTTTGCGTGGAAGAGACGACCTGGCTGGGAGTATTGCCCTGCGCCGAAGCGCCAGCGGCCGCCACGAGGAAACCAAGACACATCACTGCTGCGTTTGCGCGCATCATCATCGTACTCCTTCGACTCACGCCAGAAAGGGCCGTGCGGGGACTTGCTCCTTTGAAGCTAGCAAGCGCCCCGTGCTACGTCAACATATTGGGTAGGGGTGCTTTACACTTTTGCAAAGGCATGCTACAAGCCCTGTTTTCAAGGGATTGGGGGTAGTGAACGGTGATAAGACCATTCGGAGAAGGGCCGGGACGCATTTGTGGTGTTGCCGCGGCCACAACTGCCCGGGAATTGCGGGGGCTGCTACGGCAGGCGCTGCGCTACACCTGGACGGTGGAACTCCGTTTGGATTGGTTGCGGAGCGACCTGGAACGTGGAAAATTCCTAACTTGGCTGAAAGGGTTTCATGCGCAGGGCGCAATATTCGTAGCAACTTGCCGGCGCCGCGTTGGTGGGGGAGAGTTTGCCGGTGATGCGGGTGCTGAATTGTACTGGCTGATGAAGGCGCGGCAAACGGGTTGCCAGTGGTGCGATCTGGAAGTGGAGACACTGCGGGAATTGCCGGGGAAGTCCGTTGAAGGATACGCGATTCCGCCGAAGGTGATGCTCTCGATGCACGATTTCCGGCGGACGCCGAAACTGCCGAAAAAGCTGAGCGTTCCGAGGCAGGGAGGAGTTGACGCGATCAAGATGGCGGCGATGTCGCGGACGATTGGCGACAGCGTAAGGCTGCTGAAAGTGCTTCGTAACTCTCGACAGGTGGTGGCGGTGCCGATGGGAGAGATCGGATTGCCGGGGCGGCTACTGGCGTTGCGGGAGGGAAGTGCGCTGGCGTACGCGCCGGTAGCGTCGGCCACTGCGCCGGGACAAGTACACCTGCGGGAATTCAAGGAATTGTACCGGGCGCATCAGATCACCGACAGGACGCGGGTGTTCGGAGTGATCGGGAATCCCATCGGGCATTCGCTGTCACCAGTGTTGCACAACACAGGGTATGTGGCAGCGAAGAAGAATGCGGTGCTCCTGCCGTTCCTGGTGGAGCGCCTGGAGGATTTCCTGAAAGCGGTGCCGGAGCTGGGCGTGGAAGGCTTCAGCATAACGGTGCCCCACAAAGAGGCGATATTCCGGCGCCTGGATGATTGCGAGCCTCTGGCGCAGCGGATCGGCGCGGTGAACACAGTGACGGTGCGGCGAGATGGATCGCTCTATGGAAGCAACACAGACTATCTGGGAGTGCTCCGCGCGCTGCAGAAAAAATTACGGCTGAGAGGCAGCCGCGTGCTGATTTTTGGCGCGGGCGGATCGGCGCGGGCCGCCGCGTTCGCAGTGACTGAGGCGGGTGCGGAAGTTTTTATTTGCGCGCGGCGGGAAACGGCCGCACGGGCGCTGGCGCGAGCGGCAGGCGGGGACGTCATAAGGCGCAGCGCGCTGGGCAAAGAAAAATTCGACGCGATATTGAATGCAACACCGGTGGGAATGCATCCGCAGGATAGGATTTCGCCCTTGAAGGCCGGCGAGTTACACTGTTCTGTTGTGATGGATTTCATCTACCACCCGCTGCAGACGCGATTGCTGCACATTGCAGCAGCGAAGGGGATTCAAACGGTGTCCGGAGTGGAAATGTTTCTGGCGCAGGGAATCGCGCAATGGGAACAGTGGATGGGCGGCCGCGCGCCAGAAACGGCGATGCGCCGCGCCGTGCTGCGCGCGCTACAAGCAGGGAAACAAAAACGCTGGTGACCCGAATCCAGCGGAAAACCAGTGCGACGCCGGGAGTTCTTTACCTTCGACATTCAACCCTAAAGCTGGAATAGTAATCGCAAAACGATGATGCAGCCTTCCTTTCAGGAATTTCAACGGCTAGCGCAACACGGGAACTTGATCCCGGTGTACGACGTTTTCTCCGCGGATCTGCTGACGCCGGTGAGTGCGTATTTGCGCCTGGCGCAAGGGGCGAGATATTCGTTTTTGCTGGAGAGCGTGGAAGGGGGCGAGAAAATCGCACGCTATACCTTTGCAGGGGCCAATCCGGAAGAGGTATTCCGCTATGCCAACGGGGCGTGCGTGCTGGAAAGCCGTGACCGCATTATCTGGGAAGAACGCGACCCCATATCGTTCTTACGGGAACACATGGCGCGGTTTCGTCCGGTGCGATTGCCGGGGCTGCCGCCGCTAGTGGCCGGGGCAATCGGATATTTCAGTTACGACATGGTGAGGCTGATCGAGCGGCTTCCCAAACGGCTGCGCGACGACATCGGCTTGTATGACGCGGTACTGATGTTCTACCGGGGGATCATCGCGTTCGATCACGTGCAGCACCGCTTGTGGATCGTGCGCAATGCCTATACCGAGGGGCCGGGAACTCTCCGGTGGAAATACAACAAGGCGGTGAAGGAACTCCGGCGAACGCGGCAAATGTTGGAAGAACCGGTGGCGAGTGAGCGGCCCGCGAAGAAGAGTGGGAAATCGCGGGCGCCCAAAGTCACTTCGAACTTCAAAGCCAAGGAATACCTGGAGGCGGTGCGACAGGCGAAGAAGTACATTCGCGAGGGGGACATTTTCCAAGTGGTGCTGAGCCAGCGATTTTCGGCAAAGACCAAGGCGGCGCCGTTTGCTATATATCGGGAACTGCGAGCGTTGAATCCCTCGCCGTATCTTTTCTATCTGCAGTTGAACGATGTGCACATAGTGGGGAGTTCACCGGAGATGCTGGTGAAGGTGCAAGGCAGGGAAGTGTTTTACCGGCCCATCGCGGGGACGCGTTGGCGCGGGAAAGATGAGGCCGAAGATTTGGGGCTGGAGCGGGAGATGCTGGCCAGCGAAAAAGAGCGCGCCGAACACATCATGCTGGTGGATCTGGGGAGGAATGATTTGGGACGGGTGTGCGAATACGGCTCGGTGAAGGTGGAAAAACTGATGAGCGTGGAGCGGTACTCCCACGTAATGCACCTGGTGTCCAGCCTGCGCGGGAAATTGCGCGAAGATGTGGACTGCTTCGACGCCTTGATGTCGTGTTTTCCGGCGGGAACGGTTTCGGGAGCGCCGAAAGTCCGCGCCATGGAAATTGTCGAGGAGTTTGAGAAGACGCGGCGGGGAATTTATGCGGGCGGGATACTGTATCTGGATTTTGCGGGGAACCTGGATTCGTGCATCGCGCTGCGGACCATGGTCATCAAAAATGGAGTGGCGCACGTGCAGGCCGGGGGAGGGATTGTGGCCGATTCGACGCCGGAAGGCGAGTTTAACGAGTCGGTGAATAAATCGAAAGCGCTACTGCGCGCGCTGGAGTGCGCGCATGGCGGGAGCGCTGCGCCGAAAGCGAGACGCAAACCGTGATTTTGCTGCTGGACAACTACGATTCGTTTACCTATAACCTGGCGCAATACCTGGGCGAATTAGGATGCCAGGTGGAAGTGCACCGCAACGATAGAATCTCCGTGGAGCAAATCGCACGGCGCAAGCCGGAACATATCGTGATTTCGCCCGGCCCGTGCACACCGCAAGAGGCGGGCATTTCCGTGGAATTGATTCAGAAGCTGGGAGGAAAGATCCCCATTCTCGGCGTGTGCCTGGGGCACCAGGCGATCGGCGCAGCGTATGGCGGGAAGGTAATTCGCGCGCCAAAACTGTTTCATGGCAAGACGAGCGAGATTCAGCATAATGGGAAGGGAATTTTTTCCAAGCTGCCGAACCCGTTCACGGCCACGCGCTACCATTCGCTGATCGTGGAGCGCAAATCCTTGCCCCGCGAATTGGCGATTACGGCGGAGACTGGCGATGGCATTATCATGGGCCTCGCCCACCGCAAGCACAAAGTAGCGGGCGTGCAGTTTCACCCCGAGTCCGTACTTACTCAGGCGGGCAAGCAACTCCTGCAAAATTTCCTGGCGCTGTAGACACGGCCGGGACCGCGAGAACGGTCCGGCGGCGTGAGCCGTTTCGCCGGGAAGTGCCGAAGCAGTGTCATGATGGTATCTCGTAAGTAACGCGCGAAATAAAATAGAACATAGATATTACAAAATAAAATATATTGAATGATTAGTTAAAATGGAATATGGTGGCCTTCAGCGGGTTGTCCCTCCTTATCATCGCCCGGCTTCGGAGGCCCTCCATGTTTCTGCTTCGAGGTACCCTATCTCTTCTGTTGTGCTTCTCTTTCTGTCTGTATCCAATATTGTGCGGCGCCGGCGGCAAGGAACCTTTGGGAATTCTGACGCAGGCGTATGAAGCTCACCTGAACGATGCTGCCGCCGCTCCCGGCCTTTCCCTGTTTGATGGAGAGGATGTATCCACGGAAGCTGGTGGGCGGCTCAGCGTGCGCATAGGCCTGGCCACCGTGTCGTTGGCGGGGTCCAGCAGCGCAACGCTGCATGGGATGGAAGGTGGTGATCACGTGGACCTGAACGCCGGGACGGTTGCGTTCCGTACGCCAGAAAACGTAATCGTAGAGATCCACGCGGAGGAGGCGTTCCTGCGCCCGGAAAAGAACCAGCTCACGCAAGCGGAGGTCACGATTCTGAGTCCGAAAGTGCTGCAGGTTCGGGTGCGGCGAGGGGATATCGCTTTCCGTTATCGGGAGGAGTTTCAGGTGCTGCCGGAAGGTGAGACGTACCGAATTTATTTGGATTCCCCGGCCGAGCCGCAAGAGTCTGCAGTTGCGGGCGTCCCGCAGTCGAACCGCTTGCGCAAGGTTTCGTACTTCGTACTGGGAGCAGCGAGCGGGGGGCTAACGGCGTGGGGAGCCAACGAGTTTGTGCATTCCGGCCGTTATGTTGAGAGCCCCGCGAAGCCTTGACACGAAGTGCCAGCCTGATAGCAGGCTATTAACTAGCCGGAGGTTTCGCTGAGGGTGCGGACGAAGGTTTTGAGTTGTTCCAACTTGGCGAGGGCCGCGCCGGAATCGATGGTCTGAGCGGCCAATTGCGCGCCGGCGCGGAAATCTTCGGCGATGCCCGTGACAACGAGGGCGGCGGCCGCGTTCACAAGGACAACATCGCGAGGAGCGCCAGGGCTTCCCCGAAAAATCCGGAGGATGATCTCGGCGTTTTCGTGAGGAGTGCCACCACGGAGTGATTCATGGGGAGCGCGCGCAACGCCAAACACTTCAGGAGTGACGCTGAAGCTGTGAATGTGTCCATCACGCACTTCGGTGATATGCGTCTCACCGGCGAGTGAAATTTCGTCCAAGCCGCTGCCATGGACCACGAAAGCGCGTTTTGCGCCGAGTTCCAACAAAGCAGATGCCACAAGATCGACGGCCTCATGGGCAAAAACTCCTAAGACCTGTCGGTCTGCGCCCGCCGGATTCGTGAGCGGGCCGAGCAGATTAAACACCGTGCGCCGTCCGATCTGTTTGCGCGCAGGCACGGCATGACGAGTGGCGGAGTGAGCTACGGGCGCGAAGAGAAAACCGATGCCGACTTCGCGAATGGCCTGGCCCGCGTGCTGCAGGGGCAGATCAATGCGAATGCCGAGGGCTTCCAGGACGTCGGCGGAGCCGCTGCGCGAACTGCTCGAGCGGTTGCCATGCTTGGCGACGCGGGCGCCTGCGGCCGCGGCCACGAACGCGGCCGCAGTGGAAATATTGAAAGTGCCGCTGGCATCGCCGCCGGTACCGCAGGTGTCCACCAAATTTTCTGGAGGAGCTTCTCCCGGCGCAAACACGGGAGAAGCGTGGCGGCGCATGGTGCTGGCGAAACCGGCAAGTTCGGCGACGCTGATCGGGCGCAGGTTCATCGCCATCAGCAAGCGGACAATCGCGGTAGTATCCACGCGGCCCGAGAGGAGTTCCTCCATGATGGATTCCGCTTCGGCGCGTGTGAGAGTAGCGCCGGCTTCCGCTTTTTCAATTAGTGCCGCGGTGTTGGTCATTTCGTTTGCAATGTTGGCAAAACGCCCGCCTTGATGGAAGTCCGCGTCTCAAGTAAACTTGAGTGTTTTGGAAGACCTCAAATACTAACACCTGTGCACTGCACCATCGTCGCACAGCAGAACGGCCGCGTCACGGCCGCGTAAAAGGCAGAACCCCCGATGAAGATCCACGAATATCAAGCAAAAGCGATCCTTGCGCGTTATGGCGTCACGACTCCCCGTGGAGAAGTGGCGTTCACGAAAGAAGAAGCGCGCGAGGCGGCAAAGCGCCTGAAATCCAACGTAGTGGTGGTGAAGGCGCAAATCCATGCGGGAGGCCGCGGTAAGGGCGGGGGCGTCAAGCTGACGCGCTCCGCGGATGAAGCGGCTGAGGTGGCCTCGCATATTTTGGGCATGACATTGGTGACGCCGCAAACGGGCCCGCAAGGACGCGTGGTGCGGCGGTTGCTGATCGAAGAGGGGCTGGACATCAAGCGCGAGCTCTATCTAGGCCTGCTGATTGATCGCGAGAATGAGCGGCCCGTGTTCATGGCAAGTTCCGCAGGCGGGATGGAAATTGAGGAAGTGGCAAAGAATAATCCCAGCGCCATTCTGCGCGAATTGATCCACCCGGCGCTAGGATTGCAGCCCTTCCAGGCGCGCAAGATTGCGTTTGGGTTGGGGATGACGGGGGAGCAGGTGACGGTGGCGGTCCCCTTTCTGCTGGCGCTGTACCGAGCGTTTATTGACACGGATGCGTCGCTGGTGGAGATCAATCCGTGCGTGGTGACGGGCGACGGGAAGATCGTGGCGCTGGACGCCAAGATGACCTTTGATGACAATGCGTTGTTCCGCCACAAAGAACTTCGTGAATTGCGCGACCTGGATGAAGAAGACCCGCTCGAGGTGGAAGCTTCCAAGTATGGATTGAACTACATCAAGCTGGACGGCACCGTAGCCTGCATGGTGAACGGCGCGGGGCTGGCGATGGCCACCATGGACATCATCAAATATGCGGGTGGATCGCCGGCGAATTTCCTGGATGTAGGTGGAGGCGCTTCCGCGGATCAGGTGAAGAATGCTTTCCGTATTCTCCTGAGCGACCGCGAAGTGAAAGCGGTGTTCATTAATATTTTTGGCGGCATACTGCGCTGTGACGTACTGGCAACGGGCGTTGTAGCGGCCGCGAAGGACTTGCAAGTGAAAATACCGATTGTGGTGCGGATGGAAGGAACGAACGTGGATCGAGGCCGCCAAATCCTGCGGGAAAGCGGATTGAATTTCACAATTGCGGAGGGCATGAAAGATGGGGCGGAAAAGGTAGTTGCGTTGGCGGGAGTGAAATGAGGTGGAGGAAGTAAATGAAGTGAAGGAGGTGTCTGGGCGGATCGGCCCCGTGAAGCGGTACACAGATTTGCTCATTTATCGGCAGTCCTACAGGCTCGCCTTGCAGGTGTCCAAATTCACCCGGGGGCTTCCTCGAGAAGAGCAATACGAACTTGGACGGCAGTTACGGCGCTGTGCGCGATCGGTACCCGCCAACGTCGTGGAAGGTTGGACAAAGCGAAACTCCGCGGCTGATTTCAAGCGGCATTTGGTGATAGCAGCCGGTGAAGCCGCAGGATGCGGATTTTGGATCGGATTGGCGGTGGACGAAGGTCTAGTTTCGAAGAGTGCTGCGCAACCGATTCTCAGTGAATATGGGAAGTTGGGTTTTATGATTCACAATCTTTGGAAGGAGTGGAGGAAGCTCTAGACTGGGGAATTGTCCTTTACCTCCTCTGTCTCATTTACCTCCTAAACCTCGAACATGAGCATCCTGGTCAATGAAAAAACGCGGCTGCTGGTGCAGGGATTTACCGGGCGTGAAGGCACATTTCACGCGCAGCAGATGATCGAGTACGGAACGAATGTCGTGGGCGGCGTCACACCTGGCAAGGGCGGTACGAAGCACCTGGAACGCCCCGTATTCAACACGGTTGCCGAGGGAGTGAAGGCGACGGGCGCGGATGCGACCGTGATTTTTGTGCCGCCGGCCTATTCGGCGGACGCCATCCTGGAGGCGGCCGATGCACAGGTGGCGCTGGTGGTCTGCATCACCGAAGGGATTCCCACGCTGGACATGGTGCGCGTGGCAAACGTGCTGGACAAGACAAAGACGCGGCTGATCGGGCCGAATTGCCCGGGGATTATTTCTCCCGGAAAATGCAAAGTCGGGATCATGCCGGGGCGGATTCACAAACAGGGGAATGTTGGCGTGGTGAGCCGCAGCGGGACTTTGACGTATGAAGCGGTGCATCAATTAACGCAACTGGGAATTGGCCAGTCCACGTGCATCGGGATTGGCGGCGACCCCATCATCGGCACAACGTTTCTGGATGCCATCAAGATGTTTAATGGCGATGCGGACACGCATGCGATCGTGCTGATTGGCGAGATCGGCGGGAACGCGGAGGAGCGCGCATCCGAGTGGATCAAGGCCAACGTGAAGAAGCCTGTTGTGGGCTTCGTTGCCGGGCAGACGGCGCCACCGGGGCGGCGCATGGGGCATGCGGGCGCGATCATCAGTGGCGGCCAGGGCACGGCAAAAGAAAAATACGCGGCGATGAAAGCGGCAGGGATACATACCGTGGAAACGCCGGCGGATATGGGGACGACGGTGGCGGCGGCGCTGAAATGAAGCAAAGAAGCAAAGAAGTATAAGTGTGAAAGAGTGTAAAAGTATAAGGGTATAAATCGTTTCGCTGTGCGCTGATATCCATCAAGACTTGCGTAGCAGAGTTTTTCATTACTTCGGTGTTTCTTTATTTCGTTGCTTTATTCAATTGTTGAGGAGAAACTTGTGGCGATTGAACACACGTTTGCAATTATCAAGCCGGACGCAGTTGGATGCGGGCAGCAGGGGGAAATCCTGGCACGCATCCATAAAGCGGGGTTCAAGATCGTTGCGATCAAGTCCCTGCGGCTGACGAAGGAAGAGGCTGGCGGATTTTATGCTGTTCATCGGGAACGGCCATTTTTTGGTGAACTTACGGACTTTATGAGCTCGGGAAAGATTTTTGCCATGGTTCTGGAAGCGGATGACGCCATTGCCAAGTGGCGCGACACGATGGGCGCGACCGATCCGAAGAAAGCCGCTCCCGGTACAATTCGGCGCGATTTAGGCACGAGCATTGGCAACAATTGCGTACATGGCTCCGACGCGTCAGAAACCGCGGCGTTTGAGATCGGTTATTTCTTCTCTGGGCTGGAACTGATCTAAAACCAAAATCCCAGTCCACGGTGGCCAAAACACGGAATTTGAGGTCGAGGACGGGGGTTCAACTCCTGGAAGGCGGCCATGTCCGCGCATCTCCTCTGTGTATCCATGGAATACGATGGGCGATTTGTTGCAGCACGAGTTGCGAACGCAGCCAACTGAGTCCGTTCAGCGTGATCTTACGTACAGGGCATATGCAACCGTGATCATTGTTGTGGGCTAACAGCGCGTTTACTCAGCATCTTACAAGGTATAATGAAGACTCCCGCTATGAATTGGAGCGCCACGCCCAATCTTGACCCGCCGGCAATTGCGAGCGCGATCCGTCCGGCGACGAACCGCGCGAACCGCTTGCTCTCGGACTGGCGAGTTTCCGTGCTGCTGTTGATTGCGCTGTGGGCGGTCATCTACATGGCCGGCATCTCGCGGCCCGCCTTGCTCGACGACGTCGACACGGTTCACGCCGAGGCTGCGCGCGAAATGCTACAGCGGCACGACTGGGTGACGTTGTACACCAACGGCTTCCGCTACCTGGAAAAAGCTCCACTGATGTATTGGACCTTGGCAGCCAGCTACCAGATTTTCGGCATCAGCAATTGGAGTACGCGTCTGCCGCTGGTGCTCGGCGTCCTGGCCCTGGTTTTGGCGACCTACCGCTTGGGCCGCTATGTCTATGGGGAAGCGGGCGGCCTGTATGCGGGGATCGCCCTGAGCACGTCGCTCGGCCTTTATATATTCACGCGCTTTCTGATTCCCGAGGTACTGGTCGCATTGTGGCTTACGCTCGGGTATCACTTTTTCTTGCAGTCGCTCGAAGAGGAGCGGCCCTCGCGTCTTGTTTGCTGGGGATTTGCGGCGACGTGCGCATTGAATGTGCTCACCAAAGGCTTGATCGGACTGGTGTTTCCGGCGGGAACGATCGGGCTGTATCTTCTGCTGACGGGGAATTTGCGGCACTTGCTGAGGCTACGAATGGTTTCGAGTACGCTGGTGTTTTTAGCGATCGCCGCACCGTGGCACATCCTGGCGGCGCTGCGCAATCCGGCGCAAGGCCAAGCGCGCGGGTTTCTGTGGTTCTACTTCATCAATGAACACGTGATGCGCTTCCTGGGCAAGCGTGTGCCTCCAGGGTACGATACCGTTCCACTCGCAATCTTCTGGGGACTCGTGCTGGCATGGCTTTTGCCCTGGAGCGCGTTCCTGCCGCAAGCTCTCCGCGATGTCCCGGCGCGGTGGCGGGAACTTCGGAGCAAGTCGGGGAGCAAGCTAGATCGGCGACAGCGCGCGAATCTGCTCTTCTTCCTGTGGGCGCTGGTCATCCTGGGGTTCTTCAGTTTCTCCACGCGACAGGAGTACTACACCATACCCGCCTTGCCGGGCATGGCGCTTTTGGTGGGCAGCTGGCTGGCACGTGAATCCGGACCGGCGGCGCTCGAATCGGACCGCCGGGCGGGTAGGATATCTTCGACAGCCCTGTTTGTTTTCGGTGTGCTGGGGTTTGTGGCCGGGATGTATCTTTTGTTTGTATCCCATCGTCCCGTTCCCGGGGCCGACCTGGCGGACCTGCTCAAGAAAAATCCGCAGGATTATAACTTCTCGCTTGGGCATGTGCTTGATCTGACGCCGCAGGCGCTGGGCGCATTTCGCGTTCCGCTTCTGGGGGCATCCCTCGGGCTATTTCTCGGTACGGGATTAAACTGGTTGCTGCGGCGGCGCGGACGCCCTTTTGCGGGCAATGTTGCGCTCGCCGCCATGATGGTTGTTTTACTGGGTTGTGTACATTCCTCTTTCAGCAAATTTTCGCCGATTCTTTCTTCTTACGATCTCGCGGAGGCGGTTCGAAAGGAGTTTCGACAGGGCGATGTGATTGTGATTGATGGCGAGTACAGCGATGCGTCCACGCTGAATTTTTATACCGGAATCCAAGTGCACGTCTTGCACGAACCGAGCGGGAACCTGTGGTATGGCGCGAAATTCCCCGATGCGCCTCATATCTTCGAGACTCCGGAGTCACTGGCGGCCTTATGGAAGGGTCCGGAGGAGGTATTCCTGTGGACGGACCAGGAGGAACCGAAAGAACTACGTGGTCTGAGGTCTTTCGAGTTGGCGCGCAGCGGAGGAAAATTCATATTCACGAATCGCGGCGTACAGCAATGATCGCGGACGCGACACCAGCCGCTGCTTTTCTCATTCGCACTGGCTCTGGTAAAATCACAGCCGTGGCCTTTCCTGCACCCGTCAATCACATCCGACAGGCTGAGAAAACGCTGATTCCCGCCGCTTTCCCCTGCCCATTGCTCCGAGGAGCACAAGCATGTTGATTGCCTACGTAATCTTGGGGGTGGCCGTTGTCGGGACGATCAGTTCGACGATTGTTTTTGTTCTTGCCCTTTTGGGAGTGATCGAATTCCGGCGCATTGCTGATCGGGATCAGAAAGCCTATGCAAGTTTGCCAGCCAAGATGCCACCGGTCTCCGTTCTAAAGCCCGTGCATGGCAATGAAGCGCGGCAGAGAGAGAACATCGAGAGCTTCTTTCGGCAGAACTATGCCGAATACGAAGTCCTGTTTGCCGCCGACGAACCGGACGACGCCGCCCTGCCAGTCATCCGGGACATCTGTTCGCGATACCCGCACATCCCAAGCCGGATCTTGATAACTGGGCAGCCTCCGTGGCCGAATGCGCCAAACTATTGCTTCCATCGCCTGACGGAAATCGCTGCGCATGACATGCTGGCCACGAGCGACAGCGACGTTGAAGTTGGGCCGAATTATTTGCGCGACGTGGTCTCCCCGTTGCTTGATCCAAAGGTCGGGGCCGTGACCTGTGTATTTCGCGGCAAGAGCGCCGGAGGAATCTGGGGTGCTCTCGATGCCATTGGACAGACGGTTGAATTCACCGCGGGTGTCTTGATCGTTAATCTTTTGGAAGGCATGAAATTTGGACTGGGACCGACCATCGCGCTGCGTAAGGATTCCATAGCGCGCATTGGCGGCTATGCTGCGGTCCGTGAATATCTTTCGAACGACTTCGTGGTTGGCAATTTCATTCAGAAGGCCGGCTTCCAGATCGTGCTGTCCAGCTACGTGGTAGATCATGTGTCCCCGCCGATGACATTCCGGCAGATGTGGGAACGGCAGCTACGGTGGGCCATGGGAACTCGTTACTCGCGTCCGAAAGGCCACTTTGGCACGGGGCTGACCTTCGCGGTCCCCTATGGAATTTTGGGCCTGATCGCCGCGTCCCTGTTGGGCCACCCGTGGCTAGGTGTCGCCATGTTCGCCGCTTCGCTGCTGAACCGCATGGCGGAGTGTTGGTTCGTCGGCTGGTGTGCCGCCCGCGACCCCGTTGCGCGACGCTGGGTGCTGCTCTATCCGCTGAGGGATCTGCACGGCTTTATCATCTGGTGTGCCAGCTACCTGTTCAAACGCAGCCTGTGGCGCGACAACAAGTACATATTGCTCAAGGGTGGCAGACTGGTCGCCCGGCGGGCCAACGGTACTGTCATCAACCCTGGCTAGGCCGTTCTTGGCCGTACCCGCAGCCCCCAGTAGTGCCGCAACGCTCCCGCCCCCAGGGGTGAACTCCCACATTGCCATTCATTGGTGACAGAAGTATGGAGTGGAGATACCCTTCGCATCTTCTCTTTCCTTTGGCTTGCCTTCGCTGCATAATGTCGGGACCCAGCTGGCGGTAATCATCCTGGAGGTCCACATGTCTTCGATGCATCGTCGCGAATTTCTTCGCTATAGTGCCCGCGCCGCATCTGGCGCTATTTTCAGTTTGCACCCGCTTGCGAAAAGGTTGCTGGCGCTGCCGCCGATCGCCAGCAAGTTCAAAGCGAACGACACTGTGACATTGGGCAAGACCGGGATTCAGACTTCGCGGATGGCCATGGGTACGGGCACGTCGGGTGTGAACCACCGTTCGCATCAGACGGCTCTGGGCATTCAGGGCTGTGCGGCGGTGCTCCTCAATGGTTACGACCAGGGACTGCGCTTTTTTGACACGGCCGATGGCTATGGCAGCCACCCGCACGTTGCGGAAGCGCTGAAGCACGTGGACCGCAGCAAAGTGACGGTGATGACGAAGACGGACTCGCGAGATCCCGCCAAGGTGAGAGAAAACCTGGATCGTTACCGGCGCGAACTTGGCACGGACTACATTGACATCGTGCTGGTTCACTGCGTTACGGAGGCGGATTGGAGCACGAGGTACCGCGGCGTGATGGACGTGCTCTCTGAAGCAAAGCAAAAAGGAATTATTCGCTCGCACGGAGTTTCCTGCCATTCGATCGAAGCGCTGCGCGATGCGGCTAAGTCTCCCTGGGTGGAATTGGACCTGGCGCGCATCAATCCCATTGGTGCCTACATGGACGCGCAGCCCGAAGTGGTGGTGCCGGTGCTTCGCGAAATGAAGGCGGCGGGCAAGGCCATCATTGGCATGAAGATCATGGGGCAGGGAAGTTTGCGGTCGAAGCAGGATGAAGCGTTCAAATATGCGCTCGGCCTGGAACTGCTGGATGCCTTCACGATCGGCTCGGAATCGATAGCGGAGCAGAACGACGCGGTTCGCCGGATTGCCGCCGTCGCTTAAGCCGTGGATCCCTCGCGTGAACTCGGCCGGACACTTCTGATTGTGGGAGCGCTGCTGTTGATTGTGGGCGCAGTGTTCTTTTTTTCAGGCAAATTGCCGTTTCGCCTGGGACACCTGCCGGGGGACATTGTGCATAAGGGCGAGCACGGCACGTTTTATTTCCCGATTACGACATGCATTGTCCTGAGTGTGGCATTGTCGCTGCTCTTCTGGCTGGTTGCGCGATTGCGCCGCTGATGGTTCTTTTCCAAGCCACACACCTGTTAGAGTAGTGGGCGGCCACCGCGATGGATCAACTACAACTTAATCTGCAACCGGAACGGCGCGTGTTTTCGGTCAGCGACCTGACCGCGCGCATTCGCGACCTGCTGGCGAAAAACTTTACTGACATTTCCGTGCAGGGAGAAATTTCCAATTGCCGCGAGGCGCAGTCTGGGCATTTTTATTTCACGTTGAAGGATGAACGCGCGCAGATTCGCTGCGTGCTGTTCAAGCAGCAGAAACGCGGCATGAAATTCCGGCCGGAGGATGGGATTCAGGTTACGGTGCGCGGTTCACTGAGCGTGTACGAGGCGCGCGGCGAGTATCAGATTTACGTGGAGACGCTGGAGCCGGTGGGGCGCGGGGCGTTGCAATTGGCGTTCGAGCAGTTGAAGAAACGGTTGGAGGAAGAAGGGCTGTTCGCCGCGGCGCGCAAAAAATCTTTGCCGCTGCTGCCCAATCGGATTGGGGTGATTACCTCGCCAAAGGGCGCGGCCGTGCGCGATGTCGTGCGCATCCTGACACGGCGATTTCCGAATGTGCATTTGACGGTGTATCCGGTGCGCGTGCAGGGAGAGGGAGCAGCGCAAGAGATTGTCGAGGCACTGCGGTACTTCCATAAGAAACGCGCGGCGGACGTAATCCTGTTGGTACGGGGCGGCGGTTCGTTGGAAGATCTGTGGGCGTTCAACGAAGAGATTGTGGCGCGGGCGATTGCGGCCTCGAGCATCCCGGTTATTTCCGGCGTGGGGCACGAAACGGATTTCACGATTGCGGATTTTGTGGCGGATGTGCGGGCGTCCACGCCATCGGCGGCGGCGGAGCTTGTGGTGCAGACGCGGCGCGAATTCGACAAGCTTGTGGCCGATTTACTGGAAACGCTGGAAAGTCTGCTGCGCTATCGGATTCTGGAGCTTTCGCGGCGCGTGCACGAACTGGCGGGCAGGCGCGGGTTCCAGCGGCCGCTGGATCTACTGCGGCAGCGGCGGCAGCGGGCCGATGAGCTGACTTCGCGGCTGGCGCTGGGCCTGCGCGCGCGGCTGGAGTTTTCACGGAAGCGCTTTACCAAGGCGCATTTGCGCGTTGCTTCGTTCGATTTCCGGGCGAAGGTGGGCGTACTGCGTTTGCGGCTGCAAAGGCTCAGCCAGGAATTGGGCTTGCGCACGGAACGCTTGTTGCGCGGGAAGCGAGAGCACTGGGAGAGGCTAGAGTTGCAATTGCAAGAACGGGGCCCGCTGAAAGTGCTGGAGCGCGGCTATGCCATCGCTACAGACGCAGCGGGGAATGTGCTGCGCGAGGCGGCGCAAATCAGAATTGGAGATGACTTCGCCGTCAGGCTGCACCGAGGGAAATTGATCGGGGAAGTGCGCCGGAAAGAACCGAGTTAATAATGAAGGGAAGTTCGACCTTTTATTGAGGCGCCTGGGCTTTTTTCTGTTTTATTTCTTTCACACGATCCAACAATTCATCCGCTTGATTTGTGTATTGTTCCCTCTCGGTAAGGGTAGCAGCCATGTCCGCTTTTCGCCTGTAGAGAAGGTTCAAGTAGGTCATCGCGTCATCATAGTCAGGCTTCAAGGCAATGGCCTGATTTAAGCTGTCGATTCCTTCGTCCACGATCGCGCCGAATTGTTGTACATACTCAATTCGCACGGCTTCGGGAAGCGGGTCAGTATCCTTAATTCTGTTGGCAGGGACAGATTTGTTGAACGCAGCCCGAAGCTCGGCGTTCGCCCGATAGGACAAGGCCCAGTCGATGACGCCGATGGAATAATAGGGCGCGGGGTCCTCAGGTTTAAGTTCAACGTGCTTTTGATGGTATGACTTGGACTCCGCGAACATTTCGGGATCGAAGGGCTGGCCAGCTCGCTGATAAAGAATAGAGGCGAGGCCGTCGATGGCCGAGAGATTTTGCGCTTCCATCTGGAGAACTTCCTTGTATTCTTCGGTCGCGAGCGTTCCCTTGCGATCATTTTCCTCGCTCGGAGCGCCGGGAATGTACTGGGAGGCATAAGTTGTTGCGAGATACAGGCGCGCATTGACGGACTCTGGGTCCAAATCTTTGGCGCGCATGAAGAGCTGCTCAGCCTCATTATATTGACCGTTCTTGAATGCGGCGACACCTTGATTCAGCGCGCTCCTTGCCTGCATCTGGGCGTCCGTCAATGAAGTCGTCTGCTCAGGAGCCCGCGCTTTCGCGGGAGTCACGGAGCCCAGAAAAAGCAGGCTCAGGATCGGACTCAAGCAAAGATTGATAGCAAGCTTACGCCTATGTGGAATAGACATACCAGTCTGCCTTTCCCCTGCGGGCTGATATTCTAACCCTCTTCGTCGGAAGAAACCTTAAGAACGGCGAGGAAGGCTTCCTGGGGGATGTCCACCCAAACGAGGCGTCTCCTACCCCTTCAACGATATATTTCCTTGCGATGACCGGCGCGCAAGACCGTGACTGTCCTGGCAGTGTCGTCGATTTCGTATACGATGCGGTAATCCCCGACTCGGACTCTCCAACCCGGATAGTCTTTCAGTTTGCGACAACCAGGAGGACGCGGCTCTTCGGCCAGGGCATGGATTTTCTTCTTGATGGAGTCGTACGGTTTGGAATCGAGCGCGGCCAGCTCTTTCTCAGCTCGTGGCAGGATGAGGAGAGTGTAACTCACTTTCGGTTGCGTTCGATGCGTGCAACCGCCTCGTCAAACGGTACTGGAATTTCGCCCGACGCCTTGGCTTCTTCGTAATCGCGAATATCCTCAAGGTTTTCCAGTTCCTCGAGCATCTTCTCGTAGTCTTCGATACTGATTACGACGGCAATCTTTTCGCCGCGCTCGTTAACCACGAATTGGCGTTCCTTGCTCATGTTGATCTCACTTTTACGGAGTGTACTCCCCGGCCCCTAACGGAGCAACGGAAACGTGCTGGAGTGTTGTTAATTGCGGATGGCCTCACGGGGAATCCGATGGAATTCAGGCCAGAGCTGAAACTAGTTCTCTTCGTCGGAAGAAACCTTAAGAACGGCGAGGAAGGCTTCCTGGGGGATGTCCACCTGGCCGACGCGCTTCATGCGCTTTTTGCCTTCTTTTTGTTTTTCGAGGAGTTTGCGTTTGCGTGTGATGTCGCCGCCGTAGCACTTGGCCAGCACGTTCTTGCGCATGGCCGCGACGGTTTCGCGGGCGATGATGCGGCTGCCGATGGCCGCCTGGATGGGGACTTCAAACATCTGGCGGGGAATCAGCTTGCGCAGTCGCGTGGCGAGTTCGCGGCCACGCTCGTAGGACTGATCGCGATGGCAGATTAGTGCGAGGGCGTCCACGGGTTCGCCGCCGACGAGCACGTCCAGCTTGACGAGATCGGATTCCTTGTAACCGGCCAGGTGATAATCCAGCGAAGCGTAACCGCGCGAGACGCTCTTCAGCCGGTCATAGAAATCCATCACGATTTCGTTCAGCGGAAGTTCATAGGTGAACATCACGCGCGTCGGTGAAAGGTACTCGAAGTTTTTCTGGATGCCGCGCTTCTCCTGGCAGAGGCGCAGGATGCTGCCGACGGATTCGTCGCTGGTGATGATCATGGCCTTGATGATGGGCTCTTCGATTTTGCTGATGTCGCTGGGATTGGGGAATTTCGCCGGACTATCCACCTCGATGACCTCGCCGGTGACACGGGTGATGCGGTAACGCACGCTGGGCGCGGTGGTGATCAGGTTCAGGCCGAATTCGCGTTCGAGGCGCTCTTGGACAATCTCCATGTGCAGAAGGCCCAGGAAGCCGCAGCGGTACCCAAAGCCAAGAGCGACGGAGTTTTCCGGTTCGTAGAAGAACGAAGCGTCATTCAATTTCAATTTGCCGAGCGCATCACGCAGGGGTTCGTAGTCATCGGCCAGCACCGGGAACAGCCCGGCGAAGACCATCGGCTGGATGGCTTCGAAGCCGGGAAGGGGAGGCGCGCTGCTGCCTGCTTCGACGATGGTGTCGCCCATGCGCGCGTCGGCCACCTGCTTTATATTGGCGATGACGAAGCCGACGTCGCCAGCCTCAAGTTCCTGCAGGGCGATGGGTTTGGGCGTGAGCGTGCCGAGTTGTTCGACTTCATAGGTTTCGTCTCCGGCGCACAGCCTGATTTTCATGCGTCGGGCGATGCGGCCCTGCTTCACACAGACGAGGACGACCGCGCCGCGATAAGGATCAAACCAGGAATCGAAAATCAGCGCCTGCAAAGGGTTGTCCACGCTCCCTTTGGGCGACGGAACACGCTGCACGACGGCCTCGAGCACATCTTCCACTCCGATTCCGCTTTTGGCGCTGATCAAAAGAGCGTCTTCGGCGGGAATGGCCAGCACGGATTCAATCTGTTCCTTGACGAAGTCGGGCTGCGCGGCAGGCAGGTCGATCTTGTTGATCACCGGAATGATGGTGAGGTTGTGGCCGGCGGCGAGGAAAGTGTTGGCCACGGTCTGCGCTTCTACGCCCTGGCTGGCATCCACCACCAGCAGAGCGCCTTCGCAGGCGGAAAGCGCGCGGGAAACTTCGTAGGAAAAATCCACATGGCCTGGCGTGTCAATTAAATTCAGGCGGTAGGTGTGGCCGTCCTTGGCCTGGTAGTGGAGGCGGATGCTCTTGGCTTTGATGGTGATGCCGCGCTCGCGCTCCAGATCCATGGAGTCGAGCACCTGTTCGTGCATCTCGCGCTGCGTCAGGGCGCCGGTGAGTTCGAGGAGGCGATCGGCCAGGGTGGATTTGCCGTGGTCAATGTGCGCGATGATACAAAAATTTCGTATGAACTGTGGGTCCATTCGCTTCCGTTACCGCCAGGGTTGTGCCTGATGGTGTTCCCGAGAGATAGACGGCGGGCTCAGGCGCTGGGGCGAGCACCTCTCACCCTGCTCGAAGCTTGCCGTGCAAACACCTAGTGCCGTTCCAACCAAAGGGACCAACCCTGCGAGTGGCTGACTCCTGCATGTTGGTCTTCACCCAGCTTGGCCATGAATTCCCGAAACGAGTTGGAACGGTACTAGTTTGCCACAAACGCATGGGGACGTCAGCCCGGAGGGTTGCGAGGCAGTGGGTTTTCGGCGAGCACGCTGATCAAGCTCTATCCCAATGTGCGCTTATTGACTGGACGGCAATTGGGTCGCAGACTATGTGCTGATGAGGTCTCTTCTCGGTTTCCTCGCGATTATCAGTATCTCCTTTTTTCTGTTCCCTCAGTCTGTCCACGCGTCCTGTCCCGTGCCGGGACTTAGGCCGAGCGGGGAATACTACAAGAGCGATGTAGTATTCACTGGGACCGTCATCTCGGTTCGGTATACAGACAGCGATGTTGGTGGCTGGTTCTATCGCCTACGAGTGGGCAAAGTCTTTAAAGGTCCCTTGCAGCATGAATTTACCGTGTACACGGAAGATAGCAGCGCCCGTTTCCCTCTTACGAAAGACGAGACATATCTGCTTTTCTCCTACAAACGTCACGGACGCCTTGAGATTTTTGACTGCGGCAATTCCGCGTTGCTCTCGAAGGCGGCTGCATCCATTAGAAGCATAGTCGATATTCGCCGTTCGCCGTCTTACGGTGTTATTGAGGGCTGGGTGGTTGGTGAAAGCGCTGGCGTCGACGTGTCCGGAGTGAAGGTTATCGTGCGCGGCCATTCGAAAGACTACACTGTGACGACGGACCAGAACGGCTGGTTTAGTTTCCGTGCCCCTGTGGGTAGTTACAAAGTTGATTTCAGCTCGGCGGAATACTACTTAAATGGGGGAGATGATTTTTGGTACGACCCCAAGCACTTCACTCTCCACGCAGGAGAAACCGCTTCACTTCAGTTCGTTTCTGTGCGGCATGCAGCGAGATGATTTTATTTCTTGCCACGCATTCTCTGCTTCCGATAGCTATAAAGGCGAACTAACTCTATTTAAATCGCTCAAGCGCAAACTGACCAGCAAAGGATGCGGGGGCACAGGAGAATTGTCACGTCGAGACGCGGGAAGGGCTGCCCGAAGGGCCATCTTGCCGGATTGCCTATCATGGCGGCAGTCTGGTTTTGCCGCTTTTGGAGGCGGGTATATAGTGAATGAGGGTTACGTGCCAGCCGCGGACCTGCTGTACCCAAAGCCGAAGAAGCAGCCAAAGGCAAAACGGACAGATGGCCGGAGACGTCAACAAGCATCTGGAACGCGCGAAGAAGTATCTGGAGAAGAACCGCGTGGAGGACGCCATCGAAGCGTACCTGGCGGTTCTGGAGGAAGTGCCGCTGCACGCGGAGGCCAGCCAGGCGTTGGGTGATTTGTATACGCGCGTAGATCAACCGGACCGCGCGGCCGTCTACTACGCCCACTTGTTTGACCTTCTTGTCGAGCCCAAGGACGAAACGAAGGCGCTGGCCATCTACAACCGTTTTTTGCGGCATTCCCCCGTGCCACAGTCGCCCGAACGCATTGCGCGCTACGCTTTCCTGCAGCAGAAGCAAAATCGGATGGAAGAAGCAATCGAGCAATACTCTGTCGCAGCGCAACTTTTCAGCGATGGGGGCCGAGGAGAAGATGCGCTGTTCTGCTGGGAGCGCACGGCCCAGCTCGATCCGGACAATCTGACGCGTCAACTGAAAGTGGGTGAGTCCGCCGCGCAACTGGGAAAGAATGCGCTGGCGGCAAGGGCGTTTTTGCGCGCAGGGCAGTTGGCCACCGCCGGCGGCGATCCGCTAGCGGCGATGAAATTTCTGGGCCGCGCCTACGGGCTGGCACCGCAGGAACGGAGCGTGGCCCTGCTCTACGCCGAAGCGAAATTGCGGAATGGGGAATCGGCAGAGGCGGCGGCACTGCTGGAGCCATTTGCCGCAAGCGAAAGCGATGCGGCCTTCCTGGACACGTTTGCGGACGCGCTGCGGCAGGCCGGGCAGCTTGACCGCGCGCGCGCAATTCTGGAACGCCTGCTGCGCGAAAAGAATGAAGGAGTCCTGCGGCTGTTTGATCTTGCCGACGCCTATTCGGACATTGGGCAGGACAATAAATCTGTTGAAATCCTGGTGACACTGAAACGGCGGATGTTTGCAGACAAAAAGAGTGGAGAATTCGTGGTCCAGGTGGAGGCGTTGGGCGCCAAGCATCCTGAGTCGCTGCCCATCCTGGAATTCTGGGCAGGGGTGTACAACGAACTGAACCGCGAGTCACAGTATTTTGAAGTGCTGATCAAACTGTTCGACGCGAATTTTAATTCCGGAAGCTTTCAGAAGGCCAGCGAAATCCTCGAGCGCCTGGTGGATATTGATTCGTACGATTACCGCAACCAGCAGAGGTTGGAGCAGCTCCGCGACCACATCGATGAGGCTTTTCTACGGCGCGTCGCGGGGCGTATGGCCAAGACCGCGAGCGTGGACGTAAACACCTCGACGCCTCCGAAGATTGTGGCAAAACAGGAAGTTGCGGAAGCGCCACCAGTTACGGAAGAAGGGCGCAAGCTGCAGGCGCTGGAAGACCTGATCGTACAGACGGAGATTTTCCTGCAGTATTCGTTGCAGAGCAAAGCGGTGGAACGGCTGCAAAAAATAGCCGCGATGTTCCCGGGCGAGGAAGCACGCAATGAGCGGCTGCACAACCTGTATCAACAGGCGAACTGGTGGCCGAAGACGGCAGCGAAGCCCGAGGCAGCCGGAAGAAAAACAGGTCCGCCGGTTGTGGAAGCGCAACCAACGCCGCCCACAGGGCGAACAGGGAGCTATTCTGCCGAGACTCTGCGCGACCTGACGAAAATTTCAGAGATCAACCAGAAGATTTTCCGGCAGCAGACGCCTCGGGCCATGTTGAACACGACCGTCAATGAAGTGGGCACATACCTGAAGGCTGCGCGGACGATTGCGGTGATCGGCATTCCCGGGCGGCCGCCAGAGATGGCTGCGGAATACTGCTCATCGGGATTGAAGCCTGCGCCGGGCGCGCAAGTGGTGTTTGTACTCGCGCAGATGGAAAAGGCGGTGCCGGACGAATTGGGCGGGTTGGTGGTGGACGCCAGCGAGGGATCGATCCTGAACGAATTGGGATTGCGAACGGCACTGGGAGTGACCATCACGGATAAGGAAACGCAAAGCCCCGCGGGAATGCTGATTGTGGCCCACGCGGGGGAGCACCGGTGGAAGGCCAACGAAACCTACTTCCTGCAGGCCATTGGCGACCAGATGATGATGAGTGTGAGCCATACGCGTTTGCGTTCTCTGGTGCGGCGCATGGGTGTTTCCGACGAGCGTACTGGCTTGCTGAGCCGCAGCTCCTACGTGGGATGCCTGCTGAACGAAGCGGACCGAGCGCGCACGCAGGGCACACCGCTTTCGCTGGCGGTTCTACAAATCGATCGCGGAGCGGACATGCTGCGCCAACAGGGGGAAGTGCCGCTCGAGAAATTCCTGGAACAATTGGCGCGTTCGCTGCAGCCCATGGTGCGGCAGAATGATATGGCTGTGAAATACACATCGTGGGCGCTGGCGTTTATTTTGCCGGACACTTCGATTTCGGGAGCCCAGAATCTCGTGGAGAAGTTGCGCCGCGCCGCCGCGGGAGTTCGACCGCCATGGGATTCGACGCAGATCACGCTGAGCGCGGGAATTGTGGAAGCGGTGGCGAAGCAGGAGTATGACAGCGAAGATATCGTGACCGACCTGATCAACCGCGCGGAATTCACCGTGGATGAAGCACGAAAACGCGGGGGAGACACCGTAGTGGTTGCGGCGATTCAACGGCCATGAAGCAAATCCGGGACGGCAGCAGCATCCAGTTTTAAACTCAACACAGAAGAGGCCAACATGTTTCCAACCGATGTTGTGATTGTTGGGGGCGCGCGCACGCCCATGGCGCGCTATACCGGAATATTTTCGGAAGTGTCCGCCATCGAGTTGGGTGCGCATGCGGCGAAAGCGGCGATTCATCGGTCAGGGGTGGATGCAAGCGAGATCGATCACGTTGTTTTTGGAAACGTCTTGCAGACTAGCGCGGATGCGATTTACGGCGCGCGGCATGTCGGATTGAAGGCGGGCTTGAAGTTCGAGACGCCGGCAGTGACCGTGAATCGCCTGTGCGGATCTGGAATTGAAGCGATTGTGCAGGCGGGACAGCGATTGTTGCTGGGCGAAGCGAATCTTGTGCTGGCAGGCGGCATGGAGAACATGACGCAAGCGCCATTTGTGATTCGCGGGGCGCGCACGGGCTTGAAACTCGGTGGCGGCGTCTTGGAGGATTTTCTTTTTGTAGGCTTGACGGATACATTTTGCGGACTGCCGATGGCGCTGACGGCAGAGAAGCTGGCAGAACAGAAGGGGATCACGCGAAAGGACGCAGATGCATACGCGTTGCGCAGCCAACAAGCAGCGGAGGCTGCGGCGAGGGCGGGCTATTACAAGGAAGAAATCGTGCCGGTGGAAGTGAAGCAAGGGAAAAAGGTGACGCTGATGAGCGAGGACGATCATCGCCGTCCGGAAACAACCTTGGAGACGCTGGAAAAGTTGCCGCCTTCGTTCAAGAAAGACGGAATTGTGACGGCGGGAAATGCCAGCGGAATTGTGGATGGAGCGGCAGCAGTGATCGTGACGCGGGAGAAAACCGCGAAAGAGCGCGGGCTGAGGCCGATGGGGAGGATTGTATCCTGGGCGGTGACGGGAGTCGATCCAAGCATCATGGGGATTGGGCCGGTGCCTTCGACGCGCAAGGCGTTGCAACTCGCGGGACTGAGGCTGGAGCAAATGGATCGCGTCGAAGTGAATGAAGCGTTTGCCGCGCAGTATCTGGCAGTCGAAAAGGAGCTCGGGCTGCAGCGCGAAAAAACAAATGTGAACGGAGGAGCGATCGCTCTGGGCCATCCGCTCGGCGCATCGGGCACGCGGCTAGTGATTACCGTTTTGCACGAATTGCGCCGCAAGGGTTTGCGGTATGGCCTGGCCACGGCGTGCATCGGCGGCGGGCAGGGAATCGCCATGATTGTGGAAGCCCTGGGGGATTGACGTGCCGGGAGTTCCGTGGAAACCTCTGGTACACTTTTGCAGGGTGGTTGTTCCCGCCGCATGTATCGGAATTTGCATCCGTGAGGAATGAGCATGACGATTCAAAAAGTCGGAGTAATAGGGTGTGGACTGATGGGGTCGGGCATCGCACAGGTATCGGCGCAAGCCGGGTTCCAGACAATGGTGCGGGAAGTAAACGCGGAGCTTGTGGAGAAGGGTCTGAAAGGGATTGAGAAGAATCTGGCGCGGCTGGTGGAAAAAGGTACGCTGACGGAAACGGCGAAGAGTGAAATCCGGGGGCGGTTGAATGGCACGACTTCGCTGGACGACTTGAAAGATTGTGACGTGATCCTGGAAGCGATCATCGAGCAACTGCCCGCAAAACGGGAGCTGTTTTCGGCGCTAGATACGATCTGTGGGCCAGGCACTATTTTCGCGAGCAATACATCCTCGCTGACCATTACTGAAATTGCCGCTGCCACGAAGCGGCCGGGACGTTTCGTCGGCTTGCATTTCTTCAATCCGGTGCCAGCGATGAAGCTGGTGGAAGTGGTGCGTACGATTGCCACCGATCCGGATGTGTATGAGGAGATGGTTGGCTTTGGTGCGAAGCTGGGGAAGACGCCAGTGCGCGCACTGGACGGCGGGGGATTTATCGTCAACCGTTTGCTGGTGCCGTACTTGCTGGATGCGATACGCGCGTTGGAAGAGGGCGTGGGCTCCGTGGTGGACATTGATAACTCGATGAAGCTGGGCTGCGGCTACCCGATGGGACCGTTTACGCTGCTTGATTTTGTCGGCCTGGACACGACGTATTACATAAGTCAGATCATGTTCGATGAATTCAAGGAAAAGCGTTTTGCGGCGCCGCCGCTGTTGAAGCGCATGGTGCTGGCGGGCTGGCATGGCAAGAAGAGCGGCCGCGGATTCTACGACTACAGCGACCCGAGCAATCCGAAACCGATGAAGCATTGATGAAGCATTAAGGAAGAAACCATGGCCTACGAAAACCTGCTGTACGAAAAGAAAGATGGGATCGCCTACATCACGTTTAACCGGCCAAAGGTGTTGAACGCGCTCAACCGGAAGACGATCGAGGAGTTGCAGCACGTGTTGCTGGATGCTCGCGAAGATGAGAGGGTGCGCGTGCTGATCCTAACAGGCTCCGGCGAAAAAGCGTTTGTTGCAGGCGCGGACATCAACGAACTGGCGCAGCAGACACCGGTGAACGGCAAGGAATTCTCGATTTTCGGGCAGGGCGTGCTGCATTTGCTGGAGACTCTGGGCAAGCCCTCCATCTGCGCAATCAATGGATTCGCGCTTGGCGGCGGGTGCGAACTGGCGCTGGCGTGCTCGATCCGGCTGGCGAGCAAGACCGCGAAGCTTGGGCAGCCCGAAGTAAAACTGGGCATCCTTCCGGGATACGGCGGCTCGCAACGATTGGCGCGGCTCTGCGGCAAAGGTATGGCGCACGAGATTTGCCTTACCGGGGAAATGATCACGGCGGAAGAGGCGCAGCGGATCGGGTTGGTGAATCACGTGTACGAGCCCGGAGAGTTGCTGCCTGCCGCCGAGGCCATGGCAAAAAAGATTATCGAGAAAGCGCCGCTAGCCGTGAAATACTGCATGGAGGCCATCGAGCGCGGCGTAGAGATGCCGCAAGAGGAAGGACTCTTCCTGGAGGCCACGTTGTTTGGACTATGCTGTGCGACGGAAGACATGCGGGAAGGCACCAAGGCGTTTTTGGAGAAGCGCGCCCCAGCTTTCAAAGGAAAGTAAGGGAAGCGGCGTGGGACTGACGGCGCAAAGTTTCCGATTGGCGGACCGAAAATGACGGAGAATCAGAAATACGGAAAAATCGACGGCGGCTTGAGCGCGACGGGATTACACTTTGCGATCGTCGTTAGCCGGTTCAACAGTTTTATTACGGAACGTTTATTGCAAGGCGCGGTGGATGCGTTAGAGCGGGCCAGTGTGGGCAGCAAGGACATTGATGTGGTCCACGTGCCGGGCTCGTTTGAATTGCCTTTGACTGCGAAGAAGCTAGCGACCAGCGGAAAATACGATGCGTTGATTGCCATTGGTTGTGTCATCCGTGGTGAAACCTCGCATTACGACTATGTCTGCGCAGAAACATCGCGAGGCTTGCAGCTTGCGCAAATGGACACCGGAATCCCCATTATGTTTTGCGTGCTGACGTGCGATACCCTGGAGCAAGCCGTGGACCGTGCGGGACTGAAGGGCGGCAACAAGGGATTTGAAGCGGGGCTGGGGGCCATCGAGATGGCGCAGCTTTCGCGGAAGCTGCACAGCGCGGCGAAGCTAGCGCAAACGCGCAAGGACCGGCGAACCTAAGTGTCTCTGCGAACCAAATCCCGCGAGTTTGCAATGCAGATGCTGTTTCAATGGGAGATGAGCCAGCAGGAGCCCGCAAAACTCGAAGCAAAATTCTGGAAGAACGCCAAAGCCGCAGCGCAGACACGCACATTTGCGAATCAATTGTTTGAAGGCGCGGCGCATGATTTCACCGCGTTGGACGAATTGATTTCAAAGCACGCCGCGAACTGGAGGCTGGAACGCCTCTCCGTGATTGACCGCGCCATTCTGCGGCTGGCCTTGCATGAGTTGCGCGCCACGGACACACCGCCGAAAGTGGTGATTAACGAAGCGGTAGAACTGGCCAAGAAGTATTCGTCGGAAGAAGCGGGCGGCTTTGTAAACGGGATTCTGGACACCTGCCGAAAATCATTTAAAGAAAAATAGTTCGAGGACTTTGTGGCCTCGGCGGAACCGTGTCCTTTTTCATTCTCGGACCGTGGGGCGTTGTGTCAGGTGCGGATTACACCCTCAAAGACTTTCACTGCCGCGCCACTGACCCGGGGTGTGAGTTTCTTCCTTGTTTGCGAGACTTCGACTTCGATTTCACTGGGGCGCCCCATTTCCACTCCCTGCGAAATATGCAGTGTGTGGCCTGCGCCCAACTTGCCGTGCTTCACCAGATACGCACCCAATGAGCCTGCGGCGGAGCCCGTTGCGGCGTCTTCGTAGAGTTCCCACGGCATCATTCCGCGGGCAAACGCGGAGGTCCCATTGCCAAGCGCGAAGCAATAGGCCAGCGCGCCCTGTTTGCCGATCAGCCTGAATAACTCGATCATGTTCATTTCGATCTTCGCGAGAGCTGCACGGTTTCGCAGCGGCACCATCAAGTTGAAAATGCCGGTGGATACGAATTCGGGTGGCAGTTTTGGATCAAAATCATTGGCCTGCAGGCCGAGAGCGGCGGCAAGTTTTTTCCTATCGATTTTCGAAGGTTTGAACGCGGCATCCTTTTGCGTCATGGTCACGCGCTGCGGCCGGCCGTCCTTGAAGCGAATTTCCACGGGAAGAATACCCGCACCTGTTTGCTGGAGCACGTGAACGCCGCCTTCCTGGGCGGGCACGACGCCCAACTCCGCAAGAAGAAACCACGTGCCGATCACCGGATGGCCGGCCAGTTTGAGCTCTTCCTTCGTGGTGAAGATGCGCAAACGGGCCAGGGCACGATCGTTCGTGGGCTTCTGCACAAAAACGGTTTCGGAAAGATTCATCTCGCGGGCGATAGCAAGCATCTGGTCCTGCGAAAGCCCATCGCCATCGGTAACGACGGCGAGGGGGTTGCCCTGAAAGCGGGTGGTCGTGAAAACATCCAAAGTGAAAAAGCGATGATCCATAAGTTCTCCGTTCCCGACGTCGACTGGCGGCAGTGAAACTCAAATACGCTCGAGTTGGCTGACGGTCCTCTCGTTGCTGATATTCCCCGTGTTCAATGTGGTCCCAGGCTCAAAAAGAATGATGTGCACTTCCTCGTCTGCAATGGGCAGATGCTCGACGCCATGAGGCACGATGACAAACTCGCCTTCGCGAACAACCGCTTCGTGATCGCGAAACTTCATCCGGAGAGTTCCTTTAACCACCCAAAAAAGCTCATCTTCTTTTTCGTGGTGATGCCAAAGGAATTCGCCTTTCAACTTTACGGCTTTCACATGGAAGTCGTTTACCTCGCCGATCAACCGCGGTTTGCAGTAATCGTGGAACTTGCTAAATTTCTCGGCGAGATTCACTGTCTCCATGCGATCCCCCTAGAGGCTTTGAATGGCCGAAACCGTGGCCCGCAAAACTTTCTGCGTCGTTTCCTCGCGGTTTGTTTCGGAATAGATTCGCAGCAGGTTCTCCGTGCCGGAAGGGCGCACCATCACCCAACCTATTTCGTCGAGATAGACCTTAATGCCATCCATGGATTCGCGGCGTACGATTGGCCAGCCGACTAGCTGCCGCAATTTGCCATTGGAGAAGTAGGCGATGGCTTTCTCTTTTTGCGCCGGAGTCACGTCCAGATCGATGCGGCCGTAACGGTGTTCGCCAAATTCGGCGTGGAGCATGGCAATCAGTTCTCCCAGCGACTTGTGGTGCCAGGCCATGAGTTCGGCGAGCAAAAGCGCGGAGACCGTGGCATCGCGCTCGGGGAGATAAAGACTGGTGCCGATGCCGCCGGATTCTTCGCCGCCGATCAGGATGTTCTGCTCCAGCATAAGTTCGCAGATGTATTTGAAGCCGATGGGAACTTCGTGAAGTGTCCGGCCATATTTGGCGGCGAGCTTGTCGATCAGTTTGGTGACCGAGAAGGTTTTGGCGATATCGCCGGGAAGATTGCGAGTGCCGACGAGGTGCCAAACCATCAGCGCAAAGATCTGGTGAGGATTGATGAAGCTGCCGTCGCGATCGATGGCGCCGATGCGATCGCCGTCGCCATCGGCAGCGAATCCCGCGTCATACTCTCCGCCAAGAACGGCTTTGCGCAGCGCTTCGATGTGCGGTTCGATCGGTTCTGGATGCACGCCGCCGAATTGCGAGTCGCGCGTGCCGCGAATTTCATCGCATTTCACGCCGTTCCGCGTGAACAATTCAGGAAGGAGTCCCTCCGCGGAGCCGTGCATGGGATCAGAAACAAATCGGAAGTTGGCGCTGCGCAGCTTCTCCCAATCCACGAGTTTTTCGATGGTATCGAGATACGGCCCCCGCGGATCAAACGAGTGGATCAAGTCCTTTCGCGGCGGCAACGGCGGGACACCAGTGCGCAACACTTCCGCAAGCTCTTTCTCGATTTGCGCCACGATGGATGGCAATGCGCTGCTGCCATAGCTCGCCTTGTATTTGATGCCGTTCCACTGGGCAGGATTGTGGCTCGCGGTGACCATGAGTCCGCCCGCCGCGCCGCGTTGCCGCACCAGCAGCGAGATAGCGGGCGTGGGGCAAGGTTTATCCACGAGCCAGACGGGCGTTCCCGTGGCGCTAATCACCTCGGTGATTTCGGCAGCCGTGCGATCCGAAAATTCGCGATGATCATAGCCAATCAGTACGCCTTTGCGCGCGTCCTCGCCGCGGACGACATAGCGCGCGATGGCATACGCAACAATCCGAGCGTTTTCCGAGGTGAAATCCTCGCCGATTACGCCGCGCCATCCGTCGGTTCCAAACTTGATATTCGTCATTGCTTGTGAGTATACGCGAAGCGCGGGAGGGGCCAAATACCACAATGGACTGTTCCGGGAAGAGGCATTTACAGGAGTTTCTTGAGCTTTTTTTCTTCCAGCGCTTTGACGAGTTTGCTGACGTCCTGGGCCCGCTCGCGAGGACAGATGAGCAAAGCGTCCGGCGTCTCAACCACGACAAGGTCATGCACGCCGATGGCGGCGACGAATTTGTCGGGGCTCCAGAGATAATTACCCGTGGCGTCAAGCATGTGGCCGTCGCCCGCAAGGACATTCTCGCCGGGTTGCGTGGCGACGAGTTCGTAGACGGCGGCCCACGAGCCGATGTCGCTCCAACCGATCTCCGCGGGGATTACGAAAACGCGGCTGGGGCCTTCTTCGCGCGTGGCACGCTCCAGGATGGCGTAGTCCACCGAAATGTTTTCGAGTTTTCCGTAGATTCGCTTAAGGGCGGCGCCGTACGTGGGCTTGCCGATGTGCGCAGAGAGCACTTCCAGGGCATCGTGCGTCTTGGGAAGGAACTTTTTTAGCGCTGCCAGGAACGTAGAGACGCGCCAGAAAAACATTCCAGCATTCCACTGGTAGTTTCCGGAGGCGATATATTGCCTGGCGAGTTCAAGTTGGGGCTTCTCTGTGAATCGCCGGACGGCGTATACGGGGTGTTCGTTCACCAGCAGCGGCTCACTCATCCTCTCGACATAGCCATAGCCCGTTTCCGGGCGGGTTGGGGGGATGCCCAACACCACCATGCGCCCCGGCTCCTGGGCAACTTGCAAGGCGACGCGCACAATTTCACGAAAAAGTCCGGGCAGCGCAATGTAATGATCCGCGGGCAAAACGGCGAGCAACGCATCGCCCTTTGCCGCATGACGCACGTGAATGGCGGCAAGCGCGATAGCGGCGGTGGTGTTTCTGCCAACGGGTTCCGTCAAGACGCGGCGTCGTGCGGCTGCCGGAAGCTGCTTGCGCAATGCGGCGGCTTGCTCCGTGTTCGTCACGGACCAGACGTGGTCGGCGGGAAAGATGGGGCGGAGCCGCGCAACAGTTTGCTCCAGCATGGTGGTTTTACCCATGATATTCAGCAACTGTTTGGGTGTACGCGTCCGGCTGCGCGGCCAGAAACGTGTGCCGCGTCCCCCAGCGAGGATGATGGCGTGAGTGCTGAGAAGGGATCTGGCCATGGGAGGTTACTCAACGAGGACGCGGGAAATGGCCGCTTCGCCGAAGCCCATGCTTCGGAGTTGCTTGTGCAGCTCGAGGAGATCCGGCACATAAATACGCAAGAGCGAGGTCGGAGTGACGGGTTGCAGAGTGGTCACCGGCAGGGAAGCGGGGATGAACCACGATTCACCAGTCTTGTAATCGAAGGAAATGTCCGTGTCATGGAGCTTGCCTTCGCCCTCCAGAATGACCAGTAACTGGAAGCGTTCCGGGTCGCTCTCGATCAGTGTGGTTCTGTGACATTCCCAGCGCTCAGTGGCGAAGAATTCGCAGGCGACCAGGAGTTGCTTTTTGGCATCGGGCGAATGCAGCGCCAGCGGAGGAATCTTGCCACCACGTGTTGCGGTGAAATTCGTCACTTCTAGCGCCTTCTCGATGTGAAGTTCACGGGGGTTACCCGCCGCGTCAACACGGCCAAAATCGTACACCCGATAGGTGAGATCCGAGTATTCCTGCACTTCGCAGAGAACCATGCCGGGCCCGATGGCGTGCTGCGTGCCCGCGGGAAGGAAATACGTTTCCCGTGGGCACACGGGGTAACGCACGAAAAGATCCCCGACAGTGCCCTTGGCGATGCTCTCGCGAAACACCTCTTTGGTCACGCCGGGTTTTAAGCCGATCAGCAACTCGGCGCCGGGTTCCGCAGAGAGGATGTGCCACATCTCGGTCTTGCCGCGGCCGCCGGCAGCTTGCTCGAATTTCGCGGCGTAAGCGTCGTCCGGATGCACCTGGATGGAAAGCATGTCGCACGGGAAGATGAATTTTACGAGCAATGGGAAGTCGCGATAGTGGCCAAGCCGGGTGCCACGCCAGTCCGCGGGCATGGCTCGCCAGCTTTCTCCTAAAGATTTTCCGGCGAAGGGGCCGTTGGCAATGGGCCGGTCCATGCTGGTGAGCCAAGCTTCGCCCAACAATTCTTTCAGGTTCGTTTTCTCCGGAAAATAGGGAGCGAGCGAGCGCGCACCCCAGGGGCGCGGGCTAAAGAAAGGCTCAATGCGTGCTGGAAGAGGCGCGATCACGGTTCAGGATGCTGCCTCTGCCCGCGTAAATGCATTGCGCAAACGGAGGAGGCCTTCTTCGATGCGCTCCAGCGAAGTTGCGTAGGAGAGCCGCAAATAACCCGGGGCGCCAAATGCTTCGCCGGGGACGAGCGCCACGTGCGCTTGCTCGAGGAGTAATCTCGCCAAGTCCGTGCAGGTCTTTGCGAGAGCTTCTTTGCTTTCTCCTAGGTGCGCGGAAACATTGGGGAAGGCGTAGAAGGCGCCTCCCGGCCATTCGCAGGTGATGCCGGGAATGGCGCGGAGCCCTTCGACGATGCGTTTGCGCCGCGCTGTGTATTCCGCGAGCATGAGGGGAACAGTGTCCATGGTGCCGCGCATGGCTTCCAGCGCCGCGTATTGTGAAATAGAGGTGGGGTTGGAAGTGGACTGGCTTTGCACTTTGATGATGGCCTGAATCAAGGGCTCCGGCGCCAGAGTATAGCCGATGCGCCAACCAGTCATGGCGAAGGTTTTCGAGACAGAACCGATTACGATGACGTTGCTCTTTGAGTCTTTGGCGCTTGCGATAGAAAACGGCTTGTGCGGCTCATAAACAAAATGCGAGTAGCATTCGTCGGCCATCAGCCAGATCTTGTATTTCTTGCAAAGCGCCAGGATGCGCTCGTATTCCTGTGGCACGACGACGCCACCGGTCGGATTGCATGGGGAATTGATGATGACCATTTTCGTTTTTGGCGTGATGGCCTTCTCAATGTCAGCGGCTTTGGCGGCGAATCCGTCTTCCGCGCGCGTTTGCACGATTACCGGGGTTCCGCCGGCATATTTGATGATGTCCGGGAAGCTGACCCAGTAAGGAGCGGGCAGAATCACTTCATCGCCGTGCTGGATCAGGACGCTGATGGCGTTGAATATGGAGTGCTTGCCGCCAACATTGACAACACATTCCTTCGCCGTGTAATCGGAGCCCAGTTCGCGTTTGTGCCACGCCGCAATCGCTTCGCGCAGCGGCATGATTCCGCCGGTGGCCGTGTACTTGGAGCGATTCTCCTCGATGGCTTTGATGGCGGCTTTCTTGATGTGATCGGGGGTAGGGAAGTCGGGTTCGCCGGGGCCGAAGTCGGCGATGTCCACGCCCTTGGCCTTCAGTTGTTCCGCGGCACTGATGACCGCCGCGGTCGGCGAGACCTGAATACGGTTAATGCGATTGGTAAGCTGCACAGTCACTCCTTGAAGCGAGCCAACTAACAAAGGTAACCCTACAGTTTTCAGGAAAACGGGGAGAAATTCAATCAGGAACAATGGGGTTGTAGGGCAGTTTCAGAGCAGCCGACCATCGGCCCGAAACTTGGAGAATCTGGTCGGATTCTGACTCGGTGAGTGGTACGGCCTTGTTATTGAGAGTTAACCAACAATAGCCGCTACTGCGTCGGAGCGATGAAGTCAAGGTCGTCGCGCTTCTCGTTAGTCGCCAGCTTGATAACGAGCGCGTCAGAACGCACCGCTGTACGGCCGTAGTACAGGGAGGCAGTCTGCGGGGCCACGCCTTCGCCGGCGCCACCTGCGTTCTCCCAAGCAGGCGCGCCGGGCAGATTTATTCCGACCACATATTCTCCGGGTTTTAACGAGTCGAAGGTGAAAGATCCGCGTGCATCAGTTTGGGACGTAGTAAACCACGAGTTGTCTGCGTTCATGATAATGACGTCTACATTTGCCATGGACGAACCATCGGAACGATGTACATGCCCGCCAAGCCGCGCGTGGGGGGATCTGGTGAGTGTCAGATCCCAACAAGAACCGCGACTCAATTCAACACCGTCGTCATCGGGTTGCGTTGATCCTGCCGAGTGTACTGTGATTTTGTACTTGCCGGGAGGAAGCGGTTGGAACTCATAGCGCCCGTCGGCACCCGCGGTAGAAACGAATTGAATATCGTCGGACTCCCGATTTGCAATAACGTGCGCGAAGGGTACAGGCTGTCCCTCAAATCTTGTCCCTTGCATTACCCGACCGCGCAGGATGGCGAAGTCCCCGATATTCTCAAGACGGCGGAGAATCTCGATCTGCTCCTGCGCTTCGGCAACAGAACGGCTGTCATTCCCGTAGTAATCGAGAACGATCGGCTCATTTTCCTTCTCTCGTAGGGAAAAAAGCCGGCGATCCCCCACACCCAGCTTCGGCAGACATTCCCCCTGTGACGTTAATACGGTCAAGGGCGTCGCTGGTGTTCCGTGAAAAACCTCCTCTGGGATGATTTGAAGTTCCTTTTCGTCGTTGCTCATGGGGGTGATCGCGGAAATGGAACCCACAAAAACGTAGGCGTACCAATCGGACCGGACACCGCAATCGTTCACGTCGCTCGATAGGCCGCTACGCTCGCAATAAACCGTCTTGTCTCCGACCGTTCGGATTTCAGTGATCTGCGCCGCTGCCGTACCAAGGCAGGAAAGAACCACGGTAAGTACCACGAGTGCGCGATAAAATTGCATCGAACCGAGTTTACTACCCAGGAAGCACCCCTTCAAGAAGCTGACGAACCGCCTTCCTCCTTGTGCGAAGTGTCAACAGACCGGCAACGTACTCATCGAGCACCGCAGGCGCAGAAATCTCCTGGATTACGAGTTGCGGGCGGATGACGGACCACCCGGAAACTGATGCGCCACCGAAAACGGAGGCAGGGAAGCGCAAGTGATTTCCCGGCAAAACCCTCTCCGCGTGTCCCGCAGGTGATTGTTCAGGAGATTTTTGAGCGTAGACGCTGTTCGACGATTGAGGGGACTAGACCTGTCAGTGGCCCGCCGAGTTGCGCGAGTTCCCGGACAATCTTTGCGCTCAAATAGCTATAGGCTTCGCTGGGCAGCATAAAGACGGTTTCCATGCGCGGCTCCAGTTTGCGGTTCATCAAAGCCATCTGGAGTTCGTATTCATAGTCGGAAATGGCGCGAATCCCGCGGAGGATGACGGAGGCGCCGCGATGCCGAGCATAATCCACCAGCAAGCCCTCGAAGGGCTCCACTTCCACGCAATCCCATTTTTTCGTGACTTCGCGGAGCATTTCGACGCGCTCAGCCACGGAAAACAGCGGCTCCTTTTCCAGGTTCTTCAGCACCGCGACAATCAGACGATCGAACATTTTTTCGCCGCGTTCGATTAAGTCGAGATGGCCATTCGTAACAGGATCAAACGAGCCGGGATAGATGGCGATGCAAGTCTTCATTGACGGGGTGTCCGCCGCACATTCTATCCTAAATATTTGGCAAAGCGCGAGAGAACTTGCAGCAGCTTGGAACCTCGTGAGAAAACGATTTAAATGCTTTTTGCACTGGGAAAAGAAATGTGCCAAGCTGATGTGTTTGACATTGGCACGGATGGGTCCCTTGGTTGCATTTGATGGATTTCTGGAGGTCCGCCCCATGCGGAATCTGACTTTCGGCAGAATCGCAGTATTGCTTCCGGTAGTGTTATTGGTGTTTGGTGTGTTTTCAATGCGCGCGCAATCTCCCACGGCTTTGAACCTGATGCCCATGCCGGCAAAGGTGCAAACGGGCGCTGGTTTCTTGAAGATTGACGAGACTTTCCGGCTTTCCTTCGCGGGTTATCAAGAACCGCGGTTGGAACGGGCGGGGCAGCGTTTCCTGGAACAATTGCATCGTCAGACGGCGCTGGTGCTGCAAAGCCGTAACACTGCGGATACGACGAAAGCGACACTGCTAATCACTACCGACCATGAGAGCAAGGCGGTTCAAGAGTTGGGTGAAGATGAATCGTACACGCTCGAGGTGACGGCATCTGGCGCAAAGCTGCATGCGGCGAATCCCCTGGGCGTGTTGCGGGGACTACAGACATTTCTGCAGTTGGTTACGGTCACGCCGGACGGATTCGGCGCGCAAGTTGTGAGCATTCAGGATCAGCCACGCTTCCCGTGGCGCGGATTAATGATCGATGTCGGCCGGCATTTCACTCCGCTCGCGGTGCTGGAGCGCAATTTAGACGGCATGGAAGCCGTCAAACTCAACGTCTTTCATTGGCACCTGTCGGAAAACCAGGGCTTTCGTGTGGAAAGCCACAAATATCCAAAGCTTCACGAGATGGGCTCCGACGGGTTGTACTACACACAGGACGAAATTCGCGGCTTGATTTCCTATGCCCGGGACCGCGGCATTCGCGTGGTGCCGGAATTTGATATGCCCGGCCACAGCACGGCGTGGTTTGTGGGCCACCCGGAATTGGCCAGCGGCCCCGGACCGTATCAGATCGAGCGCAGGTGGGGCGTTTTTGATCCGGCGATGGATCCCACGAACGAGAGGACGTACAAGTTTCTCAACGATTTCATCGCGGAAATGGCCAAGCTCTTTCCTGACGCGTACTTTCATATCGGCGGCGATGAAGTAAACGGTAAGGAATGGGACGCCAATCCTGCAATTCAGGAGTTTAAAAAGGCTCACGGCATCAAAGACAACAATGGCTTGCAGGCGTACTTCAGCCAGCGCGTGCAGGATTTGGTGGTGAAGCATGGGAAAATTCCCGTCGGCTGGGATGAAATCCTTGTGCCGGGCGCGCCGAAGAACATCGTCATTCATTCCTGGCGCGGACCCGAGTCGCTGGCCGCCGCGGCGAAGCAGGGGTACCGCACAATTCTTTCCAACGGCTACTACATTGATCTTGGATGGAGCGCGGCGCGGCATTATGCCGTAGATCCCCTCAGCGGGGAGGCGGCAAGCCTAACGCCGGAAGAGCAGAAGTTGGTGCTTGGCGGAGAGGCGACCATGTGGTCGGAATACGTAAACGGCGAGAATATTGATTCGCGCATCTGGCCCCGCACCGCAGCGATTGCGGAGAGGTTCTGGTCGTCGGCGGATGTGCGCGATCCAGCTTCGATGTACGCGCGAATGTCCGTCATTAGCGAGTGGTTGGAATGGCTGGGCCTGACCCATCGCACATACCAGGGGAAAATGATCGAGCGCATGGCGGGAGCGGCTTCTCCGGGGGAATTGGGCGCTCTGACAACCCTTACGCAGGCGCTGGACCCCGTGAAGGATTACTCGCGTGAGGGAATGGGAACGGAGCCGACCAGCCAGACACCCCTGAACCACCTTGTCGATGCCGTGAACCCAGAAAGCGAAGTGTCGCGTTTGTTTTCTGTCAAGGTGGATGAGTACGTCGCGAGTTCCTGCAAGGATGCTGCGGCAGGCGCCGAACTCCGTGCGCGGCTTTTGCAGTGGGCAGGAAATGATGCGCGGTTGAGGCCTTTGGAAGAGCGTTCCTTCCTGGTGAAGCAAGCGAGTCCCGCATCGTCAGCGCTGTCCCAGGCGGCAGAAGTTGCTCTGGACGCGCTGGACCGCATCAGCCGCGGCGTACCGTTGACGCCCGAGCTTAAGAAACAGCAAGCGGATAGCTTGAATGTGTTGGAAATACAAGCGCACAAGTCCCAAGTGACCATCCCGGCGCTGGCTGCGTTCCAGAGGTTACTCGACGCCGCTGCCCTCGGAGGAGCGTGCGCAAGCGCAAGGTAGACACTGGCTTCAATTAGGCCGTTCCGACATTCTCGGCGATGTCATCAAAGGATGGGGAGTGGCAGAACTCCTAGATTAGTCCAAATTCGGGAGGCAAAGGTGACCGTTTGGGGAATTCCAAGTGCCATTCACCCTTTAGAAACAGCTGTTTAACGGAAAGCGGTGTATATCCGACAAAAATAGTCTTATTCTAAGCTCAAGCAAAATAATAGTTTGCTTAGAGATTTTGGAAACATCGTGGGTTGACAAAAGGGCCTCCCGAGGGATATATTTGAAGTGCGACTAGAACAGTCGTATTTTGAAGAATCGTTCTGGGGGCACTGCTCGGGCAGTATGTTTAAACTCTCCAAGAAGGCCGACTACGGCCTGATTGCCATGAAGCATCTGGCTAATCATCGCCATCGGCATGCATGCAGTGCGACGGAAATCGCCGAAGAGTATGGGATTTCGGGAACGTTGATGGCCAAAGTTTTGCAAAAACTGGCGCGCCAGCATCTGGTTACCGCGAAGCACGGTTCGACTGGCGGGTACCAGTTGGCGAAAGCGCCAGAGAAGATAAGCGCATTGGAAGTGATAACGGCCATTGATGGACCGGTGCTGATCACCTCTTGCGTAACGACACATGGAAATTGTGACGCAACGGAGCGCTGCTCCATCAAAGAACCATTGCGGCGCGTGAATGAAAGTATTTTGAGCGTGTTGAACACGGTGACCATCGCGCAGTTGAGCGAGGACACCCATGAACCGGCCGCGCTCGTGGAATTGAAGGGGATGGACCGCTTGGCAGTAACGAATTGAGCGGAAGCCTCACAACTGGATAGGAGAACAGGGAAATGGCCGTCAAGCTGCCGATTTACATGGACAATCACGCCACCACACCGATGGACCCGCGTGTGCTGCAGGCGATGCTGCCCTATTTCACGGAGAAGTTCGGGAACGCCGCAAGCCGCAACCACTCGTTCGGCTGGGCCGGTGAGGAAGCGGTGGAGACCGCGCGGCAGCAGATTGCTTCCCTGATCAATGCGACGCCGAAAGAGATCATCTTCACAAGCGGCGCAACGGAATCCGACAACCTGATGCTCAAGGGTGTGGCGGACATGTACCGGGAAAAGGGCAATCACATCATCACCCAGGCGATCGAGCACAAGGCTGTGCTGGATACCTGCAAGAACCTGGAGAAGCACGGGTTCGAGGTCACCTATCTGCCGGTGCAAAGAGATGGCCGCGTGGATCCCGAGGAAGTGCGCAAGGCCATCAAGCCGAGCACCATTCTCATCAGCGTCATGTACGCCAATAATGAAATTGGGGTAATCAACCCGATTGCGGAAATTGGCAAGATCGCGAAGGAACACGGCATCTTCCTCGCGGTGGATGGCGTTCAAGCCGTGGGCAAGATTCCCGTGGACGTCCAGAAGGACAACATTGACCTGCTGGCGATCAGCGGGCACAAGATTTACGGGCCCAAGGGCGTTGGCGCACTGTACGTTCGCCGGCGCAACCCTCGCGTGCAACTCGCAGCCATTATCGATGGCGGCGGGCACGAACGCGGAATGCGCTCGGGCACCCTCAACGTGACCGGCATCGTCGGCCTCGGCAAAGCCTGCGAGATTTGTCAGCAGGAGATGCCGGAAGAGACCAAGAAGATGTTGGCGTTGCGCGAACGGCTTAAGACCGGCTTGGAAGCCAAGCTCGACGAGGTTTTTATCAACGGTTCGATGGAGCATCGCCTCCCGAACAACCTCAACATGAGCTTCGCCTATGTCGAAGGTGAATCGCTCCTGATGGGCATCAACGACGTTGCGGTTTCCAGCGGTTCCGCGTGCACCTCGGCAACCCTGGAGCCGAGTTACGTACTCAAAGCCTTAGGCGTGGGAGAGGACCTAGCCCATACGTCGATCCGCTTCGGCCTGGGGCGTTTTAACACCGAAGAAGAAGTCGACTACGTAATCGACAAAATGGTGCAGGTTGTGACCAAGCTGCGCGAGCTTTCGCCGCTTTATGAAATGGCCAAAGAGGGGATCGACATCTCCAAGGTCAAGTGGCAGACCGCGTAATTCAAGGGAAAGATAGAAGGGAAGAAAATGGCAAGTGCAAGCGCAATCGCAAGTGAAGGAACACTCAGGATTCACCGCTCCATCGCCGGAACGTCGGCGCCGTTTCGCGTGACGTATCAGGCGTATCAGGACGGGGATGAACCCGCGCCGGCGGCAGAGCGCTCGTTTTACCACCTCCAGGATGTGCGGCAGTTTCTGCACGTTCTAGGACTTACCGCGGACTACATTCGAGAGGCGGTGCGGGAGCTTACCGCAGGCCGTTCGGCGTTTCTGACCAACATCGCCTTGACGGAAAAGGCGATCAAGAATGCAGGATTTGGCTCGCTCGTCTCCGTGACGAAGGGCTGAAGTTCAAAGACGAAAAGGCGGAAGGAGCAAGAGGCCCATGGCATACAGCGAAAAAGTGGTAGATCATTACAATAACCCGCGCAACGTCGGCAGCCTGCCAAAGGAAGATCCCAACGTGGGGACCGGCCTGGTGGGCGCCCCGGAGTGCGGCGACGTGATGAAGCTGCAGATGCGCATCAATCCGGAGACGCAGGTCATTGAAGAAGCCAAGTTCAAGACCTTCGGCTGCGGTTCGGCCATCGCCAGCTCTTCGCTCGCCACGGAATGGGTGAAGGGCAAGACGGTGGATGAGGCGCTCGCCATCAAGAATACGGACATCGTGCGGGAGCTCTCTCTGCCGCCGGTCAAGATTCACTGCTCCGTGCTCGCCGAGGATGCCATCAAGGCCGCCATCGGAAACTGGAAGAAGAAGCACGGAGTGGAAGTTCCCGAGCACGAGAAATCATCGCATTGATTCTCGGCGCGGCGTTAATGGCGTCTTCCGGCGGAGAATGAAGGCCGTCGGAGGATGCTGTCGAGTGCTATTTTTGGTGTAGATTTTAGGGTTGGAACTATGGCGACGGAAGTTAAGACAGAAGCTGCTCCCAAAGTCGGGCCAGTGATCCACATGACCGAGCACGCCGCGAAGAAGATTCTGGCACTGCTTGCGAAAGAAGGTGTGTCACCGGAAACAGGCGGGCTGCGAGTGGGCGTACAGGGCGGTGGCTGCTCCGGGTTGTCGTATGCCATGAGGCTGGACACACACGCGCGGGATCGCGACAAAGTGTTCGAGGAATTTGGCGCGCGAATATTTGTGGACCCGAAAAGCCTGCTGTATCTCAATGGCACTACCCTGGAATATGAGGAGACGCTCATGCGGCAAGGATTCGTTTTTCAGAATCCCAACGCCGCGCGGAATTGCGGCTGCGGCAGTTCGTTTACGGCTTAGCAGTAGCACGGACTGGAGTTCGTGCCCGGGCGGTTTCTGACTCGGTCTGACCAGTGGTTGGCCACCGCAATCGCCAGCCACTTTTTTTATGTGTGCAGCAAGGTAGGGAAGAATATTATGGCCACACTACCCACCACGAATCCGCCGCTGGTCTGCTGGAATTGCCATGAGCGCACCATCGGCACGCACTTCTGTCCTGGATGCGGGAAATTATTGCAACTGCCAAAGGGGAGCGACTACTTTGCAATGTTTGAGTTGCCACGGAAGCTGTGGATTGAAATGGGAGCGCTGGAGCAGAAGTTCCTGCAGCTGAGCTGGAAGCTGCACCCCGATAACTTTGTCAGTGCAACAGAACAGGAACGGGAGATTTCGTTGCAGCGCAGTTCGGAGCTGAATGACGCTTATCGCACGTTGCGCGACCCCATCGCGCGGGTGGAATACCTGCTGGCAATCGAGGGCACACGGAAGAACGGCGAGAATAAACAGCAGGCGCCCCCGGAATTGCTGGAGGAAGTGTTCGAGCTGAACGAATCGCTGGACGAACTTCGCGAAGCCAAGGCCGAGGGCAGCGACACCGCTTCGTTGAGGCACCGTCTGGAAGATGCGGAGAAGAACTTTGAAGAGAAGCTCGGCCGAGTTGATACAGAATTGCAGTCGGCTGCACGCGAGTGGGATCAGGCCATTGATTCCGCTGCGGATGATGCGGCCCGCCGAAAGGCTATGAGCAAACTGAATGAATTGCTCAATCGGCGTTCCTACATCAGGAATCTGGTTGTAAACGTTCAGAAGGAATTGTTGTAGCGTAAGGGCGGGGGCCGGGTTCGAACTGAAAAGAGATTACTGATAACGGATTATTTGACCATGGGACGTATCGTCGGCATTGACTTGGGAACAACCAACAGCCTGGTAGCGTACGTGGATACGCAGACCGGTGAACCGAAGTGTATTCCGGGACCGTTTGGCAGCACGCTTTGCCCTTCGATCGTGAGTCTTGATCCGGACGGTAGCATCATCGTTGGCGAGGCCGCGCGCCGCCGCTTGTTGACGCAGCCGGAACGCACCATCTATTCCGTGAAGCGTCTGATGGGCCGCGGGCCTTCCGACGTGCAGAGCGAAATAAAGCTTTTTCCCTTCCGCATCGATCCCACAAGCAAAAACGTGATTCGCGTGCGGCTTGGCGATAAAGTGTTCACGCCGCCGGAAATTTCCTCATTCATTTTGCGCGAACTGAAAAATTGGGCGGAAGCCTATTTTGGCGAGCCTGTCGACCGGGCGGTGATCACCGTACCCGCTTATTTCAATGATGCACAACGGCAAGCCACGAAGGATGCCGGGAAACTTGCCGGACTGGAAGTGTTGCGCCTGTTGAACGAACCAACGGCTGCGGCTCTGGCCTATGGCTTGCATGAAAAGCAGCGCGGCAAAGTTGCCGTGTACGACCTGGGCGGCGGCACATTTGATATTTCCGTGCTGAAGCTGATTTCCACGGGCGAAGGCGACATCTATCAAGTACTTTCGACGAACGGCGACACGCACCTGGGCGGCGATGATATTGATAACCTGCTGCAGGCATTTGTCCACGAGCAGATTCTGCAGAACGACCAGATCGATTTTTCGCCGCACGGCGAATTGGCGCAGGAACTCCGCAAAGCGCTGATTGACATCAAGCACCAACTTTCGATATCGAACACGGCCACGTTGCGATTCCCGTTGCCCAACGGCCATGTGTTTGTGCGCGAATTCACGCGAGGCGCGCTGGAGGCGCTGATTCGGCCGGTCGTTGACCGCACCATGGTTCCGGTGAAACTTGCGCTGGCCGATGCACACGTGAAGCCGGGCGAACTGGATGAGGTAGTTCTGGTCGGGGGCACAACGCGAACGCCCATGATTCGCCGCACCGTGCAAGAATATTTCGATCGCCAGCCGCACACGGAATTGAATCCGGATGAAGTGGTGGCGCTGGGCGCCGCGGTCCAAGCCAACATCCTGGACCAGGGCGTCAAGAACATGCTGCTGCTGGACGTCACTCCGCTTTCGTTGGGCATTGAGACGTATGGCGGCGCCGTGGCCAAGGTTATCCCGCGGAACTCCACGATTCCCGCGAGCGCGCAGGAACTGTACACCACCGGGGTGGACAATCAAACCGGCATTGATATTCATGTGCTGCAGGGCGAGCGCGAATTGGCGAAGGACTGCCGTTCCCTGGCGCGTTTTACTTTGCGGGTTCCCCCAGCCCCCGCGGGTCTTCCGCGCATCGAAGTGAAATTCCTGATTGACGCCAATGGCATCCTGCAGGTAGCCGCGAAGGATTTACGCAACGGCACGCAGCAGACCATTGAGGTGCAGCCAAGCTACGGTCTGAATGACGCGGATATTGAACGCATGCTCGAGGAGTCTATCGAGTACGCCGAGCAGGATTTTGCGGAGCGCCAGGTGATTGAAGCGCGCACCGAAGCGGAATCCATCCTCGCCGCTACAGCGAAAGCTCTCGCGAATCCGCAGGCGGTGCAATTGCCAGCGGCAGAGCGACGTCGGGTGGATGCGAGTGTTGCCGCGTTGAAAGAAGCCGCGAAGGGCAGCGACTACAAGCTGATCCGGCAAAGAATTGATGAATTGAATCGCGCCACCGAGCATCTGGCGGAACTCCTGATGAATACTGCGGTGCAAACGGCGCTTGAAGGCAAGAAGTTGGCGGAGGTCTAACGATATGGGCGGCAGCAATCCGTATATCGAAGAAGTGAAATACAAGAAGGCGGCGCAGAAGTTCAAGGTTACTTTTCTGCCGAGCGGCAAAACCGTTGAAGTCGACCCGGAAAAGTTTCCCTACGGCCACAACGGCCTGCCGGGCAGCATCCTGGACATTTCCGAGGGCTTCAAGATGGGCCTGGACCACGCCTGCGGAGGAGTTTGCGCCTGCTCGACCTGCCACGTGATGGTGAAGGAGGGCCTGGAATCCTGCAACGAAGCTACCGATGCGGAGCTTGATGAACTCGACGAAGCGCCGGGCATCACGCCCAAATCGCGGCTGGGTTGCCAGACTGTGCCTGACGGCACCACTGACATTGTGGTGGAAATTCCCGAATGGAACAAGAATTACGCGAAGGAATTGGACCACTGAAGTAGTTTTCGGTTGTAAGTTTTCAGTTCTCAGTCAGACAAGAACAAACGAGTTGGCGAGATGATCTGTTGCGGGAGACTCTGAGGGAGGCGCGTAGCTGATTTTGTAGCGGCCGCCTTCTGAGGCGGGCGTCTTTGATCTTTCAGGAGAGGATTTCATGCCGCACGAATTTGGCTGGGACGATCTCGATGATATTGCCATTGGCCTGGCGGACAAGTATCCCGATGTCGATCCGCTGACCGTGCGCTTCACGGACATGCACAAATGGATTACAGAGTTACCGGGGTTTGCGGGCGATCCGCAAAAATCCAATGAGAGCAAGTTGGAAGCCATCCAGATGGCTTGGCACGAAGAGTGGCAAGATCGGAAGAAATAAACCGCCGAGCCCTGATCCAAGAAATTGTTCTTTCGAACAGAAACGCCATATGAGGGCGGGTTGGCACGCCCATCTACTTGGCTGCCATTATGGAGGCGAGTCCTTCTTGTTCTTCAAGCTAGCTTTCCAAAGCCACATGAACAAGCCAGTCACAACGCCAAGGAACACAAACTCCAGGTGCTCAACGAGATTCTTAGAACCATAGACCAGTATCATAAGCAGCGCCAAGGCTGCCAATAGGAATGAAACCGATAAGGAATTGAACGCAAGGGTCCTGTTGACATTGCGACCATACAAGAGAATTGCCGCACCGAAACCAGCAATTGCCACGCTTCCAATGAACTGCGAGAGTATGCGGCGCTCTTCAATCACGACAAAGGACAGAAAATACGTGCCAATCAGCCACAACGCACTGCCGGTCAGCGTGATAACCACACTCTTAAACTTCCTCATTATCGGGAATACTGGCGCAATCTTTGCCTGCCTGTCAAACGATAAATGGCACCAGAAAATTAGTCCTTGTTTATGGCTATATTGATTTTCTAATCTTGATGCTAGGGTCTAAAACGCCCAGAAAGCCGTTAAGGAGGCAAACAATGACCGGAAAATATCAGGTGCTTAGTCGGCCGTCAGTATCGGAAGGAGGTGCAAAACAGGATCACGGCTGTTTTGGCACACGACTGGACGCCGAACAGTTTATGTCCGATGCTACGCGTGAACACCCGGAAAGAACCTACGAGTGCGGAGAATGTAGCCATCCTGAGCACCAGACGCACCCTAGCGTCTAGAGATGGATTTCTGAAAGTGTTCGACGCCACGAATGGCGCGTAATCTGAGATTCTCGTATAATTAAAAGGTTGTAATTCCCACTGTTGTGGCGCTATGGTGCAACGGTTAGCACGCGGCCCTTTCAAGGCCGAAATACGGGTTCGATTCCCGTTAGCGCTACCATGACTCTCCTTTGCAGGCTATGCATTCTTCGCTTTTTCCCTGCGATTTCCAGCGATGCCATGCTCAGGGAGCCGTGGTGTTATCCTAGTGGAGACGCCAGATCTTAGGCGGGAGGACATTTCGATGGCTGAGCTGTTTCGCTCCAATAATCCTGTTTTGAAAGAAAAACTGTTCGCCGGGCCGATTGCCGCCGGCGAGACAATGACTATTCAGGGCACGGTCAACAAGACCGGCTTGCTGCTTTTTCTAGTGGTGATTGCCGCGGCATGGACTTGGGGACTAAGCCACTCTTCCACTCCGGAAGCGGCGTATCCCTGGATGATCGGCGGGGCGCTGGGCGGATTCGTGCTGGCTTTGGTGACGGTGTTCAAGAGCAGCTGGTCGCCAATCACCGCGCCCGTTTATGCGCTGCTTGAAGGGCTCTTTCTTGGCGGCATTTCGGCGTTCTTTGAGAAGTCTTATCCGGGCATCGCGGTCCAGGCGGTCGCTCTGACTTTTGGCGTACTGTTTATTTTGCTGCTCGCGTATAAGACCGGCGTGGTGCGGGCCACGCGGGGATTCAAGCTGGGAGTCATCGCGGCAACCGGCGCGATCGCGGTGGTTTACCTGGTCAATATGGTGATGGGCGCTTTCTTCCACTCGCAAATCTCTGTTCTCTACAGCAGCACACCGCTGGGCATCGGCATCAGCGTGGTGGTGGTGATCATCGCGTCGCTGAACCTGGTGCTCGATTTCGACATGATCGAAACCGGTTCGCGCATGGGCGCTCCCAAATATATGGAATGGTACGGCGCGTTCGCCATGATGGTGACGCTGATCTGGTTGTACCTGGAGATTCTGCGCCTGTTGAGCAAGACGCGACGCCGGTGATACGCAAGAACGCGAAAACAGCCAGTCAAACAGGGCGGAAACCTGCTCTATCACGCCAGTTTGTTGCGGCGTTGAGCTTTGCGGCGAGGCTGCACGCCAACCAGATTCGCAAGCGTACCGAGCGGCCGTACATGGGGCACCTGTTGGGAGTGGCGTCCATCGTTATTGAATACGGCGGCGATGAGGAGATGGCCATTGCCGCGCTTTTGCATGATGCAGTGGAAGATCAGGGTGGCCTGCCGCGGCTGCGCGAGATTCGCCGGAAATTTGGCAAACGCGTTGCGATGATCGTGGATGGCTGCACGGACGCGTACAGCGAGCCCAAGCCGCCGTGGCTGGAGCGCAAACGCGCGTATATCGAGCGGGTGAAGGGAGAACCGGAGGACGTGCGCCTGGTTTCCGCCGCGGACAAGCTCTCCAACGCACGCGAGACACTTTACGAATTGCGCGTCCAGGGCGAAGGCGTGTTCGAGCGATTCGCCGGGAAAAAAGAGGGGACGCTGTGGTATTACCGCGCGCTGATCAACGCGTTTCGAGCGGCGGGCAGCAATCCCCTGGTTGACGAACTCGATCGCGTCGTCAGCGAACTGGAAGCCATCACCAGCAGGGCGTCATCCTGACAAAATTCCAGAGCGCTCTCGAGTGAAAAAGCTCGCGCGAACGGAACGAAACGCGGAGCCGGGCAGAACCCCTCGGGCAGCGGAACGCGCTACACTTCCAATTGTCACAATCTGCCTATGACTTCGCTGGCCGCCAAGCAATTGAAACTATTTACCCTGGGGCACTCGAACCTGGAGTTGTCCGACGTGCTGGGCACGCTTCTTCGCCACGAAATCAAGGTGCTCTGCGATGTGCGCAGCCGCCCGGGGAGCTTCCGGTTCCCGCAATTCAACCGCGAAGCGCTGGAAGCGCGGCTCTCCGCGGCGAAAATACGCTACGAATTTTTCGGCGAGCAGCTTGGCGGACGGCCGCTGGATCCGAGCTTTTATTTGCCGAATGGCCTGGTGGATTACGCCACGCGCCGCCGTGCTCCCGATTTTCAGGAGGCCGTGGATCGCACCCTGGCCCGCGCCCACGAAGCGAATACCGCGATTCTGTGCGCGGAAGAAGACCCGCTGCACTGCCACCGATTTCTGCTCATCTGTCCCGCGTTGGTGCAGAAAGGGGCAATGCCGCTGCATTTAAGACGTGGCGGCGCCATTGAAACGCATCGCGATGCCGAGGATCGGCTCCTGCAATTGCATGGCTTCGCCGATGTCACCAGCGATTCGCTGTTCGCACAAGGCCGCGAGGCGGCGCTGGAAGACGCCATGCGTTTGCAATCGGAACAATACGCCTTTCGGACTTCTCCGGAGGCCATCGAGTATTTCTGAAAAAAAGACAGTGTACGAGTGCGCGAACTGCACTGGAAATTGTTGCGCGTCTGCCGGATGATAGGATTCTGACCGTTTGACGATAGTGCCTCAGCCTCCGCTGCAAGATTTTGCACCTGCTGAGAAACATAAGGGGCCTGCGCTTTGACATCATCGAAAGTCTTCATCGTCGGATCCAACAGCGCCTTTGGCTCGCGGGTGGTTCCTTCCGAACAAGTGGATCGCGCCTTTGGCATGCCTGCGGGCAAATTGCGGCATCGCGCCGGGATCATTTCTCTTGCCTATGTTATGAAAGAGGAGAATGAAGGCACATTGAGCGCGCAAGCGGCGGCGCCTCTGTTGTCGAGCGGGAAAGAGAAGGGGCAGGGCGTTGATTGGATCGTGGCGGCTAGTGAAACGCACCACGCCTATCCCTCGCTCTCCGCGATTTTGCATGCTCGGCTCGGCATGCCGGAGACGTGCAGCGTGCTCGACGTCGGGAGCGGTTGCCTGGCAATCGTGCAGGCCCTGGCCGTGGCCCAGGCGCTGCTGGTGTCTGGCCGGGGGACGCGCGTCCTGGTGGCGAGCGGAGATGTTCACAGCAGAGCGCTTCGTCCAGGCCGCGCCGCGGGAGAATTTGGGGGATTGTTCGGGGATGGAGCGAGCGCGTTCTTACTGACGAGCGTGAAGCCGGAAGCGAACCGTCCCGCATACCGGTTGGGAGAATTCTTTTTTGGGTGTGCCGCACAGTATGCCGAAGCGATTTCCGTGAGCGATACCGGCGGAACGCGACTGAACGTGCAATTCGATGGAGAGGCGCTTTCTCGCGCGGCCGTGCACCGGATGGTGAAGGTGCTACATGAGGTGGAACGGCGGAGCGGGCTCTCCCGAAAGGAAGCGGGCGCGTTTGCCACCCACCAGCCAAATCCACGGTTGGTCACGCTACTGGCGAAACAGTTCAAGGTACCGGCAAGCGCATTTCCGCCGATTGCCTCCACCAGAGGTAATTTGGGCGCTTCGACTTGCGGAGCAGCGCTCCATGTAGCGCTGCAGCAGGCATCCAGACAGCCCGCCGAGCAGCGCAAGCCAATCTTTGTGGCATCTCTGGGGCCGGGGCTGGTGTTTGGCGGCGGCTGGATGGTGCCGGCGTAGAGTTCGTCGAGATTCCAATCAATTCAGAATAGTAGGATACGGCTTGGGATTTGGCCCGTGGATTTTCCACGCCGCTTAAGGCGCTGATCGAATGGCGGTGGTAAAGGAGGTATCTACCGGAGGCACTACGCATCCTTGCAGCGGCGGCCAGCCCGGATCCGTTGTGGGATTGCGGCAGAGCGAAACGAGGGCATCGCTCACGTCGGCCGGTGCAACCGCACCGTCGAGAGGTTCGGCGTAGATCATATAGCTTTGGCCGATGGGCAACTGATCGATTTCGTAGTTACCGTCGAATTGAACGGGACCGGGCGGCTTGCAACTCCAACCTCCCATTGTCCCTGCGATCACCGCGCCACTGGTGGCATTCAGCGCCACAACGTGGGCGCCGAACACTCCGGTGACTCCGGGCGGGGCGGACGGCAGCGAGATGGGATTCGCGGGGATGATGTGTCCCTGGATCGAACCCACATAGAGCGTGTCATTCGGATCGTGATAAAGAACGCGCAAGCCGGTGCGATCATCATCCGCGAGTGGCGCGTCGAGTTGTTGCGCTGTGGGACGCTGCCCGGAGAACGTGCCGGGCGCGGGCGCAAACGGGAACATCATGGCACTCCATACGGCAGAATGGCTGAATCCCAGTGCGTGGCCAAGTTCGTGGGTGAGGATTGACTCCAGGTCGTAGGAGCCTGGATTTGCGCTCAACGCCAGGGGCGTGGCGAAGGAGGTCAGCGAGTCACTGGGATTGAAGTAGATATCCGCATCAAGAATTTGGCCAAGTTCCGTGGAGGCGGGACCGTTGGCAAGCTGAATTCCGAGGGTGTCGGCGGTGACAACGCGGGTAAAGGCCAAGACGCCGGGAGTGAAGGCCATGTCCGGCTGATCAAAGCAGATGGAGTTGATGCCATCGGTGCCGCAGGCGTTCGCCGAGGAGACAGTCGTCAGCGGGGCCAGGGAAGCAGGCGTCAGGGTCGTGCCGGTCACGTTTGTCCAAACGGATAGTGATTGCTGGATGACCTGCGCGATTTCGTTCAAGCTGCCGGTGGGGGTTTGATCTTGCGTCAAGATGGTTGTGGGATTGCTGCCAAGCGCCGTGCTCCAACGAAAGGAGAGGCTGCCCGCGCTGGTGAGTTGGTGAGCGTGAACGGGGCACGCCGAACCTCCCGAAAGGTTGGCGGGCTGCCGGACATCGGGCACAAGCTCGTTGAGGGCGTAGCCTTGGGCAGCGACCACGGACCAAAGTGCAAAAAGAGCGGCGACGCCGATGGCACCGAGCTTTCGCCTTGTTTCTCGCATGGTTTGTCTCCGCCTTTCCGCTCGTCAATCCGTTGAATCAATTTCCGTTTTTTTGCCTAACTCCCTGATGGAGCTATTCGTTCGCTGGAAAAGTGTGCTACGGCAACGCGCGCAAAACCTCGCGGCGGACGCGCTCCTGGAAAATCTCCAAGCGAAGGTTTTTCACACCCATCTTCGTGAAGGCCTTCGCCTGAGGATCGAAAACAGGAATTTCGGCGGAATCCTGCGTGACCGTTTCCTTGCCGGATAGCGCGTCGCGGTGCAGGCGAAACGTACCTTGCGACCAGCCCAGCACGTAGAACTGCCGGCCTGGGTGCCCCCAGAGAAACAGGTAAACCTCTTCGCCCATGCGGAATTCCGGAGCCCCTTCCACGTGCGAATGCAGGTGTTGGTATGTCCCGCCCGGCTCGCGCACAACGATCTGCGCCGGTAGCTGCCCTTTTTCGGTTTCGAGCACGTGGAATCGCGTGTCCGTGAAAATCTCGCCGTTCTCCACCCGAATGTCGGCGCCGACGCAACGGACCCGCGCGATGGCCGAAGCGTAATGCACAAGATCCGGGAAGCGCATCCGTACGAGCGTTGTGGCGCGAGCTGTCAGGGAAATCAGAAACAGGCCCGCCAGGATGATGAGCCACGGGGAGCGGCGGCGTTGTGCGGGGATCATTGGACCTCCAACGCGCCGGTAGCGGCGGTGAGATCCAGGTTGGCGTTTTGAATGAAAAGGGTTCGCGGGCCAGGCACGGCGGTCGCCGGAATCTGCAATGTGAGGTGAATGATGCCGAGGCCCGCAGGCTGCTTGGCGATGACTGCAACGTCCGCCGGACCGGAAACCGTGTAAGTCATACTGGTGTCGAAACCAGCTTCGGAGAAGAGGCAGATGTCAGCAGCGGCGGTGCCGGAGGAAGGCCGCACCAAGGGAATGGGATTTCCCGCGAGGGTGCAGGTATTCGAGGAAGTGGTGAACGTACCGATGGCCGCCACTTCGAGGTCCAGGTTGCTCTCGGAGCTGTCCAGCCCGGCCGAGGTGGGTTCAACGACGGTGATGTCTTTGCCGGTTGCCGCAGGGGAGCTGCTGGTCAGCGCGATAACGTCTTCACCGCTGCCGGGTGTCACGATTACGAGGTTTACAACGTTCGAGGTGCTCGTGTCGGGATTCACAATTTGCAAGGTGAGATTCCCGGCCAGAGCTACATCCGTGCTTGTGACCGGCGCGGAGCAGGAATTCACGCTGTCGCACGTTGTGACACGCGCGGTGCCACCAATCTGCAGAAGCGAGCCAGGGCCCGGCTGGGACGGTACAAGGCCGCTGCCATCCACGAGCACGGTGAAGCCATCGGCGCCGCCGGCGTAGACACTTGCCGGATGCAAGGACAGAATGTTCGGGCCGCTGGAAATGGTGACGGTGGCAGTCGCTGATTGCGTTTCGTCGTCCTCGCTGATAGCGACGACTGTGAGCGTGTTGGGTGCTGGCGCAACGGCGGGGGCCGTGTAGATGCCTTCCAGTGAGATTGTTCCGCACAAGCTGTTCGGAGTGCAGCCCGTACCCTGGATCTGCCACACGACGCTCTGGTCGTCCGTGCCCAGGACCGCAGCGGTAAATCCTTGTACGGCCAGCGGCGGCAGCGTCACATTGGTTGGCTGCACACTAACCAGCACGTGGTTGATCACCGTAATTTGCGCGGAGGCGGTCAGGCCGGGATTGCTGGCGCTGGTCACGCTGACGGACACGGGATTCGGCGTAGGAATCGAACCCGGCGCCAGGTAGTCCGCTTGCGTGGCCGTGCCGCTCGAAAGGCTCTGGCAGGGACTCGACCCCACAACGCAAATCTGTCCCAGCGTGGCGTTTCCGCCGGAAACGCCGCTGACGCTCCAATTCAAGACATTGCTGGTGGCGCCGCTCAAGGAAGCGGTGAGGGCGATGCGGTTATTGCCGGCAAGCGTGGCCGTCGCCGGGGAAATACTGATGCTGGCGCCCTGCGCGATGGTGATATTGGCTTGCTGCTTCTTCGTGGGATCGGCTTGCGGGGTTACGGTTACAGTCACCGTATCCGGTTGAGGAACCGTAACCGGCGCGGTGTAGTTGGCAGTATTGGCGACCGCGGTTCCGCCGGCGGATTGCGTCGTTGTGACCGTGAGGACTCCGCAAGCGCTGTCGCTGCACCCCGCGCCAGAAAGTGACCACGACAAAACGCTACTGGGATTCGAGCCGGGCACGGGGGTCATCGTGGCGACCAGCGCGGCCGTCACTCCGGGTTGCAGGGACGTGGGCGCGCTGAGCTGCAGCGTGAAATTGCTGGTGATCAAAACGTTTGCCGAGTTTTGTTTGGAAGGATCGGCGGCGCTCGTCGCCGTCACAGTGAGGCTGGCATTGCCTGGCAGAATTTGTGGCGCAGTGTAATTTCCGTTCGCATCAACGGTGCCGCATGCGCTGGGGCAGGAAGAACCCGACAAACTCCAGCGAATCGTGAGATCGGGTTTGCCGTTGCTGGAGACGGAGCCGTGAAAAGTTTGCGCGGCGCCGAGCTCGACGCTGGCCGTCCCCGGCGAAATCGAGACAGAGATATCACTCGAAATGGTGACGCCGGCAGTGGCGAATTTTGAAGAATCGGCGTGGCTAGTGGCAGTCACTTGCACCGTCCCGCCCTGGGGGAGATCCGCAGGCGCCATATAAAGTCCATCGGCGGAAATCGTGCCCGCTTGAGTTGACCCGCCGGTGACCCCGTTGACGCTCCAAATCACGCCGATGTCCGTGGAGTTGGAGACGGTGGCCGTGAACGGAAGTGTTTCACCGAGTAACACTGTTCCCGAGTTGGGAATCACGACGACTTGAATGGAGGGAGGTGGGGGCGGCGGGGGCGTTACGGAGCCTGCGCCTCCCCCGCCGCAGCTCAGAGTCCACGCACCCATCGCGAGGAGAGCACAGGCCAGGACGAGCCGGCGCACGACAAACGCAAGTTTCGTATGGGCAGAGTTCTCCAGGGAATTTCTCTCTTTTCGGGTTTGCGAAAGGGGCCGCATAATTTTTGTGAAAGCAGGCGAAGCACCACTGAATTTGGGCCGCACAACGTTTCTGGCGTCTTTCCGGAAGTCGCCCCGTGATGCCCGGTAACACCTTTGGAACGATGTAGTTGGAATTTCTGAAGAGACCTTGCAGGCAATTTTGAGCGGCAGGCGTGCGACACCAGGAAGCACGCTCTAGTGCCGAACTGAAATGGCGCAAGCCACCAAAATCCCGAACTGGGAATCGGCCCGCGCCTTCATTGACATTCCCCTATGCCCCTTGAATAATTCGCCCATGGCGCGGCCTGACGCAGTCCGGCGAGTGAAGAGCTACTCGGCATCAAGCGGCTACGTCTACCAGTATTGTTTCTATGAGGTGAACCGCATTACGCACGAAGGTGTTCCCGCTGGCGAATTCGTCTATGCTGTTTCCGCTGATCGCAAGACGACGTTTCCGTTGCGCATTGTGGTCGTGCAAGCAGCGCTGGATGCCTGGGCGCAAGCGAATGGCCGCGCCTTAACCAGCAGCGAGGAGTACGCCGTGGCCAAGATGCGGCTGTTCCAGGCGTTTGACGAAGGCGAAGTGCCGGTCACCGCCCCGGAAACGCGAGAACTGCATTTTATCGTGGACGACTCCCGGCTGGAGGATCTCCTTCGCATGCTGAATATCTGACCGGACATCTTCATTTCTCGATGAACCGAAAGGCATGGGGTGGCGTCTAGTTCATAGAAGGCAGAGCGGGGATAGCCGTCCCGCCACAGGGGAAGCATGCGGGAGCTTGTTCTGGTCCAGCCGGGTCAATCCATCGACGGGGTGGGCACGCGTGAAGTGGAACGCGCTGGGTCCCACGTCGAGTTTGAGGAGCGGCTGGCCGAATGTGGCCCGCTGGCCTACCGAATTGCACAAGGCGTCCTGCGAAACGCCGCGGATGCGGAAGATGTAGCGCAAGAGGCGCTGCTGAAAGCCTTCCGCAGCTTTCACCGTTTGCGCGAACCGCGGAAGTTTCGCGCCTGGCTGGTACGCATCACGTTTCGCATGGCGCTGGACCGCCGGCGCTCCGCCCAGCGGCGAGAGAAGCGCGAGACCGAATGGGCCATGCCGGAGTTGCGACCGTCCCCGCAGACTGCGGAGACTCTTGCCGCCTCCAGTGAATTCCGGTTGCGGTTGGAACGCGCCATGGAGGAATTGCCGAAGAAACTTCGGCTGGTCCTGCTGCTATCGGCCATGCAGGGCTACACGCTCGAAGAGGTTTCCGCGATGCTGGGAATTCCCATGGGCACGGTAAAGTCACGGCTATTTTTTGCACGGAAACAGTTAGCGGAGAAGCTGCGATGAATTGCGAACAGTGCCAAACAAGAATAGTGGAGTCGCTTGCGGCCGGGGTGGCCCAAGTCTCTCGCGAGGTGTTCGACCATCAGCAGACATGCCCGGTCTGCCGGGATTTCCATGAGGCGCAAGCCAGCCTGTTTCGTTCAATGGATGCGAGCCTGCATGGCATGGTCAATCAAGCGATGCCTCCCTCACTGCTCCCTGGAGTACGGGCCCGGTTGAGCCAAGAGCAGGTCGCAGGCCGTGGATCGATAACTCATTGGAGCTTTGCGCTCGTCGCCGCAGCTGTGCTACTGGCGGTGGCTGTTGGTTATGTTCGGCATCGGTCGGAAAACCATCCCAATTTTACAGACAGTGGAAAGGTCGCTTCCGGAAGCGTGGGCAATTCAGGACCTACGGAACAGACACTCCAGAAACCGATGATCACTTTGCCAAGCCGAGCGCGCCGGCGCGCCATTTCGGCGGCTTCCCCTCCAACCACTTCAGAGCCTACACGCGAGGTCATTGTTCTTGCGGAAGAGCGCCAAGCCTTCGCCAGGTTCGTCGCGGAGCTTCCCAAAGAAAGGCAAGTGGCACTTGCATTGACGCAGCCCGCCCCGGCGCCGCAAGACGTTCCCGTCGAGACTGCGTTACTGCAAATCGAGAGCCTCGAACTAAGACCATTGGAAGGAACACCAAGGGAATAGCATGAAAGGCTGATTTCGCGCATGGTTCGAGCAAGAAAGCGACATAGAATTTTTCTGGAGGAGAGCATGAAAAAAGCACGCTTCGCATTAGCAGCACTCTTAACACTCACGGTTGTTGCTTTCCATGTCTTGGCTCAGGAGAAGCCGAAGCCAGATAGCAAGACGCCCGCGACCACTCTCAAAGTCCAGGTGACCTTTACCGAGCACGAGGGCGAGAAAAAGTTGGCGAATTTGCCTTATACGTTTTTCCTCAAAGCGGCTGACGTGGGTCCCAGCTCTCCATGGACCAAGGTCCGTATGGGGAGCCGCATCCCCGTCGCTACCGGGACGAAGGAAGGTTCGATCCAATTCCAATACATTGATGTTGGAACCAACATTGACGCCCGGGGAATAGCCACCGATGAAGGGCAGTTTGACCTTTCGCTAAACCTTGAACGTTCCTGGGTCGAAGGCGACGTGACTATGCCAAGTGAAAAACAGATCGCGATTGCCGCAGACCCTAACCCCGGACAATTCAAAGAACCCATTATCCGACAATTCAAAACCGAACTACTCTTGACAATGCGCGACGGCCAGACAATTCAGAGCACGCAGGCCACCGACCCCTTGAGCGGAAGAGTCCTGACCATCACTGTCACGATGAATGTGGTGAAGTAAGTTCGTCCTTCAAGAAAACAGGTAGGCCATGGCTGCCGGCAACTCCGGGTGTAAAAAGCGGTAGCCCAGTTTTTCGAGTTGCGCGGGCAACACGTGCTGGCTGGAGAGCAGCAGTTCCTCCGCCATTTCACCAAGCAGCAGGCGCAGCGCAAACGCGGGGGCAGGGAAGAGCGCCGGGCGGCGCAAAGTTTTGGCCAGCACCTTGGTGAATTCCGCGTTGCGGACTGGTTGTGGCGAAACCACGTTCAGCGGCCCCCGCGGGGTACCGTTCTCCAGCACAAATCGCACGATGCCGACGACATCCTGAAGGGTTATCCAGCTCATCCACTGCTCACCAGAGCCAATTTTCCCGCCTACGCCCCACAAAAAGGGACGCGCCATTTGCGGCAATGCTCCGCCGTGTTTTGCCAGGATGACACCAAATCGTGCGCGCACGACACGAATGCCCAGCGCTTCGGCCTTGGCTGCCTCGCCCTCCCATTCCTGCCCCAGGCGGCTCAGAAAATCGTGGCCGGGCGGACTTTCTTCTGTCAACACTTGGTCGCTGCAATTCCCATAGTAACCAATTCCGGAAGCGGAAATGAGCACACGTGGCCGCGCCGACATTTTGGAAAGCGCCTGAACCAGCGCACGTGTCGTATCCACACGGCTGGCCAACAGGAGTTTCTTGCGTTCCTTTGTCCAGCGCCCTTGCGCAATTGAGGCTCCGGCGAGATTCACGACCGCATCGGCCCCCACTGCTGCGCCGCCGAGTTCGCCCGTGATGGGATTCCACTTCACATCGAAGCCAGCAGTTCCTCTAGACTTTTCTGAGGCGGTGCCTGGCCGCACGAGCCGGCACACCGTATGCCCGGCGCGCTGCAAGTCCTGGCAGAGCGCCGTGCCAATAAATCCTGTGGAACCTGTCATGAGGATTTTCATTGTTGCGAAGCGCCGTAGTAGTTTGGCCTCTCCTCCGGGCCTTGCGCTGGAAGGCGGCACCTGCTCAGAGTACAATTTTCACATGCCATCCGTCTCGTCCAGCATTCGCGTGAAGGTGCTTTTCTTTGGCCGCGTCCGTGAACTTACAGGCCTCACGGAGGAAGGGACAGAGGTCCGCGAAGGGACAACGCTCGCCGACCTTTTAGAGCGATATATGCGACGCTACCCGCAACTCGCTGGATTACGCGCCTCGCTAGTTGTTTCGCGCAATCAGGAATTTGCCGAGTGGGACACGCGGATTGCAAACGGTGACGAGATTGCTTTTCTGCCACCCGTCAGCGGAGGCTGAGCCACAGCGCCAATGGCCTCGACACCTGATAACGATCTTTATGAACTCGTAAGGACGGCCATTGATCCGGCTGCGTTGATCCAGTTCGTCCGCGCGGGGCAGGATGGCGCCATTGTCACGTTTGATGGCTTCGTGCGCAATGAATCCCATGGCCGCGCCACGAAGCACCTCGAGTATGAAGCCTACGAACCCATGGCGCTGGCCAAAATGCGGGAGATCGGCGCGCAACTCCACGAGAGGTTTCCGATCCACCGCCTCGCCATGGTGCATCGTCTCGGCCGGCTGGAAATCGGTGAAACGAGCGTCTTCATTGCCGTCAGCGCGCCCCATCGTGCCGCCGCCTTCGACGCCTGCCGCTTTGCCATTGATACCCTGAAGCGTACCGTCCCCATTTGGAAGAAGGAGTATTTCCAGGATGGCGCCGTCTGGGCAGAAGGGGAAATCCCTCCGGCGGCACCAGAGGCAAAATCTGCATCTTAACAAACAGATGACCTTCCAGCCGAAGAACAGCCTCCGCTTAGTGGTGGCAGGATTCATTATGCTCGCCGTTGTCGGCGCGCTTGCGGCGCAGGAGAAACCCGACCGGCCACCCTGGGCGCAGCCCGGCAACACCGGGCAAACGCAGCCCCCCAGTACTCCGCCGCCGGAGAAGAGCCCGGAACCGGTGTCGCCGCGCGGCACGATCAAGGTGAACGTCAACCTGGTGACCGTGCTGGTCAGCGTGCTGGACGATCACAAGCACCCCGCGCCAGATCTCCCCGTGGACGCTTTTCAGGTCTTCGAGAACGGCGTGCAGCAGAAAATTGATGTCCTTGAATCGGAGACCAAACAACCCCTGGACCTGGCGCTGATGATTGATGCCAGCCTGAGCGAGCATAAAGAAATGCCGCTGGAGCGCGATGCGGCCTCGAATTTCATCAAGCAGATTCTGCGGCCGGAAGATCGCCTCAGCGTCTTCTATTTCGACGAAAACGTCACCCAGTTGGCGGGCTTTTCCAACAGCGTGGCGGCGCTTCAAGAAGCAGTGCGCAAGATTCCCGATGGCGCAGGCACTTCCATCTACGATGCCGTCCTGCTCGGCTCGCGGGCAATGGAAAAACGTCCCAATGACCGGCGGCGCGTGATTGTGATGGTGACCGACGCCGGCGAAACCACCAGCCGCTATGATTTCGACTCGGCGCGCAAGGCCGCGTTGCGCGCGGAAGCCCTGCTCTACACCATCGTGATCCGCGCGGTGAAGAATGAGAACGGCCGCAACACTGCCGGGGAACACGCGCTGCAAACCATCACCGAGACCACCGGCGGCGCCATGTTCTTTCCCGATTCCGCGCAGGAGCTTCCGGTGATCTTCGACCGCATTGACCAGGAGCTGCGCACGCAGTACCGCTTGGCGTATTACCCCAATCCACGGGGAGCGGCAAACACCTATCGGACTATCGAAGTGAAAGTGCTCCCGGGCTATACGGCGCGGCATCGCACTACCTACCTGGCTGGACCGCAGTAGGATCGTTTCCTTAGATTTTCCATTCAGAACCGCAAGCTGATAACGTATTCCTGTGCAGGTTGCCGTCTGAGTTGGCCAAAGCAAACTAAAACATGGACGGTTTCACTTAAAACTTACAACCTAAGACTCAAAACTGACTCTATGGCCAAAAATTATCTCCAAACTGCTGTTGAAATCGCCAAAGGCGCCGGCACTATTCTGCGCGAAGAACTCGCGCACACACCCGACATCGCCTATAAGGGAGACTTTGACCTGGTGACTCAGGCCGACCGGCGCTCCGAGGCCTGGATTGTAGGCCGTTTGCAAGAGTTTTTTCCGGAGCACGCCATTGCCGCGGAAGAAGGCACGGCCAAAGACAGGGAATCGGAGTACCGCTGGCACGTGGACCCGCTCGACGGCACGACCAATTTTGCACATGGCTACCCGTGCTTCTGCGTCTCCCTGGCGCTGGCCTGGAAGGATGAACTGGTGCTCGGCGTCATTTACAACCCAGTGTACGAAGAGCTGTTCACAGCGCAACGCGGTGAAGGCGCCTATTTGAATGGGAAAAGAATCCGCTGCTCCCGCATCGATGCGCTGAAGAATAGCCTGCTATGCACGGGCTTTCCGAATCACAAGCGCCACGCGCACCCTAATATTTATTACTACTGGGATTTCACGTTGCGATCACATGGCGTGCGGCGCGACGGTTCAGCGGCGCTGGATCTTGCCTATGTCGCGGCCGGGCGTTTCGACGGCTTCTGGGAATTCGGCCTGAAGCCCTGGGACACGGCCGCGGGCGTCGTACTCGTCGAAGAAGCGGGCGGCACAGTTAGCGACCTTGAAGGACAGCCGTATGTCATTGGTGGCAAGACCATATTGGCGTCGAACGGGCTGATTCACGCGGAAATGAAGCAACTTGCCCTAGAGATCGCCCACCGCCCGATGCCGCCATTGTGAATACGCAGGAAGGGACTTTCGCTCAGCAAGGCTTGAACGCAAAATAACTTACTAAGAATTATATATTAAAGTAATCAAATGTCAAGAAGGATTTCGGGAACGGTGCGGCGCTCGGGCGGCTCGGTAGTAGCCAAAATGGAGCTCGGGGCAGCGGTCATGCGTCACATTGAAAAGTGATAAAGATCACACAATTCTGCGGGAAATCACTCAGCTGGGGCATAAGTCGGGGCCGCACTCGGACCCTGCCAAGGATTTCATCGCTGAATAAAGGATTCATTGTCTGTATGTTACGCCGAAGCGAGTAAATCGGCCAAAATTGTCTACTTCGGCCTTTGACTTGCCTTTCCTTTTGCTTGTAGCAAGTCATGAGGCGGGGAGAAGGACTGGCGATATGGCAAATACCATGGTTGCGGAAAGACCAGAAGTCTCCAGTTTGCGACACACGACAGAATTCCGGAGCAGAACTCGCACACCGTATGGCCTGCCAATCGAAGACGATTGCTCAGCCTGCAAAGTCCGCAGCACGCAGTTTTTTTGCGGGTTTTCAGAGCGCTCGCGAGCGGCCTTGCGCCCGATCATGCATGTAAGTACCTACCCGGAAGGCGCGCTGATCGTGATGGAAGGCGAAGCCGCGCGGGGCGTCCATCTGCTTTGCCAGGGGCGCGCGAAGCTGCTGACCACCAACAGCGATGGGAAGACCTTCATCCTGAAGATTGCCAATGCCGGGGAAGTGATCGGTCTTAACCCAATTCTTACGGGCATGCCTTATGACATCACGGTGGAAACGCTGCAGCCCTGCCAACTGGCGTTCATTCCGCGCGAAGAGTTTTTGAGATTCATGAAGGAGCACAACGATGCCTCGTTCCAGGTGGCACAGCACCTGGGGCGCGACTGCCAAATGGCTTATGAAGTCATACGATCGATCGGGCTGAGCAATTCCGCCGCGGAAAAACTGGCGCGTTTTCTGGTGGAGTGGGCCGGTGACGGACGTCCCTGTGGCGGGACGGTCCGTGTGAAGTTGACTTTGACGCACGAAGAAATGGCCCAATTGATCGGCTGCTCGCGCGAAACCGTGAGCCGCACGCTGGGCGAGTTCAAACGCCAGCACCTCGTGGAAGTAAATGGTTCGACCCTCGTGCTGCGAGACATCGCGGCGCTAGAGGACCTTGCGGCGAACTAACGAACGTCCCGGGCGATCCGCCCAGTTGCCGCCCGGGAGCCTCCTTCTTACTATTTTCTTTTCCATCAGTCACATGCGGTTCTTTGCATGCTTGGAGCGTGCGGGCTTATAGTACGCTCAGCGCAACCTTACGGAAATCTTAGGCGGGTCAGTTTATCGTTTTTAGGCAAGGAAAGATGAACCGCCGGAATGACTCTGGCGGCCTTCAAGTGCCATTCCCAAGAAAATCCGTTACCGGGAACGTCAGGGGGAGAAATCATGAATATTCTGTTCGCACGTAAATGCATGCTTGGATTTGCCGGCCTGGTGTTGTGGAACCTGGGGCTGAGCAGTGTGGGCCGCGCGGCGGATGACGAGAAAGGAACAGCCGCGGCAGCACCGACGGCAAAAGCCGCCACGGAAAGCAAAGCCGATAGCGGATTGACGGAAAGGGAGCGCTGGCTGCTGGAACGCGTGGAGCAGCTTGAGAAGCGCGTGGAAGAGCTGGAAGCAAAAGAGCATGTGGGAAGCCCTGCCGCAATGCCCGCATCCCCGAATGCAACTGGGGAAGTTGCGACGAATTCGCCGACTAGCCTCGCTACCGCCTCGGTGACAGCGGTTAGCAGCAATGTCCCAACTAGTTCCAGCTTGGCAAGTGTTGAACCGGGAAGCGCACCTTCTGTCCAACCGAAGCAGGACACTGCCGGTGCGGCTGCTGGGACTGCGCCGGCGAACGGGCCCAAGAAACCAATTGAACCATTTTCGGATTTCGATTGGACCTGGTTGAACGGCAATCCGCGCACAAAGGATATTTATTGGGACTCGAAGTTTTTTACTCCAGAGATCCGTGCGGACACCAACTATGTTTCCGACTTTAATCATCCGACGGATCACTCCATGGGGGGCTCGAGTGAGCTCTTTCGCACGTCGGAAATCCAGTTGGAGCAGTTGGGTGTCGGCGGGGACTTCCACTATGACAACGTCCGCGCGAGGATCATGACTCAGTTCGGAATGTATTCCGCAACTACACCCCGAAATGACCCCAGCCCAGCTCATGGCCAGTGGGATCTACCTACCGCGTACCGCTACCTGTCGGAAGCCTATGGCGGTTATCACTTTAATGTGCTGCATGGAGTCAACGTCGATGCGGGAATCTTCATGTCCTACATCGGCTTGTTCAGCTACTACAACTTCGACAACTGGGCCTACCAGCCGTCGTATGTTTCCTCCAATACACCTTGGTTCTTTAACGGAGTGCGCGTGCAGATTTTCCCTACGGCACACCTGAAGATCGAGCCGTGGTTCATCAATGGCTGGCAGTCCTACGCCTCGGCCAATCACCTGCCGGGAGTGGGAGGGCAGATTAAGTGGACTCCAAAGCCTTGGATCAATATCATTTCCAATAACTATGGGGTGGGCGAAGACGACCTCTTCATTCAAGGCCGCAGCCGCATTCACACTGACAACAGCATCGAAATCAAGTACTACGACAAACCGGAGAATACCCTCGATAAGATGGCCTTCTCCTTGACCGGCGACATGGGTTGTGAATATGGTGCCGGTGTGAGTTGCTACGGCGATAAGAAGGGCGGGCCCAAGCAGAGCTTTATAGGTTACATGGCCTACAACCGTTTCTGGTTCCACAGGGATTTGTTCGGTCTTACGGTCGGCGGCGGCCAGATCAACAATCCGGGGCGCTATCTAGTCCTGATTCCACCCATCAACGGCGAGGGTGCTATTTCCGCCGCCACGAATTCGCCTTACTTCACGGGAAATCCGGGGGACCCCTTTAAAGCCTGGGATTCCTCCATCACATTCGACTATATGCCCAAGCAGTACATCACCTTCCGCTGGGAGTATGACTATCGCCATGCCAGCGTGCCCTACTGGACCGGACGGGGTGGCATCACGCCTCCAGGCGGAAACAATGGTTCTCCTGAAGATTATGTTTGCAGCAGCGGCGCGTCCTCCGGGCAAACAAACCTGGGACTGGCGGAAAATGCCTGTGGGGGCGGAATCAGCAGCGTGTGGTTCCCGGACCTCCGCAAGGATGAATCCTTCATCGATATGTCTATCCTGGTCAAGTTCTAACGGTATGGAAATGGCCGTCGGTGAATAGCAGCCGAGACAAGCCTCAGAAAATATTCTTCAGGTGGAGGCCCAATTGGTGCGCTCGAGGAACGTGGGAGGCTCGTAGGTCTTGCCCTTGGCCAGCAGGCGTTCTTCGCGGCGCGAGGTCCATAGAAGCAGTGGGCCAACGGCGCGTGCACTGAGCCGGGCGAAGAAGCCTGATTCGTTCTCCACTTCTTTACGCAGGGCTTGGATTTTTTCACTGACGCTGCGATTCACAGAGCGAAATTGGTGCTCCATGGCCCACAGAGCGGCGTTATACCCGGTTCGGAGTTTCTGCATTTCACGTTCAAAGCGCTCGCGAACGCGCGGATCAGGATAGTCGCGGTAGCGGCGCCAGCCCTGCAACATGGTCTGGCACATGCGGTAGAGGCTCGGGCCGTTGGCCTCAAAGTCGTGCAAGAAGGCCCAGTCGAGAAAGCGCTTGGAATCTTCGCGAGAAATAGCAGCGTGTTGGAAATTGAATTTGAACTGGCCGTGGATGTCGGCAAAGTCCACGAAGTCCAGCATACGGCCCTGTTCCTTCATTTCGCGGTAGAGCGGCGTACCTGGCACCGGAGTGTACAACATGAACTGGTGGAAATCGGTTTCATGGCTGCAGGCGTGCTCGATCTCGCCGGTGATGTTGGCGGGCGTGTGGTGCTCCAAGCCGATAATGGTGGAGCCCTGTACGCGGATACCGTGGCTGCGCATTTCGTGCGTCAATTCGCGGGTATCCGTACCCTTCAGCTTGGTATACACCGAGTGCGGGGACTCCAGTCCCATCCACACCCAGGAGATGCCGAGCTCTACCAGCTCCTGCATGGTGTAGCTCTTGATGGCATTCGCGGAGGCGAACACCGCCATGCCCCAGCTCTTGCCCGCGGCTTTCATGCGCTCCAGGAGTTGCAGGGCGCGCTTGCGATGCAGTAGGAAATTTTCGTCCATGATGAAAAAGGTCTGCACGCCGAGAGAAGATTCGAACCCGTCCATGATTTCAAAGAGTTCATCGCCGGTTTCGTAGAAATTGTAGAAATTGCCCTTGCCCCCGAAAAACGAGGAAGTGGTGCAGAAGCTGCATCCCATGGGGCAGCCAACCGAAGGGATAATCGTGGCGGCGGTGGAACCCCGGCGCTCGGGAAGACGCAGGCCCATGGCGCGCGTCTGAAGGCCGGAAACGATGGCGGGATGCTTGATGGGCGCGGAGGCGTCTTCTCCCAGATAGCGCCGCATCCAGGAGATGCCTTCACCGAGGACGTAATGATCGGCGTCTACCATGTGCTCGATGCCGGGAATTGCGGTGACATGGCCTCCTACGATGATGGTGGAGTGCGGCGAGAGTTTGCGCACCATGCGGCACATTTCGCGCACTTTGCCTACATTGACGATGATCGAGGAGATGCCCACGATCTCGTATTCGTGAGCGGTCAATTCGCGCGCGAAGGCTTCGCGCGTGGGGAAATCCAGGAGCGTGCACGGCGCGGAGATATTGGACTGGATCATCATGATGCCCCACGAGCGATGGAACATTCGCAAGGAAAAAGCGCCTTGCGCTCGGGTCACCTGATTGTGGTACAGCTCCATGGGATTGATGGCGCGGCTGCCAAATTCGTCGTCCTGGGCATACGGACCAAAAACGGAGCTTAGAAGGACACGCGCACGCGTACCTTTGGGATGGGTGATGCTACTGCTCGGATTCTGCGGATTCATAGATTGGATGACCAGAATAGCATGGGGCGGCAGAAGGCGTTTGTGACGAATGAACACGACTGTGTGACAGCGAGTGTTCTGTTTTGGACATCTCGGTTGTTACAGCTATTTCCCCATGAATTACTTGAACTTGACTATGCTGTCCGCCATCTTAACTTCGAAAGAATTGCTGGACCGTATCACGGGAGCTTTGCTTGCGAAGGGTTGAAGGGCATGCGAAAATAAAAAACTGTGGCTGCGCCTTCCCAAACGGCGGTTGGCCGCAATGGCGATATCGTCTAGGGGTCCAGGACGCCGCCCTCTCACGGCGGAAACCCGGGTTCGAATCCCGGTATCGCTACCAACCATTTTTAAGCCTCTAATTCTCTAGCGTTTCCGGACAGTCTTCCTGCCGTTGGACTACTTTTGGACTATTTTTCGGCGAATTCACTGATTCGCTGTGGCCCAGAGTATTTAGTTCCATGGCGAACAAGAGAGTCAAAATCTACGAATGTGCGAAAGTTCAGGGGAACTGGACTACCGTCACGGTCAAGATTCCGAATCTGAGGCCCGACGGCACCCTGTACATGAGAGATGACCGCGACGGCAAATTCCGGGTCTCATGGTATGAGGGGAACAAAAAGCAGTGGCACCCCACAACCTGCCGCAGGCTCAGTGATGCGCTGAAGGTGAAGTCTGAGAAGGAATGGTTCCTGCGAAATCAAACCCGCCCGGGCGTGCAAGACCCCACGACGCCGGATGCTCGCGCACCCATCGCGGTTTCTGTTGAGCGTTATGTTGAGTCCCTTACAGGTTCTAAGAGAACCAAGATCGCCTATGGACATGCCGTTCGAGAATTCGAGGCTTGGAATGCCAGCCTCAAAAACGGCAGTAAGAGAACATTTATGGAGGAGATCGACAAGGCTCACATGGCGAGATTCTTCGATTACCTCATAGACGACGAGCCCGAGAACCACCCCTATACCGCCGCTTTGAAGCTTTTGCGAGTGAACGCGTTCATCCGGGCGATATTGAAGCTCGATCCGGGCAAAGGCCCAATCAAAAAATCCGATTATCGACGCGAACTCAAAAGCGGTCAGGACCGTCCTAAAATTTATACTCGCGAGGAATTGAAGATGCTTTTCCCTGTAATGACACCTGAGGAACACGTGTTGTTCGAAGTGTTTCTCAAAGCGGGCTTGCGCAAACGGGAAGTCATGTTTCTGGAAGAAGACGACCTCATAGTCGATACTTTGGCTCCGGGCCGCGTGAAGCGGCAAATCAGGGTCACGAACAAGCCTCGCTTAGGATTCATGACGAAGAATGGCAAGACGCGATACGTTTGGGGCATTGATAGAGACCTGATGGACAAATTACTCGCACTGAAGGCCACCAAGCGCCCATCTCGGCTCCTCTTCGGCACTGCGAATGGGCTGCCCGACTACCATATGCTCGATACGCTCCGTTCCATTGCACGCCGGGCCGGAATAGAGCCATCGCATTGCTGGCTGCACAAGTTCCGGAGCACATGTGCGACGAATTGGCTGCGTTCAAAGCGACTGGGCGGCGAGGGGCACGACATGGGTCTTGTGCGAGAGTGGCTTGGACACGACGACTACAAGAGCATCGAGAGATACTTCGCAATCGCAAGGGAGGAGGAGATGATCGAAGCAGATGAGCCCGCACAGGTTTCGCAAAACTGCGATACTGAAAAATGCTCCGTCCTCACTACATGCTTCGGATGCCGTTGTGAGAAGGCAGAAGTGCGTTCAAAGTTCGCCGATGGCAGCCAAATTGTTTACTGCCCCAAGTGCGGCGATCTGGCTTGCGAGGATCGTGGGAACCGGACGGTTATACGAAAGGTGACTCCTTCCACGTGAGGTTTGGGTAGCTGTGAGGTTGTCTTCTCTGAGCCCGCGTCACAGGGCCGCCCGCGGATGAGGGGTTTCGAGGCTGCGTTAGTAACCGACCTGAGTTTCAGTTGGACCGGAAGGCGCAGGAGCGCATCATCTCTTCCTCCGCTGCCCGGAGGACGGCCTGAGGGATGAGCAGAATGGAATACGATCTCCTCCTGTTCCTAGCCGCAGTCTCCGAGCCCACCCCCAAATCCATGACACCCGGTCCGCTGCGGAATATCCGGGTGACCTATCGGGGAGTGCAGACCAACGCTCCCGAGTACCATTTACCAATACGCGCCCAAGGGGCTTGCGACACTCGCGGTGACATTAATCACCGTTCTACGCTTCCAGCATGGATGCGGAGACAATTCGCAATAGGCTTGCAGACCTCGATGAAGCGGGGAGAATTCGTGTTCTTTCCCGCGCCATATGGCTACTCACCGAGAAGCACAACAAATTGGTGAAACGTGTCGAACGGAACCAGAAGGTTTTGCTCCGTACCAAAAAGGCAGTCGTAAAGAGTGTAGAACTCGCAACTGCGGTCGCAAAGGCGGCCATTCCGGGCCTGTTCAAGCGGAAGCGGAAAAAGGTACAACTGACGACGTATTACGTCGGTGCGAGGCTCACGACCCGTCAACAAGAAGTCCTGTCACACCTGTATGAGGACGGATGGAGCATGGCCAAAACCGCTCGCTACATGCGTAAGCACCCAAAGGTCATTTATGAGCATCGGAAAGCCGCTGAAAAGAGGATTAAGCGGTTTCTCGCCACAAAGGGGGTCAAAGCCTCGGATATCGGACTTCGACGGTAGCCGCCCCCCCCGCGTTTTCCCTGCATTTCTCTTAGCCTGCCCGGAACGATCCTCTTTGATTTCAGTAGATTTCCATACCCCGTACCCCGCGCTCCACACTTAGGGTAGAGGCGACTGAGAGAGCGAGCAGGAATTGCGGCGCAGCGCATGTCGTGCCCGCTCCCTCGGACGACAAAGTAGGCAGTTGAAGTAGGGCTTCTCGGGATTAAAGACCCCGCCAGAAGCAGCAGTGGAAGTGTGTTCGGCTGACAAACTGACGGAGTGCTGGCTGACGGCAAAATTCATCGCAGTGCAAAAGGAGAAAAAAGAAGTGAGCATCTACGAATCGCTACGAACAGGAATGAACGACTTCGGGTACGGCGACCGCTCCAAGGGCTACCCACGGATGCCGGTGCTGAACGCCGACCAGCCTGCGCAAATCGTGGGGCTGACATCGCCCGACAAGCGCCCGTCCATCGAGACGCTCAACCTCATGCCGCCGTTCGACCGATTCTTCATCGAAGCCGTGCTCCCATCGGAGCTTCGGTTCAAAGTCTCGAACGTCGTCCAGACGTACAGCAACATGCCAGTCGGCACCGCCGCCGAAATCGCCAGCTTCGAGAGCACCGTGCTGGAAATTGGCTTTGATGTGCGCATCGACCACGACGCCAAGTACGACCTGACGCCGGAGGAGCTTCGCCCCACAACGCACTTGGTCTGCCAACCGTACTACGCCGTGGACAAGCCGCCGAAGGGAGCCGATCCGCTGTGCAAGTCGAACTTCGTGATCTACATCGGGCTCGGCGAGGACGGATTCCCGGCCCCCATCCCCAGCGTAACCCCCGAGACGCTGGACAAAACCTACCATGAGACGGGCGTGGTCTTCTGGGTCGGGCAGGACGGGCAAGCCTACAACGTCCTTGTGCACCATGCTGGGGCTGCCAAGAAAGGGGCGTGGGAAGACGCCATCAAGAAGGGCATCGACTTGGAAGCCGTTCACACGCAGATCGAGGAGCAGTATGCCGAGTACCTGCCACTGCTCTACGCCATCAATTCCCTCCACAACAAGCGCACCGTGCTCCAGACCCTGCAGCATTCACGCCAAGTGCGTCGTGCGGCGCAGCGCAACAACCAGCAGCCGCCAGACCAGAAGACCATCGTCATAAAGGATTTCGTCACGGTCATTCAGGGCGCTCGCAAGGCTCAGGCGGAAGGCGTCGAATATCCGCTCGGCGAAGTCATCGGCCACTGGCGGCGCTACGGCGTGGACGGGCGCACCGGCTTGCTCTTCGGCAAGTACCGGGGCACGTTCTTCGTGCCCTCGTTCTTGCGTGGCAACCCCGACAAGGGCGCAACCGACCACGATTACGTCCTGAAATGCAAAGGGGTGGCGGCGTAGCAAAAAAGCTCTTGACTGCAATGAGAAGTTTTTCGACCAAGGAGGGTTGATTTATGACGTATATCGATTCAAACGGAGTGGAACTCAACGACGGCGACTACGTGCTCTCGACGGGCGACGGAGTCGGCGCTTTCTCTAGGACCCATTGGGATGCCGGAATTCTTCGCATCTTCCGGCACGACGACGGCGAGACGGGGTACAACATCAGCCCGGTGTTCCCGCCGCAGGACGGATCGGTGCAGGTGAGCTTGTCCGCGTACAACCCTGACGACGGGCGGTTCATCCGGCTCTACAAGATTGACCGTGAGTCTGCCGTCGCCTTGATGAGCAAGTCCCGTGAGGCGCAGAAGGCATACGAGATGGCGCTGGACACCTACCGCAGGCGCAAGGCGGCAGAAAGGAAGCGGTCATGACATACGCAGAACGCACGAAACTGACGGAACAGCGAGACGACGAGCACATGATCTACGAAATGGGTTCGCTTTCGCAGTACGAGGACGGGTCGGTTTTTAACTGTGTGGCGATGAGGACTTATACACCTGAGGAAATTGTCTTCATGACCGAGGCGATACAACCTGAGCCAGCGGCGATTTTCAGCCGTCCGCAGGCTTACCTAAAAGACTTGAAGCGTAACGCAAGGGCGGCGATTAAGCACGGCAAGACAAAGAACCGTTCGCGGTTCGTGAATTGGTAAACGGAGGACGAGCGATGGCGACGATGACGGCGGTTACAGATGAAACAACTGCGGCACTGGAGAAGGTGGGAAACGGTTTCCCACCCCTCACAGACCACAAGCAGCCGGGCGAACTTGGCGACGAGCAGTTAGCCCAAGTGGTCAGCAACGGGTTGGTGAACCTCGCAGTCGTTTCTGAAAGACTCAAACCTTATTTCTTCGAATTGCGCGAGAGATTCCACAGAAAATCCGTGGAGGCGGAAATCCACGGCTGCCGCACTTGGGATGAATTCTGCAAGAAAGTCCTCAAGCGCACGCGCCGCGCCGTCAATTATCTCCTGTCGGGCGGTAACCCTGCGAGCAAGCGCACCTCGCACGGCACTGGAACCGGGCAGCAAAACAACGGGGAAACGTCTTCGACCGAGAACGGGAAGCCATCTTTCGCAATCGCCCATTCGCCAATCGATGGTGATGTCACGTGGTCGAAGCAGGACGCCTCTCGAAGAATGCTGTCGTGGAACGTGTCCTGCCTCAAGCCTTTTTCACCCGCAGAGAAGCGCGAAGTCGCTGAAGACTTGATCGCGAAGCTGCGAGACGAGATTGAGTTCGAGGCTACTCCTCAGCCGCCGCCAATCGCGGGCGATCCGGTGCCCGAGCCGGAACCGGGCACGCTGGAGGAGTTGCGCCAGCGCATTTTCCGCATGGCGGATGTGGAGGATATCGGCGACACGGTGAAGAAGTACCTGGCCGACTTGGTGGCACCGCTGCTGCAACAGCACCCCCTTGGTGCTCTCTCCCACAGTGTTTCAGCATACGTTAGCCGTTCGAACAAGTCGCGTGTCGCTCCGGGCGACTGGGTGATGTATGTCAAGGACGGGTACAGCAAACGCTTAAGAGAACTGATCGGCGAGGGGATCACATTAGGGCGGGTCGTGGGCGTGGACGAGTTGCGGCGGCCCAAAATCCGCTGGCATGACGGGAAAGAATGGAAGAAGCCGTACAGTTTTTATCCGAACGATGGAGACGTGCGCGTGCTGTTCGACTGGCAGGCAGCGGAGCTGCAACCGAGAGCGTTTGGCACTTATCCCTCAGACCCCGAGCCTCCGAACCAGCCCATTCCGGCGAAGTCTTCGGTAGCGTCCGCCGATGCAGCAAATGATGAGAAGAAGACCGAAGTCATGGAAGTCCGGGAAGCCGAAGAAGCGCCGAAGCCGAAGGCCAAGCGCGCGGCGAAGTCGAAAGCGAAGCCTCAGGAGCCCCCCGAGGATATCACCGTGGCCACGCCGCACGGCTACTATGCCAAGCGCAATCGCAAGCCCAAGGGAGCAACGCAAGAAGCGCAGCCTTGGGAAATCTTCCTGAGCATCGACGGGGCGGAGCCCAAGTTCTGCTGCCGAGAGCCCAACAGGCAGGATGCCGAAGCCTGCTGTTGGAAACTCGACCGCATGGCGGAAGAGGAAAAGAAGAGCACACCAACAACAACCAACAACGAAGCGGCGGAAGCAGCCGCGATGTGAGAAGGAGGGGCTGAATGAGGGCAGCCCCCCTCTTCCGAATCAAGGAGAACAAACATGGCAGAGAACAGTAAGATCAGTTGGACGCACGATACGCAAAACTGGTGGGTGGGCTGCACCAAGTGCGGCCCCGAATGCCAGCACTGCTACATCATTCGCGAACTCAGGAAGCAGCAGCGTCATTGGAATGAAGTCTATTTGACCAAGACTTGGAATGATCCCCACAAATGGCAGCGGGAACTCGACGGCACCGGCGCATACAAGCGCGCGTTCACCAACAGCCTCAGCGACTTCTTTGACCGCCGTGCGGATAAGCGGCTCGTACCAGAGGAACGGATGTACCTGATAGGTGGCCTCCCGCCGCTGACGTGGCGCTCGGCGGCATGGAGCGTCATCCGCAACACGCCGAACTTGGTCTATCTGATCCTCACCAAACGGCCGCACCGCATCATGGAATGCCTGCCAGCGGATTGGGGGCAGGGTTACGCGAATGTTTGGCTCGGCACTTCGGTCGGATGTAACCAGACACTCAGGCGCATCGACCACCTTCGCAATGTCCCGGTACATCCAGAAGCAGTGCGGTTCCTGAGTTGCGAGCCATTGCTTGAGGACATCGCACCGCAAATCAACTTGGACGGAATCGGCTGGGTAATCTGCGGCGGCGAATCCGGCGACGGCGAGGAATACCTTTGGACGCCAGACATGAAGTGGACGCCAGAGGATTTTCCCGGGCGGCGCACCATGAATCTCGACTGGGCTTGGGCGCTCCGCACAAAAGCCAAAGAGCGCGGGCTTCCGTTTTGGTTCAAGCAAATAACCGCGTCGAGAGCCGGACAGGGCGAGCAGGTGTTCGGACGAATCATCCATGAAGTCCCGATTCCTCCCAACGGCGGCGCGTGGTGGAGCGAGCCCGAGGCGAAGCCGAATCCGCTGGTGGTACTTCAGGAGAAATAAAAAATCTGGGACGGTCAGTCCCGTGTGAGTTTTGCGCACGGAAAACGCAGGCTGGTGGTGTTTGGGGTGGCAGACCGGGCTGTGAATATGAGTGGGTTGGTGGCGGAGAAGTAATGAATAGGCGGCAAGCCGGGAATGAGTGGCAACACACGACGGTAGCCGCCCTGAATTTTCAGGAGAGAATTATGAGCAAGAAAAAGTATTACGTGTTTCGTCCGTACGGAGAAGACGAAGGCTGGGTGGCGAGATTGACCGAAGGCGAATATCACGACATTTCGTGGCGGCTGGACGAACTCGCAGGGGACGACGATCCCCCCTATTACCTGTATCCCATGGAAGGCACCACGGCGAAGAAGATCGCCGAGGCGCTCGACATGGAGGCGATGGATATAGCACGCAAAGAAGGAGCAAGCTGATGCTGCAAACATTCGAAGACCCCGGGGACGAGCAGATCGTCCCCAAGACCGAGCAGCGCAAAATAGCTGGGTTCGACGCCGAGCCCAGTCCGGCGCAAAGCGGGGGCAACTGGCGCGAGCGGTGCAGGAAATTGGCGGACGACGTTTCCGCCCTGATCCTCACCGACGAGATGGCAGAGCACCCACGCACTGTCTTCTATGCGTTGGCGGAGTGCGTGCGCCGCTATGCGGATCGCCATGGCAAGATTTCCGACCATGAGAGATGGGAAAAGATGGACGACGCTGCCGGGCTGCTTGAGTCCGTGCCGGACGGCATCGTGGACACGGAGGAGAACTAAATGATCGCAGTCCAACAGTATGTAGAGAGGTGCATCCCCCGATGGGTGCACTGCGACCATTGCGCCAAGGAGTTCGACCCCGACAAGGCGTGGATTTAGGGATGTGGAACCGGGCCGTGCGAGGGGCATGGGATGCCTGCGTATTTCTTCTGTTCCCGGGAACGCTTCGAAGTTTGGGAGAATAAAAATGTATAGGAAAACTTACAAGCAGGAAACCGACGATTACGTCCTGTCGCAGATCGGCGACAGGACGACGGTGGACGACCTGTGCAAACTGGGCATCAAGCCGGGGATGGCACGCAATTCCCTCAAGCGGCTGTACGACGCAGGGAAGATCGAACTCCGAGACCCTGAACTACGGGGAGATGGTGGAAATTCTGCTAAACGCCCGCTTCCGCTGGGTGCTGTCGGAATACGAGGATGAAATCTAGTTCCACTGGGATGCGACAGATGAGCAAGCCGATATACACGGCGACCGCCAGCACGACAACGAGATCAACGGCCGCCACTACAATTGGACGAACAACCAATCCGTCTCTGCCGGGTATTGTGGTATTCGGTGCAGTCGCAAACGAGCCAAGTCCAGAACTTCTGCCTTATGACGAGGTGCTATCACCTGTTGGACCTTCAATGTTCGGCAGCGGGTCCGCCACCATCTCAGCCACAATCCCTCCTGCCGACGTGACTTCACAGTTTGAGCCGCTACTGCTCCCAAGCTCTTTTCATTCCTCGGGCTGGTTCGTTTCTCGACCTTTCGAGATTCTAGCCGGGGACGCTCGGGAATTGGTGAAGGAGTTGCCGTTCCCAGTGGACTGCGTGATTGCGTCGCCGCCGTATTTTGCCCAGCGCACCTATGGCCACAGCGAAGACGAAGTCGGCAGAGAAGATTCCGTGGACCACTATATCGCCAGCTTGGTGGAAGTATTCGCCTCAATTCCGCTCCAGCCGTGGGCAAGCGTCTGGATCAACATCGGGGATAAGCGAGCGAAAGACGGGGCGCTGCTAAACGTCCCAGAGCGGTTCGTTTTGGCCATGGAAGCGGAAGGATTCCGACTTATCGACAAGGTCGTGTGGGCGAAGGAAGTGGCAAAAGTGCAAGGCTTGCCACTCGGACACGGTATGATCGAACCCGCGCACGGCAGGCTCAACGGTAACGGCCATGAGCCTTTCTATCGGTTCGTCCGGAACAAGAGAGACGCTTGGACGGACACCTGCGCTGTTCGGGTTCAGCGCCGCAATGTTGATGACGTGCGCTATCTACCTGAGTCCCTGATGGAATGCGATTCCTCGGTGGAAGGTCGGAGTCTTGGTAACGTGTGGCTCGCGCCGATGGGTCAGACGAACCGGAATCACTATGCAGTATTTCCGCCCGCTCTGATTGAGCGCCCAATCGCCATGACATGCCCGCCAGCGGTGACGGAGCTAGGGCCAAGGGAGCGTATCGTCGAAATGGTGCCCTATGACGATGGCCAGTCTAAGCGGCGGGTCGGCAAATACACGAAGCAGGACCACGCCGAAATGTCGGGCCGTCAGGACACCGGCCGTGCCTACGTTCCCCGAAAGCCTGTGACTCGGGAATGGACGCTCACTGATCTGCCGAGCCGTCCGGGCATCGTGCTTGATCCATTTGCAGGCACGGGGACGACGGGCGAAGTCGCAATCAAGCTTGGACGGCTTTTTGTTGGCATCGAGCTATATGAAGAGAACGTCAGGATGGCCAAGGAGAGATGTGAGAACGCCGCAAGAATCTACGATTTCAATTTATCGCTGCTTGCCTCCGACCCCAACTTCACCATGACCACCGGGATTCCGGTTCCTTCGCTCGACACTACCGTCAAGCCTGCCGGAAACTGCGCTCTATTGTCCGATTACCCAAAAATTCTGCCTAGCGCAGTGTGGCCACCGCATGCGCTCGGAACACTCGGGGGACACATGACCGGGGTTGTCGGTCGTGCGGCGATTTAAGCTGGAGTTCGACATCCGGCGCTCTCTGCTGCTCGAATCTCTCGTAATCACGACTACCTCTGCATATGTTCCTTCGGCCCCTGCCAGTTGATGCTGGCGGTGGCAGTTCTTTGGCTTACTTCACCAATCCCTTGTTCCTCGCGATCCGGTATAGCTGCACGTGATCCATGCCGATGCACCTCGCCAGCTTCCTCCACGGCACAGGCTTCTTGGGATCGCGGTTGAGTTCGATGTACTGCGCAACCAATCCCTCAAGCTCCCTCCGCTCCCTGCGTAGCTCCTCCCGGAGCCCGACGATGCGGGCGATCTTTCCTAGGTTCATCTTTCTCCTTATGCCTTCGTAAGGGCCGCCACCGCGGCGCGGGCTGGCTTGTAGTGGCATGACTACATCAGAAGGGAAGCGTATTGGCGAGACTCCGCCAAACATGCGATCCGGAAGTTTCTTGCGGCGCGCCGAGGCTCGTCAGAGACGGGGCTCGCGGGAAACTCCGAGCCCCGAAGTGTCTTTGCTCACCGCAGAAAAACCAGCGAGCCAAATTTCCTGACTTTTGAAATCAAAGTGTTGGAGTGCTGCAAGGCATTCGGGGCTGGTTCTATTCCGCCAGCCCCACTGTTTCAACGGGAATAGCGGACTCAACAGACGTGACAGTGAAACAGAGATTCAAAGGAATAGGCAATGAACGAAAACTTTTTCACGAGAGTGCCAGACGCGCTCTATGACGCCCTGAGGGACGGCGAGATCACCCCCTTGATGTTCAATATCATGCTGCATCTGCATCGCTGGGCTAACTGGGGGACTGGCATCGTCCAGACAGTGAATGCCAAGAGGCTCCGCGCCGCGATGGGTGGGCACTATGACGATGAGGTCGCCGCGGAGCGCACCATCCAGCGTGCCGTGCAAGGTCTGGACGAAGCTGGCTGGATAATCAGCGGCTATGTCCGTGGCATGAAGGTTCCTTACGGCGTGCAGATCACCAATTTCCTGCCTGCTCCTGATGCAGACGGTGAAAAGGCGTTGATAATCCCAATCGAGACAAAGCATTGGAGGGAAACAGCCGCTTTTCAAGGCGGTGATGAAGGCGCTGAGAAGGCGCTGACGAAGGCGGTGAAAAGGCGGCTAAAAGAACTAGACTGTAGCGAGACTTCCTCACACAAGACTGTTCACAAGACTTCCCGGACTATAGACCAACCAACCAATCAACCAACCGACCAAGCGGCTGACGCCGCCCTTTCGCGGCTTGATGAAACAAACCCACTGGATCATGAGTCGGAACCAAACCAAACCCCCGTGGGTTTCCTGTCCGAAGCTGAGGAAGACCTTGCTACCTACTTTCATCGTGCTGAAGCCACGTTGGACAACCTGCGTCTCATGCAAGAGATCAACGATGCGCTCAGCGCGGAGAGCCATTGGCACAATGGCAAACAGGTGCAGATCGACCTTGCGAAGCTGCTCAGCTTCAACTGGGACCACTTTGCCGATGGCAGCAAGAAGTCTGGGCTCAGGCTCCGGACCTTGCGCCAAACGCACAAAGCCGTAGTGCATGGCGATCCCGAGAATGGCGTCATCGCCCAGTTCACCACGCACGATGCGGAAACCTGTCGCACCTGCCAAGCCCGTGCCAAGGAAGAAGCGAAGCGCGAGGCTGCGCTCGAAGCCCGCGATCCCATGGTCGTGCAGAAACCTTTGGTGGGGTTTCCGGGCGACACCATGACCAAGATCGTGCGCAAGCCCCGTACTAAGCGTGAGCGGCAACTCCTGCTTAGCTGGAAACACGAGCCCAAAAAGCAATGGGCGAACATCGCGCCGTGGCTCAGTCAACCCAACTGCCCGGAGTGCCATGGGACGGGGAAGCCTTGCCCTTGTATCGTCATGGAAGAGATGCTCTAAGACACGAGCTTGGACATGGAGAATTAACATGCGCCATCGCTGCGAACCCAATCTGCCCCTGACTACTGAGGAACGGGAGCAATGGCTCAAGATCATTCCCCGCATGCCCTTCGAATGCGGACGCCCAGCCGGGATCAAGCACAACGGTCGGTGGTACTGCCCCGATCACTACGATGCGGTCATGCGAGGGATGGGGCTCATTGCCGCGCATGAGGAGGCTTGAACGCCGAGTTAACTTGTACGCACAGATTTTGAGGCTGTGCCAACCGTCACACATGAAGTGCCAGAACAAAGTGCATAATGGTAGTGCCGTGGAAGGACTTCAAACATTCAAGCTGATAGCTCACGATGGCGGATTCGTTGATCTGAAAGAATCCGAAGACGGCACTGTTCTGTGGCTCAGACGACAATCGCCGGACCCGGCCACAAAGATTCATCAGCGTATTTGCGTGGACAGCGTGACGAACAGCGTCACCGTCTATTGGATGACCGGCCTTGGAAAAGCCGAATCTGAGACGTTTCGCACCGCCGCTGGCCTAAGAGAGTGGTTAGAATCACAGGCAGTCCGGTGACAAATCGCGAAGCCATCCGTCGTCTCTCAGTCAACGCGGGGGACTGCTCCGCGGTGTCGTGGTTGCACCACAACAACACTGAAGTCATACACGGCGTGGTCACGCGCTACTTTGGAACAGGGGAGGCCGCGGACAAGGCCGAATGTGTGCTCATGCAGCGGATCGCGGAACGGGCTCGCTCGTACGAGCGTCAAGAAGAGCCGGGCGAATGGCTGGTAAAGTGCGCCACCTCAGAATGCGACCGTTTGCGCAACGAAGCCATTCACGACAAGGCCAATAGCCATCAGGTTTCCACGTTTTGACGGAGGAGGTCATGGCTGATTACTTCAATTTTCGGCAAGTAGCCCAGAAATGCGGGATTGCCGAAGGCACGATCGCGCAGCTAGAGAGGAATGGACTTCTGGAACCCACGATAAAGAAGGGAATGGCGTTCCTCTCCTCTCAGCAGGTTTACCGCCTGCGGATCGCCGTTCAACGCGCAAAAAAAGAGAGAATAGACTTACAGGAAGCCCTCGCAAAGGTTGAGAAACACTGGCTCGCTCAGGTCACCGCGCTTAGGAATTAATTAAAACCGGGTCAAGGGTTATCAATGCTGCCCGATTCGCCTGATTGGGGACACACACAGAAGCTTGTTCATTTTGGTCGAGGCCGAGGATAATTCCTTTCCGCGCCAATCCTTCCCCCGGCCTCCCTCCAAAATACGTGCCACCTACCTTATGGGTTGCGTTCACCAATGGCTGTTCAATGCGAGACACTTGGTACTACTGAAGTACCAGAATTCCCAAAGCTTTACAGAAATTTTACAAGGATATTTGCTCGGTAAGTTCACGGACATCGGCTGGCTGCGATTACTAGTGTGGCGGTTGTCCTGCTGATCTCACGGCGACGGGGGCGGTGGAAGCAGGCCAAGCTGACGCATCATTCCAACGTCATCTCGATTCGCAAAGTGTTCCGCTATCTTGCCATCGATCACCCGGTACATGTGCATGTGCTGGACCTCGAAGGAGCGTCCTGTAGGCTGCACGCCGACCAGCATTCCGCCATCCACCGGGAAGTTCGACGTGCCTCGGTGCGTGCCACTGTAGGTGCAGCGCACCACGACCCCTTCGCCCTCTCGAACGGGTTAATTTGGTCAACCTTCTACCTATCAGCCTGCTTCGCCTCTCTTCCGATACAGCACGAAGACTCATCGGGCATTTGAACAGATCGATCTGCGAGTGATTAGGGGTTGAGCTTCAAGGTGGGGGCTCATCACTAACCATGCTGCGGGGATTAACCTCAGTATTGACTGGTAGAGAAAGTACTATCGTCTGGAGCGATCATGGCGAGCATATTTGTGAGGTAAGCTCGGAGGTAGCAATGAAGCGCGCTCTGCAAATCGCTTTTGGGCTGATGTTCGCCCTTCCGGCCCCTGCAACGAAGGCGCAGTTGCCACCTCGAAAGGACATCCCAGCAATTGCCAAAGCCGCGAAAGGAGCAATCGTAACTATCGTCACGGCGGTCAACGACAAGCCCATAGCCCTCGGCACCGGTTTCCTTGTGAGGGCTGACGGCGTGATCTTGACGAACTACCACGTGATCAGGACTGGTAATGTCGCCGCCGTCAAGTTCTCTGACGAAACTGTTTTGCCCGTCGATGGTGTACTGGCAGCCGATAAAGTCCGTGATCTCGCCATCATCAAAGTGCACGGCAAAACCTTCCGAACGCTGACGCTCGGCAATTCCGATCAAATCCAAGTAGGGGAGGAAGTCGTTGCAATAGGTAATCCTCTCGGTTTAGAACTGACGGTCTCAAACGGCATTCTGAGCGGGGTTAGGACAGATAAGGAAGTAGGCGGAAAGTTCTTGCAGGTCACTGCGCCTATCACTCATGGCAGCAGCGGCGGTCCTTTGTTCAACATGATGGGGGAAGTGGTCGGAATCACGACACTAGGCATCGAAGGCGGCGGGAACCTGAACTTTGCAATTCCTATCAATGACGCGAAGCACCTGCTACAAAACCAGTCTGCAACGCTCCGGGACTTGCCAAACGAGCCGGACTCAGACGCATCGATTGCAGATACACCGAAAGTGGATGCACCGACAGAAAGACCCTCTGATACCACATCACCGAGAGAGAGAGAGTGCGGCCTGCGGGCCGAAAAATTCATTCGTTATGAGAGTCAAAAACGAGGCTCCACAATAGAGGCATACACAGTCCATTACGATGGTCGGTGGACTGAAAAAGATCAGAACTGCTACGTGGAAGTAGCTTCCACAGTACACTTCAACGGTGAAATAGCTACCCAGTACATCATCCGTGATGTCTTCTTCGAAGGCGACGGCGGGCCGGTGTACGGGAAATGTGTGTTCGGTCGAAACGGCAGAATTATTAAAGGCGCCCGTTGCTCAGTCTCAACTGTTGGGAGCATAGAAGAAAAGGGATTGGAATTCCTCGACACGAAATGTCGCTCCGAAGAGGAGTTCAACGAAATGGCTCGGACGTATTTGGGTATAACCCCACCGCCACACAGAACACGAACCAGTAGCCAACCAACTTTTCGGTAGGGCGAAGCCGACCAGAGGCGAGGAATGCGGTGGCCGTGAGATTGAAGACCCGACGTTGGCCAAGGCTCTTCATCGTGCCATTACGCTCTGTGGTGGCAAGACCTCCACATTGCAAGCAGTTCAAATCTGGCTCTTATAATTCCGGATTCGATGGGATCGGGTAAGACGGCGGTTCTTTTCGAAGCGTTAGACATTCTTTCTGCCCGGAATATGCCTCACGCCGCAATCGATTTGGACGCGCTCGGAACGGCACATCTTCCAGCGGGTGTTCAGGACAAGGGGCTGATGTACCGCAATCTTCGATGTGTCTGGGAAAACTACGCTCAGGTCGGTTTGAAGCGACTCCTGCTGGCACGAGCGATAGAAAGTCGTGAAGAACTGGAGTGCTGCCGAGAAGCTGTAAAAGCCGAGAACGTGGCTGTTTGCCGCATGACTGCCAGCATACAAACAATGGAGGCACGCGTTCGAGGCCGCGAGGTGGGCGCATTGCAGAAGAGCTTCGTGGCTCGCGTTGCGGAACTGAACGCTATACTCGACCGCGCACGTCTGGAGGACTTTGCCGTGAACAACGAGAATCGGACTGTCACGGACACCGCACTCGAAATGCTTACTCGCTCAGGATGGCTTTGAAAGAGAAGGCATTGACTCGGGAAGACATTCGAGCGGTATTCAACACCTCAGAGGTGATACGCGAGATTGTTGCGGATCGGGCGAGCGTGTTAAACAGCCTCGTCGTAGCAGACTAGCTCCACCTGATTGCCCTCGGGATCGGTCACATAGAGCGAGCGCCAATGCACCCATGCGTGCTCCGCGGTTTCGACTTGGAGTCCTAATGTCTCCAATCTCGTCCGTTCGTCGGCAAAATCAGCAAGCGATATCTCGAATGCGATGTGGTCGATGGTGGAGGTTGCCGCATCCGTCCCACGATAACCGGGCGTCCGGGCGCGGTCGAATAGGGCGAGGACTTGTGTGTGACCGCCGTAGCCGTCCGCAATCTTGAAGAACGCGCAATTTGGAACTCGGGTCATTAGCGGCAAGCGGATGACTTCCTCGTAAAACTTCTGCATCACATCCAGATTGTTGACGCGGAGTGCGATCTCGCCAATGCCGCGCACCGCCGTGCTCTCTTTGTTAGTAGTGGATGATGCCACGACGAACCTCCTGAGCTAGAAACCTTTTTCACCCGGTGATGGTGCCATTGAAATGCGTTCCTTGAACCGTCCGTACTCTGCTGGTAGCTCGATCCCGAATTTCTTGCACAAAGCGGATACGTCCCGAAAATCTTTGTCTTTGAGATCATAGTCGGAGTGAAACTTGACCGCCCATTCCGGCGAAATGCACCGCACAGTTTGCCCCGCTATCATCCCGGCTCCTATTAAGGATGCAGCGGGATACTTCTCTCCTTTTTCTGGCGGGCCGTATATTCCGTCCCCTTGTTCGTCGAGCAGGATGACATGGACATCAATCTCTTTGCCGTTTTCATCGCCCAATACAAAATTCCAAGGTCGTGCATCTCCGAGCTTTATCTCGTTGTAACCCTGCGCTTGCAACAGGTGACGGAGCACCGGAACATCCTTCTCTTGAATGGCAATGTCCAAGTCCGTGTGCGGCCGGGTCTGCTCACCGAGCAGCGCATCAACGCACCACCCACCGTCGATCCACAATTCGACGCCCAACTGCGTGATGGTTCTGTAGAAATCAACGACATCTACTGAGTTCACGCCCTGCCCCCGAAGGTGCTCTAATGAACGGAATGGGCGAAGCACGACGCCCAGAGTTAATTGTCGAGTGATGATAACGCAAGACCAAGCCGAGTCGATGATGACGATGCTCGACGCCGGGTGGACGCTGGCAGCTATCACGGCTCACTTCGGCGTCGATGTCAAGGAAGTCGAGCTGGCAATCGTGAATCAAGTGAAGTCAGAACGAAATCAGGGTAATGACCAACGTCGAGAAGAATGAGAATCGCAGTACGGCGAGAGCACAATAGATTTGAACAAATCCATCCGCGTCTTCCGTATCTGGTTGATGATCGATTGAACGACACCGAAGGTGAAGGTTGATGTTCGTTGCAGGTATCGACGGTTGCCGTGGCGGCTGGGTCTGCTTCAAAGTTGATCTGGCATCTCTGAGCACTTCGGTCGAATTGATCGATCTCCCCTCCATTTTGAGAAACAAGCCGGACGACTTCGCTACTCTCGCCGTCGATATTCCGATTGGATTGCTGGACGGTGCTAGAGTGTGCGACAAGACAGCGCGAAAGCTGTTGGGGCAACCACGTGGCACAAGCGTCTTTGCGGCTCCCTGCCGGGCATCCCTCTCTGCAAAGAATCACGCCGCCGCCAGTGCCACGAACCACCGGATCACTGGACGAGGTTTGAGTAAGCAGTCGTGGGCCATTGCTCCGAAGATCAAGCAGGTCGATGACGCCATCACGCCGAAGAGCCAAAAGTGGGTATTTGAGGTTCACCCGGAGGTCTGCTTTTGGGCGCTCGCCGGAGAGCGCCCGATGGCCCACGGCAAAAAGTCCAAAGCTGGGGTCGAAGAAAGACTCGAATTGCTTCGGGCCGTTTTCCCGGACATCGAACGCCATCTGCAAAATCGACCAGCCAATGTCGGGAAAGATGACCTCCTCGACGCAGCGGTTGCGGCATGGACTGCGCAGAGAATCCACAAAGGCGAAGCACAGGGGGTGTGCGAGCCCGAACGGGACGCCAATGGGTTGGAGGCTACGATCTGGCACTGAAATTCCCGGCTATGTCTCGGCCGAAATCAATGCTTTGTTATGAAGAATACGACATTGAGAGGAAACTTCGTTGCCATCGGAAAGAATTTCCAGTCGCGCACGTACTCCTCTGCCTGATTTGCGTACTGGGAATCGCCGGATTTCACCTTGAATCCGTGCGCTCGACCGTCCGACCCGATCTTTACGTCCAGAACCACTACTGCAACAACTCCGGGAGTCTTAGGATCGACCTCAAACGGAACTCCTTGGATGGTTACCTCGCCTGCTGTTTTGGCAGGAATGGCCATCGGGCCACGTAGCGGCGTTAGCTTTTCGTTCCAGAATGGGTAGGTGCCTCCCACAAATCGAAATCGTCCTTCGACATAGATGAACGAGCTAACCCATGACGGCGGCTTGGGCGCTGTTGGCGTGATCCTGAAGTTCTCTGTCCGTACGGTCGTGTTGGGTCGTGGCAAGAGAGCCTCCAATCCGGTATCGGCGAGAAGTACTGGACTCTGCGACACCTCCACCCTTACTCCGAAGTCGGGGTTCTTTGCGAAATTCCCCATCACCCACCACACATGAGAGCGGTAACCTGCAAAAGCCTTTTGGTAATCCTTCTGAAGTTGGTCAACGGCGTAAGCGGGAAAATGCGCTGCGAACCACTCGTGTGCGTTCGGAATCGCAAGCGTATCTAGGGCAGCCAAGAAGGGCTTCTCATCGGACGACCTTATGAGGCGAATCATTTCGTCCATCTGAGATTGGAGACCTGCACTCGAATCCGGATAGGCAGCTTTGACCCCATTGTCTCCCGAAGTGGTGGAATCTTGAGCGAGCGCGACGGTTGAAAACTGCGTCAGCAGCACACCCATGCATACAAAGCAGATTCGCCGAACCACGGGGCACTTGCCTCCGATCCTTACAATGTCGTAGCAGGACCATCATGGCTTGCGCGAAGCATCAGTTTCAACCTTTAGTTTCATGACTGGTCCAAATCCTTCACTGTGCTGCGGTGGAAGGGGCTCGCCGAAACCTATCAGGTGCACTGGGTCTGCCGCCGCCCGGTCTCTCCCAAGTGCCCATAAGTACTTGGTGATCTTCGGACAGGCTTCCGCGGTATTGAGATTGGTTGTATCTAAAACGAGCCCAGCATCCGTTGCGGAACTCACCTTTAGCCATGCGCCGTTGCTTTGGTTGTTATGGATTGAGCCCGATTTTGGGTCTACGGCAGATGCCATGCGGTTACGCCACGCGCAGAGTGCACCATCACTTGACTGGCGAATATGAATGCTACCGGGATGAAAGTGGTGTGGGGACTCTCCGATCCAATCACCAACGAACACATTTGGCGTGACGCCGGGATTCGGGGCAGGTCGCTTGAGCAACACGTTGAAACTTTGGCCGGAGCGCGACCAAGTGCCCGTCCATTCGCCAGAAGCGGCAGAAAAAGTAATGTCTAAATCAAACGGCTTGATGTCGGTAGCGTCGATGAAGTGAATGCGGAGGCGCTGTCCGTCAAAAAGTGTGAAAGAGTGATCATCCTGCATGCTGTAGGATTTTGGGCTGGCTTTGTCCTCTGTCCCAAAATAGCCCCAAGTTTCCTTTCCCCCTTCCCGGTGGTACACGCGAATATTCATCGTCTGCCAATCGAACTGCTCGTGGCCAGTTGGGCCGCTGGAAGAAGTCTCAATCTCGAAGAAAACCCCATCGATGCCGGAAGCACTGGCCACTTCCCACGGACCAGCGATGAGTTCGGGGTGCTCGGTCGGTACCTGAGCTTCTCCCTGTGCGGCACTAAAGAGGATGCCTATGGAGAGAACGCACGTCGAACGAAGTGGGCGCATCGATGCCTCCTCGTGCCAAAAATGACGGGGCGATCTTGCGAAATCTTAGCACCAGTGCGCATACAGATGCAGACCGTCGATAGGTAACGTGAGGATGTTTGGTTCAGTTTCTTTAGTCTCTGTCAAGAGGCAGAAAAACCTAGCTCGTCAACGAGGCCAGCTTCTTCTTGGCGAACGGAACCGCGTAAGCTGCGGCCGAGTTGTGCGCGATTGCCGCCGACGCCTTCCTGTAGTACTCCGAGGCTTTATCTTTGCCCCCAGCTTCTCGTAGGTTTGGCCGACCATGCACTGAATGAACGGGTCGTTCTGGTTCGCCTTTGTCCATGTCAGCGACGGACTTGATCACGTATATCTAAGCTGTGTTCCTTGTATTGGTGCCTCCTATGCGATTTTGCATCGCGAAGACTGGAATCGAATGGCGATCTACACTACAGGTCTCCGAGTTCAAGTGGCACGTCCGCGTTTTTCCAAGCCGCCTTGAATTCTCTTCGAACTTCTTCCACGTCGGCAGTCTTTTTCTGGGCTTCAAGACTCCTGAGAAGCCCAAACAGCGACCGAGGATTTCGGGGGTGCTGTTCGAGATCGGTACGAAACGCAGCCTCCGCCCAACCTGCTTCGCCGTTCAATAGCAGTGCACCACCAAGCGACTCGCGGACAGGATAAAACCATTCTGGCGGCTCCCCGTAATAGAGTCCGTCCTCGATTTCTACCGCCCTCTCCCAACTCTTGATTGCCTGCTCATGCTCACCCTTTGCATTTGCAATTCGAGCATCCAAGATCGCCGCCGCGAGGTCTAGAAAGGTTTTGGCTTTGTTCGAGTAGAAGCTGAACTCCAGATCGGCAGGTGTCTCCTTCTGCGCTGTTGCAAGAACTTGTCGCTCGGCTTCTGCCATGTCGATCTGACCCTTTGCAGCAAACGCTGCTCCGCGAGCGAAATGCCAGAATACAGTCGTCATGGCGGGGCTGGAGGACGGTGCAGGCGTTTTCAGTACTTCATCCCAGCGATGGAACCGAACGAGTACGAAGATCGGCGTAGGCGTGTAAACCTCAGCGACAGGCATGTCGTGGAGCATGGGAGCGACGTGGGCAGCCAACTCGTCAGCAGCCTGCTTTGCGTGCGCGAAATCGCCTTCCATGCTGTAGCTCGCGGCGAGGAAGTGCAGATTGTGGCAGTAGTACATCATGTCGTACATGCTGCCTGTTGTGCCGCTCTCCCGCAGATACACACGGTCGGCATCGGCTGCGACTGCATTGCTGTGGGCTGCCGCCGCGTAGTCTCCCACACGCATGTACGTGTGCGCAGGCATGTGCACCAGATGACCCGCAGCGGGAGCGAGGGTTTCCAAGCGTCGGGCACTTGCGAGCGCCCACTCAGGATGGGCGGATGCCTCTGTAGCATGGACGTAGTAGTGATTCGCGCCGATGTGGTTGGGGTCACGCCGCAACACTGACTCCAGCACTGCAACAATTTCCTCAGTTCCTTCGGTCGGACGACCATCGAGACTCCAGAGCTTCCAAGGATGCAAGTCCATCAGACTTTCGGCGTAGAGCGTGGCCGCGTCGAGGTCGTCCGGGTAACGTTTGGATAGTTCCCGCATCGCGTGGGCATACTCTACGTCGAGCTTCCTCAAATCGACTTTTGAGTCAGGCGAGTAGCGCGTAGCCAGAGCGTGAATGTAGTCGCGCTCCTTTTGCGTAGCACCCGGCGAAAGTAGCAACGCCTTCTGGATGGCGTCATACGCAGCCTTTTCGTGAGGTGGATCGACATCCAGATTGATGCACGGACCAAATGCCAGCGCGATACCCCAAAACGCCATCGCTGACTGCGGGTCTAGCTCTGACGCACGCCGGAACGTACGAGCGGCTTCCTCGTGGTTGAACGCGAAGACCAGCGTGAGTCCCTGATCGAAGAACCGCTGCGCCTCAGGGTTCTTCGTGGAGATCGTGTGATGATGTTGACCTAGCCCCGGCATGAGCACCGGGGGTTTTGATTGGGCGAACAACGAACAGACATTCGCGAGAAGCACACACAAAAACACGAGGAGTTTCATCGCATTCCCCATGCGTTCGAGGGAGGCTAGCCAAGGCTCCCGGAGATGCAAACTGCTTCCAAAGCTTATATCAACTGGGTGCGTGAGGGGTTGTAGAATCAAGTAGAGGAGCAAGCGATGAAATTCAGCGTAAAAGGTCTGGCGCTCGCATCTGGAATCCTTTGGGGGGTAGCGATGCTAGGCATGGGTCTGGCGAACTTGATCTGGGGCGGTTATGGTCAGCAATTCCTCCAGATCATGTCGTCGGTCTATCCCGGCTACCATGCGACTCGCAGCATTGCACAGGTGATCGTCGGAACTCTCTACGGAGCAGTAGATGGTCTCATCGGTGGCACTGTCTTCGCGTGGCTCTACAATCAGTTTGCTAAGCCCGGAGTCTGAGCATCAAGGCTGAAAGGCGACCTTGCTGAGATTCGCGTGTCAGCGTGAGCGAGCCAATGGATCGTTACCTATTGCCCGAACAGGCGAAGCGTTTCTATGACCGCCTCGGTTCAGCACAAGACTGGCAAGGCTTCTTCGAAAATCCAGCCATCAACGAACTGATCGCGCACGCTGCCTTCGACTCAGCACAGTCCGTGTTCGAGTTCGGTTGTGGGACGGGGGCATTAGCTGCTCGCCTGTTGCAGCACAAGTTGCCAGCAGATGCTCGGTACGTTGGGCTGGACATCAGCAGCACGATGGTGTCGCTTGCGCGTGAGCGTTTGAAGTCGTGGTCAGAACGCGCACGCGTGGATCAAGGCGACGGCACTTCCCGCTTAACTGAGCCTGATCACAGCTTTGACCGCTTCGTTTCGACCTACGTGTTCGACCTTTTGGCTCCCGACTTCGTGTATCAAATTTTGTCCGAGGCTCACCGCGTGCTCGTGCCCGGAGGCACGGTTTGTCTGGTAAGCATGACGTTCGGTGCGTCTCCCCTTTCGCGTGCAGTCTGCTGGGGCTGGCAACGCTTGTGGCGGCTCAGTCCGGGCATCGTAGGCGGGTGCCATCCTATCGAACTCTCCGATTATCTGCGGTCAGAGTGGTGGAACTGGGATCACAAGACCAAGGTAACAAGCTGGGGCGTCACTTCCGAGGTTGTCATCGCTTTGGCGAGGTAGGACTACAGACGGTGGCTCGCCAGTGCTTGTGCAAGCTGTGGCGGAGCACGCGCTGGGATTGAGCGGTCTCTCGTGGCCAACAGACATTAGTCTAAGAACCACCCGAAACTCGCAAAAACGGCGAAGATTGGGTCAACAATTTCAGCGACTTACGTCCCCCCCGGAAACAGCTTTCTTAACCGGAACGGATTTTCAATAACTTAGCGGATCAGCGCAGAAATGCTTGCGCTCCCTCAATGCTAAAGGCTGGCACGGCATTCGTGGCTTGCGTTTCTCCGGCGCTCAGGGAAAAGTGCTGCACAATCTTCCACTCTCCGCTGATCTTTTCCATCACGATCAGGTATTGTCCAAGATGAACTACGGAGCCAACCAGCCTCTTCGTTCGCCCTGTCCCGTAGGCGAGCACTCCAGAACTTTTTTCGACGCTTGGCTCGATTGCTTCCAGCCTGCTTCCTTGGTCTAGTCCTGACTTGACCCACTTCCGTATCTCGTTCCGTCCTTGGAAGGTACCGCCATCACTCACCAGCGTGGCGTCTTCGGCGTACAGAGCCACAACTGCGTCCGAGTCATTCGCGTTGTACGCCCTGAGGAATTGCTGCCGCACCTGCGCGCAAGGCTCTGGGCTGGACAGCGCCTTCGGGCGAGGCTGCTGTGCCCGCGTGTTCATGCTGAATATCAACAACAGCGTTGCTACGAGGTACCTCATCTGTTCTTCTCCAATGCTGCTCGATCCGGGCCGCAGATCACTAACGCCCCCTTTCAGTATAGGTCGGTTGTCATGCGCCGGGTTGGACTTCCTCGGACTGCCAGAGGTTGCCACGTCGTCCAAATCGAAACCGCGAAGAACATTACATGCGAGGCTTTCGACGGGTCTGCTAGGATAAACGTCTCAAGCTGGGAGAACGCCGATGGACGAGGAACAGTTCGACCTTCTGATGGGGTCGCGGCCTTTTACAAGGGAGGACGCGGTGCAGGCGGACACCCAGTTGCGCCGCCGCGTAACGCTCGCAATTGCGCTATGGGGAAGAACATCTGACGACCTGCGGTGTCAGCTACTCGCGCCATTTCCCGAAATCCCTTCGGGCTTTGATCTGGCCGATCATTGGGAACTGCAACAGAGCATGGAGCAGGTTGAAGCTCGTTTGAGCGACCCACGGAATCTGTGGTTGTCTAGCTTTGCATCTTCTTCTCAGACCATTTCCCTTGGTTCCCGACGCTTCACAACGTGGGAAGCTCGCTGCGAGATAGTTCGTCGGGCGATTGCCTTTTTGGAAAGGCACTGAGGTCGTGCAAGCAGAACCGTTCCGCTAGGTAGCAGGTTTAATGACTTTTTCCTGAGCCAAGGTCACGAAGATGCTCCACCCGTTGCGAATCAAGCGTTGTGCATTTGCGTTGTTGCTTTGCGTGACAGCCCTTTACGCCCAAGCGTCTCTTGAACTACGGAATGCAGCCGATCTGCGGGTACTGGTCACCAACAAGAACAAGCCTGCGCTCGCAATTCTCCTGCCGGGTTACCCGGATTCGGATCGCAGCATCGAGGTCATCTTCCCTGAACACGTGACCGCCAAACGTCACAGCAGCAGCGAACCTGAGCATTTGTATTTGTTCAGCGGTGGTCAGCAGGCGGGAAAACCAGTTTGGCGGCAAACGAAAAATTCACTCGAATGCGAACGCGACATCGGCGGCGGAGTGCATCTGCTCGCAAGGGCTACGCTGGAAGACGATGGTGTGCTGTTCCAGTACGAGTTCCAGAACCGCTCAGACGCAGCTTACGATATGATTTATGCCGTGACCGATCCTCGACTCACGGCCTTCTTTCATGATGTCCGTTTGGAGCGCACGTACGTTCACCACAAGGATGGATTCGATCTGCTCGCCTCGGAAACTCCTGCCAGACTGACGATGCCGCTGAGCCAATGGCTACCCTCACGCTATCTGGCTTCATTCACTTGGCCCGTGCCGAAGAACTTGGTGGAGCGCCGAAGCGATGGCATCACGTACTACAACAAGTCGCGTCCAGTGGACGAGCCAATGATCGCAACGGTGTCAGAAGATCGCCAATGGGTTGTGGCAAGCTTCACGCGCACGGCGGGCAACGTGTGGAGCAATCCCGAACTCACCTGCCAACATGTAGACCCCGAGACCTCCGTGGAAGCGGGACAAAAGGCAGCGACAGAGGTAAAGATTCTGATCTTTAAGGGCACTCTCGATGACGTGCTGCGCAAGGTCAGTGAGCAACGTAGCACACTGCATTAGCCCGAAAGCTACAGGATGGTCTTGGAGCGAGCGTTGTCAGGAGGAATCTCGTATGAAGATGTCGAAATTCGAGAAACGCTTCGTCAACAGCGATCACCGGAGCCAACGAGTCGCTGAGTACGCCGAAAAGATGCTGAGGTTGGTAGGGTTTGCACCCGGACAGAGCTACTTGGATTTTGGGTGCGGCAACGGAGTGGCAGCAACCCATCTGGCTTCAAAGCTCGGTCTCAAGGTGACGGGAATAGATGTTGATCCTGAGCAAATTGAAGCGGCGCGGGCGAGGAGCGAGGAAACCCCAAACGTCCGATTCCTCACTGCCGATGGAACCAAGTTGCCATTCGACGACAACGAATTCGATTTTGTCGCCACGCATATGGTGACGCACCACATCCCCGATTGGCAGGATGCGCTCCAGCAAATGCTAAGAGTCTTGAAACCAAACGGCTGCCTTATCTATAAGGATTTCGCTCTGCCGAAATGGGTGGCGTCACTCGGCAAGAAAATCCGTGGCCTTGGCTATCTCACTGCTGAAGACTTGAACCGATTCGCGCAAGAGAATCGGTTGGCTGTTGTTCACCTCGCCCACTCATTTAACAAATATGAGGTCGTATGGCGGAAACCTGACTAGGTTAGGACGATAGTGAATTCGGGATTCGAGAACACTGCCGCTTGACTGTCCGCGATGGTTGCTTCCCCTAGCCGACAGCGGCGAAACCCGATTCGACTCATTTACTGGGGAGGGGGCACGTGGAGTTTCTGTTCCGGGTGATCGCGGAACGCCCCGAACGGGCTACGCTGATCGTGAGAACAAACCTACCGTTCTCGGAGTGGACGCAAGTGTTTCCGAATCCGCGGCTGTGCAAGGCGCTGCTGGACCGCGTCACCGACCGCGCGCACATCATTGAAACCGGCACGGAATCGTATCGCTTCCGGCGCACGGTGGAAGGAAGGCAGAAGAAAAAGGCTTCGTGAGTGGGCCGGGTCGGGCGCGTCGCCACGCGACTCCGTGGCCCCGGCGTCCGCTCCGGGCCACGGAAAGAAACCCCCCGGAAGCAGAGCAGAATCACGGCCTTAGGGTGGGCCAAATGAAAGTATCAAAGGTGGGCCAAATCAGGTTGTCAAACGCACTCGCATCGTCCAGCGCGCGCAAACACCGACTCGAAGCTGTCGGCTAGGTAGGCTTTACCTAGAAGGGATTTTTGCCGGACAGTTTCAACGAATCGACTTTCTTAGCTTGGTCTGGCCGTGTGAAGACAAAATTGTTGTCGTCCAAAGACGGGTTCAGGACCATTTGCTCCGTGGTCACAGTAACGGTCGTCTTAAGAGTGCCGCCCCGATCACCCCAGGGACCCAGAGTCGTATCCACGCTCTTCCAAATGGTGAACTCTGTCTTATCAACCCAGAGTTTTTGTTTTTGGGCACCTCCGGGCATTTGTATCGACAGGACATAGCATTCCTTTTTGTCCTTACCCACTTTCAGCGTCTCCGAATGTTCCAGTTTTGCCCAAGACTCGTAACTAGCGATGCTCTGAAAACGAGCGGCGACCAGCGTTTCGTATTCCCGAAGAAGGTCCGCGCCCGATATGTCGTTGCTTCCAATCCGAAGAAGGTACACGGGCGTCTCTATGTTCGCACTCCTTGCAGTAACTTCTGTGTACGCGTGTTGAGCGGGGATCAAAGTCCAAACGAGTTTGCCATCGCAAACCACGACGATTTCCGTCTTGCCCTCCCGTAGCAGGAGTTTCGTTTTCGACGAACTGGAAACCATCAATGTGACTTGGATGTCGTCAGACTGATGAGAACCCGCCTGAACTACGTTCGGCCCAACATCCTCTGTCCGTCCGGGGTCCGTATCGAGGTCGACTTTTTTCCCTGCGACTACGCTGAAGCTCGAAACATGTTGGTAGGTTTCAGCGATTTTCTTGAGGAGGTCACTTGCGGAAAGGTCCTGCGCGTGAGCACCGTGCGGACAAAAACTAATGGCGAAGGAAAGTACGGCCAGAAATCTAGCGCTTTGCGTCGACATTAGGAAGCCTCGCGTGCCCTATAAATATAACTTAGCACAGACCTGAACTCAGTCAACCGTGAAGGAAGCGACTCGCCAACTAGTTTTGTTACCAGCGGAGTCAGACGCCTGAGCATCAAGGCGGTAGGTGGATGGAGGAAGTCTGTCGATTTCCATCGTCCAGACGACCGGGATGGTATTGCCGGTTTTTGTTGAGGGATCCACCGGGCGCGGCCCGGTGTCGATTCGCAGTTCTCCGTTTTTTGTGTCCGTCACTTTCATTTCCAAATAAAGCTTAGGAACAGCGGTTGTTCCGACTTGCAAATTGTAGATTTCGACGTAGGCCATGAACTGGTCGCGTCTTTTGAAGTGCGTATCACCAGCGGGTGTAAGTTCCTGGCCGTCGAACATTAGGGGAACATACTGCGGGGCACGCGTCGGACCTCTCTCGTCAACAGAAGGCCTGCGGTATCGCTTACACAGTGCAATCCCGCTCATCCCAAAGGCGCTCTTTCGGAAATCATCTACGGCAACCGAGACCTCCGCTCGTCCAAATTTCTGCCCGTCCGTGATTACAACTTCTAGCTGATAATCCCCTGGCTCCAGCTCAAGTTGTGTTCGAAAAGAGATCGGGACCGTTAAATCCTCCAAATACTTCTGGGTGTCCCTGACTTGTGGAATAGAAATATTGCTCGGGGGAACGGCCCCCTCATACCATAGACCGCACTCCGGAGGCGGACACACCGTGTCGCTGAAACGCCGAATAGGGGCGTGACTCTTGTCGTAGACCAGGCCCAAAACCGCGACTGACAGAAGCAACTGATTGGCTTTCCATTGGCGCTGCAAAAGGTCCGAGGCCATCTCGGCAGAAATGTTGATGCGAGGGGCGCCGGAGGGGCCCGAAAATGCGGTGAGCTGTAACGCTAAAGGTATGCTGCTGGTTTGCGGCGAATTTGAATACTCCAACAGCCTATTACCGACAGCCGTTTCGTTGAGCGGGTCGGAGAGTGGGTCCTTCGTGTTGCAATATTGGTCTGGGGCAAGAATTGTGGCGTGGCTATGATCAACCTTGAGCGCGATTCGGTGGCAACTGCCCACGGTCGACGTCGGAGGAATATAGGTAATCAGATACGTGTGGTACGAACTGATCGGCTGATACTCTGACTCTGGTATCTGCTTTTTATCCGACGCACTCCAAATGCCCGTCGATGTCCACGAGTGCTCCACATGTTGGCCCACATTGTCCTGTACCAACCATGCGTTCGTTGTTTCGACGCTGAAGTGCTGAATTCTCTGCTCTACGCCATCCTCGAAAACGTGAAAAGATTTTGCCGTTAATCCATTTACTTCCTGGGTATGGTAGATCCAAACGTGCAGCTCTTCTCCGCTAGGTGCCAGCAGAAGTCCCTTTGGATCTTTTCGCTCTTCTATCACACGTACCGGAAATGCCACTTCACGGGTTTCGATCCGAATAGGACTCGGCTGAGTCATTTGGGCCGAGCACATCGTTCTTGAGGTGCCCATAAAATGGCCGAGAGCGACAAGAAGCATGGGAAACAAAACAAGTCGCACTAAATATCGATGACAATTGTGCATTCGCGTGCATCTTCGAATTATCGAAAAGCTCTCAAAACGAGAATGTTTGTTCTTCGCGAGTGTTTCTCAGCACTCTGCAGGGCAAGCTGCAACCCACATTATTTCCCGGTGGGTCCGGACGCAGTCAACCAACTTGAATCTGGCTATAGACCACTGCATGTGGCGCTCATCGTGCCTACCTTAGAGTTAGGCACGTTCATGAGTTGCCCATAACAACGTGTTTGCTGGAAGGGGTTGGGAAAAGACGGCCCCGTAAGATTTGTAATCCCGAACTCCTGATATATCACCTGCCATCCCGAGGTCTCTGTAAAGAGAGGAATATTTGTCGGCGTCGACCCGGGCAGAAAAAAAAGCAGGTTGATGCTCAAGGTGTATGAGGTTGTTGAGTTCAAATTCGCTTCATCCAAGTACCATTTGGGAATCGTGCTCGTCTCCTCTCCGAAATGAAACCCGCAATTTGTTCCTTCGTTCGCTGTTCCCGTCGGACCTCCACAGCCTTGGAAGATTATGTTTCCGTTCTCGTCCTTGATGGTCAGAGGCGCTGGGGGTCCGGCGACATAGGCCGGGGCGCCTTCCGGACTGGGCAGACTCGCGTCGTACTGCGGCGGAGGCTGGAGCTGGGGCAATAAGGGAGGAAGGACGACAGGTCCCGGGGCGTCGCCTCCATTCAAGGGATCAGTGCAAGGGAATCCGGGCCCGCTTCCCTCGTAGCTTACGTTCCAAATGTTGCAGCCGTCTAGCCCTGTCGGGTCGACCACTGCGAGTGGGTTGTTCATTACGTTGGCATACCGGTTCCAGGACTGAGGATTCATAGGATCCACTGCGGCCTGCCCAGCCGGATCGGGCGAAGGCCAGCGGCTTTGCGTGCTGTATTCGCGGGCCAGAAAATCATAGTCTTCCGACACAGTGTCCGAATTCTGGCCAGTGAAAGACGGATCGGGTGTGCCCGAGTTCGGCTGCCCGTAGGTTTCCCCGAATGGAGCGTAGGCGACGCTGTAGAGGTATGTCCTCGACGGAGAAGAAGTCAACCGCGCGCTACCCAACCAGTCGGAATGCCTGTAGTGATCCAACCCAGCGCTCGTGTAAACGGCCGCGGCTTTTCCGGGAAGATTAACGAAGACGTTCTTAAGTGTCTGCCCAGTCATCAACGCAAGTTTACCACCGGTGGGGGCATAAACGATCTGTGTGTAAACACTGGAGCGATTCTGCTCCACCATGCGGTCCAGTGCATCGAAGGTCGCGCCAACGGTATCCACCGTAATGGAATTTCCGTCCGCGTCCCAGGTGTAATTGTGAACTGAGTCAGCCAACACGTTCCCGTTGTTGTCGTACTGGGCCGTAGTGCTCCCCACGGTGGAAATGCGGTTCCTCATAATGGAGTAAATGGGATTGAAACTATAGGGGCTCCCCGATTTGCTGATGTTGCCGAATGGATCGTAAGTAAATGTTTGGTTAGCTGCAGTGCCGCATTTCGCGCTGGTTACTCTCACCACGTCGTCGTATCCGTAAGTGCAGGTCTGATTGTCGTTCGAGTTAAAAGCGTCCGCAATCACTAGCTGGTACAGCGTGGAATTCGCATTCCAAGTGAGTGTGCCGGTATCCGACAAGCCTGCGGTACCAACGTTGAACTGATATTGGGTCATGCGGAAGGTGTCCGGATCATAGTTGAAAACGTCCGAATCACCAGAGCCAAAAGTAACCGTTTGCTGAGGAGGGTTCCCATAGAGATTATAGTTCACGCCCGTAACTGGGTTCTGCCCGGAACTCGCCGTCACCTGTGTAACTCTTCCTTCGGGGTCGAGGCCCACCGTCGAGTTGATCGTTCCGCCATAGCTGATCGTCGGCATACCGACCAACTGACTGAGCTGGTATGGCAACCCGTGCGCCCAATACGTTTGATTGACATGATAGTAGCCGCCAGAGTTCGGCGTCGACTCATAAACATCGCTCACTTCACCGCGTGCCGTATAACTGAAGCCCAGGTCGGTGGTCTTCGATGATCCCGTGTAAGCCTCCGCTAGGCGTGCCCTGACGTTCGTCATCAACGTGCCATTGACGGTCGCGGCATCGTAAACAAAATATTTGTTCGGAGTCACGCTTGCGTACCCGCCACTGTAGGTAATGCTGGTGTTTCGATGAAGCGCATCATACGTGAAACAAGTCGTGGTGCCTTGTGGATCGACTTTCTGAACTAGGTCGCCAGAGTACGTCCCCGTACACGGACTCGTGCTGGTATCGTAGGTGTAATTGATTGGGGTTGCGCCGGTTGAAGGACCAATTTCCGGATTTGTTTCCGAGGTGCGGCGAGCCATTAGATCGTACGTATAACTCCGGGTCTGCGAGTTGCCACTTGATTGGGCATTCTGCGTGACGCCGGTCAGGTCCCCAATGGCATCGTAAGTGTACTGGGTCCAATACCCTGTTAAAGCATTGTTTTGGGCGCAGGACCCTCCTGGATAAGCGGAGGTCCCGTTAGTGACCTCGCAAACGGAAGTCAATTGACCGAGCCCATTATATTCCAGTTGGCGCTGCTTCGGGTTCTCTCCACTCGGCTGACCGACGATTTCTACTACGACATCATTATTAGAAGGAGTGTAATAGGTTTGTCCACCTCCACCGTCAGTGACCAGAGAAACATGGTTGAGCGCATCGTAGCCCGTCGTGGTCGCCGGACACGAGGAGCAGGTCTGTCCCTCAGTTCCACTGTACGGCATCGTCACGCGGCTGGTTCTGCCTACTACGTCATAATCTGTTTCGACGGTATCAAAGTTACTTGAGCTGGGACCCTGTCTTGTCTGCTTTACTTGACTGCGGCCAAGGCCATCCAAGGTCGCCAGCATATCAACAGAAGTAAGAGAGTTAATCGTTATCGTCGATTCGACTTGCTTTGGATTCACCGTACAGCTGCCACTCGTACTCAAAAGGCCATAACAATAGTTTGTGGTCACGTTCGCAGCATCGGTTGTAGATTCTGGACGCCAATAATAAGGGTCCTTCGTGTAGGATGCTGAGGTCGTGTTGCCATTCTCATCGGTGACAGAAGTTTGCACTCCGCCCGTGCAATTCCAAGCCATTGAGCGAGAGAGACCACTCACGGCTTCTGTGATGGAAGTCGGGAAGGAGTTTCCACACGATCCCGAGCCGTAAGTGTAGGTTGTCTGACCGTTGTTGACGTCCGTCGCGACATAAACATTGCCCGTGTCATAATAACTGTAGGACTTTGTGATGTAGTTCGACCCTTGCGTGTAGTAGTTCACGCTCAAAAGGTTGCCCCTAGACCCGGCAGGTGTGGTGAGCTGAGGGGTGCCAGTCGTGGCAGTGACGGTGTCACCATAATTGTAGTTCGTCTGTGAAACCAGAGCGCCTGGCCTATTGTAAATAGATACCTGCTGGCGGAAAGCGTGGATATTGGTGAGTGAGGCGTAGCTTATATTCACAAGCTTCAGCGATGATCCAGGAGTCCCCTTTCCGTAGTCGGAGTCATTTTCTGCAGTTAGGTTTCCATAGGAGTCGTATTGAAAAATACTCTGGGCTGTCAAGCTGCTCGCCCACGAACTGGCACCGGAAAGGAGTGTTGTTACGTTTCGCTGGGTGATAGGCAGAATAATTGCTGTGCTGGTGCAGTTTGAAGTATTGGTGTTATAGCATGTTTGGATTTCCTTCTTCAGATTGGAGGTTTGCAGTGTGCTTTCTGGGACGGGAAAAGTAGAGATGGTTGGAGCAGATCCTGAGTAAACATCGCGCTGGGTCTCATAAATGCCTTGAAACTGGATCACGGTTTGGTTCGCTGGAGAATTCGGGTCCGTGACCGTGGTGATGGAAGCGGCCCCAGTTTCTTGAGTTCTGGAATAGTTCCAGGTCGCTGACCAGTTGCTGCCCGCGGTGAGCGCGCGCTGCAAAATTGCGGTACTGCCGTCGCTGAAAATCCCACTGCCATTCGCGCCAGCGCCACCACTATATGTATAGGTAATGGTGCCGCCGGTGGGAAGAGTCACTTCGTGAATTCGAGCAGTGACGCAGGTGGTGCCAGCGTATGGAGTGCAGGCCCCCGAAGCTGGTGTGGAGGGGGTCGCTTCGTATGAAACGGTGTACTGCGAGCCGTCCGGAAGGACAACACTGGATACGAGTGGAACTGCCGCTGAAGACTTGGTTTCATTTATTCCGGATACGGCAAAATTGGTGGCGACCGTGTAGTTTGTGTAATTGACTGTAACGCAAGCAACGCTGCTATTCGTGGCGGCGCAATAGGGAGTGCCGCCTGGCGGGGTGTAGCTGAAAACCATGGGACTGGCAGCGGTGCCAGAGCCAGTCACAGTGAGGACCGGGACGCTGCTGGACAGAGTATCAAAGAACTGTCCACTGCTGTTCACCGTGATCTCGTTGCCGTTCCTATCCGTAAAGGTTCCAGTGCCTGCAGAGGACTGCCAAGGTGCAACGACGATATTCCCATTCGTGGAAGTTATAGTGTGTTGGCTTCCTGAATTGGCAACTGAGAGGGTATAACCCGAGCCATCCGTTGTTGTTGCTTGGAACGATGGATTATTTATGCTTCCGCAAGTTCCGGTCTGGACCACCGTGCTTCCAACAAATGGGTGGGGTATTCCAAACGGGTCGTGATAAACCCAGCCATTGGTCCTAGTTGTGGTCCCGGTCTGTTCCTGATAGCAATGGTGGCTGTTGCATACCGTCGTGTAGCAGTAAGTATAGCTCCAACCCGAGGTTACGAATCCGGATAGGGATTCCGTAACGCCACGCCAGCCCCAATTGAGAACGGGCTGCCAACTCGTTGTGCTACCCGACGTAACTGGATACCAAACGGAACTGTCGTAACTCAAATCGTACATGAAGTTCGCGCCACGCCCGCTCTTATGTAGTACGGGGATGCTTATGTGCGAATTCAGATTGGCGAGGTTGATTACTTCCGGTCCGCCTCCGAAGCTACCAAACGGGGGCGTCCCTGTCGTGACTTGAGCGTTGAGTTGAACGGCCGCAAGCGCAAAGAGGGAGAGTAGAAAGAATACGCGAAGTGGGCGAATCATGTGAGTGTCTCCTGAACTCGATTTATTGCGCGCTAATTTGTACAGCCGTAACGCCAGTGTTCAGAGAAGCATTTTGGAAATGAAGATCGATGGTGAGGGTGTTGTTGACAAACTTCAGAACATGGAAAGGAACTTGTGCACCGCTGACGCTCTGATAGTTCGAGTAACGGATTTCTGTGGGTATGTCCAGCAGCGCGTTGCTATCTGGGTGCGCGTTGTACACATAAGAAACAGGCAACAGCGTGGAAGAGTCAAGATAGATATCGACTTGGGTCAGATGTTGCATGTGACCTGCCGAGTCATCGGGAAGGCTTGTGAACTGCTGAGACGCGCTAATGTGTATGACCGATGCGCCGTTCCTGGTCTCTAAACCCACATAAGTATCGACCGCATTCGTGGCGGAAAGTAGATTTCCAATCGTGAAGGCAGGGAACCAACCTGCATCCGTCATTAGATTGTGGTTCGCCATTGCGTGCGATACGCCGTCAGGACCGATCCAAGTGCCAACAGGGCAGCCGGTCGAACTGTCTCGAATCTCACTTCGAGTGCCCGCCGATAGGCTTAAGTCCAAGCGATTTGCGCTGCTGATGGTTTTGAGGACTGCCGTTCCGGTTTCGTCATCAGAACCGGCAATCCACTCGGCGGTTCCCGTCAACGTGGCGTCATTAACAGCAGTCTTCCCACTAAGCGCCTGAAATGCACTCTGCAAAGTTGCCAGCGCTTGCGGAGAAGAAGAATTGGGGTTCTGAGCTACGAGACCTACTGCGAAACAAAAGGAGAGGACTACGACCAACCACAGACGAGTGGGACGCATGGAACCTCCAAGCGCAGGTCCACGAACCGGAGGTGTCGAAAGCGTGGACCAGGAATTTCGCGCACGGGGCTGAGAGAGGAGGCGAGGGAGCGAGCGGGTCTCGCGGTCGCAGTTCCGTTATGGAACGCGATTCTGATTCTAGGGGAGAGAAGTGTCAAGTGAATTGTTGACTAGTTTTCAAAATAATGTAAGAAGTGTTGATATTGGAGGAAAGACACCTACAAGGAGCCGGAGGGGCGACTGCGCGTGATGCGGCCAACCGCCAGCCATCCCCACGAAGCTCCGGCGTGCCACCTCCGGACCCGACTGTGACACAAAAACGTTATTGGGCCGGTTGGGCCAGATCCAAGACACCTCGCCCCGCCTCCCTTCGCACCGCGCTAGCATTTCCATATGGCCAGCGCCTACAGAAAACAACCTTGTGAATGCGGCCACGGCAGGGCAATTCACCACCTTGAACGCGACAGACACGACGAGAAATTCCGTTTGGTTTGTTGCTACCCCCAAGCTTCCGGTAAACTGACGTACTGGGCGGCTGAAATATTTGCCTGTGCTCTCGGACCGCAGTGCGAGCAGGACGCCTGCGCGGATCAGGCTGGGGGATTACAATGAATGACGCCAAAGACCCCTGTGAATGCATACACCAATTCTCGGCGCACACGAGAGATGTTAGTGGGGCGAAGGTCATGCGCGTGGACGACGCGCTGCTCGGCAAGAGCAAAGGGCACGACATTCTCTCGGGCAAGTCCGCGGGAGAATCTGGCTGTACCGAGTGCACCTGCCGCCAGTGGATACCCGCCAACTACTAGCTCATTTTATCTTTCGGCTTGCCCAGCTTATAGCTCAGCAACCACGTCAGGCTGCCAGCGACCTTTAACTGCTCGAATGACCACACCAGTAGCTCGCTCCCTAAATTGGAGGGCCTGCGGCGCTCCTTTTCGGCCCAAGCCTCAAACTCACGAATGAAATCCTGACTGACCCGCATCGACAACTGTGGCTTCCATTCACCCATCTTTTTTCGGTCGCCCTTTCGAGATGATACATGCGATCCAGCAAGATTTAGCTAATCACCGATTTCCTCTTGTAATTTCCCTCGGGGTTCCTCGGGACAGGCTCTTTGCGGTTCAACAGGTCCACTGTTGAGCCTGCTGCCTTGAGTTGGTCGCTGGCCCAAGCCAAAAGGATCATCCCGAGATTCCCGAGAGTGCGATGCTCCCGTTTTGCCAAGGCTTCGAGTTCGGCATGAAGCTGAACGGGGACTCTGATAGAGACTTGGACTTTCCACTCACCCATCTTTTTGAGCCCTTTCCAGCTTGTAGATTCTGTCCATGAACTCGCCCGCATCGACACCCAACGCATCCGCCAACTGCCAGAGCCTCGGCAGTGACATGTCCTTGATGCCCCCGCGTTCGAGCGCAAGGACGGTTCTGAGTTTGATGCCTAGCTTCTTCGCCAACTGGAGCCGGGTAAGCCCCGCCTTCCTCCTGTAGAACTTCACCGTCGTTGCCAGATGGCGCGAGATGTCAAGGTTGTTCCCAATCTCTCCCACGTACTTGAACATCAGCTTCCAGTCCTCGGCGCTGACGTTCTTTTTGTTCTTGAATGCATCGGTGACACGGATGAAGACTTGGTGCAGTTTCTTGAGTTCGTCGGGCGGCGGCATTTCCTTGTCGATGTTTTGAAGCAACCACTGGAAGAAGAGCAGCGAGCCCCGGTTCGTCACCTTGTCGAGGATGGCGCTGATTTCCCTGCGGAGAGTCTGCGGATCGGAAGGAAGCTGGTCTTCAGTTGTCATCGTCATCCTCCAGTGTCTCAGGCATGAACGGAAAAGCAATCTTGAACAGCTTGCAGAAGAGCGGACGAGGAAGGAAAAAAGAAAGCAAAGCGGTCGATAACGCGACCAGAGCCAAACACAGGATGAACTGGTCGAAGGAACTCAGCGGCGGTGCTTCAAATTCGGGCGAAATCGGGCAAGGTAATTGGCGGAACGCACTGACGGCAGATAGAATCGTCCAAGGCATGGAGACTCCGTTACGGCGGAATCCGTGCTCAGGGGCGCATCCTGTTTCCGCAGGGTGCGTCCCGCTGCATCATGCTGCCGCGCAAGTCACCGAATTGTCAATGGGCGAGGAGGCTGATGAAACAGCTTTGCGCTCATGAGCTTCCCTGCCTGTGCGACTCCTGTTGCTGGCAACTTGGATTTCGCGGCCTTGCACCTTTTACACCCTGCGCGCCGTAAAGTTCACGCCTGCGCCCAGAGCCGTTTCCCACCGCGTGTATTGTTCACACCAAACAACCTCGTTGCGCTTGATCCTTAGCATGTTTCTGTTACCAAAGACGGCTTGCACGTGATCCCTGTCGGCATGCTCGACCACCGCAATTCCGTGGCCGAGGATTGCATTCGCCAGCTTGCGCTTCCCTGCCTCATTCAGATCGGGGCATAGGACATTGGCGCAGTAGACAGCGGAAGCCGCCTTCCAGCGGGCACTGGTCATCGTGAGCCGTATCTGCGGGTTGGTTTTCTTGCTCGTCACTTATTTGCTCTCCCGATTCCGCACCGGATTGAGTTCCACGACCATCGGAGGCTTGTCCAGATCGCCAAATTCGCCGAACAGCGCAGCGTTTATGAACTTTGTGTGCTCGATCACCGTGAAGCCATACGCCCCATGAATGTGCCCAAACGCATGCACCCTCGGCCTGATTCTCTGCACGGCGTCGAGCAATTCGGGGTCGCCCTGATGTCCTTGGGTTCCCGGCGCAGCGTCGAGTATGTCCAAGGGCGGTCCATGAGTGATCAGGATATCGATGCCGTCCGGCACCTGTGCCCAGTGCCGCTTGCGGTCTTCGGGTCGGGACATGCCGAACGCTCCCCCATAGAGGGGCGTGACGGGTGAGCCCCAGATTTTCATGCCCGCGATCTCAATGCCCTGATCGATCAGCAATTCGGCATTTGTGATTTCGTCGCGGAGCCGTGAGTCTTCGAGCACGAATTCGTGATTGCCGGGAACGACGACCTTGAATGGATGCGGCAGTTCCCCCAGCCAATCGTCGAAGTCCCGGAGTTCCGATCTCTGCTTGCCCCAGAATGTGAAATCGCCCGCGTGGATCAGGATGTCGCCGGGCGGAAGTTCAAGCTCGCGGTGCAGCTTATGTGTATCAGCTATGAGAACTATGCGGATGGCCGGGGCTCCTTCCTCGCGTTCAACCTTATGCCCGCGCCGAATGCCGTTTCCCAGCGTGCGTATTGCTCGCACCAAATGATTCTCTCGCGTTGGACCGTCAACACGCTTCTGTTCCCGAGGACAACCCGCACTAGATGGTGATCGGCGTGCTCCACTACCGCAATGCCGTGGCCCCGGACAGCCACCCGGTCGCCCCGCTTGATCCGCCGTTGCTCCGCTCGGCGGGCGTACCATTCGCCACAACGCCGCACCAGTAGGTCGATTCCGCTCACATCAACGCCAGATTCCCTGTGCCACAGCGATACGGTTCCCCCGTCGCCGTCGAGGAAAATGTCGCAACCGTAGGCAGCCAACTTCGCAAGCCACGACTCGACGCTGCCCATGCCGAAGGGCACCATTGAAAGCGGCACGACGAAGTTCTTGGGATAGGCGTATTGGGCACGCCAGCCTTCCTCATGCTCGACCACACTGCCCCACAAACTCACCTCACCGTGGATGCGTTCTCGTGTGTAGCCGATCCGGCGCAGATGGTCGAAGCTCTTGCTGGCGTAGATTCCGCATGTGCAGTTGGCTCGGGGAGTTTCGTGGCAGCAGTGAGTCCTGCATTCGGAAGTCAATGCTCGTCCGGAAGGCCATCGGACCCCGTTCAGCGACTTCAACCCCGTCGCATCCCATTGCCAGACGCGATAGCCGACGACGGGAAAGATGTAATCCGGCGCTGTCATGGGGTGACGGGATCATGCTCGGGTTCGGGCTCGTGCGCTGGAGCAACTGGCGCAGGTTCGTCAGGTTCGGGATCAGGAGCCGTGGCGGGAACCGGGGATTCCAAAGGTTCCACAATGATTGTGCGAAGCGGCTTGCCGATCTGCATTCGAGTTCTCCTATTTCCCCGCTCAGTGAATAAAGGGCTGCGGATTTCTTCCAGTGCCGCTGCGTGACGGCGGCGCTCAAAACGCGATCATGCCTTCCTTGAGCAGCAATGCGATTACCGCGTAGCCGCCGATGATGATGAGCGCCTGCATGAGGTAGCTGGACCTGCGCCTAAAGACGAGATGGGACAGCAGGATGTACCACAAGTCCGCACAGAAGGGGCTCAGTACGCAGAAAGCCGCTTTCATCAAAAACTTTTCATCGCTGCTTCCCCAGCCCCATGCGGCAAAACAAGCCAATGGCAGGAGCAGCACGAAAGCGTTGAACGCCAGAAAATTCATCAGGCTTCGTATCATCGCTTTCTCCCTTTCAGCTTGCCCAGTTGGTTTAAGAAGCCGATTCAATGGTTGACCGCTCACGCCGCAGCGACCATCTCTTGCTGCTTCGCATTACGGACCACACGCACAACGCTGGCGCGACTGATCCCGTATTTGTTGGCAACATCGGTCAGTGACATCCCGGACAGGCGATCACGGACAAGCGCCTCGCGGTCAACGTCGAGAGGCGCACGCCCGAGACGGCGTCCCTCGATCTTGGCGCGGCGCATCCCGGCTTTGATACGCTCGACAATGAGCGACCGCTCCAATTCGGCGATGCTGCCCACCATCGTCAGAAACATGCGGCCCATTGGTCCGCTGGTGTCGATTGCTTCTCGCGCCGAAACAAATTCGACACTCAGGCTGTTCAGTTCATCGACAACTTCTAGGAAGTTCTTTGTGCTGCGGGCAATGCGGTCGAACGCCGCAACGAGCACCACGGAGAACTCGCCCCGACGAGCATCGGCCAGCAGGGATTCGAGACCGGGCCGCTTGGCTTTGGAGCCCGAGACTCCACGGTCGGAAAATTCTCGAACCACCTCAAAATTTCTCTGGGCGGCCAATTTGCGCAGGTCGAGAATCTGATTTTCAAGATGCTGGTCAGGCGTGCTGACGCGGGCGTAGATGGCAGCTTTTTTCATATCTTCTCCTTTTGATTCCATCCTTCGATCATCGAAAGGCTTATCGAAACCGGATTCTCCTGCTGGCAGAACGGGCACCGTTTGGGATTTCCGTAGCTGCGAACCGTTGCCAAAGGCTGGCTCTCGCAGCAGAAACCGAGGAGCCCGCGCTGGCCGTCGATGGCTGCGACAAAATGAAGTAAGTCGGCGGAACTTTTCTTGGCATCGGTCATTTCCTTCTCCATGAGTGCCGCCCTTGGAGTCTGCGCCTCGCGTATTCGCACACGGCAAACTCGGCGCTGAAAATCCCCAAGCCGTCCTGCACCAACGAGAGCAAATCGCCGATCTCGTGATCCGTGCACCTTTCCAAACGCTCTCCCAGCAGTGCCCCGACCCACAGCGTCCTGAGCCGTTCGAGCAGATCGTGCGATACCGCCAACTTCCGCTGATATTCGAACAGTTCCTCAACGGAAAGCTCGTCTGGTGCCAAGTGCTCCATTTGCTCTCCACCCCAAGTATACAAACCACGGGGGGATTTTAGCTATCCGTAACCATTTGAAACTACAGTACTTGTAGGAGAATAGTCGATTTCCACCTCGCCTCTGTATACTTTGGGTGAGGAATCGATTTGGAGTCTCTGAACGAATGCCATCAGGATCAGATTATTGTTTCCGACTGAACAACACGTTCATACCCGAGATCAATGTTCAGCGAGATCAGGCGGGTGAACTACAGATCGCCGTCCGAGACCCCGAGGTCGGCTGGTTCGCCATCGATGACAGCCCCGACTACATCCTGCAATATCGGGACGAGACGGCGTGGCAACTGCTGCCCTTGGAGCTTCGCCGGGCGTCAGTTGATAAAGGCTGGAACCGCACGACGCCGCAGGAACTCATTGGAGTCCTGTGGGTCTCAGGGGTGATCAAGTGACCAGCAACAAACGGATGGCAAAGAAGAATTTAGATCGCGAACCGCACCTCGGAATTTTCTGGCTCGTTGATGGCAAGCTGATCATCGACAGTTCGCCGCTGAGCGAAGCCGAGCCTTATGGGGACCACCTGACACATCCCCGCAGCCACATTCGTGTCTGGGCAACGTTCGAGCGCAGCGGCGGAGTTCCCCGTGGCTCCGAGTACGAGGAGTATCCTCGTGGGAGAGTGATGCACCATCCTGTGTCGAGAGAATTCACCATCCTTGCTGACAGGTGCATTCTCAAAGACAAGGGCTTGATCGCCCAAATCAAGAAAGCCCTCCATCTGCACAAGAAAGTGAAGCTCGGCACCGATTCGCACTATAGGTGCCCCAGTTGCTTGCGGGGTAAGAAGACCGATGAGGACGAAGACTGGGGCGAGTAGAGTATTACTAGTGGCTTGCATGGCTCAGCCAAAGGCAACGCGGGTGAGGGCGCAGGACTTCTACGACTACCACAAGTGTCCTCACCGTGTTTACCTGAACCGCTTCGGTGACCCAGACGAGAGGCTCCCGGAATCTGAGTTCCTAAACCTACTATTCGAAAACGGAACCACGCATGAGTGGGAAGTCGTCAAAGGCTTAATCTACGAGACTCCAGCAGGGGAGTCTCTGGAAGAGCGTGCCGCGGCAACGCTCGAACTAATGAAGCGAGGAGTGAAACTCATTTATCAAGGCGTGTTGCTCCAATCCGCCGAGGTTGGCATCCCTGACTTGCTCGAAAAGGTGCCGGGGAGATCGAGGTTTGGCAAATATTTCTACAGACCAGTAGACATCAAGTCTGGCAGTGGATTTGCGGATCAGGCGAAGGGCACGCTGCGTCATGACTATGCGATGCAGCTTTACCACTACGGGCAGTTGTTGAAAAAGATTCAAGGCAAATTTCCCCCACGGGCTGAAATCCTGAATAAGCGGAACGAAAGAGTCCCCTATCCTCTCGATCAATTCAAAGCCGAATACAAAAAGGCAGAACTGGAAATTCGGGCGCTGGCGGCAGGCACCAAAAGCGACGAGCCAGCATTGTGCGGCGAATGCGGAAACTGCCAATGGTGGGGGCACTGCGAGAAAGCTCTCGTTGCTGCGGATGACGTATCACTCTTGGCTGAAGTGGGACGGAGCAAGAAACGTGTTCTGAATGCAGCAGGGGTGCGCTCGATCCACGACCTTGCCGAATTCGATTTCTCAAAAGCGAAGCTGAAGGGCATCGGGGCAAAAACAGGCGAGGCAATGAAGCGGCAGGCCGCGTGTGTGCTCTCGAAAAAGATTCAGGTCATCTCCAAGCCCACGATCCCGAACCCTCCCCGCAAGATATACCTAGATTTCGAGGACGACCCGACGCAAGACCTTATCTACCTCTGCGGATTGTGGATCGAACCGCCGATCCGGGGATTGAACTATCACGGCCTTTTTTGCATGGATGAGACGGGTGAAGCAAAGATATGGGACGACATTCAAGATGTGTGTGACGCACTGAAAAAGGAAGATTTTGTCGTCTTCCATTTTTCCTCATACGAAAAGACGAAGCTGACTACTCTTGAGCGCAAATACGGCGTTACAAACAAAGCAGCCTTGGAAAACTTTCGACGCCGGATGGTCGATCTTCACCCCATTGTGAGAAACAGCGTCGTTCTGCCCGCTCGGGGATACGGTCTCAAGAAGATCGCCCCGTTCGTCGGGTTGAAGTACTCGGCAGCCAACGCCGGGGGAGCGCAATCAATCGTATGGTTCCACCAGTATCAGGAGAACCCAAAGGACACAGGGGTTGTCAGTGAGCTTCTGCAATACAACCGGGAAGACTGCCTCGCCATGAAGTGCGTAGAGGAGTGGCTCAGGCAGTTATGAACGGAGCCGGGTACCCTCCGCACCGTGCTAGCATCCAGACATGGCCAGTACCTACAGAAAACAGCCGTGCCAATGTTCGCACGGGAAGTCGATCCACAAGCCTGAACCCCACAAGAGGAATCAGCCTTTCCGTATCATTTGTTACCATCCCGGTTGCAAATGCAAAGACTACAGACCAGTGAAGACTTAGGGGTGCTTCTTACCTATCCTCTCCAGAATGAACTCCGCCTCATCGATTGCCCGGTCCACAAAATACTGCTTCGCCATATTCGGCCTGTCGGAATCAATCGTCTCGATGAGTTTCCGGGCACACAGCAACGTCGCAGCAAACAAGATGGCATGCTTCCGTTCTTCGGTCATAATGGCTCGCTGATTGGAGTGCAGAGGAAGGGACTACAGTTTACCTGAATCTCCTTCTATTACCGAACGTCTGCGTACCATTAGTGCCGGGGCACAATGCAGGAGTGGGATGGATCACGCCATGTTGCTGCGTGCGATTCAAAATGAAGAGGCCGTGCTTCGCTAATTCTTATCCAGAATAGCCAAAACTTTGTAAGTTTCCGACTGCATCTTCTTTCCATCCAAACTAACTACCCAAACTAATTTGGCTTTGTCGCCCTTGAACTCTGCGGTGATGTTGTCTACCAAAGGAACCCGGCAATTGCGGTGATTCCCAGCAGGACCAGCCATGTGCTCTGCGAATTTGCTTTCGCAATTGACGATTGCCCCCCGACCATCAGGCAAAAGAAGTGTAAATGTTGCTCCCCGCACGTGGTACGACACCTGATGGGCAGGCGTACTCGTGCCACTCGTAGTAGTCGTTCCACTGCAATTTGTGCTGTCCCCCATTGTGTTGCAATTCAAATTTGTGTTGCCTTGCGAACTGAAATGGGAAGGTACGACGTATGTGTATTCTATTTCGTTGTCCAGTCGGTCGATTATTTTCACGTCCAATTTCTGTGCCGACGCAGATGTAGCACAAGCCAAAATGAAAGGAAGGACGAGCGCGAGGGTTGGGCTTCGCATGTTCTTACCCTCCGAAACTAGGATTGTTGGGAGCGAAAGGTTTCTGAATCCAATGTTCCACTATTTTACGTGAATGTCTACAAGAATGAAATGCGGTAGCGTGTACTTAACCAACAAATGATGCTCAGGGAGGCATTCACCCGGCAAGAGGGGAAGAACCAATCGTATCCCGCGAATGCTACAATGCCGCAAGGTAGGCACAAATGCAGACTATAAAGGTAGCTCTGGAACACTGCTATGGCATTAAGAAATTAGCGCACCTGTTTGACTTTTCGCAGTGCAACGCCATCGCACTTTATGCCCCCAACGGGGCCATGAAAACCTCGCTTGCACGTACGTTTCAAGACCTGAGTGAAGGAAAAGCTTCTCGTGACAGAATCTTCCCTGACCGTATAACGAAGCGAGTGATCACAGACGAGAATGATGTGGGACTGCCACCGGAGGCAGTTTTCGTTATTACCCCTTACGATGACGCAGATGCAGATGAAGAACACACATCCACTCTTCTCGTGAACAAGGAACTACGAAAACAACACACCAAATTGAATAAGGCAATTGACGCTGCGAAAGCTACTTTCCTAAAAGCTCTTAAAGAACAATCGGGCGGGTCTAAGAAAGACATGGAAGTGGAGATTTCTTCCGCTTTTACCAGCACCGACAATCAATTCATGAAGGCGCTGCTGCGTCTAGAGCGTGAGATAAAGGACGAAGGCGGAATGCAGTTCGCTTTTGTTGAATATGACAAGGTTTTTGATGAGAGGGTTCTGGCTTTTCTGGCGACAGAGAACTTTAAGACCGCAATCGCAGAATACATCCAGAAATACAACGAGCTTCTTGCGGCTTCCACATATTTCAAGCGCGGCATCTTCAACTACTACAACGCAGCTTCGATAGCAAAGCAACTAGCTGATCATGGCTTCTTTGAGGCGAAACACAGTGTCAACTTAAACAGCCCCGGCGCAATAAAAGTGATATTGACACGGAAAGACCTTGAAACTGTTATCGAAGAAGAGAAAAAGCAAATCGCAGAAGATAAGGAACTGAAAGCACGATTCGATAAGATCGATAAACTCCTGAATGAACATGCCAATCTCAGAGCGTTCTCCAACTATCTTCTGAAGAATCCCGAACTTTTGCCCCATCTCGAAAACGTTGCTCACTTTCGACAAGAAGTCCTGAAATCTTACATCTGGGGCAAGAATGACCTTTACAGGGAATTACTTGCACAAGACGAAGGCTGTCGAGAAAAAATGAAAGAAATTGAAGACGCCGCGAGGGAAGAGCGAACGCGGTGGGAGCGCGTACTGGACATCTTCAACGACAGATTCCATGTGCCGTTTAGATTGAACCTAAAAAACAGAGTTGATGTAATCCTCGGGAGAGAAGAACCGACAGTCGAATTTATCTACGAAGATGGGGACGAAAAGGCGACATTGGAAAAGGCCAATTTGCTGGCCGCCTTGAGCACGGGCGAACAAAAGGCACTCTATGTTCTCAATATCATTTTTGAAGTCGAAGCGCGCAGACAGGCGAACACTGCGACGCTCTTTGTTATTGACGACATCGCAGACTCATTCGACTACAAAAACAAATACGCCATAATCGAATACCTACAAGAGATTGCAGAGGACGCCAACTTCAAACAAATCCTCTTGACCCATAACTTTGATTTTTATCGAACCGTGCTTAGCAGGTTTGTGAGGTATCCACACTGCCTGATGGCATTTAAGCAAGACAGCAACAACGAGATCGTGATCGGACGGGCAGAAGGCGTTACAGATGTGTTTGGGAAAGACTTGAAAGAGGATTTCTTCAAGGACGACAAGAAAAGAATCGCGTGCATACCGTTCATGCGAAATCTTATTGAATACACTAGAGGTAGAAAGGAAGCCATCTACACTGAACTGACCGCGCTGCTCCACTGGAAGGACAACTCGGCTAACATCACGTTGGCAGATTTGGACGCGGTGTATAACAGCGTTTTCCAATGCAACAAGAAATCGGACAAAGATGACAGAAAAGTGATGGACATACTGTACGCCTCAGCGAGTGAGTGCCTAAAGTGCGCAGATGGCTTCAACTTCGAGCATAAGATCGTCCTAGCCATCGCCATCCGACTCTCAGCGGAGCGTTTCATGATTGCGAAAATCAACGATGATGCATTTGTGAAGGCTATTAAAGGAAATCAGACATTCCAATTGTTCAAGAGGTTCAGAGAGGTTTTCGCGAAGGATGTGGATGAAGTCAAACTCATGCAGCGTGTCGTGCTCATGACTCCTGAGAGCATCCACCTGAACTCGTTCATGTATGAGCCGATTATTGATATGTCGGCTGACCATCTCAAGAAACTGATGAAAGACGTTAACGGTCTGAAGGTCGGTTAACGATCAACTCCGCGTCGGGTGATAATATCAGGCACGACTTAGACCGCTCCCTACTGGAGATTCATTTGCCCCGCAAGAAAAAACCTGCATGGGATTTCCCTCCCGAGATTCGGGCAATTCTGAGCAGGTCGCCTGGTCTGACGCTGTGCCCGAGATTCCGGAGAGCCGGCGCCGACAAAGTTCTGGCACACATCAGGAAAGACAAGTGCCAGCGGTGCCTTGCTGTTTATCGGGAACTCGGAAAAGAAAGTGATTTGATCTGCTTCCTGTTGGGGAGCAGGAACTAAAGCACTACGTAAATCGGTTCATTTCCTCAGGCGGGTTACAAGTCCGCTCCCTTTCAGATTTCAAAGGAGTAGAATACTTGTGAAGAGCAGTCGGGCATCTTGCCGCGACTAACAGCCGAAACCCGCAGCCGCTAATTGTCGTGCAATGGACTAATCCTAATGAGCTGACAACGGCACACAAACATACAGCGGAAAGGCACGCGGCGGGTGCACCCGACTGCTCTTTCGCTTCGGAAAGAACAGGTCGGTTACCTGATTGAATCCGAGTCGTGCTCAACCCCCCAACGTCCGAAAATTTCGGGGCTGGGAATGCGCCGCTTCCCAGCGTCGCTTTTCGCGGGCGGGGGGTCACTTCGCCAATGCGGGGAACTTTTTGCCGCAGTCCAAGCATTGGAACGCGGCCATCCGTCTGCCAGCTTTCCGCAACGTTTGCTTCGCCCACGCTTCTCTTGGGAGCAAGCTCGCAGGCCCGATATTCTTGAAACGGGTCGAGCGGCATTTTCGATTTGGACATTTCATGAGTCCGCTCCCTCGTCGTCTTCCGGAGGGAATAAGGCGTCAGCCCCCGGCTTCCCTTCCGCGGCGAGAAGCTCTTGGGCCTCTGAGCACCAATCCCACACATCCCCGCCAAGGTGATGACATTTTTCGCATGTAGTTTTATGCCAATCTAGATCGTGTTCCATGATATCTTCTAGTCGCTCCTCCTAATGCACATTGTGCATCATTCCTCTCGGGTCATGCGTAGGTCTGCGGCGGATTGTTCCTCGCGCTGTTGCCATGTAATCATGCCGTACCTTCCTTAATAGGGTAAGCGTCCGAAGTTGACCGTCTTGACGGGCGGATTACGTTAACGAAGCAGTTTCTGTGGCGGGGGCGAGGTACCAAGGCAGGAGTTCTTCGATGCGGTTGATGGGGTGGTCGGCGATACGCGAGAGCACGTCGCGCAGGTACGCTTCGGGATCGATGCCGTTGAGTTTGGCGGTGCCGATCAGGCTGTAGATCGCTGCGGCGCGTTCGCCACCGGCATCGGAGCCTGCGAACAAGTAGTTTTTGCGGCCCAGGGCGACCACGCGCAATGCTCGTTCCGCGGCATTGTTGTCGATCTCGATGCGGCCGTCGTCCACGTAGCGCAAGAGCGCTTCCCAGCGTCCCAGCGCGTAACGGACTGCCAGCGCGGTGTCCGATTTTCTGGATAGTTTACATAAGGTCTCTTCCAGCCACTGCTTCAACGATTCCAACAGCGGGCGCGCCTGTTGGTTGCGAACCTCGCGTCGCTGTTCTGGCGAGCGCCCGCGAATTTCTTTTTCGATGGCGTACAACGCGCCGATGCGCTCCAGCGCTTCCGCTGCCACTGGCGATTTGTGCGCCGCCACCAGATCGTAGAATTTTCTGCGCACGTGCGCCCAGCAAGCGGCTTCCTGAATGCGCCCCGCTTCGTAAATCTGATCGTAGCCCGCGTAGCCATCTGCCTGCAGCGTTCCGGTGAAGTTGCTCAAGTGTGCTTGCGGGTGCTCGCCTTTGCGATCCGGCGTGTAGGCGAACCACACCGCCGCGGGCGTTGCGTCTCCCGCAGGACGGTCGTCGCGAGCGTAGGTCCACAGCCGCCCGGTTTTGGTTTTGCCGTTGCCCGGCGCCAGCACCGGAACCGGCGTGTCGTCGGCGTGCAGCTTCGTTGCGCTCATCACGTGGCGTCGCAGCGCTTCCACCAGCGGTGCCAGCAACGCGCTCGTGCCGCCCACCCAGTCCGCGAGTGTCGAGCGTTCCAGCTCCACGCCTTCGCGCGCGTAAATTTCCGACTGGCGATACAGCGGCAAGTGATCAGAGTATTTCGAGACCAGCACATGCGCCAGCAGTCCGGGCCCAGCAATGCCGCGCTCGATGGGACGGCTCGGCGCTTCTGCCTGCACAATGCGTTCGCAGCATGCGCAGGCCAGCTTCGGACGCACCTGCTGGATCACTTTGAAATGCGCCGGCACATACTCCAGGATTTCCGAGATGTCTTCGCCGAGCGATTTCAACTCACCACCACAGTCCGGGCAGGCTTTCTGCTTCGGCGGATACTTTTTCACTTCGCGCGGCAGGTGCTCCGGCAGCGGCCGCCGTGTGGGTTTTGCTGCATTCGTAACGGACGCGACAGCAACAGGCAGTTGCAGAGGCGCGGTTTTCTCTGCTCGCGCTGTTTCCAACTCGTCGAGCCGCAACTCCAGCTGTTCGATCTGGCGGTCCAGCTTCTCCGATTTGCGCCCGAACTGCATGCGCCGCAGCTTGGCGATGAGCAGCTTCAAGTGCTCGATCTCGTTGTCGCGCGATTGCAGTTGCGCGTTCTTGGAGAGGAGTTCTTCCGTTTGGGAGAGAAGCTGTCCGTGCTGGATGAAGATTAGCGCCTTCAATGCTTCGTGATCGAGTGTGTCGAGATCAGGAAGTGTCGCGCGCAGTGTCATCGTGCGCGCAGTATGCCAGAAACTTTTTTATGCGCAAGCAAAAAACGTAGAGAAAGAAAAAACAACAAAGAAAAATGCGCAACAGATAACCACTGCCCTTCACACCGCCATCTGTGGCGTGTAACTGCGCACTGGCCGCCGCCAATCAATCCCTTCCAGCAGCATGGACAACTGCGCTGGCGTCAGCGAAACCGTACCGTTCGCCGCTTGCGGCCAGGTGAATTTTCCGCGCTCCAGCCTTTTCGCGAACAAGCACAGCCCATCACCGTCCCACCACAGCAGCTTGACCAGATCCCCGCGCTTCCCGCGAAACACAAATACCTGCCCGGAAAACGGATTTTCCGCCAGCGCCGTCTGCACCATCCCGCTCAGTCCCACAAACCCGCGCCGCATGTCCGTCACCCCCGCCACGATCCAGATGCGCGTCCCCGCCGCCAGCCCGATCATCCCAGCAACTGCTCCAGCACCACACGCAGCGCTTCTGCATCCACACGCCCCGTGATGCGCAGTTGTCCCTTGGGAAGTTCCACGTAAATCGCGCCCGCTGCTTCCTCGCTTCCCTGGGCAGCGTGCCGACGGTCCGAGCGATGCGCTTTGCTTGCTCGCGTTCCGGTCACATGCACCGGCAACAAGTTCGCCGTTTCTTGCGTCTCGCCCAACAACCCCTGGCGATACTGACGCCGCCATGCAAACACTTGGTTGGCATTCACTCCGTGCGCCCGCGCCACCTTGGCCACCGACGCATCTGGCGCTAACGTCTCCTCGACGATCCGCCGCTTCTCCGCTACCGACCGCCGTCTACGCGGCTCTCTCTTAACGACTATCCGTTCCGAAGTGTCCACGTTTCCTCAAGTGGACACTTCCCGATGTGCCCACATGAGCCATCATCCTCTGACTACCCACAATTCTCACAGACGGCCACAACCGGACGCTTACTTAATAGGCTCCTCCAGCGCCTTACCTGCCATCTGCTTTGATTGTCGCGCGGACCTTTTCGGCAAGTGATTCTTGAACTTTGTACTTTTGCCCATGTGCGTCAAAGAGAAATACTTCGCCGTTGTCGTACAAGCCGTAATGCTCGGTACCGATAACCCCAGCCGCCAATGACGCTACGATGGTCGGAGTCATCTTTCTATGCTTGTCACAAATCCCCGAAGGGTGATTCGTTTCCCGCTCGCACGCGCCGCCGTTCCATTTGCATAGCGCCATGGTTGCCTCCTGCCGCTCATCGTGCAGTATTACCCGGCTTGCCGGATAGCTGGCCGCACGGACAGGTGTCGCTTACTCAGCAGCCACCTTTACTATCTTTTTCGACAAGACCGGGTAAGTGCGTACAATCCACGTATGAGAGCGCGAGAACACCTAGATGCTCTTTTCGTCGAGCCTTATCGCATTCTGACAGGAGGAACCGCCATCCGGCCCTTTTCGCTGTCATGGTGGGCAACGATCATCTTCGTCATACCTCTGTATTCGTTACCGGCGTGCGGGTTGATTTGGCTAGTATGTAAGTTCCTCGGATATCCCGTAGACGGATTCTGGACCGGAAATAGGTAACTAAGCGACCCAAGGAACTTGGCGAAGCAAACGGGCATCATCCCTACGATCAATCCGGACGGCTGTTCGCCTGAGACGGCAGCAATAGCTAAATCCCCCGAGTAAACGCTAAACCGCTACAAGCTGTCGAGGCTTCTAATCAACCGTTCCGCATAGGCATCTGCGGCCAGACGCACCCAATCCGGCTTGATTACGAGCAGCCAGAGAAGCAACAGCGTAACGCTCACCACCGCCCCCGCAATACCAAACAGCAGCACCGATTGTTCGGCTCGTAGATGCGTGGCCGTGAAGAGAGCACAACTTAACACCCCCACCGAAGCAGCGATCACTCCAATCGGCATCCAGCCGTAAAGATTCCTGCGAAAGCCGAAATTGATGTTCTCAGCGAACACGAGGGGGAACGTTTTTTGGTCGCGGGTCTTCTCCCGCAGAAAAGATGTGCAAGAGCCGTATATCTCGGCTGCGCCAGACGGGTTCGCTCTCTCGCTGGCCAAGTCGGGGATTTGCAGGTCAGGTAGCAGCGCCTTTAGCTTGGTATGGTATCGCCCGAGCGTCACGGCGTCGAATCTCGTGAAGCGATGGGATAGCATCCGGGTCGTCGGAACCCCGCCCCACATGCGAAATAGTTCGGTCTCTTTGCGTTTCCCGAGGTCGCGGCCGAAGTGAGAAAGCAGTGTGGCCAGACCGGATGAAACGAAAATTAGCCCCAAGACCTTCCATGTTGCTTCCTGTCCGGGGAACCACACCGTAGCTGCGAACGCCACTGGCAGAAATGTGAGGAGCGAAGGTAGAAGTCTTGCTCGGTATGTATATTTGTCGAAGGGTAGCTCCATCTCTTCCTACTCTTCGACTTGATTAGAAAACGGGAGGGCAACCGCTTCAACCCAATCCTTCCGTTGAGGAGCACCGCCGCCGCGGCAGCAAATTATCTGGCCTTGAGTCGCAATGACCTTCGCCCCTCTCCTGATAAAGGCATTTACGACCTTCCTAGAGGGATGCTTCGGCTCGCCTTTCTTCGGAGCAGAGACAACGGCGGTCTTAGTAAACTGTTCAGCGGCTTTCTTCGGCCCGACGATCACGTTCAAAATGGTAGGGCCGACGTTGTGTTTACTTCCGTGATGAGGAACCTGCAATCGATTAGCGGTGCTCAAATCGACGCCGATTCTTTTCGCAACCTCTGCAGCACCACCAAGGGCTGGAACACCCGCATCGGAAGTGAACAGGAACATATCGTTGTCATACTTGAAGAGGAGAATCACGCTGGAATTGTTTTCGGCACTGCTGGCATTCACTTCGGGTTCAGCGAGTGTCTCGATTCCCCAATTCTCCATCACCCACTTAACCGCATCGGCTGCTGCTGCAACAAATTTTTGAGCAAAAGCCTGTTTGACCGCCGCTTCGGGTGCGCCCCGGTAGGATAGGAGAAGTTCCTCGTAGAACTTCTTGCTTGGCCCGAGCACAGAGAAGTCGCCCGCCTGCGTATTGTCTGAAAATGGCTCTATGATTGGAATGTTCTTTTTCTTGGCGAGTTGCTCCAACTGATGAGCGTTGTCCAATGATTTCTTGAAGCGGCTTTTCAGTTTGTCTTCGTCTATCTTGGGGTCTTTGAAGAGTTCATCGATGTTCGCTGCGTGGTTCCACGGGAGATGCATCGCTAACTTCTTCACGGTCAGACCCTCAAGCACTTCCGTCAGCCCGCTGGCATGGTCTGAGTCCGAGTGCGTGCAGACTACCAGATCGACAACGCTTGTCCCGTAGAAGTTCTTGATGTGGGATACCAGCGACGCTCCTGATTCCTGCGTCCCACCATCGAGTACGACGACCTTTTGTTGCTGCGGGGTGAATTGGGTGCCAAACCGCATGGCAATCGCATCGCCGCCTCGCTCACCATCGCCAACTGGTAAGAAGTCTATTTCATACATGTCATTTGCCTTTCCGTCCTTAATGAGGAGATTACCACCGAATGACTGGACGTTCAACGCAACGAACTCACAGGCTAAGATACTTTGTCACAAATGTTTTGCTGCACAGGTCTTGGAGACAATGAGGCGGGTGTGCTACTAATCTGGACATGGTGCAAGGGGTTCATGTGGGTGGAGAATGACCGATTTCAGAGAATCCGTGTGGGAAGACCTGTTGGACGCTGACACGAATGTCAGATATTGGGGATGCTTGGTCAAACGTTTCATGTGGCGAGAGAAGGCCTTGAAGATCACGGTGGCCTTAACCTCCTCCAGCGCGCTCCTTAGTCTTCATTGGTGGGAGCGTCTCCCTAATGTTCCGGTTGGGCTAGGAGCCTTAAACGCTGTTCTTGCGATTATTCTGCCATCCCTGAACTATTCGGAACGCATCGACGCAATGGCTAATCTTCGCGGCAGTTGGCGTCAACTCTATATAGAGTATGAGCGGCTTTGGCGACGGGCGTCCGATGGAGATATACTATCCGAGTGCGAGAACGAGTTGCGGCTCTTGAAAGAACGGACTGTGCAACTTGTGAATATCGAGAGCCGCCTACCAAATGATCGAAAGTTAGTTCGACGATGCCAGCAGGAAGTCAAGCAGGCTCGCGGACTAACGCCATAAGGAGCACAATCAGATGGCCGATAAAAAGACACCCCCTCCCAAGCCCGTTCCCGCGAGAGATAACGCACCACTGCGAGAATCGGAGAAGCGAGATCGCGTCGAAAAAGTGGACAGGGTTGATCCATGGCCCCCTCCGCCACCACCGAAAGAGAAGAAATAGAAAGGGTCATAGGCCCCATAAAATGATCTGCGGAGGTGCTGAATGGCGGCAACGCGCGAGGTTGAACAACAGCCCGGAGAACGCTGCCCCGAATGTGGGAGCGGGTTCGCTCAGGACTTGACTAACAAAGGATTCAGACGCCATTTGGAGAAACTGCCGAAGCGCGGCCCGCGTGGGGCAATTCTCTTGGACAATCACGGCAACAGGCTTATGCGCGGCGGCACCAACCAGAGTTGGAACAAAGGGCACCGAGATTAAATCAACGAGGCAGTTTGTCCACGACGCCACCCACATATCTGCGAACGAGTGCATCGAAGTCGGTATCGCCCTTCGACGAGTGAACAAACTCCACTTTGTATTCGACGCTACCATTCTTCACAATTCTGCGGATACTCACTTCGTTTGACCATACAAGCTCCGGTAGAGGCGCGAGAGGCTCTCCGGGCGGAATCACTTGTCCAGAAAACACGGTTTTCCTCCTCAAAGGACGTTAGCACACTTTCGCCTTTTCATCACCTATGACCAAAAGTTTGGTAGTGGGTCAATTTGAATTTCCGGGACTCATAAACCCCCACTTAACCCAGCGCACGAGAAAGAGAACAAGATAGGCAAAGCCCCAGCCAAGGGGCACGGAGCCGCCCACGACAAAAGCGGTTTCCGGCCAAGGAGACACATCTGGGGGGTAGGCTTCTGCAAGGTAATCATTACTGAATAGTGCACGGTGTAAGCGAAGAAGCAGCCATTCGGGGCTGCCTTTCATGTCCCGTGCTTCCTCATAACGTAACTGTAGTTCGTCATGGTCAAGGGTAGTGAAGGTGTAGATGCCCGCCCCAAGAATCCAGACAACCGAAGCAATAATCCCTATCCTCTTCCAGCCGCCCAGTCGCGTCATCTCCTGCCTCCAAAAGAGTTAACTATGTAATCCCCGAGTTTCTGGTCCACTGGGCAAGCTCGTATACGTGCCCAGTCCCAACGACACAATAACCAAGAGACCAAAGGAACTTGGGGAAGCAAAAGGGCGTCATCCCTACGACCGGTCAGACCTGCTGCTCGCCTGAGACGTGGAGCTACTTAAGCCCCGTTTCCTTTTTGGTGCGCTCAACAGCCTTTTCTGCGATTTCTTGGAGCCGCTGTGACCGCTCCTGCTTGCGCATGTTCTCCCATGCGGGACCGCCCATGGGCTGAAACTGCACGAGTTTAGCCGTATGCTCTTCCCCGAACTGGTCAACCAAGACGACATCGCAGGTGAACACGGTTCCCGCCTTGCAGACGGAAGGGGAGATGGTGAAGCGAGCCTCGAACTGACTAGCCAGCCGGGCGTCGCCAAGCTCCGGAATCATGGGAATTTCCGCATCCCGTGGTCGTGGCGGAATGTAGCCACGCGTGAACGGCTTCTTGATGTAGGCGTTGAGGATTTGAAAAGGGCGAATCGGGGCGACGTTGGTCACATACAACTTGCAGTACACCATCATCGCCTCTTTGCCTGCTATGGAACCTTCCTGCCACTGGCAGAGTGCGTGGTCGGGAACAATCTTCAACTCTACACGATGCCCCGGCCCTGACGACGATCCCCACGGACGCCGGAACCAGCGCCAAATGCCGCCGAGAAACCCGCCGAATACCCTCGTGGCTACCCACCAGATCGCTGCGATGGCAGCTATACCAGCGCCAGAAAAAAACCATTCTTTGTTTTGGATCAACCAACTCCACATCTTGCGGCTATTATACCGCAGTCGGCGGAAGGTTTTAGTTCTTGGCTTGAGCGTCTTTACTTAGCAGATGTGGAGAGCCGTGTTTTCCCCCTGAAGGATGGCGACCCCGGCGAGACTTGAACTCGCAACATTCGGATTAGAAGTCCGACGCTCTATCCGTTGAGCTACGGGATCGCTGAACAAATCTTATCGTAAAACTCGACTTTCTGCTTCGTTGGTATGGGCATCGTCTACTGCCATACCCGCTTGCCCTCCTCAGTAGTTTTCACCTTGGCGGCTTTAACCTTTGCGGTCCCGGTAGCACACCCAACACGTGGAACTCCGCTCCGAAGGAAATGCGCCCGGAGTCTTCTTCCTTTTGCACTCGACGCACTTTCGCTTGCCCGAAGCGCCGTGCAGTCCAGCCAGCCCCACGATGCCCCGCCAGCTTGGCCCAAAAAGTCATAATGACCTCCGCACCGGCCTGCCGCACCGGAACCATGCCCCGAGGGTCGCCCGTGCCTGAAATCGCTTCTGGGCACAGGGGGCGATTTTGCCGTTTAATGCCGCTTTTCTTGGGTGTGCTGAGTTGCAGCCTTCAGCTTTTCATGAAAAGCAAGGGCCTTGGTCTTGAAGCCGCCCATCGTGGGCGAACCCTGTTGCCGTTCGTGGGACGTGCTATAGAAATCTCCAAGGGAAGTGTCGAGCGCAGATGCATGTCCTGAATCGGTCATAGGAGACGCGATGAACCTCCCAGACTGGAAGAAACCTGCATATCTAGCCGTCGCGATTCGGAGCGAGGGTTATGGCGTGCATTCAATCTCAACCGACACTTGCGTAGCCTTGGCCGCGATGTCGCTTGTACTGAGGCTTCGTTGAGACGGGGATTTTTGGTATTGAATGCCTTCTTCGTCCAAGAATGCCCGGACCTCGGACCAATGCACTGCAAAATTCACGTTCTGCGGAACGTCCCCGGTTGCACGAGCTATCTGTATCGCGTCGAGCTTCGAAACCACTACTCCAATCACGTGGCCGCTAGAATCGAACAGCGGGCCACCACTGTTGCCCGGTTGCACTGGGGCGCTGATTTGGATGAATCGAACGTCGTCCTGCAACCCAGACGTGGCGCTTATAATTCCCGTCGATACATTCCCGTGGGACGAGAGGAGACCCGGCAACGGAAAGCCAAACGCCACAACGGCGTCACCGAGTTTCGGCGTGGGACCAACCCTGAGTACGGCGATGGAGCTTGGCGGAGTTTCGAGTTTGAGCAGTGCCAAATCAGCAGATCGGTTTCTGCTAATGACTTCGAGTCGCTCGCCATCCGGTAAGATTTTCAGAGCTTTGCAGCCGTCAACAACGTGGTTATTTGTTAGTACGTGCCCCTGACTGGATACAATGAACCCAGTCCCGTACTTCTTTGTCTCCGGCTCGGTCACAGACGGAGGAGGTTCCTCGGCAGGGATTTGAGTTAACCGCCTCTGCGCCAAATGGACCGCTGCGCCGTTTATCGTGTCATATCCGCCAATACTGACCGCTAGTTGGTACGCTTGCCTTGCTTCTATGTTTTTCCCCAAGCCAAGCAGAGCTTCTCCCATGTTGACATAGCAGAATGCAGCATCCGGCTTAACCGCTGCACACCTCTGAGAAATAGGGATTGCCTCTTCGAATTTGCGTTGCTCGATTAGACCGATGGCCACGTCCGAGAGGGCAAAAGCCTCTCCCTCATGCCCCCTGTCTAGGTCGAGGCAAGAACTGATGTATTGTCTGGCCAGCGAGACCAAAAGCCCCCACTGCTTGCCATTCTGGGCGCTGGTACGCGCCTCGATATTCTGTGTGCACTCGTTCCGGTGTGCGACATTTGCCCAAGTTTGACCCGTCAGAGTTTTCGGCATTATAGCGAGAAAAAGGAAAGCAAATGGCGCAAGCGTGGCGAGGCTTCGGTCAATTCGTATAACCTTCATTTCGAACCCTCTTAAGACAATTATCCAGTCGTCTGTTCATCGCTGCTTGGTGAAGCTGCTTCTGCTTTCTTGTCAGTTAACTGGCCCGCAGGACAAAAGACAGGACAAAAATGACAAGCGCAGCAAGGATTTGCACGGCTACCCAAGTAACGCGGATGCGGGAAGGAAGTTGTCTGCCACGCGGCGCGGATGATAATCAGCCATAATCTGGTTGATTAACGTGGAAACAGGTTAAGTGGTGGCGCAGGCGAGCACCAATAGGCCCGCCCCCACCAAGACTCTGAATTTGCAGCCTCACCAGATAATCATCTTGGCGCGATCAGTCGGGTACCCAAGCAAGTGGTGAATTCAAGTGGTCGCACTAGTTTCTGTGCGATTTAGTCGGGTTGTCGCGGTATCAACATCCCTTCTAGGGCTTTGACTTTTGTCTGAAGTTCAGCGAGACCGTCTTTCACTTCCGGTACGACTTCGCGCCAATCTTGCGTCTCGAACTTATCCACGGCAGATTCCAGCTCATCGAGAGCATCATCGACCTGTTTGACTTCCTCTTGAAGGCTCAATCGAAGAGATTCAGCCGATTCCTCACTGTCACAACCAGCCAAAGATAACGCAGAACCAAAGAGGACCAAAACCACATTTCTTCGCGAGATTCCTTCTGTGCGAGACATCGACATTTAGTTACCTCTACACGAGAAATGTTGCCGCGTTACGTTGTTGTGAAGTCTAAGAGACTCTCTTGGCTCCTCGTGGGTAAATGCTAAGTGGGTCTATTTGTCTGGGTCGCGGGGTTCGAGAGTTTCCTTTAGCCATTCGAATTCAAGTCCCGCCTGTTGGCCTCTCGTTTAATCGCCGCTCTCCCTTGGGTGTTTTGGGCAATGTCTGGGCGGCTCAGTTTCTGAGCATACGCCTCGGGCCGTGCCCCAGCACGGCTTCCCCTTCATTGCTTCCCATAAAGAGTTACCTTCCCGTCCACCACGTTCGCCACGTAGCGTCCCTTGCTGAGGAACTGCATCACCTTGCTTCCCGAGCGTGCCATTTGTGCCCAACAGGATTTCGTTTCCGGATTCTGCTCCAGTCCGCGAATCTCGTTTCCCTCGAACACGAAATCCACCTGCCTCAGCCTTCGCTTGGGAGTGCTCAGAACAGGGAAACGCTCCGACCCTAGCTTGACGGTCTTGGCATTCTCCACGAGGGCCTGCCGCCAAACTTCGATTAGCGTTTGTTCGAAAGAGGAGTCAATCGTGGCCAGTTCCGAGGTTAAGTCTACTTATACTGACCAGCACTAGTGAGAGAGAATGCAGATAAAGTCCAAGTATTTGTTCATGCGGACGAGCAGTTGCCAAATGGTTCGATTTCTGGAGGTGAGACTGTGGACAAACTACCATTCTTTTACTATGACATCTTGTCTCGGATAACACCCGGAGCAGCGACCCTCGCGACATTCTTTCTGATACGAGAAAAAATGCCACCTTCTTTGCGGTCGTTCTTTGTGGATGGGCAACAGAACTGGAAGGCTGTTGTCGTCCCGCTGGTCCTTGGTGGGCTGACTTACGTTATCGGTGTTCTTTTTGAGACACTCGACTACATACCGGGAATTAAATCAGTTGTCCTGCGGAGCGACAAGAGAGCGTTCTCGCAAGCGTGGCACGCCTCTTTCGGGTCGAGCAGAGGACTTGAGGGCTGGTCTGCGGAGCAAGTGAGGCGGTTAAGGTTTCATCTATGGGAAAGGCTCGTGCTCGATTGCGGGCGAGTCAGCGGGATGGATACAGTTTTTGCTCATTGTCATAGGTTCCAAGCCGAATCGAAAATGTTCTTACACCTCATCTATCCTGCCCTTCTGTTCGCAGGACTTTCGCTTGGGTCAAAACAGCCGCTTTGGTGGGCTTGCGTTGCAGTCTTTATCGTTGTTCCTACGCTGTTCTATCTGTCCTATGCTCGGAACGGACGACGATGGTTACAGACTGTCAGTTTCTGCAAACTACTAAACATCATCGATGGTGCAGTCGAACTGGCAGCGCCCAAGCCACTCTCGAACGCTTTGCGAGAAACACACACGTGATTACACCGTTGAGGACTACCGTGTGGACCTCAAGCCCTCCGACATCCTCGATGATCCAGCAGAACCGTTTGGCATCGTTTCGCGGAACGCCGAACTAATCATTGGTTCGGATCACGCCGATGCCAATCGCCTTGCGCTCTTTCTCTGGATACTTCAGCCGCGCTTGCTCTGCGCGTTCTTTTGTCCTGAGGGGCTTTGACATCGGCGTAAACTCCCCGCCGACATATTTGAAGAGGAGCCATCGCTCAATGATTTTGGGCATAGGGAGTTTATAGCACGGGCTGCCACTGGGCGCTCCAACGGGTTAGTGGTGCCGAGTCAGCGACATTTGGATTTTTGAGTCCGAACGCCGGAGCGCCCGCACACAATAAGACTGCTGCGAGAACTGCCTGTCAACCCTCGTGGCGGCCGCCCAAAGGTCATGCGGACCCACAATCTGTTCACTCGTTACGAGCAGCTTTTCGCAAAAAGTATCGCGGGGGGTATCGCACTTCGACGTTTTCGCTGAGTTGGACTAATTTGAACTATTTTTTCGAATGAAACGGGGCAAAATTTGCCATTTTTGATGGACTTCTAAAAAGTGGGTGATCGGCCGAAAACCCTTTACAGCATTCGGTTTTTCCAATATTGTTGCGAAAAGTCCTACGAGCATCGAGGGACTCCCGGTATCGCTACCAGAGCCTTCAAGAAAATCCATAAAATAACGAATCTCAAAAAGCTAGTACTTTGCGTTACTGAACTCTGTTACTCAATTCCCCGGTCCCATCTTGTCTGCGAGTATGAAATCAAAATAGGCAAGATTATTTCCATGTTTGTAATGCAGAGTTAACAGTTGGAGACCTGCTTGAGGGAAATTAATTTCTCCACAGTCCGCTTTGTTCCAAATGTGCCAGACGACCCAATCCGGGTACTCCTTCATGGGAAATTGCGTAGCGGGATCGAGAGGGAGCTTGCAGTCGGCGGCAGGCTTGTCATTCAACGAAAAACTGATGGTTTGCGCGGTGTGGGAATACATTGCGACAATTCTGTACGTACCGGCCTTCTTCACGTTCACAGTGTAGTTGGTCCATTCGCCGTCCTCCGTCCAGCCGATGTACAACTGTTGCCATTCCGGCGTGACCACATTGGGATGGTTCAGATCCGCCCTCTTTTTTACATAGGACAAATCCACACCTTCGTTTTCACGAAAGTGGCAGACGTAAGCCGGCACGCCTTCCTCGCAGTGTCCTGGCTCGTAGTTCAACACTCCGCTGCCATGATTGATCGCGTCCACGTCGTGATACGCAATGCCCTCGCCGCCAATGTCGTAAAGCGCCGCTTCCAGCCTGCCAGGGATCACCTGAGGCCCTGTGGCATGAGTTGCATCCTGAAAAGGTTTGCCCTTGTAGTCCTTAGGAACGTTCCCGCCTCCACTCACGCCCGCCATGCACACGAAAAGTAACACCATGAACTGCACTTGAAATGTCCTCATAGATCCCTCTCAATCATTCAACGGAAGCCGCGGCTTTCTTGCGCGCTCTATTTAAACCTGCCAGCCACGCCCGAATTGCATCATTCGTGCTTGGCGGTCGGCACACTCGGACCTTGGGACCCTACGACACCCTGGCCTTCCTTTACCTTATAGAAGTGGTCGGCGGACAGATTCGTAAGCGTTTCCACTTTTCCGTTGGGCCAGTTGATTTCCGCTTTGTCGATGTGATCCCGCGCGCCGAGGCCGAAGTGAATACGGAGATCGTGCTGGGAAATATAACTGCCCCCGCTGACCAGTTCACCGGTCTGAACGAGATCCCCGGCAGTCGCTCTCACGCGGGCGTTCAAGGCGAGGCGGTTGCTCTGCGTGCCTTCCAGTTGGAAACTGATCCAATGATTGGGCGGAATGCCCTGCGGCTGAAGAATCACGAGTTGCGGCAACTGTGAGGATTCCGAATCACCTTGCTTGGGAGAGGCGGCCTGCGCGGGCTTCTTCGGATCCGTGGGAGTTTGCGCGATCAACTGGCAAAGAACGAGAAGACTCACGGCAGCCATTCCGCCGATCGCTTTGAAAATGTGGGTAGGGATGCCTGCCGTCGGATCGGGGAGTATGGGATAAGGAACACGCATCTTGCCTTTAGCGGCCGGCATTGCGCAATTGCACCGCGTACAATGAACTGCGCGTCGCAATGAACAGAGTTTTCTTGTCGGCCCCGCCAAAGACCAGTTGTGAGGGCCGTTCCGGAACATTGATCATGCCGAGGAGCGTCCCGGCCGGGTTGTAAACATAAATCTGGCCCGCTGCGATGTAGACATTCCCTGCAGTGTCTTCCGTCACACCTTCTCCGCCTACGTCTGCAAAAAGTTTCAGATTCGTTAGTGTGCCACTCTCATCCACGGCAGCTCGATATGTCTTTTCCTCTTCTTCATCAGTCACGTAAAGGATTTGTCCCGCAGACACAGGGGCTAGTCCGAAGGCATGAAGAACGTCGTGGATTTTAGAGCCATAATAAAGTTCCCCGATGACGAAATCTTTGCCGGCAGGAATGAATAGGGAACCATCGGGAGAAACGTATTGGTACGGCCTTTTTTTCTGCGCAACCTCGACGAAGTCATTTTCGTTGCGCCAGTAATCCACGGGAAGTGCGGCAGTCATCCCCGGGCGCGGGGCGCTTGGTTCCGGCTTCAGCAGGGTGATTTGATCGAAATCAGTGCCTGGCTTGAAGGCATAGACAGTCCCATTCCCTTCATAGGAAATCACGATTAAATTGCCGGACTTGTCAAAGGCAAGGTTAACCGGATCAAGCGGGTTCTCGCGCACGAGCGACAACTGATGCAGAGACACTGACCAGCGATAAATCCTTTGCCACTTCGCATCAACAAAAAAGTAATCGCCTGCCGCGTCGACAGCCCCGCCGGAAATATTAAAGAAGCCCCCGGCCAGCTTTTCCACTTTGGCGCCTTCCGCCAGGAACGGAGAGGGTTCCGTCGGCCGAGGCACAGGCGCTTCGCCAGAAATGTTGAGCCAGGCGAATTCGCGCTGGCGAATCTCGGTATTGTGGGTCTGATCGAAAAGGGCGCTGTCAAACGAGGCTTTACTGTCGCTGTAGCAATGGACGTTGCGGAAACGAATGTTCCGGGAATTGGTAACTTTTATGGCATAGGGGAACGGTTGATAGCTGCTGACAACGCGGTACATGTGCAGATTTGCGATGGTGATATCGCTGGAATCGCGGATATCCAGTGGCAGGGCGAACCCTCCCTCACCCCGCTCCTCTTCCGTTTGCGGGGCATAAAGCTGCCAGTGCGAAACTTTGTTCATCACGATTTCATTCCGGACGTGGTGCTCGCTGGAAAGTTGATAGACGCGCCCGCTGGTCGAAGTGTTTGAAATGTACAGGCCAGCCTGGGCGAACGTGCTCGGGGTCCAGATGTTGACGAAAGTGCCGCCTCCTCCGTCGGCGACCCACAGGCTGGGATACTGGGCATCCCAGCGCCGGTTGATATCCGAATCCGCGGTATGCGTGTTGTTATAGATCTGCTCCCAGACTCCCCGCCGTTCTTCCGGCGCGGCATCCGGGTCCACTGTGCCGTGGCCACCCAGGAATCGCACATCATTGACCATGGAATCTTCACCTGCCATCCACTTCAGGGCGACGGCGCGAGGATTGATGCCATTCGTGTACAGACCGATGCCAGTGATAATACTCGTGCCGCCCTTGGGGGCCACCAGCAGCGGCTTGGGTCCGCCAACTCCCTGGAATGCGGGTGTTCCGTCTGCCAGGAAGATGCGCGTTACGCTGGGATGCAGGCCAATCAGAATCGTGTCCGAATTCAACACAATCGTGTCCGTCACGCGATACTTGCCCGAAGGGAAATAGATGGTCTTGTGCCCGGCGATTGCCTTCTGCAGGGCTGACGTATCGTCGGTCACGCCATCACCGGAGGCGCCGAGACTGCGGACGTTGACCCAAGTGTCCATGGCAGGCACATTGCGTATGTCAGACGCAACGGGCGGCGGAAGCGCCGCCAATGGCGAGGTGTCGAACACATCCTGAATGGACGGGATGGCCCCAATATCGTCAAAATGAAGTCCGTGCGAAAACGTTTTGACTGCGTACATATCTTGTGGGCCGGCGAGTTGTTTGCCGCTTTCGCGGAAGAGCGCGAAAACGGGGACCGCGCGGCAAATCGCGTCTTCCATGTTAATTTCCGTGCGCGGATTCTTCTCGTTGCTTACGATAACGGCGGGGCCGCTGATATTCTCGAAGCGTCCATCCTTGACCCATAGTTCATCAAAATATCTGTCATCAATGGATATCGCCGTGGGAACGTTCTTGAACTGCGGGCGGACCAGCGTCAGCCCGGCTTCATGCTCCCGGATGGCGGCTTCGCTTTGGCCTTCAAAGGTGCTGTCGATTACAGTGAACTGCCATCCAGGGGAAGGCTTGCGGGTCCATATCCCGTATTTTCCACCGAAGAAATGCAAATCCTGCGCCACGTTGCCGCCATCATGAATTCCTGCAAGACCTGAGCCGATGTGAAAATCCATGTGGGCGAGGAAGCAATGCTGTGCGTAGTGCGCCCGAACTCCCACGGCGGCGGGGTTGCCATCCCGAATCTCAATGTCCACATTGCTCAACGCAGAATAGAAAGTCCCAGGGTTTGCGTCGGGGGGCCGGCCATTTTTTTTCTCCCCAGAGCGGCGAGAAAAGCGCGACCCCGGCCGGTCGCCCGCGAAAAAAATCATGTACGAAAGACCCTGTTGATATCCCGGCGTATTGGCGCCCAAGACCAAAACAGGCCGTGTTTTGCCGTATCCAATGACGCGGATGCCCGGCCAAATGTAAATGGTTCGCGTTAGGCGGTAGCGGCCGGAAGGCAGAAACACAATGCCCTGGTTCGTGGTTTCCTGAACTTTATTAATGGCTGCCTGAAGAGCATCCGAATCATCCTCAATGCCGTCAGCGTGGACGGGGAATTTATCGCGCGTAAGATAGACCGCTCGTGCATCGTCCAGACGGTCCGTGTAATAGGAAGTGGCGAACAGCGAACTGCTCGGGATCAAAAGAACAGCCAGTGCAAAGAGCGCCTTCCTCATCGAACACCTCCGGAACGTTTCATGGAATTCCTTTGTTTGTTTTTCTTGCAGAGAGGCTCCGCGTGGGGCCAGGAAATGCACACGGACGATTCCTTCTCCTGGCTGCCAGAATGCAGATGCAAATTGCAAACGCGCGCCTCGCCGGCTACTGGCGCGCGTCCTCTTCTTGTTCTTTCTTGCCTGGCTCCAAACGCATCTGCTGGTAAAGCTCCCGGAGCTTCTCCTTCATGTCCTTGTATTTCTGGTATTCCTGAATCTCGCTTTTCGCGTCGGCAGCGCGGCCCATTTTGCGGTAAATGGTGCTCAAGCGAAAATGCGCGATGGCGTCGGTCGGATCGAGTTTGATGGCAAACTCCAGAAGCGGAAGCGCCTTTTCCGTTTCATTCATGCTCATCAATGTCTTTGCCATGCCGACGTTCGCGTCTGGGTCGTTCGGCTGGAGCTTTAATGCGCGCTCATAGTGCTCGGCCGCGGCCTTTTCGTCGCCCGCTAATGAAGCAAGATCCCCGAGCCGGCACTCGGACTTCTCGTCAAACGGATTCATTTCCAAGGCCGCTTCATATTCCTTCTCTGCTTCCTGGCGCCGTTCGGGAATCGAGGAATGGTTCAGCATCTCCGCCAGCTCAAAGTGCAGTCCCACAGTTTTCGGATCGATCTTCAAAGCTTCGCGGTAGTGCGCGATGGCTTCGTCAGTCTTGCCCTGCCTGGCCAGTTCGTGCGCCATCATCTGGTGCATGCGGGCGGAGTTAGGAGCCTCAACGGACAAGCTAAGCCTGGATTCGTCGGTCAGGTCCGAATAGATCCGGTACGCGGCGTACGTAATTTCCACGTTTGTCGGGTCCAGTTCTTGTAGCGCATTGACAGTCGCGGCGGCCTTGCCCAACTCGCCGGTCCCAGAATAGATTTCAATCAACTCCATACCGGTTTCAATCTGAATCTTCTGTTCCTTCAGCTTGGGAAACGCTTTTTCCAGATCGCCGAGGGCGCCGCTGACGTCGCCAGTCCGCTTTTCCGCCATGCCCAGCAGCGCCTGAATCTTCCAAAGGCCCGGCTGCAGTTTCAGCGCGGCGCGCAGCGGCGGAATCGCCTCTGCGTATTTTCCCTGGAAATAAAGCAGCACGCCGAGATTGCCCTGGGCATCCGTGTTTTTTGGATCCAGCGCGATAATTGCCTTGAACTCACCAGCCGCCTGGTCCGGCTTGTTCTCGCTCAAATAAACCTGGGCCTGCTTTATGTGCGCTGCGATCTGCTCCTGGCGGCTTGGGGAGGACTGAGAGAACGAAGGAATGGCAAGAAGGGAAAGGGCGCTGCAGAGCAAAACAAAGGTTTGTCTTGTCCTCATGTCGCTAGTATACGGCGAATGCACAGCATTTCGGTCTTTCGTTTTCCGCAGAAAAAAAGAGAGGACGGCGGGGTGTCACCGTCCTCTCTCGTCGTGTCAGCTTTGGTTAGTTAGAGAAAACCGCACTCAATTGACCGTCCTCTTTTGTGACGCGAGCGCCATTAGAAGGTTATCCGGCCGCTCAGTTGGACTGTACGTGAGGCGTTCGAGACGCCTGTGATGGTGCCCACGCCCGTGCTACTCACGTCGTTGTCCGGAAGTGAGAAGCTCGGATGGTTCAGGGCGTTAATGAAGTCGCCGCGAATGGTGAGCCCAAATCGTTCCTTGTAACGCCAAGTCTTCGCCAATGACAGGTTAATGTCAGACAGGTTTGGCCCGAAGAGCGTGTTTCTGCTCCCAGTCCCGAACGACCCGTTGCCCTGCACGGCCGGGGTCTCAAAGGCTGAAGGGTTGAACCAGCAGGTCACCGTTCCTACCGCTGCGCCATTGGGGCAGGTGCCTGAATGGGGGGATGTGCCCGTGGGGTTGGCATATACACTGCCGGCCTGCGAATAGTCGTTAACGCCATTGTCCAACACCGTGAACGGAGTGCCGTCCTGGTAGATCCACGTCCCGGCCAAGCGCCATCCGCCAAGCACAGCGTCAGCGATAGCATTGTTGTTCATATAGGTCTTGCCGATGCCAAACGGCAGTTCGTATTGCACGGTTCCCTTAAACGCCCACGGGATGTCGAAGTTCGAGTTGCCGTAGTTAGCGGAGGGATTGTTTCCGATTTGCCAAACCTGCTGCCCGGAGGTGCTGCCCCATCCGGCCGAGTCCTGGTCATCCAGCATGTGCGACCAGGCAAAGTTGCTATCGAGGGTCAGCCCGTAGGAATAACGCTTCCGCACCGAGATTTGCAACGAATCGTAGTTGGAGATGCCGTTGAAGTTTGAGCCACCAAGGCCTCCAAACGCCGGATATGGACGCTCACAAGTGCTGGGGTTCGCAGCGATGGATGCGGGTGTTGCCCCGTTACAGGCCGATACATCGTTTGCGTTCAGCAGGGCAGGGTTGGTGATTTGGTTCAGGTCGGTGATATATTGCAGATTCAGTCCGTGACTGCCAACGTAAGCAACCGACACCAAAAAGTCCTTCGCGAACTGATGCTCGGCGGAGAGCGTCCATTCCCAGATTTCTCCCGGCTTGAGGTCATAGGGTTCGTAAGGTGGATTAAAGACGGGATTGGTGATGTAGGACGCCGGATTCCTCGAGCCCTGAATGTAAGGCAGGGCGTTGGCCATCATCGTAGCGTTCGAGCTTAAATAGAGCGGGGTAAAGTTGCCCGTGCCGGCGATCCAGCCCGTGTCGCCCGCGGCAGCATTAGGGTCGCTGTTGCTGCCCTGAAAGGTAGCGCCGAAGCCCATTTGCCCACCGCCCTCACCACCATAGAGATCCATGCTGTAGTTATAGGCGAAGAAACCTATACCGCCTCGGATGGTGGTGTTGTTCTTGACCGACCAGGCAAAGCCTGCCCGAGGGAGGAAGATGTTCCAAACCGGCTTCTGCAAGGTCGTTCGGTTATCCTGACCGGCAAACCATAGCGAGCCCGCGGTGCCCGCGAAGGGGCCGGTGTTATTGATAAGATTCTGGTCGAAATCGCCAAGGCGACCGTGTTCCTCGCTCATGCCCGTGTTCCCCGTCCAGCGCAAGCCGAGGTTGATGGTGAGATTGGGCTTGATTTTCCAGTCGTCTTGAATGAAGGCTTGCGGGCTCTTCATCCGCATTCCTGTCAGCCCCTGATTCTGCGCGGCCCAGGCATTGACGTTGCCAAGCAGGAAATCCGCGAAGCCCGAGCCCGTGTTTCCGGTATTCAGCGTTCCACAATTGGTCCCCGGACATGGATTTGGGCCTGCGGTGTATTGTCCGCTAAAACTATAGTTGCCGGCGCTGTTGGCGCCCCAAGCCGTAGTGTTGCCCTCGCTCATCAGCACCTCAATCCCGAACTTCAGAACGTGCTTGCCGCGTACCAGCGTCAGCACATCGGAGGGGTCAAACGAGTTCTCGATGTAAACGGCGTCCGTGGCGGGCGCCAACTGGTTTACGGCATCCGGGCCGCCGAATCCACCATAAGGACTATTGGAGCCGAAGATGGGGAATTGGTTGTAATGGGTGCCTTGCAGGCCAAATGCCGTCGCGGGGTTCAACCCGATGGACTGGGAAAGGAACCAGTTGCCTTGCTTGGTATAACCAAATCTAAATTCGTTCACGAGCGTCGGACTGATTGTCCAGGTGTCGGTCACCTGGGTGTTGTAGCCGTCCACGTCACCGCTACCGCAATCCAGCGGGCAGGCGAACAGGCCATTGTCGACCCCGGGGTTATCTTTCTGGCTAATAGACCAGCTGATCCGGTTGTTCTCGCTCTGGACGTAGTCCAACCGCCCAAAATAGCGGTGAACCGGGGCGGGGTTGATATGCGCAAGGAAGAGGTTATTCGTACATTCGTTCTGGTACGGAGCGGGCGCGCATGTTCCTACCCCTTGCGGTGCGGTGGGCCAGGCATACTTAGAAGCCAGAACGGCCGCCGACACGGGGTCCATCCGGCTGGGCACGCCGCCGCAGTTGGTGCCGTTCGGGATCTCGTTGAGGCCGCCGCATTCGCTGGCGAACGAGGCGCGAGCAAGGGTTGCGCCCGACCCGGTTGTGGTAAGCGGGTCATAGACGGGGTACATGCCGGTAAAATTGCCTTGCAACTCGGCGGCCGTGGGAACGGTAACGTAGCCGCTCGACGAGCTGTTATTGACGATCCTGTCGATGTCGAAAAAGAAAAAGAATTTTTTCTTGATAATGGGCCCGCCGACGGAGCCACCAAACTGGTCGTATCGCAAATACGGCACTTGATATGCCGGGTTAGAAATTTCCGGGCCGCTGGGGTTCAGGGGGTTTGTAATCAAGGGAGGCGCCTGACCATTGAAATAGCCCTTGGCGTTTAGGGCGTCGTTCGAGAAATACTCATAACCGGACCCATGATAGTCGTTGGTTCCGCTCTTGCTGATCTGGTTGAATACGACGCCGCCCATGCCGTATTGCGCCGAGAAGGAAGAGGTGTTGATCTGAACCTCCGCGATGGTGTCCATGATCTCATCGTCGTTGTTGTAGCTCGCCGGCAATATGGTGCTGGCCCCGTCCTGAAGGAAGTTGCTGAAGTTCGGCAGGTTGCCGTTGATGGAAGCCGCGTCGCCGGCATTCCAAGCGCCCCCACCCAGCGAGTTCCGCCCGTTTGTAGTGCCTGCAGCGCCCGGCAGATAAATGTTGAGAGCAGCCCAGTCGGCGCCGGTGATCCCGCCCCCCGCCTGGGGCAGCTCTGTCAGGGTTTTGGAATCAAAAGTGGTGCTCTGCTGGCCGCTTTCGGTCTCCAAGAGCGGCGAGCTCTCCGCGGTGACGCGCACCTCTTCCGTTATGGCGCCAACTTGCAGGGTGGCGTCTTCGGTTATGGTTTCCACCAACAGTGTTATCGGGCCGAGCACCGCTTTCTTGAAGCCCGCCTTCTCGAAGTCAATATTGTAAGTTCCGACAATCGTGGAGACGGAATCGTAGAATCCGTCGCCATTGGTGGTGAGTACCGTCTTCACTCCCGTATTGATATTCACCAGCGTGACGGTTGCACCCGCCACAACAGCGCCGGACGCGTCCTTCACCGTGCCGCGAATCTCACCGGTATTTCTGTTCTGAGCAGAAGAAAAGCCAGCCGCGAGTGCCAAGAAACATATCGCAACCATTAATCGAACTGCTGTCTTCATTGCGTTCCTCCAAGAAGCGATCAACAACCCTCGCCGAGTTTTGAACATTCGATACGACCCTCGACTTGGATAACCGTTTCGCCGCACCTGTTAACCGGGAAGTGGTATCTCACCGCATGGACCCATCCGGATTTCCCGGTCCGGTAAGGTCATTAGGCAAACGGTTGTCTGAATTAACCCCTACTACGAACATACTAGCTTGGCGCCATTACAGTCCCTTTGCTGGTGCTTGTCAAGAGGAAAATTCGATTCATCGGATGTAGTCAATCGATTGTCTACAAGGATGGCCCCAAAACGGCTTTTTGGGGGGTGCGCAGTTTTCGCTTGCTCCCCGGCCTTCATTGCGCTAGTGTGACCGTGAACAATCGTTTGTCTGGAGCCTTCTGTCCATTCGCTCGCCTCAAGCGCTCCGCCTGTGTGATTCCGACAAGGAGAAACCCATGCCTCATAGCACGCGCAGGGACTTTTTAAAGCTTGCCACCGCCGCTTCTCTTGCGGCTAGCTATGCACGCTCTCTTTGGGGCAGTCCGCCGCCGCGCGTCCAGGCCTGGGTCACTTCCAACGATCGGCGGTTGCAGAAGCTTGAACTCGAGGGATGGCGGCCCATTCCCAAATCGGCCACGCCGGGAATCCGGATCGATGCAAGCAAGCGATTCCAGGAGGTCCTCGGATTTGGTGGCGCTTTCACCGATGCGTCCTGCTATCTGTTCTCGCAGCTCGGCGCGGAAAAACGGCACGCGCTCCTTGGCGAGTTGTACGGCCAGGATGGTTTGCGGTTTTCCGTTGGACGCACGTGCATCGGGTCGAGCGACTACTCTCGCTTTGCCTATAGTTTTGACGAAAGCCCCGATCCCGACCCGGAATTGCAGCGTTTCACCATCGATCATGATCGCGAATGCATTTTGCCGGCCTTACTCGAAACGCAGATGTTAAATCCCGATTTGTTCTTGTTCTCTTGCCCCTGGAGCCCTCCCAGTTGGATGAAGGCCAACGATTCTTTGCTTGGCGGCTCGATGCGCAAGAAGTATCTCGCCACTTACGCGCAGTACTTCGTCAAGTTTCTCCAGGCTTATGCGAAGGATGGCGTGAAGATCCGCGCGGTTACGGTGCAAAATGAAGTCGATACGGATCAAGATGGAAGGATGCCAGCGGCTCTCTGGGGGCAGGAATACGAAATTGAGTTTGTAAAGAAATATCTGGGCCCCGCGTTCAACCAAGCTTCCCTGGACACCAAGATTTGGATCCTGGATCACAATTACAATCTTTGGGGCCGCGTGTTGGACGAGCTCAGCGATCCGGACTTCAGCAAGTATGTGGAAGGAGTTGCATGGCACGCCTATGCGGGGACGCCGGACGCCATGACGCGCGTCCATGACGCGTATCCGGCCAAGGGCGTTTACTGGACGGAAGGTGGGCCCGTTTATAACAGTCCGGACTACGCAACGGACTGGACCAAGTGGTCGCACACGTTCGCGGGTATATTGCACAATTGGGCGCAATGCATCGTTGCGTGGAACCTGCTCCTGGACGAAGCGGGGCAGCCAAACATCGGCCCCGCCTTCTGTGGAGGAGTGCTGACCGTGAATTCGCAAACGCACGAGCTCACGCGCAGCGGGCAATACTGGGCGCTCGCGCACTATTCAAAGTTCGTGCAGCGCGGCGCGCGGGTGATTGCCTCGGAGTCCGCTTTAGATGGTATTGATCATGTGGCATTTGAGAACCCCGATGGAAGTCATGTTCTGGTGATTACCAACCAGGGCGGAGAACAGAAGGTGATGTGCCAGTCAGAAAAGCAAGTGCTGGATCTTGCGCTCGATTCAGGATCCATTACCTCGCTTCACTGGTAGCGCTCGCTATGTCTGCCATTTGCTCGCGGATGAACTTCCCTCAGAACATCCGTTGGCGGGTTGCACACCTTATATAGGATACGGCTGGAGTCAAGAGTGAAATCTATAAGGCCGAAATTCGCATTTTGTTGGTTGATCGCGACACTGCTAGTCACCCCGTTTTCGCTGAACGCACAGAAATCCAGTGCACAACTCTGGCTGACGAATGCTGACCGCAGCGCATTGTTCCAGAAGCAAAATCACTCCGTTCACTTTTCGCGAACAGCGGACGCGCATCCAACGATTGAGATTCGCGACACGCAATCTTTTCAAACCATGGATGGCTTTGGATTTGCTCTGACTTGGGGAAGCGCACAACATCTTTATCACATGGTTCCCGCCAAGCGGAACGCTCTGCTAGAGGAGTTGTTCGCTACTCGCGGCAAGAGTATCGGTATCAGCTACCTCCGGGTGAGCATTGGTGCGTCGGATCTGAACGAGTACGTTTATTCCTATGATGATGTGCCCGCAGGTCAGAACGACCCTGCATTAACAAAATTCAGCCTGAACGAGGATCAAAAGTACGTCATACCCATTCTGAAAGCCATTCTCAAAATCCGTCCAGATCTTAAAATCCTCGGCTCACCCTGGTCGGCGCCTGCCTGGATGAAAACCAATAACAGCGTAAAGGGTGGAAATCTGAAGCCCGAGTACTACGAGGCATATGCAAAATACTTTGTCGCGTACATCCAAAGAATGAAAGCAGAGGGCATTCCGATCGACGCCATCACCATTCAGAATGAGCCGCTGAATGAAAAAAACACTCCGAGCATGCAACTTCTGGCTCCCGACGAGGCGATTTTTATCAAGGACCATCTCGGCCCCGCCTTCAGGTCTGCCGGAATATCAACCAAGATCATTTTGTATGACCATAATTGTGACCTCCCGGAATATCCCATTTCGATTCTGAGTGACCCGCAGGCTAATTCGTTTGTGGATGGCTCAGCCTTTCATTTGTATGCGGGAGAAATCAAGGCGATGTCGCAAGTCCACGATGGATACCCTGGCAAGAATCTGTATTTCACGGAGTATATGGCCGTCGAGCATAGCGACACGCCAACCTTATTGATCGCCAAGCACGTTTCAGGAACTGTAATCGGAGCGGTGCAAAATTGGAGCCGCAACGTTTTGCTGTGGAACCTGGCCGCTAACTCAAAATTCGAACCTCACACAGACAATGGCGGATGCCCGATCTGCCAGGGCGCGCTCACCATTGATGGGAACGACGTAACACGAAACCTGGCCTATTACACAATCGCTCATTTTTCGAAGTTTGTGCGGCCGGGTTCCGTGCGAATTGGCTCCGATTCGCCGGAAACGCTTCCGAGCGCGGCGTTTCTGGTCAAAGCGCGCAAGATCGTCCTGGTGGTGGCGAACACGGCGGGGTCGCCGGAAACTTTTAATGTGCATTTTCATGACAAATTTTTCGCCGCAACTTTGCAAGGCGGTGCGGTGGGAACATTTGTCTGGTAGACGCGGTCACCGCCTTGGCGGGACACGCGAACAGGATTTTTTGCCGACATGGGAGGGCATGGCCTCGAAGTGCCATAGGTTTAACAAAAAGGAGCGTCTTTGCGTTAGGATAAGTTCCAACCAAGAACCCGGGTTACAAACGCCATTGCGTTTATAGTCCGTGCAGAACGACTACCCTGTAAGAGCTTTGTGCCACATGCAAGGTAGGTCTCTCTGGTTGGGGTGGAAGCGTGAGAAGAGCCCGAAAGACGAAAAAGCGCGTGAACGGAAAACCGAAAGAACCGAGTGGCCTAAAGAAACTCGCTGCACACCTGGGTCTGAATCCCGCTACAGTATCAGTCGTTTTGAACGACGTCCCCGGGCGTTCCATTCCGCAAGCAACGCGGGACCGCATCAAGGCTGCCGCCAAAAAGCTCAACTACCAGCCAAGCTTACTGGCTCGTTCTCTGCGCAGTAGACGCACCTTCACCATCGGAATTCTCGTGCCTGAATTGGGCGACGGCTATCACACTCAGGTCATGAGCGGGATTGGCGATCACCTGATGGAAGCGGGCTACTTTTATTTCACCGCACATCACCGGCACCGCAAAAATCTGATCGAAGAATATAGCCAAATGCTCTTGGGACGTGGCGCGGAAGCCATCATTGCCGTTGATACAGCCTTGGAACACGATTTTCCTGTTCCGGCAGTCGCGCTTGCCGGGCATCGCCCCATCAACGGCGTCACTAATGTCGTGCTCGACCATCGCTTTGCCGCCGAACTTACTCTGTCCCATCTGCATTCCTTGGGGCACCGCCGCATCGCCTTCATCCGTGGTCAGCCTTTCAGCTCGGATTCCGCGGAACGCTGGAGCAGCATTGTTGCTGTCGCTCGTGAAATCGGCATCACCATCAAACCGGAGCTGACCGTGCAGTTGGACCGGGACATTTCGTCTCCCGAGCTTGGTTATCCCGCCATTCAACAATTGCTTTCCGGCGGACACCGATTTACGGCTGTGGTTGCCTTTAATGACATGTCTGCTATTGGCGCTATCCGGGCGTTGCATGATGTTGGATTAAATGTGCCCCGCGACGTTTCCGTAATTGGCTTTGACGATATCAAGATATCCGCGTTCAACAATCCAAGCCTCACCACGATCCGCCAGCCGCTCACGAATATGGGCCGAATTGCGGCCCAGTGCCTCTTGAACCGGCTCAACGGTTCGGAACCTTTCCGAAAGCTGATCACCGTCGAGCCGGAGTTAATGGTGCGTGAATCGACTTGCAGGCTGGATGGAACCGGTCCGGAATCAAACCGCAAAAGGAAACTCGTTGTGCCGGGCACTCCAAACGTTTTCCCGGCAATGGATTGAGCCTGTAACCGGGAACTAAAGGTTCTACTAAGCGACATAGCCAGAACCATGCGTTTTCCACCTGCCGGACAATCGTTCAACGAAATGGGAGTGGCAGCATGAAGCTTCTGAATTCCCGGGTTCCTCCGCAGACCATCTACGCCGATCGTTTGAAAGCGCTGGTGCTGGATTGGGCCGGGACCACGGTGGACTACGGCAGCTTGGCGCCAGCACGTACCCTGCAAAAACTATTTGCCGGGGCGAGTATAACGCTGACCGATTCAGAGACCCGGCAGCATATGGGTCTGCCGAAGAAAGAGCACATACGCGGAATCTTGTCGATGCCTAGGGTTCGCAACGCATGGCAAGAGTTTCATGGGCGCATTCCGAATGAGGCGGATGTCGAAGAAATGTATCGGCAGTTTATTCCTCTGCAGTTTGCATGCCTGGCTGAGTACTCGGCCCTGATTCCTGGCGTTGTGGAAGCCATGCAGATATTTCGCCAGCGGGACCTGAAAATTGGCTCGACGACCGGATACACGCGAACAATGCTCGATTTGCTTGTCGAGAAAAGTGCGAAAGAGGGTTACAGCCCCGATTGCAGCCTGGCCCCGGAAGAAGTGGGCGCCGGGCGGCCCTATCCATTCATGATGTATGAGAGCGCCGTGAGATTGCAGGTTTATCCCTTGGCGGCTATCGCCAAAATCGGAGACACGCCCGTGGACATTCAAGAAGGCTTGAATGCGGGAGCTTGGTCCATTGGAGTCGCCGGAACAGGAAACAGGATTGGGCTTTCCTTCGAGGACTTTCAAGCGCTCTCTGAAGCCGGGAGAGAATCCCGTTTGGCTGACGCACGCGCTGAATTGCAGAGCGCCGGAGCCCACTATGTTGTGGACTCCTTTGCGGAAGTCCGCGACATTCTGGACGACATTGATGCGCGCCTGAAGGCAGCAAGAGAATCTCGCTAGTCTGTTTACATAATAGAGTGAGCAGGTTTACGCGCCATCCGGGCCGTGACGCCACGCACCTATTTCATGGATTCATGTTCCCAGAAGATTTTGTTGGATGCGCTGGTACCCCTGCTGTTCAGCCCATAATGCCAAAGGAACCGCCGCCAGGTCGTCGACCATGGGAATGGCGTTGCCGTCCTTGGTCAAATCGATTGTACGCAGCAGGTGGTGACAAGTCTCACAGGTTTCCAGGCGAATATGCGGAAACTGCTCGGCCTTGTGAACGCAAAGTTTCTCCTCGCGGTTTTCTCCGCAGTGCGCGCATAAAATTCGTAGGAAACCCCACTCGAGCGCGCAGAATGAACACTGCAGGAATTTTTTTCCGCCGTCGCCTTCTGGCCGAAGGACTCCAAGCAGGGGCAGAGAATTACACAGCGGGCAGCGGCAGATTGTCATTGCCGAAACGGGTGGTAGCATCGCGCCAGCGATGAACTCGGCATAGGGCTGAAGAAAAGCACGGCTCAAGAATGCTTGAAGCGGTTCGGCCGGGGGCGTTTCCGAATGCGCGCCGGGACTGGTTGATTCCAGCAACCCCCCCTTCCAGAATTCTTCCAGGGCGCTGGCCCACGCGCCATTCCGCTGAACTTTTAGCCGCTGGGCTTGGGCCGCGAGGAGACCAGGTCCATGGGCTTCGACCAACGAGAGAAATCTTCCAAATGGTTCAAGTAGAATCGCTGAATCCAATTCGGAGCGCAGATTTCCATCCGCTGGCGCGACGGGGCGTTTGCCCCAACTCTTTGGGAGACGCTCGTGGATTTCTTTCTGAAACTTGGCGACGTGAACGTAGAACGAAAGTATTTCCTGCGCGAAGGGATAGCGTGAGGCCAGCAGTTCAGCGCGTGAAATGCGTGCGGAATAATTGACTCCGCCAGCGGCGAGAAAGCTCATTTTCTGGCTTGGGAATTGCCCACGATTTCTTTATACCAGCCAGGGTGGTAACGTTTCGCGAACGCCATGGATACGTCACCACGGATTACGGAACCAAAGGCGCCGCGCTCCGCGAATACGCCCATGTACACGTGAATCATGAAATTTCCAATCATGAACAGCGCGGCGATGGGATGCAAAATCACCGCGAAGTAGCGCAGCCAGCGCAAGCTCCAGGGAAGCGCGTCGGTGAACCACAGAACGAGCCCGGTCAAAAGCAGCACTATTCCGCCGAAGAAAAAGCTCCAGAACAGCAACTTCTGCCCTGCATTGTAGCGGCCGGCAGGAGGCATTTTGTCGTCCTGATTCGTGATGTAGTAGTGAAGAGACTTCCACCATTCCTTATCAACAGGTTCGAACTTCATCTGCTTCGACCACTTGATGTACATGTAGCCGAGCGAAACAGCGAAGATCAAGCCCGCCCAGGGATGCAACATGCGCGAAGTCTGCCCGCCGCCGAGCACGACAGCAATCCAGAAAAGCCAGGGTGACCAGAACGCGAGTCCCGTGCCCATTAGATAAAGGAAGGAACCAGCCGCCACCCAGTGATTCCAGCGTTCGGGAAACGTGTAGCGGAGCACATGACCATGCGGAGCGAGTTGTTCAGGATGGCTCACGGTTGTGCTCCCGCCGGAGGAATGTCTTCGTCCCCACGCGCTTTCGGACCGAACCGCAGATAGTACATGAACAACCCGATCAGCCCGCCGGCCATGGCCAGATTGCCTATCCATTTCAAAGGATGCTTCCAGAGCTTCACCACCATGGGGATCCTCGGGTTAGCGGGCAGGCCGCCGTAGAGTTCGGATTTGGTGGCATCGTGCAGCACGTAGATGACGCCAGTGCCGCCGACGCCCGGTGGATCGTACACGCCGGCATTGGCATAGCCGAAGTGCTCTTTCAACTGCTTCGCGCGTTGCCCTGCAAGATCCAGCATGTCGTCCTTGGTGCCGAAATGCAGACAGCCGGTCGGACAGGACTTGATGCACGCGGGCTCGAGCCCCTCGGTAACACGGTCCGCGCACAACGAGCACTTGTAAACGCGCTTGGTCACCGAATTGAACTTCGGAATATTGAAGGGACAACCCGTGATGCAGTAGCCGCAGCCAATGCAATTCGATTGCTGGAAGTCAACAATACCATTGGAGTACTGCACGATCGCGCCATCCGCGGGACACGCCTCCAGGCACCCTGGCTCCGCGCAGTGCATGCATTGGTGTTTGCGCATCAGCCACTGCAGCGAACCATCTTCGCGCTCATGTTCGTTGAAGAGGATCAGGTTCCAGTAATTCCACCGGGTGTCCGGCATGGTCTGGTAGGTGTTATCGAAGGTGGTCGGCGAGAAGGGCATGCTGTTCCACTCAACGCACGCCACTTCGCAGGCCTTGCAACCGATGCACGTCGTTGTGTCCACCAGTTTGCACACCTGAAGATCGCGTTGCGTGTCCCGGCCGGGAACGCTTCCGGCATGCCCGGAGATTTTTTGGATGCGCAGTGTCGCCTGGCTCATCGCTGTTCCCCTAGGCCTTCTCGACCTTCACCAGGAATCCCTTGAATTCCGGCGTGTATGCGTTGGGATCCACCACGGCTGGTGTGACAAGATTCGCCAGCGTTTTGGAGGTCTTGCCTTCATCTTCGGCAATTCCGCGATAGCCCCAATGGATCGGGAAACCCACCTGGTAGGTTTTCTTCCCGTCGATCATCATGGATTTGATCCGCTTGGTAACCATGGCCTTGGCAACATACTCGCCGCGAATGCTGGAGATCTTCACTTTGTCCCCGCCTTGTAGGCCAATCTCCCGCGCCAATTCTTCGGGAATTTCCACAAAGGGCTCTGGCACAAGCTGCACGTTCATTGGGTTGTTTTTCGTCCAGTAGTGGTAATGCTCGGTCAAGCGGTAGGTCGTGCAGACAATCGTATAGCCATCTTTCGGCGTGGCGTATTTATCGTCCGGCGTTTTGAACCGCTTGACGACAGGATTACGGGATTGTTGCGGGTGCAATAGATTGTCCACCGGGCTTTCGGTTGGCTCATAGAATTCGGGGAAGGGCCCATCCGCAAACGCGCCTAGAGGGCCGAACAAGCGTCCCACACCTTCCGGATTCATGATGAAAGGGCCCATGTGATCGGCCGGCTTGGAATCGGCTTTGAAATCCGGCACGTCGTTGCCAACCCATTTCTGCGCGTCCGCGTTCCACCAGACTTGCCGCCGCGAGGGATCCCAGGGTTTGCCCTCCAAATTACAGGAGGCGCGATTGTAAAGCACACGGCGGTTTGCGGGCCAGGACCATGCCCAATTCTGGTGCACCCCCATCCCGGAAGGATCGGCCGGATCGCGGCGCATCGTAAGGTTGCCGGCTTCGGTGTACGCGCCGGAGTAAATCCAATTGCCACACGCAGTGGTGCCGTCATCCTTCAGCCAGGCAAACCCCGGCAGCTGCTGATTGGCCTTCAATTGCTGTTTTGTTGCCGGGTCTTCCGCATCCACATACGTTTTGCCGTTGATTTCCTTGAGGACCTCGGCAAGCGAAGGATTCATCGGCTCGGTATAGCTCCAAGTGAGCTTCAAAATCGGATCGGGGAACTTGCCGCCTTGGGCTTGATACAAAGCGCGCACTTTCAGGAAAATCTGTGCGACGATGGCTTGGTCCAGCCGACAATTTCCGGGCATCGGGAGGGCTGCGTTTTTCCACTGGAGCCACCGCGCGGAGTTTGTGAATGTGCCGTCCTTTTCCGCAAATCCCGCACATGGCAGGCGGTACACCGTGGTCTGAATCGTCTTCATCTCGTCAATGGTGATGCCGGGGGATTTCCAGAATTCGCTGGTTTCATCGGGATAAATCTCTCCCACAACCAGCCAGTCCGCCTTTTTCAGCGCGTCGATATTCTTCTTGGTGTCTGGGCCGATGGCCACGCCGTTCATCCCGAACGCGAAGAGGCCCTTGACGATGCCGTTGTACATGTTGTCCCAGAGATAGGTCCAGGAATAGTTGCGGTCCACCTTCGGAAGGAAATCATATGCGAAATCGTTCTGTTTCGTTGCCGCATCTCCGTAAAAAGCCTTGAGCATGCTGGCGGCGAATTTCGGCGTATTGCCCCAGTAATTGAAACTTTCCCACGGGCCGGGCTTTGAGGGTTTTGGCGTGATGCGTTTCATCCACCCTTCAAACGAGCCATCGGCGGGAACCGGAACCTTCAGGTAGCCTGGCAGGTTGTCGAAAATTCCCGCCATGTCCGTCGCGCCTTGAATGTTGGAATGGCCGCGGAGAGCATTCACGCCGCCGCCGGCGCGTCCCACGTTTCCTAGAAGAAGCTGCAGCATCGCGGCGGCGCGGATGGTTTGCGTACCGGACGTATGCTGCGTCCACCCTACGGCGTAGATGATGGTGCCCACCTTCTTGGTATCGCCATCTTTGCGGATGGAAGTAAAGAGATCCGCGGCCTTGAGAAACTGTTCCTTGGGCACGCCGGTGATGCGCTCCACCATTTCCGGCGTGTAGCGCGAATATTGCTTCCGCAACAATTGGAATACACAGTTCGGATGCTGCAGCGTGAAGTCGTACGCGGGTTTTTCCGTCAGGGAAGGAGGCGGAGCCGGTGTCCCGGGTGCCAAATGCGCGGCCGCAGCCAACATATGAGCTTCAGGTAGGGGCTTTCCGGCGCCATCACTGTTGGCGTAATTCCAGGTCGCCTTGTCATAGCTCATCGTCTTGGCATCGTATCCGGAATATAGCCCCTCGTTCTCCGGCAGCTTGAAGGTGTCCTTCACGATAAACGCGGCGTTCGTGTAGTTCACCAGGTAGTCTTTGGCGTAGCGGTCGTTCTCAATGGCATAGCGGATCAAGCCGCCCAGGAAGGCGATGTCCGTGGCCACACGCAATTGGCAATAGAGATCCGCGACGCTGGCGGTGCGCGTGAAGCGCGGGTCAACCACGATCATTTTTGCGTTGCGTGTGCGTTTGGCTTCGATGGCCCACTTGAAACCGCAAGGATGGTTCTCCGCCGGGTTGCCGCCCATGATCAGCATCATGTCGGCATTCTTCATGTCGACCCAGCCATTGGTCATTGCGCCCCGCCCGAATGTTGGTCCCAAACTTGAGACCGTGGGGCCGTGTCAAACTCTGGCCTGGTTTTCCAGGTGCACGACCCCCAGGGCGCGCATGGACTTCACGACGAGGTAGTTGAATTCGTTGGTGTCGGTGCAGCCGCCGGTCCAGGCAATCGATTCGCAGCGGTTCACGCGATGTCCGGCGGCATCCGTTTCAACAAACGTGGCGTCGCGGGTTTTCTTCACCTTTTCGGCGATTTCGGAAATCGCCTGGTCCCAGGAAATATCCTCCCACTCCGTGCCGCCAGGCCGGCGCACCTGGGGTTTCAGCAGCCGGCGGTCGTTCATGATGTCTTGTTCGAGAGCAGCGCCCTTGGGGCAGAGCGTCCCGCGGTTGATGGGGTGGTCCGGGTCTCCTTCGACATGAACCATTTGGGCGGTGACGTTCTTCGCGCGGTCCCCGATCGTATAAATAATGATTCCGCAGCTTACCGAACAATAGGGGCAGGTGGAACGGGTCTCATTGGCTCGCGCAATTTTCAGAGTGCGCAGTTGCGCATAGGCTGGTTGGAGGTCGAACCCAAAGACGGCAGCCGCCGTGCCCCCGAGGGCTGCCAGTTTCAGGAAATCCCGGCGTGAAGCGTCCATGGTCTTCCCTCCCGATACCAGTTGGGATGACTTGCGAGGGGAATACTTTTAAACAGTTCAGGCCCTTGTGTCAACTGTTCAAATTCCACGCGGCCGGGGTGGAATCGACTATCGCTGAGTCAGAGAGTACAATCCGAAATCGAAACGTTCAGGGGGAGTCGAAGCAAAGTTTCGCCATCTGGATTCCATCGAGCCCGAGTTCCGAAGTTCACAGCCCCCGAACAGGCACTTATCTTGAGATCCAAAAAGACCACCAGCGCACCGATGGCCCGACACGCTGAGGTCGCCGCATTCATTCTCGCCGGTGGAGCGAGCTCCCGAATGGGGAGCGACAAGGCGTTGATGCAATTTGCCGGGGAGCCCTTGCTTGTGCGTACGGCGCGCCTTCTGGAGCCGCTCGTTTCCAGCGTAACGGTGATTGGTCCATCTGGTCCGTATCGAAAATTCGGACTTCACATCGTTCCGGACAAAATTCCGGGGAGACGCAAAGTAGCCGCGTATCAAGGACCGCTCGCAGCGATCGTGACGGCACTTGGCGTAACTTCGTCCCCTTGGAACCTGATTCTCGCGTGCGACCTTCCCTATATGACCAGGGAATGGATCGAACTGCTGCTTTCGCGAGCCTTGCAGTCGAATGCACAGGCCTTCCTGCCACGCACACCTGGAGGTCTGGAACCTCTTGCAGCAGTCTACCGGCGTGATGCTTATATGCCACTGGCCGAAGCATTCCGGAAAGGTATGAGAAAAGTTACGGACGCTCTCGCGATGATTCCCGTGGAAACCTTTGCGTTAGAGGATTTCGCAGGCTTAGAGTACAACAAAATGGTCCTGAAGAATATGAATACGCCTGAGGATTGCGAGTTGGCCAAAGAGTGGTGGAGTTCGAAAGAGCCGCGGAGAATTAAAGGGCACAAGGATCTGAAACGGCCGCAGCAGAGACGATCCGCTCCTCGCCGGAATAAATGACGAACCGGTTTCCTCGCAAAAAACCCACCAGCGACATTCGCATCTCGCGGGCAACCTGAACCGCAAGACTTGATGGCGCCGACACCGAAGTCAGGAGCGGCACTCCAGCCATCAGCGACTTCTGCACAATCTCAAAACCACCCCGTCCGCTGACTAGACAAAGATGCCCTCTTAGAGGAATCTGTTTTCGCAGGAACGCCCAGCCGATGACTTTGTCGACGGCGTTGTGCCTCCCAATATCCTCGCGCAGCACAATCAGCTCACCCTTCGCATTAAATAGTGCGGCAGCGTGCAAGCCTCCCGTGTGGCGAAAAAGGTCCTGCTCGGTCTTTAATCGGTCCGGCAAAGCGCAAAGCATTTCCGCGTCGAAGTGTGTGGTCGTCTCCGGGCGGCCCGGCAGACGTTGACGCACCGCTTCGATGGATGCTTTGCCGCAAACACCACAGGCCGAGCCCGCGGAGTATACTCTCTCCGTTCGCTGCTTTGGGATTTCCACCCCACGGAGTTTCACGGCGATCGTGTTTTGCTTCGCGGGCGATCCTGAAATTTTCCGGCTCGGACGAACCCAAACCAATTGATCGGGACTGCGGATAATTCCGTCGGTAAACAATAATCCTGCCACAAGCTCCTGATCGTGGCCTGGCGTGCGCATTGTGACCCCCAGAGATCTGCGGCCACAGCGAATCTCCAACGGCTCTTCCGTTGCCAGCCAGTCCTCCACATGTCGCGGGAATCCGCTCGCCCATACCAGCACCTGGGTGATCTTCATGCTGCGAGGATCGGGCGCTTTCCGGTTGATTTTTTCGGAGGAGGCCATGGCTCCCTATGATAGCAGCCTGCTCTTTGTCAGCGCGTTTCCGATCGCGTGGTGGGAGGTCAGTGCAGCAACTATAACGTCTGCCTCCATAGCTTCAGTGAAAGAGGAGCGGGGCAAACTCTGTCAGATTGCGCCGCCAGACCATCCAGGTATGCGCGCCGGGAGTTTCGATGTTCACGTGCTGGATACCTTTGGACGCCAGCCAGGCGCGGAACTCCCGATTGGTTCCCATCAAATGGTCGTCGGTCCCGCACGCTATCCAAAGCAAATGCAGCCGTTGATTGGCCTTTGAGTCCAGTTCAGGGAATTCCTTGTCGTATGGCTTGTTGATCGATCCTGAACTGAAAGCGCCGATCCAAGCAAACTGGTCCAAGGTATTCAGTCCTGTTTGCAAAGATTCTGCGCCACCCATGGAGAGGCCGGCGATGGCGTGGTAGTTGCGGTCCTTACTAACGCTATAGGCGGCTTCCACTCGCGGGATGACTTCCGTGAGCAGCGCCCCACGAAATCTATCCTTGTTTCGCTGATGGATGGCGGAATCGTTCGAGCCCGCAGTAAGAACTTCTGGTGCGCCGTAGCCCAGCGGCATGACCACCAGCATGGGCGTGGCTTTGCCTTGCGCAATCAGATTGTCCAGAATCACGTTAGCGCGGCCAACAGCCGTCCAGCCACTGGCATCATCGCTGAATCCGTGCAACAGGTAGAGAACGGGATACGCCGTCTTTCCGCGGGGATCATAGCCCGGCGGGGTGTAGACGAAAAAGTCGCGGTCGTCCCCTACCAGGGCGGACTTATAGAAATGATGATGAATCACGCCATGAGGCACCGCGCCGATCTCCCAGGAAAGAGTAGCAGGTCCGGGGACGTGTACCTCGCTGGACCGATACAGGAAGTTTGGTTTAACGGAGTGGTTGGAAGGATCGAACATGGTCACACCGTCGACGTCGATCGAGTAGCCGTAATAATCGGGCGGAAGCGGATCGGTGGTCATGCTCCAGATACCCTGTTCATCCTTCTGCATGGGCAGCGGCTTGGCAGCGCCTTCCAGCGAAACAGATACTTCCTTAGCGTTTGGTCCACGGAAACGGAAAGTAACGCGATTATCGGAATGGACCTCGGGGGAAATCAACGGCGGCGTTTGCGCGGAGACAGCAACGGCTAGAAGCAAGATTGCGAGCACAAGAAAAGTTCGTTTCATGGTCCACCTTTGCGGTGTTCTCTGATGGAAGTCTCAAACTGCAGATTATACTCGGCTTGCGCCAGTGGATGTGCGGCCCCATGCTAGAAGTTGCACTTCGCAGAGGCAAGCGGAGATGCGGCGGAGCTCACTTTGGTGACAAATGCGTGATGTCAATCGTCGCCGTATGCCTCGACAACCGCACTTTCTTCATGCCAGGGTGGCAGAATCTTGATTAACGCATAGAGGATGACAAAGGGCAGGATCATCAAGGCCACCGCAGAAAGCAGTCCCTCACGCGTAACAAAATCCACTTTGTAGGTTGTATACCCGAGAAAGCTCTTTGAGAAAAGTTGCCCGCCGATCACCACATTCCACCGCATGGCAAAAATTCCCACGATCGTCAAGACGGCGGCGGTTGCGTAGATACGGCGGCGCACGGCTACGGAAAAAGTGAAAATTTGAGACAAACTAAGCAGCGCCAGCGGTGTCAACGTCCCCAGAATAATCTGAATCAGGATTTGCGAAAGGAAAAGCCGCGTGTGCACCATGAAATCCAGGCTGCGGAACGACTCGTCGGCTTCATAAATACGGTGAATCAGGTCCATCATCTCCAGGGAGAAATCAATCACAAACGTATAGAAAAGATATTTGGCGATAGTGTCCAGGCAGCGCATATCGATGGAAACATGGCGCATCGCACAAGTGGCCATGTACATCAAAAGCACCAGAGCGATGCCCGATACCATTGCCGAAAACAGAAAAACCACCGGCATGAGCGGAGTGGACCACCAGGGGTTCGCCTTCACTGATCCGAAAATAAAGCCCACATAGCCGTGCAGTAGAAATGCAGAAGGTATACCGATCAGGGTGATAATCCATCCCACGCGGTCATCAATGCGCAGTGCGCCCGGACTGATGTTATACGATCCAAGAGTCAGTATGCGGTAAAGGAGGCCTTTCGCGCCGCGGGACGATTGAGCCAGGCGGACGATGTCACTGCGATAATCCAGCCAGATCTCCACCACCAGCACGGCCATCAAGTACCAAAGATAGACAAATCCAAACATGGCCATTGCCGAAGTGCGATGCGGCGTCAAGTACATCTCCAGCGACCGTTCGGGATGGCCCAGGTGAAGCTGCAGCGGAAGTGGGGCCACGATGAGGAAAGCCAGCGCCGTCAGCAAGGCCAACCGGTAGGTCGGCTTTACTTCCTCCACGCGAAAGACGCGCTCCAGGGACGCCAGGATGAACGCTCCAGCGACCAGCCCGGTAAGAAAAGGGTAAAGAACAATGAGGATGCTCCATTGCAGCTCGACCTCATTGGGATACATGAATCCTTCCATAACTCCTTCTCCCTTATCGGACCGAACCATCGAGGCTGTCGTAGAAAAGCTTCGAGCCTGTCGCGAGGTGCGGCTTCAAGACCTGCACCGTGTGCGTCTTCAGAAATTCATGAATTGGGTCATTGGGATTCTTCAGGTCCGCCAGTTGCCGCGCGCCCGTCGGACACGATTCGCAGCAGGCAGTCGTCAAGCCTTTGGTGATCCGGTGATAACAGAGCGTGCATTTATCGGCGGTATGTTTCTTGGGATGGAAGAAGCGGCAGCCATAGGGGCAGGCCTGGATGCAATACCGGCAGCCCAGACAATAGTCGTAATCAACCAACACCACTCCATCGGGTGTGTGAAAGGTGGCGCCCACAGGACACACCTGGGAGCACGGCGAATCCACGCAGTGGTTGCACATCTTGGGCACGAAGAAATTCTTTCCACCCTCCGCCCTGTCGGGAGGAAAGCCATCCATTCCTCCATTAGGTGAATCCACTTGGGGAGTTTCGATATGCCAGTCTGAAACGTGATAGCGCTCGACCCACGTGCGGAAATAGCCTTCCGGGACATCGTTCTCCATCGCGCAGGCGCGCACGCAGCTTCCGCATCCAATACATTTGCTGATGTCAATGAGCATGCCCCACCAGTGCTCGCTCATCTTGTAGTTAGGGGATTCGTCAGGATTGCCTGCGAGCACATACTCCCAAGCGACGGCTGCGGCGGGAAGTAACAACAGAATTTGCCGGCGGTTCAAGGTCATTTCTTGCCTCCCGCGTCAAATCCTGGGCTATGTGGCTTGTGACATGTGTCGCAAGCTTGCCCACCGGAATGCTCTTTTGCATCCACCCGCGGGAAACCGCTCGGTTTGGCAATGTTCTCTGAATGGCAACGAATACATAGCTTTGCCACATCTGGCAAAACGGGCTGGACAGTCCCTGGATCATCCGCATGCTTCGCTAAAGGGCCGTGGCACGATTCGCAGTTGACAGTCTTATGCGCGCCGCTGGCTTTCAGGGCCGCTTCATCGGGATGGCAATTCTCGCAGGTTTCGTGTCCCGCGAACGACACAGGCCTCGAGCTGATCTCTGCCAGGGCATCTCCACGAAAGGGACCGTAACGGCCGAAGCTCCGAGGAACCATCACAGAGCGGAGAACAAGAAAGAGGACCACACCGAGCAGGAAGACTCCCGCCAGCCTGATCAGATGTGCAGAGTCCTTAAAATCAGCCATGCAGGCACTCCGCCACAGGGATCACGAACAACTCGCGGAATGTCTTTTGTGGGGAAAGTCGAGTCGGGTTTGGCATGATGCCGATAGAAAACATCTCCGTAAGGAACTGAAAAAACATCAAATGGACCTAAAAGGAGCGAGGAAAATGTGACGAGCAAGAACCATTTAACCGTAAAACTCACTGAGTAGGCATGACATATGTCACAACGAAAAGTGATGGCCGTCACAATTCGCCCAGCCTGCGCCTCCTTTCTCGAACTGTATGGCTGTTAGCTTTGGAAGAGCCGGGAGATACCTTCAGCGAAAACGTCCGACGCCGTGAGCAGGCTAATTACGAGAAAGTTGCGGGCACCAAAATCATAGAAATGGCCCGGATGAACGAGGACATGGCGTGTCCGCAGGAGCTCGACCGCAAAGTCTTCATCTGAGAGGCCGGCGGGGAGCCGCAGCACTGCGTACCACCCGCCATCTGCATCGAGCAGTTCCCAAGATGCATGCTGCGACACAAGCGCCTGGAAGTGCGCGCGATTTTCCCGCACGCGCTGCAAAATCTGCGGCTGCAGCGAACGCCGCTGCTCCAACAGCGTCCGGAAGGCCCACTGTATGGGGGCATTGAGAGATAAATAAGTATCCGCAATGACATCGAGGCGTTCGAGGGCAGGATGCACGAGCGACTCCGGACCAGTAGCGATCACCCAGGCGACCTTCATCTGCGGCAGCGCGGCGATTTTGGAGAGGCCGCTGAGTGTGAAGGTCAGCGATTCTTTATTGGTAGCGAGGGTAGCGCGCGGCGCGTCTGCAAACGGATAGTCGAGAAACACTTCATCAACGATCAGAGAGAGATTGCGCTCACCGCAGAGTTTGTTTAGCCGATTCACCTCCTCGGCCTGGAGATAGGACCCCGTGGGGTTGTTTGGATGCACAAGCAGAATTGCCCGGGTTCGCGGCGTCAGCGCATGCATAACGCTGTGAAAATCAACGAACCAACCGTGGGCATATTCCAGGGCATAGGGCACCAATGTGACATCCTGCAGGTCCGCAAGAAACTCGAACAAGGGATAGCTCGGCTTGGGGACAAGAATCTCGTCGTAGGCATTACAGAGCAGCCGAAAAACATAGGAGTAAGCTTCGCTGGTGCTTGTGGTCAGGATGATGGACTCGGGATTCACGACCGCGCCATGATCCTGCAGGTAATAACGCGATACTTCTTTGCGGGCGGACAGAAGTCCACGGGGTTGCGGATCGTAATTCAGCGCCTCCGGTTTGCGGAAGGCCTCCAGAATGGACGCCGCATCGTAGCGGAAGCCGCAGTTCGTGGGATTCGACGCGGTCAGGTCGAGAATCGGCGTTCCGGCAGCACGGAGCTGCTCCAAGGTTTGTGCGTGACGGTTGGGCGTAAGTTTCCAGTTAGTACGCTGAGAGAACATGGGGAGAAAGGAGACCTTAACACAGCGCGCCGCTCAGGCGGTGCGAATGTCTCATGATCAAGATGACTGCCCTCGCGGTTATTCGGAAGGCAGGCTGACCCCCGAAAGAATCGCTTTGATCTGCGCCAAGGCCTCTGGAATAGCGAGTTTCACGGGTTCAGAGAGTTCCTCGGAAAACTCAAACGATTGTGCGCCAATGGTGATCAGGAAAGCGCTCGCGGGCACTTCACCATAGAGTTGCTTGGCTAAAGCGAGTAGTCCTTCCGGGCTGCTGCTATGAGAAAAGCGGTTCGGCGCGTCGGCCTTCGGCGATATCCGCTTGCACTGCACTCCCCCGGTCGGGAGAACGGCCGAAGCGTCCACGAAAATGACCAGTTCCGCCTCACTGATCGGCTCGGCCTCTTCGGGAGCCCACTGCGTCGTAGCTTGAATCACCGTTTCGGGTTCGCACAAGCCAGCACGCAGTTCTCGTACGACATGCAACGCCACCGCGTCATCCCCGCGAAGGGAGTTGCCGCATGCAAGGATCAGCGCGCGATTCACGGCACCCTGCGTCTTTCAGATCGCTTCTTGCCGTTTGACATTCCCTCGCGGCTGTCCGCTGGAGCCTGCGGAGGTTTCTTCAAGGTCAGGTGCACGGTCTGTCTTCCTATGAGGGGCTTATCTTGAACCAGTGGAGTTACATCCCGCCGCTCTATGCTACTACGATGATTTCAGCTATGAATCATATACCTTGGCGAATGAGTTGAGACCTGGCCTCAATGAGAATATGCGCCTGAGTTTGCAGATTCATGAAAATAAAGTATCTGTGGGTTAAAGCTCGCAACCATTGAGAAATTCAACAGCAAGTGCGTGGATTCACCCAGGCCCGTTTTCCCCGGTACTGGTACGAATCTGCTAACTCTTTCTCTTATGCGGCCAGTCTCGGCTCTTGATCGGAAACGCAGATTGGCCATCTGCCTGCCCTATTCCTATTGTGATCCTAGCTGGTCTACACGATGAGATCTTGCCTGGCACAGTGCGGGGGCAGAAGTGTTCCCCCTGAGTCGCCTGAATGACAGGAACTCATCTTCGCTTTTCTATTGAGGCGGCAATGAACGAAACCCTGCACGCCGAGCCCGCAAGAATCGGCGAAAAATCCATCGACACTGAGCATGATCTGCAAATGCAAATGCTGGATTCGCTTGCAGAATCCCTGCAAAAGGGCGGCGACTTCTCGCCAGCTCGCTATATTCTGGAACAGTTCATCGAATTCTCCGACATGCATTTTCTTTCAGAGCAACTGGTCATGCGCCTGCACAGTTACCCTGGTTATGAAGCGCATCTTGAGGCCCACACGCAACTGATGAAAAAGGTCCGTGAAATCCGCGACAGTATTTTGTGCGGCGAAACTGCGCCCAGTCTCGAACTGGTCCAACAATTGCGCTACTGGCTGCTGCATCATATCGCCTTCGAAGATATGGCATTTGGCGAGTACCTGCGAACGAAGGAAGCGCGCAGCGACTGAGATTTCACCGGCCGGCATTCCCTCTGGGTGCGGCCAAAGTCTCGTTGAGCGTTTGCGGAAACCCGCAATAATTCTGCGGCTCGGCGCAGCCTCCGAGTTGCAAAGGGCGCGGTAACCTTTCTTTCGGCGGGTGAAAACAGTATCCTCGATGCGTCTGGTGGGGGAGTAACTGCATGTGCCTGGCGATTCCCGGTAAAGTCTCACAAATCGATGTACAGGACGGCGTGCGCTCCGGACGCGTCCAGTTTGGCGGCATCACCCGCCAAGCTTGCCTCGACTTTGTGCCGGAAGTGAATGTCGGCGACTACGTCATGGTTCACGTTGGATTCGCCATTAGCGTGGTGGACAAAGACGAAGCCGAACGCACGTACGCCCTGCTGGAGAGCATGGGTGTCCTTGCCGAAGAGCTTGCTCCGGGCGGCGCGGGTCCTGTTCCATCATGAAATACCTGGACGAGTATCGGGACGTCAAAATCGCGCACGGGCTGGCCGCGGAAATCCGGCGGCGCTCCACGAGGCCGTGGGTGCTGATGGAGATTTGCGGCGGGCAAACCCACACGCTGATGCGCTACGGCATTGATGATCTGCTCGCAGATAGCGTGCAGCTCGTCCATGGGCCGGGATGCCCGGTGTGCGTCACCCCGCTGGAAATGATCGATCGCGCGATTGCCTTGGCGCGCCGCCCTGATGTCACGCTGGTCTCCTATGGGGATATGCTGCGCGTGCCGGGTTCCGAAACGGATCTATTCCATGTGAAGGCGGAGGGCGGCGATGTGCGCGTCGTGTACTCGCCGACAGACGCGGTGCAATTGGCGCGCACTCAGCCGGGGCGCCAGGTCGTTTTCTTTGCGATTGGTTTTGAAACCACCGCACCGGCGCATGCCATGGCCGTGCTGCAGGCTGAGCGCCTTCAGTTGGCGAATTTCAGCCTGCTCGTTTCCCATGTGCTGGTGCCGCCCGCGATCCGCACCCTGTTGGCCTCGCCAAAAAATCGCGTGCAAGGATTCATCGCGCCCGGCCACGTTTGCACCGTTGTGGGCATGCGCGACTACGAAAAGTTGGTACGCGAATTTCACGTCCCCATTGTCGTCGGCGGCTTTGAGCCTATCGATCTGCTGGAAGCGATTCACATGCTGGTAGCGCAACTCGAAGAAGGCCGCGCGGATGTCGAGAATCAGTATTCGCGCTCCGTGCAGTATGAAGGCAACCAGCCTGCTCAGAAAGCCGTGGCACTTGTGTTTGAGGTTTCCGACCGGAAATGGCGCGGTATAGGCTCGATTCCTGAGAGTGGCTTGCAATTGAAGGAAAGGTTCTCCGCTTTCGATGCGGAAAGACTATTTGATCTCGCGCAAGTCTGTGCCGAAGAGCCCAAGGAATGCATCAGCGCTGAGGTATTGCTCGGGCTGAAGAAACCCACGGACTGCACGGCGTTTGGGTCGCGCTGCACGCCCGAAAAGCCGCTGGGTGCGCCAATGGTTTCTTCGGAAGGTGCGTGTGCCGCCTACTACCAATACCGGCGCCACCTCGTTACACTTTGAAACTGTGCCCAACGACGAGACAAAAGACCTCGCTGCCTTCTCCTGCCCTGTCCCGCTTCCGGCGGGCGAGCGCATCCTCTTGGGTCACGGCAGCGGCGGCAAACTCAGCGCGGACCTGCTGCAAAATGTCTTTCTACCCGCAATCGGAAACCCGATCCTGAATCGCCTGGAAGATCAAGCCATCGTTACCCTCAATGGCGTGCGGCTGGCCATCACCACGGATTCGTTTGTCGTGAAGCCCTTGATCTTTCGCGGCGGCGATGTAGGCTCCCTGGCGGTGCATGGCACCATCAACGATCTGGCCATGGGTGGTGCCGAACCTTTGTGGTTGAGCGCGGCGTTCATTCTGGAAGAAGGCTTGCCGATCGAGACCCTCCGCCGCGTCGTTGTCTCCATGCGCGATGCTGCAGCGAATGCTGGCGTGCAAATCGTGGCCGGCGACACGAAAGTCGTGGAGAAGGGAAGCGCCGACGGCATCTTCATCAATACCACCGGCATCGGCTTGGTCCGCGAAAACGTCACCCTTTCCGCGTCACAAGCGCGGCCCGGTGACGTTATCCTCGTAAGCGGAATGCTCGGCGATCACGGCATCGCGATTTTAGCTGAGCGCGAAGGCCTTCAGTTCGAAACCGCGGTGCAAAGCGATTCCGCGCCGCTGCACACGCTGGTGGCGTGTTTGCTCGAGGCGACCCACGAAGTCCGCTGCCTACGCGATCCCACCCGCGGCGGGCTCTCCAGCACCTTGAATGAAATCGCCACGAGCTCCAGCGTGGGCATGGAGCTTCTAGAAACTTCCATCCCCGTTCGCGAAGAGGTGCGCGGTGCGTGCGAAATGTTGGGCCTCGATCCACTCTATGTTGCCAATGAAGGGAAGCTGGTAGCCATTGTTGCGCCAGACTCCGCCGAAAAGGCTTTGCACGCGTTGCAGAATCACCCGCTAGGTAAGGACGCCTGCATCATTGGCCGTGTGACCTCCGAGCATCCGCGCATGGTGGTGATGCGCACCCCATTCGGCACGACGCGCATCGTGGACATGTTGGCCGGTGATCAATTGCCACGAATTTGTTAAGGAGGTCCGTTGCACGAAGTTGGCATCGCCTCTTCCATCATCGAATCGATAGAAGCCGAAGCGCGCCGCCGCCCGGAAGCGCACTTCACCGCTGTGGGTGTGCGCATCGGCGAACTTTCTAATGTGGATCGCGATGCCCTTGCATTCGCTTTCGAAGCCCTGACCAGAAAAACTCCGCTTGAACACTTGCGGCTTGAAGTTGAATGGTGTCCGCGGCGCCAGAAGTGCCACGCGTGCGGCGAAGAATTTGTGGTGAAAGAATTGGAATTGACCTGCCCCAAGTGCGGCGAGACTCGTGGCACGTGCGTCGGCGGCACGGAACTCGATATCGCTTATTTGGAGTTGGAGGAGCCATGCGAGAAAGCGTAGAGAAAAAAGTCCTCAGCGAAAATGACCGGCTGGCCGCGGAGTTGCGCCAGCGCTACCGCGAGCAGAACATTCTCTGCGTGAATTTCATCAGCTCGCCTGGCTCCGGCAAAACCGCGCTGCTCGAAAAAACTCTGGGCAGCTTTGCGCCGGGCACAGCGGTCGCCGTTCTTACCGGGGATCTGCAGACGGACAACGACGCCCGCCGCCTCATGCGCTATGGTTTCCCTGTGAGGCAAATCGTCACGGGAGGCACCTGCCATCTGGACGCTCGCATGGTTGAACGCCATTTGAACGAACTGGGATTCCGCGGCCCTGGCCTGTTGCTCATCGAAAATGTGGGCAACCTGGTCTGCCCTTCCAGCTACGACCTGGGCGAGGTGGCAAAAATCGTTCTGCTAAGCGTCACCGAAGGCGAAGACAAACCGCTGAAGTATCCCGGGATCTTTCATCGCGCCTCCTTGATGATCTTGACCAAGACGGATCTCCTTCCTCACGTCGAATTTGATCCCAAGCTCGCTCTCGAAAACGCGCGGAAGATTCATCCGGAGATTGAGTACCTGGCCCTCTCTTCCCGTACCGGCGAAGGTTTCGACAAATGGCTTGCCTGGCTTTCCACGCTTCAGCAGAAAATCCGCCAGGAAGCCCCGGCAGCAATTATCTGAAACGCATTTCTTACTCCCCATGGCGACAGCTTCTCCAACGGGTGTGGTTCGCAAAGCGATCGACGTCACCGGCATTGTCCAGGGCGTCGGCTTCCGCCCGTTCGTCTATCGCCTGGCCAATGAATGCAATCTCGCCGGGTTCATTGCCAATACTCCAGCGGGCGTAAGCATCGAGGTCCAGGGTCCGGCGGATTCCCTGACGATGTTTCTAACCAGGTTGCCGCTAGAAATCCCGCCACTTGCAAAGATCACTTCACTCGTGCCGCGCGATGTTGACCTACAGTCCGACACGGCGTTTCGCATTCTTTCCAGCCGACTCGATCATCCTCCCAGGGCATTGATTTCTCCGGACGTGGCGGTTTGCGAGGATTGTCTGCGCGAAATGACCGACCCGCGCGATCGCCGTTTCCGGTACCCGTTCATCAATTGCACGAATTGCGGGCCCCGCTTCACCATCATTCGCGATATTCCTTACGATCGCGCCCGCACCTCCATGGATTCCTTCAAAATGTGCGCGGCTTGCCAGGCGGAATACGACGATCCCGCGAACCGCCGCTTTCATGCACAGCCCAATGCCTGTTGGGATTGCGGCCCGCAAGTCCAACTCCTCGACGATAAGGGCGCGCGCGTGGACATCGCTGATCCCATTCGCGAAGCCGCCCGCCTTCTGGAATGCGGCGCCATTATGGCCATCAAAGGGCTCGGAGGGTTTCATCTCGCGTGCGACGCGGAAAACGACGCGACCGTGGACCGTTTGCGCGAGCGCAAACGCCGTGTCGAAAAGCCATTTGCGATAATGGTAAGAAGCATCGAGAATGCCGAGCGCTTGTGCTTTGTGGACGAATCCTCGCGCAAATTGCTCCTCTCGCGCGAACGGCCCATCGTGCTATTGCCGCGCCGCGCTGAAGTGCATGTGGCTCCTGGTGTAGCGCCGCGCAATCGCTTTCTCGGCGTCTTCTTGCCCTATACTCCGCTCCATCATCTCTTATTGTCCGGCACCAGATGTGACGCCCTCGTGATGACCAGCGGCAACCTTAGCGAGGAGCCCATCGCCATTGATAATGATGAAGGCGTCCAGCGCCTGCGCGGCATTGCAGACGGCTTCCTCGTTCACAATCGAGACATCGTGCGGCGTTGCGATGATTCCGTGGTGCGCTCGGCAGTGGGCCAAACGCAACAGTTGCGCCGCTCCCGTGGATTTGTGCCTGTGCCGGTTACATTGGAGGGTGAATCACAGCCCATTCTGGCGGTCGGCAGTGAGTTGAAGAACACAGTGTGCATCGTGCGGGGCAACGAAGCGTTCCTTAGCCAGCACGTCGGCGACCTCGAGAATCTGGAGAGCTATCGTTTCTTTGAAGAAGCCGTCGCGCACCTGCAGCGCATCCTGGAAGTGCAGCCCAAAGTCATTGCCTACGATCTTCACCCGGACTACTTCTCCTCCAAATGGGCGCTCGCCCGGACGGATGTTCACCTCATCGGCGTGCAACATCATCACGCTCATATCGCCGCGTGCATGGCGGAAAATCATCTCGACGGAAAAGTCATCGGCATCGCTCTTGATGGCACCGGTTACGGCACCGACGGGGCAATCTGGGGTGGGGAAGTGTTGCTGGCGGATTACAGTAAGATCCAGCGCGCCGCTCATTTTGACTATGTCGCCTTGCCCGGCGGCGAAGCCGCGATTCGTGAGCCCTGGCGCATCGCAGTGAGCTACCTCGCGAAGCACTTCGGGAAGTCCCTGTCCGACCTGGAGATTCCGTTCACTGAGAATCTGGACCGGCGCAACCTCGCCATTCTTATGCAAATGATGGATCGCCGGGTCAATTCGCCGCTCACCTCAAGTTGCGGTCGGCTTTTTGACGCCGTGGCGGCCCTCATCGGCTTGCGCACAACGATTAACTACGAGGCGCAAGCGGCCATCGAACTCGAAATGGCGGCACATGAATCCAGCGACGAAGGCGCCTATCCGTTTGAATTGCAGTTTGCCGAAGGGGCGTGGCTGATCGGCTCTCGCCCCCTCTTCGATTGGTTAGTACGCGACATCCGCCGTGGCGCGCGCCCCGCGGACATCAGTCGCAGATTTCACAATGGCTTGGCTTCCATATTTCTTGGGCTTGCGGAGAAAATCCGCGAATCGCACGGCCTAAATCGCGTGTGCCTTAGCGGCGGTTGCTTCCAGAATATTTTGTTATTCGAGCTACTGCTCGCCGCATTACGCAAACAGAACTTTGAAGTGTATTTTCACTCCGAGGTGCCCGCTGGCGATGGTGGCATCAGCCTGGGGCAAGCGGTCGTTGCCGCGCACCGCCTGCGCAATCATGTTGTGCTTTCTTAGCGCGTGCCGTATTTCCTGCTGCCAGTGATGCCTTTGCCTTCCGTCACGGTGATCGTCTGGCCCGCCGCTACATTCGTGAGCTTTTCCACTTGCCCGCTGGGCCACCGGATTTCGATGGTGTCCGCCTGATTGTGCATGGCCAGGCCGAACGTCAACACCAGTTCACTCGCCGAGAGGTAGCTGGAGCCGCTGCGCAACATCTCGGTTTGCGATTCGCCTCCGGCCGTTAACTTCACCACTGCTCCAATACCGTCGCGATTCGATTTAGTTCCGATGAGTTTGATGCGCACGCTTTTATTCTCCTCGCCCGAGCTACCCGCGTAATCGTTCTCAAAAAGATAGACCGGCCCTCCATTCGTGGACAGTAAAAGGTCCAGCCGCCCATTGTTGTTGATATCTGCGTAAGCGGCGCCGCGTCCCACGCGCGGCCTGACAAAACTCGCTCCAAGGCTCTTCGTCACCTCCTGGAATTTTCCCTTTCCAAGATTCCGGAAAATGTGCGGCGGCATGGCGTATTTCACATTGGGCTGCACGCGTTGGATATCGCCGTCAATGTGGCCATTGGCGACCAGGATGTCCGGCCATCCATCCAGATCGTAATCGAAGAAAAAGCAGCCGAAACCCAGCGTGAGCAGGGAATTCCGCCCCACCTCCGAACGCGGGGCCTCGTCCACAAATAATCCTTTTCCTTCGTTGTGATAGAGCGAAAGCATCTGGTTGGAAAAATTCGTAATCAGGATGCTGGCCACACCGGAGCGGTCGTAATCCGCCGCATCCACGCCCATTCCCGCGCGTGCCACGCCGTCTTCGCTGAACGCAATGCCGGCCACCACGGCCTTCTCTGTGAATGTGCCATTGCCATTGTTGCGATAGAGCTTGTTGGGCTGCGTGTCGTTGGAGAACAACAAGTCAGGCCAGCCATCGTTGTCGTAATCCAGGATCGCGATTCCCAGCGTCTTTGACGTGGGCTCCCAAACGCCCGCTTTCTTCGTCACATCTTCAAAAGTGCCGTCGCCGCGGTTGTGCCAAAGCCGCACCGAAGCGCCTTTGTAGGACTCCGGCGTGCAATACGATTTGCTCTTGCCATCAAGCGTGCAGTAGAGATCGCCTTCGAGCGACCATTGCACGTAATTCGCTACCACCAGATCGAGCTTGCCGTCCCGGTCGTAATCCACCCATGCGGCGCTCGTGCTGAACTCCTTCGGCCCCCACAAGCCTGCTTTCTTGGTCACGTCTGTGAATGTGCCGTTGCCGTTGTTGTGGAAGAGGTGGCTCTGCCCCAACGCGGTCACAAAAAGATCATCGTAGCCGTCGTTGTCGTAATCCCCCACCGCCACGCCCATGCCGAACATCTCGATGTCCAAGCCGGCTTTGTGTGTTACATCGGTGAAAGTGCCGTCATGATTGTTGTGGTAGAGCTTCGGCGTGCTGTGTTTCGATGCGTGGCCTGGCCAGTCCATTCCGTTCGCTATGAAAATGTCCGGCCAGCCATCGTTGTCATAATCAATAAACGCGACGCCGGGCCCCATGGTCTCCGGCAGATATTTCTTTCCGAAGGCCGCATTATTGTGAACAAAATGAATGCCAGCTTTTTGCGTAATATCGCGGAACGTGATTGCATTCGCGGAAGACACCTGTTGTGTTTGCGCGTTCGCCCCCCATGCGCAGAAGAGCAACAGCACCCCCCAGGCTCCTCTCACCGGCCCCCCGACTTTCGTTCACGTCCCGCACCAGCCACGGCCTTCATGACCGGCTTATTTTTGACCATGGCAACAGCCTTCGCGGAGTTCGCCCTCGTCGCCGGCCCGAGCGGAACAGAAACGTGCTCGTGAATCGCCTGCCGCTCATTGTTGTCGTCCGGATGCGCCTGGCGGTACGCCCCGGTCAACGCCTGCGCTGCTTCATCGGCCTTGAAGCGCAAGTAGCGTTCCTTATGCTCGTTAGCGCGTGCTTCGTCGCCCAACCCTGTGTAGCACAGCATCAAGTTGTAATTGGCCTGCAGGTCCTCAGGGTCGATCGCAAGAGTCTGCTGCAACTCCTTGACCGCGTCGGCGTAGCGCTTCTGCAGAAAGAGCACACGGCCCAATTCGTTGTGAACCACGCGGTCCCGCGGGTATTGCGCCAGCACAGATTGCAATGCCAGCGCCGCCTCGTCGTACTTTCCCTCTTCCTTCAAAACGCGCGCGTAGAAGAAGTTTGCCCTAGCCAGGCCCGGCTTCAGCGCCAGGGCCTTTTGCAGCACTTCACTCGCGCCTTCGGTGTTTCCTTCCTGCACCCGCACGCGTCCAACATTCGTCCACCCTTCGGGATTCTGCGGATCCATCTCTGTGATTTTGCCGAATGCTTGCTCCGCGCCCTTTAGATCGCCCTGAAGGAACAGCCCAATGCCATAATCGTTCCACCGCGTCCAATCCTCTTCCGCCCATGCCACTTGCGGTGCCGGCGCCGCAGCGCCCTTTGGCAGCACACGCAGGCTCTTGGTATTTTCCGCCACGGTGATAATCGGCAAATCCGGGATCCCCGGCCTGTTGCTGGAGACATGCGAGAGATCGCCGTTGAAGTTCCACTTGCGGTCGTCGTGGTCTGGGGTCACATCGCCCGCCGAATGCGGATCAGGCACGCCACCAAAAGCGAATTGCGTGTTCCACCATTGAAATTTCCGGTAGTTCAGCTTGGCGTGCAGTGTGATGTGTTCACCCGCGTTTTCCGGGACGTGCAGCCGGTAGTGCACCGTATCCGCGGCGCCCGGCGGAATCAGCCGAACATAAACCACAGCGCGGCTGGCCCACGCGTTTCGCTTATTGATAGGATTGCCGTGCGCATCAATTTGCAGCGATTTGTAGAAGTGCGCGCCGGGATCGACCGGCCCTTTGCCATCATCCTCAACTTTACCGCTCCAGAAAATTGTCCGCCCTTTATCATCCGTGGCTTGCAATTCCAGCCAAACGTCAAAGGCATCAACCGTGCCGCCGGGGAAAAAATGCCCGACCTTCCGCGTGCGCACGACAACCTCCACCAGCACTTCGTCTCCCCGTCGCACCGCCGCATCCACGCGCCCCAGCGGCGCCGTTAATTCCCGCGTTTCGCCTGCCGGGCCCTTCGGCAAGGAAATATCCGCTTCTTCGCCCACTGCAAATGTCGTTGAGAGTTCCTGCTTGGGCAGTTCCGCCGACTTCTGCTCTCCCTTATTTTCTGCCGGGGCAATCGCAAAGATATCCACGCTCAGTTGCTTGTCCTGCAAGAAGTTGCGGCTCGCTTCCATTTGCGAATCATCCTCATTCGCAAATGGCACGGCCGTGTTCGCTCCCGGAAAACGGTGCGAGTGCACATAGCCATCAATGTTGCCCTCGTCCCTCGATGGCACCAGGGGCATGTGGCAGTCCGCGCACATCATCGGCGTTGCCGGGTAATAGAAGGAGCGCGCGCCCTGCCCCGAAACGCCGCTGGATTGCCAGTTGTCGTACTCGTTGAACCCGCGTATCCAGCGGTAGTTGTTCAGCGGCACATCGAGATGCACTTTGTGGCAGCCGGAGCAGAACTCCGGCACCTGGTTGCGCATGAAGGGCTTCAGAAACACGCGCCGGTGCGGCTCTGGATTCAGCCGCACCATGAAGTCATGCAGCCTGCGGATTAGGGGATTTTCGCTCGCAGCCAGTTCGTGGAGTTTCGGGTACTCCAAGACGAAATCGCCCTGTCCCATCGTGCTCTTCACGTGCACAATGCTGTGGCACATCATGCAGCTCAGGCCGGCACGCGCTTCGGGCTTGTCGATGTTTTGCTTGATGGGCGTGTCCATCATGCCGCTGAAGAGCAAGGCGGGATCGTGGCATCCCGCGCACCACTTCGACGGCTGTACGCCATCGACATCCTGCATGTACTCGATGCTCTTGCGGTACCACTGGTTGTTGAACGAGGAAAAGTGGTGCATCGAGCTTTCCCACTGCTTGTAAATGTCTGCGTGGCACCGCTCGCACGCTTGCGATTTCAAGAAATAATCGGAACGAATGTACTTTCCATCCGTCGTCTGCGCGGAACTTGGAAAGAACTTTCCGTGCGGTCCATCACCCTCTTGCGACATCGTGGCCGGCGAAATCGGGGGGTTCTTGACGATGTAGCGATCTTTCCACGCAACATTTCGGGCGTACCAGGATCCCGCGGCAACAATCACGGCCACCAGAAGCAGCCCCGCGATTCCCACTGCTTGCCTCGCGAACCCAACGCCAAACCGGCCTCTAGCGGAGAGCCACGAGGCCGCCAGCAAAATCACGCCCAGGGTGCACAGAGCGATGTGGGCATACAGCCAAGTCTTGAAGCGATGCGCCGTTCCAATACGAATCAATACCAGGCCGAGCGCCGCGCCCGCCGTGAACAGCATCCATCCGAAACGCGCCAGCAACCGCTCCTTGCGCATCCCCACGGAAAAAAATACCAACAACCCCAGCGATACCAGCACTCCCACCACGGTGTGAAGAAGAACTGCGCCGGCATAGAACAGCGTCGCGGAAGGATAGGAGTAGAGATAAATCGCGGTTACGACAAGGACAAGCACACCAAGCGAGCGCCACCGTTCCATTCCCACTCCCATCTCACCTGGTTGAATCCGCCCCACACTCCACAACTAAAAAATGCGGCCGGATGGTCGTGGATCCGGCCGCAATCTTTGTTGGGGTGCTTCCCGATCAGGCGAAGGCAGGGCCTTGTTCGGAAGCCATTTCAAAGTTGCACTGTTTATAGTGCGGGGGAAATCCGTTGACAATACTGCGAAAACATTAGAATTGGAAAAGCTCTTTAATGCCTTTATTTTCAGTTATTTGATAGGCCATTGCCGTCTTCAACTTCACGTGCTCCTGGCTCTGCCCGCTCGGCCAATCCACCTCCACGCGATCAATCGCGTCTTGCTTGCCCACCCCAAACGTCGCCGGCAATTCCGATTGCGATAAATAGCTGGAGCCGCTGCGCACCACGTGCGACTCCCGCTGCCCGTTGTAGAAAATCCGCACATTCGCGCCAATCGCATCGCGATTCGACTTGGTGCCGATCAAATGGAAACGAATGCTGCGGTTGCCAGCAAGTTGGTCATTGCGATAAAGAAATGCCGGCCCGTTGTTGGTGGTGAGTAAAAGATCCTGGTCGCCGTCGCGGTCGAAATCGCCGACCGCCAGGCCGCGCCCCACCTTGGGCGAATCATAGCCACCACCGACTTCGCTGGCGATGTCGTGGAACTTGCCGTGGCCCAGGTTCTGAAAAAGCTGCGCGGGTTGCGCGTAACCAACATTACCTCGAATGTGCCGCACCGTATCATCAATGTGGCCGTTGGCCACGGCGATATCCAGCATGCCGTCCAGGTCCGCGTCAAAAAAAACGCACCCAAAACCCAAAGTGTTCCGCGAAGCCGCGCCGAGTCCCGTTTGCATGGCCACGTCATCGTAGGCCTGCCCCGCCTCGCGGTAGAGCCCGATCATTTCGTTGTCAAAATTGGTGATGATGACGCCGGTCTTGCCGGAATTGTCGAAGTCCGCCACGTCCACGCCCATGCCGGCACGCGCCTTGCCATCCGCGCTGAACGCCAGCCCTGCCTCCACCGCTGCATCCTTGAATTTGCCATTGTGCAGATTGTGATAAAGCTTGTTAGGTTGCGTATCGTTGGCAACCAACAGGTCCTGCCAGCCATCCTGGTCGTAATCCAGCATGGCCACACCCAGCGATTTGGAGCTGCTGTCAAAGATGCCGCTGGTGGCGGTCACATCCTCAAATGTGCCGTTGCCCCGGTTGTGGTAAAGCCAGCAGGTGTCGCCGCGATACGCTTCGGGCGTGCAATAGGATTTGTTTTTGCCATCGAGGCTGCAGAAAACGTCGGTCTCGGCGGTCCAATGCACGTAATTGCAGACGAACAGATCAAGGAAGCCATCGCGATCGTAATCGAACCAGATCGCCGAACTGCTCAGCCCTTGTTTCCCAACCAGGCCGCTGGCTTTGGTGACATCGAGGAATGTGCCCTTACCAGTGTTTCGGAATAACCGGCTCTGCCCCACGCAGGAAATGAAAATATCTGGAAAGCCGTCATTGTTGTAGTCGCCCACCGCCACGCCCATCCCATACATTTCCGCGTCCAGGCCCGCGGCCTGGGTCACGTCCGTGAATGTGCCGTTGCGATTGTTGCGATACAGCTTCATCGTGGACCGCTGCCGTTTATGCCCCGGCCAATCCATGGAATTTACCAGCAGAATGTCCTGCCAGCCGTCCCCGTCGAAATCCAGAAAAGCACAGCCAGATCCGAGTGTTTCGGGAAGCAGCTTGCCGCCATAGGCTCCGCTGTTGTGCTGGAAGCGCAATCCCGCGGTGCCCGTTACATCCACAAATCGGAATCCTGGCGAATCGGCAGGAAGCGCATAAGGAAACGCGGCATGGAGCAGCCCTGCACCAATTGTCCCCCGGATGAACTCGCGGCGATTCACGGAAGATTCACCAGCCCATTGCGGATCGCATAGACCACCAGCTCGGCGGTCTTGTGGATGCCCAGGGCATCCATGATATTCGCGCGGTGAACGGACACTGTGTTCACACTCAAATTCAACTCCGTGGCAATCTCCTTGTTCGATTTCCCGGCGACAATGTGCTGCAGTATTTCCAATTCGCGCTGCGTTAATCCCGTGTCCCGCTCGCCTTTCAACGCGCCGCTGCGCGCAATCTGCGGGTCGAGCACCGTCTTGCCCTCGGCCACTTTCTTAATCGCGCTCACCAGGTCCAGGTCCATCGCGTTCTTCAAGATGTATCCGCGCGCGCCTGCTTCCAGCGCCTGCTTCACCAGCGTGTCTTCCGAATGCATGCTCAACATCAGGATGGCCGTGTCCGGTAATTTCGCCAAGATGCGCCGAGAAGCCTCAATCCCATTCATCTGCGGAAGCGCGCAATCCATCACGATCACATCGGGTCGCAATTCCTGCGCTAGCTTCACGGCTTCCAGGCCATCGCTCGCCTCTCCCGTGACGTGAAACGTGGGTTCGTCTTCCAGCATGCGGCGAAATCCGCGGCGCACCAGCGCGTGATCATCAACCAGAAGCACGGTGAGTTTATTCGCCATGTGTTTCCGCCTTTTCCCGCGGGATGTTTATCTGTACCAGCGTGCCTCCGCCGTTGATCGGTGTGACCTTCAACGTGCCGCCGAGAATCTCCGCGCGCTCCCTCATCGCCACCAATCCGATCCCCGTATGACCTGAAGGTGGCGCGAATCCCTTGCCGCGATCTTCCACCTCCAGCTCGAGGCTGGCGGGCTGGAAGCGCAAACGGATCCAAGCTTCTTTCGCGCTGGCGTGTCGCGCCACATTGTTGAGCGCCTCCTGTACCACGCGGTAAAGCTGCACGCTGGCGTTTGTATCCAGCGGAAACGCCTTGCCGGATTTTTCGTAGTGCAGCGCGAGCCCCGTTTGGCGCTCCACGACGGGGATGTACCAATCGAGCGTGCTTTCCAATCCCGCCTCTTCCAGCAGCACGGGATGCAGTGCCTGCGACAGGCTGCGGATATTGTTCAGCGTGGTCTGGGCAATCTCCCGCACTTCCTGCAAGTCCGCGCGTAATGCGGAGTTTTCCGGCATATCTTTGTCCGCGCGGCGCAGTAGCGAACCGATAGCCGTGAGCACTTGCCCGAACTCATCGTGCAGCTCGCGCGAAATGTGCCGCAGCGTGGATTCCTGCGTGGAAATGAGCTGCTGCGCCAGCTCGCTGCGTTGCACGGACAATTCCGCCACGTGCGCGAAAATCCGTCGGTTGTAGCGGATCAAATAAAGGCTGGTGACCACGATGGCCAGGAGGATTGCAGCCAGGAAATAATAGAGCTGGCGTTGCACACGCGTGTAGATTTCCGCGATGCGCAGCGCGGCCAGTTCTTCGCCTTCATTATTTTGTACCAGCAGCCGTGAAACCGCGGAACTCAGCGCGGCCTGCTGCGGCTGCAGCGTATCCCGAATCTGTTCGCGCGCGATCTTCTCCTGCCCATTCTGCGCCAGGGAAAACATGCGGTCGCAGGCGCCCCAGAATTGCGTTAGAGATTCAGTCAGGTAGCGCCGCTGGTCGCTGGTGCGCGCGGATTCCGTCAGGCTCTCTTCCTTCTGAAGCGCCGCGCTTAAATCGTTGTGTGTGCGATCAAATTGCGCGGTCCAGGCGATCAGAGGATAGGGCTCGCTGGCATCCAGCATGTCTCGCATGGCCAGCCCCAGCGAATTTAAATCGTTCTGGATGCGCAGGAGTTGCAGCGAATCCTTGCGGTCGCGGTCCACCATCTCGCTTTGCAGTTTGCGCAATCCAGAGAACTGTCGCGTGATGTACGCCGCATAAGCCAGCACTGCCAGGATCGTAACAATCAAGCCGAGATACAATCCGAGTGTCGGGCCGTTTTGCGTCAGTCTTTTTTCCACGCGCAAAGGATATAACGTCGTGGCGGCGGGAACAAATGCCCGCGGCGCGATCTCGCGCGGGCCTGCCGCCCCGTCGGTGATACACTGCTCACGATTTCAAATCTGTCTTGGAGCGCGGCGCATGATTGATGTGGGACTTATCGGGTTTGGTCTGGCCGGGCGGTATTTCCATGCGCCGTTGATTCACGCCGTCCCAGGGTTGCGGCTCGCCGCCGTGGTGCAACGCAACAGCGATACGGCCGCGAAGCTCTATCCTGGCGTGCGCGTCGTACGCAGCGTCGAAGAACTCCTCGCCATCAATTCCATCCGCCTGGTGGTGATTGCCACTCCCAACCAGACGCATTTCCCATTCGCCGTGCAGTGCTTCGAAGCCGGACGCGACGTCGTGGTGGACAAGCCCATCACGCCCACTTTGCAGGAAACTCTCGAGCTTTTTCGTTTCGCCCGGAAATGTGGACGTCTACTGACCGTATCTCACACGCGGCGATTCGACGCCGATTTTCGAGCTGTGCGTGAGGTCGTCACCGGCGGCGAACTGGGACACATCCTGCGCTTCGACACGCATTACGACCGCTACCGCCCCACTTCGCGCCCCAACGCCTGGCGCGAGCAACCCGGCCCAGGCAGCGGCGTACTTTTGGACCTTGCTCCCCATCTGATTGACCATGCCCTGGTGCTCTTTGGCCCACCTCAAGCGGTCTACGCTGACCTACGCATCGAACGCACCAGATTTGTTACCGACGATGCCTTTGACATCTGCTTGTTCTACCCCGGTAGTCTGCGCGTGAATCTCCACGAATCCATGCTGTGCCTTACGCCACGCCCCCGTTTCGTGATCCTTGGCGATAAGGGCTCGTTTATTAAAACCGAAATGGACGCCCTTGAGCCGGCCCTCCGGCGCGAGGAAATCCCCAAAGGCGAATCGTGGGTCGTCGATCCGGAAGAGAATTGGGGTGTACTGACAACGGTCGCGAATGGCCTGACGCACAAGCGAAAAGTTGCTTCGCGCGGGGATTGGCGGGAATTCTACGCGAATGTCCGCGATGCGATGCTGGGCCATGCGGAATTGCTGGTGACGCCGAAGCAGGTAGTTGATGTGATGGCCGCGCTGCATCTCGCGCAGGAAAGCAGTGCGCGACGCTGTGCCGTTCCGTGGCGGGATGTCGCACTGTAACCTTGCGAAGCTGGGCAAGAAGCAAGTCGGTCGTCGTATAATTGAAATTCCGGAAGAAGGAGTGCAAACCACTTCATGACGAGAATCGAACTGTTGCCGTCCATTCTGGCCTCCAACTTCGCGCAACTTGGCAGCGAAGTGCACGCAGCGATTGAGGGCGGGGGCACCGCCCTGCATGTGGACGTGATGGACGGCCACTTTGTGCCGAACCTCACCGTGGGTCCGCCGCTGGTGGCGTCATTGCGCAAAGTGGTGAGCGTCCCGCTCGATTGTCACCTGATGATTGAGCAGCCGGATCTGTTCATTCCCGCGTTTGCCGAAGCGGGCGCCAACTGGATTTCCGTGCACCAGGAAGCCTGCGCCAACCTCGATCGCACGTTGCATCTCATCGCGCAACATGGCTGCAAACCCGGCGTGGTCGTGAATCCAGCCACGCCCGTGGAACTTCTGACGGAAGTGCTGGACCTGGTGCATCACGTCCTGGTGATGAGCGTGAATCCTGGCTTTGGCGGACAAAAATTCATTCCCAATGCGCTGAACAAAATCGCGGCCCTGGCCCGCATGCGTGCCGAACGCAAGCTGGACTTCCGCATCGAAGTGGATGGCGGAATCGATCTCACCACTGTCGCCGATGTGGTGAAGGCTGGCGCGGAATTGCTGGTCGTCGGCACTGGCGTGTTCGGCCATGGCGACATCCGCACCAGCGCCGCCAAACTACTCGAAGCCGCCCGCAGCGCCGCCCTCTCCCACGCCTAACGCCTTCTGAGGCGGTCCGCGAATGCGCTCAGTGGATGGAGCAGCCGATACGAGAGTGGACGGGAGACCAAACGAAGTAAAGAGGTTTGCCGCGGACCATGTCGGGCGTGACGACGCCAAACTCCGGCATGCGGCTATCGAAGCTGTTTTCTAGGTTATCGCCGACGACAAAGAAAGTTCCCTCTGCCACTTTGGTCGTCTGGAATCGCGCGACGAAACCTGATGCCTCCTCTTTCGCCCCAGTGGGATTGCCACAGAGTGCGGGCGGATGAAACGTCTGGCCGTTCACAAGGACGGTTCCACCAGGACCAAATTGCACGACGTCGCCAGCAACACCAATAACCCGCTTCACAAAAAGAGCATCCGTCGATTTGTGTTTTAGAAGAATTACGTCTCCGCGTTCAGGTGGTTTTGAGCGGTAAGCATTCATGTCGGCGACGATGCGGTCGCCGACACACAGAGTAGGGCACATCGATCTGGAAGGGATCTTATAGGCGCTGAAACCAGACTCATGCTTGATGTGATCGAAAGTGGGAAAGTAACTCGCAAGGAAGACAATCACAGCGACTAGGGAATATGTGAGCCACCGCATCGGGACAGCAGCCTCTGGCTTCTTTGCGGAGGCAGCGGCATCGGCGGCTTCTGCCATCACAAAGAGCCTCCAAGCCCACACTACAAGGAGTGTTGTCACCAGCGTAGGGAAGGAGAGGAGGAGGCGCGTGTGGGTCATCACAGCGCTCATAAGGTGAGTGACGACGGCCACCCCGAGGGCTTTGCGAGGTTGGCGGTTGAAGAGTTGACCCATTCCGGGCAAAAGAAGACTGAGCAAACCGGCGAGGGTGCCCTCCTTCCATCGGGACGACGGTTTTGGCTGCGCGTCCGATGATGCAGGTGGGAGCAGATTTGGATTAGCGGAAAGATCACTCATCTGTAAGATCTAAACATTCAAGCCCTCAGGGCTCCGACGTGAACGGCGAAGCCGGCAGGCCCGCGGCATTATATAGGTTGCAATCGGGATTGCTATCCCATCCATACCGAACATAGACGGGCGAGGCCACCGTTGAGCTCGACACCACGACCGAATCGTGCTCAATGGTTGCCGTGGCGCTTACAAATTTGTGGTCCGCGCCGGCGACTTCAAATCCGTGAAGTTCGCCGCCTTTGGCCACCAAACCGGAACCATGGGTGAACGCGACCCGCAGCGATGAGCCTTCAGCGAAGCTGAGCCGGTAGAGCGGCCCCGAATACTCCAACGTCTCTCCGTACGCAATTGCCCTCGCGGCCAGCGCCAGCCGGTGGCCAACGTCCTGTTTGTTCGTCGGATGGATGTTGTCCGGATTGCCGATGTCAATGGTCACCGCCATTCCGGTATTCTTCAATTCCAGCGTGCGACGCTGCGCATCGCGCACAGTAGGCCACATGGTTTCCGGGTCCGCTTTCCAATTGGCAAGCTGAACATAGAAAAACGGGAAATCGCCAATCTTCCACTGGCTACGCCAATCGCGAATCATCGTTTCAAACAGGTGATGGTACGTGGGCGCGCGCTCCGGTCCGGCGTTGCTTTCGCCCTGATACCAGATGGCTCCGCGGATTGGAAATGGCGTCAGCGGCGCGATCATACCGTTATAATCCGCCGATGGAATCCAGGAGCGAATTTCAGGGCGCCAGGGGAATTCCGGGATCGGTTTCCCTTCGGCCTTCGCCCTCGCGATCTGTTCCTCCTGATGAGGTTGTTCTAGCCTGTACGCGCTCTCCCCGTCGGCCAGCTTTGCGAAGGCGGCAAACTCCGGCATCAGCGCAGCGTCCGAAGCCAGCGCCGGCAGACTGGTCCAGGCCTCGGCGACAGTGCCGTCCCAATCCGCCTCAATCACTCCAATGGCCACCTTCTGATCGGCGTGAATTTCCTGCGCGAACAGAAAGGCCACGGCGGAGAATTTCGCCGCGCTTTCCCGTGTGGAAAGCGTCCACGGTCTTATCGCAACATCACTCATGGGATAGTCCGCCGAAGTGTGATTCACCTTGCACAGCCGTATGGCCGGCTGGTCCGCACGGCCAAGCTCTGCCTCCGCATTCGCGACATCCCGCAACTGGAACTCCATATTCGATTGACCCGAAGCAATCCAAACATCCCCGACGAAAATATCGGAGAAACTCAGTTTGTTCGTGCCCGCGATCTCCAGTGTAAAGGGTCCGCCCGGTCCACCCGCAGGCAAGTAAGCCTGCCATTGCCCGAGCCGGTCGGCAGTCGCCGTGCGCGAAGCACCTCGAAACGATACGCGCACTTCCTCGCCCGGAGCGCCGAGGCCCCACACGTGTACCGGCAAGTCGCGCTGAATCACCATGTGATCGGCGAAGATGGCGGGCGTGCGGACTTCAGCAGAAGCGGAATAAGAGAAAAATGCAGTCAGTACGAAGGAAAGAACAATCTTCACGTACATTAACTTTATCGATGGTCTCACGAAACCTTACCTCGATTCAGATCAGTGCCGCAGTATCGCGGCGAACTGTTTGGCATTGGATGCGAAACTCTGCGGTATTGCGTTGGGTTGGTTGCCTGGGACGAGGACATCGCTAGGTAGAATATCATTCCCCCACTACCCAGTGACCAAAAAAGGTGCGAAGTCGGGAGTTGGAGCAGCTTCGCAAAGTGCCGCGAAACCTCCGGCCCCATGGTTTATTGTGGTGCTAGGCAGTAAAGGGCGCTCGGGAGGAACTCGATGCGGCTGGAGAGGTAACGAAGGATGATGGCTGAACAATCGCAGGGCAAACGGGAAATGCCCGGAGCTGAAGCGGTTTTGTTGGCGGAGATGGTCAGTTATCAGGCCGGAGCGGTGGTCAGCCGGGCTCTAATCCAACGCAATGCTGCGACACTCACGTTGTTTGCCTTTGACGAAGGTCAGGGGTTGAGCGAGCACACTGCGCCGTTTGACGCCTTGGCGCACGTGCTGGAGGGCGAAGTGGAGATTACTGTTTCCGGAAAGCCCATCGTGACCAAAGCGGGCCACGCGGTGCTCATGCCCGCCAACCAGCCCCACGCGCTGAAAGCGTTGACGCCCTTCAAGATGATGTTGACGATGATCCGCTTGCAAGATAAATAGAAACGTGAATCGCGCGAATTATTTCGCCGGCGGCAGCGAGGTATCTCCGTAAATAAACGCGGTCAAGGTGGAACCGCGCATGATTTCCGCGTTCTGGCCATGTTTGAGGAGGAAGGCGGGCCCGACAACGGGAATCAGAAATTCAGCATTGGGCGGCTTCGGTTGGCCTTCCAGGTAAACTGTGCCTCGTAGCCTGAGCGAATCTCCATTTACCTCGAGAGAGTCCGCCTGAATCGTCAAGTCACCCGGTTGACCGGCTACTCCTGTTTTATCCACTTGGATAATTGTGCCGGAAGCAGGCGTGCCCTTTTTCGCCAGCACCACACCGTCAACTACCAGGTCTTCTGCAAGGGTTAGCGGAGTTTTGTCGCCTACTGAAGCGGTCTTGGAACTCACATCAGCAGCGAAAGCCAGTCGCACGGGCGTGCCTTGAACCACCACGAGCTTCTCGGGTGGCGCGGCTAAATTCGCGTTCGCTTGTACCGGAGCGACCACCGGGCTGGGAGCTACTGCTGAAGCAGGCGAATTGAATTTGTATTCCGCTTTGGCCACCATGCTTCGGGCGAAATACGGCACAATCGCGACGGCCTGCAGGATCGTGCTGGAATCGAGTGTTACGGGTCCCACGTAACGCTGGGAAGCTTCCGTCGGCGTCCAGCCATCCGTGGTGTAGTAGATGATCGCGCCTCGAGTGGAATCCGTAATTTTCACTTTGGTGGGCGAAGCATAGGTCCCCGGCTTCACCGAAAATTTTGGTTTTCTGGCCAGGTAACAACACGCTGGCAATGACGTTGCCGACGCTTGGCTGGCGTCCATCGCCTGTTGTGCCGCCAGCTGGCTTTGCTGCATCGCCTGTATGGCTTGTTGGTTGGCCTGAATCGCCTGCTGAGTAGCTTGCTGGGCTGCTTGTGCGCCCGGGTCCATTTGCGCCTGCGCCCCGGAGGATAGAAGAGCAAGTGTAAGAGCGGTGAGAAGGATGCGCATTTTATGCCCCTCCTGATTTGTAGGACGTAAAACGTACCTTTCCGGTTACAGCGTTTGGGGCGAGTTTTGCGGGATTCGGGAAATGTGCAACACCAAGCAGCGTGGAACAGGCCGCAATAAAAAAGGGGCGCAAACACTTTGCGCCCCTTTTCCAAAAAACAAGTTGTATGACGATTAAGGAATCGTGATTTCCTTGCTCAGGTACACGTCCTGAATCGAATTCAACAGCTTCACGCCTTCCGCCATCGGGCGCTGGAACGCCTTGCGCCCGCTGATCAGGCCGGTGCCGCCCGCGCGCTTGTTAATCACTGCCGTGGCCACGGCTTCCTCGAAGTCGTTGGCGCCGGAAGCACCGCCGCTGTTGATCAATCCCGCGCGGCCCATGTAGCAATTGGCCACCTGATAGCGCGTTAGATCGATCGGATGATCGCTGGTCAGATCGCTGTAAATGCGCTTGTCATATTTGCCGTAGCTGGCGCCGTTGCTGTTCAGCGCCAGGTAGCCGCCATTATTTTCCGGCAACTTTTGTTTGATGATGTCGGCCTGGATGGTGACGCCGAGGTGATTGGCCTGCCCGGTCAGGTCGGCGGAAACGTGGTAATCCTTGTCCTTCTTGAACGCACTATTGCGGAGGTAACACCACAGCACGGTGGCCATACCCAGTTCGTGTGCCTTGGCGAAGGCCTGGCTGATCTCCACGATCTGGCGTGTGCTTTGCTCGGAGCCGAAGTAGATCGTGGCGCCCACGGCGGCCGCACCCATGTCGTAAGCCTCTTCGACGGTGCCGAACAGCACCTGGTCGAAACGGTTCGGGTAGGTGAGCAGTTCGTTGTGGTTGATCTTCACAATGAAGGGAATCTTGTGGGCATACTTGCGCGCCACCGATCCCAGCACGCCAAAGGTGGAAGCAACCGCGTTGCAGCCGCCCTCGATCGCCAGCTTCACGATGTTCTCGCCATCGAAATAGTCAGGGTTCTTCGCGAAGCTCGCGCCCGCGGAATGCTCGATGCCCTGATCCACCGGCAGAATGGACATGTAGCCGGTCCCACTGAGCCGGCCGGTGAAGAACAAGCGGTGAAGGTTGTTCAATACGCGTAGATTGCGATCGGACACCGCATACACCCGGTCAATAAAATCAGGACCGGGCAGATGCAGCCGTTCCTTGGAAATCTTGGGAGACTTGAACCCCAGAAGGGATTCCGCCTTTGCGCCCAAGAGTTGTTCAATTGCACTGGTAGTTGCTGTTGCCATGGTTCTCTCCTCAATTTAGTCGCGAATTCCGGTTGCGAGCAGTGCTCCTGCGGCCTGGTCCACCAGCCAAAGCAGCTTGCCATGCGCCGGCTGAATCAACTGCGCCGGAAGTTGCTCCGGCTCGTAGGGTCCTTCCAAAACCGCTTTCAAGGCCAGAGCCTTGTCTGCGCGAGTGACCAGAAAAAGTACCTGGTTCGCCTGGTTGGCGGCGGGAGCGGTGAGCGTGATGCGCTCCGTATAGAGTTTTCCTACCCAGTTGCGAACCGCAATGCGATCGGGTGGAGCGTGTAAAGCCTTGGTGCCCGGGAAGAGCGAAAGGGTGTGGCCTTCATCACCCATGCCGAGCAGCACCAGATCGAAGCGAGGAAGTCCGCCATTCTCTATTGTAAAGTATGCGCGAAGAGCCTGCTCATATTCCAGTGCTGCTTTTTCCGCGTCCGCATATTCCCCCTTGATGCGCGTAATGCGCGACGCTTTCACAAAGGCCCTGGAAAAGAGCGATTCGTTGGCCATGCGGAAATTGCTGTCAGGATCATCAGGCGGAACATGGCGTTCGTCGCCGAAAAAGAAGTGAATTTTCTCCCAGGGAATCTGTGTACGGAGGCCAGGATCCTCCGCAAGCAGAGAGTACAGGGCTTTCGGCGTGGAGCCGCCGGCTAGCGCGACCGTGAAGTCATCCGACTTCGCCACCGCGTCCTTGGCAGCTTGCACAAAAATCTCGGCCGCACGCCGCGCGATTGCCGCAGCGTCCGGCAAAATCCGCACCTCGCGCTCGGAAGGGCCGGTCATCAGGGCGTACCCACCTTGTCCTTATCGTTTGCTGTGGGTGGGCTATTCAGGACGCCCAGATCTTCTTCGCCAATGCGGCGCCACGACCGGCCGTCGCGCTGTAGTAGTTCTTCCGCTTCGACCGGGCCCCAGGATCCCGCGGCATAATTCGGAAAACCGCGTGCCGGCAGCGCCCGCCAGACATCAATGATGGGCTGAATCACAGTCCACCCGGCCTCCACCATGTCCGCGCGTTGAAACAGCGTGGCATCTCCCGCCATGCAGTCACGCAACAATCGTTCGTAGCCCGTGCCGTGCTCCGCGCCAAAATACGTCGCGTAATCGAAATCCATGTTGACCAGACCAAGCCGCATCACCGACCCTGGCACCTTCGCGCCGAAGCTGAGCGAGATGCCTTCGTCCGGCTGAATGTGGATCACCAAACGATTTGTCTCCAGGTTACGCACGGCGGTATTGCGGAACAGCACGAACGGCGTGCGCCGGAACTGAATCACAATCTCCGTGGCGCGCATGGCCAGGCGCTTCCCCGTGCGCAGGTAAAAGGGCACGCCGGCCCAGCGCCAGTTGTCAATTAACAGCTTCAGCGCAACGAACGTTTCCGTGTTGGAATCGTGCGCAACATCAGGCTCATTGCGATAACCGGCCACGCGCTGCCCGTCGGCGGTCCCTTCCCCATATTGTCCTCGCACCATGCAGGTCAGAACATCCTCGGGGCTGAGCGGCTGAACAGCATGCAGGACTTCCGCCTGTTTGTTGCGTACTTCGTCGGCTTCGAAGGAAATGGGCGGTTCCATCGCGGTCATGGTCAGCAGTTGAAACAGGTGATTCGGCACCATGTCGCGTAAAGCGCCGGCCGTTTCGTAGAAGGCGCCGCGATGTTCCACGCCCACGGTTTCGGCCGCGGTGATCTGTACGTGGTCCACGTAATTGCGGTTCCACAACGGCTCGATGATGTTGTTGGAGAAGCGGAAGACCATGACGTTTTGCACGGTCTCTTTGCCCAGGTAGTGATCAATGCGGTAAATCTGACTTTCATTGAGAACCTTTTTCAGCTCCGCATTCAATTGGCGGGCGGAATCCAGGTCGTGACCAAACGGTTTTTCAACGATAACCCGCGCCCAGTTGCCGTTCTCCTCCTTCGTCAAGCCCGCGGCGCCGAGTTGTTGCACCACAGGCGAAAAGAATCTTGGCGCCACGGCAAGATAAAAAAAACGGTTTCCCGCAATATTGTGCTGCTTCTCCGCCTCCTCGATCTGCTTCTTCAAGCGCTGGAACGCCTCTGCATCCTGGAACTCTCCCTTGATGTAATAGATCCGCTCGGAAAGCCAGTCCCATATTTTCAGGTCGATGGTATCCGGCGTGAACTTGGGAATTTCCTCGCCCAGGACTTTGCGAAACGATTCCGTGGTGTAATCGTTCATCGCAAATCCCACGATGGCGAACTGTTTCGAGAGGAGATTCTCCTGCGCCAGGTTGATCAGCGCGGGGATCAGTTTGCGCTTGGTCAAGTCTCCGGTCACGCCAAAGATGACCATGACGCAGGGTGGGGGCCCGGAAGCAATGCCCACTTGGTTCGTGCTCATCGATGGTTGTCCTGTCCGATCCGTGGCCCGCGGCCTGGGGCGGCGCTCAGTGGCCAGATTTCTTTTCGATATGCCCGCCAAACTGATACCGCAGGGCGGAAAGTACCTTGGCGGCGAAATCGTCTTCGCCGCGTGAGGTAAATCTCTGGAACAGCGACTCCGTCAGAACCGGCGCCGGTGTCGTTGATTCGATCGCCGCAAGAATCGTCCACCGGCCTTCACCCGAATCGGATACACGGCCGGAAAAGCGCTCCAGCGTGGGCTGCTCGAGCAAAGAGATGGCCGTCAAATCGAGCAGCCACGAGGCCACAACGCTGCCGCGCCTCCACACTTCGGTGATGTCCGCGAGATTAAAATCGTATTGATAGTGTTCCGGATGGCGCAGTGGCGTGGTTTCTGCATCGGTCTCGCGATGCGATTTACCGGCGTTGGCATGCTTCAAAATGTTCAGGCCTTCCGCATAGGCGGCCATCAATCCGTATTCGATGCCGTTGTGCACCATCTTCACGAAGTGGCCCGCGCCGGAAGGGCCGCAGTGCAGATAACCCTCTTCGGCCGTGCCCGGCATTTTTTCCCGGCCGGGTGTTCGTTCAATATTTCCGCGTCCTGGCGCCAGCGTCTTGAAAATGGGATCGAGATGCTTCACCACGTCGATCTCGCCGCCGATCATCTGGCAATAGCCGCGTTCGAGTCCCCAGACGCCGCCGCTCGTGCCCACATCCACATAATGAATGCCCTTGGCGGAGAGTTCCTTGGCGCGGCGGATGTCGTCAATGTAGTAGGAGTTTCCGCCGTCGATCAGAATGTCGTCTTTGCTCAGCTTGGGAAGCAAGTCGGCAATCGTGGCATCCACAACCGCTGCCGGCACCATCAGCCAGATGGCGCGCGGCTTCTGAAGTTTGGCAACGAATTCATTGAGGGAAGCAGCGCCCGTAACGCCTTCGCCGGAAAGTTGCTTCACGGAATCGGCGCTGCGATCGTAAGCGACGCACTGGTGTCCGCCTTTGATCAGGCGGCGCACCATGTTCGCTCCCATTCTTCCGAGTCCGATCATTCCCAGTTGCATTGTGAAGAGTCCTCCGCGAAGTTTTGTCCGGCTGACCGCCGAATCAGGACAGCGCTTGCTGCACAGCCTTGGCGAGTTTGGCGAGATCGCCCTTCACATTCTTGCCCAGGTGCACGCGCAGGGCCCGCCGGCCTCGTTCCGCCAACACCGCAAAATCGCCGCGGGCCTGCGCCGCTTTGACCACGCCAAACGTGTATTTCTGTCCCGGCACTGCCAGGTCCACCGCATCGTTACAGGTAATCTGCAGGAACACACCAGTGTTCGGGCCGCCCTTGTATGCTTGCCCCGTGGAATGCAGGAATCGCGGGCCAAACCCGAGGCAAGTAGCCACCTTCTTGGCATCGCGCACCAGGTGCCGAATGCCCTGCAGGGCGCGTTCGTTCTGAGGATTCATCGTGATATAGCCGAGCACGGCAAAATAGTCGCCTGTGCCAATGCGCGACAAATGCGTCCGCAAGACGTCCGCGAGTTTTCCGCCGTTCTTGAGCGCGGCGGCATTCTTTTCGTCCGCAAACAATTTGATCCCCGCGGATTCAGAAAACGGAGCTTCTTCGGGCAGTTTGCCGTTCGCTTCGTATTCCTCGGTCAGCTTGCGCGTCTCGATTTTGCTGGCTTCCACATCGGGCTGATTGAATGCATTGATCCCCAGGATGGAGCCCGCCACCGCCGTGGCAATCTCCCAGCGGAAGAATTCCTGTCCCAGATCGTATTTGTTCCCCAGCACAATGCGAACGACGGGATGGCCCGCTTTTTCCAGCGCGGTCACCGCGGCGTCCTGGGCTTTGTTGATCTCGTTGCTCAGCCGTAGATAGACAAACACGCGGTCGGTGCCGTACACCGTTGGCTTCGTCAGCTTTTCTCGGTCCACGGGGATAATGCCCTTGCCCATCTTTCCCGTGGACTCGGCGATCAACTGTTCGAGCCACGCGCCCAGATCGAAAATTCCGGGAGACGTGATAATGGTGAGCTTGTCGCGCCCATGATTCGCCGCGACACCCAGAATCGTGCCGAGCACCACCCCCGGATTCGCATCTGCAATGCTCGCCGATCCGCACGCCTTGACCATCTCTTGCGTGGACTTCAGGAATTTGCCGACGTCCAGGCCCATACTCGCGCCCGGCACTATGCCAAAATTCGAGAGCGCCGAATAGCGTCCTCCGATGCTGGGTACGCCCGCGAAAATGTGACGGAAATGATCAGTTTCGGCAACCTGTTGCATCTTGGAGCCGGGGTCAGTGACCGCCATGAAGTGACTGCCCACCTTCTCGGGGCCGACCTTGGCCTTGATTCGTTCAAAGAAATATTGCTTGAAGATGTTGGGCTCGAGCGTGCTCCCCGATTTGCTCGATACGATGCACAACGTCTTGCGCAGATCCAGTTTCCTCTCCAGCGCTTTGATCTGGCCCGGGTCGGTGGAATCCAGCACATGCAATTCCGGAAAGCCTGGGATTTTCCCGAAGGTCAGCCGCAAAACTTCCGGGCACAGGCTGGAACCGCCCATGCCAAGCAGCAGCAAATGTCGGAATTTGGCCTTCTTTACTTCCTGCGCCAGCTTCTTAAAGGTCGCAAGATTCGCCAACTGCTGTTCGGTGATTGTCAACCAGCCCAGCCAGTTGCCCTCGTCCGCACCGGTCCACAGCGAGGCATCCTTCTTCCATAGCCGCGCAACCTTGTTGTTGTTTTTCCAATCCGCAAACGAAGCGTCAATTGCCGCGGACAACGCCGGCGGCAGCGCCCAGGTAATTTTGTTCAGGCTCACGCACGCACCCCAGCGCTTTTCCCCGTGGCGTCCAGCAACTGCTTGAACGCATCCGCGAAAAGCTTTACACCGTCAACAAGCAGTTTGTCCGTCACTTCCTTCATGGAAATTCCGGCCTTGCCCAGGTTGTCCATGGTTTTTGCCGCGCCGGCGACATCCTCGGTCAAACTCTTCCGCAATTTGCCGTGATCGCGGAAGGCGTCAAACGTGGCCGGCGGAATCGTGTCCACTGTATCCGCGCCTATCAGTTCCTCCACGTAAAGTACGTCGCGATACTTGGGATTTTTCGTACTGGTGCTGGCCCACAGTAGCCGCTGCGTCTGCCCGCCCTTGCCTGCAAGCGCTTTCCAGCGCGGCCCGCCAAAAAGTTCCTCGTACTTCTGATAAGTGAGCTTAGCGTTGGCGATGGCAATCTTTCCACGCACGCTTTCCAGCAAACCCTTCGCCGCGCCGCCGGCTGTCTTTTCCATTTCATCCACCTTGGAATCCACCAGCGCATCAATGCGGCTGACGAAGAAGCTGGCCACGCTGGCGATGTGGCTGATGTCCAATCCCTTCAGGGCGCGAGCCTCCAGCGCCGCAATAAACGCTTCCGCCACTTTTTCATACGTTGATTGCGCAAACAGCAGCGTGATATTGATGTTCAATCCTTCTTCCAGAAGCTGCCGTATGGCGGGAATTCCCTCAGGCGTCGCAGGCACCTTGACCATCAGGTTTTCCCGGCTCACCGTTTTCCACAGCCGCCGCGCTTCCTCCATCGTGCCCTTGGTGTCGTTCGCAAGGTACGGCGAGACTTCCAGGCTCACGTAGCCATCGCGGCGCTTCGTCTGCTGGTAGACGGGCTTGAAAATGTCGCATGCATCCTGGACATCACGAATGGCGATCTTCTCGTACAGGCCCTTAGCGTCAAGCGATTTGGCGTCCGGCGCATTTAGAATGTCGGAGTAGAGCGTACTCCCGGTGATGGACTTCTCGAAAATGGCGGGGTTGGAAGTCATGCCGCGCAACCCATCGTTCTCAATCATCTTTTTCAGTTCGCCGCTGGTAAGCAGGTCCCGCCGGATGTAGTCCATCCAAGGCGATTGTCCGAAATCCAACAAACCCTTCAGGGGATTGGTGCCGGACTTGCCTCCGACATTGGGAATTGTTGCTGAGGTGGTCATAATGCTTCTCCTTTATTCGAGGGCCTCATCATAAATTGTACGACGGGCCGAAGGCTGCGGACGCCCTTCATTTCAGATTCCTAAATTCTTTTCTTCCAGTGCCTTAACCTTCGCCAGGCGCCGCATGTGGCGCTCTTCGTATGTAAATTGCGCGCCCAGGAACGTTTTCACCAGGTCTTCCGCCAACTTCTCGCCCACTACGCGGGAACCCATCACCAATATATTGATATTGTCGTGCTCTACTCCTTGATGCGCGGAATAGGTGTCGTGGCACATTCCTGCCCGGATGCCCACGAGTTTATTCGCGGCCACGCTGGCGCCCACGCCGCTCCCGCAGATCAGCACGCCCCGTTCGGCGCGCCCATCCAGCACCGCGCGCCCCACGGCTTCGGCAAAGTCCGGATAGTCGGAAGGCCTTTCGTCATACGCACCAACATCTAGTACTTCATGGCCGAGCGACGTTAACATGCTGGCCATCGCATTCTTCAGTTGGAAGCCCGCGTGGTCCGAACCGACTACAAGTTTCATTTTTGCCTCACTTGCCCAGGAGTTGTTTTGCGGCTGCCACAACCGTGTCCACGCCGAAGCCAAAGTGCTTCAGAAGATCCTTCAAAGGCGCGGATGCACCAAAACTGCGCATGCCGATGATCTTTCCCTTCAAACCGGTATAGCGTTCCCACCCAAGAACCGAGCCCATTTCCACGGAAACGCGCGCGGTCACATTTGCGGGCAGCACGCTTTCTTTGTATGCCGCGTCCTGCTTCTCAAACAGCTCCCAGGATGGCAGGCTCACTACGCGAGCCTTGATACCCTCCGCTTTTAATTTTTCGTATGCGTCCACGCACCATTGCAATTCCGAACCGGTGCCTATCAAGATGATTTCCGGCTTTCCACCCTCCGCATCCGCAAGCACGTAACCGCCCTTAGCTACACCGGAGGCAGGCGCATATTTGGTGCGGTCCAGCGTGGGCACCGCCTGCCGGCTGAAGACCAGCGTGGATGGCCCGTGGGTACGCTGCATGGCCACCTTGTACGCCTCCGTCACTTCGTTCGCATCGCCCGGCCGCAGCACTAGCATGTTCGGCATGGCGCGCAAGGAAGCGAGTTGCTCGATGGGTTGGTGCGTGGGCCCATCTTCACCTACGCCAATGGAATCGTGCGTGAAGATGAAAAGCACCGGGATTTCCATGAGCGCCGCCAGCCGCATGCTGGCGCGCATGTAATCGCTGAAGTTGAAAAAAGTGGCCGAGAACGCGCGCAAGCCGCTCACTGTCAGGCCGTTCACGGCGGCGCCCATGCCGTGTTCGCGCACCCCGAAGTGAACATTGCGCCCCGCGAATTCGTCAGGGAAGAACTCTCCCGCGCCCTCAAACAGCAGGTTGGTCTTGTTCGATTTCGCCAAATCGGCGGAACCGCCCATCAGCCACGGAATGTTCTGCGCCAATACGTTCAGCACCTTTCCAGAGCTTTCGCGCGTGGCCATGCCTTTCGCGTCCGCAGGAAACACCGGCAAATTCTTGTCCCAACCGGCGGGTAATTCATGGTGCTGTATCTTGTTCAGGCGATCGGCCAGTTCGGGGAATTGTTTGGTGTAATCGGCAAACAGCTTCTCCCACTTGCCGCGCTCATTCGCCCCGCGCGCGCCCACATGATCCGCAAAATGCTGGTACACACCATCGGGCACAAGGAATTTCGCGTCTTCCGGCCAGCCATAATCCCGCTTGGTCAGCCTGACTTCTTCTTCGCCCAGCGGCTCCCCATGCGCTTCAAAAGAATCCTGCTTGTGTGGCGAGCCGTAGCCGATATGGGAATCCACCACCAGCAGCGTCGGCCGGTCGGTGGTCTTCAAAAACGTCTCATAGCCCCGCGAAAGCCCCAGCAAACTGTTGGCATCTGCAACACGCGTGACGTTCCAGCCGTACCCGACGAACCGTGTCATCACATCTTCGCCGAACGACCAGCTTGCCGGACCATCCAGCGTTACGCGATTGTTGTCGTAAATCCAGCAGAGGTTCCCGAGCTTCAAATGGCCCGCAAGGGACGCCGCTTCGCCAGCCACGCCTTCCATGATGTCGCCGTCGCCGCATATCGCGTACACGCGGAAATTGAACAGCTCAAATCCGGGCCGGTTGAAATTTGCTGCCAGCCATTTTCCGGCAATGGCCATGCCCACGCTATTGCCCGCGCCTTGCCCCAGCGGGCCCGTGGTCGTTTCCACGCCCGTGGTGAGGTGCGATTCCGGGTGCCCGGGGGTCCTGCTGCCCAGTTGGCGAAAGCGCTTGATTTCGTCCAGCGACACCGAAAGTTCTTTTTGGACTTCGCCTTTGGCGTTCACGGCGCGCACGCCAGCCAGATGCAACATCGAGTAAAGAAGCATGGAAGCGTGCCCGGCGGACAGCACGAAGCGGTCGCGATTTGGCCACAGCGGATCCGTGGGGTCATATCGCAAAAAACTCTGCCACAGCGAATAAGCCACCGGTGCGAGCCCCATGGGAGCTCCCGGATGCCCCGAATTGGCCTTTTGCACCGCATCGATCGAGAGCGTCCGGATCGTATTGATGCACAACTGATCGATGGTTTGTTGGCTCACAGTTTCTCCCTTGCGGAGTGGAGGATACCCGCGATGAGGGTGCAAGGGTTAGATGCAGCACCCGCAGATAAAGCTCTCAAATTGTACAGCAAAATAGCAATGGCGGGCTCATCCGTCCCGCGCGCAGGCCGCTCGCTGGAACCCTGCCATGAGCGACTCGCCGCCGAAAAAAATCCCTTCCAAGCAGTAATGCTGCATTAACCCGACGTTCATCGTCCGTTCGCTACCATATTCGTACAGGGGCTCCAGTATGCATGTCCTGATCGTGGAAGATGAGCCGGAAATGGCTGGGCTGATCGCTCGTGGTCTGCGGGAAGAATCCTACGAGGTAAGTCACGCCCGTGATGGCCGGTCCGCATTGGAACTCTCCTCCACGCAGCGATTCGACATCATCTTGCTCGATGTGATGCTCCCACGCATGAACGGCCTGGAAGTTGCCCAGCAATTGCGCCTCCGCGAGCAGGAAACGCCCGTGCTGATGTTGACGGCCCGCGACGCGCTGCCCGACATCATCAAGGGGCTCGACGCTGGCGCGGATGATTACCTTACCAAACCATTTTCCTTCCAGGAGCTTCTGGCGCGGATTCGCGCCCTGGTCAGACGTCACGAGTTTCGCAAAAGGAATGTGCTGGAGGTCGAAGATCTGGTTCTTGACACCGCCTCTTTCCGCGCCTTTCGCCAAGGCCGGGAGATTCGGCTTTCGCTCACGGAATTCCGGCTCCTCGAACTGTTGGTGCGTCATTCAGGGCGTATCGTTTCGCGCGGTGAAATTCTTGGCAATATCTGGGGCCACGGCCGGGAAGTCACGGAAAACACACTGGACGCATTTGTGCGGTTGTTACGCAAGAAAGTGGATCAGCATTCGCAAAACAAACTTATCCAGACGCACCGTGGATTTGGCTATTCGGCAGGCATGGTAAAGAGCCCATGCATCTAACCATTCGCGCACGCCTCACGCTCCTTTATTTCGTGGTCCTCGCCGCCTCCTTTGTGGCCTTCTTCAGGATTTGCGACTACGGATTCCGCCGCAGCATTGAAATTACTGTGAATGATGCTTCCCGCAGCAACGTGGAGACCGTTCGCCGCGTCATCGAAGGTTCATTGCCCAGGGGAATCCCGAAAGTGCAGAAAGAACTCAGCGAACTCGCCGGCCTCTGGGCGAACGGCGCCATTTTTGAAGTGGCCGGGCCCGACGGCCAGTGGATTTTTCGCCCGCAGAAATTCCAAGCGACACAAGCTCCACTGATGGAAGCGCCTGCGACCGGAATGCTCTTTATCACCACCAATCTTCAGTCCTTGCAATATCGTATCGCGCGCGAACGCGTGATCATTGCCGGAAACACCTTTCTGATTGATGCGGCTGTGCCGACGGAGCCTTTTGATCAAGCTCTGGACGGATTCCGTTTGATCGAGAAACGTTTCCTCCCGCTCCTCGTTGTCCTTGCTTCACTTCTTGGCTACTTCTTGAGCGGCCGGGCACTTGCTCCCGTGAACCGCATCGTGGAATCCGCGGAGCGCATCGGCGTGCAAAATCTCTCGCGACGCCTGGAAGTTCCGCGAGCCAAGGATGAACTGCGGCGGCTGACCGAGACCCTGAACGCCATGCTGGACCGCATCGAGTCCAGCGTCGCACACATCACGCAATTCACCGCGGATGCTTCTCACGATCTGCGCACCCCTTTGGCCCTAATTCGCACCAATGCGGAGTTGGCGCTTCGCCGCCCTCGCCGCGACGACGAGTACCGCGCAACTCTTGGACGTATCCTGGTGGCCGCGGAAGAGAGCACGCAACTGATCGAGCACCTGCTCACGCTGGCGCGCGCCGATGCGGACGCCTCGCAACTTCGCTTTGAAACCGCCGATCTTTCGCAAGTGCTGCGCAAGGTGTCGCAAGAGGCGCGCATCCTAGCTCAGTCCAAAGGTCTGAACTTCTCTGAAGAAATTGATGCCGGGCCGCTCCCCGTTTCCATGGATGCCTCCGCAATGGAGTGCCTCTTTCTCGCGTTGCTAGACAACGCCGTGAAATACACCCCACAAGGCAGCGTTTCTTTAAGCTCTTATTCCTGCGATGGGCAGGCGATCGTGGAAGTCCAGGACACCGGAGTGGGCATCTCTGAAACCGATTTGCCGCATATCTTCGACCGCTTTTACCGCGCCGATCAGGTACGTTCGCGCGAAGTGCGCGGCTCCGGCTTGGGTCTCGCCATCGCGCGCTGGATTGCGGAAATGCACAAGGGTGCCATTGAAGTTGAAAGTCAACTCGGCCAGGGTTCGGTGTTTCGCATCTATCTGCCACTTCTCAACCGTGAAAATGCTGATGCCTTTGCACCAGAAAACCAGAAAACAGCCGCTGATATCGCTGTCTGAAAGGACATTCATCTGTAAGTTCTTTCACCGTCATTTCAACGTAGTCCAATAGTTCATTCATCCCGCCCTAAACGGGTCCATGAGGAAATATAGAACAGAAGCAGCGTCCGGGGTTTCTTTGACAGACTCACTCGCTCCTGAGCCAAGTCCAAGACGGAGAGTCACCCAATCATTCACAAGGTGTCACTTCGCAAGGCATTGCGGCAAGAAGCGCGCACTACTCCAGCCATTCTCGCAGACCTGATCGCGCAAGCCGCAACCTCCTAAAGTCTTATCTCCGACCTTCCCGGCCGATTGACCGCCTGCTTATTCGAAAGTCCAAAGAGATTGCTTTCATGAGGAGAAATGGAAATGAAGAGATTTAGCCGTCTGATCCCGGTATTCCTTTTGTTTGCCACGAGCTTCTTCGCGCTGAATGTGTACGCGCAGGGTGATAAAGGTTCCCTGACGGGCCACGTTACGGATTCCAGCGGTGCCGTGCTGCAAGGCGCGGCGGTTGAGTTACAGCCAGCGGGAGCCAAAACGAGCACCGACAGCCAGGGCGCCTATTTTATCTATGACCTTTCGCCCGGCCAGTACACCGTTTCGGTGACCTACGTGGGGTTTGCTGTCTTCACTCAAACGGTGAACCTGACGGCAGGGCAAAGCGCCGCGGTGGATGCAAAGATGTCCGTGGCTTCGCAAAACGACCAGGTGCTGGTGACTGCAGAGCGGGCCTCCGGCGAGGCGGAAGAGGTGAACCGGCAGCGCACCGCGGACAATATTCTGCAGGTACTCACGAATGAGGTAATCACCAGCCTGCCCAATGCCAACATCGCTGACGCGGTGGGCCGGCTGCCCAGCGTCACTCTGGAGCGCGACGAAGGTGAAGGCAAGTACGTGCAGATCCGCGGGACCGAACCCCGCTTAACCAACGCCACCATCGACGGCGTAAACGTTCCCTCTCCGGAGTCTGGGGTGCGGCAGATCAAGTTCGACGCCATTCCTTCGGACATCGTGGAATCGGTCGAAATCAACAAAACCCTGCAAGCCAACCAGGACGCCGACGGAATCGGCGGCTCCGTAAACTTGGTTACAAAAACGGCCACGGAACGCCCCACGGTGGCTCTCTTCGGACTTGGGGGTTACTCGCCTGTTCTTGGCGGACGTCCCAACGCGGTGTCAACGGCCACGGTGGGCCAGCGCTTCGGGACCAAGAAGAAATTCGGCGCGCTCTTCGGTTTTTCATACGACTTTGAAGGCCGCGGTATCGATGACGTGGAACCCGTGCCGGACGTCGCTAATTTTGGCACGCCCACGCAGGAGCGCTATTTCGATGCCATGGACATCCGGGAGTACAAATACTATCGCTCGCGGTGGGGCCTCGCAGGCAGCACCGACTATCAACTGGGAGAAGGGTCAAACATCTACCTGCGCGGTATGTTTTCGAATTTTCACAATTTCGGCGACCGCTGGGTGTACAGCCTCAACGATAACAGTGGCGCTAATCTTCTGAATGGCGCTGGCGGCCCACCTTCGTTCAATAACTCGATTCGCCGGCCGCGTTACACTATCGAGAACCTGGTGCTCGGCGGAAAGCACGTGCTCGGCAGCACCTGGTTTTCTTGGGACGTTTCCGGTTCTTTCGCGAGCGAAGATGATAACGGTTATGGCGGCGGTTCCTTCGGCGTACCGTATGCTTCGACCTACACCAGCCCCTGCACCTACGATCCAGTCGCCACCGGGAACTCCCTAGCCCCGAAGTGGTCGCAGGCGTGTTACGCGGAGGCTTACAATACCTCCCTATTTGACCTGAACGACGTGAACATCAGCCGCGGGAAGACGGCTCAGACAAACATTCAGGCCGCAGGAGCGATGGGCAAGCGCTATCACATCGGCTCGCACCTGGCGACGATCGAAATTGGCGGAAAATTCCGCAACGCTCACAAATACGACCACAGCTACGCGGACGACTACGCGATACCAACAGTCGGCGGCAGTGGCCCAGACAAAAACGATTTTGCTCCCGGCGCGGCGATTATCCCCATGAGCACTTTTCCCATCGATTTTCACAACTCCAACTATTACGGTGGAACGTACCCGCAAGGACCCTTCGCCGACTATTACAAAACTCAAGCGTATGCTTTTGCACATCTGAGCGATTTCGTCTTCACGACCGGCGCGACGGGAGCTCCCAACTTCTACAGCTACATCGAGCAGGTTTCCGCCGGGTATTTAATGAACACCATCGACTTCAGCAAGTTTCGGTTCATTGCCGGCGTGCGCGTGGAAGGCACAAATTTGGACACCTTAGGTTGGGACAGCCAAACCAATACGCAAACTTTCAAAGGCGGGGGCGATTACATCAAGGTGCTACCAAGTGCTTCGCTGCGGTATGCCTTGACCAGCAATGACGACTTTCGCCTTGTCTACAGCCGCGGTCTTTCCCGTCCTGATCCTCAGGATATCGCCCAATCGTTCTCCATCACCGCCCCTGCGGGAGGCGGTAATGGGAGCATTGGTTACGGCAACCCGAATCTAAAAGCGGAAACCGCCAATAACTACGATTTGTTGTTCGAGCACTACATGAACTCCTTTGGGGCCATTCAAGCTGGGGCGTTCTACAAAAGTCTCTACGACCCCATTATTGATACCTCATATTTGGCGCAAAACTATACCCCTCCAGCTCCCTATAACACCAGTGGTTATCAGGGGAACTATTTAATTAGTCAGCCACTGAACGCGGGAAGCGCCCACCTGTTTGGCTTTGAAATCGCTTACTTGCAACACTTCACCTCGCTCCCGGGATTCCTCAGCGGACTCGGTCTTTCGGCAAACTACGGTTACACGGATTCGGGTACGGGCGGCCTGGATGGCCGCTCTGATCATCCTCATTTGTTGAGGCAAGCGCCAAACACCTGGAATTTCAGCCCCACGTTCGACAAGGGACGCTTTTCCTACCGGCTTGGCATTTCTTACAATGCGGCTAATATCTTCTCCTACCAATATCACGATGGCACCGGGACTAGCAGCATCGCCAATGGAGGTAATGGACCGACACCTGGCGGACTGAAAGGCCCCAATGGCGACACTTACCTCTATGCGCACCTGCAGATCGATATGCAGGGGAGCGTCCGGCTGAATAAGGGCTTCACCCTCGTCGCCTATATTCTCAACGCAAACAACGAGGTCTTTGGCTTCTACAACGGTAGCAGTCAGTACCTGATTCAGCGCGAATACTATACGCCGACGTATGGCCTAGGCATGCGCTGGTCGCCAACGCATGAAAAAAAGTGACGCCCCTGGAACACAGGGGAACCGTAGTTCCCCTCTTCCGGGGTTCCATGAGAATCTTGACCACCCCAACGGCCGGGGCTTTCGGTGCGCGCACCAAGTCCCCGGTCTTTTCTCCGAACGAACTTTCTGCACCGATTTTCAAGTGAGCTTTTAGGCCACGTTTCGAAACACGTTGCTACCGTACGTCTCGGACCACGAGCACACTTCCCGGAGGAAACATGAGATCGAAATTTGCTTCAATTGGCATTCTTCTTAGTCTACTGGCCGTCGCGGCACTGGGTGCTGCTATAAATTACACCCTTGCAAAGAAAGTCGCCGTTCCCGGCACGGGCGGCTGGGATTACGTCAGCGTGGATGAAGCCGGGCGCCGCGTGTACATTTCCCACGCGACGCAGGTGGATGTCCTCGACGCCGACTCGCTCACTCTGGTCGGCACGATTTCCAACACGCCGGGTGTCCACGGAATCGCCGTAGCTTCCGAATTTGGTCGCGGCTACATTTCCGCTGGCCGCGCCGATGCCGTCGTGCCCTTCGATCTGAAAACCCTGAAGCCGCTCCCCGAAATTAAAGTCGGCAAAAAACCCGATGCCATCATCTACGAGCCACTCACCAAGCGCATCTATGTGATGAACGGCGACAGCAACAGCATCACCGTCCTGAATGCAGCCGACGGCACCCTGGCCGGAACAATCGATCTGGGCGGTGGCCCGGAATTCGCCGTCTCCGACGGCAAAGGCAGCCTGTGGGTGAATCTTGAAGAGCAGAATGAAACGCTGCACATTGATGTCACCACGTTAAGAGTGAAGGACCGCTGGGCGCTCGCTCCCTGCGCCACGCCCACCAGTCTCGCCTTTGACAAGGAGAACCGCCGCCTCTTCGTTGGCTGCCGCAGCCGCCACTTCGCCGTGTTGAATGCGGACACGGGCAAGCTCGTTTTCACCGCCCCGATCGGCGATCACGTGGATGCTGGCGCATTCGACAGCGCCACACGCCTCGCGTACGTCTCCACCGGCGACGGAAAGGTTTTCGTTTTCCACCAGGACTCGCCCGATGCCTACACCCTGGTCCAGGAAATCGCCACGCACCCCGGCTCCAAGACCATGGGCTACGATCCCAAGACGCACAACCTTATTGTGCCAAGCAGCGACAACGGCGCCATGCAGGTGCTGGTTTTTTCCGCCGCTCCTTGATTTTCGATTTTTTTCCGCATACGGGCGAGCGCCGCACATTGCGCACGCATTCGCCTCTTAATCGCGCCGTTCGCTCGATGCCTTCTTATTTTGTCCATGCGTGAAGCCGCGGCAGCCAGCGACGCACGTTTCTGCAGTACTCTTCATACTCTGCGCCAAACGTCTTTCGCAGCGTCGGCTCCTCATATAACTGGACAAAAAGGACCACCGCTATCACAGCAATGGACGCCACGGTGAGCGCCGCCAAGTTCGCGCGTCCAAAAATCACCCAAAGACCCGTCCAGCCTGCAAAGAACCCCACGTACATCGGATTTCGTACGTATCGGTAGAATCCCACCACCACCAGCCTCTTCGGTGGAGCGATCGGCGCGGGCGTTCCGCGTCCCGCCCATCCAAAATCCCAGACACACCGCAGCGCCACCGCGAATCCCAGCACAGACGGGATCGCTCCAAGCCAGCGCCAGCGCCACGCGCCAGACAGGTCCACGCGAAAGCCCAACCATCGAGGCAACAACCAGAACCAAAGGGCAAGAAACGAAGCACCCACAACCAGCGAGGCGATGGTTGTCAACCAAGCACTCCCTGGATTCTTTTCCGGCAAAGCTCCTGCCTGTCCGCTTGCCATAGATATTTCCCCCGGGCCCAGCATCAGTTCTTCGCAAACTCCCCTTCGAGCCTCATTATGGCCTTCTATTCACATTTACTGACCAGAGTGGCCGCGAGTTACACTTTTTTTTGTACCCTGCAGGGGTCCGTTTTTTTCGCAAGCAGCAGCCCAAACCGCGGTGTTGCACTAAGTCTTTTGATTCGCTAACTTTGTAGTGCCGCTGCCCGGGTGGCGGAATGGCAGACGCTGAGGACTTAAAATCCTCCGGGGATTTTTCCTCATGTGGGTTCGACTCCCACCCCGGGCACCATTTCCTGCCCTCCCCATTTTTCGATGAGTGCGATGCAACTACCAGCTCCCTGAGAAGCGCGCCAGCCTGTCCGCGAACAATTGATGAGCTAGCTCAGTATGGCAGCGAAATCGCCTCGCTTCCGCAAGTCAAAATGCGATTCCGCCTGGATGTCCTCGAAGATGCGCGCTGCCGTCTTGCCCTCCAAGTCCGCGTCCGCGGCTTTTCCTTCGCGCTGCAGTGCCCGCACCATCAAAATATGGCCCTGCGCTTTCAGGGCAAGTAATCCCAGCTTGTCCGCCAACAGCAACGCACTCTGCAACAAATCCTTGGCCTTGGCAACGTTCTTGGAATCAATCAAAGCCTGCGCCAGATACAGCGATGCCTGCACCGCCAGGTATTTGAATCCAGCTGTGCTTGCATCGTCTTTGATCCCGGTCAACACGGGAATCGACGCTAGCCCATGGCCCTCCGCCACTCCCATTTTCGCCAGATTGAATTTGGCCACCAGCACCAGGTTATGATCGGTACTGTGCGCCGCGGCTTGCTGCGCCTGCACGTAATATTGCCGCGCCGCCTTCAAATCCCCGCTGTAAAACGCGTTGTCACCCTGGAAGCCCAGAATGTGCGCAACTTCGTCCTGGTTCTTCAAATCGCGTGCCAGCGCCAGTGCTTCCTGCAGATTCGTTTGCGCCTCGTCCCTCTTCCCCAACTGGGCCAGCGCGTTCCCATAACCCGCCTGGATGTCCGCCATCCAGAAACTCTTTTCCCCCAATTCGCGATAACTCTTCAGCGCTTCCTCCTTGGCGCTCAAAGCCGCGCCATACCGCCCCTGATTGCCAAAGACGGTGCCCAGGCTGGAAGTTTCAATCGCCACCTTCTGCTTGTTGCCGGATTTTCGCCGCAGGTCCAGCGCGCGATGATACTGATCGATGGCCTGGTCATACAGCCCCAGGTCCATGTTTGTTTCCCCCAGATTGTGCAGCGTGTCTGCCAGGTCTTCTGGCACATTGAACTTTTCACGCAGTTGCAGCGCCTGTTCCAGGTAGGTGCGGGCTGCCTGGAAATCACCTTTGCCCAGATAGATGTTCCCGATATTGCTGAGAAGCAGAGCCCGGCTTTGTTCGTTACCCAGGTCGATCTGAATCTGCAAGGACTCCTTGTAGAATGCCAGCGCCTGATCCGAACGTCCGCGATCGAGGTTAAAGTTGCCCAGATCATTCAGCGAATCGCTGATGCCTGCCTTGTCCCCGATCTCGCGGTTCACTTTCAGCGCTTCGTTCATGTTCTTCAACGCTTCCTCGGGCTTGCCCAGTTTATTCTGCACGCTTGCAATGGCCCCCAGGCTCGCGGCAATCCCGTTCTTCATTCCCAGCCGCCGCTTGATCGCCAACGAATCCTGGTAACTGCGCAGCGCTTCATTCAGCCGCTGCAAATCCTCGTAGCCGACGCCAATCGCCTGCAGCACATTCGCCTTTTGCTCGTCGTTTTCCACCTGGATCGTCAAATTCAAAGCTGTGTTCAGGTACTCCAGCCCTTTTTGCGTATTGTTACTGCTGAGCTCCACGCGCCCGCGCGCCAGCACTGCCTCCGTGAATTTGGGATCCAGCGTCTGCACTCTTTCCAAATAACTCCGCGCCTTATCCAGATCGCCCGAATCCTCGTACAGTCTGGCCATCGCAAAAAGAATATCGGTGTTTCCAGGAGACACCTTCGCCAGCGCCTCGTACGCTTCGATGGCCTTGGGATATTCTTTCATCAGTTTGGCGTGCGTTGCGCGAATCAGGTAGCGTTCCTGCTGCGTAAGATTCTGGCTGAGGTCCACGGCTTTCAGCGAATAGATCTGTGCCTGGTCATCCTGCCCCAGCGTTTCGTAAGTATCCGCGAGGCGCGAGTAGGCCAGTGCAAACTGCGGATCCTGCTCGATGGAAGATTTGAACGCTTGCAGCGCTCCCTGGTACTCGCCCAGTCGTTGCAATTGCAATCCCTGGTCGTAGGAGCGCAGCGCTTCAATCGAATTTGACGACGGTTTCAACGCGCTCGATTGCAATTCCTGAATCTCCGACGTGGATAGGGCCAGATTGTCGCGGATCTCCTTCGCCAGCAGGTCCACCGTCTTGAAAATCTCCTTTTCATTCGCGGCATCGGCTTTCAGGGGAACCTGACGCCCGTTCTTCCGGTTGGCCAGCGTGGCATCAATGCGGAGCTGCTCCCCAATGCGAACGTACTCGCCCCAAACGACGATGTCCGCGTTGGTGAAGTCGCTCAGCCGGTCGATGGTGCCAGCGTCCAGGCTTGTGTCCGGCTTGATGCGCAGGTCGTGGATCACTTGCGAAATGCGCCCTTGCGACACGGTTCGCAGTGTCGCGGACTGCCCGATGTCATTCGTCAGCATGTCGCCCAGGCCGGTCCCCAGCCAATCCAGCTTCGGATCGCCAGATGCATTGCGGAAGGGAAATACAGCCAGCGCAATCGAGGGCGCGGCTGCGGCTGGCTTGGCTGAACTGGTGGACGCGGGCCAGTGCCGGTACGCGACGACGCCGAGAATCACCAGCGCCGCCAATCCCGCCGCTCCCCAGACCCCGCGGCTTCGCGCCTTACGCTTCACCCAGCGCTGCACCACCGTTCCCGCTTCGTCCGCCTGGCCGGTGCGCCACGATTCCAACTCCGCCCATAGTTCCTGCGCGGACTGGTAGCGCTTGGCTGCATCAATCTCCAGGCACTTGCTGGCCACTTCGCTCAAAAACTTCGGGACCGTCGCATCTTCCACGGCGGGCGGTGTGGCCGGTTCCACAGTCCGTTTGTACATCGCGCGTTGTACCGTCTCCGCGCGGAACGGCATCTTCCCAGTGAGCAGATCGTAAAAAATAATCCCCAGGCTAAAAATGTCAGAGCGCCCATCCACGTCCTCACCCTTCACTTGCTCGGGTGACATGTACTCCGGCGTGCCCACCAGCGCCCCGGTCATGGTCATGCCCTCGGAACCCACGGAACGCGCGATGCCGAAGTCCATCACGTAAACCTTGCCCTGCTTGTCAATCATGATGTTTTGCGGTTTCAGATCGCGATGCACCACTCCTTCGCTGTGCGCCGCTTCCAGCGCCAGGCAAACCTGCTGCAGGATTTCCACGGCGCGTTGCGGCGTGGGTTTGCCTTGCTCTTTCACCAGGGAGCGCAGGTCCTGCCCCTCGATGTACTCCATGGTGATGAAGCGCATCCCGCTGGCGCGCCCCAAATCGAAAATGCGAATCACATTCTTGTGAGTGACCTTGCGCGCCAGGATCAGTTCCTGCTTAAACCGCGACAGGATCTCCGAATCTCCCGCCAACTCCGCCCGGATCACTTTCAGCGCCACCAACCGGTCCACTTCACGGTCCTTGGCCTTGTAGACGGTGCCCATGCCGCCGCCGCCCAGCCGCTCCAGGATTTCGTAGCGTCCGGCGAGCAAGTTGCCCGGCATCAATTCTTTCCCGATTGTGGGTGCTTCGCTTGCGGAGGGCTCGGTTACCGCGGCGGACCAGTTATCGAGGGTCAGGCTGGGGTCTATGGGTAGGTCTTGGGGCGCATCAACCAGCGTGCCTGCCTCGATTTCAAACGGGGTGTCGCAGCGCAGACATCGGCTTGCGGTGGCCGGATTTGGCGTTTGGCACCGTGGGCAATCCATTCGACTTGGCCGTCCTATAGAGACGGTACAGTATGACTTCCGGCAGTGTAAATCAAGAGAGGGCGTAGGGGGGCCGCGCTAGTCCAACTCCCGAATTTCCTCGCCTGTTGGTGACTAAATTCATAGCCTTTTGTGTCCACGAACTCAATATGTCGTTTTGGGAAGAACGCCCAAACAAAGCAAAAGGCGGTGCTGTTCAGCTGGGGGGAGGAAGCAGCACCGCCTTGTTACTTGGGATGCGGATCCCGGAGACAGGATTCCGCTCCCGTGAGGAAACTCAACCGCGGACCGTAAGCACCGGGCAAAGCGCTTTGGTCACGACGTTATAGGCAATCGTCAGTGGCACATGGCCCGCCAGGCTCTTGCGGGGCTTGGCGCCCATGACGATCAGATCCACATGCGATTCCTTGGTCGCCAGGAGAATCTCTTCCACGGCAGCTCCAAATGTGACCCGGAACTCTGGTTTGCACCAATTCTCCGTGCCAGCTGGCATCAACTGCTTCATGCGGACGATGTTGATCTCCCGCTGCCGGGCCACACTCTCTTCCGTGTAAGCCGCGGCGCTTTCGATCACATGCAGCAGCGTCAGATGCGCGCCATGCTCTTGGGCAAAGGAGAAAGCGTAAGCGGCAGCTTTCTCCGCACCTGGCCCAAAGTCGGTCGCGAACAATATGTTCTTCAGTTCCACTTCCTTGGCTGCCGGGTCCTTCACCAAAGGACCCACCGTCAGAACCGGGCTATCGGACTGGCGGAAGATCTCCTCGGCCACCGAACCAATCAGAAGCTTCTGGACCTTGCCGCGGCCGTGCGTTCCGGCCACAACCAGGTCAATCTCGTGCTCCCCGATCAGCTTTTCCAGCGTCGGCCAGACGTTGCCCTCTTCCATCAACACTTCGTGAGGCACGCCGCGGAGCTTTCCGGAAATCAGGATGTCCGTGATGCCCTCTTCTGCGGCTTGCCGCACCTTTTCATACGTAGCTTGGGCCAGTTGGGGTTCCGCGAACTGAAAGGGGTCCGGGGTAATTACGTGGGTCAAGTAAATTCGCGCATCGTAGCGCTTGGCAACGGCGATGGCATAGTCCAACGCATGGTCGGAAACTTCCGAAAAATCGGTGGTGACGAGGATCTTGGTGAGGGAAACTCTCTTGCTCTGATCGGCCTTGGCCTTCTCCTTGGGCTCCATAACTTGCGGCATGACTCCCTCCTGAAACTCCCCCTTTGGCCCGGACTGGTGGCGCAGATGCATCTCGACAGAAAGTCTGCACGTTCCATTCCACTATGAGCTCCTGTTAGCTATTGGAAAGAAAGAGGTTGACTCACATTTGAAGATTACTTCTGTATAACTGAGCCAACTCCCTCATTATTGTGCGCCGTATCACCTAAACCTGTGGGGAAAGAACATCGAGGCAACAAGGAAGATCTTGATCAACCGCTTCACGACTCGTCCAAAAACAAAGGCAGCGGCCAGCTAATGGATGAGCCCTTCATTCGGGCATTCGCGGTCGACTCTTCGACGCTAGTTGTAGTCGTGCTGGCCGCTGCCAAACTCGATTTGTGGGCGCCCCTTTCTACGACGTTTCTGCTTGCGTTTTGCACCGCCAACCGAAACGCCCTGAAAGGAACGCCCACTGCGCAGCCTTTCGACAATCGCTCCATTGCCTAATTGCCGCGCGCTCCTCTTCACTGCACCTATGGTTCCCTTTGAAAGCTCTCGTCGCCTCTCAGCAACTTGCTGTAAATCCAGCTCTTACAATAGCAGCCGGGGGCCTGCCGCACTCCCTTTACGCCTTCTTCTGCGGATTTTCACTCTCCCCCGTGTTTTCTCACCCACCGGCCAATACCGATGAGAGAAATGTCCCACCCTTACAAAAACGAAAGCAGCAAAGGTAAGCCACCCCAGCTGTGCCTGCGGCACCCTCGCCCCTCTCCCTTCCTAGATTGGAATCGCGGGCCGTGAATGGCGCGATATTCAGGAATTCGCCGGCGCCGCCGGTTCTTCCTCTTCGCTGTGCGACAACCCAAACTTCTTCATCTTGTATCGCAAGGCATCCCGGCTGATGTTCAATAGCTTCGCCGCCTTGATCTGGTTGCCGTGCGATTGCTGCAGCGCCAGCTCCACCAGCGCGTGCTCCACATCCTCCAGCGACGTGCCGCCCTCCGGAATCGACAGCGCAGGCAAACGGCGTTTCCCCGGCGCGGGCTGCGCCTCCGGCACTGGGGCGCCCATCTTGGTCTCCACGGGCACGGCGCCACCTCTGCCGCTTGCCACGGAGAACGGCAGGTCCTCCGCCCGCAGTTGGTTGCCTTCCTCCAAAATCATGGCGCGTTCCAGCGCATTCTTCAGTTCGCGCACATTCCCCGGCCAGTCGTAATTCAGTAGCAGTCTTCGCGTCTCCTCATTCGGCCCTTGCACGTTCTTGCGGAACTTCCTGTTGTAGTGCGCAAGGAAAAACTCCACCAGCGGCCCGACGTCTTCCTTGCGCTCCCGCAACGCTGGCAAGTAAATGGCGATGATCGCCAGCCGGTAATAGAGATCCTGGCGGAAGCGCCCTTCCCGGACTTCTTTCTCCAAATCCCGGTTGGACGCGGCAATCACGCGAACATCCACTTGAATATCGCGAACACCACCTACGCGCCGAACCACCTGGTCCTCCAGCACACGCAGAAGTTTGGCCTGCAATAGCGGTGAAAGCTCGCCAATCTCGTCCAGGAACAGCGTGCCGCCGTCGGCCATCTCAAACAGCCCCTTCTTCATGGCTTTGGCATCGGTAAACGCCCCCTTTTCATGGCCAAACAGTTCCGCCTCAATCAGTGTTTCGGGGATGGCCGAACAGTTGATGGCCACAAAGGGGCGTTCCGCGCGGGAACTGCGGTAGTGAATCGCCTTGGCCACAAGGTCTTTGCCGGTCCCGCTCTCGCCCTGAATCAAAATGGTACCGGCTTCGCTGACGGCGACCTTGTACACAAACTTCATCAGTTCCGTAATCTTCCGTGATACCCCAATCACCTCGTGATAACCCGCCCGCCGCCGCACCTCGCCGCGCAGCGATTCCACCTCGGTCCGCAGCGCGCCCGCTTCCAGCGCGTTCTGCAGGGTCACGCCTAACTCTTCAAAATTGATGGGTTTGCTTACAAAGTCATACGCGCCCATGCGCAACGCCGCTTTCACATCGTCCAACTGCGGGTCGGCCGTCATCATGATGATGCTACGCGTCTCTCCCGCTTGCTTCAGTTTTTCCAGGACTTCAAGGCCGCTCATGTCCGGAAGGTGTACGTCGAGCAGAACCGCGTCCACGCTCTCGCCCTGGAGCGCGCGCAAAGCCTCTTCTCCAGTTTCGGCTTCGACGCTTTGGTAACCGTATTCGGTACACTTCTGCGTCAGCGCCCAGCGCACCAGCTTCTCGTCGTCGACGATCAGGATTCGCTTTTGGGCCATCTTATTATTTTAACACCATGCCAGCCTGGGGCCGCTCCTTCTTTGCGCGTTCCAGCGATAAGACGACCCGAAATCGCGAGCCCTTCCCTGGCGCGCTGCTTACCTCGATCTTGCCCCCGTGCGATTGCACGATTCCGTTGGCCAACGATAATCCCAGTCCCGTGCCTTCGCTGCGCGTGGTGAAAAACGGTTTGAAGATTCTCGCAAGGGCGTCAGCAGGAATCCCTCTTCCAGTGTCGGCCACTTCCACAATCGCCTGATCGTGTTCGCGCCCGATTGTCACTTCCACCTTGCCCGCTCCGGAAATCGCCTGGATGCCGTTCAGCAGGAGATTCAGCACTACCTGCTGGATGAGCGCCGGATCATGATCCACCTGTGGCAGCGAAGGATTCGGGGTGTAGACAATCTGGATGGGCTTGTTGCGCACTTGTTGGCGCGCCAGCAGCACCGCCTGCTCAATCGTGGTGTTCAGATCGGCGGGATGGAAATCCGGTGGCCGCGGCCGCGCGTAGGAAAGCAGGTCATTCAGAATTTCCTGGATATGCCGGATCTCTCTCTGGACATCACCCACCACCGCGCGGCTCGGGCTATTGGCGGGCAAATCCTTGCTCATCACATCCACAACGCCTGCGATTCCCGCCAATGGGTTGCGAATCTCGTGCGCCAGTCCCGCGGCCAATTCCCCCAGCGTGGCCAGGTGCTCCGCGCGCGCCATCTCGCGCTGGTGAAACTCCTCGAGCTTCTGGCGGCCCTCGTTCAACTGCTCCACCATTTCGTTGAACTGGCGGCCCAGGCGGCCGATGTCATCGTCCCGCTTCGCAAATTGCACCCGCGTGGAGAGGTCGCCGTGGCGCACGCGTTCAATCGTGTTCATCAGCTCTTCCAGCGGACGTTCCACTAGCACCAGCAGTACGAAGAGCAGTACAAAACACAAAAGGATGGCGGAGCCCAGTGCCGCCAGCACAATCCAATGAGCATTGTGGATTTCCAATGACTGGAGAATTCCGGTAACGACCACGATGCTTAGCGCCAGTACCCCGATAATCGGGATGAAGACCTTCCATTGCCAGCGCATCCGCGTGGCCCAACGCATGGCTCGGGGCAGGTTCATGCACGTATCTCATCAGAAGTGGAGCAGTTCGCGCAAGTCAGTACCCGTCTCCGAAAGGTACTGCGTCAGTTTCCGGTTCCCGCATTTACCATGACCTTACCGACAGTTCGGGTGTAGACTCTGCCCTGTCTTTGCTCGAACCTGTTCCGCGAACTCGCCATTTAAGGCCCAGAGCGTGTTGATTGCGATTCATGACGCTATCGCCAATCCTACTCTTCGCTTCTGTCGCGTTTGCTACAGACACACCTCCTTCTTGTGAAATGGCGAAGGAAACCATTGTAAGCCGGTCTTCCTCCGGACTCGCTCAGGTGAGCAACCTGGGTGGCATTCACATAACGTGTCACGTCCCGGCGCGACCATTCCCGACCAAACCGGGTGAGACCCGCTACGGTCTTCAAGTAGCAACTACCGCCTACGAAATCTCGCCGGATGGAAGCAAACAGTTAGTCCCGTCGGAAGTTAAAATCGTTGGTGGAGGAGGCGACGGGTTCGGGCCGAATCCGGGTCCCGAATGGGTTGATTTCTATGTGCTTATTCCTCTCGACCCCAAGGAACTCGACGCAGAGGCGCGCAGGTATCTCACTAAGCTCGAAGAGTCGATGACACCGGAGCAAAAAGCGCAATTCAGAGACTACCCTCAAGAGAAAGCGCTCGAAAACCTTCGACAGTTGGTTTACCAGAGTCGTCTCGGCCATTTCCAACTGGATTGCCGTGTGTTGGATGGTTCCCGCGTAATGGGTACCGACAGCCTCGAGCTTGAAGTGCTGTTTAAGGGACGCTTCTCCGACGTCGGATTGCCCGGCTCTCCCCGATTCTAGAGGTTCAGTCACTGACTGATGACGAAATTTCTACAACTCCTGCTTTGTCAGCTAATCGGAAACTGACCCGCTACTCTCCGAAACAAAGGTCTTGGCCCGAAAACACGATTCGGCACACTACCGCGACTATTCCGCCCCTCCCCCCGCGTATTCCTCTACAATCGCAATCATTCAATTCCTGGCTCGCCTGCTGCGAGCGCTCCTGGGGAGGTTTTGTGCCCTCACCTGATTCGTTCGATCTGATCGTCATCGGTTGCGGTCCCGCGGGCGAAAAGGCCGCCGCCCAAGCCGCCTATTTCGGCAAGCGTGTCGCGGTGATCGAGCGCGCCCAGGCGGTTGGCGGCAGTTGCATCAATACGGGGACAGTCCCCAGCAAAACCCTGCGTGAATCCGCGCTGTACTTTTCCGGCCTCAAGCAGCGCGGCCTCTACGGCATCGATTATTCGCTCAAGGAAAATCTCACCATCAACGATTTCATGCACCACGAGCGCACTGTCGTTGAAATGGAGCGGCAGCGTATCTTGAAAAATCTGGAGTTGCACAAGATTGAACTGGTGCGCGGCCAGGCCTCTTTTGAAAATCTCCACACCGTGGCCGTCAGCGGCCCGGAGGGCACGCGGCATCTGCGCGGAGAAGTCATTCTGATTTCCACCGGCTCCAAGCCCCACCGCCCCACGGAAATTTCTTTCGACGACGTGCACACCTTCGATTCCGACACTTTCCTGCGCATGGATCGCATTCCGAAGAGCCTTGCCGTCATCGGCGGCGGCGTAATCGGTTGCGAATACGCCTCTATTTTTATGGCGCTCGGCGTGACCGTGACTCTCGTGGACGGCCGCGATCGCCTGCTCCCTTTTCTCGACGCGGAAATCGCCGGCCGCTTGCGCGACCGCTTCGTTTCGCTGGGAATGAACTTGTGGTTCAACGAACGTCCCGTGAAGGTGGAAAACACTTGTTCGGGTGCGCGCCTCTCCATGAAAAGCGGCAAGACGCTGGACGTTGAAGCGGCGCTGTTCGCTGCCGGTCGCCGCGCCGCTGTCGATGGCCTGGCCTTGGACAAGGTGGGGTTAGCCATCAACGACAAAGGCTATATCACCGTTGATGATCACTATCGCACTGCCGTACCGCACATCTATGCCGCTGGCGACGTTATCGGTTTTCCGGCGCTCGCTTCCACCTCCATGGAACAAGGCCGCGTGGCCGTCTGCCACGCCTTTGGCCTCAAATATAAGGAGCGGGTGCCTTCTCTTCTCCCCATGGGCATCTACACCATTCCGGAAATTTCCGCCGCCGGGGAAATCGAGGAGTCCTGCAAGGAAAAGGGCATTGATTATTGTGTCGGGCGCGCCCTGTACCAGAACAACGCACGCGGCCATATCACGGGCGATATTTCCGGCATGCTCAAGCTGATCTTCGCGCGCACCGACCGCAAGCTGCTCGGCGTCAGCCTTATCGGTGAATCGGCCACCGAACTCATTCACATCGGCATGATCGTTCTGGACAAGGGCCTTCCCATCGACGAATTCATCGAGCAGGTCTTCAACTATCCGACGCTCAGCGAACTCTACAAATACGCAGCCTACGATGGTCTCGGCAATCTCGCCGGCCACAAACTCCGTGAAGGTTAACTGCTCCGGGTGTCGCTCCACTTCGTACTGGCTTTTTCGGTTGGCAGAGGTGAACCCCAGTGTATGCACGCATAATCTGCTCTGAAATCTTTTTCCCACTGTTGTAGAGTCACCACATGCGCGTGCTTCTCCCGATTTCGTTTGCTGCGGTACTCCTGGCGTTTGCGATCGCCCTCTCCTATCCTGCCGCCCGGAAACAGTCGCCTTCCGCGCTATCTTCCGGCACCTACCTGGGTCTCGACCTCAATATGTATCCCGGCGATGACGCACTTCCTGTTCTTCGCAAGACATTTTCGTTCATCAGCTACTGGCTCGGCCCGCCTCCCGGCGAGAAGCAAAACTCCTGGCAAGGCAAGCGCGCGCTCCTGAAATCGCAGGGATTTGGTTTCGTCGTACTCTTTAATGCCCGCGAGAGCCGTGCCCTGCACAATTCCGCCGATGCACACAAGAAGGGCACGCAGGACGCTCAGGCTGCGGCAGAGCTAGCCCAAAAGGAAGGCTTCGCCAAAGGCACCGTCATCTTTCTGGACATTGAAGAGGGCGGCCGCCTGCCTGCTCCTTATCATGAGTACCTCCAAGCTTGGAAGGAAGGCCTCTCACTTGCCGGATTTCGCGTGGGCGTGTATTGCTCCGGCGTTCGGGTCGAGGAAGGTGCAGGCGTCAGCATCACGACCGTCGAAGACATTCGTGCCCACATGGGTTCGCGCACGATGGCCTATTGGGTTTTCAATGACGTCTGCCCGCCCGCACCCGGTTGCGCTTTCCCGGCCAATCCGCCATCCCCATCACAAAGCGGCTTTTCTGCCGCCAGCATTTGGCAGTATGCCCAATCACCGCGCCGCAAGGAACGAACTGCCGAATGTGCCGCCGACTACGCGCCCAACGGCAATTGCTATGCCCCCGGCGATACGCAACATCGCTGGCTCCTCGACGCCAACGTTGCTTCCACGCCGGATCCATCTTCCAGCCATTAGTTCTTGGGGTTAGTTCGTGGGACTTCGCGGAAACTTCAGATACGGCAGCCGCACGCCACCAATCAGAATCTGATCGGCGCGAATCTGTGTGGGCGCTTCAAACCCCACCCCGCCTCCAGCGGTTACATAGTCATCCTGGTCCACGCCGTCGCCACTCACGCCCAAACCTCCCACCAGCACACCGCCGCGATAAAGCCCCACACCTCCCGGGAAAAATACGATCCCACTCTTATTGTTGTTGTTTGGCAGTCCCGCCTGAAATCCTTGCGTGCAGGGATTCGCCACATCCTGTTGGTACAAATTGAAAAACGGCCCGGGGCTTGTCCCGTCAATCCCAGGCGGGAAAAAAGGCTGCGCGCCAAATCCGATGGTGCGATTCGTCACCGCGGTTCCACTGGGCACCTGATTCAAATCCGCGGCGGTCCGCGAACTGCTGTTGAAGTACACCATATTGCGCGCCTTGGTCACGGCCACATCAATGCTGAACACCGTGGCATCCGTCATGCGCCGCAGCCCGATGATTGTGCCATCCAGGTCAGCAACCGCAATCACCATGCGTGCCTTTGAACCCAACGGCAAGCGGATTAGCGCGTTCGTTTGTTGCGCCGTGGTTTCTGCGTTGCTCAGTATTTGCTGTACGTCTGTGGCGCTCAGTCCGCCGAGCGGTCCCGCTGCGGGCGCCACCAGATCACCCTCCGGCGGCTGGCCAGCGCTGGCAATCGGCCCCACCAGAAATGTCCCCGCAAATGTTCCCGCATTTACTCCCGCGGGCTGCGTCGTCTGGTTCACAAACGGCAACGCGATTCCGTTTATAAACACAACGCCTGGCGCTGCCGGTGTCGGCCCGAAGCCGTTCGTCGTCGCTGCCACATACGCGGCATACTCGGCGACCTCGGGCGTCGCTCCCGCCACCCCGACGCCTCCCACCACCACGCCGCCGCGAAAAATCGGAACGCCGCCGGGGTTCACAGCGTTCGCATTGCTATCCAACAAGTCCGCTTTCCCCGTGATGATCCCAAGGCCCGTGCCTCCACCAAGCGCAAGGGATGGAGCAACACTTTGCCCCGGCAGATAGTTCGTCGTCAGCGTGCACCCGCGATTCGTGTTTTCGATTCCGTACAGCGCTGCGGGCACCGCATCCGTCACACCCGGTGGGAAATGAATGCCGCTGATAAAACGTACCGTGCGCGAGGAGAGCGGCGCCTGATCATTGCTGAAATACGCGGCCGTGCGTGCCAGCGCCAGCGCCAGGTCATTCACATTCACCGCAGCCCCAAAATTTCCAATGTCGGTTGTGCCCGCCCCGGACTTGCGATAGACCGCCAGCACCGCTCCGCCACGATCCACCACCGCAATCACCATCGTGTTTGTGTCCGCCGCCGTGGCCGCGGCCTGCACAATGTTCTGCACGTCCATGACGCTCAACGCGGACACAACGGGCGGTACGGCAGCACTGCCGCTGCTTGTGGTTGTCATGCTGCCACATCCGAGCAAAATGAAGGCCAGCCCCAAGGCCAGCGAAAGCGCCAGCACCATGCCGAACGCGATCGTTTTCCGCCGCTGCTCGTACGCGCGGCGCGACTCCACCGGTTTTCTTAGGACGTGTTCCATTAAGCTTTCCTCTCGTTGGTAACACACCGCGCGCGGGCGCAACAATGCGCATTCCTGTGCTTGGTGCCTATCGCTAACCGGCCGCCATCCGTGCGGGGCGTTATCGTCTATTCGCAGGCATCGCGGAAAAGGGTTGCCGCGGGCTGCTGAATCTTGTTTAGTTATCAGGTATTGCAAACTGCCAGGTGGCTCAACCGATCAAAGAGCATGCGCGTTGCCTTTTCGCTCAATTCGCGTACGTCCCTGCTGGCCGCTGCCATCGCCTTTACTGTTTCCGTCGTGATTCCTTTTTTTGCAGCTGCGCAAGAGCCCAAGGCCACTCCACCTTCCGTCGACGTGACGCAGGAAGCCGGCCCTCCGAAACGCATTCCCCGGCAACAGGCGCTCACCTCATCTGCCGTTGATGGCATCATTCGCGAACAAGTTTCCAAAGGCGTCTATCGCCCCGTCGCCGGCGCGCGCATTCAGTTGAAAAATCTGCACACGGCCCAGCTGATTTCTATTTTGACTGGCGGCGACGGCTCATTTCGTCTTGTGCGGGTCGATCCGGGTTCTTACGAACTAGATGTGAAAGCTGCGGGTTACGCTCCGTTCCACGTCGCTTCACTGGCTGCCAACGCCAATGAAGTGCTCACGCTGGAAATCACGCTTGTCCCTGCGGCAATGACGGAAGTGAAGTCGCGCCTTCCCCGCCAGCCCGAACTCGGTCCCGCTTTGCCCGCGGAAACTCCCGCGTCACTCGGTTCCTATCGCGAATTCCGCCACCGCCTCGATTCCGATCCCAACTACATCCTGGAACTCGCTCCCGATGCGCTGCCGCCCGTCGCTGACGTCTTCAATGCCGTGCCCAATCGCTGGGCCCTCGAACAGCCGGACTATCGCCGCTACTCTGCGCAGGGCGAATACATCTACGTCAAGCCGCGCTGGTACGATCCCTTCAATCGCAATCGTTTCAAGGGCGACGAACCAATCTGGCCTGAGTTGCTGGGCCAGCAGGTCTTCTTCGATTTCACCGCCTCCGTGGAAACTTTTCTCGATGGGCGCCGCGTTCCCACTCCCAGCGGCGTCAGCGCCGCGCAGCCCGGCAACGCGCAGTTCTTCGGGCGCGGCGAGCAATTCTTTCTCGATCAGACCTTGCGCTTCAGCTTCGATCTGTTTCACGGCGACGCTTCCTTCAAGCCGGTGGATTGGCGCATCCGCGTCACCCCTGAGGTGAGCCTCAACTACCTTGATGTTCAGGAGTTGGGCATCGTCAGCCCGGACGTGCGCAAGGGCGCCACGCGCTTCGATTCGCACATCGGCTTGCAGGAAGCCTTCGCGGAGGTGAAGCTTCACGACCTCAGCCCCAACTATGATTTTGTCTCCGTGCGCGCCGGCATCCAGGAATTCAACGCCGATTTTCGCGGCTTTCTTTTTGTTGACGAACAGCCCGCTTTGCGAATCTTCGGCAATCTAGAAAGCAATCGCATCGAATACAACGCCGCTTATTTTCAATTGCTCGAGAAAAACACCAATAGCGGCTTGAACACATTCGATCGCCGCGGCCAGCAAGTCGTTCTCGGCAACGCCTACCTGCAGGATTTTTTCTTCCCCGGTTACACCGCGGAATTCGTCGCCGCATGGAACAAGGACGATCCCAGCATCCATTACGATGACAACGGTTTTCTCGTGCGCCCCGCGCCCATCGGCAATGTTGTGAATCAAGGCGTCGGCCCGATTCCTCATGGCATTCGCGTTGGCTATTTCGGATGGCTGGGCAGCGGCCACATCAAACGCCTGAACCTCACGCACGCGTTCTATCAGGCGGTTGGCGAAGATACGTTCAACCCCATCGCCGGACGCCCCGCCACGGTAAATGCGCAAATGGCTGCCGCGGAACTCTCCCTTGATCGCGACTGGATTCGCTACCGCGTTTCCACGTTTTATTCCTCCGGCGATGCCAACCCGCGCGATGGCCGCGCTCGCGGTTTCGATTCAATCGACGATTTGCCGAATTTTGCCGGCGGCCTCTTCAGTTTCTGGGACCGTGAAGCCATTCGCCTGACGGGCACGGGCGTTGAACTCACCACCCAAGACAGCCTTCTTCCCAGCATGCGTTCGAGCAAGGAAGAAGGTCAGGCTAATTTCGTGAATCCTGGAATCTATCTGGTGAACGCGGGGGCCGATTTCAATATCACGCCGAAGCTCAAGGGCTTCGCAAACTTCAATTTTCTGCGTTTCATGCGCACGGAGCCGCTGGAATACGTGCTCTTCCAGTCGCCCATCCGGCACACCATTGGCGAGGACCTCGGCGTCGGCGTGCAATACCGCCCCCCGCTTTCGGAAAATCTTGTGCTCACCGGAGGCGCTGCGATGCTCCAGCCCGGCCAGGGCTTTCGTGATATCTATACAGGCCGCACGCAATTCTCGCTGTTTGGTCTAGCCAAGTTTACGTTTTGAAGGTTGATGGCATGCGCGCGACAAAAGGATCGTCATTGCTTACGAAAATCGCCTCGCGAAAATATAGCACGCCACTGCTCACCCTCTTTGTTGCTGCGATTCCCGTATGTCTTGCAACTTTCGACGCCCACTCGCGAATTGCCTCCGCCTCCGCCCAAGAGCCGCAGAACCCCGTCCGCGGCCAATCCCAGGAAGAAGCCGATCGCAAATCCTCCGGCTGCATTTCCTGCCACACGGCTACGGACGAACCCACCATGCACCCTTCCAAAGGCGTCCACCTGGGTTGCAGCGATTGCCACGGCGGAAATGTTTCCATCAGCATCTCAAGGGGCACCGCGCCCAATTCGCCGGAATATAACGCCGCGAAGGAAAAAGCGCACGTCCAGCCGCGCCAGGCCTTCTTCAAGAATCGCTCCACGATTCCAGAGCGTGCCTACGCGGCATGGCTGAAGGAATCCGCCGAGTACGTGAAGTTCGTCAATCCCGGCGATCTGCGCGTCGCCCCGGAAACCTGCGGCAGCGCAGGTTGCCATCCCACCGAGACCCGCGCCGTTTCCACCAACTTGATGACCCATTCTGGTTTCCTCTGGGGCGCCGCGCTCTACAATAATGGCGGCATCCCATACAAAAACACGCGTTTTGGCGAGAACTACAACCGCGATGGCATTCCGCAATCTCTGAAAACCGTCCCTCCCCCAACGCCGGAGGAAACCCGCACCAATGGCGTCATTCCGGAACTGACACCGCTCTATCGTTGGGAGATTTCGCAGCCGGGCAACATTCTCCGCGTCTTCGAGCGCGGCGGCGGTGAAAAGGCCGAGGCTGGCAATCCCACGCGCGAAGAAAATCCTGGCAAGCCCGACGACAAACTCAGCAATCGGGGGCTCGGCACAGAACTGCGCACCGATCCGGTGTTCCTCGGCTTGCAAAAAACGCGGCTGCTCGATCCCGTGCTTTTTTTCCCGGGCACGAACGATCATCCGGGCGATTACCGCTCCAGCGGCTGCTCTGCCTGCCATGTCATCTACGCGAACGACCGCGATCCTTCACACTCCGGCCCTTACGCGCCCTTCGGCCATCTCGGCTACAGCGCTTCGGCCGATCCCACAATCCCCAAAAACGAGTCCGGCCATCCCATCAAGCACGCCTTCACGCGCGCCATTCCTTCCAGCCAGTGCATGATTTGCCATGTCCATCCCGGCACCAACATGGTCACTACCTATTTCGGCCTGACCTGGTGGGACAACGAAATGGATTCGGACAAAATGTATCCCGCCCGGCAGCACAATCCCACGGAAGAAGAAAAATACCAGTCCTATTTGAGCAATCCGGAAGCCGCCGCCGCCCGCGGCCTGTGGGGCGATCCCAAGTTCCTCGAAAAAACCGGCAGTCCCGAATTCAACGCGCAACTCCAGACCACGCAGTTCGCCGATTTCCACGGCCACGGCTGGATTTTCCGCGGCGTCTACAACCACGACCGGAAAGGGAACTGGCTGGACAAAGATGGCCGCACCATCGCTTTCGACGATCCCCAGCGCTTCCAGAAAGCCGTGCACCTCGCCGACATTCATCTTGAAAAGGGAATGCAGTGCGCCGATTGCCACTTCGCTCAGGACAATCACGGCAACGGCAAAATCTACGGTGAACCCCGCGCCGCCGTGGAAATCGATTGCGTGGATTGTCACGGCACGATCCGCCAGAAAGCCACGCTGCTCACTTCAGGCCCTGCTGCTCCCGATGGCGCGCGTCCCGGCGAATCGCGCGGCCGCCATTTGGAAGCACTGCGCACGCCCTCGGGCTTGCGCCGTTTCGAGTGGCGCGGGGACAAGCTCTTCCAGCGCTCCATGACCGATCCCAATCTCGAGTGGGAAATCGCACAGACCATGGACACGGTGACGCCAGGCAATCCCCACTTCAGCCAGAAATCTTTTCGCGCAAAATTGATGAACAAAGACGGTTACGCTCTCTCGCACACTCCTGCCGACGATGCACAACTCGCCCACGGCAATTCCTCGATGACCTGCTACGCCTGCCATACCTCTTGGACGCCCACATGTTTCGGCTGCCATCTTCAAATGACCGCGAACGTGCGCCGCCCCATGCTTCACAACGAAGGCCTCACCACGCGCAACTACACCAGCTACAACTTCCAGGTGCTCCGCGACGATGCCTATTTTCTAGGCGTGGACGGCACGGTCACCGGCCATCGCATCGCCCCCGCGCGCTCGTCTTGCGCCGTGCTGGTCAGTTCGCAAAATGCAAATCGCGAGTGGCTCTACTACACACAGCAGACCATCTCCGGCGAGGGTTTTTCCGGCCAGGCCTTCAGCACTTTTGTACCGCATACCGTCCGCGCGAAAGAAACCAAGCAGTGCAGCGATTGCCACGTCAGCGCCGCCAACGACAACAATGCCTGGATGGCGCAGCTCCTGCTCCAAGGCACCAACTTCATGAATTTCATGGGCCGCTACGTGTATGTGGCCACGGGCAGCAAGGGCTTTGAAGCCATCGCCGTCGCCGAACACGACGAGCCCGAAGCAATCTACGGTAGCGATCTGCAGCGCGTGGCCTATCCTGACAATTTCAAAAAGTTCGTGGCCCACAGCCGCGAACTCTCCGCCGTCGCCGGCCACGAAGGCAACGTCCTGGATATTCAGGCGCGCGGAGAGTACGCCTACGCGGCTACCGGAAAGGGCGGGCTGCGCATCTACGACATTGCCAACGTGGACAATAAGGGCTTCTCCGAGCGCATCACCACCGCGCCGGTCTCGCCCCTTGGCCAGAAGTTTTATCTGCCCACAAAAAATGCTGTCGCCATCGCTTCCCCTACCACTCTCGGCGTGGATCCTCTGCGCGCGCGCCTCAAGGAAAATGAGGAGCAGCCCATCCACCTGCTCTACGGTTTCCTCTATGTCGCCGACAAGGAAGAGGGCCTCGTCGTCGTCGGCAATCCCGACTTGAAGTCCAAGAGCCCCGGCGTCGGCACGTTGCTCGATGGCAATCCCACAAACAATTTCCTGAAGCGCGCTCTGGCCTTCAATCCCAATGGCGTGCTCACTGGCGCCCGCCGCATCACCATTGCCGGCACGTTTGCCTACATCCTTACAGACAAGGCGCTCGTGGTCGTGGATCTGGATAATCCCCTTGCGCCAAGAATCACTGCAATTCTTGGGACGCCTTTTCTGAACGATCCCCGCGGTATCGCCGTCCAGTTCCGTTACGCTTTCGTGGTGGATCGCGACGGCATGAAGGTTCTGGACGTCACAGACCTGGCGCAACCAAAGCCAGTCGCCGGCGCCGTCGTGCCTCTCGCCGATGCTCGCAACATCTATGTCGCACGCACCTACGCCTACGTTTCCGCCGGCAAGCAGGGACTGGCGCTGATTGATGTAGAGAGGCCCGAAGCTCCCAAGCTGGATCTATTGTTTACGGCGGATGGCCAGCTCAACGATGTGAACGACGTGAAAATCGGCATGGTCGCGGGCAGCGCTTTTGCGTTCGTCGCCGACGGCAAAAATGGCCTGCGCGTTTTGCAAATTCTTTCCCCATGGGATGATCCCGCGCATTTTTCCGGCTTCAGCCCACGCCCCATGCCCAAACTCATCGCCACCGCGCACACCAGAGGCCCCGCTCTGGCCATCTCCAAAGGCATCGATCGCGACCGCGCCGTGGATGAATCTGGCAACCAACTGGCCGTCTTCGGCCGTCGCGGCGCTCGCCCTCTCAATCACGAAGAAACGCAGCGCCTTTATCTGCGTAACGGCAAGCTCTACACCGTCACCGACGAGCCCGTCGAACAGTTGCGCGATGCTTCGGGATCTCCAACTCCCCGATAGGCGAAACTCGATTTTACGCACTACGTAGAGTACCTGTGAGTCTTCCTCTCACCCCGTTGGCCGGCTGCCAACTTCTATCGCTTTTTCTTCGATTCAAATTTCCGCATTTGTTTCGCTACAACTCCCTCATTTTAAAGTCGCTTCCCGGAGTAACTTGTTTGATTGCAACCGATTATCCTCTCGCCGCATCTCATCAAGGACTAACAATTCGTTGACGTTTTCCTCGCATAGCACACATCAAAATTATGAGTGGAGCAAACCCCCTCATTGCGGTTAACGTGTAGCTAGAACCAAGGTTCGGCCGCCAGTCCGGCTCGCGCCCGCAGTGGCGGGCAGAAAGAAGGAGTACTTCTCATGGTGAAGCAGTATCTTCTGGCCAGCGATTTTGACCAGACCCTAAGCTTCAACGACTCAGGAGTCGCGCTCAGCGAACTCATCGGCTTTCACGGCTTTCGCGACAAGGTGAAAGGCCTGTCCGAAATTCATCTGGTGCAACAGGGCGCCGAGCTTTCTTACCTCATTCTCCATGACCCAGACTTCCGCCGCGTGCGGCGCGCGGATCTGGTCGAAACAGGCAAGCGCATCCGGCTCAAACACGACGTAGACCTATTTGCGCGCACGCTCGATAATCTTTCCGACGGCTATAAATTTTCGTTCTACGTTATATCCGCGGCGCCACAGGAAATCATCCAGTCGGCGCTGGAGGGTATCGTGTCTCCCGATCATATTATCGGCACACGGTTCCGCTTCAACGAATCGACCGGCGAGGTGGAATCCATCATCCGGGCCACTGCGGGCTGGGGCAAGATTACCGCGCTCGAAGAAGTGCGTGCCGACCTCGGCATCAGCCATGACAGCGTCATCTACATGGGCGATGGAAGTTCCGACCTGCCCGTGATGATGCACGTCAATCAGCACGATGGCATTACCATCGCTGTCTCCGAAGCGCAGTTCATTACGCGCGTCGCGCGCCGCACTGTGCTGAGTGACAATGCCATGAGCGTTCTCGTGCCCGTGCTGGAGGAAGTGCTTCGCTGGGATTCCGCCAAAATCCGCCGCTTTTTTGCTACTCGCGGTTTGACGCTGCGAGAGTGGGACAAGATGCGCACCGACATGCTGACCATCGAGGAATCGAATCTGCCTGTTCCCACGCAACCCCAGTAACGCGGCGGGCGCGCACAATCATGGAAACGCCCAGTTGCAGTTGGCGATGTACATCGTGAATTACTGGGAGAGAATCCGCCTCAGGCTCCGAAGCGAAATTCGATGATCTGAGTTGTTTCTTTTGATCCGGGTTCAAATTTGGTTAGCAGTGCCGCTTTTTCTGCTTCAGCCGCCAGCACGGGGTGGCCGCCGATAACGCGCGCCTTTTTGACCTTGCCGTCCGGCGCGATGACCACCTCTACCTTCACCACGCCGCTGAGCTTCATCCTCTTGGCCAATTCAGGATACTCCGGCGTTATCCCCGCCTTGATGCGCCTCGGTGCATCCCCGTCGGCAGACTGCGCGCTCAGTGCGAATTCAGGGCCGAGCATCAAAGCAACGGCCAGGATTATAAAAGAGCAAACCCGTACTCCGTGTCGCTCTTGACGAATCGAATGTTGGCACACGACGACACCTTCCTCACCAAAAGTAAAAGCAACCGCGATGCCATTTCGTCGCCTTTTTGGCGCTCTCCGCCTATAGTTCAAGCTCACTCTTTACAATTATTTACATGAACGATCGAGCCTCCGATTGGACATTATGGAGCACATTTTTCTCAATTCCCCCGTTTGTCCGCGAGATGTTCTCGATTTGAGATAGTTTTCTCACTTTCTGGCCCGCCGCGGCATGTTTGCTTCCAATTTGCTATGCTCTGAATTTCCCGAGGAGGCTGCCATGGCCCGCAAGAACATCCTGATGCTGGTTGGCGATTTCGTCGAAGACTATGAAGTGATGGTGCCGTTTCAGGCCCTGCTGATGGTCGGCCATGTGGTGCACGCTGTGTGTCCCGGCAAGAAAAATGGGGAAGTGGTGCGCACAGCCATCCACGATTTTGAAGGCGATCAGACCTACTCCGAAAAACGCGGCCACAACTTTTCGCTCAATGCCACTTTCGATCAGATCAAGCCCGAAGATTATGACGCGCTAATGATACCTGGTGGCCGTGCCCCGGAGTACATTCGCCTGAATCCCCGTGTGCTGGAAATCGTGCGTCATTTCGCCAATACAAATAAACCGATCGCCGCTATCTGCCATGGTGCGCAAGTGCTTGCCGCAGCCGGTGTGTTGCAGGGAAAGAAGTGCAGTTGCTACCCGGCGGTTTCGCCTGAAGTCACGCGTGCAGGTGGCACATTCGCCGATTTGGCGATGACGGAAGCAGTGGTGGACGGCAACCTCGTCAGCGCGCCGGCATGGCCCGCGCATCCCGCGTGGCTGGCGAAATTTCTCGGCGTGCTGGGCACGCGCATCCAGCCGTAAACGCCGCAGTTTCTGTTACTTCAAAAATTCTTCGCACTACGCTCTTTCTTAATTCCTTTTCTTCTTACATAATCATTGGTTCTCTATCCCACACTAAGGCGATCCTTGCACTATGGCTAACATTAACGTAAAGAAAGGCGTAATTGGCATCCTCACCGGCGGCGGAGACGTCCCCGGTTTAAATCCGGCGATCCGTGCCGTGACGTTTCGCGCGCTCCGCGAAGGTTACGAAGTCATCGGCATCCGTCGTGGCTGGGCTGGACTCGTGGACATGGTCCGCGACGAAAAGCACGACAACTCCGACAACTTCCAGCGGCTCACGGAAGACATCGTGAACCGCGCTGGCAGGACCGGTGGCACTTTCCTCCATTCCTCGCGTACCAACCCCGCTCGCGTCAGCAAGAACAATGTTCCGGAACATCTGAAAGGGGAGTACAACGCGGAGAAAAACGACCTCACGCCGGAGATCCTGAAAAATCTTGCCTGGCTGAACATCGATTACATGATTCCCATCGGCGGCGACGATACGCTGAGCTATGGCGTGCGCCTCTATCAGGAAGGCATGCGCGTTGTGGCCATCCCCAAGACTATGGACAACGATGTCCCCGGCACGGACTACTGCATCGGCTTTAGCACGTGTGTTACCCGCAGCATTCAGATGACGAATGCCCTGCGTACCTCAGCGGGTTCCCACGAGCGCTTCCTCGTCATTGAGGTCTTCGGGCGCTATGCAGGATTCACTGCCATGCTTCCCACGATGGCAGGCGCGGCCAACCGCTGCGTCATTCCCGAGCACAAATTCAACATCGAACAGCTCACCGAACTTCTCGTCCATGACCGCAATCGCAATCCCAGTCATTATTCGATCGTTCTGGTTTCCGAAGGCGCGATGTTTGAGGGTGGCGAGATGGTGTTCCAGCGGGACGCTGCGGATGCCTTTGGACACAAAAAGCTCGGCGGCATTGGCGACTTGGTCTCCGAGGAAATCACCGCGCTCTCCGCCAAATTCAACGGCGGCAAGAAAATTGAGTGCATCAATCAAAAACTCGGTTACCTGGTGCGTTGCGGCGATCCGGACGCGATCGATTCCATCGTTCCCATGGCCTACGGTAATCTGGCCCTGGACATGATTCTCAACCGCATTCACGGGCGCCTGGTCGTCCTCAAGAACGGCCGCTATGACAACATGCCCATTGACACCGTCACCTCGACGAAGAAGGTCGTCAATATTAAGGAACACTATAATATCGAGCGCCTACGCCCGGTCTACCAGAGCTTCGAGATGAAGCCACTCTTCCTGATGACCAGCGATCTCTCTTGATCTGTGCGCGGGGCGCCGGTTGGGCATAATCGCACCCTAATGCTGTTGCCATTTGGTAACAAAGAAAAACGCCACCAGAGCCACCAGCGCCGCCAGGGATGCGACGAATCGCAGCCGATTGGGCCCGCTTTTGTTCTCCAACCGATCGCCAATGGATGAGCTCAGAAAATAAACTTGCATGCCTGTGGCCAGGCTCGCGGCCACTTCCACCAGCGCGAACTGGCGATGCAGCGCCAGCAAAAATACGGCGCCGCTGGCGACCGCGGATAGAAATGCCGTCAGGATCATGCCGATGTGGCTTTTCATTAGTTTCTCCCGTACCGAGCTTTCTTCTATCATGTATCCACGCGGATAAGCTATTCATCAAAAACAAAGTACATTCAGAATGAGGTGTCCCCATGCAACTCCGCAAACTTGGCAAGATCGGACCGCTCGTTTCGCCCATTGGCCTGGGCTGCATGGGCATGTCCGAATTCTATGGCTCGCGCAATGACGCCGAATCCATTGCCACCATCCATCGCTCTATCGAACTCGGCGTAAATTTCCTGGATACCGCCGACGTTTATGGCTACGGCGAAAACGAGATTCTTGTCGGGCAGGCCATTCGCGGTCGCCGCGAAAAAGTCTTTCTGGCCACCAAGTTCGCCATCGTACGCGACCGCTCCAACCCTCAAGTGCGCGGCGTAAGCGGCAAGCGCGAATATGTGCATGCCTGCTGTGAAGCCAGCCTCAAACGTCTCGGCGTTGATGTCATCGATCTTTACTATCAGCACCGTGTTGATCCCAATACGCCCATCGAGGAAACCGTCGGCGCCATGGCCGAACTGGTCCGCGAAGGAAAGGTGCGCTACCTCGGCCTCTCCGAAGCGTCCCCGGCCACACTGCGTCGCGCCCACGCCGTTCATCCTATCTCCGCGCTGCAAACCGAGTATTCCTTGTGGACGCGCGACCCCGAAGACGAAGTACTGAAGACCACGCGGGAACTTGGCATCGCCTTCATCGCCTATAGCCCCCTCGGCCGCGGCTTCCTCACCGGGCAATTTAAGAAATTCGAGGACTTCGCGACGGACGATTACCGGCGTTTCTCTCCCCGTTTTCAGGGCGAGAATTTCCAGAAGAATCTCGATCTCGTCGCACGCGTGGAAGCACTTGCCCGTGAAAAGCACTGCACATCGGGGCAGCTTGCGTTGGCGTGGCTGCTGGCGCAGGGCGAAGACATCATTCCGATTCCCGGCACGAAGCGCCGCAAATACCTGGAAGAAAATGTGGGCGCGTTGCAGGTGAAGCTAACTGCAGACGATTTGCGGCGAATCGAAGAAGTAGCCCCCAAGGGAGCAGCCGCAGGCCTGCGCTATCCCGAAGCCATGATGTCCCTGGTCAACCGCTGAGGTTTGGAGATGTAATGAAAGAGCCGTGCCTCGGCGGCGGTAGAATTGTTGTTAGCAGGCAACTTTGCTACCGAGAGGAGGCACGGCATGATCTACGTTGGAGTAGACCTTCATTTGCGATTTTGTTACATGACGGTGCTCGATGCAAGGGGGGTGATTCTGCGTCAAGGACGCGTGCTCAACGACGAAGAGCATTTGCGTTTGTTTTTCACGGAGTTAAAAATCCCTGGTAAGGAAGAACAAGAAATCATCGCGGCGGTGGAGGCCTGCGGATTCTGGTGTGCCTTTGTGGATTGCGTCGAACCGCTGGTCGCGCAGGTGGTGCTGGTGCATCCCGCCAAGGTGAAAGCCATCGCCAGTGCCAAGCTGAAGAACGATCGCGTGGATTCCGCCACCTTGGCGCAACTGCTGCGCGCCAATCTGTTGCCGGAAGCCTGGAAGGCCGACGTCACCACGCGCGATTTGCGAGAATTGCTGCGCATGCGCAGCGCGCTCGGCCAGGACCGCACGCGTTACAAGAACCAGATCCATGCCACGTTGCACATGCATGGCGAGCGCGCCCCGGTGAGCGATTTATTCGGGTGTGCCGGACGCGCCTGGCTCGCAACGGTTTCTCTGCGCGCCGCGGCGCGGCAAGCTCTCGACACCAACCTGCGCATGGTCGAGCAACTGGACTTGGAGGTGCACGCCCTAGATCGGCAGTTGCAGCAGATGGCCAAGCAAGATCCTGATGTCCGCTGCCTGATGAGCATTCCGGGAATCGGAGCATTTACCGCCATGGTCTTGAGAGCCGAGATCGGAGACATCCGGCGCTTCCGCGACAAAAAGAGTTTATACAACTATGCCGGGCTGGTGCCGGTGATTCGCGAGTCCGCGGATCGCAAGCGCAGCGGAGGAATCACCCGCGCCGGTTCTCGCCAGCTACGCTGGGTGATGAGCGAAGCGGCCCTGACCGCGGCGCGCTACTCGCCGGCGGCGCATGCTTGGTTCACACGGCTGGCGCAACGCAAGCATCCGCACGTGGCGCGCACGGCCCTGGCGCGAAAACTATTGGGAGCGGTTTGGGCCCTCTGGACTCACGGCCTTTGTTTCGACGAGCGAATTTTTGCGGCGATGTGAAGGGACTTCCGCCAGCCCGGTGCCGCACTTGGTCCTTCGAGGACGATTTGGAGATCGGGCGGCGGAGGATGTGCATCAACCTTTTGTGCCTCGAGCACGGATAGAAGTGTAGCTGCATCGTTCGCAAAATAACCGCCGCGCTTGACACGGCCCGGCTCTTTCATAGAAGTGCGGCGGCTTGCCGCCGCCTTTACGGTCGTAACGCGATCACAAAATTCGCGACGAAACGCAACGCAACTCGATGGCGTGAGTCCTAACGTCCGCCCTTCGCCAGTGCAGGCAAAGTGTATGTCGAGTGCACTTCTTTCCGCTTCGACCAATCATGATAAGTGTGGCACTCAAAGCAGCGCGACTCCGCGTGCTCCGGCCCCGGCGCGTGGCAAGTCTTGCAATTCTCAATCCCTGGCACCAGCACATCGCTCGTTTCCGTGCTGCTCAGCGCCTTCTCATGGCAACTCGTGCACGTGAAGCTGCGATGCGCATCGTGATCAAACTTCGCGTGCGGCAGCCACCGCGATATGATTTTCGCTGGGGCGATTACAGGTAACGGCAGTTCCGCTGCGATTGAACGCGCGCTTGCAGGGGGCGCGCCCACCGCATTTTGGGCGGAAGTGGCCTCCCACCGGCCAAGCGTGGTGTTCTGAAGTTGGCCGCCAGTGAGTGCGTGGCATTGGCGGCACGTCTTTCCCCAAAGCAATTCTTCCGCAACCGCTGTGCGTTCCTTCACCCACTGGGCCGGTGTGAGCAACTGCGCGCGCGGCAAGAGCGGCTCTTCCGTCAACCTGCGCTCAGGTGTCTGAATTTCACGGACCGCTCCTGGATGCGCCGCAATGTATTCGCTGAATTTCTTCTCCAGGAAGGAATGCACCACTTCCGGTTTGTCGTGTGGCACGCCCTCCTCGAATCGCTTATCAAAGGTCAGTAGATGACACGCGGCGCATGCGTTCGCGAACTTCACGGGTTCCATATATTCTCGGCCGGCCAAGCCACGCCGCCGCGGAAACGTATGTTGGTTCAATGGCAGGATTTCATCCTCGGTTTTGTACGTGACGCTCACTGCCGCATATTTAGCGTCTGCATACGGCCACGGCCCATTCACTGCCCCTGCCCGGTGGCAATCGCGGCACTCCAGTTCCACGATCGGCCCGTTCGGCCCGCGCCGGATAGGCTTCATGTGAGTGGCGTGATTCAATTGAATCGTACCAGGATCCTTCGCTCCGCCGCGCAGCACCGCAAATTCCGGGTGGCCATCCTCCAAACTCCGGATGTGCGCTGAATACACTAAATTCCTTCCGTTCACGCGCAAATCGGCGTGGCACTCCGCGCAGGCCTGATTGCTGGCGGCGCGAATATTGATGCGGCCGCGATGCTCGGCGTGACACGTGGCGCATTCGGGCACCTGAGCTTTCACTTCATTCTCGTGGTGAACCGGGCCGTCATGGCAGCCAAGGCACGCGCTGTCCAACGCCTTGGCCGAAAACTCCTCGGCCTTCCGCACGTGACACGCGGCGCATTGCTTTTCCAGCACCGCATGAGGCTCGCTTATCCGGCCGCTGGAATAAACGCGCGAATCACCGGAAAAGCTTCGCCAAGCAATCCACATCAGCGCCAGTAGCGGCACCAGCACACAGAGCCACAGCTTGACGCGTTTGTAGGACGTCGGCCTCTTGAAATAGTTCAGGTCGATGCGCTGCGCCAGTTGCTTGGTTGTGCGTGTTCTCGCCACTTCTTCTCTGTGACCTCTGTGCTCTTCCTCTGCGGTTTCTGTGTGAATTCCTGCTTTTCTAATAGCGCAGGGCAACAACAGCGTGCACCACTCCCAGCAAAATCAACGCCAGCGAAAGCGGAATGTGTACTAGCAGCCAGCCATGCAGCCAGTGGTGCAACCTTTCCTGCTGCACTAACTGGCGCGCTTCGTCGCAAATGTCCTCCAGTTCCTTCAACGTTTCCTGCGCGACGGCCGGAAGCAGCGTTTGCAAAGCCGCGAAAGCGCTCTTCGCTTTTTCCGCATCGCCCAGGCGTTGCCTGCGGCGCATCGGCTCTTCCAGAAACGCCCGCATCTCCTGCAGATAAAAACGCGTCAGTGGCGCGCTCTGCTCCTCGTTTAGCAGCACCACTTCTGGTGCGGCAGCCACCGCAGCGCTCGCGCCCGCACTGACCGCAGCGGAAGTCCGCAAAGGCACGGCGGCAGCCGCAATGGGCCGCAACGCGGTGAATCCCCCTGCACGCATATCGTCGGCATCGTCGCGATTCGCAAGCCCCAGCGAGCCGCAGAGCGATTCCACCGCGCGATCGGCCTCTTCACGCAGGGAATTGCGCACATTTGCAATTTCGTCGTAAATCGTTTCCAGCGGCACGTCCGTGGTCATTATCCGCGGCACATAATGCTGCAGCACCGCGCCAAACAAGCCGCTAGCCACGGTAATAATCAGCAGCCACATCAGCACGCGCGTTAGCGCTCCCCCAAAGTGAAATCCGCCGTGAAACAAAATCAGTGGCAGGCTGAGCAATCCCAACCACAAATGCCCGCGCATCCAGGCCTGCGCGCGGCCCAGCCGCCAAGTCGGCACGCGCTTCCGTGCGCCGAGCAGCGCCGCGAAAATCATGAATGCAAAGCCCACAATGCCGAACGCGAGCCCGATGGTGCTGCCGCCGCGTGGTCCAGCGGGTGCATTATGCGCGTAAAACAAGTACACGGCCGCGCTCGCCACAAAAACCCCCAGCGAAAGCCAGGCCCAGCTGCGTTGTGTCGCATCCATCCTCATCGCGCCGCCCTCACTGCTTCTGCCCCAGTCCCATCATGCCGGCAAAGAATTTGCGCGGGTCCACGCGATGCGCGGCATCATGCGGGCAGGCATACACGCAACTCGGCTCTTTCAAGTGCGTGCATAAATCGCACGACGTTGCTTTCTGTTGCACCACCGCTTTGCGCCGCCCCGTATGTTCCGGATCTTCGGCGATCACTTCAAAGGGGTGCAGGTTGATGTTGCCGTATGGGCAATTCCGCGCGCATAGCCCGCAGCCAATGCACCAATCCTCGATAATCACCTCCAGCGAATTGCGCCGCCGGATCGATCCAACCGGGCAGCCCACCATGCACAAGGGATCGCGGCACTGCCGGCAGGACGTGGCTACCAGAAAATTCTCGAAGCGCAAACCTTCGCGCACCAATCGCGTCACACCGTCGTGCGCATCGGCGCAGGCATTCACGCAGGCATCGCAGCGCGTGCAGTTCTGCAAATCTAGGATGAGCAGGCTCTGCGCTTCCATCAGCCCTTGCGAAAGGAACTGCTCGATGGGCACGCTGTGCACCATCTGCATGCGCTGCGCATTGGCCGCCCGCCGCTCTGCCGCCACCGCTTCCAGGCCCGCGCGCACATTGGGAAAGCGTTCCACCATCTGCCGGAAATCGTTGCCGGAAATCTTCACCACTTCCACGTGGTCCAGCGCGGTGCAAGTCGCGGTGCGCACGCCGCCGCCCAGCAAACCGATTTCCCCGAAATAATCGCCGCGCGAAAGATAGGCCAGCACCAGCTCGCCGCCGGGGTACTCCTCAGAAATTTTCACGAAGCCAATGCGCACCAAATAAAAACTGTCCGCCGCTTCACCCTGCCGTGCGATCATCTGCCCTGGCGCATAACGCACCAATTCCACGCTTTCTTTCAGATGCTCGATGAAATCCGGCGAAAGATCCGCGAACATGGTCACGCCGCGCAGGTGCGTTTCCAGGGCCCGCCGCCGGTAGTTCTGCTCGATCTGCGCGCGGAACGTTTTGTTCTTCATCATGATGTCGAGGACGTTGCGCAACATTTCATACGCCACGACATCACTTTCCGCGCGCACGGTCGCCGAACGCGGGTAGAAATTCATGCACGTCATTTCGCCAAACAGATCGCCCGGGCCAAGCTCCGCCACCGGGTTGCCGTAGGAAAGATCCACCGAGGCATCAATGGGAATGCTGCGATCGCGCGCTTCCTCGTCGCGCTTGTCTTCTTCGCGTCCCACCAGCACGCTAGTCAGCCGCTTGAAGAATCCTTGCGCACCGCCTTGCGTCTTCACGTGCGCAATCGGCGTAGCGATCGCCACCTGCGCCTTGCCTTCCAGGATGTAAAACGCCGTCGAGCCAAACTCGCCTTCGCGGCAGATTACTTCACCCTTGCGGAAGCGCCGCTTCACGATGGCGCCGCGATTCAGTTCCAGGAATGTGCCGGAAACGCCCGCAAACACAGGCAATTTGTGAAGTTCCTCCGCTGTCAAGCTCTGCGCATCGCGGCCCGCGGCAATCGCCGTTCCCGCCACGCCTTTGTTCGTCAAAGCGCCTGTGGGGCAAGAAACCATGCATTCGCCACAGGAGATGCACGTGGAATCGCCCATCGGTGCATTCAGGTCAAACGCAATGCCCGCGGAATAGCCTTTGCTCATGCGGCCCAGCACGAAATTGTTTTTAATTTCGTCGCAGCCGCGAATGCAGCGGTCGCACAGGATGCAGGCGTCATAATCCACGGCAATCGCCAGCGACGAATCATCTCCGCCGCGCGATACGGTGCGGCGCGGAAACCGCGGTGTGCCCACTCCCGCGGCCTTCGCCAGCGTTTCCAGTTCGCAATCGCCGGAATGTTCCTGCCGCGCGCAGGGCGAAGTGTGGTCCGTCATTAAGAGCTCGAGCAGCGTTTTCCGCGCGGCCAGCACCTTCTCCGAATTCGTGGACACCTTCATGCCTGGCTCGACTGGCCGCACGCACGCTGCCGAGAGCACCCGCGCGCCCGTATCCACCACGCACAACCGGCACACACCCACTGGTGTCTGATTCTGCAAATGGCAAAGCGTGGGAATCGCGATGCCATGCAAGCGCGCCGCATCATAGACGGTCGTTCCGGCAGGTACCTGAACAGCCATGCCGTCAATCGTCAGTTCCACAAGTCCCGCGTTTGTCGCCGATGTGCTCATCTTCTCCGCGTCATCTCTTCAACTCAGCCTGCCTCAATTCCTCGGTATCTCCGTGAACTCTGTGCCCTCTGCGCACTCTGTGTAAGTCTTTCCTCTCATGGCCGTATCCCCACTCGTGGCAGTTCAGCCATCCGCGCGTTCTCCGAATAACAAATCCCGCTAGGACACTTCCCATTCAACACGTGCGCGTCCACCTCCGCCCGGAAATGTTTCAACACGGATTGAATCGGTGCCGGCACAATTTGCCCTAGCCCGCAAATCGAAGTCAGGCTCATGGCCTGCGACAGTTCTTGCAGCAGCCCCAGGTCCGCGCGATACTGCGCCTCGCTCACGCCGCCCTGCGTCCACCGCGCCAGCAATTCCACCATCTTTTGCGACCCCATGCGGCATGGCACGCACTTTCCGCACGATTCATTGCGGTAAAAACGCACCGCGGTCAGCGCCATGTCCAGCATGCACGTCGTGTCGTCGCACACTACAATCGCGCCGGACCCCAGCATCGATCCGGCCTCCGCCAGCGCCTTGAAATCCAGCCGCACATCCACCATCGAAGCCGGCAAATAGCCCGAGGACGGCCCCGACGGCGCGAATGCTTTCAACGCGCGCCCGCCGCGAATTCCACCCGCATGCTGGAAAATCACGTCGCGCATCGGCGTGCCCATGGGAACTTCAAACACGCCGGGCCGCGCTACGTGCCCGCTTACGCCAACAAATTTCAGCCCGCGCGAGCCGCCGGCGCCCGCGGTTTTGTACCACTCCACGCCGCGCGCCAGAATCTGCGGCACATTCGCGAATGTTTCGACGTTATTGATCACCGTGGGCTTCTGCCACAATCCCACCTGCCCGGGGAAGGGCGGCTTGTTGCGAGGCTCCGCGCGATGCCCCTCGATCGCTTCGATCAAAGCGCTTTCTTCGCCGCAGATATACCCGCCGGGGCTCACGAAAATCTCCAAATCAAAATCGAATTCGCTGCCCAGAATCTTCTTGCCCAGAAGCCCGGCCTTGGTGCAGCGCCGCAACTCCTCGCCAAAAATCTCTTCCTGCATCGGATATTCGTGGCGGATGTAGAGAATGCCTTTCTTGGCGCGCGTAATCAGCCCGGCAATCAGCATCCCTTCGACCACCAGGTGCGGCAGGTTGCTGAGGATGAAGCGATCCTTGATCGTGCCCGGTTCGCTCTCATCGGCGTTGCACACGACGTATTTCACCGGCTCAGCCTGCTTGCGCACCAGATCCCATTTCATCGAAGTGGGAAAACCGGCGCCGCCCAATCCGCGCAGTTCCGCCTCTTTCAACGTGGACAGCACGCCATCCCAATCTTTCGTGGCAACCAACCGCCGCGCCACGCCATACTTTTCGCCTTCGCCATACGGATCCGAAGCGCAAGCCACGCGGCTTTCGTGCACCTGGTCGGCGCGCATCTCGTCTTCGCGGAGGGCGCGTCGCACCAGGTCCTCGGCGCGATCCGGCGTAATAGTCGCGAAAATCTGGTCGTTGATCGCCACCGCCGGCGCCTGATCGCAGCGTCCCAGGCAACTCACATCCTTGATCTGCACATCTTCGGGGCGTGCCCCGGCAAAGCGCCGCCGCAACTCGGCACGGAGTTCGCAAGCACCGTTCAGGTGACAACTCATGTCCGCGCAAACGTGAATCTCTGCCTTAGCAGGCGGGGCCAAGTGAAAGTGCGGATAAAAACTGGCGACGCTGTGAATTTGATAGAGTGGAGTTTGCGAGCGCTGGGATAGTGCCTGCAACTCCGCTTTTGGCAGGTACCCATAGCGCAGTTGGATGGCTCGCAGTTCGTCAAAAATCACGGTGGAGTCTCTCGCAAAGCTGCGCCGCACTTACCAACCTCCCCGGCGCGCTTCGGGGTCCAGGATATTGACGCATAGTAGGGGCAGACCGGCGGGAAGTAAAGCGCCGCCCGTTGTCTTTTCGCGCAATGCCCCCAAAAAGCCAACGCTTCCGGTTGACTTGCGGGCAGACCGAAGCTATAAGCGAAAAGACGTTTCGCGTCCGACCGCATGCGAATTCACTGCCACAAAGGTTACACGCGCCTCGCGCTGCTCTTCGCGTGTGTTTTTCTTTGCTTGACTGCGGCGAATTCCGCGGCCACGGATACTCCGGAGCCGATCAAATACATTGGCCCCGGCTCCTGCGCCGCTACCAGTTGCCACGGCAGCGTGAAGCCCATCGCGGGCAGCCGCATTCTGCAGAATGAATACTCCACTTGGATTCTGCAGGACAAGCACAGCCGCGCCTATCAGGCGCTTACCGGCGATGTTGGCGAGCGCATGGCGCGCATCCTGAAACTTGGCGGCAAGGCGGAAGAATCCCCGAAGTGCTTGGTGTGCCACGCGCTCTATACCACTCCGGAGCAGCGCGGGCGCTCGTTTGAAATTGCCGAAGGCGTTTCCTGCGAATCTTGCCACGGTCCCGCGTCTGCCTGGCTCGGCCCGCACACCACGCGCGATTGGCCGCACGAAAAATCGCTGGCCCTGGGCATGCACGATACGCGCGACGTCATTCACCGCACGCAGAAATGCATGGAATGCCACCTGGGCACGAAAGAAAAGTTTGTCGACCACGAAATGATCGCCGCTGGCCATCCCGATTTGTATTTTGAACTGGATTCGTTTTCCGCGGTCATGCCGCGCCATTGGAAAGTGCCCCGCGAATCCGCTCCCGGCAAGCCCGTGGAAGAAGCGGCGTGGGCCGGAGTGCGTGATTGGAGCACCGGCCAGGCCGTGCAGCTCAGCGCTTCGATGGATCGCCTCACATGGCGCGCCCGCGGCGAACGCGCCGACAAAAAAGATCCTTGGCCAGAGTACGCCGAGCTTTCCTGTTTTGCATGTCACCACTCGCTGGGCGCCGCGAAAGATAGCTGGCGTCAGGAGCATGGTTACGAAGGCCGCCGTCCGGGCGATCCTGCCTGGAACGCCTCACGCTATGTCGTTTTTCGCTTGCTCGCCAAACAAATCGATTCCGCGGACGGCCAGGAACTCGACCGGCAACTCCTGACGGTCTCCTCGGAAATGAGCAAGCTGAATCCTGATCGCCGCATTGTGGCGGACGCCGCCGCGGCTGCCGCGCCGCTGGCCCAGCGCATCGCGGAGCGTCTCTCCACAATGCAATATGACCAGGCCATCACGCTGCGCATGCTCCAGCGCATCACCGACGACGCGGAAAACATTGCCATTTCCGATGAACGCGCTGCGGAACAGGCTGCCATGGCGCTAGACTCGCTGTATATCGCCTATAGCAAGGACACAAATCCCCCCGATGCCGCCGAGGCGCGTGCCGCCATCAACGCGCTATTTCAGCAGCTCGAAAATCCTTCCTCCTATAACGCCGATCAATTTGCCGCAGCGCTCCGCCGCATTCGTCCCCTCCTGCACTAATTTGGAGTGCGGCGGCTAGCCGCCGCTTTTACGGCCAAATGAGCGCCCCTGAAATGTAATCCGGACAAGACCGGTAGGACCAACCTCGGCTGACTACGACAAGTGCAGCCGCCGGGCCACAACGACGGAATAATGGAAGCCCGAGGCGATCACGAACGCGGCCACCGTGTACCCCAGATAGTGCGACAGCAGGCCCACCCTCTCATTGCCATACGACGCGGCCAGCAGCGTGAAAAACACCAGCGCAATCTCAAAAAAAGTAGTGGCCTTGCCCAGCAGGCTCGGCGGAAAAGGCTGGTAGCCCTGGATAATTAGTATGACCGCGGCAACCACCAGCATCAGAATATCGCGGCTCAGCACGAAAATGGCCAGCCACCAGGGAATTTTCTTTTCCATCGCCAGCGCCACAAACGAGGAAGAGAGCAGCAGTTTATCGGCAATGGGGTCGAGGTATGCTCCCAGCGCCGATTTTTGGTTCAGCCGCCGCGCCAGCAGCCCATCCACGCCATCCGTCAGCGCTGCGCATATCAGCACCAGAAGCGCCCACCGGTATTGCTCGTAGAGAATGAGGACCAGAAAAAACGGCAAAAAGCCGAGGCGCAAGAACGTAATCTGATTGGGTACCGTCCAGATGCGGACTTTCATTGGCAGTCAGGATATCCCAGATCAGGCGAACTGGGCGAGATAATCAGTCAGCGAGCGGCCGATCTTGCGCTCAAAAATCTCGGCCATCGAGGGGATGGAGCCGGAAGGCTCGTCCATCGAGATGCGTTCGACGCGCAACATGGGAAAAAACACGGTGGGCAGCCCAACGCGCTCCGCATCCAGTTGGTTAATCTGGCTGACAAAATGATCGAACGAGTTGAGATCAATGCCGCGAATCGTGACGCCGCTGGTGTTCAGGTCAATCAGGATGCCCCAGATTTTTTCCTTGGGGGAGTGCAGGCTAATGATGACGATGGAGTCGGGTTTCATGAGTTTTGCCGCTTTCAGTCACCCTTAGTTTACCGCATGGTCCTGGCGCTTGGGATAGAGAAGCGGCGAAAGCGTAATGAGTCCTGCACAATCGCCGTCAGCGGGCGGTGCTTTTGGCAGATTCGTAGGCCTGATTGAGCCACCACAGTGCCTCGCGCAAATCCGCCTCCGATTTCAATTCGAAAGACAGCCAGCCCGTCCCGGAAATGCGTGTATTGAAGTTGACGCGGGCATCCGCTTGTGCGCGCTTGATAAGAGCTGTAGGCATGGGATTGAACTTGAAAATAATGGAAGTTGCGCTGTTGAACGAGCGTGAACGCGGAAGCGCCGCAAAAATGGCCTTTCCGCGATAGAAAGACCGGAAGCTGAAGAGCCGCTTGGCTGTCACACCGGGCCACGTTTTTAGCTCTTCTTCCAGCAATGCCGACCAGTGTTGCATCTCTGGAGTGATGGGAATCAGAGCTGGGCGAATGCTCTGCTTGCGAGTCGTCCGCCGGTTTTTTTTCTTGGGCTTCATGGCGGATGAGCGCATAAATGGCAATCAGGTGGACATTGGAGCGGGGCCACCCAGTGGAAGGAGCAGCTTCGGCTCGGTGAGCAACTGCACTTGTTCGATTGTGGCGTCGGGAGCAAGTTCGCGCAGTAGCAGCCCGGCGGGCGTAACGTCAATGAAAGCAAGCTCCGTCACGATATGATCCACCACTTCGACTCCGGTCAGCGGCAGCGTGCATTTCTTCAGGATTTTGGGCTTGTTGTCGCGCGTGGCGTGTTCCATGGCGATGAACACGCGCTTGGCCCCTGCTACCAGATCCATCCCGCCGCCCATGCCCTTCAACATCTTTCCGGGAATGGACCAGTTCGCGAGATTCCCCTTTTCATCCACCTGAAGACCCCCGAGAACGGTAAGGTCGATGTGGCCCCCACGAATCATCGCGAAGGAATCCGCAGAGGAAAAATAGCAGGTGCCCGGAAGTTCCGTGACGGTTTCCTTACCGGCATTGACGAGGTCGGCGTCCACTTCAGATTCCAGAGGATAGGGGCCGACGCCGAGCATGCCGTTTTCGGATTGCATGACGACATCCATGCCTTCGGGAATGTAATTGGCAATGAGCGTGGGGACGCCAATACCCAGATTGACGTAGTAGCCGTCGCGCAACTCGCGCGCGATGCGCTTGGCGATGCGTTGGCGTTTTTGGTCGTCAGTCAGGGGCATGAACAGTTCTCAGTCCTCAGTTTACAGTCAAACCACACGCGACCGGCCTGAAGGCCGGCCACTACACTTTGCGCACGGTGCGCTGCTCGATTCGCTTCTCAAAGTGCGTGCCCTGAAAAATGGCATCAACATAAATGCCCGGCGTGTGCACGAAATCGGGATCAATCTGCCCGAGCTCCACAAGTTCTTCCACCTCCCCGACAACGAAGTCTGCGGCCGTCGCCATCATGGGGTTCAGGTTGCGCGCCGTCTTGCGATGGACGAGGTTGCCCCAGCGATCGCCTTTCCACGCCTTAACAAAGGCGAAATCCGCACGCAACGCGCGTTCCAGGACGTACATGCGGCCGCCAAATTCGCGGGTCTCCTTGCCCTCTGCCACCACCGTCCCGAAGCCGGTTGGAGTGTAAAACGCCGGAATGCCCGCGCCGCCTGCCCGTAGGCGTTCGGATAAAGTCCCCTGAGGATTCAATTCCAACTCGAGTTCGCCGCTGAGCGCGAGCTGCTCAAACTGCTTATTTCCCCCGATGTACGTGGAGATCATCTTCCTGACCTGGCGGTTTTGCAGCAGAAGGCCGACGCCGCAGTCTTCCACACCACCGTTGTTGCTGACGATGGTGAGGTCCTTCGTCCCCTTGCGGCGCACTGCCGCAATCAGGTTTTCGGGTATACCGCACAGCCCGAATCCGCCAATAAGGACAGTCATGCCGTCGCGAAGTTTGCCGAGTGCGTCATCCGCCGATCCAATGCGCTTATCCATTTCCACCACCGCGCGCTCAGTGAGTGCGCCGCGAGCAGTTTACCCCAATTCGGCAAGGATAAAGAACTGAGGGCGTTTCCACAAAAGTGAGTCTATACCTATACCGAAACTGCGGTCGCGCCGAATGGAAAGGAGAAAATATGTCAATTCTGGCGTGAAATAGGACGAAGCAGGTAGAATGAGGCATGTATAACTGGCGCGAGCGAATCAGTGTAAACACGGCAGTCTGCCACGGCCGGGCCTGCATCAGGGGCACGCGCATCCTTGCGTCCGCAATCGTTGATAATGTGGCCGCGGGAATTCCTTACGACGAGATCCTGGCTAGTTATCCCAACCTTACACGGCCTGACATAGAAGCCGCCTTGGCATATGCCGCAGAATTGGCCCGCGAAGGTTCTGTCGACCTGCCACTGGAAACAAAAGCTTGAAATTCAAAGTTGATGAGAATTTGCCGGTGGAATGTGCGGCTTGTCTCCGTGACGCGGGTCATGACGCTGAAACGGCTGGCTCCGAAAAACTGTCAGGAGCGAACGATTCGCAGCTACTCGAGCGCTGTCAGGCTGAGAGCCGTATACTCATCACACTTGATCTCGATTTCGCAAATGTTCGCGCTTATCCCCCGAGCTCTTTGGCGGGCATTGTGGTACTTCGCCCCCGCGTGCAAGACCGAAAAACCATTCTTTCACTGCTCAGACGAATGATCGCCGCCATGACAGAAAAATTGCCCCAACAACAATTGTGGATCGTCGAGCCCGGTCGCATTCGATACCGCGACGACTGAGACGGAACTCGCTGTCTCTCCATGCTTAAGGAACGATTATCGGGCCGCATTATCGTCTTGGAAAACGGTCTGCGGGCTCGAACACTCAAAACTAGAAGCGATTCGTTACAAGCTGCGCAGGAGTTTGTAAAGTTCGTTCGCCGAGTTGAAGTCGCCCTCCAATTCGCGCGAGTCGAGGCGTTCGCGCAGGTCATCGAGGCGGCGGGCGAACAGGTCCAGCGCTGCGGACAGCACCTCACGATTTGTGAGCACGATGTCGCGCCAGGTGGCGTACGGGCTGCCCGCCAGGCGCAGCGAATCTCGCAGCCCCGGCCCTGCCAGCGTGATGGGCAAGCCATTTTCGTCCAAATGATCGTAGAGGAACGACGCCATCGCCACGGCCGCGAGCTGCGGCAGATGCGAGGCGAGGCCGACAGCGTAATCGTGTTGCTTCGCGCCGAGCCACACAGGGCGCGCGCCCATTTTCCCCAGAATTTTCACGAAGGCAACCACCCGTGGATCGCGGATCTCCCCCGTGTCGCTCGTCAGCGCATACGTAGCGTTGCGGAAAAGGTCCGCATCCGCGTGCTCGAAGCCGGAGAGTTCGCGGCCCGCCATAGGATGTCCGCCGAGAAAGTACGGCCCACCTGCCTGCGGGAAAAATTCCGCGGCGGCCTGCGTGATGCGCTGCTTCGTGCTGGAGGCGTCCGTGACCAGCGCGTGCGAGGGTGCATGCCGCGCAATTTCCGGAAGCAGGTCCATGGTGGTGCTGATGGGCAGCGCGATGTAGACAAGATCGGAGTTGTGCAGGGCAGGCGCCAGCGAATCGAAGAAGCCTTGGTTCAGCGCGCCACTCTTCTGCGCCTGTTCCACCACTTCCGCGCGATCCCACCCGGCGATATGCATGTCCGGTGCATATTTGCGCAGCGCCAAGGCGAATGACCCGCCGATCAAGCCGGTGCCGAGGATGGTGACGCGCTGAATCAGATGAGGAGCCATGTGTGTCAGGTCAGGAGGCGGCCGACAGCGGGCGCGATGATGCGTAACTCGTCCATGAGCTTCGCGAAGTGCGCGGGATCAAGCGATTGTGCACCATCAGATATCGCGTGGTCCGGATCATTGTGCACTTCGATGAGCAGCCCATCCGCGCCCGCGGCGATCGCGGCGCGCGCCATCGGCGACACTTTGTCGCGGCGGCCCGTCCCGTGCGAGGGGTCAGCGAAGATCGGCAGGTGCGACAGTTTCTGAATCACGGGAATCGCGGCGATATCCAGGGTGTTGCGCGTCGCGGTTTCAAAGGTGCGAATGCCACGCTCGCACAGGACCACATTGTAATTCCCGCCGCTCAGAATGTATTCGGCACTGAGCAGCAATTCTTCCATCGTGGCGGACATGCCGCGCTTCAGCAACACCGGCTTCTGCACTTCGCCCAAAGCTCGCAGAAGAAAATAGTTCTGCATGTTGCGCGCGCCGACCTGAAAGATGTCCACGTACGCGCCCATCATCTGGATTTGCGAGGGATCCATGATCTCGCTGACGACGAACAGGTTGAACTTGTCAGCGGCATCACGCATCATCCGCAAGCCTTTTTCGCCCAGTCCTTGGAAGGCATACGGCGAAGTGCGTGGCTTGAATGCGCCCGCGCGAAGAATCTTTGCGCCCGCCTTGGAAACCGATTCCGCGATCGAGTTGATCTGTTCGGGCGATTCCACGGAGCACGGGCCCGCCGCGACAACAATTTCGCTGCCGCCGATTTTCACGCCGCGGCCCAAATCGATGACCGTGCCCTGTGGCTTGAACTGTCGGCTGGCTAATTTGAATGGCTGCGTGATGCGTACCACTTCGCGCACGCCCTCGAGCAACTCGAAATCGCGGTGATCGAAATCGCGATGGACGCCCACGGCGCCCAGAACGGTGTGAGAAGCGCCCGTCGAGCGGTGCACGTCAAAGCCGCTGGCAATCACGCGGTCGATGACGTGCTGGATCTGCTCTTCGGTGGCCCCTTCATGCATGATGATGACCATGGTGGTTAGGCCTCAGTCCTTATAATCCGCGAACGACAACAGAAATATTGGCAGCGCGGCGTCATTTGGAATCCCCGTCCGGAGGCGGATCGCCGTGCATGGCTAGCCGCTCGGCGGAACGTGCTTCGTCAATGATGCGTTCAAACAGCCGGCGAATCGCCGCGTCAGTGAGCGGACCTTTGTTATGGCTTTCGACGTTTGCCAGCACTTCGTTTTCGCGGTCGGGCTGGTAGAGCGGAAGGTTCGATTCCTGCTTGATGCGGCCAGTCTCCAACGCGCACTGCGAACGCTCGTTGAGAAGCTCGACGAGTTTCTTGTCAATTTCATCAATGCGGCGCCGCCAGTCGGAAAGGTTCATGGCGCAACCTCGCGACGGGAGAGCCCGCGGCTTGCAGCTTCCTTCAGTGCGCGAACGCGTGCGCGCAAGGCTGCAGCCGCCGCCACGGGCGAAGCCGCCTTCTCAATCTCGGAGACCAGGGCCGAACCTACAACAGCTGCATCAGCTAGCCCGCCAAGAACGGAAACGTGGCCCGGCAGCGAAATTCCGAAGCCCACGGCGACGGGAAGTTGCGTAAAGCTGCGCACGCGGCGTAACAGAGCGGGCAAGTCGTCCGGCAGCGCGTCCTTCGCGCCGGTCACGCCAGTGCGCGAAATCAGATAGAGAAAACCGGAAGAGCACGCGGCGATTCTTACCAAGCGTTCGTCGGTGGACGTGGGCGCAGCGAGGAAAATGGTGTCCAGATCATGCGCTTTCATGATTTCTCGATACTCCCCCGATTCTTCCGGCGTTAGGTCGGTGACGAGAACTCCGTCGGCGCCGGCTTCCGCAGCCGCGGCAGCAAATTTCTCGAGGCCCATCTGGAGAATGGGATTGAAGTAGCTGAAGAGGACCAGCGGCACTTGGCTGGATTCGCGGATTTGCCGCACGAGCGAAAGCACACCGGCCAACGTCGTGCCGGACTTCAAGGCGCGTTCCGAAGCACGCTGAATCGTCGGGCCGTCAGCCAGGGGATCGCTAAACGGCACGCCGAGTTCGATGACATCGGCACCCGCTTCGGCCAGCGCCAGAACATAATCGCGCGTCGCGGCTAAAGTGGGATCACCCGCGGTGATGTACGTGACGATACCCAGTTCACCGGCAGCGCGCAGATCCGCGAAACGCTTGGCGATGCGAGTTGTGAGAGCAACGGTCATCTGCTGTCTCGTAATCCTTGGAGCGAATCCGTGATTCTGTGATTCTCGATTTGCTGCACCGTGCCGAGCGAACAACGCATCAAGTGAATTTCCCGAGCAGCCGCGTGTATGTGTCCATGTCTTTATCGCCGCGGCCGGAAAGATTCATGATGATGAGGTCGCTAGGCTTGAATTGCGGCAGCCGCTCGATCAGGCCGGCGAGGGCGTGCGCGGATTCCAGCGCGGGGATGATGCCTTCCGTGCGTGAAAGTAGTTGCGCGGCTTCGAGCGCAGCTTGATCGGAAACGGCGGCATATTCGGCGCGATGCTGATCGGCCAGCCAGGCGTGCTCCGGGCCGATGGCGGGATAATCGAGGCCTGCGGAAATGGAGTGGGTCGAGGCGATCTGGCCGGCTTCGTTTTGCAAAACGTAGGTGTAAGTGCCTTGCAGCACTCCAGGCCGCGCGCCCGTAAATCCCTGATGCGCGGCAAGGCGCGCTGCGTGTTCGCCAAGTCCGTTGCCGCGCCCACCGGCTTCGATGCCAACAAGTTTCACATCGGCGTCCTTCAAAAATTCGTAAAACAATCCGATTGAGTTTGAGCCGCCGCCAACACAGGCATAGAGATGCGTGGGCAAGCGCTTTTCGGCTTCCAGAATTTGCGCGCGCGCTTCACGGCCAATCACCGCCTGGAAATCGCGCACCATCGTAGGATAAGGATGCGCGCCCAGAACCGAGCCCAGCAGATAGTGCGACGTGCGCACATTGGTTACCCAATCGCGCATGGCTTCATTGATGGCGTCCTTCAGCGTGCGGCTGCCGGATTCCACGCCAATCACTTCCGCGCCAAGCATGCGCATGCGCGCAACGTTCAGCGCCTGCCGCGCCATGTCTTCCGTGCCCATGTACACGGTGCATTGCAAACCAAGATGCGCGCCAACTGTGGCGGAGGCCACGCCATGTTGCCCCGCGCCCGTTTCCGCAATGATGCGCGGCTTCCCCATCTTCACGGCAAGAAGCCCCTGGCCGATGGCATTGTTAATTTTGTGCGCGCCGGTGTGCAGAAGGTCTTCGCGCTTCAGGTAAATGCGTGGGCCGCCGAGTTTTTCGGTGAGGCGCGCAGCGAACTGCAACGGCGTGGGCCGCCCGGCAAAATTCTTCAGCAAATCCTGGAACCGCGCTTGAAAGACCGCATCGGTCTTCGCGAGTTCGTAGACGCGCTCGAGTTCAAACAGCGGCACCATCAGCGTTTCCGGAACGTAGCGGCCGCCGTAGGGGCCAAAGCGTCCCGGCGTGGTGGCGGGTATGGTGAGTTGGGTGCTCATGGGTAGAGCAAGTATTGTACAGCGAGTTGGGATTCGCGCGGAGCCCCGGCGAGCACGTCAGGGAGTGTCGCGTTGGGCGCGCGCTACTTCGTCGAAAAAGGCGCGAAGCTTGCCGGGATCTTTCTTGCCGGGACGGGATTCCACGCCGCTGGCCACGTCCACGGCGTAGGGGCGCACGGTGCGAATCGCTTCCGCGACGTTTTCGGGCGTCAGGCCGCCGGCCAGGATGATGCGATGAGTGGCAGCAAGTTTGCGGGCGAGCGACCATTCTATGGTTCTGCCAGTCCCGCCGAATTGGCTTGGCTTGCCCACGTCAGGGGCGGCATCCAGCAGGAATGCGGAAGCGGAACGGAAGCGTGAGAATTCCTTCTCCGAGAATTCCGGGCCCACGTGAAGCGCTTTGATCACAGGCAATCGTTTAGAGCAATCGTCCACATTGTGTGCGCACTCGTCGCCGTGAAGCTGCACCGCGTCCAGGCGCAAACTCGTGGCGAGCGCAACGACGGCGCTGGGCTTCCAATCCACAAAGATGCCTATGGCGCTAACGAAGGGCGCCAGCTTGCGCCGCATTTCCCAGGCATCGGCAGGAGAAACCGCGCGCGGACTCTTCTCATAAAAATTAAACCCCAAGGCGTGCGCACCAAGCTCCGTTGCCAGCCGCGCATCGGCGGGATTGGTGATGCCGCAAATTTTGACGCGAACCATAACGAACAGTGTACGCGAAGTCGGGTTATTCGGGCGTGGGAGTGAGGAGTTGCGCGAGGGCAGCGGCGGGGTCGGGAGCGAGCATCAGGTGCTCGCCGATAAGGAAGGCGTCGAAGCCGGCGGCGCGGAGCTTTTGCAGATCGTCGTGAGTGCGCAGGCCGGATTCGCTGACGGCAAAGCACTCTTCGGGGATCTGCTCGATCAGTTCGTAAGAAGTTTGCACGCGAACCGCGAGAGTTTTCAGGTCGCGATTGTTCACACCGATGATGCGGGCACCGGCCGAGAGCGCGCGAGTGAGTTCTTCCAGCGTGTGGATTTCAACGAGCGGCTCCATGCCGAGTTCGCGGCCCAACGCGATCAACTCCTGCAACTGAATATCACCGAGCGCGGCCACTATCAGCAGAAAGCTGTCGGAATCGTTCGCGCGCGCTTCCCATACTTGCCAGGGATCAAAGATAAAATCCTTACGCAGCACGGGCAGAGCTATGCTTCGGCGCGCATCGCGCAAGTTCTTCAGCGAGCCGTGGAAGAATTCTTCTTCGGTCAAAACGGAAAGCGCGGCAGCGCCGGCATCTTCAAACGTCTGCGCGAGGGCCGGTGCATCGAACGGATCGCGCAAAACGCCGCGGGATGGCGAAGCAGGCTTCAACTCGGCAAGAATGTTGATGGCATCGCGGGAAAGCGCAGCGGGAAAATCGCGCACGGGCGGAGCCGCTTTCACGCCATATTTCAGAGCTGCTTCCGGCAGGACGCGCTTGCGGTGCTCGACCCAGGCGCGGCGGGATTCCAGGATGCGGTCCAACACCGTTCCGGTGTTGGCGTGGGCAGACAAGGTCATAAGTTTGTATGCTAGGGAGTGAGCCCGAGCGTGTCAAATACGAGTTGGCAGAGGTGACTGACTCGCAACGGCAAGCACAAGGAAAGAGCAGCTTCGCGGCGAGGCGAGGAAGAGGACTATCTCATGGGATATGCGGAGAAGTACAAAACGTTACTGGAAGCAATTGCGGCGGAGGCAGACACGATCGCGGTGCGGTATTTTCGCGCCGCGGAGATGCGCGTGGAGCGCAAGCGGGATGGTTCAGCGCTAACGCAAGCGGACAAAGAAGTGGAAGCGATGGCGCGCGTCAAAGTGACGGCGAGCGGCCTCCCGCTCGATGTGCTGGGCGAGGAGATGGGTGGCGATAGCGCGAAAGCTCCCTCACAAAATGGGCGCGCGCGCATGATCATTGATCCCATTGATGGCACGGAAGAATTCTCGCGCGGCATTCCTACGTTCGGCACGCTGATGGGAATTGAAGAGACTGGCGAAATTGTGGCGGGCCTCGTGTCCGCGCCGGAGCTTGGCTGCGGCACCCGCTGGTGGGCGTATCGCGGCGAAGGCGCGTATCGCAACGGACAGCGCATCCATGTGTCAAGAGTTACGCGGCTCGCGGATGCGATGGTGTTCACCACTGGCACGGGGCCGAACAAAGACCCGGAAGTACGCGCAAAAATTCGCAAGTTCGCGGACGCGGCGCGCAACAGCCGTTCGCTTGGCGGCTTCTGGCAACACATGCTGGTGGCGGAAGGCGCGGTGGATGCGGCGCTGGACTGGGTCTCTAAGCCCTGGGACCTGGCGCCGCTGGGCATAATCGTGGAAGAAGCCGGCGGCAGAGCGACGACGATTGACGGAGAACGCAGCATCTACAAAGGAAGATTTGTCAGTTCCAATGGCCTGCTCCACGAAGAAGTGCTAAAGCTTTTCAAATGAGGTGAGCCATGATTCAAGTGAAGCGTGTTTATGAGAAGCCCGCGAAGGAGGATGGATTCCGCGTGCTGGTGGATCGCTTGTGGCCGCGCGGTTTAACGAAAGAGCGTGTGAAAGCGGATTTGTGGATGAAAGAGATTGCGCCGAGCGATGCGCTGCGGAAATGGTTTGGGCACGACCCGGAAAAATGGGAAGAGTTCGTGAAACGTTACAATAGTGAAATGGCGAAGAAGGAAGAATTGCTGGCGGAAATCAAACGGTTGGAAAAAGAGCACGGAAAAGTGACGCTGCTCTATGGCCGCAACGATGAAAAGCGCAACCAGGCGGTGCTGATTGCGACGGCGCTGAAAGGGACCAAGTGAAGCGGGAAGCGGCGTTGCGCGTCATTGCAAAGGAAGTGTCCACCTGTCGGAAATGCCCACGGCTGGTGAAGTACCGGGAAAAAGTGGCGCACGAAAAGCGGCGGGCGTTCCGCGAGTGGGAATACTGGGGACGCGGAGTGCCGGGTTTTGGTGATCCAAACGCGCGCTTATTGATTTTAGGGCTGGCGCCGGCAGCGCATGGAGCGAATCGTACGGGGCGCGTGTTCACGGGCGACCGCTCTGGCGATTTTCTCTACAAGGCGCTGTACAAGGCAGGCTTCGCGAATCAGCCGACTTCCCGGAATCGCGATGATGGATTGCGGCTGCATGATGTTTATATCGCGGCGGCCGTGCGTTGCGCGCCCCCGGCGAACAAGCCGCTGCCGGGCGAAATCCTGAATTGCCGCGGGTATCTTCGGCGCGAACTGGAGATGTTGCGGCCGGCGGCAGTGCTGGCGCTGGGTAAGATTGCCTGGGACGCGTATCTGGAAATCCTAAAGCGAGATGGAAAAATCAGCTCACGCGCGGCCTACAAATTCGCACACGGCGCGGAAGTGGAAATTGCTCCGGGATTGCCTCGTCTTTTTGGCGTTTATCACCCCAGCCAGCAGAATACGCAGACAGGCCGCGTCACGGAAGCCATGTACGCCGAAGTGCTTCAGCGCATCAGGAAATTCCTGACGAAAACGGCAAGCGGCGCGCATTAGCACAAAAAGTTACGGCGCGTTCAGGCTTCCGCGCGTTGCGGTTTAGTTTGCAGGTCGGCGCCAGGCTGCGGCTGGGGCCAGTATTTGACGGCCAGGCGCCAGAGGAGCAGGACGGCCAGAATAGCGGCGTAGGCGAGCGGGCGAATCACCGCGGATTTCACCAGCCAGTAGTAATGAATCACGCCGCATAGGGCGCTGATGTAAATGGCGCGGTGAAGTTGCTGCCAGCGGCGGCCGCCAAGGCGGCGAATCCACCCCGCGGTGGAAGTGACAGCCAGCGGAATCAGCAGCAGAAACGCGGTGAATCCGACCGTGATGTAACGGCGCTTGGCGACGTCCTTCCACATCTCCGCGAGATCGAAAAACTTGTCCAGCCAGATGTACGTGGTGAAATGCAAGCAAGCGTAGAAAAACGCGAACAGGCCAAGCATGCGGCGGAAGCGGATGAGATCAGGAAGGCGCAGAATCTTGCGAAACGGCGTGATCGCCAGAGTGATTAGAAGAAAGCGCAACGTCCAATCGCCGGTCGCATGCGTGATGAACTCGATGGGATTGGCGGAGAGATCATTGTGCAGCGCGCGCCAGCCCAGTGAGGCGAGCGGCATCAGGCACAGAAGAAAGACAAGGACCTTGGTCCATTTGCTGGTAAGAATCGCGCGCATGGTCAGGATCGGGGCTCAGTAATTCTTGCGCAGGTCCATGCCGTTATACATCGAAGCAACCTGGTCGCCGTAACCATTGAACATGAGTGTGTCGCGTTTGAAGAATTCGCCGAGGCGGCGTTCCTTGGCCTGGCTCCAGCGCGGATGGTCCACCTTGGGATTTACGTTGGCGTAAAAGCCGTACTCATTCGAGGCCATGCGATTCCAGGTGGTGGGCGGCTCACCTTTCACAAAACGGATTTTCACCAACGATTTGGCGCTCTTGAAGCCGTACTTCCAGGGCAGAACCAGGCGAATGGGCGCGCCGTCCTGATTGGGGAGCGACTCGTCGTACATGCCGACGCACAACAGCGCGAGTGGATTCATGGCTTCATCGAGGCGCAATCCCTCCACGTAAGGGAAATCGATGCCCGCGTAGCGGCCCCAGGGCATTTGCTTCGGGTCCCAATAGCTTTCAAACGCAACGTATTTGGCTTTGGGCGTCGGTTCAACGGCCTTGGCCAACGCGCTGAAAGAAAAACCGATCCAGGGCACGACGATGGACCAGGCTTCCACGCAGCGATGACGATAGATTCGCTCTTCCAGCGGGGCAAGCTTGATGATTTCGTCCACCGAAAATTTGCGCGGCTTATTCACTTCGCCTTCGACGGAAACGGTCCACGGCGAGGTCTGGAATTTCCCGGCGTTTTTGGAGGGATCGGATTTTTCGGCGCCGAATTCATAGAAATTGTTGTAGTGGGTGACGTCGTTGTAGGAGTTTTGCTTTTCCGTGGTGCTGAAAGGGCTTTTGATCAGGCCATCGAATTTCGTGGCAGCGAAGGCTTGCATGTTTGGGGAGGCGAAATTCCACAGACGCGCTCCCGCTAGCGCGGCGGCTCCGGCGATGCCCATGCTGCGGAGGAATTTGCGGCGATCGAGATACAGCGATTTCGGGGTCACATCGGCGTACGTCAAATCGGGTGCCTTGCGGATCAACATGGTGGTGCTATTCCTCCAAACAAGTGATTCCGGCCAGTCGCGGCGGTCAACATGGTCTGACGAGCTCTTATTCTTTGATGCAAGAAGCCTGCTGCGCTGAGGGCTGTGCATCGGCCAGTGTCAGCGGTACCGGCCACATGCAATGTGAGGCGCGAAACAGGAATTGGTTACATGTGATTTGCGACGTGCAGCTGGTCGAACTGCAAGTCTTTGCGGACAGTTATGCAGGTTGGGGCATGCAGGAGTGCGGGTAGGCGGTTTTGGCGGTATGGATATCTCCTTGTAAATCATAATGTTACATGTGCTGCATGTTTGTTTGATGTGGCACTGCTCCTGCACTTGAAACCGTGCCCGCCGCAGGAGGGGGAGTCTGCTATGAAACGATCACTGAGAGACTGGATGGTGCTGGGAGCGATGGTGGGGGGATTGTGGATGCCCAGAGGTGCGAGGGCGCAGGAGACGCGCGAGGCCGTGCCACCGGACGCGCAAGCTGCCACCTACGCGCCAGAGTCACGAGTCGCAGACGGAGAGAGGCGCGGATTGCCGATCGAAGTGTATGCCGTCGCGCCGGGGACGCGGTTCCTGGTGAAGCTGGAAGAGGAGATGAATACCAAGGCGGTGAAACGGAACGATGAGTTTCGCGTGCGGACGCTGGAGCCGCTGGATGCGGGGCAGGGAATCTACTTGCCGGCGGGAGCACTGGTCACGGGACACATCAGCCGCGTGGAGCCGGCCGGGCTGACGGGCCGCGCGAAAATCTGGCTGACGTTTGACGAGATCCACACGAAGTTTGGGAAGTTGCCCATCGTGGCGGATGTGGTGGGCGTGCCGGGGGATCACAGCATCAAGCCGGGCCCGGCGCAAGAGGGCACGATTGAGGCGAGCGGCGGCAGTTCGCAGAAGGATGCGGCGCAGGCGGCGGCTGCAGGGGCGGCGATGGGGGCGATGAAAGGCGTGAAGGACAAGAACACGAAAGAAGGAGCGGAGGCTGCGGCACTGGGCGCTTTCGAGGCTTACTTGGCGGAAGCGGGGCGCGGGCAGGAATTGGATTTGCCGAAGGGGGCGAAGCTGGAGTTGGAGTTGGGGCGGGCGCTGTATTTGGTCAAGGAGTGAAGAGTTTCGGAGTTCGGAAGTATAAGAGTGAAAGAGTGTAAGAGTATAAGAGTGAAAACGCGGGAGAGCGTTTCGAGGATCTGGAGGTGCTGACCCTCCCCCCCTTTTTTTGTAAGTGCTGATTCTAAAGGTGGATAAAGTTGTTTGTTTTCATACAGATTTGAAAGTGATGATTGTGGAAGGGGTTAGCGGCGCGCATTAGCGAAGAAAAGACGAATAGGCAATTGGGTGAGTGTGATCGGTTGGTAGTGCGGAGCGTGGAAAATGGGTCATAAAGAAGAAACAGCCGGGTGGGGCCCGGCGGTTGGACGCAAGTATTTACAAGGCAGAGTATAGTCCATTCAGAAAGACTTATCAAGATAATAATAGAGGGGTGCGGTGCCGGGAGCGTGAGGGGGAGGCCAGAGGAAAGAACGACCCAGGGACGCGCGCGGGAGCAACTGCTGGGGAGATCGGAGGCTGAGATGAAAACCACGCTGATGCTTTTGCTGTTGGCGATGCCGCCAGGATTCAGCCTAATTGCAGATGAAAAGCCGAAGGTAATTTGGTCCATGAATCTTCGCACTACTGGCATAGATGAAACGGTGCGGAAAGGTGCCTACTGGGGGATCCAGGCAGGTGTCGCCGCGAGCGCAAACACCGTGGTCGTGGCATTGCGCTGCCCTTCTTCCCCCCTGACCAAAGGATCATATCGGGGCCAGTGGGAAGTTCGTCTATTTGTGTTCGATACGAAAAGCGGGAAACTGGTGGCAAAACGAGAGCCGTGGAAGGACATTAGGCGCTTCGTGCTCCGCTCCACGGCGACCGGGAATTACCTCCTGCAACTCGACCCCGCGGGGAGGTGGGATAAAGAGACGAAGGAAATCCTGCTGTTGCTCTCGCCAGAGGGAGAGGAGCTAAAGCGAGTGGAATTGAAATATGCCCGAGGGGAAAGTATTTTCTTTCCGCCGAAAGTTTTCGAGTCACAGAGTGGAAGGACCTTGCTCGTGGAGACTGAAAGTAACAACGACCAGCAATACCAAGTCCTAGGGACGGATACATTGGAAACGATGATGGTCTGGACCGATCCCGCGGATGTCACGAGGATCTTTTCAGTTGCCATCTCCGATAAAGAGCTATTGAGCTCGGTCGACGCTCGGACTGAGTTTGGATACAGTCCGTTCCAAAACGTACCCAAGTTATTCTTGAGAGAACTAGGTGAGGCGCGGAGCAACTCTAGGAGTTTCGGCTTGGCAGCGAACGGAAAGGTGGAGAACGCCTTTCGTCCGACCGCGTTTTTGAACGACCAAGAACTAGTTGGACAGGTCTGCGCCGATCCGAATTGTTGGCAGCTAGCCGTGGTTAGAACTGACAGGAGCTTAGGATTCCAGTACAAAATTCCCAAGTCGTTGGGCTTCAACGTGAGATATGGAGCCGTAACTCCAGCGAAAGATGGCAGACATTTTGCGATGGAACTTCGCCACGAGAGCGATCTGTCTCGGTGGTGGAGTTCCAGCGTTGACATGTGGTCATTCGGAGTTGAGTTTTTCGTTTATGTTTGGGATGCCAAGGCAACAAACCCAATTGCCAAGTTTAAGTTTGGTGAGCGGCTGCATGCATATTGTTTCGTAGACGGTGAAACACCCGCGCTCGCCGTGCTGGACGGGCCGAACGTGAGATTGCTCTCGATAGAGGCGAAGGTAGCGGGATCGCGAGCCACACATTAGTTGCGAGACGAGTTGTGGCGCACCTCCGGTGCTGGATGGAGGCCGCATGAATGAAGAGAACCCGAGGCCCAGGTAAAAAATCAAACCTGGGGCACCCCGCGAAGAGAACCCAAGATCCAGAAAAAAAACGAAGCTGGGGCAACTGGCAAGATCATTTGATTTTGCGGACATGGGGTCCAGCAGTGCTGGACCCCTACAGGATGAATTCAAGAGCGGGCCGGTTCCCTGCCTCAAGGCTCGCTCTGGTATCCTACATGCGTCGCTATCCATAAATTGGTGGAGCTTTCATGGCACTGCAATCCCACGCGGCGCTTGCCGAGATTCGGGACAGCCTGCTCGAAACCTACGCGAGCAACGACGCCATGAACCAGCTTATCCTTTCCCATCTCGACCCTCGCGCGTGGCGCGCCCAGGTGCCGGGTCAAAAAGGCAATGGCCGGACAATCGCGGCCATCTTCGCGCATCTGCACAACAGCCGTCTTGTGTGGCTGAAGAATTCCGCGCCGCATCTGAAGTGTCCGGCGCCACTCGATCCCGACCGCTGCACCATGAAACAGGCTGCCGCCGCGCACAGGAGAAGCGCCGCGCAGTGCCTGCGCATGTTGTCGGATGCGATTTCGGGCGTTCCGAATCGCCGCGTTTCCAAGTTCTCTCGCGGCAGTTGGACGCAAACGTGGCCCGCCGGAGGGACCATGTTCGCTTACATGTTTTCGCACGAGGCCCATCACCGCGGCCAAATTTTGATGCTGGCTCACCAGTTGGGCTACCGCATCCTCGACAAAACTCCCGGCATCTGGCATTGGGAGAAGCTCTGGAAACAAGCCGGCCTTAGCACGCGCCCGCGTTGAGCGGAACCCGCCCTTGTGGCTGTTGCGGGCCAGAGTGCATGGTTGTTCAAATTTTGCGGACATGGGGTCCAGCAGTGCTGGACCCCTACTAGGATAACCCCGCCTCCCTCCTACGGCGGGCTTGGCAAGTGGTGCAGGGGCTTGTTAGAGTCGAAGGTCCCACCCCCATTGATCCGCCAATCGTGGTATTTATTCAGACGAGGCAAAGCCGCATGGCAGAAGAGACACGAGCTGTACGCACGGTAGAAACCGGAGAGCGCAAGGACCGCGTGTTGATTGTCGAGGACGAGGACAACGCGCGGAAGGGCTATGAGCAGTTGTTGCAGAGGTGGGGGTACGAAGTGCTGGGCGTGGCGAGCGCGGAAGAGGCGCTGGCAAAATTCTCCAATTTCCAGCCGGACACGGTGATTGCCGACGTGGAATTGCCGGGGATGAATGGCCTGGATTTGCTGAAGCAGTTGGGCGACGACCTGAAGGATGTGCCCGCGATCATCATCACGGGGAAGGGAAGCGAGGAGCGCGCGGTGGCGGCGATTGAGTCGGGCGCGTTCTGGTACATCGAAAAACCGCTGAAGGGGCCGGTGCTGCGGGCGCTGCTGGACCGTGCGTTGAGCAAGGCGCGCGATGCGCAAAACCTGCTGGTCTTGCAACGACAATTGCGCGAGGCGGGACGGCTGGGAGAATTGGTGGGCGCAACGAAGCCGATGCAGGACGTGATGCGGGTGATTGAGATGGCGGCGCCGAGTTCGGCTTCCGTGCTGATCACCGGCGAGACGGGCTCTGGGAAAGAAGTGGTGGCGCGCACGATTCATAAGCTTTCGCCGCGGGCCGGCGGGCCGTTTGTGGCTATCAACTGTTCAGCGATTCCCGAAACACTGATGGAGAGCGAAATTTTCGGGCACGAGCGGGGCGCGTTCACGGGCGCGGCGGAGCGGCGGATTGGCTGCTTCGAGCTGGCGGATGGCGGGACGTTGCTGCTGGACGAAATCGGCGAAATGCCTGCGCCGACGCAGGCCAAGCTCCTGCGCGTGCTGGAAGACCGCAAAGTGCGGCGACTGGGTAGCAAGGTGGAAACGCCGGTGGATGTGCGAGTCCTCGCGGCGACGAACAAGGACCCGGAGCAAGCGGTGGCGAATGGGCAGTTGCGCCAGGACCTCTATTTCCGGCTGAACGTGTTTCACATCCACCTGCCGCCGCTGCGTGAACACAAGGAAGACATACCGCTGCTGACCGAGCACATGTTGCGCGACATCAACGCAAAACATGGTAAAAGCGTGAGAGGGATCGGCGCGGAAGTGCTGGACATTTTCATGAGCCACACGTGGCCGGGAAACATTCGCGAACTGCGGAACATTTTGGAGCGCGCCGCGATCATGAGCGAAAAGGATTTGATTTCGCGGGCAAGCCTGCCAGGAGAATTCGGGCGCGTGGCAGCGAAAAGCCCCAGCGATCTCTCCATCATTAAGTTCCCCATCGGAACGACGGTGGATGCGATGGAGAAGGAACTGATTTTGCAGACGCTGGCCGCCACCGGGAACAACAAAACACGCGCGGCGGAGCTGCTGGGAGTGAGCTTGAAGACGCTGCACAACAAGTTGAAGGAGTATGGCAGCGAACGCGCGGAAACGGAGCCGTAAGAAAGTATGCAGCTGGGGCTGCGCGCCAAATTAACGATGGTGATGACGGGGCTGGTGCTGCTGTCAACACTGGTGCTATCGCTGTTATTCCTGCAATTGCTGATGCAGCAGGTGCTGCAAGATACGAACAAGCGCGCGAACGATCTGGCGCACGAGGTGTTCATCACCGCCAAGCGGGCGATTGATGAGGCGAAGGCGCAAGGGGTGCTGCCGGTTTCGAGCGATCCGCAGGAAACACACGATTACGTGCAGAAGGCTTTTGAGATCAGCGAAGGGCTGGCGGCGCGATTGCAGACGGCGAAGGAACAGCCGTCCATCTATGAAGTAACGATCGTGGATCATGACGGCGTGGCATTTGTGTCGAGCGACGAGTCGTTGCAGGGGAAAGAGGTGACGCGGCGGCCGCCCCTGGCGCAACTGGTGCAAAGCCCGTTTGTGAGGCAGGTACGCATCCTGGCGGAGTCTGCGCGGATTTACGAGGTGGATTATCCATTCAGCGAGGGGGGACGGCCATTTGGGGAAGTGCGGGTGGCGGTTTCGACGGGGCTGCTGTTCGATTATATCGAGCCGCGGGTACGAAGCTGGCTCACGATTGTAGCATTGGCGCTGGTGCTCTCCACGATATTGGCGGCGTTCGTAAGCGGGTGGGCGCTGGCGCCGATCCGGGACATTCTGGCGCAATTGGAGCGCATCTCTTCCGGCGTGTATGACAACCCGGCACCGAGCGCAAAAGAGAAAGTGGAAAGCAGCGATGAGCTAGGACAGGTGCGGAGGAAGATCACGCAGGTAGGGCAGCAGTTGCGCGGGGTGCACGAGATTTTCAGTTCATTGCGCGAAAACATGAATTCCGTGATGGCGGGGCTAGAGGATGGACTGATCCTGTTCACGCGGGATGCGCGCGCGGTGATGGTGAGCCCGGCGGCGGAAAAATTTCTGGGAGCGCCGGCATCGAATTTTCTGGGAAGGCGCGTGACGGATATTTTCCCTCCGGAGCACCCGTTGTACGAAGCGCTGAGGCTGGTCGGGGACGAATTGCATGAGGTGGCCTCCGAAACGGACGTGGAAACCGTGGAAGGGAAGAGGCGCGTGGGCGTGACGGTGCAGGAAATTCAGGGCGAAGGGGAAAGCATGGGCGCGCTGGTCACGCTGCGCGACCTGGATTCTCTGGAAAGCATCAACACGCAATTGCAAGTGAGCGAGCGCCTGGCGGCGGTGGGACGAATCACGGCGGGAGTGGCGCATGAAGTGAAGAACCCGCTGAACTCGATGCGGCTATGGCTGGAAAATCTGAAGGAGTCTTTGCCGCCGGATGCAGATGGCGCGGCGCAACAAGCGGTGAACGTTCTGGACGCGGAAATCGACCGTCTGGACGCGGTCGTAAAGCGGTTCCTGGATTTTTCGCGACCAATGGATGTGCGGTTGGAGCCGACACAATTGGCGGATTTGCTGAAGGAAGTGCTGGAAGTGGCGCGGCCGGAACTGGAACTGACGAATGTGCAGGTGGCGCAATTGATTCCCATCGGGATTCCGGAAGTGTTCGTGGACCGCGCACTGCTGAAGCAAGCCATCCTAAACCTGGTGCTGAATGCGGTGGAAGCGATGCCGACTGGCGGCATGTTGCAATTGACATTGAGCCGGCGGGGAGAGATGGCGGAGATTACCGTGGGGGATACAGGGAGGGGAATTCCGCCGGAGCACCGGCAAAAAGTATTTCAACTGTTCTTCACGACGAGGCCGGGAGGAAGCGGAATCGGATTGGCGAGCACGTTCCGCATCGTGCAACTGCACAACGGTTCCATCGATTTCACTTCAGAGGTTGGCCACGGGACGACGTTCCGGATCGAGTTGCCATTAGCCGCGTGAGCATGGGCAGAAACTCTGGATCAAAGAATATGGAGCGAGAGAGACGCACGCGCGGAGTTTTGCTGGCGCCAGTGTGCTTGAGCTTGATTGTATGCGGCGGCTGCCTGATGAAGAAGCGGCCCGCGCCGCATTTGGAAAATATGGCGCTGGCTCACCCTGTGATTCCGGCGGCGGTGGGGCAAGACGGTGTGGGTGAGGCGCCTGACCTGGGATTGGAAGTGGCACCGATGCCTGCACAGTTGGGAGCGCCACGGAATCCGCCCACAAGGCCGAAAGTGGCGGCAGCGGTTGCGGGGCAGCCCACGGCGGAAAAGCCAAGCGAGCCGATGATTGTGCCGGAGCTTTCGGCAGGAGAGTCGGAGGCGGCGAAGGCGGATGCGCACGCCAGTTTACAGGTGGCAGAAAGAAATCTGGAGTCCACGAAAGGAAAAGCATTGACCGCGGCGCAAGCAGATTTGGCGTCGAAGGTGCGCGGGTTCATGGAAGGGGCGCGAGAGGCGATGAAAGACAGCGATTGGGAACTGGCGAAGACCATGGCGAAGAAAGCGGAGGTTTTATCGCGGGAATTGGCGGGAGGATTGTAAGAGAGAGAATGTTTGGGGCGAGAAAAGAGAGAAGGGCTTTAACACAGAGGTCACAGAGGGAAGAACACGGAGAGCACAGAGAAAGTCAAAAGAAACGCAAGAGCACAGTCAGGAGTGACTGTGCCACAAGGGCAAGGAATTTAGTTTTATGGGGCAGGTTGCATAATTACGGTGTAGGGTTGGCCGACATTGGAATAGTGAATCTGATCGGCATCGAGCTGTAGGTCGCGTTCGAGTTGCAGATCCATTGAAGAGCCGCGGGGGAGCTGCGCTTCCGGGCCGCGCGAGAACAGCACTGCCGCCAGGCCGGCAACGCCGCCAATGCCCGCACCAATGCCCGCCCCTTTACCGCCGCCCGCGATAGCGCCAATGCCCGCGCCCGTTGCGGTGGTTGTGGCGACGGTTTCTGCATCTTTACCCTTCCCGCCGGGGCCGGTCATTTTTCCTTCCGGGTCAGTTTTCACTTTGCCGGAATCGGTGCTGTGAGGGTCGGCGTTCAAATCAACCGTGTAACCATTGGGGAAAACCAGCGTGTTCAAGTGCAGGCGCAATTCGGCTCTGCCCTTGACGTGGCCGGCGCGTTTGGATTCCGTAATTTCGCCGCGAAGATAGGAGCCGACGGGGATCACAACTTTGTTGTTGATGGTGATCGGGAATGAGGTGCGGAAATAGATGGAGTCGCCGGGCTTCGCGGTGGCGGTGGAGATGCCGTTTTCCATGACAACGCCGATGCGTGTGCCCGAGGGGACGGTAACGGTGGCGCCACTGCTGGCAGGGCGCGGCGTCAGCGCCTTGACGGGCGTAGCCGGGGGAGGCGGGTCGGTCTGCGGGCCGTCGGGAGCTTGCGCGAAGCTGCTCGGGCCGATGCTCAATGAGAAAATGAAAAGTGTCGCGAGAACTTGAAAGATACGAGCGGCTTTCACCTGTCCCTCCTGTGCTCTGCCCCTTCGGATGCGATGCTGGGGAACGAGGATGCCTACAGCTTCCCACGTCTTCGCGGGGAAGGATAGTGAGATGCCGGACGAGATTTGACCGGTGGAGAGAGGAAGGCTAGGCTGGTGGCGCGGAATTCGAGAAGGGGAAACTTATGGCGAAACTGGCGCTGATTTACGGGATGCGGCTGCTCCCGGTGGATGATCTGGGCGAGGTGAAAGAGGCTACGGTGGTGTTAACGAATGGGCGCACGGCGCGCATTGCGATGCACCTGATCGAAGGAACGAAAGAAGAGATCGAAGCGACGTTCCGGCAGTCGATTAATGCGTTTTTTGAGATGTATCCCGAGATTTGAGGTGGAGGTGGCGCAAGTGGTTGAGGGATATCAGTTATCAGATATCAGCGAGCAGGAAGCTCGAAGAGGCGACCAACGATCTGCGACCAGCGACCGGGAAGCGGGTTCCAGCCGATGCAAGGAATGAGTATGAAGTGGTAGTCATCGGGAAGAGAGAAAGAAATCCTGGTTCCTGATAACTGATATCTGATAACTGATCGCTGATAACTTTCCGCTCAGCGATTCCCGAAATTCTCGGGATCTTCGTTGGGGTCGCCGAGATTGTCATTAATGAGAACCGTGGACTGGCCGGTGAGCTCGAAGCGCTTGCGGCATTTGTAGCAGGCGACAAGATCATCGAGCCGGACCATGAAGGAAGTGGCTTTCGCAAACTTGCGGCGGTCTTCTTCGCTGGCTCCCCGGGGAAGTTCCCTCTTCTTGCGGGAAACCTTCCAGCGCACCGGAGCTTCGAATTCGCCGCGACAACTCGGGCAGATCAGCTTGACCTTGCGGGTCTCTTCTTTTTCCGTATAAAAGGCACGCTCGTCCATTAGGCCTCGACCGCCTTCCGCACTATTTCGTTCATTGTAACAAATTCGAGGCCCAGGTCACGCCAGCGGGGCAGCCAATACTCGAGGGCCTGGAGGGTGTGAGTGCGGTCGCCATTGAGGTACCTGTAGTAGCCGTCGTGGAGGCACAGGATGTCGCCGGAAGTGGCAGCGCCGGTTTTGGCTTTCGGGAGATTGGCTTGAGCGTTTGCGGCGATGGGCTTCATGCGATTGATGAGCCACGCGGTGGGCTTGACGAGCCAATCGCCGGGGATCAGGGACCAGGTGACATTGGTCAGGCCGTGGCGGTGAAGAATCTCGCCGAGCCAGGGGCTGCGAAAACCGAATGGCGGGCGGAACCAACGAGGCTTGGCCCAGAGGACTTGTTCGATGGCGGCGGACGAGCGCAGCAATTCTTCGTTGGTTTCGTGGGGTCCACAGAAGAAGAGATTGGGATGGGAGTCGGTGTGATTTCCGACGACATGGCCGCGCGCGGCGGCTTCCTTCACGAGATCGGGGCACTCGCGAACGAATTTGCCGACACAGAAAAAAGTGGCGCGGGCGTTGTGCTTTGCGAGCAGGTCGAAGAGTCTCGGCGTGATGGCGGGATTGGGACCGTCGTCAAAGGTAAGTGCCAACTGATTGGCTGCAGGAGTGTGTGTTACCACGGGGCCGAAAAGTTGAGACTCGGGATAAACTGCGCCATAGGCGGTCATGGCGGTGGCGCCGGCTACCAGGGCCGGGGGAACGAGGAGCCAAGGATTCATAGATTGTATTTTGCCACGAACCGTCGGGGTTGGTTATCGATTTGGCGGGTTGCTGAAAGAACGAAGCGCGAGAGGAAGAGGCAAAGAAAAAGATAACGCAGAGGCGCAGAGTGCACAGAGACTCGCAGAGAAGGACGGAGAAACCCAAGAGCACAGTCAGGAGTGACTCTGCCACAGGGCGAGGAACCCAAGACCCAGGCACCCGCCTACGGCGGGCCTGGGGCAACCTGCCACAGACGGCAGAGAGATTCTTCGGGTGAAAACCGCCCTCTGAATGACGGGTCGCCGCGCATGTGGCCACGAGATGACACGGGGCCACGAATGGTTACGTCAGCAGGCCCTTTTTCGACTTCAGATCGGTGAGGAGGCGCTCGACTTCGGAATCGCGGTCAAGGCGATTGAGTTTTTCCGCGACATCATCGGAGAGGAGTTCGACCTCGGCGGTAGCGGTTGCTTCCTTGTGCGAGACGCGCTCCTTCATGCGATCGAAAGCGGCGCTGTTGGAATTGTCGCCGATGGCGGTTTGTGCCTTGGCGGCTTTGTCGAGAGCGATGCTGCGGCGGTGGCGGGCGAGCAGCACTTCGCGCTTGGACTTGGCTTCATCGAGTTTTTGCTCGAGTTTCACGAGGGCGGTTTTCAAGGTTTCCACCTGCGCTTTCTGGTCGTTGACCTGTTCCTGGAAACTTTGCGCGAGGCGCTGTCCAGTCTGGAAGCGGTCGAGGGCGGCGCGGGCAAGATCGTCTTCCTTTTTGTCCACGGCGATTTCGGCTTTACGCATCCAGTCCTTGGCGGCGTCTTCCTGTTCGCGATTTTTCTTTTCGAGGATGTGCTGGTCGGCGATGGAGACGGCGACCTGCGTTTTGACCTGGAGGTATTGATTCTCCATGTCGAGGATGACCTGCTTGATCATTTTTTCGGGATCCTCCGCGCGATCAATCATGTCGTTGAGGTTGGCCCGAATTAAAGTGCTGACGCGATCCAAAAGTCCCATGGTGAAGCTCCTTTCTGAATCTGCTGATGTGACCCATCAAAAACATTTCCTCAGGGGCTAAAGCCCCGCGGAATTGAGTGCCTTATGTCGGAGACCTAAAGGTCCGACCCCCTACCGAAGAGAAGTGCGCCCGCCTCAGAAGGCGGCCGCTACAAACCCGGTCCGGCTAGAAGGGCTGGAAGCATTGTGAAAGCGCGTGAGCAATCTGGGCCCAGGCGACGTTCATCAAGATGACCGTTGCCAGGATCCCCAACCCCCAATAGAGTCCGCGCTTCTGCTGCAACGTGAGACGCATGGCCTTTCCCCCTTGGAGCGAAGCGCCGGAGCGGGCGGCGAACCCGCCCCGGCGGAAAGAGATTTAAGATTTGGCCGGATTGGCCGGAGCGGGCTTTGTCACTTTGTCTCCGATCTGACGGACTTTGCCAAGGAGATCGGAAACTTTCATGCCGCTGAGAGCTTCAAAGAGCGCAGGGACTTGCGCGGCGATGCGGGTGATGTCACCGGTGAGCTTGTAGGCTCCGGCGGCGTTGCCATCGCCGGTGGAAACGATGGTGACCTTGTCCACTTTGCTGAGTGGCTCGCTGAGCGCGCGGACAACATCCGGCAAACTGGAGATGAGCTTATCCACGACGGCAGCCTGGTTGTACTCCTGGAAGGCTTCGGCCTTGACGTTCATGGCACGCGCTTCCGCGTCGCCCTTCTTGAAGATGATCTCGGCTTCGGCTTCACCCTGTGCACGAATCGAGGAAGCTCTGCCTTCGGCTTCGCTGATGAGGCGTTGGCGTTCAGCGTTGGCGAGCGTCTCGATGCGCTGGCGCTCGATTTCGGCTTGTTTCAGGACGGTGGCGATGAGTTCTTTTTCGCGGCGAGTAATTTCGGCTTCTTGAACCTTGACCTGGGCTTCGCGCTCGACCTGTTGAATGCGAACCTGCTCGAGCATGACGGTCTGCTGCTGGCGATTGGTTTCGATTTCGTAGGCCTTGTCGGCTTGCGCCTGGGCCTTCTTGCTGGTTTCGAGGTAGTTGGCTTTCTTGACGTCGAGATCGCGTGTGGCTTCGGCTTGCTTGGCTTGCGAAGCGGTTTCCGCGGCGACGCGTTCCTGGTCCGCTTGCGCTCTGGCAATGGCGGAGGCGCGGGAAGCTTCGGCGCGCTTGATGGCAATGTCGCGCTCGGCTTCGGCGGTGGCCACTTCGGCGTCGCGCTTGATGCGCGCGATGTCCGGGCGGCCCATGTTGGTGATGTATTCGTTTTTGTCGCGAACTTCTTTCAATGTGAAGCTGACGACTTCGAGGCCCATCTTGCTCACGTCGTCGGCGCAGGTGGAGCGCATGCGGTCGCCAACCATTTCGGGCTCTTTGACGATTTGTTCGACAGTGAGCTGGCCGATGATGCCGCGAAGGTGGCCTTCCATCACCAGGCGTATAAGGCCATCGCGTTCCTGGGGTGATTTGGTAAGAAATTGCTCGGCGGAGGTGAGGATGGACTCCTTGTCATTCTTCACCTTGATTTGCGCCACGGCTTCAACAGTGACCGCGACGCCTTGTTTGGTGTAAAGATTCTGCTGCGGAGCGACATCGAACGACATCAACTCGAGCGACAGATCCTTGCACGTTTGCACCATGGGATAGATGATGGTGCCCCTTCCGGTATAGACCCTGGTGCCGCCAAGGCCATAAACAATCAGCGCTTCGTGCGGCCCTGCTTTGCGATACATTTTGGCGATCACGGTCATGATCATCAGAGTGACCACGATCAGAATCCCCACCCCGACCACCACATTCATTGGCAACCCGAACATAACGACCTCCCTTTTTCGAACCGCGGCGAACGCTCGAGCTGTGTGCCGGTTCAGAAACTCAAGTTTTCACGAAATCATCCCAGCGCTTTACGTAGGCGATGCCTTTCTCGTAGCGCTCAATCACCACTTCGGCGCCTTTTTCGATGGGCTGGCCATCTTCGCTGCGCGCGCCAGAGCAGCGCCTAGCGCCCCCGATAGGGAAGATGATTTCGCCGGTGCCGTTTTCGCGGATGGTCATGCTGACCGTGCCGATGGCACCGATGATGCGGCGATCTTCTTCGCCCAAAGGCTCGTCGGAAGGGCCGACAAGCTTGATAAGGAAGCGCAGGACGACCCAGCCGGCGGCCAGCCCGGCTAATGTGGCCATGGTTACGACGAAGAATGTATGGACGTGCGAGTACTTGGTCAGCATGTAGCCCGTCCCGCCAAACCACGCCAGGAAGGCGAGAAGGGTGGAAGCGTTGAACCAGGAAACATTCGCCCCGCCGCCACGGGCTCCTCCCCGCATGCCACCACGCATGATGCCGTGACCAGCACCGTGTGCACCGCCGTGGAAATGCGGCAGGTGGAGATGGAAATGCATCTTGAACGGCAGATGAAGATGAACGGCGCCCGCCAGGAACGAAAGAACGGAGAACGTGGTACCGAACAAGAAGCAGAAGAGATAGAAGTCAGACCAAGACATACTTCACCTCGCGGAGCGACACCCCGCCTGCGGCGGCAAGCCGTCGCTCAAAACCAAGGGAAAAACCGAACTGCGTTAATTCCGAGAAGAGGATGGGGGAGGATGACCCAATCCCGTCAGCGGACGAGGTTGCAGGACTTCGCTCAGGCGATCGGCGAGACCCGGAGCGCGAAGGATTTCGCCGAGGAGCAAAAGGGCGGCGCGGGAATCGGGAACTTCGGCGATGGTGAGAAGCGCCCGTTCGAGCTGACGGTCGGAAGCGAACTGGTCAGCGCCGGAGTAGAGCCAGGAATCCACGGTGACATCGGCGGTGCGCAATTCGGATTGCAGTTCGCGAGAGTAGCCCGCGGGATCGTCCACCAGGAAGCCGGGGTAGACGCGGAAGAAACGGGCAAGCAGTTCGCGGGAAGTGTTGGTCATGTGCGGGCGTGTGCCGTTTTCGATCTGAGAAAGGTACGCCTGGCTGAGGCCGCGGCCGAGTTCGCGTTTCATGGCCGCAACGACTTCGGACTGGGTCATAGGGCGGCTCAGGCCGCGAAGCGAGCCCTCGATGATGCGGAGGGAGCGGAGCTTGTCGCCGAGAGTCATGGAGCTTATCCTTTGAGTATTGCGATATGCAAAATGTATATAGCAATATGTAATTTGTCAAGGGAAATCGGTAGATGTAAATAAAGTATTAAAAATCAGTAGATTAAAAGGAGAAAGGCAAAGTCAATGAGACCCTTTGAACGCCTCTCTTACCTGCGAGGAAGAAGGGAATGTAGAGTAGCGCGAAGATCCTTCATTAAGAATAGGAGTTGCATAGAATCGAGCGGAGACGATTCAAAGCCAAATTCTCCATAGAAGGCAGCGGCCGATTCATCAAGAGCGTGGACCAAGATTGCCCGAGCGCCAATGATGTCTGCGGCTGCAGCGCCGCGAGACATGGCATCGGCTAGGAGCATCTTGCCGACACCCTTCCCTTGCTGAGTCTGATCCACTGCTAGGCGCGCAAGAAGAATGACGGCAACGGGATGTTTTGCCAGACCTTTGGCAATACGCGGCGGCGATTCCTCCGGTCGGACAGAGCCAGCGGCGAGCGAGTAGTAGCCGAGGACTTTGTTATCGCGATGAAGGACGTAGGTGCGCGCAGAATCGCTGAGTTGATTGGTAAGAGCAAATCGGCGGAGCCAATCGTCTAGCGACAGTTTGCCGCAACGGAAGAAGACAAGATCGTGGGCGCGGGTGAGTTTTTCGATGACGCCAAAAGTCTCAGACGAATCTCCTCGGCCGGACTCGTTCATTTTCCGGATCCGCGGTCAAGGCGCGCCTTTTGGGAAAAGAGGCGAGCGAGTTCCGGCTTGATACGCTCGGGGCGGTCGAGGATTTCCAGAAAGGCCTGCCACTGTTTCGGAGAGACTGCAAAATCGCGCCGGTCGGCGAGAACGTGCTCGGCTTGCAAACAGGCGCTCTTAAGAATGAATTCCGTCATGGTGACGCCGGTGAAGTCGGCGCCCGTACGGATCAATCGTTCCTGGCCGTGGGTAGCCCGGAGATTGATGCGCCTCGCGCGTGTCTTTTTGGCGTTTGTGCGTGCAATTGGCATTGAGAGCCTTTCTACCCCGTGTACATACATTGTACTCCTGAACGGGCGTCTTATCCAGTGCTACTCGGGCTTGCGGAGGGAGTGAAGGTCGATGCCGAGTTGCTGGCATTTCTTGTAGAGGTGGCTGCGTTCGAGGCCGAGGGCGCGGGCGACGTTGGTCATGTGGAAATTGTGCCGGCGGATTTCGGCGAGGAGGGTTTCGCGCTCGAAGGCTTCGGTGCGTTCGATGAGAGTGCCTTGCGCAGCGCCGGGACTGTCGCTGGCGATGGGCACGGAGGAGGAGCTGGAAGCAGGGAGGGTGAGGCGGACATCGTCGGGGGTAACGGTGGCTTCGGTGGCCAGGAGGACGAGGCGCTCGACGATGTTGCGAAGTTCGCGGACGTTGCCGGGCCAGGAGTAGCGACGCAATTCCGCAATGGCTTCGGGAGCGAAGAGTTTTTCTTTCCAGCCGTTTTGCGCGGCCACCTGGCGGGCGAAGTGGGCGATGAGATGGGGGAAATCCTCGAGGCGGTCGCGCAGAGGAGGCAAGGTGAGGGGGAAAACATAAATGCGGTGATAAAGGTCGCTGCGGAATTCGTTTTTCTTGACGAGATCGTGGAGGTTGCGGTGGGTGGCGACGATGACGCGCACGTTGACCTTGATGGGCTTGTCTCCGCCGACGCGCTCGACTTCGCCTTCTTCGAGGACTCGAAGAAGCTTGGCCTGCATGGCCAGCGGCATATCGCCGATTTCATCGAGGAAGAGCGTGCCGCCTTCGGCTTGCTCGAATTTGCCGGTATGGCGAGCGGCGGCGCCGGTGAACGAGCCTTTTTCGTGGCCAAAGAGTTCGGATTCGATGAGTTCAGCGGGGACGGCGGCGCAATTCAAAGTAATAAAGGCGTTTTCGTGCCTCGGCGACTTTTCGTGAATGGCGCGGGCGACAAGCTCTTTGCCGGTGCCGGTTTCGCCGTAGATGCAGACGCGAGTTTCACTAGCGGCCACGCGCTCGATCTGCGCAAGGAGTTTCGTCATGGCTGGGCCAGAGCCGACGAGTTCGTGCTTGCCGAGTCGATTGCGGAGTTCGCGATTTTCGTCCTCAAGCCGCGTGAGTTTGAGAGCGTTTTCGACGGTGAGGAGTAGCTTATCGGTGGTGAGGGGCTTTTCCAGGAAATCGAGTGCGCCCAGACGCGTGGCTTTGACGGCCATTTCGATGTTGGCTTGGCCAGAGATCAGGACGATGGGAGTTTGGACGCCGGATTTCTTGAGTTCTTCGAGGAGTTCGAGGCCGCTTTTGCCGGGCATGACAACGTCAGAGAGGATGAGATCGAAGCGCTGGTTTTGGACGAGTTCAGCGGCGCGTAGGGCGTTGTCGCAGACGGTGGCCTCGTGTCCGGCGAGGCGAAAGGCGCGCGCGAGAGAGGCGAGAGTGTTGGCGTCGTCGTCGATGAGGAGGAGATGGGCTTTGCGTGGCACGATGATCCTTTCGCAGAGTAAATGTGGCTGGAACTAGCCCGGAACAGATTCCTCAGGGGCTAAAGCCCCTTGAAAGCCTTGCATCTATGTCGGAGCTAAAGCTCCGACCCCCTAAAGACGAAGACAAAACTTAGGGCGCCCGCTTCAGAAAGCGGCCGCTACAAAAGCCGGAGAACCCAAGAACGATCCGCCTCAGAAGGCGGACCATACACCCCCAAGAGAAACCCAAGAACCGGTCTAAAGACCGGCCACTACAAAATCTCAAACTAGTCGGAGGCGGCGGCTGGGGTGGACTCGGACTCGCGTGAGGCGGAGTCTTCCCTGGATTTGACAGTCACGCCGGACTGGCGTTTGGGCAAATCGATGCGGAACGTGGCGCCGCGGCCTTCTTCGCTGGAAACGGAAATGGAGCCGTGATGATCGCTGACGACGGATTGCACGATGGCGAGGCCGAGACCCGTGCCGAGCTGCTTGGTGGTGTAGTAGGGGGTGAAAAGGCGTGAGCACTCTTCCGGCGTGAGTCCTTTGCCGGTGTCGGCAACTTCGATGCGCACCGATTCGCCGGCGTCGCTGCTTTTTAATGTAATGGTGCCGCCGGCGGGCATGGCGTCAAGAGCGTTGAGGATGAGATTCTGAAAAGCGCGATGGAGAAGATCGGGATCGGCATCAATCTCCGGCAGCGATTCGTTCAGAAAAAACTCGGTGCTGATGGAGGGCTTGCCAACAGCGGTGAATTGCGGTTCGAAGAGCCGCACGGCGTTGCGCAGCGTCTCGTTGACATTGACCTTGGTGAAATGCGGCGCGGGCATTTTGGAGAAATCACTGAAGCGGCTGACGATCGAGTTGAGATTGGAGAGTTCGGCTTTGAGGGTAGCCGTAGCTTCGCTGAAAACTTCCTGAAATTGCTGCGGGCCAAGCTGGCGGGCGCGCTGGAGATTTTCGACGGTAATTTGCAGGGGAAAGAGGGGGTTGCGAAGTTCGTGGGCCAGGCGGCGAGCGAGTTCGCGCCAGGCGGCGACGCGCTCGGTCTGCACAAGTTTTTCCTTTTGCGAGGTGAGCGTGCGCGTCATGTCGTTGAACGCTGTGGCAAGCTGGCCGATTTCGTCGCTGCCACGGACGTCAATACGCGTTTCCCACCGGCCAGAGGCGACATCGCGAGCGCCATTGGCAAGCTCTTCGACAGGGCGCGTGATGCGGCGAGAGACCCACCAACTCACAAGGAGGCCGATGACAATCGCGGCGAAAGCGACGAGCGCGGCGGTGTTCAAAATCTGGCGGCGCAGAGTGACCAATTCCCTACGCGAGCTGCCCAGCAAAAGAACGCCGAGCACTTCGCCATTGCGGCCAGTGAGGGGCATGGCATGAAAGGTCTCGGAAGAAGCGGGGTCGGAGGTCCACTCGATGGTCTTGACGAGAGTTGGGGCCGTGGGTTGCTTCTCCACCTGCTCGATCAGCGGCTGCAATAGGTCGGGCTGTGGGATGGGGCCGGCGGCATCGGTAAGCGCAGTGGGGGTGAAGGCCGCCTCGAGATTGCGATAGAGTAACGCGCGCGTGCCCGCAGGAAGCGCGAGAGAGGCCAGGAAATTTTGGTCCATGCGACGACCGCCGATGATATAGAGATTTTTGTCGCCCACAGGCAGATTGCGCACGGCGGTCAGGGATAGCTCGACGCCGTCGGGCAACTCTTCTTTTTTCAAGAATGCAGGCGAACCGCGCCAGTCCTTCGCATTGCTGACCCAGTCATTTTTGTAACCGACACGCGCCGGATACTGCGCCGAGGAGATGAGAGTGCCGTCGGAGCTTACAAATTCCACAAAATCGAGGCCATGATCCTGGGCCGCGCCGTTGGCATCACGCAGATAAATCGAAGGGTCGGCGTTCGGACGGGTCAGGTCGATAGCCATATGCAGGGTCACTTCGGCGTTGGCAATGTTCTCCACCTGTTGGACAACCACATCGCCGCGCTGGGCAAATTCCTTCCTGAATTGGGCGACCAGAGCTTCCGTGCGCTGCTGATCCATCTGCTCGAACGACTTCTGGGTGTAGTAGGTCACGCCGTAGGCGACGAGGGAAACGGAAGCCAGCACGGTGATCAGGAAAATCGCGAAAAGTTTGCTGCGAAAGCTCATGGATGGGCTCCCCTGCCATGCGGCGCTGCAGAATTATCGGACGAAGCGCCACTAGTTGATGCCGACGGAGCAATTTCGCCCTTCTCGAGCCAGACATCGGCGAGCCGCCATTCACCCCACCGCGCGGGCATCCAGTCGCGCACGGGAGTAGCGATGCCCACGTATTCGGGGAGCACGACGAGCGGGATGACGCGGCGATCCTGGAGCAGGCGGCGCTCTTCAGCAAAGCGCTGCTCGGGTTCAATCAGCGGTTGAGAGGTTTCGGACGCGGGGTCGAGATGAAGCTGTCTGAGGAAGGCGTCAAGCTCCGCGCGAGGAGAAAGGGAATCAAAGTGCCAGGTGAAGAGATGCAAGCCCATCGGAGGATTCGTGGAGGAGACGGTCGTTGTGCCCCCCGTTGTCGAAGCGGTGTGTGTCGCGACTTGCACGGAGAGATTGGCCTGCCGCGCATTCACGGCGACGCGCTCCGCGAGCAATTTCATCAGGTCGCCACTGGCATCCACGTGCAGGCGCAGGGGTTCGGTGCCGCCGGCTTCATTGGCCGGAAGCGCAGAACGAATCTCCTTGGCGCGCTCGAGGTTCATGGGACTCTCAAACAGGAAAGCATATCCCGAGAGCCAGTTGGGCAAAAGGGCGGCGGAGGGTTCGGCTTGCTTTTGAAGCAACACGTTGGCCATGGTGTCGCGATCCAGGGAAAGAGCCAAGGCCTCGCGGAGATGTTCGTCAGCAGTAGCGGGTTGGGCTTCATCGAAACGCAGGGCGAGGAGCGTGTTGGGTGCGGAACTCCAGACGCGCAGGTTGTCCTGGCGCGCTTTGCGAACGAGGTCGGGAGCGATTTCGACGACATCGGCTTTGCCAACTTGTAAATCGAAGAGCTGGCGCAGAGGCGGCTCACCGAGGGTGACTTCGATGGCGTCGAGGAAAGGGCGGCCGGCCCAGCATTCTTCATTGGCGCGAAACCTGAGGCGCGTGGGCTTCGTGGCGAGGGGATTGGTATCGTAAGGAGCGGCGGCATCGATTTCGCCAACGTAGAAAGGGCCGGTACCGAGTAGCGTCTCGTCGGGAAGCGCGCGAAAGATGAAATGAGGGCCGGAGGCGAGTTGCTCCAGGAGATCGGGGACGGAATGGGGCGAGCGGACAGAGATGGAAGATTCGGACGCGGTGAGTTGTAAGGTTGCGGGCAGTACGGATTGCAGAGCGGTGACGACATCGGCGGGCGCGAGGGGAGTGCCGTCCGAAAACTTCACGTTGGGGCGGAGTTTGAACTGCCAATTTTTTGCCGCGGCATCGTGTGACCACTCAATGGCAAGAGCGGGCTGGAAACGGCCGTAATCGTCGAGGGTGACGAGGCGATCGTAGACGAGACCGGCGAGTTTTTCGTCTTCGCGCGCGGAAAGGGAGCCGGGCTTCCACTCGCGAGGATCGAGAGAAAAGGTGGAGCTAAGCAATTCGACGCGGAGAGTTCCGCCATAGCGAGGGCGCTTGGCGGCGCTCGCGGAAGCTGCGGCGAGGAGAACGAGCAGTGCGGCGCTAATTGCCGCAGAGCAAGGTGATTTTGTAGACCTCATAATTTCCTGTGCGCAGATTGCGCGCGACGATCAGCCCGCTGCCGGGATCGAGTTCACCATTGATGCTCAGAATCGGCCCGGGGAATTCGTTGAAGAGCGCGGCGCTCCCGGCTCGCGCGGCGGAGTCCGGAGCGATCTGAAGCAGGTCGGGCGAGGACCAATCGTCACCCTTGGCTTCGAGCTTCCAGTTGCTGGCGTCGCAGGGAGAAGTCAGCACGATGGGGCTGCGCGCTTCCGCCTTTTTCGCGCGGCAATTGAGTTCCTTGCCGGGAGCCCAGGTGAACTCACAGATTTTGCCGGGGAGAAGCACTTCCGCGGTGGCGCCTTTGTCGGTAAGTTCGCCGCGTGGATCGCGCGTGGTGCGGAGATTGGCGGCGGCGAGGGAGACGGTTTGCTTTACGGCGCCGGCGGCGTCCAGGCGCAGGGCGAAGAGTTCCCCGTTGCGATCGAGCAGCACGGCGAGGCCACCTTCGGCGGCGTTGCCAAGTGCGGAGGCGTCCAGGATGTGGTCGGAGCTTTCGTAGACAAGTTGCCGCGCGATGCGGATGGGGGCAACCGCAAGAGCGGGAACGGAGAGAGCGGAGCGCGCGAAGGCAACAATGCGCACGTCGTCGCGATCGCCGACGCGAGTGCTGGCGGTGAGCACAACTTGCGTGGCAGTTTTGGCCACCCCAATTTGCAAGAGAGAAGCAGTGGGTTCATCGGTGACGGGCAGACGGCGTTTTTCGAGTTCCTGGCGCAGTGTGTCTTTCCAAGAGGAATCGGCGGCAAGATCCGCGTCGGCGTGAAACTCCAGGCGAAGAGGGCCATGAAGATTGGGGATGGCCGCGATGCGGTCGGCGAGTTGACGCACGGCGTCATCGAGAGAATTTATGTCAGCAGAAAAAGCGTGCGGCGAAACGACAAAGCATAGAAAAAGGAGAACTAAGGAGAAAAGGAACAGGCGAGCGCGACAGGTTTCAGGTCTTGGAAGCACGGCGTTTCGATAACGATGATAACACGTGGCTGACGAGGAGTTGCTGCGCATCGCGAGATGATTAATGAATGCGATAGGCCTTATAAAGATCGAGCTTGTTGATGAGGCGGATCATGAGCTGGGTGAAGGCGAGGTATTCCTCGAGACTTTCGTCGGAGACGTTGAAAAGGGATTTGTGGCGGGTGTCCTGGAGGGTATTGAAGTCCTCCGGAAGTAGGGTGGCGACCGCGCTATTGATGAACGCAGTGTGGTCGGCGATGCCATAGATGGGCTCGCTGTCGGCAACGGCTTTGGTGAGCTGCTCCTGCGTGAGGTTGGCGTCGTGGAGCTTTTTGTCGAAGGCGGCGCCGCGCGTGCTCATGGTGTCGTCGAATTCCTTGCGGGTGTGAGGCAGGGCGGCGATGATTTTCAAGACTTGTTCGCGCGTGAATTTGGGTTGCGCCAGGTCAGCGGGATCAGGCGGCTGATATTTGATGACGGTGTGAATATCGTTGCGGCGGTACTCCTCCTCGATCTTGCCGATGCCGCCCCAGCGGCTGAGGGTGCGGAACGACTCTTCATTAAGCTGTTCAGCGAGGAGGTGGGCCGCGGCCGAGCGCACGAAAAGTTCGGGGGCTTGCAATTCGGAGATGAGGGCGCTGGTGGCTTGCGCGGCTGGCATGCTGCCGTAAAGAAAGAGCGCGGCGGTGTCCGCGTCCAGATCGAGGGAGGGCTCGGAGATGTGGATGGTGGCGTTTGGATAGCGGAGCAGGCGCGCGGCGAGGGGTTGGATATCCACGCCCGCCTGCGAGAGAGCGAGGGCCAGCGAAAGATAATTGGCGGGATCGGTTTCCTGGAAATCAGCCTGGGCGATGGCGTCGCGGACAACTTTGAGGGAATCGGGCGAAGGGTCCATCTGATAAAGAACCTGGCCTGCATCGAACTGGAAATTGTGGTCGGTGGTTTCGGCGGCGAGCATGAGTTTAAGGCACGCGGCGCCCTCGGGGCCGGCGGATTGGAGCTGCTTCCAGAAGGCGTCGAGCTCTTTGCCCTTGGCATCGATTTGGGCTTCATCGAGTTGGGCGGGATGGAAGCCGTAGACCTTGGCCTTCGCCGCGCGGAGGGAGTCGCAGGTGGAGGGTTTATCCTCGGGCGCGGCTTGCGGATGGGCGGGGCTGGGGAGAGCCGCCGAGGAGAAAAGAATTGAGAATGAGAGAAGAAGTCGCCGCAAGTTTCACCCCAGTGAGGATTGAAGATATTAAAACAAGTTCCATGATAACTGCGGGTATGCTCAATGTCGAAATGGGGCGTTGTTCTGGGGACCGGCAACGAGCATTAGAACCAAACTTTCGTTTTCTTTGTCCAGGGGGAATCTGGATAAAGCTTGTGCAGCAGGATGACGACTTCGCGGGAACGTTTTGCGGTTCCATCGCAAGCGAAGCGCATCACACGCCATGCAAAATGCAAAGCTTCAGGGGAGTTGGGATCATCGGGATGCACCTTGGCCCAATTGATGAGAATGTCTGAGAGCCAATTGTCGCTGGCGACAGCAGACAGTTGCCGAGCTTCATTTTTTGCGGCTTGGTGCTGATCGGGGCTGAGAAAATTGGGGTCAGGAACGGAATCAAATTCGAGTTTGGCGGTATCATCACCATCAAACCACGTAAACTCCAGTAGGTCTCCCTTACGGCACCACCAGTTGTCGCGATAGTTGTCGGCATAGTCAAACCGCGTGAGGCGCGGGGAGGGGCCTTCCACGTAAGGTCGAAGGCCTGGGAAGTGCGCGATGGCGTAGGCGGCTAGGAATCGCCGCATATCCGCCTGAGTCGCTCGTTGATAGGACTCCACATAAGATTTCATTTCTGGGCGAGCGGCTATGGCGTCTTGAGAAATACTTCCCGCGAGTTCAGGCCTATCCAGTATCAGGGCTCGAGCCCACACGGCAGGAGCCATGCGCGCGCGCAGATTCGGCGGGAGGTTAGGAGAATGCACCAACTGAACTAGGAGGTTTATGGGTAGATGTTCGTTGAATGTGACAGCCGAGACGACATCCAGTTGCGGAAGAAACTCCTTGGTTGAAGCATTCAGGAAGAGATTTGGCTCGCACTTCACGTCCCAACCCTCCGGATCACAGTAATCCGTTTCGGCGTTATTGACTGCGCCGTTACTATAACCGAGGGGTCGGCGCCAGGCGAAACGAGCAAGATCATCAGGGTCAGTGGCGAGCAGGAAGCGCTGTTTCTTAAGGAGATTGATGCTGGAAACGGGCCAGCCTTGTGAATGCGTGAGGGCGTTGTCCAGCAACTGCCTTGCGCTCGTCGCGTCCCCTCGTTCGCGCAGCAGGCGTGCACGATGATAGAGGAGCGTGGGATAAGCGGGCGAGTCCGGAGGCACAGCCTCGGCGCTTTGAAGCAACTCCGGCATTGCGGAGGATGAACCTTCGACCATTGAAATGGCGGCCACTAGCCACGGCAGTGTTTTTCTTGACTGCCATTGTGTTACCGCGTGATGGCATCTTGATTCGCCCGCTCCAAAACTCATCGTGTACATCCAGTTCGTCAGATCGCTTGTGGCCCGAAAAGCTCGCAATTCCTGAAACCTCTTGTCTTTCCACCTGCGGACTGAGTCGGAGTACTGCTTGGTGTAGGGCTCAATCTCCGGGAAATCGGGTGTGGCCCCGAACTTTTTATCAAGCATCAGCACAAAATCTTCAACATCCTGGCCAAACTGCGTGGCGGATTGTCCGCGAGAGATGCGCTGGGTCACAACCCTAGTTTGCTCTTCGGGCCGCAAGCGAAAGGCGATAAAGCTGAGAAGACCGCGCGAGCTTCGGCGAATGGCGCGGTTATGGGTTTCGCGCTCCACTTCCCGAAAGCTCTCTTCTGCTTTCTGGAGACGCACACGATCAAAATTGCCCTGCTCATCGTAAAAGGATTGGAATTTCGCGGGGAAAGATGATCGCAGGGAGACGCGTGCAGCGAGGTAGGATCCCCACTCAGCCCAAGGCGACTGAGTATCCTTGGCAATGGTATCGAACTCCGTGACCGCCTCGTCGTAGTCGCCGGCATAGAAGTGCGCGGCGGCGATCTGATAAGCGCGATCGGCACGCAAAAGCGGTGGGGCTGATGGCGGCAGACCACCAGGGAGAAACACTTGGTGGGTTGGAATATGCCTCTCGGCGCAATTCAGGAAAACCTCGTCCTGGCCCGAAATCCACTCTTGTAGTTCGCGGCTCTCTGCGCCGAAAGTGCGAGCCCTTGCCCGGAGGGTACGCACGGCGTTCAGAAACGCGCCGCCCTGACAATTTTCGCCATCGGTGTACTCCCACCAGTCCTTGCTGGCAGAGCTCACGGGTGGCTTGTCTTTGCGAAACTGCGCCCGAGCGCGGACCCAACGGCGTACCGGGCTGGCCTGAAGCTCCTTTTCCCACTCCTTCTCCCAATGGTCCATCTCATAAGGCTTCAACGCGTAAAATGGATGCACGTTTGGCTGGGCCATGAATGATTTTTGCTCCAATAGAGAGAGTGGCTTGCCGCTGAAATACCGGTAGGCAACTACGCGGTAGGAATCCGCCAATTCCGGAGTCAGGATTCCGAGATGCCCGGCGACAAATTGCGAAACCGGGCGGTCGGGGAATTCGTGTGCGAAGACCACTTCCGGACGGTAGGGCGTGTGACTATTGGCGGTAAAAGCAACGAGTAACAAACCTAGTAGCAGCAGGGTGAAGACAGTTTTGCGGAGTCTATTCGTCACGGGGTAGCAGGTGCTCCAGATTCTGCAGGGCGATGGGGTTCCACGCCCGCGAATGAAAAATGTAGAGGCGCTCCCCGGCGGGCAGCTTTGGCCAGGCCTCGTCGGTAGAGACACCAGCGATTCCGCGGCATAGAGGCTCGCGATTGGGGTAAAGCCAGCCGGGCATATCACTAGCAAAGTGGTCGGGTCCCATGCGGAAGTACATGGGGACGGCCTCGTTAACCGGAAGGTCGTGGATCCAATCGTCATAAGCACACCAAGAGGCCAAGGCGGTCATAGAGATGGGAGTGTTGGGAGGGAGTCGCCGGCGCAAGTCAATTAACACGCTTCGATAGAACTCGCGCTGGCTCTGGCGGGCGTCAAAATCCACCTGGATGGCGGAAGCGTTGCCTGGTCGGAGCGCGTCGGCGACAATTCCGGCGATTTCGGACGGTAGCGTTGGGGCGCTGAGTTGAGCGATACCGGCCGGGGCCTCAATGCGCACGACGGCGATAGTGCGAGTCCCCGGCGAGACAAGCAGAGGTTGCTTACGAAGGGAGACCGAGACGGCATCAGTGATAGTGATGGTTCCAGCGAGATATGCAACAGCAAAACGCCCGGCATCAAGGGCACGAAGATCTTCGGGGCGCTCCCAGGCCCAGAGGGTGAACCGAGGATAGTCCGAAAGTGGGCTGCGGTTGACGGGAGGTTCCTTCTGGAGCAACGCAACCGCGAAGAAGAGGGAGAGAAAGAGAATTGCCGCGGTGTCGCCGAGAACTGCGCGAGCGTGTGGCGGGGTGGGGGACATACAACTGCGAGTCTAAGCACATTATCATCCACAATCGCAGAGGATGATATAACGGAACGAATTGGAAAATTGGCGGCAAGTTCTTCAAGGTGCTGTCTCCATTCAGAAATGCAAAGACAAACTGGTGCGTCACGCCAGACACACTGCGTCAGCACAGACACGGTGACAATAGGGAGTCACCTGATTCAAACTGCTTCGTGAATTTCGCAGCGCGGAGGTTTTCGTTGCTCATTGGCGGTCGCAATGATCTCTAGGCGTGTGGGTAGCCACATCGTCTTGCTGAGGGAGCCGGCGGTGGGGCGGAGAGACATTCCTTGACGAACAGCGAGCAGTTGCACCGGCCGGGTGGCGCGGGGCGCGGCGCCGGAAGTGGAATGAACCGTGGCGGAAAGAATCAAGCGCGGCGGTGCTTGTCTTCGTGCTCATGTGCAATCCTCCTTCCAGCGACGCGATCCGAGCCACCCGCAGGGGTATTGGCCGGTGACCGTGGGAAGCGGCTCGCGTCGCCTCCCCGATCTCTTAAGACCTCAAGGGCGCTTGGGCGGCTTATGTTGAGCGGTGGCGACGGGCGCGGGATCGTCGGAATCGTCATCGGAGTCCAGGGCAGCGCTGGTGCCGCCATTGCCGTTGTCCTTGCCGTTGGTGAAGGCGGAGCGCAGCACGTCCGAGGCGAAGAAGTTTTTGCCATCCATGGGAACCATCATGATTTGCAGCTTGTCGGACAGGCGCTCGGCGATGATTTTCTGGATGAGCATGGGATTCTGTTTGAGAACCGCGGCTTCAAACTTCATGCGTTCGGCATCGGCGGCGGCGGTGACGCGAATGCGATTGGCTTCGGCGTCGGATAGGTTCTTCTGGCGCTCGACTTCGGCCTTGCTGTCAATGATCTTGGCTTGCGCGGCGGCTTCGGCATTCTGAAGAGTAGCTTCTTTGCGAGCCTGGGCTTCGAGCTTGGTCTGCTCAATCTGCTTCTGCTTGAGAGGGAGCGTGTATTGCATGGCGTCGGATTCGGCCTTGGCTTGCAGGACGCGGACCTGGGCTTGCCCCTCAGCTGCCTTGACGTCGCGCGCTTTCTGGGCGTCGGCTTCGAGCTCGGCGATACGCACTTCCTTGCCCTTGATTTCTTGCTCGGTGCCGAGGCGCTCGTTCTCCTGCTCCTTCAGCAACAGGCCTTCAAGGCCCCTGGCATATTCGGCGGGGAGCTGAATATCGCGGAGAAGGACTTCGCGGACGACGATGCCGTCGCTGGCGAGGCGGGTCTTGATGGCATCGGCGGCCCTAGTGCGCAACTCTTCGCGCTTAATGGCAAAGATTTCGCGGGTTTCGTAATTGGGCGCCAACTGGCGATAGGTGGAGGAAACCACCGGGCCGACGACCTGTTCACCAACAGGCTGTGGAAGATTCTGGTGGATGCTGGAAAGGCGCGAGGGATCGAGACGATAGCGAACGCTGACGGCTAAGCCAAGGTTGAGACCTTCGCGGGCTTGCACAGTGAGGACTTCGGCGTCGGATTTGGGCGCAGCGGCGGCGACAGTGGAGTAAACCTGCTCGCGGGTGTCATACAGAACGAGCGTGTCCACCAGAGGGGTGAGCAGATGGACACCGGGATATAACGTAGCGGGGCGGGCGCCGGAGAGTTGGCTGACGCGAATCCCCGCGGAGCCGTCCGGTACGACGGCGATACTCAGGCTCAACAGCACCGGTACGATTCCCGCGATAGCCAATTGCAGGGCGAGCCGCCAGCCTACCGGCCCGAAAGGGCGGGAAGATTCGAGCTTCTTTGCGGACTTGGTAGGATCGCCGCTGTCCTGTTCAAGCAGCCAGCGGAGACGCGCAGCCCTGTAGACGTCATAAGCCACTACAATCACGGCGGCGCTGAACAAGCCGAAGCCGAAAATCATTAAGAGAGCCTTCAATGCGAGCATGGAATTGATCCTTTCCTGGGTATTCCCGGGTTAGCTGCGGTCGTGACGAGGTCGACGGGCCGCATGCGAGAGCCGGGAAGAACGGTGAGAGACCGAGTGGCGCGGGTTTGTGTGGAGTTGGTCATGGCCGGTTACCGACGCTGGGAATAGGCCTGAGCGGCGCGGCGCGTGCCGTTCTCGATGGCTGGGAGGATGGCACGGCGGTCGGCGGTGGCCGGTTGCATCAATAGAAAAACGCCGCGAAGCAGGAGCCAATCCAAGGCGAGGGCGGCCAACACCGCAAAGACGGTGGCTGTTGTGATTGCTGCGAAACCGAGCATTGCGTTCATGTGTGATCTCCTTTGCCGGACTGGGAAACTTTTTGACGCGTTACTCGCCGCGTTCCGCGCTGGCGTTGGGCTCTGGCTGATCGTTGCGCGCCGCCTGTGTGGCAGGGGCATTTTCTGGAGCGCCAAAAATCTGTGCGAATTCTTCGGTGCGTTCGTTGAGGATGGTGACGCGATCGCCGACGCTGACGCGCGCGAAGAGATCCTCGATGTCATGCTTGCCCATGCGGATGCAGCCATGCGAAGCGTTCTTGCCGATGGAGTTGGGGCGATTCGTGCCGTGAATGCCGAAGCCCTTCACGCTGAGTCCCATCCAGCGCGTGCCGAGCGGATTGCCGGCGCCGGGAGCAACAACCACGCCGGGCTTGTAGTAGCCGGGATTCTCCACGCGCTGTGCGATCTGAAATTCACCGGAGGGGCTGGGACTTTCTGGCGCGCCGACGGCGACAGAGTAGAGCTTGACGAGGCGGCCGTCTTCAATAAGGGCGAGTTGGCGGTCAGGGATACTGACGACGATGCGGCGAACGGGAGCGGGCTTCGTGGATGCGGCTGAGTTGGGAGCAGATTGCGCGGCGGCCGAAGAGGAGAAGACTAAGGCTAGCGCGAAGAGTGCGACACAGAAGTGCGTTTGAGCTTTCGTAGTGGATTGCTTTGCGTTTGGTTGCCGCCGCATGGTGTGTGTTCCTTTCTGCCTACGGAGAAGGGGATGGCACACCAGAGGCCTTTTGTAACTAATTGATTTGGAGCGGGTTATGGAATCCGGCGGGCGGAGAATTCGTGGGTTGGGGGACACGGCGTGTTTTGGGGGACGCGGTTGTGGGAGAGGATGCGGGATGGGGTTTTGTATCCTGAGGGTTCGGGGTTAGTCTAGATTCAGAGAAGAGGTGAGGCTCACGTTCATGTTTCCATCGCAGGGAATTCGCATCGGGCGAATTTTGGGGATACCCATCTACCTGGATTTGAGTTGGATCCTGGTTTTCGGGCTGATCACGTTTTCGCAATCCAATTTCTTCGCGGTGCAACACCCACGTTGGACAGGGACGCAACACTGGATCCTGGGTGGAGTGACCAGCATCCTGTTTTTCAGCTCGGTGGTATTTCACGAACTGGCGCATAGCGTGGTGGCACAGCACTACAAGATCAAGGTGCTCTCGATCACGCTATTTCTCTTTGGTGGGCTGGCGCGGATTGCGCGCGAGCCTTCAGAGGCGATTCAGGAGTTCAACATTGCAATTGCCGGGCCGCTGGCGAGCGGATTCCTTGCAGGCGCTTTCTGGGGCGTGACGCAGTATTTTCCAGAGAGCAGTATGCCGGGAGCCGTAGCCAGCCAGCTTTTTCTGCTGAACGGTTTGGTGGCGTTGTTCAACCTACTGCCTGGTTTCCCGCTGGACGGCGGGCGCGTGTTCCGGGCGATGGTCTGGGGAGCGACGAAAGATTTCGCCAAAGCGACACGCGTGGCAGGCGGAAGCGGGAAGCTCATTGCGTTTGGATTGATTTCCATCGGTGTTTGGAGTGCGTGGCGCAGCGATTGGACGGACGCCTTGTGGCTTGGATTCCTGGGATGGTTTTTGCTGAACGCGGCACAAGCGAGTGTGGCACAAGTGACGATCCAGGAGACGCTGGCGGGATTGCGCGCTTCGGATGTGATGAACCAGGAAGTGCCGACTATTCCAGCCAACATGAGCTTGGAGGAGTACAGCGGGGAAGTGCTGCGAACGGGGCGGCGCGTGCATTTGGTGACGATGGACGACCGGCTGGTGGGGTTGATGAATGTGAATGCGCTGAGCAAGGTGTCGAGGGAAGACTGGAACATGAATTCGGTGCAGGCGGTGATGGTACCGCGGGATAAGATTTTGTGGGCCGCGCCGGAAGACCCGCTGCAACGATTGCTGGAACGATTGATTGCAGCGGACGTGAATCAGATGCCCGTGGTGACGCATGGGGAGGAAGGCTCGGCGCACATCGTGGGGATGGTGACGCGGGACGCGATCTTGCGGGTGATCCAGACGCGGAGCGAATTGGGACCGGCGATGGCGGGGCGGTGAAGCGTAAAAGGCAAAAACTTTAACGCAGAGATCGCAGAGGACACAGAGTTCGCAGAGAAGAACGGGGCAGAGAAACGCAAGAGCATCGATCCTTCGAGGCTCAGGGTAAACAGGAGTGACCTTGCCATGATCCCTCCGCTTCGGCCCGCATAAAGCGCGGGCCTTCGGTCGGGATGACAACGGGTTAAAACTTGCCGAGATGGGGTCCAGCGTGCTGGACCCCTACGTGTTTGTCGAGGAATCTTTTTCGCGGAAGGCGCCTACGCGGAAGGCTCCGCGACGGAAACCCACGGAAATACGGGAGAAGCCCGCACGAGTGAGGCGCGCGAAGGCGGAGCCTGCGGAAACTGGGGTGAAGGTGCTGCGGATGTGGCCGACGCGGTGGACCCAACTATCGTTAATCTCAAAGGCGAGGAAGATGCCGCCAGGGCGGAGCACGCGATAGACCTCCGCAAACATGCAGTCCTGCAATTCGCGGGAGCGGAGATGATGCAGAACGAGAATGGCGATGGCGGAGGAGAAGCTTTGCGCGGCGAAGGGAAGTTGCGCGGCGTCACCACGAATTGCGCCGCCGGGTCCGCCATTGTGCTGGGTTTTCAGATGACGGGCGGCGTTGCTGTCGTACTCGAGGGACGTGACATGAGGGACGAGTTTTCGGAGTTGTGAAGTGGCGGGCCCGTAGCCCGCGCCAATCTCCAGGACATGGTCGCCGAGGTGCGCGCCAGACAAGACCCAGGGAAGCACCTGTCGCTGGGTGAGATAGCGCCAGAGGGAGGTGGAACACAGGAAGTGCTCAAGACCGTTCATGGTCCGCGGAGGACGGGGCTGAAAGTGTAGCGCAGGTGGGAGGGAGCGGGGCAAGGGGGAACAGGGGCAGGCACATGAAGGAGCGACCTCGGGAGGCGCGAGGATACGGCGAGGCCTGAATGCGGGCCGCGGGCTAGGCGGCGACGGTCTTGGGAGCCGGCTTGCGGCTCGGCTTGATCGAAGTTTCGGTTAATTCGCGTTCGGCGCGAACCCAATCGTCAAGGGGATCTCCGGGAGTGCAGCCACGCTCGAGATAGATGTGATAGGCGCGAAGAGCGATTTCGTCCTGCGTGGGCTTGCTCCCGTTGGAGCTTGACTTCTTTTGCTTCGGCGAGGCACTTACCCTCGTCCTGGCCATACTGTTCTCCTTTCAACTGCTCAATTCATTTTAGCGTGTGGAAAAAGCTGTGGCTACAGGTTCGTACGGAAGCCTGTGGATTTGTGCTGTTAATGACAGGGGCGGGGAATGAAGAGGTATACGGCTTGGCGTGCGGGGCCATTCCCCTTAATTGGCCGCGAGCCCCGGGGGTAGGGGGTCTTTCAAATGAAGGAACATCATGACGAAGGCGGCAATAATGACGCCGGCGGCCAACCAGCCAAGGAGATAGGCGCGGGTGCGCTCGGGTCCCGGAGCGGGTTGGCGGTCGGCGAAAACCCTACCGAGCAGGAAACCGGTGGTAAGGCCCCCGAAGTGTCCCCAGTTGTCGATTCCCGGGAAGAGGAAGCCAATCGCGAAAATGGAAACCACCCAGGAAATCAAGCGAGAACGCATGGCTTGGATGTTGGCGCCGCCGCGCCGCGTAGTGACAGCGAGGAGCAATCCAATGATTCCCATAATGGCGCCGCTGGCACCGACTGAGGGGTACTTCCCCAGAATAGTGCTAAAAAGTGAGCCGCCAATGCCGCAGGCGGTATACAGAAAAAGGAAGCGAGCGGAGCCGTAGAGTTCTTCCACGACGGGCGCAATATCCATGAAGACCATCATGTTGAATCCGATGTGGAGCAAGCCGCCATGAAGATAGGTGGAGAGAATCAGCCGCCACCAAGCCCAGTGACCGCTGTGAAGGGGAACATTTTCGCCCAAGCGATAAAGCTCAATGCCGCTCATGCCGCCGAACAGGCCGAAACTCCCACCCGAATGAAGAGAGCGGATCAAGCTGACGGCAAACATGAGGACATTTACGATAAGGACCACTGCGGTAACCGGGGTGTGGCCGCCGAAGAATTCGGAGAGGCCTTTGCTCCACGCGGCGAGAGAGAAGCGCAGGCTGGTGCCGCATTCGTGGCAGCGGTTAGCGTGAATGCCAACGAGCGCTCCGCACGCGGGGCAAAGCTGCGGGCGCTTTTCGCCGGAGCCGCCAAACATGCCACTGAAGATTTGCTTCCAGCGCGCCAGGCGCATCTGCCAATGATAGGGAAGGGGCAACCATCCTCCTTGCGGGCATACAATTGCATTTCTATAATACCGGAAATGCGCCGCACAATCCGGCGAAGAGGATCTATGGACAAATTCGAGGAGTTCGGGCGGAAACTGGATGAAGAGATCACACGGTTACGGAAATACCTGGATGAAGAGGTAGGGCCCACGACCGAAAAGCGTACGGCGCAATTCCTGCGGGAAGTTTCCGACAAGCTGTCGGATGCGGCAAGAAGACTGGAAGAACGCATGGCGGCGCGCACACCGCAAGAACCCAAACCGTGATAGCGAGGAGGCTTTCGTTTAGCGCAGTACTGGTGCTGGTCAGTGCCTGGAGCATGGGGTGTGCCGCGAGGCGCCCCGTTGCGGGGAACACTCCACCTGCGCCATCGCAACCCACGGAAACGCCTGAAGCGACAAGCGAGAAGGCCAAACGGGAAACGGAGGTTCCGCCAGCCGGGACTGCCGCGGTGCCAGCACCAGCGGCGAAGCGCGGGAAAACTGCGGCGGTGCCTGTTCCAGCCGGCTACACCGAAGAAGGCAATGCTTCATGGTACGGCTATCCGTTTCATGGACGGCGGGCATCGAACGGCGAAATCTACGACAAGAACAAACTGACGGCGGCGCACCGCACGCTGCCATTTGACACTATGGTGCGCGTGACGAATCTGAGTAACAACAAATCCACAGTGGTGCGCATCACGGATCGCGGACCATTCGTGGAGAACCGCATCATTGATCTGTCGCAGGCGGCAGCGCGGGAAATCGAGTCCATCGGGCCGGGCGTGGTTCGCGTGCGGCTGGAAGTGCTGGGGAACGTGGATCCCACGGAGGGATACTTTACAGTGCAAGTGGGGGCGTTCCGGGATCGCGGGAATGCGGAGAGGCTGGTGGACCGCTTGAGCCATTCGTACACGCCGATTTTCATCCAGCAGTATGATGCACCCGACGGAACGTTTTACCGCGTGCGCGTAGGCAAAATATCCGGCGAAAGCGCGGCGCAGGATTTTGCGGAGCAACTGCGGACCAAGGAAGGATTCACGCCCATGGTGCTGCGATTGGATGAAGTGGGGCCTTCTGGAGGAAACTGATGGACCAAAATTGCCTGTTCTGCAAAATTGGCGCGAAGAAGATTCCGGCGAAGCTGGTGCTGGACGAGCCAGAGTTTTTCGCGTTTGAAGATATCAACCCACAGGCGCCGACGCATATCTTGCTGTGTCCGCGGAAGCATTTCGCCTCGCTACATGAGGCGAACGAAGAAGATGCGGCGCTGCTCGGGAAGCTGCAAATGGCGGCGGCGAAGATTGCAAAGGAACGCGGTCTGCTGGCTGGGTATCGCACGGTGTTCAATAACGGCAGCGGGGCGGGGCAGAGTGTGTTTCACTTGCATTTGCATCTGTTGGGTGGGCGGAATTTCCGGTGGCCGCCGGGATAGATCAGCCTCGAAGTTGACTGGAGCAAGCAGATTCTTTTCCCGCTTCGCGGAATCGGAATGACAAAATTGTGTAGTTTTTGCCGAGATGGGGTCGAGCAGTGCTCGACCCCTACAGGAGTTAGCTTAGGGGCACAGTTGGGTGCTTCTCCAGGAGGGTGCATGCGTTTTCGTGTCGCGATACGTGTGGGATTTGCGGTGGGGCTGCTGCTGAGTTTGTTGATCGGCGGGCCGTGCGGTGTTCTTGCGCAACAGAAGGCAGTGACGGCGGCGAGGCCGGGCGAGCTGACCGTTGAGCGCATCTTTTCGCAACCGAGCTTGAGCGGACGATTGACGCGCGGCATTGCTTGGGCGCCGGACAACAAGCGCATCAGTTACTTCGAGATGAAAGGCAGCGGCGGGGACGCGAAGCCGGAGCTGTGGACGCTGGACATAGCCACGGGAGAGCGCGCGTTGCTGGTGTCCGCGGAAAAACTGGAGGGTGCGCTGCCTGCTGCGCCCACTAAGAATTCGCAAGCGACCGGAGCGGGACGACGCGCTCCGGCACAGTATCTATGGGCACCGGGCGGCGAAGCGCTGCTCTTAGAGGGGCCTCATGCGCTGGCGTGGTTTGATTTGAAGAGCCAGGCAGCGCGCGTGCTGGTAAGTGGGAAAGAGGGCTTGAGCGATGTGAAGATTTCGCCCGACGGAAAGTACGTGAGCTTTCTACGCGAACACAACGTGTGGCTGGTAAGCACGGCGGACGGAAAAGAAAGGGCGCTCACGACAGGCGGCACGGAGGAAGTGCGCAAGGGCGAGCTGGATTGGGTGTACCCGGAAGAGTTGGCGCTTTTCACGGGCTATTGGTGGGCGCCAGATTCTTCCGCGATCGCGTATCTGGAGATGGATGAGCGGAAGGTGACGCAATTCTTACTGGTGGATTTTGCATCGTTCACCGGGGAGGCGGAGTTGCAGAGATACCCCGTGCCGGGAGGAGCGAATCCCGTGGTGCGCGTTATTATTGCGCCGGTGGTGGGAAGCGGCAAAGAACGTGCGTTAGAGCTGGGCGCGGAAACGGACATGTACGTTCCGCGGGTGAACTGGCTACCCGACTCGAAGCGGCTGGTGATTCAACGGCTGAATCGCACACAAACGACTCTGGACGTGCTCTTGTCGGACGCGGCCACAGGGAAATCCTCCACGATTCTATCGGAGAAGGACCCTTACTGGATCAATGTCAACGACGATTTATATTTTCTGAAGGACGGCAAGCGGTTCCTGTGGGCCAGCGAACGCAGCGGCTTCCGGCACATTTATTTGTACGATTTTTCGGGGAAGGAACCGCTGCAACTGACCAAGGGCGAGTGGGAAGTGGGCCAGGTGGAGCGCGTGGATGAATCCAATGGCGTGGTGTACTTCACGGCGACAGAGAAATCGCCGCTGGAGCGGCATTTGTACCGCATGGGGCTGGATGGCAGCCGATTTGCACGGATCACTAAGGAAGACGGCATGCACCGCGTGAATTTCGCGCCGAACGCCACGGTGTACCTCGATACTTACTCGAACGCGGAGACGCCACCGCGGCAAGACATTTATCGTACAGATGGAACGAAACTGGCCACGGTCGATGAGAACAAAGTGGCAGAGTTGGCGGAGTATCACCTCTCGCCGGTGGAATTCTTCGCCATCAAGGCGCACGACGGCGTGATGTTGAATTGTTCGATGATCAAACCGCCGAATTTCGATCCCGCGAAAAAATATCCAGTGATCGTGTACACGTATGGCGGGCCGCACGCGCAAGTGGTGGAGAACGCGTGGATGGGCAACGGATTTTTGTGGCACGAAATGATGGCGCAAAAGGGATACATCATTTTTTCGCTGGATAATCGCGGTTCGGGGGGACGCGGACACCTGTTCGAGGAGCCCATCCATGACCGCTTCGGGGCGCAGGAACTTTCCGACCAGCGGGACGGCGCCGAATGGCTGAAGTCGCAGCCATACGTGGACTCAGAACGCATCGGCATTCACGGCTGGAGCTATGGCGGACACATGACGCTGCACGCAATGTTTGAGGCGCCGGACATCTTTAAAGTGGGATTCGCGGGAGGGCCGGTGACGGACTGGCATTTCTACGACACGATTTATACAGAGCGGTACATGGGGCTGCTGCCGCAGCAGGAAGGAAGTTACGAGGGATCATCGCCAATCAGGAATGCCGGGAAGTTGCAAGGAAAGCTGCTGATCGCGCACGGGACGGGCGACGACAACGTGCATTTTTCCAATACGCTGGCTCTGATTGATGAATTGATCAAGGCAGGGAAATATGTCGAGGTGATGCCGTTTCCCGGGCGCGGGCATGGGGTGAGCGACCTGCCGGCGCAACGGGTGTTGTGGAACCGGGTGACGAAATTCTTTCTGGATAATTTGTAATTTGGCTGAACGCCGCAGCGAGTTCGCAGGGGCGCGATTGCAAAAGCGCCCGCTTCAGAAAGCGACCGCTACAAGGGAATGTCTGCTGCGCGAGTTATTTTGCGTCGAGGTCGACGTCCTTGATGGGGAGATCCCAGTGGGCGTCGAGGATTTCGAAGCGGCGCTGTTCTTCCTTCTTAAAGGTGTCCTGATCGGGGAAAAGCTGTTTCAGCAGCGGCGCGGAATCGTAGCCGTCGTTGGCCGTAGCGGCGTTCTTGTAGACGATGGTGACGCGATAGTCCCAGCGGCCGTCCTCGGTGGTGTGATAGACGGGAGCGACAGCGGTGACTTTCAAGAGGCGGCCCATCTCGACCTGCTTTTTCAGCACAGGATAGTGGTTCTTGCGGAAGAGGGTGATGAATTCGTCGGCGTGTCCCCACTTGGTTTTGTAGTAGTACTCGATGACGAAGGGCTTGTCGCTGCCGGAGGCCATTTGCGCGCTAGCTTTTGCGAAATGGCCGACGGCGAGGAATCCGGCCGCGATGAGAATGATGGAAGCGAGCAGGAAACGCGTGGAGCAAAGTTTGCGCATGGGAATCTCCCTGAGTGGAAATGGTGCAGGCATTGTAGCGTGAATCGCGCATTCTGCTCCAGTTTGCTGATTTCTTTGAAGCGGTGCAGTCTTAGATTACCGGACTTAAACCTATCGGAAATTAGCGAACATACGGTTCGAAAGTAATCCTAGTATGAGCCAAGACTTGCAGAAACCATACTTCTTGACAAGAATTACCCTAGCTCATGAGTCTCTTCAAACGCATCAGAGACGTAGCCATCGAGACACTGATAGCCGTCATTCTCGTCACCGCATTTGTCGTTTATCTATTCAAGTTCCCAAAGGAGAGCCGGCCAAACTGGGGACTCGTGGCTTTCATCGTCAATACAGCCATCGTTTTTGGATTCTTGGTCTCTTGGTTCAGACATTTGCGGAAGAATGTACTGTATTGGGCGGTGCTTGCTGTGCTTCTTCTTTGCCACATTGCGATTTATGTTTTTGCCCACCGTCGGATTGAGCAGATTCCCTTGGTATTTTACCTTTTGACGAACTCAGCTGAGTTGGCGTTCTTCTCGCATATTCTCCAGAAACTACCAAGCTTTCCCGAGCGCTCGACAAAGTCCTAAGAGCAGAAGCAGCTCTGATCGTATTTCGGCGTCGCGAGTTGCTCCAGGTCTTACAGAAGCCTTGACCGGGAAACTAATCGAATACTCTACGAATCCACTCCGATTACATCTTATTCGTAGGCGGCGCGGGTTAGGCGGTCGCGGATGGGGGCCCAGTCCGGCTCATCGGGAGGGAGTTCGACGGCGATCCAATCGAAGGATTGGCGGTCGAGTTCGTGCAATGTCGCGTAGAGCTGCGCGGCGTAGTCGTTTGGGGTTTGTGGCATGCGCTGTTTGAAGGTGGCTCTGGCATTGTAAGCGAACCAGAGATAGGCGCCGCGGCCTTCGCGGGGAAGGTGGCCGCGACTGACCAGTAATACACGCGTGCGGGGGCTGTAATGTTTTTTGTGCTGGCCTGGAGAGCGATGAGCGTCGGCGAGTTGTGGCGTCGTGGTGGCGGTTGGTTCGTTTTCCTGCGCCTCCTCAACGAAAGCCATACCGGGGCGGAGGACTTCCAAGCCATCGGGAGTGACTGCGATGACCGTGGATTCGAGGCCGACTTCACAGGGGCCACCGTCGAGGAGGAACGGTGTGTCGTCACCGAAGGCTTCGCGAACATGTTGCGCCGTGGTGGGGGAGAGATGGGTAAAACGATTGGCGCTGGGGGCGGCGATGGGAAATCCGGTTTCGTGAAGCAGAGCGAGCGCAATGGGATGCCGGGGCATGCGTAGGCCTACAGTGGGAAGGCCGGCAGTGGCTTCATCGGGAATAATAGGTTTCTTGGGGACGACGAGGGTAAGCGGGCCGGGCCAGTATTCACGGGCGAGGCGCTCCGCTTCCTGAGGCCATTCGGCGGCGAGTTCGCGAGCCTGCGCGATGCTGGCGACATGGACGATGAGCGGGCTGGCGGCGGGGCGGCCCTTCAAGGCATAGATTTTGCGAATCGCGACGGGATCGAGGGCGTTGGCACCAAGGCCATAAACGGTTTCCGTGGGGAAAACGACGAGGCCACCGGAACGGAGAATCTCCGCGGCTTTTTGGATCTCAGGATTGGCAGCCATGACGGTTCAATCATTGTGGCAGAAGAAAAGAGGGTGAGCCAGCCTGCGGAATCGAGGCTCCCGGTCCTTGCATCCTTGGTTGTCTTTGCGTGAAAGTTGGGGTTGATGAAAACGGCCAAGGCAGGTTTGACCTACTTCCTGATCATTTTTGGAGTGGGGTTTGTGTTGGGCACGATCCGGGTATTCCTGGTGGTGCCGCGGGTGGGAGTACGCACGGCGGAACTGATCGAAGAGCCGATCATGTTTATTGTGGTTTTCTTTGCGGCGCGGTGGTTGCTGCGTCGGTTCTCACTTGAAACGATAACCGAGCAACTGGGTGCGGGAATGATTGGGCTGGGTTTATTGCTAGCAGCGGAATATGCGCTGCTGCGAGCACGTGGGCTGACGTTGCGCGAAGACATCGCGGGACGCGACGCTGTGGCAGGAACCGTTTACCTCGTGATGTTGCTGATATTTGCGGTGATGCCGGCCGTGTTGGGCCGAACTAGATCCACACGCTAGTTGTCAGAGTCGTGCGTTGGATCAAAAACTACCGAAACTTCTATGGTTGTTTCTGTAGGGCCAGGGGCGAAAACCCACTGCTTGACGGCCTTCTGGGCGGACTCCGCCAGAATGGCGCTGCCGCCCAGCACTTCCGTATCCTTAACCGCGCCATCGGCTTTCACGACGACGCGGAGGCGCACCGTTCCGCCGATGCCGCGCTTTTTGAGAATGCTGGGGTATTGTGCTTCGACACGCTTCACGACTTTGCGGGTGGCTTCCTGAGAATGGACGGAGGTCGGCCATGAGAGCAAAAGTAGCGCCAGTGTTAGCAACAGGGCCAGTTGTTTGTAGCCAGACGATTTCATCGTGATCAACGCCATTCTTTCGGGCGCGCGAATCGGCGGATGAACGCGAGCCTCTCCCTAAATGTGATGGATAAATATGCAAGGAATTGGCCAGAGCTTGAGAAAAATCCGGCGGGAGGAACAGGAAGGATAACGGGGCGAGAGAGGGGGCCAAGCCACTCATAAAGGGAATGTTACTTGCTACGGCGGGCAATTCAGGTGCCACATCGAGAGGAGGATACTGGACTGGGACGGTAGAGTATCTCAAAAAACGTCTCAGGATGAGATTTTTTTAAGCGATGGGGGCGCGACAGTGCGACTTCCAGCCTGTTCAGCAGCCTGAAGTGGAGAAGGCAACAAGCTTATGGACCGTGCGAGTGTTTGTACAGTTTTTCGCCAGCGAGAATTTCTACGCGGAGACGATTGGCTGGTAGCGGGACGGGGCAAGTAGTGTAGGGATTGTAAGCGCAGGGAGGATTGTAGGCTTTGTTGAAATCGAGACGAACTGTCTTGCCGTTGGGACTGTCCTTGGGCGCGCCGGTATCAAGGAAGCGGGAAGCGGGGTAAGTTAACTTGCCGCTGGTGAGATCGCGGAAGACGATAAACAGAGAGCCATCGGAATTGGCTTCGGCCTCCAGTCGATATTCCTGGCCACGCAAGGTGAAGAGAACATACCCGGCGATGTTCAGCTTGATGGGATCGCCGAGAACGTTCTGGGAGTCGAATTGCTTTGGTGCATCATAAGGAATGAAGCGGCCAGTGGCGTTGTAGGATTCGTCGACCGGAAACCAGTTCAGGCCCGTGAAAGTCTTGAGCAAGGAGCTGTGCTTGTCCTTGAGGCGGATCGCGAAACGATCGCCGCTGGCGTGAACAAAGAGCGTGAGATCGCCGAGGACAAGACGGTCCTGAGGATTGTCCGGGCGAAGCTCGGCGGATTCCACGGGCTTCCCGTTGATGGTGGCGGTGACACCGGGATGGATGTGGACGGTGGTCTTGCCGGCATGGAAATCGAAAGTGCCGGCTTGTGCAGGGGCAGAGACGGGCAGGACGATGTCATTCAGGGGATCGGAGCCGAAGCGATTCTCGCCCTCATGCAGCCAAAAGAGGCCAGAAATGGTGAGCCAACCGTTGTCGGAAGTGAGCTGAGCTTCGTAATCGTGGCGCCATTTTTCGACGGACTGGCGATAGACGGAATTCTCCGCGCTGGCGATGGAGGCGAGGATAAGAATCACGAGAAACAGAGCCAAAGCGCGCCGCGGATGGTGCAAGCCCATGGGATGCTCCCTTCCAGAGTGAAAAGGAAATTAACAGAAAAATCAGCGGCCATCCAGAACCGGCGGCTTGCAAACACGCCAGCTCGTACGTTTGACAACGCTAACACCGATACAGACGGCATGACAACATTTAGGAAGGTACGGAGTCCAGAGAAAGATGACGCCGAGGCGCCGAGTACTGCGAGATTCTCAGAGAAGAGAGAAGTGAAGAGTTTCGATCAGGGAGCGACGGCGTCACGAAGTTGGGGTTTGACCTGGACGGCGGCGAGGCTGGCGGAGTCCCATCCTCCACCAAGGGCTTTCACAAGGAGCACAGAGGTGACGAGGCGCTGGCCCTGGATGATGGCGGCCTCCTGCTCGTTATCAAGAAGATTTTGCTGAGCGCTGACGACGTCGAGATAACTGACCAGGCCACCAGTGTAGCGGGAGGTGGCGATGTCGAGTTGGCGGCGCGAGGAATCGACGGCGTCGGCTTGCGATTGGCGCGCGGCGTCGAGCACTTGCAAGCCGGTGATGCTGTCCTGAACTTCACGGAAGGCGTTGAGCACCGTGCCGCGATAGGTGGCAACGGAAGAGTCGTAGCCTGCCTGAGAGAATTGCATCTGGGCGCGGCGGGCGCCGCCGGTGAAAATATCCTGAGCCAGATTGGCGCCGACCGCCCAGAAAGTGCTGGCGACGTTCAGCAATTGCGAAATGTCCTGAGAGTTCCAGCCGCCCTGACCATAAAGAACGAGCGAAGGATAATAAGCCGCTTTAGAAATGCCGATTTGCGCGTTGGCAATGGCCATTTCACGCTCGGATTCGGCGATATCAGGACGGCGCTCGAGGAGATCGGAAGGAAGAGAAGTGTCCAAATTGGGAGGCTCGGCGGCAAGCGCATGCTCGCCAACATGGAAATCGGGAGCGGGCTTGCCGGTGAGAACGGCGATGGCGTCCTCAAATTGTTTGCGTTGCTGGCGAAGCAGAATAGTTTGCGTACGCGTGGTGTTGAGGAGTGTTTCTTCCTGAGTGACATCGAGGCCAGAAGCGACGCCGCCATTGTGGCGGGAGATCACAAGTTCCAGTCCCTTCTGGAGGGTATCAACGGTGCGGCGGAGAAGAGTGATCTGCGTATCGATCTGACGCAAAGTGAAATAATCAGCGGCGAGTTCCGCGGTCAGGACGAGGCGAACATTCTCGAGATCGGCGGCGTTGGCTTGAAAAGAGGCTTGCGCGGCTTCAAGGGTGCGGCGGCGCTTGCCGACAAGGTCCACTTCGTAGCTCACCGTGAAAGGAAGAGCATAGCTATTTTGCGTGACGGGGCCGGAAAGCGGGGCGTAGGAGCCGGTGGAGCGAGTCCCGGAGTAGCGCTGGCGATTGGCGGACGGATCGACCGAAAGAGTGGGAAAAAGCTGCGCATTCTGGATGGCGGCGGAAGCGCGAGCCTGGTCATAATGAGCCAGGGCGACTTTGAGGGTCTGGTTGGCGCCGAGGAGTTCGTTCTCAAGAGAGTTCAGGTCGTCGTCGTGGAAGACGGTCCACCAGGAAGTCTTGGGAACAGAATCTTTGGGGATGGCTTCGCGCCAGGGCTCAGCAACTTCCCATTTCGCGGGGACGGGAGCTGTGGGGCGTTTGTAGTCCGGGCCAACGGTACAGCCCGCGAGAAAAAAGATTCCCGCGAAGAGCGCACTCACACGCAGAAATCTAGAGTTGCGCGAGCAGAACGGTGCACTTGCGGGGGAACGCATCAGGACTTTTTCTCCGGAGAGGAGCTTGAGGCAGCAGGTTTGCCAGGCGCCGATGGCGTGAAAGGCGCAGGTGCGGCTGCCGGAGCGAGCGGGTTGTTCACTTCCTTGACGTGGACCGCTTGGCCGTCTTCCAAAGAATCCGGTGGATTGAGAACGATCCAATCATCAGTCTTGAGGCCGTTGAGGACTTCGAGGCTGGTGCCGAAATCGCGGCCAATGGTGAGAGATTGCAAGTGCGCGTGGTGATTGGCGTCGATGGTTACGGCGCGGAGCCCTTCGGAGCGGAAGAGCAGCGCGTTCACGGGAACCTGCAGGCGCTGAGCCGCGACCTTCACCTGGAGATAAACCTGCGCGTAACCGCCCGGGAGCAATTGCCCAGATTTATTAGGGACATCCACTTCCGTAAGAAGCGTACGCGTGGAGAGATCGATGGCTTCGGCAGTGCGCACGACTTTGCCCTGGAACTTCTGGCCGGGGAACTGCGTGAGTACAAGATAGGCGCCAATGCCGGCGTGTATGGAAGGAGCATAGGCTTCCGGCACGTTGACGTAAACGCGGATAGGATCGGTTTGGGCGAGGAAGAAGAGTTGCTGGGAGGTGCCGCCATTGCCCGCATTGATGAGCATGCCGATGTCGGTGTTGCGTCGTGTAATGACGCCGCTGAAGGGTGCTTCAACGCGTTGGAAGGATTTCAGCTCTTCTAGGCGGCGAACATTGGCTTCGGCGGACTGGACGATGGCGCGTTTTGCGGCAAGGTCGCCAACGGCATTGTCCACTTCCTGTTTGGAGACGCCATCGGTTTTAAGGAGTTCAGAGTAGCGCGCGGCGGTGATATCGGAGAGGTGCACGTTGGCCTGCGCGGTGTTCAAATCGGCGCGGGCCTGCGAGAGTTGCTGGTCCACTTCGGGAGTCTCAATTTCGGCGAGGAGCTCGCCTTTGCTGACGCGGCTGCCAATGTCGCGGTACCACATTTTCAGATAGCCATTGGTGCGCGCATAGATTGGAGATTCGATATAGGCCATCAGCGTCCCGGGCAGCACCAGATTTTCATCGCCCGGCTGAGCGGCAGGATGAAAGACTGCCACGGTAGGAACAGAGAGAACTTCGGTGTTGTCGGCGAGGGCCTTGTACTCCACGCGGCGCTGGAACATGAGCAGAGCGCCAACAACCACCAGGACGATGACGATGAGGAGGAGAACCAGGAAAAAAGAGCTCTTTCCCGGGGGAGAAGCGTTAGGGTCGTTTTCGAGATGAGTTGAGTGCTCAGTCATATTCAGTAACTCCGAGTTCCAAATCGCCGCGTGGATTTCATGATTGGTCCGCCCTGAGAAGGGCGGCGCTATGGCGGCGGCGCTCCAGCCCGCCGTGAATAATGGAAAAGACGCACGGCACGAAGAAAAGCGTTGCCAGGGTGGCGAAGAGCAAGCCGCCAATCACAGCGCGGCCCAGCGGCGCGTTCTGTTCGCCGCCTTCACCCAAACCGATGGCCATGGGCACCATTCCGATAATCATGGCCAGCGCCGTCATGAGCACGGGACGAATGCGGACGAAGCCGGCTTCGAGGGCCGCGTCCGCAGCACTGCGTCCTTCGTTCAACTGCTCGCGGGCGAAGGAGATCATCAAGATGCTGTTGGAGGTGGCCACGCCCATACACATGATAGCGCCAGTCAAGGAAGGAACGTTCAAAGTTGTGTGCGTGAACAGGAGCATCCAGCAGATGCCGGCGAGCGCACCGGGAAGAGCGGTGATGATGATGAAGGGATCGAGCCAGGACTGGAAGTTGACGACGATGAGCAGATAAGCAAGAACGATGGCGCCGACCAGTCCAACTCCGAGTCCGAGAAACGACGAGTTCATCGTCTGGACTTGTCCACGAATGACGATGTGGCTGCCGCGCGGGAGTTCCTTCTCGATATTGTTCACAAGTTTTGTAACTTCCGTGGCCACCGAGCCGAGGTCGCGCCCATCGACGGCGGCGTAAACATTGATCATCGGCTGCACGTTGTAATGAGATATGGACGCCGGACGGGCGACGGTGGAAATGTCCACCAGATTGCCCAGGATTTGTGCGGGAGCGCCGGGAACGCCACTGTTGATGGGAGTGTTCTGCAGTTCCTGGTAATTATCCATGCGGTATTGAGGAGTTTGGACGGCGACGGTGTAGCTGACGCCATTTCTGGGATCGACCCAGAAGTTCGGCGAGGTCTGGAAACTGGAGGAGAGTGTGACCAGGACGTTCTGGGCTACGTCGCGAGCTTGCAAGCCCACGTATTGGGCGCGCGTGCGATTGATGTCCATGAAGAGGGTGGGGGAGTTAAAAGCCTGCTGGACGTGGACATCCACGGCTCCGGGAACGTGGCGGATTTCGTTGGCGAGCTTCAGTCCAAGGGCATAATCGGCGGGCTGATTCATGCCGGTGATCTGGATATCGATGGGAGCGGGCGTCCCGAAATTGAGGATCTGGGTGACGATGTCGGCGGGCTGGAAGAAAAACTGGACGCCAGGAAATTCCGTGGGAAGGCGTTTGCGGAGATCGTTGATGTACTCGCGAGTGGAACGGCTGCGTTCGGGCTTAAGCTGCACGAGAACTTCGGCGTCGCTGGTGCCGATGGTGCCGGAGTTGCTGTAGGTGAGGTTAATGCCGGAATACGGCAGGCCAACGTTATCGAGAACCGTGATGAGGTCGCGATCGGGGATGGTGCGGCGAACGACCGCGTTGATTTCATCAGCGAGGCGGGCGGTTTCTTCAATGCGCAGGCCGGTGCGGGCGCGCATGTGCAGGCGAATCTGGCCGGCGTCCACGCTCGGAAAGAAGTCGCGGCCAAGAACGAAAAAGAGTCCGGCGGAGAGGATACAAAAGGCCAGAAAGCACGCGGAGAAGAGAGGGCCGTGATGCAGTGCGGCAGAAAGGGCGCGGCGGTAGGCGGCGCGGAAACGCTCGAAGGCGTGCTCGAATCCCTGCTGGTAGCGCCGGAAAAAGCCTAGTTTTTCGCCGACATGCAAATCGGCGTGGTACTCGTCTTCAGACGACAGAAGATACATTGCCAAAGTGGGCACGATGGTGCGAGACCACATGTAGGAAGCAAGCATGGCGAAGCTTACGGCTTCGGCGAGCGGCACGAATAGATATTTGGCAACGCCGGAAAGAAAGAACATGGGGATGAAGACGATGCAGATGCACAGGGTGGAGACGAATGCAGGGACGGCAATCTGTTGAGCGCCGTCGAGGATGGCCTGGACAGTCTCCTTGCCCATCGCGAGTTGACGATTGATGTTCTCAATTTCGACGGTGGCGTCATCCACGAGGATGCCGACAGCGAGAGCCAGACCGCCAAGGGTCATGATGTTGATGGTTTCGCCGAGAGCGCTCAGGCAAAGGACGCTGACGAGGATGGAAAGAGGAATGGAAATGGCGATGATGAAAGTGCTCTTCCAATTGCCGAGGAAGAGCAGAATCATGATGGCCGTGAGACAAGCGGCGATAAGGGCTTCGCGGAGAACTCCCTGAATGGCGGCCCGCACAAAGAGAGACTGATCGAAGAAGGTGGTGACGTTGAGCTCTTTAGGAAGGGAAGGTCCGTAGTCGTGGAGAGTTTGCTTGACGCGATCGACGATAGAGAGGGTGGAAGCATTCCCGGTCTTGTAGACGCTCATTAGCACGCCGCGCTGGCCATTGGCCAGGACAACGTTGGTCTGCGGGGAGAAACCATCGCGAACGTGAGCGACATCGCGCAAGTAGATGGTGGAACCATTGACGGTTTTGACAGGAAGATCGTTGAGTTCTGCGACTGTGCGCGGACTGCCGTTCATTTCGACGTTGAATTCCAGCGCGCCGAGTTTCGCCGTGCCGGTCGGCAGGATCAAGTTCTGCGCATTGACGGCATTCACGATGTCCACGGCGGAGAGCCCCTTGGCTTGCAGAGAGGCGGCGTCAATATCAACGGAAATCAGACGCTGCTTGCCGCCATACGGAAAGGGCGACGCGGCTCCCTGCACGGTGGCGAGTTGCACGCGAATGAAATTGTTGCCGAGGTCGAAGAGTTGCTGCTCGCTGAGGCGGTCGCTGGTAAGGCCAATCTGAAGTACAGGCACGGTCGAGGCGGAATAGATGATGACCAGGGGCGGCGTGGTGCCGGGAGGCAGTGAACGAAGGAAGGTCTGCGAGATAGCGGTAGTTTGCGCGAGGGCGGTCTGAATATTCGCGTTAGGCTGGAAGAAAATCTTGATGACCGCGATGCCGTTCAGCGATTGGGATTCGATGTGCTCAATGTCGTTGACCAGCGTGGTGAGGCCGCGTTCGACGCCGGAAGTGATGCGCTGCTCCATCTCCTGCGGCTCGAGTCCGGCGTAGTTCCAGACCAGGGCGATCACCGGGATATTGATGTCCGGGAAAATATCGGTGGGCGTGCGTGGCACCACCACAAACGTCAGGAGGACGATGACCATGGCCATGACGATGAAGGTGTATGGCCGGGCAAGAGCTAATCGGACGATCCACATAGAAAGAGAAAGTGACCTTCAGGCGAGCGGGAGCAAAACGTCACACACCAAAACGCTGCCTTGCAGGGTAAGCCTGCTTACCTCTATTAGACTACGAGAGGAGCAGATTTGGGTACGGCGGGTTGGGGGCGGACCGGGCGAAAAATGATGGAGAAAGTATCAAAAATCTTAATGAATCATCGTAAACCAGGTCCGCACACGAAGGCTACTTGTGAGTCATGGTGAAGACGCCGTCCCAGGCGGCGGGGGGTTCGTCGAATAAATATTCCTGGCAGCGCTTCCAGTACGTGCGCGAGGGGCCATCTTCGGGCCAGCGATCGAGGATCGATTGGAAGGCTTGCTGGGCTGCGGGCCAGTGGCGGTGGAGATAGAGTTGGCGGGCTTCGGCGAATTGCGCGAAGCACTGCTGCAAATCGGGGAAGGCGGGATCCTGCTGGAGTTCGGAGAGTCTGCCGACTAATTCGTAGATGGTGACGGGCTGAAGCTTGCCCTTGACGCGGATGCTGTCGAGTTCGCGGAAGAGGAAGCCGGCGTCCTTGGCGGCGGTGTAGGTAGATTCATTGGCGAGGATGTGCGTGCCGTACTCCTTGTTGAGGCCTTCGAGGCGCGAAGAAAGATTCACCGTATCGCCGAGCGCGGTGTAGCCGTAGCGCAGCACCGAGCCCATATTGCCGACGCTGGCGACGCCGGAATTGAGGCCAATGCCGATGTCGAGCCGGGGCTTGCCTTCCGATTCCCATTGTTTTTGCAATTCATGGACGCGCCGCATCATTGCAATCGCGGCGGTGCAGGCGCGAGCGGCGTGGCCGGGATCTTCATACGGCGCACCCCAGAAGGCCATGACGGCGTCGCCGATGTATTTGTCGAGTGTGCCCTGGGTGTTGAAGACGATGCGTGTCATGTCCGAAAGATAGCCGTTGAGGAAAAGCGCGAGTTCCTGGGCGTCGAGTTTCTCGGAAATGGTAGTGAAGCCTCGAATATCGCTGAACATCACGGTGATGTCCGTCTTGCGGGGCTCGACGAGTTGCGGATTCAGCAGCAGGCGGCGAATGACTTCGGGGCTGAGATACTGGCCGAAGGCGGAGCGCACCTTGCGCTTTTCTTTTTCCTCGACGAGGGCGCGATACAGGGAAACGAGCATGACATTCGCGGTGAGCGTGCCTGCGGGCAGCGTGAAGTTGAGCCACCAACCGTGCAAGAACGCGACATAGATGAGCGAGGCGAACGGAATCAGCAGGGCCAGACAGAACCACATCCAACGCGGCGAGACCAGCGCGAGGACTATCCCGAGCGGAATTCCGAACACAAAAATGAGGATGAGATCGAGCAGCTCCTGATGCACGCCACGAATCAGGAAAGAATTGTTCAACATATTGTCGATGACATTCGCGTGGACTTCGAGCCCCGGATAGCTGATGCCGCCATAAGGCGGAGTGCGCAGATCGCCGATGCCGGTGGCGGAAGCGCCGACGATGACGATTTTGTCCTTGAAGGTGCCGGGCGCGAATTTGCGATGAACCACGTCGGCTATCGAATGGTAGGGGTAGGTGTTCGCGGGGCCGCGATAGTTGACGATGATGCGGCCAAGCCAATCGGGGTGAACAGTGAGTTTGTCGCCAAATTGCAATGTGCTGATGCCCGCGGGACCATAATTGACGGCGACCTGCTCGGTCTTCAAACCCAGATAGAGGCGCAGGGTTTGAACTTCAAGGGAGCCGTAGAGGTCGAAATCGTCGGGATTGCTGGTGCGGCCGAAGGGGAGAACGAGCAAAGCGCGGCGCAGGACACCATCAGCGTCGGAAGAAATATTGAAGAATCCGATGGCGGTTTTTTCATCGTTGTCGGGAGGAGCAAGTTCGGGAATGTTGGCAATCGTGGCGGAGTACAGAGTTCCTTCGAACTGATAGCTATTCAGAAGAGCGGCGAAATCGGCTTTACCGGTGGCGGGATGGATGGCGTTGCGATTCAGCGAGTACCACTGGACCATGGCCGCATAATTATCCAAGGTGGCGCTATCAATGCCCTGAATTTCCTGCGGCATGAGATAGAAATTGCCGAGGACGACGGGACCAAAGCGGCGCAGGGCCGCGGCGAACCGCGCGTCCGCGTCAAATTGCTTTGCGAGTTCAAAGACCTGCGCTTCGAGTTTGGGATCGGGAGGATGGCCGGCTTTCTTGTCAGCCTCAAGTTTGGCCCAGAGCGCGCGAATGGGCAAAACAGTCTGATCGGGTTTGTCGAAGGTGATGTCGAAGGAAACGACTTTGGCGCCATCTTCTCGAAGGGCATCCAGCATTTCGCCGAAATATTTGCGGGAGAAAGGCCATTTGCCGAGCACTTCCTGAGAGCGCTGGTCAATGGCCACCACGACGATGCGTGGATCAGGTGGAGTGTAACGCGTGGGACGATAGCGGAAGCGCGTATCCAGCGTGCTGTATTCGAAGCGCTTCAGGAAATCAAACAAGGGCGTGTTGCGATCGCCGACGAAACTGAAGAAGTAAATCACCAGAGCGGCCACAGTAATGGCCACGCTGATGAAAAAGGAAGCGCGATGCTCCCACCAGGAGGAGAGCAGTTCGCGGAAACGAAAAACGCGCCGCGCGGAGCGAACTCCCTCGAGAGGAGTGGGCATCGTTGGGTTGGGCTACTCCCGGAAAATAAAATTCAGGCGTACGCCGCAAACTTCGATGAGGTCGCCGTCGTTCAGGCGGACGGTGCCGGGAATGGGCGTGCCATTCACAGTGGGAACCTTATCGCCGGTGCCGAGGTAGTAGCCGTCGTCACGCTGATTAATTTGGGCAGCCATGGGAGGTTTGAACCAGCCCCGCAGGCGCACAGTGGCCATGGGCGATTTGCCGATGACAGTGAGCTTGTTGGTCAGCACGTATTCTTTCTGGTTGACCTTGCCGCTGAGCACGATGAGCGTAGGCATCTTGGCGCGGCCGGGAGAAAATTGCGAGCGTTCACCCATGGCGGCGGCTTGCGAAAGCATGTCGCGGCGAGCCTTGGTATCGAGGACCATGGTTTCGTTGATTTTCGGAGCCGCGGTTTTGCGGCCCGTGTCCCAGGGGATAGCGGCATCGGCGGTAGCGTCCACCTTGATGTGGTGCTTGCCGATCCAGATGGAATCGCCGTCATGCAAAGTGGCGCGCTCGATGCGGAGATCGTTGACGAACGTACCGTTGAGGCTATCGAGATCCTCGACGACGAGGCGGCCGCCCTCGAAATAGACGCGCGCGTGGTAATTGGAGATAGCAAGATTGTCGATCGGCAGATCGTTGTCGGGCGAGCGGCCAATGCTGACCGGACGGCTGCCGATGGGCACTTCTTTCATCAACTTGTTTTCAAACATCAGGCTGAGCTTCGCCATGCAAATCCTCCTGCGGAGGTCTAGTCTTTTTTGGCCGAGCCGCGGCGCATCCAGGAAAACCAACCCTTGGGCTCTTCCTGGAAGCGCGCGACGATGACAGTAATGTTATCAATGCCGCCGCGTTCGTTGGCCAGTTCGATGAGTTTTTTGGCCGCAGTCGTGGGATTGCTCTCCACCTGCATCGTGCCGGCAATTTCGGGTTCGGTGACCATGCGGGTAAGGCCGTCGGAACACAGAAGAAGAACGTCGCGAGGATAGATGCCGACTTCATCCACGTCCACTTCGACGTCGGAATGAGCGCCGAGCGCGCGCAACAACACGCTCTGCATGTCGCTGGATTCTGCTTCCTGCGGGGTGATGATGCCGCGGCGGACCTGTTCGGCAACAAGAGAATGATCATTAGTGAGCTGCTGGAGGGTGCCGCCGCGCAGCAAATAGGCGCGGCTGTCGCCAACGTGGGCGACGCTCAGGCGGCCACCATCGAACCAGGCGGCCGTGACTGTGGCGCCCATGCCGCGCTGCTCGGGATTCTTCTGAGCGGATTGGAAAATTTTGGAATTGGCGAGCTGCACGGCGCTCTGCAAACGCTTGGTTTTCGCCGCCCAGTTATCACTGGGAGCGCCGGTGAGGGTGGCATTGGAATCTTCCTTGTCATCGGCGCAGTAACTGGCAATCGTATCCACAGCCATGGAACTGGCAATTTCACCGTGGGCTTCACCGCCCATGCCATCGGAAAGAACGAAGAGGTGGAGCGGGTCGACGATGCGGAAGGAATCCTCGTTGTTGGCGCGCACGCGTCCCACATCCGTCAAGCCGTCGCTCACAATCTGCACAGCCGCTCCTTCCAAGCTTTCCGTAAGCACGCGTAACACCCCCAGCGCGGACACCCGGGCAGGTCCCGTACGGTCCACGCTAGCAGAGGCCCAGCCCTCAGGAAAGGCTTTGCATCCAAATGATTACTCGCCGATTAGCAACACTGGCCGATGGGCCAGTTGGGAAGGATAACCGAAACCGCGCAAGGGAGGCAGAAAGATATGAAGGGAGGGGCGTGGAAGTAATCGCGGGAGGGCGAGGCACTTCTGTGGAGGAGAAAACTCCACTACAATCGCGGTGTGCGGATAACTAGGCGGCAGGTTCAGAAAGGCATCATCGGATTAGCGGTACTTTGTGGCGTGATTGGGGTTTGCCGCGCGCAACAGGCTCCGGCAGCTTCCGGAGCGAGGATATTGCTGCTGCCGCGAAGAATCGTTACCGGTGAACGCTCGACGCTGGCGGTGCTAGATGTGAGCGGGCGATTGACGCCGGGTGTGACAGTTGTTTTTTCAAACGGAGACAAAGTAACGACGGACGCGACGGGGCGGGCTCTGTTTGTGGCGCCGCTGAATCCGGGCGTGATCTTTGCTTCGCTTGAAGGGCGCACCGGGCGCCTGACTACGGTAATCCTCTCGCCCAGCGAGGTACCTTCCGCCACGCAGGAAGTGGCTCTGGCGCCGCGCATCGCGACCGTGAGCGATCGTTTTGAGATGATAGGGCACGGGTTTTGCGGCGATGCCGATGCCAATAAAGTGAACATCGGCGGCGCGCCAGGATTGGTGCTGGCGGCTTCGCCGGCATATCTTGCAGTGCTGCCGCCAGAGGAAATCGAGCCCGGGCCCGCGCAAGTAGAGGTGAGCTGCGGAGCACGCAAGTCGGCCGCGTTCACGGTCCTGTTTGTCAGCCTGGGGTTGGAGGCAAGCGGAGCGACCCTGGCGCCGGGAGAACATCGCGAATTGAAGGTGCGCGTGCGGGGAACCACGGCGACGGTCAACCTGGAAGCGCGAAACCTTGCGCCCGAGGTTGCGGAACTGCTGGGAGGAACAACGGTGCGCGCGGCTTCTTCGGGGGGCGCGGACAACGTGGCGCGGTTCGCGCTGCTTGGGAAACAGCGCGGAAGCTTTATGATTTCGATTCGGCTGGTGGCGCCGCTCCTGGCGCCCAAACCTTAAGAGCGGCAGCAAGTTGCCGCATCCCAAAATAATTAGGCGGATTTTTTTGCGGTGGCGGGGGGTAACGCCAAGGCGGCCTGGGTGTCTTCGAGGACAGGCGAAACGGTTTCGCTGGCGGTGAGCAGAGAGGCCAGCGTGTTGGAAGCCTTGTCCAGGCGCTTGTCGGCTTCGGTGTAGTTCAGCTGGGCATTCTTCAAATGCGTGCCAATCTTTTCAAAATATTCGCTGAAATTATCCAGTTGCTTGCGCATTCCGGAAAGATTTTCCGAAAGGCGCTTGGCATTTTCCTCGATCTGCATGCCCTTCAAGCCCATGCTGATGACGCAGAGATGCGCGTAGAGGGTGTTAGGAGAAACAGCGATGATATTGCGCCCGCGACAGTAAGCGTCAACGGCTTGTCCCTTGGAATCCTCGCTCATGAGGAGTTCGTAATAGACGGTTTCGCTGGGCACGAACATCAGCGCAAGCTCCAGCGTCCCTTCATCCGGCACGATGTACTTGCGGGCAATGGAATCAGCGTGGCCTTTGATGGAAGACACGAAGGCTTTGCGGGCCTCATCCCCTTCGGCGGCGATGCGGCGGTAAGCGTCGAGAGGAAATTTGGAATCAACGGCCATCATCTTTTTGTCGCGCAGGAAAATGACGGCGTCGGCGGTCTCCCCGCTGCGAAAGCGGTATTGCGTGGAGTATTGGGAGGGCGGAAGAGAATCCTCGAGGAGACGTTCGAGAGTGACTTCACCGAATGACCCGCGCGATTTTGTGCCGCCCAGAATGCTTTCCAGCGTTTGTGCCGTCTGGAACATTTGCTTGCCGGCTTGCTGGACTTCGCCCAACTGGCGCTGGATCTGGTTGATCTGCTCGCGCGTATTCTTCAGTTCCGTGGACATGGCCGCCTGGGCGTCAGAGGTGATCTTCGAGGTAACTTGAGCGGAATCCTTGACGCCATCCTGCAGCGCTTTCGTGACGGCTTCCAGCCGGGAAGCGACAGTGCCCGCCAGGGTCTCGATTTTTGTGGTGCTTTGCGTGTGCGCGGTGGACATGCCCTGGACATCGCGGCGCAACTCGTTCATCTGCGATTCCAGTTGTTCGTTTTTCTTCTGATCCTGCGAGTTTTGGACGAGAAGCCAGATGATCAGGCCAAGTAGAACGAGCGCGAAAAGGGAGGCAACGATCCAGATGACGTTCATGCGTTCTCCGATGCGATGACCCGAAACGGTGAGATTACTTTACCCGGAAGAGGGAGGAATGGGTAGGGTGAGGCCAAGAGAGCTCGACGGATTTCGTGGCGAGACTGGGAAGAGAAAGGCCGCAGGGCTCGCGGACTCGCCCTGCTCTACATAAGGCGCCCGCTTCGGAAAGCGGCCGCTACAAGAACGAAGCGAGTGGGTGGTGACAGTTTACAGCCTGCCGAGATGGGGTCCAGCATGCTGGACCCCTACATTGACTGTCGGATTGCGCGTGGCGCTACCAGTTCAGTTTGAGGGCGAACTGGAACTGGCGGGCGTCGTAGGCGGCGCTGGGCTGGCCTGCCGTGCAAACCGGGCCCGCGGAAGGGTCGCACAACTGGTTCACGGCAAGAATGTTCGTGTGATTGAAGAGGTTGAATGCGTCGGCGATCAGGTCGAGGCGAAAACGCTCGCCAAAGTTAATGCCCTTGGAGACGCGCAGGTCGAACTGGAAGAAGCTCGGCATCCGGAAGGCATCGCGGCCGAGGTTGCCGTCGCAACCGAGCGGGGGCGCGATGCCAGGAACCGTGAAAGTCGAGCCGTTGGCCTGCAAGCAAATAGTTGGCTGAACAAAGGCCACGCCAGGAATAAAAGGTGAAGTTGTGGCGCCGGTTGTTCCCGCAGCCACCACCGAAGGGCGATCCTCCGACGGGCCGATATCGAGACGCGTGTCTTCGCCGGTAATCACATTGTAGGGCCGCCCAGAAGACACTTCCACAAGAGGTGCTAGAGTGAAGTTGCTTAAGAAACTGTTCCAGGCGCCCTCGCCGGCCTTATGGGGAGAGGTCTGGAAGACGCCGCTAGTGACCCAACGATGGCGCTGGTCGTTGACGGAGTTGCCGCGCTCGAGAGCCGGGAAGCGGCTGTCCTGCGGCTCCAGCGTGGATTGCAAGTCGGTGGAATCGTCAATTGAATGCGACCAGGTGTAACTCGAGAGCAACTCGAAGTGACTGGAGAAGCGCTTGCTGAGGTTCACGGTCAAAGCGTCGTACCAGGAGTTTCCATTCGAGACTTGTGTATCCACGCTGTTGAAGGGCATGGGAACGCCCGGAACGCCGACGGGAAAACCTGCGGCGCCAGCGAGTGCTTGTTGCACGGCAAAACCGCAGGCCAGAAGTGCCGTTGCGGGAGCGCCTTGACATTGCGGGGCGCTGAGCGCCGTAGCGGTAGCGAACGAAGGATTCGGGCCGGAGGGCCTGAAGAAGTTGAAGAAAGAGGGCGTGCCGACGAATTTGCCGTTCAGTGTAGCTAAGGGAGTATTCGCCGGACAGCCGTAGAGAACACCGAGGACACCAGAGACCAGACCAGGGGCTGCCGTGGTGAGGCCGCAGGTAGAAGCGGTGGGGCCAACATCCTGGACCTGTACTCCTAAAGGGTTGGTGACGCCGAGGCCCGCTGCATCCGCATAAGCCATATTGTTGGTGAGCAATTGCGGATCGGTGGAGTTGATATCTTGCGGACGGTTGAGGTGCAAGCCACGCGTCCACTGGTAACCGGCGCTCAGTTTCCAGCTACCCGCAAGGACACGCTCGATCGTGAGGTTGGCCTGCTGCGCATAGCCGTATAGGAAATTTTTTTCCACGGGTAGAGTGAAGGGAAGAATGGGAAGCGGGAATCCGAGATTCAGATAAGACTGACCGGCGAATAAGGAATTAGGAGCAAACGGATCGAAACGCTGTTGATTGGGGAGATAGCCAAGGGTCACCGAACTTGGGAACGCCGGATAGATGGATTGGTCGTTCAGCACACCCTGGAAAATAGAGGCGCCGTTTAGGTTCTGCGGACCGTCCGCGCCACCACCGCAGTAGCCCGGAGGCGTGGGCGAACCGGTGGGAAGCGTGAGCAAGCCACAAGCCGAAGGGGTACCGATAGGTGAGAGCAATTGCACGGAGCGTCCGCCGTCCGCGGTGACCGCGTCAAATGCAATAGCTAGCGCAGGATGATCGTAGAAGAGGCCGTAGCCGCCCCGGACAACAGTCTTGCCGTCTCCGGTTGGATCCCAAGCGAGACCGATGCGCGGAGCAATGTTTTTGTAGTCGCGCGGGATGCCTTCGACGATGCCGAGAGCTTTTTCCGCGGCCGCATTAATGGCCGTAGCTGGAGCAAACAGCGGGGAAATTTCGAGGTCGTACCGCAGCCCGTAATTGAGGGTGAGATTTTTGGACATACGCCAGGTGTCTTGCCCAAAGAAACCGATGGGGATATTGTCAAAAGGTGCGTTGGAAGTGCCGATGCCCTGGATGTATTCGGCGGGAACACCGAGGCCGTAAGCCTGCAGTCCCGTGGCGCTAGGCAAATTCAGGGCGAGCTCACCCGGTTGACAAGAGCCGATATGAGAGCCGCCGGTAGAGGGATTGACGCAATCGGGAAAGCCCAAGGAATCCGCAGCTATTGCGCCGAAGGTGACGTCGCCGCCGAAATCCAATTCAAAGATCTGCTGCTTCTTGGAACGCAACTGAAGGAGGTTGAAGTCACCGCCAAATTTCAACGTATGGCGGCCGCGGGTGATGGTGGCGTTATCGGTGAACTCAAAGCGGCGTTCGATACGGTCCACGGTGGAGTAGGGTTCGCGGCCAAAATAGGCGTAACCGGGAATGTTCACACCCACGTCGCTGCCACCCGGGAGATCGGAGTAGCCGAAATGAACACCGCGGCGCGCGACCTGAAGGCGAAACTCATTGAAGGCGTTGTCACTGACGATGGTGTCATGCTGGAAGGTCACGTCGAAATCGCGGGACTGGTCGACGCCCGTACGGGAGCCGGCGTTTTGGCCGAAGACTTGGTTCTGCGAAGTGGACTGAACGCCGGTAACCAGCGAGGGGGATACGCCAACGCGAAGGAACGAGGTGTTGCGATTGTCCCAGCGCTGATCAAGGCGAGCGGACCACAGGCTGGTTTTTTCCGTGGCCGGGAAATTTCCGCGTGTGGAATTCAGCCCCACGTATGAGGTGGGAAGTTGCACGGCCCCAGCCGGAATAATGGACGGAGTGGTGCTGGGGGCAATCGGGGGTCCAATGGCAGCAAATCCCGTGCACGCCGTCACGTTGTTTATAGGTGTTCCATAAGGGCAGGCGACCGGAAGCGGGAATTCGCCATAGAGCGTCCCCGCCGGAGTGGTCACCGGATTCACGGGCAAGATCGTTCCACCCGACAGGAAAGTCACCCCCGCACCGTAATCCAGGCGGTTCGTAGCCACGCTCGAGGCCGAGCCCATCAGAAGCCCGTACTGGACTCCCAGGGCCTGCAGTTGAGGCGAAGGCGAAGCGAGGAGTGATTCTACGGAGCTAATCTGGCCGGCCGTCAATTGAACCGGCAGGATTCCTCCCGGAGCCCCAGGCACGCCGGGCAAATCGAAAGTTTGCAAACCATAGTTGCCGATGCCGATGCTGGAGAAGCCGGTCTCTTCGCGCTGCGTATATTCATAGCTGAAGAAGTAGAAGGTCTTGTCTTTTTTCAGGGCGCCGCCGAATGTCAATCCCGATTGCGTGCGTGTGTAAGCCTGCTTGACGGGCACCAGGTCGCCTTCGGCATCAATTTCTCCGGAGAACGGATTACGCGCCTGGAAGGCCTTGTTGCGGAAGTAACCGAAGGCATCGCCGTGGAAATCGTTGGAGCCGCTCTTGGTCACGATGTTGACGACGCCCCCGGTGGCGCGGCCGTACTCCGCGTTGTAATTGCTCAGAATCATCTGGAATTCCTGCACGGCTTCTTGAGAGACGGTGGCGCGAATGCCGTCCACGGAATTGTCCACGGCGTCGGCGCCATCCACGCTAACCATGTTGGAACGCGCGCGAGCGCCGCTGAGGTTCAGGCCGCTGTTGGGTGCGGGGCCAATCGTGGGAGAGACGTCGCGGGTGGTTTGGGAGTTAGTAAGGGTGAAATTGATGTAATTGCGGCCGTTGATGGGCAGGTTATCAATCTGGCGCTGTTCGACGGTCTGCGCGCTTTCCGAGCGGGTCGTTTCAATCGGAGCCGACTCCGTGGTAACTGTGACCACCTGAGTTTGCGTGCCGAGTTCCAGCCGCACATTCAGGATGGCTTCCTGGCCCACAGTAACCTGGATGGATGGATTCTCATAAGGCCTGAAACTGGCGCTGCCTTCCACATGAACTTTATATTCGCCCGGCACGAGTCCGACGATGACGTAACGTCCGCCATCATCGGCCGTAGCGGTGCGCGCTGCACCAGTAGCGAGATTCGTGGCTGTGACCTTGGCGCCGCGAACAACCAGCCCTTGCGGATCGGTCACCAGGCCAGTGAGAGTCGCAGTGTTCACCTGCGCCAACGTCGTTGTTACTCCCAGCAAAACCACTGCACACAGAACCACAAACGCAAACAACGACTGCCTGCGCAGCATACTCTTCCTCCTCATTGAAACTGCAAAACCCCCCGCTGCCCCTAGCGGTGACAAGCAAGGCCCGCTGATCGATGCCCCAAAAAAACTGATGTGAGGGATAAACGCTTTTACTGCAATACCTGAAACTTTGCAACTGTAATCTGCTGAGTGCCATAGCGCGAAACGATTCACGCTGGGTTGGTGCCCAACCTGCCATGGGCGAGGAACACCCATGGCTATGAATCCTGAGGATGCAGAGATACGTTCTGGAGATGCTTCAGCTTTCGGTGAGTTGTTCGGGAACGAGCGGTTTGGCGGTTTCCTGGCGTTCTTTCCAGGCCTTGAGGAGAGTTGCGGCGGCAATCAGGATGGCAGTGGCCACGTTGGTGAGAACGACAGCCTGTGCGTGGATCAAAAGACCGTAGCCCAACCACATCAGCACGCCTCCCAAATAGAGGCTCAACATGGCGTAGGAGAGGTCGCGGCCGCCCTGCTTGTAGATTTTCACGAGCTGAGGCACAAAGGCAAAAGTAGTGCAGAAGCCGGCCACAGCTCCTAGAATTTCAACCCAATAGGGGGCGGTCATCGTGCGGTTTCTCCTGAGTTTCTTGTGGCCGGTTCGCATAGGCAGCAAGCCACAACCAATTTTAGCAAGGGGCCTAGAGTAACCTCAAATTAACGTTTTGGATGTGACGCATTGGTGAGGGTAATGCGAAAAAAGAAAGAGTGTGCCCAAAGATGTAAGTGATTGCAAATCTTTATTTTAGAGCTATTTAGGAGGTGCAGGATTAGAGGTGCATGTGGCGCTGCACGAGCTTGCGCAGGCGCTCGCGATCTTCATCTTTCATGTGCACAATCTCGACGCCACCGCCATCCGGGCCGATGTTGCGGACCACCGCGGTGAAATGGATTTTGCGGAGCCCAAAGCGCATTTCCAATTGAATGGAATCGCCGACATTCAAGCGACTGGGGGATTCGAGGTAAGCGCCGCCCAGACTGATGGTGCGCACGCGTACGGGGCTCATCATCTGCTGGCTGCCTATTTGCGCGCGCAAGGGCGATTCCAGCGGGATGCGTGCATAACGGCGCGGCACCACAAAATTCCCGAGCGGCGGGGCGGCGGGTTCAAAGGCGGCGTGGGCTCGCGCGGAGGCAGGACTTTCCTCCATGAGACCCAAGGCATCTTCGGCGGCGGCACGCAGGCCGGTGGGCTCGATGTAGGTGAGGCCCTCTCGTTTGGCCGCAAGCTCGTGGAGCAATTCGCTGGCTTCGGTGGCGCGGAGGCGTCCGAGAGCTTCAATAGCCTTGATGCGCACGAACTGGTCGCGCAGGATTTCGTGCTCGCCCGCGGCAATCTCCATAAGCATGGGGACGGCGGTGGCTTCCTGACCGATGCCGATCTGGTCGATCATCATGGGTACGACCAGGGGATGCGCGTCGGCGAGAATCGCGGAAAACACAAACGCAGTGCTTTGGGCGGAAGGCGAATTCGTGGGGCGTGCCAGTTCGCTGACGGCCAGATCCTGAAGGTTCCATTCCCAGCTGGCCATCGCGCGCGTCAGGCCGCGAAGCAAGCGGTCGGGATCGGCGGCGGCGAGAAGTTTAATGGCAGCGCTAACACGCTGGCGCCGTGCTTCGAAGAGGCGTGTTTCGAGAAGCGTCAGAGCGGGGACGCCGATCGCACGCAAGATGCGGGCCATGGCCGGCAACATTTCCGTCCCATGGGGGTCGGTCAGTAGCAACGTGAGCCGGTCGAGCAAACGCTCCGGATCGCGTTGGAGCAACCGCGGAAGCGCGGGATCCAAAGGACGATTGGCGAGCGCGGCGTCAACGATCATCATCCAGCGATCATTCGCAACAAGCCGATGGCCGAGCGCCTCCATGTGTTCGTGCTCGACATCGCGCGGCAATTTTTCAAGACCGATCAGGATATTCTCGAAACTCGTAAAATCGCCGCGTGTGACGGCGATGCGGCCAAGTGTCTCCAGGAAGGCGGCCAGCAAAGCGCCTGTCTCGGGAGCGTGTTCCTTGGAGAGGGCATTCATCGTGCCGCGGTGCAGCTCTTCCGGGAGCTGATTGGGCCACAGGGATTCGAGGAGCGGCGTAAGTTCGCTGAGGCCAGCGGCGACAATACGACGCGCCCCAGGATCAGCGTTTTCGATGCGTCTTGCGTAATTCAGGAGAATGGTGCGGGCTTCGCGGCGGGGAGCGTCGGCGCCGGCTTCGACAAGTTGCCCCAGCGTGTGGCGAATCACAGTGATGGGCACACACCAGATTTCCGCGCCGCGCAGAACGGCAGATTTCTCGCGCGGTGGCAGCTCCAGCCAGAAACGTTCGATCAACTGCTCGCGATAGTTGTCGTTGGCCCAGGCGGCGGCCAGCACGGAAAGATGCTGCGAGGAGTGTGGACCGCGATACTCACCCGCGCTCACCAGGGCGTCAGCGAGGTGCATCAAGACCATGCGCACGGAGATCGGAGCCAAATTTCCGGCGGCGAATTCCGTGCTGAGATGTTCGAGAACAAGACTTTCCGAAAGCCGTTGCAGATAAATCTGGGGAGCTTCGCCTTCCTGCGGGGTGTAATGCGTCATGGCCGCCATAAGCATGCGCACGGTGCTGCGGCTGGCGAGTTCCATGGAAGAGTGAATGGCGCGGGCCGCATCTTCCGCGGAAAGGCCGCTGGCCACTTCCATCGGCGGCGTCAGACGGCCGATGAGGCGGAGGGTGTCGAGCGTTTCCGCGATTTGTGGGGCGCGGATGGGCGCGTCGCCGTTATCCTGGGGTGCGTTGCCGCCATAAGCGACGAGCGCGGCAATCAGGCTGGCGAGGACCGTATCCACCTTGCGCTCGGTCAGGGTATTGATGTGAATCCCTTGCACGCGATGCTCCCGGAGTTGCGCAGGCCAGCCCAGCGATCCCGGGCGTCTTGCCTGCTCATCTGATCTTAGCAGGGCGGACTTGACGAGTTGTGCGAGCGTGTCCAATTCGCCCACATGGAATTTCGTCGCGAAGTAGAGAGTCTGAATTCCGGCGCGTTGCAGATCGTTGGCCAGGGCATGGAATTCGCCGCGCGGATCGGTCAAATGGCCCTCGGCAAATTTGGGAACGACGAGGCCGCCGCGCTCGGTGCGAATTTCCAGGCCGTCAAAATCGGCGGCAGTGCGCTTCAGGGAATCGTAGGCTGCGTCCAGGCTGTCCAACACGCTGGGATGAGCGGACTCGTACAGACGGTGAGCACGAAGCAGGAGATGCAAATCGCGCAGGGCTTGGATCAAGTCAGCCAAACGGGGATCACCTGGACGCGAGCGCTCGCGCGGAACCGCAACAGGCTCGTTCCTCAAGCCACTAAGAGAAGCGGGCTTGGCCACTTTTTTCTCATCCACCAGAAGTGAGGCTCGCAATACCAAAATGCCGTCCTAGGTCCAAATGCACTGAGTTGGAACAGCGTAGAGTGCAAATGGACTGCAATAGCGGGAAATCCGCACCCCGGAGAGAGCGAGTTCCGCATCAATAGGGTAAGAGAAGGGGATGGTGATGGATATAGTACTTCAATAGCAATGTGGGATAGAAAGGTTACACAACGTGTGAGAGGACCGGGGTTTTTCCTAGCTTATCTTTCACTCTTGTTCGCTGTACTTCTTCGCCTCTACTTAGGTTTCAAATTCTCGGTGACAGTGACCGTCCCACCTTCACTTGCCTCGACGCCTCTGCGAACGACCTGGAAGCCGTTTAATTTCAGGGCGATAACGTGGGTGCCAGAAGGGATTTGGACTCGCGAAGGGGACACTTGGCCCGTGGGATTTCCATCCACAATGATCTCAGCACCTTCAGGCGTGGTTGATACTTGGGCCCAAGCCACGTGAGCAGACTGGCCGCGCTCCTTGAGTTCAGCTTCCAGCGTTGTTTGGATGTTGTCCTTCACCTGAACCTCGCCTACGTAGGGGTCATAGCCGGGGAGACGGAGCACCAGATCGTAACGGCCAGGCGCCAGAGGCAGCGAGGCGGGAGTTTGCCCAGACTGCTTCGCACCGTTGATGAAAATGTCCGCTCCAGCGGGCTTACTGGTGATGTAAACACCCCTGGCAAGCGCCTCGAGATGGATTTTCTGATCCTGAGATTGGTTTGCTTTTATCTGTAGCGCCGTTTGTACTTGCAGGTAACCGTCCTTTTGGATTTGCAGGCTATAGCGTTCCGGGAAGAGGTTGTTGAAGCTGCAAGGCGTCTGGCACTCGTGCAGAGCGTGTCCGCCAGGACCAAAGAGCGTCGCCTTGGCGCCGATGACGTCCGTTAGAACGTGAACCGCACCCAAGCCCTTGGAAGGAACAGGGTGACCTTCAGCGCTGCCGGGGTCGGAGGCCGCCAAAGGGGCGTCATCGTAAAGGATGTCATCCACGATATGAACAGCGCTGGGAGCGTTGTGCATGAAATTGAGGAGCGAGGCGTGCTCTGCGGGACGGAGTTTGCCGCTCAGGGTCAGCGTGTTTCCGATTCCGGCGACCTCCACGCGTCCGGTCAGGCCGCGGTCCGCGATGGCCTCTTCGATGTGGCCTTTATAATCGAGAGCCTCGGCATTCAAGGTGGTTTCGGTCTTTTTGACGTCCACCGGAGGCCTTGTGACAAGAACCGGTTTCTTCGCGGGGGCGGCGGCGGGCTGAAGCGTGGGGGTTTTTATTTCCTCGGCGGGCGCTGAGGTAGTTGGTGGCGTTTGAGGAGGAGCCAACCCTGGCACGGAAATAGTTGTTGGCGCGGTGACCGTGGCGGAGGATTGATCGGCAGGGTTATTCCCCGAAGACGGTTGCGAGGATGTTGCGTCCGTCGCGGCGTCCTGCTGCGCGGAGCTGTTGCGCTCCCTCACCGCTTTCAACTCCGGGCGAAGTCTGTTGACGCCATAGACGATCACGCCAATCAGGAGCAAAGCGGCCAGCACGGTTGCAATGGTATTTTGCTTTTTCGGAGGTTCGATGGGCTGGACAGTTCCGGTGCGGCGCACGACAGGAGTCTGTGAAGGGCCGCCGGCGCGATTCTGAAGTGCTCGCACCGTGGCTGCGGTCATCGGATCATCGACGTGCATGCCGCGCATGCCACCGGCCTCGATGTTCAGCGGCAGAGTGGCGCCGAGGCGCGGAGAAATCATGGTGGCGTCGGGGTTTCGTTCATTGTTGCCGCCGAGGGCGCGGTAGTTCCGCAGATCCTCCAGCATCTCGCGGCAGCTCTGGTATCGGAGTTCGGGCTCTTTGGCGAGGGCGCGGAGCACGATGTCATTCAAGCCGGGATGGATGGAAGGATTGACCTGCCGGGGCGGAACAGGGTCCTCGTTGACGATTTTATAGATTACCGTGGTAATGCTTTGGCCGGGAAAAGGCTTTTCGCCCGTCAGCATTTCATAAAGCATGACGCCAAGAGAGAAAATATCGCTGCGGCCGTCAACGGGGCGCCCTTTCACCTGTTCTGGAGACATGTAGCTGGGCGTGCCCATCACGTGCGCGGTCTGCTGCATGGTACCGAACTGAAGGATTTTCGCGGTGCCGAAGTCGGTCACTTTGACGGTGTCGTCCGCGGTGAGCATCAGGTTGGCTGGCTTGATGTCGCGGTGGACGATGTTGTGTTCGTGGGCGAATTGCAGCGCGCTGCAAGTCTGCTCAAAAATGCGAATCACGCGCGGGACAGGAAACGCGTGGCCACCATCGAGCAGCGCTTGCAGACTCTTGCCTTCCACCAACTCCATGGTGATGAAATACAAGCCGTTTTCTTCGCCAGCATCGTAGACCACCACGATATTCGGATGCGTCAGGAGGCCCGCGGCGCGCGCTTCAGTCTGGAATCGCGTCAGGAGTTCAGGCCGCGTCAGGCCGGTGCCCTCTTCGCTCAGGCGAATGGTTTTGACGGCAACGGTGCGCCCGATGACGGGATCCATCGCGCGAAAGACCACGCCCATGGCGCCCCGGCCAAGTTCGCTGAGAATTTCATACCGCCCCGCTTTGACCATCGTTGCCATGCTGTCGCTGCCACGCTGCGGTGGCCTATCCCTCTAAACACCACGCCCGGCGCAGTGTTCCGCCCTTTTTTCACTCACGCGGGTACACGGAAAAGGCTGCCCTTCTTGATAAACCAAATTGTCACAGCGATGTGTTCGCGCCTCTTCCGCACACACCCTTCGCCACTTAGACAGTAGCTACGGGCTTTTCAAAGGGTCAACGCTACGGCAGTACTAGTGTGACGCACTCGACATGTCCTTGCGGACAGGGCTAGGGGAGCGGCATCGTAGCGGCCGGGTTCAGCGAGTGGTCTGGGGCAGGCACGTTGGTTTCACGGACGGGGCGGTCAACTTCGCCGGGGCGCGCGGGAGCATGCAGGCCGTCTGTCAGCAGGAAGTCCTGCAAAGCGAGCATGGTGGATAGTCGAATCAGAACGAAGCGTCCAGGTCGAGGTTGGCGATCATATCGCCTAGAGCGACATCGGCCTTGTCGCGCTGGGCTTCGGCGTCCTGAATCGCTTTGCGCAGCGTGTCGAGTTGGGTCTCTTGCTGGTCGAGTTCGCGGGTATACCGTTGGAGCAGAGCCCTTTCTTCGGTGCTCCCCTTCAAGGCTTTCATGTTTTCGCGAAGGCGGGCTTGATCGGCGACGATACGATCGATGTCCTTCTGACCGTTTTCCATCTCTTCTTCGAGCCTTGTGACGATGGCCTTCCGGGCGGCGATTTTCTTGAGGGCGGCGGCCATCTCCGGATTGACGGTACCGTTCTTGATGAAGATAGCGATCTGATCGTCATCGACATTAGTGACCTCATAACTGTTTTGCAGAAGGTGGATCTCCTCGACGGGCAAGGAAGCAGTGGCTTTCGGGGGAACATCGAGTCTGAAACGGTACGTGCCGGGAGCGCGCTCTACAGGCTCGCGAGTGCCTTTGGCCAGGTCGGAGCCAATGACGGTGGGGTGCTCGATGATGAGCGCGCGGGGGAAATCATCTTGGTTGCGAACAGTGTAGAGCGTGCGTTCGTGCAATTCGCTGGACTGGGTCATGACACCCTTCGAGATCTTGACATGAGTCACGTGCTGGGGCTCGGTGTTGCGGCTCGCTTCGACGAGAAGTCCCAGATCTGTTGCGTAAGAGAGAAGGCGGTTTTCGCCGGGTTTAATGGGATCGGTTAGGCCTTCGCCGGCGAAGACATCTTTTTCTAGAACGCTGAAGCTGCCGCCATCAAGAGTAAGCGGAGATGTGTTTTTGACCCAGAGGGCGCGCAGGGGACGGCCGGAGCCTGAAGTGCCGCTCCAAAGGGAGACTTTCTCGGCGTTGATATCAGTTTGCACGATAGGCACGAGCGCGGATTGGTTCTTCTTGAGGGTAACGCGGTCTTTGAGTTTGTATTCAAAGAGGTCGCCAAGGTCCTGAGCGTTGGCAGCGGCGGAAGACATTTCGCGTGCAGAGTCAACGACGCCTGGCGTGAGTAAAGCCAACGAGTAGACGTTTCGACCATTGATGGATGTCGAGTTTGCAGGAGGCGGTGGAGCGGGTTTGTTATACCCTGAGCCGAAACCAGCGCCCACGTGAGGGCGGTTGGCAACGTTGGGCAAAGCGACGACATTGGCAGAAACTTCTCCGGATTCGGTGTTGACCGTGCTGGCGTTAGCTGTGACTTCGACGCTTTGGGAGGAGGTGCCGACTTGGAGTTGGCTGTTGATCTGGTTTTGGCCGGGGCCGATGTTCACATCGTTGACAACGCTTTTCTTGAAGCCTTGACGTTCAGTTTCGACGCGGTAGTTGCCGACGGCGAGCGCGGAGAACGAAAAATTGCCGGCAGCGTCCGACGAAGTGGTGGCAACTACACCGCCGTTTTCATCGAGCAGCCGGACGGTAGCGCCGGGAATAGTCGCCCCGGTTTGGTCGGTGATGGTACCTGTGAGATAGCCGTTGCCTCCGCTGAGAGTGGCCGCGTGCGTTTGCGGGGAGAGCTGCACGCTCTCCGGAAGTGGCACGACCGGCCGGCGGCTGTAGTAGGGCTCCGAAAGCTGTTGAATGAAAGAATGAGGCGCGCCGGCTACGAGAGACAGTTCAACGTTGTCCCAGTCTTCGCCAACGGTGTTGTCCACAATTGCCCAGCCCTGCAGGAGCGGTTTCTTGTCCGGTTTCGTAGGCATGACGACGCGGTAGGTGGTTTTCCAGACGGGGACCTCACTGATGTAGCTCACGTAGAGGTTGCGGTCGCCGGTGCCAGCGGTGGAAATGGACATGCGGCGCACGTCCTGATCGCGCGCGGATGCAACAAGGCCGAGGTAGCGGCTGACCTCCAGGCGAAGGTCAGAGTCGAGAATGCGGATGGAGGTGGCAGGATTGAGGTCCACGCTCCGTACTTCGCCGTTGTCGGTGATGAGGGAGATCTCTTCGGTTTCGACAGTAAAGGTGGTACTGGAGCGGGTCTTGCGTTCGATGCTGAGAAGTTTGCCGGAAATGGCCGTTGCCGTACCGCTGTGGACTTCAATGCGCGCGCCACGCAGGGCCCCGAGAAACTCGGCTTGTGTGGGTCGTTCACCAAGAGCTAGCCGAAGGGTGGCGAGACGGCGGGCGAGGGGTGCCTCGGAGTTATAGTCGACGGCCGTAATGCGGCCGCCGGAGAGGTCGAGGACGGTAAGGGACTTAAGGACATCGTTGAGCTGGGCACTGGTGAAGTCAATGCGGACGTCCTGAGCGCCACGAATTGGGCCAAGGTGCTCGAAAAAACCGATGCCGTTCTTGTAGAGGACGACCCGCCGGACAGGAAGCTTCGAGGACGACTCAGAGCCGGCGGTCTGGGATTCGCCAGAAGACGACACGGACTTAGGATTCGGTGGTGCAGAAGACTTTGTTTGAGCGTGGAGTGATATTCCAGAGACCGCGAGCAGGGACACACCAATAATGAATCGTCGCATGAATCACCTCAAGAAGGAATGACGTCTAGAACTTGATAATCTAGATGCAAAGATGATAGCAAGTGTTGCACGGCACATAGATGCAGCGAAGGTACGGATGATCCACGAACGGCCTGTGCTCTCCGTGGGCGGGTGCACCCAGTTACGAGTGATGGTCTGCTTCGACAGAGATTTTCCCGGCAAACGAGCGATACACGTAAACAAAATAAACGGTTGCCAGTGCCATGCCAATAAACCACCAGATCAGACCAACTTTCAAGCCGTAGTCCGCCGCCTTCGCACTGCGAACGGTCAGCGAAAACGCCGGATTGCGCGCCGGAAGCACCATCGGATAGACGCCGAAGACGACGCTGGTAAGCATGCCGAGCAAATAAACGCAGGAAGCCAGGAAAGCATTGAGCTGGTTATTGCGGCGTAATTCGAACTGCACGCCGGCAAGTCCGGCAATGGCGATGACGGGCAAAACGTATCCGGCGGGCCAAGTGTGAAAATTCGCGAGCACCTGGGGTTGCACGCCAAACGTCAGCGCGGTAACCACCGCCGTCACGGCCAGCACAGCCCACCAGGAGATGCCGGCGACGTTGCGGGCGCGCTCGCCCAGTTCACCTTGCGTTTTCAACTGCACCCACAAGGCACCGTGCATCATCAACGCCAGCAGCGCCAGAACGCCAGCGAGAATCGTGAACCAATCAAGGATCCCCGTGTGTTCACCCAATCGAAAATTTGTCCACAACGGTTCGAAGAAATAGCCCGATTCGTCCAGGGGAACGCCGCGCACGACATTCCCGAGGGCCGCGCCGTAGAAGACGACCAAAAGCAGGCTGGCCGCAGAAAAAACAAAATCCCAGAAGGGAATCCAGATGGGGCTTTGAATCTGGTTGCGAAATTCCACGGCAGTGCCGCGCAGAATCAACAGCCATAGAACGATCATCAGCGGCAGGTAGAAGCCGCTGAAGCTGCTGGCGTAAAGCGCGGGAAAAGCGAAATAAAGTGTGCCACCCGCGGCCAGCAGCCAGACTTCGTTGCCGTCCCAGACGGGGCCGATCGTGGCAATCACCTGGCGGCGCTCTTCGCTTGAGCGCGCTATCAGAAAGTGAATCGAGCCCGCGCCCAGATCGAAGCCATCGAGGAGCACGTAAACAGCGATCATCACCGCGACGAGGCAATACCAAATCGTTCCCATCGCCCCCTCCTCAATCCGCCGCCGGCGCGTCTGCGCCTGCGCGTTGCGATTCGCCCGGTTCCGGCCCGCGTTCAATTTCGCGGAAGATCAGGAACAACCAAAGAATCGAAAGCAGGGTGTACATGCCCATAAAGCCCAGCAAGGTGAACCATGCATTGCCTGCGCCAACGAGGGGAGACGCGCCGTGCACGGTGCGCATCAATCCATAAATAAGCCAGGGCTGGCGGCCCAGTTCCGCGGTCATCCACCCGGCGGTATTGGCGATGTAGGGGAGCGGGACACTGAGCATTAAGATCCAGAGCATCCAGCGCGATTCAAAGAGTTTCTTGCGCCAAAGAAGGAAGACGGAGATTACCATCACGGCGATGAAAATGGTCCCGAGGCCCACCATGACGTGATAGCTGTAATATAAAAGTTCGATTTTGTCAGGCCACTGGTCTTGGGGGAAGGCGTCGAGGCCGTGGACCTGCGCACCCCAGCGTTTATACGTGAGGAAACTGAGCATGCGCGGAATTTCCAGGGGATTATCGAGTTGGCGCTTCTCCACGTCAGGCTGGCCGAGAATAGCCAGAGGCGCGCCTTCTTGGGAAACGAAGAGCCCTTCCATTGCCGCCAGTGTGGCGGGCTGATGTTGAGCGATCATTTTTCCCTGGGTGTCGCCGGTAGGCACCATCTGCAGTATCGCGGCGATCACGCCGACGATGACCCCGGTGCGCACAAACGTGCGGCCATAAAGCTGATCTCGTTTGGCGAGAAGATAAAACGCGCCAACCGCGGCCATGACGAAGCAGCCGGTCTGTACTGCTCCCAGCATGTTGTGCGCATACTGCGCAAGCGCCCACGGATTCAGGAGCAGCCCCCAGAAGCTTGTCAGTTCGAAGCCGCCGCCGGGAGTGAGCCGGTAGCCAGTGGGGTACTGCATCCAGGCGTCGGTGGCGACGATGAGATAGCCGGACATCCACGATCCGAGGAAAACAAGAAACGCGGCCCACCAGTGGCCGATGCGGCCGAGTCGTTTTTCACCGTAGAGGAACAACCCCAGGAATGTGGACTCCAGGAAAAAGGAGAAGACGCCTTCCATGGCTAGGGTCTGCCCAATCACGCCACCGGCGGCTTTGGAGAACTCCGCCCAATTCGTGCCGAACTGAAATTCCATGGGGATGCCGGTGACGACGCCAAGCGCAAAGTTGATCCCGAATATCCTGGCCCAGAAACGCGCGGCGCGGTTGTAATGCTCTTCCCCGGTGCGCAGCGCCAGCGTCTTCAGAATGATCAGCAACAGCGCGAGGCCCATTGTGAGTTGCGGGAATAAGTAATGATAGGTGACAGTGAAAGCGAAATGCAGGCGGTGGACATCCAATGCGGATCCCATGCAGGCACCTCAGTTCCGGAAGTGGCAGCGTTTGGCCGAACACTGGCCTGGACACGCAGGGAGCGAACCGAGCGGAATGAACGAGGGTATTCTCCCACCTTTGTCGCTGCCGGTAAATGCATAGTACCGGAAACTGTCGTGGTTCCCTCGACGCGCGCGGGGCCGCGACCAAATCAGTATTTGTTATGGAACAGGGCGTGATTGATGTCGGGCCAAAACTCTTTGAGGATGTTGCTGGCGCCGTCCTGGAGGATTTGGCTGATCCAGCGCTGGTACGTTTTGACCAACTGATTCTGATCCGTTGGGTAATATATATTGCCGATGCCCGCGGCGGCTCCCGCGCCGACGACCTCAGATACGTTGAAGGTCCTTTTTCCCGAGTCCGTTCGCGTGATGAACAGTCGGCTGACGGCATACCCGGTGCGTTTAACGAATCCGCCTCTGCCGAGTGTGTAGTAGCGCGGGTCTTCTTTTGTCACAGCGGGCACGACCGCTTCCACCATGTAGTTTTCCACGGTGTCGTCTGCAAAGGTGTGGGCAAAGTAGTTTCCGTAACCGGCAGCGCCCTGGCCAAAATCCGGCGTGGACTTCTGCGCCATGGCCACCCCGGCGAAAATGCCCGCATACGCGAAGGCCGAATAATCGAAGCTATCCTGGGTGGCCAGCCAGAACTTCTCCTTAAAGGTTTGCGGAGGCAGGTGCGCGTCGACGCTTACAGAGCGGTAATTGGGAATGATCCACAGGATGCGTTTGGTCTGCTGGCCAGTGGAACCGGCAGGCTCGACCTTGGGCTGCGGCGAGTCAGGCTTTGTTGCGCCGGCCGGTGGGTCGCCGCTTTGCGGGCCAGAGGGATCCTGTGTTGGCTTTGTGCTGGCGGTGGCGGATTTCTGTTGCTCATTCGCGGGAGGAGTAGCCGGGGTGTCCTGTGCGTACAGGCGCGAGCCGCCGGCGATTAAAATAAACGTCAAAATTACAGCAAACGCACACCCGACCTTGCTGTCCTTCAATGTACCCCCCTGACCGTTATTTTCGACACAGAAGCCCCTTCGTTCAACCATCCCGCCGAATGGTGCTTCTGTTTGGATACCTGAGGGGGCGTTTCGGATGCTTCGAATAATGCTTTTTTCTTTCATGGCAGCCCGGAGGCTTGATCCTTTGAGAGCCCCTTTTCCGTTGACTCCCCCTGCCTCAGGGTCCTACTATCGGACCCTCAAAACAGGTGTGGCGGCCGAACGAAATAGATCGCAGTAGGTGGCGCCATAGACGAGCAGCCCCTTGGCAAGATCGCTATTTTAGAATACGGGGGTTCCCATGATTCTGGCAGTGCAAAAGAAATCTCCGTCGGCCTCGGTAGGCCTTCTGGAACTTCGCGGGCGCCTGCTGATGGGGAACGACAGCCGGCAAGTGGAGTGGTCCGTGGATGAATGCATCAAATCTGGAGTGAAGAGCATCGTGCTGGACTTGAGCGGTCTGGACATGATGGACAGTACCGGCGTGGGAATTATTGTGATGTGCCACGCCAAGTTGGAAAAGGCGGGAGGCAGCATGCGCATCGCGGGGGCGCATGGGATCATTCAGGAAATCCTGCATATGACCCACGTGGACAGGATTGTGAGATTCTTCGCGACGGCGGAGGAAGCCAGCCAGAATTTCGTGGCCGCCTGAAAAATAATTACTGGCAACTGTAAAGAGGCAGGCGGCCGCATACTTTTATGGGGAATATTGGATTCTAATGTTTGAGACTCGTCGTCGTCGCTACTGAAAAGAAGCCACTGCCAGGGGGAGTTCCTCGAAGGTTGAAAAGAGATTCAGCAGCCCCACCATCTTGAGCGTCTGCACGGTAAATTTGGATGGCTTCAATAGCCGGATGGCCCCGCCACCCTGCTTGGTTGTGGTCAGGAAGCGCACCAGCATGCCGATACCGCTGGAATCCATCGTCGGCACTTCCTCGAGATCCAGGATGATGCGGTTGTGCCCTTCTCCCAGAAGTTCGGTCATGGTGGCGTTGAAGCGGTCCAGCGGGGGACCCATGCAGAGGCGCCCCTTCAGCTTGACGACTTTCACTCCATCCTGCGTCCTCGTTTCGATTTCCACCGGTGCATCTCCCTCGGGGCGGGCGTGGCCGCATTCCCTGCATTGACACTCACTGATGGCGTTTGTTAGAGTGCGCGGACAACTTAGTTAATCTACGCGGAAAAAGCAAGGTACCCAGTCCGGTGGTGGCTCCCAGCGTGGGGGAGTCGGCGGACAGAAGGTCGAAAGTTGTCAAGCCCGGAACAGGAATCCATCCTCGATCTCTCGGGACTTTCCACGAGCCTGCTGGCCGAGCAGGAGGTGGCGCCGCGTGCGCGCCTCTTCGCGAAATTCGTTGCGGATTTGCTGGGCGAAGCCGCGGTGACCGTGTACACCCTGGGATCGGATGGTGAAAACAAATTCTGGATTCCACGGGCCACGGTGGGCGAAGCCGCGATTCACGACCAGGCGATCCACGGAGGCGCGGGGATTCTGGGCGCCCAGCTCGAGAATGCCACAGCGGTCTTGCGGCAGGCGGAGAGCCTGAAGCGGGAGGATTACGCTCATGTTGACACGAGAAAGTCACTGGTCTCGCTTTGTTACATTCCCCTTCTGCGCGGCGAAGAGCTGATCGGCGCCCTCGAGATACTGGCGTTTGAAGAGGAGATTTCGCCGGAAGCCGTCGAAGCACTTTTGCCTGCCGCCAATGTGGCGGGCGTTGCGCTTTCCACAGCGCAGGTCTATGAAGAGGAACGCAACGGCACGCTGAGTTCAATTACCCGGCTGACGCAGCTCTACGACCTTGAAAAAGTCTTTTCGTCCACGCTGGAAATGGACGAACTCTTGCCTTTGATCGCCACGAAATTCTCGGAAATTCTGGCTTGCGAGGCGGTGAATATCTGGCTGTTGCGTGCGGATGAATCCGTCGAAGTGATGCACCAGGCCGGGACGGATCCCACGGTGTTCAAGGGGCAGATTCAGAAGCCTGGTGAAGGAATTGCCGGAGCAATTTCCGATAATGGAGAAACGCTGTGTCTTTCCGGGGCGCAGGACGAACGCCTGGCGCAGCGCAACCGAGTAGCGCCGGAAACGCCGGTTTATTCCCTGATTGCCGCGCCCATTATGGACAAGGGAGCGCTCGTGGGCGTAGTGGAAGCGGTGAACAAGCAGGACGGGACTCCGTTTGACGACGATGAACTTTTCACCCTAGCCAACCTTACGGAAACTGCCTCGACGGCGCTCCACAACGCAAGTCTGCTGCTGGCCGAACGCAAAGTGGAAATCCTGGAGACGCTCAACACCGTCAGCCATGAAATCACTTCCACGCTGAACCTCGAGCGCATGCTGCAAACGATTGTGAACGCGCCGCAAGCGGTGATTCCCTACGAGCGCGCCGCCATCATGCTAGAGCGCAATGGCCGCTTTAAGTTGAGCGCGGTCACGAGCCTAACGCAGGTGAACCCGGATGCACCGGACATTGCCCCGCTAAACGAAATCCTGCAATGGGCGGCACTATCCGAGGAGGTTATTCACGTGCGCCAACACGGCGAAGAGATTGACAGCGACCGCGAAGAAACGCGCGCCAAATTCAGGAAATACTTTGCGGAATCGGGGATGCGCGGCTTTTACTCCCGGCCGTTGAATGACGACACCGGCCGTGTGGGCCTATATGCAATGGAAAGCAGCGATCCCGATTTTCTGGGACCGGCGCACATCGAAATTTTGGAAGTTCTTGCGGGCCAGACAACGGTAGCGCTGCGCAACGCACAGATGTACAAGGAGGTGCCATTTATCTCCGTTCTGGAACCAGTGCTGGTGCGGAAGCGGAAGTTTATGGCCATGGAAAAGCGCCGGCGCGCGTTGTTTCTCACCCTGGGAGCCGTCGCCTTGTTTTTCCTGGTGGCTTGCCCGCTGCCATTGCGTGTTGACGGCGATGCCGTTGTTGCGCCCGGGCGTCGGGCGCAGTTGCAACCCGAAGTCGAAGGAGTGGTGGGCAAGGTTCTGGTTCATGAAGGGGAAAGCGTGCAGCGTGGCCAAGTGCTGGCGGAGATGGAATCGTGGAACTTCCGCTCGGCGCTGGCGGAAGCGCAATCCCGCTATGAATCCGCCCTGATGCAGATGAATCGCGCGCTGGCGTCCAACGATGGTACCGAAGCGGGCGTGCACCGCGTGCAGGCGGATCTCTGGAAGGCGGAAGTGGAGCGCGCACGAGAGTTGCTGGGTAAAACGCAGTTGCGCTCGCCGATTGATGGTGTTGTGGCTACGCCGCACGTGGAAACTTTCGCGGGGCGAAAACTGCAGCAAGGCGATTCGCTCGCCGAGGTGGTGGATGCGACGCAAGCCACGGTGGATGTGGCGATCGAAGACGCGGATGCGGGTCTGCTGAAAGAGGGGCAGAGCGCTGTTGTCAAGCTGAACAGCTATCCCACGCGGACCTTCCACGGGGATGTGGTGATCATCAGTCCCAAGGCTGAGATTCTTCACGAGACACCCGTCTTTTATGCCCGCGTGGGAGTGCCCAATGCAGATGGGGCCATTCGATCGGGGATGGAAGGGCGGGCGAAAGTGCGGATCGGTTGGTATCCGGCGGCCTACGTATTTTTCCGGCGGCCATCTTTGTTGGTGTATTCCAAATTGTGGAACTGGTTTGGTTGGTAGGGATGCGGAGGCGGAGTATGCGAAGTTTGATCATGCCAATCGCTTTGGGCGCAACTCTCCTCGTGGCGGGTTGTGGCGACAGCGGTACCACAATGCCCGCGGTTACTAATGCCGCGCCGGCTCCGCCGCCCGCCCCCGCTGCAAAGGCTGGACCGCCGGTGGAAGCGGTGGAGATGCTGGTCGTGTCCGGGCCGGTCATTGTCGAACATCAAGTGGACCTAACCGCGCAGCGCGACGGCGTGCTCGCGAAAATCTATTTTGATGCGCCGGTGCGGGTGAAGGCAGGAACCATGCTGGCCCAGTTGGATGACCGGCAGATTGCCGCTAATTTGGAAGGTGCGCGCGCCAAGTCTCGCAGCATTGCGGACGACCTTAAGAACTGGGAAGCGGAGGCGGAAGTATTGCAAGCGGATTACGTGCGCGCGGAACGGCTTTGGGACTTGGGCCTGATCTCCCAGGAGCAATTGCAACACGCGCAGTACAAGGCGGAGTCCGACCAGTGGGATATCAAGCGCGTCCAGGAAACGTTGAACACGGCGCACGACGAGGAACGTTCGCTGGAACTCGAATTAGAGAAAACGAAAATCACCGCTCCTTTTGACGGGCTGATTGCACGGCGCTACGTTCGCGAAGGGCAGTCGGTGGCCAAGGGCGAGCGGTTGTTTTGGGTGACCGCCGAAGCGCCACTGCTGATGCGCTTCACCTTGCCGGAGAAGTATTTTGGGCACGTGCGCGCGATGCAGCAATTTGAAATCACCTCGCCCGATGCGCCCGGCGAACTGCATGCCGCGCGTGTGAAGGAAGTGAGTCCGGTGGTCGATCCATCGAGCGGCACGTTTGAAGTTCTCGTGGAGCTGACCGGCGAACGCGGCTCCCTGCGTCCTGGAATGACCGCAAACCTAAGGGTAGAGAACTTCCGCTAGACGCGCCATGAATCTTACCCGCGCCCTCGACGTGGCCCTGCCGGAGATTCCAGCCCGCACTATCGCCGAGCACTACCCGCGCATCGACCCAGGCGCGACTTTTCGCGAACACCTCGAGGACGGCAAACCCATTGTGCGAGTCTATGTGCCCAGTTCCAACCTGATGTTTACGTTTTCCCCTCAACAATGGAAACTCGCGCAGCTCTTTGACGGACAAAGATCCTATGAAGAGATTGCAGAGCTTTATTCTCAACAGAACAATACCGAATACGACGCCGAAGAGGTTCGTGAATTCGGAGCTGATCTTGAGGCAGTTCAATTCTGGTACAAGACTCCCCAGGAAAAAAACATTCTGCTGATGCAGCAAACTACTGAGGAACGCCGGAAAAAAACGCAGCAGCGTGGCCGATGGGCTGATCTTTCCATGGTGACGTTTCCCGCTTTCAACCCGGACAAGATCCTTACTACGCTTTATAAGCACTCGAGATTTATTTACACACTCTGGTTCACCGCCCTCACCCTGATTGCTTTTGCGCTGACCGCTATGATCACGGTGACTCACTGGAGCGAAATCGGTCGCGACACTCTGGAATTCTACAAATTCACCAACAAGACGGTAGGCGATATTGTGGTCCTCTATTTCATAGTCCTGGCGATAGTCGTGATCCATGAATTTGCGCACGCCTATGTATCCAAACACTTTGGCGCTCGCGTCACGGCTATGGGCTTTGCCCTCGTCTACTTGACCCCATGTCTTTACACAGACACAACCGAAGCGGAAGTCATGACCACACGATACGAACGGTTTGTCGTAACCATTGCGGGTGTGTGGTCGGAACTCATGATTTGCGCCATCGCCACGTTCATCTGGTGGGGCACGCCGCCAGACACGCCGCTTCACAATGGGGCGTACGTCGTCATGATGCTGACTGGTTTCATGTCGATCATCATGAACTGGAACCCGTTGATGAAGCTCGATGGGTACCACATGCTATGCGAGATGATCGGCATTTCGGATCTCAAAGAGAATTCCACGGCTTTTGTATCCGCCTGGACGAAGAAACACATCTGGCGCCTTCCCGTCGAAGTCCCCTATGTTCCACGCCGCCGCCGTCCCGGTTATGTCGTGTATGCACTCCTATCCGGGGCATATAGTTACACGGTGCTTTACGTGGTAGCGCGATTTGTTGGCAATGTGGCGCGCAATTTCAGCCCGGAGTGGGGTTTCATCCCAGAGATTGCTATGGCCTTGCTGATTTTCCGCTCAAGAATTCGCACATTGGTGAACTTTATGAAATTCGTTTATCTGGACAAGAAGGACCGCATCATTGCTTGGTTTACGCCTCAGCATTCTTTGGGCGTTGCCGCGCTGGGTATTCTGTTTCTTGCTCTGCCGCTATGGCACGACTCGGTGACCGGAAGATTCATGCTGGAACCGCTGCAAACAGCCACAATCCGGGCCCGCGTTCCCGGCGCAGTGAAGCAGATACTTGTCGAGGAAGGACAGCAGGTTGCTGCCGGCCAACCTCTGGCTGTACTTCGCAACTTACCGATGCAATCGGAATACGAACAAGCTGGGGCCCGTCTGAGCATGGCCAACGAGCGCGCCAACGCGGCATCTCTTCATTACACGGAATATGGCACGGCATTGAAGGATCGTGATCAGCTTGCCGCCCAAGCCTTTCAACTCTCCAGTAGGAACGCCGAGTTGCAGCTCAACAGCCCCATTTCCGGGATCGTCCTCACGCCGCGAGTCCGTGATTTGACAGGAAGTTACCTTCCTGCAGGTAGCCCGGTACTGCAGGTCGCGGACCTCTCACAACTTCGTGCGCGAATCTATGTTTCCGAATACGATCTGTACAAAATCCAGAAAAGTGCCCAGGCTAAGCTCCAGATACAAGGTCTCCTTAAGAAATGGCAAGCGCAGATTGCCTCGATTGCTCCGGGGCCAACGGAAATGGACCCCAAACTCCTCGGACCGGTCGAGTTGAAGGGCATGAACCCGCCGCACTTCTATTTTGTGGATCTTTATGTGCAAGATCCCGGCTTCACCCTCAAACCAGGCATGATCGGTGTCGCGCGTGTGTACGGCGAGCGCCGAAGTCTACTTGGCCTAGGATGGAAAATGGTTTCGGATTTCTGGGGTCGAAAACTCTGGTAGGAAAACCTCGGAACTGCCTATTCCTGGCCTGGAATACTGTAGACAGTTCCCCAATCTAAGAGAACCATTCCACAAAAAAGAGGCTGCCGATTGGCAGCCTCTTCTCTGATTTTTCTTTGCCCTGCGATTTCGGTGCAATTACTTTATTACTGCAAACTTGACCTTGCCCTTGCCAAGCTGGACCTTGCCCTCGCCAAACTTAACCTTGCCCTCGCCAAGCTTGAACTTGCCCCGGCCAAGCTGGACCTTGCCCTGGCCAAGCTGGACCTTGCCCTGGCCAAACTGGACCTTGCCCTGGCCAAACTGGACCTTGCCCTGGCCAAGTTTCACCTTCTCAGTTCCGGCGTGCACGGAAGTTCCTTCATCCTTGACCGCGCCGCTGGCGACGTTGGCTTTCTTGGTGGTCTTCAGGGTGCTGATTAAACTCTTTTTCTGGATGGACATTTCTTTGTTCTCCCCTAGCTAGAATTTTTGTCGCTGGAATCTTTTCCCCCGCGGACGGTCGAATATAGTGCAGGTGGTGTGCCAAACTTGGGAAATGCGGCGTTAAGCGTCAGGCGCGCTGAAAAGAAAGCCCTTAGTACGAAAGTACCAGGGGGCGGACGAGACCTCGCGATGAATTATTCTTCGCTAGGTAAAAAAGTAACCGCGCTATGGTTAAAATTTAACCCTTTTGGCTCGCTACTGGATGCCGTGTTTCCGGCATAGGTACTTCATCCGTTGGGGATCGATCTGTAGCAGCGCCGCGGCCGCAGTTTTCTTGCCGCTGGTCCGCCGCAACGCCGCGCTCAGGTAGGTGACCTCGATCTTTTCCATCTCGGCGTCGAAATCCACGCCATCCTCAGGGATCAAGATGGCTTCCTGGCCGGAAGCGCTGTGGTGCAGTAGTTGTTGCGGCAGGTGTTCGGCGGTAATCACGTGGCCAGCCACCATCACCGCGAGCCTCTGCACCAGATTCTCCAGTTCGCGTACATTCCCCGGCCAGGAATACTCCTCGAGGATTTCCAGGACTTCCGGCTGCAGTGTCTTCAGGGGTTTCTTCGCGGAAGCGCAATAAATGCGGAGGAAATGGTCTATCAGCAGCGGCACATCGCCTTCCCGTTCGCGCAACGGAGGAAGAAAAATTGGCACGACATTGATGCGGAAATAGAGATCTTCGCGGAAACGCCCTTTGCGTACGCAATCTTCCAGGTCGTCGTTCGTGGCGGTGATCAGGCGGAAATCGATCTTCCTGGCGCTGCGGCCACCGAGCCGCTGCACGGAGCGTTCCTGCAGCACGCGCAACAGCTTGCTCTGCAGCGGTGGATTGAGCGTCGTGATCTCGTCCAGAAACAGCGTGCCGTCGTGCGCCAATTCCACTAGCCCAGGCTTGGCGGCGTCAGCGCCGGTGAATGCGCCTTTTTCATAGCCGAAGAGTTCCGACTCCATCAGGCTTTCCGGGAGCGCCGAGCAATTCAAGCAAACGAACGGCTTATCGGCGCGATTGCCGCACTGCACGATGGCGTTGGCGGCGAGCTCCTTACCCACGCCGCTTTCCCCGCGGAGGACGACGGACGCGCTGGTGGCCGCCACGGCTTCGATGGCCTGATAGACCTTTTGCATGGGGTCACTGCCGCCGACGAGCCCGTAGAAGGCCGCTTTGCTCTCGACCTGCTCAACCAGGCGCCGCCCCTCCAATTCCAATGCACGTTTTTCGATGGCCCGCGAGAGAACAATCTTCAACTCCTCGAAGCGCATCGGAAAGAGGAAGAATTCGTCGGCCCCTGCCTGGCTGGCTTTCAGAGGAAGAGTGCGTTGATTGGAACTGGTGAAGGCCACAATCACTACATCGTCGCGAATGCGGCGGATTTCGGCCAGGACCTCCAGACCGTCGATGGGGCCGTCTCCGATGCAATCGAGATTGAAAAGAATGGCGTGGAGGTCGGGCTCCTCCAATAGCTCCCTGATGGTGTTTTCATCGGAAGCCAGCTTGGTACGGAATTCGCTGCCGAGATGCTTGCGAATCTCCGGGAAGATTTCTTCGTCATCGGTAATGACGGCAAGGGCGTAGCGCGCCGGGCTGGCAGCCGATTCGGACAAGTCAGTGGACCACTCCGTTGGGCTGGGATTATAGGGGAAGCGGAAGCCAGTGGCAAAGGTGGGTCAGGGCGAAGAACATGCGGCCCCACCGTAGGTTCGAAGGTGCCGGGGAAAAACTCGCAGCGATGCGAACTCAGTGGGTGCGGTCGGAAGGCTTGATATTGCCGCGAATCACGGTCACCGACGCTGCGGGCAGTGTAAAGGAGGTCGCGGAATCGGCGTTCACCGTGGAAGAAACGATCGGGCCGTCGGGATCAGCCGTGCCGCCAGTGCGCGAGGGATGCCACTGGTATTGCGCCTTGCCGAAGGTTTTCAGTGTGACGGGACCAGAGAAGGAGCTTGCGCCGGAAGCGGTGGCGTTCGCAAAAGAGATGCGGACAGCATGGGCATTTTCCTGGTCCTTATTAATGACCAGCAGGGACCAGGTGCCATCGGGCCGCGAGGCGGAGTAGGCAGTGACGAGTACGTTGTTAGCCCCATCGCGGATATCGCTTTGCGCGGAGAACAGTTTGTGTAGGCCATTGCCAGGTTGCATCCACTCGAGGTTCAACAGTTGGCTGGCGAAAAACTGCGACAACGGCTGTTTAATCTTGAAATCGGCATCCGTGGAAAACATCCCGAAGGTGCCCATCGAATTATTGGCCCCGCGGCCCACGCCCAGTGGGAGATAATGGAAATAGTAGACCGCCGCGCCGCCGCCATCCAGAAACGCTCCGATGTAATCCGCCAGCCAGAGAGCGCCCCAGATGTCCACGAAAGCCTCGGAATCCTGCCAGGAAATATTGGACTCGGTGATCATTAAGGGCACGTTCGCGGGCACGCCGTCTTCCCGCCACACTTTCATAATGCCGGTGACGAGATTCGCTTCGTCGTACAAGTTGCTCCACTGAATCTTCCCGGGATCCATGGGGTAATGTTCAAAGGAGAAAAACGCCAATTCACCGAGCTTGCCGCGCGCCTTGAAATAGTTAATGAAGCGGCGCGTCCAGGAGGCCTGGCCGTTGGCGTCGGGCCATGTCTCGATGTCGCGATTGACGCCGGTGAAAATGGGTCCGCCGAGCTTGAGCTTGGGATCGAAGCGATGCAGCGCCGCGGCAAATTGCAGATAGAGTTCCGCGTAATCTTCGGGCGGCGTGTAATGTCCATCCGCTTCTTCGCCCATTTCGACATAGGAGACTGGATAGCCGCGCTTTTCCAGGTAGCTGAGTTGTGCGACCGCGTCTTCTGGAGTGGAGTAAATCACCGCGATGGGAATCATGGCAGGCAACCCGCGGGTATAACCGCCCGTGAAGAAAAGATCGAAGCCAATTTGATCGCCGGCCTTTTCATCGAGATTCTCCGGCTCGTGCCACGGATCAACGGAAGAGCAGTAAGTCATGGTCTGATCCTGATCGGGTGTGTGGCGAACGAGATCGTGGAATTGGCCGCCGGCTGAGGTTGTGCCGATGTACAGCTCGCGAATGGCATAGCCAACGCAATTGCGTTTGTCCGCCGAGCCGTGCGTATCGCACGTGTTCGAGGAGGTGGTCATCAGAATGCGAACGTGTTGCACAGGAATGGGAGCAGAGACGAGTTGCAAGACCACGCTGCCGCCCTTGCCATCGGTGATTGCGCCATTGGGAAAGGTCTGCCAAACGCCGGCCGTGGGCTTCTTGATGGGGTCCTCGCCAGTAAAATATTGCACGAGATAGTGCGTGGCATACGGCTCGCCCCATAAGATGCGAATAGCGCTGATGTCACGCTTGCCGGCGAGATCCACGATGACCCACTGCGGATGCATGGCATCGCTCTGTCCCGTGAAAGGTTGCGTGAGATACGGATTGCTCTTCCAATAGGAATTGGGATCGCCATCGGTTAGCCGCGAGTAGCCGTCCGTATCCGTGCCGTCGTCGCGCGTGACGCCGCGATGCGGGAGCCCGTAGCCATAGGAATGGCGGATGGGGTCGGCACCGGGAGTGGCGTTCCCGATGAAGTAGCCTTTGCCGGAAGGATCGCTCCATGTGCCTTGCGGATTCCAGTGCCACGCTTCCATGTGGAGTTCGGTGTTTTGGCGATAGGTAACCGTTTGCCATCCGGCAGAGAGAACCTGGGAGATAGTGGGCTCAACGTAAAGCTTATCCGCGGCGCCATAGCCGATGCGGTCAATGCCCGCTCCCAGCGCTTCCGTGGGGCGAATGGAGTTGGTGGAATGGCTGGGAGCGGCGTCCACCACAATGGTTTGCGCGAGCAGGGAACTGCCGGCGAAGGAAAGCGAGATGGCCGCGAGGGCGGCGACGAAAGCGATGCGGATTGCGGCAAACGACCGCAGCGCGGAATTGCTCATGATAAAGACCTCAGCTTTCTTGTCAGAATGCATCATTCGTGGGGATGCGAATCAAAAGATGCTGGAAGCATTAAAACGATTCAATTCAGGAAGAATCTAACTCCGGGCGGCTCCCGGCGTCAATAGGAATGTTAATGGACACCGCGTGGGCGTCGCTGGATTGCCGGCCCAAATGTGTTGTCAGCTACTCAGGCAGTTTGTATTCGCCGCGGATTTCCAGCGGAACTTCGACGACTGCCGGAGAAGTCCCCGGTTGTCCGCCGCCCACACTGACGCGGTATTTGCCGGCGGCAACGAGGCGGTCTCCGGCTTCGTCGACGTAACTCAGGTCGCGCGGGTCAAGTTTTAATTGCACTTTCTGGGTTTGACCCGCGGGCACATGGACGCGCGTGAATCCGCGCAAGGCGCGGATGGGCGCACCGGGGAGCTGCGGGAAGGTCAAGTAGACCTGGACGACTTCATCGCCATCGTGGCCGCCCGTATTCTTGACCACCGCCTGAACAGTCAAAGGTTCGCCGGCCTTCAACTTCGCTTGCGAGAGTTTCGCCTTACTGTAGGCGAATTTGGAATAGCTTAACCCATATCCGAAAGGATACAGGGGCTGGCCTTTGAAGTAGCGGTAAGTGCGATTGTTCATCGCGTAGTCTTCGAATGGCGGCAATTGCTCGATGCCCGTGTAGAAAGTGACCGGCAAACGTCCCGCGGGATTATTGGCGCCCGCTAAAGTCTCCGCGATGGCGGTGCCGCCTTCTTCGCCCGGATACCACGCATCGAGAATGGCGTTGGCATTCGCATGCGCCCAGTTCACGGCCAGGGCGCTGCCATTCATCAGCACAACCACGAGAGGCTTTCCGGTGGCTTTGACGGCTTTGAGAAGATCCTCTTCTTCTTTCGGCAAATCGATGCTGGTGCGATCCCCGCCTTTGAAACCGGGAAGGTTGATGCCCATCTCCTCGCCTTCGAGTGCGGAAGTGATGCCAACAACGGCGATGACTACATCTGCATTGCTGGCGTCGGCCAAGGCTTTCTGAAGCGGGTCCGCTGTGGGAGGATACCAAACGAATTGCGCAACAGCTCCACCCGCTCCTTGAAAGTATTCGATCTTGACGGCATATTTGTGCCCTTTTTCCAGCGCAACGGTGGTGGTTTTCAGCGACGGCCCGTGCATGCTCCAATCTTCGAGCAGAAGCTTGTCGTCCAGCCAGACGCGATAGCCGTCGTCGCCATTGAAGCCGAGGTCGTACGCGCCGGATTCCAGCGGGGTGAGGAATCCCGTCCAGCGCACGGAGAAGTTCATGTTGCCCACAGTGGGAACGGCGTCCGGGGCCGCAAAGGTGAAGTCCACGGATTTGTCGACCCGGCTCATTACGGGAGCGCCTTCCAGATTTATCCCCTTGAAATAATCCGCCTTCAGGCCGGGCTGGCCATCCGGCGTTGAGAGAATGGCTTCTGAAATGATTTGCCCGAGGCGAAGGAAGCGCGTTCCGGCGACGTAGGTAATTTCGCTGGAGCCGAATTGTTTCTGGATGCCCTGCAGGGCAGATGTGGCACGCGAAGGCGTGCCATTGTAATTGCCGTAGAGTACGGGAAGCTGATCGGCAAGAGGACCGATCACGGCAATCTTCTTTGTTCCCGGCTTGAGAGGAAGCAGGCCGTCGTTCTTCAGCAGCACCATGGATTCGCGTGCGAGCCGCAGGGAAAGTTCGCGGTGTTCCGGCGAATCCATTTCGCTGTAGGGTATCTGCGCATATTTCACGAGTTCCGGCGGATCGAACATACCCAGCAGCATGCGCGCTTTCATCAGGCGCTTGACGGCGACATCCAGCTCAGCCTCCGTCAGCAGCCCCTGTTGGACGGCAGCAACGTAGCGCGAATAGTCAATGCCGGTGTCGTTGCAATCCAGATCCGTGCCGCGCTTGATGGAAATGGCGCCGGCCTCCGCAAGCGTGTTGACGAAGTGATGCCCGCGTTGAATATCCGCCACGGCGTCGCAATCGGAAACCACGTAGCCTTGGAACTTCCATTTGTCGCGCAACTGGTCCTGGAGGAGGAATTTGTTGGCGCATCCCGGTTCGCCGTTCACGCTGTTGTACACGCACATCACGGAGCCGGCTTTGGCTTCGGTGACGGCGGCGCGGAACGCAGGAAGATAAGTGTCCTCCATATCGTGCTTGGAGACTTTGACGTCCACGATGTGGCGCGTGGTCTCCGGTCCGCTGTGGACCGCGAAGTGTTTGGGTGTCGAGATGGTGCGGAAATAGTTCGGGTCATCGCCCTGCATGCCGGAGACAAACGCAACACCCATGCGCGAAGTGAGGAACGGGTCCTCGCCATAAGTTTCCTGCCCGCGGCCCCAGCGCGGATCGCGGAAAATATTCACGTTGGGCGACCAGAAGTCCAGGCCGACGTCCTGGAAAATGCCGTGGCGCACTTGCTCGTGATGCTTGGCGCGCGCCTCCGTGCTAATCACGATGGCCATCTGGTGAACGAGCGAAGAGTCAAACGATGCGGCGAGGCCGATGGGCTCCGGGAAAACAGTCGTGGGCGAAGTGAGGACGCCGTGCAACGCTTCGGTCCACCAGTTGTAGGCGGGGACTTGCAGGCGCGGGATGGCTGCGGCTTTGTGCACGATCTGCGAGGCCTTTTCATCCAGGGTCATGCGGGAAACGAGATCGTCCACGCGGCTATCCACCGGCGCCTTGGGATCCAGATAGAGCGGGGGATTCGAGGGAGTCGCAGAGTTTTGTTGCGAGTTGGCGGGACAGTCGAAGAAAGCGAGGAATACGAAGAACAGAGACAGAGACCAGAAAAACTTACGTGAACGAGGCAAGTGAGTCCTCCAAAATTGTGACGGGTCACCTCAGAATGGAGCGCTGGCGAGGCCCGGGGTTGCTCAGGGCACCGGCGAAGACACGGTGTTAGAGGAAGAGTAGCACTAGTGGGGGATTTGGGAATGGGCAAAAAAGGGGAAAATCAAAACATTCAAACCCGAAGGAGTCGAAATGAGCAGGTGAAATCTGTTTCGACGGAGTTAAACTGGCGCAAGTATGATTCTTTCCAGGTCTTTGTTCCCGCTAGTATTGCTTACCGCTATTCTCTCGGTCGGCAGCTCAGTCATCGCTTTGCATGGTATGCCCGTGCCGAAAGAAACTGAAATCTTGCAGTCGCTTGCATTCCAGTTCATATTGGTTTGTTGGGTTCGCGTTGACAGGCTGGCGCGGGGTTTCCGTGTGCCCTACGAATTCGATGCCTTCGTGTTTTTCGCATGGCCCATCGTTGTTCCGTACTATTTATACAAAACCCGCGGGGTGCGAGGCCTGCTTTTTGCCGTGGGTATCGGCGCACTGTTCCTAATGCCGTCATTGGCGGCAGCAGTGATCAAGGTATCGCAAATGAAGTAGAACTTGCGATATCGCCTTGCTAGAAACGACCGTAAAGATTAGCAATCGGCAATGTTAATGGTGGGACCGCCCGGACTTGAACCGGGATTGCAGGTTTAGGAAACCTGTGCTTTATCCATTTAAGCAACGGCCCCGCACGATGATTTTAGCACGATTTTTTTGCACAGATTCTGCGCGCACTTTCACTCGAATGCGCAGCCTCCCGGAGCTGAATCCCCAAGAGGCGACCGAACGAATCTCGCGAAATTTGGCTGGCTCCAAGCGAAAAAAGGAGTCGCGCTGCGAGCATAAAACTGTGTGATATTATGCAGCCCAGACGCACAGAAGAAACCGCCCGCGCCTGCCATCCCGGAGGAAACCATGTACAAAAAGTTAAAGTGGATCGCCATCCTGATCGTCGTTCTACTCCTGATTGTGGTGCTTCTGCCGTTTGTGATTCCCGTTAACAATTTCCGTCCCACGATCGAGGAGCAAGCCTCAACAGCACTGGGACGCAAAGTACAAGTGGGAAATCTAAGTCTGTCGCTGATTCGCACGTCGTTGGGCATCGACAATCTTTCCATCAGCGATGACCCGAAATTCAATTCAGGACCGTTCCTGACGGCGCAATCGGTGCGCGTCGGCGTGGAACTGTTGCCGCTGATCTTGTCCAAACGGCTGAATGTTACGGAGGTCATCATCGAAAAGCCTCAGGTGATGATGCTGAAGGATCCCAACGGAAATTGGAACTTTTCGTCCATCGGCGGTAGCACGCCCGCACAGCCGAAAAATGCGGCGCCGCAAATGCCCGAACCCAGCGGTTCGAGCGGCAATGCCGCCCAGTCCTTGTCCATCGGGAAAATCGAGTTGAAGGACGGCCAAATCACCATCGGCAACACCAATTCACAGAAGCGCAGCGTATACGCGCCTCTCAATCTGACGGCCACCGATGTTTCCATGACGAGCCCTATCAAGGTGGACTTCTCTATGGGACTTCCCGGCGGCGGCACGATGAAAATCAATGGCAAAGTGGGGCCGGTGGACCCGAAGGACGCCGCGTTCACGCCGCAGGACGTGAAGTTGACGGTCAGCGCATTGGACTTGGCGAAGACCGGCTTCCTCGATCCCTCACTTGGTCTGGGCGGCACCGTGGATATGGCTGCAAACCTGTCCAGCAAAAGCGGACAAATGTCCACCAAGGGCAGCTTGAAACTCTCCAAGGCCGTGCTGATTGCGGGCGGGAATGCGGCGGGCGTCCCCGCAGTGCTGGACTTCGATACGACATATGACTTGGCCAAAAGCACAGGTGTGCTGGACCCCTCGACCGTCAGTATTGGCAACGCCAAATCTAATTTGAGTGGCACCTACAAGTCCGAAGGTGACGCATTTGCCGTAGACGTGAAGATGACAGGCGAGGGATTGCCCGCAACGGACCTGGAAGCCTTCCTTCCCGCGCTGGGGATCAACCCGCCCCAAGGCACCAAATTGACTGCGGGGACACTCAACACAAACCTGCACATGACTGGTCCGACGAGTAAGCTGGTAACGGATGGCAACATCGGCTTTTTCAATGGCAAGCTCTCGGGCTTCGACCTCGGACAGAGGATGTCGGGTGTTGCGTCGCTCGCGGGAATCAAGTCCGGGAAGGATTTGGACATTGAAAAGATGACCTCCGATGTGCACATGGCCCCCACAGGTATGCGCGTGGACAACTTCAATCTTGTGCTGCCCTCGCTGGGATCGGTGGTGGGCGGCGGCACACTGGACTCGAAGAACACGATGGACTTCAAGCTGGTGGCCACGGTGAATGCCTCCATGCTGGGTGCAGCCGGCGGCGCGGAGGGCGGCGCGATTGGCGGTGCCGCCGGAAAAGTGCTGGGAGCGGGCGCAAGCTGCAAGAATGGCGGAGTCAAGGTCCCGCTGCAAATTCACGGCACGACCGCGAACCCGCAATTCACGCCCGACATCGGTGGTGCAACAGCCAGCTTGATGAAATCGGAACTCACCTGCGCGGGTGGATCGGTCACTAATTTGGCTGGCGTGGCCGGAACGACCGGCGTCAAGGGCGTGTCGGACGCCACGAAGCAGTTGGGTGGGCTGTTCGGCAAGAAGAAGCCGTAACACGGGTGAATTGCTTGAACTTCAAATCATGGGACAGGTTGCGGGGCCTGTCCCATTTTGTTTTGAAGCGCTTGACCTTCCGGCAGGTTCCCAATAGCCTCAATGCTTGCGGGGAATCGCGAGCGATCGGGGTCCTCGCACGCAATACAAGGAGTAAGACATGAGACGGAAGAGCGTTCGCCAGCGCCAGGGTTTCGTTGTGCTTGCTGCAATGTTATTGAGTTTCTGCGGGGCGGGACGGGCGGCAGCCCAGGGTGGAGAGCCGCGGAGTTTTGCGATTCGCGGCGCGAAAGTTGTGCCCGTTTCAGGCGCGCCGATGGACAACGCTACCGTGCTGGTATCGCGCGGAGTGATTACGGCCGTGGGCACGAATGTGACCATTCCGCCGGATGCGTGGGTGATCGAAGGAAAGGGATTGATTGTCTACCCGGGATTGGTGGATGCGTTCACGGATGTCGGCTTGTCAGCAGCGGCACCCCCGAGCGGTGCCGGCGGAAGCGCAGCTGCCGGCGAGGGCAACGCCAGGCCGCCCATCTCCAAAGGGCCGGAGGATCGGCCCGCAACAACGCCATGGCGCAATGCCGCCGATGAAATCAATTTGTCGGATGCACGAATCGAAGGTTGGCGCAGCGCGGGATTCACCACCACGGTCTCTGCTCCCAAAACTGGCATGTTCCCCGGGCAGGCGGCGGTGCTTGACCTGGCGGGCGAGCGCGCGGGAAATCTGGTGGTGAAGGCGCCGGTAGGGATTCCGGTTTCCCTGGAAGCCAGCAGAGGATTCCGCAGTTATCCCAGCTCGCTGATGGGGGCAATTGCGTATGTGCGGCAGGTTTGGATTGATACGAACTGGGGAGCGCAGGCGAATGCGATTTACGAAAAAAATCCGCGTGGCGTGGAGCGCCCGCAATACGACCCGAGCACGGAAGCGCTGAAGGAAGCCCTCCAGAAACACGCGGCCGTGCTGATTCCCGGGAATAGTTCGCTGCAGATTCGGCGGGCGCTGGTGCTTGGCGAGGAGTGGAAACTAAATAACGTAATATACGGCGGCCAGATGGGCTACGAAGTGGCGTCGGAGATTGCGGCGAAGAAAGTGCCGGTGCTGGCGGATTTGAAATGGCCGGAAGCGCCGAAAGATGGCGATCCGGAGGATGTCCCGTCGTTGCGCACGCTACGATTCCGCGACCGCGCAGCATCGTCACCGGCGGCACTAGAAAAGGCGGGAGTGAAGTTCGCGTTTTATTCAGGCGGGATCGCAACTGCAAAGGACATTTTGCCCGCGGTAAAAAAGTCCATTGATGCGGGCTTGAGCGCAGACGCGGCCTTGCGCGCTCTGACGCTATCGCCGGCGGAAATCTTTGGTGTGGCGGACGTGCTCGGATCGATCGAAAAGGGCAAGATTGCCAACCTGGTGGTGACCGACGGTGACCTGTTCGACAAAAAAGCAAAAGTAAAATTAGTGTTTGTGGACGGGCGAAAATTCGAAGTGCGCGAACCGCTGCGTCCCAGCGAACCCCCCAAGGGCGACCCGACCGGAAAGTGGAAATTGACCACAACCACTCCGGATGGCCAGGAAGAAATGACCGCGGACCTCTGGATGGCCACGGACGGCACTTTGACCGGAACAGTGGACAGTCCGACACGTGGCACAGGAAGTCTTTTCAGCGGCTACGTCAGCGAAAATAAAGTCAGCTTTACCATCAATCTTCCCATTGACGGCAATCCCACTGACGTGCAGTTCACGGGAACTTTTGAGGGGAACACCATGAAGGGTTCGATCAGCACCTTGGGCTACACCTTTGATTTCAGCGGAACGAAACCTGGTGCGATGACGGGAGGTGCGCAATGAGCCGGAGCAACATGAATGTCAGTGTCGCGGCGGTTGCGTTGTTGTGCTCGCTGTTTGGCGCGAGAGCCGTGGCCCGTGGAAAAGAGGCAAAGCCCAATGCAGCGCCGGTTGAAGCGCCAGCACTCTTGATTCGCAACGCCACGATCCTGACCGTGACGCATGGAACGATCGAGAAGGGCGACATCCTTATTAAGGATGGGAAAATCGTTGCGGTGGGCACCGCATTGAGAGCGCCAGCGGACGCCCAGGTGCTGGATGCCAGCGGGCAATTTGTGATGCCCGGAATTATCGATTGTCACTCGCACATCGCCGTTGATGGCAGTGTGAACGAAGGCACCATTTCGGTCTCCTCAATGGTGAATATCGCCGACGTGCTGAACTCGGATGACCCCGCAATTTTTCGCGACCTGGCGGGCGGTGTCACGGCGGCAAATGTTCTGCACGGTTCCGCGAATCCCATAGGCGGGCAGACCATCGTGATCAAACTGCGGTGGGGACAACCGGCGGCAAAGCTTCCCTTTGAGGGCGCGTTGCCGGGCATCAAATTTGCTCTGGGTGAAAATCCGAAGCACTCGAATTTCCGCGGGGCTGGCTTGCCGGAGCGTTATCCAGCAACGCGTATGGGCGTGGAAGAAACCATTCGCGGCGCGTTTACCGAAGCTCGCGATTACAAGAAAACCTGGGACGATTACAACAAGCGCGTAGCGGCAGGAGAAAAGAGCCTGATTCCGCCGCGCCGCGACTTGAAACTCGAACCGCTGGTCGAGGTGCTGGAAGGGAAGCGTTACGTGCACGCGCACTGCTACCGCGAAGACGAAATCCTGATGTTGCTGCGCGTGGCCAAGGAATTTGGTTTCCGCGTACAGACGCTGCAGCACGTCCTGGAAGGATACAAGGTGGCGGAAGAAATCGCGGCATCTGGCACCGGAGCTTCGACTTTTTCGGACTGGTGGGCTTACAAGGTGGAAGCGTATGACGCGATCCCGTACAACGCGGCGTTGATGACCCGGCGCGGTGTGGTGGTTTCCGTGAATTCGGATGACGCGGCGGAAGCCGCGCATCTGAATCAGGAAGCGGCGAAGTCCATGCGCTACGGCGGCTTGACGCACGACGAAGCGGTGAAAATGGTGACCATTAATCCCGCGATTCAGCTTGGCATTGAGAAGCGCGTGGGCTCCATCGAAGCGGGGAAAGACGCCGATCTGGTGATCTACAATCACGATCCGATGAGCGCGTACGCCGTGGTGCAAAAAACTCTGATTGACGGTCGCGTTTACTTTGACCGCGAGAAGGACTTGGCGGGACGTGCGGCACTCGAGCAGGAAAAGAAGGATTTGCTGGAAAAGGAGAAGAAGAGCGCGGAGAAAAAGGCCCAGGAAAAGAAAGCGGAAGAGAAAAAACCCGGAGAAAAGAAGCTCGAGGAGAAGAAACCCGACGAAAAGAAACCCGAGGAAAAGTCCAAGCCGCCACAAGAGCAGGTTGTCCTGGGAGGTGCGCGATGAATCCCGGACAGAGGAAATTGCGCGTGTCCCTTCTTTTCGCTGGCTGTTTATTCCTGGCAGTGACGGGGTTCGGCCAAGAAGCACCGGATACCGCGATCATCCACGCAAAGATTTTCACGTTGGCGGGAGCGCCCGTCGAAGACGGCACCGTGATCATTCACGATGGCAAGATCGCCGCGGTGGGCGCCAACGTAAGCATTCCCGCCGGAGCGAAAGTGATTGATGCAAAGGGCCTGCAGGTCTACCCGGGGTTGTTCGATCCTATCACGCAGATGGGCTTGCGAGAGATCGGCGCAGTACTCGCTACGGTGGACACCACGGAAATAGGGACGTTCAATCCGGATGTGGTGGCGGCGACGGCAATTCTACCGTCCAGCGCGCACATTCCGGTGACACGCGCGGCGGGCATCACAGAAGTGCTGGCAGTGCCTTCGAGCGGCGGAATGGATTCCTCCCTCGGCGCCAACATCATCGGCGGGCAGGCCTCGGCCATTCACCTGGCGGGCTGGACGGCCGCCGAAATGCTAATCCGCAAAAATGCCGCAATGGTGGTGATCTGGCCCAAAATCGAGACGCAGTCGTTCGACTTAGCGACGTTCTCCAGAAAAGAGAAGTCGTTCAGCGACGCGAAAAAGGAATACGACAAAGCCGTGGACCAGCTTGCCAACTATATCGAGCAGTCGCGGCATTACGCGCAGGTCGCGGAAACAAAGGGAGCGGTCTACGATCGCGACGTCAAGCTGGAGGCCATGATCCCGGTGGTGCGCGGAGAGATGCCGGTCCTTATTTTCGCGGACCGGGCGCGCGACATCCGCAATGCCGTGGAGTTTTGCGAGAAGCAGAAACTGAAAATAATTCTGGCGGGCGGCGGCGAAGCGTGGAAAGTGAAAGACCTGCTGCGCTCGAAGAACGTGCCGGTGATCCTGCGGCCGACCCTGGAATATCCGCTGGAAGAGGATGACGCGTACGACCGCCTGATGACGCAACCCGCGGAGCTTGTCGCCGCAGGCGTAAAGATCGCCTTCGGGAGCTTTGACAACAGCTTTTCCAGGCGCTTGGGGCAGCAGGCGGCCAACGCGGTTTCTCACGGACTGGCATACGACGATGGATTGAAGGCCGTTACGCTGTACCCTGCGCAAATCCTGGGTCTGGACAGCGAATTAGGCACCGTGGAAACGGGGAAAACTGCCAACCTGATCGTCACCAACGGAGACCCGCTGGAGCTGACCACCGAGGTGCGCTATCTATTTATCAAGGGGCAGCTCACCTCTACGGATAACAAGCAGAAGGATTTATACGAAAAATATTTGAATCGGCCATTGGCCACAAAATAGCGCCTCTCGCCGGCAACAGCCCGCAAGCAGGGTAGAGTGTAGTTCCAACTGCGCGCATCGCGTCCAACCGGATGAGCAACTTTTTCCGTGGTGCTGCGTATCTACTCAAGGACACCATGCGCTCACTCGCTCTTTTTGTCTTCACGCTCATTCTTAGCCTTGCCGGGGCCGGAACTGCTCACTCGCAGGACGCCAACAAAGTCATTGAGCAGTATTTGAAGGCGACGGGGGGAAGCAAAGCCATCTCACGGATCCAGACGCTTTCCATGGATGGGGCGTTCAACAGAGGGACAGAGGAGAAACCCGGCACGTTCACCTTCCGGACGAAACAACCCAACCGCTATTACACAGAGATTCAAAGCGAAGGCAAAGCGCTAATCGAGTCGTACAACGGCAAGTCCGCCTGGCACCAGACCGAAACCGGCGAAATCGGCACATTGTTGGGGCTGCAGGCGTTGGAGATGGAAGCGGCGGCTGAGTATTACAACACCCGGTTGCAGGCGCTCGCAAAGAAGAAGATCGGCGCGGTGTTTCAAGGGCATGCGCAAGTGCGCGGGCATGATGCGCTGGAAGTGCAGCTTACTTATCCAACCGGCGTGCAATGGGAAGTTTACTTTGATCCGCAATCTCATTTGATTGTGGAAGAGCAGGCCACGATCGCGGGTATTCCCCGCGACATCTATTATGACGATTACCGGAGTGTGAGCGGCGTGAGGCTGCCGTACAAGCTGGAATTGCACCGGGGAAACGATACGTACGACGTGAGCGTGACGCGAGCGGCGGTGAATGAAACCGTGGGTGAGCGGGTCTTTGATTTTCCCAGGAAGTCACAAGTGCAGTTGCCGGACCTGAAAAAATTGTTCGAGGAAATTGACGCGAATCAGAAGCAGATCGACAAGATTAAGGAAAATTACGCGGGCACGAATGTCGAGGAAGAGACGGAATTCGACAAGACCGGCAAGGTGACGAAAAAAGAGGCAAAGGAGTACACCTTCTTCTACCTGAATGGCGAGGAGGTTTCCACGCTCGTAAAGAAGGACGGCAAGCCTCTCAGTGACGAAGAACAGAAAAAAGAAAACGAAAAGACGCAGAAGCACATCGAAGAGCTGCAAAAGCAGGAAAAGAAGAAAGAAGCAAAGGAAGAGAAAGCCAAGGAAGAAGGGAAAGAAGAAAAGGAAAAAGAGGATCCCGGCATTGAAGTGTTTTTGCGGGTCTCCCAGTTCGTGAACCCGCGCCGGGAGCGCTTCCGCGGCCAGGATGTGCTGGTCTTCGATTTTGAGCCAAATCCCGAATACAAGCCCAAGAACATGGAAGAACGCGTGGTGAAGGAACTCGCCGGCGTCGTGTGGGTGGACGAGAAGGCGCACGATGTGGCGAGGCTGGAGGCCTATTTTGTGGGCGACGTGAAAATTGGCGGAGGATTGCTGGCCAATCTGCAGAAAGGCACGAGCTTTGTTTTCGAGCAATCCTATGTGAACAACGAAGTCTGGCTACCCACTTACGTTGAGGCACATATTGGAGTGCGAGTCCTGCTGGTGAAGGGATTCAAGATCAACGTGGCCAATCGCTATTCCGACTACAAGCGCTTCAACGTGGAAACGCTAAACACCATCAACAAGCCGAAGGAACAGTGAGGATTCGCTGTCCGGTGGCGGTGCCGCCAGCCCTCAGCGGCCCTCGAACGGGTAGCGGTCTTGCGCCTGGACGGCGGCGGCAATGCGCCGGCGCAGCGCGATGGTATCCACGGCGGGACGCTTGGCGAAGCGCTTCAGCACGGCCATTTGAGTAATGAGCATGTCGCCTTCGTGGACTGCGGCGATGGCTCGCTTGGCTTCGTGATCCACGCGTTCGGCGGCATCGGCGATGAAGACGCGAGCGGCATCAATCATCACGGACGAGGTGGCTTCACCCTTCGCGGCGGCAGCTTTCTGCGCGCGCAGCAGGCAGGACTCCATCGCGTAAATTTCCATGACCATGTTGGCCAGAGCGCCGATCAATTCCTGCTCGTCCGCCAGTTTTTCGCGGAACTTCTGGACCGCCCCGCCTGCCCCTTGCAAGAACATATTCTTGGCGTTGGCAATGACGCGCGCTTCTTCCGCCAGCACGCCTTCGGGGGCTTCCTCAAAGGAAGGCCCGGCGAGAATTTCGTCGGCAAGTTTCATGGCCGCGGGAATCAAGGGCAATTGCCCGCCCATGGCCCGCTTCATGAGCATCTGGATGATGAGCATGCGGTTGATTTCGTTGGTGCCCTCAAAAATGCGGTTGATGCGCGAATCACGGTAGGCGCGGCAGACGGGATAATCCTCGTGGTAGCCGTAGCCGCCGAAGATCTGCACTGCCTCGTCCACCACGAAATCCAGCATTTCGCTGCCATAAACCTTGGCAATGGAGCTTTCGATGGCGTATTCCTCCAGCACCTTCATGGTGTTCTGAGCCTTGTTCCCGCTACCGGAAGCGGCCGTCATGGCGGCCTCGATATTGCCCGCAGTGCGGTAAATCATGGAATCCACGGCGAAGATCTGCACGGCCATTTCCGCGAGCTTTTCCTTCATCAAACCAAATTCCCCAATCTGCTTGCCGAAGGCCTTGCGCTCCTTCGCGTATTTCGACGCGGTCATGATCACGTACTTGGAACCGCCAACGCAGGAAGCGCCGAGGGTGAAGCGCCCGGCATTGAGCACGTTGAACGCGACGATGTGGCCGCGGCCAACTTCGTGCAGCAGATTTTCCTTCGGCACCTGGCAATTCTCCAGGAAAACCGGCGTGGTCGAACTGCCGTGGATGCCCATCTTGTGCTCTTCATTGCCGGGCTTGCAGCCGGGAAAATTCTTTTCCACGATGAAGGCGGTCAGCTTCTCGCCATCCACTTTCGCGAATACAATGAACAGGTCGGCGAATCCACCGTTGGTGATCCACATCTTCTGCCCATTCAAAATGTAGTGGCTGCCATCGGCGCTGAGTTCCGCGCGCGTCAGCAGGTTCTGCGCGTCGCTCCCGGCTTGCGGCTCGGAAAGACAATAAGCGCCGATGTATTCGCCGCTGGCGAGTTTCGGCAGGTACTTCTCCTTCTGCTCCTCCGTGCCGAAATACACGATGGGGAGCGTGCCGATGCCCGCATGCGCGCCATGCGTGGTGGCGAATCCGCCGTAGATGGAAATCTTCTCGGTGAGCACCGTGCTGGCCACTTTATCGAGCCCCGCGCCACCGTACTCTTCGGGCGTGCCACCGCTCATCAACCCAAGCTCCGCGGCCTTCCGCGTGAGTTCGGCCATGAGCCCCGGCTTCTTCTCTTCCAATTCCTTGATGTGCGGGAAGACTTCCTTCAGGACGAACTCCTCCGCCGTCTGCCCGATCAGCTTCTGGTCATCCGTCAGGTCCGCTGGTGTGAACACATCCTGTGGGGCGGGGGATTCCAGCAGAAAACTGCCGCCCTTCGCTGCGGGTTTGGAAAGAATCGAGCTCGCCATGGTGCTGCTCCTTGCCGGCGGTGCGCCGTGGGTAGAATTCAAACAATCGTTTGAAAAAACAATTTCAGGATTTTACGCCCGTGGGGCACATTTGCGCAATAGGAACCCGAAGGCGCGGGCAGGCCGGTTTCCGGTACAAGCTACCTGAGTGCGTAGGCTTGCGCTGCCAAAACAATTGTCACAGCCAACAGCTGTGCTGTAGAGTCTTTCGTGTCCACAGGTACAAAAACTCGCGCTGCTCGGGATTCGGTGGCTGTTGTTTTCGACGCAAACAGGAGATTCTGGATGAAAACGAACCGCGTTCCCTTGGGATTTGGTTTCGCCGCCTTATTTTCCCTGGCTGGGCTGTTGATCTTTTCTGGCCATCTGAAAGCCAAAAGCGCTGCTGACTCTTCCTGGGGGTTTTCCCTGGACAATCTCGACACGACTTGCAATCCCTGCGACAACTTCTACCAATTCGCCATGGGCGGCTGGATGAAAGCGAATCCCATCCCGCCGGAATACTCGTCGTGGGGTACGTTCACGCAGCTTCGCGACAATAACCTCACAACCCTGCGAACGATTCTTGAAGCTTCCGCCAAGGCCAACGCTGTGCCTGGCACGAATGAGCAGAAGATCGGGGACTTCTATACGAGCTGCTTGGACACCTCGGCAATCGAGGCCGCTGGCCTGAAGCCCATCGCTGATGAACTCTCTGCGATCAACGCGATTAATGACCGAAAATCCTTGGACGCGGCAATCGCGCGGCTCCAGCGGGAGGGGACTGGCGTGCTGTTTCGCTTCAGCTCTGGCCAGGACATCAAGGACAGTTCGCGCGTTATTGCCCAAGCCGGTCAGGGCGGTCTCGGCATGCCGGACCGTGATTATTATTTCCGCGACGACGAAAAATCCAAGCAGTTGCGCGCGGATTACGAGCAACACGTGACGAAAATGTTCGAACTTGCCGGGGATGCGCAAGAAAAAGCGGCCGCCGAAGCCAAAAGCGTCATGGCCATCGAAATGGCACTGGCGAAGGCTTCGCGCACACGCGTCGAACTGCGCGATCCCGAAAAGAATTACCACCTCATGCAGACATCGGAAATGAAAACGCTCACTCCGGACTGGTCTTGGGAAAGTTACTTGCACGACGTGGGCGCCCCTCCCGTCGAGCAGGTCAACGTGCGCCAGCCCGAGTTCTTCAAGGAGGTAAACCAGGAACTCTCCAGTGTTTCTCTGCCCGACTGGAAAATCTACCTTCGGTGGCATGTGATTCACGCTAGCGCGCCGGGCCTCCCGGAGCGATTTGTGGAGGAGAATTTCGATTTCTATGACAGGAAGCTCTCCGGAACGAAGGAGATTCTGCCGCGCTGGAAGCGCTGCGTGCAGTCCACCGACCAGAACCTGGGCGAAGCGCTCGGACAAGTTTATGTCGACAAGTACTTTCCACCAGCCGCAAAGGCTCGTGCCAAGGAAATGGTCAACAACCTGATTGCCGCGCTTCGCGAGGACATCCCGACGCTCTCCTGGATGGGGCCGGATACCAAGAAGGCAGCCCTCGCCAAGCTCGAAGCCTTTAACGTGAAAATCGGGTATACGGATAAATGGCGGGATTATTCCAAACTTATTATCGACCGCGGCTCTTATGCGGCAAATGTTCGTCGCAGCATTCAGTTCGAGTACACCCGCGAACTCGACAAAATCGGAAGGCCGGTGGACCGCACGGAGTGGGGCATGACGCCTCCGACCGTAAACGCTTACTACAGTGCCTCCATGAACGAGATTGTTTTTCCCGCCGGCATTCTTCAGCCGCCGTTTTATAATCCCAGCGCCGACGACGCTGTGAACTACGGAGGAATTGGCGCTGTAATCGGCCATGAGATCAGCCATGGCTTTGACGACCAGGGCTCCAAATTTGATGGCACTGGCAACCTGCACGAGTGGTGGACGCCGGACGACCGCAAGAACTTCACCGAGCGTGGCGACTGCGTGGTCAATCAATTCAATAGCTACGAAGTAGAGCCCGGCCTACACCAGAACGGCAAGCTCGTGCTCGGCGAAAGCATCGGTGATCTTGGAGGTCTGGCCATCGCTTATGCTGCGTACGAAAAATCCATCGAGGGCAAACGCCCGAAAGATATCGACGGCTACACGCCGGAGCAGCGCTTCTTCCTCGGATGGGCCCAGGTGTGGGGTACAAATCAGAGGGCGGAGGCGGCGCGCCTGCAAACCAACACCAACCCCCATCCGCTTGCGCGTTTTCGCAGCAACGGCCCCCTATCCAACATGGAGGTGTTTGCCAAGGACTTTGCCTGCAAAAAGGGGGATGTGATGGTTCGCGAGCAAGCCTGCAAGATCTGGTAGAGATGGAGTTGTGCGCTGGAAATTGCACTATCGGCTATGCCGGCGTTTGCGGTGGGAGTGCCAGAGTTCGATGCCCACAGCTCTGAGGAAATCACGTCCCCAAATCCCAATGAGCAGGACGGCTCCGAAGAGGATCACCGCGTCAAGGCTGGCCCAATCTCGCCGCGTCCAATAGATACCCTCTTGCACGTTCAGCCACAGCGCGAACTCGTCCAGGGTAAGAGCCGCGCCCACACCATAGAGCAAGGACATCAAGCGGCTCGCCACCAGCGACGACGATTTGGCTCCCGTTCCCACTTCGATCAACCAGCAAAACCCCACCACCAGCAGGAGCAGAATTCCCCAGACCAGGTGATGGACATGCGTCTTCCCGATGTACACATACTGAAAAGGGCCAACATTGCGGTAGGTGGCGTAGGCAATCGAGCGCGCCACGGCAAACGTGACGAAGAACCCGATGGCCGCAAGCAGGAGCCGGCGCTTCGGCCGATCCTGGACATGGACCTGAAACAGTTCGCTGACTTTCCGGTTGCGAAGAAGCAATAAGACGGCGGCTATGGTGAAGATAACGGACCAGCCGAGTACCCAGTTCTCCGCCTGCATCATCGCGACTTCTCCTTGTCTCCATGTGTACCTTGAGCAAAGGCCTGTCTTGGCCAGTATATAGTTCGCTGGAAGTAACTCCTTTGGATTTCCCTGCAGTTTGTCCCCTTAGGTACGCTTGTTTTTCTATCGACCATAAGAAATGGTCTTAACAAATTAAATGGTCTATTGATAGAGTTCCGGGCCACGGCGGATCGGCTGGCCGCCCGCAAACCAAATGACCCATTCTTCACAACGCATCGCGCGCCCGACGCACCCCAATGCCACGCATGCTCCAGTGGCGAAAAAATCTCGGGTCAGGTGGAACTCATGCAATAGCCACGCGGCATTTGTCTGCGCGTAGCGGAGTGGAACGATGCTTTGTTTTGGTTGACGCTGGAGGGCGACGAAGGCAAAATTGACGCCCAAATCTGGATTTCCACCTTTGGCCTGCCGCTAAGCCAAGTGGAGCAGTTGAATGACGAATGGGGTGGCCGTCTAAGAAGTTTATTTCAGTGAAGGAACAAAGGAGAATCTCGTAATGCAAAATTTCAAGATGTTATATCTGCCTGTAGTCGCCGTTCTCGTCGTTTTGTTCCTGGGCCACCACGCTGGCTGGAAAGCCTTGACACCGGCGAAGGTAGCCGCTGCTCCTGCTGCGTCACCGGAGATGGACCGTGTAGCGAAAATGTATCTGGGGACATGGGAATACACAGAGACTTATCCGAAATCGCCGATGATTCCGGCGGGCGGAGTGAATACTGGCGTCTATAAAAGCGAACTGGGCCCCGGTGGCAATTCGCTGGTGAACCGTTTCCATTCGCAGGGGCCGGTGGGTGACTTCGAGGGTCTGTTGATCTACACCTGGGACCCCAAGGAAAAAACCTACAAGTACTACGCTTTCGGGAATGATTTCCCCGGTGCAGTCATCTGCGCCGGGAATTTCGAGGGTGATGCCCTGGTGTTTCATGGGGAGTTTGACGCCGGGGACGCAAAAATGGCCTTCCGGAACGTGGCGCGCTTGGACGAAAAGGGAACGATGACCGTCGAAGAGTTCATCACCATGCCTGGGAAGCCGGAAGCCCTAGTGGTCACCATAGTTGCAAAACGAAAGCCCTAGCCTAGGCGCTCAAATATCCCGGCCGCGCCCATGCCGCCGCCGATGCACATCGTCACCATGCCGTAGCGCGCATTGCGGCGCTGCAATTCACGAATCAGCGAAGCGGTCAGCTTCGCGCCGGTGCAGCCCAGCGGGTGGCCGAGGGCGATTGCACCGCCATTGGGATTCACGCGCGCGGCATCGAGATTCGCTTGTTGAATCACGGCCAGTGACTGCGCCGCAAACGCTTCGTTCAATTCGATTACCGCAATATCATTCAGTGAAAGCCCCGCCAACTGCAGCGCCTTCGGAATGGAATAAACAGGCCCAATGCCAAACTCTTCGGGCGAGCAGCCGGCCGTAGCGAAAGCAACGAAGCGCGCCTGCGGTTTCAATCCAAGCTGTGCTGCTTTGGCATCGGACATGACCACAACCGCGGCCGCGCCATCGCTCATTGGCGAACTGTTGCCCGCGGTGACTGTGCCCTTCACGTGAAACGCGGGCTTCAATCCCGCCAGAGCTTCCAACGAAGTATCCGCGCGCGGCAGTTCGTCCTTATCAAAAACAAATATTTGCGTCACTGGCTTGGCAGGCCCCTTTGGCTTCGCGCCGTTGCCGTTGGGCAGCGCCGTGATTTTTACCTCGACGGGCACCGTTTCATCCTTGAATTTTTCCGCTGCCAGCGCCGCAATTGCTTTTCTGTGGGAATCGACGGCGAACTGGTCCGCCTGTTCACGAGAAATGCCGAATTTGCGCGCGACATGTTCCGTGCCCAGCCCCATGTTGATGTAAGCGTCCGGATAATGATCCACCAGCCAGGGATTCGGCGAAATCTTGTTGCCACCCATGGGCACAAGAGACATGGATTCCGTGCCGCCCGCCACGATGACCTGCGCCGCGCCGCTGCGGATGCGGTCCGCGGCCAGAGCGATAGCCTGAAGTCCACTCGAACAAAATCGGTTGACAGTCATCGCGGACGTTTCCACCGGCAGTCCCGCGCGCAGCGCCGCAATGCGCGCCACGTTCATGCCCTGCTCGCCTTCCGGCATGGCGCAGCCCAGAATCACGTCGTCAATTTCCTTGGAATCCAGGCCCGGCACACGCGCCAGCGCTTCCTTGATGACCAGCGCGGCCAGATCGTCGGGACGCGTGGTGCGCAGCGAACCTTTGTAACCGCGGCCCACGGGCGTGCGAACGGAAGAAACGATGACGGCTTCGGTCATGTTATACCTCGCTTCGGGAAATCTTTCCGATTTTCATCCGCCTTCCATAAAAAAGCAAATCGCAAGTAAAAAGCGCCGGTTCCAGCGCTCCTCGATGATTAGACCGTGTGGTTTGCACTAGAGCTCCGGTTGGTCCTGCCAGCCCCTTCCAGGGATTGTTGCGGCGACATCGCCGCGAGACCCCACTTCGCTGTAACTTTATTCCGAAACTCAGCTGATTCCCCTGCATCACCTATCCTTCAGCGGCGCGCCTTTTTTCGGGATAAACAGCGGAACCGGCGGCGTGATCTTGTACGTCTCCGAGAAATTGCGTTCATTTAGAGCCAACGCCATGCGGCCACGGGAATTTACGTACAGCAGGGGATCCCCAACGGGCACATCCATGAAGGTCTTGACGTACGGAACGGTCAAGGGCTTCTTGTTCAATTGCACGGTAATTTTATCGCCCAGGTTGTAGCCGAGCTTCTTGAACTCGTCATCGTCAATATCGCTGATAAGCGAACCGAAAGGATCATCCAGAGCGATGATATCTCCCTCAATGCCATTGTCAGTGGTGGTCGAAACTCTGGGTGTAAGGCGCACAAGTTGCTGCACCTCCGGACCAACCATCGTGTAGTCCCAACCCGCGGCGAGATGCGCGCCCACCGGCGAGAAAATGTCGCGGCCGTGAAACGTGGAGGATATGGCTTGGCCAATCATCCAATCCGTATTGGTGATTTCGCGCGCGGAGTCCAGGCCGTCGCGCTCAATCACCGGAGTGACGAGACCATTGTCCGGCAAGACGAAATATTGTCCCTTCTTGCTTTTGACGACCACGGCCTTGCGGGAGGTGCCCACTCCCGGATCAATGACCGCGACGAAAACCGTGCCCGCGGGATAGTACGGTGAAGCGCCGGCCAGGAAGCGGGCGCCCTCTTCAATGGAAAAGGGTGTGACCTGATGAGTGATGTCCAGGATGCGCGCATCCGGCGCGATCCCGAGCATGACCGCTTTGCAGATGGCCACGGCATCATTGGCCGTGCCGAAGTCCGTCATGAAAACGATGGATGGCCGTGAGTTGGCCGCCGTCGCTGCCGTTTCTGCGGCTTTCCGCGCTGTCTCCTGGCGGTTACATCCCATCATAACTAAAGCGCCAATGAGGATCGCCTTAGAAACACCCAGCCAACGCAGCCTTTTCACGAGTCCCCCAGATGATCTGTTTTTTGCGCGCCGCGAAATTCCCGGCGCATTTCGCAGGGTCAATCGGAGAGGGAATTCAAAAGTTCTTTGACACGCGCGATGGTCTGCCCGTAGCCCCCGATGGCCCCAAATCCCGCCCCAAAAGAACTCCATTAGTATAAAGGAAGGCAGGCGAATTGGCAGGCCCATGCAAGAACGCCGGAGGAGAACGGGCCCGAGCGGTGCGACCTCCTGCTCTCGACGGGCTTGCGTGTCACCTGAGGTAAGACCAAACTAGAGCCCGCTTCACCATCCAGCATTCTGCTCCTCCTAGGAGCCAAGGAGGTTGTGCCAATGCATGGTCTCATTTTCTGGATTGTTGTGGGTCTGATCGCGGGCTGGCTGGCAGGACAGGTCATGAAAGGCGGGGGCTATGGCACGCTCATGGACATTGCCCTCGGCATCCTCGGGGGAATTGTCGGCGGATGGATATTCAGCTTGCTTCGCATCGGCCTCGGACGCGGAATGATCGGTTCGGTCATCACCGCTTTCGTCGGTGCGGTGATCCTGATATGGATTAGCCGTTTGCTGAAGAAAGCCTGAGAACTTCCCGGGGGGAAACTCGATTAGGGAGTCACGCCTTCCTAGTTGATGTGATTCGCCTGCGTGGCCAGGTATCATTCCGCCGTCTGCGTGCACCGGTGTCTTAAAGAGTGGAGAAGTAGGGCCATCAACACTGCCGTGAAGGTCCTACGCATCGACGGCAAGCTCCCCTTTGACTCTGGCTACATGAAATTAGACTGAAATAGTCCAATATTTCCCGCACATTTGCTTGATTCATGGTTGCAGCGCAGCCACGACGCGTGCACCGCGATGCGTGCTCAAGTACCTGTCCGGAAGGGCAGGTTTTCCACAGGGTAGTACCGCGAAGAACAGGCGAACATTTCCCCTTTCGGCACAAACGATGCAACTACCATTTTTACATCTATTTAGCACGTGTTTCGTTTTGGCTCTGGGCGTACTAGAAGCCAGGTTTGCCCTTTATTTTGAAACCTTCGTACCATGGATTTCCTATCCTTAAACCTGTCTAATGGGACAGGTACGATGCCTCGTCCCAAAGGTCAGGTGAGGGGCATCTAACCGGTCGCCGTAAGAAGTCCAGCCCATGCCAGGCTGGCCGTCGGGGGGAGGGGGACCCAAAATCGTGAAAGCCAAAGACAGTCTTCGCAAGTGGATCTGGTGGTTTCTAGGGGGTATCGCCGCGCTCCAGCTTTACTTTGTCCGGGAACTCCTGGCAGCCTTCGCGTTGTTCGCCTTGGGCTTTATCGCCATTGGCCTGTGTGTTGCGACTTTCTATTTCCTGCTAAAAGCTTGGCAGGCGGGAGTCGGCTGGCTGGCCGACAGCCAGTATGCCTGGCTCCTAGCGACGAAGCGCGCCGTGGCCACTGTGGAAGATTGGGGCCGGCGCCCGATCCGCCGTCCGGATTCGGAACCTGCTCACTGAGTTTGCCGCTCCTTGGAGTTAGCCAGAGCACAGAGGTTGGAAACACTGTTAGCGTAGAGTGATTCCCTTTTGAGAACAAGAAGTCGGGGCCAGCCGTCCTGAGAGAGCGGCTGGCCCTTCAATTTGCGCGTTTCTAAGCCGTCTGGTTTACCTCAGCTAGGGTGCTCAGAAAAACACCGCGCCGCCATCCACATTTAGGGATTGACCCACGATGGCGCTGGACATGTCAGAACAGAGAAAGAGCGCAGTCTGCGCGATCTCCATAGCGGTCTGGCCGCGTCCTTGTAACAACGAACTTAAGAAGTCCTTCAACTGTTCTTCGGTGCTGACACCCAATCTCTTCGCGAGCGTGTTGCCTAATTCCTTGGACATCACTGTCTCCGTCACCGGCCCGGGGCAGATGGCATTCACACGCACGCCCTGACGCGAGGCTTCGGCAGCCATTACGCGAGTCAAGCCAAGTATGCCCGCCTTTGCTGCGGCATAGGCCGATCCCCAGCCATATGCGGCCTTCGCCGAAATGCTGGAAACATGCAGAATCACGCCAGACTTGCGCGCATACATTTCCGGCAGAACGAGCTTGCTCAACAAAAATGCGGCGCGAAGGTGTACCGCAATCACTTTGTCGAATTCCTCCAACGGATACTCTTCAACGGGAGCCACGGGGCCATAGTGCCCGGCATTGTTCACCAGAATATCCACGCGCCCGAATTCCTCACGCGCCGCGGCCACCACCTTTTCGGCATCGGTGGCGCGAGTCAGATCGGCGGTGACATAAGCCGCTTTGCCTCCCGCGGCAGTGATTTCCTTTGCGGTGGCCGCAAGTTCCGTTTCCGTGCGCGCCGTCAGAAAAACCGATGCACCCTCCCTCGCAAAAAGTAGCGCAATTGCGCGGCCGATCCCGCGTCCAGATCCCGTAATTAAGGCCACTTTGTTTTCAAGAAGCATGAATTTGCACGTCCTGTCTGCCTCGGCCAATTCTCTATCTTAAACAGCATGCCGAAAAAAGCCCGCAATTGTCATTCCGAGTCCCGTTCGCCTTTTGAACGGGGCGAGGAATCTGCTTTCTTCCTTGGTTTTACAAAAAGTAGATCCCTCGCTTCGCTCGGGATGACAATGCGGGAGTGTTTTTCCGTACCCGAAAGCCTTTGCCACTCTACCCGAAATCTGCGGATCACGCATTTCGCCGATTTGGGAGGCAGCCCCAGGTACGCTAAAATCATAAAGATATGATTGCTGTCGAAAACATCACTATGCGCTTCGGCTCGCGCATCCTCTTCGAGGACGTGACCACCACTTTTATGGCCGGACGCCGCTACGCCATTTCCGGACCCAACGGCGCGGGAAAGTCCACGTTCATGAAAATCCTCACGGGTGAACAGGACCCCACAAAGGGCACAGTCACACGCCCCAAGCGCATGGGCGTCCTGCGTCAGGACCAATTCGCGTTCGACAAATTCCGCGTGATTGATACCGTCATCATGGGCAACGCCACGCTTTGGAAAGCGCTCGAAGAACGCGAAATCCTCTACGCCAAGCCCCACGACGACTTGACCCACGACGATGGCATGCGCCTCGGCGAACTCGAAGGCATCGTCGGCGAAGAAGGCGGCTACACCGCGGAAGCGGATGCGGGCGTGCTGCTCGACGGCCTGGGCATCGAAGCGGAACTCCACGAACGAAAAATGAGCGAACTCCAGGGCGGACAGAAGGTCCGCGTCCTGTTGGCGCAAGCCCTGTTTGGCAATCCGTCTGCACTCCTCCTCGACGAGCCCACCAACAACCTGGACCTCGATTCTGTCCACTGGCTCAAGGAATATCTCTCCGAATATCACGGCGTCCTGATCGTGATTTCGCACGACCGCCATTTCCTGAACAGCGTTTGCACGCATACCGCGGACATCGACTACCAGACCATCATCATGTATCCCGGCGGCTACGACGATATGGTGTTGGCCAAAACGCAAATCCGCCAGCGCATGGAAGCGGACAATGCCGTGCGCGAAAAGAAAATCGCCCAGCTCAACGAATTCATCGCGCGCTTTTCCGCGGGCACGCGTTCCGCGCAAGCCACTTCCCGCAAAAAGGAAGTCGAGCGCCTGCAGACCTCTGAGCTGGCCAGGTCCAACATTCAACGCCCCTACATTCGCTTCGACACTCTGCGTCCTTCCGGCCGCCTGCCCCTGGAAGTGAAAAAGCTCACGAAATCCTACGACGGCCTGAAGGTGATCCAGCATTTTTCAGCCAGCATCACGCGCGGCGAAAAAATCGCGCTTACCGGGCGCAACGGCGCGGGCAAAACCACCATGCTGAAATCGCTCATCCGCAACGCGGGCGAATTCATTGGTCCGGCGGAACGACAGTTTCCGATTGATTCGGGCCATGTGGGCTGGGGCCATGAAGTCACCATTGGCTATTTCCCGCAGGATTTCAGCTACACCATTGATAAGAGCAAGGGCATGACGGCGATGCAGTGGCTCTGGCAATTCAATCCGCAAGCGCCTCAGGAAGAAATTCGCGCGCCACTGGGCCAGATGCTGTTCAGCGGCGAAGACGCGCTCAAGCCCACTTCCGCGCTCTCCGGCGGCGAGTGCGCGCGCCTGATTTTCTGCCGCCTGATGATTCAGAAGCCGAATGTTTTGGTTCTCGATGAGCCCACGAACAACCTGGACCTGGAATCCATCAACGCGCTGAATATCGCGCTGCAGAAATACGAAGGCACGCTGCTGCTGGTGACGCACGATGAAGACGTGCTCGACGAAGTGGCCACGCGCATATGGCATTTCGACAACGGCAAAATCGAGGACTTCAAGGGCACTTACGAGGACTTTCAACTGACCGCCCAGCGCAAAGTGGGATAGAGCCTGTTTTGCTCATGCGCAAGGAGTTCCGAGACCGGCACTCCTCGCGAAACCCTCCTTTACCCATTCAACAAAAACCCCAGCCTGCGGCAAAATCGCCGTCCGAAAAGGGGTACCATTCTGCCCAGAAAGGCGAATGCTCGCGGCAAACGATATGGCAAACGACGAATCGGATGCACAACCGGGAAAAATCACGCTGAGCCTCTTTTCGGGGATTCTGGGTGGCGCTCTGATTACTCTCGCGCTGGTGGCAGCCGCGGTTTGGTTCACCACCGGGATTGGCCTTCTTCGCCTGATGGGTGTGGTGAAAGACGGCCACGTGTTGATCAATGTAGACCAGCCCACCGTCGTCCGCCAAATCCAGAAATTGCAGCGATTGGAAACCGTCAGCTACACCATGGACAAGATCATTTCCGGTGAGCATGACAATCCCATCTTGCCCAAATTCCTCGTCAGCGACCGCCTGCTGCTGATGGTGCATGGTGAAGTCATCGCCGGGGTGGACCTGGCCAAACTGCAGGCCAGCGATGTAATCCTCAGCGATCGGAAAGTCTCCGTGCGTCTCCCAAAGGCGGAAATTCTGGTGACCCGGCTCGATAATGAGAAGACCCGCGTCTATTCGCGCGATACGGGGCTGTTTTCTTCGCCTGATCCCAACCTCGAAACGCAAGTGCGTCAGGAAGCCGAGCGCCAGCTCCAGCAGGCTGCCTTCCAAGACGGCATTCTGAAATCAGCCGATGAAAACGCACGTAGCTCCGTGCAAAGCATCCTCACCGGTTTGGGTTTCCAGCAGATTGAATTTCACTGAACGAACTTTGTCACGAGGCGCGGTTCCGTCCCTGCGTCTAAGCCGCGCAGCAACCTGTCATCCTTCGGGGCGCGCCGTTTGCGCCCCGAAGGATCTCAACTACTACCTCTCACCTGGGCTTCAGCTCTTTCAACAGGTGATTGATGGCGTGCTCGGCCTGGTACGGCGAAATGTTGTAGTGATTGAGCTCCTTGTGGCTGATGGCGCGAAACGCAAGCGTTTTGGGGCTGCGCAGCGCCAAATCAAACACAAATGTGCCTTCATGGAAGCGGATGCGTTCGTATCCGAATTCCGGAGGTCCCCAGCCCCACCCGGCCCAGCAGCCATAGGGTCCGCAGTACGGTCCCGGATAACCCACCGGCACCGCCGCCGTCTGCGTCTTCACCGCCACGTGGTAGTCCACCAGGAAATCGGCGATCGCAGGATCGGTCGCTTGCACAAGTCCCTTCGATCGCAGTGCGCGCTCGATGGCGTTCTTAATTGTGTTGCGGTTTGCTTCCGTATTCCAGTCGCGGTTGCTCTCCAGGTGCTGCTGGGGCGCGGGTGCAATCACGTCTCGCGAGAGCACAGGCCTCCCATCAGGACCCTTCGTAGCAGCCGCTGGGGGCGGCCCAATCGGCCGCCAGGCCCAGGTCATTCCCTTGGTGATCTTGACAGCCGGATCGCGCTGCACCTCAACATCGTTATCGTTGCAACCGGCAAGCGCCAAGCCCCCCAAAAGCACGGCACTCATTAAAACTGCAGTTTGTACTTTTTTCCCCAATTCCACGGATCGTACCTCCACACCTTATGGAACACGAAACCCGGCAAAAAGTTGGCCGGGGTCGTCTAGATTGTCTCAGTTCTTCTTGCCGGAACCGTCCCAATCCGCCGGGGGGAAGACAATGGGCCAGAACTTGGGGGCGGGCCGGGCAAACTCAAAGGCCACATTGTAGTACTCCAGCCCGGCATCTTCCACACGGACCACCCGGCAGCTCTCTTCCATGCCGGTTTTGGGATTGTTCAGCACGAACGCCTGCCCCACATGCAGCTCCGACTGCATCTTCAGGAGGCCGCCATGCGCGTTCACGACCTGCGTTTTCGCCTCTTCCTGCAGCTTCCGCCGCTCCACGTCTTCGGCCAGCACGACCACGGTCATGTTCAGCATGACCCGTTCGCTTCGCCTCCGGTTTTCCGGACTTGCCATGTGAGGATTTCCTCAGCTTGGCATTCTACCGGAAACGAGCCGGATAGGGGACTGTCCCTGCAGGCAGGCGCAAACAAGAAGTAAGCGGGGCTAGAGTGCTCTAATCGCAGCAAGTGGACTCGGTCGAAAGAGCCAACGCTGTCATCTAACCAGCCCGGGCCACACCAGTCCCTGTCGATTGAAACACCTGAATGCTTCAATCGTGGCGAGGACCATGAACACTGCGACTGAGAGCCACATAGCACTCACAGGCCATCGGGGCCATCCACGGTCCTTAGCCAATCTAGTATATCGGGTCGCAAGCGCCAACATAGTTCCAAGTGTGATCAGCCGACCCAGGGTATCGCCTGCTGACCTGACCTTCGCGGCAATGTAGGAATAAAGTGCCGTACCGCTTGTCGCGAATAATATGGTTAACGATAAGATATAAAGACATAAGTTTAGTCGCATGAATAATCTCTCTAGGGCTTGCTTCACTTCTTCACTTGGATCGGCTTCTGCCCTTCCGGCTTTGGAACGAAAATATCCTGCCACGCCAACCCGCACTGCTTGACCATCTGGATCGGGTATTCCAGCCTGCCCAGGTTCGCGTCGGCATTGTTTGTGCCAAACGAAAACTTAGCGCCCCCGGCTTTGGCCGCCTTGATAAACGCGGCGCTCGGAATCTTGTAACGGTTGTTGATTTCGATGGCCACGTCGTTCTTCACCGCCGCGTCAATCACTTTCTGCATCCGCTCTGGCGTCCAAAGTGCATCGTACTCTCCGGCAATCTGGCCCGGCAGGAACGTGGCATTAGCGTAGATATCAATGGGCTCGTGCATCACGCCCACAATGCGTTTCACGTACATCTCCATGAACGCCTGCTTGTCCTTGATTTCACCGATCTCCTCTTTAACCCAGAGCCGCATGCGCTTCCCGTTGTCATCGGTGAAGGTCATCGCATCGGTGAAACAATAGTCAAAGCGCGCGACAGACTCGGCTGAGGCCAGCGTCATCCATTCGCGCCCTTCGCCTTGCAAAGCCACGTAGCACGGCTGGCCTTCCATGCTTTTCAGGTAGTCGCGCACGCTATCGTCGCTGTGCACCGGGAAGCCCAGCCCGCAATTGATGGCGATGCCATAGTTGATGCCCAAGCGGCGCGAGTTCGCCAGTGCCTGCTCGATGGTCAGCCCGCCCTTCAGGTGCACGTGATAATCCACCAGCGGATAGTTCGCCGTGCCAAGCCGTATGATGTCGCGATAGACCTCGTCCACTTCGGGCCGCTCGTTCGAGATTTGCGCGATGTTATCGGCCAGCGGGCGGACGCGGATGTTCTTGAAGTACGTGGTGCTCCCCGGGTCGTGTCCCTGTAGCGCAAACGTGCCGTGGTTGATGACGCGTTGGAAATTCAGATCGGCGCGGAACGGCGGGTCGGGCTCCACATAATCCACCACAAGCATGTTGTTAACCCGGATCTGCGCCTGCTTGCCGCGAACCACGATGTTCATCCTGAACCACTCGTTGTCGTTCACCAACTGTTTGTAGACGTTGCGCACGGCATAGAGCGAGCCCGTCTTCTTACGCTCACTGTAACCGGTCTTGCGGTCGTCAGTGTTTGACACTTGCACTTCAAATCCCGCCGCGGGCCAGCCGGAAGGCTGATACGCCGTGTGGAAATAGATGCCGGAGTTCGCGTTCAGCCGCGTCATCACATCCGCGCTTAACTCAAAGTTCTTGAAGTCGGCGTTTTTCAAGGCGCCCACATAGAAAAGATGCGACCGCCCGCCCTGCGCGACGATTTGCCCGTCCACGACTTTGAACGCATCCGCATTCTCGTTGGCTTTCCATCCGTCCAGCGACTTGCCGTCAAACAGAGAAATCCATTCCGTGGAATCATCACCAAACGCGTAAACGCCCGCGGGTGCAGCCAGCAACAAAGCAATCAGATCGCGGCGCGTCAATACACTCATGATTCCTCCTTGTCAAAATCGCAAGCGAACCCGCCAGTATAGTCCATTACGACCCTGCGCCTCAGGTCTTCACAGCAACGCATCTCACCTTGTAGGTGCGCGTTCTTGAACCCTCTGCGAAATGCGCGGAATTCGCAGTGACAGAAATTCCACAAACCTTGCACACATTTCCACAGACTTGCCACTTACGGGCGTGGCTCCGCGTTTGTAGAATGAGCGCGATCCTACTTTTCTGGGGGCTGGCGATGCTTTTTGCTACCGTGTCTCGCGGCAAAAATCTGGGAATCCGTTTACTTCCACACCGATTCAAAGACAACCGGTATCATGTCCAACTGGGAAAAGAAGGCCCATATATTCCGGTCTCCGATGACCGCGAGATTCCGTCTTACCTTGCCAACGGTTATTCTCTTTTGATGAGCAACAAGGAGGAGGGTCGCACTCCCAGTCTAGTCCGGCCTGAATCCATCCACGGATGGAGTACGAACGCCAAGGACCTTTTCTTCCCCGCCCTTTGAGCTTGCTGGATCTTTTCAAGCCCGCACTATTTTGCCGGCCTCGGCTGGGCGAAGGATAATTGCTACCTTTGGCAGACGATTCTGCGAACGCCCGTTGCACGACAATCGCAAGCTCACCCGCGACCCCAAATTCCCCAGCATGCACCCAGGTAATGTCTTTGGTATGATAGTATTTTGAAAATTCAGTGGCTTAGGGGGAAGATGGCAACTCAAACTGACGCAAAAATCCTGCTGCGTGTCCGGCCTCGCGGATTCTGCGCGGGCGTGGTACGAGCGGTGGATATCGTTGAACTGGCGCTCGAGGCCTATGGGGCCCCGGTGTACGTGCATCACGAAATCGTCCATAACACTTACGTGGTGGAGCAGTTACGGCGGCGCGGCGCGATCTTTGTCGAAGCCATCAGCGAAGTGCCATCCGGCGCGGTGCTGGTCTTCAGCGCTCACGGCGTGCCTCCCACGGTTCGCGATGAGGCCAAAGAGCGCAGCTTGCGCGTGATTGATGCCACATGCCCGCTGGTGACCAAGGTGCACATGGAAGCCCTGAAGTTCGCGCGCGAAAAGCGCACCATCATCCTAATCGGTCACCGCGATCACCAGGAAATTGTGGGCACCTCCGGCGAAGCCCCAGACCGCACGCTGGTCGTGGATTCGGTGGCGGAAGTGGATGCCCTTCAAGTGGAAGATCCCAACAAGCTGGCGTTCCTCACCCAGACCACCCTTAGCCTTTACGACACCCAGGAAATTGTGGCCCGTCTCCGCCAGCGCTTTCCGAACATTCTTGGCCCGGCCAGCGACGACATCTGCTACGCCACGCAGAATCGTCAAGAGGCTGTCGAGCAGGTGGCCAAGGACGTGGACCTGATTTTGGTGGTGGGTTCGCAGAACAGCTCGAATTCCAACCGCCTGGTGGAATTGGCGCAACGCTTGAACGTAAGGGCGCAACTGATTGACGCCGCCACGGACATCAATCCAAAGTGGCTGGAAGGCGTTCACCGCGTGGGCTTGACGGCGGGAGCTTCCGCGCCCGAGGTATTGGTCGAGCAGGTGAGCGAACGCTTGGCGCACTTCGGCTTCACCGACCAGCGCGACCTGGACTTGATCCGCGAGGATGTGCGCTTCACGCTCCCCGCGGAACTTGCCACCATCGCGCCAGCACCGCGTCGCGCCGCCATTTGACGCGCTCCGGCGCATATGAGTTTCGCTTCACCGGGCAGGGGTCGATTCCGAGAAGCTTTTCCGGCGCCCGGTATAAACAGTAGAGCAAGAAGAAAAGGAGCGTACCTTGGCGGTCAAAATCGTCCGTCAACCCAACAAGATTGCGTTGATTAGTGCGCCCTCGAGTGCCGCCGGTTTCGCTCCCGGCACGGAAAAAGCGCCTGCCGCCCTTCGCGCTGCTGGCCTTGTCGAAAAACTTCAATCCATCGGCTATGAAGTCACGGACTTCGGCGAGTGCGCGCCGCGTCTTTTCGCCGATGACGATGAACACAAGCGTGCCCGCAATATCCCCGAAATCGTCGCTGCTCTCAACGACCTGAAACCACGTGCGGAGTTGGCCTTCAAGTCCGGCGGCCTGGTCCTCGTCCTCGGCGGCGACTGTGTCCAAAGCGTGGCGCTGCTGGCAGGCGCACGCCGTTACTATAAGCACTTCAATCTCATCTGGTTTGACCGCGACGCGGACCTCAACACCCCCGCCTCCACGCCTTCGGGTCGTCTCGATGGCATGGCTCTGGCGGGGATCGTCGGGAAAGGTTCACCGGAATTGGTGCGTTTCTGGGGCGAACCTCCCCTCGTTCGCGAACCGGACACGGTTATTTTCGGTTTGGTGCGCCTGGATCCCGCCGAGCAGGAATTCCTGGCGCGCTCCCCCATGCGCCACGTCTTCTCGGCCGATAGTCAGGCCAAAGGCATTACCAAGTCGGCGCAGGATACGCTCGGACTGTTGCATGCCGATACGCGCGAATTCATGCTGCACCTCGATCTGGACGTCATCGCTCAGGAGGAATTTCCCGCTGTTACTGTGCCGGGCAGCGGGGGGTTGTCGCTCGCCGAAGTGCAAGCCGCGCTCGAGGAATTTGTCAAACAAAAGAACCTGCTCGGCCTGGACGTGGCGCAGTACAACCCCGATCGTGATCCGGATGGCACCGGAGCGCGCAAGGTTGTGGATTTGCTGGCCACCGCGCTTTCCGCGCGCCTGGCAGAAGTAACGCCCACAGCGCCTGCCGCGGCGCCAGAAGAGACGCCCTCAGCAACGGCTTGAGTTCCAGACTAGTCGGAATCCAACTGTCAAGAGAGTATTGGGTGCTGGATCAGGTTGGCGCGCTAATATTGGATCAATTCGGGGTTGCCGTCTATCTGCTTTGTGGCGAGCCGCCTCTGGGGCTGTGAGCGCTATGGCGATTTTGCAACAGCGCAGGCCTGATCAGGCTCTGCGCTGTGGCTCTTGGTGATCACCTCATATCAAAGATGTGACCTGACTCACTGACAGAATGGGTCATTTATGCTCGCATGAGCAAATCCCGCCTCTCCGAGGAGCAGTTCCTGGCAGTTGAGACGTAGCGTCCCCTGAAGCAAATGACGCCGAACTTCTTTTCCGAATTGGGCCTTCATCAGGAGCTTATTCCATGTAGGCAAGCGTGAGAGGCATCAACATTCTAGCGTTGATTCTTTTCACGTTCATTGTTTCGGGCCGGGAAGGCAGATAGAAATGTCGGTACATCTTGAGGGAGGGTCGATGAAACTACGCATTGTGAGCATGGTAGGTCTGTCGTTGTTGTTTGCGTCGGCGGTTGCGGCGCAGACCAAGGTTGCCGGCAAGATGCAGTGCCCGAAGCCGGAGGTGGTCGGCACGTCGGAAGCCGGGGACCAGGCCGGACACAGGTTGACATTGGAGAAAAATACTTGCCCGTGGTCGACTCCGATGGAAATGCTGGGTGAAAAAACGAAGGATGGAACCTACGTTGCCTTCTCAGAAAACAGCCCCACTCGAGCCTCAACCCGTGGAACTCTCGTCGGCAATATGGAGAACGGCGATAAGTTCTTCCTCAGCTTCGCTTGGGCCGTCGTGAAAGACGGGAAGTCGAAAAGTGTGATTGAGAGCACCAAAGGCACCTGGGCGTTCACCGGCGGAACTGGAAAGCTGGAGGGGATTAAAGGCAAGGGCACGTACACGGCGTCAGAGGACGAGACTGGTGGAGTGGTGAGTATGGAAGGCGAATACGCCGTGCCAGCGGCCGCGCCAAAGAAGGCCACGGCTCAGAAGCGGAACTAGATTCCCATCTTCAAGATGGGCTTAATCGATAGGAATCCGCACTCCCTGCAGCATCGCGTTTCGTGGCAGAATGAAGGAGATCAGCGCCCAGCCCCAGGCGTCTGCCCGGCGTTCCCAGCCCACTTGTAGTCGCCGAATGATTTGATTGCCCACGGACCCCTTGCGGGAAGAGAATCATTTTATCCGCCAGGTCCGCCGGGACACATGACTTCGCGGTCGGAGGTGCGAAATGTCCGATTTCTGGAAACGGTGCGAAGGGCGGATGGTCGCACACAAGTACACTTTGCAGCAATTTCTTGCTGGGACCCAGACCAGCGGAGTCTTCTTAACAGTCAGCAGCGACGCGCCGGCGGAAAAGGCGGTCATCAAATTTATTCCAGCGAATCCCGCGACGGCGGAAAAGCAGCTTTCCCGCTGGGCCCGCACCGCCCGGCTTTCTCACCCCAATCTGTTGCGGCTCCTGGACTCCGGGCGCTGCCGATTGCAAGATGGTGACCTCCTCTTTGTCGTGCTCGAATTCGCGGAAGAAAACCTCGCGCAAATCCTGCCGGAACGAGCCCTGACGACAGGCGAAACCAACGGGATGATGGCTCCCGTTCTCGGCGCTCTGAACTATCTCCACGGACAAGGCCTCGCCCATGGCCATCTTAAGCCCTCGAATGTTCATGCGACGGGGAACCATATCAAGCTGTCAGTTGATAGCGCAACCAGCATAGGGGAGCCACTGCTTCTTGAGCGTGATATGGACCCTTACGACGCGCCGGAGTTGCCCGCGTCTCCCGCGAGTCGCGCGAGCGATGCGTGGTCGCTAGGCATCACATTAGTCGAGGCTCTCACGCAGCAAGCACCGAAGGTACTGCGAAGGCAGCAAGCCGACCCGGAAATCCCCGCGGCGCTTCCTCAACCGTTTGAGGAAATCGCGCGCCACACTTTGAAGTGCAATCCCGCTTTACGATGGACAGCAGCGGACATCGCCGCGTATTTGAAACTTGGTCCCCCAGTGGAACGCGAAGCGCCATCCGTCGCAATCGCTTCCCCCACAAAACTGGCCGTGGCAAACATATCTCCTTTGGATGTTCCGCTCTCCCCGGAGCGCGGGATTCCGGTGGCCAAATTAGCGGCCGGGTCCCCGAGGGTGAATTCCTCATGGCAAAACACAAGCGCTACGACGAAGAAAACCTTTGTGCTTCCTAATTACACGATTCCGCTCCTGGCCACCATTTGTCTTGTCGGCGCCCTCCTTGCGCTCCCCAAATTCCTTCGGCATCAGGAAGCGCCTCCGCCTTCCGCGGCAACCGCACCGGCTCCCGTCCCGCCGAGTACGAAACCCGCAGTGCATGCTGGCAATCAGGTAGCCTCTCCTCCGCGAGCAGTAAAAGATTCCGCCAAAGCCGCGGCGGAAAAAGTTCCTCCCGCATCCCCCGCGCCCGTCACACTGCGCACGGAGAACATTCCCGCAACGAACGCGACGAAGCTCGCCAGTGATTCGCCGGCGCGTGGTGAAGTGCTGGAGCAGGTCTTGCCAGAGGCTCCCGACAAAGCGCTTAACACCATCCACGGCGTGGTGCGGGTTGTAGTTCGCGCACAGGTGGACGCAGCGGGAAATGTTTCGCAGGCTGAGCTCGAGTCGCCGGGCCCCAGCCGTTATTTTGCGGATTTGGCTTTAAAGGCCGCCCAGAAGTGGGTTTTTGGCTCACCCGAATTGGATGGGAGAAGTGTGCCCAGCGAATGGCTGCTGCGATTTGAGTATACGCAATCGGGCGTGGTGGCGTTTCCAACGCAGGTCACACCGTAAAGCGCTGCTCTTTCACGAAACATCCTGTTCTTCATCCATTATCGGAAGAGAATCACGTCAGGCGAGAGCGGCGGAGCGCTTGCGGTGGTACCGCGCCAACCCTAGCCACGAGAGCTGCAGCGCCCCATTCAAGAGATAGTGATCCACATCCTCAGGCACTAGCGTCGTCTTGGCTTCCTCCGCGATTGCTCGGAGGAAAACCTCGCTGGACTGGATCTCATCCAGTCCCGTTGAAAGAATCCTGGTGACAAGGTCGCTCCAGCGCTGCAGGCGTTCACGGTAGCTCGCAATGTGCTGCGCGGGATGATCGGAATAGCCGAAGTGCGTTAGGAAAAGTCGCTTGGGGTCGAGCGCAGCAATGGCGTCGAGCGAATTGTTCCAAAGCTCCAGGTTAATGTCCGGCGGAGGTGTCGCAGGCAACGTATAGGGATTACCCTCGATGCAAATGCCCGCGGTGTCGCCAACAAAGGCGATGCCCTCCGCCTCGTCGAAATAACTAACGTGATGCGAGGCGTGCCCCGGAGTATAAAGGACATGCAACTTCCGCGAGCCAGCGGAAATCGTTTCACCGCCTTCCAGAACGCGCAGATTGCGCTGCGGCACGGCAACGAATTCCCCGTAAAGACTTTGCATGGTGTCGCCATACAGCCGACGGGCGCTATCCAGCAACTTGGAAGGATCACTCATATGCGCAGCGCCGCGCGCATGCACATAAACCTGCAACTCAGGATTTTCCTGGACCAGCGAACCGGATGCGCCCGCGTGATCCAGGTGAATGTGCGTAAGAAAGAGCGCATGGAGATCGCGAATGCGCAGACCATGCGTCCCCAATAGTTCACGGAGATTCGGAATCGTGGAAGAAGGGCCCGGGTCAACCAGGGTGATAAAATCACCGGACCTAAATAAAGCAGAAGCAATGGAGCGCGGGTGACCGGCCCAACGCAGGTCAAGGAGGATTGGAGGACTCATAAAGGGTTGTAGTTTAGCGTAAAGCACCGGCAAAAATCGCTGTACTTCGTAACATTACCAAATCGCTTTTCCAAAAAGAGAGAGGCGCTTTTGCACCCGGAGGAAATCCTTGCAGAACAATGAAATTGTGGACTATGCTTCTAGGGCAGCATCTTGTGTGTTTCCGCTTTGCTTTTACGATTTAATTAGCATGTTTTCCGTCCCAACGTGAAAGAACAAGCGGTGGGCTGCATGCTTTTCTGCATCCTCCGTCGCGGGAAATTGACGGTCTAAAAGGATTGCGCGGGGTTATAAGGGGTTCTCAGGAATATATTCAGGGAGGATTACTATGGGGAAATGGTGTGCAACTTTGGCGATGGGCGCGCTCCTCGCCCTGCCGCTTTGTGCCCAGCAGAAGGATACGGGCACAGCGAACAATTCAAATACTAACTCGGAAAACGCCGTCGCGGCGCCCGCAAGCGAGCGCGATTTCGGCATCGCTCCGGCATCGCCAAGCCTCTTTGCCATGCCAGCAGCAGCGGCAGGCAAACCCGCGGACATTTTTTCGGACTGGGCGAACAACCCATGGAACCGGCACGCCTGGGGCCTGCTGACACCCCAATTCGAGGTTGCGGGACTCTTCAGCTACATCAACTTCGAACCTGGGGCGGGGAGCAACTTCAACAACTACGGAGGGACGGGTTCCTTCGCCGTCAATGCAAACAAGTGGCTCGGCATCGTTGGGGAATTTGGCGCTTACAAATTTAAGCGCGATATATATATCCTGCCTCCAGGGGCAACTCAGGAAGTGCTAACCTCCATCCAGGGTACGCAGCAGACCTTCATGTTTGGCCCGCGCTTGAACTGGCGGCGCTTCGATCATTTCGTCCCATTCGTGGAAGCTTTGTTCGGTGGCGCCCACGGCAGCCCGGAAATCACCGGCGACATTTCCCAGACGGCCTTCTCTATGGCCGTCGGCGGTGGCGTGGATGTCGTTCTCACCAAGGATTTCTCATGGCGCTTCTTTGAAGCCGATTACCTGATGACCAGCTATTCCGGCCCGCAGCTTGGCTCCAGTGCCCGGCAGGACAACTTCCGGATTGGCAGCGGCCTCGTGATTCGTTGGGACTATCCTCCAGCCCCGCCCAAGCCGAATCATCCTCCCGTGGCGGCCTGCTCGGCGGCAGTCCCTTCCGTTTATCAGGGTTCCACGGACCCCGTGGCGATTCACGTGAACGCCAGCGACCCGGATAATGACCCACTGACGTATAGCTACACCGCTACGGGGGGTAACGTTGGCGGCAACGGCCCCGATGTGCGCTGGATTCCCACCGGCCTGGCCTTGGGCTCCTACACCATCAATGTCAAGGTGGACGATGGACGTGGCGGCACCGCAAGTTGCGCCGTTGATGTCGCCGTTGCCAAGCGCCCGAATCGTCCGCCGACGATCTCTTGCTCGCCCGAACGCAACCCGATCATCACGGGCGAACGGGTGGCCATCATCTCCACCGCCTCCGATCCGGATGGCGATCCCATAACCTACAGTTACGCGGCAACGGGCGGCCAGATTTCCGGCAACACCGCAACAGCGCAGTTTGATTCCACTGGCTTGGCCGTGGGCAGCTACACCATCACTTGCACCGCGGACGATGGACAGGGCGGACGCACCGACGCCAAGACGACCGTGGACGTGAAGGAACCTCCGGAGATCAAAGAGCTGGAAGCCAAGCTGTCCTTACGCGACGTTTACTTCCCGACCGCGCAGCCCACTGTGGCCAAGCCCAATGGTGGACTCCTCGCCAGCCAGCAAAAAACGCTGGATGCGCTGGCTAGCGACTTCGCACGATACCTTACCCTCAAACCGGAAGCTCATCTGATTTTGGAAGGGCACGCCGACATTCGAGGGTCCAGGGAATACAACTTGAAGCTTTCCGAGCGCCGCGTGGCGCGGGTGAAGAATTACCTGGTCGAACGCGGCGTTCCAGCGGACCATTTGGACACCAAAGCCCTCGGCGACGAAAAGAACTTGAACGAAGCCGAGGTGAAGGCGCTGATCGATCAGGACACCACCCTGGACTCTGCGACTCGTCAAAAGGTCCTCAAGAATCTGCCGACCATCGTGCTAGCCAACAATCGGCGCGTGGACATCAGCCTGAGCACAACAGGACAGCGGGGCGTACGCGGCCTGCCTTTCAACGCCGAGGATGCCGCGACGCTGATCAGCCGTAGTGCCGCGGAGACCAAAAGGGCCGGAAAGCCGGCGGCAAAGCCTGCGCCAGCTCCGAAGAAAACACCCAAGCCCTAGTTGTTCAGCGAGGTTGAACAAACACGCCTTCTGGCCGGCGAATCTTCGCTGGCCAGGCGAAAATAAATCCGAGACGAAAAGAACGGGCGGCTCGTGCCGTCCGTTCTTTGTTTGAGGAGGCGTGCTCCAATATTGGAACTGTCCCCAACAATTTAGTGGGCGTTAGCGAACACGAGATAGACAGAATGGAACAAGTGCAGGCCTGGGTCAGCGATTTCTAAGAAAATCTGTTCCACTTCAGTACACTCTTCGAGTTAGTCCTGTTTTGGTAATTAACTGATTGACAATACTATGAATGTGTCATAAGAATGATTGAAGGAAGAGCTTTCCCGGAATGGAATGCGCCCTCCTTCCTCTCTCCGCATTCGTTCCCTGGGCCTTGTTTAAGATCTCGTTTGAGACGGAGCGACCATGGCGAACCTGCAAGGATTCCGGCCAGCGAACACTGCCTTCGGCGGCACGGTTGAGAAAGTGCCCTTTGAAGGCATTGCGCGCAACGATTGTGCAGCAATGCACATGCACTTGCTGTTGGTTGACGATGACGATCATATCCGTGATGTTTGCCGCAGCGTTGCCGAAGACTGTGGCATGAAGGTTACGGACGTCAGCAGCGCCGAAGTGGCGCTGGAAGTCCTGGAGTTGTCCCCTGTGGACATCCTGCTGACCGATCTGCGTTTGCCGGGAACCAGCGGGCTGGAGCTGTTGCGGCGAGTCACGCATACTCACCCGGACGTCGCCGTGGTGATGCTTACGCAATACGGCACCATTGATTCCGCGGTCGAGGCCACGCGCATGGGCGCGGCCGACTATGTCACCAAACCGTTTCGCGTCGAGGAATTGCGTGCGCGCCTGGAACAGGTGGTCCATTCCGTCGAGTTAAAACGGGAAAATCGCCTGCTGCGGGAGCAAGTGCGCACGCGTCCGGGATTTGGCGGTCTAATCGGCATGTCCCCGCGCATGGAGCGCGTCTACAAATTGATTGAGAAAGTGAGCCAGCGCATGCATCCGGTGCTGATCCTCGGAGAAAGCGGGACAGGCAAAGAGCTGGTCGCGCGCAGCACACATTTTTTGGGACCTCGCAAGGAACGGCCGTTCGTGCCCGTGGAGTGTTCGGCCCTTGTACCCACGCTCGTGGAATCGGAGTTGTTCGGTTACACCAAGGGAGCTTTTACCGGAGCGTTGCAGGCCAAACAGGGACTGATGGAAGCGGCCAACGGCGGCACGTTGTTCCTGGATGAAATAGGAGAGATGTCCCTGGAGATGCAGGCAAAGCTGTTGCGCGCCCTGCAACAACGGGAGATCAAGCCGGTGGGCTCCACGGAGCGAAGAACGATTGACGTGCGTATTGTGGCCGCAACAAACCGGGACCTGGAATTGGCGGTCAAGAACGGGCTGTTCCGCCAGGACCTTTATTTCCGGCTGAATGTCGTGCAGATCAAACTGCCTCCCCTGCGCGAAAGGAAGGGCGACATCCCCTTGCTGGTAACCGCGTTCCTCGAGAAATTTGCCGACCCCGACGAAGCTCACCGCGAACTGACCGAAGACGCCATGCGCCGCTTGATGGCCTACGACTGGCCGGGCAATGTTCGCGAATTGGAGAACGCCATCGAGCGCGCCATCGCTCTCAGTACTGGGCCTTTGGTGAGTGTCCACGACCTGCCGAGCAACCTGCAATATCCAACCACCGACCGCGCGCCGGAAAAAGAGGAACTCCTCCCTCTGGATGAACTGGAGCGCCGCGCCATCCTCAGCACCCTCCGGCAGACCGGCGGCGATAAGCAGGCCGCCGCGCGCTTGTTGGGAATCGGCAAAACCACGTTGTACAGGAAATTGAAACAGTACCAGATCGAACGCAACGATGCTTAGCCCAGCCTTGACCTCAGTCAAGGTTCAATTTGGGAATGGGGCGCGGCGAGTATCGAGTTGGAATCTCTTTTCCATCCACATCTTCTGTCTTTTCAATAACTACCCTTCTTCTTAAGTTTGGACCAGCCAATGCATAGCTGAACCCTGGGTAGGCACGGGGGCTGGAATGTTTGCGCGAAGCCATCGAAACAAGACGCCGCAGGCAATGGCCGCTGGCGGCCTGTTGCGCGCGGCCAGGGCCGGAGCCAGCCATGCAGAGTGGATCCAGATTGCCCTGGAAGAGCTGGCACAGGAAACAGCGTTGGATCGCGTCGGGATTTGGCTGGAGCCGTCGCCAGATGCAGAGGATGCCAGTGGGGCAGTCGTTTTCAGCGGCGCGGTTTGGGAACGGAATGGCAGCAACTTGCCGCGAGAGTGGCGAAAACTCTCGGCCGAAGCGCCCCTGCCCCGGGAAGTTCTCACGGGCAAAAACAGCGTGGAGTACGAACTGAAAGGCGCCACGGTTCTTCCCATGCTTGGGCCGCTTGTGGAGCTGCAGCGCGCTCTCTGGGTGCCCGTCAACGGCCACCACAACCTCGCTGGCCTGATCCTTGCGGGAAGCCGGGAACACAACGGGCCCCTGCCGCGAGCAAAGGTGGAGCGCATCGCCACCGAACTCGGCCTGCTGCTGGAAATCGAGGAAGAGCGCCGTCTGGCCCGGGAACGCCAGGAAGATTTGACGCTGTGGCGGCGTGTGCAGGATTTGTTGCAGCAGCCGGAAGTTTCGGAGAGTTTGCTCAACGAATTGGCGGAGAGTTGCGCCGTGGAAAAAGGAAAGAGCGGGGCCGGCGCCGTGTTTGCGATGATCGCCGAACGCAAGGCTGGCTTGCCAGTGAATACTCCTGCGGCCGCGGGCGAGGCGGACCGCCTGCTTCTTCGCGCCCAGACCGGTGACCCTGCGTGGACGCACAGTCTGGAAGATGGACCGCTGGAGAATCTCTGGCGCCAGGCCGTGGAAACCGGACGCGTCTGTGGTGCGGAGGCAGATCGCCTGCCGCTGGCGCGGAAAATCTCCCGGATTGTGGCCATCCCCATGGAATTTGATGGCGGGCTGAACGGGGTTCTTCTGGCTGGGCTTCCCAGGCGAAGGGGCTCCCTTTCCGTGCTGGAGCGGCTGGAACTCCGCGCCTTGCTGGCTGCCCAGGTGTTCGAGCGCAGAAACCGCAGCGAACGGGCTTCCAGCGAAGAAGCTCAGACACGTGCCTTGCTGGAGTCCATGGAAGAGCCTGTAGTCATTATGGATCCTCAGGGAGTCATCCGCGGGATGAGCCGGGGAGCCAGGCAATTGACCGGAGATTCCACGGGCATGAGGGAACCTGCCCCGGCACTCCCGCGCTTCGCGGAACTCTTCCGGCCGCGGGAGTGGGAGGACGTTCACGGCTGGGTGCTGTCCGGTTTTTCCGGTGGCCCGCGGCAGCCGGACGGCTTTTTCGTGGCGTACGCGAGAAACGGCACGGCTTTGCGTTTACGGCGCATGGACCTTTCCGATCCGGAGTACTGCGCCGTAAGTCTGGAGAAGACGGGCCAAGAGTCACACGCGCGAGAAGCCCAAGAGGACGAGGCCGAACTGCCGCAGGTCCTCGATTGGTTGGATGAAGGTGTGGTGGTCTTCGACGAAAACAATCGCATCCGCGCCAGAAACGCGCGCTTTCTCCAGATACTTGGCCTCAGCGCGGACGATGCCGCTCAATTGCATACCCTCGAGGAGTTGATTCGCCGCACCGCCAGGAACGCCAGCGAACCCGAAAAGTTCATGGCGCAGTGGAAAGCCTTTGCCGAAGGCGCTGAAGAAGGCATGCGCGAGGAACTCAGCATGAAGGGGCCTGTACCCCAAGTAATTGAGCGCTACACGCGCACTATCGTCGCCAGAAGCGGGCGAAGACTGGGGCGCGTAGAGGTATACCGCGAGATGAGCGCCCAACGCATGTTCCAGTCCCGCATGGTGCAGACGGAAAAATTGGTGTCCATGGGACAGCGCGTCAGCGGGATTGTCCACGAATTGAGCAACCCGCTCACCACCATCTTGGTTAACGCGCAACGCCTGCGCTCACGGGAGAGCGATCCCGCCCGCGACACGCTCGCCAAGAACATCTTGGAAGAGTCGGAGCGCGCCACGAACATACTCCGGCAGTTGCTGGACATGTCCCGCGAATCCCTCCCGGAACGCCGCCGTGTTTCCCTGAATGAAGTGGTGGAGCGCACCGTGGAACTCCAGAGGCTGGCACTTTCCGGCAGCCACGTTCGCCTGATTGTCGAAAAGCAGGAAGGGCTGCCGCTCATCGAAGGGGATTTCGGGCAATTGCAGCAGGTCTTGATGAATCTTCTCCAGAATGCCCAGCAAGCCATCGAACAAAGCGGAACGGGCAGCGCCATCGGCATTCGCACAGCACTTGCGGGCGCGGGCCGCGTCCAGCTGCAGGTCTGGGACGACGGGCCCGGCATTCCCGGCGCGATTCAGGCGCGCATTTTCGATCCTTTTTTCACCACCAAACCCCCGGGTCTGGGCACTGGCCTGGGGTTGGCGATTGTCCTTGGCTTCGTGCGCCAGCACGGCGGGACGGTGGCGCTGACTTGTCCGCCACATAGTGGCACGCGTTTTACCGTGGAACTCCCGGTGGCGCCGGTAGCCGAACTCCAGAACGACGAGGAAAGTGCCGAATTGGAGCCGGTTGAACGTGTGCCTCCCACAGAGGCGCCCGCGCTTGGAACGTTGCTGCACGCCGGCGCGCCGAGGATTCTGGTGGTGGAGGACGAGCCGACCGTTGCGGCCCTCATCTCGGATCTACTGCGTGAGGAAGGCATGCGCGTGGACGTTCTTCTGGACGGCCGCCAGGCGCTCCAGCAGGCCGAGCGGGAATCCTACGATCTGGCCATCTGCGACATGAAAATGCCCGGCATCGACGGCCAGCGCTTTTATCAGATTCTGGTGCAGCGGCAGAATCCGCTGCGCGAGCATGTGCTGTTCGTCACGGGAGACATACTCGCGCCGCGCACCCGGGAGTTCCTCGAACGGCATCAACTCCAGCATGTGGCCAAACCGTTCCGCATGGAGGAGTTGACCACGGCGGTGCACAGCATGTTGGGGAAGAAAAAACAGATCGCGGCCCAAGAGGCTGCCGTCAGGGCAAAACAGGCCTAGAAAATTGGACGACACGATGCGGAGCAATAAACAAACTGCAGGGGAAGAGTTCGTCATGGTATGCGGCGATCGCGAATTCAGCCAGGAAGTGAAGGACGAATGGAGGCGACGCCATTGTCCCGTCCGGCTGGAATTTGTGGATGGGCGGAAATCCGCGCGCAAACTGCTCGAAACGCGCACACCGGCGGTAATTCTCTTTCAGGAACAGCCCTTGGCACCGGATACGGAAGCGCCGCGGGAGAAAGCGCTATCGCTGGCCGCGATGGTAACGCTGTTTTCCGGCTATGCGCCCACGGTCGTCGTCGGAAGCGCCGGCCAGCAAGCTGGACTGCAGACGCTGCTTGCCGGGGGAACCGTTGATTTTGTCGCTCACGCACTGGGCTGCCTGCCGGTTGCCTTGGGCCTGGTGGAGCGCCGCCTGCACCGGAGCAACGGATGGAGAAGTGCGCGGCTGGCGCGGCCGCTCGTAGTGCAAGAACCTCCCGTGGATTCTGAGGTTCGCGATTTCGGCGAGATCCTGCGCCACGAGTTGAATAATCCCCTCACCGGAATTCTCGGGAACGCCGAACTCCTGCTGGTGGAACTCCGCCGAAAAAAAGTGCCGCTGCCACCGGAAACAGAGCGCCGCCTGGAAACCATTGCCGCGCTGGCCGTGCGCATGCGCGAAACCGTTCGCAGGCTGAGCGACGAATGGGAAGCGCAGTCCGAAGCTATGGCCCGCGAAGTAGTCCATACAACAAACTAGGTGTTTACTCAGAGCACTTGATAAATGGGCTTCCTCAGGGCATGGCTTCAGCCGTGCCGAAAAGCGTCTCGGATTCATGGGTTTCAACCCCTGAGGTCCGGCCGGTTGGACAAAGCGCAGCTTCTCCAATCACGGCGCTGTCGCCGGGTCCGCAAAAAAGTGCAGCACCCGCCGCCGGAATTCTTGCGGTTGAAACCCCATTGCCGCCGTATGAAACGCCCCGGGAACCACCCAAAGCGTTTTCGGCCCGCGGGCCGCGCGATAAATCCTCTCGGCGTGGCGGCAGGGAAGTGTCGTGTCCGCGGTGTCGCAAATCAGGAAGATCGGAAAAGCCCGCGTTGCCACCGCAAGTTCCGGAGAGACATCCGCCGCCGGAAAACCCGCCAGGGTTTGTCCGTGATGCAGCATCATCCATGCGCCGGGTGCAAAGATCGTCTTCCCCAACAACGGATATTTTTGCAACCCCGCATAGTCGTACGAAGCTTCGCGCAGGCTTGCGAACGGGGCCTCCGCCACGACCGCTTCGATGCGCGCATCCGCTCCCGCGGATTGCAGCGCGATCCCCGCGCCCATGGATTCTCCCAACGCAAAAATGTGCGTTGGGCGTTCCACGGCGATCAGCGCGTCCACAATCGCTCGGCTGTCGTTTCGCTCCAGCCATCCATACGTGGCGATGGGGCCTTCGCTTTCCCCGTGCCCCCGCGCATCCATCAGCGTCACGCCGTACCCGGCTCGCAGCAGGATTAGCGCCTGCTCCAGAACGCCCATGCGGTTATCTGCAACGCCATGAAATACCAGCACCCACGCCCCATTGGGGTTCGCGGGACGTACCCTCCATCCGCGCAGCAGCACGCCGTCGGATGCGCGCACGTCAAACTCTTCCCGATGCGCGTGAATCTCCGCGAAGGAATCATCCGCTTCGACGACCAGATCCGGCGTGAGCGGCCGCCGCATCGGATGCAAAAATGCCGGAGCCGCCAGCCACCCGGCCACGCCCGCAAACAGCGGCGGAAACAAAACCAGGATCAAAAGAATGCGCAGAAGTCTCCGTCGCAGTCCCATATGTAGGCAGACGCAGAACAGCAGGGGAAAGATCGCGGCAACTGTGCCTTTTTCTTGTCGCACCCAGGTCAACGCTTCTTATCTGGGTGTAGGGGTCCAGCATTGCTGGACCCCATGTCCGCAAAATCTATTGAGCAAAGCAACTCCGAAGATTAACTCCGGAACAGCACGTCCTCCCGCTGGAACATCTTGACCGCCAGGAACAGCGCCACGCCGGCATAAACGCACGTCGAGAGAAAAATCGTCACGATGTAATTCCAGTGGTATGTTCCGGTAACCAACTCTTTACACAGGAGGCTGACATTCAGAATGGGAATGAGCGCGAGCTTCGAAGTCAATTCAACGCCGGGCAACAGCGCGGCCACGGCGGGCACGATCACCAGAATCATCAAAGGAGAGACGTAACTTTGCGCTTCTTTGTAACTCTTGGCGAACAAGGAAATGGTCATCAGCGCCGCGGAGAAAAGCACTGCGACGGGGAGCGCCATCACGAAAATGGCGAGCACCGTGGCGGGGCCGATCTTCAGCATCAGAGCCGCTGCCTCACCCCGACCGCTAGCAGCCTCCGGACTGAAAAACTTTAGCGCGCTGAACGACAAGCCCATCGAGAGAACCGACAGCGCCGCCGTGGCCAGCGCCGCGGTAAGTACCAGAAAGAACTTGCCCATTACCAGATCGAACCGCGAAACCGGGCTGGAGAGAATCGTTTCCATCGTGCCGCGTTCCTTTTCGCCTGCGGTCAGGTCCATTGCGGGATACATTCCTCCCGTCAGGCAGAGCAGAATCACCATATAACCGACGAGTCCCCCCAACACCGCGCCACTGACTTTTTCCGGCGGAGCGACGTTGTCCTGTTTGATCTCGAACGGTTTCAGGATGGAGGCAGGCAAATTCTTCGCCGCCAGGCGTTCCGTAACGACCTTTTCGCTCAGGTCCTTGAAATATTTCTCGACGCGGTCGGCGGCGAACGATGATTTCATTTCGCCCTCATACATATAAATCTTCACCACGGCGGATTTCTGCTGGGCCAGGTCCGCTTCGAACCCCGGCGGAATCTCCACCGCCGCCCGCACTTCCTTGTTGATGATTTCGTCTTTCCAGTTCGTCTGCGCTGCCACAACCTCAATCTTATCGAGCTTCCGCACCCCTTCCAGGATTTTCGGGGAATCCTCTCCGCCTAGGACCATGATCTTGGGGATCTCCTCCTTTGCTTTGCCGATTAGCACGGTGGCCATCGTGCCAAACCCGACGGTCAAAATGGGGAACAAGAGCAGCGGGATGACCACCGTGGAAATGATGGTGCGCCGGTCGCGCAGCCATTCCGTGAGCTCTTTGCGGAAGACAAAGCCGATATTCTGAACCGGCATTTTAACTGGCCTCCTGGCCGGCGTAGAGGGGCGCAACAATCTTTACGAAGATTTCCTCCAGGTCCTGCTCGTTGTAGCGAGCGCGCAGTTCGGCGAGAGAACCCTCCGCGAGCAGCTTGCCCGACTGAATAATGCCGATGACGTCGCAGAGTTTCTCCGCCTCGCTCATCACGTGGGTCGAAAAAATCACCGTCTTCCCACGTTGCCGGCACTCGCGGATGAACTCGATGATGGTGCGCGCCGTCATCACGTCCAGCCCCGCCGTTGGCTCGTCAAAAATCATCACCTGTGGGTCATGAATCAGCGTGCGCGCGATGGAAGTCTTCTGCTTCATGCCGGTGGACAGCTTGTCGCAGCGGCGGTCGCGAAACGAGTTCATATCCAGGCGGCCAAAAATTTCGTCGATGCGTTTCTTGAGGGTATCTTCATCCAGCCCATTCAAGTGCCCGAAGTATTCCACAAATTCCTGTGATGAAAGGCGCGGATAGAGAGCGGTATGGGTGGAAAGAAAACCTACATTCGCGCGCACCTTATCCGGGGCTTCCAACACGTCATGCCCGCAAACAACCGCCGTGCCATCGGTCGGCTCCAGGATCGTGGCCAGCAGGCGCAGCGTGGTGGTTTTCCCCGCGCCATTCGCGCCCAGCAAGCCGTAAATCTCGCCCGGCCTGCACACGAAGCTCACATTATCCACGGCGCGAATTTCGCCGCGCTTCTTGTCCTTAAAGGTCTTGACCAGACCACGGGTTTCGATCATGGGCGCATCCTTATCAAATTGATCAGGGCACAGGACAGACCGCATTCACAAGGTAGTACGCAATAGAACAGAGAAGATATCGCGGCATCCGCAAAAACACCAGTGCAAGCCGTAAAACATGGGAAACCAGCAGGTCGCCCCTACCCTTTATGGCAGTTGGGGCACTGTTTGGCATCAAATTTTTCTGGCGGCACGCGGAAAACATTGTTGCACTGGATGCACACCCGGTGAAGTACCTTGGGAGGGGCAGCACTCTCCGCTTTGCGGATCGCCGGAACGCTAGGCGTTTCGTTGGTGCTCATGGCTAGATTCTAGCACGGCACGGCCAACAGGCACTGTCGCAGCATCCGGAATGGGTCCCCGCGCATCTCAATGGGAGTGACGGAACGGCGACGGAAGTGTAGAGAAATGGCCAACCGTCCTGATAAACTTTACCCAGGGATAGACCGTCCAGGCAATCGGCCAGCAAGCCCCGCAAAAGATGCCAGTTGCACCTCCGCCAGGAGCGCCCGTGGGCGGAGCACGGACGACTGCTTATGGCAAATGACGATTTGATTTCAGGAATTTATGGATAAGGTTCTGCGAAACAGACTTTTGTTGTTCCTGTTGGTTGCGGGCATTGTGGCGTATCTCTTGGTGCACGTCAGCGGCCGCCAGCCCGTCGCAAAGATCTCCGCGACAACCCCGGTGCGTCGCAACATCGTTTCCTCCATCAGCAGCAACGGCAAAGTGGAACCCATCACTCCGATTACGGTTCGCGCACGCTTGGATACCTTTGTCACGAGGGTGCATGTCTTGGAAGGGCAGAACGTCAAGAAAGGCCAGCTCCTCATCGAGTTAAACGTCAAGGACGCGGCCTCGCAACTCGATGCCGCCCGCGTCAGGCTTTTGCGAGCCGAAGATGACCTGCGCGTGGCCAAAGCCGGGGGACGCACGGATGAAGCGGCCCGTATCAATGGAGACCTGGCCAAAGCGCAAGCCGAGCATGACCGCCTGCAACGCGAGCACGATTCGTTGACCCGGCTCCTGTCACAAGGCGCGGCGACCAAGGATGAACTTGCCGCCAATGACCTCACATTGGAAAAAACGAGATCTGACCAGAACAAGTTGGTGGCCGCAAAGAAAGAATTCGACCGCCAGGCGAATCTCGATCAGGCACGCGCCTCTCTTGCCGTCCAGCAGGCGCGCAGCGATGTCGCGGCACTGGAGGACAAGGTCGCGCAAGGACGCGTTCGTGCTTCCATTGACGCGACACTTTACTCCATGCCACTTCACGAAGAAGATTTCGTCAAGGTGGGCGACTTGCTTGCCGAAATGGCCGACTTGCGCAAGGTGCGCGTGCGCGCGTTCATCGACGAACCCGAAATGGGCGGGCTGGAACCGGATGAAGTTGTCAAGATCACCTGGGACGCTTTGCCGAATCGCGTCTGGGAAGGCAGAACAGAAATTATTCCCAAGCAGGTAGTCGCTCGCGGATCGCGTAGCGTCGGGGAACTCCTGTGCTCCGTGCGGAACGACAAGCTGGAGCTTCTACCGAATACCAATGTAAACGTGCGTATCAATTCGAAGGAACGTTTGAACGTGTTGGGTATAACACGCGGGGCGGTGGACACGGAGAACTCCCAGCGGTTCGTGTATGTGGTGAAGGACAGCGTTGGACAGTCCCATCTGGAAAAACGGCTGATTCAGGTTGGCATTGCCGACGCTTCGGATTACGAGGTCATCAGCGGTTTACAGGAAGGCGAAGTCGTGGCCCTCCCCGGCGATGTGGATTTTCATGACGGAATGAATGTAAGGGTTGTAAACATGGTTACGTCGGACGCACAGGAAGGGAAGGATGCGAAGCCGTAGCGCGCTCCTGGCCGGCGTGCTCTTCGTTCTGGTTGCGCAAGCGCCGGGTGCGCAGGCCCAGGAGGCTTCGCTGGAAGCCGGGAGAAAGGCCTACGAGAATTCGGAATACGTCACGGCAATCGAGATCCTAAAGGCAGCTGCCGCAAAAGAGCCGGACAACGGTGAGGTTCAACTTCTGCTGGCCAAGGCCTACCTGGGTGCCGATCAATTTGATGCCGCCGTCACCAGCGGCGAGCGCGCCGTGGCCATCAATCCCAAAAACTCCGAATATCACAATTGGCTGGGCCAGGCATATGGCCAGAAAGCCGATCACGCTTCGATGTTCAGCGCCTTCCCCCTTGCCAGAAAAACGCAAAAGGAATTTCAAACGGCGGTGCAGCTCGATGAGCGAAATTTTGATGCGGTACAAAATCTGATTGAATACGACTGCACTGCGCCCTCCGTTGTCGGCGGAGGAGAAGACAAGGCTCAGCCTCTCATCCAGAAATTGCTGGCGCTGGATGCTTCGCAAGGCCATTTTGCCGCCGGAAAGTGCCGCCTTCAGAAAAAGAATGTCGCCGCCGCGGAAGCGGAATTTGTGAAGGCGCTTCATAGCAAACCAAAGTCCTTGGACATCATTCAGGAAATGGCCGCGTACTTTGCTAATCGTGGCGCCGCCGACCGCGTCCTGGAAGCCGCCGATGCCGCCCTGGCTGCTGCGCCCGATGACCCGCGCGTTCCATTTTTCCGTGCAGTCGGCTGGATTCTGAAGGCTATAAAACTACCCGAATCGGAAAAGATTCTGCGAAATCTCACTCATACCGTGCCCTGGCGGCCGTCCTATCCGGGCCTATGGTCAGTTCATTATTGGCTGGGCCAGTTGTATGAGAAGCAGCAGAACACGGCGGCGGCCCGCGTTGAGTATGAGACCGCGCTGAAACTCAATGCCAAATACAAGAAAGCGCAGGATGCCCTGAAACACCTGGGTGAATGATGAAGCGCGACAATTGAAGTGCCTCGCCATGGAGAGTGGCGAGGCAGAACGGAAGTCGCATCTTAAGGTACTAAGGAACGGGAACGATTTATGCGCTTGCGGGAATCCGTCACGTTGGCAGTCGACGCCTTGCGCGCCAACAAATTGCGCGCGATTCTCACCTCGATTGGCGTGATTATTGGCAGCGCCTCGATCGTTCTCGTGGTCACCGTGGCGCTCACCAGCCGGAAATACGTCATCTCGCAAATTGAAGCCGTGGGCTCAAACCTGGTCTGGGCTGAATTGATTCGAACCCCGGATATTGCCCAGCCCCTAAGCTATGAACTCACGCTGGACGATATGGCCGACATCAAGGCTTCAGTCCCCGGCGTCGTGGAAGTGGCCGGCATCACCGCCATTCCCATGTCCGTCGTGGTGCATGCAAAGACGCGTCCCGCCACTCTCATCGGGGTCACCGAGGGATATCAATCCATCCGGCGCCTCGTCATCCTGCGGGGAAGGTACTTCGACGCCGGAGACATGGAGAATCGCAGCAAAGTTTGCCTGATTACCAAGGAGCTTGCCGACCGTGTTTTCGGTTTGGAAAACCCCGTCGGCCAGAATCTTCATATGGGAGAGCTGACATTTACCATCATCGGGACCTTCCGCGAGCGCGTGCCCACCTTTGGATTGTCGGAGATTGAGGACGAGTCGGTCATCATTCCGTTTTCCTTGATCAAGTACTACACAGGGAAAGAAGTGATTCGGACCATGTACGCGCAAGCCTCCGGGCCGGAGATGGTGCCGGTGGTGCAGCGGAGGATTCTGGCGCTGATGAAGAGCCGCCATCCCGCTCAGGCGGAATACATCGTGCGCACGCTGAATTCCATCCTGACTGCGGCGCACACCATTTCCCTGGCGCTGACCATTTTGCTGATCCTGGTTGCATTCATCGCCCTGCTGATCAGCGGGGTCGGCATCATGAACATCATGTTGGTTACCGTAAGGGAGCGCACGCGAGAGATTGGCATTCGCAAGGCCGTCGGGGCAGCGCCGAAAGAAATCCTTATGCAATTTCTCGTCGAAGCTTTTCTCATTAGCGGTGGCGGAGCGGTCATCGGCATCCTGATCGGCTTGGCCATCCCGGTCCTGGTGCAGCAAATGCTCCCGGGCAACTTGCGCGTGCCCGTTTCGGAAATCAGCGTAGTCGTGGCGTTCCTCGTTTCCTGTTCCACAGGACTCTTTTTTGGATGGCTGCCCGCGAAGCAGGCGGCAAACATGGAACCCGTCGAATCTTTGCGCTACGAGTAGAAGTTATCTCGTAAAGGTCCGCGGGGAGGGCACGGATTCATAGATTGGGGAAAGGCCCTTTCTCGAGGAGGCCGGGGCTTCAGCCCCGGCGTAAACTCGCTAAGACCAATGGGCTTTAGCCTCTGAAGAAAGGCTTTTGCAGGGTTTCTACCCCCTGAGGTACGCAGCAGAACCGTCAGGAGCATTTAGGAGATAGGTTTTAGTCTGAATGAAGCGAAGCCGTAAAGTTGTTGGAAAACGCAGGAGGAAAAATGACGACCTGGAAACAATTTGTGATGTGCGGGATTGCGGCGCTCCTGGCCAGTGCCCCGGCCTTGCTAGCCCAGGAGTCCCGGCAACCTGCCGACGCCTCCGGCGCGCCCATTCTGCTGACTCTCCGGCGCACCGTGGAACTCGCTCTTCAGAATAGCAAGGACATCCAGCTTGCCAAGATCCAGGCGCGTGTTGCCGATCAGTCCACCAATCTGACTAGGTCCGAGTTCAAGCCAAATCTCTTTCTTGGCTCGGGCGCGGGCTACACTTATGGCATTCCCGAAACTCCGGGAGGCCGCGCGCCCTCTGTCTTTAATGTCACTTACACCGAGCAGGTCTTCAATGAACCCCTGCGTGGCCTGGCGAAGGAACAGCAAGAGCAGGCCAAGGCGCAGCGCGTCCTTTTGGAAGAGACGCGAAACTCCGTGATGGCGCGCGTGGCAAGCGCTTATCTGGAACTTGTGAAGGTGCGCCACTCCCTCGAACTTCTCCGCAAGGAGAAAGAGAGCGCGGAAAGAATTGTGGACATCACGCAGGAGCGGCAAGGTGAAGGCTTTGAGTTGACTGTCGAAGTCACCAAGGCGCAGCTTACCCGCGCACAGGTGGTGCAGCGTATCCTGCAACTGGAGGGACGTCAGGATGAACTGGAAGTTTTCCTGCGCAACCAGTTGGGGCTGGCCCCTGAGCAAGCGATGGAAGTCACTCCCGAAGAATTGCCGGGAGCCGCGGAGCAACAAGGCGCCAATCTGATCGCCATGGCTTCGGAAAACAATCCCAGTCTGGCGTTCGCGGAGTCGGAAGTGCGTGGGAAGGAATTCCGGCTAATCGGAGAGAAGCGTGGGAAGTTACCAACGTTGGAACTGGTTTCCATCTATAGCGTCCTGGCGAAATTCAACAATTACGCGAATTACTTCACTAAATTCCAGTACAACAACTTCAACGCCGGTGTGAACATCCAAGTCCCCGTTTTCAGCGCCAGAATCCGCGCCGATGTCGCTCTCGCTCAGGCCAATCTGGACGCCGCGAAAATGAATCTGGCCGGCACAAAAAATCGCGTGACCGCCGAGGTGCGCCAGAAATCCCGCAAGGTTCAGGAAGCCGATGCGGCGAAAGAAGTGGCGCGCCTCGAATTGCAGCTCGCGCAGCAAAACGTCAGCGTCCTGCAATCGCAATTTGGAGAGGGCAAGACGAATCTTCGCGATGTGGAACGCGCCCGCCTGGATGAAAATGAAAAGTGGATGGCCTATCTGGATACCAATTTCCAGCGGCAACAGGCGCAATTGGAGCTCCTGCGTACCGCGGGCCAACTCGACAAAGTCTTGCAATAGTTCGCATAGCTGGAAGCCCGTACCGGAAGGAGCGACGCGCCCTCATGTTGGAATCAGACACGCTCAAAATCCTGCAGGATGCTTTACAAAAACTTGAAGCAGGTTTCGCGTCCCTCCCCGCGTTTGATGCCGCTGCGCCAGACTCGCAAAAAACCAGCGTGATCCTGAATGCAGCGGCGGAGCGTCTGCACGACAACTACCCTTACTTTCATCCGCTCTACGCGGGGCAGATGCTCAAGCCCCCTCACCCGGTGGCGCGCCTGGCCTACGCCCTTGCTCTCTGGATCAATCCAAATAATCACGCGTTGGATGGCGGGCGCGCCTCCTCCGCCATGGAAAAGGAGGCGGTTGCCGAAATCGCTACAATGTTTGGGTGGGACGCGCATCTTGGACACTTGTGCGGTGGCGGTACCATGGCCAATCTGGAAGCGCTCTGGGTTGCCGGACGCCTCGCAGCTGGCAAGAAGATTCTGGTCAGCGAGCAGGCGCACTACACGCACACGCGAATTTCGCGCGTCCTGCAGCTGGATTGCGAAACAGTTCAATGCGATGCCCGTGGCCGCATGGACATCTCCACCTTGCGCACCCGTCTTGCGCGCGGCGACGTGGGGACCGTAGTCGCCACCATGGGCACTACCGGCACCGGCTCCGTTGATCCCTTATCCGAAATTGTTCAGCTCCGCGAAAAGTATGGGTTCCGCATACACACCGACGCCGCCTACGGCGGCTATTTTCATCTGGCCGGAAACCTTGAGGAAGATACGCGCAAGCATTTCGACCACATCCAGCACGTCGATTCCATCGTGATCGATCCTCACAAACACGGCCTGCAGCCCTATGGATGCGGCTGCATCCTTTTTCGCGACCCGGCAGTCGGGCGCCTCTACAAGCACAAGTCAGGCGTCACCTATTTCACTTCCTCCGATCTCCATCTCGGCGAGATTAGCCTGGAGTGCTCGCGTCCCGGGGCGGCAGCCGTGGCACTTTGGGCCACGCAACGCCTATTGCCCCTCCAGAAGCAGGGCGAGTTTGCAAATTCCCTCGACCGTTGCCGCGAGGCCGCTTTAAGCTTCCATCAGCGCCTTGTGAAGGATGACCGCTTCCTGACGCCTTTTGCGCCTGAACTCGACATTCTCGTATTCGCCCCACGCGCGGCGAGCCCTGGTGAAGCTTCTCTCCTCACCCGGAAAATTTTTGATGCGGCTGCCCGTAAGAATCTGCATCTGGCGGTAGCAGAAATTCCCGTAACCTTTTTTGGGCAGCTGTGGCAAGGTACAACGGCCAGGCAATCCACCGTGTCTTGTTTAAGATCTGTCCTGATGAAGCCGGGGCACCTCGATTGGCTCGACCGCATTTGGACCCTCTTAGACGAGGCCACGCGAGAGTGCTTGAGTTGCTAAGTCGCCCCCCTATGCCTGCAACCCCCACTTAATGCGGTATTTAGCATTTGGATGCCTTTTTCGCGCCTTTGACAAAAAGCCATGGGACGATGCAACCAACTCAGCTAAACTATTATCTACTCTAGAGTAGACCTTGAAATCACGAGGACGGGTGTAGTTCACATTTGCCCGGCCGTTTGCAGAATCCAACCAGAAGCTGAGGGTGCAGAATGCCAGATGTCATGAAGACGGTGCTGTTGAATCCGCCAAGTTTCGAGAACTTCGACGGGGGAGCAGGTTCGCGTTGGCCCGCCACGCGGGAGATCGAGTCCTACTGGTACCCGGTATGGCTGACCTATCCGGCCGGATTGATTCCCGGCAGCCGCCTGGTGGACGCTTCGCCGCATGGTATTGACTGGCGCCAGACCATCGAGATTTGCAAGGACTACGAGTTCCTCGTCCTGTTCACTTCCACCGTCGGCTTTGCCAGCGACATCAAGCTCTTGCGCAAAATCAAGGAAAGCAATCCTTCCATTAAGGTGGCTTTCGTCGGTCCTCATGGCCATATCAAGCCGGATGAAACTTTAAACTCCAGCGAGGACATTGACTTTGTGGTCCGAGGCGAATTTGATCACGCCGTCGCGGATTACGCTCACGGTAAGCCTCTTGATCAAATTCTGGGCGCCAGTTACCGCAAGGATGGGCGCATCGTCCACAATGCCCCGCAGCCCCAATTGCATACCGCGGAGCTCGACGCGCTTCCGTTTGCTACCGATATCTACAAACGCGATTTGCAGATCGAGCGCTACAACGTTCCTTTCCTCCTGCACCCTTACATCTCCTTCTACACCACGCGAGGCTGCCCCGCCTTGTGCACTTTCTGCATGTGGCCCCAGACCATCTCTGGCCACGCCTGGCGCACCCGTTCAACCGATAACGTCGTGCGCGAAGTGACCAAGGCTCTGGAATACTTCCCCCAGATGAAGGAAATTTTCTTCGACGACGACACCTTCAACATCCGCAAGGATCGCGTCCTTGAATTGAGCGCCAAATTTAAGCCCCTGAAATTCCAGTGGTCTTCCACGGCGCGCGTACACAGCGATTACGAAACTCTGAAGGCCATGGCCGATGGCGGCGCCCGCCTCTTCATCGTTGGCTTCGAGTCCGGCGACGCTCAAATCCTGAAGAACATCAAGAAAGGCGCTACCGTCGAAATGGCGCGCACTTTCATGAAGAATTGCCGCAAGGTTGGCATCAAAGTCCATGGCGACTTCATCATCGGCCTTCCCGGCGAAACCAGGGAAACCATCCAAAAGACTATCGAATTTGCCAAGGAACTCGATTGCGAGACCATCCAGGTTTCTCTCGCTCACGCCATGCCCGGCACCGAGCTCCACGCCTCCATGGCCGAGCAAGGTTTCCTCCGCGTCGAAGCTCTGGCCGATCAGGGCGGCCATCAGCTTCCTCATATCGAGTATCCGCACCTTTCTAAGGCGGAAATGATGGCGGGTGTGAACCGCTTCTACGATGAGTATTACTTCCGTCCGCGCGTCGCCTGGCGCATCGTTCGCGAAGCGCTTTGGGATAGCGACGAGCGGAAGCGTCTGTACCGCGAGGCTGTCGAGTTTCTTAAGCTGCGCGCGGAGCGCCTGAAATGGGCACGTCGAGGGGGAGATTCTCCGGAGACAATCATATCTGTGCCCGGAGCTTCGACTGTCGGCGGAAACGACTAGACCCTACCGAATGATGCAAGAGCACAGGTTAAGATTTAAGACCTTGTTCACGGTCTTTTTGATGGTTGTGTGCGCCAACATTGGCGATCTTCTGTTAAAGCGCGGCATGACTCAAATTGGCGCCGTGCATTTTACGCTGCAAAGCCTGAAGCACACCTTCTTCGCCACTGTACAGAATGGAACCATCTGGCTCGCCATCTTCTTCCTGCTTGGCTTTACCGTCTGCTACATGACCGCCGTGAGCTGGGCCGACTACAGCTACGTCATGCCTGCCGGTGCTTTCGGCTATGCCACGCAAACGCTGCTTGCCGTCCTGATCCTCCACGAAACTGTCACGCTCAAACGTTGGGTTGGCGTGTTTGTGATTTGTATCGGTGTGCTGCTGGTCGGACAGACGAATCCGAACACGACGAACGCTCAACAGGTGTCCTCATGATTAAAGTCATTCTGATGCTGGCCGTGTTGATCTGCAGCAGCACCGGCGGCGAGATTGCCATGACCTTTGGCATGAAGCGCATTGGCGAGCTCGAGAATTTCCGCCCGCGATCCATTCTGCGATTTCTGGGGCGGGCCATCAAATCTAGCTGGGTTTGGCTGGCCATTCCATTGATGGCGGTCGCGTTCGGCTCGCTCTTGATCCTGTTATCCTGGGCGCCCATCAGCCTGGTCATTCCCGCATCTGCTTTCAACTATGTCGCGGGAGCGCTCGGCGCAAAATACCTTCTCAAGGAAAACGTCACGCCGAAACGCTGGCTCGGTGTGGCTCTAGTGTTCTTGGGTGTACTGCTCGTAGTGGCCACGGGCTGAGCATTCTGGAGTGCGGCGGCTTGCTGCCGCTCTTACGGCGCAAGCAAATCCAGAAAAGTGTTCCGTCCTCAAGAATTTGAATTCAAGTACGGAACAATGTGCCGCTCGGACAAGGCCGTGGCAGAGTCACCAGAAAGCGATACACTCCTATCAGCGTATGAATCTTCCCGTTTCCCTTTGGCGTATTTCAATTCTCGTTCTGGCCCTGGCGCCCCTCGGGTATTACGTCGCCGCAACCATCGCCGCTATCCGCTTTTTTAACCGGGAACGCGCAAAAAAATTGCCGGATTTTACGCCACCCGTCAGCATCTTGAAACCCGTCCACGGCGTGGATTTTGCCAGCTACGAGAATTTCGCCAGCTTTTGTTCGCAGGATTATCCCGCCTACGAAATCCTTTTTTGTGTCAACGAACTCTCCGATCCCGCTATCGCCATCATCCAGGAAATCATGGCCGATTTCCCCGATCGCCCCATCCGCATTCTGTCGGGTGCCGCGCAGCTCGGTTCCAACCGCAAGATCAACAATCTCGTCTTACTCGCCCGCGAAGGGCGCCACGAAATTCTCGTGCAAAGCGATGGCGATGTGCGCGTCGGCCCGAACTACCTCCGCGAAGTTGTCGCGCCGTTCCAAGATGCCTCGGTCGGCGTGGCCAGTTGCCTCTACCGCGGCATCGCGCAAAAAAATCTCTTTGCTGAGCTTGAAGCTGTCGGCGCTGCCAGCGATTTCATGCCCGGGGCGCTCGTCGCTGATTGGAAAGAAGGCATCACGTTTGCTCTGGGCGCCTCGGTCACCACCACCAAAACCTGGCTGGCCAAAATCGGCGGTTACGAAGCCCTGGCAAATCTCCTCGCCGACGATTACGAAATCGGCAATCGCGTCCATAAAGCCGGAGGAAAAGTTTTGCTCTCGCGCGAAATCGTCATGACGATGTACCCGGCGCAAACCTCGCACAGCTTCTGGGAGCATCAGGTCCGCTGGGCGCGCACCGTTCGTCTCGTCCGTCCCGCCTCGTATCTTGGCCTGCTCTTCACCCAGGGCCTGCCGCTTGCGATCCTCGCCGCCGCCGTCGCCCCCGCAGCTCGGATAGCCGCCGCGTACCTCGCCGCTTATCTTATTCTGCGCCTCACCATGGCTTGGGTGGCCGGCATCTGGGGCCTGCAAGACGCCGTCCTGCGTCGCAAGCTCTGGCTCGTCCCTCTCCGCGATCTGCTTTATTTCGCGGTTTGGCTGGCCGCCTTCGCCTCTAACCGCATCAAGTGGCGCGGGCAGGAATTCGTTCTGCGCCACGGCCAAATGTTCCAAGCCCAACCCTCAAACGAAAAATAGTCGCCGGAGCGCAGTCACCCGGGAACGCCATTCTCCCGAATGGCGGCTTTGCCGTAATCGGTCTCTTTCTCCACCGTAGGGGGCACGATACATCGTGCCCCCGTCTTTCTTTTCGCCCGTCCACGTTCGCGCATCGTTCAAATCTTGAAGAAAATCTTCTTCCGGTAAAGCACCCACATCAGCGCCCAACACACCATCACAAAGCAGATGGAATACACCAGCGAACTGAATTCCGCGCTCCCCAGCGGGGCAAACACCGAATCATAGATGTGTTCCTGGAGACTCCTGAAGACCGCCTCGCTGCCGCGCCATTTCAATCCGCCCAGCAGCATTGCGAACACCTCCGCAAACACGTACGCCGCAATCGCGTTCATCCCGAAAACCGTGGCTGGCTTGGTGGGAATCCATCGCAATTTCCGCACGTCCAGCAGCCAGTAGCACAATCCAAACACGATTAACGCCAGCCCCGTCGTCAGCAGTACAAACGAACTGGTCCACAGCTTTTTGTTGATCGGGAACCAGATGTTCCACGTCTCCGCCAGAAGAAATCCCATCGCGCCGCAGGCTAGCATGCCCCATACTTTCTTGCCGCTGGCCCGCGCCGAACGCAGCCATTCGCCCGCGAACACGCCGAACAGAACCGATGCGATCGCCGGGACCGTGCTGATTACGCCCTCTGGGTCGCGCGTCCCCTCATACAAATGTCCGGAAAACAGCAGCCGGTCCAGCCACGCCGTCAGGTTGCGGTTTGGGTCCAGCAACGGTATTTGGTGCGTGGGCGTGCCGAATCCCGGCACGGGCACAAACCGCATCAACACCCAGTAACCCGCCAGGCAGGCAAAAATCACCGCCGCGCGCCCCCGTGGCTTGGTCCAAAAATAGATCATGGACGCAAACAGGTAGCACACCCCGATCCGCTGCAAGACGCCCTCAAAGCGCAGCGTATGGAGGTTGTAGCGATTCGGAAATCCGTTCAGGAAGATCCCTAGCAATATCAGAATTACTGCGCGCCGCACCACGTGCTTCATCAATTCGCCCCGCGATTGCCCGCGCGCCAGCCGCGAGGAAAACGAATACACCAGCGAAACGCCGGTAATAAAAAGGAAGAAGGGAAAAACCAGATCCGTCGGCGTCCACCCGTTCCATTTCGCGTGGCTCAGAGGCCAGTAGTGCGTGTCGCTTCCAGGGTTGTTCACCAGGATCATAAGAGCAATCGTCAGCCCCCGGAAAAAATCCAGCGAGAGCAATCGCCCGCTCCCGGCGCTGCTGTTCAAGTCTTGCTGTTTCTTTAAATCGATTTTTGCATCAGGTGCAGCCTGCAACTCCGTCTGGGTCGGTGTCATCGCATTCCTGTTTTCCTGGGATGGTAGATCGTGCCATCATGTCACGCTTTCTACCCCTCCGCCAAGCCCTTGGCCTGCGCGGCACGCTTGAAGGCGCGCGAGGCGCCTAGAGTTGCTCAGCATTGCTCGTCCCGGCCACGCGCTAGGGTCGCGTGCTAGAATCGGGCCATGAGAAGGCTTGCTCTTATCACGCTATTCTCCGCCGCTTGTTTTTGGCCCTCCACTTTTGCTCAAGAGACTTACACGCCTCCAGAAGTGAGTTCCGCCGGCGATGCCTACACTCCATACAATGTTGTCTTCGATGGATTATTTGTACTGGACATCGGACTCAGCGACGAGGGAGACATCCAACGAATTCAAGCTCTCCGAGATCCCGGCGGGATGATCGGCGCTGCCAAAAACTCTGTGCGCACCTGGAAATTCCAGTCAGCGTCGGAACGCGGCAAGCCGGTCGCTTCTCGCCTTACCGCGGCGTTTGTGTATCGCCCGGCAAACTACGGTAATGCCGGAGCAGTGCCTCCCAAGGATTTCGCACCAGTCATTCCTTCCGCTCCGTCGGAAGACGACAGCAGCGACTATGTCCCCGTGGGCATCTTGACGTTCGCTTACCCGGATTACCCGGTAAACAGCGTGATTTGGGGATCGGTGGTGGCGCAAGTAACCGTGGATAGTAAGGGAGACGTCAAGGATGTCACCTTACTTCACGCATTGGCCAATTTTGACAGCTTTGCAAAGGAAGCTTTGAAAAACTGGCGCTTTCGTGCGGCTACACTGCATGGGAAGCCGGTGACAGCAAAGATCGTCGTAGCATTTATCTTCCAGTCTCCCTACAACTCAAATTAAATCTTCTCTCCTGTAGAGTAACGCTAGTCGGATGGCCCAGCTGCGCGATCACTAAATCCAGCGTCTCACTCGGCCGCAATACTCAACATACTGCGCGCCAAAAATTTCGGACAGGCGGCGTTCCTCGAATGGGATGAACACGGCATTCATCAGCAGGAAGAATGCCACTGGCGCGAAAAGTGCCGGCAAGGTTCCCAAAATCCACGCACAACCTGCGAGCATCGCCGTCATCCCGAAATACATGGGATTCCGCGTGACACGAAACGGCCCGCCATCCACAAAGACCGTCGCTGCGGAAGTCGGGCAGATGGCGGTTTCCCGTTGCCGGAACATCCGCCAAGCCCACATCATCACGAAGAATCCCAGCGCAATCAGAATCAGGCCGCAAAAAAGGCATCCGAAATGCCACGGCAACGCGTTCCGCAAAAGAAAATGAAGCCCAACGCTAATCAACAAAAGGACCAGCGCAATTCGCGGCGGCTTCAACCGCAGTAATGCCGCTCTGCCAACTGCCTCTACTTCTTTTGTAGTTTCTTTTGCCATTGGGTGTTCTCCAACGCCGCACGAACTTCGCCGAGCGTCTCGCCGGCGCGCGCAATCTCGTGAATGGATAAGCCGGTAGCGAGCCCCGAAAGCAGCCGCCTTTCCCGGTGCGCCATTTCGTCGGTCTTGCGCACTCCTTCGGGAGTCAGCCGCACGAGTTGCGAACGTTTGTGCGCAGGATTCTCGACAAACTCGGCTAGTCCGGCTTCCCGGAGCCGGTTCACAAGGGCCTGCACATTTTGCCGGCTTACAGGGCGCATGCGCGCCATGTGCGGCACCGTCTGAGCACCGTGGCGGCGCAATCCGCGGAGTATCCCGCGCAGGGCCGCCGAGAGCGCCCCCTGTCCGTGAATCTTCTCCGCCACGACGGTGAGGCGATGGAACAAAGAAACCGTCTCGTCGAACAAGCTAAACAAAGCGTCAGCGGCGCCAGCGTGAGGGCGTTTCTTCATCATGACAAGTATATTGTCATTATGACACAAGAGTTGTCAACTGGGCAGTGTCGTTCGAAGCGCCATTCCAGAAAATACCCTTCCCTTGCACCTTCTCGTAACTTTGAACACTTAACTCTCAAACTTTAACCTTCAACCTCAACCTTTCATCCCTCTTGTCCTTCTTCTCTTAAACTGAGAACTGAAAAATAAAAACTGAAAACCGACGCCTGATCACCCAAAACTGCATCTCCGGGAGGACCTTGAATCCCCTCGACAGTTAGTGCCATGATGCAGGTGCTCCAGGGGTTCGCTCGCCCGCTTGGATTCTCGCGGAAATTCCGGAATCATCACGCTTTATGGTAGGAGCAAAAATGCCCAAAGATCTGAACTTCCACAAATTCATTAAGCCCTATGTGATTGATAACGGCGCAGGCTTTCGCGTGAAGGATTACGACCCCGGCGATACCCACGGGCTCAAGACTCAGGACAAGCCCGAAGCCCTTAAGTGGCTGGAGCAGGGAGTGGTGCAGCTCAGCGCCTTGCAGGAAGTTCTATTCGCCCAGGGCAATTGGGGGCTCCTGGTAATTCTGCAAGGCATGGACGCAGCGGGGAAGGATAGCACCATCAAACACGTGATGAGCGGCGTAAATCCGCAGGGCGTGAACGTTTATCCGTTCAAGGCGCCTTCCACCGAGGAACTCTCGCACACGTTCATGTGGAAGACCATGAGCAGTATGCCTTCGCGGGGGAAGATTGCCATCTTTAATCGATCGCACTACGAAGAGGTCCTCGCGGTGCGTGTCCATCCCGAGCTTTTGGCCCGGCAGCGCATCCCTGCATCCCTGCGCGGCAAGCACTTATGGCGCGACCGTTACGAGGACATTAATTCGTTTGAACGCTACCTGACGCGCAACGGTATTGCCGTCCGCAAATTCTTCCTGCACATCAGCAAAAAAGAGCAAAAAAAGCGTCTCATGGAGCGCCTCGAGGACAAAGACAAATACTGGAAATTCTCCCAGTCTGACCTTCACGAACGAGAATTCTGGGATGACTACCAGGCCGCTTACGAAAAAATGGTCCGCAACACCTCCAGCGAACATGCGCCATGGATCGTCGTCCCCGCGGACAACAAGTGGTTCAGCCATTTGCTAGTGGTGGCCACGCTTGTGGACGCCCTGCAGGACATGAACCTGGAATTCCCCAAGTTGGACCCGGCGACATACGCCGCCCTGAAAAAAGCACGCAAGAAATTGCACAAGGAATAACACCCCAGGCCGCGATTGGGCAGGGCAGTCTAAGGCTACTGAGAATTCTTCATTTGCTCGGCGGTCGGTCCGGTCTGCGTCGGAGCGGGAATCACACCCAGATGATTCAGTCCCATATCTCGGAAAATCGTCGGCCAGTAATTTTTGAACATATTTCCCGCGAATTTCCAGGCCAGATCAATGCCATACCGCTCCCCCGTTTTCGCGCCGGTCTGCTCCGTTTTGGGCAAGTAAGTGTTGGCCAAAGTTTCGCCAGCCAGCGGTCCGAACAAACCTGATGCGTTGAACACATCCTTGCCGGAATCGCTGCGCGTAACAACCAGGCGGCGCGCGGAGTATTTTACGGAGCCCCAAAAGGATGGATGGCTCTGCGGAAAGAACCGCGGATCCTGCCGAAGCACGGACGCGGCGAGAAACGTTCCAAAGAAGCTGCTCGACGCATTGGTAGCCATCCACGCCCCAAATCGCTTGCCGTACCCCTCGGCTCCCTGCCCATAGCCAGGAGGCACATCCCGCCATTGCTCAAAGCCCGCGCTGAACCCAGAGACCAAAATTGTCTCCGGCGAAATGCTTTCGTTGGCGAACAGCTCGAACTTTCCTCCCACCGAGAGCGGCTTGGGGGACGCGGCGATATCCGGGAAGAACAGCGAGCGCTTGGTCATATAGCCGATATACTTCTCCGTCCCTTGTGCTTGCGCGTTGCCCGAGGGCTGTTGCTTGGGCTGCGGTGAATTCGGAAGCGATTGGGAATTCGTGCCAGCCCCAGCCGGTTGTTGCGCTGCGCAGTTTCCTGTGAAGGCCAGGAGTGCCGCGAACATCAGCCATCCGTAGTTCGCAAAACGAAGAGGAACGGCGAGTTGGCATTTCTTCATCATTTGGACTCTCCCCACTCCGTGCGTGAAACCCGCGCAGCCTCAGTCGCCGGCTTTGCTCAATTTCTACCGGCTCCCGCACGCCCTGTCATGGGGTCGCGGCAAACTGCTGCGTCCCGTTTTCGCCTTTCCATGAAGAGTGTTTACGTTTTGCGGACCGAAGGCGCAAGGCGTCGGGCGAACGTATCACGCCCAATGGGGACACGCAACCTTTTATGCTGGCAACCTGCCGGCTAAAGGGCCCCCAGACTTTTATAGGGGGAATTTTCCACCAGGATCCGCGTGTTGACGACATGCGAACTCCCGTTCTACTCTAGAAAGGTTGCACAGCAGTTGCGGATGCCATTCTTGCCTCCTGGACTGTCTGTGTTCCTTCCCTCGGCTGGGAGGTCGTCCAATTGGTAGGACTCCAGACTCTGGATCTGGCTATCCTGGTTCGAGTCCAGGCCTCCCAGCCAAAATTCATGACGTTGCAAATTTCCCAACACAACTGAGGAATCCGCAAGGAGTTGTTACCGTTTCTCTGAATCAAGGGAATTGGAGCATGCGTTCGGGTCACTATGGGGTTCGCATCCCACCCGCGCCCTCCAATTGTTCCGGCGTTCAGAGTCGCTCAAGGTACCTTGAGGAGTTGCGGAAACGCATCGGCAGCCCGCCCGATGGCGCGCGCGAGACTGAGCTTGGCGATGTTGTGCGCGAAGCCGGCATTGATAAGATCGAAATCCGCGCTGGTCACGGCTTCCTCAGCTTGCGTGTAATCCACGGTGGTGCTGACACCGGACTCGAGTTTCTGATGGGTCAGATCAGCGGCTTCCCGGGCGACCTCCAGATTTTTCTGCGCAACTTCGACCTGACTGGTGGCCGCTTGCAAATCCAGGAACGCGCTTCGCACATCGGCTTCGATTTGGCCCTTTAGGTCTTCATACTCCGCCTGCCGCTGCTTCAGTGTGGCGTCCGCCTGTTCGATGTCGCCTTCCACACGTCCACCCTGCCAAATGGGAATTTTCAGATTCGCTGCGGCAGTGTAAGTCATTTGCAATTGATTGGGGGTTACGCCAATCCCGCCCACGTCGGCGGTCACACCCACGGATGGGTAGCGTTCGGCTCGAGCCGCGGCCTTTGCGCGTTCCGCGGCTCGTACTTGCGCGTAAGCCGCTTTCAAGTCGGCGCGACGATCATAGGCCTGCTTCAGCGCGTCCTCCACGGTCAGCGGCATCAGCGGAGAATAGGGAATTTCGTCGGTCAATTCGTAATTGTCGTTTGCCGGCAAGCCGACCATGCGCGCCAGATTGATCTTTTGCTTGGCGAAATCGTTTTGCAGCGAAAGCAGGCGTTGCTGTTCGGTCAACAGTTGCACCTGGTTCTTATCGGCATCCACTTTGGCAAGCACGCCTTGAGCGAGTTGCTGCACGCTTTGCTGATAGACCGCGTTTGCCGCTTCCACCTGCGCCTGTTCTGCGGTCAGCCGCGCTTTGGCCGCGGAGGCCTGCAAGTAAGCGCCACCCACTGCCAGCACGATCAAATCGCGGGCGTCCTGGGTGGAATATCGGGTGGCTCGTGTCAGATCGTTCATCGCACGGTAATTGTTCAGCGCGGTCAAATCGACAACTGACTGCGAAAGGTGCGCGCGAAAATCGGCGTAATTGAACGGTCCAATCACCTGGGGAATCGCAAATCCCGGAAAATTGAAACGAAAACCAAGTGCACGCAAATCCTCGGTTTCGACATTCTCCATTGCGGTTCCGTTCAGGTTAGGTAACAGCGCGCTGCGCGTCGAACGGGCTTGCCCTTCCGCCTGTCTCAACGCCTGCATTGCCCCGGTCTGGCCCAGGTTGTAGGAAAGGGCGCGAAGGATGGCTTCGCGAAAGCCCAATTTGCCCGAAAACGGATTTTGTACCGTGCCCAGGGTGCTTCCGGTATAGGTCCCCGTGGCCTGCACGGATGAGTTCAGGGTGTTGACGCTGGTGGTCACGCCGGCAATCGGCGATTCCGTAGCTTTCACCGTTCCGTTTGACTGCGAAGTGCGCCCGGAGAGCGGCAACTGCACCGGTTGGGTGTTTTGCTGTTGTGTTTGTGGCCCACCTTGCGCGGAAACGGGAAACGCAAAAGGCAGCGCCATCAGCAGCGCTATGCTGACAATTCGAAACGCCTGGCGCGCCGCCAAGACCATCGCGCTTGTGAAATCGAGATTTGTGCCATGCATTGGGATGAACATTAGACTCCTTCGCGCTCCGTCAGCTAAGTTGTTTGCGGAACCGCCAAACGCTCAACGACACCAACACGACGGTAAAGGCCGAAAGCGCAAGAAAATTAGGCCACAGTGTGGCCATTCCGCTGCCCTTGATCATGGCCCCGCGCGAAATCTGGCCGAAATGCTGAATGGGATTGAACTGCGCGACCGGTTGCAGCCACTTGGGCATCGCCTCAACCGGCGTGAACGCGCCGGAAAGGCTAGTGAGCGGCGGATTCACGAAAAACAGCGTGAGCTGCGCCTGGCGCGCGGATTTGGTGAATGTGGCGATGAAAGTTCCAATACTGATGCCGCACAACAAGCACAACGCCGCGGCGCCCAGCACCAACATGACGTTTCCACGGAAGGGAATCCCAAAAATGACCTGCATCACGACCACGGCCATCAGCCCCATCAGGCAGAGCAACGCAAAAAGCGGAAACAGCTTGGAGATGATGATTTGCGTGGTCGAGGCGGGAGACATGAGCAGTTGTTCGAGCGTGCCGATCTCCCGTTCTTTCACCAGCGCGGCGGCGGAGATCAACGACCCGTTCAGGATCAGCAGGACGCCCAGAATGCCCGAAACGATGAACCACGTCGGCTCCAGGCCGGGATTGTACAGGTACGCGGGGTGCAGCACGACGAGACCGCGCCAGGTCACACTGGGTGCGGCGATCTGTTTAAACTGCGCATGAATTCCCTGGCTTGAGATATTCTGGTTATACGACGCGATGACTCCTTGGGCATAACCCTGCGCAATCGTGGCTGTGTTCGAATTCATGGCGTTCAGTAAAACCTGCACCGTAAGCGGCCAGCCACGCTGCAAATCGCGCGCGTAGTCGTAGGGAATTACCAGTCCTGCATCCAGCTTGCCCTTGGCCAGGTCCTTCGAAAGATCATCAATGGAAAGATAGGTGCCCCTGGCCTCAAACGCCCTGCTCCCGGTCATTTGCGAAATCAGTTCGCGGCTCTCGGGAGTCTTACTATCATCGACCACACCCAGATGCAGGTTGGCGACGGTGGGGTTCAGTGCAAAGCCGAAAAGCAACAACTGCAGTGTCGGCGGAACAATAAGCGACATGGCCAGCCGGCGATCGCGCAGGATTTGCTGAAATTCCTTGCGCACCAGCGCGCGCATACGCGAACCAAGCAAACTTCGCAATTTTTTCTTCATCGCTAATCCTTCAACTGCATGCGCCGCATATTGCGCCAGGCGAGAAAGTAGAAGCTGCTTCCAATTGCGGCGATCGCCAACACTTTCCACCAAACGGAAGGCCAGCCACCGCCGGCGAGCATCGCGTCGCGCACAACCTCAATGTAATAGCGGCCCCAGACGAAATTCGATAGCCAGCGAATCGACGCGGGAATGTTGGAAATGGGAAACAGCAGGCCGGAAAACATGTACACCAGCAGGAAACCGGTCAGCGCAATGGCCTGCATGGCCGCCACTTGGCTGGGTATGACCGCGCCGATCATGTTGCCGAATGCGGTCACGCAGAACATGTACAAAATAGTCGCGATCAAAAATGGCGTCGGGTCCCCCACAAGGCGCAACCCGAATCCGAAAAACAAAATCATCAGCATAATCAGGGCCTCGCCCGTGGCGACCACCATGAAAGCCAGGATTTTCCCCAGCAGAAATTCATGGGCTGAAATATTGGCGACGTACACTTGCAGTATGGTTTTCTGCTCGCCCTCTTTGGCCATTGCCAGCGTTGCCAGTAAGGGCGGGAAAATCGACATGGCCATGACGAAGATTCCGGGGCCATAGAATTTCTGTGACGAACGGCTGGGGTTGTACCACAAGCGAATCGCCGCCGTAATCGGTTGAGGCTGCCTGGCGTTTCCCCGCTCCGCGTTGAATGCGCGAACAATCTGCGCCGCGTCCCCGGAAACGAGTTGTGCCGTGTTGGAATCCGAGCCGTCGATCTGCAATTGCACCTCGGCCTGTTCACCCCTGGCGATACGACGCCCAAAGTCTTCCGGGATAATCAACGCTGCCCGTGCTCTGTTGGCGATAAATGCCGCCTCGGGTTGTTTGTCCGTCGCCCAAGGAACGATATGAAAGCTGAGCGCATTCCGAAAAGCGTCCACTAATTCCTGGGAAGCCATGGACGAATCCAGATTCTGCACAATGATGGGCATATCGCTTACCGTAAGCGAAATGGCGGTGGTCTGAAGCAGGAGCAGAACCACAGGCAGCAGGAGGGCCAGAGTCACCGCGAGCCGGTCGCGCAGCAACTGCGTCAGCTCCTTTCGTGCTTGTGCAAGAATGCGGCGCATCTCAGTGTCCTCAACAGCCAATTTCCGGCCGAACTCTAATCTTCCGCACTGACTTTTCCTTGCTGCCGCGCGTGTTCGACAACGCTGATAAACACGTCTTCCAGCGAAAATCGGCCTTCGCGTGCGTCCAACACCCGAATACCGGCGCGTTCCAGTTGTGCTTTCGTGTTGCGGATCGCGGCGTCCACGCTTTCGTCGCTGATGACGTGCAGCGATTGGCCGAAGATCGAGACGCGCCAGTGTTCACTCGTGGACTTCAGCAAGTCTGCGGCGCGTTGCGTCTGGTCCACGCGGAATTCCAGCAAGTGTCCCTTCTGCTGCGCTTTGATTTCACTGGGCGTACCTTCGAGCAGCAGCTCGCCCGCGACCATTAATCCCAGGCGGTTGCATTGTTCCGCTTCTTCAAGATAGTGCGTGGTTACCAGCACGGCGGTGCCGGAATCTGCCAGTCGATTAATCATCGACCAGAACGCGCGACGCGCTAACGGGTCCACACCGGAAGTAGGTTCATCGAGGAAGACGATCGCCGGCTCATGCATGATGGCTGATCCAAAGGCAACACGCTGCTTCCAACCTCCCGGCAGGCTTCCGGTCAATAGATGCTGCTTGCCCTCCAGGCCGGAAAAGCGCAGCACCCAGCGCTCCTTTTCTTCCAGTTCCTCTGGCGGGACGCCGTAGACCCCCCCGAAAAAGTCCAAATTCTCCTGGATGGTCAGATCGTTGTAGAGTGAGAATTTCTGAGACATGTAGCCGATCTGCTGACGAATGCTCGCGGATCGCATGGCATCACCGGTTTCGCCGGCTAGTTGAATGGTACCGTGGCTGTGTTCGAGCAATCCGCAGAGCATCTTGATGGTGGTGGTCTTTCCGGCCCCATTGGCGCCCAGCAATCCATAAATTTCCCCGTATCTCACCTGCAAGCTGACGTTATGTACTGCGGTGAATGAGCCAAATTGTTTGGTTAGGCCACTTGCTCCAATCCCTACTTTTCCGCGCAAGGCTCGATGGTCTTTGTGGCCGGGAAACGGTTCATCGCTGATGCGTTCGCCCAGGTCCTGCAAAATAGCGACGAAAGTGTTCTCCAGCGTCGGTTCGTCCACCTGAAGATCGTCGATTGGCAGACCCTTCTCCTGCATGATCTGTTCGACTTCAGCTTTGCCGCGCTCTGGATCATGGGTAAGAAGGTCGAGCCGGTCTCCAAAGCGCTGCACATCGAAAATCTGGCTGCCACTCCGGTGGGACGCGAGCGCCATCAAGGCCTCGCGCAGTTTTGGCGTGCGCAATTCGATGCGCTGGGCCCCCAGGCTTTTGCGGATTTCATCGGGAGTGCCGATTTGTCGGATTTCTCCTTGATGAATCAGCGCCACGCGATGGCAGCGTTCTGCTTCGTCGAGGTATGGCGTCGCCACGAGCACAGTCAAGCCCTCACCTGCCAGATGCGCAACGGTGTCCCAGAATTCGCGGCGAGAGACAGGGTCGACACCAGTGGTGGGTTCGTCGAGAAGCAGAATTCGTGGTTCCGCGACGAGAGCACAAACGAGTGAAAGCTTTTGTTTCATGCCCCCGCTCAATTGCCCCGCCAGCCGGGACGAAAAACGATCCATATCGAACGCCTGGAGGTACCGATGCCCACGCTCAGCGATGTCAGCCTCGGAAACGTTGCGAAGCTGGCCGACGTAGCGGATGTTTTCCATGACACTCAAGTCCAGGTACAGGCTGAAGGTTTGTGTAAGATAGCCGGTTTGCGACCGAGCGTCGCGTGCGGGTTGGCCGAAAATCTCCGCGCCGCCTTTCGTGGCTTCCATCACTCCCGCCAGAATCTGGAAGGTGGTGGTTTTGCCGGCGCCGTCCGCGCCGATCAAGCCGAAAATCTCGCCACGGTCGACGGCAAAGCTGATGCCTCGCACCGCTTCCACTTGGCCGTAGCGTTTCCACAAGTCACGCACGGCAATAGCCACGATGTTGGAGGGGTCAGCCCCACTCGTCAGCGCGTTCCGATCTGTAACGAGTGTGCTCATTGCGCTCGCTTGTGCGGCAGCCACTTGTCGCCGCTCACGAGAATTTCGCCGTCCGCCGGCATGCCCGGCTTTGCGTAACCAATTCCTTGTGTCAGCTGCAGCTTTACTCCCACGACTTGCTTGACGCGATCGTTGCGGAAATAAGTGTTCTCCGGCGTGAACGTAGATTGGGGATCGATACGAAGAACATAGCCGTCCAAGGGCTGATCCGGATTGGAATCGAGGAAAATGTGACAGTGCTGGCCAATTTTCACCTTGCCGATCTCGCCTTCGGGAATGAACCCTCGCAGATAGACCCTGCTTAAATTGAGCAGCGTAATAATCGCGGTGCCCGCTTGTACCACCTCGCCAGGTTCCGCAGCGCGGGTGATCACCGTGCCATCAAACGGCGCCACAACCGTCAAGTCCGAGCGGTTTGCTTCCGCCTCCGCCAATTGCGCTTGTGCCTGCGCCGTTTCCGCCTTTGCTGCGGCGACCTGTGCTTGCTGTTGAATGATCTGCCTTTGCGTGCCGGCCACCTGTGCATCGCGAATTCTGGGATTGTCCAGATTTGCTTGCGCGGTGGTCAGTGCCCCTCTCGAGGATTCCACGCGCCGTTGCGCCGCCGCGACCGCCGCCACTTGTTGCTCCTCAGTGGCTTCCGCCTGCAGCCCCTGTTGCTCGGAAACCGCACCTGTCTTGGCCAGCTTCATGTAAGCGTTGCGATTGAATTCCGCGAGCTTCAGCGCGGCTTCTTGTTGCGCAAGATCGGCTTCCGCGGCGGTCAAATCGGCTTGCGCCTGCCGCACGCGGCCTCCTGCGTCTGTTTTCGATTGCGTAGTTTGTATCTGGTTCTCGTTCAGCTGTTCGTCCAGAATATTGATTTGATCATTGGCGGACTTCGCCTTCGCCTGCGCATCGGTTAACGCGGCACGCGCAGCGTCTTCCTGTGCGCGAATCTGCGCGTCATCCAAGCGCGCAAGCACATCCCCGGCTTTGACCGAATCGCCTTCACGCACCGTAATTTCTATGATTTTGCCGCTGGTTTTCGGAGCCACTGCCGAATCGTCGCCCTCAATTCGGCCACTCACGGCGACGATGCTCGCCGGCAGCCGCGGATTCGCGAAGAACACCTTCCAGATCAGGAGCAGCCCCATGACCACGCCGGCAATCACAAGGATGCGAAGGACGCGGCTGCGCGGTGGCCGCTCCTCGCTGGGTGCGCCTGGAGTCGCTTGTGGCTTGTCCGGCCCTGTCTGGGGCTTCTGCGCGGGTACCAGTGTTTGCGTGTCATTCATGAGCTTCCGCTCCCCACTTTCTTCGTCTGGATTTCTCTGTAATTGTTTCGTGTGCCATCGTCGGTCTTTCTTTGGACTTCGCCATTTCCTTGAGAGCGGCAATGGAAAACTCGGAGATGTGCTCTGCAATGCGGTCCAACTGCTCCGGGGTGAGCTTCAGTTCGGGTTGTAGACGCGAAAGGACCGGATGAGAAAGGGCATAGAACACGACTTGGCCGATGATGCTGTTATTAGACAGACGCGTTGTTTCGTGTTCCGGCGGCAAGTCCAGTATCTCCCCTACCGCTTTGAGCACGCGTTTGTAGATGGGCCGCATGCCTTCGTCAACGACGCGAGTCATCGCAGGAGTAGGTTGCGAAAATTCGTGCATCACAATGCGAAAGCCCCAGTCGGGCCGCTGTCTTGCGCACAGGCTGTGCAAACGCATCTGAATCACGGCGCGCAATAGCTCTTCTGGCGAGCGCGCCTCGTCGAGTTCCGCGGTCATTCTTGCCATTTCCGGAGCTCGAAAATATTGCCGCAACACTTCGGTATACAGTCCGAGCTTGTCGCCGAAGGTGTAATTCACGGCGGCGACATTGGCGCCCGCCAGTTGACAGATTTCGCGAATCGTTGCGCTATAGTAGCCGCGTTCGGCGAAAACCTGTCCAGCAGCTTCCAACAGCTTTTCCCGCGTAGGCGCTGGGGTTGGTCTGGGCGAGGGACCCTGATGCCAGCGTGTTCTCACGATCGGACGTGTGGCATGATGAGCCATATTAAACATATGTTTTAAACAACTGTTTGAATCTTGTCAACACCGATTTGGGGGGGCGTCTGTCTCAAACGCTGCGTTCCGGAGAGGTTCGGGAAATGGGGAAAAGCTTTCACCCCGAGGCCAAGTCGGGCCAAAAAGGGTTAAAGAAAGTGGAATCAAGTCCAGAGTGAGTCTCAGCAAGGTCTCAGAGAACGCTCCGCTCCGAGCCGGTCTAGTACTAGGCGGTCGCAAGTTGGATACACGATTCCGCAAATTCTGCTGACATTCACTCCTGCTTAACAGATTTTATGGAGTCGGCTAGCCGGCAAATCCATTTTGGTTCACGAGGCGCAAGCGCCTTCGTCTGAAGGGATGCGGATGGAAATTACTCCAGGAATGCGAATTGGGCCGTTTGAATTTGTCGGGCCGATTCCGCCAGCGGTTTCGAAGCCGTGGAAGAGAAGCCGGGATCAGTTTCCCGGGCGGTTGTTCGTAGTCGAGGGAATCGACGGGTCGGGAAAATCCACGCAACTGAACTTGTTGCACAAATGGCTCCAAGCGAAGGGCTACGGCGTGGTGTTCAGCGAGTGGAACTCTTCACCGCTGGTAAAGGACACGACCAAGCTGGGCAAGAAGAAAAAACTTCTAACGCCGGCGACCTTTTCCCTGATTCACTCCACCGATTTCGCGGACCGCACGGAGCGCAGCATCCTGCCGCTGCTGAAGGCTGGTGCGGTGGTGCTGTGTGATCGCTACATGTACACGGCTTTTGCGCGAGATGTCGCGCGCGGGATGGACCGCGAGTGGGTGCGCGACCTCTATGGCTTTGCGGTTCCGCCGACGGTGGCCTTTTATTTTCGGGTGCCGTTGGAAACAGCAATTGGGCGGTTGCTGGATGCGCGCGACGGCTTCAAATTTTACGAGGCGGGAATGGACCTGGACCTGAGTGATGACCAGGAGGAGAGCTTCCGGCTGTTTCAGGGGCGGATTATCAACGAATACGAAAAAATGATCCCGGAGTTTGATCTTACGGTTATTGATGCCACATTGCCGATCGAAGTTCAGCAGGCCCGCGTTCGGCAGATTGTGACTTCCCATCTCACCAATGCGGCAGAATTGAGAGTCCAGCCATGAGACAAACTTACGGAAAGTTGTTGCCTGCGGTGAGAATGTCGGATCTGGGCGGCAAATTGATCGTGATCGAAGGGACGGACGGCGTCGGGCGGACGACGCAGATCAATTTGCTGCGACCTTGGCTCGAAGAGCTGGGGCATGCGGTCCTCGATACCGGGATGACCCGGTCGCCCTTGGCCGGCGATGGAATCCGCCGCGCGAAAGAAGGAAACAAGTTGGGACGCGTGACGCAGACGCTGTTCTATGCGACGGATTTCGTGGATCGCCTGGAGAACGAAATCGTCCCGGCGTTGCGCGCGGGATTTATCGTGCTGACGGATCGCTATGTGTATTCGCTGATGGCGCGGGCCATGGTGCGGGGGATGGATCCGGAGTGGGTGCGCAGTATTTTTCGCCTGGCATTGAAGCCGGACGCTGTGTTCTACCTGAGGCTGGGAATCGAGAAGCTTGTGCCGCGGGTGGTGTTCTCACGGGGATTTGATTATTGGGAATCGGGGATGGATTTGTATCCGGGATACGACATGTACGACAGTTTCCGAGCGTATCAGGCGGCGCTGCTCGCGGAGTTCGATCGCTTGAGCGAGGAATTTAACTTTGAGACGGTGGATGCGTCCGGGGAACCGAAGAATGTGTTTGCGCAGTTGAAGGTGAAAGTCCAGCGGGTGCTCGGGACGGACGCCTTGGCGGTGTCGGTGCCGATGTTGAAGGCGGCCGTTGGTGCGGGTAGCGGCAGGGAACTCAGTTTGCCGCGCGCAGCCGAGCCGGGCCCTGAGGCCGTGGATTTCGGGAGGGTAGAGCGGCCGGTGGCGGTCGCTGCCGCGTACATCAACGGAAACGGCCGGAAGAAGCACGAGGCGACGCCAGTGCAAAAGATGTTGTGTTCGTGATCGCCCTCGTCCATGGAGACGCGGTACGCTCGTCCTTCGGTCCTAATTGTCAGAAGCGACAGTCACGAGGAAATAATGCCAACCAACAAGCTGCCAATGCCGATGACTCAGTTGTGATCGGCCTTTTCACTGGTTGCTACTGAGCCGTTCAGCTTCTCCAATTCTGCCAACTGTTCTCGTACCTGATCCGCGTTTTTCGCATGAGGAGCTAACTCCAAGTAAGTTTGAATCTCTGAGATCGCAGAAGCATAGTCGTTTTTTCTTGCGAAGATTTCGCCCAGCAAGAAATGCAGTTGCGGAAACCGAGTGAGCAGGTCTACGTGCTCCGCCTTGAGCCCGCTTTTTTCCGCGACATCAAACTTGTTGAGCTGGTAATTTGCAACCGCGTTATAAAAATAGGCCTCGGCGCAATTTAAGGGATCGAGATCCACGATATAACCAGTGACGTCGACACGATTCAACGGATCGCGATCCAAGATGTGAGCGGTAAGAGTAAGGAGCTCGGTCCAATTTCCTTCCTGATAGGCCATAGACGCAAGCGACAAATAAGGTGGCAGGAATCTGGTATCGATAGTCGTGGCTTTGGTATAAGCCCTGCGAGCCGCATCCTTCTGGTTTTCATTTTGTAAAACGGTGCCCAACTGATACCAGGCGCTCGCGTACTTGGGGTAAATTTCTAGGGCCATTTCAAAATACTTGCGCGCACTGGCAAGGTTGGCTTTTCTTTCTGCCTCCAACCCTTTCTCGTAAGCTTTTCTGGCATCTTTCGGTGCCAGGTAGGGCGCGGCGTTCAGCGTCATGCCTTCAATCTTTGTAGTTCTCTCCACTACAATGACGCCAACGTCCATTCTACTGCCGAAAGTATCGAGGTCCACAAGGTCGACGACATCGGAATGAAAACCAGCCACCGAGGCCCGTAGCTCACAATTCATCAACTGGCGCCTTGAAATTCCCATCGTCGAATCCTTGCTGGGCGCGCCAGTTTGCGAAGTCGAATCGCCGGTAGCGTCGAGGAAAGAATCGACCATCGATCCCAATTGCATGCTGAAATCGCCGTGGGAAGATGCATACACCTGTTGAAGCACCTTGTTGTTGCAAACTCGCTCAACCATTGCATCGTTTGGAACAGGTGTGCCGTCGTTAGTAGCGACGCGGCCCAGGAGAAACATCACTTGTTCCTCTCCCGGTTGACTCGACTCCGAACTCGTGGGAGCTGGAGTGGCAGAGGGGCTTGGAGTTGTAGAAGGCGGGGATGAAACGGGAGGCGCCGGAACCGGGTGTTTCTGCGCTATCGCGACGGGTACCAGAAGTACCGTTGCGATCCCCAGTACGACAAAAGCGCGCATGCATTGGCTCCCAGACCGATTCCTAGGAGGGAACGTCAGAGGCGTAAATTCTAGGGCGCTGCCCAGTTCAAGTCAAGGATCCCGAATCGAATAACGAAACAGGCTGAGCGGTGGCTTGGAGGCCACCCCCAATCAAAACGAATACCGAACCGAGAATGTTGCATTACTGCCGTTAAAGTCCTGCAGCTGAATCGCCGCAAGCCCAAAGGGGCTCGTCGTTCCGGCTTGGTTGAATCCGTAATAATTCCAAGACATTTTGTAGGTGAGCCCTCGAGCCACATCGATCGCAATCGATGCGTACGGCCGCTGATAGTTGAAATCGAGTGTGCCTGAAGGCGTGAGAGGATTCAGGAAAATCGTGTTGCCCCGGACAAAGCTGCCGCCGTAACCCATCACCGCCGTCACCCGCTTCTTGAGTTTCCAAAGCACGGCCGCATGGGCAAAATGATCCGTGCTGCTATAGGTCGAAAGCACTCCCAGCGGCGACGAGGGAGCCGTAATCGGACACGCCGGCCCCGTGGGCAGCATCGGCACACCGGGAGGAAACGTCAACACAGGAAGAGTGGCGGGCGGAGGAGCTGCGTTTGCAGCGGAAGTGGAATACGCGAAGCAGATGAGTGACTGAGTGTAAACGTCCCAATAGTTGTAGCCGAAATCCACGGACAAGCGCGGATTCGCCGTCAATATCGTGGCGAAACTATACGAGCGATCGTGTTCCAGGTTATTTACGGCCAAGATGTTGTCGCGGTTTTCATGAATCTCAACCCCGCCATCGAGTGTCGCCCAGGGCCTTGGTTTGTAATTCGCATGGATCTTGTAGGACTGCACTTGCCGGGGATCGATGCGAGTGTAGGAGTCGTCGTTATAACCAAACTCCAGGTCGGCGGTGAGGCGCAGGGTATCCAGGGGGCGTGCCACGCCACCCAACAGCAGCGCATTCTCATTGATGGTTGTGAGGCTGCGAACCGGGTTGGCCGCCGCGGGTGGGAGATAGGTCACCGACCCGTCCGCATTGAGTGTGCAACCGGCAGGCAGAGCGCCGGCCACCTTGGCACAGCTGCCGCGTGCCGCAAGATAATCATTCGCGGCGGTAGCCGTTGCCCCACCGGGGGAATAGACTAACTCCGTGTCGTTCGTATCACTGAACTGAGCGATGGTCCGGTTCGTGTACAGGTAGCCGACTCTAGCGCTCCAGCGCTTGGTGAAATCGTATCGGAGCTCAAACGTATTTGATTTCAGGTTCTGGCCGAGGAAAGAAGAAGCCAGGCCTGTGATTAAATCCGCAGCCGAGCTAGCCGCGTGGTACGGGCAAGTCACGGCATTGGAGTCCAGCGGGCAATTGGCCGTGTTGAAAACCGCCTGATTCTGTTGCAAGCCCGCCAGGCCCGCATAGCCCGTGCCATAAATATTCGTTTCATCGAGCGCCCACATCCCCGGAATGCGCCAGTTGTCATAGCGGAAGGTATCGATGATCCGAAGCTTTTCGGTTACGGAGTACACACCCGACCAATCCCCATTCACGGAGACGCGCTTTGCCTTCGCCGGGCCACCGGTTGTACTCCCGCGCTCGGCTGTGCGCGATGTCCATCCGTTCACCGTTTCAAGGAAATCGGGAATCTGATTGTTGCTGCTGCTGTAACCTGCCGACCCGGACATTTCGAAATTCCTGAGATAATCCGATTGGAAGCGGAACCGCTCCGTGGGCATAAAATTCCGCGGATTGCCCACCTGGCTGTACGACAGGAATGCGTTGCAAGTGGGGGTAGCGGTATTGGTGGTGCCGGTCACGATCGGAGTCGCGCACGGAAGGGCCTCGGAGGGCGTTTGCGTACTCCAAATGTTTCCCAGGTCCACCGGCGTGCCGTTCGGCGTGCCCAGCCCTGAGGGGTTTGCAAGGACGTACCCGAAGTTCTGCGGGTTGACGGTGGGGTTATCGAGGACCACGTTGTCCTGCTTGTAATAACTGAGGAACTCGTCAAAAGATAGTGTCGTTTGTGGCAGGAGCCGGAAATCGACCCCCGCGCGGTAAGCATTCGTCGTATAGCTATACGTTTCGTTGAAGGCCGATATTGTCCCGCCATCCGTCGTGAAGGAACCAGGTCCCTCATCGCGGTTCCGGGAATACCCCAACCGGAATCGCACCTTTGAAGCCGGAAGCAGGGTGAGATCGTAGTCCTGCATGCGACGCACAAGGTCCAGCGCCGTCAGTGAATTGTTTTGCGCTACGGCGGGATGCGAACAATAGGCGGGAGCGCCCTGCGGGAAAGCCGTCGTGGGCGGACCCACATAACAGCCAGTCGTCAACGACCCTGCCGGGTTCAATGCAGCCGGGTTCAACGGATTTGCGTACAGGTTGTAGTCCCAAAAATTCTTGTCCCGCCGGAAGAGCAATCGAAAGTCGTACCATTTGTTTTTTTCGACGCGCAGGCGCGACACATTGTTGGGATCGCCGCCATATCCGAAGTTGCTGAATGTCAATTTGTCGAACAAGACCCCATTGTGGCCGAGCGAGCGCATCTGAAAGTCGAAATCGAACAAACGTAGGCCGGAACCGAGGTTCTCGAATGTATTGTAGGTGTTCAGGTTGCCGTTGATATTGCTCGAGCGATAGCCGAATTCGAATGTCTGCTGGATATTGTAACCGCCCGAATCAATCCCTTTCGATTCTCCGGAGTTGTCTTGGGCGCCAGCGGAGGCCGTAAGGAAGAGCGCCACGATAAAGACGATGGAAGGAATCGCGTAAACGACCGGGCGAACTTTCATGACCTTTCTCCCTTTCGACTCAGAAACTTGATTCCTGGCCCTGCCTTCTGTGCAGCCCAAGTTGCGCTTATGGCGACTCTCATTTGAAGAAGGTCGCATCGAAGTTGGAGCCGTGAATTTGCGAGTGGCACAACACGCAAGATTGGAAAAAGCTCGCCTGGTTATGGAACGAAGGAGCTCCCGGCGCGGAGCTGAAGGAGGAAGTCGTGTGGCACTGCAGACAAAGCAGGTTCACGTTGCTGAGTTTCAGCATGTGGGGATTCGGTCCGCCATGAGGCAGATGGCATGACTGGCATCCGTCGACCTTCACGGGCGCATGCTCGTATACAAAAGGGCCCTGCTTGTCCGTGTGACATTTGAAACAGACTGCATCCTGTGTTGAGGAAGTCCGCACCTGTTTCGCCTTCACTGTGCCGTGCACGTTGTGGCAATCGCTGCACTGGACCAAGCCTTCGTTCACCCGGTGGTGAAATGGCATGTCGAACTGCGCTTTTTGCTGGAGATGGCATGCGTAACAAAGCTCGGGCTGGGATTGTACGAGCAAGAACTCCGGCTCCTTAGCGTGGTGCGGCGAATGGCAGGTGAGGCAATCTACCCCATTCTGCAAGTGCACAGAATTGATGGCATTCATGTGCTGCGCGCCGCCGGCATGGCAATCGAGGCAGCGCGCGCTGATCTCCTGAGCGGATGCGTCCTTGAAGGTGAATATCTTGGTCTTGTCTCCTCCGCCGTCCACGTGGGCCTTCCCAGGGCCGTGGCAAGCCTCGCAGCCATGCCACTCGGGGCCTTTCCTCGTATCCAAGGTAGTCGCAAAGTGCGGCGAATCCTCAAAGCTCTTGAAGAATCCTTTTGTCGGCAGATCTTCGTGGCAGGTCTTGCACGTCTCAGAGCCGACGTAGAGCGCAGGATCAGTCGGGCGCGCATAGCGCTTTTGACCCGGATTGTTTTCTGGAGCGGGTCCCCGTGGCTGTCCCCCAAGCGTCACCACACCGGCTAAAAGAAGACAGGGCAGACCGAAAAGAAACATGATCCTGGGCTTCTGCCGTCGAGCACCTTTCATCACCCCTCCACCCACATCCAATACGCCAATGCAGCGTCAGGCAGGGGTAAGGCACGGCTGATTCCACGTCCGAAACAGACGTCTCAATCCTCCAGCAGTAATGAAAACAAGGCACTTGCCATTTGATTCGCGCGATGAATCCTTCTGGATGGAATCTCAGTTTGAATCTGAATTTCCGATTTGGACCTGCGGCTTGTGTACTCTATGCTTTAGCTCGCCAATCTCATTGCCCTTGCTCGTTAAGCCTAAACGAACCAGCAACGTGCGTTTTTCTTCGTACACTTTGAATCTGGCTATCCTGGTTCGAGTCCAGACCTCCCAGCCAAATTCTTCAACAGCGCCATGGCAAACTCGAAACGGAGATCGCCGACTTCATTGGCCGGGCAGGTCGCCGAGCGACGATATCTTCGGAGTTGTCAGCGGAGCTTGCCTCCCGCTAGATGAAGCTCGCTGATTTTGAAGAGGGCGGTGGTCCAAATGAGAACACGGAAAACCGCATTGAAACCTCGTGACGAGCGCAAATCCGAGCGATTGATTACATAAAGTTCCTGGCTTTTGCAGCCGATAAAACACGGGTATGGGGACGAACGGTCACAATCCGCCCAGAGTAAGTCGGGGGAGCGCACTCGTGTTGGCAAGCTTTTTGTCGTCTGGCTTAGCCCTTGTGTCCTGCAGCAAAAGCGAAAGATGGTTGGGCAGACAGAGAGTCGAACCCGTAACGATCACGTTTTCCTGTCTCAATGATTGGCACAGTCCGGCCAAGGTTGGCCCGGAAGTGATAGCCGAATTCACAAAACAAACGGGTGCGGTCGTGAAGACTCTGCCATACGGCGAAGAACTTGCGCAGCGGAGAGCCCAACACCTTGATTGGCTGGAAAGCCACGCGAGCACTCCTGACGTCTACCAGACAGACATTATCGAGCTTCCCGGAGTGGCCGAACACATGATCGACCTCGCGCCATATTTAGGAGAGGATGCGAAAAGCCAGATGGCCGTAGTGCTTAAGAATTTCGTGTTTGACGGCAGGCTGGTAGCGGTCCCAAACAATACGGATGTGGGGCTGCTATTTTATCGCACGGACCTCCTGAGAAAGTATGGGTATTCCGCACCACCGCAAACCTGGGATGAATTGGCAAAAATGGCCTCGGTCATCCAGGCGGGCGAAAGGGCCGCCGGGAACAAGAACTTTTGGGGCTTTGCTTGGGAGGGGGATGCCTGGGAAGGTCTCACCTATACGGCCTTGGAGTGGCAGTCGTCCTCGGGGGGCGGGCACATCATTGAACCGGACGGCACTATCAGCGTCAACAATCCACAAACAATAGCCGCCCTGAAAAGGGCGCGGAGTTGGGTTGGCACCATTTCGCCACCGGGAGTGACCGCCTATCGAATGGAGGACGTTCTCAATATCTGGCAAGCGGGCCGCGCTGCTTTCATTCGCGCCTGGCCCTTCGTATACCTCGTTTCTAACGGACCGGAATCGAGTATCAAAGGCAAGTTTGACGTGACCTACCTGCCCAGTGGCGGGGCGGGCCACACGGGCACTCTGGGGGGATGGCAGTTTTCGGTCTCCAAGTACTCGGCCCATCCTCGAGAAGCGGCCGAGTTTGTGAAGTTCTTGACCAGTCGGCAATCCCAACTACGGTTCACGCGGGAGTTGGGATGGACGCCCTCCCGCCCGGATCTATACGATGACCCGGACGTACTTCTAGCGAATCCGTATTTTCGATGGCTGAAGGATTCTTTCCCTCGGATTGCGGTGGCGCGACCAGCAGGAGTCACCAGAAAATCCTATACGGCTGTTTCCGATGCCTATTCGCTAGCCGTGCATTCCGTTCTTACGGGACAACAGAATCCAGCTGACGCAATGGCTGCCCTTGAAAAGACCTTGACCCAGTTGGCGGGGGGTGGGAGTTGGAAGCCGGCGGAGAGAAGGATGAACTCGAGCGAATCACCAAAGCCCTGAATTGCAGGTTCTCAAGTGGCGTGTCGTATGCGAACTAAGCGTCCCCGAATCCGAACCCGGTTGACTCAATCCTACGTCGCGGTAGTGTTTCTGATGCTCATGGGTACGAGCGTCTCCTTTTGGCAATTCAACAGCCTCCGCGCCAGGGCGCAACGCATGTCCCGAATCGATGTCGAAGCTCTCGCGGTCATGCGCGTCCACGTGAGCGTCTTGACCTTTTGTGCGCGCCTCCAGAATGCGGTGGAAACGCGTTCCGCTGACGAGTTTGTAACCTTGACAGGGCCGCTCCGCGGATCCGTCCTCACTGCCGCCGAACAGGCCAGGCATGCGCTTCTATCGAGTCCCGGAGATGCTCAACAGCATGCACTTCTGGCGGACACCCTCTCCAGCGCCAGCACTTCTTTAGTAACCCAGACAGACATTATGTCGGCGTTGGCGAGGACAGGTGACTGGCAGGCAGTGGAACTGCGGTTCGGCAAGCAGGTAAAGGCAATCAGCCAAATCACCGGCGATCTGGTGGAACAGGTGAACGCGGAAGTGAATGCGGAGCGATCGCAAACGATCGATGAGATCAACCGGGCGGTGGGCCGCGCCATTCTGACCTTAGTTCTAACTGCGCTGGTAACTATAGTCGCTGCGATCCTGATGGGCTCTTCGGTTACGCGACAGATAGCGCGGCCGCTGGCGGATCTCATGGCGGGTTCGGAGGCTCTTGCGCGTGGAGATTTTGATCATCACGTCGAGGTCCAGGGGAGCGACGAATTGGCCGAGTTGGGAAGCGTCTTTAATCGTACTTCGTCACGGCTCCGGGATCTCTACCTGGAACTACAAGATAGCGAAGCACGTTTTCGTTCACTCATCGAGAATTCTACAGACTTGATCGCGGTCATGACTCCGGCGGGCAAGATCGTCTACGGGAGTCCCTCTTGCGGAAGAGTTCTAGGCCAAGGGACAAAAGACCTGACGGGTGCCGATATTTCGAGTTTTATCCACCCTGCCGACGTATCAGAGCTGCTACGCGTTACGACACAAAAAGCACATGTCTCGAAGGGGTCCACGATGGAGTTGCGATTTCGTCAGGCCGACGGCTCGTGGGGCATTCTGGAATCCAGCGTGCGTAATTTACTAAACGATTCTGCGGTCAATGGCATAGTGATGAATTCTCGGGATATCACAGCCCGGCGCCGCGCGGAAGAGGAGATACGGCAGCTCAACAATGATTTGGAGCGCCGCGTGACCCAACGTACTGCCGAACTCGAAAGCGCAAAAACCATGGCCGAGTTCGCCAATCGGGCCAAAAGCGAGTTTCTCGCCAATATGAGCCATGAGATCCGCACGCCGATGAACGGAGTGCTGGGCATGGTCGAGCTGGCACTCGACACGGACCTGACCTCCGAGCAGCGCGACTATATGAGAACGGTTAAGTCTTCCGCCGACGCCCTGCTGGACATCATCAATGACATTCTGGACTTCTCCAAAATCGAGGCGGGCAAACTCGAACTCGATCCTGTCTCCTTCAACCTAAGGGATCTAGTGGAACAGGGATTGAAACCTTTGGCTTTGCGTGCTCACCAGAAGCAACTCGAACTCACTTGCAATGTGCATCCCGAAGTGCAGGAAGGGGTGCTCGCGGACTCGACGCGTTTGCGACAAATCATCGTCAACCTTGTGGGCAACGCGATCAAGTTCACAAAACAGGGAGAGGTGGGCCTGGAAGTCGCCCTGGAGGCTGCAACAAAAGACAGAGCCACTCTGCACTTTACCGTGCGCGACACCGGCGTTGGCGTTCCTCTCGAAAAGCAGAAGCTTATCTTCGAGGCCTTCTCGCAGGCGGATGGATCCACGGCACGCAAGTTCGGCGGAACCGGGCTCGGGTTGACCATTTCTTCAAGACTCATCGCTCTGATGGGCGGACGCATATGGCTCGAAAGTGAGCCGTCCAAGGGAAGCTGCTTTCATTTCACGGCCCAGGTTGGTATCGCCGACCTTACAGTTTTGACCAAGGCGGTGGATCCGATCCAGACCGCCGGGCTGTCTATTCTTGTTGTTGACGACAATTTGACCAACCGGCGCATCCTCAAAGGGATGTTGGAAAGATGGAAGATGAAGCCAGTGCTGGCGGCGGGCGCGGACGAGGCCCTCGCTGCCTTGGAGGCGGGAAGCGGCACCGCTTCGTTTTCACTGCTCCTAATTGACGCGCATATGCCCGAGGTCGATGGATTCATGCTGGTAGAGAAGCTGCGCGCACACGCGGAACTGAACAAGACGGCGATCATGATGCTGACCTCTGACGGCCAGCGAGGCGACGCCGCGCGATGCCGGGAGCTTGGCATTGCGGCCTACCTGGTGAAGCCCGTTGTCCAATCGCAATTGTTGCAAGCCATTCTGCGGGTTCTCGGCGCCCAGGTTCAGGCCGGGGACCAACCGGTTGTCATAACCTGCCAATCTCTAACTGAAGGACGGCGAGGTCTCCGCGTGCTGCTGGCAGAAGACAACGCGATCAACCAAAAGCTGGCCTCGCGACTCATCGAGAAGCGCGGACACACTGTGGTTGTGGCGGAAAACGGCCATGAGGCGTTGGCAGCCTTGGCAAAGCAAGAATTCGATTTGGTGGTGATGGACGTCTCCATGCCTGAAATGGACGGCTTCGAGGCCGCGGCCGCGATACGGGCCAATGAAAAAGCCACAGGTGCGCACATTCCGATCATTGCGCTGACAGCCCACGCGATGAAAGGCGACCGTGAGAAGTGCCTGGCAGCCGGTATGGATGGATACGTTTCCAAACCAATTGATGCGAAGGAATTCTTCGCCATGATCGAGGCGCTTCAGCGCGTGCCGGTCTAGAGTTTCGCCTACGGCATGCGACTAATAGCCAAGTTGCACTGTTTCACGGCCTTTTGGGCTTCGTCATCGCCCGGCGTGACAGCCAGTATCTTGTTGGCCAATGAGAGCGCCGCCGGCCAATCGGAATTTCCAAGCGCCGCCCGCATTTGTTCCCGAATCTGCTTCAGCGCGCAGTCTGTCAAGGCCTTTTTCACTTCCGCATCGTCCGGCGCCACGGCAAGAATTTTGTTGCCAAAGGAGGTAGCGGCTTCGCAATCGGACTTCTTCATGGCCGCGCGAAACTGCTCGCGATTGTAAAACGCAATGCCGAAATCGCTCTGAGTTTCGTTGAACTCCGGATCGAGCTCACGGGCTTTCTGCAAATGCGCTGTCCCTTCGGCGAGATTTCCCTGCCACATCAGCGCGTTCCCCAGATTGTTATGAGCCTTGGCATTGCGTGGATCCAGCTCCAGAACCTTCCTCCAAGCCGCGATGGCCGACTCCAACTGGCCCTTTGCTGTAAGGTCCGATGCCAAATCGAAAAGGCGATAGGACTCCGCCGCGGGCACTTCGATCTTCATCATCCCGTTCGGGGGGATATTCACGAACTCGGGAATATTCACCGCGCGATTCGCCGCGGTCGCGTTGTCAATCAGGATGGCCGGGCTATCGTTGCCCTCCGAATCGATGTGCGTCAGGAACATTTGCGTGTAAGGCGTGCGGCTCTTCGAGGAGAAGACCAGCCAGCGGCCGCTTGGCGAGAAGCTGTGCCACGAATTCATCAATGGAGTATTGCAACGCATGCGGCGCGCCACGCCGCCTTCGGCGGGCACAATGTAGAGCTGGCTGTCGGGACGCATCAACTGGGCATTCCGGCACTTCACAAAAACGATCCAGCGGCCATCCGGCGAGACCTTGGGAAAGCTGTTGCTTATGCCATCATTGGAAGCGCCCGCGATCGGTTCCGGTTGGCCGCCCTTGCCGTAGTTGAACGGAATCCGGTACAGGTCGTACTGGATTTGCGTTTCCTCCGGAGAGTTGGCATGTTCAGCCAGCTTCTGGCCTTTTGGATAAGGTTCCCTCGCTTCCGCCCGGGCAAAGACCACGTACTTGCCGTCGGGACTCCACACGGCATTGGTTTGCACATAACGCGGGTCGTCAGCCCCGGGCAGAGTTTGCCTTCGCCCGGTCGCGCGGTCGTACCAGGCGAGAACTCCACGCGTCGGATAGAACACTTGCAGAAAGCGGTAGTCCTTGAAATTCACGACGTAATAGCTCTCGGCAAGTCTCTTTTCAAGGCCGCGCAACATCGTCAGTACGTATTTGCCGTCTGGGGAGACTTGTGACATGAACCCGATTCGCGAAGGTGAAGCTGTCTCATCCTTTACCGAGCTCCACGAGATCACATCTTGATTGCGTATGGTCATTTCCGGCTTGATGGCCGTGATCACGTACAGCCCTTTATCGTTGGCCGGACCGTCCAGATCCATCCCAAATGTTTTGCCGTCACGCGAAAACGAATGGCAATTGGCGCAAGTGTGCAGGCCCGTGAGTACCAGCCGGCTGCGAGGCTCGGCGATGTTGCGTAAGCGCCAGGAGAGCAGTGGCAGGTCCCTCTGGGCCAGCGGCTTAATCACGCCCTCCTCCAATTCCGAGGGTATCAACGGCACGTCGCGGTAGAAGATTGGCGCTCCGACCGTATCCGTAGAAGTTTGAATCACCACTGCGCCGCGGGAAACTGGGCGGTCGGGATGTTCGTTCTGGAATCCCGTGATCGTAACGGTAGCGGGCTGCTTCTTCGAGTGCCTCTTGATCTCCTCCCAGGTGGCTGTATCCGGTATCCAAGTGCGCGCCGCAGCTTGCTGGGGCGTCAATTTGGGCGGCTCGTTGCTCGGGGAGATACAACGCGGGTCAATTTCGCCGATGCGCAATCGTTCGCCCGCCGATTTGGCTTGCATGGCGGGAGAGCCGTCGGCGAATGTCACATCGATTCTCCATAGAGAAGCGCTGTCCGAAGCGTCACGCCAGAGAAAAGTTGGAGGCGTGATCTCCGGCGGGAAGATGGATTGATCCTCGGGGTAGTCGACGCTAATCGCAGCCAGCTTAGGGTCATCCGCGCGGGACGAGAAAAGAGATCCCTCGGCGTGCGAAGGTGTCGTTTGCCAACCAAATACTATCCCGGCCACGCTTGAGCTGTGCCGTACCGCCCCTAGCTCAAAAACCACTGCAGTCGCCGCAGCTAAGCCGCAGATTCCCAGTTTTCGCGCTCCCAATCGTTTCACAGCATCCCTTCATTCGGCCGGAGGACGGTTGGTCCGCCGGCCCAACCCGGCACTTCAGACGATGGTCCAATACGTTCATCTTCGCTGTGACCTGCCGCACAGCAAAAGTGCGTTGCGGAGTTTCGTAAGTCCTTTCCCGTTCCCTGCGTCCGGCGGCACGGAACAAGGACCACCAGGACTTCACGGATTCATCTTCCTGTGTGAATTTCGGTCACTCTCTTCTTCCACCAGTTTGAATCGGTTCATTGCCTTTTCCTGCTCCCGCAGGCCCGCGGTGACCTCCGCCAGCCTTTGCACCAACTGCGGCAAATCCGTCTGGTCACCTTTCCCACGGAGGCACACGATCAGATGGTAGAGTGCGGATTGGTCATTGGGATCGGACTTCAATGCAAGCCGTGCCGTTGCCTCCGCAAGACGCGCCTCTCCCGAACGCAGGTAAAGCTCGGTGAGGACATCTTCGGCAAGGGCAAAATCCGGCTTGCTGTGTACGGCGCGCTGAGCGGCAGCCTTCGCTTCCTGAAAGGCAGGCGTGCCGGGTTTGACGCCCGTACGGATGAGCAGTTCGGCCAGAAGATAGTTAAGTGTAGGGTCCCCGGGTGCCTTTGCGAGGCGCTGCCTCACAACCTTAACCGACTCGCCCACCTTGTTTTCCTCAAGCAGTGAGATGCCCAGCGCCACGGAGCTGTAATTCTGCAGCGGATTCAAGGCTGCCGCTTTGCGGAAATCGGCGTTCGCCTCGTCATACTGTTGCAACTGGACCTCAAGGACACCGCGCTCAAGATAGAGACGCCCGGCGTCGGGGACAACGTGAAGCCCTGCGTTGAGCACATCCACGCCCAGCTTGAACGCCCCGTGATCCAAACTAAGGGTCGCCAGGTCAAGGTAATTGTCACTATTGGCAGGGTCAAGCGAGATAGCCTTCTGCAGGGCCGCGACCGCCGCAGGTGTCTGCTGATCGTCTTCGGAGACCGCCGCGATAAGATTCAAAGCCGCTGCCTTTCGCTTCTCCGGGCCATCCTCCGTAAGTGGCAGCAAAGTACGAATGGCATCCTCGTAGCGGTGTGCGCCGTACTGGGCGAGCCCAAGGTAATAAAGCGCATCCGGATCCTGGGGGCGAAGTTCTGCAATCCGCTGATAGGCCGAAAGCGCTTCCTCGGCACGATTCAGATGAACCAGGCACGCACCCAATTGCGAGAGGGCCGGAATATCATCCGCCACAACGTCCGGACTCTTTTGGTAATGCTCCACGCTGGTGGCGCAGTCCCTTCGTTGGAAGGCGAGTGCCGCGGTCATCGCATGGGCCGTTTGATCATCGGGATTCAGGCTCAGTAACTTCTCCAAGAAAGGTAGCGCGTCGGGACTGTCGGCTTGGAATTCAAGTTGTGCGGCGGCCTCCAGCGCAGCAACGTTGTTCGGATCGATTTGCAGCGCATGTTTGAAAGCCCGCAAACTCTCCTCAGGCCGGCCCAAGCTCTGGAGGGCGATCCCTTGTAATGTCCAAGCGCGTGGATCGCTGGGGCGGGTGCGAACTAACTCCTGGGCCTGGCGCAGAGCCAATTCATTATCGTGAGACTGTAGCGCCTGCACGACGGATTGTGGAGTGGCGGGAGGGCTGGTCTGCGCTTGCGCAAGCGAGGCGGACCAGAGCCAAACAAAGACGCCAATTAATCCCGCAGCGATTCTGTACCCCGCTAGGGGGCGTGTTGAGCGCGGTTTCGTGCAGGCCATGATAGCAAAAATACACTTGCTCCTTCCCAAATAGCAGTGACCCGCAAACCCAAAAAACGAGCGTGCCCGCACTCAATGCCTTGCGGGGAGCGGCCTCAGTGACTCGAGGGGAGGGAACGGCTCAGGAATGGTGAAAGTGTGTTCCGCAGGTTGCGTTTTCGTCTGCAAGGCACGCGCCATGAGCACGATTGCTTTGCCAGCGCTGGGCGGCACAACGACTGTGGCAGACAGGTGACCGGTACGCACCCACATTTGCCCCGTGCTGGGAACACCGTCACAGCCTGTGGCAGGAATGCTGGACAAGTTCTCCCGGTCCTGCTCACTTGCTAATTCCTTTACCGCCTTCTTGGCTCCCATGGCCATTACATCGTTCTGCCCGCAAATCAAATCGATGCGAAACTTCTGAGCCCTCATCAGCTTCATCCAGGAACAAACGCTCTGATACGCGCTCTCTTCCGTCCACTTCCCTCTCAAATTCACAAGCTGCACGTTGGACGGAAGTGTTTCGCGCAGGCCTTCACACCGTTCCCTGGACACGGAACTCACCGAAGGCCCTTGGACAAACAGGACAGAGCCACCCCCCGGCAGCAGAGCGGCGATTTGCTTTCCTTGGATTCTTCCAATTTCCACTTGATTCGCGCTGACCGAGAAGATCGGAGTGCGTGACGACTGGCGCAGTGTGGGCGTATACTCGGCCTCGCGATTGAGAACTGCCCATCCGATGCCCGCGCTGGCGGCGGCAGACGCCACTTTAGGGAAGGGAGTCGCACCAAGTGGCTCGACGACGATGCCGTTCGGGCGAGCCGTTTCGTCCGCCTGGATCATCTTCAGAAGCTGCGTACTCTGAGTGATGGCATCATTCTCAGCATAAATAATTTCAACATCCGCCCCGACTTCCCCGGCCACCGCCTTGGCCGAAGCCGCTTGTTCCATCTGGTAGTCGTTGTCTTTGGTGATCAAAGAAACGAGATAACGCAACTTGGCCATAAAGCAGGTCCTCACTGGGTCAACACAAAGCAAACGCTTACTTATCTTACTGCTACGCTATGGCAACACTACCTGAGTGTCAACGAAAAAGGAACTGTGCATGCCGCCTCAATCCTGCGGAGACGGAGAAGTAAAGTCCAGATGCTCCATAGGAGTCAGTAGATTTGGCGAACCGGGTCACCGAATCTCGTTCGAAGCCTGCGCGGGGGAATCCTTCACCTTCGAAAATGGCCGCCCCAAAATGCCTAGCAAGCGTTTTCACAAAGTCCTATTTGGGAATTTGCCGCTTGTGCTATGCTTGCCGCAAATCGGGAAACCACAACGATTCACTAGAGGAGGCTTGCTCCCATGCCAGCGATCGAACGGCGTCGCTTTTTGCAGCAGTCCCTTGCAATCGGGGCAGTGTGTTCGGCGGAATTATCCTTCAGCCGGTTTTTACGAGGGCAGACTCCATCCAGTAATCCGACGGCCGCAGCGCGAGTGTACCTGGATACCCGGCGCACGATCACTCCCATCGAGCGCAATCTTTTTGGATCTTTCCTCGAGCATTTGGGCCGTGCCATCTATGAAGGCATCTATGACCCGGGCTCAAAACTTTCCGACTCGAATGGATTTAGAAAAGATGTCATGGAAGAGATCCGCCAACTTGAAGTCCCCATCATACGGTACCCAGGCGGCAATTTTGTCTCCGGATACAACTGGCTGGATGGTATTGGCCCAAAGCAGGATCGTCCCCGGGTTCTCGACAAGGCGTGGAATTCCATCAACACCAATCAATTCGGTACCGATGAATTCATGATGTGGTGCAAAGCTGCTGGCATTCAGCCTTTGATGGGACTGAATCTGGGAACCGGAACTGCCGAGCAGGCAGCCGCCCTGGTGGAATACTGCAACGTCGAGAAGGGCACGCGCTGGAGCGATTTGCGCCGCAAGAATGGCACTGCCGACCCCTACAGAGTGAAGCACTGGTGCCTCGGAAACGAGATGGACGGTCCTTGGCAAATCGGGCATATGACGGCCGCGGAATATGGGATGAAAGCCGCGGACGCAGCGCGCCAAATGCGCTATGTCGACCCCGACCCTTCATTGCAACTGGTGGCCTGTGGGTCAAGCGGCCCCTTCATGCCCACCTATCTGGAGTGGGACCGCGAGGTATTGGAGCAATGCTACCAATATGTGGACGCTCTCTCTTTGCACCGATACGTAGGGAACTCCCAGGAAGCCACGGGCGGCGACAGTTCGAAATATATGGCGATAAATCTAACCATGGACCGTCAGATCGCGGAAACCGTCGCGGTTTGTGATCTGGTACGCGGCCGCAAGCGTTCTCCGAAAAAACTGTGGCTCTCTTTTGATGAATGGAACGTGTGGTACCGCGCGCGCGGCGGAGATGCCGACAACGGCCATGAGCAAGAAGCGCCGCATCTGCTCGAGGAGGTCTACAACCTCGAAGACGCGCTCGTGGTAGGCGGAATTGTCAACACGCTGCTCCGCAACGCCGACCGCGTGAAACTAGCCTGCTTGGCGCAACTTGTGAACGTCATTGCCCCCATTATGACCAACGCCAACGGCCTCTTCCGCCAGACGATCTATTACCCCTATAGCTGGGGGCTGCAGATGGCTCGCGGCTCCGTCCTGAATGTTTTGTCGGAATCTCCCACGTATGAGGTTTCGGGCATAGGAGAGGTTCCCTACCTGGACGTGACCGCCACCTTCGCCAAGGAAACCGGAAAGATTTCTCTCTTCATCTTGAATCGTGATCTTGCCAAGGGCCGCGAAATCGACGTGACGTGGCAAGATGCGCCACCCCCACGATTGCTGACATCGTTGACGCTAACTGGCAATGACTTGAAGGCTGCCAATAGTTTTGACGCTCCACAACGAGTAGTTCCCCAAGACTTGGGCAAGCCGATCACTTCCAGCGGACACTCGAAGTTCGAAGTCCCTCCGCGCTCCTACACTGTTGTTCAGTGGGGCAGATAAACCATCAGCACGGGAAGCGGACCTACAAATAAAATGAGGCGGGGCTGCACCGCCACCGCCTCGGCACTACAAATCATCGAAATTTCCGTAATCTGGGGACCACCGTTCGGGGTGTAGAAAACGGTGGTCCCCCTTGGAGTTGTAAGTCAGCCTAGAAGTAGAATTTTCCTCCCAATTGCCACCATCTCGGCAGCGTCTGGGCGGTTACTCGGCCAAAGTTTCCGGCGCTCAAATCGCCTTGGATACTCTGGAAGTTGGGATGATTGAACAGATTGTAGAACTCAAACCGGATTTGGAAAGTAAGTCTCTCGGTTATATGCGTGTTCTTGTAGACCGTCAGATCCGTCTCTATAAAGGCCGGATTGCGGAATTGGTTGTATTTCTCGTTGCCGTTCGTGCCCCCCGTCGGCACAGTGAACTGGTCAGCTGAGAATACGCCGCTGACATAATCGCTCCGTGAAGTCCCCTGCTGATAACTGGAGGCGTCGGGATAACTATAGTTATCTCCATTGGCAAGGTAGTCTCCGGTTTGCGTGGTGTGCGCATCCGCACCCGCGACATAGTTATTGACGTTGTATGCCGCGGAGGTAAAGACCGTGAACGGATAACCCGTCTGGTAAATACTCGTGCCGCTTAGGCCCCACCCGCTGGTCGCGTGCCCCACAAATCCCGCGCCGCCGTTCATGCCGGGTTGCTCATAGTTGAAGCTCGCGGAGAAGCGGTTGGGGACATCCCAAGGCGAGGGGCCGTAGAATTGACCTGGATCGGTCGGGACCGGATACCTGCTCGTGTCATCTTTAGAAGATGAACGTGTGTAGGAAGCGTCAACGAACCCCCGCTTTCCTCTAGCTCTGAGGTCAAACGTCACGGCTTCATAGTTGGCATAGCGATCGTTTTGCGTATACGCGATTTGCCCAAAACTATCATTGGGTCGCGTCGGAGCAGTGCCGGGCAGACTGCCGAGTAACACTCCGGGCTCCTCATTGATGTCAACGCCATAGGAGACGATACCTCCCGCGTTTCCGTTTCCAACGAGGTTCGTAGTATGAGAACCGCTGTACAGCACAGCAGCAACCAAGTGGCCACCAAGTCTATGTTCCAGCGTGCCCGACCAAATGTAGGCAGTCGGCGAAACGATATTGGGGTTGATTCCCCCGATCGCCAGACCCGCTCCCACAATTCCTCCCGCCGAGTCGAGGCACGGAGCCGTAGGACACAAGCTTGTGCCAGCCAGCGAAGGGAATGTGAATCCAAACGGAGGCGTGCTACTGGTACCTTGGACAAACACGGGTTGGTTGCCCGGTGCATTCGTCGCATAAAAGGTAGGATTGATTAACCCTGGCGGGTTGCCACGGAATTCCTCCTGAATATTGGCCGGCGTCAGCCAATTCGAGAACATCCCAAATCCGCCACGTATCACCCAGTTCCCTCTTCCATCAACATCCCAGGCAGCTCCAATCCGCGGAGTATAGGCCTTGGGTGCGCGAGCCAAGGCATTTTGCGTGGGCTTCGCATATCCCGCAGCCACTTGGTCCTCGAGGGTTGAACCACTACCGAGGTAGAAGTTGCCAAAAACAGTTGTGGGCGTCTTGGAATACGGGTTCCCCTGATCGTCGAAGCGGAAACCCAGCGTTAAGGTCAGATTGCGCCGCACCTTCCATGTATCTTCGGCAAAGATGCCAAAAGTTTTGGAAGCCGCGTCCCAGCTCCACAGCTGCTGTTGGCCCGTGATCGGGTTGTACATCACCCCACTCTCCGTGAGGGGCGCATCTTGAGCCAGTGCTAACAGGTTACTGAAGCTGAAGGCGGGGTGGGACCACGGCCCCTGGAACGGCTCCACGTCGTCACCATACAAACCTTCATAGCCTACCTTTAGGACGTGAGCGCCGCGCACATGCGTCAGCACATCGCGCCAGTGATAGTTGTGTTGTATGAAATCGCCTTGCGAGAACCCCAGGCCATATCCCAGGCTTTGCCCGGTGACGCCGATTCCCGGAATGGAGAAGTCACCGGTTTCGTCAAGCTTACCCTCGATGCGATTCTGCGCAAAGATGGCTTCATTTAACGTGTTCGGATTGAACGTGTGCGTCCAGTTCACCTGCAACGCACGCTCCCAATAATTATTCGTGGTCGAGAACTGGGGGATGGCATTGGGCGCGGGGTTGGCCTGCAGGGTGCGGAAGAAGCTGCCGTAAATGCGGTCGTTTTTGAAATACTTGTCCACGCGGACGAAGTACTGGGTGCCGTTGATGACGTTGGAGCCGTTGAAAATGCCGCTGTCAACCATGGGGGTTGTGCAAGGCAAGTCGTTCGTTGTAGCAGTCCCGCAAGTGCCCGGGAAAATATCATTCGCAGTACTTACCACCCCGCTGACAGCCACGTGAGCGGGCACATAGGTGTTCAGGATCTTGGTGCCAAAGTTGTTCGGGTAGTTGGTTTGCGCCCAGGAGGCAAACGCCGGATCCGCGAATGTCACCACTGAGTTTCCTGTAGAAGCAGAGGAACGCAGCGCTTCGATTCCGAAGAAAAAGAAAAACTGATGATGAGGAATGATTGGGCCACCAATCGTTCCGGACAGGTTGTTGCTGTGAAACGGATTGTAGGCGGCTGTGGACGGCGACAATGAGTACCTGGCAAACATCGACTGGTAGTTGAAGTAGTCGCTCGCCAGGCCGTGGAATTCATCCGACCCGGACTTTGTCGTCGTGGCGACTTGTAGGCCGCTTCCACGCCCATATTCGCTGTTATAGGTATTTACCTGAATGTTGTCTTCTTGAATGACATCGGGGTTGGGCACCAGATTCAAGACGCCCTGCCTGACGCTGCTCGTAACGTCCAGCCCGTCAATAATCCACATGTTCGCAACGGTTCCTTGTCCGTTGGCGCTGACGTCCACTGCCGTCTCGGTGGAGAAGTTGTTCACGCTCGACCCCGGAGTGCCCGAAGCAACGCCCGGACCACCAGCCATTCCTAGCCCAGAGACGCCTGGGGCGATGGTGGTCAGCGAAAGCATGTTGCGTCCTGCCAGCGGCAGAGTCGACAACTCCTGCGTTTGCAGCGTCTGTTGATTCCGTGTCTCCGCTGTGTTTACGAGCGGATTTTCAGCCATCACTTCGATGGATTGTGTCGTTGCTCCGACCTTAAGAGAGATCGGAACGCTCAAGTTTTGGTTCGTTTCCAGTGTGACCGTCGTTTCCGCCTTGGAGAAACCTGCGGCTTCGACGGAGATTTTGTAGGGACCCGGGGCAAGGCTCAAAAATCGATACCCTCCCTCAGAGTCCGTGGTGGTCGTTGCTGTAACGTGCGTGACAAGGTTTTCCAGCGTAAGCTTTGCTTGCCCCACTGTTGCGCCGCTAGGATCAGTGACGCTTCCCTGAATATTGGCAGAAAACTGAGCCCATGCCGAGCCAGCCGTAAGCAAAAGCAGAGCCAGCAGCCTGATCGACCATCCAACATGTAATTTCACGTGCATGTGCGTTTTCACCCCCAAATGTAAGGAGAAAACATTTACGAAAGCGATTTTGCGTAAACGTTTTCCCGATTGTCAAGATTTCTAAACCAGTTCAAGCCTGCTGTCAAGCTTTTTCTAGTGTTTTCCTACTAGGGGGGTGCGGCCGCCCGGGGTCCCCTTGCCTTGTCAGGCTTTTTGGCTCATGTTTTCGACCAGCCGAGGTTCGCCACCCGCCCCACTCCCTCTCTCAGCGTAATCAATTGATTGGTTGGCAGATGTTTGTAGGCTTCCACCAGCCCGTTGGGCCAGTGCACTTCCAGGTCAACCGAGGTATTATTTCCAAGTCCGAAGTGCAGCCGTGGATCGTTGCAGGAATAGAAGCTGCTCTGGCTCACGAGGGCTTGCGCCTGCGTCTTCCCTCCATAACGGGCCAAAACACGGGCTCCTATCGCGCTTCGATTGGATTTTACACCCTCCAGTTTCACCTTAATCCAATTGGGTTTCCCTTTGATGTCATTGCGCAGCAAGGAAGGGAGCTCGTTCATGTTTATGATGAGCATATCGATATCCCCGTCGTTGTCGAAATCCCCAAACGCACATCCCCGGCTACTGTGGACAGCGGCGACGCCAGGCCCGGCTGCTTCGACGAGTTCCTCGAACGAATTGTTGCCCAGGTTGCGAAACACCGCGCGTGGCGTTTTGTAAGGATATTGCGGGAGCGTTCGCCCCACTTCCGGGTAAACGTTTCCGGTCACAATGAAAATATCGGGATGTCCGTCATTGTCGAGGTCCACAATTCCGGTCCCCCAGCACACATAGCGCGTCTCTACCCCAATGTGCGACTGCCGCGTAACGTCGTCGAAATTTCCTTTCCCATCATTGTGGTAAAGAATGCAGGAATCGTCCGTGAAGTGCGTTTTGAACAGGTCCAGATGCCCATCCAGATCATAATCCCCGATCCCCACACCCATCCCCGCTTGCTCTTCCCCATCGTCACTGAGCGCTACCCCACGCAATACCCCCTCTTCGCGGAACGTTCCGTCATGGTTGTTCATGAACAGCAAACTTGGGGTGGAATCACAGGCCACGTAAATATCAGGCCAGCCGTCTTCATCCAAATCCGCGGCCACAACAGTCATGCCGTAGCAGGGAGGAGTCTGCGCGATGCCGGCCTGCTTGCTGACGTCGGTAAATGTCCCGTCGCCGTTGTTTCTGTAGAGCAGGTGCCGTCCCATGGGAAGCCCGCGTGGCCCGCACTCCACGGGAATGCCCTTAAAATTGCAATTGGAGCTGGCCCCCGGCACCGGGGCATGTTCAAACGAGAAACGCACATAGTTGGAAACAAACAAGTCCAGGTGTCCATCCCGGTTGTAATCGAGGAAGGCGCATCCCGCACCCCAACGCGGTTCCTCGTTCAATAGGCCGGCGGCTTTCGTCACATCGCTGAAACTGCCGTCACCATTGTTGCGATAAAGGATGTTTTGTCCGAAGCGCGTGCAAAAAATATCATCGAACCCGTCGTTGTTGTAGTCCGCGATGCAGACACCGTCTCCCCAACCGACGGAATGCAAGCCCGCCTTTTCCGTCACGTCCGTGAATGTCCCGTCCCGGTTGTTCTTGTACAGGCGATTCGTGGCGCCCGGCGGATTTCCCTCCAGGCGAGTGCCCGTGATCAAGAAGAGGTCCATCCACCCGTCGTTGTCATAGTCAATAAAGGCACACCCGCAACCATCGGATTCCAGGATGTATTTGTTGGTCTCCACGCCGCCATAGATGGTCGGTGCCGTCAGTCCAGCAGCCGCAGCCACATCCTCAAAATGCGCGTTGAATGGGCGGCCCGAAGGTGCCTGCCGGGCCAGGGGCTTGGCCACGCGGCCCCCCATGCCTTGCGCGAACAGGCGTTGGGCTGCTAGGGAGACTGCGGATCCGAGGGAATATCTCATGAACAGACGGCGCGAAAAGATCATTCCGAGAGATTTCCCTTTCTTACGAACGTGATTTCAGGTGCCGATTATGGCCCGAAGCCCGGTGAGAGTAAACATTTTCTCGGGTCCCCGGCGAAAACCGAGGAATAGAGACCGCAGTGCGCCTACGGCTTTTCCGGCTGTTTCTCGGGCGTGCCCTCTTCAAATAGCTTGTAGCGGTACCGCTCCCGTTCCTCTTGCGTGGCTTGTTCGCGAAGCTGCGCCAATCGCTTCAACAACTCAGGGATTTCCTGCTTTTGTCCGGTTTTCCGCAAGGCCTGAATCAGGCGGTACACCGCGGTTTGATCCTTGGGATCGCTGATCAACGATTTCCTGCACTGCTCAATCGCTTCCTGGTACTGTCCGTTCTCCATATAAAGTTTTGCTAGCACTCCGCGAGCGGCGGCCAGCGTGGGTTGCAAGGCAACCGCTTTCTTCGCCGAACGCATCGCGAGATCAAACTCCGGCGTACCTGGATCAATGCCTTTTTGCGACAAGACATCCGCCTGCAAATAGAGGAGCAGAGGGTCATTCGGTTTCCGCTTGAGTTTCTCCTGAACTGACACCAAAGCGTGATCGAGATCGTTCGTCTGCACAGCAACCAGGCCTTGAGCGGCCGTACTTAAGGACTGTTTGGGGTTCAATTCGTACGCTTTCTCAAAGTCGGCTTCCGCCTGGTCGTACTTCGCCAATTGCACATACAGGACGCCGCGGGCCACATACAAATCCTCGGCGTTTGGTTGCAGCGTCAATCCCTCGGTGATCACATCAATACCCACCTGAAAGGATTCGTGCGCAAAACAAATGTTGGCAAAATCTAGATAGAGACTGATGTTTCGTGGATCGAGCAACAGAGCCTGACGCAGCGTGCTCACCGCTTGCGGAGTATCCTTGGCATCTTCGTACGCCCTGGATGCTAGCTGAAGGGTGTTCGCATCCACATCTTTTGCCTCCAGCAGTGGCTGGAGCGTCGCCAACGCATCCTGTGGTTTGTGGGCCATCAGTTGAATGGACGCCATCACCTGACGTTCACGCGGATTGTCTGGTTCAAGAGCCACGGCCCTCTGAAATGTTTTTGTCGCGTCATCGAGTCGTTTGAGCCTTACGAGGCAGGTAGCATAGGCGTGCAGGGCATCGAGTTGGGTGTCGAGTAATTCGCCTGCCTTGTCAAAATGTGGCACCGCTGCGGCGCAGTTTCCTTGACGGTACTCCAGCACGGCCAGCATGGCGCTGGCGGTCGGATCCCCTGGGCGCAATTGCAGCAGGCGATTCAGCAGCGGCATGGCACTTTGTTTCCCCGCCTGATACTCAATCTGTGCCGCCCCCGCCAGAGCGGCAATATTGTTTGGCGAGATTTCAAGCGCTTCCTGGAACGCCGTCAGGGCCTCTTTACTGTTCCCTTTGCTGGCTAAGGCGATGCCTTTTAGGGTCCACAACTGCGGATTGTTCGGTGACGTTTGCAGGGCCGCACGGCATAGTTCCACCGCTTTATCGAATTCCCCAGCACGCAATGCCGCGCTGATTGGCTCAATCGGGTTTTCACGCGTCTGAGAGAGACCTAAACAAGGGCAAACCAACAGGACAATTCCGAGAGCTACGTTCCCGAATAGGATCATCTCAGATGTAGGCGGACGCAGAATCACGGCAAAAACAGAATACTTCATCTAGGAAATTGCTGCCAACTTGTGTTTGACGCCGAGCCTCACCCGCGCTTTTGTCGAACTGTATGGAAAACGCTTGCTCGAAGACCATTCCCGTTCCGTCCGGAGGTGGAAACCTGGCATCTTGGGCCCAAGCACCTTGACATTCAAGACCTCGGTCGTATCCTCTTCTGGCGGCGCTCGCTTCTCTATCCCAAAGCGATTGTCCCCATTCTATGGTGCGGATTCTGAACTCTGCTCAAAGCTCCTCTTCGCTTCTCCTACGGCGCTCGCTTCTTGCGACCGCAACGCCATTCCTGTGTTTAGGGCTCGGTGTCATCCTTGTCCTTTTATGCAGTGTTTCTTCTGCGCCCGGCCAAACCATGAGCAACACCCCGTCAAAGCATGATTCATCTGTCATGCAGGAATCGCATTCAAGTGAGCCCGCAGGCCCAGCTCGATGCGTGTTCTGCCACCCTGCGGAAGTCGAAGGATTCGCGCGCAGTGCTATGGCCCATGCCCTGCGCCGCGCTGGTCAGGAACCGGATGGCACCGTCAGCGCCCACGGCACGAAAATCACGATTCATTCCTCGCCAACGGGCTACTGGCAAACTTGGGAAAATGGCGGCGACAAAACCGACTACCGCGTGGATTACGTCGTCGGCTCAGGCGAGCACGCCAGCGGCTATCTGGTCAACATCGGCAGACATCTCTTCCAATCTCCCGTCGCCTATTACAAAAGCCGCCAATCCTATGACCTGGCACCCGGCTACGAAAACACGCCCGATCCGGATTTCACGCGTCCCGTCAGTGAAGAATGTGTCCTTTGCCATTCGGGAACCGCGCTCTATGTCCCGGGCACCCTGAACGAGTATCGCTCTCCGGCATTCCCTGCCGAAGGCATCACCTGCGAACGGTGTCATGGCCCGGCTGAAAGGCACCTCCAAGATCCACGCGCTGGTACCATTGTCAATCCCGCAAAACTGAAGCCTGCTGCGCGCGACAGCATTTGCGAGCAGTGCCATTTGTTTGGTGTTGCTCGCGTTCCCAATCCCGGGAAAAAGCCCAGCGACTTCTTTCCAGGGCAGTCCCTGGAAGACACATTCACCATCTACCGCAATGTCATGCCTGAAGGTTCATCCACTGGCGCCTTCAAAGTGATCAGTCATGTCGAGCAGCTTGCCCTGAGCGCCTGCTCCCGCAAGAGCGACGGGCGTCTTTGGTGCGCAACTTGCCACAATCCCCATGAAAAGATGTCTCAATCCGTGGACTATTACCGCACCCGATGCCTGTCTTGCCACACCGCCAGCTTGCCCGCTTCTCATCCTCCCAGGGATAGCGACTGCATTGGTTGCCACATGCCCCGTCGCGACGCGAAGGACGGCGGCCACACCGCCTTCACCGATCATAGAATCCAGCGCCACCCTGAGCCCCAGCCTGATCTTCCGCCGGATGCAGGCATCGCCGCGTGGCGCGAACCCTCACCTGATTTGCAATCGCGGAATCTCGGAATTGCTTACATTGATGTCGGAATGCAGCGCCACTCAGCGCCTTTCATCATTCAGGGTTATCGCACCCTCACCGAAGTCCAAAGGCAATTCACGAATGACCCCGATTTTTTCAAATGGATCGGTGAGGCCCTGTTGGTTGGAAAACAGTCAGCGGACGCCAAGTTGGCGTTCGAGCGTGCTCTACAACTTGATCCCAATTCGGCGCTCACCGAGGCGAGTGCGGCTTCGCCGTACATTCTGGAAGGGGACACCGGCCACGCGATCGCTCACCTGGAGCGCGCCGTCACGCTTGATCCCTTGGATCTGCCCGCTGCGAGCACGTTGATCAGCCTGTACCAGAAACAAGGAAAACTCACGGAAGCCTCCGAGTTGTCAGCCAAAATACAAGCTGCGATAAGGCAAGGCTCCGGCAACGATCAAACCTCGCAGGAGAAGTCCTCCAACGATTCCCAGAAAACAGCCGAAGAGATCTTCAAGAACATTCAGGTGCTCAAAGGCGTCCCGTCCGATCAATTGATTCCCGCCATGGAGTTTATGTCCTCAGCTCTTGGCGTGGAATGCAGCTTCTGCCACGTCGAAGGCCATTTTGAAAAGGATGAGAAGAAACCCAAGCAGATCGCACGCGAAATGATGCGCATGATGTTTGCTATGAATGACAGCAGTTTCGGTGGCCAGCGCGAAGTCACCTGTTACTCCTGTCATCGCGGCGCGCGCAATCCCGCCATGACTCCCCTTCTTGCCGGTGAACAGCGGCCAAATCCCGGAGCGGCCAATTCCGAGGGGCTGAACCTTCCCAACAACTTGCCCACTGCCAGCCAGTTGCTCGAAAACTACGTCAATGCCCTCGGCGGAGCCGCCGCACTCGAGAAAATCACCAGCCGCATGGAAAAAGGTGCCACCAATGATCACGGCCACACGATCAGCGTTGAAATTTTCACGCAAACTCCGGAACACCACGCCGTGGTCCGCCACCTGCCGGAAGGAGACAGTGTCGTCGCTTTCGATGGTCACTCCGGCTGGATAGCTATCCGGCGGCGTCCCCCTCACGAAATGCAAGCAGCAGAAAGGGAAGCCGCGCGCATGGACGCCGACCTGCAATTCCCCTTGCACATCCAGCAAATGTTTCCGGAACTGCGCGTTGAGTACCCTGAAAAAATCGCTGGCCGTGAGGTCTTCGTGCTCTTCGCCATTCGTCAGGGCCAGCCGCCTTTGAAGCTTTATTTCGACGAGCAATCAAGCCTGCTCGTGCGACTGTTCCGCTACGCCGATTCCCCGCTTGGTCTTGATCCCGAACAAATTGATTACGCCGATTACCGTGATGTGGATGGTGTGCAAGTCCCGTTTCGCTTAAGCTTTTCAAAGCCTGGCGACAATTCGACCATTCAACTTGAAGACGTGCGCCAGAATGTGCCCATTGACCACGCCAGATTCGCCAAGCCACCCTCGGACGCCTCGCCCAACTCTTCCGTTCCTCTTAATCCAAATGCATTGTGATTCTTCATGCTCGAAGCATCGGCGTCCAAACCTGCATCGGTGTACCCGCACGGTTCGCCCAAGCATAGTAGGGAATAAATCTCAGTTCGACTTGGCTCATCTTTGGTGCATCCCCTGCGTACGGAAAATAGAGCCTCCCGCTCTCACCGGAGTTTTCGTACACCGCCCCCATGTGCTTCAGCATGACGATACCGCCAAGCAGATCGCTTCGGGACTCCTCCCGGAACTGCGGCCCGGATTCATGGCGCAGATCCAAGGAGACGTCGTGCAATGCCACGCCCTCCGGCTGATCCAGTTGTTCGAGGCAATACACCAGCGGGCCGCGCTGCACCGCCACCCGCCCGTAGTCCTCCACAACGCGGCGGTTTGCCTCGATCACTTGCGGCGTCATGCCGAACTTCACTCGGATTTCGTCGCCGGGCGCCCAGCGCCGCGCTATTGCAAGATATTTTCCGGAAGTCACGCCAGAAATCGGCTTGCCGTTGACCGCAACTTGTGTGCCGTCAGACCAACCGGGAATGCGAAGATAAAATGTGAACTCCGTGGGCTTGGCTGGCCCCACGACAATCTGCGCCGCTCCATCCCAGGGATAGTTTGTCTTCTGCACCACTCTTAGGCTGGTTCCATCCTCCAGATGCCAATCGAGCTGCGAATTGTCGTACAGATGCAAATAAAGCCCATCCTTGCTGGTGCTGTAAAAATAGCCGGGCAGCGAGGCAAAGGTGCGTTCAAGATTCGGCGGGCAGCACGTGGTGTCGTACCAGGGATTGCGGATATGGTCGCCGCCCGAAGGGTCGAACGCCAACGGATTGCGATAACAATAAAGAGTGCCGTCGAGCGACATCCCGGAATTGATGCCGTTGTACAAAGCGCGCTCCACCACGTCCGCATATTTCGCGTCGCCTGTGGCCGTCAACATGCGCCAGTTCCACATCATATTTCCTATGGCGGCGCAGCTCTCCCCATACGCCGTGAAGTTCGGGAGCTCATAGGAATCGCCGAACGCCTCTCCCTGGCTGCGCGCCCCCACTCCTCCGGTCACATACATCTGTGCGGACACGAGGTCGTCCCAAAGCGCGTTCAGGGCCTTCCAGTACGCCGGGTCACCCGTTTCCATGTAGTAGTCCGTTGCACCGCAACACGCATACATGGCGCGCACCGCGTGACCTTCCAGGTGCGTGCGCGAAGTGAAAGGAATTCCGCAAAAGTTATAAACATAGGCGCGCTGCGGCATCTTCATGCGGTCGTCGCCGTGCAAGATATATCCCGCTAAGTCGAGATACGGCTTGTTGCCGGTGGTCCGGCAAAGCTCGATGAGCGCCAGTTCAATTTCCGGGTGCCCGGAGAAGATTGGCTTCTTGTCGGCTCCTGGACCGAAATTCGGCAGCAGGTAGCCGTCGACGAAACGAATGCTCGCGTCCAGCAAAGTGCGGTCACCCGTCGCGCGATAGTAGGCAATCGCTCCCTGGATCATGTGGCCAAGGTTGTAGAGCTCGTGCCCTGTTCGTTGTACATCGGGCTGCATCCGATCTTTCGCGCGGTCGCCCACATAGTACGTATTCAAATAGCCGCTGGGCTCTTGAACGGCAGCGACCTCCTCGATGATCTTCTCGGTCAACGCCCGAAGCTCCGGCCGGTCGCCGGACTGCAGCGCGAAACCCGCCGCCTCTGTCCATTTATATACGTCGGAGTCCGAGTAGACCGGGCCCTGCTGCTTCGCGTCGCTTTTGCCAACAAGTCGCAGGAAATTGTTCATCCGGCCGTTGGCCTCCAGCAATTTCTCCATCGAGGGAATGCTGCTATCGACGTTGATCTCGCGGCGCGCTCCCCAAAATCCTTGGGTGATCGTCACCGCGTGCACCGGCACGCTATGCAATTTGGCGAAGGGAGACTTGTCGACAAACAAAACTCCCTCCTTCTTCCAGTTGGAAGGGGACGCGCTCGGGGTGTCGCCCCACGCGGAGGCCACGAAACTCTGCATGGGCAAGGAACCCACTGCGGCCGCGGAAAGGGCGGTACCAACGAATTGCCGCCGCGTAAGCTGTGATTGCTTTGTCATACGAACCTCCTGAAATCTGAATTCTTTATGCCTCGGCGCACCTTTTAAATTTGACGCGCAAACGTCCTCACATGCTGCTTCGAAATCTTCTCGCTCCTTCTCGTTAATCGCTTACACCGTGTGGGCGTACATGTCCCAGCCGAGATACCGCGAGGCGGCTTCGTGCGCCATCGGCGCAACGCTGGAAAAATTCGCGGCGACATGGTGCTCGAAGCCTTGCTCGCAGATGTAGCGCAAGAGCTTCTGCAATCCGGCAATCTCCACCACGCCCGCGCCGCCAAACGTTTCCAGGGGATCATCCGTAAACCGCCCGCTGCCGGAATAGCCGCGGATTTTGCCGTTCACGTCGTCGGTCGAAAAACGCGCGAAGCTCATGGCGCCCGCTTTTACCCGCCCAACGCAGGTTCCAAACGTGTTTTCCTTGCCCACCGTCCCGGCAATAATTTCCTGATAATCCATCTTTACATCCTTGAAGAAATGTTTCGGCAGATTGCTGCAGTGGAAACAGACGGCCTTGTTCGGATCGCTTCCGTAATTGTTATTCCAATCCAGCAAAGCGCTGGGCGTTTCCGAGGCCAGTTGCAGCGCGTGCATCCCCAGCACCCCGCAGACATCCACTTCGCATGCGCTCGAGAGCAACGAATCGCTCATCATGCTCATCAGCGTGCACGGCACCACTCCCAAATTCTCCTCCATCGAAGTCCAGCACTGCACCGCGCTGATCTGCACATCCACGGCCTTCATCCATTGGTCGACGACCGCTCCCAGCTTCGCCATCTTCAGCAGCGCCGCCTGCGGAATATCTTTCGTCGTCACGTAGCGCTGGATGGCCTGAAGTTTCTGCACCGCCGCATCATCCGTGTCCTTCATCCGGCTGATGCGTCCAAACACCTCCGAAAGATCCAGCGTCTCCACGGAGATTCCGCTGGCCTCCAGCAGCTTCTCGCTGTAGCGCACCGTGTTGAACGCCGCCGGCCGCGCGCCGATCGACCCAATCCGCAGGTTGCGCAGGCCCTTCACTACGCGGCACACGCCCGCGAACCATTCCAGGTCCTTCGCGAATTCCGCGGAATCCGGCGTTTCCGTGTGCAACGTCGTCAATGAATACGGAATGCCGTACTGCCTCAGGTTGTTGCACGCGGACATTTTTCCGCAAAAACTGTCGCGCCGGTGCGTGATCAACATTTTTCCGGGCGTGTCCGGCGTGGCCTGCACAAGCACCGGAACGCCCAAGCGCGCCAGCCGCAACGTATCCGCAATGGCGCGCTCATCCCCAAAATTCGGCAGCGTGACGATTACCCCGTCAATCGCTTCGGCTTTCGATTGAAACAACTGCGCGCAGCGCTTTGCTTCCTCGTGCGTCTCCACCGCACCATACTTGCTCTGCTCCGTGCCCAGCGCCACAACATCCATTCCGGCTTTCTGCAAAGCCTGAATCATTTCTTCCCGGCCAGACTTGGCCAGGTGATCGGGAAAGAATCCCCGATTCCCCACAATCAATCCCATGGTCATCTTCTTCTGATTGGACATAACGCGCTCCGTCATTCTGTCTTTCCGCTATCCGCGAGTTGCATGCCGAAAAGTCCATTCATGGAACGGTTTCTTTGGGTCTTCGGGTGCACCCCCGCGAATTTCAGCCAAACAAGAGCAAACGTTTACCACCTAATTCGTCGATTTGCAAGCAGCCGTCCGCCGACCTCACGGCTTGATTCCGGTCATGCTTTCCTGCATTATAGGCGCATACCGAAATTGCTGCTTTTTCTCGCCGTCGCCCGGGACCACCCGGGCCACAAGTGTTCAGGATAGCGTATACTAGCCGGTTTCTGGAATCGCTGGGGGAAGAATGAGGATTTGTGGACATTCGCGACGTAGCTAGACGGGCAAAAGTATCCACTGCCACAGTATCGCGCACCGTCAACCAGGTTCCCACTGTCGATGCGCAACTGGCAAAACGCGTTTGGAAGGCTATCGCTGAGCTTGGCTATTACCCCAACCGGCAGGCGCGTGCCTTGGTCTCCGGAAGAAGCCATGCTTTTGGATTGATCGTTTCGGAGATCACCAACCCTTTTTTCCCGGAAATTGTGCAGACCTTTGAAACGCTCGCGGTTGAACAAAAATACGAAATTCTTCTGACTTCCACGATTCATGATCCCAAGCGCATGGAACTCGCCGTTCGCAGGATGATTGAAGGGCGAGTGGATGGCGTGGCGATTCTTACCTTCGGGATGGAAGACGAGTTACTGGATCATTTCCGTTTCCGCAATATGCCCCTGGTGTTTGTTGACGTTGGCCCAAAGGCGCCTCGTGTCAGCAACATCCGTGTGGACTATTCCCATGGAATTCGCCAGGCGGTGCAGCATCTTGCAGCCTTGCGGCATAAACGCATTGGTTTCGTCAGTGGGCCCCTGAAGCTGAGATCTGCAACGGCGCGAAAAGATGCCTTTGAAGCTTCGATGCGCGAGATCGGTTTGCCGGTGATTCCCGAATTCATCATCGAGGGGGACCACAGGTTGGAGGGGGGAAAACGGGCTCTGCAAGAGCTTTACAAACTTCGCGAACAGCCCACCGCTCTTCTTTGCTCCAATGATATGACCGCCATTGGCGTTATGAGGCAAGCCTACGAACTGGGAATTAGCGTGCCTCAGGAATTGTCCATTGTAGGGTTCGACGATACCCGCTTGGCCGACTTCATGATTCCGCCACTTACCACGGTGCAAATGTCTCAGACTGAGCTGGCCACGCTTGCCTTTAACGCTCTACTCAAGGAAGTGAAGAGAGAAGCTCCTTCCCCAACCGGAACAGAATATATTCTTAAGACGCATCTGATCCTGCGAAACTCGACGACTTTCCCTCCAGACAACAATCAGGTAAAAGACCGCTCAAGATCGAGGCGCGGCGCACAAATTACCACGGTCGCCGAAGAGTGAGCCGCTTCAACTCTCCACCGCCTTTCAGTCGCCGTCCGAGTTGTGCGCGGCCCCCCACATCCGTCGCATCGCGTGATAATGGAAATCTACAGAATTGGAGTAAACGTTTCCCACCCTCGCGTGTATAATCGGACGCTCGTCCCGGGCGGTACCGCTGGGGAGCGGAGGAAACCTGCTTGCGATGGCGCATCGCCATTCTGGTCAGTGCCGCGATTGCCATCAGCTACCTGGATCGCCAGACCCTCCCTGTCGCGGTCAAAGCGATCAGCGCGGACATTCCTCTCACCAATGAGCAGTTCTCCACCCTCCAATCCGCATTCTTATTTTCCTATGCACTGATGTATGCGGCCGGCGGAAAGTTCGTGGATGTGTTGGGAACCCGCCGCGGTCTTACCGTGATCATGCTGTTCTGGTCTTTTGCCTGTGCCAGCCACGCTCTGGCAACCGGATTCGTGATGCTAGCCGTCAGCAGGTTTCTGCTCGGTGTGGGCGAAGGCGGCGGCTTTCCTGCCGCTACCCGTGCGGTCGCGGAATGGTTTCCGACACAGGAGCGCGCCACGGCAATGGGCATCATCAATGCAGGAACTGCTGTGGGAGCGGTTCTGGCGCCTCCTTTGATCGCCGTCATTCTTGGCTTCACAAATTGGCGCTGGATCTTTGTGTTCACTGGTGTGCTGGGTTTGCTCTGGACGATTTGGTGGAGTTGGTCGCGTTTTCCTTGGGCAGAAACTTCAGACCGGATGGTGGTCGATCCGAAAACGATGGAGGTTTCCGCTTCAGCCCTCGCGACCGTTTTCCCCTGGACTCACCTCTTTCGTATTCGCGAAACCTGGGGACTGGTGACCGCCAAGTTCCTGAGCGATGCGGCCTGGTTTTTCTATCTCTTCTGGCTCCCAAAATATCTTTATGACGCGCGCGGCTTTGACATCAAAGCAGTTGGTATGTTCGCCTGGATGCCCCACGCCGCTGCTGGAGTGGGTTGTCTGCTGGGTGGGGCTTTCTCCAGTTACCTCGTGCGCCGCAAGTTTTCCCTCGGCATCGCGCGCAAACTGGCGCTGGGCGCAAGCGCTGCGGTGATGCCATTTATCATTTTGGTTCCCCGCGTTCCCGTGTCGTGGGCCATCGCGCTTTTCTGCCTGGCATATTTCGGACAGCAATCCTGGTCGACTCTGGTTATGGTTTTGCCCGCCGACCTCTTTCCTCAGGAAGTTGTCGGATCGGTTGCAGGGCTCGTCGGTTTCGGCGGAGCCATGGGTGGAATTGTCTTCGGGCAGCTAGTCGGGTACCTCCTGGATCGCGGTTTCGGATATGGCACAGTCTTTGGGATCGCCGGCACTCTCCACATCATCGCTTTTCTGATTATTCTGACCGCGATTCCTGTCGTCTTGCCCTTACAATTGAAACCAAAATTGAGTTACGAAGGAGTTTCATGAGAATCAAAGAGATTCGCACGCGGGTCTTGCGATGGCGCGGTCAGACGGTTCCGCTGCCTCCCCACTTCTGCACCAATCCGATGGACCTCCTCGAACTGCCCGAGGCGTCCATGCGGACGTTCACGTTTCACGGCTGGCTGGTGGTCGAGGTGTTCACCGATGATGGCCACGTAGGATTAGGGAACGCCGCACTGGCGCCTCAAGCCACAAAACAGGTGATTGATCTCTACCTCAAACCTTTGCTACTCGGCCAGGATCCTTGGGATATCGAACGCCTCTGGCAGCACATGTATCGCAAGACCATGGCTTTCGGCCGAAAGGGAATCGGCATGGCTGCGATTAGCGCGCTGGACATCGCGCTGTGGGATCTGCTCGGTAAATCCGCCAAGCAGCCCGTCTTTCGCTTGCTGGGAGGCAGGACGAAAGCGCGCATCCCGGTTTACGCATCCCGCCTGTACAGTGTCGAACTGAGCGAACTTGCAGCCGAAGCCAAGCGATACAAAGACGACGGCTACCAGGCCATGAAGCTGCGCTTCGGGTGGGGACCAGCGGACGGCCCTGGCGGCATGCACCGTAATGTCGAACTCGTCCGAACCGTTCGCGAGACCATCGGCGACGGCATCGATCTGATGGCGGACGCTTACATGGGCTGGACTCTCGACTACGCCAAAAGAATCCTGCCTCTGCTTGAGCCTTTCCATCTCCGCTGGCTGGAAGAGCCTGTGATCCCCGATGACCTTCACGGTTATGCCGAGCTGAAATCCTGCTCGCGAATTCCGATCGCGGGCGGTGAACACGAGTTCACGCTCTTCGGGTTTCGCGATCTCCTGGAGGCGCGTGCCTTGGATTACATCCAGTTCGACACCAGTCGAGTGGGTGGCATTTCGCAGGCCCGCAAAATCGCCGCTCTCGCCGAAGCCTATTCCGTCCCGGTAATCCCTCATGCCGGCCAGATGCACAATTATCACGTTGTGATGGCCAGCTTGAATTCTCCAATGGCCGAGTACTTCCCTAGAGTGGATGTTGAGGTAGGCAATGAATTGTTCTGGTACATTTTCCAGGGTGAGCCTATCGCAAAAGATGGCTATATCAATCTCGATGACAACACTCCGGGCCTTGGATTAACCATCGATGAATCCGGCCTGGAGCGTTTCGAGGTAATCGAATAATTCGTGGACTACGCAATGATCCCATGACCCGGCTCATCCAAATCAAGAAGGGCGATGTTCGCCGCGTGGCGCTGATCGAAGAGCCAAACGTCCACTTATTGGATGAGTGCTCCTCGATCTACAAGCTCGCCCAAATCGCGATTAGCACAAGCAAGAAACTCAGCGAGGTAGCGCGCCAGAGGGCCCAGCACCACGCCATCGACTACGACCTTATATATGCCGGCCACTCCGAATGGCGCCTGCTTCCGGCCATTGATCATCCCGAAGAACGCGCCCGATGCTTCCTTTCCGGCACCGGGCTTACCCATCTCGGCAGCGCTCGCAATCGTCAGTCCATGCACGCCACCGCCACCGAGGACCTGACGGACAGCATGAAGATGTTCCACTGGGGAGTCGAAGGTGGCCGCCCTGCTGCAGGCCGCATTGGTATCTCTCCCGAGTGGTTCTACAAGGGCACCGGCAGTGCCTTGCGCGCCCACGGCGAGCCGCTCGACATTCCTTCCTACGCCGAAGATGGCGGCGAAGAAGCAGAAATCGCCGGTGTTTATGTGATCGCTCAGGATGGACGTCCGTATCGCATCGGCATGGCTGTGGGCAATGAATTTTCCGACCATCAGTTCGAGAAGAAAAACTATTTGAACCTCGCGGGTTCAAAACTCCGCACCTGTGCCCTCGGCCCGGAACTCGTACTTGATTCAGAATTCGTGTCTGTACCCGTCGTCGCGACAATTGTGCGCAACGGACAAGTTCATTGGACCAAGACATTCCGTACCGGCGAGTCGGAGATGTGCCATAGCCTGCAAAACATCGAGCATCACCATTTCAAATTCGAAGCCCACCGCCAGCCTGGAGACGTCCATGTACACTTCTTTGGCACGGACTGCCTCAGTTTCAGCGATCGCATCCGTTTGCAGGATGGGGACATTATGCAAATCGTCGCCGAGGGTTTCGGACGCCCTTTGCGCAACCCCGTCCGTGTGGACAAATCGGCTCCCGCTCTTGTTAACGTCATTCCATTACGATGAGTGAGGGAAAACATGTCAAAACCATCTGTCGCAATTCTCGGCCTTGGCATCATGGGCTCTGGCATGGCCAGACGCCTGCTCTCTGCTAACTTTTCCCTGGCGGTCTACAACCGCAATCGCGAGAAATGCATTCCCTTGGGTGAAGCTGGCGCCTTCGTGGCTGCTTCACCTCGCGAGGCGGCGTCTCATGCCCAGATCATCCTAAGCATGGTGGCGGATGACGCTGCTTCCCGGAATGTGTGGCTGGGCGAAACCGGGGCCTTAGCTGGCGCGTCACCGGATTCGATCCTGATCGAGTCCAGCACATTGAGCATCGGTTGGGTGCAGGAACTCGCCGCCAGGGCAGCCGAGCGTGGCTGCCAGTTCTTGGATGCACCCGTCACGGGCACCAAGCCTCATGCCGCATCCGGCGAACTGCTCTTCCTTGTTGGCGGCTCGACGGAGGCTCTCGATGCGGCGCGGCCCGTGTTTTCCGTTCTTGGCCGCGACGTGATTCACCTCGGCCCCGTCGGAAGCGGCGCGCTTATGAAGCTCATTAACAATTTCCTGTGCGGTGTGCAGGTCGCGTCGTTTGCCGAAGCCTTGTCTCTTATCGATGCTGGTGGTTTGGATCGCGGCAAGGCCGTATCAATCCTCGCTGCGGGAGCTCCCGGAAGCGCCATCGTCAAGAGAGTGGCCGAACGGACCATGGCCAATGACTTCACGCCAAACTTTGCGCTCCGCTGGATGGCCAAAGATCTTGCGTATGCCCTCGACAGTGCTTCCAGTAAAGGAGTCTCTCTCCCCACCGCTGCCGCAGCGTTGTCTGAGTTTCAACAGGCCATTGCCGCGGGCCTCGGCGATGAAGACTTCTCCGCCCTGACCAAATTGCCAAAACGACAAAGTTGATAAAGTGAAGTCCCGGCGATGTGCATCTGCGATTGGTCGAGGCAAATCAGAATCGCTTCTCTTGCCTCGGAAAAGGTGCCAACAGGAATAGCAGCAAATCTGCCATCCTCGAAATTCGAGCCGGGCGAGTCCTGCCTGAATTCAGAGTGGCCACCGATTCAGGGCGTGCAAAAGCGGCACCGGGAAGAGGAAGCGATGGATGCTTTCCGGGGTGTTTTCCCGGCGCCGCCAGCAGGTTAGAAGGATATCCGGGCTAGGAGTTGGATCTGCCTTGCAGGCAGCCCAGGGCCAGTCACCCTTCCAAAAGCACCAGAAGAATCAGCCAAGTTGCCATCAACTGCCCCGAGGTCGGGGTGATTGAACAAATTCACAAAGTCGAAACGAAGTTGCAGGCTGCCTGCTTCGCCCAACCATGGAAGGTGCGTGTTCTTCGCCACACTCGCATCAAAGTTGACGATGCCCGGGTTGCGGTAACAATTGCGCGGTTCAGTTCCTTCCGTGCCGGGCGAAGGAACAGGGAAATCCGACCCGGTAAACAAGCCATTAAGGTAACCCGAACGGCTGTAATTCACATTGCAGCCGAAGCTCGGGCTATTCGGGATGTCATAGAAGTTGCCGTCCTGATTGTAATCCGCTGCCGTATTGACGACCCAGAACGGCGTACCCGTTTGCGCCACGATGACGCCGCTCAATGACCATCCTGCGGTCAGCACCTTGGCAACTCCGCTCGAGAATCCGGGCAGGGTATAAACGCCCGAAAGCGAGAATCGGTTGCGTACATCCCAGTTCGCGTCTCCCCAATAGCTGAAGTACGAATTCTGGTCTGGGACACCCAAGCCGCCGTCCTGGTCAAACCGGGTGCCTGCTTCCGGAAAGTCCTGTGCGCGGGAAAGCGTATATGACGCCTGGAAATTCAAACTCTTGTTGGGATTCCCCCGTATCGAGAGAATCATGGCATTGTAGGTGGCACGATTGTTATTGGTGACATAATTGATGGCACCGAAATTCGGATTCAAGCGGTCAGTGGCGCCCTCAGCGAAACCGCCGGCAAAACGATTCACATCCGTGCCTACCAATCCGTCATAGGATCGGGAGCCAGAGTAGTTCGCCCCCACCACCAGCTTCCACGGAATCTGGTGTTCCACGCCAATGACGTAGTTCACGGCGAGCGGCGGCACCATGTTCCGCGCAAGAGCTGTGACGTTAGGCGTCGCTCCGGTTAGTCCACCTGCAGCATTCAGGCTGCCCGCTGCTATGGCCGGCACAGGGAAGTTATAAGGATAACTGCCCGAGTTGGCCAGAGCGAAATAGTTGCCCAGAGGAGTCGCGGAGCCAACAATGGGAGTATACGTACTGTAGGTCGGGTCACTTGTGAAGGTCTGGCTGATAAGTCCCGGCGGGTTATTACGCATCTCATCCACGCTCTGACCTAGTGAGACCCAGTCTCGGTAGACCCCGATGCCCCCCCGGATACTCCATTTGCCTGTTCTCGTGGGATCCCACGCAAATCCAAACCGTGGACTCCAGTAGTCGTTCTGAGGGTGCGACCATACGCCACTCACTTGTCCGACTGTAGCGTCCGCCACTTGCTGGTTCAGATTGCTGCCGCTTCCCAGTGTCATGTTGTAGAACTGAAAGCCGGTGCCGCCCCAAGCCGTCTGATTGGTGAAGTCATCCCACCGCAGGGCGAGCGTCAAGGATAGGTTCGGCTTGACCTTCCAGTTGTCCTGGGCGAAAAAGCCAAAAGGATTCTCCTGCCCGCCGAAAATCACTTTTCCGGCATCTCCCGTCAAGGGGTTGTACGCGCTAAAGGTATACTGGTAAACATTGTCTTGGACCAAGTCAAACAACGTCTGGAAAGAGAGGTTGGGCCGAACGTTGTCGGGCGTGAAGTCGCCGTGTTCGATGGCATGGTCTTGGTTATATCCGAACTTAAAGGTGTGCGCGCCGTGTACCCAGCTCAAAACGCCACGCCAATTGTAATTGGGTCCGCGGTAGGCTCCCGGCCCCCAGCCGCCCCCAACATTAAAGCCCTCAGTGCCACCATTCAGGATGCTTATGACGGGGACCTTCAGGTCAGCATCCTGCCCGTTGGCTCCTCCGACGCTGGCAAAAGCAAATCCTCCCTCAGCAAGCAGGTTCGAGCTAAAAGTATGCGTATAGTCGATCTGCCCATAACGGTTCCGCATGATGTCTTGGGCATTCAGTCCCACGCGAAAATCGGCCTGGGCCTCGTTAAACGAGTCGTTGTAGTAGCTCAAGTAAAAACGGTCCTTGGAGGTGGCATACCAATCGCCGCGGAAGTTATACTGCGTGGCATTGTAAGGCGAGGCCGCAGCAAGGCTGCCGTAGTTCTCGACGACAAGAGTGCAAGGAACGGAGACGGTGGCGGTGATTGTGATATTCCCGCTTGCTGGGCAGGCGGTCACCCCCAAGAGCTGAGCCGCCGTCACTGTTTGGCTGCTAGGTACAAACTGTTTGGCCGCCGGATACAGGCCGAGGATTTGTGTACCGACGGTATTCGGAAAGTTTGACGTCGCCCAGGCATCGAAGGCTGCCGTTTCCATTGGAACCGATCCTGGCACGCCACCGGCCGAGGGCACCGAAGCAGGCAATCTTGACCACAGCGATTCCACGTCGGCAAAGAAGAAGAACTTGTTCTTGATGACTGGCCCACCGAGAGCGGCGGATACGTCTTTGCGCTGGAAGGCCACAGGCGCGCCGAAGATCGGTACAGCCTGGAGATCCTGATTGGTGAAAAGCAGGCTCCCCGTGCCGTGGAATTGGTTAGTACCGGACTTCGTTGTCACCTGAACAACGACGGAACTGCCAAGCGCGTTCTCCGCGTCCCAGGTGTTCGCCTGCATGGACACTTCTTGCACGGCATCCGGGACCGGCGCCAGGATGATGTTGCCGTTCTGGACGGGGCTCGTCACGTTCATCCCGTCCACGTAAACAACGTTGCCAGTGTAGCTGCGTCCATTCGCGCTAATCTGCGGGGTCTGCGTGCCGAAGTCATCCGCGGCGCCACCTGGAGAGGCTGCGCCGCCGCGTGTACCCGTTCCCACAATTCCCGGGCTGACGCTGAGCACGTCCCACAGATTTCGGTTTAGTTCCGGAAGCTCAAGTACTGTGTGGGAATCCAAGGTCGTCTGAAGGCGGCTCTCATCGGTATCAATGGGGGCTGCCTGCTCGATAAGTACCGTCGTTGTCTGGGTCATGGGCGCGACCGGCAGGGTGATGTTGACTCCTTGCGTTTCAGCCGTGCCAAGCGTGACATCTACTTCTTTGGTCTGAAGTCCCTTTGCTTCTGCTTTGACCACATAGCGTCCGGGCGCCAGACTTGTGAAGCTATAATTTCCTGAACTGCTGGTTGTTGTTGAAAGCTTGATGCCTGTATCCAAATTGCGTAGTTCGACGGAAGCATCCGCAAGGGCGGCCCCGCTTGAATCGGTGATTACTCCCTGAATGCTGCTGCTGTATTGCGCCGAGCAATAGCCGGCGCAAAGGCCCATGAAAAGCACTGCGAACAGGACACGACCGTAACTTCTACTCACAAAACCTCCTTCAATTTGGGCGGCGCACCGGACACCCTTCTAAAGTAGCTAAACTACAAAAGCACCCCTTAGGCTTAGCAAACGCTTGCTCATTTCATCCCCAGCAAACGTTTACTCGTTCATTCGCAGGAAACTATCCCTGTTTTTGCATGCTGTCAAGAGAAATTTCAAATGCTCAGGGTTTTCATTTGAAGCTTCACCTTTTACTGGTCCGCAACGTTTCTATGGATCACTTCCGATTCCCCTGGCGAATCCTTGCTCATCATCCGCCTTCTCCCGTGGTGCTCTTTTGAATAACGATTTTGCTGCTCACCTCCTCAGCCTGCTGAATCCGGGGCAGGGACTATCTTGCTCTTCGATCCTTAGCCAATACGCTGAAAAAAATATACTTACTTGCAAAATCTTTCGTCCTCAGGATCTCCCAATTCCTGCAAAACGCGATTGATCTGCCTCTCGGCTCCATCACTCGGTCATCTTCGAAATTACAGCTCACCATTTCAATCGCACGAGAGATAGCCCTTGTCGTGGCAACAAGAAAGACAATCGTACGGAGCCCAATTCTATCGTTTGCCAAGAAGGTGATTCCAGAAGCTGGAGCTGACCGGCAGCTTGAAGCGTTTCATATTCGACGGGCGGCGGCGATTGCGGCGAGCCCAATTTCAGCCACATCGAGTAAGCGTTACTATGCAAGGCATCGACCCGGAAGTGCTCAACGGCGGTCCGTTTTATATCCTTTGGAAGCCCTCTGACTTCCACCTCGATGGCTGCGGGAGGAGCCGTCTGATCATCGTCGTGATAGTTCCAAATGAGAATCGCCAGTTCCTGTCCCCCGCGCGTGGCAATCGCGTTCACGTCTGCCGGCCCACGCACGCCCGACTGAACGACACTTTCTGTGTCCAGAGTTCCCGAGCTGGTAATCCTCAAGCGCTGCTGCTGCAAAAGTCCAAACATACGGAAGGCGTTCAATACGGGCTTATCGATTCCGTTCGTGGCAAGGGTCCGAAATCCCGCGAAGTAGGGTTGGTCTTCAAATTCAAACGCCCAGGTCACCATTCCCTCCAACGAAACTTGTTTCCTCTCGGCCAAATCCAGCGTCCGGCTCAACGCTTCAGCGGTGTAGCAGGCGTATAGCGTTCCGTTGCGATACGAATTCTGAGGGTATTGCTGCGCTGAACAGGCTGCGCAACCCTCCGGGTCCCATTCGCCCAAGACAATAGGAATGGAACGCCATTCGGGTCGAGATGCCACAATCTCGAAACCCCTCTCGATGGATTCCAGTTGCTTGGCTAATCCCATTTGCACATGATCGCCCATCCACTTTGGCGATCCTTTGGGATGAAACGAGATGAAGTCGAGCCGGGAGCCAATTTTCCCATCCGCAAAATTCCTCTCATGCGCGCAATGCTCCAGGAAGAACCGCAGGAATTCCGCAGCTTTGGGGGAACCAGGACCCGTCGTGTCCGGCCCTCCAATTCTCGCCCCAGGATAGGCCTTCAACACGGCTTCAACAGTGAAGTCGTACAGTTTGAAGTATTCTTGCGGAGTTCCCTGCCAGTATCCGATGTCTGGTTCGTTCCATACTTCCCACAGCCAACCCTTCAACGCTGCATCGCCATATCGGACCCGCAGATGGCTGACCACTTTGGAAATTAGTTCTGACCATTTGTGATAGTCCTTGGGAGGGTAGGCCCATCCCGTGTAAATGGCGCCGACGCTGTCCTTAGGAAAGTTGTGGCGATAGGGTTCAGGATGGGTGGAAAGAGCCTGGGGCATGAAGCCAAGTTCGACCAATGGCTTCACCCCGGCCTGAGTGAAAGCATCGAAGATACGGTCCAGAATCCTCCAATCGTAGACTGGATTTCCCGCGGCATCTTCCGTGTATACATTCGTCGAACCCCACTTCAGCGAAGCGGTCCCGTCCCCCGTGGTCAGCAGATTGTGAACGCGGACATACACGGGGCCCCGGCTGAGCGCCGCCAATTCTGCGAGGAGCTTTTTCCCGTTGGCAGCGTAGCTGTAATTCGGCTCGTCGTATCCGAAGAAACCCCACACTGGCGGCAGTGTCCCTTCCACTTTGTCGTAATCCACCTCGATAGTCACTTTTTGCGGAATCTCTTGCGCCAAAATCGGTGTGCCAGCCCACAAAACAAAAATCAAACTCGTTAGAATCTTCCTCATGGCACAACCCCTTCCGGGCAATCTCGCGAACGATTTCAGCCGGAACCACATACGCCCTGGCAGTTCGAAGGAGACGCACCCCGTGCATCTCTTCCCATAGACGCGCGCTTATTTCGGCTCCGTGATTGTAAGCATCTGGTTTTCCTGCAGACCCGTGCTTAGAACCTGCTTGCTTCCCGAAGGCCAATCGACTTCCACGCGGTCGACCTTTGTCGCGGCGCCCAGCCCAAAATACAGAGGCAGGACACTTTGCGCCAGATATCCGGATTTGCCGTCGTTATACCGGAAATAAGTACGCCCGCCCGCGAAGACACGAACCGTGGCGCCAAGCCCATTCCTGTTTGAACTCGTCCCCTTCAGAATGATCTTCAGCCAGTGAATCTTCTTTTGCTCCGCCAGGTTGCTGATCAGCACTTGCGGTTCGGAGTTAAAGTCATTGACCACGATGTCCAGGTCGCCGTCATTATCGAGGTCGAATATGGCGGCCGACCGGCTAGATCGCGGTGACATGATAATGGACTTTCCGCTTTGGCCCACACACACTTTGCTCTTCAGTTCCGCCTGTAGTTTCACTTCCCGGGGATCCGAACAATCGATTTCGAACCATGGCGTGTACAACTTCTTGCGCGGCTCGATTCCCAGCACGAATTCCGAGTCCAGGAATTTCTCGCCGTGATCATTTAATAATAGGGAATTGATCCCGTAGCGATAGGGGTAACTCATGCCAGACGGAATGAAGACATCCTCCCACCCGTCCGCGTTCAAATCACCAATGCTCGGTCCCCATGGCCAATAGGTTTCCAGGCCCAGGCGATCGGAGATTTCCTCGAATTTCCCATTGCCCAGGTTGTGGTACAGGGCATTGCCATAAATAAAGTCTTCCTTCTTCCCATGAATGTAGGTCTCATCCCAAGTAATCTTCGATTTCAGTTTTTCATTTTCCGGCCCTGGCTCATCACTCATATCGGAGTGCATATCCGTGATGAACAAATCCATACGGCCATCGTTGTCAAAGTCAAAAAACTTCAGTCCCATCGCGCCCCACGAGGTTTTGGGGAAGTACTCATCTGTTTTCTCGACAAACTTATTCCCGCCCTCGTTTTCATAATAATGGCTGCGTCCCTGCATATTCAGGAAGTAGATGCCCGGCCAACCTTCCCCCTTCAAATCGGCGAAACTCGCATCGCCGCACCATCCGTGCGGGTGCAACCCCACCTCGGCCGTCACATCCTTAAAGTGGCCGTGTCCCATGTTTTTATAAAGGACGGGGTATTCGTAGCGGTCCTCGTAAAGATGACCGGAGAACGAGTCGAAGATGCCGATGTATTCGCCGTCCGGACCCTTTTCATCGGTCGTGTACTTGCCGACGTTGCAGACCAGCAGGTCCACCAGCCCATCGTTGTCGTAATCGAAAAAGAAGGCGCCGGAAGAATGGGCCGACAACCCAAGCCCGGCTTCCTGGGTGATGTCTTTGAAGTGGCCGTGCCCGTCATTCTTAAAGAGCACATTTCCGCCGCGCACCGTAGTAACAAAAAGATCTTCGTGCCCGTCATTTTCGATGTCGGCAAATGCCGCGGCCACGCTGATCCGGCCCGGCAAGGCAACTCCCGCTTCCTGAGTAATGTTTTTGAATTTGCCGCCACCCAGGTTTTTCCAAAGTTCATTGCCGCCAACCTGGTTCACAAAATAAATGTCGTAGAGTCCGTCCCCATCCACGTCGGCCACGGCCACCGCGCTTCCGTGGTCGTAATGGCCCATCCGCATGTGCTTGGTTGCGTCGTCCACCGCGTGATGCACGAAAGTGATTCCACTTTCTTTCAAGCGGTCCGTAAATTGGAAGTCATGAAAGACTTTGTAACTTTTCGCGGCCTCCAACTGGGCCTTCTTCCGCGCGGGCAGCGAATCCGCGCCCATGTCCTCCTCTGGATAGCGAAGGCGAGGGCGCGTGTCGTTACGTGCGCCCAATGGCGCCAGCATCACGACGGCGAGAAGAAAAAGGCTCAAAGCCGCCAGCTTATTTCCGCTCAGTTTCATGTCGATTCCTCTTCCCTCCACCAGAAAATCAATAAAATCCCGGAAACCGTTTTCCTAGCCGCTAGATTCACAATGAATTTCCACTTTCGCGGTGTTCTATTCCCAGTGCTCGGTTCGTGGGGTTGGCCCCGCAAGGAGTGCAAATCCCCAGTTTCCCCGCGCGTTCGCCCATGGCGTGCTTGATCATTCATGCACGCCGCGCATTGTAGCGCCACCCCTTTTCCGTGAGCAATCGTTTTCTCTATTTCCAAGTTTGCGCCATCGCGCGATAATCGCAGCATGTACCACGGCAAAATGCTATGCCTGCTGGGAATCCTTCTGGCCCTTTCCTATTCACTGATCGGTCAGACCCAGCAAAACCCTATCGTCGCCGTCACTTCCGCCCTGGCTGCCAAAGATTTCGATCAAGCTTTGATGTTGCTTCAACCCCTACTTAAGGAATCTCCTCAAGACCCCAGAGTCTGGACTCTGCAGGCGCTGGCGCTTTCCGGGAAAGGGCGTTCCAAGGAGGCGCTCCTTGCATATCAAAAAGCGCTGAAGCTCTCACCGGAATATCTCCCCGCCGTGGAAGGAGCAGCGCAGCTCGAATATGACACTGGCGGCCCAGAAGCTGTCCCGCTCTTGAAACACGTCCTCCGGCTCCGGCCAGACGACCTGACAAGTCACGGCATGCTGGCCGTTCTTGCCTACAAAAAGGGCGACTGCACCCAGGCTACGGAGCATTTCGCCGCGAGCGGTCCATTGCTGGATTCCCAACCGGTAATGCGGCAAGAATATGGTGAGTGCCTGCTGAGATTGCATCAGCCCGACAAGGCAATGGCAATCTACCAGAGAGCACTCGAACTCAGTCCAGAGGACAGCGCGGTGCGCCGCCAACTGGCTGCCGTTCAACTGTCGGCGGAGCATCCCAAGGATGCGCTGCAGACGCTCGCTCCCCTGCTTCAGAAAGACAGTCCCGGCGTGAAAACACTTGAGCTTGCTTCTTCGGCTTATGAAGCGGATGGGAACACTCTCCAGGCCGTGACAACCCTTCGCCAAGCAATCGTCGCGGACCCCCACGACGTGGATCTGTACCTCGATTTCGCGGTCCTTTCCATTGACCACCAGTCTTTCCAGGTCGGAATTGACATGGTCAACGTCGGATTGCAGGCAGAACCCAAGTCCGCCGCCTTATACGTCGCCCGCGGCGTCCTCTACGTACAACTTGCAAAGTACGACCAGGCAGAGAGCGACTTTGACCGCGCAGACGAACTCGATCCCAATCAGGGAATCGGCACCGCCGCGCAAGGATTGGAACTGGCGGAGGCCAACGATCTGGATCGCGCACTCCGGACAGTGCAATCCAAACTGGCCAGTAAGCCGAATGATCCTTACTTGCTCTATCTCCAGGCGGACATTCTCACCCAAATGGGACTGGAACCAGGAAGTCAAAACTTCCAAATCGCACTTCGCTCAGCAAAGAAAGCTGTTGCCTTGCAGCCGACGCTCGTCCCGGCAAGAGATGTCCTTGCCAAACTCTACTCGCAGGCGGGGCAAGCTCAACCAGCCATCAACCAGTGCCGAGAGGCTTTGAAGCTCGATCCTAAGGATCAGACTGCTTTATATCGCCTGATTCAGATGCTGCGGAAGTCGGGGAATACCAGTGAGATCCCGGATCTTCTCAAACGCCTCGCTGATCTGCGTGTGGAAGCTACGAAAATGGAGGCAGAGCATAACCGTCACAAATTGGTTGAGGCGGGAGCTTCCTCAGACGCGCCTTCGCAGCCTTAGCTCGCTTTCGCTGCGCGTAGATTTCGAGTAATCTCTTCCGCCGGCATCAAAGACATCGATAATCGAAAGTTTCTTCGCCGTTTTTTATTAGGGGCGTAATCCGGATAATGACTTTTACACGCCGCACGTTTGTCCGGTTCTCCTTTAGTTCTCTCTTGTCCCTGGCTGGCGAACGGCTCCTGGCGCAGGGCATGTCCCGGCACACCGCGCAAGCAATGGCCAGGCCCGCCCCATCCGGACGCCCCTTCCATGCTCACTTCGTGGACGTTGCCTTTCAGGCCGGACTTCGCGCCCCCGTGATTTACGGGAACGTGGACTCCAAGAAATACATTCTGGAAGCCACCGGCTGCGGCTGCGCCTTCTTGGACTTTGACAACGACGGCTGGCTCGACATTTTCCTGCTTTCCGGCACGCGCCTCCAAGGCGACCCTCCGGCGGCAACCAATCGCTTGTACAAGAACAACCGCGATGGCACCTTCACGGACGTCACGGAACAGGCTGGCCTCAAAGCCGTCGGCTGGGCTTCCGGCGTGTGTGTCGGCGATTACAACAACGACGGCTTCGAGGATATTTTTTGCACCTACTTCGGACAAAACCGCCTGTTTCGCAACAACGGCGATAGCACTTTTACGGAAGTCACTAAAGCCGCGGGTCTCTGGAATGATTCCCCGCGTTGGGGAGCAGGCTGCAGTTTTCTCGACTACAACCGCGACGGCCACCTTGATCTCTTTGTCTCCAACTACGTTGATTTCTCCCTCGAGCATGCGCCGGTACCCGGCGAGAGCGTGAATTGCAATTGGAAGGGAGTGCCGGTGGAGTGCGGACCCCGCGGTTTGCCCACTCCAAGGCACTCGCTCTACCGCAATAATGGCGACGGGACCTTCACGGATGTCAGCAAAGAGGCGGGCATCTCGAAAAGCGGCGAATGCTATGGAATGACCGTGGTCAGCGCGGACCTCGATGAGGACGGATGGCCTGACATTCTAGTGGCCTGTGACTCTACTCCCAGCCTCCTCTTCATGAACAATCACGACGGAACCTTCCGGGAAGAAGGAGTGCTCCGCGGCGTAGCTCTCAGCGATGACGGGCTCGAACAGGCGGGCATGGGTGTGGGTCTCGGCGATTATGATCTCGACGGCCATCTGGATCTCTTCATTACACACTTCGTCGAGGATACTTGCGGGCTATATCACAACGACGGAAAAGGCAGCTTCGATGATGTGACGCTTGCCTCTCACATTGCGGTCGAGACCCGTTACATCTGTTGGGGGACTGGCATCGTTGACTTGGATAACGATGGCTACCCCGATATTTTCGTGGTGACCGGAAACGTCTATCCCGAGGTTGAGCGCAAGTTTCCTCAGTACGCGAATAAGACGCCGCGCGCCGTCTTCCGAAACCTGCGCAATGGCACGTTCGAGGAATTGGTGCAGGAGGCCGGGCCCGGAGTCGTGGCGGCGCATAGCAGCCGAGGCTGCGTCTTCGGGGATTTTGACAACGATGGTGACGTGGACATCCTCATCCTCAACATGAATGAGCCGCCCTCGCTGCTGCGCAATGATCTGAAGGGAAAACAAGGTTGGATTAAGGTCAAACTGGAAGGCGTGAAATCAAACCGCAGTGCCATTGGTGCTCGCGTGTTGGTGCATTACGGAGGGAAAGTCCAAGCGCAAGCGGTGCACAGCCAATCCAGCTTCTATTCCTGCAACGAGCCACGCCTGCACTTCGGCCTGGGCCAATTTCAAACGGTTGATATTGACATCTACTGGCCGAACGGTCTTCACGAACAATATAAAAAGGTCGCCGCAAACCGGCTCGTCACTTTTCGTGAAGGCGTGGGAATGATTGCAAGTAAAGGTTGGCCCTCAGGCCCTCGCCGCAAAACTTGAATTCTCAAGCAGTCAGCGAACATCGCCCGCAAAAGCCAGAGGAGCATTTAGAAGCTTCTAGCCAATTCAGGATTTCAGCGTCACGTACGTGCTATAGCTCTCTTTCTGGATGCCCATGAAAGGGCGCATGGAGACTGGCTTGCCATCCGTACTGTTGGCAATGGAATCGCCCGTGGCGTTGTTTGCTGTTTTGGCGCGCAGCAGTTCAGCTTTTTCAAAGCTCGGCTGGGAATCGGCCACCCCGAAAAGGACCAGAGGTCCGCGGAGCAGAGCCACCTGATCCGGATGTTGCACATCGACTTGCTCCAGCCGAAGCGGCATGGACAGTTCCAGTTCAACGACGTCACCATCCCTCCAAGTGCGTCGCACCGCCGCAAACGTGCCCGGCTGCAGCCCTTCCGTCACTCGCTTCCCGTTCACCGAAAGCACTGGAGCGCTTGTCCATCCGGGAATCCGCACGTATAACGTGTATTCCACGGGTTGTGAAGCCGCCACGCGAATGCGCACCGTATTCTCCATTGGATAGTGCGTTTCCTGCGTCAGTCCATATTGTCCAGAGCCTTCCGTCCAACGCACCGTGGATGGTGTAAACAGGTTAACGTACACGCCGTCGTCCGAACGCAAATACGTGCTGATGTGGTAGTCCGCAGCAAGTTGCGGGAATGTTCCCGAGCAGCACGGCCACTTATCCCGGTACCAGACTTTCTTGCCGGTGGTCGCGTAGTCAGAGTAGTAGAACGATGTGCCGTCCGCCTGAATCGGCCAGGCGCCCAGAATTGTGTTGTAGAGAACGCGCTCCATGCTATCTCCGTAGCGGGCGTCCTTGGTGACGCGGAGCAGATAGCGCGCAATTTTGAAGTGCCCGTAAGCGCCGCAAGGTGTCTCAAAACTGGAGTGCGATGTCCGCAGGCTGTCTCCCAACTGTCCCCGGTCAGGCTCGCCAAACGCTTCATCCGGTCCCCATCCGCCGGTCGCGAAGCTTTGCGTGGTCAAAAGCATCTCAAAGCCATTCTTTGCCGCCCGCAGGTGCTTATCGCTTCCAAGCGTAAAGTAAGCCTGCATCGCCGAACTGAACGCGTTCACATGGCTATAGGCATGCTCGAACGGAAGCACATTGTTTCCCGCCGCCAAAGGATCGAAATAAGTGTCGTCTTCCAGAAAGCGTTTGGCAAAGTCCCGGTAAAACGGATCGCCGCTGCGCTGGTACGCCAGAAACAGATTTTCGGGCAGCGTGTAGGTTTCGTCCCAGGTGTACGACGTATCCTTGTGCGGGCGCGCCCGCATCTCAGCTCGGGAAAGTGCCTTTTCAGGAAGATACGCTTGGATAGCGTGGCTTAGCTTCTTGTGAACGTCCATCGCCATGGGATCGTGGACGAATTCGTGAGCATCGATCAAACCACAAGAAAGTTTGTCATAGGTATACGCGGGAAGGCGGTAGCCAACAAAGAATTTCGCTTTGTCGTCCAGCGTCTCCGCGTAACCCTTCACCAGGCGATTTACTTTTGCGCGCGTCGCTTCCGATCCCGTCACCGCGTAAGCGCGCGCCAGCCCGGACAGATACTGACCGAAACTGTGTCCCGCGACAAACCCGTGAAAGTCATTATGGTCCAGGCTGAATCCAGTGAGATCGTACCAACCACCCATGTCCGCACCGGGGGCTGGCAATCCGGCGACTTGCCGGAACACTTTCAGCAAGCGATCGTCGTCCAGGTTCAAGTATCGAGCATGGTTTTGCTCGAACTGCAGCTTCATCGGACCGTCGAGCAGTTGGACACTCTGGTACGGAAACATGTTCAGTGGTGTCCGGATTGCCAACGTGCCAGGGTCCGTACTTGCCATTCCTCGGAGGGCGCGCGCGCTATACGCGGCTGCTGCTACGACCGCCGTGGATTTCAGGAACGTCCTCCGATTAAGAGCGGACATAATGTGAAGCCTCCTCCCAAAATATTAAGAAAGCGTTTACCCACAAACTATGCAATTGCTCCTTGCTTGTCAATCCCCTTTCTCGACCAGGCTCCGCGAATCATCCATACGTCTACGACTTCGCGCCGGTGAGCGGACAGGCGACCTCCCTGATTTTCTTTATGCGGGGAACCGGAGTACTTCCTCTGTAATCCCACAAGTGTGGAGATCAACAGGCCGCAATAAGCATAATAAGTGTTTTTGGAGCATCGAGAAATCGTTTACTCCCTAACCTCGAATTCCTCAACAAAGCTGAGGAGTCCGTGTAAGCGCACTTCTGACGCCAGACGCCAGTGTGCTGTCCCAGAAGTTCCGGATGTTTCTCCCTAGGGGGTGGGGGCTTCAGCCCCTGAAGCTGCATACTTCTTTCAGTTATCCAGGCGACGGTATGCTAGTAGAGCAGGTATTTGGCCCGCCTCGCCTTGAACCTTTCGATCTCCTCGTTCCAGTCCATCCACACGCGCCTCGGGTCCTGCCCCTCACTGATTGCCCTTGTTGTCGCGTCGTTAACCAACAAGCTGTCCAGATTTTTCATTTCAAACTGCTCCGGATAAAGCGCGTGCAATGCCGAAGCAATCTCCATGCCAAGCTCCGGCGCATCAAGCGCGTTTCTGTCTGTAACGACGATGTTCACGCCACCGCATTTGCTCTGCGCGAATACGGAGGCGCTTGGCGTGAACTCCACCGGCACAAAACGCACTCCGCCAATGTTCCGCGCATTCAAATAAGCGGCCAGTTCCTGCGGCCGAATCCAGGGCGCGCCAACCACTTCGAAGGGAGTATCCGTCCCGCGCCCAACCGAAACATTGGTCGTCTCCAGAATGCCGACGCCGGGATAAAGAGCCGCTTCTGTAAGGTTGCGCATATTCGGCGACGGATTCACCCACAGGACACCGGTCGAGTCCAGCCAGTCACCTCTCTGCCAACCCTCCATGGGGACAACAGTGAGGTGGGAATCGATGCCGCGCTCGGTATTGTAAAAGCGCGCCAATTCACCAATCGTCATGCCATGGCGAATGGGAACCTGTCCGTAGTTTGTAAAAGTTTCCCGCCCTTTGTCACTGATGGGGCCTTGCACGTAGGCGCCGTTAATGAGATTTGGGCGGTCAAAAACAAAGATTGGTTTTCCCGTGTGTGCCGCTGCTTCCAGGAAATAGCCCAGTGTAGTCTCGTAAGTATAGAAGCGCACCCCAACATCCTGAATGTCGTACACGATGGCGTCCACGGTGTTCAGAATCTCCAGCGAAGGATGCCGCTTGGCGCTGGTGTCACCGTATACGCTGTACACCGGAATCCCTGTCGGGCCGTCGGTCGAGTCGGAAATTGCCGTCGTGTCAACGCTTCCCGTAACCCCATGCTCCGGGCTGAAGATCGCGGTGAGCTGTATGCCCTTCGCCTTGGCCAACACGTCAATGGTGCGATTTCCATGGGCGTCCACTCCCGTCTGGTTGGTAACCAGTGCGACCTTGATGCTCGGCTTGCCCGCATCGCGCATCTCCGCAAAATTGTGGCTCTCCAACACATCAACGCCGGTGCGCACCACCCCATTGCGCGTGGTGACCAGACGCGAAGCAAACATGGCTTCGTTGTAGCCAGTGATGCGGGCAAGGCGCAGCTTCTGTTGCTCAGTAACCGTAAGTTTCAACGCCTGCGCCACGGCTGAAGCGACGTGCGCCCGCAGGGAAACGATCGCCGTGTTGTGTCCGTGCGGATGAACGGCGTTGGCAAGCAGGATCACATACGAGTTCGTGACAGGGTCGATCCATATAGACGTTCCTGTGAAACCGGTGTGTCCAAACGAGCCGACCGGATAAAACTCACCGCGATTGGTAGCAAAGGGCGAATCAAGGTCCCACCCAATCCCCCGCAACGAAGCCGAAGTCGGAGGCTGTTGTGGCGTGGACATTTTCTGGATGCTCAGCCTCGACAGCACGTGAGATCCAGTCAGCATCTCCTGAGCAAACTTCGCAAGATCATCGGCAGTCGAGAACAGTCCCGCATGTCCCGCCACGCCGCCCATGCGCCGCGCCGTGGGGTCGTGCACGGTGCCGCGCAGCATCTGATGGTTTTCGTCATATTCCGTGGGCGCAATGCGCGAGCGCCATTCCGCGGGCGGCAGAAATCGTGTCTCCTTCATTCCCAGCGGCGCAAAAATATTTTTTGATGCATATTGATCCAGGCTCATCCCCGAAACTTTCTCCACCAGGAATCCCAGCGCTGCATAATTGATGTCGCTGTAAGAAAACCGCGATCCGGGCGAGAACACCGGCGTTTGCTCCATGGTCATCTGGTAGGCGACATCGCGCCCCGTCCACGGCGTCCGTAAATCAAGGTCCTCCGTCAGTCCGGAAAAATGCGTCAGGAGCAGCCGCACAGTGATGTCTTTCTTGCCGTTCTTGGCAAACTCCGGCAAATAAGAAGCAACCGTGTCGTTGAGTCGGACCTTGCCTTGCTGCATCAACTGCATCACGGAAGTTGCCGTGGCCACGCATTTTGTGATTGAAGCAAGATCGAAGATCGTGTCCACGGTCATCGCTTCCTTGTCCGGCTCCAGCGAACGCATGCCGTAGGCTTTGCGGTACACCACTCGGCCGTCATGCCCAACCAGCACCACGCCTCCCGGAATCGTTCCCTGCGCGATCGCGGCGTTCATGATCTCGTCGACGTCGGCGAACGACGCGCTCTGAGCCAACAACTTTCCGCAAGACGCCTCCATGAACAGCAGAAGCAAAATAAATCCAAGTATCGCAAAGCGATGTTTCATCACGTCCTCCATGTCCGGACCTTTGCCCTGCAGTGGGCAAAGTAAAGGCAACTGTAAACGAGAGGCGGCCTTCGCGCGCGTGTCCACGTCAGCACCTTGCGCCCAAATCCTGCTCCAAGCCTTTCCTCATGCGTCCAGCATCTTTATACTTTCTCAAAGCCATGCGAAGCAACCCGCGTCCTTGCTTCTTGCCTGGAAATACTACAGAGTTGTGCCAACCGAAATACATTTTGAACAACGGCCAGAAAATTACGGGAGGAAACTGTGAGCGCAAGTGCGTATCGAGAGCGGATCGGTGGAGTGCTGGGGAAAATCTGGGAAACACAGATGGGAAATATCGAGAAGGCCTCGGCGGTGATGGCCGAAACCATCGCGAACGGCGGCCTGGTCCACATGTTCGGGAGCGGGCACTCGGTCCTGCCCGTGCAGGATATGTTTCCAAGATATGGCGCGTATCCGGGATTCCGCCCGTTGATGGACATGCGCCTGATGTGGACCAACGTGATTGGCAGCGGTGGCGCGAAGGGATTGTTGTGGCTGGAGCGAAAAGAGGGCTACGCGCAAGTGCTGTTTGAGAACGAACCGATTCGCCAGGGCGATGTGATGCTTGTATTTTCCCACGGTGGTTTAAACGCGGTGGGAATCGAAGTGTTGTTGGAAGCGAAAAAACGTGTCCTGACCACCGTTGCCGTGACCTCGCTGGACAATTACCGCAAAAGAGACGCGATGCATTCTTCCGGGAAGAAACTGGCGGACGTGGCGGACATCGTCATCGACAATTGCACCCCGGCCGAAGACGCCCTGGTGGCCATTCAGGGATGGAAGGCCCCGGTGGCGGCGGGTTCAACGGTAGCGTTCATGACCATCGCCATGTCCATCATCGCGCAGGTAGCCGCAAATCTGGCGGCGAAGGGACAAACGCCCCCGGTGTTTGTCTCGCCCAACGTGCAGGGAATTCCCCCAGACAATACGAACCGCGTGTATGCGGAATACGAGCGGCGGCTGAAACGATGAAAGAGAGGATGAATCATGTCTCCGACGACACGGCGTAGCTTCTTGGCATTGGCTGGTGGAAGTGCGGTTGCTCTTTCAATGGAAGCAGAAGCTTCAAACGCTAAACAATTGCCAGGGCAGCCGCCAAGCGGGAATTCGGGTGGGCAAAATAAAACTTTTTCCAATGTGATGGCGATTGCCGCGCATCCCGGCGATGCTTTTTTTGCCATGGGCGCTCCCGTGGCCGTCGCCACACATTTCGGTGGGCAAGGCTCGTTGCTGAGCCTCTCGTTGGGAGAAAAGGGCTCGCCCACAATTCCCGCGGAACAATACGGAGCAGCGCAACGTGAGGCATCGCAGAAAGCCGCGGCGCTGATGGGCGCGAAGGCTCTTTTTCTCCAGTATCCGGATGGGGAAGTTCCCATCAATGAAGAGGCCAAGTTTGCCGTCTGTGATCTGATTCGACAGTACAAGCCGTTGACCATCGTGACCCACTGGAAAGGAAGCTGGCACAAGGACCATCGTGCGTGCTCGGGCATCGTTGAAGATGCCGTCTTTTATGCCGGGCTTCCTGCCATCGCTCGAAAAGATCCGGCCCATGGCGTGCGACAGCTTTTTTATGCCGACAACTGGGAAGATGCCACCGGCTTCGCCGCGGACACCTATCTGGACATAACCGCTGTTTGCGACGCTTGGTTGAATGCCTGCTCTGCATTCCCGATGTGGCGTGGCGAGACGGGATTCCGTTACAACGATTACTATGGCAGCCTGGCCGTGGCGCGCGGCTGTCTGAGTAATTTCAAACGCGCCGTCGCCTTGATGTCTCCCGCGGAGCAACGTGTCCAGCACATTCGCACGCCATAAAACTTCTCGTGAGATGCATCCAGATGACAAGGTGATTGCGCAAAATCCCACGGCATAAAATTCAAATTCGCGTGGCAACAGAAAAGGTGAAGCGTGGCGGAAACGATTCGGCGGGGACTGCTGTTTGGCGGAGCGGCGACGGGCATTTTTGTGTTTGGCATCGTGATGGCCGTCCTGGGGACGCTGTTCGGTTTGCCGGAGATGCGAGCACGGCTCAAGATCGACCTCGCCCAACAAGGGAATGTATTCCTATTGCTCTATATGGGCATCCTGCTGGCAACCCTCGTCGCCGGGCCAGTGATTGATGCAATCGGCAACAAGCTGATCCTGGTTGCGTCGTCCGTACTAGTGGCGGCGGGAATGGCAGGCCTCGCGTACGCCCATTCCTTTAGCGGAGCCGCGATCCCAGCGGTCCTCCTTGGTTTGGGCGGCGGAGGATTGAACACCTCAACGAATGTGCTGGTCTCCGACTTGTTCGGCGAAAAGCGCGGGCCCATGTTGAACTTGCTGGGAATCTTTTATGGCATCGGCGCGCTTTGCATTCCTTTGCTTGCGGCGGTGATTGCCGGACATTTCGCGATTGCTCCGCAATTATTGTCTTGTGCGGGGCTGGCCGCAGCGTGCGCGCTTCTGTTTCTGGCGATGCACTTTCCCCCCGCCAGCGCGCCGCAAAGTTTTTCGTGGAGTGAAGCCTTGCGTGTGGCCCGGTATCCAGGCGTGCTGCTGCTGGGGTTCTTATTGTTCTACCAGTCGGGAGATGAAGCAAGCATTGGCGGTTGGACTTCGACTTACGTAGGCGCCGCCGGACTGGGCGCGCGAACGGCGACGCTGATCCTGGCGGGCTATTGGGCAGCGCTGATGCTGGGCAGGCTAGCGGTTTCGGGAATGCTGAAGTTTGTGGGCAAACGTCAGTTGGTGCTGGCAAGCGGAGTAGGCTCGTTGGTCGGAGCAGCGATTCTGTTGACAAACCGCTCCGAAGGGATGCTGGTGGCAGGCGTGTTAGTAATCGGTTTGTCCTACGCAGGTGTGTTTCCAACGGCGCTCGCGATTGCCGGCGATTCCTACCGCAAGATGGCAGGGACGGTCTTTGGACTGTTGTTCGCGATTGCTTTAGTAGGAGGGATGTCGTTTCCGTGGGCGGTAGGGCAAATCTCGCAGGCGTTGGGAGTGCGATTTGGAATGGTGGTACCGCTCGTGGGAGCAGCGGCGATTTGCATTTTGGCCTGGAGGATTTTGAAAACGGAGAACCAGAGAGAGACTTCCTAGAGATATGAAAGGAAGAAATGCCGGCGAATTGCATATTGGCAGTGGACTTAGGCGGCACAAAAGTGGCGGCAGCGCTCGTGGACCGCAAAGGAAAAGTGCTGGCGCAAAAAAGTTTGAGTGTGGACGTGAGTTCTACGCTGGCGCCTGTGAAGCAGATTGTTGAATTGGCGCAGCAACTCGCGGGTCATAAAGGCCTTCGAAGAAGAATCGCAGCGATGGGAGTCGCCGTGCCGGGGCTGGTACGGCGCGACGGAACCGTGTGGGCGCCCAACTTGCCCGGCTGGAAAAGGATGGCATTGGCGCGGCGCTTGCATCAAGCGCTGGGCGTGCCGGTGGTAGTGGAAAGCGATCGGAACGCCGCGGTGCTGGGCGAAGCATGGCGCGGAGCAGCTCGCGGAAAGAACGACGCAATTGTCGTGATGCTGGGAACGGGGATTGGCGCAGGAATCTTGAGCGGAGGGCGATTGGTCCGCGGCGCGCACGAACTGTCCGGGTGCGCGGGATGGATGGTCGTAACAGATCAGCATGGACCGGAAACACAAGGCGTTGGACAGTTGGAATCGTTGGCGGCAGGACCGGCGATCGCCAGCGCCGCAAAAAAGAAATTGGCGCAAGGCATCGGTGGATTGCTGAAAGAGATTCCCGTGGAAGCAATCACTGCCCACGAAGTTGCAGAGGCCGCGCGCCGTGGCGATCGCGCCTCAATCGAAGTTTATCTTGAAGCGGGACGGTTGCTGGGATATGGCGTCGCGAATTTGGTAAGCCTGTTTGATCCGGAGATTGTGGTGATTGGAGGCGGTCTGGCGAAAGCCAGCGATTTATTTCTCGACGCACTGCGAAAAGCTATGCAAGAACGCGCGCAGCCGATTGCCGCAAAACAGGTCCGCGTGGTAGCCAGCCGTTTGGGAAACCAAGCTAACTTGTTGGGAGCAGCCTGGGCGGCAAGGCGAAAGGTCGAACGGCCGCGATATAGCAAGCGGTGAGCATCCAGCAGCGAGCAGGACGCCTCTTACCATGCTGCCGCGTCGTGGATTTGCAAAACGTCATTGAATTGAAGGAGCTTCTCTCCGCAGTTACGAAGAGCAAGCGGTTAAACAGGGAAGCCGCAACAGCGAAATCGTTCTACTGCTTCAGCGAAGATTGCACTTTTTCGCCATATTCTTTGGCCTTGGCCATGGCCTTCGCTTCATCCACGGTCAGCAATTTTCCATCCTTCAGCAGCGTTTTCCCGCCAACGACAACCGTTTCCACCTCGCTGGCCTTCAGCGCATAGACCACTTGCGAATACACGTCGTACATGGGCACGGCGTTGGGCACATTCAGATTGAGAACCACCATATCCGCTTTCTTGCCCACCTCGAGCGAGCCAATCTCCTTCTCCATGTGCAGCGCGCGCGCGCCTTCAATCGTGGCCATTTCCAGCGCACCCTTCGCGCCTAGCGCCCGGGGATCCACACGCGCCGTCTTCTGCAGCTTCGCGGCCAGGTCCATCTCTTCCATCATGTTTAGATCGTTGTTGCTGCCTGCCGGGCCATCCGTGCCGAGGCCGACGCGCATTCCCGCGGCGCGCTCGTCCACCACGGGGGCCACGCCGCTGGCCAGCATCATGTTGCTCGATGGATTGTGAACGCAGCCCACCTGACGATCGGCCAATATCCTCATGTCCGTGTAGTCCACCCAGATGCAATGCGCTGCCACTACATCCGGCCCCAGAAAATCGATACGCTCCAGGTACTGCACGGGCGTAGCGCCATTTTTTGCTAGGCTATCCATCAATTCCTTTCTCATTTCCGCCACGTGAATCAGGATCGGCGCATTATATTTCCGGGCCAACATGGCGACATCCCGCAATGTCTTTTCAGAACAGGTGTAAATCGAGTGCGGCGCCACAGCAGCGTGAATCAACGGGTCGCCTTGCCACTTCTTCATGAACTTTTCGGTGTACGCGGCCATCTCGGCTTCGTTTTTATTGTCCGGGGCAGGGAAGTCAATCCACGTTTCGCCAAGAAATCCGCGCAGTCCGGCGGCTTTTGTTTCCTCCGCAACGGCATCCTCGAAATAGTACATGTCCGCAAACGTGGTGGTGCCGCTGCGAATCATCTCCGCCATGGCCAGGCGCGTGCCCCAGCGCACGTAGTCTTCCGTGACGTTGCGCGCTTCAGCGGGGAAAATATATTTGCGCAGCCAATCATCCAGCGTGACGTCATCAATCAGCCCGCGCATCAGCACCATGGGCACGTGCGTGTGTCCGTTGATGAATCCCGGCAAAATCAGTTTTCCTTTTGCGTCGATGGTCTGCCCGGCCATGACCCCTTTCGGAAAGGCCATGGCGGCATTGGGGCCCATGGCAACAATCGTGTCGCCCCTCACCGCGATGAATCCATTTTCGATCACCCGGCGGTCCACATCCATCGTAACGATCGTGCCCCCGGTGACCAGCAAATCTACCGATGCCGCCTCTTTTGCTGGCATTTGTGCATTCAGCGAAGCCGTCGCCACAAGGCCGCACAGCAGAATTACGAAGTAGCGCAGGCTGAAGAATCGAAAATATTGTGAATGACGCGAATCCATGATCTCTTCCTTCCGATCGTTGTCACTGGCGGTTTGCGGAGCAAGTGCCATTCCGTCATTCCGAACGGAGTCCGCGAAGTGAGGAATCTCTCTGTTCTTGGGTTTTCCCCAACGAGAGATTCCCCTCTTTACTCCAAACGACGAACCAAGCCACTTTTTCACCAGACTGCTACAGATTCGATGAATCAAACGGCTTTGGAAACAATGTGTGCATCATGATGGTTTCGGTTTTGCCCTGTAAATTGGCAAGGATCACCGGCACATCGCCGCAAAACTCCCAGATCAACTGGCGGCACGCCCCACATGGTGGCGTCAGTGAGTCGGTGTCGGTCACAACCGCGATGGCATCAAAATGCCGCTCTCCTTCGCTGATGGCTTTGAAAATCGCCACGCGTTCGGCGCACACCGTTAATCCATAGGTCGCATTCTCCACGTTGCATCCGCCGAATATTTTCCCAGCCGGAGTGCGGAGCGCCGCCCCCACTTTGAAATTAGAAAATTTAGCATGAGCGTTCTCCCGGGCGTGCTTCGCGGCGGAGATCAATGCGTCATATTCACCCACAACTTCCTCCAAAATTCATTTGCCAGCAGAAAGAATCATAGCGCGGAAGAGATGTCCGGAATTACGCTGCGCAGCAGAGCAATGAATTGCCCCTTCACGCGTTCCGCCGTTTGCAGCACTTCCTCGTGATTCAGCGGCTGATCCAAAATCCCCGCCGCCGCATTCGTCACGCAGGAAATGCCCAACACGCGTACCCCGGAATGCCGCGCCGCAATCACCTCCGGCACCGTAGACATCCCCACCAGGTCCGCTCCAATACTCCGCAGGTAGCGAATCTCCGCCGGCGTTTCGTAACTCGGCCCAGCTAGCGCGGCATACACGCCCTGGCCTAATTCAATCTTCAACAAGCGCCCCTCGGCCAGCGCCAGCTCGCGAAAACGCCTGTCGTAAGCCGCGCTCATATCCGGGAAGCGCGGGCCGAAGTTTTCGTCGTTCGGGCCAATGAGCGGGTTTACGCCTTGCAGGTTGATGTGATCGGAAATCACCACCAGCCGCCCTTGCGTGAACTCCTTTTTGATTCCACCGGCGGCGTTCGTCAGGATGACTGCTTTCACGCCCATGCGCGCAAGAACTCGTATGGGAAGCGTAACATCTTTCACCGAATAGCCTTCGTAAAGGTGCACGCGCCCTTGCATCGCGGCGACTTCGATGCCATCCACTTTGCCAATCACCAGTTGCCCGGCATGGCCCACGGCCGTCGAGCGCGGAAAATCAGGAATTTTCGCGTAAGGGATGCGCGTGGCATCGGCGAATTCGTCGGCGAAAGCCCCTAATCCAGATCCCAACACCAGCGCAATCTTTGGCCGCAGTTTTGTTTTCTTCAAAATAAATCGTGCCGCCGTTTCGGCGCGTTCGAACTCTTCTCCCGGCTTTTCGCTTTTTCCCATAGTCAGCAGGCTCATGTAAGGATTCCCACGATGCACGCGGACATCAGATTCGCCATCGTTCCAGCAAGCATGGCCCGAATCCCGAATTTTGCCAATTGCCCCCGCTGCTCCGGAGCAAGCGCCCCGATTCCGCCGATCTGAATGCCGATCGAGCTGAAATTGGCGAAACCGCACAGCGCATATGTGGCGATTGTGAAGGACCGCGGATCCAGCGTGCCTTTCATTTGCCCAAGCTTGGCGAACGCCACCACTTCATTAATCGTCATGCGCGTTCCCAGCAGATAGCCGATCTGCGGCGCATCTTTCCAGGGAATTCCTATGAGCCAGGCCATGGGCGCAAAAATCCATCCGAAAAACTGCCCCAGGCTCGAAGGGAACCACGGAAAATGATGAATCGCCAGCCAGCCGTGCGCCCCTCCAATCAGGTAATCCACCAGTGCCAGCAACGCAATGAACGAGATGAGCATGGCCCCGACGTTGATTGCCAACTGCAATCCATCCGACGTGCCCCGCGAAATCGCGCCAAGAAAATTTGCTTCCTTATCCATCTCGGGCATTTGCACGTGCCCCGCGGTCAGCGGCTTTTCCGTCTCCGGCACCAGCATCTTCGCCATCAACAGCGTCCCCGGCGCGGTCATGATCACCGCCGTCAACAAGTGTTTCGCCTCCACCCCGGACGCAATGTAGGCCGCCATGATTCCGCCGGACACGTGAGCCATGCCGCAGGTCATCACGCACATCAATTCGGATTTTGTCAGCTTGTTCAAGAAGGGGCGAATCGTCAGCGGCGCCTCCGTCTGTCCCATGAAGATGCTGGCCGCGATGTCCAGGGATTCCGCTCCGCTGGCCCCCATCACTCGTGTCATTATCCACGCAAAGGCGCGGATGAAAATCTGCATCACCCCGATGTGATAAAGGAACGCGAAAACCGCCGCGATAAAGATGATCGCCGGCAATACCTGGAACGCGAAGATAAACCCGAGCGACGAATTCTTCATGCCCAGTGGGCCGAAAACAAACTCCGAGCCGGCAAAAGCGAAGCTCAGCAGTTTGTTCACCGCGTCGCCCAGATACTGAAACATGGCGCGGCCTGTCTCAGATTTCAATACGAACACGCCAAACGCCAACTGCAACCCCAGCCCCCACAAAACTGTTTTCAACTGGACGGCTTTGCGCGCGGTGCTGAACAGGTAGGCCAGGCCAATCAGCACCAGCAGCCCAAGCACTCCCACGAATCTTCCCATTCTGTCTCCTTATATGCTGCGCCTCGGAAACACAAACGCCAAAATCACGATCCGCCCAGAATCCTGCGGATCAACGGGCGAGGAGCTGGAGCTGCCTCCCCAATCGCAAAGCTGGACGCAATCTTTTCTCGGGCTTCCGCCAGTCTCTCCTGCGCATTGTAATGAATTGTGACCAGCTTTTCTCCCGCCGAAACGCGATCCCCAATACGCTTGTGGAATTCCAGGCCCACCCCATGGTCAATCGAATCTTCCTTCTTCTCTCGTCCGCCACCCAGCATGGCCAATGCAATGCCAAACTGCAGACAGTCCATGTCGCGGATGAATCCGGCTTTCGGGCTAACGATTTCTTCGCGATGGCGCGCCTGGGGCAGCAGGGAAATATCATCAATCACGCGCGGATCGCCGCCTTGCAGCGCAATGCACTGGCGGAATTTTTCCAGCGCCTGCCCCGTTGCAATCATTTTCTCTGTCAGCGCTCGCCCCTCTTCAACCGATGCCGTGCGTTCTCCGAGATAAAACATCCACGCGGAAAGTTCCACGCTCAACTCGTGCAAATCGTTGGGACCCTTCCCCCTCAACGCATCAATCGACTCGATCACTTCCAGCGAATGTCCGGCCATGCGGCCCAGCGGCTGCTCCATGTCCGTAATCAACGCGACCGCTTTCCTCCCCATGCGCTGCGCGATCTCCACCATCACTTCGGCCAGCTGCACGGCGTCCGCTTCTTTTTGCATGAACGCGCCCGAACCCGTCTTCACGTCCAAAACCAGCGCATCAATTCCTTCTGCCAATTTCTTGCTCATGATGGAAGCGCAAATTAAGCCCACACTCTCGACGGTGGCGGTAACATCGCGCAGTGCGTAAATCTTCTTGTCCGCGGGAGCGATCTCCGCCGTCTGCCCAATCAGCGCCATCCCGCACTCGCGCAGCACGCGCTTGAATTCACGCAAACTCAGCGCCGTGTTGAATCCCGGGATCGCTTCCAGTTTGTCCAGCGTTCCGCCGGTATGCCCCAGTCCGCGCCCGCTGATCATCGGAACCGTCAGCCCGCCCGCCGCCACGATCGGCGCCAAAATCAACGACGTCTTGTCGCCCACGCCCCCCGTCGAATGCTTGTCCACCTTTTTCCCGGGAATGTCCGCATGACTCACCACTTCGCCGGAGTACAACATCGCCTCCGTCAGCGCGGTCAGTTCGGCCCGGCTTAACCCCCGAATCCACGCTGCCATCAGCCATGCGGCCATCTGATAATCAGGAATCTTGTCTTTGGTGTAGCCGGAGACGAGGAACGCAATCTCCTCGGGGCTGTGTTCCCCGGAATCGCGTTTTTTGCGGATAAGGTCGACGGCGCGCATGCCCTTGTGAAGGAAGTGCGAGCCTAACATCCACGCATAGAGCCGTCAACGCACCGGCACACTGGAGGCCGTTTCCTAATGACTTCTTAGGGGGTCGGAGCTTCAGCTCCGACTTCAAAAAGCCGAAAAGACTGGGCTTCAGCCCATGAGGAAACTCCTGGTTTCACAAACAACCCAGCTACGAGATCAGTTCAAGTGCCCTCGCCTTCATTCTTCGTTTTTCTTGCGTGCCCCACACTTGCTCATTTTCGCTTGCCGGTATACTTTTCCGACTGACGCTCCATCGGGAGAATGAATGTCGCGAAAGTCGAAGATAGCTGTCGTCGGCAGTGCCAATGTTGATCTAACCACCTTCAGTGATACTTTCCCACGTCCTGGTGAAACTCTTTTTGGGAAAAGCTTCCATCTGGGTTTTGGTGGCAAGGGTGCGAATCAGGCGGTCGCCGCGCGTCTTTGTGGCGCCGACGTGCTCATGATTGCGAACGTGGGCAACGATCTGTTCGGCCAGGCCACGGTGGATAATTTCACCAAGATCGGCATTGATGCCAGACACGTGCGCATTGTGGACGGAGTCTCCAGCGGCGTTGCCCCCATTTTCGTCGAGCCAAACGGCCAGAATCGCATCATCGTCGTGAAGGGCGCGAACGATACTCTGAAGCCAGCCGATGTGGATGCGGCTGCTTCCGCGCTGCGCAGCGTGGACACGATTGTCCTGCAATTTGAAATTCCGTTGGACACCGTCGCCTACACCGTGCAATTCGCGCGAAAACACGCCATCCGCTGCATTGTCAATCCCGCCCCCGCACAACCCATCCCCCCGAACAGTCTCTGTGCCGCGGACTATTTCGTCCCCAACGAAACCGAAGCCGAACTCATCGCCGGTTTGTCGGTGCACTCCACTGAAGAAGCGAAAGGGTGTGCCGCCACCCTTCTCCAACAGGGCTTCCGCCGAGTCATCATCACCCTCGGCGCGCGCGGATCGCTCCTCGCCACTTCAGAGGGCTGCGAACTGGTGCCACCCTTTCCCGTGGCGCCCACGGACACAACCGGCGCGGGCGATGCCTTCATCGGCAGCTTCGCCACGTTTCTCGCCGAAGGTTTCCCCGAAAAAGATGCGCTCACCCGGGCCAGCCTCTATGCCGCTCTTTCCACCACGCGGATCGGCACGCAATCTTCATTCCACACGCGCGCGGAGTTCGATGCAGAGTGGGCCCGCCGCGGCGGGAAACCCTAGCAGTTCACGAAGCCCAACCGCAATGCTGCTTTCTACTTTTTGCGAAATGTGGGATAGCGGTACGGCGTGACGCCTTTTCCTTCTTCGATGGTAACGATCTGATCTACGGCCAGGTCGCGGATTACTTCTTTTGCTCCGCTCGGCCACGCAATCTCCAGCGAATCGATTTTCGTGATTCCGCCCAGGCCAAAGTAGATGCGCGGATCCTGCGCCGAGGAAAAACTCATCCCGCCCTTGCGCTGGTCGTAACTCACAAAAGTCCCCGCCACCAGCTTGAGCTTCGCTCCGACCGCGTCGCGGTTGCTCTTCGTGCCAACCAAATGAACGCCCAGCCAGTGATTGCCTTTCGATGTTGCGCGCTCACCGCCGTCGTTCCGGAAGAGTTGCGCCTCCTGGCCATTGTTATTGACGAGAAAATCCAGCCAGCCATCATTATCGTAATCGCCCACCGCCAGGCCGCGCCCGATGCGCGGGGCGCGAAATCCGGGATTCTGCGTCGCCGTGATATCCACAAATTTTCCGTTGCCCACATTGCGGTAAAGTTTGCGCTCTTCTTCGTAGGTTACGTGCGGATGGTACAACGCAATGTTGTCCAGAATATGGCCATTGGTCACCAGCAGGTCAGCCCACCCATCGTTGTCAAAGTCGAAAAACCTCGCGCCGAAACTGCTGTTGTTGTAATTGGTTTGCGCCAGCCCAGAGGCAACCGTCGCGTCCGTGAACGTGCCATCGCCATTGTTGCGGTAGTAGCGATTGATCTGCAGATCCAAATGACACACATAAAGGTCGAACTGGTCCGCGTGGCGCACATCCGCGGCATCCACACTCATGCCCGCTTCCGCGCTGCCTTCTTCGCTGAAACCCGCGCCGCTTGTGAAGCTCACGTCGCGAAAGGTTCCATCCCCGTTGTTCAGATAAATGAAGTTCCTCTGCGTGTCATTGGCAACCACGATGTCGGTCCAGCCGTCTCCATTCAAATCCGCGAGCACCACCGCCAGGCTCTTGCCATCTTTGTTGGTCAGCCCGGCCTTTTGCGTTACATCCGTAAACGTGCCGTCTCCGTTGTTGTGATACAGCCGCGGCGATGTCCCCGGGAAACTGTCTGGATGGCAGTAAGCGCGGTAGCCTGGTTTTTTCTCGCCACAGGACACGGGATGATCCACATCAAACATCACATAGTTGGAAACGAAGAGGTCGAGTTTGCCGTCGTGATCGTAGTCAAACCACCCCGCGCCCGTGCCCCAGTTTCCGTCGTTGCCCACGCCGGCCCGGGCTGTCACGTCAGTGAACGTGCCGTCTCCATTGTTGTGATAGAGAACCGAGTGCCGGTAGCCGGTCAAATAAATATCGGGGTAACCGTCGTTGTCAAAGTCCCCCACGGCCACGCCAAAGAAAAACGTGCCGTCGGAGTGAATGCCGGCTTTCTCGGTGACATCAGTGAAAGTGCCGTCTCCATTATTATGATAGAGCGCGGGCTGCGGCGGAGTTGCCGGATGAAACAGCGGCGTGTATCCGCTGTTCACAAATATCGCATCCAGAAATCCATCCTGGTCGTAGTCAATCCATCCCACGCCCGAACCCATCGTTTCAACGTAGAGTCGCTCCTCTGACGCCGCCCGTTCGTGCTGAAAATGGATTCCGGCTTCCTGCGTGACGTCCTGAAACTGCACCCCATAAGGATTCAATTTGTCGGCGCTTACCGTTCCATCGGATTCTTGAGCAGCGCCGGCTGCCCGGCTCTGTTTTGGTGCCTGCGCATCTGCGCAGCTACGTGTATTCAAGGCGAATAAAAGGAACAGAATGCACCAGCGCAGGTAGCGGCAGTTCCACCCGATCGTATTGTCGATGCCTCTCATTCTGTTTTTCGATGGTAGCATTTCTTCTGGCTGTTCCCGGCAGACTACAGCTTCTCACAGACACTCCATTTTCAAATTTAGCTCAAAAATTTCTTCCACAAGCTCCTCTTTGCAATCCTTACTTTTGACTTGACACTTTCCCAAACGCAACACTAACCTACGTCAACTTCTCTTTGTTGGGGTGTACTTGCTAAGCGCCGCTCCGGATTACTGTGTTTTCCACGCCTTGAGGTCACTCCAGGTTCCGCGTTGTAGTGTCTTTCGTTCCACCTCTGCATTTGTTAGGCGCCACGTAAACACTTACTCGCGCCGCGCGAAAGTTGGCCCGTTCTTGGCCGTGCGGTCCCGCGCCTTGCCATCACCTTTATGCCAGATACCCGCGTTTCTCGCCAATTTTGCCAGCAACAATTTTAGCGTTACTTCGTGCTCCGGATTCCAGGGAATCAGCTTTGCTTCAACGGTTCTTACGGTTTGAATCGCTTTTGGCATTCCGTTCAGGGGGATTCTCGAATGAAAGTTTGCTCAAGGTATTTCGTTGTTGTTGCGCTGCTCGCGCTTTTTGCCAATCTCCATTTCGCTTCCGCACAGACACTCGAACGCGGCGCCATCCGCGGTACGGTCTACGACGTTTCCAAAGCGGCGATTCCTGGCGCCAAACTCACTCTCACCAGTGCGGCAACCGGCCTGAAACGCGAGCTTACGACCAATGAAACCGGCGCTTATGCTTTCGAAGCGGTCACGCCCGGTCAATATACTCTCGTGGTCGAAGCTCCCAACTTTGCTACCTACACGGTCAAGGACGTTGTCGTCACTGTAGGCGCCTCGATGGGCCTCGACATCCCCATGCAGTTGAAGACGACCACGCAGACTGTCACAGTAACCGCGGAGGCCGCGGGCGCCGTCGATACCACCACGTCTGGTGTGTCGCAACTCATCGATTCCAGAAGTCTCGAGGATCTGCCGTTTCCCGGCCGCGATTACCGCGATCTCGCCCAACTGACACCCTCTGCTCAAGTTGTTCCCGGATTGCGCGGCAACATCCGCCTCGGCGGCCAGCAAAGCGATTATACCGGCTTGGTCATTGACGGCGCCGACTCCACCAACAATTACTTTGGCGAGAATTTCGGTTCTCTCGAAACCAAAAACCTTACTGTCCCCATCGAGTCCGTGCAGGAATTTCAGGTGGTCACCAACGGCTTCGCTCCGGAATTCGGCCGCGCCACCGGTGGCCTTCTCAACGTGGTCACCAAATCCGGCACCAACCAACTGCATGGTGAAGCCCACGAGTATTACCGCGGGGGCAGTCTCTCGAAAAACGATGCCCTCGGCAATCCCTCCGGTATCGATTGGCAGAATCAGTTTGGCGGCTCGGTCGGCTTCCCGATTCACAAGGATCGCCAGTGGCTCTTTCTATCCAACGACACGCAGCGGAATAGCGGTCCGCTAACCACCAACCTGTGCCACGGCGATCCCGTGTGCGAAGCGGACGCCGGACCCGTGATTTATGCGCCCGCGGCGAATAGCGGGGAGGTACTTGGAACGGCATGTAAGAACATCGTATTTGGTGTCACCCACCTCCTACCTGGTTGTTACGGGGTTCCCAATCTAGGCGCACTCGATGGACCGCACACACAATTCCAGGATTTCTTCACCTTGCTGGGGCACTATGACTACCAGCTCACCTCCGCAACGCACTTCAGCATCCGTGGCCTTGGCACTCGCAATCATACGCGGGGCTTCACCGGGGGGCACGGCCAGACGGAAACCTCGGACGCCTTCATTGATACGGAAGACTTCATCAACCAGGGTATCAGCGGTGTTTTTGCATTAACCACCATTCATGGCAATAGGGTCAACGAAATCCGCGTATTGATCGAGGGCGAAGATCGCAAGCGCCATCCGATTTTTTCTGGCGCGCCGGAAGTTCAAATCCAGGGTTACGGCACCTTCGGCCAGCGTTTCTACCTTCCCGCAAACAACGACAACGGCAAGCTCCAGGTCCAGGACAACCACTCCTATTCCTTTGGCAAGCACGACCTCAAGTTCGGTGGCGACCTCGATTCCTTTGTCGATCGCAAAGATATCTTCGCCGGATGGTCCGCGGGCCGGTACAATTTCGCCAGCCTCTGCGATTTTGATCTCTCCACTTGCCCTACCGGACAAACTCCCAATCTGGCCACCGCCTACTTCCAGGGATTTGGCTTGGACGGCTTGAATGTTTTCACGGCGAATACTTTGAAGCCCAATTATCAGAATGGGCTCGGATTCTATGGCCAGGACAAATGGCGGCTCACGTCGCGCCTCACCCTCACTTACGGACTCCGTTGGGATGGCACCTGGAACCCGCAACCACAGACGCCCATTCCCGGTGCGATGGTCTATACAGGAGTCGGCCCGCTCGGCGACGGCACTAAAATCTCACCCGTTCCCCAAAACACTCCGGATGATTTCCAGCAGTGGGGACCGCGCGTCGGCCTGGCTTGGAATGTTGGTTCTACCTCGCATCCAACGACGGTTCGCGCGGCCTGGGGCTTCTATTACGCGCAGACACCCACTATTTTCTTCCCGCAGGTTTCCAATGGGGGCGGCTCCAAATCCACCACGCTCTTCGGTGCGCCCGCATACGGAAGCGCACCCTCCAGCGGCTTCCCCTACACCTATCCTTCCACTCTTTCGGCCTCCTCGAGCCAACTCTGCGCCCTCCAAACTCCGGCCATCGGCTGCCCTTCGATCGAGTATGCCGATCCAGCCTTGCGCAATCCCCGCGTCTCCAACGTGACCGTCGGGATCGAGCATGAATTCGCCGGAGGCTGGCAGGTTGGCGTGAATTATGTATACATGCACTCGATCCATTTGAAGACCGGCGGATTCAGCACCTCGAACTGGCAACGGAATCTTGTACCGCTAAACACACTCGATCCCACTCAACCGAAAACGGATCAATTTGGCAGGAGCATTCTCGCTGCTGTGTCGGCCACCGGTGCTTGCCCTGCTGATGCCCAGCTTTTCCCGGGCGAGCCGATGCCGTTGGATTGCGGCCTCTCGCCGTTCTCGGGCGCGCTCGAGCTTGCCAGCTTCAGTCACGGTAATTACGACGCTGTCACCGCCAGCGTGAACAAGCGTTTCTCGCATCGTTACGAGGTGTTTGCAAACTACACCTGGTCGCGCAATTTCAGCAACGATTCCAGCGAGCGTGATACCGATACGTTCTTCGGCGCTCAGGATCCCTTCAACATCAATATTGATTACGGCCGCAACGGCCTCGATATCACCGATCAGTTCAAAGCAGGCTTCACCTCCGACCTGCCCTTTGGATTGGCTTGGAGCAGCACGTTCATCGCCCACAGCGGCCTGGCCTATCCTGCGTATTCCTCGGCGGACCTGAACGGCGACACCGTCATCAACCAGTTTTCCAACGACGACCGCCCCGTGGTCCAGATTGGCAGCGGCTCACCTTTCCTGCTCACTCGCTATCCCGCGCGCCAGCCTGGTTTCTTTTCATGGGACATGCGCCTCACGAAAGACATCAAGATGGGAGAGAGATACTCGCTGCGTCTGATCGCCGACCTGTTTAACGTGACCAACGCGAGCAACCTCTATTCCAATCCGGATGTGAGTGGATTCATTACGCTTTCAAACTGCTCTATGCCGCAGCCAGGTGTTGCGCTCACAACTGTGTGCGATCCTCTCACCGCGATACCTCGCCAGGGCGATGTGTTCAATGGCGTGAAGTATGGTGTGCGGGATGAAATCTCTCCCGGCGGCACGCCATTTGCCGCCCAGTTCGGCGCCCGCTTCCAGTTCTAGCCCAGTTCTAGCGGAACGGCAAACTAACCACTGGCGACCTACGCCTGGTTCCAACAAGACCGAAGGGACCTAGCGCGGCGCAGAGGCCGATTCCACCGCGCTCCGATAGTCCGGGTCGTCAGGGTCCAGCGCGGCGGCTTTGCGGAAGGCGGCGAGTGCTGCGGAGCGCTCGCCTTGCTTCATGCGGATATTCCCGATCTCGAAGAAAGCGTCAGCCTCTTTGGGATTAATCCGCGTCACTTTGGTAAATTCACTAAGCGCGTCCTCCAGCTCGCCCTCGCGCTCGAAAATCACTCCAGACACATAAAGAAAATCGGGCTGGAACGCTTGTAAAGCGAGCGCTTGTTGGATCGCGGAGCGTGCACCCGGAATGTCCTGTTGTGAAAAGAGAATTTTGGCCTTTTGCGAATAAGCAAAAGCGTTCCGTGGATTCTTTTCGAGCGCATCTTGCAGCAGTGCCATTGCTTCGGGAAACTTGTTCTGACGAGCTAGGTCGTTGGCTTGCTCCACCAGGTGCTTGGATTGAACCTCGTTTTCATCGTGCTGGTGAGCGGTCTGCGCAGCCTCGGCAAATTCGGCTCGCACCGTCTTGCCTTGTTCGGCCTGATTCGCGCAATCGCACGCGTTCGCAAGTACAAAGAGCGCTTGCGCGTCGAGTTGATGGGACTCATGCGCCGGGCTCAGGATTTCCACGGCCCGTGCGCATTGCTTCTGCCGCACCAGGACCTTTGCCAGCAAAACAATTCCCGGAAGATAGTTCGGGCGGCGGATGACGACGAATTCCGCGTCCGCCGCGGCCTTATCATTCTTGCCCGTATCGGCGTAGATTTGCGCCCGGAAAAAGTGCGCCAGTTGATTCGCCGCATCTTTCTCGATGACGAAATTGAACTGCATTAGTGCGGGATCAAGTTCATTCTTACCATGATACGCGCTGCCCAGGAAGTTATGGGCTTCCAGATCGCCGGGAGCGAGCGCCACGGCAGTATTCAGCGCTTCAATCGCGGCGTCGTACGACTGCGCCTCGATCTCGAGGTTGCCAAGGGATTTTAGGACACGCACGCTTTTTGGATGTTGCTTGCGCGCGCGAAGAAGGGTGGCGCGTGCTTCATCTACGTTGTAGACACGCCGGTAGCATTTGGCCAGACCTAGCTCGGCAGTCTCGTTGCCCAGGTGAGCGGCCAAATACTCCTGGTAAACCGCAATGGCTTCTGGGAACTTTCCCGACGCATAAAGCGCTTGCGCGTGTTCGAGGGTGCCCTCGCTTGCGGTGTGGCGTGTTTGAGTCGCGCCCTGGAGAGGGAACAGCGCGAAGCAGAGGACCCAGATAGCGGCACGCAGGAACCGGCTCATGGAAGCAACAATTATACAACTTGCGGAAGAGGGCCGATTCGGTCATTCCAGACGGAGCCGGGGGAGTGCACTGACAAAGTCCCGATAAACTCCGCCCCCTGTGGCACAGTCACTCCTGACTGTGCTCCTGGGTCCCTCTTTTCATCTGCGCTACTCGGAGAACTCTGCGCCTCTGCGTTTTCTCTTTCCTTCTCCCTTCCGAAACTGAGGCTCACCGGCGCATCTCACCGCGTGCCGCCTGTCCACATCATTCGTGTCAGATGGTGTAAAATCCGCCTACAACCCAGCAGGAGAAGAAGGATGAGTGAAGAGAAGCCCATGCGGCTGGAAATCCGGGATCGGCGGGGAAACCCGCTTGACGCGGCTCCAGCGCAACATGCGATCGCCACTCTGCAAGGGCAATCCCTTGCCCCCAACCGCGGCACCTCGCTGAATCTCGATTGGCTGGAGCAGGTCCGCGTGAACACCAGCGCAGTCGAGCGCCGCGCCGCCACCCTGGTAACTCGCCGCACCGTCAAGAAGGATTGGCAGATCGCCTGGATGCTCCGCGCCATCACCTGCATGGACCTCACCACTCTGAGCGGCGATGACACGGACGACCGCGTCCGGCGTCTCTGCGCCAAGGCTCGGCAACCCATCCGGCAGGACATCGTCGAAAAACTGGGCATCGCCAGCCTGGGCATTCATGTTGGCGCGGCCTGCGTGTATCACGTGTTTGTGGAGACGGCGCGGCAGGCGCTGGAAGGCACGAAGATTCCCGTGGCCGCCGTGTCCACCGGATTTCCCACGGGCTTGAATCCCCTCGAAGAGCGCATCGCGGAAATTCGCCGCTCGGTGGAAGCGGGCGCGCAGGAGATCGACGTCGTCATCACCCGCGGGCACGTCTTCGGCGCGCAGTGGCAACGCCTGTACGACGAAATCCTCGCTTTCAAGGACGCCTGCGGCCCCGCGCACATGAAAGTCATCCTCGGTACGGGAGATTTGCTGACGCTGCGGAACGTCGCGCGCGCCAGCCTGGTGGCCATGATGGCGGGAGCGGACTTCATCAAAACTTCAACAGGTAAGGAAAGCGTGAACGCCACGCTGCCCGTCGGCCTGGTGATGACGCGGGCCATTCGCGAATACGCCGGAGAAACCGGCATGGCGGTAGGCTTCAAGCCGGCCGGCGGAATTCGCTCCGCAAAACAATCGGTCGAGTGGCTCTCTCTGATGAAAGAGGAGCTGGGCAATTCCTGGCTGGAGCCGCACCTCTTCCGCATTGGCGCCAGCGGCATGCTCGGCGATATCGAGCGGCAACTGGAATTTCATGCCACGGGAAGATATTCCGCGGAGTTCCGCCATCCCATGGCATAACGGAAACGAAGTTGGAACAAACCACTTTTACCAAAGAATGGAGAAACAATGCCGAAAAAGTCCAGTGCAAGAGAAGCGCAAGTGATACTTCATCTCTACGACCTTCGCCGCGAGCCCGAAATGCGCAAGGCACGCGACTGGTGGATGGCGCAATTCTGGCCGGCCACCGCGGATGATTTTCTGAAGGTGTCAATGGCCATGGGCACGCAAGAAAACAATTGGTTGCGGCAAGTGGGAGGTTACTGGGGAATTGCCGCTTCGCTGGTGCTGCAAGGCGCGGTGAACGAAGAACTGTTTTTGCGTCCGGCATTCAGCGGCGAAATGTTCGTGATGTTTGCAAAAGTGCACCCGTTCCTTACGGAACTTCGCGAAAAGATTGGCGACCCAGAACTATTTCTGGATATTGAGAAAGTGATTACGAATACAAAGTGGGGCCGGGACCGCCTGAAATTCATACTGAAGCGGGTGGAAACGATGCGCGAGATGCTGGGGAAAAAGGCGTAAACCCCGCCAACACGCTCGAACGAAAACTCAGCCGCCAAGGATGCAGCGAACAAATGAGCGTCATTGAAAAATTCAAAACGATGGAGTACGGGCCGGCCCCGGAAGATCCCAAAGAATCCCTGCAGTGGCTCGATCGCCACAACCGGCGCTTTGGCCATTTCATCGGCGGCGCATGGAAAGCCCCCGCGGACGGAAGCTATTTCGAGACCAGCGACCCTTCCACCGGTGAAAAAATCGCCGAAGTGGCCCAGGGCAGCCCCGCGGACATCGCAACTGCCGTGAAGGCCGCGCGCAAGGCTTTGCCAGTCTGGCAAAAGCTTTCCGGGCATGAGCGGGCGCGTTTTCTCTACGCGTTGGCGCGGCACGTCCAAAAACACGCGCGGCGTCTGGCGGTCCTCGAAACCCTCGATAACGGCAAGCCCATCCGCGAAAGCCGCGACATTGATATCCCCCTTGTCGCGCGCCATTTTTATTATCACGCCGGATGGGCGCAACTCTGGCAACGCGAATTCCCCGGTTATCGGCCCAGTGGCGTCATCGGCCAAATCATCCCCTGGAATTTCCCGCTCTTAATGCTGGCGTGGAAAATTGCGCCCGCACTCGCCACTGGTAACACCGTGGTTTTGAAACCCGCAGAGTACACCCCACTAACGGCGCTTGCCTTCGCGGAGATTTGCACGGAAATCGGCCTGCCGCCAGGCGTCGTAAATATCGTCACAGGAGATGGCCGAACGGGCGAAGCCCTTGTGAACCATCCCGATGTAGACAAAATTGCGTTCACCGGCTCCACCGAAGTCGGCCGCGCCATTCGCAAAGCCACCGCAAATTCCCACAAGCGCCTCTCGTTGGAATTGGGGGGCAAATCGCCCTTCATCATTTTTGAAGATGCCGACCTGGATAGCGCGGTGGAAGGCCTGGTGGACGGCATCTGGCTGAATCAAGGGCAAGTCTGCTGCGCGGGCTCGCGTCTGCTCATGCAGGAAAGCATCGCGGAAAAACTTACGCGCAAACTGCAAGCGCGCATGAGCACGCTGCGTATCGGCGCGCCGCTCGACAAATCAGTCGACATCGGCGCCATCGTCGCCCGCGTGCAGTGGGACCGCATCGAGCGTCTGGTTAAGCAAGGTGTGGCGGAGGGCGCCACATGTTGGCAGCCGGAAGTGATTTTGCCTTCGCGCGGCCTCTTCTATAAGCCGACGCTTCTCAGCAACGTCCACCCCACCTCCATCGTCGCGCAGCAGGAAATCTTCGGTCCCGTCCTATCGGCAATGACCTTCCGCACGCCGCGCGAAGCCGTGGAACTTGGCAACAACACGGTCTATGGACTGGCCGCGAGTGTCTGGAGCGAAAGCGTCAACGTCGCACTGCAGGTCGCGGCGCAGATTAAAGCGGGCGTCGTCTGGGTGAACAGCACGAATCTCTTCGACGCAGCTTGCGGCTTCGGCGGCTACCGGGAAAGCGGCTACGGGCGCGAGGGTGGCAGGGAAGGGCTCCTCGAATACATCGAGCCGGAGTGGTTTCGCAAAGCGCCCCCGATTCGTGCGAAAGCTGCGCCAAAGAACGGCAAGCCCGAAGTGGCCAGCCCGGCAATCGACCGCACCGTGAAGCTTTTCATCGGCGGCAAACAGGCACGGCCCGATTCGGGCTATATGCTGGAAATCCGCGGCCAGCACGGTGAACTGCTCGGCGAATCGCCCCTCGGCAATCGCAAGGACATTCGCAACGCCGTCGAAGCCGCGCGCAAAGCCGAAACCTGGGCAAAAACCACGGCACACAACCGCGCACAGGTTCTTTATTACCTCGCCGAAAATCTCTCCCAACGCGGAAAAGAGATTGCCCATCGCCTTGCCGCCGCCGTGGGCAAAAAGCAAGCTGCGGATGAAGTGCGCCTCAGCATCGAACGCCTCTTCGCCTACGCAGCCTGGGCAGACAAATACGAGGGCGCGGTGCACCATCCTCCGTTTCGCAACATTGCCATCGCCATGAACGAACCGGTAGGCACCGTCGGCGTGCTCTGCCCTTCCCATGTGCCTTTGCTGGGATTTTTCTCGCTGGTATTGCCGCTGCTTAGCGCCGGAAACACGGTCGTGGCCGTGCCGTCGGAATCTTATCCCTTGATCGCGGGTGATCTCTACCAGGTTTTCGAGACCAGCGATCTTCCTGCTGGCACGGTGAATCTCGTCACCGGGCGCGCGGGAGAACTGCTCAAGGTCATGGCGGAACACGATAACCTGGACGCCATCTGGTGCTACGGAGACGAGGCACTGTGTGCCACCGCCAAAGCTCTTTCCGTCGGAAATCTGAAGCAGGTCTGGACCAATGAAGGCCGCGAATTCGATTTCTTCAACCAAGAGCAGGCAGAAGGCCGCTGGTACCTCGAGCACGCCTATCAAGTAAAGAATATCTGGGTACCCTACGGCGAATGATAACCTCCGCATAATCCCCTAACCCCGTCATTCCGAGCGGAGTCTGCGAAGCGAGGAATCTCTCTTTTTGCCCAGTGAGGACGGCGCGCAGATCGGTCTGCTCCAGCCGCTCCCCAAAACTGTTCCCAGCAATCCTCACAAAAAAAGGGGATGGCCGCAGCCATCCCCTTTCGGATTTGGTTTTACCGTGCCGCCTCCTTGAAGGCAGCCCGGCTGGATTTTACTTCACGCTGTTGATGATGCCAACGCCGGTCGTGCCGCTTTTCCCGGTTCCGGTGGTGAACGGTGAGCCGCTCACGCCGGTCAAGGTAACTGTGGTCCCAGAGACGCTCACGGTGTATACCGCAACGGCGCTTGGCGGTGTTCCGCCTGTCGCGCCAGCCAACGCCACGAAGACGTACGTGCCCGTTGGGTCGATGGTAATTTGGCCTGCGCCGGACGGCGTGGTGACGGCTGTTCCAGCCGTAAGCGATGGCGTCGCTGGGTTGAAGGTAAACGGCGTGATAGTGTTTGCCTTCGCGTCTGTGACCAGCACGAAGCGGTCGGTGGGATCAACTACAACTCCGGCAGGCTGAACCGCCCCGGGGATGCTGGTACCCGTGCCGACTTCCGTCAACGCGCCATCGAGACCGAGACCACTTCCCACCGGAATGATGGAATAGTAATGGAGCTTCAGCCCCGTTCCATCAACGGCGAACAAGTACTGGCCAGAGCCATCAACTGCCCCCACGGTCCAGTTCCCAGTGGGCGTCTCAGGTGTTCCGGCGGTAAAGAGACCACCATACTGAATGATCGGCGTGATGGTTCCATTGGCTAGCGCATAAATGATGGTGCCCTGAGGATGGCTGACTAGCCCCTGAAGTCCTGTAAGACCAGTCGCCGGAGTTCCCGGCACTACCGTCTCCATGACACTGCTCGTTGTGGCATTGTAAGCGTAGCTGTGTAACTCGGCGTTTGTTGTGTCGGCGACATATACGTAGTCGCCAGAGGGATCCTCAATCACCGGGCCTGCTGCCCAAGTCAGCGTAACTGGCGAATTCGCCAATGGGACGATGGCAGGGTTTGCGGCGGTAAGGCTGTATCCGGCCAGTTGTTTGCCGGAAGCGCTGCCCGTGAAGAAGAGGTCTTCAATCACGCTGGTACCGATCTGTGAATTGCCGGCAACGCCGGTGTACGGTGAATTCGGATCAGCCGCGAGCACGCCCGCCGCCACTGTGAATGCGGAAATCTTCCCCGTTGTCGGGTCGGCGGTCACGGCCTCAGCCGGTGTCACGTTCGCGGCAGCAGTGCCGTTATCGAACGTCAGCAAAAGTGGTATGGGATCGGTGCTGGCGGAGGTTAGGGTCGTCAGGGCACCACTCGAGCCAATCTGGAACAGGGAAATCGTGTTGGAGGAGTTGTTGTCAACGGCCAGCAATGTCGAGGTCGGATCGACGGTTATGCCGTAGGGGAAGGTGCCCGTATATATCAGTGTACTTGGTGCAATAGCCGTGCCAACGGCGCCACCAGTTCCTACCGTGTAAGCCCAAACGTTGCCATTAAAATCCAACTCGTAGATGTACTTATCATTGGGAGTGACAACAATGTTGGTTAGGTAGGTTGCGTTCGCATTCGCAAACGGGGAGCCCGCAACGGCCGTCAGTATGCCTGTACTGCCGATGGTAAACCCGTAAACATTGATTCCTCCGTCTGGCACATAGACATACGTGTTGGTTGGATCGATGGTTCCGTAGAATGGCGCCGCTATGCTTCCTGCTGTGTAAGGGGCTGCCGCCACTGCCGGAGCATTGGCTACCAGGACGCCGGTTAGCGGTGTGATGGTGAAGCCGCTGATGTCTTCATCGGTTGAATTGATTGTATAGAGATAGCTGCCCGTATGGTCAACCAAAACATCCGTCGGATACTGTCCCACCGCGACGGGCGTAAGCGTGGAAAGAGCCCCAGTGGTCTGGTTAATAGTGAAGCCAACCACGTAGTTCTGAGCACTATCGATAACGTAGAGGAAGCTCCCCGTTGGATCAATCACGCCTTTATTGCTGCTGCCATTCCCGCTGCCTGCGGCGTAGGGCTCTCCTGCCAATGACGTGTCCTCGACGATCGCTCCCGTCATTGGAGTGATGCTATAGAGGTGTACGTAACCGCTCTCGTCAATCGAGTACAGATAGTCGCCGGAAGGATGCACAATCACTTGCTGAGGCGAGTTCGCCGGGAACTTGGTTAAGAATTCCAATGCTCCGCCAGCCGGATTCGCGGCATACTCCGATATCGTGTTCCCTCCCGAATTCGCGATGTAGGCGAACCGTGCCACCGCAGCCGACACGCTCAGGGAAGCCGTGCCGGAAACACTGTTCGGAATTTCGCCGGTCAGAGTTTCCTTTCCGGTGATGACGCAGGAGGCGCCCGCCGCGGAAGCTGTCGTCGTCACAAGACCAGTTGTCGCGCCGATGCTGGCCGTGCCCGTGGGGTTGCAGGAAATCGACCAAGCCACCGCGCCTGGTGCCGCGGGCGGCGTTGAGCCATCACTCTCTGTTTCGGTTGCGACGAATAGCTGCGTCTGGCCCGCTGCAATCGTTGCCGTCATTGGCGTAATGGCCAGGTTTATAACCGTGGACGCACCTATCGTCAAAACGACAGAGTTGGAGGTGGCCCCGAAATAGGTAGCCGAGATCTGTGTGACACCGTCGGCCACGCCCGTCGCCAATCCGTTGGTGGCGTCCTGCGTGCTATCGATGGTTGCAACGGTGGTTAGCGATGACGTCCAGTTCGCTACCGCAGTAAAATCCTGTCCCGGTGTCGTAGTGCCATTAGGGTTCAAGATAGTCCCAGTCGCCGTAAACTGCTGCGTGCCTGGCAGCGCAATGATCGGGTACGCTGGTGTCACGACGATGTTCGAGGCCCCGGTCACCTGGAGTTGTCCCTGCCCGGATATGGTGCCAATGGATGCGGTAATCATAACTGTGCCGGCAGTTATAGCCTTCGCAAGCCCGCCCGAAGTGACCGTGGCTACGGCGGAACTGGACGATGCCCATGTGATGCTGGTATTGGTTGTTACATCTTTCGACGTTCCGTCACTGTATTGACCTGTTGCCGTGAATTGTTGCGTTTGCCCGACGTTGACCGGCGCGGCTCCTGGAGCCACTGTTATTCCGTTCAATGTCGGGCCAGAACTGCCGCAGGCCGCCAACAGCGCAATGCACAAAAATGACAAAAATCCTAATACAAAGCTACCACGCTTTCTTATCATGACGCCTCCTCAGCGCAGGCAGAACAGAAGACCTTCTAGGCAGAGGCATAGGTTGCATGTCGGGCAATCGTTGAAAGGCAGCGGTGCAAGGCGAGGGAGCGAGGGACTCACCCCGAACAAAGTTGTCCGATTCTCACGTGCCTCTGTATGGAGGCAACATACCCGAATCCGCGCCCCCCAGCAAAGTAGCAAGCTCGCCAGCCGTTGCATATTAATAAACATCGCGGCGGCCTGGCCAGCCGGGCAGCCTCTCGAAGAACGATTCTTTACTGGCTTATGAACTCCTATTGACTGAAGAGGAAGCATGCACTTCGGACAGCCTTACGGCCGCCTTGGAATCATCCTGCTCTTGCCCTTGATTGAAGCGACACCCCCCACGGTCTCCCGGTCCCATTTTGCCGCGAAAAATGCGACTATTGGTGCCTTATTTCTCCCGAGGACCCTCGCTCATGCCTAGACTGCTTACCATCGAAGATCATCGCCTCGAGGAAGCCCGGCTTCATAAGAGACATTGGAAGCGCTGGGGTCCATACCTCGCCGAAAGGCAATGGGGTACCGTCCGCGAGGACTACAGCAAAGACGGCACCGCCTGGGAGTCCTTTCCTTTTGAGCACACCCATGCGCGCGCCTATCGCTGGGGAGAGGACGGAATCGGCGGATTCTGTGATCGCCACCAGATCGTATGTTTCGCTTTGGCACTCTGGAATGGCCGCGATCCCATCTTGAAAGAGCGTTTGTTCGGCTTGTCCGGAAATCAAGGCAACCACGGCGAAGATGTTAAGGAATACTACTTCTACCTAGATTCCACCCCCACGCACAGCTACATGCGCATGCTCTACAAATATCCCCAGGCGGAATTTCCCTATGCTCAGTTGGTCGACGAAAATCGCCGCCGGGGGCGCAGTGCGCCTGAATTTGAATTGCTGGACACCGGCGTCTTTGGGGAAAATCGTTATTTTGACGTGTTCGTCGAATACGCCAAGTGTGACGTCGAGGATGTCCTCATAAAAATTACCGCCGTCAATCGCGGCCCGGACTCCGCCGTTCTTCACCTGCTTCCTACTCTGTGGTTCCGCAATACCTGGTCGTGGGGAAAAGATTTGCGGCGCCCTATTGTGCGTTCGGCTCCCGAGACGCCGGGAGCCGTGTGTGCCGAATTGCAACACTGGCAATATGGCAAGCGCTGGCTGTTGTGCGCGGGGCGGCCGGAACTCCTCTTTACGGAAAACGAAACCAATTACGCCAAGATTTTCAACTATCGCAGCCGCACTCCCTATGTGAAAGATGCATTCCATGAATGGTTGATTCACGGGAACCACGCCGCGGTAAACCCGGAGCGCACGGGCACGAAGATGGCTGCTCATTATCCACTGCAATTGGGCCCAGAGGAATCTCTGACCATCAGACTCCGCCTGACGGACATTGATCCTCTTGGCGGCATGGATAACGACTCGCCCATGGTGGGCGCCATCACCTCGCCTGCCCATCAGGAGCGCGCCGAAGGTGTTCCGGGTACCAATGATTTCGACAAGGGCTACGATGCTCTCTTTGCGCAACGCCAGAAAGAAGCCGATGAGTTTTACAGCTCTCGCCTGCCAAAACAACTCTCCGCCGATGCGCATCAACTAATGCGGCAAGCCTACGCAGGCATGCTGTGGTCAAAACAGTTTTATCACTATGATGTGCACACCTGGATCGAGGGCGACCCCGCCGGCCCCGTTCCTCCCAAAGAGCGCTGGGAAGGCCGCAACAATGAGTGGACCCACCTGTACAACGATGACGTCATTTCCATGCCGGACAAGTGGGAATATCCGTGGTACGCAGCTTGGGATCTGGCGTTCCACACCATTCCCCTGGCGCTGGTCGACCCCGATTACGCCAAAGAACAACTGATCCTGTTGCTGCGCGAATGGTACATGCATCCCAACGGACAGCTTCCCGCCTATGAATGGGCCTTCGGCGACGTCAATCCTCCCGTGCATGCCTGGGCCGCCTGGCGCGTCTACAAAATCGAGCGGCGCGTCCGCGGCGTGGCCGACCGCGCTTTTCTCGAAAGAGTTTTCCATAAACTCCTGCTCAATTTCACGTGGTGGGTGAACCGCAAGGACCCTCACGGCCGCAACATCTTCCAGGGCGGATTCCTGGGCCTGGACAACATCGGGGTCTTCGATCGCTCTGCCCCGCTCCCCACCGGCGGGCATCTGGAACAATCCGACGGTACGAGTTGGATGGGAATGTATTGCCTGAACATGCTGGCCATTGCGCTGGAACTGGCCAAGGATGACCAGGCCTACGAAGATGTCGCCAGCAAGTTCTTCGAGCATTTTGTGCACATCGCTCACGCGATGAATGACGTTGGCGCCGCGGGCCGCTCGCTGTGGGACGCGGAAGACGGCTTCTACTACGATGTGCTGCACCTTCCCAATGGCGAGGAGCATTTCCTGAAGATCAGGTCCATGGTCGGGCTTATTCCTTTGTTCGCGGTGGAAACTCTCGAGCCGGAAATCGTCGATCGTCTTCCCGGTTTCAAACGCCGCATGCAATGGTTTATTGACAACCATCCCGACGTCCCGGAGCACATCGAAATGACGCAACGCTCCGCGCGGGGAGTTCGCCGCTTGCTTTCCCTGGTGAACCGCAAGCAGCTCAAACGCGTGCTCTGGCGCATGCTGGACGAAACGGAATTTCTTTCCCCCTACGGCGTGCGCGCTCTCTCTCGCTATCACTCCGAGCATCCCTACGAAGTACAGGTGAACGATCACATCAGCAGCGTAGAGTACGAACCCGCGGAATCCACCACCGGCGTTTTCGGCGGCAACTCCAACTGGCGCGGGCCGGTGTGGTTTCCCACGAACTACCTGCTGATCGAATCGCTGCAGAAGTTCCACCATTATTATGGCGAGGATTTCAAGATCGAGTGCCCCACCCATTCGCGCCAGGAAATGGATCTCTGGCAGGTGGCTTCGGAGATTTCCCGCCGATTGACCCGCATCTTCCTCCGCGACAAGAATGGGCGCCGGCCGTTTGCCGGTTCGGCGGATTTATTTAACAAAGATCCACACTGGCGTGACCTGATTCTCTTTTACGAATATTTTCATGGAGACCTTGGCGCGGGCATCGGCGCCAGCCATCAGACTGGCTGGACCGGCCTGGTCGCCAAGCTGCTCGAACAAAGCGGAGAATAAGCTGTGTCACTCCTGGGAGAAGTCCAGTTCGGCAGGGAAGTGTGCGGTGATCTGGACGCCGCGGAAGCTCGCGAGTGGCTGGTCACCAATGGATTGGGTGGATTCGCCTCGGGCACAGTGGCGGGAACCGCAACGCGCCGGTACCATGGCCTGCTTGTGGCAGCGCTGCAACCTCCGGGTGGCCGCACACTGCTGGTTGCCGGGCTCGATGAAAGTGTGCGCTTCCGCGAGGTCTCCTTTGCGCTTGCCACCAACCGGTGGATGAGCGGTTTCGTCTCTCCCAGTGGCTACCTCCAGCTTGAAAGTTTTTTCCTCGAAGGCAGCAAACCTGTCTGGCGCTACGCCTTTGCCGACGCGCTCTTGGAAAAACGCGTGTGGATGAAGCAGGGGGAGAACACAACATACGTGGAATACACGCTGGTGCGCGGCAGCGTCCCGGTGGAGATTGATGCCAAGGTGCTGGTGAACTACCGCGATTTTCATCTCCTTACTCGGGCTGGCGATTGGAGCATGACCATCGAACCAGTGGAAAATGGCCTGAAAATTCGGGCGTTCGATGGAGCCACCCCCTTTTACCTGAAGAGTGCGGGGACGTCCGTTCAGCCGCGTCACGAGTGGTACCGCGACTATTTCTTGCCTGCCGAAAAGGAGCGCGGGCTCGATGATCACGAAGACCGTTTGCTGGCCGGCGTGTTTCATTTCCAACTGGTTCCCGACGAAACTGTCACACTTGTATTCACCACGGTTGAAGACACGTCACTCGATGGTGCGGAAGCGCGCACCGCGCAATCCAATCACGAGTGGAAGCTGTTCACCGCGTGGCAACAACAGCACGCCAAGGTGTGCTCTTCCCCCGCGGAAGACGAGCCCGGCTGGCTCTGGCAACTCGTTTTGGCCGCCGATCAATTTGTGGTTCGCCGCGCGACGCCCGACGATCCGCATGGCCTGAGCCTCATCGCCGGTTATCACTGGTTTGGCAATTGGGGCCGCGACAGCATGATCGCGCTTCCGGGGTTGACGCTCCCTCTCGGACGCCCGGAAATTGCCCGAAAAATCCTGGAGTCCTTTTCGCGCTACGTTGATGAAGGCATGCTGCCCAACAATTTCCCGGAATCCGGCGGGCCTCCGCAGTACAACACCGTGGATGCTACGCTTTGGTATTTCGAGGCAGCGCGCCAGTATTACGCGGCCACGCAGGATCTGGAACTTGTCCAGAAACTCTTCCCCGTGCTCGTTGAAATTGTGGACGCGCATGTGCGCGGCACGCGCTACAACATCAAGGTCGATCCCGTCGATGCATTGATCTTTGCGGGCAGTCCTGAAGTGCAGCTCACCTGGATGGACGCCAAGATTGGAGACTGGGTGGTGACGCCGCGCATTGGCAAGCCCGTGGAGATCAATGCGCTGTGGATTAATGCGCTGCACACGATGGCGGACTTTGCGCGCTTGCTGACGCAGCCAGGGCAAAACTACGAAAAGCTTAAGGAGAAAGCCACGCAAAATTTCCAGAAATTCTGGAACGTTGAGCGCGGCTGCTGTTTTGATGTGATTGATTTGCCCGGCGGAGGAAACGACGCGTCTCTACGCCCCAACCAGGTCTTCGCCGTCTCTCTCCCCGTGAGCCCGCTCACCGAAAGCCAACAAAAATCGGTGGTTGATACATTGGCCCTGCATCTGCTGACCTCGCACGGGCTGCGCAGCCTCGCGCCCTCCGAGCCAGCCTACAAGGGCAGGTATACCGGCGGGCCGCGGGAGCGCGATTCCGCTTATCATCAAGGAACGGTCTGGGGTTGGCTGCTCGGGCCGTTTGCGCTGGCGCATTACCGTGTGTACAAGGACCGCGCCGCCGCCCAGAGCTTCCTCGAACCCCTAGGCCAAACAATCCATTCCTACGGCTTGGGCACAATCGGGGAAATCTTCAGTGGTGATCCGCCCTTTACGCCCGCCGGTGGCATCGCGCAAGCCTGGAGCGTCGGCGAACTCTTCCGCGCTTGGCAAATCCTATCCGCCGCCGCGGACCTTCAATGATCATTCTTTAGCCGGCCTGTGTAGGGCCCGCCTTCTGAGGCCGGCCGCGAGGCACAGATCAGCGGAGCGCCCCGTTCCGTGGATTGCTCCGTCCCCGTAGGGGTCGAGCATCGCTCGACCCCATCTCGGCAACATGTAAACCATTGTCATCCCGACCCGAGGCCCGCGCCGTTTGCGGGCCGCAGCGGAGGGATCGTGGCAAGATCGCGGCCAGTCACTCGCTCCCCGATCCGCCGCACAAACTCCCGTCATCCCGACCGAAGCCCCACGCCGTTTGCGGGCTTCATCGCCGCCAGCATCACTTCGTCGGCGTCGCGGAGTAGGACGTCGATCGATCCGAAACCCGCATCCCTCAGGAGCTGGATCCAGCCCGAGACGGGCATCTCATCGCCGATCCGGGGTGCATCGCGCGAGCCCAGCATCTTCGTGTGATCGTAACCGAGGATCGCGTTTGCCCGCGACCAGAATCGTTCCCAATTTTCTGGAACGTACCGGGGCGGCTGCTTAGCCTTCCATTCAGCGAACCCCGTTGCGAACGTCTGCTCAGCACACGCGGGCTCCACGAACAGAAATACCCCGCCAGAACGGAGGAGCCGCAAGACATCCGTGAACAGCTCCCTTGCCCGTCGAGCATCGAACCAATGCAGTGCGTTCGCAGCTGCCACTACGTCGTAGTCGCCCGACAGACCGTTGTACCAATCAGTGTTCCACAGGTCGCGTACAAACGTCTGCCATGGAACTCCTTCACGCCGATTCACCCTCATACAAATCGAGATGAAAAATAGGTCGCGATCGACGCAATCGATGCGTGAGTTGGGGAAACGGGACCGAATGGTCCGTCCCACATCGCCGGGGCCGCAACACAAATCGAGAACGCGCAGCCCCTGCTCAGGCGGAAAAGGAAGGGCCGTCGCCATCAACTCCAAGTCTCTTTTTTTCGCAGCCCCTTGTTCCGCCCACCACAATTGCAACAACTCGTCGAGGTTCTCATTGCTGAGGGTCTCTTCGATCTGACTCTGTGTAAGCGGCGGATTTGACAAGAATCCCTCTTCTGCCGGAAGACCTTAATCCATTCGTGGGGCAGGCTCGTAGAGTTCAATCAACACTTTCCCGGCGCTGGGCGCGCTCACTAGGAAAAAATTCACGCGCGTGCCATCGGCCCCCGCGCGCGTAGCCGCATAAACCGGGGCAATGCCGAATTTATCGCGCAGAATTTGCGTGGCGCGGTCCACATTCGCGCAACGATATTCAATTTGTTGCACCCCTTCGCCAAATTTCTGCAGGTATTTGGCAATCGCGCCGCTTCCTGCGGGGTCCCGCGAAGTCAGGATGTCCATCGAGAGCCCGCCCGGCAAGTGAATTTCAAATTCCTGGGCGTCCTGTTCCGGCGGAACTTCCGCCAGCCGCGGCGATCCGCTGGCTTCGCGGATCTTCTCGAAGCGGTCGGGGTGAACCGCCAGGCCCACGGTTACATGGGGATTGCTTCCATCCAGCAGTTTGTACAGTTCTTCGTCGTCCCACCACGGAAACGCCGCATGGTCGGCCTGCGCCCGTCCCGTCCGGTAAATTTCCGTGGCGGATACAACACGCACCTCGGACTCCGCGGAGGTCATTCCTTCAATGGCTCGCAAGAACGCTTCGTTCATCATGGCTCCCGTATTGTACCTCAGTTGCAAGTGCTGTCCGGCTTAAGCTTGCTGTTGCGTTCCATGTTTCCTGGGGCTCGCCAGGAGCGAAATCAGCATCGTCAACAGCAGCACTCCTGCCACAACACCCAGCGAAAGCGTTACAGAAACGTGCCACCAGGGATCCGCAACCATTTTCGCGCCGATAAACAGTAGCACCAGTGCCAGTCCGATGCTCAAGTACCGGAAATAGTCCAGGATGTCCGCCAGGAGGAAATACATTGCGCGCAATCCCAGGATCGCAAACACATTGGAGCTATAGACAATAAAAGCGTCGCGCGTGATGCCAAAGATCGCGGGGATGGAATCCACGGCGAAGGTCACATCGCTGATTTCCACGATCAGCAGCACCAGGATCAGCGGTGTGGCGAACAGCTTTCCGCCTTCGCGCACAAAAAAATTGCCGCCACGATAACCTTCGGTCACCCGCAAGTGGGTGCTGGCAAAACGAAAGACCGGGTTGCGCTCGTAGTGCACCGCCTTGTCGCGCTTCAACAGCATGTGCAGTCCGGAATAGATCAGAAAGGCGCCAAATACCTGGAGGATCCAACTGAAGCGCGACACCAGTACCGCTCCCGTGCCGATCATGATCCCGCGCATGACCAGCGCGCCGATAATGCCCCACTCCAACACGCGGTGCTGCACGCGCTCGTCCACCTGGAACGCGCGGAAGATCACCAGGAAGACGAAAAGGTTATCCACGCTCAGGGCTTTTTCAATCACGTAGCCGGTGAAATATTCCAGGCCGCGCTGCGCACCATACCAATGCCACACGCAGTAGCCGAAACTTACCGCCAAGGTCACCCACAGGACGGTCCACAGCGCCGCTTCCCGGGCTCCGACTTTATGTGCTTTGCGGTGAAAGACCCCCAGATCGAGGGCGATGGCAATCAGAACGAATAGGTTAAAACCCAGCCACAGGAGCGGCGTGCCCATGCGAGACAGGATAACGTAATTCCGCTCACCGCCCTATTGGGACTGGGAACTAAACGCATCAATGCCGTTAACGTTGCTCAGATCAATTCGCGTGTTCTGCCCCGCTTGCACCTTCGCGGGCACATTCCAGCTCAGCCGGCGGTCTCCGGACGCGGCATCCATGTTCAGCGTGCTCACCCAGTACGTTCCTGGGGTCAGCCCGGAAATGGTGGCTTGCCCGTCCATATCTGTATCGGCTTTGGCCACCAGGTATTTTGTTTGCGCCGTATCCGGAGCAAGCTGCGCGATCCTTTTCTTGTGGTCCGCACGGAGCTTGTCCCATTGATACTTGGGATTCACGCCTGCCAACTCAGATTCCATGCCGGAAACCGTCGAGGGGTGCGTCTCCACAAACCTCTTCAACTCCTTGAGGTACTCCTCGCGCAGTCTCTGATACTTCTCGGGATTGGCCTCGCGGTCCGCCTCCTTGTATTTGGGAATGGGCATCCCTTTCGTGACACCGCCGCTGTTCGACCGTTGATAGGCTGCCAGAAACTCCGGCACCTGCATGATATCAACGACGGTGACCAGCTTGTCGAAGTCCGGCATGGTCAAATCCATCTCATCGTGCGCCTTGAGCCATTTCTTCAGTTCCGGCGTGCATTTCAATCTGTCGATGAATTCTTCGCGCGTCGGCAGAACATCGGCGCCTTCGACTTCCTTGCTGATATCGGCGTAGCTTTTCGTCAGGATATATAACGTGAATTGCCGCACGGGCTCCGGGCGTGCGCCCGTGGGTGTAATGTGCGCGGTAACTTCGAGCGTTCCCGTGGCACCCTGCCCGTAACAGAATTGCGCCAGCAGAAGCAGACAGCAAACTACAAACAAGGGGCGTATCTTCATTCGCATGGGCTTCATCCTAGCAGAGGCAAATGTTCCATGGAGCGCCAAACTCCTCGGGCAATACCTAACTGCAAACTTTGCGGCGCGGCCGCTAGGCAGTCAGCGAAGGCGGCGCAGCGCTTTCCACGGCGCCAAACTGCTTGTTGGGCTCGCTACCCATCGTGAAAACGATGGTCGCGCCATGGGCGATGTCCGCGTGGCGGAACCACACTTTTTCGTACGGCTTGCCATTAAACGTCACGGACTGGATATATTTGTCCTCTGGAGAGCGGCGCTTGGCTTCGATGATCAGCCGTTTGCCTGCGCCCATATCCACTTCAGCGCGATCGAACAGCGGCGTGCCAAACACATAGTTCCCGCTGACCGGGTCCACCGCGTAAAAGCCCAGCGCGCTGATCACATACCACGCCGACATTTGCCCGCAATCCTCGTTTCCGGCGAGCCCGTCGGGTTGATTGTCGTATTCCATTTCCAACAAGCTGCGGATGCGTTCCTGCGTCTTCCAGGGCGCGCCCGCATACGAGTACAGATACGCCATGTGGTGGCAGGGCTCGTTTCCATGCGCGTATTGCCCGACCATCCCGGCGATATCTGGAGGCGCATCGGGGGGAAGCTGCGAACTCACCGAAAAAAGGGCATCGAGCTTTTCGATGAAGGCCTCGCGCCCCCCGAAAAGCTGCATGTAGCCTTTGGGATCGTGCTGCACGGAGAAGGTCGTCTCCCAGGGATTCGATTCCGTGTAATCGCGCCACTTTTTCGAGTAGCCCATTTCGGTGGGATCGAAAGGCTCGGACCAGTCACCGTTCTCCAGTCGTGGCCGAATAAAACCCACCTTCGCATCAAACAGGTTGCGGTAGTTCCTGGAGCGTTCGAGCAGCAACTTGGCATCGTCCGCCGCGCCCATGGCCTGCGCCACATGAGCCACGGCCCAGTCGTCATAGATATATTCCATGGTTTTGCTGACGGATTCATCTTCTTTATCGCAGGGGATGAAACCCAATTTGCGGTAGTGGCCCAGGCCGCGGTAATCGTCCACCAGGGCGCGTTTCCTCATCACCGGATACACCTTGCTGAAATCAATGCCCCGGAAGCCCTTGGCCAGCGCCTCAGCGATCACAGCGGAAGAATGGTAGCCGGTCATGCAACCCGTCTCTTTTCCCTGCAGCGGCCACACCGGCATGCCCGCGGGACTTTCCTGCGCCATGCGGATCAGGCAATTCACAAAATCCGGGACGCGCTCCGGCAACGCGATCGTGAACAACGGATGCGCCGCGCGGTAGGTATCCCAGAGAGAGAAGGTGCTGTAGTTGTGCAGCCCTTTCGGCAGGCGATGCACCTCGCTATCCATCCCGCGATATTGCCCGTCCGCGTCATCGAACAAGGTTGGCGCAACTTTTGTGTGATACAGGCTGGTATAGAAGATTTCCTTGTGGGCTCGATTGCTGGTTGTGATTCTGATCCGCGAAAGTTCGCGCTGCCACGCTTGGTGCGCGTCGTGGCGCACCTTGTCGAAATCCCAGCCGGGAATCTCGGCCTCCAGATTCTTCATCGCACCTTCGCTGCTCACGCCGGAGAGTCCCACCTTCACCAAAATCATTTCTCCCTTGCCGGTCTTGTAGTGCAGCAGGCACTTCAGTGCTTTGCTTTTTGCTCCTTTAACGGACGGGTCGAGCTTCTTTTCTTCCGACACGATCTCGGAAGTCGCGAAAGGCTTCGAGAACTTCATCGCGAAATAAATCTGCCGTCCCGGCGCCCATCCATTCACACTGCGCCCGCCCACGATTGTGTCATCACTCACAATTTTGACTTCGGACCACGCGATGTCGTAGCGGCTGGAGCGGTGGAGGAGATCCAGGATGAAATGGCTAGTGTCGCTGTTCGGGAAAGTGTAGCGGTGAATTCCGGCGCGTTCCGTGGCGCTCAGTTCGGCGCGAATATCGCAGTCGCGCAGCAACACCGAGTAGTAGCCAACTTCCGCGAGTTCGTCTTCGTGGTGGAAGCGCGAACGATAGCCTTCGCCCGGATTTTCCCGTGCCCCTGGGATCATCCTGGCTGGACCGGTCCCGGGCATCAGCAGGAAGTCCAGCATGTCCGCAGCGCCCGTGCCGCTCAGATGTGTGTGGCTGAAACCCATGATGGACGAATCGGAATAGTGGTACCCCGAGCACCAGTCCCAACCGGAATCGAACGTGTCCGGACTGAGTTGCACCATCCCAAACGGCACAGTGGCGCCGGGATATGTGTGGCCATGGCCGCCCGTGCCGATGGCAATCTTCACGAATTTAGTGACATCTTCTTCGTCCGCTGGAACTGGAGCCGACGAAGACGCAGCCTCTCGCTGCGTTTGCGCGGTGGCGCGGCCGGGCAGAAGGCTAGAAGCAGAAACTGCGGAAAGCACACCCAAGAAACCTCTTCTCGTAATCACGGAAGTTTTTCCTTCCAAGCCGCAGGAATTTTCATTTTGCTTCGCGGTCACACCCAGCCTACACCCTCCGCGAAGGTGGCAGCGTCAGAATTTTTCAGTGAAATTTGTCCGGTGGACGAGCCCCGCTCGAAATCGAGATGTATGTCCCCGCGTTAAAACAGTCGAAACGTGGCCTCGATGATGACCCAAACAGGAACCCCGCGCTGGTGCGCATCGCGCGCAGGCACAAAGTGCCAACGGCGGACCGTCTCAATCGTGCGTTCGTCCAATCCCATGCCCAATCCCTTCACCACGCGAACTCTCTTCGCCATGCCGTCCTCGCCAATCAGCACCTGCGCTGTCACAACACCTTGCAGCTTTCCCTTGCGCGCTTCTTCCGTGTATTCCGGATCAGGACAATAGGTGCACACGGGTTGCGAAACGACGTTGGCGTAGGTACCTCCATCCTCACCCTCGCCCGCGCCATCGCCCTCTCTGTCGCCCATTCCTCCGCGATGGCCCGTACCGAATCCGTGGCCAGTGCCGGGTCCCGCGGAATCTGTGTCCGAATCCATCCAAGGCAAGCCCAGACGCACGACCGTCGCGACATTTGTGGGAGCATTCGGATCGAAAACCGCCGGAGGAACGGGCAACTCCTCTGTGCGATTTTGTGGCAGGCGCGGCGGAGCAAGCGGCATGGATGACAAAGGCGCCAGCTGCCCACGCCGTGTGGGCCTCGGATCGTTCTCGCCCCCGCCGCCATCGCGGCCCAATCCCGGCCGGCCAAAGGTGTCTGGATCAACCGGAGGTACATACGGCAAGATTCCATGCGGCGTACCAATGTCGATTTTGCGCAGAAGTTGTTGCCCGCCAGGAGTCGAGGTCAGAAACACCAGAGCCAGGCTGCAAATGGCCACATGAAAAATCGCGGAGAATGTCTGTGCATTTCCTTTGCGCGCGGAAAGATCAATGAAACAGAAATGGAGCGGCCCGGCATTCAACGGTGCACCCACAGCAGCTTTTCGCGTGCCAAGTTCGTGCAGATTACTCCTCACACGCTGAAACCACGATTCCGAGTCGGATGAATTGCGCAGCGGACTGAGCACAGGAACCTCCGCCATCCTCCGCGCGCCTACTCTTGTGGAAGGATCAATGCGATGCGAAGGAAGAATCCTTAAGTGAGAATTCTGCTTCGCAAATTAGGTTGCCCGGCGCAGCCTGTGGATGGGAAGAATCCTATGAAAAAGCAAAAAGGGGCGCGCGGACCCTCTTCGTCTGCAAATGTCGATTGAGAATGATTTAGTACAGCCGGAAGTTTACTTCAAAAGAAACTAGCGTCGGCACCGGCTTGCCGTTCGGCCCGGTTGCCGCTTTGCAACGCCAGGTGCGCATAGTTGTGACGGTCGTGTCATCCAGTCCCAGACCGGGGCTCTTCAGGACCTGCGGATTGGTCACGCGGCCGTCCACGGTCACAACCGCTTGCACGAGCACTACACCGGAATATTTCGCTTTGCGGGCCTCTTCCGAGTACGGCGGATTTGGCATATAGAAGCAGGACGGAGAACCAACGCCGTTCACTCCCGGGCGGAATACCCCACCGCCAGTTCCTCCGCCTTCGCCCGGGCCAAGTCCAGCGCCGTTGCCGCTGCCAATGCCGCCGCCTTCTCCTGAACCGATTCCCCCGCCGCCACCGGGTCCATTCGACATGGTGACCGAGCTTTGCAGGGGATCGCCAAAATTAGAGAGCGCGGGGTTCGCCACCTTCAAATCCGGTGGTCCTAGCAGCGTAGGCTCCATGGGGAGTTTCGGATCCGGATTTTTGATCACGGCCGTGGGAGGGGTGAACTGCGTCATGGTAAAGCGCGGTGCGCGGCCCTTGGTTGCCGGTATGGGCGAACGATCGCCACCACCACCGCCGCCACCTGCTTTGTTATTCCCGGCCGGCAGCTTGGACACGTAGGGCGAAATATCGAGGCCGGTCACATCAATGGCCGGCTTATTCTTGGCCTCAATATTCTTGTTGATGAAATTCCAGCCGAACGGAACGACCAGCAGCGCCACAATAGCAATGTGCAGCGCAAACGCCGTGGCCTGCGTCCAGCTCCAATTCTCGTCCTTCGACCAGATGTCCTTCACCTTAATGGGCTTGCTGGTCACATTCAACGGCGGCAATTTCTTTGGGAAGAAGAGTTCCTTCAGGCGGTCCGTGAAGCTGCCAAAGTTTCCGCCCCAGTCCACTTCCAGGCGCTTGTTGACGACCCTCTTCGGAGCCGTAGGCGCGGACAAGAAGAATTTCAGGTTGTCAGTGATACCACCGGTCTTAAACGTATTCCGGGTGAACGGCGCATCCTTGCGCTCGATCACTTTCACGGGAGGCACAAACAGAAATTGTTTGAGGTTGGACCAGAAATCGTCCGGCATGAGATGGGCCGGTGTGCCGAATTCCGGCAGCGCCTCGCGGGGCACAGGAATTACTTCTTCTGGCCCGGTGCGCTTCGGCTTGCTCAGCTCGTCAGGAAGGAGATTGATAAATCCCGGCACCTTTTATCCCCTCGACTCGGTTAGACGTAAGTCTACCTCAGATTGTTACACAGCCGTTATGATTCACGCTGGCCAGGAAAGGTTGCGCGACCCCCACGGCTGACACCATCTCACTTTCATTGTAACATACGTTGTTACACTGCTTTCCTTAGTTTCCCGCCGTGCAACAAGGGATTTCGACCACTTCAGGTCACCCGCAGTAGGGGCGGCGTAGAAGGGATACCGGCACACCACATCCATGGCTGAACCACTGGAATTAAAGAAGACGCTGAACTTGCCCAAAACGGATTTCCCCATGAAGGCAAGTCTTCCCCAGAACGAGCCAAAGCAGTTAGCTGCTTGGGAAGAGGCTCATATCTATGAGCGCATTCTGGAAGCGCGCGAGGGCAAGCCGCTATTCGTGCTTCATGACGGCCCGCCTTATCCCACGGGAACCATCCACCTCGGCACCGGGCTGAACAAGATCCTGAAGGACTTGGTTGTCAGAACCAAGAGCATGGCCGGACACTATGCGCCTTACGTGCCGGGCTGGGACTGCCACGGATTGCCTATCGAAACGCAGGTGGAAAAAGAACTGGGCGGCAAGGGCAAGGTTTCCCCCGCCGAGTTTCGCCAGCGCTGCCGCGAGTACGCCACGCGCTACGTGGAACAGCACAAGCGCGATTTCAAACGCCTGGGCGTCTTTGGCCGTTGGAACGATCCCTACCTTACCATGAGCCGATCGTACGAGGCCACGATCGCGTGGGCCTTCCTGGAGTTCATGGAGAAGGGCTACGTTTACCGTGGCCGCAAGCCGGTCTACTGGTGCATCTACGACAATACGGCGCTCGCCGAAGCGGAAGTGGAATACGAAGACCACACCAGCCGTTCGATCTTCATACGGTACAAACTTGTGCAGGATGGCGCGAACGCAGACAAGATCCCAGCTGAGCTTAAAGGCAAGAATGTTTATGCCATCATCTGGACCACCACGCCTTGGACGATTCCCGCGAGCATGGCTCTCGCATTCCAGCCGGAGTTTCATTATGCGGCGGTGGAGATTGTCGGGGGCGACGTTTATATCGTCGCGCAACAGCGTCGTCGCGAAGTTGCTACAGACTGCGGCTACATTGAATCAGGACGCGTGTTCGGACCGTATAGCGGACGGGATCTGGTAGAGAAGGCACACCTGCTCTTCCACCATCCGTTCCTCGAACGGCTCGAGCCAGCTGTGTTGGCCGATTACGTCGAGCTCGATCAGGGCACGGGAATCGTGCATACCGCTCCCGGCCACGGCGCTGAGGACTTTCTCACAGGCCAAAAATACGGTCTGGAGATTTATGCGCCGCTCGACGACAGCGGTGTCTATCTAGAGGGCTTGCCGGAATACAAAGGCAAAGACGTCTTTACCGCGAATCCGATTATCGAAAGACTTCTCGCCGACCACGGCGCGCTGCTCTCAGCGAAGGACTATAAGCACAGCTATCCGCATTGTTGGCGCTGCCACAACCCGGTGATCTTTCGCGCCACGGAGCAGTGGTTCATTCGAATGGACCAGGTGGCGCACGGGGCGAAGAAATCATTACGCAAGGAAGCGCTGCAGGAAATTCACAACGTGAAGTGGATTCCCGGCTGGGGCGAGGATCGCATCTACGAAATGATCGAGAACCGCCCGGACTGGTGCGTGTCTCGCCAGCGTTTCTGGGGCGTTCCCATCATTGTGTTTTTCTGCGATGCCTGCGGAAGGCTGCTCAATGATTTTACGGCGCTGCGCAATGTCGTGAAATGGTTTGAAAAGGAAGGCGCGGACGCCTGGTACACGCATACGGCGGAAGAATTGCTTCCGCCGGGAACGAAGTGCTCCTGCGGCGCCGCGAAATGGCGCAAGGAAAACGACATTCTGGATGTGTGGTTCGACTCTGGATCGTCCCATCTTGCCGTTCTGCATGGCAAAGAGTGGCCCGCCGATGTTTACCTGGAGGGCCCGGACCAATATCGCGGGTGGTTCCAGAGCTCGCTGCTGATCGCCGTCGGCATTCGAGACAGGGCGCCGTATCGCGGCGTGGTGACGCACGGGTGGACGTTGGACGAGCAGGGGCGGCCCATGTCGAAGTCGTTGGGCAATGTCGTGTTGCCCAGCGAGATTTGCGACAAGTGGGGTGCGGACCTGCTGCGCTTGTGGGTGGGTTCGCAGGAATACCAAGCCGACGTGAAGATGAGCGAGCGTGTGATGACGCAGCTCAGCGAAGCATATCGCAAGATCCGCAATACGTTTCGATTTGCGCTGGGAAACTTAAGCGATTTCAATCCTTCGCGCGATATGTTAGCCAACGAGCAGCTTGAGGAGATAGATCGCTGGATGCTCGAGCGCACCGCGGACTTCGTCAAGCGCTGCCGCGAATGGTATGCCGCGTACGAATTTCACCGCGTGTATCACGCCTTGCATGATTACTGCGTCGTGGATTTGAGCGCGTTTTATTACGATGTGCTGAAGGACCGGTTGTACACCAAAGCTCCAAACAGCAAATCGCGGCGCTCCGCGCAAACCGCGGTGTGGAAGATCACTAGGGCGCTGGTGCGGCTGGCGGCACCCATCCTTGTGTTCACCGCGGAAGAGCTATGGAAGTATTTGCCGAAAGCCGAGGACGAGCCGGAGAGCGTGCACATCGCGTTGTTTCCCGCGGAAGCCGATCTGCAAAGCGGCCTCCCCGCGGACAAGGCGAATACGTGGGAGATCCTTGGCAAAGTTCGCGGTGAAGTGCTGAAAGCTCTGGAAACTGCGCGCAATGAAAAGAAGCTAATCAACTCCGGGCTTGAGGCGAAAGTGCTTCTCAACGCCGACCTTGAACTGAAGGCTAAGCTGAAACATTATTTGCCGGTTCTGCCCGGCCTCTTCATCGTTTCGCAGGTGGATTTCATAAACGCGGGGACCGGAGAGTACCGTTCGGAAGCTGTGCCGGGGCTTGAAGTGACCGTGCAACGCGCGGATGGCAAGAAATGCGAACGGTGCTGGAACTATTCCACGCACGTGGGAGAAAACGCGAGGTATCCCACGATCTGCGAACGCTGCAGCGAAGCAATTGCGGAAATTGAGGCAGGGGAATGAAAAGAGGTAAAGGAGGTTCAGGAACTAGAGGAGGTAAAGGAAAACAATCGCACCGTGATGCGTTTCTCTCCTTTACTTCATTTGCTTCCTTTACATCCTTTACCTCATTCGCCTCCCTTGCCTCCGATTCCTCCAGCAGCGTGGCCGCATGATCATTCCGCGGCGCCTTCGCTGGCTCTGGCTGACGCTGGCTGTGGTTTTTCTTGACCGCGCCAGCAAGGCGTGGATCGAGTCCCGGCCGGAGGATTATTTCCCACACCCGGTTATGGGAAACGTTGTGACGCTGGTTTTTGTGCGGAATCCCGGAATCGCATTCAGTTTCTTGACGGGGTACCCGGCGTCCACGGTTCGCGTGCTGTTGATTGCAGTTTCCCTGATCGTCATTGCGTTCATTGCATGGATGCTGGTGGCCAGCCGCAGCGGCGGCTCGTTACAAGCGGCGGGGCTCGCGCTGTTGCTGGCGGGTGCCACCGGCAATGTCACCGATCGCATTCTTCACGGCGCGGTCACTGATTTCATCGAAGTCTGGTTGCGATTCGTCCCATTGAGTATTTTCCATCCCTGGCCTGCGTTCAATGTCGCTGATTCCGCCATCACGGTTGGCGCGGTCCTAATCATCCTGGAAATGCTCTTCGTCCGGCATCACCCACACCCATCCGTAGAAAAGTAGGGCTAGGCTCGTGTAGAGGCCGCCTTTTTACCCTGAGCTTCAAAGGGCTGAGGTGGGCGCCTTGTCCGAGACAAACCTGCGATAGACTCTCCTTGTGAGTGAACCGGAACATCTGAAGATTGCCGTGGAGGCGGACGATGTCGGGCTGCGGCTGGATCGCGTGGTGGCGAACCGCTGCCCGCAGCTTTCACGAACGCGCGTGCAGGAACTGATCGCGGGCGGGCTGGTGCTGCTGAACGGAAAGAGCGCCAAGGATTCGCACAAGGTGCATGCGGGCGATGCCATCGAAGTTGTTCCCGAGCCGCGCCCGGCGTTGCGCGCCGAGGCCGAAGCGATTCCCCTGGACGCGCTGTACGAAGATGAAGACGTCATCGCCATCAATAAGCCCGCGGGCATGACGGTGCACGCCGGGGCAGGGAGCTCCCACGGCACGCTGGTCAACGCGCTGCTTGGCCGCGGCCAATCCCTTTCGCAGAGCGATGATCCGTTGCGGCCCGGCATCGTGCATCGCCTGGATAAAGAGACTTCGGGGATTTTGCTGGTGGCGAAAAATGATTTTGCGCATGCCAAGCTTGCGGAAGCGTTTCGCCTGCGCGCCATCCAGAAAACTTATGTGGCGCTGGTGCAGGGGTTATTGAAGGAGGGGCGCGGAAGGATCGAGCTGGCCATCGCGCGCGACCCGAACCGCCGCACGCGTATGATCGCGAAGCGCGCCGCGCTGTTGCACAATGGGCGCGATGCCCGCACGGACTGGCAAGTGCTTGCGCGCATCGATTCCTCGACGCTTGTGGAAGTGCAACTGCACACTGGGCGCACGCACCAGATACGCGTGCATTTTTCGGCGCTGCGCCATCCCGTGGTGGGAGACACGCTCTACGGCGCCGCTGGCCAGCTGCACTTTGGCCGCACCACCTTACCGGTCCTTGGCCGCAATTTCCTGCACGCCGCAAAAATCACGTTCGCGCAGCCTCGCACGGGTCATATGATTCAGTTGATGGCGCCTTTGCCGCCGGAATTGGTGGGGTACTTGCAGAAGTTGGCCGCGGCTGCGGGCGAGCCGCCGCAACGAATTGACGCTGCGCTGAAAGGCTTCCTATAATCAATCAACATGCGACAACTATCCATTGGACTACTTTTGTTTGCCGTGCTGCTCGGCAGCGCGCTTGTGTTTGCGCAACAGCAGAACCCTGCTACTCCCCCCGCTACACCGCCTGCCGCTGCGCCGGACCAGGAGAAGCCGCAGCAGAGCGGCACCAAGTTCACCACTACGGTCAACCTGGTTGATGTGCTCTTCACAGTGCTGGATCGCCGCAATAAACTTGTGGCTTCCCTCGAGAAACCGGATTTCCAGGTCTTCGACGACAACGTTCTTCAGGATATCCGCTACTTCAGCAAGCAAAGCGATCTTCCGTTGCGGATTGGCATGCTCCTCGATACTTCCAACAGCATTCGCGATCGCCTGAAATTCGAGCAGGACGCCGCCAATAATTTCCTGTTCAGCGTGCTGCGGCCCAGGAAAGATGAAGCGTTTGTGATGACCTTCGACGACGAGCCGCAAATTATCCAAAATTTCACGAACGACACGGGAGCGCTTCGCGATCAGATTCTTCGCACGCGATCCGGTGGCGGCACCGCCGTGTACGACGCCGTTTACGAGGCCTGCGAAAAAGAGTTGAGCCATCCGCCGCGGCCACCGGGCGATCAGCCGGACGTGGTGCGCCGCGTGATGATTCTGATCAGCGACGGCGACGACAATCTGTCCCTGCACACGCGTAGCGAAGCGATTGAGATGGCACAACGCACCAGCGTGGTGATTTATTCCATCAGCACCAGCACGCAGTGGGTCACCATCGAGGAACCAAACAAAGACCAATCCGGCAACCGCAAATACCACCTGACCGAAGGCGACCAGATCCTGAAGAGCCTTGCCGAGGAAACCGGTGGCCGCGCGTTCTTCCCATATCACGTGGACGATCTGGATCAGTCCTTCCAGGACATTGGTGAGGAACTGCGCAATCAATATTCCCTGGCTTACAACCCGACGAACCACGCGCTCGACGGCCGGTACCACAAGATCCGCGTGGATACGCCGCAGCACAAGGGCTACCAGGTGCGAGCGCGCCGCGGGTATTATGCGCGGAGTAACGCGACCATCCCGGCGGGGTCGGTGAAGTAGCGACTTTATTGCGTGATTTAAGAGCAAAGGCGCCCTCTTCAGAAAGAGGCCGCTACACAACCAGGAAAAACAACCCAAGACCCAGGCACCCTCCTACGGCGGGCCTGGGGCAACTTGCAAAAATGTCGGCGCGCCGACATTATTCAAAAAAAGATATGACGAAGCAATATTCGAATATGGGGGAATTTGTTGCAAAGCGGGAACGGCTCGCGGAATCAGAGAGTTGGAACGCGCTTCTTCGAATGAAATGAGGCTCTTGCGCGTGGCGGGTGTGCGGGATTTCGAAATTAGCGTCGATTGTCGTGCAGCAGGACCGCGTCGGATTCCTGTTCGCCGGATTCAATGGCGATTTTCGAGCCATCGCGAGAATAGACGAAGCGGAAGGTGCGGTCCTTTTTAAAGTGGGTCAGTTGACGGTGCATCGTGCCGTCGAGCGGCTGCAACCACAAGTTATCCACGCCTTTTTCGCGCACGACATAGACGATTCCTTTGCCGTCCGGCGCGTAAGCCAGATCATTGGGCAAAGCGCGCTGATCAATGTCGCTGTAAGTCATCTGGTGCGTTTCCACATTGTCAATGCGCAACATGAGTTTGTGATCGAGTTCGCGAACTTCGAGAGAGGTGATTTCATTGCCGGCCGGCGAAAGAGCGAAAACGCCAACGGAGTGCTTCACCACGGTATCGGGCGAGCCGCCATCCACCGGAATGCGCTTCACGTAGCGATTGTCGTTGTGGTCCACGTAATAAATCCAGTTTCCCGTCTTCGCGCAGGAAGGCTCCTGCTCATTCCTGCCGGTAGTGAGTTGCTTCTGATTCCCTCCACTCAAATCCATGCGCCAGAGATTGGCGGATGACCCTCCACTACTGCCCAGTTGGCGATACACAATGTATTGCCCCTCGCCGCAAACGGCAGCCTGATCGGGAGTGTGCTTCAGATCGGTAAACAATGTGGTTTCCTGTCCGCTGGGCGCAACGACTTTCAGGCTGCCGGCTTGCGGCAGAATCAGGCGGCCATCCGGCATCCAGTCCCAACGCCAGGGGAGGACTTGCGAAGACAGAGGAATGGGGTGAAGTTCGTCGGGGTCGCTGGCCGGAGCAATGCCCAAGGAAAAGTGAATTTTGCTCTGGATGGCCACGATGGTCTTGCCGTCATGGGAAATGCCCAACTTCCCATAGTCATTCGTGTCTTCAGTTATCGCGCGAAATTCCCCGTTTGGATAAGTGATATAGCCAATTTGCGCTTGCATGTGTGCCGCGTTGAGCTGCGAGGCGGTGACGATGAGGGCGCTCCCATCGGGCGTCCAAGTGGGACTGTAATAGAGGCGATCGGCAGAGGCCCCAAAAACGTGATCCTGACCGGTGGCGGCATCGAACGCGAGGAAACCGCCGATGGTGTCCGGGGTGAGCAGACCGCCCGGGACCACGACGGTCTTACCGTCGGGCGACCACGCGGGCACGTAACTATCGCTGAGCAGATTGCGGCCTTTGAAGATGGGTTTCTCGAGGGTGCCGTCGCTGTTGGCGAGCCACAAATCCCAAGCCGGTGAATCGTGAAGTTCGCGGAGAAACACAAAATGCTGGCCATCCGGCGAAAACGAAATCGGGCTATCCACGTCCTTGATGATCACCCGCGGCTCTCCGCCCAATACGCTGGCACTGTACAATTGCGATTCCTCTTCATTCGCTTCATCGCGGCGGAGGAAATAGATGTAGTTGCCGTCAGGAGAGAAGCAGAGTCCCTGATAACGCGTGCGAGCGGGCTCGAGCACCTGCTTCATGGTCGCGGTGGGGATGTGGCGCAACCACAGAGATTGCGAGCCGCTTTCCTCGAGCGCTTGCAGCAGATACTTGCCGTCCGCGGAAATGGCCGCTTGCGTAATATGGCCATTATTGGAGACGTTTTCGATGGTGAATTTTTCAAACGGCGCTAGCACCGGCTTTTCCTCGATGAGCGGCAGGTGATCTTTGTGCAGCAGCGTGTACAGGCCGTAACCCGCGCCGGCAACGACCGCTAGTGCCACCAGGAGGATGACGCCTGCGGCAATTCTGCTTTTCGGCGGCGGTTGGGAAAGGATCGCGCCGCTTCCTGTAGGAGCCAGCGCTCCCGATTGAGCTGTGGGACCGGAGCCGATCCCTGACACTTGGGCCACGCCGGTGGAAGCCCGGCTTGCGGACAAGGAAGAATCGGAACTGACGCGGTTGGGATCCATCTCGCGCTGCAAGCGCTTGAGGTCGGCGCGCACTTCGGCGGCCACCTGGCAACGGAGGTCGCGGTCCTTCTCAAGCAGCTTATTAATGATGCGTTCGAGTTCCTGGGGGACCGCGCTGTTCAGTGTGATGGGGGAAACAGGGGCGCTGTGCAGGATATTTCCGAAGATTACAGCGGTGGTGCTGCCGGGAAATGGCAGCTTGCCGGTGACCATTTGATAGAGCACGGAACCCAAAGAGAAAAGATCGCTGCGCGCATCCAGGACTTCGCCGCGAGCCTGCTCCGGCGACATATAGGCGACGGTGCCCACGGTGGTTCCAGGGGTGGTGAGGAAGGCGTCTTTCGACGGCGCGACGGTTTCACCCTCCATCGAGCCTTCCGGCTCCATCAATTTAGCGAGGCCGAAGTCGAGGAGTTTAGCGGCGCCGTGCTCGGTGAGAAAAATGTTGGCGGGCTTGATATCGCGATGAACGATGCCCTTTTTGTGCGCGGCATCGAGGGCCTCGGCTGCCTGAATAACGATCTCGATGGTCCTGGGGATGGGCATCGGCTCACGAGAAAGGGCATGCTCGAGCGATTCTCCTTCCAGCAACTCCATGGCGATGTAAGTCTTCCCGTCTTCCTCTTCGATGGCATAGATGGTGCAAATGCCGGGGTGATTGAGGGCGGAGGCGGAACGAGCTTCTCGCAGAAAGCGTTCCATGACCGCAGGATCCGGTCTGCCTGTGTCCGGAAGGAACTTCAAGGCCACACGCCGGCCGAGCCGGGTGTCCTCGGCTTCATACACGACGCCCATGCCGCCACTGCCTAACTGTCGCAGGATGCGATAGTGCCCGATTGTTTCGTTGATCATCAAAGGTGATCCGGAGTCGTACAGCGTTGCCTTGCGATACTAGCCAAGGCACACACGGCGGTCAATGCATGTCCGCTGATAATTTATTTTAACTTCAGCAGGAGCGCCCGCGGAATGAATCTTTTGGATTTTGGCGAAAGTGGATAACGGCGCGTCAGCTTCTGGGGGCGTAATAGCCTTTGCGGGCCAGCACTTTAAATTCGCTATTGTTTACATCCACCTTGATTTTGCGGAATTTCCCGTCCTTGTTGTTGTTCGAGGGGTAGTAGCCCAGGGTGTACTGGCTGCGCAGCTCTTCGGAAATCTGGTCAAAGGCTTCTTCAATATTTTTTTCGGAGCGCACGTAGATCATGCGCCCGCCCGTATCCTCCGCCAGTTTGTGGCCCACACTGGCGTTTCCACCATACCGCGGATCCACGACCAATAGGATGTGAATCACCGTGTCGGTGCGCTGGGCCGCCTCGATGGCCTCTTCCAACCGCACTTTGCTTCCCTCGTCCTCCGCATCGGTGACGATGACGAGAGCTTTGCGTCCCGCTTCGCCATTGAGTTTGTCGCCGCAGGCCAGATAGATCGCGTCGTACAGCGCGGTGCCCGTGATTTGCTGGTTGCCAATGGGTCCCGGGTTTCCGGCAATCATGCCGCCACCCGGAATGTTGATGCGAGCCTTGTTGATGGCGCGGTCCAGTTGGCCACGGTCATCGGTAAGATCGGAGAGCAGGTCCACGTCGGAGTCGAAAGACATGACCATGGCCTCATCGCCCTTACGCAAGACACGATGGATGAAGCGGCTTCCGGCCTCCTGGATGACCGGCAAATTGCGTTGTTCGCTACCAGAGGTATCCAGAAGCAGACCCAAGGTGATGGGCAGGTTCATCTCTTTGGAGAAGAAGGAAATCTTCTCTTCGTGGCCGTCCTCGAAGATCTTGAAGTCGTCCTGCTTGAGGTCCGTGATGACGCGCTTGTTTTTGTCACGTACGGTGGCGAACAGGTTGACCAACGTAACTTCCGTCTTGATGACCGGCGGCGCCTGACCCTGGCTTTGCGTCTGGGACTGCGGCAGGGCGGGCACGGCCAAGGCCAGCGCCGCGCAGAGCGACAAAACTTGCCTCCAGGTCTTTTTCAAAAATGGCATATTCTCTTTCTCAATCTTCAAGATTTCCCGTTATCCTCATTAGTGAATTCGTCCGACATGGCGGCGCGTCCCAGTTCCGCGTCTAGAGCCCGTTGAGAAGCATCAATACTAGTGTTCGATGCAACCAGCGTGGTCCGGGGATGCGTCGTATAATAGCACCGGGACGTTAAACGCTGGATTCACCCAGGAAAGTTTGGCCTGATGACCATGAATTGTCCACGAAAAACGCGGAAGCTTGCCCTTGCTCTATCCTTGCTGCTGCTAACACCACTTATTCTAGCGCAGGAGCCGGCGGCCACCACACCGGCCAAGCCCGCAGGAGCGGCGCAGGCCCCGCATGCCGCGCCCCAGACGCAGGCGCCTCCCAAGATTAGTGTGATTACCACTACGGTTGTCGTCCCGGTCACGGTAAAGGACCGCAGCGGCAATCTTGTGGCGGACCTGCGGAGGGACGAGTTTCGAATCTTCGATGATGATGTGGAGCAAAGAATCACTTCTTTTGCTGCCAATGCCTATCCCCTTTCGCTTGTAGTGCTGATTGACAACGATCTGAAGCGCAAGGACGCCGACCAGGTGGAGCCGAGCCTGCGCGCTATTGTCGGCGGCTTGAGCATTGGTGATGAAGCCTCTATCTGCACATTTGACCAGTATTTTCATGAAGGTAAGGGCTTCACCCGCGATCAGGACAAACTCATTACGCAATTGCAGCGCGAGGACGTTTCCTCTAGGGCGCGGTCTTCCACGGGGCCTGTCGGGGGACCGTTTGAAGGTCCAACGATCAACGACGCCCCGGCTCCGGGCGCCCCAATAAATGACCCCTCGCTAATCGCCATTAAGGGCCAACCCACCAAGGCGCTGGACGACGCGGTTTACAGCGCCGCAGAGTTGCTTCAGGATCGCCCGTCGAAGGATCGCCGGAAGGTCATCCTGCTCATTTCGGATGGGCGGAATGGCGCCAAGTTTAATACGCACAAGTACGACGACACTCGAGCGGAGCTCCTTCGCCAGGGCATCATTGTCTACAGTATGGCCGTGGGCAGCGCTTATTTTGACCGGAAATTCAACCGCCTGGTGGACTACGCGCACGATACGGGCGGCGACATTTATTTTGGGGCGAGTAGCCACTCGTTCGAGGAGTTTTATTCCCGCATCGCGGAGGAGGCTCGCAACCAATACACTTTGTCCTTCGAGCCCCACGGCGAGCGCAAGACTGACTATCATACCTTGGAAGTGCGTGTTCGCCGCGAGGGCATGACCATCCTCACCCGCAAGGGCTATTACAGCGGAACAGCTGGCAACGAGGCCCCCTAATCGCCTTCCTGGCACCTTTTTCATGGCTTTCCTCTTGACACCCGACACGCGCCTCCGTATACGGATGACAAGCGTGAGGAGCGCGCGCAAAACGCTTTCCGTGCCCGGTTCGAGACTGAGCGAGGACGCATAGAAGGAGAGCGACGACCATGAAAAAAGCGAAGAAGATGGAAAAGAAAACGGCTAAGAAGGGGAAATAATCGGGGTCCCATCAGATTCGATTGACGAAGCGCCCTGGATTGGTCAGGGCGCTTTTTATTTTGCGGAATGCGGGTTCAACGTGGTGGCGGTTACAGTGTTTAGCGGCTTGCGGGGGCGGGGGTGGATTCGCCCTGGGCGAGGTCCAGCACGAATACTGTCTGGTCGCTGGTCATCACCAGCAAGCGCTTGGCGTCTTCCGAGAAAATTCTGAGTACCACGGGATCCGCGAAGAAGTATTCGTTGGTTTGTTTCAGGGTTTTGACGTCGTAGACGAGGAGATGCGTGCGCCCGTTGGACAGGCACAGCCGGTCGCCGTGCTGGGACAGATCGGGATTGTCTCCAAACCACCTTGCACGCTGTTCACCCGTGGCGAAGGAGTAGAGCAAGACGCGGTGTTGGCTGTCTGCAATCACTAGGGATTCGCCGGCGGCATGCCAGTATTCGGGGACGAAGGAGTATTTGCCGGTGCGCAGGTAGACACTTCCGAGAGTGGTTCCGTCGCGCGCGTTCAATACTTCCCAGAAGAAGTCTGCCTCTGCCGGTTTGTCCGTGGGCCAATGCGCCCGCAACTTTGGGTCACGCGTCAGTTCGTCTTTCAGGCCGTCCGCTCGAGCTTTCCAGGCCATGAGCAATTGGCCTGTTTCTGGCGAGCCCGCCATGTAAGGACCTTGTTTTGGATAGCTGCGCGACCACAAGGGGCCCAGGCTGGCCATGTCCAAGGCTTGGACTTCCATATTCCAGCTCGATTCCTTCTTATTGTCATTGTGTTTGATGCGGAGGCAGGTGTCTCCAAAGAAACGGATATCGTCGTCCTTGGTGATTTCCCGGGCTCGCGACTGTTGCGTTTCCGGACTGACGATGGTGATCTCACGGCTGGCTTTTTCAAACTCGGGGAAATCCAGCAAGAATGCGGGAGAATTAGTAAAAGAAGCGTGGCTAAAGGCGCGTACGTAAATGGGGCGTTCGTTTTTCTCGATGCTCCAGACGCCGCCTCGGGTACCCGTGGACATGGCCAGCCAGCGCAAGTCCGGTGAAGCCGCTGCGGTGTGCAACCCGCCGAGCTTGCCTAGAGGAAGTTGAAGCACCTTGTTCGCTGTGGTTTTCCCCACTTCGTAGATGCCGATTTCGCCATTCAATCGCTCGCTGACCGATTCCTGACCCCAAACATCAGCAGCGGAGGTGCGGTTGGTAAAGAGGATCTTTTTTTGTTCGAGATCGAGAACGCCGACGGGGTGGTCACCGAGCGGCCGGAGCAGCACGAACCGCGGATTGCTTGCGGCGGTCAGGTACGACCCACCGAGTTCAACGCGATCCAAGGTTTTTCCAGAGGGGAATTCCACAATCGGCGATTTCTTGGGGTTAAAGGTTTCCACGCCGAGAAGCCGGTTGGGTGGTAGAAAGGTGAAGGAATAGGAGAGCAAATGTTGCAGTGAGGAAGAGAGACCGACCTTTTGCTTCGTGGTCAGATCCACGGCGAACGACTCTCCCGTGGAAGACCCGGCGGCGAAGTAATGAGCGTCCGGCGAATATCGCAGGGTGACGAGGTCGTGGTGATTGAGCATATAGATGTATTTCATCCACCCGCCGTACAGGTTCAAGCCTTGATCGAAGTCGTAGAAATTCTCCTTTTGGAAAACCGTTTCGCCAGTGGCCACGCTGAAAAGGGTCAGGATCATGTCCTCCTGGAAGCACGCCAGGAATTTGGCGTCGGGGGACAACGCGGTCTGCCGGCAAGGCTGCAGCGTGGGCACGTCGGAAATTGCCGTTTGTTCCTGTTTTTCAATGTTCCATGTTTCGACGCGCAGCGCCGTGTCGAAGAACGCGACATTCTTTCCGTCAGGAGTGAACTGCGCCTCTTCCGCTTCGGGAGCATCGATGCGGAAAACAAACTTCAGGGGGTCGCGTGTCAGCACATAGATGCCGCCCTGGTCTTGCGCCAGAATATATACTCCGTCTCCGCTGTATTGAAATCGCGTGATGTCTCCGCGAAGGGGATCTTTCAGAGCTTTTCGCTCCACCACTCCCTTCAAGTTTTCGGAATGGCCTGTGCCACGATAGTGCAGCACGGCTGCTTGCCATTGGGCGAATTCATCGCCTCCCGGAGTTACGCGCTTTGCCACGCATTCTTTTGGTACGGCGTTAAGGTCCTTCAGAGCCACCCGCAAACGCTTCGAGGCTGATTTCGTGGCGCCGAACAGATCGGAAAACCAATTCCCCGTTTTCCCTTTGGTTTGCATCAGGCGGTCCAGAAAATCGGGAAACTGTTCCACGGCATATCCGGCTCGGGCGGTAGCTTGCATGCCCAGTTGATCGGCCACCAACTGGGCGCGATCTTCCTCGTTGGGTGGGCCGGAATGGACTTTTTTCAGCCGGACGCTATCGAGCATTTGGTTGTAGAGCGCGAAAAGGTCAGCGTTCTCAGGCAAGCTACTTAAGCCCAGAATGTCCCGGAATAGCCGGGACAAGTCGGCAGCTTGTTGGCGGGCCACCATGTGTCCCATCTCATGGCCCAAGACTCCAGCTAGCTCATCTTCACTGCGGAGAAAGGCAGCCAACTTACGCGAGACGTAGATGCGTCCGCCGGGCGCGCCAAAGGCCTGAATTTCCGGCTGGTCGTAGACCAAGAAAGTGTAATGCAAGCCGACGGCAGGAAGCTGCGCTCCCACGGAATTCCCCACCTTTGTCAGATAGCCCGTCAGGCGTTCGTCATCAACCACCTGGAGTTCGCTCTCGAATTGCTGGCGTAGGATCTCGCCCAGTTCCATTTCCTGCCGCGGCGTAATCAGGATTTGTGGGTCGGGAGCGGGCGCTTGCAGGGGCGGGCAGGTATTTTGCGCATGGGCGGGCAGACCAAAACACAGCAGAAGGAAAGAAAGGCAAGCGGATTTCATACGTATCTCTTAAAGAACTTTACTGGCCAACATAACATCGGGGATGAGGAAAATCAATTGGTGACCGCACCGGAAGCGGTGCCAGTGAATTCATTACAACGGAAACCGAAAAAGCGGGTCAGCCGCAGGAGCCGGTTAGGGACTCTTCGTGGGCTGGGCAGATTGGTTTGTAGGCGCAGGTGCGGCAGGCGAAGACGACTTTGGCGGGGAATTCGCCGGCGCGGATGTTGCCCGCGGTGTCCTGGACGATTTTTTCGGCTTCGTCAAGTTGTTTGGCGTCGCGGGTAGTCACCTGGACCTGGTTGTTCTGCAGATAATGGAAGGCCAAGCGCACGGGATTCCACTCGAAAATCTCTTTCGCGGCCAGGGCATAGATGCTGAGCTGCAGATCCTTTCGCGCGTCCGCTTCTTTTTTGGGCTTGCCCGTTTTGTAATCCACAATTTCCACGTCTTTGCGCCCCAGGCTGTTCACCTGATCCATGCGCCCGGTGAGGATTACATCGTTGGCCAACGGCAGCTCGAAGCCCTTTTCCTGTTCGAGGATTTGCGGGGGGGCTTCCAGCATCGTTTCATAAAAGGTCTTTAGCTGCTCCAGGCCGTCTTTCTTGTATTCGGCTTCCTGATATTCGTCTTCGTAGCCGGCGCTGCTCCATTCTGTTTCGTAGATGTGCTGCACTTCCGCGAAGGGGAGCTTCGTGCCCTTCTTCAGTTGCTCGAGGAAGCGCTTGATGGTCGTATGCATCACACTGCCGAAACTGAGCGTGGCGCGCGGGCCTTCTTTCAACGACCAGAGATAGCTGAAGGCATATTGTTGCGGGCATTTGCGGTAGTTTTCGACAGCGGAACTGCTGAGCTTTAATGGTTCCGGCGTGGGCGGGTGGAATTCCTCGGCCCACTTGGCGATGCGCGAGAAGATTTTGGGTGGCCCTTCTTTTGTCCCGAAGAGTTCGCCCGCTTGCGCGTCCGTTTGCTGTTTTGCTGTGGCCGCCGGGCTGCTCTTCTTTTTTGGGGCGAGTTGCAAAACGTCGCGGCGCTTGATGGCGGGTTCCATCATGATGTCTTCGACGAAGACCGGCACCTTGCCTTTTTTCTCGGTGAGCGTGGTGATGGTCAAGCGCTCTTTGGCGCGCGTCAGGGCTACGTAGAAAAGACGGCGCTCCTCTTGAATGTGGAAATCGCCCTCTGGCAATTCTTCCTTCATCAGGCGATCGGGGAATTCGAAAAGCGGCGAGCGGTTGCGCGGCGGAAAGGCGCCGGAATTCACACGCAGCACGAAGACGTGGGGGAATTCCAGGCCTTTGGCGCCATGCACGGTCATGAGTTGCACGGCATCGCCGGGCGCGTCGTCTTCGAGACTGAGCGTGCCGCCGGCTTGTTGGAAATAGTCGAGGTATTCCAGAAATTCCGGCAGGCCGCGTGTTTCGCTCTTGGGCTCCCAGTCCTTTATGAATTGGCCGAGTTGGTTGACGTACTTGCGGTCTTGCGCGGCGGCGCGCTGCGGCACTTCTAGCCATTCGATAAGGTCGCCCAGGATTTCGCGGGCGGTGCGACGGCGCATGGTTTTGCGTTGCGCCCCCAGAAATTCAAGGATCGTAGGCAGAGCGGTGTGCGATGCGTCGAAGGGAAGCTCCGATTGCGGCGCTTGCAGGACATCGTAAAGGGCCGTGCCGCGTTTCCTGGCCGCGCGTTCCGCCAGGCGCACCAGATCTTCCGGAGTAAGATGCCACGCTGGCGCGGAGAGCACGCGGGCGCAGGCGATGTCGTCATAAGGCAGCGCGATCAAGTGGAGATAGGCCAGAACGTCGCGCACCAGGGGATGTTCGAGAATGGAAAGCTTGCTGATGACAAAGGGAATTTTGCGTTGGGACAATTCTTCGACCAATTCATCGCGATGCGCGTGCTGGCGGTAAAGCACGGCAAACTCTTTCCAGCCACGGCCCGCATTGTGAAGGCGTTCGAGTTCATCCGCGACCCAGGTGGCTTCGTCCTCGGGTGTCTCAAGCTCTGCAATGCGGATTTTTTCGCCTTCGGTTTTGTTGGACTGCAAAACTTTCTTGGGGAATTCAGGGCTGACTTCGTTTTGGCCGATGACCTGGGTGGCGACGCGCAGGATGTTGGGGGTTGAACGGTAGTTGTCCATCATGGCGACGCGGTAGGGCGTGGAGTCTTCGCCTTCCTGCCAGCCGGCGAATCGTTGGAGGAAAAGTTTGAAGCTGCCGAAAGAGGCGCCGCGGAATCGGTAGATGGCCTGATCGTTGTCGCCGACGACGACGATGTTGCGTGGGTCCGCGCTCAGGAGATGCAGCAACTCAAGTTGCGCGATGTTGGTGTCCTGGAATTCATCCACCAGGATGTGAGTGAAACGATCCTGAAGCTGGCGGCGGCGCTTGGGGTCTTTTTTGAGAAGCGCGACGGCCTCGGTGATTAGCCCGTTTAGCGCAACCGCGCGTTTTTCTTTCAGGATTTCCTCGCTGGCGCGGTAGGCGCGGGCGATTTCCTGCTGGAGGGCGACGTGTTCGGTGCGCTCCTTGAATGTGTCGTCGTCGAGGGCGCTTTTCTCGGTTTGCAATTCCGCAGCGAGTTGATCAGCGTAGGCCTGATACTCCTCGCTGGAGACCAATTCGTCCTGGCAACGCGAGAAAAACGTGATGAAGTCGCTGAGGAATTGCCCGGGCTCGGCCAGGCGGCGGTATTTTTCGAGTTTGAGGCGCGCCAGATTGCGACGGAGAATGATCCAGTGATCCACTTTTTCCAGCGGCAGAATGTTGGGGTCCACTTCTTTCAGCAGCGTTTCGCAGAAGGAATGGAAGGTTGCCAGAACGACGTCTTTGCCGCGCTCGCCGACGGCTTTTACCACGCGCGCCTTCATTTCGCCTGCGGCCTTTTTCGTGAACGTCAGACCAAGGATGTTTTCGCCTAGCAGGGAAGGGTCTGATTCGAGCAGGTGGCGGATGCGCTCAGTGATGACGCGGGTTTTGCCCGTGCCTGCGCCGGCGATTACCAGCAGCGGTCCTTGGCCATGAGTGATGGCGCGGCGCTGCGCGTCATTCAGTTTTAGTTCGCCGCCATCAGGCTTGCCCATCTCAAATAGTGTGGACATGATTCAAAAAGCGTAGCGCACTTCATGGGGTGAAGACAAAGCGAAAGAAATCTGGGTATTGGGGCAGTTTCCGGTTAGCGCTAATCGGGCATGTGGCCTAGGCTTATGAAGAGAGGCAAATTCACGGTCGAGGGTATTCGCGCGGGGCGATTTGATTTTCATTTAGAGCGTAATGGATACAGGGCAAAGTCTCCCGGCGGGTATGATCAAGGGAAAGCGAGCATCTGGTTCGAGTGGTTGCGCGGGGGGACCGCTTTGATGCGAAAGCACAATTGCTGCGCTGTTCGCACCGAGCAGCACGAGAGTCCGCCGATCTTCGTTGTGTGCCAGACGGCTATTTTGTCACCGTCACGGCTAGTGGAACTGTAGCGCTGAAGACGCCGCCCGCCGTAACCTGGGCGTTTAGCGTATACGTGCCGACTGGAGTTACATTCTGGTTCGCACTGCTGCCACAGCCAGACATGCCGCTCAGCACCAGCGCAAATAAAAGTCCCGCAGTGTACAACAGCCGTGCCCGCCCTCGATTCTGTCTCGTCAGTTGCAGCAGTATCAGCAGGATCAACAACGCGCCAAATGCGAATGGCGTCGGCGGCCAGCGTCCGGGGCCACCTTGTGGTGGGGGAGCCGGCAGCCAAGCGGTGCCATTGCCGTTATCGTAGGTGGTGATGGTGACGCTCACCACATACACGCCAGGGTTGTTCGGATCTGGAGTGATTTGGACAGTGCAGAAACCAAACGGCAGACATTCTGTCACGCGAATCGCGAGTGGTACGCCGCTTAGATTGAGATTGGCTGCAAGACAAACCGTGAACGTTTCGGTTACGGAAGCCTTTTGATGGACGGTCACGGGAGCAACGGCAGCGCCGCACGGCACGACACCTTCCACAACCGATTCGTCGGCCCTAAGCGCAGTGCTCGCCAGAAAACCCGAGTTCGCGACTGGGGTGTACGCTGCCCCCAGCGAAGTCAGTCCCCCTACCGGAAACGTCATAATCGTCAATATGCATGTTCCTGCACCGGCGGTAAGTGGCGTCGGCGACGGGGCGCAAGTATCGTTGAGACCCCCGTCGTCAATGAGAACCGTGCCTGTTGGCGAGGCGGTGCCCGACGCTGGGTTCACTGTGACATTCACGGTGACGGGGTTTCCCACCAACGCTACCCCCGCCGGCAGTGTCTGGCCATGGAATTTGGAACTGGCCGTGAAAGTCGTCTTCGTGGCGATCATTGCAGTGACGCCTGTCCCTGAGAACGGCACGTTCTGCTGAAACGTCGTCCCGTTAATGCTTGTGCTGGTCAGATTACTTTCTCCCACCCCCGCGTTATCCGCGAATCCGAGTCCTCCCGACGCTGCTCCCGAAACCGTCGGATCGAATTGCACGGTAAACGTGCAGGAGTTGCCGGGAGTTATGGTCAGGGGAAATGGCGTGGGCGAGGGCTCTACCACCGCGTTGCACACGACTTGTGTGTAGGAAAATCCGGTTCCAAGGGCAGAGATCTCCGCCAATTGAAGGACCAGTGGCCCGGTGCCGGTATCCGTCACGGTCACGGTCTGAGTGGCGGGAGTGTTCAAGGTGACGTTGCCAAAACTGAGTTGCAGCGGGGAGTACGATGCAAACGGCTCGACTCCGTCTCCAGCCAACAGAAAAGCCTGGCCGGCTCCTCCCGCCCCTGCGCTCGCGTTGCTATTTGTAGTTGTCGTGGCAACGGTCAGCAGTTCACCCTGGCCCGTTGCCTGGACCGTAGGCGCGAATTGCAGTGTGAATGTGCACGTTTGTTGCGGCGCAAGAGTAACCGTTGCAGTGAACGGAAAATCAGTCATTCCATTGCATAGAGCATTCGTCAAAGTAAATGCCGTGCTGGAACCAGTTAACGAAATACTGTCCACGTCGAACGACGTTCCGCCGGTATTCACGAGCGCGAGCTGTTGCGTGGCCGTGCTACCGACGTCCACGGACCCGAAATTGATTGGTCCGATTGTCGAGTACTGCGCATACGCGCCCGGACTAGGTGTGTATTCAAACACAGTCCCGCACCCGAAGGGGCAAGCCGTTAGAACGCCGCCTCCGGAGGGAGTGGTGTAGCCGCCGTTTGTGGTAACGCCGTAGAGGTTGTCGGAAGAGTCAATTATTAACGCTGCATTGGGGACCAACCCGTCGCCGCTCGAGGTCGGGAAGCTATAAAGCACCGTTTCCGTGTAGCTCCCGGTGGCGGAGGGGGGAGAGGGGGGCGAATAAACCAACTCGAACAAGGTCCCGCAACCGTAGACGCAGGTGTTCGTCGAACCGCCGCCGATTTCCGTGGCGCCGTAGAGGTTCCCCGATGAGTCCATGACCAAACCTAGGGGCGTTCCACCATCACCAGTTGTCAGACCCGTGAACGTGTGCAGCAACATCTCTGTATAATTCCCGGAAGTGGCGGGCGGAGAGGGGGGCGAATAGACCAACTCGAATACGGTTCCGCAACCGAGCTTGGTACCGCAAGCCTTCGAGGTACCCCCAAATTGTGTAGTTCCGAAAATGTTTCCCGAAGCGTCCACAATCACTCCGGCTATCGGGGCTTGCCCATCGCCGTTGAGCTTAAAGCTGTACAGCGTGTTGTAAGTAAAGTTCCCGGAGGAGTTGGCCAATTCAAATACTGTACCTTGGTTGGAAACGCCGCCGAGTGACGCCGTGCCATACAGGTTCCCCGATCCGTCCATCACCAAACCCGCGTACGGCAGTCCACCATCGCTGCTGTTGGCCGCGAAGGTGTGCAGCAAGCTATAGGTCCCCGACGAGCTGATCTCGAACACGGTCCCAAAACCCGAACTGCCGCCTAATAAAGTTGTACCGTAAAGGTTCCCCGACGAGTCCATCACCAAGCCCGCGTAGGGTTGGTAACCATCGAGGTTCAGATTGCCCCCGAAGTTGTGCAATATCTCCGGAATGTATCCCTGTCCGGGTGAGGCAGGGTAGTGCAGCTCGAACACGGTTCCGCACCCGCCCAGGTTCGTGCACCCCACCGCCACGCCCCCGATTGCCGTAGTTCCGTACAGGTTGCCCTTTGCGTCCATAATCAACCCTGCCATGGGATCCGCACCGTCCTGCGTTGACGGCTCCGTCGTGGTTATGCCTTTGAAGCTGTACAGCACCTGCTCTTGATACTTCCCTGGCGAGATGTACACCAACTCGAACACGGTTCCATCGCCAGAATCGCCCCCCGATTCCGTAGTGCCGAAAAGATTCCCCTTCGCATCCCTCAGCAACGGCGCGCCAGGATACGACCCGTCCGGCCCGCTCGTAACTGATCCCGTGAAGGCATAAAGCACGATTTCGTTCTGCGCCTGCGCCTGAAGCGGAAGCACGACCAACATCAGAGCCGCCGCGGCCGCGATGCCGAGAAGAGCTGCTTTTGTGACCTCACTTCCCCGCCTGCCCTTTCCTTCGCCTCCTGCTGCGCTCCACTGTGCTTCGTGAATCACGGTCATTTTCTCCTCCCCCGCTTCGCGCCTCATACCGACTCAGCCGCTCTAGCGGCGCGATTCCAGCTGCTTCCAGTCGCTTGCCCTGCCAGCAGGATTGCGCTACCCGCAATTCCGCCCGTAATTCTTCGCAAATCCTTGATTCGCTTCCTGCTGTCCATCATTTATTGCAGCCTCCTGCGCCTTCACCCTGTCTCTGCCACTCGCTTCCACCGCGCTGAGATCTACAGGTGTGCGCAACCCCGCCAACTGCTTGGCCCAGACAGCAGCAAGCAATTCCTCGAAGTCCTTCTTCGCCTTGTCGTCCGCCGCTATGTCCACTGGTACGCAACTCCTCGCGAACAATGCGCGCCACAATGCGGGAAAGACCCATCGCAGGTCAATGGACGGAAGCCGGACTGTTGCTGGACTCTTGCCGGACAGTCAACTTATTGGAGCAATACCAGTTACAGGCTCGCTGCGGCAGAAGGCGTGCCAAATCTTGCGCAGGTTCATACCGGGTGTTAGCATGCGCAGCGCGTCCCCGGTCATGGGTTTGACCAATTCTATGGACACGTCAAAAGGGTTTCAGCCCTCATTCTCTTTCGGACCGTACGAAGTAGACCTCCCCTCCGGAGAACTCCGCAAAGGCGGCACTCGCGTCAAGATCCAGGACCTGCCGCTACGCCTGCTGGGTGTGCTGGCTGAAAAGCCCGGACAAGTGGTCACTCGCGAAGAACTCCAAAAGCGTCTGTGGCCGGAAGATACTTTTGTTGATTTCGAGGACGGGTTGAACACCGGCGTGAAGAAGCTGCGCGAGGCGCTGGCCGACGACGCCGAAAAACCACGTTACATTGAGACGATCCCGCGACGCGGTTACCGCTTTATCGCGGAAGTAAAACAAATCCCGGCTCCCTCGCGGGCGCCAGTTTCTTCCGCGGAGCCGACTGCTTCCGAGGCCATACACAAGCCGACAGGAGCTGTTCGCGGGCCGCTAAGACGGTCGAAAAGGTGGGTGCTTGGGGCGGTAGCGGTTCTACTCTCATTGAGCGGGCTGGGCTTCTGGCTTTTGTACGGCAGACCCGCATTTTCCTTCAGCCCGCGCGATTCCGTTCTCGTCACTGATTTCGAAAACCAGACGGGCGATACGCGCTTTGACGAAGCGCTTCGCACGGCATTCACCGTCAGCCTGGAGCAATCTCGCCACGCCAATGTCTTTCCCCAGGTCCGTGTTGGCACAGTCCTTGGGCTGATGGGCAGACCCGCAACTGCGCGTGTCACTCCCCCAATGGGACGCGAGATTTGCCAGCGCGAGAATATTCGCGGTCTGATCGCCGGGAGCATCACTCGCACCGGCCAGGAATTTGCCCTGTCCGCGCAATTGATCGATCCGCAAACCGGCGCGACGGTCCGCTCGTATACGGAACGCTCTTACGGTGAGGACCACGTTCTAGATGCTCTCGATGTCATTGCTGCGGATATTCGACGCGACCTCGGTGAGTCGCTTTATCAAATTCACCGCGCAGACCGTCCGCTCCCGGAAGTGACCACCAGCTCTCTGACCGCTCTCAAGCAGTACGCAGATGGCATGGCACTCTGGCACCAGGGAAAGTTCCAGGATGCGGTAACTCTGATGCGCGCTGCGGTCCAGAGCGATCCAGACTTTGCCATGGCCCATGCAGCGCTCGGCAGTGACTATTTCAGTTTTATCGCAAACGCGCCGGTCGAGGGAAAACAAGAATACGAAAAGGCCCTGGCGCTCGCCTCGCGAACCACCGACCGCGAGCGCCTGCTGATTCAAATCAACTATGCAGATGATTTGGAGCACGTCAGCGACGCTGACGCCCTTTATCCTGCGTACTTGAGCCGCTATCCCGACGATTGGACCATGCTCTCCAATTATGCGCGCCTTCTCCGCAGGCACGGACGCGCACCAGAGGCCATCGCACAGTACAAGGAAGTCATCAGGGTCGCCCCGGATGACGCCAGAACTTATATCGAAATGGCCACCGCCTACAAAGTTCTAAATCAATTGCCGGAAGCGCTCGCCGCCTATGCCGCAGCTGTTCAGCTGGACCCCCACTGGCTCGTGGCGGGTGACGTCGGCAGGGAATATGGTTTTGCCCTCATCCTGAATGGCGAGGACCAGAAAGCGGAGCAGATCTTTTCAGGGATGCTGGAAAATTCGGAATCGCGCGAAAACGGCACGCGCTCTTTGGCAATACTGGACTTGTACCACGGCCGCTACGCGAGCGCCCGGAAGCGTTTCGACGAATGTTTGACCATCCTGCAGAATCAACAAGCCCCTCTAAGCACGGCCCGTGTCCATCTCTGGCTCGCCATCCTCGCGGATGGACAAGGGGACATGCGCGCCGAGCGGCGAGAGCTCGACAAGGCTTTCGGTAACTTTGCAACGATTGGACCAAAGGTCATCTTCGGCACGCGAATGGGCCGGCAGTATGTAAGCGCCGGTGCTCTGGACAAAGCAGAAAAGTTGGAGAGTCTCGTCGCGCCGCTCGCCGACTCTAAAAATGCCGAGCAGACTGGCTACCTGCATCTCCTCCAGGGAGAGATTGCACTGGCTAAGGGACAGACCGACAAGGCGATCGAACTGTTCACTCTCTCAAACACTGAGAACAGCACACCCTTCAGCGTCGAAGCTCTCGCGAGCGCCTATCAACAAGCTGGAAAAACGGACGATGCCATCACCTGGTATGAAAAGCTCATGGGTCTCCAGAACCGGGCGCTCGGGTGGGAGACCCAGCAATTGTGGCTCGCGGCGCACGGAACGCTGGCGGCCAACTATCTCGCCAAGGGCGAGCGAGAAAAAGCCAAACGGACCATCGGCCGCCTCCTCGGGCTGTGGAAGGACGCCGACCCCAGCCTTCCTCTCTTAAAGCAAGCCAAGGCCGAATACGCCAAGCTGCAGTAACCTACTGTACTACTGCCGGTCCAGGAATCTGATTAACCAAGATGGCTCGATGCAACCCGTCCTGATGCCCGATTCGTCGTGCTAATCAGACATCTTCGTACTGGGGCCCATGTGCTCGATTAAAGCGTGGCCTAAACGGAAATTGACGCACTACCGAAATCTGGCGGCATTCATCCCATTGTCAACAGTGTGGCGGAGGCGAGAAACGCAAGTGTCTTACAAAAAGGCTTGACATTCGCTTTTTATTCGCCTATGATCTCCCGGCCTCGCATCCACTTTCCGCAAAGGAGATCGCAATGACCATTGGACAATCCATACTTCCCGAATTCGACCAGGAAATGGCCAACACCCGCAAAACACTGGAGCGTTTACCGGACGATCAATGGAACTGGAAGCTGCACGAGAAGTGCGGCACAGTGGGTTGGTACGGCCTCCATCTGGCCAATTTACCTGGCTGGGCCACCATGACCTTGAACACCGAAAATTTCGACTATGCTCCCGTCGGCGGACCAGGTTACCAGCCGCCAAAACTGGAAAATCGTCAGCAGATTCTTGCGGAGTTCGACAAAAACGTGACGGAAGCTCGCGCGGCGATCGCCAAAGCCAGCGACGCTGACTTGATGAAGAACTGGTCGCTGCTGGCCGGTGGGAAGACCATCTTCACTATGCCAAGGGTGGCTTGCCTTCGCGGCATGGTCTTCAATCACATCATTCATCATCGCGGCCAATTGACGATGTACTATCGCCAGCTTGGTATTCCCGTGCCGGGGCTGTACGGGCCGAGCGCGGACGAGATGCAGCAAAGCTCAGCGGGCGCTTCTAGTTAGTTCGGTTTGCTTACGACGGGGGCGGGGTTCGTTTCGCCCCCAATGCCTCGCTCCAGTGTGGTTCCGATTCGCCTCAGTCGCTAAAGCCATGCCCTGACGAAGAAGCGCTCTTCACGCCGACCTCAATCCAGATCTCATTTGTCGTTTGTAAGCGAACCACTCAGGTTGCAGATCCACCTGCTGCGGATGTGGTGGGAGGAATTGCGGGGGTTAATTCCGCGCCGCAGTAGGGGCAGAACTTGTCCGTGTCCGCGACTTCGTGCTGGCAGTGCGGGCAGGTGGGGCGCAGATTGCATTTGCAGTTGGGGCAGAAATTGAAACGGGCGGAAACGGTGGCGCCGCACTGCGGGCAGGGATAAGGCAAGGGGTCGCGGATCAACAAATAGACGATCAGCCCGATGAACACATAAGGCCCAGACAGAAGGAGGACCAGCACTGTCCACAGGACGGGATTCATCCCGCGGCGCTTGGCGTCGTTATAGACGTAGCCCAGGATAAACACCAGGCAGGAGAGCCCAAACATAACGGCGGTGATCACTCCAGCCAGGGCCAGGCAGGCGAGCAGGGGTTGACCAGCCAAGTCGGGGGAAGGGAAATAGTTGCGATGGTGCTGCATGTTGTAGAAGTTGATGGGGCAGGCGATGGCGATCGCGACGAGCCAAACGATTACGCATGTCCTCACGAGCCAGCGGGGGATGAGGCGCAGCTCGTCGCGAAATTTGGTGTGCTCACGCTTCCGGCGGAAGCGGATCAGGCGCATACGTTCGTTCCACATGTCAGACATAGTATCCTCGATTTCTAGGCCGCTCACTGCAAACTTGTTTTCGAGGAAACCCAAGAAGAGAGGGATTCCTCACACCGCAGACTCCGTTCGGAATGACGGGGGGCTACTATTCTCCAAACCGTGCCCTCCGCGAAAATACCCATGACACAACCTCCAGTGCCACAGAATCAATGTGGCCGATTCGGTGCGCGCTGCGTTTGCGGACCCGCTAAATTCTGGGCTGCAGCGCGTTGATAGAGCACAGCGGCCACGGCCAACAGTGCCGGGATGCCCCAGCAGAGCGCAAATCCCATTTCCAGGGCCAGGCGCGGCACGCCGAAATGGCCGCCGAACCACGCGAAGCCGCGCCAGACCACCGGCGCGCTGAAGACTCCGAGCAGCCAGCTAACTCCCGTGATGATCCAAAGGAGCAGGTTGCTGCGCGAAGATTCGCCATTTTCCTGGGCGCGCATGCGGACACGCATCTGTGTGCGGGCAACCAGGTCGCGCGGCACGGTAACCGGCACTCCGCGAAGAGCTTGTAGAGCTTCCTGCGTTTCGGCTGCTTCGCGCGCGCAATCCGCGCACTCGCGCAGGTGCTGCGCCAGCCAGGATTGCTCGGGTGCGGCGATGCCTTCTACGAGTGATTCCGCCAGGAGTCTTTGGGCACGCTGGTGAAGAGTTTCGTTCATGCGGCACCTTCCTGCAGAGCGGATTTCAGCGCGGCGAGGCCGCGGTAGAGCCGAGACTTCACGGTGGAAAGGGGAGCGGCGAGGACGGCGGCAATTTCTTCCAGTCCCAGGTCCTCGTGAAAGCGCAGGACCAAGACTTCGCGGTAGTAGGCGGGGATTTTCAGCAGAGAAACTTGCACGGCTTGCTGGTTCTCGCGCGCGAGGAGCATTTGCAATGCCGAGGCGGAGTGAAGATCGGGTGGCTCGTAAGGTTGCTGCGTTTCGGGATCGGCCAGCGCTTCGAGGCTGGCGAGTTTTTTGCGGCGCGAGGCGTCAATCACCAGATTGCGCGCGATGGCGAAGAGCCAGGACTCGAATTTGGATTTGGCGTTGTACTGGTCACCGCGCTCGAGAATGCGGATCCAGGTTTCCTGGAAGAAATCTTCGGCGAGCGCGGGGTTGCCGGTGAGGAATAGGAGATAGCGATAGAGGCGCTGCTGGTACTGCTCGATGAGCTGGTCGAGCAGGTCGGGGTCGCGGCGGCGCAGGCCGAGCGCAATGGTTTGCCGATCATCAGTCATGAGACCCGCGAAGAGCAGCGGGGACCTTGCAGCCATCAGGGTGAAAGCTTGTGCGCTCATACTACCTTGAATACGCGGGATGGGGTGAAAAAGACGCAGCGCCTGAACAGCAAGGGAGGCCCGGAAAACCTGCAAAAACCACTTTCTTTTCATTTAGTTACAAGACATAAAGAACGTGTCATTCTGAGCGAAGCGAACAACCTGCTTTGCCGTGACCGCACTGGAAAAGCAGGTTCCTCGGGCAGACCCCGCCTTCGGAATGACAATCGTTTGCTATGGCTTGAGGGAAACAGGACCGTCGGTGACGAAGCGCATTTTTGCCAAATTAGACTCGAAGGCCAGACGGCCGGCGCGGGTCAGGGAACAGAGATTAAGGTGCACTCGGGGCAAAGGCCCGACTGGCCGTATACTCTTTCGGGTGCTAACGCGTCCAAATGGGGCATCCTGCTGTGTGACACCCAGCTGCCTCGAAAGGAACAACGCCATGAAACAGATTCAGCTCCGCCAGATGAGAATTACTCTCGCTCTCTTAGGCCTGGCGCTTGCCGCAGCTCCTTCGTTCGCGCAGAGCCTGGACTATCCGCAAACGCGCAAAGGTGATCAGGTGGACGACTACCACGGCGTGAAGGTGGCCGATCCCTATCGCTGGCTGGAGGACGACAATTCGGCGGAGACGGCGAAATGGGTGCAGGCGGAGAACAAAGTCACATTTGGCTACCTGGAAAGGATTCCGTATCGCGCGCAGGTGAAGCAGCGGCTGGAGCAGCTTTACAACTATCCGAAATATACAGCGCCCTTTCGCAAGGGCGAAATGTTTTTCTTCACCAAGAATGACGGATTGCAGAACCAAAGCGTGGTTTACGTGCAGAAAGGATTGGAAGGCGCGCCGGATCAGTTATTGGACCCCAATAAGTTTTCCGCCGATGGCACTTCGCGTCTGGGCATCTTTGACGTTTCGCACGACGGACGCTTCGCCGCTTACAGCGTTTCCGTGGGCGGGTCCGACTGGCAGGAGGCGCACGTCATCGAAGTGGCCACGAAGAAGGATCTCCCTGACGATTTGAAATGGTTGAAGGCCACGGGAATTTCCTGGGCGGGCAACGGATTTTTCTACAGCCGCTATGATGCACCGGCAGCGGGGCACGAACTCTCATCCAAAAACGAATTTCAGAAGGTGTACTACCACGTGGTGGGAACGCCGCAATCCGCCGATGAACTGATTTACGAGGACAAGGCCAACGCGCAGCGTTTTCATGAAGTGGGAGTTACGGAAGACGAGCGCTTCGCCATCCTGGAGGTTTCGGACCGTGGAAAAGGGAAGCGCGGGAATGCGGCTTATTTTCGCGACCTCTCAAAAAAGGAAAAGGGCTTTACACCGATCGTCAGCGTCATCACCGATGACACCTACGACGTAATCGAGAATGTTGGCGACAAGTTCCTGGTGTACACCAACCACAACGCGCCGAATTACCACGTGATGCTTTTCGATCCGGCGAATACCGCGGCTCCCTGGAAAGAAGTGGTGGCCGAAAAGCCGGAGGCGCTGGTCGGGGCTGATGTGGTGGGGGATAAACTCTTTCTCACTTATTTGAAGGATGTGGCCAGCCATATTTACGCCTACAGCCTCGATGGCCGGATCGAGAACGAAATCGAACTCCCCGGCGCGGGCGCGGCTAGTGGTTTTCAGCGGGGGAATCGCGACGATAAGACTGGCTTCTACCTGTTTTCGTCGCTGAATTACCCACCCACGATTTTCAGCTACGATTTGGCGTCGAAAAAATCCGCCGTGTACCGGGCGCCGCAGATACCGGGTTTCCGGCCAGAGGAGTACGAGACGCGCGAAGTATTTTACAAAAGCAAGGATGGCACGCGCGTGCCGATGTTCCTGGTACACAAAAAGGGTCTGAAGCTGGACGGAAAGAACCCCACGGTTTTGTATGGTTACGGAGGGTTCAACATCAGCAATTCGCCAGGGTTCAACGCGCTGCGGCTGGCGCTGCTGGAGCAGGGCTTTGTGTATGCTTCAGCGAACATGCGCGGCGGCGGGGAGTATGGCGAGAAGTGGCACGAAGCGGGAACAAAGCTGAAGAAGCAGAACGTGTTCGATGATTTCATCGCCGCGGCGGAATGGCTGATCGCCAACAAATACACTTCGCCGGAACACTTGGCGATCAATGGCGCATCGAACGGGGGCTTGCTGGTGGGCGTGGTGATGAACCAGCGGCCGGAGCTGTTCCACGTGGCGGTGGCGGAGGTCGGCGTGATGGATATGCTGCGCTTCCAGAAATTCACGATTGGGTGGAACTGGGCGGCGGATTACGGGTCCAGCGATAATGCAGACGAATTCAAGGCGCTGTATGCGTATTCGCCGCTGCACAACATTAAGAGTGGGATGAAGTATCCTGCCACGCTGATTACCACGGCGGATCATGATGATCGCGTGGTGCCGGCGCACTCGTTCAAGTATGCCGCGACGTTGCAGGCGGCGGCGAGCCACGACAATCCGGTGCTGATTCGCATTGACACCAAATCAGGGCACGGTTTTAGCAGTACCACAAAGAGGATTGAAGAGACGGCGGATATTTATTCGTTCGTATTTTACAATTTGGGAGATACGCCGAAATATTAGGGCGCGTTAAAAAGCGTCCCTGAACGTCATTCCGAGTGAAGCGAGGAATCCCTCTTCGATTGGGAACCCAAGAAAAGAATTTCTTCAGGGGCTAAAGCCCATCAGTTCTAGGGCGTTTGCGCCGGGGCTGAAGCCTTGCCCTCCCGTGGGCGCTTTGTGAGATAGTTTGGGTCAGGCGAAAAGGGAATAGCGACCACAATGATTTGCCCTCAATGCAAGGTGGAGTACCGGCCGGGATTCACGCGTTGCGCCGATTGCGATGTGGACCTGGTGTGGGAGCCGCATTACGCGCAAGCGCCGGAAAGCCCGCCGGCAGACCCCGGTGACCCCAATGAAGACCCGTTCTGCTCGTTCTGGAAGGGCGAGGATTCCCGGCTGCACGCGGAGTTGTGCGGTGTATTGGATGAAGCCGGGATTGCGCACAACACAGTGTTCCGGCGCGATCATCTGTTCAACTTGAGCAACTTTCCCGCTTATGAGATTGGCGTGCCGTTCTCGCTTTATGAAAAGGCGGAAGCAGCCGTCAAGGAAGCCTACGGAACGCAAGACATCGAAGAGATTGGAAGCCAGGAACTGCAAAAGCTTTTAGTGGATCGTTCAGACGGAGTGCGCAAGCTGCCAGAAATGATGACGCCAGCGAAGAGCGAAGACATACCGGGCCCACCGACGGCTGGCGATGAAGCGGGATGGTATGAAGAAGATGCCACCGCGAAGGTATGGGAGACGGAAACGAGTGAGCCGAGCGACTTTCTCGTGGCGGCGATGCATGAGAATGGCGTCCGCTGTCGCGTGGATCGCGAGGGGAGCCGGGCCAGCTTATTTGTAATGCCGGAGGATGAAAGCCGGGCGCGCGAGATCGTGAAAGAAGTGGTGGAAGGCCAGGCGCCGGAGTGAACGCGGGAGTATTGCTTGACTTCGCGACTGGCTGCTTGCATCCTTAACGTCCTCCGTTTCCTCTACCCCGGAGGCTTTCATGAAAAATGCGACGGTGGGATTTCGTGTGCATTCTGGATGGAGTGCGGTGGTGGCGGTGTGCGTGGAGAAGGGTAAACCGGTGGTGCTGCATCGCGAGCGGTTGCAGTTGGTGGAGACGTTCACGTACCGGTTCCGGCAGCCGTATCACACGGGGGAGAGAATGGCTTTGCCGGAAGCGCACGTATTTATTGCTGGAGTGCGGGAGAAGGGGAGGGAACTGGCGTATCGGGCGATTCACGGGCTGCAAGCGGACCTGGAGAGGCGCGGCTACAAATTGAGCCGCGGTGCGCTTTTGCTGGCTTCGGGGAGGACACTTCCTGAACTGGAGAAGATTCTTGCATCGCATGCGCTGATTCATACGGCGGACGGCGAGTTGTTTCGCGAGTGCCTGCTGGATGCTGGTAAACGCTGCGGGATGGAGCTCATTTCGATACGAGAACGCGAACTATTGGAGCAAGCGGCGAAGGCCTTGCGCGTGCCGCGGGCTAACCTTTTGCGAAGGGTCACGGAACTGGGGCGCGCGCTGGGCTCACCGTGGACGCAGGATGAGAAATTCGCGACGCTGGCGGCGTGGCTGGCGACGCTCGCGTCCAAGAAGGGCCCCTTCAAAGCGATCACCAGCTTGCCCGCTTGACCTTACATTGACTGGGAGGCATGCTTGGGCTACTCGACGCGCTAACTTCGCGAGAAGCGGGGGTTGATTCGTGTCTACTGATTCCATCAAGACAGTGGCGGTGCTGGGCGCGGGGACGATGGGGAACGGCATTGCGCACGTTTTTGCGCGCGCGGGCTACAACGTGATTTTGCGCGATGTGGAGGAGCGGTTTTTGCAGCGCGGCATGGAGACGATTGGCAAGAACCTCGACCGTGAAGTGAAGAAAGGGAAGCTGGCGGAAGCAGAGAAATCCGTGGTGCTAGCGCGGCTGAAACCCGTGACCGATTTCGGCGCGATTGCGTCGGCGGATTTTGTGGTGGAGGCGGTGCCGGAAAAGCTGGAGATCAAGCGCGCCGTGCTGACGGAAGCCGACAAGGTGCTTCGTCCCGAAGTGATTTTGACGAGCAACACTTCCTCGATATCGGTGACGGCGCTGGCGGCAATGACGCAGCGGCCGGATCGCTTTGTGGGCATGCACTTCATGAATCCCGTGCCAGTGATGGCGCTGGTGGAAGTGATTCGCGCGCTGCAGACGAGCAACGCGGCCTTTGCTACTACGATGGAGTTGGCAAGGAAACTGGGCAAGACGCCGGTGGCCGTGAACGATGCGCCGGGATTCGTGTCCAATAGGGTGCTGATGCCGCTGATTAATGAGGCGGCGTATGCGGTGATGGAGGGAGTGGCCGCTCCGGAAGCGGTGGACGCGGTGATGAAGCTGGGAATGAATCATCCCATGGGGCCGCTGGAACTCGCCGATTTCATCGGACTGGATGTTTGCGTGGATATTTTGAACGTGCTGCTGGAAGGGCTGGGCGATCCGAAATATCGCGCGTGCCCGCTGCTGAAGAAATATGTGGCGGCGGGGTGGTTGGGGCGGAAGACCGGACGGGGGTTTTACGATTATGGTGAGGGGAAGAAGTAAGGTGGACAGCCTTGTAGGGCAGCAGTTCGAAGAGTAACCCAAGAGCACAGTCAGGAGTGACTGTGCCACAAGAGTCAAACGTGACAGCGTTGCTGGCGGCGCAGTGTATATTTACAGACAATAATATTATATAGTGGCTATATCGTACTCGTTTGATCCTGACGATGAAATAACAGTTGGGGCCATGACCTTTTACAGCCGGAATCTTCCCCATTGGCAACCGGAGGGCGCGCCCGTATTTCTGACTTGGCGGCTGCATGGTTCGCTTCCATGTGGCACAGTCACTCCTGACTGTGCTCTTCCGGCCGAGCAGTCACCCGGGCGGAAGTTTGTGATGGCCGACAGACTGTTGGACCGCGCCAAAACAGGGCCTAAGTGGCTCAAGGATGCGAGAATCGCTTCTTGCCTGGCAACGATCATCGCAAGAGGTACAACTCATCTTCACCAGTTTCAACTTCACGCTTACGTGATCATGCCGAATCATGTGCACATGCTTATCACGCCTCAAATCTCCATTACAAAAATCATGCGCGGGATCAAGGGTATCAGCGCTCGTGAGGCAAATCGCATTCTCGGACGTGTTGGAAAGGCGTTTTGGCAGGACGAATCCTACGATCACTGGGTGCGAAATGAACAGGAATTTGGGCGAATACGGACCTACATTGAAATGAACCCTGTTTCAGCGGGGTTGGTGAGAACGGCAGAAGAATGGCCATGGAGGAGTGCGGGGAAGATAGGCTGGTGATAAGGGAAAGGGGCGGTCGCTGGAAAGAAGCAACCCAAGAGCACAGTCAGGAGTGACTGTGCCACATGGCCCGGGAATGACAGTGACGGGGGTGGCGGCGCAAGGCGAACACCAGGCGAAAATAGTATTTGCTTTTTGTTCGCCTATGGGTTAGTGTGGCACCTGAAGTTTTCAACAGGTGGCCCATGACCCAGACGCGTTGCGATGTTCTAAGCTGTGTAGAGCATGAGAGGCTCGAATTTGAGCTTCTTGAGGTGCGCACGCGCGGGCGATACCTGACCCGTTTGCGCTCGATTTCCCGGGAAGAGCAGGCCGAGTGGGACCGCCGGGAGCAGAGGGCGCTGGCGAGTCTGGTAGATCACGACCTGGAGCATGGCTGCAACCGTTGAAGACTTTTTTGCAATCCGTTAAAGGCGGGAGCAGATTCCTCAGGGGCTAAAGCCCGGTGTTTGCTGGTGGCCAATGTCGGAGCTAAAGCTCCGACCCCCTGAAAAGAAGATGAGGCCAGCCTTTTTCGATTGTGTAAGGCGGAAGGGAAGTAGGGGTAGCATTCCCAGATACGAAGTGGTAACATACCGCTCTTGTAATGAATCTGGAGAAGTTGCGGCGCAGTTCCCGGCGTCCGCATGAGAATGCCCCCAAATGACCTATTCGCGAGTTACCCAATTTCCTCCACCGAGGTGAGAAATGACAGATGAACGGGCAAAACTATTAGAAGCGGCAATAGCGCAGATCGAGAAAGCGCACGGCAAAGGTTCCATCATGCGGCTGGGCAGCAAGGATGTACTGGTGCCGGTGAACGTGATTCCATCGGGGTGTTTGTCGTTGGACGCGGCGCTGGGCGTGGGCGGCTTCCCGCGCGGGCGTGTGATTGAAGTGTACGGGCCGGAATCGGGCGGCAAGACGACGCTGACGCTGCACATCATCGCCGAGGCGCAGAAATTGGGCGGGCAGGCCGCGTTCATCGATGCGGAGCATGCGCTTGACCCAAGCTATGCGCGCAAGCTGGGCGTGGATGTGGACAATTTGCTGGTGTCGCAGCCGGACAACGGCGAGCAGGCGCTGGAAATCGCGGAAACGCTGATCCGCTCGGGCGGCGTGGACGTGGTTGTGGTGGACTCTGTGGCCGCGTTGGTGCCCAAGGCCGAACTCGAAGGCGATATGGGCGACCCGCAGATGGGCTTGCAGGCGCGGCTGATGTCACAGGCGCTGCGCAAACTGACTGCGATTGTCTCCAAATCGAAAACCTGCCTGATCTTCATCAATCAGATTCGCGAGAAGATTGGCGTGATGTTTGGCAACCCGGAAACGACAACCGGCGGGCGGGCGCTGAAGTTTTACGCTTCCATGCGCGTGGACATTCGCCGGATACAGGCCATCAAGGAAGGCGACCGCGTGGTGGGTTCGCGGACGCGTGGCAAAGTGGTGAAGAACAAGGTAGCCGCGCCGTTCCGCGAAGCGGAGTTCGACATTCTGTACGGCGAAGGCATTTCGCGCGAAGGCGACCTGATTGATCTCGGTGTGGACAAGGGCTTGATCGAAAAGTCCGGCACGTGGTTGAGCTATGGCGGCGAGAGAATGGGCCAGGGCCGGGAAAACGCTCGCGTTTTCCTGCGCGAGAATAAGGACATCCGCGACAAACTGGAAAACGCTTTGCGCAAAAACATGGGCATTCCCATGCCCGGGCAGACTGCAGGGACAACGCCTGGCGCCAATGGCAGCGCAACCGTTGCCACGGACAAGGCTCCGATGAAGGCTGCGGCAGCGGTGGCTGGCGGCGGCGATGCCAAGGCGCGGCCGGCGCGCTGAGTAATATTTTTTTCGAGCAACGCAGAATGGGCGGGAGAAGGGCGAATCTCCCGTCCATTTCTATTTTTGTTGTACGTCGCAAATTGCGACGTGCCCGGCCACGTCGGTTTGTGTAAACGAAGAATCTTCTCCTTAATGGACACTTGGGCAGTCTGGTGCTGTCCGGTCGGTCAGGCGTTCAAAACAAAGCACATAGATACGTACTGGGCCTAGTTAACTATTGTCAGGGCATCCACCGCATGCGTAAACTACGTCTCAGTCTGCCAGTCCGGTTAACGTGCAGACGAGAAGCGGGCTGCGTTTCAGAGTTAAGCGGTTTATTATCACTTATCGAAAACTCTGGCGACGTGTTTGCCTCGCTACGGGACAAACGTTGACCGGGACGCGCAGCTAGAGTAGATTTAGCTCCACGCCGACCAGGACTACTGAGACTGACCAGGGGCAAGGCCTTAATGATCCGCGAAATTGGGAAAATTGTGATTGTAGCGTGCTTGGGCGTGACACTTGCCGTGCCACTGCCCGCCGCAGAGCCTTCCGCCAAGGCCATCGTTAATAATTCCTCGAACGCAAAATCGAAGTCGAGTTCGCACGCGCGCCATGCCGCTGCGCGCTATCGCGGCGTGCCCACGTATGCGGATTCCGTGCGCGACGATGATCCCACGTTCGATGATCCCATTGTGCGGCAGGCGGTTGTGGAAGGACTGGGCCGTTATAACGGTTCGGTCGTCGCCGTGGATCCGAACACCGGGCGCATCCTGACAATCGTGAATCAGAAGATTGCCTTCGGCGACGGCTACATTCCGTGCTCGACGATCAAGCCCACGATTGCCATCGCGGCGCTGGAAGAAAATGTCATCACTAGCGACACCATGTTGAAGGTGGGCCGCCGCAAGTACATGAATTTGACGGAAGCCCTGGCGCACTCCAATAACACGTTCTTTGAGGAGTTGGGCCGCCGCATGGGTTTTGACACGGTATCCAAATACGGACGCCTGCTCGGCCTGGGTGAACTTGCCGGATACAATTTGCCCGATGAGCATCCAGGATCGTTTCCGATGCAGCCACCGGTGTACGGAGGAGTTGCGCGGATGTCGAGCTTCGGGGAAGGCATTCAGATCACCCCGTTGCAACTGGCGGCGCTGGCCGCCGCATTTGCCAATGGCGGCACGCTTTATTATTTGCAGTATCCACACTCGCAGGAAGAGATGGACAATTTCGCGCCGCGCGTGAAGCGGGACCTGAATATTTCCAACGTTTTACCGGAAGTGCGCGAAGGCATGCTGGCGGCGGTGTTGTATGGAACGGGACGGCTCAGCTACGACGCGGGCGGTCAGGAAACGCCGCTGGGCAAGACGGGCACTTGCGACGACCACACCACGCCATCGCACATTGGCTGGTTTGTCAGTTATGCCGATGAGACGCACCCGAAGATTGCCCTTGCCGTGCTGCTGCGTGGAAATACGCGGCGGGTAAAGGGTCCCACGGCGGCGCAGGTGGCGGGCCACATTTACCGCAGGCTGCGCGAAGAGAATTATTTTGCGGATGGCGCGAAGGCAGCTGCCGTTCCGGCCAATTCCAGCGGCCGATAAATCTTGTTCTCGCCGCATTCCAGCAAACCGCGAATGATTCGCTGAACCAGTTCGGCAGAGTTGGGTCTCCACATCATACATTTCCATGGCGATCCGTTGAGATCCTTCGAGGCGCGGAAAGAGCGTCTCACAGGACGACAAGGACCCTTGGCCAATTGAGCGCAGACCACATGGCAAGGCATTGACGTGCACGGCAGTTTGGGACAAAACGTAGGCGTGCGGTATTCTTGTAAGTTTGAGAATGGCGCGGCGTTCTTCAAGGTGCGCGCCGTGCAATCCAGGAAAGCATTTTGGGGGCGCAGTGAATCGACGATATTTGATGGGGATTGCAGTACTACTTGCGGCGGGGATTGTGGTGGACGGATATGCGATTCGCAAAAACGAGTGCGCCGCTGAAGAAACGCGGCGCCAGGCGGAACTTGCGAAGGCTGAGGGAGCACGGTTGCGCGCGGAATGGGTCCTGCCTACGGCGAAGAAAATGCCCAGCGGGGAGAATTTCGCAGGCATGCTGCAACAGTTCGGATTATCCACCGCGGACGCGGCGGATGCGACCGCGGCGGCGCAGCGCGCTTTCAACCTGCGTCAGGTGCGTGCCGGAAATACGATCGTCGTGGGACGCTCTGTGGAAGGGAACCTGCGCGAGATCAATTACAAGATTGACGCGGAACGCGTGCTGCGCATCGTGCCGCAGACGCCAGGTTTTGCAGCGGAAGTCCGCGAAATTCCGGTGCACGCGGAATTGGGCGTGGTGAGCGGTACGTTGGAAGATTCGTTGTTTAATGCGGTGGAAGAAGCAGGCGAAAGCGCCGAAGTGGCCATGCGGCTGGCGCAGATTTTTGGTTATGACCTGGACTTTTACACTGATCCCCGCAAGGGAGACACGTTTCGCGTGGTGCTGGAGAAGCGCAAATATGCCAACGGCGAAATCGCGGGGTATGGCCAGATTTTCGCCGCGGAATATGTCAACGGTGGCAGGAAATATCAGGCGCTGCTGTTTCACGACCCAGAGGGGCGCCCGGCCTATTACACGGCAGACGGCAAAAGCCTTCAGAAGGCGTTCCTGAGATCGCCGCTGAAATTCGGCGCGCCGGTGACTTCGCACTTCAGCCAATCGCGCTTCCACCCGATCCTGAAAACGTATCGCCCCCATCTGGGCACCGATTACGGCGCACCGGTCGGCACGCCTGTGCAGACGATCGGAAGCGGCCGGGTAGTGTTCGCGGGACGCAAGGGCGGCGACGGCAACATGGTGCATATCGCCCATTCCAATGGCTACGAAACGATGTACCTGCATTTGTCCAAAATGTTCGTGCATGCCGGCGAGCGTGTGGAAATCGGAAAGACCATCGGCCTTGTGGGCATGACCGGCCTGGCCACCGGGCCGCATCTGGATTTCCGGATCGAGCAGAGGGGACAATTCAAGAATTTCGAGAAGTTGGGGCTGCCGCCATCGGATCCCGTCTCCAAAAAGAATTGGGCGGAATTTGCGGGCGTGCGAGAGAAATGGCTGCCCGCCCTGGACGCGGAAAAGCCGGCGGAGACGGCTAGCGCGGTTCCAAGTAATTCGGACAAATGACGGTCCCAGCATCTGACGCCAAGACAGAGAGGGGTGAGTTTCCTACGGGACAAATTGAGCCACATCCCTCAGTTTGCCAACCCTAGTGGCCACTTTCCCGGTAACCGGTAAGCCGCCCCTCAGTTCTTTAGCAAGCTCTCAATTGTGGACTGGAACGCGGCGAAAGGCTGCGCACCCGTAAGGCGAATGCCATCCAGCTTGTCCTTCGTACTCTTCGCTAAAACAAACGTTGGGGTGGCCGTGATTTGTAGCTGGACCGCTTCTTGGGCATCCTTCTGGACGTCGGCTTTGTACTTCTCCGAATCCAGGCAGGCCTGAAAGGCTTTTATGTCGAGGGAGAGGCCCTCGGCCGATTTCTTGAGCACCTCGTCGTCCAGGGGCCGGCCGTCGGAAAATAAGGCGTTGCGATACTCCCAGAATTTATTCTGGTCGCCCGCGCAGCGTGCTGCCTCTGCTGCTTTCAGCGCGTAAGGGTGCATACGCTCAATGGGTAGATCGCGGCTCACGAAGCGAACTTTGCCCGTGTCAATGTAGGTCTTCTTGAGTTCAGCGTACGTGTCAGAATGAAACTTCTTGCAAGATGGACACTGGAGGTCGTTAAATTCGACAATGGTAACAGGAGCGTCGGCGCGCCCGATGGAATACCAGCCGTTGTCAACGTTCATCTGCACTTTCTGGGGCGGAGGCGGAGTGTAAGGTTGCGAGCCCACACCGCGGGCCAACAGCGCCTGCTGCCTTTCGAGCAACTGACGAATCTGGCGCAACTCGTTCAGAATGGCGTCCGCTTGCTCCTTCGAGATACCCTGTGGAGTGCTGCTGGTGTCCGGCTGAGTTTTGGCCTGTTCCTGGCGCGCTGTCGGTTTTGTTTCGGGAGGATTCTGTCCTGCCGCGATGTACGGATACGAGAGCGAAAAAATCATCAGAAAAGTTTGGGTCAATCGTTTTGCCAATACATTGCGCATACTCGGTTTCTCCTTAGCCTTCCGCGTACCATACCAGTAAGGACGTGCGGCAATTGAGTGCTCCAGTCTTTCCTTGGATTAGGCATGGTGCTGACAGAACGACTCCAGGCAACGGGCCTCAGGGTTATGGAGCAACGAATTGGACTGAGAAAGTACCACTAACTGTCCTCGGCCTGTCATCATAGAGTGAACCAGAAAACGTAGAACAGTCAGAAGATAAAGTACCGCTTAGCCCAGCTGGACACTCAGCTGGACACATCGCCGACGGGTCCGCGCTGGTGGGGCAAGGCACGTGGCAAGGCAACATGCCTTCCACGCTTACGTTTCCGTTAATAGCTGTACCGGTAAAAGTTACTTCCACTGGATCGATTGAAAGGCTTATAACGGCTGAAACACTCGTGCCGTTCTGAGTGGAGGCCACAGTCACTGGACCCGATATAGGTATCTGTTGGCCCCATGTAGCGCAACCTTCCGGTGTCTGTACAGCACAGCTAATCGTTTCACCCGAGAACTCACCTTGCCATGTTCCGGTCATAGAACATACAGTCACCGGCAGCGATACGCTGTAGTATTGTTCTTGGCAGTCGGATGTCGTGAGGCTAGTTTTGTCGTTGAGCACGCCGGAAATGGTCGCGGTTCCCCCGTTTACGGCCGTAACTAGACCCGAATTCGGGTCGACCGTAGCGACAGATGCATTGTCACTCGACCAATTCATCAAGCATGGCGAACACACGTTATTATCAATCGACGCAACGGGGGTGAACTGGCCTTGAGGGCCAAGCAGAGTCTGCTGTGACGGAGTCACCGACGCTGTTGCTTTGTCGATTTGAACAGGCACTGTGGTTGTGAATTCGCTTGTGCCAAGAGTGGCGGTCAACGTGCCGAGATTCCCTGATTGTATGGCGTGGAGATTGACCGTTGACCCGCTGACTCCAGCTGGTGTCATCGGTGCAAGCACCAGTTCTCCCGTGTTCGTCCAGTCCAGTACGGAAGCGAGAAACGGTATCGTCTTGCCAGTGCTCGCGCTGGTGCCGGTGATTGATCCCGTCATCGGGATCGGTGGTGCGCAGGAGTAAACCGTTGGAGTAGGCGGATTGATAGTTACGGTTACGTTCAGGTCTTTGGGACAGCCGGCCGAAAGTTCAGTCACATTATCAACATAAGATGGGGAACCGGGGCAATCCGGAAAGGTGGTCTGTATCTGCTCACTGATTATTGAGCAATCGTAGGTTGTCCCGCTTGACTCCGTACTATTGCTCTCCACTATCGAGGTGACCTTGTTGTCCTTGCAGCATGAGCAGCCGCCTGCACATTCGCTGTAGTAACTTACTTCACAACAGGCAGGTTCCAGCGGGTCTGCGAAGCTGGAGCAATCTTGGCTTGGATCGGCGTTCAAAAGGCAACTTTGCATGCAGTTTATCTTTCTGTTGCTGCAGGAATCCGCAGACTCACCGGGAAGACACCCGTTGGCCGACAGATTGGGCATCGCTCCCACAACGGCGGGAGGATCAGATTGACGGATTTCAATATCCGCCGTGCCGTATGTGCCATGGAATGTCACAGGATTGGTCGTAAGGGAATACCCTTGTCCTACTAAATCGATATCTGCGGCCACGGGAATCTCCTGAAATTGCAGCGGCAGCACAGGGAAAGTGGCCATCACTGGAACTGCAAACTGAATATTGTCCGGCGTTGTAAAACCGCCAAGAAAGCGCTTGCTCGGCGATCCGCCATTTCCAGTAGCGAGGACGGCATTTGCTTGATCGGGAGCCACATCGGCAATGTGAAGGATCGTCGGTGCAGACACGGCCCCGGCAGGGACTTCAAGAACCACACCGTGAGGGAAGTTGAAGATGCCACCGTCCGGTCCAATGGTCTGTGCCGTGGGCGGCTGCGGCCCGATGGGAAGAGTGGCGACACCCGATAGGGTAGCTGTCGGCATCCCCTGAAATTGGGCGGAAACGCGCAGAAACATCTGTCCAGCCGTGGTCGGACTGGTGGTGAACTGCCCGGTATAAATCTGATCGCCCGGAGTTTCATCGCCATTTATCCCTGCGTCGTTCATTGTGCCCAGAGTCGCAATCACTTGATTGTTCTGGTCCACCTGAAGGAGTGTCGCACCACCAGCCACAAGCGGCGGACCTGTTGGCCCAGAGGTGATTTGTGACGTCACGGTCACCAACGTCGTGTCTCCAACGAAAACGGAAACCGGATAAATCACCGGCGATCCCACGAGTAATGCCGTCGAAGACCATTGCCACTGCAGGTTCGACCAACTGAACGGATAGCGGCGGTCCTGGCGAAGAACGAGTGTAGTGGTGCTGGTTGCCGTGGAGCCGGACGGCATGTCTCCGAAGCTCAGGCTTCCCGAGCGGACAATCGTCTGCGGCGTAGTGCTTGTGACGATGCAGGCCACCGTGGCGACATCCGGACCAGTGTTCTCCGCAGTAATCTGATACGTGTAGTCGTACTGATATAACGAAGCCCGCACTGAACTGACTAGTTGTTGGTTGGTGATCGCGAACTGCTGGGCGTGAATTGCAAGTGGACTTAGGAGAATACAAAGGGCACCAAGGAGCAGAAAGCGGATGCGAGCCATGTCGGCCTCCATGCGTAGATACACACAACCTGCCGGGACCCAGGGAGCTTGGCCTTTGGTGACTTTCTTTACGGATTTAGTTTGTTATCGGTGGAGCGAACCGATTTGTTTATCGCAACCTGGCTCAGATCAGGCGGCGAATCATGAGCACTGTAAGATATGCGAGCCCGGCGAACAGCATGAGCGCGAGCGATGAAGGTTCGGGTACGGCGGAAGTGTTCCCCGAGGCCAATAATGCCGCGCCATTGGTGTAGTCGAACAGGTCGAATGCCTGTGCTCCAGGCGTCCCTGTTCCATTCCACTGAAAAGTGACGTCGAAAACGGAACTCAGGGATGGATTATCGACCAGCGCGACTATATCGTACTCACCGGGAGCGGGAATCGTGGGATCCGCCTGGAAAGCAAAGGTCAACCAGTCGGAACTACCGGTTCCCAGATCGGTGATGGACCCACCACCATAGTTGGGAGTTGGGAAGTAAATGGCCACTCCCCAATTTGCCAGGAAAGAACCCTGGACCGTGTAATCGTACTGCCACGTCCCAGAGCCCAGATTGATCGCCGTGTAATCTACGGAAACGCCGTCTGCTATTGCTGGAGATGCAAAGAACAGTGCTAAGAACAATGAAACAATTACGAGCAGAAAGGACTTCATTAGGCCTCCTTTCCTCTTTCACTGCGAGGTCAGAACAGCCAGTCACAGGGCAGCCACGTACAGGCTTGACCTGAAGACGAAAACAACTTAATTACACAAGGATGGCTATACTACCCCGTTGATAGTCTTGCAGTTTCTTTGCCAATCACATGCTCGACAGAAACCATGGAAAGTCAGGGCATTACGTTGCGGCACCATGATGGGCAGCGCAACAGTTTGCATAAAACAGAGAAAACAACTTCCTACTTGTCCCTAACGTACCTATTTGACTACTGCTTTACTAAATGTGACAGCCGTCACTTATATTTACTAAATGTGATGGCGGTCACATCGTTTTTCTGTATGGCTAGGAAGCATCGCTAGGCCCGTAAGCGGTCGCAGCGGAGCACATCAACAACTCCTGATTAACGCACTTGCTGGGGAAGTGGGTACTAGGGCTACCGGGGTGAGGGTGTAGCTTATTTTGTCCCGTCAGGACTACCCCGCGAGAAGGGAGAGGGAAAACTGGAACGGATCGGGCGGAAACCCGAGAACGGAGGGATTCCTCACTTCGCAGACTCCGTTCGGAATGACGGGGTGATACTTTTCCCGCAAGCTGCGAAGCCGTGCCCTCCCGGAAGCCATTTATTCGATGACTTCTAGTAAATGATCGGCAATTTGGAGTAGTCGTCGGTGCCTTCGTCGGTTACGCGCAGGATCAGCAGGGTGCGGTCATCATGGGGCTGACGGCCAATACCGGCATACTCATCCGTGGCCTTCACGATGCGCTGCGCGATGGTATAGCCGGGGTCATCGACAAGGACCGTGGCCAGAAGGTCTTTTAGGCGGTCGGACCCATATTCTTCCAGATCAATGTTCGTGGATTCATGGATGCCGTCGGAAGCAAAAACCACAATGTCTCCCGGGCTGAGCGAGAGCCTCAGTTCGTCGTATTCGGCCTCCGGCAACAATCCCAGCGGAACTCCCCGGACATCAAGTTCCGTGGCCACACCGCCGCGTAAAAGCAATGGCAATGTGCCTCCAGCGTTGGCGATGGTGAGCTCGCGCAGGGCCGCATCATAAATAGCGAAATGCATGGCGATAAAACGCGCATCCAGCCGCGCGGCAAGCAAGCGGCCGTTCAGAAGCCCCAGCATTTCCGCGGGACTGTCTTCCCGATCGACGACCAGTTCCCGTAGGATACCGATGGCGAGCGAGCCGTATAGCGCTGCCGCTGTGCCTTTTCCCGAGACATCGCCCATGGCAATGGCCAGACGGCCAATGCCATACGGCAGCAGGTCGTAGAAATCTCCGCCGAGCTCCCGCGCGGGGACGTAGGCGGTGGCCAGGTCCAGCCCGGGCACATCGCGAGCGCCGCTGGGGAGAAGTTGACGCTGGATCTCGCGGGCGGTCTCCAAGTCCGTTTGAAGGCGAAGCTGAGTCTCGCGGGCCTCTTCAAATAAACGAGCATTTTCCAGAGCCACGGCGATGTAAGTGACGAGAATTTTCAGGAGCTGTTCGTGTTCCGCGGTAAAGGCATTCGGCAGTGTGCTTTCCAAGTCCAGCACGCCCACCAGGAGATCCTGTCGAAGCAATGGCACGACGAGTTCCGAACGCACTTCAACGTCCGATTCGCCAGGCTCGTACCGTGGGTCCAGGCGAACGTCGTTCACGCGGATGATGCGGCGCTCCGCTGCGGCAGCTCCCGTGATGCCCTGGCTCAGCGACATGCTGACGCGCGAAGGGATGGCATTTTCGTAGCGCATGGCAAAAACGCTCTCGAGCAACTGCGTGGATTCGTTCCAGATCATCACCGTGAATACGTCATAGTCCACCAGTTTTTTGACGCGCTCCGCGATGCGCCGCAAGAGTTCGGGGCGGTCCAGGATGGAGGTGAGTTCGTGACTGAGCTCGTACAGAAGGGCGAGGCTCTCCGCCTGCTTCGGCTCGCTGACGAAAGCCGTTGCCTGCACGGGATCGGCATCACCCAGCAGCGTAAAGGGAATAAAATTAGACGTCTGCTCCATCGCTGGACACCTACTACTTCTTTTTAGATGTAACTGACCGTGGATGGTTTCATCTGAGGCTTATTTTAACGTGAAACGAATGCATACACCTGCACGTTGAGCCGTGATCGTGAAGAGGCGCAATCGCTCGATTAGTGCCGGGAGCGGGGCGCTAGCCCTAATGCTTAGATGAATCGCGTTGATTTGATGGAGCAATAAAACTGCAAGAAAGTGAACCGTTGCCGAGTGGCGAGCAATCGGGTGGCGCAAAGGCTATTGTGCCTACTTCACTTCCCAGGTATCCCCGGCCTTCAGCAGCCGGTCCAGATCTCCGGCGCCCTTCTTGGTGATGACCTCGCGTATCTGGTCATTGATGACGTCTTCGTAGCGCGGCAGATCGTCCCAGGCGCGAAAGACGCCGATGGGAGTGGGGAATCCAGGACGGTGCTCCATGTGGGAAAGCAGGAAAGCGTAGGATGGCCGCGAGTGATGCGCATCATGGATGACCAGGTCCGACTCTTTGATGCCATTGCCGAGCGCCACGACCTCAATGTCTCCATCGGGCATACGGCGGAGGCCCTTGTCGCGGTTCTTGCCGAAGATGAGGGGCTTGCCGTGCTCCAGCAACATGACGTGTTCGCTGCGAGCATCTTTTTCCGTCAAGCCGGTCCATGCGCCATCATTAAAAATGTTGCAGTTCTGGAGGATTTCGATGAACGCGGAGCCCTTGTGTGCTGCAGCGGCCTTCAAGGTGTCTTTCAAGTGCGCCTGAAATACGTCAACGGAGCGCGCCACAAAAGTGGATTCCGCGCCGATGGCCAATGAAACGGGATTGAATGGCCGGTCCGGTGAGCCGAAGGGGGTGGACTTCGTGATCTTGTGAAACTCCGAAGTGGGCGAGTATTGGCCTTTCGTCAAACCATAGATGCGGTTGTTGAACAGCAGCACCTTGACGCCGATGTTGCGCCGCAGCATGTGAATGGTGTGATTTCCGCCGATGGCCAGCGCATCGCCGTCGCCAGTGGCCACCCACACTTCCAGTTCCGGATGGGCGATCTTAATGCCGGAGGCCACGGCGGGCGCGCGGCCATGGATGGAGTGAAACCCGTAAGTGTTCATGTAATACGGGAAACGGCTGGAGCAGCCGATGCCGGACACCACGACGAAGTTTTCGCGCGGCACGCCAAGCTCAGGGAAAACAGATTGCACAGCGGCGAGGATGGCGTAGTCGCCGCAACCGGGGCACCAGCGCACTTCCTGGTCAGTCTGGAAATCTTTTTTGGTAAGTTGCGGAAGAGCGGCGGTGGTCATTGTGCCTCCTGGGGTCCCAACAGTTCTTCAATTTTCTGTTCGAGTTCGTTTTGTTTGAAGGGGCGGCCTTGAATTTTGTTCAGGCCGACAGCGTCCACCAGATACTTAGCGCGCAGGACCCAGATGAGTTGCCCCATGTTGAGTTCGGGCACCAGAACCTTACGGTAACGCTTCAGAATATCGCCGAGGTTGGCGGGTAAGGGATTCAAGTAGCGCAAGTGCAGGTGGCCGATCTTGCGGCCGCGGTCACGTTCCGCTTTTACGGCTTGGGTGATCGAACCGTACGTCGAACCCCAGGAAACCAGGAGCAGATCGCCTTCGGAATCGCCGCTGGGCAGCACATTCGGCACATCTTGCACAATGGCATCAATCTTCGCGGCACGGATGCGCACCATTTTCTCGTGATTCAGCGGCTCGTAATTTACGTTGCCGGTGACGTCCTGTTTCTCCAGGCCGCCGATGCGATGCTCGAGTCCCGGTGTGCCGGGAACGGCCCACGGGCGCGCCAGTGTATCGGGATTGCGCTTGTATGGAAGGAATCCTTCGGGATTCGTGGTGAAATGCACGGGGATACTTGGGATTTCGTCGACGCTGGGAATGCGCCAGGGCTCCGCGCCGTTGGCCAGGTAGCCGTCGGAAAGAATAATTACCGGCACCATATATTTCAACGCGATGCGGCTGGCTTCCACGGCAATCCAGAAACAGTCCGCGGGAGTGGCCGCCGCAAGCACGGGAATCGGCGCTTCGGAGTTGCGTCCAAAAAGGGCTTGCAACAGATCGGCTTGCTCTGTCTTCGTAGGCAAACCGGTAGAAGGGCCACCGCGCTGGATATCACAGACGACCAACGGGAGTTCCGTCATTACCGCCAGTCCTAGAGCTTCGGTCTTCAGGGCCATGCCGGGGCCGGAAGTGGTGGTGATGGCGAGCGCACCAGCGTAAGAAGCGCCAATCGAGGAAGTGATAGCGGCGATTTCGTCTTCGGCTTGGAAGGTCAGCACGCCGAAATCCTTGTACATTGAAAGCTCATGCAGAATGTCCGATGCCGGTGTAATGGGATAACTGCCCAGGAACAACTTGAGGCCGGCTTTCTGCGCTGCGGTGACAAATCCGAGCGCCAGCGCCTGATTGCCGCTTAAATTGCGGTACAGCCCCGGAGAAAGCTGCGCCGGAGGAATCTCATAGCTGACTTGGAACGCCTCGGTGGCTTCGCAGTAGGAGTAACCCGCCTTCAGGGCCAGTTTGTTGGCCTCTGCCAGCAGGGGCTTCTTCTTGAACTTGTCATCAATCCAGCGGACCGTCGGGTCCATCGAGCGGTTGTAGAGCCAGTAGCACATGCCTAGGGCAAAGAAATTCTTGCAACGGTCCATGGCTTTGGCATCGAGGCCGAGATGCTGGAGGGCGGAACGGGTGAGGCGGTGCAATTCGACGGGGAAGACGCGGAACTTGTCGAGGGAATGGTCCTCGAGCGGATTGGTGGTGAGGTGCGCTTTGCGGAGATCGCCTTCCTTGAAGGCGTCAGAGTTGATGATAGCGATGCCATTGGGCTTGAGGTCGCCGACATTCACCTTCAGGGCCGCAGGATTCATGGCGATCAACACATCAATGGAGTCACCGGGAGTGTGCACTTCACCCGAGGAAAAATTCAGCTGATAGCCGCTAACGCCCGGGACGGTGCCGGCAGGAGCGCGAATCTCCGCGGGGTAGTCCGGAAAAGTGGCGATATCGTTTCCGTAGAGCGCGACGGTGTTGGTGAACTGGCTGCCGGTGATCTGCATGCCATCGCCGGAATCTCCGGCGAAGCGGATCACGGCTTGATCGATCACTTCGCGCTTCGTTTTACCTGTGGGAACATCCATGAGCGTGGACATCGTGCGACTTACCCCCGTTTTTCTATGGCTCCTCAGGATTGCTGGAAGGAGTGCCTCATCAAACGAATGGGCGGTTCGGTGTGTTTCCAGCGGGAGCGATCGCCAGAAGGCCAAGAACCGGCTTAACCAGAATACCATAGGAGTACAGCGGCAAGGGAAGCGCGAGCTGTCCCGTGCGTCACATAATGTTTAACTCTCAGAAGGAGACGAGGGCGTTCGCGGGCCGTCAAATTGCGCTACCACGCTCTTCATGCGGAAGAAGAACAGCCACCAGATGCTGACCGGCAGGAGCATCACGAGAATGGAGATCGCCAGGAGTTGCCGCATCGATTCGACTTCGGAGACAAAGTGCTGAGGAATCGCGAAAGTCTCGAAAGGACGCAACGCGATCATGCTTAGGCAGAAGGCCAGAGCGATCGATGCCCAAAGTAGTGCCGCCTTGCGCGCCCAGGGGCGCAATTGGAAAAGACCAATGCCTGTGCCCAAGCCGAGTGCAACCAACATTGGAGGGACCAGCGCAATCAGAGTGAAAGCCAGTGGACGCGCTTCGTAGAAATGTTGACCATTGATGTTTGCGCGAAGATCAATCAGAGGACGGATGTACGCGCCCCAGATAAAAAAGGCGAGCAAACTTCCCAGCACAGCAAGAGTTGCGGCGGCGGTGACGCCAGCGGAACGGATTCTTTCGGGGCCCATGGCTTCTTGCATGACAACACACGGGGAACGCCGTGGGTAGTGCAAATTGTACGTGCTGATTCCTAAAGGTAGTGGGTCAGTTCGCGATTCCGGCGTTAATCAGGTGAAAGGACTAAGTGGCGGAGTGATGTTCTCCCAGGGCGACGCTTCTGCCAACGAAAGCGAAAACGAAGAGGGCGAGCGCAGTAAACCACCCGCCGAGGCTGAACACGGATGGCAGATACATTGCTATAGCTACGCCTGCGGCGATCAATGAGGCGGCGAGAATGCCGAATTGCCACATCCCATAGAGAAAGATAAACGGTAAATAATGTACGCCCACGACCACCATGAATGCAGGGTAGAACCAATTTGGACGGTACAACGTAGCGGCCCCGATGAGCGGCAGACTGAACGGAACAATGAAAGCCACTTGCATTGCGAGCGCATTCATCGGGTGGCCCTTGGGTAATCCGTAGGGTCGGCCCATTAGCCGCAAAAGCAATTGCGTCAAGGGAAAGATCAACATGCCGCCAAACACGAGCGCGGCCATCGCGGTTCTGGACGAATGCCACACGGCCAGAGCGGCGGATAGAAACCAGACCGCGCTGGACGCTAACTGGCCCGCAAATCCCCCCAGGAAAATGGTTCGTACATCCCGCTGCGCATCGCTTATGTTCACCCTGCCTCCTATCCAATCGCTAATAATTCATACCATGTTTTTTCAGCGAGAGCTCTCGATACGTGTGCGCAATCCTTGTTCCTCGCAAAGAACACTAGGCGCGTCGCCCGCTCGTGGCATATCGGGTAATGCGAAACTGCCCCGCTAACTTCCCAAAATGCTGCTTGACGTTCGCTTTCTTTTCGCCTAAAGTAGCGACGGGTGGTTGCGCAGGTTTCCGATGGCAACTCAGCCATACACGGCCCCGAACTTCGATCCACGTCCAGCAACGGCAAGCACACGGAGGAACTCATGGCCCTGACAAAACGCCAGAAAGAAGTTCTTGATTACCTGGTTGCGTTCGAAACCAAGCACGGTTACGCGCCGAGCTTTGAAGAGATTGGGCGTGGGATGAAACTCACCTCGCTTGCCACGGTCCACAAGCACATCAGCACGCTGGAGAAAAAGGGATTCATCCGGCGCGGCTACAACCAGAGCCGCTCGATCGAGATTGTGCAATTACCAAAGTCCGTGAAGGAGCAGGTGATCGAGCGCCGCATCCAGGAACTTCCGCTGGTTGGGCGCATCGCGGCGGGCCGTCCACTGGAAGCGGTGGAAGAGCGCGAGACGATTTCGCTCGGTGATTTTGCGCGTGGAGGCAATTCTTTTGTGCTGCAGGTGAAGGGCAATTCCATGATTGAGGATCACATCATGGATGGCGATTTTGTTGTGTGCGAGCAGACGCAAGTGGCCAACGGCGGGGATATCGTTGTGGCGCTGGTGGGCGGCGAAGATGCGACGCTCAAGCGTTTTTATCGTGAAGGCTCGGGGAAAATCCGCCTGCAGCCGGCCAACTCGGAGATGCCGCCCATCCTGGTGCCCGCGGGCGATGTCAAGATTCAGGGCCGCGTCATCGGCGTGCTGCGCAAATACTGAACGCCAATTTCTTTGATCCCCGTGCGGCAAAGCTGATCGTACTGCGGAAGACAAGCTTCAACTTGTGCATCCTTGCGGAACGCCCCAACCAACACTCAACATGCGGTTTAAATTCCGCCCCAGCAATTCCGCTGCGTAGACTGTGCGAGCACGGCAAACTAAAATCAAGTTGCGAGTTGGATGTGATTCCAACTCGCAACTTGGAGCAGAATATTCCCCAGGGAACTGGTCTTTTACGCTTACAGCCCCGCCCCGAGGAGCGTGATCTTCAAAAGCACTTCCTCCGACTGCAGGACGAGTTGAAGCGTCTGTAACGGTTGCAAGGGCTGGCCGCCGAACTCCGCGCCGTCCAACGCGGTCCGCATCTGGGCCGCGATGGAATCGCGTTGCGTGGTGAGGGCACTCAACTGGTTTTCGAGGGATTGGTACTTTGAGTCATCGGTGGTACTGCCCGAAGCTAGCGCTTTCGTGGAAATGCTCAGAGTCTGCTGTCCGAAGGCGCCGAGCGTCGCATTCAGTTGCTTGTAAACCGCGGCCAAAAGCTGGAATTCCACGCCACGCGCCGAGGCGGGGATGGCACTCTGGTGAAGATCCTCTACCAACACGCGGCCGTCGTGCACGTAATCGTCCTGCAGGCCGGCTAGCTGCAAGATTGTCGGACGAATGTCAGTTTCGTCAGTCCAGGTAACGTAATCGATGCCGTTGTTTTTGACTCCGGGCCCCACAAATCCGACCCAGGTCGTGTTGATTTCCGGTGCTACGCCGCCATGATTCCAGGCGTAACCGGGGGACTGCTGGACAATCGGGCCTTGTCCCTGGAAGTAGTAGTTGGTATTGGCGAACATAACGAAGGTGGGGGTTCGATTGGGATCGCCGGTGATCATGTGGAGAGCCTTGAGGCCAACGTCGTCGATCTGGTAAAGCGTGAGCTGGTCCGTATTGCCGGTGATGGGGCTGACGGCGGTGAGCTGTGCCGTGGCGCGTTCCAACTGGCGCGTGAAGGCAGGGGTCACCGAGGGATTCTCGAAATTCAGGGAGACGGCCGGGGCCATGTCGTAGTGGTAATCGAGGATGGCGGTTGCATCCAGGCCGCTGGTGGCAGCGCTGGCGCTAGGGATCAGTGCGGGGAACTGTTGTTGGTAAAGCTGGGCAAGATCGGCCTCGATTTCGCCGCTGCTGAGCGAGCCGTTGCTATAGGTGTAGGTGCAAGGAATGTTGACGCCGTCGCAGTTGGCCGGGGCTGCGGGCCCGCCGACAAAGTGATCCTGCTCATCCGCGCTGATGATAAAGAGTGTGTTGCTGCTATCGATGCCGTCGGCTGCGAGGCGGGCGAAGAATAGGCCGAAGGCCGCGTCGTAGGCTTGCAGTTGAGCGACGTATCCGGCTTCGCCTGGGCCGAATGCCCGGTAAGCGGGTGCGCACGACGGCGCAAGTAGCTCCCCGTTCGCCCCCACCGGGGTGCCGGTGTGGCAGTCATGCGCATCGGAGATGTACGAGAAGACGATGGGAACGCCATTTTCCAGCATGGTTGCATCGTAGGCGAGCGCCTGCGCGGGTGAGATTCCGCCGAACCCTGGGAAGCCCGGGATGGGGTTCCCAAATAGGTCGTTAAGCTGCCCGCTCCCAATAAGAGCCGGCACGACGTACTTGTGACCGAAGATTCCGTTGAAGCCCACATAGCCGCCGGGCTCTTGAGCAAGCACGTCCGGTGCGCCGTACGCTCCGGGTCCGCGAGGCAGTCCGGCAGCGGGTGGAGCGCAGAGAGTACTGGTCGAGGCGCAATGGATGGCGATGCCCTCAAAATCCCCGGTTTTATCGGCGGATGGTTCTTTCGCTTCCGGAGAGCTCGCTCCGTAAACGTTGGTGATGTCCGAACTGGTGTTCTCGAACTCCATATTGGCAATGGAGACGGCGCCAAAGTTGCAACCAGCCCGCGTAAAGGGCACCCAAGGTGCGGGCGCATTCATTCCATCGGGCGTAATCATGCTGAAGTTCGTATCCTCGGTCGGATTGGTATAGACAAGGTCAGTCCAATAAGTGAATGAGGAGGGGAAGCTGTCCCAATACTTGTTGGAAGGCAGGTTGCGAGACACGAAGCTGTTGGCAACGGCTTGTCCGTGGCGGTCCCCATAAACGCCGGTCAATGAGGTCAGGATGTCGTCGGCAGTGTGGGAAATAAGGGGAGTATGGTGGTTGGCAAAAAAAGTTCCGTTTTTCTTGAGGAAGTTGTACAGATTAGGCATCTGCTCCAGGTCCGAAGGAACATTGGGGTTATCGCGCTCGTGGTGTAGATTGTCGAACTGGATGTAAACGATGTGGCTGATTGGACCGCCTGGGGAATTCAGCGGGCACCCAGTCAATTGGGCGGAGGCGGACCTGCCAAGCAAAACAGAAAGGACCAGCAGGAACAAAACGCGACTCAGGGAACAAACACGAAAACGGGAGCAATCAGATGTGCCAAAGCGAACTGCAACTTGCGAGACATTGTCGAGTTTCAAAGAGCACCTCTCAGATTTTCGGCTGCGAACGCTGGATTGACGAGCAGAGGAAAAGGCTTGCTCCGTGATCAGACAACAGTGCTATTAGGGCTTTATAAACGGATGCTCAATAAATCGTAACTTCTAAAGCCAGCTTAGAGAGGAGCCGTCATTGCCAAAGGCAATTATTCCCTGTCGCGCTCTTCCTTTCCCGGCTCCTTGATGGCAAGCAATTCCACTTCATAGATCACGGTGGAGTCGGGAGGGACAAACTGGCCGGCGCCATTCTGGCCGTAAGCGAGTTGAGGAGGGATGAAGAGTTGCCATTTGGAGCCCACCGGCATGAGCTGAAGCGCTTCGGCCCAACCCCGGATGAGACCCTTGAGAGTGAACGTGGCAGGTCCACTATGGCTCGCGGAGCTGTCAAATTCTGTCCCGTCGATGAACATTCCACGGTAATTACAAACGACAGAGTCATTTGCGTCTGGTTTTTCTCCCGTACCAGCCTTCAGGATTTTGTATTGCAGGCCACTGGGCAGGGTGACCACGCCCTGTTTGTTCTTATTGGCCGCGAGGAACTCCGCCCCATCCTTCAGTGCCGTTTGTGCCTTTTCAGCACGCAAGGCCGCCTGTTTCTGCTTGTATTCCGTTTGAGCGGCAGTCAGAACTGCGTGCATTTCGTCTTCGGTCAATAGAGTCTTGCCGCCAGAAAACGCGTCTGCTAATCCCTTGTCGAAGGTCTCCGGGTCCAGCTCTAGCGCTTGTTTGCGAAATCCCGTTCCGATTTGCATGCCCAGAGCGTAGCTGAATTTCTCCTTTGGGGTCTTGAATGCGGGGGCGTCATATAAGGCGGGAGGTATCGCAAGGAAGGCCATCCCCAATAGAACCATCAATTGCTTTGCCATGCCGATTCCTTTCCAACTTCCTTAAGATTTCGCTGCTAAAGGCTCTTGAGCAGACCAGTGCCGGTCACCCTTTAGGATATGATCAAGATTTCACGGGCTTCTTTAAGGGCCAAGTAAAACCGGCCTGGTTTAACGCCGTATTAATAGAGATGTCGAATTAAGTTAAAAAGATTTCAGGAGGCCGACGACATGGCCGGGCCCCATCCCTCTAACCGCAAGCGATCATTGAGGATATAGATATCAGCGTCCGCCACAGCTCTTCGTGCATCTTATTAAGTTACAGAGTAAACTGCACGATCCCCCGGATGACCTGCTCTTTTTGACCGGCGGACGAGGACACAAACCTGGCTGCTTCCAGCGAAAATATCTTGTTGTTCGCGGGCGATCCGGCTGCGCGAGAATCCTTGCATTCCCTCTTTTTATCGGCCGGCTATAGCATTCGTGCTGTGGGGACACAGGAAGAGCTTCTGCGTTCACTGCAAGACACCCCGACGAACTTGCTTCTGCTTTGTCTGGACTCCGCTCAGCCTGAAGCGAGCACGACGCTTGCGGCGATTCGCGGCCTCAACACCTCTTCGCAGGCTCGCGTTGTGCTCCTGACGCCAGGAGGGAAAGAGGCGCTGGCGCGAGGGCTGGACCAGGGCGCGGACGACGCGGTGGAAGTTCCCTATGATGATGCGGAACTCCTGGCGCGGGTGCGAGCGCAATTGCATCAGAAGCGTGCCACCGACGAGTTGGCGGCGAAGCTGCGCATTGCGGAAGAGAGCCGAGAAGTGGCGCAGACCGCTTTTCAGGCGCTTGCCGTCACCGAAAAAATGACGGCTGATGCATTTTCCCTGGAACGCATCCTGAAAATCGGCGTCATCTCTTTATTCAGCCTGGCGCTCGTAATTGCGGCCATTTTTTTCCTCTTCTCGCGCCGCGCGGAGAAAGAATCGCGCCGCGCCTACACGGTGATCGCGCAACTGGAACACAATGCCAAGACGGAAGAGCAACTCCTTGCCTCCGCGCGGAAGTTGCGTGAAGACCCTTCCAACGCCGATGTGTTGCAGCAGAAAGAGGCTCTCCAACAGCAGACGGAAACACTGCGCAAGAAGATGTCGCAGCCGGATGGCAGCGATGTGGCCGAATTGCGCCGCCAATTGGATGAAACTACCGGGCGATTGAACAAGATCGAAGGGCAATCGCAAGCCGCGGAGACGGTGATTAGCTCCTATGCCCCCAGCGTATGCCTGCTGCACGTCTCAGTGGCCTTTAATGAGAAGGATTCCGGGCGGCGATTGCGGTACGGCGGCATCAACAGCGATGGCACCCCGCTGAAGGACAGCGACGGCAATCCCGTGTACACCACGGAAGGGCGTGGGCCTGAAGTGCGCGCCGACTTCTTCGGCACCGGCTTCATCGTGGGAGAAGGCAAAATCCTCACCAATCATCACGTCGTCCAGCCTTGGTGGCAGAACGACGAACTTGCCGGCGCTGTGCAGCAGGGACTGGAGCCGGTGATTGCGGAAATGATGGCTTATTTCCCCTCGGCGGCCAACGGCATCGCCGTGAGCATCTCCCAGATTTCTCAGGAGGCGGATCTTGCCCTGGTTCACGGAGACCTTTCGGAGCTTGGGCGCCCGAGTCTGAAGTTGAATCCTGGCAAAGACGCGGCTGTGAGCGGTGAAGCTCTAATCAGCGTAGGGTACGCTACTGGGCTGGATGCCATCCTGGCGCGCGCGGGCGACGCAACGGTGGAGCAGATCGTTAAGACCAGTGGGGGCGAACCGAAACTCGTGCTCGCGGAGTTGGCGCGGCGCAAGCTGATTCGCCCGCTCGTCACACAAGGCCACGTCGGCGATGTCCTGCCGGACAAGATTGTGTACGATGCGCAAACCACCTCTGGCGGTTCTGGCGGCCCGCTGCTGGTCCGAGATGGCGAGGTGATTGGAGTGACTTTTGCCGTTGTGCGCGGATTTGGCGGCTCCAACTTCGGCGTGCCCATCCGTTTCGCGCAACCCTTGCTGAAACACTAGAATCCGTTTCTTCGTTTGGCTGCATTCAAAAATGTAGTCCAGGCTGTCGGTCTCCCTGTGAAACAATGTAGAATTTCGCATTCGCTTTAAGAGTGTTCAGACGCTCCTTATGAAGAAGCATCGCCTTATTCGCAAAGTGCTGGCTGCCAATCGCAGCGAAATCGCCATCCGCATTTTCCGTGCTGCCAACGAGCTAGGTCTGCGCACCGTGGCCATTTACTCGCAGGAAGATCGCCTGTCTCTGCACCGTTTCAAAGCCGATGAAGCCTACCAGGTGGGCGCGGGAAAAGGGCCGGTCGAAGCGTATCTGGATATTCCCGGAATCATCGCGGTTGCCAAAGAGCATGAGGTGGACGCCATCCATCCGGGCTATGGCTTTCTTTCGGAGAATCCGGCGTTAGCGCGCGCCTGTGCCGAAGCTGGACTCATTTTCGTTGGCCCCACGCCGGAGCTGCTCGAACTACTCGGCGACAAAACCGCCGCGCGCCGCTTGGCCGCCTCCGCTGGAGTTCCGGTGCTGCCGGGGACGGAAAATCCAGTCACTTCGCCCGCGGAAGCGCACAAGATCGCCAGCGAAATTGGATTTCCTGTGATCGTGAAGGCCGCCATGGGAGGCGGCGGCCGCGGGATGCGCGTGGTCTACGACGCGGAACAGCTTGATGCCCGGCTGGAGGAAGCGCAGGGCGAAGCCAAGTCCGCGTTCGGCGATGCCTCCGTTTTCCTGGAAAAATTTCTGCCGCGCGCCCGGCACATCGAAGTGCAAATCCTGGCGGATGAACACGGCAACCTGCTGCATCTTTATGAACGCGACTGCTCCGTGCAGCGGCGTCATCAAAAAGTCGTGGAAGTGGCCCCGGCGTGCAACCTGCCGGAAAAGATTCGCGGGGAACTGTGCGCTGCCGCAGTGCAGATTGCGCGCAAGGCCAAATATCGCAACGCGGGCACGGTCGAATTTCTGTACGACGTCAATTCGGACAAGTGGTATTTCATCGAAGTGAATCCGCGAATTCAGGTGGAGCACACGGTCACGGAGGTGGTCACCGGCGTGGACCTGGTGCGTTCGCAGATTCTGATTGCGCAGGGCCACACTTTGCACGAAGCCCCGCTTTCGCTTCCGGCGCAGGATAAAATTCCGCTGTATGGCTCGGCGCTGCAGTGCCGCGTCACCACGGAAGATCCGGAAAAACATTTCGCGCCGGACTACGGCCGGATTTCCACCTATCGTTCGCCTGCGGGCTTCGGCATTCGACTGGATGGCGGCACCGCTTATGCCGGGGCGCTGCTTGCCGCGTATTACGATTCCTTGCTCGTCAAGGTGACCGCGTGGGGAATCAATCTCCCGGAAGCGTGCCAGCGGATGGATCGGGCGCTGCGCGAATTCCGCATTCGCGGCGTGAAGACGAACATCCCGTTCCTGGAAAACGTGGTGAATCATCCGAGATTCCGCGCTGGTGAAGTAACGACTTCCTTCCTTGACGATTCGCCGGAACTTTTCCGGTTTACCGGCCGCGCCGACCGCGCCACCAAACTGCTTTCCTACATTGGCGATGTCATTCTGAATGGCAATCCCGAAGTGAAGGGGAAAAGGGTGCCGGATTTTATTGAGAAGGCGCCCATTCCCGCGGCTCTTGGCATTACTCCACCGGCGGGAACGCGCCAGCTTCTGCAGAAGCTCGGGGCAAAGAAATTCGCCGCCTGGGCGCGCAAAGAGAAACGGCTCCTGATGACGGATACGACGTTTCGCGATGCGCACCAGTCGTTGATGGCCACGCGCGTGCGAAGCTACGACATGCTGGCCACCGCGCATGCCGTCGCTCAGCGGCTGCCGAATCTTTTCAGCCTGGAGATGTGGGGCGGCGCCACGTTTGATACTTCGCTGCGATTTCTGCACGAGGATCCCTGGCAGCGCTTGCGGGAACTGCGCGCGCAAATCCCCAATATTTGTTTCCAGATGCTGTTGCGCGGGGCGAATGCGGTCGGCTACACGTCGTACCCGGACAACGTCATCATCGAATTTGTGCGCGAAGCCCATCGTCAAGGCATTGATATTTTCCGCATTTTCGATTCGCTGAATTCCATCGAGAACATGCGCGTTTCCATTGACGCGGTTTTGGAAACAGGCGCGGTCTGCGAGCCGGCCATCTGCTATACCGGCGACATCCTTGATGATCACCGCCCGAAATATTCGCTGAAGTATTACGTCGCCATGGCCAAGAAACTGGAAAAGCTAGGCGCGCACTTCCTAGCCATTAAGGATATGGCGGGATTGTGCAAGCCTTATGCCGCATTCGTCCTTGTTAAGGCGTTGCGCGAGGAAATCAGGATTCCCATCCACTTTCATACGCACGACACCAGCGGGGTCAACTCCGCATCGTTGCTGGAAGCCGCCGACGCGGGCGCGGATGTGGCCGACGCAGCCATCGCGGCCATGAGCGGCGGCACGAGCCAGCCGAACCTGAATTCTGTGGTCGAGGCACTGCGCCATACTGCGCGCGACACGCAGCTTGATATCGCCGCGCTGAACGAATGTTCCGACTATTGGGAAACCATCCGCAGCTACTATCTGCCGTTCGATTCGGGACCCAAGGCGGGTTCCGCACGGCTCTACGAACACGAAATTCCCGGTGGGCAATTCACCAACTTGCGAGAACAAGCGACTGCCATGGGCCTCGGGCACCGCTGGCGTGAAGTGGAGAAAACGTACGCGGAAGTGAACGCTTTATTGGGCGACATCGTGAAGGTCACGCCTTCCAGTAAAGTGGTTGGCGATATGGCGTTGTTTCTGCTGGCCAACGAGATGAATCCGGCTGACGTGCTGGAATTGGATGAACATAACGACATTTCCTTCCCGAATTCCGTGGTCGAAATGTTCAGCGGCGCTTTGGGCGTGCCTCCAGGCGGCTGGCCGAAGAAATTGCAACGCATCATTCTTCGCGGAAAAGCTCCGCTGAAAGGTCTGCCCAGCGCGAGCCTCGCTCCTGCGAATTTCGATCATGAAAAAGCAGAGCTGGAAGCAAAGGTGGGCCATCCCGTTCATCGCGATGCTCTGCTCAGCTATCTTTTGTACCCCGAGGTTTACCTGAAGTACGACAAATTCCGGCAGGCATACGCGGACGTGAGCGTTTTACCGTCACCCACATTTTTCTACGGCCTGAAGCCAGGCGAGGAAATCACCGCGGAGATTGAATCCGGCAAGACCATGATTGTGAAATTCCTGACGATCAGCGAAGCGCATCCCGATGGCACGCGCACCTTATTTTTCGAGTTGAATGGCCAGCCGCGCGAGGTCAGCGTGCGCGATCGCGCGCTGCGCGTCGTCGAGCGCAGCCACCCCAAGGCCAATCCGGAAGATCCGGGACAAGTTGGAGCGCCCACGGCAGGGCTGATCAGCGGCATTGCGGTACAGGTGAACCATAGCGTGGAGCGGGGTGCTAAACTTTTGACACTGGAAGCCATGAAGATGCAATCCAACATCTATGCGCCGATCACGGGCCGCGTCATAAAGGTGCTGGTCACGCCGGGGCAGCACGTCGAGCCCAAGGATCTTCTGGTTACCATCGCTCCGTGAGTGGACCCCATCTCATCAAGCACGAGCAGTTTGCTTCGCGCTATCTTCGCAACCAGCGCGACCTGATCGTTTATCTTCCGCCGGGCTACGATCAGCAGCCTCGCCGCGCATTTCCCGTACTCTATCTTCACGACGGGCAAAACCTGTTCGATGGCGCAACATCTTTTATACCGGGAATGGATTGGCACGTTGGCCAAACCGCCGATCACGTGATTACCGCGGGCCGAGTGGAGCCGCTCGTCATCGTGGGGATTTACAATGCCGGCAAACAGCGGCTGGGCGAATACACGCCTACGAGAGTGCCAAGACTGGGCGGTGGACGGGCGCATCGCTATGCCAAATTTCTTCTTGAAGAAGTGCGGCCATACGTCGTCGAACGGTACCGCGTTGCGAAGGGAATCCAGAACACAGGGATCGGCGGTTCCTCGCTCGGGGGGCTACTTTCTCTTTATGTGGGACTTCGCATGCCGCAAATTTTCGGAAAGATTGCCGCACTTTCGCCGTCTGTGTGGTGGAACGAGCGCGTGATCCTGCGCTTTGCCGCCGCGGCGACCGTGCAACCAATTCCGCGAATCTGGCTGGACGCGGGCACGCGCGAGGGTGGCCGTACGGTGGAAGATGTGGAACGCTTTCGCGATGTCTTGCTAAGCAAAGGATGGCGGTTGGGGCGCGACCTACATTACGAGCGCGTCGAAGGCGCCGAACACAATGAAGCCGCGTGGTCCCAGCGCGTTGGCCCGTTCCTGGAATTCCTGTTTCCGGCGGAAGAAAGCCGGGTATAATCCGCGCACGCAGGCGTAATCAGCGAGTCCGCGACCTGCAGTTTTCCTGGCGGTGAGTGCGTGGCGGCAGACAGACCCATCACGATTCTCTGCGTCACCTCTTACGAAAAGGGGCAGGAGTTTCTGCGTACCTGCAAGAGCATGGGTTGCACCGTGCTGTTGCTCACCATAGAAAAATTTCGTAACGCGAACTGGCCGCGCGAAGCAATTGATGAAATGTTTTTCATGCCCCCGGAACTCCCCGTGAAGGACATGATTCACGCCGTGTCCTATGCGGCGCGCACCCGGCACATTGACCGCATCGTGGCGCTGGATGAATTCGACATGGAGAATGCCGCCGCGCTGCGCGAACACCTGCGTTTGCCGGGCATGGGTCTCACTACGGTGCGGTATTTTCGGGACAAGCTGGCCATGCGCATGCAAGCGCGCGAAACCGGCATCCGTGTTCCCGAATTCAGCCCTGTCGTGAATTACGATGACCTGCGCGAATTCATGCAACGTGTTCCGGGGCCATGGCTGCTGAAGCCGCGCGCACAGGCTTCCGGCATTGGCATGAAGAAGATTCAGAATTCGGCGGAGATTTGGCCTTGGCTGGACCAGCTTGGCGATCGGCAATCCGACTACCTGCTTGAACAATTCATTCCCGGCAGCGTTTTCCACATTGACAGCGTCGTCTCTGAGCGCGCCGTGCTCTTCGCCGAAGCGCATGCCTACGGCGCGCCGCCGCTGGAAACCTCACATCAGGGAGGAGTGTTCACCACGCGCACTCTGCCGCGCAACTCCGACGATGCGTTGGCGCTAAGAGAACTCAACGAAAAACTCATCAGCGGCCTGGGCTTGGTTCGCGGCGTCACTCATGGAGAATTCCTGAAGGCGCACGACAGCCATCAGTTCTATTTCCTGGAGATTGCCGCGCGCGTCGGTGGCGCCTACATTTCCGACGTCATCGCCGCCGCCACGGGAATTAATCTGTGGCGCGAGTGGGCGCGGCTGGATGTGGGGGCAGGGAAATTGCCCTACGAATTGCCGCCGCTCCGCGAAGACTATGCGGGCGTGATTCTCTCCCTGGCGCGCCAAGAAGAACCGGATACTTCGGCGTACACGGATCCCGAAATCATCGAGCGCGTTGCGAAATATCACCACGCCGGGTTCGTGCTGAAATCGCCCTCCGCGGAGCGAATCCACGAGCTGCTGGATTCCTATGCGCAGCGTTTTCAGAACGATTTCCTGGCCAGGCAGCCGGTCCCAGAGAAACCCACCCATTGAGCCTTCGCGACGTACGCAGCTCTGGCTGAGCCTCCGCTAAAAAGATTTCCACATGGACCCGGTACAGCCGCAACCCTGTTCTTACGTCTAGTTACTTTCAGGAACCCACTTACGATAGTTTGTTTGCGGCGCGCATCCCGGAGGACTATCTTTTGCATACCCCGGGCCGGAAAGCTGCGTGGGGTGTGTCGTCCTTTGGGAGGTCCGATGTGGAGCAATCCTAGGAAGCCGGATACGCCGCAGGCCGCGCAGCCGGAATCAAAAAATTTGCCAGTGAATCCGCCGCCGAAACCATCTGCGGCAACTTGGGAGGGAACTACCGCCATGAGTACTGATGCAATGCGTCCGATAGGTGCAACCGCGGATCGCGCGACGGCGCGGCTCGGGCCAAGCCTGCATATAAAGGGTGAGATCACGGGAAACGAAGACCTGTTGATCGATGGATCGGTCGAGGGTCTAGTGCAACTTGACGAGCGCAAACTGACGGTTGGCGCCACGGCCAAGTTGACCGCGGATATTATCGCCCGCGAAGTGGTGGTCTACGGCACGGTGAAGGGAAACCTGCGCGCCAAGGATCGCATCGAGATTAAAAAGGATGGCTCTGTCAACGGCGACCTTACCACCGCCCGCATCTCGATTGAAGACGGCGCCTACTTCAAAGGCTCCATCGAAATCGACAAGTCCGGTGAGAAGGATTCGGGCTCGGGCTCCTTTGCGCGTGCCACGGCGCCCGCGGCCGCCGGCGCCGCCCCGAAGACCATTTAAGCAAACCGCCTCGAAACAGTCTCTTCCCAAGAGCGGCGCAAACTTTCCGTTTGCGCCGTTTTTATTTGTTTGTGCTGTCCCTTCCGAATTATTTAATATCTTGACAAGTCCCCTATATATATTTATCGTGAGCCTGGTTTACCTCTCTTGGCGGCGTTGTTCCCGCCGGCGCGTGTCCTCGCTGGCCGTCTGCTCCGCTAGATTGCGCAACTCAGGAGTCACGCCATGTGGGGAGGCGCTAAAGGCATACCGGTCCTGGGCCTGGCTTTCGTGCTATTCATGTCTGGCTGCGGCGGCGGAGGTGGCGGGAGTCAGCCCCCTCCCGCCCGAGCGGACTTCAGCCTCGGGTTTTCCACGACGTCGGTGAGTTTGCCACAAGGGGGTACAAGCTCCCCCCTTACTGTTTCCGTCACCGCCGAAAATGGTTTTTCGGGCACCGTGCAGGTCATCTTGAACAGTCTGCCTGCGGGAATTACCAGCAATCCCGCCAGCCCGTTTTCCGTGGCCGCGGGTCAGAATACAACGCTGGTGTTTGGCGCGGCTTCAACGGCTTCCACGGGACAATTTTCCGTTACGGCGCAGGGCACCAGCGGCTCCTTGTCGCATTCCTCGAACCTTTCGCTGAACATTCAGGCGGGTTCATCGCAGAGCTTTCCGCGCAGCACTTATGCTGCAAACAACTCCGTAATCCTGGTGGATCGTCCGGTGGGCGAACCGCATCACCGCCATGCCGTCTATGACCCGTCAGGCAAGCGTTTCTTCGTCGCCAATCAGGCGATGAATCGCGTAGAAGTCTACTCGTCCTCTGATGCTTCGTTGCAGGCCACAATTGACGCCCCGGGCGCCGCGAGCGCTGATTTGTCCGTGGATGGCACAACTTTGTGGGTAGGCACCGCGATTGAGCAAATCTTTGCGATCAATACGGCATCGCTGCAGGTAACCACGCGGTATCCCGTTGTAGGTCTGACGCCGATCCCCAATGTGGTTTTCAATCGCCCGAATGAAATGCTTCCGCTCTCTACCGGCAAATTCCTTGTGCGCTTGCGCCAGCCTTCGGTCGCTGAAGCACTCCTCGCCCTTTGGAATCCCACATCGAATTCTTTTACGAATCTCACCTCGGCTGCTCCTGCACTTTTTCAGCAGGGAGTCGGCGTGATGGCGCGTTCTGGTGACCGCACGCGCGTGATCGTTGCTTCCAACGATTCCACTGGTGAAGCGGGGATCTTCGATTCGAATGGCAAGCTTCTGACCGGTCCGATTGCGCTTGGTGCAGGGGTGATCACCTTTGCGGCCGCCAACTCCGATGGCAGTCGCTTCGCCGTGATCTTCGGCTCGCCCGCTGTCTCGCAGGTTTTGCTTCTGGATGGGAGTCTGAACGTGCTGGGTTCCTACTCTTCGCCGGGTGCGTCTGGAATTGTTTTTTCGCGCGATGGACAAACACTTTACGATGCCGAACCCTTTGGGAACAGTTACGTCATCACCGCGCTTTCCGTATCGACTTTTCAGAGACTTGGGCAGATCCCCGACCTGGCGGTGGAGGGCATTGCCACGGTCCTGGAAGACGCGGACGAAACGCAGTTTCTGGTTGGGCTGTCGAATCGCGGCTTGAATTTCCTGGATGCTGCCAGTCCAACCACGTTATCGCAGCCCGCGCCCGTCTTTGCCGCCGCGCCGGTGGCCCAGCCGGCGGAAGGGACCATTGCAGGTGGCGCAGCCATCACTTTAAGCGGCTACAATTTCAACTCCAACCCTCAAATCCGCTTTGGCACGCAGGCTCCCATCAATGCGACGGCGACAAGCACGTCGCAACTCCAGGTTTCTACTCCGCCGAGCGCGACGTCAGGCCCGGTGAATCTCATCGCCTATTTTTCCAATGGCTGGATCGCCGTAGCGCCTTCCGCGTTCAGCTATGGTCCCGCCATCGTGCAGATTTTTCCGAACGTTGGCACGCAAGCAGGTGGCGACACGGTCTGCCTTTTAGGTTATGGATTTGGCGCCGGCACCGGAAACCTTACTGTCACCATTGGCGGCGCCGTCGCCACGGCACAAAAAGTGGAAAGCCTGCCGAGTTTTGCGAGCTCTCTGTCCCTGGACCCCACTTACCCTTTTTCTCTCGAACGCGTCACGCTGACCACTCCTGCGGGCTCCCCCGGCAAAGCCGACATTTCCATCACCGCGTCTTCAGGCACTATCAGTTTGCCCAAGTCTTTCCAATATCTGAGTGCCAGCGCAAATTACACGAATCCCAGCCTCTACAAGTTTCTGCTTTACGATTCGCAACGCCAGCAAATTTATCTCAGCGCCACCGACCACGTGGACGTCTTCGACTCGAATGCGCTGATTTTTCGCAGCCCCATCGAGCCGCCGCCCAATGGGCCATTGCCCGACGCCGCGCTCCGTGGCCTTGCGCTCACGCCTGACTTTACGCAACTCGTTGTCGCGGATTTTGGCGCGCAGAATGTCTACGTCATCAATCCGGGTGGAATTGCGTATAATGGCACGCCGGTTCCCGTGGGTGGTGTGCCCGGCTATGCGAATTCGGGCCCGGCCCGCGTGGCGGCCACCAGCGCCTCAACTGTGTTCGTCAGCCTGATTGCAGAGGGAGGTTCCACCGGGGGCTGCGGTGCGTGCCTTGGGCAAATGAATCTGACCGCCAGCCCCCCGGCACTTCAGCCTGCCCCGCAACCGGAAGTCACGTCGTTGGTCGGCGCTCCGTTGCTGCAGGCGGATTCCGCCGGAGACACCGTTTACTTTGCTTTTGGCACCACGTCTGGGGGGCCGGTGGCCCAGTGGAACGCCGCAACGCCAAACGCTTTCACTCTTTCCTCTGCCAATGATTCCGCCACCGATCTCTCTACTTCCGCTGATGGAACGTTGTTCGCCATGCGCTCAAATAATTCCAGCGAAATCCGAGGCCCGGATCTTTCTCTGCTTTCCACGCCTGTGTCTGCCGAACTCGAATCCATCCCCAATCGCGTGGCGGTGCCCGGAGTTGCGCTGCATCCCTCTGGCGCCCTCCTGTACGAACCTTTTTTGAATGGGCCACCACCCAGCGCGCCTCCCGCTCAGGGCATTCGAGGCGGGATTGACATTCGTGACGCGCACAACGGCCGGCTCCGCCTGCGCCTCTATTTGCCGGAACCCTTCGGCATGCTTTCTACGGACCTCACTGGCCTCGACGCTTCTTTCCTGACCACGGACCAGAATGGCCAGCAAATTTTCGCAATCACAACTTCCGGCCTGACAATCCTTCAATTGGCCAACGTGCCTTTGGGCATTGGCAGTCTTTCGCCGTATTCCGGAGCAGCGGCGGGCGGCACGAGCATCACAATTCGTGGCAGCGGATTTCTATCCTCCACGCAAGCTACGCTCGGCGGCAAATCCGCGAGCGTCACCTTCAAGGATCAAAACACACTGCTCGTGACTACTCCGGCGCTTTCCGCGGGACCGCAGCAACTCACTCTTACAAATGCTGATGGTGAATCCGTCTCACTGGATGCAGCGTTCCTCGCGCAGTGATTTATTCCTAACCTTCTTCCGCGCAAATTCATCCAAACAGTGCGCCCCATTCCCGTGGCCTCTTTGATTGCCAGGGCGACTCTTAGTGCGGTATGAAGGAAACATGCAAACACGCAAACTTGGAAATTCCGATCTTCACATTACTCCCACAGGATTTGGCGCTTGGGCCGCGGGTGGTCCGGGTTGGGAGTTTTCCTGGGGGCCGCAGGAAGATTCCGATTCCATCGCGGCCATCCGCCGCGCACTGGAACTCGGCGTGAATTGGATTGACACGGCTGCCGTTTACGGATTGGGCCACTCGGAAGAAGTCGTTGCCCGCGCTCTGAAAGACTGGCGCGGCGCGCGGCCTTACGTTTTCACGAAGTGTGTTCTTACCTGGGGGGCCGATCGCAAGATCACTCCCAATTTCTCCGCAAGTTCCATCCGCGGAGAATGCGAAAACAGCCTTCGCCGTTTGCAAATCAGCGCCATCGACCTGTATCAGATGCACTGGCCGCCAGCCGATAACGGGCCCGGCCTGGAAGAAGCCTGGCAGACTCTGGCCGCGCTGCAGAAGGAAGGTAAGGTGCGCTGGATTGGCGTGAGCAATTTTGACGTGGCGCAAATCAAGCGTGCGGAGGCAATCGCGCCCGTTACTTCTCTTCAGCCGCCTTATTCCATCTTGCGGCGACAGATCGAACAAACCACTTTGCCTTATTGTGCACAGCGCGGTATCGGCGTGATCGTCTACGCGCCCATGTTTTCGGGAATGCTCACCGGGGGCATGACGCGCGAGCGCGCCGCCGCACTTCCGGCCGACGACTTTCGCAGCCGCAATCCCGAATACAAAGAGCCGAAGCTTTCGAAGAATCTGGAACTCGTGGAGAAGCTGAAGGAAATCGGCGCTCGCCATGGCCGTGGACCCGGCGAAGTGGCCATCGCCTGGACGCTGCGCAATCCCGTGGTCACTGGAGCCATTGTGGGCGCGCGCAACGCAAAGCAGGCGGAAGGAGTAATGCGCGCGGGCGAGCTGAAACTCAGTGCGCAGGAAATCGACGAAATTGGGGCTTTTTCAAGTACTGTTGCAAAGGCCAAAGCAGCGCTCTAATAGCCCTTCAAGGCGCGTGACTCTCACACAAGGGGAATCGAAACATGAACTTGGGATTGCAGGGTAAGCAAGCCGTTGTCACCGGTTCGACCGCGGGCATCGGACTGGCCATCGCCGCTGTGCTTGCGGAAGAAGGCGTGCGCGTTCTCATCAACGGGCGCACGGAAGCGCGTGTTGCCGCGGCGCTCGATGCCATTCGCCAACGCTGCAAGAGCGCGGACGTTAGCGGCATCGCTGGCGATTTGGGAAATTCCGAGGGCGTGGCTCAATTTATCGAGCAGGTCCCGGAAACCGATATCCTGGTGAACAATCTGGGGATTTTCGAGCCTAAGCCGTTTTTGGAAATCCCGGATGCGGATTGGATCCGCTTTTTTGCCGTGAATGTCCTGAGCGGAGTCCGGCTAACCCGCCATTTCCTTCCGGGGATGCTGCGGAAAAAATGGGGCCGCGTCATTTTCATATCCAGCGAATCCGCGCAACAGATTCCCGCGGAAATGATTCACTACGGCGTGACCAAAACCGCGCAGGTGGCCCTTGCGCGCGGCCTGGCCGAATCCGTAGCCGGGACGGGCGTCACCGTGAATTCCGTGCTGCCCGGTCCCACAGCTTCGGAGGGCGTGACGTCTTTCATTCAGGATATGGCGCGCCACCAGGGCATTTCCGTGGCGGAAATTGAAAAGCAATTTTTCGCAACCGTGCGGCCTTCGTCACTGCTGAAGAGATTTGAGACGCCGGAGGAGGTGGCGGCGGTCGTGGCATTCGTGGCCAGCGCGCAGGGCGCCATTATCAACGGCGCGGCGGTTCGCGCGGAAGGCGGCATAGTGCGCAGTATTTTGTGAACGCGATGGCTATGCGCGCAAATGGTCGGCGCGCCAGTGCTGTATGAGTTGCTTGATCGTTTTGCCGGTCGTCAGATGCTCGCTCAGGACTTTGCGGGCCAGTCCAGGAAGCTCCGCGTCACTCGCAAACCGTAACGCCACGAATTGACCGCGCGTGAATTCCGGTATGCGCGCCTTCAAGTCTTCCGGCAAGAGCCGCTCGAATCGCAACTGTTCCTCCAGCCGAATCACGCGGTCCTGTACAGTTGTCGCAAAAACCCGCGCAAAGACACAGAGCAGGAGGAGCGCTGCGGCGGTCAACACGCCAACGGCACCGTCCATCCAATGGTGCCCGCGCACCAGGCGATAGATTGCCCACCCGAAATTCAACGTCAGTGCCGGCAACACAAAAAAATGATACAGCGGCACCCACTTCACATGATTTGCAAAATTTTGTTCCGCCATCTCCGTTCCTCCGTTTCGCCTTGCATTCTAACAGACCTGACCTCTGGGCCAGTTACTCTCTCGTTGCATCAGCGGCTTTCTGGCTTTCTTTTGATGCCGCTAAGCGCAGAATCAACAGATGAATTATTCGCGCAAAGTTGTGCACGGAGGTCGCCATGTCGAATCTTAGTCTGGCCCGCATTATGTTTGGCAGCAACGAGGAATTTCGCCGTAGCCCTGCGTTTAGCGTGCCGGCGCATGTTGCTTCGTTTGCAGTTGCCACCGCCCAGCCAACCGCTTCCTTCTCCGAAGTGTTGCGCCGCATCTGGCTTCGCTTTTCGGCAAAATCCTGAATCCCCGCTTGCTCCCTCCGAATCGTTGCCACGCCGCCAAGGGACATCGCCAATCGGGAATTTTAGCGTGACACACTCATCCGTTATGGATGTGTTCCGTCGCGGATTGCATCCAAGTTGTCGCAATCGGGCTGATTAGATGAGGTTGATGGACTTCGCGTGCTTCGTCAGTTCGTCCCGGAAATTCGGGTGCGCAATGCTGATTAATGCCAGCGCGCGTTCCCGCGTGGATTTGCCGCGCAGGTTGACGCAGCCGTATTCGGTGATCACGTAATCCACGTCCATGCGAATGTCCGTGGTCATCTGCACACGAGGCACGATTCCGGAAATGGTCCCGTTCTTCGCGGAGGATTTCAGGCCGATGAAGGACTTGCCGCCCTTGGAGTAGGCTGCGCCCTTCAGAAAGTCAAACTGCCCGCCGGACCCGCTGTATTGATGTCCGTTGACGAATTCGGCGTTGATCTGGCCGTAGAGGTCGATTTCGATGGCGGTGTTCACGCTCACGAGGTTGTCATGCTGCGCGATGATGTGAATATCGTTGACGTAGGAGGAGGCGAAACTCTCCATCGAGGGATTGTCATTGATGAATTCGTACACTTCGTCATCGCCCATCGCGAACGTGAACACGTGTTTCCGCGGATTGATCGTCTTTTTTTTACCGTTGGCAACGCCGCACTTTATCAGGCGGACAAAGGCGTGACTGAACAATTCGGAATGGATACCCAAATCATTGTGGTTCGCGAGATAAATGGTCACGGCGTTGGGCAGGTTGCCGATTCCGAGCTGCAACGTGGCGCCATCTGGAATCTGTTCGGCAATGCATTTGCCGATCTTCATTGAGTCCGGATCCGGGTCCTTGTAAGGGATCTGCACAAGGGGAACGTGGTTCTCCACTATGGCATCCACTTCCGATATGTGCACCAGGGAGTCGCCGAACACCCGGGGCATATTACGGTTGACTTCCACAATGACGCGGTCGCAGTGCCGCAAGACCGTTGATGCGTAGTCATTATTCGTGCCCAGGCTGAAGTGCCCCGATTTGTCCATCGGAGAAACGGCCACGACGAACGTATTTACGTGGATCTGCTCCACCAGCACGCGGGGGATATTGGAAAAATTGATGGGCACATAGCTCAGGTATTTTCGTCCCTCGGCGATTCCCCGCGCGACCATCTTGCGGTCCGGATCGCCCATGAAGAAACACCGCGCATCCACCTTCGATAGCACTTCCGGACGGATCAGCGTCTCTTCGCTGTATTTCATGGAATGCTGATAGTACAAATTCAAATTTTTCAGGTCGCCCGCAAGAATGCGGTCGGCGACGGCGCGCGCCAGCCCTTCGGGCATGCCCACCGCCAGCGCCAGGCAAAGTGTGCTTCCGTCGGCTATTCCTTCCACTGCCTTGGCCGGGGTGGTGAGCTTCGCTGCGTAATCATCCTTCGGTATCCGATATGCCATTTGACCCTCGCACTTGGGTTGACTTCTGATGTCACGGGGAGCGAAGCCGCATCCTTATTAGGTTCCTCTACGCCCCTGGGGTTTGCAAGTGCAGCCGACACAATGCGTAAACGCCAGTATCCATGCGTGTTTTCGCTGTATTCACATCCCGGCGCGCCACCGGGACTGCCATGCCACGTTCGCGCCAGACCCCTCCGACTTTTTCCCAGCCGGCGTTCCTATCTCGTCCTTTTCCCGCTCCCAACACGGCTGACAAATCTTCCTCGTCCTGAGGTAAGCTTTTGCGTCGCTTCTATGTTGCGCCTCGTCCTGCTCTCGCTGGAGTTCTCCGTGTTATTCGTCGCTATTCCCTTGCTCATTTACTACCGTCTTCTGCCCAATCTCCCCATCCCCTATCTCCTGATTGCCGCGCTCGCCGCCTTTCTGGTTTTGCGCGGCGATCCCACATTTGATTTCGCTCATCTCACCTCGTGGAACAATACTCGTTCGCAACTCCTGCCTCTTCTGGTGCGGAACGGCGTTCTCCTGGTCCTTTTGGGTCTCGCTGTGCGCATCTTCGCTCCCGAGCTTCTCTTTTCCTTGATCAAGCGCTCTCCTGGCTTCTGGGTTTTGATCATGTTCCTCTACCCACTCCTTTCTGTTTATCCTCAGGAACTCATCTACCGGGCCTTTTTCTTTCACCGTTACCAGCCTCTTTTTGGCAGCGGCATCTTGATTATTCTGGCCAGCGCGATGGCTTTCGGCTTCGTGCACATCATTTTTGGGAATTGGCTAGCCGTGACCCTGTGCATTTTTGGCGGGCTGCTGTTTTCATTAACCTACCAGCACACCGGATCGCTGTTATTCACGTGCGTGGACCACGCCATCTTCGGTAACTTCGTGTTCACAATTGGGCTCGGCCGCTTTTTCTACCACGGCTCGCGAGTTTGAGGCGGGTTTTCTTGCCAATCATTCTGCTCCCCAAAACACCCCGCTCCCGGTAAAATGTGTAGTACCCGATGGAGAGTTTTCTTCATCGAAATTTCCGGGTATCCGGGTACGTATCCAACATAGGAAAGCCCTTTAGTTCGAGGAGACGCCGCCTGCAATGGCGACAACACCCATACCGCCGAAGCCGGACCTGTCTTCGCTGCGCATCACGGACGCCAAGCGCACCAATTCGCGCTCTGGCCGCCGCTGGTTTTGGATTGTAGTGGCGGTTATCGCTATTGGCCTGGTGGCCGCTGTGGCTTCCGCTTACCGCAATCGTAGGGTTGAGGTGGAAGTGAGCGCGGCCCGCGCGCCTTCCTCAGGCCCTACTGGTATCCTCAACGCCAGCGGATATATCACACCTCGCCGCCGCGCCACGATCGCCGCCAAGATTACCGGGCGCGTCACGGGTGTCTTCTTTGACGAAGGCACACGCCTGGCCGAAAATCAACTCCTCGCCACGCTTGACGACGCCGATGCGCGTCGCGCCCTCGATTCCGCCAAGGCCGACCGCGACACTTCGCAGGCGGCCATTGCCGATTTTCAGGTGCAGCTCCGCAACGCGGAGATCGAGCTTCGCCGGACGCAGCAACTCGTCAAAGAAGGCGTGCAGACGCAGCAGGCTCTCGATTCCGCGGTTATGACCGCGGACAGCCTGCGCGCCAAAATCGAACTGGCCAAAGAGCAGGTGCTCGCCTCCGAAGCGCGCATCCGCGAACAGCAACAAGCCGTTGACAATTGCACGATTCGCGCGCCTTTCGCCGGCATCGCGGTTTCCAAGGATGCCCAGGTTGGCGAGATGGTCTCTCCGATTTCCGCGGGCGGCGGTTTCACGCGCACCGGCATCGCGACCATTGTGGATCTCCACTCCAACGAAATCGAAGTGGACGTCAATGAGGCGTATATTGCGCGGGTCAAGCCCGATCAGCCCGTCAACGCCATCCTGGATGCTTACCCGGATTGGGTGATCCCAGGAAAAGTGCGCACGGTGATCCCCACCGCCGACCGCCAGAAGGCTACCGTTAAAGTGCGCATCAGTTTCACCGCTCCCGATCACGCGCACCTGATTGATCCGGCCACGCAGCCGCGGATTCTTCCGGACATGGGCGTGAAGGTCACTTTTCTGGAAGAAAGAGATCCGTCGGGGAAAAAGTCGGACCAGCCCGCGATCGCGGCGCTGATTCCCCAGGACGCCATTCGCACCTATGGCAGCGCGAAGATTGTTTTCGTGGTCAAGGGCGACCACCTGGAACGGCGCGCTGTTTCGGTGGGGAATACGCTTGGCGGCGATACGCAGATTCTGGCCGGGCTTGCGCCTGGTGACAACGTAGTGGTAAAAGGCCCGGCGGACTTAAGCGACGGTCAAGCAATCCAGTTGAAAAAATAGGAGCGGCTCATGGTTAAGGTGGATGGCAGCGGCGGTGCAAACAGCCTGATTCAGGCGCGCGATTTGGATAAAACCTTCGTGCGTGGCGGCGAAGTGATTGACGTCCTGCGGGGACTCAACCTGGATGTAGCTGCGGGCGAATTCGTGGCGTTCATGGGGCCCAGCGGCTCCGGCAAAAGTACGCTCCTCAATTTGCTCGGTGGTTTGGACGTGCCCACGCGCGGCAGCATTAAGGTTGCCGGCGATGAGATCACACACATGTCAGGAGGACGGCTTACCGAGTGGCGCGCCCGCCACGTCGGCTTCATTTTTCAGATGTATAACCTCATCCCCGTCCTCACCGCGTTTCAAAATGTCGAGTTGCCGCTGCTGCTCACAAAGCTCTCCAAGACCGAGCGCCGCACTCACGTCGAAGCCACGCTCTCCATCGTTGGGCTTGCCGATCGGATGCATCACTATCCACGTCAACTCTCTGGCGGTCAGGAACAGCGTGTGGCCATTGCCCGCGCCATCGTGGCTGACCCCACTTTCCTCCTGTGCGATGAGCCTACCGGCGATCTTGACCGCAAGAGCGCGGACGAAATCCTGGACCTGCTGACGCGCCTTTGCGCCGAGTACAACAAGACCATCCTGATGGTGACCCACGATCCCGCGGCGGCGGAACACGCCAAGGCTGTGTTGCATCTGAATAAAGGCGTACTCATCGAAGGCAAGGCGATTGGAGCGCACTAAGATGAAATTCATGCCTCTTATTTTCGCCAATCTATTTCGCAAGAAACTGCGCACGACTCTTACCATCGGTTCTTTCGCCGTGGCCCTTTTTCTTTTTGGCCTGCTCATCGTTGTCCGTGGCGCATTCAATCAGGGCGTTGATGTTGCCGGGGCCGATCGCGTGATCGTTATCAACAAGGTTTCCCTGATCATGCCTTTGCCCTTTTCCTATCGTGACCGCTTCCAGCAGATCCCGGGCGTGAAATACGTCACCTACGACACGTGGTTTGGCGGGGTCTATCAGGAAGAAAAAAACTTTTTTCCGCAGTTTGCGATTGATCCGGAAAATCAAGCCCTGGTCTTCCCGGAACTCGCTGTTCCGCCGGACCAATGGAAGACTTTCCTGCAAGACCGCACGGGCGCCATCGCCGGCGCCGGCACGGCGAAGCGCTTCGGCTGGAAAGTGGGCGATCGCATCCCCATAAAGGCCAGCATCTTCGGCAATGAAACCTGGGAGTTTAATCTGGACGGAATTTATAAAGGGACCCAGGAAGGTGACGACGAAACGCAATTCTGGTTTCACGACAAATTTCTGGACGAGCGCCGCACGTTTTCTAAAGGCACGGTGGGCTGGTATACCCTCAAGCTCAATTCCCCCGACGACGCTGTGGCCGCCGCCAAGGCCATTGACGGTATGACCGCCAACTCCCCCGACGAAACCAAGACCGAGACCGAGAAGGCCTTCGCCACCGGCTTCGTCAAGCAGATGGGCAACATCGAATTCCTCATCTTGGCCATCGGTTCCGTCGTGTTTTTCACGCTGCTTCTCGTCACGGGAAACACCATGGCCATCTCCGTCCGCGAACGTATCGGCGAGCTCGCCACCTTGAAGGCAATCGGCTTCGCGGACCGCTTCGTCCTTTTCATGGTTCTGGGCGAATCCCTCCTGATCGCGCTTACCGGCGGATTGCTGGGCCTCGCGTTCTGCAAGCTCTTTACCCTGAAAGGCGATCCCACGGGCGGCATGCTGCCGTACTTTCACCTCTCCAACGGTGCCATGATCCTCGGCATTTTGGTCGCCATGCTTGTGGGAATCCTGGCCGGAATTCTTCCGGCGGCTTCAGCGATGCGTTTGCGCGTTGTGGACGCGCTGCGGAGGGTATGAACCATGGCCGTGCCATTGATCTATAACTTGCGCAGCGTTCGCGCCCGCTGGGTCTCGGCGATTGTGGCGGTTGTCGGCATCGCGGGCACTGTGGGTGTTTTCATCGCCATGCTGGCCCTGGCGAAGGGCTTCGAAAAAACTTTAGTCTCTTCCGGCTCGCCGCAGAACGCCATCATCATGCGCGCGGGTTCCACGAGCGAGATGACGGGATCCGTCACGCTCGACCAAGTCAAGATCATTGAAGATGCCCCGCAAGTCGCACGCGAGGGGAACCAACCGCTGGTCACCCCAGAGGTTGTCGTCATCGCCGATTTCCCTCTCAAATCCACGGGGACCGACGCCAACGTCCAGGTCCGTGGCGTTCCCGAAACCGTGCTAAAAGTTCGCAGCAATATCCACGTCGTCGAGGGCCATTTCATCACCCCCGGCCTCAGTGAACTCGTCGTTGGGCGCAACGTCCCTTCCACGTATTCCGGCCTGGATTTGGGCAGTACCGTGAAATTTGGCGGGGGCACGTGGAAAGTGGTGGGCATCTTCGATGCGGGCGGCAGCGCCTTTGATTCCGAAGTTTGGGCCGATTCTCGCGTGCTCGCCGATGTGTATAAGCGCCCCAATTACATTTTCCAATCGGTTACCGCGCGCCTTACTTCTCCGGAAGCGTTCACGTCGTTTAAGGACACGTTGACGTCGGATCCGCGCATGACCGTGCAGGCAGACCGCGAAATTGACTATTATGCGAAACAGTCGCGCAACCTCGCCACGCTCATCACGGTCCTCGGTTCGCTCGTTGCCATGGTCATGGGGATCGGCGCGGTCTTTGGCGCGCTCAACACCATGTATTCCGCCGTCGCCGAACGCTCCCGCGAGATCGCCACCATTCGTGCTATCGGATTTAGTTCGGGCAGCGTGGTGTTGTCATTCATCTTCGAAGCGCTGCTCATCGCCTTCATCGGTGGCGTGATCGGCTGCCTGGCCGCTCTCCGCCTCAATGGCGTGACTACCGGCGCCATGAACTTCCAGACGTTCTCCCACCTGGCCTTCGCCTTCAGCGTCACTCCCACGCTGCTCGGCATCGGGATGATCTTCGCCCTCGTCATGGGTTTGATTGGGGGAGTTCCGCCGGCCATTCGCGCTGCCAATCGTCCCGTGGTCGCCGCGCTCCGCGAACTCTAGTAGCAATTCCACAAATGATTCTCGGGAGGGCGCGGCATTCGGAGAATGCGGAAAAAGGGCTAAATCCCTCATTCCCGGCGAAGCGAGGAATCTCTCTTCGGCGGTAGCCCAAGAAAAGAGGGATTCCTCAACTTCGCAGGCTCCGTTCGGAATGACGGGACGATACTTTTTCCGCAGACTTTTCAGCCTTGCCTTCCTAAAACGTCTGCTCTTCGATCCGTCTTTTGTCCGGCGTGTAATCTCCGTAGCGCACCCACGTTGGCCTGACCAGGAAATAGGTCAGGTCCGGCCACTTGTCGCGTCCCGTGCTGTCGGGATATTTCTTTGCGTAGATGGCCTCGTACTTTTCCAATTCCGCGCCTTCCAACTCCACCGCGATTCCTTCATATTGCACCGAAATTTCCGATGAGCAGCCGATCACCCACGCCACGCGCGGATTTCTCTTCAAGTTCGGGTATTTCCGGAAGCTCCGCACCGTGTCGAAAATAATTTCCAGCTCTGGCGTCACCGCAAACCCCATCAGCGCCGCTTCTGGCTTTCCATCCTCGGTGGCCGTTGCCAGGACCCCAAATTTCTCAACTTCCAAAAAGTGTAAGACCTCCGCGAGATCCATAATCAATTGCTCCCTTCTTTGCCACAATTTGAAAAACGCTGCCCGTTCTTGAATGCACAACCTTGGTGATTTCTCGTATCGTGATACACTTTTGCAATTCCTAGGAGAACTTATGAATTGGTCAGCGCTCCGCCGTCATTGTCGCGTCATCTTTGCTTCGTTCGCCGCACTTGCCGCCATCCCTTTCTTTGTTGCCGGCTTCGCGTTTGCGCAGGAGAATCCATCGCAATTATTTCACGGGCTCTCCTGGCGCCTGATCGGTCCCTTTCGGGGCGGCCGCGTAACGGCTGTGGCGGGCATCGCCGGCGATTCCAAAACGTACTACATGGGCACGCCGGGCGGCGGCATCTGGAAAACGACGGACGCGGGCGCCACCTGGAGGCCCATTTTTGATGACGCACACGTTGCTTCCATCGGCGACCTCGTCGTTGCTCCTTCCAATCCAAACATTCTTTACGCCGCCACCGGCGAACAGTCTCCGGGAAATGGCGTCTGGAAATCCACTGACGCCGGGGCCACCTGGAAAAATATTGGCATCCGCGATTCCCGGACCATTCCCTCCCTCCTGGTTGACCCCCATGATGCCAACATTGTGTATGTCGCCGCTGTGGGCGACGTCACACCCGGCACCAACCGGGGCATCTACAAGACAACGGATGGGGGCAACTCCTGGCGCAAAGTTTTCTTCCGGGACGACCACACGAGCCCCACCGAGCTATGCTTCGATTCCTCCAACTCACGCACAGTCTATGCGGTGATTCGCCAACTGCAGCCCGCTCCCGGCGAAAAGCCCGCCGAGGGACTGGACACCGCGATCCTGAAATCCACCGATGCGGGTGAAACCTGGGCGCCGCTTCCCGATAAGGGCTTGCCGCCGCTGAAGCGCGGTCGCATCGGCCTCGCCGTGGCGCCGGGCCTCTCCGGCCAACGCATTTTTGCCTTGATGCACCAGGGGCTTTTCCGTTCCGACGATGGCGGCCAGACCTGGCAACAAATCACCAAAGATCCGCGCGTCGTCGGCAGCGAATATTTCGGGCGCGTCTTCAGCGATACGAAAAACCCAGACGTTGTCTACGTGATGCAAACCTCCACGTACCGCTCTTCCGATGGCGGCCGCACGTTTTCGGCTTGGAAGGGAACTCCCAGCGGAGAAGACGACCACGTGCTGTGGATCGCGCCGGAAGATCCGGAGCGCATTCTGATGGGCACGGATCAAGGCGCCGTCATTACGCTGGATGGCGGAAAATCCTGGAACACCTGGTTTAACCAGCCCACAGGTCAGTTCTATCGCGTTTCGACCGACAACGATTTCCCCTACCACCTCTATGCGCCGCAGCAGGATTCCGGTTCCGTGGTCGTCCCCAATCGTTCGGACTTTGGCCTTATCACCTATCGCGAGTGGTATTCGAGCGGAGCGTTTGAGAGCGGTTTCATTGCTCCCGATCCGCTGAACCCCAATTTCGTTTATTCCATCGGCTGGTACGGTGTGGTTCTCCGGCTGGATCGCAGCACGGGACAAGTGGCCACTCTTCTCGTGCCCCCGTTGAATTACAAGGTCGTTTGGGAGACTCCGCTGGTCTTTGCGCCGCGCGATCCCCATACGCTTTATTTCGGTTCGCAGTTCCTGTTGAAAACAACGGACAGCGGCCTCACGTGGCAGGAGATCAGTGGCGATCTCGCGCGCAAATCTGTGATGAGCCCGTCCAAACTTCGGCAAATGTCCGGCGGTCACGTTCCCTCGAAGGATGATGGAGAGGACTCCCTGTTTGAGGACGAAGACTCCGCTCAACGTCCGCCGCCTGCGGCGATTCAGTCCATTGCGCCGTCGCCGCTGGACGCGAATCTCATCTGGATTGGCACGGCCTCCGGCCTGATTCAAGTGACTCGCGATGGCACTTCCTGGACGGATGTGACTCCGCCGGGGCTCGCTCCCCGTTCTTCCGTCAATGTGATCGAGCCTTCACACTTCGATCCCAAGGTTGCCTACGCCGTCGTTATTACCAGGCGCGATTTCCATCCGTATATTTTTCGGACGCGCGACAGCGGCCAGTCCTGGCAGAAAATTGTCGCAGGTCTCCCGGAAGATGCCGTTGCCCGTGTCGTGCGCGAAGATCCCGTCCGCAAAGGCCTTCTGTTCGCAGGAACGGAAACCGGCGTTTATCTTTCCAACGATTCCGGAGACACGTGGCAACCCTTTCAGCTCAATCTCCCCACCGCCTCGGTCCGCGATCTGGCCATTCATGGCGCAGACCTGATTGCCGCCACGTTTGGCCGCGGCTTGTGGATCCTCGACGATATTTCTCCGCTTCGTCAGGCTCCAGATACTCTTTGGAAAGCAACTTCTCCCGCTCCTGCCATCCAGTTCTTCTCTCCCGAAACTGCCGTTCGCGTGCGCTGGGACAATCATCCGGATACGCCTCTGCAGCCAGATATTCCCGCGGCGCAAAACCCAGCGGATGGCGCCACTCTTTACTACTATCTCGGGTCGGCGCCCAAGCAGGAAATCACTCTTGACGTTTTGGACGAGCAGGGCGCGCGCATCCGCCATTTCTCGAGCAATCCTTCTCCAGAAGAAAACTTGTCGGCCAATGTTCCGGAATTCTGGTTTGCCCCTCCGGCGAGCCTTCCAACGCAACCGGGCGTCAACCGTTTCACCTGGAATCTCCGCTATGCGAATCCTCCCGTGATCCCCTACAGCTATTTTGGGCAGCGGCTCGACTACATCGAGTACGACCTTCCAGACAACGCCATTCCTGGCAAGACGCCGCGCTTGCAACCCCCCGGACCCCTAGCCGCTCCCGGCGCTTACACGCTCGTGCTCACGGTTGATGGAAAGTCCTACCGCCAGAAGTTGCAGGTTGTTGCCGATCCGCGCGTGCATATCACTGGCTCAGACTTCGCCGCCCAACGCGATCTTTCCTTGAAAATTTGTAGTTGGATGGAGGCTACGGCGAACTCGTTCAAAAATTCTTTGGGCTTGCGTTCAGAGTTGGACGCGCGTGGAAAATCACTTCCTGCTGATGCTCCGAAGGAACTGACGGACGCTCTGGCCGATTTTCACAAGCAACTTGATGCCATCGAGGACGGCACCAACGATGCACCAGGATTCGGCGCGGTGAATCGCGACCTCGGCCGCTACCTCGTTATGGTGCAGAGTGGCGACGTGCGCCCCACGGAATCCGCGCGCGACGCCGCGCTGGCATCTTGCCACGCCTATGCCAGGGATTTGGGCGCTTGGGACAAACTCAATTCCGAGGCAATCCCTGCGCTGAACAAACTCCTTGCCACACACAACATCAACCCGTTGCACGCCTCTTCGGCTACTTCTCCAGCTCCCGCATGCACTCAATAAAACTAAAGGGCGCCCCGATTAAATGGGCGCCCAAATTTCTGCTTGTCCGCTTGTCAGTTTTCCGTGCCGCTCAGTCGTTGGCCGCCGCGCTGCTTGCCGCGGACACGTCCGTATCGGTCACTGTGGCGACCACGGCGCGATAGCGCACCACCAGCATGGTCAAATCGTCCGCCTGGTGCGCACCCCGCGAAAAATTCTCTACCGACTCCAGCACCGTCTTCTGAATCTCATCCAACGGCAGTTCATTTTTTCCATGCAATACGCCCAGCAGCCTTGGCACTCCGTACAACTGCTCGTCCGGGTCCATTGCTTCCGTCACGCCGTCGCTGAAGAGGAACAGCGTGTCGTTTGGCTCCAATTGCAGGGTGGCCGTGGCGAACTCCGCTTCGGGCACCAGGCCAACGGGGAACGATCCTTCCGTAAACGCCTCTTCGGCTCTTCCCTGGCGCATCAAGATCGGCGAAGGGTGCCCCGCGTTGATAAACTCCAACTTCCCGGTTTCATCCAAGATTCCGAAAAACATTGTGGCATAGCGGCCCACTTCCACGTGATCGCACAGGAAGCGGTTCACATGATTAAACGTGCGTGCGGGGTCCGTTCCCAGCGTCATGCCGGAAAGCGCGCCCTGCAACATGGTGGTGACCAGCGCCGCTCCCAGCCCTTTGCCGCTCACGTCCGCCAACAGGAAGGCAGTCCGCTTTTCATCCAGCGGAAATACATCGAAATAATCTCCGCCAACCGACAAGCAAGGGAAATTCACGCCAGAGACGGCCAGGTGGGGATAATCCTTGAAATTTTTCGGCAGCAATGCCTGCTGGATGTCACGCGCAATGCCAATCTCCTGTTCCAGGCGCTGCCGTTCCCGTTCGCGTTCCACCAGGCGGGCGTTATCCAGAATGCTCGCCGCGTCGCCCGCCAGCGCATCCAGGATTTGCCGGTCCAGCTTGGTAAATGCCGTGGGGCGTTTCGAGTCCAGATACAGCACGCCCAGAAAATCGCCGCGGCGCACATCCACGCCCGTGCCTTCACTGGCCGCGCGCGAACTTGCGTACAGCGGAATCACCACCACCGCCCGCAAACCTTGCGAAACGATGCTGGCTGCGGCCTGCAAGTTCATCTCCGCCTGCGCCAGGTCTTCCGTGATTACCGGCGAGCCTTGTTTCATTGCCAACTGAATCGCCGTCTGGCTGGGCGTCATGCTTTCCGGAGGCAGCCGTTGCCCGCCGCTTCGCCGTGCCAGGCGAACGCGCAGACGCTCCGAGTGCCCTTGTTCCACCTCTTCCAACAAGCCGCGGTCCGCATCCGTAACGGCGATGGCGTGATCAATCATTTTTGCCAGCACGGAGTCCAGCGGCAATTGCGAGTGCAGCAGGGAAGTGGCTTCCAGGAGCATGTTCAACTTGCGCAAGCCCCCGCCCGTGGATTCGGAGCTGGTCATGTGGTCAATGCGGGTGAGGAGTTGCGGGATCGCTTCGTCGGAAGTTCCCGTCGCGGCGCGGAAAATAACCTGGTAAGAATCTTCAATTCCAAAGTTGATCACATCGCCGTCGCTCAACTGACGGCTTTCGATTTTTTCCTGGTTGACGAACATCCCGCGCCGTTGCCCGCGGTCCTCCAGGTAGTAGCGGTTCGCCTCCATGACGATGGCGGCGCAATTCCGCGAGATGCGGCGATCCGTCAACTGCAAATGGTTGCCGGTCTCCGAGCCGCGCCCGATCAGAAATGGCGTTTGCGTCACGCGGACGTACTTCCGCGCGCCATCGGGCGAGATTACTTCCAGTACTGCCTCACCTTGGGTAACTGCTTCTGCCATGCGATCTTCCGTCCCCTGACCCTTCGACTAAGCCGCGCATTGTAGCACGTGCCCGGCCTATTCGGCTGCCTTGGCCCTAAAAGACCCGTCCCCCAGGCCCCCATGGGAATTTGTCAGATTCCTCTCATCTGTTCCCGGATTTCAGCCTTCCGCTTTGCTTGTCCGCGTCGCCAAACGCCTGCCCACGTAATCGTTCAAAAACGCCTCGAATGCTTCGTCGAGCTGGCGGGTCACTTCTCCCGTTTGTCCGTTGCCAATGGTTTTTCCAGCAATCTCGACGACACCAAGAGCATTGCGATTTGTCGATGTAATGAACACCTCGTCCGCGCTGTACAAATCCTCCAGGCGCAAAGTCTGCTCCGTGATACTGGTCCCCGCGTCGGCGGCAATCTCCATCAACACGCCACGCGTCACGCCCTCCAGGCATCCAGAACTTAATGGTGGGGTCACCACCCTGTCCTTCTTCACTACAAAAATATTGGCGGCCGTACACTCGCTCACTTCGCCGCGCTCGTTCAGCAGCACCACTTCGTCAAATCCTTCCCGGTGGGCTTCGGCCGCCGCCCACACGCTGTTCAGCCACGAAATCGTTTTCACTCCGGCCAGAGGCGAAGCCGCGTGCCGCCCTTGTTCACGCACGGTCAGCCGCACGGTGTGGGGATAGTGCGGCAGGTCCGCCGTCGTAATCACCAGGTCCACGTCGGGCATTTTCTCGTCACTCCTCCAGCTACCCACCGTATTCCACACCAGGTAGATTCTTGCGCACCCTTCGGTCACTTTGTTGGCCCGGATCACTTCCTGCAAATGCACGCGCACCTTTGCGCCGGAATACGTCAACGGCAGCCGCGTCAGGGCCGCATCCTTTTCCAATCTCCGCCAGTGACGCTCGTAAGCAAATGCTTCTCCCTGTGCGATGCGCACCGTCGTGAATAATCCCCAGCCGCAGATCAATCCCGCCTGCCCGGGTGACCAACGGACTTTATCAATCCCCAGCAACTCCTCGTTATGAAAAACGAAGTGATGAATCACGCGCGCACCTGTCTCCGTTGCAAACTTCTCTCTACTGCCTCATTGTACCGAATTCCCCGACTCTCCATATACTTTAGGCTTTCTAGTGCCGCTCCTGCCATTTTTTTCCTCTCTGTTCTATACTCCTGCTTATTGCTCCACCTGAGGCTCCCATGACCACACTTTCCCGCCGTCGTTTCCTGGAAAACTCTGCATTGCTGACAGCAACGGCTCTTACCTCCTCTGGGTCCACGCCGCTTAGCCTTCTTCACGCTGCGGAAAACATTCCCAATCTCAAGTTTCCCACGGCTCCGCGCGAACGCTTGTCCGTAGCCACGTGGCCTTTCCGCGCCTTCATTATCAGCCCCCAAAATGAGTACCGCGACAAATCTCAACGCGGCATGGACCTCCGCGAATTTGCCGTTACGATCAAGAAAGACTTCGGCGTTCGCGGGGTCGAACCCCTAAGCGCCCATTTCCCCTCCACGGATGAGGCTTATCTTCATTCGTTTCGCGAGGCCATCGAAAAGGCTGGCCTCCACGTCGTGGACATTCCCGTGCACAATTCCAGCAGCTACTACGATGCGGATCCCGCCGCGCGCAAGAAAGCCATCGAAAACGGCAAAAAGTGGATCGATGTCGCGCGCATCATCGGTTCTCCCAGCGTGCGCACCGCTATCGCCGAGGCGCAGAATGCCAAGCCCGATATCGATGTGGTTGCAGAAGAAGTCCGCCAACTCGCCGATTACGCCGCTTCCAAAAACGTGGTCCTCAATCTCGAAAACGATGATCTGGTCAGCGAAGACGCCTTCTTCATCGTCAAGGTCATCGAGAAAGTCAATCATCCCTTTCTCCACGCCCTGCCGGATTTCGGCAATTCCATGATGACCGGCAATGAGAAGTTCAATTACGATGCCGTCACCGCGATGTTTCGCCACGCCTACAACATCTGCCACGTCAAGGACTCCGAGGTTGACGACGACGGTAAGCTCTTCCGCGTCGACCTTAAGAAAACGTTCGCTATCCTGAAGGCCAGCAACTATCGCGGCTACCTCTCGATGGAATGGGAAGGGCAGGGAAGTTCCTACGATGGCACGCGCCAGTTGATCGCCGCGTCCCTCGAAAACCTCTCTTGACGCGCGGCGTCACCAGGGCGGCCGCCCCGTTTGCTGTCTACGAAGATTTTCGTTGACATTACGAAATTCTTCGTAGTATCCTCCCGCCCATGACGACACCACAAAAACCCACCGCTTCCGAACTGGATATTCTCCACGTGCTTTGGGATCGCGGACCTTCCACCGTGCGCGATGTGCACGACGCTCTTTCCGAAAAAAGGGACATCGGATACACCACCGTCCTCAAGCTCATGCAGATCATGACCGCCAAGGGCCTGGTCCGGCGCAATGAAGAGCAGCGCGCCCATGTTTACGAAGCCTGCCTCCCGGCCGAGAAAACAAAACGCCAGCTTGCCGCGGATACGCTTGAACGCGTCTTCGACGGCTCCGCCAGCCAGTTGATGCTGCACGCCCTTGCCGGCCATCACAGCTCGAAACAAGAAATCGCCGAACTTCGCCGGCTTCTCGACGAATACGAAAGGAAACTCCGATGATCCATATCGCTCAATGGATTTCTCCGGAACTTCTGCCGCCTCTGGGCCTCGCACTGCTCCATTTCCTTTGGCAAGGCGCCGCGCTGGCGGCTCTTGCGGCACTCGCCCTGACGCTTGCCCGCAGCGCATCGGCCCGTTATGTGCTTGGCGTCATTTTTCTTGTGGCCATGGTTGCCGCCCCTGCGATCACGTTTTTCGTTGTGCGCGGCCAGCAGCCGCAATCGGCGGCAGTTTCCTCGGGCTCGAATTTTGTTCCTTTGGCCGCCCCACAGCACGCGGCTTTTCGCGTAAACTGGCACCCCGTCAAGCCACAGCCCGTTTCAGAAAAACCGTATCTGTTCCTTGTTGAGGCTTGGTTTCTCGGCGTTTTACTCTTGAGCCTGCGCACGGTAGGCGGCGTCGTTGCTCTCGAACGCCTGCGTCGCCGCACCTCCACGCCTTTGAGCGCAGCACTCATCGAGCGTTGCCTGGCGCTGCAGCGCCGCATGGGCCTCTCGCGTTTCATTCAGTACTCGCAATCCATTCATCTCGATGCGCCCGCGGTGATCGGTTGGATTCGCCCCGTTGTCCTTCTTCCGATCACCGCATTGACAGGCCTCAGCGAAGCCCAGCTCAGCGCTGTTCTTGCGCATGAACTCGCGCATATCCACCGTCACGACGCCTTCGTGAATCTCTTTCAGGTGGCCGCCGAATCTTTGCTCTTCTACCACCCCGCTGTGTGGTGGCTCAGCAAGCGCATCCGCACCGAACGTGAAAACTGCTGCGACGATGCCGCCATCGCGATTTGCGGCAGCCCGCTGGAATTTGCCCGGGCCCTTACGATGATGGAGGAATGGCGCGCCACGCCCGCCTTGGCCATGGCCGCGAATCGCGCCCCGCTTGGCAATCGTATTCGCCGCCTCCTTGGTGCTCCTTCGCGAGGTTCTTCGATACGTGCGGTGAGCCTCGCTGCGGGGGTGTTGAGCCTTTCGGTTGCGTTGGTGGCGGGAAATGCTTTCCTCGGCCTGGCACGGGCCAGCGTCGCTGTTCCGCGGCAATCAGCACCGCAAGCCACAAAGACCGCCAACGGCGATCTGCTCATCGTGGTCCACGGCACGAAGCCCGCTTCGGAAGAAGCAGCGCCTTTACCCGCGCCTGAGCCAGCCGTTCCCGGGCAGCAACCCAAAGCGGAGCCCGCGCCTGCGCCGCAACCCGCGCCGCAAATGGAAGGCCACGAGTCCTACATTGATGCGCTGAAAGCCGCCGGCTACGACAACCTCTCCGCCGACCAGCTCGTCGGCCTGAAAATCCAGGGCGTCACGCCCGCGTATATCCGCGGCATCCTGGCCGAAGGCTTGAAGCCCTCCGTCGATGAGCTGATTGGAATGAAGGTTCAGGGGATCATACCGGAATACATCCACGAGATGCGGGCCGCTGGCCTGAAGCTGGACGTGGATGAACTCATCGGGATGAAGGTGCAAGGCATAACCCCCGAATATTTACGCCAGATGAAAGAGCTGGGCCTGCAAGCTGACGCAGACAATCTGATTGGCATGAAAGTGCAGGGCATTAGTGCTGATTACGTTCGCGAGATGCGCGCTTCCGGCGTGAAAGCCGATACCGACGAACTGATCGGGATGAAAGTGCAGGGCATCACGCCGGAATACGTAAAAGAGATGAAAGAGCTGGGCATCCATCCCGATGCCGACGGTTTGATTGGCATGAAAGTGCAAGGCATCACGCCCGAGTACATTCGCGAAATTCGCGCTACGGGAATAAACCCGGACGCCGACGCGTTGATCGGCATGAAGGTGCAGGGCATTACGCCGGAATATGTGAAGAGCCTGCAGGCTGCCGGGCTGAAACTCGATCCCGATGATGTAATCTCCGCGAAAGTATCGGGCATCACCCCCGAATTCATTCGCGAAGCGCAAAGCCACGGCTTCAAGAATCTCGATGTCGAGAAGCTCATCGAACTCAAGCACGCGGGAGTTTTCGAGAAGTAGCCATGGATGCGGAGGAGGATATCGCCATGCATCGCCGTCAATCGCTTACTTGCTACATCCTGATTGCCTGTTCGCTGGTCATCGTTTTAGTTGCGCGCGCCGATTCGCGCACGGGCGATTGGACGCTGCGCCGCTCCAGCGACCCCGGCAAAGTCGAATTCGGATTGATCACGCATCAACACGGCGGCTCTTCTCATGACGAATCCAATTGGCCCCTCAGCGCGTTCCAGGGGCTCGATTTATCCAAGCCGGGCAAGCAGGAAGCCAAGTTCACTATCACGCGTGATGCCGGGCGATTTGAATGCCAGGGCTATCTGGAGAACGGCGAGGGCGCCGGCATCTTCCATTTCGTGCCGGATCCCAACTACGCACAACAGATGAAGTCGCTCGGCTTCCCCATTGACGAAGACAAACAGTATTTCATGGCCGCACTAGACGTGAGCCTCGATTTTGTCCGCAAGATCAAAGCGGAGAATCTCACGGATGTTGACACCGACAAGCTCATCGCTTTCCGCATCCATGGCGTTTCCCCGGAGTTTATTGACGCTCTCCGCAAGGAAGGCTTGCCCGCAAAAGACAGCGACAAGCTCATCGCCTTTCGCATCCACGGCGTCTCCCCCGAAATGGTGCGCGCTCTCCATCAGGCGGGCTACCAGCCCGACGATGACAATTTGATCGCCCTGCGCATTCATGGCGCTACCCCGGAATTCGTCGAGCAACTCCAAAAACTCGGCTACACTCACGTCGAACTCGATCAGCTCATTGCCTTCCGCATTCACGGTGTCTCGCCGGACTTTATCGAAAAGCTGCATGGCCTGGGCTACAAAAACCCCACGCCCGATGAACTTGTGGCCATGCGCATCCACGGCGTCACCCCGGAATACATCGCGGGGTTAAAGTCCCGCGGCATGAAAGACCTCTCCATCGACCAACTCGTCAGCATGCGCATCCACGGCATCGACTGACGCGCCCTTTCCGCGGGTTCGCCCAATTCCACCCGGTTTTCCAGACCCAATGGCGGGCCGGTTTGCCCGTGTCCAATGCACTTGCCGAATTCCCCCAAACGTGCGACAAAGAATTGTTATGACCATACTCGTTGATAGCCCCACATCGAAGTTCAAGGCCCTGGCTCGCCTCGTCGGCAATACCCCCCTTGTCAGCATCCACTTCCACTTCAAGGGCCGCGAACGCATTCTTTACGCCAAATCCGAAAACATGAATCTTACGGGCAGCATTAAGGACCGCATGGCCTTGCGCATTCTGCAAAAGGCCTATGAGGAGGGAAGGATTGAGCCCGGGTACACCCTTGCCGAAGCGACCAGCGGCAACACGGGCATTTCGTTTGCCGCCCTCGGCCGCATCCTGGGCCACCCGGTCAAGATTTTCATGCCCGATTGGATGAGCCAGGAACGCGTGCAACTGATTCGCAGCTACGGGGCTGAAGTGGTTTCTGTCTCCGCCGGCGAGGGCGGATTCCTCGGCTGTATCCGCATGTGCGAAGAGCTGGCGGCTTCCCGCAAGGACGTTTTTCTCCCTCGGCAGTTCTCCAATCCTGCTAATGTGGAATCCCACGAAGAAACCACCGGGCCGGAAATCTGGTCGCAGATGGTTTCTGTTGCCAAAAGGCCGCAGGCTTTTGTGGCGGGAGTCGGCACCGGCGGCACCGTCATGGGTGTTGGTAAATTTCTAAAGGAGCGCGACCCCTCTATCCGCGTTCATCCCGTCGAGCCTGCCGAATCACCCACGCTTACCACTGGCTGCAAAGTCGGGAACCACCGCATCCAGGGAATCTCCGACGAATTCGTACCTGAGATTCTCAATCTCAAGGATCTCGACGAAGTCATCGCCATTCCCGACGGCGACGCCATCTTGATGGCGCAAAAGCTCGCCTTCGATCTTGGCCTGGCCGTGGGCATCTCTTCCGGGTGCAACTTCCTCGCCGCTCTGCGCGCCCAGGACAAAATCGCGCACGACGCCGCGGTCGTCACCATCTTCTGCGACGACAACAAGAAATACCTCAGCACCGCGCTCATGCACGAAGAGCCCGCGCGCGAGAATTACCTTACGCCACACATCGAACTGCGTGGTCTGGGAACCGTAGGCCGCGCCTGCGAATTCTGCCACTAGGTGCCCGCTCTTGCTTGGCCACTAATTTGGTTGGCGCTTCCGGTTGATTGTCGAATTTTTCAAACTTGTTTCGTTAGTGTTTGTCGCTCGCAAATCCTTTAGGGAGGCGTAAACAGGCACGCTTTAGTAGTTTGTGCAATCATTGTGCAGGGCCTGTCGGTTATCTTGTCGGCCTTAAAGGGAACGCCAGCACAATCGTCCGGATTGACAGCGTCTGGACTTCTTGATCCAACAAACACAACGATCATGTCGTGCCCTATATCAGGATCGCTGACAGGTCGCGTACGGTGCTTGACGCCAGCTCGCGTCAGCGCATTCATAACCGCCTGCACTTCGGGTCGAGCAGCAATCACGTTGTCCCTTGATACCTGTACATCGAGGAGTCCGTCGTACGCTGCCGGGAGCTTTTGCGGTCCGTCGGCGTTCCATTGAGCGAGACGCAGGGTATCGCGCAGGTCCTCCGCATATTTCCAGGTGTCCACTCCCGTGCTAGTAGCCAGCAGCAACACCCTCGTGCCGCGATACCTTGAAAGATCTGCGGCCATCCAAGCTCTTTGGTACTCCCAGATGTGCCTATTCTCCGGTTGTCCCTCTACCCCAGGTGGTGCCGAGAGTGTTTTTAGCGTGGTTACTACGTAATTTCCGTTTGGCAGTTGATAGTTGGATGAGCCAAGTCCGATCATTTCCTTAGTTTCTTGCGAGACCGACATTTTGCTGTCGCATGATTCGCGTGTGTCAAGAGCCACAGGGTATGAAGACGGCAACAATGGATCACGACAACTGAATTCTGGTTTCCCGTTTATCGAAACTTCAGAAGCGATCTGCAATTTCTTCTGAGTGCTCCGGATGATCAAGCGTTGGCTTATCCGCATGTCGCCAGACAAGGCGGTAATCGTGTAATCCTCAACCCATGGATGCGAAGGGTTCCACCAAATATATTTAGGTGCCATCGGATCGGGCTCGCCTGGGGCTATTTCTGCATATCTGGTAACTTCCCCATGGTTAGTATCGTTGTCCAACAATGCGATGTCGACATTTGTGAGAACTTTCTTGCCGATGTGTTTCACAAAGAAGGCCCGGCGCTCACAATTTACCAGCTCCTGCGTTGGCACGAGAAATATGAAGGACGGTTTGACGGTAAGGTAGAACGTCCTTGCTATTGGTCCCCAGACCACGTAGAGAATAACGCCGACGATGGCAACGCTCGTCGCCAGCTTCAAGAAGTTTGTAAGCCTTTTTGTAGGCTCCCATATCCAGACGATGCGGATTGCCAGGAGCAAGATGGCAATCGAGAACGCGACTGCTCCCCAGAAACTTTGCTGAATGCCCATCATGGGGAGAGCCACTTGCGCCGAAAAGAGGATGAGTATGAGCGATGCCTCCGGGCCTGTGAGGCCGAACTTTTCGCCCTGCGGATTGGCAGGGTTAGTGGAGAGCCAGTCTCGCGTCTGCCTGAGTTTATTGTGCGAGGCAGAAAAAGCTGGTTGCAACCAACGCTTGACAATTCCCAGAGCGGAACCAATCCACGCGCAGGAACGCACGAGCCAGTTCATGACTCCTTTGAGGATCTGCGTCTTTTGCTTTTGCTCGGGTGGTCCGGGTGGAAGACTTGGTCCAGCGTCAGGTGCGGTCAAAGAGCACCTCACCACCTCTGGGCATGAGATAGACTGACTTGGAAAATTGGCGGAGGCGGTTCATCCGTATTGTCCTCTTCCGGAAGTCGCCTCGGCAAGTATGTTATTGCCTTTGGCTGGTTTGCCCGGGGTATGTCGGCTAGTTCCGCGTCGCAGACTTTGCCGCCGGGGGTGCAGAATCTTCCTTGGGCACATACTCGCCGCCCGGGCCGCGCTCCCACGACCGGTCGAGGACCTTATCGGGATTTTTCTGCCGGAAGGTCTCCGCGATATAGCAGTTCCAACAAACAGGCAGGTAGGTGTCAAAGACTTCCGGCAACTTTTCCGGTGGCACATCATTCCACTGCAAGCAAGTGTGATCCGGCGCCATCAATGCCGGGTGCCGGTCATGCCAGTGAATATTGGCGAAAGGCTTCTGGCAGTATGCGCACGACTTGCCTCTGTACCACTGGTCCACCATGTTCCAGACCAGGCAGGCCGCCGGGTCCGCGTTCACCTGGGAGAGGCAGTCCTGCCCGCAATTCTGCCGCTCTGGCCAACGCGAGCACTGGTCCAGCCGGACGTAGGATTTGCCAAATATGGCCTTGCGAGCGGCTTTCGTCGCATCCACGTGCACTGCGGCCGGATGGTGCGTTTCCGGACAGGTAATGACACGCTCCCCATGATATTTCGCGAAGGTGCGCAGAACCACGAGCAGGCCAAAGACGAGCGCCCCCGCCGCCAGCACAATAATCGCCGCAAGGACCAGATTAGAAATAACCATGCTCGCCTCCTCCTCCCCGGCATTTCCATCCCTCAAAGGCCGGATACCCCACTCAGAGAAAGAGCATTACCGGGTCCAAGAAGACCTGCAATTTTTAGTTTGCTGGTGATGCTTGAAAAATAAGGACTTGTATATGGCTGCTCGTTGATCTAGCCGCGCCGTTCCAGTCTCTTCAGTGGAATTCCACACAGAGTCCCTGCGCCATCCTCTGAGCGCCTGCACGCACCCACCCCCAGTTAGGCCGTTACGCGGTGTGGCAGCTCACTCCGGCTTGAAAATCATGCCCTGGCTTGTGCGCCCGTTCATCAAGACCAGCAGCGGTTCCGCGAACCGCAAATGCCGCACGCAGCCACGTTCTTCCAGCGCCGGTTGCGCCGCCAGCCAGGCCCAGTCCACCGATCCTTCACCAACATCGGGATTCACCGTGAAGTAGCCCACCTGGAACGCCGTCAAATTCTGGAAAAAGTGGCTGCCTTGCGATGGCGTCACGCGAAAATCGCGGAAGCCCGCTTCCACGATCACCCGCGCCCCAGAGATTTCGTCCCACTCCACCGGGATCCCTAGCCATGGTTCATTCGAGCCCCACCGCCCCACGCCGACCAGCAGATACGGCCGGTTCTCCTCGTTCAGCTTCGCGTTGAAGTACGACACCTGCCGCGCTACTTCCTGGCTTTGCCCGCGCTCAAACCGCTGAGAATCCACTACCACCACGTCGCGCAAATTCTCGATGCGCCCGTTGCCCAACACCTTTGTGCTGTGCGCCAGCAGCCGCGACGCTTCAACGTGCTCCATGCGCAGTTCTTCGGTCTCACGCGAAAGCACCAGTGGCCGAATCTGCAAAAAGCCAAACTCCGCAACTTCGCCTGTCTGTCGCGGCAAGCGCACCGCGAATTCAATCTCCACGGGCTGCCCGAATGCGTTTTCGCCATCCTTGAGCAGTTGGTCCACAAGCGGCGCCAGCGGAAACACTCCATACTTCAAAACCGGGGCGAAGGTCACCACACGCATCCCCGGCCGGTTCAAGCCATCCGAGATCACGTCGTTGTCCTGCGAATACGTGGAGCCCACCGCGTGCAGCGTGCCGTCAGCCTCCGCCACGTCCAATGTGAACCGCACTTCGCGCAGACCCGGCGGCGAAGTCTCTTGTTCCACATGATCCAGCGAAAGCGCCCAGAAATTCTCCTGCGACTCGTTGAGGACGTCCTCGACCGTCGAGAATTGCAACAGGTTCGCCGGATACCGCGGGCAAAACGACAAGCATTTGCCGCCGTCCACGACTGCGCGCCCCAGCCCCAGGGCCACGGCCGCGATGCCATCCTCAAAGTGCATCGGCGGAATGGGATAAAAATTGCGCGAGCGCGCCACTCCGGAAAAGTCAGGATAGAACCGCGGGCCATGAAACGCTCCCACGACTTGCTGCAGGATCACAGCCATCTTTTCCTCTTCCAGGCGAAACGGCGTGGCTCGCACGTAAGCTTTTGCGTGACGGCTGAACGTGGACGCGTAAACCAGTTTCACCGCCTCCATCAATTGCTGCAGCCGCACGGAATCGCTCGTTTGCTGATTGCCCAGCATGAAGGTCTCATACACTCCCGTGAAAGGCTGGTATTGCGAATCTTCCAGCAAGCTGGAGGAGCGCACCGCCAACGGGTAGCGCGCTTCCGCCAGAAACGCGCGCAAATCTTCTATCACCGCGGCGGGGAGTGGCGCCTCCAGGAAGCGCTGCTGAATTTCCGAATCGTCGCTGGCATTGATGGCGAAATCCAGCAGATTGTTTTCGGACAAAAAGCGGTCGAACGCATCCGTGGCGAGCACAGCCGCCGGGGGCACGCCTACATGCACTTCCGGGAACCGCCGCGCCACGCGCCGCTTATGCAGCATGTGGCGAATGAACGCGAGCCCGCGCGCCTTGCCTCCGAGCGAGCCTGCGCCGATGCGCAGAAAATACGGCCCGCCGGCTTTGAACAACGCCGGCTTGAAATCCCCGATTAAAATTTCGTTCTGTTCTCTGCGGTACTCTCCGATCGAATCAATCAGGTTTTGCCGCAAGCCCTCCACGGACTCGTAGTCGGAAACTTTGCGCGGCCGCAGCTTTTGCGAAAGCGCGAATTCCGTGCGCGCCATCAGCCAGTGTGAAAAGTGATTCCGCTGTCCGTGATACGCGATGCTGTCCACCGGCACCGTGTGCAGCAGCGCTTCCAACGAATTCAGGTCCGTGGCGCGCGCCACCTCGCTGCGATCCGATGTGCGAAACACGAAATCGCCAAACGCAAACTGCTGGATCAGCAGCCGCCGCAAATCCCGCAAAAAGGTCGGAGAGCGCTTGCGCAGGAAAGAGAATCCTTCCGCATACGCCCGCGCCCGGAATTTCGTGCGGCTCGATTGCAGCACCACCGGCACATCGGGGACGGCCGCGCGCACACGCCGCGCCAGTTCGAAACCCGCGTCCGCGTTCAGCACGCCACCATGCGGGAATTCGACGTCGGAAACGACTCCCAGAAGGTGATCCTTATAACGCAGGGCCAGTTCGTACGCTTCCTCGAAATTCGACGAAAGCAGAATCTTCGGCCGCGCCCGCATGCGCACCAGTTTGTGCGCCAGGTTCAAGCCTTCCTGAATCACGCGGCGCGTCTGCGTGATCAGCTCCGTGTAAATCACTGGCAAAAACGCCGAGTAATAGCGGATGTTGTCTTCCACCAGCAACACCACCGGCACGCCCATCGTGGAAGTGTCGTGCTCCACGTTTCGCCGGTCCTCGACGCACTTCACAATCGCAATCAGCACGCGCGCGCTGCCTTGCCACAGGAATATCCGTTCGATGTCCGTGACCGGATTGCGCTTCACGAACTCCTTCACTTCGCGGTAGTCGTACGCCAGCACCACCACCGGGACGTTCAGCCCCGCCGCCTTGATTTCGTGCGCCAGTTGCGCCGCGTTCATCTCTCCCACGGCCAGGTTCGTCACGATGAGGTTGAATCGATGCGGATCGGAGCGCGCCAGCGCCAGCGCTTCCGAACAGCTTGCCACGTGCGTGAGCCGCGGAATCTGTTGCAGGTGCAAATCCAGCGACTCGCCGATCAGCAATTCGTTCAGCCGCCCGTCTTCCCGCAGGATAAAGGAATCGTACAAGCTGGACACCAGCAGAATTTCCTGCACGCGAAAGGGCATCAGATTGTCGAAGCCCTCGAGGAGCATCTCCGCGTCCGGCAACGGTGTCAGGAATTGGTCTGGCTTCATGAATGTGTCCGTACAGATAGTAAAACGGCGGGGTGGCTGTTAACCACCCCGCCGCAAATCTACTTCCTAGTGGTTTCGCTCGCCACTAGCCACTTCTCACTGCCTTTTAGACCAGTCCCTGATCCAGCATGGAATCGGCTACCTTCACGAATCCGGCGATATTCGCGCCGAAGACCAGGTTGCCCGGCATGCCGTACTTTTCGGCTGTGTGGAACGAATTGTCGTGGATGGCGATCATGATGTTATGCAGCCGCTCGTCCACTTCCTTGCGCGTCCAGGAGAGCCGCATGCTGTTCTGGCTCATCTCGAGGCCCGAAGTCGCCACGCCACCGGCGTTGGCGGCCTTCGCCGGCCCGTAGAGAATTTTCGCTTCCAGGAACAGTTTCGTGGCGTCCAGTGTGCTCGGCATGTTGGCGCCTTCCGCCACCAACTTGCACCCATTCATCACCAGCGTTGCTGCATCCTTGGCGTTGATTTCGTTCTGTGTGGCGCTCGGGAAGGCGCAGTCCGCCTTGATGGCCCAGAGCGGGTTGAAGTCCTTGGAAGGATCCACGGGGATATACTTTGCTGACTTGAAGTGGTCCGCGTATTCCTTGATGCGACCGCGGCGCACATTCTTCAGTTCCAGCACCCAAGCCAGCTTTTCGCGGCTGACGCCTTCGGGATCATGAATGATGCCGTTGGAATCGGAAATGGCGATGACCTTGGCGCCGAGGTCCAGCAGCTTTTCCACGGTGTATTGCGAAACGTTGCCGCTTCCGGAAACCAGGCAGGTCTTGCCTTCCAGAGTGTCCTTGCGCGTCTTCATCATTTCCTGAGCAAAGTACACGCAGCCGTAGCCGGTCGCTTCCGGACGGATCAGCGATCCGCCCCAGTTCAGTCCCTTGCCGGTGAGCACGCCGGTGAACTGGTTCTTCAGCCGCTTGTATTGACCAAAGAGGAAGCCAATTTCGCGTCCGCCCACTCCGATATCGCCCGCAGGCACGTCCGTGTCGGGTCCGATATGGCGGAAAAGTTCAGTCATGAAGCTTTGGCAGAACTTCATCACTTCGTTGTCGCTCTTGCCCTTGGGATCAAAATCCGAACCGCCCTTGCCGCCGCCCATGGGGAGCGTGGTCAGGGAATTTTTCAACACCTGCTCGAAAGCAAGGAATTTCAGGATGCCCATGTTCACGGAAGGATGGAAGCGGAGTCCGCCCTTGTACGGGCCGATGGCGCTGTTCATCTCAATGCGGAATCCGCGATTCACCTGGATATTGCCTTGATCGTCGATCCAGGGGACGCGAAACATAATCACGCGTTCCGGTTCGATCATGCGCTCAAGGATGCGCGCTTTCTGGTATTCGGGGTGTTTGGAAAGGGCGGGACCGAGGGATTCGAGAACTTCCTGGACTGCCTGGTGAAATTCGGGTTCGGCGGGATTCTTGGAACGTACGATCGTCAGAACGTCGTTCACATAATCCGTGGTTCCTTTGTTTGTGGCCGAGGTAAGCGTACTAATGCCCATAAATGTATCCTCCTAATTGAATTTTGGTGCAACAAGATCATCGGATGTGCCGTTCGGGGGCCGGCGACAGAGGCTGGCCGGAGAGCACTACTATTAAACCTGCTTATGCCGGCTAGAAGCTGTGATATATATCACAAGCTTCTGTGTGTCCCGTACTGGCCCATTCTACTCCTTGGCGCGACTGTCCTACTAGTGGAGGTGTGACTTTATGTCCAGCAAGGCGGCGGATTTGGCGGGACCCGGAATTGGCAACTACGAGGAACTGGAGAAGATTCTGCCCTCAGACTATTCCAGCGCACTCACTCGCCGTGAAACCCAGAAGGCGATTTTCGCGGTAAAGCGTTTTATCGAGGACAATCTTTGCAAGGAATTGAATCTATTGATGGTAACGGTGCCGCTGATCGTGGACATCGAAAGTGGCGTCAACGACATGCTGGATCGCGACGGCTCTCGTACTCCTATCCAGTTTCACATTCGCAACGATTACGACAAGCATCCCGTGGATGCGCAGATCGTTCAGGCCGCCACCAAGTGGAAGAGAGTTGCCCTGAAAGAATTCGGCATGCGCCCTGGCGAAGGGCTTTGCACGGACATGCGCGCTGTCCGCAAGGATTACTTCCTCGACCACGACCATAGCGTTTACGTGGACCAGTGGGATTGGGAACGCGTCATGACCTCCGATCAGCGCAACCTCGATTTCCTGAAAGAGATCGTCAACAAAATCTGGAAAGTCCTCGTCGAAGCCGAACTCTATGCCCAGGATCTTTTCCCGGACCTCAAGGATAAGCGGTACCCGAACCTCCCAGAGAAGCTGACCTTCCTGCATGCCGAGGAACTGCTTCACATGTTCCCGAATCTTCCGCGCAAGCAGCGCGAAACCGCGATCCTCCAGCAGTGCCCCGCGCTGTTCATCATTGGCATTGGCTACCCGCTGGCCGATGGCTATCCCCACGAAATGCGCGCCGCCGATTACGACGACTGGGTCACCGAAACCAAGGGACCGGACGGCCGGCCACTGCATGGCTTGAATGGCGACATCCTGGTCTGGAACCACGTCACGCGGCGCCGTCATGAACTCAGCTCCATGGGCATCCGCGTGAATGCGGAAAGCTTGAAGAAGCAACTGGAACTGTCTCACCAACTCGACTTCCTCAAGTTTCCATATCACCAGGCCATCGTGAAAAACGAAATCCCCCTGAGCATCGGCGGTGGCATTGGCCAGTCCCGCACGCTCATGCTCCTGCTGCGGAAGGCGCATCTTGGCGAAGTCACCGTAAGCGTGTGGCCAAAGATTCTCAAGGACATCTGCGCCAAGAAGAATATCCACGTCCTCGATTAAGGGTTCGTCCGAACCGTGTATCGTCAAATTAGCGGGTCCACTTTCTGGTAAGCGCGTTCACCAGTATTTGGCCCAAGTTCAGCTATAGGGTTCGCATCCCATCGCGCGTACACTCGTTGACTTGCCTCCTAGCCCAACCTACCATGTGCTGAACATGTCAGGCACCGACTCGCTAATCGGCAAGACCTTTTCGCACTATCGCATCCTCGAACGCCTCGGCGGCGGTATGGGCGTTGTCTACAGGTCGGAGGACACCCGCCTGGACCGTTCTGTGGCTATCAAGTTTCTTCCTGAAGATCTCGCCAGCGATCCGGCAACCCTGGAGCGCTTCCGCCGCGAAGCCAAAGCCGCTTCCGCCTTGAATCATCCCAACATCTGCACGGTGTATGACATCGGCGAAGAAGAAGGCCGCGCCTTCCTCATCATGGAGTATATGGAAGGCCGCACTCTTAAACATCTCATCAACGGTTCCCCTGTCGAACTCGAGCGTCTTCTCGACATCGCCATTGACGTCTCCGACGCCCTCGACGCCGCGCACGCGGGAGGTATCGTTCACCGCGACATCAAACCCGCCAACATCTTCGTCACCAAACGCGGTCACGCAAAAATCCTCGATTTCGGCCTTGCCAAGGTCACTAACTCTCGCCAGCAAACCGCTCGCGGCGATAGTCTCGCCACCCTTGGCATCGATCCAGAGCATCTCACCAGTCCGGGTACCGCTCTCGGCACGATGGCCTACATGTCTCCTGAGCAGGTTCGCGGCAAGGAACTTGACGCGCGCTCCGACCTCTTCTCCTTCGGCGCAGTTCTCTATGAAATGGCCACCGGCTCGCTTCCCTTTCGCGGAGATACATCCGGCGTCATCTTTGAAGCGATTCTCAATCGCGCCCCTCTTCCTCCTGCACGCTTTCATCCAGAGGTGCCGGCCGAACTCGATCGCATCATCGGCAAGGCCCTCGAAAAGGATCGCGACCTTCGCTATCAAAACGCTGCTGAACTCCGCGCCGACCTCAAGCGCCTCAAGCGAGATTCCAGCTCGGGAAAAATCGAGATAACTTCCGTTCCTCCGACTGCTGCGGGCCCCGCGCCACAAAGAAGCCGCTTCACAGTCTGGATCATCGCTTCGTTTGCCCTCCTACTCGCAATCGCCGGTGCCGCCTTCCTGCTCCGCTCTCCCCTCCCTCCTCCACGCATTCTCGGATCCAAACAAATCACTAATGATGGTTTGCAGAAGCTGAGTCTGTTTACCGATGGCAGCCGCATCTATTTCATGGAAAGCTCAGGTAGCCAGCGGTTCGCCGCGCAAGTCTCCACCGCTGGCGGCCAGGTAGCAATGATGGAAGCTCCCGGCTACATTATCGATGTTTCCTCGGACGCCTCAGAGCTGTTGGCTGTGTCTGGTGGACCCAATGACGGCTCGTTTTTTTCCTTGCCGCTTCCCGCAGGGTCTCCCCGCCGTCTCCGTGACATCGTCGGCCACGATGGTGTCTGGGCCCCCAATGGACAATTGCTGTTCGCCAAGGATAACGATTTTTATCTTGCCCAGCATGATGGCACGGCACCTCGCAAGATCGCCACCGCTCCCGATCACGCGGAACATTTTCATTTTTCGCCGGACGGAACTCTCTTCCGCTTCGATGTCATTAACGACGTCAGCAATACTCAAACGATTTGGGAGGCCAATGCCGACGGTTCCTCCATGCGCCCGCTCCTTTCTGGTTGGAACAACCCCCCTAACGAGTGCTGCGGATCTTGGACGCCTGACGGCCGCTATTATGTTTTTCAGGCTGGGCGCGACGGCGCCCGCAACATCTGGGCCTTGTCCGAGCATTCTTCACCATTCCGGAAAGTATCGAACCTGCCGATGCAGCTCACCACCGGGCCTCTTTCTTTCGATTCTCCCGTTCCAAGCAGGGACGGTAAGAGGCTCTTCGTCATCGGAGCGCAACTCCGCGCCGAGTTGGTGCGCTACGATTTCAAGTCTGGTGAATTTGTTCCCTATCTCGGCGGGATTTCCGCGGGCGAACTCGATTTTTCACGCGACGGCAAATGGGTCGCTTATGTCAGTTATCCCGACGATACCCTCTGGCGGAGCAAACTCGACGGCTCGGAGCGCCTCCAGCTTACCTTTCGTCCCCAGCGCGCCGCTATTCCTCATTGGTCTCCCGATGGCAAGACAATCGCCTTCACCGCAGCCGCACCGGGGAAACCCTGGAAGATTTTCGTCATCTCCCCAGATGGTGGCTCGCCGGAACCGATCACTTCTGCAGAGGCTCTTGAGAACGATTCCACATGGTCCCCCGACGGCGCCACCATAGCCTTCGCGAGTAACGACAATCTCCATCCGGAAAGTATGTTTATCCAACTGTTCGACACGAAAACTCGCCGGCTCTCCCGCGTCGCTGCTTCCGAGCCCGTCTTCGCACCCCGTTGGTCGCCGGACGGCCGTTTCATTGCCGTGATTTCCTCGGACAATTCCCGCCTGATGCTTCTGGACATGAAGACACAAAAGCTCCGCACGCTGGCGTCAAACCTTGGACTTGTGGGTTACATTTCCTGGTCGCCTGACAGTTCGTACCTCTATTTCGATACGGAGCTGACTCCAGATCCCGCTTACAACCGCGTGCGCATTACGGACGGCAAACTCGAACGTCTCGTCGATCTCAAAGGCATTCGCACGTTTCCTGAACAATTCGGCCCAGGTTCCTGGACGGGCCTAGGCCCTAATCAAACTCCTCTCTTCGTCCGCGACCTCAGTACCCAGGAAATCTATGCTCTCGATTGGCAGTTGCCGTGAGCATCCGGCGAGAACGTTTGTCCCATAGAGCTTGGCGGCGAGGGATGGCTTCCAATTCTCGCGAAACCGAAACCTCCGTTCAAACCTTCGCGATCCACTGCAAGCAACAACGTTACGGGTTCGTGAAGCGACCTCGGAAGGACCAGACTGCGCTTGGTGCGACCGGGAAGGGAAGCGATTCGCCCTTCTCTCGCACGCGTTACTTCCTATCTTCGAGCTTCTCCTTTGTGCTTCTTGGACCAAGGTCGATTGGCTGGTCCCCTCTGTGAATCCAGGCAACGTCACACCCGATGAGGAGTAAACTACAGTGTTCTACATCCCAGGGTTAGAAAAGGGGCGCGTATGTCGTCCATCGGGGCGGCTGCAGACGTTGCAATAAAGTCGGTCTTGATTGCGTTTGATTTCTCAGAACCATCTTACAAGGCCCTCCGTCATGCGCTCGCCATTGCCCGACACTATGGAGCGAAATTCTATCTGGCGCATGTGGTCTCCCATGTCGGCTACGCAATCGCGGGGGCGGGTGCCTTGCAATTAGCAACGGCAACTACAGAGAGAGAAGCACAACAACTGGAGAAAGAACTGGTCGAAAGTGGCGCGCTGAAGGGTCTGCATCATGAGTTCATCGTCCGCGAGGGCAATGTCTGGGAACAATTGGAACTTGTCATCAGGCAGAAGCAAGTGGATCTGGTGGTCACAGGTACGCACGGTCGAGCAGGTCTAGGGAAGTTGGTGCTGGGGTCCATTGCGGAACAGATCTTTCGTCACGCGGATTGTCTTGTCGATACCGTAGGCCCGGGTTCCGGTCAGGAATCCCTGGTCGAGAAAAATCAGCCAGTTCGCCCTTTTTTGTTTGCCACGGATTTCGGCGAGGCTTCCCTGCATGCTTTGCCCGACGCAATTTCCTTCGCCAATCATTTCGGGGCAAAACTCGTTGTGCTCCACGTTCTTTCTGCGGCTCCAATACCGGAGGGATTTCACTGGTCGACCGCAGGGGATCTTGTGCAGATGCGAGAAAATGCCCGAATGGACACGCAAAAACAGCTCGAGGAAGTGACTTTGCAAAGTGGGCCAGTGGCCGTCAAGCCGGAATTCATGGTCGAGTTCGGTATACCGAGTGAACAGATCCTGCTTGCCTCTCATGCACTCAAAGCTGATCTCATTATTTTGGGCTTGAATCGCCCGGCGAATATTGAAATGGCTTCCCATATGCCCTGGGCCGTTGCTTACAAAGTGGTGTGCGGCGCACGCTGCCCCGTCCTGACGATAAGAAATTGAGGAAAACATTTTATGCAGAGATTGAAGGGGAGATTCCATTCCCTCACCCTTGTAAATAAGATTATCAAAAGCGACACGCTGATCGGGGCAGTCCTGGCAAGTAGCGTCACTCTCTGCCTATGCGCCTCGGTTGTTTCTGCACAGGATCCCATCCGAGTGGAATCCAACCAGGTTCTGGTCCCAGCCGTGGTGTTCAATAAGGGGCTTTATACTCAGTTGGAGAGCAACACTTCTTTCGGTGAGCCGAGCGTACAGGATCCTCGTCTTCGGGATGCCATTGCTGTTCGCAACCTGGCTGCCAAAGATTTCCATCTATTTGAAGACGGGATAGAGCAAAGCATTCAAAATGTCACCTTGGAGCGTCCGGCTTTCTCCATCGCGCGGGATAATCTGGGCGTTCATTTCGAAATTATGGGATCTGGTGGCGGAAGATGGGCCGACCCAGATCAACCCGTAACAGTTCTCAAGGACTGGCTTCTTTTGCCCCGGTACGTGATTTCCTATGTTCCCCCGCCATCGCGCGAGGGAAGCTGTCATCAGATCAAGGTGAAAATGACCCGCCACAATCTGTTCGTCTGGTCCCGCAGCGAGTACTGCAATATCCCGCATTCGGCTTCCGACCCTCTAAAGGGAACAGAGTTCGGCAAAAAGATGGAAGACGCTCTTGCTTCGACGGAAACCAGCAAGATTGATTTAACTCTTCAGGCAATTCCGTTCTACACCTCCGCAGGAACAACCCGCGTCTACCTTAAGCTCGAATTCCCATGGAAGGCTCTGGAGTACAAAGTCAAGGATGGCACGCTGTATGCCACCATCGGCGCATTGCTGATGGTCTACAACAAGGACGGAACTCTCGCTGCTCGCTTCAGCGATTTTGCCTGCTGTGACAACGACACGGTCAGCAAGCCCAATGCAAAGCGCCAATCCTCTCGCGGCCACTCCGTCCAAACTACTTCTCAGATCCCCAACCGCTACGAAACGCAATTCGACCTGCCTCCCAGTGAATACCAGATTCGAGCCATCCTCAGCGACGGAGTGAAATTTGGCCGACAGCAAGTGCCGCTGACCGTGCAGAACTTCGATGGAAAACAGTTGGCCATTAGCGAGATGGCCCTCTCGCGACGTATCCGGAAAGTGTCATCGGAATCGCCAACGGGCTCGACCAGAATGTCCGAGGGTTACTTGCCGCTCGTCAGCAAAGGCATTGAAATCACTCCCACTGCGGACACACGCTTCAAGAAAGGAGAACCGCTTTACACTTACTTTGAGGTCTACGAGCCGGAACTCGCCGCTAACTCGGGAATCACCGTTGAGGCGCACCTGAAGATTGTTGATGCGAACACCGGCAGCGTGAGAATGAATCTTCAGGCGCTAAACGCAGCCCCGTACGTCAAGGCGGGCAGTTCGGTCGTTCCCATTGGACGTGGAATCAGTTTGAAGAGCTTGTCGAAGGGCTTGTACCGGCTGGAAGTCCAGGCCGGCGACTCCACAGGAAAAAGTACTCGGTGGCGCACAGCAGACTTCTCGATTGAGTAGCGCCGGCGGACTCGCCATAACCATCGCAATATCCCCAAATTGAGAACACGCTTGCCGAAAATTCAGCAAAAGTCGTATACCGGTGGTAATGTCGCTTTCAGGTAGTCCTCCCTTTGGGCAAAGTACCGGATTCGGGGCCAAGCAAAAAAGATCGATACAGGGTGTACGTTTCTCTTGTCCTCACCGGAGAATGAACTTACATGAAGCCGTTGGCCCGTTGGCAAATGGCAGTAGTGGCTGGCTTTTTGGTCCTGTACACGGTTGTGTCCCTGGTGGCTCGGCCGAGTTTTGCTCTGACCGCCTTCTCCGATATTTCCGGGACAGCTTTGTGGATTGTGGCGTCCGCGGTGATGATCTGGGCTGCGGCGAGCAACCAGGGGCGCACACGCTGGTTTTGGATCCTGCTGGCCACCAGTTCCGTGATGGTCGGCCTTAACCTTGGCGCTTGGCTGTATTACGAAGTTTTTGCGCACCGCGCCACGCCCGAACCCTTCTGGGCGGACATTCCTTTGTTCTTGCAACCGGTGCCGATGATGGCCGCGGCGGCGATGCGGCCGGGTTCGCGGCAGCGCGAACAACGATTCCACCTGACCACGCTGAACTTTCTGATTCTTCTGTTGTGGTGGGTGTGGGTGTACATGTTTCTGGTGTATCCCAACGAGTACATTCTTCCGAACAAAATTGCATTCAACAGCTATTACTATTCGCTGTATATCCTGGAGTTCTCGGTTCTGCTCGCGATTCTGGGTGGCATGGCGCTGGTGGCGCAAGGCGCCTGGCGAAAGATTTACTGGCATCTTTTCTCCGCCTGTGCGCTGTACCTGATTGCCTATCAGTGGCTGAATGCCGCAATCGAGCGTGATGAGTACTATAGCGGGAGCCTTTACGACGTTCCGAACTACGCCGCCATCTGCTGGTTCATCCTCATTGCGGTGCGCGCACGAAATGTGCCATCCGAACCGTTGACGGAGGGCGAACGCGAGCATACCGGCGATCTACCGGGAATTCTGGCGGCGCTGGCAATGCTGTCCTTGCCGGTCATGGGTCTGGGCGAACTGTTCTTCGATCCAAACGGAAGCGCGTTGCGGCCGTACCGCGTCTCCGTCACTCTCGCGGGAATCCTGCTGATGGGTGTGTTCGTGTTTCTGCGGCAAATGCTACTGAATCGCGAAATGCGCAGGTTGCTGCTCGAATCCAGGGAGAACCTCGAGCGGCTGCAGCGCGCGCAAAGTGAACTGATGCAAAGGGAGAGATTGGCGGGAGTCGGGCAACTGGTCGCCGGCGTAGCGCACGAACTGAACAACCCGCTGACGGCGGTGATCGGCTTCTCTGATCTGCTGATCGAGCAGGCGCCTGACGCAGGGTCCCGGCAAAAGCTGGAAAGATTGGGAACGGAAGCTCGACGCATTAAACGCATCATTGACAATCTGTTGAGTTTCGCACGCCCACAGACTGCAGGCCGTCGCGCGCTGGACCTCGGCGAAGTGGTGCGCGAATCGCTGATGCTTTGCGAGCATCAATTGCGCAGTGCCGGTATCCAGGTCGATTTGAATTTCGCGGGGGATCTGCCGCGCATTACGCTGAACGAAGGCCAGTTCAAGCGCGTGTTCGTCAACCTGTTCAGCAATTCCGCGAATGCGCTGGAGCAAGCCGAGGTAAAGAAGATTCTCGTGGAAGGCTACCGGGAAGACGGGAAAGTCATCGTGCGCTTCAGCGATACGGGGCCCGGATTTGCCGACGTGAGTTGTGCCTTCGACCCTTTCTACAGCACGCGGCCCGTTGGTCAGGGAACCGGCCTGGGCCTGAGCATCTGCTACGGCACCGTCAAAGAGCACAACGGCAACATCTATGCGCAGAACCTGCAGCCCAACGGAGCCACCATGACGATTGAGTTGCCGATTGCCTGAAGTACTGTGAGCCACCGCTCTGGAGCCGTGCGCGATCCCCGCCACCTTCTTGAACCCCAAGGGTTACGACTTAGCCGCTATGGAGTTACGGAGAAGTTAGCGCTTCCTTGAAGTGAACTTATCCCATTCACCTGGAGCAAGAACTTTCTTGAGTTCGTCGGCAGTGTGGAAGCCGTCGCTGATGACGGTCGCCCCCAGATTTTTCTGGTCCACTGCGATCGGCTGCAGGAGAATGGCGGGAACCGTAAAGTTACCGTTGGGAATGCTCTCGCTGGTGGTGGGCTTGGTCCCGTGGGCTAGCGCCACCGCCGCATCCACGGCACGCTTGGCAAGAGGTCCCAAGGGTTTGTAGACAGTCATGGTCTGGGTACCACGAATGATGCGCACCACGCCAGGGAGGTCGGCATCCTGGCCAGAGACGGGAACGATGCCGGCCAGTTTGTGTTCTTTCAGGGCCTGAATCGCGCCACCGGCAAGTTCGTCATTCGCGGCAACAATGGCGGCGATTTTGCCGTCGAATTTCTTGAGCGCGGCGAGGGTTCCCTCGTACGCCTCCGTACGGTTCCAGTGGTGACACCACTCCTCACCGGAAATGGTGATGCGGCCGGAGTCTACCGCATCCTGGAGCGCCAGTTTCTGTCCGCGTTCGAACTGGAGGGAATTGTTGTCCGAGGGCGGTCCTTCAAGGAGGAAAAAATGGCCCTTGGGTGCAGCAGCAAGCACCAGCGAAGCTTGCAGCCTTCCCACCTGGACATTATCGAAGGAGATGTAGAGCGATACGGGGCTATTCTTGATCAGGCGGTCGTAGCTGATGACGGGCACTCCCTTGCGCTGAGCCGCCTGCACGATGGCAGCGGCCTTCTCGGCATCGTGCGGTACCACGATCAGGACATTAACGCCGGCATCCAGCAACTGATTCGCTTCTTGCAACTGGAGTTCGTCGTCGCCATCCGCGGCTTTGACAGTGATTTTCGCGCCTACTTCCTCAGCCCGCGCCTGGACCAATTTCGCGTCGCGTTGCCAGCGTTCCAGTTTGCTGGAGTCCATCAGAAAGCCAATATGCACGGTTGCTTCTTCCGGACGGACCATGACGGACAATGCCAAAGCCAAAAAAAACATACTGAAGAAAATGGTTTGTCTTAGACGCATATTGCCCTTTACAGAAATGTGGATTGGAAAACCTGGTTTGGACCTCTGTAAGCGGATAATACGCTTCTGCTGACTTGGCCTCAACGAAATTGCCATCAGTGTGTGCCCGAGCAGTGATAGGAGCAGGATTTTCGCGGCAACTCTTGCTCGCTCGCAGAGCGCGGAACGATTGAGCGGAAATCGTGTGCGTCAAAGCTTTTAGTAATTCTTGGCGAGATACTCCTGGGCCTGATCAATCCTGAAGCTGGCGTCGCTGGCTTCTATTTGCAGCAGGAGTTGCGCGGCCGTCAGTTGGTTGTGGAAGTCAAAGGCCGCGGAAGTGTCCGGGTTGGCGACGACTTCTAGGTTCTTATCGAGCTGGGTGGTTTCTTCGCGCAGAGACTTGAGCTTGGCCTCTTGCACCGCGATGGTATCGAGCAACTGTTGTCGAAGAACCTCCATGCTGCGCACCACATCGCCCTCCTGCACTCTTTTCCACTCCTCGTGGGCATCCGCCGCGCGGTCCAAATGCTTGTTGATGGACCAACTGGCAAGATTGTAGCTGACCGTGACTTCGCCGTAGGGTTGCGGGCCTTGGTATACGGGATTGACCTGTTGATGGACGCCCACGGTCAGCGCGACATCCCAGTTATTCTGACGGTTCAGCTTGTCCAGCGCTCTTTGCTCTTGCTGCTCGCCGCTTTGTTTTTGTGCCACCAGTTCTTTCAATGGTTTGTCACTGAGTGTGGGAATATAAATCGCGGCGATCTTCGATTGCGTGTCGGCCCGGTCAGCGTCCAGCTTGATCCTGGTGGTCTGCAGCGTAAAGAGCATAAGACGCGTGGCGTTCTGTGCTTCCACCATCTTTGAAGTTTTTTCCATCAGCGCATCCAGTGATTTGGAAGCGCCTTGAATTAGGCCGAGCCTGTTCTGCAAGGCATTTTTCTCCAGATTGGAGAACGCATACTGAACGTCCTGCTGGGCTTCCAGAGTAGCCCTATAAAGATCGCAGTTTTTTCGCGCGGCCTCCATGGTCAAGCCGGCCTTTCGAACATCAGAGAGGCCCAGAGTGGCGCCGCCTACGATTTGCATGGGCAGGCCCGTTTCCGGCTGAGTGAAGCCCGCCTCGGCCGTTGGCGTGCGCAGAAGATCTCGTTGCGCTTGCGCCTGCTCCAATACGTAAGCGCAGTAGGCCTGCTGATCCTTCTGGCCCTGCGCCTGCGCTGCGAAAGGGATGAACAGGGCTACAGCCATCACAAACTTCGAGTGGTTCAGGAACATTCTGGTTCTCCTTAGAACAACAGCGGCTTGCGTCCGAGAAACACGGTCTTGGATTTCGCGGAATCGGGGTGGTCCAGGTTCATCTGAATCAGGAAGCCACGAATGGTGGTCTTGAAGATCGGATGGATGGCAGTCTCTTCACCGGTGAAAATCTGTTTCACTGTGCCGACCTTGCGACAGGCAATCATATTCAGGTAACAGTCATAGACCGGCTGGCCGGCCACGGCGCTGGCTTGATTGTCATAAGGCACGAAAGCGAAATAAAGCGTTTGCCCGCCGGAGGCATTCAGGTAATAGGGGCTCTGTTTTGCTGTAACGATGCCCTGGTGCAACCGATCGATCTGCCTTGATTCTTCCTGAAGCTGCTTTTCGGCAACATTGATGGCGATATCCAGTTGTGCGGCTTCCGAGCGCAACTCCGCTTGCTTTTCGAGCACGTCCAGCGTGGTGGTCGCATTCGTGGTCTTGGTTAAAACACTGTCCGTCAGCAGGACCTCGGCAATTTTACTGTCGGTTAAGGCGCCCTGAGTCTGGTTGATTGCGGCGAGTTGTGTGGCCGCATCGCCCTGAGTGATCAAGCCGGAAGCGAGGTCCTTGTTGATGTTGGACTCGACGTCCTTGAGCTGCGCCAGCACCTTTTGCGTTTTCAGGTTGTCGGCCTGCTTCTGTTGATCAAGGGCCGCAAGTTCGCCGCCGGTGACGCGATTGTGCTTATCTTCGCGCGCGATGGCCGCACGCAGTTCAGGCTCCAGCGCCAAGAGTGCCGCGCGGTGCTTGGTCATTTCGGCAATGCCGCTTTCCAGTTTCTTGGAATCCACCTTTAAATCTTCAATGGTCTGCTGGCTGGTCACCAGTTGCGCCCTGAAGTCCAGGCTTTTTTCGTCCGTGGCAGAAAGAATGACCGGCGCAGCCCAGGAGCTGTTCACGGCATAGAAACCCATCACGAAGGCATAAGTGAGAATACCGGCAAGCACCAGATAGAGTACGACGATGGCAAAGATGCGGTAAACGGTAATCACCAGCGTGTAGTGCAGCGATTGCTTGGCAGGAACTTTTTTCGTTTGAGTCGGAAGAGGTTCAACCGGTGGTGTTGCCAAGTGGCGCCTCCTGTTCTGTTTTGGTTCGCGTGCCCCAGTCCGCGGAATCCATCGTGCAGAATGCGAGGGGCGTGAGAAATAAACTGGAAATGAGCGTCCAGCCGACGTAAGCGCCAAAGGCCAGTGGATGGGCCAGCGCCTCTCTCGCGCTATATTTTTTCATCACCCAGGTAAGGATCGCGCCGATTCCCAAAGCGGTGACCATCGGAACAGGGCCAGCCCAGGCCAAGGGGTCGGAAGTAAGCATAGTCACCACGACAAGAAAGCCAACCAGTGCGCCAAGCGGGGTGAGAACCAGCGTCAGCACCGTGTTCGGGTGAAGTTTCCAAACATGCTGCGGCAAGGTTCTGAGCGTAAAGAAAAAATCGCGCACGATGCTGCGGCGCCAGCGCAGTTGCTGCTTGAAGAGCACGGAAAGAGTGTTGGGCACCGTCGTCCAGCAGAGCGCGTCATTGTTGATGTACGTGCCGTAGCCGCGCAGCAGCGTCTGATGCGTCAGGAACCTGTCTTCGCCCTGAGTTACGGGGATGCCGAACCAGTGGCGGGAGCGGATGGCAGGCTCGATCTCGAGCAATAAGTCGCGCCGAATGGCAAAAAGGCATCCGCTAATGCAGCAGACGCTACGCGTCCAGTTCTCTGGAATCTTATAAAGCTGAAACGCGGAGTAGTAAACGATGGCCTGAATCGCGGTAATGACGTTGTCGTTTGGGTTGCGTACCCCCACTCTGCCGCCGACCGAACCGATCCCCGGTTCGGAGAAACAGGCAGTCAGCTCCTGAATCGCGTCGGGATGGAAAATACAATCGGAATCGATGGAGATGATTACGTCCGCGGTTGAGTGCTGCAATGCGTTGCATACCGAGCGAGCCTTGCCGCAATTCACTTCATTGCGCCCGGCGCGTACGCGGATGTTGGTGAAATCGCGTTGGGCTCGCAGAATCCACTCGTAGCTATCGTCCACGGAACAATCGTCCTGAGCGATCACTTCAAACTTGTCGAGGGGGTAATTGCTCTTGCTGATGCTTTCAATGGTCTCGTAGACTGTCTTTCCTTCGTTGTAGCAGGGCATCAGCACACTTACAGTAGGCTGATAGATGTAGTCCTTTTTGACCTTGGCGCCGGGGAAGGCCAGCTTCAAAATAATCCCCATCAGGTACTTGGCCACGGAGATGAGCAGGCAAAGCACCATGATGAGCCAGAGAAGAATTGGGGCCATTACCGCCGCGCCTCCCTGCAGAAAAGCGAACTTTCCTGCAGCGCCACATTGACCTGTTTCCGACTCCTTTTCATCGGAGCTCACCCAGCATCCATCCCGAGCAGCAAACAACGGTGTTTCTGTAATCCTCCAGCAAGTCTTATCTGATGGTAAGACGGGTCACAAGCTACAGGGTTACACCCAAATTTGACACGATGTGAAAGGGTCACTCCCGCTCGGTGACACAATTGAAGAGGTGGCGCCTCGCAACCATCCGGAATCTGCTCGAAAATTTGGAACCCTTGCGAATTACTCGGAATCATCGCAACCGTCCGGAATGCAACTTGCAGCCCGAACGCGGCAGCTTGGCGGCAGTTCGGTAGAATCGTCTATGATGGTGACGGGTAGAAGTTCGCATGCAAAATGCCGGCTTGATTCACTCACCCGTTTGCGCGGTGGGTTGACTCGCAGCTCTGCGCTGTTTTGCAATCACGCGGCGATGAGGCGCGGGACAAGTTCGCTCTGATCCGCCGAAGCATTGCGGTTTCCCCAGGAGAAACACAATGACAATCCGTCTTGACGGCAGCAGCCTGACCATTGAGGCCGTAGTGCGCGTGGCACGCCATGGCGAAGAAGTGGAACTCACACCCGAAGCGCTTGGCCGCATCAACACCTGCCGCGCCATGCTCGAGAAGAAAATCCAGGCGCACGAGACCATGTACGGCGTGAACACAGGCATCGGCGAGTTCTCCGAAGTGGTCCTGAACGACGAGCAGGTGAAGGAGTTCCAGAAATACCTCATCTACAATCACGCCGCCGGGATTGGGGAGCCAGCGCCGGCAGAACACGTGCGCGCAGCCATGCTCAGCCGCATCAACGTTCACGCCAAGGGCTTTTCCGGATGCCGCCCGGAGATTCCGCTCACCTACGTCGCCATGCTCAACGCCGGCGTCACCCCCGTCGTGTGCGAGAAGGGCAGTGTGGGCGCCTGCGGTGACCTGGCGCCGATGGCCCAATGCGCCCTGTCGCTGATGGGCGAGGGCGAATCTTTTTATCAGGGCCAACGCATGACCACGCATGACGCTTTCGGCAAAGCCGGCATTCCCCCGCCCGGCCTCAAGGCTCGCGACGGCTTGGCCGCCATCAATGGCAGCAACCTCATCACCGGCATGGCGTGTCTGGAACTTTACGACGCAGAACGCTGGATTGCTCAAGCGGAGATCGCCGCGGCCATGACACTTGAGGCGCTTCTGGCCAACATGCGTCCCTACGAAGCCAAGCTCCACGAACTTCGCGGCTTTCGCGGCGCACAGACCACGGCGGCAAATTTGCGCACGGTTATCGCGGGCTCAGACTTAGTCACCGGCAAACTCAAAGTGAAGGTGCAGGACGCCTACTCGATGCGGTCCACGCCTCAAGTGATTGGCGGGCTGCGCGATCTGTTCGCTTATGCGCGCAAACAGGTGGAGACAGAGCTCAACGGCGTGGCCGACAATCCCATCTTCGTGGCGGAAGAGAACAAGGTCTACACCGGCGCGAATTTCCAGGGCACGCCCGTAAGCTTGCCTCTGGATGTGGTAGGCGCGGGCGTAACCATGGTCAGCGTCCTCAGCGAGCGCCGCCTCAACCGCCTGCTGAATCCCGCGCTCTCCGTTGGCCTACCAGCGTTTCTTACGAAAGGCGCGGGAATGTTTTCGGGGCACATGCTGAGCCAGTACACCGCGGACATGCTCATCGTCGAACAGCGCATCCTGTCCGCGCCCAGCTTTATTCAATCCATTCCCGCGGCTGCGGATCAGGAAGATTTCGTGTCCATGGGCATGAACGCCGCGCTGAAGACGCGGCAAATTCTGGAAAATGCCAATGGCGTGCTGGCCATCGAACTTATCGCTGCCGCACAAGCGCTGGATTTCCGCGAATTCATTCCGGGCAAGGGCACACTGGCCGCCAAAGCTGCCGTGCGCAAAGTCGTCGAACACCTGGATGCCGACAGGCCGCTCTTCCGGGACCACAACGCCATGACCGCCGCCGTCAAGGCGTGCACCGTCCTCGATGCCGTCACCGCCGAGATCGGCGAGCTGAGAACTTCCTGGTAGGGAGTAGCCTAACAAACCAACTACAAGTCATGTCTTGCGGATGAAAAGAGGAGAGGGAAACGCAGCTCTGATTTTCGGGATCCGTTACGCCCCCTTCGCTGAGCTGTTTTTGTTCGCGTACCTGGTGGATGCCCCGAGGAAATTTTACTTTCAGACAAATGGGTTGGAGATCGTCACGCTTCCAAATTCCTGTCCATCCTGAAAGTCTTCGCTGTAAATCAGATCACACTGGCCCTCGATCGCCGAAGCGACAATCAGCGAATCGTACCAAGGCAATCGGAACCTGGCGCCAATCCGCAGCGCCTCTCCATACAAAGCCGGTGACGAGTGCACCGACAGCAGTGGACGAAACGTGGCTGACAAATATTGTTCCGCTTCGACGCTGCTCATCGGCATCACAAAACGTCGCAACGCAACATTAAAAAACTCCTGCACCACTTGATAGCTGACAATTCCGCCGCGCGTCTCGATGGCGCTTCGGATCAGCTTCTGGGCTTGCGCGGCCTTCTTTGGCGAACTTGTGTCAAAGGAATATACGAAGATGTTTGTGTCCAGGAAGAATCTACCGCTCATTCATCTCGTCCCGGCTGAAGCGCCGCCCCGTCTGCACATGCTTCAAGCGTTTCATCAGGGCATCGAATTCCTGCGCGCCTCCGCTCTGCCCCGTAAATTGTTCCAGCCACTCACGAAACATGGCGTTGAGCGTCTTATGCTGTGATTTAGCCAACAGGCGCGCCTGTTCGATAAGCTGTTCATCCGCGCTCAGGGTGATGTTCTTCATACGGAAAAAGTGTACACAGATATCGTGTATTTGGCAAGTCCTCATCATTCACCCGAGGGCATCCATGCGTCGTGTTACGCAAATCGCGGCGCTGCACTCCGCCCATCACGGAGCGCAGCGCCGCGTTCGACCAATTGCTCGCGCGAAGTTTTGCGACGCGTTAGCGGTAGTTGTCCGAGTGCAACGGAAGATCCGGCAACACTTGCGTGCCCTCTTTTTGCACGGCCCAGAGTTTTTCCGGATCAAGTCCCAGGGCCTGGATGATTGTCGGTGCGACCTGGCGCGTTTCCACCTGATCTGCGAACGTCGCCGGCGCGAAACCCGGATTGGATACGAGCAGCATCACGTGGCGATCGTCTTCCGCGAAACCACCGTGTTCGGAAACCTTCGAGCCGCCGCCCGTATAGACAACGCCCACGTTCGGAGCAACCACAATGTCCGGCGTACGCGAATCCACAGCAGGGTCATTGAAGATCAGATCAAGGGAACGGCCAGAGAAAATCTGCCCTTGTCCGAAGTTGCTCTCGTTCTGCTCGAGCAGCGCAACGGAAGCGGCAACCTGCGTCTCGTCCGTAAGCCAGATCAGCGAAACATCGTCTTCATCGGCTTGACCGACAAGCCCGCCACCGGTGAGTCCCGTGCCCACGCCACCGAGCACCGAAGAAGGAGGCTCCAGCGCCGGGTTGTCATGCGGGATGCGAAGGACGCGATTCGGATCTATAGGCGACTGGCCGTGCTTGGCCGTGATAATGATCAGCGTGGAATCGAGAAGGCCACGGCTCTTCAGCCCGGCCACCATCTGTCCGATTGACGCATCGGCGTACTGAATTTCGCCAAGCAAGGAGGCGGACGGAGTACCCGTGGAATCCAGGTAGCCGCCCGTCAGCGACAGCGCCTTTTCCACCAACTTCTGGCCGACACTGACCGCTTGGAAATTCATGCCGAATAGTGCGGGCGTGTGGTTCGAACCGGTGCCGTCGTGGTGCTTGCCATTAATCCAGTTGAGCACGGCCTGGACTTTCAGCGTGTCGTAGCATTGGATATTCTGAAAACTGTCGGTCCACGCGTTGGTTGATGATACCGCGTTCTGGTCCGGCAACGGGTTGCATCCGGGAACCGTGGGGAGACCTACGGGCACGGAGTTGATTTCGGGGCTATAGAGATCGTCCACGCCCTTGCCGCTCGGGCCATTCGTGAAATCGTAGGAGGGATGTTTGTCCGACCATGCGGTGTAGCCACCGCCCGCCTTCACCACTTCAAAAATCGTGTTGTCGCGGATGTAGCTGTGCGGATAGACCGGGGCACAATTGTTCTTGGGATCGCGGGGCAAATACGCGGGATTAATTCCACCGCCGCCATCGAGTACCATGTAATTGTAATCGAGCTCTTCGTCGAAGCCTACCTGTGTACCCACGTATTGCGGGCAGAGATTCGCGCCGCCGACGATTCCGTAAGGAGTGGTCATGGCTGGCGGGGAAAGCGCGCGGTCGTAATTGACGTCGTAGAAGAGACCAGCCGAGCGCGGAGTTCCGCCGGTGATCAGTGCCGTCAGGCCCGGGAAGGAATCCGAGGGGCGCGGGGTAAGCGCATAGAGATAATTGACGCCCGTTTGGGCAAGAGCTGCAAGGTTCGGACAGTAGGGCAGGCCACCGTTCACGCTAGCGACGCCGTTGGAACAATTGGCGAAGTCCAGGGAATGCATGCCGTCGATGCTGATGAGTAGAACATGTCGAATGTGATGATCCCTGTCGTCAAGGCCGCCGCCATTGCGCGGGCTGGCCGAGAGGCCGCCTGCCGTGGAGAGTAAAAAAACTGCTGATGCTACGAAAGCCGCAAATCTTTGGAGCGATATGTACATAGCTGTAATCCCCTTTCTTGGAGCTGGGCCCCGTACTCTAACGAGGCGAACGTTGGCGATGGTTGATGCGGTGTAACGAAACGATTAAAAGGCGAGGAACGCAGAAAAGCAGAAAGGAATCTCAAGACAAGTATCCCCGGCTTGGGGTGTTTTCAGGGGTCATCCCAAAGGCGCAAATCATGCGCATCCCCTGGGATGACGATGCATTCCGGGGTCGGAACAGCGTCTGAACTGTGGCTTCGTTGGAAAGGCAGGCGAGGGGGGTTGGCGACCGCCTCGCCGGGCCCATTTCGCGATCAACTCAGAGCAGTAATCTTCACGTTCCCAAATAGGTGACGTGGACGTAAACGCCGGTGTGTACGTTATACAGAAGATACCAGCCGACGTGGTCGGTATCCTCGTACACCACAAAATCATCGGCGCAATCCCAACACCAATCCGCGCACAGCGGCCAGTCCCAAGAGGCGACTTCAAAGCCGTACCCTCCGGGGAACCAGAAACGGTGATGCGCCAGGTCGAAGCGCTCGACGCGATAACGGTAGGAAGGGCCAAAGTGCTCGAAGCGCCCGTGCTCGTAGGGATGATCTATGTGAAAGCGCTTGTCGTTCGGGCTGTCGTGACCGTACCAGTGGTCGTTGTTCACGTGTTGCGTTTCGTTGACGCGGCCCTTAGCGTTGCGCTCCACTTCCGGCTTGGCGTGCGCATTGTCCCGCTTCGGCGGCGGTGGCGGCACGTGGCCCTGATTGGCGCGCGGCGTGTTCTGCGCGTGTTCCGCAGGGTGTTGTGCAAGAGCGGGAATTGCCACCAGAACTGCCATAGCGATGGAAAGTATCAGGGTTCGTTTCATTCTCTCCTCCTTCATGAAGTAGAAAATCAAATCTTCCGGGTTGCCTGGGAGCAGGGCCAGACTGGTCAGTGGTCTTGCCATTCCGGCGTGCGCTGGTACGCGCGGGTTACATACATATTGTTTAAATCGAAAACCCGATTCGGCCACCCGCTTTGTGCATCCTATATCTTCTTTGGCCTACGACACAACGAAGTTGGCGCCGAATCAGTCCATTCCGCGATCGTGGAGCGGGCCCCCTCTGCGCAATGCACGAAACCACGCGCAAGATTGCCGCGATGATCGGAGAATGGCGCGCTCGGCCCTGAAGGCTAAAACGCGAATCGTACGGAAAACTGCAATGCGCGGGGAAGACCATTTGGACTGATTTCCTGCAGTGCTCCAAAGTTACCCGGGCCCGAGTTTGGCACCAGATAGCAGGTCTGGTTCAGCGTCGCGCCGTCACCGCAGTTGGTCCCGATGGGGTTGTATTGTAGCTGGTTGATCCCGTCGCCGTTCTGCACGTAGAAGTTGGCGTGATTGAATAAATTGAAAACTTGCAGTTCAAATTGCAGTTCCTTGCCTTCACCGATTCGGAAACTGCGGGCCAACCCCATGTCGATCCTCTCCAGCCACGGGCCATAGAAAGAATTCAAGCCGATCCCCGGCGTGGGGCCGCCCCCATTGATGCCGGCCGCCGTGTTCGCAGTGTCCTGGTTAAACGCAGTGTCGTTCAGATTGTCACTGGCGCCGTCGCAGTTGCTGAATGATAGAGTGGAACTGGTGCAGGCCGGTGCCAGCATTGCCGCATACGGACGGCCGGAAGAGAACTTCATGACACTGCTCAACCTCCAGCCCGAGAGCAAAGCGCGTCCTGTGTCCGAACTGCTTAGTCTTTCCAGCCCGGGCTGATAGACAGCCGCAAAGCTGATGTTATGCCGCTGGTCGAGCAGCGAAGGGCCATTGGTATTGGAAAAGTCGAATTGATTGTTGAAGTCCATGCCATCCCGCATCAAGCTCTTGGCAAACGTGTACGAAAATTGCAACAAGAGGCCTTTTGACATGCGGCGCTGCAACTGCACGAACAAGGAATTGTATTGGTTTTGCCCGGGACTAATCAGTTCGTTGATTTGGCCCAGATTGGGGTTGATGCGGCCTTCGGTCAGCAGGTTGTTGTCCATGTTCGGCAGGGTGATGGCCTGCCCGGTGCAAGGCGCGGTGGTTGCGCTGGGAGGACATACTATATACGTCGTCGTGCCCAGCAACGGATTCAGGTTCAAGTCAAAGGCGCTGCCGGATAACAGATGCACCCCGCGATTCCACATGGTTCCAATACTTAACGTGGTGTTCTCGAAAATCTCTCGCTCGATCTGCAAACTCCCCTCTAACACATAGGGCACCCTAAACTGCGGAGAAACGAAGGAAATGTCCTCGGAAGCCCCGAAGAGGGGGGAGTTACTCGGGAGGATGCTCGGGAACGTCGGCACCTGCTGGTTAGGTGCACTCGCACCGTAATTGACACTCACCGAGGACTGCTGTGATGCCAGCCCATTGGAAACCACGGCGTTGCGGTAGTTCAGGCCGTTCATGTTGGAATAGAACTCTCCGAATCCTCCGCGGACGACAGTCTTTGAAACCGGCTGCCAGGCAAATCCGAAGCGCGGCGCCAGGCGCTGAAACTGGTTGGGGTATTGTCCCGTGAGGGGGAACGCAGGATTTTCCATTGGTTGGGGGTAAACCTGGAAATCCTCGCGCAAGCCCACTTCCAGGGTCAATTTCGGCAAAGCACGAAACGTGTCCTGCACATAGAATCCGTAAGAAGGCACGGCAAACGCGAAGGTAGGGACACCCGAAGTCTGACTGAAGATGTTGTATTGACCGAGAGCAAAAGCCTGCAGATTTGAGAATTCATAGCTGCCCAGGAACGACCCCAAGTCCACGGCCGCGTTCGGGTCCGCGCCGCCATCATTGTTGTCCGCATCCCAGGCGCGGCTCCAATCGAATCCGAATTGCAACGTATGCTTTCCAATCACATAGTCGACCCGGTCGGCCACCGACCACTGTCTTTCAAAAACCCTGCCAATTGAGAAGGGAGCGTTACCGAGAGTGAAAGCGGTGGGACTATCCAGTAATACAGTGGGCGTGTTTGGAGCCAGCCCAGTGGGCGTCGAGATCTGGTTGTCGTCCGAAGCGCCAAAATGGAATTCATTCAGGAGCCTGGAGGAGAACGAGTGCGTCCATCCCACGCTGGTTTGGAAGTCATGCACATACGCATTGGCCAGCGTTTGTATCCCGTAATCACCCACGGTAGGGTCAGTGATCACGCCTCCGGGAGAGTTGAACCGGTTCACATTGAAGCTCAGGAACAGGCCGTCACGCGGGGTAGCTTGGTAATCCAGCCGAGCCATAATCGAGTAGTCGTTACGCTTTCTTGGTTGGACTCCAAGGTTGGAATTCAGCGCGTTTAGAACATTAGCCACTTGCTGGAGGTATTGCGGATTGCTCGGATCAGGCGAGGTGTCGCTGCCGGGCACCGGCAAGGGTCCGTTCGGCGCAGGCAATACGGTCCCAACCGGAATTCCGAAATTGGCGCTCAAAAAACCAGCTTGGTTCTCCGGCGTCGTCGCCAACGCCGTGTTAATGACGGAGATCGGATCGTTCTCCAATTGCTGTTCATAATCCGCGAAGAACCATAAACGGTCTCGCACGATCGGTCCGCCCAGCGCGCCGCCGAATTGCTGCAAATCATCCTGCGGTTTTGGGAAGCCACTGGCCTTGGAAATGGCGTCGTTGGCTTCAAACGCGGAGTTCCGGTTGAAATAGAATGCATTGCCGTGGAAGGCGTTGCTCCCCGACCGGGTCACCGTATTGATGAAGCCCTCTCCGCCCCCATAGATTGACGAGTAGGGGCTAACCGCGACTTGAAACTCCTGGATGGCGTTCTCCCCGTAGAGGTATGGAATACGATAGCGCCCTAGAATGTCGCCGAAGTAGTTGCTTGTCGCATTGGTTCCGTCCACGGTAAAAGAGGTCGAGCCATTTCCATTGGCATATCCGGAGTCCTCTCCGCCCTGTTGTCCGGCAATGCTTACCAGTCCTGTGTCGCCGTCCGTGCTGGTATTCGGTGCCAGCAACGTAAAGTCGGTGTACTTACGCCCGTTGAGTGGTAATTCGTCAAATAACGACCGCTCCATCACCGTGCTGTTTGATGATTCCGTTTGTCGCAGCAACGGCGTCGTCCCGCTCACGTTGACCCTGTCACCGCCGGTTCCCAATTGCAGGCTAATGTCCTGTGAGGTTGTATTTCCCACCAGCACTCGCACCACGCACTGCACATCGCGAAAACCCTTGAGACTTACCGCAACGGAATAGGAGCCTGGCGTCAGCACCGGAAACTCGTAAAGTCCAGTGTGATTTGTCTCCGCGGTTTGGTTCACGCCCGTCTTGACGTTCTGCAGGACAACGGAAGCTCCCGGCACCACTGCTCCACTCTGGTCCGTGACGCGTCCGCTGAGCGCGCCGGTCAGAACCACATTCTGAGCGGCCAACGTCAGGCAACTGACCAGCACGGCCAGTGCGGTGCAGACCATCCCACGAATGGCCATGGACATCTTCTTCTGGCGTAGTCGAATCACGGTTGCTCGCCTCAGATTGGTTCCCATCGAGAATTGATCGGATTGCAGGGAAAACTTCCTGGTGAAAAATATAAAATACCATTTTGCATCCCGGAGCACACCCTCCCCCTATTATTCCGCTCAACGAGGAACAGTTCGGGCTGGCATAGGGGCCAGCCCGAACTCGTCGTCGTAAGCTGCTAGTTCTTGTTGGTCTTCGGCCGTGGATTGAAGTCGCCGGGAATTACGTTTGTGATCCCTAATTGGCGATCCGTGGTGGTGATTCCCAAATACTTGCAACCACCAAAGCCCCAAGATGTGGGCAGAGTCTGAATGAGTGCTTCAGAAACTGTCACGTAGTAGGGTGGCAGGGGATCCATTTTTCCCGTTAGACGCGACGGGCTAAAAGCGTCGAGAAGATCCGTGATGCCGGGCGTGAGTGCATCTTCCGGACCAATGTCCTTTTGTCCAAACTCCTGTTCGCCCAGCTTGCGTCCTTCCAGTTCGTCCGGCAGAAGGGCCAGCGGGGGCAGGTTGAACACGGTGTCAATGAATTTCACGACGGAGGATTGACTTCCCTGCGTATGGGCAATGTAGTGCGTGCGTGCGTAGGGCGAAATCACGATGAACGGAACGCGAGGGCCATTCGTGATTGCCGAGTTGTCCGGGCCAAAAGTACGGATCGGCGGTTGCAGGTGGTCGTAATCGCCCTCGGAGTCGTCCCAGGTAATGATGATGGCGCTTTGGTTCCAGTAGGGGCTCGCGGCGATCTTGTTGATCGCTTCGGTTACCATGGCTTCGCTGATTTGCGCATCCGAATACGCCGGATGGTCATCGTCACCAAGGAAGTTTTTCTGCACTGTGGCATCCGGATCGCCCGGCGTGAGGCTGAAGAGGTTCGTATAGCCTCCCTTAACGAAAAAGACGCCGCCCTGCTTTGGCAATGTGCGAGTTTCAACGGCGCTGAAAAAATCACCGAGACCGTGAAGTTGCTGAGACATTGCAGGGTTGTTGGAGATGTAGCCGAAATACTGCGGGCCATTGTGGTGGGTGATGTAGGAAGCGTGCGTCCCGTTCGCATCCACGGGGCCCGTGGTCGGATCGGTCACTTCCTTGTCAAAGCCCTCTTCGTACCAACCGAAGGGAACAGTCGATTGATGCAAATGATCGATGAATTCCAAGTCGTCCTGCACGTCGGCAAGGTCGCTGCCGGGATCGCGGTCGGACGCGGTTTTTTCTTTCAACTCGCGGCCCGCAAGCGTTAAAGGAAGGGTCGCAGAGGTCAGGTTGAACTCGATGCCATAGCCCGGAAAGTCGCCAGGATTCACGGGCATCTTTTCCGCCGCTGGCGTTGTATCGGATGGCGACCCCCAGAACGGATCGCTGTCGTTCACCAAAGGAACTCCTGGCAGGGATCCGCCATTATCCGTATAGCCCAAGTCCGGATGCAGCGCCCATTGCGTTTGACCCGCCTGCGCTCCGATAATCGCGAGATTCCCAGGCGTCGAGGGCCCAGTCATTGTCTGGAAAATGTGATCAAAGAGTACGAACTTGTCCGCGTATCCCCAGAGCAGAGGAACTGTGTCGCAATCCTCATAGGCCATCGCGAGCTCACCCATTTGCTTCGCTTGCAGGCTGGGTGTAGGAGTCGTGGTTGAGGGAGTCCAATACTTGAGTTCCTCAATGGCCGCGAACTTGTCCATGAGAGGAACGTTGCTTGGCTGAATATCCATTTTCGCAACCATCCGGGGATGAGAATGGTCGATGTCGTCGGTATCGGCCGCATAGCATGTGGTGGGCGACAGGGTGCCGTTCACCTTGGAGTCCGGGCAAGTGTCACTCGGCCCGATGCGGAATGGTTGGATATTGATCGTCGAGCCAGTCGTATCAACGAATTGCTGAGTAAAACCCGGGGTCTGCGCCGCGGAATTGCTAAATAGCCCTTCGGCGCCTGGGAATGTCCCAAAATACGAGTCGAAAGAACGGTTCTCCTGGTAAAAAACAAAAACGTATTTCACTTTCTTTTGCAGCAATTGGACCATGGCCGCTTGCGACAGATGGGGTTCGTGATCGGTAGAGATGTAGTACTTGTTGACTAGTTCTCTTTGATTGGCGGGCCCATCTTGCGCCCGAACTACCCCTAACGGTTGTAGCACCAACGCGGCTGCCGCCAGGTAAGCACAACCGGCCTTCGCCCACTCTTTAATGTGCATGCGTTCTCCTCTCAGATTGCAAGCTTTCATCCGTTTGATTTCCATCGGGGACTCCGAACACCACCTGCGCAGAGGGATTCGGCGAGGAAATACTTCGCGGATGATTTCTTATCAGAGGCATGTGAATCAGAATTTTAGCTAACATGAATAGCTGATGAAGTCCCTTGAGACTCCCTGCCTCCCATCCCATAAGTGCTTCGTTGACAAAGCCCTGCTGAATCTCTAAACTTAACTTTTGTCTTTACAGGGAAAGGTGTGACTGATTGCAATGAGGACGTATGTAGCCAAGGGACAAGAGGCCGAGGCCCTCAAAACCGGCTCGCAGTGGTTTATCATCGACGCTTCCAACCAGGTTCTGGGCCGCCTGGCCACCAAAGCGGCGCGCATTTTAATCGGTAAGGATAAGGCCAGCTTCACTCCCTATCTCGATTCCGGCGACCACCTGGTGATCATCAACGCGAACAAGATTCGCATGACCGGCAACAAGGTCGATCAGAAGGTCTACTACTCTCACAGCGGCTATCCTGGCGGTTTGAAGGAAGTGCCCGCCAAGCGCATCCGCGAGAGCAAGCCCGAATGGATTATTCGCGAAGCCATTCTCGGCATGCTGCCCAAAAATAAATTGCGCGCGCGCCGTGCCAAGAAATTGCGTGTCTATCGCGATGAGGCCGGTCTGGCTCGCCACGCAGGGCAGAAGCCGCAACAGATTTCGCTTTGAGTTTGGTCCCGGCGGGGCTGGGGCCCGATTCTGGTTTTCCGCACGTAGGTGTTCCTCTCTAAGTGGTGCCTTAGGTGGGAGCAATCCGGACGTGAAGTGGACGCGACTACGCGGAGTAGTCTCGCCCGAAATGTTTTCGAGGAGGAGCATTGAGTACAGTGGAAACGCCCGTTGTTGTGGGCACAAAAAATTGGTTCCTCGGCACGGGACGCCGCAAGGAATCCGTGGCGCGCGTATTCTTGCGGGCCGGCACTGGCAAGTTCACGGTGAACGGTCGCGAAGTCGACAAGTATTTTCCCAATCACGCCTGGAGTCACGACGCCACCGAACCGCTCAAGTTCACCAGCATTGCGGAACAGGTGGACGTTGTCGCCACGGCCAAGGGTGGCGGCGTTGGCGGACAAGCCGGCGCGGTGCGTATGGGACTTTCCCGCGCCATCAGCCGCTTCAATCCGGAATTGCGCCCGGCTCTTCGCAAAAATGGCTTTCTGACACGCGATTCCCGCATGAAGGAACGCAAGAAGTATGGCCAGAAGGGCGCGCGCAAGCGCTTCCAGTTCACCAAGCGGTAATCGCTTGGTGTGCGTTGTCATCCTAAGGAGCGCGCTGTCCGCGCGACGAAGGATCTCAACCCGGGTGCTTGGCAAGGAATTTATGAGCTCTGGGGCCTTGGCGCAAGCGGCGGCCCCAAGATCACGGCCGGCAAGGACGCCGGCAAGAAGCTGTTGCGGAGCATGATGCGGCCTCCTTCGGGTAGCCAAACATGCACGAAAAACAGCCGTCTACTAAGGAGGAAGAGTGGCAGTTGAAATCACCATGAAGGAGCTGCTGGAGGCTGGAGTTCATTTCGGCCACCAGACGCGCCGTTGGAACCCCAAAATGAAGGAATACATTTTCGGGGAACGCAACGGCATCCATATCATCGATCTGCAGAAAACCCTGAAAATGTTTCGCGAGGCCAGCCGCTTTGTCAGCGACATCTCCGCGCAAGGCAGAACCGTTTTGTTTGTCGGCACCAAGCGTCAGGCTCAGGAAGCCATCGCCGAGGAATCCAAGCGTTGCGGCGCCTATTTTGTGAATCACCGTTGGCTGGGCGGCACGCTCACCAATTGGTCCACGCTGCAGAAGTCCATCAAACGCCTGAAACTCCTGAAGGCCATGACGGAAGACGGCCGCATGTTGGAGCTTTCCAAGAAAGAGCGCGCGCGCCTGGACCGTGAGATGAAGCACTTGCTACAGAATCTTGAGGGCATTGAAAACATGGCCCAGCTTCCGGATGCCATGTTCGTTGTTGATTCTAACGCTGAAGAGATCGCCGTGAAGGAAGCGCGCCGCATGGGTATTCCGGTGGTAAGCGTCGTGGATACGAATTGCGACCCGGATATGGTGGATTGGATCATCCCGGGCAATGATGACGCGCTGCGCGCCATTCGCCTGTTCACCACCAAGATTGCCGATTCGGTCGCGGAGGGCCGTGCCCTTTACGAGCAGTCCCAGGTTGCTGACCAGAAGCTCGCTGCCGACCAGTCTCACGAGGCCGGTGTGGATTACGTCGACACCAGCGCCTACGAGCAGTACGAAAAGCAGGAAGGGGATTTCGTTGAAGGCACCGAAGCCTTCACTGAAGCCGCCGCCGAAGCTACCGTGCCGCCCGAAGAGGGAAAAAGCTAAAAGCCGCGCGTGGCTATTCAATTTCTTTGGCCCGGCGCTGTGCGCACCGTTCACGCCGGGCCATTATTGAAAGTTTTAAGTGATGGGTTCTAAGTGACAAGTTCACGGCACCCTGCTTGACTTAGAATTTGCAATTCCGCACTAGAAAGAATTTGTGGCGGCTGCCTTTTATCCTGAACGAAATAGAAGTAAAGGAACGAGGCGGGCGCACTCTGGAAAGGAAGTTCCAAGTTATTGCCTTTAGGTAATTAGTCGGAAGGTCATACTTAAAACTGACGACTTACAACTTAGAACTACAAAAAAGGATGAGTACAAGCAAACCAGTTATGGAAATCCCAGCAAAGCTCGTGAAAGAACTCCGCGAACTCACCAACGCTGGCTTCAGCGATTGCCGCGCCGCCCTTGTTGAAGCCGCCGCGCAACTGGGTGACTCGGTTGACAACAAGAAACTCATTGAAAAGGCGGTTGACGTCCTGCGCAAAAAGGGCCAGGCCGCCGCGGCCAAGAAAGCCACGCGCGAAGCCAGTGAGGGCCTGATTGGCCACTACATTCACGCTGGCGGGAAGATTGGCGTGATTGTTGAGATCAACTGCGAAAGCGATTTCGTAGCGCGCACCGAAGCGTTCCAGGCTCTTTGCCACGACGTGGCCATGCACATCGCCGCCGTTGATCCCCGCTATGTTCGCCGTGAGGATGTGACGCCGGATATGCTCGAGCACGAGAAAGAGATTTACATGGCGCAGGCTCGCGCTACCGGCAAGCCCGAACCCGTCATTCAGAAAATCGTGCAGGGCAAGATGGAGAAATTTTACGAGGAAACTTGCCTCTACGAACAGCACTACATCAAGGACGAAACGCAGACCATCGGTGAGATGATCAGTTCCGCGATTGCTAAGCTTGGTGAAAACATCACCATTCGCCGGTTTGCGCGCTTCAAGGTCGGGGAAGGCAGCGGAAATGCCGCGGCCGGCAGCGGCCCTGAGGAGACGCCCGTCCCTGCAAGCTGATTCTGAAACACACTGGCTCACCATTGCCAAAACCGAATCCTTACGAAACGCCCCGCATCCGTTGGGGTGTTTTCTTTTCACGCTTTCAGCATCCACTACCTCATCCCGTCATTCCGACCGGAGCAGCCCGACTTTCTCTTGCGCGCCGCATTCTGGCGCGTCGGGCTGCGGAGCGGAGGAATCTCTCCTGGACCTCATGATTTCAAGTACATCGATCCCGTCTTGCCGCCCCATCGCATCTCTTACCAGTCTCGCTTGGTTCGCTTCTCCATTGCACAGCCGTGCAAATCGTGTCCGCCTGCCTAGGCCATCCCACTCGATGTTTGTTACAATCGGCTAGGCTTCCCTCGGAACGGACGGAGATACATGGCGCGCCAACCGCAAGCCACAAAGAAAATCACCAAAAAACACCCCGCGTACCACCGGATTCTCCTGAAACTCTCTGGCGAATCTATGCAAGGCCCGCAAGGTTTCGGCATTGATGGGCAAACCATTTATGAGATTGCCAAGGAACTCCGCGAAGTCCACAGGCTCGGCGTGCAGATTGCCATCATGGTGGGCGGCGGCAATATCTTTCGTGGCGCGCGCCAGAAGGGCTTTGAGATCGATCGGGCTACCGGCGATTACATGGGCATGCTCGCCACCGTCCTGAACGCGCTGGCTCTGCAGGATGCCCTCGAAAAGATTGGCGTGCACACTCGCGTGCAAAGCGCCATCGAAATGCACCAGGTCTGCGAGCCGTTCATACGCCGCCGCGCCACGCGCCATCTTGAAAAGAAGCGCGTCGTGATTTTCGCCGCGGGCACCGGCAATCCCTATTTTTCCACGGACACCGCCGCGGCCCTTCGCGCCATGGAAATCAAGGCCGACGTGATCCTGAAGGCCACGCGCGTGGATGGTATTTACGATGCCGATCCGGAGAAAGTTTCCGACGCCAAATTCTTCGCGGAAATCTCCTATCGCGAAGTGCTTCACAAGAATCTAAAGGTCATGGATGCCACGGCCATTTCGCTTTGCATGGACAATGGCATGCCCATCAAGATTTTCAATATGCACAAGCCCGGCAATATCCGCCGCGCCGTCCTGGGCGAGCGCGTCGGCTCGACGGTCATGCCGGCGGGGTAGAAAGAGTTTTCAGTTCCAAGTTTTGAGTACTAAGTAAGGCAGTTGGAGATCCAGCTGGTCGAGTTTGGATTTGGTTTTGCTTGCGTAGAACAGTTTTGAGGTTGTAAGTATTAAGTTCTAAGTGAATCGGTTGCGGGTGTCGCCGGAGAATCCGCTTGATTTAATTAAAACTTATCACTTAAAGCTTAAAACCTTCGGCCAGTACACAGGGGAAGAACAAATGACTACGATTTCGAGCACTAAAGAAGCGTTCGCAGTCGCAAAAACGCGCATGGAAAAGGCGGTTGACGATTTTCGCAAGGAGCTGGCGAGCGTCCGCACCGGGCGCGCCAATGCCGCCATTCTCGATCATGTCCGCGTGGACTATCACGGCACTCCCATGCCCGTGAACCAGCTCGGCAACATCACCGTCCCCGACGCCAGCATGTTGATGATTACGCCGTGGGATCCCAGCGCCGTTCCGCTGATCGACAAGGCCATCCGCGCTTCCGACCTCGGCCTGAATCCCGCCACCGACGGCAAGGTCGTGCGCATTCCCATTCCTTCGCCCACGGAAGAGCGCCGCAAGGATTTGGTGAAACTCATTCACAAAGCCCTGGAGAACCACCGCACCGCCGTGCGCAACATTCGCCGCGACATCAAGGAAGCCATCGATAAGCTGGAAAAAGACAAGAAGATCAGCCAGGACGAACAGAAGCGCGCTCTCGAAGAACTCGAGAAGGTCTCCCACGCCGAAACCAGGAAAATCGAGGACCTCTCCACCCTTAAAGAAAAGGAAGTGATGGAAATTAAGTAGGAGACGCTGCGAATTGGCCATCGGGCAGCGAATCTGGAAATTCGAAAATAGAAAATGGAAAGTGCACCGAAGCCCGTTGTAGCGCCCTCCAAGAGCGCGGTTCGCGATTTCACCGATTTGATCACTTGGAAGTCGGCAAGAATCCTCAGAGCGAGCATCTACAGAATGTGCAGGCGATTTCCAGAGCATGAAAAGTTCGGGTTGAGTTCCCAGATGCGCAGGGCCGCAGTATCAGTGACTGCAAATCTAGCTGAAGGGTACGGGCGTTTCTCTTACCAGGAGAATATTCAATTCTGCCGGCAAAGCAGAGGTTCCGTTTACGAACTTCGGGACCATTTGACGACGGCGTTGGACGCGGGTTATATAAGCCCGGACGATTACAAAGAGAACAACTTTCAAGCTGTAGCTGTGGTGAGGCTCATCAACGGCTATATTCGTGCAACAAGACAGAGAAAACTACAATCGGACGCGCCAAAGTGAGCCAATGCATTTTCCCCAATTTCTATTTTCTAATTTCCAATTTCCTGCATTCTGATCGCCGATAACCCTTCACTGCTTCGCCGTCGGCTTCGCCAAGTCCGCTGGAGCCACGGCCCCCACCAGGGTAATCATCTGCGCTTGATCGCTCTGCACCGCGCGCACAAACGCGTTGTAATCCATCGCGCGATCGCTAGGTATCTCCCGCAATAGAAAATTCACACGCCGCCAAGCCGTAACCGTGTTCGCCGCCGAACTGTACTTCGACGAAAACGTCGCATAGTCCCGCTCCACGGATGTCCCTGCCGGAGCCTCTACTTTTATTCCTGGTGGTAAGCTCAGGGTCATCCGCGTGTCCACGTCCAACGGCGTCCCCAACTCAATCGCGTGCATCGCCTCTCCTGCCGCTGTTTTCGTGGGCAGGTCCGGCAATGCAATCTGCGGCAGCAGCGCCGGAATGCGCACCAGCTTCTTCCCCCAATCCACGAATTTGGCTTGTGTAATCTCATACTCCACGGTGAACGGATCCTTCGTCTCCATCGGATCCGACACATTCACGCTCGTCACCTGCCCGCGAAACCCATCCGATATCGCCAGCAGACCCGCCACATCCTTCCATCTCTCCTTGGGCGTCTGATGAAACGCCACTCTCAGCAGCAATTCATTGTCCCCTCGCAGCACGTACTTCACTTTGGCGTCCAATTGCCCGCCGTCGGTAAGTGTTCCATTGACAGCGACCTGCTGGATCTCAGGAAATGGGGGAGCTGTTGGTGTTTTGATCCATTCATGCCCCGTTGAATTCAGGACGATAATTTCTCGCCGCAGAAGAAGAGCGCATTTGGCCGACGAAGGGGAGATCATTCCGAACGGTGCGACCTCGATGGCTGGGTCCAACCAGTATTGCCGCTCTTTTGTCGAACCGACGATCACCAGGTGTTTGAACGGGCCCGGCGTGGCCAACGCCTTGTCGTCGCAAAATCCGGTCAAGGCTGCGTCCACGCGGAGATTTGCCGCAGCTGCGAGCGCAGCGAAAAGAACATACTTGTCTTCGCCGGTTGCGTAAGCTGAGTTCAAGACTTCGACTGCGGGCCGCGAGTGAAACCCCGCACTGCCTAACGGTAGGTCCACTGTACTTATATGAGTGGACACGAACGCGTAGAACGCTTTCAGGCGATCAGGATCATTTTTCGAGTCGCGCGTTAATGAAAGGGCTTTGTCACGAACTGCGTCCGCAACCTCCGGTCGTCGGCTCAACTCCTTCATGGACTCTTCATAAGATGTCAGTGCCATCAGAGACTTCGATCCCGGGAGCAAATGATCCGCCAGCCGGTTGGCAAGACTCTCCCAGGAGAAGGTAGACAGATCAACGTCGGGGGCTTCCAAGGGGTTCAGCAATGTCTCTGCCGACTCGTGGGTTGTATAGGTACCGCGCCAGCGGTAAACCGTACTGGTGCTCTTCCCTGATTCGACCGTTTCTTTTGAACTTGGCGGAACTTTGGGATTGATGCGGAGTTGAAGTTGTGGAGAACTTGGCACATCTAGTTCATAGATTTCCTCGAGCACTTGGCCCGACCGGTCAAACGTATGCTCGAGCCAGAAATCCGGCGCCAGAGGATGTTTCGTTGTCGTGGTGATCACGCGGTACTCGATTGTGTCGCCTTCCTGCAGGCCGAGGATGCGCACGGACTTCATGCGCACATCCTGATACGCCGGGAATTTCTCCACTGCCGGGTTCGGCGCGTCTGTTACGGCGCTGGGCAGGAGTTCGCTGGTCCCGCCGTTCGCATGGCTGATGCGCACCGTGGGAATCTCTACCTGTTGAAACGCACGGCTGTAATCAAAGTTCAGCCGCGCAAACTGACGCGCCCCCAGAATGTCGTTGATCTTGACGATGGTGTGAACTTCCTTGCGCGAATCGCCATTGTTCTCAAATCGGACGTGGGTTTCCAAGAGTTGGATTTGAAAGGGGAATTCCGGCTTGCTTTCGTTTTTCTCGGGTACAGCAGCTTTTTCCTTGGCCGTTTTCTCCGCAGGCTCGGTGGGTTTTTGCCCGCTCTCCTGTGCGGAGGCTGGCCCCAGCGCCACCAACAAGCCCATCAGCAGCACTAAAATGCAAAACCGGTCGTATGCGCGTGTCACGCTGAAAGTGTAGGAGGCGCCACGCCACGCGTAAAGCACGGCCTTGCTCGTCGTTGCCACTCAGTCACGGCGCCCGCTGCCACACTCATCCACGGAAACAGGGGAGCCGGCGGCTGCCCGTCGGCGTCTAACAGCGTGGTAAGATTTTTCTTTATGTTTCATCGTCAAGAAACTCGTGGGAGAGTGCGGATGAAGATTCTAGTGCTGAGAATACTCCTCGTGGTTATGCTATCGGCTTTTGCGCTGCAACCTAACGCCGCCGCTCAGCCACAAGGCCCCGAGGAGGATGGCACGCTCCCCGCACTCGTCAAAATCGCCGGTGAAGGCACCATGGACTCCCATGCCTTCGACTACCTCACCGAACTCAGCGACGGAGTCGGTGCGCGTGTCACCGGCTCGCCCTCCGGGCAGAAGGCCATTGATTGGGGCCTCGCCAAAATGAAAGCCATCGGCTTGCAAAATGTCCATGCGGAGAAGTGGTCCATGTGGAAAGGCTGGACGCGCGGCAAAGCCGAAGCCGAACTGCTCGCACCGCTGCATCATTCCCTCAGCATTGATGCCATGGGCTGGACCGGTTCCACGCCCGCGAATGGCGTCGAAGCCGAAGTGGTCACCGCCAACCTTTTCGATCTTGACGAAGAAATCCAGAGCGTCAACAAATTCCGCGGCCGAATCATCCTGATGACGCCGAAGGGCCGGCCGAAAAAAAGTTTCGACCTGATCTTCGCCCAGTTCGGCGATTTCCTGCGCGCCGCGCATCGGGCCGGCGCCGTCGCCGTGATTGGCGGCCAGGGCGGTTTCAAAGCCGAGGGCATGCACCTGACGCACACAGGAATCCTGGGTTTTGCCGCTGATTTCGCAATTCCGGTGGTTGATATGACCCGAGAAGACCAGGGCCAAATCGAGCGCTTTCTCGACGCTGGAAAAACCGTGCGCTTGCGCATGAACGTGCAGAACAGCTTCACCAACGGCCCCGTGGAGAGCGCCAACGTCGTCGGTGAAATTCCCGGCCGCGAACATCCCGAAGAAGTCTTCGTCGTCGGCGCCCATCTCGATTCCTGGGATCTCAGTGAAGGCGCCACCGACAACGGCTTCGGCTCCTGCAGCGTTCTCGGCGCCGCTGATGCTATCGTCAAATCCGGCGCGCGCCCCCGCCGCACGATTCGCTTCGTGCTCTTCACGGGCGAAGAGCAGGGCCTGCTCGGTTCCCAGGCCTACATCAAGCAGCATGAAAGTGAAATGAAGAATCATTTGGGCGATGTGGTGCTCGATTTGGGTCAGGGTCCGATAAGAGAATTCCAGCTCGGTGGCCGCAACGACCTGATTCCAGCATTCGAGCCATTTGCCCAGGCGCTCGCCGACATTCGCGAAATCCAGGTGAGCGACAAAATCGAAATCGGTACGGACACTTTGCCGTTCACCATCGCCGGTCTGCCTGGTATCAATCTTGATCAGGATTCTCCCGATTACAAGTACACGAATCATTCCGCCGCTGACGCGCTGGAAGCCGTGAAGCCCGACGTGCTCGCACAAGACGCCACAATTGTGGCTCTGACCGCGTTCTGGATAGCAGACCGACCACAACGAATGGCCTCGCCATGGCCTGCGGAAAAGACCGCCAAGATGCTCCGCGAGAAGGGGGAGTACGACACCCTGAAGGCGTTTGGCCTTTGGTCTTTCGGTGAACTGGGTGCGGAACCTACCCCTGCTCCAACCAATTGATAATAAATATCTTATTTGGAGATTCGGAATCTGTGTCCTTGCGTCTCGCGGCGAGAAAGGGCCAGCATTTACGGGCCGCACAGCAGCCTGGGGGCCATTTCGCACTTTTCCACAGTTTTTTCCTCCTCCCTGTGGCGAATCCTGTTTGACAGAACCCTCTGCCTTCTCTATACTTTATGTTTTGTCGGGGGTATTTCACCCAAGCAGTAGGCCATCCCGCTTTTTTGGGGATGGTTGGTTGGAAGGGAATTCTTCGGTCCCGGAACAAGCTCGATGGAATGGGACAGAAGAGCGGCCGGAATGGGGCGCCAGCCCCGAAAAGCCGAGTAAGCCTCTCCGATTCGGAACCAAGAGTTGATCTACGTCTCTTGGAGTGCGTGCGGAGTTTCTTGCTGGTATCTCCGGATTCGCAGTGCACCTTTCAGCATCTGTGTGTGCTCTCGCGGTTTCTTGTGCGCGTAAAGCGAGAGTTCGGAAACTTGTCTGCGCGCGCTGGAAAGAGTTTGAAGTCATTCGTCTCAAGGCGTAAGTCAGAAAGCGGTTCCTCTGAACTTATAACTGGAAACTGACGACTGAGAACTTCTGAAACGAGGAACGACTGTGCCGACGTTTTCGCAACTGATTCGCATGGGTAGAGAAGGCATCTACTCGAAAACCAAGTCGCCCGCGCTGATGGGCTGCCCGGAAAAGCGTGGCGTGTGCATTCGCGTGTACACCCAGACGCCGAAGAAACCGAACTCCGCGCTCCGCAAAGTGGCGCGCGTTCGCTTGACCAATGCGGTTGAGGTCACCACGTACATTCCCGGCATCGGCCACAACCTCCAGGAGCACTCCATCGTGCTCGTGCGCGGCGGCCGCGTGAAGGATCTCCCTGGTGTTCGCTACCACATCGTGCGCGGCACTCTGGATGCGGCGGGCGTGGAGAATCGCAAGCAGGGACGTTCGAAGTACGGCGCCAAACGGCCAAAGGCTGGCGCCGCGGCGAAGTGACGATCCGACGAGGATCGTCATCCTGAGGAGCGCAGTACAGCGACGAAGGATCTCTCAGGAGCGGCAGAATCATTCGGCTTTAGTTGTTGAGCAAGAATTTGAAGGAGCGAGAAGAGCGATGCCTCGTAAAGGAATAGTCAGCCGGCGGGTACAAGCGACCGATCCGGTCTACGGTGAAGCGATCGTCGAGAAATTCATCTGCTCGATGATGTGGGAAGGCAAGAAGAGCACGGCCCAGCGCGTCTTTTACGGCGCCATGGACCAGGTCGCCAAGAAGACCAGCGACGACGCTCTGAAGATTTTCAAGAAGGCCATCGAGAACCTTAAGCCGCTCGTCGAGGTCAAGACGCGCCGCGTGGGTGGCGCCAACTATCAGGTGCCGGTGGAAGTGAATCCGTTCCGCCGCCAGTCGTTGGCCATTCGTTGGCTCTTGCAGTATTCGCGCGAACGCGCGGGGAAGACCATGGTCGATAAGCTCGCCGACGAGCTGATCGACGCGGCGAATTCGCGCGGCGGCGCCATCAAGAAGAAGGAAGACGTTCACCGCATGGCCGAAGCCAACAAGGCTTTCGCCCACTATCGCTGGTAGGACTTTAGAAGGGATTTAGACGTGACCGAAGCTGTTGCCAATCGCTCTGGGGAGAAAAAAGCTGTTCAAGGGAACATGACGCGCGTTTTCAAACTCGAAGACACCCGCAATATCGGGATCATGGCGCACATTGATGCGGGCAAAACCACATCGACCGAGCGCATCCTGTATTACACGGGTGTGACCTACAAGATCGGGTCCGTGGACGAAGGCACCGCCACGATGGACTGGATGGAGCAGGAGCGCGAGCGGGGCATCACCATCACCAGCGCCGCCACCACCGCCAGTTGGGACCGCTTTGGCAAGAAATACCGCGTCAACATTATTGACACCCCCGGCCACGTGGATTTCACCGTGGAAGTGGAACGTTCTCTCCGCGTGCTTGACGGCGCAGTCGCCATTTTCGACAGCGTCGCCGGCGTCCAGCCGCAATCGGAAACTGTGTGGCGCCAGGCGGACAAGTACCACGTCCCGCGTCTCGCCTTCGTCAACAAGATGGACAAAATGGGCGCGGACTTCGACCACGTCATCCGCACCATGCGCCAGCGTCTTGGCGCGCATCCTGTACCCCTGCAGTTTCCCCTTGGCCGCGAAGATAATTTTATCGGCTGTATCGACTTCCTGGAAGAAAACGTAATTGTGTGGCTCGAGGAAACTCTCGGCGCCAAGTTTGAAATTTTCCCGGTATCCCAGCTTTGGGATACGGCGTTCGTCGCCAGCCGTCCCGATGTTGCCGCTGCTTTGAAGGGTTCCGCGATCGACAAGAAGTTTTATGACGAGCACCGCGCCAAGGTCGTCGAGTACATCGCCGAGCACGACGATGAAGTGTTGGACAAGTATTTGACCGAAGGCAACCTCTCCGTCGAGGAAATGCGCAAGTCCATCCGCAAGTCCACGCTTTCGATGAAAATCGTTCCCGTGCTCGCGGGCTCCGCTTTTAAAAATAAGGGAATTCAGCCGCTTCTCGATGCCATCATCGATTATCTCCCCTCACCCCTCGATGTACCTCCCCTGGAAGGCATCAACCCCGATAACGACGAAACGGTGTTGCGCCGCGCCTCTGACGACGCGCCTTTCTCCGCGCTGGCCTTCAAAATCATGTCCGACCCCTTTGTCGGGCATGTCACGTACATTCGCGTTTATTCCGGCGTATTGAATGCCGGCAGCTACGTCTTCAATTCCTCGAAGGGCACTCGCGAACGCATTGGCCGCTTGCTCCAGATGCATGCCAACAAGCGCGAAGAAATTGAAGCCGTGCACGCTGGCGATATCTGCGCCTGCGTCGGCTTGAAGAGTGTCACTACCGGCGACACCCTGTGCGACGAAAACAAGCCCGTCGTCCTGGAAGCCATGACGTTTCCGGCGCCCGTCATTGATGTTGCTGTCGAGCCGAAGACCAAAGCCGATCAAGACAAAATGGGTCAGGCCCTGGCACGCCTCGCGCAAGAAGATCCTACCTTCCGCGTGCACACCGACCCGGAAACCGGCCAGACCATCATCTCCGGCATGGGCGAACTTCACCTGGAAATTATCGTTGACCGCATGAAGCGCGAATTCAGCGTGGATGCGAATGTAGGGCGTCCTCAAGTCGCCTATCGCGAAACCATCCGCCGCAAAGCGGAAGCCGATGGCAAGTACATCAAGCAGACCGGCGGCAAGGGCCAATACGGCCATTGCAAACTCGTCGTGCACCCGCTGCCCAGCGCCGATCACGAAAACATGCATGAGATGTCCACCGACGAACTCGACGATCTCGCAAAGTCCATTGCGGGCTCCGGCGGCAAGTGGCGCTTCGACAAGGAACATCGTTTCCTCTTCATTGACAAGGTTTTTGGCGGCGCCATTCCCAAGGAATTCATTCCGCCCATCGAAGCAGGCATTCGCGAAGCCATGGATAATGGCGGCCTTGCCGGCTTCATGATGGTGGATGTGGCCGTGGTGCTCATTGACGGCAGCTACCACGATGTGGACAGCTCCGAAATGGCCTTCAAAATCGCGGGCTCGATTGGTTTCAAGGAAGCCTGCGCCAAGGCCAAGCCGGTGTTGCTGGAACCCATCATGCGCGTGGAAGTCACCACGCCTGAGGAATACATGGCCGCCGTGTTTGGCGACTTGAACGCGCGCCGCGCCCAGATTCAGGGCTCGGAAACGCGCGCCGGCGCCCACGTCATCCGCGTGCAGGTTCCCCTGTCGGAAATGTTTGGTTACGCCACGGATTTGCGCAGCCGCTCGCAGGGCCGCGCGAACTTCACCATGCATTTTTCGCACTACGCGGAATTACCCAATGCGATTGCCGAAGAAGTCATCAAGAAAACCCGCGGGGAGAAGTAACGGAAGATTTTAGTTGTTTTTAAGAATTCGCAGTAAGGAGCAGAGGCAGAAATGGCCAAAGAGAAATTTGAGCGCAACAAGCCGCACGTAAACATCGGCACTATCGGTCACATTGACCACGGCAAGACCACCTTGACCGCGGCCATCACGAAGGTGCTGGCTAAAAATAACCCCAAGGTGCTGTTCCGCGCGTTTGACTCGATTGACAACGCGCCGGAAGAGCGCGAGCGCGGCATCACCATCGCGGTTTCCCACGTCGAGTATGAAACCGCGAATCGCCACTACGCGCACATGGATTGCCCTGGCCACGCCGACTACATCAAGAACATGATCACCGGCGCGGCGCAGATGGACGGCGCGATTCTCGTGGTTGCCGCCACCGACGGACCCATGCCGCAGACCCGCGAGCACATCCTTCTCGCCCGCCAGGTTGGTGTGCCCTACATCGTCGTGTTTTTGAACAAATGCGACATGGTGGAAGACGCTGAATTGCTGGAACTCGTCGAGCTTGAAGTCCGCGAACTGCTCAAGAGCTACCAGTTCCCCGGCGACACTGTCCCCGTGATTCGCGGTTCGGCACTGCTGGCGCTGAACGGCGACGAAAAGTGGGAAAAGAAGATCATTGAACTGATGGCCGCTGTGGACGCCAATGTCCCGCTGCCGGTTCGCGATGTGGACAAGCCCTTCGCCATGCCCATCGAGGACATTTTCTCCATCTCTGGCCGTGGCACGGTGGTTACCGGAAGAATCGAACGCGGCAAGGTGAAGACCTCCGAAGAAGTGGAGATCGTGGGCTTCCGCGCGACCCAAAAGAAAGTCGTCACCGGCGTCGAGATGTTCAAGAAGCTTCTCGATGAAGGCATCGCCGGCGACAACGTCGGCCTCCTGCTGCGCGGCACGGAAAAAGACGATGTCGAGCGTGGCCAGGTCGTTTGCAAGCCCGGCTCGATCACGCCGCACACCAAGTTTAAGGCCGAAGCGTACGTGTTGACGAAGGAAGAAGGCGGGCGGCACACGCCGTTCTTTAGCGGCTATCGCCCGCAGTTCTACTTCCGCACCACGGACGTTACCGGAGACATGAAGTTGCCTACGGGCGTGGAAATGGTGATGCCGGGGGACAACGTGAGCTGCGAAGTCACGCTGATCACTCCCGTCGCCCTGGAAAAGGGCTTGCGCTTCGCTATTCGCGAAGGCGGCCACACCGTGGGCGCCGGCGCCGTTGCGGAGATCATCGAGTAATCCTATGAGACAAGGTGACAAAATTCGCATCCGGCTCAAAGCGTACGATCACAGAATTCTTGACCAGTCCACGCGGGAAATCGTGGAGACCGCAAAGCGCACCGGCGCTGACGTGGCCGGGCCGATTCCTCTGCCCACCACCATCAACCGCTGGACCGTGCTGCGTTCGCCGCACGTGGACAAGAAATCCCGCGAGCAGTTTGAAATGCGCACGCACAAACGGCTGATCGATATCCTGGAACCCACTCCCGACACCGTGGACGCGCTGATGAAGCTCGATCTGCCCCCGGGAGTGGACGTGGAAATCAAGGCCTTCGGCCACGCGGCGAAGTAGGTTTTGAAGTTGAAGTGGGGGAATTTGATCACCGATATCAGTTATCAGATATCAGTGATCAGGAAACAAAAGCGGTAGGAAGCAGCAGTTGGTTCCTGATATCTGATCGCTGATATCTGATATCCCGAAAGCAAGGGCGAAGAATTCAGATTTAGAGCAGCCAATACTGGTAAGGCAAGCTGCTTAGAGAGAGAAGAAAATGGCAGTGGATGGCATCATCGGAATCAAGCTGGGCATGACGCAAGTCTTTGCCGCAGACGGCAACCTGGTCGGCGTTACCGTGTTGCAGGCGGGCCCATGCGTTGTGGTGCAGCGCCGCACCAAGGAAAAAGACGGCTATGACGCCGCGCAACTCGGCCTGGTGGAATTCGTCAAGCCGCAGCGCGTGAACAAAGCTATGACCGGGCACTTCAAGAAGGCCAACGTGGCGCCCGTCAAGATTTTGAAGGAAGTGCGCATTGCCGAGTCCAAGGATGAAACCAAGGTTGGCGACCGCGTGCTGGTGGAGAATTTCAAGCCTGGAGAGCTCGTGGATGTTACAGGCGTCAGCAAAGGCCGGGGGTTCGCGGGCGGCGTGAAGCGCTGGCATTATGCCGGCGGCGACGCCACGCATGGTTCGATGTTCCATCGCGCGCCGGGCGGCATCGGGGGCAGTTCATTCCCTTCGCGCGTGTGGAAGAACCAGCACTTTCCGGGGCACATGGGCAACGCCAGGGTGACCTCGAAAAACCTGAAAGTGATCAAGGTGGACACTGACGAGAACCTGCTGTTGGTGCGCGGTTCGGTGCCGGGGCCCAGCGGGGTTTACATTTTTATCCGCAAAGCCAAGAAGATTGCGAAGAAGGCGAAGTAGCCGCCGTAATAAGGTTTTGATTTTGACTGATAACTGATTACTGATAACACGAGCAAGAAGCAACGAACGAAGTTAGAACGAAGAGCGCGGTAACACCGGGATCGAGAGAAGAAGCTATGCCAGTAGTAGACGTAGTCAATCTGGAAGGAAAGAAAGTCGGCCAGGTCGAACTGGCGGACGCGGTCTTTGGCGCCGAGATCAACCGGCACCTGCTGCACGAAGCTTCGCGCTGGTACCTCAACAGCCTCCGCAGCGGCACCGCCAAGACCAAGGATAAGAGTGAGGTCAGCGGCGCCGGCCGCAAGCTCTGGCGGCAAAAGGGTACAGGGCGCGCCCGCGTGGGCTCGATCCGTTCGCCTCTGTGGCGCCATGGCGGCACCGTGCACGGCCCGAAGCCGCGGTCGTATGAATACGCGCTGCCAAAGAAGATGGTGCTGGGTGCGCTGCGTTCGGCGCTCTCCGCAAAGTTGGCGGAAGAAAAATTGACGGTGGTGGACGCGTGGTCGCTCGAGACGCACAAGACCAAAACGCTGCGCACCGCGCTGGACAAACTGAATGCGTTGAATACCGCGTTGCTCGTGGCCTACGGCGAAAACCGCAATCTGGAACTGGCCAGCCGCAATATGCAGGGCGTAAAGCTTGCCGCATCAAACGTGCTGCAGCCCTACGATGTGCTGCGTCACGATCGCCTGCTCGTTTCGAAGGATGCCATCGCCCGGTTGAGCCACACGCTCGATCCGGAGCGGCAGCCCATCGAAGCGCCGCAGGTGGAAACGATTGCGCCCGCGCCGGCTCCGAAAAAAGAAGCGGCGCCCAAGGCAGCGGCAAAGCCCGCCGCCAAGCCCGCGGCCAAGAAAACCGCAGCGGCAAGAAAGCCGGCTGCTAAGAAGGGGAAGGAATAAGCCATGGCAGCCCCTCACTACCAGATTATTCGCCGTCCCATCATCACGGAAAAGGGACTCGGCGTGAAGGAATTGCAGCACACGGTGGTGTTTGAAGTTTCCGCGGCCGCCACCAAAACCGAAATCAAGGAAGCCGTGCAGCAGATCTTCAAGGTGAAAGTCGCCGGTGTGCGCACCGCCAATTTTCACGGCAAGATGCGCCGTCGCGGCCAGAGCGAAGGCTATCGCCGCGACTGGAAGAAGGCTTACGTGAAGCTCGCCGAAGGCGAAAAGATGATCGAGTACGCGGAGAATCTGTAGACCTGGAGTGGTTCGGAAGTCCGCCGGGTTGGCGGAAAGATTTGGAAGGTAGAGGCAGAGATGGGACTCAAGAGCTTTAATCCATATACGGCGTCACGCCGCTTCATAACGGTGGTTGACAAGAGCCATATCACCAAGCAGACGCCGGAAAAGCAGCTGCTCGAGCCGAAAAAGCGCTCGGGCGGCCGCAACAACCACGGCGAAATCGTGGTGTGGCACCGCGGCGGCGGTCACAAGCGGCAATACCGCACCGTCGATTTCCGCCGCGACAAGGAAGGCGTGCCCGCCAAGGTCGAGGCCATCGAATACGACCCCAACCGCAGCGCCAACATCGCCCTGCTGCACTATGCGGACGGCGAGAAGCGCTACATCCTGCATCCCGTGGGGCTGGAAGTTGGCGCCACCGTTTCCACCGGCGAAGCCGCGGACATTCTTCCCGGCAACGCGCTGAAGATTCGCAATATTCCTCCTGGCACCATGGTGCACAACCTGGAGCTGTATCCCGGGCGCGGTGGGCAAGCAGTACGCACCGCCGGCGCTTCAGCGCAACTGCTCAGCAAGGAAGGCGATTTTGCGTTGGTGAAAATGCCTTCTGGTGAAGTTCGTAAGTTTTCCATCGATTGCAAGGCGACGGTGGGGCAGGTCGGCAATCTCGACCACGAAAACGAAACCTTTGGTAAGGCCGGGCGCACACGGTGGCGCGGAATCAAGCCGACGGTTCGCGGCGTGGCCATGAACCCGGTGGATCACCCGCACGGCGGTGGTGAAGGCCGCGTCAAGGGCAATCACCCGCAAACGCCATGGGCTTTCCCGACGTTGGGCAAGAAGACGCGCGGCAACAAGCGCACCGACCGCATGATCGTGCAGCGGCGGAAGTAGAAAAGTTTTCAGTTCTCAGTTTGGAGTTTTCGGACTGAGGAGTGAAGTTGAGCAAGCCGTGAGTTTTGGCCGTACTTATGTGAAGGGTTTAGGTCTTCAGTCATCTGTTTGGAAGGTTTTACTTAAAACTGACCACTGATAACTGAAAACTTGATGAACGCGGCGCGATCCTGAACGAGAGCGCCAAAGGTAAGAACGAGCAACGAACGCGGATCCTGGCCTGTGATGGCAGAGCGGGCTAAGGAGGCGAAAACATGCGAGCGACACGAACAACACGAAGCGCAGGACGCCGGACGCGGCCTGTGAAACGCGCCGTCAAGCGGACGGCCTTAAAAGCAGTGGTAAAACCCGCGGCCAAACTGGTCGCGCCGCCGGAGCCGGTGCTGTACAAGCTGTGCAAGCCGGGCTGGGCGGTGATCGTCGAACGTATTCCGAACGCGCTGGGCACGCGCTTTGTTTGTCCATTCTGTCCGAGGTCGCACCGTGTGCCCGGTCCGGTGCGTGGCTTTAAAAAGATGCGGCACGCCCAGTGGGGCCGTTTGCGCCGCGTGGAGGAATAAAGAGGCAATGGCACGCTCAACGAAGAAGGGGCCGTTTGTGGATGGCCACCTGCGCGAAAAGGTGGATGCACTGAACTCGCGCAACGAAAAGAAAGTTCTGAAGACGTGGTCGCGGCGCTCCACGATCGTGCCCGACATGATTGGCCACACGATCGCCGTGCACAACGGCAAGAAATTCATTCCCGTATACGTGACCGAACAGATGATCGGCCACAAGCTCGGGGAGTTTGCCCCGACGCGCATCTTCAAGGGCCACGCCGTGAAGGCCGCTCTGGAAAAGGCCGCCGGTTTGGTGCCGGGAGCAGGTGCGCCAGGAGCAGCGGCAGGAGGCGGCGCGGCACCAGCAGCAGCACCAGCGCCGAAGGCATAAACCATGGCTGACGTACTGACACAACCCGGTTCCATTGAAGCTCACGCGATCGCGCGGCACGTGCGCATGTCGCCGCAGAAGGTGCGTCTGGTCATCGATCTGATTCGCGGGAAGAAAGCTCAGGATGCGCTGCAATCGCTGCGATTCACGCCGAAGCGCGCCGCCAAGCACATTGAAAAAGTGCTGCGCAGCGCCATCGCCAACGCCGAGCGCAAAGCCGAAGATTCCGGTTCGCCGCTCGACGTGGACCAGCTTTTCGTGAGCCAGTGTTTCGTGAATGAAGGCGCGCGCTGGAAGCGTCTGCGTCCCGCGCCGATGGGCCGCGCGTTCCGCTACCAGAAACGCACCGCGCATATTTGGGTGGGCGTCAGTGAACATCACATCGCCGCCGCCGAACGCGTTGCAGCGAACCTCGCCGAAGCCGAAGCGCAGAAGGGCGTTCGCGGCACGGCACGCCGCGTGCGCAAGGCATTGACCGGGAAGCAAGCTCCCGCGAAGAAGGGAAAGAAGTAATGGGACAGAAAACGCACCCGTACGGGTTTCGCCTGGGCTACAACAAGCCCTGGAAGTCTCGCTGGTACGCTGATCGCGACTACGCCGAGCTGCTCCACGAGGATGTAAAACTGCGCAAGGAATTGAAGGAGCGTCTGCGGAGCGCTGGCATCAGCTCCATTGATATCGAGCGCGCCGCCAACAAGCTGGTGGTGCGCATCGCCACCGCCCGCCCGGGCATCATCATCGGGCGCAAGGGCGCGGAAATCGACAAGCTGAAGCAGGAAGTGGGCAAGCGCACCAAGCGCGAGGTGCACATTGATATCGTGGAAGTGCACCGGCCGGAGCTCGATGCGCAACTGGTGGCGGAATCCATCGCGCTGCAACTGGAAAAGCGCGTGGCGTTTCGCCGCGCCATGCGCAAAGCCGTGGACTCGGCGCTGCGTTTTGGCTGCAAGGGCATCAAGGTGCGCGTAGCGGGGCGCTTGAATGGCGCGGAAATCGCCCGCAAAGAGTGGTACCTGCAGGGGCGTTTGCCGCTGCAGACACTCCGCGCGGACATTGACTATGGCACCGCGGAAGCGAACACGACTTACGGCGTGATTGGCGTGAAGTGCTGGATTTATCAGGGAGAGAATGTTCCCAAGCGTGTCAAGCGCACGGACGACAAGCCGGAAGCCGTCGCCGTTGCGTGATGTCGGCGGGAACACTCTGGAACATAGATTGTTGAACAGGGACTAGGGAAGCGAGAAGACAGCGATGTTGATGCCGAAGAAGGTGAAGTACAGAAAGCAGCAGCGCGGCCGCCGCCGAGGCAAGGCCTGGAGCGGGGGAACATTGTCGTTCGGGGAATACGGCTTGAAGGCTATGGAATGTGCCTGGATCACCGACCGCCAGATTGAAGCGTCGCGTGTGGCCATCACGCGTTTCATCAAACGCGGTGGCAAGCTGTGGATCCGGATTTTCCCGGACAAGCCGTTCACCAAGAAGCCCGCGGAAACCCGCATGGGCAAGGGCAAAGGCGCTCCGGAACGCTGGGTAGCGGTGGTAAAGCCCGGACGCATCATGTTTGAAATGGCGGGAATCGACGAAGCGACAGCGCGGCAGGCGCTGGGGCTGGCGGCGCACAAGCTGCCCATTCCCACGAAATTCGTCTCTCGCGCGGGAGGAATCTAGCGATGGCGCGGCGAATCGAGAAGTTCCGCGAAGAAGGCGTGACGGAATTGCAGGCGCGCCAAAAGGACTTGGCCGAGCAGATTTTCCGGCTGAGGTTTCAACTGGGCACGGGCCAGGCGGAAGCGCTGAAGCGGCTGCGTGAAGCGAAAAAGGATCTGGCGCGGGTAAAGACACTCCTGCGCAACCAGGAATTGACCGCCGGAGCAAAGCCGGCGAAGGCAGGTAAGGCGTAATGACAACGGAAACGCAAAGCGCACCGGTGGCCGAGCGCGGCAAGAAGACCGAACTCGTCGGCAAGGTAACCAGCGCGAAGATGGAAAAGACGATTGTGGTCGAAGTGCAGCGGCTGGTGCAGCACCCCAAGTACCGCCGCGTGGTGCGCATTTCGAAAAAGTTCTACGCGCACGACGAAAAGCGCGAAGCGAAGCAGGGAGACACCGTCCGCATCGTGTCCGCCCGGCCGCTTTCGCGCCTGAAGCGGTGGCGTTTGCAGGAAGTGCTGACGCACAAGTCGTCGGCGAAGTAAAAGGACAGGGAGCGCAACCATGATTATGATGCGAACCTGGCTGACGGTGGCCGACAATTCCGGAGCGCGGAAGCTGATGTGCATTCTCCCCCTCGGCGGCGATGCGGGATTGAAAGCCGGGCTGGGTGACATTGTCACCGCGTCGGTGAAGGAAGCCACCCCGGAAAGCCAGTTCAAGGAAGGCAAAGTGGTGAAGTGCGTCATCGTGCGGATGCGCAAGGAACAGCGCCGCAAGGACGGCACGTACATCCGTTTCGATGACAACGCCGCGGTGCTCATCAACGATACGGGCGAGCCGGTGGGCACGCGCGTATTTGGTCCCGTGGCAAGAGAGCTGCGCGATAAGAAGTTCACCAAGATCGTTTCGCTGGCTCCGGAGGTCTGGTAAGCGATGGCACGCACGGAAGAAAGAATCAAGCGCTACACCATTAGCATTCGCAAGGGCGATCACGTCCAGGTGCTGAGTGGGCGAGATGGCGGGAAAAAAGGACGGGTGCTTTCCGTGAATCCGCGGAAAAACACGCTGATTGTGGAGCATACGAACATCATCAAGCGCCACACACGGCCCAACCCGGCGAAAAACATCAAGGGCGGAATCGTGGAGAAAGAAGGACCCATCAACGCCTCCAACGTCCAGATCGTCTGCTCGGGCTGCGGGAAGCATGCGCGCATCGGCCACCAGACGTTGCCGGACGGCACCAAAGTGCGCGCGTGCAAGCGCTGCGGCGCGACGTTGGACAAAGGCTGATTCGGAAGGGATAAAGCAGGCATGAAGAGCCGATTGCATGAAAAGTACAGCAAGGAGACGGTGCCGGCGCTGATGAAGCGCTTTGGCTGGAAGAATGTCATGGCCGTGCCCAAGGTTTCCAAGATCACCGTCAACATCGGTCTTGGCGAGGCCAGCCAGAATGTGAAGCTGCTGGACACAGCTGCGGTGGAGCTGGGACAGATCACCGGGCAGAAAGCCTTGATCACGCGGGCCAAGAAGTCCATCGCGAATTTCAAGATTCGCAAGGGCATGCCCATCGGTTGCGCGGTAACGCTGCGCGGGGAAAAGATGTACGAATTCCTCGACCGCCTGTGCAATGTGGTGCTGCCCCGCGTGCGCGACTTCCGCGGATTGCCCGCGAACGCTTTCGATGGCCGTGGCAATTACACCCTGGGTCTGAAGGACCAGTTGGTATTCCCGGAGATCGATTACACGCGCGTGGACAAGATCAAGGGCATGAACATCACGCTGACAACCACGGCGCGCAACGACGAAGAAGGCCGTGAGTTGCTCAAGGGGCTGGGTTTTCCTTTGCGCGAAAAAGGAGCAGCACAATAAATGGCACGTACCGCAAAAATCGCCAAGACGTTGAAGAAACCGAAGTTCAAGGTGCGCGTGCGCAACCGCTGCCGTGTCTGCGGCCGCGCCCGCGGGTATATTCGCAAGTTCCAAATGTGCCGCATCTGTTTCCGCGGCATGGCGCTCAAGGGAGAGATCCCTGGAGTCGTGAAAGCTAGCTGGTAGGAGAACTATGCAGACGGATCCGATTGCCGATTTTTTGACGCGTTTGCGCAACGCCACGGCGGCGAAGCACCAGCGCGTGGACGTTCCGGTCTCCAAGTTGAAGACCGAAATCGCCCGTATCCTGAAGGAAGAGGGTTACATCTCGACCTACAAGATGGTGGACGAAAACAAGTCGCACAAAACCCTGCGCGTGTTCCTGAAGTACACGCCGGACCGGCGCAGCGTGATCACCGGGATGAAGCGCGTCTCCAAACCGGGGCAGCGCTGCTACCTGGGCGCCGACGAGATCAAGCCGGTGGTTGGGGGGCTGGGCATCAGCATCCTGACCACGCCGAAAGGCCTGATGACGGGGCGCGCGGCGCGCAAGGCCAAGATGGGCGGCGAGATACTTTGCGAAGTGTGGTAGCGGGTTTGGTATTTGGTTGTCATCCTGAGGTGCCGGCGCTTTTTGGCGGCCCGAAGGATCTCAACCTTAAGGGCTAGCGAGAGTTTGGCGTTGAGGTCCTTCGCCCATCCTCACCGGATGGTCTCAGGATGACAACGTAATCGAGATCGAGATAAGGACGTTGACGATGTCACGTATTGGTCGCAAACCGATTCCAGTGCCGGCCGGTGTGAAAATCAATACCGGTGGCGGCAAAGTGGAAGTGCAGGGCCCCAAGGGAAAGCTGTTCGTGCTTGTTCCAAAGCAGATCAAGCTCGAGCAGAAGGACGGCGTGCTTACGGCGATTCGCGACAATGAAGACGATCGCGCCTTGCACGGCCTGGCGCGCGCGCTTCTGGCCAACGCCGTTCAGGGCGTCACCCAGGGTTTCAAGAAGGATCTCGATATCGTGGGCGTCGGCTATCGCGCCGAACTGAAGGGCAAGATCGTAGCTTTCGCTCTCGGCAAATCCCACCCCATCGAGTTTCCCATTCCCGAGGGCATTCAGATTGCCATCGAGAAACAAACGCACATCGTGGTGAGCGGCGCGGACAAGGCGCAAGTCGGCCAGGTGGCCGCGGACATTCGCTCGCTGCGCCCGCCGGATCCTTACAAGCAGAAGGGCATCCGCATCACCGGCGAGCGTTTGAAGAAGAAGGCGGGCAAGGCCGGCGCGAAAGCAGGCGCTGCGTAAGGAGTTTTGAGTATTAAGTTTTTAGTTTTAAGTTTTCAGTAAAGAAATGCTGGCTGGAAACTTGGGACGAAGAGTTTGGCAGCAGGGTAAGAAGTCTTAAGTCTTAAGTCATAAGTTGTGAGCTAAGGTGGACCGGTTTACTGAAAACTGAGAACTTATAACTTAGAACTGTTCAAGGGAGAAACGACAGTGGCATCGGCATCAGTTCGCAAGTTGTCCCGGGATGAGCAGCGCCAACGCGTGCATGCGCGCGTACGCACAAGGGTCTCCGGCACGCCGGAGCGCCCGCGGTTAAGCGTGTACCGTTCCGTCGGACACATCTACGCGCAAGTGATTGACGATCGCAGCAGCCGCACGCTGGTGTCGGCCAGCTCGATCGACAAGGAAGTCAAGAAGGGCCTGAAGGGCGGAGGCAACATCGCCTCGGCCAAATCCGTCGGCAAGATTATCGCCGAACGCGCCAAGGCGGCGGGGGTAGTGAAGGTGGTGTTCGACCGCGGCGGTTATAAGTATCACGGCCGCGTCAAGGCGCTCGCGGATGCGGCGCGGGAAGCGGGGTTACAGTTCTAATTTATGTCGAAGCAAATTTTGCGAGATAGTTTGGCAGTGCGGCGCCTCCTGGATGTGAATCCTTCCGATCTAAAGGATGACGTTGTGGCCATCAACCGCGTCACGAAAGTCGTCAAGGGCGGCAAGAACCTGAGCTTCTCCGCGCTCGTGGTGGTCGGCGACAGCCACGGACACGCCGGCTTCGGAATGGGCAAAGCCCGCGAAGTGCCCATGGCCATCAAGAAGGGCATCGAGCAGGCCAAGAAAAATTTGATCAAGCTGAACATGAAGGGCACCACCATCCCGCACCAGGTCACAGGCTGGTACGGCTCGGCGCAAGTGCTCCTGAAGCCCGCGTCGGAAGGCACAGGCGTGATTGCCGGCGGCCCGGTGCGCAAGGTGATGCAGGTTGCGGGCATCACGAATGTGCTCACGAAGTCGCTGGGCACATCCAATCCGCACAACGTCGTCAAGGCCACCTTTGCCGCGCTGTTGAGTTTGAAGGATGTCGGACAAGTGGCGGAAACGCGCTCCAAGACCATCGAAGAAGTCAGCGGGAAACCGCCCAAGGCCGAGAAAGCCGAAAAGGGCGAGAAGGTGGCAGGGGATTAATCCATGGCGGGCGAGAAGAAAGGCGCGAAGAGCGCCGCAACGGTAAAGATTAAGTGGGTGCGCAGCTTCATCAGTTGCACCGATGATATGCGCGCGACGATTCGTGGATTGGGCTTGCGCCGGATGCATCAGGTGGTCGAGCGGGAGAATTCGCCGGCCATCCGCGGGATGATTCACAAGGTGCGGCACCTCGTGGAAGTGGTGGAGTAATTCATGGCAGACAAAGTCAAGAAGGAACACAACACGGTTTCGCTGTCGACGCTGGGGCCGGCCAAAGGCTCGCGCAAGAAGCATGTGCGCGTGGGCCGCGGCATTGGCACGAAGCTGGGGCGGACGTCGGGAAAAGGCAATAAAGGCCAAAAGTCGCGGCGCGGCTATTCGCGGCGGCGCGGCTTTGAAGGCGGGCAGATGCCGTTGCACCGGCGCATTCCGAAGCGCGGATTTCACAATCCGTTTGGGGTGGCGTACTCCGTCGTCAACCTGGAGGAACTGAACGTATTTCCCGCTGGGGAGACGGTGACGCCGGAACTGCTGCGCGCGCATGGTTTTGTGCGGCGCGCCACGGATCCCATCAAGGTTTTGGGTGATGGCGAGCTGAAAACCAAGCTCACCATTCACGCTCATGCATTCAGCGCCGCTGCCAAGGATAAGATCACCAAGGCTGGCGGCACGTTTGAGGTGGTAGCGTAATCGGGTTTCCCGAGGAACCGGTATGAATCGTTTTTTGAACGCATTCGCGAATCTGTTCCGGATCGAGGATCTGCGCAACCGGCTGTTCTTCACGCTGGGGCTGCTGGCGGTTTACCGCATCGGCGCGCACATTCCGACGCCGGGCATCAACGCCGACGAGTTGCGCCGGATTATGGAGCAGGCGGCGGGCTCCGTCCTCGGCATTTTCGATCTGTTCAGCGGCGGAAACTTCCGCCGCGTCACGATTTTTGCGCTGGGCATCATGCCCTACATCACCTCGTCCATCATCCTGCAGTTGATGACCGTGGTGTTTCCCTACTTGGAGCGGTTGCAGAAGGAAGGCGAGCTGGGGCGGCGGAAGATCACGCAGTACACAAGGTACTTGACGATCGCCTTGAGCATCATCCAGTCGACCACGATCGCCAGCACGCTTCAGTCACAACCCAATCTTGTATATCACCCAGGGTGGGGCTTCACCATGATGACGATTCTGACGTTGACGACGGGTTCGGCGTTCATCATGTGGCTGGGCGAGCAGATCAGCGAACGCGGCATCGGGAACGGCATGTCGCTGATCATCTTTGTGGGCATCGTGGTGGGTTTGCCGCGCGCCATTGGCGATCTCTACGACAAGGTCAAGACCCAGGCGTGGGGCGCATTCACTCCGATAGCGATTTTGGGGCTCCTGGTGCTGATGGTTGCCGTTGTGGCGTTCATCGTATTCGTGGAAGGCGCACAACGCAGGATTCCCGTGCAGTATGCCAAGCGCGTGGTGGGCCGCCGCATGATGGGCGGGCAATCCACGTATCTGCCGCTGCGCGTGAATTCCGGCGGCGTGATTCCGCCGATTTTCGCAAGCTCGCTGCTGGCGTTTCCGGCCACGGCCGCGCTGATGCTGGGCACGCGCTGGCCGTTCGTGAAGACCATTGCGAACACGCTGCGCTGGGGAGAACCGCTGTACACCGCGATCTACGTGACGCTGATCATCGTGTTTGCGTTCTTCTATGTGGGCATCGTGTTCAATCCGACGGAGCTTGCGGACAATATGCGCAAGAACGGCGGGTTCATCCCGGGGATTCGTCCGGGGCGCACCACGTCGGAATATGTGAGCCTGATCCTGAAGCGGCTGACGTTTATCGGCGCAATGTACCTGGCCATCGTCTGCCTGTTGCCGGAATGGATGATCGCGGGCATTCACCTGAATCACCTGCCATGGCTGGCGGGGGACTGGTTTGACCGGCACTTCCCGCAATGGATTTTGAACGGTCTCGGCGTGCAGTTTTATTTTGGCGGTACGTCGCTCCTGATTGTGGTGGGCGTGGCGATGGATACGGTGCAGCAGCTTGAGGCTCAACTCGTCATGCGGAACTACGAAGGCTTTGCGCGAAAGGGACGTCTGCGCGGCCGCCGTTAAGGGAGACGAACCGTGGCGGCGGAAGAGCGTCCTGTTGCAAGACTCAACCGCGCGGTTATTTTTCTGGGGCCTCCGGGCTCGGGAAAAGGCACTCAGGCGAAAGAGCTGGCCAGGGTTTATGGCATACCGCATCTTTCGACCGGCGACATGCTGCGGGAGCACGTCAGCAAAGGCACGCAGCTTGGTTTGAAGGCCAAGCCGATTATGGAGCGGGGCGATCTGGTGCCGGACTCGCTGGTGCTGAAGATGGTCGCGGAACGCATTGAGCGGCCGGATTGCAGTTACGGATTTGTGTTCGACGGTTTTCCGCGAACGATCACCCAGGCGAAGTACCTGGGCGAGTTGCTGAAGCAGCATGGGTTGTTTCAGCCGTTCGTGCTGCATATGGTGATTGGATCGTCGGTGCTGTTGCGGCGATTGACGGGGCGCAGGACCTGTACAAAGGGCGGGGAGATTTACAATATTTACGACCGCCCGCCCAAGGTTGAAGGGATTTGCGATAACGACGGCGGGGAATTGGTGCAGCGGCCGGACGATCGCGAAGAGGTAATCCGCGAGCGCTTGCATGCGTACGATAAGCAGACCGCGCCCCTGGTGCAGTATTACCGGCGGCTGGGTTTTCTGCACGACATCGACGCCAGCAAGAGTTTCGAGGAAGTGAAGCAGGAGATCTTCGAGAGCCTGGAAGGGATCGGCGAAACGCTGTAAGGAAATGGCGATTCAATTACGCAGCGCCACCGAACTCGAGAAGATGTACCGCGCGGGCCAGGTGGTCCACGAAGTGTTGAACGCGCTCCGGGGGCAGGTACAGCCGGGGATGACGACGATGGACCTCGAGAAGAGCGCCGAGGAGATCATCGCGAGAGGGCCGGGAAGGCCGGCGTTCAAAGGGTATCGCGGGTATCCCTGCGTGCTCTGCACGTCTGTGAACAGCGAGATCGTTCACGGGATACCGTCGCCGAAGCGGAAATTGCGCGAAGGCGACATCGTGTCCATCGATTTCGGCATGGAAGTGGACGGGTATTACGGTGATTCGGCGGTGACCGTGCCGGTGGGAAAAATCAGCCCGGAGCTGCAGAGGCTCTTGGATGTGACCCGGGAATCGCTGGACCGCGGGATTGACAAGATGCGCCCGGGAAATCGCTTGGGCGACGTCGGCTACGCGGTACAGAGTTGGGTGGAGAAACACGGGTACTCGGTGGTGCGGGAGTTCGTGGGGCACGGCATCGGAACGAAAATGCACGACGAGCCGAACCTGCCGAACTACGGAGAGCCGGGACACGGAGCGCGGTTGCAGGAAGGCATGGTGATCGCCGTCGAACCGATGGTGAACGCCGGCCGTCCGGAAGTGGCCATGCGCGGCGAATGGGTGGCGGAAACGGCCGATGGAAGTCCTTCGGCGCATTTCGAGCACACCGTGGCGGTCACGGCAAACGGCCCGTGGATATTGACGCGGCCGAGAGAGATGACCGGACCGGCGTGGGGAAATGAAGTTTTAAGTACTAAGTTGTGAGTTTTAGGTAATAAGTGAATCTCGTCTTACTTAAAACTTATTACTGAGAACTTAAAACACAGGAACTTATGGCCAAGCAGCCGTACGAGAAAAAAGAGAAGGGCGACTCCGGAAATCCGAAGGAGGACGCGATTGAAGTGATGGCGACGGTGATCGAGCCGTTGCCGAACGCGATGTTCCGCGTGGAGCTGGAGAACAAGCACCAGGTGCTGGCGCATGTTTCCGGAAAGATGCGCAAGAATTTTATACGGATTCTGGCGGGCGACAAAGTGGCGGTGGAGCTTTCGCCTTATGATTTGACGCGCGGCCGGATCGTGTACCGGTATAAGTAACGCAAAGTTTTGTAGCGGTCACCTTCAGGTGGCCAATGAGGAGCAGCGCAGTATGAAAGTACGGGCAAGCGTGAAAAAGATTTGTGACAAGTGCAAGGTAATCCATCGCCGCGGGGTGGTTCGGGTGATTTGCGTGAACCCGAAGCACAAGCAGCGGCAGGGATGAAGGAGTTTTAAGTATTTAGTTATAAGTACGAAGTAAAGCTTCGGAATTACTTAGAACTGAAAACTTACAACTTAGGACTTGAAGCGGGCACGCAAGAGTTTTTGAAAGGAACCGAGAGACCATGGCACGTATCGCTGGTGTTGATCTTCCGCCGCAGAAGCGCTTGTGGGTCGGGTTGACCTCGATCTACGGCATCGGGCAGGTGCGCGCGAAGAATATTGCCGAAAAGGCGAATGTGGATTTCACGAAAAAGATCCGCGAGCTGACGGAAGACGAAGTCAACCGCCTGCGCAACGTGATCGAGGCGGAAGGGCGCGTGGAAGGCGATCTCCGCAAAGAGATCCAGATGAACATTCGCCGGCTGATCGAAGTCCAGGCGTATCGCGGGATTCGTCACCGGCGCAATTTGCCGGTGCGCGGGCAGCGGACGCACACGAACGCGCGCACGCGGAAGGGTCCACGGCGCGGCGCAGTGGCCGGGAAGAAGCAAATCAAGGGCAAGAAGGGATGAGAAAGTCAGTTTTCAGTTCTCAGTTTTAAGTTGCAAGTAAAGCGATCGCGCGACGTGAACCTTGAGACGCAGAGCTTGGAACGTGCAATTTGGAAACTGGAACTTAGCACTTGGAACTTGAGGCGTGGCAGAGAGAAGTTGATTCTTGAAGGTTGGAACTGAGAACTTAAAACTTATTACTTAGAACTACGGAGTCAATCGTGGCAAAAGAGCAGAAAAACGCGGCGGTGGACGCAACAGCGGCACCGGCGAAACCGGCAGCCGCCAGTAAGCGCAAGAAAGAGTTCAAGAAGAAGCGCGAGAAGCGCATCGTGCCGCACGGCATTGTGCACGTGGCCGCTTCCTTCAACAACACGCAGATCACCATTGCGGATCCGGACGGGCGCGTGCTGTGCGCGTCTTCTTCGGGGGCCATCGGCTTCAAGGGTTCGCGCAAGGGCACGCCGTACGCCGCGCAGCAGGCTTCGCTGTCTGCCGCGGGCACGGCGCGTGACCAGTACGGCATGAAGAGCGTGGAAGTGAAGGTGAAGGGCCCGGGCTCCGGCCGCGAATCCGCGGTGCGCGCGCTGGCAGCGGCGGGATTGCACATCGTGGCCATCCGCGACGTGACGCCGATCCCGCACAATGGCTGCCGCCCGCCAAAGCGGAGGCGCGTCTGAGGCAGTTCTAAGTTTTCAGTTGTAAGTTATAAGTCGGAGCTGAAGAGCCAAGGTCTTTGGGGTTATGGGCAGTCGAGAGTGGGGACAAGCAAGGTTTTGTAGCGGCTGCCTTCCGGGGCGGGCCGCTTCCAGTAGAAGGTTCTTGATGGTTCTAAGTTATTAGGTTTCGGAGGCTTCACTTAATACTGAGAACTTATAACTTAGAACTGAGACGAGTTTCGCGAAGGGAGAACAGAAGTTGGCAAGACACCGAGATGCAGTCTGCCGCCTATGCCGTAGGGAAGGGCAGAAACTATTTCTAAAAGGATTGCGGTGCTTCACGGACAAGTGCGCGATCGAGAAGCGCAACTTCGTACCGGGACAGCACGGACAATCACGGCGCGCGAAGATTGCGGGCTACGGCCTGCAGCTTCGCGAAAAACAGAAAGTAAAACGCACGTACGGCCTGCTGGAGCGGCAGTTCCGCAATTATTTCGAGAAAGCGAACCGCGCCAAGGGGCCAACGGGCGAAAACCTCATCATCATGCTGGAACGCCGGCTGGACAACACGGTATGGCGCGCGGGGCTGGCGTCCTCGCGTTCGCAGGCGCGGCAACTGGTGCTGCACGGACACGTGCGGATCAACGGGAAGAAGGTGAACATCCCCTCGTACCAGGTGAACGTGGGCGAAGAGATCGCCATCAAGGAAAAGATGCACCAGAACGCCATGGTGCTGGAAGCGCGCAACGTGGCGCAGAGCCAGAGCCTGGTGCCATGGCTGGAGCAGGATCGCGAACAGTTCAAGGCCAAGGTAGTGGCGCTTCCGAAGCGCGAAGACGTACAGACGCCGCCGATCAACGAACAACTGATCGTGGAGCTGTACTCGAAATAAGTAGTAAGTTCTAAGTTATAAGTTTTCAGTCGAGGAGTTCTTTACTGATTACTTAAAACTAATTACTAAGGACTTTCTGTAAACGCGGTCGAGGGAAGGGTCAAGGCTTAAGTGGCCGGCGACGCCGGTCACGGAAGGAAGGAACACGATGTGGAAGGGATTTCAGAAACCGAAGCGTCTTGCGTCTGAGCTGGAATCGCTGACGGAGCGGTACGGCCGGTTTTCGGCGCAGCCGTTTGAACGGGGCTGGGGTACCACGGTAGGAAACGGGTTGCGGCGCGCGCTGCTGAGCTCGATCGAAGGCGCGGCGATCACCGCGGTGAAGATCGAGGGCGTGCTGCATGAATTCTCCTCGATTCCGGGAGTGGTGGAAGACGCCACGGACATCATCCTGAATCTGAAGCAGGTTCCCATCAAGCTGAATACCGACCTGCCGAAGACCATCTACCTGAACGTGGAAGCGCCGGGAGTGGTGACGAGCGCGCAGATCGAGGAAGACGCGGACTTCGCCGTGCTGGATAAGAGCGTGTACATCGCCACGGTCAGCGAAGGCGGCAAGCTGCTGATCGAAATGCGCGTGAAGAACGGGCGCGGGTACGTGGCCGCGGACCGCAACTACGATGAGGACCTGCCCATCGGGTACATTCCGGTGGACAGCGTGCACTCGCCGGTGCGCAAGGTGAACTACTCCGTGGAATCGGCGCGCCTTGGGCAGATGACCGATTACGAGAAGCTGATGATGGAAGTGTGGACGAACGGCGCCATCACGCCGCAGGACGCGATTGGTTTGGCGGCGAAGCTGGTGAAAGACCACATGAGCATCTTCATCAACTTCGAGGAGCCGGTGGAAAACGTGGAGATGCCGCAAGACATCGTGCACGATCCGCGGCTGGAACATCTGGACCGCTCGGTGGAAGAGCTGGAACTTTCCGTGCGCAGCTACAACTGCCTGAAGAACGCGAACATCCAGACGATTCGCGAGCTGGTGCAGAAGAGCGAAAACGAAATGCTGAAGACCAAGAACTTCGGCCGGAAGTCCTTGAACGAGATCAAGGACATACTGGTGAAGATGGGGCTTGGATTGGGCATGAAGTTCGACGAGCACGGCCGGATTATTTGGCCGCCGCTGCCGAGCCAGACGGCGATGCCGCCGTCGTCTTCGGAAGATACGGTGGGGCTGTAGAGACAGATATCAGATATCGGATATCAGATATCAGTGAACAGCATTTCTTCAGGGGCTGAAGCCCTGCTTACAACGAAGAAGTACGCCGGGGCTGGAAGCCCCGGCCTCCTAAGAAGGAAGAGACGATGAGACACCTGAAGTCGGGATCAAAACTGGGGCGCAATCCGTGGCACCGCCGCGCGACGTTGCGTAACCTGGTCACCAATTTGTTTGAACACGGGCGGATCACCACCACGCTGACGCGAGCCAAGGCCACGCGGCCGGTGGCGGAGAAGATCATCACGCTCGGAAAGAAGGACACGCTGGCGGCGCGGCGGCAGGCAGCCGCGTACCTGATGACGCCGGCGATGACGAAAAAACTGTTCAGCGAAATCGCGCCGAAATTCGCGGACCGCGCGGGCGGCTACACGCGCATCATCCCCGCGGGCATTCGCGTGGGCGATGGAGCGAAGGTGGCGATCCTGGAACTGGTGAGCTACGAGTTCAAGAAAAAGGAAAAGAAAGAGAAGAGCAAGGTGGCGGAAGCCGTCGAGGAGAAGAGCTAAGAGGGCAGGGCAGGGTCCGCGTTGAGGCGGACCATGAATGAGATACGACGTCCGCTCCGGGAGACCGGGGCGGGCGTTTTGTTTTTGGCGGGAGGGGAAGAGATATACTCGGCCAGTGCGGAGAGGAGAATGGGCGATGGAGTATCCACGATTTGAATTGAATGGGCAGGTGGCGCTGGTGACGGGAGCAGCGCGAGGATTGGGGCGCGCGATTTCGCTGGCGCTGGCGTATGCAGGCGCGGACGTGGCGCTGGGATTGCGAGACGTCAAGGCGGATGCGGGATTGGCGGCGGAGATTCGGAAGATGGGAAGGAAGGCGCTGGCTCTGCAGATGGACGTGAGCAAGATGGAACAGATCTTTCGCGCAGTCGACGATGCGGTAAAACACTTCGGGCGGCTGGACATCCTGGTGAACAATGCGGGGATTGCGCCGGAAAATCCGGCGGAGAATGTGCGCGAGGAGGATTTCGATCAGACACTGGCGGTGAACTTGAAAGGCACATTTTTTGCGAGTCAGGCGGCGGGGCGCGTGATGATCCAGCAGCGCAGCGGGAAAATCATCAACATGAGTTCGCAAGCGGGTTTTGTGGCGCTGCCGACGGAATCTGTTTATTGCATGACGAAAGCGGCGATTGCGCATTTGACGAAATGCCTGGCGGTGGAGTGGGGCAAGTACAACATCACCGTGAATGCGGTCGCGCCTACGTTCATCCACACTCCGGGGACGGAGAGCGCCCTGGCGGATGCGGCGTTCCGAGCGGATACGGTGGAACGGATCGCGGCGCTGCACCGCATCGGAGAGCCGATGGAAGTGGCGGGTGCGGTGGTGTTCCTGGCGTCACCGGCGGCTTCGCTGATCACCGGGGAGACGATTCTGATTGACGGAGGGTGGACGGCCCGGTGAGAAAAGATGCGACCAGTGACCAGGAGGCAAGAAGAACAGGCAGGGACGTGACACTGCAATTTGCGTATACATGCTCTCTTACTAGGCCATCAGCAGGGCTTTGGGGTTCTTTTTGGCGATGACCAGGAGTTTGAGCGCGGCCTGGCGCGGGCGGCGCGTGCCTTGTTCCCAACTGCGCACGGCATTGGGGCTTACATTCAGGAAAGTGGCGAAGAGCGCTTGGCTGGCATTGAGTGTCTGGCGGATGCGGCGGACTTCTTTCGGCGAAATTTGCCTGGGGCGCGCGGGAAGGCGCGTGACACGCAGATTGACGGCCTCGCCACGCTCATAGGCCGCGGCGTCTTGAAGCGCCTCCCGCATGTCGTCAAAGATATTCAGTTTGATTTTCTTGGGCATGATCAGCCTCCCGATTCTTTCTTGATCTCTGCGACCCATTTCCGCATCTGCCGACGTTGCTCTTCGCTAGCATCCTCCTGTTCGTTCTTGTCCAGTAGAACCAGAAAATGAATGTGCTGCCTCTTCTCCAGGTACAAATATAGGTAACGGTAACCACCGCGTTTGCCCTTTCCGCGGCCTTCATTTGCGGCGCGTGCCTTGCGTATGCCGCCCAGGCCAGGGACCATCGCGCCGCGATCGGGCTTCCGCGCCAGCTCTGACTGAATCGCACGAAGCAGCTCATCGGCACTCTCGCCAACTAGCCGGTGGAGCTTCGAGGTGAATGGCCGTGACTCGATGAATTCCACATTGTGATAGTACCACAATGTGGCAGAAGATGCAGGTACGAGGTGAGTATACGATCATGCGTAGCGAGGGTGATGGGTGGAGAGGGATCAGGGGGAGGGGCGGGGGCGGCGGAGGCGGTAAATTAGGAAAAGGACGAGGAGGGCGATTAGGGCGCCGGCGGAGTCGAGGAGGGAGTCCCAGACAGAGGCAGTGCGGGAGGCCACGAAGGACTGATGGAATTCGTCGAGTGCGGCGTAGGCGGCGGCGATGAGCCAGGCGGTGAAGGCCCAGGACCAGAGCCAGCCGATGCGGGCACCTCGAATGCCGCGGTAGAGCAGGAGATAGAAGATAAAGTATTCCGTCAGGTGCGCCGTCTTGCGGATGAAGAAGTGAATCATTTCAAAAGTAGCTGCGCTCAGATGAGGAACGAACCAATGCAAGGCGGTTCCAATCACGCTGGCGGTGTGTTCCGAGGAGAAGGTGTCGGTGGAAGCGGTGAAGATGACGGCGCTCCAGAGCAGGGCAGGCCACCAGGCGTGGAGCCAGGCGGGAATCAGGGATTTGGGTGGAACGCGGAACCGGACCTTATCGAGGGAGGGGGCGGGCCGAGGATTGCGCCAGGGTTCGGAAGAGGACATTAGAGATCCAGTATCTCATTTGATTGTAAATGATGCATGAAGGGGATGCGGGAGAAGAGCGAAAAGCGAAACTGGAAACTCGAAAAGCGAAGTGCAATCAGCGAGGGAGGCCTGGATTCATTTGACGATTGCGTCCTTCGGCCCTTAAGGCTGGGGCCTCCGTGGGATAGGTTGGTGGATGGAGCTTGAGTTGGAAAGCGGCGGCGAGCCGCCGCTTTCCAAGAAGGGCGAACCTAGGAAAAGACGCCCGCTTCGGAAAGCGGCCGCTACAAGTGCAAGGCGAACCCAAAGTCAAAACCGAGAGAAAGGGGAAGGAGATTACTCCATGCGGTAGTTGGGGGCTTCCTTGGTGATGACCACGTCGTGGACGTGGGATTCGCGGAGGCCGGCAGCGGTGATGCGGATGAACTGGCCTTTTTCGGCAAGTTCGGAGATGGTGCGTGCGCCCACGTAACCCATGCCGCTTTTCAACCCGCCGACGAGTTGATCGGTTAGACCGCCGAGGGGGCCCTTGTAGGCGACGCGTCCTTCGACGCCTTCCGGGACGGACTTGCCACGCTCGGCGGCTTCCTGGGAATAGCGATCGGCGGAGCCCGCTTCCATGGCTCCGGTGGAACCCATGCCGCGGTAGGTCTTGAAGGTGCGACCCTGGTAGAGAATGGTTTCGCCGGGAGCCTCCTCGGTGCCCGCGAAGAGGCTGCCGATCATGACGCAAGAAGCACCTGCCGCGATGGCCTTGGTGATGTCACCGGAATATTTAATGCCGCCATCGGCGATGATGGCGACGCCAGTATCCTTGGCGGCCCTGGCGGCTTCCATCACAGCAGTGAGCTGAGGAACGCCGGCGCCGGTGACGACGCGCGTGGTACAGATGGAGCCCGGGCCGATGCCGACCTTGAGGCCGTCAATGCCGAGGGATATGAGTTCCCTGGCGCCTTCATAAGTGGCCACATTGCCGGCAACCAGTTGCATATCGGGCAGACGGTGGCGAACGGCCTTGATGGCTTCAATGACGCGTTCGGTGTGGCCGTGGGCGGTGTCAATGGCCAGAACGTCGGCTTTGGATTTGGCCAGTTCCACGGCGCGTTCGAGGAAATCGCCGGTGGCGCCAATGGCGGCACCGACGTAGAGGCGGCCCTGATCGTCCTTGGCAGCGCGGGGATATTCGAGTTTTTTCTGGATGTCTTTTACGGTGATGAGGCCCTTGAGATTGAAATCCTGGTCCACGACGAGGAGCTTTTCGATGCGGTGCTTCTGGAGAATTTTCTCGGCTTCTTCGAGGGTGGTGCCGACGGCGACGGTGACGAGGTTGTCCTTGGTCATGACCTGGCCGACAAGTTGGCTGTGATTTTTCTCGAAGCGCAAGTCGCGGTTGGTGAGGATGCCAGTAAGGCGCGTACCGCGTGTGACGGGAAGGCCGGATATGCGGTACTTATTCATGATTTCCAGGGCCTGGCGGATGGTGATGTCCGGGGAGATGGTGACGGGATCCACGATCATGCCGGATTCGGAACGCTTGACGCGATCGATTTCCTCGGCTTGGCGATCGATAGGGATGTTGCGATGAATGATGCCGATGCCGCCCTGGCGCGCGATGCCGATGGCTAGGCGCGATTCGGTGACGGTGTCCATGGCGGCAGAAGAGAGAGGGATATTGAGCGAGAGATTGCGGGTGAATTTTGTGGTGGTGTCAACCTCGGTGGGCAGGACGGAGGATTTGCCGGGGAGTAGGAGGACGTCGTCGAAAGTAAGACCTTCGGTGATGGAACCTTCAATCATGAGAGCCTCGGAAGAAAATCGAAAATTGAAATTGGAAAAGAGAAAATCGGGAATCCTCTGGGGCGGGGCGCCCAGAAACAGCGCAGCCCAGCGGGTGGCCGCCGGGCCGGGAGAAGAGTTCATATCGATCGAAAAAATGCGTCACGGTGTAAACAGCAATTTTAGGGGTGAGAGGGGGGAGGGGTCAAGTTGAAGGACATGGAAAAAAGAGCGATTTTGGTGTTGGACGGAAAGGGAAGGCTACGGGACCTTTGCGCAGGCTCAATCCAAGTTTGAATTAGCCGTGCCTTGGAGCCAACGTTGGCGCACGGCGGCCAGGAATTGTTTTTTGTCTTTTTTCATTTGTTGGACGAGGGCTTGGTTGCCGGTTTCTTCGTGGGCGGCGGCCCAGAGGACCATTTCCGTGAGGACCGGGGCGAGATCGATTCCCTTTTTGGTGAGCGCGTAGATCTGCTTGCGGCCGTCGGAGGGATCTTGTTGCGTGGAAATTATGCCGTAGGCCGCGAGCTTGCGGAGGCGATCCGCCAGGATGTTGGAGGCGATGCCTTCGTAGGATTGCAGGAATTCCTTGAAGGTTCGCGAGCCGCGTAGCATCATGTCGCGGATAATCAGCAAGGACCAGCGATCGCCCAGCATTTCCACGGAAGCATTTAGGGGACACCCCGAGCGGCGGTGAGGTGCGGTCCTGCTTTTGGGCATAAGGTGACAGTAGCACATTTTACTTGCATTTCAAAAGTAAGATGGGCAAACTGTCGTGCATTCCATTTTGGAGTGCGGCGGCTCGCCGCCGCTTTTGCGACGCTGGCAGCGACGCGAGGCCGAACGTTTGGGAGGTGGGGTTGGATTGCAAAAGCGGGAGCAAGCTCCCGCACTCCAAGGTTGAATCGAGGAGCAAGATAGGGGGGAGAGATGAGCGGCGTACGGGTGCTGGTTGGGACAAAGAAGGGTGCGTTCATTCTGACGGCGGACGGCAAGCGCGAGAAGTGGGACATCAGCGGTCCACACTTTGCGGGTTGGGAGATGTACCACCTTAAGGGATCTCCCGCGGACCCGAATCGTATTTACGCGTCGCAGACCAGCGGGTGGTTCGGGCAGATCATTCAACGGTCGGATGACGGCGGGAAAACTTGGTTCCAGCCAGGCACGCCACCGGGGGAGCCCGCGACGGCCCCGGATGGAATGCCGAAAGGTGAAAGCAACAAGTTTGTGTACGACGCCTCCCCGGAAACCGGCAAACCTCTTACGACGCACCAGTGGTACGACGGGACGCAGCACCCGTGGGAATTCAAGCGCGTGTGGCACCTGGAGCCGTCGTTGAGCGATCCCGATACCGTGTATGCGGGAGTGGAAGATGCGGCGCTGTTCCGCTCGAGCGACGGCGGACGGACTTGGAAGGAACTTTCCGGCCTGCGCGGTCATGGGACAGGGCCCAAATGGCAACCGGGGGCGGGAGGAATGTGCCTGCACACAATCCTACTGAGTGCAAAGGCGCCAGGGCAGATTGTGATCGCCATCTCTGCCGCAGGTGCCTTTCGCAGCGACGACGAGGGTAAGACGTGGAAGCCCATCAACCAAGGGCTGCGCTCGCCATACATTCCAGACCCGAATGCGGAGGTGGGGCATTGCGTGCACCACGTGACGATGCATCCGGCACGCCCGAATGTGCTGTTCATGCAAAAACACTGGGACGTGATGCGCAGCGACAATGCGGGGGATTTGTGGCACGAGGTCAGCGGGAATTTGCCGACGGATTTTGGATTCGTGATTGACGTGCATGCGCACGAACCAGAGACGATTTATGTGGTGCCGATTAAGAGCGATGGGGAGCACTATCCGCTCGACGGCAAGCTGCGGGTGTACCGGAGCAGGCACGGCGGCAATGATTGGGAGGAGTTGAAGAAGGGGTTGCCGGAACGGGATTGCTACGTGAACGTTTTGCGCGATGCAATGGCGGTGGATTCGCTGGATAAATGTGGCGTATATTTTGGGACTACCGGCGGGCAGGTTTACGCTTCGGCAGACGCGGGAGACACGTGGGCGCCGATTGTGCGGGATTTGCCGGCGGTGTACTCCGTGGAGGTACAGACACTGTCATGATCCGGGTGGAATTGCCGGCGCATTTGCGGAGCTTGGCGCGGGTGCGCCCGGAGGTAGAGCTTGAAGTGCATGGCGAGGTGACGCTGCGCGCGGTGCTGGACGCGCTGGAGGCGGGCTATCCCATGTTGCGGGGCACGATTCGAGATCACGTCACGCAACAGCGTCGGCCCTTCTTGCGATTTTTCGCTTGCGGAGAGGATTTGTCACTCGAACCGCCGGACGCGCCGCTCCCGAGGCAGGTGGCTTCAGGAGAAGAACCGCTGCTGATTATCGGGGCAATTGCGGGAGGATGATGTCCTTGCTCATGTGTGTGCCTGGATTTCTGATTTTCAAGCGAAAAGCAGGTTCCTCGCTTCGCTCGGAATGACAAACTCACTTTTGGGCGAGCTGACTGAGTTGAATGATCGAGCCGGTATCGTGAATGCCCCTAGTCGTGCGGCGCTAGCCCTTTAACTCGTTAGCCACCAGAGTCAGGGTAAGGGGTGATTGTAGAGTGAGTCCAGGTAGCTGCTGAGACGCTGCTGCTGCGACGGGTCGGTGGATTGATCGATCATGGTTTCGAGGATGGTTGGCAGGAAGCGGGAGTATTTGGCGAGCGTGGCGCGATCACCGGAAGCGAAGGCGGATTCGACGGCTTGTTCCGTGGCCGGAGTGATGAGTTCATCGCGGCCGACGAAAACACGGGTGATTTCAGCGGGCGCAGGGGTAACGGACAGGGGAAGTACGGAATCCACGAAGTTGCGGGGAACGATATAAAAGAGGCGGGAGCCTTCCTCAAACCAGGAGTTTTTCCACGTTTCGAGCATAGCGTGAGCTTCGTCAGCGTGAAGGCCCTGGGAAATGAGGATGCCCTCGAGATCGCTGAAGAGGGAATCGAGAGAGCCCTCGAGGGGAGGCGGAGCGAGCGCGGCCTGGTTGCGGAGAGGGCCGAGAATACGATAGCCGAGACTGTTGCCGCGGCGCTCGAAGAGGATCACGTCGGGGATTTCTTCGTTAAGGTTGTTTTGTATAAGCACTGAGCCGTCGGCAGAAATTGTGGTGGTGATGGGTGGCGCGAAAGCGGAGACGCCACGATAGAAGAGGAATCGTTCGCGCTGATCGCCGGAGGAAGTTGGCACGCGGATAGGCGCAGAAGAAGTTTCGCGCGCGGCGTAATAATGGTTTTCACGAACGTCGCGAGGGAATTCAGTGGACGCGCTTGGCTCGACGCGAACGGAATTCCAGGTGATGCCGCCGACGGTGCTCTTCTGATCGAGAGAAAAATCGGTCCGCGGGTTGAATGCCGCAAGAGGAACGGCATGCGGATACCATTCGGTGATGAGGCCCTGTGCAAAGGAGACTTTGACGGAAACCGAAGTTTCGCGCGGCGAGTAGAAATAGAGAACGGGAGTTTCCATGCGCACGGTGCCGCGAAGACCACCCTTGAATGCGGGCTCGCGGAGATGTTCAACGAAGGTGGGCAGGTCCGTGGAACCGGTGAGAGGGAGCCATTCGATGGCTTGGCCGTCGTCAGCGGAGATCGAGGTGAAGGTGCCCCACTCGTGGACGGTGAGGTCGGAAGTGGGAGCCTCCTGTTTGGCGGAATGCGCTTGAGGGAAAGCATGGATCGTGAGGAGGATGGCGGCGCAGGCGAGCGCGCGGAAAGAGTAACCGCGAGGGAGCCGCTCGTGCGCGGCTCCCGTAATGCTGGGGTTCATCGGGTTGCCACCTTGAGGGCGGGAGTGCGAGAGATCAACTCCGCCATGGTTTCCGTTTGCGGGCCATGGAAATGAATGGAGAGGTTACGTTGGAGTAATGCGTCGGTCGTCGCACCGGCGATGGCTTTTTGTGCGAAGTCCTGATGCTCGCCGGCAGGGCCGTTGAAAGTGATGAGGGCGGCAGCGAATTCCATTTGCGGGTCATTGGTGCGAAGTTGGATGGCTTTCTTGACCAGCGCGTAGCCGTCGAAACCCTGCGCCGGATTTGGCTCGTCCTTGCCCATCCATTGCTTGAAGGCTTCCGCGAGATAGCCCAGGTCGAAGGAAGCCAGGGCTGCTGCCGGGGAATTGGCGAGGGAGTCCGCGCGAGCGACGAGTTTGGTGAAAAGTTGCTTTGCGGCGAACGGGTCTTTGCGTGCGTAGAGCGTGGCGCGACGAAGGGTTTCCATGTGGACGAGCACAACGGGATCGGAGTCAAGGATGGCGATGGTGCCGGCAGCGAGATTCTTCGTGTCGTAGGATTCCGTGCCGGACAGGTTCCAGTCGCGGCTGATCCAGGGAAGAGATTTGGCGTCACCGATATCGAAGGAATGGCAGATTAGCGGTGGACCGGCTAGGGCGGAGCTGGCGAAGAGAAAGAGAGCGAGTAGAAGAGCGACGGAGATGTGATGCACGGATAGTGATTGAGATTTCATGGTGGATGCGAGCCTCCTTGCGAGTGAATTCGCTTACAGACAAAGAGACGCTGCAGCAGCGTCCGTTGTTAACGAGGCTGTTTGAGAAGCAATTGTTTTTTCAGGGCGGGTTGACTGGGAAGATTGGCGCGGGGAGAGGAGGATTGTTCCCAATAACGCCAGATGTAGATGTCGCCGAGATTGAGGGCATTCCACCAGAGATCGAGCATGGATTGATCGAGATGGAGAATACCTTCGCGAGTGACGCCGGACGGAGGAGAAACAAGAGCAGCAAAGCGATCGTAGACTTTCGCGCGTTCGGCGCCATCGGTACGGGAGAGAAGATGCCAGAGAGTGAGACCGTCTTTTGCGCGGGCTTGCGAGAGAACGGTTTCGAGGGAAGTGGAGCGGGCTTCGGAAGAGTTTGCGGCGAAATCAAAATCAGCAAGAGCTGCGCGGAAGCTATCGGAGACGTCCTCGAAGTACGGCGTGCCAGGACCGACTTTGGGGCGGGTGGGGCACATGGCGCCCGCAGGAATGAAAGATTCGTGGCCATTCAAATGAAAGCCGACCCATCCGCGAGTGGTGCGAATCGTGCCTGAGCCATCGGCGGAGACCTGCAAGGTGTACGCGCAGCCAAGGTCCACCGCGACCGCGGAGGGAGTGTCAACGACGAATTGGCCTGCAGGAGCCCAGATCATGGCGTGAATCGTGCCGATCTCGAGTTGCAGGCGTTTGCGACGATCATCGGTTTGCAGAAGGCGAACCCGGGAGTTGGGATCGACATTGATCTCGCCCAGGTCTGCCTCCCAGATGCTGGCGCGCGAGGTGGCGTTCGTTTCAAGAGTTTGACCGACGCGAAGTTTCGCGAAGGACTGGCCTGCGGTGATGAGTTGAGAATCGATCTGCAGAGTGCCAGCGAGGCGGGCAACTTCCCAAGCCGGGCCGGAGGGCGAGATGCGCGAGGTGCGAAGATACAGGACGCTGATCGCGATTAGAACAAAGGCAGCGGCGACAACCGCGGCGAATCGCGGCAGCCAAGTAAACTGCAGCAAGAGAGCGTGGAAATATCCAAGTTTGGCTGGCGCTTCCGGTGGAAGCACGAGCGGCACTTCGCGGTGGCTGAATTGTGCCAGGAGCGATTCGAGGCGTTGCAGTTCGGGGTCGGGCTCGCCGGAGCCGTCCCACAAATAGGGCTCATTCATAGGAAATTCCTCGGACGGATTGTTGCGTGGCTTGTTCATGATTGTGTGCTCGATGCTTGCGAATCAGCAGGGCCGGATTTGTGGCCGAGAAGCTCGCGGAGTTGTTGCATGCCGCGATGGAGATTAACGCGGACGGAACCGTGCGTCAGGCCGGTGCGCGCGGCGATTTCCGGGCCGGTCATGCCTTCGACGAGGCGTAGGATGAGCGTTTCGCGATAGGCATCGGGGAGAGAGCGAATGGCCTGGAGGACTTGGTGCGCTTCGGATTGACCTATGCGCGTTGCGGGGTGAGAGATATTCTCATCGCTATGCGACTCTTCGACGAATTCGTCGGTGGGGTGGGATTGGCGGTGAAAGTCCGTGGCGCGATTCCGGGTAATGGCGGCTAGCCAGCCGCCAAAGCGAGACACATCGCGGAGAGAGTTGAGGCGGGGAAGGGCCTGGAGGAAAACATCCTGGACGAGATCTTCGATGGCCGCGTAGGGAACTTTAGTGAGAAGAATGCCATGAACCATGCGGGAGTAACGTGCGTAGAGCAGACCGAAGGCGTCGCGGTCGCCGTTTTGCGCGGCTTGGACGAGCGCCATATCGGCGCCGGGCGGCTCGGCGGGGGAATTCACGGCCGGGAGACCTGGCGATTGGAGCGGCAGCTCAAAGTTGGTGGACACGTTGGCGCCATGGTGGCGTGCGATGCATTCACTGGATAGACGCAGGAACCGGGGCCGATGTTAACAATACGCGGGAGTTTAACGGGAAGCGAGGGAGGGGTAGTCCGTGGGGACGGGTTCGTTGTGTTTCCTAAGGCTCGCAACGTAGCCGGAAACGGCGTCCTTGGCTATCTTTTTGGCTTCGGCCAGGGTGCGTCCATAGGTAACGCATCCGGGAAGCGCGGGCACAATAACCGTGAAACAGCCTTCGGGTTCAGGTCTCAGAACGATGTTGAAATGGCCGCGTGATTTTTTCATTTGAAAAGCAATCTTATAAGAAGGAGATGAGGGGGTCAAACGCCTGGCAGCTTGAAGGCAAGACGGAAAGAGCTGGCGGGAACTGATAAAGTTGGAGATATGAGCGACGAGCTTAGGGAGTTTGAGGCGCACCGGATGCTTTGGAATGGGCATTTGCAGACGGTGGCGGGGGCATTTTTGAAGAGGGCGTTTTTGTTGCCGGCGCCGGAGGAGCGGTTGTTTCGCGTGGATGCGGAGACGCAACTGAAGGGGATGTGCAGTTGGCAGCCGGGGAAGCGGAAGGATGCGCCGGTGATTGTGACGGTGCACGGGCTGGAGGGTTCGAGCGAATCGAACTATGCGATTGGGATAGCGGATAAGGCGTTTGTGCGTGGATTTCATGCGGTGCGCATGAACCAGCGGAATTGCGGGGGGACGGAACTGCTGACGCCCACGTTGTATAACAGCGGGATGAGCGGAGATTACCGGGCTGTTTTGCTGGAATTGATTGCGGAGGGATTTGAGCGGATTTTTTTCGTGGGCTATTCGATGGGGGGAAACCTGGTTACGAAAATGGTGGGGGAATTTGGGGAGGCGGCGCCGAAGGAATTGCGCGGCGCGGCGGTGGTCTGCCCGTCGGTGGATTTGGCGGCTTGCGCGGATGCGTTGGAGAAGCCGGCGAATTATTTTTACCAGCGCCATTTTGTGAAAGGACTGATGGCACGGTACCGGACGAAGGCGGAGTTGTATCCGGAGCGGTATTCACGGAATGGATTGGGGCAGGTGTGGACGGTGCGGGAATTTGACGATGTGATTACGGCGCCGGCGTTTGGGTACAAGGATGCCGCCGAGTATTACGAAGCGGCGGGAGCGAAGAGGGTGATTGGGGATGTGCGCGTGCCTCTGCTGCTGATTACGGCGCAGGATGATCCGTTTGTGCCGTACGAATCGTTTTTGCGGGCGAAGGCAGCGGAAAACCGTTTCGTGCATTTCGTGGCGCCGCGAAATGGCGGGCATTGCGGGTTTATCTCGCGGTTGGGAGGGGCGGAACGATTTTGGGCGGAGGAGCGGATCGTGGAGTTTTGCGCGGAGATCTGCAGGGAAGAGTAAAAGCGAAGAAAAGGCTTACACAGAGGGCACAGAGACCACGGAGTTCACAGAGAAGAGGGAAGAAGAGAACCCAAGACCACAGTCAGGAGTGACTGTGCCACAAGCTGCCGCAGTCCTGGGATCAGCCTAGGGGCTTTTCGAGGGAAAGTTGGAAACTGGGAGTTAGGAGCTGGGCGGGGCCTTCGGGGGTGATGACCATGTCGTCTTCGCAGCGGAGGCCGAATTCGTTGGGGATGTAAATTCCCGGCTCGTTGGAAAAGGTCATACCGGGTTCGAGGACGGTGGTGCTGCCGCGAACGAGATAGGGATGCTCGTGGCCATCGAGGCCAATGCCGTGGCCAAGCCGATGCGTGAAGAATTTGTAGCCGGGGCCGTAGCCGGCAGCGGTGATGATGTTGCGAGCGGCGTCGTCCACGGAGCCGGAGAGTTTGCCGCCGCGGGCGGCGTCGAGAGCGGCGTCCTGAGCCTTGCGGACGATTTCAAAAACGCGCTGAATTTTCTCGCTGGGCTTGCCGAGGACGCCCGTGCGGCTGACGTCGGATTCGTAGCCTTCCACGGTGCAGCCGCCATCAATCAGAATGACATCGCCTTCTTTTAATTTTTGCGGTTGGCGCGAACCGTGCGGCAGGGCGGCGGAGGCTCCCAACAGCACCAAGGCGTAGCCGCGGAGATTCATTTTGGAGTAGCCGGCGGAAATGAGAGCGGCGATATCCGACTGCGTCATTCCTTCCTTTAGAGAAGCAAAAACTTCGCGATAGAGATTGCAGGTGGCTTCGCAAGCCAGGCGCATGAATTCCTGTTCTTGCGGAGATTTGCGCGCTCGCAGAGGAATGGTGATGGGATCGGCGGAGAAGAATGTGAAAGGTGCCGCGGCGGCGCGAAGATGATCGTAGAAGGTGAAGGGCAGAGTTTCTTCAATGGCGATGCGGCCCGAGCGGATGTTGCCGGCGGCAAGCGCGGAGACGATGAGTTGCGTGGGGCTTTCGTCTTCCTGCCAGGGATGGACATCGAGGGGGAAGCGCAAGGATTCGCGCATGCGGGATTCTTCAAAGGCGGGGCAGATAAGAATGGGCTCGCCGGAACGCGGGAGGACGAGGGCGAGAAGGCGTTCGCTGAGACCCCAACGGATGCCGGTGAAATAGTAGAGCGAGGAGCCGGGACCGACGACGAGTGCATCGAAAGCAGGTTTGATTTCCGACATGCGATTTTGGGCGCGAAGGAGGCGATCGTGGAAATCGTCGGGATTGAGAGGGCGAACGCGATCTCCGAGAGGTTTGAGAATCGAGAAGTTGGAGGGGAGCTGTGGCGATGCGGATTGGGAGTCTCCGGCTGAGGAAACGTTTGGTGCGAGGGCGGCAGCGGAAACGGCAGCGGTGGAATGGAGAAAATGGCGACGGGAGATGGGAGTCATGTCCGAAAGGATGGTCTGGAAGGGGAATTGTGTCAAGGAGGAGAGTGGGAGAAGAGAAGCCTCACACAGAGGCCACAGAGAGCGCAGAGTTCACATAGAAGAAGGAAGAAGTATAAGAGTGAAAGAGTGTAAAAGTCTAAGAGTCATGGGTTGGCTGCAACCGCAAAAGCGGTACCGCAGTCGCGGGACCTCACTCCAAGTTGTGGCGGTTACTGTGGCTGTTGAGGAGGCGGAGTATCGGTGGAGGGAGGCTGATCGGTGGTGGCGGGGGGCGGGTTGGCGTTTGAGGAGTGGGAAGGTTTTTTGGAGGGGATGTAGGTTACGTCGAGGGGATCGCGGAGAGAGAAATCCAGATGAGTTTCGGAGGGGATGCGGACTTGCTTGCCATGGGTCGTGGCTTGCACAGCCGTGCCGCCAGCCCCGCCAACGCCGGCGCCGATGGCTGCACCTCTGCCGCCTCCGGCAAGGCCGCCAATGATTGCGCCGAGTACTGCGCCACCACCGATGACAGCGGCGGAGCGCTTGCCGCGCGACTCGCCTTTTTCCTGAACACTGCTGGAGGAGATGCGATAGGTTTTGCCTTGATAGGTGAAGCTGTCGAGGGCGACGGTGAGTTCGCTGGAGCCGTTGAGGCCACTGGCGGTGTTGGCCGTGACGATTTTCAGGCTTACGTTAAGGCCCTTGGGAACAACGAGATTGCCTTCCAGGAGGACAGGGGCGTCGAGCGAGCCGCGAAAGATGTGGCCGGGTTGGCTGGTGGCGGAATCGATGCTGTCAATTGTGCGTACGGCGAAGACTGTGCCCGCAGGAAGAGTGGCGGTGACGGGCTGTGGCGGAGGAGGTGGCGGGGGCGCAACGGAAGTGGCGGGAGCCGGAGCGGGCGCGGCTGCTGGAATGGGAGCAGGGCCAGTCGGCGCTTCGACGGAGGAACTTTCTGACGCGGAGGGATTAGCGGGAGCGGGCGGAGTAGATGGAATTGCGGCGGCTTGAGGTTTAGGGGTGCGCGCCGGATGTGAGGGCTTGCGGGCCGGAGCCGGGGCCAGAGAGGGAGCGGGAGCGGAGGGCGGTATATATTCGGCCATGGCAGGCTTGGTAGGCACGACGGTTTGATCTACCACTTTGGAGACGCCCTTGGCGCGGGAGGCGATGCGTTCAGCAGCGAGACGAGCAGCGTCGTCGGAGAGCTGGCCGGAAAGAGTGACGGTGCCGTCCTTCACAGAGACGTTCACCGTGGAGGACTTCAGAAGCGGCTCAGAAAACATTTTGGCTTTGATGTCGGTGGCGATGGAGTCATTCGTGATGGAATTGTCGGCGGGCTTATTGCACGCGGCGGAAAAAGCCAGCGCGAGGGCGAGAAGGGCAGTCAGCAATGCAGAGCGATGCATGGGGCCTCCATAAAGATAGACGCGGGCTGAAGCTGAAATGGTTGCGCAGAAGAAGGGAAGAGTCAAAGAGGAAGAGAGGAAGAAGTACAAAGGTATAAGCGTGAAAGAGTGTAAGAGTGTAAGAATGAAAGCGTGAAAGCGTGAAAGCGTGAAAGCGTGAAAGAGTGAAAGAGTGAAAGAATATAAGAGTATGAGAGTGTAAGAGTGAAAAAATGCTTTCGCTGAATGGGGTGGAGGATTAGGATTTGGTCACATTGGCTGCAGGCGAAAAAGCGGCGGCTAGCCGCCGCACTCCAAATGGGGCGAAGGGTAAAGCGGTGCATGCGTGCAGGAGGGAAGAAGTATAAAAGTGTAAGAGTGAAAGTGTAGAAGAGGGGAAGAGTTGGGGGAGGACGAAATGACGTTTGGGGAATTTTGGCCGGAATATGTGCGGGCACACAGCGTGGGGAAAACGCGGGTGATGCATTTGGTAGGGACGCTCGCGGGTTGGGCGATCCTGGTGGCGGCGGTAGTTGAACGGAAATGGTTGTGGATCGCGCTGGCGCTGGTGGTGCCGTACGCGTTGGCGTGGATTTCGCACTTTTTTATTGAGCACAACAGACCGGCAACATTTGAACACCCATTGTGGTCATGGAGGGCGGATCAGAAAATGGTGGGAATGATGATGGTGGGGAAGATGGGGGAAGAGGTGCGGCGGGCGGGGGTTGAATCGGTAAATAAATAAGATAAAAGAGGGAAAAAGCAAAGAAGTATAAAAGTGAAAGAGTGGAAGAGTATAAGAGTGCAAGCGTGTGAGAGGGAGACTAGGTGGATGGGATTGTGCCGCGATTCCTCCACTGCGGAATGGCGGAAAGCGCCATTCCTCCGGTCGGAATGACAAACTGGAGAGGAGAGTTACTCCTGTTGGAATGACAAACAAACGAGGAGAACTACTCGGAGCGGATGGCGAGGATTTGTTTGCCGTGAATCTGGAGTTCGACGCCGAAGGGCGGGCGGATGTCGCTGCCCTGAACGATGGCCCCGCGAACCAAGATATTGCCGGGAAGATTAGCGAACCTCAGGGGATCGTAGAGAGTATGGCTGCAGTGGTTGCCGACGAGGGGATGATTCGCGCCGCGGAAACCGTACTCAGTTTTGAGTTCTTGAAGGTCGGTAATGTATTCGAGTTCGCAGGAGCCGTCGGGAGCCCTGCGGGAGAAAGCCCAGTACCCGGAAGGTGAAGTAGCGGAACCGCCCGGAAGCCGGACAATGGTGGAGGGAATATTTTCGCCGGTGAGGCGGTTGCGCACAAAGAAATCTGCCGAAGACCAGGGCTTGGCAAGATCAGCGATTTGGGCGATAGCGGGATTGGTTTCCGTGGCGTGAGGCAATAAAGAGGAAGGATCTGGAGCGGGCGGGGGCACTTCAATCTGGGGAGGAGGTTCGACGCGAACGGCTTCGGAAGCGCGGCCATGGGAGATCCAGCGAGCGCCAAAGAAAAGCAGCAGGCCAAGAACGACAAAACCGATGACGAGGGGAAGGAGGGGATTGCGGCGTGGCAGCTTGGACGAAGGACCAGCGACGCCGGGAATCAGCGGCATGTCCGGCCGAAAGCGGGTGGGTGGAGGAGTGTCGGCCATCGCCAAGATGATTGTACTGTCAAGTTGGCGGGCGTAGCAAATCGAAGGATGATAAAACCGAGGGTGGAGGGAAGGGAACGAGGATAAGGCAGTTGTATTAGTGAGATGGAGACAAGGGCTTGCAGGAGACTTGTTTCCGTGCAGATTGCGTCCTAGTGTAGTAAAAGGTTCGCTAGAGGGAAATCCGCAGGGATGGCGAGCGACACACGATCATCGGCGCGGGCGTTTGTTCGCAGTCTGAACATTCTGCTGAAATTCGCACGTCTATATGAGTTCGGACATGTGCGCACAGCCGCGCAATTCGAGACGACATGGAAGGAACTGCACGCGGCGCTGCTGGAAAGCGGCGAAACAGGCGTGCTGCTGGGAGCCTCGGGAAACCAGATCCTGCTGGACGGAGTGCCGCTGGGATCGGCTGCGGGCGAGCGGAGCTTCGCGCAACTGCTGACCTCGTCGGGAATCGCCAGCATTCACTTCGCAAAAAATTTGACACAACCGCAGTTTTCGCGATTTGTGCGCGCGTTTCCGAGCGGCAACGCCAAGCCCAGCCAACTGGCGGAACAGTTGAAGACCGCGCTGGCCGGTGACACCAGCATCCGCATCAACGAGATAAGGTTTGTGGCGGAAGACGGCTCGGTGGCGGGAATTAAAGTGGCGGCGCAGTTGACGGCCAAGGCGCTGGGTGCGGGTGGCGACAAACTACGCGATATTTTTGAAGATCCCAATAAATTGCTGCAACTGATCCTGGCGGCGGAAAGCTCGCGCGGGGGCGGTGGAGGCGGCGGAGGCTCTGGACCGGGATTCGGTGGTGGCGGGCCGGGTGGAGGAACGGGAGGCGGTGCAGGCTCGAGCTGGAGTGGTGGCACGGGCGGCGGCGGAAGTTTGTGGGAAGCGGGGAAAGCCGCTAGCGGCGGTGGTGGCGGTGGAGGAGTTGGAGGACAGGGCGGAGCCGGAGGCGGCGCAGGTAGTGGCCCAGGCGGCGGTGGCAGTGGCGGAGGAGCTGGGGGGCCGGGTGGTAGTGGAGGCGGCACCGGAACGGGAACAGGTGGTGGAGGAGGATTTGGGGGCCCAGGCGGCGGTGGCAGTGGCGGAGGTGTTGGTGGGGGCGGAGGAGCTGGGGGGCCGGGTGGTAGTGGAGGCGGCACTGGAACGGGAACAGGTGGTGGAGGAGGGTTTGGGGGCCCAGGCGGCGGTGGCAGTGGAGGAGGTGTTGGTGGGGGTGGAGGAGCTGGGGGGCCGGGTGGCACTGGAGGCGGCACCGTTGGCGGAGGAGGCTTTGGAGGTCCAGGTGGAGGGTCCGGAGGCCCTGGCAGTGGCGGCGGATCTGGAATTGGCGGGCCGGGAGGTGGTGGACCTGGCGGAGGAAGCGGAGGACCGGGAGGTGGATTTGGCGGAGGTGGTGGTGGGACAGGCGGCGGAATAGGTGGCGGAGGGCAAGCTACAGAGCCCGGGAAATGGGTGACGGCATCGGCGCTATTGCGCGGTGGTGTGTTGGGAGGGGTTCCGGGAGTGGCGGGAGGCGGAACCGGAGGACAGGGTGCAGGTGGGCCGGGCGGAGGCATGGGAAGCGGCGCTTACGCGGTCGCGGAAGAAGATGTGCGATCGATGATCGGGTTGTTCGCACAACTGGGGAAATCGCGGAAAGATCCAGAGAGCCGCATGGACACGGCGACGTTCCAGTCGCGATTGACGGCCATGCCGGTGCGCGCGCAATACACATTGCAACAAGCCCTGGCAGGACTCGCGGCACAAGCGCCTTCGGATGCTCCGGACAAGCCAATGCTGTTGAAGCTGGCGGAACACGTAGCCATCCGGTTTGCCTTGGACAGTTACGAGCGCGGGGAACTGCGCGTGAATGCAGTGAAGCAATTGCTGGACCGGATGAACTCCGAGATCGAAGCATTGCGGAAAATATTGGGAGCGCAAGAAGAAGCGATGGCCAGCAGGGGAATTTCCGTGCAATCGTACACGGAATTGCTGGACCAGGAATTCTGGCAGCAGGTGCCGGAAGAGAACAAGAAAGAAGTGCTGACCTCGGATGAGGCGTGGTGCGTGCCGCCGCGCAACGTGCGGGGGTTTCTGGAAGAGATGCTGCGGCGCGGGGAACTGAAGACGGTCAACGAAATACTGACGAAATACGCGGCGTGCGTGGCGTTGGATGCGCCGGAAGCGCGGCGCACGACGGCAATCGGCCTCTCGGACCTGGCGGAGTTTTACGGGAGCGGCGACGGTAGCGCGCTGATTGACGTAATCCAGCGGCTGGGAAAACAGCTGGCGGTGGAGCGCGAAGGAGACCTGCAGACATTGGTAGGAGCGGCGTTTGTGCGCATGAGCCAGGAAGCGGGAGCGAAGAAATTTTATCCGGCAATGCAGCAGGCGCTGGCTTCACTGGACAGCGTGGAAGCGTTGCGGCCAGGGACGACAAACAACCTGCGGCAGAGAATCGCGACGGAAGAGCGGTTGCCGGAATTCATCGAGGATTCGCTGCGAACCGGGCAGATCCCCGATGGCTTGGTGGATATCCTGGCGCTGGTGCCGAAGGCGACGCTGCAGTATGTGACCAACCGGTTTTCGAACTGCGGATTCCGGGAAGATTGCGAATTACTAGGTGAGGTGGTGCGTGGACTGGGCGAGGAGGCGGTGCAGCGGCTGATCGAAACGCTGCAGAGCGCACCGGCCACCGAAGCCACGGAAGTGATCGGGCTGTTGAGCCAGTTGTCACCGGAGGCAGTAGAGAAGATATTGCCGATGAGGCTGGCGCAATGGCCAAGAAACTCGCACGATCGCGCGGTGCGGCAGCTCTCTTCGACGCCGGCGGAGCAACGGGGGCGGTTGCTGGTGACGCTGTACGATTCGCTGGATCCGCTGATCCGGCCGTTGGCATTGGACGAAATGGGAATGAGTTCGCGGGCAGAGTGCATCCCGAAGGTAGTGGAATTAATACAGGACGAAGCAACGCCCGGATTCACGAGGATCAAGGCGATTGAAGCCGCGGGCCGGTTGCGGGCGAGCGCGGCAAGCGCGGCGTTCCAACACATCCTGGATTCCAAACAGGTGTGGCGGTGGTCCTATCACGCGGAGTTACGAATCTCTGCGGCGCAGGCGTTGCAGAAGATTGAGCCGGCGGTGGCGATGGAAAAGATCGCAGCCAGCGGGCTGGACCGGAAAGAATTGGTACTGGATCCGGTTGACCCGGAGCCCAACGCAGCAGTGATCCGGCAACGGCGATATGCACGGTTGAAGCTCACGCGGCAAGTGGCGGCGGTGACGACGAACTTGCGCGAAAATATTCGCCTGATGATTCCGGAATTGAACATGGGAGGCGGCATTGGCGCGGCGGACCGGCACCTGGCACCGGGGTCGCTGCTGACATTGAAGATTTCTCATGGTGTGCGCAACATTCGCGCGCAAGCGATTGTGCGCGGCGCACGCCCACAGGCGATGGCGTTCGAGTTCGTGGAAATGGAATTGGATGAGCGATCGCGATTGCGGAAATTGCTTTTGGAACTTGGAGGACTGCCTCAGCCCTCTAACGTGGGGAATCGCAGCAGGCGGCAGAGCCGCGTGGCGATGATGAAGTAAGAGCAGGCCGGAAGACAAGTCCACAGTTAGCAGTTTTAAGTCGTCAGTGACCCCGAGAATGCGGGTTGGTCGCGGCGTGGTATTCGGGAGACGCGAAAGGAGAAGCGGAGAATAGAGAAGAAAGAGAAGAGGGACTTTAACACAGAGGTCACAGAGGGAAGAACACAGAGTTCACAGAGAAGAGATACCCCAAGAGCACAGTCCCTCCGAAACTCAGGGTAAACAGGAGTGACTGGGCTACGTGGATTGCACCTGTCCTGCGTGAGGAAAGAGCCGTACTGGTGAGCAGGTACTCGAACTGTTCGGATGGCACGATGACGGTGGAGTCACATGGAACGACTGTACCATTGTGAGGCCCAAGCAAGAGCCCTAGGGTACTAGGAGAAGATGGCGTTAAGTACTGACCGTCAGGTCCATCGACACGGTGTGAATGGGGACGGGATGAAAACGGACCCAAAAACAACAGCAGGCCGAGCATTTGTACGCAGCCTTAATATCTTACTGAAGTTTGCGCGGCTGTACGGATACGAGCACGTGCGGACCATTGAGCAGTTGCAGGTGGCGTGGAAAGAACTGCGCACGGCAATACCAGAAGGGTCGGATTCGGGGCTGCTGCTGGGAGCGACGGGGTCGCAACTTTTGTTGGATGGCGTGCCGCTGGAAGGTTCACCGCCAGAGAAACAGTTCGCACAATTGCTTTCCACGGCGGGACTGGCGAGCGTGCAGTTCACATCGGAAGTGACCGAAGAGGAACTGGGCAAATTTGCACGCGCATTCCCCACCAGTAAGGCCAAACCTGTTGAATTAGCACAACTATTGAAAGAGGCGATTGTGGATGCGCGGGGCATCCGTGTGAATGAGATCTGCTTCGTGGCCACGGATTCGCGCCTGAAAGATGCGAGCATGGCGGCGCAAATCGCGGCCGCCTCGATGGGGGATGACCAGGCACAGTTCACGAGGATGCTGAACGATCCACAGAAACTTTTGGAGCTGATCGCGGCGGCGCAGGGGTCGGAGACGGGAGCGGGGCCAGGGGCGGGACCGGGCGCAGGACCTGGGAGTGGAGCAGGACCGGGAGCCGGGCCGGGCGCAGGATTTGGGAGCGAAGCAGGATCTGGGCGTGGGTCAGACAGCGGCTCTGGCGCTCGTAAGAGCGGGACTGGAAGTGGCGGAGGAACAGGGATTGGAAGCGGAACAGGCACCGGGGCGGGAACGGGCCGGGAATATAGCAACGGAGGCGGAGCTGGAGTGGGCCGTGACGTTGGTCTAGGTTCAGACGGCGTTGGCGTTAGCATTGGCAGCGGTAGGGGGGGAGTCGGAGGAGGCCTCAGAACTGGAGTTGGCGGAGGGGCGGGCGGTATAAGCATAGGTACAGCAGGCGGCGGAGGATTTGGAGCTGGTGGCGGGACGGGGAAAGGTTCAGGAAGCGGTTACGGAGCCGGAACCGGATCAGGCTCCGGAGCGCCGGATGATGAAGAAGTGCTCCGCATCCTACAAGCGCTGACGACGTTCGGAAAATTGGGTACCGGAGAGAACCCGGCGGGCGCGGCGATGGAATTTCAAACGCAGGTAGCGCAAATGCCGGCGAGGGCGCAGGACACGCTGCGGGAAGCATTGGCGGGAATTGCAGAGCAGGGGAAAAACAAAAAACTGGACCAGGCGGTACTGGTGAAATTGGCGGAGCACCTGTCCATACGTTTCGCAATGGAGCGATTCGAGCGAGGCGAAGTAAAAGTGAATGCAGTGCGGCAGATGCTGGACCGCATGAATCAGGAAATTGAGAACCTGCGAAAGATCCTGGGTCAACACGAAGACAAAATGGCGGAAGCGGGAATCCTGGTGGAGTCGCACCGGGAGACCTTGGATAGGGTGTTTTGGGCGAGCGTGCCGGAAGCGGCGAAGAGGGAAGTGCTGCTATCGGACGAGGCGTGGTGCATCCCGCCGAAAAACGTGCAGTCGTACGTGGCGGAGCTGATCGAGCATGGAAACGTGGCGGACGCGATCAGCATTTTGCAAAATTATGCGAAGTGCGCAGACAGCGAAGAGCCGGATGCGCGGAAACGCGCGGCGACGGGGCTTTCGGAACTGGCGGGATTGTATGCGCAGGCAGATCCGAAGTTGCTGGCGGATGCGCTGCGGCACGTGGGGATACGGCTGAGCGTGGAGCAGGACCAGGATTTGCAGACGCTGGTGAGCGCGGCCTTCGTGCGTTTGAGCCAGGAAGCGGCGGCACAGCGGTGCTTCCCGGCGATGCAGCAAGCGCTGGATACGCTGAACGGCGTGGAAGCGCAGCGGCCGGGAATCGCGAAGACGCTGCGCGCGAAAATGGGGATCGAGGAGCGCGTGCCGGAGTTCGTGGAAGAAGCGCTGAGGGCAAGAGAGATTTCCGCGGGGCTGACAGCGGTATTGAGGCAGTTGCCGCAGACGGCGATGGAGCAGTTATCGGCGCGGTTTAACCGATGCCAGATGCGCGATGATTTGGAGAATGTGGCGAACCTGGCGATTGATCTGGGCGAGGAAGCATTGCAATACCTGCGAAGCGTGGTGCGCGGCGGAGCGATCGCCGAGGCCGTGGAAATGGTGGGGCTGCTGGCGAAGCTGGACGCTCAAGCGGCGGAGGTGTTTCTGCCAGGGCGCATTGACACGTTTCCGCGGGCGGCCCAGGACCGCGTGGTGCGGCAGATCTCGGCGAGCGGAGCGGCAGGACGCTGCCGGGTATTGCTAGCGATACTGGATCACGTGGATCCGCTGGTGATGCCGCTGGTGGTGGACGAAATCGGGATGACGGGGGACCGGGAGGCGTTGGGGCGGCTGCTGAATATCGCGGATGGGGATTTGCCGCTGCATGCGGCGCCGTACCTGCGGGTGAAGGCAATCGAGGCGCTGGGGCGGTTGCATGCGCTGCAAGCAGCCAGCACACTGAAACGGATTGTGGAAACGCGCAAGGTATTTGGCTGGCAGCACCCGCAGGAACTCCGCATCACGGCACTGCAAGTGCTGGATAAACTGGAACCGGAGTGGGTAAAGGGGTTCATGCCCAATAGCGGAATTGAACAGGCGGAACTATCACTTGAGCCCCTGGACATGCCGGCGAACTCGAAGTTTGTGAGGCAAAGGCGGCACACCAGGGTTAGGTTGCAGAAGGTGCTGCCCGCAGTCAGCACAAATTTGAAACAGAATTGCCGGCTGGAGATCAAGACGGCGAGCCTGACGGGTGGATTGGCGAGCACGAACATGCACCTGGCTCCTGGAACACAAGTGCAATTGCGGATGCAACTGGGCGTCAGAAAAGTACAGGCCACGGCGCTGATGAGGGATTACCGGGCGCAGGATATGTCGTTTGAAATTGTGGATATGAACCTGGAGGAGCGCAGCAAGTTCCGGAAGCTGTTGACGGAGAATATGACCAAGTAGTTCGAAAAAGGAAGGCGAAATCCCTTAGAATGGTGGGAAATCGCGCTGCAATATCCTTTTTCTATAGCTACTCGCAAGTACTATTCGCCGGTACTTTTGTGGGATTTACCTGCCACGTTGGCATTCCCTAAACTACGACTAACACGAAGCAAGTGCCCCCTTTGAAGCCCCGCCCAGGCTAAAAGCCTTCGTGTAGGTGAGTGCCATTTTGCCTGAGGGAATCCATCGCCGGCTCATTGCGCTCGTCTGCGCAGCCGCTGGGCTATTGCCAGGGGCCATGGCGCAAGAACGGCGTGTCTCCTTTCCCGGCAATTCTCGATACACCGTACAGCGACTGGAAGAGCAGTTTGGCCTCGGCGCCGTGACAGCGACGACGATGGGCCAGGACGCGCAGGGATTTTTGTGGATCGGCACGCAAACGGGGCTGTACCGGTATGACGGGGCGCGCGCAAAAAAGATGATCGAAGTGGAAAACCTGACGGGGCACTACATTGAAGATCTTCTGATCGCGCCAGATGGCACACCGTGGTTTGCGGGAAGCCGAGGGGTCGCGCACTACAAAGATGGGCGGTTCGAGAAGTTGGCGATACCGGAATCGGCAATGCCGTTGGCAATCGGGAACCAGATTTTTGCGGTGGATAGCAGGGGAGTCGTGTATGTGCTGCTGTTCAAGGAAGGGATTTTGCGCGTCGATCCGAAGGATCCTTCAGAAGCCGTGGTGCTGGGCGTGAAAGCAGCGAAGGGCGAGGATGTTGCGGGGATAGTGCGTGGTCCGGACGACGCCATCTGGTTCACCTATGGAACGCACCTCGCGCATATCGCCAGAGGAGCAACGAAAATTGAGGTGGAACGGCGATTCCGCTTGCCAAAGGAACGCGTGGTGGCACTGGTGTTCGACGGGGACTGGACGCTCTGGCTCCGCACGGCGACGCGGCTGGGACAAATCAATGTGCCGCTGCACAAACTGCAATTTGATGCGGAGGTTATCGGTACGGCGAACCAGGAAGAAGGCAAGCCAAGCGTGGACCGGCAAGGACGGCTGCTGGTGCCATCTTCGGCGGGATTGTACTGGCAGGAGGCGAAAGGCTGGCGAGTGTTGACGGCCCAGCAGGGAATCGCGAGCAACGACGTACAGTGCGCCTTGGAGGACCGGGAAGGGACGCTATGGGTAGCGGGCTCAGGGACGGGACTGGACCGCTTGCCGGGGGTGCATGAGTGGTCCGCGTGGACGACGGCCGAGGGATTGCCGGACAACACGACGTGGTCGACATTGCGGGATGGCCAGGGGCGGTTGTGGGTGAGCACGGGGCGAGGCATAGGAATTTGGGACGGGCGAGAGGGCAGATGGAAGCAGCTGTCCACGCTTCCGAGACAAGCCAAGGGCGAAATCCGGCAAATGCAGATGGCAGGAGATGGCTCGGTGTGGGCGGTGACGGCGACGGGTGCGCTGTTGCGGATTGACACGAAAAACTTCAAGGCGACGACGATTCTCTCGTATCATGGGCGATCGTTTATCTCCATCAAGACGGCGCCGGATGGCCGCGTTTGGGCGACGGCTGGGGCGCATCTGTTGCGGTTCGATGCGCGCAAGACGCCGCCGAAACCGGCCGAGCTTCCCTTGCCGGTGGGCAATTCTGGCGGTGTGGAATTGATGTCCTTCGCACCAAGTGGAGTGTTGTGGGGTTCAGGACAAGGGGCGGTATATAGGTATGACGGAAAGAGATGGAAGGTGATTCGCGCGGAAGACGGCCTGCAGGGACAGACGATCTCGAGCGTGATGGCGGTGAACGATGACGAAGCGTGGATCGGGTACAACGATGTAGTGAGCGTAAGCCGGATAGTGCTGGACGCCAGAGGAACACCCCACTTTGAGAATCACGCCTGGGATTGGTCGATTGTGGGGAGCGATTCGAAAAAGCGCATCTGGTTCAACGGGACGGACGGAATTGCGATCCTCTCACCGGATGGGCGGGTGCAGAGACTGAGCCACGCGGATGGACTGATCTGGGATGATCTCAGCCCGTGGACCGGAGTGCGGGAAGAAGCGGACGGAAGTTTTGTGATTGCAACGTCGCGTGGGCTGGCACGCTACCAGCCGTCGGAAAGAATAGAGGGAGCGAGCCGGGCGAGCGTGCTGCTGACCTCCGTATCGTTGGGCGGAGAAGAACGGCGGTTGACGGAAGTGCCGGAAGTGGCGTCGTCGGAAGGGATGCTGGCGGTGGAGTTTTCACCGCTAGTGCTGGATGCATCGGAGCATGTCTCCTGCATGTACCAATTAAACGGACTGGATCGGCATGCGACAGAGACACAATTGAGAGAAGTGCGCTACGGCGGGCTGCCACCGGGGAAATACGAGTTCTGGGTGAAGTGCCGCGGGTCGAATGCGGCGGTGGAATCGAGCGCGGCAAGTTTCAAGTTTCGAGTGCTGCCGAGCTTCTGGCAGACGTGGTGGGCGAAGGCAGCAGGCGCGCTGTTCTTGCTGCTGGGCATCTGGGTGTTCGTGTCGCTGCGGACGAGACGGCTGGACCGGCAGCGGGTGGAGCTGGAACAAGCGGTGGCGCAACGCAACGCGGAATTGCTGCAAAAGAACAAGGAACTGGAAGAGATATCGCTGACCGATCCGCTGACGGGAACGCGGAACCGGCGGTACTTCTACGAAACGATTCCGACGGCGGACGCGCAGGCGGTGCGTTCAAACCTAGGCTTGGCGGACCCAAACCTGCCATCGGCGCTGAGACAAGAGCTGATCCTCTTGCTCGTGGACATTGATCGGTTCAAGCACGTGAATGACGAGATGGGGCATGCGGCCGGAGATCGCCTGCTGCAGGAAGTGGCGAAGCGCATCGGTTCGGTGATGCGGCGCTCGGATGACCTGGTGCGGTGGGGCGGGGAGGAGTTTCTGCTGGTGTGCCGGACGACGGACCGGGAGAACGCGGGGCTGCTTTGCAACCGCGTGCTGGAAGCGATTCGGGAGCTACCGTTCGACGTGGGGTGCGGGCTGCAGATTCACAAGACGTGCTCGATCGGGTGGGCGCCGTATCCGTGGCTGCGGGATGATGTGGGGCTGCTGTCCATCGACAATGTGATCGAACTGGCTGACAAAGCCCTGTACTTGGCGAAGCGCGAAGGCAGGAACCGGAGTTTTGGGATGGTGCCGGGGGCGGCCATTGAGAAACAGGAGACCAACGTGACCATGGATCGCTTGCGGGATTTCCCGCCGGAGCTGGTGCAAATTGTGTGAATCGTGGCTTGTTATTCGTGACTGGTGATTTGCGAAAACACTAAACACTTACAAAGGTCCTATCTGGCTTGATTGCGCTTCGCGGCGCTCGCCGGAAGAGCAGGTTCAGTGAAGATTCCTGTCATGGAGTGGCCACCACGCGCTAGAGCGATAGTTCTTTAGAAAGCTCGGCCGCGCGAAGGAATGCTTGATTCCAGGAAGAAAAAAGGCGCGGGAACCGCTCCGAGGCTGATTGCGCAATTTCCTGCAAGGAGGCGCTTCCATCCATCCTTTCTAACATCCATAGGTCTGCCTGCCCTGCTTCAGAGAGCCGGGGAACATAATTGGCCGTCTGGCGCCGCAAGGATTGCGGCGAGAAGTTTGCGCCCTGGAATGTCGATTGCTGAAAGTGGCGCGCCGGATGGCTTGGCCCTGCCGGAATCCTTGTTTCCCATTGCCAAACATAATCCTGGCCAATGAGATCGGCGTGCAGTCCCACGTGAATTCCCTGCCCCATTTCGAGCGGCACCGGTTCAAGCAAGGGCAGAAACAGTTGACCGTGTACGGAACCCACGGGTCCCGGCCAAGAGGAATAACCAATATTCTCGAAAAGCTGTGTCTCAAACCACAAAGACACGCCGTGGGCCATTCCTTTTCGCGTGGCGTGAAAATCCAGTTCGGCAGTCACGCGTGTGGCAGCTCCTAGGGTGTAGTCGAGCAAGCCCCAGTCCCGCGCTTCAGTCAGAAGGTGCTCGTTTTTGAAAGACGCGCCGTAGCAGTCATTGAGAATGGGCCGAAGCGATGGCGAGAGGTTTAATTTGGGAACTAACTTCTGCCAGGGTGATGTGAGGCGGGAGTAATACTCCTCCGCTTCAATCACCGCCGCCTTCAGGGTGTCGCGCTGCGGAATCATGATTCCACCCGGCGCGAGCAATCTCTGCCGCGCATCTTCCAGTGAGGGAATCGCCTGGTCAAACAACGGCAGCGCGCCTCGAAGATCGGAAATGATGACGTTTGCGCGTTCCGGCAATTCCACCTTGCGCGAGTCGCTTTGGACAAACTCGATGCGGTCCGTGAAGCCGTTGGCGGCCGCAAGCTCTCGCCCGAACTGAATGCAGTCTTCCGACTCGATTGCGAAAACACGCCGGGCCCCCGCTCGGCAGGCTAACAAGGAAAACACGCCGGGGCCGCAGCCGATGTCCACGACGGTGTCACCCGAACGCACTGCACGCGCAATCGCTTTGGCGTAGGCACTGAAGCGTCCGACATCGGCGATCATCGCTCCGTAATCGCGTAAGGAATACATCTCAGAAAACGGAAATCACGACGGCGGATTCATCAACGGCTGATATACAGCCTGCATCCGCGAGGTTCAACTCACAGAGTGCGCCGATGGGTTTGGGGTCGAGATAGGGCACGAGCCGTTCGCGTGGCGACAACTTGGATTCAGATGGAAGCGACCACCGCATCGTCTTGGCAACAATTCGCCAGGCGAAGTATACGCGATTAGGCGCGCTAATTCGAGCGGGGTATATCTCTGCCTTCCTCAGTACTAACTGATCGGCAAAACAAGTTCCGCAAGCCGTGCCGTCCAACAACCCAGTGCCATGGCGAGGCGAATCTTGGCGCGAGTGCGCGCAACCAGTTACAATAAAGTGTTTGCATTTGGGGGATGGAATGGCCTGTGCAAACAGGACTGTAATTCAGCGCACGCAGGAAACGAATAGTCAATCATGGATGTAGCTAAGTTCATCGACAATCTTGTTGCGCGCTTTATCGGCACGAAGCACGAGCGTGACATCAAGAAACTGCAGCCGGTGGTTGCCGCGATCAACGCGATGGAACCGGAGATGCAGGCGTTGGGCGACGAGCAACTGAAAGAGCGCTTCGCGGCGCTGAAGACGCAGGTGCAGGAAAAACTGAAGGATAGCGACCCGGCGGAGGCTTCGTACAAAGAAGAATTGCGGCGGACGCTGGAGACCGTGACTGTGCCGGCATTCGCACTGGCGCGGGAGGCCGGGCGTCGCTTTCTGAAGATGCGGCATTTCGACGTACAACTGATTGGCGGCATGGTGCTGCACGCGGGCAAAATCGCGGAAATGAAGACGGGAGAAGGGAAAACGCTGGTGGCGACGTTGCCGGCGGCATTGAACGCGCTGGCGGGAAGAGGCGTTCACATCATCACGGTGAACGATTACCTGGCGCGGCGCGACGCGGAATGGATGAGCCCGCTGTACAAGGGATTGGGATTGACGGTGGGCGTGATCGTACACGACTTGGATGATGAGCAGCGGCGCGCGGCATACGGCGCTGATTTGACGTATGGCACGAACAACGAATTCGGTTTCGATTATTTGCGCGACAACATGAAGTATGACCTGGCGAGCTGCGTGCAACGCGGACACCAGTACGCCATCGTGGACGAAGTGGACTCCATCCTGATTGACGAAGCGCGGACGCCGCTGATTATTTCGGGGCCTTCGGAAGAATCCACCGACAAGTACTTTAAAATCGACAAAATTATTCCCAAGCTGATTCAGGAAATTGATTACACGCTGGACGAGAAGCACCGCACGGCGACGCTGACGGAAGAGGGCTTCAGCAAGTGCGAACGGCTGCTGGGGCTGGGGAATATGTCGGACATTGGCAACGTGGAGATCATGCACCACGTGTACCAGGCGCTGCGGGCGCATTCGTTGTACAAGCGCGACGTGGATTACGTGGTGAAAGATGGCGAAGTGATCATCGTGGACGAGTTTACGGGACGCCAGATGCCCGGGCGGCGGTGGTCTGACGGATTGCACCAGGCGGTGGAAGCAAAGGAAGGCGTGAAGATCGAGCGGGAAAACCAGACGCTGGCGACGATCACGTTTCAGAATTATTTCCGCATGTACAAGAAGCTGGCCGGGATGACCGGAACCGCGGAAACGGAAGCGGCGGAATTCGGGAAAATTTACGATTTGGATGTGGTGGTGATTCCCACGAACCGGACGCTAATCCGGAAGGAACACCGGGACGTTGTGTATCGCACGGAGAGAGAAAAATTCGAGGCGGTGGTGAACGGGGTGTTGCAAGAAGACAACACGCTGGCGAACGGGATACGGCACTATCACCAGCGCGGGCAGCCGGTGCTGGTGGGAACGATCTCGATTGAGAAATCGGAGACGATTGCGGAGTTGTTGAAGAAGGCCGGAGTACCGCACCAGGTATTGAACGCCAAGCAGCATGAACGGGAATCGCGTATCGTGGCGCAGGCCGGACGCAAGGGCGCGGTGACCGTGGCGACGAACATGGCCGGGCGCGGCACGGACATTCTGCTGGGCGGCAATCCGGAGTCCATGACGCGCGAACACTTTTTGAAGAACAAGCTGGCGATTCCGTACGCGGCGGCGCCGGCAGTGATTGGCGGGGATAACGGGGCGGGAAACGCGGCGCAGCCCGCGGTGCAGATGGTGCTGTTCCAGCACGAGGGGAAAATTTTCCAGGTGCCGCAGGACCAGTGGAAGCCGATGTACGACACGTTCGCGGAACAGTGCAAAGCGGAACACGATGAGGTGGTGGCCGTCGGCGGGCTGCATATCCTGGGGACCGAACGGCACGAGGCGCGGCGCATTGACAACCAATTGCGAGGACGCGCGGGACGCCAGGGAGACCCGGGGTCGTCGCGATTCTTTTTGTCGCTGGAAGACGATTTGATGCGCATCTTCGGCGGGGAGCGCGTCAAGCAAATGATGTTCCGGCTCGGAATGACGGAAGGCGTGCCCATCGAATCGCGGCTGATCTCCAGCCGGATTGAGAATGCGCAGAAATCGGTGGAAGCGCAAAACTTCGACGCGCGGAAACACCTGCTGGAATACGACGACGTGATGAACAAGCAGCGCGAGACGATCTATGCGATCCGGCGGTCGGCCCTGGAAGGGAAAGATCAGCGCGATTACGTCCTGGGAATCGCCGAAGACGTGGCGCTGGAAGCGGTGGACACGTATTGCCCCAAGGAGCAGCATCCGGGGCAGTGGAATACGGCGCAGTTTCTGGCGGAAATACACAGCCAGTTTGGAATTGACGCGAAGGTCGCGGGCGCGGATCCCGGAACGCTGAACCACGTGCAGTTGGCGGACGCGACCGTGGAAGCCGTGAAGAAGCGTTATGCGGAAAAGGAGAAACAGTTCGGCCCGGACTTACTGCGATGGCTGGAGCGGCGGATTATTTTGGATGTAGTGGATACGCAGTGGAAGGACCACCTGCTCTCGCTGGACCACTTGAAAGAAGGGATCGGGCTGCGAGGCTACGGGCAAAAAGATCCGCTGGTGGAGTTCAAGAAGGAAGCGTTCATCTTGTTTGAAGACATGATGACGCGGATTGACAACGAGACGGTGCGGTATTTGTTCAACGTGCAGGTTCAGCAGAGCGAACCGCCTCCCCCGACGAGGGCGCCGAGGCCGGAACCGCCGCGTACATTGCCGGGCGCGGCGGCTGCGGCGAGCGCCGCGGCTCGTGCGGCGGATGCGCCGGCGCAACGATTGCCGGATTTTGCGCGTGCGTTGGAGCGGCGGCAAGAACGGCAGCAAAAAGATCTTCAATATCAAACGGGCGCGGGACAAGCCGAAGCGCCGAAACCTGTTCGCGCGGGGGCGAAGGTGGGACGGAATGATCCTTGCCCGTGCGGGTCGGGGAAGAAGTATAAGAAGTGCCATGGGGCGAGCGTATAAAAAAGAAGTAAAGGAAATAAAGGAAGTGAAGGAAGTATAGGACGAAGAGGGAAGGAAACATATAAATGCCGCCGGGGACAACGCCGGGACAAATGCCGGAACGCCAGCCGATTCCAGGAGTGAAAAATCTGATTGCTGTGGCCAGTGGAAAAGGCGGCGTGGGGAAAACCACGGTGGCCGTGAACCTGGCGCTGGCGCTGGGGAAACTGGGCTACAAGGTGGGACTGCTGGACGCGGATGTGTACGGACCAAATGTCCCGATCATGCTGGGATCCAAGAGCGAGCCGATGGCGACGCCGCAGCAGCGGATTATTCCCGTAGATGCGCAGGGCGTGAAGATGATTTCCATGGGGCTCCTGAATCCCGGAGATAAGCCGGTGATCTGGCGCGGGCCAATGCTGCACAGCGTCATCACGCAATTCTTGCGCAGCGTGGAGTGGGGCGAATTGGATTATCTGGTGATTGATTTGCCGCCGGGGACGGGCGATGTGCAGTTAACGCTGATCCAGACGGTGGCGGTGACGGGTGCGGTGGTGGTGACGACGCCCTCAACGGTGGCGCTGGCGGATGTGCGCAAGGCGATTGAAATGTTTCGCCAGGTGAACGTGGAAGTGCTCGGCGTGGTGGAGAACATGAGCACGTTCAGCTGCCCTCATTGCGGAAAGCCGATAGATATTTTTGGGCACGGTGAAGGCGCGAAGACGGCGACGGAATATGGAGTGCCGGTGCTGGGCGAAATCGAGATTGATCCGCGAATCCGTGTCGGCGGAGATACGGGGAAGCCCGTGGCGGCGCAGGGCGAATCGGCTCCGGCGGCGCAGAGCTTGTACCGTGTGACGAAGGCGGTGGTGGCGCGGCTGGCGGAAGTCGCGGGGACAACGGGCGGGCCGACGGTGCAGATCGATTGAGCTGGATTTCTTGCGCACAATGGCGGATCGGGTGTGGTGATTGAAACATTCCTGCGAAATCGCTCGTTACCTCCAGTAAGGGCGTTTCGATGAGCGGATCCGCACCGGTCGAATCCTACACTGAAAAACGTACCCGAGATACCCGCCTGGGAGTATGGGCACTCCTGGGTCGGGTGTCTTTTGTGTAGTACGGCGGCATTCAGGAGTCCCGGCGGCTGGCCGTACGGCGAGCTATAAGCTTTGGTGAATCAGGAGGCGCTGCGATAGAGTTTCGAGCAATGGTATAAAGCGGTCGAGTACAAATGACAACCTCCGGGCGGGGAACTTCCATCAACTTGCGGCCGATTCGTCATCTGCGCTGGTGGATTGGCGGATTGCTGTTTGCCTCCACGGTCATCAATTACCTTGACCGGCAAACATTATCGCTTCTCGCCCCGTATCTGAAGCAGGACTATCACTGGACGAACACGGACTACGCCAATCTACTGATTGGATTCCGGGTGGCGTACTCCATCGGACAGAGCGTGTGCGGCAGGTTGATCGATCGGGTCGGCACGAGACGAGGACTTTCCCTATCGGTACTGTGGTATTCGATTGTTTCCGTGGCGACCTCGCTGGCGACGGGGTTTTACAGTTTCGCCGCGTTTCGATTCCTGTTAGGAGCGGGTGAATCCGCGAATTGGCCAGGCGCGACCAAGGCCGTCTCCGAGTGGTTCCCGAAGCGGGAGCGCGGGCTGGCGACGGCGTTATTCGACAGTGGCTCGTCGATCGGAGGTGCGATTGCGCCATTTCTTGTTTTGTGGATTTACTTCCGGTGGGGATGGCGGCCCGCATTTGTGCTCCCGGGGATGCTGGGTTTTCTCTGGCTCATGGTGTGGCGTCGAATGTACCACTTACCGATGGATCATCCGCGCATCAGCGAGCAGGAACGTGAAATGATCGTTGCCGAAGCCGATGATCCCGGGAAAACGAAGGAGATGCCCCGGCCGAGTTGGGGGGCTCTCCTGAAATTGCCGCAAACCTGGGGGACGATTATATCGAAAACCTTCACGGACCCAGTGTGGTTTTTCATCACGGATTGGTTTCCCATTTATCTGGTAGCGAAGGGGATTGCATTAAGGAGTGGATTGATTGCGGTATGGATTCCATTTATTGCCGCCGATCTGGGAAATTTTTTTGGCGGGGCGGCTTCGGGGTACCTAATCAAGCGAGGATGGTCGCTAGGCAGCGCGCGCAAGGCGTTGGTTGTTTTCGGGGGCGTGGGGGTGACGCTGCTCATCCCCACGATTCTGACGGTGAATCTGCCCGCGATCACGGCACTGTTCGGGGTGGCCACGTTCAGCTTTGCAGCCTTTTCCACCATTGCGAATGTGTTTCCTTCCGATCTCTTTCACAGCGATTCAGTGGCTTCCGTCAGCGGTATGAGCGGGACGGGAGCGGGGATCGGAACCATCATAGCGTTCAAATTAGTGGGGTATTTTTCCGACGCCAATCAATCGCTGGCAACCCATTCCTTTGACAAGATAATCATTGCAGCGGGGCTTGTGCCTTTTGTGGGAATGCTCCTCGTCCTGGCGCTGGTGCGCAATACGCGCGCGACCCGCCAAGGGCTCGTGCGCACAATTTAGTTTGCAGGGGTAATTTGCGGGTAGGAGGCAATGTGGCGAGAGGACTGATGCAAAGGAGCCGGGAATTCGCGGCCATCGGGAGAATCGCTGGTATCGGGATCGGGTTGGTGCTGGCGCTGGCGATTACGGCGCCGGCGCGGGCGACGAAATTGTATGTGCAATCGCGGGAAGCGATGGGGACGAAATTCACGATTTATCTTTATGCGGTGAGCGAAGGCCAAGCGGAGGCCGCGTTTGAATCGTCGTTTGATGAGATTGAGCGATTGGAGCGGACGCTGAGCAATTACAATCCGGATAGCGAGCTTTCGCGCATCAACCGGCTGGCGGGACGCGAGTGGGTGACGACTGATCCGGAAGTTTTCTCGCTGCTGCAAACCTGCCTTGGTTACAGCAAGCGCAGTGGTGGAACATTCGACATCACCGTGGGACCGCTGATGCGCGCGTGGGGCTTCTTTCGTGGGCAGGGGCACTATCCCGCCGCAAGAGAGCTGGAACAAGCGCGAGAAAAAACCGGCTGGGAGAAAGTGCAAATAGACACGGCAACGCGAGGGGTGCATTTTGCCGTGCCGGGAATGGAACTGGACCCTGGCGGAATCGGAAAAGGCTATGCAGTGGACCGCGTGGTGGGATTATTGCGACAGGCGGGCGTGAACGTGGCGATGGTGGACGCAGGCTCGAGCACGCTGTACGCGCTGGGCGCGCCGCCGGGGGAAAAGGGCTGGCTAGTGCGCGTGCCGAAGCCCGGCGACCGCTCGAAAACGATCGCGGCGGTGCTGCTGAAGGATGAATCGCTTTCCACCTCGGGGAGTTACGAAAAGTTTTTTCAACTGAATGGGCGCACGTATTGCCATATCATGGACCCACGCACGGGCGCGCCCGTTGAAGGAATGCTGCAAACGAGCGTGATCGCCGCGGATGGAACGACCACGGAAGCGCTGTCGAAGCCGATGTTCGTGATGGGAACGGACGAAGGCGCGAAGTACCTGACAAGTTTTCCTCATGTGGCGGGGCTGTGGGTTACGGGAAAGATTGATTCACCGCAGGTGGTGCCGTGGAACTGGCCCGGCTGCATGGGGGACTGCGCGGATACTCTTGCGGGAGACAAGGAGAGGAAAACAAAAGGACAATGAGCGAAATCGATCGCAGGAAATTCATGGGGAATGCCGCGGGGGCGCTGGCCGGAGCGTTGCTGGTGGCCGGTTGCAAGGAAGCTCCGAAGAGCGTGGCGCCTTACTCCGGACCGCAAGTGCGGTTGGGAATCATCGGTGTGGGGAGCCGCGGGCAGGAGTTGATGCGGACGTTTTTGCGCGTGCCGGGAGCGCGCTTTACGGCGCTGTGCGACGTGTACGAGCCGCGGTTCGCGGCGGGGCGGGGAATCACGGGAGAAGAAACGCCGATTTACCGGGATCACCGGGAAATGCTTGCGGCCAAGGACATTGACGCGGTGATTGTGGCCACGCCACTTTCGATGCATGCGGGGCACATCATTGCGGCGCTGGAAAGCGGGCGGCACGTGTACGGCGAAAAGAGCATGGCGTTCACGGTGCCGGAATGCGACGGCATCGTGGAGGCGGTGACGCGAACGGGAAAGCATTACCAAGTGGGGCTGCAATATACCTACGCTTCGTGGTACCGCGACACGCTGCGCCTGATTCGCGAAGGAAAGTTGGGACAGATCACGCAGATCAACGCTTTCTGGCATCGCAATAATAATTGGCGGCGAGCCGTGCCGGACCCGAACGACAAAAAGCTGGAGCGATTGATCAACTGGCGGATGTACAAGGAATATTCGCTGGGGCTGCTGGCGGAACTAGCGTCGCATCACATCGGGTTTGCTAACCAGGTGTTTGGAGGTTATCCGGAATCGGTGGTGGGAAGCGGTGGAATCGATTACTGGAAAGACGGGCGGGAGACTTACGACAACGTGCAGGTGACGTATCGCTATCCCAGCGGGCAAACTTTATTATTTTCCTCGATGACCACCAACGCGCTGGAAGGGGCGCAGTTGCGCGTGTATGGAACCGAGGGAAGCGCGGTGATGACCGAGGGCGACGGCATGATTTATTATGAAGCGAAGAAGCTGAAGGCTTCGGTGGTGACTCGACTGCTGATCCATCATGGAGTCATGACGGGAGCCAGCTATATGCCGGAAATGCCTTATCGCGGCAAGGGCGAAGCGGTTCCTCTGCCGGAGGATGTGGAGGGGAACGCGAATTTTCTGGCATGCGAATCGTTTGTGCGAGGGATCTTGACGAATCAGAGGCCGGAGGCAGACGAGAAGGCAGGATGGGCGGAGGCCGTGTCGGTGGTGCTGGGGAATAAGGCGATTGAGGAAGGGAAGCGGATCTGGTTTCGGGATTATGTGGGGAAGAAGCGCGGGGCGTAGAAGGGCACAGATCACGGGGCACGAATTCATGGCAGGACAGGAAAACGAAGATTTCACCACAGAGGACACGGAGAGCACAGAGGCACAGAGAATCAGTGGCGAACTCTGTATGGAACGCCTGAGGCGATCGGGTGTTCGTCTATTGAAAATGCAGCCGTGGAAAGAGCATGGTCGTCCACAGCAAAGACGAGGAATCTGGCTTTGTCACCAATCACAAAAATGTCCCTTGCTGCTGTTGCCTCTTCGCCGGCAGAGATGCTTTGAAAAAACCAGAGTTGCTTCGTGACGAGATGCGTTTCTATCATGCCGAGGGGGTAGGGATGACAGAATGAAAATTTACTGGTCTTGAACGCGTCTTCCCACTTCTTTGCCGATGGGTTCCATTTTTGAAGTCCGGAGCAAACAATAGTGCCGCGCTCCATGGCGTCATCAACGAAATCACAGGCGGTTATCTTTGCTGGCATAATTCCATAGTTTGTTAATTTGGCTTCGTATGCTTTGGTGATGCCTTCGATTCCGTAATCTACTTTCCTGACGGTCACATCTGCGTGCAGACCAAAAGGAAAGAAGTGTCCAAAGCGAATCAGATGGCCTAATTGAAGTAAGCTGATCGAGAGAAGCAAAAGCGCCGCTGTAAGTAGTCCGATTCGTTTCAATACTCTCATTTCAGGAGTTGAACCCCAGTTCCGTATTATATGTTTCCATGGCAGGCAGGTGAAATGGAGAGACCGGAGAAATGCGTGATGCAAACAACCAAGTCAGCAATCGACATGCCGGGTGTGCAAAATACGGGCCGACTCGGATGTGGGGATTCCTCGTTATCAGGAGTTGGGGCGTCTTGGCTCTTGAGCACTTGAATTGATCCAGCGGACGCCGTTCATGTCCAGCCATTCGCCTTCGGGCATGTCTTCCTTGGGCTCGGAGCCGAGGCGGAGGATGTTGCCGTCGGGATCTTCGACTTGCATTTCATAGGCCCAGGAATAATTTGTGGGGAGATGGCGGATTTTGGCGCCAGTGCGGCGATATTCTTCGAGTAGCGCGTCGGCATCGCTCACGCCTACCCAGACCCAGCCGCCGGGATGCCCTTGATCGCCTTGGGAGAGAAAGATGCTGCAGCGATCGCGGGAGACGCAGGCAAAGTAAGGAGTCTGCCACTTGAGATCGAAGCCGAGTTTCTGAATGTAATAGTCGATGCTGGCAGCCACTTTTTGGACGCGCAAGATGGGAGTAGTGCCTTCGAAGGTGGTTGCCGGTGCGGTTCTTGTTGTAGACATGGCGGAACCCTCCGAAATTTGGTTGGCTATAATAGCGCAACTTTGAGGCGCCCGCCTCAGCCATTCGCAACTCAAGGTACTAGGGCATCCGCTTCAGGAGATTTGCCGGTTTCCTTGTCATTGAGGGGAAGCGGATGCTATCGTGGGGTATTCGCGGAAAGTGCGCGGATGGCGCAGGGATTGGCTATCATACGGCCCTGCAACTACTTACGGGGGAAGTTTGAACGTCCTTGAAGCGCGTTCCTGACATTCGGGCGTATCACGGGAAATGGCCGGAGATTGCCGCGTCGGCGTACATTGACACGTCGGCGGTGATCATTGGCGACGTGACGATTGGCGAGGACGCGAGCGTTTGGCCGATGTGCGTGGCGCGCGGCGACGTGAACTTTATACGGATTGGGAAGCGCACGAATATTCAGGACGGCAGCGTGCTCCACGTGATGAAGGACACGAACCCGTTGATTTTGGGCGACGATGTGACGGTGGGGCATGCGGTGATGCTGCATGGGTGCACGATTGAGTCGCGCTGCTTGATCGGGATGCGCTGCACGATTTTGAATGGGGTGGTGATCGGGTCGGGAAGTATTATTGCCGCGGGAAGTTTGATTCCGGAGCGGGCGGTGATTCCTCCAGGGAGTTTGGTGATGGGTTCGCCAGGGAAGGTGCGGCGAGAACTGACGGCGGAGGATATTGGAACGATTGAGATGTACTCGCAGCGGTATGTGAAGTACAAGGAAATCTATCGGAGCGAAGTGGCGAGTGGCGAGTGACGAGTGGCGAGCGAAGACAAAGAAAAGAAGTTGGAGTGATGAGATTTTGCGGTTGAGTTGTTGACCTGAAGTGGCAAGCAAAGAGAAAGAAAGTGGAAAATACTGGCAAGCCGAAATCTTACAAGGACCTGCTTGTTTGGCAGAAGGGAATGTCCTTGGCGAAGTTTGTCTACCAACTGTCTGCGCGATTTCCCGTGGATGAGAGGTACGGACTGATTTCTCAAGTGCGGCGAGCAGCAGTTTCCGTGCCGTCGAATATCGCGGAAGGGCAGGCCCGGCACACCACGAAAGAATTCCTGCAATTCCTGTCGCACGCCCAAGGATCACTGGCTGAATTGGAGACGCAATTAATGTTGAGCGTGGAATTGAGATTTGCCAATGAAGTGGGTGTTGCTCCAGGCCTAAAGGAAATTGACGAGCTCCAGAAAATGATTGTAGCCCTCAAAAGAAAGCTCGAGGGTGGCTCGTCACTCGCCACTCGCCACTCGCCACTTCCATCGGAGCGTCGCTAAGACATGGCGGAAAAACGTAAATTTCAGGCGATTAAAGGGACGCGGGATCTGCTGCCGCCGGAGACGGAGTTGTGGAACCGGGTGGAGCAGACGGCGCGCGAGGTGTTTGGGACGTTTGGATTTGGGGAGATACGGCTGCCGATATTTGAGCCGACGGAACTGTTTGCCCGATCGATTGGAATGGATACAGATGTTGTGTCGAAGGAGATGTACTCCTTTGAAGACTACGACACTTCGGAGCTCCTCGAACTTCTTGAGTCTCGCAAAGCCGCCCTCACATGGGTGGATTCACCGGTCAGCTATCCATACGGGCCGTTGGGCGCTGGAGCGCAGGCAATCTTTCAGCCCTTTAGCTCCGTCATAGGAAATGTCGTAAGACTGGGATTGGAAGCGTATGAAAAAGGAAGGATCCCGCGAACGCCTGAGAATGAGCGATTATTGGCGGAGCTAAAGGATGGCATGAGTATTTTCGTTGTTTCACTCAACTCTCGAAGCATGAGTGAAAACCGCCAAGCGGTTAACAGTCTAAAAGGCATTGTCGGTCAACTGCGCTTTGGAGATTCATTATGCCTGCGGCCGGAGGCGACTGCTAGCGTTTGCCGGGCTTACATTGAGCATGGGATGCACGCGCTGCCGCAGCCGGTGAAGCTGTACTACATGGGGCCGATGTTCCGGCGGGAACGGCCTCAGAAGGGGCGATACCGGCAGTTTTATCAGATTGGGGCGGAAGTTTTGGAAGCGATAACGCCGAACACGGACGCGACGAAATCGCTGGGAAAAGATGCAGCGGTGGACGCGGAAGTGATTGAGATGGTGATGACGTTTTTCGCGCGGCTGGGGCTGGAAGGCTTGCAGTTGGACATCAATTCGATTGGGCACAGCGCGCCACCTGTCGATGGCAAAGCGGTATGCCGGCGGGCTTACGTGGAGGCGTTGCGGGCGGCGCTGGACATAGTGAAAGACAAGCTGGGGCCGGACAGCCAGCGGCGGATTGAGACGAATCCGTTGCGGGTGCTGGACTCGAAGCTGGAGAGCGAACAAGCGATTATCGCGGGGTTGCCGCGGATTGGCGATTACCTTTGCGCGGATTGTGCGAAGCAGTATGCGGAAGTGAAACGGCAACTGGACTTGCGCGGCGTGAAGTACCACGAAAATTGGCGGCTGGTGCGCGGGCTGGATTACTACATGCGGACTACGTTTGAAATCACCGCGCGGGGATTGGGTTCGCAAAATGCCGTGTGCGGCGGCGGGCGTTATGATGGGCTGGTGGAATTGCTGGGCGGAGCGCCGACGAAGGGCATTGGATTTGCGATTGGCGAGGACCGGCTGATCCTTTCGCTGCAGGAAGCGGGGAAAGGCAGCGTCGCGCAAGGGCGCGACGTGTACATCGCATGGCTAGGCGAGAAAACGCTGGCGACGGCGATTCGCGCGGCGCGGGATTTGCGGCAAGCGGGATTTCGCGTGGAGCTGCCGCCAGTGGAGCAGAAGTTTGGGAAGGCACTGGGACAAGCTGACAAATTGGGCGCACGGTACGCGTTGATTTTGGGCGAGGATGAAGTGGCGAGCGGGCAGTGGACAGTTAAGACGCTGGCGGATGGGACGCAGGGGAAGGTGCGCGAAGACAAGTTGGTGGAGTTTTTGAAGAAGGCAAGAACACTGTCATCCTGAGTGCACCCGATGAGGGTGCGCGAAGGATCTCAACGCCAGATACGCCCAAATTGAGTTGAGGTTGAGGTCCTTCACCCGCAGAAGGCGCGGGTTCAGGATGACAACTAACTTGGTTTTACAGTCAAGCGAGACCCGGGATCAGAATGACATGCCGTAAAGTTGAGGGGTATAAACGTGCTGGACTTTTTGGGTGATTTGAAGCGGACACATTACTGCGGGGCGCTGCGGGCTTCGGATGCGGGGAGGGCTGCAACGGTGATGGGCTGGGTGCACCGGCGGCGCGACCTGGGAAATTTGCTGTTTCTGGACGTGCGCGACCGCACGGGAATCGTGCAGGTGGTGTTCAACAAAGAGACGCAGCCGGAAGCGCACGCGAAGGCGGAGCAGGCGCGGAGCGAGTTCGTGGTGGCGGTGGAAGGGCGCGTTACGAAGCGCGAGAAAGCGAATCCGGAACTGGCGACGGGCGAAATTGATCTGGTGGCGACGAAGATGTACATCCTGAACAACGCGAAGACACCGCCCTTTCCGGTGGAGGACGAAATCAACGCGGCGGAAGAGACGCGGCTGCGCTACCGCTATCTGGATTTGCGGCGGCCGAAACCGCACCGGAATTTGGCGCTGCGGCACAAAATCATATTGGAAATTCGCAAGGTGATGGACGAGATGGGGTTCATCGAGGTGGAGACGCCGATGCTGACGCGCTCGACGCCGGAAGGGGCACGCGATTATCTGGTGCCGAGCCGCGTGCACCACGGAAAATTCTACGCGTTGCCGCAATCGCCGCAGATTTTCAAGCAGATTCTGATGATTGGCGGGCTGGACCGGTATTTCCAGATCGTGAAATGTTTCCGCGACGAGGATTTGCGCGCGGACCGGCAGCCGGAGTTTACGCAGTTGGACGTGGAGATGTCCTTTCCGCGGCAGGAAGATATTTTCAGCGTGATCGAGAATGTGATGGTGCGAGCGTGCGCGGTGGCGGGAATCGAAGCGAAGGCGCCGTTTCCGCACATGTTGTACAAGGACGCGATTCGGAAGTATGGCAGCGACAAGCCGGACTTGCGGTTTGGGATGGAGCTGCACGAGGTGACGGAATGTTTTCCGGCGGAAGCGAGGCAGAAGCTGCAAATTGGCGGAAGCCTTTTTGCGCTGGCGGCGCCGGGGGCGGCAGGGTATTCGCGGAAACAACTTGACGAGTTGGCGGAAAAGGCCAAGGGACTGGGCGCGCGCGGGGCTTATTTCGTGAAGGTGGCGGCGGAAGGGATCACTTCGACGGTGGAGAAATTGATCGGCGCGGAGAATGTCAAGAAGCTGGCGGAGGCTTGCGGCGCGAAGACGGGCGATCTGGTGGTGGCCGTGTCCGCGAAAGAAGAGATTAAGGGGACGGAAGCGGCGGCGCTGGTGGCGGGGCATTTGCGATTGCAGCTTGGCGAAGCGCTGGGACAGATTGACAAGTCGCAGTGGAAATTTTTGTGGCTGACGGGATTTCCGCTGTTTGAATGGAGCGAGACGGACAAGACCTGGGTGAGCGCGCAGCATCCGTTCACGGGAATCGTGGACGAGGATTTGGAGAAGTTGGAGACGGCGCCGTGGGAAGTGCGCTCGAAGGGCTACGACCTGGTGCTGAATGGAGTGGAGCTGGGATCGGGCAGCATCCGAATTCACCGGCAGGATATTCAGGAGCGGCTGTTCAAGGCGCTGGGATTGACGGAAGAGCAACTGCGGCGGCGCTTTGGATTTTTCCTCGATGCGCTGACGTATGGCACGCCTCCACATGGTGGAATTGCGCTGGGGCTGGACCGCGTGGCCATGTTGCTGGCGGGGGAGAAATCCATTCGCGAAGTAATCGCGTTTGCGAAGACGACGGCGGCGGTGGATTTGATGGCGGAATCGCCGAGCACGGTGGATGAGGAGCAGTTGGAGCAGTTGGGGATTGACATTAAGAAAAAATGAGCAGGATACGCATATTGGCGGAGGCGGTGGCGAACAAGATCGCGGCGGGCGAGGTGGTGGAGAGGCCGGCTTCGGTGGTGAAGGAGTTGCTGGAGAACGCGCTGGACGCGGGCGCGAATTCGGTGCGCATTGAGACGGAGGTGGGCGGGAAGCGGATGATCCGCGTGATTGACGATGGGCACGGAATGGCGCACGACGATGCGCTGCTGGCGTTTGAACGGCACGCGACGAGCAAATTGCGAACGGCGGATGATTTGCTTTCGATTGCGACGCTGGGATTTCGCGGGGAGGCGCTGCCCTCGATTGCGGCGGTTTCGCGGCTGCTACTGGAAACGCGGGACGCGAATGAGGCCGAGGGGACGCGGGTAGAGTTTGCGGGCGGGAAGTTGGTGAATGTGAAGCCCGCGGGATTGCCGGCGGGAACGACGATCAGCGTGGCGGACCTGTTTTACTGCATGCCGGCGCGGCGGAAATTCCTGAAGTCGGACACGACGGAGTTGGGACACATCGCATCGCTGGTGACGCATTACGCGTTGGCGAATCCGGGGAAGCAGTTTACGCTGACAACGCCGACACAGGAAATTGTGAATTGCGCGCCGGTGGAAAAGCTGGCCGACCGCGTGTACCAGTTATTCGGGAAGCAGGCGCTGGACGAACTGGTGGGAATTGCGCCGGTGTCCGCGGCGTTTCGCGCGGCGATTACGGAACCGGAAATGGAAGCGGGCGAAGAGTCGGCGACGCTGACAGTGACGGGGTTTACATCGCGGCCGGAAATTCAGCGGCTGAACCGCAACGGGATTTACGTGTTCGTGAACCGGCGGCTGGTGCGCGACCGGCTCATCCTGCATGCGATTCATGAGGCTTACCGGAATATTTTGCCGCCAAATGTTTTTCCCGCGACGCTGCTGTTTTTGGAAATGCCCTACGACGAAGTGGACGTGAATGTGCATCCGGCGAAAATCGAGGTGCGCTTCCGGCGCTCGCAATTTGTGCACGATTTCACGCGCGACGCGATTCGTCAGGCGCTGATGAGCACGCGGCCAATCGCCAGTTTCGCGGCGGCGGCGGCGACGATGGCGCCGAATCCGGTGGCGCCGCCGGGGACGTTCGCGGGAGGATTTGCGGAACCGAATGCAAATTCGGGCGTGCCGCGGGCGATTATTCCACCACTGGAAGAGTTGGGAGTGGGGTCCGGAGTTGGATCGGACTATGCCTCGGGCGCGGGATTTGATTTGACGACCGCGCCGATGCAGCCCGTGCCGCAACGATTTCCGTTTGAGCCGGGAGTGGCGCTGGATGCTGGAGCGTCGGCAACGGCGACGACTGCGGCGACCAATTGGGCGGAGAATTTTTCGCGAACGAGTGCGGAAGCTCCCGCAACGCTGCCGCGACCGGAGCAAATTGCGGATTTGAAGCCGCTGGGGCAGGTGAGCGCGAGCTTCATCGTGGCGGTGAATGGCGAGGGATTGTGGATTGTGGACCAGCACGTTGCGCACGAACGCGTTTTGTTTGAGCAGCATTTGGAAGCGCGGCGGGCGGGGAAAGTGGAAGCGCAGCGGCTGCTGATGCCAATCGTGATTGAGCTGGCGCCGCGGCAATTGGTGGTTTACGAAAAGATTGCGGAAGAACTTGCGGCGAACGGATTTGAAGTGGAGCCGATGGGGCCGAAGAGCGTGGCGATTCAGGCGGTGCCGGGAGGAATTGCGGCAAGCGATGCAGAACAATTGCTGACGGAGATATTGGATGGGCTGGAACGGGAGAATGCGGCGATTTCCATTGATACGCTACAGGCGAAGATCGCGGCCTCGACGGCATGCCACGCGGCAATCAAGGTGAACATGCCGTTGGATCAGACGAAGATGGAATGGCTGCTGGGGGCGCTGGCGAAAACGGATTGCCCGATGAGCTGTCCGCACGGGCGGCCGGTGGTGTTGCGATATTCGCTGAAGGAGATCGAGAAGGCGTTTCATCGGATCTAGGGGTTGAAGGCTGAGCGCGGGCGAAGGATATCAGATATCAGCGATCAGATATCAGGAAGCGCGGTGCCGCGAGCGGGGTAAACGAGTGGCTAGTGAGGAGTGGCGAGTGGCGAGCCAAGGCTGATAGACTGCGATGGATTCAGGGGGATGGATTCTTGGTTTCTGATAACTGATATCTGATAACTGATATCAGCGACCAGATATCAGGAAGCAAGACGAACGCTAGAGTTTGACGCAACACACCTTAAGAAAAAACTCAGCTGAGGGGAACATTGAGCGAGACACAAAAGACAGCGGTGATTTTTGGCCTGGCGAATAAGAGGAGCATCGCGTGGGCCATTGCGCAGAAGTTGCACCAAGCGGGATGGCGGTTGGCGATCACGTATCAAAATGACCGGCTGGAGCAGGAAGCAAAAGACCTGATCGCGGATTTGCCCGGGTCGGAAGGCTTCATGTGCGACGTGTCGTCGGACGAGGAGATTGCCAAGCTGTTTGCGGAATTACAAGGGCGCTACGGGGTGCTGCACGGGCTGGTGCACAGCGTGGCGTTCGCGCCGGCGGAAGATTTGAAAGGTGAGTTCGTCAACACAAGCCGCGAGGGATTCCGGATTGCGCACGACGTCAGCGTGTATTCGTTGATTGCGGTGGTGCGAGCAGCGGCGCCACTGATGAAGGAGGGCGGCGGAATCGTGACGATGACGTACTACGGCGCGGAAAAAGTTGTGCCGAAGTACAACGTAATGGGCGTGGCGAAGGCGGCGCTGGAAGCGACGGTGCGGTATCTTTCGAGCGACCTGGGAGCGAAGAACATACGCGTGAACGCGATTTCGGCGGGGCCGATCAAGACGCTGGCGGCGCGCGGGATTTCGCAATTGGGAGAGATGCTGAGGGCGCACGCGGAACGCTCTCCCTTGAAGCGCAACGTGGACCCGGCGGAAGTGGGCAGCACGGCGGTGTTTCTGCTTTCGGAGGGAAGTTCGGGGATTACCGGGGAGACGCTATACGTGGATTGCGGTTACAACATCATGGGATTTTAGGGCTGCGGTGGGCGATGTGATTTAAGTGATATCAGTTATCAGATATCAGAGATCAGGAAGCAAGAATAACGGAAATGAGCGCACGACTTACGATTGCGATTGATGGGCCAGCGGGGTCGGGGAAGAGCACGGTGGCGCGGCGCACGGCGGCGATGCTGGGCTACTTGTATCTGGACAGCGGGGCGATGTACCGCGCGGTGGCGCTAAAGGCGCTGGAGCGGAAAATTACGCTGGAGAATGAAGCGGCGTTGGAAAATTTGGCGCGCGAGACGAGGATTGAACTGGCGGCGCCGACGGCGGAGCAGGAAGCGGCGGGATTGAAGAATCGTGTGTTCCTGGACGGCCGGGAAGTAACGCAGGAGATTCGCACGGCAGAAGTGGCACAGGCGGCATCGCGGCTGGCGACGATTGCGGGCGTGCGGGAAGTGCTGGTGGCGGAGCAGCAGCGCGCCGGGCAGGGCGGCGGGGTTGTGATGGAAGGGCGCGACATCGGCACGGTGGTTTTTCCTAAAGCGGAGCTGAAGATTTTTCTGGAGGCTTCCACGGAAACGAGAGCGCAGCGGCGCTGGAAAGAGCATCAGGAAAAGGGAGAGAACTTCACGCTGTTGGAAGTGCTGCAAGAAGTTCGTGAGCGTGACAAGCGGGACCGCGAACGAAAGGTTTCACCGCTGCTGCGCGCGAAAGATGCGGTGTTGATTGACAACACGGCGATGGGAATTGAGGAAACGGCGCGGTTGATCGTGTTTTTGGCACGGGAACGGGAAGACCAGATAAGTTCCGCTGGAGCGACGCTGGAACGCGCGTAGAAGGATCACAGCCAGGAACGAACCCAAGAGCACAGTCAGGAGTGACTGTGCCACGATCCCTCCACTACGGCCCGCAAAAGATGCGGGCCTCCGGTCGGGATGACAACGGGGATTCGTGCTTGCTGAACTGGGGTCCAGCAGTGCAGGACCCCTACGAACGGGGACCCAAGAACAACCCAAGAGCGCAGTCAGGAGTGACTGTGCTATTTGTTTTTATAGGCTGATGGTGGAGGCTTTCTGGATGGCGGTTTTGTAGGCGTCGGGGACATCTTCTTCCGTGCAACCCACGCGTTGGATGTGGGTGACGAGGCGAGCCCAGTCGGCGCGTTCGAACGCGAGCAGAAGTTCGTAGACATCGCGGAACGAGTTTTCACCGCCGGAGAGAGCGGTCTTGATTTCCGCAGAGACGGGAAGCAGGTTTAGGACATCATTTATGGGTTTATCGAGCAAGGCATCGGCGACAGAAAGAAGGCCCATGAGGAAGAGGCCGGAACTTTTATCCTGCAGCCCGATGTGCCTGGAGATTTCCTCGCAAAAATAGGCGCGGGTTAGAGCGGTGCGAATCAACTCCGGCGGCTTGCCGCTGCTGAGAGCGATGACGGAAAAGATGGAGACCCAACGGCGGAATTCGCGTTCGCCGAGAAGAGAGAGCGCCTGGCGGACGCTGTGGACTTCACTGTGCAGGCCGAGGACGGGGGAATTGAGATAGCGGAGGAGGCGGTAGAGGAGAGAAGGCTCGAGCTTGAGGAGCCCCTCGATGCGGTTGAAGTCCAGATCAGGAGCGGCGACGGCGTTGAGCATCTGAAGCTGAATAATTTTATTGCCGGGAATTTCGCGGGTCTCGATCATGGAAGGCTTGCAGAAAAAATAGCCCTGGAAATAGGAGAAGCCGAGGGACTTGGCCTCATCGAGATCCTGCTGGGTTTCCACTTTTTCAGCCAGCAAGGAGATATTGGGGCTGCGATACTTGGCCGCGAGTGCTTTTCGCGCGTCGGGATCGAGCAACTGAAAATCCACCTTAAGGAAGTGAGCGAGTTCGACGAAGGGGCGGGAATGCGGCGCGTCAACGAAGTCGTCGAGGGCGAAGAAATATCCCGCATCGCGGAGTTCGCGGCAGATGGCGAGAATCTCTTTGGAGGGCTGAACGGTTTCCAGGATTTCCACAACAATGCGGTTGGCGGGGAGCAGGCGGGGAGCGCCAAGGCGGAGGGCGAGTTCATCCACGTTAACAAAGGCGCGGGCATTGCCGGTCAGAAGTTGAATATCGAAGAGAGTGATGGAATCGGCAATGACGCTGGCCGAAGCGTTGGCGTAGGGTGTGAAGGCATTTTGCGGGCCGCCGCGAAAGAGAAGTTCGTAGGCAAAGACCCGCAAGCGCAGGTCAAAGATGGGCTGGCGGGCTATGAATTTTTCATGCACTCATGTACCCCTTGTACGAAACACGGCGCGGGGCTGGGGGCAGAAGCGAATACCGCTAGAGAGAGGATGCCGTGGGAGTAGAGATTTCGTTTGGCCGTTTCGGTTGCAAGCGCGAAAGCGGCGGCAAGCTGTCGCACTCCAAAGAGTGTTCGAGTCGCCAATCAGGAGATTCATCCCGCTTAACCCGCGGGATGGGGCAGAGTTGACGTTCCCGGGGAGCACTACGTTGGGGCGGACATGGAGCTGAGGAACTCCATGTTGGTCTTGCTCTTGGTGAGGCGGCTAAGCAAGAGTTCCATGGCTTCCACAGTGGAGAGGGGGCTGAGTACCTTGCGGAGCACCCAGACGCGGCTCAACTCGTCGGGGGGAAGAAGCAGTTCGTCCTTACGAGTGCCGGAGCGCTGAATATCGATGGCGGGGAAGACGCGCTTATCGGAGAGGCGCCGGTCGAGGTTGATTTCCATGTTGCCGGTGCCCTTGAACTCTTCAAAGATGACGTCGTCCATACGGCTGCCGGTGTCAATCAACGCGGTGGCGATAATGGTAAGCGAACCGCCTTCCTCGACGTGGCGGGCAGCGGCAAAGAAACGGCGCGGACGCTGCAGGGCGTTGGCGTCAATACCGCCGCTGAGGACCTTGCCGGAAGGCGGGGTAACGGCGTTATAAGCGCGGGCGAGGCGGGTGATGGAGTCGAGGAGAATGACGACATCGCGCTTGTGCTCGACGAGGCGCTTGGCCTTTTCGAGGACCATTTCGGCCACCTGAATGTGCCGCTGCGGCGGTTCATCGAAGGTGGAGCTGATGACCTCGCCCTTGACGGTGCGCTGCATGTCCGTGACTTCTTCGGGGCGCTCGTCAATCAGAAGGACGATGAGGGCGACCTCTGGATGATTAGTGGTGACGGAATTCGCGATGGACTGCAGCATCATGGTCTTGCCGGTGCGGGGAGGAGCGACAATCAAGCCGCGCTGGCCTTTGCCGACGGGACAGAGAAGATCGAGAACGCGGCCGGTGAGGTTTTCCTTGGTGGTTTCCATCTTGAGGCGGCCCTGAGGATAGAGAGGCGTGAGGTTATCGAAGAAAATTTTGTTGCGGGCGACCTCGGGATCCTCAAAATTGACGGCTTCCACCTTAATGAGGGCGAAATAGCGCTCGCCATCCTTGGGCGGGCGAACCTGGCCAGAGACGGTGTCGCCAGTGCGCAGATCGAATTTGCGAATCTGCGACGGGGAGACATAGATGTCGTCGGGGCCGGGGAGATAGTTGTATTCCGGGGCGCGCAGGAAGCCGAACCCGTCAGGGAGACACTCCAGGACGCCTTCGGAGAAGATCAAACCGCTCTTCTCGGTCTGGGCGCGGAGGATCTGAAAGATAAGTTCCTGCTTGCGCATGCCGCTGGCGCCGGGGATGTTGAGTTCCTTGGCGATTTTGGCGAGATCGGTGATGTTTTTTTCTTTAAGCTCAGCAAGGCTGATGCTGATTTGATTGTTACCTTCAGTGCTTGTCTCTTTTGCCATATATCCTGACTCTTGGTGAATTATTGGTTGAAATGGTTGTGCAAGTTGACCATGAATACCCGGAATGGACTGCGTGGTGGTAAACCAACCGGCGGAAAGAACGAACCGCCAAAGCGGGCAACCAAACTGTCTGCAACCGGAGGCAGTTCCAGGTTAAGACGAACAAGCGGCCCGCGGGGGCAAGCCGCGCCTGCAACTGCAACTTAGTTGGTCAAACTCGCGTCTTTATCGGGGCCCGTGAAAGAATCCGCAACGGGCGCAACGCCAGTGTGCTCCAACGGCACAACCGGGCGCTCCAGCGCAATCTGCAACACTTCGTCCATTGTTTCCACGAAATGTATTTTCAGGCTGGAAAGAATCTCCTGAGGGATATCCGCAAGGTCTCTCTCATTATCCTTCGGAAGCACTATGGTACGCAAGCCCATTCGGTGGGCGGCCAACAACTTCTCCTTGACCCCGCCGATGGGGAGAACTTTGCCGCGAAGGGTGATTTCGCCGGTCATGGCCACGTCGCAACGCACTGGATTTTTGGTGAGCGCGCTGACAATCGAGTTGCAGATCGTGATACCGGCGGAGGGGCCGTCCTTGGGGATGGCGCCTTCGGGGACATGCACGTGAATATCGAGAGTGCGGTAGAAATCCTTGGCGAGGCCAAGCGCGGCGGTGCGAGAACGCACATAGCTCATGGCGGCTTGCGCGGATTCCTGCATCACTTCGCCGAGCTTTCCGGTGGGAGTCAGGCGTCCCTTGCCTTCCATGGTGGTGGCTTCCACAGAGAGAACAGAGCCGCCGACTTCCGTCCAGGCCAGGCCGGTGGTGAGGCCAATTTCATTTTGCTTCTCAAGCCAGAGTTCGCGGTATTTCAGGACGCCGAGATACTCGTTGACGTTCTCGGCGGTGATCTTGACGGACGTCTCCTTGCCGTCGGCGACAACGCGGCGCGCCATCTTGCGGGCGATATTCTGGATTTCCCGTTCGAGGTTGCGCACGCCCGCTTCGTGAGTGTAGTGGCGGATCATGTGCAACAGGCCTTCATCGGTGAAGGTGAGATTCTTGTCCGAAAGCCCGGTGGCTTCCTGGGAACGCTTGACGAGGAAGCGCTTGGCGATCTCCAGTTTTTCCTGCTCCGTATAGCCGGGGAGCCGCAGAATTTCCATCCGGTCCTGGAGGGGCTGCGGAACGGTGTGGAGCACGTTGGCGGTGCACACAAACATGACCTTGGAGAGGTCGTATTCAACGTCGAGATAGTGATCGGTGAAAGAGTGATTCAACTCCGGATCAAGGACTTCCATGAGAGCGGCCGAGGGATCGCCGCGGAAGTCGGTGGACATTTTGTCCACTTCATCAAGCACGAAGATGGGATTGACGGTGCCGGCCTTCTTCATCATCTGAATGATCTGCCCGGGGAGCGCGCCAATGTAGGTACGGCGATGGCCGCGAATTTCGGCTTCATCGCGCACGCCGCCGAGGGAGACGCGGACGAATTTACGCCCGGTAGCGTGGCCGATGGACATGGCGAGAGAAGTTTTGCCGACGCCCGGAGGCCCGACGAAACAGAGAATGGAGCCCTTGGGATTCTTGACCAGCTGGCGGACGGCGAGGAACTCCAGGATGCGCTCCTTGATCTTCTCCAGGCCGTAGTGCTCGTTGTTGAGGATGACTTCGGCGGCCTTGATATCGCGAATTTCCTTGGAGCGCTTTTTCCACGGCACGGCGAGCAGCCAATCGATGTAATTGCGGCTGACGGTGGATTCGGCGGACATCGGGGGCATCAGCTCGAGGCGCTTGAGTTCGGTGGTGGCTTTTTCCAGGACGTCCTTGGGCATCCCGGCAGCATCAATCTTCTTCTTTAGCTCATCGGTTTCGTTCTTTTCGCCGCGGCCGAGTTCCTTCTGGATGGCCTTGAGTTTTTCGTTGAGGTAATACTCTTTCTGGGCGCGCTCCATCTGGCGCTTGACGCGCGTATTGATGTTGCGGTCGACATTGAGCTTTTCCAGCTCGATTTCCAGGATATCGGCGACACGATTGAGGCGCTCGAGGGGATCGGCGGTCTCAAGGAGATCCTGCTTTTCGTCCACGGGGAGCTGCAGATTCGCGGCGATGGTGTCGGAGAGACGGGAAGGATCATCCACGCGCGCGGCCGCGATCATGGTGTCGTAATTGAGGCTTTGCGAAAGCTTGATGAACTGTTCGTAGAGGGTGGTGACCTTCTGGACGAGCTGTTCGACCTGCGGAGAGGTTTCGATCTTGGCGGCCATCAGGCGAATCGTGGCGCGGAAGAAACCTTCCTCAGGGCTGATGGAGAGGGCGCGGGCGCGCTCGACGCCCTCGACGAGTACTTTGATGTTGCCATCGGGGAGCTTGACGCTCTGCACGATGTTGGCGAGGGTGCCGACCGCGTAGATTTCCTCGGGCTTGGGGTCGTCCACGGAAGCATCATGCTGCGTGGAAAGAAAAATTTTCTTGTCACCGGCAAGGGCTTCTTCCAGAGCGCGAACGCTGGCTTCACGGCCGACGATAAAGGGAGTCATCTGCTGCGGGAAAATGACCATGTCCCGCACCGGCATCATCGGTACGCGCTTCATTTCCTGTTTTTCACGAGTGAACATGCAGGCCCCTGAGACTCCTTTAATAGGGGGATATAAAGGACTGCCGGAATAATCGTGAACCAGCAGACTGCAGAAAAACTATCCCGCCTTTTCCAGCAAACTCCAATTGATGTCCTGGCCCCGGACCATGTCCGCGGTCACGACAAAGTCCCGAATCTTGCGCTGCATCGGGAGGTGGTACATCAACTCCAGCATGAGGTCTTCGAGGATCATACGCAAGCCGCGCGCGCCGACCTTGCGCTGAAGCGCCAACTCGGCCACTGTTTCCAAAGCGTCATCCGTGAAGCGCAGGCGCACGTTTTCAAACTCGAAGAGGCGCTGGTACTGCTTCAGGAGCGCATTCTTGGGCTCCGTAAGAATCTTCATCAGGGCGCCCTTGTCCAGATCGCTCATGACACCGGCGACGGGCAGGCGTCCCACAAATTCAGGGATCAGGCCGTACTTGATCAGGTCGCCAGGCTGCACCTGTTCGAGCAATTCCGTGTTGCGACGCTGCAACGTGGTGGGAGCTGCATCGGTGTGGAAGCCCAGGGAACGCTTGCCCACCCGGCGCTCGACGATCTTTTCCAGGCCCACGAACGCGCCACCGCATATAAATAAGATGTCGGTGGTGTTCACCGGGGTAAATTCCTGGTGCGGGTGCTTGCGGCCGCCCTGGGGAGGTACATTGGCCACGGTGCCTTCCAGAATTTTAAGGAGGGCCTGCTGGACGCCTTCGCCGCTGACATCGCGGGTGATCGAGGGGTTCTCGTCCTTCTTAGCGATTTTATCAATCTCGTCAATGTAGATAATGCCCTGCTGGGCCTTCTGCACATCGCCATCAGCGGCCTGCAGGAGCTTCAGGATGATGTTTTCGACGTCTTCACCAACGTAGCCTGCTTCGGTGAGAGTAGTGGCGTCCACGATGGCGAATGGCACATCCAACATGCGCGAAAGAGTTTGCGCCAGAAGCGTTTTGCCGGTACCGGTGGGGCCGATCAGGACAATATTGGACTTGCTGAGCTCGACTTCGCCCGGCTGCTTGTTCAGGAAGATGCGCTTGTAGTGGTTGTAGACGGCGACGGCGAGCTTTTTCTTGGTGCGATCCTGGCCAATGACGTAGCTATCCAGGAATTGCTTGATTTCGGGGGGCCGAGGCAGGCGGCGCGCGGGTGAAGCGGCCTGTTCGCGCTTCTCGTCTTCCAGAATGGTCTGGCAAACGCCCACACACTCATTGCAAATGTACGCGCGGGGATAATCCGACGGGGAACTAATCAGCTTCTCTACCTGCTCCTGAGTCTTGTGGCAAAAGGAGCAGCGCAGGGGTTCATCTGAGCTGTATTTTTTCACGTGTGTGAAGGCCTCATCCACCGGCGGCAGCGCCAGTTTGGTAAATCCATTCTAGGCCGAATTCTCCCTCAGGCGAAAGAGAAAGTCTCTAGTACTGATAGCAAACAGCAACGCAGCGCAGTACTACCGGTGCTTATAAATGATCTCATCAATCATGCCGTATTCCTTGGCCTGCTCCGGGTTCATGATGTAATCCCGCTCCACATCCTTTTCGATGCGCTCGACTGGCTGCCCGGAATGCTTGGCCAGCAAATGATTGATGGTGGTACGCATGCGCAGAATCTCTTTGGCGTGCAAATCAATGTCCGTGGCCTGTCCGCCAAGGCCGCTCATCCACGGCTGGTGGATCAGGATGCGGGCGTTGGGCAGGGCGAAGCGCTTTTTGGGCGCGCCACCGGCCAAAAGAACGGCGGCGATGGAAGCCGCCTGGCCAACGCAGGTGGTGACGACGTCCGGTTTCACGAATTGCATGGTGTCGTAGATGGCGAAGCCCGCGGTGATGGAGCCGCCCGGGGAATTGATGTACAGCTGAATGTCCTTTTCGGGATCTTCGGCCTGGAGGAAAAGCATCTGGGCAGTGGCCAGATTGGCGACGTGGTCGTCAATGGGCGTGCCGATGAAAATGATGTGCTCCTTCAGCAGGCGGGAGTAGATGTCGTAGGCGCGCTCGCCGCGGCTGGTCTGTTCGACCACCATGGGAACTAGAGTTGTGCCGTAATATTCGGGCTCTTCGTGTTTTCTCATGGGCTTGAGTGTGCTCGCAGAAGCGGGGACGAAATCACTTGGTTCCGGTGGCACTGGCCGCGGCGACGGTCTTCACCTTGGCCGATTGGGCCAGCCAGTCGACGGTTTTGTCACTCCGCAGCTTAGCTTTCATCCTATCGAGGGCTCCTTGCTTTGTCAAACGAGCCTCCAGAGCTTCGGCGGATTCGCCACTATGGCTGGCGAGGTGCTCGAGCTCCTTGTGCAGGTCTTCATCGCTAACTTCGATCTTTTCTTCCGTGGCGATGCGGTCCACCACAAGTTCGGCCTTGACGTCATCCTTGGCGCGGTCTTCCTGGCGCCGGCGCAGCGTCACCCAATCCACGTTTACGGCTCGGGGATCGACGCCTTGCTGGGCCAAAGAGCGCACCACACGCTCCAAGCGCACGTCCATTTGATGCTCGACGAGAGATTCGGGCACAGGGAAGTCGTGGAGCTTGACGAGTTCGGCTAGGATTTTTTCGCGCGTGAGATCTTTCTGGCGATGGTCGCGCTCGTGCTCCAGCCCTTCGTGGATTTTCTTCTTGAGTTCGTCGAGGGAAGTGGCGTCGCTGACGTCTTTGGCGAATTCATCGTTCAGTTCGGGAAGCTTTTTGGTTTTGATGCCGAGGACGTCCACGGAATAGTGAAAAGTCTTGCCCGCGAGCTTGGGGTCGGGATAATCGGTGGGATAGGCGACATCGAAGTTTTTGTGGTCGCCAACGCTGGCGCCGCGCAGGTTTTCGTTGAACGGTTCCATCGTTTCCTCGGCGCCGACGTGGCAGAGGACGCTTTCGGCTTGCAGTGGTTCGCCGCCGCCTTCGGGCGTGCCAAGTAGCTTGACCTGGACGAAATCGTCGTTCTGGACCGTGCGGCCTTCGACGGGAGCGAACGTGGCGGCGCGCTGCTGCATTTCGGCCAGGGTGTTGGCGACGCTTTCGTCGGTGATGGCCAATTCGGGGAGTTCGATTTCGAGATGCTTGTAATCGGCGAGCGAGAATTCGGGGAGGACTTCAAACGAGGCGCGGAATTTTACCGGCTGGCCTTCGTTATATTCGAGCTTGTCCACCTGCGGCTGGGAAACGGGCGTGAGCTTTTCTTCGGCGACGGCTTTTTCGACGCGCTCCGGCACGAGCGTTTGCAGGACTTCACCCTTGATGTCGTCGGCAAAACGCCTTTTGATGAGCGAGAGCGGGGCTTTGCCGGGACGGAAGCCGGGGACGCGAGCGACGCGCGCCAGTTCCTTGGCGACCTTTTCGGTTTGCTTGGTTACTTCTTCAGCCGGAATTTCCAGCTCGAGTTCTCTCCGGCAAGTTGCTTCCGCCATGGTGATTCTCCCTGTTGAGTGCGCGCCGAGTTTGGCAGTGCGCGCGGTGAGGCGATTTGCGCTAGCCCGGCCTTGCCGCGGGGAAGACGAATCCCGAGTGTCCCGTCAGTTGCGTGGTGTGTCTGGAAACCTTCGGGAAACGAACTGCGGTGAAGGGCGGGCGCTAAAAAATCCCAGATAAAAGTATAGGGGAGCGTTGGGCGGGGGTCAACGCGAGAGCGGGACTGGAGACTAGGGCGCTGAAATTGCTCCGCTCGTGCGGTCTAAGTGCGATGCGGAAAGGCAGGTGGAATTGCCTGTCGGCAGAGTTAGTTGTTGTTCGCGGGTTCCTCCGCGCCCACCCAGTATGCCTTGCGTGCCCTCAATCGGAGATCCGCTCTGTACTTGAGGCGCAGTTCCAGTGCATGGAGACCTGGATCTGGTGATCGTGGACGGAAGCTCAAGAGGTAGTAATTTGGCACGTCGTTCGAAATGGTAATCAGGTGTTTGGAGAGCGTGGTCGCGTCCTTGAATGAGAAGTACTCGCCGCCCGTTAGTTGCGCCACGGACTGAGGAACGTTTCGTTTGAGACCGTCACTCGCGGCGAGGAATGCCATCCGCGCCAGTCGCAATGGTGGGAGCAGATCACTTGCGCAGTCCAGCGCCTGAACGCTGCGCTTGCCGTGCGCGTCCGGGTCGGCATTTGGGTCTTTGCTCATGCAGCCACCAGGCTGGTATGGCGCATCCCCGTAAGGACTCCCTCCGGGCCTGGGCACCTTCGAACCTTCGTGCTTCACCGCCGCTTTCGTACTCGAAAAAGCGAAGCTATAGATCGCAGTATTTGTGGCGTCGATTTCGCGTATCGCATCCTCAAGGCTCGTTTGGCCGCCACTGTCGACTGTCTCGCTGAATAGCACTACTGCGCGACGGTAGGCTGGCGGCTGATTGCGCAAAATACTGATGCCGAAGTTGAGCGCGTCAAGAATGGCCGCGCCTGGGTCGCCCTCGTGGAGGGTGGCAATCGTCTGGGCTGCCGCATCGGTATTGTTGGTGAAGTCCTGTTCGAGGCGAGGCTTACTATCAAAACCAATCACAGCGACGCGATGAGGCACATTGCCAATGACGGCATCCAGCACGGCCCCAAGATCGCGGTAGTCACGCAGGTGCGATGCACCCTGGCCCCCAGTTTGCACGATGACGGCCAGCGCGAAGGGCTGCGAGTCGGTATCGGGCTCAAGCCGCAACGACTGCGGAACGCCGTTATCGGTGAGGATGAAATCGTCGGCTGTAAGCGAGAAGACCGTCTGGCCCGCCTTGTTCTTCACGAGCGTAGGCACCAGTACCAAATTTGACCGCACGGTGAGAGCCGTAGTCCGGGAAGCACCCGATGACGGTCCATTGCTCTGCGCATACGCTGCTTCGAAGAAAAACCAAAGGCATAACGCAACTGCAAGAGCGAATTTGAATCGATTCCTCGTGAGGTCTTCTCCACGTCCATCCTTCAAGCGATAGGAGTACGGTGGAAGCAGTTTAGTTGCTTTGTCAAAGACAATGGAAACAATTCGCAGTTGTGCAAAGCGGCATGCTAAGTTCGGCTAAGTTGCGTGGTGTGTCTGGGAAACCTTCGGGAAGGCAGGCGCCCGCCTCGGTCCCTCGAAGCTCACGGCCGCTTGTCCGGGATGTCGGGGGATCTCGCTGAGACGTGCTCTGGAGGCAAACCCGTTGTTTCCAGAGCGAGAGAAGCATACGATGAGCGAATAAGAGATCCAAACGCTAAACCCGGTTTGGAGCATCTCGCAACATGGCCCGAACACAAACCGTTGAAATACAAAACCCCGCTGTGCGCGCCTTCCTGCGCAGCCTGAACATTCTTTTGAAGTCCGCACGAATGTATGGCATGGCGCACGCGCAGACAACCACCCAAGCCGGCGATGCCTGGGAACATCTGCAATCCGTGTTTTCAGATGGCAGAAAGAGCAGTTTGCAACTGGCGGTTTCGGAAAGCCGCCTCCTCGTTGATGGCCTTCCTGTGAAGGTTGGGCCCGCGGAGCAAAGCTTTGCGCAGTTTCTCGCTTCGGCTGACCTCGCCAGCGTGACGTTTACCGCGCAAGTGAAGCACGAGGCTTTCCTGGGAATGGTGCGCGTCTTCGGCGAAAGCGGGTCGAAGCCCGTTGGTCTGGCGGAAAAACTCAAAGAAGCTCTCGGAGAAGATACCCAGAGTGGGATTCGTATCAATGAAATTAGGTTTGTACCTGCAGATTCGGACCGGCCGGAAAGCAAAGTTGCTGCTCAGCTTCTTGCACAGACACTGGGCGCCGACTCTTCGGAAATGCAGGGCCTCTTGGATGACCCTCTCAAGCTGCTGAAGCTAATTACGGCGGCGGAAGGTATGGGCCAGCCGTCCGGTTCGCGGCCCAGGACGGATGCCCAGTCAGGTCCGCCGAGCCGCGGCGAAGCAGTGTCCGCCGGCGGTGCCGCTGCTGCAGAAGGTCATACAGAAGAGGAAACCAGTGACGTCATTCGCATGCTGAGCAAGCTCGCTCGAGAGGGCGGGGTGAGTGGCGCCGATCCCGCCAAGTTGCACCAGGAATTTGCGCAATTGCCGCCATCCAGTCAGGAGACTCTGCGTCAGGCGCTGGCCGAGTTTGCCCAGTCGAGGCCGCAAAAGAACGTAGGCGCTCCGATGCTCCTGCAGGTGGCGGAGCACCTTGCGGTCCAACTGGCCCTGGATCGCTATCAGAAGGGTGATGCGCGCGTGGATGCGGTGACAGAAATGCTCACCCGGTTGAATCGCGAAGTTGATTCTCTTCGTGAGGCGCTGGGTTCCCGCGAGGAGAAAGTGAAGCCCACGGGTTTTGAGATCGCCCGGCCATCCACTAATTCCCTGGAGCAGCAGTTCTGGGCGAAAGCGCCGGAATCAGCAAAGCTGGAAGTGTTGCTTTCCGATCAAGCCTGGCGAGTGCCGACTCACTACATCCGGCAGTACCTGGATCAACTCCCTGAGCCGGATGAATCGGAACGGCTTCAGCAAGTCCTGGTGAACTATGCGAGTTGCATTCACAGTGCTTCTCCAGAGGGGCGGCAGAAGACGGCCCTCGGATTGAAAGATCTCGCCGGATACTACCCCCGCCCGGGAGGTGAAGCGCTGCGAATTGCGATCGGCTACGTCGGGGAGGAACTCGCCACACAAAGCGACCTTAGATTGCAGCACTTGATTGGCGCGACGTTTGTTCTGCTTGGCCAAGAAGCTGCCACGCGCCACCGCTACCCTGCCATCCTGCAGATGTTATCCATTCTGGAATCATTGCAGAAGGTTCATCCGGAGATGACCTCCGATCTACTGGCGCGGGTGGGCGTGGAAAATCGCGTTCCGGACTTTCTCGAAGAAGTGCTTCGTGGGCGGGAGGCTTCGACTGATCTGCTTGAAGTGTTGCGCCGCATGCCGCTGGCCGCCGCGGAGCACCTTGCCGGGAAAACCAGCCGTTGTGCGCGGCGGCGCGAACGCGATCGCCTGGTGAAAGTCGCCGAAGAACTTGGTTCCGAGGCCGCACGTACTTTGTGCGATGCGATCCGCGTGCGCCCCCCTGCCGCCGCTGTTACCATTGTCGGCCTTCTGAGCCGTCTCAATCCCGCCGCGCTGGATGAGGTGTTGCACGTCCGTCTGCACGAATGGAACCGCGTATATCAAGACGCGGTCGTGCGGCAAATCGCCGGCGCTGGTTCGTCTTGTCGTGGGCTCCTGCTGGCTAAACTTCTTGACGCGCTCGATCCATTGGTCGTCCCTCTGGCGCTTGACGAAATTGGAATGAGTGGCGAAACAACCCCGGTCCCGTTGCTTCTCGCAATTGCCGCGGGTGAACTGCACAAGTTCACGGCTCCCTTTCTTCGCATCAAGGCGATTGAGGCGCTGGGACGCCTGCGCGTCAGGGAGGCCATCCCCCTGGTGCGCCAGCTGGTTGAATCGAAGGAATCCCGCCAGGGCATTCTTCCCAGGGAATTGCGGATTGTAGCAGGGCAATCTCTACAGAAAATGGATCCGCAAGGCGCAAAGGCGGTTTTGTCCAGTGCCGGCTTTAAACCGTCCGATCTGGAGCCGATGCCATTTGATCCCGTTGACGACGCCCCCGGTGTACGCCAGCGCTACTATCCCAGAGTGAGACTCCGCCGCGCGCTGGCCGCCAAAATCAGCACCGCGGATGGCGATTTTTCGGCGTCGGTCCGGCAACTCAGTCTCGGCGGAGGGATCTGTTTTTGCGAACATCGCCTGCTCCCTGGCACTCCCGCCACCATGCGAATCAAGACCGGTCTGCGAAGCTTCGCGGCGAAATTGTTTCTGCGCGATGCTCGTTCGGATCTCGTTGCCTTCGAGATTGTGGACATGGATCTTGACGACCGCGCCAGGCTCCGCGCCCTGCTGCAAGCCGTTCGACGGTAGCGCCCCGCATTAAGCGAACGGGCCGGCGGACAGACTCCACTTAACAGAGCAGGTGTGCACTGGAAGAAAGCAGGCAGCAGGTGCCGTTGCTCTGGAGAGTGAGTCGAAGAGAGAAGAAGTATAAGAGTATAAAAGTATAAGAGTGCAAGGGTGCGAGAGGGAGGGCGTGCGCGTTGTTCGACGCCGGAACGGCGCACAAGATTGATTGGGCAACCATCACTGGGTGGCGGGAATCTGTGGGGATGAAACACGGCCCCATCGGCTAGCGACGAGGATAAGGCGTGATCCTAGGCGAATTGAGATTCGCATGAAACTGCGGGGACGAATGGTGTGCATTGCGTTCCTTGCTTGGGGATTGGCGTGGCCCAATTTCGTGGGCTCGCAGGTGGCCGATCCTGCAGCGAACAAGACGTCAGCGATAGCCTCACGGCCGCAGGCCACGCAGAGCCCAGAGCAGAGCGGCCCACGTTTTCCCTGCGCGGAACCAACCGACAGGAAAGCAGCCTCGGCCCGGCGAGAGGCGGCGCTGGCAAAGCTTCCGGACCACTATCGGTATTGGCTGATCGAAGACGTACGCTACCTGATTTCGCCGGAAGAGAGATGTGCGTTCCTAATATTGCTTGCCAATGATGAACGAGAGCAGTTCATCGAACAGTTTTGGTATAGGCGCTCCGCTAACCCGGAATCCCCGGACGATGAGTTTAAGACGGAGCACTATCGCCGCATTGTGTTCGCAAACGAGAATTTCGGCAGCGATATCCCAGGATGGGAGACGGATCGCGGGCACATCTATGTTCTCTTTGGGCCTCCGGACAGAGTGGTGTCACACCCGAAGGATGAGTCTGCGTGGAAACCGCCGGAAGGTGCTCCCGACATTCCGAAGTATTCGTGGGAGAGCTGGCATTACAAGAATCTAGAGGGCATGGGAAATGAGGCGGATCTTGAATTTGTCGATCCTGCGGGATCGGGTATGTACAGCCTCCTCTGGCCGCAACAAGATGAGAACGAATTATTGTTTAACCCTGTCTACAACCTGGGGAGAAATCCTACTGCTCGACCAAGTCTGCAGACAGCAGGGAGGATTTACTTTCACGTTGGCCCCGCACCGGCACCTAGATTGAAGTACATGGACCTGGAAGCGGTAGTCGTATCTCATATAGTCCGCGATCAGGTCCATTTTACGTATCGGGTAGAGTTTGCCCGGGCGACGCACGCGACTACTTTGGCGTGGATCTTGATGGACCTTCCTAGAAACCAATTGACAATTCCCGACAAAGATCAAGATACAGCTGCCGGATACGCGATTTTTGGGCGCATAAGCAAGCAGAGCGGACGGGTGGCCTCGACCTTTGAGCGTGCTGGGGAATTGCGAGAGTTGGAAGAAAACGGCCGGGAGGATCGAAATCGCAAAATCGCCGTACCTTTGGAGCCGGGGTCCTACCAGTTGGCGCTTGTCGTCAAAGATGTGGCCACCGGGAATGTTGGCGTGACGCGCACGACGATAGAAGTGCCAGATTATGAAGCACTGAAGTAAAGATGATTCATGCCAAAGGCGACACGTGCGCGCCGGTCAACGCGGGAGCCGTCAAGTCGGTCACGGCGAGCACTGGCGGCACTGTTTATAAGCCCATCACACGACTCCAAATTGTTGCTAGCATCGCTCGCGGGTCGCCTATTCTGGGAACAAGCAGACAATTGAGCCGGGCTGTCCCATCCCGAGTGCGAAATAAGGCGGTTTTATGTACCAACTTCTTTTTTTAGGGTTGCTTGTCGGAATCGTGCTTGCGGTTTGGGTAGTTAGGCTAAGGCTAGCCTCTAAACGTCAAAGAAGGTGGAAGCCCGACATCCACCGGGTAACTTAGACCGAACGTATTGGTGCCGATTTCCGAGCAAATGACGATCTTCGCAGCGAACTGTCATGAATTAGTTTGAGTGGCTTAATTGTCGCCGCAGGGTTTCTACCACTAGACCGACCAGTGCATATGTAGCGACATTTGCAGCAAGAGCCAAATAGAGGCTAACGGGATAATGCGAGCCGACAATCGCAATGGGGCAGGTTAACCGGAGAAGAGTGGACACAACCGGGGCTATCGGATGGTCCCTGCTTGTCATTAAAAAATAAACCGCCCACCCGCTCGCAACGAGAAAGCCCGCAGCCGCCCATAATGCAATTCGGTACTTCATGCTGCACCTCTCGCTGCCCTACTCGAATAGTCTCACAAAGTCCTGCATCTGTCAGGCCAACTCCTGACAAGCCGCCTGACCGGACGTGTTTCTTGTAGCACCCCGATTGCCCTGGCTGGCATCTATTGAAGTAGGCTTTTTGGGTCATTTGCGGCGAATCAATAGAAGTACAGGAGGATGTCCCCAATGCGAATTGCGATGAAAATGCTGATAGCGGTTGTGGCGGTGGCGGGATTGCTGGCGTTGCCCGCTCTGGCGACGAGCGACGTCGTGACGGCGATCCACGGCACGATTACGAAGCTCGACTCTGCGACCAAAACGGCGGTGGTGAAGACAGAAGATGGAACGGAGCACACCATTCATTTCGTGGATAAAACTGCCGTCCATGGCGCGGAAGCGACCGGGGAAGGCGCCAAGGATGCGTTTCACGGCTTAAAGGAAGGATCGGAAGTCGCGGTGCACTACACGGAGAAGGGCGGCGACAAGACGGCGGTGGAAGTGGACCACCTGGGCAAGGACGGGATCAAGTCCGTGGACGGAACTGTGAGCAAAGTCGGCTCGGGCGGGAAGACGGTTACGGTGAAAGCGGCGGATGGCACGGAGCAGACGTTTGATGTAGTGGGCAGGGACACGAAGGAGTCGGCCGAGGCGATCGGGAAGGGCGCGGACAAAGCCGGGAAGGTGACGGTATATTACACGGAAGAGGGCGGGAAGAAAGTGGCTCATTTTTTCAAGAAGCTGTAGCGGGAAGAGGAGTCGCGCGTCACGAGGGCTTCGCTTAAGATGGGGGTACGGCGGAGGGTACCCTCGTGAAGAACAGTGGCATTCTGCTTGTGCAATGCCCGGACCAGAAAGGGCTGGATGCGGCGATTGCGGAGTTTATTTACCGGTACGACGGAAACATTTTGCATTTTGAGCAACACCAGGCGGGCGTGGAGCGCTACTACCTGGCGCGTGTGGAATGGGACCTGGATGGGTTCCAGCTGGACTTGAAGGACTTTCCCGGGGCCTTTGCGCCAATTGCAAAAAAATTCGGGATGAACTGGCGCATCGCGCTGGGCAGTTACCGGCCCCGTGTGGCGATTTTCGTTTCCAAGTACGATCACTGCCTGGTGGATTTGCTGTACCGGCAGCGCAATGGCGAACTTGCCTGCGAATTTCCACTGATTATCAGCAATCATCCCGACGCGCTGCGCCACGCGAATTTTTACGGGATTCCCTACCACATTTTTCCGGTGACACGAGAGACGAAAGCGCAGGCGGAAGAGCAGGAGTGGGAGTTGCTGAAAGCGCACCAGATTGACCTGCTGGTGCTGGCGCGCTATATGCAAGTGTTGTCAACGGACTTTATCGCGCACTATCCGCAGCGGACCATCAACATTCACCACTCGTTCTTGCCGGCATTTGTCGGAAGCAAGCCGCAACAGCAGGCCTACGAGCGCGGCGTAAAGCTGATCGGAGCGACGGCGCACTACGTGACGGAAGTTCTAGATGACGGGCCGATCATCGAACAGGGAGTGACGCGGATTTCGCACCGCGACGGGCTCGAGGATCTGGTGGAGAAGGGAAGGGACTTGGAGAAAGTGGTGCTGTCGCGGGCGGTGCGCTGGCATATCGAGAACCGGATACTACTTTACGATAATAAGACGGTGATATTCGAATAGAAAAAGAATGCGGAAGTATAAAAGTATAAGAGTGAAAAAGTATAAGAGTGCAAGCGACTATGGGGAATTAGGTGGGGGCGGTTTGTTGGGGGATTGTTTTAGGTATTGCGCCAGGTTGGAGAGGCCTGCGCTGATGCGTTTCGCCGCCGAACAGAAGCTCTCGCATTCTTGGCTTGAGATGTAATTCTGGTCTGAGGCGACCTGCATTTGGGCCCTTACTTCGCCGCATGAGCCTTTTGCGATCTTTAGGAACCGGCCAAATTCTGCGCGTGAACCTCGCTCAAACCCTTCCGCGATGTTCGAAACGATGGACAGCCCCGCGCGACGAATTTGATTGGCCAACACTCTGTCGCGCGAAAAGGGCCGGCTCCGGGTAATCTTCCAGATGTCGGCGGTCAAGCGCCGCGCTTCTTGGAAGATGCGGAGATCTTCAAAGGACTTCGCGGAATTCAATGCTCGATTCACGATCCTATGTTATCACTATTTTACTTTTATACATTTATACCCTTTCACCTTTCAACTTCTTCAATCTTTGAATTCCGAAATCGCAGTTGAAGCTACGACGGCTCCGCCGGCAATTGCTTCGTCAAGTCGCGATAGAGCAAGCGGTGGAACAGGTGTTCGCCGGCTTCGCGGCGGACGGACAGACGGCCGGCAACGTAGGCGCGAGACGCGAGGCCGCGCTGGACGGAATCGCAGATGGCCATGTCTTCGTCCTGCACCTTTTCGCTGACAGCGATGCTTTCGCGATGGTGTTGCGAGGCAGCCGGGCTGATGTCCGCGAAATAATAATCAAAAATGACCGCGCACTTGTCGACGCCGAGAGGAAGGACGAGGTTGGTATCCATCACGCCGGAATACGCGTTGATCATGAAATTCGGATAGATCCAAAGATAGAATGCGTGACCTTGGCGTGTGGCGCCGATGGAAGAATCGAGAGCCCCGGAAGAATCGAGCGGGCTGGACTGCAGGCAGGCGCGGTCAAAATTCTCGATGGTGTATTTGGTGTACTCGACAACGCTGCTCAGCCCTTTGTGGGCGTGGGGAACGTGATAGCCGCCATCGAGATAATTGTCCACATAAACTTTCCAGTTGCAGTTGAGCGTGTAAATGCGGCGATCGAAGTAGCGAAACTTTTCGCTGAGTTTCAGAGGCGCTACAAGTTCGGGAACTTTTCCGAGAAACTCCTGGAGCGGGGCGGCTTTGCCGTCGAGATTGACGAAGACAAAATTCTCCCAGGCCTCAACGCGCACGGGAACGAGGCCGTTATCGGCGCGATTGAAATTGCAGACGCCCTCAAACTCGACCATACCCTTCAGGGCGCCATCATTGCCGTAGGTCCAGCCATGATAAGGACAGCGAAACTGCCTGGCGCAACCGTGAGATTCGGGAACGACGGCGGCGGCGTGATGGCGGCAGACATTGTAGAAAGCACGCAACTGGCCATCATCGCTGCGAACGACGACGAGAGGTTCTTCGTTGACGGCAATGGTGAAGAATTGGCCGGGCTTCTTGACCTGGTCGAGGCGGCCGACGACTTGCCAATTGGAGGCGAAGACAGAGTCGCGTTCGAGTTGCGCGATGCGAGGATCGAAATACCACCGAGCGGGAATCGTCCAGGCGTTTTCCAATGGATTGGCGGGATTGTAAAGATTTAGGATGTCGCGAACGCTGCGCTCGTGCATGTAAGGAAGACTCCGGGAACAAGAGTAATCAATGCGGGCTTCATTTTGAAGTAGAGGGAGAGGCGGAAGCAAGTGAGCGGACCCCAAGGGAAGAGGGATTCATCGCACAAAAGGCGTGCGATGCAAAATCGTCCTTAACGAGCGCTCAGACGACGAGAGGCAAAATCTCAGCTTCAGGCTTGCTTCGGGTCGTCGGCAAAAAGGTTGTAGAGCCAACCGAAGAGAAAGCCCGCGATGGCTCCATCAATTAAGGCGTCGACGGTGCCAATCAGGACATTAGCAAACGACCCTGAGGCGTGAAACCACGGATACACGGAGCTGATCGCCTGCAGAAAGCTGGCACCGTACGGCGGCCTGATCATATTGATAAGTCCGAGGAAGAAGATGGCGCCGCCCCACAGTAATCCGCCGGCAATTGCCATTCCTTTGAGGGAAAGTCGCATTGTAGCTCCTCCTAAATTGGAGTTTAACTCCGATTCTGTTGCAAGGCGGCGCGTATTCCGGGTTCGACGTACACCGGTTTCCCTGCCTAAACTGGCTTGTGGCGGGCGGCGAACACATAATTGGCCGCCAGCTGTAGGTGCCCAAACTCGGATCTTTAATTATTTCGAGGTAATTGGGAAAGTTGGTGCGGGAGAGAGGAGTTGAACCTCCACGGCCTTTCGGCCACAAGATCCTAAGTCTTGCGCGTCTGCCAGTTCCGCCACTCCCGCACCGGTACTACTGATGATACTTGGATTGCGTGGACTTTGGCCAGATGCGAAATCGCCGAGAGTTGCACTGGAATCCCCTTGTGCGGAGGCGGATAATGTGAGGACTTGATGTGCTGGTGTGCTCGAAGGGCAAGGCGATGATACTGCAGCAAGACGACCCAATGGTGGTGATCCGGCAGACGGATCACGCGTTCCTGACGGGATTTTTCGCGCGCGAATGGGGTAACGCGGAATTTACGCGGCCGGAGCCGTTCGCATCGTTTTGTCTGGCGGCGGAAGAACACGACAACGGGTGGCAGGAATGGGAACTGGCGCCGGGAGTGGACCCGAAGACGTTCATTCCGTACACATTTATGACCGTGCCGACGGAAGAGCACGTGTCGCTGTACCAGCGGGGAATCGAACGCGCGGTGAAGGCGGATTTGTATGCGGGGCTGCTGGTGGCGGCGCACTGCATGGGATTGTATGACCGCGCGAAGGCGACGATGCCGGGCTATTCGGCGAAGTACGTGAAGTCGCAGGAACAACAGCACGCAAATGATTTTGTGCAGAGGTTGCGGCTGCAGCAATTGCGGCTGAAGGTGGACTTGCGGAACGATCCGGCGATGAAGCCGTTCACGGAAGAACGGCTGATCAAGGCGAATTCGCAGCGGCTGGAGGCGCTGGACCGGCTGTCGTTGTTTTTCTGCCTGGGCGGCGGGGAAGAGGCGATCATCGAGGCTGTGCCCGTGAATGACGAGGGCACGGAAGTGGATTGGGAAATACACAAGGCGGGGACGAGTGACTTCACGCTGGCGCCCTATCCTTTCCGGCGGGAGCCGCTGGAGTTCGCGATTCTGGCGCGGCATATTCCGAAGCGGCGGTATGCGGAAGACGGCGAGCTGCAACAGGTCCTTACGGCCGCGCCGTATTACAACATACGTTTCACGCTGCGGCCGGGAGTGGCCAAGAACCGGCCGTACGCCGCGAGCGCCTGAGCAGACGATTGAAGGCAAAGATTGCGCCCGGCTTTGCACTTGACTTTCTGCGACCACACGTACATCGTAAAATGCTTTGCTTCTTCTGACGGCCGCGACCGTGGAGGAGGGAGATACGTTCGTTCATTATGACCAAAGTTCGCCTGTGCTTTCACGATCGCTGCTTTGACGGGACCGCTTCGGCCGCGGTGTTCTACCGTTTCTACCGGGAGCGCTTTGACCCCAAGGCGGAATTCCAGTTCACGGGAATGACGCACAAAGCAAGGCATCCCTGGGAAGCGGGGCTGTTTGACGGCGATGAAAACGTCATCGTGGATTTCAAGTATTCGAATTCGCCGAAGTTGACATGGTGGTTTGACCACCACCAAAGCGCTTTTCTTACGCCGGCGGATGCCGAATATTTCCGGCAGCATCCCGGGAAGAACATGTACTACGACCCGGAATTCAAGTCCTGCACGAAGCTGATCGGGACAGTGACGAAAGAGAAATTCGGATTTGACACCAAACCGCTGCAGAATCTAATCCATTGGGGGGACATCATTGACGGCGCGCAGTTCCCGACAGCGGAGTCGGCGACGGAGCTGGTGGAACCGGCAACACAACTGGCGCTGGTGATCGAAGCGGCTCCGGAAAACGGCGTGCCGGCGCAGATCATCACGGAATTGGCATACCGTCCGCTAGATGAAATGGTGAAGCTGCCAATCGTGGCGAAGCATCTGGGACCGCTGCTGGAGCGGCACCAGAAGTCCATTGAAGTCTTGCGGGAACGCTGCGAATCGAAGGATGGCGTGATCTTTTTCGACGTGAGCGACCTGGATATGGAAGGCTACAACAAGTTCATCCCCTATTTGCTGCACCCGGAGGGCGTGTATTCGGTGAGCGTGAGCGCTTCGCCAGTACGCGCGAAAGTGTCGTTGGGGACAAATCCATGGAACCAGGCGACGGCGGACAAGAATCTGGCCTCGCTGGCGGAAAAGTACGGAGGAGGCGGGCATCCGCGGGTTTCGGCGATTTCGTTTGAACCGCAGGATTTGGATCGGGCGCGCCAAGTGGCGCGGGATTTGGCGGAAGAGTTGCGGGCGAAGTGACAGAATCTGCGCGGGGGGCAGCAGGAGCAGCTGAGCAAGGCGTGTCGACAAGAAATTCCTGAGCGTGTAAAATAGAAAATTGCCCGTGGACCGGTAGCTCAAGTGGTAGAGCAGCTGACTCTTAATCAGCGGGTTGCAGGTTCGAGTCCTGCCCGGTTCACCAACTTCTTAGACTAACCCGCTGAATTCGAACTACTTGACTCTCCCTGGTTCTGTTCGTTACTCGCGAACTTGGGAACATCTGGGAACAAAACTCCCGCCACTCGCTCGACCGCACGTCGCTGCGAGTCTGGGATTACATGCATGTATATGTTGAGCGTGGTTTCCAGGTCAGAATGACCTAGGATTGCCTGTGCTGTCTTAATTGATTCGCCCATGTCTCCCATCAAGGTTGCACTTGAGTGACGGAAAGAGTGCCACGAAACCCTCGGCAACTTCAGCTGATCGCAAGTCGGTGCCAAGGCACGGTTATACAGGTTTTTGGGGCTTAGAGGCGTTCCCTTGCTTGTGCAGAACACGAGGTCCCCTGGTTCCTTGTGAATGCAACGGGCCCGGCGTAGTTCGAGCGCCTTCGATAATGCTGAGCTCATCGGGATTACTCGTCGGCTGCTGCGCGTCTTTGGAGTTCCAAACTGGCCGTCCGAGTAAGTCTCCGCGATTTCGAGGCTCCCTCGTAGGAAGTCCACGCGGTTCCACCGGAGTGCGAGAATTTCTCCTATGCGCATACCGGTAAGAATAGCCGTTAGGACGACCGCCCGGCATGGTTCTTCCAACTTTGCAAGGAGGCTTTGGATTTGTGACGGCGTGAGAAACACACGCGGCGTGTTGGTTTCTCGCTCGCCAATTTGAATGCGTTGTGCGGGGTTGTGCTCTAGGTATCCAGAGTCAACGGCGGTCTGGAGAACCTTAGCGATGGTTACGCGGATGCTATGCAACGTTGAAGGGGCATACCCTTTTTGCTTGAGCGTAAGCAGGGAATGCTGGATGGTTCCTCGGGTTACATCGCAGAGTCGCATTCTGCCGAGCACAGGCATCACATATTTGTCCAAGTTGAATTGATAGATTCGTGCGCTGCTCGGCTTTAATGCGAGCAGCGCGCCGGGTTGCCAATTTTCCTTTGCAAATTTCTCAAAGGTCATGATGGGTCGGGGGCGGTGTCGCCCTTGGTTGATTTCAGAAACTCGCTTCTGTAAAAGCGAGCGGGCCTCACGCCGCGAGAGATCGCTCACCGATCCGAGTACGACGGTTCGCTGTGTGCGGTGCAGAGAGTCATCCTCTCGAATCAAGTCTTCCCTCCAACGTGCGACCCAAACTTTGGTGCGCTTTCCACGAATGAACAAACTTCCATCTTGGTAACGCGGCCGTGCCATTAGTTCCTTTCCGTTGGCTCGTCCGCATTTCCTTGCGTCGGCTTCGAGTGTATACAGACTAGCCGACACGCGTATAGTCCTTTTTCCGATTCGCATCAATCCAACGCATGATGTCCGTTCGTTGGAAGCGCCAATATTTGCCGAGACGAATTCCAGGAATCCGATTGTGGCAGCGGAGGCGTGTACGCTTGTAAACCCAGGACGACGGTACATGCAGCAATTCGGCGACCTCATGGACTGTCATCAATCGAGCGTCGCGCCTTTCCTTCCCCACTGTGGCCGCGTGAGGTGCCGCGGCTTTGGTGCTGCTATCAGCAGCTAAAGGTGAGTCGTGGCGCGTGAGGACAGCTTCCGGAAGTGGGCGGTTTTCCTCCGTTGCTAGATTGCCGTTCGAGAAAGCATCAAACTCTGAGCGTGAGCCATGTCGTCGGTCAGACGCTGGGTTCTCACGCATGCCGAATTGGAGGCGGTCGTGCATGGAGGTTTATTTCAATTCCAGTTGGAACGATTCTCCTTTCGAGCTCGCTTCGTGACTACTGGTGTGTTGGGCTGAAAGCCAGGACTGAAACTCTTTGTCCTTGTGGTAGACAAGTTTCAGAGCCTCCGTTACGACGTACGAGGGTGAGCAGTCGAGAAACTCGGCGTATTTCGCGAGTTTGATCCTGGCTTCGTCGTCAAGTCGCAGTTGAACAACAGTGGTTTTGGGTTGTTTGGGTGGTGCTTTCAATACTGCCATCGAAATTTTCTCCTTTCGTTGATCGGATTTATTCTTGTCTGCATTCAGGGTCGATTACATCCGTGTATGCACGCGGGCAAAACATGGTCACCGTTCCTCGGTGACGGGCGGGAGCGACCCCACCGACCTTTTGGGCGGCTGAAAGCCGGCCAGGGTGGGGTCGCTCCCGCCCATCCCAGTGTTTTGCCCGCGTGCAGATTCTTTGCCTTCGTTTTATGCATCTGGTGATTTCTCGTGCGCTTGTTGGGTCTCTCCTCCGAAAGGTGCTTTGAAAGCTGGGCCGAAAGTCGCTTGTGAGCGGTTCGTCACCTGTTGGTCGCGAGTTTCGCAATTTCTGCTTGGGACTCTCGGTTCGAAGAGGGCGGTTTGGCCATCCACGAGTTCCATGCGGAAGGACACTTCGCGCCGCGGCGCCAGCCTCCGAAACTCCTCGCTCACAGCGCCAGCTGTGATTTGGCCATGCAACCATTGCTCATATCGAATGTCGGTCAGAG